>CAVRUW010000001.1:0-165000 GCA_963724485.1 uncultured Acidobacteriota bacterium
TTTTCATGTCAACGCGCGACTTGGGATGTCGTGTCCAAATCCGGCGGTTCCGTCAGATCTCTGGGCACAGCCATGCAGCGCCAGCACGCGGAGCTGTCCCTGCCGAAAACTCCATTTGCGCGTGACCGCCATCCCGAGCTTCAGCAGTTCGCCGTGGATCCGCGGTGCACCCGGAGCGGATTCTCTGCGGACATCGTGCGGATCAACGTACGGACGTCTCGTTGGCACCGTCGGAGTCGCTCAAACAATTTATGTTGCTCAGTATCCTGCGCTGTACCTGAAACAGGTACAGCGACGGCACGTGGGTGCGTTTTTCACCCGCGAGGCCGCCGGGGCTGTCACGCTCTCAAACAACCAAGTCGAGCAGCAGGAGCGCTGTGAGTCGCGCCGGCTCTACCGTGCGTGCAGCAGATCCGCGAGCCGCCCGGCTTCGTCCCGCCCGGCCCGGTATATCGATGATCGCCTATGACGTCACGGGCGCCGCTAGGATCCGACGATGGAGATCGACATGCCGTCGACCTTCTTGCCGAGGATCGGCACGATGATCGACTCGAGGCGCGGATGTGCCGCCAGCTTCGCATTGAAGAGGCGGGCGGCGCGCGCGTTGTCGTCTTCCGTTGTGTCATCCAGGACCGCGCCGTCCCTGATCAGGTTGTCTGCCAGGATCACGGTGCCGGATCGGGACAGCTGCAGGCTCAGATCGAGGTACGCCGGGTACCCGGCTTGTCGGCGTCAATGAAGATCAGATCGAACGGCGGCGCCTGATGGTCAATCAGGCGTTGCAGCGTGTCTGCCGCCGGCCCCACTTCGATCGTAACGCGCGACCCGATTCCGGCGCGATCGATGCTGGTGCGCGCCACCGCGGCGTGTTTCTGACTGAGCTCGAGGCTGAGGAGCATTCCGTTGTCCGGCAACGCGCGCGCGAGCCAGGTGGTGCTGTATCCACCAAGGGTGCCGATCTCGAGGATGCGCCGCGCGCCGCTGATCCTGGCGAGCAGGTAGAGCAGCCGGCCCTGGTTGACCGAGACTTGGATCGGCGGAAGTCCCGCCGCCTCGGCATCGGAACGGTTGCGCGCGAGGACCGGATCAGGCGCGACGAACAGCGATGCGATGTACTGCTCGATGGCGATGCGCAGGTCCTGATTCATCACCGCTCCACGCTCAGTCGATGAATGTCTCCGAGGATCACGCTATACGAAAACGCGCCGATGATCGCGACGACACCGATGTACATCAGCGGCCCGAAGAAGCTGCCCGTCGACTGATAGGCGTAACCGATTACCAGTGGTGTGACGATACCGGCGAGATTCGCGCTGAAATTGAAGATGCCGGCCGTCAGGCCAATCAGCTCCTTGGGCGCCACGTCCGAGATCACGGTCCAACCCAGGTTCGTCATCCCCTGGCCAAAGAACGCGACCGACATGATTGCAATGACCAGCGTATCGGAGCCGACCGGAACGAAGTTCGCGATCACGATCGTCGAGGCCAGCAGCATGCCGCCGACGATGGGTAGCTTGCGAGCGAGGTTCGCTGAACCGGTTCGCTTCAGCAGGCGATCCGAGAACTGGCCCGCCACCAGGACGCCGATTGACGCGCCGATGTAGGGCAGCATCGTCATCATCCCGGCGTTGATGAAGCTCATGCCGCGGACGTTCACGAGATATGTCGGAAACCAGGTGACGAAAAAGACCTGCGTCGAGTTGCCGCCGAATTGCCCGATCGACGCGCCGACGATCTGTCGATGCTTGAGCAGTTTGCCGATGTCGCTCCAGCTGAACGCCATGCGCGTGCCCTTGAATTCGCCGCCGCCGCCCGCTTCGATGTGCGCGAGCTCGGCCGCGTTGACGCGGGCGTCCTCGCTCGGTTCCCGGTAGGTCCACCAGAACAGCGCGCCGAGCCCGACGCCGAATCCACCGGCGAGAAAGAACAAGCCGCGCCAGCCGAATTGCTGAGTGACCCAGAACAGCGGCACGCTCAGGAAGGCGATGCCGGCGTACTGGCCGACGGAATAGATCGAATTGGCGCGCGCCCGTTCCTGCTGCGGGAACCAGGTGGCGAGGATGCGGCTGTTGGCGGGGAAGCACGGCGCTTCAAACACCCCGACGCCGACCCTCGCGACGAGCAGCATCGGCAGGCTCGAGATGACGCCCATGAACGCGGTGAACCCGGACCAGAGGGTCAGCGCGATTGAATACGTCGTGCGCGTCCCGTAGCGATCGAGGAAGATGCCGCCAGGAATCTGCAGCAGGGCGTAACTCCACGAAAACGCCGAGAAGACGATGCCCATCGACGCTGCCGTCAGGCCCAGCTCCTTCGTCAGGTACGGCGCGGCGATGCCGAGCACCGTCCGATCGAGGTAGTTGACCATCGTCGCGACGGCGACCAACGCGAGGACCGGGAACCGCCGCCGAGCGGTCCGGCCGTCTGTCATTCGCTCTCCGAGCTGGCGCTGCCGCCGTCGCCATCGAACGTGACCGGAATGCGGATGCGCATCGGACGTTCGCGCTCGAGCTCCTCCATGACTTCCGCCGTCAATCCCGCGACCCGGCCGATGATGAAGATCAGTCGCGCGAACGTTGGAGGAAACCCCATGTCGTAGAGCACGGCCGCCAGCGCGCCATCGACGTTGATCGTCATCGGCTTGACCTGCCTGGTAACCTCGGCGCCGAGCGCCTGCATGAACAAGACGCCGTCGCCGGCAAGACCATGACGTCGGGCCAGGTCGAACAGCACCGGCGTCCGCGGATCGTTGGTGTGCACTCGATGACCGAGGCCGGCGACGCGTTTGCCTATCGCCCGATGTTCGCTCACCACCTTCGCCGCGGTTGCCTCGAGCGACACTGACTCGCGCCGCGCGCGCTCGATTCCCGCCGCGATGATGTCCATGCATCCAGAGCCGGCCCCGCCGTGTTCGTCGCCGACGGCGAGGATGCCGGCCGCGATCGCCGCAGAGACCGACGAGCGATTGCCCGACAACGCGAGCCTCGCGGTTGCACAGGATGGAGCGCCGGATCCGTGGTCCGCGACGCTCGAAAGAATGGCGTCGATCAGGGCCCGCTCTTCCTTCGTTGGCAGCCGCGATCGATGCAGCAGGAAGATGGTGTCCGTGAATGTGCTTTCTGTCATGAGCGACGTCACGTCCTGTCCGCGCAGGCGGATCGTGCCGTCACTGGCCTCAACGATGGCGGTTCGCCAGGGTTCCATGTCGCTCCTAAAGCTCTGAGAGAGTAATGGTTACGCGCCGTGATCCCTACGGCGTTACGGTAGCGGCACCGTAACACCCTCGCTCCTTGCCCGCGCCCTCTCCATAATCTGTCCGACTTCAACCGAACAGTCTTTCCAATGGCACCACGCACGATTACCCCCCAGGAATCCCAGCACGCCCGCGAGCTGTTGGCCAACGCCCGCTGCGCAATGGCCGCAATTGCCGGCTACGACCAGGCGAGGGTTGACCGCATTTGCCAGGCGATCGCATGGGCGGCCGCCAACCCGAAAGCGCCGAGCAGCTCGCCAACATGAGCGTGGACGAAAGCGGCATGGGCAGCCGCGAGCCCAAGCGCCGCGCCAAGGTCCTCGGCATCCTCCGCGATGCGCTTCGCCAGAAGAGCATGGGCATTATCGAAGAGATCCCCGAGAAGGGCATCGTCAAGTACGCCGAAGCCGGCGGGTGTGATCAGTGCGCTGATTCCGGTCACCAGCCCGTACATCACGCCGATCGGCATCGCTATCTATGCCCTCAAGTGCAAGGACGCGGTGATCTTCTCGCCGCACCCGTCGAGCAGGAAGACGACCAACGAGACCGTTCGACTGATGCGAGTTGCGTTGACCGAGCTCGGCGTGCCCGAGGACGTGCTTCAGTGCGTCGAGCAGCCGAGCATTCCGCTGGCCGGCGAGCTGATGTCGATCTGCGACCTCACGATCGCGACCGGCGGGCCGGCGATGGTCAAGTCCGCGTATAGCTCCGGCAAGCCCGCGTACGGTGTCGGCGCCGGCAATGCGACGATGGTCATCGACGAGACGGCCGATGTCAAAGAGGCCGCACGCAACACCGCGATCAGCAAGACCAACGATCATGGATCGGGCTGCTCGGCCGACGGCAACCTGGTTGTCGATGCGACGATTTACGACTCGCTGCTGCAGCAGTTGCAACAGGAGGGCGGGTATCTCGTCAATCCGCAGGAGAAGGAACAGCTGCAGCGGGCCTACTGGGACGACCAGGGTCGCCGTACCGCCGACACGATCGCCCGTCCTGCCGTCGCCATCGCGGCGAAAGCCGGCATCGTGCTTCCCGCAAACAAGACCTTCTTCCTCGTTGAGGAAACGCACATTGGTAAAGAGCACCTGTACTCCACCGAGAAGCTCGGCGTCGTGCTGGCGGTCTTCAAGGCACACGGCTTTGACGAGGCGCTCGACAAGGTGCGGCAGATCTTCGAGACCGGCGGCCGCGGCCACTCATGCGGAATCTATTCCTTCAACGACGATCACATCAACCGCCTCGCGCTGATGGCGCCAGTGAGCCGCATCATGGTGCGGCAGGTGCAATCGAGCTCCAACGCCGGCACGTTCACCAACGGTATGCCGATGACATCGAGCATGGGCTGCGGCATCTGGGGCGGCAACATCACCAACGAAAACGTCTCGCTCAAGCACTACATGAACGTGACGTGGGTGTCGCGGCCGATCGCGGAGGATCGGCCGACGGAGGCCGAGCTGTTCGGCGAGTTCTACAACACCCCCATTCCAGTCGGAAAGAACTGAAGCGCCATGGATATTGCCTCTCAAGCCGCCGGCAAGCGGGCCGGCCCGAAAGCCGAGACGCGGATTGCGTCGTACCTGCTCACCGATTACCTCGAGCGACTCGGCGTCGAGGTGATCTTCGGGCTGTGCGGTCACACGGTGATCGGCTTTCTCGACGCGCTCAGCAAGAGCCGCATCCGATTCATCTCGACGCGTCACGAGCAGATCGCCGCCCATGCCGCCGATGGCTATGCGCGCGCGTCCGGCAAGGTCGGCGTGCTGATGACCCATCTGGGCCCGGGACTCACCAACGCCGCCACCGGCGTGGCCAACGCCGCGCTCGATTCGATTCCGATGGTGGTGATTGCCGGCGATATTCCGAGTTACTACTACGGCCGCCACCCGCACCAGGAAGTCAACCTGCACCAGGACGCCGATCAGTTCCAGATCTACCGGCCGTTCTGCAAGCGCGTGTATCGCGTCGACAACGTCAGGGATCTGCCGCGCATCGTCGAGCGCGCGTTTCACCTCGCGCAGACCGGCCGCCCTGGTCCGGTGCTGGTCGATGTGCCGATGGACATCTTCTCAGCCGATCTCGACGTCGATGCCTTTGCCACCACGCCGCCCGAGATCGCCAAGTCCGGTCTGGACCCGGCGACGGCGGCACGGATCGTCGATGCGTTGGCGACATCGCGCCGGCCCGTGCTCTATGCCGGCGGCGGAGTGTTGTCGGCGCGTGCAACCAAAGAGCTGCAGGAACTTGCCGACGCCTTGCAGGTGCCGGTCGCGCACACGTTGATGGGGAAGGGATGCTTGCCGCACGAGCATCCGCTGCTGCTCGGCCAATCGGGATTCTGGGGCACGCCGATCGCGAACGAGAAGTGCCGCACGGCCGATCTGATCGTCGCCGTCGGCACGCGCCTCGCCGAGGCTAACTCGAGCTCGTGGGATCCGCGCTTCACCTTCTCGATTCCGCCGACCCGGCTCATTCACATCGATGCCGACCTCTGCGGAGATCGGGCGGAACTACCAGACCGAGCTGGGCGTGTGCGCGGATGCCAGGCTCGCGCTGGCCGCGCTCGCCGATGAAGCGCGCGGCAAACGGCACGCCGATCGCGGCCGCCTGAAGGAAGAGATCGCCCGCGGCCGCAAGGAGTTTGCGTCGAACTGGGCCGATCAATGGAGCTCGTCGACAGTTCCCGCTGCGCCCCGAACGCATCCTCAGCGAACTGCGCCGTGCCGCGCCCGCCGACGCCTTTATCGTCACTGACGTCGGCTGGAACAAGAACGGCGTCGGTCAGCAGTTCCCGATTGACGTGCCCGGCACCTTCATCACCCCGAGCGGCCTCGCAACGATGGGCTTTGGCCCGGCCGCGGCGCTCGGCGTCAAGGTCGCACAGCCGAAGCGCCACTCGATCGCGCTCATCGGCGACGGTGGCTTCAGCACCAATCCATCGGTGATCGCGACGGCGATGGAAGCGGGCCTCGCGGTCATCTGGGTGGTCATGGACAACTCGGCGTTCGGCACGATCGCCGGGCTCGAAGACATGCATTACGGCACGACTTTCGGCTGCATGTTCGAGTGCGACGGCAAGCCGTATCGCGTCGACTACGCCGCGATGGCGCGATCGTTTGGCGCGGATGGCTACATGGTGAGCGCCGCCGACCAGCTCGGACCCGCGCTCGAATCCGCGCTGGCATCCGGGCGCCCGTCCGTGATCCAGGTGCCGATGGAAAACGCGCCGACGCCGACACCGGGGCACTGGGACATCAACGACATCTACCGACGTGGTCAGTGAGACGGCTTCAGAGGAGGCAGTGGTGGTTAACCTGAAATACTTGTCAGCGTGTCTTGACGCGATCCTGCTGGCTATGCTTGCTGCGGGAACAGCATCGGCCCAGTCCGTTTCCAGTGCGCAAGTATCCGGCGTGGTCCGCGATTCGAGCGGCGGTGCGCTGCCCGGCGCCGACGTGACGATCACCAAGGTCGACACCGGCGCGGTGCGATCGGTCGTCACCGGCGCCGATGGCGCTTATGTGTTCCCCAACCTGCCCGTCGGTCCGTACCAGCTGAAGGTCGAGTTGCAGGGGTTCAACACCTATCAGCAGGACGGCATCGTGCTGCAGGTCAGCTCCAACCCGCAGATCAATGTATCGCTCGCCGTGGGCACCGTCAGTGAAACGGTCTCGGTGGTCGCCAACAGCGCGATGGTCGAAACCCACTCGACCGGTATCGGCCAGGTCGTCGACAACCAGCGCGTCGTCGAATTGCCCCTCAACGGACGGCAGGCAACGGAGCTGATTTTCCTCGCCGGGCTGGCCACGTCCGCGCCGGCGGGCGACCTCAACACCAACAAGAACTTTCCGACCGTGACGATTTCGGTGGCCGGCGGCCAGGCCAACGGCATGACTTACATCATGGACGGCGGCACGCACAACGATCCGTTCAACAACCTGAACCTGCCCACGGCGTTTCCGGATGCGATGCAGGAGTTCAAGGTGGAAACCAGCTCCTTGCCGGCGCGGTATGGCCATCATGCGGCATCCGCGGTCAACATCATCACCAAGTCGGGCACGAACAACTTCAACGGGAGCGTGTTCGAGTTCAATCGCGATTACCACTTGAACGCGAAGAATGCCTTTGCGACGACCCGCGACAGCCTGCGGCGCAACACGTTCGGTGGCGTGATCGGTGGCCCGATGATCAAGAACAAGGCGTTCTTCTTCGGCGGCTACCAGGGCCAGATCGAAAAGACCAATCCGCCGACCAGCATCAGCTATATCCCGACCCGCGCGATGCTGAACGGTGACTTCACGGCGATCACGGCACCGGCGTGCAATGGCGGCGTTCAGCGCAACCTGACCGGCGGCTTTGTGAACAATCAGATCGATCCGTCGCAGCTCAGCCCGATCGCCCTGAACTTCGCCAAGTACCTGCCGGTCGATCAGGCGGATCCGTGCGGCAAGGTTCAGTACGGCATTCCCAACAACAACACGGAACACCGGGCGTTGACCAAGGTCGATTACACGCTGAACAACCAGCAGTCGATCTTCACCGGTACCTCTACGCGGTCTACGACAACCCCGCGACCTACGACGGCAAGAACGTGCTGACGCTGAGCCGCACCGGCCAGAACAATCAGGCGCACTCGGTGGTGGTGGGCCACAACTTCGTGCTGGCGTCGTTCGTGAATGCGCTGCGCGTCACCTACAACAAGACGTTGAACGATCGGCCGCTGCCTGAGTACTTCACGGCCACCGACCTCGGCAGCAAGGTCTACAGTCCGCTGCCCGGGTACATGGGCATCAGCGTCACGGGTAATGGCTTCGCGGTCGGCAACGGCGGCACGAACCCGGGCTATTTTGATTCCGACAGTTGGCAGCTCGCCGACGACATCGACATCGTCAAGGGCAACCATCAGATCTCGTTCGGCGGCAACTGGATTCACACCAAGATCGAGACCCTCAACAACCGCCCGACCAACGGCGCGTTCACGTTCAATGGCCAGAGCACCGGCTTGTCGCTCGCGGACTTCCTGATGGGCACGCTCAGCGGCGGTTTCCTGCAGGGCAATCCCGTCTACGACTACGACGATCACGACTACATCGGCGCTTACGTGCAGGACGACTTCCGCGTGAGCCCCAACCTAACCGTCAACGCCGGCGTGCGCTGGGAACCGTTCATCCCATTGCGCAACACCTACAGCTGGGCGAGCAATTTCGACCAGGCGCGCTTCGACGCCGGCATCAGGAGCACGGTGTATCCGCAGGCGCCGGCCGGATTGCTGTTCCCGGGCGATGCCGGGTATCCGGGCCGCGGCACGACCAACAGCAAGATGGCGCAGTTTGCGCCGCGTCTCGGTGCGATCTGGACGCCGGGCGGCGACGGCAACACCAGCATCCGCGCCGGCTGGGGCGTGTTCTTCGACACACCGCACCTGTTCTTCAACACGCGGTTTGCGAACAACCCGCCATGGGGCGCGCAGATTACGCTGTCGAACCCGCCAGGCGGCTGGGCCGACCCCTACTCCACGTATCCCGGGGGCAACCCGTTTCCCGCGCTCAACACCGGGTGGGAAACTCAGCCCTTCCCGTCCTTCGGCGTCTACGTGAACGCGCCGATGGACATTACGCCCACCTCGCTGCAGCAATGGAACATCAGCGCGCAGCGTCAGTTCGGCGACTGGATGCTGTCGACGACGTATCTCGGCAACAAGTCGACCCACTTGTGGCGGGCAACCGAGCTCAATCCGGCGGTGTTTGCCCCGGGCGCAACGACCGGCAATACTAACCAGCGCCGCAAGTTGATCCTGCAGGATCCCGTACAGGGACAGTTCTACGGCACGATCGGCCAGGTCGATGACACCGGTCGCGGCATCTACCACGGCCTGTTGCTGTCGGCGCAGCGCCGCCTGAAGAACAACCTCAGCGTCCTCACCAACTACACGTTGTCGAAGTGCATGTCGGATCCGGCGACGACCGAGATCACCGGGCCGACAATCGTCGATCCGAACAACCCCGATCTCGACTACTCCTACTGCTCGTCGGATCGCCGGCACGTGTTGAACGTCTCAGCCGTCGTCCGCGTCGGGGAGGTTGGCAGCGGCGTGGCCAAGGCGGTGCTGAGCGACTGGCAGTTCTCGCCGCTCGTGCGGTGGCAGAGCGGCAACCGCGCGTCGATCACGACCGGCGTCGACAACGCGCTAACCGGCATGGGCGGTCAACGGGCGGTGCAGATCCTCGACGATCCGTATGGCGACGGCACCCCGGGCAACTACCTGAATCGCGCGGCGTTTGCCTCGCCGACGGCGGGCACCTACAGCCCGCTGGCGCCGTTCTCGATCGTCAACCCGTCGCGTTTGCAGAACGACCTGGCCGTGACCCGCACCTTCAAAGTCGGGCCGACCCAGAATCTGCAGTTCCGTTGGGAAATCTTCAACGTGATCAACAAGGTGAACTACAACGGACCGGTCACGGCGCTGAATAGCGCGAGCTTCGGCCAGATCCAGAGCGCCGGCGATCCGCGGATCATGCAGTTTGCCTTGAAGGTCGACTTCTAGTTCGATGCGTTCTCGTCTGGCATTCGGCTGTTTGACGGCTGCGGTGATGACCGCGGCCGTCCTCAACGCCCAGAACCCTTCGAATGCGCTCAGGGCAGGGAACTGGGAACACGTCGGCCAGGATCCTGGCGCGACGAAGTACTCGACGCTCGATCAGATCAATGCCGGCAACGTCAAGTCGTTGCAGAAGGCCTGGACCTTCCACACCGGCGACAAGACCGGTTTCTTCGAGAGCACACCGGTGGTCGTTGACGGCACGATGTACGTGACGGCGCAGAACGGCGTTTACGCCCTCGACGCCCAGACCGGCGCGCAGCAGTGGAAGTTCGAGTCGGACGGAGGGACGCGGCGGGGCGTCACCTACTGGGCCGGCGATGCGGCGACGCCGGCGCGCATCATCGCGTCCACGCAACAGCGCCTAATCGCGCTCGACGCGAAAACCGGCCGGCTGATCCCTCAGTTCGGCCAGGGCGGTTTCGTGGACATGGGCACGACCATGGCCTCGCCCGCGTCGTTTTACAAGGATGTCCTGATCACCCCGGCAACCTCGCCGGTGATCCGCGCGTGGAATGTGCGGACCGGCGCGCCGCTGTGGACCTTTGATCTGATCGCGCAGCCGGGCGATCCCAACAACAAGACCTGGGAAGGCGATTCGTGGAAAGCGGTGGGCGGCACCAACACATGGGGCTATGTGACGATCGACACCGAACGCGGGATCGTTTACGTGCCGACGTCGATCGCCGGTGAGAACGACTACGTCGGTGTGACCAGACCGGGCGACAATCTGTACGGCACGTCGCTCGTCGCGATCGACATCGCGACCGGCAAGCGCTTGTGGCACCAGCAACTGGTCCATCACGACATCTGGGACAACGATCTCGGCGCGCATCCGACGCTGATCGACGTCGAGCGCAACGGCAAGACGATTCCGGCAGTAGCGCAGATCACCAAGATGGGCCTGCTCTTCATCTTCAACCGCGTGACCGGCGAACCGGTGTTCGGAATGGAGGAGCGGCCGGTTCCCCAGAGCACGGTACCTGGTGAGAAGACATCGCCGACGCAGCCCTTCCCGGTGAAACCGCCACCGCTGGCGCGCAACTCGATCAAGCGATCGGAGCTGCCGACCAACATTTCGGCGCAACATACCGCGTACTGCCAGGGACTCTGGGAGAAATACGGACTACAGGATTCGGTTCCGTACACCCCCTGGCAGGTGAACAAGGATGTGGTGGTATTTCCCGGCGCGATCGGCGGCGGTAACTGGGGAGGCGTCGCGTATAACAAACGACGCAACCTGGTGATCACCAACGTCATGAATGCAGGGCAGTGGGGGCATCTCGAGAAGAGCGCCGGTGCGCCGATTGGCGGCGATCAACCTGGCGTTGGTGGGGCCGGCCGCGGTGGACGTGACGGGGGAGCCGGCGCCGGTGGCGGTCCGCCACGCAGCCGAGAGCCCTACCGCAAGGTCACGCCTGAAGGCGGACGCTTCTGGGATCAGAAAACACAATACTCCTGTGCGCCGACGCCGTGGGGGGAACTGATCGCCGTCAATACCAACACCGGCGACATCGCCTGGCGAGTGCCGCTTGGATCCTTCGACGAGCTCGAGGCGAAGGGCATCAAGGCAGGGCGCCCGAGTCTTGGCGGCGCGATCACGACGGCGGGAGATCTCGTGTTCATCGCCGCAACCACCGACGGCTATTTCCGCGCGTTCGACGCGAGAAACGGCGCCGAGTTGTGGTCGACGAAACTCACCGTCCCGGCTCACGCGATTCCGTCAACTTACATGGGCAAGGACGGCAAGCAGTACGTGGCAATCACCGTCGGCGGGGGCGGTTTCCTGCGCAGCCCGCTGAGCGATGAGATTGTCGCGTTCCGGCTGCAGTAGCTCAGGGATCATGGAAGCCAGACATGAAGCAATCGCGTTTCCTTTTCGTCGTCGCGCTCGTGCTCGGCAGCGCCTTGCTGCCGCTTGATGCGCAGCAGGGGCCTCCCGGTGGTCGGCGTCCGCAAGCGCTGCGGGCACGCAAGGTCGTGCTCGCCTGGGCCGACACCCGCAACGGCATCGCGCAGCACGAGTTCACGTCGCATGCGCTGTCGGTGATCGAGCGGCTGGGCTACGAATCGGGCGCCTACGACACGTTCATTCGCACCGACTCGAACATCATCGCGAAAGCGCCGAAGCGGACGACCGGCGAGCCGGCTAGCGGCGGTCCGACGCTGGATATGGCCGACGCGATTTTCTTTCTCGGTCATCGCGATGTGCCGATCGATGATCAACAGAAGAAAGAGCTGCTGGCTTTCGTGCGCGACGACGGCAAGGGCTTCGTCGCTGCGCACACCGGTCTGACGGCGTTCGACTCGTGGCCGGAATTCGGCGACCTGCTCGGCGGCCGCTACGACGGACATCCGTGGCACGCGCCCGGTACCGTGCTCAACCACGGCGCAGATTTCCCCGCCACGAAACACTTCCCGCCGACGTTTGCGATCAACGACGAGTTCTATCAGGCCAAAGCGCTTTCGTCCAACGCGCGGGTGCTGTTGCGGCTCGACGTGTCCAAGATGCCACCACACGCCGAGCTGCGCAACCAGGACTTTCCGCTGGCCTGGGCCAAGACCTACGGCAAGGGCCGGGTGTTCTATTCGTCGTTTGCCCATGATGCGGCGACCTGGGACAACCGCGACGTCGCCCTGATGTACTTCGAGGCCATCAAGTGGGCGCTCGGCCTGACCGAAGGTGATGCCACGCCGCGGCCGCTCCGCACACCATGATCCGCACGGCATGAAACTCGCCGCTCTCGCCGTCGCGCTGTTGCAGTTGAGCACTCTCGGGGTGCGTTCCCCGGCCCCGAGAGTTTTTTCGAAGCACGTCCTGGCATGGGCCGACGTGCGCAACGGCTACCAGCACGAATCGATCACCCACGCGGTGAGCACGATCGAGCGGCTGGGTTGGGAGTCGGGACTCTACGACACCATCATTCGCACCGACTCGCAATCGATCACCAAGTCGCCGATCCTCTTCCGCCAGGGCACCGGCATCGCCAGCGGCGAGCAGTTCCTGGCCCGCAATCTGGACTACTTCGACGCCATCTTTTTCTTTGGCGTGCGCGAGATCGATCTTGATGCCCAGCAGCGCGCCGACCTGCTGCGTTTCGTGCGCGACGATGGCAAGGGGTTCGTGTCGACGCATGCTGGCGCAACGGCATTCTTTTCGTGGCCGGAGTTTGGCGAGATGGTGGGGAGCCGGTTCGACGAGCACCCATGGGGAATCAGCGAAGCGACTGTTGTCGTCGAAGATCGCCAGTCGCCGATCTCGCGCCACATGCCCGCGTCATTTCCCGTCGTCGACGAGCACTATCAGCTGAAGGACTTCTCACGGAACAACGTACATGTTCTGGCGCGGCTCGATGCGTCGACGCTGGATCTGAAAGCGCCGCTCGTTCATCGCACCGATGGTGATTTTGTGGCGGCGTACACGAAGACGTTCGGGAAGGGCCGGGTGTTTTATTCGACGCTCGGCCACCCACGCGAACTGTGGGACGAGTCGTGGTTGCAGAAGATGTACTTCGAAGCGCTGAAGTGGTCGATGGGGCTCTAGGCTAGCCCGACGCGCGTCGCCACCGCGTCAAACCGCGCATCATCGCTAATCGCGTCGAATCGCGGATCGGCCTTCAGTGTCAG
Source organism: uncultured Acidobacteriota bacterium (assembly GCA_963724485.1). Lineage (GTDB taxonomy): Bacteria > Acidobacteriota > Vicinamibacteria > Vicinamibacterales > UBA2999 > JACCSI01. Next base: position 13,479 of record CAVRUW010000001.1, read on the forward strand.
CATCTCGAAACACCGGTCGTCGCACGCCTTGCTCAGCCAGCGATAGCCTGCCTCACGATCGCCGGCGGCAAACGCCGCGGTCATGAATTCGACCGGCGACACGTAGCGCTCGGCCGCCAACTGTTCGAGCGTCCGCAGCGTGTCGACGGCCCGCTCGGGGCGGCCCGATAGCGCCAGCGTCCGCGCCAGCGCGCTCTGCATGCGCAGCGAATTCGGCGCGAGGTCCACCGCTCGTCTGAACGCGGCGGCCGCCTCGTCAAGTTCCTTGCGTTGCTCCTGAATCACGCCGAGCGTCAGGTAGGCGGGCGCGAAGTGGGGATTGAGCTCGATGGTGTGGTCGCATTGCTCAAGCGCCGCATCGAAGTCGCGCCGGTAATACTGGGTGACCGCGACGTCGCGCGCGATGATCGGCGACACCGGATCGAGTGACTGCGCGATCAGGATCTGTTCAAGGGCCTCATCAAGCCGTCCGAGCGGCACCAGGCAGGACATCGCATACCAGTGTCGTGCCGTGGAGTATCTCGGATTGAGCTGGATCGCCTTCTGGAACAGGCTCTCCGCGCCGGCGAAGTCCCAGTCCTGCGTCGCGCGCACGTGGGCCAGCGAGGTGTGGGCTTCGGCCGAATGCCCGTCGAGCATGACCGCGGCGGCCGCGCTCGACGCCGCCTTGGCCCAGACATCGGCCGGGCCGAGCACGCCGTAATGCGCGAGCAGCCCGTGGGCGTCGGACAGACCGCTATGGGCCAGCGAGAAATGGCTGTCTTCGATGATCGCCTTCTCGAAGAAGTCGACCGCCTTGTGCAGGCCCTCTTCGGTGCGCTGATTGAGATGGTAGCGGCCCTGTAAATACAAGTTGCGTGCCGCAAGGTTGTCCGACTGGCGACGGGCGCCCGGCGCGCCGTCGGCGTCGACCTCCGGCGCCACTTTGTCGGCGACCATCTTGGCGATCGCCTCCTGTCCCGGCAGCGGATCGGCCGCATCCACGTCCACCGACTCCGACCACAGGTAGAAGCCGCTCGCACCGTCGGCAAGGTGAATGGTGACGCGCAGCCGTTCGCGCGCTGACCTCACGCCGCCGGTGACGATGAGGGCCGCCGCCGAAGGATCGGCGTCGAATCGATCGTCGCTGCCATCAAAGGGTCCTGCCAGCACGCGCAGGGCCTTGATCGAGGTCAGTCCGCGGACGATCTCATCCCGCAGTCCTCGGCAGAAGTAGTCGAGGCTGCCGCCGGGACTGTCGTCCTTGAGCTGCAGAACCGCCATGGTGTTGCGGCTGGCGAGCGTCGCCGTCAGCGATCGCTTGGCGGGGGGCTCGTCCCGGACGCGAAAGACCGGCGCGTAGCCGCCTTTCGGCAGGTCGATGACGAGCTCGTCGTTATGACCCTCGTCGCGGTAGTAACGCGCCAGTCGCGTCCGTAGTCGGCGCGCCTGCACGCGGACGATCGGGTCGGTTCTCGGATCGAAAGAGGGTTCCTTCCCGAACACCTGAACGCCGATCACATATTCCTTGAGGTTGCCGCCGCGGCCGCCGACGGTTTCGCCGACGATGAAGTTCACGAAGCGCTTCAGGCGTTCGGCCTGGGCGAATGTCTTGCTCGCGAGGATCCGGCTCAGTTGCTGGCGAACGACCTTGTCCTGCAGCTTGGCGGGCGGGAGAGTCGCCGAACGGGAGCCCATGGCTGATGGTAGCCCAACCCCCGGCTTGCGAATCGTGCCTGGCCGTTCTAGACCGCGTCATTCTTGCGCTGCCATTCTTTGCCGGCCTAGTTCTCACGTTCGCCCTTCTCTTCGATCTCCTCCTCGTCGATCATGTCGCCGACTTCTTCCTTGATGGCGCCCTTGATGCGCTGGCCGGTGGCCGACGTCTCCTCGGCGACCGAGTTCGCGTGCTTACGGGCCGGGCTGCGGTCCGGTCGCCATGCCGCAGACATTACCGCAGCTGATTTCTAGGGCGAAATTCTGCGTCCCGTCGACTCTTCGATCGGCGAGCGCTCACCCGGTCAGACCATTTACGCCGAGGTCGATGAGACTATCGCAGCGCCCGCCGCGCGGCCTCGCGGATGTCGGGCCGCGTCGCTTCGCGGGCGAGGCGCTCGAGGTCGGCGCGCGCGTCGTTCATGCGGCCGAGGCGCGCGTAGACCTGCGAACGCTCCAGGCGTGCCTCGTCGTTGCGCTGATCGATCTCCAGCGCTCGGGTCAATTGTTCGAGGGCGAGATCGAGCCTGTTGGTGGCGCCCAGCACGACCGCCAGTCCGGTCAGCGCGCGTCCGTCGCCCGGCCGGCGCTCGAGGACGCGATGATATTCCGTCTCGGCCTCGGGAAAGCGCTTCGCGTCCGCCAGCAGATCCGCGAGATCGAGCCCGAGCGTCTGACTCGCGGGATCCTGCCGCAACGCCTCCCGCAGCGCCGCAATCCCCTCGTCTGCGCGGCCCATCGAGAACAGCAGTCCGGCTCTGAGTGCGATCGCGCTCGCGTGACGCGGGTCGAGCGCGATTGCCGCTTCCTCTTCTGCGAGCGCGCGGGCGCGATCGCCGAGGCGCAGCGCGGCGAGCGCGGTCCAGTGATGCGCGTCGGCGCTTCGCGGCACCAGGGTGAGGTACGCCTTGAACGCGGCGATCGCCTCGCGGTTCTGCCCCTGCGCCAGCGCGGCACGGCCCTTGAGCAGGAGCGCGAACGCATTGCCCGGCTCCTTGCGAACGACGTCTGCCGCCGCGCGCGCCGCCACGTCCGGGCGTCCGCCGGCCAGCGCGCGGTTTCCCTCGAGCAGCTGCTCGAAAGTCGCCACCATGTGTTTCGGATCGGGAGCCCCAGCCGCTTTGTCGTCATGCGGCGGCGTGATGGCGCTCACGTACCCGAGCGACGCGAGCCGCTCTCGCGCTTCGTCGCTGAGCGGCGTCGTTGCCATGCGTCCTGCGCTGGCAGCGGCCGTGGATCGCAGCGCCTTTGCAAGGGACATCGCGGCGGCAGGCCTGCTCGCGATGACGTTGGTGCGCTCGGCGGCGTCGGTTGACAGGTCGTAGAGCTCCGGCTCCGGCGCGTCGATGTACTTCCAGCGCCCGTCGCGCAGCGATCGCAGCGGCGCCCAACCCATGAAGAACTGCGGAAAATACGTTTCCGCGTACACGGCCGGGGGCTCGTCGCCGTCAGCCTGACCGCTCATCAGCGGCCGCAGGCTGCGGCCCTCGACGCCGGCGATTGCCGGCAGCGCCGCAAGGTCGACCAACGTCGGCGTCAGGTCGATCAGGCTCACGGGCGCCTTCACCACGGCCGGCGCGATCCCCGCGCCGGCGATTACGAGCGGCACGCGCAGCGCGCTCTGGTACACGAACAAGCCGTGCGTGCTCTCGCCGTGCTCGCCGAGGCTCTCGCCGTGATCGCCGGCGGTCATGACCAGCGTCGGCGAATCGGGATACCCCGTCTCCTGGAGCAGCGTGCCGATCAGCACGTCGACGAATGCGATCTCGCCGTCGTACGGACGAGCGGCGAACCGCTCGCGGAACGGCGAAGGCGGTGAGTACGGATCATGCGGATCGTAGAGGTGGACCCAGAGGAAGAACGGCTTGCCCGCCGGTCGCGCGCGCAGCCAGCCGGTGGCCGCGGCCACCGTTCGATCGCCGCGGCGCTCGGACTCGAGCGAGGAGGGCACATCCGCCGGCGGCGCATCGAGCGACGCGTCGTAGTGCGCGAACCCGCGCGCGAGCCCGAACTGCGCGTCGAGCACGAACGAGCTGACGAACGCCGCCGTGTCGTACCCCGCGGCGGCGAACGATGCGGCGATGGTCGGGATGTCATCGGCGAGCGTGAAGTGGCCGTTGTTGCGGACGCCGTGCGTGTACGGCTGCCGCCCGGTCATCAGGCTGGCGTGCGACGGCAACGTCAACGGCGCCGGCGCGAGCGCCTGCTCGAAGCGGACGCCTGCCGCCGCGAGGCGATCGAGATTCGGCGTCGCCGCCGCGGCGTAGCCGTAACTGCCGATGCGGTCTGCGCGCGTCGTGTCGAGCGTGATCAGCAGGACGTTCGGCCTCGCGGCGCGCGATCGGCGCCGGAGCGGGACGGCGCAGCCATAACACGCCCGCTCCGACGAGCGCGGCGACCGCGATGGCGGCGATCAGGGTTCGGGGAGGTCCGGTGCGCGCGCGCGAGGGCGGAAGCGGCGGCTTGGGTCGCTTCGCGCGGGGCATTGGCTGGTCGGGTGGGTCTGGTTGGTCGGGTAGGTCTGGTAGGCCCTCCTACCAGACCCACCAGACCGACCTGACCTACCTGACCCGATCAGAACTTATACGCGAGCGAGAGCTGCAGCGAACGCGGCGGATGCCGGTTGAACCGCGCCAGGTAGTTCGGGCTGTACAGCTGGTTCGCGCCGACGTTCCACTGTGAGTTCGCCCCCGTGTTGAACATGTTGAAGATGTTCGCCGCCGGCTCGATCGACTGGTTGCCAAACCTGAAGACGCGGCCGATCTTCAACTGCAAGTACTTCACATCTTCGTTGCGGATCTGGCCGTCGCTGCGCGTCGGTCCCTGAAACCGGATGCGGGTCGCGAGCGGGTTCGGCTGCGTCGTGCCGTTCGCCAGCCGGACCGTCGACGGGCCGAACTGCGTGACCTGCGGGTCGTTTGCCGGCAGCTGGATCAGCAGCGGGCCCACGTAGCCGCCCGCCTGGATGACGTAGCTGCCGCCCACGCTGATGCGCCACGGCGCCGACCACTGGCCGCCGATGCGCAGCGAGAACGGACGGTACGCCGCACCGGATTCGCGTCCACCGCCGTTCAGCGTGTTGTCGTCGCCGTTGCCGAACAGCTGCTGGGACAGATCGCGGTTGTTCTCGAAGGCGTCGGGCTGCACGAACAGCGCTGGATCGGTGGGGTTCCACGTGCCGTTGAGGTGCTGCCACTGGCGCGTGAAGCTCGCAATCACCTGGAAGTTGTTCGACATGTTCTTCGCAAACGTCGCTTCCCACGCATTGACGATGACCTGGGTCCACCTGGCGTTCGTCTCCTGCGTGATGATGCCCTGGTTGGGATCGATACGACCGAAGCCGACGAACGGTTGGAACGGCGCCGACGGATAGATGCCGTTGATATCGACCTCGGCGAAGTTGTCGTGGAAGCGGCGGTGCGTGAACGCCGTGCCGATGCTCATCTGCCCCTTCAACTGGCGGCTGTAGCCCACGGAGTACTCGTGGATGTAGGGCTGATGCAGACTCTTGTCGAACAGCAGGTTCGGATCGATGCCGCGGGTCGGCGGCGTGATCACCGTGCTGCGCGTGCCATCCGGGTTGATGTAGACGTCGGTCGTCTCGACTGCGCCGAGATTGCCGAACTGCACGATGTAGTCGCGGCCGTTGACCTGCTCGTAGAGCTTGCCGTAACTGGCGCGGATGACGTTGCGTGCGTCCGAGGTCAGCAGGTACGAGGCGCCGACGCGCGGCTGCACGGCCGTGTCCTTCATCCGGTGAATGTTGAGCAGCGTGTCGAAGCGGCGGTTGATGTCGATGCGCACGCCGCCGTTGACCGTCAGGCGCGGACTCGGCGACCAAGCGTCCTGCGCGTAGAAGGCCGTCACCTTGTCGTGCTCGCTGATGCTCGGCACGTTGGCCGGCGAGCGGGAGCGCAGATGGAACGGGAAATAGCCCGCCGACGGATCGACACCGTTGATATACCGATCTTCCTGCAGGAAGAACCCGCCGTTGACGTACTCGGTGCTGGTCTCGCGGATCAGGCTGGGTGCGGCCCAGATGCCCGCCCTGAACTCATGACCGCCAAACCAGCCGGTCTTGAAGTACGTGAGGTCGCCGCGGATCACGGTCATGCTGGAATCCGACTGCGCGATCGTCTGCGGGTTGTCCAATTGGGCGAGTCCACCGGTGCCCACCTGCGTGCCGGCGTTCAGGAAGGAGTTCTGGTGGATGATGCGCTGCGGCCCGGTCACGGTGAAGTCCGCGTAGGTGCTCGAGTCATTGCCGCGCTTGCTGTTGTAGTTGACAGCGAACGCCGTCGTCAGCTCATTCGACCACACCGAATTGACGCGTCCGTGGATCAGACCACCGCCGGTGGAATTGAAGGCGAAGCGCGTGTTGTCGAGCTCGCGGTTGCTCGTGTAGCGCGAGCGATCGTTCTGGTAGAAGGCCGTGACGTTGTGCTTGGGACTGACCTGTGCCGTGATCTTCACGAACGGCTGGTTGCTCTTCTGGGTGTTGTCGAACGACTGGAAGTCGGGGTCGTTCGCGAGCACGTTCTGGTAGTTGAAGTCCGATCGGCTGATGCCGTTCGTGAGGTCGGCGCGGCGAAAGGAGGTGAAGAACCAGATGCGATCCCTGAGGAGCGGACCACCCAGGGACAGGTCGTACTGCTTCACCGACTGGGCCGTCGGCACGCCGCCCGGCGCGGCGCCGCCCTTGGTATTGTCGCTGTTCCACTTGACGTCCTGGTAGTCGTAGATCGCCGACCCCTTGAACTGGTTGCCGCCCTGCGGCGCCAGGATGTTCATCACCACCCCGGTTCCGGTCGGGGCCGCCGCGTCCACGCCGCTCAGTTTCAGCTCGGTGTCCTGGATCGTGTCGCCGCCGAAGCCGATCGAGTGCGCCGAGGAGTCGAGGAACGACCCGGCGGGCGCGCCTTCGAGCGTGAAGATGTGCGAGAAGATCACCGCGCCCTTGAAGTAGTACGGACCGCCGTCCGACGCCGTCGTCGACGTTGCGCGACGAGACCCCGGGAGCGAGGTCGAGCGCGTCGCTGAACACGCGCCGCGACGAAATCGGCGCCGCGCGAATCAGCTCGCGGTCGAGCGTGATCGACGTGGTCGCCTTATTCGTCTCGATCATCGGCGAGTCGCCCGCGACCGTGATGGTTTCCTCCAGCGTGCTCAAGCCCAACTGGATGTCGATGGTGAACGTCGCGCCGGCGCGGACGAGGATGTTCTCGCGCCTGGTGGTCGCGAAGCCCGTAAGCTCCGCGGAAAGCACATACGTGCCGGGCGGCAGCTCGTTCAGGCGATACAGGCCGGTTTCGTCGGTGACGTTGACCGCAGGTCTCAGCAACTCGGGGCTAGTGGCGGTAACGGTGACGCCTGGCAACACCGCGCCAGACTCGTCCTTGATATATCCGCGGAGGCTTCCACCGCCGGACTGTGCGAAGGCCGACGACGCCGACAGTGCCAGGCAGGCGCCCAGCATCAAGCTTGCAAGTAGCCGAACACGCATCTCAGGGCTCCTTTGATGGCGGACAGCGTTGGCGAACCCAAGTGAGTGCGCGGGAGCGTACTGCAAAGCGGCGCCCAAGTAAACGGGGCCGCGACGAGCCGGCTCGATGAGCTCATCAGCCGCGTCATCGAGCAACTACAACTCCGGAACATCGGCCTTCGCGCGTTCGTCTCCTTGTCAGCTTAGGGAGAGTGGTCTGACACAATGACGGACCAACGCTTCAACCCGCGCTCGCCCTCCAGCGACAACGCGTAGTGGCCGACCTTCACTCGATCGAACCATCCGTAGTGATTGTCGCGGAGGATCGGTCCCGCTCGCGAGACCCCCGTCCTGTCGCTTAGCGTGCTGACCTTGAGGACACCGGCAGCAGCCAACTCACGCGCGCACCGAAGCGCGTCCTGACGATAGGCGGTGAGGCGTGGTGCGGAAGCGGCGCCTCCGACTTCGGGATCGCCAACACGTTTGGCGAACTCCTTCAGAAGCCGCGCGCGGCTTCGCTGGCTTGATCGTGGGCGATACGGAGCCGGGTCCAGGACCGGTATCACTCGGCCACTTGAAGAGACGGTGAGCAGTCCGAGTCCAAGTCGCCGCAGCAGCCTGACGACATTCTTTCCGCGAGAGCGCCAATTGGCGCTGTGACCCTTGCCAATGCGAAATGCCACGTAGACGGAGTCGGTTACGGTCAGCCGGTTCACCGCCTGCAGGACCAACGACAAACTCAGTCGCTCCTTCAACTCGACGACCACCGGACCTTCGTCGCCGCGCACCGCGACGACGTCACACGGCCCGATCTCTCCCTTGACGACGTAGCCCTGGGCCTCGAGGAACTGCTTGACGGGGCGGTAGAGGTCGGTCTCAGCCATGTATGTACAGCGACGGAGTTCCTGCGTGCGTGATCAACGTCACGCTGACAGCTTCCTGACAAGCCTTTGCAGTATTCCGCGCCCCAATGCAATGATGAGCCGCTCGAGAAGAAAGTTTCCAACATGTGTTTGATGCTTTACATCGGGACTGCCAAAGAACTTTCGTTACGGTCATCATCGGACTTGAGAATCGAGACCGTAGACGATGCTCGTCTGGGCGTCAAGCAGTGGTTCTCGCAACCAGCGGTGCATTTTGTTGGTGCCCACACGGGTTGCAGTTGCGGGTTTCCCTCGGTGATCGCGGAATCGCCGATCGAGTATTACGACGGTATGCCCCTCGCGTCGGATGACCGCGCGGCCGATCTGCGCAGCGTTCGTGCACTCATTGCGTTGGTTGGCGAGGTCGTGTCCCATTCGAATGGTGTGGAACTGTATCCGGTCGCCGATGGTGACGAGGCGATAGCTCCGAAAGGTGTGATCGAGTGGGAGCTCAGCTCGCTGGATCCGGAGAAGCTCTTCTTCAACGAGCGATTCATGCACATTGTTCGGTGATCCTGACGGGGCTCTTGAGGCGACGCTTCACTGTCGAGCGACCTGCGAGGGAGCCGTGCTGCGTGAGCTGGTCGCGGTCGAATAGAAAATACCGTTGAACAGGAACTTGAACGTCGCATGCGGCTGCGCGCGCTTGATGATCTCCGGTCCGAAGAGGAGCACTCGCCCTTTCCCCAGCGGCACGTCGATGGCGGCGACGCCGTTCTGCAGATACTGCTGACCCCATGACCAGCCGCTCTTGAGCGGCGATGCGGTATCGAACCACGCCAGCCCCTTGGCGCCCTGACCCGCGGCCGTTGCGGAGAGTCGAAACACAGGACTGGTGTCGAAGAAGAGGTCCGTCCGCTCCTTGAGGCCATGCGCCACAGGATGTGTCACGTCGATGCGTGCGGTCAGAATAGAACCCGGTGTGTAGAACTTCGAGGCTGGCAGCGGCTTGCCGTCCTCCACCAGGTGATCCTCGACGGGCAGTCCGAGATGAGCGGCGAGATTCGTAGACGAGGCGCCAATCGTGATCACGGTACCGCCGTTCTCCACGAACTGGCGGATTGCTGGAATGGATCGCTCCGCCGTCATTCGCCCAAGCATCGGGCGATACTGTGCCGGAATGTCCGCGGGCGCAGGCTGCGCGGCGCCATGCCGCCGCGCCCGGGGCTGGAATGCCACCTTCGACGAATACCAGCACGTCGTACTTCGCGTTGAGATTGCCGCCGTCGATCGTTGGCGGGAAGACCTTCTCGAACGAGAATTGATACTGCTCGAGAATCCATCTCGCCCATCCGGAATCCATCGAGCCGCCGTACTGATCCCACAGGCCGACGCGTGGAAGGCGTAGCTTCTGCGCCGTGGCCGGAACGCGTGCCGTGGTCGCGTCCGCGCCCACGCCTGACTCTGCGGCGATCTTCTCCAACGCGGCGCGAGTCGTACTGCGTGCTGTCACATACCAGGTTCCGGCAGGGTAGGTCTTACTGTTCGCGGTGAGCGGGCTCTGGAGCCAGTACGCGTCCTCACCGGCGGCGAGCAGGCGATTCAGCGCGGCGAACGAGTCCACGAGCTGATGACTGATCAGATAGCCAGCCGGTCTTGGTGACGGAAGAGACAGTCGCCGATGGCGGCTTCAGGTTCCAGTCGGTCACGGCCTCGAATGGCCCCGTGAACGCGTCGAGCACGCGATCGAACTCAATCCCCATCTGAAAAGCCAAGGTCCAGCCTGCGTGGTCGTACGGGCGGGGTTGGCGGCGCCCCCGGAAATGGAATGTTGTCGGGATGGTCCTGTGGCTCGAACATGTCGATCACGTGCGGACGAAAGGCTTGTGCCGTCATCACCACGAACGAGCCGGCGGGATACGTCTTTCCCTGCACCTCGAAGTCGCGTGTTGCGCGATGGACGGCGATACCGACTTCGCGCAGGGCGTTGATGAATTTCACCGCGGTGGGAAAGTCGGCCTGCGTCGCCGGAATGATGTAGCCGCGCGGGTCGCGATTTTCGGGACTCTGGATCGCGGCCATCAGTGCCTGATCACGCTCCACAGTCTTTGCCGTCGTCGCTGCACCACCACCACCACCGCCGCCACCACCACCGGTCAGCGGCACACCCAGCTTTTCTGCAATCGCCGCGTAGCGATGCGGCGCTGGCGTCCACGTATCTTTGCTCCCGCGCTCGATCGAGTTCTTGCCCATCCGATACACGTTGAGCAGCAGCGTCTCGCGCCAGCGTGAGGCATGGTCGAGGATGGCGCGATTGGCGGTGATCGAGTACTCGATCGACTCGCGGAAGTGCCACACGCGGGGCGTGATCGGGAACGTAAGATCGCTCGTCGGCAGCTGCCGCTGGAAGACGAACGGTATGCGCATCGGCGTGGGCGTGCCGATCATTTCCGTCAGAATCGCCAGCACGTTGTGAAACGCGGCCGTGTTTCTGATGCCGCCGTTCCACCAACCGTCATAGGCACCGGCGGCACGCGCCGCTGCGCCGGGCTTGCCCTCTACGGCCATGCGCGAGTGAATCGCCAGCCCGAGTTGCTGCAGGCCGAGCACGAGCAGCGGATCCTGGTTGTAGTTGAAGGGATCGCGGAACGGCGGCGACCAGAACACCGTGCCCGCCGGGCCGCTCTGGTGGTGGTTGTAGAGAATCTGCGGCGACCACTCGTGGTAGAGCACGCGGTTGATGTTCTCGGTCTCCCTCTGCGTCGAGGCGAAGAAGTCGCGGTTGTTGTCGTGCCCGATGTAGTGGTGATACAGCAGCGGCAATCCTGCGGGGCTGCGCTGTTCAGGCACCGCGTTGCGCATGTACCAGCCGGCGACGAGGTCGTGTCCGTCGGGATTCGCGTGCACCAGCAGGATGATGGTGTCGTTGAGAAACCGCATCGTCTCTTCATCGCTACGGCTCACCAACTGATAGACCATCTCGCCGAGCTGCTGTGCGCCGAGCACCTCGCTGGCGTGCAGGCCGCCGTCGATCCAGACGATGGCCTTGCCTTCGCGCGCGAGCGCCTGCGCCTGCTCGTCGGTGAGACCTTCGGCGAGCGCGAGCCGGCGTGAAATCTCGCGATAGCGCGTCAGGTTCCTGTGATTCTCGGGCGAGGTGACGATCGCCATCAGGTGCGGACGGCCTTCCGACGTCTTGCCAATCTCCTGCAGCACCATGCGATCCGATTCGCGATCGAGTTTCTGCCAGTAGGCCGCGAGCTGCTGGTAGGTGGCGAGCTGGTAGTCGTCGCCGAAGTTGAACCCGAACTCCTCCTTGGGAGAAGTGACCCGTGGCGCCTGCGCCGCCGGCGTCGCTGCGAAGACGCTGAGCGCGATCAAGAGGGCAAGAGAAGAAACGAAGGGCGTGGCGCAATGCGCATGCCGCGCATTCTAAACCCGCAATCCACGCGGCAACCCGGTTGAGCTGGACCCAGGCTCGCGCGGGATTAGAATCCCGTGACCACACGATCACGACGCAGTGCCGGGGTGCCGGCCCGTTTCACGTTGCGGAGGACGCCATGACCCGCCTGATTGGCCGCACGTCGTCTCTGGCAGCTCTCGCACTCTTCGTCCTGTGGGCATCACCAGGAATCGCTTTCGCGCAAGTGGTTGGCGGAGGCATTCAGGGCACCGTCAAGGATGCGCAGGGCGCGCTGCTCCCCGGGGCCAGCGTCGTTGTGCAGAACACCGCGACGGGCGCGTCATACGAACACACCACGGACCAGGCGGGCCATTTCCAAGTGCCGGCCCTCCCGCCGGGCGAATACGAAGTGCACATCAAGCTGACTGGGTTCCGGCCGCTCGTGCATCGCGGCATTCGGCTGACTGTTGGCCAGGTGGCCGTCCTCGACACGACCTTCGAGCTCGGGGTGATTGCCGAAGAGATCACGGTGCGCGGCGACACCGTGTCGCTCAACCTGACGTCGGGCGCGGTGAGCGGTCTGGTCAGCGAACGCGAGATCCGGGACCTGCCGCTCAATGGCCGATCGTTTCAACAGCTCGCGCTGCTGCAGCCCGGCGTGCAAGCGGCGCTGGCGGCCGGCAACGATGTCGTCGGCGGCCGCACGCCGAAGATCTCGATCAACGGCGCGCGTCCCGAGATGAACAGCTTCCTGCTGGACGGCACCGACATCAACAACGTCTACAACAAGACGCCGGGCTCGGCCGCCGGCGTGCTGCTCGGTGTCGAAGCGGTGCTCGAATTTCAGGTCCTCACCAACGCCTACTCGGCAGAATTCGGACGCTCGGCCGGCGGCGTCTTCAACGCCGTCACGCGATCGGGCGCGAACCGCTATACCGGGTCAGTGTTCGAGTTCCATCGCAACTCGGCGCTCGATGCCCGGAACTTCTTCGATCCGCCGTCGCAACCAAAGCCCAAGTTCACGCGGCATCAGTTTGGCGGCGTCTTCGGCGGTCCGGTCCAGCGCGATCGTACGTTCTTTTTCGGCGCCTACGAAGGGCTCGTCGAGCGTCTCGGCATTACGGGCGTGACCGCCGTCCCGGACGATGATGCGCGTCGTGGGATTCTGGCTGGCCGCCCCATCACGCTGCATCCGGCGATTCCGACCTATCTCGAGACGCTGTTTCCACGCGCCAACGGTCGTTCGCTCGGCGGCGGCGCCGCCGAGTACCTCTTCTCCGAAACCCAGCCGACCGACGAACATTTCTTTCAGTTGCGCGTCGATCACCGCCCGTCGGCAGCCAACAGTTTCTTCGTGCGCGCCACGCACGACCGAGCCGAGGTGCATGCGGATTCCGCCCAACAAGCCGCCGATCTCGAACATCGACGAGAAGACGCGCAATACCTATGTCACCGTAGAGCATCAGCGCACGTTTTCGCGAGCCGTGCTCAATCAGCTGCGTGTCGGGCTCAACCGCTCGGTATCGCTCGCCGACAACCTCCGCACGATCGACATTCCATCGTCGCTGGCGTGGATTCCGGGCGAGAACTTCGGCTACTTCACCATTCTGGGAATGGTCACCGAGATGGCCGGCGACTTCCGGTTGCCGCGCAACGATCGACTGAACAACTGGCAAGCCAGCGACATGCTGATCTGGACGACTGGTCGTCAACTGTTCCGCGTTGGCGCTCAGGTTCAATACTTGCAATTCAATCAAGACACCACGAGCCAGAAAGGCGGCATCGTCACCTTCAACAACCTCGAGTTGTTTCTGACGGGTCGTCCAGCCAACGTGGACTTTGCCGTTCCGGGCAAGATCGATCCCATCCGCAAGTACCGCCAATGGTTGTTTGCCGGGTTCGTGCAGGATGACATCCGGCTCACCGATCGCCTGTCGTTGAACCTTGGACTTCGCTACGAGGTTGTGACGGTGCCGACCGAGGTCGACGGCAAGATCTCTAATCTACGGAACGTGACGGATACGACGCTGACGATCGGCGACCCCTGGCACGACAATCCGTCGCTCAAAAACTTTGCGCCGAGGGTGGGTTCGGCGTGGGATCCGTTCGGGGACGGCAAGACATCGGTGCGGGCTGGTTTCGGCATCTTCCACGATCAGATCCTGCCGAAGTACTACTTCTTCTCGGGCAGTCTGAATCCGCCGTTCACGACGCGGACCTCACTGCGCCAATCCGCCGTTTCCGAACGTCGTCGCTAACTTCAATCCCGAGGCCTACATCAGCGCGCAGCTGCAGACGGTAAATTACGATCTGCAGACGCCATACATCATGCAGTTCAATGCCAGCGTGCAGCGCGCGCTCGGCGACAGCTGGGACGTGGTCGCGGGTTATGTTGGATCTCGCGGTCACAACCTGATCCGCCTCGGCGACGCGAACCTGGCGCCGGAAACGATCGTGAACGGCGTCAAGACCTATCAGCCGCAACTCGGCCGCCGCAACCCGTTGTTCACGGGCATCTGGCAGCGGATGACCGACGCGAAATCGTTCTACGACTCGCTCCAGCTGTCGCTGAACAGGAGGTACTCGAGCGGGTGGCGTGCTCAAGTCTCCTACACGCTTTCGGAAGCCACCGACGATGCGAGCGGGATCAACTCGCAGGACTTCAGCAACAACGTGCAGTACGTGTCCGACTGGTACGATCTCGAACATGATCGCGGCCTCTCCGCTTTTCATGCGCGGCACAATTTAACCGCCAATGCCAGTTGGGACCTGCCGTTTTTTGCCGGTCGCGGCGGGGTGGCTGGCGCGCTTCTGAGCGGGTGGCAGGTGAACGGCATCGCGACCCTGCGGTCCGGGCATCCGTTCTCGATCGAGCTCGGTTTCAACCGCTCCGGGCAATCTGAACACGACCGGGTTTTCGCGCCACGAGCGTCCGGACTTGAAGCCGGGATGCTCGGACAACCCGGTGCTCGGCGGACCGGATCGCTACTGGGACGTGAGCTGCTTCCAGTTGCCAGCGGTGAACACACGCGGCAATCTCGGACGCAACACGGTCATCGGCCCTGAGCTCGTGTCCATCGATGCGTCGCTGGTGAAGTCGTTTCGCGCTGGGCGGGGGACGAAACCTCCAGGTTCGGATCGAGGCGTTCAACCTGCCCAATCGGGCGAACTTCGCTATTCCGTCCGGTCGCATCGCCTTTACGGGTGTGGCCGCCGATGGCGTGACGCCCGTCATCGCGCCCACGTGGGGCCGCATCACGTCCACGGTGACCACGTCACGGCAGATTCAGGTCGGCGCGAAAGTGACATTTTGAATTGGGCCCCCCAGCTGGGGTGATTTCCGAGATTCATGGACGCCCATGGCGCCGCAACAAGGTGTCTGCCAGTAGACTCGAGCGCGCGCCTCGTCTCGCGCCGCGTGTCGTTGCCTGCGTTCCGTTCGCGGGCCTTCCTCCAGCCGTTCGCGGGTTTCGCGGTTCCTGCCGGCGTAACATCAGCGCGCCGAGCAAACATAGAATGAAGGGATCTCGTTGTTGGCCAAGAGTCATGCGTCATGGTTTTTTATTAGAATGATGTTGGTCAGTTCGTCTCGCCGCACGCGTCCGTGCCGTTTGCTAGCGTTCACCATCACGCCATCGCCTTCGTAGATCGCCAAGTGCGTGACCAATGAACGTGGCGCGTCCGAGGCGAAAAACACCAGAATCGCCGCGAGAGGACAACGATACTGTGAGCGCCGATCTTGGGAGCATATCGTCCGCACTTCAGAACGACAGGCTTTGTGGGCATGCTGCGAAAGCCAAGTAGGCAAGTCGGGGGCCAATCTCGATGGCGCGATTTGCGCCCACGTTTTCGAGGGCGCGTGTAAGCCGAAATCAATTGTCATCGTGCGTGGACGCAACGATGCGGCGAGGGATGGACGGTGTCCGTCCTGCGCGAGGTATGACTCGCGTTAGCCGAATTCGAACGATGAAAGTAGATCCACCGGATTGCGCTTACGGGCGGAGTCGCCAGTTTGCGGTTGCACCGTCATCGCACCCTGTGCGGGAGCACGCCTAGCGTGTCTCGATTCGATGGTGGGTCAGCTTCCGGTAGAGCGTTTTTCTGTCGAGGCCCAGTACCCGCGCGGCTGCCGTCTTGTTGCCGGCCGCGGCGCGAAGCGTGTGAACAATGTGTTCACGCTCGACGTCAGCCAGCCGCTTGCCTCCGACGCGGCCTGCCGTCGACGATGAGGCGTGGCGCAGGTTATCAGGAAGATCGTCGAGTGTGATGACGCTGCCGGTACCGAGCACCAGGGCACGCTCGATCACATTCTCGAGCTCGCGCACGTTGCCTGGCCACGAGTGACGTCGCAGCGCCGTCATCGCGTCGGGTGAGACCGAGCAGTTGAGTCTCCCAAGCTTCCCGCCCAGTTTGTCGAGCAGAAACCGGATGAGCGGTTCCAAGTCGTCTGGTCGTTCGCGTAACGGAGGCACGCGCACCTCGATGACGTTAATCCGATAGAGCAAGTCTTCACGGAAGCGTCCCTCAGCCAACAGCCTGGGCAGATTCCGATGCGTTGCGGTGATGATTCGTACGTCGGTCGGCACCGGCCCAGGTGCGCCCAGGGGATGCACTTCCTTCTCTTGCAACACTCGCAGAAGCTTGCCTTGGAGGACGGGCGCCATGTCGCCAATTTCGTCGAGAAAAATCGTGCCCCGCTGGGCCGATTGAAACAAGCCACGTTGATCATCGCGCGCATCGGTAAACGCGCCCTTCTTGTGACCGAACAGCTCGCTTTCGAGAAGGGTCTCAGGGATGGCCGAGCAATTGACCGCAATGAACGGACCAGTTGCGCGCGGGCCCGTGTTGTGCAGGGCCCGAGCCAGCAATTCCTTCCCCGTCCCGCTTTCGCCGATCAACAGCACGGGCGTATCTCGCACCGCGGCACGATCGATCAGTTTCATGACGTCTCGCATCGCGTGAGACTCCGCCAGTAGGCCGGCCCACGCCGGCCTCGCCGGGTCCGGTCCAGGATCCTGTGTCAGGCGCCGATCGGCAATCGCGTCGTCCAGGGTGCGGGGCAATTCACGAAGCTGTGCGGGTCTGGTCGCGAATGTGCAGAGCGGAGGACCCGTGTCATCGGCATGGGTGGATTCAGCGTCGGAACAGCTGCTTGCGACCAGGATGAGAGGCGTCTTCGCGGCTTCGGCATACAGCGCGTCTCGCCCTGTCTGGCTGTCGCCGCTGAGATTGACGTCGACCACCAACGCGTCGATCTCGGCGCGCGTCCTGATTTCCTGGGCTTGGGCCCAGCACGATGCCGTCAACACCGTATAGCGCGGCCGCAACGTCTCCTGAAGTAATCGTCGCCTGGATTCGTCGCTTTCAATGACGAGAACGGTCGTGCCAGTAGCCATCCACTATTCCGTTATTCCACGAGCTCTCTAGGATCTCTTCGATTCGACGGGTTGCGTCGGACGGATGCAAACAGGGGGACCGCCTCAATTCCGACGTCGAGCAGCGATCCATGGTCTGGTCGTCGCTCGAAACTCAGGCGCCCTTCTCTGCGGTGTGCAGTGGTGCGTTGCCCGTCAGTCTACGGGACCTTGGTCGCAGTTGTCACGACCAACAAAAGACGAGCTCGATATCGAAAGCTAGTGTGTTGTCGTGAACGCCACCCTCGTGTCACGCCTCGCGAATGATCGGAGCGTGGGACGCATCGCTACGCGTGGCCAGTCGCCACGAAAATCTGCGAAGGTCTGTCGCGTCAGCGAGATGACTCGGCTTCGACCGCAAGGGGCTGCGGCACCCTGGGGCAAGGCTCGCAGCAGCTCAACGTCGGCCGACGCCTGATTTTGGTGTGTTTCTGCTATCAGCTCGCGGGCATGCGTGTTGCGAAGCGTGGAGATGGCGTACTCACACGTCATTCATCGAGGAGGAGACATGGGTGGAACTCTGTTTGGAATTGGATCGCCCGTCGGCTATCCCACGTCACAACTGACGCCCTTTGGAATCTCGGCTTACGGAACCCAGGCGTTCGGCAGCAATCCATCGACGTTGCAGCAGCCGTTTGGTCAGCCGCTGCAGCAGATCCTGCAAGTCCTGCAGCAAGTCCTGCAGATCGTGCCGCAGCAGTTGCAGCATCTGCAGCAGCTGGAGTACGCGCAGCAGCAGCAGCTCCAGCAATTGCACCAAATCCTACAAGTGATCCCCGCGCAGCTGGCGCAGCTTCACCAACTCGTCCAGTTCGCGCCCCAGCAGATCCAGCAGATGCAGCAACAGCCGTTCGGCCAGCTCCCTGGACCTGGCGGCGTGCCGACCAACCCACAGTGGTGGCCCGCGCCTCAGGCCTCGAGCGCCCACCCGGGTCACGTGATGTGAGCCGTGTGCACTTGAGAAACCACTTGGAATCACAAGGAGAGAACTCACATGGCAGACCCGCTCTTTGGATCGGTCTCGCAATGGCCTGCGATCCAGTTTCCGACGTTTGGCTATCTTCAAACGCCAATACCTCCCGGTACTCGCCCTCTCGGCCTCGTCCCGCCGGCGGTTAGCGGTCAGGGCGGCCCATCACCGACTGACCCATACACGTTCGGCAGCGGCGGGCCCATCTCCGGGGTGCCGAGCTTTGGCCCGGGATGGTCAGCGATCCTCTCGAATCCGATCGGCAGCGGGATGCCAGCGTTTACGGGTCCCGAGATCGCGATTGGCGTCACGGCGCCCGCAGTCCTCAACGCCGTCGCGATGAGGCGCGGACAACCGCTCGGACCAACCAGCGATCAGGAGATCGAAGACTTCATCTACGACGCGTTCGATTTGTTACCGGGAGCCAGCGAGGTCGAAGTGCGCTGCGAGGCGGGACGTGCCACCCTGACCGGCTCGGTCCCGCACAAACGTGTCAAGCGAGACGTAGGTGAGATTGCGTGGGCGATCCCCACCTTGAACGACGTCGTGAACAACGTCACGATCGCGACGCGGCGTCGGACGCGTACATCCCATCGCGAAGGTGAGACAACAGCGGTGGCTGGTGTTCGCAAGCCCGCCTGAGTCCGAAACGCAGACTGTTAGACGTGGCGCGAAACGCGCAAGGAGTGCTCTTCACTTCTCGTGCGCTTCGTGCCACGCCTCGACCGGATCGACCGTGTACCAATCGTGCACGGCGTCATACCCGATCGGGCCGCGGATGAGGATGCGTGCGCCCGGGCGCGGCAGTGGCAGCCGCGTTGACGGGTGAATTTCGGCGGCTGCCAACGCCCCTCCGGTCTCGGTCAAGCGCACCCGCCATCCACCGTCCCGCCGCGATCTGACACGCGCGACTCTTCCGGTCACGACCAAACTGTGCGCCGATGCGTCCTCACGTTTGGTGGCGATGACTCGGCTCATTTGTTGAAGCGGGCGTCGCGCGAACCTTACCATGCCCGCGTTCCTACCTCAACAATCGATGCGACATCCTTGCGTTCGGAGACGGTTCGTCTTCTGAGCTAACCAGTGCGCGCGTTCCGGCGACGTCCTGGTTGCTTTGCGGCGCCAGGATCGAGTCGTAGAATCGGCATGCCCAAACGAGGTGCGACCGTGGCTGAACTGAAAACAAAACCAACCGGCGACAGCGTCACGAAGTTCATCAACGCGATCGAAGACGATCGGCGTCGCAAAGACTGTCGAGCCCTTGCCGCCATCATGCAGAAAGCGACGAAGGCCAGGCCGAAGATGTGGGGGCCGGCCATCGTGGGCTTCGGCGACTTCGAATACGTCAACAGCACGAACAAGCCGCAGCAGTGGTTCCAATGCGGGTTCTCGCCGCGGAAGCAGGCGTTGACGCTGTACCTGATGGGCGGCTATGCGAAAGATCCTGAGACCGCAAAGAGGCTCGGGAAGTTCAAGACCGGCGGGTCGTGCTTGTACATCAAGTCGCTCGACGATGTGCACGTACCGACCCTGCGGGCGCTGATTGCAGCATCGCTGAAGCGGGTCAAGGGCGGGCGCATTGATTATTCGGCGTGACGGAACCAAGACATGGCACTGCTGAGCAAAACGGACGCCAGGCGTCAGGTTGGCCAAACGTGAGCATCGCCGTGCGATATGCAACGCTGGCTGATTGCGAGCGGCTAGCCCGACTCGTCACCATGCTCGGCTACGCGGTGTCACCCACCGAGATGCGCACGCGGCTGGAACAGATCCTCGCGGATGACGATTACGTGACACTGGTCGCGTGTGACCACAATGAGGTTGTCGGGTTCATTGGGACACGAGTAGGCCCGCTTTACGAGAGCGATGGCCTCTATGGTCAGATCATGGCGCTGGCGATTGCGAACGACCGCCAGCGGCGCGGAACCGGGCGCGCGCTGATCGAGGCCGCTGAATTGGAGATCGCGGCGCGCGGCGCGCGGGTCGTCCTCGTGACAACCGGCCATCAGCGCGCGGATGCGCACGCGTTCTACGAGAAGAACGGTTACACGTTCACCGGCCGGCGATATACCAAGGTGATTGGTTCGCCGGCCTGATTGACGGGTCTTCGGTTGCTGGATTTTCGAATACTCACCGCCGCGGACATAACGATTCTCGACCATGTCGCTCCTGACGTGTTCGACGATGACCTCCAGCCGACACTGGTGTCGGAGTTTCTCCGTGACGACCGTCACCACCTTGCGGTCGCAATCGACAACGGCCAGTTGGTCGGCTTTGCATCCGGCGTGCATTACGTGCACCCAGACAAACCGTCGGAGCTCTGGATCAACGAAGTCGGCGTCGCGCCGAGCCACCAGGGTCGGGGAATTGGCAAAGCGGTGATGCGAACGTTGCTGGAGCACGCCAGGCGCCTGGGATGCCGGGAGGCATGGGTCCTGACGGATCGAAAGAACGATGCCGCGAGGCACTTGTATGCGTCGAGCGGCGGCGAAGAGGCGCCCGGTGATCAGGTCATGTTCACGTTCCATTTGAATCGCAACGCATGAAACCAGTGAGATCACTCTTCGTCTTGGTCTTCGTCATGGTCGGCTGGCGGAGCCTGCCCACGCAGGCCGCTCAACCGAGCGCGAGCCCCTGCGTTGGCAAATCCGGCGTGGCTATCCGCGTTCCCCCGTACGATGAAGGAGATCGGAATCCTGCGTTCGACGAGTTCCGGAGCCGCTTGCGCCAGACGGTGGCTCGCAAGGATGGGGAAGCCCTGATGGCGATCGTCCACCCTCAGATCAAAGCTGGCTTCGATGGGTCGGACGGCCGCGACGCGTTCCGGGAGAGATATCTGAACAATCCCGACGAAGATTTCTGGAAGGATTTTGGCGACGTCCTGGCGCTGGGCGGACGATTCAGTACGCCAGAGGAGTTCACCGCCCCATATACCTTCACCGACTTTCCAAACGACCTGGACGCCTTCGAATGCGTCGTCATTCTCGGACGCGATGTGCGATTGCGATCGGAACCCAACACGAGTGCAACGGTGCTGGGGCGTTTGGACCATCACGTGGTGCAAGCCTTCCCGGAAGATGCCTCCAGCACTGGATGGCGACGAATCGCGACCGCGGATCGGCGTGTCGGCTACGTCGCCGCGCGGTACCTGCGAAGCCCGATCGACTACCGGGCCTTTTTCCGGTTCGAGGGCGGCCGCTGGTGGCTGGTGACGTACCTGGCGGGAGACTAGGCGACCCTTGACATCTCTCGTGCCGGGGCGTATCGTCCTCTCCACTGCGATGGCCAGTGAAGATGTCCAGTGACAGAATCGAACTCTTCCAGGGCACGCTCGACCTCATCGTGCTGCGCGCGCTGTCCTCAATGGGGCCGTTGCATGCCTACGCCCTCGCCGCGCGACTCGAGGCGATCTCCAAACACCCATTCACTCTGAATCAAGGCACGTTGTACGCGTCGTTGGTGCGGCTCGATCAAAAGGGTTGGATCAAGGGCGTCTGGGGGACGACGGAGAACAATCGCGAAGCCAAGTTCTATGAACTGACGAAGGCCGGGGCGCGTGCGTTGGACAAACAGACGGAGCGCTGGCACCGGCTCGCCGATCTCGTCGACGCGCTATTGCCTGAGAAACCGTAGATGGCCACCTTCAGACGATTCATCGCCAGGGCCGTTTCGTTTCTTTGGCCGAGCCACGCCGAACGAGAGCTGACGCGCGAGGTCGCGGCGCATCTCGCGCTCATCGAGGAGGACTACAAGGATCGCGGGATGTCGGAAGCCGAGGCGCGCGTTGCCGCGAGGCGAGCGCTCGGCGGAGTCGATCGTGCAAAAGAAATCCATCGCGATCAGCGGTCATTTCCGTGGCTCGAAGATCTGCGACGCGACATTCCGTATGCCATGCGCTCATGGCGGCGTCATCCGGGCTTCACTCTGGCCGCGGTGTTGACGATCGGCCTCGGCGTCGGCGCCAGCACGGCCATCTTCAGCATCATCAACACCATCATGGTGCGGCCGTTGCCGTATCGAGATGCGGATCGACTGGTCCAGGTTGCCGAGAACATCACTCGAAGTGGGACGGATGGCACCAGATACAGCCGGCGATTCGGACTGACACAAGCCGAGTTTCTGGAGTGGCGAACGCGGGCGACGTCTTACGAGCACATGGCGGGCGTCATCAACTTGATGAGCGGTCAGCTGCACACGTCGGACGGGCCGGTTCCGGCGCCGCGAGCGATCGTGTCGCCGGCGCTGTTCGAGATGCTCGGCGTGCAGCCGCAGCTTGGCCGCACGCTGCTTCCAGAGGACGAGCGCCCGGACGCCGAGGCAGCAGTGATCAGCGCCGCCGCATGGCAGCAATTCTTCGGATCGGATCCATCCGTCCTGGGCCGACGAATCACGCTTAACACCGCCACCTTCACCGTCGTCGGCGTCATGCCGCCCGGGTTCGACTATCCCGAAGGCGCCACGATGTTCTGGACCGCGCTCGCGCCCCGTCCCGGACCTGGCACGAACGCGTTTGGTAACGCGATCGCGACGTTGAAGGCCAACGTGTCCCTCGAGGTCGCGACGGACGAAGCCAACGTGATCGGCTCGGCGCTCCGCGTGGCGCCACCAGTCACCGGATACGGAGCTGGAGCGGGCCCTCCACCAGCGCCTGCGACGGCGACGTTGGGAGGTCAGGTGCGTAACGATCTCGACCTGGCCCAGCGTCCCCGGTTCGAGGTCCTGCGAATCCAAGATCTCATCGTCGATCCGATCCGACCGCAGATGCGTGTTCTAGCGGTCGCCGTTTCGGTGGTGTTGCTCATCGCCTGCGCCAACGTCGCCAACCTCCTTCTGGTGCGAGGGTCCGCGAGACAGCGCGAGATTGGCGTGCGACTCGCGATCGGCGCCGGGCGCGAACGGATCATCCGGCAGATTCTCACTGAGAGCAGTGTGCTGGCGATTGCCGGTGGAGTGGTTGGCGTGGCGATTGCCGTCGGCGCGGTTCGGCTCGTCGAGGTCCTCGCGACTGTCGACACGCCGCGCCTGTTCCAGCTCTCGATCAATCTCGGCAGCGGCAGTCTTCTGCCGCGCACGTCGGAGTTGGGGCTCGACAGCGCGCTGCTCCTGATTGCGCTCGTGATTGCCATGGCCGCTGGATTGGTATTTGGTCTCGCGCCAGCGATGCACCTCTCCGCCAGCAATGTGGCTCGTGCGATCGCGACCGGCGGAACGCGAAATGACGTTGCCCAATCCGGTGGCACGGCTCTGCGCGGCCTGCTTGTCGTGACGCAGGTCACCTTGGCGACGGCGCTGCTCGTCGGGGCCGGGCTGCTCGTGCACAGCTTCGTCAAGCTGCAGGCGGTGAATCTCGGTTTCGATCCACGAAACGTGATGACGTTTCAGCTCGTGCTTCCACCGCCCCCACCACCGGGCGAGCGCCAACAGGCCCTCATCGAGCGCGTTGTCGAACGTTTGCAGGCCGACCCTCGTGTGATCGGAGCGGGGTATACCAACATTGCCCCCTTCATGGCTCTGACCGAGATCGGCGGACTCTTCGTGCCGCCTGGCTTCTCGCGCGAGCAGATGCTCGAGGATCCGCAGCGTCCGCAGACCAGGATCGTGAACCACTCCTATTTGCGGACCATGGGCAGTCGGCTGCTCGAGGGCCGCTGGCTGACCGAGAGTGACGGCGCGTCGCAGCCGTCGGTCATGGTAGTGAATCGCGCGCTCGCACAGCGCTACTTTCAGGGCCAGAGTCCGGTCGACACGCTGGTCCGCGTGTTCCGTTCTCCCGATCATGTCGAGGACTGGCGCATCGTCGGCGTCATCGATGACCTCACGCAGGCGCGGCTCGACGAAGAGCCATTTCCAATCGTGTTCGTGGATTTACGGCAGTCGCTTGCCGCGCGCCAGCGAATGCCCAAGGAGCTGCAACTCGGCCAGGGATTGCCAGGGTTTCCGACCATCGCGGTCCGCGCGCGCGGAGCGTGGGAACCGATTGCGACTGACCTTCGCACGATCGTGCGTGAGATCGATCCCGGTGTCGGCGTTGGCTACGTTGCCGATCTCGAAAGCCTTCGTTACGGCTCGCTCGTGCGACCGCGCTTCTACGCCGTGCTGGTAGGAATCTTCGCGGCAATTGCCGGCGTCATTGCCGCCATCGGCATTTACGCCGTGCTCGCATTCACCGTCGCCCAACGAACGCACGAGATTGGGGTCCGCATGGCGCTCGGTGCTCACCGCGGGACCGTAGTTGCCGACGTGCTGCGTCGAGGAGTACTCCTGACGGCCCTCGGTGTCGTGCTCGGGCTGACAATCGCGGCGGGTCTCGCGCGATTTCTTTCAACCATGCTCTATGGCCTGACCCCGCTCGACATCGGCACCTACACCGCCGTAGCGGTTGGTCTGATTGCAGTGGCGGGCCTGGCCAGTTACGTCCCGGCGCGCCGAGCCACCAACGTCGATCCCGTCATCGCACTCCGTTGTGAGTAAACACTGACTGACTGAGCGAGAGACGCCGCTTTGGCGCGATCTCCAATGGCCGTACACTGACCGAGTTGTGATGCCGGTCTCGAAAGTCATACGGCCTCCGACCGATGCAACCCCTGCGGACGCAGCTGCGGCACGTCGGTCGCGAGCCCTCCCAGACGATTTCCTTCGGGAAGCCTCCGCCCGCCTCGGCATCATGTCCCTTGTCGCCGCCGGCCTGTGGGTCGTCGGAACCATCCTGGGACGCCTCGCGATGCGGTCGATGGAGGTCGGCGATTCGACGTGGCTCGACCTGACGCTGGGTGATGCGATCGCTGCCGGGAGCGTGGTGGCGTCGCTCCTGCTTTTTGCCTATACGCGGACGGCGAATCGAGACCCGACGCGAATCCTGGATCTCGGTCTGGTGTACATGGTCCTCACGGCGCTTGCGCTGGGGCTGACATTTCATTCAGGGCCGATCGTGCCGACCTTGTCCGTGTCTCCACAGATCTCGTGGATCGGGGCGGTCATTCTGATGTTTTCGGCGATCGTACCGAGCACCAGGACGAAAACGCTTCTCGCGGGGCTGTTCGCGGTCTCCATGAATCCGGTGGGGATGCTCTGGGCTCGCGCCCAGGGACTCTGGGATTTCGGCCCGGCGAGCAACGCGCTGCTGATGCATTACCCCGACTACCTGCTCGTCGGCGTCGCCGTCGTCATCTCGCACGTCGTGACAACGCTTGGCCGGCAGGTAGCGAAGGCGCGAGAGATGGGAAGCTATCAGCTCGGCGAACTGCTGGGGCGCGGCGGCATGGGGGAGGTCTACAAGGCCTCGCATCGGATGCTGGCGAGGCCGGCCGCCATCAAGTTGATCCGGCCGGAGATGCTCGGTGGCGACGATCCTGCCGTAGCGGCGCGGGCGATTGCGCGATTCCGGCGTGAGGCGGAGGCGGCGGCGCACCTGCGGTCGTCGCACACGGTGGACCTCTACGATTTCGGGGTGACCGAGGATCAGACGCTCTATTTGGTCATGGAGCTGCTGGACGGAATGGATCTCGAGTCACTGGTGCGGCAGCACGGCCCGCTGCCGGCGGCGCGCGTCGTTCATGTCCTTCGCCAGGTCTGCGACTCACTCGAAGAGGCGCACGCACGCGGCTTGGTGCATCGAGACATCAAGCCTGCCAACATCCACCTCGGGCGAGTCGGGTGCCGCGAGGATTTCGTCAAAGTCCTCGACCTCGGTCTCGTGAAATCAGCGTCACTTGGCGCCGAGCCATCGCTGGCGACGATCGAAGGCGTGATCATGGGCACGCCGGCCTACATGGCGCCGGAGATGGCACTTGGCGAGGACGTGGATGCGCGCGCCGATCTCTATGCACTTGGATGTGTCGCGTACTACCTGCTCACCGGAGAGCAAGTGTTCACGGGCGAGACGCCGCTCAAGGTGATCACTCAACACCTGCAGGCGGTGCCGGTGCCGCCATCGGCGCGGACGGAGCTTCCGATCCCCGCGGCGCTTGAACAACTGGTGCTGGCCTGCCTCGCCAAGAAACCGGAGGACCGGCCGCAGACCGCACGCCAACTGGCACAGTCCCTCGACGCGATCGAGGGACTGACGTGGGGCGACGAAGAGGCAGGTCACTGGTGGAGCACGCATCACCCGGCGAAGGCACTGGCGTCCGACGCGATCACGGTCTAGTGCAATTCCTCCAGCAACGCCTTCGCATCTTTCAGGTCCGCTGTCCCGAAGCCTTCCGTAAACCAGCCATAAATCTCTGCGAGCATCTGCCGCGCTTCGGCAATCTTGCCCTGCTGCTGGTACAAGCGCGCGAGGCTCGTGGTGGCGCGCAGTTCCAGCGATTTCGCGCTCTGCTGCCGGGCGATCCCGATGGCCTCGGTGATAACAGCTTTCCGCTTCCGGCTGCGCATTGCTGGCGGCGGCCTTCAGCAACAGGTCTCCTTTGATGCGCCAGATGTCTGCTGCCATGACGCGCTCCCCGGTGCGGTCGACCACCGCCTGCGCCTCCGTGATGACAGCCAGCCCTTCGTCGTAGCGGCCTGCTATCCAGAACATTTCACCCATTCTTGACAGGTATCTGGTCCGCGCCAGCAATATGCCTTGGGCATTCAGCGACTCAATCGCCTCGGTCGCTCGCGCTAGCGCTTCTTCGGTCGGTTCCTGATACGCCAGATTCAGGGCATTGATGCTCGTGGCATGTTTGAACATGTCTCCCAGGGCGTGCTCTTCGCCCAGCGCGAACACTGCCTCAAACTCTTTCCGACTGGACGGCCAATCCCGACACAAGGACAGGACTGACCCCGCCGTATGATGCGCGGCGCCCCGAGTGAAGGGATGAGCTGTGAGTTTGGCCAGCGTGACAGCTTCATATGCGAGCGCCAGGGCTCGATCCGGATAGCCACGCATCCACAGACAGAAGCTATGCTCGCGACGCGCTGAAAGTCCCCCGTCCTCGTTGTAGACGGCCAGATAGGCATCATGGGATTCCCGGCGATCCAAGGCGAGCGCCCGTTCCCCGAGCTGTTGGCTTGAAACCAGGTCGCCTTGAAAATAGTAGACCTTGGCCCAACACATCGAGGCCACAACCAACAGTGCTGGGTCCTGGGATTTCTCCGCCAGCTGCAGCATCAGCTCGCACACTCCGTGCGCTGTGTCGTATTGGGCTCGGACCAGGTGATAGGCCCACACGCCAACCAGAGCAGCGAAGAACGCGGGTCATCGCCCATCTCCTGACACAGTTGCCGTGCCCGCGTAAAGGCAGCGCCGGCCTCGGGCGCAGCCCAACTCAGGACGGACTGCAACGAGAACCCCAGCGCCAATTGCAGGCCGAGTTCCCGCCCGTTGCGTTCCGCCGTGTCCGGCAACTTGAGCAAAGCATCCAGCCCACGCTCGGCAAGGTGCACCGCTTCGCGATGCGCATTGACCCGCGCGGCATTGCGCGCTGCCTGCAGGAAGTAATCGCCGGCGCGCGCGTACTCCCGCGCCGCTTCCCACAACAACGCCAGTTCGGTGGCCACGCTCGCGGTTCGTTCCCCGACGAATCCTTCCAACGCCTGCGCCACCCCGCGGCTGAGCGTCGCCTTGCGGGTGGCTCGGAGCGCGGTCAACAACGCGTTTTGATAGAGCACGTGCACAAACCGATACCGCAATGTCAGTGTGCGATTCGGAAACTCCGCTTCACTCGTGAGCGTGACGAACGCAAAGACCCGTTCCAGCTTCTCCAGCCGCTCTTCGACCTCATCAGCGTCGAGCGTCAGCGCCTGCGCCACGACTGCCGAATCAAACCGATACCCCTGCACGCTCGCGGCCGTGAGCAGCGCGCGATCCTCGTCGCTGAGTTGCGCGATCTTGCGTTCAATCATCCCGCGCACCGACTGTGGCAACTCTCGGTCGATGTCGGGCAGGACTTGCGCCAGGGTCCACCTGGGTTCGCCCGCCTCCTGCGTGTTTGCTTCCAAGGCAATAACGCCGCTGTCGCGCAGGTAGCGCAGCAGGTCTGTCATGAACAACGGGCTGCCTTCGGTCTTCGCGTGAATCAGGTGTGAAAACTCTGATGGGAAGCGATGCCCGGGGAACTCCAGCGCGAGGTACTTGGCAATTTCCGCCTCGTTCAAAAACTCCAGCAGCAATTCCCGGCACACACCGCGCGCCTGCAAATCGGGCTTGATCTGCAGAAAGGGATGCTTCGCCAACAACATGTCCGAAGGCCGATAGGTCACGACGATCAACACACGAATGACGGAGAACTTTCCTGCCAGAAAGCTGATCACATCAATGGTCGAGACATCCGCCCAGTGCAGATCGTCGAAGAACAAGACCAGCGGGCGCGCGTGCGCGATGGCTTGCAGGAAATTGGCAAGCTCGCGTTTCATCCGCTCCTGCGAAGCGGCTTTGACCTCGGCCAGCAACCGCGCCGATTCTTCACTCGCACCGGACAGCGAGACGACCTGCGCATACCAGGTGGGCGCAATCTCCTTCATGACACGCGCCATAGCCGGATTGCTGCCGCCCTGCAGCAAGCTGTCCAACGCTTCAAGCAAGGGCAGGTACGCGTCCGTTCCCGCCAGGCGCTCGGAACATCGCCCGCGCGCAATCGTGCCTTGATTGTCAGCTGCAAGCTCGAACAGAAAGTCTTCGACCAGCGTCGTCTTGCCGATGCCCGGCTCGCCCGCCACGCACAGCAATTGGCCGCGCCCGTTCAGCACTGATGCAAAGGCAGAGCGCAATTCCGTTCGCTCCGGCTCTCGCCCCACGGTGTGCCGGGCGATGGCTGTTCCCACCGGCCGCTGAAGTTGCTCGCTGCTGCGATGGTCACGGAGTTCATCGAGAGTTTGAGCCACCTCGACTGCCGTTGGCCGCAAGTCGACGTTCTTCTCCAGCATCCGCAGGATCAGAGCGTCTAGCGCGAAAGAGTTGGCCGGGTTCAACCGTGAAGGAGGCAGCGGTGACTCTGACGTGATGGCGTGCAAGGTGCCAATCACCGTCTCCGCTTTGAACGGATGCTGCCCCGTCGCCAGCTCATAGAAGACCAGGCCGAGCGAGAAGATGTCCGAAGCGCTCGCGGCCGTTTCCCCGCAGGCCTGCTCCGGCGACATGTAACGAAACGTGCCGAGCAGCGTGCCTGCACGAGTGCCGTCCCTTGTCTCAGCGTCGGCGAGCGAATGAGCGGGAGCCAGCCGCGCGAGGCCAAAGTCGAGCACCTTGACATAGCCGTCATCACGCGCCATGAGATTCTCGGGCTTGATGTCCCGATGCGTGATGCCAGCGGCGTGAGCCACCGCGAGGGCCTTGGCGATCTGTGTACCCAGGGAGGCGAGCGCGTCGAGCGAGTGATGCTTGCCGATCATCTCCCGCAGTGTCCGCCCCTGTACCAACTCCATCACGATGAAGTGTCCCGCTTGCGCTTCACCGATCTCGTGAATGGTGATGATGTTCGGATGGTTGAGGGCCGAGGCGGCTTTGGCCTCCTGCACGAAGCGCCTCAGCCGGTCATCATCTTGGGTGTACTGGGCGGGCAGTACTTTGAGCGCGACCCTGCGATCGAGCTTCGTATCCTCAGCCAGATAGACTTCGCCCATGCCGCCCGCACCGAGGGGGGAGAGAATCCGGTAGTGACCAAGGTGAGTGCCAGCCGCGAGGGGGCAGTAAGCCACCGCAGCGCCATTATCCGGTGGAAAGCGACTAGAGTGTTCCGCTCAATCGCAACGGCGCGACCGAGCTTGGACTTCGGTTCGAGGAATCGCCTACTCGTACCTCAGCGTCGTCGCAGGATCGATGTGCATCGCACGAAGGCACGGTGCAATGCTCGCCAGCAGTGTCGCGATGACAATCAAGAGTGTCGCCGTCGCGAGCGCCATGAGCCGTTCGCCGGGCACGTCGAGAACGAAGCTCCCCAGCAGCCGATCGATCGCCAGTGCGCCGGCCGCGCCGGTGATGGCGCCAATCGAGGTCAACTTCAATCCCTGAGCCACGACCAGACTCAGGACGTCGCGCCGCTCCGCGCCCAACGCAACGCGCAGTGCCACTTCATGCGTGCGGTGTGTGACTGTTTGTGCGAGCAAGCCGTAGATACCGGACATCGTGAGCGCAAGTGCCAACAGGATGACCGGGCCGGCAAGGTACACCGTGATACGAACTTCGGCGGCGCCAGCGGCCAGTGCGTCCTGCACAGTTGCCGCGAGGGCGATCGTCTGAAGCGGGTCAACGGTCGCAAGGGCACGGTGCAGCTCGCGTACGACCTGTGCGCCGGGCGTGAAACGAACCAGGAAGTTGAGACTGGTCTCCTCCGCGTCGGCTGGCGCAGTGGTCGACGCCGGAACGTACACCATCGGGCTCGCCTGACGACGAATGCCCTCGAGCAGCACGTTGCTCACCACACCCACAATCGTGCGTTCAGTGGTGTCGGTTCCAATTCGCAGCGCGTGGCCGACCGCTCGACCATCGGGAAAACTCTGGCGGGCGAACACTTCCGACACGACCACAACCGGTGCGCCAAGCGCATCGTCCACCTGAAAACCCCGGCCCTCGACGACGCGAAGGCCGACGGTCGAGAAGTATTCGTGACTGACACGATTGACGTAGATGCGTTGCTGCTCGCGGGCCGCGATGTCGCCGGTTGCCGAAATCGTGATCCTCCTGCGTGACCCGGTGAGGCCGTCGGCATACGCAACCGCCTCGACCCCGCTGATCGCAGCGAAGCGTTGGCGCACAAGATCCCGGTTCAGTTGCGGCGTCGTTACTCGACCGATGTGCTGCACGGGATCAATCCTCAACGTGATCACGCGCGAGGCGTCGAACCCAGGGCCCACGCTGGAGAGCTCGATGGCCCCTCTGGCGAGGATGGTCACGCCGGCGAGTAGCATCACGGTGATTGTGACCTCGGCGACCACGAGCGCGCGGCGTAACGCCGAGTGGCCGCGAACGTTGCCGAAGTAGCCGCCGCTCTTGAGTGTCGACAGCAGGTTGACGCGTGAGTCCGCGATCGCTGGACCAATGCCGGCGAGCACACCAATCGCCAGAGCGACAGCGATCATCCCGAGAATGAGCGCAGCGCTCGGCACCGGGTTGATCGCTACCGCGAGATCCGGCGGTGCGAACGTGGCAATCAATCGGAGCGCGGATGCGACGACGAGGATTGCGATGGCTGCGCCACCGAGGGCGACGACGATGGATTCGATGAGGAACTGACGGACTAATCGCAGTCGTGGGGCGCCGAGGGCGGCACGGACGGCGGTCTCGAGATGCCTCGCCGCGCCGCGAGCCACCATCACCGTTGCAATGTTGGCGCAGGCCGCGAGCAGGCCGAGAATCGCGGCGACGAGCAGCACCTTCAACCCCGGCGCCATGTCCTCGCTGTTCAGCATCTCGCTGGGACCCATGCCGTCGACACGCGTGCCCCACCCGGCTTCACGCGACGGCTGCGCCGCGGCAACCTGCGCCGAGAGGGCGCTCAACCGTTCATCAACGGCGCGCTTGTGATCGCCCGGCTGCATGCGCGCAATCACCAACACTGGCGCCGCCGCATCATCGTCTCGCGACGGAAGCGGGACCCAGATGTCGACGTCGCGGCTGCCAAACCAGAACGTGCGCGGCATGACGCCGACAATGGCCGTATGGCGGCCGTGAATGTTGATAGTCGAGCCGATCACGTCCTCGTGTCGGCCGAGGCGCGTTTCCCAGAAATCGTGTGACACCAGTGCCACCGGCTCCGCGCGCGGTTCGGTGTCACGGGCGCCGAACGCCCGTCCCTGCTCGGGCTCCACGCCGAGCAGCGGCAACAGGTCCGCGGCCAGAGTCTGCACCCGGACTCGCTCGGGGGCTTCGCCGGTCGCCATCGAGAGAACCAGCGGCCAGCCTGCGGCGCTCAACTGCCGAAACATCGCGGCGTGCTGTTTCCACACGCTGTAGGTTTCCGGTGTTGGATCGCGCCGTGAGCCCGGCTGGCGTGGCGGCGTCTCCCACAGCATCACGAGCTCGTCGGAATTCTCGACTCCAGGCGGAACCAGCATTGACGTCGAGAGGATGAGAGAGATCACACCTGCCGGTCCGCCGATGCCGATCCCCAATGCAATCATGGCGGCCGTGGCAGCGATCGGCTTTCGCGCTATGGCGCGGAAGGCAGAGCAAAAATCGTGTGTCAGGTGATCCCACCACGCGAGGCCCTGCACGGCTCGCGTGTCCTCGCGATGCCGAATGGCATTACCGAACCGCTTGAGCGCCAGATTGCGCGCTTCATCCGCTGGTACGCCGTTTTCGATCTGGCGCTCGGTTTCGAGCGCGAGGTGGGTCTCGAACTCCTCGCGGATGTCGCGATCTCGATTGCGCCACCAGCTAGCCATGGTCGGGCCTCATGTTCATGACCTTGGACACCGCGCGCGTGATGAGCTCCCAGCGGCCCTGCTCCTTGGTCAGCTGCCGGCGACCACTCGCGGTGAGCCGGTAATAACGCGCCCGGCGGTTGTTGGCCGTGACACCCCATTTGGCAGCGATCCATCGGCGTTTTTCCAGCCGGTGCAGCGCGGGATAGAGCGAACCATGATCGATCTTGAGAACTTCGCTCGTCGCTTGTTCGATGGCCACGGTGATGCCGTGGCCGTGCTGAGGTCCGAACAGGAGCGTGCGCAGGATCAGCATGTCCAACGTGCCCTGCATGACGTCGGTGCGGATCGGATCGCTCGCCATTGGTAGAGGATCTACCAGAAGTCCGGCAGGGAGTCTACCCGGAAGTCACAAGTTCAGAATTCAAGCCTTGATTGGGTGGGACACGTTCACATATTTGTTGAGGACCGCCGTTGGGTGGGCCCGGGCGCCCGATCGTCCGGGACAAGGACTAGGCGCTGCGTGACTTCCGACGACATTCCGCCCATCGATCCGGACCTCACCCAAGCCGACGGCTCGCCCCAGGCCAAGCGGGCGTTCGGACCCTATTCGCTGTTGCAGCGGCTAGGCGATGGGGGCATGGGCGAAGTCTGGCTGGCACGGCCAGCGGGAGCGCGGTAGCTAGCGCGGGCCGTCTGAGTTGGCCGGAGCCCTTGCACCAGATCCGCCTCAGGAATACCAGCTCAACTGAGCTGTGGACGTTTGAACCTCGTGAAGGAGAGCGACTATGCCAATCCGTGCGTTCGTCGTGGTACTTCCGATGCTCACCTTTATCTTTGCAGCTTGCGGAACGCCGCCGACAGCTGAGATGGAGGCTGCGCGTCAGTCAATGGCCAATGCGTCGAGCGCTGGCGCCGACAAATACGCCTCCGAATCGTTCAAGGAAGCGCAGGCGGCGCAAACCGCACTGGACGCCGAGCTCAAGGCGCAAGACGAAAAGTTTGTCAAGTCTTACGATCGCTCGCGTGAGTTGGCCGCCGCCGCCAAGACTGCCGCCGACAAAGCCGCGACTGATGCCGCGGCCGGTCGTGAGCGCGTCGAACTAGCCGCGAAGAAGGAGAAGGCGGCAGCCGCGCGGCGCGCCAAGCTCGCCAGCGCCGTTAAAGTCGGCGGTCAGGTTCGCCCACCGATCCGGATCAAAGAAGTCGCACCTGATTTATCCGGCCATGGCGCAGTCCGCGCGCGTGACTGGCGACGTCGTGATCGAAGCGACCGTCGACGAAGAAGGCAAGGTCGCAGACGCACGGGTCGTGAAGTCCGTGCCGTTGCTGGATCAGGCCGCACTCGACGCCGTGAAGCAGTGGGAGTACCGGCCTTCGTTGTTGAACGGTGTGCCGACTCCTGTCGTCATGACGGTCACCGTCAAGTTCACTCGCCCTTAGGTGTGACAGCGGGCGCTCGCCGCGTGACGGCGGCGCCCGCAACCTACTCCACCTGCCAGATCGTCGTCGTGCTGCTGACTTCGTTCGACACGATCAACAGCGCTTTCCCCGTCGGACTCTGCTCGGCCGGCGGACGTTCCGACGAAGCAAAAGCGATCATCGGAGCCTCGTTCGCATCCGACACTGCCGTTCGTCACAGAAAAATGTGGCAAAAGCACCTCGGAACTCGATTTATTGCGCGAAAAGTGCGTGACATTTCTTTACATGCCACAGGGCCGAGCGTAGGATCCCGCGCAGTTTCAACAATTGCTTGATGACTGGGGCTAGCCTTGGCGTCACGTCGGGTCTAGCCGTTGTTCCACTGGGTTCCCCACCCAACAACAGGAGTAGACGAATGACGCGCTTCCGTTCGGCGTTCGTGCTCAGCCTCACGTTGTTTGCCGCAACAGCTTCCGCACAGATCGGCCAAGGCACTCTCACCGGCGTCGTCACCGACCCTCAGGGCCAGGTGCTGCCAGGCGTCACGGTGACGGCGACCTCAACCGCTCTCATCGGTATTCGAACAGCGGTCACCGAAACTGATGGCCGCTTTCGCTTTCCGGCACTTCCATCGGGTTTCTATAAACTGAAGTTCGACCTTTCAGGTTTCTCGACACTCGAGCGCGACAACATCCAGGTAGTGCTCGGTCAAACAATCGCCGTTGATACGCAACTGAAGATCGCGTCGCTGGCCGAAACCGTCACCGTCCAGGGCGAGTCGCCGGTTGTGGACGTCACGACGACGAGAGTGGGGACGAGTCTCAAGGGCGAAGAGCTGACAGCGATTCCGAACTCGACGGATGTGTGGGGCGCATTGTCCGAGGCCCCGGGCGTTCGCATGCAGGGATTTGACGTGGGCGGCAGTCACAAGAGCCAGCAGTCGTCCTACGAGGTGTTTGGTGTGCAGAACCAGGGACGAGTCGTGACCGAAGGCATCGATCACACCGAAGGCGTCGGCGTACACCGGATTCTACGAGGATTACTTCGCGAACGAGGAGTACTCGATCAGCGCGCTCGGCAGCGACGTCGAGATGAACTCGGGCGGGGCAGCAATTGTCGCGACGTCGAAGAGCGGTGGGAACAACTTCAGTGGGCTCTTCCATCTCAGCTACCAGCCGGGCGAGTGGGTGGGCGACAACAACAACGACGAGCTTCGTGCGCGCGGATTCACGGGCAACCCAAATCTCCTCTTCTGGGAAGGTCACGCCGATCTGGGTGGTCGAATCGTCCGGGACAAGGTGTGGTTCTTCGCCGCCTACAACCACTTCAAGATCGACAAGGTGGTCTCCGGCGTGTCGCAGGAGCATCGCCACTGACATTGGCATTTTTGACAACGTCACCGGCAAAGGGACTTGGAAGGCCGGGATCAATAACACCGTTATCGGGTACTACCAGCAAGGGCGGAAGCAGAAGCCGCAACGTGGGCTGTCTGCGCTGCGTCCACCCGAATCCATTCAGGCGCAGGACAGTTGGTCACGCATGTACAAGGGCGAGCTTCAGCGCGTGATGTCGAATCGCTCGTTCCTGAACGTCACGGTGGCCAACTTCACCCTCAATTGGCCGATGGTGCCGGCCGTTGATCCAGCGGCCCGACCGCCTCAAGTGTTTCGCGATACCGGCGCCGTCGCTGGAGCGGGATGGAACTCGTTCACCACCGGCCGGCGAAAGCCGCAGGTCAAAGCCCAGTACACGTACTTCCTGCCCAAGGGTGGCAGCCACGACTTCAAGGTCGGATTCGAGAACATCTACGACTGGTATCGGTTCGGCATCAACGGATCGAATGGGCCCATCCGCTACTCCTATCCGCGCGAAGGCGCGGCGGCCGACCGCATCCGTTTTGCTGATACCGGCGCCAACAGCGATTTCGAGACCACCTGGCGGTCGTCACCCAACACCGACCTTCACTACGCGTTCTACGGACAGGATCGGTGGACGTCCAATCGTCTTTCGATCACGGCCGGGGTTCGCATCGATTATCAGAAGGTGGGCTATCAGGACAGCACGCGCGTACCCGAGATCACGGACCTGCTGCCGGACGGCACGCGCATCTTCCCGCAGAACTTGACGGTCGATGGCGCGACGCTTGTCACCAACGTCGACGTCGCACCGCGGCTGGGTGTGTCGTACGACTTGACGGGTCAGGGGCGCACCGTATTGAAGGCGTTTTATGGCCGCTACTACAACAACCTCGCGGATGGCTTCTCGTCCGCCAATCCAGGCGGCACCAACTACGCCGAGTACAACTTCAACGACAACGGCAACGGCCGCTACGATGGTCCGCAGGAGCTAGGCGCCGAACGACTCCGGCTCGGCGGCTCCACGACCACCGTCAATCCGGATCTGAAGACACCGTACACAGACGAGATCAGCGCAACGGTTGAGCATCAGTTCTGGGGCGAATCGTCGGCTCGTGTGACCTACGTTCGCAAGATGCAGCGCGAGTTCGTGCCGTTCTATTACGTGCCGTTCGTGCCTGCCTGGAACGGTCAGTTGACCGTGCCGACCCGCGTCGTCTCCGACGACACCGGTGAGGTCTTCAATCGTCTTCGATATCCCGGCATCGCTTGCCGATCAAAGCGACGCCCGATTCGACAACATCCCGGACGGCGACTTCAACTACGACACCATCGAGTTCGCCTTCAACAAGCGGTTCGGCAGTCGCTTCTTCGCGCAGACCAGTTTCGACTATCAGTGGCGCGACGAACTGCGATCACCTGACATCGACAATGTGGGATCCACGAGCCCGCTCGTCGCTGATCCGATTGGCGTCAACTACTTCCTCAACCCCAATCCTGCCGTCTCGAACCGGCAGGAGACGACGGTCTACCACCTCGCGATGATGGGCCGATATGTGTTCCCGCACGAGTTCGGGTTTGCCGCCAACTATCGGTTCCAGAGCGGATTCCCGTTCGCCCGTATCATCTCGGACGGAACAACAACGCCGGTACTCAATGCCACGCCGTCGCCGTTCTTCGTCGAGGACTTGGACAACAATCGATCCGACAGCGTTCACCTGCTCAACTTCCGGGTTGATAAGGCGTTCCAGGTCGGCAAGATCAAGATCACGGGCATGTTCGACCTTTACAACGTGCTCAACACGAACCCGGTGACCAACTTCAACCTGTACAGCGGCGGGTTCGGCGACATCATCGCCGTGCTCGATCCGCGCGTTGCCCAGCTTGGGTTCCGGGTGGAGTTCTAGGCGGACGGGGAGTCAGTTACAAGTTACAAGTTACGAGTTACAAGCTACGGGCTGAGTCCTGGGTTTGTAACTTGTAACTTGAAACTTGTAACTTCATCGCGAGAGTTCAGCAATGATCTTTTTGATGCGGGCCACGTCAGCGGCGTACTGAGGCGGGGCAGCAGCGACGAAGCGCTCCAGGAACGGTAGCGCTTCTGTCGGCTGCTTCAACTGCAACAGCGCAGTCCCAAGGTTGTAGAGCAAATCGGCATCGTCCGGGCGTCGCTCGACGAGTTGCCGCCAGAGGCCGACGGCCTGCTGCAAGTCGCCTGATTTGGCATAGGCGGCTGCAAGCGCGTTGCTCGCGCCTCTGGCGAGAGGATCTGCGGCGATAGCCTTACGCAGGACTTCAATCGCTGCGGGAGCACGGTTGGTGCCCAGATACAGAATGCCGAGGTTGGTTAGCGCCTCGGCAGACTGCGGGTCTTCCCCGAGAACCTTCTTGAACTCGCGCTCGGCGTCGTCGGCCCGGCCGATTCGAGCGTACGCCGTTCCGAGACGGTTGCGAGCTTCGAGATCCTGGGCGTTCATTCCGACCGCAGCCTCGAGCACCGCAACCGATCGCTCGAGACGATCCGCCTCCTGCAGCATGGTGCCAAGTGTCACCAAGGCCGGTGCATCGGCAAATCCTTTCGATGCGGCTTGCTCGAGCACCTGGATCGCCTCGGGGAGGCGTCCACTGGAACGCAGCACGAATGCCAATCGGTCGTAGGCGAGCGGTAGGTCGGGTCGCTTCTGAATGACGTCCTGCAGCATCGTGATCGCCGTCGCGTGATCACCTCGACCGGAGATCTGCATCGCTTCGTCCAGGGCGGTGTCGAGCGAGACGAGGTTTTTGGGATCGTCGGCGGCGGTGAACCGTCGCGGTTGGGTAGAGGGTTGCGACACGACGTATCCGAGCGATCGAAGGCGTGCGGCTGTTTCCGTGTCCACGGTCCCACCCACCGGCGCCCTGGCGTTGCCAGCGAGCGTGTCCAACATTCGTTCGAGGCGTCGCGCATCCTCGGGACGCCTCGCATAAAGGTTGTGCGTTTCCGTTGCGTCGGCAGCCAGGTCGTACAACTCCGGCACCGGAAGATCGATGAGCTTGAGACCTCCGGCGACGACGCCCGTCAATGGCGCCCAGTTTCGTGTCAGGTTCGCGTTCAGCGCTTCGAAGTACGTTGGCGCTGATTCCGACGCCTGGGCGGATGAAGCGGCTTCTTCACCGGCAAGCCGAGGCCGGAGGGACCTTCCGTCGGTGGCAGCCCATGGGACCGCGAGCAGGTCAGCGATCGTGGGGGCGATATCAACCAGACCTGCCGGGTCTTCGATCACGCCAGGTTGCAGACGTTCGCGGCACCACATGACGAGCGGAACACGAAGCGTCGAGTCGTAGGCAAACAGGCCGTGCGTGCGCTCGCCGTGATCGCCTAATCCTTCGCCGTGATCGGACGCGACTACGACGAGCGTACGCGCGAGCTGACCAGAGCTTTGCAACTGGTCGATCATCTGGCCGAGCGTCGCATCCACATATGCCACTTCGCCGTCGTATGGCGCCGAGGCGTAGCGCGATGCCATTGGTTCCGGAGGGGCGTACGGTTCGTGCGGATCGTAGACGTGCACCCAGGCGAACCATGGTCCTTGCGCCGCACGAATCCAGCCCGTGGCCCGAGTGGTGACCTCTTCGGCGCGTCGTTCGACGACCTCGACGCGTCCCAGGGCTGGCCGCTCGCCATATTGGTCGTCGTAGAGATCGAATCCACGAGCGAGCCCGAAGCGTGCGTCGAGCACGAAGGCACCGACGAACGCGCCCGTCGCGTAACCAGCGGATTTCAAAGCGGTCGCCAGCGTCTCGTGTGAAGGATCGAGTCGGTATGTTCCGTTGTCACGAACGCCATGTCGCGGTGGGATTCGACCGGTCATGAGCGATGCGTGAGAAGGCAGCGTGAGCGGAACCTGTGCACGCACCGAATCGAAGCGGAGACCCTCGGTCGCTAGACGATCGAGGGTCGGTGTCAAGCCCGTCGTGTTGCCATAGGCGCCGACGCGATCCGCACGAAGCGTATCGATGGTGACGAGCAACACGTTGTAGCCGCGGAGAGCTCCGGCCGGAAGATCCTGTCTGGAGCGCGAGGACCCGGCGAACCACCAGATCCCCACTGCGGCGGCGATCAGAAGCGCAACTGCCGCGCCACGCACCTTCACGAACGGTTCTCCAGTCGGGCCAACAACATTCGCACGCGCGGGAGATCTCGAGCATACCTGTCGTGGGGAGCCTCGGCAACGAAGCGGCGCAAGTAGGGGAGGGCCTCGGCGTGCCGGCCCGATTCAGCCAACACGATCGCGAGGTTGTAGAGCGTGTCGAAGTCGTTCGGCTCGATCTCGATCACGTGCTGCCACGCATCGGTCGCTCGCTTCGGATCGCTCGCGGCAACGACGGCACCCAGACCGCGCCAGGCATCGACGTGACGAGGGTTCAGTTCGAGGACTCGAGCGAAGGCTGCAGCGGCCGCCTCGGTACGCCGGGCTTCGATTTCCAGGAGACCGAGGTTGTACCACGTGCCCGCGGCCGTGGGGTCGACATCAATCAGCTGATTGAACGCCCGCCGTGCCTCGTCGCTCTTGCCGAGACGAAGGAGCACCACGCCGAGCTCGTTGAGTGGTTCCGGATCGCCCTGCGCATCCTTGACGACCGATTCGAGTACGCGACGTGCTTCAGGCAGGTTGCCTGTCGCGGCCAACGACTGACCCATCCGAGTTCGCCATGATGTCGAGGTGTGGTCGGCAGCGGGAGCGTCTTGAAGCAATCGCACTGCGTCGGCCGGGCGGCGAGCACCAATCTGCACGGTCGCCGCGCTCAGGCGAGCGGCGAGAAAGTCTGGGCGAGCGGACAGGATCTGCGAGAACTTTTCCATGGCCGCGTCCGCTCTTCCGCGGCTCGAGTCTTCGAGCGCGTCGTTGAACATCTCACTCAGCGTCACCAGCTGCTTGGGATCGTCAGCGACCGAATGGCCCGCGCGAACTGCAGCAGATCCAGAGATGTATCCGAGCGATCGGAGTTTTTCCGAGGTTGCCGGGTCCAGGGTTCCACTGGGGGCCGCTGGAGGAGTGCTCCATTGCCGCAGCCGACTCTGTAAGTCGCGGACACGCTCCGGCTCTCGACCGACGAGGTTGGTCTGTTCAGCGGGATCGGACGCCAGGTCGTAGAGCTCGGGCACCGGCAGATCGATGTACTTCCACATCCGATGCACGACGCCCCGAAGCGGTGCCCATCCGCGCGTCAGGCTCGCATCGAGAGCTTCGAAATAGATTGGCTCGTCATGGCCAGACTGTGTGCCCTCGATCTCGTCACGAAGCGATCGACCGTCGAGTCCTTCAGGCGCGGAAACGCCGACCAGATCGAGGACCGTCGGCATGATATCGACATGTGCGGCGGGCTTCGCGATCGCGCGAGCTTGCAGACCTGCCGCCGAAACGAGGAGCGGCACGCGCTGCGTCGAGTCATACGCGAACAACCCGTGCGTCGTTTCCCCGTGATCGCCGAGCGACTCACCGTGGTCCGACGTCAACACGATCAGCGTTCGATCGAGTTGCCCGGCACGCCGCAGCTCGTTCAGTGCCTCGCCCAGCGCGGAATCGGTCCACGCGATCTCGGCGTCATAGGGTGTACAGGTCACGTGCGTACGCCGGAGGTGCCTGGTACGGCGCGTGTGGATCGAAGAGGTGGACCCACGCAAACCAGGGCCGAGTGTCGCCGTCTTTTGGACGCAGAATCCAGGCAGTCGTCGCTCGCAGCACCTGATCGGCAGGACGTTCGGTGAAGTGAAAGCTCGCGGACACACCGCTCGAGCTGTAGCGATCGTCGTATTCGTCGAACCCACGGTTGAGGCCGAACCGGGTGTCGAGCACGAAGGCGCCGACGAAAGCCGCCGTGCGGTAACCCGACGCGTGCAGTCGCTCGCCGAGCGTCGATGGCCCGGAGCCGAGCCGGTAGCTGCCGTTGTTGCGGACACCGTGATTGGGTGGCAGCAGTCCGGTCAGGATGCTGGCGTGCGAGGGAAGCGTCACCGGCGCGTGAGACCAGACGTGCGTAAACCGCACGCCGCTGGTCGCGAGGGCATCGATGACTGGCGTCAACCCCGACTTGCTGCCGTACGCCCCCAGCTTGTCGGCGCGCAGCGTATCGATTGTGACGAGCAGGATGTTGGCGCCGGCGAGGTTTGATCTCACAGGCCCTTCACGGGAGGCTTGCCACACCCATACGGATGCGCCGATGGCGACGAGCGCGGCAACGACAATCAATCCGGCGCGCACGGTCGTCCCTGCATCTCACAAAGCTTACAGGGCATGGGCCGTGGGGCGTAGGGCATAGGCATAGGGCATAGGGCACGGGCTTAGCCAGGGGCGCAGGGCAAGGAACTTGACGGCCGGCGGCTGGCGGGCGGGATCAGAGAAACTAAGAGAAAGATGAGTGCCTTTGATGCCGTCCTCCTCATCGCCTTTGGTGGGCCGCGGGGGATGAATGAAATTCGACCGTTCCTCGCCAACGTCTTGCGTGGCCGTAACGTGCCGCCATCGCGGGTCGAAGAGGTCGCGCATCACTACGAGTTGTTCGGCGGCGTCTCGCCCATCACAGAGCTCACACGCCGGCAGGCCGAGGGCCTGACGCAACGGCTGGCAACGGCCGGCACGCCGCTGCCGGTGTACCTCGGGATGCGCAACTGGCATCCATTCATCGACGACACGCTGCGCGAGATGTCGCGAGCCGGCGTACGTCGAGCGATTGGATTCGTCATGGCGGCGCATGCGAGCTACTCGAGCTGCCAGCAATATCGCGAGAACGTGCGCGACGCGCGGCGGCGTCTGCGAGAAGACGGTGAGGCCGATATCGAGGTGACCTATGTCCCCGGCTGGTTCGACGCTCCAGGCTTCATCGAGGCCAACGCCGATCACGTGCGGCAGGCGAAGGCTCGCTTGCCAGAGCCACTACGCACAGCGCCTCGCTTGATCTTCACCGCCCACAGCATTCCGCTCACCATGGCCGAGCGATCGCAGTATCGGGAGCAACTGCTGCAGTCGTCGCGACGTGTCGCTGAACGAGTTGGCATCAGCGACTGGTCACTCGTGTACCAGAGCCGCAGCGGCCGCCCTCAGGACCCATGGCTCGAACCCGACGTTTGCGACTACTTGCGTCATGCCAAGCGCGAGGGCGTTGCCGCCGCGATCTTGTGCCCGATCGGTTTCGTGTGCGATCACGTCGAAGTCCTCTACGACCTCGATCGCGAGGCCGCAGACGTCGCACGCGAAATCGACCTCCCGTTGGTGCGTGCCGAGGCGGTGAACGACGATGCGAAGTTCGTGGATATGATGGCCGAGATCGTGACGGCCACTGTCCGACGCTACGCGTCGGGGAGGCCCCTGGAGATAGGGCACCCCCTAAGCCCTATGCCCTAGCCCCCACGCCCTGCTAGGCTATTCCCGTGATCGGCCTCACCATCTCGCACTATCGCATCCTCTCCGAGCTTGGCAGCGGCGGCATGGGGGTGGTGTATGAAGCCGAGGACACGCGCCTCGGGCGTCACGTCGCAGTCAAGCTGTTGCCCGTCGAAGCGGGATCTGATCCGCAGGCGATGGACCGCTTCCTGCGCGAAGCGCGAATCATCTCGTCGCTGAGTCATCCGCATATCTGCACGCTCCACGACATCGGCGAGCATCAAGGGCAGCAGTTCATGGTGATGGAGCTGCTCGAAGGGGAAGCGCTGAAGTCGCGTATCGCGCGCGGGCCGCTGCCGCTCGATGATCTGCTCGATCTCGGTACCCAGATCGCCGACGCTCTCGATGCCGCTCACAGCGCCGGCGTCGTCCATCGTGACATCAAGCCCGCCAACCTCTTTATCACTCGTCGTCACCAGGCGAAGGTGCTGGATTTTGGTGTCGCGAAGCTGTCACGCCTCGATCATCAGGATCGGCCGGATGGGGAGCGTACGTTTGCCAACAGCGACCTGACCACGGCTGGATCGGCCATCGGCACGATTTCCTACATGTCCCCCGAGCAGGCGCGGGGCCAAGAGCTGGATGCGCGCAGCGACCTGTTCTCGTTTGGGCTCGTCCTGTACGAAATGGCCACTGGCCGCCAGGCATTTTCGGGCCCGACGTCGGCGGTGATCTTCGAAGGAATCTTGACGAAGACGCCGGAGGCGCCGTCGCGACTGAACGCGAATCTTCCCGCCGAGCTCGATCGAATCGTCAGCAAGGCGCTCGAGAAGGATCGAGAGACGCGCTATCAGACGGCGGCGGAGATCCGAGCCGATCTCAAGCGCTTGAAGCGAGAGACCGACACTGGACGCACGATTGTGAGCCCGGCTCATTCGACCGCTGTCACAACACCCGCGGCCGCGCCTGCGTCGGCTGCTGTCGCGGCTGTTGCACCCGCGCCGCGGTCGGCAGCTCGTCGCGCGCTGCTCGTCGGTGCGCCTTTGCTCACGATCGCAATCGTCGGCGGCGTCATCCTGTGGCAGTCGCAGAAGACGCCCGCGCTGGGCTCCCGCGACAGCGTGGTCCTTGCCGACTTCCGCAACCGAACCGGCGACGCGATGTTCGACGACACCTTGGGCGAAGCCTTGGCCGTCCAGCTCCGTCAGTCTCCGTTTCTGCGGCTCATTCCGGAGCAGCAGGTCCAAGCGACGCTTCAATTGATGGGCCGTCAACCGAATGATTCGTTGACGCCAGAGGTCGCACAGCAAGTGTGCCAACGCACGGGAGCGAAGGCGACGCTTGGTGGGACGATTGCTAGCCTGGGCAGTAGCTACGTGTTGACGCTCAGTGCGCAGGACTGCGTCAGCAGCGAGATCCTCGCCGAGGAACAGGTCGAGGCGAGTGCGAAAGAGGGCGTGATCACCTCGTTGGGTCAGGCGGCCTCGCGCTTCCGCGAAAAGCTGGGCGAGTCGCTCGCCATGGTCCAGCGTTACGACCAGAACATCGAGATGGCGACCACGCCATCGCTCGAAGCGCTCAAAGCCTACACCCAAGGAATGACGACGAGGCGGACGCAGGGAGACTTTGATTCGGTGCCGTTCTTCCGGCGTGCGATCGAGCTCGATCCAAACTTCGCGCTGGCGCACGCACGACTCGGCACGGTCCTGTCGAACCTGAACGAACGAGGCGAAGCCATCGAGTCCGCCACCCGCGCGTTCAACCTGCGCGACAAGGTGAGCGAGCGGGAACGCCTCTACATCGAAGCGCGCTATCACTCGACCGTTACGCGCGAAGTCTCGAAGGCCATGGAAGCGTACCGTTTGCTCCTCGGCACATACCCGGACGACTACGCCGCGCATTCGAATCTCGGATCGCTCTATCGGGAGCAGGGGAAGCAGCAGGAGGCCATCGAACATCTCAAAGAAGCCGTCCGTGTGGCGCCTGGACAACCGATCGGCCGAACCAATCTTGGTTCCGCATATATCGTCGAGGGTCGCTTCGACGAGGCGCGCAAGGAATTCGAGGAAGTGCTCAAGTTCCAGGAAGACGTCGAGCGCCCGCGGCGGTCTGTTCCTCATCGCAACGCTGATCGGCGACCAGAAGCTCGCCGATGAACAGATCGCCGCGGTTGCTGGCCGCCGCGCCGAAACAGACTTGCTCAGCATTCGGGTCCAGGCCGCGTCATTACAGGGGCAAGATGCGGGAAGCCGAGCGGCTGACCGACGATCTTTTCCAGCGTCTTCAATCGGCCAAGCGCCTCGGATTCGCTGGCGAAGGATTCGTCAGACTTGCGACCTCTCAGGCGGCGGTGGGACGGAGAGACACCGCTCTGGCTGGTCTGAAGCGCGTCCAAACCCACGACATGCTCACCTCAGGAGGCAGCGACGAAGTCGTCGCGTTCGCCGCAGTACTCGGCGACGCCAAGCTTTCGAAGGCCTACATGAATCAAGCGATGGAGCACATTCGCAAGGTGTCGGCGCCAGAGAAGCTCGATAACAACGAACGAGTGCTGCGCGCCCTCGATGCACTGGCCGCACACCGATACGAGGAAGCGTACCAGCTCGCGATCCAGGCTGGAAACGACGTTGGCGACAACAACAGTGCGTTTGTCGCTGGTATTGCCGCTCTTCGCCTGAAGCAGTGGGACCAGGCGATTGCTGCCTTCAACACGAT
Organism: uncultured Acidobacteriota bacterium; assembly: GCA_963724485.1. Lineage (GTDB taxonomy): Bacteria > Acidobacteriota > Vicinamibacteria > Vicinamibacterales > UBA2999 > JACCSI01. Next base: position 58,442 of record CAVRUW010000001.1, read on the forward strand.
GATCGCCGGTCGCACGAAACTTGGTTTGTCGCCACTCATCGCCATCTGCCACATCATGCTCGGCCGCGCCCACGCGAGTGCGGGACACGTCAGCGAGGCTCGCAACGCCTATCAGGAAGCCTTTACGATCTGGAAGGATGCCGACGCTGACCTGCCGCTACTGGTCGAGGCGCGCCAGGAGTTCGCCCGGCTCGGGACGTAGGGCAGGTGGGGCTGGTCGGGCGGGTCGGGCAGGTGGGGCGGGTCGGGCTCGGTGGTCTTCTGCTCTGCCTATCGCTCGCTGGTTGCGGCAATTCCCCGCCTCAAAACTGGATTGATCCGGCAACCAGTATCACTTTCGTGCTCGTGCCTGCTGGGGAATTTGTCATGGGGTCGCCGGACGCCGAGCCGGGCCATCAGCAGGACGAGAGTCAGCATCGCGTCAAGCTCCGTAGTCCGTTCTACCTCTCTACTCACGAAATCACTCGTCGCCAATGGACGATGGTGATGCCAGTCGAGCCGATTGGCCTCTCGGACGGCAACCAAGACAGCCCGGTCGTGAATGTCAGCTGGCTCGAAGTCGTCGAGTTCATCGATCGATTGAATCGCCGTGGCAGCGAACGCTTTCGACTCCCCACCGAAGCCGAATGGGAGTACGCGTGTCGCGCCGGCACGGCGTCGGCCTACGCCACGGGTCCAACGCTCTCCTCCGATCAGGCCAACTACGACGGCGGCTTTCCGCTGCCTGGACAATCCGTCGGGTCGTCTCTCGGCCGTTTGACGAAGGTGGGATCGTTTGCGCCGAACGCCTGGGGCTTGTATGACATGCACGGCAATGCCTGGGAATGGACCGCAGATGCGTACTGCGCCTACACCGGCGATGCCACCGATCCTCTTGCAACTTGTGACGGGCCGCTGAAGGTAATTCGCGGTGGCAGCTGGCGGTTCAATGCCGACAGCGCGAGATGCGCGCTGCGGTATACCCACCGTCCGCAAGATCGAGGGGACAGTTTGGGGTTCCGGCTGGTGCGGGTCGTGGAATAGCTGATCGAGGGATAGGTGTAACTGGCACCGTGCAGGAGCTACCAGCCGGGTGCCATATGATCAACTGATGCGCGGAGTCGTCCTTTCCATCGCTTTTGTCCTCGCGAGCGCCGCGGCTGCGCTCGCGCAGGCGCCCGTCGACTATCGACTGTCGTTTCCGGCGCCAGAGCATCGATGGATGCAAGTCGAGGTGACCTTTACTGAGATCCCGACAGGCCCGCTGCAAGTGCGCATGAGCCGAACCTCGCCCGGCCGATATGCGCTGCACGAGTTCTCGAAGAACGTGTTCGACGTCACGGTGCGTGATGGCAAGGGCACGCCGCTCACGCCCACGCGTCCGGATTTGCATCAGTGGAACGTGGCCGGTCACGACGGCACCGTCGTTGTCACTTACCGAATCTTTGGCGATCGCATCGACGGCACCTACTTGAGCGTTGACGCGACGCACGCGCACATGAACATTCCTGCGACCCTGATGTGGGCCCGCGGGTTCGAGAACCGGCCGGCGCGGGTTCGTCTGGAGCAACCCACTGGTCGCAGGTGGCGCGTCTCGACACAGTTGTATCCGACCTCTGACCCGCTGACGTTCACCGCCCCCAATTTCCATTACCTGATGGACAGCCCGATCGAGTTCAGCGATCACCTCCTCCAATCGTTCAACGTGCCCAGTCCTGGATCGTCGAGCGAGACGCCAACGTTTCGCATCGCGCTCCATCACGACGGCACGTCGGCCGAGGCCGCGGCGTTTGCCAAGGATGCAGAACGTATCGTCCGCGAGACCGTCGCCATCTTCGGCGAGTTTCCGCGATTCGAGAACAATACCTACACCTTCCTGTCGGACTACTTGCCGTGGGCCAGTGGTGACGGGATGGAACATCGCAACAGCACGGTGCTTTCCAACGCCGGCGCGCTGCGTAACCCCGGGCAACGATCCGGGATTCTGGGTACCGTCGCGCACGAATTCTTTCACGCCTGGAACATGGAGCGCATCCGCTCGCGCGACCTCGAGCCCTTCAACTTCGAGGAGGCCGATGTCTCAGGCGAGTTGTGGCTTGGCGAAGGGTTCACCAGCTACTACGACGACCTGATCACGCGCCGCGCCGGGCTCAGACCGTTGGACCAGACGCTCGATAGCTTTGCCGGCACCATCAATGCCGTCACTCGAACTCCGGCGCGGACCTTCCGAAGCGCCGAAGACATGAGCCGGCTCGCACCGTTCGTCGACGCCGCTGCCTCTATCGATCGGACGACCTGGGAGAACACTTTCGTCTCCTACTACACCTTCGGTGCCGCGTTGGGTCTGGCCCTCGACCTGTCGCTCCGCGATCGTTCGGATGGGCGAACCACGCTGGACACTTACATGAGGGCGTTGTGGGCCCGGCACGGACGTCCGGGCCAGAAGACGCCGGGCATGGTCGCGACACCCTACACGAACGAGGACCTCAGGACGGTGCTCGGAGAAGTCAGTGGCGACCCTCAATTCGCGCAGGCCTTCTTCGCTCGTTACATTCAGGGCCACGAGGTCGTCGATTACGCTCCGTTGCTCGCGCGAGCGGGATTGACGCTCAGGAAACAGAACCCGGGTATGGCGTTCTTCACCGGCAGTCAGCAATTGAACTTCGAAGGCGGTGGTGGCGCTCGCCTGACGGCCCCTGTGGCGTTCGATTCATGGCTCTACAAGGCTGGCGTCGAGCGCGATGATCTGATCATCTCGATCGACGACACCAAACTGACGAGTACAGCGGCACTCGACCAGCTGCTGCGCCGACACAAGCCTGGCGATCAGGTGCCGATTCGGTTCGTGCGCCGAGGTGGCGAGACACTCAACGGCACGCTGGTTCTCGAGGAGGATTCTCGCTTCGAGATCGTGCCCGTGGAACAAGACGGCGGCACGCTGACGGATGCCCAGAAACAGTTTCGCGACCTCTGGCTCAGCTCGCGCCAGTGATCGGAGTCCGGCTCCTGGCATTCGTCCCGCTCGTGCTCGCCGGGCGCCTGCGACGGATTGAGCGCCGGACGATGGCCCGGCTGAAAGACGCCGGGGCGACGATCGCGGAGCGGGCGATCCTGCTGGAACAGGGCGGCATTGCGACCACATTGGTGCACACCCGCCTCGAACGGGCACATGTGCTTCACGCCGCTGGGAATGACCGATACTATCTGGACGCGTCCGCGTACGAGGCTTTTCTGGGTCGACGCCGGCGCCGTGCCCTGGTCGTGCTCGTCGTGATTCTGGGGATGCTCGGACTGATGTATTTCGGAGGGCTCTTCTCATGACTCGTCGCTTGATGTTGATCGCGCTTCTCTCCGTCAGCGTCGTTGGTTTGGCCGCGCGCGCGGACGAGCAGGCGATGCGAAATGTGCCACGGATCTCGATCGACGAGGTCAAGGCGCTGATGGCGAAAAAGCAGGTCATCCTGGTCGACGTGCGCGACCCGCAGTCCTTTGCTGAAGGACACATGCCGGGCGCGCTCAACGTCCCGTTCGACCACATTCCCAACCACGTCGACGCCTGGAAAAAGGACGCACGCCTCCTGATCACCTATTGCGCATGCACCAACGAAACGACGGCCGCACGTGCCGTCGTCGACATGAATGCGTTCGGGATCACCAACGCCAAGGCCTTGCTCGGCGGTTGGAACGAGTGGGTGAAACGCGGCGAAAAGATCGAGAGATGAGTCGTCCCACGGCCGAGGGGATTCGCGACACCTATCGCGGCGAGTCGGGACAAGTCTACGCGCGCGAGTTTGCACAGGACGAACCGGCCAAGATCGCGATCGCCCGCGAACGCGCACGCAAGTTACAGCCGCACATCGCGGCGGACGCCTCGGTGCTCGAATACGGCGTCGGGCAAGCGTACAACCTGCGATTCCTCCAGTGCCGCGAGCGTTGGGGTTTCGATGTCCACGATTCGTTTCGTGATGACTGCACTCGCGCTGGTGTCACTCTCGTCAACTCGATCGACGCCTTCAAGGGTCGCAGGTTTGACGTGGTGCTGTGCCACCACGTGCTCGGCATGTACCGAATCCAGTGGCGACGCTCAATGAGATCGCAGGAGCCCGAGGACGAGGTCTTCGCGGTAGCGACAACCGGTAACTAACCGGTCCAAACTCAATCCGGCTGCTCGGCCAGCGGGATGCCGAAACGCTCGGCCATTCGATACAGCGTGCGTCGATCGATCCCCATGACTTCTGCGGCGCGGGTCCGGTTGTGGCTGACCTGTTCGAGGACGTGGAGTAAGTAACGGCGCTCGATTTCTTCCAGCGACGGCAGATCGTCGAACAGGCGCTTCTCGAGCGCGGGCGGACGCGGCGTCACGGTTTGCGGCAAGTCGCCGACGTCGATGCGGCTGCCTCGCGAGAACACAACCAGCCGTTCGATCAGGTTCTCGAGCTCGCGGACGTTGCCCGGCCACTGGTGGGACGTCAGCGCTTCTACCGCGTCACGCGTGAGCTCGACCTGCTTGCCCGCCTTCGAGCACGCGGCTTTGAGGAATCTCTCGATCAGCAGCGGGATGTCGTCGCGGCGGTCGCGCAGCGGCGGCAGGTTGATGATCACGACACCAAGCCGGTAGAAAAGATCCTGTCGGAACTTCCCATCGAGCACCGCGCGTTCAACATCGACATTGGTCGCGGCGACGATGCGAACGTCGACTTTGACTGGGCGGCTGGAGCCCACGGAACGAACTTCGCCTTCCTGCAGCACGCGGAGCAGTTTCACCTGCAGCGCAGGCGACATCTCGCCAACTTCATCGAGGAAGACCGTGCCGGTGTGCGCGGTCTGGAATACCCCCTTGTTATCGCTGACCGCGCCGGTGAACGACCCCTTGATATGACCGAAGAGCTCCGATTCGAGCAAGGTTTCGGTGAGCGCTCCGCAATTGATCGGCACGAATGGCCGGCCCGTGCGGTTGCCATGCTGATGGATGGCTCGCGCCACGAGTTCTTTACCGGTACCACTTTCTCCGATGATCAGCACTGGCGCTTCCGCCGACGCGGCGTGCGCGATTTGCTTGTAGACCGTCGTCATCACCGGCGAGCGGCCGAGCAGAGCCGGCGGCATCGTGTCGCGGACGGCGGTCGTTGGCGCAGCGGTGGGGGATTTTTGCAGCGCTCGCTCGACCAACCCCTTGAGCTCCGTGATGTTGAAAGGCTTGCTGACGAAGTCGAACGCGCCCTCGCGCACGGCTTCGACGGCCTTCTCGAGCTCGCCGAAACCGGTGACGATGATGACCGGCGTCAATGGAGCGCTTTCGCGCACACCGCGAAGGACATCGATGCCGTCCAGACGAGCGTTGAGCTTCAGATCCGTGATGACCAGGTCGTATGGCTTACTCCGGCAACGTGCCAAAGCCTGTTCGGGATCAGTTGTGGTTTCGACGTCTCGCTCTGGCTTGGTGAGCAACTCCGACATGAACCGGCAGGTGACCGGGTCGTCATCGAGGACGAGAATTCGAGCGTGGGTAACAACGGTCATGAGGCAGCCCGTCCTGCATCGCGTGCCGAATCGGATGGCAGGTCAATCGTGAAAGTCGTACCCTGGCCAACCGTTGAGGCGACGGTGATTGTGCCACCGTGTGCAGCGATGACATCCCGGGCGATGGCCAACCCAAGACCCGTCCCACGGCCGGGCATCTTGGTGCTGACCCACGGATCAAAGATTCTGGTCATCAATTCATCGGAAATGCCGTGCCCAGTGTCAGAAATCTCTACGCGGACGCGGCTTTGCGGCGCCCCGCGAACCACGACCCGGAGCGTCCCGCCCTTGGGCATGGCGTCTACGGCGTTGGTCATCAGGTTCAACAACGCGAGCTCCAGGTTTGTTGCATCTACCAGGATCGGCGTATCGGCCCCAGGGGCGTCCACCTCCAGCCTGATGTTCGCGGCTTCAAGATTGGGACGCATCACTTCGGCGACACGGCCGACCAGGCCGCCAGCCACCACTCGACTCCGTCGGCCCATCTGGCGTGACCGATCGAGCAGCGTCCGTACGGTCGTCGTGACCTTTCCGATTTGCTCCTCGATGATGGCGAGACGCGCCGCGTGAGGCGTTTCCGCCCCCAGGTCCTCTTTGAGCATCTGCACGTATCCTGAGATCAGGTTGAGCGGTGTGCCGACCTGGTGGGCAACGTTAGCCGCCGTTTGACCGACCGAGGCCAGTTGTTCGGCGCTGGCGAGCTGCTCACGCAGTCCGAAGAGTCGATGATACGACTCGACGAGTTGCTCGTTGCGCTGTTGCAGTTCCACGGTCGCATCGTCAACGCGCGTCTGGAGCTCGTCGTTGAAGTGCTCGAGTCGGGCCAGCATCTCGTTGAGACCGACCGCCATCTCGCCGAGCTCGTCATGCCGCCAGACCGGCGCGCGCGCCGAGAAATCACCCGCCGTGACACGCGCTATGGTTTCCCGCAGCTGCTGAATGGGCTTGTAAACGAGCGGCCACGCCAACAGATCGACCAGCACGACCAACGCGATGATTGACAACAACGCGAATCCGACGATCGCCTGCAGGGCTCGCTGCTGGAGACGAATGACCGCACCAAGGTCCGCGCGAACGAGCACGGCACCGACTGTCTTGCCGTCGCGAATCACCGGTGCCGCCACTCGAATCGTTTCGACAGACTCCGAGACGACTGAACGCCCCTCCTTGATGGACATGACTGCCAGCCCGAGGCCCGCTTCGCCTTGGGACATGCCCGTCGTGCCGGCGACGACCGGGCCGGAAGGGGAGTCGTGGATATACGACAAGTGACCGAGCTCCGAAATTTCGGAATTCAGTACGCGGAGCGTTCGTTCGATTGCCTCGGCAGAGAGCGGAGCCGGCAATTGGCCCAGCTGATCCGCCGCGCGCGCCGCGGCCTGTTCCGTGATCCCGCGCAAGTCATTGGTCAGCGCTCGCCGTGCCATGCGCAGCGCGAGCCCGCTGGCCCCGATCCCCGCGAGCGCAACCGAGATTGCAATCGCCAGGGCCAGGCGAAGCCGTAGCGAGGAGATCCACCTCGCATCCCCACCGGGGCGCGACGTCATGGCGGCGGTGACCTGGGCCACTTTTGGTAGGGTAACTCAGGGTGAAGGGCACCGGGCCCTGCTCCCCGTGCCCTTCTGCGAAGATATCCCCATGTTTCGATTATTTGTGGCGGCGCTGACGACCGCTGGCTTCCTTATGACCGCAACCGGTTCAGCAACTGAGCAGTCCACCGACCCCATTCGTTACACGCTGCGTTTTCCCGCCCCGCACACGCACTACATGGAGGTCGAGGCCGTGTATCCCACCGAGGGACGACCGCAGATCGAGCTGTTCATGGCCGTGTGGACGCCAGGCTCGTATCTCGTGCGCGAGTATGAACGGCACGTCGAGAATCTGAGCGTCCGTGGTCCATCGGGGCAGGCGCTGACATTCGTCAAGAGTCGGAAGAATCGGTGGCAGGTGACCACCGGTGGCGCGCGAACCGTCACGGTGAACTACAGGGTTTACGGCCGCGAGATGACGGTGCGCAACAACTGGATCGAGTCGGGCTTCGCGATGCTCAATGGTGCGCCGACCTTCATTTCGATGGTGGCTGGGACAGCGCGTCCGCATGACGTGCAGATTGAGCTCGCGACTGGCTGGAAGGTTTCGGCGACCCCGCTGACCAAGGGCGCCTCGCCGAACGCCTACCGCGCCGAAGACTTCGATACGCTGGTCGACAGTCCCATCTTCGTCGGCAACCCCGTGAGTCGCGAGTTTCAGGTTGGCGGCAAGACGCACCATCTAGTGCTCGAAGGCGACACGTCCTTCTTCGATGTCGATCGCGCTGCTGCCGATGTTCAGAAGATCGTCGAGGCCGCAGGCAAGGTCATGGCGGGTCGCTTCGATTATCCGCACTACTACATGCTGAATCTTGTCAGCAACGCAGGTGGTGGCCTCGAGCACAAGAACAGTTTCCTGACGATGTCCAATCGGTTTGCGACGCGGACGCGTCGCTCGTACATCTCGTGGCTTGGTCTCGTTGCTCACGAGTACTTTCACAACTGGAACATCAAGAGGCTGCGACCGTGGGAGCTCGGTCCGTTCGACTACGAGAACGAAGTGCACTCGAAGTCGCTGTGGATTGGCGAGGGATTCACCGATTATTACGCCGGTTTGCTGGTCAAACGCGCCGGGCTGTCCAACCGGGACGAATACCTCGAGGAACTGTCCGATCAGATCGAAGCTGTTCAAACGACACCCGGTCGCCTGGTGACGTCCGTCGACATGGCTTCCTATGACACGTGGATCAAACAGTATCGACCGGACGAAAACACCGCCAACACGACGATCAACTACTACCCGAAAGGCGCCGTGATTGCGTTTCTCGTCGACGCGCAGATTCGTCAGGCCACGGCTGGTGCCAAGTCGCTCGATGACGCGATGCAACTCGCGTATCACCGACACTCGGGCGCCAAAGGCTACACGCTCGAGCAGTTCTATCAAGCGATGAGTGACACCGCTGGAAAAAGCCTGCGTCCGTTCTTCACGAGCGCGGTCGAAACGACCGATGAGCTGAGCTACAAGGAGTCCCTCGATTGGTATGGCCTTCGGTTCCGCGCAGTCGATACACGTAACCCGCGAGCATGGCTGGGCGCAGAAACCAGAAACGACAGCGGGCGGCTGCTGGTCTCGTCAGTGCGGCGGGAAACGCCGGCACTCGCGGCTGGCCTCAACGTAGACGATGAAATTCTGGCGATTGATGACGTACGAGTGCGAGCCGATGGGTTGAGTGCGCGGCTGGAGCAATACCGACCGGGCCAGAGGATCGTGCTCCTTGTGGCCCGTCGCGACCGGTTGACCCGGCTGGACGTCACGCTGGGGACCGACCCGGGGCGGCCGTGGCGCCTGGAAGTGGACCCGGGGGCGACCGAGGCACAGAAACAACGCCTGGCGGCGTGGATTGGTCCGTAGGTCGCACCCACAAACGCGCTGTCGGGTTTGACCAGCGCCGCCGCGCTCTCTTGTTGTCGAGAAACAGGCAACCAAAATCAGACGAGGGCCGTCTACAGTTCGTGGCCCGGCACCACTTGAACACGGAGAAACTGTGAAACGGCGCATTACGGAGCTCATGGCCGGCGTCATGGCTCTTTTCGTCTTCAGTTCGCCCGCGTTCGCGGCGTCCGACACACGACGTGCCCCAGCGTTGGCGGTCGAGGCGGTCGCCATCCCGGCCGGCACGACCATCGTCATCGACGGCAAGCTGAACGAGGAGATCTGGGAGCAGGCGCCGAAGATCAACGAGTTCGTGCAGCGTGATCCGGCAGAAGGCGAAGCGCCATCGCAGTTGACCGATGCGCGGATTGCGTATGACGAACACGCGTTGTACGTGGCGGTGCGGGCGCAGGATTCGGAGCCACACCGCATCGTTGGCCTTCTGACTCGACGCGACCAGCGATCGCCGTCCGATTGGATCCGGATCATCGTCGACAGCTATTTCGACCGCCGCTCGGCCTATGAGTTTGGGGTCAATCCCGCGGGCGTGAAGACCGACCGGTACTACTTCAACGATGGCGCGAGTGACGACAGTTGGGACGCAGTATGGGATGTGCAGGTGGCGAGGGAATCCGATGGCTGGAACGCGGAGTTCCGCATTCCCTTTTCGCAGCTGCGTTTCAACAACCGCGATGGCGGACCGGTTGGTTTTGCCGTCCTGCGTGAGGTGGGGCGTCTCGCGGAGACCTCGAGTTGGCCGTTTCTCTCACGCAACGCCAATGGGTTTGTCTCGCAGTTCGCCGAAGTCACCGGCCTGCGGATGGGTGGAACGCCGAAGAAGTTCGAGCTGCTTCCGTACACGCTCGGCAGCGTGTCGCTGAGTCCTGACAGCGACAATCCACTCGTGGATACGACCGATCCGGACAATTCGTACGGTCTCGATTTGAAATACGCCTTGCGGCCGGGGCTGACGCTGACGGCGACGGCAAACCCCGACTTTGGTCAGGTCGAGGCCGATCCAGCGGTGGTCAATCTCGATGCGTTCGAGACCTTCTTTCAGGAGCGGCGGCCTTTCTTCGTCGAAGGCTCGGGCACCTTTCAGTTCAACATCGATTGCAATGATGGCGCGTGCACGGGCCTGTTCTACTCACGCCGTATCGGCCGTGAACCGCAGGGGGCGCCGGATCTCGGCGATGACGAGTACGCGAGGTCACCGCGAGCCGCCACCATTCTTGGCGCCGGCAAGGTCACGGGTCGAGTTGGCAAGTTCTCGGTCGGCGCGCTCAGTGCGTTGACGGCGGAAGAAGAAGCAACGATTTCAAGCGGTGCCTCGATCTACAACGAGGTGATCGAACCGTTGTCAGGCTACAGCGTCATGCGCGCGCGCCGTGAGTTTGCGAACCAGTCGAATCTCGGCTTCATGCTGACGTCGACCAATCGCCGGCTGACCGACTCGGTCAGCTTCCTGCCCGAAGACGCATACACGGGCGGACTCGACTACGACATCCGGTTCAGCCCGCGCTACAACCTTTCCGGATTCTGGTCGGGCTCGCACGTCGCCGGTTCGACGGAAGCGATTACGCGCTTGCAGGAAAACAATGTGCACGCGTATCAACGGCCAGATGCCGAACATGTCGAGATCGACGAGACGGCGACTTCGCTCCGCGGTCATGCGGGGTCGATCAACTTTGGCAAGATTGCCGGCGAAAAAACCCGCTTCAGTGCGAATTACGGCTACAAGAGTCCTGGCTTCGACATCAACGACCTGGGGTTCCAGCGTCGCGCCGACGAGCGATACATCAGTCACTGGTTCCAGAAACGCGACAACGTGCCAGGCCGTTTCACGCGCTCTTTCTTCTGGAACCTCAATCAGTATGCAGGTTGGAACTTTGACGGCGATCGTTTGTGGAACGGCGCCAACATCAACATGCACTGGACCTGGAAGAATTACGCGAGCAGCGGCTTCGGCGTGAACTACAACGGTGCGCCGTTCCGCGATCGCGTTACACGCGGCGGGCCTGGGGTACTCGGCAACACCAGCTTCAGCACCTGGTACTACTCGGGAACCGACGGCCGCAAGAACCTTTCCGCAAACTACAACGGCAATTTTGAAACTGATGGAAAAGGCACGATGCGGCACAACATCGGGCCCAACGTCACGTGGCGTCCTTCGACAGCGTCGTCGATCACGACCGGGTTCCGCTACAACATCAACAATGACGATTCACAGTGGGTGGAAAACGAGGAAGAGGACGGTCAACCAACACGCTATGTCTTTGGACGGCTGAAGCAGCGCACGGTCGCGTTCACGTTCCGCGTCAACTACACACTTACCGCGAACCTGTCGATCCAGAGCTACGCCGAGCCGTTCGTCTCCGCCGGCGAATACGCCAGCTACAAGCAGCTCGTGAACGGTCGGGCACCGGAATACACCGACCGGTATGCGCCCTATGCGTACTCGGGTAGCGCCGACTTCAACTACCGATCGTTCCGCACGACCAACGTGCTCCGCTGGGAGTACAAGCCGGGGTCTTCGCTTTTCGTGGTCTGGCAACAGGGCCGCGAAGGGGAAGAGGACTACGGAGACTTCCGATTCGGGCGGGATTTCGGTGGTGTCTTCAGCTCGCCGTCAAACAACGTGTTCCTGGTCAAGCTGTCGTACTGGCTGAATATGTAGGGCTGGTCGGGCAGGTGGGGCAGGTCGCTGGTGGGGCGGGTCGGGCAGGTCTGCTACGATCATCTCGTGGCCTGGCGCGAGAACGTCCACGACTTCCTGCACGGGATGGCCTACGGCCGATACGAGCGCGAGCTCCGTATGCAGGCCAATCAACTGAACGATCTCTTCCTGCTGCTTTGCTACATGGAGATCGTCGGGCTGCCGAATCCAGCGACCCTCTACCTGCTCGACGTGTATCCCTACCTGTTGGATCAATTCCATCTCTGGCATCGGCGGATGGGCATGGACCGATCGCCGCTCGGCAATCTTCCGTGCTGTTGACCGTCTTCCCATCGGACCGTCGGTGATTCGTGGGCTGTTCGATCGTGAAGTAATTTTCTTCGGCGGCAAGGGAGGCGTCGGCAAGACAACGTGTGCCTCGGCGGCGGCGCTGGCGGCCAGCCGGTCGGGCAAGCGTGTGTTGCTGGTTTCGACCGATCCGGCTCACTCCACCTCGGACATCTTCCAACGTCGAATCGGCTCCGAACCGACCGAGCTCCAGCCAGGGCTCCACGCCATGGAGATTGATGCGGGAACCGAAACCGAGCACTACGTCGCCAACGTGAAGTCTCAAATTGCCAGCCTGTTCGGCCACGACATTCTCAAAGCAGCCCACCATCAAATCGACCTTGCGGCCACGATGCCCGGCGCGGAAGAAGTAGCGCTCTTCGATCGAATGGGTGCGTTGATTCGCGGCGAGGACGCGCGCTTCGACCTGATCATGTTCGATACCGCACCAACCGGCCACACGCTTCGCCTGATTCGGATGCCCGAACTGATGGAAGCGTGGATCAAAGCGTTGTCACGGTCGCGGAGGGCAATGCTGGGCGTGGAGCAAGACGATCGCAAGGACCCCATCATGCTGTCCCTGGGCGATCGGCTGGAGCGACTCCGCGAGTTGCGGGCGCGGCTCATGAGTGGCCGAACCACCGCGTTTGTCCTGGTGCTCATCCCCGAGAGGCTGCCGATCGAGGAGACCGCGCGTGCGATCACACAGCTCGACGAAGCCGGGGTTCGCGTGGGTGGCATGATCGTCAATCGCGTTCTGCCCGAGGCAACGCGGGATTCATTTCTCGAAGCAAGACGCCGACAGGAAGCCGTGTACCTGCAGGAGATCGAGAAGCGTTTCTCGTCTTACCCGGCAGTGCGAGTGCCGCAGCTCGAATCGGATGTCTACGGAAGCGCGGCGCTCGAACGCATTAGCGCGAGTTTGTTTCCGTGAGGCGTTGCCCGGGCTGAAGCCGCCGGTTCAATCCTGTGGATTCCCGAGGGACCGGGCTTTAGCCCTGTCGATCTAAGATCTCCCGATGGCACCCCACATCGCCCCTCCAGCCACAGACGAATACGCCGACTTTCACAAGGGATATGTCGCCGCAGTGGCTAACGAACCCGACGGCGTGACGGTGTTAGAGCGGCAGCAGTCCGCCATCGACAGGCTCGCATCGTTGAGCGCGCAACAGGCGTCGCATCGCTACAACGAAGGCAAGTGGAGCGTGAAGGAGGTAATCGGACACCTCTCTGACGCCGAACGCGTCGTGTCTTATCGTCTGATGCGCATTGCGCGGGGAGACAAGACGCCGCTCCCGGGTTTCGACGAGGAAGCCATCGCCGCCGCATCGAACGCAGACCGTCGCGATCTCGCGGATCTCGTCGGCGAGCTTTCCGCCGTCAGAAAATCCACAATTGCGCTCGTCCGGTCGCTGGATGAAGGTGCGCTGGGGCAACGTGGCACGGTGAACAACTGGTCACTGACCGCCCGCGGCATCGTGTTCATCATTGCCGGCCACTTCGCGCATCACGTCAACGTGCTGCGGGAGCGGTACAGTATCAACGTTTGACGACGTAGCCACGACCAGCCTCCGCCAAGGCTACGGCGGTCCGCCGAAGCTTCAGCGAAGGCGGAAGGCACGAAGAACACGAAGTGAATCTTGGCTGGTCCCTCAGGAATGCTCTTTACATCACTGGTTCGTCGTGCGACCTGGCTCGATCTTGACGACGCTTTCCTTGACTGATTCCACTTTCCCGCGCGTGTAAGCCAGCGTGAAGTATCGGCCACGAGCCCAGAGCTCGAACAAGTCGCGGTAGTGCGGATCAGCGGGATCGCCGGCCTGGCCGGGTGTGTTGATGCCCACCGAATTGTCCCAGTCTTCGGTGTCCGCGATGATCTTGAAGGAGCCGCCGCTCGTCTGATTGTCGCCGTTGCCGGTGGCGCTGATGGTCGTGGCATCGCCGCCGCGAGGCAATGGGCCGACGGACAACTTGGCCCGGGCGTCTGCATTCACGACGTTGCTGAGCGGGTGCTCAATCAGCGCGTGGTGAAAGCGCTCTTGACCGTACTTCCACGCCGGCGTTTCGGGCCCGAATCGCTTGGTGAGCTCGGCCACGGCTTCGTCGAGGCTTTGCGCGAGCAGGGCGTCGCGCGCCTTCGTCGGGTTTTCACCGAAGCGCCCGTCGGGCGCGTGCAGCCAGTCGATCAGCCGCTTGGTTGAGACGAGGTTGCCGGCAAAGCTTCGGATCGCGGCTGGCACGACCCGGTCGCGGGTGTTGGCAATTAGTCGCCTCTGCCACATCGCATAAACGCCCGCCGCAACCGATTCCTTGTCGAGCACGAAGTCCCAATCCATCAGCAACGTGCGCGCACGCGCGGCCGGCCCGCTCGGCAGCGACACGTCGCGCAGCAACTGCACAAGTGCGCGGGCTGGAAGGGAGAGGTCGTCGTTCTGCACGCGGACTGTCTCAGCCACGCTGAACAGCCGGCCAGATCCGAGTAGTTCGGTGATCCTCGACGCGCGATACGGATCGGCCCACGTGAAGTGCACTGCTTCCTTCCACGTGTAGTCGTTCGGGAACAGGTAGTGGTTGGCGGTCGCGATGAAGCCTCTCGGCGGGTTCACCTCGTGGGGCAATGCGGTGATGGGTAGATAGCCCTCCCACTCGTAGCGGCCATCGCCCGGCACCGGGAGCAGGCCGCTCCAGTTGCGACGCAGCGGCTGGATGCCCGCGGCTTGCCATCCGATGGTGCCCTTCCGGTCGGCCCACACCATGTTCTCCGCGGGCATCCGGTTGTAGCCGCACGCCTCGCGAAACTCTTCCCAGTTGCTGGCCTGGTTCATCCGCAAGCTCGCCAGATAGGGCGCGCCGCCCAACTCCATCCACGCCGCACGCACCGCGTATGCGCGACGGGCCGCGCGGTCTTCGAAGATCACCGGACCGTGGCGCGTGTATTTCAACTCGACCGACTGGGGCTTCTCTCCTTCAATGGGAATCGTGTCGGTGATGACGCGCATGGCCTCCCATTGCCCCTCATAGCGGTACTCGTTGGCATTGGCCGGATTCGTTTCGTAGATGTACAGGTCTTCGTTGTCGTTGCCGAAGATGGTCAGACCCCAAGCGCCATGTTCGTTGTGGCCGATCGACACACCGGGCAGCACCGGCTCTCCGCCGCCGATCACGTTCCATCCCGGGGCAACCAGGTGGACCCAGTAGCGCAGCGAAGGCGCGGAGATAGTGCGATGAGGATCGTTTGCCAGAATCGGATACGTGCTCTGTGTCCGGGAGCCGGCGACCACCCAGTTGTTCGAGCCGATGTCACGAGGATCGGGCGGCGCGTCGAGTCCAGAATCGCCGGGCGCCGCTGCCGCTGCGGGACGCGCCTCGCCGCGGAACTCGCTCGTAACGTCTGCTCGGGTGAAGTCGATCGAACCGCGGAACGCCGAATACACCTCGAGGACGTTGTCCGGAAATGCCTTCAGATCGATCGCGGCGTCAGGCGTGAAAATCGGCTCGCCGCCCTGGAAGTACATCAACTCACGCACCGAGGCTGGCCCGACCGCTTTGATCGCACGGATTGCGCCGACCTCCGCAGTGAGATTCGATGTCAGCGCCTGATGTCTCGAGATGACGACAGCCGGCGTCCATCGGCCGGGCGTAATGCCGAGCATCTTGAACTCGATCGGCAGCATGTCTGGCGTTCGTTCGGTCTCCGCAATGTAGGCGTTGACGCCCCGAACGTACGCTTCGATGATCGCCTTGCCGCGAGGATGGTAATGATTGAATTCGGCGTCCAGATCACCCCGGAACATGTGCAGCCGCGCACCAATATCCCGCTTGAGTTCCTTGCGGCCCAGAATCTCCGCCACTGTCCCGGTCGCTTGCCGGCGCCAGAGCTCGAACTGGAACAACCGGTCCTTGGCCGCTGCGTAGCCCTGCGCAAAAAACAGGTCCACTTCGTTCTGGGCGTAAATGTGGTTCACGCCCCACCGGTCGCGGATGATTTCGACCGGCTGTGAAACGCCGGCCACCTGCAGACTCGTCGTGGCCGCTGGCTGTTCCCACGCGCGCGAGCCGACGCCCGCAGCCAGCACAACGAACAGGGTGATGGCGATTAGCTTCATGATTCAGGGAATATACTGATCTCGATGCGGTTTGCGCCGGAATATGTCAGCAGCGTCCTCAACGACAACTTCGAGGATGCCAAGGAGCTGCTGCTGACGCCGCTGATGGCCATTCACTATGCCCATCTGGTCATGCTGGCGGAGCAGGGCATCATTTCCGCGGCCGACGCCCGCGCGTTGCGAACCGCCCTCGACAGCATCAAGCTCGACTCGGTCCGTTGCGCGCCCTACGACGATGCCTGCGAAGATCTCTTCTTCTACATCGAACGGCTGCTGCGCGATGCCTGTGGCGAGGATGTCGCCGGACGCCTCCATACCGCTCGCAGCCGCAACGACATCGACATGACGATGTATCGCATGCGGCAGCGTGAGTTCGTTGCGCTGTTGGCGGTGCGGGTGATCGAGCTTCGGGCGGCCTTGATCGCGCTGGCCGACCGCCATCGCGAGACGATCTTCGGGGCGCACACGCATACGCAGCCAGCACAGCCAAGCACCATCGCTCACTACTTGCTCGCGGTCGTCGAACAACTGGAACGCGACACGACGCGCCTGGCGTCGGCCTACGACAGCACCAATCAGAATCCGCTCGGCGCGTGTGCCATTACCGGGACCGGGTTCGCGATCGACCGGCATCGAACCAGCGCGCTGCTGGGGTTCAATGGACCGACCGGCAACACCTACGGCAGTATCGCGACCGTTGACTACTTGCTGGAAAGTGTTTCGGCAACGGCCATCTTGCTGGTCGGGTTGGGCCGCGTGCTGCAGGACTTCTTGCTCTGGTGCACGATGGAGTTCGGCTACCTTCGTCTCGGCGAAGGCTTCGTGCAGTCGAGTAGCATCATGCCGCAAAAGCGGAATCCCGTCGCACTCGAGCACGCACGTGCGATTGGCAGCAAGGGGGTGGGGCAGGCGCAAGCCATCCTCACCACCGTCCACAACACTCCCTTCGGCGACATCGTCGACACCGAGGATGATCTGCAGCCGCTGGTAGCCTCGATGTTTCGCGATGCCACTCGCACGGTGACGCTGGTGGCGGCGGCGATGCGTGACGCTGACTTCGACGTGGCGCGGCTGGCGGCGCGTGCCGGTGAAGGAGGAACCACGCTGACCGAGCTTGCCGACACGTTGGTGCGAGACGAGGGGCTACCGTTCAGGAAAGCGCACGGCATTGCCGCTCAACTTCTCAAGACGCGCACAGCCGACCCGACGGGTTCGCTGTCGGCGGCGCTTGCCGCTGCGTCTCGAGCGCAACTCTCACGGACCATTGAGTATTCTGATGAGCACCTGCAGCGCATCATGAGCCCACAATACTTTGTGGAGGTTCGTCGCACGCTCGGCGGTCCTGCGCCGACCGAAACGGCGCGGGCCGTTGCCGCGTCGCGAGCGTTGCTCGAGAGCGACAGCGCCGAGTGGCAGCGCCGGCGCGAGCACCTCGCCGACGCTGACCGTCAACTTCACGCCAGGGTCGCCGAGCTGTGAGTGAGATTCGGCGCGACTACGTTCGTGTGATCGTGATCTGGGTGATCACACTCGCCTCGCTCTACGCCTTCCAGCAGTACTTCAGCTGAGACGCCGGTATGTCCCGGCCGCTCCTCATCGCGCTGGTCCTCGTGATTGCGGTGATGGTGGCTTCATGGGCCATCGGCGAGGCGCTGCGGCAACGCAAGAAGTAACGCGCCAGTTATCAGTTGCGACGCGGTCCCTAGAGTCGATCCAAATCATCTTTTCCAGTCAACACGTTCCAGCGAATGAGTTCGTATTGCGCGACGCCGGCCTGGTAGTACGGGTCGTTGTCGCGGACGGCATCGAGCGCGGCCTGCGGGTTGTCGTCGGGGACGCGCAGCAGGAACATGCCGCCGAATCGCGGCTCTTGCGGACCGGCGGCCAGCAGCACGCCGTCGGCTTTCAGCTGGCGTAAGTACGCGCGGTGGGTTTCCTGCACTTTGAGGACTTCTTCGATGGGTTGTCGATAGCGCACAATAGCGATGGCATACATGGCGATTCGCATTCTCGTTTGTGGCGGCACTTTCGACAAGCAGTACGACGAGATCACCGGCCGGCTGTTCTTCAAGGACACCTACGTCCCGGAGATGTTGCGGCTCGGTCGATCGCGAGTCGACGTCACCGTCCAGACGTTGATGATGCTCGATAGCCTCGAGATGACCGACGCCGATCGGGCGGTGATCGTGCAGCACTGTCAGTCGAGTCTCGAGGATCGCATCGTGATCACGCACGGCACCGATACGATGGTCGAGACCGCTGCCGCCCTCGCCAAGGCCGTGACCACCAAGACCATCGTGCTCACCGGCGCGATGATTCCGTATGCGTTCGGAAGCTCGGACGGGCTGTTCAACCTCGGGAGCGCGCTCTCTTTTGCCCAGGTGCTCCCGGCGGGTGTTTACCTGGCGATGAACGGCACGGCGTTCCCCTGGGATCAGGTGCGGAAGAACCGGCAGAGCGGTACTTTCGAGCGTCCGTTGTCCTCCTAGGCTGCCATCGGGGGTCTTTTCCGCGTTTCCTTCTTTCCGCGGATGGTTGTTCTGGCCTGGCGTCCACGCCCGGCTGGCGCCGTTTCTGGCCGAAGTTGTGGGCTTTTCGCGCCGGGACGACTGCGTCCCACGACCGGACACCTGCTTCCAACCCTTTCGCCGGGTCGTTCCGTCTAAGAGATGTGATCTGAAGGACTTACCGCAGTTACTTGTGGTTGGTACAGTCCTCGCTATCAGGTCGCACGAGAAGCAGCCATGGCCACCCCTTACCCCTTCCCTGGCGGTTTAGATCGCAGGCCGCGAACGGGAGAACGCATGATTCGCACGACGTTCAATGTCGTTGCGCTGGGTGCGTTCCTCGCCGCGCCGGTGGCGGCCGTCGCGCTATGGCTGCTCCTCACAAATCCCGTCCTCGCCAACGAGGTCGCCGACAGCAACTCGCTCATGCCGCTGATGCGGACGCTGGTGGTGTCAGTAGGAAAGGCCATCGCGGCCGTACTGGCCTACCTGTGAGTTGCTCCTCGGTGAGTTTCCAGTTGCCAGTTGTCAGTTCAAAGGTTGAAGCAGCTTTGAACTCGTGACTGACAACTGGTCACTGCCCGGGCTCTGATTGCCGCCCGGGCCGCAGTGTTTCGACCATGAAGTCGAACATCATCTTTTGCATGTGCTTGACGAGGTCCGGATCGGTCACGCCGTGCCGCGACTTCTCGTACAGCATCAAGCGAAACGGTTTGCCGGCCTTCTGCAACGCGTAGCTGAACTTCAATGTGTTCTGCGCGTGGACGTTCTCGTCGATCACGCCGTGCACCAGCAGTATCTGACCGTGCAGATTCCTGGCGGCTGCGAGCGGCGCGCTCTTGGCGTACCCCTCCGGGTTGTTCTGGGGCATGAGCATGAAGCGCTCGGTATAGATGCTGTCGTAGAGGCTCCAGTCAGTGACATTGCCGCCGCCGATCCCCATCGCGAAGCTCGTGCTGTGGGTCAGCGCATACGTGACCATGAACCCCCCGAAGCTCCAGCCCGAGATTCCAATGCGTGACGCATCCACCCACGGCTGCTTCTTGAGATACGCGAGCCCGTCCTCGACGTCGCGCAACTCGAGTTCTCCGAAGTTCTTGTAACTTGGCCACTGCGATTGCGCGCCCTTGCCGCTCGCGAGCCGGTTGTCGCACACCCAGACGACGAACCCGTTCTGGGCGAGCAGCTGGTAGGCCATCAGCGCCTCGCCATTCCACGCATTGGCGACCGACGCGGCACCTGGCCCACCATAGGTGAACTGCATGACGGGGTACTTGCGGGCTGGGTCGAAGTCGACCGGTTTGATCAGCATCGCCTCCATCACGAATCCATCTCGCGTCTTCACCTGAAGCAGCTCGGGCTTCGCGATCCTGTAATCAGCCAGCTGCGGAATCTTGCTCTCGTGGATCACGCGGATTTCGCTGCCGTCCGCCTTGTGCACGCGCACCTGCGGAGGTGTGTGCAAATCACTCCATGAATCGATGTAGTGACCGAAGTCGGTGCTGAAACGCGCGCGATGCGTGCCGGCGCGCTCCGAAAGCCGCGTCATGGCGCTCCCATCGAGCTTCACCCGATACACGTCGATGCCGATGTGACTTCGTTCGGCACTCGAGAAGTACACCCAGCCGTTGCTTTCGTCGACGCCGTGGACGGTCCGGACATCCCACTCGCCACGAGTGACTGGTGCAGCAAGGGTCCCATCGGCTTTGTAGCGATAGAGATGCTTCCAACCCGAACGATCGCTGACCCACAGGAACGAGCCGTCCTTGAGCCACCGCACTGCTCCGTTGACATCGACCCAAGCCTTGGTCGTCTCCCGGAACAGCGTCAACGGCCCTGCGCCGCTGGTAGGCACCGTGTTGACGTCGAGCCACGACTGCTCGCGATTCTGAACTTGATACACCACTCGATGGCTGTCAGGCGTCCAGTCCACGTTGACGATCAGGAAATCGGTGGCCGAATACTTCGACAGATCCACCCACTGCACATGGCCGCCCACCGCGGGCAGCACCCCGAGCTTCACGATGGGGTTAGGGTCTCCGGCCTTGGGGTAATCCCATTGTTCGATACCGAGTCGCGGTGGGATGTGATCGATGACCGTGAATTCCGGCACGGGACGGTCGTCGACCTGCATGAAGGCGATCTGCGAAGAGTCGGGACTCCACCAATAGGCGCGGAAGTTACCGCGCCCGAAGATCTCCTCCTGATAGACCCAATCGAGCTTGCCATTGAGAAGTTGGTCGGTGCCGCTGGTGGTGAGCTGTTTTTCCTGGCGCTGCTGCTCGAGATTCACGACGAACAGGTTGTTACGTCGAACGAACGCAGCCTGTCGTCCGTCCGGGCTGAACGAGTACTCCTCTTCCTCGTACGGATCAAACGTCAGACGAAACACGCGGTCGCTGCCGAAGGGGTAGTGGTACAAGTCATTGCCAATCGAAACGAGCGCCGCGCTGTGCGTGGCGTTCATTTCCAGCCCCGCATCGTTCGGCAGCACCTTGACGTCTTCCTCGCGCAAGCCGGGTAGAGCGTCGAAAGCGGCGCGCATCTTTTGAGCATCGAACAACGGCTCGGTGGTCCCGGTTGCAGCCGCGACCTTGACCCAATCCACCTGGCCGTTGGCCGCCGGTTTGGGCCAGATGTAGTGAGTGGCTGAAATCCAGACGAGCCCGGAAGGCGCCTGGCCCGAGAAATCGATCTTGAGCGTCGGATCGTAGAGGTCGTCGATCGTCAGGCGACGCGTTTGCGCACTAGACTCGATGCCGAACGCGGTAACCAGCAGCAACACGGTCAGACGAACCACCATAGACAGCGATTGTACTGAAGGATCGCCACCTACCCGCCCTACTCGCCTCACTAGCCCCACTCGCCTCACCAGCCCACTTCGCCCAGTCGAGTACAGTGTTGGCAGTGGCAACGCTGACGTTTCTCGGAGCTGCGCGTACTGTCACCGGCTCCAAATATCTCCTCGAAGCCGATGGCCAACGGATTCTGATTGATTGCGGTCAGTTTCAAGGGCTCAAGGAATTGCGGCGGCGAAACTGGGCCGCCTTCCCGGTCCACCCTGCATCGGTCCACTCCGTCGTTCTCACCCACGCGCACATCGATCACACGGGCCTCCTGCCGCGCTTCGTCGCCGGAGGCTTTCACGGCCGCGTCTATTGCACGAGGGCAACCGCAGATTTGTGTTCGCTCGTGCTTCCGGACGCCGGCAGGTTGCAAGAGGAGGACGCGCGACTCGCCAATCGTCACCGCTTCTCCCGCCACACACCTGCGATGCCGCTGTTCACCGAGGCTGACGCGTACGAAGCGTTGTCGCATATCGAGGCCGTGGATTTCGATCGCCCAATCGAAGTCGCCCGCGGGTTTCGCGCCGAGTTCACCAATGCCGGCCACCTTCTCGGGTCGGCGTACGTCCGGGTCACGCGCCCTGGTGTCGGTGCGCGGATTCTTTTTGGCGGCGACCTCGGGCGCTACGGTCGTCCCGTGCTCCCGGATCCTTCGCCCGCACCTGACGCCGAGACCTTGCTCCTCGAATCGACCTACGGGGACCGCGTTCACGCCGACTCGGATGATGCGTCGCAGCTCGAGAGGATCGTCGAGGAGACGGTGGCTCGCGGTGGGCGAGTCATCATTCCAGCCTTTGCCGTCGGTCGCGCAGAGGAAGTGCTCTACTGGCTCAAGAAGCTCGAGGACGCAGGCCGGTTGCGGCCCCTTCCCGTCTATCTCGATAGCCCGATGGCGGTAGCTGCTCTCAACTTCTACGCACGGCACGAGCGCGAGCTCGACCCGGACGTCCGCCACGGAACTGGCGAGATCAGCGCCTATGCCACCAAGCGCTTTCAGCCGGTCGTTTCCGCTCGAGAATCTCGCGACGTGGTCGAATCTCGAGGGCCGGCCATTGTCATCTCAGCCAGTGGGATGGCGACGGGTGGTCGAGTTCTCCATCACCTGGCTGCCGCGCTGCCGGATCCGCGAAATACCGTCCTGTTCGTCGGCTACCAGGCCGTTGGTACGAGAGGCCGGGCCCTGCTGGATGGTGCAAAGGCGGTCAAAATTCACGGCATGATGGTGTCTGTGTCTGCCCGCATCGAGAAGGTCGACAGCATGTCCGCTCACGCGGACTCGCGCGAAATCTCACGGTGGCTCGACACCTTCAAGGCGCCGCCGAAGCAAACCTATCTGGTCCACGGCGAACCGGCGGCCCAGGACGTCCTGAAGAAAGCCGTGGAGCAACGAGGTTGGGCCGTGCACATTCCTCAACACGAAGAGAAGGTCGAGGTGCCGTTTTGATATCGGACGCTGGTCCGGCGAGCACTGAGGTCGCGAGCCGACGCTATCAGCTCGAGCAAGTCGACGATGCGGCGGTGGTTCAGCTCTATGCCGATGGCTTTGCTGAGCTCAGCCTCGACGACAAGATTCTCATCTGGCATCTGTATCAGTCGGCGCTCGCTGGCCGAGACATCTACTACGACCAGCGTTACCGTCACAACTTGCCGATGCGCGACATTCTCGAGGAGCTCGTCGCGCATTCCGATGGCATCGCTGACGCAACTCTCAGTGAGCTCACGCGCTATACCAAGCTGTTCTGGATCAACAGCGGGCCCTACAACAACCTCACAGCTCGCAAGTTCGTTCTCGGCTTGACCTTCGACGAGCTGGTGAGCGCGGCCGAACGCGCCGAGCTCAACGGGGCGCGATTCCGGCGTGAAGCGGGCGAGTCGCTGCGCGACATGCTGGCGCGCTACAGCGCCATGTTCTTCGATCTCACCGTGCACCCCATGGTGACGTGCAAGTCACCAGGGTCTGGCCGTGACATCCTCCAGGCCAGCGCCAACAACTTGTACGACGACGTGACGATGGCCGACCTCGAGGCGTTTCAGGAGCGATACCCCCTGAACTCGCGAGTTGTCCGGAGGAACGGTGTGGTCGTCGAAGAGCCCTATCGCGTCGGTGGACTTTACGATGCTGAGATTCGACAGATCGTCTCCCATCTGGAGCAGGCGCTGCCGTATGCCCCCGGCGACTTCGGTGAGGCCCTGAAGGCGCTGATTCGCTGGTATCAGACCGGTGAGGATTCGGACCGCGAGGCGTTCGACATCGCCTGGGTCAGCAACCGGAACTCCGTGGTCGACACGATGAACGGGTTCATCGAGGTCTACATGGACGCGCGCGGAGTCAAGGGCGCGTGGGAAGGCGTCGTGTACTACGTCAACCATGAAAAGACCGAGAAGATTCACCGGCTCGCGGAGAACGCGCAGTGGTTCGAGGACCACCTGCCGATTGACCCGGCGTACCGGAAGCCCAGCGTTCAAGGCATCTCCGCTCGAGCGATCGAAGTGGTGTTCGAAACCGGCGATTCAGGGCCGGTGACGCCCATCGGTGTCAACCTGCCCAACGATCAGCGCATCCGTGAGGAACACGGAAGCAAGTCCGTTTCGTTGTCGAACGTGATCGAGGCGTACGAAGCATCGACGCTGGATACGTTTCGCGAGGAATTTGCCTGGGACGAGGGTGAGATCGATCGGGCCAAGCGATGGAGCGCGTTTGCCGGCGAGCTGACGACCGAGATTCACGAGGTGCTCGGTCACGGATCCGGTCGAATGGCGGCCGACATCCAGGGCCAGCCGCAGGAATTGCTCAAGGAGCAATACTCATCCCTCGAGGAGTCACGCGCGGATCTCGTCGCCCTGTATTTCGTCGCCGATCCGCATCTCGCCGAGCTTGGGTTGCTGGCGGCTGAGGATCAGGCCGAGATCGTACGCGCCGAGTACGAGTCTTATGCGCGCAACGCGCTGGTGCAGCTGCGACGGGTTCGGGAAGGGACGCAGCTCGAAGAGGATCACATGCGCAATCGCCAGGCGATTGTGCACTGGCTGATCGCGCATACGAACGCGATCGAAACCCGCAAGCGCGACGGCAAGACGTACTATGTCCTCGCTGATGCGCACGCGTTTCGCGACGGCGTTGCTCGCATGCTCGCCGAAGTTCAGCGGATCAAGTCCGAAGGCGATTACGCCGCGGCCAAACTCTTGTTCGAGACTTACGGTGTTCATTTCGATGCGGGTTTGCGCGATGAGATTGTGGGGCGCGTCGACCGATTGAGGCTTCCTTCGTACACGGGATTCGTCATGCCCAAACTCGAACCAACCTTCGATTCCAGCGGCGGGATTGCGGACATCAAGATCTCCTATCCCTGTGACCTGACCACGCAGATGCTGGAGTTTTCGGCGGCACGCCGTGCGGGTATCGGTCGATGAGTGTGCTCACGCCTCTCCTCGTCGTTCTGCTGGGTGCGCCAGCGGTTGTGCAGAACCTGCCGATCGCCGAGCGGATGTTGCTGGCCGAGGACGCACGCGTCCAAAGCGATGCGGATCTCGCCCCGTTGCGCGAGGGCCTGCGCAGCCGGGATCCCAAGTTGCGCCGACAGGCCGCTCGCGGTATCGGACGGCTGGAGAAGGCGGAGTTGATTCCGCTGCTGACCCCGGTGCTGGGCGATGCCGATGCCGATGTTCGGAGCGAAGCGGCGAACGCGATGGGGCAGCTTGCGCGCGGGGCCAAAGGAGTGGCCGATGCCAAGGGCAGGCTTCTCGCACGCACCCGGATCGAGAAGGAGCCGCGGGTATGGGCGGTCGTTGCGGCTACGCTCGGGCGACTTCCCTACACCACCGCCGCTGACGTTCAGCAAGTCGAAACCGCCATCGCTCGTGTATTGCCAACCCCCACTTCCACCGCGGTTCGACTCGACGAGGTGCTGGGAGCCGTCGAAGGACTCGAGGTGCTGGCGCGTCAGAGCGGCAAGATCTCTCGCCTGAGTGGCCCAACGCTGACCGGTCTCCGCGCCGCGAGCGAGCTCGAGGGCCGCGCTCAAGACGCTGAGAAGCTCGCGCGCATCCGGCGACTGGCCTCTCTTGCGCTCATGGCCTCGGGTGCCACGCGCAAGCAGGACCTCGATGCCGGCATCGCGGATCCAGACGATGAGGTGCGGCGCCTGGCGATGGTGGCGGCCAGAATCGATATCGAAGGGCGAGAAGCGGTCGTGACGAAGGGCCTCGGGGACGGCAATTCTCGCGTGAGATACGAAGCGTTGCAGACCTACGGCCGAGCGTTCCAGAAGACCTCGTGCGAGCCAGTGTTGGCCGCTGTTCGCGATCCAAATCCGCACGTGTCGCTGCTGGCCATCGATCTCCTCGGCAATGGATGCCCGACTGCCCAAACGGCGGTCGGTACGCTTCAGGAGTTGACCGAGGTGTTGACGGAGCGGCCTTACGGGTGGCACGTACCGGCGCACGCACTGGTCGCGCTTGCGAAGACGGCGCCGGCCGAAGGCCGGAAAGCGTTATCGCGTTACATCCCGCATTCGATTTGGCAGGTGCGGATGTACGCCGCGCGTGCCGCAGGCGCGCTGGCGGCACTCGACGAACTCGACCAGCTCGCACGAGATACGCACGACAACGTTCGCGAGGCGGCCCTCAGCGAGCTCATCACACTCAAGCGGCCCGAGGCGTTGTCGCTCGCCCTCGATGCGTTGCAGCGTCCCGACTATCAACTTGGGCTGACCGCCACTCGCGCGATCGCTGCGGCAACCACGACTGCTCAGGACCCCGCCCAGGCAGATGTCAGTGCGGCACTGTTCAATGCCCTGGCTCGTATCACCGCCGAAAAGAGGGACACCTCCCGCGACGTTCGGATGGCTATCCTCGGCCGAATCGAATCGCTGCCCCCACAGGCAGAATCACTTCGTCCATACCTTTCGGACTTCGATCCGGCCGTCGCAACCAAGACAGCGGCCATTCTCAAGACCTGGCAGGTAACGGACGCGGAAGCCTCGCCGCGCAAATTGCCGTTGATGCCGGTGACGCTGGCGGCGATCGACGGCCTGCGCGAATCTCGTCTCCGATTCACCATGACCGGCCGCGGTGTGTTCGAGATGCGGCTCCTCATGGACGAGGCGCCTGTTTCGGCGCTCCGTGTCGCGACGCGCGTTCGCGAGGGGTACTACAACGGGCTGACTTTCCATCGCATCGCCCCCAATTTCGTCGTCCAAGGGGGGAGCCCTGGCGCCAACGAGTACATGGGCGATGGCCCCTACATGCGAGACGAGGTCGGGTTGCCCTCGCATCGGCGCGGCACGGTTGGCATCTCGACGCGCGGTCGTGACACGGGTGACGCGCAGATCTTCATCAACCTGGTGGACAGCCCCCGCCTCGATCACACCTACACGGTGTTCGCCGAGGTTAAGTCAGGCATGGAGGTCGTCGATGCGTTAATCGAGGGGGACGTGATCGAGCGTGTCGAAGTAGTGGCGGGCGCTACCGACACGAGCAGACCTCGAGAACCCGAACGCCGATGACATCGTCGTCGCGACTGCCGTCCAATCTGACGATCAACGCGACGACACGAGCACTGGCGGCGCTCAGGGAGCGCGGAATCCCGGTGCTCGACCT
Organism: uncultured Acidobacteriota bacterium; assembly: GCA_963724485.1. Lineage (GTDB taxonomy): Bacteria > Acidobacteriota > Vicinamibacteria > Vicinamibacterales > UBA2999 > JACCSI01. Next base: position 85,464 of record CAVRUW010000001.1, read on the forward strand.
GACCGAATCGAACCCTACCCGGGTGGGTCTGGAGTACCCAGTCGACCTGCTTACGCCACTTTCATCACCGGAGGCGCTGCTGTACGACCCGCAGCCACTTGGTCTCCCGGTCGCACGAGAGGCTGTGTCACTCGATTTCAAGCGTCGCAACCAGGCGGTGGCGCCCGAGCGGATAGCCCTGACCGCCAGCACCAGCGAGGCCTACGCGCTTCTCTTCAAGCTGCTCTGCGATGCGGGCGACTCGGTGCTCGTTCCACGTCCAAGCTATCCGCTCTTCGAACATCTCAGCGTCCTGGAATCGGTCGTGGCCAAGCCCTATCGATTGGATGCGCAGGCCGCCTGGCGAATCGATTTTGACGATCTGGAATCGCAGATCGACGACAGCACACGGGCGGTACTGGTCGTTTCACCGAACAACCCGACGGGCTCGTTCTTGCATCGCGACGATCTCGAGACGTTGGCGACGGTATGCGCTTCCCGTGATTTGGTATTGATTGGTGACGAAGTGTTTACCGACTACCAATTGGAAGACGCACTGCCTTCGGCGTCGGTACTGGCTGCGCCGGGGGTCGTCTGCTGCAGCCTGGGAGGCTTGTCGAAGTCCGTGGGTCTTCCGCAACTCAAGCTGGGGTGGATTGCGTTCGGAGGGCCCGACGCCCAGGTTTCAGCGATGATGAGCGCGTACGAAATCGTTGCGGATGCGTATCTCTCGGTCTCGACGCCGGTTCAGGTGGCGCTTCCCTCGTTGCTCCGGCGCGGGAGCGTGGTGCGCCGTCAAATTCAGGATCGCATCGCTCGTAACCTGCCAATGCTTCGGCAGGCCGTGAGGCAGGCCCCCAGCATTTCAGTGCTGGACGTCGGTGGTGGCTGGTCGGCCATTCTGAAGGTGCCGGCGTTCCGCTCCGAGGAACAGCTTGTGCTGGACCTGCTGGTCAACGACCACGTGCTCGTGTATCCGGGCTTTTTTTTTGATTTCGAGAACGAAGCCTATCTCGTGGTCAGCCTCATCGTCGAACCGGACACCTTCGACCGCGGTGTATCTCGAGTTCTGGCCCGGGCCTCTCAACCGGATCGACAGCACTGATGACGTCGCGTCGCAGCGGAGTGATGGCGCCGCTCTTCTCGCTGGCATCCAGCAAGAGCTGGGGTGTTGGTGAATTCTCCGATCTACCGGTTATTTCCCGATGGCTGCAGCGGGCCGAGCAGTCGTTCATTCAGATTCTGCCAGTCACGGAGATTCCGACCGCCGAAACCTCGCCGTACTCCTCGCTGACCGCGATGGCTCTCGACCCGATTTACATCTCAGTCCCAGCGGTGGAGGATTTCCAGGCTCTTGGGGGAGAAGGACAGCTGACGGGAAACGATCGCCACGTCCTCGATCGCGTGCGTCATTCGGAGCGCGTCGACCATCGTCAGATCCGCCGGCTCAAGTCCCGATATTTGCGCGCAGCCCACGCCCATTTCATGACGTGCGATGCGACGTCTCAGGGTTCGCGGCATCGGATGTTTGCCGACTTCGTTCGGGAGCAGGCGGGGTGGCTCGAGGAATATGCACTCTTTCAGGCACTGCGACAGGAGCATCGTCTGAGGCCCTGGTGGGAGTGGCCGGCGGCTCTCGCAACACGCGATCCTGGCGCGTTGACCGAAGCCCGGGAGCGGTTGAAACCCGAGATTCTGTATCGGCAGTACGTTCAGTGGATTGCCGATCGGCAGTGGGCTGCTGCTCGACAAGCCTCTCGTCCGCTTCGAGTGTTTGGTGATGTGCCGTTCATGATCTCGGCGGACAGCCCTGATGTCTGGACGCGTCAACACGAATTCCGCTTCGACGCGACGGTCGGCGTCCCGCCGGATGCGTTCAGCGAAACGGGGCAGGATTGGGGATTGCCACCGTGGCGGTGGGAGGTCATGGCGGCCGATGACTTCGAATGGATGAAGCAACGCGCCCGGCGTACGGCTTCACTGTTCGATGGTTTTCGCCTCGACCATCTGGTTGGCCTCTACCGCACCTATATCCGTCCGCTGGACAAAAAGACGAAAGCGTTCTTCGCGCCGGCGGACGAAGCCACGCAACGTCAGCTCGGCGAGCGTCTGGTCGGCATATACCAGAACACCGGCGCCGAGGTCATCGCAGAGGATCTCGGAACGGTTCCAGATTTCGTCCGCGAATCGCTCCTTGCTCTGGGTGTGCCTGGTTTCAAGGTCATGCGATGGGAACGCGAGTGGGCCCTCACCGGTCAGCCGTTCATTGACCCGCCGGTCTACTCTGCGACGTCGGTTGCGACCACTGGCACACACGACACCGAACCGCTCGCGGCCTGGTGGCAGGAGGCCGCCGAAGACGAGCGGCGTCTCATGCTGGCGGTTCCCTCCGTCGCGCGGCATTTGAGCGAGGCAACACCAGCGCTCGACGCGATGCTGCGGGCGCTGCTCGAGGCCGGGTCGAGCATCGCGATCGTCCCGCTGCAGGACCTGTTCGGGTGGACGGAACGAATCAACACGCCGGCGGTCGTCAGTGGCGAGAACTGGAGCTGGCGTGTGCCGTGGGACGTCGATAGCCTCGACGAGATTCCTCAGGCACAGGATCGAGTGGAAGCACTGGCGGAATGGACCCGATCGTCGGGCCGTGCGCCGGCGAAGTGAGGAACGTGCTCGGCGGATCAGGATCGCCGACCCGCTAGACTGGCCACCACCATCGCGAGTTCCGCCGGCTGCACTGGCTTGGCGACGTGAACGTTGAACCCCGCTCCGAGCACCTTCAGCCGATCGGATGCTCCTGCATAAGCTGTCAAGGCCGCGACTGGCACCGCTCCGCCCTGGTCAGGCGTCAACGCTCGGATGCGCCGGATGAGGCCGTACCCATCCTCCTCCGGCATTTCGATGTCGCTGACAATCACGTCGGGTCGATTGGTCGTCGCGGCGCCGAACCCTGCTTCGGCCGACGCGGTCAGCGTCACCTTGGCGCCGCACCGCTGCAGGATTGCGCCAATCAACTCGCGCGCATCCGCATCGTCTTCGACGACCAGGACGTGAATGCCCTCGAGCGCGGGAGCCTCGCTCAGCCAGACAGGTTCGCGCTGGGCTGGGACCATGATCAGATCCTCGTCGGTCTCGCCAACCCGCCCCACGTGAACCGGCAGCTGAATCGTGAAGATCGCGCCGGTGCCCTCGGATTCGGGAACGTTGGCGGCCGAAATGCTCCCACCGTGCATCTCGACGAGGCTCCGGACAATCGCCAGACCGAGACCCAGACCTTTGTGCGTTCGTGTCGTGGACGAGTCCGCCTGGCGGAAGCGTTCGAACATGTACGGGATGAACGACTCGTTGATGCCAGGTCCGTTGTCTTGAACAACCAACTCGCAATCGGCATCGTTCTTCAACAGTCGTACCAGGTACTCGCCCGCCCGAGGGTGCGAACTTGATGGCGTTGGCCAGGAGGTTCCAGACGACCTGCTGGAGCCGATCCGGATCACCCCACACCGAGGGCGTGTCGAGATCGACCAGCAGCTGTAGCCTCACGCTCTTGGCGGACGCTGATGGCTGAACCGTTTCTGCGGCGGAGCGAATGATCGCGCCCAAGTCGACGACGCGCTGATTCAGCCGGATCTTTCCGGCCATGATCCGCTGCACATCGAGGATGTCCGAGATCAGTTGTTCCTGACTCTGCGCGTTCCTGACGATTGTTTCGACGGCTGCGGTCCGCCGGTCGATCGGCAGCCCTGGGTCGCGGAGCATGTGCGCCCACCCGAGGATCGCGTTGAGCGGCGTCCGAAGCTCGTGAGAGAGCGTCGCGAGGAATTCATCCTTGACGCGCCCGGCCTCTTCCGCATCGGCTCGCGCAATCCGCGCCTCATCCGCCTCGCGTTGCGCCGTCGCAAACAGTGCGGCATTTTCGAGCGCCGACGTCGCGCGCGAGGCGATGGCTTCTACCAGTCGAACGTCGGCTTCACTGAACACGCCTCCTGCCGCGCGCCCGAGCGCAATCGTCCCCAGCAGCTTTCCGTGACTCAGCAAGGGGCAAATCATGCCGCGGCGAGGCCGAAAGCGTTCGAAGATCGGCTCGATTTCGCCCTTCCTCAGGTGAGCGAACACAGTCTCGGGCACCGCATTGTCGACAACTGTCCGCGGCTCGCGCAGCATCTCGGCATAGAGCGCGCTCTGCGTGCCGATGTCGAATTGCTCCGCGATTTCGCGAACCAGCGGTTCGCCTTCGGGCGAGACGTGAGCGTAGGCGATGCCTTCGAGGTGTCCGTCGTGAGCGATTCTGATGATGCAGTAGTCGCCGACGACAATGGCGATGCGGCGGGCAAGGTCGTGGGCAAGGTCCTGGAAAGACGGAACCAGGTCCGTCATCGAAACGTCGGCGAGAAGTGCCAGGCGCTGCGCCGCCTCCTTGCGATCGGTGATATCGATCGTCACGCCCCGCATTCCGACCGGCTGATTGTTGTCGTCGCGAATGACCGACGAACGCGCCAGCACCCAGATGGTCCGACCATCCTTGGCGATCCACCGGAATTCGTTCTCGCCGGCTTCGCCGTTTTCAAACATCTCCGATGCAACCCTCGCGGCCTGCTCACGATCTTCAGGGTGCACGAGTTTCAGCCAGAAATTCGGCTGCGACGTCCACTCGACTGGAGAATAGCCAACGAGCTTCTCGACATACGTGCTGACGTAGTCGATTCGCTGCTGAGACGAGTCGGGCCTGCCCCAGGACTCCCACACAACGCCCGGGATGCTATCGATGATGTCTTGCAAGCGTGCTCGCTCGTTCCGTACCTGGGCGTCGCGAGCCGCTTGTTCGTCGGCGCTTTCACGTAGTCGTTCGCGTGTTCGACTGACGTAGTCGGTGATGAAAGACCCGATGATTCCGGCAACCAGAAACAGGATCAGAGTGAGGGTGTCACTGGCGCCCTTCAGACCGAGGGAGTAGCGAGGCTCGACGAAGAGGAAATTGCCGATCGCCGCCGAAAGTCCCAGCGCCAGCAAGCCGCCCCACAGCCTTCCGACGAATGCGGCGACCAGCACACCGATCAGCAAGATGGCATATGGAAAACGGCTGCCGAAGATTGGATCGACAGCCAGCCGAGCCCCTGTCGCGACGACCACCACGACGATGGCAAAGAGGTAACGGCCGGTCTGCCCAAAGGCAAACTCTTTCATTTCATCCGCTGCAGGTCTGCCTCGGCAGCGATGTACCCGAAGGCCGACCAGTTAGGGCTGGCGACGACCTTTTGCAACACCTCGCGCGCTCGCGCGGTATTGCCGGTAACGAAATACCAGTTCCCGACACCATAGCCTTGCGTCGCAATCGTGAGCGCGTCGGCATTCGCTGGATCCAGCAACGCTTCGGGCTTTTCCACGCCCTTGTACATCAGCAATCGGCGATGGTACGAGCCGTTTTCGAGAATCTCCATCTTCGGAGAGATCCGCTCCAGCACTTTGGCTGCCTCCGCCTTGCGATTCAGCCGCATCAGCGACATCCAGAGCCAGTCGCTGGTCGCGGTAACCGAATCGTCGTTGGTCGAGACCTTCATGCACTCGTTGTAGGCGTCGACCGCCTTTTGATAGTCGCCCTTGAGGTAGTGCGCAAGGCCGAGGTGATACCAGATGTTGAAGTGTAACGAGCTTCGCGGCTTACCGGATGGGTTAGGTGCGCCGTCTGGTTCTATCTCATCCTTTGCGCCTTTGATCAGCGACACCGCCTTGTCGAAGTCGGCGACCGCGCGATCGAATTGACGAGTGGTGATGTAGCGGTGACCACGGTGGCGGTACATCCGAGGATCGTTGGGGTGTTGCGCGATGCCTTTCGAGAACATGGCAATCGCATCCTGGTAGCGCCACAAGTACGCGAGTCGACGGCCAGCCCAGATGATTGCGTCGGGATCGTTCGGCTTCGCGGCCAGGTCTTTCTCCGCCTGCGAGAGGTCGGCTTCGAGCTTGGCGCGATTGGGCAGCTCGATCGGGAGGAGCGGCTTGCCGTCGAGCGAGGTTGCTTCGGGCTTTTGCTGCGCCGCGATTACCGTCGTGCCGAGCGCCGCTATCACGAACCCGATCATCAATGTGCGCATTGCTATCCCTCTCTCTCAACGGTTTCTGCTTCGATCACCTCGTCGGGCAAGCCGAGAAGGTTGGCGCTGTGCAGGATCCGTGGCGCCGTATCGATGGATTGCAGCGTATCGATCTCTGCTTCCGATGTCGCTCCGAGTTCCTTGAACTTCCTGGCTGTCACGAGCACGCGCGTTTCGTATGAACCGACGGTTTCGTTGAAGGCTTTGACCGTGCTGTCCAGCCGCATGCGAAGTGTATCGAGGTACTCGGTCATCTTCGAAACACGCGCGTACAGCTCATTCCCGAGCGACTGAATCTCCTCGGCGTTTTGCGCCAATCGCTCGTGTCGCCACCCGTGGGCGACGACCTGCAACAGCGCGATCAAGGTGATCGGACTGGCCGGAAACACGCGCGATCCCACGCCGAAATCGACGAGCTCGACATCCTGTTGTAAGGCGGACTGGAAGAACGATTCGCCCGGGAGGAACATCACCACGAACTCCGGGGACGGCTGAACCTGTTCCCAGTAATTCTTGGCGCCGAGCTTGGTCATGTGCTCACGCACCTGTCGCGCATGGTCCAAGAGACGCGCCGCTCGAGTCTGGTCATCGAGCGCCTCTTGCGCATTCAAGTACGCTTCAAGCGGTACTTTCGCGTCCACGACGATTGTGCGGCCGCCGGGGAGCTTGACGATCAAGTCAGGACGCTGGCGGCCGTATTCGGCGAGCAGGGAGGGCTGTTCTTCGAAGTCGCAATAGGGCAGCATGCCGGCCAGTTCGACGACCCGGCGAAGCTGCATTTCGCCCCAGCGTCCGCGAACGCTCGGCGTCCGTAGCGCACGCACGAGATTCTGCGTTTCGCCACGGAGTCGTTCCTGCTGCTGATTGAGCTCCTTCAGCAGCGTCGTGGTCTCGACCCGTCCGCGGTCAGTCTCGCCGAGTTTTCGATCGACCTGCGTCAGCGCATCTCGAATCGGCTTCATCAGGTCGTCGAGAGCCTGTTGGCGCTTGCCAATCTCTCCCAGCGCGTCGCGCTGAACGTTGCCCAGCTTTTGATCGGCAAGCTTCAAGAACTCGTCGGTGCTCGCTCGGAGCGCGGCGCCGGCAATTGCGTCAAATGACGTCTTGATCTGTGCCTGCGCGTCCTCGAGCAGCGCCAGCTTCTCGGGAACGACGCGTTGCTGATGCGCAAGCTCGGCACGAAGGCGCGCATTGTCGATCCGAACCCGCTGTGACAGCGACCAGCCGATGGCAAGGCCGACCAGGAACGTCAAGAAACCAAGAAGAATCGCGACGGAATCGATCACTACTCCAATCCCTGGGTTGTCGGGCGCGGTGGCGCAGTCGGTCGAGGCAATGGCTTCCGCGGCAACACCTGGTCGCGGTTGGCGGTCTGATAGACGAAGGCCGCCGTGATGACGGCGTTCTTCATCAAGTCCGAGGCGATCAACTGATCGTAGACGTCGAGATTCGAGTGATGCGTCCGGCTCGAATACTGAACCGGATCTTGAATGAACTGGAAACCAGGCAGTCCGACGGCATTGAACGGTAAGTGATCGGTACCGCCGGTGTTACGAATCGTCAGGTGTGTCATGCCGAGGTTCTCGAAGGGCGCCATCCACGCGCGGAAGATTGGCGCGACGGCCTCGTTTCCCTGGAGGTAGACGCCACGATACTGGCCCGTGCCGTTGTCCATGTTGAAGTAGCCGGCCAGCCTGGTGTGTTCCGGCTTGACTTTCATGTCGGCCGGATCGGCAAAGTGGTTCTTCACATAGAGCCGTGAACCCATCAGCCCCTGCTCTTCCCCCGTCCACAGGGCCATGCGGACGGTGCGACGCAGTCTGACCCCCGACTGTTTGAGAATCCGCATCGCCTCGAGCATCACCGACGATCCCGAGGCGTTGTCGACGCTGCCGGTACCTGCGTGCCATGAATCGAAGTGTGCGCCCAGCATCACCACCTCGTCGGCTTTGTCGGTCCCCGGAATCTCGGCGACGATGTTGAACATGTTGAGGTCGGTGTCGTGGAAGGTGTTGCGGACATCGATTTCCATCGAGACGCTTTGCCCGCGATCGAGCAGGCGTGCGATCCGGTTGTAGTGCTCGGTCGCAACCGCGAGTTGAGGCGGCACGGGCGGGTCCTTGACGTTTCGCGAGCCACCTCCACCGACCAGGACGCTTCCGCTGTCACCGCGCCCGTTTCCGGGTTCCAGCACGGCCACGACGCCTTCTGCGACGAGGAATGCGTTGCGCTTGGCGGTAAACGCCTGACCACCACCGCCCGGCCCGCCGGGTCCACCTTGTTGTGGCGACACTTGCTGCACTTCCAACTCTTCGAGGTTCTGTTCGGTCAGCCGACGAGCCGGTGGATCAAACAGTGGTGCGACGGCGCGCGCATTCTGAATGAGAACGACCTTGCCCTTCAGCTTCCCGCGAAACTTGTCGAAGTCCGACTCGGCGGCGAGCGGGGCAAGAACCGCATCTGCCGTAACCGCGGTCGTCGTGCCGGGCGTCCAGGCGCGAGCGTAGGCAATCACCGGCCACGGTGATGGCTTCAGCACGTGCACCACGGTCCGCTCATTGCTCCATCCGCGTCCGAACGCCTCGCCCCAGGGCTCCTTGTTGACATTTGCCAGTCCCCAGCCGGTGAGCTTCTTCACGGTCCAATCCGCGGCCGCGCGAAGTTGTGGGGAATTGGTCAGCCGTGGCCCATGCACTTCGGTGAGCCACCAGGCGATGTCCATGACCTCGGATCGCTCGAGGCCTTCCGCCTTGAGTCGCGTGAGCGCGTCGAGGTCCACCGTGTCGGACGACTGGGCCCGCCCCAGGGCGACGGTCATCACGAGGGATGCGAGCAACACCGACAATATCGCGCGAGATCGAGCCACTTTCTCCTCCCTTTCGACGCCGGTCTGAAGTGTAGCCCCTTCGTCCACTCTTCGCCACAGTGCGCACCAATCCCTATGCTCTCTATTCCCTTCGCCCCATGCCCTATGCCCTTCGTGTAGCATGGGCGCCTTTCCGGAGGGACGAGCATGAAGCGGATTCTCGTGTTGTCAGGTGTAGTGGTGTTGGTCGCAGCTGCCCCAGCGTTCGCGCAGAAAGCACTCGCCGATGCAATGGCGCGCAGCGCGGCGGGCACGTTCAGGAACCTTCTCGAATCGGCCGAAAAGATGCCTGAGGCCGATTACGGCTTCCAGGCGACCAAGGACACGCGCACGTTCGCCGGGTTCGTGGGCCACACGATCAACGCGGCCTTCAACAATTGCTCTCGCGCGAAGGGCGAAGCCAATCCGAACAAGGAAGATCTCGAGAAGGTGACCGCCAAGGACAAGCTCGTCGAAGCAGCCAAAGCCGTGCAGGCCTACTGCGACGCCGTGTTCGCGGCGCAGACCGATGCGTCGCTCGCGGAAATGGTGACGGCGGGGCAGAACCAGGTGCCACGCGGGCAGCTGTTATTGGGTGTCATCAGCCACAACATGAACGAGTACGGACAGAAAGTGATCCTGATGCGGCTCAAGGGCATCGTCCCACCCACGACCGAGCGCGCCACGCGCAAGCCGGGGAACTAAGCGCTCATGATCCGCAACATGACCAGACCCGGCCAGAGAGAAGACTCTGGTCGTGTTGCGTTCTCGCTGGCTTCTTGGCTCGTCGTGGCGCTGGCACCGCTGGCCTTCTTGGCCTGCGAGCCGGTCACCAGTGCGACGCCGCCAGCCCGCCAACTCCAGAGGCTGGCAGACGTCGTGCTCGCGCCAGACTCCGAGATCCGGCAGGCGTTGGTGCCACAACGGACGACGATTGCCGGCGTGCTCGAAGCGCATCAGCTCTTGACTGAAGAAGTCGCCGCCATCGTTACGAGCATGGGCGAGAAATTCGATCTTCGGCGCATTCGTGCCGGTCAGCCATATCGTCTCGACCGCTACTTCGACGGACGCATTCGCGAGTTCGAATATGAAGTCGACCACGATCGCCGCGTCATCGTGCGGCGCCTGGATGCGGCGGACATACCGTTGTTTGCCACCGAGCTCGCCCCGATCGAGAAGACCGTCGACCAGATCGTGGTTGCTGGTGCGATTGGGCCAGACTCACCATCGCTGGTGCAGGCGCTCGACGCCGCCGGCGAGCGAATCGAGCTGTCACTCGCACTTGCCGACATCTTCTCCGGCGAGCTCGACTTCAACAGCGATCTCCAGCCCGGTGACAGTTTCAGATTGGTGGTCGAACGCGGCACCCGCAGCGATGGCCGATTTGCCGGATACGGTCCCGTGCTGGTCGCCGAGTTGGTCAACGACGGCCGCCGCCTGCAGGCCGTCCGCTTCACGCCACCCGATGGAAAGCCTGGCTATTACGATTCAGAGGGCCGATCGGTCAAACGGTTCTTTCTGAAGTCGCCGTTGAAATTCGAGCCGCGCGTCACCTCATCGTTCTCGCGGTCGAGGCGGCATCCAATTCTCGCCTACACCCGGGCGCACAACGGCGTGGACTACGCCGCGCCACCTGGCGCCCCAGTCGCATCGGTCGCCAACGGTGTAGTCACGCTTGCGGGATGGACTGGCGGCGGCGGCAGGACAGTGCGTGTGCGACACGACAGCGGCTACGAGAGCGAGTACCTGCACCTCTCGTCGATCGCCGCTGGTGTCAGGTCTGGAGCGCGTGTTGGACAGGGTGAATTGATCGGTCGAGTCGGATCGAGTGGTCTGGCGACCGGCCCTCATCTTCATTACGGGCTCCGTCGCAACGGCGCCTACGTCAATCCCGTGCGTGAGCACCAGAAGATGCCACCCGGCCATCCAGTCGCGCCCATGCACCTGGCCATCTTCGCTCTCGAACGCGATCGGCTGTTCCTCCGGCTCGCGGATAACGGGGTGAGGGCGGTCAATTAAGAAGGGCGTTGGGCATAGGGCATTGGGCGTAGCGCAGGGCGTGGGTGGAAGGGTAGGACGTAGGGTCCCTATGCCCTACGCCCTTCGTCGTTACGAGTCCTACCGAAAAGTCCACCCCACTCCGAACTTCAGATCGGGTGAGTCGAGGGCGCCGACTTTGAGCTCGAAGAATAGTCCGCGGCGAGTCTCGGCGCCGAAGAGCACGTTCAATCCTGCTTCAGTTTCGCTATCGTCGATCTCGTCGAACGAGTAGATGTTCACTGCAGGGCCCGCACCCGCGTAAATGCTCCAGTCGCGGTTTGCGGGAAACTTGTAGACGAACTCGAAGTTGAAGCCTAAGTGCGTCAGGTTGTCGCCGAAGCCGGCCTCGAGGTTGGGCTTGAAGTGCAGCCGATCGACCAGCGCGCCGGTTTCGTAGTGACCGCCGAGGTAGAACTGATCGGGATCGACGGACACACCACCGCGCACGCCCGGTCCTTGCGCGAGAGCTGGCGATGGCACTACTACCAATGTAATTGCCGCCACGAAAAACGACAGAATCGTATTGCGGCGATGCTCTGATCGCACCATTCAAAACCTCCGAGCGAGGGCGAGAGCATGTGGCGTGCCAATCAATGCGCGAAAATGGGCAAGCTCGGCGCCTGGAACGCTCACGGTGGGCGGGCGGGAGGGCAGAAATCCTATAATCGTACGTTTCATGGCATCCATATTTCCCTTTGCTGCACTGCGACCCGCGCCTCATGCGGCCGCTGCCGTGGCTGCTGTTCCGTACGACGTCGTGACCACAGACGAGGCGCGCGCGCTGGCGAGCGGTTCGCCCCTGAACTTTCTTCACGTCTCGCGTGCCGAGATCGATCTGCCTCCGGGAACCGATCCGCATTCCGACCCGGTTTACGAACGCGCGGCCGAGAATTTTGCTGATCTGCGTGCGCGCGCGCCGCTCGTCGAAGAAGAAACGCCCATGTTGTACGTCTACCGGTTGCAGATGGGGGCGCATACGCAAACTGGAATCGCCGCATGTTTTTCGATCGATGAGTACGACCAGGGCATCATCAAGAAACACGAGAAGACGAGGCCCGACAAAGAAGACGATCGGACCCGCCACATGCTCGCGATCAGCGCACAGACCGGCCCCGTATTTCTCACCTATGCCGCAACACAGCCGATCGACGATATCGTCGACCGAACGATGCGAGAAACACCGCTGTTCGACTTCAAGGCGCCCGACGCTGTCCAGCACACCGTATGGACGACGGCTGACGCGGATGTTCAGGCGATGGTGGAAGAGTTCAGTCGGATTCCCGCGCTTTACATCGCGGATGGGCATCATCGCGCGGCCAGCGCCGCGCGCACCCGCCGCGCGCTCGAGGGTCGAGGCCCAGGCGAGCACGATCGCGTCATGGCGGTCGCGTTCCCCGACAATCAAATGCAGATCCTCCCTTACAACCGGGTAGTGAAGGATCTCAAAGGTCTGACGAACGAGCAGTTTCTCGACGCGCTCCGACAACGCACGGTGGTGACCGAAAACGCTTCCGAAACGCCAAGCCGCAAGGGCCTGGCCACCATGTATCTTGCTGGCCGGTGGTACGGTCTTGAATTCGGCGCGGGGAGCGAAGCAGATGACGCGGCCAGCCTCGACGTCAGCCGGTTGCAAGACAGTGTTCTAGCGCCGATTCTCGGCATTCAGGACGTCCGCACCGACAAACGCATTGACTTCGTCGGTGGCATTCGCGGGACAGCGGAATTGAAACGACTCGTGGATGCGGGTCAGGCAGCCGTGGGGTTTGCGCTCTACCCGGTGACCGTTGACGATCTGATGAAGATTGCCGATGCCGGCGCCATCATGCCACCCAAGTCGACCTGGTTCGAGCCGAAGCTCAGGGACGGTCTCTTGTCGCACCTCATCTGACCGACATGAAAGTACTGGTTGCAGACCCGTTCGAGCGGTCGGGTATCGACGCGCTGAAAGCATTGGGCTACGACGTCGCTTACGAGCCAAGCCTCAAAGGCGACGCATTGAGCGATGCGTTGCGCACGAGCGGGGCTGGTGTGCTCGTCGTCCGATCGACCCAGGTGACGGAGCCGATGCTCGATGCGGGACAGTTGTCGCTCATCGTGCGAGCCGGCGCCGGTGTCAATACGATCGATGTGGCGGCGGCGTCGCGGCGCGGGATCTACGTCTCGAATTGTCCAGGCAAGAACGCTCAGGCAGTGGCCGAACTGACGTTTGCGCTCATTCTGGCGCTGGATCGGCGGGTTCCCGACAACGTCGTTGAATTGAAGGCCGGCCGCTGGAACAAGAAGGAGTTTTCCAAAGCGCAAGGTTTGTTCGGCCGGACGTTGGGGCTCATCGGCTTTGGCAACATCGGTCAAGAAGTGGCACAGCGAGCTCACGCATTCGGGATGCCAGTCGTGGTGTGGAGCCGGCGATTTGCGACCCATGCCGACGCGCGAAAGCACGCCGTCGACGACCTCAGGATCGAGGTCGTGGCGAGCCCGGAGAAAGTAATGTCGCGAGCGGACATCGTGAGCATTCACCTCGCGTTGACGAAGGAGACTCGAGGATTCATCGATGCCGAGCTCTTGAAGCACGCTCGGCCCGGCGCGATGCTGATCAATACAGCGCGAGGCGAGGTTCTCGACTACGCGGCGCTGGCCGTTGCGATCAAGGAGAAGGGCCTTCGGGTCGGCCTGGATGTATATGCGAGCGAGCCAGTGACGCCGGAAGGGTTGATGTCCGACACCATCCTCGCCCTACCCAACGTAATCGGCACGCATCATATTGGCGCCTCCACCGAACAGGCTCAGGAAGCGATCGCCGCGGAAACCGTCCGGATCATCCGCACCTTCGCCGAAACCGGCAAGGTTCCGAACGTGGTCAATCTGGCCAAGAAAACCCCGGCGACTCGGATGCTGGTCGTCAGGCACCACGATAAGCCGGGCGTGCTTGCGCACGTGTTCGAGCGATTACGCGACGCCAACCTCAACGTGCAGGAGACCGAGAACATCATCTTCGAAGGTGCGCATGCGGCTGTCGCACGCATCAACCTGGACGGCGAGCCTCCAGCCACCGTCCTCGAGTCCATTCAAACCGGTAACAGTGACATCCTCAATTTGCAGCTCGTGAAGCTGGCTTGACAGGTACCTCAAATGACTACGACCGTTCGTCGCATCCATAATTTTTCCGCCGGTCCTGCCGTTCTCCCCCAGGTGGTTCTCGAGGAAGCGCAGCGCGACCTCGTCTCGCTGCCCGGCGTCGGCATGTCGGTGCTCGAGATTAGCCACCGCTCAAAGACCTTTGAGGACATCCTGGCGCGTACCGAAGCCGATCTTCGAAAGCTTGGCAACGTTCCCGCGACGCACAAGGTGCTGTTTCTGCAGGGTGGCGCCTCGACGCAGTTCTCGATGGTTCCAATGAACCTGCTCATGGCCGGCAAGACCGCCGACTACATCGTCACGGGCGGATGGGCGCAGAAGGCCGTCAAAGAAGCGCAGCGCGTCGGCAGCGTGAATATCGCGGCGACGACCGAAGGAGAGAACTTCTCACGCATTCCACGTCAGGACGAACTGAAGCTCACCAAGGATGCGGCGTACGTCCACTTCACAACCAACAACACACTGTTTGGCACGCAGTGGGTCTCGGAGCCGGAGGTCGGCGACGTTCCGCTCGTCGCGGACACCTCCTCGGACATGTTCAGCCGGCCAATCGACGTGTCGAAGTACGGTCTGATTTACGCTGGCGCTCAGAAGAACCTCGGCCCCTCAGGCGTCACACTCGTCATCGTTGACGAGGGTCTCTTGTCGCGATCGTCGAAGTCCCTTCCGACGATGATGAACTACGCCGTGCATGCGGAGAACGGGTCGATGTACAACACGCCGCCGTGCTTTGGCATCTATTTGATGGGCCTGGTGGCCAAGTGGGCGCTGAATGAAGGCGGTCTGGCTGCAATCGCCAAGCGAAACGAGCGCAAGGCTGGAAAGCTTTATGCGGAAATCGACCGGACCGGCTTCTACCGTGGGACCGCCGACAAGGGCTCACGGTCGCTCATGAACCTGACCTTCCGCTTGCCCAGCGAGGAGCTCGAAAAGGGCTTCGTCAAGGAAACGACTGCGGCTGGTCTCGATGGACTCAAGGGCCATCGCTCCGTGGGCGGCATGCGCGCGTCAATCTACAACGCGTTTCCCGAAGAAGGTGTCGACGCCCTCGTCGAGTTCATGAAGGAGTTCGAGAAGAAGAACGGCTAGAACGGTCTCCGGTCCCGGTCGCAGACTGTTAAGATTCCCGCCGATTGAACCCGCGCCGTCCGCGCCGCCGCCCTCGTCGTCGGCGGCCGCGGCGAGGGGCGGCGCCCTCGACTTCCGCCGAGGACTCGGTGTCGTGCGCCGGCACCCCACCGAGCGCCTCGATGAATCCTCGCCAGTGCTCCAGCGCCTCTGGAGCGCGCCCGTGAATCTCGAGCCAGACAAGCGCTTCCTGAAAGGGTCCGCGATGCATCAACGTTCGCTTTGCTCGCGGCGACGATTCGAGATCCATCAGACGGCGTTGAACGGAGAGCAGTTGCCGCAGGCGCTCGGTGTCGCGACGCGCGACGGGCAACATGCCGATCCGCATCGGAGGTTCTTTGGGAGGTCGTCGTCCGCGGCGCGACCGCGAATGTCGAACCGTTTCAACCTCCTCGGTTGGCTGCTCGGCATCCTCTACCGGAGTCAAGCCTTCCAGCTCGGTATCGGGAGCCGTAACGAAGGTCCCGAGAGGCAAGTCTCGGTGTGGCATGAGTCCGAGAGGTACCAACAGCGTTCCCAACAGCACCGCGTTGGTCAGTCCGTCGGGGACCGACTCGAATCGCTGGCGATAACGATCCAACTCACCGAGCGCCAGCCAGAGCGCCTCTTCCGACGCGCCACGGTGCAGTTCCGGCGTGATGGTTTCGAGCAAACCGTGTTGGGCCAGCAGGCGGAACGTCCGCTCAGCCGCACCGGACCGCAGCACCTTGTAGTACTCCTCGATGAGGCGGGCCGGCGAAGCGTTCGAGATCAGCTGCCCGTTCTGACGAATGCCTTCGACGACCGGTGGATCGAGCGTGAAGCCAAGCCGGGCGGCAAACGCCACCGCGCGGAACATCCGGACCGGGTCTTCCTGAAACCGCTGCGAGGGATCGCCAATCGATCGGACCACGCCCTCGCGCAGGTCGTCGAGGCCTCCGACGTAGTCGATGATCGAAAACGTCGCGATGTCGTAGAACAGCGCGTTGATGGTGAAATCACGGCGAAACGCGTCTTCTTCAGGCGTGCCGAACGTGTTGTCGTGCCGAATCTGAAGATCTGCCGGAGCCTCGTCGGCAACTTCCTCGGCGGTTGCCGGTTCGTTCTCGGTTCCAGGCAGCACGTGACGACGGAAGGTGGCGACTTCAATCGCTTTGTTGCCGAATCGCACGTGCGCGAGGCGAAAGCGGCGGCCGATGATCCAGCAATTTCGGAACAGCTTCTTGATCTGGTAGGGATGGGCATCCGTGCCCACGTCGAAGTCCTTTGGCCGGCGGCGGAGCAGCAGGTCTCGTACACTTCCGCCGACGAGATACGCGGTGTAGTTGAATTGCTGCAGCCGGTAAAGAACTTTCAACGCATCGGGGTCGATATCACGGCGTGAGATAGGGTGGTCGGCTCGCGGGATGATGACCGGCTCAGGCATCCAGCCCGCCATTGTACTGCGTGCTACCATCGCCACATGCTGCGACGGCACTCCGAAGTAGCACGCATCGCACTGATCGCCGTCGGGATCCTCGGCCTCAGTGCGTTTACTTCTGCTCAACCCGCGCTGGCCGATCTCGCCAGGGCGCGTGCGCACTACAACCAGCGTCAATTTGACGACGCGATCACTGCCGCGCTCGCCGCGCGTCAGACGCCGGAGACGGCGGATGCCGCCGGCATCGTGCTGGCGCGGGCTCATCTCGAACGTTATCGCGAGCGCGCGGACCCGGCGGACTTGAGCGCTGCGCGAGAGGTGCTGGGCGTCATCCGCGCGTCGAATCTCGATCCACGTGACCAGGTGGAGCTCCTGCTGGCGCTCGGACAGTCTCTGTTTCTCGAGGACGACTTTGGCGCGGCCGCCGAGATGTTCGAGAGCGGACTCGAGCGAGCGGCGAGCACGGAACGAAACCTGGCCGAGGCGATGCTCGAATGGTGGGGAAGCGCCACCGAACGCCAGGCGGGCGCGCTCAGTCGCGGCTATCGCCTGGCGGTGTTTTCCCGCCTGGCCGAGAGAATGCGCGAGGAGCTTGGCCGCCACCCAACGTCCGCCGCTGCGGCGTATTGGACGGTCGCAGGGCTGCGTGGCGCCGCCGAACCCGAGCGCGCCTGGGACGCCGCCGTGGCCGGCTGGGTGCGCGCCCGGCTCCTCGGCGACCGGTCGTCATCCCTGCGCGCCGATCTCGATCGCCTGATGATCAACGGCATCATCCCGGATCGCGTGCGTCACCTGCCCAAGGACTCCCAGGCCGAAGCCGAATCGCAATTCAAGGCGGATTGGGAGCTGGTTAAAGAGAAGTGGAAATAGAAAGTTACAAGTTTCAAGTTACAAGTTGTCAAGTTCAAACGGGCCTTTGAACTGGTAACTGTCAACTGGCAACTGATGACCGTAGCCGTTATGACTTCGCCTCCTTCCAGTTCTCCCCAACGCCGACGTCGACATCGAGTGGAACCTTCAGGGGAACAGCGCCGGCCATGCGTTCGCGTACGAGGTTGACGACATCGTCCACCTGATCTTCCGGCGACTCGAAGAGCAGCTCGTCGTGCACGGTGAGGATCATTTGCGCTTTGGGGTGCGCTTCTTTCAACGCCGCGTGAACGTCGATCATCGCGCGCTTGAGGATGTCGGCGGCGGTCCCTTGAATCGGTAGGTTCACGGCAACTCGTTCGGCGGCCGAGCGAATCTGCCCGTTCTTGCTGAGGAGCTCGGGAACGGGACGCCGTCGGCCGAACATTGTCTTGACGACCCCAGTGCTGCGTGCGTCCTCCAGCGTTCGCTCGATGAAGCCGCGGACCCGCGGGAAGCCGGCAAAATATGCGTCGATGAACTCCTGAGCCGCCTGCTGGGTGACGCCGATGTCTTTGGCCAGCGTGAACGCCGTCTTGCCGTAGAGCAGCGCGTAGTTCACGATCTTGGCTCGTCGACGGAGCTCGTGCGGCGACAGCCCGCTGTTTTCACCGAACACCTTGAGCGCCGTACGATCGTGGATGTCCTCACCGCGAGCGAATGACGCGATGAGCGTTTCGTCCTCTGAGAGATGGGCGAGGACGCGAAGCTCGATCTGCGAATAGTCGGCCGATACCAGCCGATTCCCGGGGTCGGCAATGAAGGCGCGGCGAATCTCACGACCAACCTCGGTGCGGATCGGGATGTTCTGGAGGTTCGGATCGCTGCTCGACAATCGGCCCGTGGCCGCAACCGCCTGGTTGAACGACGTGTGCACGCGGCCCGTGGCCGGGTTGATCAGCACCGGGAGCGCGTCGATGTAGGTGCCTTTCAACTTGGCGAGCGCTCGCCATTCGAGAATCAGACGAGGGAGGTCGTGACCCAGCGCCAGTTCTTCGAGCACCTCGACCGCAGTTGAGGGCGTACGCGTGGCTCCGGTTCGTTTGAGGACCGGCAGCTTCAGCTTGTCGAAGAGGATCTCCGCAAGCTGCTTCGGCGAGTTGATGTTGAACTCCTCGCCGGCCATCCCGAAAATCGCGGTGCTGCGCTCGTTGAGCTCCTTGTCGACCAGCGAAGCCTGTGCCGCGAGCGCGCGGGCGTCCACGCGGATGCCGGCCCGTTCGAGATCGGCAAGAATCGGCACCAGCGGCAATTCGAGCTCGCGATAAACCGCATCAAGCTGCTGCTCGAGCAACATGGGCTCGAGGTGCGTGGACAGTTGTAGAGCGAGGTCGGTGCGCTCGCCAGCGAAATCCAGGAGGCCTTCGACCGGTACTTCCGCGAAGCTGAGTGCCTTGACGCCCTTGCCGCACACGCTTTCCGCAGTGAGCGCCTTGTAACCCAGTTGCTCGAGGACGGTCGGTTCCAGCTCCTGACTCGACTTGGTAGCGTCGATCAGATAACTGGCCAGCATCGTGTCGAAGGCGAGGCCGTTCAAGGTGATGCCATGGCCGGCCAGTACGACCACGTCGGCCTTTAGATCGTGACCGACTTTCGCGATCGAAGGGTTCTCGAAGACGGGCGCCAGGATGTCCAGCGCTGCTTTCCGATCGAGTGATGATCCGCCGGCAAAACCTTCGTGTCCGAGCGGGATGTAACGTGCTTGGCGAGGCTCAGTGGACACGACCAACGCGACGAGCTTCGACCGCACGCACGAGGGCCCGTCCGCCACGACGCGGAGCGCAAACCGCCCGGCTTTCTCGAGTGAACGCGCCACGTCCGGCAACTCGTCGAGGTCGCCAACGACGGTGTAATCCTTCTGGATAGACGATGCGGTCGGCGCAAACTCGGTGACGAGCGTGCGGAACCCGAGCTTGGCGAACAATGCGTAGCAGCGCTCGTTCGATGGCCCCTGATAGCGGAACGCCTCGAGATCGAACGGGATCTCGACGTCGGTCCGAATCTTGACCAGTTCGCGGCTCTGTCGTGCCTGGTCGGCGTGGGCGAGCAAGCCCTCTCGATACTTCTTCTGCGTGACGGCGCCAGCCTGGGCCAGCAACGCGTCGAGCGATCCGAACGAAGCGATCAAGTCGCGTGCGCCCTTCTCCCCGATTCCGGGGACGCCGGCGACGTTGTCAATCGAATCGCCCATCAAGGCCAGGGCATCAACGACCTGCACGGGCGTGACGCCGAACTTTTCTTTGACGGCCGTTTCGTCGAACCAGGCGCCCTCATCGCGCGGGTTGTAGACGCGAATGCCGTTACCGACCAGCTGGAAAAAGTCCTTGTCGCCCGTCACGATCACCACATTCATGCCCTGCCCTGCCGCCCGACGGGCCAACGTCCCGATCACGTCGTCGGCTTCGAAGCCGGCGGCCGTATAAACCGGAACGCCCATCGCAGCGCACGCTTCGTGCACCCACGGGATCTGTTCGGCGAGATCTCCCGGCATTGCGCTGCGGGTGGCCTTGTAATCCGCGGCGAGCTGTGAGCGAAACGTGCCGCCTGGGAGGTCGAACGACGCTCCGATGTAGACGGGATGATGGTCGGCGATCAGCTTGCGGAGCATGGTCACGAAGCCGTAAACGGCGTTCGTCGACTTGCCGTCTGGTCCGGTCAGCCCGCGGATCGCGTGGTAAGCGCGATACATCTGATTGCTGCCGTCGATCAGGAACAGGGAAGGAGCGGGAGGCACGAACAGTTATATTATCGACCCTTTGGCATGTCTGCGCCCGTTCGATTCAGGGTGTCGAGTGCGGTCACCCTTGTCGCGCTGACCCTTCTGCTCGCCATCGTCGCCGCTTCCTGCCGATCAGTTCTCTCACGCAAGTACGAGTACCGACGAAGACGTCTTCCTCTTGCTCGATGGGTCGGCGACGGTGTACATCAATGCAGCTGTGCCAGCTTTGGTAGCGCTGCGCGGTCTCGATCTCGACACCGATCCGCGGGCGCGTCTCGACCTGAGCGCCGTGCGGGCTGCCTACGAGACACCAGTTTCACACGTTGCCAGCGCCAGCGGATCACGTCGCGAGAACCGGCGCTACGTTCATCTGCGCATCGATGTCCCCGACATCAGACGGCTCTCCGAGGCAGCACCGTTCGCCTGGTCACGCTACGCGCTCGAGCAGACCGGCGATTTGCTCACCTTCCGTCAAACAGTCCATACATCGGCAGGACGTAACGTCAGCAACGCGGGTTGGAACGGCGATGAGCTCGTGGCGTTCCGGCTCCATCTTCCGAGCCGCGTGATGTTTCACAACTCACCCAGTCGTGAGATCGAACGCGGCAACATCATTGTCTGGGGACAGAAACTGACGGACCGGATGGCAAGCGTTCCAATCGACATCGAGGTTCGCATGGAGCCAGATTCGATTCTCATCCGGACGCTAACGCTGTTCGGGATCACCATCGTGCTGGCAGGCATTACGTTCGGGCTGGCGATTTGGTGGATTGTCAGGCGGGGGCGGACGAAAAGTGTTTCCTAAGAACGGTTCTCAACGAGGGTTCTTAGAACCCCGTTGAGAACCCCGTGAAGAACCCTCGTCTAGAACCGCGCGATTCAGTAAACGGTCGCGGTCGAGCCGACTTTCTCGAGCTCAGTGCGAACCTCTTCATCCGTCTTCAGATCGTTCCTGACCTCGAACGATCCGAAGCCCGTTGCCAACGACCGCGCCAGCATGCGCTCGACGTTGCTCTGAACGACTCCGGTCAATCGCACCCGCCCACCCTTCACGACGATGTGAATCGGCGGGTTGACCATGGACGCGTAGTGCCAGAAGGCCGAGTTGCCGTAGATGGCTCGCGCGATTCGGAACCGCAGCTCGTCGTCGAACTGCGAGACCGGCAGAACCTCGATGCGGTTGTCTACCGCGAGCACGCCGTCGACCTTCTGCACCCGGCGCTCGAGGTCGTTTCTCTTGTAGGGCATCGTCACCGAGCCGTTCAGGACCACGCGGCCCTCGGTGATCGACGCTTCGACATTGTCAAAAATGGTGAACTGCGTGTAGCGATTCACCTGGTCCGAGATGTCGCGGAAGATCTGCAGGTCCTTGCGTTCCTGCGCGGATGCTGCACTCGCCGCGCACAACACAAGCGCAATCAGCATGGGGGCTGCCTTCTTCAACATGGGAAGCACTCCTTCGAAACGTGTCCGCGAGAAGCAGACGCGAACACAACTACTGCGACCCGCGTGCCAAGGCGAAATCATCGATTTCGCGCCAGATTTCGTCGGATTTTGGGGGGTGTTCTCTGAATCGGACAGCGCTTAGGGCATGGGACCTGGGGCATAGCAAAAGGCCTGGGGAAGTGGCCCTGTGCCCCCACGCGCTATGTCCTATGCCGTAGTGGGTCAGTTGGAAATGCGGCGTTCATTTCGGATTGCCAGCCGCGAACCGACGTAGACGAGACACAAAATAGCGGCACCCTTCATCGCCAGAATTCCCAGGACCGCGAGCGTAATTTCAAGTTCCGCCATATTGGCGAGTCTACTTTGGTTGCCGGGCTTGGAATTCAGCGAGCGCGCGCAACCATGCCCTATGGAGTCGCGACATACCCGCGGCGTGCGCGGATTTTGAGTGTGCGGTCGCGGACTTCGAGCCGAATGGTGTGCCAGCGGCCGTCGCGGTGACCGGGGCTCGGGTAGCCGATGTAGTACTGCTTGCTCAACTCGTCCGCGATGCCCGCGGTGGCGGGATCGAGATCGCGCGCATCACGGACGATCTCGGTGCGTCCACCGCTGTCGTCGGTGATCTCACGCAATGCCACGACGTTCACGCGATCGTCCATCGATCTAGACCCGCGGGACATGCCGCCCGATCGGGGCGACTGCGGTGGAATCGGGAAGGGCATGCCGCGAGGCCTGCCGCCGCCGCCCGGCAGCGGAAATGGAATCGGCGCTGGCGGCGGTCGCATGATCGGCGGCGTTGGTCGCGACGGGAACGTGGGATCGGCGTTGCCGTCGATTCCGACGGCGTACACCAGCACCTCGGTTTCGCGGACCATCTGACGAACCTCGCTCACGTCGAGCCGACTGCTCGTGTCGTTGCCGTCAGAGATCAGCACGATTGCCTTCTTGCGATTCTGCCCACCCTGTGCCATCGGGACGGCTTCGGCCACCGCGTCGTACATTGCCGTACCGCCTGAAGGGTTCACACGGCCCAGGCTCCGCTTGATCACCTCGCGATCGCCGCTCCAGTCGTGGACCAAATCCGGGGACCCGCTGAAGCGGTACATGAAGAATTCGTCCTGCGGATCCGGCAGGGCGTCGAGGAAACGCTCGATGGCGTCACGTGCCGAGAACCATTTGTCGCCCGACATGCTGCCACTCGTGTCGATCACGATGCCGAGGCTGACCGGCGTCCGCTCGGCACTAAAGTGCGTGACCTCCATCGGCTTGTCGTCTTCGTAGAGGGCGAAATCCTCCTTGCGCAGCCCTGCCGCAAAGCGGCCGGTGCGGTCGGTCACCGTCGCGGTGACGTTGATCAGCTCGACACCGCTCTTGAAGCGAAAGCCTTCCTGACCCGCGACGGGCCGATCGAACAAGGCCAGGGCGACGACACCTGTCGCAGCCGCTGCAATCATCCAACGTGAAATCGGTCGTTCCATAACCCGCTCCACTTACCGAACGGTACATCACCGCCAACGGCTGTTGGCCGCGGCGATCGACATGAGGCACGATGCCAGCATCGTTGCGGAAGCTGACGCGGTAGCGCGCGACGCTCGACGGGGCTTCGACGTCGATGACGAACGGCGACTCGTCACCAGGCGACAGCTTGAGGAAATCGACATTCGCCCGTGCGCTCGTGATGAAGCCGCCCTGCTCGTCGAACAGAAAAACCACGGCAGCCAATCGGTCCACAGGCGCGCCCGCCACCGGATTGCGAACGAGGCCGGTCACTGCCAGCCGCGTACCTCGGCGTTCGTGACGCATCGATACGAGTTCGAGGGGGCTCGCGCTGTTGGCGGCGCTCAGCGTCGTCGCGCTGGAGCGATCGCCAAATACGGTCCAGTAGCCGCCGACCAGCACCAGTCCGAAGAGCACGATCGCGGCAACTGCCAGACTGCGCTGACGTCCACTGTCGGTTGGTGCGGAGACGCCGCCCCCGAGGAAGCCTTCGCTCATCGTCTGGCCGGGGCTCGGCGTTTCGATGGTCACTGGCTTGGTCGTGACCTCGTGCGGTTCGGGGCGTGGCGCCGACGTTCGAGTTGCACTGAACGAGGAGATGCGAGACGCAGCCCAGGGCGCCGGTCGGGCGGCTCCGACAGCAATCGGCTCGGGTTCAAACTGCTCGAGCGTCGTCGCGGGCGACGGTTTCTCGCCGGCCAGACCGAGGTCGGCGGATGCCGCCGCTGAAAGGGCCGCAACCCGCGCCGCGCTCACCGCACGCTGGTCGCGTGAGACTTTCCACGCGACCGCGGTCATGACGAGCGCGACCACAGTCGAGACGAGGCTGACACCAATCAAGAGAACGTCCATGGCTATCTCAGTTTGAATTCGACCGCGACTTCGACGACGACATCCACCGGCGTGCCCTTCATCCGTGCAGGCGAGAACTTCCACTGCCGGACCGCCGCAATCGCGCGTTCGACCAACCCTGCTCCCAATCGCTGCAACACGCGAACGTCGCCAACCGTTCCGTCGCGACGCACGACAATCTCGAGCACGACTTCGCCAACGATGTTGGCGCGGCGAGCTTCGTCGGTGTAATCCGCTCGCACTTCGCGGAGCAATTGCGGCGGTGAAACACCGCTACCGGGTCGATATGGACCGCCGCCAATCCCACCGCCTTCGCCGGGCCCAATGCCGGAGCCGTCGCCTTCGCCCACGCCCGTACCTTTGCCTGTGCCCGTACCTCCACCGCTTCCGGGCCCCTGGCTCGGCGGAGTGTCTTTGGGCACTTCCTTCAGCTGACCTTCCTGGTTCTTCGGATCCGCCGCAATCGGTACGACAGGCGCCATCACGGGCGGAAGCGTCTTCGCCTCGAGCGGTGGCGGCGGCGGTTCCGGGCGTGGAGGTTCAGGTTCAACCGGCGGCGGAATCCGGCGCGCGGGGATGGGGCTGCTCACTTTCTGCGGTCCCTGGCGCTGAGCCTTGGGGGGAGGCGTTGGCATCTTCAGCCCACCACCGCCTCCGCCGCCTCCGGGACCGATCCGGGGGATGTAGACCAGTCGCACTGGCTCAGCCGTTGGCTCGATGACCTCCGTGCGCTCGTCGGCCGTCGTGAAGCCGAGGCTGCCAATCACGAGGATGGCAATGAGCACGACGCCGTGGAGCGACGACGAAACCAGCATGGGCACGGTGGTCGCCCGTGGCTGATAAAACGATGGCGTCAGAAGCCGGCCAAGCGGGTCGGAGCCCGGAGCGACAACGAGGTCGCCGCGGCGCAGGGCGCGCACGGCGCGAACTGCCTCGTCATGGGGAACGAATGACTCGAAGTCCGCGCCTGCAGCGCCGGACAAGGCCGCAACGCTTCGGATCCCTCCCCGGGCAAGCAGGGCCACGACGTGCTGTTCAGGGACGCCTGCTGCTGCCGCGATATCGCGCGGCGAATACACGTCGGGGAGAGCGTGACGGTGCATGACCTTCGGCGAGGCATCCGAGGCAAGAAACTTGCCGATCGAACGAATCGCCCCCCACGCGAATATTGGCCTCTTTTTGGCCGAATATCCACTTCCTTCTGAACGCTCCGTCACTTGCACAGGACGTTCTCTGTGAATCCTGTCCAGTGCGGAGTGCGGCGTTCGGCGTTCGGAGTTGGTGCTGGGTGCGGAGATCTGAGTTCTGGTTCCTGGTGCGGAGTTCTGGGCGGAGTTCTGTGCGGAGTGCGATGTGCAGGGTTCGGGGTTCGGGGTTCGGGGTTCGGAGTTCGGAGTTCTGTGGGAGTACGTCCCTGGCTCTGGGTCGACTCCCGGCTCTTCCAGAACTAGGAACCAAGAACACCAAACTCAGAACCCCGAACTCTGCACAGAACTCCGCACAGAACTCCGCACAGAACTCCGAACACCGCACGCCGAACGAAAACTTAGAACTCCGAACCCCGGACCAACTTAGAACTCCGCACGCCGAACTCCGGACTGGTTAACGGGCACACGTCAAGTGTCGTCCGCCGTCGATGGCGATGGTCTCGCCGGTGACCCAACCGGCCTGGTCGGAGGCCAGGAACATGATCAGCGCGGCAATTTCCGACGCCTGGCCGGGCCGTCCGAGCGGGTGGGTTTCCTTCGAGCGTGCCAGGAACGCGGCATACGCGTCTTCGGTCATGCCGCTGCGCCGATGAAGATTGGTGACCGTGACGCCCGGGTTGACGGCGTTCACCCTGACACCGTGAGGTGCCCATTCGATGGCCGCACATCGCGTCAACTGGTCGAGTGCCGCCTTGCTGGTGTTGTAGGCGACGAGATTGGGGAAAACGCGGCGGCCATTGACGCTCGAAACGTTGACGACGGCACCCTTGCGTTCCTTCAGATACGGAAATGCCGCACGCATCAAGCGGAAGGGCGCGCGGACGTTGAGCGCCATCAATCCATCCCAAACCTCGTCTGACGTCCCGTCGGTGGTACCCATGGCGATCGCCCCGGCGGCGTTGACCACGACGTCGAGCGCCCCGTAGCGTTCGACCGTGGCCGCGACGATTTCGGACGCTGCCCGGTCGGTCACCAGATCGGCGACGACCGCGATGGATTCTCCTCCCGCGTGTCCAATCTCGGCGCACAGGTCTTCGAGCGCCGGCAATTCGCGGGCGACGGCCGCGACGCGCGCTCCGCTCGACGCGAGCGCGAGAGCGGTTGCCCGGCCGATTCCGCTCGACGCACCGGTCACGACTGCAACTTTGTTAGCGAAGGTCGTCATCCTTTGAGTCCCTCGACGAATCTGAAGCCATCGCGCTCGGCAAGCGTGCGAACCGGGTTGAGCCCGGCCAGTCGAAGCACGCCCTCGGCACCGCCATCTTGCGCATACTGGGCAGGCGCCGATCCTCCACCGCCAAACAGACCACCTCCGACGCGCTCGATGATCTCGACGCGACCGCCGTCGCGAAGCGCCCGCTTGACCGCGTCCAGGAGCTCGCGCCGATCCACGGTCGAGAGCACGGAGAAGTCGCCGCCGGTTTCGTCGATCACCACCATGTCGAAGGATCCGGGGTCCCACGGGAATTCACTCGGCTCGGCAATCTGCACATCGATCAGCGCACCTGCCTTGGTTGCCGCAGATCGCGCGCGTGCGGCCTGCGCCAGATCTTTGGCAGCGAGCGCCGCGACCCCGCTCAGGCCGGTCTTGCTCGCGAGCCCGCGCGTGAGCGTGACATCACTGCAGAACACCTGCAGATAGCGC
This sequence comes from uncultured Acidobacteriota bacterium, assembly GCA_963724485.1. Taxonomy (GTDB): domain Bacteria; phylum Acidobacteriota; class Vicinamibacteria; order Vicinamibacterales; family UBA2999; genus JACCSI01. The sequence continues at coordinate 112,352 of CAVRUW010000001.1, forward strand.
TCGCCCATGCGCACGCCGGTCATCGCCACCTGCAGCGGATCCATGGACCGCATGCGGCGGAACTTGAACATCGCTCGATCATAGCGGACGGGGGATGGAGTCAGTGCCCTTTGAACCGAAGACCGGCAACTGGAAACTGACACGGAGGATCCCCCTGATATAGTCACTGGCTGTGAAAAGACCTGTAGAGATTGCTCCTGGCGCCGGCAAACTGGGAATTCTCCTGGTCGGCCTGGGTGCCGTGAGTACCGACGGTGATCGCCGGCGTTCATGCTATTCGCAAGAAGCTGGCGCCGCCGATCGGATCGCTGACCGAACTGGGAACTGTCCGATTGGGCAAGCGGACTGAAGGCCGTTCACCTCGCATTCGAGAGATTTTCGACCTTCCCACTCTCGACGATATCGTTTTTGGCGGCTGGGACATCTTCGAAGAGGACTGTTATTCCGCGGCCCGAACCGCTGGCGTACTCGAACCGTCGCTGCTCGATCAGTTGCGGCCCGATCTCGAGGCCGTCCGTCCGATGCCGGCGGTTTTCGATCAGCAATACGTCAAGCGGCTGGACGGTCCCAACGTCAAGAAGGGGAAGACGAAGAAGGACCTCGCCAATCAACTCATCGACGACATTCGCCGCTTCAAGGAGCGTCACGGCTGCGCGCGACTCGTGCTGGTCTGGTGCGGAAGCACGGAGGTCTACATGAAGGAGTCGGCGGTTCATCAGTCGATCGAAGCCCTGGAACGCGGCCTCGAGCAGAACGACCCGTCGATTCCGTCGAGCATGATCTACGCGTATGCGGCGATCAAGGAAGGCATTCCGTACGCGAACGCGGCGCCAAACTTGAGCGCCGACATTCCCGCGCTGCTCGACCTCGCCGCCCAAACGAAGTCACCGCTTGCCGGCAAGGACCTCAAGACCGGTCAAACCCTCATCAAAACCATCGTGGCGCCCGGCCTGAAGGCCAGGCTTCTGGGAGTGGCTGGCTGGTATTCGACCAACATCCTCGGCAACCGCGATGGGGAAGTCCTCGACGATCCCGAGTCGTTCAAGACCAAGGAAGAAAGCAAGAAGTCGGTCCTCGACTATATTTTTCAGCCGCACTTGTATCCCGGCCTCTACGACGATCTTCACCACGTCGTGCGCATCAATTACTATCCACCGCGGGGTGACAACAAAGAGGGGTGGGACAACATCGATCTGGTCGGGTGGCTGGGGTACCCGATGCAGCTCAAGATCAACTTCCTTTGTCGCGACAGCATCCTCGCGGCGCCGATCGTGCTCGACACGGCGCTGTTTCTCGATCTGGCCAAGCGCGCCAACATGTCGGGAATTCAGGAGTGGCTGTCCTTCTACTTCAAGAGCCCGATGCACGCGGCCGGCTTGTATCCCGAGCACGACCTCTTCATTCAGTTGATGAAGTTGAAGAACACGTTGCGGTACCTGAAAGGCGAGGAACTGATTACGCACTTGGGTCGGGAATACTACGACTGAAGCAAACGCATCAGTTGTCAGTTACCAGTTGTCAGTTCAAAGAGTTTGATGTGTTGATATCACCTTTGAACTGGTAACTGGCAACTGGAAACTGACCAACGCTAGGGGCCCCATGAATCCTGCCAAAATGCAGCCCGCGCTTCTCGGTGGCGTCGCGATCGGTGTCCTCTCCGCGCTCCCCATCGTCAATATCGGCAACTTGTGCTGCTGCGCCTGGGTGGTGTTTGGCGGTGCGCTGGCTGCGTACTTGATGCAGCAGAATCACCCCGCGCCGATCAATGCCGGCGATGGCGCGGTTGTGGGGTTGATGGCCGGGGCCATCGGGGCCGTGGTGGGGTCAATCCTGGCGATTCCAGTGAGCATGGCCCTGGGGCCGTTCCAGTCCCAGATTCTGGAAAACGTGCTCGAGGGCTCGCGCGACCTGCCGGAGGAAGTCCGATCGATCTTCGAACAGATGCAGGGCGGCCTGGGCGGCGGCGCGATGATTGGCGCGGCGTTCATCTTCAGCCTGTTCTTCTCACTGTTCTTCTATTCAATCTTCGGCATGCTCGGTGGCCTCGTTGGCGCGACCATGTTCCGAAAGAACATGCCGCCGCCCGCGCCGCCAGTAGACACCGGATTTACGCCGCCGACGTTCACGCCACCGTCGACCAACTTCCCGCCGCCGCCGCCGCCGCCGCCCCCGCCTTTGGGGTCGTAGGCGGCGGACTACGGTCGGTTGCATTGGTTTAGCCGCCGGGTTTCGTAATAATTGCTCGCGTATATGAGCGAGCCAACCAGCGGCACATCGCCCGAGATCGACGCCCTCCTTCAAGAGGACCGGGCGTTTCCACCCTCAGACGCCTTCCGCGCCCAGGCCAACGTCCGAGATCCACAGATCTACGAGACCGCGGCCCGCGATCCGGAAGCGTTCTGGGCGAGCTTTGCTCGCGAGCTCGAATGGTCGAGGCCGTTTCGGCAGGTGCTCGACTGGAAACCGCCGCATGCGCGGTGGTTCCTCGGGGGCACGATCAATGCCAGCGTCAACTGTCTCGATCGCCATTTGAAAAGCGCGCGGCGGAACAAGGCGGCGATCATCTGGGAGGGCGAGCCCGGTGATCGACGGACGCTGACGTACTTCGATCTGCATCGCGAGGTGTGTCAGTTTGCCAACGTGCTGAAGTCGATGGGCACGAAACGCGGCGATCGCGTCGCCATCTACCTGCCGCTCATTCCTGAGCTTGCCATCGCGATGCTGGCGTGCGCCCGGATTGGCGCCGTGCACTCAGTGGTCTTCGGAGGGTTTTCAGCAGAATCGTTGCGGGATCGAATCAACGATGCAAGTGCGCGCTTGCTGATCACCGCCGACGGCGGATTCCGCCGCGGCAGCGTCGTGCAGCTCAAACAGGTGGCAGACGAGGCTCTCGAGGAAACACCGTCCATCCAGAACGCGATTGTCGTTCGACGCGGTCGCGGGGACATTCCGGTGACGCTGCGTGAGGGTCGCGATCACTGGTATCACGAGCTGATGCTCACTGCGTCGCCCCGTTGCGAACCGGAAGCGATGGACTCCGAGGACATGCTCTACATCCTCTATACCTCGGGCACCACCGGCAAGCCCAAGGGCATCGTCCACACGACCGGCGGCTACCTGGTCGGGACTTACGCCACCACCAAGTGGGTCTTCGATCTCAAGGAAGACGACGTTTACTGGTGCACGGCGGACATCGGGTGGGTCACCGGGCACAGTTACGTGGTCTACGGCCCGCTTGCCAACGGCGCGACGGTGTTGATGTACGAAGGCGCTCCGGACTGGCCCATGAAGGATCGCTTCTGGGCTTTGATCGCTCGTTATGGCGTGACGATTTTCTATACCGCGCCGACGGCCATTCGCGCGTTCATGCGATGGGGGACCGACTGGCCGAAGAAGCACGATCTGTCAACGCTTCGGCTGATCGGATCGGTCGGCGAGCCGATCAACCCCGAAGCGTGGGTCTGGTATCACTTGCACATAGGCGGGCAGCGCTGCCCGATCGTCGATACCTGGTGGCAAACCGAAACCGGCGCCATCATGATCACGCCGCTCCCGGGATTGACGTCGACGAAGCCTGGCTCCGCCACGCATCCGTTTCCAGGGGTCAGCGCAGAGGTCTACAACACCAAAGGTGAAGTCGTGAAGGTGGGTGGCGGTCTGCTCGCACTGACGCGTCCATGGCCATCAATGCTCCGCGGCATATACGGCGACCCCGATCGGTACGAGAAGCAGGTACTGGAGCCGCTGGTCGAATGACATCTACTTCACCGGTGACGGGGCGAAGCGTGACGAGGAAGGCTATTTCTGGCTGCTCGGGCGCGTCGACGACGTGCTCAACGTCGCCGGGCATCGCATCGGGACGATGGAAGTCGAGAGTGCGCTGGTCGATCATCCCGATGTGGCCGAAGCGGCCGTGGTCGGGAAGAGTCATGATCTCAAAGGTCAAGCGATTGCGGCCTTCGTCACCGTCAAGGAAGGTGTCACCACATCGGACGCCCTGAGCGACGAGCTGAAGCAGCACGTCGCACGGAAGATCGGTGCAATTGCGCGTCCCGACGAGATCATCTTCGCGGCCGATTTGCCAAAGACCCGATCAGGCAAGATCATGCGGCGCCTTCTGCGCGATATCGCCGAAGGCAAGACTCTGGGAGATACGACGACTCTTGCCGATCCGGCGGTCGTGCGGAAACTGAACGAGCAGTACGAGGAGAAGGAGCAGGGGTAGTCGACTTTGTCAGTTTTCAGTTGTCAGTTGCCAGTTCAAAGGGGGATGACGGAACCATCGGTTCGGACGCCACGTCCTAAAACAGGGAGCATGCCGGCATGTCGTTGATCGAGACCCGAGACCTGTGGAAGACCTACCAGATGGGTGACGAGGAGATCCACGCCCTGCGCGGGGTGTCGATCGCCATCGAACGGGGTGAGTACGTCGCCATCATGGGCCCATCCGGCTCGGGGAAGTCCACGCTGATGAACCTGATCGGGTGCCTCGACACACCCTCGAAAGGCACATATCTCCTCAACGGCAAAGAAGCGAGCCAGATGAACGACAACGAGCTCGCCCGAATCCGCAACGAGGAGATCGGGTTTGTCTTCCAGACCTTCAACCTCCTGCCACGCGCGACCGCTCTGCACAACGTGGAACTGCCGCTGGTTTACGCAGGGGTTTCGAAGCGGGATCGGCTGGAGCGGGCCAAGGCTGCGCTGGAGAAAGTGGAGCTCACGTCACGAATGCATCATCGGCCGAACGAGCTCTCCGGCGGCCAGCGTCAGCGTGTCGCCATCGCACGCGCGCTGGTCAACAACCCGTCGATTCTTCTTGCCGACGAGCCCACCGGCAACCTCGACTCGAAGACAGGCGTCGAGATCATGGCGCTCTTCGATCGGTTGCATCAGGGCGGCAACACCATCATTCTCGTGACTCACGAGGCCGACATTGCGGCGCACGCGCATCGTGTGATTGCGATTCGTGATGGAAGCGTCGAGCGGGATGTGAAGCAGGAACGGCCGACAGGCGCACACGCATAGAAACGCGTAGTTCTCCACCGTGGTTTGCCACGGGGGTTCTTCACGAGGGTTCCCAAGTGAACCATCGTCGAACCATCGTCTCGAACCACCGTAACGAACCAGCGTCGCGAACTACGGTCGAACGATCGGACCCGCTGTCGCGAACTGTCGAAAGTTCGAATAGCGCGCGTGGCCGTCGCCTCGACCGCCAGGCACCCAGAAGACTTCCCACATTTCCTTCGGGACCATCATCTTGAGCGCTGGAAGCTCGGTGTAGTCCACGCGGAGTCGGTTCTCGAGCGCGCGCGAGATTCGCGGGTCCGGTTTGTCCGGTTTGGGCCTGAGCGTGAGTTCAGCGCGCCACAGGACGCCACTCTCAGGATCGATCCAGGCGCTGCCGACGAGAAAAACCGGGATCTCTTCGGTACCCTCCACCAGGGTTGGCTCGTCGAATTCCTCGAAATCGAGCCGAGTCGTTTGTCGCCCTTCGATTTTTGCCTTTCCTTTGACTTTGAAGACAAAGCGCACATGGTTGTCCGGATGAAGGACGGCCAGCGGCGTGGTGGGCATGTTGACGGTTCTCGGCCCACCCAAGTTGTACTGCGCGCTCTTGGCGATGATCTTCGCGGCTTCCATCATGGAATCCTCACCGGGACGCCGCAAGATCTCTTCCAGCAAGGGCGTCTTGACCCCTTCGTCTACTTGAATGCCGTCCACGCGCTGGACGTCGCGTACGCCGTACCAAATCGCTTCGTTCGGCAGCCTCAGGAACGCGACCTGTGATTCGAGCCGTCGACTCTTGGTTATCATCGCCCGCGAGTGCCCCATGGGCTGGACCTGCGTTTGCTCGTAGCGTTCGTCTGCCACGACGGTCGTGAGTTGTGATTCGTAGGCGAGGAGGTATTGACTCAGCCGCTCGAGCAGCAGATCGAGCTCGCCGATGGTCTGCTGTGACTGCAGCGTGACGGTCAAGAGTGCGACGACGAGGGTCGCCGCGGTCAGCACGCGTCCGGTCATTGCTGTGGGACGATTCTCGCAGATGTGCCGAAGGCGCGAAAGTTCGAGTAGCGCGCGTCGCTGCGCCCGCGATCGCCGCCGATGGCGAAGATTTCCTGCATTCGAGAAGGGACGAGAAGCCCCAGGCCCGCATGCTCCATGAACCAGACGCGAATGACAGCGTCCCGGGCGCCCTTGCCGACAAGCGGGGCGAATGTTCGCACCTCAGCCTCGATCACGCGGCCGGTGTCCTCCTCGACCCAGGCCGAGCCATAGCTCAACAGGTCTTCGTCCGCGACACCCCGCACGAGAGTCGGGCGCTGAGTTTCCTCGAAGGAAATTCGTCGGAGGAACCGACCATTGATCCGTTGACGCGTTTGGAGTGCGAACGTCAGCCGAGCGCGGTTCCGCGGATGCAGAAATTCCAGCGGCAGGATCGGCACGTTAGTTGTGCGCGGTTCGCCAAGATTGTGTCGCGCGCTTTCTCGTGCGAGGGTTGCAGCCCGAAGCTGCTCGTCGGGCCCTCGTGCCAGCAATTCCAACAGCCGCTCACTCGACTGATTGACGGGCCGGCCATTCACGGACTTCACTCTTCGATATCCGAGCCATGCGCCGTCGCCCGGGAGCCTGACGAAAGCGACCTCTGACTCGAGTTGGTGCCTGAAGGGACTTGCCACGTTTGATCGCGCGGGACGCGTCTGCGTCATCTCTTCATCCGCAATCACCCGGCTGAGTCGCGGTTCGTACTCCGAGAGGTACTTGTCCAGTCGCGACAGTGCCGTGTCGAGAGTGGGAGTGCTCTGAAGGCTGATTGCGGCGAGTAGCAACACCGCCAGGCGCATGGTGCTTCTACACAGCTGCGAAGTGACCGGCCGCAACCTCGCGAAGCGGTGCGTTCCGATCGACGAGCGCCGGATCCAGATCGATGCGTTGCCGTGGCGCGTCCGGGTTGGTAACCGGAATGGCCGACAGCAAAGCGCGGGTGTATGCGTGCTGCGGGTTGGCAAAGATGCTTGCCGTGTTGCCGGACTCGACGATTTTCCCTAAGTACATCACCGACACCCGGGTGCAGATGTGTCGCACCAATCGTAGATCATGAGCGATGAACAGATAGGTGAGCTTCAACCGCTCCTGCAGGTCGAGGAGCAGATTGATGACCTGCGCCTGAATCGACACGTCAAGGGCCGAGACCGGTTCGTCGGCGATGATGAACGATGGATTGAGCGCCACGGCGCGCGCGAGCCCAATGCGCTGTCGCTGCCCGCCACTGAACTCGTGGGGGTAGCGTTCGAGGTGGGCCGGATCGAGGCCGACGAGCCCAAACAGCTCCGCCACTTTGTCCCGTCGCTCGTCACGCGTCCCGATACGGTGAATGATCAGCGGCTCCTCGACGATGTCCCGCGCGCGCATGCGAGGGTTGAGCGAGGAGTAGGGATCCTGAAACACCATCTGCATGTCGCGACGCGCGGCTCGCATCCGTCCTCGATCGAACGCCAGCACGTTCTCGCCGCGAAAGCTGACCTCGCCCGACGTTGGTTCGATGAGGCGGAGCATGCAGCGCCCGGTCGTGCTCTTGCCGCTTCCTGATTCGCCGACCAGGCCGTAGGTCTCGCCTTCCTCAATCGAAAAGCTCACTTCATCCACCGCGCGAACGACCGTCTTGGCGCGCAGCAGGCCGCCACCGCGCTCGAAGTGCTTGACCAGCCGATTGACTTCAACGAGCGGCATTGGCGGGGGTGGGCTCGGCTGCCGCCGAGTGGAGATAGCAACGCGCACTGTGTTCGCCGTCGATCACCGTCAGTGCAGGAGGCGCCGTGGTGCACACGTCCATGCGATGAGGACAGCGTGGCGCAAACGTGCATCCCGGTGGCAACGCGCCGAGGTTGGGGACAACGCCGTCGATTGCCCGCAGGCGAGTGCCGGCGCCTTCACCGGGAATCGACGCCAGCAGCCCTTGGGTGTAAGGATGCAGCGGACGGTTGAAGATCTGTCGAACCGCTCCATGCTCGACGATTCGGCCGGCATACATGACCGCGACGCGATCCGCGGTCTCGGCGATGACGCCGAGATCGTGCGTGATCAGCAGCAGGGCCAGGTTGAACTGGCGCTTCATGTCACGAAGCAGCTCGAGGATCTGCGCCTGGACGGTGACATCGAGCGCGGTCGTCGGTTCGTCGGCGATCACGAGTGGCGGGCTGCAGGAGAGTGCGACAGCAATCATCACGCGCTGTCGCATACCACCCGAAAGTTGATGGGGATAGTCGTCGATTCGCCGTTCGGGATCAGTGATACGGACGGCGCGCAGGAGCTCGATAGCGCGAGCTCGCGCTTCCTCTTTGCTCGCCATCCCATGCACCCGCAGCCCCTCGGCAATCTGCGTCCCGACCCGCATCACCGGGTTCAGCGCCGCCATCGGTTCCTGAAAAATCAATCCGATACCGGCGCCGCGGACCTGACGAATCTCCGACTCCGGAAGCCGGACGAGGTCGCGCCCCTGAAACATGATGCGACCGCTGGCAATCCGACCCGGGGACTGAAGGAGCCGCAGGATCGAGAATGCCGTAACCGACTTGCCGCTGCCGGATTCCCCGACGAGGCCCAGTGTTTCGCCTTTGTGCAGGTCGAACGACACGTCATTGACCGCGACGACCGGGCGTCGCGGAACGTCGAAAACGGTCGTCAGGTTGCGGATGGAAAGCAATGGGTCGCTACTCAAGCGCAACCTCCTTATGCTCACCAAACACTCCGCGAAGCGTATCCGCAATCTCGCCGACGGTGGCATGGGCTTCGACGGCAGCGATCAGCGGTGGCACGAGGTTGTCGCTGCCTCGAGCCGCATTCGCCACCGTATCGAGGGCGGCTTTCCATTCGCTGGCATCGCGTCGCGTGCGCAATGCCCGGACACGTTCGATTTGCGCACGCTCGAGGGCCGGGTCGAGACTGAAGACCTCGATTCGATCGGGTTCATCGCTCGTGTATTTGTTCACGCCAACGACAACCGCCTCTGCGGAATCAATCGCGATTTGAGCACGATAGGCGGAGTCCTGAATCTGACGTTGGATATAGCCGCTTTCGATCGCCGTCAGCGTCCCGCCGAGTGCGTCGATTCGTCGAATCAGGTCGACCGCGCCCTCTTCGATGGTGTTCGTGAGCTCCTCGATGTAGGTACGAACCACCGAGCGGGTCGACCGTGTTCGTCACGCCGGACTCAGTCGCGATGATCTGCTGGGTGCGAAGCGCGATTCGGGCGGAGTCTTCGGTCGGTAGTGCGAGCGCCTCGTCGCGGCCGTTGGTGTGGAGCGACTGCGTTCCGCCAAGAACCGCCGAGAGTGCCTGAATCGCCACTCGAACGATGTTGTTGTCCGGTTGCTGTGCCGTGAGCGTGCTGCCGGCGGTCTGGGTGTGAAATCGCAATTGCTGCGCACGTGGATGGGTCGCACCGAATCGGTCACGCATCAGGCGTGCCCATAGCCGTCGCGCGGCGCGGAACTTCGCGACTTCTTCCAGAAAGTTGTTGTGGGCGTTGAAGAAGAAAGAGAGACGCTGACCGACCGAATTGACGTCCAGCCCGGCATCGACGGCGGCCTGCACGTATGCAATGGCATTCGCGAACGTGAATGCCACCTCCTGAATCGCCGTCGATCCCGCCTCACGGATGTGATAACCGCTGATCGAGATCGTGTTCCACTGCGGAATTTCCCGTTCGCAGAACGCAAAGATGTTGGTGATGAGGCGCAGCGAAGCCTTCGGCGGGAAGATGTATGTCCCGCGCGCCACGTACTCCTTCAGCACATCGTTCTGAACGGTTCCTGAAAGAGCGCGCAGTGCAAGACCTTGCCGGCGTGCGACCGCCACGTAGAGCGCCAGCAGGATGATCGCGGTCGCGTTGATGGTCATCGAGGTGGACACGCGGTCGAGCGGGATGCCGTCGAAGAGGCTGGACATGTCCTCGATCGAGTCGATTGCCACGCCAACGCGCCCGACCTCGCCGGCGGCCAACGGGTGGTCGGAGTCGTAGCCGATTTGGGTCGGGAGGTCGAAGGCCACACTCAGCCCCGTCACCCCCTGCGACAAGAGGTATCGATAACGGGCGTTGGATTCGGCCGCCGTCCCAAACCCCGCGTACTGCCTCATCGTCCACAGCCGGCCGCGATACATGGTCGGCTGGATGCCGCGGGTATAGGGGAACTCGCCCGGAAATCCGACTTCGTGCGGTTCTGGCGGCGCGTTTGCGAAATCAGCGAGGAATTTGGTCAACGGACGTCCGATTGTAGCGATTACTGAAAAATAGGCCCGGCCCGATTTGACAGATTGTGCAGTCCCGCGCAGGGGTTACTACATGATGGGGGTGCGACGGGCGGCCACAAGATATGGTCCGAAAGCCGGATTTGGACCCAATTAATAGCGTTCTTTCTTGACACTCTCAGGCACCCTTCTTAGAATGACCCCGTCCCCATCTTCTAAGTCCTACCAAATGCGGACTTTGCGTCGACGAACCCAGCCGCCCGGACTGGGGAGAGTTGTCGACCCACGGCCTCCGGCTACCCGGCCCGGCGGCAAGCAGGAGGGAGTTACATGGATGACGTCGTGAACCGGTTCGCACGCGAGCTGGCCGACGCCATTGCCGCTGCAGTGGCCGAAAGCCCCGAGGTCGAAGCGTGTCGCGAGCGCGCACGCACCGAGGGCTACGAAATGAAAGTCACGCTCGAAGCCGTCGTCGGGTTCGTTCAGCGGGGACAGGAGAAAGACGCGGAGAAGGCGGCGGCCAAAGTGCCGTCAAGTCGCGCGCTCGTGCCGCGAAAGGCGGCCGAGATGACGGCTAACGATCGGAGATTCCTGCGATCCCTCCGAATTGCCGCCGACGACGCGAAAGTGGAAGAGACGGACAGGCCGGCGTAACAGCCGACTGGTTGGAAGTCTGATTCCGAGAGAGCCGGGCGGAACGTTTGCCCGGCTTTTTTTCTCCGCGCGTGGGCCCTATCCTCGACCGGCCGCCTGGCGCGCCACCGCCTCCGCGGCCGCTTTGGCTGCTTCCGGATCCCCCAGATACTTCTTCCCGAGAGGACGTAAGTCGTCGTCGAGCTCGTACACCAGCGGAATGCCCGTCGGGATGTTCAATTCGACGATATCGCTGTCCGAAATACGATCGAGATGTTTGACCAATGCCCGGAGCGAGTTGCCGTGTGCGGCAATCAACACCCGGCGTCCCGCCCGAATGTCCGGCGCTATCGTGTTCTCCCAATAAGGCAGGAATCGAGCAACCGTGTCCTTGAGCGATTCGGTGAGCGGCAGCTCCGAGGAAGACAGGGAGGCGTAGCGCGGATCCCGAGCCGGGTGCCGTGGGTCGTCTGGTGTAAGAGGGGGTGGCGGAATGTCGTAGCTGCGGCGCCAGATTTTCGTCTGCGCCTCGCCGTGTTTGGCGGCCGTCTCTGCCTTGTTGAGCCCCTGCAGCGCGCCGTAGTGCCGCTCGTTCAATCGCCAGTTCTTGATGACCGGAAGCCATAGCAAGTCGAGCTCGTCGAGAGCAATCCAGCAGGTTCGGAGCGCTCGTTTGAGCACCGACGTGTAGGCAACATCGAATCCGATCGACTCAGCTCGCAGTAGGCGACCCGACTCCGCTGCTTCGGCACGGCCTTTGTCGGTCAGATCGACGTCAGTCCAGCCGGTGAATCGATTCTCCTGGTTCCAGGTTGATTCGCCGTGTCTTAGGAGAACGAGAGTGTACATGCCTCACCAGTTACGTACGGGCCTCAGAGACTCAGAGACACAGAAACCAACCTATTCTTCTCTGAGTCTCTGTGGCTTGTCCGTCATTGAAGTTGTTTAATCGCTGTTCGCCCGGCGTATTTCGCCTTGGGCCCGAGTTCCTCTTCGATTCTGAGCAACTGGTTGTACTTGGCGGTGCGGTCGCTGCGTGAAGCGGATCCTGTCTTGATCTGGCCCGCGGACGTGCCTGCGGCCAGATCCGCAATCAAGCAATCTTCGGTTTCGCCTGACCGGTGTGAGATGACGCTCGCGTAGCCGGCCTTCGCGGCAATTGCGATTGCGTCCAGCGTCTCGGTGACCGTGCCGATCTGATTGAGTTTCACCAACAAGGCGTTTGCGATTCCTTCTTTGATCCCTCGCGTCAGGATCTCTGGGTTGGTGACGAACACATCATCGCCGACCAACTGAACGCGTTGGCCAAGCTCCTGGGTGAGCATTGCCCAGCCGCGCCAGTCACCTTCCGCGCATCCGTCTTCAATCGAGATGATGGGGTACTCGCGGCACCACTCGACGTAGAGCGCGACCATCCCTTCTGAATCGCGCGCTGGCTCGCCCGACTTCTTGAACTCGTAGCGAGAATCGCCAGCCCAGAACTCGCTCGACGCGACGTCGAGTGCGAGGTAGACGTCGGCGCCCGCTCGATAGCCGGCCTTACCGACTGCTTCGAGCACCACTTCCACCGCTTCCCGATTGGACCGCAGGTTGGGAGCAAAGCCCCCTTCGTCGCCGACGCCGGTCGACAAGCCGCGCTTTTTCAGAAGGGCGCGAAGGGTGTGGAAAATCTCGACGCCGATTCGAAGTCCTTCGCTGAACGACGGCGCGCCCAGGGGCATCACCATGAATTCCTGGAAGTCCACGTTGGAATCGGCGTGGGCGCCGCCGTTGAGGATGTTCATCATCGGCACCGGCAGCAGATACTCCGCGGTGTTGCCCGCGGCGAGGGCGACGTGTGCATAGGTGCTGTTGCCAGCACGAATTGCATCGGCTTTGAGGGCCGCCATCGAGACGCCGAGGAGCGCGTTCGCCCCCAACCGTCCCTTGTTGGGAGTCCCGTCCAGATTGATCAGGGTCTGGTCAAGCTCGCGCTGAGACAGCTCGTGCTGTCTGAGCGCGTCGGCAATTTCGCCGTTGACGTGTCCGACCGCTTTTCGCACTCCCTTGCCGAGATAGCGTTTGGGGTCAACATCCCGCAACTCGAGCGCTTCGCGTTCGCCGGTCGAAGCGCCTGACGGCACGGCCGCGCGACCGCGCGCTCCTCCTTCGAGCGTGACATCGACTTCAACGGTTGGGTTCCCACGGGAGTCGAGGATTTCTCGACCCTTGATGTCCAGGATTCTCACTGATCACTCCAGATGGTCTTGTTCTATCCGCGTCGATCTGCTTCCGTCTCGAGACTGAGCGACGCCTCAGGAATCAGCCCGATGAACGGCTCGTCGTGAACCGTCACGACGACGATCCCGTCATCGCTGACCGTGTGTCGACGCCGGTCTTCTTCCGCGTCGAAGCCGATGAGCGCGCCCCGTGGAATGAGCACGTCGCGATCGACGATCGTGCGGCGGATGCGCGCGTGACGGCCGACGCGGACGCCGGGCATGAGGATGGAGTGTTCGATGTTGCAGAAGCTGTGAACCCGCACGTTCGGGCAAAGAATGCTCCCCAGGATACGGCTGCCCGAGACAATGCAGCCCGGTGAGATCAGCGAGTCGAGCGCCTCGCCCTTCCGGCCCTCCTCGGCGAAGACGAACTTTGCCGGAGGTGATTGCGCCTGATACGTTCGCAGTGGCCACTCCGGGTCGTAGAGATTGAATTCCGGGTTGACATGGCACAGATCCATGTTGGCTTCGAAGTACGCGTCGAGCGTGCCGATGTCCCGCCAATACTTTGCCGACTTCTTGTTCTCGTCGTAGAACTCGTACGAGAACACCTTGCCGCCGGGCAGCAACGTCGGGATGATGTTCTTGCCAAAGTCGTGATGGCTGTTTGGCTCGGCCGCATCGTCTTCGAGGGCGCGAATCAGCAGATCCATGTTGAAGACATAGATCCCCATCGACGCGAGCGCCACATGCGATACGCCCGGAAGCGAGGCAGGCTGCGCCGGCTTCTCCTGAAACCCGACCACTCGTTGTTCCTCGTCCACCGCGACGATGCCGAAGCGGCGGCCGTCTTCGATTGGAACTTCGATGGACGCGAGGGTGACTTCCGCGCCCTTGTCGATGTGGAACTGGAGCATCTTCCGGTAATCCATCTTGTAGATGTGATCGCCGGCCAGCACCACGACGTAGCGCGGTTTCTCACGCTCGATCGAGTAGAGGTTTTGATAGACGGCGTCGGCGGTGCCCTGATACCAGTGCTCGCCGACTCGCTTTTGTGGCGGGATGATCTCGATGAACTCGCCGAGCTCTTCAGACACGATGCTCCAGCCCTGGCGAATATGACGGTTGAGCGACAGCGACTTGTACTGCGTGGCAATGAAGACGCGGCGGAAGCCGGAGTTCAGGCAATTGCTCAGGACGAAGTCGATGATCCGGTAAGGACCGCCAAAGTACACGGCGGGTTTGGCGCGCTCCTTGGTGAGCGGAAACAGCCGTTCGCCGACTCCGCCGGCGAGCACTATGACCAGGACGTCGTTCTGGCGCATTCGAGCGGAAAAGCCGTGGGCAAGATATCACGCGGTCCCCGGGAAACCTCTGCCGCAGCGGGCGTTGCCTGGTTTGACATCATCTCGACCGGCCCCCTATGATCGAATGATCAGATGGCGTGTCATTGCGGCTCTACAGGGAGATTGATGATGGTCAGACGTCGTGTCATTGCGCTCATGGTGGCGGCCGCGTTTGCGTTCGCCGGCTCGGTAGCCATGTCTGCTCAGCAGCCGGCCGCCAAGAAGGATGAACCCAAGCGCAGCAAGCAGGAGCAGCAGGAGATCGATCAGCTCGTCAAGCTGGTCGACGGTGTCATGGCTGGCCAGCCGGCACCGACGGATATCCAGATGACGTTGTCCCCGTTCTTCCTGAAGTCTCAGGAGCAGCGGACGTTCGTGCCCTTCGCGATGGCAGTGACGGGGGCGCCTGCTGCCGACGCCGCGCTCTACGTGCGCGTCGTCAATCCGTCAGCGCAGCCCGACCCGAAGGCCAAGGACAAAAAGGTCGAGTATCCCTGGGACGACATTCATTTCTTGACCGCAGCGCAGGTGGCCAGCGCGAACGGACGCCTGAACCGGGTCTTTATGGCGACCCCCGGCACGTATGACGTGTATGTGGCGATGAAGGAGCGGCTGGGCGAAAAGGCGCCGCGCGGGGCCGTCGCCAAAATGGGCGTGCTCAAGACGCAAGTCACCGTGCCCGACTTCTGGAGCGGCGAACTATCGACCAGCAGCGTGATCGTGACCGATAAGGTCAACATCCTTACCGCGGCTCCGAATCCGGAAGAGGCTCGGGAGCGCCCGTTCGTGTTCGGTGCCCAGGAACTCATCCCAGCCAACGACATGATCTTCCTCAAGGACGAGCAGCTGGCGACGTTCTTCCAGGTCTACAACGCCTCCCTGGATTCGGGTGGGAAGCCCAATCTGGTGATGGAATACAACTTCCATCGCAAGGAAGGCGGAGAAGAGAAATTCTTCAACAAAACCAACCCCCAGAACATCAACGCGACCAATCTCCCGCCGACCTTCGACCCCGCCAAGTTCCCGGTCCCGGGCGGGATCGAGGTGCCGCTGAAGACGTTCCCAGAGGGGGAATACCGGCTGGAAATCAAGATTACCGATAAGAATTCGAATAAGACCGTTACGAGGGACGTGAACTTTACAGTGAAAGCGGCGTAGACTTGGTAGGGGCGGTCCCAGAAGGCCGCCCCTCGAGCCCCAGGTCGGGGCCGTGGTTTGGACGTTGGGCGGACACTCTTAGCCAAATGGCATCTAGCCAATTCGGCACTCCCCTTCGGACTCCAGGGATGACGTCCGTCATCGGGGTCCGCTTGGTCTTTGCGGCGTTTCTCGTCTGCTCGAGTGGAGTGGCTGCAGGTGTGGCTGCCGCTCAGCCCGATTCCGGTGACGATCGCCGGCAATCAGCCTCCCTCATCACGCAAATCGCCTCGGCTACCACGGGAACAATTTCAGGCATCGTCTTCGATGAGCGTGGCGTTCCGCTCGACGGCGTTGTCGTTTCCGCGATGGGTGGGAGCACTTCTTTCGCGGTCAGCGACAAGGTCGGACAGTACACGCTTCGATCGCTGACTCCCGGTGCGTATCTGGTCCGGGCCCATCTCGAAGGATATCTTCCCGCGCGCAACACGATCGTCACCGTGCGTCCGTCGGGTCGAACGGTTTCGAGTTTCACGCTTCGACGCGAGGGAAGACTCGGCGGGCCGCGCGTGGCGGCCGCAGGCTTCAGCGGGACCGAGATCGCCGCGGCAACCGAGGGAGAGGAGCGCGACGAAACCGAGACCGCCTGGCGGCTTCGTCACCTCAAGCGATCGATCCTGAAGGACGCGACAACCGTTGCCGATTTTGCGGCGGAAGACGACTTCTTCCTGACCGACTCGTTGCAGATGCTGGGTCGCGCGGTTGGGAATGCCGGCGCAATGCTGACGCACTCACCGCTGCAGGGTCAGGTCAACCTGCTCACGACGGGCATGTTCGACAGCCCGGGCGAACTCTTTCAGTTGCAGCGCGCGCGCGGCGTGGCGTTCTTCGCGCTCGGTGCGCCGGTCGGCGATCACGGAGATTGGGTGGTCAAGGCAGCGCTGAATCAGGGTGATCTCAGCTCGTGGATTCTTGCGGGGAACTACATTACGCGTGATCCCGCGCGGCACCGTTATCGGTTCGGGATGTCGTACGGCGCTCACCGCTACGAGGCCAGCACTGCGGCCACGCTTGCGGCGCTGCCCGAAGCAGCGCGAAACGTTGGCTCTGTCTACGGGCACGACGAGTGGCGAGTCTCTGAACAGCTGACGATTGGATACGGCGCCAACTACGCGCACTACGACTACCTGGCGGAAGCCGTGCACCTCAGCCCGCGTTTCAGCGTGACCTACCAGCATCCCCAGGATCGGACGCGCATTCGCGCCGTTGCGGCTCGACACGTGGCTGCACCAGGCGCGGAGGAATTCCTGCCGCCTTCGCGCGCAGAGGTCCTGCCCCCGCAGCGCACGTTCGCGCCCCTGACTCGCACCGGTTTCTTGCCCGAGGACATGCGGCATTACGAGCTCGCGGTCGAGCAGTTGATGGACGGCTCCACGCTCGGCGTGCGGGCGTTCTATCAGACGATCGACGACCAGCTCGTGACGGTGTTCGGGTTGAACAGCACGGAATCCGGAGCCGTGCCGCTGGGCCACTATTCAGTCGGCAGCGGCGGTGACGTCGACGTCATTGGCATGGGGATCACCTACACGCACGCGCTGCTCGATCACTTGCGTGGCAGCGTGGACTACTCGCTTGGCGTGTCCGAATGGGGAAACGACCCTTCGCGCGATCGCTTTCGTTTGGCCCGCAACGTGCCCGGCGCTCTGCGCGGCGATGGCGAACGGGTTCACGACGTCACCACGACGCTCGAAACGGAGATCCCGGATAGCGCGACGCGCATCTTCGTCCTGTACAAGCTGAATTCCGCGTACACGAAGGCCGATCAGGCGCGGCCCGGTCTCGATGCTCGATGGGACGTGCAAGTCAGCCAGAGTCTGCCTTTCATGAGATTCACCAACGCCGACTGGGAGATGCTGGTTGGCGTTCGCAACATCTTCCGCGAAGCCTTCACTGAAACGTCGGTCTACGACGAACTGCTCGTTTCCCGACCTCCCAAGCGCGTCGTCGGCGGCATCACGGTCAAGTTTTAGCGGTCGGGCGGTGTTTGGCCTCGACGATCGCTAATGGAGAGCTCCCCATCTTGCGATACTGAATATTGGATCGAGGCCACAAGTGTTTGGATGTGATCGCGCGCCTCTCGGAAAAAGGTCGATAAGTTAAGCCAATTCAATTACTTACCATGCGACGACCGGATGTCGCCGTGGTATGGCGTTTGCTCAGTTTGCAGTTTCTGCCCGGTCCGGTTTGATGGTCGACTCTTCATTTTCTCTTCGTTCGCAGACTTCGCCCAGTTGGCGGGAGTGGCCGCGGTCGATCGTGCCGATCGCCACCGCCCTGCTGCTTCTGGCGATGGCGATTGCGAATATCGTCCAGCGCGCGACGACCGACGAGGTCGAGGACGGCGTGCTGTGGGTCGAGCGCAATGCCGGGGTCGTGGCAGCCGAGGTCGCGCCCGGTTCGGCCGCGCATCGCGCCGGGGTCAAGCCCGGGGACGTTCTTCTCGCCCTGGATGGTGCGCCGGTTACGGAGCGAGACCAGGTCCTGTCGCTCCAGTTCAGCGCGCGCGCCGGCGACCGCCACAGTTACACACTCTTGCGGCTCGGTACGCGAGAGGTTGCGCAGGTCACCCTCGAGCCGATTCCGAGCGGGACCGGCGGGCTTTATTTCGTGCTGGCGGCCGTCGGCATCTTCGCCTTGCTCGTTGGAGTAGCGGTCCGGACTCGTCGCCCGTACGATCAGGCGACCCTGCATTTTTTCTGGCTTGCGGTTGCGTTCTTCGGCACGTTTACGTTCTCGTTCACCGGGCGCTTCGATCGGGTTGACTGGTTTTTCTATTGGGCGGACGTGGTGGCGCTGCTGCTGGTGCCGCCGCTGTTTCTGCATTTCACGCTCGTGTTCCCCGAGCGGCCGCACTCTCAGGGCTACACCGCATTGCTCGCTCGATGGTTGCCGACGATCTACCTGCCGGCCGCGGTCCTCGGATCCACACGCGTGCTCGCTCTCGTGCGGGCTGAGGTCGATCCCGACTACTTCGTTCGGCTGATCTCGCTCATCGACACACTCGAGCTCGTTCACCTGACGGCATACCTCGGCGCCGGTCTGCTGGTCCTGGTTCGTGCTTTACGAAAAGTCCGTTCGGTGACGTCGACCCGGCAGCTGCGGTGGATTGTCTGGGGCACCGCGCTCGGTGTGCTGCCCTTCACGCTCGGCTACACCGTCCCGTTCGTCTTCTTCGGCGTGGATCCGTCGCTCCCGATGGAGCTTCTGGCGATTCCATTCGCGCTCATTCCGTTGGCGTTTGCCTCGGCCATCGTTCGCTACCGGTTGATGGACGTCGAGGTGATCCTGAAGCGCCTGCTCGTCTACACCGCGGTGCTCGCGGCGATTGCGGCAATCTATGTGCTCATCCTGCGAACGTCAGGCGGATTCCTCATCCAGACCGAAGACGAGCATCGGTGGCTGATCGCGTTTCTCGCGACCGTGATCGTCCTGCTGTTGGCTCGACCCGTCAAGGAAGCAGTCCAATCGGCGATCGACCGGGCCTTCTATCGGGATCGCTACGACTACCGCCGGGCGCTGGTGGCGTTCGCGCGCGACCTCAACGGCGACCTGGATTTGAACCGGCTATCGGATCGCCTGGTGTCGCGGATCAAGGAAACATTCGTGGTCGATCGCATGGCGTTGATGTCGGCCAGCGAGACCGGAGACTTCGAGCCTGTGCGCGTCGCGGGCTTTGACAGTTTGCTTCCGCGGCTGTCGACCGCGTCCGGCATCGGCGGCCGCCTGGCCAATGGCCACGCAGTGCGTCTCGACGATCCGCTGGCGGTCGGCCGGTTCACGGCCGAAGAGGTCGAGCTGTGGCGCGACGCTGGCATCTACTACCTCATACCGTGCATCTCGAATGACCGCGTGAACGCCGTGTTTGCGCTCGGCCGGCGGGAGACCGGCGAGCCGCTCACCAGCGAAGACATGAACCTGCTCACGGCCGTCGCCGGTCAGGCAGCGACCGCCATCGAGAACGGGCGGCTTTATCGCCAGCTCCATCTCAAGGCGTCGGAGCTCGACCGTCTTCGCACCTTCAACGAGAACATCCTCGAATCTCTCGACGATGGGTTGCTGGTCGTGGGGTTGGACGATCGTGTGATTCGGTGGAACCAGGCACTGGAGCGGATGTACGGCATCACGCGCGCCGACGCGCTCGGTCAGCCTCTCGAGCGCTTATTCGATGCGCCATTCGTCGAGGCGATTCGCGCCGGTCGGACGAAGTCACCGCACGGCACGAGCCTGTTCCGTGTTCCCATAAAAGCCCGAACTGCAGAGGCACTTGGTGTTCTGGTCAACGTCACGATGGTTCCGCTGCAAGCGGTCGTCGGTGCCGACGCTCAAGCAGGTACGATTGTCATTCTCGAGGACATCACCGAGCGCGCGGAGCTCGAGGAACAGCTGCGGATCTCCGAGAAGATGGCGTCGCTCGGTTTGCTGGCCGCCGGCGTCGCTCACGAGGTCAACACGCCGCTCACAGGCATTTCGAGCTTTACCCAGATGCTGTTGGAGCAGGCCGACCCCAGCGATCCGCGCACCAAGGTGCTCGAAAAGATCGAGAAACAGACCTTCCGCGCCGCCCGCATCGTAAACGGCCTCTTGACCCTCTCGCGTCCGAGCGCGGCTGAGGCCGCCGAACGGGCGCCGGTCGACCTCAACAAGATCATCGGCGACGTGTTGTCGCTGCTCGAGCATCAGCTCGAGAAGGGAAGCATCAAGATTCGCCGCGAGCTCTCGGCTGGATCGGTGCCAATCGAGGGTTACGAGTTCAAGCTGCAACAGGTATTCTTGAATTTGTTGTTGAACGCACGGGATGCGATGCCAAGCGGTGGGTGGCTGACGATTGCCACGAGGATTGAGCACGGCGACGCGGTCGCCGAAGTCTCGGATACTGGCAGCGGCATCCCCCCCGAGCATCTGGCGCGCATCTACGATCCGTTCTTCACGACCAAAGCCACGGGTCAGGGAACCGGTTTGGGGCTTTCGATCGCTTACGGCATCGTGCGGGAACACGACGGAACGATTCACTGCGATAGCGTGCCCGGGCAGGGAACACGCTTCGCGCTGCGGTTCAAGACGGCTGCGGTTCACCCGACCGCGATCGCCAGGTAAGACGTTATGCGGCGCAATGCCTCGATCCTCGTCATCGACGACGAGGAAATCATGCGGGAAATTCTGGAGACCCTCCTGGTCCGCGAGGGATACTCCGTGCGCCTCGCGTCCAACGGCGCCGAAGGTCTCGACCTGGCCAAGGCGCTGCCGTTCGATGCCGTCATTGCCGACATGATGATGCCGGGAATTGACGGCATGCACGTCCTCGAGGAACTGCACAAGCACGACGAAGAGCTGCCGGTGGTGATGATTACCGCGTTTGCCTCGATGGAAAACGCGATCACCGCGATGAAGAAGGGCGCGTTCGACTACATCACCAAGCCGTTCAAGAACGACGAGGTGCTGGTCGTGCTCCGCAACGCCGTCGAGCGCCGCCGGCTGGTCGCCGAAAACGTCGCGCTGCGACAGAACCTGCAGGCTCGCTACCACAAGTTCGCCGGCATCATCGGCAAGAGCCCGCGGATGAGGCAGGTCTTCGACCTGATCATCCAGGCGGCACCGAGCCGATCGACGATTCTGATTACCGGCGAGAGTGGCACCGGCAAGGAGCTCGTGGCCCGCGCGATTCACAGCAACTCGTCGCGCTCCGAGAAGTCATTCGTGACCGTCAACTCGGGTAACCTGCCGCCCGATCTCCTCGAATCCACGTTGTTCGGCCACGTCAAGGGCGCGTTTACCGGCGCCGTCTATCCCAAGAAGGGTCTGTTCGACCTCGCCGACAAGGGCAGTATCTTCTTCGACGAAATCGGCAACATCCCGCTCGAGACGCAGGCCAAGCTGCTGCGCGTGATGCAGGAACGCGAGTTCATGCGGCTCGGCGGGATGGAAACGATCAAAGTCGACGTGCGCATCATTGCCGCGACCAACGTCGACTTGAAGCGCGAGGTCGAAGAAGGCCGCTTCCGCGAAGATCTGTTTTACCGGCTGGCCGTCATCGCCATTCACCTGCCTTCGCTCCGGGACCGCAAGGACGACATCCCGTTGCTCGTCCAGCATTTCCTCGAGAAGTACGGCTCGGAGAACGCGCGCCCCAATCTAGAAATGGCCCCGGAGTCACTCGATCTGCTCATGGAGTACGACTGGCCGGGCAACGTGCGCGAGCTCGAAAACGTGATCGAGCGTGCCACGGTCCTGACGCAAGGTCCGCGGATTGGTCCGGACCTGATTCCGGATCACGTCCGGCGGGCGCCCAACTTCCAGATGCCGCACATCGTGATGCCGTCAGAAGGCGTGTCGCTGAAGGAAGTGACCGCTGCCTACGAGCGCCAATGGATCGAGTCAGCGCTCGAAGCCGCTGGCGGCGTGCAAAAGCGGGCTGCCGAGTTGCTGCGGATCAAACCGACCACGCTCAACGAGATGATCAAGCGCTACGACATTCGTCCCCGCCGTAAGAAAGCCACCACCGGCGCTGCGCTCGATGCGTCCAACCCGATCGAAAACGGGGACGAGCTCGAACCGGTGGGCAGCGACGTCGAATAGGAGACAGGGAGATCAGGGAGATCTGGGAGCCAGAATTTTTCCTGAACTCCCTGAACTCCCTGTGCTCAAGCCCTAGAGGTGCTTCGAATAGCGGCGGATCTCGCTCTGGTATCCCATCCGCTCATAAAGCCCCTGCGCGCGGCGGTTGTTTTCGAACACGCTCAAGGTGATGGTCCGATGCCCTCGATCGCGGGCCCAGGTTTCGGCGTGCTCCATCAGGGCTCGACCTACGCCTTTCCCCTCAGCCTCACGCGTCACCGCAATCACCGAGATATGTGAGTGCCAGCCGCCAGAAAAATAGTCCTGCATCGTCCACATCAACAGGCAACCGGCTGGCTGACCACTGACCTCCGCGACGAAAAGCTCGGTACCCGAGATCGGATGATCGAGCGCCTTGTTGAGCGCACTGCGGTCGGCTTCGGCGACTTCCGCCGCTGTCCGATTGCGCGGCAAATCGAAGTCGGCGAGCCGTTCCGCAATTTGCTGCAAGAACACTCGATCGCTATCCGTCGCGAGACGGATCGAGACAGCAGGTCGCGACTCGGCGATCACTTGGCGGCGGTCCCGAGAAACGGATCGATCGCGCCGAGCACCTCGTCGGTCTTGATGAAGCAATCTGAATAGCTTGCGCTGCTCAAGACCTTGAGCGTGACGTTCGTTCCTTCCAGTTTGCCTTCGTAGGCTTTGACGTTCTCCATCGCCGCCGTATCGGCCCCGCCGACGACCCACAGCGTGCGCGCCTTGATCTCGGGCGGTTCCAGCGGCGGGTAGTCGAGCATCGCGCCCAGTGATAACGCAGCGATGGGAGTACCACCTTCGAGCGCCGATCGATCGCCCGCCGATAGCTTGCTCATGTCGAGCTTGCCTTCACGGCGAGCATCCATCAGCGGCTGCCATTTCGTGCGCATCGCGACGATGGCGTCCTTGACGATCCCGGTGACCGCTGGTCCAAGCGTCGTGGCGACCAGGACGGCGGAGATCACGCGGTCCGAGCGAGCGGCCAGATAGCGGGCGATGCTGGCGCCGTGACCGTATCCCCAGACGTAGAATTTTTGGGCGCCGGCGGCGTCGGCGACGGCCAGGATATCCGCGAGCACGCGATCCAATCCATAGCCCTCGAGCGTGACCGGTTTGTCGCTGTCGCCGGTGCCGCGCTGGTCCATCGTGATGACCGTGAAGCGCTTGCTGAGGCGCTCGACATACCCGCTTTCGTTCCAGGCACTCCGAGTTTGACCACCACCGTGGAGCAACAAGAGCGCTGGACCACTGCCAGTACGTTCGTAGGCGATCTTCGTTCCATCTCCTGATGTAGCGATCAGGGCCTTCGGTGCCGCGGGCTTGGCGGCCGCTCCCGCCGCCGGAGTTGCTCCCGGCGTTGCTGCTTGCGGAGCCGCGGGTGGCTTTGGCTGATCAACCTTCCCGGAAGCTCCCTTGGCGCAGGCAGCTAAAGCCAACGACAGGCCGACAACCGCTATCAATGGGCGGCGGACGACCGAGATCGGAACGGTTGTGTGCATGTGGCGCCTTTTCGGTGAATTCATCTGGATCGCGTCACAGATACCACACACCGGCGCCGCATAGCCAACCAGCCGCGGATCGCATGTCCAGTTTCGGGATGCGATGGTTCCATCCACGGGCGGTCCGACGATCGATCGGCTCGAGAACTCGCTGAGAGGGTTTCACTTAAGGCGATTGACGAAGCGGTACAGAAAGTGCGACAAGCTGTGGGTTCTGAACTAGCGCGCGGCCAAGGAGTGCCCATGGACACGCTGACAAAAGACATCGTGCCACGCTTTGCGTGGGAGTGACGCCTACGGATCCTCCGACGTACGCCGCGATAGCGGTGCTGTTCGTGGCGGTGGCGGTGTTCGCGTGCTGGCTCCCCGCGCGCCGCGCCGCCGCGATGGATCCTGTAGTCGCATTAAGGGACGAGTAACGCGTACGACAGGGAGATCAAGAGATCGGGGAGGATCACACGCGGCTTCGCCGCGTTCGCCGGGCGATCTGCCACGCTCCCTCAGCTCCCCGGTCTCCCTGTGTTTTCGAGCTCGGTTGTTACCGCCCACGGAGCCCACTGAACAGCCGTTCGTACTTCGACAGGATGACGTCCCAGCGGTAGTTTCGCTTGATGTATTCCTTGCCGTTGCGGCCCATCGATCGCCGCATGCGCTCGTCGCCGAGCAAGAGGTTGGCGCATTCGATGAACTCATCTCGATCGGCGTAGAACAGACCGGCATTGCTCTTCAAGCAATGCTCAACGAGCACCTCACTGCGAGCGTTGCAGAGCACTGGCGTTCCAACCGCCATCGCTTCAAGGGCGAGCAGCGAAAGGCTCTCGAACGGTGAGGGCACGACGACCACCGTCGCCGCCTCGAGTGCCTGAAGCCGTTCGCGCTCAGAGAGCAGACCCGCGAACTGCACCCACGGCACCTCCGGAATCTGCATCAGCTTGACGCCCATCAGGACCAGCGCCGCCTCGCCGCCGTGCTCCTTGTAGCTGGTGAAATATTCGAGCAGTTCCTCGCAGCCTTTTCCCGCGTCGATGCGGCCACCGTACAACAGGAACTGCCCCTGGAGCCGGTGCCGCCGACGGAAAGCCATGCCGCGGGATTTGAGCTGAGCGAAGACATCGACCTCCGGATCGTCATCGGCTTGAGGCGGGGGAGGGGCTGACGATCCATCGCCTTCGCCTTGCAAGAGATCGACACCACAACCAACCGTTTCTTCGATCGCCGCCCGGAACTCGAACGTGGTCTTGAGAAAGTTCTTCTCCGATTCGGTATTGAACGCAATGCCCGTCGGCAACCGGAACATGTCGCGGTAGAGGTTCAGGTGAATCGCGGGCTCGTCGTGCGCGGTCGGCACCAGAATCGAGCGGCTCGGGTCGATCTCCAGGCCCAGCACGGTGGGTGCATATAGATAGGTGAAGAAGACGAGCGCGTCGTAGGAGCGATGGTGACGTTTGAGGTACTCGAGAAGCGCAGGTGACCATGGCCCCTGCATCTCGAGCCATTTCATCTCGTCGTCTCGCGAATGTTCGTTCGCGAAGATCCAATCGGAGTAGCGATTGAAGGCCTCGATGTCGCGATGGTGTGCGTTGGCGAAGCGACGCACGGTGACGCCGCGGATGCGGTCGCTGCCTTCCGGATAGTCGTTCTTCCAGGTGATGTAGTCCCGCGCACACGTCGTCAGGACCTCGACGTCGTGGCGGAGCGCCACCCGCTCGGCGATCAACCGGCAGTGATACTCGGAGCCGCCGAGAATTTCGGCCCCGTAACGCTGAACGACAAAGCCGATCCGCATCAGTGCACCATCGCAAGGAGACGATCGAGTTCTTGCAGGATTCGGTCGTCGCCGAAGTCTCCGAGCCGGCGCCGCTGGCCGTCGATGACGCGGGCTCGCAAGTCGTCGTTGAAGGTGAGCTCGCCAAGCAACTCGGCGGCGTGTTCCAGATCTTTCGGCGCAAACTGCACACCAGCGCCACCCAGTGTGTCCGGCACGGCCGTCGATGAATAGGCGAGGACGGGCACGTCGGCTGCCATCGCCTCGAGCAATGGAACGCAGAAGCCCTCGTGCTCCGACAGCGAGATGTAAACGCTGGCCGTTCGGTAGTACGTCGCCAGGTCTTCTTCTGGGACGGTGCCGGTGAACACGAAGCGATCCGGAGGCATCTGGTACTCCTCGATCAGACCGCGCACGCTGTTGTAGTAGCGCGGCACGCCATCGGTCTTACCGACGAAGATGAATCGATAGTCGGTGTCGACGTACCGCTTGTAGTGCTCGGCCAGGCGAATGTGGTCTTCGATCTTCTTGTTCGGCACGATGCGTCCGACGAACAGAAAGTTGGTCAGGCCGTCCGACAGAATCTCCTCGAGCGCCGGCCGGGCCGGTGCGTTGCGAATCCGATCCGGGTCGATGGCGATCGGAAACACCGCGGTGTTGGTGAATCCGAGTGCCGACAGTTCGCTTCGATTGAATTCTGAATCGCCTAGAGCGGCGTCTGTGCGTCCGGCCAGCGTCGCCAGCTCCTCGCGCCCCAGGGTCGCGATCCTGAAGATGCCGGGGTCGTACGGGGCAAAGAAGTGAGCAGGTGTGACGTTGTGATACTGCAGGACGCGTCCACGCGGCAAATTTGCAAACGCCTCGGTCATCGGTGACGGTACGGCAAAGTGCAGAATGGTGATGTCGCCGGTCCGCGCCTCAGCGCAATCGAACGAAAAAACATCACTGCGAAGCTCCTCGTCTACGGTCAGGGCATAGATCTCCGCTCTGTGTCCCTGCCGTCGCAGGAGATGCCGGACCCGTCGGGCGCTGTCGCCGACGGCATCGCCCTTGTGCGCCGCCGGAACCCATTGGTTGACCGTCACCGATCGCTCCCGCGTTTCGGCAGTGCCTGAAAGGCACCGGGGCGGTGTGCCCGGACATCTTCGAGTTCGTCGGCGACCTTCACCTGATCCCAGAAATCGAGACTTGTCAGGGGATGCGGCAAACGTGGGACGGTTCGCACGGAGTCGACAAACCGCAGGACCATGCCGCCGAAATCTCGAGCCTCGAGGCGCGCCAACGCGTCCTCCTGGGTGCGGACGACCCGGTCGGTGAAAGCCTCGTTGGTCACGAGCGTATCGATTAATCCCGCGACCTCCGCCGGATTCTTGTCTTGCAACAGGATCCCGCCACCGTCCATCGTGGCCGGCACGGCAGCGGCCGCATACGCAATCACCGGCACGCCCATGTGAAACGCTTCGATGAGCGGGACGCAAAACCCTTCGTGCTCGCTCGCGCACAGGAAGACGTCCGCCAGTTCGTAGTACGCCACCAGCTCCTCGTTCGTCACGTGACCTTGAAAGTAGATGTCGGTGACGCCGATACGGGCGATGAACTGGTGGAGCATCGCGATATAGCGCTCGAATCCAGCGTGAGAACCAACGAGCAGCAGCCGCGAGCGTGGATTGTGCCAGCGCTTGTAGGAGTGAAACCAGCGGATCACATCCTCGATCCGCTTGTTCGGGATCGTTCGGCCGACGAATAGCAGGTTGACCCAGTCATCGTCGAAGGCCCTGGCTTGCATGTAGTTGGCTGGGCCTGACAGGTGAGCGAAATCCGGCACGACCGGGAGTACATCGGTCCGAGGAAAGCCGGCCGACTCGAGCTCGAGGCGGTTGTACTCGGAATCACCGAGAGCGAGTTCGCATCTCGACGCGTAGAAGCCAAGCTCCCGGCGACCCAGGAAGCACTGCTGTGTCAGCAGCGGGTGAACGTCGATGAAATATTCCGGGGGCGTGATGTTGTGATAGACGAGGATCATTCGATCGGGAAGGGCGTAGGCGATGCGTGAAGCGCGCGATCCGATCGAGAAGTGATGAATCAGAACGTTGTCGGGATGGCTCTCCGAAGGTAGATCGCGATAGTCAACGGTGAAGTCCTCGAGCCTGCGGTCGGCCGTCTCGACGAAAATTTCCGACGAGTATCCAGCGCGGTTGAGCACCCGTTGAATGCCCAGCACCTCGTTGCCGATCGCGTCTCCGTATCCGAGCGTGGCGAGCACCTGGTGAACAGCGGGCGCCATGCTCAGCGGTTACCTGGTCGGCGGCGGGAGCGATTGTTGGGCCTTCGGCGATGTCCTTGTGGTCCGCGCAAGCCAGAGCGGCCGGAGCGACGTTCGTCGCGCGATCCTTGTGACGACTGCCGCTGCGCTGCGCGCTCCGGCTCGCTGCCGGTAGGTCCTCCGGTTGTCGCCCGGGCCGGCTGGTGCCGGCCTGATGGGCGGACGTGGGCCGGGGCCGCTACCGGAAGCCTGTCGCCCGAGCGATCGCGAGTTGATTCGTCCGGGCGGCCGACCGGTTCCTCGTCGGCCCGCGCGGGACCTGTTGGCAGCGCCGCCACGATCTCGTCGGCTGGCGGGCGATTCGTCAACAGACGAGCGAACCATCCCAGGCCCGATTCGAACGGCTTCTGACCCGGCTCGCGAGTCAGTCGTTCGAGCATGTCGAGATACTTGCGCTCGATCACATGCCACGCGTAATGACGCGTGAAGTAGTCCTGCCCGTTACGTCCCAGTCCGCTCGCCAGTGACGGGCTGAAGTCAATCATGCGCAGGGTTTCCAGGAACTCCTGGAAGTTCTCGTAATACAAGCCGCCGTTGCTTCGGATGCATTGCCCCTTCAGGACGTCGCATCGGCCGTTGGCCAGCACGGGTTTGCCGAGCGCCCAGGCTTCGAGTGCGACCATCGACAAGCTCTCGAAGTAAGAAGGCATGACCAGCAGTTCGGCCGCTGCGAGAGCGTCGAACTTGTCCTGGTCCGAAACGAACCCGAGATGATGAATTCTTGGGTGATTTGGGATCGGGATGACCGGCTTGCCGATCAGGACCAGGTGGACGCCACCCGACACGATTTCCGAGTACCGCAGGAAGTAGTCGAACAGTTCGCGACACCCCTTGTTCTCGTCGATTCGGCCGATGAAAATCGCGAAACGATCGTGGAGGTCGAACTTCTGCCGGAAGCGCGCCGCATCGCGGTGAGCAGGGATGTCGGATCCGATCCCGACCACTACGCCCGGCACGTTGTCGTTGCCGGACACCATCCGTATCAGCGCACGTTCCTCGAGGGAGTTATACATGAGCCCGCGGACGCTTCGGAAAACGGGCGCAAAGATGCCGAGGCCCAACGCACCATCCCGCTCGGCCGTCGGCACGAGGATCGCTTTGTGAGCGACCGCTCGCACACCGTGATACGCGTGGTAATAGCGAAAGCTGAAAAAGATGAAGAAATCGTACGAGGCCTCGTTGGCGCGGATGAACGAAATCAGCGCCGGGCTCGTCGGTCCTTCAGCTTCGAGCCACGCCAGTTCCTGTCGTAGCGAATGCCGCTTGCTGAACACCCGCAGCGAGAGTTTTCCGAATGTGTCGGGATCACGTTCCCGGGCAACGGCGAAACGCCGCACCGTGACGCCGTGAACGATTTCCTCGCCCGCGGGTAGAGCATTCCCCCACGTGATGTAGTCGGTGGCGCAGGTCGTCAGCACTTCGACCGTCGCGTGACGTGCGAGATGCTCGGCGATGTAGCGCGCGTGGAGCTCTGCGCCACCATTGATGTCTGCGCCGTAGCGCTGGACGACAACGGCGATCTTCACTGGCGGTCGGGGTCGTTCGGTTCCAGCGGGTCCGGTTGATCAGCGACAGGTTCGTCCTCCGGTGCGGACATCTCCTGTGCCGGCTGATCGTTGAACTCGGGTTCGTCAGCATCCTCGAAGCCGTCGTCTCCGCTGATGGTGTCGGCCGTCTGCGGATCGACGGCTGGTGTCGTAGCTTCTTGACCGGGGATGCCAACCGGCGCCAGGCCAGGGCCGCGGCGTCCGCGCCGGCGCCGTCGGCGGCGACGAGTACCGGGATCAACGGGTGTGTTGCTGATGGTTTGATCGGCCGCGCCCGGTACGGCGTCGGCAAGCGACGGCCCGGCGGTCGTCGATTCCTCGTGGCCTTCCCCCCCGGCCTGCGGCGCTTGGCGTTCGCGATGACGGTCCCGGTCCCGGTCGCGATCCCGATCGCGCGGACGCACGACCTCCGGCCGGTACTGCACGACCCCTTCGAGGGCCCGAACGCGCCTCTCGCTGAACTCCAGGCGGCTCGAGAGCGCCTCGAGTCGCATCTTCATGTTCTTGAGCTCGATGCCGCTGCGAGTGGTTTCGAGGACCAGGTTGTGGAGCACTTCGTAGTAGAGCGTGTGCCAGTCGTTTCGTTCGCCCCTTCGCTCCCGGTCGCGTTGGAGCATGTCGAGATTGAACTGCGACTGTGCATGCAGGACCTGATTCAAGGTGTTGGGATTGAAGAACAGCTTCAGGACCGGGTTCAACAGCCGGCGGATGAAACGTAGCAGCCCCCGGTGGGAGGTGAAGAGCGTTTGATCCGAGAACTCATAGGGTGGATAAACCGGTCCGAGCTCGTCGGGAGCGGTCTGCCGGCTGCGGCGGAACTGTTCGATCAGATCGGATCGAAGATTCTTCGGATCAAGAAACTTCTCGAGCCGGACCGAGGCGAGCTCGCGGATCTGGTCCTCGGTGTAGTCCACGCCACGCTTCTCGCTGATACGCGTGCGAATCTGCTGCATGATCTGCTCGACGTCGATCGACTCGGAGCGGATGTTGAAGTCGGCCATGTCGTGTCCTTACGCCGCCTCACGCGGCGCCTGCCGTGCCTTGCGGCGACGACGGCTGGCGAACTCCGGGGCCTCCTTGATGCAGGTCCCCAGAATGCCAATGGATTGAGCCAGAGCCCGTGCTCCCGCTCGTGGTGCGGTTGCGGGTTGCTCACCGACATCGGGAAAGCCGTTGTCGTCGGATTGCACCCGCTCCCAGTTTTGAAACAGACGACCCCATGGACTCGACAACACCTGCTTAGTGATGCGCTCGGCGTTCCACGGGAACCAATAGCTGTCGTGGTAAATGACGCTGGCGATGTACGCCCACGGCGCCAGGACGGTCCTCAGCGACCACTCGATTGGCTTGCGAAGCGGCCCCCAGTAGATCAGATGCTGCATGCGTGACGCGAACGTCATGTCCTTGAACGGACCGACGAACTGCCAGTTCTCCGCCGCCGCCTCTTGATCGCCGACGATTTCGATCTCACGCGGATCGCCACAGCCCAAGCCGGCGTCGTGCGCCAACCGGATGTACTTGATGCTGAGTGGATCGAAGCCCATGAGCCGCGCCGCGACGGCATCGATGGCGACTTGATCGGCGCTCGCCAGAATGATGTTCTTGGCGTGCGGAATCATGCAGCGCGGGCCAGGTCCGTCGCCCGCGAATGTACCGTCCATCACCGCGAACACACCGCGGTGAATGCGCCGCTGGATCATCAGCAGATCGACCAGCGTTTCGTGAATCACCGGATGGGTCCAGTGGCGCCGCTCGTTGAGCAGGCCGCCAAACGCGTTCTTCATCGCGCCGGTCGTCGTGGTGAACACGTGCGTCTTGACCGTCGGCAGGTGCACGATGTTCTCGCCGATCAAGCGGCGCGGGATCATGAAGCCGTCACGGTAGACGTCATTCAGGCACAGGAACTTGTCTGCCAGATCGCCGACCGCGTCGCGGATGTGGATCCACTCCTCGTCGCCTTCGTAGAGATGAATGTTTCGCAGGCCATGCGCCTCGACGACCGGAAGCTGCTTGTTCTCTCGCTCGCCGAGGTGGGCATCGATGACGACCGTCCGGTTGTGGCAGGCGTGAAGCAACTCGGACCGATAGCCGTCATGCTGCATGGCGCGAATCACGCCATCGAGCTGCCAGGGAGGGGTCGAAGATCCGGGGAAGAAGAAATGCCACGAGATGTTGACCTTGAGCGCGGTATCGACGTCCTTGTCCAGGACCTCCTGATACCCCGCCAGGTTCATCAGCTCGTGATAGTCCCGCAGGACCGATCCGGGCGACGTCTTGAGAACCGCGACTTTCGAGCGCAAATCGTAGCCTTTCGCTGTCGGTTTCCCGTTACCAGTTGGTAGTTCAAAGAAGACTGCCGCTTCCTTGAACTGGAAACTGACAACCGGAAACTAACGCCTAATCTGTCTGGCTACAGCCCGAACGGTCGATAGATGATGCCGATAACTGCGAGACCCCAGAGGGCAATGCAAGCGACGAGTGGTCGATCCGTCAACAACATCTCGGACGGGCTGCCTGCGCCGCGCTGGTGCACGAGATACAGGTAGCGAAAGATGCCGTATATCGGGAACGGGATGGTCAGCACCAATTGACCGGTGCCGAACTTCTCAGTCGTCTCTGGGCTCGTGCAGTAGATGATGTAGGCCATCAGCGTCGAGGCTGTGACCACGCTGATCATCTGATCGAGCAGATACGGGTTGTACTCCTCCAGAATTCTTCGGTGCCCGGTGGCGCTCCCGGCGAGCAGCGTCAGTTCGTGACGTCGCTTACTCAGCCCGAGGAACAGCGCCAGCAAAATCGTGCAGACGAGGAGCCACGAGCTCATCGGAACTGCGATCGCCGCCGCGCCACCCGCGGCGCGCAGCACGAACCCCATCGCAATCGTCAGCACATCCAAAATCACCACGTGTTTGAGCGTGCGGGAGTACCAGACGAAGAGTCCCAGGTACGTCACCACAATCCAGCCCAGCGCCGGCCGCAACCAGAACGCCGATGCGACGGCAGCACCCCCGATGATCACTGCCGCGCCGAGTGCGGTCGGCACCGCGAGATCGCCCGCGGCAATTGGTCGGCGCTGCTTGTGGGGGTGCAGACGATCGGCGTCGCGATCTCCGACGTCGTTGATCAAATAGACGACGCCCGAGACCGCGCAGAAAATCAAAAAGGCCGCCAGTGAGAATCCCACGGCGGCCGGATCCAACAAGCGGTGCCCAAAAATGAGCGCCGCAAAGACAATCAGATTCTTGGTCCATTGCTCCGGCCGCATCGAGATCAGCAGGCCGGTGAGCACAAGCCCCCCACGGCGCTCCTGAGCCGGGGAAGCCAGGGACCGCGTCTCCACTCGTTGCTTAGCCGCTGAAGCTCTTCACGGCCTCTTGCTCCGTGTCGTAGGTCTCGAACACGGTCAGAAGCTTCGTGATAGCCAGCAAGTCCTCGATTCGCTTGGTCAGGTTGAGCAGCTTGAGGCTGCCACCCTGACGGCTGACGGTCGTGTACGTGCGCACGATCTCGCCAAGGCCTGCCGAATCGATATACGGCACGCCCTCGAGGTTCAGGACCAGCTTCTTCTTACCGCCGGCCAGCAGGCTGTTGATCTTGTCCTTCAAGAGCTCGTCGCCTTCGCCGAGCGTCATCTTGCCCTTCAAATCGAGCACGGTGACATCACTCACCGTGCGTTCCGCGATGTCCATGCGAGGTGTCCTCGAAAGTTGGGGTGAATTCTACCGCTACTCGGCTTCGCGCCGCATCTTCTTGCGGTTGCGTTTGCGGGCCAGCGCCTGCTTGGCGCGACGCTTGTCACCAGGTTTCAGATAAAAGGAGTGTTTCTTGATGTCCTTGATGATGTCCTCTTGCTGAACCTTGCGCTTGAAGCGGCGAAGCGCACTCTCGATCGATTCGCCCTCCTGGATTTTCACCTCGGCCATATGCAATCACCCCCTTTCAATCGTCAGCTCCACGGTTCCAAGTTCCAAAGTTCCAACGCTCCAGAGTTCTCGACGGCTGCGTGCTTACGCGACCGATGAACTCTGAAACCTTGGAACTCTGGAACCTTGGAACGGTGGAACTGTGAAACTTCTGACCGGAAAATTTCGACCGGCCGAATATGTTAGGCTATCACACACTTTCACCGTTCGGTCATAGACTCTAACTCCATTCAATTCAGTAAGTTAGATGCTTATCCTTGTCGTGGGCTCCGGCGCCCGCGAACACGCCTTGTGCCGCAAGCTCGCGAGCGATCCAGGGGTCGACCGCGTTCTGTGCGCGCCCGGTAATCCAGGGATCGGTCAGGAGTTTCAAACCATCGCGGTCGACCTCTCGGACCCCGAGGCCGTACTGGCTTTGGTCGAAGCCGAGGCGGTGGATCTGACCGTGGTCGGTCCTGAAGCCCCTCTCGCCCGCGGCATTGCCGACCTCTTCAGCGCCCGCGGTCGGCCAATATTCGGCCCACGTCGATTGCCGGCTCAGCTAGAGACCAGCAAAGCCTTCGCAAAAGACTTCATGCGACGCCATCGCATCCCCACGGCGCGGTACGAGGTCTGCTCCGATATCAACGAGGCGTTGTCCCTTGCCCGGCGTGGCGAGTTGGGGACGGCCCCGGTCGTCAAAGCCGACGGCCTGGCAGCCGGCAAAGGGGTGATTGTGGCCGGCAACCTTGCCGAAGCTGAAGCGGCAATCCATGCGGCAATGTCGGAGCGAAGCTTTGGCGACGCCGGTGCTCGCATCGTGCTGGAGGAGCGTCTCGAGGGACCGGAGGTTTCTTTTTTTGTCCTCGCTGATGGCGAACACGCGGTGCCACTCGTCGTGGCGCAGGATCACAAGCGAATCTTCGATGACGATGAGGGTCCCAATACGGGCGGCATGGGGGCGTTTGCACCGAGCCCGTTGGTAGATGCCGCGACCGAGAATCGGATCCTCACATCGATCGTCGGTCCGGTCCTGCAGGGTCTCATTGCCGAGGGGATGCCGTATCGAGGCGTCTTGTACTGCGGCCTCATGCTGACGGCTGACGGCCCCAAGGTCATCGAGTTCAACGTGCGGTTTGGCGATCCCGAAGCACAAGTCGTGCTGCCGATGATTGCCGAACCGCTCACGCCGATTTTGTGGGCGGCGGCAACCGGCGTCATGCGATCCGCGCGCGTCAAGTTGGGGCCCGAACCGCATGTTGGCGTGGTCCTCGCCGCTGCCGGATATCCGAATGCCGTTCGGACCGGTGATCGCATCGACGGGCTCGATCGAGTCGCCGCCGAGTACCCGGATGTTCAGGTGCTCTACGCTGGTGTCAAAAGGGAGGGACAACACCTGGTCACGGCTGGAGGACGCGTCTTGACCGTCGTTGCCCATGGTGCGACCTTTGCTGATGCGATCGCGCGGGCGTACGAGGCCGCCGCTCTCATTCACTTTGATGGGATGCAGTACCGTCGCGACATCGGCCGGAAGGCGCTCGCCACTGGTCACTGATCAGTGAACGGTGACCGGCGACTGGAGACCGAGGTTGAACTACTCCGTGATTACCTTCGGGTGCCGCGTCAACCAGGCAGACTCGCTTGCGATCGAAGCGGAGCTGCAGGCGCGAGGCGCCACCTGCGTCTCGAGCGACCACGCGGACATCGTCATCGTCAACACCTGCTCGGTCACTGCAAGCGCCGACCAGGGAGCACGCCAAACGATTCGTCGAGTCGCCCGCGAGAACCCTAACGCGCGCATCGTCGCCACCGGCTGCTATGCCACGCGATGTCCGGACGAAGTGGCTGCGCTTCCTGGCGTCGTCAGCGTGGTGCCCAACCACGCCAAGGCGTCGATGACCTTCGTTGCGTCGTTGATGAGGCGCGACGACTTCACGCAATCAGATCAGGAGGGTCCATGTGGCCGGCGGCTCGCGCCAGGCTTGATGGGACGCACGTCGTGGACCCTGCGAGTACAAACGGGCTGTGAGGAATCGTGCAGCTACTGCATCATTCCGACGACTCGTGGTGCGAGTCGAAGCCGCATGGCGCATGAGATTCGCGCCGAGGTCGATCGCGTGGTCGACGCGGGGTATCGCGAAATCGTGGTTACCGGCGTCCACCTCGGATCTTACGGCCGCGATCTGATGCCACGCTCGAGCCTCATCGAACTCCTGCGCGACCTCGTCCAGAGTCCGGTTCTGGTTCGAATCAGCTCCCTCGAGCCGATGGATTTTCCACTCGAAGCCCTGGAGCTTCGATGCGCACCACACTTTCATCTGCCGTTACAGCATGCGTCGAACCGGATATTGAGAGCCATGAAACGCCCGTACACGATCGAGTACTTCGGCGATCTCGTAGATGCCGTGCGACGCCGGTTACCGCATGCCGCGATTGGCTCCGACGTGATAGCGGGCTTTCCTGGGGAGAGCGACGAGGACTTCGAGGAACTAGCGCACTATCTCGAACAGTCGCCGCTGACGCACTTGCATGTGTTCCCGTATTCAGATCGCCCCGGAACCGTGGCATCGAAACTCCCAGGCCGGGTCCACGGAAGTGTGACCAAGCAGCGAGCACACCGACTGCGGGAGATCTCACGACTGCTGGCGGATCGCTTTCGCGACTCGCAGCGCGGCACTCGTCGTCCTGCCCTAACCATCGAGGATGGATCGACGGCAGTCACCGATAACTACTTCCGAGTGCCGGTGCCTCCTGGTCATTCGCGGAATGAATGGGTAGACGTGGTAATTCCGTGAAGGCCCAGCCGGGGCTCGCTGACGCGTTAACCACTTGGTTCGGAGCGCCTACTGCGGCGTAGCGCACCGGCTCCGCTTCACTCCTCCCGCAACGCGACGAGCGGGTCGACCATCGCGGCGCGCCGTGCCGGAATCCAGCTCGAGACGACGGCGACGATCGTAAGCAATGCGGCAATGCTGATCAGCACGACGGGATCGCTGGGCTCAACTTCGTAGAGCAACGACGCAAGCCAGCGGCCCGACAGGAGCGACCCGGCAACGCCAACGATTACGCCGGCCAGGACTGGGACGGCAGATTGACGGAGGACGACCGCGACGAGTCGCGACTTGGAGGCACCAAGCGCCAGACGCACGCCGAACTCGCGCTTCCGCTGTGAAACGTAGTATGCGAGCACGCCGTAGACGCCGATGGCTACGAGCAGCAAGCCAACTACGGCGAACCCGGTCAGAAGTCGCATGGGCGTTTCGCGCCACGCAATCGATCCATTCACCACAGCTTCTAGTGAGCGAGGGTTGGCCGCCGGCAACTGGAGCTCGACGCGCCCGATGGCGTCTCGTACTTGTCGCTGCCAGAGAAGCGGTTCCCCCGCGGTCTTGGCGACGATTGTCATCACTGGCCATGCGGCCTGGCTGTACGAGCGGTAGATCTCGCGAGATGGTTCCGCTTCGAGTGCGAAGTGCCTGACGTTGTCGACAATCCCGATCACGGTCAACCACGGATTGGTGCTGTTGATGCCGCCAAGCTTGAACCGTTGCCCCAGAGCGTCACCGTTTGGCCAGTACCGCTCCGCGGTGGCGCGATTCAGGATCACGACCTGCGTTCCGTCGCGGCCATCCTGTTCATTGAAATCGCGGCCGGAGAGCAGCGGGATCTCGAGAGTCGCAAAGTATCCGGGGCAGATCAGTCGGATAGTTGGCTCGAGTCCCGGCTCATTTGGCCGCGGTGGATTACGACCTTCGATGAAGAAACCGCGACTGGCGTTGGATCCATTCAATGGAAGGTGGCTGATGGCGCTCGATTTGACGATGCCAGGCACACCCGAGAGCTCCCGTGCCAGGTTCCTGCAGAAGTCCACTCGGTCCGGTGGTCCGTAAGTGTTGACCTGTGGCAACGAGACGGCCATCACCAACGTGCTCGACGGATTGAACCCCGGATCCACTTGCAGCAGCCGCGAGAGGCTGCGAATCATCAAGCCAGCTCCGCACAGGACGATGATGGCCATGGCGACTTCAATGGCGACCAGCGCCCGTCGAGTGCCGGTAGCGAGGCGCGTTGCGCCGCGGTCTCCCTCTCGCAGCATCGCCTGAAGCGACTGGCGTCTCAAGCCGACGAGCGGCGCAAACGCAAACAGCAGCGCCGAAAGCCCGGCCACGACGACTGCGAACATCATTACCCGACCGTCCAGCGCGACGGCGACGTCGCCACGAAATGGCAAGGTACGAAAGCCTGGGCTGAGGATCAGGTCGACCGACCGCGTTACCAGCAAGGCCAGGGCAAGACCACCAATACAGCCCAGGCCGGCCAGCATCAGGCTTTCGGCCAGGACCTGCCGCACCAGGTGCGGATAGCGTGCCCCGATTGACAGCCTCGTCACGAACTCACGGCGTCGGGCGAGACCAAGGGCGACCTGAAGGCCAGCAACATTGATGCACGCGATGAGCAGCACCAACGCGACTGCTCCCGAGAGTGCAACGAGAATCCGGCGAGTGTTCAAGAGCCCGAACTCCTCCATCCGTTCCACCGTGGCGCTCTCGCCCTCGTTTTCCTCGTAGCGGCTGCGGAGGGATTCGCCGAGTCGCTCGACTTCGTCGCGAGCTTGCTCGAACGTGACGCCTTCCGCGAGTCGTCCCGCTACATAGAAGGAATGTGAGCCGCGATTCCGATCTTGTTCAGTGAATTGAATAGGGACCCAGATGCCGGTGCCCTTCCGTGGGAACTCGAAACCGGCCGGCATGACGCCGATGACCTCGTAAACGTTTCCATTGAGACGGATCTCGCGTCCAATGACCGCTGGATCGGCGCCGAAGTGAACTTTCCAGACGGCGTCGGAGATCACCGTCACGCGATGGCCGGGTTCGTCTTCGGCTGCGGTGAACACCCGGCCAAGAGCCGGCTTCACACCGAGCACATTGAAAAGCGAGGAGGACGCACGCAGGCCAGGGACTTGCTCAGGGTCGACCGTCGCCGAGACGTTGAACGTGTTGTATTCCCAGAGGCCGAGCGCGGCGAAGCTTCGCGTCTCGGTGACCCAATCCTGATAGTTCGGCTGCGAGACGATGAACTGCGATGTGCGATCGTCCGCATCCGCTTCCCACAACAACACGAGCCGTTCGGGGTCCGCGTACGGCAATCGTCCCAGGATTAGTGAGTTGACGAGACTGAACACGGCCGTGCACGAACCAATGGCCACGGCGAGCGTGAAGACGACCAGTGTCGAGTGCGCTCGTCTTACCGCCAGCACTCGCCAGGCGTGAGTGATATCGCGGGAGACACCTGACCAGAACCAGGAGTCGTCGTCCGCGCGACTCTGTTGGACGTGCCGCCGGCGACGGATGGCATCGGCGATTGGCCCGATGTTGCTCAACTCGTCCGCGACCAGGCGATCGGCCTCGTCTTGGGAATCCCCGCGAAACAGCGCTGCGCGATGTATGTCAGCGAGGTGGTGGCCGATCTCGTCGACGATGTCTGTTGGAAGAGTGTCGTCGTCGTTCTTCGCGATGCGCGCACGGACTTCGGCCGCCCAATCACGCATGGCGCAGTCCGGCTGCTTTGGTGAGAGCGCCGACGAACGAGGACCAGCGGCTGCGCTGCGAGGCCAGAACGCGCTTGCCTTCAGCGGTCAGCCGGTAGCACCGTCGTCGCCGCTGGCCTGGCTTTTCCACCCAGCGTCCACTGATCCACCGTCGATCCTCGAGGCGATAGAGCAGTGGGTACAGCGAGGCGACATGAAAGGTCAGCAGGCCGTCCGACCGGCGGGCAATCTCGCGCGCGATGTCATAGCCGTGCAGTTGTCCGTCTTCGAGGGCCGCGAGGATCAACAGCTCGGCGCTTCCCTTGCGAGCCGCGGCTTCAGCAATCGGGTCTCCCATATATGGGAATGATACACATCAGGTAACAAGTTACAAGTTACAAGTTGCAAGTTACAAATTGGCAACTTACTCGGAGACCGGAGACCGGAGACTGGAGACCGGAGACCGATTACTGAAGGGCGGCGGCGAGGCGTTGGCCAGCCGAGCGGCGCTGGCCTTCGACGATGAGTTGGCCGCAGGCGGCGCGAATGTCCCGGCCACGGCTCTTCCGGACCGACACCGTGATTTCACGGTCCGCGAGGATGCGTGCGAAGGCATCGACTCGGGCATCCGACGGGCGCTCGAAGGGGATGCCGGGCGCGGCATTGAGGGGTATCAGATTGACCTTGGCTTTGATGTTCGCCAGGAGCTTCGCGAGCCGCCTCGCATCTTCTGGCGAGTCATTCACGCCTTCGAGGAGGACGTACTCGAACGTGATCCGGCTCCGCTTGGACAGCGGGAATCGCCGGCAGGCCTCCAGAATGTCGTGAAGCGAATACTTCTTCGTCGGCGGGACAATCGCGGCGCGCTGCTCCTCGGTGGTCGCGTGGAGCGAGACGGCGAGGTTGGGCATCAGCTCTTCCTGCGCCAGGCGATCGAGGAGCGGCACCAGACCCACCGTGGACAACGTGACCCGCTTCGGGTTGACGGCCAGCCCATGGCTATCGTTCAGGATCCGCAACGCCTTCATCGTCGCGTCGTAGTTGTGCAGCGGCTCGCCCATGCCCATCAAGACGATATTGAACGTGCGATCGTCGAGGTCGAGGGCGTGGGCCAGAACGCGAACCTGGCCAGCGATCTCGCCGGCGGACAGGTTTCGGATGAGGCCCATCTTTCCGGTCAAACAAAAGGCACACCCCATCGCGCAACCGACCTGTGTCGAAATGCAGAACGTCTGCGCCGGGGTATCCGGGATGAAAACCGACTCGATTTGCTTGTCGTCTTCCAGTGCGAGGACGAACTTTTGCGTGCCGTCCTCGGAGACATCACGGCGAGCCGTTCGAGGTGTGTGGATCCTGAACTCGGCGGCGAGCTGCTCACGCAGCGGCCGACTCAGGTCGGTCATCAACGCGATGTCCGTGACCCCGCGTTTCCAAATCCAACGGAAGATCTGACGGGCGCGGAAGGGCGGATGACCGCGCTCGGCGAGCTGCGCTTCGAGCTCGTGGAGCTCCAGTTCGGCGAGATCCACTGCCCTTGCACTCATGACCTGCACATGATATCATCCGGTTTTAATCCCTTTAATTACAACGAGTTAGACGCTTTCCCACACAAGCGTGACTGAGCCCCGCATCCAACGCGAGACCCTCGCGAACGGTCTTCGTCTCGTGACCGAAGCGATGCCGTACGTGCGGTCGGTGTCGATTGGTGTTTGGCTCACCCGCGGGTCCCGTCACGAGCCGACGGACCACGCTGGCATCGCTCATTTCGTCGAGCACATGCTCTTCAAGGGCACTGAAAATCGATCCGCCGAAGACATCGCGCAACAGGTGGACTCGATCGGAGGGCAGCTCGACGCCTTCACATCGAAGGAGTACGCCGGCTATTACGTCAAGGTGCTCGACCAGCACCTGGCGCTGGCGGTGGACATCCTGACGGATCTCGTCTCCCGCCCCGTCTTCGGTGCGGAGGACATCGAACGCGAAAAGAAAGTCGTGCTCGAAGAGATCAAGATGGTGGAGGACACGCCGGACGATCTCGTTCACGAGATCTTCGCGGAGGGGTTCTGGAGCGGCCATCCGTTGGGGCGCCCGATCCTCGGCCTTCCGTCGACGGTGTCGGCGCTCGATCAGGCGACGCTCAAGCAGTACTTCAGGGATGCCTACGTCGCTCAGAACCTGATCGTCGTTGCCGCGGGCAATCTCGAGCACGAGGCAGTCAAGGCGCTCGTGGAGAACGCGTTTTCGAACGTGGCGTTGAACGGCAGCCCGATCGCCGACGCGCCGCCATCGATCGTTCCAGCTGTCCAGGTCCGACACAAGGACCTCGAGCAGAGCCATGTGTGCCTCGGAACGACTGGCTTGCCGCAGAATCACGCCGATCGCTACGTTGGGCACGCGCTCAACACTGTTCTTGGCGGGTCGATGAGCTCTCGGCTGTTCCAGAACGTCCGGGAACGTCGCGGACTGGCGTATTCGGTCTTTTCGTCGATGAGCGCCTATCAGGATGCCGGCGCGCTCAGTATTTACGCCGGTTGCGGCAACGAGGTCGTGAGCGAACTGGTTGACGTCGTTGTCGCCGAGATTCGGCGGATGCGCAACGAGCCGATTCCCGCCGACGAGTTGCGCCGTGCGAAAGACCATCTCAAGGGTTCCTTGATGTTGAACCTCGAGAGCACCTCGAGCCGCATGTCGCATCATGCACGCCAGGAGATCTACCGCGATCGAGAGGATTCGCTCGACGAGATGCTCGAATCCATCGAACGCGTGACGGCCGAAGACGTGCGGCGATTGGCGGGCGAGCTGTTC
Source organism: uncultured Acidobacteriota bacterium (assembly GCA_963724485.1). Taxonomy (GTDB): domain Bacteria; phylum Acidobacteriota; class Vicinamibacteria; order Vicinamibacterales; family UBA2999; genus JACCSI01. The sequence continues at coordinate 153,936 of CAVRUW010000001.1, forward strand.
GCTCGTGACGGGCTCAGCGCCACCGTGTTGGGCAATGTCAACGGATTGCAGCTGACCAGGGAGCAACTGCGGATTGATTGAGCGCTATACCCATCCTGAGATGGGCCGAATCTGGAGCGAGCAGCGTCGTTACGAAACGTGGCTCCAGGTCGAGATTGCTGCTGCTCACGCGATGGCTGACGCGGACATCGTTCCGTCCGAGGCGGTTCGGGATCTCGAGAGCAAGGCCGGCTTCGACATCGCGCGCATCGAGGAAATCGAAAAAACGACGCAGCACGATGTGATTGCGTTTACGACCGCCGTGGCCGAGCAGGTTGGGCCTTCCGCGAGATGGCTGCACTTTGGCCTGACCTCGTCCGACGTCGTGGACACGGCGCAGGCCATTCAGATGCGGGAGGCATGCGACCTCATCCTGGCTGATCTCGAAGCGCTGTCCCAGGCGATCGCGGCCCGCGCGCAGGAATATCGCATGACACCGATGATCGGCCGCACGCACGGCGTGCATGCCGAGCCCATGACCCTCGGCCTCAAGCTGGCGCTGTGGTATGCCGAAGTGAAGCGCGGCATTGTGCGCGTGCAACGGGCTCGCAGCACTGTGGCGGTCGGCAAGATCTCGGGCGCGGTGGGGACCTTCGCGCATCTCGATCCGACGATCGAAGCCAACGTGTGCCGGCGTCTGGGGCTCGAACCCGCGCCCATCTCGTCGCAAGTGATACAGCGTGATCGTCACGCCGAACTGCTGACCGCGTTGGCGATTGTGGCGGCGTCGCTCGAAAAGTTCGCACTCGAGGTCCGAGGACTGCAGAAGACCGAGATTGGTGAGGTCGAAGAGCCGTTTGCCAAAGGGCAGAAGGGGTCATCGGCCATGCCGCACAAGCGCAACCCGATTGGTTGCGAGCAGGTCGTCGGCCTCGCCAGGCTGGTGCGCGCGAACGCGATGGCGGCCTTGGAAAACGTCGCGCTGTGGCACGAGCGCGACATCTCGCATTCGTCGGTCGAGCGCGTGATCTTGCCGGACAGCTTCATCGCGCTCGATCACATGCTGCGCCGCTTCACGCGCATCGTCGCTGGGTTGGTTGTTTATCCTGAGCGGATGCGGGAAAACCTAGAACGTTCACGCGGCGTGATCTTCTCGGGGCAGGTGTTGCTGGAACTGGCTCGCCGTGGTGTTTCTCGCGAGCAGGCCTATGAATGGGTCCAGCGGAACGCCATGCGTTCCTTCCACGACCAGAAGGATTTCAAGACTCTGCTCCTGAGCGATCCGGATGTGAGAAAGGTGTTGAACGAGGAAGAGATCGAGAAGGCATTTGATTTGCGCGAACAGCTGCGCAACGTGGACGCCATCCTCGATCGGGTTTTCGCAGGGAGTCACTAGATCGGCCGGGCGCCATGATCGCCCACAGGAGCAGGAATGCGAGCGCGGGTGTACGTCACGTTGAAACCATCGGTTTTCGATCCGCAGGGGCGGGTGGTCGCTGACGCCCTAACTTCACTCGGGTACAGCGACGTCAAAGACGTGAGACAGGGCAAGTTCTTCGAAGTCGAGCTCGACGGCAGTGATGCCGGGACGGCGAAAGCTCGCGTCACCGAGATGGCGGACAAGCTTCTCGCCAATCCGGTGATCGAAAGTTATCGCGTCGAGATTCTGTAAGGTCGAGGGGCCATGAAGTTCGCTGTTGTTATCTTCCCGGGTTCGAACTCCGATCGCGATGCCTGGTATGCAGCCGGCCAGGTCCTTGGTCAGCAGGCGGAATTGGTGTGGCACAAGGACACGGATCTCGGTGGTGCCGACGCCGTCATCCTGCCGGGGGGCTTCGCGCACGGAGACTACCTGCGCACGGGGGCGATTGCGCGCTTCTCGCCGATCATGGCCGCGGTATCGCGATTCGCGGAGAGGGGCGGACCGGTACTGGGCATCTGCAACGGGTTTCAAGTTCTGCTCGAGGCCGGCCTGTTGCCGGGAGCCATGGTGCGGAATCGCGGTATCAAGTTCGTGTCAGCGCACGTTCACGTGCGCGTTGAGGAAATCGATACGCCATTTACCGGAGCGTGCGGCGTCGGTCAGGTCCTGGAGTTGCCAATCGCTCACGGTGAAGGAAACTACTTTGCCGATCCGGACACCATCCGCGAGCTCGAAGCACAGCGGCAGGTCATCTTCCGCTACACGGACGCGACGGGGCAGGCGAACGACAGCGCCAATCCCAACGGATCAATCAACAACATTGCCGGCATTTGCAATCGAGCTCGGAACGTGGCCGGTTTGATGCCGCATCCCGAGCGTGCCTGCGAGTCATCGCTGGGCAGCGCTGACGGCCGCGTCGTACTTCAATCGATCGTCAACCATTTTGCACAGAGCGTGGCCCAGCATGCTTAGTCGTCGAGGGAACGAAACACATTGTCGTCCATGAACGTCATCGATCGCACTGTTCTCGAGCAGCACGGGCTGAAGCCGGACGAGTACGACCGCATTTGCGAGTTGATGGGCCGCACCCCCAATCTGCTCGAACTGGGTTTGTTCTCTGTGATGTGGTCCGAGCACTGCAGCTACAAGAGCTCACGTGTCCACCTCAAGACGCTGCCGACGACCGGCACGCGCGTCGTGCAGGGCCCCGGGGAAAACGCTGGCGCCGTGGACATCGGCGATGGACTGTGCGCGGTGTTCAAGATCGAATCCCACAACCATCCGTCGTTCATCGAACCCTATCAGGGGGCGGCGACGGGTGTCGGCGGCATCATTCGCGACATCTTCACCATGGGCGCCCGGCCCATCGGGCTCCTCAATGCCCTTCGCTTCGGGTCACTCGAACGACCGCTGGCACGCCGCATTTTCGCAGGCGTTGTCGCCGGCGTCGGTGGCTACGGGAACAGCATCGGGATTCCGACCATCGGCGGCGAGATCTACTTCGACGACAAGTACGCCGGCAATCCGCTGGTCAACGTCCTCTGCCTCGGTCTCGCGCATCGTGACGACATCATCAAGGGCGCGGCGCGCGGTGAAGGCAATCCGGTCTTTTACGTCGGAGCCAAGACCGGCCGTGACGGCATCCATGGCGCGACGATGGCGTCGGCGGAGTTTGATGAGTCGTCTGCGGAGAAAAGACCGGCTGTGCAGGTGGGCGATCCGTTCATGGAGAAGCTCCTGATGGAAGCCTGCCTCGAAGTGATGAAGACCGGGGCGGTCGTTGGCATTCAGGACATGGGGGCAGCCGGGTTGACGTGTGCCACGAGCGAGATGAGCTCACGCGGCGGCAGCGGCATGGATGTCGAGGTGACGCTCGTTCCACAACGAGAGACCGCGATGGCACCCTACGAGATCATGCTTTCCGAGTCGCAGGAGCGGATGCTCCTGGTGGTCGAGAAGGGGCGTGAGCACGAGGTGATTGAGGTCTTCGAGAAGTGGGACCTGCACGCCGTCGAGATCGGCACAGTCACCCGCACCGGCCGAGTGCGAATCTTCGAGCGCGGAACGTTGGTAGCGGATGTCCCCACGCGGGCGTTGACTGACGAGGGACCACTCTATCGGCGGCCGATGGCGGAGCCGGAGTGGCAGCGCAGGGTTCAGAGGCTTTCGTTCGATGAGATCGGCGCCCCGGCGGATCCCACCCAAGCCCTTCACGCACTGCTCGCGTCGCCGGTGATCGCCAGCAAGAGCTGGGCCTACCGGCAATACGATCACACCGTTGGGACCAACACCATTGCGCGTCCCGGAACCTCGGCGGGCGTTACGCGAATCAAGGGGACGAACCGCGGCCTGGCAGTCTCTGTCGACTGCAATGGTCGCTTTTGCTATCTCGATCCGTACCGCGGTGCAATGCTCGCGGTTGCGGAATCGGCACGGAACGTGGCGTGCGCGGGAGCGGAACCGATCGGCGCAACCAATAACCTCAACTTCGGCAATCCCGAGCGCCCCGAGATCATGTGGCAGCTGGCCGAAGCCGTGCGCGGCATCGGCGATGCGTGCCGCGCGCTCGACGTACCGATTACGGGCGGAAACGTGAGCCTGTACAACGAGACGGAAGGCGAGGCGATCTATCCGACGCCTGTGCTCGGCGTCGTCGGGTTGCTGGAGGACGCCTCGAAGACGGTCACCCGGCGATTCCAGTCGAAGGGGGCTCGAGTGGTCTTGCTGGGGGATAATCGAGGGGAACTGGGCGGCAGCGAGTACCCTGGCACTCCTCCATGACACGGTCGCTGGGGCTCCTCCTGAACTGGATCTGACGCGCGAACGGGCGCTTCAGCGTCTCGTTGTGCACGCCATTCGAAGTGGTCTCGTCGAATCGGCGCACGATTGTTCCGAAGGTGGGCTTGCGGTAGCGCTGGCCGAGTGTTGCTTCGACACGGCTTTTGGCGTGACGGCCGAGATCGCAAGCGTGAGCCTCGTTCCCGAGGCGTTTCGCGTGAACGCGACCCTCTTTGGTGAATCAGCCTCGAGAGTGGTGGTGTCGGCTTCTCCCGCGACACTGCCAGCGCTGCTCGATGCGGCACGTTCTGCCGGCGTGCCAGCCACGGAGATCGGGCATACCGACGGCGGCCGTATTCGACTGCACGTGGATGGACACGTAGTAATCGACGTTGGGCGCAACGAAGCCGAGACGTTGTGGGCCACCGCCATCGAGCGCCGAATGACTCATCATGAGTGAGACATCTTCCAGGTTCATCGTCGTAATCACGGAGCCAACCTTGCCAAGCAGCTTGGAAGATGTCTCGCCCCGCGGAGCGGGGCAAGACAATACTGCTTTGGCGAAGCGGAGCGGATTTCGCGGGTTATTCTTACGATACTTGCGGCGGAGCTTCGACAGGAGACGACCCATGTTCGATAAGTTCCGCGAAGAATGCGGCGTCTTCGGCATCTACGGTCACACCGAGGCCTCCAAGCTGGCGTATCTGGGTCTATATGCCCTTCAGCACCGGGGGCAGGAAAGCGCCGGAATCGCAACGGCCGACGGCACGCTTATTCGGACCGTGCGCGAGATGGGATACGTCAGTGAGATCTTCGACGAGGAGACACTGGCGACTTTGCCGGGTCATCTCGCTATCGGTCACACCCGCTATTCCACGGCTGGTGAGAGCAAGCTGTCCAATGCTCAGCCCATCGTCATCGACTGCGTGCACGGGCAGATTGCCGTCTGTCACAACGGCAATATCGTCAATGCCAATGAGATTCGGGAGCGTCTCGTAAAAGAAGGCTCAATCTTTCAAACCAACAGCGATACAGAAATTCTCGTGCATCTCTTCGCGCGATCTCAGGCCGGCGGCGTCGAAGATGCACTGGTCGATTCACTGACGAAGCTATCGGGAGCGTTTTCGTTCGCGGTCCTCACGAAGGACCATTTGATCGCAATGCGCGACCCTCATGGGTTCCGTCCGCTCGCACTTGGCAAGCTCGGAGATGCGTGGGTCGTCTGTTCCGAGACCTGTGCGCTCGACCTGATCAACGCGACCTATGTTCGCGAAATTGCTCCAGGTGAAGTGGTGGTGATTGGCCGGGACGGCGTGAAGTCGATTGCGGCGTTTCCGCAGGGAAAGCTTTCGCACTGCGTTTTCGAGCATGTCTACTTCGCGCGTCCAGACAGCGAGGTGTTCGGCCAGAGTGTCAACGAAGTCCGCACGAATCTTGGGCGCTTGCTTGCGCGCGAAACCGCGGTGCCAGCGGATGTGGTCGTGCCGATTCCGGACTCGGGTGTCTGCGCGGCCACCGGTTACGCCGAGGAAGCGCACGTCCCTTTGCGGTTCGGACTCATCCGGAACCACTACGTGGGCCGGACGTTCATCGAGCCGGCACAGGCGATTCGGCACTTCGGCGTCAAGGTCAAGCTGAACCCGGTCAAGAGCATCCTCGCCGGCCAGCGCGTGGTTCTCATCGACGACTCGATCGTCCGAGGGACGACGAGCCGGAAGATCGTGAAAATGGTACGGGCTGCGGGTGCGAGCGAGGTGCACCTGCGAATCAGTTGCCCGCCGACGATCTCACCGTGTTTCTATGGCGTCGACACACCGCGCCGCAGCGAGTTGATTGCGGCCACCCATTCGCTCGACGAGATTCGCCGTTACGTCGGTGCTGACTCGCTCGGATACCTCAGCCTTGAAGGACTCCTCGAGTCGGTTGGTGCGCGACGCCAACACTACTGCACGTCGTGTTATACAGGCGTGTATCCAGTTGCATTTCCGCGCGACGAGAATGCGTACCTGCAGCTCACTCTCAAGCTCAATGGCGCCAAGATCCCGCTGCCCGAAGAAGAGCCAGAAGGCGTTGTTTGATGTCTGCCGCACCGCGACGCTGCTAGTTGCGCTCGCCGGTGTCACCAGCCTCGCTGTCGCACAGGAGCGAGGCCCCTCGCCAACCTCCCCCGCGGACTTGCGTGCGGCGGTCGATCATCTAGGCGATGTCGACTATCCCGCTCGAATGAAGGCCGGAAGGGTCGTCCGCCGCGCGCCGGCAGCCCAGGCTGTCCCGGTCCTGTTGCAGGCGGTGCAAGAGCACAAGGACGGGTACATTCGCTTCAAGAGTCTGGTTCTTCTGACAGGCTTTAATGATCCGCGCGCCGTCGATCAAATGCGCGAGGCGCTCGATTCGCCGAACGACCGGCTGCGCGAGGTCGCGTACGGTTATTTTGAGCGCCATCCGGATCCGGCGTTGGCACCTCGTTTTCTGGCGGCACTGCCGAAGGAGCAGGGTGATTTCGTGCGCCCGTCGCTGGTGCGGGCACTCGCAGCAGTTGGCGACGATCCCAACGTACGTGAGGCGCTTCTGGTTGACGTCACTCGCGGCGTCGATCACTTCCGCAGCACCGTCATCGAAGCTCTCGGTGACTTCAAGCACGCCTACGCGGTGCCGCGCCTCACCGAAGTGGCCAAGCTCGAAGGCCCGCTCCAGGACGACGCGGTCATCGCGCTTGGGATGATTGGGGACAAGCAGTCGCTTTCGACGCTGGCAGCGCTCCAGCGAGCCGGAGGGCGTGTTCTTCAACCAACCGTGGCGGCCGGAATCTGCCTTCTCGGTGTCAATTGCTCGTCGCACATTGGCTACCTGCAGAAGGTGTTGACCTTTGCCGACGACAATCCTGGCTATCAGGAACTGGTGCGCGCGGCGGCAGCCGGTCTTGGCGCCAACGCGATCAAGGGGAACGCCGAAGCTCTGGAGATTCTTCTGACCGAAGGCATTCCGTCGCGTGATCCGATTCGCGCGCCGCTCGTGCTCGCAATAGCAAAGACGGCACTGAGGAATACGCCGCTCTTCCTGAAGGTGCTCGAGGCTCAGAAGGATCAGCCGGGCGCGATTGGGCTCGTTGCCGAAGGGTTCGACATGCTCGAGGAAGACCTCGAAGAAGAGCAGTTCTTCGCCACGGTCCGGCGTGGCTACTGGGCGGCAGCGGACGGCTCGGCAACCCGCCGTCTGGCCGAGCAACTCATCACCAAGCTGGATTTCTGATCGATTCGATGGATTACAAAGCCTCGGGCGTCGACATCGACGCCGGCAACGAAACCGTCCGTCGCATCAAAGCGCTCGCGCGGTCGACGTTCACCTCTGGTGTTCTGTCGGAAATCGGGTCGTTCGGCGGATTGTTTCAACTCGATCCGACGGCGTGGGAGCGGCCGATTCTGGTGTCGAGCGCCGACGGTGTCGGCACGAAGCTGAAGGTCGCGTTCATGGCCAACGCGCATCGCACCATCGGGTTGGATCTTGTCAATCACTGCGTGAACGACATCCTCGTCCAGGGAGCGCGGCCGCTGTTCTTTCTCGACTACCTCGCGACCGGGCGATTGCAACCCGATGTCGCTGAACAAGTGATCGAAGGGCTTGCCCGTGGTTGTCGCGAGAATGGCTGCGCGCTTCTTGGTGGCGAAACCGCGGAGATGCCCGGCTTCTACGCTGAGGGCGAGTACGACCTCGCCGGCTTCATTGTCGGCGCGGTCGAGTCTCAGTTGCTGGTCGACGGCCGGAGCATTGCGATCGGCGACATCTTGATCGGACTGCCCTCGAGCGGACTGCATACCAACGGCTACTCGCTGGCGCGGCGCATCGCGTTCGAGCATCTGGGCCTGACGGTGGACAGCAAGGTCGACGAGTTGGGTACGGAGTCCATCGGCGAGGCGCTGCTGACTCCGCATCGCTCCTATCTGCAAGCGGTTTATCCGCTGGTCGCGAAGGGTGCGGTGAAGGGCATCGCGCATATTACCGGTGGGGGAATCACCGACAACCTCCCACGGGTGTTGCCTGAAGGGACAGCGGCGGAGGTTCAGCGATCGGCGTGGGATGTGCCGGCGTTGTTTCAGTGGCTCCAGCAGGCGGGCGCTGTGCCGGAGGATGACATGTTGCGGACGTTCAATATGGGAGTCGGGATGATCCTCGTCTGCACGCCGACCCTTGTCGACGCCGTCCTCGAAGATCTGACCTCTCGCCGCGAATCGCCCATCGTCATCGGCGCGATCGTCGCCGGTGATCGCGACGTCCGCTACGTCTGAGAGTAGGCATGCCGCGGCTTGGCATTCTCATCTCGGGCCGCGGCTCGAATCTCCAGGCCATCATCGACGCCATCGACGCCGGCACCCTCCGCGCGTCGATCGCCGTCGTGATCTCAAACATTCCCGACGCGCCCGGGCTCGATCGCGCGCGCGGCGCGGGACTCGACACCCTCGTAATTCCCCACGCCGGTTCGGCCACACGCAACGACTATGACCGTCGACTCGTCGAGGCCCTGCAGCAACATCGCGTGGACCTCGTCTGCCTGGCCGGCTTCATGCGCCTCCTGAGCCCAACGTTCGTGGATGCCTTTCCGAACCGGATTCTCAACATCCACCCCTCGCTGCTCCCCGCGTTTCCTGGACTCGATGCGCAACATCAGGCCTTCGACCATGGCGTGAGCGTCACGGGCGCAACCGTTCATTTCGTCAATGCCGAGCTCGACGCGGGCCCGATCGTGGTACAAGCAGCCGTGCCCGTACTCCCGGACGACACGGCCGACACGCTGTCCGCCAGGATCCTGGAGACGGAGCACCGCATCTACCCGGAAGCGATTCAGCGCGTTCTCGACGGTGACTGGCGTCTCGACGGCCGGCGCTTCGTCAGCACTCGGAAGCACTGAGGGTGACATCCGCATGATTCGCATGCTTGCGGCGCTCGTTCTGATCGCGATCACCGGCGCATCGGTCACGGCGCAGGCGGATCGTCCACTCATCGACGCAATGCGCGCCATCTATGGCCTGCGGACCTACACCGCGTTCGACTGGATCAGCGGGCAGTATCAAAAGGGAACGCTGACTCTTCAAGGGTTCGTGCGCACGCCTCAACTCAAGGCACAAGCAGAACAGGCGGCGCGCAAGATTCGCGAGATCGAGGTGGTCGACAATCGAATCGAAGTTCTGCCCACCCACCAGGGCGACGATGACATCCGACTGAACGCCTACATTGCCATCTATGGAAGTTCCGCACTGGAGCGGTACGCACCCGGCGGACAGCTGTCAGGCGCGGCAGTCAGCGAACTGCGGGACACTGCGCGGTTTGGTCTCGATGGCACCGACGTCGCACGCGGTCCTCACGCCATTCACATCATTGTCAACGGCGCGCGCATCTTGCTGCTCGGTGAAGTGAGAGCGAGCGGTGATCGCCAGATCGCCGAAGGAAGTCTCCGCGGCTTGCCAGGTGTTCTTGGCGTCGTCAATCAACTGCGCGTTGCCACGCGCAAATGACATTGAGTGATTGGGTGATTAAGGTGAATTGGCGATTGCATTGCGTGATTTGTTGATTAGGCGATTGCCGTCACCGCGCAAACGTCGTCCGCAGCGTGAGAACGGCGACGTCAGGCGGACAATTGATACGAACTGGCACGTACACCGTGCCAACGCCTCGACTGACGAACAACGACGTATTCAACTCACGCGCGAAACCAGCGAGCACCGGGAATTCTCTTCCCGCGATCGCGCCGGCTCCCGGCAGCAGCACCTGGCCTCCATGCGTGTGACCCGATAACACCAGCGGCACGTCGAGTTGTGCGGCTTGCGTGAGCCGCCGCGGATCGTGCGCCAGGAGGATGGTGCTCGGTCCGGCGCCCTTCAGGACCTGGGTGATGTGCTCGACTCTTCGCGTCCAGAAACGGATGCCGACGATGTCGATCGGCTCGTGGCGGAGGGAGATGGTCGTGCGTTGATCCTTGAGGACCGTAAATCCCCGGCGTGACAAGGCCGCCGGCATGTCGCGATCGTCGTCGTGGTTTCCGAGAACGGCGAATGATCCGTAGGGGGCATTCGCAAGCGGCGCCAGCAACTCCGCCACCGGTTCGACATAGGCACGGTCGCCGAAAGTGACATAGTCGCCGCCGAGAACGGTCAAGTCGGGCTGCGCCGAGTGAAGCAGCGTCACCGCTCGAGTGACGGAGTCCGCGTCGACAGTGTTGCTGTGATGGATGTCCGTGATGAGCCCCACCCGCAGGCCGTCAAGCGACGGTGGGAGTCCTGAAACCGGGATTTCCTGCTCGACGCGAACCAATCGATGACGCTCGTACGCTGCGCCGTACGCCACCCGGCCCGTAGTCAGCCCAACGCCCGTAGCGACAAATGCCCGGAGCGCGTCACGGCGGGTGATGCGCATCTGTCGCAATTGTAGGGTATGGGCATGAGGAGCTTGACAACCGGGCTAAGCCCGGTCCCTCACCAGAAATTCCTCGAAGGCTTTGGATCCGAGGGGCCGGGCTTCAGCCCGGCCAGCTCACATGCCCTCCTACATAATGAGCAGATGGACTTCCTTTCGGATTTGCGCTGGCGGGGCATGTTGTCGGAGACGACCGAGGGGTTGAGTGAGGCGTTGGCGCGCGAGTCCGTAACGGCATATATCGGATTCGATCCCACTGCGGCCAGCTTGCACGTTGGCAACCTGCTGACGGTGATGGGCCTCGCGCGGTTGCAACGCCTCGGGCATCGTCCCATTGCGCTCGTAGGAGGCGGAACGGGGCTCATCGGCGACCCGAGCGGTAAGAGCCTGGAGCGGTCGCTGCTGACTTTCGAACAGGTGGAGGCCAATGCGCATGGCATCCGCAAACAGCTCGAGCGATTTCTCGACTTCACCTCCGGG
>CAVRUW010000001.1:170000-789247 GCA_963724485.1 uncultured Acidobacteriota bacterium
TGCCATCGACACGTAATCCGGGAGTGAGACTGTGGGGGCTAAGCTTCATAGTCGAAAGGGAAACAGCCCAGACATCCAGCTAAGGTCCCAAACTTTGTGCTAAGTGGGAAAGGATCTGGAGACGCTTAGACAACCAGGAGGTTGGCTTAGAAGCAGCCATCCTTTAAAGAAAGCGTAATAGCTCACTGGTCAAGCGGCTCCGGGCCGACAATGTAACGGGGCTTAAGCACAAGACCGAAGCTGATGACTGATGGATCTTGCGAGGTCCATCATTGGTAGAGGAGCGTTCCTACAGCCGTGAAGCCAGACCGACAAGGACTGGTGGAGTGGTAGGAAGTGACCCTGCCGGCATAAGTAGCGAGAAGGGAAGTGAGAATCTTCCCCGCCGTAAGCCTAAGGATTCCTGAGGTAGGTTCGTCCGCTCAGGGTTAGTCGGGAGCTAACGCGAGGCCGAAAGGCGTAGCGGATGCACATCCGGTTAATATTCCGGAACTACTTGGAAATCGTTATCACGATGGGGGGACGCAGGAAGCTATGCGAGCCTGGAGAGGGCCGAAAGGCGCCAGGTTGAGGCATGTAGGGGGATCCAGCAGGTAAATCCGTTGGGTCGCATTCCCTGAGGTGCCGGAGCGAGAGCCGCAAGGCTCATAAAGTCGCAGATGCTACGCTGCCGAGAAAAGCCTCTAAGGAGAGTTCCAAGTACCCGTACCGCAAACCGACACAGGTAGGCGAGGAGAATATCCTCAGGCGCAAGTGTGACTCTACGTTTAGGAACTAGGCAAAATTACCCCGTAACTTCGGGAGAAGGGGTGCTCCTACTCGTCAGTGGCTTCGCGCCACGAAGCGATCGGGAGTTGCAGTTAAGAGGCTCAAGCGACTGTTTACTAAAAACACAGGGCTCTGCTAAGTCGAAAACGACGTATAGGGTCTGACGCCTGCCCGGTGCCGGAAGGTTAAAAGGAGAGGTTAGCTGCAAGGCGACGCCTTGAATTGAAGCCCCGGTAAACGGCGGCCGTAACTATAACGGTCCTAAGGTAGCGAAATTCCTTGTCGGGTAAGTTCCGACCTGCACGAATGGCGTAACGATTTGAGCGCTGTCTCAACGTGGAACACTGCGAATTTGTGGTACCGGTGAAGACGCCGGTTGCCCGCCGTAAGACGAAAAGACCCCGTGCACCTTTACTGCACCTTAGTAGTGAGTGCTGGCGTCGTATGCGCAGGATAGGTGGGAGGCTTTGAACCCGGGATCTCGGTCTCGGGGGAGCCAACGGTGAGATACCACCCTTACGACTCCGGCGTTCTAACCGCAACCCGTGATCCGGGTTCGGGACACTGCTAGGCGGGTAGTTTGACTGGGGCGGTCGCCTCCTAAACGGTAACGGAGGCGCACGAAGGTTCGCTCAGGCTGTTTGGAAATCAGCCATAGAGTGCAAAGGCATAAGCGAGCTTAACTGCGAGACACACACGTCGAGCAGATGCGAAAGCAGGTCTTAGTGATCCGGTGGTCCCGCATGGAAGGGCCATCGCTCAACGGATAAAAGGTACGCCGGGGATAACAGGCTGATCTGGGCCAAGAGTTCACATCGACGCCCAGGTTTGGCACCTCGATGTCGGCTCATCGCATCCTGGAGCTGTAGCAGGTTCCAAGGGTCCGGCTGTTCGCCGGTTAAAGCGGTACGTGAGCTGGGTTTAGAACGTCGCGAGACAGTTCGGTCTCTATCTACGGTGGGCGCAGGAAATTTGAGAGGGTCTGACCTTAGTACGAGAGGACCGGGTTGGACGGACCTCTAGTGTACCAGTTGTCTCGCCAGAGGCAGCGCTGGGTAGCTAAGTCCGGACGGGAGAAACGCTGAAGGCATCTAAGCGTGAAACCCTCCTCAAGATGAGATTTCCCTGGATCTTCGGATCCCTGAAGGCTCCTGGTAGACCACCAGGTATATAGGGTGGGTGTGTAAGCGTGGCAACACGTTCAGCTGACCACTACTAATCAGCCGTGAGGCTTGACCATTCACTTACTTGCTGTGGGTGTGTGATCAAAGAACTATCGCTAATCATTCAATGAATGATTGAGTGAGTGGGTAATTGAGTGATTGCAGTGGACAATTGGTCGATGGGGTGATTGTTTCAATCGCCTGAATCAACCAATCGCCAAAGGCAATCGCTCAACCGCTCAATCAACAAATCACTGAATGACGGGTATTGCGGGATATTCACCCGCCGTCGCTCCGTCGGAGCCATGGCGGGCAAACAAGATGTTCTGGGACGATCCGCCTCCGCGCCTCACGGCGCTTCGGCGTGACAAGCCGGTATCAGGCCTGTCGCGCCGTAGCTCGCATCGCGAGCGAAGGCGGGACCCCAGACACCAAGTTTCCCGGTGGTCATAGGAGCAGGGTCACACCCGTTCCCATTCCGAACACGGAAGTTAAGCTTGCTACCGCCGATGGTACTGCGTGCGTAGGTGCGTGGGAGAGTAGGTCGCTGCCGGGATTATTTTCACCAAGCCCGAGGCTTGAAAAAGCCTCGGGCTTTTTCATTTGGTGATTGGGTAATTGGGTGAGTGGGCGATCGCATTGGGCGATTGGGTGATTGGGTGATTGCATTGGGCGATTGGGTGGGACTCGGTGATTGCATTGGGTGATTGCGCGATTGATGAGTAGCGGACTGCAGAGATAGGCCGATGGCGACTGCGGTGATTCGCGCAATCGATCAATCCAATCACTCAATCTCCCATTACCCAGTGCAATCGCCCACTCACCCAATTACCCAATCGCTCATTGACATGATTCACCCTCTGGCGCCGTCACGATAACTGCGACCATTCAGCCGCTTCGAGCCGCTTCACCGCCTCGGGCTCGTCGAAGCCCGGACGCACGAATGCCCCCGCGTCGGGAAGTGCTCGATCGAGATTGCGCCGCAATCGCGCGATCTCGGCGAGGAACGGCGCCGCCTCCCGGGCGGACAGACACTGGGCGTCGATGAGTGCCTGCCACGCGTGCGCCATCCGCTCGAGACCGAGCAATGCGGCCTTTCCGGAGCCGTTGGCGTCCGATTGCTGCCCGCCCCGATGTCCTCGCGCCACTTGAGAAAGCGCGCGCATCATCTTCATCGGCACGAACAGCATGAAATGCTGGATCGTTTCAATCGCGTCGCGCACGGTGGGATCGGCGGATCGATTGAGTACGCGCAGCCGTTCCCGCAGCGCAAGGCCGCCGGCGACAACCTCGGGGTCTGGACCGGTCGAGGCTTCGAGGTTCTGGAGCAAGACATCGATATCCTCCTCGGGCATCGGCGACCGTGGGTGGTCGCTGGCGTTGGTCTCCGGAACGTCGATTTCGGGCAGCTTCGCCAGGCGCCGGTCACGCAGGTACTTCGCGCCGGTCAGCGGGCCGTTCCCTTCCTCGAACTCGATTTCGGCGGTATCGGCAAACACTCGGCACCGATTGGTGAACGCACACCGCTCGCACCATCGGTCGCAGTAGTTGAAGATGCCGAGGATGAAGCCGTCGCGAATCTCCATAAGGCCTCGCACATGTGACCGTCACCAGTGAGGTCAACGTGAAAGGAGCAATCCGGATTCCACGATCAAGAAATGACTTCAGCGGACCGATGTGATCCCATCGTCAACGTTTCTGCGATGTGAACGCCCTGCAGACCTCGAAGAATTTGCGATCGGCCGACTCGCTTTTCTTTTCGGGCACCATCGGGCACCTAACGAACGCGATCGGACGCGAGGGCGTCGATCACGACGCACCTGCCAAAATCACTCCGAATTTCACGTGTGTTGCTGAGCTTCTGCAACCGATATAGAGAGCGTCAGCAATCGCCGCCAGCACCGCCCCACCCGGCCATGCCTGCGACTGCGCGCCGTGACACGGAATCTTCGGTATCAGTTCGGAAACTGAGCCGTATACCCTTCGCCACGGTGTATTGTTGTCGTATAAAGTCAGTTGTCGGGTCGAGAGCCTCCTAGCGCCGAAAAGCCGAGGAAACTCAAAAAACCCTGTAACTGAGGGGGCGAAGCTGTCCCTGCCCGGCCTCGAGTATCAGCCCTGAAAGCTCATCAGTATTTTCCTTGACACGGGTCGTTAATGTCTTATAGTGTCATGTCATCGCGTGAGCACGTCATGAAGCAGCGAACTCGACTCTGGAGGCCGATCATCACCGCCGCGGTTCTCAGCGGTGGGTTGCTCGCCTCGTTCGGGTGCACCTCACAGGCCAGCGGGCCGAGTGGCGCCACCGCCACCCCGGTCTACAGCCAGGAGACCGGCAAGCTCGAACAGCTGCTCTCCGACAGCAACGGCGACGGCAAGGTCGACACCCGGGCGTTCATGGACGGCACGCTGCTGAAACGGATCGAAATCGATCGCAACGGCGATTCGCGGCCCGACCGCGTCGAGCACTACGCGATCGCGCCGCTCTCACGCGCGCCCATGGGGTTCGAAATCGAGCGCGCCGAAGAGGCCAACGGATCCGACGAACGCATCACGCGCCGCGAAGTCTACGAGCGCGGCTCCCTCGTCCGCGTCGAGGAAGACACGGACGGAAACGGGACCACCGACAAGTGGGAACACTACGAGCGCGGCGTGATGACACGCATCGATCTCGACCTCACCGCTCGTGGCACCGCGGACCGACGCATGTTCTATCGCCGTGACGGCAGCGTCGAGCGAGTTGAAGTGGATCCGGAAGGTCGAGGCGACTGGCAGCCACTCGCCTCAGAACGACAGTAGCAAGGAACACTACCGGGGATCATTGTGTTGACCAGTCCTAATCCGAGCTCGAACGGCTCCGCGGCGTCGTCGATTCTGTTCCTGTCGGAAGGGTCACGACGCCAGAGCGTGGTAGCCGAGCGCCTTGCTCAAACCGGCCTTCGCGTTGTCGCGGCGAGCGACGTGACGCAGGCGCTGCAACTGCTGTCCTCGCGTCCACTGGCCTTGTGCCTGATCGATCTGGCCGGCGAGCGATCACCACTGGTGGCGATTCGTGCGATTCGGGCCCAGCATCCGCACACGCCGATCGCATGCTTGTTCGATGCCGCGCATCCGCTCAGGGCCGCCGAGGCCATTCATGCCGGCGCCATCGACCTGCTGCCGTGGCCCTTCGATGAGCGCGAGGCGACGAAAGTGCTCGCGAACGCCCGGGATCTGAATCCAGTTATTAGCGGAGCGCAGAGCCTGTCGGCGTCCAATCCGCCAGACGCGCTGGTCGCGCAGTCACCCTCGATGCGGCGCGTCACCGAGATGGTCAACCAAGCCGCCCGTAGTCGTGGCGGCGTGTGCATCTCGGGGGAGCCTGGCACCGGCCGGACGCTGATCGCCCGAACGATTCATCGACTCGGGAATGACACCGGCGAGCGCCCGTTCGTGGTCGAGGACTGCGCCGGCGACACGCCTCAGGAGCTCGAACGGCGTCTCTTCGGTGCGGCGACAACGACGCCACCCTCGTTCACTCAGCGCAGTGGAACTGACCAGATCGCCAAGAGCAGCGCTCTCTATCAAGCCCGTGGCGGCACGCTGCTCCTGCTGAACCTCATCGAAATGCCGGCCCGCGTGCAGGCGCGGCTGGCTCGCGCGCTTCGAGACCGCGAGGCGGTCGTCCTCGATGCGAAGGCCGCAGTGGTCGATCTCGACGTTCAACCAATCGCGACCTTCGACATGAGTGTCGACTCGGCGGTGGCCGATGGTCGGCTGCGCGGAGATCTCTACAAGCAGATTGCGCAAGTCAGGATCGACGTGCCAGCCCTTCGTCGTCGTCGCGAGGACATTCCGCTGCTGGCAGTCCATCTGCTGAAGCAGATCTGCCTGGCGAATCAGGTTGCCGAGAAGCATTTCAGCCGCGCGGTCGTGCAAGTCCTGAGCGCGTTGCCCTGGACGGGTAACGCGAGAGAGCTGCGCACTCTACTCGATACGTTGGTCAAGTCCGTCGGTCGCCCGGTCATTCATCTCGAAGACTTGCTGGAGCATGCGCGTCTCGATGGCGGTGCCGAACCGGTCGACCTGGGATCGACGTTGCGGGACGCGAAGGCGCGCTTCGAGCGCGATTGCATCAGTGCAGTGCTCGCGCGTCATCACGGTCGTGTGCCTGAAGCTGCCAAGGCGTTGGGAATCCAGCGAACCAACCTTTATCGGAAGATTCGTCAACTGAACGTAGCGCGGTCGCTGTTGTCGGCGCGGAAGTAGGCGTGTATCAGAAGCAATACTCCGGCGGGATACAGGAATCGGCTGGCTGCCTTGACTGCAGGGTCGAGGTGCCCGACGATCGAAACCGGAGGAATCTGGGAGTCATTCAAATGATGCGAAAGGTCATAGCGTTCAACTTGGCGGCGGTCCTCGCCCTCGGAGCTTCGCCAATCGTGCTGGCGCAGCAGGGCGTCATCAGCGGTCGTGCTGCTGACGAAGCGCGGAAGCCGTACAGCGACTACACGGTTCAGCTGATGGACCTCCAAACGAATCAGATCGCGGCGACGGCTCCGGTTGACGGACAAGGGCGCTTCGCCTTTGACAGCGTCACCACGGACAAGCGCTATTTGGTTCAGCTCTTCAACGCGAAGGACAGCAAGGTTGTGTGCACCGAGGGGCCGTACGCGCTGGTTAGCCCCATGCTGAGCAAGACCGACGTGAACATCGACTGCGGCAAGCCCCCAACATCTCTGTGGCTGCTGGCCGCCGCCGCTGGTGTTGCCGCGAGCGTTGCCGTAACGAGTCAGAGTACTTACCGGTAGTTTCGCTCCCCCCGTCGGACGGCGTGGCCGTCCGACGGAGCTTCTCGAGTTCTACCCGTTCGACCGGGCCTCAGCGCTTCACTCGTCAATCCGTTTTTCCAACCGACAGACAATCGTGAGCCATCGACAATTCGTCCTTGTCGGAGCCTGCCTGTGGGCGCTCGCTGCCCCGGTCTCGCTCCAGGCGCAGAGCGTCATCGACGAAGCGCCAACCGCGAAATTCCGCTTCGGACCGCTTGGCTTGACGCCAAAGATTGCGCTGCGGAACCTCGGCGTCGACACCAACCCACTCAACGAATCGGAACCCGCCGAGCGCGACTTCACGGCAACGGTCGAACCCGGTGTCGATTCGATCTTTCAAATCGGGCGGGGCCGGATCGTGGCCAAGACCTCGCTCGAGTACGTGCACTTCAACAAGGCCAGCAGCGAGCGATCGCTCAACCTCAATCAGGAGGGAAGGCTCGAGCTCGTCCTCAACCGCGCGCACCCGTACGTGCTCGGTGCCTATCTCCGCACGCGGCAGCGCCCGACCCCCGAGATCGATGAACGAGTCCAGAGAACGACGACGACCTCCGGTTTTGGCACTGCCGTTCGACTCGGCACGCGCTTGCGGGTAGACGCCGAGGGACGGCAGTCGCGCCTTGAATTTGGAGAGGGCCAATACGGCGATGAGGACATCGCTGACGCCCTGGACCGTGACGTCGAGATTGCCAGTTTCGCGACGCGCTTCATTCTCACACCGTTGACAACGCTTGTCGTGCGTTCGGAGGCTCAGCGCGATCGATTCCGGTCGTCGAGCCTGCGCGACGCCAACAGCTTCAGTCTCGTGCCCGGTTTCGAACTCAAGCCGTCGGCTTTGATTTCGGGATCGGTCGGCGTCGGCTACCGCCAGTTCAATGCCATCGACGACACCGTTCCGGATTTTTCCGGCGTAGTCGGTCGCGTGGATGCGCACTACATCATGCGCGAGGCGACGCTCTTCGGGCTGCGCGCCGAGCGTGACCTCGAGTACTCGGTCAACGACGACCAGCCCTACTACGTGCTGACGGAAGCGACGCTGACTTTGACACAGGTGCTGGGCATCAACTGGTACCTCGTCGGACGGATTGGCCAGTCGAGCCTCGCCTATCGTGACTTCGCGTTCGAGGATTCCACCGTTCCGAGCGGGTCACGGACCGATCGCGTGCTCACACGTGGTGGCGGATTTGGCCGCAAGCTCGGCACCGACGTGCGTGTCGGCGTCGACATCGACCACGTTGAGCGTCGCTCCGACATCTCCTCGCTTCGTTATTCGGGATTCAGGTTTGGGGGTTCGATTAGCTATGGCTTCAACACACGTTAGGCGCTTGCTGCTGGCCGGCCTGCTGCTGACTGCGGTTACGTCGGTTGCATCAGCTCAGACCGCTCCGAAGATTGCAGCCCGGGACCAGCTCACGATCACGGTCTTCGGGGTTCAGGAGCTAACCGGCAAGTTCCAGGTCAATGCCGATGGCTCGATCAATTTTCCCCACCTCGGGTCGGTCGCGGTGGCCGGCCAGGCGACGCGAGATGTCGAGGCGCACCTCAGTCGCAGCCTGAAAGAGGGAGGGTTCCTGTTGAACCCGCAAGTCACGGTCGAGCTCGTGCAAACGCCCAACAAGCGCGTGATCGTGACCGGCGCTGTTCGATCGCCAGGTCAGCTGCCTTACGCGGGTGAGTTGACGCTGTTCGAGGCGCTGGCGCTCGTTGGCTCACCGACCGCTGAGGCTGGGGACCTGGTGCTTGTTGTTCGCGGCGACGGCAACGGAGAGGCCGCGACCCAGAATGGCGAAGGGTCAAGCAACGTTGTCGAAGTCAGCCTCAACGATCTTCAAAGCGGACGACTGGCCGAGTACAACGTCGCACTTCATGACGGCGATCACATCGTCGTCCCACGGGCTCAGCAGGTCTTCATCAGCGGGCAGGTTCGGAGCCCCGGCGCCTTTAGCGTCCCAAGTGGCGCCACGGTGCTGCAAGCGCTCACGCTCGCCGGCGGTCTTACGGAACGCGGCACCAACCGAGGCATTCGCATCCTGCGCGACAAGAAAGAACTCAAGAACGTGAAGCTCGATACGGTCGTCAGGCCTGGCGACACGATCATCGTCAAGGCAAGCCCCTTCTAGGACTCAGGAACCGCAATCATGGCGAATCAATCATCCACGCATCGACAGTCCGCCGATTCGTGGTGGCATCCAACCGACTACCTTCGAACGTTGTACAAGCGACGTTGGGTCGCACTGCCAGCGTTCCTGCTGGTTTTCGTTTCGGGAGCACTGGACACCATCCGGGCCACCCCGATCTACGAAGCCAGGACTCAGCTGCTGATCGAACGCGACACCCGTCGCGCGACGTCGATCGACGCGGCGTTGCAGGATCCCGTTTCGGGCTACTACGACGATGGGTTCCTCGCGACGCAGCACCGGATTATCCAAAGCCGTTCAATGGCGCTTCGGACGGTCGAAGCGCTGGAGAAGAACGGCTTCCAGGAGCGCGTTCCGACTTCGACCGGCTTCTCGTTGAGCCCGCGAGCCGCGGTCCGGTCGGCGATCGGCGCGATATCTGGAATGTTCGGGAGCGGTCGGGAGGAGGCTACGGCGCCGCTGCCTGCGGACGAAACCGCGGCGCAGGCGGCGAAGGTGACGTCGTTTCTTGCGGGATTGTCGGTCATTGCGATCAGGAATTCGAGCCTGGTCGATCTGGCGTTTCGTTCGCCTGATCCGGTTTACGCAGCCCGGGCCGTGAACGAGCTCGCCAATCAATACCGGGTGCGAAACCTCGACTCACGTTTCCTCGCGTCGAAGGAAGCCAACGATTTCTTGAGCGAGCAGCTCAACGAGCAGCGGACCAAGCTCGAGGCGAGCGAGGCCGCTCTGTTGCGATATCGCGAGATGCACAATGCCGCCTCGGTGGACGACCGCCAGAACATCGTCATCCAGAAACTGACCGAGCTGAACGCGCAGGTCACGCGTGCCAAGATCGAGCGCATGGACAAACAGGCGCTTTATAACCAACTCGAAAACGTCCGGAATGGCGGCGGGTCGCTCGATACGGTGCCCATCGTCATGGCCAACGAGGTGGTGCAGAAGCTGAAGATCGAGATTGCCGGACTCGAGGAGCGTCGCGCGCAGATGGCCGCGCAATACGGTCCCAACTGGCCGCCGATGAAAGAGCTCGGGGCCAGCATCGAGAGTGCGCGGCAGCGGCTGAATGTCGAGGTCGATGGCGTGGTTGGTGCCGTTCGAAACGACTACCTGGCGGCAGCAGCCAAAGAGAACTCGCTGGCATCGGCTCTCGAGTCGCAAAAGGGTGAGGCGCAGGGTCTCGATCGGAAAGCGGTCGAGTATGCGGCACTGGAACGTGAGGCGGCCGGCAATCGGCAGCTTTACGAAAACCTGATGCAGCGGGCGAAAGAGACGGGCGTTTCGGGACAGTTCAAGAGCAGCAACGTCGAGATTGTCGACCGCGCAGACGTGCCTCCAGCGCCGGTGTTGCCCAACGTGCAGCGCGATCTCGTGGTGTCGGGTTTCATGGGCTTGCTGCTGGCGTTCGGGCTCGTGTTCGGGTTCGAGTACTTCGACAGCCGAATCAAGTCGCCCGATGAGATCAAAACGCATTTGGGTCTGTCGTTCCTGGGGTTGGTTCCAGCGGTAGCGCAGAAGGATGGCGAGACCATGCTGCTCTCGAACAGCGCGGCGCCGCCTCACTTCGCTGAAGCGATCAAAGCCATTCGCACCGCCGTCGTGTTTTCGTCGGCCGAGGAAGGCGCTCGGTCCATCGTGGTCACCAGCACGGCGCCCGGCGAGGGCAAGACGATGGTGTCGAGCAACCTGGCGATGGCGTTGGCGCAGACGGACCAGCGGACGCTGATCATCGACTGCGACATGCGCCGGCCACGAATTCACGAGGTGTTTGGCGGCCCGCAGGAACCCGGCGTGTCGAACGTCCTGGTTGGCACATCTGAACTGAGCGCGGTGATTCGCAAGACGGATTCGGCGAATCTCAGCTTGATGTCGGCTGGGCATATTCCACCAAATCCCGCGGAATTGCTTGGTTCGCCGCGATTCAAAGAACTGGTACACAAACTGCGGTCTCAGTACCGACTGGATCATCATCGACGCTCCCCCCGTGATGGCCGTGACTGATGCCGCCGTTATCGGCAACCACGCGACCGGTGTGGTGTTCGTCGTAGGCGCTGAGATGACGTCGCGGCGACATGCTGCGGTGGCGATCGAGCAGCTGGCAGCGGCGAAAGCGCGCTTCATCGGTGCCGTTCTCAATCGCGCGAACGTGCAGCGTCACGGCTACTACTACTCGACCTACTACCGGAAGGACTACGTGCAGGCGTACACGCGCGTGTCGTAGGTCAGGTAAGGCGGGTCGGGCAGGTAGGGCGGGTAGGTTTCTCTGTGTCAGAACAGATCGTCTCGGAATCAGCGCCGCCGCCGTCCCTTGCGGCGCGCGCGCGACAGGCGGTGGTATGGACCACCGGCTTCAACCTGTTTCGCGATGTCCTGCAGTTTGGACTGACGCTCGTGCTCGTGCGGCTACTGCCGGCCGAGGTCTACGGACAGTTTGGTCTGCTCACCACCATCATCGGCTTCCTCACGCTGTTGTCGTTCCGCGAGTTCCTCAATCACACGCTGCAACTTCGCGATGGCGAAACGGTGCCCTATCAGGACCATTTCAGCGCTGGCTTGGTAATCCAGCTCGGCGTCTTCATAGCCGCCAACGTGCTGGCGATCGCGCTGCGGTGGCTGCCCGAGTACGCGCCGATTGCGCCCGTCTTGCACGTGATGTCGGTCTTGTTTCTGCTCGACCTGCCTTCGGAGTTCCGGGTGAGGATGCTCGAGCGGTCACTCGACTGGCGGCGGCTGCGTCTCCTGCATGCTTCCGCGCTCGTCGCCGGTGGCGTGCTCTCCGTCATGATGGCCTTTCGGGGTTGGGGCGTCTATTCGTTGCTCGTTCCGACCCTGCTCGTTCCGATTCCGTTCGCGTTCGACCTGTTCGTCTGTGCGAAATGGCGACCGACCTGGGAATGGGATTGGGCGCGATTCGCTCCAGCGTGGCGCTTCGGACGAGCCCGCATCGCTGCAACGAGTCTCGTGGCCGGGGCAAGCCTGCTGGAAAGCTCGTGGCTCTCGTGGGGGTTGGGGTTTGCCGCTCTCGGCATGTTCGGCCGAGCGATAGGACTCTCGCAGCTGATGTGCGGACGCGTGGCCGGACTGCTGGCTGCATCCGTCTATCCCGTGCTCACGAGAATTCCCGCTGGCACGCCAGCCTTCCGACGGGCGAGCGCGATGTATTTGAGGACGACCGCCTGGGTCGTCGTTCCGGCTGCGGCCATCGCGAGCTTGCTCGCCCAGCCAATCGTTGCGCTGTTGTACGGCGAACGCTGGCTGGCGATTGTTCCATTGGTTGCGTACGCGATGGCAACCGCCGCGATCGCAGCCGTCGTCCAGACGAGCTACACGCTGTCGCTGGCACACGGCCGTCAGGATCGTTGCCTTGCGACCGACGCCTGGCGGTTGATCGGGACCGCGTTGTGCCTCGTGGTGTGCCTGCCGCTGGGAGTCCAGAGTTATCTCCTCGGGCTGGCCGCTGTTCATGCGGTCGCGCTTGTCGGCGTGTTATCGGGGCTCATTCGTGATGAGGCCATCACAACCAGCGCGCTCGCCGATGCGTTCGTGCCGCCCATGGCGAGTGCGACGAGTGCCATCTTCTCGGTGGGACTATTCACGAGACTCGTCCGATTCGACGACGGCGGCATGTGGGTGAGCGTGACGGCCGCACTTCTGTTCGTCGTCGTGTTCGGAACGAGCCTTCGGCTGTTCTTCCAGCGAGAACTGAGCGAGCTCGTTGGTTATCTTCCCGAGCCGCAGCGCATCACTCGCTGGCTCCGTCTCCAACCGGCTCTCTAGTCACCCGACCATCGGCATGGTGCCGCTTCGTCTGCTCGTTACTGCCGACCCCGAGCTCCCGGTCCCGCCAACCCACTATGGTGGAATCGAGCGCATTATTGCGCTGCTCGTCGATGGACTCGTCGAGCGTGGTCATTCGGTCAGGTTGATCGCACATCGCGATTCGCGGACTCGCGGCACGCTCTCAGCCTATCGTGGGCTGGACAGCGGCTCGCCGGCTGAAACCGCCGCAAACGCCGCCCTGATCGCCAGAGAGACGGCTCGAATGCGCCCTCACGTGGTACAGAGTTTCGGGCGGCTCGCCTACCTGGCTCCTATCCTTCCGCTCAGCGTTCCGAAAGTGATGTCGTACCAGCGCCAGATCACGCCCAGGAGTATCAACTGGGCCCGATTGCTGGCGGGTAGCAGCATCCATTTCACGGGCTGCAGTCGCCGTCTGATCGAAGAGCTGCAAACCCAGGGATCCTGGCGGGTGATTTACAACGCCGTCGCGGTCGATCGGTTTCGCTACGCACCACGAGTCGCACCTGATGCGCCGCTCGTTTTCCTTGGCCGAGTCGAGCACATCAAGGGCGTTCATCTCGCGATCGACGTTGCGCATCGTAGCGGACGCCGTCTCGTGATCGCCGGCAACGTCCCGAACGAGCACCAGGACTACTTCAAGTATCAAGTGCTCCCTTACGTCGACGAGGTTCAGGTCCGTTACATCGGGCCGGTTGACGACCGGCAGAAAAGCGAGCTGCTCTCGGGCGCGGCGGCGCTGTTGATGCCTGTCCTGTGGGAAGAGCCGTTCGGCATCGTCATGGCCGAGGCGCTCGCGTGCGGAACGCCCGTCATCGGACTCCGCCGTGGATCGGTTCCAGAAGTCGTCGAGGATGGCGTCACCGGCTTCGTGTGCGACGACGAGGAACAAATGGCCGTAGCAGTGAGCCAGGTTGATCGCCTGAGTCGAGATGCCTGCCGGTACGCGGCCGAGGAGCGCTTCAGCGAGCGAGCGCTGGTTGACGCCTACGAATCGTTCTATCTCGAGCTTGCGCGGTGTCCGGCCGCTGTCCACGTTGGACGAGTGCCGGTTCGGACGGCAACAGGCCCTTCGACCAATCGCGGCCGGCCCCGATGACAACACGTAGTTGCCTCGTGACCACCGGCCAGCCGTCGACCAATCCTCGATTGGTCAAGGAAGCCGACGCGCTCGCGGAGGCTGGATTCGACGTGCAGGTCATTGGTGCTCACTGGGCAGAGTGGGCCGATGCCTTTGATGCCCGGCTCTTGTCGACGCGAACCTGGCAGTGCCGTTTGGTCGATTGGAGACGCGGCACGGCTCCGGGGACATTCTGGAAGAGCCGAGCGAGGCATCGCCTTGCTGGTGTGGCGGCGGCACGCCTCGACGGCGACGCAATGCTTGCGGCCGCATTGAGTCGCGTGACGCCCGAACTGACTCGCGCGGCCCTTGCAACAAAGGCCGATCTCTACATCGCGCATAACCTTGGCGCTTTGCCTGCTGCAGCCGCGGCGGCGGAGTATCACCAAGCGCGACTGGGATTCGATGCCGAGGACTTTCACAGCGGCGGGTTCTCGGACGACGAAGCCTCGGCCCGCGCGCTCACTCAACGTGCCGAACGACGCTGGCTGCCGCGTTGCCACTACATGACGGCTGCGTCGCCGCTCATCGCTGATCGATACGCCGCGGTGTGGGGTGGTCAGCCGGTGTGTCTGCTGAACGTGTTTCCGTTGTCGGCCCGTCCGGCTTCGCCGAGACCGTCACCCCCTGATGGCCCTCTGCGCTTGTACTGGTTCTCGCAAACGATCGGAGCCAATCGAGGCCTGGAAGACGTCATCCGCGCCATGGGCCGCTTTGACAGGGGGGCGATTGAGCTTTACCTGCGGGGCGCCTGGCAACCTGGATTCCGGGAGACGCTTCAACGCATCGCCAGTGAAGAGGGTCTCGACCCGGCCCAGATTGTGTCGTTGCCGCCAGCCGACCCCGACGAGATGGTGCGGTTGGCTGCTGAGTTCGATGCCGGGCTCGCGTTGGAGACGGGTATCACGGTCAACAACGAGATCGCGCTCTCCAACAAGATCTTCACTTATCTCCTGGCGGGCATTGCGGTCGTAGCTACTCGAACGATGCGGCCAGCGGCCGGTGATCGATCGCCTGGGTCCAGCGGCTATCGGCTACGACGCTGGGGATGTGGACGCGCTGACGCTGGCGTTGCGGTCCTGGACGAGCAATCGCTCGCAGCTCGCCGATGCGCGGCGTCACTCGTGGGCGCTTGCGACCAGCACGTTCAACTGGGACGTCGAGAAACCACGTTTTCTCGAACTCGTGGACAGCGTGATGCGCCAACCGCTGGCATCGACTCGAGTTCTACCGACCGTGGGTGTTGCCACGTCAGCCTGGGCGGATCGCTAGGACACCGTGAGACGCCTGTTGATCGTATCGCCCAACTTTCCTCCGGTGAATGCGCCCGACATGCACCGCGTTCGAATGAGCCTGCCGCATTTCGAAGCGTCGGGCTGGCAGCCATTCGTGCTGGCCATCGAACCCAAAGAACAGGACTTCGCCATCGAACCGGCGTTGTTGCAATCGCTCCCAGACGTTCCTGTGACGCGGGTCGCCGCCCTGCCCGCGCGGTTCACCCGACCTTTTGGTCTCGGCAATGCCGGCTTGCGCGCAATTGGTCACCTGTATCGCGCCGGCGCAGACCTCATTCGGCGTGAATCGATCGACCTCGTGTACTTCACGACGACGATGTTTCCAGTGATGTCGCTCGGCCGATTGTGGAAGCAGCGATTTGGCGTGCCGTATGTCCTCGACATGCAGGATCCCTGGGTCAGTGACTACGGTCAGCAGTCGGGTAGTCAGCACGGTGCCAAGCGGAAACTCGCCGACACGCTTCACCGAGTGCTCGAACCGTTCACGATGCGCCGCGTCGACGGTCTCGTCGCCGTGTCTGAGGCCTACAACACCACGCTCCGCAAGCGTTATCCGTGGATCACGTCGGACATGTGCCTCACGTTGCCGTTCGGTGTGAACGAAGCGGATTTCGACGTCGCGCGCGCTCTGGACTGGCGGAACACGACGTTCAATCGCACAGATGGCAACCTTCATGGCGTTTCCGTTGGGCGTGGAGGCGACGACCTTCGCGTCGCGGCATCCATCCTGTTCCGCGCGCTACATCGCTTCTCCGAGTCGAAAGCGCACTCGCGCTCTGTGCGTCTTTCGTTTGTCGGCACCGACTACGCGCCGCCTGCGCAGCAACGACGAACGATCGAACCGGTGGCGATCGAGGAGGGCGTGGGCACATCGGTGTCCGAGCAGCCGTCCCGTCTGCCGTACTTTGCCGGGCTGCGGTTGATGCTCGATGCAGACTTCCTCGTGCTGTTGGGCTCCGACGACCGGCAATACAGCCCTTCGAAGGTCTATCCGTATCTCGCAGCCCGACGGCCGATCGTTGCGGTCCTTCATCAAGACAGTCCGGTCGCCGATCTGATTGCTTCAAGCGAAGCTGGCGTTGTCGTCAAGTACGGGTCTCATTCGGACGTCGATCGCGCCGTCGGAACCCTAGCGGAACGTTGCGCAGATCTCTTCGCGAGGCTGCCAATTGATCTCTCCGGAGAGGTCCGGGCGCTGCGGTCACTCACGGCGCCAGAACTGACGAGACGTCAGTGCGAGTTGTTCGACACGGTTCTCAGACGAAGGGCGAGCACCGTCCGAAGTTCCATGCCACGAGTCGCAGTAGTCGCGAGCCATCCTGTCCAGTACCAAGCGCCGTGGTTCCGCGCGTTGGCCAAGGTCGTGGATCTCGAGGTGTTCTTCTGTCATCGACAAGATGCGCATGGACAGCGGGAGGCGGGTTTCGGCAACGCATTCGACTGGGATGTGCCGCTCCTCGAAGGCTATCGATTCCATTGGTTGAACAACATCTCGCCCTCTCCTGGTGTCAACGCCTTTGGCGGGTGCGACACCCCCGAGATAGGCGATCGCTTGCGCGAGGGCCGGTTTGACGCATGTCTCGTCCAGGGCTGGTACCTCAAGAGCTACATGCAGGCAATTCAGGCCTGCTGGCGGCAGCGCATCAGGTTGCTCGTCCGTGGCGATTCAAACCTGAAAACGCCGCGGTCCCGACTGAAGTCGGCCCTCAAGTACCTGCCGTATCGCTGGTTCCTCAATCGCATCGACGCACATCTCTACGTCGGCGATGCGAATCGAGAGTACCTGCGCTCCTACGGCGTTCCTGACAGCAGGCTGTTCTTTGCGCCTCACTTCGTGGACAACGGGTTCTTCAGGCGCGGTGCCGAGATCGCACGGCAATCGGGCGAGCGCGTTCGCATGCGCGAACAGCTCGGCGTGCCACAGGATGCGACGGTGCTCCTGTACGTCGGCAAGTTCATCGAGGTGAAGCGTCCGTTGGATGTCATTCGTGCGAACGCGCGTATACGTCACGAATCGATTCATACGGTTCTGGTGGGATCGGGTCCTCTCGAACACGTCATGAGAAGCGAGGCCACGAGCTCGCGAGCTCCGGTGTCGTTCTGGGGATTCCGCAACCAGACACAACTGCCGGCCTGCTATGCCGCGGCCGATGCGCTCGTCGTTCCTGGGCTCGAAACGTGGGGGTTGGTCGCCAACGAAGCCATGGCCAGCGGGCTTCCAGTAATTGTCAGCAGCAGTGTCGGGAGTGCTGCCGACCTCATCAGCGAAGGATCGACCGGGTTCGTCTACCCGGAAGGCGATATCGATGCACTGGCCACCACGATGACCGCGATTCGTCGCCGGCTGATGGAATCGGGACCCGCCGTCGCACAAGCGGTCGCAGAACGAATCGATCGCTACACCGCCGCCGCCGCCGCCGAGGGACTCCTGTCGGCCCTGGCGACACCGACGATGCCTCGGAAGCAGACGTTCGTCGAGGTGTCATGACGATGTATCCCTTGACGGGTCCGGGTCTCGCCATTGCTGCAGTGCTTGGCGTGAGCATCGCGGTACTGACTTCGTCACCGCTCGACGCCTGGGCGTTGGCAGTGGCGCCACTCGTCATCGGTCTCACATGGCGTCGCAACGAGGTCCCGGTGTTCCCGTTCATCCTCGGGTACCAGTGGGTCGCCATTGTCATTGGCCATTTCTACGAGCAGATCTTCGGCGTACAGCTGTCGACTGGATATTTGCCTGGCGATCTCGAACGCACGATGGTGCTCAGTCTGACTGGCCTCGTCGTGCTGGCGATCGGCATGCGGATTGGCGCCGGCAACGGCGAGAGCGTCGTAGCTGATACGACTGGACAGGCCTCCGAAGGACGCATCCGTGCGCTGTTCTGGATGGTCATGGTGCTCTACGTCCCGGATTACGTATCGGCGCTCAACCCCAGACAACTCTTCGGGACCGACGCGATGGTCGAAGCCGTGCTTGGCTTCCGCCGTGTGTTCGTCCTGGCGCTTTGGTACGAGATCTTGGCCGGCCGCGGGCCACGCGGTTACTTGCTCATTAGTTTCGTCTGGGTGTTGGTGCCCGCTCTCGGCGCGTACTTCTCGACCTTCAAAGATCCAGTGTTCATGCTGACGCTGGTCGCCGTCTCGTTCTGGAAGCCCTGGGAACGTGACTGGTGGCGTGTCGCTGCTCCGAGAATGGCGGCGTTAACGCCCGTGATCTTCCTGGTCCTGGTGTTGGCGACCGCCTGGCAGTACGGCGTCAAGCGCGAGACGCGGCTTGCGCACGACAACGCCGCGATTGGCTCGAGCGTTGCCGATCGCGCGGCCTTCTTCGTGGAGCGCACGCAAAAGGTTCTGCCTGAGCTCTGGGCAACGCCGCGCGAAGGCGTCGAGAGCCTCGTGGGCCGGCTGTCGTATGTCGTGTTCTTTTCGCGTGTCCTGGAACATGTCCCCGCGGTTGAGCCACACTCTGACGGCGAACTGCTGTGGATGGCCGTGACCAACGGCATCACTCCACGGTTCTTGTTCCCGGATAAGCCGGCCCTACCCTCAGATTCGTACTACACGCAGCGCTTCACCGGGCTCCGAGTTGGTTTCCGCGATACGTCGATCAGCATCGGCTACATGGCGGAGTTCTATGCCGACTGGGGCCTTCGCGGCATGTTCATTTCAATCCTCGGCTACGGCCTTTGGATGGGACTTCTCCATCGCGCCGTCCGACGATTCGTGCAGCCGGTGCCGTTGATCGCGCCGGCTCTAGTGACGGTGCTGCTATCGATGGTCGAGTTCGAACATCAATTCATCAAGGGGTTCGCTGCGCTGAATCTGGGATTTGGCATCGTGATAGCGGCATCGCTGATCTTGCGGCCCTGGTTGCAGCGTGTGCTGGTAGACGCGCCGGATCAGGTTGAAAACTACCCGGCGGAGCCAGTCCCGGCTCCTGCGACCGAGTGATCGAGAGCCACGGCCAACAGGTGACAGGTTCTCGCACATTGGCGGTCCCGCTCTTGGGAGAACGCGGCGGAGGCGTTGGTCAGGCATCCGCGTTGTTTTGGGATGCGATGCACCACGAGTGGCCGGATGATGCGGCTTGCCTGTCGCTACTCCCGAGTGGCCGGGCCTTCACAGGCACGACACCGGGGATTGCCGACAAACTCCAGTTTGGCACTCGGCTAGCGGTAGGACAGGTGTTCGGGTTCACACGCTGGATCTTCTTCTCGCACCTCGGTCTGGCTCGCACTCAGCGCTTTGTTCCGCCGTCGCGTCGAGTGCCGTATGCCGTGTTTCTCCACGGCGTCGAGGCGTGGCAGCCCATGAGCGCTGGCGACATTCGCTTGCTGCGAGCAGCCACGCTCCGGCTTGCGAACTCCGAGGTCACTGCCAGGCGCGCCCAGGCCGCAAACCCGGGAATTGGCGAAGTGGTCGTATGTCCGCTGGGCCTTTCGCAGGGTGCTGAACATACCGATCACGTATCCGCCATTCCGATCGAGCAGCGTCGATCGGTGCTGGTGGTCGGCCGAATGTCCCAGGGCGAACGCTACAAGGGACATGACGAGCTGATAGAGGTTTGGCCCGACGTGGTCGCCGCGGTACCGGACGCCGAGCTGGTGATCGCGGGCGATGGCGACGATCGCGCCCGACTCGAGTCGCGAGCCAAGGCAAGTGCGGCCGCCGACAGGATTCGACTTGTCGGGTTCGTCAATCGAGACGAACTCGCCGCGTTGTACGGACGCGCAGCGCTTTTCGCTCTGCCCAGCCGCGGGGAAGGTTTCGGGCTGGTCTACCTCGAAGCCATGGCCCATCGTCTGCCATGTCTCGGCTCTCCTCATGACGCTGCCCGCGAAGTGATTGACCACGGGTCGACCGGGCTGCTGGCGGATCCACAGGATCGATCAGCGCTTGGCGCGGCAATCGTGAGACTGCTGAAGGACGTCGAGTTGCGAAAACAATTGGGCGAATCCGGTTACCAGCGACTCCTCGAGCGTTTCACGTTTGAACGCTTTCAGCAGCGGTTGATCGACCTGCTTCGGGTGTCCTTCGAGGTTGCCCCAAGTCGCGAGGCCAGTTTGCAGCCATCGCCGAGGACGCCGTGAGAGTGCTGCATGTGATTCCGGCGGTGGCCACGCGATATGGCGGTCCGAGCGACGCGGTACTGCGAATGTGTCGCGCTCTCGAAGCCCGTGGCATCAGGGCCGTCATCGCAACGAGCGATGCGGATGGACCGGAACGGCTGCCCGTGACCTGCGGTACCGAACAGATCTATCAAGGGGTTCGGACAATCTTTTTCTCCCGCGTCGACGAGCGCTTCAAGTACACGCCAAGCCTGCCAGTGTGGTTGAGCGACAACTGCCGGCGGTTCGATGTCGTTCACGTTCACGCAGTGTTCTCGCACGCCTCGCTCGCGGCTGCGCGGGTCTGCCGTCGGGAGCGCGTCCCGTACGTTCTCCGGCCACTGGGGTCGCTCGATCCCTGGGGCCTCGGCCGCAACCGGGTTCAGAAGCGCGTTCTCAGGCTCGTCGCCGTCGACCGCATGCTACGTGACGCTGGAGCCGTCCATTTCACGACTGACGAAGAACGGCGTCTCGCGGAGCAGAGTTTTCGAGGCCTGCGGTCTGTCGTGATCCCTCTCGGTGTAGACGATGAGCTCCTCGAACGGCCAATGTCATCGTTCGAAGACCGACCGGCGTTGGTCCTGACGATCGGTCGTTTGCATCCCGTCAAGAATCTCGAATCCGTAATCCAGGCATTTCGCACCGCGACATCGAACGAAAGACATCGCCACTGGCGGCTGGTGATTGCCGGTGACGGTGATCCGACATATCGCAGGTCGCTCGAGGCTCTAGCGGCGGCTGAAATAGCGGCCGGTCGCATCACGTTTCCAGGATGGGTTTCGGGGCAGGACAAGCTCGACCTGCTGGATCGTGCTTCGCTCGTCGTGCAGGCGTCCCATCAGGAGAGCTTCGGACTGTCGATGTTGGAAGCGATGGCGCGTGGTGTGCCTGTCATCGCCTCTCGAACCGTCAATCTCGCCGACGAAGTCGTCGGCGCCGGCGCGGGCTGGGTAGTCGGAACCGACCAGGCGACGCTTGCGAAGTCGCTTGGCGACGCGATGGACGATCACGATGGCCGTCGCCGTCGTGGGGTTGCTGCCCGGGCTGCGGCCGAGCGATTTGCCTGGTCTGAGATCGCCACAACTCTCGAGCGGCTGTATTCCAATCTGCAAACCGGGCTCGCACCGGTGACGCTGATGTCGCCACATGAATCGGCACCGATGGTACGGCCGGGTAAGCGAGCGCTCTGATGTGTGGCATCGCAGGCGTGCTGTGCTGGGGCGAAGCGGTTGCGGACCGTGCCGAGCAGGTCGCAGGTCGAATGCTGACGAGTCTGCGCCACCGCGGCCCCGATGGCGAGGACATCTGGCACCACCGGGATGATGACGGTGTCGCAGTGGCGCTGGCCCATTCGCGGCTTGCCATCATCGACCTGTCCGATGCCGGCCGGCAGCCAATGAGCCGGGGTCAGCTGGTGGTTACCTTCAACGGCGAGACCTACAACTATCAATCGCTGCGACAGGAGCTGATCGATCAGGGGGCTCGGTTCACGAGCGGCAGTGATACCGAAGTCTTGTTGAACGCCTTCGAGCGGTGGGGGCTCGATGCCGTCCAGCGCTTCAGCGGCATGTTCGCCTTTGGATTGTGGGACGGCCGCGCGCGTCGCCTGACGCTCGTGCGGGACCGAATGGGCATCAAGCCGCTGTACTACATCAGGGGTGACGGGTTTTTCGCCTTTGCCTCCGAAGTGCGCGCATTGCTGGCCTCCGATCTCGTGCCGCGACGACTCGACCCGCAAGGGCTGTGGCACTACCTCGGATACCAGACCACGCCCACGCCAGCCACGCTGGTGGAGGGCGTTCGTATGCTCGAAGCCGGCCATGTGCTGACGGTCGACACGTCGGGTGACGTGTCACAGCGCCGCTACTGGCAGTTGTCGTCAAACAGTATCGCCGAGCCAGCGAGTGCGCAGAGCGTCCGCCAGCGGGTTGGCGAACTGCTCGACGCTGCAGTGGCCGACCACTTGGTAAGCGACGTCCCGGTTGGACTCTTTCTGTCCGGCGGCATCGACTCAGGCGCGCTGGCATCGGTGCTCGCCGATCGTGGACATGTGCCGTCGACCTTCACGGTGTCGGTCGGAGACGAATCGCTGGACGAATCCGAAGAAGCCCTGGCCGTCGCGCGAGCCTTCAACACCGACCATCACGAACTCCGGATTTCAGAAGGCGACGCCCTGCAGCTCCTGCCGTCGATGCTCGAGGCAGTGGATCACCCGAGCGGCGACGGCGTGAATACGTTCATCGTGTCTTCCGTTGCTCGGAAAGCCGGCCTGAAAGTGGCGCTATCCGGACTCGGCGGCGACGAAATCTTCGGCGGATACCCGTCGTTCAGGCGGCTGACGCCGATCATGCCGGCGGTTCGCCAATGGAGCCGCGTCCCTCGGCCGATGCGCCGCGCCGCGGCCGATCTCGTTCGCGCGGTGGGTGGCGGTGCCGTAACGGCGACGAAAGCCGCCGCCGTCCTGGAGAGTGACGGCACGATGGCAACCGTCTGGCCCATCACGCGGCAGGTGTTTTCGAACGAGGAACGACGAGCGCTGCTACGGCGGAGTCACTGGCCAAGCCCTTCGACACGAGACAGCTATTACGGTCTGCTTTCTACTGCCGATTCGAATACGTCGGACGAGACCTGGGCCTCCGTTTCGTATGCGGAGTCACGCGCCTATATGCACGACGTCTTGCTGCGTGACACGGATCAAATGAGCATGGCCCACGCTCTCGAAGTCCGAGTGCCGCTCCTGGACCATCGCCTGGTCGAATACGTCACGAGCCTGCCGGCGTCGATCAAGGCCGGACGCTATCCAAAATCACTCCTCGTCGAGAGCCTGCCGTTGCCGCTTCCGTCGACGTCGACCGATCGCCCCAAGCGTGGTTTTACATTGCCCTTCGATCCGTGGATGCGCGGCGCGCTGGCACCGATGTGTGAGCGGGCGCTAGGTTCGTCAGGGCTTGATGGAAGAAACCTCTTCCAGCCGGGTGAAATGACGAAGCTCTGGCAGCGGTTCATCGATCGACGGCCCGGCGTGACCTGGTCGCGCGTCTGGACGCTGGTGGTGCTCAACCACTGGCTGGATCGCCACGGAATCGAAGGCGCCAACTGCGCATGACTCAGCGCGACTCCCTAGCGCCTGTGACGGTCATCGTCTTGACGTTCAACGAAGGCCGCAACCTGGATGCGTGTCTGTCGAGCGTCGCCGGATGGGTTGAGCGAATCGTCATTGTCGATTCAGGAAGCACCGACGACACCATCGAAATCGCCAAGCGATTCGGCGCCGAAGTGCTGTCCAATGCGTTCGAGAGTCACGCCCGCCAGTGGCGGTGGGCACTCGACAGCGTTCAAATCACGACTCCTTGGGTCCTGGGCCTCGATGCCGACCAGCGCGTCAGCGGCGAGCTTCGGGCCAGCCTCGCACAAGCCGTGTCGTCGCCGGCGGGCCCAAACGGCTACTTCGTCAATCGCCGTCAGATCTTCAGGGGCCGCTGGATTCGCTATGGCGGCTATTACCCGAAGTATCTGCTCAAGCTGTTTCGCACTGGCGCCGCCCGGATCGACGAGCGCGACCTCGTCGATCACCACTTTCGCGTGGATGGCCCGGTCGGTCGACTTGATGGCGATTTGATTGAAGACAACCAGAACGAAGCCCGCATTGCCGACTGGATCGCCAAGCACAACCGCTATGCACGGCTCCAAGCGCAGGAAGAGCTCGCGCGACTTGGCCGCGACTGAAGGTGGCCGCCTCTTCGGCCACTCCGACGAGCGGGTTCTCTGGTTCAAGAGTATCTGGCGGCGGCTCCCTCTCTTCGTTCGACCCTTTCTCTACTTCGTCTATCGATACGTCATTCGTTTGGGGTTTCTCGACGGCAAGGAAGGCCTGATCTTCCACTTCATGCAGGCGTTGTGGTACCGGCTGCTGGTGGATATCAACCGCGATGAATCTCGAGTCCGGCAGCAGGGCCTCGCCGGACGCGAAACTCTTCCCGTGCATGAGCGGCGTTGAATCTGCTGGGATCCGACGCCCGCGAGTGCTGGCGTGTTGCCGAGGCATGGTGATCTACGGCGGCCTCGAACGCATGTGCCTGGCGGCATTGGGTGCGATCGTCGAACGCGGAGGCGTGGGCCACTGTGTCTTCACGCCGATGACGGAGCCGGCCGTGATCGATGCCGCGAAGCGCGTTGGGGCGACGTGGTCGATCGCGCCATCACGGCGGGCGATGAGGCGCGGCTGGTCCGGTGTGCCGGCAAATCTGTTCGACTCGGTTCGAAACAGCGTCCGCCTTCTAGCCGATGCCATCCGGTTTCGGCCGACGCACGTCTTCGTTCCGGAATTTGGCTTGGTGCTGGATCAGTGGTTCGCCTTGCTGTTCCTGCGGATGTTTCGACGCCGGATCATTCTCGCGTTGCAGAACGCCCCCGCGACATCGGCGTTTTACACGCGACTCTGGCGATGGGTCGTCGATCCTGCGGTCGAAACCTATGTGTGCGCTTCTGATTCCTGCCGCCGCGCGCTCACGAACTTTGGCATCTCGGACCACAAGATCCGCGTCGTCTACAACACCGCGGCTTCGACGGTTGTGCCGGAGCTGGCGGCGGAGCCGAAAACGTTGAATCGAGTCATCTTCGTTGGGCAGATCATCCCAGCCAAAGGGCTCGACTTGTTACTGGACGCCATCGGCCTGCTGGTCACGAGGGGACGCGATGTGTCGTTGGACGTTGTCGGCCAGCATCAAGGGTGGATTGCGCCGGCGTATGAAGGGTTTCGCACGCGGCTCTTCGAGCGCGCCGCCCAAGCGGACCTCGCCAGCCGCGTCCGATTTCTCGGATTCCGCGACGATGTGCCTGGCCTGATGGCGTCGGCGGCCGTGCATTGCATTCCGTCGCGCCCGGAGATGTACGAGGGACTACCCATCGTCGTCGTCGAAGCCAAGCAAGCTGGTATCCCCTCGGTCGCATTCGATCACGGCCCCTTTCCCGAGCTCATCGAACATACGAAAACCGGGTGGCTTTGCGCGCGACAAGACGCCGAGAGTCTCGCTGACGGCCTCGATTACTACCTGCGCGCACCAGAACTCTTGCAGCAGGCGGAGCGGACGATTCGCGCGTCGGCGAGTCGTTTCGGCCGCGATCAATTCAATCAGGGCTGGACCAACGCCTTCGCGATCTCCTGAGGGTTCCATGAACGTTCTCGGTATCAACGCGTACCACGCGGATGTCTCAGCCGTGCTCCTTCGAGACGGTGAGCTCGTTGCGGCGGTTGAAGAAGAGCGGTTTCGACGAATCAAGCACGTGGCCGGCTTTCCTAGTGAAGCGATTCGTGTCTGTCTCGAGATGGGCGGGATCCGGTCCGATGAGATTCATCACGTCGGAGTCTCGCGGAACCCTCGCGCGCATTTGTTCCGAAAGGCGATGTTCGCCCTGCGCAACCGTCCGGGTGGCGGACTTCTTCGCGACCGCGCAACGAACTACAAGCAGGTTGGCGCGATCCCATCCGCTCTAGCCGAGGCGCTCGGGCTGGGAACCGGTCAGAAACGTCCGCAGGTCCACTGGGTCGAGCATCATCCGGCTCACCTGGCGAGCACGTTCTTCGTCTCGCCTTTCGACGAGGCGGCGGTCTGCGCCATCGATGGTTTCGGAGACTTCGTCAGCACGTCGCAAGCGGTTGGGCGTGGCAGCAGGATCGACGTCCGCCAGCGCATCTTCTTCCCGCACTCTCTGGGACTTCTGTATCTAGCGATCACGCAGCACCTCGGGTTCCCGAAGTTCGGCGACGAGTTCAAAGTCATGGGGCTGGCGCCGTACGGCACGCCCGATTTCGTGAACGAGATTCAACAGCTGATCGCGCTGGGCCCTGACGGCACCTTCGAACTCGACCTGTCGTTCTTCCAGCACTGGTCCGGTGGCGCGGCGATGACCTGGGATGAAGGGGAGCCCATTCTCGGGCAGGTGTTTACCCCGAAACTCGAAGCCCTGCTGGGACCAGCGCGACGAACCCACGAGCCGCTCACGACGCGTCACGAAGCCATCGCCGCATCTTTGCAGGTCGTTTTCGAAGAATCGTATTTCCACATCCTGAACGCGCTGCACGGGAGCACCGGCCTGTCGCGTCTGTGCCTCGCCGGAGGCTGCGCCATGAACAGCGTTGCGAACGGGAAGGTCCGCGAGCGCACGCCGTTCACCGACGTGTTCATCCAACCCGCCTCCGGTGACAACGGGACGGCCTTGGGTGCCGCATTCCACGTCTGGCATCAGATCCTGGCGCGGCCGCGCACGTTCGAGATGAAGCACGGGTACTGGGGTCCATCGTTCGACTCGACCGGCTTCGATCGAGAGCTTGCCGGCCGCGCTGCAGACTTCAAGACGCTGAATTGCCGATCGCGCACGTTCGCAAGCGCGTCCGAGCTGTGTGCCTGGACCGCGGGACGCATCGCGGACGGCCTCGTCGTCGGATGGTTCCAGGGCGGTATGGAGTGGGGTGCTCGGGCCCTCGGCAATCGCAGCATCCTTGCAGATCCGCGCAGATCCGACATGCGCGAGATCCTCAACACGAAGATCAAGTTGCGCGAGCGGTTCCGTCCCTTTGCTCCCTCCGTCACCGAAGAAGCTTGCGCACGCTACTTCACGGGCGCCGTGCCGGACCCGTTCATGATGCAGGTCTATCCCGTTGCCGCCGATAAGCGAGACGTGATTCCTGCGGTAACGCACGTTGACGGCTCGGGCCGCCTGCAAACCGTAAGCGCGACTTCCAATCGACTGTATTGGGAGCTGATTCGTGCGTTCGAGCGGATCACTGGAGTGCCGGTCCTGCTCAACACCTCCTTCAACGAGAACGAACCGATCGTTCATCGACCGTCGGAAGCAATCGACTGCTTCCTGCGCACCGGGATGGACGTGCTCGTTCTCGGCAATCACGTCGTGGCCAGAGCTCACGTTTCGATCAACCAAGAGGCAGGACATGCAGTGGCATAAAACCAAATCGCTGGTAACCGGGGGAGCATCGTTCATTGGCTCGCATCTCGTGGATGCGCTCATCAAGCGTGGATCCACGGTCCGTGTCGTCGACAACCTGTCGAGCGGTCACCTCGAGAACATCAAGACTCACGTGGACAAAGGTCTCGTGGAGTTCATCCACGCCGACCTCAACGATCCGGGTGTGGCTGACGATGCAGTCGAAGGGATCGACGTGGTCTTCCACCTCGCGGCCGACCACGGCGGCCGAGGTTATGTCGATCTTCACCAGGTCGCCTGCGCGACCAACCTCGGGCTCGACGCGCTGATGTTCAAATCCTGCAACAAGGCAGGCGTCGGCAAAGTCGTCTACGCTTCGTCGGGCTGCGTCTATCCGAATCACCTGCAAACCGATCCAGGACAAATCCTCTACCTCACCGAGGACATGGTTGGCCCGCCCTACGACGCAGACAACCTCTATGGCTGGGCGAAGCTGATGGCCGAGATGACGCTTCGCGCCTACTACAACGAGACCGGCATGAAGTCCGCCTGCTGCCGCTACTTCACGGTTTACGGTGATCGTGGGCACGAGAACCACGCCGTCATCGCAATGATCGCGCGCTCGTTCGTTCGCGAGAATCCGTACGTCGTCTGGGGCACGGGCGAGCAGATTCGCAACTGGACGCATGTCAGCGACATCGTCGCGGGGACAATTCTCGCCGCTGAGAAGATCGACGACGGCACGGCTGTGAACCTGGGGACGATGGAGCGCACGCGGGTGATTGATGCTGCACGCGAGGTCCTGCGTTACACGGGCCACGACGCGCCTATCGAGTTGCATCCCGAGATGCCGACCGGGCCGCTCAATCGGGTTGCCGACAATTCGCTGGCTCGCCGGCTGCTTGGCTGGGAGCCACAAGTGAAGTTCATGGACGGGCTGCACCAAACGGCCGACTGGTACTTCGCTTCGAAGGATCGCCAGCTGGTCGCCGGCGGCCTGTCGACCAGGCTGACCGAACGCTGAGTTCGCTCACGTCGAGCGTCACATCGCACAACCATGCACGTCGCCTTCTTCAACCGATCCTTTCATCCCGACGAGACCGCCACCGGTCAGCTGCTCACGGACCTCTGTGAAGATCTCGTGCGAGCGCACGGCTGTCGCGTGTCGGTAGTGACCGGCCCGCCGCTTGCGCCGTCGCCGGGAAGTCAGGTGTCGTTCGGCCGATCCACGTTCCGCGGGGTTGAAGTGCACCGGGTGCGCGGCACGACATTCGACAAGTCGCGGTTCACCGGGAGGGCCACCAACTACATGACCTACTTCGCGTCGGCGTGCTGGGCCGGACTCCGGCTCGACAAGCCCGATGTGGTTGTGGCTCTGACCGATCCGCCGATCATCGGCCTCGCGGCCTGGATGGCTGGCAAGAGGTTCGCGGCGCCGCTCGTGATGTCGTATCGCGACCTCTTTCCTGAAGTGACCGTCCTGCTGAACGATTTCCACAGCGATGCCGTGGACGGTGTGCTGCAGCGCGTCAATCAGTTCCTGTGTCGTGCTTCCACGAAGGTCATAGCTCTTGGGGACACGATGCGGCATCGTCTCATTGACAACAAGGGAGCACGACCCGAGCGCACGCTGATCATTCCCGATTGGGCGGACACCACCGCAATCGTGCCGGGCCACAAGCCCAACGCGTTTTCGGAAGCCCATGGCCTGAGCGACTCGTTTGTAGTAATGCATTCAGGAAACATCGGGCTATCGCAGAGCCTCGAGACTTTGATCGATGCGGCGGCGCTGTTGCGTGACGTTCCTGACCTCAAGCTCGTGTTTCAGGGTGAGGGAGTCAACAAAGAGCCGTTGAAGGCTCGGGCTGCCGCATTGGGGCTGCGCAACGTGATGTTCTTGCCGTACGCACCCAAGGAGCGCCTGGGTGAGTCGTTCGCGGTAGCCGACGTCTTCATCGTGTCGTTGCAAAGCGGATTGGCGGGATACATCGTCCCGAGCAAGCTCTACGGGATTCTCGCGGCCGGACGCGCCTTCGTCGCGGCCGTAGAGGACGAGTGCGAAGTGGCATCGCTCGCGCGCCGTCATGAGTGCGGACTGGTTGCTGAGCCCGGGAACGCGCGCCTGCTCGCCGAACGCCTGCTAACTTTCTATGGCGATCGGGAGATGACCAAGCAATACGGCGCCAATGCACGCCGCGTAGGAATGTCATTCGATCGCGCCGCTCAGGTCGCACGCTACATGGAGCTCTTCCGCGAGATCGCGCCGGCACGCCAGGTGAAGGCGTCTGTGCCACGCCCCGAGGTGGTGCGACCCTAGACAAATGCGTACCGTTGCTGAGCCGATAGTCCATGCAACCCCCGCGAGGCGCGGGGTGGCGACGACGCCTGTCCGTCACGACGGCTTCAAGCGTGCGTTTGACGCCTCCCTTGCGGGCATCGGGTTGCTGTGCTCGCTTCCCCTGTGGGGGCTGTTCGCGGCGGCTATCAAGCTCGAGGATGGCGGCGATGTGTTCTACGGCCAGGAACGAGTGGGCAAGGATGGCCGGATCTTCTTCGTGTGGAAGTTTCGTTCGATGGTTCAGAACGCCGAGGCTGCCGGACCTGTCCAGTCGGGGGTCGGCGATCCACGGGTCACGCGGGTCGGTCATTGGCTACGAGCCACCGCCATGGACGAACTCCCGCAACTTTGGAACATCTTTCGCGGGGACATGAGCTTTGTCGGCCCTCGGGCGCTCAGGCCCGGCGAGATCGAAGCACGCGGCGATGGGCAATTCGAGCGGCTGGAAGACGTTCCGGGCTTCGAGCGCCGGTGCAGCGTGCGGCCCGGACTGACCGGTGTTGCACAGATCTATGCGCCACGCGATATCCCTCGCCGGCAGAAGTTTCGATACGACGAGCTGTACCTGCGCCGGCACGGGCTGGCGCTCGACCTGCGGCTGATCCTTCTGTCGTTCTGGATCACGTTCCGTGGCAGTTGGGAATCGCGAGGAAAGAAGTTCTGATGGTGCGCCCGGCATGACGATCGATCGACGCCGCAATCCGCGAGTCGCGATTCTCGGGAAGCTCCATGGACGAGCCGTGACGCTGGATGTGGCGGTCACCGTCACGGAAATCAGCCTCGGCGGAATGGGCATCGAGACCGACATTGCGTTTCCAGTCAATGCCATCCACACCTTTCAGCTCACCCTCGGTGACAACTCGGTCGTTCACTTGAAGGGGAAGGTCAAGCACTGCCAGAAGCTTTCCGGCGAACCCTCACGATTCCTCTCGGGCATCCAGTTTCTCGATGAAAAAACCGACGAGTGACGCGCGAGCCATGAATGCCCGCGACGTCGTGGTCATCGGCGGCGGCCCCGCCGGTTCAATGACGGCCCGCCTCCTGGCCAGGCGAGGCCACGACGTGCTGTTGCTCGAGGAGCACGCGGAGATCGGTACGCCGACGCATTGCACCGGTCTCATGGGCGCCGAAGCCTTCGACGAGTTCGACTTGCCGCGCAACACGATTCTCGGGGAAGCCGGGTCGGCGCGCTTCTGGGGCGCCGCCGGTCAATCGGTTGCTATCCGTAGCGATCGGATCAGGGCCGTGGTCATCGATCGGGCGCAGTTCGACGTGCAACTGGCAATGAGCGCCTCGCATGCAGGCGTCGACCTCCGGCGCGCTTGTCGCGCCGAAACGGTCACTGTTCAGCCGGAGGATGTGCGGGTTGTCACGAATCAGGGCGAGACGATCGTGGCGCGCGCGTGTGTGTTGGCTTGCGGCGCACGTTACCGGTTCCATCGAACCCTGGGACTCGGCTTGCCAGACGTCTTTCTACAGAGCGCCCAGCTCGAAGCGCCATTCCCAGCGATCTCGGAGATCCAAGTGCGGTTGGGGAGGGAAGTGGCGCCGGATGGCTTCGCCTGGCTCGTACCGGTCACCCGACAGGACAAGTCGCACGCTCGAATTGGCTTGATGAGCGCGACGCGTTCGCGGGAGCGTTTCGCCGCATTCCTCGCGCGCTCGTGCGAGAGGGCCGGTGTAGACGTGGCTGACATGCCGGTACCGCGCCTGAAGATGTTGCCGCTGGGGCCCGTGCCCCGAACATTTGCCGATCGCGTCCTCGCCGTCGGCGACGCCGCCGGCCTGGTGAAACCGACGACCGGTGGCGGGATCCACTACGGTCTGCTGTCGGGTTCGCTGGCTGCCGAGGTGCTCGACGACGCGCTTCGACGCGATCGCTTGAGAGCCGGTTTTCTGGCCCGTTACGAGCGGCTGTGGCGACAACGTCTCGGCCAGGAGATTCGTGTCGGGCTCGCGTTTCGGCGAATCGCCGCGCGTCTGTCGGACGATTCGATCGACGAGATCATCGAATTGGCACGCGTCAACGGCGTGATCCCCCTGTTGCAGGAACACGCGTCGTTCAACTGGCACCGCAAGGCCGCCGTGGCACTTCTTGGCCATCCTTCATTCAGGCGAATCGTTTTCAAATCACTGAGCTGGCGTGACTCCGTCATTTGAACGTCTCGTCATCGCTGCCCTCGCCTGGGGAGCGTTGTCGTTCGGCGCCGTGTACCCATGGGCGTACTGGCCGTTGGCTATTGCCTGCGCCGGTTTGGGCGCCTACGCCGTCGTCATCACTCGCGCCTGGCTGGAGCCTCGCCCGCGTCATCTTGGGATTGCGCTGGGAACGGTGGCGCTCGCGATCGCGATCCAGTTGGTGGCATTGCCGTCGGGGTTCGTCCAGACGTTGTCGCCTGCGTTCGATCGATTCTTCCGGCAGTACGCGTTGGCCTATCACCCGGCGTCGCAACATGCGCTGTCGATCTCACCGTCAGCCACCCTCGTCGCGTTGGCGCTGTTCATCGCGTTTGCGCTGCTGCTGGTTGGACTGATCAGCGCGATGCGCTCCCTCTCACTCGAGTGGTTGGTGAATCAGGTGATGGGACTCGGCGTCGCACTTGCGATCGTCGGCATTGTCCAGAAGGCGCTGATTGAGCCCAGCAATCCGATGGTCTATGGCTTCTGGCAGCCGGAATTGGGCGGCAGCCCGGGGCTCAGATCGAGCAGTCCGTTCGGACCATTCATCAATCGCAACCACTTTGCGGGGTGGATGGTGATGGCGCTGCCGCTGGTCGTGGCCTATTCATACTTCATCCTGCAGGCGACAAGCGGCCCTCGAGTGCGTCGCTGGAGCGATCGGCTGCGATGGATGGTCACGGTCGATGCGAGCCGCTTCCTGTTAGTCGCATGTTGCGCAATGCTGATGTCGACCGCCGTCGTGCTCAGTGCGTCGAGGTCCGGCATCGCCAGCCTCGCGGTTGCGATGGCCGTGCTGTTCTATTTCGTGCTCAGAGACTCCACGCAGCGTGGAGC
The DNA here is from genome assembly GCA_963724485.1 of uncultured Acidobacteriota bacterium. Lineage (GTDB taxonomy): Bacteria > Acidobacteriota > Vicinamibacteria > Vicinamibacterales > UBA2999 > JACCSI01. The sequence goes on from CAVRUW010000001.1 coordinate 202,494, forward strand.
GCGCTGGCTGGTTGCGGGTTACCTCGCCGTTCTGGTTGGCGGGTCCGTGGTATGGGCTGGAACCGACCAGACCGTTGAGCGGTTTCTCGAGGCGCGCACCGATTCGTCGGGTTCGGGCCGACTCATAGCCTGGAACGACACGACTCGCATCATCAGCGACTTTCCACTCTCGGGCACCGGACTCGGCACGTATGGCCAGGCCATGCTCGTGTACCAGAGCGCTGGCCGGCCCGTGATGTACACGCAGGCCCACAACGACTATCTGCAGATTGCCGCGGAAGGCGGTGCGCTGGTGATCGTTCCGGCGCTCGTGGTCGTCGTGCTGGTGCTGCTGGCTCTGCGTCGTCGATTGAATGCAGGCACGGACGATCTGTTCACCCGGTGGACGCGAGCCGGAGCCGTCGCCGGACTTGCGGGGATTGCCACGCAGTCCTTCGTCGAATTCAGCCTGCAGATGCCAGGCAATCGTGTGCTGTTCGTTCTACTGCTGGCCATCGCGCTTCATCGAGCGCGCAGCGGCGGGCACCGCAGCCACTCGCGTCGTCACGTGCCGTCATCGCATGCGCATCGCGTTTGATCTCGACGGCGTGCTCGCCGACTTGCACGGTGCTTTCGCGAAAATGGCGCTCCGGCTGTTTCCGGAGCTCGATCTGACGGCCGTGGAGGCGCCGGAAGTCGGTGCGTCGCCGCCCGACACCGAAGAGTTTCCGTCGGAAGTAGCGCCCACACCGAATGCCCCGATGGCGAGTCTTCCTCTGACGAGCAGCCAATCGGCCGCAGTCTGGCGCGAGCTTTCGTCGACGCCGAATTTCTGGGAAACGTTGAAAGAGATCGAACCGGGGATGATCAAGAGGCTGGCGACGCTGACGGAAGAACGGCGCTGGGAGCTGCTCTTCATCACCAGCCGTCCACGTGCCAAGGGCAGAACCGTTCAGCGTCAGAGTCAGCGCTGGCTTCAGGAAATGGGCTTCCCGCTCCCCAGCACGTACGTGGTTCACGGATCCCGCGGGCAGATTGCGAAGGCCCTTCACATCGACGTGGTTGTCGACGATCGGCCGGAAAACTGTTTGGACGTTGTGCTGGAATCCGAGGCCGGCGCGATCCTGGTCTGGCGAGGCGACCGCGAATCGGTGCCCGCGTCGGCGCGGCGGATGGGTATCGCGGTCGTCCCAACCGTGGCCGCCTGCTTAGAGGCGTTGACGCAAATCGAGCGCCCTGAAGACAACCAAGGCTTGCTGGACCGACTCCGCAGCTTGTTTGGTCTCAGAACCTCGCGAACCGCGCCATGACGATTCTGGACCTTCGATCGATCGTCACATTGGCGCCGGCACGCCGTCATGGGACTTTGGCCGTGGTGCTCGTCGGTGTGACGCTCACCGAGGGCGTCGGGCTCCTGATGCTCGTCCCGCTGCTGACGTCGGTTGGAGTGTCCGCTGGCGACAGCGGCGCGGGAGGTTTTGTGCCCTCGCTGTTCCGTTCGGTTGGGCTTCCGCTCACCGTGTCGAACGTTCTGGTCGTCTTCGTTGTGATCACGGCCGCTCAAGCGACGTTCCTGCGCTGGCAGTCTGTTGTGAGCGCTCAGCTCGAGCAAGATATCGTGATTGCGCTCCGTCGCCGGCTGTACCGGGCCATTGCCGGCGTCGAGTGGGTTTTCTTCGCCCGAAACCGATCGTCCGACTTCACGCACGCGCTGACCGAGGAGGTCGATCGCGCCGGCAGTGCCGCTTACTACGCGGTTGATCTCGTCGCTGCGGGACTAATTGCCGCGGTGTACTTCGCCGTCGCATTCCGGATGTCGCCGAGCGTCACGGTCCTGGTCGCGATCTTTGGGGCGGCCATCGGGATTGGAATGCGCCAACGGCTCGGCATCGCGCGCATCGCGGGTGAGAATCTCTCGGCAACTTCGCGGCGTCTCCACGCCTCGCTGACCGAGCACCTCGCGAGTACGAAGACTGCGTTGAGCTACGGCGCGGAGTCTCGTCACGACGCAGAGTACGAAGAGCTTTCCGAGTCGGTCCGGGCGGCGCGCGTCCATGCCGCCCGACAGTACGGTCGCTTTCGGCAACTGTTGTCGATGGCGTCAGCGGCCGGCCTCGCCCTGATTGTTTACGTTTCGATGGGGATGTTCGCGATCCACACGGCGGAGCTCCTGGTTCTCCTCTTCGTGTTCGCCCGTCTGTTGCCACGCCTGACCGGTCTCTACGAGAAGCTGCAGTGGCTCACGACCCAGCTCCCCGCCTTTGCCACCATCAAGACGTTGGAAGGTCAATGTCTCGAGGCCGCACGGCCACGTACGGCCCGTCCCGAACGCATGACGTTTGCTCGTGACATCAGGCTCGATGGCGTAAGCCTCGCCTACACCTCGGACGCCGGCGCGCTGGCGATTCGTGATCTCGACCTCGTGATTCCTTCCGGTTCGACGATTGTCATCGTCGGAGCGTCTGGTTCTGGGAAAAGCACCATCGCAGATCTCCTCATGGGCCTCCTGACGCCGTCCAGCGGACGAGTGCTGGTCGACGATCAGCCCATTCGCGCCGAGAACGTGGATTCCTGGCGGCGTCAGATTGGCTATGTCGCGCAGGAGGCGTTTCTCTTCCACGACACGGTTCGGGCCAATCTCCTCTGGGCCAGGCCCGATGCGGATGACGAGGACCTGTGGCAAGCGCTCCGAATGGCCGCGGCGGATACGTTCGTGGCCGGTTTGCCGCAGGGTTTGGACACGGTTGTTGGTGACCGCGGTGTCCTGGTGTCGGGCGGTGAACGGCAGCGGCTTTCGCTGGCACGTGCGCTGCTGCGGCAACCAAGGCTGCTGATCCTGGATGAGGCAACGAACGCACTCGATGCCGTCAATGCGGCACGGATCTACGACGCCATCAAGAGCCTGCATCGGCAAATGACGATAGTCGTGATCACTCATCGGCTGGCGAGCACCCGTGACGCCGATCGGATCTACCTGATCGACAACGGCAGTGCGGTCGAAACCGGAACCTGGCACGACTTGATGTCGCGATCGGATGGCCGATTCCGCAAACTGTGGGACGCGCAAGGTTTGGACGACCACGACGTTGCGGTCAACGTCCGGCTCCGGGCGGTGCCAGCACGATGAAGGCTTCGCTCGACACGACCGCCATGTTGGCATCGCTGATTTCTGGCCGACCTCTTTCGCGCGAGGCGCTGGGCGATGTCGATGTCGAGTCGTTCTGGGACGAGGCGCAGCGGCATGGCGTGGTTCCGCTCGCGGCTAACGCGCTGATGCGACGGGATGATATGCCGACAAGGCTGACGGAGCCTGCAAGCGCCGTGGTCGCCGGAGAGGTGGCCGCGGATCTTCTGCACGAAGCCCGGCTTCGAGAGTTACTCGAGGCGCTATCCGTCGCTGGCGTAACCGCGCTCCTGATCAAGGGCGTGCTGCTCGCCTACACGCACTACCACCGTCCGGATCTTCGCCCCCGCGTCGACGTCGACCTGCTGATTCATCCGAATCAGCGCGATGCGGCGGAGGCGGTGCTGGCCTCGCTCGGCTTCGAAGGCGACATCCAGGCAAGCGCGGGCCTCGTGCTGCACCAGCGGTCTTACACAAAGTCCACTCATGGACAGACATTCATCGTCGATCTGCACTGGAGACTGGCCAATCCGGCCGTCTTCGGCCACGTGCTGTCGTTCGATGAGATGAATGCAACCGCGGTGAAGGTTCCACATCTCAGCGTGTGCGCGCGAGGCCTGTCGCCAGTCCATTCGTTGTTGGTCGCGTGTGTCCATCGAGTGGCGCATCATTTTGCCGATGATCGACTGATCTGGCTGTTCGATATTCACCTGATCGCATCCCGCCTGACGGCCGTTGAGTGGTCGGCGTTTGCCGAACTGGCTGCCGAGCGGCGTGTGATCAAAGTGTGCAGTGCGGGACTCGATCAGAGCGTCCTGCTCTTCGGCACAAACGTGCCGGAAGCGTTGTGGCGTCGCCTTCCAGATGGGGTTGCAGAGGCTGAAATTACAGCAACGTACCTCCGATCAGATCGTCTGAGAGTCTTCGTCGGTACTGGATGATCTTCGTGCGCTGCGAACCTGGAACGACCGCTGGCGGCTGCTGCGCGACTACGCGTTTCCGCCGGTGAACTACATGCGGGACGTCTACGCGCCTTCGAGCGAGCTTCCGCTGGCATGGCTCTACATGCGCCGAATGCTGTTTGGCGCCTGGAAGCGGGCCGGACTCTCAGCCCGACACTCATGACACCGCCAGACGCCTCCAGCCTGCCGATGCCGACGGTGTTATCGATCGATCTCGATCGTGTCGAAGTGCCACCCGGCGTGGTCGCGCGCCCGGTCGACGGCCTCACCGTGCTGCTCAACTCTGCCACAGGCCGGTACTTCTCGCTTGATACTGTTGGTGCCCGCGCCTGGGCTCTGATGACATCGATGTCGTCACTCCGCGCCGTGCACGATGCGCTTCTCGAGGAATTTGACGTCACGTCCGAGGAGCTGCAGGTTGATCTCTCGGCGCTGGTCGAGGCCCTCGAAGCCCGTGGGTTGGTCAAGGTTCGGCATGGTTAGCACACCAGTGACTCAACGTCTTGCCGTCAAGTTGAGCACCTGGCGTCGGCTCACGTGGGCCGATCGGTGGCTGATGGTTTCCGCAGTCGTGATGATCGCCTGCTTGCGGATTCTGATCGCGACCCTGGGGTTTGCCGCGGTGTACGCAGCGATGACGCGAAGAGCGGCGAAACTCGCCCCGACTTTCATCGATGCCTCTAAACGCGATCGGGTGGTCGAGATTGCGAGAATTGTCGATGCAGCGGCGAGGCATACGCTGCTGACGAACACCTGTTTGCACCGTGCGCTGACGCTCTGGTGGATGCTCAGGCGTCGTGGATTCTTCGCAAGCCTGCAGCTTGGCGTCCGTAAGCAATCGGATCACTTCGAAGCCCACGCTTGGGTCACGTACGCGGGCTCCGTTGTCAACGACGCGGACGTCGTAGACGGCGCCTACGTTCCGCTCTCTCTGACTCCCCTCAAGCAACGCGCGTGAGTTACCTCTCTGTTGCCAATCATCGTTCGATGGCGCTCGACCGGCGCCGTAACGAAGCCTATGGCGCAGCCTTGCGACAGGCCGTTCGCCCAGAGAGCGTCGTGTTGGATCTCGGCGCAGGGACCGGCATACATGGATTGATCGCGGCGCAGCTAGGTGCCAGGCGCGTGTATCTCGTGGAGCCCGAGGACATCATCTTCCTGGCCGAGGAGATCGCGCGCGCCAACGGCTTACACGATCGGGTGCACTGCCTGCGTGGTCGCATCGAGGAGGTTCGCCCTCCGGAACCGGTCGACATCATCGTTTCCGTCCTGACCGGAAATTTCCTGCTGACCGAGGACCTGCTGCCTTCGCTGTTTGCCGCGCGTGACGCCGTTTTGAAGCCAGGAGGCGTCCTGATCCCTGGCGCGGCGACGATGGAAGCGGGGCCTGTCTCGGCGCCCAGCCTCCATGACCAGGAGATTGCGGGCTGGTCCGAAGCACAGGACGGAGTCGATCTCGCAGCGGCACGCGCATACGCAGCGAACAGCGTCTACTACGGTGTGGAACGGTTACGCGGGCTGCCGCTGCTCGCCGAACCCCGGGTGCTGTGCAAACTCGATTTCTACGCTGATTCGTACGACGCGTTGCATGCGGAAACGACCTACGAGGTTACCCGGTCCGGCCTTTGCCACGGCTGGCTCGGGTGGTTCAGCATCCAGCTAGGGGACCGCTGGCTGTCGACGTCACCCTACGAAGATCAGACGCACTGGTCGCCCGTGTTCCTCCCCCTCGATCCGCCGCTGGCGCTCGAGGTCGGTGAGCAGATCGGCTTCAGGATTGATCGGGCGCCGTTTGGTGACTGGACATGGGCGGTCAACCGTAGTGGCGCCGTTCAACAGCATTCAACGATGCTTGGTGCGCCGATGACTGGCGATACGCTCGCACGCGCATCAATCCGGTATGCCCCGAAGCTTGGTGTTCGCGGTCAAACATTGGTTGACGTGCTCTCGGCATGGGATGGTGCGAGATCGGTCGAATGCCTGGCGCGCTCCGCTCGCCAGCGCTTCCCGGAACGTTTCGTCTGTGAGGCCGAGGCGTTGGCCTTCGTCCAAGGTCTGGTCAAGCGCTACTCATGACATTCTCATTTGCTCCCGATGTCGTCCTCCAGGTGATCGACGACGAAGCCCTGATTCTCAAGCTGCAGCAGGAAGTGGTCTTCGCCCTGAATGAGACCGGGGCGCGGATTGCGCACTTGATCGGCGAAGGGCAGTCAATCGACTTGGTCAGTGAAACGCTGGCTCGTGAATACGAACGTTGTGTCACGGAGATCCGGCCCGAAGTGGAACGTCTAATCGATGTTCTGAAGTCCAAAGGAGTGCTGGTTGTCCGTCGCCGCGAGTAGTCGTTCGAATAGCGGAACGAACGATCAGATCGCGCTCTCCCGTTGGTACGCGTGTCTCACGCTGGACTCGAGCGCCGCTCGCGCTCCGGGATTCCGCTCGGACGATGCCGTACGAGCCGGACCCCTGTTGGTGTTTGGCAACGGGCACGGCTGCGAGCTCAAGGCATTCGGTGACGAAGCGTCGACGAGCGCGGTGGTCTTCGACGGGTTTCTGTTCGACCGCAGCGAAACGATGCGTGAGCTCGGGTTGGATCGTGACGGTGCCAGCAATGCCGACATCGTGGCCGCCGCGTACGAACGCTGGGGGCTGGACGTGTTCGACCGCCTTGACGGGTGTTACCTCGCGGCCATCTGGGACGGCTCGACGCGAAAGCTATTTCTCGGCCATGACGCGATGGGACGACACCCGGCGTTCTATGCCATCGAGTCCGGCACCGTGTGGTTCGCCTCGAACATCCTCGCGCTGTCGACGAGCGGGCGGATCCCGAACACACCGAACCGCCTGTCGTTGGCCTTGGCCCCGTTGCTCTATTGGCCCGAGGCCGGACAGACATTCTTCGAGCGCGTGCGTCGCGTCCGGCCGGGTCACTTCGTCCAGGTCACGTCGGGTCACTTGGTGTCGGAACGCAAATATTGGGATCACCTGCCTGCCGAGGACGAGCCGTGGCTCTGCGACGAGACGGTTTACGAGCAGTTCGAGGAGACGCTGACCAGTGCGGTCGATCGGTGCCTCGCGTTATCGCCGCGGGGCATCATGCTGAGCGGCGGGGTGGATTCGGTCACGATTGCCGCGCTCGCTGCAAAGCAACTTCGCGCGCGAAACGCCGCGTCGCTGGTCGCCGTCTCGGCGCAAACCGGCGGGCCGCTCTCGAACGAAGAGCACATGCAATCGAAGGTCAGTCAAGCCCTCGAGATGTCTCACGACGTCAGCGCGACGCCAGACTGGACCGGTGGGCGTGACGACGTGAGCCTGTCGCTCGAGTTGATGGCCGAGCTGCCGTCACCGACTCGCATCTGGTGGGTTGGGACCTATACCAAGTTCTACCAGCGAACCGCCGCGCGTCACCTGAACGTCTTGCTGACAGGCGCCGGCGGCGACAACTGGCTGAGCGTTGCGGATGCACATGCGGCGGATCTGATTCGCCGATGCCAGGTGCTCCAGCTCTATCGCTTCATGAAAGCCGATGTTGCCACGGGGGGCGCATCGATTCAGCGCTCCGTGCGTCGGCTGCTATGGGGCAGCGGCGTGCGCATGCATATCGACTCGTGGTGGGCGCTGTTCGCGCCAGAAATGAAGAGCCGTCATCACCGCCAACGTTGGGTCGAGAACCTGCCGCGTTGGCTGGCGCCCGAGCGGGAGTTTCGTCAACAGCTGATCGACCATCTGTTGAATCGGCGCGTGCCTCCGTTGACGCCTGCTGGCACGGTTCCCAGAAGTTACTACCGTCATGCGTTGCGCCCGCCCACCAGTCCGTACTGGCATCACGAAAACGAAACCGCACATCACGTCGAAACGTGGTGCGGGTTGCGGCTGCTGAGTCCCTATCACGATCGCCGACTGGTGAGCTTCTTCAATCGCATCTCGCCGAACGTGCTGTTGCACGGCGATCGTTACAAGGGACTGCTTCGACCGGTCGTCGCCAAGTACCTCCCCGGTCTCGGCCTCGAGTCTCAGCGCAAGGACTACTTGAAGGAGGCGCAGGATCTCGATCTGAAGAACCTGCGGGAGTCAGTGGCGCGCGCGTGGCCCGGCTATGATTTCGCGGCGTTAGAGAACCTCGGCATCGTCGATGCAGCCGTCGTTCGACGCGAGATCGCTGGCGTCGATCAGAAGTCGTTCGAACACCTCGCCAAACTGTTTTCGATGATGAGTGCAGAACAGTGGATTCGAGTGCACACGTCGTCATGAGACGGCACTGCGCAGTGTTGATTTCTATACAGAATCTGGCGCTGTGCCGCGATCCGGGCGCTGTAAGGGTAGTGAATTCGGTACGATGAAACGGCTAGAGTCAGGTCGCAATACTGTGAAGGGAGAGGATCGTATGGCAGCCAGTAATAATTCGCCGGCGTCGGAAGTGACACCCGCCAAACGCGCGTGGCGCTCGCCTCGTCTCGAAGAGCTTGGCAATCTGCGAGAGTTCGTCCGCAGCGGTCAAGCGAACGGAAAGTCGGGTGCCCCGTCGGATGGTGCGTCGATGCCCGGCGGCGAGTCGATGACCTAAGCGACGTCGTGCGGACTGCTTCTGAACAGAGTTGGACCGAGCCGATGGCTCGGTGGCACGCGACCGGCGATTCAAACGCGCAGTACGAGCGTTTGCAGCGCTGTGGGGAGCTGCTAACGCGCTGGCCACAGCTGCCGTTCGAACAGGCACCTACGGACTGTTTCAAAGTCGAGAATGAACTCTGGATCTGGCAACCGGGTGTGGGCGGCATCCGCTGCCTTGCCGATCGTCCAGAGTTCGACGCCTACCCCTCTCGTGAAGTTGCCCCAGTCTGGTTCGAGCAATTGGTGACTCGCAGCTGGCTACCTGCGATGTATCCCGTGTGGGGACGCCAGGTGATTCACGCCAGCGCTGTCTTTCACATCGACAGCGGCGACGTGATCGCATTCGCCGGCCCCAGTGGGGCAGGCAAGTCGACGCTGGCGTACGGCCTGGCGTCGCGCCCTGGTTGGCAATTGCTCTGCGATGACACGCTGGCGTTCTCCGGGCTCGACGGCACCATCGCACTCCATCCGTTCAAAAACGAATCGCGACTTCGCCCCGCGTCGGCCGCGCACTTCGGAATCGCCGCTCATCGTCCTCTACCCATCGTGTGGCCGAGCCGCAGCCTGACGCTGCGGCATGTGTATTTCGCAGTTGGCGAGAACACGCCCGCGCACAACGTCACGATTACACCTTTGAAAGCGTCCGAAAGCTATCCGCTGCTGCTCGAGCAGGCGTATGCACTTACGCTCGAGATCGCCAACAACAATCAGCAGTTGATGCGCGATTACCTGATGGTCGCCGCGACCGTACCTGCCTCTCGCCTGACGTATCGACGGAGCTTCGACGCGTTCGAAGCCGTCCTCGATGGCATTGACGCGCACGCGCGTGCAGTCGCACACGTCGAGCGTTCGCTGTCAGCAGCCGCCTCCTAGATCTCTCCGCATAACCCTTCGCGCTGGTCACGAGAGCGGCGGAGCTCTGTGACGCACGCGACGAAATCGTAAAGCAAAGCCAAAAATTGTTGGCTGAGCCGGCTCTGAGGCGGCGCGCACCCTTCTCGATGGGCTCACTAAGTGATTGATGCGTAACAGGATGTGGTGAGAAACGCCAAGGAGCGCCAGCTCGGCACTGCCGTTGCGATAAGAGCGGTCGGCCCTTTCGAAGCGAACGTGTTTGGTACACGATTCTGCACACGGGAACACAGCGTTCCCGAAGGAGCCGGAAAAGGTCGATATGTCCCCCCACATCGCCGCCGCCGCCATTCTGTTCGCCGCTGTCTCCGTTGCGCCATCATTCGTCGCCACGGCCACTGCTCAAACCGAAGTCCGTCAAACTCCCATCGTCGACACCATTGCGTCGGCGGCCGCTGTGCAGTTCGCCGCGGCAGAGCAGACGCCGGCCGTGATGCCGCGTGAGCTGACACGACCTGGACTGTCGACTTCAGTTCTCACAGCGCTGCAGGCCACCACTGTGGCTACGCAGATCCTCGACGTGCATTCGACGATGAAGGCGTTGAACAACGGCGCGGTCGAAGCGAATCCGATGATGAGTGGGGTGGTCAAGAACCGCGCCGCGTTCATCGGCGTGAAGGCGGCGATGGGCGCCGGATTGATGTATGCGACTCACAAGATGGCGCGTCGCAACAAGGTCGCCGCGATCGTGACGTCGGCGGCCATCAACAGCGCGTATCTCGTCGTCGCACATCACAACTACAAGGTTGCGCGTTCGACTCCATAGGCACGGCTTCTCTCACTCGCTCGCTCACTCCTGCCGCCCGAGGACCAAGTCAGCTCTCGGGCGGTTTTTTTGCTTAAGTCGATTCCTTCACGTGCCGAGCGACCTGCTCGTGCGTCGCGAACCACACCCCGCCGCGACTCTTCATGTGTTTGATGAGGCGATCGAGAATCGCAACCCGCGAGCGATGCCCCATGATGTGTGGGTGCATGGTCAGGATGTAGAGCCCGCCTTCGCTGTAGGCAACGTCGAACTCGGATTGAAACACGTCGTAGACGGTCTGGAGAGAAGGATCGGAGCCGTTGGCGCCGCCTCCGAAATACGGGAAGTCGTCGAGAATGCGTTCGATGGGGAGCTCGATCACACCGGTCGGCTTGCCATCGAGCAGTAGCTCGTAGGCATCGTCGCTCGCCATCAGGCTGCTGTCGTAAAGGAATCCGGCTTCCTTGATCTGCTTCATCGTCCAGAAGCTGAACTGCCATGACGGTGCGCGGTAGCCAATGGGCCGCTTGCCGGTTGCCTTCGTCAGGAACTCGATCGACTGCGTCAGGAGGCGTTGCTCCTCCTTCTCGTCGTTGAGCGTGGGCAGGCGCTCGTGAATCCAGCCGTGGACTCCAATCTCATGACGGCCGGATGATTGAATCTCCTTGATCATCCCTGGGTGAAGGGCGACGCTCACGGCAGGAATGAAGAACGATGCCGGAACGCTGTGCGTATCCAGCAAACGCAGGATGCGCGGCAGCCCGTCGACGGCGCCATATTCGCCGCGCGAAATGACCTCGTAGTCGAGGACACCGGTCGAGAGAGTCGCGGTTGCGTTATCAACGTCGAAGGAAAACGACACCGCAACGCGTGCACCACCGGGCCACGACTTGGGCTTCAATCGTCGACCCGCGCTGACGTGGAACATCTGCTGTCGCAACTCGTCGAGCCCCAGTCGAGTGCCTGGCAGCGGGTTCTGACCTGCCGAACTCTGAGCCGGCGCTTGGGCTTGACCGATGAGGCTCATCGCACAGCCGATTGCCAGAGCCAGGGTCAGCGGATGCAAACGTTGACGCATGATGTACCTCCTCACCGTCCCAACGTCGTGACCACCTCGTTCGCCGATCGCAAAGTGAGCGCGGCAAACGTCAGGGTGCCGTTCGTACAGCCGCCAGTCGGCAGAGTGGGGGCGCCCACCACAAACAAGTTTGCGTGATCGTGAGTGCGCCCGAAACTGTCGCACACGCTCGACGCAGGGTCGGAGCCCATGCGACACCCGCCGGCGGGATGATCGAGATAGTTGCTCTCGCTCGACGACAGGACCTTGCCGTTCTGTGCTCGCGCAAGCCTTGCGAAGACGTCGGTGATATGAGCCTTGGTGGCGGGCAGCCGCGCCTCTGTAGCGGCATCGAGACGATGCACGATCTTCGGAAGGGCATCGCCGAACGAGTTCTTCGTTGAAGCATCCAGCGTCAGCGTACTCTCAGCTGAGGGGTGGACGTCGTAGTAAGCGCGCACGCGCGCGGTGGCTCGCTTGACGCGCGATCGCCAATCGGCAAGCAAGGCGTCTCCGAGCAGCACGCGGCCGTCCGGGCCTTTCAGCCGCGGTTCACGGCCAACCGTACTGTCCCAGACTCGCAGGTCGTGCCGGACGAACGGTTTGTCCGCCGCGCAGCGAAAGAACTGACGCGAGATGAGACTGTGCTGATCGTTCATGCCCGGATAGATCTCGGCATCGAGTTCGATCTGCGCGGTCATGAAGGAATGACCGTTCATGTACCGGCCAACGGTTCCCGAACTATTGGCGAGCCCGGCGGGGAAACGACTCGACGAGGACAAGAGCAGCAGGTGAGGACTCCAGCAATAGCCCGAAGCGACCACGAAGAGTCGTGCTCGGTACTCTGTGGCTTCCTGCGGCTTGTCTCGATGAACTGCCTGCGCCGCCACGATCCGAGGCGTCTTGCCACCATCAGCCGCTGGAATCAATCGACGCACGAGGGTACGGTCGTGGAGCGCGATCGCCTTCGTCGCGAGCAGGCGTCTGAAGGTCTCATCTGGCGAATATCGCGCGCCGGTCGGGCAGATCTCGCAGGTGTTGCAGCGCTTACATTCGCTGCGACCGTCGTAGGGCACCGTATTCTTGGCTTGCGGTGTAGCCCAGAACGGAATGCCGCTGTGCTCGGCCCATGCCTTCAGTTGGTGAAGATTCCATGACAGCGCCATTGCCGGCATAGGGTAGGGCTCTGAGCGTCGGTCCTCGGGAAGTGGCCCTGGTTCGCCGGCGACTCCCATCCGGCGCTCGGCCTCGCAGTAGTAGCGCTCCAATTCGGTCCATGTGATCGGCCAGTCGACCGCGAGGCCATACATCGAACGGAGTCGCAGATCCTCTTCGGAGAATCGATTGGTGACGCCGCCCCAATGTAATGCCGATCCGCCAACCGCCATCGTCCGTGAGATGACACCGGCGCCCGATTGATCCGCGATGTAGTCGCCTGGCCACGGATTCTCGCCATACGCAAGGGATCGCGCGCGGTCTTGCCAACGCTTCTCGACGTCGAATAGCCGGCTTCCGGCTTCGACGACGATGATCGAGGTACCAGGACGGCTTTCCGCCACCCTTTGCGAGAGCAGTGCCGCGGAAATGCCACCGCCGATGATGCACACGTCGCATTCATACGTTGGCATCGCGTCCTCCAACGGTGAGTGTCGCGGGCCGATTCTCTGATCCAGTCAGGCCACGACACGTGTCGCGACCAATTTGCGCGCGATAGCAGAGATCGTTCGCCTCGACGCTGTGGAAGAAAAACGCCATCAGATCCGTCGCGACGTGCCCACCGTCGGGGCGGCCGGGCAATCGTTCAATCTTGGCGGCCGAAATGGCGTCTGTGATCAACGTGCGCTGATCGTCAGGTGCTGTTTCAGTGAACCCCCGTCCCTTCGCTCGTGCCGCGGCGTCGAGCGCATCGAGCTGTGCGACATATTTCGTGGCTGGACTCGGAGGCGTACGGCGGAGTCGCGGGAAGCCGTAGCCGTGGTCTGTTTCCGTCTCCGGACGATAGTCGCGAATCCAGGTCAGGAATTTCTCGACGACCTGCGCGCGGCCCGCGACGCCGATTTCCTGTGGGAGGACGGCGTCGGCAAGTGCGCGTATGCGAACGGCGTCAACGGAGCTGCCGGTCGTGGATTGGGGCTGCAGCTTGAGGCGGGCTCCGAACGCGGTCGCGCCTGAGAGCAGCAATTGCAGAAGGGTCCGGCGTTGCATAGACGGTCACCCCGATATGGACATCATGTGACGAGTCAGTTTCAAGTGGCCGGGGTTAATAATAGGGGACCAATGCAGCTCGCGGTGTGGTTGTCTTTCGTGTGGATGGCGCTGTTCGCTTCGGTCGCACACGCCCAGGTTCAGCCGCCCGACCGTGCCCGGTGGGTTGCCCTCGCAAAGGGCGGCTTTGTGCTGCCCGCCGACCAGAAGGCAGTCGACGTCCTGGTGGAGATGAACCCGCTCGTCGCCTCGTTGGACCCAGTGCTTCGCGATGAAGTGGCGTTCAGCGCTGCAGAGCGCTGGATGGTTCGCGACCGCAAACTGTCGTCCGACGAGGTGCGGCGGGTGATGAAGATGTGGCTGGCCAATCTGGACGATGGCCTCGGGACGACGGGCGAAGATCGGGTGTTCAAACGATCGTTCTCGGCATTGAACCTCTCGTTGGTGGCCGCGTACGATCTGACCGCGCCGTTCATGGAAGCCGCAGAAGTGCAGAGCTTCTTCGACCGCATGCTGGACTACTTCGCGCGGGAAAAAGACCTGCGAGGCTTCGATCAAACACGAGGCTGGATGCACACAGTGGCCCACACCTCCGACGTCCTCAAGTTCCTCGCACGTAATCCCAAGCTGGCAGCCGGAACCGACGTGCGGTTGCTGTCGGCAATCCGGACGAAGATTGACTCAAACCGGGCCGTCTTCGCGTGGGGCGAGAACGACCGAATGGCGTTGGCGCTGCAGTCTGCGGTTCGACGACCTGATGCCGATGCCAGCGCGCTCGAGAGCTGGTTGGCGAAGTGGGTGGAGGACCACAAGAAACTCTGGGCCAACGGTCCGCATGTCGATGCGGCGCAGTTCGCGCTGGTCGAGAACGGCAAGCAGCTGCTGCGTGGTCTCCACGTGGCCCTGACCCTCGAGACGAAGCCGACCCCAAACGGTGACGCCGCGAGGAAAGCGGTCCTGGCAACGCTGGGAAACATGAGGTAATTGCCGTGACAGGATCTGGTCCCGGTGTTGCACAGCGGACGCGCATGCGCGTGACTGTCGCCTGGCTGATTGCGGCCTTAACATTTCTTGTTCCTTCGCTCGCCCAGGCCCAGTCCGGACCGCGCAACTGCACGCGGACGAGCCAGAACCTCTTCGTCCGCGACGTTCTCGACGAGTACTACCTGTGGTACCAAGAGCTGCCTCGGATCAACCCGTCCAACTACGCCTCGCCCGAGGCGTATCTGGAAGCCGTTCGCTACCGCCCGCTCGACAACACATTCAGCTACATCACGTCCCGGGCGGCCAACGATGCGTTCTACGGCGAGAGTCAGTTCGTCGGATTTGGTTTCTCCACCCAGACGAGTGAGACCGAGCTGAACGTTCTGCAGGTGTTCCCGGACAGTCCCGCGTCCGAGGGTGGGATGTCGCGAGGCGACAGGATTTTCGAGATCAACGGCCGCACCGTGGCGGATCTGGTTCGCGCCGGGACCATCGGCACCGCGTTTGGCGCGAACAGCGAAGGGGTGTCCGCGGCGGTGGCAGTACGTTCACGAGAGGGTGTCGAGCGGCGGATCACCATGACGAAACGAGTCGTCACCATTCCGACCGTTTCGCTCACACGCACGTTTCAGGTCGACGGGCGGACGGTGGGCTACCTCCTGTTTCGCAACTTCGTGAACCCGTCCTACGCCGCACTCGACGAAGCGTTCGCGGCGTTGCGTGAGGCGCGAGCCACCGAACTGGTCGTCGATCTCCGCTACAACGGTGGTGGGCTCGTCGACGTGGCCGTGCATCTTGGAGGCCTCGTCGGTGGCACGTTCACTCAAGGCCGTGTGTTCGCCGAGTTCAGGCACAACGATCGCAACACCGCACTCAACGAAACGCTCCGATTCGAGTCGCCGGCGCAGGCGCTCGGGTTGTCCCGGCTGGTCGTCATTACGACTCGCGCGTCGGCGTCGGCCAGCGAGCTGTTGATCAATAGCCTCCGCCCCCATCTCCCGGTCGTCGTCATTGGCGACGCCACCTACGGCAAACCCGTCGGCCAGTACGGATTCGACTTTTGCGACAAGGTGCTCGCGCCGGTTTCGTTCTCGTTGGTGAATGCCGACGGGCAGGGGGACTACTTCGGTGGCATCTCGCCCACATGTACGGCTGCAGACGACATCGAACACGATCTCGGCGCAGCGGACGAAGCATCACTGGGCGAGGCGTTGTTCTATATCCGGACGGGAAACTGCACCGCGGCCTCGACGACATCCGCGGCGGCGAGCGTGCTCAGGGCAACGATTCGCGCGCCGGATATCTCAGGTGCGACCGGCTGGCAGCAGCTTGTAAACGCACACTGAAAACGCAGCCACGAAGGGCACGAAGTCACGAAAAACCAAACCGGCTTCGTGTCCTTCGTGACTTCGTGGCTTCGTTTTACGCTCTCCATTCCAGGATTTCTGTATAGTCCGCGGATGCATCGCGGCTTCCTGTTCCTGGCGACCCTTCTCGCTGCCACTGCCTCTCTCCACGCGCAGAACTACCCGAACGCGCGATCGGGCGGGAACTACATGCACAACTACTATCTGCCGCCCGCGGGTAGTAGTACGCCGTGGTGGCCGACATGGTCGCCCGATGGCCAGTGGATCGCGTTTGCCAGTCATGGTTCGCTGTGGCGTCTGCGGGTCACAAACGGCACCAGCGATGGCGTGGCCGAAGAGATTGCTCATGCTCGCGAGTACCTGTCGTCGCCTGAGTGGTCGCCCGACGGTCGCTTCCTGGCCTATACGTCGGATGACGGCGGTCGATCGATCAACCTGCGCCTTCTCGATCTGAAATCGCAACACTCCACCGATCTCACGACCGGTGACTACTTGAATCTCGAGCCGGCGTGGTCGCCCGACGGACAGAAGCTCGCCTTCGTCTCAACCGCTCCAAACGGGTACTTCAACGTCTTCGTCATGGCAATCGCCGGCGGCAAGCCTGGCGCCATAGTCCAGGTCACGACCGATCACACGTTTGGCAGCAACCGTTTGTATTTCGGCAACAACGACGTGCACCTTTCGCCATCATGGTCGCCCGATGGTCGCGAGTTGCTGTTCGTGTCCAATCGGGGGATAGCACTGGGGTCGGGCGGCGTCTGGCGCGCGCCGGTTGAAGCGGACGTCATGAATTCGGGACGCGCACGGCTGATTCACAAGGAAGAGACGCTGTTTCGTACGCGCCCGGCGTGGTCACGCGATGGCAAACGCTTCATCTATGCCTCGCATCTCGGCGGGCAATTCACCAATCTGTTCGTCCTCCCGGCATCGGGCGGCGAGCCGTACAAGATGACATTTGGTGAGTTCGACAGTTTTCTGCCGCGATGGTCCCCGGACGGTGAATGGATTGCGTACGTGTCGAACGAACTCGGGCTACCGCAGCTCAAGCTCTTGAAGACCTGGGGCGGTGAGCAGCGAGTGATACCGATTCGTGAACGGAAGTGGTCTCGCCCGTTCGGCCGCGTGAACGTTACTGTCGTCGACGAGACGACGGGCCAGCCGACGCCAGCACGCGTGTATCAGTCCGCTGCAGATGGAAAACCGTACACGCCGAGTGAGTCGTACGAGCGAATCAGCCAGCTCAGACGCCGACTGTTTCACACGTCCGGACGATACGTCGCGGAGGTTCCGGCCGGGTCGTTCACGATTGAGGCGGTCAAGGGCTTCGAATACTCGCCGGCGAAGGTCACCGCGCAGGTCGAAGCGGGACGGACCGTCGACGTTCGCGTCCCAATTCGACGCATGGTCAACCTGAAAGCGAAAGGATGGTTTTCAGGCAGCAATCATGTCCACATGAACTACGCCGGCAATCTGCACAACACTCCCGAGAACATCTTTCTCATGAATGCGGCCGAGGATGCTGACGTCATCGGGCTGCAGATTGCCAACAAGGACAATCGGGTCCTCGACTATCAGCTCTTCGTGCCGGGCCAGGCGCAGCATCCGTTGTCGACCAAAGAACGGATCATGCACGTAGGCCAGGAATATCGCCCGCCCTTCTACGGCCACATCTCGCTGTTCAACCTTCAGAAGCACCTCGTTTCCCCGTTCGTCACCGGATACGAAGGCACTGGCGTCGAAAGCTTGTACCCGTCCAACACCGACATCTTTCGTTACGCAAAGGAGCAAGGTGGTATCGGGGCCTACGTACATCCCTATAGCGGAACCGCCGACCCGGTAGAGTCGACACTTGGCACAGCGAAGTCGTTTCCGGTGGACGTCGCACTCGGTGCCGTCAGCTACCACGAGTTATGGTCTCAGAGCGCCGGCGATGCTCCCTTGATGGTGTGGTATCGACTGCTCAACTCCGGCTTTCGTGTCCCAGTGACAGGCGGCGAAGACTCGATTTCGAACCTCCACAACATCGAGCTCGTCGCCTCGGTGCGCGGCTACTTTCATCTCGGCCGTCAGCCGTTGACCTGGGCCAACTGGATGAGCGCAATGCTGAACGGACGCGGATTCGTCACGAACGGGCCGCTCATCGAGTTCACCGTCAACGATCGCTTGCCGGGTGAGGAAATCTCGGCCAAGGCCGGCGAGCGAATTCACGTAAAGGCCGACGTCCACTCGCTGGCGCCGCTGGAACGCGTCGAGCTCGTTCGCAACGGCGAAGTCGTTCACACCGCGAATCTTGCGGCAGGCGGCCAACGAGCCCAGGTCGATCTTCCTCTCGAAGTCACTTCGAGCGGCTGGTATTCGGTGCGAGCGATCGGTGCCGCACGCTCCTTCCCGGTCGAGAACACCCGCCCTCAAGCCGTGACCAACCCTGTCTTCGTAATCGTCGCCAATCACCCAATTCGCGACCGCGCCTCCGCCGAATACTTCGTGAAGTGGATCGATCGGCTGACGCAAATGGCCAGTGAACACCCGGGTTGGCGCAGCGACCGCGAGAAGGCCCACGTGCTGGGCCAGTTTACGGAAGCGCGCGCCATCTATGTCAAACGTGCGGCGGAAGCGCACTGATGAGGAAGCGCATGCATCGATTTCAAGCCCGACCCGTAATTAGCCTGGCGGCGGCAGCTCTGACAGCCGCTCTCGTGCTCGCGCCTTCCGGACGCGCGCAGACCACGACGGTCAAAGCGCTGGTCGGCGGCACGCTGATCGACGGCTTCGGTGGACGACCACTGAGAAACAGTGTCGTCCTCGTCGAGGGAGAACGTATCAGCGCTGTCGGAACCGTCGGCACCCTTCAGGTGCCGCGTGGCGCCGAAGTCATCTCCACCGAAGGCATGAGCGTGCTGCCCGGCCTCTGGGACATGCACGTCCACCTGATGCTCAACGGGCACAGCGACTACGCCCACTGGGACAAGACCTACCTTCCAAAGCTCGGCGAGATCATCATGCCCGCCTCAGCCAAGCAGCTGATGCTGGCAGGCGTCACGAGCGCACGCGATCTCGGCGCCCCCCTCGAAGTGTCGATCGGCGTTCGCGACCGAATCAACAAGGGTGTCCTCCAGGGAGCGACCGTCTACGTCTCGGGACCCTTCATCCAGCACGAACCCTATCCGGGCACGGAACAGTTCCGTTGGGGTGTCACCGGCGCGGACGACGCGCGCGCCAAGGTTCGCAAGCTCGCCGATGCGGGCGT
Organism: uncultured Acidobacteriota bacterium; assembly: GCA_963724485.1. GTDB lineage: Bacteria > Acidobacteriota > Vicinamibacteria > Vicinamibacterales > UBA2999 > JACCSI01. The sequence goes on from CAVRUW010000001.1 coordinate 221,684, forward strand.
GGACGTCATCAAGCTGATCGACCAGGACCAGATGACGATGGAAGAAGTCAGAGCCGTGGTCGACGAAGCCCATCGCCGGAACTTGCCGGTGGTCGCGCACTCACACCGGCCCGAAGAGATTCGCCGGGGATTGGCGGCGGGAGTCGACAACTTCGAACACACTGGACTCGCAGCGGCGCCTGAGTATCCCGAGGACATCATCAAGATGATTCGGGAGCGTGCGGCCAACATGGCGGCGGGACCGCTGTTCTGGACCCCGACCATCGAAGGACTGTTCAACTACGAATACATTCGCGACAATCCCGAACACCTCGACGATACCGCCTGGCACGAAGGTCTCCCGAAGGACATCGTCGACGACATCCGCAAGTCGGTCGAGAATCCAGAACGGCTCGACTACTTCCGCGCGACCCCTTCGCGACGCCCAACCTTGACCCGAAAGTTTCAGCAGCTCCGCGAAACCGGAGTGACCCTGTTGATCGGCACCGACAGCGGCATCCCCATGAAGTTCCACAGCGGCTCGACGTGGCGCGAGCTCGACGCGTGGGTGAACCTGCTCGGTGTGGATGCGATGACGACGATTCGTGCGGCGACGTTCTGGCCGGCGGTGGCGATGAAGAAGGACAAAGAGGTCGGCACGATCAGCCCTGGCAAATACGCGGACATCATTGCTGTGAAGGGGGACGTGTTGCGCTACATCGCGCTCCTCCAACGCGTGGATGTCGTCATGAAGCGCGGCACGCGGGTGAAGTAGGGCTGGTAGGGCGGGTGGGGCAGGTAGGGGCTTGGTAGGGCGGGTGGACTGGTCGGGCTGGTAGGCTGATAGGAGGTGCCAGAGCTACCCGACATCGAGCTTTACCTTCGCGCGTTGACGCCGCGAATTGTTGACCAGCGGCTCGAGCGGGTTCGTCTTGCGAGTCCTTTTCTCGTCCGGTCCATCGAGCCGCCTACCGACGCGGTGATCGGTCGCAAGATCCTGGCGCTGCGGCGAGTGGGGAAGCGAATTGTCTGGGTCTTCGAAGACGACCTGTTTGCCGTCTTTCATCTGATGATTGCCGGCCGATTCCGTTGGAAAGAACTGGGCGCGAAGGTGCCGGGCAAGGTGGGGCTGGCCGCGTTTGACTTCGCCAACGGCACGCTCCTTCTCACGGAAGCCGGATCCAAGCGGCAAGCCTCGCTCTACATCGTCCGTGGAGAAGAGGCGCTTCGCTCACACGATCCCGGGGGACTCGAGGTGTTGACCGCGACGCCAGACGCGTTCGTTGCCGCCTTGAGGCGAGAAAACCACACCATCAAACGCGCGCTTACTGATCCGCATCTCCTCAGCGGCATTGGCAATGCGTACTCCGACGAGATTCTGCACGCCGCGAAGCTCTCGCCGATGAAGCTCACGGCGCAGATGACCGACGACGAGCTGCGCAAGCTGCATCGCATCACGGTCGAAACGCTGATTGCCTGGCGCGAGCGATTGATCGAGGAATCTGCCGCGGCCTTCCCGGAGAAGGTGACCGCTTTTCGTGAGGGGATGGCGGTGCATGGCCGATTCGGACAGCCTTGCCCGGTGTGCCAGACGCCGGTGCAGCGAATTCGCTACGCCGCGAACGAAGCCAACTACTGTCCGACCTGTCAGACCGGCGGACGATTGCTGGCTGACCGTTCGCTGTCGCGCTTGCTGAAGGGTGATTGGCCGCGGTCGCTGGAGGAGCTGGAACGGCGAAAAGGCCGATTGGGAACCTAGGCAATGTGATTGCGACGGTAACTACCTCTCCTTCCGCACTTCGCACAACTCTGCACTTCGCACAACTCTGCACTTCGCACAACTCTGCACTTAGAACCAACTCCGAACACAGAACTCCGAACGTCGCACTTTTCCAAGTGTTAGTCTGACGGGATGCGTAGGCTCGCGCTCACCTTGATTGCGCCGGTCCTGACCCTGGCGCTCGTTTCTGCCCAGTCGGCCAGGCCCGCCACTTCTCAGAAGTTGTTCATGTGGGTGGTCACCGCACCAGGAGCGCCACCGACGTACCTGCTCGGCTCACTGCACCTCTTGTCTGCGGAGTACTACCCCTTGCCCGAACCGATCGAGAGCGCGTTCAAGCAGTCGACCGTACTGATCGAGGAGGTGGACATCGACGAGATGACGAACCCCGCGGTTGCCTTTCCGTTGATCGGGAAGTCGATGTTCATGGACGGGCGGACGCTGGATAAGGTCATCGCCCCGGAGTTGTACAAGCAAGTCGTCGAGCGCGGCGCGAAGGCCGGCATACCGGCCCAGGCGCTGCAACGCATGAAGCCGTGGATGGCGGCAGCCACCTTGACGATACCCTCGCTGCAAGCGGCCGGATTCAACACCGAGAATGGCGTCGACAAGTACTTCTTCGATAAGGCGAAGGCAGCCGGCATGGAGCGGCGCGCGCTCGAGACCGTCGCGTATCAATTCGATCGTCTCGATCAGATGCCGGCGCCGGTGCAGGAAGCCATGTTGCGCTCGGTGATTGCCGACATCGACACGCAGCTCTCCAGCGTCAAGACCATTGCCACCGCCTGGTCGATCGGAGACACGGCCACGCTCGAGAAGTTGCTGCTGGGATCGATGCGGGAAACGCCGGAGTTGTACGACCGCCTGTTGACGCAACGCAACCGCAACTGGGTGGCGCCGGTCGAGGCCTGTTTGGCCGAAAAGAAGTCCTGTTTTGTCGTCGTGGGCGCCGCCCATCTGGTTGGCCGAGACAGCCTCGTTTCCCTCCTGCAGGCAAAAGGACACAAGCTCGCCCAGCGGTAGCCAGCGTTCGCGAACGGTGGCCACCCGTCCCGCCACCGAACAGGTCATGAAGGCTGGCGCCGGAGACCGAGGTTCAGCGGCCAGGTTTTTCCGTGTTTCCGTGCTTCCGCGACTCGTTCGGGTTCCTCTCCCCTGACGAATGGATGGCATGTCGTTTGTTCTGGAAACGTCCGCTATGCCCACCTATTTCCAGGATCTGTCCCAGGCCGTCCGCGGCCTTCGCCGACGACCGGGCTTTCTGGTGGCGGCGCTCGTCACGCTGGCGGTGGGCATCGGAGCCAACGTAACCGTATTCAGCTTGGTCAACGCGCTGCTGCTGCGACCGCTGCCCTTCGGGGATCGCAGCGACCGAGTCGTCACGCTGCACTCGACGCATCGTCTCCAGCCCGAGGATTGGGACGACTCCGATTTGTCGTACTTGGACTTCATCGACGTCCAGGGCCAATCGCGGTCATTCGACGGCATCGCCGGGTTCGTCGGCCGCAACTTCACCGTGACGAACGAATCGGATGCGGAACGTCTGCTGGGAATTTCGGTGACGCCAGAGATGTTTCCGATGCTCGGTATCGATCCGATTCTCGGCAGGCACTTCACCGCGGCAGAAGCCGCGGCACCGGGCCTCGAATCCGTCGTCATGCTCACGCATGGACTCTGGCAACGTCGATTTGGTGGCGATCCGGCCATCATTGGCCGCGGCGTGATCATCAACGACCGTGCTCGTACGGTGATTGGTGTGATGCCACCGGGGTTCAAGTTCCCCGAGCGCTCTGAGTTGTACATGCCCTTGCGGCTCGATGAGTCGTCGCGCGCTACTCGAAATATCAGTGTCGTTGCAGTGCTGAAGCGTGACGCCTCGATTGCGCAAGCACAGAGTGATGTCGACGGCATTGCGAGCCGCCTCGAGAGCACCTATCCCTCGTCGAATCGCGGGTTCGGCATTCGAGTGCTCAGCTTCCGCGACTCGCAGGTGGGCCGTGACGATCGGCTGATCACAGGTACTGTGATGGCCGCGGTTGGGTTCGTCCTCCTGATCGCGTGCGCCAATCTTGCCAATCTGCTGCTCGTTCGCGGGGCGTCACGTCAGCGAGAAATGGCCATTCGTGCGGCCATGGGCGCGAGCCGCGGACGGTTGATCTGGGGGTTGTTGAGCGAGAGCGCCATCCTGGCAATCGGTGGAACAGTGGTCGCCACGCTCGGGTCCGTGTGGACGATCGATCTGATCCGCGCCTCGTGGCCCGAGGAACTACCGTACTGGGTTCGACTCGACATCGATGGCCGCATCGTCCTGTTCACCGTTGCCTTGACGGTCTTGACGACCTTCGCGATTGGGCTCTTACCCGCACTGCGCGCTTCGCGACCGAAGGTTGTCGAAGATCTCAAGGAGGGGGCCCGTGGGTTGTCGCTTGGGCGATCGGCTCAGCGGACCCAGGCAGCCCTGGCGATTGCTCAGGTCTCGTTGTGTCTCGCGCTGCTCGTTGGCGCCAATCTGATGATTCAGAGTTTCCTATCGCTTCAGAGAGCGGATCTCGGGTTCGATGACCGTCGCTTGTTGACGATGCGCGTCTACTTGACGGGCGATGCGTTTGACGAGAACGCGACTCGCGCGGCGTTCTTTAGCCGTGTGGTTGACGCGGTGAAAGCCTTGCCCGGAGTGGCGGCCGTTGCGGCGACTACCAGTGTGCCGGGGGATGACGGCGGAAATCCTGTGCGCGTCGTCACTGACGAACGGCTGATGCCGGGTGACGAGATTGGCGCACAGATCATCACCACGAGTGCGGGGTTACTCGATGCTCTCGGGCTGCGGGTGGTGGAAGGGCGAACGTTCACGCCTTCGGAGGAGGCGGATCCGGATGCCCGCGTGACGATTCTCAACCAGCGGCTCGCTCGGCGATTGTGGCCCAACGGGTCCGCCGTCGGTCGCCGCATTGGTCTTCCGGGCGGCGACGAGATCTTCTGGTTGCGAGTCGTCGGCGTTGCCCCGGACCTTGTGTACGAGGAGCTGGGTGAGCAGACCGAGCAGTCACGAATGAATCTGTATTCTCCGTACGCGCAGTCCGCACCACGAACCATGGCGGTGCTGGTGAGGACCGAGGGCGACCCCGCAGCGCTCGCGCTCCCCGTTCGCGATGCCCTCCGGCGCGTGCATGCCGGCCTGCCCGTGTATGACATCCGAACGATGCAGGAAGTTCGGCGCTTCACGACGTTCGAGCAGCGCTTCTTCGGCTCGATGATGGCCGTGTTCGCCGGAACCGCGCTGTTGCTGGCATGCCTTGGGATCTACGCGCTCCTGGCTTATGCCGCCCGACGGCGCAGTCACGAGATTGGCGTGCGTCTCGCACTTGGCGCCGAGCCTCACGACGTCGTCGGGCTCTTCGTTCGTCAGGCTGGTCGCATTGGCCTCATCGGACTTGCGATTGGTCTCGTCCTGGCGATTGCCGTTGCCAGAGCGTTGAGCGGGATACTCTTCGCCGTCGATGCGTTCGACCCGCGGTTCTTCCTGTCAACCGCTGGTGCGCTTCTCGCGGTGGTGTTGATTGCCGGCTATCTACCAGCCCGACGGGCCGCAAACATCGATCCGGTGCGCGCGCTACGAGTCGACTAGCGACCGATGAGTTGTCAGTTGCCAGTTGTCAATTCGAAGCGTCCTCGTCTTTGAACTGAGTCACATCGGCCTGCGCGCGTCGATGTTGAGCCGCCAGTAGTCGAGCGTGAATGCTGGCTCCTGCTTGGCTGCTCGCTGAGTGACCTCGTCGATGAACTGCCCGCGAATCGATCCTTCGGGTAGCCTCGCCAGGTGGGGGTTGTAGATGACGGTGGTGACGAACTCGCGGTAGGACGCTTCGTCAGCCAGTGTTGTCGGTGCAGGCTCGACACTAGTACGGATATCGACAAACGCCGCCCGCTGCAGGCGCTCCGCCGTGACATTGGCAGTCGCAAATTCCCAGACGCCCGACCAATCCGCAAAGTACCGTGCGAACGGTGCGCTGCGCATCACCTCCTCGGCCAATGCATGCGCCACGGCGAGATTCGGACCACCGCCGCACTGGGCGAACAATCGTCCTCCCGGCCGCAGCGACGATAGGATCGCGGCGAACAAGGCGTCATGATCGCGAACCCAATGGAAAGTGGCGGTGCTGAAGACCAGGTCTGCCCACGCGTCGAAGGGAAGCCTGGGCAACTCAACCTGGACAAATGTCAAACGATCGCTGAAGGTCGGCCGCAGATTTGCGCGTGCCGTCAGCAGCATGTTCCACGACCGATCGATGGCGATCATTCGCCCGCGCGGAAGGCGTTCGAGCAGTTCGCCGGTCAGTCGTCCCGTTCCACACCCGGCATCAATCGCGCGCTCGTCGCCGCGTACTTCGAGGCGATCGAGTACTCGACGTCCCCATTCTGTCTGCGGGGCCGACACACGATGGTATGCGGTGGCGTTCCACTCTCTTGGGGCGGGTGGGTCAGGTCGGGCGGGCAGGGCTGGAAGGACGGGTGGGTCGAGCGGGTTCATGGCAGTACAGTATGCGCGATGAATTTTCCGCCGACTCGGCTCTCGGTCGTAGCACGCACGCGGAGCGACGACGAGGAGACCCGCCGGTTGGCGATTGGAACGTTGATCGAGGCGTATTGGAAGCCGGTCTACAAGTACCTGCGAATCAAGTGGCGCCTCGACCCGGACGAAGCGGCGGATCTCACGCAGGATTTTTTCACCAACACGCTCGAGAAGGACGTGCTTGGGCGCTATGACGCGGAGCGGGCACGATTCAGGACGTATCTTCGGCTGTGTGTCGACGGCTTTGCTTCGAACGCGCGGAAAGCCGAGAGTCGCTTGAAGCGCGGCGGTGGTTTTACGACGGTGCCGCTGGACTTCCAGAGCGCTGAAGGCGAGCTGGTAAAGCACGAACCCGCCGTGGCTGCGGACGTCGACGAATTGTTTTACCAGGAGTGGGTGCGCGCCTTGTTCCAGCATGCCGTGGAAGACCTGCGCCGGGCGAGCGAGTCCGCTGGACGAACGGGGATGTTTGCCGTATTCGAGCGCTATGACCTGGTCGACCAAGCCGAGCGTCCCACCTATGCCGGAATCGCCCGCGACCTCGGTGTCACGCCAGCGACGGTGACGAATCACCTTGCGGCGATGCGTCGTCAGTTTCGCCGGCACGTTCTGGATCGTCTTCGAGATCTGACGACGACAGAAGAGGAGTTCGAAGCGGAAGCCAAGCGTCTGCTCGGTGGGTCGTCATGAGCACGTGGCTGACCGATACCACGGTCGCGCACCTGCGCGATGTTGCCGACTGGCCGGATCTCGGCGAGCGATATGAAGTGCTCGAGCGCATCGGTCGCGGCGGGATGGGTGTCGTCTACGCCGCCCGCGATCACGTGCTCGAGCGTGATGTGGCCATCAAGGTGCTGGATTCGCCTGCCGCGTCGTGGCTCTCGCAAGACGAGGCGAGGATTCTGGGCCGTCTCGAGCACCCTGGCATCGTTCCGGTTCACGACGCCGGGCCCTTGCCCGACGGTCGCGTGTTCTATGTGATGAAGCTCGTGCGCGGTGAGCGGCTCGATGTTGCTCTCGACTCGCGAGCGTCGCTCGGCGATCGCCTCGAACTCTTTCTTCGCATTTGCGACGCGGTGTCGTTCGCACACGCGCAAGGCGTCGTCCACCGCGATCTCAAGCCGGAAAACATCATGCTGGGACGTTTTGGCGAGGTACTGGTGATGGACTGGGGCGTCGCCAAGCTCCTGCAGCAGCCGGAACGTGAAGATGTGATTGTGGGCACGCCGGGCTTCATGGCGCCTGAGCAGGCGGTTGGCGATGGTGTCAGCGTCGATACGCGAGCCGATGTGTATGCGCTCGGCGCGATTCTCACTGGGATGCTCCCCCAGCCCCCGCCGCGTCCACTCGCCGCCATTGCCCGTCGTGCACAGGCTGAGCGGCGAGACGAGCGATACGACGCCGTGACTGCTCTCGCCGCCGAGGTCGTCCGATTTCGCGACGGAGACCCAGTGGATGCCTATCGAGAATCGCTCATCGAACGGCTCGGACGCGTGTACCGGCGGTATCGTTTGCCGATCCTTCTCGTCCTGGCGTATATGGCAATGCGGATGTTGCTGTTGCTGTGGACCGGCCGACCATGGCTGTAGGGACGTACAGAGTGGCACGTCGAGGTTGAATACAACTGCAGGAGAGTGGGATGAAGAAACCGGTCTTTGCGATGTTGCTCGGCGGCATTCTGGGGATCTTCGACGGTCTGACGGCGCTGTTGTCGGCGCCCCAGGAGGCGCCGAACATCGTGGGCATCGTGATTGGGTCGACGGTGAAAGGCATCATTGCCGGTCTCATCATCGGCCTGGTGGCGCAGCGCACGCAGTCGCTGGCGGTGGGGATCGTGGTTGGCCTGGCGGTGGGAGCGGGTCTGGCCGCCCTGATTACCATCGGCGGCCCTTATTTCTGGGAGATCGTCCTGCCCGGCGCCATCGTCGGCGTGATCGTGGGGTACGCGACGTTCAAATATGCGGGGCCGCAGCCGCAGCTCCGGTGACGGGAGGCCACAGGGAGATCAGGGAGATCAGGGAGTAGATTTTCTCCCCGATCTCCCTGATCTCCCTGTTAACTCCCATGTGCGTCGTCCGGATACACGACCATCAGTTCGTCGACCGGCGCGAAGCCAAGCTTGCGAGCCAGGGCGCCTGATTCTTCGTTGGACTCGACAGCACCCCATACCGCCGTCTTGCCCGCCTTCGCGAAGTGGTGGATGAGACAGGTCGACGCCGCGGTCGCCAGCCCACGCCGCCGGTAGCCTTCGAGCGTGTCGATGCTGACGTCCCAATGCGTTTCGGTTTCCCATCCCGAGTAACAGAAGGCGGCCGGTCGGTCCTCGGCGAACGCCGCCGCGATCGGTGAGTAGTGACAGGCATCACGTAGTTCGCCACGCAGAATTGGCGGCAAGTTGTCGAGCTCCCGGTACTCGTCCTCCCTCAACAATCGCGCCACGGAACTGGCTGCAAGCCGCAACGCGCGCGCCGGCGGCAAGTGGTACAGGACGGCATGTTCACGGCTCCGACGCGGCACGATCTCAGCGATGGTCTCTTCGGCTTCAGCTGGTCCAACGATGCTGAACTCTCGCGGAATTCGTTGAATCGCTCGCGCCAGAACATCGGGGCGATCCCACCTGACCACCACCGCGAGCAGGACGGCTGGCGACGACAGCACCGATGGCGGGTCGCTTTCATCGCGTTCGACGATCGCGCCGCGCCCGCTCAGCAGCATCCCGCGAGCTTCGACCCAGCGTGGCCGGTCGGGAAGTGTGTTCAGAAGTTCCACAGGCGCAAGCCAAGAAGATCGTTCGATCCGAGATACAACGCAAGCACGGCCATCGACAGGGCGATGACGTGCGCATAGACGACCAGCCAGCGGCTCGCTTGCCCGCGGCGTGCGCTGATACCGAGCAGGGTCACGACCGCTGCCAACGCTGGTACCGCCAGAGTCGCGACGCATAACGCGTAGGTCCCGACGTTGCGAGTGCCGAGCGCGCGACTCGGCGTCCAGGCGAAAACGGCTGCCGCGACCAGAAACGGCACGGGACAGGCGAGCATTGCCAGCTTCAAGAGCCAGAATCCTCGCGGGCTGGCCCTGCGAATGCGAACCAGCCAGACGACGCCGACCAGGATGACGGAGGCAGCCGTTGCCAGCGCAGCCCAGACCGGCAGACGGACCATTTCCACTGTCCAGCGCGGCTGTCGGACAGCGTAGACCCCAGCTCCTGCCAGGACCATTGCGCCTTCGTCGTTGTGTGTGAAGACGCGGCTCGCATCGACTTCACTTTCGAGTCGAAAAGACGTCTCGGTGACGGGAATCAGCCGTTGGCGATTTCCGAAGAGGGAAACCGACTGCAGCTCAGTACCGTTCGTCACGATCGTTTGCCCGGTGAGCAGGTTCTGAAGCGGCCACGCGATCTGATTCCGGGGGCTGGCGTCGTGGTAATAGCCGGCATACCGAGTCAGCGCTTGCGGATCGAGAGCGAGGCGCGGAGCGACAGGCGCGTCGATATTGCGTTTCAAGAAGCGGATGGCCAGCGACGAGAGACGACGCATTGCTTCGTTCGAGCGATCGCCGATGCTGTTCAGCAGGATGACGTAACCAACGTCACGGGACGGTGAATACGCATAGGTCGAGAGGAAGCCATCGATGCCGCCGCCGTGTCCGAGCATCGGATAAGGCAGATCGAGCAAAGACGCGATGCCCGATCCGTAACCATTGCGGAGGCCGGCCGTCGAGGCCTCCGTCGTTCTCGGCTGTTCCATGTTTCCCAGATACTCGGGATCGACGACGAAGGCGGTGCCCAACTCGCCCCAGCCGAGCAGCATACGAACGAAGCGTCCAAGTTCGCTCGGTGAACTGTGGAGATTTCCGGCGGGCCGCAGATAGATCCGCGGGTATCCAGAAGGCGGGCCCGTCGGGCTCGAGTAGCCGCGCGCCATCGTTTTCTCGTCCGGGGTGGACAGACGAAAACTGCTGGTCGTCATCTCGAGTGGCGCGAGAATCTCGCGCTGGATGTAGTCCTCGTACCGTTCGATGGTCAGCTTTTCGATCAAGTAGCCGGCGACGGCGTACCCCGGATTTGAATACGACATCCGCGAACCCGGCCGCCACCGTACCCGACGCGATCGCGGGTTGATCGCCAGCACATCGGCCAGCGATCGATCGATCTCGCCCTCCGGCAGGTACAGCTCGTTGAAATGCATGTCGTCGAAGCCAGCGGTGTGTTGCAGAAGATGGATCACACGCACCGGGTCGGTGTCGTGCCACGGATTGTCGATGGCTACTTCCGGCGCAATCTCCTCAACCGGTGCATCGAGATCGACGACACCGTCTTCGGCGAGTTGAACGAGCGCCATCGCCACGAAGGTCTTGCTGATCGAGCCCACGCGAAAATGCGTGTCTGCGGTAACAGGCGTTTTCGCGTCGCGGTCGGCGTACCCGAGTCCGCCCTCCCATTCGACACCATCCGCTCGGACGAGCGAGATTCCCGCGCCGGGCACGCCAGTGTCGTGGAGGACTTGTGTGGCGGCGGCCTTGAACTCTTCTACTGTCTGTGGTGTCGGAGGGTTGGGCGTCTGCTGCTGCGGCGATGCGAGCGTGATCGTTCCAAGGATGACGAGCAGCAGCGCACCCGAGCAGCTGCGCACCGCATCCGCGCACCCGTGCGCCCTTGCACTATGTGCACCCGTGCACCGCACCGCACCCGTCGCACTGATACGCACCCAGTCGCACCTGTCGCACCCGTCGCACCCGTCGCACCTGACTCGATGAACCGCCGGAGTGTATCCTGTTTCGGTGCAGACACAGACGCACGCCCGGCGCATCGAGCTCGATACCGAGCGCAAGCTGCGTACGCGCAACAAACTCTATTACCGGTTCAATCACTGGCCGATCTGGATCTTCGTCTTCTTCATCGCGCCAGGGCCGCTGACCGCCGATTTCTTTGCCGCCGGGTTTGATGCGCGAATGGCGATGTGGCTCGGGCTCGTCTTGGTCGGGACCGGCATCGCCGGACTCGCTGGCAAGCTTCCTGGCTGTGAGCCGGCGCCTTACATCATTCGGTTCACCGAGGATCGTCCCAACCCCTTGTACCGGCGAATCTGCTACACGACGGTCTGGGGCGAGGTGATCGCGTTTGCGCTCATCAATCTGGCCGGTGTGGCGGTGGCCGTGTTCACCGGCGAATGGCGACTCCGACAGATGTACGACGTCGCGTACTTTCCCATCGCCGGAACGGTGTGGCTGCTAGGCGCGCTCGGCCGCCTGCCACGCGTGAAGCCGTCGACGGCGGGCGAGGGCCACGAGCGACGGTATTTCTACGGCTCCGTGTGGGCGGTGACCATGGCGCAGCCAATACTCCTGATTCTGTGGAAGGTCATGCCGCGCGGATTCGCGGCTGACGTCGTGAAGCTGGCCACGTTCGTTGCGATTCTTGCCGCGATCGGTTGGTGTGCACGCCTCGGGCTGTTGCCGCGCACACGCCCGATTATCCCTGGGCAGCTGGCGATCTCGGACTGAGCTACTGTCCGGTGTCGAGAGACAGCGGCCCGAGCTTCCCCCGGCCGCCATCGCGGTAGAGCCAGACGTAACCCGGTTGCCCGACCGGCCCGTCCCAAATCCCGTCCTGTCCGACGTTCTCCAATCCCAAGCTCTCGACGGAGCGATTCTGCAGAAACGGTTCGAGATCCGACGCATGAACGACCCATCCGAGCAACAACGCCGGCACACAACAATTTCAGCATCATTGGTTGACTACACCCAGTAAGTCTCGTTGACGGGCTGGCGTCGAGCCGCATTATCCAGCTTCGTCACCATCTCCGGAACCACGTCCGGAAAATCACGGGGCGTAAACGTCGTCCGGTCGACACACGCCACGCGCACGAAGCCCTCGGCAATGAGCGTGTCGTCGGCATCGATTCGCATCTCGAAATCGTAACGAAGCCGGCGTGGGTTCTCGATCGTCGCAGCGATTCCAATCCGTACCAGCTGCCCCGCACGAACGGGAGCCTTGTACTTCGCACTGGCTTCGACGCGGGGCATCGCGAAGTCGAATTCATCCAGCAACGCCTGGCGATGTCGGCCGAGCACGACGGCGTACAGTTCTTCCTCCGCGTCCTCGAACCAACCGAAGTAATTCGGAAACCAGACGATACCGGCGGCGTCGGTGTCGGACCAATGGACCTTCTTTCGAAGCCAGATGAAGGACATAGCCTCCAGTTTCCAGTGATCAGTTAGCAGTTCAAAAGGAATTCACTGCATCAGTAGGCCTCGAACTGACAACCTGGAAACCGACAACTCCCCCTCGGTCTACTATCCTCCACTGATGACCGAGGGGTGGGAGGGTTGGGACGAGTACGCGCCGTTTTACGACTGGGAGAACGCGCAAACCGTAGGTCGACGGGATGTCGCGTTCTGGAAACGAATCGCGACTAGATCCGCGGGCCCAGTCCTTGAGTTAGGCGCAGGAACCGGGCGCGTCTTGTTTCCGCTCGCTCGTGCCGGTGTGCAGATCGTGGGCATCGATCGGTCGGCCGAGATGTTGGCGCGAGCCCAGGAGCGGCGCACGCGCCTGAGAGCCGGCCGCAAGCGCGTCCAACTCGTTCGCGGCGACATTCGCGCGCTCCCGTTTCCCAACCGCAGTTTTCCTCTGGTCATTGCACCGTATGGAATTCTTCAATCGCTACTCCGCGAACGCGACCTCGCCGAAACGTTGGCCGCAGTCGCCCGCGTCCTGAAGCGAGGCGGGATCTTTGGGATGGAACTGGTCGCCGATTTGCCCGCCTGGCGGGAATACACCGGACGGGTCAGCCTACGTGGCCGTCGCGCGGGCGGTTCGCTCATCACTCTCATCGAGTCGGTTCGCCAGGACCCTAAGCGCAAGCTCACACTGTTCGATCAGGAGTTTGTCGAGCGCCGGGGGCAAGACGTGCGTCGCCGCCATTTCAGCCTGGCGTTTCGCACGCTGACCGTCCACCAGATGGCGAGTCGCCTCGAGAAGGCCGGTTTCGAGGTGAGCGCCCTGCTTGGGGATTACCGGGGAGGCCCCTGGGACCCTCGCGCCGAGGCGTGGATTGTGCTGGCCACTCGCAGACGGTAAACTCTAGAGTCCGGCTTCAGGCTGATGTGCCATGGTGCCTAACGTGCCTGAGGCGGGTATGAAGCACCGGGGCTCGCTCCTCCAGGCATCTTGCGGCACAGAGCACCTTAGGCATAAGCACCCTAGGATCAGGCCCTTCGCACACCGGCATCTTAGGAGTTTTTCAATGTCCGGCCATTCCAAGTGGCACACCATCAAGCACAAGAAGGGGGCCGCCGACGCGAAGCGTGGCAAGGTCTTCACCCGCATCATCAAGGAACTCACCGTCGCGGCGCGCAATGGTGGTGGCGACCCCAACATGAACCCGCGGCTGCGCACGATTATCGCCGACGCCAAAGCCGTCAACATGCCGGCCGACAACATCAAGAAGGCCATCCAGCGCGGCACCGGTGAATTGCCAGGCGTCACCTACGAGGAAATCACCTACGAAGGGTACGGTCCCGGGGGCGCGGCGCTCATCCTCGAGTGCATGACGGACAACAAGAATCGAACCGTCGGCGAAGTGCGGCACCTGCTGGAGAAGCACAACGGCAATCTGGGCGCCTCGGGATCCGTGGCCTGGATGTTTTCGAAGAAGGGCTACATCGTGGTCGACAAGACAGCGGCCGACGAGGACAAGCTCCTGAACGCGGTCCTCGAGGCCGGCGGCGAGGACATGCGCGACGATGGCGATTCGTGGGAAGTGCTCAGCGACCCACCCGCCTTCGAAGCGGTGCGAGACGCCGTCAAAGCGCTGGGAATCGAGCCGGGCACGGCCCAGATCGCGATGCTTCCTCAGAACTACGTGAAGCTGCAAGGCAAAGAAGCGTCGCAGATGGTCAAGCTGATGGAAGTGCTCGAGGACCACGAGGATGTGCAGCACGTGTGGTCGAACTTCGACATTGAGGAGAAGGAGATCGAGGCCTCGCTCGCGTGAGGGTATTCGGCATTGACCCAGGCTCGAATCGCACCGGCTATGGCTGCGTCGACAGCGACGGCCGCCGGCACCGTCTGGTTGCGTGCGGTGCAATTCGGGCATCGGACGCCGGCAGCTTTCCCGATCGTCTCGCCGCTATCCACCGCGAGCTGGCCATTCTGATCGAGGAGCATCGGCCCGAGTGCGTGGCGATTGAAAATCTCTTCCATGCCACCAATGTTCGCAGCGCGCTGAAGCTTGGACATGCGCGTGGCGTCGCGATGCTGGCCGCCGTCGAAGCGGGGGTGCCGCTGATCGAATACACACCCGCTGAGATCAAGAGGGCCGTTGTCGGCTACGGGCGGGCGGAAAAGCCGCAAGTGAGCCAGATGGTCAAGCTGCTGCTGGGCCTGCAGACCTTGCCGAGTTCGCACGATGCTGCCGATGCCTTGGCGGTGGCCATCTGTCACCTGCACAACGGTCAGAAAGCGGAAGCTGGTTCGGTGAGACGCCCGACCAGTTGGCGCGACTACAAACCTCCGACCCGCGCTCGTCACGCATGATCGCGTTCCTTCGCGGGCGCGTGCTCGAGAAGCATCCCAACCGCGTGATCCTGGACGTCTCTGGCGTTGGCTACGACGTGCTCGTGCCGCTCTCGACCTTTTATGCTGTCGGTGAAGACGGCTCTGAGATCTCGTTACGAGTGCACACGCACGTTCGGGAAGACCAGATTGCGTTGTTCGGCTTCGTCACAGCCCTCGAGCTGTCGATGTTCGAGCGGCTGATTGCGGTCAACGGCATCGGTCCCAAGCTGGCACTGTCGGTGCTGTCGGGGATCGAGCCGCGCGAGCTGGTGACCTCAATTCAGCGCGGCGATCTTGCGCGACTGACACGAATTCCAGGCGTCGGCAAGAAGACGGCGGAGCGCATTGTCGTCGAGCTCCGCGATCGTCTGCCCAAGGCCGTAGAAGCCGAGGCCGCCGGCGAGGTATCACCTGCGACCGAAGACGTTTTGCGCGACGATCTGGTGTCAGCCCTCGCAAACCTCGGGTACCATCAGCAGGCCGTCGACAAGGTCCTCGAGAAAGTGCTGAAAGAGAACGACGCGTTGAGGTTCGAAGACGCCCTGCGTGCGGCGTTGCGGGAGCTGGCACGTGCGTGACTCTAACGGGAGCCACGAAGGGCACGAAGCCACGAAGAAATTGACCTCGAGAAATCTCTCGTGTGTTCGTGTCCTTGGTGCATTGACGGCTGAACTCTGTGTCTCTGAGCCTCTGAGGCTTGTACGTGTCTGACGATAGCCTGCTCACACCGGCTCCACTTGATGACGACGCGCAGTACGACGCCGGGCTGCGGCCGCGCAAGCTGGATGACTACATCGGCCAGGATCGGGTGCGCGAGAACCTCGAGGTTTCGATTGCCGCGGCTCGCCAGCGCGGCGAAGCGCTGGATCACGTGCTGCTCTACGGCCCGCCAGGACTGGGCAAGACGACACTCGCGTATGTGATCGCCAATGAGCTCGGCGTGGCCGTGCGAACAACGTCGGGACCCGTGATCGAGAAGCCGGGAGATCTCGTCGGCATCCTCTCGAACCTTCAGTCGCGCGAGGTGCTGTTCATCGACGAGATCCATCGCCTGCAGCCGGTCATCGAGGAGATCTTGTATCCCGCGATGGAGGATTTCGAGGCGGATATCGTGATCGGGCAGGGGCCGGGCGCGCGATCCGTCAAGCTACCCATCGAGCGATTCACGCTCGTGGGTGCCACGACGAGAGCCGGGTTGTTGACCGCACCTCTCAGGGCGCGATTTGGCATCGTTCACCGGCTGGACTTTTACACTGAGGCGGACATCAAAGAGATTGTTCGTCGCTCGGCGCGGATCTTGAGTGTCGAATTGGTCGGCGATTCTGCCAACGAGATCGCGCGACGCTCGCGAGGCACCCCACGGATTGCCAATCGCCTGCTGCGCCGGGTCCGCGATTTTGCCCAGGTACGGGCGGACGGACGGATCACCATCGAGGTCGCTGAAGCGGCGATGAAGCTGCTGGAAGTCGACCAGTACGGGTTTGATGATGTCGACCGGCGATTGCTGTTGACGATCATCGAAAAGTTCGGGGGCGGTCCGGTGGGGTTGTCGAGCATCGCGGCGGCGACGAGCGAGGAGCCTGACGCCATCGAGGACATGCACGAACCGTTTCTGATTCAGATCGGGTTTCTCGAGCGTACGCCGCGTGGGCGTGTCGCGACGCCGAGAGCTTACGAGTACTTCGGCCGGCCTGCGCCGGGAAGGGGACTGTTTTGAAAGCTGAGATCAAGAGCCTCGCGACCTATGTGCCGCCTCGCCTGTTGACCAACGCCGATCTCGAGCGGATGGTCGAAACCTCCGACGAATGGATTACCAAACGCACCGGCATTCGCGAACGGCACATCGTGGATCCGGGAGTGGCGACGTCGGACCTGGCGAAGGTGGCGGCGCTCGAAGCGATTGAGAAGGCCGGACTGACCCCGAAAGAAATCGACCTCATCATCGTCGGCACCGTGACGCCTGACATGCTGTTTCCCAGCACCGCGTGCCTCGTGCAGGACAAGATCGGCGCAACGCGCGCCTGGGGGTTCGACTTGTCGGCGGCGTGTTCCGCGTTCACCTACTCGTTGACGGTGGGCGCCAAGATGGTGACGTCTGGGGCCGTGCGCAACGCGTTGGTGATCGGGGCCGATGTGATGTCGAGCATCATCGACTATACGGATCGGTCGACGTGCATATTGTTCGGCGATGGGGCGGGTGCCGTGGTTGTCGCGCCCGCGAGCGAAGACGGGTTCGGCATCCTCGACTTCGAGCACAAAGTCGATGGCAGCGGCGGCTCGGCCTTGTGCATGCCGGCGGGAGGGAGCCGCCAGCCCGCGTCGCACGAGACCGTCGAGCAGCGACTGCACTACGTGAAGCAGGAAGGTCAAACGGTCTTCAAGTTTGCCGTCACCAACACCGGCGACGTTTGTGCACGGCTACTGTCACGCAACAATCTCACCGCCAAAGACATCGATCTGTTCGTGTCCCATCAGGCCAATCGCCGCATCATCCAGTCGGCCGCGGAACGCCTCGGGCTGCCGGAAGACAAGGTGGTCATCAACATCGAACGGTTTGGGAATACCACCGCGGCCACCATTCCACTGGCGTTGAACGACGCGATCAACGCGGGTCGTGTGAAGAAAGGGGATCGGCTTCTTTTGGCGTCCGTAGGCGCCGGGTTCACCGTGGGCTCCGTCCTCCTGCGATGGGGCCTTTCGTAAGTCCCGACCCGACCCCAGTGCCCTTCTGTGAAGCCGGCCTTCTGGCCGAAGGCCAGGCTTCGGGTCAAAGACCGGCCTTTTCCCAATTGCAAAGATCTGCGCGATTTGGCGGCAGGCGGATAATTTCAGACGCTGTAAAACACTGATATAAAGGCGGTTAACCTACGAAACGTGATTGTGGACTGATCTGTAACACTTGTGCCGAAACAGAACACGAGACGGAACATTAGTGTAATCAGCTACTTACAGAAGTAGTTGTGATCAAATTTGAACTCGTTGTTCTTTTTCTGCACACGACCAGCTTTCGTGCCGGAATCACGCGCGGACGAAAACGAGGCCATAAACAGCTGATTTAGAACCACTTAAGTAGCAATTGGCACTGAACGGTCGGGCTTGGCTGCGGGCTTGCTCTGCTTTGGCCCGTGACCCACGTTCGTTACTCGCACCTTCTTGCCATTCTCGTGTTCGTCGTCGTGTCCGGCAACGCCGCGGCCGCCTCCGCCCAGGGCCGCGGCAAGCTGGACAAGGCCCTTCAAGAGGCCGTCGACGCAACGCAAAGCACCGCCAAGCACCATGTTATCGTCCGTGCCCGCGCGGGTCACCTTGACCAGCTGAAGAAAGAGTTCGCGGCCAAGGGCGCTGCAATCGAGAGTGAGCACCCGGCCATCGACGCCGTCAGCGTCGAACTCGACCGCACCGACTTGCTCCGGTGGTCGGCCAGCAGCGCGGTCGCGGGCATTTCGCTCGACTCGTACGTGTGGCCTACGGCAAAGGCCTTCAAGAAGCGCGAGCGGAACCCGTCGGAGCCCGACGCCAGCACGCTGCTCGAAACCCTCGGACTCGATGGGGATCGCACCGGCGGCCGCGGCATCACGGTGGCCCTCATCGATTCCGGCTTGCATCCGTCGAAGGCGTTCGACGGTCGCATCAAGGCATTTTTCGATTTCACCAATGGCCGCGCCGTTCGTCGACATGCGTCCGACGACTACGGACATGGCACTCACGTCGCGGGCCTGATCGGCGGGGAACAGAATCCTGCCGACTCGGAATTCAACGGTGTCGCGCCAGGCGTCGAGTTCGTCGTGATCAAGGTGCTCGACGGCGCAGGTCGAGGCAAGACGAGCGATGTCATCCGCGCGATTGATTTCGCGGCTGCCAACGCGAGCGATGACTCGCTTGGCATCGACATCATCAACCTTTCGTTGGGACATCCCATCTTCGAGCCTGCGGAGACCGATCCCCTCGTCCTCGCAGTCGAAGCCGCCGCCGCGCGCGGCATTCTCGTGGTCACGTCCGCTGGCAACTTTGGCAGCAATCCCGTGACCGGTCTCGTGGGTTATGCCGGGACCAGCTCCCCAGCAAACGCGCCGTCGGCCATCACCGTCGGCGCGTTCAACCATCAGGATACGGTCTCGCGACTCGACGATCGCGTCACCGCCTATAGCTCGCGCGGCCCAAGCTGGTATGACGGCTACGCCAAACCCGATGTCGTTGCGCCTGGCCACTCGCTGATCTCCGAGGCGGCGCCGCGCAGCGCGCTCGTCGAAACCTATCCGAATCTTCGGCACACCGGAGATTCCGGGAAGACGTTCCTTCGCCTCAGCGGTACGAGCATGGCCGCCGGCGTGACTTCGGGTGTCGTGGCACTCATGCAGCAGGCCGCTCTCGAAAATGGGTCGCGCCTGTCGCCCAACCTGGCCAAAGCGATCCTTCAGTTTTCGTCAATCCGCCTGTCTGATGACGATGGCACTCCGTACGACGTGCTGACGCAAGGCACGGGCGGGATCAACGCTGACGGTGCTTTGCAGCTTGCGAGCAGCATCGATATCGCGCACACCGATCTCTCGACCCCGTGGACGCCGTTGGTGTTGTGCTCGACGCAGAGCAGCGAATGCACCAGCAGCATCGGCGACGAACAGTACGACTGGGCCTCGAACATCGTCTGGGGCGACACCATCGTGCTTGGCGACATCGTGTTCTACAAGGCCGGCCCCTGGGTGCAGAACGTGGTCTGGGGCGAGAACGTGGTCTGGGGCGAGAACGTGGTGTGGGGCGAGAACGTGGTCTGGGGTGAGAACGTCGGTGTGGGGCGAGAACGTGGTCTGGGGCGAGAACGTGGTCTGGGGTGAGAACGTGGTGTGGGGCGAGAACGTGGTCTGGGGCGAGAACATCGTCTGGGGTGACAACGTGGTGTGGGGCGAAGACAGCCTGCTGTCAGGCCTCACTGGTTCCTGGAGCAGAAAGTAGCCATGAAGAGGATGCCACTTCATCTGGAGTTCGGCGGGGCGATGGTTGCCGTGGAGCAGCCCGCGACCGCAACGACAACGCTCGACTGGCGTGAGACGGTCCCGACGCTTTCAGGAAGTCTCGTCGCGTTGCGCGAGGTGCGAATGGACGACGCGGATGCGCTGATCGACGTGTTGACGTCGCAAGCGGTCTCCCGCTTCATCTCGCCAGCGCCAGCGTCGGTCGAGAGCTTCGGCCGTTTCATCGAATGGGCGCAGCGCGAGCGCACCCGTGGCACCTATGTCTGTTTCGCCGTGGTGCCGCACGGTCAGTCGACTCCCGTCGGCATCTTTCAGATCCGCCAGCTCGAACCTGGATTCGGAACGGCTGAGTGGGGCTTCGCTCTGAGTTCGGCGGTCTGGGGCACCGGAATGTTCGAGGATGGTGCCCGGCTGGCAGCTGATTTCGCGTTCGATACCCTCGGCGTTCATCGTCTCGAAGCGCGCGCCGCGATCGGGAACGGCCGCGGCAACGGTGCGCTGCGAAAGATTGGAGCGGTTCAGGAGGCAGTGCTTCGACGCTCCTTCCTGTGTCGCGGCGAATACATCGATCAGACGCTCTGGTCGATTCTCGATTCGGATTGGCGCCAGACCAAAGCCGTGTGGGGCCCGAAAGTCCTTGTGCACTGATTTTGAGGAGCCGCTGATGGAGAAGATGCCGTTTCAACACGAGTTCAAGTCGCTGCAACCACAAGGCAGTCCCTCTCCGCGCATTCGCCCGCACCTGTCACTCGTTCGCGAGACCGACTGGCGGCGGCGGCTCCCGATGCTGGCCGGCCCCAACGTCATCCTCCGCGAGCTCCGGCTCGAAGACGCCGCGTCGCTGTTTGCGATGGTCTCCACCGAAGAAGTCGCTCGTTTCATCTCACCGCCTCCGACGACTGTTGAAGGCTTCGAGCGATTCATCGAATGGACCATCCGTCAGCGCCGCGAAGGACAGTACATGTGCTTCGGCATCGTCCCTCGCGGCATGACGACGGCGATCGGATTGTTCCAGGTGCGCGCGCTGGACTCGGCGTTTGATATCGGCGAATGGGGCTTCGTCATGGGGTCCGAGTTCTGGGGCACGGGGATCTTCGTCGAGGGTGCAAGGCTCGTCGTCGATTTCGTGTTCGACTCCGTGGGCATCCATCGGCTCGAGGCGCGGGCATCGGTGGCGAACGGGCGCGGCAATGGCGCGCTGTTGAAGTTGGGTGCGGTTCAGGAAGGAATCCTGCGTCGATCGTTCCTGCGGCGCGGCGACTACCACGATCAGGTGCTGTGGTCGCTGGTTGCCGACGACTGGCACGTGCAGCGAACCGACTTTCGACCGGGAACGCACTGACACGATCGAATCGACGTTTCTGGGGGTAAGGTAGGCTCGGGTGTGGTGGCACCCGAGCCTTTTTTTATGTACCTCTCGGATTTCGATTTCGATCTGCCGCCCGATCTCATCGCGCAGGAACCACCGGCGGAACGAGGCCAATCGCGGCTGCTGTCACTCGATCGATCGAATGGAGCTCTTCACGACCTGACGTTTCAGGATCTTCCGCAACTCCTTGATCCGGGTGACCTGCTGGTCGTCAACGACACAAAAGTGTTTGCGGCTCGATTGCTCGGCCACCGTCTTCCGGGCGGCGGTGCTGCCGAATGTCTGCTGGTGCGCCGCGTCGAACAAGCGCAGGAGGGTCCGACGACTGAGATCTGGGAGGCCCTGGTCCACCCCGGCCAGCGTTTGAAGGAAGGCTCGCGCCTCGAATTTCGTAACGGCGATCATGTGATTGCCGCTGAAGTGCTCAACCGGAGGTTTCACGGCCGCCGCACGATCCGGCTGGAAAGCCGCGGAACCAGTGTGACCGAGGCCATCGACGCGATCGGACACGTGCCTCTGCCGCCGTATATCAAGCGGCCTGACGTCGCGTCCGATCGGGATCGTTATCAGACTGTCTTTGCCACCGCGCGCGGATCGATTGCCGCCCCGACGGCGGGCCTGCACTTTACTCCGGAGCTTCTTGCCCGACTCGACGCGCGAGGCGTCGCACGGACCACGATCACACTCCACGTCGGGTACGGCACCTTCCAGCCGATCCGCGTGTCGGCGGTCGAAGACCATCGCATGGAGCCCGAATTCTACGCAGTAAGTGAAGCGGCAGCCGAGGCCATCAATCGAACTCGCAAACACAATCGGCGGGTTGTGGCGGTCGGCACGACGACGACTCGCACGTTGGAATCGCTGTCGATTGATGTGAAGGGGAACGTCCAACCCGCGGCTGGCTCCACCGAACTGTTCATCCAACCCGGTCATCGATTCGGCATCGTCTCCGCGCTGATCACGAATTTCCACCTCCCCCAGTCGTCACTGCTGCTGCTCGTGAGCGCCTTCGCAGGTCGTGACCACGTCCTACGCGCCTATCGACACGCCGTCGATCATGGCTATCGGTTCTATAGTTACGGCGATGCGATGGTCATTCGGTGAGCGCGCGCCGATGCACCTATGGACCCAAGCACCCAAGCACCCAAGCACCTAAGCACCTAAGCACCAAGGCACCAGCACCGAGGCACCCCGGCACCCAGGCACCCAGGCACCTTATGAAACTCCCCTACCAAGAATTCGACCTGAGCGAGGTCCGAACGTACCCGCTCGACTCTCGCCAGAGCAAGGTACATGTCGACGCGTTCGCGAAGCCCTATCGACCCGGCACGGGCGTGGCTGCGCTCATCGACTCGCTGCCGTCGATGCTGGCGGCGAGCGACTTCAAGGCGGTCGTGCAGGCGATGTTGGCTGCTCGCAAGGCTGATGCGCCGATCATCTGGGGAATCGGAGCGCACGTCTTGAAGACGGGACTCTCGCCGATTTTGATCGATCTGATGGAGCGTGGTTTCGTGTCGGCTCTCGCCACCAACGGTGCCGGAATTATTCACGACTTCGAGATCGCACTTTCGGGCGCGACGTCGGAGGACGTCGATGCATCGCTGGGTCCGGGGTTGTTCGGGATGGCCGAAGAGACCGGCACCGAGCTCAACGAGGCCATCAATTCGGGTGTGCGCGATGGTCTGGGCCTTGGCCAATCGGTCGCAAGGCACCTCGCTGAGCGAAACCCACCTTACGCACGCTCCAGCGTTGCGGCTACCGCATGGCGGCTGGAAATCCCGCTGACGGTCCATGTGGCGATCGGCACGGACATCATTCACATGCATCCCAAGGCGTCCGGGGCGGCACTGGGTGAGGGCAGCTTGAGGGACTTCAAGTACTTCGCGACGGCCGTCTCGCGTCTTGCCGGTGGCGTCTACGTGAACTGCGGATCCGCAGTCATCCTCCCCGAGGTTTTTCTCAAAGCGGTGGCCGTCGCGCGAAACCAGGGCGTGTCGCTTACTGGCCTGACCACCGTGAATATCGACTTCCTTCGCCACTATCGACCGATCACCAACGTCGTGACGCGACCGACGGCCCGGATCGGTCACGGCTACGCGCTGACCGGCCATCACGAACTGCTCATTCCGTTGCTCGCTGCCGCTCTGGTTGAGGGAGAGGGGGCGGCAGGCACGTGAGTGCCTGAGTGCCTAAGGTGCCTTTGTGCCTGGGTGCTGGTGCCTTGGGTGCTCAAGGTGCTGAAGGTGCCGGAGTGCTTGGATTCTGTGACAGGGCCGAGGTGCCTCAATCGAGGGATGCACCATTAGGCACCTCCAGCGCTGAAGCACCCGAGGCACCAGCACCCAGGCACCCAAGGCACCCAGGCACAGGCACCCAGGAATCACCTCGTCCGCGTGTAAAATTGAAAGTTCGGACCCCGCAACCGGCGCGGATAGGGGTTCGTTGGAAGCCGGAGTAGCTCAGCCGGTTAGAGCGGGCGTCTCATAAGCGCCAGGTCGGCGGTTCGAGTCCGCCCTCCGGCACCAGCCCTTCGGGTGCTGAGTGCGATGTGCGGAGTTCGGAGTTCACCGAGTTCCAAGTTCCGAAACACATCGGGCCAAGTTCCGAAACACATCGGGCCAAGTTCCGAAACACATCGGGCCAAGTTCCGCGAAACACATCGGGCCAAGTTTCGCGAAACACATCGGGCCAAGTTTCGCGAAACACATCGGACCAAGTTTCGCGAAACACATCGGGTTCCAAGTTCCGCGAAACACATCGGCCTCGAGTTATGACGTCATCACAAAAGTCGGATCTGCTCGCACGCGTGTCGCGGTTCGCTCGTCGCCACGACTTGTGGCAGCCGACGACTCGTTTGGTTGCGGCGGTGTCGGGAGGTTCGGACTCCGTCGCGCTGGCGGTCCTGCTCTGCGATCTCCATCAACGTCGTGACCTGGAACTCGTCGCGATCGCGCATCTCAATCACGGAATCCGCGGCGCTGACGCGGACGAGGACCAGCGGTTCTGCGAGGGCGTCGCCGCCGAACTGGGGTTCCCGTTCGAGACGGCGCGCGTCGACGTCCCGGCACTCGCACAGCGACAACGCCTCTCCATCGAAGTCGCCGGCCGTCGCGCGCGGCAGGAGTTCTTTCGAGAGGTGCTCGCATCGCGCTCCGCGGATCGTCTCGCCACCGCTCACACCGAGGACGATCAAGCCGAGACCGTGCTGCTGCGCCTGATTCGCGGGACTGGTCTGAAGGGGCTCTCTGGCATTGCACCTGCGCGTGGTCCACTGATTCGGCCACTGCTCGAATGTTCACGCCGTGAGCTCCAAGACGAGCTCGGACGTCGTCATCGAACGTGGCGGGAGGACAGCACCAATCTCGATTTGAGCAATCCGCGCAATCGTCTGAGGCTCGAGGTTCTGCCGTTGCTGGAAACGCATTTCAATCCATCCGTGCGGACGTCTCTCAAGCGGCTCGCGGACCACGCCCGGGCCGACGAGATGCTGCTGGCCCGCGAGGCGGCGGCGGCGACCGTGACCGCGGTGCGTCTCGATTCCGACGGTTCGGTACGTTTGGTGGAATCCGTTCTCCGGCAACTCCCTGGTGCAATTACGCGCCGGGTTGTGCAACACGCTCTGGCCCTGGCTTCGGGCGCCAACACCCCCGAAGCCGACGAAGTGAGTGCGGTGCAGGCAGTGCTCATGGGGGAGGTTGCCGCCGCCGAGATTCTGGGTGTGCGCGCGGAACATTCTGGCGGTTGTGTAGTCTTAGTACGTAGCGGGTCGGCGCTGCCGCCTCGGCCTTTTCGGTTCAACCTCCAGGTTCCAGGCACCGTCCAAGCTCCAGACCTTTCGTGGGTGCTCGAAGCCGAGGGCCCACGGGCGCGCCCAGCCGGGACGGTGGGAGCGGATTCGCATACCGATTCGGTAACCAGCGTCGAGATTGAGGCGAGGGGCCTTGGCCCCGGTCTGGTCGTGCGAAGTCGTGAACCGGGGGACCGGATTCGACCGCTCGGCCTAGGTGGACGGAAGAAGCTACAGGATGTGTTCGTCGACCGAAAAGTAGACCGAGACGAGCGCGATCGGGTGCCTGTGATCACGGACGAACGCGGCAAAATCGTGTGGGTTGCCGGCCACGTTTTGAGCGAGGAGTTTCGGGTCACGGACCAGACAAAGGCCGTGATAATCTTGAAGTTACGGCGCATTGAGCGCCTGGGACGCTAGCGCAGCCATTGCGCTGGGGACCCCGCCGGGAGGGCAAGTTGAATTCCACCCTGAAGAGCCTCGTATTCTGGATGGTTCTCGTGGCCATCGGGGTACTCGTTTGGAACTTTTCCGCCAAGTTTCAGCGCAACGAAACGCCTGCCAGCTTCAGCGAGTTTGTCGCGTGGGTCGATTCCGGCCAGGTAGCGCGCGTCGAGATCACCGGCAGCGAGATCAGCGGCATCACGAAGTCCAACGAGAGTTTCCGGACCGTCGTCCCGACGCAGTACCGAAGGGCTCGCCAACAAGCTCATCGAGCGCAACGTCATCGTCGAGGCCAAGAAGGAGAGCGGCTCACCCTGGGTGACCGTGTTGTCGGTACTGGGCGCCGATTCTCTTGATGATTGGGTTCTGGGTCTTCTTCATGCGACAGGTCCAGAGCGGCGGCAACAAGGCGCTGTCGTTTGGAAAGAGCAAGGCCAAGCTCTCCTCGTCCGCACAGAAGAAAGTCACGTTCCGTGACGTCGCCGGAGTGGACGAAGCGAAGGAAGAGCTCCAGGAGATCATCGACTTCCTGAAGGAACCACAGAAGTTTCAGAAGCTTGGCGGGCGTATCCCAAAGGGCGTGTTGCTGATGGGGCCGCCGGGAACCGGCAAGACCCTTTTGGCGCGAGCGGTCGCCGGCGAAGCCAACGTTCCGTTCTTCTCTATCAGCGGTTCCGACTTCGTCGAGATGTTCGTCGGCGTTGGCGCGTCGCGGGTGCGCGATCTCTTCGAACAGGGCAAGAAGAACGCTCCTTGCATCATCTTCATCGACGAGATCGATGCTGTTGGTCGTCATCGTGGCGCCGGCCTGGGCGGCGGACACGACGAGCGCGAGCAGACCCTCAACCAGTTGCTCGTGGAGATGGATGGCTTCGAGTCGAATGAGGGCGTCATCCTCATGGCGGCCACCAACCGCCCCGACGTCCTGGATCCGGCGCTACTCCGTCCCGGTCGTTTCGATCGCCGCGTCATCGTCAACCGGCCCGACGTCAAGGGCCGCGAGGGCATCCTCTCCGTTCACACTCGCAAGATTCCGCTGGCAGACGACGTCGACATTCGCGTGCTTGCGCGTGGGACCGCCGGGTTCTCGGGTGCCGATCTCGCCAACCTGGTGAACGAAGCGGCGCTGAACGCCGCGCGCTTCAATCAGAAGGTTGTGCGGATGGCGGACTTCGAGTACGCCAAGGACAAGGTCCTGATGGGCGTCGAGCGCAAGTCCATGATCGTGACCGAAGAGGAGAAGCGCGTCACGGCCATCCACGAAGCCGGTCACGCACTCCTCGCCGTGCTCCTGCCGCACGCCGATCCGATTCACAAGGTGACGATCATTCCTCGAGGCATGGCGCTCGGTCTCACCCAGCAGCTGCCCGAGGACGAGAAGCACAGCTACTCGCGCAACTATCTGAACGACACCATTGCCATCCTGATGGGTGGTCGCATCGCCGAAGAGCTGACGACGGGTAACGTAACGACCGGCGCCGGCAACGATCTCGAGCGCGCGACCGAGCTTGCTCGCCGCATGGTGTGCGAGTGGGGCATGAGCGACGCGATGGGGCCGCTGACCTTCGGAAAGAAGGAAGAGCAGATCTTCCTGGGCCGCGAAATCGCGCAGCACCAGGACTACAGCGAGGACACGGCGCTCAAGATCGACGCGGAAGTGAAGAGATTCGTGATGGACTCCTACAGCCGCGCCACGGAGCTGCTCTCCACCCACAAGAAGCAGCTGCTCGACATCGCCGATGCCCTGCTGGCGCGGGAAGTCCTCGATGCCGATCAGGTCAATAAGCTGGCGCGCGGCGAAAAGCTCGAGGACATTACACCCATCGAGCCCTCGCGACCGCCGGACGAGACCGCGCGCGATCGCCGCGACACCAAGGAGCGGCCGCCGCTCGTGCCCGGGATCTCGAAGCCACTTACGCAGGAGTAGTGCGGTTTACGGCCCACGGCCCACGGTCCACGGAAGAGTTCTTACCGTCGGCTGTGGACCGTAGGCCGTCAGCCGCATGATCGCTCCCCGTCCTCATTTCACGATTCCCCTTCCTGGCCGCGACCCGCTCGTGCTGGGTGCTCGTACGTTCGTCATGGGAGTCGTCAACGTCACCCCAGATTCGTTTTCCGACGGCGGCGAGAACCTCGATCCGGGACGTGCCATCGAGCTGGTGCACGCCATGGAAGCATCTGGCGCAGACCTGGTGGACATCGGCGCCGAGTCCACGCGGCCCGCCGCGGTTCCGATTGACGCCGCCGAGGAGTGGCGGCGGCTTCGTCCAGTGCTCAAGGGGCTGGCGGGGCGCGTTCGCCTTGCGCTCTCAATCGATACCTATCGCGCCGAGACGGCGCGCCGCGCCATCGACGAGGGTGTCGCCATCGTCAACGACATCAGTGGGCTGGGATATGATCCCGGCCTGGGCCGCATCGTTGCCGCACGCGGCGCCGCACTGGTGTTGATGCACACGCGGGGGCGGTCGCGCGACATGTACCACGAGGCGCAGTATGGCGACGTGACGACCGATGTGACGCGCGAATTGCAGCGAAGTGTCGAGCGAGCCGTCGGATGCGGCGTTCCGCTGGACCGTCTCATCCTCGATCCCGGCTTGGGATTCGCCAAGCGTGCCACGCATAGCCTGATTGCTCTGGCACAGACGGAACGATTCGCGGCTCTCGGCCGGCCCCTTCTGGTCGGCCCATCGCGAAAGTCCTTCCTGACCGCAGCTACGGGCGATCGTCCGGCTGCCAAACGTGAGTGGGCGACTGCCGCGGCGGTCACGGCGGCGGTACTGGCCGGCGCTCACATCGTTCGCGTCCACAGCGTGCCTGAGATGGTCGACGTCGTTCGAGTCGCCGACGCCATTCGCAGTCACGCACACCCCCAGGTGGCAGCCTCGCAATGACCTGGCTTTCCGAGCTCCTCCAGCGGCCGCCGGTCACGCTCTGGGACGTGGTCGACATCATGCTCGTGTCGGTCATCGTTTACGAAGTCCTCAAATTGATTCGTGGGACGCACGCCGTCCAGATGGCGATGGGCATCGCGTTGCTGGTCGGGATGTTCTACGTCTCCCGCGGTGTGCAGCTCGAAACCCTCAACTGGCTCATCCGGAACGTCGTCGGCTATGTCGTCTTTGCCGCTATCGTGCTGATGCAGGGCGATATTCGTCGAGCGCTGGTTCACATCGGACGCGCACCATTCTTCCGGCTCTTTCGCCGATTCGACCGCCCCGTGAGCGACGACGATACCGTGCAGGAGCTGGTAACGGCGGCGACGACGCTTTCGGCGAAGCGAACCGGCGCACTCATCGTCATCGAGCGCTCGATTGGCCTCCGCAACTACATCGAAAGCGGCATTCCCCTCGATGCCCGGCTGACCTATGACCTGCTC
Source organism: uncultured Acidobacteriota bacterium (assembly GCA_963724485.1). Classification (GTDB taxonomy): domain Bacteria; phylum Acidobacteriota; class Vicinamibacteria; order Vicinamibacterales; family UBA2999; genus JACCSI01. Next base: position 250,522 of record CAVRUW010000001.1, read on the forward strand.
GTGAGCATCTTTCAATCGACTTCGCCGCTACACGACGGTGCCGTGATCGTGCAGGGTGATCGAATCGCGGCGGCGGCCTGCTTCCTGCCGTTGACGGTCAACCCTAGACTGAGTCGTGAGTTGGGCTCGCGTCACCGCGCGGCGATCGGCGTCACCGAGGAGAACGACGCGATCGCCATTGTCGTGTCCGAGGAAACCGGCGTGATCTCTTTGGTCATGAATGGCGACATCGAGCGCAGCGTCGAACCGGACGTCCTGAGACAGCGGCTCGCCGCCTTGATTCTCAAGCGACGGAGCTTCGGTCGGCAGAAGGAGACGGCGCCGCCGCCGCTTGCCTGATGGCGTACTCGCCCTTCCACAATATCGGCCTCAAGTTCCTGTCGATCTGCATTGCCGCGCTCCTGTGGCTCGTTGTGGCGGGAGATCGAGTGGTCGAGCGGAGCGTGCGCGTCCCGATCGAGTTCCAGAACCTTCCACAGGGCCTCGAGATCGTAGGCAACCCTCCCGACGATGTGGATGTGCGGGTGCGCGGCTCGTCGGGAGTGTTGGGACGGTTATCGCAAGGTGATATGGCGGCGGTCATCGACTTACGGCATGCGCGTCCAGGCCGTCGGCTGTTTCATCTGACAGCGAGCGAGATTCACTTGCCCTACGGGATCGACGTCGTGCAAGTCGCACCCGCGACACTACCGATTGCGTTCGAGAACTCGATTGTTCGAGTGTTGAAGATTCGACCTTCGATTGAAGGCAGCCCGGCGCCGGGTTATGAGGTCGGTTCCATCGAAGTGGATCCGGCGACGGTGGAAGTGGTTGGCCCCGAGAACTCGCTGCGGGCACTGGACGAGGCGATGACCGAGCCAGTCTCAATCGCTGACGCCACGCGTCCCGTCCGCGAAGTGGTGACCATCGGCGTCGCGGACCCAGCCGTAAGGTTGCGAACTCCACAGACCGCGGATGTCACGGTGCAAGTCCTCCCGGGCGCCTCGTCGCGGTTGCTGCGCAACGTGCCGGTTCGAGTCAGCAATCTCGGTTCTGGATTGCGAGGGCGTGTCGCACCCGCTTTGGTCGTGGTTACGGTGAGGGGCACGGAGGCCGCCGTTGCCTCTTTGTCCGTTCAATCGGTGGAAGCTTATGTAGATGCGCGCGACCTTGCCACCGGTGAGCATTCGGCCGAGGTGAAAGTTCGTGCCGGACCAGGTCTGACCGTTGAAGGTGTTGCTCCAGTGTTGGTGCGCCTTCGCGTCGCAAAGCCATAACATTTGGAGTCGAGTCGAGGCATCGTGAGGCTATTCGGGACTGACGGCATTCGTGGCAAGGCTGGCGATCCGCCACTTGATCCGGCCACTGTGGCGCGGGTTGGCGCGGCGCTTGTCCATGCTCTTGCAGAGTCACATCAAGGTCGTGCGGTGCGGATATTGATCGGGCGTGACACGCGAGAGTCTGGAGAGTGGATCGAGCGCCAGCTTGCTCGCGGGTTGATGGGCGGTGGTGCGTCAGTGGTGAGCGCCGGAGTGTTGCCGACCCCAGGTGTGGCGTACTTGACTGGGACGGATGCGTTCGACGCCGGGATCGTTATTTCCGCGTCGCACAACCCGTTCGAAGACAACGGCATCAAGATCTTTGCCGGACGCGGTGAGAAGCTCGACGTGGCGTTCGAAAGGCGGATCGAAGCCATGGTCGCTGACCCTTCGATGATAGTCAGCGAGGCGAAGGGATCACCGTCGAACGATCCTCGGTTGATTGACGAGTACGCCGCGCACCTGCGAAAGATTCTGTCGGCGGCCGGGCCGCTCGCCGGTCGACGAATGGTGATCGATTGCGGCAATGGAGCAACGTCGGCGATCGCGCCGGAGCTCTTCAAGGAGCTGGGCTTCGACGTGGTCGTCATGGGCGCGGCGCCGAACGGCCGGAACATCAATCTCGATTGTGGTTCGACGCATCTAGCGGGCCTGCAACGCAAGGTCATTGAAACGTCAGCCCGCCTTGGGGTGGCATTCGATGGCGACGGCGATCGAGCGTTGTTCGTCGATCACCGTGGTGCGACCGTGGATGGCGATGCCGTGCTGTTAGTCGCAGGCGAACAACTGAAACGTGAAGGAAGGCTTCCCGGGAATACAGTCGTTGCGACTGTCATGAGCAACATCGGCCTCGAGCTCGCGCTCAAGGACCGAGGGATTGAGCTGCTCCGGACGCCGGTGGGCGACAAATACGTGATGGAGGAGATGACTCGCCGGAAGCTCGCGTTGGGCGGTGAGCAGTCCGGGCACATCATCTTTGCCGAGCACCTCTTCACCGGCGATGGCATCGGCACCGCGCTTCAGGTTCTTCGAATCATGGCAGCGACGGATCGTGAGCTCGAAGATCTGGCGCGAGCGCTCGTGACGTATCCGCAGGTGCTCGTCAACGTCCGAGTGAAAGAGCGCACCGACTACATGATGATCCCGGCCATCGCCGCGACGATTCGCGACGTCGAGCAACGGCTGGAAGGGCAAGGTCGACTGCTGATTCGTTACTCCGGCACCGAACCGCTCCTGCGGATCATGCTCGAGGGCAAGGACGATCGCGAGATTCGACAGTGGGCGAACGATCTGGCCGCAACCGTAAAGGGCCATCTGGGAGCCTGAGCGATGGTAAAGCTCTCGGTCAACGTCAACAAAGTTGCGACGGTTCGTAACTCGCGCGGTGGGCGGGTGCCATCGGTGCTCGACGCGGTTCGCGTGTGTATTGACGCTGGTTCTCCGGGCATTACCGTTCACCCTCGTGCCGACGCGCGCCACATCACATTTGCCGATGTTCGCGAGATTGCGGACGAGCTCGCTCCACTGCGAGGACAGGTCGAGTACAACATCGAAGGTGATCCGCGTCCCGAACTGATCGATCTCGTGCAAGCCGTGCGTCCCGACCAGTGCACACTTGTACCGGTGATGCCCGGCGAGATCACGAGCCAGGCAGGCTGGCCGGCGGACACTCCGCGCGATGTCCTGAAAGAAACGATTTCAACACTCTCTGGAGCCGGCGTTCGCATCAGCCTGTTCGTCGATCCGGAGCCCGCCGCGATTCAGTGGGCACAGAGCGTCGGGGCACATCGCGTTGAGTTGTACACGGAGCCGTTCGCGCGCGCGTTCGAACGCGGGCCGAAAGCCGCCGCCGAAAGCTACCAGCAGTATTTAGCGGCGGCCGAGTGCGCCCACCGGCTTGGACTGGGCGTCAATGCTGGTCACGATCTCGACCTGCGAAACCTCACGGTCTTCCGTTCGCTGCCGCATCTCGATGAGGTGTCCATCGGTCATGCGCTGATCAGCCGAGCGCTGTTTGTCGGCTTGCGCCAGGCGATTCGTGATTATCTGCGCGCGTTGACGCCGGAGTCGGCGTGACTCCGAGAGGCCAGGTTGCTGCGCTGGTTATGACGGTCGCGCTCGCAATCGCTACCAACGAAACACATGTGGTGGCGGCTGGGCGCCCCGTCGGCTTCACCGCGCCCGATGGCACCACGCTCGCCGGGATGTTGTACGAGTCCACCTTGCGTCCGTCGCCGGGCGTTGTGTTGGTGCATATGCTGGGCCGGTCGAAGGACGAATGGGCGCTCATGGCCGAGCGTCTACAGGAAGCGGGTGCCACGGTGCTCGCGATCGACTTGCGCGGGCATGGGAGTTCGGCCGGATCGGCGGGCGTGCTCGGGCCGATGGTCGGTGACGTCGGCGCCGCAATCGATTGGCTGGCGACTCGGCCGAACGTGCGGCCATCGTCGGTCGGCGTGGTTGGGGCGTCCCTCGGAGCAAATCTTGCGGCGATCGCCGCTGCCGGCAAGCCTGCCGTGCGCGCGGTCGCGCTGCTGTCCCCCTCGCTCGATTACCGCGGCGTTCGTCTCGACGCCAACACGATGAAACGACTGGGCGCGAAGCCGGTCTGGCTCGCAGCCAGCACCGAGGATCCGTACGCACTACGAACGATCAAGGAGCTGGTCGAGGGCAATTCAGCGCGCGAGCAGCACTTGAGCAGCGTGCGTGGGCATGGTTCCATGCTTCTGACCGCCGACCCGGACCTGGCGAGGGCGCTAATGGACTGGCTTCGACGGACGTTGATATTCTGAGGACGGGAAGCCGCAGCAAATGAAGGCAGAATCCATCGTGTTTGCCATTGCCGGCAGCCTGTTCGGCCTCATCGTCGGCTGGATCATTGGCAGCCAGCAGGCCACCACCGCCGCTCGATCGGCGCCTCCCGCGGCGACTCAGCAGTCGGCGGCGCCAGCCGAGCAAGCCAGCGCCAGCACGCCCCGCGCCTCACTCGATCAGAGTAGAGTTCAATCGCTGACGGTTGCAGCCGAGAATAATCCCAAGGATCCGGAGCCGCGCATTCAGTTGGGCAACACGTTCTTCGATGCCGAGCGCTACACGGATGCCATCACCTGGTACGAGTCGGCCTTGACCATCAATCCGAAGGACGCTGACGTATCGACGGATCTGGGCGTGGCCTACTACTACACCAACCAGGCGGACCGAGCTGTCCAGCAATTCGAGCATTCACTGTCGATCGATCCGAAACACACCAAGACACTGCTCAACCTTGGAATCGTCAAAGCCTTCGGCAAACAGGATCTGACTGGGGCGGCGGCAGCATGGGAACGTGTCGTGGCGCTCGCACCAGACAGTCCCGAGGGACAACGAGCCAAGAAAGCGCTCGAGGGATTACAGGGCGCACATCCGTCCGCGCCTCCCGGTTCAGGAAGTCGATGATCGTGTTGGTACGCACGCTGCTGTTCTTTCTGCTGGGCGTCTTTCTGGTGCGCGCCCTCTTCCGCTTCCTCGGCGGCATCGTCCAGGGCGCATCGGGCCCGCAGTCGAGTCATCAGCGCGCGGCGTCGCCGCCGGCGGTGAAGATGATGCGCGATCCCGTGTGCGGGACTTACGTCGTGCCCGGGAAGGCCCTCGAGCTCGCACGTGGCCGCGAAACGCTGTATTTCTGTTCCGAGAAGTGCCGTGAGCAGTACTTCCAGAAAAGCTGAGGACTGATGTCGACGCGTACCGAAGAACAGATTCGGGCTGACATCGTCGAAGTCGGCCGCCGCTTGTGGGAGCGCGGATACGTCGCCTCGAACGACGGCAACATCAGCGTCCGCCTCGACGACCGCATCATCACGACTCCCAAGAGCGTGTCGAAGGGGTTCATGACGCCGGACATGATGGTGGTCACTGATTTGTCCGGCGCGAAGCTCGCCGGCGAACGTGATCCCTCGTCCGAGCTCAAGATGCACCTGCAGGTGTATCGCGATCGGCCGGACGCGCGTGCTGTCGTGCATGCGCATCCGCCAACCGCGACCGGGTTTGCGGTGGCGGGCATCCCCCTCGATCGCGCGGTCCTGGCCGAAGTCGTCACGACTTTGGGCAGCATCCCGATCGCTGAGTACGCCACGCCGTCGACGGACGAATTACCGGCGGCGTGCAGCAAGTACCTGAAAGCGCACGACGGGTTGCTACTGGCAAATCATGGTGCACTTGCAATCGGGCCCGATCTGTTCACCGCCTACCATCGCATGGAAACGATCGAACACTTCGCGAAGATCAGCCTGGTCACGCGCACGCTCGGTCGCGAACACCTGCTCTCGAGAGAGGAAGTGCAGCGGCTCCAGGGGCTGCGCGGGATGTATGGGATTGCGTCACCGGCGCCGGTGTGCACGGATGAAACGGTGATTGTGGGCCCCGACGGTCAGGTGGAATGTCAGGTCGTCCAGGCGCCCGTCGCGCCCGCCGGTGCCCGTCTGGTAGCCGACGCCGTTGGTCTGCAAGGTCGCCGTGGCCGCGGTGTCGACGCCCTGTCGCAGCTGAGCGGCGATGGCGAAATTCGGCTAACATACCGCGAACTGACGGCCCTCATCGAAGACGCCGTTCGGAACTTGAAGTGATCTTCCGTGGACCGAAGGCTGTGGGCCGTTGGCCCGGACGACAGGCGGCGCGTGAGCGCCGCGAGGAGACGGTGAATGGGTGAAGCACTCGGGATGGTCGAGACCAAAGGCCTGGTCGCGATGATTGAAGCGGCCGACGCCATGGTCAAGGCCGCCAAGGTGTCGCTCGTCGGGTGGGAGAAGATCGGCGCCGGGTACGTCACGGCCATCGTTCGCGGCGATGTCGCGGCCGTCAAGGCGGCCACCGATGCCGGCGCCGCGGCGGCGCGCCGGGTCGGCGAGCTCGTTTCGGTTCACGTCATTCCACGTCCGCACGCCAATCTCGAAGACGTTTTGCCGATCGGCAAGGCGAACGCGAAGGCATAACGCCCGCCTTGCGCCATGATTCTCGCCAGAATCGTGGGCACCGTCGTCGCGACGCGGAAGGATCCGCGTCTGGTCAGCAATAAGCTCCTGCTGGCGCGACCGGTCGACCCACGGGATCGCACCCGACTCGAAGGCGGATATCTCGTCGCCGTCGATACCGTTGACGCCGGTGTCGGCGAGACGGTGCTGATAGTCAGCGGCAGCTCCGCTCGTATGGCATCCGGCATGAAAGACTGCCCGGTCGATGCCGCTGTCGTCGGCATCGTGGACAATGTCGATCTGAGCGACTAGCCAATGCAGCTGGCCAGAGTGATCGGCGACGTCGTGGCCACTCGCAAGGAATCCTCGTTCGAGGGCCTGAAGTTGCTGCTGGTGCAACCGGTAGCGCTTGACGGCAGCGACTCGGGCCGACCGCTCGTTGCCGTTGATTCGGTTGGCGCCGGCGTAGGCGAGCACGTGTTTTTCGTGCGGGGCAAGGAAGCCAGCTTTCCGTTCTACCCGCTTGAAGTCCCAGCCGACGCTGGGATCGTCGGAATCGTCGACCATTGGTCGAGCGACGCCGGCCGTTTACCATGATCCTGGCAAGAGTCGTCGGCGAAGTCGTTGCGACACAGAAGCGTCCCCAGTTCGAGGGTGCGAAGCTGTTGATCCTTCAGCCAGAAACGCCGGTTGGCGCCAAGGCCGGAGCGACACTGCTGGCGATTGATTCCGTTGGGGCCGGTCGCGGCGAGCTCGTGATTGCGGTTCTCGAAGGACGCGCCGCCGGCGAAGCGCTGGGACGTAAGCTCTCTCCGGTCGACGCCGCCATCGTCGGCATCGTCGATCAGGTGGACCTGCACGAATGACAGACGACGAGCTGCGTACGCTGGTACGAGAGGCGATCGCGCGCCACCTGGGTGGAGATCCCGCCCGCTCGACCGCTGCAGGAACGCCAGTCCCCGCCCCGCTCTGGCGCGCCCATCCAAGCTTCGGCAAATTCCTGTTGCCGAGAGGAGATGATGAGGGCGGTCCGTGCCTCATCGAGCCGACCGTGCACTGCAACCACTGCGGGTTCTGTCAGTCCTACGGGCACTAGGGTTCGTCATCCGGGGCGCGCTTGGCCCTGCTTGCAGGCGCAGCCGAATCGACCTGCGCCTCCCGGTTCGTGGCGTGGAAAACCCGCCTCTTCGCGCGCGCCAATCATTGACGACAGCGGCATGGATAGTCCGCGCGGCGATGCACAATCGTTTGGATGCACAGGTGACTTGCGTCGTTGTGGCGAATCAAGGCCGCTGTCGCAACGAGCGCTGCCGTCAAATGGCTCAATGCGGCAGCCGCTGCTGATGAATCGCGCCGGCGAGCCTCAGACTATGATCGTTTCGTTCCCGTGCCTCCACGCGTTCTCCTGACCCGCCGCATCCCCTCATCGGTCCTCGCCAAGCTCGAAGCCGAGTGCGAGGTCGATCTGTATGCCGGCCCGACCGAGATTTCCCGCGAGGATCTCCTGGGCGCGCGTCGAAGGCAAGGACGCCCTGATCAGTCTTCTTACCGACAAGATCGATACCGAAGTGGTCGCCGCCGGGCGCGTCGCTTCGCATCGTCGCCAACATTGCCGTCGGGTACAACAACATCGATCTCGAGGCCTGCCGCGAGCGTGGCATCGTCGTCACCAACACGCCTGATGTGTTGACCAACGCGTGCGCTGATTTCACCTGGGCGTTGATTCTCGGTATCACTCGGCGGCTGGGCGAGGCCGAGCGGCAGCTCCGCGCCGGACGGTGGAAAGGGTGGGCGCTGGATCACATGCTGGGGACCGAGTTGCGCGGCAAGCAACTGGGGCTGATTGGTGTCGGCCGGATCGGCCGCGCCGTTGCGGAGAAGGCGCAGCTGTTTGGCATGACCGTCGCCTACACGGCGCGACGACCGCTGCCACTCGATAACGCCACCTACTTGCCGTTGGATCGATTGCTGGCCACGTCAGATGTGGTGTCCCTGCACTGCCCGTTGACGCCCGAAACGCGGCACCTGATCGATCAGAAGGCGTTGACCAAGATGAAGCGCACGGCCTATCTGATCAACACGGCGCGCGGACCGGTGGTAGACGAAGCCGCGCTGGCGTGGGCCCTCAAGGAACGTCTGATCACCGGTGCCGCTCTGGACGTGTATGAAGATGAGCCTCGCGTCCACGCGGATCTTCTCGGTCTCGAAAACGTCATGCTCATCCCGCACATTGCGAGCGCCACGACCGAGACGAGAACCGCCATGGCAGATCTCGCCGTTTCCAACGTTTTGGCAGTTCTCGATGGACGACCTCCTCTGACGCCTGTATGACGGCAACGTCGAGATCTGCTGCCCGTCGAAGTCGTGCTGTTCCATCTCCGGCCGCCGTCGATCGCATCATGCGGACGCTTGCGCGTGAGATTGACGGCATGGAGCTTCCCGCCATGGAGAAGATCTCCGGCGAGCACGCCGAGGATCCGTTTCGGATCCTGATTGGGACGTTGCTTTCCGCACGAACTCAGGATGCGACGACTCACGAAGCCTCCAACAGGCTGTTTCGAGTGGCGAAGACCCCGAAGACGATGGCGGGGCTGAGGGTGAAACAGATCGAGAAGCTGATCTATCCGGTGGGCTTCTATCGAAACAAGGCGAAGTTCGTGAGGGCGACGGCCCGGGCGCTCGTCGATCGATTCGAGGGCAGGGTGCCGGCGACGCTCGAGGAGCTCGTCACGCTTCCCGGCGTTGGCCGCAAGACCGCCAATCTCGTGTTGATAATTGGATTTCAGAGCCAGAAGAACATCTGCGTGGATACGCACGTTCATCGAATCTCAAACCGTCTCGGTTGGGTGCGAACGGAGGATCCAGAATCGACCGAGCGCGCACTGTACGAGGCTGTCGACGCTCGCTGGTGGCCTTACCTCAATTTGTATCTCGTGACTTGGGGCCAGAACGTCTGTCGACCAATCTATCCACGATGCGATGCGTGCGCGTTGGCCGCGGACTGCCCGAGGATTGGCGTCAGCCGGACGGCGCGCGGCAAAACTAACACTGCCAGCGAGCGAGGCTGAGCCGCAGTGGGACAGGCTCCGGGGTGAGGCGGAGCCTCGCTAGGTATAATCGCTGCGGCGATGTTGTTGCCGTTGGAAAAGGAGTAACCATGCGTCTGGTGCGACTAGGTGTGTTGATTGGCGTGATCGCGCTTGCGGCCGGGCCTGCGCTCCGAGCACAGGCGGGCGCCAAACCCACTCCCGGTGCAGGTCCTGTCGTTGTCATTGAAACCGAGAAGGGCACGTTCGAGTTCGAAACCTATCCCGACGAAGCACCGAAGACGGTCGCACGAATCCTCGAGCTGGTACGAAAGCGGTTCTACAACGGTCATCGCTTTCATCGCGTGGTCAAGGATTTCGTGGTTCAAGTCGGTGACCCCGCGTCGCGCGACTTTGCCAAGAAGGATTCGTGGGGCCGCGGTGGCAGCGGAACTCCGGTTGGCGCAGCGGAATTCTCGAAGCTTCGCACCCACGTGCGAGGCGCAGTCGCCATGGCGCACGCCGGTGATGCCGCCAAGGCGGACAGTCAGTGGTACGTGACGCTCGCGCCGGTCCCACGGCTGGATGGTGGCTACACCGTGTTCGGGAAGGTCACTTCGGGGATGGACGTCGTCCTCAAGATCGAGGTGGGTGATCGCCTGATCAGAGCAACCGTGAAGGGGGATAAGTAGCGACTCTCCCCTTGAGCATCGGATAGCGGCTGACAAGCTCGGCGGGCATGGGCGCTTCGATCGGCTCGTCGAGCATGTGCCGCAGGACGGCGGCGTCGGCGATGGCTTGCGCCGCAAAGTGATTGTTCAAATAGATGTAGCGTTTCTTCACGAGCGCACCGGCAGTCTTCACCGCCTGAGCGATCGGCTTCAGTTCGGCCTCCGAATACAGATAGTTGTATCGATCCTCCGACTGCTCATGCTCCCACCATTGCTCCGCGTTTCGACCGTGAAGGCGCATGTAATAGAACCCCTTTACGTTCGGCATCAGGTTCTGACGCACTGAGAACCGAAACTTCGGCTCGTCGATCTGCGTCCAGGCAGCGCCATGCTCGTGCAGGAGATCGAAGGTGCTGTCGGCGGCATCGCTCCAACTGCGATGCCGGAGTTCGACGGCGACGTCATGGTCGGCAAACGTGGTCAGCAGCCAGGCCAGGTAGTCGCGTGTGTCGGGCGTGTTCTTGAAGCTGGCCGGAAACTGCGCGAGCAGTGGCCCGAGGCGGCCGGCTGTTGCCAGCGGTTCAATCCCGCTCTTGAAAGCGTCGATGTCCGTGGCCTGCACGGCCGTCTTGTCGAGGGCCATCTTGGGGTGAGTGAACTTTTGATAGAGCTTGACGGCAAACTCGAAGCCCGGCGGCGTCCGCTTGACCCAGGACTTGCTCGCGGTTGCTCGTGGCTGTCCATAGAAGGTGGAGTTGATCTCGACCGTGTTGAAACGTTCTGCGTAGAAGGTCAGCTCGTCGAATCCGCGCGGCCGGTCGACTCCCGTCGGATAGAAGATTCCGTTCCAGGTGCCTCGTCCGCCGGGATAGTTCCACCCCGAAGTACCAATACGGAGCATTAGAATGAGTTTAAGGTGCCTGATGTGCCTCCGGCACTTGCGTCATGCTAACCGTCAACGAGATTTTTCATTCGATACAAGGCGAGTCCACCTTTACCGGTGAGCCGTGCGTCTTCGTCCGCTTGACCGCCTGCGACTTGCGCTGTTCGTGGTGCGATACCCCTTATGCCTTTCATGAGGGGCAGAAGATGTCGATCGACGAGGTCATGGCCATCGTCGACCAGTTCGGGGCGCAGTTGGTGGAGGTCACAGGCGGCGAGCCCTTGCTCCAGTCAGACGTCTATCCGTTGATGGACCGTCTGCTCGAGTCCGGCAAAACCGTTCTGCTGGAAACCGGCGGTCATCGCAGCATTGAGAAGGTTCCCGAGCGCGTGATCCGGATCGTCGACGTCAAGTGCCCGGGCTCGGGCGAAGCGGAAAAGATGGACTGGGGCAACCTCGGGCGGTTGACGACGAGCGATCAGGTGAAGTTCGTGATCAAGGATCGGACTGACTACGAGTACGCGCGGGACATCGTCTCGCGCGAGCGTTTGTCGACGCGCGTTGCCGCAATCTTGTTTTCGCCGGTTCATGGGGTGCTCGAGCCGCGAATCCTGGCTGAATGGATGTTGGCCGACAGGGTAGCTGCCCGTCTTCAGCTTCAAGCACACAAGTACATCTGGTCGCCTGACACACGAGGGGTATGACGGAGGCGTCGGAGAACAAGCCGCGGGCGGTCGTCTTGCTGAGCGGCGGGCTTGATTCCTACACAGCTGCCGCCGTCATCAAAGCCGAAGGGCGTGATCTGTTTGCCCTCACCATCAACTACGGTCAACGACACCAGCGTGAGCTCGAGGCTGCGCGCTCGGTGGGTAACGCGTTGGGTGTCGTTCGGCAAGCGCAGCTGGATATCGATCTGGCACAGTTTGGCGGTTCATCACTGACGGGCGCCTCGGAGATTCCCAAGGGTCGCCCGCTCGATGCGACGGACATTCCGTCGACCTACGTTCCAGCGCGTAACACGGTCTTTCTCGCGCTTGCGCTCGGCTGGGCCGAGGTGCTGGAGGCAAGCGAGATCGTCATCGGCGTCAACTCCGTCGATTACTCGGGTTATCCCGACTGTCGTCCAGAATTCATCGATGCGTTCGAGCAACTGGCATCACTTGCCACGCGAGCCGGTGTCCAAGGAAAGACCATTCGCGTCAGAACGCCGCTCTTGACGTTGTCGAAGGCCGAAATCATCACGCTCGGCGCGTCGCTAGGCGTCGACTACGCACTGACTCACAGCTGCTACGACCCGCGACTTGACGGGTCACCATGCCGGCAATGCGACAGCTGCCGTCTGCGTGAGGAAGGATTTCGCGCCGCGGGAATCGCCGATCCACTGGTCTTGCGCTGCGCTTCACCGCCGACCGGTTAGAATCTGGTCCGTGGCTCAGCCACTCCGTCGACAGATCCTGCTGCTCACTCTAGCGATCCTCCTGCCTGTGTTCGCTGCAGCGGCGTGGTCGACACGCGTCACGTACCAGGAACAACTCAAGCAACTCGAGGCCGAGGCTTTCGCGCTTGCGGGTTCACTCGTCGTCTATCTCGAGCGCGGCCTGGACATCAACGACATTCGGACCGTCATCGGCACGATTCCATTACCACCCGACGCGATCATCACGATTACCGACGAACAGCACACGGTGCTGGCGCGGAATCAGGATGCGCAGCACTACGTGGGCCAGCAGATACAGCCCTTTCCGTCATCTTCAGCGGATCCGCCGCCGCTTGCGATTCTCAGCGGCACCGACGGCGTCGAGCGTGTCTATTCGAACCAGATGTTTGGAACCGGACCGTGGCTGATTAGTGTTGGGATTCCGACCCAGGTCGCGCGAGGACGAATCCGGCCGTTGCTGCTTCGCAATCTGAGCATCGCCCTGGGCGCCACATGGCTGACGCTGCTGCTCGAATTTCTGCTGCTGCGTCCCTACACGGCCGCATTCGATCGCGCCAAGGGTTTTGCTTCACGCGTGGCTGAGGGCGATTTGAGCCCGCCCCACACGATTCGGATGCCGTCGCAGGAGCTCGACACCCTTCAGAGCACCCTGGTCACGATGGTCAATCGACTGCGCGACGCCCGCGAAAAGCTGGCCGCCCAGGTCGTTGAGGAGCGGCGCATTCGCGAAGAGCTCGAATCGCTCCAACGCCAGGTCATTCGTCAGGAGCGGTTGGCGGCAATCGGCGTCCTCGCCTCGGGGGTCGCTCATGAGCTCAACAACCCGCTGCAGGCGATTCTGGGATCCGCCGAACTGCTTCAAGTCCGCGACGAGCTCCCGGCGGCGACGCGCGCTGAGCTGTCGATGATTCAGAAGGAGAGCGCCCGAGCCAGCGCCATCATCCGCAACCTCTCACGCTTCAGCCGCCAGCAGCCCGGACATGCGACCGCGGTCCGGTTGCGCGAGGTCATCGACTCCGTGATCCAATTGCGAGAGCGCCGGCTGGGCGAAACGCGCATCGCCCTGTCAGTGCAGGAGAAGGGCAACCCGGTTGCGATGGCCGTCTTTGAAGAGTTGCAGCAGGTCGTGCTCAACCTCTTAGTCAACGCGGAGCAGGCGGTCATGGAGACTTCGCCTCCGCGTCGCATCGACATCACGTTGGATCGCGTCGACGACAAGGTGCGTGTGGAAGTCCATGACTCCGGTCCTGGAGTCTCCCCCGAAAACGAAGCGAAGCTGTTTCAACCGTTTTTCACGACCAAACCATCCGGCGACGGTACCGGTCTTGGGCTGTCGGTCAGCTACGGCATCGTGCAGTCGCACGGAGGAACCATTGGATTCCGCCCGAACTCAGCGGGAGGGGCGATCTTCTACTTCGAGCTGCCCGCGGCGGCTGACCAGGCGACGACGTGACGACACGGCTTTACTATGACGAGCCGTATCGTTCGAATTTCGACGCCACGATTGTCTCCTGCATCAATCGGAACGCCGCTTTCGAGGTCGTACTCGATCAGACCGCTTTCTATCCGACGTCGGGCGGCCAACCTCATGACATCGGAACACTAGGCCCCGCGAAGGTCCTCGATGTCATCGAGGCCGAATCGGGAGAGATTGCTCATGTTGTTTCCACCCCTCTCGCTGAGGGCGTGAGCGTCCACGGCGAGATCGACTGGGAGCGTCGGTTCGATCACATGCAGCAACACACGGGCCAGCATGTGTTGTCGGCCGCGTTCGATCGCTTGTTTGGCGTCAGGACCGAGAGCTTTCACCTCGGCGCAACTTCCGCCACCATTGACCTGGCTCGTGAGGTGTCCGCGGACGAAGTGCGACTCGCGGAAGACGAAGCCAATCGGATCGTCTGGGAGGATCGGGCGGTCACCATTCGGATGGCAACGGCCGAGGAGGCAGCGCATCTCCCGCTGCGCAAGGCGTCGTTGCGCTCTGGGTCGATTCGTCTCATCGAGGTGACGGACTTCGATCTATCGGCGTGCGGTGGAACTCATGTCGCGCGGACAGGCGCCATTGGCATCATTGCCATCGCCGGAGCCGAGAAGTTTCGCAGCGGATCGAGGGTCGAGTTCGTCTGTGGTCGTCGAGCACTGGCCAGGTTCCGCGAATGGCGTGCCGCGATTGCCGACGCGACACGATTTCTGTCTGTAACTCCAGCCGAACTGTCGGCTGGCATCGAGCGCCTGCAAACCGAATCCAAGCAGCATCAGCGTGCGATTCGCGGTCTGCACGAGCAACTTGCTGCCCACGAAGGCCGCCTCTTGCTTCAGCGGGCCCGCCGACTGCCGGATCGCTTAATCGTCGCGGAGGCTCTCGAGGGCTGGGATGCAGTGGGTTTGAAGGCGCTGGCGATGGCTGCCGTCGCGGAAGCGCCTACGGCCGCCGTGGCTCTTTTCAGCCGCGCAACGCCCGCTTTGGCGGTAATCGCGCGAGGGGGAGCAATCACGATTGATGCGCCAACGGTGCTGAAGCACCTCACAATGAAGTACGGCGGCAAGGGTGGCGGGAAACCTGACTTGGCCCAGGGTGGAGGCCTTGGCGCAAGCAGCGAAACTTTGCTGGCTGAGGCTAACGAACTGCTCGCACGATGATTCTCGCCGGCAAACGAACGTTTGCCCCGACGCTTTCAATGGAGCACACCATGTCACGGCACTTTGCGCGCTGGTTGTTGGCTCTTGCTGTCTTTAGTCTGATCGGATGCTCGTCCGAGGAGGCCGAATCGAGGTTGTTCAGCGCCCTCGACACGAATCGCATCGCCGCCGCGGACAAGGAACCACACAACTGGCTGACTCACGGCCGCACGTATTCGGAGCAGCGCTTTAGCCCTTTGACACAAATCAATGGCCAGAGTGTCCAGGAGCTGGGCTTGGCCTGGACGTACGAATTGCGCACGTCGCGTGGCGCATCGGCGACCCCCATCGTCCTCGACGGCGTCATGTACGTGACCTCCTCCTGGAGCCTCGTCTACGCGCTCGACGCGACCACAGGCAGAGAGAAGTGGCTCTACGATCCCAAGGTGGATCGAGCGAACGGCAGCAAGGCTTGCTGCGATGTCGTCAATCGTGGCGTTGCCGTCTACGGCGACAAAGTATTCGTCGGCGTGCTCGACGGACGGTTGGTTGCCCTTGACGCCAAGAGTGGTGCTGTCGTCTGGGAAACGGTGACCGTCGATCAGTCGCTGCCGTACACCATCACCGGTGCGCCGCGTGTTGCGAACGGTCTCATCTACATCGGGAATGGTGGCGCCGAGTACGGCGTTCGAGGATACGTCTCCGCCTACGACGCAAAGACTGGCCGGTTGCGCTGGCGCTTCTACACCGTTCCTGGCAATCCCAATGCTCGCCGCGATGGGTCGGCGAGCGACAGCATCATGGCCAAGGCAGCTGAGACTTGGACCGGAGAGTGGTGGAAGCTCGGAGGCGGTGGCACGGTCTGGGATGCAATCGTGTATGACGCGGAGTTCGATCAGCTGATCATCGGGGTCGGCAACGGTTCGCCGTGGAATCAATCGATCCGATCACCTGAAGGTGGCGACAACTTGTTCCTGTCTTCAATCGTCGCTCTCGAGGCGAAGACTGGTGCCTACAAATGGCACTACCAGACCACGCCTGGAGATACCTGGGACTTCACTGCCACACAGCCAATCGTTCTCGCCGATCTCTCGATTGGTGGGCAGCAGCGAAAAGTGGCGATGCAGGCGCCCAAGAACGGTTTCTTCTATGTCCTGGACCGCACGACCGGGCAGCTGATTTCCGCGACGCCAATTCTTCCGCTCTATCCGACCAAGTCCACACCGCCCGGGATGCCACTGAGCTGGGCGTACGGAGTCGACCCTGCGACGGGACGTCCGACCGAGAACCCGGAAGCGCGTTACAGGTCGGCAACGGCAATCGTCCGGCCCAGTCCGTTTGGTGCGCACAACTGGCACCCTATGGCGTTCAGTCCGATGACCGGGTTGGTTTACATCCCCGTACAGGACCTGGCCTTCGACTGGACCGCCGACACCAACTTCTCCGTCAGGCCCGGTCGTTGGAATACGGGAGCGGTCCACGCACCACTTCCTGACGATCCCGCGGTACGCGCCGCCATCAAGGCCGCATCCAAAGGCTACCTGATTGCCTGGGACGCTGCGGCGGCCCGCGAGGTCTGGCGAGTGGAGCACAAGGGCGCGTGGAATGGCGGCACGCTCGCCACGGCGGGGGGTCTCGTTTTCGAAGGCACGCTCGATGGGCGCTTTCTCGCGCTCGACGCGCGAACCGGCCGCGAGCTGTGGTCGGCAACGCATCCAGCGTCGACGCTCGCAGGGCCGATCACCTATTCAGTGAACGGCGAACAGTACGTGGCCGTGCTGAGTGGCTACGGCAGTGTCTATGTGCTGGTCAGCAGCTTGCTTTCGCCGATCGAGCCCGCGCGACTGAATGGTCGTGTGCACGTCTACAAGATCGGCGGAACCGCAACGCCCCCGCCGGTCCCACATCGCGCGACGGCAGCCATGACACTGCCGCCGGTCATCAGGATCAGCGATCAGGATGTGCGCCGCGGCGCTGCTCTTTACGGTCGCTACTGCCTGATGTGTCACGGGGTGGCGGCGGGCGGTGGGGCGATCGCCGACCTCAGGCGCTCCGCGAGGCTGCACGATGCTGCTGCGTGGCGACAAGTACTCGCCGACGGTATTACCACCGTCGGCATGCCGAGCTTTGCCGGCGATATTCCCGACGCGGAAGCCGAGCTGATTCGCGCCTACGTCGCACGACAGGCGACAGCGCTTTACACCGCGGAGCAGGCCGCCACGAAGCTGCCCCCGAAATAAGCACACGACTGCTACCGCGGCGCCATCCTGAGCGCGCCGTCGAGACGTATCACCTCGCCGTTGAGCATCTCGTTCTCGATGATGTGCCGGACGAGTGCTGCGTACTCGTCAGGGCGACCCAGTCGAGACGGAAAAGGCACTTGCTGCCCGAGCGACTTCCGCGCGGCTTCCGGCAGCGCCGCGAGGAGCGGTGTGTCGAAGATGCCCGGCGCAACGGTGATCACTCGAATACCACTCGAAGCAAATTCCCGAGCTACCGGCAGAGTGAGACCGACGATCCCGGCTTTCGAGGCTGCGTACGCCGGCTGCCCAATCTGACCGTCAAAGGCGGCGATCGACGCTGTGTTGACGATCACGCCGCGCTCGCCATTCGCGGCCGGCTCGTTTTGCACGAGCCGTGCGGCGGCGAGTCGAATGACGTTGAACGTCCCAATCAGGTTGACGCGGACAGTCTTTTCGAAGAGGTCGAGCGGATGGAGGCCATTCTTTCCGATCACTTTCGCGGCTGGTCCGATTCCAGCGGCGTTGATCACCCCATTCAGTCCACCAAACGTTGACTGTGCCAGCTCGACGGCGCGGCTGACTTGCTCTTCGTTCGTGACATCGGCCAGAGCGAAGCGGGCCCGCTCGCCGAGCGCGCCTTCGGCCGCATGTCCTGTGTCGGGATTCACGTCGAGCAATATCGCGTTTCCGCCGGCAGCGATGATTGCTTCAGCCGCGGCGCGCCCGAGGCCCGACGCGCCCCCGGTCACGACGAACGTCTTGTCCTGAATTTGCATTAACCAAAGTCTCCCTGATCTCCCCGATCTCCCTGTGCGCCCAAAGAGCGAATCGCAGCATAACGTAGAATGGAAGACTGCATGATCCGCTACGAACATCACTACTACGCCGGCGATTGGCAGAAACCCCTGACGACCGACTCGATTGACGTCATTTCTTCTGCCAGTGAACAACCAATCGGTCGTGTCCCTCGTGGTTCGGTGGAGGATGTCGATCGGGCCGTTAAGGCCGCACGCGAGGGGTTCGAGACATGGAGTCGCACGACGCCTCAAGAACGCGTCGACTGGCTCGAAAAGCTGTCTGCCGCGATGAAGGCACGTGTTCCGCAGATTGCCGAGGCGATCACCCACGAAGTGGGAACGGCCATCGGCTTCTCGACCAAAGTGCAGGCGGAGTTTCCCGCCACGATGATCGGGCTCAACGGCAAGTTCCTGCTCGAGCATCCGTTGGAGCAAGAGATCGGGAACTCCCTCGTCATCAAGGAGCCGATCGGCGTCGTCGGCTGCATCACGCCGTGGAACTATCCGCTTCACCAGATCGTGGCCAAGATCGCGCCGGCGCTGGCCGCCGGATGCACGGTGGTCCTCAAGCCCGCGGAGCTTGCTCCTCTCAGCGCGCTGATGCTTGCGGACGCAGCTCACGAGATCAAGCTGCCCGCTGGTGTCTTCAATGTCGTTGCGGGCTCCGGACGGGTCGTCGGAGAAGCCATCGTCGGGCATCCGGGCGTGGACATGGTGAGTTTCACCGGATCGCTCCAGGCGGGACGACGGGTTGCTGCGTTGGCGGGCGATGGCATCAAGAAGGTTTGTCTCGAGTTGGGTGGCAAGTCGGCGTTCCTGGTCCTCGATGATGCGCCGTTCGACAAAGCAATCCCCGCGGGCGTGAACAACTGCATGCAGAACTCGGGGCAAACGTGTTCGGCGTGGACCCGCATGCTCGTGCCGCGTGCGCGGCAGGCCGAAGCCATCGAGCTCGCGAGGGCGCAGGCCACGAAGCTCACGATGGGTGATCCGTTCGACGCCAAAACACGTCTCGGACCGCTCGCCTCGGCCAATCAGCAGGAAACCGTGCTGGGCTACATCGATCGGGGCAAGAAGGAAGGTGCGAGGCTCGTGGCTGGCGGATCGCGTCCCGCGGCACCCGCGACCGGTTATTACGTCGAGCCAACCATCTTCGCCGACGTGACGAACAGCATGGCGATCGCACAAGAAGAGATTTTCGGTCCCGTGCTTTCGATCATTCCGTACGATTCGGAACGCGAAGCCATCGACGTCGCCAACGACTCGATCTACGGTCTGTCGGGCGGGGTTTGGGCCGGCTCCGCCGACCGTGCGCTCGAAGTCGCTCGCCGAATACGGACCGGCCAGGTCGACATCAACGGCGGACGATTCAATCCGCTGGCGCCGTTTGGCGGCTACAAGAAGTCGGGCATCGGTCGCGAACTGGGCCCTTTGGCGATCGAGGAGTTCTTTCAGATCAAGGCCATTCAGCGATAGTCGGGCGGGCTGACGACCTTGCCCATGTCCCTGCTGCCAGGAATTGCGGCCGCTGCGATCGTCATGATGTCGGGCTTCTGGCTCGCCGACATCATTGGCCGCGCGATACTCGCCGCCCAGGGTATCAGCGGCAGCAGTCCTGTCTCGGGCGTCCCGGTCGCCATCGTCCTTGGCCTGCTCCTGCGTAATCTGCTTCCGCTTCCGCGCGCTTTGACGCCCGGCCTGAAGTTTTGTGTCACGACCGTGCTGCGGCTTGGCATCGTCCTCGTCGGAATTCGTCTCAGCGCTTTCGACGTCGTGCGCCTCGGCCTCGGTGGTTTGCCGGTAGTACTGGTCGCGGTCGCTACCGGGTTGATTTTCGTGACCTGGTTCAATCGTCGTATGGGTCTTCCGCCGCGACTCGGAACGTTGATCGCGGCTGGCACGAGCATTTGTGGCGTAACCGCTATCGTTTCCACGGCGCCGGCAGTCGATGCGGACGAGCGAGAAGTCGCTTATGCGGTTGCCAACGTGGTTGCCTTCGGCCTGTTCGGCATGCTGGCGTATCCCTACATCGCGCATGCAGTGCTGCAGCGCTCCGAAACCGTCGGCCTCTTTCTCGGGACGGCGATTCACGACACGTCACAAGTCGTGGGCGCGGCACTCACGTATCGTCAAATGTACGCAGACGACGTCGTGCTCAGGGTCGCAACGGTCACCAAACTGACAAGAAACCTTTGTCTGGCCGGCGTCATACCGTTGTTGACCTGGATGCACCTGCGTGCCTCGCGTGGCGCCAACGCAGCCCAAGTGACCACGAAGTGGACGACGCTCGTTCCATCGTTCGTCCTTGGGTTTGTTGGCATGGCAATCGTTCGGACGATCGGTGACGCGACTCTCGGCTCATCGGGCGCGGCTTACGGGCTGTGGGATGCCGCTGCGTGGACAAGACTCACCAATCAGCTCGGTGATTTCTGGGCCTCCCGACTTCTTCTCGGCACTGCCATGGCGGCAGTTGGTCTGAACACCAGCCTCACGGTCTTCAAGGGAGTGGGGGCGCGTCCCTTTCTCGTTGGACTAGCCGGCGCGCTCGTTGTCGGCGCGATGGGAATGGCGATGGCGGTAGTCTTCGGACCGTTCGTGTCGCTTTGACGGTGTCACGTACCAGCCACCCAGACACACAGACGGGAACAAATCCGATCAGTTATCAGCGCCTGAATTCAACCAGCCTGACCAAGGCGCGATCAAAAACCGCATCGACCTCAGTGTTCGGCACGCGGAAGTTGTTGACCAGAAACGCGAACACCAGAGGCTCTTCTTCGCGCGTCATCACGTATCCCGAGATGGTGCGTATGTTCGACATCGATCCGGTCTTGGCCCACACTCTCGCCTCGGCTGCGGTCCCGCGCATGCGATTGGCAAGCGTGCCGCTCACACCCGCCTGCGGCAGCGTGCTGCGAAAAGGCACGGCATGAGTGGGATGCATCCAGATTGACGTCAGCACCTTTAACAACGAATCGGCGGAGAGCAGGTCGTATCTCGAAAGACCCGATCCGTCGCGAGGCAAGTAAGACTCTGCAGGAACGCCCAATGCGGTGAGTGTCTCTCGCAGCACGGTGAGCCCCCTGTCGGAGGTTGCGGGTTCGCCGGGAGGCGACAAAGCATAGAGCAAGGTTTCGGCGTAGCCGTTCCGGCTCCACTTCATCGCAACATCGATGACTTCTGAGAGTGGCGGAGATTGGTCGATGATGAGTTCGACCGCCTCGTCGAAGCTGAGTGGCTCCGGAAGCTGGTCGACGTCGACCATCTGTCCCGCGATCTCGATCCCGTGCCTCCCCAGTGCTTCACGAAACGCATTGAGGTACATCCGCGTCGGATTTTCGACGGCGGCCAGCAGCGCAACGGGCTTGGCGTCCAGTGCGATCTGCCCGCGAACATCGAGAAAGGTCGTGCCGGCGATCCGTTGAACGTCGATCTTCGTCTCGCTTCCGGGCGAGGAGGTCACGACGCTGTTTTCGACGAATATGCCGCTGCCAAACGGTTGTGTCGTCAGGATGGCGGAGGCTCCGGCCGTAATAGAAGGACCAACCACGACCTCGACCTGGTTTTCGTTGTACTGGAGCGCCCCAACTGCCGCTCCGTACCCAAACGCCAGGTCGTCCCACGACCATCCCAAGCCCCAACCGGGCTCGGCGAACGCGTTGTCGTCACCGATGACGTCGCCAAGGATGCGCAGGATGCCCTTTGCTCGAATGGCTGCTGCCCAGTCGTCGAAAGCCCGCCACCGATCGGGATGACGTGGATTGATGGTGGGGTCACCGTTACCGACGATGACGAGATTTCCATCCAGGCTGCCGTCGGTTACGGGACCGGTAGCGAGGACCCTGGTTGTAAATCTATATTCCCAGCCGAGCCGTTCAGCCGCTGCTGCGGCGGTCAGAACCTTTTGGTTGGACGCGGGCACCATCAGGTGACCGGCGTCGAGGCTGTACAACGTCTCCCCTGATTTCAGCGATGCGACGACAACCGACCAGTGTGCGTGGTCGAGGGCTTCGACGCCAAAGATCCGGCCGAGGTCTTGCGAGAGTTGCGAACGAGAGTCGGTCTGAGTGGTGACGCGAGCAGGCGCCAATGAACCCGTTGACGATGCACAGCTCGTGAAGCCCATCGACAGCGCGAGGCTGAGGATGGGCACCGGGCGCAAGGCGCAAAGCACGTGGCGTCAGCCTAGGGCTTAGGGCTGGGTGTTGGTGACGTTGCGGGTGTCGGGGCTGGTGCCGGTGGCGCAAGCGCAGCATCGAGCGCCTTCATGGTCTCGTCGAACGCGTTGGTATCGAGCTTCGCGACGCCGGGTTCGTCGTCACGTGCGGCAAACACCTCAGCGGTCTTCGCGATTCTGACTCGCTCGAACTTCCCGTTGTCGTAACTGTTGGAAACAACCAGCGTTGGCATCGCCAGGCCGGTACTGGGTGTCGCGGTCACAAACGACTGTGCGCGAAGCGCGGTTAGTTTCGACAGGAAGTCATCCATCTTCGCCGTGTCGACATCAGTGGGCTTGCCGTCGACGGTTCGCTGCCACTTTTCCGGCGCGTTCTCGCCCGTGCCGGCGACTTTCTTGAATTCCAGCGTCTCGGAGCCGCGTGCCACGCGCACCTGATCGGCAGTGAAGGCGCGCGCTTCGAAGAGGTCTTTGTCGCGATAGTCGTCGGCGGTGCTCTTCAAATCCGAGACAAAGGTGGGATCGACGGTGAAGATCAGGCCGCGGCCTTGATCCTGAGCGTAGAACGCCCCCTCTTCTTCCTTACCCAGCGCGAGCGTTGCTTTGGAGCTGCCGGCGGCAAGCGAGATGCGAGCTGTGGGTTTGTCGAGCCCGTACTTCGAAAGCGCCGCGGCATCCTTCGGAGCCGAACCTGCGCCTTCGACCAGACGAGTCATCGTGCCGCTGGCGAGCTTGTTGATGAGCGCTTCAATCGCGCTGTAATCGCCACGGGTTTGATTCGGCGCTTTGACGACCCAATCGGTGCCGGTTCGGGCCACCAACACGGTGTTGGCGTCCCGGACGATTTCAACGGAATCAACCTTGTCGCGTTCGAAGTTGAGAATCCGCTTGTCTCGGAGGTCGAATGGCTTCTTCGCAAAGGTGGTTTCATTGAAGGCCGCGACGAGGAACACGCGTTTCTCTCCGGGCTTCATCGCGTAGACGTCGCTCTGGGTCGGTGTCTTGTCACCGATCAGCAACTGGCCCTCTCCGCCACCCGCAGCCTTATAAGCCACGGTGATTCGAGGCTTGGCGAGGCCGTAGCTGGTAAGGTCGGTCGCGTTCTCTTCAACCACGCGATTGACCTCCACCGTCGAGAGCGCGTTGGTCACGCTCGAAATCTCGGTCTGATCCGCGTCAGCCTGAAGCGGGGTGGTCATCCGCCACGTGCCATCCACTTTCCGAAGCGTGCTGCTCTCGCTGTCGGATGTGATCGTGACTTCTTCGACCTTGTCGGCTTCGACGGTGAAGACCTTCGCCTTCTCCTCGGCGCCGCCGCCAGCAGGACGTTTGTTGTCGACGAAGTAGATGTAGGCGCCGAGTCCAGCGAGGACCAGGACCAGCGCGAGCATCGAGGCCAGCCTGCCCATGACCTTACCGCCTGCGCCACCAGGTGTACCCGCCTGCGGCGAATACGAGCCCGGGGATTACGAGCAGTGAGAGCAGCATGATCCGCTGCTGCTGATCAGCCGTGAGGGTGATACGTCGATCCTGCGAATCGCGTGGCCGGATGGCGATGAGGTTCTCCTGCTGCGCCAGCCAGTTGATCGAGTTCAGGAAAAAGTCCTGATTGCCCTGGATGCCGATCGCGTTGTTGGCCACGAAGTCGGAGTCTCCAGTCGTAACGATCCGACTCTCGGGCTTAGGCGCGTCGGGACTGGCATTTCCGCTGGGTGGCGTGGGCGTCTCCGTCGCAGGCGCGGAGACCGCGGCGCCGAGCGTAATCGGGCCCTGTCGGTCACCCTGTTCGCCGTTGAACTCGACCTTGCCCGACGCCAGGCTCTTGAGGTCGGTCTCGGCCCAGCTTTGCGCGCTGGTTTCCACGATTGGCTGCGCGGTTCGTCCCCCGGCGCCGCCCTCGACTGGTCGAATCGAGCGTGAAAGCGGAAACGCCGTCATGACGCGGAAGCCCTCGGTAATCGGATGTGCCGGGTACGACGCAGCAACCGGTACTGACGCGTCTCCTCCGAACAACTGACCCATTCCGCTCGCGTCAACCACCACATCGTCTCCGATGTCGATCGCCCACTCCTTGAGGAACGCTCTGAGGTTGACCAGGTCGGTCGCGCCAGGTTCCGGGGGGTCGATCATCACCATGACTTTGCCGCCCTTGGCGACGAAACGGCGCAACGCATCGACCTCGGGCCCCAGAAAGTCGGTCTTGGGTCCGGCGATGACGACGACCGTTGCATCAGCAGGCACGTCTTTCTGCTGCGCAATTACGACGGGTGCGACCGAGAAATTGTCCCGGCCGAGTGCGGCCGCAATCGTGGCGTACCCGCTGCGATCGGAAGCCGCCGTGTCCCGTTCGCCGTGGCCTTGCGTGAAATAGACTTTTTTCTCGGCGCCGGTCACCACCTTGATGAGCGCATTGGTGATGTCCTGCTCGTCGGTGTTCGAGACGCGCTGCACACGGTCCTTGTACCAGATCACAACCGTGCCGTAGGACTGCACCTCTGCCTGCTTGGCCCGCGCGGGTTGCCGATCCATGTCGACATACTCCACGTTGACCTTGTCGGACTGATAGTCGTAGGAATCGAGGCGATCGCGAAACCGTTGGAAGTTCTGATCCTGGTCGTAAACCGTGAACTGAACCGGCGCGTCGAGTTCAGAAAGGACCTTGACCGTCTGATCGGACAGGCTGAACGTCTGATTCGCCGTCAGGTCCCACCGCTTGTTCTCTCGACTGCCAAGATAGTTGATGGCAATGACGATGCCGAGTCCTACGAGAATGCTGACGATTGAGATCGTGCCGTAGCGTGCTTGCCGGCGATCGTAAAACGTCATCACGTCGCGCCACTGGCCGACCATGTAGATCAAGATGCACACCAGCCCCGCCCAGGTCAGGTAGGTGCCGTACTGAAGCCACTCAGGACGCAGGAAACGAATGGCAACTGCAGCGAACACCAGTGCGGTGCCGAGCCACCCGATGATGCCGATGATTGTCTTCAACATTAGCCCCGCCACCGTTCGCTATCGACGGCTTTGGCCGTCAGGAAAAGCCCGAAGCCAATAAAGCTCAAGTAGTAGATGATGTGCTTCGTGTCGAGCACGCCCTTCGTGAAGTCATCGAAGTGGTCCGTCAACGACAGGTGCGAGAGCACGGCTTGCGCCGTTGGGCCGACGAAGGTTCCAATCCAGTTGATGACCCACAACACGAGAAACACCGCAAACGTGATGGTGCCTGCGACGATCTGGTTGCGGGTCATGCTGGAGATCAACAGACCGACCGAGATGAAGCAGCCGCCCATCAGCAGGATGCCGAGGTAGGCCGTCAATACCGGCTTCCACTCCGGGTTTCCATACAAGAACAGCAACCCGGTGTGGATGAGTGTCACGGCCACCATCGCGGTGTAAAGGCCCATCGCGCCCAGAAACTTTCCGAAGATGATCTGCGTGTCCGTGACTGGCGACGTGAGCAAGAGCTCCAGCGTCCCCGAGCGCTTTTCCTCGGAGTAAGTGCGCATCGTGATCATCGGCAGGAGGAACAACAGCACGACGGTCACGTTCTGGAGCACCGGGGCAATGAGCATCTGGTTGATGTTCATCGTGCCGCCCATTCCCATGCTCATTTGCATGCTCTGGCGATTGAAGAACGCCAGCAGCACATAAAAGAAGTAGCCGTAGATCAGTGCGAAAAAGCCGATCACGACATAAGCGATTGGAGATGCGAAGTACGAGCGCAGCTCCTTGCCGGCAATGGCCAAGACGTTACGCATTGGCGACCTCCTGATTCGTCGGCACGCTGGGCTCGGCCGTTTCCGGCGGACGCATCGCCGCATCCTCCGTCGTCAAGCTCAAGAAGATGTCCTCCAGGCTCATTCGCATCGGTCGCAATTCGAGCAATCCCCATCCGCCGTTGACCACGACGGCCGAGAGCTCGCGTCGCACGTCGCGGCCGCGTTCGCTATCCACTTCAACTTCGCTGAGCCCTTCGCGGCTGCTGGATGCGTTCACGCGACTGACGCCGGGAACCGCCGCAAGGGCTTTCTGGACGGCCTCACTCGGTCCGGCAACCTGCAGATACATCGTCTCGGAACCGCGCAAGCGGCCCGTCAAGTTGTCTGGCGTATCGACGGCAACGACGCGACCCTTGTTGATGATCACGACGCGTTGGCACGTCTGTGAGACTTCCGGAAGGATGTGCGTGCTGAGGATGATGGTGTGCGATCCGCCGAGGTCGCGAATCAGTTGTCGCGTCTCGATGATCTGTTTCGGGTCGAGACCGGCGGTGGGCTCGTCGAGGACCAGCACTTCGGGGTTGTGCAGCACGGCCTGCGCGAGCCCCACACGCTGTCTGTAGCCCTTCGAAAGCTTGGCGCAGTGCCGACTCGCCATGTCAGCGACGCGCGTTTTGGTCATCGCTTCGTCGACGCGTGACCGCACCTCACGTGACGGCACGCCTTTGATCTTGGCGACGAACGTGAGGTACTCCCGGACGGTCATGTCGGGATAGAGCGGCGGCGTTTCTGGCAGATAACCGGTGCGGCGCTTGGCTTCGAGTGGCTTCTCGAACACGTCGTAGCCGGCGACGATCACCTTGCCATCACTCGCCGGCATGTAGCCGGTAATGATGCGCATCGTGGTCGTCTTGCCCGCTCCGTTGGGACCGAGAAAACCGAGGACTTCGCCGGCTTCGACGCGAAATGACACGTCGCTGACGGCGGTGACAGGACCGTATCGCTTTGTGAGGCTTTGAACCTCGATCATGCTGAACCTATGTTGGTGATCTGTGTTCGACTCGGCGGAACCCGGTCAACTCGCAGCCTTGGCTGGTACCGCTCCGCACGGCGAAGTCTAGTCGCTAGCGTCACTTAGGTGACACCAGCCCTCCATCCTATTCCAACCGTGGAATCGCGGCAAGCCAGACGCGGACCCGCTGGCGGGGTTCCGAGCCCTCTCTTCACGATAGGACGGTGGGGGACGGGTAGTTGGCCGGTTGCGAACCGCGGTTAGGATGGCGGGATGGCCATTGACCTCGGATCCAAAGCCCCGGACTTCACGTTGATGAACCAGGACCGCCAGCCGGTGACGCTCAGTGCGGCACTCGGAAACGGCCCGGTGGTGCTCGCCTTTTTCCCTGCCGCCTTCAGCTCGGTGTGCCAGCAGGAGCTGTGCACGTTCCGCGATTCGATGGCCGAGTTGACGGGGGTGAAGGCGCAAGTGCTCGGCGTCAGCACCGACACCTTCTTTGCGCTCAAAGCCTGGAGCGATCAGCAGCGCTTCGGCTTTCCGCTCCTCAGCGACTACAACAAAGAGGTCATTCGGAAATACGGCGTGGTCAATCCGGACATGATCGGGTTGAAAGACATTGCCAAGCGCGCCGTGTTCGTGATCGATCCGGGTGGCATCGTGCGGCACAAAGAGGTTCTGGAGGACGCACGAAACGAGCCGGATTACGGCAAGGTCCGCGCCTCGCTCGCCTCACTCTGAGCTGGTCGCTCGCAGCGGCCGACGGCCACCGGCAGGGCGGCTGGCCACCGGCCCAGGCCACACACAACTGGCCCCGCCGGCAGCTGATATACTGAACATATGAGCAGCCGTTCAGATATTCGCACTCCTGCACCCGAGGTCTGCGACATCGTTCACCTGCATCCCGCGCGGGTGGCGGAGCTCCGGCAGGCCCTCGTCGGGATGGACGATGTCATCGATCTGGCCGAGACGTTCCGCGTGCTGGGCGATCCGACCCGGGTGCGAATTCTCGACGCGCTGTCCCACGGCGAACTGTGCGTTTGCGACCTCGCGGCTCTCGTCTCCATGTCGGAATCGGCGGTCTCGCACCAGCTTCGGCTGCTCCGCAATCTACGGCTGGTCCGACCGCGTCGTGATGGGCGCATGGTGTTCTACGCCCTCGACGATCGCCACATCATCACGTTGTTCCGCCAGGGTCTGAGGCACGTTCAGGAGGCCAGTGGGCGTCCCAGGGCGCAGAGGCGCGCGCGATGACGGCGCCGGCGGTGGCCGTTCAACCGGTCTGTACGCGGTGTGCCATTCACGCGGAGTCGGTGTTTCGCATCGATGGCATGTGTTGTGGCGAAGAGGCGAAGATTCTCCAGCGACGGTTGACGCCGCTCTCGGGCATCGAAGACGTCGCGCCTGACATCGTCGGTCAACGGCTGCACGTGAAGTACGACGCTGCCGTCGTTTCTACCAATGTCATCGTCGAAGCGGTTGCGGAGACCGGGATGCGCGCGTGGCTCGAGCACGAACAGCCGATTGCGCCCCCTGCGTCTCGGAGCCGAGGGTTGTTGGTGCTCGCATCGGGTGTTGCATTGGCAGTCGGCCTCGTCCTCTCGATGGTCGGCGTTTCGCCGATTTGGAGAATTTCAGCGTTCCTGTTGGCTGCCCTCACCGGCGGTGTCTTTCCGGCGCAGCGGGCGCTGGCGTCGATTCGCGTCCGTGAGCTCGATATCAACGTGCTCATGCTCGTGGCGGTCGTTGGCGCCGCGTTTCTGGGCGAGTGG
Source organism: uncultured Acidobacteriota bacterium (assembly GCA_963724485.1). Classification (GTDB taxonomy): domain Bacteria; phylum Acidobacteriota; class Vicinamibacteria; order Vicinamibacterales; family UBA2999; genus JACCSI01. The sequence continues at coordinate 279,120 of CAVRUW010000001.1, forward strand.
GCCGAAGCAGGAACGGTCGTGTTCCTGTTTGGCATCGCTCAATGGCTCGAGTCGCGCAGCATGGATCGAGCGCGTGAAGCGATCCGTGCCTTGATGGAGCTGTCACCGGCCGAGGCCCGCATTCGTAACGGCGATCATGAAGAGCTCGTTCCGATCGAGCGGGTTGCGATCGGTACGGTCATGCTCATTCGCCCTGGCGAGAAAATTCCGCTCGATGGGCTCGTGATTGAAGGCCGATCCGACGTCAATCAGGCGCCCATTACCGGAGAATCGCTGCCGGTGGACAAGGGCGCGGGTGACGAAGTGTTTGCCGGCACTATCAACGGCCATGGCGCTCTCGATGTCAGCGTTACGCGGAAGGGACCTGACACGACGCTCGCACGCATCATTCATCTCGTCGAGGCGGCTCAGGCGCAGCGCGCCCCCTCCCAGCAATTCGTCGATCGATTTGCCCGGTGGTACACGCCGGGAGTGATCGCACTCGCGGTTCTGATTGCGACCGTTCCGCCGCTGTTCGGCGGCAGCTTCGAGACGTGGCTCTACCGCGCTCTGGTGTTGCTCGTCGTTTCCTGTCCCTGTGCTCTCGTGATCTCAACGCCGGTTTCGATCGTTTCAGCCTTGGCCGGTGCGGCAAGACGCGGAGTGCTCGTGAAGGGTGGTGTTCACCTGGAACGGCTTGCGGCCATTCGTGCGATCGCGTTCGACAAGACCGGTACGTTGACGCGGGCCAAGCTGCGGGTCACGACGGTCTTGCCAGCGCCAGGCATCTCGGAGGCGGACCTGCTGACAACGGCTGCGGCTATCGAGGCGCGTTCCGAGCATCCCGTGGCGGCTGCAATCGCGGCTGAAGCGCGCGAGCGAAGGCTTGCACCACCTGCCGTTCCTGACGTCCGAGCGTTGCCGGGATTGGGCGCCGAGGGACGCATCGGCGGCGTCCTGGTCGTGTGTGGTAATGCACGCCTGTTCAATGAGCGCGGGCTGGTGCCGCCTCCCGCGATCGAGAGGGCAGCGGCCGAGGTCGTCGGTGCAGGCGCGGCGCCGGTGCTCATCGCCCGCGACGGGGAGTTCCTGGGCGTGATCGGCGTCGCCGACGAAGAACGCGAAGTTGCTGCCGACACGATCCAGCTGCTGCACCAGCAGGGCATTCGACCCGTGGTCATGCTGACCGGTGATCAGGAGCAAACGGCCCGGGCGGTCGGAGCCCGGCTAGGCCTCGACATTGTCCGTGCGGGGCTGTTGCCCCACGAGAAGGTCGCGGCGGTGCAAGAGCTTCGTCACGCCTATGGATCGATTGCGATGGTTGGTGACGGCGTGAACGACGCCCCCGCACTTGCCGCCGCCGACGTTGGTATCGCGATGGGCGTGATTGGGAGCGACGCAGCGCTCGAAACCGCCGATGTCGCGCTCATGACTGACGAATTGCCGCGCGTCGCCTACGCCATCCGGCTTGCTCGCGCGACGGTCTGGAACATTCGCGCGAACATCGTCATCTCGCTGGTGCTCAAGGCGGCGTTTCTCGTGGCCGCCGTCGCCGGCGTTGCCACACTGTGGATGGCCGTCGTTGCGGATACCGGGACTTCGCTCCTCGTTGTGGCGAATGCGATGCGGTTGTTACGCCAGGGCTAGCATCGGTCCACGGCTCCACGGTCCATGGCCCACGGTCTGCGGCTTACAGTCTACGCGTGCCACGCAAGCAAGCTTTAGTTCTTGCCGGAGGCCGTAGACCGATCTGCCTAGACCTTGCGAGGGTGAAAGAAGTTCGTGTCGACGTAGTCGTCGATCGCCTTTTGATCCGCGGGATGCACGCGCTCGAATTGCAAGCCCATCCCGACGCGAGTGTCGCACCAGCAGACGCGGGCGTCGGCATCGATATCCTTCTTCGAGGCTGGTAGCCGAAATCGCAGTCGGGCTTTCGCATCCGGCTCGAGCGGACTCGTCGTGCGGATCGCGATCCCCCCGCGACTCAAGTTGAGCGTCAGCGCTGCCGCAATGGTGTTGCCGACACGATAGGCGATCGGGATCCCGATCACGACGCGCGGGCTGGCGCGCCGGTTGAAGCTGTCGGGGAACAAATGCGGCGCCAGCGATGGCAAGATGTGCTGAACCGCGCTGTACTCGTTCAGGTATCCCGCAACACCAAGCCGCGCGAGCTCACGAACCTCATCGGCGTTCGTCACCGTTCCGCTGAACACGAGGATCGGCAATCGACCGTCATCCAAACGTCGAATGTTTCGCACGATGTCAACGCCTGACGCATGCGGCAGGCGCAGATCGAGCACGATCAAGTCGAGTTCAGAAAGCTCGGCCCGTAAGCGCGAGAGCAGTTCTCCCGCACTCTTCGCGGTCAGCGCGCGATGTCCCGCGCCTTCAATGGCCGCTTTGAAGCGATCGCGGACGAAGGCGGTATCGTCGGCGACGAGGACGGTTTTTGGCGTGGCCGCGGCGGGCATCGTGAATGAAATGAAGGCTGCGTTCGTTGCAGACTCTATCAGGTTCTCGCTATAATTCCGAGGATCTTCCCCCTTTTTTCGCGATCAGGAGCGTGGAATGGCTGCGAATTGTCCCGAGTGTGAATCCGTCATCGATATCGACGAAATGGACGTTGACGTCGGCGACGAGTTGGCGTGCTCGGAATGCGGTGCCCTTCTCAGAGTCTTCAGCGATTCGCCTCTCGAACTCGAGCTCGCCGACGATGACGACGACGAGGATGATGACGACGAAGAAGAAGACGATGAGGGCGACGAGGACGAGTTCGACGACGACGGCGAGAATGAAGAAGACCTTGACGAGTAGGGATCTCGCACCGATCTCTTCCACACTTCGCGCGAAAGAGGATGCCCTCCACGAAATCCTTGCCAACCTCGATTCAGTGATCGTGGCGTTCAGCGGTGGCGCCGACAGTGCCTATCTGGCCTACACCGCGACCGAAGTCCTGGGCTCAAAGGCGCTGGCCGTCACGGCCGACAGTGCCAGCTATCCCGATGCGCATCGACAGCTGGCGCTCCGAGTGGCCAGCGATTTCGGCATCGCTCACGAGATTATTCGGACAAACGAGATCGAACGGCCGGAGTACCGCGCCAATCCGGCCAATCGCTGCTACTTCTGCAAGCATGAGCTGTACGCGGAGCTGCAGAAGCTGAAAGAAGCACGCGGCTTCTCGGCATTGGCCGACGGCAGCAATGCCGATGACAGGGGCGACTACCGACCGGGGCGACAAGCCGCCCGCGAGTTTGGCGTCCGCAGCCCCTTGGACGAGGCCAGCCTCGCGAAAGAAGAGATCAGGGAACTGTCGCGTCGTGCCGGGCTGCCGACATGGGACACGCCCGCCTCCGCCTGCTTGTCCTCACGCATCCCGTACGGAAGCGCGGTGACGGAGGAGAAGCTGCGAGCGATCGAGAGCGCCGAGTCCGTACTCCGAGGTCTGGGCTTTCGTGTCTTCCGTGTCCGGCATCACGACGCGATTGCTCGACTCGAGATCGCGAAGGACGAGATGGCGCGTGCTCTCGAACCGGAAGTCAGCGCGATGCTGGTGCGGGAGCTCCGCGCGCTCGGTTACGAGCACGTGACCATCGACCTTCAAGGGTATCGACAGGGTAGCCTGAACGAAGTGTTGCGGCTGCGACCCATCTAGCATCTTCCAGGACATATGGTGATCGGCGAAGCAGCTCCGTCGAGTCTCTTTCGGCGCTTCGAGGCGCAACGTCGCTAGTGAGTCGATCCGTTCTCGGGGTGTTGGCGCTCGCCTATGCCCTGGCCCACCTCCCGTATCTCGTCGACACGCTCGAAGACATCGACTCCGTCAACTTCGCACTCGGCATTCGCGACTTCGACGTCGCCCAACATCGTCCACATCCGCCGGGATACCCGGTTTACATCGGCCTCGGGAAAGTTGGCGCCGCGATCCTGCGGACGTTCGACGCAGGAGAGCCATCCGCGATCGAGGCGCGCACGCTGTCCACGCTCTCGCTGCTTGGTGCCATCGCCTGCGTGTTTCTGCTCTATCGAGTAATGGCTTGCTGGTCTCGAGAGATGACGGCTTCGGGGGACTCGATCGGGCCACCATGGCGAGCGTTCGACACGCGTGCACTTGCCGCCACGGCGTTGACGGTTGCGTGCCCGTTGATGTGGTACCTCGGCATTCGTCCGATGAGCGATGTGCCCGGCCTCGCCGCTGCGCTGGCGGCCCAGGTGGCAATTGCTCTCGCGTGGTGGCGTCAACAACCAACCGAGGCAGATGGGAACCGGCTCACACCTGAGCGGCTAGCGGCTTCGGGCCGGATGATTGTCCTTGGGTCTGCGCTTGCCGGGCTCGCCATTGGACTTCGTTCCCAAAACGCGGTGCTCACGCTGCCGCTGCTTGCAGGTGTGCTGACCGATCGCATCGGACGAGGCGTCGCTGGCGCAATGGTGGGCAGCAGCGTCGCCCTTACGATTGGGGCGTTGGCGTGGGCAGTGCCGCTCGTTGCCGCGAGCGGTGGGCTCAATGGATATCTGGCTGCCGTCGGCTCGCAGGCCGGTGAGGATTTCGCAGGCGTCGAGATGCTGTACCTCAATCCCACGCCGCGCCTCGCGGCCTTCGCGCTCATGCGCACGTTCATCTACCCCTGGGACTCGGTAGTCCTGGGCGGCATCGTGGTTGCGTTGGCGGCCATCGGCGCCATCGCCCTTCTGCTACGCGATCGCCGGGCACTGATGGTCGTGGCCCTCGTCAGCGTTCCGTACCTGGCCTTCCATCTCGCGTTCCAGGACACGAATTTCGTCCGCTATGCGCTTCCGCTCGTACCGCCGACGGCGTTTCTCGCGGTGTGCGGGCTGGAGGCGACCCTTCGTCGAGCGGCCTTGCCAGTTGCTGGCGCCATGGCATTGTGGTCGGTGGCGCTGGCCGCACCCGTGATGGCCGCGTACGGCAGCGAACCGAGTCCGGCCGCGCGTGTGGTTGCCGCTATCCAGGAGGCCGCAAGGAACGACCCGCCCGGCGCGCTGGCGTTCCATCAGACGTTTCGCCGGCCGCTGGAGGCCGAGAGCGTTACCGTTGAGCCGCAGCTCGCCTCTCCGCCTCGCCGTGAATGGCTCGAGTGGAACCGCTACTGGCGGGAGGGGAACACGCGACCGCTCTGGCTACTTGCCGATCCGTCGCGAAGCGATCTTGCGTTGGTCGATCCGAGGAGCCGATCGACGCATGCCGACTTCACGTGGCGATTTCAATCGCTGTCGGACATCGGCGGGATGAGGCCCGCGGCCGTTTCCTGGTATCGGTTGGCGGCACCAGGGTGGTTCGCCGAAGAGGGTTGGGCGCTCACCCCCGAGACCGCCGGCATTGCACGATTGATGGGGCAGGGCCCGTCGATTGGCCCCATCACTGCCTGGATCCGGCGACGGAACGACCCTGTTCGCATGGTGATTGGAGGGCGCAATCTGGGTGCCCCAGCGCGACCCGGCAGCCTCGTTCACGGTCAGCGTAGATGGCAGTCCAATCGCTAACTGGGACGCCAGGCCCGGATTCTTCGTGCACGAGTTCGATGTCGCGGCAGGGAAGCTGGCCGGAGCAGGGCCGTTTGCGCGACTGACGATTGAGTCGCGATCCGCGCCGACCTCGGTCCCGACTGCCATCGAACAATTCGATCTGCAGACCGCTGGTTCGATGATGTGGGTCTATGACGAGGGCTGGCAGGAAGCCGAATACAACCCTACGCTCGGAGTCTGGCGCTGGACCTCCGATCGCTCGACGCTTCGGATCATCGATGCCAGCACACCGGTCGCAATTACGCTGCGCGTCGAGCGGCCAACCCGCTACTTCGATCAGCATCCAGTCGTGCGCATGAAGGCTGGCGACCAGATGCTCGGCGAAACGCGGTTCGACGGATCCGAGTTGTGGAGCGTCAACGTGCCACTCGAGTCGTTACGAGCAGCTCGCGGGCAGATCGTCATCGAGACCGATCAGACGTTCGTGCCCGCTGAACGAAGCGGCGTCGCCGATCGTCGTCGTCTTGGCCTGCGGGTTTTCGGGGTCAACGTCGCAGCTCAGCCTTGACCCGACCGTACTCAACCTGTAATCTCCCTGCGGGAAGTAAAAAAGGTGCCCAGCTCCCGTCACGTACCTAACGTGATGCATGGAAACTGCCGATTGTACGAAGTGCCACCTTTGATTGGAGAACCTTGATGACCGTGTTTCAACGCCTGGCAGGGCCCGTCACGCTTTGTGTGGTGTTCGCCATCGGTGCCGCGGGTTGCGGTAAGAAGCCTGCACCAGCGCCGCCAGCCCCTCCTCCTCCAACTGCTCCCGCACCGCCACCGACGCCGCCACCACCGGCGCCGCCACCAGCAGCAGCACCCGCGCCGACGACGCTTTCAGACGAGGAGATTTTCGCGAAGAAGACCGTCGATCAGTTGAACAAAGAAGGTCACCTGGGTGACGTGTTCTTCGACCTCGACGAGTCCACCGTTCGCGACGATGCGCGTCCGCTGCTTCAGAAGAACGCTGATTGGTTGAAGCGATGGTCGTCGGTTCGATTCACGATTCAGGGGCATTGCGACGAGCGTGGATCGGGTGAGTACAACCTGGCGCTAGGCGATCGCCGAGCGAACGCTGTCAAGGCCTATCTCATCAGCCTTGGTATCCCGGCGGACCGGATCGCGATTGTCACCAGGGGGGAAGAATCGCCGTTCTGCACCGAACAGTCCGAAGGCTGCTGGCAACAGAACCGGCGCGGTCATTTCATGATCACGGCAAAGTAAGGGTCAAGCCACGCGAATCGGGGCACGAGCCGAAACCACCTGGTTCGGCTCGTCGCCTAACCCTCCCGGTCCTCGAAGGCTTTCAGAACGTCCCGCTCGGTCAGCGCACCTCGACCGACTTCTTCGCCATCGAGCAGCAGGACCGGTATCTCGTAGCGATACTGCGCGAACAGCTCGTCGTCGCGGGTAATGTCGATCTCGTCGATCGCGAAACGATGTGTGGGTTGAATCTCGTCGAGGACCGCCCGCACGTCCTCGCACAGGTGGCAGCCCGGCTTGGAGTACAGCGTGACGCGACTGGTCACGGCGCCGGAGCGACTGCGCGATTCCCGGCGATCTCGGCGTTCAGCTGATCGGCGGCGGCAATCGGATCGCTTGCCGCCGTAATCGGTCGTCCAACGACAAGGTATGACGCTCCCGATTCGACCGCCTCGGCTGCGCTCATCGTCCTCGCCTGATCGTCATCGCCGGGCTTCCGGCTGGCTGGCCGGATCCCCGGAGTGACAATGAGAAAGTCGGGTCCGCACGCTGCGCGAATCGCCACGATCTCCTGTGGTGAGGCGACGACGCCGTCCAGGCCAGCTTCTTTCGACAGTCGAGCAAGACGGACGACTTGATCCACGATCGGTCCTGGCACGCCGACTTCGCCTAGTCCGGCGCCGTCGAGACTCGTCAGGACGGTTACACCGATGATCAAGGGGCGGGACCGTGAGGCGCGAATCGCGGCCTCGTGTGCCGCATCGGCGGCGGCTCGCATCATCGTGCGGCCTCCTGAGGCGTGCACGTTGACCATCCACGCTCCGGTCGAGACCGCCGACGCGACCGCACCCGCGACCGTATTCGGAATGTCGTGAAACTTGAGATCGAGGAAGACTTTGTCACCGCGGTCGGCGAGCGATCGCACGATCGCGGGGCCTTCTGCGGTAAAGAGCTGCTTCCCGATCTTGAATCCGCCGACATGACCGCGGAGTTTGTCCGCCAGCGCTTCGGCTCGCGCCGCGGATTCGAGGTCCAGGGCCACGAGGATCCGATTCACGCGTGCACTTCCTTCCGCGGAGACGTGTCGATCGCGCCAATCAGCTCCGTGACACGCTGAATGCTGTGTCGCCGGAGATAGTCGTTGAGGCCGTCGAGAACCTTCGTCCACACGAACGGATCTGAAAAATTCGCGGTTCCAATCTGGACCGCCGTCGATCCGGCCAGCATGAACTCCACCGTATCGGCCGCATCGGTGATACCGCCCATGCCGATAATTGGAATCTTGACTGACTGGAAGCACTCCCACACCATCCGGACCGCAATGGGCCGAATCGCCGGACCGCTCAGACCGCCGAGGATGTTCGACAATTTTGGACGCCGGGTTTCGACATCGATCGCCATCGCCAGAAATGTGTTTACCAACGAGACAGCATCAGCGCCGGCTTCCTCAGCGGCGAGGGCGAACGACGCGACGTCGGTCACGTTAGGCGTCAGCTTCGGGATCAACGGCAGGCGGGTCACCTTGCGCACTGCACTGGTGACTTCCGCCGTTCCCGCCAGGCTGCAGCCAAACTGAATGCCGCCCTCCTTGATGTTGGGGCACGAGATGTTCAACTCGATGGCGGCAACGCCCTCCGCGTCCGACAACACGCGCGCGACTTCCGCATACTCGTCCAGCGTCGTACCACAAATGTTGACGATCGTCCGGGCGCCGCGTTCGCGGAGAAGAGGCAGTTTTTCGCGCACGAATCGGTGGACGCCGATACCCTGCAGGCCGATGGCGTTGAGCATGCCTGACGGCGTTTCGGCGATGCGTTGTGGCGGATGGCCCTGACGTTCCTGGAGGAACAATCCCTTGACCGCCACGCCGCCGAGCAGTGACAAGTCGACGACGTCCTCGTATTCGAGCCCGTAACCGAAGCATCCGCTCGCCGCGATGATCGGATTGGGTAGCTCGAGCGCTCCGATGCGGACCCGCAGATCAGGCGTGTGCATCAGTCCCACACTAATTCAGCTCCATCGAAAACTGGTCCGGCCAGACAAGATCGCACGAAGTGCGGCCGACCGTCGCCGTTCTTGACTGGAACAACGCAGCTGTAGCACCCCCCCAAGCCGCAGCCCATGACCCGTTCGACGGACACTTCCGACGGCTGCCGATATTTGATCGCCAGCTTGGCCACGGCTTCGAGCATTGGCTCGGGACCACACCCGTAGATCATCACCCGATCGCGGGCTGGAACCGACATCAACGCCGTTTCGAGCGGAGCGGTAACCCGCCCGCGCACTCCGCGACTGCCATCTTCGGTCGACAGGACGAGCGTTACATCAAGTTTTTCGAAGAAGTCCAGGTAGAAGAGCTCGCTGGACCGGCGCGCGCCATAGAAAAGGGTCGTCTTGATGCGCGACTTGGCCAAACTCTCGGCGAGGGTTGCGAATGGGGCCAGTCCCACCCCGCCCGCGACCATCCAGGCCTCGTGAGGCGTCGGCGAGAAAGATTTTCCCAGCGGGCCGAGGCAGGCGACGCGTTCACCCGGCTCGAGCTCATACAAGGCACGCGTGTTTCGTCCCGCTCGTTTGTTGAAGATGCTGATAGCGGTGACGCCACTCTGATCGCGGATCACCTCGAACACCGAAAAAGGCCGTCGTAGCAGGGAATCGGCTGGCAATGCCGCCTTGACCATCACGAACTGACCGGGCCGTGTCTGCTCACCGATGGCGGGCGCGGCCAGCGTTAGAACGTTGTAGTCCTCCGACAGCCTGACGTTGCTGATCACAGCCGCGTTGATATCAACGGGCATTCTTTGGTGAGTATAGCCAAGTGCGGGGTTCGACGTGCGGAGTACGAAGTTGGTCCCGTGTTCGGAGTTCTGAGTTCTAGTTCGGAGTTCGGAGTTCTGTTCGGAGTTCGGGGTTCTGAGTTCATGACTTGCCGCGACGGAGATGTTTGACCAGCCCGGTCGTGGTCGCGATTGCCTCCTCCGAGAGGTCCCAAAGCGTTTTGAACTCCTCATGCGACAAGAAGTGTGAGCTGCGAGCGAACAGCAGATTCGTTTGAGTCTCCATCAAGCTCGCTCGAGCGATGCTGACAAAGTTGGCGAACTCTCTGTTGCCAAACCGCCCGAACCCCTCGGCGATGTTACGCGGCGCCGACAGAGCCGCATCGCGAGCCGCTTGGCAAAACTTGCCATCGTAGGAGGCGGGAGGTCTGTCAAGAATTGCGTGGAGTTCCTCACTCAACTTCATCGATAGCTTCCAGGCCTCGATTTCGGTGAATCGTCTCCATGACATGAGGATGGAGTAGGCAACAGTCGGGCCAACGCGGATTGCGACCGAACCCCGAACCCCGAAACCCGTACGCCGTTACTCCGCACTCCGCACTCCGCACTCCGCACTCCGAACTCGAACTCCGTACTTAGGACAGAACTCAGAACTCCGAGCTAGAACTCAGAACTCCGAACCCCGCACCAACTCCGTACTTCGCACGGCGAACTCCGAACTAGAATTCGAGCGTGCGCTTCCTGCGAATGCTGTCGAACGCGGCGATCGCCGGGGCGTTGGCTTCGCTCTATCTCACGATCCTCATCCTGCATCTCAATCCGTCGTTCCCGCTGACGCCCGGCGCTGTGGTCCCGCTCGCATCGGTGTTGCTCGTCGCCTATGGCGTCAATGTCACGGCGCTGTTCTACGCACTGATCGTCGGCCGTCAACTCCTCGCGAGCGAGGTTCTGTCGCCGGGGTGGCTGAGCGTCCGGCTCCTCTCGTGGCTGTGCACCATCGCTGCGGGGGCGGCGGCGATCATCATGTGGCTCAACCTTCGGACGTTCACGATGGTGCTCGACCCGCAGGCCGTGACTCGCATGACGGCCGGTGCGGTGACGTTGTCGGCCTCCACGGTCGTCTTCCTGCTGATTGCGCTGGCGCACTTGGACCGACGAGGAGGGAATGTCAGTGCGGTCCTGCTCACCGCGATGATGGCAATCTCAGTCGCGGCGCCGCTGGCGGCGCGTGGCAGTGGTCGTGTCAGCACGCTGGCCTCGCGACCGACGACAGCTGTGCTCGGGCTCGAACCGGCGCGCAGGGATGCTCGCGTCCTGGTCGTCGCGCTCGATGGTGGAAGCCTCGACGTCATCTCACCTGCCGTGGCGGAGGGAAGGCTGCCGAACTTCGGTCGCATTCTGGATGCCGGCGCCGTTCTCCATCTTGCAACGCTGCGACCGACTCAGGCCGAGCCTGTGTGGTCCGCCGCCATGACCGGCCGCGTGCCCTTTGCCAACGGCGTTCGTGCATCCACGTTGTATCGCGCCGGCGACTCCGGTGCGCCGATCGAACTGCTGCCCGACTACTGTCTCTCGTTCGCACTCGTCCGCTTTGGGTTTCTCGACGCGCAATCCCACGATGCGCGGGCGCTGCAGTCGCGCCCCCTCTGGACGATTCTCAGCGACGTGGGCGTCTCGGTCGGCTTCATCGGGTGGCCCCTCACGCACCCCGCGACCCACGTCAATGGGTTCATCGTCACCGACGAGTTCCATCGCATCGAGGACGTGGAGATCGATCCCGCAGGTGCGACCACGGTTGCCCCAGCGTCGCTCTATGGCGCGATCCGAGACGCCGTGCAAAGGCCACTGAGCGTCGATCCGATTGCGGTCGTTTCAAAGGCTGCGGAGGCACCACAAGGAGACGCGGATGCGAGACCCGATCCGTCGCCGATCGTTGCCGACCGAATGCACGTGCAGATCCTCACGGCGCTCGAAACCTTGATGGCGCCGCAAGTCATGGCGGTGAGGTTGCCGGGACTCGACGCCGTTGGTCACTACTTCCTCCGCTACGCAAACCCGTCCGAGTTTGGCGACGTCTCGGCTGACGAGCAGCGGCAGTACGGCCGCGTGCTTGGCGATTACTACGCATTCATCGATGGCGTGATCGGCCAGGTACTCCAGTCGATGGGCAAGAACGACGTGCTGCTGGTCGTGTCGGGCTTCGGCATGGAGCCTTTGACGCCCGGCAAACGAATGCTCGAACGCCTCGTGGGAAACGACCGGCTCAGCGGCAGCCACGAACGTTCGCCTGATGGGTTTCTCCTGGCCTACGGCACCGCCGTCGCACCGAGTCGCCCACCACGAGCGTCCGTCCTGGACCTGACGCCGACGATTCTTTATTACCTTGGGCTGCCAGTCGGCCGCGATATGGAAGGCTTCGCCCGCACCGACCTCTTCAAGACCGAGTTCACGGCGGGTCAGCCGATTACGTTTATCCCGAGTTACGGGAGGTGACTTTTCTAGGTGCCTTAGGTGCCTAGGTGCCTTGGTGCCTGGGTTCGGTGCCGGTGCCGGTGCGGGTGCTGGGGTGCTGGGGTGCTGGGGTGGCTGGGTTGCTGGGGACTGGTAAGAAAGGTGCAGTGGTGGCTTGGCCTCCGCGCATTACTACCCTTCGGCACTCTCAGCACCTGGCACTCGCACCCTAGGCACGAAGGCACCTAAGGCACCCAGGCACTCTCCAGATCGCGATATACTCAGTCAGCTCTTTAACTGCGAACCTGAGAGTTCGCGAAGAGGTGGATCATGACGACCCGCTCGGAGGTCCGTCCATGCCCGTAATCATGGATGCGGACCGCATCTCACGCGCGCTCACGCGCATCGCTCACGAAATCGTCGAACGTAACCGCGGCGTCGAGAACATTGCCCTCGTAGGCGTGCGCAGTCGCGGTGTGCCCCTGGCCAAGCGCATCGCACGCGCGCTGGCGCAAATTACAGGTGACCAGGTCTCGACCGGAGCCCTGGATATCACGCTCTATCGCGATGATCTGATGCGGCATCAAGTCGGCCCGCAGCCACTGGTGAGACGTACCGAGATCCCGTTCTCGATCGACGATCGAACGATCATCCTCGTCGATGACGTCCTTTACACAGGACGGACGACGCGCGCGGCGCTCGATGCGCTGATCGACTTCGGCCGGCCCAAGGCCATTCAACTGGTCGCCCTCGTCGATCGCGGCCACCGCGAACTCCCCATCAAGGCCGATTACGTCGGCAAGAACGTCCCCACGTCACAGCAGGAAAGCATCCAGGTGCGCTTGCTCGAGCTCGACGGGACCGACGAAGTAACCATCGACCGCGAGGAGTGAGCCATGGAAGCCGTTCAAACCGCCACACAACCGCTCACGACGCTGCGCCGCAAGGATCTCTTGAGCATTGCCGACTTGAGCGCGGAAGAGATTCTGCTGATTCTCGATACCGCCGACGCGATGAAAGAAGTCGGACAGCGCGCCATCAAGAAGGTGCCGACGCTCCGCGGCCGCACGGTCGTGAATCTGTTTTTCGAGCCGAGCACGCGGACTCGAACATCGTTCGAGATTGCCGAAAAGCGACTCAGCGCCGATACGCTCAACGTCGCGATCGGAACCTCGAGTGTCGTCAAGGGCGAAACGTTGGTCGACACCGCGATGAATATCGAAGCGATGGCGCCCAGCATGATCGTGCTGCGGCACAGCTCGTCAGGTGCATGCCACTTGCTCTCGCGCATCTGCCGGGCGGGCATCATCAACGCGGGCGATGGAATGCACGAGCATCCGACACAGGCATTGCTCGACGCTTACACAATCCGTGAGCGCAAGGGCCGCATAGCGGGGTTGAAAGTCGCCATCTTCGGCGATTTGCTCCACAGTCGCGTGTTGAGATCCAACCTCCTGCTCTTGACCAAGCTGGGCGCTGAAGTCTGGGTGTGCGGTCCGGCCACGCTGATCCCGCCGGGGCTCGATCGGCTGGGCGTGCGCGTGACGACGGCAGTCGACGAAGCCGTGCGCGACGCCGATGTCGTCATGATGCTGCGAATCCAGTTGGAGCGAATGCAAGGAGGGTTCTTCCCTTCGTTGCGCGAGTACTTCACGACATTCGGGATGACCGAAGCGCGGGTCAGCCGCGCCAAATCCGACGTGATCATCATGCACCCCGGTCCCATGAATCGCGGCGTCGAGATCGCGTCGGAAGTGGCCGACGGTCCGTTCTCGGTCATTCTCGACCAGGTGGCGAATGGGGTAGCCGTGCGCATGGCTGTGCTCTACCTGCTCGCGGGAGGAGCGGAACATGAAACGGCTGCTTAAGGGAGGGCGAGTCATCGATCCGGCGTCTGGGATCGATGGTGATTTCGACATCCTGATCGACGGCGATCACATCTCACAGGTTGGCCGTGATCTGCCGGCTTCGCTCGCCGACGAAGGTCAAGTGGTCTCGCTGCCACGCGGTCTGGTGATCTGTCCCGGCCTGATCGACATGCATGTGCACCTGCGCGAACCGGGACAGGAGCACAAGGAAACGGTTGCCAGCGGGACCGCCGCCGCAGTCGCGGGGGGCTTCACCGCTGTGGCCTGCATGCCCAACACCGTTCCCGTCAACGACAATGCCGGCGTCACCGAATTGATCCTGCGGAAAGCGGCGGAAGCGGGACTCGCGCGAGTCTATCCAATCGGCGCTGTGTCCCGGGGGCAGAAAGGCGAACAGCTGGCCGATATCGCCGAACTGCACGCTGCCGGGTGCGTCGCGGTGACCGACGATGGCCATCCTGTGGCGACCGCGATGCTGGCGCGTCGCGCGCTCGAATACACGAGCATGTTCAACATGCCGATGATCGAGCATTGCGAAGATCTGTCGCTCAAAGCTGATGGCTGTGCCCACGAAGGCGCCCGCGCCGCGGAGCTCGGTCTGCGAGGAATCCCGGGCGCCGCCGAGTCAATCATGGCGGCGAGAGATGTCCTGCTCGCCGAGATGACCGGTGGTCACGTCCACATCGCGCACATGAGCGCGTGGACGACGCTCGAAGCGGTGCGACAAGGAAAGCATCGCGGCGTGAAAGTGACGTGCGAGGTTGCGCCTCACCACTTCACCTTGACCGACGATCGACTCGCCGACCCGGTGCCCTATGACACCAACACCAAGATGAACCCACCGCTTCGGGAAGCAAGGGATCGTGACGCGATGATTGGCGGGATCGCAGATGGTAGTGTCGACGTGATCGCGACCGATCACGCTCCTCATCACTACGACGAAAAGAACGTCGAATACGATCGAGCGCCGTTTGGCATCGTCGGTCTCGAGACCGCGATCTCCTTGACGCTCGACAGACTGGTGCACACGGGGCTGGTTCGCTTGTCCCGTATCATCGAGTTGATGTCGGTGAATCCGGCGCGGATCATGAGGGTGGCCGGGGGCTCGCTCGCCCCCGGATCGCGAGCCGACATCACCGTCCTGGCGCCTGATCTGGAAGTGACAATCGATCGCGCACGCTTTAGAAGTCGTTCGAAGAACACCCCCTTTCATGGCTGGACCCTGCGGGGTGGCGTCGCCGCGACCATCGTCGGCGGACGCATCGTGTACACCAACCGAGACGTAGCGAATCTGGTGATGTCCGAGGACGTTCGGCAGGAGATGCGGTCATGACATCGCAGGGTTTGCGATTGACGACCTGGTTGATAGTTACCGCACTGACCGGGGTTCTGGTCGATGTTTCATCGCAGGCCTCCGGTCATTTTGGTGTCGCGCAGCCGGCACAGCCACTGAGCGCCCAGGAACTAATGGACACCGTCAAGCTGCTGGCTTCGCCGGATCTCGAAGGGCGCCGCATGGGCACGCCGGGGAATGCCAAGGCACGTGCGTGGATCGTCGAGCAGTTCAAGAAAGCGAATCTGTCTCCTCTGGGCGGGAGTCTCGAGATTCCGTTCACCTTCACGCGCAACGGTGTCGAGAGCAAAGGCGTCAACGTCGTCGGGGTCTGTCGGGGGACTGGATCCAAGACGGCTGAGGCGAAATCATCCGACCCGTTAATGGTGATCAGCGCGCATTACGACCACCTCGGTGTCCGTGAAGGACTGACTTATCACGGCGCGGACGACAACGCGTCGGGAGTCGCCGTGGTGCTGGCGTTGGCTCGACATTGTCAGCGCACGCCCTGGGCACACGACGTGGTCTTTGTCGCGTTCGACGCCGAGGAACAGGGTCTGCAGGGCGCACGGGCGTTCGTGGCGGCGCCACCGGTGGCGAAGGAACGGATCGCGCTCAACGTCAATCTCGACATGGTCAGTCGCAGCGCGACGAACGAGCTCTATCTCGCGGGCACGTATCATCGACCGGCGTTGAAGCCGTTGCTCGAGCCGGTCGCGGCGCGCAGCCAGGTCAAGTTGCTCTTTGGGCACGACAAGCCGAAGGATCAAAGCGGCGGTGTTGACGACTGGACGCCGCAATCGGATCACGGGGCGTTCCACGCGGCTGGTATTCCGTTCGTCTACTTTGGGGTTGAGGATCATCCGGACTATCACAAGCCCACCGACACCGCGGACAAGATCGACCCAGTATTTTTCTCGCGAGTCGCGCAGACCATCCTCGACGCGGTCACCGTGCTCGATCCCGCGATTCCATTGAAGTAACTGAGAGGGGTCGGCCCGACCCCTGGGCAGACAATGCGATCGCGCACTGCGAACACGGAGCTGAAGGATCGGCTCGACGAGCTCTATCACCAATTCAACGACGCTCAGTCGGTGACCGATCCGATTCAGATCGTGCGCCGCTTCACTCGCGCCGACGATCAGGAGATCGTGGGATTCTGCGCCGCGGCGCTGGCATTCGGACGGGTGCAGAGCGTCTTGAATTCGATCGAGGGCCTGCTGAAGGTCATGGGCCCTTCGCCGGCCGCCTATGTTCGAGCGTTCGACCCGGCGCGCGACCGGTCGGCGCTCGATCACCTGCAGCACCGATGGACGCGTGGTGTGGACCTCGCCGCGCTTGTGTGGGTCCTGCGCCAGATGATCGATTCGCATGGCTCGATACAGAGCTTTTTCACTGAGGACCTTCCCGAAGAGGCCGAGACCGTCGAAGCGGCCCTCGACTCGTTCTCGACGAAAGCCTGTCGTCTCAATCTCGAGGCGATCTATGGACGTGTTCCCACCCGCCCTGGTGTCGCGTACTTCTTCGCGCGACCATCGAGTGGTGGCGCCTGCAAGCGGCTGAACCTCTTCCTGCGCTGGATGGTGCGTCGTGACGAAGTCGATCTGGGGGTTTGGTCTGGCGTTCGACCGTCTCAGCTCATCGTGCCCCTCGACACGCATGTGATCCGCGTTGGCCGTTGCCTGCGTCTAACTCGATACACCAGCCCCGGGTGGCGCATGGCAGCGGATATCACCAGAGCGCTCCGCGCGCTCGACCCCGTGGATCCCGTTCGCTTCGACTTTTCGCTGTGCCACATCGGGATGATGAAAGCGTGCGGTTTTGGGACGAAGCAACGCGATAGTCAGTGCCCATTGCGCGGACTCTGCAGTCCGGGGCGTCGCCATCGGGTGAATGTGTAACTGCGCGATTGGGTGATTGCAGTTGGTGATTGGGTGAATAGGTGATTGGATTGCGCGATTCGGTTCAGCCGATCGCGTGATCAGTCGGGCCGCCGATGGCCATTGATCTGGCGTGGCCCTGGCATCACAATCACTAGTCACCTAAGCACTCAAGAGACCAGTCACCAAATCACCCATTCACGCAATGCGATCAGTCAACCACCCCATCACACATTCACTCATCATCGCGGCCGCCCTCGCTCTGCCGGTGTCAGCACAGGACTGGACGCAATGGCGGGGACCCAATCGCGATGGTGCCGTCGTCGCTGCCAACCTGCCGGCCGCGTGGCCGGCATCGGTGAAGCGCGTCTGGCGCGTTGACGTTGGCGAGGGCTACTCATCGCCGGTCATCTCGGGCAACCGGGTCTTTGTTCACAGTCGGCGCGACCCGGAGGAGATCGTCACCGCGATCGACCTTCAAGCGGGCAAGGTGTTGTGGCAGCAGAAATACCCCGCGGCCTTCGCGAAGAATCAGTACGCCGTACGAATGGCGAAGGGGCCGAACTCGACGCCGCTGATCGTTGGCGACCGCGTCTACACACTCGGCGTCACCGGCGTGCTGTCGGCGTGGAATAGCGCGGATGGGTCGCTGGCGTGGCGCAAGGATTACTCCGCATCGGTCGACACGTCGAAGTTGTTCTGCGGCACGGCGATGTCGCCCATGCTCGAGGGGGGATCGTTGATCGTTCAGGTGGGCAGCGACGTCCACGGCGGACGCGTTTTGGCCATCGATCCCGCCAACGGCAACGAGCGGTGGACGTGGAAAGGGCTCGGCCCCGGATACGCGTCGCCGATCGCCATTACCGTTGCCGGCACCCGACAGATTGTCGCGCTGACGAATGGCTCAATCGTGGGTATCGATGCCAAGACCGGTGGTTCGCTCTGGTCGATCGCATTTCCTGACGAATGGCACGAGAACATCGTGACGCCGGTGTGGACCGGCACTCACTTGATCGTGAGCGGCGTGCGTCAGGGAACGCAGGCGTTCAGCCTCGCCGCTAGCGGTGGTAAGTGGCAGGCCACCCAGGCCTGGAAGAACACCTGACGTGACGATGTACATGAGTGCGCCTGTCGTGGCGGACGGAACGCTGTATGGAATTTCGAACAAGCGGAAGGGGCAGCTCGTGGCGCTCGACGTTTCGACCGGCGCGATTCGCTGGGCCACGGAAGGTCGCGAGGGTGATCACGCTTCAATCCTGCTCAGCCCATCCCACGTGATCTTCCTGACCAACGCCGGCGACCTTATCGTGGCCAAACGAGACGCGGCGAAGTTCAATGAGGAGCGCCGCATCGAAGTTGGTGACGGCGAAACATGGGCGCTGCCCGCGTTCGTGCCTGGCGGGATCGTCGTGCGAGACGCACAAGGACTGGTGAGGTTGACGTGGGGAAGCTAGTCATCGCAGCGGTCGTCGCGATTGCGATTGGTCAAGCGTCGGCACAGGATGTTGCTCTTCAATCAGCGAAGCTCAAAATCACGGGCGGCGAAATCGCGTACGACACGGCCGGCTCTGGGCCGGCCGTCGTATTCCTGCACGGCGGGTTCATGGATCGACGGGCCTGGGACGCGCAAATGGTCCCTTTCGCGAAACAGTTCCATGTCGTGCGCTACGACATCCGGCCGTTCGGCGAGTCGTCGGCACCGGAAGAGGCTTACAACGTTCCAGACGACCTGCTGCGACTCCTCGATCACCTGAAGATTGATCGAGCTCACCTGATCGGGCACTCGTTCGGCGGCGGCGTGGCTCTCGACTTCACCCTCCAACACCCCGATCGGGTCAGCTCACTGACGCTGGCGGCCGCGGCTCCGAGCGGGTTCGTGCCGCCGCAGAACGAAGTCAAAGACATCGGGGCCATCTTCGCCGCGGTCAAAGACGGAGACGATGCCATCGTGAAAGCCTGGCTGGCGCACCCGATGTGGTCAGTCGCCCGCACTCGGCCTGCCGTGGTCAAACAGCTGGAAGCGATCACGCGCCGCAATCTCGCACCCTTCAGGATGCCGTTCGCTCCCTACGTGCCGATGAAACCCGCCGCGATCAGTCGCCTGAACGAGGTGGGCGTGCCCACCCTGGTGATCATCGGCGATCGCGACATGCCGAGCATCAAGCAGTCGGCACAGTTGTTGACGAAGGAAATCAAGGGTGCGGAGCTGAAAGTCGTAGCTGGCGCGGATCACGCCCTCCCGCTCGGCTGGGCCGACGAGTTCAATGCGGCGGTCATTGGTTTCATCTCCACGGCGCGGCGGTAGGCTTTCAATGTGCCATCGAGGAACCTCGCGACGCCGAACTGCTCGCTGACTCTCGAGAACCCTCGTTCGCCCATCTCGTGGCGTTTTTTCGGATCCTTCAGCAGCTTGACAATAGCGGCGGCCAGCGCCGGTGAATCGGCGGGGTGGACGAGCACGCCGGTTTCGTTGTGGACGACGGCCTCGGGAATGCCGCCCGCACGAGTGCCCACGACCGCGAGTCGCATCGCCATCGCATCAAGCACTGTCGAGCCCAATCCCTCCGTGACCGAGCTCAACACGAACAGATCGGCCGACTTCACGAGTTGCAGGACATCCTCGCGAAAGCCGGCCAGACGTACCAGCTTCTCCAGGCCAAGCTGCTTGATCTGCTTCTCCAACGGGGCTCGCAACTCGCCTTCGCCGAAGACGATCAGAAAGGCATCGGGTACCGCCTTCAGTACCTGCGGCATCGCCGCGATCAGATACTTCTGCCCCTTGTGATCGACCAATGCACCAACGTTGACAATCACCGGAGCGCCGCGCGGCAGCCAGAACTCCGAGTGAATGTCGACAGAAGGCAGGCGGCCGATCTTGCCGACGTCGATGCCGTCGTGAACGACGACAATCTGCGACTCGGGGATGCCGTCGCCGACGAGAATCTCCTTGATCGCGTTTGAGGCGGCGATGAAGAGATCGACTTGGCGATACTTCCAGCGCGAGAACGAATGCCCTTGCAGGTGAAAGTCGACTCGGCGCGAGGCCACGATGCGCGGCCGTGGTTCGGGAGCACCGAAGGACAGCGCAAGACCCGCCATCGCGACCGCATGAGGATCGTGGGCGTGCACGACCTCCGGTTTCCACTGACGGATGATGCGGGATAGCTTCCACGCCGCGGACAGGTCGACTTCGTTGCGTGGAGCGAGCGGAACGAGATCCGGCCCTTCGGACGCGCGTCGATAGAGCTCGCCCTCAGCGTGCGCGACGAGCACGGACCGGTGACCAAGGGCGCGAAGCCCGAGGACGGTCAGGAGGACCTGGTTTTGTCCGCCACGCCATGTGCGGGCGGTGTCGATGTGGAGGGCGAACACAGCTCCCAGAGCTTCGCAAACTTGACGCTCACGTAGTACGCATTCATCGCCGAGATGATGAGGCCCACCATCCCGTCACGAAATCCACCGCGCAGAATGTAATTGCGAAAGAACGTCAGTCTCGGCGTCACCAGTATGTCGATCCAGCTGGCCCGGCGGCCGTCCTCGAACATCTGTCGCGCCGCCAGCGCCGTATAGCGGTCCATCGTCTCGACATGATGCGCCAGGTCTCGATAGGCGTAGTGCTGCAATTCGCCTGTGAGCTTTGCCACCGGCCCATCGGTACGAACCGATTCGTGGACGTAACGTCCCGCCCACTCAGCACGGCGTCGATCGTACAGGCGCAACTGGTAGTCGGGGTACCAATCGGTCGATCGAATCCAGCGGCCCAGATGAAAAGTAACCCGAGGAATCCGGAACCCGGCAGCCGGAATCGTGGTGCCCAGCAGCTGGCGAATCTCATCGCGCAACTCGGGCGACACCCGTTCGTCCGCGTCGAGAGAAAGGATCCAGTCGTGGCTGGCTTGCGAGGCCGCGAAGTTCTTCTGCGCGACGTATCCCGGCCAGGGATGCACGATCACCCGCGAAGTGTACTGTCCGGCAATCGCGACGGTGTCATCCGTACTTTCGGAATCGACGACGATGATCTCGTCTGCCCAGCTGACTGATTCGAGCGCCGCCGCGATGTGCCGGGATTCGTTGCGCGTGATGACCGTGACGGTCAGCTTCTGCACGGGGGGAGTTTAGCTGTACAGGGCAAAGGGCGTGGGGCCTGGGGCATAGGGAAGGGCACAGGGCCCGTAGTCCCTATCACCTCCCTACGCCCGACCCCACGCCCTCTGCCTTATGCCCTACGCCTAGGTCCTAAGCGTTCACTGCCGTTGGGTATTCGACAACACTGATACCGGCGCGATCGTGGTCCCACCGCCATTCAGCGGCGCTTCCTGGGACGTCTCGTAATCCACGACGGACTTCAGGTAGTCGATCGTGGCCGCGAGCTCGTTGTTGCGGGCCTGGGCGAGGTCGCGCTGAGCCTGAATGACGAGGAAGCTGCTCGTCATGCCGGCCTGGAATTTCTTCTCTTCTGCTTCCAGCCGCTTTTCGGCGAGCGCGCGAGAGGCGCGCGTGGCTTCGATACGCTTCCCGTTCGTCTGAACGTTTCGCGCCAGGTCGCGAATCTGCGTCGTGACCTGCAGTTCGGAGCTCTGAAGCACCTTGGCCGCCTGGGTATTCTGCAAGCGCGCGCGGGCGAGGTTGCTCTCGGCGAACGAAGCTCCGATGGGATAGTTCACCTGAACGCCGACCGACCACGTCGGAAAGTCCGACGCGAACGCGTCCCCTATGGCGCTGCCAAAGCCACGTTGGGTCTGCCCAAGGATCTGAGGCGGGAAGTCGTTGCTCAAGTCGAAATTTGTCCCAGCAAGGCCGATAGCACTGTAGTTCACGATCGCGTTGATGTCTGGCATCGACTGATTTTTATAGTAACGAATCGTGATGTCGTTCGCCTCGATCTGCTTGCGGGTGGTCTCCAGGTCGGTCCGAACGGACAGCGCGTTACGAACCGCGGCGTCGATATTGACCGTGACCGGCTGGTAGTTTGGCGGGTCCGACGGTTCGAGTCGGGTGTTCCAGAACTCGGGCTGATCGGTCGGATTGGAAATCAGTGCCCGCAGCCGATCCTCGGCTCGTGAGATAGCCGCTTCTGCCAGAATGACGCCTTCTTCACGTTGCGCGACTTCGGCCTCGGCCTGAACGATGTCGAGGGGCGCCATGGTGCCGATCTCGACTCGCGCCCGATTGTCGCGGAACGAACGCTGCGCCAGCTCCAACGACTGGCGCTGCACCGCGAGATTGTTGTTGGCGTAGACGAGATCCCAATATGCGTTCTTGACGTTCCGTGTCGTCACGGCAATCGACTGACGAAGCTGCACGTCGGAAATCTCGCGATTCTTGCGGGACACCTGCACCGCCTGCCGGGTGCCGTCGATCGAGAAATTGCGCAACAGCGGCTGCGTAAAGTTGAACGCCACCGACGAGTTCAGCTGCGGGTTGAAGCTGCTGAAGATATTGTTGCTGGTGATGCGGCCGCTGTTCCAGTTGGCCTGGTAAGTCGCACCGCCCCAGGGCAACTGCTGCTGAATGCCAGCGACCGAATTCAGGTTCTCGTTGGTGATCGCCGTCTGGTTACCGCCGAAGATGTCCTGCGGCGGGTTGGTCGCGCTGCGCGTCGTGAGTGACGAGAAGAACACGGGTGTCCACCCGCTACGTGCGACCGACACGCTGTAGTCCTCGATCTGCGGGTCGATGCGGTCGACCTGTAAGTCGACGTTCTGCTCGAGCGCGAGGGCCACGGCCTCGTCGATCGACAGCCGGCGAACCGGTCCCTGGAACTGCGCCGGGGCCGAAGTATTTGAAATTGAGGCCACGGGCGCTGTCTGCGCTCGGACAGGGCCTGCCCCGAAAACGAACAGGACGGAGGCGACTGAAAGGGCCGTGATCACGAACCCCGAGCGATAACACGTCTGGTCACGCATTGCCTGGTACTCCAAGTAGTTTCTGGAAAAGGTCCGAACGTGGGCAGGTCAGCAAGAAGGGTACCGGCCCGTCCGGATCTCGATAATAGACGCACTAGGCGCCATCCGGGTTCGACCCAACCCTCTCGCTATACTACCGCGCGATGCACGAATCCGACGTTTTGACGCTGTTTCGCCGTTCTGGCGCCCTGCTCGAGGGGCATTTTCGGCTTTCTTCCGGGCTTCACAGCTCTGGGTATCTGCAGTGTGCGCTGGTCCTGCAACACCCGCGCGACGCCTCCGCGGTTGGGGCGGCGCTGGCCGACAAGGTGCGCACGTGGGGCGCGACGTGTGTTCTGGCGCCCGCGCTCGGTGGCATCGTCATCGGTCACGAGGTCGCACGCGCACTCGACGTGCGCTCGCTGTTTGCCGAACGACAGGAGCGCACGCTCACCTTGCGTCGTGGCTTCACGCTGTCACCTGAGGACCGCGTGCTGGTCGTCGAAGACGTCGTCACGACCGCTGGATCGACGCGAGAAACGATAGCCGTTGCCGTGCAGGCCGGCGCGAAAGTCGTCGGCGCCTGCGCGATTGTCGATCGAAGTGGAGGAACGCACGGCCTCGAGCTGCCGTTTGCCGCGCTACTGCCGATGACGCTCCCTTTGTATGAAGAGGCGCAATGCCCTATGTGTAAAGCCGGCACACCTATCGTCAAACCTGGATCCAGAAGCATTAAGTAATTGGTTGAATGGGTGATTGAGTGATTGCATTGGGTGATTTCGTGATTGGGAGATTCGATTTGGTGATTGGGCGAACGGGCTGAGTGATTGGGCTCGTAGGGTCGCCAATCATCCAATTACGCAATCCTCAATCACCCAATTCTCCAATCACACAATGCAATCACCCAACTACCCAATCACCCAGTCGCCCATTTCATTGATTGCCCATGCGCACCCTAAAGCTGACCGTCGCGTATGACGGGACCGATTTCTTCGGGTGGCAGCGTCAGGCGAGCGAGCGGACGGTGCAGGCGGTCATCGAAGATGCGTTGAAGCCCATCGAGGGACAGGCAGTCGTCATCACCGGCGCGGGTCGAACTGACACCGGCGTGCATGCCGATGGTCAGGTGGCCAGCGTGTCGCTCACGGCATCAATCGGGACCATCGAACTGCAGCGGGCGCTCAACGCAACGCTTCCGGGCGACGTTCGCGTGCTCGATGTCGTCGAAACGCCGGCGGGTTTCAACGCGCGGTTCGATGCGCGATCGAAGACCTATCGGTACGCGATCTGGTGTGAGGAAGTCATGCCTCCGGCACGACGTCGGACAGCCTGGCACGTGCCTTATTCGCTCGATTTGCACGAGATGCAGGAAGCCGCCGCGTTGCTGGTCGGCACCCACGACTTCGCCGCATTTCAAGCGGCAGGCAGTGACGTCAAGACGACGGTTCGCGAGATCACTTCGTCGAAGATCGGTAAGGAGCCGTCGAGTCCGGCCATCGTCTACGACATCACAGGGAGCGGATTCCTCCGTCATATGGTCCGAAACATTGTGGGGACGATAGTCGACGTAGGGAGACGTCGCATTCCCTCGGAAGGTGTGGCCGAGATCCTTGCGTCGCGGAATCGAGCCCGCGCGTCGGCAACCGCGCCTGCGCATGGACTCACGCTCGTGCGAGTGGATTACTGACGCGCTTCGCTCTGCTGACGCTGTGACGCCGTCGGACGCCGCAGCACACCGAACAGAATCCAGACCAGGAAAGCGGCGACCACCATCAGAAGCAGCAGACGAATCGCAGTGGTCAGCCCGGCGAGGTTGAGCGCTGGCACCGGAAACTGCATTAGCTGCCAGCCACGTTCGGTCGCCCAATGCCATCCCGTGTGCGCTACCAGAGCCGACAGAAGGATGGTCCCGACGCGTTCCGCCACGACATAGCGGAAGAAAAGATTGAGCGCGGGAATGAGAACGACCAGCACGAGCAACTGGCCAAGCTCGACGCCCACGTTGAACGAGACGAGAGAGGTCAGCAGGTGCGACCCGGCGAACTGCAACGACTCCCGAAGCGCGAAGGAAAACCCAAAGCCGTGGATCAGGCCGAAGCCGAAGGCGACTGCCCATCGGCGCTCAAGAGCTCGCTGGTCAAGAGTGCCAGCGTCGCGATCGCGCATGGCATAGACGATGTTCTCGAACGCCATGTAGACGATCGACACGGCGATGAGCGTCTCGACCAGTGGTGGAAACCACAGCGAGGTCGGCGCCAGGTCGTAGGCGGACGCGATCAATGTGACCGAATGGGCAATCGTGAACGACGTGACGACGACGGCCAACGAGCGCATGCGACGGAAGGGGATGACCAGGCAGAGCAGGAACAGCAAGTGGTCGATGCCATCGAGGATGTGGAAGAAGCCATCCTCGACGAAACGCAGAGCAGCCTGATGCCATCTCGGGTCGAGTCGAACGATTCCGGGATCGCCGTGAACGTCGAAGGCGCGCTCGGCACCACCTGGCGGCAGAAATCGCAGCACGACGTTCACGCGGATGCCAAGGCCGGTCAAACCCGGACTGATCGAGAACTGCGATCGGTCGGACTTGATTGGGAAGGCGAAGCCGACATCGAGGAGGCCCTCTTCCCACACGAGGTCGGTTTCGACCGGCAGCGGCGGGCTGCTGAGATTGGCCAGCGCCTTGTCGTACGACTCGAACGATCGATCCGACGGCAACGAGATTCGAGCCGACAGCACTTCCGGGTAGGGCAGCTGCCGATCGTCCTCGTAAAGCTTGACGAAATCACCTATCCACTGGGTCGCCGCGTCTCGGAGCACCGGGTCGATGCGCTCGAGGTCGATGTAGCCGGGGTAGGCACCACCGCGCCGGGGGACGTCCATGTCCCTCATGGCCTTCAACGGTGCGCGAACCAGGAAGACGAGGCGCTGCCCTTCGGGCTTCAGGAACGTCTGAATCGTGACTTCGTTCGGGATCTCGTGGGATCTGAGGCCGACGGTTGCGACGGTCAGGAGGGCGACCAGGAGGACGATGACGCGACGAGGCATGCTTTCGATTCCCGGATTTTATCTTTCCGGCTCAGGGCCTTGCGAATATACTGGCGCCCCGTTGGGGGTTCCAGGGTTCCCTGGAACACTGGAACCCTGTATGAGAAAGGACGGAGCCGTGAAGCGGAATCTCCTGATTGGCACGACGTTCGTCGTCGCCATCGTCGGACTGGTCGTTGCGGAACGCGCCCTGGAACAAACGGCCGCAGCACAAGCGAAGACCGGCGCGCAGGTACCGATTTTCGAAGTCGATCCCTTCTGGCCGAAGACCATGCCGAACAACTGGGTGTTCGGGCAGACCATCGGCCTCGGTGTTGACGAGAAAGACCAGGTCTGGATCATCCACCGCGGGAACGATCCGACCAACCTGGACGGCACGGAGTACGCGCGGCCGCCCGCCAATCCCAAGGGCTATTACGCACCCGGCACCACCCGCGTGAGCGAGTGCTGTGATCCGGCGCCGCCGGTCGTCGCCTTCGATCAGGGCGGGAATGTCGTGCATAGCTGGGGCGGTCCGACGCTGCATCCCGATTGGCCGGAATCGAACCACGGCATCATCGTGGACCACAAGGGCAACGTGTGGATTGGCGGCAACGGCGGCCCCGACGCGCACATCCTGAAGTTCACGCGCGAGGGCAAGTTCGTCAGCATGTTCGGCAAGAAGGGCGCGCGCATGGTGGACGGCAAGCCCGTGGCGAACAGCAACGACATGGATAACTTTGGCCGCGTCGCCAAGGTGTTCATCGATCCGAAGGCCAACGAGGCCTACGTCGCAGACGGCTACTTCAACAAGCGCGTGGCCGTGGTCGATATGGACTCGGGCCAGATCAAGCGGTACTGGGGCGCCTACGGCAACAAGCCCGATGACACGCCGATCGGCCGCTACGATCCAAAGGCGCCGCTGGCGCAGCAATTCCGGACGCCGGTGCACTGCGCCGAGCTCTCGAACGATGGCTTCGTTTACGTCTGCGATCGTCCGAACGACCGCCTCCAGGTGTTCACGAAGGAAGGAAAGTTCGTCAAGGAGAAGCAGCTGTTCCCCGACACGTTGTCCGACGGCTCGGTGTGGGACGTCGCGTTTTCACGTGACCCGAAGCAGCAGTACCTCTATGTCGCGGACGGTGCCAACGAGCACGTCTACATCGTCGATCGTCAGTCGCTGGAGATCGTTTCCCAATTCGGCACCGGAGGCCGCCAGCCGGGGCAGTTCCGCGGTGTTCACAGCATTGCTGTGGACTCGAAGGGGAACATCTACACGACGGAAACCTACACTGGCAAGCGCCTGCAGAAGTTCGTGTTCAAGGGTATGGGCCCGCGCCAGGAAGGCGTGCCATGGCCGGTGAAGAAGGGCGAGTAGCGTCAGTCTGGCAAGACTAGTGGGTCTGTGGGGAGGCCGGAGCGATGCTCCGGCCTTTCTGTTTTCACCGAAGCCTGAGCCGCCCCCCGGGCCGACCCGACCCGCCCAACCAGCCCCAACTGGACCCACCGGCCCCTACCAGGCCCACCAGACCTACCAGCGTAGTACCATTGGCACCTGTCCATGAGTCTCGATCGTCTGATCGAATGGGTTACGCCGGGCAGCGAGGAGGCGGATCTCGCACGACAGATTGATCCGGACCGGCTACCTCGCCACGTCGCCATCATCATGGATGGCAACGGACGGTGGGCGAAGCAGCGACACCTGCCGAGAGTTGAGGGACATCGGGCCGGGATTGAAGCCGTTCGGTCGGTCGTCGAGACCTCGGCCCGTCTCGGACTCGAAGTACTGACCTTGTATGCGTTTTCAGTCGAGAACTGGAAACGTCCAGCCGCGGAAATCAGCACGTTGATGATGCTCCTGAAGCGTTACTTGCGCTCGGAGCTTTCGACGCTGCTCAAGAACGACATTCGCTTCAAGGTCATCGGCCGTTCCGAGGAGCTCGCGCCGGATATTCTCCAGGAGCTGCACGCCGCCGAAACGAAGACCGCGCAGAATGCGGGCATGATTTTCAACATCGCCCTGAACTACGGAGGGCGCACGGAGATCGTGGATGCGGCGCGGCGCGCCATCGATGCCGGTATCAGCGCCGAGGCGCTGGACGAGCGTCGCTTCGGCGAGTTGCTCTACACCAACGGCCAGCCGGATCCGGACCTCTTGATTCGCACGAGCGGCGAGATGCGAGTGAGCAACTTCTTGCTCTGGCAGATCGCCTATGCGGAGATCTGGGTCACCGACACGTTCTGGCCCGACTTCAGATGCCGCCATCTTCTCGAGGCAGTCCTCGCGTACCAAAAGCGCGATCGACGCTTTGGTGGCGTAACCGCTCCTCTCGCGGGCTCCTTCAAGTAGATCAGGCGCACATCAGCAGCTGTTTTGCCAAATCCCTCGATCACCGATTCGTCAGCACCACTCCAATGACTCGGGTTCTCAGTGGAACCGTTCTTGGCGCGGTGTTCTTTGCACTCGTGTGGTTCAGCAACGCGACCGTGTTGCTGGTGGTTGCGATGGCGGTCTGCGCCCTCGCATTGCACGAGTACGTGGGCTTGATGCGCGCGGTCCAGGCCGACGTTCCCAGACTCCCGACACTGGCGGCGACTCTCGCAGTACTGGCCGCGGTCCCTTTCCCCGCTGTCCCGTTGGAAGTCGTGATCGGTATCGGCCTGCTGGTGATTGCTGTGGCGATCATGGCGCAGGCGACGACCAGCGTTCTTCAGCCGGCGATGCGCGGCGCGGCTGGTGCCGGGTTGTCGCTCGTCTATCTGGGACTGCCGCTCGGCTCTCTCGTTGGCGTTCACATCTATGGCGGGCGCAACGCCGTGCTGTTGCTGGTTGCCAGCATCGTGATCAGCGACACCGCGCAGTACTATTCCGGGCGTTTGATGGGACGGCATGCGCTGGCGCCGCAACTGAGCCCCAAGAAAACCATCGAAGGTGCCGTTGGCGGTCTCGTGGCATGCCCGATCTTTTTGTACTTCGCAGGCCCTCAGTTGATCCCGGTTGCCGCGCCGGTTGCCATCGCGCTGCTCGGGCTCGGGCTCGTGATTGCCGGCATTGCGGGAGATCTTTTTGAATCGATGCTCAAGCGCGCGGCGGGGTTGAAGGACAGCTCATCGTTGATTCCAGGACACGGAGGCGTGCTGGATCGCATTGATGCATTGCTCTTTGCGTCACCACTGTTTTATCTCTACGTGCGGTGGGTGTATACCACTTGACGACCAACGCCGTGAAAAAACGGATTGCCATCCTCGGGTCGACAGGATCGATTGGCACGAGCGCGCTTGCGGTCGTCGATGCTCATGCTGATCGCGTCGAGGTCGTTGGCCTCGCGGCCGGCGAAAACGCGCTCGCACTGGCAGCCCAGGTCCAACGCTATCGGCCTCGCGCGGTGGCGATGGCCTCGGGTCGCGCGTTCGACGAGTTGCGGTCGGCACTCGGTCAGTCGCTACCGGAGTGTCACGGCACCGGCAGCGAAGGTTTGCTCGCCGTAGCGACGCATCCCGCCGTCGATATGGTCCTGTGTGCTTCGTCGGGCACGGCTGCGCTCGAAGCCGTGTTGGGAGCAATCGACGCTGGAAAGGCGATCGCGCTAGCCAACAAGGAAGTGCTCGTTATGGCCGGCGGGTTAGTGATGGATCACGCCCGCGCGCGCGGCATCGACATCCTGCCCGTCGACAGCGAACACAACGCGATACATCAGTGCTTGCATGGCCGCGCTCCAAGCGAGCTGCGACGGTTGATTCTCACTGCGTCGGGAGGACCCTTCCGTGGCCGTTCTTCTGCATCTCTCGAACGCGTGACCGCAGAGGAAGCGCTGAGACATCCAACCTGGCAGATGGGGCAGAAGATCACCATCGATTCAGCAACCTTGATGAACAAGGGACTCGAGGTCATCGAGGCGCACTGGTTGTTCGGTGCCCCGGCGTCGAAGATTAGCGTCGTGGTTCACCCGCAATCGATTGTCCATTCGATCGTCGAACTGACCGATGGGTCGATGATTGCCCAAATCGGCACCACCGACATGCGATTGCCGATTCAATACGCTTTCTCGTACCCGCAACGCTGGGAGGCTCCGGTACCGCTGCTGGACCTGACCAAAACCGGCCCGCTCGAATTTCACGAACCGGCTTGGGACGATTTCCCCTGCCTCCGGCTGGCGTACCGCGCGCTCGAAGCGGAGCGCAGCCTGCCAATCGTGTTGAACGCGGCCAACGAGGTCGCGGTCTCGTCTTTTTTAGAGGGGCGGTTGAGCTTTCCCGGCATTGCGCGCGTCATCGAGGGTACGATGGATGCACACGTGCCGACCTCGGTACCCACCCTCGACACCATCCGGCGCGTGGATCAGTGGGCTCGCGAACATGCCAGCACGCTCGCGGCAGCCGGTGAAGGACGACCGGGCGATCGGCCTGACGATCGCACGGTAGAATCAATCAAGGGATCCGCTCAGTGACTACGATTCTCGCGTTTGCCTTTGTTCTCGGCGTTCTCGTCTTCGTTCACGAGCTCGGCCATTTCATGATGGCGCGATGGCACGGCGTCCGCGTGCTGACGTTCTCTCTGGGCTTCGGTCCCAAGCTGATGAGCGTGAAGCGCGGCGATACCGAGTACTGCCTCAGCGCGTTTCCTCTCGGCGGCTACGTCAAGATGGCCGGCGAAAACCCTGACGATCAGGTCACGGGCGCGGACGACGAGTTCCTGTCGAAGACGAAGTGGCAGCGATTCCAGATTCTCATCATGGGCCCGGTCATGAACCTGGCTCTGGCCGTCGTGCTCCTGGCCGTGGTGATGCTGCAAGGCGCCGAACTTCCATCCTTTGACGACAAGCCGGTCGTGGTCGGACGTGTCGACTCCAATTCGCCGGCCGAGCGCGCGGGCATCCAGCCCGGCGATCTCATTGTCAAGATCAACGACGAAGACGTTCCGACATGGGAGCGGTTTCAGCTCAACATCGGCATGCGTGCGGACCGCGACGTGCGGCTGACGCTGCTTCGCGACGGGCGCGAGCAGGTAGTCAGTGTGCGTCCAGGGAGCGAGGGCCGGTTTGCGGTTGGCGACATCGGCGTGCTGCCCGACGTGTATCCCTCGGTGGACTATCTCGTGGAGGGCGAAGAAGCGCAGGCTGCCGGGCTGAAGTCTGACGACGTGATCCTGTCGATCAACAACCAGCGGATGGTGTTCACGCGTGACGTGGTCGATATCGTGTCCGCCAATCCCGAAAAGCCGATCGAATTCAAGGTGCGGCGTGGCAACGAAGAAAAAGTTTTCACGATGATCCCACGCCGCGAGAACGGCGTTGGCCGCGTCGGCATCGGGCTCGCAAACGAAACCCGGACCTTCAAGCCGGGCGTGCTCGAGGCGATCGGCTTGAGCGTCCAGCGGAACGTCGAATTCTCCGGGCTGATTCTGAAAACACTCTGGGGATTGCTCGTCGGCGAGACCTCGCCGAAGCAGCTGATGGGTCCAGTCGGAATGGCGCAACTATCGGGTGAGTCGGCCGAGGCCGGCTGGGTGGCGCTCATCGCGTTGATGGCAACCATCAGCCTCAACCTCGGATTGCTGAACCTCATGCCGGTGCCGGTGCTCGACGGTGGTCACATCCTGATCATGGCGCTCGAAACCATCGCGCGGCGCGACTTCAGCATCCAGGCCAAAGAGAAGATGTTCCTTGCCGGCTTCGTCGCGCTCATGGCGCTGATGGTCACGGTCATCTACAACGACCTGACGCGCATCGCCTGGATTGAGCGCTTGATGCCGTGGCGCAACTAGCGCGCTCCTCGCCGAAGCACGGCTGAGCTTTCAGCCACTCCGGATCGCATCTTGCAGTTTTCTTCGGTGGATCGAGAACGGGGAGTTCAAGGAGGTCAGGGAGAAGACAGTTCTTCCTGATCTCCCCGATCTCCCTGTCCTCCCTGTCCACTTCTTGTGAAGGAGAAGCCCATGCCTCGCAGTGTTCGTTCCCTGCTCGTGGCGGTCGCGGCGGTCGCGGTGCTCGCGACTTCCGCCGCGGCGCAAGAGATGACCACGAGCGACGTGCAGCGCCTCCAGCAGACCGCCGATCAGATTGGCGACGAGCTCGTGACCCTCAGGTCACGTGACCGTACTGCTGCCCGCTCGTTGCAAACCGAGCTGACCGAGCTCGAAGAAGAAATCACGTATCTCAAGGTCCGTCTGCGTCGTGAGCGCAGCGTGCCGCGCGCGCACTACACCGACGTTCGTGACCGTCTCGAAGATCTTCGGAGCCGCGTAACCGGCAACGAAGGGTCATCGGGCCGTTACAGCGTCGACAACGGATCCTCGACAGCATCACCAGGTACGGTGCCGTCCGGCACTGAGATCGACGTTCGCCTTCAGACCGCCCTCAGCTCCGACACGAACCAGGTCGAGGATCGGTTCGAAGCCACGACCGTCGTGGATCTTCGAGAGGATGGTCGAGTGCTGATTCCCGCAGGGTCAACCGTTCGCGGCGTCGTGACGGCGGTGGACGATGCGGGCCGAGTGGAGCGCAAGGGAAGGCTCGCGCTCAGCTTCGATCAGATCACGGTTGGTGGCCGCAACTACCCGATTCGCGGCACGGTGACCGAGGCGCTCGAAGCCGGTGGTTACCGTGAAGATGCCGGCAAGATCGGAACCGGCGCGGCGGTTGGCGGCATCATCGGCGGGATTATTGGCGGCTTAAAGGGTGCGCTCGCTGGCATCTTGATCGGTGGCGGCGGCGTCGTAGCTGCGACTGAGGGCCAGAACGTCGAGCTGCAACCAGGCGCCGTGCTGCGGATGCGGCTGGATCAGCCGTTGGTTATCAGGAGTACGAGATAGACCAGGTCGGTTCTTCAACGGGGGTTCGTCACGACAGTTCTTCACGACGGTTCTTAGCGACGGTTCTTCGACGATTGTTCCAGAGCGATTCTGAGAGAACCTCCGTGGAACCCTCGTGAAGAACCGCCGTGAAGAACCTCCGTCGAGAACCTCCGTTGAGACCTCGTTCAAGCCCTTTTCATCGTCTTTCGAACTCGCTTAAACGCCTTCTCAGCCACTGCAATCGTGTGATCGATGTCGCGCGTGGAATGAGCGGCAGAGACGAACCAGGCCTCGAACTGTGACGGCGGGAGATAGATGCCACCTTCGAGCATGGCGCGAAAGAACACGGCGAAGGCCGCGGTGTCCGATGCCAGGGCGCTCTTGAATCCTGTCACGCGCTGCGCGGTAAAAAACGGGGTCAACATCGAGCCGAGCGCGTTGACTTGCAGTGGAACGCCGAGGTCGCGAGCAGCGTCCGCCAGTCCGGCAGCCAGACGAAACGTGCGCGCGCTCAGCGATCGGTAGAGCGCGGCGTTGAGCCGTTTCAGCGACCAGAGTCCAGCCGCCATCGCGAGAGGATTGCCCGACAGGGTTCCTGCCTGATAAACCGGGCCGGCGGGTGACACGAGATCCATGACGTCGGCGCGGCCGCCGTACGCTCCCACGGGGAGGCCACCACCCACAATCTTGCCGAGACATGTCAGGTCGGGTCGCACGCCGTAAAGCGCCTGCGCGCCACCTGGAGCGAGGCGGAAGCCTGTCATCACCTCGTCGAAGATCAGCAGTGCTCCGGAGCGGTCGCAAATCGATCGCAGGCCTTGCAGAAACCCCGGCTCCGGCAGAACCGTGCCCATGTTGCCCGCCACGGGTTCGACAATGATCGCTGCGACCTCCGCCGGGTTGGCGTCGATCACGCGTTGCACCGACTCGAGGTCGTTGAAGCTGGCCAGCAGCGTTGGCGCGACGGCACCTGCCGGTACGCCAGGACTCGTCGGGGTGCCGAAGGTCAGCGCGCCAGAGCCCGCCTGTACCAGGAAGGCGTCGGCGTGTCCGTGATAGCAGCCCTCGAACTTGATGATCTTCTCGCGATTCGTTGCCGCCCGCGCCACGCGCGCCGCGCTCATCGTAGCCTCCGTGCCGGAGCTGACGAAGCGCACGCGGTCCATGGAAGGCACGAGCTTCCTGACCTGCTCGGCGAGCTCAACCTCGAGCGGGCTGGGTGCACCGAAACTCGTTCCCGACCGGCAGACTCGCGACAGAAGACTGGTCAGCCCTCGTGGCGCGTGACCATGGATCATGGGCCCCCATGACCCGACGTAGTCGATGAACGAGTTGCCATCCACGTCGGTGATTCGCGAGCCTGCGGCTTTGGCGATGAAGTGCGGCGAGCCGCCGACGGCCTTGAACGCTCGCACTGGAGAGTTGACGCCGCCGGGAATGACCTGCTTGGCGCGTTGAAACAGCTTTGCTGACTTAGTTGGTTTCTTCACTGGTTGTAGATGGTATGACCAGGCTAAAGCCCGGTCCCCTCGGAAGCACGCCTAAGGTCAGGAGCCCATCTTCATTATCATGAGGGCCCGGGCGGCTTCACGAGCGAAATACGTGATGATCATCTCGGCGCCGGCGCGATGAATCGCCGTCAGCGATTCCAGCATCGCGCGTTCTTCCTCGATCCACCCGTTGCGCGCGGCCGCCTTGATCATCGAATATTCGCCGCTCACCTGAAACGCCGCCGTCGGGTACCCAAACCGTTCCCGCACCCTCCAGATTACGTCGAGGTAGGGCATTGCTGGCTTGACCATTACGATGTCCGCCCCTTCGTCGATGTCCTGTGCGACCTCGCGCAAGGCCTCTTCGACGTTGGCCGTGTCCATCTGATGGCTGCGTCGATCGCCAAATTGCGGCGCGGAGTCAGCCGCTTCGCGGAAAGGCCCATAAAAACCGGAACAGTACTTCGCCGCGTAACTCATGATCGCCACGTGCTCAAACCCGCCATCGTCCAACGCAGCACGAATCGCCCCGACGCGCCCGTCCATCATGTCGGAGGGAGCGACGATGTGTGCGCCGGCGGCAGCGTGTGAAAGCGCGGCACGCACGAGCTCGTTGACCGTGGGATCGTTGAGAATCTCTTCGCCGTCGACGATTCCGCAGTGTCCGTGCGACGTGTACTCACACAGACAGACGTCGGTGATCACGACCATGTTCGGGGTTGACTGCCGGATCGTCTTGACCGCGCGTTGAACCGCGCCGTTCGGATCGTGCGCCGCGGTGCCCTTCTCGTCCTTCGTGTCTGGCACACCAAACAAGAGCACGGCCGGAACACCTTCACCATACGCCGCATGCGCTTCGGAGGAAGCTTCGTCGACAGAGAGCTGAAAGACGCCGGGCATCGATGAGACTTCGCGCCGGATCCCACTGCCCTCGCAGACGAACAGCGGAAGTATCAGCTGATCGACCGACAATCGTGTTTCTCGGACCAGTCGACGCAACGCCGGCGTCCGGCGCAGGCGTCGAAACCGACGCTGGAGCTTCATGTCGCTTGCGGAACGGACGCGAAGTGCGCGACGAGCGAATCGACCAACGCGGTGACCGTGGAGACGGCGGGTGTGATCTGCGGCGTGATGCCGTAGCGCCGTGCCGCATCGGCCGTCACCGGTCCGATAGTTGCAACCGTGGTGTGGCCCAGGAGATCGACGGCCTGATCCTCGCCGTAGATGGAGACGAAGGCTCTCACGGCCGACGCGCTGGAAAAGGTGACCGCATCGATCTGCCGGTCGAGCAGCTGGCGATAGATGCCCAGATGCACGTCTCCTTCGGCTGTCACGGTTCGATAGGCGACCACTTCGGTGACTTCGGCGCCGGAAGCCCTGAGATCCTCGGGGAGCGTGTCGCGCGCGATATCGGCCTTGGGGAACAGCACTCGGGCACCTTTGAGCGATGCGGTTGCCTTCAGGGCACTTACGACCCCCTCGGCGCTGTGGTCCTCGGGGATGAGATCGATCTTGAGCCCGAACCTCGTGAGGCGCGTGGCCGTCCCCGGTCCGACAGCACACAGCTTGGCGTCAGCCAGCGCTCGCACATCTCGTGGCCCGCCCAGCAGCCGATCCATGAATGCCGTTGCACCATTGGCGCTCGTGAACACGATCCAATCGAAGGCGCCGGCGTTTTCGCAGGCCTGATCGAGCGGGCCGTAATCGTCAGGTGGAACGATGTTGATGAGCGGTGCCTCGATCGCTTCCGCACCTTGCGCTTCGAGCAGGTCCACCATTTCGGCCGACTGCTCACGCGAACGAGTCACCAGAACCCGCCGGCCAAACAAAGGTCGCGCATCGAACCAGCGGAGATGGTCGCGAAGTCCGACCACCTTTCCAACCACCAGCATCGAGGCTCCAGATGGCAGCTTTTCGCGCAGCTGACTGGCGAGTGCCCCGAGCGTCCCAGTGACCGTTTCCTGCGACAGCAGGGTTCCGTTCGAGATGATCGCGGCGGATTCTTCGGGAGGCCGTCCGTTCGCGAGCAACTCGTTGACCATCGCCGCGAGCTGGCGAGGACCCGCGTACGAAACGATGGTGCCTTCCAGCTTCGCGAGTGCTGCCCAGTCAGCGCTGGGAGTGTCGCGGCCTTCGTCCTCGTAACCGCGCACGAACGTCAGCGTGTCGCCCGCGCCCGGATAGGTGACCGGGATTCCGGCGTACGCCGCCGCGCCAATCGCGGAGGGGACCCCTGGCACCACTTCGAAGGGGATGTTCTGCTCGTGCAGAAAGAGCGCTTCGACGCCGCCCTGATCGAAGACGAACGGGTCGCCCCATTTCAGCCGCGCAACCAGCTGGCCCTCACGAGCCTTCTCTGCGATCAAGTAACAAATCGCTTCCTGATTCATGCGCTCCGGGGCCGCGCTGCCGACGTCGATACGCTCTGCGTGTCGCGGCGCATGGTGCAACAAGCGCGGGTGAACGAGGTGGTCATAAATGACCACGTCGGATGCCTGGAGGCAACGCAGGCCACGCGCGCTGATGAGGTCGGGTGCGCCTGGCCCGGCGCCGATCAAGTAAACGATCCGTCGAAGCACGGGGGGATTGTACTAGAGGGGTCATCACGGTAACGCGGAAACTAGGAAAACGCGGAAAACGCGGAAAAACACAGAGACTACCCGCGCGTGGTCTCGAGGATTTCCCTGGCCCCTTGCGCGAGCAATTTCGCGGCGAGCTTTTCTCCCACTGCTCCCGCGCCGCCGCGGTTGCCTCGAACCGTTGCGCGCACGACCGTGCGCCCGTCGAGTGACGCGACCAGCCCAAGCATTTCAATTGACTGACCATCGATCCTCGCCAGGGCGCCTAGTGGCATCTGACAGCTGCCTCCGAGGGCGTTGACGACCGCGCGTTCCGCGATGAGCGCGGCTTCGGCGTCGGCGTCCGAAATGACGGAGACGGCCGTTCGAAGAGACGCTTCAGCATCGGAGCGAAGTTGAACGGCGACGATTCCTTGCCCAGGGGCGGGCAGACAGATCTCGACCGGAATGTACGCAGAGATCCGCGCGTCGAGGCCAAGTCGGGTGATCCCGGCGCCTGCGAGCACGATTGACGTGCAGTCACCAGCGTCTAGCTTGCGAATGCGCGTGTCGACGTTGCCGCGTAGCGGAGTGAAGCTGGCGTGTGGAAAGCTCGCGCGGAGCTGAGCGACGCGTCTGACGCTCGTCGTTCCAATCGTCGGCCGTTCGCCGATCGCGCGCACGACGGCAGGCCAGTCGCGAGTCGGTTGGCCATCGCTCAGGATCATCACATCACGGGGATCCGCTCGTTCGAGCGCGGCACCGATGGTCAAGCCATCCGGCAAGAGTCCCGGTAGATCCTTGCTGCTGTGGACGGCGACGTCGACCCGCTTCTCGAGCAGCGCCTCCTCGATCTCCTTCACGAACATCCGCTTGATGTTCGTGCCAGGCGCATCCGGCGGCCGCGAACTTTCGTCGCCGGAAGTTCGAATCACCACGATCTCAGTGGGCGTGCCCTGTTCCCCGAGCAGGCGCGCAACGGTGCGAGCCTGCCACAGCGCGAGTGCACTTCCGCGAGTGCCGATACGGAGCGGGCGCATTACGCGAGTGCCTCAGTGCCTAGGGTGCCTTGGGTGCCTGGGTGCAGGTGCATGGGTTCTGAGGTGCTTAGGTGCTGAGGTGCGGGGCACGCTCGGGATGTCCACGATACAGCGATATGCACTCCCGAGCACCGCCAGCACCTGAGCATCCCGGCACCCAAGCACCCCGGCACCAAGGCACCCGCACGGAAGGCACTCGGCACCCAGGACTCAGGCACCCTCGTCAGTCTTCTCCTCGAGCGCGAACAGTCGACTGAGCGCAGCCGCGTACTGCGACACGAGGTGCGCATCGCCCGCGTTCTTCAACTGCTCGGTCGGTTGCAGCAGCAGCTTTTCGACCATCAACCGCGTGATTTCTTCGACTCGTGCCCGAGCCTCTGGTGACAGCGTCGCGAGTTTTGGCTCGAGCCGCTCGAGTTCAGCTTTACGAATCCCTTCGAAGTGCTGGCGCAGCGCCACGATCGTCGGCACGGCGTCGCGCGAGCGCTGCCAGTTCGTGAACTTCAGCACTTCTTCATCCACGATCTGATCGGCGCGTCCCACCTCGGTGCCGCGCCGTTCGAGGTTCTCACGCACGATCGCCTGCAGATCATCGATGTTGTAGAGAAACACTTGCTCGATCTCACCCGCCCGCGGATCGACGTCACGTGGAACGGCGATATCGATCAGGAACAGTGGACGCGATCGACTCGCTGGCATGGCCTCCTTGACCTGCGCCCGCGAAAGAACTGGCGTCGGCGCGCCGGTGACAGTGATCACGATGTCGGAATCGAGCAGCGACGCTGGCAGCGAGTCCCATGGCGTGACGGCCGCCCCAATGTTGTCGGCCAGCTCCTGCGCATGCGCGAGCGTTCTGCTCGTGATCGTCACCGATTCCACGCCTTGCGTCTTGAGGTGGACCGCGGTCAGGCGTCCCATTTCACCCGCGCCGATCACCAGCACCCGGCGCCCGCCGAGGCTTCCAAAGATCTTGCGCGCCAGGTTGACGGCGGCAAAGCTGACCGAAACCGCGCCTTCCGCCAAACCCGTCTCCGAACGCACGCGCTTCCCGACGCCGAACGACCAGTGAAACAGGCGGTTGAGCAGCGGGCCGGCACTGTGAACGCGGGAAGCCACCGCGAACGCCTCCTTTACCTGCCCGAGGATTTGAGGCTCGCCGACGACTAACGAATCGAGGCCCGACGCAACGCGGAACAAGTGGCGGACCGCATCGTAATCCTCGAGTGCGTACAGGTGTGGGCGGATCTGCTCGATCGGCAAACGATGAAACTCGGAAAAGAACGTTTGCAGGTCGACGGTGGTTGCCCTGGGATCGTGACAGGCCACGTACAGTTCCGCCCGATTGCAGGTCGAGATGACAACGACTTCCGTAGCAGATGGGCGACCGATCACGGCACGCACTGCTTCCTCGAGACCTCGACTGCTGAAGTCGAGCCGTTCACGCAGGTCCACGGAGGCCGTGCGGTGACTGGCGCCGACGAGAAGCAGATGCACCTCAGGCTCCGAAGTTGTGGCTTTCGGTCAGGAAATAACTGACCAGGACGAAGTTGAGAAGGACCATGCCGAAACCAGCCGCCGCGAGATACGCGGCCGGCCGCCCACGCCAGCCAATCGCGCGACGGGCGACGAGCTGGAACGTGTAGATTGCCCACGTCAGCAACGCCACCGAAATCTTCGGGTCGCTGAGCGACATCGCTTGCACCCGCGGATCCGCCGGCGCTATCGAAATCGCTTCCGCGACCCACAACGCGCCGGCGCCCAGGCCAATGGTCAGCAACAGCCAGCCAATGAAAACCGTGCGCGAGTTCATCACGTCGAGCACCTGCAGCGACGGCAGCCGCTCGAAAAAGAACACCAGGTGCTTGGCCTTGATTTCCTTGAACTGCAGCACATAGGTGATGCCAATCACGGCTGCCAGTCCGAAACTGGCGTACGCACCCAACAGCGCCGACACGTGCGTCCAGAACAACGGATGCGACAGCACCGGCGATTGCGGCTCGACACCCGGCCCTCGAACCGCGGGGAGGATCTGCAGCGTGACGATGATGGTGAGGATGAACACGCCCAGCCCGCGTTCCTCGGTGGTGACTTCGGTGTAGAGATAGGCGAGCGCGAGCAACCACACAAACGTCGAAATCGCCTGTGTCGTTCCCGCAAACGGCACATGCCCCGCCTCCATGGTCTGCATGCCGATCGCGAAGGTGTGCGCCAATGCCCCGGCGACAAGTAGTGTCGTCGCTGCTCGACCCGCCGCCGGCGTCCGACGCGCGAAATGAACCGCGTAGGCAACCAGAGAGAGGGAGTAGAGGAGAAGGGGAAAGACGTACATCATCACTGGCGACAGTTATCAGTTATCAGTTGCCAGTTCAAAGATCCACTCCCAGCAGTCATGAGGGCTTCTTTGAACTGGTAACTGACAACTGGAAACTATTTTGCCGTCAGTACGCCGCCGCGTAGTATCCGCGCTTGGTGCGGGCCGTGATATTCGGCCGCGCGACCTGGACCACGATGCGCCGCCACCCGCCATCACGACGAGGATTCTTGGACGCGTATCCCATGGAGTACTGGCTGGAGAGTTCGTCGGCAATCTGTCCGTAGACGTCCTTCAGATCCTCGATCTTTTCCGGGAAGTAGGCGCGGCCGCCGGTTTCCTGCGCGAACTGGCGGAGGACGAACTCCGCTTCGCGGAAGCCCTTGGTCTGCGCGGCGTCCTTGGGCTGCAATCCAATCGTGTAGATGGCGGTTTCCGATCGCTTCGCCAAATCCATGACTTCCTCGTAGCTCACGAGGCTCGAGGTATCTTCGCCGTCGGAGAGCACGATAATCGCGCGTCGTCTGACGTCTTCCGCGCTCCTCGCCTTGATCTTGGCCAGCTCCTTCAACGAGATGTAGAGCGCGTTGTGCAGCGACGTCGATCCGCCAGCGGTCGTCGATCGAATGGCCTTCTCCAGTTCGTGCACGCCATTCGTAAAGCCTTGCGCGATTTCGACGCGGCTGTCGAAGTCGACGATTTGCGCAATGTCCTGGGAGCGCAATCGTCGGGCGAAACCAATTGCCGCTTCCTGCGCGATCGGCAGCCGGCTCTCCATGCTGGCGCTGGTGTCGATGAGCAGCGACAGCGCAATCGGCAAGCTGGTTCGGTTGAAGTAGGTCAGTTCTTGTTTGAGACCGTCTTCGAAAACGGAAAACTCCCCTTCGGTGACGTCGGTGATGTAGCGATTCTGGCCGTCAACCACTGTCACGTTGAGCGACACGATATCGACGCCGGCTTTGAAGATCTGCGGCTTCTCTTGTGTACCCGACGCAGCCTGCGCCTGTGCCCGCTCGACGAGGATCGAGCTCCCCGGAGATGGCAAGGCCAAGGCGGCGATCATGACCGCCGCCGCCCAAACACCCGTGAAGTACTTCATTTCTTGTCTTGCCCCCGAGCGGGTGTGCCGCGAAGCTCGAGTCCCGGCTTTCCCGACGACACTTCAATCTTCTCGGGTGGAATGAGCGACTCCGGGCGTGCGTATACGACTCGATACTGGTTCTTGAGGATGGCGCCGAGATCCTTCAGGCGCGGTTCGAAGGACATGCTGGTCAGCAGGTCCATGCGCACCCCGCCCGATTCGCGCGGGCCGCGATCGAGCACGGTCGCTCGATTGCGTGCCTCATCGGTCAAGAACGAACCAGCGGGGTTCACCAGAACGACCACGTGCATCGTGGCGCCGCTGTCCTTCAGATTCTTCAGGACGTCCTGGTATTGCAGATGACTGAACTCCGTGTTCTCGGTGGTGACGACCACGATGGCCGCACGATCGGACTCGCGCCGACCGACGCCTTTGGCGACCTCGGCGATCCCGTCAAGGAGCGTCGCGCCGCTACTCGGTGCGTGAAACAGGCGATTGACGGCGTCGAGGAGCGTCTTCTGATTGGTTGTGTAGTCTTCGACGCTGGTCGGACGGTCGGCGACCGTGGAGATCGCGACGGGCCCGATGCCGTCGATGGTGGTGAGAAACGCGGTGAGCGCCTTTCGAAGATCGGCGATCGCGGGCGCGACTGCCGCGCTGTTGTCGATGATGATCGCCACGGACTGCGGCGTCGTGGCCGGCCCGACCTTCAGTACTTCACGCCGAGTGCCGTCCTCGCGCACGACGAATGCGTCCGCTCCGAGATTTCGGACCGGCTGCTGGTTCTCGTCGAAGGCGCTGACGTACAGCACGCGCTCGCGAGCCTGTGCATCCACACGCGCCGTTGCAAGGTCCGCGTCGAGGAAGAGGGCGGGAAGAATCGTGACTGCCGCGCCGCCCACGAGGAGGCGTGCCAGAGCTGCTCCGGACATAGTCTTTTCGGCCGAGGCGCTTCGGCGAGTTCAGTATAGCGAATGCGCTAGACTCCCGCTGTGGCCCCAATCTCGGGCGAAAACATCCGTCTCATTGGCCAACTCAGCACGCTCGGCTTGTCGTTTGTCTTCGCGTTGGTGATCGGCTTCGGCGCCGGCTACCTGCTCGATGGATGGCTGGGATGGTCACCGTGGTTGTCGTTCATCGGCTTCTTCATCGGTCTGGCTGCCGGAATCCTCAATGTCTATCGCGTGATGCAGTTGGCAGGACCGAACCACAAGCCGGAACCGTAGTTTTCGCATCTGAGTTCATCGCACCAGTCCAGCTCGCCGTGGTGACCTCTCGACCTGACCATCTCGGGCGATTTGTTCGTACGTTTGCGACGTCGGTGGCCGTGCTGGCGGTGGCAGCGTTTGCGATGCGGCCGGGCGAGCCGCGCCTGGCGCTTGGTGTCGTGGGTGGCGGGGTGCTGGCGGCCGTGGCGGTGTGGGCGATCCGTGATGCGGTGGGGCAGGCGATTGCGTGGGCGGAAAGTGGAGAAAACCGGCCAAACTTGCGGCGTTTCGCGCTAGTGAAGTTTTTCACAAGACATGCTATATTGGCCCTGACAGCCTACGGTATGATGCTCCGCTTGCAACTCGACCCGGTTGGGATCGTTGTAGGAGTGTCGGCCCTCTGGGTGGCCGCCGCCGTGGAGGCTCTCAGGTCCAACCGTCGCTGACACGCTGATTTCGCACGAAAATAGCCAATTCTCGAGGAGGTTTTGTGAGCACTCGACGCTCCCTGGTGTCCGTGATGTTGACGTTCATGTTCCTGGCCGTGGCTTCGCCCGTGTTCGCTCAGGGCGCGGGCGCCGACGCCGCGAATAGCGGCTTGGTACAGTGGTCGATCATCACCGCGGGGTTTGCCCTTGCCATCGCGGCGGCCGGCGGAGCTATCGGGCAGGGCCGCGCCATCGGCTCGGCAGCCGAGGCGATTGCCCGCAATCCCGGAGCGGTTGGCGACATCCGTGGCGTCCTGATTCTTGGTCTCGTGCTGATTGAATCGCTGGTCATCTACGTGCTGCTCGTGACCCTGATTCTGTTCTTCATCAAGCCGTTTGGAGGGTAACGCCACGGTCTGGTAGGGCCGGTTGGGCTGGTGCGGCGGGTAGGGACTTACCAGCCCACCCACCTGACCCTACCAGCCCCACTTGCCCCGACCCGCCCGACGATGGGCTTTTCCCGTCTCGATTTGCTCCTGCTCCTGATGGTCGGCATCTGGGGCGCAAACTTTTCCGCCATCAAGTACGCGCTCCGGGATTTTCCGGAGGCCTCCTTCAACGCGATGCGCCTCGTGCTCGCGGGCGCGGTGTTTCTGGTCGCCATTCTGCGACTGGACCAGCAGCCGGCACTCACGCGCCGCGACTGGGCCACCCTTATCGGACTCGCACTCGTTGGAACTGTCCTTTACCAACTGTTCTTTCTCGCGGGCATCGCGCGAACGAGCGTTGCCAACAGTGCGCTGATGTTCGGCTGCACGCCTGTAGCCGTTGCCATCATGTCGTCGATCGCCGGACACGAGCGGTTGACGATGGCTCGCTGGGCCGGCGCCGCGTTGTCGCTCGCCGGAATCTACGCGCTGGTCGGGCACCGCGCGGAGCTTTCGGCCGCCACACTGATGGGCGACCTGCTCGTCTTCTGCGGGATGCTGTGCTGGTCGCTCTACTCGGTGGCCGCACAACCGCTGCTCAAGCGGCACTCGCCGCTCGTGGTCACAGGGTGGGCAATGGTGATTGGTGCGGCCTTGTACGGGGCGGTCGCGCTTCCTTCGCTCATCAGAACCGATTGGGGAAGGATCTCGGCTCTCAGTTGGGTCTTGATGGCCGCCTCGTCGCTCTTGGCACTCGCGCTCTCCTACATGATTTGGTACACCGCCGTCCAACGAATCGGCAGCGCCCGCACCGCCGTCTACAGCAACCTCACACCCATCGTCGCCATGATCGTGGCCGCCGTGTGGCTGGGGGAGCGCATCACGAGCCAGCAGCTGCTCGGCGCGGGGCTGATTCTGAGCGGGATCGCCGTGACGCGACTCAACACTGCCGTGTGACTTCAAGCTGTCGAACAGCAACGCGGTCGAGACGCGAACGATTACCACCGGCACCAGCTTCCTGCGTCCAACCGCCGTCCTGACGCCACGCACGGCGCGGATCGGGGCACGGGTGAGCTGGTAACACTTGCTGTTCGCCGGCTGCCGGTCGCCACTAGTTGGCCGCCGGCGGCAGGCGGCCCGCTCGGCAGTTGTCAGTTGGCCAGTTGTCACCACCGGCACGGCCCTACTAACGACCTCCAAATCCCAATATTGCCCACCGCTGCCGCGGGACTGAACGCTCGTTCAATTCTCGTCCCCGTTCTTTGTTGCGCATTCGTCCCTGTTTCCTGTAGATTCACCCGCGATCCAGGCAATTTCACCTTCGGAATAGGGCTGTGACTGCCTTATCACGTGGCCGACTAGCCACGGTTGGTCACAGCTTCTCGTCGTTTGGGTCGTCGGGTATTGCCGTTCGAGGCGTGTCGGCGCCTGCCTCGTCGTTCGAACGGATTCTTTGTG
This sequence comes from uncultured Acidobacteriota bacterium, assembly GCA_963724485.1. Classification (GTDB taxonomy): domain Bacteria; phylum Acidobacteriota; class Vicinamibacteria; order Vicinamibacterales; family UBA2999; genus JACCSI01. Next base: position 323,850 of record CAVRUW010000001.1, read on the forward strand.
TTGCACGTGGCGGTTATGTCTGGGATCAGGCCCCCCCGGGTCGTCCCCACATGGAGGATGTCGAATGAAGCGTTGCTTTAGCGGATTGCTGATCGCCGCGCTGATGCTGGCTGTTGCAGTGCCCGCGTTCGCGCAGGGCGGTGGTGCGAGTAGCACCGGTACGATTCAGGGTCGCGTGGTGGACGCCCAGGCTGCGGTGCTCCCTGGTGTGACCGTGACCGCGACTAGCCCCGCGCTGCTCGGTCAGCAGACGGCGGTCACTTCGGAGACCGGCAACTATCGGTTCCCCGCAGTACCTCCGGGAACCTACACCCTCGTCTATGAGCTTGCGGGCTTCAATCAGGTTCGTCGCGAGGGCATCTCGATCACGTTGGGTTTCACGGCCAACGTGAACGTCGAGCTCGCACTTGCGACATTGCAGGAAACAGTGACCGTCACTGGTGAATCGCCAGTCATCGATACGTCGGCCACTCGTATTCAGCAGAACTTCAAGCTCGAACAGCTGCAGTCGATTCCGAACGGCCGCGACATGTGGGCGCTGCTTGCCGTGACGCCATCGGTGCAGATGGGCCGTATCGACGTCGGCGGTAACCGCGCGGGCACACAGACGGGGTACACCGCATACGGTTTCAACGGCCAGGTCCGCGTGCTGATCGAAGGTATCAACACGACGGAAGGCACGGGCGGCGCCGGCTTCTACTTCGACTACGCGTCGCTGGAAGAGGCGTTCCTGGGGACGTCAGGGCAGTCCGCAGAGATGCCGAACCCGGGCGTGCAGAGCCAGTTCATCGCCAAGTCGGGCGGCAATCAGTTCTCGGGCGAGTACTATCTCGATTGGTACAACAACTCGCTCCAGACCTCGAACATTCCCGACGAGTACACAGCGCCAACCGCCTTCAACGGCACCAACGGCAGTAACGCCATTCGTCCCGGCAGCAACGAGATCAGCAACTACTACGACACCGCGATCAACGTCGGCGGACCAATCAAGCGCGACAAGATCTGGTGGCACTTCACTTACCGCGAGCAGGAGAACCAGGTTGCGCAGCCGAACTTCCTGTTCGATTCCACCTTCAACACCAAGCTGTGGAATCCGGTTGCCAAGACCACTTACCAGGTGAACCAGAACCACAAGCTGATTGGCTACTTCCAGTGGGGACAGAAGAATCAGCCACTGCGACTCCCACAGGCGACCTATACCTATTCCGATCCGGGCCAGACGTTCGCGCAGGACTCCGGCAGCTGGGTCTACAAGGCTGAGTGGAACGGCACGATCAACGACAAGCTGTACATCGAGGCTCGCTACGGCGACTTCGGCTACTACTTCCCACTGATCGCGAACAGCGACTTCGACTACTTCTGGCGCGACACGGGCCGCACGGTTCTCGAGGGCTCACACCAGCGCTGGCAGCTCGATCGCGATCGCAAGCAGACGACGGCGGCCGCGACGTATTTCCTCGACACCGGTCGTGGTAGCCACACGCTGAAGTTTGGTGGCGAGCTGCTCCTCGAGCAGTCGTGGGAAGGCTACCAGCAGCAGTGGGGCGGCAACATGGACCTCATCTACAACAACAATGTCTCCAACCAGGTCGTGTTCGGACCGCCGACCGCGAGCTGCGAAGTCGGCAGCCTGGACGGCGCATGATTGTCTGACCTCACGCGCCGCGCTCGATCACACCGGATTCTTCCTCAACGACACCTGGGCCGCCGGGCGCATGACGCTCAACGCCGGTGTGCGGTACGACAAGTATCGCGGCTGGCTGCCGGAGCAGGAGCAGTTGGCGGCGCGGGTGGGCCCGGTCGTGCTGCAGTCCCGCACGTTCGACGAGGTCGAGTTCTTCACCTGGAACGTCTTCGCACCGCGCGTTGGCATGACCTACGACCTGAGCGGCGACGGCCGCATGGTGCTCAAGGGCAACTACGGTCTTTACTGGCATAACCCAGGGGCCGCCGTGCCGAACACCGGTAATCCCAACACCGCCGGCAAGTCAGCGACCTACAGCTGGAACGACATCAATGGTGATCGCCGTTGGCAGCCCGGTGAAGAGGGCGCGGCTCCCGTCACTGCGACCTTGGAAGGGACGATCTCGGTCGATCCCGACATCAAGGCGCCCTACACCCACGAAGCCAGTGTCTGGTTGGAGCGACAGCTGAGCGACTCCATGGGCGCCCGCGCCGGGTTCGTCTACAAGACCGAAGACGATCTGATCCAGACCTATCAGCCCGGTCGTGGACCGGAGGCATTCACGGTGCCGTTCGACTTCGTCGACCTTGGCCTCGACGGCCGGGCCGGCACCGGCGACGACGGAACGATCCGGATGCTTGGCATGCCCAACGCGCTGGGCACCACCTTCCCGAACAACAACGTCGTGATGAACACCGACCGCTACTCGCGCTACAAGACCTTCGAGGTCGTCGATGAACAAGCGGTATTCGCAACAAGTGGTCTGCGTCGCTCGGCGGCAGCCATACGTGGCTCACGGGCTTCCCGACCGATCTCTCCCCGAATAACCCGAACCTGCCCGGCGTCGAAGACCGAACGACCTGGCAGTTCAAGGCCACCGGTTCGTATGACGCGGCCTGGGGCATTCGGATTTCCCCCGTGCTGCGCCATCAGTCGGGCGTCAACTTCGCGCGCACGGTTGCCATCAGCGCGCCGGCGGGCCTCACGGCGACCAGCGGGACGGGCGACCGTGCGACGGCATACGTCGAGCCAGCGAATGCCAACCGCGAAGACAACATCTGGGTGTTCGACGTTCGTGCCGAAAAGACGGTCCCCATCGTCGGCCGGCTGCGCGTCACGTCTGTTCCTGGATCTCTTCAACATCACGAACAGCCACGCTTCGGAAACGATCAGCCGCGCCACAGGGCTGAGCTACCTGAAGCCATCCGCGATTCTGGCGCCTCGCGTTGCACGCGTCGGATTCAGAATTCTCTGGTAAGGTCTCGAGACCTACCTGCCAGAAAACGAGTTGGACTCCTGTGGGGGAGTCTGTTGGCGGGAGTGGGCTGCGCCGGCCCCTCCCGTCTTTTTATTGGGCGATTGGGTGAGTGCGTGATTTGGCGATTGCAGTGGGTGATTGATCGATTGGGTGATTGATTCCGGATTCCGTGATTGTGTGATTTGCGATTTCGTTGGCGACTAAGTCTGCCGCACCTGATGAATGACCACCGCAGATCCCCCCAGCTCGAACCACGACACCCCCTCACGAACCAGATCGATCTTCAACTGATACGTCGTCATTTCAGCTGGCGGCGGAATCTGTAAGACCATCTCACAGCGTCCGCCCGGATCGATCGGTGCTGGCAACTCGTGACGCGAGTAGTCGCGGGTGATGACGGTTCCATCCGATGTCAGCAGCTGTACGCCAAGGCGAACCTGCCCGGCGGTTGGCGCGGTGTCCCACCTGGTGTTTCCGATATTGGTCAGACGGACTCGCAATGCAATGCTGCGATTGGCCGGCACGGACGATGGGGGATTCAGGAGCTCGATTTTCGCGCCGTCGGAGCTGAGGGTCGGTTTGACGAAAGGTGTCCGGTGGGCAGTCACGACAGGATGTTGTTCGATCACCGGTTGCATTTCGCGCAGCAAGCGGATAGCGAAGGCCTCCTCGAACAACAGGTTCTTTTTCGCGAGGCCTACGGCTTCCAGTAGTCCTCTCCCTATCTTCTCGAGCGCCCTGAACGGCCGTTGACTTGCGGTGAACTTGCGCCAGTCGCGCCACTGCGGCTGTTGCAATTCGAACAGCGGAATGATGTGCGCGATTGGATGCAGCCGCACATCGACAAAGCCTGCCGCCAGGCAGGCGTCCATGAACTCGTCGATCAAGATCTCCTTCTCGAGCACGCCATAGTTGCGCGTCGCGGCGACCGATGTTGGATGGTTCGCGTGGCCCGCTCCAGGCTCGGAGAACAGGACGACCCCATCGGGCGTCAGCACTCGCCTGATCTCGCGTAGCGCTTTCGCCGTGTCGGGAATGTGATGGAAGGCATTCAGACAGCATGCCTTCGAGAACGAACCATCCGCGAACGGCAATTCTTCCATGTCGCCGACGACGAGCCCGCGAGCGCCGGCGAGACGCGTGGCGCCCAACTGCAGCATGTCCCAGGAGATGTCGAGTGCCACCGTTCGCACGCCGCAGCGGCGGAGCCAGTCTGCAACCCAGCACGATCCAGCGCCCAGATCGAGCACGAGGTCGGACGCAGTGGGCGTCAGAATGCGCAGCATCGCGGCGAAGTCGAGCAGGTATTGAGCGTGGGCTTCGGTGGCGAGCTGGCCCGGGGGTGGAAACGGCTTGAGCGCCTCCCATTCCCCGCCGGCGGAGCGGCGCAGGTAGTCTTTCTCGGATTGTTTCGAGTCGTGGACGGCCATTCGCTCGCGCGCGCACGATAGCACAGTGACTACGGTAATCTGAGGTGATGGATCCGGCGGTTACCTACAGCAGCTACCTGCACGTCGACGAGTTGCTCGATCTTCAGAAGCCACGCTCGGACGGACCCGAACACGATGAGCTGCTATTCATCGTCATTCACCAGGTCTACGAGCTCTGGTTCAAGGAGATTCTTCACGAGATCGATCGGGTGAAGCAGCTGCTCGAGGCTGGCGATTCCCATCGGGCTCAACACACGTTGAAGCGCGTTCTGACCATTCTCAAAGTGTTGGTGGCGCAGCTCGATATCCTCGAGACCATGACGCCGCAGGAGTTTCTCTCGTTCCGCGAGCGTCTCGAAGCAGCGAGCGGTTTTCAATCGGATCAATTTCGCCAACTCGAGTTCGCACTGGGCCGCAAGCTCCCGCAAGCGATCACGCGGTTTCCCGTCGACAGCCGTGCCCGTGTTGCGCTGGAACGACGCTTTCGTGAGTCCACGGTGTGGGATGCATTCCTGGCCTATCTCTCGCGTGAGAATTACCCGGTACCGTCGGCGTTGCTGAAGCGCGACGTCACGAAGGAAGTCGAACCATCACCAGAGCTGCAGCAGGTGCTGATTCAGGTGTATCGCAACGATCCTAAGAACTCCGAGATTTGCGAGCGGCTCGTGGATCTGGACGAGGGCGTTCAGGAGTGGCGCTATCGACACGTGAAGATGGTCGAGCGCACGATTGGCGTCAAGGCGGGAACCGGCGGCTCGGCCGGTGCCGCCTATCTCCGCACGACGGTTGGCTCGCCGCTGTTTCCGGACCTATGGGAAATCCGTTCGCATCTCTAGGCCTGGCGCGTCACTACGCCAGGTTTCGAGTTGCCAATCGATTGCTCCTGACGGGGCATTCGCATCAGGCCTGGCCCGACGTCGCCTTCGACGCGCAGCAGAAGGCCTGGCTGGATGCCGCCGCGTTGGTCGACGAGAAATGGGACCGCGCTGCTGCCGTTGCCGACGAAGTGCGCAAAGGCTGGCGCCGTCTGCTGAACGATCCTTCCGGTGACATCGCCCTGGGGGCGAACACTCACGAGCTCGTGGTGCGATTGTTGTCGGCGCTGTTGCCGATGTTCACCTCAGCGCGCGCGGCCGCAAGCTGGCGGACGCGTTTGGTGACCACCGATGGCGAGTTCCACACGATTCGTCGACAAGTCGACCGGCTCGCCGAGGAGGGCATTCTCGTCGCCCGCGTCGCGGCACAGCCCGTGGAGACGCTGAGCGAGCGTCTCGCCGCGAGTGTCGATCCAACGACGGCATGTGTGATGGTGTCTTCGGTGCTGTTCGAATCGGCCGAGATCGTGCCGGACCTCAAGGCAGTGGCCGAAGCCTGCTCTCGTCACGGCGCGATCCTGGTGGTGGACGCATACCATCACCTGAACGTCGTCCCCTTCGATATCGTCGCGATGGGTTTGAACGAAGCGTTCGTCCTGGGAGGCGGCTACAAGTACCTGTCAGTTGGGCGAGGGCAATTGCTTTCTGCGAGTGCCCGCGGGCTGCGAGCTTCGGCCGGTTCTGACTGGCTGGTTCAGCGAGTTTGCGGAGCTGGCCGACACGAAACACGACGGAGAAGTGCGCTACGGCAAGGGCGCGGCTCGTTTCGCCGGAGCCACTTACGATCCGACCGCTCACTATCGGGCGGCCGCCGTCTTCGCGTTTCATCAGCGAATGGCCATGACGCCGGAGCGGCTTCGCGCCGTCAATCAACACCAGATCGCGATGCTGGTGAGGCAGTTCGAAGCGCTCGACGTCGACCCCGCGGTCGCCGCAATCGTTCCTATCAAATCCGATCGCCGCGGAGGCTTCATCGCGATTCGATCCCCGCAGGCGAGCGCTCTGGTCCTGCGCCTTCGTGCGCGAGGTTTGTATGCCGATTCACGTGGCGACATCCTCCGTCTCGGTCCAGCGCCCTACATTTCCGATCAGCAACTTCTGGACGCGGGCGGCATCCTCTCGTCGATCAAGAGCCGAGCCTAGGCGACCCGCTGCATAAAAGGGGACAGTCCCCTTTTATGTATGTGCCCGCCCTCCCTATGCCCTACGCCCTAAGCCCTATGCCCTTTGTCTCCAATCCAACGGATTGAAACCCGCGGCTTCGAAACAATGGATCAAATCCGAAAGTCACCTGTGGGCCATGGCTCACGCAGTCCAGTAAGTGATTGATCTGCAAAGCGTTAGCAGGAAAGACCGAGTAACGATTTGGTCGGGCACAGTGCTTGCTCATACGGGGGCGATCCCACAGGAGCGCTTTTCGGTGCGCACTTTTGAGTTCGGGTCAGGCTGACTAGGCCGCGGCTCGTGGCCGGTGCGGGATGGAGGATCCCAAGCCGGATTTGCAGAAAGGGGACCGTTGGGTCCCCTTTGTTTTGTACGACGTCTCGCCGTCCTCGCGGCTCCTGCTATCCTGCGGTGCGATGACCGTCGGGCACGTCCTGCTCGCCGCCTCTACAACGATCTTTGCGCTGACGTTATCGGTTCGCGCGACCACCGCGGTTCAGATTCCCGCGGGCTCGGCACCAGCCTCGACGCACGTCGCAACCCTGCCTCCGACGACCTCCGCCGACTATCTGGGATCGAAAGCGTGTGCGCGTTGTCATCAGGAGGATTTCGACCAGTGGCAGCGGTCGCTGCACATCCGGATGACCAAGCCAATCGACGAGGCAACGGTCGTCGGCGATTTCACTGAGGGGACTCGCTTCGCCGATCACGGACGCTCGTTCGAGTTTGGCCGCTCCAACGGGAAGCCCTACATGCGTGTCAGTTACGGCGGCGGCAAACCCGAAACCTTCTCCATCGATTACACGCTCGGGCACAAACGCTATCAAGGGTACCTCTCGAGACTTGAAGACGGCCGCATGTACGTTCTGCCGGCGTTCTGGCACATCGAGAGCAAACGCTGGATCGATTGGAAAGAGATCACACCGGTTCCAGACGATGCGCACAACTTGCGGCAGATCTGGAACACGAACTGCTTCAACTGCCACGCCACGAACCTCGCCCAGGGCTTTGAGTTAGCCACCCGCCGATATGAGACGACGTGGACCGAGATGGGAATTGGATGTGAGGCGTGTCACGGACCGGGACGGCCACATGTCGAGTTGATGGACCAGTGGGAGAAGGATCCGGCGTCGAAGCCCGCCTACGACAACAGTGCCAAGAACCGCGATCTGAGCAGCATCCTGAAAACGTTTTCGCCTCGCAGCGCGCCACCGCGGCAGACGTTCGACACGTGCGCGTACTGCCATGGCAACAAGCGGAACGCCTTCCTGGGTTTTCGCGGGGGTGATCGCTATGAGGATTACGCGCTGCCCTTCCTGATCAGCGCTCCGATCCCCGAGAACGACCTGCAGGGCGAATTCTGGCCCGACGGCCGGCCGAACCGATTCAACCGTCCGCAGGCGTTGACCATCACCGGGTGCTTCAAAGCGGGGCAGGCCGTGTGCACCAACTGTCACGTGGCGCATGGATCGAGAAATCCGTTCTCGCTGAAGTTGAACATCACTCAGGGGCGCAATGGGGATCTCTTGTGTCTGCAGTGTCATCAGGCAAGTGCCGCAGGTGCCGCGGGTGCCGACGGATGCCGCGAGACAGAGCGTGTTTGCTCGATCGACCGGATTGCGCGACGCGATCGCGCCCTTGCGGGACAACGATCTCGAGGCGCACACGTTTCACAAAGCGGCGTCGGCCGGCAGCCGGTGCATCAACTGCCACATGAGCGATGTGAACTGGCGACTCTTGATTCGGCGGCGCGATCACACGTTCCAGGCGCCGGTTCCGGAGATCACCGCCGCCTTTGGCGTGCCGAACGCCTGCACCACGTGTCACGACAATCGCTCACCAGAATGGGCGGCGCGACAGATGGACCAGTGGTGGGGCAACGCCGATCGCCGTCGGGCGGCACTGTCGCTGGCGACGACGATGTACCGAGCGGGTTCGGGTGACGCGACCGTCCTGCCCGATCTCGCGCGGCTGGCGGTCGATCGATCGCAGGGGCTGCTCGTGCGTGCGAGCGCCGTCGAGTTCATGGCGCAGCTTGCGTTGGGGACCGCCGGAGCGGGCAGCGCGGATGTTCAGAGTCAAACATCGTTCGGCGCGGGTGCCGCCAAAGCGCAAAGCGCTCGACATCAGCCCGCGTCGCTGACGGCTGCTCAGGTCAATGCCCTGGTGGGGGCGGCTTCGGATCCGGAGGCAATCGTGCGCGCTGAAGCCGTGAGCGCCCTCCTCGCGGCCGGCGATCGTGACCGTGCGCTGTCGCCAATCGCCGCTCGCCTCACGGACTCTTCGCGCGTCGTGCGGGCTCGGGCCGCAGAGGCGCTGCTAGCCCTTGGAGTTTCGAACCTGCCCGGAGCGGCAGGCGAAGCGCTGGCTCGCGCCCAGGACGACTACGCAAGCTCACTTAGTGACTTCCCTGCTGTGTCGTCGAATCACACGGCCCGGGGCTGGCTGGAGGCGGAGCGGCAGCGCGTCGGACCAGCAATTGACGCGCTCGACACGGCGATTCGTCTGGATCCGAAAGCCGCACGGCCGCTCGTGATCAAAGGGGTGCTCGCCGCGCGTGACGGGCGATTCAAGGAAGCGTCGGACTTGTGGCGCCAGGCGAAAGCGCTGGAGCCAGGCTACCCGAATATCGATCGACTGATTGAGGAGGCGGAGAAACGGAAGTGAGTTTCCGTCAGTTTCCAGTTGTCCAGTTACCAGTTCAAAGGGTTGCGGGACGCTCGAATCGAGCGCACTCGCCCTTTGAACTGGCAACTGATTAACTGGAAACTTCTGCGTTAGCCCTTCTTCAGCTGCTCGATGAGGGCCTTGGCCTGAGTGGCTTCCGGTGAATTCGGATCCACCGCGATCACCTTTTCCATCGTTGCGATGGCGTTCTTGGTGTCGGCCTTCTGGAGATGGCCGAGCCCGATCTTGAAGAGCGGTTTGCCCCAATTCGGATCGGTGTCCACCGCGCGCTGATACCACTTCATCGCTTCGTCGGTTTCGCCCTTCGCGAATTTCACTTCGCCGAGGTTGTAGAACACCTCGCGGCTCGCGCTCATGCCTTGCGCGGCTTCGGACAACGTGGTTTCAGCGGCCGCGAAATCGCCCTTCTCGAGATTGGTCATGCCGATTTCGATCTTGGCGCGCTCGTTGGTGGGCTCGGTCTCGAGAATCTTCTTGTAAGCGGCCAGTGCCGAGTCGTAGTCCTTTTTCATCCGGTGCGCGCGGCCGATCTGCATGTTGATCATCGTCAGAGCGGGGGTCTTGGTGAGAAGGGCCTGATAAGCGGCGATGGCAGCGTCGTACTGCTGCTGATTCATCAGGTCCTCGGCTTTCTGCAGTTCCCCCTGCAGTTCCTTGGTGTTGACTCCCGCGAGCGCTCCCGCCGGACCGGTCGCGCCAGGGGCGAGGACGATATCGACCGGCGGGTTCGGCGCGCCAATCGTTCGAACCGGGAGGCTGCCGCCACCCGGCGCAAACCCTGGCGCGGTGGCTGTAATCTTCCAGGTGCCCGACCGGAGTCCGATGATGGAATAACGGCCCTTGTCATCGGTCGTCGCCGTAAAGGTCGAGGGCGAGGCCTGCGGGTTCTCGGCGGTCACCGTCGCACCCTTGATAGGCTGTCCCTGTCCATCCCTGACCGTGCCACCCACGCGGCCCGTCTGGGCCGCTGCCGGCAGCGCGCTCGCGATTAGCGCCGCCACGATGGCGAACGCGGTCAGCAGCTTTCTGGCGTCACGCATTGCTTCGCTCTCCTCGAAAATAAAACGCAAGACTCATGCTAGCTTGGGGACTTTTAGCGTATCACGGTCGGTCGGGTCGGCAGGCCGGCTGGCTTTCCCACGTCAGGTCAACGAGATGCTGCACCGTCTGCTTGCTCATTGCTGGTTTGTCGGGGTCCTGATCGCGGGTTGGACCTTTGTCGTCCAGGCTCAACCGCCTCGATCCAACGCGCAGGCAGGCCAGGCAGGTCGATTTGCCGGCATCGATCGAGTGGTCGAGGCGGCGATTGGCGCCAGGCAGACGCCAGGCGCGGTTGTTCTGGTCGGTCGTGGGGACCAGGTGCTGTTCGAGAAGGCCTACGGTCAGCGCGCTGTCGATCCGACGCCGGAGGCGATGACGGTCGATACGATCTTCGACCTCGCATCGTTGACCAAAGTGGTTGCGACGACCACCGCAGTCGTTCGGTTGATAGAGCAGGGGCGTATCCGTCTCAACGATACCGTCGCGAATTTCATACCGGGATTCGAGCGATACGGAAAGGCCGGCATCACGATCCGCCACCTCATGACGCATGTCTCGGGATTGCGCCCCGACGTCGATCTCGGGGATCCGTGGAAGGGTTATGACGCGGCAATCGAGCTGGCCCGGGAGGAAGTACCTACGTCAGCGCCAGGCGAGCGATTCGTCTACAGCGACATCAATTTTTTTCTCCTGGGCGACATCGTCGCACGCGTGAGCGGAATGCCGCTCGATCAGTATGTGCAGCGTGAGATCTTCCAGCCTCTCGGCATGAACGACACCGAGTTCAACCCGCCGGCCGCGAAGCGACCGCGGGTCGCGCCAACGGAACGATGCGACGTGATGGCGGCGTGGCCTTGCAATACGCCATCCGCGCCACCGCTTCGCGGAGTCGTTCACGACCCAACGGCGAGACGCATGGGCGGTGTTGCGGGTCATGCCGGGCTGTTCGGAACCGCTCGCGATCTATCGCGCTTCGCCCAGATGCTGGTCGCAGAGGGGATGTTGGGAGGCACGCGAGTGCTGTCGCCAGCCAGCGTCGTCAAAATGACCACGCCCGCGACTCCAGCCAACATGCCAAGCGTCCGCAGCCTCGGCTGGGATATCGACACGTCGTTTTCGTCCAACCGGGGCGAGCTTTTCCCGATTGGCTCGTACGGCCATACCGGATTTACGGGCACTTCGATCTGGATCGATCCAACGTCGCGCGGCTACGTGATCTTTCTCTCGAGCCGCCTCCATCCCGATGGCAAAGGCGATGTCACGCCACTGCGAGCGCGAGTCGCGACGCTCGCTGCCGCAGCGATCAGCGCAGAAACGGTCGCTTTCACCTCGACGCGCGTTGCGCAGTCAAGTCGTCAGCTGATGACCGGCACGGACTTCACGATTCCCGCACCCGCGGCACCCGCGGCACCTGCGGCACCTGTGGCACCCGGCCTAGACGTCCTCGCGCGCGACGGCTTTGCGCTTCTCAAGGGCAAGCGCGTTGGGCTGGTAACCAACCACACGGGACGTTCGGCCGACGGCACGAGCGCGATCGACGTGATCAACAAGGCGCCCGGCGTTCAGTTGGTCGCGCTCTTCAGCCCCGAGCACGGCATCCGCGGGATTCTCGACGACTCGGTGCCGTCCTCTCGCGATGAACAGACCGGATTGCCGATCCACTCGCTCTACGGTGACACTCGCCGTCCAACTGAGGCCATGCTCCAGGGCCTCGACGTCATGGTCATCGATCTGCAGGACATAGGAGTCCGCTTCTACACCTACATGTCGACGATGGCCCACGTGATGGAGGAAGCGGCCAAGCGCAAGATTGCCGTCGTCGTGCTCGATCGACCGAATCCAATCAACGGCTGGCAGATTGAAGGACCGTCGGCTCAGGAAAGCGCGTTCATCTCCTACTTCCCGACGATGCCGGTGCGGCACGGGATGACGCTCGGCGAGCTGGCGCAGTTGTTCAATGGCGAGCTGAAGTTTGGCGCAGCCCTCACCGTGATTCCAGCGGCGAATTGGGATCGGGACCTCTGGTTCGATCAGACCGGCCTGTCGTGGGTGAACCCATCGCCGAACATGCGGAACCTCAATCAGGCCACGCTCTACCCGGGGATTGGTGCGATCGAATATTCGAACGTATCGGTGGGGCGAGGCACCGATCAGCCGTTCGAACAGATCGGCGCGCCGTGGATCAACGGCCGAGCGCTGGCCGAGCACCTCAACGCGCGAGGGCTGCCAGGGATCAGTTTCTATCCCGTGACGTTTACGCCAACCGCGAGCAAGTACGCCAAGCAGTCATGCCAGGGTGTGTTCATGGTCATTACGAATCGGACCTCGCTGCAACCGGTCCGACTAGGCCTGGAGATGGCCGCCGCGCTCTGGAAGCTGCACGGCGACGAATACAAGATGGAGACCACCGAGCGCCTGTTGGGTTCGCGTGAGGCGCTGGAACGAGTCAAGACCGGCGAAGACCCGGCGCGGGTTGCCGCGGGCTGGAGCGCGGCCGAGAGCCGCTGGCGTCAACTCCGCGCAAAGTATTTGATCTATCGATGAGGAGCACAGGGAGACCGGGGAGATCGGGGAGATAGGAAGCAAACCTAGCTCCCTGAACTCCCTGATCTCCCTGTGCTCATTCGGGTGGCTTCTTCAGCGCCTCGTCGGAATTGCGACGAACGCGATGATTCGCATGAATGGGGCCGGACCTATCTAACGTGTTCTCGTACTTTCGCGATCACCGTCGCTCAACGACCGCGAAGCGTCATGTCATTTGATACAGCATCAAGTAAATCACCACTCCCGTCACCGACACATACAGCCACAACGGCAGCGTCCACCGCGCGATCTTCCGGTGCCGATCGAAACGACGCGCCAGCGCTCGCGACAACGTGACGAGCGCCAGCGGCAGGATCGTGGCCGCGAGCACGACGTGCGTGATGAGGATGGCAAAGTAGATGAAGCGAATCGCACCCTGCCCGGTGAACGCGACCGAGCCCACGTTGGCGTGATAGACGACATACGAAGTGAGGAAGAGCGCTGATGTCACAAAGGCGCCCAGCATGCAGAGTCGATGGCGATCGATCTGGCGCTGACGAATGAACAGCCAGCCGACCGTGAGGAATACGGTCGAGATCGCGTTGAGCGTCGCGTTGACCGCGGGAAGAACGGTGTAATCGATCACGCGATGTACTTGTAGTGATCCACCAGTAGCACGACCCACAGCAGGGGCAGATAGAGGATCGTCCCGAAGAACAACCGCTTTGCCGCTGGCATCCCTCTCGTCGATGCGAATTCCAGGCTCAGCACGATGAGCACGGCCCCCAACGCCATCGCTCCCACCAGGTAGTACGCGCTGGCAAGTCCCACCGCTGTGGGCAGGAAGCTGATCGGCACGAGCGCGGCCGTGTAGAGGACCGCTTGATGTCCAGTCGTCCGTCCGTCAGGCTGAATCACGGGAAGCAGTGGAATGCCGGCCGCCGCATAGTCGTCCCGGAACATCCACGCGATGGCGAGAAAGTGCGGCATCTGCCACATGAAGACGATGCCGAACAGCACCCATCCTTCGATCGACAGCGTGTTCGTCGCGGCCGTCCAACCAATGACCGCCGGCAGCGCTCCAGGAATCGCACCCACAATCGTCGATAGCGACGTCCGGAGTTTCAGCGGAGTGTAAACGAAGACGTAGCTGACGACCGTTGCGGAGGCGACCGCGGCGGTCAAAAGGTTGACCCCGACCGCGAGGTCCGCGAGGCCGATTGCCGTCAGCAGGACGCCAAACCACAAACCGTCTTGTGGGTGCAGTCGGCGATCGGCAAGCGGGCGCATCCGCGTGCGTCGCATCAGACGATCGGTATCGCGCTCCCACCACTGGTTGAACGCCGACGCTCCGGCTGCGACGAGAGCGGTGCCGATCAACGTATGTAGGAGTCGCATCCAAGGCAGCTGGTCGCCGCCACCCAGGAAATAGGTGGCGAGCGTCGTGACGAGAATCAGCGAATTGAGTCGCGGCTTCGTCAGCGTGACGAAGTCAGCCCGACGCGACCGGGTTGCCGGTGCGGCTGGAGCGTGGCCGGTTTGCGCGGCCGATCCCGCGGCCACTTGCGAGGGCTCGAAGCTAGACATCTTCTAAGGGCTCAATCGTGTCACCGAATCGTGGCTTCCATATCAGGAGAGCTTGTAGGCGAACGAGACGTCTTTGGTGTCCTTCGGCGCAACCGTGACTTGCTGAGTCTGCGTCCCCAGACGTTCGTGCCAGATTTCGAGCGTGAACGTTCCGGCCGGCATTTGCGGAATCGAGAAGCGGCCGTTCTCGTCGGTCACCGCGAAGTAGGGATGCTCGAGCACTCCAACATACGCGTTCATCCACGCGTGGACGTTGCAGTTGAACGGGATCATCACTTCGCGCGTCGAGAACGTTCGCGTGACCTCCATACCTTGGATCGGCGTGCCAAGATCGAAAGGCTGGTTGACCTGCGCTTCGGCGCGCACGTTGTGAAGCAGCGGATCACTGTTGCGAAGGGTCAACGACTGACCAACCTGAAGACCCAGCACACGTGGCATGTAACGGCAGCCTTGCTGATCGAGGACCACTGGCTTCGCAGGCACGGGATAAAGCCGTGGCGGCAGCCCGTCCTTCACATACACGAAGACGTTTTGAAGCGCATTCTCTGCGCCGACCACGACGTACTCGGTGCGCCGTTCCTGGCCCTGCGCCAGGCTGACGCACTTCGGATCGCCATCGAGCCGAATGATTTCGGCCGTCGGCGCGGTGCCATCGAGCCGCACGCGGCCAGTAATGGTGCCGACCGTCGCTGGGTCGATCGCAGGCAACGGTTCACTGGCGGTATCGGACTTTTCAGGCGAGCCGCCACAGGCCACGGCCAGGAGAGCAACAACGCAGACTAGACACTTCACGATGATCCAATTATCTCCCGCCTTCGCTCTCGAGCAGCAATCGAGCTACGGCGGGCAAGCTCGGGCCATAGACGAGACCTACAGCCTTGGCGGGACGCGCGTTGGAGAGACCGTAAGCCACGAACCGTAGACCGTGGACCGTGGACGGAGAGAGCTACTTGAGCGTCGGAGCCTGCCCGCCGGCTTCGCGAATCTTGCGAAACACACGATCTTCCATCCAGTGCGAGTCCCACCACTCGACCGGATTGACGGCAACGCCGTTGACCAGCATCGTGAAGTGCAGGTGATCGCCACCAGCGAGCCCCGTCACGCCCGTGCGCCCGAGCACCTGGCCCTTCTCGACCGTTTCGCCTTCCTTGACGTCCAGCGTCGACAGGTGTGCGTAAAGCGATTGCACACCCAGCCCATGGTCGATGATGACGCAATTGCCGTAGATGCCCAGGTAGTTGGCGTGGACGACAATGCCTCTATTGGCGGCGGGGACCGGGGCTTGCTGCAGTGAGGCGAGATCGAAGCCAAGGTGGACCTGCTGATCGATCTCCTTCCCCTTGTAGAAGTAGGTGCGGTAGTCGGCAAACCGCGACTGCACGGCCGTGTTGATCAGTTGCGAGAACCCCTCGCGCCAGAGCATTTCTGGTCGAGATTTGGCCGCGAGTGCCGAGATGGTTGCGTTGTTCTGGCGGCGCAAGTCGTTGTTGATCTGCAGGAAGCCCTTCACGAGATCGCTGGTGTCGACGTTTGCGCCGGGAGTGTTCTGCGCAATCGTCGGCACGACGCGCTGCAGGAATCCATCGTCGATCTCGATGCGCGACTTCGCGAACGGTTTCGGGAACTGCCGGCGTTCGACTTGTGTGGTTGCCTCATTGCCCGCAGGGTCGCGCGCGAAGGCCGTAACCGGTGCGTTGAGATCCTGATCGTAGCCAAGTGCGAAGAACGCGACGCGGGCCGCGGGATCCTTGATGCCAAGCGCCGGACCGGCGAACGCTGGAAAGCTCACATCGCCGACTCGGACACCGGCGGAAACATCGTTCGGCGTCGCACGAAACACCACGAACTCAGCGCCGCCATGATTGACGAAATGGTGGAGCGAGAGCACGCCGACGCGCGGCGGCTCCAGTCTGACCTCGAGATCGCGTGTGACGCTGGTCTCGGTCTGTCGCAATCCATACAGCACCGGCCGACGCGCACGAATGACGAGTCGTGCGGGCCCGGGCTTGAGGCTGGGGATCGCCTGTTTGCCGATGGCTCTGGTGATGACGACGCGATCCGCCGAGTCCTGTTTGAGGTCGCCACTCTGTGGTTGAGTCGGGTCGCTCGAGAACACCGGGTGCGACTGCCCCTCCTGCTCGAGTGCGGCCTCAATCAGCGAGAACTGGCCGCCGGGCGCCTCGACGGCGAATTCGACCGGCGTGTTCTGACCGACGAACTTCTCTGGTGCTCTTACCGTGATGGCCGGGCCCGGCTGTCGCCCTGCCATGTAATAGGCGATGCCACCGCCGACAATCGCGAGAAGGAGGAGGACAAGAAACGCGCGGACGAGAAATCGCATCGGTGGATCTTATCGGTCTCCGGGGGCCCAGCCGCAGTCTCTCCGGAGTTTTCAGTTGCCAGTTTCCAGTTCAAAGGATCTTCATGGCGGACCGTGGACCGTGGACCGTTTATAATCGGAAGTTCGTCACCCCTCGTGCCGGTATCGTCTAGGGGTCAGGACACGTGGTTCTCAGCCACGGGACCGGGGTTCGAATCCCCGTACCGGTACCATAAAATTCTCGCCGCGATTCACCGCCGTTTTTGCAGCAAGCAGCGAATTCCCCAACGCCACGAGTCGTGCACCTCGAACCTCGCGGTCCGCGGCACCGTGACTTTGTGCGCTCGCCGTTGACGGTGACGTTGCGTGGCTGGAAGCTCGCGGTCCGGACCGACCACTCAAAATGCTCACGCACACGCGGCTCGATCACGAATGCTGGTTACGAACGCGCGAAGCGCTCGTCGCCGATCGGACGATAGGAAACACTAGGGCGTCCCACGGTTAACAAACGGCTGGCTACGGCGTGATGCCGTGGTCCGCGAGGAACTCCAGGTCGTCGGGCTGATCGAGGCGATACGCGCCGCCGACGCCAGTGCAGTTCGGGCTGTAGCCGAAGGACGTCACGGCGACGACGAGCAGCGAGTTCGTGTCGTCGAATGTTGGCCCACCCGAGTCGCCGAAGCAGGTACCGCCGGTGACCGGGTTGTTCGACAGTTGGATGTAGGTCTGCTTCGGGTTGCTGACAAGGTTGAGGAGCCGCGGCTCGGCCTTCAGCCTCGTGTCGCCCCCAAATTCGAAGACGGGGTGAGCCCGCTCCAGTCCATACCCCACAACCTCGAAGCGGTGCTCGTTGCGGCGGCCCGCGTACTTCCCGAGGTAGTCGGCCGTCGGGATTGTCGCGTACGGGCCAGGCTGGGCCTGGTCGAGTTCGATGACGCCGGCATCGTGGAAGTAGAACGCGCGGTCGTCGTACTCGGGATGCGGGAACGAGGTGGCGCGTACCCATAGCGCGTTGCCGTTGAGGAAGTCGCGTCGGGCTTCATAGCGGGCCTGCTGGGTTGGGAAGTTGAGGTTGCCATCCTCGTCGAACGTCAACGGCCAGCCTTCCCAGTGGTCGTCGTCCTCGTTCAGGCTGAACCAGACGTCGTTGCCACCGGTGCCATTGCCGTCTTTGGCGGTGAAGCGGTCTTCCGCGGTCGTTGTCGTCACGCTGTCGAGGCCGATTGCGAACGTGCAGTGACCGGCCGTCACGACGACCGTGCCGCTCAGAAGCGTCCCAGAGCAGCTGAACCAGCCGCCAGGCTGCTCCGCGCCGTAAGGCGACGGCAGGGCGTCCGGGACGTAGAAGACGAGCTGGCCGACCATCGGGTGCTCCCCGGCGTCCGGCACGCCACCTCTCGTGACGGCTGTGGCCGGTGCCATTGAAAGCAGGAGCCCGAGAAGTGCCGCAAGAGCTGCGATGCATGCACGCATGAGTCCTCCGACGTGTGTTGAGGGCATGGGCCATGATCGTTGGCTGGATCTGGCGCGAACGCTGGGAAGCCGTCGGCTATGCGCCCGACCGTTCAGGAGTCGACGGAATCATTACGGCCGACTCGCGGTTAGCATAACACCCGCTTCTCATGCCCTCCCGATTACACCGGGCATCCTGGCGGGCTACGCGTTGCGCGGAGAAGAGCCCTTCTCGCAAGAATCTACGTCACAATGACTTGGCCACCCGCCTCCGAGTAGCGTCCGCTGCGTCGAACCCCTCAAATCACGCGGCGATGCCCACAAATTCAACGTTCTCGGCGGAACACCCTTTGTCATAACCCTGTACCGGTACCAACCTTCGCTCATTACTCAGGCGAAGGTTGCCCACCATAGCTCGCGGTGAATTCGGGCGAGCGCCGGTGGGCTATCGGTTCCTTCGCAGAAGAGCTACGGTTGGCAAGCCATCCTTCGGTCATGACTCGAAGGTCGTGCAACGAACGGCAAGTCCAGTGAGCTCACGCCACGGACAGGCGAAGGATGTCCACCGAAGCTCGCGGTCGATTCCAGGCGAGCGAAGGTGGAAGACGTCAGCGCGCCGCTGCCAGAAACTCTCGAAGCGCAGCCATGAACTCCGGCCGACGCATCACGCCTTGCGGGCCGCCGTGCTGCGCCCCCTGAACCACGAGCGTCCGGGCGTGCGGATGCGCCTTCGCGAACGCCGGCACGCCTGCCGCACTGGCATCCTCACTGCCGATCAGGACCATCATCGGCACCGGCACCGACGCCAGCGCACTGTCCTGAATGATCAATGTGCGATAGCCGCGCCACAGCGCCGCGAGAGCCTTGACGTCGTTGGCAGCAACAAGCGGAGCCATCATCTTCCGCATTTCATCATCCGTGGGCGGCTTCGACCCCGTTGGTTGCAGGGCCAGCGTCAACGAGCGAAACGGGAGGTCGCTCTCGAGCTCCTTGACGGATTCCTCCGCGAACTTCTCGATGTAGGTGTCCTTGTCGCTCACTGGAAGTGACGCCACATACGCCACCCGCATCAGCCGTTCGGGATGCATCGTCGCGAGTCGTCCCGCGATCATCGCGCCCAGCGAATAACCAATCACATGCGCGCGCGGGATCTTCAGGTGATCGAGCAGGCGCACCACGTCGCTGGCCATCACCTCGCCGTACGCGGCGGCGTCGTGCGGCTTCCCGCTCTTGCCGTGACCGCGAAGGTCGAACGCGATCACTCGATGATCCTTCGCGAGGTCCGCGAACACGCCGTTGGCGATGAAGTGCCGGTCGAGCGTGCCGGTATAACCGTGCATCAGGACGACGGCCGGCCCGCTACCTTGCTCGACGTATCTGATGCGAACGCCGGTCGAGTCGAAGAACTGGTCAGGCGGGGCAGCAGCCGGTTGAGGGACGACCTGCGCTATCGCCAGGAGAAAGAAGCCGGCCAACCGCTTCATCGCATGCGGAGTTGTCATGGTTTTTACTGCTGGGCCGTGGCCGGTCGCGAGTTCAACACGACCGTCGCTGGCGGCGATGTCCGTTCCACAAAGATATTGATCAAGAAGCGACCGTCGGGTGCAACGTCGTAGAACGTGCCCGCGCCTAGTCCGCCGACGGCAGCACGCGGCTGAAAGAGCGGGATTGGTGTCCCGGGCGCAAAGTCGGGGCCCGCCGCGACCGGGACGGCCATCAGCGTCCCGTCGGGAGCGCGGTAGAAGAGCTCGCGTCCATCACGCCGCCATATCGGGAAGTTTCCGCCGTTCGTGGACACCTGCCACTTACCGACAGGTTCCGGAAAACGAGTGACGTAGACCCCGAGCCTTCCGGACTCATTCGAGGAATACGCGATCCAGCGACCGTCGGGCGAGATTCGAGGGCTCGCTTCATTGAATTGTGTTCCCAGGACCGGAGTCGGCGTTCGATCGCCGGAGACGGGAACCTTCCAGATGTCCTGAGAGTTGGTCTTCGGGTCGGTCGTCGCATACACGATGAATCGTCCATCCGGAGACCAGCTTTGCGGAAAGCTCTGGAGGACGTTGTGGAACAGCCGCTCCTCAACGCCGGTGCCGATTCGCTTCACGTACAAGTTCGGGGGCCCGTCTGTCGCCTTCGCGAACACCAACTGGCTGCTGTCGGGCGACCAGACCGGGGTGGACTCGTAGAGCGCGCCCGACGTTGCTCGAGTGGTGGTACCACGAGCGCGATCGAGGAGCCAGATTCCTGGCGTCCCGTCAAATCGATCGATAGCCGCTTGACGCCCATCGGGTGAGAGCGCGACGTTCCGGTAGCCCCCCGGTGGTCCCAAAGTTCCATCGACCGTGCCGTCGCGTCGGAACCATGTCGGCTGCGTGATCGTGTCACTCCCGTTCCAGTGCACGAGCGCCGCCCCGCTCGCCGAGACGGCAAAACTGGCACTGATCCCGAGCCGCTCGACGTCCTCCGCCACGCGAAGCGGTTCCCCAGTCAGATCGAGACGCGTCAGGTCGAACCGCTGGGCCATAAGCGTGCGGTCGCGCGTGAACAACACGAAGTCCGGCTCGCTGAAACCCAGCATCGATACCATCAACCCGTCCATCGACAGGCGTTTTCGTTCAGGGGAATCGAGCGACCCTACGTAGTGACCTTGCTCCTGGCCCCCTATGACTCCGAATAAGAAGTGGCGGCCGTCCGGCAGGAACAGCGGTCCGAGATGTGCACTCTCCGCCTTGCTCGTATCCAAGACCGTGACCGGCGTCGCCGTCCCTCCCGCCGCCGAGACCCGGAAAAGGGCGGAGTCGATCGACGGAGCGAACAGGATCACGCCGTCCCGATTCCAGGTGGCGCCGCCGCCGAATCGCGCTTCGCAGATGGTGGTTACATCCCCGCCCGAGATGGCCACTCGTTTCAACGCGTTCGGGGTAAAAAACCCGACGGAGAGGCCATCAGGCGACCAGAACGGGACGAATGCGCCCTCGGTTCCTGGGATCGGGCGCGATTCGAGCGAGTGGAACGAGTGCAGCCAGAGCCGGCGCGGGTTGCCAGCGCCGCTCCCCACGAATATCAGATGGCGCCCGTCGGGTGACAGGGCAAACGGTGAACTACCGATTGAGGACGTAAAGGTGACGTCCTTCGGCGGCGCGACTGTGAAGCGGACAATTCGGTTGGGATCTGCTGCCGCGTTCTCAGTCGGTCGGAACCAGAGAGCCACTGCCGCTAGCCCGAGTGCGGCGACTAGCGCCCACGCAACGATCTCCCGCTGTCTGACACGGATTGCGGGCAATGATGCAGATAGGCCGGTCGCGCTCGACGTCGTCAACTCGGAATAGTGATCGCGAGCACTCGCCAGGTCGCGCGCCAGATCGCGCGTCGATCCGTATCTATCAAATGGGTTCTTCGCCAGACACCGATCGACGATCCAGCGAACCGGCGCTGGGACCGCAGGATTGACCTGCTCGATCGGTGGCGGATCATCGCGAATAATGGCGGACATCGTTTCGACCGCGGTCTGCCGGTCGAACGCCCGTTTTCCGGTGAGCATCTCGTAGAGCACGAGGCCGAACGAGAACTGATCCGATCGACTATCTGCGGTCGCGCCGCTCGCTTGCTCGGGCGACATGTAGCCGACGGTACCGACGACGCTTCCAGGCCAGGTCGCTTTCGCGCTCATGGTCTCGAGTGCCGCGCTGGCACCGGGATCCCTGACGAGCTTCGCCAGCCCGAAGTCGAGAATCTTCGCGAAGCCGTCATGCGAAACCATCAGATTTTCCGGCTTGAGGTCTCGGTGAACGATGTTCGCTTCGTGAGCCTTTGCCAGCCCATCGGCGATCGGGGCTGCGATCTGCAACGCGCGCCGCGGCGTCATCGCGCCCACCTGCAAGATGTGTCGCAGGGTTTCGCCGGTGACCAGTTCCATGCTGATGTAGGGTCGCGAGTTGTCCTGACCCAGGTCGTAGATGGCAACAATGGTCGGATGATTGAGTGCGGAGGCAGAGCGCGCCTCGAGCTCGAATCGCCGCAGGCGATCCGCGTCATTCGCCAGGTCCGCGGGCAGGAGCTTCAGCGCGACGTCGCGATCGAGCTTGGGATCGTGCGCACGATAGACCTCGCCCATCCCGCCGGAACCCAGCACGAGCGAATCACGTACGGCCCGATCCGTGTGCCAGGTGCCAGGGACATCTGCGCTGCCTATTGTGCACGTGATTCGGCGACCTGGACACTGCGAGCGTGTCCGGCGTATTCCTTAGTTACGGTAGTGCTCCGAAGTTCGGTTTTGACGTCCTCCAAAGAGCTACAGTGCTCATCCTTCTTGCATGTATCGTGTGACCGTCTTCGGATAAAGGAGGACATATCAGCAACGTTCGCATCGCCCTGGCCAACCTTCGCGTGCCAACGATCACCCGACGACTCCGTGCAGCCTCGCGACCATCCGCGGTCGCAGATGCCGGGGGTCGAGGCGCAGCTGTGCTCTGCTTTCCGGAGTGCTTCGTCCCTGGCTATCGATGGCCTGGCCAGAAGGCACCTCCCCCCGATCCCGTTTTCCTCGAGAGGGCATTGACCACAGTGGCGGATTCCGCGCGACGCGCCCGCGTCAGCGTGGTCTTGGGCACGGAGCGTGTCACCGACCGCGGCCTGCAGATTACCGCGTGTGTGATCGATGCGGACGGCTCCATTGCCGGGTGGCAGGACAAGGGCCAGATCGATCCGTCGGAGGAAAGCACCTACCCGGCGCTCGGTACCGAACGTCGTCTCTTCAGCGTGGGGCCGCTGACGTTCGGCGTGGTGATCTGCCACGAAGGGTGGCGCTATCCAGAAACCGTGCGGTGGGCCGTGCGTCGAGGCGCGCAGCTCGTCTTTCACCCGCACGCGCACGTCGCCGACCCTGGGAGCTATCGGCCAGTGACGTTTGCCGATCCCGCAAACACGTTTCACGAGAAAGCCATGCTCTGTCGCGCGGCCGAGAATACGTGCTACTTCGCGTCGGTGAACTGTGCGAGTGAGGGTTCAGGCACGACATCGGCCGTCGTGCGCCCCGACGGGACACTGCAGTGCTACCAGCCGTACGGCCAGGAGGGCCTCCTCGTGGCCGATCTGGACCTCAGCTTAGCCACCGGCGTGCTCGCGTCTCGCTGCCGTGTCTCAGCGATTTAGCGTTTCTGAGTGAGGCAGCGATTGCCAGCGCCGTCAAGGGTAGGTTGGTCGGTGACTTAGAGGGAGCGCGCCGTGCGAAACACCGTTGCAGTCCTGGCATTGCTCGTTACGTCTGTTGCCGCCGCGGCGCAAGCCCCGCGCGACCAGATGAAGATTCCGGTTTTCTACTCCGTTCCGGGCATGGACGCCGTGCGTGTGGAGCGGGAGCTTGTCTTTAGAACCGCTGGCGAGACGACGTTGAAGGCAGACATTTACCTGCCTGCGGCGCGTGGCACCTATCCAGTGGTCCTGCTGGTCAGCGGCGGTTCCGTGAACGATTGGCGGACAGCCGCGTTCTACACATCGTTCGGGCGCGTGCTCGCGGCGGAAGGACTGGCGGCGGTGAACTTCGACAAGCGGCTGGCCAGGGACCGGACGTCCGTGGTGACGGCGAGCGACGACACCCTCGCTCTGGTCGACTACTTGAAGAACAACGCGACGAAGTACGGACTGGACACCTCGCGGCTTTGTAGCTGGCATTTCTCGGCCGGCGGAACGGTAGCCGGCACGATGCTGGGCGACAAGTCACCGGCGTCCTGCGTGGTCCTCACCTACACCATCCTTTCGTTCGGGGACGGCGATCGGGACGCGCAGCTGGCGCCGCACTCTGCGCTGGTCCAGGCGCGTGAACGCGGCGACCGATTTCCGCCGACGCTCGTGGTTCGCGCCGGCCGGGACGCCAAGCCACTGAACGACAGCATTGACGCGTTCGTCGCCGCGGGGCTGGCGAAGAACGGTCCGGTGTCGCTCATCAACTATCCGGCCGGCGATCATGGCTTCGAGATTCTGAACGACACCGACGAGACGCGGCGCGTCATTGCGCAGAGCATCGCGTGGGTGAAGTCGCGCCTCAATCGATCGTCTTCTCCCCTTGCACTTCGACAAGAGTTGCAGTAGCTTCTTGTCGAAGCCGAAGGGGAGTCGTCGATGTCCGAGATTCTCGACCTGCCGCAAGGAACGCTCGACCTGCTGATTCTCAAGACCCTCGCCCTCGAGCCGCGCCACGGATGGGCGATTTCGGAGCGGCTCCATCAGATTTCCAGTGCCACATTGACGATTCGCCAGGGTTCTCTTTACCCCGCCCTGCATCGTCTTGAACGCCGCGGCTGGATCAAGGCGAAGTGGGGTGTGTCGGACAACAACCGGCGCGCCAAGTACTACGAGCTCACCAAGCGCGGGCGTGCGCGACTAGAAGTCGAGATCACCGCCTGGCGTAAGTTGAGCGAGGCCGTCGCGCAGGTGATCGAAAGCGTCTAGGAAAAAGGGCCATGTGGACGAACCTGCGACTCCGTCTTCGATCCCTCTTGAGACGCGACGCCGTCGAACGAGATCTCGACGACGAGATGCGATTTCATATCGAGAGCCTGGTGGAATCCCACGTCCGGCGTGGGCTGCCGCGCGATGAAGCCCTTCGTCGCGCACGGCTCGAGTTCGGTGGGCTCGACCAAATCAAGGAAGAACATCGCGACGCTCGCGGCACCAGGCAGATCGGCGACCTCGGGCGCGATGTCCGCTACGCCTTGCGGCAGTTCAGGCGTGCGCCGGGCTTCGCGTTTCTTGCCGTGCTGTGCCTTGGGCTTGGCATTGGCGTCAATACGTCGATCTTTGGCGTGATCAATTCCGTGCTGCTGCGACCGATGCAGGTCGTCGAGCCCGAGCGTCTGGTCCGCGTCGCTCGTGGCGAAACCGCGCCGTGGTCGTATCCCGTGTACCGCGAAGTTCAGGCCCGGAGTCGCTTGTTCTCAGGCCTCACTATCGCGCTCCCAATGGAGTCGGACCTCGAGGTGAACGGCCGCGGCAGCTTCGTGACCGCTGAAGTCGTCGGAGCCAACTACGGCGATGTGCTCGGGGTCACCCCGGCGTTGGGACGCTGGATCGCGGACGACCGCGAAGCGGCCGCCGTCATCAGCTATGCCGTGTGGGAGCGGCACTTCGACCTCGACCCCAACGTGATGGGTCGCGTCATTCGCTCTCAAACAGAGTCGTACACCATCGTCGGCGTTGCACCGCGCGAGTTCATCGGCGTGTTCGCCCCGATCCGCACGGATCTATGGGTGCCGGTCCAGTCCCGTCCGCGATTGGCGGCGGAGCTCGAGAAGGGGGGCCTGCGCGGCATGCTGAAAGTCTTTGGCCGTTTGCGCGAGGATGCCAGCTCTGCTCAAGCGATGGCGGAGCTCAACGCAATCGATGCGCAGGTAGCAACACGATCGAGTGCGACAGACGAAGCTCATTCTCCAGTAATTGTCGAACCGACAGGAGCAGTTGCCGAACCGGAATTCCGACGACGCGGCGCCATGCTGTCGACGTTACTCGCCGCCGTCGTAGGGCTGGTGTTGCTGATCGCGTGCGTGAACGTTGGCAACCTCCTCCTGGTCCGTGGGGCGCTCCGCCAAAGGGAGATTGCGGTGCGCCGAGCACTTGGCGCGTCACGTGTTCGGCTGATTCAGCAGTTGCTGATCGAAAGCCTCGTGCTCGCGGTTGGTGGAGGCATCTCCGGCCTCATTTTCGCGGTTTGGGCGAACCGAGCCTTGGGCACGTCGGTCCCACCTTTTCTTGGGGCGTTCGCGCTGCAAGCGGACCTGTCTCTCGACTGGCGGGTCATTGCCTTTGTCACGGTCGTGGCGCTTGCAACGACCGTCCTGTGCGGACTGCTGCCGGCGTGGCGAACGTCTCAGGGTAGTGGGCTCATGGCGTTCAAGAACGAGATCGGGGGAGGGCTTCCTCGACGCCGGCCCCTTGGCCTGGTCGCTCAAGTCGTGATGTCACTGGTGCTGTTGTTCGTCGCTGGAAGCTTTCTTCAAGCGCTTCGACAGCTTCACACGACTGACCCGGGATTCCAGGTGAACGGACGCCTCTACGCGTATGTCCTCGTGCCGTCGCCGCCCTTTACTCCTGAAGGGCGTGACAAGTTCTACGCGCGGGCTCTGGAACAGTTGCGGGCTTTGCCGGGTATTCGGAATGCGGCACTCACGTCATCGTTGGCTCTCATGCCGGCGGGCTCGACCTGCACGTCGCGTGCTGACGGCCCACGACTCAGGGCAACCAACAGCGGCGTCGATGCTGCTTACTTCGACACCATGGGCATCGAGTTGATTGCGGGCCGCGCCTTTGCGTCGAATGACCTCACGGCCGCGACCGACACCGTAATAGTGAGCGACAGCCTCTCTCGCCGGCTCTCGCCTGAGGGGCAGGTCGTCGGTCAGCGCATCACGCTTGGGTGTGACGCGCCGCGATCGGCGATTGTCGTCGGCATTGCTCGCGATGCCGCGATCAGGGGTCTTGGCGAGTCCGACCAGCCACACGTGTATTACCCATTCGGACAAGACGACGCGAGTCGGCTGACAGCCATTCTTCTTGATGCGAGCACCGATGCGGCCGCGATGGTCCAGCCCGTTCAACGAACGTTGCTCGATATGGGGCAGGGACTCCGCGTCTACCGCGTTCAGACGCTCAGCACCTATGTCGAGCAGCGATACGCGCCATTTCGGTGGCTGGCGAACCTGCTCTCAGGTTTCGGTTTGCTGGCGCTTGTACTCGCCGGCGTGGGACTTTACGGCGTGATTGCCTATCGCGTCGCTCTTCGGACACAGGAGATTGGCGTCCGAATGGCGCTCGGTGCCAGTCGTTCCGATGTCTTCCGCGAGGTCCTCGGCCACGGCCTTGCCATCGTGCTCGTTGGCGTCGCGATCGGTGAAGGCTTGACCGCGGCCCTGACCGGCGTTGCCGGGTCGATCCTGCAAGGCATTGCGCGCACCAGTCTGACGACTCACGTTGTCATTGGAGTGATCTGGATTGCGGTCGCGCTGCTGGCCTGCTACCTGCCTGCAGCGCGCGCGGCCCGCGTCGATCCCTTAGTGGCGCTGCGTCACGAGTAGGCTCGCGGAACGCGGACGCCGAGTACTCCGCTGGAGTCGTGGGATCCAGCGCGGGACTTGATCACAGTACTCGGCGTAAGTGTCGCCGAATCGTCGGTGCAGGCCAGGCTCTTCGATGAGCACGACGAACGCGTGGATCAGCAGCCACCAAGCTGGAACGAAGGCGAGCGCCGCGAGTGAGGATGTCGAGAGCGCAAGGCCGGCAAACAGTGTCGCAGCGCTCCAATACATCGGATTTCTGACGTATCGATAGGGCCCGATGGCCACGAACTGGGTCGGCGCGTCGAAGATTGCCGGCGTCCCGCGGCCCCGAACGACGAAGATCCCGATGCAGATCATCGTGCCGGCGGCCCCGACGGCCGTGACCGCCGGGCCGATCCAGGCCGGCCACATCGGTAGGACGGCGTCCCATTCGCGGCTCAACGGCTCAACCTGCCGCATCACCCAGATCCATCCTCCGAGGAACGCCGTCGCAAAGAACACTGCCTTGGCCGTGATGAAAGCTGTCATGTCGTGCACCTCCAGCATCTGTTTCCTCTTACGCGCGGGAAGCGGTTGGTGGTTGCATGTCTCTTCCATGAAGCCGCCGGCACCTGTCGCAACGTAAGGTGAATAGCAATGGAACTGCTGCACCAGTTCGCCAGGGGGGACCCCCAGGCGTTCGAGCTCGTCTTTCAGCAGTTTCACGGCGAGGTGTACGGCTGGTTGCTGCGAATTCTCCGAAATCCAGCCGATGCGGAGGAGGCGACAGTAGAAGTGTTCTGGAGGATTCATCGCGCGCATGCGCGCTTCGACCCGACGCGAAGCTTTGGTGCCTGGGCTCGCCGGATCGCCTGTAACGTCGCTGTTGACCATTTTCGGCGCGGACGAAGCGGACGGGTCGTACTTGCAACGCCGTCTCCGACGTCGAATTCGTCCGCCCGGCAAGACGTTAGCGTCCGTGTCGAACGGGCATTCATACAGCTTCCTCCCAAGTTGCGCATCGTGGCCCACCTGGCGTTCGTCGAGGAGTGGCCGCACGAGGACATCGCCAAGGCTCTCGGCGTTTCGCGGAGCGCGGTGAAGTCGCGCGCGTTCAGAGCCATGCGGCAACTGAAAGAGGCATTTCAGCGTGAGGGAGTCACACCATGAGTGAGCCCACCGACGTTCAAGTTATTCAGCTCGTGCGCTCGGCGATGTCGCAGACAGTCGATTCCCCGTCCGCCGATCTATGGCCCAGGGTTCAAAGCCGCGTCCACCAATCCGAACGTCCAAGCGCCGGTGATTACCTGCTGGCTGCTGCCGCGCTCGTCACGTGCCTGTTGCAACCGTCTCTGATTACGCATCTCGTGTTGATGCTTTGAGGAACCATGCATCCCTACTTACGCGCCTATCTGGCAGGGATCGCGCTGCCGACGATGGTGATTCCGTTCGTGATCCTGGTGCTCGCGATCGCTGGTCCGACCAGTCATGACTTCCACATCGAAGACGTCGTGATCTTTCCGATCGGCCTGGTGCCCAACGCATGGGGGCTGTGGAACATGCTGTTCGTGTGGGTGAAGAGGCAACGCGAGATCCCTGTCGGGGTTCATGGAGCCCTGCTCGCTGTCGTGATTGCGCCGCTCGCCTACAGCGTGCAGGTCGCCATCGGCAAGATGATCTGGACGCCCGAGCTGTTCGCCATTGGGTTTCCTATCTCGATAGTGGCTTACTACCTGGCGTGGAAGCTTGTTGTCGGGCGACTCAACAACTTGTTGGGAGTCGGGTAAGGAGACACAGGGGAGTTCAGGGAGGTCGGGGAGATTGGTTTCCCTGATCTCCTTGATCTCCCTGTGGCTCGGCACCGCTAGACGGCTACCGCCCTCCCAACCTCGAACGGATTTTCATCGGCGCTCGGTCCGTAGATCGATGGCACCGGAACGTTCAACTGCCTGAGATACACCGAGAGCTGGCCACGGTGGTGATACCAGTGGTTGAACATCAATGACCGGAACAGTGCGCCGAGCGGCACCGCGAAGATCTCGCGATCGCCGTCCACCAGGCGCCACATGTTCATCAACGCGGCTTCGTTGAGTGTCCCAAGGTGCTGCTTCGCGTTGTTGACGCTCTGCTCGAGTGTCGGCACCAGCTCGGCCGCGCTGGTGACACTCGGCTGCGTGAACGGCGGCACCTGAAACGGCGACTGCTTGGAAATCTCCGCAATTGCTCCGGGCAGCGTGGCCACGTGCAGCGCCAGCTGACCGAGCGACATCGACTTGTCGTGCGGCTTCCACGCGAGGCGATCGCCCGGCACGCGCTCGAGCACCCGCTTGGTCGTTGCCGCCTCCTGATCGAGTTCCTGTTGTAGGGCTTGAATGATCGTCATGTCGCTCTCCTCGAGAAATTGATCCGCGAACTTTAGAACTTTGGAACTCGGAACCTAGATGCCTTCCGCCTGCTGTCGAATGCGATTGAGAAGTGGCGTCCAGCCGTCGGCCATCCCTCGTCGGTGCTCGTCGGGGAGGAACCCGAGAGCTGAATGCCGGAAAACGATGAGAGTTCCGCCGTCGACTTCGCGCAGGCGGTACTGAACGTTCGACATCACCGGACCGGAGATCATCAGCGGCCCGGTGATTTCCAGAAGCGTCGGCCGCTTGATGGCCTGCACATGCCCCCAGAAGTGACCGTTGCCATCTCCGAGATCGCGGAACCATCGCCCGCCGGGGCGCGGCTCGAGCGTCATCGGGAGCGGCGTTCCGTCTGGAGTTTCATTGGCTGGACCCATCTGCTCCAGAACGGCGTCGAACGTCGCAGCCAGTGACGCACGAACGTGAATTTCCTGTGTGAGGTTGAGGGTCAGATGCTCGAGTGCTGAAGTCGCAGTAGTCGTCACGAATTTCCCCTTTCGGCCCGCTCCTTGATCAGTGCGAGCTGATGTTTCCAGTAACGTTCGAACGTGCCCGCCCATTCGTGCAGCGGCCGAATTGCCTCCCCGTTCGTGCGATAGAACGCCTGCCGACCTTCGCGGCGCACGTTCACCAGCCCGACGTCGAGGAGCACGCGAAGGTGCTTCGACACTGACGGCTGCCGCAACTCGAGCGCGTCGACGATGTCGCTGACCGGTCGCTCGCACGCAGCGAGGTAGACCAGGATGTCTCTCCGGCGCGACTCTGCGACGGCGTTGAACACGTCAGTGTTCGTCGAAGCTCGAGGCACAAGGCAATCATATTCCTATTACGGAATGTGTCAAGTGACGCCGTGGCACCGCTGAGCCAACCCTGACATCTGATGCGTGATGCGTGATGATGGGGGCCACGTGCGAACGATTCCTCTCTCCGCAGTTAAAGGTGCCGTGAAATCGACGCTCGTCATTGCCGACTCGGGCACGACCTGACCGGGCATTCGATGGCTCAGACAGAACGCAAACTACTCGGCAAGCTAGGGATTGGAGCGGCGATCGCGACGTTCGCGACGCTCATCGCTTGGGGATTGTCCAGCCGCTTGCTGGAACGGGCCGAACTGGTGACGTATGACTGGCGCGTCCGCCGAACGGCGCATCCTTCCGCGCCAAGTCCCGACATCATCATGGTGTCGATCGACGACGACAGCGTGCGGCGAATGGCCGGGATCGTGGGACGCTGGCCGTGGCCCCGACTGGCACACGCGACGCTCATCGATTTTCTCGCCCGCGCGCCGGCGAAGCTCGTCGTCTACGACATCCTGTTTACCGAGCCGGATGTGCGGCGCTTCACGGTTGGTGAGGAGGAGTGGACTGGTGCCGCCTCGGATCAGGCGCTTGCGGACGCGATCGCGAAATCGGGCAACGTCATCCTCGCGGCTGACGCCGCGGGCGATGAGCTTCTCGATCCGTCGAAGGCGCTGAAGGTGCCGCTTGAGCACATTCCATCGCTGAATCAACCGTTCAAGGCCGGGGATTGCGTCGAGTCACGGCCGCAACTGATTCCGCCGATCGACAGCCTTGCGAAAGCCGCCCGCGCGATCGGTCATTCCTTCGGGGTCGTGGATTCCGATGGTCCGGCGCGGCGTATGGTGCCGTTCATCCGCGTAGATGGACGAGATGTCCCATCGCTTTCGGTCACGACGGCAATGCTCGCACAGGGCCTCGATGCCTCCGCAGTGCATGCTGCTCCCGGTCGCCTGACGATTGGCTCCACTACGATTCCGCTGATTGAGCAACTGCCAGACAACTATCGCGTGCCCACAAGGGCGTGCCGCATCCTGATCCCGTTTCGTGGGCCGAACATCACGCCCGAGGGAGTGACGGCCTTCGAGGGCCGATCTTTCTACGACTTGTTCAGGTCCGAGATCCAGCTTCTAAATGGGGAAAAGCCGGACGTCGATCCGTCTATTTTCAAGGACCGCATCGTAATCGTAGGTGCCAGCGCATCAGGAACATACGACGTCTTCACCACACCATTCGGCACGCCATCGCCCGGCGCAGAGATTCACGCCAACTCCATCGATGCCCTGCTTCGCGCACGGACTCTCGACCAGCTCGCTGTGTTCCCTGGCGGCCTGGGCGCGACGTTCGCGAGCGCGCTCGTCATCGGGCTCGCTGGCGCTGTCGTCAGTCCCTGGATCCTGGCCGGAATCACGGCGGGCGTGGCCGCGGTCACGATCTGGACCAGCCTCCTGTGGTTTGCCAACGGGTTGTGGACGCCGCTCGTTCTGCCGCTGCTCGCCGTCGGTCTCGCCTTTGTCGGCCAGCTTGCCTGGCAGTACTTCGTGGAGGGTCGAGAAAAGCGGCAGGTCAAGAAGCTCTTTTCGCGCTACGTGCCAAAAGATGTCTACGAACAGCTGATCGACGACCCGGCTCGCGCGGCGCTCGGCGGTCGCCGACGCAGAATGACCGTGTTGTTCTCGGATGTGCGCGGTTTCACCGCGCTGTCGGAAAAGGTGGCGCCGGAAGAGGTAGTGAGCCTCCTCAACGAGTATTTCTCCCGGATGGTCCGGATCCTGTTCGAGCACCGGGGCACGCTCGATAAGTTCGTCGGGGACATGGTGATGGGGTTGTTCGGCGCGCCGCTGGACGACGAGGATCACGCCGAGCACGCGGTTCAAGCGGCGCTGGCGATGACGAGGGAGCTGGATCAGCTCAACACGGAGTGGGAGGCGGCGGGCCGTCCACGTCTCGACATTGGTATCGGGATCTCGACGGGCGACATGGTGGCCGGAAACATCGGCTCCGACACCATCATGAGTTACACCGTCATTGGGGATACGGTAAATCTCGGAGCCCGGTTGGAATCGTTGAACAAGGACTACGGCTCGCGAATCATCATCAGCGAGGCCACGCGAGAGGCGTTGAAAGGACGCTATGATATCCGTCCTCTCGGCGAGGTCATCGTGAAAGGAAAATCGCGGCCGGTCGCTATCTACGAGGTCAAGAGGACATGAAACGAGTATTGGTGGCGGTAACCGTTTGCGTCGGCTTGTCGGCGCCTGCCTGGGCAGACGAGGGCGGTCAGTTCGGTCAGATCGGCGGAGCGGTCAAGCGCGCGCAGCAGCTTCGTGAGTTGCACATGAGCGAAGCCGAGGAACAGCAGCTTGGCGCCGCGGTCAGCGAGAAGGTTCGCACACGCTACGGCGTGGTGCAGGACGCCGACGTCCATCGGTATGTCGCGCTGGTCGGGACTGCACTGACCCAGATCAGCACCAAGCCGAATTTCCCGTGGGCCTTCATCGTGCTCGACACGGACGCCGTCAACGCGTTTGCCGCGCCGGGCGGCTACGTGCACATCACACGCGGCGCGCTCGCCTTGATTCAAGACGAAGCCGAGCTGGCGGGCGTTCTCGGCCACGAGATCATCCATATCACCGAGCAGCACACGATCCGGGCGATTCAGAAGAGCAAGAGCATCCAGATGGGTGCCGACGAAACGCTGTCCGGTAACGCCGCGCTGTTCAACAGTGTCGTCGACAACGTGTACCTGAACATCCTCAACAGCAGCTTTGGGCGCGGCGAAGAGAACGAAAGCGACGAAAAGGGCATCGTGCTCGCCAACAAGCTTGGGTACGCACCGCAGGGACTGAGCGGCTTCTTGACCAGACTGCAGGAACGCAACAAGGACGTCACTGAAAAACGCGGTATGTTCGCGTCGCATCCCGAGATGAAGGAACGCCTCGATCGACTGGCCAAGCAGATCACCACGCAGAAGCTGGCGGGCAAAGCCACAGTGGCCGATCGCTATCACAAGAACATCAGCTACACCCCGGTACCAGCCGCGAGCATTGCCGTCGTCGAAGCTGGTTCGGCTGGCCTCGCCGGCGGCGGTTCCGCCAAGGCCGAAGAGAAGCCGGCCGCGAAGCCCGAAGAGAAGAAGGAAGAGAAGAAGGAAGAGCCGGTCGCTCAGCGGCGCGGCTTCGGTGCCCTCGGACGCGTGCTGCCGGGCAGTGGTGGCGGTGAGAAGAAGTCGGCGCAGGTCAGCGCCGCGCAGAGTGCCAGGGGAGTCGATCCCGAGCGCGATGCCAAGGGCGGCTCCAATCCAAAGCCGGTAGTGGTCACGATCAGTGCCGCCGATCTCGCCGCGTTCAAGAAGGAAGGCGGGCTGACGTAAGGACGAAGTTGCCAGTTACCAGTTGTCAGTTCAAAGGAGAGTCCGAGTTCTTCCTTGAACTGGTAACTGGAAACTGAGAACTGATCCAGCATGTCCCCCTCCTACCTCCTGCTGGCCGGCGTGGTGGCGCTAGTCATCACGCTCGCGCTCCTCACCGCGATTCAAAGCCGATTCGTTCGTTCCAGGCTGAAGTTTTCAACCTGGCTCCTGCTGGCATTCCTGGCGCTCGAGCTAGCCGTCAGCCAGGCGATCGGCGACGTCGAGATTCTTGCCGCGCTGGCGCGGCTCGTCTTCGTGCTTGCGCTGATCAATCTTGTGATCGCGCTGGTCGTCAATCCGTGGCGCGAGCACCGCCCGTCGGATCGTTTTCCGGCCATTGTCCAGGACGTCACCCTCATCGGTCTGTTCACGATCGTGGCAACGGTCCTCATGAAGGAGCAGCTGCTCACGACGTCTGCGGTTGGCGCGGTGGTGGTGGGATTTGCCCTTCAGGACACGCTCGGGAATTTGTTCGCCGGACTGGCGATTCAAATCGAAAAGCCGTTCCGTGTCGGCCATTGGATTGCGGTCGGATCGAACGAGGGACAGGTTCAGGAGATCACGTGGCGGGCGACGAAACTCCTGACCAAGTCAGGTCAGTTTCTCATCGTTCCGAACGGCATCATCTCGAAAGAGGCGATTCTCAACTACTCCGAACCCACGGTCCCGACGCGTTTGTTCGTCGAGGTCGGCACGAGCTACATGACACCGCCCAACGACGTGCGAATGGCCGTCGCTGAGGCGCTCAAGCAATGCCCGCTCGTGCTGAGTACGCCCGCCCCGTCGGTCCTGCTGCACGACTTCGGCGGCTCTGCGCTCATGTTTCGGATCTGGTTTTGGGTCGAGGACTACTCGTTTGAGCTCGAGGCCCGCGATCAGGTGCGCACGAGTATCTGGTATGCGTTTCGACGCAAGAACATCGAGATCCCGTGGCCGATTCAGATCGAATACTCGCGTGAAGAGCTTCCGCTGCGGCAAGAGGGCGATGTGGTTGCGGCCGCGAGTTGGTTGGGTGGAATCGATCTGTTCAGCACGCTCCCCGAGGATTCACGCCTGGCCTTGTCACGCACCGCGCAGGAGCACATTTTTGCCGCCGGCGAAGCCATCGTCCGGCAGGATGACGCCGGCGATTCGATGTACGTGATCCTCTCGGGCCGCGCCCGGGTCGTCCTGGAGCCGTCGGGCAAGGAAGTGGCCGTGATCGAAAGCGGCGGATTTTTCGGCGAGATGTCGATGCTGACAGGCGATCCGCGCACCGCCACGGTTCGCGCCATCGGCGATGTCAGAGCCCTGGAGATTCCCGCTGAGCAATTCCGCGCGGTCGCCCTGGCCCGCCCCGGTCTGGTCGAGCACATCAGCCGTGTCGTATCGACGCGTCGCACCGAGCTCGACGAAGCGCGCGCAATGGCCGCGAAGCCGGTCTCCGCACCCGCGCGCGAAACGCTGTTCGCGAGAATCCAGAGATTTCTCAGGCTGCCTGGATAGCGATCAGTTTCCAGTTATCAGTTTCCAGTTCAAAGGAGAGCCGGTCCCGCCTTTGAACTGGCAACTGGAAACTGACAACTCACAGGCGTAGCGCTACTTACCAGCGCCGCCCGCGTCCGTCGCGATAGCGGCCGTCACGGTAGCCGACGTCGTAGCCGGCGCTGAATCCGTTGCGGTAGACCTGACGATACTGATCGCGCGAACCGTAGCGACGGTCATACCCGCGTTCGCCGTTGCGATACCAGCTTTCCCGCCGGACGTCATATCGATCGCGGTCACGCGCGGCGTCTAGCCCCTGCCGATAGCCATCGTCATAGCCTCGTGCATACGCGGGGTTCTGATAGACACGACCACCTCGTGATCCCGGGTAGCTTGGATACGTCGGGTAGTTCGGATTGTTGGGGTACCGCGGCCGGCCCTGCGCATACACCGACCCACACCCCGTAGTCGTGATGAGGGCCAGGAGGATAGCCGCAAAGCGGACTCCTCGATGACTCGTCATGGTGACGCTCCGAAGGCAGGCGCTAGAGGAATTGCAAACCGCGCGCCATCAGCTGAGCCGCGGAACTGCTGTCAAGAATTGTGAATTCGTCTCGGTTTCTGCGACAGGGGACAGTCCCTGTCATCGGGGGACAGTCCCCTGTCTATTGAGCCCAGAACAGGATCCGCTCGCCTTCCCGCGTGGTCGAATCGAGGATGATGCCAGGCCCGTACTTCTCGACATCCTCCGGCCTGAGCGTGACCCCCTCATCGTCGAATCCCGAAGCATAGGCGCTGAACCGAATCGGATCCTTCTTCAGGCGCATCAACCAGAAGGGCACGGAGAAGCGAATGACTTTCTCTTCATCCGGATCCCACACGAGGAAGTGCAAGGTCTGCAGGGATCCGCCAGTAGACGACGCCTGATCGCGTGCCTTGGTGAAACGTGGCACGCCGCCGTTCAACTCCATCAAGGGCTCGCGACCACCGAATTTCTGTCGCACGGCCGTGAATTCGGTTTCAGCGTCGCTCGAGGAGCTCGACGTAATCTCCATGTTCTGCTGGAACCACGCCACCGTTGCGATGACGGCGCCGATCCCGAGGAACACGAGAACGACGGCAATACCAAGGACAACGAACGGCCAACGGCGTCGACGTGCCATTTGATACCTCGATCGCGCGAAGGAAGCTGTTTCCCGGCTATCGAACTTGCCGCAGTAGGTTTTCAGCTTCCGCTTTGCCGGCCGGATCGTTGCCGCGCGTTGCCAACTCTATGGCAAGACGATACTCGCGCTGCGCCTGTTCCTTGTCTCCAGCCCGGAAGGCGAGTTGGCCGACTTCGGCATGGGCGCGGCCGCGCACCCAGTCGCGGGCTTCGCGCGCCAACGGAATCTGAAAATCCTGTCGGGCCAGCTCCACCCGCCCCTGTCTCGCGCGGGCGACGCCTCGTTTGTAATGCCAGAGCGCATCCTCGCCAAACATCCGCTCGCGACGGTCGGCATCCTTGCGTCGAATCCCCTCGTCCAGGATCGCCTCGGCTTGCGGGTATCGTCCCGCCCGCAGCTCGGTGGCGCCGGCTTCGTACCAGAGTTGACGGTTGCGCGGATATTGCTTCTGCAGGTCCTGGGCAACTCGCATGGCATCCTGGAAGCGACGCTCGCGGTTGTAGAGCAGCAGCAGCGCAAACTTCGCATCCGTTTGGGTGAAACCTGGATGTGCGGCGGCCTCCTCGATCATCCTCAGCCCGCGTTCCTTGTCACCGCCAAAACCAACGACGTAGGCCATCAACCGCACTGGCATCGACAGCGCCGACACGATATAGCGATACGTGCCGACAATCAGTCCAGCATCTTTTCGTGTTGGATCGACTTCGAGCACTTTCTCATGTGCATCGTAGGCACGACTTGCGGCTCGAAACGACGAAAGGATCTTGCCTTCGACTGTTGCACCGTACGATGCCTGCACGCCGACGATGGATCCGAGTCTGAAGAGAGCGTCGGGATCTCGAGGCCGGGCCTTGAGGGCGGCTTCGGCCAACTCCAACGCGCGCGCGGCATGGCGATGGAAGCGCTGCGCTTCGTCTGGCGGAGGAGGCAGCATGTTGATGTTGGGCTTCGACACGTTGCCGAGATAGTCGTCGACCGTGATTGACCCGCGTAGGAATCCAATACGAAGCCAGGCAATCACTGCCGCGGCGCGATGGGCATCCGGATCGTTGGGATCCGCTGCCAATGCCTTGTCGAGATTGTCGAGGGCTTCTTTGTGGTCCAGGTTGTAGGCGGAGTCGAACGCGCGTCGCACCAACTCCTGCGACTGTGGGTTGGCCGCCGCCGGCGTACTCACCAGCGTGAGGAGACCAGCGCAGGCGACAAAAACAACGCCTCGGATCACAACATCAACTCGGTGCCGGCGCCGCTTTCCAGTGCGCGGCGAAATACCAAATCTGCCGAGACCACATCTTCGACGGCCATACCAAGAGACTTGAAGATGGTGATCTGAGTATCGCTCTTACGGCCGTCCACACGGCCGAGCACGATTTCGCCGAGTTCACCGATCACATGGTCTTGGGTAAACCGCCCCTCCTTGATGCCGAGCACCACGTCGCCTGACTCGACCATGGCGGCAGCTTTCGAGTCGACGAACAGACGCGATTGCGCCACGAGGTCGGCCGCCATTTCCCGCTGATCGGGGCGGCACGCGCCCACGGATACGACGTGCGCGCCCGGCGAGACCCAATCAGCTTCAATGACAGGTGACACGGACGAGGTCGCGAGGACGACGAGATCTGCGCCACGAACCGCGTGCTCAGCAGACGAGGTTGATCGAATCGGGACGGACACGTGGTCGCCCATCTCAGCGGCGAACCGGTCACGACTCTCGGCTCTCGGTGACCACACTCGCACCTCTTTGAGTTCGCGAACCTCGCCGTAGGCTTCGAGATGGCTGCGCGCCTGCACGCCGCTGCCGAGGATCGCGAGCGTGCCTGCATCAGATCGCGCCAGATGTCGCACGGAAACCGCGGACACAGCCGCGGTTCGCATCTCGGTGATGTAGCGCCCATCCATCAGCGCCAGCAGGGATCCGGTGTCTGCATCGAGCAGGACGATGGTTGCCAGGTGCGATGGCAAACCGCGCGTGTGATTCTCGTTGAAGACGGTCACCAGCTTGGCGCCCAGCCTGGCCGGCTTCTCGATGTAGGCGGGCATGAGGCCGAAGTAGGCTCGCGTGGGGCCGACCGTCAACACGCTGCGTACCGGCTGCAGGACTTCCCCGGCCGAAAAGTGCGCGACAGCCGCCTCCATCGCAGCGATCAATTCGGGAAGAGGCAACAGCGACTTGACGTGTTCTTCAGTGAGTAGGCGGAAGCGTTGCATATAGAAGTAATCAGGTGCCTAGGGTGCCGCAGGTGCCACAAGTGCCGCAGTGCTGGTGCCCGGCGTGCTTAGGTGCTTCAGGTAGTGCGAGCCGGGATTCCGCTCGCGGCTGCGACGCGGATCGTGTTCGCGTGAATCGTGACGATGTCGTCGACGTTGGTCGCATAGCCACCGCTCATGGTTACCACAATCGGCAGGCTGGCGCGGGAACAGTGGCCGATGACCAGCTCGTCCCGGCGTCGAAGGCCTTCGATCGTGAGCTTCAGCCGGCCGAGCCGGTCGCCTTCGAAAGGGTCCGCGCCCGCGAGATAGAACACGAACTCGGGATCGTGGGCGTGAAAGATCAACTCCAGGGAATGTGCAAGATGCGCGAGATACGGCTCATCGCCGGTCCCATCCTCGAGCTCGATGTCCAGGCGGCTCGTTTCCTTCCTGAACGGGTAGTTTCTGGCGCCGTGAATCGAGAAGGTGAAGACGTCCCGGTCGCTGGCGAATATCGCCGCGGTTCCGTTGCCCTGATGCACATCGCAATCAATGATGGCAATCCGCCGTACGCCAGCGTCGCGCTGCAAGACGCGACTGGCCACGGCGACGTCGTTGAACACGCAATAGCCTTCGCCACGGTCAGCGAACGCGTGATGCGTACCACCTGCGAGATTGGCGGCGGCCCCTGCCTCAATCGCCGCCCGAGTGGCTGCTAACGTGGCTCCGACGGATCGCCTCGCGCGTTCCACCATTTGAGGCGACCATGGAAACCCAATCCGCCGTTGCGCCTCGCGAGGCAATGTCCCCAGTTCAATGGCGCTCAAGTAGTCAGCCGTGTGCACGAGCCGCAATTCGTCCCACGTTGCCTGCGGCGCTTCATGCAGGTCGGCGAGACTGACGATGCCATCACGGATCAGGCGCTCCCGCAGCCCTGAATACTTCGCCATCGGGAACCGATGGCCTTCGGGAAGCGGTAGAACGAAGGTGTCTGAATAGAAGCACCGCATGTCGGTGGAATAATGCTCTATCAGTCTACGGTCCACGGTCCACGGCCTACGGTAAACATTTCAATCGTGCCATTGGTGGCTACCGTAGACCGGAGACCGTAGACCGTAGACCGTAGACCGTAGAGACCGGAGACCGGAGACCGGAGACCGTGGACCGTAGACCTCCATCGACAGTAACCATGATTCATCGCATCCGCACCATCGACTCCCACGCCGCGGGAGAGCCGCTCCGCCTGATTGTCGAAGGGCTGCCAAGCCCGGAAGGCGACACGATGCTCGTCAAGCGGGCGTGGGCACAGAAGCACATCGACCATCTCCGTCGATCGCTGATGCTCGAACCGCGCGGGCACGCGGACATGTACGGCGCGATTCTCACCGAGCCGGTGACCAGCGGAGCCCACGCGGGCGTGTTGTTCATGCACAACGAAGGCTGGAGCACGATGTGCGGGCACGGCGTCATCGCGGTCACGACGATTGCCATCGAGCGCGAGTTGATTTGGCCCGGTGGACCGAGCCTGATACTCGATTCGCCGGCCGGTCGAATCGAAGCGACGGCGAGCGTGAGCGAGGGCAATGGTCATCGAAAGGTATCGAGCGTTTCGTTTCGCAACGTCGCGTCCTTCGTGTGGGAGGCCGGTATTCCCGTCTCGATTGGGGGGCGGACGGTTCCGGTCGACGTTGCGTTTGGCGGCGCGTTCTACGCGATCGTGGACGCCGAATCCGCAGGGCTGCCGATCGACCCGGCACGCCTCGGCGAGTTGCGCCGCCTGGGCATGGAGATCAAGCGGGAAATCGAACGCATCCGCCAGGTGTCGCACCCCGAAGATTCGGGACTGCAGGGCATCTACGGCACGATCTTCACGGCACCCGCACAACATCCTGATGCGCACCTGCGCAACGTCACCATCTTCGCCGATGCGGAAGTCGATCGATCCCCGTGCGGAACCGGCACGGCTGCGGTGATGGCCGTACTCAGCGAGATGGGGGTGCTCTCCGAGGATGCTCCCTTCGTCCACGAGAGCATCGTCGGAACGCTGTTCGTTGGCCGAATTGCCGGGCGACGGCCGATTGGTGAGTTCGCGGCGATCGTGCCGGAGATCCAAGGCTCGGCCTGGATCACCGGCGAACACACGTTCCTGATTGATGGCGACGATCCGCTTCGCGCGGGCTTCAGGCTTTAGAGGCTCAGCATCTACTTCAGTGAGGCGAGCTTGGCCGCATCGATCTTGGTCGCAAACTCCTCGAGCACCTTGGTGTCTTCGATGTTGTTGCCTTCGATGCTCACCAGGAACCGCTTGTTGACGACGAGATTGAGCTCGCCGTCCTTGTTGCGCTTGTTCCAGCGCTCGAAGCCTGGGTGGCCGCCGACGTTCACCGATCTCTCCGTGCCAGAGGACGACTGTTTCTCGTAACCGGTGGCCATGAACATCGACCACGGTGCGATGAGCATCTGGCTGAAGGCCGAGTCGACGATCTTGAGCTGGACGCGGGAGTCGCCCTTCGTGTAGTCGACCTCGGTTTGCGAGAACGACACGGGTGTCGTCATTCGTTCTCCGGTCGGCTCCGCTCGCTCCCAGCCGGCGACCTCAGGAAGCACGGTCTGCAGCGCCTGGAAGCTGACTGCCTGTGCCGGTTTGCCGTCCGGGCCAGTCCCGGCCATCGCGCCGGCAAAGCCTTCGAGCGCCTTGGCAGCGGCTGACAGCCCTTCGTTGGTTGCCGCCTGTGCGGTTTTCTCCGCGGCCTTGGCCAACTCCTCTGCGGCCTTCTTCGTGTCCTCAGCGGCCTGTTCAGCGGCTTTCTGTTCGTCGGATTTGCCGCAACCGATCGACAACGCAAGCGTCAGGGCGATTCCGATCACTCCAAGTTGGCGCATTACTTCCTCCCCCGCGCCACATGATAGCAGCGCATCTAACGGTCCACGGCTTGCCTGCCGTAGCTCGCTTAGACATCAAGGGCGAAGGCGGGTCCACGGACAGGTCAACACGATCAGGATCGGCATCTTGACCACAATGCTGTTGTGCTCATGAACAGGCGTGCACACCGCTGCGCGATCTAACGTCGCATGACTACAGGCAGGACTTTTGCGATGGCAAGGTGATTGTGCTCAGAGGACTCCTTGCCCCCACGCTGATCGCCGTTGCTGCCATTCTCGGATCCGCCGATCCCCTGCTGGAGGCTCAGTGGTCCCCCTCCGCCGAGGCTCCGGACAAGGACGTGAGCAGCGCCGAGCGCGGCGGTACGCTGCCCGGCGCGATGCCGCTGTTCCCGCCGGACAACTGGTGGAACCAGGACATCAGCACCGCGCCCGTCGATCCGCGGTCGTCGCAGTTCATCACTTTCATCAACAACGGTAGCACTCGGCGTCTCCATCCGGATTTCGGTGGCTACGCCTCTCCGGGCAGCACCGAGATCTACGGCTTTCCCTACATCGTCGTGCAGGGCAATCAGCCGAAGCGGATGGTGCAGTTTCAGTACGACGACGAGAGCGACGGCGTGGGATTCCCGGCGTATCCGATTCCCGACGAAGCGATCACGCAGCCGCACTGGATCGAGGGGGGGTATCCCGGATCGAGCACGGCGGGTGGAGATCGTCACATGCTAATCGTCGACCGCGACAATCAGCACCTCTACGAGCTCTTCGACTTGCGATGGAACGGAAGTCAGTGGACAGCAGGCTCGGGAGCGTTCTTCGACCTGCGTTCGAATCAGCGGCGGCCCGAGGGTTGGACGTCTGCCGATGCGGCCGGACTTGCCATCCTTCCGGGACTCGTCCGAGCGGACGAGATCATCGCGCCCGACGAGATCCGACACGCTTTTCGGGTGACCGTGCGGGCGACGAACGGCTACGTCTGGCCCGCCTCGCATCGCGCGGGCAGTAACCCGTCCGCTCTGCCGATGGGCGCACGCCTCCGGCTGAAGGCCAACAAAGACATTTCCGGCTTCCATCCCGGCATCCAAAAGGTGTTTCGCGCCTTCAAGCAATACGGCCTGATCGTCGCCGACAACGGATCGGACATGTACATCAGCGGTACGTTCGATCCGCGCTGGCCGAACGACATCCTCAATCCGGCCTTCCGATCGCTGACCGCCAGCGATTTCGAGGTGGTTGAGCTTGGCTGGCGTGGAACGACAGGCAGCTGTCCGCTCCCCGGATCGGCGGCACCGTTCTCGTTTTCACAAGTCGGTCCGCTCGTCTCGATGTCATGGACCGCGGCGCCCTACGCGGAAGAGTACGTGCTGGAAGTTGGCTCAGCGCCCGGTCTCGCGAACCTGCTCGTCGCCTCGATGGGTGCCGGCACATCGATCTCCGCCGTCGGCCCGCCGGGTCGCTACTACGGCCGCATCCGCGCCAGAAACCGCTGCGGCGCGGGACCGGTCTCGAACGAAATCGTAGTGGTGATCTGATTTCGTCAGTTACCAGTTACCAGTTGTCAGTTCAAAGGGCCGGTTGCTGGAATTCAGCTCTAACCTCTTTGAACTGGTAACTGACAACTGAAAACTGACGACAGTTCTTTACCATCCAATAGCCACCCCGTCCTTCCGCGGATCGGAGCCGCCCATCAACACGCCTGACCGAGGGTCGATGAGGATGCCCTGGAAGCCGCCCATGGCACCGCGGCCGTCGCGTGTCTTGTGACCGCGCGCTTCGAGCGCTTTTCTGATTTCGGGGCCGATGCCGCTTTCGAGCGACAGCTCGCCGCCGCCGTGCCGCATGCGTGCCGCTTCGCCGGCATCCTGGATGTTCATTCCGAAGTCTACGAGGTTCATCACGACTTGCGCGTGCGCCTGGGCCTGATTGTCGCCACCCATCACCCCAAACGAGACCCACGGCTTGCCGTCCTTGACGATCATTGCGGGGACGAGCGTATGCAGCGGTCGTTTGTGCGGAGCGATCTGGTTGGGATGACCCGGCTTGCAACGAGAAGCCGGAGCCACGGTTGTGGAGAGCAATCCCTGTTTCACCCGCGACAATGCCGGCTCCGAACGAAGCGAAGAGCGACTGAATCAGCGAAACCACGTTGCCCTGACCATCGGCTGCGGTCATGTAGATCGTGTCGCCGAGATCGACTCCTGAGAAATCAACGACGGCCGTGTTGGTGCCACCGAGCGATGCAGGTTTGTAAGTGCCGGTCTTTTGCGGGTCGATTTCTTTCCGGCGCAGCGCCGCGTAGTCCTTCGACAGGAGTGTTTTCAGAGCGTCCTTCGGCATCGTCGCGCGATCGGCGAGGTAGGCTGCGCGATCGGCAAAGCTGATCTTCTTTGCTTCTGTGACGTGGTGGAGGTAGTCGGCGCTGTTATGGCCCATGGCCTTGATGTCGAACCCTTCGAGGATGTTGAGCATCTCGAGTGTGACAAAGCCCTGCGTGCTGGGCGGCATCTCGTGCACGTCGTAGCCACGATAACTGGTGGAAATGGTTTCCACCCAGTCAGCGGTGTGGGTAGTGAAATCGCGCTCGTCGAGCAGCCCATTGCGAGCGCGCATGTCTGCCACTATCGCGCGCGCGATAGGCCCCTTGTAAAAGGCATCACGTCCACCGGACGCGATCAGCTCGAGTGTCTTGGCGAGTCGGGGGTTCTGGAAGATTTCCCCCATTCTTGGGGCTCGTCCATTGGGTAGAAACGTGGCCGCCGCCGCAGGATCCTGCTGCAGCCGTTTCGCCGAGTCGTTCCAGTCGTCGGCCAGAATCTCCTGAACCGG
Organism: uncultured Acidobacteriota bacterium; assembly: GCA_963724485.1. Classification (GTDB taxonomy): domain Bacteria; phylum Acidobacteriota; class Vicinamibacteria; order Vicinamibacterales; family UBA2999; genus JACCSI01. Next base: position 368,044 of record CAVRUW010000001.1, read on the forward strand.
GAAGCCGTCGCGCGCGTACTTGATTGCGGGCTGCAGCGCCTTGGCCATCGTGATGGTGCCAAAGCGCTGCAGCAACTGACTCCAGCCCTCTACGACGCCCGGGACGTCGACGGACAGGACACCGCCGCCTGGCATTTGCTGGATACCGCGTTTGGCAAATTCCTCCGGCGTTGCCGTGTGCGCGGAGCGACCGCTCGCGTCGAGCGCATGGAGCTTCTTCGTCTTGGCATCGAACACAATCGCGAACAGATCCCCACCCACGCCATTCATCGTCGGTTCGACGACGGCGAGGACGCCCGCGGCGGTGATTGCAGCGTCGATGGCGTTGCCGCCATCCTGCAGGACCTTGAGGCCCGCAGCCGACGCCAGCGCCTGGCTCGTTGCAATCATGCCGTTGCGCGCGACGGCAACCGACCGCGTGCCGCGTGGATTGCCAGCCGGACGGTCGCCAGGTGCTTGTGCGAACGGGCTCGTCACGATGAGCGCCGCGCCCGCGACCGCGATGAGAAGCGAAGTGCGCATGGGGCCTCCAAAATGGCCCTCATTATGCGCCAACACGCCGCGCTTGCTTCGCTCGCGCGGAAGGCGGACCTCGCTCACCCTAGAAGTAGCGTTTGATCCCGATCGTCAGCCCGAGTCCATCAGGATCCAGATTCGGGCGATCGGCCACCCACTGGTAACGCCCTTCACCCTTGACCGTCCACGCGCGGTTGAGGAAGAACTCGAGTCCGCCAAGAATCTGGGCGCCGAACTCGTTGTCGTTTGGGCCTTCGTTGTCGCCGTCACGGTAGAAGCGCAGCAGATGGATCCCTGCTCCGGCGCCGACGAACGGGTGCACCGCTCCGTACTCCCAGTTGTAGATGACGTCGGCGCCAAACCGCAGCTGACCCTCGCTGTCGTCGTCTTCGCGGTCGTAGCCGTTGCGAATCGCAGTGACCGTGCCGCGGATGCCTACGCGGGGCGACAGATAAAACTCGATCAGACCTCCGCCGATGATCCCCAGGTCGAGTTGCTCGTCCGCTGGGACAAACATTCCGATTTCAGCCCCGGCCGCAACCTGCCCGCCATCCGGCACAGGCTGGGCGGCAGCGATCGCAGGAAATAAAGCGAGACACGAAAGCGCGACAACACATCGGTTGAGGAAAGATGAGGTAGTCATGTGTCGGGATGTAGCAAACCCACGACCACACCGTATTGGCCCAGCTTGTAGGCGACCTTCTGGCGCGACGCGGCAGCCCCTCCGCGCGTAAGCGCGGCCAATGATCAGTTAAAGTCGTCAGGTGCGGCGCGCGGTTGGGAAGAATGTTCGGCGAAAGGATTCCGACGCCAAGGTCACTGGCGCGGCCAAGTACATAGATGACCTGTCCTTTCCAGGGATGCTCCACGGGCGGACCATTCGCTCAACCATTCCCCGCGGCCGCCTCGACCGCATCCGCCTCGAGTTCGACGCTTCCTCATTCACGGTCGTCGACTATCGCGATGTCCCAGGACGGAACATCGTCGCGCTGATCGATGAAGATCAGCCGTGCCTCGCCGAGCACGAGATCTATCACGTCGCCGAGCCAATCATCCTTCTGGCTCATGAGGATCGGGAACGTCTCCTTGCGGCCAACGTTGCGGTCGACTACACGCCTCAGCCCGCGCTCTTCGATCCCGAAAAGTCGAATCGAAGTTTCAAGACCATCGCCATCGAGAAAGGGGCGATCGCGGAGGGATTCGCCTCAGCGGATATCGTCGTCGAGGGCGAGTATCGAACCGCGCATCAGGAACAGCTCTACATCGAGACCAATGGCGTGATTGCCGTGCCGGAAGGTGATGGCATGACGGTCTACGGATCGCTGCAGTGTCCCTACTACGTGCATCGTGCGCTGACCGTTCTTCTCGGTCTCCCCGCCGATCGCGTGCGCGTCGTGCAGACCGAGACTGGCGGCGGATTCGGCGGCAAGGAGGAATACCCCTCACACATCGCGTGTCACGCCGCGCTTCTCGCACGCAAGGCGAAGCGACCCGTCAAGATGATCTACGACCGCGTCGAGGACATGCTCGCCACGACGAAGCGTCATCCGTCGATCGTTCGTCATCGAACAGGGCTCAAGCGCGACGGCCGTCTTGTTGCGATGGAAATCGACGTGACGCTCGATGCCGGCGCCTACTGCACGTTGAGCCCGGTCGTCCTGTCACGCGGACTCATCCACGCAACGGGTCCCTACGTGTGCCCGAACGTGCGAATCCGAGGGAAGGCGGCGCGGACCAATACGCCGCCGAACGGCGCGTTTCGCGGATTCGGCGCGCCGCAAACGCAGTTTGCCGTTGAAGTTCACATGGATCGCATCGCCGACGCATTGGGCATGGATCCGGTCGCACTCCGTGCGAAGAACGCGATGAAACCCGGTGACACGACCGCCACTGGTCAGGTGCTGCCGGACGACACCAGCGCATTGCCGGTCCTGCGCGAAGCGGTGCGCCGCACTGCTTTTGCAGCCAAGCGCCGAAAGTGGCGCGGCACTCACCGCGGCATCGGGCTCTCATTGTTCTTTCACGGTTCGGGATTCACCGGCGCCGGTGAGACGAAGTTGGCCTCGAAGGCATCCCTCGAGCTGACGGCTCGAGGCGTCCGTATTCTCGTGGCCTCCACGGAAATTGGACAGGGCACGCGGACGATGCACGCGCAGATCGTGGCGGAGACGCTGCAGTTGCCATACGAGGCGGTGGAGATCTCGGAGGCCGATACGGATCGAGTGCCCGACAGCGGTCCGACCGTGGCTTCGCGAACCTGCATGATCGTCGGCCGCTTGCTCGAACGTGCGGCCCGGGAGATGCGGGCACGGCTCAATGGCGAAACGCCAGGCGCATACTTCCGCAAACACGGCTCCTTCGTCGTCACCGCGGAGTACGAACGTCCTCCCGACATGCAGTGGGACGATGAGCGTTATCGAGGAGATGCGTACGGGAGCTATGGCTGGGGCTGCAACGTGGTGGAGCTCGAAGTGGATCCTGCCACGTGGGAAGTCAGGCCGACGAAGGTGACGGCGGTCGTCGAAATCGGTAAAGCGATTCATCCGATGATGGCGGCCGGGCAAGTCGAAGGTGGGACCGTGCAGGGTGTTGGATACGCGCTCCTCGAAGAAGTCGTGATGCGCGACGGGCAGATGGCCAACCCGACGTTGACCAACTACATCATCCCAACGCCGCCGGATACGCCGCCGCTCGAGACGGTGATTTTGGAGCGCCCTTATAAGCACGGACCGTTTGGTGCGAAAGGTGTTGGTGAGATGCCGATCGATGGGCCCGCTCCAGCGGTAGTGAATGCACTGCGGCATGTCGGGTTCGATGTGCGCGCGATTCCGGCCACTCCGGAGCGGTTGATGACGTCAGCACGGCTCAAAGCAGCGAGGCGCGCGTGATTAGCTGCAAGATCAACGGCGTCTCGCGCAAGCTCGACGTGCACCCGATGAAGCGCGCGCTCGATGTTCTGCGGGAAGATTGCGGTCTCACCGGGACCAAGGAGGGCTGCGGCGAGGGCGAGTGCGGCGCCTGCACGGTGCTGCTCGACGGCGTCCCGATCAATTCCTGCCTCGTCCCAGCCGCACATCTCGACGGTACGAGCGTTTCGACCATCGAAGGTGTTGCAGGCAAAGGCAAGCTTCATCCGTTGCAGGAAGCCTTTGTCGTCGAAGGCGGGGCTCAATGCGGGATTTGCACCCCGGGAATGATCATGGCGTCGCTCGGCGTCCGACCAGGTGCCAGCACGAAAGCGATTCAAGACGCTCTCGCCGGGAATCTCTGTCGCTGTACGGGTTACGAGGCGATTTATCGGTCGGTTAGGAGAGGGGCTCGTAGGGCTGGTGGGGCAGGTGGGGCAGGTGGGGCAGGTAGGGCAGGTAAGCGATGAGAACCGCGCTGTCGCCTCTTTCGCTCCTGCGGCCTCGCACACTGCGAGACGCATTGGCGATGCTGCGCGACGAAGGGCCGCTGACACCGGTGGCCGGGTGTACCGACCTGTATGTGGGACTCCAGTTTGGAACGCTGGCCGACAAGCGCTTTGTCGATCTCTGGCCGTTGCGGGAGCTCCAGGGGATCGCTGATGATCGCGGAACACTGCGGATCGGCGCACTGACGACTTACACCGACCTCATTCAGTCGCCACTGGTCCGGCGGCGTGTTCCGATGCTCGTCGCCGCATCGCGCGAAGTCGGAGGCCGCCAGATTCAGAACCGCGGGACGCTTGGCGGCAACATCGCCAACGCTTCGCCCGCGGGCGACGCGTTGCCGGTGCTTTCGGTGGCCGATGCAATGGTCGTCCTGAGCAGCACGAATGGCGAGCGACGGGTGCCGTTCAACAACTTCTACACTGGCTATCGAGCCAGCGTGCGGCGTCCCGACGAGATCATCGTGGCAATCGAGGTCCCTCGAATCGAAGGACGACAGGTACTGGCGAAAGGTGGGCACTCGACGGGCCCAGGCGATCTCCAAGGTCATGTGCGCGGCTGTCCGTGGCCCGGAGGTTCGTGTGGCCCTTGGGAGTGTCGGGCCCACGGTTGTCCGGCTCCGCCGAACCGAGCGGGTGTTGACGGCCGGCAGCCCACTCAAGCAGGCTCAGGCCGTGATGCGCGGAGAGATTCAACCAATCGACGACCTGCGCTCCACGGCCGACTATAGACGCGAGGTCAGCGTCAACCTCCTCGCCGATTTCTGGCATGTCACTAAGAAGAAGTAGTCACCGTTCAGTCCGAGCTCCTGGCTGGCTCACCGCCTTTGCGACGGCAGCGGTCGCCACGCTCGTCTGTGGATCGGTGCAGGCCCAGACGTCTGATCGAATGACCACGTTGGTCGAGATCCTGCGTCCCGCGCTGCCGTTCCCGGTGGCCGACGTCAATGGCGATGTGCCGGTTCGCGGTGGTGAATCGTCCAAGTGGTTCGTGGTCTGGCCGACTCCCGATGATCAAAGGATCGTCGTTCGCGCCAATCCACTGCATCGCGACACCCAGGCGTCCGGGGCCGAGGCGATGGCGCGGATTCAGGAAGCGGTTGTCGCGGCCGAGCGGAAAGCACAGGCTGCGTACGATCGCGCGATCAAAGAAGTGCAACAGACCGGGAAGACCTCGAATGTCGATGGCGTGACGCTCGAGGACGAAGGCGTCGCGGGGGAACGAATCGATGCGGAACTCGAGCTGACCATTGCCATCGAGCCGGCGGCTTCGTTCGAAGTCGGAACTTCGCGCGCCCCGCAGATCTCACCGGGTGTCAACGGACCAACGTGGACGATCGCGGTCGCAGCCAACACATTCAAGGAAGGCACGGCCTCAGGCGGTCGAGATCGATTCCGTCCGGCCGAGACGAGACTGCTGTTTTCCGAATCCACCAACAAGCCGTCTGTCGATCGTCGTGGTGACCGGGATCTCTACGCCGTGACAATTCCGACCTCAGCGGGTTCGTTTGCCGTCGTCCTGCGCGGCAACGAGGAGTTGCTGGGCGAGGTCGTCGCCAGGACCGATTGGTCGAAACTGAGGCGATCAGGACGCTAAAATCGCTGTTTTACGAGCAAATTCCGACGGAACCATTCGGCGAGTGCCACCGTCCAACCCTTAGGGAAGGTTAGGAGCACGATAATGTTTCGAATCTACGAATGGAATTTCTCGAGCACTGCCGAACTTGCTGTAGGCGTCTTACTGGTCGTTACCATCCTGTCCGTCGCCTTCGTCTAATTCAGTGATCAGCGGCCGGTGGTCGGTGGCGAGCGCGTGTTTGGAGAGCGCGGCTAGTGACCAGCGGTTGCTGATCAGTGACCAAAGACCGTGATCAATGGCCCGTGGCGTCCTCCAGGGCTATTGATCACGCCCCCATCTCAATTACTAGTCAGCTTGCGGTCAGGTGTGGCGAGGTAGCTTTTTCTCGCCCGCACGGTCATGCCCTGACGAGCCCGCACGTCCAGTTTGTGGATCTTGTTGTCGAGCGTTGCGGGCGCGAACCCGAGCAGATACTGGCTGCGAAGCTCCTGCGCGACCCGAGTGAAGGTCGGCGCCAGCTGATCGTTCTTCTTCAACTCGAAATATCCACCGCCAGTCTCGTCGGCGATCTTGCGAAGGTCGCGTGAGGGGCGCGAGCGCTGGATCCGCTGACCGTTGAAGTACTCGGATTCCAGCCCAATCGCATAGACCATCACCTCTTCGTCTCGCGCCCGATCCTGAACGGTGCCGAACCGAAGTTTGCTCGAAGTGTCTTCGCCATCCGTGAATACCAGCACCACGCGTCGCCCATCGATGTTCTCGAGCGCATCGAGGCTGGTGGCAATCGCGTCGTTCAGTCGCGTCGGGTTGCCGAACTGCAGATCGTCGAGCGCCCGCACCAGTTCGTCACGGTTGCTCGTGAACCGGCCACTCAGCTGAATCTTGTCGTTGAAGGCACCCACCTGCGCGCGATCGACTGGCAGCAGCCGCAGCAGGAACTGTTCGGCCGCTTGATTCAGCAGCTCGAGGTTGGCGGTCATGCTTGCACTGGTGTCGAGCATCACGACAGCTGTAAATGGCTGCGTCGCATTGGAGAACTGGGTGAGTTCGACCGGCTTGCCATCGTCCAGCACCGTGAAGTCCGCGCGATCGAGGTCGGGAACCAGACGTCCGGAGCTGTCCATGACCGTTGCGTAGATCGGGACTTCGGTCCGGGCATTGGAGCGGAAGACAGGCGTCTGTGGTTCTTGCGGTTTCTGGGGTTCTTGCGGGGTCTGGGCCGAGACGCTTGCGAAGGCGACCAGGACGAGCCCAATCAATGTACCCGGCGTGGGTTGACGAAGCATAGGTTTCATTCTAGCAATCCCTATTCCGGCGCAACCGTCCCTTTGCTAAGACAGTTCCTGGTCTTCTGCGGCTCTCGTCTGCAAATATAGGTTAATGCGCCGTCTGAACTACCGACGAAACTATCACTGATGGCTGGTGATCCGCAGGTCGGTCTTTGCGCGAGCTGCAAGCACTGCCGAATCGTGCAGTCGGCACGCTCGACGTTTCATCTGTGTACCAGATCGTTCTCCGACCAGCGGTTCCGCAAGTATCCGCCATTACCCGTCGTGCGCTGCATTGGTTACGAAAGGCTACCTTTTTCAGGCGATCCCCCGCCCAACCCGCCGGAGGATCGTGAATCGTGAGAACGCGTGTAATCTGTGGAGATGAGATTCGCTCTAGGGTGCCTTCTGGTTGCCCTCACTCTTGGCTGCTCGAGCGCCGAGACGGCACCGGCTGAGCAGGCGGTGACGCAACCCTCGACGCCGCAGACACCGGACGCGGTCGTGGCGGAAGTCGGCGGCCGCAAGATCACCATGAAAGAGCTCGACGATCGATGGCAGTCCATGGATCCTGCCGAGCGCGCGCGCGTCACTCAGCTTCTCTATCAGAATCGCCGGAACATCCTCGATCAGATGATGGGGGATGTTCTGATCGAGCAGGCCGCCAAAACCGCGGGAGTCGCGGTCGAGAAGTTCACCGAAGACGAGACCGCGAAACGGCTGAAACCAGTTACCGATGCCGAAGTCCGGCAGTTCTACGAGGACAACAAGGATCGCGCGCAGGGCCGTCCGTACGAACAACTCGCGGACCAGATCAAGGCGTTTCTGAACAGCAACCGGCAACAACAGGCGCGTGCGGTCCTCGTCGACGATCTGAAGAAGAAGGCTGGCGCCGCCCGCGTCATGCTCGACCCACCGCGAATCCCGGTCGAGATCTCGAACGACGATCCGTATGTCGGTCCGGTGACCGCACCGGTGACCATCGTCGAGTTCTCGGACTATCAGTGACCGTACTGCGCGAGAGTCGGTCCGACTCTCACGAAGATTCGCGCCACCTACGGCGACAAAGTTCGAATCGTGTTCAAGGACTTCCCTCTCCAGAACCATGCGCAAGCGCCGAAGGCTCACCAGAGCGCGCACTGCGCGGGGGAGCAAGGGAAGTACTGGCAGATGCACGACCTGATTTTTGCGAATCAAGCGCGAATGGAGGTCCCCAATTTGAAGCAGCACGCGACGGCGCTGGGGATCGACACCGAGAAGTTCAACACTTGCCTGGATAGTGACAAGTACGCTGCCTCGATCGCTGCTGACTTCAAGCTCGGCGAGCAGATCGGCGTGAACTCCACGCCGACGATGTACGTGAACGGGCGGCCGGTGGTCGGGGCGCAACCGTTCGAGCAGTTTCAGGCGGTCATCGACGAGGAGCTCGCGCGCGTCAAGTAGGTTACGGCACGAGCACGATCTTGCCCTTCGCGCCGGGCTCGAGCACCATTTCGTGAGAGCGTTTCGCGTCCGCCAGCGGTAGTTCCGTACCGACTACTGGCGCGAGCAGGCCGTTCTGGAAGCCGGCATCGAGCGCCCGATAGATCCGCGTCAGATCCTCCGGCTTCGTATTCCACAGCGCCATCCCGACGATCGCGCCGTCTTTTGACATCACCTTTCGCGGGTCGATCTCGATTCGCCCGCGATTGCCGACGATCACGATTCGGCCGGCGTAAGCCATCGCCGTGAGATCGTTGTCGAGGTTCACGTTGGCGAGGTTCTCGAGAATCACGTCGGGTCCTCGGCCTTGTGTCAAGTCTTTGAGCTTGTCGAGATACCCAGACTCGCGATGATTGAGAACATGTTGCGCCCCTTGTGCGCGAACGAGGTCGAGCCCTGTTTGAGTGCTCGCGCTTCCGATCACCGTGAGCCCCGATGCACGCGCGATCTGAATAGCTGCCAAGCCGACACCGCCGCTGGCGCCGTGGATGAACAGCGTCTCGCCGGAGCGAATGCCGGCGCGATCGTGCAGGGCCCGAAAGGCGGTGACATAGGGCACGCCGATGCTGGCGCCCTGCGCAAAACTCAGGCCGTCGGGCAACGGGTGCAACTGATGCGGCTCGCAGAGCACTCGAGCCGCATAAACTCCGTAGCTTTTGTGAGCGACGGTGCCGGTCACATAGACTCGCGCCCCGCTCGAAATTCCTTGGACATCCGCTCCCGTAGTTTCGACGACGCCAGCGCCATCGGCGCCTGGCGTATAGGGCAGCGGCGGCTGGATCGCGTAGTTACCCGTCCGCATGTACGTGTCGTACGGATTCACGCCGGCTGCATGAATACGGACCAGCACCTGTTTGCGGCCCCGGTTGCGGATCGGGAATCTCTTCGAGCTTCAGTACTTCAGGACCGCCAAACTCACGAACGAGGATCGCCTTCACGGGCTCGATGTTAGTCGATCGGAGAACAGGGTGCGGAGTTCGGGGTTCGGGGTTCGGAGTTGGTGCGGGGTTCGGAGTTGGTTCGGGGTTCGGAGTTGGTGCGGGGTTCGGAGTTGGTGCGGGGTTCGGAGTTGTGCAGGGTTCGGAGTTCTGAGTTTCTGCTGCCGCGTGCGGAATGCGGAGTTCTGTTCAGAGTGCGGAGTTCGGTTCTGAGTGGAACACCGCGAACAGAATTCTACGGCAGAACTCTGTCACAGAACTCTGTCACAGAACTCTGCACAGAACTCTGCACAGAACTCTGCACAGAACTCAGAACCCCGTACTCAGAACGACAACTCAGAACTCCGAACAAAGCACCAACTCCGAACCCCGAACCCCGAACTCCGCACTAGACTAAGACGGTGAACTGGTTGGGCCATCTGGAGGCATCGTCCAACGCGTTGGCGGTGCTGACGGCGATGATTACGCCCGCGGTGTTGATCTCGGCCTGCGGTGCGTTGATCTTCTCGACGGCGACCCGAATGGGCCGGGTGATCGATCGCGTGCGATATCTCTCGAACCGATTCGAGGAGCTGGCGCGCAACCCTCAGGCGGATGACATGGCGGCGGAGCGGCGGCAGTTGCTCTACACGCAACTCGAGCGACAGACGGCCCGGGCCAGGCTGATTCAGCGGTCGATGGTCGCGTTCTACACCGCGCTCGGCGTGTTCGTCGCGACGAGTGTGGCGATCGCCATCGTGAGTGCGATCGCCCGCAACTTCACATGGGTGGCCATCGTGCTCGGTTTGGTGGGCGCGATCTTCATGCTCTACGGCAGCACGTTGCTCATCATCGAGTCGCGCATGGCGCTCGCGTCGATCATCAGCGAGATGGACTTTCTCTCGAAGGTGAGCCGGAAGTACGCAGGTGAAGAAATCGCCAATCGACCGACCGGCGGTCCGTTCACCTGGCTCGGAAAACGCATTAGCTAATTCGGCGTTCGGGGTGCGGTGTTCGGAGTTGGTGCCTGGTTCGGAGTTCTGAGTTGGTGTTCTAAGTGCGGGGTTCTGAGTTCGGTTCTGAGTTCTGAGTTCTGAGTTCTAAGTTCAGTTCTGAGTTCGACCAAGAACTCCGCACCAATTCCGAACCCGCACCAACTGCGGACCCGCACCGAACTCCGCACTTCGCACCGAACTCCGCACTTCGCACCGAACTCCGCACTTCGCACCGAACTCCGCACTTCGCACCGAACTCCGCACTTCGCACCGAACTCCGCACTTCGCACCAAAACTCAGAACTCCGCACCAGGCACCAACTCCGAACTCCGCACCCCGCACGCCGAACTTTATTCGTCTCTAAGTGCACGAATCGGGCTGATTTTGATCGCGCGGCGCGCAGGAACCCACGTCGCCGTGATGGCGACGAGGCTGAGTAGCGCCGCGACGCCGATGAACGTTCGCGGATCCCGCGGCGTCACTTCGTAAAGCATCGTGGCCATCAGCTGTGTGAGTAGCAGCCCCGCGCCAACGCCCAGGCCGACTGCAATCGCAGTGAGCATCGCACCCTGGCCGACGACGAGCCGGAGGAGGTTGGAGGGACTTGCACCCAGCGCCGCACGAACGCCAAGCTCACGAGTCCGCGTCGAGACGGCGTAGGCCATTACCCCGTATGTCCCCACGGCAGCGAGAACGAGCGCTGCGCCAGCGAACACGAGCACGAGGAGCGTATTGAATCGACGGGCGGCCAACGCGGTGCTCAGGATCTCGTCGTAGCTGCGCACTCTCGTGATCGCCTGGCTCGGATCCGCCACTCGAATCGCCTCCCGCAGACGAGCAACGCTCGCGGCCGAGTCCTCGTCGCTCCACACCGTAAATGATAGGAACGGCCAGCGCTCCGCGTTCTGAGTGATCGGAATGTAAAAGGTCGGGTCGGCTGGAGACTCGACAAACCGGTAGCGCATGTCAGCGACGATACCGATCACCTCGTGAGCCGCGCGTTCGCCAAAGAGCACCCGCTGGCCGATCGGATCGACGCCGGGGAAGTAGCGGTCGACGAACGACTGGTTGATGACCATTACAGCCGTCGTGTTCGTCTGGTCGGTCTCCGCGATCGAGCGGCCGCGAATCAACGTGGCGCCGACGGCACGAAAGAAATCCGGGGTGACGAGCTGAAAATCGGCCGCATCCTCGTTGCGTCCTGGCACCTGCGGCCGGCCTTCGATGCGGAAGCCACGGTTTGGTGCACCAGTGAGTGGGGAAGTGAACGAAGCGGCCGCAGCGCGAACGCCCGGGGCCGACTGCAATTGCTCGAGCGACAGTTCGAACGAAGCCGACCTTCAGGCTCGGATCGATCGTGAACGACCCCGCCGAGACGGGACGAAGATACTTGTCCGGTGCGAGATTGAGGTCCGCCGCCACGCGTCCTCCCGTCTCGAATCCAAGGGGAACCTGCTGACTGGCGATAAAGCTGGCCAGGAGCAAGCCCGCGCCGACGAGCAGAACCTGAGCCATCGCCAGTTCGGTGACCACGATGGCGTGATGCCAACGCCTGACACTCTTGCCTCCGGTCAGACGCGCGGACGCGTGTGGTGTCAGCGCGCCGTGACGTGCCAGTTGGAACGCTGGACCAAGGCCAAACAACGTTGCGGTCAAGAGCGTTGTCCCGACGGTGAAGGCCAACACGATCGGTTGAATGCCGATCTCCTCCAGGCGCGGCAGGCCACGTGGTGCGATCGCGACCAGCGCCTCGAGTCCCCAGGCAGCCAGCAGCAGCCCTAGCACGCCGCCTGGAATAGCAATCACCATCGTCTCAGCCAATAGTTGTCGGACGAGACGCCCACGGGCCGCGCCGAGCGCGACACGCGCCATCATCTCGCCTTGTCTTCCTGCGGCCTGACCAAGAAGGAGATGCGCGACGTTGGCGCACGCAATCAAGAGCATCATGGCGACCGCCAGCTGCATCAGCCCCAAGACGTTTCCGACCTCGCCGACAACCGCTTGATGCAATGGCTGCACGTTCACTCCCAGACCAGCGTTGGTGTCCGGGTGACGCCGCGCCAGTTCCTGCATCATCGTGCCCAGCTCCTGCTGCGCAACCTCTCGGCTCGCGGTGGGCGCAAGGCGGCCAACGACATAGATGATGTGAGAATCGCGAACGGTCGTGAGGTCACCGCCAAACGGGAACGTGCGAGGAACTCCGCGATCGCCGCTCAGCCAGACATCGATGTCGGCGGAGAGCGGCGACTCGAACTCGGCGCCCATGACGCCGACGACGGTGTAGCTGCGGCCATCGAGGAGGAGCGTTCGGCCAATCGCATCGGGTGCCGCACCAAACAGGCGGTTCCACAGACCGTTGCTGAGAACCGCGACACTGCTCGCATCCGCCTCGTCATCTGAGGGCAGAAGAGTGCGGCCGATCGACGCGTTGACGCCCAGCGTGGTGAAGAACGTGCCCGACGCACTGACGGCCCGGAGGCGCTCGGGTTCCGCGCGTCCCGCGAGTGTTGGCGAGAACTCGTCAAACGCCGCGAGCGAACTGAACGATCGCGATTCGCGCCGCCAGTCGACGAAGTTGGCGGGTGCCACCCATCGCTCAGGGTTTTCAGACGAAGTCTCCCACACCATGACCAACCGCTCCGGAGCCTGGTAAGGCAGCGGATTGAGCACCACGCTGTGCAGCACGCTGAAGATTGCCGTGTTGGTGCCAATCCCGAGGGCCAGCGACATGACCGCCGCCAGCGCGATGCCCGGGCGACGAAGGAAGAGGCGGAGGCCGAGGCGGAGGTCGGTGAGCATGATGGTCCGTTAGCGAGGCTCGTGCCAGAAGCGTCCACAGAAATCAGTGATTACAGGCGGTTTGGCGGTTCTTGGGGGAGCCGGGTGTTCGGATTCGGGCGTCGGGTGTTCGATGGTTGAACGGCGGTTCTCCACGAGGGTTCGGTACGTTGGTTCTACACGGCGGTTCAGCGATGGTTCTCCGCGGAGGCTCACCACGGTGGTTCCACAGTGGTTCTTCGCGTTCGTTCACCGTTGTCAGAACCCAAGTCCAGAACCATCGCCGAACCCCCGTGAAGAACCCCCGTGAAGAACCTCCGTAACGAAACCCCGTGAAGAACCGCGTGAGTACAATGACCCGCCATGCGCAAAGCCACACTTGCGATCGTTCTTTGTCTGGTTCCGGTCCCGGCGATCGCGCAGCCGGTCAATCCGCTCTCTCCCCAGATCGATCGTTTGACGCAAGAACTGACTCCGCAGGTAGTGACCTGGCGCAGAGATTTTCATAAAAACCCCGAGCTGGGTAACCGAGAGCAGCGAACGTCGAAGATCATCGCCGAGGAGCTCAAGCGGCTCGGATATGAGGTGACGACAGGTGTGGCACACACCGGGGTGGTGGCGGTCTTGCGCGGTGGCAAGCCGGGACCTGTCGTGGCCCTGCGCTCCGACATGGATGCGTTGCCGGTCACGGAACAGGGCGATCTCCCCTTCAAGTCGACGGTGAAGACGATTTGGAACGGCCAGGAAGTCGGCGTCATGCACGCGTGTGGACACGACAACCACATGGCAATACTCCTGGGGGCAGCGACGATCTTCGCGAGGATGAAGGAGCAACTGCCAGGAACCATCAAATTGATCTTTCAGCCCGCCGAAGAGGGGCCGCCCGCCGGAGAGCAGGGTGGCGCCGAAATGATGGTGAAGGAGAACGTGCTCGAGAACCCGAAGGTGGATGCCATCTTCGGCCTGCACGTGTTTCCGCTCTCGGCCGGCACCATCGAATATCGCCCGGGTCCGATGATGGCCAGCGGCGACGCGTTCACGATCCGTATCAAGGGGCGCCAGACGCATGGGGCGGTTCCCTGGGCCGGGGTTGATCCGATCGTCATCGGTGCGCAGATTGTGATGTCGTTGCAGACCATCGTGAGTCGCACGGTGAACATTACGGAAGCGCCGGCGGTCGTCACCATTGGTGCCTTCAATGGCGGCAATCGCTTCAACATCGTTCCCGAGACGGTCGAATTGCTGGGCACGCTTCGCGCCTTCAACGAAGAGGTGCGGAAGGACATCCATCGACGAATCCGCGATATCTCGACGAAGACAGCGGAGGCTTCTGGCGGCAGCGTCGAGATCACTTACGGCGTCGGCTATCCCGTGACCATCAACGATCCCGATCTCACCGAGCGCATGGCGCCAACGCTGCGTCGCGTGGCGGGTTTGGAGAACGTTCGTGTCGGTCCACTCACAGGCACTTCCGAGGACTTTGCCTACTACCAGCAGAGGGTGCCTGGAATGTTCCTCTTCCTCGGCGTCACGCCGCGTGACAAAGACGCGAAGACCGCGCCGGTCAATCATTCCCCTCTCTTCTTTGCCGACGAGTCCGCGCTGCCCGTTGGCGTGCGAGTGATGGCCAATCTGGCGTTGGATTATTTGTTCGGGCAGGTGAAGTAGAGCCATCATCCACCGGCCACCGGCCACCAATCAAGCGCCGGGCGGCTGATTTCTTTGCTGTCGAATCCGCGCGCGCTCGCGGATCGTCTCGCGGTGGGGTTCCAACACTCGCTCGATTTCCTCGAGCGTGATCGTTGTCGCGTTCGGATCGTCGGGCAAACGTGTCCACGGCCCAGGCTTGCCGTATTCGTACTCGCCAAACACCAGCACGGGTGTGCCATGTACCTCGATGCGGCGCCCTTCATCGGCGAGCACCCAGGATTCTGCCCATTCATAGATCCACTTCGCGTCGGCTTCCAACAGTCTCACGCACGCGTGGCTCGCGGGATAGCCGGGCAGATCGAACTGGTGGAATGAGACCCCCGACGAGTTGATGAAGTTGAAGTACCACGGCAGCAACCACGCCGGATTGTCCGAGCTCTTGCGGAGCTTCGATCGCCAGTTCGTCGCGAACAGTCCTTCAGGGGTGGGCGTCTCGCGCCGACCCGTACTCACGCCACCCCATCGGACAAGAGCTCCTGCTTCGTAAGCAGCGAACGCCTGGATACGCCGAGACACGATCAACATGCGCCCAGGCATTGACGCATCCTCCCAAAGCTGCTTCGGGAAGGGCGCAATTGCCGCCAGCGACACCGGTGACTCGGGCACGACCAGCGTGGCGCCTTGTCGAAGATGGTCGAGATCGATTCGATTGAGGTGGAGGATGGCCTCGAAGCCCGGACCGTGGGTTTTCTGCAGGTCCCGAACCGTGCTCACGCCTTCGACCAGCACCGGACGAAAGCGAACCGGAGGAAATGCCGTGGCTTCCTGTGCAACGGCGGGGCGGCCGAACAGCAGGAAAAGCATCGCGGCGGCGAGGCGTGGCAGCTTCAAGCGCGGCTAGGAGTATTGGACACCGGTTCGCGGTCCACGGCCCACGGCCCACGGTCCACGGTCCACGGTCAGACGAGTTGATTGCTAGCTGTGGACGGTAGGCCGTGGACCATGGACTGCAGTGGGCTTGAACGCCACCAGCAGCAACACCATGGCCACAACCGCAAGCCACGCGGGCGCTTGAAACAGCGTCCGGTAGTCGACCTCGCCTGACGCCGTCCGAAGCGTGTCAGCGAGGAACCCCCAGAGCAAGCTGCCGAAGAATGGACCGAGGCCGAGGATGAGCAGATTGAACAATCCTTGGGCGCTCGCGCGGGAATCTTTGGGGAGGTACTCGTCGACGAAGATGTAGACCGCCGCGAAGAAGAAGGCGTAACACATCCCGTGCACGATGTTGATGGCAACCATCAACCAGAGCGGATCGCCAATTGAGTACACGAAGAATCGCAATGCGTGCGCTGCAATCCCGACGGCCAGGGTCGTGCGCCAGCCGTAGCGGCTCAGCACGCTTCCCAGAATGGCCATGGTGAGGATCTCGGCGATCTGCCCAATGCTCATCGCCGGCATGATCCAGTTGGCCGGCAGCCCCGCTCGTTCGAGAAACGGACTCGTCAATTGAAAGTACGCCTGGTGGACGAGTGCGTCCATGAAGGTCACGACGAAGAGCACGAAAATCGCCGGCACCGCCAGAAATCGGATTGCCGCGAGTGGCGCGTTCGCAGCCTGGGCATCACGGCCGGGCGGCGTGGGCGGCAGCGTCAACGAAAACGCCGCGAGCGCAAATGAAGCCACCGCGGCGACGATGAAGATGCTCGAGAGGGCGGCTTCGAGCGCCTCGCCCGTCTTGCCGGCGAGGATGAACACGAACGGCCAACTCGCGGCAATCCACCCGATCGTTCCCCACAAGCGAATGCGACCAAAATCCTTCCGCGCATCCGGCACGTGATGAAAGGCGATCGCGTTGGTCAGCGACATCGTCGGGATGTAGGCGAGCTGGTAGACGAGCATGATCACGAAAAACGCCCAGAACGTGGTCTGGAACGCCAACGCCAGCATCGCGATACCGCCGATCACGTGCAGGACGGCAAGGAGCTTCTCCGTGGACATCACCCGATCGGCGAGTTGTCCGCCGACGAAGAGCGCGACCACGCAGGCGATGGCCGGGGTCGCGAAGATCCACCCGATCTGGGAGCCGGAAAAGCCGAGGACGTTGCCGAGATACAGCGCCAGGAGTGGCAGCCACGAGCCCCAGATGACGTACTCGAGAAACATCATCATCGACAGGCGAGCCATGGGCGTCGTCATGCGGGCGGACGGATTATAGTTCGGAGCTTATGCCTGACAAGACTCTCGGCGTGGGCTTCATCGGCAGCGGCTTCATCACGCGTTTTCACATTCGAGCGTTCCTGGCGGTTCGCGGTGCCGACGTTCGCGGCGTGTGGAGCCCAAACACGACGCACGCCGAGGAAGCCGCGGCTTTTGCCCGTTCGCTGCATGTCGGGGAAGCCAGGGCCTTCTCGTCGATCGGCGAGATGGTGGCGGATCCGTCGATCGACTGCATCTGGCTCTGCGGGCCCAACTTCACACGCGTCGCCAACATGGAGGAGATTGTTCACGCGCGGAGCCGAGGCGCGGAGCTGGTTGGCGTTGCGTGTGAAAAGCCGTTGGCACGAAATGTTGCTGAAGCCCGCAAGATGCTGGAGCTGGCGGAGCGAGCGGACGTGCTGCACGGTTACCTCGAGAATCAGCTCTTCGCGCCGGGAGTCGAGCGTGGCCGATCGATCATCTGGTCGCGTGGCGCCGCGCTGGCCGGCCGACCGTACCTGGCGCGTGCAGCGGAGGAACACGCCGGACCGCACATGCCCTGGTTCTGGCGGGGTGATCTGCAAGGCGGCGGCGTCTTGAACGACATGATGTGTCACAGCCTGGAGGTTGGCCGCTTTCTGCTGACGAAGCCTGGCGCACCACGCGACAGCATCAGGCCGGTGAAGGTGTCGGCGCAGATCGCGACGCTCAAGTGGTCGCGACCGGAGTATGTGTCGCTGCTCAAAGAGATGATGGGCGCGTCGGTTGACTACAAACGACATCCGGCAGAGGACTTCGCGCGTGCCTCCGTCAACTACATCGACGAATCCGGGACGCCGCTGATCGTCGAGGCCACGACGTCGTGGAGTTATGTCGGTGCCGGCCTGCGGCTCACCATGGAACTGCTTGGCCCTGAGTATTCACTGAGCATCAGCACGCTCGACACGTCAACGAAGGTGTTTCTCTCCCGTCGACTGCAGACCTACGTGGGCGAAGATCTGCTCGAGAAGCAGAACGCCGAGCAAGGGTTGATGCCGATCATCGGGAATGAGCCGGCCGAGTATGGTTACGAAAACGAGAATCGACTATTCATCGAGTCGTTTCGCGATGGTGTTCAACCGGAATCGGATTTTCGCGCTGGACTAGAGGTCGTCGAGTTGTTGATGGCCTGCTATATGAGCGCGGAGCAGGAACGGGTAATTCCGTGGCGTCCTGACGATCTCGACACCTATCAGCCGCCGGTCGCTCGCACGGGCGTTGGCTAGAGTAGAGTAGGGCAGGCTTCAAATGCTGAAAATGACTCGACGGGAATGGCACTGGGTTGCCCTCGGAGGCGTCGTTTCTGCATTGCCGACGCCAGTGCGTGCATTCCAGACAGGTAGTGCGCAATACAAGGGCGTCACGCTGGGCGCCCAGAGCTACAGCTTTCGCGGGCTGGAGATCGGGGCGGTCATTGCAGCGATGGCCAAGATCGGCCTGCGGAGTTGCGAGCTGTGGCAGGCTCACGTCGAGCCACGTGGAGTGTCACGCGAAGAGCTTCGACGCTGGCGCGAAAATGTCTCGCTCGACGAGTTCCGTCGCATTGGCGAGGCATTCAACAAGGCGGGCATCGCGCTTTCCGCCTACAACATCAGCTTCCAGGATCACTTCACGGATGCGGAGATCGAGCGCGGATTCGAGATGACCAAGGCGCTCGGCGCACCCTGCATTACTTCCTCGTCGAATATCAAGACCGTGGGGCGGGTTGCCCCCGTGGCCGCCCGGCACCAGATTCCGGTGGGGATGCACAATCACTCGCGAGTTGACCCCAACGAGTTTGCGACGCCGCAGGACTTCGAGCAGGCCGTGAAGACTGGGCCGTTCATCAAGGTCAACCTCGACATCGGTCACTTCACCGCGGCCAATTACGATCCACTGGACTACGTGCTGCGCAATCATGCGTCGATCGTGACCTTGCACATCAAGGACCGAAAACGCGATCAGGGACCTAACCTGCCATTCGGACAGGGTGACACGCCGATTGGCGCGGTGCTGCGGTTGCTTCGGGACGAGAAGTGGTCGATCCCCGCGAACATCGAATACGAGTACAAGGGTGGCAACACCATACAGGAGGTAACCCGATGCCTCGAGTACTGCCGACGGCAGCTCGATACCTAGCGCTTGCCGCACTGATCACGGGTGGGACAGTGGTCATGACGGAAGCCCAAGCGCCCGGTGGTCTCACGGCGGCGGAACAGAAGGCCGGCTGGAAGCTCCTCTTCGACGGAAAGTCGCTCGCGGGCTGGCAAGGATTCAAGGCACCGAAGCCCGGCGCCGGTTGGAAGGCCGTTGATAACGTGCTCACGCGCGAGGCGGAAGGCGGCGACATCCTCACGGTTGAAGAGTTCGGGGATTTCGAACTGAGTCTCGAATGGAAACTTGCCAAAGGTGGCAACAGCGGCATCTTCTTCCACGTGATCAAGGATGGCGACGCGGCGTGGTGGTCCGGTCCGGAGTTCCAGGTCCTCGACAATGCCGTCCATCGTGACGGCAAAGATCCGATCACGTCAGCGGGATCGAACTACGCCGTGCATCCTCCAACGCGCGACGTCACCAAGCCAATCGGCGAATGGAACACGGCGCGAATTCTCGTCAAAGGCGCACACGTCGAGCACTGGCTGAACGGCGTCAAGGTGGTTGAGTACGAACTGTGGAGCCCGGACTGGGAGAAACGAGTCAAGGCCAGCAAGTTCGGCAAAATCCCGATGTACGGCCGCAGCAAGCGCGGGCACATCGCGCTCCAGGACCACGGGGACCCGGTGTGGTATCGGAATATCAAGGTGCGGCCGCTCTAGGGGCCGTCGACGAGAGTTTCCAGTTGCCAGTTACCAGTTCAAAGGAAGCCGTAGTTGAAGTTCCAGCAACTTGTCCTTTGAACTGACAACTGGGAACTGAAAACTGACGTGATTCACAACGTCCATCCCTTCCGATATTCCCTCTTCAGAAAATCGTTGGCAGTCGCGCTGTTGGTGCTCTTCATCTTCGCGCCGTCGTAGTGAATCTTCGTCCCCGCACGAAGTGCGACGATGCCGAGCAGCATCACTTCGGTGAGTCGTGCGGCGTACTCGAAGGGAGTTGAGGCTTCGCCTTTTCCCTTTGCCGCATCGGCCCAGTTCAGCTCGTGACTCGTCGTGATTCGTGGCAGCTTCTGAACCGGCACGCCAGTGCTGTCGTGCAACGACTTGGGAAGCAGCCGCGAGTTGAGGCCGTAGGTGTCGTAGATCAACTTCCCTTTCGAGCCAACCAGCAAAGCGCCTCCGGTGGCGTTGAGCGGCTCTTCACCGATTTCTTCGGGCTTCGGCGGTAGCAGGCCGCCGTCGTACCACGTGAGCTTCACCGGGGGCATCGACCCACGCGCCGGGAACTCGTAGTACGTGGTGGTGGCCATCGGAAAGCTGGACTTGTCGAACGGGGTCGAAACGGTCTCGACACTCGTCGGGTAGCCGAGATCGAGTGCCCAATAGGCGTGATCGATGAGGTGCGCACCCATATCGCCGATTGCGCCGACACCCCAGTCCGCCCACCCGCGCCAATTGAACGGGTGGTAGACCGGGTGATATTCAACCGCCGGCGCCGGGCCGATGAACAAGTCCCATTCGAGCTTGTCCGGTACCGAGTAAATGCCCATCGCGTTGGCGAGACGGGCCATCACGCCCGGCATGTTCCAGCGCAACTCCGAGGCGATTCGTTGCGGCTGCGGGCGAGGGATGCCTTGCGGCCAGTAGGCGAGCGGCCGGTTGGTCCAGACGTGCACTTCGCGCACGTCACCGATTGCGCCGGCTTGTATCCACTCCACCGCGCGCCGGCCGTCGTCCCACGAGTGGCCCTGGTTGCCCATCTGCGTGGCAACCTTCTTCTGTTTGGCTTTGGCCGCGAGTCGTCGCGCCTCGTCCACGGACCAGGTCAGCGGCTTCTGCACGTAGACGTGCTTGCCCTCTTCCAGGGCCGCCATGGCGATGGCCGCGTGCGTGTGATCGGGTGTGGCGACGACCACTGCATCGATGTCCTTTTGTTTGTCGAACATCTCGCGGAAGTCGGTGTGGCGCTGCATCCGAGGCAGATCCTGGGCGATGATCTTCTTCAACGACTCGATGCGCTCGAGGCTATTCTTCCGAGCCGTCTCGTCGGTCACCTTGGGCAAGCGCTCTTGTTCACGCGTCAGGTCGGTGCTGAGCGTTTCCCAGGCGCGGCCCGCGACGTTCCAGTCGACGTCGCACAACGCCACGATGTTGTTCTGGGTGCCGAGGTTGAGCAGGTTGACCTTGCCCATGCCGCCGACGCCGACACCGGCAATGTTCAAACGATCGCTCGGGGCGATCTGGCCACGACCGAGCACGTGCCGCGGAACAATCGTCAATCCCGCGCCCGTCATCGCCATCGTCTTCACGAAGTCACGTCTGGACGCCATCGCTTACCTCTTCGGCGCATGCTAGCGCCAGGCGGGGGGTCAGGTCACGAAAAACTGGGTTAAACTCGGCTCAATCATGGCGCCCACGACGTGGCCGGTTCCTCGTCTCAGAAACTGCGAGTGTCCGGACTGTCCCCCTGGCAATCTGAATCTCGAACACTGGCGAACCGAGACCGAGACCGACGCTCGACAAACGCTGCCGCAGCCCAAGTACTTCGCTATCTTTCGTTGTTACCTGCATCCCTCGACGCATCCTGCGAAGCGTCAGCAGTTCAATCCCAGGCTGGACCCGTCGCTGCTCTGATCGAGAGTGTCGCGGAGGGGTCAGGTCATGCAGATCATTCGAAATCCACACGTTTACGACGTCTGCGTCGTGGGCTCGGGTGCGGGTGGTGGCATGGCCGCCAAGGTGCTCACCGAGGCCGGCGCTGACGTCGTGATGCTCGAGGCGGGCATCATGTGGGACACGCGTCGGGACTCTCGGATGTTCGCGTGGCCCTACGATTCGCCACGACGTGGCGCGCCGATTCCAGAACGTCAGTTTGGTGAGTTCGATGCCGGCCTCGGCGGGTGGACGCTGGAAGGCGAACCCTACACGACCGCGGCCGGCGATCGGTTCGATTGGTTCCGGACGCGAATGCTGGGCGGCCGCACCAATCACTGGGGACGCATCTCGCTGCGTTTCGGACCGGACGATTTCAGGCGGCGCAGCCTGGACGGCCTGGGCGACGACTGGCCGATCACGTACGACGACCTGAAGCCGTACTACGATCGCGTCGACACGCTCGTCGGGATCTTCGGCTCGAAAGAAGGGCTGCCGAACGAACCAGATGGCATTTTTCAACCACCGCCGCGCCCGCGCTGCTACGAGCTGTTGATCAAGGAAGCATCGCAGAAGCTGAAGATCCCCTGCATCGCATCGCGGCTTTCAATCCTGACGCTGCCGTTGAACGGCCGCCCGGCGTGTCACTACTGCGGGCAATGCGGTCGCGGCTGCTCGGTGCACGCCAACTTCTCGTCGCCGTCCGTGCTCCTGCCCCCCGCACTGGCGACGAAGCGCTTGACCGTGACGGTCAATGCCATGGCGCGAGAGGTCACGGTTGATGAGTCCGGCCTCGCGAACGGTGTCACCTATATCGACAAGACCACGGGGCGTGAGAATCACGTTCGCGCGCGGATCGTCGTCCTCGCCGCGAGCGCCTGCGAGACCGCGCGCCTGCTGCTCAACTCGAAGTCGTCAAAGTTTCCTCAGGGCCTCGCCAATTCGAGCGGCGTGGTTGGCCGATACATTACGGATTCCACTGGAACGAGCGTCCGTGGCTTCATCCCGAGGATGATGAACAGCGTCCCGCACAACGAAGATGGCGCCAGCGGAGCGCATCTCTACATGCCGTGGTGGCTCGACAATCGCAAACTCGATTTTCCACGCGGCTATCACATCGAGATCGGCGGCGGCCGTCGTCTGCCCGGCTTTGGCACGTTCGGCGGGATTCATCAGTACAACGGCGCGGAGAGCTCGGGGCGGCCGATCTCTGGTGGTGGCTACGGCACACAGCTCAAGGACGACTACCGGCGATTCTATGGCGCGACGGTCGGCTTCTCGGGCCGCGGCGAGATGGTCCCGAACGAGGCCAGCTACTGCGAGATCGATCCCGCCGTCGTCGACCGGTGGGGCATTCCGGTCCTGCGGTTCCATTTCAAGTGGTCGGACCACGAGCTGAAACAGGTCAAGCACATGCAGGAGACCTTCCGCGCCATCATCCAGGAGATGGGCGGAACACCGCTCTCGCCAATGCCAACCGAGGAGGACGGCTACGGGATCGAACCCGGCGGCCGCATCATCCACGAGCTTGGTGTCACCCGCATGGGCAACCATCCACGCAGTTCGGTGGTCAACCGCAACTGCCAGGCGCACGACGTGAAGAACCTGTTCGTTGCCGACGGCGGGCCATTCGTTTCGCAGGCCGACAAGAACCCCACGTGGACGATTCTCGCCCTGGCCATGCGCACCAGCGAATTCATCGTCGATCAGCGGAAGGGCGGCAGTCTTTAGACATCTTCTAAGGCAAACAAGATGAAAATTGCGGAGCTTCGCTGATGCAACGCCGCGATGCGCTCAAGTTGCTGGTCTCGGCGCCACTCGCCGCTGGATTCGTGTGGACGGAGGCTGAAGCCGCTCTTGCGCATGACCTTGCGCAGGCGGCACAGGCGGCGGCAGCCGCGGGAACGCCTTTTCAGCCAAAATTTTTCACCGCACACGAGTGGCGAACCGTGCGAGTGCTCGTCGATCTCATCATCCCCAAGGACGAGCGATCGGGCAGCGCCACCGACGCCGGTGTGCCCGAGTTCATGGACTTCATGATGCTCGACCAGCCCGTCCGACAAGTCGGTATGCGTGGTGGACTGGCGTGGCTCGACGTCGAGTGTCAGAAACGATTTGACAAGACTTTCATCGATTGCGCCGCGACTGAGCAGTCCGCCGTGCTCGACGACATCGCGTGGCCCTCGCGTGCGATGGGAAAGCCAGGTGATCCACCACACCCCTTACGGCACGGCATCACGTTTTTCAGCAGCTTTCGTGATTTGACCGCGGCCGGTTTCTGGACCACTCGCATCGGGATCGACGACCTGCAGTACATGGGCAATCGATCGGTCGCACGGTGGACCGGTTGTCCGGAGGAAGCCCTGACCAAGCTCGGTGTCAAATACTCCGATGTCTGATGGCCGGGCTGAAGCCCGGATCTTTCTTTCATCTTTCCTGGTTCTGTTTCTCGAGATCGCCCTGCTGCGCTGGCTCCCGGCGTACATCCGGCTGCTGTCCTACTTCTCGAATTTCATCCTGCTCGCGTGCTTCCTTGGTATTGGCGTCGGCTGTCTGCTGGCAACCTCACGACACCGGCTGTTTCCCTGGTTCCCGCTGATTCAGGCGGTGGTGGTCGCGACCGTTTATTTCTTCCGCCTCGAGGTCAACGTCAACACCTCGGGAAGCATTTACTTTTCTAGCGGCACGAGCGAGAACATCGTTCTGGTCGAGAGTTCCTTGCTGCTGCCGTTGCTGTTCGCCGTCGTGGCGGCACTCTTCGTCACGCTCGCGCAGCAAATGGCACGCGAGATGGCGCGTCTCGAGGCGCTGCGGGCATACACGCTGAACGTGGCTGGCAGCCTCACGGGTGTCTTGGCTTTTGCCGTCATGTCGTGGCTGGAGCTATCACCGACGGTGTGGTTTGCCATCGGCTTCGCCGCATCCGTGCCGTTTCTCTTGCAGAAGCCAACGGCGCGGCAATCGTGGCTGCTTCCCATCGCCGGCTGCGCTCTGTTGATCACATCCCTCGGGTTGATCCATCTGCTTGGCCGCGACGCGCTGTGGTCGCCGTATTACAAGATTGGCGTTCGTCAGATCGGTGAAGAAACCATCATCGACGTCAACAACACGTTTCACCAGTCGATGGCGCCGCTCGCCCACAAGGAATACTTCTACGAGTGGCCTTACATCGCGTTTGGCGACTCCTTCGACGATGTGCTCGTGCTCGGCGCCGGATCGGGAACCGATGTCGCGGCAGCGCTGAAGCATGGTGCCCAGCGCGTCGATGCCGTCGATATCGACCCGGTGATTCTGCGTCTGGGTCGCGAGCGACATCCGGAACATCCCTACACCGATAGTCGAGTTCACATCGTCAATGACGATGCGCGCCACTTTCTGCGGACGACGAACAAGCAATACGACCTCGTGGTGTTCGCGCTGATCGATTCGCTCACGCTGCAGTCGAGTTTTTCCGGCGTTCGTCTCGAGAGCTACATGTTCACCGAGGAGTCGTTCCGCGCGGTGCGTGATCGCCTCAAGCCGAACGGGCTGCTCGTGATCTACAACTACTTCCGTGAACGCTGGCTGGTCGATCGACTGGCCAACACCGCGGCGCAAGCGTTTGGCGCCGAGCCGCGAGTCCACGTGCACGAAGCCAACGGGTACCTGGGCATCATGCTGGCTGGACCTCGTGTGGCGTCGCTTTCCGCTGATGTATCAATCCCCGATCGGGTCACGCAATTCGGGCGGTCGGCGAGACCGAGTCCGCCGCGCACGCATCAGCGCGACGCGAGCATCGAGCCTGCGACCGACGACTGGCCGTTCTTGTATCTACGCGATCGCCACGTGCCGTCGCACTACCTTGCCGCGCTCGCCCTGATCGCTGTTGTCTCGGTCGTGACGGTAGGAGGCGCGCTGCGTGGTCATGCCGGCCAGTGGTCATGGCACTTCTTCTTGCTGGGCGCCGGTTTCATGCTGCTCGAGACGAAGTCGATCATCCAGTTTGCTCTGTTGTGGGGCTCGACCTGGGTCGTGGCGTCGCTGGCGATCGCCTCGGTCCTCGTGATGGCCTTGGTGGCCAACTTCGTGGTCACGCGATGGGAAGTCAGGCACCCGTGGCGCGTCGGCGCCATTCTGCTGGCGCTGCTGACCCTCAACTACTTCGTGCCAGTGGGACGCGTTGCGTTTGAGAGCCGGGCTGCCGAGTCGGTGTTCTACGCCGTGCTGATGTTCAGCCCGATCTTTTGTGCGGGCCTGTTGTTTGGCTCGGCGTTCAAGCGCTCGAAGTCGATTCCGACCGACTTTGGCGCGAATCTCCTGGGCGCGATGGCCGGTGGAGTCACCGAGTATCTATCGCTGGTGACGGGGTTCCGAACGCTGTTGTTTGCCATCGCGGCGTGCTACCTCGGTGCACTCCTGACGAGGAGTCGCCCGGGCTGAAGCCCGGTTATGCTAGGCGCCTCTAAGCACAAGGAGAGTCCGCGTGACCATCGATCGCCGCCAGTTCCTGACCACTGCATCTCTGGCACTTACTGGATCCGCCGCCCTACGAATCCCAGTCTTCGGTCAGGCCCCGGCGCCAACACCGGCTGCGCCGCCAGTCACCAAGTTCGAGGACATTCGCCGCAGCGTCGGGATCTTTACCGGCCAGGGCGGGACCATCGGCTGGCTCGCAACGCCGGATGGCGCGGTCGCGGTCGATGCGCAGTTCCCGGCGACCGCGAAAGCGTGCGTCGAGGGGCTGCAGCAGAAATCGCCAAAGGGCATTCAGCTGTTGATCAACACGCACTATCACGGCGATCACACGGCCGGGAATCCGATTTTCAGGCCGGTTGTGAAATCGATCGTGCAGCAGGAACGCTGCGCGCAGCTCCACAAAGACACGACGGCAAAGGCCGGGTCGTCCGCGCAACAGGCCTATGCCGACGTCACGTTCGGCGAGAGCTGGTCACAGGAAGTCGCTGGTGACAAGGTCTGGGGCTACTACTACGGGCCCGGTCACACTGGCGGCGATGCCGTGATCGTCTTCGAGAAGGCCAACGTGGTGCACATGGGCGACTTGATGTTCAACCGCGTGCATCCCCGCGTTGATCGCCCTGGCGGGGCGTCGATCCAGAACTGGATCAGAATTCTCGAGCGTGTCGCCAAACGGCACGGCGATGCGACCTTCATCTTCGGACACGGCAAGACGGGACTGCCGATCACCGGTCCGTCGAAAGACCTGCTCTACTTCCGCGACTACCTCTCGGCTGCAATGGATCACGTGCGCCAAGGTATGCGCGAGAAGAAGAGCCAGGACGAGATTACCAAGATCGAAGGATTGCCAAAGTTTCCCGATCACGTTTCGATCAATCCAAACATTTCGCTCGCGGGTGTCTTGACTGCCGCCTACGAGGAGCTGAGCGCGAGGTAGCATCATGGCCCGTTTCAGACAACTGCTCACGCTGCTTGCCGTTGTCGCGGTCGCGGCAGCGCCTGCCGCACAGGCCCCGCCGGTTCAGCAACCCGCGCCGGTGCTTCGCGGCGATGGTCCGTTCGATCGTCTGGTGTTCCGCAACATCGGCCCTGCGTCGCCTTCCGGGCGCGTCGACGACCTCGCGGTGCTCGAAAGCAATCCGGCAGTCTTCTATGTGGCTGGTGCGACGAGCGGCGTCTGGAAGACCGTCAACGCAGGCACGACGTTCACACCCGTGTTCGACGACCAAGGCAGCTCCTCCATCGGCGACATCGCCATCGGGCCAACCGATGCGAACCTGATTTGGGTGGGCACCGGAGAAAACAACAATCGACAGAGTTCATCCTGGGGCGACGGTGTCTACAAATCCACGGACAGCGGCAAGACGTGGCGAAACATGGGGCTCCGCACCAGCAAGCAGATCGCGCGCATCATCGTCGACCCGGTGGACTTCAACGTTGTCTACGTAGCGTCGCTGGGGGACCTGTGGGCGCCGGGAGGCGAGCGCGGAGTCTTCAAGACGACTGATGGCGGGGTGAACTGGCAACGTGTGCTCTTCGTGGACGACGAAACTGGTGCCACCGAGCTCGTAATGGACCCTGCGAACAACAAGGTCCTTTACGCTGCTACCTATCAACGCCGTCGCCTGCAGTGGGGCATGAATGGCGGCGGACCGGGCAGCGCGATTTGGAAGTCCACCGATGGCGGTCAGACGTGGGCCAAGCTCGAGACCGGACTGCCCGCGGGCCCGAAGGGGCGCATCGGCATGGACATCTGGCGTGCCAATCCGAACGTCTTGTATGCGCAGGTCCAACACGAAACCGAGAGCGGCGTGTATCGCACGGATGATGCGGGTGCGACGTGGCGAAAGATGAGCAACGAGAATCCACGCCCGATGTACTTCAGCCAGATTCGCATCGATCCGCAGACGGATTCGCGGATCTACGTGCTGGGAGTATCGCTCTCGATCTCAGACGACGCTGGTCGAACCTGGAGACAGAACGGAGCGCAGAACATTCACGTCGACCATCATGCGATGTGGGTCAACCCGCAGAACCCGCACCACATCATGATCGGCAACGACGGTGGCGTGAGCATTTCGTACGACCGATCGGCGACGTGGGTGTGGCTGCCGAATCTCCCGTTTGCGCAGCCTTATCACGTCGCGTTCGACATGCAGACTCCGTATCACGTGTGCACCGGCCTGCAGGACAACAACACGTGGTGTGGCCCGAGTGCGGTCCGCACCAACAGCGGCATCATCAACGACGACTGGTATGTCATCAGCGGCGGCGACGGCTTCCAGCCACTGATGGATCCCAACGACTCGCGAATCGTTTACGGCACGTCGCAGGACGGCCGGATGAGCCGCATTGATCGCGTCACCAACGAGAGGAAGACGGTGCGGCCCGAGCCAGCCGATGGAGGCAACGCCTATCGGTTCAACTGGGACACGGCGATGATGCTCTCCCCGCACGACGCGTCCGTGTTTTATGTCGGCGCGAACTACTTGTTCAGGTCGCCGGATCGAGGTCAGACCTGGATACGGCCTATCAGCCCCGACCTCACGACCAACACCGATCGCGCGACACTGGCCATCATGGGTGTGCCCGACAAAGACATCCGCATCGCGAAGCACGACGGAGTCACCACGTGGGGCACCTTGGTCACGATTGCCGAATCTCCTGTCAAGGCAGGGATCCTCTGGACCGGATCCGACGACGGCGTCGTGAGCGTGTCACGGAATGGCGGACAGAACTGGACCAACGTCACCGCCAAGATGAGCGGGGTTCCGAAGTTCACTTACGTCTCGAAAGTAGCACCGTCACGTTTCGCCGAAGGTACGGCATACGTCACGTTTGACGGCCATCGTGGCGGCGACTACAGCACCTACGCGTTTGCCACGACCGATTACGGAGACACCTGGCGATCGATAGTCGGCAACCTGCCGAAGGGCGAGGTCGTGCGGACGATTACCGAAGACTTCAAGAATCAGGATGTCCTGTACCTCGGCACCGAAACCGGGCTGTGGGTGACGCTCGATCGTGGAAAGCAGTGGGTCCGCGTGCGCGGCAACCTGCCAACGGTCCCCGTCTACGAGATCGCCCTCCACCCGCGAGAGAACGACATGATCATCGGTACGCACGGCCGCGCGATCTGGATCCTCGATGACCTCACGCCGTTTCAGCAGTGGGCCAAGTCCGAGACGACGGATGCGTTTGCGTTCGACGCTTCGCCAGCGACGGCTTTCAATCAGGCAAACGATCAGATGAAGAGCTTCGAGGGCGATCGCCTCTTCCTCGGGCCCAATCCGGCAGCCGGCGCCTCGTTCTACTACCGACTGAAGAGCAACGCCAAAGAGGTGAAGTGGACCATCCGGAGCAGCTTGAACACCGTGGTGCGAGAGATTTCTGGCGATGCAACGAAGGATCTCAACAAGGCCGGCGTCAATCTGGTGACCTGGGACCTGCGACACCAACCGCTTCGTCCACTTCGGAGTCCGCCGCAGGGCGGCGGCGGTGGTGGCGGCGGCGGTTTCGGAGGAGGAGGCACCAACGGCCCCTTTGTGTTGCCCGGCACATACAGGGCGACGTTGACCGTCGACGGCCGTGACGCGAACGTCGTTTCTATTAACGTCTCCGGTGATTCTGCGATCCAGATCACGGATGCTGATCGGCGGACGTGGCACGACACGGCCCTCGAGATTCACGAGATGCAAGGGAAGGCCAACGATCTGGCCGATCAGGTCAACGAGGCATGGTCGCGCTTCGAGGTTGTGCAGCAGCAAGCGAAGGGTCAGAACATTCCACCAAACCTGAAGACGCAGGTCGAAGCACTCGGCAAGGAGCTCGAGGGCGTGCGCCGACGCCTTGGCCTGGCAGGTGGGGGCGGCGGTGGAGGCTTTGGCGGCAACACCGAAAACCTCCGTGGACGAATGGGACAGCTGAAGGGCGGCATCATGGCGTCGACGTCACTGCCTACGGATGTGCAGATGCGGCAGAAGAAGGAGATCGAGTCGGCGTGGCCAAAGCTCACGACTGATTCGAACGCCGCTGTGAACAAACTCCCTGCGCTGGCGAAGGACGTGGTCGCAGCAGTTTTCGCGTCGCGCACTTCATCTCAGCAGTAATCGCAGTCTGAGGTCGGTGTCGCGCATTGCGGACAAACATCGCGGTCAGGCTCGTGTCAGCACGCCATCGCCGAGAACAGTCACAACAAGATTGTGTCAGGCTGCCGTTTTCGACCGGGTCGAACGACCGTCCGCACCCGAAACCCAGGTCCGCCGTCATCGCGACGCGTTGCCGGTGTGTGTCTCGACATGCATCGGAATCGTTGCGATTGCGCACCGAACTGGCCGTCCACTGATCTGTACTTGAACGCCACGTTGGTCGTCAGACTGCGTCGGGACGGGTTAACGGGCTTCCAGGTGCTGAGAGCATGAACCGCGCTCGGTTCGTGTGTCGGTTCCGCTAGCGGCGCGCCCCTTGGTGCGAGCCCCTCTTTGACGTGCGAGGGGGCCGGGGCTTCTCGCCCCGGCCTCTGCCGACCCCTTCCGCGAAGCGCCTTCCGCGAAGGCGGCCTTCCACGAAGTGGCCTTCCGTTGAAGGGCCGCCAGGCCTGTATAGTTTCCCCATGCGCAACACCTCCATTGTCCTTGCCGCGATTGCGATCGCCGCGCTGCCCGTGCCCGGCGCCTCGCAAGGCAAGAGGGCCGTCGCCGTAGACGACCACTCTCGCTTCGTCTCGATCTCGGACCCGCAGCGTTCGCCCGAGGGCAGCTGGGTCGCTTACACCGCCAGCACCGTCGACGTCGAAGCCGACAAGCGCAACACCGATGTGTGGATGGTGAGGTGGGACGGTTCGGAGCAACGGCGGCTCACGTTCTCGACCGACAGCGAGTCATCTCCACGCTGGAGCCCCGACGGAAAGTATCTTGCCTTCGTTTCGTCACGAGGCACGGAGGACGAGAAGAAACGAGGCGCTCAGATTTGGCTGCTCGATCGCCGCGGCGGCGACGCGCAGAAAGCCAGCGACATCAAAGGCGGCGTATCGGACATCGTCTGGTCGCCGGATTCGACTCGACTGGCGTTCGTCAAGAGTGATGAAGACCCGGATGATGAACCCGAAAAGAAGGATGGGTGGAAGCGCAAGACGACACCACCGATCGTGATCGACCGGTACTCCTTCAAACAGGATCGCGAGGGCTACCTCAAGCGAACCTACGACCACATCGCGGTATTCGACCTGGCGAGCAAGACTGCAACCGTTCTCACCAGCGGTCAGGTCGACGATGCCAGTCCAATGTGGTCGCCAGACGGCAAGCAGATCGCGTTTCGCAGCAAGCGTGCGCATACCGATCCCGATCGCACGCAGAACGAGGACCTGTGGGTGATCGACGCTCGTGATGGGGCATCACCGCGCCGAGTGACGAGCACGCCGGAAGGCGAGTCGGGCCGTCCAACGTGGAGCCCTGACGGGCAGCGACTCGCCATTCTCGTCGGTGACATCGACCGGTTCGGTGCTTACGAGATGGCAAAGATCGCGGTTGTGCCAGCAGCCCCAGCGTCACCGATCGAAAAGCCATCCGTGCTGATGCCGGCGTTCGATCGAGCCGTTTCCAATCTGGAGTGGTCAACTGACGGCACGACGTTGTCGTTTCTTCTCCAGGACGACCGCACGCAACAGCTTGCGTCCGTACAGGTTGCCGGCGCTTCAGGAAAAGCCATCAAGAATCTGAGCACGGGACGACGATCGGTGCGGGCGTTCAGTCCGGGGAAGGACGGCCACTTTGCAGTGTTGACGACCACCGCCAGCGAGCCGGCGGAAATTCACGCGCTCGAAAACGGTGTGCTTCGCAAGCTGACGAAGCACAACGATCAAGTTGTTGGCGAGTTGCAGTTCGCGGTCACCGAAGACTTCGCTTCGAAGAGTAAGGATGGCACCGAGGTCCACGGCCTCATCGTCAAGCCGGCGGGATTCAAGGCCGGCCAGCGCTATCCAACGTTGCTCATCATTCACGGTGGCCCGAATGCTCAGGACGAACATGCCTTCAGCTTCGAGCGCGAATTGCTGGCGGCGCACGGCTACGTCGTTCTCGCGATCAACTACCGCGGCAGCGCGGGTCGCGGCAACGCTTATCAAAAGGCCATCTACGCGGATTGGGGCAATCTCGAAGTGATGGATCTTCTTGGGGCTGTAGACGAAGCGGTTCGGCAGGGGATTGCCGATCCCAATCGACTGGGAATCGGCGGCTGGAGCTACGGCGGCATCTCGACCAACTACACGATTGCGACCGATCAGCGATTCAAGGCGGCCGTCAGCGGCGCCGGCAGCGCTATGCAACTCGGACTATACGGCCTCGATCAATACATCATCCAGTGGGAGCACGAGATTGGCCTGCCGTGGAAGTCCCCCGAAGCGTATCTGAAGGTGTCGTATCCGTTCCTCCATGCCGATCGAATCAAGACGCCGACGCTGTTCCTTGGCGGCGAGAAGGACTTCAACGTTCCAATCGCCGGCGGTGAACAGATGTACCAGGCGCTCAAGAGCCTCGGCGTGGAGACGGAGTTGGTGATCTATCCGGGCCAGTTTCACAGCTTGACGATTCCGAGTTACGAGCGTGATCGGTTGCAACGTTACGTGAATTGGTTCAACAAGTATTTGCAGCCTCAGCTGTCTCAGACGTCGGGGAGGTAATGTGCGCCGTTTCCTTCTAATCCTGATCCTTGCGTTGCTCGCTTTGTCCCCGAGTACCGCACTCGAGCAGCAGCCGCGCAAGCTCAAGGTTCACATATCGGTCGACATGGAAGGCGTCGCCGGCGCCGTGACCGGTGATCAGCTCGGCCCTGCTGGCTTCGAGTACGGCCGCTTTCGCGAGTTCATGACCCGCGAGGCGCTCGCCGCCATCGAAGCGGCGAAGGAGGCGGGGGCGACCGAGATTGTCGTGGCCGATGCGCATGGCAACGGCGAGAACCTGCTGATCGATCAGTTGCCGGCCGACGTGCGGGTGATTCGGTCGTGGCCGCGGCGGCTAGGCATGGTCGCGGGC
Source organism: uncultured Acidobacteriota bacterium (assembly GCA_963724485.1). Taxonomy (GTDB): domain Bacteria; phylum Acidobacteriota; class Vicinamibacteria; order Vicinamibacterales; family UBA2999; genus JACCSI01. The sequence continues at coordinate 401,089 of CAVRUW010000001.1, forward strand.
ATCGACGACTCGGTCAACGCCGCGATCTTCATCGGGTATCACGCGGGAACCAACAACGTCACCGGCGTTCGCGCCCACACTTTTTCCAGCGCCACCCTCACCCGTGTCGCGTTGAACGGTACCAACGTTACCGAGGGGTCGTGGAACGCCGCCATTGCCGGCCACTTCGGTGTGCCGATCGTGATGATGTCCGGTGACGATGCCGCAATTGCGGAGGTGCGGAAGGCGGTTGGCGCAATTGAGGGAGCCGAAACGAAACGCAGCCTCGGCTTCCACTCCGCGAACACGATTACGCCGCAAGCGTCGTACGCGCTGATTCGCCAGCGAGCAGGAGCAGCCTTTGGCCGCCTCGGCGATTTCAAGCCGCTCAAGGTTCAGACGCCAGTGACTGTCGACGTCAGCTTCAAGAACTACCTGCCCTCGGAAGTGCTGGCGTACCTGCCAATCTTCGAGCGCACCGACTCGCACTCGGTTCGATTCCGGGCGAAGGATATGGTCGAAGCGTCGGCGATCATGTCGTTCATCGGGGACTATCGGCCGGATCTTTCGCCGTAGCGAGGTCCCCAGTCTTCGGTCACGTTGGAGAGCCTTCGTTACCGGAGACCGTGGACCGGAGACCGGGGACTGTCTAGCCGGCACGTCCGACGAATCCGCTGATCACCGGCGGCACACGTCGGCCCGCAAGCGCGCTGGCGACATCGGAAGCCAGCGACGGATCAATGGTCGCCAGCGGACGAATGTAGTCACCCTCCATCGCGGCCAGCGGCACCCCATCGCGATAGACGATGCGAGTAGCGGCGATGGTCGGGACGCGGTCGCCTGCGGTGACGATGCCAGCAAGGTTCAGAGGATCGGCCGCGCTGATCACGAGCAGTCGGTGATCGGGCGGCGTTCGCCGCACTTCGCGAAGCCGCTCGACCGCGTCGGGCAGCGCGAACTGTTCGCCCGACAGTCCCGACACGAAACGTCCTCCCCGGATCTCGCCGCGCGCCTCGAGCCGCCGGTACTCGCGTGCGAGGACGCGCCACGGCAGGGCACTTGGCTCGCGCGTCAGCATCCGCCGCGACACGACGCCGTAGCGTCGAAGCAACGTTTTTGCTTGGAGACTCACTGCCCGATCGTCTGGCGCCGCGGATTCGTCCGGCGGCGCCAACGCGGTCCACCGGCCTGCCATCTGACTTTCACGAGGGCTGCGCTCGCGATCCATGAACAGCCCGCGTAACCCGGCAAACCCGTCAGACGAAGCAAGACCCGCCGAGACGAGCTCCGCCAGCGCCTGCCGCACCTCGTCGTCCGAGAGATCCATGGCAGCGACCACCTCGTGCGCGAACAGTGCACCACGTGTTCGCAGCTGCTCCAGCACTCGTTGCGCGCCCACGCTCAGGACTTCGGGGCCTCCGCGAGGGAGCGTTGAGAGACTACGCCAGACGGCAACGTGTTCGTGCAGGCAGATCGCAATCGGAGTGGAGCGAACGACTCGAGAAGGATTGGCGGCGCGTGTTAGCCGGGTCCACGCAACACGTCCCGTCAGACACAACATATCCAGCATGGAAGCGTCGTACTTGTCTACGCGCGCTGCCAGTAGCGCGCTCTCCCATGCCCCGGCGGCTGCTTCGAATCCGTCGAGCGCTTGCAGGACGTGCAGGAGGCCTTCGTTGCCGATCATCCGGGACGAGCCAACGACGTGCTGCCACTCGAACTGAAAGCGCATGAAGTCGGCAGGGCTGACCGGCTCGATCTCCGCTCGCAGGCGATTGAGCGTGTAGCGATGAATGCGCGCGAGGAGCCGGCGATCGCACCATTCGGTGATCCGCGGGCTAAAGCCCGGGGGGTCTAGCCCGGCCGGCCGGAACATGCCGCGCAACACCACTCCTTGCGACTCCAGCTGCTCGAGGGCGCCGTCGATAGCCGCCGCGTCGATTCCCAGCGGCGCAGCTAGTTCCGGTGATGTCGTCGGTCCAACGACACTGACCCGGCCGCGGACGATCTCGACCAGTGCGTCTTCACAACTCCAACGGCGCGCCATCCGCGACGCCGGAGCGACGACGTCGTCCACAACGGCCAGCGTTGGAACGATGACCTGCAGTTCGGGCAGCCGTTCCGCCGCGACGACGAGCGGGGCAGACTCGGCTGATGGGCGCACGAGTGTTGCTCGTCGCGACTGTCTCAGCACTGGCAGAAAGCTGCTGTCGATGTGTTCGATCTCCTGTTCTGTGAAAAACCCGGCTGATAGCAAGTCGTCGTGCAACTCGTCGGGATCTCGCGGATCGGGGCGTTCCTCGTCGCATACCCGATTGATGGCGGCTGCGTCCAACGCCCCGAGATCTCCAGAACGCCCGGGTTCTCCTGCTCGTCTCGCGTACACCGCATGCGCCCGCCGCTCCTCGAGCGGCGCATCGTCCAGGAACGCGTACGGTCGCGCGTTCAAGATCTCGTGGCAGAGCGGCGAGGGTTCGGTCGTATCGCGCGCGATGCACTGAATCTCGCCTTGATGGATGCGTTGCAGAATCGATGACAGCGACTCGAAATCCATTGCTTCCTGGAGGCAGTCACGAACCGACTGCGTCACCAGCGGATGGTCAGGAATCTCGCGATCGCCAGGAATGTTCTCGAGACACGCTGCGGCGTCCGGAAACACTGCCGCCATCAGATCATCCGCCTGCATGCGCTGCAGTTGCGGAGCGATCTTCTTGCCGTGACGATTTCGGGGTACTGCCAGTGAGATGGTGGTGTTCCATCGCCACCGCGTCTGAAACACGGGCGCATCGAGAAACGCCTGAACGAGCACGTCACGCGCAGTGGCTGGATGCAGGTAGCGGAAGACGTCGGACAGCGGAAACGAGTGTTGCGGACCGAGAGAGAGAAGGACGCCCTCCTCGGTAGCCGCCGCCTGGAGCTCGAAATTGAACTGCCGGCAGAAACGCTTTCGAAGCGCGAGCCCCCACGCCTTATTCACTCGGCTGCCAAACGGCGCGTGAAGGATCAGCTGCATGCCGCCGGCTTCGTCGAAGAACCGTTCCAGAATCAGGGTCTGTTGGGTTGGGAGCGCACCGAGCGCGGCACGACCTTCGGTCAGGTAGCCCAGGACCTGCTCGGCAGCTTCGACGGGAATCGCCGACTCGACGGCCAGCCATTCCAGCAACGTGGAGTCATCGTTTGCCGAGAGTCTGTGATCGACGGCCGCTCGAAGATCGCTGACCGCTCGCGACAACTCATCGCTACGTGCGGGCGCTTCACCAAGCCAGAACGGAATCGTCGGCGGCGCGCCGTGTGCATCGGCCACGCGGACGACGCCAGGCCCTACCTGCAGGATTTGCCACGATGCGTTGCCAAGTTGAATGACGTCGCCGGCGTTGCTTTCAATTGCGAAATCCTCATTGAGCGTGCCGACCAGAGTGTCGTCAGGATCGAGAATCACGCGATAGTCAGCGACTTCAGGAATCGCGCCGCCTGATGCGATTGCCATCATGCGTGAGCCTCGTCGTCCACGCAGGCGACCATTGACTTCGTCTCGATGCAGCAGGGCAGCGCGTCTGCCGCGCTTGGTCGCGAACCCTTCAGCAGCCATTTGAACGACTGCGTCGAAGGCCGATCGCTGGAGTTCCCGATACGGCCATGCTCGTCGCGCCAGGTCGAACAATTCGCCTTCCGCAAAGTCTTCGCTCGAGGCTTCGGCGACGAGCTGTTGAGCGAGGACGTCGAGTGGTGCATCGTGCGTCACGATGGCATCGAGCTCGCCTTGCCGTATCGCTCGCAACAAGGCCGCGCACTCGACGAGGTCGTCGCGTGAGCACGCAAACAGCCGGCCTTTGGGAAGCCCCGAGATGGTGTGGCCCGAACGGCCCACGCGCTGTAGCAACGTGGCGATTCGATGCGGCGAACCGATCTGGCAAACGAGATCGACATGACCGATATCGATCCCCAATTCGAGCGAAGCCGTCGCCACCAGGGCTTTCAATTGACCGTTCTTCAGCCGCGACTCGGCGTCGAGCCGCTTCTCCTTGGACAGGCTGCCGTGATGCGCGGTTACCGCATCGTCGCCGAGTCGCTCGCTGAGCTCGCGCGCCAGGCGCTCGGCCATTCGACGCGTGTTTACGAACACGAGCGTTGTACGGTGTTCCTCAATGAGCTTGACGAGCCGGTCGTAGTACTCGCTCCAGACTTCGTGGGACATCACGGCGTCGAGGTTCGAGCGCGGCACCTCGAGCGCGAGGTCCATTTCACGTCGATGACCCTCGTTGACGATTGTGCAGTCCGCCGCTGCCGTCCCATTGGTGTCGGCCCCGACCAGGAAACGTGCGACCTCTTCGATTGGCTTCTGCGTCGCGGACAATCCAAGTCGGACCAGCGGCTGCTTCGCGACGTGCTGAAGCCGCTCGAGCGATAGCGCGAGATGCGCGCCACGTCGGGTCCCGATGATCGCGTGAATCTCGTCAACGATCACGACCCGTGCCGTGCGGAGCATCTCGCGGCTGCGCGAGGCGGTCAGCAGGAGATAGAGCGACTCCGGCGTCGTGACCAGAATGTGCGGCGGCGTCCGAAGCATCGCGGCACGTTCTGACGGTGTCGTGTCGCCAGTTCGGACCGCCGCGGTGATCTTCGGTGCGTCCAGCCCCAGCGATTCGGCGATCTGACGAATGCCGCGACGAGGCTCACCCAGGTTCTTGTGAATGTCCGCACTGAGCGCCTTCAGAGGGGAGACGTAGACGACGCGCACCTCGTCGGGCAGCGGCCCCTCCAGACCCTCGCTGAACAACTGATCGATGGCTGTCAGAAATGCTGCAAGCGTCTTTCCGGATCCGGTCGGCGCCGCAATCAGCGTGTGCCGCCCATCGCGAATCGCGTCCCAGCCTTGCAGCTGAGCCTGTGTGGGAGGCCCAAGGGTTTGCGTAAACCATTGAGCGACGACGGGATGGAAAGGTTGGAGAGACATTGCTTCTAGTTCGGGGTTCGGAGTTCGGGGTTCGGAGTTGGTTCGGGGTTCGGAGTTCTGAGTTCGCGTTCTGAGTTCTGGGTGGTTCTGAGTTCTGAGTGGTTTCTGAGTTCGTGGTTTCTGAGTTCTGTTCGAGGTCGTGATGCAGAGTGCCTCGTTCCACAAGCTCAACGCCCCGTTCTATTTTCCTGTCTGTCCATCGTATCGCAGCCGAGAACTCCGCACTCCGCACTCCGCACTCCGAACTCCGAACTCAGAACTCAGAACTTGGAACCAGAACTCCGAACCCAGAACTAGGAACCAGAACTCCGTACCTAGAACTCAGAACCAACTTCGAACTCCGCACGTCGAACGTCGGACTTGAGAGAGAGTTCCCCCACCCTCCTGTGCCAGAACCAGAGCAGCACAATGCCCGCGATGATGAGGCCGGTCGAGAGTCCAATCCACAGACCGACGACGCCCACGCCCATGCCGAAGCAGAGCGTGTAACCGACCGGAAGCCCGAAGAACCAGTGCGCGGCGAGGTTGGTGATCATCGGTGTCCTCGTGTCGCCGAGTCCGCGAAGGACACCGGTGGTCACGCCTTGAAGCCCGTCGAACAACTGGAAGATCGCGGCGACGAAGAGCAGCGTCGAGCCGAGTGCGAGAACTTCTTCTTCACGAGTGAACAGGCCGATCAAGGTGCGGGGAATGGCGAGGAACGTGAAAGCTGCCAGCAGCGTAAACGCGATACCGAGGAAGATGGCCGTCCAGCCCGCCGCGGCGGCCCGGGGAGGACTGCCAGCGCCTACCGCGTGTCCGACTCGAACAGCGCCTGCGGAGGCCAGGCCCAACGGCACCATGAACGAAACGGCGGCGATATTGAGCGCAATCTGGTGCGAGGCAGCAGATACCGGCGCCAGACGCCCGGCGAGCGCCGTGGCGGCGGCAAAGACGCCCACTTCGAGCGCCACGGTAGACGCCGCAGGGAAGCCCAGGTCGATCAGTCGCCGTAGCGAGGCTCGTTGGATCACCGCCGCACGGAGGTCGGCGGCACGCCACCGGTCGTGCACGACAATGGCGATCAGCAGCACGGCCGCCATGTAAGCCCGCGACACGAAGGTTGCCCACGCTGACCCGGCAACTCCCATGGCTGGGAAGCCGGCATGCCCGTAGATGAAGGCCCAGTTCAGTGCGGCGTTGACCAGGTTCGCCGAAACCAGCGCAAAGGTAATCGGCCCGACGAGGTGTATGCCCTGCAGGTAACGTCGAAACGCCGCGTAGAGCAGCAGGGACGGCGTGCTCCAGATGATGACGGCAAAGAACGACTCGAGCAGTGGCAGCACTTCACCGTGAAATCCCAGAAGGGGAATCGACCAGTACAGCGCGAAACAGACCAGCATCACCGGCGTCGCGAGGAGCAGTGCGAGCACGATGCCGTGAATCAGCCAACGATGGCATTCGGTGATCTGCCTGGCGCCGTAGGCTTGCGACACCAACGTGTCCAGGCCAAGCAGCAGGCCCATGCCGAAGATCGCAAACGCCATGTGCAGCGACGTGCCGACGCCCGCCGCGGCAATCGCTGCGGGTCCAAGCGGACCCACCATGATGGTGTCGACGACGCCCATCGACATCCAGCCGAGCTCCGCGAGCACGACGGGAACCGCCACACGCAGCATCGGCGGAAACTCGGAGCGAATCAGGGCGGGTTGGATCACGGATGTCGACGTGGAGGTCTACGGTCCACGGTCCACGGTTCTGAATGACATCAGAAACGACGCCACGAAGAACACGAAGTCACGAAGATCAATTTGCAAGGGCTTCGAGTCTTCGTGTCCTTCGTGGCCCCGTCGAATGCGAGCGTTACGTTGCCGCTACTGCGTCGTCGTCGATGCCGGTGAAGTCGGCATCTGCTCTTTCGTGAAGCGCGGGAGCTTCTCGTCTCGCATGGCCAGGTGATAGACCGCGGCCGCGATGGCCATTGCGGACTGTTGCGCATCGCTCTCGATGACGCGCTCGTAGGTATCAAGATTGGTGTGCCAGGTGTAGGTGCCGTACTCGATCGGATCCTGGCCGACGCCAATGCCGGGCAGGCCGGCTTCGTTGAACGAGGTGTGATCTGATCCGCCACGTCGCCGGCTCCTCGTCGTCGTTGCGCCGAGCAGACCGTTGTCGGCAAAGGGTGTGACGGCCTGTCGCAGGATCGAAGCGGCTTGCGGTGGTCCAAATACCGTGAGCCCTCGCGCGCGACCGGTGCCCGAGTCGATGTTGAAGTAACCGGCGAAGTTCGCGTATTCAGGCTTCGGGCTCTCGAACGTGCCGAAGTGTTCCTTCACATAGGCTTGCGAGCCGAGCAGGCCTTGCTCTTCGCCGCTCCACAACGCCAGGCGGATGGTGCGGCGCGGCTTGACGCCGATCGCCTGCAGTACCCGGATCGCTTCCATCATCACGGCGCAGCCGATCGCGTTGTCCGTGGCGCCGGTGGCCGCGTGCCACGAGTCGAGGTGACCGCCCAGCATCACGACCTCCTGGGCCCTGTCGGTCCCAGGGATCTCGGCGATGACGTTGTATTGCGTCTTCCCCTCGGGATAGGTCCGATTGACGATGTTCAATTCGAGCTGCACGTCGGAGCCATCCGCCAGCAATCGCGAGATGCGACCGTAGTCCTCATTGCGCATGACCAGTGTCGGCACGGCCTTGGTGACGTCGAAGGTGCGATTGTTGAAGGCCCGGATTTGACCGTGGTCTCGTCCGGCGTCATTGATTCGCGCGGCGGCGCCAGCGGTGACGAGGAACTGATCGAACTGCTCCGCCACCTGGGATGCTGGCAGCAGCTTGGGGTCCGCGGGCGTCGCAGATGGCCCGCCTCCCGGCGGTCCGCCAGTCGTAGGACCATCGTTGCCGAAGGTATTTCGCACATCAGCATCGTCGCGACGACGTGCGGAGGGAAGAATCGTAACCGGCACCGTGGTTGGTGCTCCGGTCAAGACGATCTTGCCCTTGATCTTGTCGCTGTTTGACTGGAAGTAGGCGTCGAGCTGTTCTTTCGTCACTCGCGACGGCGGATCAATCTGAACAACTGACGCCGAAACGACGCCGTTCGTGCCGGGCGTCCACGCCAGCGCTTCGACGACGAGCGAATCCTTGACGGGCGAGATGACGAACGCCGAGGTGCGCTCGTTGAGCCATCCCGTCCGGCCGAACTCCCACGGCTCGAGATGCGCGTTCTTGAGTCCCCACTCGGTGGTGCGTTTGACCACCCAGTCGCTGGCGCCCTTGAGGTTGGGCGATCCTGTGAGCCGCGGCCCATAGACGTCGGTGAGGACGTGCAGCGTCTTGAGGATTTGCGACCGCTCCGCTGCCTCCGCACGGATCTTCCAGTAGACGTCACGATCGACTTTTTCTTGGGGCGCCTGGGCAAACGGCGTCGCCGCGACCAGCGTGCAGAGGAAGGTCAACAAAAGGGAGTGGCGGAACATGAATCCTCCTACAAAGAGCGGAACTGTAGCATGAGCAGTGGAAATGTCAGTTCTCAGTTGTCAGTTTCCAGTTCAAAAGGAAACCAATGCCCGTTGCGCTGTAGCTCTTTTGAATTGGTAACTGGCAACTGGCAACTGACACCGCAGGGCTTTTGCGCATCCCGTCTTGTTATGATCGCCAACATGCAGATCGCACAACCGGCGACGTTGAAGCCGGGCATGACAGTGGATAAGTTGCCGGGGCCGCGGCCGTCCGACGAAACCACCGAGGCGAGTGGACGGGTGGTTCGCGGGCGCGCGTTGATCTTCTGGGATCCGCGGACGCCTGGAAAGAAGCTCGACGCGATTGATACCGATCAGATCACGCCCGCGGCGGATTGTGTCTCGGAGAGCCTCGACACGCTCGACGAACGTTGGAAGGCCGGCTCGTTTCGCTACTTGATGCCCGACTTCCGCAAGCGGGTTCACGCCGGCGAGACATTCGTGATTGCCGGCGATCGCTTTGCGATTGGGTCGTCGCGCGAGATGTCTCCCGCCGGACTCAAGGCGATCGCCGAGGAAGTGGGCCTCGAGATGGTCGTCATCTGCGCCAACAACATGGGCGACATCTTTCGCCGCAACGCCTTCAACCTCGGCTTGCACGTGGTCCAGAGCCCGGAGGCGGTCACCGATGCCCGCGATGGGGACGAGTTCGCCTTCGATCCCATCAACCGTCGCATCGAGAATCTGACACAGGGCAAGAAGTACGATCCCGTCCCGCTGACGCCCAAGGAAGATGAGATCCGTCGCGGCGGTGGCATCTTTGCCATCGGTCGTCGGGAGTTCCGATCCTCGGTATCACGACGCCCGTTGGTCGAGTTTCCGGACGCGGAGCGGGCTCGCGCGATGTCGACCACCGAGCAGATCATCTGGGCGCATCGTGTCGACAAGGATGCCGAGGTCAAGCCGGGCAGCACGGTTCGGGTCTATGCCGACTTGCTTCCCGCCTCTGATGGCACGGCACCGTTCTCGATTCACACGTTCAACCAGATCACCGGCGGCAACACCATCGACCCGCGGCAGGCCGCGATTGCCAACGACCACTTCGTGTTCACCGGCAAACAAGATGACGACAAGCAGACGGCGATTGGGCGACAGTTCGCGGCGCATCACGGGATTGAGAAGCCGTACTACGCAACCCCTGGCGATGGCATTTTTCATTTCTATTTTCCCGAGCAAGGACTGGTGTTGCCCGGGCAGTTCATCCCGGGAGCGGACTCTCACTCGCGCGCCTATGGCGCGTACGGCGCGGTCGGGATTGGCGTGGGATCGACCACACTCGGATTCGGTTGGTCGACGGGTTACATCTATTTCACGATGGCCAGGCAGCGCCGCGTGCGCTTTACCGGCAAGCTGCGGCCATGGGTCACCGGCAAGGACATCGTGCTGGAGCTATTGCGTCGATGGGGCGCGCCGCAATCGCAGGGCATGTCCGTCGAGCTCGCCGACGTTGGACGACAGCTGCCGATGGCCTATCGCAACACCATCGCGAACATGATGGCTGAGGCCGAAGCGCTGAACGGTGTGTTCGCGCCGGACGAGATCACCTACGAGTGGTATCGAGCGAAGGGGATGACGGAGCTCCCGTATCCGAGAGTCGCGTGCGGAGCGGAGGCCGTCTTCGCTATCGACGAGGAACTGCCGCTCGATGGCGTGGAGGCGATGATCGCGAAGCCCTTCAGCCCTGGAAACGCGTTTCCCGCGGAGGAAGTCGCACGCGAACGGATCACGTTCGACAAGGCGCTCATCGGTTCGTGCACCAACGGCAGTTACGATGATCTGTTGGCGGCGGCGCTGGTCCTCAAAGCCGCCCGCGCCCGCGGCCTGCGTAAAGCGACGAAGGAGTTGGTCGTGTTTCCCGGATCGGGCGGCGTCAAACTGCAGATCGAGCGGCCGGATCCTCGGCTCGAGGGCGAATCGGTCGCCGATGTCTTTCGCGAGGCCGGCGGCATCATCCGGCATTCGTGGTGCGGTCCATGTTTCGGCCAGGGGCAGGACGCTCTTGTGAAGGGACAGCGGGCGATCACGTCGTTCAATCGCAACTGGCAAAACCGGATGGGCTTGGGTGGCGAAGGCTATCTTGCGAGCCCCTCGGTTGTCGCGGCGTCGGCGCTGGCCGGGTATATGGCCCCACCCAGTGAGCTCGGCCTGGAGTGGGATCCCGAGAAGTACGGGCTCTAAGCTACACTTCCACCTCGACCAGAGCCTGGCTCTGTGTATCCTTCGGCCCTCGGGCGCATAATCGCGCCAGGGAGGCGACCGAATGGCTGACACCACTCAACAGCACAAATGCGCGCACCCCAGTTGCGAGTGCAAGGTCCCGACGGGCACGAAGTACTGCAGCGACTACTGCAAGAAGGCGCCCCAGATCGAGCTGCACTGCAACTGCAAACATCCCGACTGCCCGCACGTCTGACCGCCGCCGCGCTGTGGCTCCGCCGCTGCCCTCGCGGCGGGCCGAGCGCCCACCGAGTTCCAGAGTTCCAAAGTTACAAGTCACAAGGTTCCAACCTTCGCGGTTTCCTTATCCAAACGCCATGTCATTGATCCGTCTGATCTGTTTGTCTCTGTGCCTCTGTGTCTCTGAGCCCTCGTTCGTCCGGGCGCAAGCGCCCGAACCGATCTGGCCGGGCGCGAAGTACGACCCTGCCGTTCCGACGCTGCGTCAGGTGGTCGGCCACGACCACGGTCTGGAGATTACGCCGCCGGATCAGGTGGGCGCCTATCTGCAAGCGCTGGCGAAAGCGGCGCCTACGCGCGCAAAGCTCTTCGAGTATGCGCGGACGTGGGAGGGTCGCCCGTTGTGGGTGATGGTCATCGGCAACCCCGAGCGAATTGCCAAACTCGATCAGGTCAAGGCGGACCTTCAGCGGCTGGCCGATCCACGCACGCTCTCGGGCGCCGATGCGGATCGACTTGTCCGCGAATTACCCGTCGTCACCTGGCTCTCCCACGGCGTCCACGGCAACGAGATCTCGTCGGCTGATGCCGCGTTGTTCGAGGCCTACCATTTGCTGGCGTCGCAAGGCGATGCGGATGTCGACACGGTGCTTCGTGAATCGCTGGTTCTGATCGATCCGATGCAGAACCCCGACGGCCGCGCGCGATTCGTCTTTCAGAACCTGCAGGGGCGCGCCGCGCTTCCCGATGCGACACCTTACAACGCCGAGCACGACGAGCCGTGGCCGGGCGGCCGTTCGAATCACTACCTGTTCGACATGAATCGCGATTGGTTTGCTCAAACGCAACCCGAGACGCGCGGCCGGATCACGCTGGCACGTGAATACTGGCCGCACGTGACGGTCGATTTGCACGAGCAGGGCGGCGACAACACTTACTACTTTGCCCCCCGGCCGATCCGCTGAACCCGCACATCACGAAGAGTCAGGTCGCATCGTTCGATCTGTTTGGCCGCGCGAACGGGGCGCGATTCGATCAGCGCGGATGGCCGTACTTCATCCGCGAAGTCTACGATTCGTTCTACCCCGGATACGGAGAGTCGTGGCCGATCTTTCAGGGATCGATCGGCATGACCTATGAACAGGCGTCCGCGCGCAGCATGTCCTTCGCGCGCAGCGACGACACCGTGCTGACGTATCGCGATGGGGTCATGCATCACGCCAATGCCGCGCTGGTCACGGCCATCACCGCTGCGAAGAATCGTGAGCGTTTGGTGCGCGATTTTCTCGAGTACCGTCGCTCGGCGGTCGCTGAAGGTGAGAAGAGCCCTGTCCGCGAGTACGTGCTCGTGCCGGGGCACGATCCGACCCGCACCGACAAGCTCGCGCGCAACCTGGCTACGCAAGGAATCGATGTCCGTCGAGCCGAGGAGTCGTTCAAGCTGGGAACACGTCAGGTGCCTGCGGGCGCTTACCTCGTATCGAACGCGCAACCGACCGGCCGGCTGATTCGGAACCTGTTGGATCTAAAGACCGATCAACCCGAAGCGTTCATCAAGAAGCAGGAAGAACGACGTGCGCGGCGGCAGCCGGATCAGATCTACGACGTCACGGCGTGGAGCCTCCCGTTGTTGTTCGACGTCGAGGTTGCGACGAGTTCCGCGCCGATCTCCGTGCGAACCACCAACGTGCCGATGACCTACGAAGCGCAGCCGCCGGCGCGGACGTTCAATCAAGGAAAGGTCGGCTACTTGTTGCCGTGGGGAACGGCTGCGGCCGCGCTCACGGCGGACGCATTGCGTCAGGGTCTGCGCGTCCACAGTGTGGGGGGCGCCTTTACGCTCAACAGTCGCCAGTACCCGATCGGGACGGCATTGTTTCGCGTAGCAGGAAACCCGTCGGATCTACACCCGAAACTGGCTGCGCTTGCGACGAAGCACGGCGCCGAGATCATCCCGATCGATTCGACGTATGTGGAGTCCGGCACATCGCTTGGCAGCAACGAGGTAGCGTATTTGAAACCGCCGCGCGTGCTGCTTGCCTGGGACACGCCAACAGCCTCGCTGTCCGCCGGCTGGACGCGCTACGTTCTGGAGCGGCGGTTCGGTCAGGCAGTTACGGCAGTTCGCACCAACTCGCTCGCCAGAGCCGACCTCGCGGACTTCGACGTCGTCGTGTTGCCGTCGGGGAACTATGGTGGCGCGATCAATGATGCGGTGCTCAATCGATTGAAAGACTGGTTGCGTGCCGGTGGAACGCTGGTCACGCTCGCTGAGGCGACGCGTTGGGCAACTGGCAGCAATGTCGGACTGCTCGACACGCAACTGTTGCTGAAGGACGGCCGTCCCGACGTGCCGGCTGGTGGGGGAGGTGGGGCCGGTGGGTCAGGTGGGTCAGGTGGGGCGGGTGGGTCAGGTGGAACGGGTGCGGGTAATGCCAGCAGTCCCGGCGCCAAACCGCCGTCGACGCCGGCCTTCGACTACGACAAGGCGATTCAACCGGATCGTGAGCGTCCGGCATCGCAGCCCGGGGCCATCATGTATGTCACGGTCGATACGGAACACTGGCTGAGCGCAGGGCAAGACGGCGAAACGCAAGTGATGATCGAGGGTCAGCGCGTGTTCGCGCCGATCAAGCTGAACAGCGGACGAAACGTCGGCATCTATGGGAAGAAGGAGCGACTCATCGCATCGGGCCTCATCTGGCCCGAGGCGCAGGACCTGTTGGTTCAGAAGGCGTTCCTCATCCACCAGCCGTTTGGTCAGGGCCACGTGATTGGATTCGCGGAGGACGCCAACTATCGCGCATACACTGAGGCGTCGATGCTGCTCTTCATGAACGCCGTGTTGCTGGGACCGGGGTACTGACGACCAACAAGCCTCAGAGACACAGAGACTCCGAGGGCAATTTTTTGGAGGATTGAACCATGGTGATCGCGGATCGGGGATTGAGACGCGTAGTGAAAGGTTTGACTCTGTGCCTCTGTCTCTCGGTTGCGCTCTTGGCGACGCGCACGAGCGCCGAACAGGCGCCTGCCACGCAGCCGTACTTCCCGCCTGCGGGTAGCTGGGCGAAGAAGGCGCCGGCTGAAGTGGGGATGGATGCGGCCAAACTCGACGCCGCGATCGCGTTCGCGAAGGCGCGCGAGACCAGCTGGCCACGCGACTTCTCGACGCAGGAGAAGATCTTTGGCTCTCTTCTCGGTCCAATTCCGAAGGCGCGTGCGGCAACCAACGCCGTGATCATCCGCAACGGCTACGTGGTGGCCGAGTTCGGCGACACCAATGCGGCCGACCCCACCTATTCAGTTGCCAAGAGCATGCTCGCCACCGTCGCGGGCGTCGCCCAGCGTGAGGGGCTCATCAAGGATCTCGATGCCGCAGTGGGATCGCAGGTCAAAGACGGCGGCTACGACTCGGCGCAGAACGCCAAGGTGACGTGGCGCAATCACTTGCAGCAGGAGAGCGAGTGGGAAGGTGAGATGTGGGGCAAGAAGCACGACTTCGTCGGCACCGTGGCTTTCGGCGACGGCGAGCGCAAGCCGCGCGCGCTAGAGGCTCCCGGCGCCCACTATGAGTACAACGACGTCCGCATCAATCGCTTCTCGCTGTCGATGCTGCGCCTCTTCAAGAAGCCGATTCCCGACGTTTTCCGTGACGAGGTGATGAACGTCATTGGCGCCTCGAACACGTGGCAGTGGATCCCTTACAAGAACAGCTACGCAGATGTCGACGGCAAGAAGCTCGCGTCGGTCAGTGGCGGCACCCGGTGGGGTGGTGGGGTCTGGATCAACTCGTGGGACATGGCGCGGTTCGGTTATCTCTGGCTCCGCAACGGACGATGGGGTGGCAAGCAGGTCGTGCCGCCGGCCTATGTGAAGACTGCGCTGACGCCCAGCGCGCACGGCCCGGACTACGGATTCCTGTGGTGGCTGAACACGAAGGGTGGAGCCAAGACGCTACCGACGAACAGCTTCCAGGCCCAGGGTGCAGGCAGCAACACCATCTTCGTGTCCCCGGACCACGATCTCGTCATCGTGTGGCGGTGGCATGGAGGCGGGAAGGAAGAGTTCTTCCGGCAGGTGATTGCGTCAATTCAGCCGACGACGAGTCAGCAGTAAGTCGAGTGTTCGTGATGGGTCCAGCAGTGGACCCATCACAGTCTCGTCCCAGCCAAGACTGCTTGGGGCGCGCTCTCTTGTTGACATTCGACAAGAGATCGCCAATCCTCTTGTCGATACTCGACAGGAGATCCCATGCCTCGCCTTTTCATCGCCACTCTCGCGACGCTGGCTATTGCGTGTTCCCCCAGCCACCTGGCCGCACAGTCGTCGGCAGCAGCCCCCGGCGGGCTGCTGATTAGCACCGCCGAACTCGCCGCGGCGGCAAAGGATCCCTTACTCGTCATCCTCCACATCGCCGACCGCGCATCGGCCTTCGAGGACGGTCACATTCCCGGCGCACGTTTTCTTCGCTACGGCGACTTCGCCGTCGAAGGTGACCAGAACGTCGGCTCGGAGCTGCCGTCGGTCGCCGACGCCAAGCGCGTGTTCGAAGCCGTCGGCGTCTCCAGCAATTCGCGCGTCGTCGTCTACGCCACCGGCCCGGTCATCGCCGCGCGCGCGTTTTTTACGCTCGACGCGATGGGCCACAAGAATGTGAGGCTCCTCGACGGCGGCTTGCGTGCCTGGCGCGACGAGAAGCGGGCCATCGAGACGGGCGCTGCAAAGCCGGCGACGGCAGGACAGTTCACACCAACCTTGAACGCGGCGCGCGTCGCGACCGCGCAGCAGATCCAGCAGCAAATGTCGAACAACAGCATCGCGCTGGTTGATGTGAGGCCTGATCCCGAATTCCTCGGCACCGACGGCGGTATGGGCGGCATGCATGCCCCCGGTCACATTGCCGGAGCCAAACAACTGACCTGGAACGAACTGGTGGGACCCGACGGACGTTTCCTCGCCCGCGATCAGCTGCAGGCCAAGCTCAGTGGCGCCGGCGCGACCAGTGAGAAACCCGTCGTGGCGTATTGCATGGTGGGGATGCGCGCGTCGGTCGTGTACTTCGTCGGGCGCCATCTCGGATACGACGCCCGGCTGTACGACGGGTCGATCATGGACTGGTCGATCAAGAAGCTGCCGGTGACGAAGGGCCGGTAGGGCGGGTAGGGCCGGTCGGGCGGGTCGGTCAGGTAGCGGCTGGATCGTGCGTGGCAGTCGAGGGCCAACGAACAACCACCAGCCCGACCAGACCTACCCGCCCACCAGCCCTACCTGCCCAAGAGGAGACAAACGTTGAGCAAATCAAAGCTGGACCTCCTGCAAGGCACATTGGACTTGCTGATCTTGAAAACGCTGGCGATTGGCCCGATGCACGGCTGGGGCATCTCGCAGCGGATTCAGCAGGTTTCGGAGGACGTGCTGCGCGTCAACCAGGGCTCCCTTTATCCCGCGCTTCATCGGCTCGAGTCAGCTGGCTGGATCGACGCCGAATGGGGCGCGTCGGAGAACAATCGCCAGGCGAAGTTCTACCGCCTGACGAGGACCGGACTCCGGCAACTGAAAGACGAGACCGCCCAGTGGGAGCGGATGGCCGGCGCGGTCGCTCGCATCCTGTCGGTCGAAGTGTAGCTACCGCTTCGAGGTAAGACGCCATGTGGAAGCAAATCCGGCACAAGGGTCGTGCGGTGGGCGATAGAGCAGGGATGGATCGTGAGCTCGAGTCGGAGGTCCGTTTTCACCTCGACATGGAAGCCGCGAGACTGGTTAGTCAAGGTCGATCACCCGAGCAGGCGCGCGACGAAGCACTGAGGAATTTTGGACCCATGACCAAACACAAGGAAGAAGCGCGCGATGCGCGCGGCGTAACGTGGTTCGAAGAGCTGATGGCCGACCTCCGCTATGGCGGTCGTACGCTCTTCAAGAACCCAGGCTTTGCATTACTCGCCGTCCTGACGCTGGGTCTCGGCATCGGCGCCAACACCGCCATCTTCAGCGTCATCAATGGCGTGCTGCTCAAACCGCTCCCGTACGAGAACGGCGATCGTCTCGTGCTGATCCAGCAATCCGCGGCAACGGGCAGCCAGCAAAACATCGGCGTCTCGATCAAGGAGCTCTACGACTACCGCGCGCAGCTGGCCAGTTTCGACGGCCTGGTCGAGTTCCACCAAATGAGCTTTGACCTGCTCCGTCGAGGCGAACCCGATCGGGTCGCGACGGGCGTCGTCTCGCCCAACTTCTTCGACGTGCTCGGCATCAAGCCGCTGATCGGCCGCACGTTCATTGGCACAGACGATGACCAGGGGGCGGAGGCGGTGCTGGTCTTGGGCCATGCCTATTGGCGGACCAAGTTCGGCGGCGATCCCAACATCATCGGCCAGGTGTTCCAGATGAATGACCGTCCCCACACGGTCGTCGGGGTTCTCCCTTCGGTGCCGCACTATCCGAATGAAGTGGACGTCTATATGCCGACGTCGGCTTGTCCGTTCCGCTCGGGAGCCGAAGCCAACATCGAATCGAATCGGCGGGCCTTTTCCGCGCTGCAGGTGTTCGGCTTGTTGAAACCAGACGCCGCGCCGCAGACGGCGGCCACCGAGGTCTCCACCGTCGCGCAGCGTTGGGCGCAGGACTTTCCGCAGGTCTATCGGCCCGCCGTCGGGCTGCAGGCGCGCACCGCGAACGTGTTGGAGCAACTCACGTCTGGTGCCCGCGAGATGTTGTTGATCTTGCTCGGCACCACAGGCCTCGTGCTGCTGCTCGCGTGTGCGAATGTTGCAAATCTCACGCTCGCTCGAATGCTGCGTCGCGATCGTGAGCTCGCGATGCGCACCGCGCTTGGCGCCGGGCGCTGGAGACTCGTCCGGCAGTTGCTGACGGAGAGCACGCTGCTATCGGTCGCCGGCGGCATCGTGGGCATCGTCTTCGCGTGGTCGACCGTCGACATGCTCACGCGGTTCGTTGGTCGATTCACGGCGCGCACTGGAGAGATCGAGCTGGACCCGGGCGTGCTCGTCTTCACGCTGCTGGTGTCCGTCGTAACCGGCCTCGTCTTTGGGACCTTTCCGGCCCTGGCCTCGCGCGTCGATCTCGTCGGCGCGCTGAAGACTGGCGGCAAGGGCACCAGCGACGCCGGCGGTGGCCGCCGGCTGCAAAGCGCGCTGATCGTCGCGCAGGTGGCGGTTTCGGTCGTGCTGCTCGTCGGCGCGGGGCTCCTGCTCATGAGTTTCTATCGCCTGCAACGCGTTGACGCCGGGTATCGGGGCGACCGTGTAATGTCGGCCGAGATCTTCGGCAACTTCACCAAGTATCCGGATCCCCAATCCCTTCGTCGGCTCTACGTGTCTGTGCTCGAGCGGCTTGAGAGCTCACCTGGTGTGGTGTCGGCTGCGGTCACAAATGGTGTCCCGCTTGCGGGGTTGCAGCCGGGGCAAACACGATTCCAGATCCGCGGCAAGACCTACGACACGCCGGAGTCGCGGCCTACCGCCGACGTCCGAGTGTCGAGCCCGAAATACTTCGATACGCTGGGAATTCCGATGCGGCGAGGCCGCGGCTTCACCGAGCTCGATCACGAGGATGCCGCATCTGTGGTGATCATCAACGAAACGCTGGCAAGGCGCGAGTTCGAGGGCCGCGACCCGATCGGCATGGAGGTGTCGGCCAACAACGGCCAGAATTGGTCGACCATCGTTGGCATCGTGGGGGATGTGAAGACGTTTGGACTCGATCGCGACTCCGTATCGCAGGCGTACCTGCCGTTGCGTCAGTCCGGAGGACTGGCCGGCCGCGTGCTGGTTCGGATGACAGGCGATCCATCCGGAGCGGCCGCGGTGATTCGCGAAGCCGTATACGGCATCGATCCCGACCTCCCGATCGAAAACGTGCGAACCCTCGACGAGATTCGTGACACCGCGCTTGCCACTCCCAGGCTGACCGCGACGCTGCTCACCGTGTTCGCGGGACTCGCCCTCCTGGTCACGCTGACTGGGATCACTGGGGTGATTGCGCAATCGGTCTCGCAACGCACCCAGGAATTCGGGTTGCGCATGGCGCTCGGCGCGAGTCAGAACAGCGTGCTGACAATGGTTGTGCGCCAAGGCCTCTTGCTCGTCGGCATCGGATTGGTCGCCGGCATCGCCGCGGCGTTCGGCCTCGCCCGTGTGTTGGAGAGCTACCTGTATCAGACCCGCCCCGCCGACCCGCTGACATTCGCCGCGGTCGCCGTTGCCTTCGTGATCGCGGGCACGCTCGCGTGCCTTGGTCCCGCCTGGCGCGCGACGACGGTGGATCCGATGTTGGCGTTGAGAGGTGACTGATTGAATTGAGCCACGAAGGCACGAAGGCACGAAGCAGCCTGTCGGAGACAAGGAGATCTTTGATGGCTTCGTGTTCTTCGTGTCCTTCGTGGCTGTCTTTACCTGAAGTCTGTGGCCCTGGGTTTCTGAGGTCTGCACGGTGTTATTGCGTCGTCGATACCCGATCCATTCGTTCAATCGTCGCCGTCGACGGCCCACGCTTCTTGCGTAGCGTCGCTGAAACTTGTTCAGCCCCTCGCATCACCCGCAGGATGTTCTGCCCAAGGATTTTCTTGATGTCCTGGTCGGTGTAGCCGCGCCGAAGCAATTCCGCCGTGAGGTCGGGATATTTGGAAACGTCCTCCAATCCCTGGACGACCGTGGTGATGCCGTCGAAGTCGCCGCCGAGCCCGATGTGATCGATCCCCGCGATCTTGCGCACGTGGTCGATGTGATCGGCGACCTGTGAAAGCGTAGCGCGAGGTTCGGGATTCTCCGCGCGCCACCGCTCCATCGCCGTTGCAACGTAGGCGTCGTTGTTGGGGAACTGCGCGCGCGCCGACTGCTGGGCGGCCGTTTGCTTCGTACCGTGGTCGGCAACTTCCTGCGAGATGAAACCCGGTACGAACGTGATCATCACGACGCCACCGTTCTTGGGCAGCATCTGCAGCACGTTGTCTGGAACGTTGCGCGGAACGTTACACAGCGCCTTGGCTGACGAGTGCGAAAAGATGATCGGCGCTTCGCTCACCCGAATCGCATCTTCCATCGTTTCCGGCGACACGTGACTGAGGTCCACGAGCATCCCCAACCAATTCATCTCGCGCACGACCTCCTCGCCGAACGGCGAAAGTCCGCCGAGTGCCGGCTTGTCGGTGGCGGCATCAGCCCATGGGACGTTGAGGCTGTGCGTCAGCGTCATATAGCCGGCGCCGAGCGCATGCAGCATGCGCAACGTTGCCAGTGAGTTGTCGATTGAATGACCGCCTTCCATGCCGATCATCGAAGCGATCCGTCCGCCCTTGAAAACGCGTTCGACTTCTGATGCCGTTCGTGCAGTCGCAAACGCCTGCGGCCAACGTTGCACCATGCGATGGACGATGTCGATCTGTTCGAGGGTGGCGCGCACCGCTTCCTTTCCCTGCATGGACGAGGGCACATAGACCGACCAGAACTGCCCGCCGACGCCGCCCTGCCTGAGCCGCGGAATGTCGGTCATGAGTGACGGTACGCTGCCGGTAATGTCCGCTTTGGCGAAGTCCCGTCCGGCATCGAGGCCGCGAAGGGCCCACGGATAGTCGTTGTGGCCGTCGATGAGTGGAACCTGCTTGTGCAGCGATCGGGCGCGGGCCATTGGATCGCCTTGCGCCGCGGTATTGCTGGACTGTGCGGAAAGGAGTGCCATGAGTGCCAATGGGGTGATGAAGCGGGCGAGCATCGCTGAATGTTAACGGATTCAAGTTCCAAGGTTCCAAGGTTCCAGGGTTCTTGGCTTGGTCGTCCCGGGAACTCTGGAACCCTGGAACCTTGGAACCTTGTAGAATCCGGCGTGGAGGGCGCGATGGAGAAACGGAGCAGGTGGGTAATCGGGTTGGCGGGCTTCATGGCCGTGACGATGACCGTGGCCGAGGCACAGCGTCCAGGCCAGGACGCCGAGCCGACGCTGACGCCGCTCTCGACCCAGGTCGCGAAGCCTGACGCACGGGTGATGAAGCTGAAGGAAACCGTCAGCGCCGACGTGCTCGCGAATTTCGACCTCGGTCAGCAGATGGTCGATATGGTCTTCAGCTTTGGCGAGCTCGGCTTCCAGGAGTTCGAGACCCAGAAATATCTCACCGGCATCCTGAAGCAGAACGGCTTCACGATCGAAACCGGTATCGCCGGCATTCCGACTGCCTGGGTGGCCAAGTACGGATCGGGCAGGCCGGTCATTGCGCTTGGATCGGATGTCGACGGCATCCCGCAGGCATCGCAGAAGCCGGGCGTCGCCTATCGCGATCAGATCGTCGAGGGTGCACCGGGACACGGCGAGGGCCACAACTCAGGCACGCCACTCAACATCCTGGCCGCGATTGCCGTCAAGCGCGTCATGGAGCGCGAGAAGCTGCCGGGCACCATCATGATCTGGCCGGGCGTTGCCGAAGAGCAGCTGGGCACGAAGGCCTACTACGTGCGCGCCGGATTGTTCAAAGACGTCGACGCGGTTCTCTACAACCACGTCGGCTCGAACTTGAGCACGTCGTGGGGTGATGGCGGCGGCAACGGGCTCGTCTCCGTTGAATATACGTTCGACGGTGAAACGGCGCACAGCGCCGGCGCGCCGTGGCGCGGTCGTTCGGCCCTCGACGCCGTTGAGTTGATGAATGCGGGCTGGAACTATCGGCGCGAGCACTTGCGCTTGCAGCAGCGCTCTCATTACGTGATCACCAACGGTGGCGATCAGCCCAACGTGGTGCCGCGCAATGCCAGCGTCTGGTACTACTTCCGCGAAACCACGTTCGAAGGCATCAAGAACATGTGGGAGATCGGCGACAAGATGGCCGAGGGCGCATCGCTGATGACCAACACGAAGTGGTCATCGAAGGTGCTCGGATCCGCGTGGCCGTCGCACATGAATCGCACGCTCGCCGAGACAATGCACTCGAACATTGCTGCGGTTGGATTGCCGCAGTGGACGGACGCCGACGTGCAATTGGCCAAAGCGACACAGAAGGAACTCGGTGTCCCGGAGAATGGCTTGACGATGAAAATCAACGAGCTCCGCGGCCGCGAATCGCAGCCCGACGAGGACAAGCGAGGCGGCGGCTCGGATGATATCGGCGATATCTCATGGACCTTGCCGACGGTGTCCTTGAGCTTCCCGGCCAACTTCCAGGCTGGACCCGGCCACAACTGGGCCAACGCGATCGCGATGGCGACCCCGATTGCTCACAAGGGGACGGTCGCTGGCGCCCGTGTGCAGGCGATGACGGTCGTCGATCTCCTGACGCGCCCCGATGTCCTCTCGCAGGCACGCGAGTACTTCGATGCGGTGCAAACGAAGGAACGGAAGTACACGCCGCTCCTCCGACCGCAGGATCAGCCGGCGATTCACTTGAACAAGGCCATCATGGACCGCTATCGGCCCGAGATGCGCAAGCACTACTACGATCCGACGAAGTACAAGACCTATCTCGAGCAGTTGGGAATCAAATACCCAACCGTTCGTGGCGCAACGACGACGCAGGCTGAGCCGCGGTAGGCTGACCGATAAAGAATTTGGCCACGAAGGCACGAAGAACACGAAGTTTATTGGGGTTTCGTGCCTTCGTGCCCTTCGTGGCTGCTTTTGGCTACACTGGTAGGGCTCGAATGGCTTTCTTCCGCGCACGCCTCGTCTGGCTTGCTGCGCTGACCCTGACATTCCAGGTTGGGGTTCTGGCGGCGGCGGCGACGGCTGTGTGCTGCAAGCCGCAAGCCGCGAAGGCGGCCAGCACCGATGACATGCCGTGCTGCAAGGATGGTGGTAGCCCCGGACATGTTTGTCCGCTTCCTGCGAAGAAGCCCAAGCCGGCGGGAACACCGATCATGGAATCCTGCTGTGACGTCGAGCAGCAGATCCTCGCAGCGCTACTCGGCTTCACCGGGATCCCCGAAGCACCGAGCACGACCCTGGCTGCGCCAGAGTCCGTCCTGAACGAGCTCCCGCTCGCCGAGCAGCCGATCGCACTCGTTCGTCCTCCCGACTCGCCACCACCTCGCGCTTAGCTCCTTCAGCCCGGCCCTGTGCCGGCTGTGACTTCCCCGTACGGGCGCTCGCGCCCGGAGGAGCTGAATCGTGTCGTACTTCGTTGAGACGAGGCTTCGTCGCATCCTCGTCGGATCCGTTGTTTTCATTGGATTGATTATCGGCGTGTCTTCAAGAGCAGGGGCGCAGGCTGTCGCGACGTCCGCGGCCCTTGCCGGTCGCATTCTGGATTCGAGCGGCGCACCTGTTCCTGGTGCGACCGTCATCGCAACCAACCTCGCGCGATCGCAGAGCTGGCAAGCGGTGTCAGACGATCGCGGTGCATATCGATTCCCATTTCTCGCGGTGGGCAACTACCGAGTCGACGTGAAGTTGAGCGGTTTTGCACCAGTCTCGCAGGAGATCGAGCTCGCCGTCGGCACCGCCATGGATCTGCCGATCGTATTGACCGTGGCCGGGGTCACCGAGTCGGTCGCTGTCACCGGCGCGATCGCCAGCGTTGATATCGCCCGTCAGGAAGTGGCGGAGCGAGTTTCGCCAACCGAGATCTCCGCGTTGCCTCTCAACGGGCGCAACTATCTGGATCTCGCCCTGCTCGCGCCGGGAGTGAACCGCACGAACATCCGGAACACGGAGCGGTTCGCCGAAACGTCAGCGGTTCCAGGTACCGGCCTCTCGGTCCTCGGTCAGCGCAACATCGGCAACACATTCGTTGTCGACGGTGTATCGGGTAACGACGATGCGGCCGATCTGGCGGGGACGTATTTGAGCCAGGAGGTCATCCGGGAGTTCCAGGTCATCACCAACGGCGCCTCCGCTGAATTCGGCCGCTCCACCTCGGGCGCCTTCAACATCGTCACGCAGAGCGGCGCGAACCGCACCAATGGGAGCGCGTACGGGTTCTTTCGTGACGATCGCTTCGACGCTCGCAACCCTTTCGCGACGTCACGGGATCCGTTGTCCCAGCAGCAGTTTGGCGCGACCCTCGGCGGACCGATCGCCCGAGACCGCACGTTCTACTTCGTGAATGCGGAGCAAACGCTGAACCAGCGGACGGCTTACATCTCGATCGCCGATGTCAACGTGTCCGCGGTCAATCAGGTGCTGGATGTGGTTGGCTATCGCGCCCCCCGCGTTGCGACTGGCGCCTTCTCCACTGGATTCGACACTACGAATCTCTTCGGTCGTGTCGATGCACAGCTGACTGCCGGGCATCTCGTCACCGGGCGCTACAGCTTCTACGACATCTCGAGCGAGAACGCACGAAGCGTTGGCGCACTGAACGACATCAGCCGCGGCACGTCCCTCGACAACCGCGATCAAAGCGTGGCTTTCGCCAGCGTCGTGACGACCCCATCAGGCATGGTCAACGAGATTAGAGGACAGTTCTGGCGGAGCCAACTCGACGCTCCTGGCAATGATCTCGTCGGCCCTGCGGTGAGCATTGCTGGCGTGGCCAACTTCGGCGCTTCGACCACGTCGCCGGTCGTGCGTGATCTCGATGTCTATCAGATCAACGACACGTTGACGATCCAGCGTGGGGCACACCTGGTGAAGAGTGGAGTCGATCTGCTCTACAACAGTCTGCTGATCGGGTTCCCAGGAGCCCTGCCAGGGACCTACACGTTTTCGTCGCTGGCGAATTTCCGACAGGGCGTTTACACGCAGTTTCAGCAGGCGTTTGGTGAGGAGGATCAATCGCAGAACAATCCCAACCTTGCGCTGTTCGTGCAGGACGAGTGGCGTGCCGCTGACAGCCTGACCATCAGCGCCGGTCTGCGGTACGACCTCCAGGGCATCGAGGATCCGGTGCAGACCGACTGGAACAATCTTTCGCCGCGCGTCGGGGTCGCGTGGGCACCCGGGAATCGGCGGACCGTCGTACGCGGCGCGTTCGGATTGTTCTACGACCGCATTCCGTTGCGCGCCGTGTCGAATGCGCTGCAGCGTGATGGGTCGAAATACCGCGTAGCGGTGCTTTCGTTCGGTCAGGCCGGAGCGCCGGCATTTCCGAACGTGTTGCCGAGGTTTCCGGCGGGCATCGTGACTGCGATCACGACCATCGATCCGGACATCAAAGCCGCGGAAAGCTGGCAGGGCAGTGTGCAGGTCGAGCGCGAAATCGGTCGCGGCGCATCGGTGACGGTTGCCTACCAGGGTCTGCGCGGCTCGCAGATCGTCATGTCGCGGAACGTCAACGTGCCGACTCTGACGGCGGCACAAGCGGCGACTCTTGGTGATTCCCAATCTCGGTCGGCCGGATCCGAATTTCGCGAACATCAGCCGATTTGGCAGTCTCGGTCGTTCGCGATACGACGGCTTGACCGTTTCCGCTCGAGCGCCGTTGACAGGATGGGGTCACGCGCGCGCCTCGTACACGTTTGGCAAGGCGCTCGATGATGCCGGGAATGCGTTCTTCAGTACGCCGCAGGACAACTTCGACATCCGAGCGGACTGGGGGCCTTCCGACAACGATCAGCGGCACCGGTTCGTGCTCAGCGGCGCCCTCGAGGCGCCCGCGAGCTCACGTTTTATCGCGCTCCGCGGCTTTCAACTCGCCTGGGTCTTCACGTACGGCTCACCGCAGCCGTTCAACATCGTCACCGGCGGCGATCGCAACAACGACACAAACGTCAACGATCGCCCGGTGGGAGTCGGACGAAACACTGGTGAGGGTTTCGACTATCAGTCCCTCGATCTGCGGCTGGGATATCGCTTCAGGATGGCCGGCGTGTCTGCCGAGGCCAGCATCGACGCGTTCAATGTGTTGAATCGGACGAACCTCTTGTTCCCGAACAACACGTTTGGCCAAGGAACGACTCCGTTGCCAACGTTCGGGCTCGCAACAGCAGCTGCGGATCCGCGGCAGTTGCAACTGGGCGTGCGGTTGCGGTTCTAGACGGGCTCGTGGGGCTGGTGGGGCAGGTGGGGCTGGTCGGGCGGGTAGGGAGATTGTCATGAGAGTGAGTGCGTCGATCACGATCGTCGCCTTGGGATTGTGCTTCGGTGCGACGACGGCAATCACTCAGCCAGCGCCGTCTGTGGTGCAGCTCGCGGTCGAAGGCCACGCGAACGCGACGCCGTGGATTGCGGCGCGTGGCGAGTTCGTTGCGGTGGCGTGGGGTGCGACCCCTGCGACGGGCGGGGCTGATGTCTACGTCGCTGTCAGTCGCGACAGCGCCCGTACCTTTGACCGCCCAGTCCGCGTCAATGCGCGTGCAGGGACTGCGCGACTTGGCGGTGAGCTCCCGCCAAGGGTCGCGCTGTCGCCGGCGGAAAGCAACAGTGCGGGCCCCTCAATCACCGTCGTGTGGGGCGCAAAGGACGCCACCACTGAGATCCGCAGTGCGCGATCCACTGATGGCGGACGGAGCTTCTCGGGCGAGCATGCCTTGAGCACGACCGGTGTCGCCGGTGATCGCGGTTGGCATGCGCTGACGATCGACGAGCGTGGCACGCCGCACGTGCTCTGGCTCGATCATCGCGGTCTGGCAGCACGACCGAAGACGGCACACGATCATCATGGAGACGGGGCCGACATGGCGCAGTTCTCTGGCCTCTACTACTCGACCGGTGCCGCTGAACGCGAGCTCGCAAAAGGCGTTTGCTACTGCTGCAAGGTCGCGTTAGCCGCGGGTTCAACGGGTTCGCTCTATGCGGCCTGGCGCCACGTGTACAAGGGCAACATTCGCGACATCGCGTTCCTGACCTCGCGCGATGGCGGCCGAACCTTTTCGTCGCCCACTCGCGTCAGTGAAGATAACTGGCAGCTTGCCGGCTGCCCAGACGATGGCCCGGCGATCGGTGTGGGAGACGATGGTGTGGTTCACCTGGTGTGGCCGACGGTGATCGGCGGCGAGACGCCGCAGGGCGCGCTGTTCTACGCGTCAACCCGCGATGGCCGCACGTTCACGCCTCGGCATCGGATTCCGACGCTGGGTAGCCCGAAGCCTTCGCATCCGCAGATTGTTGTCGGTCCGAAAGGCGGCCTGGTCGTCGCGTGGGATGAGGTCGTCGACGGGAAGCGTCGCGCTGCCGCGCGGACATTACGCCTCGCTCCGGACGGAAAAGTGTCAATGGGGGAGATCGTTCCCATTGGCGCGGGGGATGCCAACGCGTACCCGGTGATGGCGATGACCGCTCGTGGTTTGGTGACGGCCTGGACGAACGGAACGGGCGCGGCCTCTCTCATTAGCGTCGCGCAGCTGTCAACGCCATAGCCACCGAGCGAAGCCTCAACCGCTGATTTACAATCGTAGCGATGCGCGCACCGACGGACGTTTCGCGACTGACAGGGCTGGCCGGTCGATTCGCGGCGTTTGTCGCCGAGCGTCATCCTCTGGCGCTCTCCGTCGCGATCGAAGCGTTCGATACTGCGCGTCGCACCAACAAGGATGAAGGTGCAGCGGCTATCGAGGCCATTCGCGGGCCGTTTCGTCGCGAGCTCGCGCGACGCCTCTACCAGATTCTTGTGGCACCCGACGGCATCGACGAGACGACGCCAGGTGTGACCGCGGTCAAGCGTCTCGAGCAGGCCCGTGCGGAAATCGTCGAGACCTGTGACGGGTTCCTCGCGCGCGAAGCCATTCGCGCGTCGCTCACACCGGACGAGCGCCGCGAGATCCTGCGCGGCATGGTGCTCACACGGGCAGTCGACAATCGCCTCAAGCAGCTCTTCATGGGCGGAGAAGTCCGCTGGGGTGAACGGGCCTTCCAGGGCAAGGGCTTCAGGTCGCTCGGTCAGGAAGCGATCTACGCCGGCGGCATTCGCTTGCGCCGGGGTCTGCGATTTCAAAAGGCCGACGGCACGTGGAACGGCGACGTGCTGGCGCCTGTCATCCGCGATCTCGGTATCACGCTGGCAATGCGGAGCGACGAGGAAGCCGTCCGCCAGGTGTTCAGCGCGCAAATGGGCAAAGCCGGCCCGCCGATGCACGGCAAGGACCTTCACACGGGCGATTGGCTGTGGGGCGTTCTCCCGGCAGCCGCACCGCTGTCCATTGGCTCGCTGAGCATCGCGGGTCTCGCGATGGGTTTCCATCTCGAAGGCTCCGGCCGTGTGGCGTTTTCGTTCATTGGCGAGGGTGGGTCGTCCCTCGGTGAGTGGCACGAAGCCATCAACCTGTGCGCTGTGCGCAAGCTGCCGGCCGTGTTCTGCCTCCAGAACAATCAAACAGCTCTGTCCACACCGGTTCCAGAGAATTCAGCCACTCGAGTCTTCGCGGACAAGGCCGCCGGATACGGCATTCCCGGCATCACGATTGATGGCACCGATCCCGAAGCGGTGGCCGCTGCATTTACGTGGGCCGCCGACCGCGCACGAGCGGGCGCGGGCCCCGCGCTGCTCGAGCTCATTGCCATGCGGATGTGCGGACACGCGCATCACGACGACATGCTCTATCACGGTAAGGAGGCGCAGCCCTCCTGGGAATATCCACCGCTGCACGACACGGGGTACGCAAACGCTGAACAGTACCGAGTTCTGGTCCAAACGCGACCCCATAGCACGATACGCCGCGACGCTGGAAAGCGACGGCCTCATCAAACGCCGCGCACTCGACGACCTCAAACGCTGGGCCGAAGACATCGTCAGCCGCCAGGCGCGGGCGGTGATTGACGCGCCATGGCCGGAGCCGAGCGAGGCTGGCATTGGCGTGTTCAAGGGTGAGGCGCCGCGGACGCGAATCGAAGTCCTCGATCCTGCCTGGCGCACATCGCAACCGAATGAAGGCGACTTGCCGGACGTCGAAGCCAGCATCCCGTTCGACAAGAAGGGCAACACACTGCTCGAGGCGGTGATGCTCGGAGTTGGCGACGCACTCCGTGCCGATCCGCGAGTGTTTGTCTACGGCCAGGATGTCGGCGGTCAGTATGGCAATGCCTTCCTGCTGCTCCGTCCGC
This sequence comes from uncultured Acidobacteriota bacterium, assembly GCA_963724485.1. GTDB lineage: Bacteria > Acidobacteriota > Vicinamibacteria > Vicinamibacterales > UBA2999 > JACCSI01. The sequence goes on from CAVRUW010000001.1 coordinate 429,838, forward strand.
TGCTGAAGGAGTTTGGCGATCGCATCCTCAACTCTCCTTTGGCAGAAGGCGCGGTGCTCGGCGTATGTGTCGGGGCTGCGCTGGCCGGCCGTCGTCCGATCGGCGAAATGCAGTTCAACGATTTCGTCGCGACGGGCTTCAATCAGCTGGTCAACAACGCCGCCAAGATTCGCTATCGCTGGGGCGGTGAGGTACCGCTGGTCGTGCGGATGCCGTGGGGCGGGCTTCGCTACGCGGGTCCGTATCACAGCCAGAACACCGAGCCTTGGTTCTATCGCACACCGGGTTTGAAGATCGTCGTGCCTTCAACACCGGCTGATGCCCGCGCACTGATGGCTTCAGCGGTCGCCGATCCCGACCCGGTCCTGTACTACGAGCACATCGCGCTGTATCGCGATCCGACGATCAAGCAGGTCCTCCCAACCGAAGCGCCCGAACCGATTCCAATCGGCAAGGCTGCACTTCGACGCGCCGGATCCGACCTCGCGATGATCTCCTATGGCGCTTACGTGCACGAATGCCTGCGTGCAGCGGAACAATTGGCAGCAGAAGGCATCCAGTGCTCCGTGCTCGACCTCCGCACGCTCTCACCGCTCGACAAACCCACCATCCTCGCGCTGGCGCGCCACTGCAACAAGGTGCTGATCGTTCACGAAGACGCACGCACCGGCGGCATCGGCGAGAGCATCGCCGCGGTCATTCAGGAAGAAGCATTCGAATCGCTCGACGCCCCGGTCCGCATTCTCGGCGCCCTCGACACGCCGGTCCCGTACTCACCGCCGCTGGAGGAGTTTTACCTCGTAGGCGAAGACGACATCATCGCGGCGGCGAGACACTTGGCCGCGTACTAGAAGCTTCGCACGGCAGTTTTCAGTTTCCAGTTGCCAGTTCAAAGGCGCCGCGGCAGAAAGTGCGGCCGCGTGTAGTCGTAAGCTGGCAAGAATTTCAAGGTTCGAATTGCATGTCCCCGAAATTCTCGGACTTAGTCGCGGCACGACAGTTGCCATGTAAGCCGTGTGACCAATTTCGGAAATCTTGGTTCGCGTGAGCGAACAGAACGGCTGCAACACCGCACATTCACGTTCGCGAAGCGGATCCTCGACCTTTGTCCGCGCAAGTTCTCAGACGAACCGAGTCGTGTGATCTGGAGGCAGCTCGCACGCTCCGCCCCGTCCGCTTCAGGTTTGCTTGATGAGGCCGACGAGGCGTCCAGTCCGAACGATTTTGTCTACAAGATGAAATCAGTTCTTCGTGAAACGAAAGAATCGAACCGTTGGCTGCGATTCATTGAGGCCTGCCAGCTTCAGCATCACGACCGGTTGGAAGACCTGCTGGATGAATCGAAACAGCTATCGAGTATTTTCGCGGCTATCGTCCGAAACACTCAGCGCCGCCTGACGGGTGAACGCACAGAAAAAGAGCCCGCTAAAGCTCGGCCAACAGCTCGGACCCGCCCGGATACCCTTTGAACTGATAACTGGAAACTGACAACTTTGAGGATTACTTCTTCCTCTTCCCCTCCCAGTCACTCGACCCCTGACCGAAGTTCCAGGTGCCCTTCATGGTATCGCCGTCGACATCACCCAGCATGTAGACGGTGATCGTCTGGCCGCCGCCCTCGACGGTCATCGAGATCGCGAGTTTGGTTTCCTTCAGCGTGCCGGTCACGTCGATCGCACCCTGCGGGCCGTCGATGGTTCCGCCGACGGTTTCGCCTTCCTGAGTGAACTTGGCAGATGCTTCAATCGGGCCTTGGGGTCCGTTGAACATCAGGGTCCAGTCCCCGGCGATGCTTGACTGCGTCGCCGATGGTGCGACCAACCAGCCCAGAACGAGAACCGCATAGAAAATTGAACGCATGACGTCCCTTTGAACCCTCGACAAAGCTCAGGGTTTCCCGAGCACCGTCGAGGGATGAACTGAAACTGGAAACTGAAAACTCGGTTACTTACTCCGTTTTCCGACCCAGTCGCCGGTGCCCTGCCCGAAGTCGAACGTGCCCTTGATCGCGTCGCCATCCTGCTCACCATCGAGCTTGATGACGAGCTGACCGTTCGGGCTCTGGACGTCGATGGTGAACGTGAACGTCTTCCCCTTGACCGTACCCTTGAACGCGACATCACCCTGAGGGCCAGTCATCGTGCCGGTGAGTGCTTCGCCGTCTTGCTTGAACGTGGCGGTAGCGTCCATCGCGCCTTGCGGCGTGGTGAACGACACGGCCCAGGTACCGGTCAAGTCCGCTTGTGCGTGCGGGGTGGCCGTAACGAATGCCAGCGCTAAGAGTGAGCCGATGATGAGTGAGCGCATGTGAAGGTCCTCTCGAAGAAACAACGGCAACTATCGACAAACGATGACGGGGGACGGCTGAGATTATCGACGGCCGCGGTGCGGCCGTCCAGACGGAAGTTATTTCCGGGCGCCCGGCGTCAACTCGGTTTCGAGGCGCTTTCCATCGCGCATGAACGCAATCTTGACCGGTTCTCCCACTTTCAGGAGCTCCAAGGCGTAGGTGTAGTCGTAGATGTTGGCGATGGTCTGCCCGGCGATTTCGACGATTACGTCGCCTTTCGCCAGTCCAGCTTTTTCGGCTGGGCCTCCGCCAACCACGCCGCCGAGCAGCAGTCCTTTGACGTTGGTGGCGTAGTCAGGAATCGTCCCGGTGAACACGCGCACACCGGCCCGCCCGGCGGTGTTTGTCTGCTGCTCGACCTTCGTAAAGTCCGGCGCTTCGGCTTCGTCACCGAGGCGTTTCACAATCGCGGTCGCGAAGTCCGCTACGCGATCGAGGTCCTCGTAGTTGATCTTGTCCGGCGTATCGCCTGGCCGGTGGTAGTCGGTGTGCGTGCTCGTGAAAAAGCTCAACGAGGGGACACCTGCCTGGTTGAAGCTCGCAACGTCGGTCGGTTGATACGGATCGGGCTGAAGTACCAGCTCGAATCCGGCGGCGACGTTCGCCTGCTCGAGGATGCGTGCCCAAACGGGGCTCGTTCCAGTCGCCTGCACGGTCAGCTTGTTGTCGACCATGCGTCCGACCATGTCGAAGTTCAGGTACGCGGCCAGCTCACCTGGCGGCACCGGCGGCTTGTTCACGAAAGCATTCGAGCCAATCAGGCCAATCTCTTCCGCCGACCAGAAACCGACGAGCACATTGCGTCGGCGGGGCGCGTTCGAAAGCGCTTCCGCAATGGCCAGGACGGCTGCCGTGCCGGAGGCGTTGTCGTCGGCCCCGTAATGAATGCGTCCGGTCTCCTCTTTCCCCGCCAGTGAATTGCCGTTTCCGCCGCGCCCGAGATGATCGTAGTGAGCCCCGAGGGCAACCCAGGGACGCTCGACACCCGCCGTGGCACTCGACGCTGGTAAGTAAGCAACGACGTTACGGCCCGTCTGCTTTTGCCGTTCAACCGCGGCTTTCAGCGTGACCGTGACTTCTGGCACAGCAAAGCCCGCAACGTGCGGATTGCCCGAATCCAGATCTTTTTGAATCGCCTCGAGGTCCTTCCCGGTCGCCGCGAAGATCGCCTGCGACGCACCTTTGCCTACGCTTGCGGCCACGATGCCCGATCCGGCGAGCGCGGTATCAAAGGTCATCGGAATCGTTGCCCCGGCATTCGGCGATCGCGGGCCGGTGACCACGATCAACGCCTTGGCGCCGCGTTGGCGCGCTGCCATTGCCTTGTAGCGGAGATCCGAATAGCGCGACAGGATCGCCCGCGTCTTCTGATCCGCGTCTTCAGGAAAATAGCGTAGGACCACGACCACCTGGTCCTTCACGTCGAGGCCCGCGTAGCTGTCGTACCCGAAGTTCTGACTCTCCGGAATGACGAGCCCATACCCGGCGAAGACGACCGGCCCGCTGACCTCGCCGTTGTCGGAGAACGACAGGGCTTGCACGTGTTCGGTCGTGGCGAAGCTCTGCGCCGCAGCACCCGACTTCGCTACTGACACGGATGATCCAGCGTCTTTTGTTCCGGCGGTGAATTCGAATGTCTGGAAGACGTTCGTCATCCCGGGAAGCGGCTTGGCGCCGATCCGCGCGAGCTCCTGTGCGATGTATTCAGCCGCCAGCTTCTCGCCTTCGGAACCCGCCATCCGACCTTCGAGCTTGTCGGACGCCAGGGCCTGGACATGTGCGCGTGTCCTCGATGGTGCGGAGGCTGCCGTCTGCGAGTGCGACGGCAACGCCGGACCCAGCAGCAAGCCGACCGTGAACGCAAAGCCGCCGACGATTCTGAAGATTGGTGCGCTCATGACTCCTACTTTCGCTGCGGCGCGCGGGCGAGCGCCGCTCGTGCCGCTTCATGATTCCACTGAGCGAGAAAAATTTGACCCTCGCGTCCACCACCCCGGCTCGAGGTCCAGGCGATTTGCGTCCCATCGGGCGATGGCACGGGCAGACCGTCGAAGCCATCGCTGTATGTGACACGGATGGGCTCTTTGGTGCCGGCAACGTCGACCATGAACACCTCGAAGTTTTCGAACCCGAGCTTGTTCGAGGCGAACAGCAGGTACTCGCCCGAGGGATGAATGTATGGTGCCCAACTCATCGATCCGAAGCGAGTCGCTTGCCGTTGATCGCTCCCATCGAGGTTCATCGTCCAGACATCGGCGATCAGCCCCTGCTCGTCGAACCGACGCCAGACGATGCGCTTGCCGTCGGGAGAGAAGAAGGGTCCGCCGTCGTAGCCGTTGACGTTGGTGAGGCGACGCTGCCCGGATCCATCCGCGCGCATGATGTAGATCTCGCCGAAGAAGCTCGGGTCGACTGCGAGCTGCTTTTTTTCCGCGTCACTGAGGGGTCGACTGTAGGCATCGCGCATCGATGAAAACGCAATCCACTGACCGTCGGGAGAGTAGCTCGCCTCGGCGTCGTAGCCGCGCGCGTTGGTCAGCCGCGCGATCTCCTTTGATTTCTCCGCGATGGCGTAGATCTCCATCTCGGGGTCGTAATCCCACGCATAGCGTCGCTCCTTGCCCGACGCCCGAAACGCGAGCTCGTCGTCTTGCAGTTGTTTCGACTTGGGATCGTGGTGCGTGGAGGCGAACAGGATCTGGTCGCTGCCCGGTCGAAAGAACGCGCAGGTGGTCTTGCCCATACCAGGCGAGATGCGAAGTGTCTGTCCGGTGGTCAGATCGACGGTGTAGATCTGGTAGAAGGGGTTGCCGGGCTCACGCTCGCTCTGAAAGACGAGACGCTTCCCATCCGGCGACCAGTACCCCTCGCCCGCTCGCCGACCTTCAACCGTCAGCCGCCGCACCCTCGACAAGAACTCGCGCTCCGGACTACTCGCCGGCGCCTGCGCCATCGTCATCGTCACCAGCGATGCCAACAGGGCGGCAGAAATTAGTAGGGGGTCAGACCCCTTTTGAAACGGTGAGCAAATCACCGGAACTCCTGCGTACCTGGGCGAAAATCGGCGACGGCCGCCAGTACGGACTGTGTCTTCAAATCATGCGCTGCGGGCAGCACCGGGAAGGCGGCGACGACCCGGCCGCCATAGGCGTCGATGCCATTGTAGTCGCCGAAGAATCCGCTTCTGTCGCAGCAGTCGAAAGCGCCCACCGCCAGCGGGTAGTTCGCGAACGTTTTTCCACCGTCGACACTCCGCGCCAGGGTGACGCCCGTCATTGTCCCGCTGCGCCCGCGGCGGTCGTGAAACACCAGGTTGATCGCTCCATCCACCGGGTCGACCGCCATCCAGGTGAACATCTGCGCCGCCCCCTTCGCATCGTCGTTGACGCGCACTGGGGGTGACCACGTGCGACCGTTATCGCCCGACGAGGCGATGAACACGTCAAGGTCGCCGTTCCGTTCGTCGATCCAGTTGACGTAGATCGTGCCCTTGCGCGGACCGTCGCCGAGGTCGACGGCAGTCACCGGCATCCCGTTATGTCGCTCGAGGCCAGGCAAGGGCAGGTCCCAGCCGCCCGGGGTCGCGCTCAGCAGCACGTCCTTGCCAAACGTCCAGCCGCCATCGGTCGATCGATCGAACACGATGCCTTTCGGTCCAGCCCACGCGATGAACACGTCGCCATTCGGACCGCTGACCGGAACCGCGCCCTCCACTGTGTTGTCGCTGTCACGTGCGTCGCCGGTCTCGTCTGAGATCTCGATCGCGGGAGAGAAGCTTCGCCCACCATCACGTGAGCGCGACAGCATGATGTGGCTGCGATGCGTGGGTTGGATACTGCCGTAGACGTCGAATCGTGTCCACGCGACGTAGATGTTGCCGCGATGCGGGGAGTCCGCGGCGCGGTCCACACCCAGCCAGGGTTTGTCTTCGAAAGGGACTGCTGTGTTGATGTGATCGACTACTGGAACACCCGTCGTCCAGTTGAGACCGTCGCGTGTCGATCGCACGAAAATGCCGCTCCAAGCGCGCTCCGGGCGATCGACGCGAATTCCGTCGAATGCGATGTACGAGTGATAGGCCGTGCCATCTCGACCAAAGACGATGGCGTCATCACCCTGCACGCGTTGGTCAGGGTTGGGCGCCGCGGTTCCCTTCCACGTCCGACCGCCATCGAGCGAGCTGTAGGCGTAGTTGGTGACTCGGGCAGCACCAGGCTCACCCGCCTGGAGCAACGCGGCAACCATGTGATCCGTATTCGTCGGATTGATCGCGATCGACACTTCGGCTGGACGGCGCGCGTCGTCCGGGGTGACTTGTGCGATTCGTGGGGCGGACGGTTTGCTGACGGGGGCGGTTTGTGACCATGCGGTGAGCGCCAGAGTCAACGTGGCGACCACTCGGGCAAGGAGCATCTCATCATGATATTCGCCGTCTGTTGCCTTCCGCCACAATCAGCATAGGATCTCGCTTATGCGTACGACCGTCCTGATGGCCATCCTGTTAACAGCGACGTCGGCGCACGTGCTGTCACGTGCGGGGGACGTTCGCATGATCGAAGTCACCGGCGAAGGTGCCAGGTTCTGGTCTCGGTGGCGTGGCCCTTCCGGCCAGGGGGTCGTGGCGCCAGGGAAGTACGCCAACACGTGGTCGCCCAAGACGAACATCAAGTGGCGAGTACAGGTACCTGGAACCGGCAATTCCTCGCCAATCGTGTGGGCTGATCGTCTTTACGTAACGACCGCCCAGGAAGGCGGCGGCAAGCTATCGCTGGTGGCTTACAACCGTGCCGATGGACGCAAGCTGTGGGAGACGTTTGTTCCGCAGGAGGGTGTCGAGCACGTTCATCAGAAGAATGGACACGCTTCTGCGACGCCGGTCACCGATGGGCAGGCCATCTATGCGTCCTTCGGGCGTCATGGTCTCGTGGCCTTCAACATGGATGGCAAGATCTTGTGGCATCGCAAGTTCGGTGTCATCGACAACTACCATGGGCCGGCCGGGTCGCCGGTTCTCTACAAGGACCGCATCTTCCTCTACCAGGATCACGAGGGCTCGCCGGGGCAGCGGGCGTTCGTCGCAGCGTTTGACGCCAAGACGGGCAAGACATTGTGGGAGACGCCGCGAACTGAAACGGTGGGCTGGGGCACTCCGGTTGTCATCAATACCGGCGAGCGCGACGAGCTGGTTGTCAACAGCCAGCGTCGGGTCGCGGCCTACGACCCTGCGAGCGGAAAAGAGCTCTGGACGGTTCGCGGTATGACATTCGAGGTCATCCCGACGCCGGTTGTCGGCGAGGGCCTGGTGTTCGCATCCTCTGGTCGGGCGGGCCCGACGTTCGCCATTCGCCCAGGCGGCAGCGGTGACGTCACCGCAACGCATGTCGCGTGGAGCACACCGAAGGGGTCGCCGTTCGTGCCATCCGGCGTCGTGCACAACGGGTTGCTGTATTTGATCAACGACATGCAGAGCATCCTGACCGTGTATGAAGCGAAGACGGGCACGCTTGTCTACCAGGGACGGCTCGGCGTCGCGCAACGCGAAGGATTCTCGGCGTCACCGGTCGTCGTCAACGACGAAGTCTTCCTTACAAACGACGACGGTGAGACGTTTGTCGTCAAGGCTGGGCGCGAATTCAATCTGCTGCATACCAACACGCTCGGCGAGCGTACGCTCGCGTCGCCGGCGCTGGTCGATGGGATTTGGTATTGGCGCACCGTCGGCAGCCTCGTCGCGGTGCAATAGAGACCCGACGGTTGTCAGTTATCAGTTTCCAGTTCAAAAGCTTCCTTTGCCCACGCGGCCTTCCTTTTAACTGACGCTTCCTCTGCCTCGCTATCCCGCTCGTCCGTGGGTTACGATGCCCACGCATGAGCGCCCGGGATGTCATCTCCAATCTCCGCGAGTTAGCGGCGAAGACCAGCACCGCTGACGGCGCGCAACGGCTCGCATGGGGACCGGTATGGCGCGAAGCGCGTGAGTGGATGCGTGGACTGCTGGGGCAAATCGGCCTGCAGCCGGTCGTGGACGCGGCCGGCAACAGTTGGGCGACGCTCCCCGGTGAGTCGGAGCGGACAGTCATCATCGGCGGCCATTTGGATTCCGTGCCGAACGGCGGATGGCTGGATGGAACGCTGGGCGTTCTGGCGGCATTCGAGGCGCTGCGTCGATTCAAGGATGCGAAACCGCGCGTCACCCTGAAGCTGGTGGATTGGGCAGACGAGGAAGGCGCCCGGTTCGGCCGGAGCCTTTTCGGTTCGTCGGCTGCCAGTGGAAGCTTGAACCTCGACGAAGTTCGCGAGCTGACCGACAAGCAAGGCGTGAAGCTGGCGGATGCGCTACGCGAGAACGGCGTGGATCTGGATCGGATGGGCGCGGCTTATCAGTCGCTTCAGGCAATTGACGCGGGTGCTTACCTGGAGCTGCACATCGAACAAGGGCCCGTGCTCGAGTCGATGGACAAGCCGACCGGTGTGGTCATTGGCACGTTCGGCGTCGAGCGTCACATGCTGCGTTTCGTCGGGCAGGCGGCGCATTCCGGATCGACGCCGATACCGATGCGGCGCGACGCGTTTCTCGCCGCGGCGCAAAGCGCTATTGCGTTCCGCGAGATCGCCAAGAAGCATTCGAAGGCGGACGCCCGGGTCGTGTGCACAGTCGGAACGGCGAGGGTCGAGCCCGGCATCGTGACCGCCGTGCCGGGGGTGTGTGAGATCTCGCTCGATCAGCGCGCGCTGAACGCCGATGTTCTAGCGCAGATGCTCGCCGATGCGCGTGCCGCCGCCTGGGTGGCCGCAGCCGAAAACAACGTGCACGTCGAATGGCGTCGCGTATGGCGAATCGAGCCCCGTCCGTTCGACGCTCGACTCATCGAGTTGTGCTCCGATGCCGTTCGAGAGGTGACTGGTGACGCACCGCGATTGCCGTCAGGTCCTTTACACGACGCGGCGGAGATGGTGCCCCACATGCCGGTGGTCATGATGTTCGCCTATTCGTCCAACGGCCTCTCGCACTGCAAGGAAGAGGACACGCCCGAGCCGCATCTCGAGAAGACAATCGACGCGTTCCTTCGTTTAGTCGACAAAACTGTGTCGACGGTGTGAAAAGCATGCAGCTCGCGGTGCGAAAGTCAGGAGACGTCACGGTCATTGCGATCAGCGGAACGATCACGATGCTCGACTCGCCCAGTCCATTGAAGCAGCAGGTGACGACGCTCGTGCAGGAGGGTGCGCGGAAGTTCGTGCTCAGCCTGGGTCAGCTGACGTTCGTTGATAGCTCGTGTGTGGGGGAGCTGGTGTCGTGCTACGTTCGCGTCGCGCGCGTGGACGGGACGCTGAAGTTGTCGCAGGTTCCGCGACGGATTCACGAGCTCCTGCTCGTGACGCAGCTCAACGAGATCTTCGAGTCCTTCGAAGGTGATTCCGCCGCCGTCGCGAGTTTCGGCGGGCATCACTCCTAAATTCTGCAATCACTTTGTGAGAGCCGCCAGAAAAGGGCCAGAAAAGGGGACTGTCCCCTTTTATGCAGGCAGGCGCGTGACGAGGGCGGACGCGCCGAGGAGGACGACTGCGCCGGCGAGCGCGTAAAAGGCGACCGCATACGACCCCGTCGCGTCCACGCACCACGCGAGGAGCAGCGGGCCGACGGCCGAGGCCAGCACCGTCATGACCTGCGCTGCGCCCTGAATGCGGCCAAGATGCGCATGACCATAGGCGCGACCCCAGAAGCTGAAGAACACCACCATCACGAACCCGCCGGCGATGCCCATCGCCACCGCCTGCATCACCACATGCGCGTTGGTCGACACATGCGGCAGCGCGGCGAGCGCGACTCCCAGGATCATCATCGCGACCACGAGCACACCCCGAAGTGATCCACGCTCCGCCCAGGCTCCGGCCACGAAATTCCCACCAAGGCCGGTGATCGCGGTGATCGCCAGCGCGTTGTGATACACGTCCGGCGCGAACCCACGCTCCGCGAGGATCGACTCGTTGAACAGGCCCACGCCCGACGCGACCAGACCGTAGAGCGAACTGGCCAGTGCGAAGATCCAGAACGCCGGTGACGCCAGGGCCTCGAGAAGCGTCCAGTCGCGAGTCGACACTCCATTCGACGGACCGTCCACCTGACCGCCGTCCATCTCGAGGCCAATGCTCTCAGGCGTCGACCGAACCAGCAACCACGCCACCGGTGTCAGCACTATGACGAGCGCAATGCCAATCGAGGCCCAGGCGGTTCGCCAACCGCTGGATAGCACGACGGCACCGATGATCGGAAAGGCGATCATGAAGCCGACGCTCATTGCGAGCGAGTAGAGGCCCATCGCCCACGTCAGGCGTCGACGGAACCACTTGCCGACCATCGCCAGACTGACGATCGATAACGCCGTCTGTCCCAAGCCTCGCGTCAAGGTGACAAACACCAACAAGGCCATGGTCGCGGTGACCTGACTCATCGCCAGGACGACAATGCCGAGCGCGAGGGCGATGGCGGTCAATACGACACGCGACCCGCGTCGATCGATCAAACTGCCAACGCCAAACGCGAACAACGCACCGATCAGCGTCGCGACGAGGTTGATTTGCGCGTAAGCGATACGACTGACACCAAGATCGCGGATCAGCGGCTCGGTGATGAGACCCAGGCCCTGCGTACGACCGGGCAACGTGCCCACCATCGCCAGGGCGGCGACACCAAGCACGACCCACCCGTAATAGAACCGTCGGCTCGTTAGTGCGCCGGGACCTTCTGCTCGAAGAGCTCCGTCAACCACGCAATGCTCACTGCGCCGACTGCGATGATGCCAAGGAGGCGCATCCATCCGTCGGCGAAAACGATGGCGCCGTTGAAGAACATGAAGAACAGGAATCCGTGAATCGAGCGACCGACCCACATCGGCCGCGCTTCGTAGCTCGAAGGCCGCAGCCACCACCAGACGCAATCCGCCAGCCAGACGACAAGGAAAGCGTAATTGAAAAACACGCCTTCACCCCGAAAAACGCCGATCAGCGCACCGGTCTGTTGGGCTGTGGACTTGACGGCTGATTGGTGACTCCAGCCGTGAAAGACGTGAAACGCGGATGCAACATGAACCAACGCGGCAACCGCACCGAGGGTCCACAACCAACGCGAACGGAAACAGATCGCGAGCGCCCACGCAATCGTCGCGAAGGCGATCGTCGCGAAGACAGCAATCTGCGTCACCGAGCGCTCAACGAGCAGCGGGGCTCATGTGCGGTAACCGCTGCTGAGCCGCGATCACTTCGTCCTCGGTGAAGACGGCCGCGAAGTATTCCTGACCTGCCAGGAACGTGGCCACGTCCTTCAATGTCACGCCCACCGATTCGAGCCGACGCGTGTTCAGGTAGATCTGATTGTTGGCGGCGTCCTGATAGTACGAGACGAGCGCCTTCGGATCTCCCTTCGGGTCGAATTTCGCAACGAGCGCGGCGACGATCTCATCGGGATAGTGACGATGGCCTGGCGTTGGCTCGCTTGGCATCCCGTGATCCGCGGTGACTGCGACGACACTCCGCTGTGGTCCAGCCTTCTTGTCGAGGAGCTGCAACAGTCGCGTCATCTGACGGTCGAGCTCCGAGAGCGTTTCCTTCTGCTCGGGTGAGTCCGGGCCGTAGGCGTGCGCCGTGTAGTCTGGTCCTTTCATGTTCACCATGACGAGGTCGGTGATGTCATCAGCCCCGATGGAGACGTGCTCCAACACCGCGAGCAACGCCTCGGCCTCGAAGCGTTGAAACAGGCTCGAGGCGCGAAACTTCAATGGGTCGGAGATATCGTGTCCCATCCACTTCCCGCCTGCGGCCTGCCAGGCAGCCTTCCCGTTGTGGGCCGCGAGCGCTTCCGACATCGTGTAGCAGGCCGGATTCGTTTCCCATCCGGCATCTCGCGTGCTGTAGCTCGCTGCAATCACCTTGCGGCCATTGACGATACACGCGCCGCGCCCGACAAGGCCGGCCGTCGCGCGGATAGCGCCACCCTGTCCGACGATGATGGCGCGGCCATCGGTCGTAATGTTCCACGCGTCAGCGAGTGTGAGCGCCATGAGCTCTCGAGGATCGAGCTGGTCGTAAGCCTGTTGCGACTGACCGGTGACGCGGTTGAACAGAGCATTGACCGTGATGCCATGAATGCGGGGGTCGGTGCCGGTACCGATCGTCGCATGGCCAACCCCTGTGACCGTCGGCAGCGTGATGGCGCGCGCCTCGGAGAACCATGCCCCCTCGCGACGCATGCGTGTCAGCGTCGGCATGACGTCGGCATGTTTGTCGAAGTAGTCCGCGCGCATAGCATCCAGCACCATCACGACGACAACTCTTGGGCGTGTCGTGCCGGCGGCGATCGCGTCGGTGAGAGTTCGACCGGTATAAGTCTGGATTGGTGGGGCGCCGATCAGCGCACCGAGTGTAGGGGCGATGTCCTGTTGCGCCGTGGCATCTTTCCAGCTGCCCTGTCGGACGAATGGCGCGCCGTAGAAGAGGATTGGAATCCGCGTGTCGTAGTCCCACGGGGAGCCGTGCATGAATCGATACAGCGGATCACGGTCCGTGATGATGTCGCCTTCACGAGGGACGACGAAGATTTGCCCGCTTCGTCCGGGAAAATAGCCGCGGGCGAACATCTCGAGCCAGCGCTGCCGGAGGTCGACATCACGAGTCGTGGTGGGCGTCGTGATGGGGGCGGCGGGGGAGGCCACCGCGGATCGAGCACTCGAGGTCGAGCAAGAAATCGACGCCAGCGTCGCGAGTACCAGGGCCGAAAAGACGCGCATCCGGGCAGTATGTCACGCCGCCTCGTCCGTCCGTGTGCCGTGACGGGGACAGGCTCTGTCACCGGGGACAGGCCCTGTCACGGGATGTCACGCGGGGACAGTCCCTGTAACGGACTTGACGGCGACCCCGGTGCGGCAAGTACTCTGACAGTGATGCGGAAACTGCTGGGGCTGTCGCCGAGGGTGATGCGACGCACCGCGCGCCTGCTCCTCATGGCGTTGAGCGTAACCACGCTCGGTCCCGCACTGCACGGCGTACACGATACGGATTGCGACCCGGTCGTCGTCGTTCACGACGAGAGTCAGCACCATTTCGCGGCTGCCTCTTCAAGTGACAACGATGTAACACCCGGTGACCACTGCGTCGCGTGTCACTTCCACCGTACGTCCCGTGGTCCGGTGTCGTGGGAGCCCAGCGGGCTTCACGTTCTGACGTCGGGAAGCCTTCTGTATCACTCCGACGGGCAACTCGTCGCCGCTCCAACCGCGTCGCCGCAGCCGGCGCGCGCGCCTCCACCCTTCGCCTGATTCGGTTTCGCGGGAACTGCCGTTCCATTCCCGCTTTCAGACGGCCTCGCGACGCGAGTGCCGGAAACGTGTCCCAGGGCGAGGGTTACTCATGGATGTCGTCTTTCGACGTTGCGCGGGCGTCGTCGTTTTGTTGCTTCTTTCCACGCTCACCGCGCGAGCGCAAAGTGCTTTCATCGCGGGCAAGGTCACTCGCGACAACGGCGATCCAATGGGGGGCGCTGCCGTCGTTGTCGAAGAACTGAAGCGTGAAGTGCGTGCGGCGGAGGATGGCACGTACCGAGTCGAGAGCGTACCGCCCGGCAGCTACCACGTGTCGGTGCGCGCCGAGGGGTACAGCACCAAGCGCACCGAGCTCGTGGTCCCACCTCAAGGCGCGACGCTCGACCTCGTCGTCGAACTCGACCTCCATTTTGCCGAAGTCCTGTCGGTGAGCCCCGACGCACGGCCGCAGTTCGAGTCGTATCAACCGACGTCGGTGCTCGCAGGACAGGATCTGCAGAAGCAACTCGAAGCCACCCTTGGGGCGACGCTGCAGTCCGAGCCTGGCGTGGCGATGCGGGCGCTGGGTCCCGGTCCGGCGCGTCCGGTCATTCGAGGTCTCGATGGCGATCGCGTGGCCGTCCTCCAGGACGGTCAGCGAGTGGGCGATCTTTCGAGTCAGTCCGGCGATCACGGCGTGACGCTGAATCCCTCCTCGGCCAAGCGAATCGAAGTCGTGCGTGGACCGGCGACGCTGCTCTACGGCGCCAATGCCATTGGCGGCCTGGTGAATGTGATCACGGATCAGATTCCGACGGCGCCGGTTACGCGCCCGACCGGAGAATTCACAGTCGATCTCGCATCTAACGCCGCCGAAGCTGGGGGCGCCGGCGACGTTCACTTCGGGAATGGCCGGTTCGCCATGCACCTTGCCGGTGGTAGCCGTCGCAACGGTGACTTTTCGACGCCGGAAGGCGAAGTAGAGAACTCGCAATCACGCAGCAGCGTGTTCAACGTCGGCAGCTCCTGGACGAGTGAGAAACGCTACGTGGGTGCAAGTTACGGGTTCGACAGCTCCGAATACGGTGTGCCAATTGTCGAAGATGGTCTCATCAGCCTGAATCCCCAGCGGCATGCGTTCACGTTCCGGGCTGGCGCGCAAGATCTGGGTGGAACGATTCGATCGTATCGCGCGACGGTGGGAGTAAGACGCTACGAGCACGACGAGCTGCTAGGCGATGAGGTCGGCACTCATTTCGACAACGACACCGAAGAGGCCGAACTCATGCTCTCCCACAAGCCGTTCGGCCGCCTCTCGGGTACGGTGGGCGGCTCGTTCATGAACCGTGCGTTCAATGCCGTGGGCGACGAAGCCCTGTCGCCTCCGGTCGATCAACGTGGAGGCGCGCTGTTTCTCTATGAAGAGCTCACCTGGCCTCACGTCACGTTCCAGTTTGGCGCCCGCCTCGATCGGACGACATTCAATCCCGACAGCGACCTGCTGCCGGATCGAGACTTCACGGAAGTGTCTGGATCGGTCGGTCTACTGGTGCGACCAGCCGCTGCGAATGACAATCTGGTGCTTGCAGTCAGCCTTGCAAGGGCGGCACGCAATCCCGCGCTCGAGGAGCTGTATTTCTTCGGGCCTCACCCCGGCAACTTCTCGTTCGAAATTGGCAACCCGTTCCTGGAGTCGGAACGCGCTCTGGGACTTGACGTATCGCTGCGGGCGCGTTCCCACCGACTGCGTGGGGAAGTAACGCTCTTTACCAATAGCATGGACGAATTCATCTTCCGGAACCCGCTGACCGCAGAGGAGTTCGAGGCGCGCGAGGAAGAGTTCCACGACCGGTTCGGCGGTGACGAAAACGAGGAAGGGCATGGTCATCCCGATGAGTTTCCGTTCATCGAGTTCGTGGGTGCGGACAGTCGGCTCTATGGCCTGGAAGCGCATGCCGACGTCAACGTCACCAGCAGCCTGGTCGCGGAGATGACCTTCGACATGGTTCGAGGCGAGCTGGTTGATGGCGACCAGCCGCTGCCGCGCATCCCGCCATTCCGCTTGATCCCGGGATTGCGCTACCAGAAAAACGCGCTGCAGTTCGGAGGCAGCGTCGCCATCACCGGCGATCAGAACCGGGTGTTTGGCGCGGAGACGCCAACACCTGGCGCCGGCGTCCTGAAACTCTTCGGGTCCTATTCGTTCGTGACCGCGGGGCTGACGAACACGATCACTGCAAGGCTCGATAACGCGACCGACCGGCTGTACCGCAATCACTTGAACTATCTCAAGGACGTGTTGCCTGAGATGGGACGGAACTTCAAGGTCGTGTATTCGGTACAGTTCTGATCTGCGGGGAGCGACGATCGTGTCGAGGGTGCCTCAGGTGCCTCGGTGCCTCGAGTGCGGTGCATAGGGTGGGTTCCCGGGGCTAGGGTGCCATGTGCCTAAGTGCGGCACGCGCAGCCAGGAACCAGCACTCCAAGGGAGCAGCACGCCCAGGCACTGAAGGCACACCAGGCACCATAGGCACCGACCTCCGACTCCTATAATGTGCGCGATGATTCGAATTGGCCTTGCTTCAAGTGTGCTTGTCAGTCTTCTCACCGTCGCCACGTGGTCGCTCGCCGGGGACCAACCGCGCGAGAGAGGCGCCGGCGTCGCTGCCACCACCGTCGTGGATCGATCCTCACCGCGCGAATGCCGAGCGATTGATTCAGCAAGCGCAGGCTGACCGGTTTGCCTGGAATCGACTTGCCGAGTTGACCGACACCTACGGAAATCGTCTGGCGGGGTCGGAGAATCTCACCAGGGCAATCACGTGGGCGGCGGACGCGATGAAGCAGGACGGTCTCGAGAACGTACGGACCGAGAAGGTGATGGTGCCGCGCTGGGTGCGTGGCAACGAGAGCCTGGAGATCGTGGATCCGCCGCGACATGCGATCCCGATGCTGGGCCTTGGCGGAAGCGTTGCGACTCCCACCGCTGGTATCGAAGCGGACGTGCTGGTCGTGAAAGACTTCGACGAGCTCTCGCGACGGAGTGCGGAGGCCAAGGGCAAGATCGTTCTCTTCAACGCGGTTTACACCAGCTACGGGCAGACCAATCAGTACCGAACCGGCGGCGCGAGCGCGGCCGCACGTCACGGGGCGGTGGCCTCACTGGTTCGCGCGATTGGGCCGACCGGACTGCGCACGCCTCACACCGGCAACATGACCTACGCGCAGGATGCGCCGCGGATTCCGGCCGCCGCGGTTTCAGCTGAGGATGCCGAACGCATTCAACGGCTGGCCGACCGCGGTCGAGGTGTTCGCGTTCGGTTGCGCATGGAGGCACGCTTTGAAGCCGATGTGGAATCTGCCAATGTCGTCGGCGAGATTCGCGGCAGCGAGTTCCCCGACGAGGTTGTGCTGGTGGGCGGCCACTTCGATTCATGGGATGTCGGCACCGGCGCGTCGGACGATGGCGTCGGCTGTGTCGTGACGTGGGAGGCAGCGCGTCTGATGAAGGTGCTGGGCATCAGGCCCCGACGCACCGTGCGCGTGGTGCTGTTCACCAATGAAGAGAATGGCCTTCGCGGCGGCAACGCGTATCGCGATGCATATCTGGCGCAGGCGGAGCAGCACGTCCTGGCGATCGAGTCCGACTCGGGTGTGTTCGCGCCCGCTCGCCTGGGATTTACGGGGTCGTCGGTCGCGCGTCAGATGATGAACGACATCGGCGCGCTGCTGACGCCGCTGGGTCTACAGGAGATCGGTCCGGGGGGTGGCGGGGCTGACATCGGCCCGATCGCACAGGTGGGCAAGGTGCCGATGCTGGCATATCAGGGTGATTCGATGCGCTACTTCGCGATTCACCATACGCCGGCCGACACCATCGATCGCATTGCTCCCGAAGAAGTCGCGCGGGCCGCGGCAGCGCTTGCTGTGGTGACCTACGTGGTCGCCGATTCCCCGCAGCGGCTGCCCAAGTAAATAGGGTCCCTGGAACCTTTTAAGTTTTAAGGCTTGATTCGGTAAGAACCATCGGCCGCCTTGTCGCGGTACTTGCCGTGACACGCGGCGCAGGTGCTCTGCAGCATCTTGAGATGCTCGGCGGCCTTCGCAAAGTCCTTTTCGTCGGCGGCATCCTCGACATGGTCCGCGTGCTCGGCCGCGTCATCGGCGATATCCGCCGCGTCGCGCACGTTGCGGGCGTTGAAGAAGTCGTCTACGTCCTCGAACAATAGCTCCAGCTTGTCGGACTGCTGTTTGGCCATCTCGGCGTTCTGACCATCGACGCTCTTGCGAAGCAGGGCGACCGTGGAGCCGACCTCCTTCATGATCTTGTCGAGATCCGCATCATTCCACGTGCGCGCGTCGTGATCCGGACGGAGCCGGCGTCGGCGGCGGAGGGCCCTGGGCGGCAATGGAGACGGCGGCGACGAGCACGGCGACCCCGAGAAACAACGTTGAACGAACGTAGTTCATTCAGTCCTCCGTAGAAAGAAGTTACAAGAATACAGCGAAGTCCCCATCCCTGACACTTCTTGTCACTTGTCTTCGGGGGACAGTCCCTGTCATCGGGGGACAGTCCCTGTCTCCGTCGCGTCCCGTCAGCGACGCCAGGCGG
Source organism: uncultured Acidobacteriota bacterium (assembly GCA_963724485.1). Lineage (GTDB taxonomy): Bacteria > Acidobacteriota > Vicinamibacteria > Vicinamibacterales > UBA2999 > JACCSI01. The sequence goes on from CAVRUW010000001.1 coordinate 448,094, forward strand.
TCCAACGGCCGTAGATGTGGAAGGAGACCGGCTGCCCGTACGAGTCCGCGAGTTCGGGCGGGACGTTGTAGCCGGTGATATCCGCGCCGATTGCGATGGCGCCGTTCGCGTCGCGCCAGAGATCGTGGCTGTAGCCAACCGTCAACGCACCGACGCGAGAGATGATATGCGGGTGTGCGAAGCCCGGCGGGTGGGCACCGCCGGCGCCGAGGATGTGTTTGTCGGCAAGCTCTCCACGCAGATAGCCCGTGCCCCGCTTCCACACTGCTAGCGTGACTTCGGCGAGAAGCGCGCTCTCATTGCTGGCCGTGTGCTGGTTCTGACCAAACGCTAGCGTCAAAGCGGCCGCGCGGCCGAGCGCCTCACCCTCGTGTTCCACCGATGCCGTAATTCGTGTGACGTCCCCGGGCTCGGAAGTGTGAGGTTCGTTGAGCCAGCCCACCGACACTTGTGCGCGGGTGCTGCCGCGAATCCAGCTGCCTCGTACTGAATACGAATCCAACGCACCGAGATCGAGATCCGTCCGATCCTCGTCCGGCTCGCGCCCACGAAACGCCGACGATTCGAGTTGCCAGGCATTCATGCGAACGCCGGCGGTGACGGCACCCTGTGTGATGTGGGTAGAGTCGAGTTGATGGTGCGCGAGCGGAGCCGTCGGATGGAGGCTCGCTGACGCACGATGCATGAAGGCAGTCGGCCCGAGCGCCGGTTCGTCCACCAACCCGCCGCGAAGCTGCAGGGTCGCGCGCGCGAACGGACGTTCGTACGCGCCCGACAACCCCATGATCAGGTCATGCGGGTGCTGATAGTCGATGAGCGGCGCGCCACCGAACGTCTCCCCGGTCTGAAAGACTTGCGACGAGCCGAGGTCGCGCAGCGTGAATGGCTCGAACGACAGCATGCCGTGAAGCGTGAGCCCCCCCGCGCCGACCTTGCGAGTGGCCACGCCCATCATCCAGTTCTGCGACTCCACCTGCTGGAAATCGCGAAACTTGCGCTCTTGGATGTTGGCGTTGAGGAACGCGCTCGATTCGAGCGACCAGCCCCAACCCTGTTCGGGTGGCGGCTGATGATGTTCGTGCTGCGCGATGGCGGGCCCGACCGTTGCGAGGAATGCGGTCAGCGCGAGAAGCGCCGACCGCAAACATGAGCCATGCGCTCGGGCGCGGTACTGTACGCGTGCGCGCATGGCGTCCGAGACGTCCAACCGATCGCGGGCTACTGGACGTTCACCGAGATGACTTCGCACATGCCCGGAATCGTCCGGTGCATGTCGTCGCCCGCCTGGACGGCCAGCCGATGCGGCCCTGGCTTGAGCGACATCTCGATGACGTTCTTCCCGTCCCCAAAGTGAATCCAGGGGTCGGCCTTTGGAATCACAATCCCGTCCCCGAGGCAGTCGGTATCGACGCCGAGGTGATAGTGAATGATGTTGGCGCGTACCTGCTCCGGTTTGAGCTCGCCCGGCGGCACGGCGCCGACCGTCACGCCGGAACTGCCGAACTCGATCGTCGACATGCTCTTGACGGTGTCGCCGTTTTTCGGCGACACGAAGAAGACCCGACGGGCGCCAGCGGTCGCCCCTCCGGAGGGCGCGCTCTCCGAGCATGCGACCACGGAAAGCGCCAGCGCGGCGATGACGCTGCCAGTTACGACTCGGTGACTCATTGCGACTCCTTTTTCTGACGTGCGACCGGCGCGATTATACGTTGCTTGCGCGCCATGGATCCCTTGGATACGATGGCCGCCTTGCTGCGTCGGTATCTGTTTTCAACCGATCACAAGGTGATCGGGCTGCTGTACGCACTCACGAGCCTGTTCTTTCTGCTGGTCGGCTTTTCGCTCGTTCTGATCATCCGCTGGCAACACGCCTACGGTGCGCAGCCAGTGCCGGCGTTTGCGGCGTTGCTCGGGCAGAACGCTCCCGGCGGCGTGCTGCTTCCCGAGTTCTATAACCAGCTCGGCGCTATGCACGGGACCATCATGGTGTTCCTGGGCGTGGTCCCGCTGGCCGTCGGCGCGTTCGGCAACTACGTGCTGCCGCTTCAAATCGGCGCGCCGGATATGGCGTTTCCCCGTCTCAATCTCGCGAGCTACTGGTTCTACTTCGCGGGTGGCGTCGTGATGTTGGTCAGCTTTTTCGGTCCTGGCGGCGCGGCGAGCTCCGGCTGGACGTCGGTACGCGCCGCTAGCCGTCCTGGCCCGTGACGGCCAGACGTTCTGGCTGATTGGCATGCTGCTCGTCTTCATGTCCTCGCTTCTGGGTGCGCTCAACTTCATCACGACGACCGTGCAATTGCGTGCGCCAGGCCTCACATGGTTTCGGCTGCCGTTTTTCGTCTGGGCGCAGTTCATCACCGCGTTTCTCTTGTTGCTCGCGTTTCCAGCCTTGCAGGCGGCCGCCGTGCTGCAGGGAATGGATCGCCTGGCCGACACCAGTTTCTTCCTCCCCAGCGGGTTGGTCGTCAGCGGCCAACCGTTGAATGCCGCGGGTGGAGGCAGCGCGCTGCTGTGGCAACACCTGTTCTGGTTTCTTGCCCACCCTGAGGTGTACGTTCTCGTGCTGCCCGCAATGGGCATCATTGCCGAGGTCATCGCCAACAACACCCGCAAGCCGCTGTGGGGCTATCGGCTGATGGTGTATTCGCTGTTCGTGTTGGGCTTCCTTTCTTTCCTGGTCTGGGCCCACCACATGTTCCTGACCGGTATGGGGACGACGATCAGCGCCTTCTTCCAGGCGACGACGATGATCATCTCGATCCCATCGGTGGTGGTGCTGAGCGCGTTGATCCTGTCACTACACGGCGGCTCGATTCGCTTCAACACACCGATGCTGTTCGCGCTGGCTTTTCTTCCCATGTTCGGCATCGGCGGTCTCACCGGACTGCCGCTGGGTCTGGCGACGACCGACATCCCGCTGCACGACACGAATTACGTGATCGCGCACTTCCACTACCTTGTTGCGCCAGGAACGATCTTCGCCTTGTTCGCTGGGATCCATTACTGGTTCCCCAAGGCCACTGGGCGGATGATGAACGAGACGCTCGGGAAGATTCATTTCTTCGGCTCGCTCCTCTGCATGAACGTCATCTTCATGCCGATGTTCGTGCAGGGACTCGCGGGAGTGAATCGCCGCTTGTGGGATGGCGGTGCGGTCTACACCCACGCTCAGGAGACGCTGTACCTCAACGTCCCCATGGCCTACGCCGCGCTCGGGCTCGCCATCTTCCAACTGCCATTCATCGTCAACTTGTTCCTGAGTGCGTTTGCGGGTCGTGTGGCCAGCACGAACCCATGGGAGGCGACGACGTTGGAATGGTCGGCGGCGCCCACTCCGCCGAAGCCTCATGGCAACTTCGAAAAGCAGCCTAGAGTGTTTCGCAGCCCATACGAATACAGCGTTCCCGGAACGACCACCGAATTCGTCGGACAAGGCGATGACGATGAGCAGCTGAAAGCCTGATGGAGATTCCCTACACCACCGAGATTCGGCCCGACACGGGATTGACCAATCCGAAGCTCGGAATCTGGTTGTTTCTTGCATCAGAGGTGATGCTGTTCGGGTCGCTCTTCGCCTCGCACGGGCTGCTTCGCACGGGCGCTACGAATTGGCCCGATCAATCCTCCATCGTCAGCGTCCCGCTGGCCATGCTGAACACGGTGGTTCTCATCGCATCGTCGGTGACGATGGTGTTGTCGTGGGCTGCGTTGAAGGCGGTTGAATACAGCGACAAGTTCTCGCACGGTCTGTATCCCGCGACCTCCAACTTGGCGCGCCGTTCGCGAGAATCCGCGCATCTCGTCGGCCGGCCGCTCGAGAAAGCGAACCAGTGATGCTCGACTGGCTTGGCTTGCCGGTTGCGGCTTCCGAACATGCCGCCGCTGTCGATCAGATCATGTCGCTGGTGCACTGGCTGATGCTGGTGCTCTTCGTTGGCTGGAGCCTGTTCTTCGTCTTTGTGCTGGTGCGATTCAGACAAGGACGTCACCCGACGGCCAGCTATCACGGAGTGAAGGCGCGATGGGCGTCGTGGCTCGAGGCCGGTGTACTCGCCGCTGAAGTCGTCCTGCTCGTCTTCTTGTCGATTCCGATCTGGAGTGCTCGCGTCGACGCGCTTCCGCCCGAGAGCGGCAGCACGATTGTCCGCGTCGTGGCCGAGCAGTTCGCCTGGAACGTCCACTATCCAGGTGCGGACGGTGTGTTCGGCCGGACGAGCATCAAGCTGGTCAATCCCGACAATCCGCTCGGACTCGATCGCCGCGATCCCGCGGGGCGTGATGACATCACGACGATCAACCGACTGAACCTGCCGGTCGGCAGACCCGTGATTGTCTATCTCTCGTCGAAGGACGTCATACATAGCTTCGGACTGCCGCAGATGCGGATCAAGCAGGATGCGACGCCCGGCGTCGTTCAGCCGGTGTGGTTCACACCGACGATGAGAGGGGAGTGGGATATCGCTTGTTCGCAGCTGTGCGGGCTGGGCCACTATCGCATGCGGGGGATGTATGCGATCCAGACGCAGGCGCAGTTCGATGCCTGGCTGGCGAAAGAGGCGACCTTTCTGACGCGATAGCTAGCGGGAGCGTTCGATGACACTTTCTGTCACTTGCATAAAAGGGGACAGTCCCCATTTATGCGTTCACGCCGTCGGTTTGAACGTGACGCTGACTTTCGCCGGCGTTTGAGCGTCGACCGTGACCGACTGCGTCTGCGTTCCGAGCGATTCGTGCCAGGCCTCGATCGTGTAAGTGCCCGCCGGCAGTCCCTTGATCTCGAACGTGCCATCAGGTTTCGTGATCGCGTAAAACGGATGCGAGACGACGCCCGCGTAGGCGTTCATCCAGCCGTGCACGTCGCAGCGGAGGGGGACCATCACCTCGGGCTTGTCAAAGGTGCGCGTGACGGCCGGCACTGATGCGGGCTGGCCGAAGTTGAACGCGCGATTGTCCTTGGGTGCGGCATTGACGTTGTGGAGCGTCGTGTCGCTGTTCGAGATGAGCACCGGCTGACCGACCTGCACGCCGAACACGTGCGGAACGTAGCGACATCCCTTTTGATCGAACGTGACCGGAGTCGTAGGCACCGGGTAGGTCCGAGCGCCCAAACCGTCTTTCACATATACGAAAGCGTTCTGCACGCCACCGCTGGCGCCGACCAGCAGCAACTCGGACGTTGCACCAGGATCGGGAACGCACTTGGGGTCAGAGTCCATCCGCAGGGGACGAGGTGCGGGCGCCGCACCGTCGAGTGCGATGGTGCCCGTGATGACCCCGGGACCGTCAGCGGTGTCAGTGGGCTTCGCTTTTGAAGCGGCCGGTGTGGCCTGGCCGGCGGAGTCACTGCCGCCCCCACCGCACGCTGCGGCCCCGACCGCCACGATCAGGGTGCAGATCACGACACTGTAATGAATGCGTTCGCACAACTTCATCGCTGCCCTGCCTCGGTCAGATGATAGCCTACGGACTTTCCGGCTTCTGAGGTTGGTAGGCGCCCATCACCTTCGAGGAGTTTCCAATGTCCGGCCCGCGCAGGCTCTTCAGCATCGCTTGCATCTGTACTCTGCTCGTTCCGGTGACTGCGGCCCAGGAGCCGCAGACCACTGCTGAACGAGCGAAAGAACGGCACCTGGCCGGCCACTCGCGATTCGGTGAAGCGTTCGACGAGGGCCCTCGCGAGCGTCCGATGAAGATGCCCGGCATCGGCGTCACGCATTTCCCGATCACGACCTCCCACCCCGAAGTGCAGATGTGGTTCGACCAGGGCCACACGCTGATTCACTCCTTCTGGTACTACGAAGCCGAGCGCGCCTTCCGGTGGGCATCAAAGCTCGACCCCGAAGCGCCGATGCCTTATTGGGGCCTCGTGCGCGCGACCAGTGGCAACCGCGCGCGCGCCTTTATGCAGGAAGCGTCGAAGCGCAAGGACAAGGCGAGCCCGCGCGAGCGCGCTTACATCGAAGCGTGGGAACTGCAATTCGTCGATGGCGCGCAATCCACCGAGGGCCGCCGCAAGTTCACCAAGGCACTCGAGAGCATCGTCATGAAATACCCGGACGATATCGAGGCGAAAGCGCTTCTCGGCAACGAATTGATGGGAACGACCCGCGTCGGAACGGAGTTCCTCATGCAGGAGGTCCTTTCGAAGGATCCGAAGCACCCTGGAGCACATCACTACCGCATTCATAACTGGGACGACGAGGATGGTGCGCTGGCGCTTGATAGCTGCCGCGCCTATGGGGACATCGTGCCGGGAATCGGTCATGCGCTGCACATGCCCGGCCACATCTACGCGGGCGTGGGAATGTTTCACGAGTCGGCGATCGCCCTCGACTCCGCAACGCGCGCCGAGATCGCGTACATGGGTCGCCAGATGGTGTTTCCGTACAACACCTGGAACTACGCGCACAACCGCAACTATCTGAGCTACGTACAGGAACAGCTGGGACTGCCGACCGAGGCGCTTCGCGGTGCAAGAGAGCTTCTGGCGGTTCCGCTCGATCCCAAGTTGAACGTTGCGACGCGCATGAGTCCCCACTGGCAGGGTGTAACCGCGCTCTCACGAGGCCTGATCAAGTTCGAGATGTGGGACGAGATCCTCAAGGAAGACGCCATTCCGTGGGGAGACTCGCTGCGAGATCGATTGGGCCGGCGCTACACGGAAGCCATGGCGCACATCGGCAAGAAGACCGTCGAGGCTGCCACGAAAGCCGTTGACGAGCATGCCGGGCTCAAGTCCGAGATTGAAAAGGACACCAACGCCTCTCTCAAGCGCCAGTTCGAAGTCCAGGATCTGGAACTGCGCGGGCTGTTGGCGCTGCTGAAGGGGAATGCGATCGATGGCGTCACGCTCCTGACCCAGGCCGCGCCCAAAGAGCTCGAACAGCGCTCGTACTACGACGACCCGCCATTCTTCCCCACCTTGATGTGGTCGCGCCTTGGATTCGCATACCTCGATCAGAAGAGTCCCAAGCTTGCTGTTGATGCGTTCACGCGAGCGCTCAAGGCGGTGCCGAACGACGCGTTCTCGCTCGCCGGTCTGGTGCGCGCGCATCACGCGTTGGGCGAGACCAAGGAAGCGGCCGACGCGCTTGGTCGACTCGAGTTCGTCTGGTCTGATGCTGAACCCGGCTTGCATTGGCTCCGCGAAGCCAGGGCGACCGGTGTGAAGGCGTCTCCTGTCGATCGCTCCCCAGCCAAGCAGCGCAGCTACCGCAAGACGGCGCTCGACCAGTTTGGCCCCGCGATTTGGGCGCCGTTCCAGGCCCCCTCGCTCGATGTCGCGGACCCCACCGGCAAGCGCCTGACACTCGATCAGTATCGCGGCAAGAACGTGATCCTGACGTTCTACCTCGGCGCCGGCTGCGCTCACTGCGTCAAGCAGGTCAAGGACCTTGCAGAGCGGGCCGACGAGTGGGCGCGACTCGACACCGTCGTCATCACCGTGAGTCAGGACGAGCCGGGGCAGAATGCCAAGTCGCAGGAGCTCGCGCCGCTGAAGGTGCTGCTGGGATCCGACGCGAATTGGCAGAACGCCAGGCGCTTCAAGTCATACGACGACTTCGAGGAGATGGGGATCCATTCGACCGTGCTGATCGACAAGAGCGGTCGTGTGCATTGGGCCCAACACGGAGGCGCGCCGTTCGACGACTACAAGTTCCTCGTCTCGCAATTGCAGCGGATGAATCAGCGGCAAGCGGTGACGAGAACGAACACCACCGCTGTCGGCAGGTAACACAATTGCGCCACGACCAGCCTCCGCTAAAGCTACGGCGGTCCGCCGAAGCCTTGGCGCAGGCGGAAGGGCACGAAGACACGAAGGACTGTTAGGAGATTCTTCGTGTTCTTCGTGCCTTCGTGGCTAAATTCGTGCTTCTCTGTGCCCCTCGCACCCGGGCCTTTCTGACTAAAATCCTCTACCCACATGCGAAAAGCGATTGCCCTCACCTTGTTCGCTCTGGTTCCAATGAGCGCCCAACAACCGCCTGACCTCCGCACGCGTGCGGAAGCCACCGACTACGTCGAAACCAGCAGCTACGACGATGTGATGCGGCTGGTGAAGGAGATCGTCTCGTCGAGCCCGCTGGCGCAGTACGAGAACTTCGGAACGACCGAGGAAAGGCGCGAGATGCCGCTGCTGATCCTGTCGGATCCCGCGGTTTCGACGCCCGAAGCGGCCCGCAAACTGGGGCGTCCCATCGTTTTCGTTCAAGCCAACATTCATGCCGGCGAGGTCGAGGGCAAAGAGGCGGCAATCATTCTCGCGCGCCGGCTGACGTCGGGCGACCTGCGGCCGATGCTGCGCGACGTCGTCGTGTTGTTTGCGCCCATCTACAACGCTGACGGCAACGAAAAAGTCAATGTTCAGAACCGGACGGCGCAGAACGGCCCGGTGGCCGGTGTCGGGACGCGCGAGAACTCGAAAGGCCTGGATCTCAATCGCGACTACATGAAGCTCGATTCAGCGGAGGCGCGAGCGCTGGTAGGCCTCATGAATCGATGGGATCCGCACGTTGCAATCGACCTGCACACCACGAACGGTTCGTATCACGGTTACCACCTGACATACTCGCCAACCCTCAACCCCAACGCTGATCCGCGACTGCTTGAGCTCGCGCGCGAGAGCCTTCTGCCCACCGTGCAGCAGGCCGTGGCCACGAAACACAATTTCCGCACCTACTACTACGGCAACTTCGCGTCGGAATCGGGTATGGCTCGCGAAAGCTCACGCGTCGATCCCGCTAGTCCCGGCGATACCATCTGGCGCACCTTCGACCATCGTCCTCGGTTTGGCAATAACTACGTCGGGCTGCGCAACCGCCTCGCCATTCTTTCCGAGGCGTACAGCTATCTCGACTTCCGGGGACGCGTGCGAGTCACCGAAGTGTTCGTCGAAGAGTCCCTTCGGGCAATTGCAGCAACCGGACGGAAGCTGACGGCGTTGACGGCGCAGATTGATGCGGATTCCAAGTCGTACGACGGAACAGCAGCTACGACCCGACGTAAAGCGGCCGCACCACCCAGCCTCGGCGTCGATTTCCAGATTGCTCCGCTGTCGTCGCCCGTGGACATCCTCGTCGGCGACGTCACCAAGCAGCTCAACGATCGCTCAGGCAAAGAGATGCTGGTGATGAGCGACAAGGTTGTGCCGGTACGGATGAAGGACTTCGGCATCTTCCAGCCGACGCGTATGGTCGCGATGCCGGCGGGCTGGCTCATCCCCAAGCCGCACGTAGACTCGGGACGATATTCGGCGGCGATCGATCGCCTTCGCTGGCACGGCCTCCGCATTCAGACCGTCGCCGACGGCGTCCGGATCAACGTCCAGCGGTTCATCATCCAGTCGCAGTCGAAGAGCGAACGCGTATTCCAGGGTCATCAGGAAGCGAGGTTCGCCGGCAGACACGAAAACGCAGAACTATCGATTCAGGCGGGAGCACTCTTCGTTCCGGCTAACCAACCACTCGCGCGCCTGGCGTTCTATCTGCTCGAAGCTGAGAGCGACGATGGCTTGGTCACGTGGAATTACTTGGGTGATGGCCTCACGGCCGGCGATACCTTTCCCGTGTACCGGGTGATGAACGCGCGAGCGCTCAAATTCGAGTAGAACGGCACCGCGACGCGATCAGCGCACCGCGGCCTGGAAGACCGCTGTCCTGACCTTCCCGCCGCGCTTAGCCTGCACCCAGATTCGATATTCGCCCGGTTGCGGAAACGCGAACGGGATGGCCACCGCGCTGTCGAGCGCGACGTCGTGTCCCGCATGATCGACGAGTGGCGTCGTCGCCGTGAACTTCTGCAACGCTGCCATCGAAATGCTGCCGGATGGGTGAAGGTGCGCGAACACGGATCCATCGCGGCTCGCCACAATCGCGTGCGCGGCCATTCCCATGTACGGCTCCACGGTGACCGGAGTGCCGGCTGCGTCCCGCACCGAAAACGCCAGGACAACCTCTTCTCCGGCAACCAGTGCCGATGCGCCGCGATTCCAGAGGACGTTCAAGCCGTCGCCGATGTCGAAGGAGGCTGCAGGTCCTATGGGATCGATTGGCGAACCGTTGAACCAGGAATCATCCGGGTCCGTCGGCGTGGTGCCGTCACTATCGTGGATCTCGACGGACGAGACCATCGTCTGCGCATAGCCGCTCTCGTGCACGATGTCGCCGTACACGCGGTATCTGCCTGCAGGGAGCGCCGGAAGCGCGGTATCGAACTCGAGCGCCTGAGGTGAGCGGGCGACGGGATGCAGGTGGGCGAACGCATCGAGCCCCGGCTCCCGCACCAAAAAGAGATGCATCAGCTTGCCGTGGTCGGGCAGCAGGGCGTTGTATCGACTCATCGGATTGGGCGTGCCGGTCCATCGTTCATCTCGAATGGCCAGCGTGAATTGCGCATCCGGCGTCGTTTGCACCTCGGCCGAAAACGGACGATAGATCACGAACCGGCTGTAGCCCGATGCCTCAGCGGCCCACCAGAGATTGCCGCCCCACAGGAGCAACGCGACGCCTACCGTGGCGAGCGCAATGCCGATCCGAGCCCGCCGCCGTCGTCTGCTGTCTGGCTCGACGCCCGGTGGCAGCACGCTCTCGCGGATGGCACTGCCGATGATCGTCACGAAGCCGGCGGTGAGAAACAAACCGAGCCCACCCAGGATTCCACCGAGCCATTGGGGCATCGGACGCTCGACCGTGGCCATCGCCACGACGGGAACGATTGCCGTTCCCGATCCGGCCTCGCCGGTTACGTGCACGGCCATCTGGTACGACGACGCCGTCATCAGCCAGAGCTCGGCGGAATACAGATGTGGATCGCCAGGCACGGCAACCGCAGGTTCAGGCGGCGGCGCACCCTTCAATCCGATATTCCACTGCCCCGCCTGGAGGGACACCTGCTGAATGGCGGTCGTCGCGCCCACGATGCGAACGGCCACCTGCGCACGTCCCGGGATTACGCCGGGGAGGCGGACCGTCACCCGCACGTCGTAGGGACCGGCCTTGCCCGTGAAGAAGGCGTCAGGGCTCCCGACGTGCGCCATCGAGAGCGCGGCGAGAACCAGGAGCCACAGATGCTTCATCGCTGGACTCGCGACATCCAGTTACCCCACCAGAGGCCAAGACGCGCGGAGACAAATGCGAGTCCCACCGCGATTGGCAGGCCCACGGCGAGGTTGTCCGGGTCGTTGAGCCGATACCATCGATCCTGTATCTCCGGCGGTACGCCGTAGTCCATACGGTGGCTGCCGAAGAAATCGTTGCGCGCGAAAGGCGACACGAGGAAATCAGCAAAGGGCCACTGGGCCGCGACGAACACGACGACGAAGAGCAGAGCGATCAGGGCGGCGAGCCGCCAGTCGCGGGCGGGGCCCGGTCGGCTACGTTGCATGACGTAGTCGATTGCCAGGGCCGGGACAAAGAGCAGCAGAGGGAAGTCGGGCGGCATGAAGCGATCGACTTGCACGTAGATCGGTCCCAGCAGTGGCTGTCCAGGGAACAGCGGCAGCACGAGGAGCATGATCATCGTCAAGGCAGAGTAGACGAGCGCCGTGATGGTCGCCGGCCACCGAGCAATCGAGGCCCGCGCGGTGCTGACGAGCAGGAATACGAACACTCCCGCCGAGACCTGATAAAAGAGCGACTGGTGCATGTCCCACCGCTGGGTGTATTCGGTGGCGACGGTCGAGATGAGCAGCAGGAGCAATCCGGCGGCGACGAGATACAGCCGCCCGAGTTGTTTGCGATCGCCAACCGCCCGGTTCTGCCAGGCCAGCGTCATCAACATCGCGCCGCACTGGATGGCGGAAATGCCGGCGGCGAGCACCATGTGCGGCGGGCTGATGATCTTGACGTCCAGCCCGTACGTGTTGTGCCACCAGTCGTCGAAGGGTGCGGACGTCAGCATGGCGAACGTGCCCCAGATGCACACCCAGGCGCCCAACGGCGCGCGGAATCCCCAGAACCGTACGGCTGCGGCACGGTCTTCGGCCGAACCGGCAAACGTGGTCCGTAACGCGAGAGCGCCGCAGGTGAGTCCGGCCACCACGCCCCCGAGATAGATGCCCAGGTGTGCCGGCGTCCAGAACGTGTCGCGCCCAATCGTCCGGTGCCAGGAGATATCCCAGATCACGCCGACCACGACGCTTGTCGACGCAAAGATCACGGCGAAGATGGACCATGGCACGCGCGTCGCAACGACGCGCTCGGCGAGGGTCCCAGAAGCGGCTTGTGCGATTGACGACATTGGATGTTCTCAGCAGCCCCTTACTTGATTAAATAGAACGTGGTCTGTCTTCCGTCGATCCAGTCCCACTTGCCGTCCGGCATGATCGCCGCGTCTTCCTCGAGCGCGAAGCGGACCGCTTGACCACCCCACTCCGGAACCTTGTGCGTGGCGTTCAACTCGATCGAGTGCCACGTGTAGGGGAAAAACATGTAATCACCGCGAATCGGCACGCCTTCCTGGTAGTCGGTCATTCCGATGGGCGGGCCGGCGGCGTGACCGTGATAGCCGACCGGGTGGCAGTAGATCGACGGGACGATGCCCGCCTTCATGGCGGCGGCGCGAGCGTCGCGCAGGGCGTTATTTCCCGTCTCTCCAACGCGCGCGAATTTCATCGTCAAATCCTGGAGCGTGTTCGCTGCCTTGAGGCCGTCCTTCAGGCCTTGTGGCGCGTCGGTTTCTCCTTCCTTGAGCACATACGCGTTGTGCTGGGTGTCCGTCGAGAAGCCCAGATACACGATGCCGAAGTCGGTATGCAACATGTCGCCACGCTGGATCACGGCTTCGCCAGGCTTCAGACCACCCTGGCGATTGATCGTGATGGACGGTTGGAACCACTTGCCAAGACCCATCTCGACGACACGCTGTCGCATCCACCAAACGACGTCTTCGTTGGTGGTCTTGCCGGGCGTGATGACCTTGTTGGAAAACGCTTCGGCGATCACCATGTGCGCAACTTTCATCACGTGGCGATAAGCGTCGAGTTCTTCCGGCAGCTTGATCTCGAGCCAGCCGACCGCGAGCATTTCGGCGGACTTGGTACGGTCCGAGTACTTGGGCCCGAGGGCCTCCATCAATCGCCGCTTCTCGTTGGCCGTCAGCCCGTCGGCATGATTCCACGCATCCGACTCGTTGATGCCAATCACTTTGGGATCGCGCTCCTCGACGAGTTTACGCAGCCCTTCGTATTGGGCGTCGTTGTGTGTCTGGACGACCGTGAAGAGCCCGTCATAATCGAAGCGTCCGACCGAGAGCCGCTCGACCGGCTTTCCGCCGCCCGGGTTGAAAAATACCAGGATCGTTCGCCGCCTCGACGAGAACGTCGTCAGCGGTGCCATCGACCGGAACACCGGGTCGTCGTTGTACTCGCGCGACACGATGATCCACATATCGATGCCGTTGCGGGACATCAGCTGCGGCAGCACGGTGTCGAAGCGCTTCTGGATCCAGCTCTTGACCAACGGCGCCTGTTCGCGATGCGTCAGGACCCGGTCGGTGGGGTTCGGGTAGGTGATCGCCTGCTGCGCGCCGACGCCGACGGTCAAGGCGAAGACCAGGAGGAGTCCGCTGAGGCGAGCGGTGGGCTTGAGCATGCCAGAGTCTCCCACGGTCTCCGGTCAGCGGTCTACGGCCCACGGGCAAACAGGAACCTATTTACCTTCGTGCCTTCGTGGCCTTCGTGGCTACGTTTTTCGCCGTGTCTCTGACAAGGATTGTCACTTGCATAAAAGGGGACAGTCCCCTTTTATACAGCGGAGCCGAGGTCGTACCCCGCCTTCACAAACGGCATGCGACGCAGGCGCTCGCCGGTCAACGTCGCAATGGCGTTGGCGACTGCCGGCGCGATGGGCGGAATGGCAATTTCGCCGAAACCGGTGGGACGGAGCTGGCTTTCGACGAAGGTGATGTCGATCGTTGCGGGTGCCTCGCGGTGGCGAATGAGTCGATAGTTGTCGAAGTTGCTGACGATCGCCCGTCCGCCCTCGATTGGCACCTCGCCGAAGAACGCGGCCCCCAGGCCGTCGATGATGGCGCCCTCGCCTTGTGCCTCGAGTCCCGACAGGTTGACCGGCTGACCGACGTCGGCGACCGCCGTCACCTTGTGGACGACGACGCGCTTGCGAGCGTCGAGAGAGATCTCGACGACCTGTGCGCAGTAGGACCCGAATGTAAAGTGCGCCGACAATCCGCGTGCGCGTCCTTCCGGCGGCTGTTTCCCGTAACCGCCTCGCTCTGCCGCCACGATCAGGACGCGTTTCAGGCGCACGGGATCGTAAAGCGTACGGCTCTCCGGATTCGGCGGTATGTCTCCAGTCTCGCCGAGCATGTCGAGCCGCAGATCGACTGCACTGCGTCGCGATTTCGTGGCGAGCTCGTCGATCGCACATTCGATCGCGAAGGCGTTCACGACATGCGAGGGCGCACGCCACGCACCGGTTGGCACGCCGGTCGCTGGGGCAGCGTAGCGCAGCCGCGCGTTCGCGATCCGAGTGGGCACCAGGTCCGGATCCATCTGCTGTCGCTCGCTGACGCGACCGACATATGCCCCGTACGTCTCCGTGGAGAACGGCGGGCGCGGATCTTTTCGATATGCATTGCGCGAGACGCTGACAAGCATGTGATCCCAGGCGATGAGATGACCATTCGAATCGACGCCACACCGGATGCGCTGCACCGAGGCGGGGCGATAGTAGTCGTGCTGCAGGTCGCCGGTGCGTGTGTCCACGACCTGAACTGGTGCACCGACTTCTCGTGAGAGCAGCGCCGCCTCGACGGCAGAGTCCGACATCAGGCGGCGGCCGAATCCGCCGCCGATCCTCGTCGCACGAACTTGAACGCGCTCGTCAGCGATCCCGAGCGCGGCTGCGACGAGGCTTCGTGCCGAGGCTGGCATCTGCAGCGGACCGGTGATCATGCATTCGCCGTCGCGCACGCTCGCGGTGCAGTTATGAGGTTCGAGCGTGGCGTGCGAGACAAACGGGAACTCGAAGGTGGCATCCACGGTTTGTGCTGCTGCCGCCAGTGCCTGCTCGACGTTCCCGCTCTCGTGCAGCGTGAACGCCGGTTTGTCCAATAGCTCCCGCATCTGCGACGCGAGTGTCGACGAACTTTCTGCTGCAAACGGGCCATCGCTCCACCGAACGGTGAGTGCTTCGCGGCCTTTGAAGGCAGCCCAGGTTGAATCGGCGATCACCGCGACGCCTGGCATCAGCTGGGTCGGATTGTCGCGCCCTTGAATCTCGACGACTTGACGCACGCCGGGCACTTGCAAAGCCTTTGTGCGATCGACGCTGATGGCGCGTTGACCGAAGACCGGCGCCTTGGCGATCGCCGCGTAGCGCATGCCCGTCACCTTGACGTCGAGGCCGAAGAGCCGACGGCCGGTCACGATGGCAGGGTTATCGACTCCGGAAGTGCGCGTGCCGATCAACCGAAATTTCGACGGATGTTTTAGTAACGGCTCGCTTGGGGCTGGCATGGCCGCCGCTCGCGCGGCGAGCTCGCCGTATCGCGAGGACCGATTGCTCGTTGAGTGAGAGACGACGCTGGTAGCGGTCGTGATCTGGTCGGCGGGCACACCCCAGACGGATGCCGCGACCGAGACGATCAAGTGGCGCGCCATGGCGCCGGCGCGCCGATGATCGTCCCACCCCGACACGATGGCATCGCTTCCGCCGACACCTTGCGGGCCGAAGCGACGATCGAGCGGGGCGTCCTCAATCTTGACGCGCCTCCAGTCCGCGTCAAGCTCGTCCGCAACGATCATCGACAGGGCCGTCTTGACGCCTTCTCCCATCTCCGGATTGCGCGACCAGATGGTGACGGTGTCGTCGGCGTCAATGCGAACGAAGGCGTTGGGTTGAAATGCCGCCGGAGACTGCGCGGATACCGACCCGGTGGGGGCATAAGCGGCTACCAGCAACCCGCCTGCGGCGGTCGCCGAGATTTTCAGGAACGCTCGGCGGGAGGGATTCACCTGCTTGCGCGCGCGATCCAGGTGCACTTCGCCGCCACAGACACCAATGGCACCCGCAGCACCCGCAGCACCCGCAGCACCTGCGGCACCCGCGGCACCTGCGGCACCTGCGGCACCCGCCCGGACCGCCTTCCCAATCCGCACGTACGTCCCGCATCGGCAGATGTTGCCCGACATACCAGCCGTAATCTCCTCGCCGGTGGGATTCGGCGTCCTCGAGAGGAGAGCGGCTGCTGCCATGATCTGGCCGGCCTGACAGTAGCCACACTGCGGCACGTCAGTCGCGATCCAGGCCTGCTGTAATCGATGACGCCCATCCGCCGACAGGCCCTCGATGGTCGTGATCTGACGGCTCACGACGTCTTTCACGGGGGTCAGGCAGGAGCGTCGGGCCTGACCGTCGACGTGCACGGTGCAGGCGCCACAAAAGCCGCCGCCACAACCGAACTTGGTGCCGACCAGGTCGAACACATCGCGCAGGACCCACAGCAGCGGGGTTTCGGCGTCGCCATCGAACCGGCGCCGCTCGGAGTTCACAGTCAAGGTGAAAGTCGCCATCGTGTTGTAAGACGACGATCATCACTGTCGGCGACTGGCTGTGTCCCGCGGACCGTGCGAAGAAACGCCGAGGTTTCGCCGAGGTGTGACCAGTGAGGGGACCAGCGTCGCTTCGGACGAGCCGCACCTCTATACTCGGGGAATGGCTGGCGACTTCTGGGTCGGCGAATGGCAGGTGCAGCCGTCGATCAATCGAATCTCACGCGGTGATGAAGTCGTCCGTGTCGAGCCGAAAGTGATGCAGGTGCTCGTCTGTCTCGCGGCACATCCCGGCGAGGTGGTCACCCGCGACGACTTGATCGCCAGCGTTTGGGCGGGCATCTTCGTTACGGACGATGTGTTGCACCGCGCTGTGCGGGAACTGCGCCGAGTGTTTGGTGATTCGCCGAGCACGCCGCGCTACATCGAGACCATTCGTAAGCGCGGCTATCGTCTGATTGCTGATACCGCTGAAGAGGCGCCGCAGCGTTCGGCCGCGTCCGCGAGTTCCGTCGTTCACGCGACCTTCGACGCTCGCGTCGCTCGTCGTCCTTGGCCGGTGGCAGCCTTTGGCGCGGCGTTGCTCGTTGCGTGTGGCATGGCCGTCCTCGCGCTGGTCTGGCGTCCGTCGCAGCTGGCAACGGAAGCGCGCTCGCGTTTCGTGCCGGTGGTGTCCAGCCCCTTGAACGAGTCGGATCCGGCAATCGCCCCGGATGGACAGCGAGTCGCATACGTTGTGAGGTCCGGCAACGACACCGGACACACCGACATCTTCTTGCAGCCACGCACTGGCGAACCTGCCCGTCAGCTCACCGCGACCGACGCCGACGATCGTCGTCCTTCGTGGTCGCCTGATGGCCGGCGACTGGGATTCGTTCGATTGAGTGCTCAGACCTGTGACCTGTATGCGCTGCTGGTCGAAAGCGGCGTCGAACAGCGCCTGGCACCCTGCGGCAACAGCGAAGAACCACAGTTCACGTGGGTGACGGCCGATGCGCTGTTCCTGTCGGAGGCGCCGGTCGGTTTGCACCACGGGTGGCGAATCGTTCGTATGAACGTGGGCGGAGGAGAGCGGCTGCCATTGACGTCACCACCTCCCGGCGTCATTGGTGACCATTCACCGGTCGTATCACCCGATGGCCGCCAGGTTACGTTCATTCGGCAGTTCAGCGGTGGCGCCGCCGATTTGTTCGTCATGCCCGTCGAGGGCGGTGACGCACGACGTGTCACCTTTGATGAAGCCGATATCACTGGCGCCGACTGGACTGCCGGCAGTCGTGAGCTGATCTACTCGTCCGATCGCGCCGGTGGATACAGCTTGTGGCGCGTGCCCGTCACTGGGGGCATACCGCAACTGGCAGCCGGTGGCGCCGCGCGATTGAAGCATCCCGTGTCCGCCCTGGGCGGTCGACGCGTGGCATACGAGAGCTGGCACTACGAGATCAACATCTGGGATGCGCCAGTGTCACTGGCATCATCGCCGTCGCAGCTCACCGCGGTGATTCGAACTTCAGATCTGTGGAACCTCTATCCGCAACTCTCGCCTGACGGGTCGCGGGTCGCGTATGTGTCAACCCAATCGGGAAGTCACGAGCTGTGGGTTGCTGCGAGGAACGGAACCGGCGCAAGACAGCTCACGACCTTTGCCAGTGATGTCGTCGCGAGCTCCGGCGGCGCATCGGTTCGAGGCCCGCGATGGGCGCCCGATGGTCGCCGCATCGTATTCACAGCGCGCCGCAACGGCGCGGTCGATGTTTTTATTGTCGATGTCGAATCGGCGCAGGTTGCGGTGATCACCAATGACGCCGTGGTGGAGATCGCTCCGTCCTGGTCGCACGACGGAACTCGTGTCTTCTACGGCTCGCGCAGTGGGGGAAGCTGGAACGTCTGGTCGCGCGAACTGACGGGGCACGAGCCGACGCTGGCGATTGCAGGAGGGTTCGCGGCGCAGGCCGCACCAGACGGATCGGCGCTTTACTTCACCCGGGCGGATGCGGGCGGCATCTGGCGGACGGCCGCTGGCGAATCGCCGGCACGCGTCGTGGACACGATGATCGGTGGCAACTGGGCGAACTGGACCGTCACACCTACCGGGCTCTTCCTGGTCGCCTCAGTCGGCCGAGAGGTTGTGCTGCATCACGCGCCGCTGGACGGTGGAGCGCTTGCCGAGGTCGCGAAGCTCCCCAACTTCTCGTGGCCGGGCATTAGCGTCTCTGCAGACGGAAGCCGTGCACTATACGCAAAATGGGATCGACGCGAGAGCAACATCATGTCGATTGAGATGGACCGGTAGGGTCGGTCTCCAGTTGCGAGTCTCCGGCTTTCGGAATTGAGCCACGAAGGCACGAAGAGCACGAAAAAGATCATTCAACAGCCTGGAAGGTACGCTTCGTGTCTTCTCTCCGTGGCTATCTTTTCTATAATCGCCAGACGGTGATTGCTCGCGTCCTCTTCGTTTTCGTTGTGCTTGGCTCGCAGGTCAATGGTCAAACGCCCGTTTTGCAGAACTTCGTCTTCGACCTGGGCCCGACCGCCAGCGTGGAAGGAGGCAAGGTCCCTTTGACAAACGGGCGGTGGAAGGATCCCGCCGAAGGTGGCAGCACCTTCACGCTGCTTCCGGTCAACGCGATCGGTGATCTGGACGGCGATGGCGTCGCCGATGCCGCTGTCGTGCTCGTCGAGACCTCAACAGGCACGGGAACGTTCGCGTATCTCTTCGCGATCAAGAGTCACGCCGCATCGGCCGCGCAACTGGGCCCTCCCGAATGGCTGGGCGATCGGAGCGTCGTCGAACGACTATCGATCGACAAGAAGGGGATCTTGTCGGTCCGGTTCCTCACGCACAAGGACGGCGATCCCCAATGCTGCCCGACGATGAGAATCAATGACCGGTTCCGTGTGGAAGGCGGAAAGCTGGTGGGGATTACGAAGTGAGTTGTCAGTTGCCAGTTATCAGTTCAAAGGCGCTTGCGCGCGAGCGATCGCTTGGGTGCGGGCTGCTGTGACATCCACTTCGCGATAGCGGCGTGTGGCGCGGGACGGCTGATGAAGTGACCTTGCGCCGCGTCGCATCCGAATTCCAGCAACAGGTCGCGCACTTCGGCCGTTTCGACGCCTTCCGCAATCACGCTCAGCCGCAGGTTGTGCGCCAGGTCGATGATCGACCGAACCAGTGCGTCGTCTTCGCCGGATGCCAGTCCGATGACGAAGGAGCGGTCGATCTTCAGCTGATCGACGGGCAACTTGCGCAAATAGCTGAGCGACGAGTATCCGGTGCCGAAGTCGTCGACGATGAGCCGAACGCCCATGTCGTGGAGCTCGTTCAAGCAACGGTTCGACCGCTCGGGATCCGACATGATCAGGTTCTCGGTGATCTCGAGCGCCAGCATCGACGGATCGACCCGCCGCGCGGAGAGCATCTCGCGAATGCGGGTTGGGAACGACAGGTCGTGCAGGCTGCGAGGCGACAGGTTGACCGCAATGCTCGGAGGACACTGCTCGCCGCTCGTCGGCCATTCCGCCAGCGCCAGATCGATCGCAAATGTTGTCAGCGGCGTGATCAAGCCGCTGTGCTCCGCGGCCCGGATGAAGTCCTTTGGTGGCAGCCGTCCCTGTTCCGGGTGATCCCACCGAAGCAACGCTTCGACACCGAGTACGCGGTCGGTGCGAAGTTCGACGATCGGTTGATACTCCAGAACGAACTGACCGTGATCGAGACCCCGCCGAAGCGCGTTGGTCAATGCCATGCGCTCTTCGGTGTGGCGATCCCGATCCGGTTGGTAGATGGCAAAGCCCGATCGATCGGCCTTCGCGAGATACATCGCGAAGTCCGCTTTCTGCATCAGCTCGTGACTCGCGGCGGCGTGAGTCGGGAAGCCGGCGATCCCGATGCTGCAGTTCACGACCAGAGGCTGATCCTCCACCATCAACGGCTGATCGAGGTCCTGAAGAATCTTGCGAGCGGCGAGTATCGCGCCATCGAGATCGGTGTTCGGCAACAAGATAGCGAACTCGTCACCACCGATCCGCGCGACGGTGTCGGATTGTCGCAGCGTGCGCGTCAATCGGGAAGCCACCTGTTGGAGCACGCGGTCGCCGGCGTGATGACCGTGCCCGTCGTTGATCTCCTTGAAACCGTCGAGGTCCAGCGCAATCAACGACAAGGCCTTGTGCTCGCGGCGCGTGGTCAGGATGGCTTGATGCAGGCGGTCCTGCAGCAACGATCGATTTGGAAGGTCCGTGAGCGGATCGTGATAGGCGAGATAGGCGACACGCTCGTTGGTCCGCGTCATCTCGCGCCGCGCGGCACTCTCGCGCAGCTCGCGCTCGACGGCCGGCGCCAACCGCGCCAGATTGCCTTTGACGATGTAGTCGGAGGCGCCGGTTTTCATGGCGGCGACAGCGATGTCCTCGCCGATGGTGCCCGAGACGAAGATGAACGGCACATCGACCCCCTGTTCGCGAAGGATGGACAGCGCTCTCGTGCCGCTGAACGTCGGCATGGTGTAGTCGGCGATCGCGATGTCAAACGAGGTTGTCCGAAGCACGTCCTGGAGGCTTTCGGCCGTGTCGACCTGGGTCAAATTGACGTCATACCCCGCCAGACGGAGGGCACGCTCGACGAGCAGGGCGTCGTCTTCTGAGTCTTCGATCAGCAGCAGCTTAAGAGGAATCATCAGAAACGCTTGGCGCTCAGACAGTTACGGGCCGCCGGCAAGTCGGGATTGCGGACCGGGCCGGGCGACGTTCGCTCCCTCAGTTTCGGTCATTGCTCAAGACGGCATTAGTTGTCCCGTCTCCCAATCTCAACCTGAGCTGGTCGCTCGCGTCGTCGAAGCCAAGGGCGATGAGCCGCTCGAGAAGATCCAGGCGCTCCAACAGACGGCGTTCGAGCGCCAACAAGTGCTCAAGGAACTCCTCTCGCGTCAGTGGCTGGGTCATCGCTTTTTCCTGGTGCCTCCGGTGGCCGGTCGGGTGCATACGGCATTCCGGGCCGGAAACCTTGCAATTCCGGTCAGTGGGCGGGCACGCGGTCGCGAACGTGTGAATTACTGCGGTTCGCGCCAATCATGCGGTACGCAGTTCATGCAATCTTCAAAACCACGGGGCGTATAGTTCGGAAATGGCGGCCTCACAACGCCCTCCCGGCCCACGGCGTCCTCTGGTCGGCGCGCTGATCAGTCCCGGCCGCGACCCACTCAGGCTGTTTACGCGATTCGCTCGGGAGTATGGCGACGTCGTGTACTTCCGCATGGGTGGCGAGCTGGTGTACTTCGTCAATCACCCGCAGTACATCCGCGATGTGCTGGTCACCCATCAGAGAAATTTCACCAAGAGTCGCGGGCTCGAGCGAGCCAAGCGACTGCTGGGCGACGGTCTCCTGACGAGCGAAGGCGCGACGCACCTGCGTCAGCGGCGGTTGCTTCAGCCTGCGTTCCACCGCGATCGAATTGCGAACTATGCCGCGGTGATGATCTCGCACGCCGAGCGGATGCGAGGTCGCTGGCGCGACGGCGCCACCATTGATGTGTCGAAGGAGATGATGCGGCTGACGCTGTCGATTGTGGGGAAGACGCTGTTCGACAGCGATGTGGAATCGAAGGCGGATGAAGTCGGGGTTGCGGTCACCGAGGTGCTTGAAACGTTCTGGTTCACGCTCCTGCCGTTCCAGGGACTCATCGAGCGACTGCCGCTTCCCGTCCTGCGTCGCGGCCGTGCGTCGCGCGAGCGGCTCGATGCGTTGATCTACTCGATGATTGACGAGCGTCGCGCCACCGGTCGCGACCACGGCGATCTGCTGTCGATGCTCCTCGCGGTGCGCGAGGAGCCAGCTGACATGCATAAAAGGGGACAGTCCCCTTTTATGCAGTCGCCTTCTGTGACGAATGCCCTAACGCCGCAGCAAGTGCGCGACGAGGCCATCACGATCTTGCTCGCCGGGCACGAGACGACCGCGAATGCGCTGACGTGGACGTGGTATCTCCTGAGCCAGCATCCGGAGGTGGAGGCGCAACTACATGCCGAGATCGATGCTGTCCTGGATGGTCGACTCCCGACGCTGGAGGATATTCCGCGACTGACGCTGGTCACGCAGGTGGTGACCGAGTCGATGCGCCTCTATCCGCCGGCATGGATCATCGGGCGGCGCGCCATCGACGAGTACACGCTGGGCCCCTACCAGCTGCCGCCCCGGGCCATGATCTTCATGAGCCCGTACGTGACGCAGCGCGACGGCCGTTTCTTCAAAGATCCGGAGCGATTCGACCCCAGCCGCTGGGGCGCGGCGACCGCTGCCGACCTGCCGAAGTTTGCGTATTTCCCGTTCGGAGGCGGCGCTCGCCAATGCATTGGCGAGCATTTCGCCTGGATGGAGCTGATCCTGCTCGTTGCCACATTGGCTCAGCACTGGCAACTCCGGCTCGTGCCGAATCACCCGGTGGTCCCGCAGCCGCTGATCACGCTCCGGGCGAAGCACGGCATGGCGATGACTCCTGTCCGCCGGCAGCCGTCGAGTGCCACTGTGGGTGCTGGCACCTCGGCGCGAGTCCGGGTATGATCCGCCGATCCCCCAAAGACGCTCATACCGTCGACCGCGTCGCGGGGTGAATTCACGAGGGACAGGCCTTGTCATCGGGGGACGGGCCCTGTCATCCGGGGACAGGCCCTGTTAGGACCCTGTAAGGAGTCAAACGAATGAAGCGCATCGCCTTCCGAGTGGTGCCCGTGGTGGCGTTGCTCGCCGCCGGATTTGGGTGGGTCAGTCCCCGCCTGTCCGGACAGAGCACCGGCCAGCCAAGCACCAGCAATGGCGAGTGGCCGATGTACACCGCTGACCTGCGTGGCAGCAAGTACTCGCCTCTCGATCAGATTGATGCCGGCAACTTCAGCAAGATGGAAGTGGCCTGGCGGTTCAAGACCGACAACCTTGGCCCTCGTCCGGAGACCAAGCTCGAAGGTACGCCGTTGATGGTCAAGGGCACCCTGTATGCCACTGCCGGTACGCGGCGCGCGGTGATTGCTCTCGACCCGCGCACCGGCGAGCAGAAGTGGGTCTACAGCCTGGACGAAGGCGAACGCGCGACGCGGTGGGCCCCCCGGCAGCTGTCAGGTCGCGGCCTGTCGTACTGGACCGATGGCAAAGGCGACGAGCGCGTGATCTACGTCACCACCGGCTATCGCCTGGTGTCGCTCAACGCGAAGACCGGTCAGCCGATCCCCAACTTCGGGGACAAAGGCATGGTCGATCTCAAGGTCGGCATCATGCACGGCAAGAACGGCAAGCAGGTGCAGATCGATCTCGAAAAGGGTGAGATCGGGCTCCACTCGACACCGACCGTCGCCGGCGATCTGATCATCGTCGGGTCGTCGATGTTCGAAGGGCTCGGCTATCTGTATTCGAACAACGCCAAGGGCAACGTGCGGGCGTTCGACGTTCGCACCGGCAAGCAGGTGTGGGTCTTCAACACCATGCCGGGCCCCGGCGAGAAGTATCACGAGACCTGGGAAAACGGATCGTGGGAGTGGACCGGCAACACCGGCGTGTGGACGCAGATTACCGTCGATCCTGAGGCTGGCCTGGTTTACCTGCCGGTTGAAACGCCGACCATCGACGAGTACGGCGGCAATCGTCCGGGCGACAACCTCTTCGCCGAGAGTCTGGTCGCGGTGGGCTTGAAGGACGGGAAGTACAAGTGGCACTTCCAGTTCGTGCATCACCCGCTGTGGGATCACGACATGTCGTCGGCGCCGCTCCTGATGGACGTCACGATCGATGGCAAGCCGCGCAAGGTCGTGGCCGTGCCGTCAAAGCAGGGTTGGCTCTACTGCTTCGATCGCCTCACTGGCCAGCCGATCTGGCCGATCGAAGAGAAGCCGGTGCCGCAGAGCGACATGGCGGGTGAGAAGACGGCCAAGACACAGCCGTTCCCATCCAAGCCGCCCGCGTACTCGCGCACGCATGTGGCCGAAAGCGATCTGATCGACTACACTCCCGAACTTCGCAAGCAGGCCCTCGAGAACTTGAAGTTGTTCCGCTGGGAGCAGATCCCGTACGTGCCTCCCGTCGGCCCCAACTCCAAGCTGCTCGGGACGATCAACATCGCGAATACCAGCGGTGGCGTCAATTGGCCAGGCTCAGGGTTCGACCCGGAGACCGGCATCTTCTACACACAAGCTGGCAACGCCGCGGTCAGCGTCGCCAAGTACGATGAGGAAGAGTTCCACCGTGTGAGTCCGGAAAACCAGAAGGCGATTGGATACAAGCCACGCTGGGAAGCGGAACCGGACTACGGGATGCGGTCCGAGCGGCCGGCATTCACTCCGGGCGGCGGCGCGGGTGGTCCTGGCGGCCCCGGTGCGGCGGCTCGTCCTGGCACACCGCTCAGCGGACGTCAGGCGCTCGTGCAGGGACTCGACGGATTGCCGCTCGTCAAACCGCCTTACGGTGTGATGGCGGCCATCGATGTCAACAAGGGCGACCTGCTGTGGCAGGTGCCGCACGGCGATACGCCGGATAACATCAAGAATCACGCGTTGCTCAAGGGCATGAACCTCGGCAAGACCGGTCAGAGCGGCAGCGTGGGCGTGCTCGTGACCAAGACGCTTGTGATCGCCGGCGATCCGCAGTTCACGACCCAACAGCGTGGCCGTGGCGCGATGCTCCGCGCGTATGACAAGAAGACTGGCGCGGAAGTTGGTGCGGTGTATGTCCCGGCGCCAATCCTCGGTCACCCGATGACCTACTCGGTCAACGGACGTCAGCACATCGTAGTGGGCGTCAGTGGTGGTAACTACACCGGCGAGTACATTTCGTTCCGCCTGCCGCAGACGGCGCCTACGACGACTGCCGGCCGTCAGTAGGCAGCGCTTCGTCTGTTCGTGAAAGTGTGAGGGTGAGGCCGATTGGCCTCACCCTTTTTTCTTTTTCGCCTTGCCTCCATCCGCCTTTTCTTTTCGCGCACCAGGCTCCGCTTCGAGGGCCGCACGTGCGAGGGTCAGCTCACGGCGTTTCTCGTCGTCCAGCTTCGGGAACGATGGCTTGATGGTTTCGAGCGCGTCGATGACGGCGGCGGCAACGACCAGTCGCGTGAACCACTTGTGGTCCGCGGGGACCACATACCACGGCGAGCCCTTGGTG
Organism: uncultured Acidobacteriota bacterium; assembly: GCA_963724485.1. GTDB lineage: Bacteria > Acidobacteriota > Vicinamibacteria > Vicinamibacterales > UBA2999 > JACCSI01. The sequence continues at coordinate 473,740 of CAVRUW010000001.1, forward strand.
GACGTATGACGGATCATGTCCTCGTAGGCGTCCATGTAATCGCCAAAGTGCTCGCGCTCGTGAACGTCGGCGGTGGAAAACTTCCAGTTCTTCTCTGGAAGGTCCAGTCGCTCCATGAACCGGCGCCGCTGTTCCTTCTTCGAGACATGCAGGAAGAACTTTCGAACGACCGTGCCCTGATCGCTCAGGTAGTCCTCGAACTGCCGGATGTGACGGAATCGATTCTTCCAGATGTTCTTGTCCACCAGCTTTTCCGGCATTCGTTGCTTCGAGAGCAGCTCGGGGTGGACGCGAACGACCAGGACCTCTTCGTAATAAGAGCGATTGAAGATACCGATGCGGCCTCGCTCGGGCAGGTGCTTGAAAGATCGCCATAGAAAGTCGTGGTCGAGATCTTCGGTGCTTGGCTGCTTGAAGGATGACACCTGGCAGCCTTGCGGATTGATGCCGGACATAACGTGCTTGATGGTGCCGTCTTTGCCGGCGGCGTCCAGAGCCTGAAAAATCAGGAGTAGCGCCCAGCGATCCTGCGCATACATACGCTCTTGCAGGTTCGCCAGTCGCTGGATGCCTTGCTTCAGCAGGTCGTCGGCCTGTTCCTTGATGTTCAGGCCCAGCGTGTCGCCGGGGTCGATGTCCTTCATCCGGAACTTCGAATCGGTCACACGGAAGCGGGATGCCAGTCGCTCAGTTGGGTCTTTTGCCATGGGCTCGGGCGTTAATCTACCTCACCGAAGGGGGACAGGCCTTGTCATCGGGGGACAGTCCCTGTAAAGAAATCGGTTAAGGTATGCCGTCGAATGTCACCCGGGTTCCTTCCAGTGAGGGCTGCGATGAAACCGATGCGGACGCTGAGTGGAATGCTTGTTGTGATCGCAAGTCTCTTTGCTGCGGCACCTTTGGCGGCGCAGCCGATTCGTCTAGCCGGCGCGCCCTGTGAGACGCCGCCGGTGCTCCACTGTCCCGACCAGAATTGCGCCGGCGATGTCGTGACCAGCGGCGGCCCGGTCGTCGAGGCGAAGACAAGTCGCAATTACTTCCTCGACTATCCCTGCGATCTCAAACGGGGAGAGAAAGTCACTTTCGTGCTCAGCCTGCACGGTGGCGGATCGTATGGCAACTGGCAGCGTCACTACTTCCCAATCGTCGACTACAAGGACAAGCACCGCCTGGTGATCGCGACGCCGTTCTCACCGCGCCGCGTGTGGGGTGCCGAGGATGACGAGTACCTGCAGAACATCGTGACGAGCGTCGTGGAGCAGATAGGGAAGGAGAACATCAAGGCCTTCTGGCTTGCCGGCCATTCGCAGGGAGGTCTGACGTCGCGTCGCATCGTCTGCAGCGAGTTCTTCGCGACCAAGGTCGACGGGTTCCTGAGTCTCTCCGGAGGACGACTCGGCGGCGCCGCGCCGCGCGCCACGAACGCTGGACCGCCTCCAGCGCCGGGCAACGCAACGGCTCCACGTCCAGGCGCTGGTCTGCCTGCCGGTGCGCTGACACCACCGGCGTCGCCCACCTGCGATTTCTCGCACATCTACACGACCGGCGAGCACGAGATTGCGTCGCTCCCCGAGACCTCCGAGTGGGCCACCAAGTACGGGTGCGGCCCGCGCGCGAAACAGGCCGACATCGTCGACACGAAGGCTGGGTACGTGTTCGACCGCGGCAGGCAGAATCCCGGCACCAAGCAGTGGGGGCTCCTGCCCCGACCGGGCAAGGCCGAAGCGTTCACCTACGCGAAGTGCCGCGATGGCCGAGTCGTAGCTGATGTCGTGCGCATCGACAAGGGGCACACCGAAGGGCTGGAACCACAGGTGACCGAGGCGCTGGTGAGGTTGATGGTGTCGGCTCAGGGAGGGAAGATCAGTGGTCAGTGATCGGTGTCGCGTTTTGATCGCGATCGCGATCGCGCATGCGTTGAGGGTGCGCGTTCGGCAACCTCGATCGCCCGACGCGCCCACTGCGAGAGGTCAGCAGGGCTTTCGAGCACTGAAACCGGCACCGCGTAGTAGTGCATCGATGTTGCCCGACCAGGGAACGGCATGAACGGAGGCGACCCCGCCGCTTCATAGGCCGGGCGCGTCCGATCGTCGACTTTCAGATACAACACGTCGGCGGCGATGATGCCGAAGAAGACCCCATTGCGATAGAGTCCGACGCCGCCAAACATCCCGCGCGGCTCGACATCTCCCAGCTCCTCGAACTGATCCAGGACGAACGCACGAAAAGCCGGCGAGACAGTGAGCGGGTTCATCGCCAAATCGCACGCTGACGCCCGGTCGCCAACGGACAACCGACCATTGGCGCCGGGTCGCAGGTCATTGGTTACTGCTGCGCCGTCGTCGTCGTCGGCACTCGAGATGACGGACCGTTCAACAGCGCGTTGAACACGAGCTTGAACGTGCCGTGAGTCTGATCGCGATGCTGTGGACGGAAGCCGATCAACACGACCTTGCCGGAGCCTTGCTTGACGGTCACCGCCGCCGCCTTCTTTGCAATCACCTGTTCGCCTAGCAGCCATCCGCTTTGCAAGATGTCGCGTTCGACGTAGGTCGAGATGATCTCGACGTCTTGACTACGATCAGTCGACGTGACTTCGTAAACCTGACCGCCGGCCATGAACATCGCGAAGCCCTCCGCCGGCATGCCGTACGCGATCGGATTCGTGTTGTCGAAGCGGACACGTAGTGTTGACCCGGGCGACCAGAATTCCTTGCCCGGCAGGCCCGCGACGATGTTGCGCAAGGGGAGCGCGAAGCGCTGAATCGGAAGGTCACCCGCATTGGCGAACGTAACCAACGTGCCGCCCTTCTCGACGAAGGCCTGCAGCGCCTTCACACCCTCGGCGCCGAAGCCGCTGCGATATTCAGGTGGCGTGTTGTCCGGTCCGCCGCCAAACCCTCCGCCACCACCCGGGCCGGCACCGCCGGCCGGGCGCTCACCCGTCATTGCCGCAACCGAGTCTGCGGGCAGCACGATGACGTCGTAGGTGGATTCGAGTCCGCCCTTCTTGAGCTCGGCATCCATCAGCGTCTTGAACGACACGTTGAACTGCTCGAACATCAGGCGCGTCCACCCTTCGTCCATGTTGCCGCCGCCGTACCGCTGAAACATGGCGATGCGAGGCTTGCGAATCTCGTAGGCGCCCGTTGGCACCGCGCCAGTGATCGCGACGAAGTCGACGCCCGTCTGCTTTGCGACCTCACCGAGTACCGCATTGGAAGCACTCGCGCCACCCGCGACGATAAAGTCGCCTGGTACGAAACCAGGAGCATTGGTCACACGTCGAACGGCGACGCCCTTCTCGAGCAGCAGGTTCACCGCGCGATAGCTGTCATTGAGCTTCGCCGAGAGCAGATAGCCATTGGGCGCACTCGCGGCCACCGTGCCCGTCATCGGCACATGGGCCGTGAGCTTGACGAGATCCGCGGTCACCTTCTCGCTGACGGGATCGCTCCGCACGCCCATGAACTCGCCAAACGTATCCGTGGACATGTCGTACGGGCGAATCGGGTTGTTGTCCTTGTCCCGCGTATAGGAATTGTCCGGGTAGAACGTGCGGCCGAGCATCCAGCGCACCAGACCTTGCTTGGGCTGCGCCATCGAAACCACGAACGAGCCGGGTCCATACACACGACCGTCGGCGAAGAACTGTCCCTTGGATTGGTGCACCTCGACGCCCGAATTGATCAGCATGTTGACCAGTTTCTTGACTGTCAACGGATCATTCTGCGTCGCGGCGATCGCATAGGCCTTCACTGGGCCGTTGGCGCCTCGTTCCGTCTGGCGCGTGCCTTTCAAATACATGTTCCACAGCACGGTCTCGCGATTTCGCGCCGCGAGATCGACAGTCGCCCATGCCGCGATCTTCTGCTGCTCAACGATGTCGCGCACCCGCCACCAGCCGCCGGGCCACAGGCTGGGCATGGTGACCTGCGACTCGTACTCCGGCAAACCTCGCGGCCCTCCGCTCAATTGATCTGGATGCATGAACATCGGTGTCGCCAGCCGTGCGCTCGCCGATTCGGTCAGCATTCCGGCAATGTTGTGGAATGGGGTAATCCAGTGGAAGCCCATGTGGCCCCAGCCTGAATAGATCGCTGACCCGATCACACCGGTCTTGCCCGCCGCTTCGAGCCGGTTCCCCATGTGCGCGCCCCACCACGACATCTCGCGCCACACCAAGGGATCGCCGTCGGGGCGGATCGGCTCCGCGTAAGGAGGGATATAGAGACGGGCGTTGCCGCTGCCCATCTGATGATGATCGACGTAGGCCTGCGGAATCCACTCCCGATACATCAGCTTGCCGAGGTGCTGCGACTCCGGCAGGTTGAGCGCAAAGCCGTCGCGATTGTTATCGTGACCGGCGTACTTCTGATACAGCCACGGCAAGCCCGACGCCTCGTGAGGTGTGCCCACGTACTTCATGTACCAGTCCGCAATCATCTGCGTGCCGTCCGGATTGATCGACGGCGCGACGATGCTGATCACGTTGTCGAGAATGGCCTGCGCCTCGGTGTCGGTGCGAGTGATGCTGTCGTAGACGAACTCGGCAGCTGTTTGCGCGGCCGCGACTTCGCTCGAATGGAGCGCAAATGACTGGATCACGACCGCCTTCGCATCCGCGACGAGCTTCTTGGCGTCTGCTTCCGACAAGCCTCGCGGATCGGCGAGGCGTGCGTTCATCTGCTTGTACTGTTCCAGCTTCGCCAGGTTCGCGGGCGATGAGATGAACAACGCGATGTAGGGCCGGCCCTCGCTCGTCTTGCCGAGTTCAACGAGCCTCATCTTGTTCGTCGATTTCGCGAGCAGCTGATAGTACTCGTGCAGCTTGTCCCAGTTGGCGAGCTTGCGATCGGCGCCCATCTGGAAGCCGAAGAACTTCTCGGGTGAAGGCACCGCGGATGGCGCGGGTGCCTGAGCCTGGACCGATGTTCGCGCAAACGTGCCGGACAAGACCAGCACAATGGCGACGAGAATCGGGAGCATTCTGGTGGAATAGCGGCGTGGTGTCATTGGAGCTCCTTGACGCGGGCCCATTGTCGCACCAATCCCACGGGCAAGCAGCCCCGACCGGCCGTCGCTCAGGGCTAAGGCCGGTCCGTCGCAGTGTTCGAGTTCTTCGCGGCTGGCGGGGTTCTACTGGGCTGCCTGAAGCGAGATCTGGAGATTCGCGTTCGGGCGCGCTCGATCGAGTTGCGCGGTTCGTTCCTGCCCGACAAAGCCGTCGAGCGTCACTCGAACGCGATGCGTACCAAGCGCCACGTTCGCGATTGTGAGTGGTGTCGTCCCACGGCCCATCCCATCAATCGTCACGCGTGCGCCGGCCGGCTCGGTCACGATGGTCAGCTGGCCGCTCTCGACCAGGGGTTGAGTCGTTGGCGGCTCCTCGGGCGTGGCGATTGCCTGCGCCTCGACCGTTGGAGTTGGCGGTGCGGATATCGCGATTGCCGGCGCGACTTCGGAGGCTGGAACCTCGCGGGTCGATGCGCGCTGGACCGGAACGTCGGGTGGAGCCGTGGCGACGACCGGTTCACCGCTTGCTGGCCCTTGAACATCGACCGGTGACGCCATCCCTCGAGACCACATCGTCAGCGCGGAAACGGCGAGAGATGAAAGCGCGATGATAGCGGCCGCCAGCAGCGCGCGATTCTTGCGAGCGGGTGACGCTCGGTTGATCGACGATGACGGCTGACTCAGTAACGGCGTCGCTTCGAGCGCGCGTTCGAGCTCGGCGAGTGCGACGTTTTGATCGAGGCCGACAGTTTGAGCGAACGCCCTGATCTGTGCGCGTCGATAGATTCCCTGCGGCACGGCAGCCAGCTCGCCGTGTTCGAGCGCGTCCAGATGTCGTAACGAGATCTTCGTCTCGCGTGAGATCTGTTGCAGCGTGAGCCCGCGCCGTTCGCGAGCGTTGCGCAGAAAATCGCCGAACGCCGTGCCCTCGTTGTTGGACGAGAGACGAGGTACGGCCGTGGACTGACGTACGTTCCCGGTAGTAAGCGTGGCCATGGGGGGAGCCCTGTTCGCGCCTTTCTCTGATTCTGACGCAGTGCGGGCTCGAACTCCAAATGGTGGACTGGCCGATTTGATACACCAATCCACTCGACCAACCAGCCCCACCGGCCTGACCCGACTAACCTGCCTGACCCGACCAACCTGCCCGACCCGATAACCTGCCCGACCTGACCTACCAGCCCAACCCGCCCTACCAGCCCAACCCGCACCGCCCAACCTACCCAGTTAGACGTCCCCGCTCGGACCATTACCGCCTTTCCAACGGGATACGGACGGTGCGACCGGCTTCGTTCTGTCCGAATGACACGACGCGTTCGGCGCCGGCGTAACCGTCCTTCGTCACTCGCACACGTTTGGTGCCAGGAGGAAGATGTCGAATCGTCACTGGCGTTACTCCACGACCGACGCCGTCGACCGTGACACGTGCGCCAGGCGGCTCCGTCACGATCTGCAGCTGTCCGAGGATCGGCAGCTGTCCGATGCGAGCTTGTGCGCTCACGACACGGCGCACGTCACGCGGTGCGCTGTTTTCAGCCGGGGTCTCAGAGATCGCTGGATTCGCTTGACTCGCTGGGGTCACCGTGGGCTCGCTCACGGCGCGAATGGCATCTGGTGGTGACGTGGCCTCCGCCGAAACGCCAGCCTCCGACACCCCGACTGCTGGCGAAACGATCCACGGACGCTGCCACATGATTCCGTAAGTCACTCCGGCGATCAGCGCCGCTGTAACTGCAAGCGCCATCATGCGGACAGACGACTCGCGGTGCTCGTGACTCGTCAGTCGTGATGTTGCGCGCTCGAGCGACTTGGCCACGGCTCGCTGCAGCGAGGAGACCGCGACATCCTGTGTCAGCCCTGCATCATGCGCGATGTGCGTGATCTCCTCGTCGAGACTCGCCGGCGCTGCAAGCGTCGAGCGTCGACTGCGAATCCAGGTTGACAGCCGCAGTACCTGCTCTGCGCCTGCGGTCGCGGCGCCAGCGATCTTCCTGGAAGCGCGAATCGACGCGGCGCGGACGAAGCGGAACGGTGCCAACACGGCACGCTTGAGCCGCTTGCGCTTTTTCGAGCGCCGTTTGCGTGTGTTCGATTCGACGACCGGCGCGAACTGGCTAATGTGCGAAGTCGGTTCCGACGGAAAATCGTCCAAGGGGGAATCCATCGCGAAGCCCTCGGGGGTGGCGTCCCAGCCAGAAGATTCTGTCTGAGAGCGCGCGTGAAATAAAGCTCAGCCGAGCGCAATTTCCTCAACTAAGATCCCCGCATTATGCGTTTCTCAGGAGGTCAGGTGAGTTGTCGAATCGCACTCCTTGTCTGTTTCCAGCTCGTCTTGATCCAGGCGGCGGGATGGGGACAGTCAGCTTCAGCCCCGCTGACACCAGCGGAACGAGTGCTTCTCGACACTCCGACGCCCGAGAAGGCCCGGCGGTGGCTGTCGCAATTGACCGAAGAGCCTCACGTTGCCGGGACGCCGGCGGAGAAAAAGGTCGCCGATTACGTTCTTGATCGGTTCAAAGAGTTTGGCCTCGACGCGGAGTCCCAACGGCTCGATGTCTTTCTAAATCATCCCAAAAACGTGTCGCTGAGGCTGATCGCTCCCGACGAGATGGAACTATCGCTCCGCGAAGAGCCATATCAGGTCGACAAGGACTCGACCATGGATGGCATGTTTCCCGCGTTCCACGGATATGGCGCTTCGGGGATGGCGCGCGGCCAGGTTGTCTACGCCAACTACGGGTCGCCCGCCGACTTCGATCGTCTGCGAGGGATGGGAATCTCTGTGGACGGCAAGATCACACTGGTCCGCTACGGAGGTGCCTTTCGCGGCCTGAAAGTAAAGGAATCTCAGGACCGCGGCGCGGTCGGCGTGCTCATCTATTCCGACCCGGCCGACGACGGGTATATGAGGGGTGACGTGTATCCCGATGGTCCGATGCGACCGCCGTCGGCAATTCAGCGCGGATCAGTGCTGTTTCTCTCGCACCTGCCCGGCGACCCGTCGACGCCGGATGGTCCATCGACTACGGGGGCCAAGCGAATCACACGCGAGCAAATGGCGAATGTCCCCAAGATTCCGTCGCTGCCAATCAGCTACATGGCCGCGGAGAAGATACTTCGCCTACTCGGCGGCGCGCGCGTTCCCGATGACTGGCAGGGCGGCCTGCCGTTTTCGTATCACGTCGGTCCGGGTGCGGCGTCGGTTGCGATGGACGTCACGATGGACGAGGGCCTGAAGCCCATCTACAACGTGATCGCGACCATCAAGGGCAGTGTTGAACCCGAAAAGCTCGTGATTCTGGGCAACCATCGCGACGCCTGGAATCATGGAGCCGTCGATCCCAACTCGGGGACTGCGGCGGTGCTGGAAGCGGCCCGGGCGCTTGGCGCCGCGGTAAAAAGCGGATGGACACCGAAGCGGACCATTCTGATTGCCAGCTGGGATGCAGAGGAGTACGGCCTCGTCGGTTCGACCGAGTGGGCGGAACAGCACGCTGCAAATCTGCAGAAGAACGCGGTCGCCTACATCAACTGCGATGTCGCGGTGACCGGGCCGAACCTCGGACTGAACGGCGTGCCCTCGCTCCTCGCGGTTGCGCAACAAGCAGCACGCGACGTCCCAGACCCGATGCGAGGTGGATCCGTTGGCGCGGGTTGGGAGACCCGTTCGAAATCCGCTTGGGCTCAGCAGACGCCCGTCGATCTCGACGGTAAGGACGCCAGCTTCGCGCCACGCCTCGCTCCACTCGGCTCGGGATCCGATTACACCGTCTTCCTCGATCATCTCGGGATCCCCGTTATCGATGCTGGGTTCGGCGGTCCGTATGGGGTTTATCACTCGGTGTACGACAACTTCCGCTGGATGGACAGATACGGCGACCCGGGCTTCCACTATCACGCGGCGGCGGCGCGCCTGCTCGGGTTGATGACGATGCGACTCGCGGGCGCGGACGTCGTGCCGCTCAGGTTCAGCACTTACGCGGCGTCGCTGCAGGAGGATCTCGATGCGATGCGGCGCGACGCCATTCGTCGTGCGCGCACGACGAGCGAGGGCCAGAAGCCGGCCATCACCCCAGACTTTTCGGAGATCCTCGCCGCGCTCAAGGAGCTCGCATCCGCAGGTGAGACTGCCGACCGCGCGGTTGACGCCGCGGCGAAAAGCGGTGACGCCGCCGCGATTCGCCGGGTCAACGACACGCTGACGCAAGTGGAGCGTGCATTCCTGGATGCGAAGGGCCTACCCAATCGCCCATGGTTCCGGCACATGTTGATCGCGCCGGGATTGACCACGGGCTATGCACCGTGGCCGTTCCCGGCGTTGCAAGAGGCCATCGAAGCGCGCGACGCGACGATGTTCACGACCGAGTCGAAGCGTGTGGTTGCCGCGATTCGTGCCGGCAATGACCGCCTTCGATCGCTGGCCGCAGGGGTGAACAAGACGGCTCAGTAGGCGCTTCGTGTGATCGTCTTCGTTCCCACTACGGCATGCGCGCGGAGTCGTTGAAAGTGATCGTGACCGAGCTCTTCTCTCCAGGCGTCACGGGCGCGGGTGCACCGGTTTCTACCCCGTAGAGCGCGACGGGTGAACCCATCGGCGGCGGGGCATTGCCGGCGAAACCGCCTTTCTCGTCGTACGCCACCGCGATCCAGACCTGGGCCGCGGACACCGCCTTGAAGGCTGCGACGTCGCCGTTCTTGGTCAGCGAAAACTCAGCGATCGGTATTGCGCCCGGGCCGATTTCGGGCGTATCGAACAACCACACCCAGAGCCGGTGCGAGGTATCGACCTCTCCCTTGCCTGTGTACTTGACGGTGACGTTCACATCGCCGGCCAGGGTCGCCTCGGTGTGAAACGCCACGAGCACCGGCGCGTGCGCGAGCGCAACGACGACGAGCAGGACATGACTGAGCCGTGAGCCGAAGGTTCCAAGTTTCGTCATGACTCGGTTAGACGGCCCCGTCTTGTCGAGGTTTCCGCCGTCCGATTCAACGGTTGGGTATCGCGGCCGAGTGGCGGAATTTCCGCCGCCGTCGGTTCTCGACTGCATGTAGAACCTCCACTCTCTTGCAATCTTCGTCAGGATTCCGTCGCTCAGCCATGGTGAAGGGCGGAATCCTCGAAGGAGATATGCCGGCCATCGAGGAGCGAATCTTGCTGTACGCCACAGGTGCACGTTGGTCGGGAATTGGAGCGAGCCCGCATCGATCGCGGAGAATCGCTCGGAGATGTTGCGGCCCGCACCAGTATCGACGTCGAACGGTTGAACGCAATCGAACGCGAAAATCTGGATGAATTGCCGTCCATGATTTCGGTGCGGGGATTCGTCCATGCATACGCGGTCGCGGTCGGTCTGGATCCAGACGATACAGCGGCTCGGTACACGGCTCAGTTTGATACTCGGGCCGCCCTCAGTGAATTCGAATCGGAGGGGCCAGCTCCACCCGAGCCGGCATCACTACCAGCACGACCACCGCCACCCACCCCATCGAGAACCTCGGTAGCACTCGCGGCAGCGGTATCCCCCTGGCGACGCGCCCGATTCAGAGACAATCGTGCGACCGAAGCGGTTGCTGTCCCGCAAGGCAAGCTCCTCAACCTCATCGATGATCGATTCGCCCCACCGAGTCGGGCGTCGTTGTTTGCTCGAAATCGATTGCTGTCACCTCGCTCAGGGGCGCCGCGCGTCGGGCATGCCCTGCTCGTCGCAATACTGGCTGTCAGCGTCGGATTCGCTGCTGCAGCGACCCTCGATCGAGTGCGCAACACGTTGCGGCCGCAGCCAATTGGACAAACGGCAAGTGTTGAATCACCAGCCGAAGGCAGTACCGATGTCGCGCGTGTCGTGCGAGACGTAACCGTCTCGGCCGAGCGCCCCGAGTCAACAACACCTGAAAACAGGGGCACCGACCTGAATGGGGGGTGGACGCTGACGAGTCGAGTGGAGGGGCATGACGAAAACCGGACACAAGTCACGGTTGGGTACCGCGTCCGGCTCCAACAACGCGGTGTGAACGTCTCCGGTTCCGGCTATCGCGCGATGGAGAACGGACGAATCATCCCGCTGCGACAGCGCACGCCGATCGTCGTTGAAGGAAAGCTGGATGGCCATCGGTTGGAGCTGCTGTTCACCGAGCTCAGCGCGACCGGGACGAATGGTGGCACGGTGGTGATGCGCGTGGCCGATGAAGCGTCGATGCGTGGAACGTTCTGGAACGATGCCGGTGGCCAGCAGTCACGCGGCAGCGCATTCGCCAGGCGTATATCTAAGTAGGCCGTCCGCTATTGACCTTCCGCAATCGCGCGGCCGATGCTCGCTTTGCGAAGCTCGATCTGCAACGAGCGAGCGTACAAACCTTCGGCCAGGAAGATGGTGCGATCGACGCTGTCATAGCCGTCGAGTGTGATCCGAACACGTTGCTCGCCGGCGTCGAGATGACGCACGGTGAGCGGCGTGACGCCTCGGCCGATTCCGTTGATCGTGACCTCGCGCGCCGGGCGGCTCGCTGATGACTTGCAGTTGAGGCTCGGCGTTGATCGGCACGTCGGCTTCGAGGGTCGGTCCATCAGCCTGCGCCAGCGCACCATCCAGTTGATTCGATTTGAGCCGTGCCACATCGTCTCGCGGCCCGGCAATCGTCGTCTCCGAAGTCTGTTCGGCGGGCTTGAGATGCCAGGCTGCGAATGCGGACACGGCCGCAGAGACTACCGCGACCGCCACCATCGACAGTCTCCGGACGTGCAGTCGCCGCCTGAGGATCGACTCTTCGGAGGGGAAGGCGTCCAGCATTCCGGTAGCGGCATTGTGAACTGAAAAAGTGTGCAAGCGTAGCAAAAACCGCTAGGGCGTCGCGTCTAATTTCCAGGTTTTTGCGTATCTCACGCACTTTCTGACAGGTGTTCGTCTCGCAGCCGACGGAGGGTGTCGAGATTCCGCATGTCAAGCGGATCCGCGGCGACGAGATGCGGCTTGTTACAGTCCGCTGTCTTTTCCGTCTCGATCAGCAGTGGCCGACCGACGAAGCGCTCGTCGTGCAGCAGCCAGCGAAAAGGCTCCAGCCCCAGGCATCCCTTGCCAATGTGTTCATGACGATCGACCCGGCTCCCGCATGGCCGCTTCGAGTCGTTGGCGTGGAACGCACGAAGGCGATCCCTCCCAATCAGTTGCTCGAAGGTGTCGAAGGTCGCCGTGTAGCCATCGCGGCTGGTGATGTCATACCCGGACGCGACGAGATGGCAGGTGTCGAGGCAAACGCCGACACGAGGCGATCCATCGAGATGCTCGATGATGGACGCGAGTTGCTCGAAACGATGCCCGATCGTCCGACCCTGTCCCGCCGTGTGCTCCAGGAGCACCATCGTCTTGCGCCGTGGCCGCCGGCGAAAGGCGTCGCGCACCGCCTCGCCGGCGAGACGCAGCGCGTCCTCCTCAGTGCCGGCCGTGCAGGTGCCAGGGTGAATCACGACACCGAGGAGGCCGAGGGCATGGGCGCGGTCGAGCTCGTCGACCAACGCGTCAATCGACATCGATCGCAGAAGGGGAACGGTCGTCGCCAGGTTGATCAGGTAGCTCGCATGCGACACGACGGGCGTGATGCCGGTCTCGTCGATCCGCCGCCGAAAACGCCTGATCTCACCCGGATCAAGAGGCTTGCTCAGCCAGCGATTCGCGTTCTTGGTGAAGATCTGCAGTGCTTCACAGCCGTGGACGACTGCGCGGTCAACGGCCTTCGACACGCCACCAGCCACCGACATGTGCGCGCCGATGCGGAGCATCGCTCCATCATTCCTCATCGACGTCGATCCGGGCGGCGGACCGAAGTAGGACAATACGGTCCGTTGTGATTGTGACGCGCGAAGCTCTACCGAGGCTGATCGCCAAGTTCACGCGACAAACTGAATAGGCAGTGCGGACTGCCTTTTGCTCGTTCTCTACGCATGAGCGCTGGCGGCGAGCTCGAGCGCGCGCGGGTGGCGCTCGGGCTTTCTCTCGAGGAGATTTCACACCGGACCAAGGTCACTGTTGAGCACCTGAGCGCGATCGAACGACAGGACCTCGATGAGTTGCCTCCGCTGATCTACACGACTGGATTCCTTCGCGTCTACGCGAGTGAGCTAAGTCTGGATTCCGACGACTTGGTCTCCCGGTACCTGTCGGAACTGGACGAACGCGCGACGCTCCGCGAATTTGAGTCGGAGGAGGTTCCCAGGCCAGGGTCAGCCACTGAGGCGATTCGACGGCCATGGCGTCCCGCGCAGTTCCTGCCCGATCCGAGTCCGGGCGAGGTGGAACCCAACGCCGCGGGCGTTTCAGTTCCTGGCGTTGTCGAGTCGCGAGATGAGCAGTTGCTGCCGATGGCGATGACATTAGAGCCATCACGACCCAATTGGCGAGCTGCGTTAGCAACTGTTCTCGGCCTGCTTCTGCTCGCATCGATAGCCGGGGCCGTCGGCTACATCGCCGGTTCGCGGTCGGATCAACCGCGCAGCGCAGTGGTATCAAGTAGCGCGTCGCCGGATGCTGAAGGAAGGACGACTCCGCCCGCTGACGATGCCGTCCGTGTCGGAAACGAGCGCTCCACTGAGGCGGTGAGTGACTCGGAAGCGTCAACCGATCTCAACGGCGCGTGGACCTTCACCAACCGGGTCGACTCGACAAGCTACGGCGCGTTCAAGAACCTGACCTTGGGTTACCACGTGCGCTTGCACCATCGCGGCGATCGGGTATGGGGTGAGGGTTTCAAGACCACGGAGAACGGACGCGTTATTGCCCAACCAGGACGAACGCCGATCGCATTGGAAGGTACCGTGGATCGCGGGATTGTTGAATTGCAGTTCACCGAGCAGGGTGCGCGGCGGTCTACAGGCGGCAGGTTTGTCCTGAATATCGAAGAAGACGGATCGCTCGTGGGAACGTTCTCCAGCGCCGCGGCAAATTCCAGCGGCGAGTCGCGCGCCCGCCGCACGAACCCCGATTGACCTACTGCTTCACGAGCGCAATTTCTTCGACAGACGACGGCTGCAGCCCCGTATTCGCGCAATTTGTCGACGTCACGTTCAACCTGCCCGAGAGGAGCGTCGGCGTAGCGTCGATCGTTCCGGTACCGGAAATCGTACAGTCAGGTGAGCCGGGGACATTTCCTCGCGGCACGGTGTAAGTCAGCGACAGTCGCGTGCCGGAAAGTACGCCAGCCAACGTGCCGTTGAATGCGACGTTGTCCGAGGCACGGAACATTGCCAGCGGTCCTGTCAGCGTGCCTCCTGTTTGCGATGCCGTCCACGTTGCGCGGAACACAACGCTGGTTGCTGGAGCACCAAAAGGCCCGACCCACGTGCCAGCCAGGTTCAACGCCGGCGGCGTCCCGATCCCGCTCGGACTGGTCGGCCCCTCGTCGTCACACCCGAGGGTGCTGAAGACGAGCAGCGGCACAAGCGCAACGCCAAGGAGTCGAGAGACCGGCATAACTGAAGTGTCGCATGCGTTGCCGTCGAGGGCTAGCAGAACAGATCGAGGGATGAAGAAATGGGAAGAAGGGGGCAGGGCGCAGGCGTTCAGCTTGGGTTCAGTGCCATGCGCGTACGCTCCTTGCTCATGACTTCTACTGCAACGCGTCGAGTTCTGGCCGTTTTCGTTCTCGCGGTCCTGGGCCACGTGGGGCTCAGGGCGCAGGAAGCGAAACCCTCAACTGCCAACGTGTCCGGCGACTGGAACCTGTCGATCCATGGCGATCATGTGATGCAAACCGGCCTTTCGCTGCGGCAGGACGGCACCAAAGTAACCGGCACGTTTCATATGCAGGGTAAGACAGCCGCTGCGGAGGGGGAATTCCTCGACGGCAAGTTGACGCTGGAGGTGGATGCTTCCATCTCAGGCGAGCATGCGAAGAAGGCAAACATCACCAAGATTTCGATCCTGGCGACGATGAAAGAGGATGGGACGCTCGAGGGAGAAATGCGAAGTGGGCGGGGGCCGGTTCGGATTACCGCAGAGCGATTTCGGACGAAGGGGTAAGTCACAGCGCCGCCGGTTAACAGGCTGGATCGGATGACGTGGGGTAGAGCGTCATCCTGCCAGGAGCTCGCGATTGAACAGCGGCGAGGTCGTTCAGCTCCCTATCACGAGCGGCGGATAGCTGATGCGGGTGGTGTACCAAGCCCACGGCGCGCCGCCGGTCTGCTTCAGATATCCCCACGAATGCTGTGACGCGGGCAGGTTCTTGAGGATGAGCGTCACGATGTTCTTGCCGCTCAGCGTCTTCGGTCCCGTACCTGACGTCGTCCCCGCCCCGGCATAGCCGCTCAGTTCGAACGTTGCGCGTCCGTAGACTTCGATGGAAAACGCCATGAAATACGTCCCCGGCGTCGTGATGCCATAACCGCTCGCCTGGAAGTGCACCGACATGCCGTGATCAGCGGCCGGCTCGGTTTGCTTGTCGAAACGCGCGTAGGGCACATACGGCAGCGCAGCGTCGGTCTGGACGATCGTGGGATTGATGAAGGTGAGGTTCGTGCGTCCTTTTCCGATGGTCTTGATCGGGCTCAGGGTTTCAATCGGCATGAAGAACACCGGGCTGATCTCGATGTTGCCCGGCTTGAACATCTCAGTCCAATCGCCGAGTGAAATGTCCGGCTTGAATTTGGTGAGATCGACGTCTCGAACCTCGAAGGGTCCGGGCTCGCGGCGTCGTGACCTTGGTTTGGCGGCTTTTGCGGACTGTTTTTTAGCCATGCGCGTGATTTTACTGTTGGCGCTTGCGGTTCCGGTTGACTTACTCGCGAGTCATTCACACCACGAGCTCTATTGACGATCTAGACGGACCCTGCGGCCAGGTTTGACAGTTGGCGTTCTGCGCGAGGGTGACCACAGTAGACTTGGCACCCTCATGTATCTGTGCCTCAACCGCTGCTTCGTCGCCCTCGGCCTTCTGATCACAGTGTCCTGTTCGCAGGAGTCAACGCCCTCGACAACTCCGCCAACTGCCTCGAGCCCCGTGACATTTGCCATCGTCAACAGTCGCATCTGGACCGGCGATGCGCGAAGCCGTGGGCGGAGGCTGTCGCTGCCGCGGGAGAGCAGATCGTCGCCGTTGGTACCAACGATGAGATCCGCAAGCTTGCATCGGGCATCGCGCCAGTCGATGGAGGTGGGCGGCTCGTTGTCCCGGGATTCATCGATAGCCACGTGCATTTCCTCGAAGGCGGATTCCGACTCGCCTCGGTCCAACTCCGCGACGCGAAGACCCGCGACGAGTTCGTGAATCGCATCAAGGCCTTTGCTGAGACTGTTCCTGCCGGTACGTGGATTACCGGGGGTGACTGGGATCACAGCCTCTGGGGCGGTGAGCTGCCGCGCCGCGACTGGGTTGATGCGGTGACCCCCAATCACCCGGTTTGGGTGAATCGTCTCGATGGCCACATGGCGCTTGCCAACAGCGCGGCGCTCAAGGCCGGGAGCGTAACGGCCGTCACCAAAGCGATTGAAGGTGGTGAGATCGTTCGGGCCGCGAACGGCGAGCCCACTGGGTTGCTGAAGGACAACGCGATGGCGCTGGTGGACCAAGTCGTCCCCCCGCCTTCCGACGCGATGCGCGATCGGGCGCTTGCCGCGGCGATGGTGTACGTGAACGAGCAAGGCGTCACGACCGTTCACAACATGGGCTCGTGGGACGATCTCGCCACGTTCGCCCGCGCTCGTAAAAGCAACGCGTTGAAGGCACGTGTTTACGGCGTCCTCCCGCTGGCTGATTGGGAACGCGTTCGCGATCTCGTCGCGCGGAGGGAGCACGGTGGCACCGACGGACGGGGTGACGACTGGCTGCGCGTCGGTGGCCTCAAGGGATTCGTGGACGGCTCGCTCGGTTCGCATACAGCGGCGTTTCACGAGCCGTTCGTCGATGCGCCGAAGGACAAGGGACTGCTCGTCAACACGCCTGAAGACCTGCACCGCTGGATTGCTGGCGCCGACAGTGCAGGCCTGCAGGTGATGGTGCACGCCATCGGCGATCGCGCCAACGGGCTGCTCCTCGACATCTTCGAAAAAGTGATCGCAACCAACGGCCAACGCGACCGCCGCTTCCGCATCGAGCACGCGCAGCACCTCGCGGCCACTGACATCCCGCGCTTCGCCAAACTCGGCGTCATCGCCAGCATGCAGCCGTATCACGCGATCGACGACGGACGATGGGCCGAGAAGTACATCGGCGATCGCATCAGGACGACGTACGCGTTCCGCTCGCTGCTCGACGCGGGCGCGACGCTGTCGCTTGGCAGCGACTGGTTCGTCGCGCCGCCAACCCCGCTCGAGGGAATCTATGCGGCCGTGACACGGCGGACGATCGACGATCGCAATCCCAATGGCTGGGTGCCGGAGCAGAAGATTACCGTTGAGGAAGCGTTGCGCGGGTACACGGCAGCGCCGGCGTACGCGTCATTCGATGAAACGCGGAAGGGAGTCCTGTCGGTTGGGAGGCTGGCAGATTTGGTAATGCTGGATCAGAACATCTTCGAGATCCCGGCGGAGGAGATTCGCAACGCGCGAGTCGTCATGACCGTGGTGGGTGGGCAGAGAGTGCTGGACAAGTTGTCACCGGCAACGGCATCGCGAGCGAATTAGCGAACGGTGAGGAGGAACAGGCCGCTGGTGTGTCGTGCGTCGGTGTAGAAGCAAGTCGCGAGTTGTGACGATCGTGGCGTCTGTGCGATTGTTGGCCGATGGATCGACGCGAAACCCAACGGCTCCTTGACGCGATCCGCGACGCGGGTGTGGCCGGTGAACGCGTCGCGCTGGCCACGGTCGTTCGGGTGAGGGGGAGCGCGTACCGGCGCGAAGGCACGCAGATGCTCGTGCGCCAGAACGGGACATACGAGTGCGCGCTTTCAGGAGGCTGCCTGGAGCCGGCGGTCGCCGAGGCCGCCCGACGCGTGATTGCTACGGGCGAGCCGGCTACCGCCACGTACGATCTCGCGGAGGATTCGATCTGGGGGCTGGGCATCGGCTGCAGCGGTGCCGTTGATATCCATATCGAACGACTCGAAGACGACGCGTTGACGGGCGAGTGGTTGGACGTTCTCCATCGTGGAGAGTCCGCTGTCCTGGTGACGCCGCTTGCGGGGGCGTCTGGACGGCTGATTGTCCGCGCGACCGGCAACATTGTCGGCACGCTCACCGAACCGGCGATGGAGCGCGAGGCGATCACGTGCGCTCGCGAACGACTGAGTGCAGCGTACCCGCAATCGGGGCTCGATGCGATTGGTGGCGGGGAGGTCTTTTTCGAAGTCAGCACGCCACCCCCTTCGCTCGTTGTGTTCGGCGCCGGCTACGACAGTGTGCCGCTCGTCAAGCAAGCCTGGACGCTCGGGTTTGCGGTCACTGTCGTTGATGTGCGCGAGGCGTACCTGACCGCCGATCGCTTTCCTGGCGCGACGCTCATCTCCGCGCACTTCAGCCGCTTCGCCGAGGTCGTGACGCTCGATGCCCGGAGCTTTGCCCTCGTCATGAATCATCACATCGAGCGTGATCAGGAAAGCCTGCGGTTTGCCCTCGACTCGCAGGCCGCCTATATCGGCGTGCTCGGGCCGCGTTCTCGGTATCAGAAGCTCCTCGACGGCCTCGCGGCAGAAAGCTACGTGCCGAATCCTGCACGGCTCGCGGCGGTTCATAGCCCCGTGGGCCTTTCACTCGGCGCGGAGACGCCAGAAGAGGTGGCGTTGTCGATTCTCAGCGAGATACTTGCGATTCGGCGCGGGTTCGAGGGCGGATTTCTGAGTGGGTCGAGCAGCAGCCTTCATCGACCCGACGAGAAGCGGCTCTTGGCGCGCTCGTAATCTTCGGGCGTATCGATATCCATCAGCAAATCCGGTGCAAACTGGAGCACCATCGTCCGCTCATGGTGCCGCTCGAGCACCGGTCGGGCGCCACGCTCGAGCTGTCCAAGCTCCCCGAAGAACTCGCGCTGAAACAGATGAGGCGGCGCCATGACGTCGCCATATCGGACGCTGACAATGGCCGGTGAGTGCTGACGATAGGCGTCGAGCACCGCTCGGTATTCGTGGGAGGTCACGAACGGTTGGTCGGCGAGGGTGAACATGGCGGCGAGACTCTTACCCAGATTCCGAACGGCGGTTCGAAACGAGCTTCCCATCCCGCTTTCGAAGTCGGGATTGACGACGTGACGAACGACGAGCCCGTCGAGCGCCGCGAGCGTCTGTCGGTGATCGCTTCCAAGCACCACGAGGACGTCCTCGAAGCCTGCGTCACATACTTGTCGCACGATGCGCCGGACGAGGGGTTCGTCCCCGAGAGGCAGCAGCAGCTTTTGCGTCCCCATGCGCGTCGAGGCGCCCGCCGCGAGAACAACCGCGCTGACCATAGCTGAGTCGAGGCAGGTTCACACCCAGTGTACCGACAGGCTGACTATTCTGTGAGGTAGAATCCGTTTTTCCACCGCAAATCCTTTGCGACGCCGACGTGGCGCCTCACGTGCGACGCTGCCAAGACGGGAGGTTAGCGACGTGATTCCAGCGCCCTTTGATTACCTTCGTGCTCACACCGAGGACGAAGCGCTCGGGTACCTTCAGCAGCATGGGGGTGAAGCCCGCGTGCTGGCCGGTGGCCAGAGCCTCATCCCGGCGATGCGGTTTCGACTGGCGCGGCCCGCTGTTCTGGTCGATATCAACGCGCTGGACAGTCTGAACTACGTGCGCGTCAGCGGCAATGTGCTGACCATCGGCGCGATCGCGAGAGACAGCGACATCGAGCGCGCGTCATGGATCACCGACCGGCGGTGGAGCCTCATTCACGATACCTCGCGCGTGGTAGCCGATCCCGTCGTTCGTCAGATGGGCACGCTTGTCGGGAGCCTGTGCCACAACGATCCCGCTGGCGACTGGACCACCACCGCGCTCGCTTCTCGCGCCACTGTCGTCGTGCTCGGCAAGAACGGCACTCGGCGTGTGGCGATCGACGAGTTCCTGGTGGATAGCTTCACGACTGCCGTTGCCGAAGGCGAGATGGCGACGGCCGTCGAGTTTCCGGTGCCGGACGATCGCACAGCCGGCTCGTACCAGAAAGTCGAGCGTAAAGTGGGCGACTTCGCCACTTGTGCCGCCGCCGTGCAGGTCTCGCTCAATGCCGATGGCACCATCCGCAGCGCCGGTGTGGCGCTTTCGGCTGCGGGTCCGTGCGCCGTGCGTGTCGACGACGCTGAGCGGGCGCTCACGGGCCAGAAGCCCACCGCCGATCTGATTCGCACCGCGGCAGATGCCGCCTCGCGGCGCAGCATGCCGCAGGCCGACCTGCGCGGCAGCATCGAATACAAGAAGGAACTGGCTGGTGTGCTCGTCGGCCGCGGTCTGCGCCAGGCGCTGGCGCGTTTGGGGGTGCAGGCATGAAAGTCAACGTCAAGGTGAACGGCGTGACGTACGAGCGTGAGGTCGAGCCACGAACTCTCCTCGCGTACTTCCTGCGCGAAGATTGCGGGCTTACCGGCACCCACGTCGGCTGCGACACCTCGAGCTGCGGCTGCTGCGTCGTCGTCATGGACGGCAATCGGGCGGTGAAGTCGTGCAGCATGTTTGCCGCGCAAGCCGACGGCCACGAGATTCTCACGGTCGAGGGGCTTGCGAACGGCGGCACGCTCCATGCGCTGCAGCAGGGGTTTTGGGATCAGCACGGGTTGCAATGCGGGTACTGCACGCCCGGCATGATGCTGGCGGCTCACGCGCTGCTGACCCACAACCCCAATCCCAGTGAAGCCGACATTCGGGAGGGATTGGCTGGCAATCTGTGCCGATGCACTGGCTACCAGAACATCGTCAAAGCGGTGCAGCAGGCGGCCCAGGCCCTGCGCCAACCTGTCGGCACGAACTCCTGACCTTGCTCGCGAGGACCCGATGACCATTCAGGCGAAACCAAGACATTCGGTCGGCGTGGCCATGAAGCGCAAGGAGGATCCGCGTTTCATTCAGGGCAAAGGGCACTACGTCGATGACATCTCCCTTCCGGGCATGCTCTACCTGTCGCTGGTGCGGAGCCCCTATCCGCACGCGGAGATCAAGAACATCGATATCAGCGAAGCGATGAAGGTGCCAGGCGTCAAAGCGGTGATCAGTGGCAAAGACCTCGAGGCGGCAGGTCTTGGCTGGCTGCCGACGTTTCACGGCTTCGACAAGCAGATGGTGCTCGCAATCGGCAAGGTGCTCTTTCAGTATCAAGAAGTCGCCGCCGTGTTTGCGGAGACGCGCGCGGCCGCCGTCGATGGCGCCGAGGCGGTGCAGGTGGACTACGCGCCGCTGCCGGTCGTGGCGGATCCATTTACTTCGAAGACCGACAAGGTGTTGCTCAGGCCCGACCGCGAGCAGAAGACGAACCACATCTTCCACTGGGAGGTGGGTGACAAGGACGGCACGGCTCGCGCCATGCAGTCCAGCGCCAAACGCATCAAGCAGCGCATATGGTTTCAGCGGTGTCATCCCGCACCCCTCGAGCCCTGCGGATGCGTCGCGTACTTCGACACGATGGGTCGCCTGCAGTTCTACGTGACATCGCAGGCGCCGCACGTGTATCGCACGGCGCTCGCGCTGGTCACCGGCATTGCCGAGGACAAGATTCATGTGATCTCGCCAGATCTCGGCGGCGGCTTCGGCAACAAGGTTCCTGTTTACCCCGGCTACGTCTGCGCCATCGTCGGCGCGCTCAAGATCGGGCGGCCGGTGAAATGGATCGAAACCCGCACCGAAAACCTGACCAGCACCGGATTTGCGCGCGACTATCACATGGATGTGGAGATTGGCGCGACCGCCGACGGCAAGGTCACGGCGTTGCACGTCGCGACGACCGCCGATCACGGCGCCTTTGATGCGGCGGCCGATCCGTCCAAATATCCCGCGGGCATTTTTGGCATCGTCACCGGCAGCTATGACTTCCCCGTGGCCCATGCCGAAGTCGATGCGTTCTTCACGAACAAAGCGCCGGGCGGCATCGCCTACCGCTGCTCATTCCGTGTCACCGAGGCGAGTTACGCGATCGAGCGCGGGATGGACATTCTCGCCGACGAGCTCGGCATGGATGCGGTGGAATTGCGGCGCAAGAACTTCATCCGCAAAGATCAGTTCCCCTATCCGTCGGCGTTGGGTTTCACCTATGACAGTGGGGACTACCACCAGACCTTGAACGTCGCGCTCGAGAAAATCGGCTACGAAGCGTTGCTCAAAGAGCAGGCCCAGAAACGTGCGCGCGGCGAGCTGATGGGCATCGGCTTCTCGACGTTCACGGAAGTGGTCGGCGCCGGGCCATCGAAGCACTTCGACATTCTCGGCATCAAGATGTTCGACAGCGCGGAGATACGGATCCACCCGACCGGTGCGGGCATCGTGCGGACAGGGGCGAAGTCGCAGGGGCAGGGGCACGAAACGACGTGGGCGCAGATCGTCGCCGAAGAGCTGGGACTGGACCCGCAGACGATCATGGTCGAAGAAGGGGACACGGACACGGCGCCATACGGCCTCGGCACCTACGCCAGCCGAAGCACGCCCGTCGCTGGCGCCGCCGTAACCATGGCGGCACGGCGCATTCGCGAGAAGGCGCGCAAGATTGCCGCGCATCTGCTCGAGGTCGGCGAGGCCGACGTCGAGTGGACCGACTACAAGTTCCAGGTGAAGGGCGTCCCCGCCAAGACCGTCACGATGAAGGACGTGGCCTTTGCCGCTTACACGAACATGGCGCAGAACGAGCCCGGGCTCGAAGCGACCTATTACTACGATCCTCCCAACATGACGTACCCCAACGGTGCGTACGTCTCGGTGGTGGACGTCGATCGAGAGACCGGCGGCGTGAAGGTCCGTCGCTTCCTGGCGGTGGACGATTGCGGCACGGTGATCAATCCGATGATCGTCGAGGGGCAAATCCATGGCGGGCTGACCGAAGGCTTCGCAATGGCCTTTATCCAGGAGATTCAGTACGACAGCGAGGGTAACAACCTCAACACCAACTTCACGGACTATCTTGTTCCCACCTCGCTCGAGACACCGCACTGGGAGGTGGCCAACACCGTCACGCCGAGCCCGCACCATCCCATGGGCGCCAAGGGCGTGGGTGAGAGCCCGAACGTTGGTAGCCCGGCAGCGTTCGTCAATGCGGTGATCGATGCGCTGTCGCCGCTGGGCGTGCGGCACATCGACATGCCGCTCACCCGCGACAAGGTGTGGCGGGCGATTCGCGACGCCGAAGCCAGGAAGTCGTAGCGGTGAAACTCCAGCAAAGCGGCGAGGAGAAGATCCCCGCCAGCCACGCGGCGGTCTGGGCGTTCGTCACCGATCCCGAAAGAGTGGGCCGCTGCCTGCCCGACGTGATCGATGTTACAGTCCACGATCCCACACACTTCGACGCCGTCGTCCGAGTCGGTGTGGGGCCGGTGCGTGGCAATTTCAAGTTCAAGCTGGAACTCGTCCCCGATCAGTCCGGGCGCCGGATCGACATGAAGATCTCCGGCGGAGGCTTTGGGAGCGCCGTTGACCTCACCGCCGGCGCCGATGTCGAGGACAACGGCGACGGCACGACGACGTTGAAATGGACGGGTGAGGCCGAGGCTCGGGGGCCCGTGGCCGCTGTCGGCGGCCGAGTGCTCGACGCGCAGGCACAGAAACTGATCGGTCAGACCTTTGGCTGTATTCGTCAGAGGTTGACGACGCCCTGAGAAGGGTCGATCAGCAGCCATGTCTGCACCGAGGTCCAGGCTTACGCTGCGCGAGCGATTCTTCCCGCTCCACGGTTCTGCTGACGTCGATCGCTTTCTCGATGCGTTCCCGTGGACCGTTGTCTTCAAGGCGGGGACCAGCGAGAAGACGTTCGCGGCCTGGCGCGTGGCGCAGGACGCGCTCGAGCCTCGGATGGATGTCGCGGTGGGATTTGTCCGTCTGCCGGAGGATCGCGCGGCGAGTGATCGGGTGACCGCGCGTTCGGGCATCGCACACAGGAGTCCCCAGTTCGTCCTGTTCGAGCGCGGTGAGCCGCGCTTTCATCTCGACGAGTTCGCGATTGCGCCCGACCCGCTCCTGCCGCTGCTGCGCGAGCACTTACCGCCGGCCGTCGGCACCACGGTTCGCAACGACGCAGTAGTCACGCTCGATCCCTATCGCGCACTACTATCCGCGTACGTCGGTGGGACGCTCCCCGAAGAACGCTTTCAGTGGGCGTACCTGGAACGCTTGGCGAAGGAAGCCCTTTGGCGCGATGATCAATGCTTCGAGCTTCTGAACAGCCTGTTTGAAAACAGCTGGGGACGGGATGTCCAGGCCGCACGGCTCATCGCGGTCGAGTTTCAAGGACAATTGGCCGGCCGGCTCGAGCCGCTGCCCAAGCGCGCCGCACGTTTGCTTGCACGGCTCGGCGATGGCTGAGGATTACATGGCTGATGTCTTCGAGCAGATTGCAAGACTTCGGCGCGACGGCCAGTCCTTTGCCGTGGCGACGGTCGTCGGCCGTCGCGCACCGGTCTCGGCCCACCTCGGAGATCGAGCGATTGTTTTTGCCGACGGGCGCATGGAGGGATTCGTCGGCGGAGCGTGCTCGCACGAGATCATTCGGCGGCAAGCGCTCGAGGCCATTCGGACGCGCTGCAGTCGTCTGGTTTCGATTCGGCCCGACGCCAGCGTTTCAGCCGAGTCGACCACCGAGCATGTCGTCGTCCCGATGACATGCGTGTCGGAAGGAGCCGTGGACGTGTACGTCGAACCGTTTGTGCAGGCGCGACGCCTGGTGGTCGTCGGCGCGACGCCCGTAGCTGCCGCGCTGGCGCACCTTGCACGCACCGTGGAGTACGACGTCGTGCGAGTCGTGGATGCTCACGAGCGGCGTGACATCGAGCACGATGCGGTTGCGCATGGCATCACAGTCGCCGCGCTCGACGCACTCGAGACCGTCCTGCGGGAAGGTGGCTCGAATCAGGTGACGGTGGTCGCCTCGCAGGGGCATTACGACGAGCCCGCGCTCACGGCGATTCTGAAAAGTGATGTGTCTTATGTCGGTCTGGTGGCATCACGCAAGCGCGGTGACGCCGTCCGCGCGGTGCTCGAAGAGAGTGGCGTGCCCGGTGTGGCGACGATCCGGAATCCTGCCGGTCTCGATCTCGGCGCGCGGACGGCACCCGAAGTCGCGTTGTCGATTCTCGCCGAGATTGTTCAGCGTCAGCCGAGCGGGTCCTCACCGACATCGGCTATCCGGTTAGAACCGCCTCGCGCTGTTGACCCGGTGTGCCACATGGAAGTGGACGTCGCGACCGCGAAACATACGGCGGACCTTGACGGCGTGACGTATTACTTCTGCTGCCCGAACTGTCGCTCGCGCTTCGTCAAGCAGCCGCAGGAGTATCTCGGGGCTCGCCCATGACAGATGCGGCGGCCATCCGCGCCCGCTTCCGGGATCACGCGTTCATCATCGACGAGGCCTTTGCGACGGGCCTGCAGATCATGCTGGCGCTCGAGAAGCCCCTGCTCATCGAAGGCCCGGCTGGAGTCGGCAAGACCGAGAGCGCCAAGATTCTCGCTGAGGTGCTGGGCACGCGGTTGATCCGCTTGCAGTGCTACGAAGGCCTCGACGCCATGGCGGCGCTCTACGAGTGGAACTATCCACGCCAGATGCTGCGCGCGCGTCTGAGCGAGACCGAGGGCGCCACCCTCGCGGAGCGAGAAGCGCAGATTTTCGGGGAACAGTTTCTGCTCAGGCGGCCACTGCTCCAGGCAATTACCGAGGACCGCTCGCCGGTGTTGCTCATCGATGAAGTGGACCGTGCGGACGAAGCGTTCGAAGCGTTCCTCCTCGAGGTGCTGGCCGAGTGGCAGGTCACGATTCCCGAGCTTGGCACGATTCGCGCGACGCACAAGCCACACGTGATCGTGACGAGCAATCGGACACGTGAGCTGTCCGACGCGCTGCGTCGCCGCTGCCTGTTTCTATGGCTGCCGTACCCGTCGCTCGAACAGGAGATTGACATCCTTCACGCGCGTGTGCCCGGTCTCTCGGAGCGCCTGGCGAAGCAGATCGCCGCCCTCATGCAGGTGCTGCGCGGGCTGCCAGTGCAGAAGGCGCCGGGCGTTGCCGAAAGCCTGGACTGGGCGATGGCCCTCATCAGCCTACACTGCGATCACCTGAACGCCGCCACGGTGGAGCAGACGCTGGGATGCGTGCTCAAGGTGTACGAGGACCACGACGTGATGCGCGCGCATCGCGTGGCCTTCGAGCCGATTCTGGGTGACCCACCAGCAAACCCAGAGCCCGGCGGGTACGGCCTCGAGACCGACTTCGGATTTGGGTCGGTTTCAACGCCGCGCCGCTGATGTATCCCTTTGCCAGCCTGCCCGAGAATCTCGCCGCATTCTGCGGGATCCTGCGCCGCACGCATGGATTTCGCGTCGGGCCCGGCGAGCTGCAGGACGCAGCTTCGGCGCTCGAGGTCGTCGAGCTGTCCGATGAACGGGCGGTGCGCCATGCCTTGCGGCCAATCTTGACGAGCGCACGCGCCGAGCTGCCGGTCTTCGATCGTGCGTTCACGGAGTTCTTTTTCCCGCGCGACGATGGGCGACTGTCAGAGCAGATGACTCCGACACGTCTTGACGTCGGATCGAACACGGCCAAAAGCCACGGCCCAGGTGTCAGTCCGGACAACCCTGAGACTCGCGCCCCAGCGGTGGACGACGAGGCAGAGGGGTTCGACGCGGGTGACAGCGCCGCTGCACAATTTCAGACGACCGACGACGAGTCCGACCACGCTACGGCCTTCGCGCGTGCGAGTTACAGCCCGATCGAGGCGTTCGGTGCTGAGACGCCCGACCTCATGCGGGTCGAGACCGAGTGGCGCGACGCGGCCCGCGTCCTGGTGCGGCGGCTGCACGTCGGACTCTCGCGAGGCTGGAGGCCGGCCCGTCGCGGGCGACGCTTCGATCTGCGACGCACGCTGCGGTCCAGCCTGCAGACTGGAGGCGAGGCGCTTGCGCCGCGCTGGCTGCGACGTCCCATGACGCGGCCACGAATCGTGTTGATCATCGACGGTAGTCGCTCGATGAGCGCGTTCGCACACACCGCCCTGCAGATTGCAGTGGCCATCGCCAGCGTGACGCTGCGAGTCGAGGTGTTCACGTTCTCGACGGCCCTCGAGCGTGTCACCACCGACGTGCGCCGGGCGGCCGCGGGCGAGAGACGCCGACTCGAGCGCCTGGCTTATGCCTGGGGCGGTGGCACGAGCATTGGCGTGTGTCTCCAGCAATTCGTGCAGCGCTTTGGCGAGCGTCTTCTGAATCGGGACACGGTCGTGATTATCGCGAGCGACGGGTTGGACGTTGGGAACACCGACGTGCTGCGCGATGTGATGCGGGTTCTGCACCGCCGCGCGGCCGGTGTCGTCTGGCTTAACCCGCTGCTCGAGACACCAGGGTACGAGCCAACCGCGAGCGGCATGCGGGCCGCACGTCCGTATGTCAGTACGTTTGCCAGCGTGGCAAGCGCCGCCGACCTCGCGCGCCTGGCGAGGTTCATGCGGTTACGCGCCTGAACTGGTGCGTATTCGCGGTCGTGAAGGCAAAGGTTCGCTAGTCGCACCGGTCACACCGGTGCACTCAGCCGATCACACACCGTGCGCAGCACTTTCAGTCGGGCGAAGTTCTTGTCGTTGCCCTCGACCAACGTCCATGGCGCGGTTCGCGTGCTCGTGCGCTCGACCATCTCGTTGACGGCCTGCTCGTAGTCGTGCCACTTGCCGCGGTTGCGCCAGTCTTCCGCCGTTAGCTTCCACTGCTTGTAACGCGTCTTCTCACGCTCTTTGAAACGGCGTAACTGCTCATCGAACGTGATGTGGACCCAGCACTTGACCAGCACGGTGCCGTGGGCGACGAGCTGCTCTTCGAACTCGTTGATTTCCGAGTACGCGCGCATCCATTCTTCGCGCGACGCGAATCCCTCGACCCGCTCCACCAGCACCCGGCCGTACCAGCTGCGGTCGAAGATCGTGAGCCGGCCGGCCCGGGAAAGGTGACGCCAGAATCGCCAGAGATAGTGGTGAGCGCGCTCCTCATCGGTCGGCGCCGCAATGGGGATGACCTGGTAGGCTCGCGCGTCGAGGGCTGCCGTGACGCGACGGATGGCGCCTCCTTTGCCCGCGGCGTCCTGACCCTCGAACACGACAATCGTCGAGATGCCTTTTTCCTGCGCTCGGCGCTGCAACCGATTCAGGTGGCCCTGTTGTTTTTCCAGTGCGTCATCGAACACTTTTTTCGACACCGTCTGCGTCATGTCCAGATGACTGAGGATGGTCACCGAGGCAGGTTCCGCGCGACTCTTTTCCGATGCGGTGCCCGGCGACTCCGGACTCGAGGAGAGCTGACCCGCGACCGCTCGCCGCCGACGACCTGCGGGGGCATTCGCCGACTGTGCGGGCGGGCGCTCTCCGCGGCCTTCGCTCAGCGCCTTGCCAACGGCGTCGCGGATCATCGTGGCCACCGTGATGCTTCGATACGCCTCGTCGTCTCCTTCTACGATCATCCACGGTGCATCGACCGTGCTCGTCTGGCGCAGCGCCTGCTCGGCGGCGGCGATGAACTTGTCGTACATGCGCCAGTTTTTCCATTGCTCCTTGGTGACGCGCCAGCGCGGATACCTTGTCCTTCTCGAGCTTCTTCAGCCGTCGCTTCTGCGCCGCCTTCCCGAGATGCATCCAGAACTTCAGGATCAGGGCGCCGTTGCTGGTGAGGGTCCGCTCGAACTGAACCACGCGACCGATGCGTTGGGCGAAGCCGTCCTTGCTGATTCGGCCATTGACGCGATCGAGGATGGGACGTGAATACCACGAGCTCAGGAAGAAGCCGATGCGGCCGTTCGGTGGCAGATCCCTCCAGAAGCGCCAGTATTCGGGACGCTCGGACTCTTCGTCCGACGCTGGACCGTAGGCTCGCGTGACGATCCACCGCGGATCCATCCATTCGCTGAGCAGGTTGACGGTCTCGCCCTTGCCCGCGCCGTCAACACCGGCGAAGACGATGATCACGGGAAACTTGGCTGCGCTCAACTGACGCTGCAGCTCCAACAGCTCTCCGCGCAGGGCCAGCGCCTGCTTCTTGTAGTCCTCTTTCGCAATCTTGCGTCCGAGCTCTGCCGCTTCGAACATTCGGTTGCTCCTGCTTTGAACTGGAAACTGACAACTGGCAACTGACAACCGGCCCCGGCGTCATCGGCCGATCGACCGGGCCGCTGCCAATGTAGCTTGCTTCACATCATCCACGTGACCGACGCCAGGAACCGTGACCAGCAACTTGATGAGGCGGTAGTAGTCGATCACCGGGGCAGTTTGTTTGTGATACGTCACGAGTCGCGCGCGCACGGTGTCCGGCGCATCGTCCGTTCGCTGGTAAAGGTGTTCCCCGGTGCATCGTCCAAAAGGACAGACTCGAAACGGGTTCGCCGTGACGTGGAAGGGCACCTGGCATTCGCGGCAGATGAGTCGCCCAGAAAGGCGAGCGATGAGATCCTCGTCGGGGACATCGACGTAGAGGACTCCGTCGATCTGCCGTTCGAGCCGGGCCATCAACTCGTTGAGTGCGATCGCCTGCTCCATCGTCCGCGGGAAGCCGTCGAGCAGGACGCCTTTGACCGTGTCCGGTCTCGCAATGCGCTCCTGGAGCATCGCGATGGTGATGGCATCGGGCACGAGTGCGCCGCGTGTCATGTAGTCGTTGGCCTGGGTGCCAAGCTCGGTTTGTCGCTTGACGTGGTCGCGGAACAGGTCTCCGGACGCGACGTGGGTGAGACCCAGTTCGCGTTGCAGATGTTCCGCTTGGGTCCCTTTCCCTGACCCCGGCGCGCCAAGAAGAACGAGGTCCATCTATTTCCCCTGCGGCTTGAAAGCGCCAGCGAAGTCCGACCACGGCATCGGGTTGCCGTGGACCGGAACAATCTGTGCGACATCCAACCCGAGCTTCCTCACCGCCGTGTAGAAGCTGGCCTGATCGCGAGTTGGTGGCGTTGGTCGTGGCCGATCGGTGTCCAGCAAATCGGCTTCGAACAGAAGTCGCTCCTTCGGCAGGTACGCGATCAGCATGCCCTCAGTGTGTGCGAGCGGGTTGACGTAGTGAACGTTCAGATTCCGTGAGCCATCGCTGATGACGAAGTTCTCCCGAATGGCCTCGTAGTAATACCCTTCGGCGAGCTCGGTCGGCGGCCACAGCGACACCATGTCCGGCTTCAGCGTGCGTTGGCCGTAGTTCAGCACATCGCGGTTGTAGAAGTCGTAATTCTTCCAGTGCGTGATGATCGTGGCGCCGATGTGGACGTAGGTGCGCAGCCCTCCCGCGTGATCGAAATGCTGGTGCGAGTTGATCACCCAGCGGATCGGCTTGTCGGGAATCAGTCGGACGACGGCGTCGATGACGGCGAGACTGCGGTCTTCGTCGAGCGGCGCCTCGAAGATGGCGATCCAGTCTTTGAACTCGACGGCGACGCTGTTATGCGAGCCTCCGCCCATCAGGTAGACGCCGTCCGCCAGCTTCTGCGTCTCGACGCGAACGGGAAACGTAGCCTGCCGCACCGATGCCGGAACAGCCGGTGGATCGGGGCACTGGTTCGCTCGCACGTCCTTCAGCGTTCCACCGAATGCATTGTGACCGGCGGTCACGTTCTGGGCGCCGTAGTTGTCGTCCCAGCCGTGATGTGAATGCCATCCGGTCGGGAACTTGATGCCGTTGCCGATGTCGATGTAGCTGTCGTTGGTGAACTCGTGTTCGTAGTTCATGTCGCCCAGCACAGGGTTGGCCACCCAGGTATGAATGCGCTGGAGCATGTTGTCGGCGTTGATGGTTGCGTCAGCACGATACTTGCCGTTGATGGTGATGGACACGACGCGAACCTTGGCCGGCTTGACCTCCGGGCCGTCGCGTCCCATCTCGCCGAGTTCCCAGCGCCACGTGGCTTTTGGATTAGCGCCCGGCTTTCGTGCGGCCTTCAGGAAGCCGTGCGGGTTCAACCACATGTCCAACTGATAGATCTCGGCAAGGTCCGGCGCGACCGCGACCGGCGGAGCGTTGGGTCCGTCCATGTGCCAGGCGTGCGCGCCGGACACGACGTGCATCTGATGCTGGTGTTGTTGGAGCGGTCCGTCAATCCAGCCGACGCCGTATTTCCACGACGCCGGATTCAGCCCGGGCTTGCGATCGAACTCCTCGTGCATCACGCCCGCGTCCCAGTTCATCGTCCGCGTGTAGTTGGCCAGCGAATCGATGCGCGGCCAATCGACGTTCCACGCCGACTCGCGCTGCTGCCCGACGGCGCCGCCATACGCGGTTCCGGAAATCGTGACGCACCGCAGGTTGTCGGTGCCGATGGCTTTGGCGGCGGCTTCCAGGATCGGTTGAGGGTCGAGGTAGCCGGAAGGAAACTGACGTGCCGCGACGCCGGCACTCATGAGCGCCGCCACCAGAGCCAGGCCGAACCGTCTCGTCAAGGTCGCCACCCCGGGGACGATGCCATCCCGTCGGCCTGAATGCAATCAGGGAATCAGGTGCGACAGGTGACGCACCTATTCGTAGCGGAGTGCCTTCATTGGATCGAGGCGCGCGGCACGGCGAGCCGGCAGGTAAGCAGCGAGGAACGTGGCGGCGAGCACAATCGGTGCGACCAGCACTTGAGCCATCGGACTGAAGCCCGTTTCTCCGCCGGGAAATGCGGCTTGCAACAATTGTTGGGCGCCGACACCGCCCAATAGCCCGACGACAAGCCCGACGACCGCGAGCATGAGTCCTTGTCGTAAGACCATTCGCATGACGCTGGTACGGCCCGCGCCGATGGCCATTCGAATGCCGATTTCTCTCGTGCGCCTGCTCGTGGCGTACGCCACCAGGCCGTAGAGTCCGACGATGGCGAGGCCGAGGCCCATGAGGCCCATGGCACCGACGATGCCGATGATCACGTTGAAGATCGTGATCGTCCGCATCTGATAGAAGTCCTCCATCGTGCGAACGTTGTAGATCGGCAGCGTGCGGTCGAGGCTCTGCACGAGGCCGCGAACCGGTGCGACGAGGCCGGCGGGGTCGCCGGCCGACTCGGTCAGAAGAACCATCTCCGACCGCGGGTTCTGTCGGTACGGAAGATAGACGAACTCGGTGGGCGGTTCGGCGAGCCAGAGATACTTCGTGGTCTTGGCGACGCCAACAATTTCGACCCACGTAGAACCCTCGCGCTCACGTAACTGGAATCGCTTCCCGATCGGATCCTGGTTGGGCGAGTAGTGCTGCACGTACTGCTCGTTCACGATCGCCACGCGAGGAGCATCCGTCGAGTCCTCTTCGCGAAAGGCGCGCCCGCGCACGATCGCAATCCCAATCGTGCTGAAGTAGTTCTCGTCAACGGTCGCGGAGAACAACGAGAGGCTGTCTCGTCCGACCGGAAGCTGGTGGCCTTCCGGGATGACGTTGGCGGCGTTGATCCCATCAGTGGCCATGGGCACGGACGAGGCGAGCGCGACCGATTTCACGCCTGGCAGCGCTCGCGCTTCGTCGGCGAGTCGCAGGAAGAAGCGGCGTGTGTCTACGTCACTGTAGTGAACGAGGCTCGGATCGAAACTCATCAACAGCAGGTGATCGGTGCGGTACCCGGGGCCGCTGCTCAGTTGCTCCTGGAAGCCGCGATACATGAACGTCGCCAGCACCAGCAACACCACCGACACGGCCACCTGCCCGCCGACTAGCAGGCTCCGTCCCCATCGCCGATGTCTTCCCGCGATCGCCTCGCCGGCTTTCATCACCATCGCCAGGTCCGTGCGCGACGTCTGAATCGCCGGCGCGAGACCGAACAGGATCGCGCTCAGCACCGCGACGCCCAGGCTGAACATCAGCGCGCGGCGATCGAGCTGGAAGGTGAGTGCCACCGGCAGATCGGTCGGGAGTTGAATCTGCTGAAACACGATGATGGCGCCATAGCCGACGGCGATGCCCAGCACGCCACCGGCGAGCGCAATGAGCAGACTCTCCGTCAGCAACTGTCTGATCAACCGGCCGCGCCCCGCGCCGATGGCCACGCGCAGGGCCATCTCCCGCGCGCGCGCCGGCGCCCGGCTCGTCAGCAGCCCGGCGACATTGGCGCAGGCGACGAAGAGCACCGCGGCGGCGAGCGTGGTCAGCATGGCAATCAGCGTCGCGTCCGGCGGCGACTGCGCGATTCTCGTTTGCAGCTCGGTGCGGACCACCAGCCCGCGATTGCGATTAGTCTCCGGATACGCGCGCTCCAGATCCGTCGCGATGACCGACAGCTCGGTTTGCGCATTCGCGAGGCTGACGCCCGACTTGAGGCGGCCCTTGATGTTGAGGCTGCGGATGCTGCGATCCTCTAGCGGGCGTGCTTTCGGATCACCCAGCCGCGGCCACATCATCAGCGGAACGTAGAAGTCGGATCGGACGAACTGATTCATCCCGGTAAATGTCTCGGGCGCGACGCCGACGATGGTGAACTCGATTCCGGTGAGCTGCACGCGCCGGCCGAGAATCGAGGGGTCAGCTCCGAAGTGCTGTTGCCACAGGCTGTGGCTGAGAATGACGACCGCGTCGCGGCCAGGGACCTCGTTCTCCTCCGGCCGGAAGTTGCGGCCCAACTCGGGTTCGACCCCCATCACGGTGAAGAAGTTGCCGCTGACCATCATGCCGAGCGTCAGCTTCGGCAGCGCTTCTGGTGTTGCCGCCAGGCCCGAGGTGACACCGGTGAACGCCACCAGTCCATCGAAGCTGGCGCTGCGATCGCGGATGTCGATGTATTCGCGGTACGAGGCGCCGAGCCGGCTGAATCCCTCGACCGACATCGTCGAGCCAACGGTGACGACTTCGCTCGGCCGCGCTACGGTCAGCGGCCGGAGCAGGAGGGCGTCGGCCCAGCTGAACGCGGCGCAGTTGGCGCCAATCCCCAGCGCGAGCGAGCTGACCGCCACGAGGGTGAAGCCCGGATTGGCGGCGAGCATCCGGCAGCCGTAGCGCAGGTCTTG
Organism: uncultured Acidobacteriota bacterium; assembly: GCA_963724485.1. Lineage (GTDB taxonomy): Bacteria > Acidobacteriota > Vicinamibacteria > Vicinamibacterales > UBA2999 > JACCSI01. The sequence goes on from CAVRUW010000001.1 coordinate 507,757, forward strand.
CCACAGCCGCTCCAGCCACCCGAATCCCGAGAATCTGGGTGCGTCGGTATTTATGGCCATGAGTTGATTGGACGGCGATGGCGGCTGCAAGTTCGCGTATCTAGCGCTTTCTGCGCTGCGACAGCCAGTTCTCGAGGTTTGCTTCGAATGCCGCTTCGTTGGCGAGCGCCTTCTCGATTGTCGGGGCCACCGCTGGAGGCACCGTGTCAGGGATGCGCGGAAGGACGAACATGTCCTCTTTACGCACGGCGCGGAGGATCAGATTGGTGAACCCGTCGATCCACCATGCCTCTATCGCTCGGCCGTGGGCCGCCGAGGCCTTTGCCGGAGCAGAGAGATAGCCCTGCCATCCCGGTGTAGTCGCGATTTTCCGCAACTCTTCCATGGAGTGCCCGGCTTGGCTCGGGAGCGTCTTGTAATTGGAACGCACCAGATCCGGCCGGACGGCGAGGATGCCTGATGTTTCGCTGACGCCGGCATGCACATCCATGCCGAAGGACGAGAGCTCCGCGGCAGAAAAATATTTGGCGTTGATCTTCTCTCCGGTCGATTGAATCGCTGCATCTGCCCGGAATAGACCCGTGAGATGCAACATGGTGACGCGAAACGTTTCGCTGACGAAGTCGCACGCCTCGTTGAGGGCGATGCTATGTGTTGGGGCGCCGTGGCCGTTCAGGACAAAAATCCATCGAAAGCCGTTCTGCGCGATCTGTCCCCCAAGATCGGCGACAAGCGATCGCAACGTCGATTGTCGAATGGCATAAGTGCCAGGATGGACCGGCATCTCTCCCAGGTGGTTCGCACCGCTCTGACCGTAGTTGACCGGAGGCATCATGACGATGTTCCAATCGGGCAGGGACTGGCTGACGCGCCGCGCGGCGGCATTGGCCTCGTACGTGACGCCAATCGTGTCGGCACCAACCGGCAAGTGAGGGCCGTGCTCCTCGATCATTCCCACTGGCAGGATGAACATCGTCCGCTGACGATCGAGCGCATCAATCTGCGGCCAGGTCAGCTCTTCGAGCTTGTAGATCTTCGAACCGAAAGGAGTAGCGCGGTCTTGTTCGATTCCAACCCGGTCCCGCGCCGACGCGGAAGACCCGCCGATGACCAACACGGCCAACACGATGAGGGTCTGATTCATACGCCTCTCCTGTTCTTGCGCCTTCTTGCGACACCTGACCGCCTCGTTGCCATCGCGCTCTCCACCACCCTCGCAATCTGCCCCGCCGCCACCACCGGCGGCGTCCCACTCGGGTGAATCCCGCAGATCGCCGTCGTCCACGAGTGATCGAGATCGACACTCCACCGCGATTGCCCTGCCTGGTCGCGACCGTAGGTGATATAGGCAGAGACCGTATTGAGCCCTGTCCCCGGCCGCTCGCCGATGAGATGCACGATGACCGTCGCATCGATCAACTGCCCGACGTGATACCCCGCTCGCACACGACCATTCGCGATCACGATGTGCGTTGTGCTCGCCTGAATGCCTGCCTGCTTGAGTAACTGCTGCAGGGTTGGCAATAGAACCGGTAAATGCTCGTTGATCGCGCGCGCGTTCAACCCGTCCGACACAACGATCTGCACCGAAGGCGACTTTTCGGACGAATACAGCCGCGTCACCACGTCGACATCCTCGAGTCGCAGCAACTCACCGTGATGCGGATGCGCCAGGAAATCCTCGCGATCCACCGCCCTCGTATGCACACGTCGATGCGACGGGGCAGCAAAGGCGATCACGGCCGGGTCAAGTGTCGCGTACAGCGCGAGCCGCGCATGTTCATAGATCGTATCGACGCGCTTCTCCGCAATTCGCGTGGCGGAGCCCTCAGCGTCGGCACCGTAGCCAAGATCAAAGCCTCGCTCGCGAAATCCGTTCAGCTTGTGTCTCGCTTCGGCCTCTAACGACGATGACGTTCGCGTGTCGCCGCCAGCCTTTGCAAGCGCGGCGTAGAGATGTGCGGTCGAGTTGACGGTTGGCGCGGCGTCACCGTCAGGATGCATGACACCAAGAGCGGTGAGCCGGCTTGCCATCGCCGACGTCTGCTGACGGCGCACCTGTCGTCGCAGGTGCGGATGCTCCCGGAAAGACGTCGTCAGATATCCGAGCATCGGGTCCGCGTTGCCAGCCACCGCCATCAGATAGGTCGGCGCGGCACGCGACACGATGCGCGACGTCAGCTCTCGGAGTGCGTCCGGCGGAATGCCCATATGAAAGGTGGCACAGACATCGAGGCCCATCGTGAGGCCGTGCAGCTTGGCCATCACGATGTCTTCGAGGCACGCTCGCTCGAGCTGCTCCGCAGTTCGAAACACTTCGGGGCCGATGAATCCCGCGACGTCGTTGACGATCATCCACGCGCCGGTTTGCTGACCGATGTATCGAGCGACGCCGTACGCTCTCGCCTCCAGTGTGACCATGTCGACGCCTTCGGCAGTGCCGTTGGTGACTGCGGATCCTTGACCGGTCTCGAAGTACAGGCCCGGAAAACTACGTGCGAGGTCGAGAATGCCGTCGACGTCGAGCCCGACCATGCCGGCAAGCGCGCGGGATGTGCCGGCGAGACTTTGAAACCCGACATCGACCGCAGTACGTTCGAGCGCTTTGTGCTGCTTGGTGAGATCCGAGAGCACGCAGTAACGCGTCGGCAACTGGAGGCGCTGCACAACGCGCTGCAACAGTTCTTCGAGTCGAATGATGGTGTCGACGTCGTCGCTGGCAGGATTGAGCCCGATGATTACGTCGCCGCAGCCATATGACAGGCCCTCGAGAATCGAGAACAGGATCTCGTCTTCGTCATCCCCCGGGCTGTTGGGTTGAATCCGTGAGCCGAAGTGCGGCGGCCCGCCGACGGCGACGCCTTCGCCAGGCAGTGCGTTGAAGATCGACCGCGCGACGAAGCTCAGCTCGTCGTTGGTCATGACCTTGGCCGCCGCCGCAATCGCCTCGCTGCTGAGGCCATCGCGATATCGTCGAACCCACTGCGTGGACTCTGGCGACAACAATCGCTTGGTCAGGTCGCCGACCGTCAACGGATCGAGCTCAGCCTGATGCGCACGATTCAGCGATCGCGCCAGCGCCTCACTGACGCCATCGTCCACGAGTGTGGTCTGACGGAGGTTGGCAAGGGTCGTCGCGCGGAGCGTGGCGCGGGCGGAGTTCCGGACTGCCTCATCGGTGGTCCCGCCGACCAGCAGGTCGCCCTCCTTGAACGCATTGGCGAGGACGAGCGTTTGTCGTAGTTGATGAACGTCCACAATCCTACGAACCGATCTGTCAGATGCCCTACGCGCACGCGACTAGGCGATCGATTGCCGAGGCCGGGATACACTTAAGGTTTGTGTCAGCCAGTCTCTGGCGTCCCAACGATAAGAGTGTAAAGGTTTGACGGAAACACGCGAACTTCGCACGGTCATGAGCGAGGCCGAACAGGCCGCCAACGCCGGCGACTACGCAACAGCCGAGCCGCTGTTGCGAGAGGCGGCGCTTCTCCAGGAGGCGGCTCTTGGCCCGCTCCATCCCGACCTCGCGAACACGCTGAACAACCTCGCGGTCGTGTGTGAGCTCACAGACAAGATGGCGGATGCCGAGCAGTACCTACCGGCGCGCCTATCTGATTGCGACCACTTCGCTGCCGCCGGGCGATGAGCTGCGAGCGACGAGTGAAAGGAACCTTCGAGACTTCTGTCAGGCACGGGGACGGCCATTCGAGCTGCCTGCCGTCGTCGAGCAGCCAGTGGCTCTTTCGCAGCAGCCAGCCGCCGTCGCGAAGCAGGAAGGCGCCGTCACGACCGTCACCGCGAAACCGGTCGCACCGGCCAATCCAGCCGCACTCGCCAGGCCCGACGCGCGCGTGAAGCCACCTGAGGCCGCCCGGCCGGCCGCTGTCGTCAGGCCAGCCCCTGCCGAGCAACGGGCCGCAGTCGAACCAGCGGCCGCTCAGCCCGCGTCGTCGAGGAAATCTGCACCGCCACTTCGGATGGGAATGCTGGGCGGTATAGCACTCCTCATCCTTTCGTTCATCGCCGGCTTTTTCTGGTTTCGCGCTGATGCGCCCGGCGGTTCATCACCAGCAAGCCCGGCGCCAGCAGCGCAAGCAACTCCAACGCCTCTACCGCCCTCTGCACCTGCGAAGCCGACTCCCGTACCGCCGGCTTCCGTCCCGCCAGCCGCGTCAGCAGCTTCCAGGGATGCCGTCGCCGAACCGAAGAGCCCGGCCCCACGGACCGCGCCAGCAGCCGGCGTGCCTGCCATCGTCGAAGCGCAACTTTGCGGAAGGCTATCGCGGGGCGCCACCTGGCGATGCGATCCAGTGAATAGTCCGGCCGACCCGGGGAGACTCTTCTTCTACACGCGCCTCAAGACGGCAAGCGGCACGACCGTCCATCATCGCTGGTATCGCGGCGAGCGTTTGATTCAAGCAGTCGAGCTCAAGATTCAACCGAATGCCCAGGGCTACCGCACGTACAGCCAGAACACCGTTAACGCGCAGTCTGGCGACTGGCGAGTCGAACTCGCGGCAGCGAACGGTGCCGTGCTGCGCGAGGTGCGTTTCGTCGTGAAGTGAACCTTGAACCTTCGTGGCTACGTCTCAGACTTCAGAGGACTACTCCCGTCGCAACCCCTTCAGCACCACGATGTCATTCGTCTCCAACGTCCTCGCCACGACCAGTTGTTTCCCATCAGGCGACCAGTCGAAGTCGACGATGAACCGATCGTCGAAGTGCGTGAGCTGAGTCGGCGTGCCACCTGAAACCGGCACGGTCCAGATGTTCGTCCTGGCGTCTCTTTCGATGTAGGCAATCGCGCGGCCATTTGGCGTCCAGCGAAACCTCGTAGATGGCATGCCCGGCAGAACCTCTCGGGGACGGCAATCCGCAAGGCTGCAGGTAATGACCATCGCCAGCTTCCGCTCGTCGTCTCGACTCGGAAACAGAATCGACTGTCCATCCTGGGAGATATCAACGCCAGGAGCCGCGGCGAACTGGTCGACCAGCTGCTTCGGGTCGCCGCCCTCGATCGGAATCACCCAGAGCGATTGCCGACCGCTGCGCGACGAGATGAAGATCACGGATCGGTTGTCCGGCGTAACGACGGGAACCCACGCCTCTCCGGTCAGGAGAAGCGTCGGCCGGCTGCCGTCGCGATCGGCTTTCCAGAGTGCATTCCCCCTGGTGAACACGATGGTGCGACCGTCGGGCGATGCCGACGCGTCCTGGCCATCGTCGAACAACTGTTGCGGTTGACCGCCTGGCGTCCACGCCCAGTTGGTGTAGAGCACGCGATCGCCCGCCCAGTTGACCGTCGTCGGCGAACGTGCCGTGATGTTTGGCCCACTGGTCAGCGTCCGCCCGGTCGCATCGAGGATCGCGAGGTCGGTGTGTCGCTCGCGGCGAGAGGCGACCAATGTTTGGCGATCACCTGCGAGGCTGATCCCGTCGTAGTCGCTGACGTCGCGGGTGAGCGGCTTCAACTCGCCGCCAGGGTAAGTGAGTTGGTGCAGTTGCAGCGAACCGTCGCTCACCGCGGCATTGAGCAGGAGTGTGGTGTCGTCGAACCAGAGCAGTCCACGAACGGCGCTCGTAGGCAGAGCGATCGACTGCAAACCGCCGCTCTCGACGTCGATGAACGCGACATCCCCACCGTCTGGATCTTTGCCGGCGCCAGCGCCGGCGATTGCGAGCAGTCGTCCGTTCGGCGACCACGTCGGTGCGATGCTGGGTCGAGCGGCGATCATCAGCGAGACAAACTGCGCCGGACGCTGCCTCTCCGCCAACACGCGCTCGTCACTCCCATCAGCATTGGCGATCACTACAAATGTCGTTCCCGGCGCCTCGGCCCGAACGAACGCGAACCGGCGCCTATCCGGAGACCACCCGATAGGGCTGTTCACGCGGTCGAGGAGCCGTCTCGAGGCACCGCCAAGAAACGGCACGCGCCACAGCTCGAACACCTGCCCTTGACGACGCCGGACGTAGTCCACGAATCCGCTGTCCGGTGACACGGTTGCCCCCCAGAGGCTCACTTCGGGCTCCGCCTTCACGATCTCGGCGGTTGCCGCCGTCGCGGTCTGGCGCACGTGCAGACTGTCCAGGCCCTTTTGACGCCGCACGTAGGCCAGGTAATTTCCATCGGGCGCAATCGCCGGCTTTTCTGCATCACCCGTGCTGGTCAGTCGGGACACCTGGACGTTTGCAATCGAAATAGACGAGAGGGTTGCTGGCGTGGTCGTCCGCGATCGCAAGTAGAGGGCGAGTGCAGCTACCGCAGCGACCAACAACGCCGCAGCGATCAACCCGAGGGGATAGCGTCTGGTCGATCGTCCAGTGCCCCGAGTGTTGTCAGACGCGGGCTCAACCGCTGATGTGCTCCCATGCCTCGCCACCAGCGTCGTCGTGGAATGCGAGGGGTGTGAGTCGAGCTCTCGCCGCAGTCGCCTGAGGTCCGTGCGGAGGTCGGCAGCGGTTTGGTAGCGATCCTCACGGTCCTTTTCTATCGCTTTCAGAATGACGTCGTTGAGCCTCGTCGGGATCGTGCGAGCAATTTCGATCGGGGGAATTGGTTGCTCATAAAGGATCGCTCCACCGATGGCGGCACTCGTTGATCCCGAGAACGCCGGCCGTCCGGTCGCCATCTCGTAGAGCACCAGGCCGAACGAGAACAGGTCGGTCCGTGCATCGACCTCCTTGGCGCGCAACTGCTCTGGTGACATGTAGGCGACAGTGCCAACGGTCACTCCCGCGTCCGTCAGCAGCGCCTCAGCCGGCCTGGTTTGATCGCTCGACCACGCGCCCGCGGGCTCCCCGGCGTGCGCCTTGGCGAGGCCGAAGTCGAGGAGCTTGGGCCCGTGTGAAGTGAGAAAGATGTTGGCCGGCTTGATGTCGCGATGAATGAACCCGTGGCCGTGGGCCGCTTCGAGCCCGTCGGCGGTCGCGATTGCTATGTCGAGCAACGTTTGGGCCTCGACTGGTCCACGCAGTAACCGGTGCTGCAGCGACTCGCCCTCGAGCAGTTCCATCGCGATGAACGCCGGGTTCGTGATGCCGACGTCGTAGATTGTGCAGATGTTCGGATGGTTGAGGATCGAGGCGGTTTGCGCCTCACGCTGCAGCCGATCCAGCGCGGATGCGGACGATGTCAGCTCTGCAGGTAAGACTTTGATGGCGACCGGCCGGTGCAGCCGCGTATCAGTCGCTCGATACACCTCGCCCATGCCACCGCGGCCGATCAGCCACTGGATCTCGTACGGGCCGAGTTTGGCGCCCGGTTGAAGCGACACGTTGGACCGGGTGAATTATAGGGCCGGATCTTGAACGACGGTTCTCAACGGAGGTTCTCAACGAAGGTTCTGCCAGTCACGTAGCCACGAAGGGCACGAAGACACGAAGCAACTTTTGGTCTTCTTGGCAACCTATTGCAGCGCCAATCCCACCGCGATCTTCTCTTTGAACTTCGCGATGTATCGCGTTGCGTCCTCCTGCGAATAGCCACCAGCGCGAAACGCGTCGTGCCACTGCTTGTCCGACAGGCGCGACATCAACTTCGCGGTCCAGCGCACGTGCTCAGGCTCGATCCGGCTCACGAGATTCTGGTTCGGTCCGCTGTAGGAGAACTTCACGAAGCCGTCCTCGACGCCGTCGATGAAGTCGGACTCCTCGAATCCCGGCAGGTCGTTTTTCGTTCCCTGCGCGATGCGCAGCTGTGTCCAGCGCACCCACTTGGCTTGCTCATTCGATCCCAGCGACGCGCCAAGGTCGCGGGCGATGTAGAGACGTGGGGGCTTGGTGCCGTCAGTGCGGTCGATAATCTTGTTGTTGGAGGTCTTGAGATCCCAGTTGTTGATCATCATCTGCGCGACCAGCAGCCCACCGTTGGCGAATGATGTTGCGAGCGGGAATTCTGCCCACGGCCAATCGCCGGCGACCATCCAGCCTTCCAGCTCCGGACGGAAGCGTCCTGCCTCTTGCGCTCCGGCGTCCTGGCCGGTCAGGGTCCATCTGGTCACGAGATACGTGGGCGGCTGATGAAAGCCGATCGCCCAGAGAATGCGTGACGCGACCACCTCTGGCTGTGCCTCGTGCCCTAGCTTCACACTCCACACGACGCCGTTCGCGTCGCGGACGTCATACCCCGGGCTACGCCCGGAGGTATCGCGCTTGACGAAAGCGAACGTGCCGTTTTCGGGTGGGGAAGGTGGGCCGATCGGCGGACCGCGGAAGAGATCGCGACTCTCGAGATCGACCGGTTCGTTCCACAGTTCCTGAACGTCCTCTCGCGAGTCCGTCGTGATCGACGCTTCAGCACGGACCAGTGTGAGAAGCGCGCAGCCCACAATGAGAATACGGACGAGCTGAGCCGTTTGCATGGTCGAGAAGGTGCAAACAGCGGACCGGGCTACCCGGACACGGTCGAACCCAGGCTCGGTTACTCGGACTCGGATGTTGCCCTTCGCATCAGCGGGTGGGTAGCTGACGCATCCGTGGGCCATGGCGCCCACGTGACCCCTTCGGGTCGGCAGCCGACGCCGGCGCCATACACGAATGATTCGGTCACGCCATCAATCTTCAGCTGCCGCTCGACAAACGAGTCCGCGAAACGTCCCGTACAGAATGGCGCCAACCCCAGCCAGGTCGCGGCCAGGCAGAACGTCTGACAGGCATGCCCGGCTTCAAAAAGGACCGAACGGTAGGCGCGAGGAAAGCGATATCGCCATTGCGTTCGGCCGAAGACAGCGGTCATCAGAAACAGCGCTGACGCCGAGTCGTACCACCATTGGCCCGGGATGTATCGTCCGATGGTGCGGCTGGTCGCTCCCTTGCGAATCAACTCCAGCACGTGCTGGTCGGCGCGGTAATGATAGAGGCCCGGTTCGAGCCCCTCGACCGCGACGGCGAGCAAGTAGGACTCGAGTGGCTGACGCGCGCCAGACGAGGGCGAGGTCTTGAGAAACACTTGCCCGAGCCCAGGGCTCTGCGCGGTCTTCTGCACACCCCACGTGAGATTGAGCAACGTGCTGACATCGGCGAGTGTGAGCGCCGACGTTCCAAAACTGCGCCAGGTCCTCCGATCGAGCAACACGCGAGGGAATTCGCCGTCGATGCGGGGCGCCGGCAGCGGAATCGAGGTCGCCCCCGGATACCGCTTGATTGGGGCCGGGAGCTTGCCGGCCTTGGCTTCTGCGCGCAACGCGTGCTCGGCACCTTCTCGATTCACCGGAGCCGGGATGTCCTTCGTGGAGAAATGAAAGAGGCCGGCCTCTGGATTCCAGTCACTCCAGGCGTCAACCAGGCGCTCTCGCCGTTCCGCACGATCACCGGCCTGCACCAGCAGGTGTTGCTCCAGCATGGACTTCGCAAGCGCGCCGACGGCGCGCGGAGGCACCCCTTGCAGTTGTTGGCCCAGCGCTTTGATCGACGTCCAGTCGTTGCAGAGATTCAGAACGTGGTGGACGAGGGCATCGGCCACCACCGAGCTGCGCATCGCGTAGTTGGTGATGACCATGCCCTCGTCGCTCCAGTACGAAACGAGGTGGCGGGCGCGTCGGACCTTCGCGGTCCCGCTCATCTACTTAGGCGTGACTCGCAATTCCAAGCCGAGGGTTTTGGTCGAGCTCTCCTGCAGCGATTTGGCTTGTTGCTCGGTCAAGCCCCAGATCATGAAACGGTCCTCGTCCAGACGGTCCACCTTCAGACGGTCGGTCATCGGTTTGAGATGCCGCTGGCCGTTATTGCTGACCGTCTTTTGCGGTTCCGCCACCCCGACGAGAATCGCGTTCTGACTCTCGCGGCAGCAGGTGTAGGCAAGCATGGCCTGATGAACCTCGCTGCCGATTCGGAACTCATAGGGCACGACGATCGCGTCCGCCTTGCAACGGTCTGGCCGTCCTCCTGATTGTTGCGCGTCCGCGGATTTGCTTGCCGAGGCACGCTTGCCACGAGCCACGAGGGCACCGGCGCCCAGTAGTACGACCGCATCACGCCGTGAAATCTTTTTCGACTTCGACGACTTCGCCATCGTTCCTCCTTCTACGGAAACCGCATTTGCGCCAAGAGTCGACCGTACCGCGGGTCGTTGCGCAGGGGGTCGAACCGCGGATCGTGCTTGAGATTGACCATCGTCGGATCGCGCTCGTCGATGGCACGCTCGAGCGCTGACAAGGCCTCGTCGCGCCGGCCCATCGCGGTCAGCGCGAGCGCCACATCATACTGGTAAACGCCCGTCTTCTCGGCGATCGCGGAGTCCAGTTCTTTCCGTGCCTCGGGTAACTTCCCGGCCAGCGCATATGCCCAGGCGAGCTCGCAGCGCGATCGGGGGTTGTCACCGCGTTGCTTGAGCGCCTCGAACACCTTGACCGCCTCGGCATGATTGCCGCGCTGGGCGAGGGCTCGCGCCCGCAGGCGTTCGGCCGGAATGTAGTCGGGAAACGTCGCCAGCGTGGAATCGAGGTGGGTGATCGCCTCGTCATAACGCCGGCTGTAAAAGAGCGGCCAGGCGACGTCACGGCTGATGATCGGCGACAACGGGTCGAGTTCGAGCGCCCGCCGCATCTCGACCAGCGCCTCGTCCTCCCGTCCGATGTCCGACAGATAGTTGCCGTACCACTGGTGAGCGGTGGCGTAGCTCGGGTTCAGTTCCAGAGCCCGTTTGAACTGCTGCTCGGCGGAGTCCCAGTTCCACAGCAGGAAGAAGTTGGCGAACGCTAGCGAGGTGTACGCTTCGGCCAATGTCGGATCAATGGCCAGGGCCCGAGAGGCGCTCGCAATCGCCTCCGCGGCTCCCGCTGCGCGGGGCATAGCGGCAAAATCGCCGGTCAGAAGGACGTACGAGTCGGCCAGACCGGCATGCGCGGCGGCATAGTTCGGATTGCGCTCCAGGGCCTGACGGAAATACGCAACGGCCCGCTGCAGTTGTGGCACGGTTCGGCCGGTCCATTCGTGCCGACCCAATAGATAGAGCTTGTAAGTCTCGGCGTCCACCGCAGGGACCGTGGAAAGCCTGCTCTGTTCTTCGTTGGTGACCGCCACGTGGATGTTCTCGGCGATCGTTCGTGCGATTTCGCCATGTGCGGCCACGGCATCTCGCACGTTTCGATCCACCGTCGTACCCCAGAGCTGCGTCTGCGTTCGTGGGTCGATCAAATTGACGGACACACGAACGCGATCGGCGGCGACGAGCATCACTGACCCTTCAAGCACCGCGTCCACATTGAGATCGCGCGCGATGTCAGCGACCGGCCGTTGTGATCCTTTGAACCCCATGATTGACGTCCGAGCGGTCACTCGCAACGCGCTCACCCGCCCGAGCGCGCTGATCAAGCCATCGGTCATCCCATCGACGAAATACTCCTGGGATGCATCGCCCGAAAGATTGACAAAGGGCAGCACCGCAATCGAGCGGATCGGAGGGTTCGCGACAGGGGTTGCCGGGCGATTGCTCAACACCGCGAGCGTTACGATCGCTGCGAGCGCCGCGATTGCGCCTGCCCACTTCAGGCGTCGCATCCAACGGCCTGATTGGATCTGGTGCTCGACGGTCCCCAATGCCGAATCGAGCTCTGCGGCTGACTGGTAGCGCGACGCGGCGTTGCACTGCAGGGCCTTGTCGACGACATCGGCCAGCCCGCCAGGGATCGCCGGGTTTACGACATCAAGCCGTTGGGCCAATGAGACCGGCTGTCGCAGCAGCTCCAATGGGTCGACGTGTTCGTACGCTCGCTTTCCGATCGCCATTTCGTACAGCACGGCGCCGAGGCTGTAGAGGTCGGTGCGAACGTCCAGTGGCAGGGCAAGCAACTGTTCCGGCGCCATATAGGCCGGCGTGCCGGCATGCGGTCCCCCGGGGTCGATCGCTGAATCGAAGCTCAAGGTTGCGGCTGAGAGATCGGTCAGCGGTCGAATTTCCTGGGCGATGCCGAAATCGAGAACCTTGACCACACCTTCAGGCGTGACCTGAATGTTGGCTGGCTTCAGATCTCGATGAATCACCCCTTGCGCATGCGCCGCTCCAAGCGCGGCACACAGCTGACGACCAACCGTCAGGACTTCGTCGATCGGCAGAGGACCACGTCGCAACCGCGTGGCCAGACTTTCGCCGTCAACGAATTCCATGACGATGAAAGTGTCGGAACCGTGTTCGATGACGTCGTGAATCGCCGCGACGTTGCCGTGGGTGATGCGCGCCGCCGCACGGGCCTCTTGCAGCGTGCGGGTGTACAGAGGATCGGCGTCGGTGTGCGACTTCTTCAGCCGCTTCAACGCCACTTTGCGCTTCAGACGGGTGTCCTGGCCAAGGAACACCTCGCCCATGCCGCCCGTTCCGAGCTTCTCTAGAAGCTGGTACGGGCCGACGCGCGTGTCACTGGGAGCAGGAATCGATGGCATGGCGATCCGCTCGAGGGCGCTGCGTCAACGCGTCGCCTGTAGGAAGGTGCGTGGGCTCAGGGGTTGCCGCACGGGCCCATTATCCACCCCGTGAGAGGAGCCGTCCATCCCGCGGTTCCCACGCGGCATTAAACTGCGAACAGCGTGAAGTCCGTCGGCAACACCATCATTCTGTCGGCAACCGACCTTTCGACCTTTCTTTCCTGCCGCCATCGCACGGCGCTCGACTTGGCGGTGGCGCTTGGCGAGCGCGCCAGGCCGACGTGGGTGGATCCGTTCGCGGAGGTCCTGCGCGAGCGCGGCCAGGCGCACGAACGGCAATACGTCGAGTCGTTGCGGGCCCGCGGACTCGACGTACTCGATCTCTCGGGCGTGGACGATCCGCATCAGCGCACGATCGAAGCCATGCGGGCCGGTGTCGACGCCATCGTCCAGGCCTGCCTGAAGAACGATCGATGGCTTGGTTACGCCGACATCCTGCAACGCATTGATGTCCCGAGCGGGCTGGGCGGTTGGTCCTACGAGATCTACGACACCAAGCTCGCGCGACAGACCAAGGCCGGGACGATTCTCCAGCTCGCCGTTTACTCCAACCTGCTTGCCGATCTTCAGGGTCTACGTCCGGAGCACTTTCACGTAGTCACTCCTGACCCTACGAATCCGCTGCGGCGTTACCGCCTGGCCGACTACGAAGCCTACTTTCGACAGATCAGTTGGGAATTGGAAGGGCAGGTGAGGCACGACGAGCGTGTGAAAGGGACAGTTACCTACCCCGAGCCAGTGGAACACTGCGAAGTGTGTCATTGGTTCCTCGATTGCGAATCTCACCGGCGCAAGGACGATCACCTGGGCTACGTCGCGGGCATCTCACGAGTGCATCGGCGCGAGCTGCAGGCTCAGGGGATTACGACACTCAGCGAGCTGGCGCAGATGGCGGTGCCGCTGACGTTCAAGCCGACGCGCGGGTCAAGGAAGGCATACGAGCGGTTGCAGGATCAGGCCCGCCTGCAAGACTTGAGTCGCCGGTCCAAGCGCCCGGAGTTCGAGTTGCTGCTGCCGCCTGGCGTCGATCAGGGGCTATGCCGACTGCCCGAGCCGAGCGAGGGCGATCTCTTTCTGGATCTCGAAGGCGATCCATTCGCGAGAGAAGGGGGGAGGGATTACCTGTTTGGATTGGGTGCGGCGGGTGAAACGGGTGCGACGCAGGTGCCGCAAGTGCCGCAAGTGCCGCAGGCTCGCGGCCGCCGCTGCTTGCGATCGCGGAGGCGGTCGAGGAGTCGGCCTTCAACTACGCCGCACGGTGGGCCTTCGATGATCGCGAGGAGCGCGCGGCGTTCGAGGCCACCATCGATTGCATCACGGAGCGTTGGGCGGTCGATCCCAACATGCACGTCTATCATTTCGGCCACTACGAGCCAGCAGCCCTGAAGCGGCTGATGGGGCGGTACGCGACTCGCGAAGATGCCATCGATCGCCTGCTCCGTGCCGGACGGTTTGTCGACTTGCATCAAGTCGTGCGTCACGCCGTGCGTGCCGGCATCGAGAGCTACTCGATCAAGCAGCTCGAACGCTTCTACGGCTTCCTCCGGGACGTCCCACTTGCTGACGCGGCACTGCATCGGCGCAATCTGGAGATCGCGCTGGAGACACAAGCGATCGGCATCGTGGGCGACGCGGTCAAGCAAGCCGTCGAGCACTACAACCGGGATGACTGCCGTTCGACGCAAGCACTCCGCGACTGGCTGGAGGCGCTCCGCGCACGCGTGATTGCGGAGGGTCACCCCGTCGCCCGGCCGGTGCCGAAACCGCCGGATGCGCCAGACAAAGTGAGTGAGCTGCAGACTCGCGTGGGGGAGTTGCGTGCGCAGTTGCTCGTTGACGTGCCGGACGATCGGCAGCAACGGTCGAGTGAACAACAGACGCGATGGTTGCTTGCCTATCTTCTCGACTGGCATCGCCGGGAGGACAAGGTCGACTGGTGGGAGTACTACCGGCTTCGCGACCTTCCCGAGGAAGACCTCTTCGATGAGTCACGAGCGGTTGCCGGACTGAAACATCTGGCTCGTATCGAGACGGTTCTTCACAAATCGACTGGTAAGCCGACGGGCATCGTCGTCGATCGCTATACCTATCCCTCGCAGGAGATGGAGATTCGAGACGATGACGAGCTGAAGCTGAAGGACGAGAGCAAATTTGGCGAAGTGGAGGACGTCGATCGCGTCAATCGATGGATTGACGTGCGCAAGACTCGCAACACCGCCGAACTACATCCATCCGCGGCGTTCGCCCACAAGCACTTTGCGACCGACACGATGCAGAAAGCGCTACTTCGACTGGCCGATCAGGTCCTGAGTGGAGCGACGGGCGGATGTGGGCTCGACCTGCTGTTCCTTCGTCCGCCGGTGCTCAGGCTGAACAACAGTGGAACGCGTGAGTTTACGCGTCGACACGGCGAGAGCGCGCTCGACTTCGCCATCAGGTGCGGGCTCGAGCTCCACGACAGCACGCTCGCGATTCAGGGACCGCCTGGTTCGGGGAAGACGTTCACGGGCGCACGCATGATCTGTCAGCTGGTGCAAGCCGGCAAGCGAGTGGGCGTCACCGCGGTCAGTCACAAGGTCATCCGGAACCTGCTGGATGCCGTGAAGCGTGAGGCGGAGAGGATCGACCTCACGGTGCATTGCGGCCAGAAGTCGAAGCCACACGAGGGCGACCCCGAGGATCTGCGAATCACCGAGTCGCCGACTGAAGCGCTGGACTGGCTGATGAACGGTGACGTTGACTTGCTCGGCGGCACCGCGTGGTTGTGGGCGCGCGCGGATGCGATCGGCGCCGTCGATGTGCTGTTCGTGGACGAAGCCGGGCAGATGTCGCTGGCGAACGTGCTCGCCGCTTCGCATGCCGCTCGCAGTCTCGTGCTGCTCGGTGACCCACAACAGCTCGAACAACCGCAGAAGGGAAGCCATCCTGATGGGGTGGATGTTTCCGCGCTCGATCACGTGCTCGATGGCGCCCACACGATGCCCGACGATCGAGGGATCTTTCTGCCCGTGACCTGGCGGCTTGCGCCTCCGATCTGCAAGTTCACGTCGGAAGTGTTCTACGACGGTCGGCTGGCGCCGCTCGCCGGGCTGGAGCATCAACGGCTCGTCGGGAGTGGGGCGTACGACGAACCCGGCTTGTATCTCGCGCTCGTGGATCACGATCGCAATCGCAACTGGTCGGAGGAAGAGATCGACGCGATCGATCGCATCGTCACCCGCTTGCTGAATCCTGGTGTTGGCTGGATCGATCGCGAGCAGGTCGAGCGAGGCCTGGATCCGGCGGATATTCTCGTCGTCGCACCGTACAACGCGCAAGTGAGCCGGCTTGCGGAGCGCCTGTCGTCGTGGCAAGTGCCGGTGGGGACGGTGGACAAGTTTCAGGGACAGGAGGCGCCGGTCGTCATTTACTCGATGGCGACATCGCGGCCCGAGGACGCGCCGCGGGGGATGGAGTTCCTGTACAGCCTCAACCGTCTCAACGTCGCGACCTCGCGGGCGCGCTGTGCGGTGATTCTGGTCGCATCGCCGGCGCTCTTCGAGCCGGAATGCCGGACGCCCCGCCAGATGCAGCTCGCAAACGCGCTGTGCCGTTACCGCGAGCTGGCCACTGTGGTCAGCCCTGACTAGGTCGGACGACCTGGTACTGAATTTCTGCCAGACGTTGGATAGAACTGCAGGGATCGGGAACGGGGACAGTCCCTGATCGTATCGAAGGGGACAGTCCCTGTAACGGAGACAGTTCTGTATGAATCGCCGGCTCAGCCATCGCAGCAGCCAC
Source organism: uncultured Acidobacteriota bacterium (assembly GCA_963724485.1). GTDB lineage: Bacteria > Acidobacteriota > Vicinamibacteria > Vicinamibacterales > UBA2999 > JACCSI01. Next base: position 523,960 of record CAVRUW010000001.1, read on the forward strand.
ACGTTCGTCACAAGACCTGTGTACGGTTGCCCGGGTTTCGCGTGCACGCCGCGCCGCCTCATGACAGACTTACTGGCCCACATCGCACGCTTTTCTTCAGGAGGGTTTCGATGACCGCGACTGCTTCTCCCGTCTTGGGACGCCCGCTCTGGTACGAACTCATGACGACCGACATGAAGGCGGCCGAAAAGTTCTACAAGAATGTTGTCGGATGGACGGCCGCTCCATTCGACGGCTCGCCACAGCCATACACGATGTTCAACCGCAATTCCGACATCCCGGTCGGCGGCGTGATGAACCGCCCCGAAGGAATGAACGCGCCACCATTCTGGGCGATGTACGTCGGGTTCCCGAAACTCGAAGAGGGAGTCGCGAAGGTGAAGAGTCTAGGCGGCAGCGAGCTGTCGCCGGTGATCGACATTCCGAACGTCGGCCGCATGCAGATGGTCAAGGACCCGCAGGGCGCGGCGTTCTACCTCTTCGAACCAGCGAGCGATCAGCAGATGCCCGAGGCGGCGCCCGAGCTCGGTGAGGCCTCGTGGCACGAGCTGATGACGACGGATGCTGCCGCAGCCATGAAGTTCTACAGCGATTTGTTTGGCTGGCAGTCCACCGAGACCATGGACATGGGGCCGATGGGCAAGTACTACATGTTCGGCCGCAGCCAAGGATCGATCGGCGGAATGATGACGATCACGCCCGACATGCCGAAGATGCCGCCGAACTGGGGCATCTACTTCCGCGTGCCGGACATCAACGACGCGGTCGAGAAGATCAAGGCGAACGGCGGCCAGATCACCAACGGTCCGATGGAAGTGCCCGGTGGCGACATGATCGTGAACGGGATGGATCCGCAGGGCGCCCACTTCGCGTTGCATGCGAAGAAGGCGTAAACGCGCTCAGAGACCGACCTCGGCGGGCGTGCGGCTGCCTGACGCCAGCGCGCTCGCCGCGATCGCTTTCGTCATTCCTCCAAACACGATTCCGTGAAATTGGCACAGGGCGTACCAATACGTCCGACTAGAACCCCCTAACAGATCGAACGAAGAAAGCTCATCGTAGCCAGGCGATCAGGAGGGCTATGAGAGCAAGAACGCAACCAACCAGCGCCAGGATGAACGCCTGCCGAGTGCGGACCGCGGTCTCGCGGGCCGCGACCGCCAGAGCGCTCGTCTGATCGGCCAGCTGCTTCGCGAGCTCCGCGTTCGCTCGCTGGTGTTGCTCGAGTTCGTTCACCCGCTGACGCAACGCCTCGAGATCCCCTTTCGATTGCCCTTCCGTGCGCGCGCGCGAGTGCGCGCGCAACGCATCGGCTGCGGCGATGACGACCGTCGCCCGCTTCAGAATCGTCGCCCAAGGCAACGCTGTCAGCGCCTTCCACGCCAGCATGTCCTAACCTTCCCATGGAGCGGAGCAAACGTCCAGCCGCTTCTCGACTGAACTTCGACGACAGGCGAAGGCATTCGAGGGATGATGGGCCGGCTCATGAACCTGCTCGAAATTGCAGCCAATGTGTTCAACGCCGCTTCCATTTTTCTGGCCGCCCGCAACAGCGTCCACGTCTGGTGGACCAGCATCGTCGGCTGCGCGCTGTTTGCCTGGGTGTTCTTCAACGCCAAGCTCTATGCCGATGTCACGCTGCAGGGGTTTTTCATCATCGCCAGCGCGGTTGGCTGGTGGCGGTGGCTTCACGGGGCCGCGGGCGAAGAGCTGCCGGTTCGCTACAGTCCGCGCTCGTTGATTGTGTGGGCGAGCTGTGCCGGCGCGGTCGTCGCGGTGAGCTACGGCTGGCTGCTCTACCGGTTTACCGACGCGTACGCGCCGTTCCTCGATTCGATCGTGCTGGCGTTCAGCGTCGTTGGTCAGCTGCTGCTGGTAGCGCGTCGCGTTGAGAATTGGTGGTTCTGGCTTCTGGTGAACACGATTGCGGTGCCGCTCTATTTCTCGCGCGGGCTCTATGTCACCTCGGCACTCTATGTCGCGTTCTGGGTGAACGCCATCGTCGCGCTGATCAAGTGGCGTCAGCTCGCGGCCGCGTCGGTTACAGGGACTGTCCCCCGGTGACAAGGCCTGTCCCCTGTCGCTAAGGAGTAGGCGGCCAGGCGCCCCGCTCACCTGCAATCTCCTGGAGCATTGTCACCGCGCGGCCAAGCTCCTCGCTCAGTGCACCCGGCATTCGACGGCTGAACACGTCCGCAAGTGCGCTGTAGTATCCGATCACCCCCGACTTGCCGGCCTCAGGATTGAAACGCGCCCACAACTCGTCGCCGTGACGACGATAGTCGCGCAGCAGCGACTGGACGTTGTGAAGCTTATCCGCCGCCGAAACCAGCAGGGCGTGGGGCGGGGCCTGTTCGAGATCGGCCACGTACTTCGTCTTTCGGCCCCGCCACGACGGCTTGGTGCGTTCTGTCGCGTCGGTCAGGTGCTCGACGATCTCCATTACCTTCGGCCCGAAGCTCTGCCGGATCTCTTCCCGCAGCCACTCGACGGTGATCTGTTCTCCCGCATGCTCGGCCGCGTCCTCCAGGACGTCGTGGAGGAGTCCGCCGATCGCCTGATCTTCGTCACCACCAAACTCGAGGACGATCGCCGCGACTCCGAGAATGTGCGCAATGTAGGGGATCTGTGTGCCCTTCCGTGCTTGCTGACGATGGACCTTGTGCGCGAGAGTCAGCGCACGGTCGAAGCGTTCGGAGAGTGGATGGTCGAGCCTCGCCATTCGCGGGATGGTAGCTGAACTGCGACAGGGGACAGGCCTTGTCATCGAGGGACAGTCCCTGTCATCGGGGGACAGCCCCCAGCTTCAGTTGCCAGAGTTCGTCCCGGCGTCCACCCCAGCCGTTTCTGGTCTTTGCTTGACTCCATCTGGCTCGGGACGATAATCAGGCACGCTCTTAAGGCTTTTTCCCCACATGTAAGAACATTTGAAAACTCGAGTGGACGTCCTCGGGCCGCGGAGGTTGGGTCATGAGACTTCTGATCGGTGTATTGGCTTGTCTGAGTGTGCTGCTCCCTGGACCGGCTGCCGGGCAGACGGTTGGTGCGACGACGGGTGCGATCAACGGCAAGGTCGTCGATAGTTCCGACAGCCTGCTGCCCGGTGTCACGGTCACCATCACCGCCCCGCAAATGCAGGGCAACATGACGGCGGTTACCAACGAAGAGGGTAACTACCGCTTCCCCGGTATCCCACCTGGCACCTACAGAGTGACCTACGAGCTGCCCGGATTCGCGACGGTGGTTCGCGAGGGCATCCGCGTGACGCTCGGCTTCACGGCCACGCTCAACGTCACGTTGTCGGTGTCCGGCTTGCAGGAAACGGTCACGGTCACGGGTGATTCACCCATTGTCGACGTCTCGTCGACGAAGACCTCCACCAACTACGACTACAAAGAGCTCGCGTCGATTCCGAGCGCGCGCGACATGTGGGCGATTCTCGCCGAGTCGCCAGCCGTGACGATGTCGCGCATCGACGTCGGCGGCAGTGCTGCCGGAACGCAGAGCGGCTATCGCACCTACGACGCGCGCGGCGATCAGAACCGCGTGATGATCGACGGTCTCGTCACCACCGAAGGCACCGGCGCCATCGGCGTCTATGTCGACTACGGCGCGTTCGAGGAAGTGACCGCCGGTACGGCCGGCCACGGCGCCGACATGGGGCAGCCCGGCGTGCAGACGCAGATGATGATCAAGTCGGGCGGCAACCAGTACCACGGCCTGGTCTACGCCGACTATCAGAACTCGAGCCTGCAGGCGACCAACATCACCGACGAGCAGGTGACGCGCGGCATCCGTGACAAGGATGTCAACCGGATGAAGGTGTACTACGACTTCAACCTGGACGGCGGCGGCTACATCCAGCGCGACAAGCTCTGGTGGTATGGCTCATTCCGCGAGTTCGACACCGAGATCAACGAGCCGCGCTTCCCCGTGAAGCCGCACCAGACGAAGCTGCGTCACTTCAGCGGCAAAGCGACCTACTCGGCGCCCGCCAACAACAAGTTCATCGGCTCGATGATGCGAACGCTCAAGATCCAGCCGACCCGTCTCGACGCGACGCGCATCACCAGCCCAATCAACCCCACCGAGGGCTCGACGCAGAACCAGCGGCACTGGGCCTGGGTCTACAAGGGCGAGTGGAACAAGGTGCTGAGCGACTCGATGTTCACCGAGGTGCGCGGCGGGCAGTTCGGCTACAACTGGCCGCTGGTACCCAACGAGAACGCGACCGGACCGCGGATTCAGAACCTGACCACGAGCGTCGTGACCGGTCCGAACCTGCATCGCCAGCAGAACCGCCGCCGTAACCAGGTGCTGGGCTCGCTCAGCTACTTCAAGGACGGTCTCGCCGGAAGCCACGACTTCAAGGTCGGCGGCGAAGTGTTCCACGAGACGTTCTTCGAGGAGTTCTTCCCGACGTCGTACGGGAACCAGACGATCTGGTACTTCCGCAACAATTCGCAGAACATCCCGCAGGCCTCGGAAGTCGAGCTGTTCGATCCTGGCGCGATCAAAGCAACGCTGATGACGTACTCGCTCTACGTGAACGACATCTGGCGCGTCAACAATCGGCTGACGCTGACGCCCGGCCTCCGCTTCGATCGGTTCGTCAACTCGCTGCCGGAGCAGTCGCACCCGGCCGGACGCTTCAGCTCGACGCCGATCACGTTCGCGGCGGTTGATGACCTGGTGAGCTGGAACCTCTTCGGCCCGCGCCTCGGCGTGACCTACGACCTGACCGGCTCGGGCCGAACGGTGCTGAAGTTCAACTTCGGCCAGTACCTGGTGGAACCCGAGCAACGACATCTCAACCGCCGCCAATCCGAACCGCTCGCCGTGGTTCCGGCGATACGCGTGGACCGACACGAACCAGAACGGCTTCTTCGACGAGGGCGAACAGCAGGGAGCGCCGATCTTCAACCAAGGGGGCGTCGCGAGCACGGTCGTCGATCCCGATCTCGAGAACACCTTCACGCGCGAGTACTCCGGATGGTTCGAGCGTGAGCTCGCCACCAACTTCGGCGTGCGCACTGGGTTCGTCGTCCGGCAGATTCGCAATCAGCGGGTCAACGCCGATGCCAATCGCCCGTTCAGTGCGTTCAACGTGCCCGCGACGTTCGCCGACCCCGGTCCCGACGGACGCGTGGGCACGGGAGACGACGGTCCGGCAATCAACGGGTTCAACCTCGAGGAGTCGCGCCGCACCCTGCCGACACTCACGACGGTCGTCAATCAGCCCGACGCCAACGGTGATTACTACACATGGGAAGTCAGCGGCAACCGCCGGATGGCCGGCCGCTGGTCGCTGCGGGCGTCGTTCACGCACACGTGGAACTCCGATCACGGCAACAGCTTCGGCGGCAACACCGTGCGCCAGTACGCGTTGCCGTTAACGCCAAACGATCTGATCAATACGGATCGCGAGGACGGCGCCTACGAGTACACGAACTGGACGGCCAAGCTGATGTCGACGATCGAAGCGCCCTACGGCATCCGCCTGACGCCGATGCTGCGGCATCAGTCGGGCGAACAGGTCGGCCGCATCGTTCAAGTGGGGTTCAACTACGGCACGCAGGCTGTACTCGCGGAGCCGCTCAGCACCCAGCGGTTCGACCACACGACGATCTGGGATCTGCGCGCGGAGAAGGTCTTCCGCTTCGGCGGCCGCTCCGTGTCCGGGTTTATGGACCTGTACAACATCACGAACAGCAACGCCGAGTTCCGGCAGCTGTACGTGTCGGGCGCCACATTCGGCTTCCCGTCGACCATCATCCCGCCACGCATCATCCGATTTGGCGTGAAGGTGGACTGGTAGGCTGTTCGGTGGCAGTGGTCGGTTGCATGCGGCTCGTCCTCGTGCAACTGACCACTAACGTGTCGTCTGAAGTTCTATCGACTGCGCTCTAGACGCGCGCGAGCCTCCAGCGTGCGCGGGTTTGTTGCCCCGTAAAGCGCCTCGAAAGTCGCCAGGCTTTTCTGCAACAGGTTCGCGTCAGGTGCTCGAGCGCTATACGCAGCGGCTACCCTTCGACCACCTTCGGATCGCGACGTTTTTTCATCAGCAATTCGCGTCCGCCATCCTTGAAAGCCACTTCGTCCATCAGCTGATTGATGAGAAATACGCCACGACCGCTGGGTTTCATCATGTTGGCGGCGTCGAGCGGGTTGGGGACGGACGCTGTGTCGAATCCTGACCCAGGATCGCGGACCACGATCAGAAGCTCGCCACTGGCATCGAACGTCAGGCTGCACTGGATGAACTTGGTCGGATCGCCTTTGCACCCGTGTCGAATGCCGTTGGCGAGCGCTTCCTGAAGGGCCAGATCCACTTTGATCAGCTCGTCTTCGGACCACTGCTTGGTCTGGAGCAGTTGCGTCACGCCCTCGCTGACCGTCTGGATGCCCGCGGGCGTCGCGGGAATCGTCATGTTGATCTCGCAGTTCGACGAAAGTGGCAGCAGTGCGCTCAACTTATCGATCTTCTGCAGCGAGCCGCGCAGCTGGCCGACCAGCGCGTCCTTGGCTGCCTCGGCGCGGTCGCGTTCCGCGAGTGCCCGGCCCAGATCGTTCAGGTTTCGACGCAATTCGAGTTGGGACTCGGCCTGTCGTTTCAGGGCATCGAGCGCGCGGCGCTGGCCGTCGGTCAACGTGCGCGGGACGTGATCGACGATGCACAACGTGCCGAGCGCATGACCGTCGCTCGCGACGAGTGGTGCGCCGGCATAGAAGCGAATGTGCGGTTCGCCCTGCACCAGCGGATTCTCCCGAAAGCGCACGTCTTCGAGCGCGTCGGCCACGACGAAGATTCCCCGGCCTTTGATCGCGTGCGAGCAGAAAGACACGCTGCGCGACGTCTCCTCGATCGAAACACCCACACGCGCCTTGAACCATTGCCGGTTCTCGTCGACGAGCGTGATGAGCGAAATCGGTGTGCCGCACACCTGCGAGGCGAGCAGGACGATATCGTCGAAGGCCTGCTCGGGATCCGTATCGAGAATCCGGTAACTCCGCAGCGTCGCTAGACGAGCGGACTCGCTCGTGTCCATTACCTGTTCGTGACTCTTCACAACTCGCTCACATGGCGCCGGCCACCGACGTACGCCGATCCTTGAGGACTTCGACGACGCGGTCGACGTCGTCATGGGTGTTGAAGACCGAAACCGACAATCGCAAGCGATTCTCGTTCGCGACAATCGTCCCGGTGACCTTGGCGGCCTGAAGGATCTTTGCCGTCGTCTCGGCGTCTTTCAATCCGAATGCAAGAATTGGTGTTTCAGTATTGGGTGGAGTCAGTGGCGTCAGGCCAAGCGGCGGCAACTCGCGCTGAAGCCTGGCCGTCAACTGTCGCGCGTGCGCGCGAATCTTGTCCAGACCAAGCGCTTGCACGTAGGTGATGCCCTCGGATACGCAGGCGGCGAGCATCACGGGAATGTTGCCGGTCTCGTACTTCGCGGCGCCGGGCAACGGCTCCCACGTCATCGCAGCTCGATTGAAGTTGGTCACCTGGCGATGGCCGTATCGCGTCGTCGGGAGCACTGAGTCCTGCAGGTCCCGCCGGACGTAGAGGAATCCGAGTCCACGTTCTCCCATCAGCCACTTGTAGGTGCCCGCCGCCGCGAAGTCGATGCCGAGCGCCTTGACGTCAACCGGCACGGCGCCGACCGCCTGAATGATATCCGCGAAAACGTGCGCGCCTTTGGCGTGTGCCAGCGCGCTCACGGCCTTGCAGTCGTGCATGTAGCCGTTGACGTTCGAGACGAGCGCCAACGAAACCAGGCGCGTGTTCTTGTCGATCGCGCGGTCCATGTCGTTGATGTCGATCGCCCAGTCCCGATGCTTGACGATGCGAAGCTCGACGCCCTTCTTTTCGAGCTCCTTGTACATGTAGAGCGAAGTCGTGAAGTGCAGCTCGTCGATCACGACGTTGCCCCCACGCTTCGCAAGGTCGAGGCCCATCACGACGATGTTTTCGCCGTCCGAGGTGCTCGAGGTGAACGCGATCTCTTCGGGCGTCGCGTTGATCAGCTGCCCGAAGCGTTTCTTGAGGTCGTTCTGTTGAGTGGGTCCGAAGTCGCGCCGATTTTCACCGGGACCTTGCAGGCGATACGCCAGCGTCTGTTCGACGGCACGGGCGGCGAACGTCCCCAGCGGATGAATGGCGGCGGCGTTCAGGTAGGTTTCCTGCAACGCAAGTGGGAAGTCGGCGCGCACCGACGCCTGGAAAACCGCGGCAGGATGCGCGTTCTGTAGAAGCGCCAGCGCAGGTCGGACGGACGCGACGAGCGAGCCGGCACCAATCAGGAATTCTCGTCGGCCGAGCGACATGGAGCCTCCTTGAATGACTGGAGGATTATCGCCGATTGGCCGCGCCGTGACGCCTGTCGGAACATGCTATTGCGTGCCGCCCTGTTTGAGCCGTTCCCGCGCGCGTTCGACATCGCGGTGGAACACGAAAAGACGGTCAGCGTTGCCGTCCGGGTCGGCAAAGTCGTATCGCTTTCCGCGACGCGGCTGAATCCTCAGGCTTTTGTTGAGATAGTCCACCTGGAAGGTGTCCAGGTCCAGCAGCCCCGCTGTGAACAGGTCGTCTTTGTCGCTCGTGTCATATCGAAGACCAGCAGGCGTGGCGACCAGGCGGCCTCGGCAGGAACCCATCCGGTGCTTGTGGATCACATCCAGCGATGCATCGAGGCGCACGGCGCGAAAGTTCACGGAAATCTCGCGAGCCGCTGCCGTGATTTCCACCGTCTCGACGTGAGCTTCGAACCCCTGCGCGGACACGTTCAACTGATAGGTGCCGGGCTTCAGATCACTGGCGGTGACGGGCGCCGCCCCAATGAACTGCCGGTCGAGAAAGACCTGCGCGCCGGCAACGTCACTGACGACCCGCAGGCTGCCAGTTTCTGCGACGGGCGCCTCGGCGGCAGGCGCGCCTTCAGCCGCCTTTGGAGTGGCGGCACGTTTCGTGGCGGTTCGTGCTGGCTCGCGGACGGGGCTTGTCGTGGGTATCGCGGTTGTGGCGGTGGTATTGGACGGACGTTCGGCGGCGACTTCTCTCCGAACGGGCTCTGACGAGTCGTTCGTATCGCGCAACAAATAGACTCCGGCTGCCAATGCAACCGCCCCGATTCCAGCAGCGACAATCGCAACGCGATTCACGCAGCGCAAATGGTATCAGAGCTCGGTCAGGCGACCGGTTGACGTTCGTGCGACGACGATGGCATCGTCGTCCCGAGGTCGGATTGAGAGGCGGTTGTGATTGACGGGCTGAAAGTGACGATGAGCGGGGAAGAACTGCGAGGGAAGTTGGACGAGCGGATCGAGTCGCATGCGCGTCAGGCGGCGCACTGGGCGAAGCAGCTGGAGGTGTCGCCGGCTGACGATGCGGTGCAGATACCGGCGCGCCTCGTGAAGAACGAGATTGAGCGTGCCCACGAGCGGGTCGAGACGCTCACGTTCCTTCGTGACCACATCCTTGCGGAAGAAACCTATCGGCTGGGTGAGTACGACTTGAGGTTTGCGGATCTCCTGCCTGACTCGGACTTCGATTGCGGCTGCTTGTCACGCGGCTGGGATCGACGCGAGGTCACGACTCCGGGGCTGTTCGACGATCGCGACGTCGAGCCCGCGAAGGTGTGAAGGTCAGGGCCGCAGGCAATCGCCGGCCGGCGTGAAACCTGCGGCACGCGCCTCGGCCTCGGTCGAGAAGACGCGCGTACAGTTCCGGCAGTTGGCGTTCGGGCAGCTCGCCGCGTGATACAGGCGGCTGTTCACGTTGCCGCGGAACGCCGCGGCACTGTCCGTGCGTCCGCTCGATCGCGACGGGCGACCGGTGTTCGTGCTCGTGCCGCCCGGGCTGGTTCCGCCCTTGGCGCGCGGGTCCGGGCTCGCCGTTGTTGCGAGGCCCGTACAGCGTGGCTTCTCGGCGGTGGGCGACCAGAATCCCAGGTTGGTGGAGCGCGCCTGCCGCTCGGCCGCGGCGAGGACCGGGTCATTCGCAAATCGCGTGAAGTGGCACGCGAGACCTGCCTCGAGCAGCGCGCGGCTGGCGTCGCGACCGCCGACCAGGACGCGCGCGACCAGGCGTCCGTAGCCGTCGACGTCACGCCCTTCGACTCGCACCTGCTGCTGGTACAGGAGGCGACGTGTGTACGTGGTCGCCTCGCGTCCGAAGGTTTCGTTCAATTCTGGCGCGTCGATCCCCTCCAGCCGGATGCGAATCGGCTGCGATTCACCCGACGGAATCAATTCGAGCGTATCGCCGTCCCCGACGATGACGACGCGCGCATCGAAAGGGCGGCCGACGCGTGTCTCCGGTGACGTGACCTGGCGCTGAGAGGTTCGTGGCTGCTCGCCGTCAGTTGTCGTGTGCGCCGCTGGAGAGGGCGCGCAGGAGACGGCAGCGAGGAACAGCGCGAGTCGAGCGAGTCGCGACACATCTTCAGTGTAGCCGCAGAAAGTACGTCAGCCGCGACGGCGTAGCGCATCGCGATCGTCGACCGCGCGGACGCGGCCACCCCAGAACGTAATCGCCTGTTTCAGCTGCCGAAACTCCGAGTCGCTCATCTTCCTGACGTCGGCAAATCCTGCCTCCACGTCGTCCGCCATGCGGCCGACGACGTCGGTGAGCTGTTCGATTTTTTCCTCCAGTCGATCCAGCCGATCGCTCACGGTGCCAAAGCTGCTGTCGCGCATGCGTGTCCTCCGGATGCGCGGCAATGCGAGCGGTCTGCCAGCGACGAATGCGTGGGAATCGTGGGAGATCGGCGAGTGCGAGTAGTCGGATCTCGCAGTTTCTGATCGAACGTCCGCCCGCGTGTCGCGCAAATTCTGCTTCGTTACAGGGACTGTCCCTCGGTGACAGGGACAGTCCCGAGATGCATGAAAGGGGACTGTCCCCTTTTATGCACCTTCACAGCAGCTCGTAGGTGATGCGCGTGCCGGGACCCTGGAGGATCACGGTGCGGACGACATACGGCGGCGTGTCAGTGACCCACACCTTGTAGAACCCGTACGGCGTGTTGGCCTCGACTCGCCATGCCTTGATCGTCTTTCCGCCCGCACCACGCGCGACGTCGTCGCCAATCGCTTCGACCAGCGGCCAGTCGAGGCCATCAGGTGCGGCTCCGGCGCCCCCGGTGACCAGCGTTGCTGGAAACGAATAAACGCCCGCCCGGCGAGGCAGCGTGGCGAGGAAAAGGTCCGTCATCCCGCCGTAGTAATCGAAGACGGGTTGCCAGACCGTGGCTGAGATCTTCGACGGCGGGCCACCGGGCTCGTTGATCCGCAAACCGGAAATGGTTTGGCCATGAAAGTCGAACTCGAATGAACGTCCACCGGCACGCCATTCGCTGCGGATGGGCGCGAACGTGGCACCGTCCACCACGACCCGTATCGACTCGCGGATGCTGCCATCGGGTTCGGTGACGACCACCGTCCGCACCAATTCTTCTCTGCCATCGTTCGTCTGTCGATCCAGGTGATCGTCGCGGAACCCTCGCTCGACGACACGATTCGTCGGGTCGACGAGCGTCTCCTTCCAGCGTGCCTTGTAGGGTTGCAAGGCTCTGGCATTGACACGCGCATCTCCGACTCGCAGCAGCGCGGGCGTCCGCGGCTGTTCCGTGCTCCACAGGCCGCTGACCAACAGGAGCCCGGCGATGACAATCCGCACGGCGCCAGCATATTCCAGTCCTATCAGCGGTCCGATGAGACCATCAGGACCTGTACGACTATTTCATTTATTGATATAGTATGACAATTGTGAACCGAGCCGCGATCTCCGAATTCCTGCCGCTGTCCCCGGCAGCCTTTCAAGTACTCGTCGCCCTGGTCGACGGTGAGAAGCACGGCTACGCCATCGGCAAGGAGGTCACGCGACGCACGGGAGGTCAGGTGTCACTGCGCGCGGCGACGCTCTACACCGCCATCAAGCGCCTGCTCGAAGACAGCTTGATCGAAGAGAGCTCGGCGCGTCCCGACCCCGCCCTGGACGATGAGCGCCGACGCTACTACCGCATCAGCGATCGAGGCCGGAAGGTCGTGATCGCCGAAGCCGAGCGTCTCGAGGAAGCTGTTCGACAGGCCCGGGCCAAACTCAAGCTGCGAAAGGCATGACCGTGACCGACCGCATCCTGCGCTTCCTGCTGCGCCTGCTGCCAGCCGAGTTTCGTGACGACTACGGTCGTGAAATGGAGATCGCCTTTCGAAGCGAGCGAGAGGACGCTCGAAATGCGACGTCACTCTTGCGACTGTGGCTGGCGACTCTGGCAGACGTCGTGAAGACCGCCCCGGGGGAACACCTCGACATCCTGAAGCGAGATCTCGTTTACGCGGTCCGCATGCTGTCGCGGCGTCCGGTGCTGACGCTGACGGCCACGCTGACGCTGGCTCTCGGCATTGGCGCGAACACGGCGATCTTCTCGGTGGTCAACGGCGTGCTGTTCGCACCGCTGCCCTATCCCGATTCGGATCGCGTGATGCTCGTGCAGGAAGACGAACCCGACGAAGACCCAGGGACCACCGGGTACTTCTCGTTCGACACGATTCGCGCCGAGCAGCAGGCGTTTGATGGTCTCGCCGCAATGGCTGGCTGGTCAGCCATCCTCGCAGGCGATGGGAAAGACGCGGAGCGCGTCGCGGGGGCTCGTGTCAGCTGGAACTTTTTCAGAACGCTGGGAGTAACCCCGGCGGTTGGCCGGGACTTCGATCAGTCAGAAGATCATCCGGATCGCCGGCGCGTGGCGTTGATCAGCGATGGTCTGTGGCGGCGCCGCTTTGGTGCTGATCCAAACGTGGTGGGAAAGCCGGTGCAGATCAACCAGGTCACCTACATGCTGGCCGGCGTCATGCCTCCCATGGTCAACGACCTCGTGACAACGAGGATGTTTCCGGAATCCGAGATTTGGAGCGTGCTGGGCTACGCACCGCAACTTCCGCAGGCCTGTCGCAGCTGCCGCCATATCTTTGTCGTCGGACGCATGAAGCGGGGAGTCTCAATCACTCAGGCCGAAGCTGATGTGACGCGAATCTACCAATCACTCGCCGCGCGGTTTGCGTCCGACTACTCACAGCCGCGAGCGGTGGTTGTGTCGGTGCGCGATCAGTTTCTGGGTCCGGTTCGCAGCACGTTGTTTTTGCTATGGGGTGCCGTCGGCGTCCTCTTGCTGATGACCTGCGCCAACATCGCCAATCTCCTCCTCATTCGTGCCAGCGAGCGCTCTGACGAAGTGACGATTCGTCGCGCGCTGGGCGTCTCGCCGACGCGACTCTTGCGACAGCTGCTGACCGAAGCCGTGCTGCTGGCCTTGCTCGGTGGGGTCGCTGGCGCCGCCCTGGCCTGGTGGGGCACATCGCTCCTCGCCGCGCACGGGCCAGCCGCCATTCCACGGCTCAGTGCAATTGCCGTCGACGGTCGCGTCCTCGCTTACGCGATGGTAATCAGCGTTCTGACCGGCATCGTGTTTGGGCTGGCTCCCGCGCGTCTCTTGATTGCGCGCAACGTCAACGTGGCCAGCATGAGTCGTCGTAATACGACGACGCCATCGACGTGGCGCTATCGGGCCACGCTCATCACCTTGAACGTTGCGCTCTCGGCCGTCTTGCTGGTTGGCTCGGGGCTCTTGATCAGAAGCTTCATGCGGTTACTGACGGTCGAGCCGGGATTCAATCCCTCCAACACGTTGACGATGCAGTTGGATCCGACCGGAAAAGCCTTCCAGGACAACGAGGGAATCACCGCTTTCTATGACGACCTGACGGCCAGACTCCTGTCGCTTCCAGGAGTGACGAGCGTGACCGCCGCGACGCAGTTGCCGTTGACCAACAACTACGATCGATCAGGCATCACGATTGAAGGCCGTCCGCTCGACAATCCGGCTGCCGCACCTGAGGCCGATCGCTATGCCGTCCGGCCTCGCTATTTCGAGACGATGGGTATTCCTCTCCTGCGCGGGCGACAGCTCGATGAATCGGATCGACAGTCATCGGCTCCCGTCGCCGTCATTGGACAGACGATGGCAGAGCAGCTCTGGCCCAATCAGGATCCGGTTGGGCAGCGCATTCGAGTCGCGGGCGGGCCCAACAATCCCATGCGCACGATCGTTGGCGTCGTCGGAGATGTCCGTCATTACGGACTTCATCTGCCGGCAACCCTGCAGGTCTACATTCCTCACGATCAGACGCACTACCCTGAGTCGATGTTGTCGGTGGTGGTCCGCACGTCCGGCGATCCGCTCGCCATCGCCGCCGCGGTACGTGAGACCGTCCGCACGATCGATCCTCTTCAGCCGGTCGCCAACATGCGCAGTTACGAGTCCATCGTCTCGGCCTCGATGGCGACTCGCCGGTTCACCCTCGTCTTGCTTGCCGTCTTTGCCGGCACGGCGTTGCTACTCGCGACGATTGGACTCTACGGCGCGCTCAGTTACGTCGTCAGTCAGCGTCAGCGGGAGATTGGAGTTCGCGTGGCCATGGGTGCCGTGGCCTCGGACATTGCACGGCTCATCGTCGATCAAGGCATGAGACCGACTTTGATCGGTTTGATGGCGGGTGTCGTGTTGAGTCTGGCCATTGGTCGAACCGTTGACGCCCTGCTGTATGGAGTTCCGCCAACCGACGTGGTCACGTTTGTGGCAGTCGTCGCCGTGGTCTGCGCAAGCGGCTTGATCGCATGTCTGCTTCCGGCCCGACGCGCGGTGCAGATCGATCCAGCGATGACGCTAAGGGGAGACTGACTCAGGAATAGGGCAACTGGGCAAGGCGGATCGTTAGTCACCTCGCCGGGCTATGAGCCGCCATCCGCTGCTGCCGAATTCTCGTCAAGTGGGGGACGATACCGAGAAGTCGCTCGACGACCATCAGTTTGGCGCGGTGGTGCATTTCGTGTTCTTTCACGCCGAGCAACATTTCAAACCGCGTGCGGCTCGATGGTTGAACCGGCGGCGGGAAACTCACGGTCTCGGCCAGCTGTTCGGCCGTGAGCGATTCGAGGAATTGTGCGAAGTCGTCTCCGCCCTTGCGCAGGGCATCGAGAATCTGCGCCTTCGTCGTCAACCCCTTCTCGAGCTCGGCGCTCTTGCCCATGTAACTGGCAAAGTCGTCGAACGAGATGAATGTCTTCTTGTCGACGGAGTGTGCCTGACGGTGCCACCACGTGGCAGCGGCGACATGGGCGAGCTCCTGCGCGATGGTTTGCACGTCTGGCACCGCGCGATAGTCGTACTTGTCGTCGGGAATGTCTTCCGCGATCTGGATGGTGTTGCGGCGCACCGTACGGAACGCCTCAGCCATGTCCTTGCCGCCGTAGTAAGTCATCTCCGTCCTCCGAATCTCACCTTAATCTAGCGCACTGCCGGGCACAGGGAATAGCCTGCGCGTCTTGGGGGTTT
The DNA here is from genome assembly GCA_963724485.1 of uncultured Acidobacteriota bacterium. Lineage (GTDB taxonomy): Bacteria > Acidobacteriota > Vicinamibacteria > Vicinamibacterales > UBA2999 > JACCSI01. The sequence goes on from CAVRUW010000001.1 coordinate 539,352, forward strand.
ACGGGGCTAGACGGCGAGGGCCTCCGGGCGTTGGCCGGACCTTCGCCAGCCCTATTGGAGGATCACATGCGACACATCGCCCGATCGGTTGCGCTCCTCGCGTTCGTGGTTGCAACTACGGCCACGGCAGCCGCCCAGGCCAAGCCGGATTCCCTGTACAAGCGCCTTGGTGGCTACGATGCCATCGCCGCCGTCGTCGACAACTTCGTACCGCGCCTGGTCAAAGATCCGGTCCTCGCCAAGTATTTCGTGCACTCGCAGGATACGCTGATGCACATCCGGCAGCTGGCCGTCGACCAGATCTGCGCCGTGACCGGCGGACCGTGCGTTTACATCGGGCGAGACATGAAGACGGCGCACAAGGGGCTGGGGATCTCGGGGTCGGAATGGGACGCGGCTGTCAAACATCTCACCGCCACGTTGGACCAGTTCAAGGTGCCTGCGGCCGAGAAAGATGAGCTCCTGAAAGTCGTCGGCACGCTCCGCGCCGACATCGTCGAGAAGTAGGCGGCGTCAGCCGGCGTCGAGTGCTTCGCGGACTTTCTGCGCCAGGGCCGCTGGTGTAAATGGCTTGGCGAGGAAGTTCGCGTCGTACTGCACGGTTTGGTCCGATCCGGAGGTGATGTCGGCGTAGCCCGACATGAACAGCACCTTGACTCCGGGGGTCAGTCTCCCGAGCTCGCGCATCATCTGCCGGCCGTCCATTCCCGGCATCAAGAGATCCGAGACCACGAGATCGAAGCGACAGCCTTCGTGCGCAAGCCGCAGGGCTGCGTCGGGGCCCGGCGCGTCGGTTACCCGGTAGCCGAGCCGAGCGAGAATCGCCCGTGTCAGTTCGCGCACACCAGGTTCGTCCTCGACGAGGAGGACCGTTTCGCTGCCGCCCCGCGGCGTTACAGCGGTCGCCGCATGCTGCGAAGTGATCGGTCTCGTCGTGAGCGGAAGCCAGAGAGTCATTGTCGTGCCGCGACTCGGTGCGGTCGCGACGTCGACGAACCCGCCTGCCTGTTCGACCAGGCCCTTGATGATGGCGAGCCCCAGTCCCGCGCCAGTCCCCAGTCGTTTCGTGGTGAAGAAGGGTTCGAAGAGACGAGCGCGTACGGCTTCGTCCATTCCGGCGCCGGTATCGCTGACCGAGAGGCGCAGGTGAGGCCCAGGGCTGCGCGAGAGTGCGTGGTCCTCATTCTGGTCGTTCTGTCCGACCTCATCCAGTGCGGTTGCGATGGTGAGGTTGCCTCCGGCCGGCATGGCGTCACGCGCATTGAGGACGAGGCTCGTCAGCATCTGCATCAGTTCGGTGGGGTCGATGTGGATGCTGGCCCCCGAGGCTCCGAGCTTGGTGACGAGCGTCACGCGCGTTCCGGACAACTGCTCGAGCGGCTGCACGGCTTCGCTGCGAAGGAACTGATCGATTTCGAGGACGCGAGGGTGCGAAGGCTGCTTGCGGCTCATCACCAGCAACTTTTGCGTCAGCTCTTTAGCGCCGTTGCACGCTCGAAGGATTTCGGAGAGGCGTTCGCGTGCGCGGGGTGGCGTCTGCTCGTCCTCGTTGAGCAGCATCGCGTAGCCCGTAATGATGGTCAGCAGGTTGTTGAAGTCATGCGCCATGCCTCCGGCGAGCCGTCCGACGACGCGCTGCAGGCGTTCGTCGTGTTGCGCTAGCTCGAGCCGTAGTCGTTCTTCACTGGCTTGTGAAGCGCCGAGTACGGTGTGAAGTCGCGTGATCTCGTCCTGCAGGGCCCTATGGCCCTGCGGTGGCTCCTGTCCCTGGGGCGAAGGAGATCCGAGTAGCGACGAAGACGACATGGGGTCGGGGCAGATTTGGCGTGTGTCAAACGAATCGGGGCGGTCTTGACGCTCCCCAACCGTGTTTTCACCAATCCTGATGGAAGTCAGCAAAGTGGGTGCCGAAGGGCGGAGGGTGGGGAGGCGGCGTGCACGGAGAAAAGGGGGCAGGTCTAATTGACAATTCTGCGTACCGGGTCGCCCGCGGTACGCAGAATTGTCTGGTAGCCCCGACCCCTTCCTGCCCTAACGCTGGCCGGCTGTCGTTTCGCGAGACGGCACGCCGACGGGCGATGCCGTCCCGTAGTAGATCCCGTTGAACAGGAACTTGAACGTCCCGTGCGGTTGCGACCGGAACGTGATCTCTGGTCCGAAGAGGAATACCTTGCCCTTGCCGAGCGCAGCCTCCACTCCGGCGACACCGTCTTCGAGGTAATGCTGACCCCACGCCCATCCGGAGCGCAGCGGCTCCTTGCTGTCGAACCAGGCGACCGGCCGTACCCCGCGCAACGACGCATCCGGCGCAAGGTGCAGCACCGGGCTGCTGTCGAACATCACGTCGACCTGCTTCGGCATGCCGAACGCGACGGGGTTTGTGTTGTCGACCGCGACACGCAACAGCGATCCCGGAATGTAGAACTTGTCGTTCGGGAGTCGTCGCTCCGTTCCGTTCGGCTGTGATTCGACGAGGTGATCGCTGACCGGGAGGCCGAGGTGGTGACCGAGGACGGCTGAACCACCAAACGCGACGATCGCACCGCCGGCTTCGACGAACTGTTTCAACTGCGGAATCGTCTGCTTGACGGTCACGCGGCCCAGTTGATTCTTGTACTCGGCCGGAATGTCAGCCGCGTTTGGCTGTCCGCCACCGCCACCGCCCCCGCCGCCGCCCCCACCGCCCCCCTCGCCCTCCGGGATTCCACCATCGGGGAAGAGCAGGACGTCGTACTTCGCCTTCAGATTGCCGGCGTCGAGCGTGCTCGGGTACACGACCTCGAACGGGAACTCGAACTGCTCCAGCATGAAGCGAACCCATCCTGACGGCATCGAGCCGCCATATTGATCCCACAGCCCAATCCTTACGGGGTTGAGCTTGTACATCGCGCCCGACGGTTTCTGCGACACCGCCGTAAACGTCAATCCGAGGTCGTTGGCCGCTGTCTTCAACACCGCCAACGTGGTCGGCTTCGCGGTGATGTACATCACCCCGGCGCCGTCCTTGCTCTGCCAGGTGCGATCGCCGACGAAGAAGACCTCCTCGCTTGCCTTGAGCAGGCGATTCACGGCAATGAACGCGTCGTTGAGGCCGTGACTGACGACGTATCCGGTTGCGCCCGCCGCTTCGACGACGCGCCCGGGCGCGGGTTTGATCAATTCAGGTCCGAGCTTCACGAGCGGGCCGTCGACGTTGTCCAGCACGCGATCGAACTGCACGCCCATCTGATAGGCGAGTGTCCAGCCGGCACTGTCGTAGGGAGGAATCGGCGGACCGCCCGGAAATTGAAAGTCGTTGGGATGATCCTGCGGCTCGAACATGTCCAGCAGATGCGGCCGGAATGGCTGCGCCATTTTTACGACATATGAGCCGGCCGGATACTGCTTACCGCCCGCGCTGAACGGCGCAGTCGCGCGATGGATCTGGATGCCGTTCTTGATCAGCGAGTTCATGAACTTCGTTGCCGTCAGGAAGTCCGTTTGATCCGCGGTCAACACGTAGGCACGAGCATCACGCCAATCGGGACGCTTCATCAGCTTGTCGTACTGATCCATCGGGACCGGTCGCGGCCCACCGAAGCCACCACCACCGCCCGTCCCTCCCGCCGTCGGCGCGGGTTTGCTCCTCGCGACCTCGTCCTTCACTGCTTGAATGCGCTTCGGATACATCGTCCAGGTATCTTTCGATCCCTTCTCGATGGAGTCCTTGCCCATCTTGTAGATGTTGAACAGGAAGTGCTCTTTGTTGCGTGAGGCCACGTCGAGGACGGCGCGGTTCGCGGTGATCGAGTATTCAATCGACTGACGGAAGTGCCATGTCTGTGGGGCGATCGGGAACGGCAAGTCGGCGCTCATGATCTGACGATCCGGTACGAACGCGACTTCAATCGGAGTCGGGTTTCCGATGCTCTCGGTCAGCAGGCCAATCATGTTGTGAAAATAGACCGTCGTCCGCAGGCCGCCGTTCCACCACGTCGAGTAGTTCGCGCCGCGCCTCATCGTCGCGCCAGGTTTGTTTTCGGCGACGAAACGGTTGTGCATCGCGGCGCCGACGACATCGAGGCCCGTGATGATGAGCGGGTGGTACACGTAGTTGGCCGGATCGCGGAAAGGAGGTGCGAAGAGGATCGTGCCGGTCGGTCCCGTCTGGTGGTGGTTGTACATGATCTGCGGGAACCACTCGTAGTACAGGATGCGATTCATGTTGGTGGATTCGGGCTGCGCAGACATGTAGAAGTCGCGGTTGTTGTCGTGCCCGATGTACTTCTGATAGAGGCGTGGAATGCCGTTGGTCGATCGGCGTTTTTGATCCTGCTGGCGCATGTACCAGTCCGACACCAACTCCATTCCGTCGGGGTTGGCGTGGACGGCGAGGATGATGACGTCGCGCAGGAAGCGCATCGTCTCTTCGTCGGTGCGGCTCACGAGTTGATAGACGGTCTCCATCAACTGCTGCGCGCCGAGGACCTCGGTGGCGTGCAGGCCGCCATCGATCCAGACCACCGCCTTGCCGTCGCGTGCGAGCTGTCGCGCCTGTTCGTCGGTGAGTCCCTCCGCAAGCGCGAGGCGCTTGGCGATGTCCTTGTACTTCTGCAGGTTCTTGTGGTTTTCCGGTGAGCTGATGATCGCCATCAACTGATCGCGGCCCTCGGCGGTCTTGCCGATGCTCTGGAGCGTCATGCGATCGGAGTCGGCGTCGAGCTTACGGAAGAACTCGGTGAACTTGGTGTAGTTCGGCAGTACGTAGTCGGCGCCGATCTGATGGCCGAAGAACTGCTCAGGCGTGGTGACCTTGACGGCTGACTGCGCGCTCGGGTTGGCGGAGATGAGCGAGAGCGACAGGAGGAGCAGCAAGATCGCGGATTGGCGTGGGCTACGGTGCATGGCGAATCCTTGGAAAAGACCGTTGGGAACGGACAACTGTATCGCGATTGCCTGGGGGAGGGTGTCGCAAATTGTCAGGGGACTGTCCCCCGATGACAGGGACAGTCCCCGGGTGACAAGGACTGTCCCCCGATGACAAGCAGTGTCAGCTGAAGCCGCGCCGAATTCTGCGATGGATTTCAAGATTCTCCGGTCAGTCGGTCTGACCTGGCCACGGCTCTTCGTTGACCAGTGCGGACCATTCGGTCGGCAGAGCCAACGGCAGTTCGTCGAGAAGTTCGGCGTGCGCTTCGCGCAGCGTCAGGCTACTCCAGGGCCACATCTCGGCTGCTGCGACGAGTTGGCCGCAAACGGGATTGGCTTCGATGTAACGAAGCACCGCGAGAAAGTGACACGAGTCTTCGATTGGTGAACTCCAGAAGCGCTGTTGGAAAATGTGTCCATTCCCCAGCGTGTGCGTAAGTGCTCGAAGGTCGCGAGCGTAACAGCCTTGAACCCAGTGGAGAAAGCCGGAGAGCGCGCCATCTTCTAAAGGCATGATCAGCACGTGGAAGTGGTTGGGCATCACGCAGACGCCGAAGATTCTGACCTTGAAGCGTTCCTTCGCGAGTCCGAGGAGCCGTAGAAAGTTCTGATAGTCGGCAGCTTCGTAGAACAGCGTTCGACGATCGTTACCGCGATTGATCACGTGAAAGACGATGCCGCTTGGTGCGTAGCGTCGATGGCGTGGCATGAGTGAGTCCTCCGCCGTCGAGAGGAGCAATGCGGGTGCCGCCCCGACAGTGGCACGGCGACAGTTTTGGTCAGTTGTCTTCGGGGGACAGTCCCTGTCATCGGGGGACAGTCCCAATCTCACAACATCAGCGAATTGCGCCAGAGGATCGCAGAGACTGCAATTCGTCGACGCTGAACCCTGCGTCCCGTAACACGGTCTCGGTGTGCTCCCCGAGCAACGGCGCGCGACGATGAGGATTGAGCGGCGTTGCGGACATCTTGATCGGCGTGCCGAGCGTGCGCAGCCGACCCAACGTGGGGTGGTCGACCTCCACCGCCAATTCGCGAGCAATCACCTGGGGATCCGCGAACACCTCGCCGTACGTGTTGATCGGTCCGCACGGGATGCCCGCGTCATCGAGCCGTCGAAGCCAGTCCTCGCGTGACGCTTTCGCGGTGACCTCCTCGATCAGCGACGCCAGCACGACTCGATGCTGGACGCGAAGATCCGCCGTCGCGAATCGAGGGTCGTTGACCCACTCCTCGTGCCCCAACGCGAGCGCGAGCTTTGAAAACGTCCGGTCATTTGCGGCGCCAACCGTGATGTATCCATCCGCACAGCGAAAGGCCTGATACGGCGCGCTCATGCGATGCGCTGATCCCAGGCGTTGCGGCTCCTGGCCGGAGAAAAACTCCGTCGCCTCCCACACCGACAACGCGACGCCCGCATCGAGGAGGGACGTGTCGATGTGCTGGCCTCTGCCGGACGAGGCTCGCCACACCAGGGCGCCGAGAATCGCCGACAGCGCGAAGAGGCCGGCGCCAAGATCAGTCAACGGAAGTCCCGCCTTCACCGGCGGGCGATCGGGTTCGCCCGTCACCGACATGATCCCGGACGCGCCCTGCGCCACGAGGTCGAAGCCGCCCTTGGCTGCGGCAGGACCGGTCTGCCCGTATCCGGAGATCGACGCGTAGACCAGCCGCGGATTCGCGGCCGACAGCGTCGCGTAATCGAGCCCGAGCCGGGCCATCACCCCCGGACGATAGTTCTCGATCAGGACGTCGGCACCCTGCGCCAGCCGCTTGAACGCATCGCGTCCTTCGATGCGCCGCAGGTCGAGGACGACGCCAAGCTTCCCGCGGTTGACGGCGTTGAATGCCGCACTGTCGCCGTCACGAGCCCCGGCCATGGTGCGCGTCGAGTCGCCGTCAGGCGGCTCGATCTTGATCACGCGCGCACCCATGTCGCAGAGTAGCATCGCGCAGTACGGACCCGCCATTACCTGGGTGACGTCGAGCACAACCATGCCTTCGAGCAACGTTTTGTGGGATATCGATGGATCGATCGGCACGCTAACCTTCAATCGTCCCCAGGCGCGAAACGCGCTCACCTGGGACATGTACGAGGCGTTGACGACGGCGTGCGATCAGGTCGACGCGACACCGTCGTTGCGCGTCCTGGTGATTCGCGGCGCCGGTGAAGCCTTTGCCGCCGGCACTGACATCAGCCAGTTCCGGGAGTTCTCGACGGGCGAGGACGGAGTGGCGTACGAGCGTCGCCTTGACGCCATCATCGATCGCATCGAGCGAGTCACACGTCCGACCCTCGCCGTAGTCGACGGTCCCGCGGTTGGCGGAGGATGTGCGATCGCGCTGGGCTGCGACCTGCGATTGTGCACGAACCGCGCGAAATTCGGTGTTCCTGTCGCGCGGACGCTCGGCAACTGCTTGTCGATCGCCAACACCGCGCGGCTTGTCGATCTGATGGGTCCGGCGCGAACCCGTGAACTCCTCTTCACCGGCCGCCTGATCGATGCCGACGAAGCGCTGGATTCTGGACTCGTCACGCGAATGATCAGCGTCGACAACATCGATGCCGAGGTCCGGCTGCTGGCGCTGGAGTTGAGCCAGCGGGCGCCGTCGACGATCGCCGCGACCAAGGCGCTCCTTCAGGCGATTCGTGCTCACCGCTGCCCCCCGCCGGCTGACGACATCATTGCGAAATGTTACGCGAGCGGCGAGTTCAAGGAAGGCGTCCGGGCGTTTCTCGAAGGGCGAAAGCCCCGGTGGGGTTCCGACTGAAGTAGGGGACAGTCCCTGTCATCGAGGGACAGTCCCTGTCATCGAGGGACAGTCCCTGTGAAAGTCCTCCCCGATCTCCCTGATCTCCCTGTGCTCGATCCACTAAAACAGCAGCCAGCACAGCACCGCTCCGACGACCGTCATCGACAGTCCCCACGCCAGCAGTTGATTGAAGACCTGACGCGCGTCGGTGGTGGGCGGGAGAGCCGCCAGACACAGCGCGCCGATTGTGGAGAGCGGCGACAAATCGACCAGGTGACCGCCGACGTTCATCGCTGACGCGATGGCTAGCGCGTCGCCCCCACCGAGCCGCTCAACCAGGCCGGGTACCGTCGGTAGAAACGCTGGCAGCACGACCCCCGACGTACTGCTGTAGACCGACACGATGCCGGTCACGAATGCGATGACGCCGGTGACCGTACTCGGCGTCGACACGCGAGCGAGCAGATCGGTGAACAGGTCCATGCCCTGCGTTCGTTCGAGGACACCAATCAGGACCGTCACGCCACACACCATCAACACGACGTTCCACGGCATCCGCTTGATCGTTTCCTTTTCCTCTGCCGCGCCGGCAAGCGACAAGATCGTCGCGCCCGTCAGCGCGGCCATCCCAACCTGCATGTCGAACGCGACGACGACCACAACCAGCAGCACCAGGATGGCCACGGTCAACCAGTGCCGCCGGTCGAACGACTCGTGTTCGACGACCTCCGACCCATCGGTGTGCCCGCGGCGAGTAAAGAGTCGCCAGCCCCCGAAAGCAAAGTAGGCCACGAAGGTAATCACCAGATGGGCGAAGAGGTTGTTGGAGTAGGTCTGCCACTCGAAGCCGGCCAGCCCGATGCGCGACATCACGCCATTGACGATCACCCCGGTTGGCGCGAAGGGTGAGAGTGCTCCGGCCTGCGCCCCGTTGCCAACCATCAGGATCATCAGGAACGGGGGCACTCCCGCGCGGTGTCCGATGGCCATAGCCATCGGTGCGAGCAGAGCAGCGGTGGCGATGTTCCCGGGACCGATCGTCGAGAGGAACAGCGCAACGAGAAAGAACATCAACGGGATGATCCCGGCGTTGCCGCGGCACAGGCCGACCGCGCGCGCCGCCAGACGCTCCAACGTCCCGTTGACGTGCGCCATTCCGAAGAGCAGCGTGACACCCGTGAGGGTGAGAAACAGCTGGATCGGGAAGCCGCCGATCACGGTGTTCAGCGGCAGGCCGCCGAGATAGACGCCGACGATCCAGGCGAGCGCCAGCGACACGATGCCGACGTTCACCTTGGTGAACATGCTGAGGGTGACCGCGAGGAGCAGAGCCACCAGCGAAATCCAGGCAATCGACATCTAGGTGTGTCCCTTCAAGAGGGATTGCAACAAAACCGCTGGATGCGTGGCTGTCATTCCTGTGAAGTGCGCGACCTGATGCCGGCACGACGTGCCGGATGCTACCAGCACGGCATCCGACGACATCGCACGCGCCGCCGGAAACAGCTTGAGCTCACCGATGGCGCGCGAGACATCGTAATGCTCACGCGTGTAGCCAAAAGACCCAGCCATCCCGCAACAGCCGGCATCGAGATCGTGGACAACCGCACCCGGGACGCGCGACAACAGGGCTTTCGCGGGTGCGGCCAGACCCATCGCGCGCTGATGACAATGCGGATGAAGCGCGATCCGTGCGGGTCCGGCGCCGAGCGTCAACGACGTACGTCCCGACTCGCACTCGCGTTCCAGATACTCCTCGAACAACATGGAAGCATCGGCTACGACGCGAGCCTTGCGGCGGATGTCTCCTCTCAGCAGATCCGGTGCGTCCTCGCGGATGGCGGATAGACAGCTCGGTTCCAAAAAAACGATGGGTTCACCTTTCGAGGCCGCATCGTACAGGCGATGCGCATTGAGCGCCGCGAGGTCACGAGCCTCTTCCAGCAATCCCTGAGATATGAGCGGACGGCCGCAACACTCGTGTGGCACCACCCGTCCGCGTACGCCAACCGATTCGAGCACGTCGAGCGCTGCGATTCCTATCTCAGGGTCGGCATACTCGGTGAACGTATCGCAGAAGATCACCGCCGAGCGTGTGTCAGCGGACTGTCGCGGCGGACGAATCGGATCGGCTTTGTGAGGCTGGCTGTTGCGACGTGCGATTTGTTTGGTCAGGGTGGCTCGTGTCCACTCTGGAAGGGGCCGGCGTGGATCGATACCGATCACGGCCTCGGCGAACCGGCGACCGAGCGTGCTCGCGGCCAGGCGGTTCGACAGCGGCGCAATCTGACTCGCCCAGCGCGCGGCTGTCGCGCACTCGTCCAAACGCACGGGCGCGGAGCGGTATTCCATGACGCCGCCAGTAGTCCGCGAGAAACTCGCTTTTCCACCGCGCCACATCGACACCGACCGGACATTCGGACTTGCAGGCCCGGCATTCGAGACACAGATCGAGTACATCGTGGACGCCCTCATCGCCCAGGCCGGCTTCCCCGAGACGACCGGCCATGGCCAGCCGCAGAACATTCGCACGCCCACGTGTCGAGTGCTTTTCCTCACCCGTCGCCCGGTAGGACGGGCACATGGTCCCATCCAGTTTCTTGCGGCACGCACCGATCCCGCTGCACATCTCGACGGCACGGCCCATGCCGCCGTGCTCGGCGTAATCGAAAAACGTGGCGGGATTGGGCGTCTCGTATCCGGCCCCGTATCGCAGGTTCGCGGTCAGCGGTGGAGAGTCGACAATCTTGCCCGGATTGAAGAGGCCGTCCGGATCGAACGCCCGCTTGACCTCGCGAAAAGCCTGATAGAGCACGGGTCCGAACATCTTCTCGGTGAACGCGCCACGCACGATCCCGTCACCGTGCTCGCCAGAAAGGGCCCCTCCGAATTCAAGGACGAGATCCGCGACCTCGTTGGCGATCGACTCGAATCGCCGGACGCCAGCCGCCGTCTTGAGGTCGATGACCGGACGAACGTGTAAACATCCGACGGAGGCGTGGGCATAGACGCCGGCGACGCTGTCGTGACGCTTGACGATGCCAGTGAATCGCTCGATGTAATCCCGCAGCTTTTCGGGCGCGACCGCAGTGTCCTCCACGAAGGAGATGGTCTTGGCGTCGCCTTTCATCGCCATCGAGAGGCCCAGCGCCGCCTCGCGAAGGCTCCAGATCCGCGCCTGCGCATTGGGATCGATCGCCCGCGACGTGCTGCAGCGGAACCGATGGCTCTTCAGGTCTGCTTCGAGCGCCCCGAGTCGCGGGAGGAGGAGATCGTTGTGTTCACCGGCGAATTCGATGCAAAGCAAGCCGGCCGCGTCGGTCGATAGGATGCTGCGGCGCAGCGCATCGAGGGCCACGTTCTCGCGCGTGTGCGAGAGGATGAACCCGTCCATGACCTCGACGGCTGATGGACCGTGCCTGAGGGCTACCGGCGTCGCAGCGAGCGCCTCGAACAGGTCCTCGAACTCGACGACCAGGACCACGCGGGCCTTCGGCAACGGGACGAGGTTGAGTCGCGCCTCGACCACGATGCCCAGGGTGCCCTCGGATCCGACCATGATCTTCGTGAGATTCACCGGGCGATCGCTCGGGGTGAACTCGTCGAGGTTGTAGCCACCAACCCGGCGCAGGACCTTGGGAAATCGTCGATCGATCTCGGCCGCGTGTTGCGCGGCCAGCGCCGGCACGACCCGGTACGCTTCCGCCTCGATCCCCCGTACCGGCGCATGCGCTGGAGAGCTCCGAGGGCGTCAATGGATGGAGGTGCGCGACCGCGGCATCAGACAGAACCACGTGCTGGTCGAGCACGTGGTTGATCGTCTTGCCGTAGATGACGGACCGCGCCCCACTCGAATTGTTGGCCATCATGCCGCCGACCGTAGCTCGGCCGGCGGACGACAGGTCAGGTGCGAATCGCAATCCCAACGGTCGAAGTCCGGCATTGAGCTCGTCGAGGACGACGCCCGGCTGAACACGCGCCCAGCGTTCTTGGGGGTTGATCTCGAGGACTCGATTCAAGTACTTCGAGGTGTCGAGCACCAGGCCGGCACCGATGGCTTGACCCGCCTGCGACGTCCCACCACCCCGCGCCGTAATTGGGGTGCCGTGCCTGGCGGCAATCTCGACCACCTTGACGACGTCCTCCGGGGATCGAGGCAGAACGACGCCGAGCGGCTCGATCTGATAGACACTCGCGTCGGTTGCGTACAGAACTCGCGATATTCGATCGAATCGCACCTCGCCGTCGATCGCGGCTGACAAATCCTGTTCGAGGCTCATCTCAACGGTCCGCGCATGTCGCTGAGCCTGGGAAGGGTACTGCGCCTGCCCCTGACCGTGCAAAAAATTCGCAACCTCGTGGCCGCGTCGTCACGCACGAACGTGTCAGGTGCAATATACTCGCTCGAACTTCGACGCCTTCGCCTTACACGAGTACAATTTCGCGGGTTGTCAGGGAAGCTACGCATGACCCGAGAGGACTTGGTTGCCTTGTTCAGCCGTCGTAATGACGACTGGATGCGACGCGATGCCTCTGCGCTTGCCGCGGACTATGCCGAGGACGCGGTGGCGGAAAGCCCGATGCAAGGACGCATCGAAGGCCGTGAGCGGATTGAAGAGGTCTTCGTCAACTGGTTCGAGTCCTTCGCCAACCTCACCTTCACCAGTCGAGACGTTTTGATCGACGCTGATCGCGTTTCGCAGTTCTTCGCAATCCGCGGCACTCAGTCCGCGCCCTTCGGCGGAATCCCGGCTACCGGCAGGAAAATCGATTTCAAGGGCGCCGCGCTCTTCACCTTCGGGCCCGACGGAAAGATCACCTACGAACTCCGGGTGTACGACGTAACCGCCGTTCTCGTGCAGCTCGGCGTGCTGCGCGGTAAACCGCTCGAAACCTAGCACGCTCAGCTCACGGGCCGACCTCTGGAGCGTTCTACGTCTCCTGAGCGTAGCTGGCGATCGCGGCCTCGACCGAGTCGTATGCGTCGAACACGGTGATCAGTCGCGTGATCGCCAGGAGATCGCTGACGCGATGCCCGGCATTGGCCAACTTGAGCGACGCGCCGGCCCGAATCGTGCGAAGCTGACAGGCCACCAGCTCGCCGAGCGCCGTGCTATCGAGATACTCGAGACCTTCGAAATTGAAGAGAATCCGGCGACGGCCCTGCTCGATGAGCTGCGCGATCAGGTCGCGGATTGCGCCGTCCGTATCCGTCGCGCGCCCCTCGAAGTCGACGATGACGACGCCGTCGTTCTGACGGATGCTCAACTTCATGCGGCGACCCTTACCTGCCGAATCTCACCACCCGTGAGCGCCGGTGAGACGACCGTTGCCACCCTGAGCGAGCGGCCGCGCGACTAAACGCGCGCGAAGCTCGCGACCGCGGCGTCCTCGGTGTCGTGTGACTCGAAGACGTTGAGCAGCTTGGTCATCACCAGCAAGTCTTGAAGACGCTTCCCGAGGTTCGCGAGTTTGAGCGTGCTGCCGCCCTTTGTAGCAACGCCATGCGAGGCGATCATCTCGCCCAACCCCGCGCTGTCGACGTAATTCAGATCCCCGACGTTCAGGATGATCTGTTTCTCGCCCTGGAACACCAGGCTGGTGACCTTGTCTTTCAGCCGACCAGTTCCGTCGCCGGCCGCCAGGCGTCCAGACAAGTCGATAATCGTGACGCCGCCAACTTTTCGCTCGGAGATCTGCATGGCACGGGCCTCGGAGGGTTTCGGACGTTACCGTTCAGCTTGCTGATCGTAGCGAAGCTACGCCTCAAACCGCAAGGACAGAAGCCCGGTGGAGGGGGTGTTTCTCTAGAAAATCCTTGACCACAGCGGCTGAGGGCCTTCCTCGGGGTGCGGAAGTGCTGTCCGGGCAAAACTCTCGATCGCCGCCGCCTCGGAACGGTGTGACTCAAAAATGGTCAGTAGCTTCGTGAGAACCAACAGGTCCTGCATTCGATAGCCCGCGTTCGCGAGCTTGATGCAGCCGGCGCTGCGCTCGGCCGTCAGGTGGCACGCGACGAGTTCCCCAAGACCGGAGCTGTCGACGTAAGTAATCTCCGCCAGATTCAACACGATCTGGCGATGGCCCTGATAAACCAGGCTGGTGACCTTGTCCTTGACTCGGCCAGGACCATCCGTGAGGGTGAGCTTGCCGACCAAATCCAGAACCGTCACGTCCCCCACGTGCCTTTCACTGATCCGCATGACTTCCTCCGTGCTCCTACACCTTAGACGGACCAACCAGGCCCGTTTCCGTTTCGACGTTGTTAAACGAACAAACGTCGGCTGTTCGCGGTCGTTACAATCTCGGTCGTGTCCGGAAGCCCAACCGCCAACTGCCGAGCTGTTCGAAACTGGTGACGCATGATCAGAACCCTGCCGCTGACTGCAATCTCGATGCTGATTCTTGCGCCCGCAATCGCATGGGCCGATACCGCTGGACGCCTCCTGCATCTTGTGTCGCAGCCTGCCGTATCGGGTTACGAGTCACAGGTTCGAGAAGCAATCGAGATGTTGTTGCCGAGTGGCGCTCGCGTTCGCGCGGACAATATGGGCAACATCGTGCTGAGGACTGGCAACGGATCACCTCACACGCTGGTCGTTGCGCCGCTGGACGAAAGCGGCTTGGTCGTCTCCGCTATCACAGACGATGGATATCTGCGCGTTCACCGTCACACCACGGCGCCTGCGGCACGGCTCGGTACCCAATTCTTCGTCGGGCAACCGATTGTCGTAGTTACGGCCAAACAAGCGCTGGTGCCAGGCGTGATCGCGACGCCTTCCACACACTTGCGTGCCCTGCGGGACGCAGAAGACGAAGCCCGCATCAAGGCGATCGACGACATCTGGGTTGACCTGGGCGTTGAATCTCGCGCCGATGTCGAGAAGCTTGGTGTCCGAATTCTCGACAGTGTCAGTCTTCGGGAGCGATCGACACGCGTTGCCGGAAATCGCGTGAGCGGCGTCGCGGCTGCGGGCCGCGCCGCCGCCCTATCGACGGTCGAGATCATTCGCCGAAGCCCTGGCCGCGGCGCGATGGGCAGCGTGACGTTCGTATGGGTCGCACAGTCGGAATACGGCAACCGCGGGTTGCTTCGTGTCCTCGAAACCTATAAGCCTGATCGCGTGATCTTGCTGCGAGGTTCGTCGAATCCCGGTGCCGATCCGACCGGCTCAGTTGGCCGGCTTGGCGAAGGTCCACTCGTCGCAAGCAGCAGCCCATTTCTTCGCGCCGCCGCCGCAACGGCGGGAGTCGCGACACAAGCACTGCCCGATGGCTGGCTTCGTCTCAACCTGCCCGACCAATGGAAAGCCCTGGATCTTCACGTTGCCAGCCTGCCAGTCCGTTACGCCCAGACCCCCGTCGAAACCGTCGATGCCGACGATGTCGACGCCCTGGCGGCCCTGATCACGGCGGCGGTGGTGTTGCCGCCGCTTGGTCCTTCGCCTGATTTCGATAAGGGGCCGGAGTTCCCGTTCTTACATGGCGACGATCCCTTCAAGACGCTCCAGCCGCTCATCGATGCCTACGGTGTGTCGGGTCACGAGGGCCCGGTCCGCCAGCACCTCTTGAAGCAGATGCCCGCGTGGGCGAAACCGATGGTGGACGATCGCGGCAACGTCACCGTCAGCTTCGGCAAGGGTGGCAAGCCGTTGGTGTTCGTCGCGCACCTGGACGAAGTCGGGTTCGAAATCGCGAGCATCTCGCAGGATGGGACGGCGGCTGTTCGATCTCGAGGAGGCATGTACCTTTCCGTCTACGAGGCGCATCCACTGGTCGTTGTGACTCCGAACGGCTTGGTTCCGGCGATATTGGCACCGCGTCTGGGATATACGACCGCCAAGGAGTCGCAGCCCGATCTCAAACAACTCGCGCTTTACTTCGGAACTGACTCTGCGGCCGAGACCAACGCCCTGGGCATCGCTGAAGGTCAGAGCGCGACCGTCCGCAAACAGTTCGTGTCGCTCGGCCCGCAACGTGCGACCGGTCGTTCGATGGACGATCGCAACGGGTCGGCTGCATTGTTGTTGGCGCTCCTGGGAATCGATCCCTCGAAGGTCGAGAACCAGGTGACCTTCGCATGGTCCGTCGAGGAGGAAACCGGTCTGACCGGCGCGCAACATTTGGCGACCTATCTGAAACCGGACACGGCGTTTGCCGTCGATACGTTCGTCTCGACCGACACGCCTGTCGACATCGAACGCATCGCGGGGGCGAAGCTCGGACAGGGCGCCGTGCTTCGGATCCTCGACAGCCGCACCATCGTCTCGCCTCCGATCGTCGATCGCATCGTCGGCATCGCGCGCGACGCGAAGATTCCACTGCAACTTGGGACGACCAGCGGCGGCACGGATGCCAGCGCGTTCAGTGCGGGCGGCGCGATCGATGTCGGACTGTCGTGGCCGGGTCGTTACTCGCATTCACCGGTCGAGGTCATGGACAAGCGAGATCTCGACGCGCTCGTGCGCCTCATCGTCGCGCTGGCGCGGAGCTACTGAGCGTGACCGTCGCTCCGTATGGCACGTGGAAGTCTCCGCTGACGGCCGCTCGCGCGACCGCCGGCGCTCTCCGATTCGACCATCTGGTCCTCGATGGTGATGACCTGTACTGGGCAGAAGGTCGAGCGTCGGAAGGAGGCCGTGCTGTCGTCGTTCGACGGTCAGGCGACGGACGAATCGCAGACGTCACGCCGCAGGGTTACAACGTTCGCTCGAGAGTTCATGAATACGGTGGCGCCGCTTTCACCGTCTTTCAGGGAACCGTATTCTTCTCGAACTTTGGCGACCAACGATTGTATCGACAGCCACGAACTGGTTCTCCGGAGGCCCTCACCTCGGAGGGGTACTTTTATGCGGACAGTTCGATTGATGCCGGGCGCAAGCGATTGCTGTGCGTACGCGAGGATCACAGCGCCAAGCCGGGTGAATCAGAGGGACCAACCGGTACTCACGAACCTGTGAACACGATCGTTGCTATACCCCTTGATGGGGGAGTCGAGTCGGTCCTGATTTCTGGTGCGGACTTCTATTCGGATCCGATTCTGAGCCCGGATGGCGCGCGTCTCGCCTGGCTGCAATGGAACCATCCCAACATGCCCTGGGACGGGACCGGGCTTTGGGTTGCCGCTCTTGATGGCAATGGCGTTCCAGGCGAGGCGCATCTGGTGGCGGGTGGTCAACAAGAATCGATCTTCCAACCGATGTGGTCGCCCGACGGCACGCTGATATTCGTATCGGATCGAACGGGGTGGTGGAATCTTTACAGGGCGGCTGCCGCGGGTGCCGCCGGCCCGCCTTCGCGGCCCGACGGGCCGCTTCGGCGAGGTCTCGCCGTAGCTCGCCTGGATCGCACGCGAGCGCAGGCGGATGCGTGGCATATCGAAGCGCTTCACCCTATGCAGGCTGAGTTCGGCAAACCGCAGTGGGTGTTCAGCGATCGAACGTATGCGTTCGTCGACTCCAACCGGCTGGCCGTGACGTACACGGACGTGGGGCAGTGGAAGCTTGCCCTCCTGGATCTCGAGCCGCGTCGGTTTGAAACAGTCGATCTTCCGATCGAGGCGTTGGACGGCATCTGCGCGACGAGTCGTGAGCTGTTCTTCATTGGTGGGTCACCCACGGAGCCCCCGTCGATTATCCGGGTTCCGCTCGGCTCGCAGTCGTCTGGTGCGCATCACGTCGAAGTGGTCCGTTCCGCAAAGGACGATCGGATTGAACCGGCCTGGGTTTCGATTCCGCAAGCCATCACCTTCGAATCCGTGTCGGGCGACGACAAAGCTGTTGTCCATGGCTTCTATTACGCGCCGCGGAATCCGGATTTCGAAGCGCCCCGAGGTGAGTTACCGCCGCTGCTCGTCGTCAGTCATGGAGGCCCCACGACGGCGACATGGGATGTGCTCGACGAAGAAGTCCAGTTTTGGACCAGCCGCGGCTTTGCGATGCTCGACGTGAACTACAGCGGCAGCACCGGCTACGGCCGCAAGTATCGCGAGCGGTTGAATGGCCGGTGGGGCATCGCGGACGTTGCCGACTGTGTGAATGGCGCTCGTCACCTGGTCGATACGGGCAGAGCCGATCCGTCTCGACTCATCATTCGCGGTGGAAGCGCCGGCGGCTACACTACCCTGGCGGCGCTGACGTTTCACGACACGTTCAAAGCGGGAGCGAGCTACTACGGAATCAGCGACATCGAGGTGCTCGCACGCGACACGCACAAGTTCGAGTCGCGTTATCTCGACTCGCTCGTCGGTCCGTATCCGGCCGGTCGGGAGACCTATCGTGCCCGTTCACCGATTCACTTCACCGATCGATTGTCGGCGGCGCTGATCCTGTTCCAGGGGCTCGAAGACAAGGTCGTTCCACCGAACCAATCCGAGATGATGGCAGCCGCCGCGATCCGGAAAGGGCTCCCGGTCGCTTATGTGACATTTGCCGGTGAACAGCACGGCTTTCGCAAAGCGGAAAACATCATTCGGAGCCTCGAGGCAGAGCTCTATTTCTATGGCGCGGTCTTTGGATTTGCCCCAGCAGACCCGATTGAACCGTTGGCGATCGACAACCTGCGCTAAGCTCATCAGAGTCACCGTCCTTCCCGAGGTCCTGACAAATTGATTGTTCGCCGCTTCTTCGAGCCCGCCCTGGCACAAGCCAGTTACCTAATCGGATGTGCCGCTTCTGGTGAGGCGATAGTTATCGATCCGCACCGCGACGCCGAGGTGTACACACGGGCCGCGGCGGCAGACAGCCTCGAGATCACCCACGTCACCGAGTCACACATTCACGCCGATTTCCTTTCAGGCACGCGGCAGCTGGCGTCGCTGACCGGTGCGAAGATGCTTCTCTCGGATGAAGGCGATGATCAATGGAAGTACGCCTTTGCCGATGACGGCCAGCGCTTGCGCGATGGCGATCGGATCGCGATCGGAAACGTGCAGCTGGAGGTCCTTCACACACCCGGTCACACGCCCGAGCACATCACCTTCGTCGTCACCGACGGCGCTGTCGCGAATGCGCCCATTGCCGCGGCGACCGGAGATTTCATCTTCGTGGGAGATGTCGGTCGTCCTGATCTGCTCGAGCGGGCCGCGAACATCCAGGGCACGATGAAGGCCGGCGCGCGAACGTTGTTTCAGAGTTTGAAGTCGTTCGATCGAACGCACGAAGAGTGGCTCCAGATCTGGCCCGGCCACGGCGCCGGCTCCTCGTGCGGCAAGGGGATCAGCGCCGTGCCTCACAGCACGCTAGGGTACGAGCGTCGTTTCAATTGGGCGTTCAAGGTTGCCAGCGAGGACGATTTCGTGGACGCAGTGCTCGCCGGACAGCCGGATCCGCCGACGTACTTCGCGACGATGAAGCGGATGAACAAGATGGGGCCTCCCATCCTGAACGGATTCCGTACTCCACCGCGTCTGAGCGATGAAGAGCTTCCAGCGCTGATCGCTCGAGGTTCTGTGGTGGTCGACACGCGACCGATCGCCGAGTACGCCGCCGGATTCGCACAAGGAACCCTGAACCTTCCGTTGACGGGAAGTTTCGTAACGTGGGCCGGCTGGCTGTTGTCCTATACGGAGCCGATCTACCTGCTGTTGGGTGAAGGAGCGGAGGTTCGACTCCCCGAGATCGTCCGCGCCCTCAGCCTGATCGGTCTCGATCAGGTCGCCGGATATTTTTCGCACACCGCGCTATCGAAGGCCTCACAGCCCCTGTCGACGATCCGGCAAATACAGCCATCAGAGTTGGCTGGCATGCGTGGCGATCACACTCCCGTCGTGATCGACGTGCGGCACGAAGGCGAATGGCGTGGCGGGCATCTCCCATCGGCGATTCACATCCCGCTCGGTCACCTGTCACGACGCCTGTCCGAGCTGCCCAAGGGGCAGCCGCTCGTGATGCAGTGTCAGGGTGGATCACGCTCCGCCATTGCGACCAGCCTGCTCCGGCGCGCCGGTTACGACGATGTCAGCAACCTGGTTGGTGGATATGGCGCGTGGGTAAAGGCGGGGCTGCCGACGGAGGAATAGCGCTCAGTTGCCAGTTCCAAGTTCAAAGTCGAAGTTCAGAGGCCCCGCTCAGAGCCCGAAGAAGACTAGCGGGAGCCATTGATCGGCCTTGCTCAGGTGAGGCTTCACGAGCTCGCGATTCCTTTCGGGCACTTCGAGCTTGGGGAGTTCCGGCGCCTTGATATCTTCGACGCCGGTGTTGTCTCGAATCGCTTTCTCGAGCTCCTTCAAGTCGATTTTCGACGTCACTTCCATCCCTGCGGCCTGGAACACACGATCGCGCACCCAGGAATACTCCGCCTGCGAGAAGCCTTCCTTGTTGAGTGCATCGATCTGATAGCGGCGGGCCTGCACGAACAGGTTGCCGAGATCGCTCAAGGCGCTGAGCATGTCGCTGAATGAAGGCGGAGTCCGGTTGTCGGCGGTTCCTTTCAGGTGTTTGTACTTGGCTTCGATTTCGTCGAATCGTTGACCGAGCGCGGCGCGGACGCTGTCCTGCAGGCGTACGAACCGATCCACCTGGGCAGGTGTCAGCTCGCCGTTCGCGGGTGCGGCATACGGCGACTTATTGGTGATCTGCTCATCCAGCTCGCCGAGCTCCGCCATCCCCTGCAGGTAGTTCTTCGCGTTCTGCAGCATCGGGCTGGCCGCCCGATAGAGGAAATAGCTGCCAGCAACCGCGACGATGACTCCGAGTACCGAGGATGACGAGGCAACCGACGAGGAGTTTTTTCACAGCAGCGGGAGGCTACCACGGTCCGCGGCCTACGGCCCACAGCCTACGGTTGCCGGTCCCCAGTCCCTTCGTGGTTCTGCCGTAGTGGCAACCGTGAGACTGTAGACCGGAGACTGGAGACTGCAGACCGGACTATCGCTTGTTGATCCGCAACCCGCCGTTGGTCGTTCGCACGCGAACCGGGGCGCCGCCCGAACCAAGCGTTGTCGTGATCCCCTGACGCGGCGAGAGCTCGCCTTGAATTGTCATGGGGAAGTCGGTACGGAAGCCGCCGTTGACGGTGCGAGTCGTGAGGTCGGCGTTGTACCCGTCGGGAATCGTCAGAGTGACGCCGCCGTTCGACGTTTCGACATCGAGCCCGACACCATCCCAGCGATCGCCGCTCAGGTTCACCGTGAGGCCGCCGTTGCGTGTTTCGCCACGAACGTCGCCGGCGAGGTCGTTCAAGCGCACGCCGCCGTTGGTCGTATCGAAGCGGATGGTGCCGGATACGCCAGTGATGCTGACGCCACCGTTGTTCGCATTGAGATCGAGGTCATTGCGGCGCGGTACGTTGATGCGATAGGAAACCGACCACCACTGCCGGCGCTCGGTCGTGGGCCCCGTCGCGCTGACTTTGCCGCCGCCGACCTGCACCTGCACAGCAGACGCCAGTTGCTTGGCCTCGGCTTCGCTGCGGGCGTTGGCAGTGACGACCGCTCTGACGCGGATCTCGTTGCGGTCCCAGCCTTCGACCTGAATGCCGCCGTTGTGACCCGCATCCACCGTCAGCGGTCCTGCTGCCATCGTCTCTTCGCGCACGTCGCAGGTCCGGTAGTAGTCGTCGTCCCAGCCCGTATCTCGGCACGGATCCTCGTTGAACGACTGACCAATAATTTCCGTCACATTACGGATCGACGTCCGTTCGACGACGCGCTCTCGCACGCGGATACGGTCGCGATCACGGCTTCGATCGCTTCGCGACTGCGCGGAGGGCGTCGCGGCAACCAGCATCACGCCGGCGAGTCCGAGGGTGAAAGCAAGACGAAAATTCATGACCAGCTCCCTGGCCGAGGTCCCGCCCCGGCCTCGTGTTTTCTGTCTACGGGTGCTTGGACGTAGGGAGGCCGCCTGACGTTGGCGGGTGGGTTCTCAGTTCTTCGTCCAGTTCAGCCTTTCTCAACCGGACGGTCCGGATCGCAGCACCACTCGCTCCAGGAGCCGGCATAGAGTCGGGCGCCCTGAAGACCTGCATGTTCCAGGGCGAGCAGATCGTGGCAAGCCGTCACCCCGGAGCCGCAGTAGATCACCGCATTGTCCGGAGCCGTGCCTTCGAGTGTGGTTTGCCAAAGCGCGCGCAGCTCCTCGACGGGTCTGAAGGTCTTTTCCTCGGTCAGATTGTCCTGGAAGAAGTGGTTCTTCGCACCGGGGATATGACCGGCGACCTTGTCGAGCGGCTCGGTTTCCCCGCGAAACCGGGCTTCGGCTCTGGCATCGACCAGCAGGCGGCTGTCGTCGCCGATCCGGCTTTTCACGTCGTCGACATCGACGCGCCATCCGTCGCGCGGGTGACCCGTGAATGTCGCTGGTTGCCACGTCTGACGCCCGCTACTGGTTGCGAAGCCCGCGCGGACCCAGGCGGCGAAGCCTCCATCCAGGACCGCAACCCGCTGGTGACCCATATAACGCAACATCCACCACAGTCGTGCCGCATACATCCCGCTGTCCGCGTCGTACGCAATCACCTGCGAGTCGGGTCCAATGCCAAGCGCGCCGAAGCGCTCGGTCATCTGCGCGGGAGTCGGCAGCGGATGGCGTCCGTTGTCGCCCGTTTTGGCACCGGACAGCTCGCGGTCAAGGTGCGCGTACCTCGCGCCGGGAATGTGCGACTCGAGGTAAAGCCTTTCGCCATGTCCTGGGTCGGCCAGATCAAAGCGACAGTCAACGATCACCCAATTGGGCTGCGCGAGCTGCTCCGAGAGAGTGGCGGGGTCAATGAGAGTCTTGAACATTTCAGAGATTTTTCTTGGCTCTGTGCCTCTGAGACTCTGAGGCATCTTCTGTTAACGCACGTGCCAGTTGATGCAGAAACAACCCCACATCAGTCACAATTCCAACCGTCTGTGTCGAGCCGCGGTCCGACAGCTTCGTGACTACGGCGGGGTTGATATCTACACACACGACCTTGACCCACGACGGCAGCATGTTGCCAACGCCGATACTGTGAAGCATCGACGACAGCATGATGACCATGTCGACGCCGGCGAGTGCCTCGGCGTATGCATCCTGTGCCTCGACGAGGTTCATCATCGTCTCCGGTAGGGGGCCATCGTCTCGGATCGAGCCGGCGAGGAGGTAGGGGACGCCGTTTGTTTGACAGGCGTGCATGACGCCGGACTTCAACACGCCGGATTCGACGGCTTTGGCTATTCCACCCGCGCGTCTGATGATATTGATCGCCCGCATGTGGTTGCGGTGACCGTGCTCGACCGGATGCCCGGAGCTCAAGTCGATCCCAAGCGACGTCCCTGACAACGCGTACTCGATATCGTGCACCGCGAGCGCGTTGCCCGAAAGCAGGAGGTCGACGTACCCGCCACGGATCAGGTCACAGAAGTAATCGGTTCCGCCAGTGTGAATGACCACTGGGCCGGCGACAAACGCGATTCGGCCGCCTTGTTCGCGGGTTGCTCGCATCATCGATGCGACGCGAGCCACCACAGTCTCGACCCGACGCTCTGACGAGACCTCGTTGCTCATGAAGCCGAACGTGGGGCGATCGCGCGACTGTACGTCCGGCATGACACGCACCCCGTGCATTCCGCAGATGACTTCGTCGCCCTGCCGAAGGTCGCGAAGCTTGCGGCACGTCGCCTTGCCTTCAGTCACCACGATTGCGGCGTCCATGCGTTGCTGCTCAACGCGCAGCCATTGCCCAGCAAGTCGCACTTCGGTCCGGTGATTCGTGGTGGAGTAGAAGTCCTCGGGCGCAGCGCCATCGATGTCAACCGCTCTGAGTACCGCATCTGGCAGGCTGCGCACATAACAACCGAACGGTGACAGTTTTTCCAGCAGGTGGTCGAGCGACTCTCGGTTATCGGCGTTGACCTTGATCGTCAGACGAGAGGCGTCTTCGTTTGTGCGTCCGACGTCGAACTGCTGGATTTCGTAGCCCGCGCCATGCTCGACGATGGTCGTGAGAATCGCCTGGAGGTCACCCGAATCAATCAGGTGACCTCGAGCCTCGACAATTTCAGACGGCATGACGTCGCGCGCGCCGAGGCGCTGGCCTCAGCGGCCTTCAAGGGCGCGGATACGCTCTTCGAGCGGCGGGTGGGTTGAGATGAGCGCCATCATACGCGTGCCGTTGATCTTCAAGGTCGCGAGCGCGGGCTCCCGGTTGTCGACGAGATCCTTGGCCGTCTGCAGACGACGAAGCGCGGCGATCATGTTGCCTCGACCGGCGAGTGCTGCACCGCCAGCATCAGCCCTGAACTCGCGGGCGCGCGAGAACCACGCGACGACCATCATCCCGAGGAATCCAAGGACGATGTCGAGCATGATGGTCACGACGAAACTCAACATGTAAGCGAAGCGCTCGTCGGCCGTCTGCCGGACGATCGAGCCGACAATCCGCGCGAGGAACATGACGAAGGCGTTGACGACCCCCTGGAGGAGCGTCATCGTGACCATGTCGCCGTTTTGAATGTGCGAGACTTCGTGCGCCAGCACGCCCTCGACTTCTTCCGGGCTCATGGTGCGCAGGAGGCCGGTCGACACGGCGACGAGGCTGCGGCTCTTGCTCGGCCCGGTCGCAAACGCGTTCACTTCGGGCGAGTCGTACACGCCCACTTCGGGCATCGGCAACTGCGCCTGTTGCACCAGGCGCGCAACGGTCCGGTACAACCAGTCGAACTCGGGCCGTCCCGTCTTGCCGTCAACGAGGTGGACACCCATGGCGCGCTTGGCGATCCACCGGGAGATCAGCAGCGACACAACGGCGCCGCCCATACCCCAGACGAAGCAGAAGACCATGAGCGCGGTGTAGTCCACGCCTCCGCCCGGGAGGATGTAGCCGGAAACCCCCAGCAGCCCCAGGACGATCGACAGCGTCACCATGATGGCGAGGTTGGTGACGAGGAAAAGCACTACCCGTTTGGTCATAGGATCAGCATAGCAAACTGCGGGGTTCGGCGTGCGGCGTGCGGAGTGCGGAGTTGGTGCAAGGTGCTGAGTTCTGAGTTGTTGTGCTGAAGTCCCGGGTTCGAGTTCGGTTCGGAGTTCGGAGTTCTGTTAGCCAATCGGCTAGGTCGGACCGGCCGGCGGCAAGCATCGCAGACGGGGATCGGAAAGTTTGTGCGGAACGCAGAACTCACGCACAGAACTCCGGACCCTGCACTCGGAACAACAACTCAGAACTTCGTACCCAGCACCAACTCCGCACTCCGCACTCCGCACGTCGCACTTCGCATGGGTCCGAACCACGCACCCATAAGTGCTACGATCCGCCCAGTGTCGGTCTTCAAACGCGGGACGCCGACTCATGTGCACATCCGGACGCCGGTCGTGATTCTGGTCGTCGGATTGCTGGTCGTCCTGCTTTCTGCCGTCTGCTACTACCGTGTCGCCGCTTCCTGATCCGGGACCTATGCCTCTGACGCTCCTCTGCCTCGCGTCGTATCACAAGGGTTTTGAGTTTCTTCGTGAGGCCAAGCGGCAAGGATGCCGGGTCCTGCTCGTGACGTCCGGGAGCCTGCGGGATGCCGAATGGCCGCGCGAGAGCCTGGACGACATCTTCTATATCAACGACGACAAGAAGCGCTGGAAGATGGAGGACCTGATTCTTGGCGCCTCGCACCTGGCCAGGAAGCTCACCGTCGATCGGATTGTCCCGCTCGATGACTTCGACCTCGAGAAGGCGTCGGCGTTGCGAGAGCACTTGCGGGTCCCCGGCATGGGAGAGACCACCATGCGGCATTTCCGCGACAAGCTGGCGATGCGCGTCAAGGCGCAGGACGATGGCCTGCCGGTGCCGGCATTCGTGCACGTGCTCAACGAAGAACGGATGCGCGAGTTCTGTCGCCGGGTGCCGCCCCCCTGGTTCTTGAAGCCGCGCCACCAGGCCGGCGCCATCGGCATCCAAAAGATCGAAGACGAAGCCCAGATGTGGGAAGTTACTGAATCGCTCGGCGACGAGCGGTCGTACTTCCTGCTCGAAGAGTACGTGGCGGGCGAGGTGTGTCATGTCGACTCGATCGTGTACGAGCGGCAGCTCCTCGCGGCGATCCCGAGTCGTTACGGGACGCCGCCCTTCGAGGTGTCTCACGGTGGCGGTGTGTTCACGACCCGCTTGATGGAACGCGGGTCACGCGAGGCGAGTGAGGTGCTCGATCTCAATGAGCATGTGCTGGCCTCGCTCGGACTCGTGCGCGGCGTTTCCCACAGCGAGTACATTCGCGGGCGCGATGGGCGACTCGTCTTCCTCGAAACGTCCGCGCGCGTCGGCGGCGCGCATATCGCGGACTTGGTCGAAGCCGCGACCGGCATCAACATGTGGGCGGAATGGGCCAAGATCGAAGTCGCCGGCGGGAAGGATCCGTACAACGTGCCGCCGATGCGCACGGACTACGCCGGCCTGCTGGTTTCCCTGGCACGTCAGGACGCACCAGACCTCAGCGGGTATACCGATTCGGAAATCGTGTGGCGACTGCAGAAGCCGAACCACGCCGGACTGATTGTTCGATCGCCGAGCCTGGCACGCGTCAATGAGCTGCTCGCCAACTACACTGAACGGTTCAAGCAGGATTTCACGGCTTCGTTGCCGGCGGCGCTGACGCCGTATGACTGATGGAGCTTGACCGGGCTAAAGCCCGGTCCCTCGACTGAGAGGGTTTCCGGTAACCAGTCCCCCGTCACCAGTCCCGAACCAGCTCGCAACCACCGGAGACTGGAGACTGGAGACTGGGGACCGATGCAAACCACCGCGAACCGTCCAGCGTAATATCAGAATCATGCGGACCAAGCTTGCCCTCGCTGTAATTGCGGTGTGCCTCTCATCATTGCCAATCACCACTGGTCTGGCGCAGACGGTGGAATGGTTCCAGTGGCGCGGCCCGAACCGCGATGGGCACTCCAGCGAGACCGGTCTGCTGAAGGAGTGGCCGTCCTCAGGCCCCAGGGAGATCTGGCGCGCGACGGGGGCGGGGACGGGGTTCTCTTCGTTCTCCGCGTCGAATAATCGACTTTTCACTTTGGGCGCCCGCGGCAACGTCGAGTACGTGATCGCATTCGACGCGTCGACCGGCAATCGTTTGTGGGAGGTGGCCAACGGACAGCGGTTCCGCAACGACATGGGTGACGGCCCGCGAAGCACCCCCACCGTCGACGGCGATCGTGTCTACGCGTTTGGTGGCACCGGCGAGCTCGTATGTCTCGATGCCGCGAGCGGTAAAAAACTGTGGTCGGTGAACGTCGTGAGCCAGTTCGGCGGCGTCACGCCGTACTGGGGCTACAGCGAATCGCCGTTGATTGTCGGCGACCGCATCATTCTCAACGCCGGCGGACGCCGAGCGTCGATCGTGGCGATCAACAAGGCGAATGGCCAGACCATCTGGCAGCAACACAGCGACGAAGCCGGCTACTCCTCGCCGATGCTGCTGCGAACCGGAAGCCTGCAACAGGTGGTGTTCTTCACGGGACAGCGTGGACTTGCGGTCGACCCTCGCGACGGACGTCTGCTCTGGACGTACAACCGGGCATCGAACAGCACCGCCAATATCGCGACTCCTGTCATCCACGGCAATCGCGTGTTTTTCTCGTCAGACTACGGAACCGGCGCGGCGCTGGTCGAAGTACGCGCCGCCGGTAACATCGCTTCGGCGCAGGAGGTCTACTTCACCCGCGACATGCGCAATCACCACGCTTCGTCGGTGATCGTCGGCGATCACATCTACGGGTTTTCGAGCAGCATCCTGACGGCGCTCAAGTTCGACACCGGCGAGATGGCCTGGCGGAATCGAAGCGTCGGGAAGGGGTCGCTGATTTATGCGGACGAGCGGCTCTATCTCTACAGCGAACAAGGCACCGTCGGTCTCGCCGAAGCGACGCCAACCGAATATCGCGAGCGCGGCCGGTTCAGCATCAAAGCCAGCGGCCCGCCGACCTGGAGCCACCCGATCATCACGAACGGGCGCCTGATCATTCGGGATCAGGACACCATCTATGCCTACGATGTGAAGGCGAAGTAGGGCGGGGCTGGTAGGGGAGTCGGTCGGGTTAGGTTGGGAGGGTGGTCGGCCCACCCGCCTTACGTGCCCCACCCGCCCGACCCCGCCCTATCTGCCCGAACTACTGCTTCTCGCTCGACGGCGGCACGATCTTGTTGATCCGCATGTAAGTCACGAGATTGCCGTAGTGCTCGTAGTCGTGCGCCGTGTTGAACCCGAACACCATCGCACGCGGCGTCATCCCGCCGATGAAGAACTTCACGGTCTCCATGGCCTGCTTGTCGTCCATCGCGCCCATGACCTTGTCGCAATACGCGAACGAGTCTGCGAGCGCCTTGGACAGTTGCTCCTTCGTCGTCATCGTCTTTTCGGCGTTGGGCGGTGTCGGCTTGTCGCCGGCTGCCGCAGCGCAAATCATCGTGTTGGCGTCGGCGATGTGTCCGATGATCTGACCGAACGTGCGGACTTCAGGTGTCGGCTTGAAGGCCCAGAGTGGTTCGGGGACCTTTTCAGCGGTCTTGAGCAACACGCCTTTCACCGAGCCGAATTGCGCCTTGACCGAATCCATGAGCGGGCTCTGGGCAGCAGCTGCCGACGGGGCAAGCAGAACAGCCGTCGCAAGTGCGGCGGCCAGCAAGCGTTTCATAAGGTGCTCCTTGAAGAAGGGACAATCCGGTACGTTACTTCGTTCCGGCCCTCGGAAAAGTATCACCGGATGGACGTCAGGTGCAGACCTATGGGCCGGGTTCCGGGATGAACTTGTAGCCGACCCCGCGAACCGTCAGGACGTGCCGCGGCTTGGCGGGATCCTCGTTGAGGAAGCGGCGCAGTCGCACGATGAAATTGTCGATCGCGCGTGTATCGGTATCTTCGTGCAGGTTCCACACATCCTCGAGAATCGCCTTACGCGAAACCGCCTTGCCGGCGTTCTTCAGGAGATAGCTGAGAAGCTCGGCTTCCATGAGCGTGAGGTGGTAGGGCATCGTTCCCACTCGCAGCTCGAGGGCCGACATGTCGAGCGTATTCCCCGCGAAAGTGATGACGTCACCCGCCGTGGCCGTCGCCGCGGTGGAGGTTCGCTGATCGGTGGCGCGACTCCACGCGCTCCGACGAAGCAGACTGCGTACTCGGGCGAGCAGGATCTCGAGCTCGAACGGCTTGGGGAGGTAGTCATCCGCTCCTGATTCGAAGCCCTGGAGAACGTCTTCGGGCCGCCCTCGCGCGGTGAGCATCAGAATCGGCACGAAGTCGCCCGATCGCCGCAACTCGGTCGCCACTTCAAAGCCGTCGCGTCCGGGCAGCATCACGTCCAGCAGGACCAGATCGAATTGTCCGGGTGTACCGCGCAGCGTCTGAAGGGCGGCATCACCATCGCCAATCACGCTCACGTCGTGACCGTCTGCTTCGAGGTTGAACGACAACCCCTGCGCGAGGTGATGTTCGTCTTCGACGACGAGGATCCGCGCCATTTAGATCACGGCCCAGGGCATAGGGAACGAGGCTAGGGGTTCCAGGTGCAGGGTGCGGAGCATGGCGAGAACGTTACGTGCGAACCAGTCGTGGTAACTCGACGGTGAAGGTCGAGCCCTTGCCCTCACCTTCGCTGGCGGCGAAGACGCGACCGCCATGCTGCTTGACGATCGAGCGCACGATGTACAGGCCGAGGCCGGTGCCCTTCACCTTGAGGCCGTGCACTTGAAAGCGATAGAAGCGGTGGAAGATCCGCTTGAGTTGCGATCGCGGGATGCCGATGCCGGTATCACGGACACGCACCCAGACCGTGTCCGGGGACGGCGCGGCAACTTCGACCGCGACCTGCACCGCATCCCGAGAGTACTTGACGGCATTGTCGAGCAGGTTCGTCAACACGGTCCGTAGTTCGTCGGCATCGCCATCGACCAGCAGCGCTCCGGAGGACGTCGTGGCAATTGACAGCGTCATTCTCTCTTGCGGCAAGTGATGCCGGACACGTGCCGTATCGAGAACCTCACCGGCCAGCGCTCCGACGTCGACTGGCGCCCGGTGTTGTAGCGCGAGTCGTTGACCAGCGACACCCGCCTTCAGGACCTGCTCGACTGTTCTCTGGAGACGCTCGGTGTCGTCGAGCATGACGCGGTAGAACTCGCGCCGCTGGGTTTCTGAGACATCGCGAGCCTGGAGCGTCTCGAGGAACAGGCGGATCGACGCAATCGGCGTCTTCAGCTCGTGAGTGACAGCGTTGATGAACGCGTCGTGTGCGTCGTTGCGGCGGATTTCACGGACGAGGAACACCGTGTAGACGATGATCCCGGCAATGATGAGCGCAAAGGTCAGGATCCCGAAAACGAGCGGCAGCACGCGCCGCGCGTTGACGATGATCCAGCCGATGTTGAGGGTGACCGCGGCCGCGACCAGGATGACGCAGAGCGTGACGATCAGGACCGTGGCTGTGCTACGCCGGTTCACACTGGGATTTTAGCCGCGCTTCGCGCGGAGGGCCCACTCGCTTCGCTTGTGGGAGGGCTCGCTCGGTGGGGCTGGTGAGGCTGGTCGGGCCTACCCGACGAACCCGCCCGACCAGACCCACCGACCCCGCTAGTCTGCGAGCGCGGGTTCGGCGACCGTGATATCCACCGCATCGTTGGTCTGTTGCGGCATGCGGTGGACGTGCTCGATCTTGGCGGCCTTGACGTCCCACGCGAGGCCGAGGGCCTGCAACGTGCGGATGCCGAGCCAGTTGAAGTCGAACTCATACCAGGCCAGGCCGTGGCGAGCCGACACCGGATGCGCGTGGTGGTTGTTGTGCCAGCCTTCGCCGAAGGTCAGCATCGCAACCCACCAGTTGTTCGTCGAATCATCGCGGGTCTTGAAACGTCGCGAGCCCCACAGATGCGTGGCAGAGTTCACCAGCCACGTGCAGTGCAGGCCAAAGGTCGTGCGGAAGAACACCGCCCACAGTACGTACGGAATGCCGCCATACGCCAGCAGCGCCAACCCGACGACCACTTGCGAGACCCAGTGCCACTTGGTGAGCGCGACGTGGAACGGATCGCGGCTCAAGTCGGGCACGTAGCGGCGCAGCACGTCGGTGTCGTGATGCATCGCCTTGCCAGTGAAGATCCACCCCATGTGCGCCCAGTACGTCCCCTCACGCGGCGTGTGCGGATCGCCGTCTTTGTCCGAGTGCTGATGGTGGATGCGATGAGTGGCGACCCAGAAGATTGGTCCGCCTTCGAGAGCGAGCGTGCCGCAGGTCGTCAGAAAATATTCGACCCACTTCGGCGTCTTGAAGCCGCGATGCGTGAGCAATCGGTGATACCCCATCCCGATGCCAAACGAACCGGCAATGATCCAGAGAGCGACGGCGGCGAGAATCGCGCCGGCGTCGATGAAGAAGAAGGCAGCCACGGCGCCGATGTGGAACGCCGACATGGCGACAACGGTGATCGAATTGATCGTGCCTTCAGAAGCTTTGCGCCCATAAAGCGCGGTCACGGGTGTCATGTGGCTGCAACGGTAGCAGTTCCCCGCGCCACGCTCTGTAATACTTCTGTCAGCGGCTGGAAGTGCGCATCCTGACAGCAGTTGATGCGTGCAAGCCTTCGCGCGAATGCGCGTTGCGCATCACCGAAGCACGTAGCGGCGCCAGGTTTCCACCAGTGCGGTTTCGGCGCCGCGGGCGTCGATGTAGCGCTTGCTGTAGTCGTCGAAGCGCGTCCGATCCGCCGCCGGCAGCTCGCGTGTCAGGTGTTGGCGATACATCACCTGCAGCGCGACGAACAGCAGGTCGTTGTCCTCGGTGCGGCGAGCGAGCAGCGCGTGCAACGTCTCGAGCGCCGGTTCGAACTGTCCGAGCATGGCCTGCGCGGTGGCGACGCGGCGCAGGCGCGCCTCGTCACTGGGCCAGGCTTCAGGTGCTTCCGCGATCAATTCGAGCGCACCCTGGCCATCGCCGATTCGAAGTGTGGCGTCCACCAGCAGCGGGTAAACGTTCTTGCCGCCGTTGAGCAGCGACAACTGCCAGGCACCCACGGCATCATGATCGCGGCCGTTGGCGGCGTGCACCGCGCCGAGATAGAAAGCCGCGCCAAGAAAGTCCGACGCGCCTTTCAGTGATAACTGGAACCACGCCGTGGCTTGGGCGTACTGCTTCTTCTGCAGTTGGGCCAGGCCGCGAATGAACGACAACGCCGGCTCATCGCCATCGGGCGTTCGGCTGTCAGGAGGCGCACTGAGGTACGTGCCGCTGCGTGCCTGCTGGAGGATCGGTGCGCTGGCTGCCGACACCGGATGCGACTGCTGCAAGTCGTCGAGAAAACCGCGCACGAACTCGGGCGCGAGCACGTCATCGACCACAAACTTCGTCACGGGGGCGACGATGCGTGCGATTGGCAGCGGCGCCGGGGCGTCGTCTCCCGCGACGCGCAGGGCGATTGGCGAGGCGTCGGCCGCGGTGGCTACCGGCGCGAGTCGGAACGAGCGAGTGACGTGCGCATCCGCGCGGCCCGGAAGGCTCACGACCGCTCGCGCGACATATTCGCCCGGAGGTAGCACGCCGAGCTTGAGCGCGGCGACGAAGCTCCGTTGGCCGGTCACACGCGGAATGGATTGTGCGGGAATGGTCACGAGTGCGGGGCCGTTCTCGGACTCCGCAATCTGCACCGAGACACGTGAGTCGGCAAGTTGCTTCGCATCGCTGCTCGCCAGTTCGAGGACCGCCGCCATGTTTTCGTTGTAGAGAACCGACGAAGGAACTGGTCGTGGCGGCTCGCCGGCGGGGACCATCGGACTCAGGATCAAGTCGGAGGCGCGGACGGAGTCGCCACCGATCTGGGGAAGGCGTGCCGAGATGGTGTGATGCACGCTGCCGGCCGCACCGCTGCCATCGGCCGCGGCCAACCGCAAGGTGTACTCGCCCGGGTCGAGCACCACCGACATCAGGAAGAGCCGCGCCGTCTCCGTCCGGTCGCTGGCCGGTGCCAACTTCATCTGTGCGGCGCTGTTCACGAAGATCTTTCCGTCGCTGTTGGCCACGACGATCCCGACTGGCCATTCCGCGGCCTCGGTCGCAGCCTCACCAATCTCCGCCGAGACAATCACACGCACCCGCTCGTCTTGCGGGTTGGCCACCGAGTACGTCGCGACGCGCAGTTTCAAGCCGGCCGTCGGCAGCGGCGCCTCGAGCAGCGACTTCACTTGTTCGAGCGGCGGCAGGGCCGCAATCGTGTCGGCCGTGTCGGTCAGTGCGTAGGTTGAACGGGCGCGAACTGTCAGGCCGCGCCGTTTGACTTCGACTTTGATCTTTCGATCGCGCGACGCTTTGTCGGCGTCGGTCGGTTCGAAGGAAAGCAGGTAGTACCCGG
Organism: uncultured Acidobacteriota bacterium; assembly: GCA_963724485.1. Taxonomy (GTDB): domain Bacteria; phylum Acidobacteriota; class Vicinamibacteria; order Vicinamibacterales; family UBA2999; genus JACCSI01. The sequence continues at coordinate 572,295 of CAVRUW010000001.1, forward strand.
TCAACTCGCGCGCAATCCGATCGAACGCTCCATCACCGCTGGTGCTGACCTTGTAGTACGAGCCGCGGGTAAACCCGGCCAGTTGCTCCAGGCCCCCGGCCAGCGCCGATTCCTGCGGCAACCCGCCAACCGTCCGCGGGGAGTCCATATCGAAGACCGATTCGTCGGGTTGGACGACGAAGAAGCTGATTCGCGCTTGTGCGGCGAGCCTCGAGAGGTTGATGAGGTCGTTGTGATCGCGCCCGACGTAGAGACCTTCGCTGAGCAACACGATGTTGACCGGTGCCTTCACGAGCGCGAGCTGTTGCGACAACTGCTCGAAAGAGCTGATCGACATTCGTGTGCGAGCGCTGGCATCGGCGATCACGAACTTGGCCTGCGCTTCGAGCTCGTCAATGCACGCCTGGCGCACCATTGCCGCGCCGAGCCCGCTGACGCCTCCTCCTTCGGCTCCGCATTCGCGCTCCTCGACTTGTTTCCAGGTCGACAGGTCGTTGGTCTCGAACGCGTGCGCTTCACCCAGGCGGACCCTGTCGCTCGACCGCGATGGCTGCGCCCCCATCGTGCCCGAGAGCGCACGACGGATGCGCGCGCGATCGGTCGTGAACTCGACGCCGCCCCGCCCGGTCGGCAGCCTCGCGAGCCCGACCAGATCGCCGGCCGGCAGCTTCGCCATCACACGCTCAGCGGTGCGAAGCACGGCACGCGCACTACCGACCCTGAGGTAGTTCTCATCGATGACGAACAACAGCAGCCGGCCCGTGGACGGGCCATCGTTGCTGCTGACGCCAGCCAGGCGAGGAACTTCCGGGGCCGTCTTCATCCCCAGTGACGAGATGAACTGCACCGTGTGAACGCTCCGCGGTTTTCCATTGACCTCGAGCAAAAAATCCGACGCAGTGAGACCCGTGACTGGATCGCCGTTGCCGCTCACGACACTGACGTCGACGAGCACGACGTCCGCGTGAGCCTCGAACTGTGGTGGTGTGGGCAACTGCGCCGGGGGCTGTGCAGGTGGTGCAGGTGGGGGTGGCGGAGGCGGTGCCGGCTGCTGTGCCGACGCGATCGCCAGAAACCCACACGCGACGAGAACGAACACGCTGACCGGTCTCTTCATCGACATGACTGCATCTATTTCTCTGGTGCGCGATAGCCTTGTCGTGCGCGCACCGAGTACGAGTGATTGGGGAGCTCGAGTTTGATTTCACGCCATGCGCCATCGCGCTTGTCGTTGGTTGACTGATACCCAATCAGGTATTGATTCGCAAGCTCTTCGAGGATCTCCGCGAACGGGCCGTCGAGACGGTCGCTGCGCTCGACGAACAACGCCCGGCCACCACTGAGGTCCACGAGCTTTTCGATTCCGCTCTTGAGATGAGCGTGCTTCACACCTCCACCGAGCGCTACCATGAACAACGTCGCATCGCTGGCCCGAACGGCCTGCTCGACCGACTCGAGCGTCGCATGGCTCGTGCGATCGTCACCATCACTGAAAACCACCAGGACTCGTCGTCCTGGCTGTTTGGACAGTTGCTGCAGCCCACGCACGATCACGTCGTACAGCGCGGTGCCACCCCATGGAGCGAGGCGATCGACGGCTCGCATCCGCTGCTCGGCGCTGGTCTCGCGCCGCGTCAACGTGAACAGGTTGTCGTTGAACGCGGTCAACGTGACCTGGTCCTTGGGACCGAGCGCCGCGAGAAATCGCTTGACCGAGTTTTTCAGCTGCGGCATCGCCTCGGTCATGCTCTCGCTGACGTCGACGGCAATTACCAACTCCAGCGGCGACCCTTCCGAAGAGAAGTGAGTGATGGTTTGCGGGACGTTGTCCTCGCGTAGCCGAAAGTCGTTCTTGGTAAGACCCTTCACGAAGGAGTTGCGGTCGCCAACGACGGCCGTCACTTGCACGACCTCGACGTTGACCACGTCGGCGATCTCGAGCCCCTTCGTCCGGATGCTCGTGATCGCGCGACCGCCACCCACCAGTTCCGCAACGGCCCGAATGACGTGCTCCTTGACGTTGGCGCCGGCGTCCCACGCGCACTCGGCGCGCGTCGGGTCCATCAAGGTACAGACCAGGCGTCCGTCCGCGTAGAACATCACGCGAGCGACTTCGAGGGCGCGCCGTGCCGGTTCGATGGCCGCACGCAAGCGAACCGATCCCACGAGATACGTGTCGGCCTCAGGCGACACGATGCGGATGGCGAGTTCGCGAGGTGGCGTCTGCGACAGGATGGGTTCTATCGTGAGAGCAAACATGGTGATGGCGAGGAGCGCTGTGAGACGACTCATTGGCTTCGCAGGGGACCATTGCCCGTGAGGGCGGCGACGTAATCTTCGACACGTGAAGCATCCAGCGCCATGGCCTGGTGTGATATTCGTGGCCAGTCGTCAGCAAATCGGACCTGCACGTCGTGCCAGTAATCGCTGACCGCAAACGCGAGAAGCGAAGGCACAAGCAGCGCCGGTATCTCGAGTCGCGCCGTCTCCTCGACGATTCGCAGTGTCAGATCGGGAGTTTGCGTCGTGATTTGCCCGGCGTCGGGGCGACCGGCAAAATCCTCCCACGGCGCAGGCTGCGGCATCGCCGTCACACGACGGCCGTCGATACCATCCGCGGCAAGCCCCCAGAGATCGAGTTGGGTTCTCGCGAGCGTCGGCCGACCCAGCCACATCAGGTCGCGAAGCGTGAAGAAGTTCGCGATCACGTCCGGTTGGCGCGCGATCAACCACGGAATGAGCCGTTGTGAAATGGCTGACACACGTACTTCCCGCGCGAGCGCTTCGAATGCCGGAATACTTGCTCCAGCGTCGCGGACTCTTTCCCGGCCGCGCCGAATCGCACTGGCGATTTCCGTGCGGTCCGCATCGGTCATCTCGAAAGGGCTCATCGAGACGACCGTTCGACTCAGGGTCGCGAAATCGTTCAAGGTCAATGTAGGCGCCGGAGGAATCTCTTCCTCGGTGACACGCCGCAGGGCGAGACGCGATAGTCCGAGATCGAGGCCGATGAGCGAGCCCTCAACTCGCCACGGGCCTCGCCCCTGGCGCTCTTCCGGCAACGACCAGGGCCGGACGTCACGCACGATGGTCGTCGAATCGAGCCCGAGGTCGTGACGCGTAGCGACGTCACGGCTGAGAGCGACAGCGCCCTGTGGATCGCCAAGCGCCGTCGCATAGACAAGCGCCATGAGTGCCTGCGCCAGATCGCGCGGCCGATTTGTTTCCAGGGCGGCATCGAGACCTGGCGATGGTAACTGCGCACGGACGGCTCGCAACCGTTCGTGCTCCGCCTCGACGATGTCGATGCGATAACGGAGGCCCTCCCAGTTGATCGATGGCGTCGGCCGATCGCGAGGTCCCGCGAGTGCCTGGAGCAGGGTCGACTCGTAGGCCGTCTTGCCGGTGAACGCATCAGGCTTCTCGAGCGCTGGGAGAGCCTCCATGAAGGAAGACTTGATCCACGCCGCCAGCGATCGGGGTACTCGCGCGTCGCGCTGCACGGCCGCGCTAAGGCTGAGCAGCAGCTTCTCGGTCGCGGTCGCGTCCAGCGCGCGTGCGTGACGGACGCGATCGATCAAGCCAACGACGGACTGGAACGCAGTCATCGCCTCTCGCCGATCGTCCGAGCGATCCGAAACGTGCCTCGCTGCCGCGACCATCGCGGCCCAGGTCGCCGGCTCGCGAATCTGCATTCGTTCGAGCGCGAGTAGCAAGGTGCGGAATCGCGCGTACCCGCTCAGCGCGACCGCAAGGTCGGGAAGCGCCGCCAGCGGCGGTGAAGGAAAGACGCGTTGCGCCAGCCGAAACACTTCGATCTGGTCGCGGCGTGAACGTAATGGGGAGGAAGAAATCTGCCGAGTCAGCCAGGTCAGGCCGACTCGCTGGGTGCCATCGTGGATGCGCGGCGTATTCCCGCCGCCCCCGGCAAAAACATACTCCCAGAACACTTCGGGCGCAGGACCAGTCGGCCGGCCGTCACGCACGTCAATCGCGGTGATGATGGTCCACGGATCGGCGACGTTTCGACGATAAGGCTGCTCGGGGATTACCCATTGCACGTCGCTTTCGCGGAATGCGGAGTAGAGCTGATTTGCGTTTTCCCGCCGTTCGTCCCGCGTTCCGTTGGGCCACACGGCCGCGAGCCTCGCTTCGTCGAGCTGCGCGATGCAGTCGAAGTACCAAGCGAGCCGGCCACGATCGCGAGTTAACAGCGCGCGGAGAAATGACGAAGGCTGATCGGTTCGTTGACCGGCAAGCCGCTCCCAGATGGCATCAGCGCCGGCGCCCCCAGGCACCACGACGCGGTTGTCTGCGATCCGCAGCGATCGACCAGCGATGGCAAAAGCCGATGCGCCCTCGCGGTAGAGCGACGTGAGCAGATCGCGATCGTGTGTCATCAGCGATCGGATCGAATCGTCTGTTGACATGAGGGCGACAGCCAGCATCAACGCTCGTCGATCGCCAATCAACTTCTGAAACAGGTCGTCCTGCGGGGTCAGGACCAGCAGTTCACGCCAGATCTCGGCGTTGAGCGGCGCCGGGATCACCGTCGTGTCGGCTCCTTGCACGCCGCCCAATGATGCCGCCGTCGTCTGATCGAGGACCCTCTGCAGCGAGTCGGGTGCCCGGCCGAGACGACTCTGGCGATCCTCTACCGAACGCGAGATGACCGGAAGCGTCAGCGCCCGTTCTTCGGGATTGATGCCGAGCGCCACCAGCGTCGCCTCGCCGCCGGGAATGGACAACTCGAACCAGCCCTCGAGCCGCGTGTCGCGGGCATCAACGCCCACGGCCAGCGACAGCAGTCCAATCAGGGCAACGGTCCGACGCATGGCGCAAAGAGTACTCCGGCCGCGGGCCGCGCGAAAGGCCGGACGCGTGGGGTTTGTGAAGTGTTTTCCTAGCGGCGCGGTGCTTCAAACAGTTGGATGTTGCGGCGCTGGCCGCTGGGAAGCCATCCTTGCGAGTCGAGCACCCGCCCGTGACGAGCGTCGAAAATCGTCCGTTCTTCGGCGCTGTCAATCACGACGAAAACTGGGAGCCCCCGAGCGGTCAGTGCTTTGACGGTCGCATCGAACTCGCCGGACGGGATTTGGTCCCAGTTCACGGTTTGACGTTCCGCGTAGTAGCGAAGGCTGCCGCTGTGCTGCAACGCGAGAATCACCGCGTTTGCAGGCGTTACCTGGGTTACCAACTCACCGGCGAGTTGATGACGCGCTTCCTGGCCGGCGAGCCCGAGCACCGCATGGAGGCTGAGCCACGACATCCACGTCCAGGTCATCGCAACTGCAATGACCGCCGCAATTGCGGGACCGGCTGCCTGACCCGCCACTCGCTTCGCGGTCTCGAGCAATCCCGCTGCGGCAACGATCGTGGCGACGACGACGACGGGAAGGAGAAAGCGGAGAGTTTCCCAGTGGTCGTACGGCCGGTAGAACAGGTACGGCGTGATCACTCCGACCGCGACCAATGCAAATACCACCCGCGGCTGTGAACTGGACACAGCCAGCCCAACCGCCAGCGTCGCGAGCCAGACCGGCCCCAGCGTCAGGTAGCCCCAGTAGAGATAGCTTCGCGCGTTAAGGGCCGCCGTTTCGACAGTGAACAGTCCGGCGATGCGGCCATAGCCGCTCGCGGTGGCTTCGCCATACAAATACCACTGAGTCCAAGCTTGTAGGGCGATGCCGATGAGCAGCGGCGTCAGGTATCTCACCGCACCGCCGACACGCTTCCTGCCATTCGAGACGAGTGGCAAAGCCGCGAGCAGAATGGTCGCCGGCCCGAGGGCTGGCCGGATCGCCAGAGTCAGCGCGGCTGCGATGCCAGCGAGCATTGGCAGGGACGGTGTCCTCGACAACGCGGCTATCGCGAGCAGCAACCCCGCAGCCGCCGGAACGTCGCTCATCGCCTGGATGCTGTACGTGAAAACCAGCGGGTTGACTGCGATCAAAGCCGCCGCGAGCAGCGCCACCGTTCGGTCGCCGTACCAGTGGCGTGCGGTGGCATAAGAAGCGGCAAGCAACAGGAGACCGCAGAACGGCGCCACGAAGAAAGCACCGGGTCGTCCGAAAACGATGGTGGCGATCGCCATCAAGAGAGGCAAGCCGAGTGGATACGCAGGCACCGACGCGTTCGGCACTCTGGCCGCCGGCACATAGCCAAGCGGCGTTGCGGCGCGGATGCCGTTGGAGGGAAGGACGGCGGCCAGTGGTTCCTCCTGAATGAGCGCGCCACTCAGGAGTCGCTCGCCGGCGCTGACGTAGCCGTAGCTGTCAGCGCCGCCGCAGGACGTCGAGAGATGGCTCACCCATCCGACGGTCCCCGCCACAATCAGTGCACCGCAGGTCGTCCTGGCCAGCGACGCGAGCGCCGCGGTCGTCCGCGGTCGCGCGGCATAGGCGACTCGGACCGCGAAGAGCAGTGCTGCCGCGACGAAGGGTCGTGACAGCGTGCGAACGCTCAGGCTGGTTCCGAAAAAATCGAAGTGCAGCGGGCCCGCGTAGGCTGCCGCGAGAGCGGTGCCGAGCAGCCCGGCGATCAGAATCTCGAGCGCCACTGACGGCTGGACGGTCGCTTACTTTCGCGCCGCCAGATCAACCACCGCGTCGTAGTGGAAGCGCACGAACCGGTAAAGCTCCGACTCGAGGATGCGCTCTTGATCGCTATGCGCCCCGAATCCCTTGGGACCGTCCTCGACGTCGGTAGCGGGACCGACGCCGTAGCACTGCACGCCCTTCGCGCGCAGGTATGCCATATCCGTTGCGCCCGTACTCATCGTGGGCAGCGTGAGCGACTTGTAGTGCTTCGTGACATTTGCCTCGAGCACCGCGAACGCTTCGGTGTTGAGCCGAGTCGTGCCGTTCGGCCGAACGTCGCGAGCCGTGAAGGCGACCTCGACTGATGGGTCGTTCACGATTTGTTTGACCTGTTCCAGAAATGCCTGCGGATCTTCGTCGGGCAACATCCGCACGTCGAGCGTTGCCGTTGCCTCGGAAGGGATGACGTTCACGCGGTAGCCGCCGGAGAACATGTTGGGCGACAGAGAGGTGCGCAGCATCGACGCGTGACGCGGCTCGTGCTCACGGAAGTATTCGTCGGCCGCGCCGCTCACCTTCGGATCCGGGCTGAGCGCATTGCGATAACGCTCGGCTTCCTCCGGAGACGAAATCGTCGCCAGGCGCTTGAAGTACGCCCCGGTGGTTTCGTTCGGCCTGATCGGCGGGACCCACTTGCCAACCTTGGCGACGGCGTCGGACAGGTGCACGATCGAGTTGGACTGCAAAGGAACGGATCCGTGCCCGGCCACTCCGCGCGCGGTGAGTTGTATCGCACGCGGGATCTTCTCGAGGGTCTGCACCGAGGCGTACTTCACTTGCCCGCCCTGCCGCGTGACTCCGCCACCCTCGGCAAAGCAGAACTCGGATTCGATGGTGGGGAAGTGCTGATTGACCATGAACTGAATGCCGACCCGCGTGGTGCCCTCTTCGCCCGCTTCGAACAGCGCGATCACGTCCCGGTCGAGCGGCACGTTCTGACGCTTCAAGGTCAGCAGGGCCATCAGCACCGCCGTGACGTTGTCTTTGTCATCAACCGTACCGCGCGCGTAAACGTAGCCGTCCTGACGAGTCGCCGAAAACGGCGGATTCGTCCACTTCTTCGGGTCGACGTTGACGACATCGGTGTGCGCCATCAGCAACAGCGGACGCTTGCTGCCATTCCCCTTGAGGCGGGCGACAACGTTCGGCCGATGCGGTTCGAGCGCGAACACCTGCGCAGGGATGCCTTCCTTATCGAGCACCTGCTTGATGTAGTCGGCGGCCGGCTTCTCGCCACCCGGCGGGTCGCTGGTATCGAACCGCAACAGCGCCTGGAAGTGCGCCATCGTCTCGGCTTCGAGCTTGGTCCAGTCCGGCTGCGCCGGCGTCTGTGCGGCAACCGTGACGGCGGAAATGACAAACAGAATAGCGGCTCGTCGCATGGCGGGATGGTAGCAGAAGCGGGTGCCGCGGGTGCCGCAAGGTGCCGCGGGTGCGGCAGAAATTGCGCCTCCTAGGACGACTCCGTTCTGTCAGATATTGCTGGACCGAGCCCTGCGGCTAGTGGTCCGTCGAATCAAATCCCGGAAATGTGGCTCGACCAACTACGTGAGGCGGCCCGGTCGGGCCCTCGGAATATTGCCGAAAGGCTTCGCGCGCTACAAACATCCTGATTTCGCCCGATTCGTCCGAATTGCGAAGGCCTCGGAGGTTGAGCTGATCAACCATCTGCAGGAGGCACACGAGTCAAACTATCTGACAGCAGGAGAACTCGATGATCTGGATCATCGAGCAAGACGCGCGATAAAGGCCGCCAACGGATTGATCCGCTACCTGGAGTCGAGCTCGCATCCTGACCCCGGAGCCCGTAAGACGGGATAGAGCTGTCAACGCACCCGCAGCACCTGCGGCACCTGCCTCCGTTATCATTCATCCCGTGCATCGACGAGCGGTCCTGAGAGACGGCGGCATGGCGCTGATGGCGCTGGCTCTGACTGGTTGTGCCACACGGCGGCCAACGGTTGGCGTGGCGACGGGGCGTCCGCCGTTGCGGCTGTCGCCGGTTCGTGTTTCCTGGGAACGGATCATTCGCGCGACGGTGGGACTACGGCCGCATCGGCCATCGGGGTTCGTCCTCCGCGCCGACAAGCTCGACGCCAAGACGTTGATTCACAACTACGGTCACGGTGGCGCCGGGATGTCGCTGTCATGGGGCACCGGGCAGATGGCGTCGGAGATGGCGCTCGAGCAGGGCGACCGTCGGGCGGCAGTTCTTGGCTCGGGAGTCGTGGGCCTGACGACCGCGCGGCAGCTCCAGCGACGCGGATTCGACGTCACGATCTATGCGGCGGCGGTGCCGCCGGACACGACCTCGAACATGTCGCTGGCGGGGTTTACGCCGACGTCTGGACTGATTTCGTTTGCGCAGCGCACGCCGGAGTGGGACACGCAGTTCCGCCGGGCCGTCGAAATTGCCTATCGTCAACTGCAGCTGCTCGTCGGTCCCAAATACGGCATTTCGTGGATCTACAACTACGCGCCGACAGAAGAGCCGCAGTCGGCACGTGGCACCAACGAACTACTACCGGCCTCGGTTCAAACGGGCTCCATCGTACTCGGCCCGGGCGAGCATCCCTTTCCGTCGACCTACGTGATCGAGCGGCCGGAAATGCGCATCGAGCCTTCCATTTACCTCGACGCCCTCATGCAGGACGTCGTTGCGCACGGGGGGAAGATCAAGATTCGTCGATTCGAAACGGTGCGCGACGTGGCAGCGCTCGATGAAACCGTTGTGGTCAACTGCACCGGCCTGGGTGCAAAGGCGTTGTTCGGCGACGCCGAGCTGATTCCACTCAAGGGCCAGCTGATCGTCCTGATTCCGCAGGAAGAAGTGAACTACAGCACGAACGGCGGCGTCGTGAACTCCGCGCCGGGTTTGTTCGTTCATATGATGCCCCGGCGCGACGGCATCATCCTGGGCGGCACGTCAGAGCGGGAGATTTGGACGACCGAAATCAATGAAGACGAGCGCAAGCGCGTCGTCGAAGGTCACAAGCAGCTCTTCGACAGCATGAAGCGTTAAAACCAGTTGGCTTTCCTGAACCGGTATATCAAGTAGAGGTCCGCTGCGACCATCGATCCCAGCGCCAGCGGATAGCCCCACGCCATTCGCAGCTCCGGCATGTAGTCGAAGTTCATTCCGTAGATGCCCGCGATCAGTGTCGGCACGGCGATCAGCGACGCGTACGCCGCGAGCCGCTTTACGACTTCGTTCTCCTGCAGCGTGATCAGCGACAAATTGACTGACATGGCGGTGGAAACCATGTCGCGCAGGTTCTCGATCGTCTGCTGCAGCCTCGCGAGGTGATCGTGGACGTCGCGAAAGTACTCCTGCAGGTTGAAGCACGTCGGCGGTACGCGACCGCCGTGCAGCTTGCCCGTCACCTCGAGCAGCGGAACACTGGCATGCTCGAGCATCATCACCTTTCGCTTCAGGCCGTAGAGTGCCTCGACATTCGCCCGCGTCGTCTGGCCGGCGAAGATTCGTTCCTCCATCTGCTCGATTTCGTCGGTGAGCGCATCCAGGACGGGAAAATAGCGATCGACGACGGCGTCCATCAACGCATAGAGGACGTATGCGGGGCCATGCTGGAGCAGTTCCGGCTCGTCTTCACATCGACGACGGACGTCGAGGAACCCGCGTTCGACGCCGCGACGTGTGGAGATCACGTAGTTTCGGCCCACGAACACCGAGACCTCGCCGGTCTTGAGCTCGTCGCCAACATACTCGACCGGGTGCATGACCACGAAGAGCGACTGGGCATACTCTTCAATCTTCGGACGTTGATGACCGTGCCGCGCGTCCTCGACGGCCAATTCATGAAGAGTGAACTCCTGCTGCAATGACTCGAACTCCGAGGTCTCGGGATCTTTCAGCGCCACCCACACGAAGCAACCGGGTCGGCTCGTGTAGGCACGGATGTCGCTGACCGGAATGTCGGCCAGCTTCTGACCTTCCTGGTAGACGACGCAGTTGACAAGCATGCAGTTGGACGGATCTGGCCCGCCGAGGCATCTTTCGACGCGGCGGCGGTCAACCGTCAACTATCCTACGCGGTCTCGATTAGTTTCGAAGCGCGTCTGAGGGCGTGAGGCGCAACGCGCGGCGGGCGGGGACCCAAGTCGCAATGAGGCCGGCGCCGAGCATGACTGCGCAAATGAGCGGGACGCCGAGTGGACCGCCGTCGGCAGGCAATCGAAACGCGAAAATGCCGCGAGCAGCGACGAACACGGCGCCCAGCGCCGGTCCGGCAATGGCGCCCACAATCAGTGGGATGCTCGAGCGCCCGACCACCGACCGGAGGACGTGGACGCGTGATGCGCCGAGCGCCGTTCGAATCGCGATCTCCCGCGTCCGTTGGCTGACGGAGAACGAAAGCATTGCGTAGACACCCATCACAGACAGCGCCAGGGCGACACCACCAAGCCATAGGAGTGCCGCGCCTATGCCGGCGAACACGGCTCGATCCTCGGCGCCGACGGATTCGATCGGCATGACCTCGCGCACGACAATCCGAGGATCGACGCTGACCAGGGCCGCCCGCATCGCCGAGTCGGTGAGCTGCATGCCCACCGGCAGGCGCACAGCCGCGTAGTAGAAGGGTGTGTCAGCCGAAACCGGAACGTAGAAGCCCGCGGCTAGTGCCGGGTCGCCGGAGCTGAGGCCCAAGTCGGGAACGACACCGACAATCTCCCGCCACGGGTCGTTGATCGCGCTATCCGCGTTGACGACTCGTAGCTGCTTCCCGATCGGGTTGCTGTCCCCGAAGAACCGTCGAGCGAACGGCTCGTTGACGATGGCGACCGCGGGCGCTCGCTCGACATAGTCGCTGGGTTCGAAGAGACGTCCAAACATCGGCGCGCCGCCCAACGACTCGAGGAAGCCTTCGGTAATTGCCGCCATTGGTGCGGCCCGGCCCGGAGACTCGGGTGCACCGAGGGAGGTCCGTACGGTCGTCATCACCGTTGGTGGGCTCAGTCGCGGCAGCGAGCTCGCAAGACCCGCGCGTTCAACCCCCGGTATTGATTCGAGTGACCGGCGGATGGCATCCCGAGACGCGTACGTGCTGCCACCTTCCACCGTGACGCGCGCGGTGATGAGCTGACTGCTGCTGAGCACAGGCCCGCCATCGCGGTAGTTGGCGACGCCCCGCGCCATGACCAGCGCGGCGTTCAAGAGGGCGATCGATAGCGTGATCTGCACCGCGATCATGGTCGATCCGAGCAAGCCAAACCCGGCCCTCACCGTGCGGGTACCGCCCATGCCGATTGCGGGGGAGCGATTGGTGACACGAAGTGCCGGCAACACGCCACCGACGGCGGTCGCCAGAATCGTCACCAGCACCACGAAGGCGATCGTCATCGGACGGGCCGTGAAATCGACCCAGAACGGCATGTCGGTGAAAATCAGCGTGATCCAGCGAAGTGCCCCTTGCGAGACGGTGAGACCGACGATCGCCGCAATGCCCCCGAGTAACAGTACTTCGGTGAAGATCTGACCGACCAGGCGAGCGCGCGACGCACCAAGTGCTGTTCGTACGGCCAACTCGGAGGAGCGCGACATCGATCGGGCCAGCACCAGATTGGCGACGTTCGCCGAGATGACGAGCAGAAGCATTACGAGCACCCCGACCACCAGGGCGGCAAACAGGTCGAGCCCCTGCGACAATGCCTCGACAAACGGAAGGACAGTCAGCCGCAGACGTGCCGCCTCGCCCCGCGAGGCCTCGAACTGACGCGATACGCCGAGCAACTGCTGCGTCGCCAGTTCCGGCGTCGACCCGTCGGCCAGGACTCCGAACACGCGAGCGCCCGACGTGTCGCTCATCGAGATCCACATCTCCGGCGAGTTTGGAAACTCGAGGTCGTCCGGCATCACGCCGACGACGGTGCGTGGATTACCGCTGACTTCGACGGCGGTTCCCACGATGGCTGGGTCGCTCGAGTAAAGGCGCCGCCACAGGCTCTCGCGAATGACCGCAACCGCTGGGGCCCCCGGTCGGGCATCCTCCGCGTTCAAAGCGCGGCCAACGATGGGCGCGTAGGGCAGAAAGGCAAATGAGTCGGGCGTGATGTCAGCCGAAGCGACAAGCGCGACCTCTCCGGAAGGCAGCCGCAGGTTGGCGCCCGTTGATCGCGCGGCGCCCAGATGTGAGAGCCCGGGAATGCCTTCTCGAAACGCATCCAGGCGTGCTGGCTCGATTGCGGCGCGCCGGGCCTCGGGTTCCTGAAAGGCGGTGACGAGAACGAACCGGTCGCCACCTGCGAACGGCAGCCTCCCGAAGAGCACGGCTTCGAGCAGGGTGAAGCCCGTGGTCGCCATCCCGATTCCGGTGGCGAGGGCAAGAACGACGCTGAATGTGAGAAGTGGTTCCTTGCGGATCAACCGCAGCGCAAGGACGCTGTCAGAGGCGCTGAAGAAACGACGCACTTTGGCTCATACGAGTTTCGGGCGGTGACGGTTTCCCTCACCCGAGCACGGGGAGTTCAGGGAGTTCAGGGAGCCCAAATTTTCTCCTGATCTCCCTGATCTCCCTGTGCTCATCCACCTACTGCGCGCCGCCTGCCCTCAAGAACCCAACCGCGTCGGGACACGCCGCGCGGGCTTCGGACAAGAGGGTCATGCCAGGCAGTCGCTCGTGGCGCAGGTCGGCTTTCAGTTCGACCAGCGCTCCGATGACCGGGGGCTGACACATCAAGACCGCCCAGTTGATCACGGGGATCCCCATCTTCTCGTCTCGCCCGTTGGGATCGATTCCAAGCTTGATGATCTCGAGCGCGCGCGCCTCGTCGCCTTCCTGAAGCGCTTCGATCAGGAGCGCCGTCGCTCGAGTGCGGTCCGCGTCAGTCTTGCTCGGTGGCGGAAGTCCCGCGGTCTTGGGTGCGTCGGTCGCGACCGTGGTCTCGACCGGCATCGGGACACTGAATTCGAGATCGGCCGCGTATGTCCGGCCGCTGAACTCGCGCGATTCGAGCTTCAACGTGCCCGCGCCACCCTTGAAGGTGTACTTGAACCAGACATCCGGCAACAGCGCAGTCTCCGCCAACCCTTGGTGATTGAGGGCGACGTTGAACAACTGACCGCGCTTTGGGCGCCCGTCGAAGCGCACAGCCACCGTCGCGAGCTCTCCGCGCGCCGCCCGCGCGAACAACGCCGCGTCGTCTGCCGCTTCCTCAGGCGTGAGGGGACGGTCGCTCAGCATCACGACCGTGTCATTGAAGAAATCGTTGAATGGATTGCGGCGGGTTGTTCGAACTGCGTGCACGAGCGTGGTCGCGGTCCCGTTGATCGTGACCGTTCCACTTACCTTGCCGACCTGCGGCGCCGGCGCTTGCGAAAACGCCAAGCTCCACACCCCGATGACGACGACCAGTATGCGACTGCCAACAGACACGCCGAACCTCTGCCTACGCTCTGGCCTAGGCCCTAGGCACTAAGCCCGACGCCCTAACTCTCAATTTACCCGAGTTTGTAGTCGGCGAACTTCTGCCGGAGCTCCCGCTTCAGCACCTTGCCAGTCGCGCCGAGCGGCAGTGCCTCGACGAACTCGATCGCATCCGGCAGCCACCACTTGACGAGCTTCGTCTCCAGAAACTGCCGCAGCTCATCGGACTCGACGTTCTTCCCCGGGGCTTTGACGACAATCAGCAACGGACGCTCCTGCCACTTGGGGTGCGGGACGCCGATCGCCGCCGCGTGCTGAACGCAGGGATGACACATCGCGGCGTTTTCAAGGTCGATGCTGCTGACCCACTCGCCACCGGACTTGATGACGTCCTTGCTGCGATCGGTGAGCTGCAGGTAGCCGTCGGGGTCGATCGAGCCGATGTCGCCCGTGTAGAACCAGCCATCCTGATGGGCTTCGTCGCGTTCGCGCTTGAAATACGACGAGGCGACCGATCGACCCTTCACCTGCAAGTGTCCGGACGTCTTGCCATCGTGCTCGATCACCTTCCCATCGTCGTCGACCAGCCGCATGTCGACGCCGAACACCGCGCGACCTTGTTTGCATTTGACGGCGAGGCGTTCCGCTTCCTCGAGCTCTTCGTGCTTGGGCAGCAGGACTCCGGTCGTGCCAAGCGGGCCCATCTCGGTCATGCCCCACGCGTGAATGACACGGGCACCGTGTTCGCGCTCCCAAGCTTCGATCATCGGCGGCGGACAGGCCGATCCGCCGATGACCACCTTCTTCACCCTGGAAAAGCGCTTGCCCTGTGCGCGAGCGTGCGCGAGCAAGGCCATCCAGACCGTTGGTACACCGAGAAGACAGGTGGCCTTCTCGGTTTCGATCAATTCGGTGAGATTGACGGCGTCGAGCCCAGGACCGGGGAACACCAACTTCGCGCCGGTCATTGCCGCGGCGTAAGGGACGCCCCACCCATTCACATGGAACATCGGGACGACGGGCAACAGGACGTCAGCCGCACAGATGCCAAGCGCATCGGTCATGCAGACCGCGTATGAATGGAGCAGCGTCGATCGGTGCGAATACAGAACGCCTTTGGGAAAACCTGCCGTTCCCGACGTGTAGCAGAGAGAGGAGGCTAACCGCTCGTCGAGCACTGGCCAGGTGAACGTCTCGGATTCCGCAGCGATGAGCGTTTCGTAGTCTCGCAGCCCTGGGATATCAGCGTCTGGCGGGAGGTGCGCGGCGTCAGTGAGCGCGACGTAGTGCCGCACCGGATTGGGCTGATTGGCGACGAATTGCGCGAGCTTGATGAACGTCGTGTCGAAGAACAGCGCAACATCCTCCGCGTGATCGACGACATAGCGAAGCTGATCGAGCGGCAGACGTGGATTGATCGTATGGAGCACCGCGCCGATGCTGGACACCGCAAAATAGACCTCGAGATGCCGATGCGTGTTCCAGGCCAGGGTGGCGACGCGATCGCCTTGCTTGACCCCCAGTTTCTGCAGAGCGTTCGCGAGCTTCTTGGCGCGCCGGTTGATCTCGCTCCAGCTCGAACGATGAATCGGACCCTCGACGGTCCGAGTGACGATCTCGGTCGGACCATGGAACCGCGCAGCGAATTCGATCTGATCCGAGATGAGCAACGGCAGATCCATCATTTGACCGAACATAGCCAGCCCTCCAGCGTGGGTTCCGAACAATAGTCCGAACGGCAAGTGCTTACAATGGTCTCCGGTCTCCGGTCTCCGGTCTCCGGTCCCCCGGTCAACCGGAGACTGGCCACTGGAGACTGGCAACAGATGTGAACACCTACTGGCTCTCCATGCACGTTCCGTACGCTTGCCGACACTCGGGGGCGTGCTGTACGTCGGGATGGCCGATCCCGCTCGAGCGAGACCGGGTTGCGCCGGTGAGAGTCCTTCGAGCCGATGACGCCTGGCTGGTGCCGGCCCCCGAAGCCCCGCCCGAAATTGCTGGCGTTCTCGCGAACGATCGAGACGGTCGCTGCGTCTTTCATCGACCGGCGGGCGGAACGCGGGCACATGGCGACTGTGAGATCCAGCACCGGCTCGGACACTCCGCCCTGCCGTCGGCCTGCCAGCACTTTCCACGCGAGTGCCTCATCGATCCGCGTGGGGTATTCGTCACCCTGTCTCATTACTGTCCAACTGCCGCATCGCTGCTGTTCAGCGACGCTGATGTAATCACCATTGTCGAGGGTCCACGGGCGATTCCCATGGGCGACCCCGAAGGGCTGGACGCGCGCGACGTCTTGCCGCCGTTACTGCGACCAGGGCTCCTGATGGACCACGAGGCATATGGTTTGTGGGAAGCCCACCTGGTCCGAAAGCTTACGGGCAACGATTGCGCCCCCGAACAGGCGTTGCGCGCCTTGGAACGTGACGCTTACACACTTTCTCAATGGCGCAATAACGGTGCGTTAGCCGACGCAGTACGTGCCCTCGAGACTCGAATCGAAGCTGGGACGCCGTCATTCCCGAATTGGTCCGCGGAGCGCGAGCTCTTTGCCGCAGCGGTCGACTCACTTGCGTCTTACGAGTGGGTTGACTATCCAGAACGAGCCGAGACGACGTGGAGCACGCGCGTGGAGCGTGGCTGGTACGACCACCATCACGTCATCAACCGATTTCTCTCGGCACATGCGTTTGCCGCCTGGGTGGCTTACCAGGGTAACGGGGTCACGTCCCAAATCGCGCGGCTCCACCTCGCGCTCGCCGTGCTACGCGCCGAAGCGATTCGCAGGTGTGCGGCTGAGCAACGTGACCTCGATGCGCCGGTGCTCGTGGATGCGATTCGGCGAACCGACCTGCTGATCGTTCACTTGGTCGAGCGAGCCAGACTCGCCGCCAGGCTCTGCGAGGTTTCGACTAGATTGCGAACTCCGCCACGACTGGGCCGTGGTCGCTGGTCCCGAACTCACGTTGCACCGTAATGGTCTTGACGGTGTTGGCCACTCGGGACGTGGCGAGCATGTAGTCGATTCGCCATCCGATGTTGCGCTGACGCAGGTTGCGCCAGGGCGCCCACCACGTGAACAGGTTTTCGTTCGTCGGCTCCATCGTTCGGCCAACGTCGACCAGGTCGTGCGAGAGGATTTGTTCGAAGAGCGCCCGCTCATCCGGCCGTGCCCCGACTTGATTCGGCTTGCGCTCCTTCGGATGAATATCCATGTCGCTGCGGGCGACGTTCAGATCGCCGCAAATCACCAGAGCGTCACCGGCCATCTGCGCCGCTGCCGCCCATGTTTCGATCCCTTCGAGAAACTGCATCTTGGCCGGATAGTCTTTGCCCCCATTGGGGACATAGATCGACGCAAAGGTGATGTCACCGGCAGGTGTCGCTAATGTCGCGGTGCAGACCCGCTGCTCGAAGTCGAAGACCGGATGAACGATGGCGGGACCCGCCGGCGAGAACACCTTGGACACGAGCAACGCCACCCCCGAATAGCCTTTGCCGCCGTGCCAATGAGCCCAGTAGCCTTCGATATCACTCAGCGCGAAGGTCAGCTGGTCGAGCGACGCTTTGATTTCTTGCAGGCAGATGACGTCCGGTGATTCGCGCTCGATCCACTGAAGCAACTCTGCCTGTCGAGCGCGGATCCCATTGACATTCCATGTACCTATCTTCACCGTCGCTCCACGTACCGTGCCTACTTCACTTTCCCATCCAACAGCTCATACGCCCGCAACATGCCGTGGTTGGGCACGATGCCGGGCGCCTTGATCATTGGATAGTTGACGGCCTGCGAACGGAGATCGACCTGCTTGGCGGCCTCTTCCGCGGGTACGCCGGCCTTGTGAAACTTCTGCGCCTGAGCCCAGAAGTCGCGCAGGTACGCCTGCCAATGATCGAGCTTGGCTTTACCCGTGAATGCGCGGCCATGACCGGGAAGGACCGTATCGAAGTCGAGCTTCTTCACCGCCTCGATGGTGTCGATCCATTCCGTGAAGAACGCATCGCCCATGTACGACGTGTTCTCGACGAGCAGATCGCCTGTCGCGATGACTCGTTCCTTCGGCAGGTGAATGATCACGTCACCAGCGGTGTGGCCGCGACCGAGATGCAAGATGCGAATCTCGCGCGGCCCCCGATACAACGTCATCGTATGCGTCAGCGTGACCGTCGGCGGTGTCGGCTTGACCGCCTTCGTGCCTTCCAGGTGATTCCGCTGCACGTCGAGCTGGGCCTTGATGGTGGCCTGTTCCTTCGGGTCGGTGGCTGACGCGAGTCGCCCTTCCAGCGTCTTGATGGCATTGGGGACGCCGCCCACGAAGAAGTCGTGTGCGGGCGAGTCGAGCGACTTGCCGGCCACGATCATCTGTCGCGCGAATTCGTGGCCGATGATCTCCACATCCGGCCCGTAGACCTGATTGCCGTGCGAGTGATCGAAATGATAGTGGCTGTTGACGACGAAGCGAATGGGCTTGGGTGTGACGGCCTTGAGTTCTTCGCGCAACGCCCAGGCCCCACCCGGCGTGACATGCGAATCCACGACCAGCACGTCACGGTCCCCCTCGATGATCGTCGCATTGGACATGACGACGAGATTGCCAGTGCCGACCGCGTGCCAGATGCCTTCCTGAATCTTGTTGAACGTGAACGCCTGGCCCGTGTACGTCGACCCGGGCGGTTTGGCAGACGCTCCTTGTTCGATCGATGAGCTCGAGCGAAGGGCTGCACTCGTTCCCACACCGACAAGCAGCGCCAGGATGACGAATCGTGACCGACCCACCGAGTCAAAGAAAATCATGGCGCGAATCGTAGCAGACTCCGCAGATTGACCAGGACCGCGAACGGCCGCGGAGCAGCTTCCGGAGTCGCGATGTTGACGAGAAAGCGCTGCCCGTCGGCGGTGACGTCATAAGCGCGAACGTCCAGAACGGCGTCGAACAGCCGCTCCGACGACACTGCTTCTGCCGTTCCATCCTCCCGGAATGGATTGACGACGTGAATTTCGGAGCCGCGGCGGAAGTAGAGCTCACGTCCGTCTGCTCGCCAGCGCGGATCCATTCCACCGCCAGTCGTCAGTCGCGCCCGCGACCCGGGCTTGGGGAACGAGTCGATGTAGATCTCGAATCGACCAGATTCGTCCGAAGCGTAGGCCAGCCACCTGGCATCGGGCGACACGACCGCCTGGCTCTCGTTGAAGGTTGAATTGGCGTACGCGACGGCCGCTTGCTCGTTGCCCGCGGGCACGAGCCACAGGTCGTCGCGTGTCACGGGTCGAGATTCGCTGACAACGATCCACTGGTCATCCGGGGACCAGTCCGTTACCCGAATCGGATGTTCGAACGTGCGGATCGTTTGCTCGGCCGCGCTGGCTTGTGCCCCGCGGATTGCGATTGCCCTTCGTCCCGTGACCCAGGCGAGTCGATCTCCCTTCGAGTCCCAGACCGGCGTTTCATCCGCTGCGATCGTGGGCGAAATCCGCCGGGGCAGCGGCCTGTCGCGATCGTAGGTCCAGATGTCCAAGGTTCCCAACTGCGGATCGACTCGGGTGACGGCAACGTAGCGTCCATCGGGCGCGAGGCTGAGGTCCCAGGCATCCATGGCTTCGCCAACGTTTCCGGTCTCGGCGCCACTACGGTCGATCCAGCGCAGCTCTCGGAGCGTCGAGGCCGGCGCTCCGTAGATCACCACATCATCGGTGGCCGTCGCGAACAGTTGGTTGAGGGGCCCGTGACCCACGGGTGTGCCAAGCAGAATGGGGCGGCCGGTGAGGGCTTGCGCGTCGAGATCGAGGCGCTGCGCGACCAGGGCGCCATCGCTCGAATAGAGCAGCGCGTCGCCACTCACAATCCCGTGGCCGCTGCTGCCGATCAGCCGTTTGCGATTGGCCGGTGCGTCTGTGCGCGCAATCCAAAGGCCCTGGCGCGTTGGCGCATTCGCGCTGACGAAGAACACGACCGACTGCCCGCGGTCCACCAGCGTCGGCATCCGGTGCGACGACTCGGTGTTGCTGTCGAGCGTCGTGAATGGCTCCACCGCGCCATCGGAGCCGCGGCGGCGGAGCAAACCTGAGTCATTGGATGGCGAGAAGATGATGTCGCCGCCGGGATGCCACGCAGCGCCACGCGGGGCGGGCGCGTCCGCGAGATCGCGGACCTGTGCGTCTTCGAGCGTGACCGCGCGCATTCTGCCGTTGGCGAAGAAGCCGATGGCGCGGCCGTCGGGTGCCCAGAACGGGAGAACGCCATCATCGGTGCCCGGCAGTGGCTGCAGCTCGCCGGTTGCCAGATCCCGCAGGTAAAGCTGGATGCGGCCGGCTTGGGTGGCTGGAAACACGAGGCGACGGCCATCGGAGGCCAGGGACAGTCCAAATAGATAGTCGGGTCCTCCGCCGACCGTGAGATTTTCGGGCGGCGCGAGGGCCAGTCGGAGCGGCGGTTCGACCGTTGGAGTTTCCACACTGCGGGCACGCCAGGCGACGAACGCCAGCACAGCCGCGCCGATGACGAGTGGAATGACGAACGCCGGCCACAAGGTCCGCGCGTAGCTTCGATCTATACTCATGACCTCATGTTCGAAATCAGGAGGACTTTCCGAATGACGACTCGTGTTCTCGCCCTCGCGCTGTTGCTATCCGTGGCGAGCGTGCCGTCTGCTTTTGCGCAGGCCGCGACCCAGGAGGCGGCGACCCGCCGGCCTGACGTTATCTTCGTGCCGACCCCCGAAGAGGTCGTCGAAGCCATGCTCCAGGTCGCCAACGTTACCAAGAACGACATTGTCTACGACCTCGGCTCCGGCGATGGCCGCATCCCGGTGGCGGCCGCCAAGAAATACGGCGCGCGTGCTGTCGGTATCGACATCGATCCGCAGCGTATCAAGGAAGCCAACGAGAACGTGGCGAAGAACAATGTCGGTGACAAGGTGAAGATCATGAACGCTGATCTGTTCACCACCGACATCAGCGAGGCAACGGTCGTGACGCTCTACCTCCTGCCGTCACTCAACGTGAAGTTGATGCCCAAGCTGATGAAGGAGCTCAAGCCCGGCACCCGTATCGTCTCGCACGCCTTCGACATGGGCGACTGGAAGCCTGAGAAGGAGCTGGACGTCAACGGCCGCAAGGTGTACTTCTGGACGATTCCCAAGAAGTAGGACACTGATATCGGCGCCGAGCGTCGAGGGCTGACGACCGGTCGCGCCAAGCGCGATCGAGCCGCCGGCCTCTCGACCTCCCCGACGGCCGTGGCCCGCCGAGCCCTCCTCTGCATCGCGCTCCTTTTCACCACTCTCAGCCTGATTCTTTTCGTCAGCGGTGGCTTCATCACCGAGGTGATGGGTGTGCGTCTATCCGCCCGCTCGCCAGTGCCATCTCTGGTCGCGGCGGTCGTTGCAGGCCTCGCCTGGTTTGCCCTCGCCCTTCGGGCGCGGCAGATCGAGACGGATCTCGCGGACGTTGATCACTGGTTGAGTCGGCACGCTGCCTCGATAGCGTTGGTGGTTGCCGCGTTCGCAGGCGTCGTTGCTCTTCGCCTCAGTACTTTCAGTGCTGGCGGCTCTGATGCGTCGGGCTATCTCAGCCAGGCGGAGATGTTGTGGCGCGGGCAAATCATGCGAGCCGAGCCACTGAGCTCGATTGCTCAATGGGCCAACGCCGCTGCGACACTTGCCCCACTGGGATGGCGCCCAGCCCTTGAGCCAGGCCTTCAGGTGCCGACTTACGCGGTGGGGTTGCCGCTGCTCGTGGCGCCGCTGAACGCAGCCGGCGGCGTGGTCGGCGCTTCGCTGGTGATCGCGTTTTGCTTCTTCATGGTGGTCCTCGCGACAGCAGCACTGGCGTTGCGGCTGTCGGGCCCAGTCGCCGCGCTGATTGCCGCGGTCGGAATTGCTTCGAGTCCGGTTGCCTTGATCGAAGCGATGCAGCCGATGAGCGACGTGCCAGTAACAGCAGCCTGGCTCGTGTGTTGGATCCTGATCGTGCCGTGGGGGCGTGCTGGACATGTGCGCCTCCTCCTGGGTGGGATGGCGGCGGCGCTTGCCGTGCTCATTCGACCCAACCTTGCGCCGTTGGCACTGATTCCCGCGCTCTGCGTCCTTTTCAAAGCCGACGAAAAGACATCGCAACTACGGTCGGTGATCGTGTTTGCGATCCCGGTCGTCGCATCGGGAGTCGCCGTCGCATACCTGCAATGGCGATGGTTTGGATCGCCCTTCCGGTCCGGATATGGAACCGCGGGGGAGATTTACGCGTTCGCCAACGTCATGCCGAATGCGGCGCTGTATCTTCGCTGGCTGGTGCAGACGCACGGACCATGGCTGCTCGCGGCGCCTCTCGCCCTCATCGCGCCGGGCGGATGGTTCGTTCGGTGGCTGTTGCTCTTCGCCGCCGCGGTCGTAGCGGCCTACCTGCTGTACTCCGTGTTCGAGGTCTGGACCTACCTTCGTTTCATGCTCCCGGCGATGGCGATCGCCATGGTCCTGGTGGCGAGTCTTGTGGCCGACCTCCTCAATCGAGCGCCCGCCGTGATTCGCTTGCCGGTAATCGTCGCGATCGTGTTCGTGCTTGCAGCAGTCAACCTGCGATCAGCCCAAACCCACGGTGTGTTCCGTCTGGCTGCGCAGCAGTCACGGGCGGCATTGGCTGGACGCTACCTGGATTCGTCAGTGCCCGCGAATGGCGTGGTCATCGCGGGTGAGCAAAGCGGTTCGACGCGCTACTACACCGGCCGCTCGATTGTCCGTTGGGATTTCGCGACGCCAGAAGCGCTCACGGCTGCTCTCGATCAACTCGGCAGCGGCGGTCACGAAATCTGGATCGCCCTGGACACGTGGGAGGAGGAGCCGTTCCGGAATAAGTTTCCCGGCGTCTCCGCGGTCGCGCTCGACTGGCCACCACGCGTCGAGGCCGGGACCGAGGTGCTCATGCGTGCCTGGCGGCTGCGCGACCGCGAGCCCTTCATGCGGGGTGAGAGCTATGTGACCGATCGGCTGCGATGACCGGGCTGAAGCCCGGTCCCTCGCTCGCGCCATTGTCAGTTTCCAGTTGTCAGTTGTCAGTTCAAAGGGAGCGAGCGTTTCTTTGAACTGGTAACTGGTAACTGAAAACTACCGGCTATCTGTCCCTGCTACGTGGTTGCTACCGGCGAAGATGCCGCGGCAGGTGTCCGCCGGCCCTTGATCGCAATCGCGAGATCATCGAAGAGCGAGTAGGCGACTGGAATCATCACGAGTGTGAGGAACAGCGACAGCGTCTGACCGCCAATCACGACAACAGCAATCGTGCGTCGCTCCTCCGCTCCCGGGCCGGTGCCGAGCGCCAGCGGCAGCATGCCACCGACCAGCGCCAGCGTCGTCATCAGGATCGGCCGGAGCCGATCGCGATTGGCGTCGAGAATCGCCTGGCCGCGCGCGATCCCCTGTCGCCGCAGGTTGAGCGTGTGATCGATCTGAAGGATCGCGTTCTTGGCAACGACCCCGAACAGGACCAGCATCCCGAGCGCCGAGTAGAGATTGAGCGTGTCCTTCGTCAGGTAGATGGACAGGAGCGCGAACGGCAGCGACAACGGGAGCGAGAGCAGGATGATGAACGGATTCAGCAGGCTCTCGTATTGGGCCGCCAGCACCATGTACATGAACGCGATTGACAGCAGGAACGCCCAGCCAAACTCACTAAAGGTTCGCTCGAGCTCACGACCGCGACCGCTGACCGCCGTTGTGTACGACGCGGGCATGCCGAGTTCCCCGGCCGCCTTGCGAAGCGCTTCGAGTCGATCGGCGAGCGCAAACCCCGGCGCCACGCCTGCGCGCAAGTTGGCCTGGCGCTGACGATCCAGACGATCGACTCGCGAGGGGCTTCGGCCCTCTTCAAGACGGACGACGGAGTCGAGCCGGACCATCTCGCCGTTGGCTCGCGAGACATAGAGTCGAGAGATGGTTTCCGGATCGCGACGATCTTCCTCGACGAGGCGAAGCTCGACGTCGTAATCCTCGCCGACGAGTGGATCCCTGAAGCGCGTCACCTCCTGATCGCCGCCAATCATGAGGCGCAAGGCCGCGGCCACTTCCTGCGTCTTGACGCCAAGGTCGGCCGCGCGTGCCCGATCGATTTGGGCGCGAAGCTCCGGCTTGTTCAATCGCAAGGTGGTCTCGGCGTCGATGATGCCCAGGTCCGGCGCCTGCTGGCTCAGGATGTCCGCGTACCTGGCGAGCGCCTCGAGCTCGGGTCCTCGAATCGCGAAGTCGATCTCGCGGTTGCCGCCGCCGATGTTGAACGTCTGCAGGTTACGCACGCCGACTGCCAGGTCGCGATACTTCCGCACGTGGGCGCGAACTTGCTGCATGACCTGCGCTTGCGAGTAGTTACCGCGAAAGGCTTCGAGCGGATCGAGCGTCACGATGCCTTTCAAGAGCCGAGGTAGCGAGAAGATCCGCTCTTCGTGCGGCGCAATGCCGACAAAGATCTGCGCCTCGTTGACCACGCCGAACGGTCCGCCGGCAATCGTCGTGAGCACGAGTCGAATCGCCGGAAGCTGCTTCAACTCGGCTTCGATCGCCCGCGTCGCGTCGTCCATCGCCGCAACGCTGGTGCCTTCCGGCGCGATGATGCTCATCTCGAACTGCGCTTCGTCCACGCCCGACGGCAGGAAGTCCTGGCGCACCATGCGGTACAACGGAAACGTCGACAGCATGACGAGGATGGCCACTGTCGCAACGACCGCACGTCGATGAAGCGCCCACGAAAGCGTGCGTGTATAAGACCGGTCGATGAAGCCGTAGAAGCCTTCGCGGGAATGCGCGCTACCGTGACCCTTCGCGTCATCTTGCTGACGCCGGAACATCCGCGCGCTCATCATCGGCGTGAGCGTGAATGACACCAGCAGACTGACGAGGATGGCGCACGCCGCCGTGATGCCGAACTGATAGAGAAAACGTCCCGAGATGCTCGACATGAACGAGACGGGAATGAAGATCACGACCAGGCTCATCGTCGTCGCGAGCACCGGCAGGGCGATCTCGGCGGTCGCCTCACGAGCGGCATCGAACGGCTTCATCTTCTTCTCTTCGATGAAGCGGAAGATGTTCTCCAGCACCACGATGGCGTCGTCGATCACGATGCCCACCATCAACACGAGCGCAAGCATCGTCACGGTGTTGAGGGTGAAGTCGAGCGCCGCCATCAGCCCAAAGGTCGAGATGACAGAGGTCGGGATGGCGACGGCGGCGATGACCGTGGCTCGCCAGTTCCGCATGAAGAAGAACACCACGAGGCACGCGAGGATGCTGCCGAGCACGAGGTGGATGTTGATCTCGTGCAGCGAGGCATAGATGTGTGTCGATTGATCGCGCACGATGTCCATCGTGACGCCAGCCGGCAGATGGGGACGAACGCGCTCGAGGTTTGCGCGGGCGGCCTCGATGACCGCGACCGTGTTTGCGCCCGACTGCCGGCGAATGTCCAGTACGACCGTCGGCACACCGTTGAGGCGAGCGAACGAACGCTGCTCCTTGGTGCCGTCCTCGGCGCGGCCAATGTCGCGCACGCGGATGGGCGCGCCGTTCCTGGTGGCGATGACGAGATCGTTGAACTGCTCGGCCTCGGTGAAACGGCCCATCGTCCGCAGCGTTTGTTCACGCAGGTTGGTCGTGACATTGCCACCGGGGATGTCAGCGTTCTGTTGCTGCAGCGCGGATCGGACTTCGGTGATGGGGAGCTGGTAGGCGGAGAGGCGATCGGCTTCGATCCAGATATTGATGGCGCGCGCCAGCCCGCCGATGATCTGCACTTCGCCCACGCCGGGGGATCGCTCGAGCGGTACCTTCACGACCTTGTCTGCCAGCTCGGTGAGCTCGCGAATCGACAGGTTGCCGGACAACGCCACCGACAGCACCGGCGAACGATCGTTGTCCTGCTTGAGAATCATCGGCGGATCGACGTCGTTCGGCAGCAGTCGCAGCACTGCGCTCACCCGATCGCGAACGTCCTGCGCCGCGGTGTCGATGTCGCGTTCGAGATTGAACGTGATGTTGACCATCGACTGGCTCGGGACCGACACCGATCGAAGTTCGCTGATCCCCTCCACACGATTGACCGCCTCTTCGACGATGTCCGAGACCTGCGTCTCCATCTCTTCCACTGACGCACCCGGAAGAGACGTTCGAACCATCACGTTGGGTAGATCGACACTAGGGAAGCGATCGACGGCGAGGCGGAAGAACGCAGAAGCGCCGATGACGACCAGCGCAAGGATTAGCATCGCGGCGAAGACCGGCCGCTGGATGCACGTAGCAGCGAGAGTCCGCATCGCCGCCTACTCCGTGACCCGAACCGCGGCGCCGTGGGACAGCCCACCCGGTTCGGTGATGACGACGGCGCCTGCGGCAATGCCATCGACAATCTCGATGCGATCGGCGATCCGGCGGCCCGTTCGTACGCGCTGCTCGATGACCTTGCCGTCTTGCACCAGCAACAGCTTTTCGACACCAGCGAACACGACGAGTGCGGAGTGCGGAACCATCAGCGACATCGCTTGGGCCGTCACGATCTCGGCGCGAGCGAACGTTCCCGGCCGAAGATGGCCTTCCTGATTGGGTACTTCAGCTTCGATGGCAAGCGTGCGGTTGCCTTCGCTGATGGCCGGGCTGAGTCTGGCGACGCGCCCTTCGTAGATGTTTGGATCACCCTCGATGGTCACCCGTACGACCTGTCCGAGCCGCACTTCCGTTGATGCGCGTTCGGGTACCGCAAGCTGAAGCCGCAGCGGATGCTGGCGAACGACGGTGAAGATGGTCGTGCCGGCGGCGCGGTACTCACCTGCCGACGCGTGACGTTCCCGGATGACGCCGTCGATGGGCGAACGAAGCGACGTGTCGTCGAGCTGCTGCCGGGCGAGCGCCAGCTCGGACCGGCGCTGGGCAAGGATTGCCTGGCGGTTGCGGACTTCTTCAAGAGCGTCCTGGTACCGCCCTTCCGCAATCTGAAGCTGTGCGTCGGCGCTTTCGAGGTCGGCCCGCGCCGAAATGCCGCGAGACACGAATGTCGAGACACGCTCCTTCTGTCGGCGCGCCTCGTCCAACGTCGCCCGCGCCTGGCGAACGATTGAGGTCTGCTCGATCTGAATGCCGTCCTCTTCGCTGCCACCGGCCGGATCGAGGCCGAGCCGCGCGCGGGCCTGCTGCAGCGCGGCTTCTGCCTGGCGCATCCGAAGATCGAAGTCGGTCGGCGTGAGCCGGGCGATCACCTGTCCTCGACGGACTGGCGAGCCGAGGTCCGCGAGCAATTCCTCGAGTCGACCCGTGACCTTCAAGCTGAGCATCACCTGCTCTTCGGCCGCGAGCGTTCCCGTGACGCTGACCGAACGATCGAGAGGGGTGGCTTGCACTTTCACGACGCGCACCGCGGGCGCATCGGTTTCCGCCGAATTGCCACGCGGGGCCGCGGACGACGGTCCTCCGCAGGCGGCTGCAAGGGTAACGAGAACAAGGAAGAGGCCGCGCGTCACGATTCAGTCATGTTGACCGAGTGAATGGGTGGCGGGCAAGGACGTATCTGGAATGGTGACAATCATTTACATGGATAATGCGCGATTTCGCAGAGGGAACACGAATTTGTGACCGGTGAACGCGGATTGGCGACCCCGCCGAGCGTCGCGAGCATCGAATTGCACCCATCCCAACCAGCATCCCCAACCGTCCTAACCAATGCCTCCGGCCGTCGTCCAAGCGTGATATAAGAGTTCGATATAGGATATCTATATCGATGGCCAAGACTCGAACAGAGCTCGTGAAGGGCACGCTCGACCTGCTGATACTGCGCACGCTGGAACTGCAGCCGTTGCACGGCGCGGCGATCGCGGAACGCATTGAACAGACGACGCGAGGGACGTTTCAAGTGAAGGCGGGGTCGTTGTTCCCGGCCCTTCATCGTCTGGAGCAAGAAGGTTGGATAGCGGGCGAGTGGACCGAGTCGGCGGAGAAGCGACGGGTCAAGTCGTATGTCCTCACGACCGCCGGCCGTCGTCAGCTGAGCCTGGAGAAGGCGACCTGGCGTCGCGTCGTCGCCGCCATGTCGCAGGTGCTGGAGAGTTCTTAACAGGGACTGTCCCCCGAAGACATCCGGTGACAGGGACTGTCCCTGTCACCGGGGGACAGTCCCTGTCACCGAGATAGAGGAATGCATGCCGATTGTGCCGAGGGTTGTCAGTTTCTGCCGATCGATCTTCCGATCGGCCGATCTCGACCGCGATTTGGATGACGAACTAAAGGCATTCGCCGACGAGCGAACGGCGCATTACGCCTCCCGCGGCCTGTCGCCTGACGCTGCACGACGCGCGGCGCTGGTCGAGATCGGGGGCGTCGAGCAAGTAAAAGAACGCGTCCGCGATCGTCGAATCGGCTGGGGATTCGAGACGCTCGTCCGCGACTTCCGATACGGGCTCCGCATGCTTGCGCGGGCCCCGGGATTCGCGCTCGTCGTCATCGCCACGCTCGCGCTGGTCATCGGCGCGAACGCCACTGTGTTCAGCGTGATCCACGCGGTGCTATGGGAGCAGCTTCCGTACGCCGATGCCGATCGTCTCGTCTTCGTGGACGCCGATGCGCGCGGAGAGATCGGCGCTGGAATTTCGAGCGCGGAGGCGCTCGATTTGCGCGGCGAACCGGATCTCTTCGAACGCCTGGGAACGGTGGTTAGCGTCGACGCGCACGTCCGTGTTGGCGAGCACATGGAGCGAGTCGGCGCCGCCAGCGCGCACGACGATGTGCTCATGGCGTTTGGTGCTGAGCCGCTGTTGCTTGGGCGGGTCAACGACGCCGACCAGTCGCTTGGTCTAGGGGAGCCTGCCTTCAACAAGGAAGGCTACGTCAGCACCGTCGTCATCAGCCATGACCTGTGGCAGCGCATGCTTGGCGGCGATCCGGGGATCATCGGGCGCCACATCGACGTCAACAATCTCGACGTCCGCGTAGTCGGCGTTCTGCGGCCAGACTTTCGAGTGTTCATGCCCGCGAGCGCGACTCTGCCTGAAGTGGTTGACGTGTGGTTCCCACGCCCGTTCGAACGGGATCGACGTTCGCGAGGACCGTCGACCGTCGGGCGTCTGACCTCTGGCGTAACGGTCGAGGCCGCCCAGGCTCGGCTCGACGTGCTTTCCAAGCGTCTGACGACCGATTACGCGAAGGATTACTTCGACGGACCCCTTCACGTGTCAGTCCGGCCGCTCCAGGAGGTACTGACGGAAGAAGTCAGACCCGCGCTCTTGGTCCTTGCGGGGGCGGTCGGGTTCGTCCTGCTGATCGGCTGCGTCAACGTCGGCAACCTGATGCTCGCGCGAGCCCGAGTGCGAGCGCCCGAAATGGCCGTCCGCAGAGCGCTCGGAGCGGGGCGCGGCCGGCTGATTCGTCAGCTCGTGACCGAGACGACGATCCTCGTGGCCGTCGGTGCCCTGCTTGGGTTTTCGCTCGCATATGGTGGTGTCTCGCTCATCGACTGGCTCCGTCCCATTCATCTGCCTCGGCAATCCCAGATTACGGTCAACGGCTCGGTCGCGCTGTTCACGACGGTTGTTTCGGTTGTCGTCAGCCTGCTTTTTGGACTGCTTCCGGTCGCCAGCACCGCGGGCAAGTCCGAGTTGGAACCGCTTCGCGCTGGCCGCTCAACAGTCCAGCGTTCCGGTACTCGCCGTCTGCAGCGCGCTCTGGTGGTTGCGGAAGTCGCACTCTCCATCGTGCCGCTCGTTGCGGCGGGGCTGATGCTCCGCACGTTCGTCAATCTCGAGAACGCGTCGATCGGATTCGATGCGTCCGGACTGATCACGGGTAAGGTCGCGGTGAGCCGGCGTCAGTTTCCAGAAACGAAGCAATTGGTAGCCCTGCATCGTGACGCTCTTGAACGTGTGGCGCGCCTTCCGGGTGTCGAAGCGGTCGCTGCCGGGGGACCGATGCCGTTCGAAGGCTACACCTTCAGCAGGACATATGGCCGTCCAACGGATCCACAACCGTTCGCGTCGAGAGCGACGTTGCAGAGTGTCTTTCCTGGTTATCTCGGTATCACTCGCACGGGCTTGCGAGCGGGACGGGATTTCACGATGGACGACCTCGTCAACGAACGGGAGGTGGTCATCATCGACGAACGCATGGCCAATCAGCTGTGGCCAGATGGCGCCGTGGGGCAACGCCTTGGTGTGAGCAGGGGGCGCTCGTTCGTATCGCTCGAGGTCATCGGAGTGACGAATCCCGTTCGGGTGACCCGCGTGCGCGACGACGGAACGCCGCACATGTTCGTCCCATACCATTTCCAGATGTTGGAGATGGCCCTCGTCGTGAAGACTCGCGAGTCCGCGGCGACCATGGGTCCGGCCATCAAGCAAGCCGTCGAGTCGCTTGGCACGCGACGGCCCGTATACGAAATCCAGCCGATGCAGACCTACGTCGATCGTTCGATCGGCGATGCGCGCTTTACGATGCTCGTCCTCGTGGGCTTTGCAATTGCCGCGTTGCTGTTGGCGGCCGTCGGTCTGTATGGAACACTCGCGTATCTCACTTCGCAGCGCACACAGGAGTTTGGCGTCCGCATGGCACTCGGCGCATCCGCCGCCAGGATCTTGCGAAGTGTTGCTTCAGAGGGGTTGCTTCTGACCGCAATCGGCGGCGCGCTCGGCCTGATTGGCGCACTCGCGGCCAGCGCCGTGCTGCGAGACTTGCTCTATGGTGTGGCGCCGAACGACACGACCACCTTGATGTCGGTGACAGCATTGGTCGCCGTGGTGGCCGTTGTCGCCGCGAGTCGTCCAGCGTGGAATGCGGCGAACACGGATCCGTGCACCGCGCTACGCGCCGAGTGATGGGTGGCCGTAGACCACGGGCCGTGTACCGTGGACGTGGACCGTGGACCTCGCGATTGCTACTAGGTAGAAGCCTTTCCTTCGAGCAACGGTGTCGTCGGCACCGTTTCAGGCCCCTTCTCGGTACAGACGGCGTAATTCGCCTCGTACATCGACACGCCGGCGTACTCGCCCTTCTTGTTCACGATGTAGAAGTTGAGGCCGAAGTTGGGCAGGCCACGTGAATTGAGAAGCCGTTTTTCGACGGTGTTCTTCTGCACGCGCTTGAGCGCCTCGAGTCCCGCGTCCTTGGGATGCCGCCCGCGTCGCATCTCTTCGACGATCAGATACGAGCAGAGGTTATAGAGATTGGCTTCACCGCGTCCGGTCGAACCGGCCGCGCCAACCTCGCCGTCAACATAGAGGCCGGCGCCAAGAATCGGGGAGTCGCCAACGCGGCCCGGAATCTTCCAGGCCAGCCCGCTGGTCGTCGTTACGCCGCAGACTTCGCCACGGCTGTTCACGCCATCCATGTTGATGGTGCCGAAGTAGTGTTCAGGATCGATGAGGCCATCGCGCACCATGCTGAGGCCGGCGGCCAGCGCGGCGTCACCACGCTTCTTCGGATCAAGGTAGTGCTCAGGATCGAGGCGTCGCTTCCACTCGAGCCACAGCTGGCGTGAGCGATCCGTATTCAGGTCGTCTTCGACTTTGAATCCCATGTTGCGAGCGAACTGTTGGGCATCCTTGCCGACGATGAGGTGATGGTCGGTCATTTCCAGCACGGCCTTCGCAACGAGTGAGGGCGCGCGGACACCTTCAATGCACGCCACACCGCCCGCTCGCTTCGTCGGTCCGTGCATGCAGCACGAATCAAGCTGAACAACTCCATCGGCGTTGGGGAGGCCGCCGTAGCCGACGCTCGTATCCTCGGGATCGAGCTCGCACAAATTGACGCCGGCGACGACGGCTTCGAGCACGTCGGTGCCTTTCGTAATCATCTCGAACGCCTTCTGGATGCCGGCGATTGGCCCGCCGTTCTTGTAGAGATTGCCATTCGACGACGAGACCACGACCGGTTTGACGCCGCCGGTGACGACGCTCGGCGCCTGGCCGAATGCGGGGGTGGCAGCGATCGCCAGGCTGGCGGTGCTCGTCTGAACGAACTCGCGTCGCGTCACTCTCTTGCCCATAGATCGCTCCTTGATGGCGTCGGGTTGAGATCCCGGAACTTGTCGGCGAACACTAGCACACGCTCGCTGTGAGGAGGAGCGCCTCGTGCTACGCTCGCGGCCGGATGCGCCGCGATCGGCTCGCCATAGCCGCCATCGTCCTGGTTTCGTTTGTCGTCCGAACGTATCCAGCCTGGGACGCCGTTTTTGGTGGTCCGACCATCAACTTCCTCGAGACCGACGCCTGGTATCACGTTCGACTGGTTGAGAACCAGGTGCGGAACTACCCCTGGCGAGTGACGCTGGATCCATACGCCGCCGCAGGGGGGCAGTTTGTGGCGATTGCACCGCTGTTCGACACGCTGACCGCGACCGCGACGGTTCTAGTCCACGGCCGGGATGCCACGACCGAAGACGTCGAACGCCTCGCAGTTTTTGCGCCACCGGTTTATGGCGCCCTTACAGTTCTGCTCCTGTGGCTGCTGGGACGAAGGCTGTTCGGGCCTCGAGCGGCTCTTCTGGGAGCCGCGCTCCTCGCGGTGCTGCCAGGGCACTTCATGGATCGCACGATGCTCGGCTTCGTGGACCACCATGCGCTCGAAGCTCTGCTCGCCGTTGCGACGCTGCTGGCGATCGTGTATGGGCTGCACACAGAGGCCAAGACCGTGATCCGAGCGTCGATCCTCGTAGGGCTGTTGCTCGGCCTCTACCTCTTGACGTGGAGCAGCGGTGCGTTCTTCCTCGCGATCATTGGCGTCTGGCTTGGCGTTGTGGTCGTAGCAGGGCACGAGACAACACGAGCCTCCCGGTTGATCGGCGCCGGTTCGCTCGTAGCGCTGCTGCTCGTCATCTCATTTCAAGATCCTCGGATGCATCGCTATGGCGGCCAGTTGGTAGGACTGCTTGGCTTGACGGGCATCGCCTCGATTGGACTGATGCTCGGAAAACCGAGGCGCGGAATTTCTCCGCCGAGTGTTGTCACTGCCGGGGTTGTTGCCTTGTCAGCCG
This sequence comes from uncultured Acidobacteriota bacterium, assembly GCA_963724485.1. GTDB lineage: Bacteria > Acidobacteriota > Vicinamibacteria > Vicinamibacterales > UBA2999 > JACCSI01. The sequence goes on from CAVRUW010000001.1 coordinate 605,270, forward strand.
CGGGTCTGCTGGCTTGGTTGGTAGCGCCCGAGTTGGTGAAGCAGATAGCCACCGACGTCGGCCGTCTGTCGCCCGACCCGACTCGGATGGGCGTGCTCGAAGCGCGGCCGCTGTTTCTCTATCCTGGCGAGTGGACCTGGCTGCAGCCGTGGCTGTTCTTTCGCAGCGGTTTCTATGTCGGCCTGGCCGGCATCGTTCTCCTCGCGCTCAGGCTCTGGCGCGGTCGAGACGACGCGCTCGTACTCTGCTGGCTCTATGGTGTTGCGACCTTCGTCGCCACGATTGGTCAGAATCGGTTCGGCTACTACCTGATCACCGCATGTGCGCTGCTTGGTGGTTGGGTGGCGGATCAGATTCTGAAGTGGGGTGATGCGCGGCCCGTCCCAGCGTCGCGCGAGATCGCAGCCGTTCTCGTGGCAGGCGCGATCTTCGCTCCCAATCTGGCGCCATCGAATCTGCTGATGCCTCGAACGGCGACGCTCGCCGCATATTGGCAGGACGCAATGACGTGGCTGCGTCGCGAGACGCCGCCGCCGTTCCTCGAGACTGCAGGAATGGGGGACGATTACTACTTCGCGCGTTATCCACGAGACGCGGCACAGCGTCCCGAGTACACCGTGATGAACTGGTGGGATCAGGGGTATTGGTTGATTCAACGCGCGCGTCGAGCGCCGGTTTCGAACCCGACGCAAGAACGCGCTTTCAATTCCGCGCGCTTCTATGCCGAAACCGATGAACACCGAGCCATGGTGTGGCTACAGGAAGAGGGGGCGAAGTTTGTGCTGTCCGATTGGGAGCTGCCGTATCGGATGACGCCCGAGCGAACCATCATGGGGCGATTTCAAAGCGTCCTCGACTGGGCCGGGGCAACGCACTCGCTTTACTACGAGGTCTACTACCAGAAAACCGAGAGCGGCTGGGCGCCCATCTGGGTGTTTCACGGCCCGTACTATCAGAGCATGGCGTTTCGACTCACCGTGCTTGGCGGCGGCGCGGCGACCCCGTCGAATGCGACAACGGTCCTGTCGATTGCCGATCGCATGGACGAGCGCGGCGCAGGCTTTCGAGAAGTGATCGCGCAGCAAACCTATCCGACTTACGAGGATGCGCTAGCCGCGGCGGTCGGGGCTGGCAGCCGCGAGAACATTGTCATCGCGGGACTCGATCCATGGCAGGCCGCCGTGCCGGTCGCGCCACTGAAGTCGTTGACGCTTCGGCACGACGTACGAACGTCATCACAGCAGCCGACCGAAACGCCCTGGGTAAGAATTTTCGAAGTGAAGTAGCGCGACGACGTGCTACTTCGCTCGTATTTATTCAGCCCGAAGCGCGCGCATCGGATCCATGTGCGCGGCTCGATTGGCCGGCACCCAGGAAGCCACGAGCAGCACACCGATGAGCAAGACGGTCGCCGCGCCGAACGCCAGGGGATCGACCGGCCCGAGTCCAATCAGCAGGCTGCTGAGCAGCTGGCTTGCGGCAATCGCCAAGATGAATCCAACTGCGGCGCCAATCAAGGCGAGACGGCTGGCTTGCTTCAAGACCAGCGACAGCACTCCCCGGCGCGAGGCGCCAAGTGCCATTCGCACAGCCAACTCGCGAGTGCGTTGCGCCACGCTGAATGACATGAGACCGTAGAGCCCGAGAGCGGCGAGAAGGAGTCCGATCGTTCCGACGCTCCCTGCAATCCACGCCGCAAGTCGTTGCGGAAGCAATCCAATCGCCGTGGCGTCCTTCAATGTCTGTGCGTGTATGACCGGCAGGTCGGGATCGAGGGTGGCGACGGCCTTGCGCAGTTCACCGATGCCTGAGTCCTCACTCGAACGGCGCACGTAGAAATTGATGTCGGAGAGAAACTGCTGTGCGAGCGGAACGTAGATGAAGTTGATCGGCGATTCGCCGATGCTCCGATGCTTGGCGTTACGCGCAACGCCGACGACTTCCAGGGTGCGCACCTCATCTTTTTCGCGCCCGGTTTGCTGCAGCAAGTGTTTTCCAACCGGGTTCTCACCTGGCCACACGCGACTGGCCATCGTTTGGTTGATGATCGCGACGGACGGCGCTCCCTCGCGGTCGTTGTCGGTAAAGGCACGACCTTGGGCCAGGCCGACTTGTAACGCGTCGAAATACCCGGGAGTGACGACATCCCAATCAGCTTCAATCGAGTCATCGCCTTCGGGTCCGCGATAGCCGGGAGCACTGAGCCGCCCCAAGCCCAGACCGCCGCCCATGAGCGGGACCATTCGTGACGCGCCGACCGCGCTGACACCTGGCACGCGAGCGAAGCGGTCGACCAGCGCGGAGACTATCCGAAGACCTTCGGCGTCAGTTCGATAGCCCGCGATGCGCGGATCGATTTGAATGAGGTCGACGTTCTCGGCATTGAATCCGGCGTCCATGGTCGCTGCTGTTTGCAGCGATCGAAGGAAGAGCCCCGCGGCCACCAGCAGCAGGAGCGCCATCGCGACTTGAGAGGCGACCAGCCCATGACGCAGCCAGGCGCGGCGCCGATCGCTGGTCGAGTGTGCGCCGTGAAGCGCCGGCGCGACCTCGAAGCGTGTCGCCTGAAAAGCCGGCATCAGCGCGAAGAGAACGGACGTCGCCGCTGCCAAGCCAAATGCAAATAGCATGACGCGGGGATCGACGCGGAGGTCCAGGGCAAGAGGAACCGGGATGCTTGGCTGAAACGACGCCAGGACCGACACCAACGAGCGCGCGAGCGGGACACTGAGCAGACCGGCAATAAGCGCAAGCGACAGCCCCTCGACGAGCAGTTGCAGCATGATGCGGCCGCGTGAGGCACCGATCGCCAACCGGGTCGCAACCTCACGCCGCCGCTCGAGCGCGCGTGCCAGCAGCATCGCCGCGACATTGCTGCAAGCAATCAGCAGCACGAGCCCGGTGAGCGCGCCGAGAACGGCAATGAACCCAATCACGGGCCTGGCGAGGGGAGTGGGTAGTCGTGCCGATCGGGCGACATCGATCCCCCAGCGGTCGCGCCGGGAGTCGGCGCGTTCGTCCATGTAACCGCGCATGATCGCGTTCAGTTCTTCACGTGCTTGTTCGGGACTGACGCCCGGCTTCAGACGCCCGAGCGCCGTCATCCACACCGCACCGTGCTCCTCACGGAGCGAACGATCGTTGGCGCGAACGTGTGCGTCCATCGCCATCGGCACCCAGAAGTCCGTCGTCGTGAACGTCGTTCCCGTAAATCCCTTCTCGGCAACGCCGATGACCGTATACGGTCGATTGTTCAGCCGGAGCGTTTGTCCCACGACGGCTGGATTGGCGGAGAAGCGCCGCATCCAGAAGTGGTGGCTCAAAACGACGACCGGGTGAGTATCAGGAGTGAGGTCCTCCTCCGGGATGAAAAAGCGCCCGACCGCAGGTCGCGTTCCGACGACCGAGAAGTAGGTGCCCGAAACCAGCGCGGCGAACACTCGTTCCGACGACTCGGCATCACCAAGACTCATGACATCGGGCGCCAGTCGATGCGCCGTCATCCCGTCGAGCAAGGTGGTTCGCTCACGCATGGCCGCAAACAGCGGATAGCCGAAGTTGTCGAACCCTTCGCCTCTGGTGGTCCGCCCGATATCGATGAGCGTTTGCGGATCCGAGACGCCTACGCGAGGTCTCAGTAAGAGGGCATCCGCGAGGCTGAAAACAGCCGCGCTACCCGCGACCCCCAGCGAAAGCGAAAGAACCGCGGTGACGGTGAAGATTGGGCTCCTCGCAAGCAGGCGAAGCGCGTAACTGAAATCAGATGCCAGGGACATTGAGGTTATAGGACTGAGAGCGGGCGGGGAATGTTTCAAGCGGTCGAGTGGCCGCGGGAGGAGGGCAACGACCTGACGGCACCTTCGCGGAGGTCAGCCCAGGTCGCGGGCGCGCATCGTGCGAAGCTCAATTTCCTGGTAGCGTCTCCGAATAGCCGACATCGAGCTGAGTGGCACGACGGTGGCGACGAACCCGAGGAGCAGCAGTGGATACGACACAGCCGACGGTTGCGACCGCGCGACCGCCACGATACCCGCCAGGAATGCCAGCGTGCCACCGACGATCAGCGTCGCGGCCGCAATGCTGACGACACGACGCGCGCGTCCCATCGCGGTCAGTACGCCAATCAGGGCGCCGACGCTGCCAACCAGGCCCCCGACAATGCCGCCAAGAAGGTTTGGCGTGGAGGCCTGCCCCGACGCGAAGGCGCCGGCTGAAAGGCCTTGATCACCAAGGGCCGATAGCTGCAGCGGACCAAGGTAGACCACACCGCCGGACGGAAGAACGACGTTGAGAACCAGTCGGGTCGGCGGCGGGGCACCGGTTCCATCGAAAGGCAGCGTAAATGCGCGCCAGCCGGAAGTGCCTTGCAGTTTCATCATCGGTCCCGACTCGGCGAGCGTCCTCGAGAAGTACTGCCCACCATCGGGAAAGTAATTCCAAAGCTCGAGATAGCCGGTGCCCTCGACGGCGTCGTAACGCACTTGGCCGGTCAAGGCGTAGCGAGGACCGTTGATTGTCGGCCGGTCGATGGTGAGCACTGTGATCGCGGAGCCTTGGCCCGTCCCTTCGACTTTGAGTGCGTCGGGGGGCAATAGCGTTCCGGCCGCAATGCGCCCCTGGCGCTGTAACTCCTCCCAACGCAGCTCTTGCGCCAGCGCGGACGTGGCGATCGTGAGACTAAGCAGAGCGAGAAGCGCTGCCCGAACTCTCGGTCTCGTTGCGATACGCCGCGAGCAGGGTCTTGAGAGTCTCTGCATCGATATTCCCCTCGGCGTGCTGAGCCCGGAGCACGCGCTCGAATTCCGAGTTGATCTCCTGACTTTCGAGAATGGTGATCTTGGCGATGAGGCGATCAAGCCGAAGCCGAACCGTTGGGTAACTGATCCCGTAATCAGCCGCCAGCTGCTTCAAGGACCCGGATGCCAGCACCAGTCGCCGGACGAAGACCAAGTCCTCATCAGTCAGGTAATCGAGCCAGCGAGTTGAGTTGCTGCGCATTGTTCAGCTAAATAAAACGAAAGTAAATATTAACTATATTTAGATTAAAACGCAAGCAAATATTCGTTTCTCTGCCGTACGGGCCAGTTAGGACTCAGTTCTGCGAGCTTTTCGCCTGCGAACGATGCGCGAAGCCCATCGGTAACTGACGAGCCCACCTGCGACTGCGTAGGGGATCGAACCGAGCACGGTTGGGACCCCGACGGCACGGCCGAGGCTCGTGAAGCGATCCAGCCAAGGCACCGTACTGCTTGCATCCCATACGGAAGCGAACGCGGCGTATCCCTGCGCACCGGCGCCCTGTCCGATCAGCCACGACCCGGTCACGTAGAACAAGTAGTACATCGGGATCATCGTGAGCGGGTTGTTGATCCACGCCCAGATGAACGCCTGGATCAGGCTGGAGTCTCTCTTCAACAGAGTCCTCGCAACGAACCAGGTGGCGATGATCGCGAGGCTCTGAATACCCACCGACGGCGTGAGCGCCCAGAACACGCCGTTGGCGACACCACCAGCGGTGTACTCAGGTGGATGCGGACTTCTGAAGACGGGAATGACGAGGCGATAGCGCAGGGCACGAAGCAGCGACTGCAACTGCGAATGTCGTCTTCGAATTCTGCGCGCGGCGGTGGCCACTATGATTATGGTACGCGGCCTCCGGTCCACGGCTCACGGCAATAGGCCCACGGCCTACGGTCAACGGCCTGCGGCCACTGTGCACGGTAGTCTTCAGTGTGACAGTTGTCAGTTAGCAAGTTTGTGGGATCTTTCACCGTAGACCATAGACCGTAGACCGTGAGCCGACTGACCTCCTTTCAGAAGCTGGCGCTGTGGACGACCGGCGTCACCTATTTCTTGATCCTGGTTGGCGGCCTGGTTCGCGCGTCGGGCGCGGGGCTCGGTTGCCCCGATTGGCCCCGCTGCTTCGGCTCCTGGATTCCTCCGGCTTCAGCTGATCAGCTGCCCGCGGGCTTCGATCCAGCGCAATTCAACGCGACGCTGATGTGGACCGAGTATCTCAACCGCCTGCTCGGGGTGATTGTCGGCTTGCTGATCTTCGCTACCCTCGTATCCGCCTGGCGGCATCACCGCCGGTCCCCGCGCATCATGTGGACGACACTGGCGGCGTTCCTGCTCGTGGGGTTCCAGGGTTGGCTCGGCGGTGTCGTGGTGGAACACGAACTGGCGCCGTGGATCGTGACGGTTCATTTGATCGTCGCGCTCATCATCGTGTCGCTGCTCCTGTACGCGACGGTCTACGCCTTCTTTGTGAGTGCGCCCCCCAATCCGCGTGACGTGCGCGGGACCCTCGCATGGTCAACGCTGATCCTCATGATCGTGACGTTGGGTCAGGTGGCTCTCGGCGCGCAGGTGCGCGGCAGAATCGATGAGGCGCTGACGGACGGCACGCCGAGATCGAACGCGTTAGCGACGGTGGGCGCTTTCGACCTCTGGCACCGGGACGTGGCCATCATCGTGCTCGGCCTGACGCTGGTGGTCGTCCTGATAGTCCTCAATCGCCACGGCCGGGAGCGGGCGCTCGTGAGAATAGCCATGGCGATGTCTGCCCTCGTTCTGGTGCAGATCCTGGTGGGAGTGAGCATGGCTTACGGGTCGCTGACACCCGCCGGCCAGGTCGCGCATCTAACCGCATCGAGCTTGATTCTGGGCGCGGAGACCGGTACTGTTACTGCTGGCTCGCTGGCTTCCGTTCAGATCAGTGATCGGTGACCGGTGACCGCTGGCCACCGAGAGGAGGACTTCATGCGCGTGTTGGTGCCGTTAATCGTCGTTGCCGGAATCTCCATTGCCGGCTGTAACCGGCAAACTGCGCAGGCGCCGGGGAATGCGACGGCGTCGGATCCCGGACATGGTGCGCACGCGACACCCGCCGCGCGCACGACGCTGCTTGGCAACCTCGGTGAATATCATCGTCCGATCACGACGAGCGTTCCCGAGGCGCAACAGTTTTTCGACGAAGGGCTGACCCTGCTCTACGGGTTCAATCACGAAGAAGCCTTTCGCTCGTTCGAGCGCGCCGCGGCGCTCGATGCCAAGGCACCGATGCCGCACTGGGGCATGTCGCTGGCGCTTGGCACCAACTACAACGACACCGCGACGCCTGATCGGCTGCAGCAGGCTTACAGCCACCTAACCCACGCGCAGTCGCGGGCGTCAGCCGGCAGTGATGTCGAGCGCGCGTTCATCGATGCGCTCGCCAAGCGCTATGTCGCCACGCCAAACGATGGTCAACAGCCGGCTCGTGAGGCGGCGTACTCGTCAGCGATGGGAGAGGTTGCGAAGCGCTTTCCTGACGACCTTGACGCTGCAACCCTCTACGCGGAGAGCATGATGAATCTGCGGCCGTGGAAGCTCTACACCTTCGAGGGTAGGCCCGAACCCGGTACCGAACAGATCGTTGCGACGCTGGAACGCGTGATCGCACGCAATCCAGCACACCCCGGCGCGAATCACTATCACATCCATGCCGTCGAAGCATCGCAAACGCCCGAGCGTGGTGTGACGAGCGCCAAACGGCTCGAGACACTGGTGCCAGCCGCCGGTCACCTGGTGCACATGCCCTCCCACATCTGGATTCGCACCGGCGACTACGTTGCTGCGGCGAAGACGAATGCGATCGCAGCCGCGCTCGACGAAAAGTACGTAAAAGCGACCGGCGCCAAGGGGTTCTACCCGTCGATGTATTACGGTCACAACCTGCAGTTCGAGTCATCCGCGGCGATGTTTGCCGGAGACTTCGCGACGGCGCGCGCGGCCGGAATCAAGACGGCCAATCTGGTGGCGCCGATGGCGGGCGAGATGGCCATGCTGCAGCCGTTCGCGTTACAAGAGGTGCTCGCCCTCGTTCGCTTCTCGCGCTGGGACGAAGTCCTGGCGCACCCTGCGCCGCCCGCGGGACGTGACCTTCAATCGGCCCTCCATCACTTCACGCGTGGAGCGTCATTTGCCGGCAAAGGGAACCCGGACGAAGCAGCCAAGGAGCTGGCCGCGCTCGAAGCCGCCGCGGCGCGCGTTCCGAAGGATGTGATGTACAGCACCATAAACCCGGCGCACCTTCTGTTGGAGGTCGCTCGTCGTGACCTGGCGGCGCGCATCGCCGACGCCAAGGGAGGCGGACCCGCCGCGGTGACGGCATGGCGTCAGGCGATGGCCGCAGAGGACAAAGTGGGGTACGGCGAGCCGCCTGACTGGCTCTTCCCAACCCGCGAGCGGCTGGGCGCGGCTCTGATGCGCACCGGCAACGCCGCTGAAGCTGAAAAGGTTTTTCGCGCCGATCTCGACAAGAATCGCAAGAACCCTCGGTCGCTGTTCGGACTGTGGAAATCGCTCGAGCGCCAAAAGAAGACGGCGGAGGCCGCGAAGGTGAAGGCCGCCTTCGACGCGTCGTGGGTTGCAGCCGACACGAAACTCGCGGAAGGCGAGCTTGCGGGGCGGAAATAGGCTAAAGGGCCACGCGGACGATGGTTCAAAGGTCGTCACCTCCGCTATCGTTTCTCTGCGTGGATCCCATCCTCGTCGCCTATATCACCTTCGCCTTCGTCCTCGTCATCACGCCAGGCTCCACGACGGCGGTCGTCGTGCGGAACACGCTTGCAGGAGGATCCGCGGCGGGCCTGGCGGCGGCGGCTGGTGCGGCCGTTGGCAACTCAACGCATGCAACGGCCGCCGGACTTGGGCTGGCACTCGTCTTCGCACGATGGCCGATTGCGATGACCGCGTTACGCATTGCTGGGGCGATGTTCCTCGCCTGGCTCGGCATGCTCAGCCTGTATCGCGTCGCGCGTTTCGAGGATGGTGGTCTGCGAGCCCTTTCGTCGAACCCGGTCGAAGGGAACTCCTCATCGGGAGCGCGGTCGCGCTCCATCGGTTTTCGGCAAGGCCTCGCCGTCAACCTGTTGAATCCGGCCATCGCGACGTTCTATCTCGTGGTCGTGCCGTCGTTTCTGCCTTCCGGCGCGACCAAATGGTATTTCGCCGGGCTCGCGGTCATCCACATCGCGATGGCGTTCGCGTGTCACAGCATGTGGGCGATCGGCCTCGATCGCCTACGTCGGATGTTCCACCCGCCACTGGCCCGACGACTCCTCGAAGCTGCTACGGGCGTTGCGCTGTTGGGACTCGCGCTCCGGGTGCTGCTTCGCTAGTCTCAGTTGCCAGTTGCCAGTTGCCAGTTGCCAGTTGGCCAGCCACTGGCCACCGATCCGTGCGCCCCATGCCCTACGCCGGTAGTGGTCAAGTTTGAGTAGTTATGCGCCACTGATCGTCTGTCGCGCGATTCACGGAGTCTTGGCGGCACTCTTCCGACGTGTATCCCACGCCTTGCGCGCGGCGGCCTTTCGCTTGCGCGTCTTGGCGGCCTTCCTGGCGCGCGTCTTCATCTTGCGCGTACGGTTCGCCTTCGCGGCCGCCTTGCTTCTAGCCCTTCCGGTCTTGGCTGCCATTAGTGGTTCTCCTTGTTCAGTTCTTCGGTGCCCGTGGCTCCTCAGCCGACCTGCGGTGCCCGCATGACGGACACCGAAACACCATCGCGGTCGCCGTCTGGTTCTCGATCGGGGCGACGGGTTTCTGGCAGGCTGGGCATGCGACGGCCGGTACGACGAAGGCCACGCTGAGAAGCGTTGCCCAGACGGCGTAAGTCTGCACCAAAACGGCGCACTCCTGCTGATCCGTTAGGGGACTCGGCCCGAAAGGAAGGGAACCCCCAGCCCGGGGCGACCCGCCCTTCAACGCCGTATGCCCTATCTAAATCAATCAGCTCTCAGCGTGACGATTGGATCGACTCGTGTAGCGCGTCGAGTCGGCAGCCACGCGGCGGTGAGCGCAACGAGTGCAAGAGTAATCGCGGTCACGAGAAAGGTCAGCGGATCGTTCGGCGAGACCTCATAGAGCTGCGCCGCCATCAGCCGAGTCGTCGCGAAAGCGCCGGCAAGTCCGAGGCCGACGCCGACTGCTGTGAGAACCGCCGTCTGGCCCAGCATGAGCCGCGCGATCATTCCGCGTGTTGCCCCAAGAGCCATCCGCACGCCAACCTCCCGCGCACGACGCTGGACGGTATAGCTCAAGACGCTGTAGGTGCCGAGCCCTGCCAGGAGCAGCGCCAGACCAGCAGCGAACGACATGAGAAGCATGACGAAGCGTTGCGTCTGCACACTGCCGCGGACGAGCGTTTCCGAGCTGCGAATCTTCCACATTGGTTGATCGGGATCGATGGCCCAGATCGCCTTCTGCACGGCGCGAGAAACCGCCATGGGTTCTCCCTCCGTCTTGGCCACGACGCTGGCGAATATTCCAGGCTGCTGACTCAAGCAGCCGTATATCTGTCCGCCAATCGGCATGGACAAGAGTTGTGGCCGGGTATCGCCCACGACACCCACGACAATCGCTTCGCCGGGGACGTCGGCTGATCGCAGGCGCTGCCCGACCGCACTCGACCGCGGCCACAACCGGTCGGCGAGAAAGCGGTTGATCATCAGAGATAACGGCGCGTCGGCCTCGTCAGCCGGGCCACACACGCGGCCTTCGAGCACCGGAATGCTCATCGCTCCGAAATAGTTCGCGCTGACCGTGTTGAACTGGGCACGCGGCATCGCGTCACGCGATGGCATCGCGTCTTCCGCTTTCCAGTAGCTGACGAAGGCACTGTTTCCGCTCTGTGGAATCGCACGCGCGAGCGCCGCGAGCCGAACGCCCGGCACCTGCCCGATTTCGTCGATGACGCGGCGATGGAATTCCCATTGCTGCGGCGCCGTGATGTACTTGTTGCGCGGCAAGCGGTACTCGAGCGTGAGCACGTTGCTCGGGTCATAGCCAAGGTCGACGGTCATCAGGCGCGTGAGGCTTTGGATGAGCAGTCCCGCGCCAACGAGAAGAATCAGCGAGAGGGCGAGCTCGGCGATCACCAGCGTGGATCGCCAACGGCCAGTGGCGCGGCTCTCACCACCACGTGCGCCTTCGTTCAAGGTCGACTGCAAGTTTGGTTGCGAGGTGCGGACGGCCGGCAGAATCCCGAAGGCGAGCCCGGTCGCCAGCGACAGCAGTGCCGTGAACGCGACGACGGTAGCGTCCGGCGCGACGCGATCGGCGCGCGGCAGGTTCGGCACGAGCGACAGCATGCCGTCGGTCAACACCGTGCCCAGCATCAGCCCCAAGGCCCCGCCGATGAGTGCAATCGCCAGGCTCTCGACGAGCAGTTGCCGAACGAGGCGCCCGCGAGAGGCTCCCAGCGCCGCGCGAACCGCCATTTCACGTTGTCGAAGCGAGGCGCGAGTCAGCAACAGGTTGGCGATGTTCGCGCAGGCAATCAGGAGGACGAAGCCCACCGCGCCGGAGAGCAGGCGCAGATTGCGAGCCACGAATTGCACCGACATCTCATGAAAGGACTGGAACCTGGCGCTCCAGTCCTTGTTGGTATCGGGGTAGGTCAGCGCGAGATCCGCGGCTACCTGACGAAGCTCGGCGTTCGCCTGGTCGAACGACACGTCATCGCGCACCCTGCCCAGCACGATCCAATTGCGATTGCCACGCTGCTGGTCCTGGACGGGATAATTGCTGTGCGGCATCCAGACATCCACGTCGTCTATCGGGAACTCGAACGAGCGTGGGAGAACCCCAATCACTTCGAACGGCTCATTGTTCAGGATCAACGTCCGTCCCAAGATCGAGGGGTCCAATCCGAATCTGCTCTGCCAGGTGTGGTGGGCGAGGATCGCGGTCTTGTGTGCCGACGGACCATCGTCGCCTGCGACGAAGGCGCGTCCGATCGCTGGTTGGATGCCGAGCATGTCAAAGAAGGCCGACGTGGCGAATCCGGCGCGGAGCCGGTCGGGTTCAGGTACACCAGTAAGGTTTGCCGTCTGGACCCCAACCAGGCTGATGCCGCTGATCGTGGTCATTCGCTGACGCCAATCCTCGAAGTCTGGCACCGAAACACCCGTGTCGCGTCCGCGCGGGTCGACTTCGAAGAGAGAAACAACGCGATCGGGATTTGCGTACGGCAGTGGCCGCAGCAGCACGGCATTGACGACCGTGAAGATCGCCGAGTTGGCGCCGATCGCCAGGGCCAAGGTCAATACCACGACGACCGATAGCCCTCGTTGCGTTCGCAGGGCCCGCATGGCGTGGCGCATGTCTTCGAGCAGGTGAGTCATGTGAGGGGCTCCTGGTGAGCGATGTGCGCCGAGTGGGAGCGTTCGCTGCCGGTTCAAGCGTTCGCGCGCGGCCTGCCGAATCGTGTCCAACACGATTGCGGACCAGAACCAGGCGCGGGTGGTCGTCGAGGCGGTTGCGGCTCGCGTTTCGTACAGATCGCTGAACAGCTCGACTAGATCGGTGGCGAACCGATCGCGGAAGTGACGCGGATAGACGATCAGGAGCCGCCGATACCAGCCGGCTGCGGACCTGCGTCGATTGTCGAGAGGATTCGTGCTCACGATCGACCCTGCGAGCGTGTGCTCAACCGCGTGCGGGCCTCCGCCGCGACAGCCTCGAGACGAGCAGCCTCAGCCAATGCCACTTGCCGCCCGAATCTCGTAATCCGGTAGTACCGCCGCCGCTCATCGTCCTTCCCCGCGACCGGTCTTCGCTCGGATTCCTCGATCAGCCCCTCATCGAGCATGAATTGCAGATGGCGATACAGATTGCCTGGCTGGATTCGCAAGCCGGTCGATCGATCGGCAAGGTCCTGGACGATGGCGTAGCCGTGGTGTTCGCCGTCAGCCAGCGACAACAGGACCTGAAAGACAACTGAGCGAAGCGGCAGCAGCGAGGCAACGGTGCGGGCGTGGATCGTCATACTGTGATTCTGATGAATATAATTAAACTAATCACATTGTCAAGCGGCCGCCACTCCGTGGGTGGTTTGGACGATCGGCGCCGGTTGTCGCGTTACGTGCAACGGGATACCTTTGACGATACATGTTGCAGGACGTTCAGCACGCGATTGCCGGCCGGCCGGCGGCCACGCGGCTCATCTTTCTTTCGGATTACGACGGGACGCTCGCTGACTTTCATACCGATCCCACGATCCCGAGACCTTCCAAACGAACCCGAGAGCTTTTGTGTCGCCTCGCCGACCGCCCGGATATCTCGATGGGCATCGTGAGCGGACGCCGCATTGCTGATTTGCGGACACGAACACAGCTCACCTCGAGGGTGTACCTCGCGGGGCTGCACGGAATGGAGATCGAAGTCGGGCCTCGGCGATGGCAGCACCCAGACCTGGGGAGCGCGCGCGAAGATGTCCGTCAGCTCAACGAGCGGCTCGAAGCCGTGCGCGGGCAGGTTCCGGGCATGATCCTCGAAGACAAGCACGCCAGCGTGGCGGTCCACGTGCGAGGCGTGGATGCCAGTCGGCGCGAGCAGGCACTAGCCCTCGCGGACGAGAGCGCTGAAGAGTGGGTGACCAGCGGACGCTTGCGCCGGCTGACCGGCAATCTGGTCCTCGAGTTTCTCCCCAACGTCGCGTGTCACAAAGGGGACGCCACCAAGTGGATTGCGCGCGACGTCGAGGAACGGACCGGCGACGTCAGTTGGGTTGTCTTTGTGGGAGATGACGTCACGGATGAGGACGCGTTCAACGCCATCGAACACGGCATCAGTGTTCTGGTCGGGTCGCGGGAGAGCGCCGCTCGCTACCAGCTCGGCAGTATCGCCGACGTCAATGCGCTGCTGGCGTGGCTGACCCGCGAACGATAATGGCAAAGACTCATGACATCTGCAGAGCTAGTAGCCGAGCTCGGCGATCGCCTCAGGAATACGCAACTGGTCGTGGTCGCGAACCGCGAACCGTACATCCACTTGCGACGTACCCGGGAGCATCCGCTCAGTTTCTGGGAGCGGCTGTGGAGGAAACGTCAAAAATCGACCGAGGAGATCACGTGGATTCGTCCCGCCAGCGGCCTGGTCACTGCCCTCGACCCGGTCATGAGGGCTTGGGGTGGGACATGGGTCGCCCATGGCAGTGGTCCAGCCGATCGGGAGGTGACGGACGCCAAGGGTCGAGTCCGAGTCCCGCCCGACCAGCCGTCCTACACGCTTCGCCGCGTCTGGCTCAGTGAGGAAGAGGAGGCCGGGTACTACTACGGGCTCTCCAACAGTGCGATCTGGCCGCTCTGTCACATTGCCTACGCGCGGCCTGAGTTCAACGAGAGCGATTGGGAGGCCTACAGCCGTGTCAATCGCCGGTTTGCCGAGACCGTGCTCGAGGAGATCGGCAATCGTCCTGCGATTGTTTTCGTCCAGGACTATCACTTCGCGCTGCTGCCTCGTTTTCTGAAGGATGCGCGCCGCGACATCATCACGTGCCAGTTCTGGCACATTCCGTGGCCGAATCCCGAAGCGTTTCGCGTGTGCCCATGGGGTGAAGAGATTCTCCATGGGTTGCTCGGCAACGATCTTCTTTCGTTTCACATCCAGTTCCACTGCAACAACTTTCTCGCGACGGTGGAACGGACGCTCGAAGCTCGCGTGGACTACGAACGGTTTGCCGTTGTTCGCGGCGGCCACTCCACTCTCGTGCGGCCTTATCCGATCAGCATCGATCCGGACTTGTGGGCACCGCCAGCGAACTCCGATCCGCGCGCCGAGGCGCGCACGGTGCGGCGCTCGCTCGGGCTCGGTGACGAGCGCATCATCTTCGGAATCGATCGGCTCGATTACACAAAAGGCATCCCCGATCGGATTCGCGCCTACGAGCGAATGCTGAAACGGCACCCTGAATGGAGGGGGCGCGTGGTGTTCTTGCAAGTCGGAGCGCCCAGCCGCGATCAGCTGTCGCGATACAAAGCGCTCAGCCAGGAAGTGGACGAAACGGTGGCCAGCGTCAACAACACGTACGGGACCGCGGGCTGGCGACCGGTCGTCTACCTGCGGGAACATCGGGAGCCCGGCGACATCGCGGCGCTGTATCGCGCCGCCGACGTCTGCGTGGTCTCGTCGTTGCACGACGGGATGAACCTTGTTGCCAAGGAATACATCGCGGCCCGCACCGACCACCGCGGCGTGCTGGTGCTCTCGAGCTTCACCGGGGCGGCCCGGGAGCTGCACGAGGCCGTTCTCGTGAATCCATTTGCCGTCGACGAATTTGCTGACGCGCTTCACACCGCCCTGTCGATGCCCCCCGATCAGCAGAGCCGACGCATGCGCGCGCTTCACGCTCGCGTCAAGAGCGAGACCGTCTACGACTGGGCCGCTGGCATACTCCGCACGGCGTGCGGAATGGCCGAGGCCGTTTGATGCTGCTCAATCACGGAGTCATTGGCAACGGTCGCCTGCTGGCGCTGGTCAATCCGGACACGAGCATCGATTGGCTCTGCATGCCGCGATTCGACAGCCCGTCCGTGTTCGCTCGCATCTGATCACGTTAGCCACGAAGGGCACGAAGACACGAAGCAGGGATTTTCAAGACGCCATCCTAAGAAGCTTCGTGCTTTCGTGCCTTCGTACTCAATCCCGTTGAGTCACCGCGGTCTTGCCGTCGCTTTCTGCGGAGGTGTCGATGAATCGGTGGCCGTGGGCAGTGATCAGGGGATGAGGCGTGTTCTTCGTGGCGACGTTTCTTGTATGGTTCGCTAAGTGTGAACGCCGTCGCGCACGAGGCCGATGTGGCCCAGGTGGTGCCGACAGTGCCACGCGTACATCTGCAGCAACCAGTCAACGTTGACCGGGCCCCACGAGGGGTGTTGGGCGGGACGTGCGAACTGATCGGCCGACAGCGATTCGAGGACGATGGTCAGGCGTTGATGAACGCCGTCGAGGATGCCGAGCGAGATGTTGGGGTCGGCGCTCTTGCCATCAGGCAACTCCGCCCAGATCTGCTCTTCATAGGTCTTGATAGCGGGTGTGTCTTCGGTCAGCGCCAGCTTGATGCGCGTGTACGCGTTGAGATGGCTGTCGGCCAGGTGATGCACGACCTGCCGAACGGTCCAGCCGCCCTCGCGGTACGGCGTGTCGAGCCCTCCAGCGGGCAGGGAGCCAAGAGCCTTTCGGAGATCGCGCGGTAACGCGTCGAGCTGTGCAATCCACGCCTTTCGCTTTTCTGGCGTGACATTGCTTTCGGCGGCGAACTGTCCAACGGGATAACGAGGGTCCATCCGTGGATCATCTGCGGTTTCCGGCCCCGTCCACAAGCGAGTTCACGTCATCAATTCGATGAGGGTTGTTCGCCTTCCAACCCTTGCCGCCTGGATTCCATCCAAGGGCGTGAGCACAGGGAGATCAGGGAGATCAGGAGAAAGGACTAGCTCCGTGACCTCCTGACCTCCCTGTTCTCATTGGCCGAAAGGGGAGAGCTGCAATGATCCGCCCGATTTCTGTTGCTGCCACGATCGTCTCCGTTTCGATGGCCGTTGTGGTGGCTGCCCAGACTCAGCCTCCTGCTCCGGTGACCGCCCGTGGCGAATGGACGACCGACGCCCGTCACGGATGGGTCAGCGACGACGGGCCGCGCGTGCAGATCAATCTGCGCTCCGGTGACGGCAGTGACAACTGGGGATTCGGGGTGCCCATCGCCGAGCTCGAGGGGCTGCCACCGTCGGTGCAATCGGGGTCAGCGACCGACATCCGGTTCTCGTGGAAGCGCGAGGCCGGAACTTTCAATTTCCAGGGTTCGTTCGATCGCGGTCGTGGGGCAGGCAGCTATACCTTCAGCACCAACCCAGCGTACGTGTCCGGGATGGCCACGCTGGGTTATAGCAATCTCGACGCCACGAACTTGGTCCGTCTGGCGGTCATCGATGTCACGCAGGGATATGTCCGCGGGTTGGCAGATGCCGGCTACAAAGGGCTGCCCTTCGATGATCTGGTAAGGATGCGGATTCATCGCGTGACGCCCGAGATAATTCGCGAGCTCGGCGCACTCGGATATCGCGGACTATTGAGCGACGAACTGGTCCGGATGCGCATTCACGGTGCGACGCCGGAGTTTGTTCGCTCGATGGAAGCGGCTGGATTCAAAGGGCTGTCGACCGAAGACCTCGTTCGCTTCCGCATTCATCACGTCACGCCGGAGTTCGTGCAGGCGATGGCGAAGCTTGGGTATAAGGCTGTCGATCGAGAACAGATCGTGCGCTTTCGCATTCACAAGGTGACACCTGAATTCGTGAATGCGCTGGCCGATCGTGGTTACACGGGGATCGCCGCCGAAGATCTCGTCAAGATGAAAATCCACAACGTGAGCGTTGCCGATATCGACGAGTACAAGCAGCTCGGCTACGGAGGCATGGATTCCGACGAGTTGGTCAAGATGCGGATTCACCGGGTGACCCCGTCATTCATCAAGGAGATTCACGCCGTCGGCTACCGCTCCGCCACCATTGATCAGCTCGTCCGCATGCGGATTCACCGCGTCGACGCGCAATTCATCAAGGATCTGCAGGCGGACGGCTATCAGAATCTGACCGTGTCCGACGTGCTCGACCTGGCGATTCGAGGGCCGAGGTTCTCGCGCGTTCGCCGTCAGCCGTAGGCGATCAAGGCGTCAGGGGTTACGATCGCCCTATGCCCGATTGGATGCTCGGGTGTGGGGCGTTGTTTCTCCTCGGCTGTTTGGCGTGCGCCGCCGGGCCCTCCGAAGAACCGCCCGAGGCGCAGGGCGCCGACCGCGACAAGCTGCTCGCTTCCCGCCGGCGAGAGATGGTCACCACGCAGATCCAGGCCCGCGGAGTCGGCGACCCGGCTGTCCTTGCGGCGATGGAGAAAGTGCCGCGGCATCGTTTCGTCCTGGATGGCGATGTCGACTACGCCTACGCCGACACGCCCATCAGCATTGGACTTGGCCAGACCATCTCCCAACCCTACATCGTCGCCTTCATGAGTGAGGCTCTGAAGGTGAAGCCGACGGACAGAGTGCTCGAGATTGGGACCGGTTCTGGTTATCAAGCGGCTGTACTCGGCGAGCTCGCACGCGAGGTCTACACGATCGAGATCGTTCCGCAGCTGGCGGAGCGAGCGACGGGCTTGTTGAAGACGCTCGGCTATTCCAACGTTCACGTGCGGTCTGGTGACGGATACGCCGGCTGGCCCGAGCACGCGCCATTTGATGCCGTAATGGTAACGGCCGCGCCCGATCATGTGCCACAGCCGCTGGTGGATCAGTTGAAGCCGGGGGGCAGGCTGGTGATTCCGGTCGGGCGAGAGAATCAAGAGCTGCTGGTCATGACCAAGACCGCCGAGGGCTTGCGTGAAGAAGGTCGACTGCCGGTACGGTTTGTCCCCCTGACGCGGAAGCCTCGGTAACGGTTCCAAGGTTCCAGTTCCAACGTCCTCGCGAGTTCTGAACCCTGGAACCCTGGAACCCTGGAACATTGACTTACAATCCCCCCATGCACGCGAAGTCTCGTTCCATTGCCCTTCTGCTGTGCGCGTTTCTTGCCGCCACGACATCGGCGGTCGCGCAGCAGGTTCCAACCCCAGACCAATTCTTCGGATTCAGGCCAGGCACCGATGGCGAACTGGCTCGCTATCCGAAAGTGCTCGAGTATTTCCAGTTGCTGGCGAAGTCCACCGATCGCGTCAAGTACCGAGGAGCTCGGAAAAACGACGATGGGGAATTCGTATGCGTTGCTGCGGATTAGCTCGCCGCAGAACCTGGCGAGGTTCGATCGGCTGGTCGAGATCAATCGACGACTGGCGGACCCACGGGGTCTGACCGACGCGCAGGCACAAGCCCTCGCGGCAGAGGGCAAGCCGTTCTACCTGCTTTACGCGACCATTCACTCGACCGAGGTCTCAAACGGTCAGGCGATCACGCACATCGTGCATCGGCTGGCCACGGAGAGCTCGCCGTTCGTGCGCGAGATTCTCGACAACTCGGTGGTGCTGCTCGTGCCTTCACAGAACCCGGATGGTCAACATCTGGTGATCGATCACTGGTACAAGACGAAAGGCACCGCGTTCAACCGCGTTTACCCCGACCTGTATCACAAGTACGTTGGGCACGACGACAATCGCGACTGGTTCATGTTCACGCAAAAGGAAACGCGCATGAACATCGAGCTGGTGCAGAACAAGTTCAAGCCGATCATCACTCACGACATGCACCAGCAGGGCGCCGCTGGTTCTCGGATCTTCGTTCCGCCGTTCACCGATCCCTTCGACGTGAACATGCACCCGGTGCTGCAGCTCGGTCAGGCGACGGTTGGGCAGGCAATGGCATCTGCGTTGCTCGCGGAGGGCAAGGAAGGCGTGGCGTGGAATCAGCAGTACGACATGTGGTCCCCCGCTCGCCAGTACATGGTGTACCACGGCCAGCCGCGTATCCTCACGGAGATCGCCAGCAGCACCCTGGCGGATCCGTACGTCAACCCGCAGAAGGGAAGACCGATTGGCCCACAGGAATCACGCTGGAATTTCCCCGTGCCGTACTCGAAGGACACGTGGACCTTGGGTCAGCAGGTTGACTACGGCGTCACCGCTGCTCTTGCCGGCATCTCGCACGTCGCGAAATACGGTCGTGAGTGGCTCTACAACTTCTATCGCGTGCACCGTGACTGGGTGAACTACGACAAGGGTCCGTTCGCCTTCGTCGTCCCTGCCACGCAGCGCGATCCGTTTGCCACCTACGAGATGCTCGACATCCTGAAACTTGGCGAGGTCGAGATCCACCGAGCGACCGCGACATTTTTCGCGAACGGGAAGGAGTACGCCGCTGGATCGTGGGTGATCAAGACCGCACAGCCGTACGGCGCTTTCGCGAAGACGATGCTCGAAAAGCAGGTATACCCGGATCTGCGCTTGTTCCCGGGCGGGCCGCCCGAACCACCTTACGACGTGACCGGCCACACACTGTGGATGTTGATGGGCGTCACTGTTGATCGGGCCGATCAGCCGTTCGAGGCGCAGCTGGAATTGCTCAAGAACGTGGCCCCGGTCGCCGCGCCCGCACCGACGCGTGCGAAGGGCGCCTATCTGATCGGGCCTGAGTCCTACGGCACGTTCAAGATCGTGGCGGAGTTGCAGAAGGCCAACGTCCCCACATTCCGTACGGCCAAGGGCTTTGAATCCGGTGGTCAGACTTATGCGCCGGGCACCTACGTGATTCCACCGGTTCCGGCTGCGCAGAAGATTCTCGAGACCGCGACGAAACAGCTTGGCATTCCGGTTCAGGCCGCTGACCGCACGCCAGCGGTGGACGGCTTCCGGTTGAAACCAAACACCCGCGTAGGTCTCTATCGTGGGGCCAACAACATGCCTGGTGGTTGGCTGATGTGGATGCTCGAGCAGTACGGCATCAATCATCGGGTCGTCGCGGCGCAGGACTTCCAGGATCTGTCAGCCAAGTACGATGTGATCCTCCTGCCAACCGGAACATCGAAGCAGCGCATCGTGTCGGGCCTCGACCAGAAGCGCAACGACCCAGCCGAGTGGGCATGGGCCGCCGGCGTTGGTGAGGAAGGCTGGGGGCGGCTCAAGACATTCGTCGAGAACGGCGGCACGCTGCTGGCGATTGGAACCGCTGTCGACACCGCTCGCGAGTTGCTCGATCTGCCCATCGAGAAGGTGCTGCCGGAGGCGCCGCCTCGGTTTGGACCCGGCGCCCAGACCGCGGCCGCCAAGGAGCCCGCGACGCCGAACGCCGTCGATCGCGCGTTGCGTGATGCGTTCAGCAGCCCGGCGCAGCTCATGCAGGTCCTGCGCGATCGTGTCGCGGAGCCCGAGAACTTGTTCTACTGCCCGGGTTCGCTGCTGCAAAACGAGTTCGATCCGAACCATCCCGTAGCGTGGGGCATGCCGGCCGCCTGGCCAATCTTCTTCGAAAGCGATCAGGCCTACCGGTTGCGCCCGGGATTCGGAATTGAATCCCAGGTCGCCGCGCGATATCCGCGGCAGAACATTCTTCAGAGCGGCTGGCTGCTTGGTGAGGAGTACCTGAAGGATCAAGCCAACGTCGTCTCGTTCCGCGTTGGCAAGGGATACGTGGTCACTTACGGGAGTCAGGTTGATTTTCGGACGCAACCGCGCGCGACGTTCAAGCTGCTCTTCAACGGCATGTTCCACGGGCCGTCGACGCCTGTCACTGCGGCGCAGCTTGGTCGCCTGGATGCAGGGACGACGAACGAGAATCAGAATCAGTAGGCGTTGTCGCTGAAAGATCTCGAAGCACACCTGCTCGCGGCCCTGGCGCGACCGTTGCCAGGCGTCGAGGCGCAACTCAGACTTGCGCCTCGGCCGCGAGTCGGTTGGGATCCCTATCGCATGCCCGAAGGGCTGCGAAATGGTGCGGCCCTTCTCCTGCTCTATCCCCATCGAGATCATGCCGGTGTGCCGTCAGCTCATGTCCTGCTCACGGTGCGCGGGTCAGGTCTGCGCAAACACAGCGGTCAGGTGTCGTTTCCGGGCGGCTCCGTCGATCCCAACGAGTCGTTCGAGACCGCGGCCCTGCGCGAAGCGAGTGAGGAGGTTGGCCTCGTCCCAGCCGCGGTGCGTGTCCTTGGGCAGCTGACGCCGCTGCACATTCCGGTCAGCGGTTTTGCGCTGCATCCGATCGTGGGAATCGTTGACGAGCGGCCTGCGTTTCACATCGACGACTGGGAAGTGGCGCGCCTTCTCGAGGTCCCGCTCGACCTCTTGCGCGACCCGTCGATTGTCAGGCGCGAGATGCGCATTCGCGAGCACGAAGGCAAGAGCTACGAGATGGAGTGGCCGTACTTCGCGATCGATGGCGAGAAGGTCTGGGGGGCGACAGCGATGGCGCTCGCCGAGTTTCTTGCGCTGTTGGACCGGTAGGTAGCGAGGGTCGGCCCCGCGCGTCGTCCACAGCTGTGCTGACGGTGCTGCAACGCGAGGCCGGGTTCCGACGGCCGGTCCGCGCTGCGATGGCCGCAGCGGGCCGCGTGACGCGAGCCCCAACGCTCGCCTAGCGTGCGTTGGGGACCCCTGCTCGCGGGTCCCCAAAGCCTTCTCGCGCGGACAGCGATCTGAATCGGCCGTCTCCACACGGCCTCGCGTCACAGCACCGTCCGCACAACTGCGGACCCGGATGACCCGGGCATTGGAAAATAATCGGGATCGATGCTGCCCGTTCGCGGAGCAAACCGTGTGGAGCACGCCGTCACGCTCGCGTAAAACGCTGCGCAGGTGAGTATCACCGCGTGGGGATGGGGGTCCCCACGCGTTTGGACAGGGACGAGACACCGGAGCAGCGTTTTACCGGCGTGCGGAACCGGTTTGCGGAGCGAATGGGCAGCATCGACAACTGATGGCCGAGAGCCTGTCCCGTCACTCGTCCCCAGCGCACCTCCGAGGGTAGACTTCGCACATGTCGAGATACGCCCTTGCCCTTGCCGTCGCGCTGGTCGCCCTAGCGGCCCGGCCGGCGACGCAAACGCCTTCCGCCATCGCGTTCACGAACGTCACCGTCATCCCGATGGATCGCGATCGGTCGCTGAGCGATCAGACCGTCGTGGTGCGCGGCGACCGCATTGTCGCAATGGGTAACAGCGCTTCCACTCAGGTGCCCGACGGTGCCACGCGAATCGACGGTCGCGGCAAGTTCCTGATGCCCGGCATGGCCGAGATGCACGCGCACATTCCCGGCGGGCAGGCGACGGATGCCTACATGCAGCGCGTCCTCGCGTTGTTCGTCGCCAACGGAGTCACGACGATTCGCGGCATGCTCGGCGATCCACGGCACTTGCCGTTGCGGGCCGCCGTCGCCAAGGGCGAGATCCTTGGACCGACGATCTACACGTCCGGTCCGAGCTTCAACAACAACACCGCGACCTCGCCCGAAGTTGCGATCAAGATGGTGCAGGACCAGAAGGCCGCCGGATACGACCTGCTCAAGATTCATCCAGGAGTGCCTCGGGCGGCCTTCGATGCCATGGCGGCCACGGCGAACAAGCTGGGCATTCCCTTCTCGGGACACGTTCCCGCTGACGTTGGCTTGGAGCGCGCGCTGTCCGCCAAATACAACTCGATCGATCACATCGATGGCTACTTCGAATACGCGGTGCGACCAGGCGCGCCGGTCGATTTGAAAAATCCCGGCTTCTTTGCCGCCAGCTTTGCCGCCCACCTCGATCCCGCGCGTCTGCAGAAGGCCGTGGCGGATACCAAGAAGGCGGGTGTCTGGATTGTGCCGACGCAGGGCCTGCTCGAGATCTTCATGAGCCCGGCCACGCCTGATCAGTTGCGTTCATCGCCTGGCGTCGAATACATGCCGACGCAGGTCGTCGACGGTTGGGTCAAGCAGCGCCAGGGGTTCATCACGCAACCGGGCTTTTCGAAAGAAACGAACGAGCGGTTCATGGCGGAGCGTCGCAAACTGCTCAAGGCGTTGCATGACGCCGGCGTCGACATCGCGATGGGCTCCGACGCCGTACAGACGTTTTCCGTGCCTGGCTTCTCGATTCACAACGAGATGGGGGCCATGGCGAGGTCGGGCCTGACGCCCTATCAGGTGTATGTCACCGGATCACGCAACGTCGCCCGCTTCTTCAATCGCGAGAAGGATGCCGGCGTACTCGAGGTCGGCAAGATCGCAGACCTCGTTCTCGTGGACGCGAATCCACTGGCCGACGTGGCTAACTTCCCCAAGCAGACCGGCACCATGGTCCGGGGGCGATGGCATCCGCGCGCCGAGCTGCTCGCAAAGATTAAGGGGATGCCCTAGCGGTCCACGGTCCACGGTCCACGGGTAGAATCGCGAAGTGCACAACCCGTTCGTCCCGGAGACTCACGAAGGCTGGAGCGTCCTGCATCTGATGTATCGCGTCGACTGGGGACGCCTGGGTCAGGCGCATCCCAGCGATCGCGAGCACATGGCGATCGACGCGTGCAGCACATTGCGAGGGACGCTGCCCGACGAATCGGCCGGTGCCACAACCCTCGTTCAGCTGCTGGGACACAAGGGCGACCTCATGCTGATCGCCTTCCGCCGTTCCTTTGACGAACTGGGGCGGACGCAACTCGCCTGGTCGCGCACGCAGCTACACGGCTACCTTCAGCCGACCGCGTCCTATGTCTCGATCGTCGAGCTTGGTATGTACGAAATGACCGCCAAGCTCCATCGCCAACTGCTGGAGCAGGGCCTGGTGCACGATACCGACGCCTACAACGAAGCGTTCGCCGCAGAAATGGACCGGCAGAGACAACGGGTGTCGAGCCGCCTGTTCGGACCGATTCCGCCGGCTCGACACGTCTGCTTCTATCCGATGAACAAGCGGCGCGGCGAGACGGCGAACTGGTACACCGAGCCGTTCGAACGGCGGGCCGAGATGATGCTGGAGCACGGTAAAGTAGGCCGCGAGTATGCTGGGCAGGTCACGCAGATCATCTCCGGATCGATTGGCTTCGATGATTGGGAGTGGGGTGTGGATCTGTTCGCCGACGATCCAGTGACCTTCAAGAAGCTGATTTACGAAATGCGCTTCGACGAGGCGAGCGCAAAGTTCGCCGAGTTTGGTCCGTTCTACGTCGGCCTGCAGTTTCCGCCGAGCGAGTTGGTGAAATTCCTGGAAGGCGAACTGCCGCAGCTTCAGGATGTCAGGCAATGAACAAGGAAACGATAGCCACGAAGGGCACGAAGAACACGAAACAGTCAATCACATCCATTTCGAGCCCCCACCGGCTTCGTGTCCTTCGTGTTCTTCGGGCGCGTCGTTCTTGTACTGTTGGTTCCGCCCGTCATCGCGCAACAACCATCGGCCCTCGATAAGGCCTTTACCGATTTCTGGAAAGCAGAAGATGGCCGCGGTGCGGAGCGTGCCGCGGAACGCATCGTCAAGGCGGGAGCCGATTTCGACACCGTCTACGCAAGGCTGAAAGCGGGACGGCCCTACGGCATCGAGAAGACCGGCGCCTTCTCGATGCGCTTTCCCGCGGGTGCGGGCGTCCTGTTCGAGAACGTTGTCGACGTGCCCGCGGAATACACCACCAATCGCGCCTGGCCCCTGCGGGTTCAACTCCACGGCGGTGTGATGCGGCGGTCGCAAGCGACCATCGGTGGTGGAAACCTCGAAGGCGACGAAGCGTCAGGCGGTGGAGGTGGCGCGCCAAACCTCTCGCGACGACGCCAGGACAATCGAATTCCTGGTGAGCCGCAGATCTATGTCTTTCCGAGCGGCTCGGGCGATGCCGCGTGGTGGCATGCCCATCAGGTCGACAACATCCTACGCGTCGTCGATCGCGTCAAGCGGCGCTATAACGTCGATGAATCCCGGATCTACCTGACCGGGATCTCGGACGGTGGCACCGGCACGTACTACATGGCCATGCGCGATCCCACCGTGTGGTCCGCGTTCTTACCGCTCAACGGCAGCATCAAAGTACTAGGGAATCAGACGCTTCACGTCGACGGCGATCTGTACGCTACCAATCTCGCGAATCGTCCGTTCTACATCGTCAACGGTGGCCGTGATCCGCTCTATCCAGCCGACCATATTGCCACTCACGTCGAGGTCTTCAAGGCGTTGGGCGTGCCACTCGTCTTCAGACCGCAGGCCAATGCCGGGCACGATACGAGTTGGTGGCAGTACGAACGCGGTCTCTTCGAGCAGTTCGTGAAACAGCGGCCCCGGGTTGCCTACCCTGAGAAGGTGTCGTGGGAGACGGAGCGCATCGACCGGTTCAATCGGGCTGACTGGCTGATCATCGATCGTATCGGCCCCGGGACCAGCGAAGCGAGTTTCGAGGCGGACCCCGTGTTCGAACACAAGAGGCCGTCGGGTCGCGTCGACGTCAGCAGAACCGGGAACGCGTTCGTCGCGACGAGTCGTGGAGTGAGGCAGTTCACACTATTGGTCTCGCCGGATGCCGTCGACTTCGCCCAGCCGGTAACCGTAAATGTGAACGGCAAGGAAATGTTCAACGGAACACTACAAAAGGATGTTGCGGTTCTGCTGAAATGGGGAGCCCGCGACGCCGATCGGTCGCGGTTGTATGGGGCGGAACTGAAGATTCAAGTGCCGTGAACTTCAAGGAGAGGTGGATGAGACGAGCAATTCTGGCTGGACTGGTCGTTTGTGTGGCGGGAGCCAGCGTCTTGGCGACGCAAGCCGAGCCGCAGAAGATTACTGTCACGAGCTCGGTGCTGAAGGACGGGCAACCGATGCCAAAGGACTACACGGCTGACGGCAAGAACATTTCGCCGCCGCTTTCCTGGAGCAACGTGCCAGCAGGCACGAAAGAACTCGCCCTGATCTGCGAGGATCCGGTCGCGCCAACCCCACAACCCTTCGTGCATTGGGTGCTCTACAAGATTCCCGCGACGGCAACCGGTCTGCCAGAAAACATTCCGATCGATGCGGCAACGCCGATGCCGAAGGAGCTCACTGGGATGATCCAGGGACTTTCCGGATTCCGGCGTCCCATCTGGCGCGGGCCCGCTCCGCCCAAGCCCGGAGTCGTCCACAAGTATCACTTCATCGTCTACGCTCTGGACGCCCCTCTCGACGTTCAGCCCGGACTCAACAAGACACAACTGCTCGAAGCGATGAAAGGGCACATCATCGGACAGGGCCAACTCGTCGCCACCTACGAACGGACTCCTCCGCCACAGGACTAGCCGACGATGCTCACTCGCCGCGATTGGCTCAAGCTGGTTGGATGGGTGAGTGTCACATGGGAAAAGGCACTCCCAGGGGCTGGTGCAGGGGGCACTGACACCCTCCCTGCGGCGGTTCAGCCTATCGCGCGCACCCGCGAGCCACTACAGGCGCTGACGACAGCCGAAGCGGATCTGCTCGATGCTGTTGTCGCGCGTCTCATTCCGACTGATGCCAACGGTCCGGGTGCGACCGAGGCACAGGCGGTGCGGTACATCGATCGCGCGCTTGCCGGCGCCTTGGCCGGCTCGCGAGAGACGTATCGCGCCGGGCTCGAAGCACTCGATCGCTACTCGCGCTCGTCACGCGGCGCCCCGTTTACGGCCTTGTCACCGACCGATCAAGACTCGGTCCTGATCGACGTCGAAACCGGCGCGGCCACAGGCTCGGGCGCGGGATTTGCCGGGAGCTCCGCAACGTTCTTCAACCTGATGCGAACGCACACGCTGCAGGGGACGTTCGGTGATCCGTACTACGGCGGCAACGCCAACTTCGTTGGCTGGGATCTGATTGGCTACCCGGGTGTTCGCACTGTCGTCTCAGCGGACGACCAGCGCCTCGGTGTCACGCTCACTCCGACCCACCAGTCCGCGTACGACCACAACATGTTCGTCAAGGCCACCGCTCGCGTGCAGACGACGGAGGGCGCAAGCCGTGGCGACTAGATTGCCCGGGACTGAAGTCGTGATCATCGGATTGGGCGCGGCCGGAGGCGTCGCCGCGTTGCCAATCGCCGAAGCCGGAATCGATGTCGTTGGCCTGGAGGCCGGTACCTGGCTGACTCGCCGCGATTTCGCTCCCGACGAGATTCGCAACAACGTTCGTGATTGGCCGCAAGCTGTCCAGAAGTGCAATCGCGAAGTGCCGACACATCGTGTCAGCGCCTCGTCACCGACCACGAGAGCGGCCAGCCACCCGATGATGAACGCCGTGGGTGGAACGACGCTCCACTACTGGGCGCAAAGTTGGCGTCTCAATCCGTGGGACTTCAAGGTCGTCAGCGAAACGACGCGACGCTACGGTGCCACTCGCATTCCGAAAGGATCGACGGTCGAGGATTGGCCGTTCGGCCTCGAGGAACTCGAACAGTACTACGACAGAGTCGAGTACGAAATTGGCGTCTCGGGACAAGCGGGCAATATCAAGGGGACGATCGATCTCCGTGGAAACAAGTTCGAAGGCGCCCGGCAGCGTGAGTATCCGATGCCGCCGCTGCGCAGCACCGGGTTCATCGATCGCATGGCGACCGCGGCCAAGTCGCTGCGCTGGCATGCGTTTCCCGGGCCCGCGGCAATCAACTCCAGGCGCTTTCAGAACCGATCGGCGTGCATGTATCACGGCTTCTGCAACAAGGGCGGCTGTCACGTCGATGCGAAAAATGGTCCGAACATTACGACCATTCCTCGAGCGCAACGAACCGGCCGATTCAAGATTGTGACCCGCGCACACGTCGTCTCGATCGATGTCGACGCAAACGGTCGCGTGAGCGGCGTGACCTACGTCACCGACGGCCAAGAGTTCGTGCAGCCGGCAAAGGCCGTTCTGCTGGCCGGGTATACCTACGAAAATAGCCGGCTCTTGCTGCTGTCGAAATCGAAAGCCTTTCCGAAAGGTCTGTCGAACAACCACGGTCAGGTCGGACGTCACTATTTCAGCCATGCGCAAGGTGGCGGCGTGACGGCATGGTTC
Source organism: uncultured Acidobacteriota bacterium (assembly GCA_963724485.1). GTDB lineage: Bacteria > Acidobacteriota > Vicinamibacteria > Vicinamibacterales > UBA2999 > JACCSI01. The sequence continues at coordinate 633,520 of CAVRUW010000001.1, forward strand.
CCCTGGAACGTGAACAACTGGTACGGGTTGCCTGCGCAAGGCGTGGCCGTTGACGATTTCGCGGATGACAACTTCGACCACGCGAACCTCGATTTCATCGGCGGTGGCAATCTGTGGATCTATTCCGATCGCCGTCCAATCTCGGCCGCGAGCATGGGGACGTTCGGCCGCACGCCCACCTGGGGATCGCAATGGAAGGCGTTCATCAAAGAGAACGCCGATCGCACCAACACCGCGTACCTGCAGAAGACGACTTTCCCGTACGAGGGCAACTATCTCGATCTCGATCCCGAGGTGAAAGATCCCCTCGGTTTTCCCGTGTGCCGGATCACCGCGGATTACCAGGACAACGAGCGGCGGATTTCCTCGTTCGTCCAGGACAAGATGGAGCAGTGGTATCGCGCAGCGGGAGCGATTGAGGTCCAACGCGGCGGTCTGGGGACCATGGGACCGAGCACGCACGCGTATGGCGGTACGCGCATGGGCGACAACGCCGAGACCAATGTCGTCAACCGCTGGTGCTTTTCACACGAAGTCCCCAACCTCGGCATCCTGGGCGGGTCGGTCATGGGCACCAGCGGTGCGCGCAATCCCACGCTGACGGTGCAGGCCTTGGCGTGGCGCACCGCCGACTATCTCGTGAAGAACTGGAAGCAAATCAGTACGTAAAGGTCAACCTACTTGATTGGACAGACGTCCGACAGGTAGCGGACGGACGTCAAGTCCATAACGGGCAGGCCGCCCGTGGGCGTGGTACCGGCGCTCATTTGCGTCGGGTCCGTACGCGGGGCGGTCATCGTGACACGAGACCCGCTGCCCGGGCCCGATCTTGCGAGGTCGGATTTCTTGACGAGGCCTATGACCTCGATCAGGTTCCCTTCGTACTTCCTCACCTGGTCCAAAACTGTGCGCGTTCCTGACACGCGAAAGTTGCGCCCGGTCACGTCGGGTCCGAGTATCGTGCCTTCGCCCTCAGGCCGCGGCGTCGCGGTGAAGACACGGCCCTTCAGGCACCCACGCGCGCCGATCTCGACGGAGTCCGCAGGAACGGGTCTCGTCTCTTGTGTCTGTGTGGGCAAGGCAGTGAGAAAGAAGAACAGTACGAAAAAAGTCATGAGCGTGCTCCGATTCAAGCCGTGGTTACACGCACCTCGCGTCGGCATTCGCGATCAGGGTGCGTGCCACGTGCGGGTGCGTCCTCTTCGCTGTCGATTGTGGGTAGGCGGATCATTGCTGCGTGATCGTCGTCGGTCGCGCCGGTCCTTTCGGCTCGGTCTCCCACCAGAACTGCTTGGGCAGCGGTTTCTGTGTCGGCCAGATCATGTTGAGAGTGTCGCCCTCATAGAGCTCGCCGTTCTTCATCACGTATCGAATCGAGTTCGTGTTCTTGATGTTCTCCAGCGGGTTGCGATCGAGCACGACCAAGTCCGCCATCTTGCCGGCCTCCAGCGAGCCGACATCCTGCTGCATTCCGATGGCTTCGGCGCCGAAGAGCGTCACGATCCTCAGCGTTTCGTGTGGGGTCAGGCCGCCTGATTGCAGGTTCCACGTCTCCCAGTGGGCGCCGAGTCCCTGCAGCTGGCCGTGACTGCCCAGACCCGCCTTGCCGCCGGCGCGAACGATGTCGGCAACGCCTTTCGCAATGGCGGTGTGACCGTACTCTTCAGGCAGGAACCACTGCGCGCGTCGGCGCACCATGTTGTCGAGGAGCTCCCATGGCACCCAGCGCTTCAGCTTTTGGTCCGTGACCACGCTCTCGCTTTCGAAGTAGAAATTTTCACTCCACGGGGCGCCGTACGCGACGAGGATGGTCGGTGTGTAAAACGTCTTCGTGCGCGCGACGAATTCCACGACGTCCTTGTAGAGCGGCATGATCGGCAGGCTGTGTTCCTGACCCGAGTAGCCGTCGGCCATCTGCGTCAGGTTCAGCTTCAGATCGAGTGATCCCTCGATGGTCGCCGTGATGCCGTACTCCTTGCACGCCTCGATGATCCATTGACGGACGACACGGTCGCCGGCGACGTACTGCTTGATGGTGTTGGTGCGGTAGGCGTCGCGATACCGCTTGATGAAGTTGAAGGCGGCCTCTCGACTATCGATGCCGGACCCCGAGAACACACCGGGTCCCGTCGCATAGACGCGTGGCCCCGGCATCATGCCGGCGTCCACCATGTCCGCGTACGCGAACACGTCGGGCGTCGATGTCTGTGGATCACGTGTCGTGGTGACGCCGTATGCGAGGTTGGCGAGATATTGCCAGACTTCGGTTTGATGCAGCCCGCGCGGCGCCCACATGTGCGAGTGCGCATCCACGAGGCCAGGCATGATCGTCTTGCCGGTCACACTGATCGTGCGCGTGCCAGCCGGCGCCTTCAGGCTTCCTCGTTTGCCGACACCGGCAATGCGGTTGTCGGTGACGAGGACGTCGCCACTCGGCAGCACTTCATCGCCCTTCATCGTGATGATCCGCGCACCTGACAGGAGGACTGAACCCTTCGCCCTTGCCCTCGGCAGTTCGACCACGACCTCGGTCTTCTGCGGCTCGTTGGCATCGACTGGCTGCTGGAAGAACTGCGAGCCCCAGCCCCACGTGACGGTCTTGCCGTCTGCGGCCCACTGCAGATAGTTGCCGCCCTCGGCGGACATGCGCTTGACCGGCACGGAGGCGTTATCGCCGCGGCCCGTAATCCGAACGTCCACTGTCTCGCGACCCGCCATGGGAACCGTGATGAGGAAATGACGATCCTGAAGGCTGACGAACGCGCGGGTTCCGTCAGGTGACATGCGGATCTCCGTCGCCGTCGGCGGATTGTTTCCCGGGCCAATCCCGGTCACGCGGAAGTGCGTCCGCCGGTCGAAGCCGTCCATCGTGATCGATTGGAGACCGCGATTGCCGCCCATGTAGACGCGCTTCGAATCCTTCCGCACGAAATGGGGCGAGCGCCCACCCTGCGATGAAGCGATGAAAGTGGTGTCGCCACCCGTGGCAGGCATCGAGCGGAGTTCCAGGGTGTTCGGCGGGTTGACCCCTGAGATCTCGCCCGGTGCGTCAGGCTCGTCATCCGGCGCGGGCGTGTCGAGCAGGATGGAGTAGAGCTGGTCCGCCGCGGCGCCTCGAACGAAAACGATGCGGCTGCCGTCGGGCGTGTACGTCGGATCGAGGTAGTAGCCCTCCGCGGTCGTCAATGTTTGACTCGCCCCACCACTCGCCGCGACCCGCTTGATGTGTCCGCCGGTCGTTGTCCACGTGACATAGGCGATCGACTGACCGTCGGGCGACCATGTCGGCATGAATTCGCCCTCACCTAAGGCACTGGTGCCTGAGGTGCCGGGTGTGCCTGGGTGCCTTGGGTGCTGGTGCCTGCGGTGCCGGTGCTTGAAGTGCCGGACGTTAAAAGGCGAGGCGTGCCAGAGGGCAAGTCCATGATGTAGAGGCGATTCATCGCGCTGAACACGAGGCGCTTGCCATCGGGCGACGCGGTTGGCCATCGAATCAGACGCGCGCGGACGCTCTGCCCGTCATCCATGCGGACCGGCGTGTAGACGCGGGGAGCCACTTCGGCCTGCACGTTGACCGAGAACGGAATCGGACGCGATTCACCAGTGGCGAAATCGATCCGTTGGATCTTCCCGGCGACCGGCACGACGAGCGAATTGCCATCCGGCATGAAGTCGTATCGCGGCAGCGTGTCGCGGGTCGCGCGTGATTCCTGATCGTCACGCGTCACCGGATAGGCGAGCCAGCGCTCGGCGCCGGTGTCGAGATTCCGCACACGCAAGCCGGTCTGCGTCTTGTGTCGCGTGCCATACACCAGCCATTTGCCGTCGGGGGAGATCACCGGCCGAAGCGCCGAACCACGTGCGTTGGTGATCTGAGAGGCGTCACCGGTTTCGCGATCGTGGCGGTAAATCTGCCAGAGCGGGAACTGCGCGTTATACGTGAAGCTGCCGTTGCGCTGGGCGTAGTAGACGAAGCGGCCGTCGGGCGAGACGACCGCGCCCATCTTGTTCGTTGGCGGCGGCGGTGGTGGACCTTGAGCGTCAGGTCCGGGCTGCGGGGGTGGCGCCGGACCGATCCGCACGCCGGTGCCGCCGTCGCGGTGATACATGAAAAGGCCGAAAGTTCCAGGCTCAGGTGGCCGCGACTTCGAGACCAGGATGTATTGCCCGTCGGGTGTCCACTCCGGCGACAGCATGATCTGTGGTCGATCGTTTGTGCGTGTGTCCTTGCTGATGGCGCGCGGGTTCGATCCATCGGCATTGGCAATCCACAGATTTTCGACACCTGTGCGATCGGTGAGGAACGCGATGGTCTTGCCGTCGGGCGAGTAGGTGGGTTGGCTCTCGAACGACAGATCACCCACAATCCGAGTCGCCTGCCCACCTTCTATGGGAAGGGTGTAGAGATCGCCGAGAACCTCGAAGAGAATCGTGCGTCCGTCGGGAGAAACATCGAGTGAGGCCCACGTCACCTCGTCGGTCGTGAACGCGATCGTCTCAGCCGTTTTCAGCACCAATCCTTCTGGCGTACGGTTTCCCGAGCCTTCTTGTTCCTGGCCGAGCGTGGGGACGAATGCCGCGACCGACCACCCCGCCATGACGACCAGCAGCATGCGCGCAAACTTCATAGTTCCTCCTGGACGCTGGGGATCTTACTCTCACGGGGGTTCTACACGGCGGCTCTGCACTTCTGCACGTCGGTTCTCGCGAACGGCGTGAGAGTTATGATTCGGCACCAGATGGTCCCGAGACTCCTGCTCCTGCTCGTGCTGCTCGGGTGCGACCTGGTTGCGCAGAGCCGAGGCCCCCTGGATCTCGCGAACGAGGCCGTCGCGCCGGGTGCAAAGCGCATTTCTTACGGTTCTGGCGCCCTGCAATTTGCTGAGCTGCGACTCCCAAGCAGCAAGCCGCCGCATCCGGTCGCCATCGTCGTGCACGGCGGGTGTTGGCTGGCAAAGCTCGGGAACATGGACGAGCGTGCCGTCGCGCTCGACAACATGCGGCCGTTGGCAGCGGCACTGACCGATGCGGGTATCGCGACGTGGAATGTCGAATATCGCCGGTTGGGGAATGAGGGCGGCGGCTGGCCCGGCACGTTTCAAGACATCGGTCAGGCCGCCGACTTTCTGCGCGTCGTCGCCGGGGAGCATGGACTCGATCTAAAGCGCGTGATCGCCATTGGTCACTCCGCGGGCGGCCACTTCGCGACGTGGCTGGGAGTCCGGCACAAAGTGTCGAAGAGCAGCGATGTCTACGTCAGCAACGCCCTCCGGTTGATCGGTGTCGTGAATCTCGATGGGCCGGCTGATCTCAAGGCCACGATCCCCCTGCAGCAACCAATCTGTGGAGTGCCTGTGATCACCCAGTTGATGGGAGGATCACCCGAAGAACGACCTGATCGTTATCGCGAAGGCTCGCCGGTGGAACTATTGCCGGCAGGCTTGCCACAGGAGGTCTTCGCGGGACGGATGTTTGCGAAGCTCGCGGCTCCGTACGAGGCCGCGGCAAAGAGCGCGGGCGACGATGTGCGGATGACGGTTCTTGCCGACGCGGGCCATTTCGTTTTCATCGATCCAGGTTCGGCGGTGTGGCCTCAGGTGCTACAAAGCGTGCGGCGCCTGCTGCGAATGACTCAGTGATCGGCCAAGGAGATGCGATGAGGTCGGCTCGGTTCATCGGACTGCTGTCAGCGCTGTGCGCGTGGAACCTGGTGCTGATCGCCACGCAATCGCAAACACCCGCCCCGGCACCGCTATCTGCGAACGCCCTCGACTTCCTCGTCGGCAACTGGCAGGGGACGTTGACCTATCTCGATCAGCGGGACAACAAGTCACGCAACACGATCAAAGCCACACTCGACGTCGCGAGAGTCGGCGAAGAGTTGCGCTACCAGCTCTCGTCCGTCGATGTGAAAGGTGCGCCGAGCCCGGGAGAGTCGACGGTCGTCTCGGTTGGTCCGGGCGACACGGTGCGATTTGGGAAAGAGGATTGGCGCGTCGTTTCGACTCGACGGAGTGCCGGGCGAGGTAGTACCGAGATGCGGCTCGGTCGCACGGGGACCGACAACGACAAGCAGGCACGCATCGAACGGATCTACACGCGGGACGGGTCGACGCTTCGTGTCCGGACGGAGATCCTTCCGGAAGCGCAGGGCCCGCGAATCATCCGGAACGAGTACGTCCTGACCGTTGCTGCCGGTGGTCCAGCGCTCGCACCCTCGGTGTTGCCTGTTGAGGGCTTGTCGGTGGAACGCCTGCGCGAAGCGACCGCACTCCTCAATCAGTTCGTCGCCGACGGGAAGATCGCCGGCGCGGTTGCAGCGGTCGCTCGTGATGGGAAGCTCGCCTATTTTGAGGCAGTGGGCGTTCAGGATCTGGCGACGCGTGCGCCGATGAGCGAGCGATCGATATTCCGCATCTATTCGATGACCAAGCCGATTACGGCCGTCGCCGCCATGATGCTGTTTGACGAGGGTCGATTCCGCCTCGACGATCCAGTTGCCAAGTATCTTCCGGAGTTCAGTCAGGTTCAGGTCGTCAGCGCGCCTGGAGCACCTCCACGTCCGCCCACTCGGGCTATCAATATCGAAGATCTCTTGTTGCACACCTCGGGACTCAGTCATCGGACCTCAGACCTCTATCGCAACGCGCAAGTTCGGTCACGCGCCATTCCGATGTCGAAGTTCATCGAGAACATCGTGCGAACGCCCCTGATGGAAGATCCCGGGACGCGCTTCAGGTATAGCGAGGCGACGACCGTGCTCGGACGCCTGGTGGAGGTGTGGTCTGGGAAGCCGTTCGACGTTTTCCTCGAGGAACGGATCTTTCGGCCGTTGAAGATGGTCGATACGGTGTTCACCGTCGGCGCCGATCGTCGCGCGAGGCTGACGACGGTCTACACGCCGGACACGTCAGGTGGGTTAGCAGCAACCGAAATTGAAACCGTGCCGTTCACGGAGCGCCCCGCCCTTCTCGAAGGCGCCGTTGGACTCGTTTCAACCGTGCCCGACTACCTGCGTTTCAGTCGAATGCTGCTGAACAAAGGGGAACTGGACGGCGTGCGCCTGCTGAAGGCGGAGACGGTGGAGCGCATCACGTCCAATGGACTGTCGGAATCCGTTCTCAAGTTGCGTGGCGGCTCAATGGGCTGGGGGCTGGCCAACGTCAACGTGCTGATGGATCCGGCCTCGCCCTTGCGCGGCGAGTATGGCTGGGATGGCACCGCAGGAACGATCTTCTGGAACGACCCATCGAGGCGAATAGTCACGATTCTGATGACGCAGAGCTCGCCTGCCAATCCCGATGGGATCCGCCAGAAGTTCAAGGCGCTCGTTCAGGCCGCGATCGTCAACTGAAGGTAACGAGTCGTGTTGGAAAGACCATCGCGCCCAGGCGGCAACTCGCGTCCTTTATCGCCAAGTTCGATCCGCCCGTCGCCGCCGTCGCACGCGCGACAATCCGGAAAATGTCGCAACTGCTACCCGGCGCGACGCAGCTCGTGTACGACAACTACAACGCGCTCGCGATCGGATTTGGCGCGTCGGACAAAACATCCGACGTGGTCTTTTCGATCGCGGTCTTTCCTCGGTGGGTCAGCTTGTTCTTCTTCGAGGGTGTTCACCTTACCGACCCGAGTGGCATTCTGAAGGGGAGCGGACGGCAGGTCCGGCACATTGTTTTGAAATCAGAAGATGATCTGGATTTGCCGGCCGTGAGGGCGCTGATGAAACAAGCGCTGTCGATGGCCGATCCTCCGATTCCCACGAGAGGGAAGGGCACGCTGCTGATCAAGTCCGTGTCGGCGCGGCAACGGCGTCGGAGCACAGGGTCTCCCTGATCTCCCTGACCTCACTGTGTTTTCTCCCCCAACACGATGAACCAGCGATCCGCGCTGTTTGGCCCGGGACGTGGTGGCAGCGCCTCGACAGGTTGCGAAACCAGTGCAAACCCAGCAGCTTTCAACTCCTCCGCGACGACGGTCTCACTCACGCCGTGACTGGCGTCCTCGCCGCGTTTCCCGGGGGGTGCCGTGTCGCCCTTTCGCGGCGCGAAATCGATAATCGCGATTCGGCCGCCCGGCTTCAGAGCCCGCAGGAAGCTCGCATGCATAGCCGGAGGATCGCCGAAGTGGTGGTAAACGTTGCGCATGAAGATCGCGTCGCAGCAGCCATCAGGCAGATTTGCCCGGGTCTCATGCCCTTCGACTACCTGCACATTGGTGGCGCCGCTTTTTTCGATCGCCGTTCTGAGCCGCTGAATGCGCTCGGCGCCAAGCTCGCTCGTCAGCACTCTGCCAGATGCACCAACATGCTGCGCCAGGGCAATCGTCAGTTCGCCGCCGCCGGCGCCAATCTCCGCCACCACGTCCCCGGGTTTCAGCCGCAACGCCTCGATGAGGCGTTTGGTATCGGCGGCGTTGTCCTGCGCCCACGCCACCCCCGCGAAGAATACGGACGCAGCCAGTGAGATCGTGAGAAGGCGTAGCTGCTTCATGGCTGTATTTTAGTGTCGTGCTGACAGACCTGCGCGCGGTCATGAGCTGGATCGACGGCCGGCTGCGCTTCCGCTGGGCACTGCTCATCCCGGTGATGGCGGTGGCTGCCGTCCTCGAGGCCTTCGCGGCGCTGGCCGTTTTCGGCCTGCTCCGCCTTGTCGTCGAACCTCATCGGGTTCGGATCACCCCGATTGCGTCGCAGGTCTGGCAGGCGTGGCCCACCGACAATCCAACCGCCGTTCTGGCGGCGCTCACGACGGGCGTGGCCGTTTTCTATGTGATGCGGGCGCTTTATGTCTCGTGGGCCGAATGGGTGAAGGAATCCACGATCGCGGCGTCGACGACGAAGGCGGCCGACCGGCTGTTCTCGCGCTTCCTATCAGCCGACTATCCGTTTCATCTGAAACGGCGCTCGTCCGAGCTCATCCAGGAAGTGGCCCGCTCGACGGACGTCGCCTATCAGCTTTTCCTTGCCTCGCTGCTGAACATCACGACCGAGGTGGCCACTATCGCGGCGCTCGCTGTCGTGCTGGTCATGACGGCGCCCGGTCGCACGCTGATCGCAGTAGCGGTGGTGCTCGCGGCCGCTGCCGTTCCCATGGTGATGACACGTCGAGTGTGGACGCGAGCCGGTGAGGATCAAAAGGCGCTCGAGGAGAAGCAGCTGCACGTGTTGCAGCAGAGCCTCGGGGCGGTGAAGGAAGTGAAGATTGCCGGTCGCGAAGCATTCTTCGAATCCCGCCTTCGCGCGACCCGTCGAGGGCTTGCTCGTGTCAAGCAACGCCGTTCCATGTTTGCTCACGCACTCAGGCTTGGGATCGAGACAGTGCTCATCGTTTCGATGCTCGGTGTCGTGCTGGTCGTGACCATGCGCGGCGCGTCCGGTAGTGACACCGTGGCGATCCTGGCGCTGTTTGCCTATGTGGGCTTTCGTGTCGTTCCCTCGGTGAACCGAATGATGCTCAATGCGGGTTACATGCGCGAGGCACGAGCGTTCATCTCGGGGGCGATCGACAACTTCAAGGCGCTGAAGTCGCCCGGGCAACGGGCCGGGGTTCCTGAGCCAGTCGTCGAATTTCGCCATTCCGTCATCTGCGACGCTGTGAGCTTCGTGTATGAAGACGGGGCGGCGCCAGCGCTGAGCCACGTCAACATGACCGTGCGTGCCGGTGAATCGCTGGGGATCGTCGGCGAGACCGGATCCGGAAAGACGACATTGGTCGATATCCTGCTGGGCCTTCTGCGGCCGTCGAGCGGACATGTCCTGATCGATGGCTCGAATCTGGCGGGTCGGGAACGAGCATGGCAGCGAATGGTCGGCTACGTTCCACAGGATCCCTATATGCTCGACGACACCGTACGGCGCAACGTGGCGTTTGGCGTCACCGACTCCGCCATCGACGAGCAACGCCTTGCGAAAGCGATTTCGTCAGCCCAGCTCGACGAAGTCGTGAAGCAGCTGCCAAAGGGTCTCGACACGCCGATCGGTGAAAACGGCTCACGGCTCTCGGGAGGTCAGCGTCAGCGGGTGGCGATTGCGCGAGCGCTCTACGGGGAGCCCGCTGTGCTGGTGTTCGACGAAGCCACCGCCGCGCTCGACAACCAGACCGAGCGCGAGGTTACGGCTGCGATCGCCTCACTGCAAGGAACGCGAACCCTGATCGTCATCGCGCACCGCCTGTCGACGGTTGAGAACTGTGACCGCCTCATCCTTCTCCAGAACGGCCGTGTCGCCGCGACCGGCACCTACAACGAGCTATTGGGGAATCCCGTTTTTCGAACCATGGCGCCAACGCGTTGATAGAAATTCAACAAAGCACGCGAAGGGCCACGAAGCATCTATTGGGATCTCAGTCGCGAAAAGAGGCCACCACTTCCTGCACCTCGCGGACGAATCGAGTGGCACTGAGCCGATCGCTGCGTTCACGTAGTGACTCTCTCAACCGTTGCTGCTCGTGTGGACTGCTGAGGACCTGCAGAATCTGATCGACCGCCTCTTGATCGGAGTCGAAGACGAGTCTTGGATTACCTTCGACGATCTCCACCTGGCCGCCCCCGTTGGGGACCCACACGATCATGCCGGCACGAATCATTTCCGCTGGAGCCATCCCGAAATGCTCTTCGCGCATGCCGTGGATGCCGAAGCGAGACGTGGCCATCAGCGCGTTCACTTCCTGGCGCGGGAGGTCATGCCGAAACTCGACCCATGATCCCGAGGAAGCCGCCAGGCGCCGAAGGTCCTCGTAGTAGTGCCGGACGTGGCGATCCCACGTGCCCACAATCGTGAGCGTGATGTCAGGAATCGATTCGCGGACCCTGGCGAGGATTCGGATCAGCCGCTCATACTCCTTTTCTGGTGAGATTCGACCAATAGCAAGAAATCGCGCGCGCCGCTCATTCCATGGCGCTTGGGGCTCGACGCCGACAACCGGTGGGTACACGGTGCGAGCGCTCACACCCAACGAGCGGTGCAAGAGGCCGGCGGTCCAGTTCGAGTTCGCGAGGGTGATGTTCGACTTCATTCGTTCGACCGAGAAATCCGCGAGCCGGTCAGCCACGGAGTAGTACGCGGACAACAGCGCTTCTGGCCGGTGATACCACCGCAAGTCCACCGCCGGTCGTGGGCGGAGATAGCTCGGATAGTGAACGTACTGAATGCCGCGCCGCCCGTAGTCCGTTTCGTTGTGCACTCCTACGAGCACCTCGAAGCGATCGATGAAACGGCGCGTGTAGCGCATCAGCAAGGCCGAGCGAATCAGCGCGGCGGGTACCGGGAGGTGATCCGGCACATACGACCAGCGTCGCGGAACAACGATCGAATCGAAGGACGCCGGACGCAGGGTCGTGCCGAAGAAGCGATTGATGGGCTCGATATCGACGGGGCGCCATGACAGAACAGTGACGTGGTATTCGGCCGCAAGGGCTTGCAGCATCCATGACGCCACGCCATTGCCGCCCCCTGGCGGCTGCAGCGAGGGCTGCACCAACAGCACCTGACGCATGTCAGTCGAAGCGCGCCGTCATCAGGGCAACCAGCGAGAGGAGAAGCGTGGTGCCGTACAGCACCAGCACGGTGCTGCGGATGGACCATCCCAGCCCCACGAGCCGATGGTGAATGTGCCCGCGGTCGGGTTCGGCGATCTGTCGCAAGACACCGCCAACCGTGACCCGATCCATGCCCGACGGGCGGCGGGTCCGCCGAACAAGGGCGCTGACGGTGTCGGCCAACGGCAAGGCAAAAATGAGGATCGGCACGCCGGCAGCCAGCGCCGTCGCTCCTTTCTGCCACCCCGTGATTGCCGTCGTCGCCAGCACGAAGCCGAAGACCAGGCTGCCGCCGTCGCCGAGAAAAATCGAGGCGGGAGCGAAGTTGAACGCCAGAAAGCCCAGGGCCGCACCGACGAGCACGCACAAGAGCATGGCCTCGGCGACATGACCGCGGCCGACCAGGATGGCGGCGCAAGTCGAGCCCGCGATGACAGCGATTCCGGCCGCCAGACCGTCTATACCGTCAATCAGGTTGAAGGCGTTGGTCAGGCCCACAATCCAGGCCAGGGTGACCGGCCAGCTCAACATCCCAAGCTGCCAAGTCTGCCCGACGATCGTCAAACGTTCGATGAGCAGGCCCGAGGCCATGACCAGGATGGCGGCAATGACTTGCACGGCAATCTTGAGTCGCGCCCGGACCGGGCGAAAGTCGTCCACCAGGCCCACGGCGAAGACGAGAATGGCGCCCACGAGAATCGACCAGAGCGGCGCAAACGGCGGCACCGCCATTTCGAGGCGCGGTCCGGCCACAATCAGCATGGCGAGCGTGGCGGCGGCAGATGCAACGATGGCGACTCCACCAACCCTCGGAACCGACGTCGAATGAACCTTACGTCCGCCTGGCGCGTCTACAAGCCCGAGCGCCTCGGACGTGCGTGTCACCAGAGGTGTCAGCAGCAGGGCAAAGACGCTGCCGGCCAGGATCAGGGCTAGATAAACGGTCATGCGAACTGCAGTCGTCGTGCTCGGAGATCTCGGACGCAGTCCTCGAATGCAGTACCACGCGCTTGCGCTCGCCGTCAACGAAGGCGAAGTGGATCTCGTGGGGCTTGAAGGTACCCCAGTTCACGCAGCGCTCACCGCGGAATCGCGCCTGCGGTCGCATCGGCTCACCGATCGCGCCTTCGCATCGCGTCATTCGCATGGTCGACGGCGATTCGTGTGGATGTCAGCGGCGCGTGCCTCGATGCAGGCGAGTCGCCTGTTTTCGATGCTGATGCGACTCCCCAAGCCCGACGTGATTCTCGTCCAGAATCCACCGTCGGCGCCGACACTCGCCGTGTCGTGGCTGGTGTCTCGCCTGCGTGGCGCCCGGCTCGTCGTCGATTGGCACAACCTGTCGCACACCATCCTTGCTGTCCCGTTGGGCGACCAGCATCGAGCGGTTCGCGCGCTGGCTCGGAGCGAACGTCGTTGGGGACGGCGCGCTGATGCGCACCTGGCCGTCTCCAAGGCCCTGTCGGACTGGCTCGAGCGCGAATGGAAGATCAAGGCGACCGTCCTCTACGATCGGCCCGCCGGGTTTCTTTCCAAACCTCCCCTCGAAGTCAGCAATGAGCTGTGGCAACGATTCGCCCGCGATCATCATCTCGGCCCACGCCGGATCCCGCTCGTGGTGTGCCCCACGAGTTGGACGCCGGACGAGGATTTCGACTTGCTGCTGGAAGCACTCGAGCGGGCCGAGCGTGCGCGGGTCGCAGCGCTCGGGTCAAGCGACGGTCACTCTCCCGATCTTGCGGTGATTCTGACCGGCCGGGGGCAGCTGAAAACGGACTTCGAGAAACGACTCAGCCGACGGGACTTCAAGCGCCTTGCCGTCCGCACTGCCTGGCTGGAGCCCAACGACTACCCCGTGCTCGTCGGGATGGCCGATGCTGGTCTCTGCCTGCACCAGTCCTCTTCCGGGCTTGACCTGCCGATGAAGCTAGCTGATTTCCGGGGCGTCGGTGTGCCGGTGTGCGCGTACGACTATGCCCCGGTGCTGAATGAGGCGATCACGCCAGGCCATGAAGGCATCACGTTCCGAGATCCGGGAGAGCTTTCGGCGGTAGTGGTGGCCCTCGCGTCCGGTGAACTGACCTCCGTCCCCAAATTCGCCGCTGCCCGAAGTTGGTTGGCCGCCAATCCCGCCGAAAGGTGGAACGATCAATGGCAACGCGTCAGCACGGTGATCACGGGCACCTGACATTTCGCGATTGGGTGATTGGTTGAATGGGTGATTGCATCGTGTGATTGGGCGATTGGGTGATTGGTCAATTGGGTGATTTGGTGATTTGGTGATTGCTCGAGTCATCACAACCTCAATCGCTCAATCACCCAATCTCAATCACCCAATCCCTCAATCACCCAATGCAATCACCCAATCGCTAAATCACCCATTCAATCAATGCAGTACCTGGCTCGGATCAATGCGGGCGGCGCGAGCGGCGGGGATGAGACCGGCGAGGATAGCGACCAACAGCATCAGCAACACGACCGCGCCAAGCGCGATGGGATCGCGGGCGCCGACCTCGAAGAGCTGTCCTTGCAGCAGGCGGCCGGTGAGTAGAGCAAGCAGCAGTCCGACCATCAAACCGAGTGTCACTGGCTTGAGGCCGTGAATCGTGACTTGTCGAACGACTTCGCCGGCCGACGCACCGAGCGCCATGCGCAACCCGATCTCCTTGCGGCGCTGGGCCACCAGCCAGGCGATGACGCTGTAGATGCCGAGTCCGGCGAGGATCAGGCCCGTGACGCCCAGCATGGCCATCAACATCATGTTGAACTTGGCCTGCGCCAACGTCAGGCGCAGCCCTTCGTCCATCGTCCGAATGGCGTAGACCGGCAGGGTCGGATCCAGATCGCGAACGGCCTGGCGCAAGGCACCGGTGAGCGCTGACGGGTCGTCTCCGCTGCTGCGGGCCATGATATTCATCGTGCGACCTATCCACGTCCAGGCTGCGTCGGGAATCTGCTCTATCGGCAGGTAGAACTCCGGCTGCGGCGGCTGTGCCGGCCCGCGGGACCGCACGTCCGCGACGACTCCTACGACGATCTTCCAGCCCGGGTTGTCCGGAGTGCCCTCACAGCATGTGATCCGCTTGCCGATCGGATCCTGACCTTGGAAAGCCTCGCGTGCGAGCGTCTCGTTGATCACCATGACGAGCGGAGCACTGCGGATGTCCTGGGCAGTGAAGCCGCGTCCCGCCTTCAACGGGATTCGCAGTGCCCCGAAGTAATCGGGCGTCACAAAGTGCGAGCGGCTGATGATGATGCTCGTCGTGTCGATCACGCGGCCCTCGGGAATCAAGCCATTCGAACCACCAGTACCCGACTAGTGGCGGCTGCGAATCGAGAGCGGCGACCTCTACGCCCGGTGAGGCGGAGAGTCGTTCGAGAATCGTCATGAACGCGCTGCGAGCCTTGGCTGGGGAGCTGTACTGGGCGGCCGGGAGCGCAACGCGCGCGCTCAACACACCCGAGGTATCGAATCCGATCGGGACCGCTTGCAAATTGATGGCGCTTCGCACGAGCAGTGCGGCGCCAGCCAGAACGACGAGCACAAGCGCCGCCTGGGATGCGATGAGAGTCTGGCGCACCCACGGTCGCACCGTGCCTCCCGACGTTCCCTTCCCGTCTCCGAGCTCGTCTCGGAGTTCACGCCCGCGAACCGTCTGCAGCGCCGGGAGCAGACCCACAAGTGCCGCGCTGGTCAGAACCATTGCCAACGCGGTCAGAACGACGGTGAGATCGAGCGAGGCCGTTTCGAGGCGAGGCACGCCCGTCGGCGCGCTGGCGACGAGGATCGGCAACAACCACCAGGCCAACAGGACACCGGCGATGCCGCCGAGACCGGCGAGCACCACGCTTTCCGTCAGGACCTGACGGACGATGCGGCCACGGCTGGCGCCAATGGCGGCGCGAATCGCCAGCTCACGGGAACGGGCGGCAAGTCGTGCCAGCAGGAGATTGGCGACGTTTGCGCATGCGATCACCAGCACCAAGATGACTGCGGCGAGCAGCACGAACAGTCTGGAGCGGAAATCGCCGATCACGAAGTCGGACAACACCTGTGCCGCGATGCTCCGTTCGACGTTGAACTGCGGATGATCGCGCTTGAGATTTCGTCCCACGCGCTCGAGCTCCTCGTTGACCTGTGCAAGCGTCACATCAGCCCGGCGCCGGCCGTACATCTCGAGAAAATGCTCGTCGAACATCGCCAACCGCTCGGCCGTGAACGCAGCCGGCACCAAGAGCTCTGCTGTGGCGGCGAACGCGTCGAACGAGGGTGGCATGACGCCGACGACCTGGTAAGGAAGCCCGTTCAATCGGATCGTCCGGCCCACGACGCTGGAATCGCCTCCGAACCGGCGCTGCCACAGCCGCGACGTCAGGACGACGACCTGCTCACGGCCGGGAGCGTCCTCGTCCGCCCGGTAGAACCGTCCATGCAATGGCGCCACGCCAAACACATCGTCAAAGTTGGCCGTGGTTCGCATGCCGAGGATGCGCTCGGGCGTGCCTTCGTCCGAGAGGTTGAAGCTGCCGTAATAAGCAGCCGCGAGATGTTCAAAGGTCGTGACCTGATTCCGAATGTAGTTGTAGTTCCCGCCAGATGCGCTCCCCAACTGGCCCCGCCAGGTCGTGAACGTCAACAGCACCCGTTCTGGCTGATCGAAAGGGTAGGGACGCAGCACCACGGCGTTGACGACACTGAAAATGGCCGTTGTGGCGCCGATGCCCAGCGCGAGAGTGAGGACGGCTGCGGCCGTGAAGCCTGGATGAAGCCGGCATTGACGCAATGCGAAGACGACGTCCTGGCTGAGTTCATCCAGCCACTCTCGGCGAGCAATCGCCCGATCACGGCGGTGACCGATCGCGGTGAGCTGCGAGTGCATGCGGTCTACGTCGCCGAATCGGCGAATCGCCTCCTGACGTGCGGTCTCTGGATCCAGACCGCGATCGACCAACTCCTGCGCCCGCAGATCGATGTGATGCCTGAGCTCGTCGCGGACTTCTACATCGACGGGAACGCGCCACAAGAGCGAACGGAGCCGCTGCCGGATCTTCATGACGTCACCATGACCTTGTTGACGGCTTGCGCGAAGGTGACCCACGCTTCGGTATCGCTCGCCAGTTGCTGACGTCCCTTGCGAGTCAGCCGATAGAACTTGGCGCGGCGTCCCAGTTCAGAAATTCCCCATTCCGCGTCGACCCAGCCGCGCTTCTCCATGCGGTAAAGCGCGGGATACAAGGATCCCTCTTCGACCGACAGTGCTTGATCGGTCGCGTCCTCGATCCAACGGGCGACGCCGTAGCCGTGCATGGCGCCGCGTGTCAGCGTCTTGAGGATGAGGGACTCGAGCGTCCCGGGGAGAAAGTCGGCGGGATTTCGCGGCATGTTAATGGACCCTATAAGTGATGTCCGTTCCGGCCGTTCCGTAGGAACGGCCGCTGAGCCTTCGCTGAGCGATGTTCTTCACCACAGCAATCTTGCTGATACGCCCTGCTAAATACCTCGATTATCAATACCTAGAGAATCTTGGTAATAGACGGACGACGACCGCAAAAGGTTGCCGTGAGGTCGTCGGCTACAATGCCGAGCCTGTGTCTCCACTACCGATTACTGCTGTGGCCGAGCGCCTCGGCATTCCCGAAGACGTGCTCGAACCGTACGGAAAGTACACCGCCAAGATCCGGCTCGACCTTTTCGATCGCTTCAAGAAGCCGCGTGGCAGGCTCGTGCTCATCACGGCCATCACGCCAACCACGAGTGGCGAAGGCAAGACGGTCACCACCATCGGGCTGACTCAGGGGCTGGTCAAGCGTGGCCACGTCGCGGTTGCCGCGCTCCGGGAACCGTCGCTCGGCCCGGTGTTTGGACAGAAAGGGGGAGCGACCGGCGGCGGCAAGGCGTCGCTTCATCCGCTGGACAAGATCAATCTCCACTTCAATGGGGATTTCCACGCCATCACCGCGGCGCACAACCTGCTCGCGGCGCTCATCGACACACACTTCCATTTCGGCAACGAGCTCGGCCTGGACCCGAAGGAGATGCTGTGGCCTCGCGCGATGGACATGAACGATCGTGCGCTGCGCCAGATCGCAACCGGTCTCGGCGGCCGCACCAATGGTCCGGCGCGCGAGACGGGATTCGTCATCACGGCGGCGTCCGAGATCATGGCGATCCTGGCGTTGTCGGAGAGTCGCGCGGACCTGCGCCGCCGGCTCGGTGAAATCGTCGTCGGTTTCACGTCCGCGGGAAAAGCCGTGCGCGCGGCCGATCTCAAAGCCGTCGGCCCGATGATGGTCCTCCTCAACGACGCGTTGCTGCCCAACCTGGTTCAAACCACCGAGGGCGCCCCGGCCATCGTCCACTGCGGTCCCTTCGCCAATATTGCCCACGGGACGAGCAGCGTGCTGGCTCAGCGCATGGGCCTTCATCTCGCAGACTATGTGGTCAACGAAACGGGATTTGCCGCGGATCTCGGCGCCGAGAAGTTCTTCGACATCGTGATGCCCATGTGCGGTCATGTCCCGTCGGTTGCCGTGGTCATCGTGACGCTCAAGGCTTTGCGAGCTCAGGGTGGGTCGGTCGATGGCACTGGACCCGTGGAGCGCGGATTTCCCAACTTGCAGCGACATCTCG
Source organism: uncultured Acidobacteriota bacterium (assembly GCA_963724485.1). Lineage (GTDB taxonomy): Bacteria > Acidobacteriota > Vicinamibacteria > Vicinamibacterales > UBA2999 > JACCSI01. The sequence continues at coordinate 651,689 of CAVRUW010000001.1, forward strand.
CGAACCTTGCACGATGGGGGGGGCCGGCAGTCGTGGCTCTCAATCGATTCCCGGGGGACACCGAGGAGGATCTCGAACGCGTGCGTGCCTATTGCATCTCGCTCGGAGTGGAGGCCGCGATCTCCGAGGGCTATGCAAAAGGCGGCGACGGGATGACCGATCTCGCGGATCGGGTCGTCGCCGCTGCAGCGTCGTCAAACGTGAAGAATGTGAAGCCGCTCTATGACGTGTCATTACCGCTGGAAGCCAAGATCTCGGAGATTGCCTCCAAGGTGTACGGCGCCGACGGTGTTTCGATCAAGCCGGCAGCCAGGACGCGGCTGCAACAATTCGACAAACTTGGCTACGGCAAGCTTCCCGTGTGCATCGCGAAGACACAGTATTCGTTCAGCGACGACCCCAAGATGATGGGTGCGCCCACGGGCTGGACCCTCAACATTACCGATGCCACGTTGTCTGCGGGCGCGGGGTTCGTTGTGGCAATCGCCGGCAGCATGATGCTGATGCCGGGACTGGGGAAGACACCGCAGGCGCAGAAGCTTGACGTTGACGATGCCGGCAACGTGAAGGGCATGGAGTACTAGCAGGGACGGAGTTACAAGTTACAAGTTACAAGTTCAAAGTTCAGCTACGCGGTTTGTAACTTGTAACTTGTAACTTGTAACTCCGCCGAGTGGTGTCGAATCGACGCCGAGTCGATCGTCATATGGTTGAAGCGCGGCAAGAAGGCGCGCGGACACCAGACGAGGTCTCTCCATGCCCAACTACGTTCTTTTGTTGCACGAATCCGGCTCGTTTCCACCTGACATGAGCCCTGCTGACATGCAGGCCATCATTCAGCGCTACATCGCGTGGCGTCAGCGCGTCCAGAGTGGCGGACGCAAAGTCGATGGTCACAAACTCGTAGACGGTGAAGGCCGCATCATGCGCGGGAAGCCCGGATCATCCACCGTGACGGACGGCCCATACGCCGAGGCGCGAGAAGTGATCGGTGGTCTCTTCGTGCTCGAGGCGAAAAACTACGACGAGGTTGTGGCGCTCTGCCAGGACTGCCCGCATCTCGAGTTTGGCAGCATCGAGATTCGCGAGGTCGAGCCGACGGCATAGGACTCTGAGGCCCGTGCGTGTGGGCTTTGCAATGTCCATCGATTCCCTCATCGAACATCTCTTCCGCCACCAGGCGGCGCAGATGGTGGCGACGCTGACGCGGGCGCTGGGCGGCCGTCATCTCGCTCTTGCCGAAGAGGCGGTGCAGGACGCCATGGTGACGGCCCTGCAGCAATGGCCCTTTCGAGGCGTCCCCAGCGATCCAGGGCGCTGGCTCTTTCGCGTCGCGCGGAATCGCGCACTCGATCGTTTGCGCCATCACAAGGTGATTGCTGACAAAGTCACTGAGGTCCGCGGATCCTACGAAGAACGCGCAGCCCCCTCCCCCATAGAGGTTGTCCTGCAGGGGGAGGTGCCACCTCTCGACGACGATCAACTCGGGATGATGTTTCTGACGTGTCACCCCGCAATCGCGCGCGAGTCGCGGGTGGCGCTGACTTTGAAGCTGGTGGGCGGGTTCGGCGTCGGCGAGATCGCTCGGGCCTTACTCGCCAATGAAACGGCGATTCAGCAGCGGCTGGTCCGGGCAAAGCGCGTGTTGCGCGACTACGATGTGCCATTTGGCACGCCGAGCAGCGCGGAACTCTCCACCCGACTCGATTCGGTCCTGGAGAGCCTCTACTTGATGTTCAACGAAGGGTATGCCGCCACGGAAGGCGACACCCTGCTGCGTGAAGATATCGCCGCCGAAGCAGTCCGGCTCAGCGCCCTCGTCACAAGTCATCCGGTTACCGCTACGCCGCGGGCCTGGGCCTTGCGCGCGTTGTTGCTGTTACACGGCGCGCGCTTTGCCTCGCGGGTGAGCTCCGAGGGCGAGCTGTTCTTGCTCCGCGATCAAGACCGAACCAAATGGGATGGCTCGATGCTGCGCGAGGGTCTTCACGCTCTCGATCGCGCCGCGTCAGGCGAGGAAATCTCCCAATATCACCTCGAAGCCGAGATTGCCGCGTGTCACGCGGTCGCCAGGAACTGGGAGGCAACCGACTGGCCGCGAATCCTCGAGTGCTATACCGCGTTGGCGAGCCTGACGGGATCGCCGATCGTCACACTGAATGCTGCGATCGCACGTTCTCGGGTCGAAGGGCCGCACGCGGCGATTGCTCAAATCGAGCGCATCGTGACCCACCCTTCGCTCGCCACGTATCATCTGCTTCCGGCTGTCCTCGCTGAGCTGTGGCGGGAAGCCGGTGATCCCGATCGCGCGGCCGCTTACTACCGCGATGCCCTCGCCTTCGTGCAGTCAGCACCCGAACGCCGATTTTTGACGATTCAACTCGAATACCTGGCGAGCGGCAAGGTGAACGGCCCCGCTACTCGAAGGCGGCGCGATTAGGCTCGAGTCCCTCGGCTCGACTGAGCGCCGTAGTCCGCTGATCGTCGCGGCTGCGCCGCGTGCGCCACGCGAGCATGAGCAGGCAGCCGAGGCCGAGCCCGATAATTGCCTGCGGGACTCCACGCGCGCCCACGGCCTCCGCCAGAGCCAGGGAGATCACGGCGCCTGCGACGACCGCACCGAGAGCCTCGCGCGGCCGTGGCATGCCGCTGAGGTACAGGACAATCGGGCTCCCGAAGCCAATCGCGAACAGGATGTTCGTGGCAACCGTGTGGAAAGAGAGCGGCCGGAGAGCGGCGACAACGTCCAGATGCGCGGCCGTCTCGGTCACCAGGAAAAGGCCCACCACGAGCACCAGCATCCAGCGAAACCGCCGGAGCGCCGCGGCCGTCCAGGCGTGGCGAACGGAATCCGGCGGGTTGGGGGGCACTCGCTCGACTCGCGCGATTATAGGGCGTGTATTCGCCAGGCGAATTGCCCTGTCTCGACGCCGTCTCGACGCCCCGTCCGATCACCCGCTGGACGGTGTGGACACAATAGAAGCAGAAAGCGCCTAGGTTCTATAATTCACGGGTCGCGTGGAATACCTCATCAAGCAGTATCCGGTTGAAACCGGCGCCCTCGAGATCCAATACATCGAAGAGTTCTTCGGCGAGTTTCCACGGCGAAAAACCGCCGCCGAAGTAATGGACCGACTCAGCGGCCGTGAATCGCTCGTGCTGATGGCCGAAGCCCCATTACCGGACGATCCGGGCACGTTGGTGCCGGTGTCGTACAAGGTCGTCCACGAGGTCGGCGCTCACGAAAACATCCCCAAGTTGCGTGACCTGGTCGAACGCTTGAAGGGCACCATTCAATTCGAAGGTCGCCGGGTTCTGTATTCCTGGCTCGGCGCGACTCGCCGCGACTGGCGAGGGCAAGGCCACTTTCGCGCGCTCACGGAAGAGACAGAGGCGTGGGCCGTCGCCCGAGGCTTCAACGAAGTCGTAGTGAAAACCAAGAACCGCTACTACGACATGCGCAGCACATTGACGCAATTGAAGTTCGACGTCGTCAAGTACGAACGGCACGGGGACAATGCGGAGTCGAAGGTCTACCTGAGCAAGTTGCTCTCACCTGAGATGGTAGCCAGCCATCGCAGCTTGCGATCGGTCGTTCAGGTCGAGTAGGAACGCCGTCGTGTAGAACCCCCGTGAAGAACCGTCGTTGAGAACCGCGGAAATTCGCTAAATCGCTGGATGCCGTTTGTGCCAGTCGCTGGCTGACTCGAACGCGCTCGCAGCACGCAGAACCGTCGCTTCGTCCCACAGCTTGCCGGTCAGCATCAAGGCAATCGGCATCTCGTCGACGAAGCCGGCAGGCAATACGACAGCCGGATGGCCCGTCAGGTTGGTCATTGTCACGCTGTCACTCTGCGACGGCGCCAGAATGACGTCGACCGTTTCGAAGAGCGCATTCACCTTCTGAACGAGCAGCGTGCGAACACGTTGAGCCCTGATGTACTCGACTGCGGGAATAAACCGTGACGCACGAAGTTGATTCGCGCGGCCGTTCGGTCCCTTGTCAGCCAGCTCGTTGATCGCCCCTGTCCGCACGAGCTCGTCGAACATCGCACCGGCTTCGGCGTTCAGAATCGCGTAGATCGCCGACGCCGGGAGCTCCGGGTAGGTTATAGGAACGAGCGTGGCCCCAGCCTTGCGATAGGTCTCGATCGCTGCTTCGTAGAAAGGGCGCCGCGCCGCAGCCGCCTGACGATCCTCGTTCTCGCCGCCATGAATCTCGCTGGCGACGAACCCAATCCGCAAGCCGCGCACGTCCCGCGATCGACTCAACCTGAACGGCACGTCTGCGACGGTCTCGTCCTTGCCATCCGGCCCATGGAGCGCCTCGAGAACGATGGCAGCGTCGCCGATAGATCGCGTCAACGGTCCAACCTTGTCGAGCGTCCACCGCAGCGTCATGCATCCGTACCGGCTGATGCGGCCATACGTTGGACGCAAGCCGACGACGCCGCAGGCGCTGGCAGGAGAGACGATGGAGCCTCCGGTTTCGGTTCCGATTGCGAATGCAACCAGGCCCGCCGAGGTTGCTGATGCCGGACCGGCGGACGATCCACTCGATCCGCGTTCGGTGTTCCAGGGGTTGCGCGTCCGAGCGCGGAACCACAAGTCGCCGACGGCCAATTCTCCGGTCGATAGCTTGGCGACGAGGACGGCGCCGGCTTCACGCAGTCGCGCCACGACCGTCGAGTCGTAGCCGAAGACTTGACTCTCGTAGGGCTTTGCGCCCCACGTCGTGAGGACGCCTTTCGCGGCAAACAAGTCCTTGATCCCGTATGGGATGCCGTGAAGTGGCCCGCGGTATTTTCCCGCGCGTATCTCGGCGTCGGCTTCGGCCGCTTGTGCGAGCGCAAGCTCCTCGGTCAGCGTGACGACGCAGTGAAGCGTGGGGTCGTGCCGCTTCAGCCGTTCGATGTACATCGTCGTCAGCTCGGTCGAAGAGACCCGGCGTGACGCGATCAGTGAGGCCAGTGTGGCGATCGACTCGAAGGCGACGTCCTCGAGACTTGCGGGTCGAGCACGTAGGTGCGCTCGTGTCGGCAGCGGTGTGGCAGTGCTCCGAACGCCATTTGCTCGTGTCGAGCCGTTCCCGTTGGGACGCGGCGGTCGAAAGCTGAAGGCCGGCTCCGTCTCCGACGGAATGTTCACCCGGCGAATCAACTCGTAGTTTTCACGGTTCCGAACCACGAGCGGGCGTGCGCTTTCACGTTCGGCGGGCGGCAATCCCAGTCCAACCAGTTCCTGTGCGACGCCGAGCGCGTCGCTGGTGACGACGTCGGGCGCTTGAACCGACTGATCGATCGGTAACGCCGGAGCCGCACTTCCGCTGGTAGCGGCGGCGCCAGTTGCGATCGCGGTGGGAAGTGCTTTGAGAAACGACCGGCGTGATTTCGTCAGACGGGGGCGGCCAGACATCTCCCTCAAGTATATGAGGGCGACGAATCGTCGCTCAACGCACCAGCGCGCCGATCAGCCCGCGTAATCCCTCTCGGACCGAGTTGGCCTCTTGTTCGGACGGGCCCATTCCATCGAGAAGGTTCAAACCGGTTGCCGCTTTTTCACGAACTTGCGAATTCGGGTCGGTCAGCGCTCGATCGAGTGCGGCCCTGGCGCGGGGATCTCCCGAAGTTCCGAGAGCAATGACGACCTTCTCTCGTACCTGGGAATCGGGATCGTCGACGGCTTCCAGGAGCGCGTCAGCCACTCGAGGGTCTCGGCGGAGGACGAGACCGATGGCAGCCTTTTCCCGCACCTGCGAATCGGGATCCGACAACGCGTCGATCAGGCTTGGGATGACATCTGGATTCGACATCAAAGCCAGCGCCAGGGCGGCCTTCTCGCGGACATCCTGACTTGGATCGTCAAGCGCACGATCGAGGGCGCTGATGGAGTTGTCGGCGTTCGATGCGGCAATTCGCATGACCGCGTCCCCTCGGGCTTTCGGGTCGGGTGACGTATCGAGCGTCGTCGCGGCACTGTGGGCGGTTCTGCGCGCCTCCATCCGCTCCGCGGGAGTCGGAAGATCCTGTTCCAGCACCCATCGCGAGCGCGACAAGGCGGCGGGCGTGGCCGAAGGACCGTCGGTCGATGCTGGTGTTGCTCCCGCCAGCCCCAAGGTCACGACGGTCAGTCCGGTCACGACTGCCCAACGCGTCCATCGTGCAGGGGTGCGGTGACGCCCCGGTGCGAGCACCGCGACCAATCGTCCTTCGAGTTCGCTCGGGCGCGACATGGCGAGAGCCGCGGAGGGTAGTCGAGACGCGCGGAGGTCCTTGGCAATGTCGAGCAAGTGCTGCGCGTAAGACGAGGGACGCGCCCCCGAGCGCAAGACCTCGTCATCGCACGCGCGTTCGCGTTCGGAGCGAAGGTGCGCGGCGGCGATCCACGCCAACGGGTTGAACCAATACGCCGCACAGGCAATTTGCCCGAGCGCTTGGACCTTGAGGTCGCCACGGCGGACATGTGCAAGCTCGTGGAGTAAAACGCTGCGGCGTTGCTCGGGATCCCACTCGAAGGCCGTTGAGGGCAACAGCACCGTTGTTCGCCCGAGGCCGGCAACGAGCGGGCTGGCGTTGCCAGGAAGCACGCGGACGTCAACTGCACCAGGGATTCGAAGCTTTTCGCGAAGCGCATTGACCTCCAGGCGCCAGTTGGCAGGCGCGGGCCTTGCTCGTCGAGCCGCAGGTACCGTCAACAGCCATCCAATCGCGAACCATGTGGCGACGGTAACTGAGCCTGTGAAATAGAAAAGGCTAATCAGGGTGCCTAATGTGCCGGAGGTGCCTTGGGTGCCTGGGGTGCTGGTGCCTGGGTGCTGGTGCCTGGGGTGCTTGGCGTGCTTGGGGTGCCGGAGGTGCTTTTAGGCGCTGGGCTTGCCTCGAACTGTTGAACCAGCATGTTGACAACATCGCTTGTCAGAGCCGCCGGCCAGGCTTGTGGCAGAGAGGTGACCTCGAACTTTGGTGTGAGCGGTGCGAGCAGTGGGGCAGCCAGCGCGGCGATGACCGCCGCATGCCACACGAGGTGACGCGTCGCCGGCGTCGCTCGCCGCAGGCAGCGCGTGACCACCCAGGCTGTGGCGAGAATGAGCGCCGGTCGCACCGCGAGGTCGATCGTCAACGTCCGTCCTTCCGCGCTTTGTCGATGGCTTCCGACAGCCGATCGAAGTCTTCGCCTGACAGCTGCGATTGATCGATCAGCGCGGCGGCGGCCTGAGCTGACGAGCCGTCGAAGAAGGTGCGGACCAGGTTCTTCAGTGCAGATCGGCGAGCACGGTCGCGGGACACGATGGGGTAGAAGACGTAACGTGGGCCTTCCTGTTGATGGCGGAGGTGGCCCTTTTGCTCGAGGATGCGGAGCAACGCTCGCACGGCCGAATAGCTTGGCGGATCGGCCAACGTCGCCGTGACTTCAGCGGCGGTTGCCTGTCCGCGCGCGTAGACGATGTCCATGATCTGTCGTTCGCGTCGTGAAAGGGGATCTGAGCTCTGTGCCATTGGTGGTCGTGCTGGCGGCTTGATCTTCTAGGCGCTTCCTAAAAGAAGACGAAGACGGCAGAAATAGAGTTCGGCGTCAGTGCTAAAAAGCTAGCATTCTCTGGCTTGCCTGACAATCCAGCGCTGGAATACACTCGAAGTTGAGACTGCATCTCAACTTGTCGGCTCGACCGACCCTTCATCCCATGTTGCAGGCATTTGTCATCACGTTCCGCGAAGGACTCGAAGCGTTTCTCATCGTCGCCATCAGTCTGGCCTTCCTTCGAAAGAGCGGCCGGTGGCATCTCGTGCCAGCCGTCCAGTGGGGAATTGGTCTTTCGATCGTCCTCAGTGTCATCGCCGGGTGGCTGTTTTCCCGCGCCGCCAACCAGGCGCTGTGGGAGGGCATCCTGGCTCTCGTGGCCGCTGTGTCCGTGGCCACGCTGACCGTCCACATGTGGCGCACCGCGCGGCACATCAAAGGGGAAATCGAAGGCCATCTGAAGCAGTCCACCGAACAGGAAGGAACGAAGGCCTGGCTCGGTGTGTTTCTGTTTACGCTGCTGATGATTTCGCGCGAGGGCATGGAAACCGCGCTGCTGATGGGCACGCTCATCTTCCAGGTCCGCGCGATCGACATCATCATGGGCGCCCTGACCGGGACGGTGGTCGCGGGCTTCGTGGCGTGGCTGTGGTCCCGCTACGGTCACCGCGTCAACCTTGGACTCTTCTTTCAGGTCACCGCAATCTTCCTGCTGCTGTTCGTCGCGCAACTTCTGATCTATGGATTCCACGAACTCACCGAAGCCAACCTGTTTCCAGGCAGCGAAGCGCTCCACTGGGCGACCGAGCCATACGGTCCCGACGGCATCTACGGTCAGTATTTGAGTTATCTGCTCATCGCTGCTCCGTTGACGTGGCTGCTCGTCGCGATGGCTCGCGGTGTCAAGCCGACCACGCCAGCACGCCTGAACCAGGCAAGCTAAGACACCGTCGGTCTTTAGTTTTCAGTTACCAGTTGCCAGTTCAAAGGAAAACCTGTTGGAGTACAGGCGAGCACCTTTTGAACTGGAAACTGGCAACTGGAAACTGACCACAGTCTCAGTAGTACCCTCTATCCATGGCGAATCCGACCGTGGCCACGTCGCTGACGTGGCAGGGTGACCTTCGGTTTCTCGCGACTGCTGGAGGTGGCGAGGTCACGCTCGATGGCAACACCACCGCAGGCCCGTCACCTGTCGAGGCGCTTGCCTTCAGTCTGGCGAGTTGCATGGCTGCTGATGTCGTCGACATCCTCGTGAAGGGTCGTCACCAGTTGCTGGCATTGCGCGCCGACCTCGTAGCGGAGCGGGCACCAGATCCGCCGCGGCGGGTGCTGCGAGCGACGCTCCGCTTCGCCCTCCGCGGCAACATGCCGGCAACCGCGATCGATCGTGCGATCGCGCTGTCACGCGACAAGTACTGCTCGGTGTGGCACTCGTTGCGCAGCGATATCGAGCTGCTGACATCCTACGAGGTCGAGTCCTGACGACCGAGCGTTCGACAGCTCGTCTGTTGTACCTGGATTGGCTCCGCGGCGTCGCCGTGATCGCGATGGTCATGACGCACGTGACCGATTCGTGGACCAGTCCGGTCGCCAAGCAATCAGAGCCGTACTTCACGCTGCTCTTCATCGGAGGCTTGGCCTCGACGAGCTTTCTCTTCCTCGCCGGCGTGGCCACCGCGATGTCGGCCGCCTCCAAGGCTCGACGGGAGGGCAGCGTTCGCAGTGGTGCGGCGATGGCGCGCCGCCGCGGTTGGGAGATCTTCGTGCTTGGCGTGGTATTTCGCGTGCAGGCGCAGGTCCTTGGGTTTGCGCCTTTGATGAACATTTTCAAAGTAGACATGCTCAACACCATGGGCCTGGCGATTGTCGGGGCGTCGTACGTGTGGCAGTGGTCGGAGGATCGGCGAACGCGCCTGATAACTCTCGGAGTGGTCACTGCGGGCATCACGATGGTGACGCCATTCGTTCGTGCGGTCGGCTGGCTGGCGCCGCTACCGGATCCAATCGAGGCGTACCTGCGCCCGGCAGGACCGTACGCGGCGTTTCCGCTCTTTCCGTGGGCGGGGTTCCTCTTCGGCGGAGCGATCGTCGGAGAGCTGGTCGATTCCACGAAAGCTGCGTCGCGACGAGCCGCGTTCCTGCAGGCAGCCATTGCCCTCGTTGCCGTCGCAGGAGTGTGGCTTGCGTGGTCGGCGTCGTTTCGACCCGCCCTGTTCCCAACGGCATCGTTCTGGCACGATTCGCCGACGTTCTTCTTCATCCGTCTCGGAATCGTGGCGCTCACGGTGCCGGTCGCGTGGGTCATCGAACGACTGCTTCCAATGGGTTGGCTGCAACCCCTGGTGACACTCGGTCGTTCGTCCTTGTTCGTCTACTGGATTCACATCGAGATGGTCTACGGGGTCATCGCCGAACCGCTGAAGGGCGCGTTGCCGCTGTGGGCGACGGTCGCTGCAACCGCGGCGATGTCGGTTCTGCTGTACGGACTCGTGCTGCTCAAGAACCGATGGCTGGAGCGCAACGATCTACGCGGACCATTTCGGATCCTTGCGCCGGTGATTCGGTAAAGGACTCAGAAAGCAATCAAATACGTGACCTTCGCGACCAGGGCACGGTCGAGGAGGTTGCCGGTTTGCGACTCCCGACGCTCGTTGTAGACAAGGTAGATGTCGCTCAGCGGCCGGTGAATCACGTTGAACCGGACGTTGGAGCTCCACTGCCGAGCGTCGGTGTTGTATTGGAGCAGCGCGTTCAGAAACACCTTGGTATTGAAGAAGTAGTTGACGCGGCCGGTCACCAGCGTCGTCGTGAAGGCACCCTGCGGCAGCTCGATGTCGTTGAACTGGACGGTGCCCGAGACGTTGAAGTGCTCGTTGGCGCGGACCGTCGTCCCCACGGTGTAGCCGCGACGATAGCCATCGTAGAACTCGCCGATGGAATAACGAGTGTTGAAGGCGAGCGGGGCGGCGGCATTGGAGTTGGCCAGCAGGAAGTACTCGTTGAACTCATAGCGCCCCGGCAGCACTTGAATGTTGCGACGGCTGTTGATCGTGAACGGGTTGCTGATCACCTCGATGTTGGGATTGATCCCGACTTCCACGAACGAGCTGTTGTGGAAGGTGAGCGGCCAGTGCCAATCCATATACCGCGACTCGAGCCCTCCTCCGCGACGCGTGAAGTTCTCGACTTGCCAATGCGGGTATGACTCGCGCAGCCAGCCACGCGTCCACGACCAGTTGGGCCGGAAGCGCGCGCCGAGGTGCAACTCGCCGTTGTCGACGCCGCGGCGCGGCACGAATCCCATTTCGTTGTTGAACCGCTCGCCGATGATTTGATAGCCGCCACGGGCCTCGAAGCGATTCGAACGGTAGTTGAAGCTCGTTTTCGTATACCAGTCGTCGCCGTCTTCCTCGGCAGTCTACCTCCGGCGAAAAGGTTTTCGCGCCGGCGAAGTTGACTTCGAGGTTCTGAAAGAAGCGGAAGTTTGCGTCGCCGCCGAATACGCGGTTGAAGTGCGGCCCGTTCACCTCTTTGTTCAGGAACATCACGCCGATGTCCGAAGCCGCGAACACGTCGCGGCGAAGGCGCAGCGCGGTGAAGTTGGCCGAGGGCGTCGTGCCCTCTTCGCGTTGTTGGATGTTGAGCGCGCCCATCGAGTAGCCGCCGGCGCGGCCGGTGAGTCGCGTCCCGCCAAGAATCGGAATCGCCGATTCCGTCCTCGGAGAGTCCAATCTGACGGCTGAAGAACAGGATCATGTCCTGAGTCGGGTTCTGCCGCCCGCCGCCGCCGCCACCGGCGCCGCCCGAGCCGACACCAAACTGATAGATGCCCGAGTTCTCGAGGAAGAAGTCGCGTTTCTCTGGGAAGAACAGGCTGAAACGCGTCAGGTTGATCTGTTGCTCGTCGGCTTCGACCTGAGAGAAATCCGTGTTGACGGTGAAGTCCCACGTCAGGCCCGATGTCACGCCGTACTTCACATCCACGCCGGCATCGAAATCTCCAAGGTTGGCGCTCGAACCGACGCGACTGGAGCTCGCCAACGCGTACGGCTTGACGCGCAGGTTGTTGCCGGGCTGCAGGCCCTGAAGGCCTTCAACCGTTCCCGCCAGCGAAACGCGCGAAAGACCGTAAATCCGCTGCACGGGCGACCAGAAGCTGTTCTCGTTCAACCGGCGCAGTCGACGCTGAAAATTGATCCCCCACGTCTGGAGCGATTCCTGGCCGAACTTCAGCGTGCGGAAGGGAATTCGAATCTCGGCGTACCAGCCATCCTCGCCGATGCGCGCCTGCACGTCCCACACGCCGTCCCAGTTGCTGTTCTGGTCACGGCCTTCGTTGGACATCTGCGAGTCCCACTTCGCGCCCGCTGGGTTCACGGCGAATTGATAACCGTTCCGCTCGTCGTGAAACGTGTCGATCACCATCTGAAAGTGATCGCTGTTACCGGTGTTGAAGTCCTTGCGGAGCTCGTTGATGATGATCTCGTCCGGCTGATCGTCCTTGGCAAACACGCCAATGAACAACGAGTCATCGTCGTAGAGCAGCTTGACCTCGGTGTCGAAGGTCGCTGGCTCGCCTTCGCGCGGGTCGTTCTGGATGAAGTTCTTGGCGACCGGCGCCGTCAGCCAGGAGGGTTCATCGAGACGTCCGTCGAGTTCGATCGGACCCGTCGCTCGCGTCGCGACGAGTTTCCGATCGCGTCGTGGCCGTGCTGTAGTCGATTGGGTTGTCGCCGGCGGCTAGGGCGGTCGCACCGCTGAACGCCGCGACCAACAGGCCGGCGCCCACTGAAGTCGTCCGAGTTGACGTCCGAGCACGAAAAGCGATTGCCAGGTAACTCATTTGCCGCCCGACATTCTATCGGTAGAGCACAGCAGCCTCGCGCATACTTGTCTTAGCCATGAGCCTCGACGGAGTTTCTCGCTGCCCTTGGGCGGGCGTTGCTTCTACTCGTGGCGGCGGGCGTAGTCGGTTACTTCGTCCTGCGCCGATTGTTCGACCACGCGTCGGATCGCGTGGCAAATCAGATGGGACGAGTGTTGGCACAAGCGGCGAATCGCGCCGCGACCACGCGTGTCGGCCAGCAAACGGAGCGCGCCGCCCGCGCGGCGGCTGGGCGGTTTACCCACTTTGGCGAATACGCCGCCGCACAGGGTGTTTCCGAAGACGAGGCGCGCCGCGAGTTTGCGCGATCCATCGAGCGCACGGCTCGCATCATGGATTCCGCTGTCGATGTGCCCCTGATCGGACCCGTCGGCCTCGATGCGCTGCTTGGTCTGTTTCCGGTAGCCGGTGACACCGTGGCCGCCGCTGTATCGGTATCGCTGATTGCCAGGAGCCTGAAGTACGGCATCCCGCGCGAGATCATCGCCCAGATGCTCGGCAACGTGCTCTTCGATCTGTTGATGGGGGCGTTGCCGATCGTCGGAGATGTGGCCGATATGTGGTTCCGATCCAATTCGAGGAACGTTGCGCTGCTCCGTGAGTATCTCGAGGCGGATTCGCGGAATACCATCGACGTGACCCCGACAAGGGTGAGTTGATCCGCGCCGCTCATCCGCGGAAAAGACAGAGGTCGCAAGCTCCCCTGAGGTGGCTGGATCGTGAGGCGGGTAAGATGCGAACGGCGTAACTCGAGAGGATGGGAGAGATGACACGTGCGATGTTGTGCGTTCTCGGCGTGCTGCTCGGTGTGCTGCCCGCATCGGGACAAGAAGCGCGGCGCCGCTGGGAAATGCAGCGTCAGATTCGTCTCGACAAGTTCGAGCAGGTTTTGCCGATTGCCATGCGACACGCCGGCATCGACATGTGGATTGTGGCGGCCAAGGAGAATCACTACGACCCGCTGTGGGAAGACTTGGGTCGCGGATACGTATCGGGCATCGGCTACTACGTGTTCACCGACCGGGGCCGTGACCGCATCGAACGCGCCGCGCTCGGGCCGAGCGGCTACCTGATTGAGCAGTCCGGCGCCTACGACATCTTTGCTGCAGCCGCGACGCTTCAGGCCTTCGTGAAGGAGAGAAATCCCAAGCGCATCGGCGTCAACATGTCGCACGAGATTGGCCCGGCGGACGGACTCTCGTTCACGATGCACCAGCATCTGGTGAAGACGCTGGGCGAGCCGTTCTCATCGCGCCTCGTTAGTGCCGAAACGCTGGTGTCCGAGTTCCGTTCCAAGCGCGTCGCCGCGGAGATCGTGGCGTTTGGCGAAGCGGCGGGAATCGCGATTCAGTTGGCCGAGCGCGCCCTGTCAAACGAGGTCATCACGCCCGGAAAGACGACGCTCGAACAAGTGGCGTGGTGGTTACAGGACCGTCTACTCGAACGTGGGCTCGGCTCCGAGTTCGACATGCCCTCGGTGTATATCACCGGGCCCGAAGGGATCGCGGCAACCTCGACGGCCAGAGTCATCCAATCCGGCGACGTCATGATGATCGACTGGGGCGTCCAGTTGATGAACTTCGGCACCGACGTCAAGCGTGTGGCCTACGTGTTGAAGCCGGGCGAGCTGGTACCGCCGAAGAGCATTCAGAACGCCTTCGATCGTGCCTTGGCCGTTCGAGACGTGCTCAAGAGAGCGATCAAACCAGGCGTGCGAGCTGACGAGACCATGAAAGCCATGGACGCCGCGCTCAAGGCCGCCGGCTATGGAGTGATCGAGTTCAACCGTCCCAATGCCGACGACAAGACCGATGTCGTCTATGGCTTCCATCCGGTCGGGAACACCGGCCACGACATCGGCCCATCGTTAACGACGTGGCAGCCCCTGCAGCAAACGTTCACGATGCATCTGCAGCACATGTTTGCGTTTGAATTCTTCGCCTACACGCCCATCGCCGAATGGGGCGGCAAGAAACTTCGCATCCCGATTGAAGACGACGCGATCTTGATGGAGCACGGGATTCAGTTCTTGCATCCCGCAAATTACAGGCTCTTGGTCGTCAGGTAGGGCAGCCCGACCCGACCTGCTACTGCCCCGCCGTCGTCTCCGTCTTGGCCGTCGGCGCGGGGAAGTCGTTGTGAAACAGCAACGCGTTGAAGACCATCCCGTGCTCGCCAAATGTCTGCCAGCGATAGATTGGATTGTTGGCGAACATCAAGATACGGCCTTTGCCGGCAGGCGCATCGATGACCATCGGCCGGTTGCGAATCTGATCGGCGCCGCGCATCAGTCCGCTGAGGACGCCGGAATCGCCGCCCTGGAATCTGGCGATGACGCTCGTGCGATCGGGGGTCGAGCCGACGAACGCCGCGAACTCCGGGTTCACGCCCGCCTGCAGAATCGGACCGTCGGCCCATCGCACCGGCAGCGTCTTGGCGGAGTAACCAAAAACGACTGGATGTTCGGCCTGCATGATCTCGCTCTGGACGTATGGTCCTGGGGCGTACCAGGTGCCGGTCGGACGCTGCGCGTCGACACCGCGCGCGAGACCGAATTCGGCGGGAAAGTAGCTTGAAACGCCAAACGTCATGAGCAGTCCGCCTTCGTTGACGAACCTCTCGAACTCCGCGACGCCCTCGATGCCCATGCCTCCGCGAACGTCATCTGTCTCCGCGTACATCCCCATCGACTTGAATTTGTCGTTCTTCTTGTAAGGCAGTGGCTTCGACAACTTCGGCTGCTCGAACACGAGGGCCTTGCCGCCCTGCGTCTGATGAGGCACCAGGATCACGTCGTACTTGCCCCGAAGATTGGCGCCCGACTTCACGTGATCCTTGTGAATCAGCGCAAAGGGAACTTCCCAGCGGTCGAACGCCAGTCGCACCCAGCCGACCTTCTCGGTGTTCGCCCAGGTCGTGTAGATGGCGATTCGCGGCAGATCAACGTCGACGGTTTCACCAGCCGGCGCGGTGGTCATTGCGGATGCCGCCAGTCCAAGCGATTCGATCTCCTTGCGCACTCGCGCACTCTGTGAGGAGGGAGCTGCGATGATCAGCGATCCCGAAGGAAGTTCCCCACCATCGCCCTTTGCCGTCGCACGCAACGCCTTGAACGACAGATCCTTCAGCCGGTATCGCAAGGTGATCAGATTGAGCGAGCCGTTGTGTTTGACCACATAGACGTCGCCGGTGCCAGTGACGGTGCCCCTGCTCTCGACGTCTGAGCTGAGGAGTTGCGACGGAGCGTCGAGGATCGCCTTCTCGTCAATCGTCTTCACCTCGATGTTGCTGGCCAACCCCATCGTCCAGGCGCTGTCGTCGTAGGTGCGCAGGTTTGGATCGGGATAGGTCTGCTTCTCGAGCAACGTTTTCGCGAGGCGTCCGTATGGCTGGTTCAACTTGACGATGTAGGAACCCGCGGCGATTGTGTCCTTGCCGGACTTGGTTTCTGCGCTTATCCGATGTACTTCGATTGCCTGGCGCCGAAGGAGATTGACGACGCGATCGACTTGGGTCTGATCCTTCTGCCCAGCGGGAATGACGAACGCGTACGGTGCTTTTGTCTGGCCAGCCTGAACCGAGTTGACCGACTTCTTGTAGAAGTTCTCGACCACCATCTGCGGAAACTTGGAGGTGAGTTCCAGAGCGGTCAGCACGCCAGAGACGGCATAGTTCACCGAGTTGCGAATCGACCAGTCGATCTCGCCGACCGGAGCGGGATTGGGTCGATACCACTCGCGCGTCGTTTGCCCGCCCTGAATGCGGGCCTTTTTCGTGTTGGCCCCACCCTGATTGAAAATCTCGTACATCCGCAGCATGCCGTTGTGATTGCTGGCTGCGAAACCGAGATAGCCAGGTGACCACGTATCCACGAATCCGAAATGCCACACGCCAGGCATGCCGAATGACGTGAGCTTGTTGACTTCGTACGTCGCGAAGAACGGCAGCTCGGTGTAGAGGATGGGATCGAGGTTGGCATTCTGCGGCGGCTGTCCACTGAAGGTGTAGAGCAAGGTCTGTGCTTCGTGGAGGTCGTGCCAGATCGGCGGCACCCACTGCAGGTACCAGTTCAGATGCGCGCGCAGTGAGTCGACGCCGTAGTTGATGTCGCGATTGTTGTCGTGGAAGACGTACTTGCCCCAGTACGGCGGCCCGCCATAGTTTTCGCCGCCTTGCGGAAGCTCGTCGACCTTGTAGGCGTAGTACCAGTCGACCGCGCGATCACGGCCGTCGAGATCGGTCGACGGCGTTATCGAGACGATCACGTTGTTGCGAATCTGCTGGATGTAAGGTTCTTCCGAGACGGCCAATCGGTAACCAAGCTCGATCACGCTCTCCGGAGGCGATGTCTCGGCGCTGTGCAGACCGGCGCTGACGTGGTAGTGCGGCTTGGTAGAGGCGATGATCTTCGCGGCGTCGGCAGCGCTCAGACCGCGTGGGTCCGCCAACCGCTTCATGTTCTGTCGATTCGTCTCGAGAGCTTTCAGGTTGGCTTCGGAGCTGATGAAGACGATCTGAATGTCGCGGCCTTCCTCACTCTTGCCGGCACTGATGGTTTTCACGCGGCCCGGAAGCGCCTTTTCCAGTGCACGAAAGAACCGCTGCTGATCGGCGGTGTAGGTCAGCTTGTTCGGAGCGCCGACGTGATAGCCCAGCACTTCTTTGGGTGTGGGCACGCCAGCCTTCTTGGGCAGATGATCCACAAGTGGACTCATGAACTCCGGCTTGGTCGTCCACTGCTTGACCATCGAGGCAAACTCGGCATCGCTGAGCTCGCCGGCGACAGCGCCGGCTGCCGGTCTAGCCTGCTGAGCTTGGGGGACCGATGCCGCGAGCAGCAGCGAGAGCGCAACCATCGTGGCGAGGCGCGTGAGCATCGTAACTCCTTGGCTTTCAACGAGATGGCTGCTGTTGTTCGACCTCGGGTCAGGGCCGGGTGCTGCGAAACTGGCCAAAAAACCATTGAGCGGCCGGAGACGCGTCGATAGAATCCGCCGGACTCTTATGATTAGCGTTGCCGCGATTCGGATGCAGCAGTTTGGGGTGCAATTCTATCAGGCCTCACTTACCGCAAACGACATAGACAAACTGGTCCGCTTCGAGGTTCTGAGCTACGGCGAGCAAGGTCAGGTGCCGGTGCGAGGCGGCAAGAAACAGCCAACCCAGTCGAAGATCAAGTGGGACCTCCTGGAGCGACGCATCGCGTCCAGCGAGAAGGCCTACCAGCGTCACATCATCCGGCGCAAGATCGAGGAGCTCGTTCAGTATTACGAGCAGTGCCGACAGGCACGCGACTTGCCCTCCATCCCCGGCGCCGTCATCATCTCAGCCGACGAGAAGCTCTCGTTCGAACCGGTTGAGGCGGGGAGCATGGTCGGGCGCCTCAAAGTCCCGGAACGCGAGGGTGTTCTCCGGGCGATCGATGGTCAACATCGACTGCTCGCCCTGCACGCGGACATCGAAAACTTCGCGGACGAACAGTTCACCGTGCCGG
Organism: uncultured Acidobacteriota bacterium; assembly: GCA_963724485.1. Classification (GTDB taxonomy): domain Bacteria; phylum Acidobacteriota; class Vicinamibacteria; order Vicinamibacterales; family UBA2999; genus JACCSI01. Next base: position 669,589 of record CAVRUW010000001.1, read on the forward strand.
CGATCATCTTCGACCGTCTGCCTGAAGATCACGTGGTTCAGATGTTCGTCACCATCAACGCGAAGCACACGCGGCTCAACTCGTCACACCTGGTGTCACTCTCGGGCCGTCAGCTGTATCGCGATGAATCGCTCGCTGCCGCGCACGACGTCGTCCGCGCGCTCAACGATCGCGAGGAATCGCCGCTCTATGGCGAGATCAAGCTGCTTGGCGTTGGCCGTGGCCGCGTCGCCCAGGCGCCGCTGGCGCAGGAACTGAAGAAGCTCTTCGCCAACGAAGACGCGCTCGGCGGATCGCGCAAGGCGGCTGACTTCCGCGAGGAATCGAAGCGCTTCTTCGTCAACTATCTGCGACAGATTGCTTCACTGTTCGAGTCGGCATGGAACGGCCGGAAGTACTCGGTCAAGTCCGCCACCGCGCTGCGCGCGTTCATCCGCGTCGCACCGGATGTGATTCAGCGCATCGATCAGCAGCACGCCGATCGAACCGACTACCGAGCGATCGGCCGTGTCATCGCGCCGTGGGGACGCCGTATCGGGGCGCTGCGCTTCGAGACCGACGGCGCGTGGAAGCGTCAAGGGACGACGGTCGACGCGCTGGCGAAGGAACTGCGGCTGGCGCTTCAGTACCCGGAGGGCGCGGGGGTCTGACGGTTTCGGGGACCGTGGACCGGGGACCGTGGACCGGAGAGCGTGGACTGGAAACCGCTCGATTCCCCCAAAAAGCAAAAGCGGCGATGCCCCGTCGGACATCGCCGCCCCTGCAGAGAATCGCCGCCAGCCTGGCTCCCCCCAGCATTCACGGCACCTTGCCGTGAACAACAGACTGGCGACGCCGCTCCTTAATCCAAGGTTTGTGCCGCCAGGTTTTGTGCCGAAAATCGCGAGTTTTCGAAACTGCGGCGACCGAGCCAGCCCCGCCTTTCGTGACCGTACTTACAAATTCGTTAGCAGTGGCAGCACCCGGATCCCTGCCTGGTCCAACCCCTCACGCACGAGACGTGCGAGGGTCGCTGCCCCGGGTGTGTCCCCGTGCAGACAGAGCGTGTCGGCGCGGAGGTTGATCACCGAGCCATTGGTCGCCGTCACCACCCCGTCCCGCACCATCCCAATCGCGCGCGCCACGACCTCCTGCTGATCGTGAATCACGCTCCCCGGTTTGCTGCGCGAGGCGAGTGACCCGTCGGGCTCATAGGCGCGATCGGCAAACACTTCCGCCGCGACCCGCAGTCCAGCCTTCGCTCCGGCGCGGAGCAGCTCCGAGTCCGGCAGACCAAACAAGATCAACTTGCGATCGAAGGCGGCAGTGCCTCGGGCGATGGCCTCAGCGAGTTCGCGATTGCGAACGGCCATGTTGTAGAGAGCGCCATGCGGTTTGACATGCTGCAGGCGAACGCCTTGCGATGCGGCCACGCCCGCGAGCGCAGCCACCTGGTAGAGCACCATGTCTGCGACTTCGTCTGGCGTGGCCGACATCTCGCGACGGCCGAACCCAACCAGATCCGGAAATCCTGGGTGCGCGCCGACCGCCACGCCATTCGACTTTGCGAGCGCGACCGTACGCCGCATGACGCTCGGATCGCCCGCGTGAAAACCACACGCCACGTTGGCCGAGCTGATGCTTGCCATCAAGGCTTCGTCGGTCCCCATGGGCCAGGGGCCGAACGACTCGCCCAGGTCGGCGTTCAGGTCTATGCGGCTCATTGAGTTAGAGGGAAACCTCCCAGACACATCAGGGCGGTACGATCCCCTCGAATGATGATTGAGTCTACTTCACGGAGAAAACCATGACCGCACTAGGCGTCGTGATGATTGTGACCTTCTCCCTCGCGCTGATCCTGCTGGTTGCTGCCCGCGGAACGGGCCGATGTGCCCGACGCAGCAATGCCAGCGGCGGTTCAGATTCCGCACAGTTCGCCTACATGGGCGGCGGCTCTGACAGCGGAGCCTCCGACTGCGGTCCGGGCGCCTCAGGCGGCGATTGCGGCGGTGGCGATGGCGGCGGCGGTGGTGGTGGCGGTGACTGAGCGTTGGTAACCCGCTTTCGCTGATAGAGATAGGACACCAGGACGAGCAGCACGCCGAATGCTATGAAGCCGATGACTCGATAGATTCCGCCGAGCTCCCAAAGGTCGTAGAAGAACACCTTCAGCGACGTGATGGCGATGACGGTGATGCCGATGTATCGCGTCAACGGCGATTCGCGTCGCATGCCGATGACGATGAGGACGGCGCCGTATGCGGCCCACGCGAGCGACAACATCATCTGCTCGTAAAGATGTGCCGTCGCGGTTTGTTCACGGACGTCCCAGTACGATCGGATTTCTCCAGTGATCCACGACAACGTCAAGAGACTCGCGACAACGTGCAGCGCGCTGCGTGTGCGACCGCTGGTCGAGAAGGCATGGCGACTGAAGAGATGTGCGATCGCGTAGCCGAGGGCCACCACGAATAGCGTGGTGAAGGTCCGCATGTTGAAGATCGCGACGAAGCCGCTTGGCGTTTGCGCGTAGGCATCCGAGAGCTCCAGGACGGCAAGGCCCCACAATGCGAGCCCGCCATACTGGAACGCGAGATTCGGCGCTCGTAGCCCCATCCACGCGGCCGCCGCGCCCTCGGCGGCCCATCCGATCACCACGGCTGGCCCATCGAACTGCACCGCGACCCCAAGTGCCGCCAATGTAAATGCAAGTGCCGCGGCATTGAGCGAGGCCACGCGATCGCGAGGCTGCAGCCATTGCCACAACGCAATGGCGCCGAGCGCGATGAGCGCAGCAAGGCCTCCTCGGAAATTCGGATAGGCTGGTCGCAGCGATTCGTAAAGCAGCGCAAAGAGTCCCAGGCCGGTCAGATGCAGCGCGATCAGATCCGGCGTTGCCAGCTCCTCTTGTTGTCGCACGATGCGATCGATGATCGCCATCGTATGAAGCGCCGCGACGGCAAGAATGGTGACGGTATTCGGCGTGATCCATGAGAGGCCAGCGGGCAAGACGAGCGTCCCCAACATTGGCGCGAAGCCACCGAGGAGAACCAGCAGTCGAAGCCATGGCCGGTGCGGCTCCGCGGTCAGCCACAAGCCTGCCACGGTGAAGAGGATGAGATAGACATGGATGGCGGGGGCGTGATCGGACGTGATCACAATCGCGGCCACGTGGTAGAGGAGAGGCGCGGTCGATAACAGCAACACGGTGAGTCGTGCCGTCAGACTGGACGCAGCCGCGATGATCCTCAAGATGATCAGGAAGAGGACGACGAACAACGTGAGGAAGAGCAGTGTGCGAAGCCACTGATCGCTGGAGTAGTACGTGCCCGCCCAGCCGGCGATGGTGATCACCGTGAAGACGTAGCTCAAGGCGTTGAGGCCAGGCCACTGGTGACGCAGTGTCAACCAGAGCGTGCCCATCACCAGGAGCGCGTCGTAGGTAAACAGCGTGAGCTGCGCGTTCTCGGACCCGCCGACCAGGAAAGGCGTGAGAAATCCGCCGCCGACGGCAATCACGGCCAACGCCTGCGACCGTTGTCGATCCGCACTCCACGCCGCTGCAACCGTGATTGCCACCATCGCGAGGAACGCCACATTGCCGCTGATCAGCCCGTAGAAGTTGAGGGCGGCGTACACGGCCATGTACAGAATCGCGTGTCCGGTCCCAGTTAGTGCCTGCCCGAACGCCGGCAGACCGTTCTGCGCAATGCGGAGGCCGGTCAGTACCAGGCCTACGCCTGAGAGTGCGCCGAGGAGGACGCGGCCACGCTCGTCGATCCACTCGTTGTCGAAGGCGTACTTGAGGAAGAAGCTCACGCCGAGGAGCAGGACGAGCACGCCGACGTACAGCAGTCCGCGGCCGCCGATGCGGGTCTCCAGGTCAGGTGCGACGGGTGCGTCGGGTGCGAGGGGTGCGGTGCGGTGCACAGGTGCGTCGGGTGCGACAGGTGCGACAGGTGCGGTGCGGTGCACAGGTGCGGGAGGTGCGACGGGTGCGATAGGAGCTGAGGCGGATGCGGACGCCGATGCGGGTTGCAGTGCGGGCTGTGGTTGGCGATGCTCCAGTCGCGCGACGCGCGCGCTCAGCTCTTCCAGTTCGCGGCTCACCCGTGAGATGCGGAGGTACGTCAGGATCGGAAGAATCGCAAACAGCAGGAACAGAAGGGAAACGACCAGCCCGATCAATGCGGCCACGCCCGGAGTGTACCGCCAGCGGGGGCTCCGGTGTGAAGGGGTATACTCCGAATTCAGAACGCAGGTTCTACACGATGGTTCGACACGATCGTTCTACCCGTAGGTTCGACGAAGGTTCTAGACGTCTTTCTGTTCACCATGAGGCTTCGTTATGCGCCTGGTCCTCATTCTCGCTTCGGCGCTGAGTGTCGCGGCGAACGCGTCAGCACAAACCGCTCCGCGGCAAACTCAGGAAGACGACTACACGCGCTACGAACTGCTCGGGCCCGACACCGCTCAGTTCCGCATCTACTACGAGGTCACCGCGACCACGGCGGGGGCGCGCTTCTTCTACAACGTTATCCGACCAGGCAGCGTCGCGACCGACGAACGCGTCGTCGATCTCGCCAGTGGTCAAGCGCTCAAGTGGGAAGTCGTCAGCGGCAAGCAGGCCCGTGAGGGCGGGCATCCGACCGCAGATCTCGACACCGAGTACATCAAAGTGCAACTGCCTCGCGCCGTCCCCGACGGCGGCGAAGTGCGCCTCTTGATCGACAAGACCTACAAGGACGCCAAGAGTTATCGTCGCGACGGTGATGCGATTGTTTTCGATCGCTCGCTGGGCATTCGCCGAAATACGATCGTCTTACCGGCTGGCTATCGCCTGGTGAGTTGTAATGTTCCCTCGCAGGTGATCCCCACCGCCGATGGGCGACTGCAGGTCAGCTTCATGAACCCAGGGCCCGCCGCCGCGCCACTGGTCATTCGCGCCAAGCCAGGGCTCGCGCCTTTCAAGGCGTCGCTGCCCACCAGTCGGGGCCCGGCAACATCAACCAGCCTCGCCGCGCAATCCACTCGGCTCAGCGAGCGCGCGTATCAGGATCGCGAGATCGTCTATTTCCTGAACGATCCCACCACGAACTCGTTCAGCCTCTATCACGACTACACCGAGTCGCGTCCGGGAATCGGGCACTACTTCAACGTCGTTCGTGCAGGGAGTCGCGTGTCCAATCCGTCGGCAAAGATTCTCGACACCGGTGAAACGCTGAAGGTCGAGACGCTCAAAGGCGACGAGATCAAGAAGCGTGGCCTCGATCCCGGTGAGCCTGTCCAACCAGAGACCGAGGTCGTCGTGATCTCATTCCCAGTCATCCAAAAGGGTCATTCGGCTCGCCTGCGAATCTCAGAAACCTATACGGATCCCGGTCGCTACTTACTCGAGGGCGGAGAGCTCGTGTGGGATCGTGCGTTCGGTCGGCCTCGGAACTCGGTGGTTCTACCAACCGGATGGACGGTGACGGCGAATTCGATTCCTGCGGCGATCAGCGAGGATGCCGACGGCCGGCAACGTTTGTACTTCGAGAATGCGAGGCCCGATGAGATTCAAACGCTCATCCGGGCACGTCGGGTAGCCAGCTCCACGTCTCGATAGTTTTTCAACAATCCACGGAGTATCTCCATGCGAACCGTCCTCGTCGTCATTCTTTCGGTGACTGCGATCGCCGGCGTACGACCATCCGCACAGTCGTTGTCGCCGTTCACAGCGGCTGACATGCTGAAGGTGGCCACTGCAACGGTGCTGGATCTCACGGAGGACGGCTCGCGGGTGGCCATCGCGGTGCGACGGCTCGAGGACAACGCCGAAACGGATCATCGTCGTTTTGGTGATCCCACCTACGTTGCGCCATCGATGGTGGAGCTCGGGATCGTCGATACACGCACTGGCACGACCGACAAACCATTCAAGCAGCTGATGAACGTGCGCCAGGCGGCGTTTTCACGCGACGGATCTCGGCTCGCAATCCTCACCGTCGCCGAAGACCGCGATCGCCTGCCGGCGATGACACTGTGGACGTGGAATGCCGCGGACCGAAGCCTGTCAGAGGTCCCCCGCAAAGCGGGATCTGCGATCGCCTCGACGTCCGAGCTCACGTGGTTGCCGGACGGGTCGCGACTGCTCGTCGCACTTCGCGATCCAGCGGACGATCGAGCCGCGCAGACCACCTTCAAGAAACTGGTCGACGGTCCCATCGTCGTCCACACCTCGAAAGACGGCTTGCTCGACTGGGATGCGTTGCGAAGGGCCGACCGCAAACGTGCGGTCGTCGAGCTCGATCCTCGGACGGGCGAAACCCAGATCGTCGTGCCGTCAGCCAAGTTGACGGACTACGAGCTGTCCCGAGACGGCTCGTTCATCACCTTTCGAGAAGACGCGACTGAGAAGACCGACTACGACGTGATCGGCGGTACGAACAATCATCTTCGAGTCCAGAATCGCGGTGGTGCAGTCCGAACCTTGGTTGACGCCAAGGTGCTGAAGACCGCGAACCCTCGATGGTCTGACGATCGAAGGGTGTTCGCCTGGGCGGAGAAGGGCGAGATCTTCGTCCAAGGTGTCGATGACGCCAAGGCGAGAACGCTGGTCCCGAAAGCCGAAGGCGAGGACGCCGAATCGTTTTCGGTCGGCGCCTTCAATCGTGACAACACACGAATCGTCCTGACGAGTCGTAAGGGATGGTACGTCGCGTCGGTCGCCGACGGCACGAGAGAGCAGATCCTGACGCTCGACGACAAGCGGGAAGAGCTGAATCCCCGCGCATCAGTCCTTGGCTGGTCCCCGGCAGGCGACGCATTGATGGTCCAGTACGGCGAGCCTGACAAGTGGGATCGCGGTGTGATGCGTCTCGATTTGGCGACGAAACAACTGACGCCACTGGTGAAAGACAAGAACCTGTTCCAGAACGTCCGTTTCTCTCGTGACGCCTCGAGGGTCGTGTATTCGATGTCTGACGGCGATCGTCCGGCGGAGCTCTACATCGCTGATGCCGGGTTCCGCAATCCGCGCAAGCTCACGGATCTCAATCCCTGGATGGCGTCGAAAGCATTGCCAGCCTCCGAGCTCGTCGCGTATCGCGACGCCGATGGCAAGACGCTCTACGGCGTACTGCGTTACCCGATTGGCTACGAAAAGGGACGACGGTATCCGACGGTTTTCGAGATCTACGAAACGTTCTTCGATAACGGATTCAATGCGCGCGCCGCGTTTCTGGCCAATCACGGCTACGCGGTGTTTCACCCGTCCGTCAATCTCGTCGTCGGCCGTCCCGGCGAAAGCTGGAGCAAAGGCGTGACGTCCGCAGCCAATCGCCTGATCGACATGGGGATTGCCGATCCCGATCGCCTCGGCGTGCACGGCACGAGCTACGGCGGCTATGCCACGGTGCTGCTGCTCACCGAAACCGACCGATTCAAGGCGGCCATCAACGTGTCGGGCAAGGTGAACATGGTGAGCTTCTACACCGACAGCCCCCGTTTGGGCGTGCGCAATACACACGCGCCGGAAAAGAGCCAGGACCGTATTGGTGGGACGCTTTGGGAGTATCCCGAGCGCTATCTCGAACACTCAGCGGTCTTGCGCGCCGATCGCATCAAGACGCCGCTACTCAACATCACCGGCGACCAGGATCCGAATGTCCCGGCCAGTCAGTCACGTGAGATCTACTACGCGTTGCGTCGGCTCAACCGTGAGGTCGAGTGGGTTCGCTACGTCAACGGAGGTCATCGGCCACCCAACAGCGTCAGCGAGTCCATCGACTTCGAGAACCGCATCCTGGCCTGGTACGACAAGTATTTGAAGGCCGACACACGACCAACGACCACCCAGCAGTGATCGTCGACTGGAAGCGCTGGACCCCGCGGCTGTTTGAACGGCTCGCGAACTACACGGCCGTCGATCTCTATCACGATCTGATTGCCGGCCTGACGGTGGGCCTTGTCGCCCTGCCGCTAGCGATGGCATTTGGCATTGCCTCCGGGACGACCCCGCAGGCCGGCATCTATACCGCCATCGTCGGTGGCTTCATCGTGTCGCTGCTCGGCGGTTCGAACATCCAGATCGGCGGCCCGACCGGAGCGTTCGTCGTCGTCGTGGCCAGCATCATCGCTCAGCACGGCATGTCCGGCCTGTTCATGGTCACCATGATGGCCGGTGTCATCCTGCTCTTCCTGGCCTTGAGCGGATTAGGGATGGCGGTGAAGTTCATCCCGCGTCCGATCGTGATCGGGTTCACGAATGGGATTGCGGTGCTCATCATCTCAACCCAGATCAAGGATTTTCTTGGCCTCCAGATGCCGGAGGTCCCAAGCGAGTTCATTGCCCGAATCGGCGCCTATGCTTCGGCGATTGGAACCGTTGATGGTCTGACTGTCGGTGTTGGTCTCGCCTCACTTACGGTGATCGTCGTGAGCCCTCGCATTTTGCGGAGGGTGCCGGGCCAGATTGTGGCGCTCTTTGCCGCGACCGCTGTCGTTGGTCTCTTCAACGTGCCGATTGAGACCGTCGGTACACGGTTCGGCGGCATTCCATCGACGCTGCCTGACTGGCACATTCCCGAGTTCCGTGGCGACCTGATCCTTCAGCTTCTGCCTGCGGCGCTCACCGTCGCGATTCTGGCGGCAGTTGAAAGCCTTCTGTCTGCCGTCGTCGCCGATGAGATGAGCGGCGACCGCCACAACTCGAATGCCGAGCTGCTTGCCCAGGGCCTGGCGAACATGGCTGTCCCGCTCGTCGGCGGGATTCCGGTGACCGGCGCGATTGCTCGGACGGCCACCAACTATCGATCCGGGGCCCGCACTCCGGTCTCAGGCCTGGCTCATTCGGCGACGCTCCTGATCGTCGTCGTGGCCCTTGCACCGCTCGCACAATCTGTCCCGATGGCAACCTTGGCTGCGGTGCTGTTCGTTGTGGCCAAGAACATGGGGGAATGGCGGGAGATTCCGGAGATCCTGAAGCTGGACTTCGCCGACGTGTCGGTGTGGCTGATCACGTTTGCCCTGACCGTGTTGGCCGATCTTACGCTCGCCGTCGAGGTGGGAATGGCACTGGCGGCGCTCCTGTACATCTATCGCGTTTCGGATACCACCACAGTGTCAGTCGTCAGCCAGGACTACATCGAGCGCGGCCGTGCTCATATTCTGCAGGACAAGACCGTTCCCGACTATGTCTCGATCATCCGGATTCATGGCCCATTTCTCTTCGGCACGACGGATAAGCTCGCGGAAGCGACGGCTGACTTGTCTCTATTCAAGCCGATCGTAGTGCTGCGACTTCGCAACATGACGGCGATTGATGCCACCGGGCTCCACGCGCTGGAGACGCTCGCAGAGCGCTTGAAGCGATCGGGACGTACTCTGCTTTTGTGTGGAGCCCCGAAACAGCCGAGCGCGATGCTCCACCGTGCGGAGTTTGTCGAGCACATCGGTGAGGACAACATTCTGCCGCACGTCGGGGCCGCCCTCGACCGCGCCGGGCTGCTTCATCGCAAGGGCGCGAGGCAGCGCGCTTAGTTTGCGACCAGGACGAGCAGCAGAGCCTTTTGCGCGTGAAGGCGGTTTTCGGCCTGAGTGAATACGACGGAGGCCGGTGATTCGATCACTTCGTCAGTGACCTCCTCGCCGCGGTGTGCGGGCAGGCAGTGCATGAAGATCGCGTCAGGCTTCGCGCGGGACATGAGCGCCTCGTTGACCTGGTAGCGTGCGAAGATCTTCTTGCGCTCGGCGTATTCGACTTCCTGTCCCATCGACGTCCAGACGTCCGTATAAACCGCGTCTGCTCCTTCGACGGCCTTCTTCGGGTCGGTGAACTGAACGACGTCGGCACCATCGGCGGCGATTCGAGCCGCGTCGACGACCACCTCGTTGGGCAGTTCGTAGCTCTTCGGTGTGGCTACACGCACCGACGCGCCAAGCATCACTGCTGCGTGCAGCATCGACGTCGCGACGTTGTTGCCGTCACCAACGAAGGCGATCGTTCGACCTTTCAGTGTCCCCCAGAGCTCCACCAGTGTCTGGATATCCGCGAGCGCCTGACACGGATGCTGTTCGTCGGACAACGCGTTGATCACGTGCAGTCGAGTCGTCGTCCGCCCGATCTGTTCGAGACGCTCCTGGCTGAACGTTCGAATGACGACGGCGTCGACCCAGCGTTCGAGGTTGCGGGCGACGTCATGGATCGGTTCGCGGTCGGCGTGCATCACGTCGGCCGGGATTTCGACCATGTCCCCGCCCAACTCGCGAACGCCGATCGTGAATGTCACGCGCGTGCGCAAGGACGGCTTTTCGAACAGCAGGCCAATATGACGCCCATCGAGCGCGTGCGACGTCGGCGCGCGCAGGCCCATTGGCCGCTCCCGCTTCAGCCTCGACGCCAGCTCCAATGTCTGGCGCAGCTCGTCGTGATTGAAGTCGAGGATCGAAAGAAAGTCTTTACATCGAACTCGAGGCACGTCGGCGTCGAGTGTTCGCATTGAAGCGCCCATGTTTTCGGTGTCCCGTGACCTGTGACCTGCGGTCGTCAGTTTTCAGTTACCAGTTTCCAGTTCAAAGAAAGGCATCATTTCACCGGCGACCGTTATGTTCGATATTCGGCATTGATTCGGACGTACTCCGCCGACAGGTCGCAGGTGTACATCGTCGCGTTACCGTTCCCCCCGGCGCCGACGTTGACCTCGATGTCCAGGGTTTTGCCTTGCAGGTACTCTGCCGCTCGAGGAGCGAGCTCGTCGTGAGGGCGACCATTGCTGAAGAGCACGAGAGGGCCGATGCGGACCTTGGCGTTCGCGAGCGAGAAGGTCACACCCGCACGGCCAGCGGCTGCGATCAGGCGGCCCCAGTTCGGATCGCCGCCGTGAACGGCCGTCTTTACGAGCGGCGAGTTGGCGATCGTTCGCGCCGCCGTCATTGCTTCATCGTGGGACGCGGCGCCGCTCACGGTGATGGCAATGAGCTTGGTTGCACCCTCACCGCCTCTGACAATGCCAAGCGACAGTTCGAGTGCGACGGCTCGAAGCCCTTCAACCAACGAGCTGTAGTTGGCGTCGTCGATGCGAAGGCCGCTCTCGCCGCTGGCCATCGCGAATACGCAATCGTTCGTGGAGCTTTCGCCATCCACCGTGATGGCATTGAACGTCGATCGAGAAGCCTCAATCAGCGCACGGCGAAGCACTGCTGGCTCGACGACGACATCCGTAGTCAGGTAGCCGAGCATGGTCGCCATGCGTGGCTCGATCATCCCCGAGCCCTTGCACATTCCGCCGACGCGGAACGTTCCCTGTGCGGTCGTGACCTCGACGGCGTATGACTTGGGAAAAGGATCCGTGGTCATGATGGCATCGGCGGCGTTGCCATGCCCGTCGACCGACAGCGCATCAATGGCCGCGGGGATACCGGAGCGAAGTGCGTCCATGCGGAGGTTGACGCCAATGACACCGGTCGAGGCGACCAGCACTTGTCTGATCGGACAACCGATCGCTTGGGCCGTGAGCGCGGCCATCTCCTCGGCATCGGAGACGCCTTGCGGGCCGGTGCAGGCGTTGGCGCAGCCGCTGTTGGTGACGATGGCCTGCACCATGCCGCCGGTTGACTGGAGATGTTGCCGTGACAGCAGCACCGGCGCAGCCTTGGCTTGGTTGATCGTGAAGATGGCCGCCGCGGAGACCGGCCGGTTTGCGGCGATCAGCGATAGGTCAGGCCGGCCATTGGCCTTGATACCGCACGCGATGCCCGAGGCCCGAAACCCTCGAGGTGCAGTAATCCCGCCGGTTGTGGCAGCGACGGCTACGGAATTGAGCGAGGTCATCCTCGGCCTCGCGTCTGGGCGAGTGCCAGCACCACGGCGTGCTGACCGCATCGGCGAAACAGCGGGCACGTCTGGCAATCCATCGCAATCTTCTCCGGTACCCACGAGTGCGGGACGATGGAGTAGCCACGCCGGACGAAGAAGCCCGCGTCATGAGTAAATGCGCATAGCGTCTCGAATCCATCGACGCGCGCGCGGCGCTGCAACTCTGACAGCAACGCGCGTCCAATGCCATGCGCGCGCGCGTTGCGATCGACGACCAGCGAACGGACTTCGGCGACACGTGTACCGAGCGGCGCCAGCTCCGCGCAGCCGACGACACGGCCGCGGCGAGTGGCGACGACAAACCGGTGTGCGTGGGCCGACAAGTCCTCGATCGTACGGGGCAGCAGTCGTCCTTCTTCCATATTGGCGTCGATCAGCCCATGGAGGAATCGCGCGTCTGTGGCCGTGCCGATGCGATAGGTGACGGCAGTCGACGCTCGTCCTGGACGCATGCGGCCGCGCGATTGCGAGGCCGTCGTGGAGGATGTTGCAAGCGCCGTGTTCATTTCGTCACCTCCGGCTTGACCATCGAGAGCACGCCGTCGAGAATCGACGCCGCTTCGTCGATTTCCGCCTTCGTCACATTCAGCGGCGGCAGCAGGCGAACGACTCGCTCCGCCGTGCGATTGACCAGCAGTCCAGCCTTCAGGGACGCTTCGACGACCGGAGCCGCATCAATCGTCAATTCCAAGGCCCGCATCACACCGACGCCGCGCGTCGACGCGACGATGTCGTGTTCCGCGGTCAGTCGATTGAGGGCATGCTCGAAGACCGAAGACATCTCGCGCACATGACCGATCAGGCCCGCGGGCGGGACGTAGGGCTCCGCATCGGTTGTGCCGGTCAGTTGCTCGAGGACAAACAGGCCGGCACGGGTCGACAGAAGATTCCCGCCGTAGGTGCTGCCATGGTCGCCGGCAAAGATCTGCGAGGCGACCGTCTCTGAAACGAGCGCCGCACCAATCGGCACGCCCGAGCCCAACGCCTTTCCAATTGACATCAAGTCTGGTGTGAGGCCGAGCGTAGGGGAATAGAACGGCTCCCCGGTACGTCCCAAACCGCACTGAACCTCGTCCGCAATCAGCAGCGCGCCGGTGCGATCGCACGCACTCTCGATTGCCGCCGCGAACTCCGCAGTTAGCGGACGCACGCCGCCCTCACCTTGAATGGGCTCGGCAATGATCGCGGCGGTGGATTCGGTCACCGCCGCTTCGAGAGCGGCCGGGTCGGAAGGCGAGACGAACGTGACGCCCTCGATCAGCGGCCCGAACGGTTGCCGATACTGGGGGTTCGACGTGACCGACAACGCGCCCATCGTTCGGCCCGAGAAACCGTGCTGCAATGCCACGAACTTCGTACGTTCCTTCTCTCCCTTGCTGAACCAGTAGCGACGCGCGAACTTCAAACAGGCTTCCACCGCCTCGGTGCCGCTGTTGCAGAAGAACGTTCTCTGCAAGCCTGACAACGCCGCAAGCCTGGCGGCGAGCTCGCCTTGGAGAGGGTGGTAGTAGAGATTCGAGGTCTGAATCAGCGTGCGAGCCTGGAGCGCAATCGCCTCCGCGAGCCCCTGGTGTGCGTGGCCAAGCACCACGACGCCAATGCCCGAAATGAAGTCGAGGTACGGCTTGCCGGCGGAATCGAAAATCCGACTGCCGTCACCACGCACGAAGACGACCGGCGCACGCTTGTAGGTTTGCAGCACGTGCGCGGCTTCCAGATTCCTGACTTGCTCCAAATCGATTCGCGTCATCTCACGCTCACTCTCGAAGTTACAAGTTACAAGTTCAAAGTTGGTTGGCGCAGTTCTGCGTTTGTAACTTGTAAACTTGTAACTACTTGGCCAGGCGCGTCCAAGGGCCTCTTCCGCCATTCGCTCCTGCAACCAGCGCATCCAAGCGGGCTGGTCGACGGCCATCAGCGATGGCTACGTCGACGCCACTCGCAATCGCTCGCCGGCTGGCGCTCAGCTTCGCCACCATGCCCGCCGTCGCAGTACCACCCCTTACCAGCCGATCGATTCCGCTCGCGTCGAGCGTCGGAATCGTTTTCCCTTCGTTGTCCAGCACTCCCGCGGTGCCGCCAGCAATCACCAGCCGACGAGCGCCCAGTCGCGTTGCGAGGTTGCCAGCCAGCGTGTCGGCATTGACGTTGAACAAGCGCCCATCGCGTGACGCGCCAATGCACGCGATGACCGGAACGTATCCTTTCGCGCAGAGCGCCTCGATCAATGGCGCACCAGGCGTCAGCACCGGTTCGCCGACCAAGCCGAGATCGACCAGCTCTCCACTCGCCGCACGATGCGGCTTGGCCGGCTTGACCAGGCCCACACCCGCGTCCGCACCAGTCAGGCCAACCGCACGTCCACCAGCCGCATTCACCGCCGCCACCAGCCGCGTGTTGATCGAGCCCGCGAGCACGGCGACGACGACTTGCAGGGTCGGCTCGTCGGTAATTCTCAAGCCATCGACCTGCTGCTTGACGATCGATGCCTGCGCCAGCGCCGCATCGATTTCCTTGCCGCCACCGTGAACGACGACCAGCTTCTGCTTGGACGCCGCCCGCGCGATCAATCGCGCCACGGCCGTCATGCGCGATTGCTCTTCGAGCAGTTCGCCTCCCAATTTCAGAACGACGGTTCTCGACGATGGTTCACTACGCCGGTTCTTTACGATCGGTCTACGGTCGTTCTTCACGAAGGTTCTCTATGATGGTTCTTCACGATTGTTCTTCACGACGGTTCGTCGAACCGGAGAACCCCCGTAAGAACCTTGTTGAGAACAACGCAATCACAGCAACCCCGCACATTCGTCCAGTCCCAGCATGACGTTGAAGTTCTGGATCGCCGATCCCGCGGCGCCCTTGATCAGGTTGTCGATCACCGACACCACAACCGCACGATTGGTCGCCTCGTCCACGCGCCACCCGATATCGCAGAAGTTGGTCCAGGCCACGTGCTTGATCTCAGGCAAATCGCTGCCCGTCAGCCGGACAAATGGCGCGGCGGAGTAGGCTTGCTCGAACGCGACCGCAATCTGCGCGCTCGTCGTCGTATCGACGAGCCGGACGTAGTTCGAGGACAGAAGACCGCGATCGAGCGGTACGAGATGCGGCACGAACGTGACAGCGCGTCCGAGTGCTTGCTCCATTTCGGGCGTGTGTCGATGGCCAAAGACGCCGTACGCCGACACACTGCCGTGATTCTCAGAGAAGTGCGTCCGATCCGTAGGCGCTTTGCCAGCACCCGAGAGTCCCGATTTGGCGTCGACGATGACGTCGCTCGCCGGCGCGATCAGGCCCGCCTTCGCGAGCGGTAGCAGCGCGAGGAGCGAGGCTGTTGGATAGCAACCAGGGTTCGAGATGAGACGCGCCGAGCGAATTGCCTCGCGCTCGAACTCGGTCAGCCCGTACGCCACGCCACTCGGCATCTCGGTGGTTGCCGGATACCAGCGCGCTCGGGCGTCGGCGGTTTGCAGCCGGAAGGCTCCCGAAAGGTCGACGACTCGCAGACCTGCGGCCAGCAGCTTGGGTGCGATGTCCGCGGACGCGGCCTCTGGCAGAGCAAGAAAGGCCACCTCCGCCTCGGCGGTGACGCGTTCGAGATCCAGCGGCAACACCTCGCCATCCCAGACGCGAGCCAGAGCCGGCAGCCTTCGCGGGGTGCTTGTCGCCTGAGATCCCGTCGCGACCGTCAATTTGGCCGCGGGGTGCCTGGCCAGCAGACGGATCAGCTCCTGTCCGGCATACCCAGTGGCCCCGATGACCGCAACTGTATACATAGGAAAGAATAGTTATACATTTCCATGCGTCGGGATGTCAATGCGTTTTGCTAATGACATGGACGAATGCTCTTGTATACTAATGCTTGATAACGCATAGATATGAAGGTTCGCCGCCTGTCCGCCATCCGGGAGGTCATCGACCACGAACCCGTGCATAGCCAGGAACAGCTCCGTCAGCGTCTCGCGACGTTGGGATTTGTTGTTACCCAGGCCACGTTGTCACGTGACATCAAGGAACTGGGCCTCGTGAAGCGCAGTTCCGATGGCGCATATCAGACGGCTGGGAGCCCAGAAGGTAGCTCGACCGCCGCCGCCGTGGTCAGCCTGTCGCGAGCGCTCGGTGAGTTCCTCCTCGGACTCGACGTGGCGCAGCAACTGGTCGTTGTGAAGACCGGGCCGGGTCAAGCGCAACTGCTGGGTCTGGCGATCGATCGCGCCAAGCTCACGGACGTGATCGGCACCATCGCCGGCGACGACACGATTCTGGTCGTCTGCCGCGACCCGCGAAGCGCACAAGTCGCGCGCAATACGCTGGAACACCTCGCGTCCGAGGCATGACAGCCAGATTTTCATAGAAGGAGGATCTCGTCAGAGATGGTCACTCGTGTTGTCGTCCCTTGCTGTGGCGACCTGGATTCGTTTGAAACCATCACCCGCGAAAGTCAGCGAGGTGGTACGGAAGTAGTCGCCATCGCAATTGATCTCGGAACTGGCGAATTGCTGACCGGTTTGAAGGAAGCGGCACTCGCGGCCGGCGCTGTCCGTTGCCACTCGCTCGATTTGCGGGAGGAGTTTGCTCGCGACGTGATCCTTCCAGCTGCTCGCGAAGTGGCTGCAGGTGCGAACGCAGATCAGGTCCTTTCACGGTTGGGGAACGAGTTCGTCGGCAAGACGGTTTGCTCCATTGCGTCGATCGAAGAAGGGCAGCCGGTTTTCACAGCGCTGCCTTCGATTCCTCGCCACATCCTCGCGCATCGGCCGGCTCCCGGTCCGGCGGTGATCGCCGTGCGTTTCGAGGACGGCCTTCCGACCGCTGTCAACGGCATCCGAATGACACTCACCGAATTGATCGAGAGCATCGAAACGATCTCGGGGCATCGCGCGCTGGAGATCTTGTCGCTGGCATATGGCGAACGCGACATCGCCGGTGGCGACGAGGTCATGTTCACTGTCGAGGATGGCGGCTGCGCGATCTTGCCGGCTGCCGCGGTCCGATCATGACCCAACACTTGTGGTCTGGTCGATTCTCATCCGCTCCCGATCCGGACGCGTTCGACTTCGGCGTCTCGTTTCCGTTCGATCGCCGGCTGTTTGAAGACGACGTGACCGGCAGCCTCGCCTGGGCAGACGCCTTGGCTGCATGCGGCGCGTTGAGTACCGACGATGCGCGTCAGATCAGTGATGGTCTGGCGGCGATTCTAGAAAAGGGTCGAGACGATCCTGACTGGGTCAGAGGTGACGACGAGGACGTGCACAGCTTCGTGGAGCGCCAGTTGGTCGAGCGGATTGGTGACGCCGGCCGTCGCCTTCACACCGGTCGGTCGAGAAATGAGCAGGTCTCGTTGGACCTACGGCTCTACCTCCGCCGAAGGATCCCACTCCTCCAGGCCAACGTGCGTGAGCTGATCGCTACGCTGGCCGATCAGGCGGAGCGTGCCGGCACGTCACTCATGCCGTCGTACACACACTTGCGGCGCGCCATGCCAGTGCTCGTCGCGCACTACCTGCTGAGCCACGCGGCAGCGCTCCGGCGCGACCACGATCGACTCGCGGCAGCCTCGGCCGAAGCTGACGCGTTGCCGCTCGGCTCGGGCGCGATCGCCGGGACCGGCTATGCCATTGATGTCAACGCGCTCGCGAGTCGCCTCGGCTTCAAACGCGTGGTGCTCAATAGCATGGACGCCTCGTCCGATCGAGATTTTGCAGCGACATTCGTCTACGCCTGCTCGATGGCGATGGTTCATCTCAGCCGGCTTGCCGAAGACTTCATCTTGATGACGAGCGAGGAATTCGGATTCTTCGAGTTGGCCGACCAATCGGCCACCGGCAGCAGCATGATGCCCCAGAAGAAGAACCCCGACCCGCTGGAGCTGGTTCGAGGCAAGGCCGGCAGGTCCATCGGGCATCTGACGGGGCTCCTGGTCACGATGAAAGGACTGCCGACCGGCTACAACAAGGATCTTCAGGAAGACAAAGAGCCGGTCTTCGACTGTGAAGACACCCTCCGGGTGTCACTGGTCGCCGCGCGTTCGGTGGTCGCGCATCTCGCACTCCGGCCGGAACGCACCCGGGTTGCGGCATCGGGTTTGCTCCTCGCCACTGACGTGGCCGATTACCTCGTGTCGAGAGGCGTACCGTTTCGCCAGGCGCACGAAATCGTCGGCGGCATCGTCCGGGACCTCCTGGCGAAGCAGCGGGACTTCAGCCACCTGAAACTGGACGACTGGCGGGCGTACAGCCCGCATTTCGCGGCGGACGTGGTCGAAGCGGTGACCCCGGAGGCGTCGGTGGCGGCACGGAAGACGCCGCAATCGACCGGACCGGACGCGGTGCGACTGGCGCTGGCCGAGACGAGGCAGTGGCTTGCCTGATACGTAAGCTAAGGTGGGGTGCTGGAAAAGGTTGCCCGGTAGCCCGCTCGTTGCTACACTATGGCGACCTCTCGTCCAGAGTTTCATCCGAACTCGAGGTTCGCGCCAGGATGGCGCTCGGCACACGTAAGCCGTGCCCGTTTTCCCTCCCGCACAGTGATCTGACGACTTCGGTATTTCGGGGGAGTGCATGCAGCAACGCCGGTTCCGGCCCGGCGACGTCGTGGACGACTACTGTCCGCGCGAGCGCCGTATAACTGATCACGCCGTGGTGGCGATGATCGAAGACGACATCAAACAGACGCGCTGTTGCGTATGTGATGCCGAGCACGAGTTCAAGGACGGCAAGGTCCCGGCGCAACGCAAACGCCGGCCTCAGCCAGCCCTGTTCAACCAGGTGCTCGAGGGGCTGCAGGGACAGCCCGTGCGGCTTGCACATCCGGCTACCGAGCCCCTGTCGCAGGACCTCGACGAAGGCCACGTTCCGTCCCCCCCGATCGACCATCACTTCGAACCTGAACTTCCAGAAAGCAGCAACGGGCATCCACCAGAGGCTCCGCCCGAAGCGCTGGTTGCGGACGCGAACGCAGACATCGATCACGTCCCCGAGCCGCCGGCGAACGGCAGCGACGAATCGCCGATTCCCGTGGAAGAGGGTCCGGTTCGCCGATCCTTGATTCGCGCGACCTTGCCGCGTCCGGAGGGCCAGCCGACGGTCACCCGCGCAATGCCCGAGTTCACCATTCGTCAGCCACACAACGGACGTGGCGGCGGCGGACGTCCCGGGGGACGCCGACGCGGTGGTCACCAGCCGCAGGGTCAGGGCCACCAGGGGCCGATGCGATTCGGTCGTGGTGGTGGAGGAGGTCAGGGCACAAGGCCAGGGGCAGGGCCAGGGCCAGGGGCAGCGCCCGCAAGGCGGCCGTCACGGATCCGGCGGGCGCCGGCGCCGTGGTGGCAAGAAGCGTTAGGCCGCCCCTCTTCACATGTCGCACCTCACCGGAAAAGTCGGCCTCATTGTCGGGGTCGCCAACAAACGTTCGCTCTCGTGGGCCATCGCGCAGGCCGCGGCATCAGCTGGTGCGACACTCGTTCTGACGTACCAGGGACGCTTCGAGGAACATGTCAACGAGCTCGCCGACACGCTGACCCCCCGTCCACTGGTCCTGCCACTCGACGTCCAGAACGACGTCGAAATCGATGCGGTGTTCGCGCGGATTCAGCAGGAGCACGGCGGCCTGGACTTTCTTGTCCACGGTGTCGCGTTTGCCAATCGCGACGACATCACCAATCCCTTCATCCAGACTTCACGTCAGGGGTTTGCTCTCGCCATGGACATCAGCGCGTATTCGTTGATTGCCCTGGCACGAGGCGCGCGACCGCTGATGGAGTCGCGCGGCGGTGGCAGCATCGTCACGCTGACCTATCTCGGAAGCACACGCGTGTTTCCCAACTACAACGTGATGGGAGTGGCGAAGGCCGCGCTCGAATCGACGGTGAGATATCTGGCGTCCGAGATTGGGCAGCAGAACATTCGCGTTAACGCGATTTCCGCCGGTCCGATCAAGACGCTCGCCGCCGCGGGCATTGGCGGGTTTTCGAACATCCTCGGAATCGTCCGCGAACGCGCGCCGCTCCGCCGTACGATCGAAGCCAGCGAAGTCGCCGACGCCGCCCTATTTCTCTTGAGTGATGCTGGTCGCGGGGTCACCGGTGAAGTGGTGATGGTGGACGCGGGGTATCACATAGTTGGGATGTAGTCGGTCCACGGTCCACGGCCCTACTGACCAAACGTCTCCGAAACAATCAGCGCTTCAGGCACGCCCGCTCCGCGAAGCGTGGCTCGAGCGTCGGTGACCAGCGCGGGTGGGCCGCACAGCAGGCATCGCGTCTCACGCGACTTCAACATCGATCGAATCAGCCTCTCGTCCGCGCGGCCGCGGCCGTGGGCCCAGTCCGTTCCGGTATGACGCGTCGTCGTCAACTTGAGATCGATGCGTCCCTCGGCCGCCAGGCCGGCGAGCTGATCGCGATACGCGAATTCCCCGGGACTGCGAGCGCTGTAGATGAGCCCGATGTCGATGTCACGCCGGGTTGCCAGCGTTTCCCACATCATCGAGCGCAGCGGGGCGATGCCGGTGCCGCCGGCGATAAACAACAGATGACGTTGGGCGAGGTCATTCGGCAGACCGAATGAGCCCATCGGCCCGTCGATTCGCAGCAGTGTTCCCGGGCGCGCTCGTTCGAGGTGCGGGTCGGGCCCCTCGTGATCGTCAATCTGCACGAGAAGTTCGATTGTTCCAGTAGCTGTCGCGTGACTCGGCGAAGAGGCAATCGAGTACGGGCGCCGGACGGTTCCCTCTGCCAGACCGGCATAGACCGCCTGTCCAGCGTCAAACGAAAACTCGTGACCGCTGAGGTCGATCGTGATGATTCGCGTGCGAGGTGTCGCTTGGATCGATTCGCGGACCGGCAGGATGAAGGACGGCAAGGTGAAACTAGTTTCCGTCAGTTTTCAGTTGCCAGTTATCGGTGGCCAAAATGAAAACTGTCAGACCGCAGAGTCACAGCACGCCCCGGCCCGCACGCTGAATCTCAACTTCGGTCGGCTCGATCGACACGGTCGCCATCAGCGTCGCCGTACGACTCTCGGCGCCATTCACGCCGCCCTGACCGCGGGCTAGCTGCTTACGACGCGATTTGTCGCGGTACATCCGGCTGTCGGCGGTCGCGAGCAGGGCTTCGTATGTGTCGCCATCGTGCGGGAAGATCGCGGCTCCGATGCTGACCGCCAACGGCAGTCGGCGTCCCGGACGCGCTTCGAAGACGGCCTCGTCGACGGTTCGCTGCAACTCAGACCGCTTGCGCTCGGCTTCGTCCTGGCCGCAGCCCGACAGCACGACGATGAACTCGTCGCCGGCGTAGCGGACGCAGATGTCGTAGGGACGGATGGCATTCCGCAGCACCGGCGCCAGTTCTCTCAGCACACGATCGCCGATGTGGTGACCGTGATTGTCGTTGATGTCTTTGAAGTTATCGAGGTCCATCACCAGCAGGGCAACTTCGCCCTTCAATCTCTCGGCACGAGCCAACTCGCGCGACAGGTGCATGAACATGTAGCGGGTATTGGGCAGGCCGGTCAACGCATCGGTAAGCGAGTCTTCCTGGGTCTGTTCGAAAACGATCGAGTTGTGAATGACGGCCGAGGCCTGCTCGGAGACGCGATCGAGCAGGCGGCGGTGATCGTCCGTGTAGAAGTCCGACTGCGAGTGGTAGACCGCCAGCGTACCGATGAATCGGTCGTTGAACACCAGAGGCGCAACCAGCGCGGATTGCAGCAGCGTCGCGTG
This sequence comes from uncultured Acidobacteriota bacterium, assembly GCA_963724485.1. Classification (GTDB taxonomy): domain Bacteria; phylum Acidobacteriota; class Vicinamibacteria; order Vicinamibacterales; family UBA2999; genus JACCSI01. Next base: position 691,145 of record CAVRUW010000001.1, read on the forward strand.
CGCGGTCAACCCGGCTGCTTCGAAATCCGCGCTTGGGCGGGCATTCACGAGCGATCGTCGATTGCGCGCCACCCATCCAGTGAGGCCGTGACCGCTGCGCACCATCATCGTGCTGATCGCGTCAGCCTCGTATCCAGTGGCGAACCGGCAGTTCAACACCTCTTCCCGATCGTCGATGAGGAAGAGCGCGCACGAACTGAAGGGCACGAGGCTGCTCAGTTTCGAGGCGATCAGCGCCATCGTGTCCGCCACACCCAGGCTGGTGCCCATCGTCTGCGCGATTTCGTAGAGCGCGTAGATTTCGCGGTGCGCGTGCGCGATGTCTTCGAACACCGTCGTGACCTTGCCCTCCGGCTGGAAGCCGGCCGCCGGTCGGCCAAGATCGGTAGTCGCGTCGATGGAGAGTCGTCGCGGAGTGTTTTCCGCGCGGTCGGCATCGTCGCTCAGCCGCGGAAGCATCGTGATGAATTGATGCACGATCTCCGGATCCAACGCCTTTCCGGCTTCCTGCTGCAACAGCGCAAGCGCGGCGTCGTGAGCCATGGGCCGGTGATAGGGCCGCTCCGAGGTGAGCGCGTCGTAGTAGTCGACGACCGAGAGGATGCGCGCGCCGAGCGGAATCTCGACCCCTTTCAAACCTTGCGGATACCCCTTGCCGTCCCATCGCTCGTGGTGGCTGAGGATGAGCGGTGCGACAGGGTAGGGGAATGGCACGGCGCTGATGATCTCTGCGCCAACCTGGGGGTGCAGCCGGATCTTCTGGAACTCTTCCTGCGTCAGCGGTCCTGGTTTCGCCAGAATGTGCTCGGGCACTGCCAGCTTGCCGATGTCGTGCAGCAGCGCGGCAGTCTTGACGCCCTGAATCTCGTTGTCGGGCATGCCGAGCGATTGGGCGAGACCGGCGGCGTAGACCTGCACTCGCCGAATGTGTGATTGCGCCGTCTGCTCCTTGGCGTCGATCGCCAGTGCGAGGGCTTCGATCGTCGCCAGGTGGAGATCGGCCATCTCCTGGACGTGCCGTCGTTCGTCATCGATTCGGCCGATGTAGAGCTTGTAGGTCCGATACGTCACGTAGAGCGGTGCGCACAGCAGGAGGGCAATCCAGATGCCGAAGCTGAGCACGGCCCACTTGGCAACGAACGCGACCCCGGCGCCCACGAAATAACTCGGCGCGCTCCAGAAGAAGTTCTCGTTCCAGACCTTGAAGACGCTTTGCCGTGTCGACAGTCCAATCGCAACCGCGATGAGCAGCGTGTTGAGGACGAAGTACACGGTCGCCCCGCCGACGAGCGGTCCGGCCATCTGGCCGAACGTCTGCCCCATCTCACCGGCGACACCGCCAAGCTCGGTATACGCGTAGCCCGCAGCCTGCACCGTGATCGCGAGGCACGACATGCTGAAAAGCGCGCGGTGCGGCGGGTTGCGATGCTTCATCCCGAATGTGCACTGGCTCCAGGCACTCGCGACCGCGACGAGCATCGTCTCGTGAGGGCCGAGAAGGATCAACGCCGCAAAATCGACGGCGTATGACACCGACATCGACGATCCGCTTTTCGCGAGTGGCAGGCTCACCTTGAAGGCCGAGCTGATGACCGACAGCATCAGGAGGATCGCGAAGAGCAGCGGTTGCTCGAACCTGGCGCGTGGCGTCAGCAGGACGAGCAGGACCGCGCCCGCCACGATGACAGCGATGACATAGAGGCGCGCCCGGAGCGGCAGCGACTTCATCGACTCAGGCCGGGGGATGGGCACAGTGGGGTAACTCAACGGGTCAAAACTGGACAATACATTACGTTAGTGTCCTATACAAGACCGTTGAGTGCATTTCGGCGACTAGCTGGTGCAGCGATGAGCCAGTGCGCGCATTGTAGCCCACAGATGGGCCCTCTTCTGGGCGGCTTAGCCGGCGACGCGGCGTGATCGTCGGGCTCGCGCGGCGCCCTCGGGTTCGAGCCCGAACTCTTCGATCTTGCGATAGAGCGTGCCTCGGCTGATCTCGAGCACCTTCGCAGCTTCGAGCTTGTTCCAGTTGACCGCTTCGAGCACCCGCATGATGTGGACACGTTCGGCATCGCGGAGCGTCGAGAGTCCGCTGCTCGGCTCTGATTCGGGCTGGGGCAGCCGCCCGTGCAGGAACTCGATGTCGGCGGCACGGATCACTCGGCCAGGTGCGGACAGCGCCGCTCGAGAGACGGTGCTTTCGAGCTCCCGGATGTTGCCGGGCCAGTGATACGAGATGAGTAGATCCTCGGCTTCGCGCGCGAACTGCTTGCCATCGAGCGGCAAGCCATTCGAGGCGCAATAGCGGCCGAGGAAGCGATTCGCCAGCACCGGAATGTCCACGGATCGTTCGCGAAGCGACGGCAGGCGGATGGCGAACGCGTTGATGCGGTAATAGAGGTCTTCGCGAAAACGGCCTTCACGTACGAACAGGTCGAGCGGGCGATTGGTGGCCGAGATGAGTCGGAAGTCGACGTGAATGGATCGATTGCCGCCGAGGCGTTCGAAGCGACGCTCCTCCAGCACGCGCAGCAGCTTGGCCTGCGCGACCAGCGACAGGTCGCCGATTTCGTCCAGCAACAGCGTGCCGCCGTTGGCGAGCTCGAGACGGCCAGGTTTGCGATCGTGAGCGCCAGTGAATGCGCCCTTTTCGTAGCCGAAGATTTCCGATTCGAACAACGTGTCGGGCAGCGCCGCGCAGTTGACGGCCTGGAACCGCTCCTGGCCCCGGCGCGACAGCTCGTGAATCATCTGCGCGACGAGTTCTTTACCCGATCCGGTGGGCCCAAGAATCAGCACGGCGATGTCGGACTTCGCCGCCGTGCGAATCCACTCGAAGATGGCCACCATCTTCTCGTCGCGTCCGATCATTTCACGGAAGCGCTGGACCGATGGCGAGGTCTCTTCGATCCCGACGGCCGCGCGTCGCTCGAGGAACTTGTCGAGCAGCCGCGCCATCGGATCCTGACCGGGACGAACCGCGATGTATTTGGGCGGTTCGCCAGCCTGACGTTTGACGACGCCGAATTCAACCAGCTCGCTGACGCAGTTCTCGACGTCGAGGCGCATGCGTCCGAACGCCTGCATCAACGCTTCGATGTCGAACGACTCGTTGGGTCGTGCGGCGAGAAAGCGCAGGATGCCCGCGCGCAGCGGCGATTGCACCAGGGTGCGGAATCGCCCGTCGAGGTCGTCTGGTCGTGAGGTTGTGCCCGCCGTTGCGCGGCGAGCAGCGAATGTCAGGTCGTCCACTGGCTCTCGATTTATCGGCCGTGGCGAGGGGGGGATTACCCCGGACGACCCGCCGAGTCGACGTTTCCGCGAGCCTGGTAATAGGCAGTTTGGTGCTGCTCGATCAGCGCCTTCATGCGCGCCGCATCCTTCTTCTTGTGTCCGTGACAGCGCACTGGTGTCGCACCGCCACTGGTCTCGATGATGACATCAGAGAACATGAAGTTCGTGTTGATGCTCACCGACGACACATGCGCCAGGTGGATGGATTGCTCGCGACGGCCCACAAGTTCCGGCGTGAAGTGGATCACGCTGGTCGGTGTAATGAGCACCTGGGTCGGAAACAGGCGATTCCCGCGGGAAAGTCGACTTGCACGGAATATTTCGCCCTTCGCGAACGGCCGGCCCTTGAACCAGAAATACACGAGCACAATGGCCAGAAGCGCCAGCACGACCAGAGCAGGAATCCACGGGTCGATCACGAGCAGAATGCTACTCTACCTAGGCAGGGGCTCGACCGTGGGACCTCGTAACTCCAGTCTCCATGGCAGGTTGGCCCGTGTTCCGGCCCGCGTGGCGCCTCTGGACCGTTTTGCCGGTGCACAACGGTTGGTCGGTCATGCGTAGTGGCCGCTAAACGTCATGCCGCATCGAGCGCCCGGTTCCCCTCAGAAGTCTGCTAAGTCGTTCCTCTCCGGCAAACCGATTCGGTATTACCGGCCGAAGGGCAGCGCCGACATCCGCCGCCTGATCGACGAAGGATTTCAGGCGTTCAATGCCGCCAGACTCGGTGAGGCCTGTCGGATCTACACCGACAAGATGCTCGCCAAGTCACACGACACGACCATCGGACTGACTATCGCCGGGGCCCTGACGCCAGCGGGACTCGGTGGTTGTTTCATCGAGATGATGGAGCGGGGACTGGTCGACTTCGTCATCAGCACGGGCGCGAACCTTTATCACGACCTGCATTACGCCTTGAATTTCACACTGCACCGCGGCTCGCCGTTTCTCGACGATCGCGTCCTCTACGAACAGGGCGTCATCCGCATCTACGACGTGCTGTTTCCCGCTCAGGTGCTGCTCGATACCGACGCGTTCATTCGTGACTTTCTCGTCACGACGGACCTCGACGGGCCGGTATCGACGGCCGACCTTCATTTCGCACTCGGCGAACACCTGCGCAGCGAACGACCAGGGTGCGAGGAATATTCAGTCGTCGCCAGCGCCTCGAAGTACGGCGTGCCGATTTACACCTCATCGCCTGGCGACAGCTCGATCGGCATGAACATCGCCTTCCACGAGCTGATAAATGATGGCACGCTGATGGTGGATCCGAATCTCGACGTCAACGAGATATGCGCCATCATCTTCGCCGGCGAGAAGAATGGCTGCGTGATTCTGGGCGGCGGCTCGCCGAAGAATTTCTACCTCCAGGGACAACCCACGCTGTGGGAGGTCTACGGCATTCCCAAGGGCGGCAACGACTACTTCATTCAGATCACGACCGACCAGGTGGTCTGGGGCGGCCTGTCCGGTGCCACGCCGTCCGAGGCGGTGAGCTGGGGGAAGGTCAACCCTGGCGTCCTTCCCGATACGGTTGTCACCTACGCCGATTCGACCATCGCGTTCCCGTTGTTTTGCGAGTACGCCTGTGGTCACAAGAATGGACGGAGGAAACGCAAAGGTCTGGTTCACAAGCGAACAGCGATGGTCGCAGCGCTCAAGTCCGAGGCGGTCAAGGCCCGCGCGCCGGCTCCCGAGAAATCGAAGCGGCGCAAGCGGAAGGCCGTGCTGACGCGAAGCTAAAGCCGTCGCATTTAACGATCCTCCACACGCCTATGGGAACGCTCTCCTCCGAGCTGGGTCCGTTGGCCGATGAAGCCGCGATTGGTCCGCGCGTTTACGCCGACGCCAATGTTCCCGCGGGTCTCATCCGCTTCATGCGCACGTCGCTGTGCTGGGATGTGTTCTTCGTGATGGAGCACGCCGATCTGCGCCGCGCTCACGACGTCGTGCACTTTCGCCTGGCACGCCAGCTGCGACGCACGTTGATCACCATGGATCGCGATTACCTCGACGATCGGATGTTTCCGCCGCTCGAAACGTGTGGCGTGCTGGTGCTTTCCGCGCCCAATCAGCGAGGCCTCGAGCGCCTGCTCGCGCGCGCCGATCGCGAAATCTTCCGGCTTCCCGAGGGGGCGCTCGTGCCCTTGCCGCTCGAAGGAACAAAGCTGCAGGTCTTTCCGGAGTTCGGGGCGGAGCCGGCGTAAATGACGGTCGGCATCGAGATCCGTGCGCACAGTGTTCGACGGGTCACCGTGACCGAGCGCGGTGAGGTGGTGGCGCGATCCGACCAGACCCTGACGAAGGAGGGAAGACCGGCCGCGATCCGACGCGCGCTCGACACCTCGTCGGACGCGAACGGGAATGCGTCCGCCGGCGTGGCGTTGCCCTGGTTGGGGGATATTGCTCCCGCGGAATTGTCCAGCGTGCTCCGCGAGGGTCCGAAGTTGCCCGTCACGATTGGGACGGGTGCGGCGACCGTCATGGCCGAGGCCTGGTGCGGCGCCGCGCGCGGCCTCCAGGATGTCATCGCCTTTGGCATCGACGATCAAGTGGTCGCCGGCGTCATCGTCGGCGGCTTGGTCTTGCGCGGGGCGAATGGGCTCGCGGGGTCAGTCGAGTGGTTCTCCCTCAATCCCGTCGAGCGTGCCGACTATCGTCGTTTCGGCGGGCTGGCCGCCGAAGTGTCGGCCGCCGGTATCGTGCGACGGGTCGTCTCGCGGATCAAATCCGGCGACCGTTCATCGATCGAGGATGCCGTAAAGGGCGACCTGTCACGCATCACCGCCGATCAAGTCTTGGCGGCCGCGCAGGGCGGCGATGGCGTGTCGATTTCCGTCGTGCGTGATACCGCCCGGTATGTTGGAATGGCCATTTCCAACATGGCAGCAATGCTCGACCCGCAGGCAATCGTGCTGGGCGGAATGCTCGCCAGCTCCGGCGCGATGATGCTCGATTCCATCAAGCTCGAATGCAGCCGGCGGCTACCGCCATCTCAGGCGGGACGCGTCAGCGTCGTGCTCTCGACCCTGGGAGCCGATGCCGCGGCGATCGGCGCCGCGCGCGCCGCGCTACTCGAGCGTCAATGATTCTGCTCGCGGGCGCCGACCTCGTCTTGCCCGATCGCGTGGTCTCGGGCGGCAGCCTGCTGATAGACGGCGATCGGATCGCGGCAATCGAGTCGACGACGATTGCCACTCCCGCCGGGGCAACGCGCGTGGATCTGACCGGGTCGCTCATTGTCCCGGGCTTCGTCGACGTGCACGTTCACGGCGTGGAAGGCGTCGACGTGCTGGATGGTCCCGAGGCGACGTTAGAGGTTGCGGCGCGATTGCCGCGGTACGGCGTGACCGCTTTCTGTCCGACGTCAATTGCCTGCGATCCCACGGCGCTTGCGGGAATGCTCTCGGCGGTACGAGCTTCGCAGGGCGCTGCTTCCGATGATCGCGCCCGCGTCTTGCCGGCGCATCTCGAAAGCAACTTCATCAGCCCTGAGTATCGCGGTGCTCAGCCGCTCCGGTGCCTCAGGCTTCCGCACGAGGGCGTTCAGAATCGCGGAGATGACTTCACCGGCCACGACATTCTCGCGGTGATCGGAACGCACCGCGCGCAGGTCGGCATCGTGACGGTGGCGCCTGAGCTCGACGGAGGGCTCGACCTCGTGCGGCAGCTCGTCGCCGCCGGGCATCGGGTATCGATCGGTCACTCGGGCGCGAGCTACGAACAAGCTATCGCCGCCATCGAGGCGGGCGTTTCCCACGCGACCCATCTTTTCAATCGAATGACGCCGATGACGCATCGCGCGCCGGGCATTCCGGGCGCCGTGCTGCAATCGGAACGGGTACGAGCTGAAGTCATCTGCGACGGGTTCCATGTCCATTCGGCCCTACTCGCGATCGCGTGCCGCGCGAAGGGTGCCGGCGGCATCATGGCGATCACCGACGGCACCGCGGGGTCGGGCCTCCGCGTTGGGTCGAAGACCCGGCTAGGCGGGCGAACCATCATCGTTACCGAACATAGTGCCGAGCTCGAAGACGGCACGCTCGCGGGCAGCACACTCACGATGGACGGTGCCTTCCGGTCCCTGGTGCAACACGCCGGAATCAGCCTGGTGGATGCGGCGCACATGTGCGCAACCACCCCGGCTGCCCAGATGGGAGTGATGAATTGCGGTCGACTCGCGGTGGGCGAAACGGCCGATCTGGCCGTGCTCGATTCGGCCCTGAAAGTTCGCCAGACCTACCTCCGCGGCCGGCTCTGGCGGAACACGCGGGACGGGCACCACGTCTAGATCTGCGTTGAATACTGCCGTCCCCGCCGCGCGGAGCGCGGCAAGCAAAAACTGCCCTAGCGAAGCGGAGCCGCTGTCTGTAGGGCGATTTTGAGGCGTAGCTTCGCTAGGGGAGAGTCATGAGCGTCCACGGATTTGCCAGGACCGGTTCACGCGTGCTGCTGGTGGCCGCCGCGGTCACGCTGGCCGCCTGCGAAGTCAATCTCAACTCCGAGGGCATCGTCTCGCGAGAGACCAAGACCTTCAAGGTTGCCGGCACGCCCGAGCTGCAGCTCGAGACCTTCGACGGGTCCATCGAGGTGCACTCGTGGGATCGCAACGAGGTCGAAGTCGAGATCGAGAAACGGGCGATGGAGCAGCCGATCGTGGACGAGATGGTGATCACGTCTGAGCAGCAGGGCGATCGCATCATCGTCAAGGTCACGCGCCCAGGTGGGCGCGATTTCGATGGCATCCAGATTGGCGTGAACTTCAGCCCCACCGCACGCCTGCGAGTCGCGGTGCCGCGGAAAACGCAGCTCACCGCGTCCAGCGGCGACGGCTCGATCAGCGTCGAAGACGTCACCGGCAAGATTGCACTGACGACGAGCGATGGCAGCGTGAGGGCGACGCGGGTGACCGGCGAGCTTTCCATTCGATCCGGCGACGGCTCGATCCGTCTGGACAGCGTCGAAGGCAAACTCGACCTCGAGACGGATGATGGAAGCATTGGCATCGAAGCCAAGCCCACGGCTTTGAAGGCGCGGACCGCCGATGGCAGCATCCGACTGCGGATCCAGGCCGATACGACGATGACGGAAGATTGGGACGTTCAAACCGCTGATGGTTCGGTGACGTTGACGCTGCCGGGTGAGTTCGATGGCGAGCTGGATGCCGAAACGCGCGATGGATCCGTTCGCGCGACCCACCCCGCCGTTACCAACGAGACCCGCGAAGGTGAGGATCGTGACGAACGCCGGCGGCGCTTGAAGGCGACGTTCGGGTCAGGTGGGCACACGCTGCGCGTACGAACCGGCGACGGTACAATCCGCATCGAGGGATAGCGACAGGCGGCTGAGAGTAGACTGGTCTCGCGAAATCGCCTCTCGTGAACGAACCGCTCGACTTCCTCCTGCCCGTTTTCAAGTGTCCCAAGTGTGCTGCTTCACGTTGGCGCGTGAACAAGGTCAATGCCCGAGATGCGTGGATTTTTTGCGACGCGTGTGCTCATTCACATCGATTCGAGCGAGGCATTCTCTGGGCAAACGTGCTTGACGAGCATCACGACGTCACCAGCGAACGGGTAGCGGTAAAGCCAACCGAGCTCGCGCCCGAGCTGGGGGGATGGAGCGAGAGCTACGCAGGCGTCGAGATGACCGATCTCGCGCTTCGAAACGCCTATCTGTCCCTGCCCTATGGTGACGGCGGTTCCCATTTCACGCAGCCAGGCTACTTCGCCAACGTGAATCGCTTCGCGAAGGAGTTCGACTTCATCGTGTCGCAGCTCCCGACTCGCGGCCTGTCACTTGACATAGGCGCTGACGGAACGTGGTCGACGGCGAGACTGGCGGATCGTGGACTGACCTGCATTGCCCTCGATATTACTGACCACCTGATACTGGGTGACCTCTATCAGACTCGATACCCGCCTTACGCCAGGGTCAACGTCGACATGCACGAGAACGTTTTTCTCGACGAGTCATTCGATGTGGTCACGGCTTTCAATGCGCTGCATCACTCCCGGCGACTGCCAGCCGTCGCGGAGCGTATTGCCGCTGTACTCAAGCCCGGCGGCATCCTTGGGTTTGTCGAGCCGTATGTGCAGAATCCCGAGCAGGAGCGCGCGTTCGGCGCTCCGCAGAGCTCGATCGGCATCAGCGAGAATATTCACACGGTGCAGGAGTGGGATCGAGCATTCGACGCCGTGGGCCTGGTCGTTGAGGACGTTTGCGACGAGCGATGCATTCTGCGCGATCTACCAGAAGGTCAGCCGCGGCAGCAACGAAGAACGAGACCTGGTCAGAACGGATGCCGACGGACGTCTAGTCACCTACTATCGAGCGGTCCTCGAAGCCACTCCTTCTGTTGTGCAAATCGTTCGCGGTGAGGTTCCGGTCTTTTGTCTGAAGGTCACAAACAAGAGTCCAGCCGCCTGGGCAAGTCGAGGCCCCTACAAGGTCAACCTCAGTTATCACATCGAGCGGCTCGAAGGTGAAACGTTTCGAATGATTCGGTTTGACAATCCGCGGATGGCCATCGAAGAATTCTTGATGCCCGAGACCTCGCGCGCATTCGACGTACCGGTTGAGATCCCAACACCCGGAACCTATCGGATTGAGTTCGATCTCGTGCACGAAGAACGCTCCTGGTTCCAGCAACGAGGAAGCCGAACGGCTGTCGTGACTTGCACGGTCCTTTAACGGACCGAGCGGTGAGCTACCGCTGGCCTCGTTAGGCCCCCGTTCGTATCGCTGCAAACCGATCGAGAGCATCAATCAAATCAGTCGGCTGATTCAATACGTACGGTGTGTCCGGCGGCGTCTCCTCGAATCGCGCGGCGCTGAATCCATACCGCGCCCACGCAAACGCGCATCCCGCGGTGCGCGCCGTCTCCCAATCGATGGGTGAGTCACCCACGAGCATCACATCACGATCGTCCTGAGCCAGCGCGCGAAGGCCCGCGGGATCTGGCTTACGACCGTGTGGTCCGTCGCCCCCGATCACGGCCTCGAAGTACGGCGTCAGTCGTAGCGCATCGAGGATTTGCATTGATGGCGCAAGCGGCTTGTTGGTCAACACCGCCATACGTGCCCGGCGCGAGATCGTGCTTAGCGTTTCTTCGACGCCGGGATAGGCAACGGTCGTCTCGAGCATCCGACGACCGTAGATCTCGAGAAAGCGCTCCAGCACGTCGGACATCTTCGGGCGGAGTCCGGCGGCGGCCAGTGCTCGCCTGACGAGCAGCGCCGCGCCGTCCCCAATCATTCCTGATACTTCTTCTTGCGTGAGAGGCCGGCCGCCGAGGCTGGTCACCAGCTCGCTCGCCGAGCGCGACAGGTCGGTTACCGAGTCGATGAGGGTGCCATCGAGATCAAAGATGACCAGCATCACCCCTGATACGTCGCAAACGACGTCGGCGTCTCCCACACCGTGACCTTGACGACTGGCAGGCCCTGTTCGCGCGCGTGATCGAAGATCAGTCGGGCAATGCGCTCCACGGTGGGATTGCTGTCGAGGATGAACACTGGTTCGTTCAACTGCTGCAGCGGCTTCACGAGGGGATCGTCATGACGGAGGATCATCCGGTGATCGAGCTCGCGATCGATCCAGCCCTTGACGATCCGTTTGATGTCGCTGAAATCGCACACCATGTTGCGGTCGTCGAGCGTTCCCGTCCGCACTTCGATCTCGGCGGTAGCGTTGTGGCCGTGGGGATGCTTGCAGATGCCGTCGTAGTCCAGCAGGCGGTGACCGTAGCAGAAATCAATTTTCTTCGTGACCGAGTACATGGTTCCAGTTTATTCGCGGATCGGGGCAAACAAACACTGCAACCTCGCGAGGCGAAGCCATCGCCCACGGAACCCTCCATCCGGCGCAGCCTCGCGAGATGTATTGTTATCCGCGAACTCGTGAACAGCCTCGTTCTTCTCTCCGGCGGCCTCGACAGCGCCGTGCTGGTGGCCGCCGAGGCACAGCACGCCCGTGTGCATCCGGTTTACGTGCGCGTCGGGTTAGCGTGGGAGCCTGCGGAACAGCGAATGCTCAACCGGCTTCTGTCCTCCGCCGCATTCCCGAACAACGTCGCCGACCTTCAGGTCCTCGACTTCAACATGCGCGATGTGTATCCATCGACGCATTGGGCAATTCGCGGTACACCGCCCGCATATGACACACCCGACGAAGACGTCTACCTCGCTGGCCGCAACCTGGTTTTACTAACGAAGGCGGGCGTGGTCGCCGCGTCACGCAAAATAGGACGGATTGCACTGGGGCCGTTGGCGGGCAACCCGTTTCCAGATGCCACGCCGGAGTTTTTCGCGGCGATGGGGAAAGCGCTCGCGCTCGGCCTCGATCATCCGATTGAGATCGTCACGCCGTTGATTTCAATGCACAAAGACGATGTGATTCGGATGGGTGAGAGGTTGGGTGTGCCATTCGAATTCACCCTGTCGTGCATGAATCCGGACGATAGCCCACTGCCCCTGCATTGTGGGCAGTGCAGCAAGTGCCGCGAGCGGCGCGATGCGTTTGCCGCGACTGGCGTCCGCGATCCCACGACCTACGCGCAGCCGAGTCCACGGTGAAGCGGTCGGCGTTACTGATTGCGATCGCCGGTGTGCTCGCAGGCGTCGCGTTCTACTTCGCCGCGGGGCGTCAGCGCCCCGTGACGATCCCCGCACTGACTCTGAAGGAGGTCTCGCAAACGCTCCCGCCTCCTTTTGTGATGTTCCGCACGCTGGCGCCGGCCGATCGGTACGGACGACTTGCGATGCTTCCGTTAGCGACACCTGACGCAGACCGCGTATTCAGTCAATTGCAGTGCGCCCGAGTCCACTTCGCGGGTGGTGCCGGCGTATGCCTGGTGGAAGAACCCGACGGCAACCAGGTGGTTCACGCGGCGTACTTCTTCGACAGCAGCTTCGCGCGCGGGAATCGTCTGGTCTTGTCCGGCGTGCCTACTCGCGTCCGCGTGTCACCAAATGGTCGTCGCGCAGCAATCACGGTCTACGCCGAAGAGCACATGCCTGACGGACAGGAACGCCTCGCCACCGATTCGGTTCTCGTCGAGGTCCCCGATGGCCGTGTGATTGCGACACTGCGCGAGTTTGCGATCGATCGACCCGGCAAGCTGTCGCCGACGGCGCCTCTCGACTACTCGAGCGTGGCGTTCGAGGCCGACGCGGATCGCTTCTATGCCACGCTGAACTCCGGAGATTTCTGGTTCATCGTCTCGGGATCAATCGGCTCGCGAAGACTCGCCGTCGTCGCCGAAGGGTTCGCGAGCGAAGCGCTCTCTCCCGATGGCACGCGGCTCGCGGTCAAGCAGCGGATCGGCGAGCGCGGCTTCTGGCGGGCGATGCTGTTCGATCTGTCGACGAGGACCGCGATGCCACTCGACCACGCGCGCAGCATCGACGATCAGATCGAATGGCTGGATCGCGATCACATCGCCTATCACGACGCGACGGAGAGTGGAACCGGGATATGGGCGCTCGCCGCCGACGGCCGCTCGGGTCCACGGTTGCTGATCCCGGATGCCTATTCGCCGGCCGTGCAGCATTGATCAGTGGCCGGTGGCCCGTGATCGGAGACCGGCAACCGTTGCTGGCGGCTGGTGGCCGCAGAAAAGACAACTACGGTAAGATCGATTCGAGGACTCAATGAGATTCGCCGCCGTCGCTCTGACCGCTTGCCTGACCACCACCGCCACTCTCGTCGCGCAGTCGACGCCGACCTTGGAAGTGTTCAAGTCGCCGACGTGCGGTTGCTGCTCGAAGTGGGTGGACCACGCGAAGGAGAACGGCTTCACGGCGAAGGTCACCGAGCTCTCAGACGACGCGCTCGACGCTCTCAAGGCGAAGCACGGCATTCCGCGGACGGCGCAGTCGTGCCACACCGTCCTCGTCGGCGGATACGTCGTCGAAGGTCATGTTCCGGCTACAGAGGTCAAGCGCCTGCTGAAGGAGCGCCCTGCAATCAAGGGCATAGCGGTCGCCGGAATGCCCCTCGGCTCACCAGGAATGGAAGTCCCCGGCCAGAAGCCGCAAACCTACAACGTGATTTCGTTCGACAAGGCCGGCGACGTAAAGGTTTTCGCGACCTACAACCGCTAGGCTTCGATTGGCAGTTCCGCACCGAAGCACCTAGGCACCTAAGCACCCAAGCACCCGCACCCAGGCACTCAGGCACCTGAGGCACACAAGGCACCTGAGAGTGCGCCTTGCCATCCGCCTCGGCCTTCGAGTATTCTCCACCATCGTTTTGATGGTTCAAAATATCGAGTCATGAGCAGCCGAAATGCCTTCGGGCTTGTCGCTCTGGTTGCGGCTCTGTCGGCTGCCCCCGCGTTCGCGCAAGGCTCATCGTCCGCCTCGGATCAGCCTAGGACCGGGCCTATTTCCGGGTACATGGAGGTCCATCTCAATGCGCCCGTGGACAGCGTCGACGGCGACCCCACGCTGGACTTTCATCGATTCGTGCTGATCTTCAGTCACAGCTTCTCGGATCGCTTGCGATTCGTCGGCGAGCTCGAGCTCGAACACGCATTCGTCGAGGGGCTCGAAGAAGCGGGCGAGCTGGAGCTCGAGCAGGCCTACATCGATGTCTTGATGCGCCCTTGGCTGAATTTTCGCGGCGGGATGCTTCTGACGCCGGTCGGCATCATCAACGAGCGCCACGAACCGCCTGTGTTCTACGGCGTCGAGCGGCCGTTTGTCGACACCGTCATCGTGCCGACGACGTGGTTCGAGGCGGGCGCTGGGGTTCACGGCCGCGTCGGGGCCGCGTGGAGTTACCGCGCGTACGTAACGGCGCCTCTCGATGCGACGGAGTTCAGCGCTGACGAAGGACTTCGCGGCGGGATACAAAAGGGCAGTCGCGCCAACGTCCGCAATCCTGCGATCACCGGGCGCGTCGAGTTCAACGGCGTTCCGTCACTCACGCTCGGCGTCAGCGGATGGCGTGGTGATGTGGGATTCAACATTCCGCGGCTCGATCCGAAAGTCGGACTGATCGAGTTCGATGGCCGCTATCGGCGCGCCGGCTTCGAAGCGCGCGGCGAGTTCGCCTACGTGACGATCTCAGATGCCGCGCGTCTCAACGACGCACTGACTCTGGAAATCGGCGTCGATCCAAACATCGCTCGCGCGCTGAGAGGCTTCTACCTCGAAGGCAGCCGCTTGTTTGGCCTGCCGCGATGGGGCCACGAAATTGGTGTTTTCGCGCGGTACGAGAACTTCGATACGCAGTTCAAGATGCCCGACGATCGCTTGCCGATTCCCGAGTTCGATCGCGCGGCGTGGGTCGTAGGTGCAAGTTACTTTCTCGATCCCGACGTCGCGATCAAATTCGACTACACCCATCAGAAGAGCGAGAGCACGCTTCGCCAGGCGCCGAGAAGCGTGAACGTGGGTCTCGGGTGGTGGTTTTAGCACGGGCGGGTGGGGCGGGTAGGTATGTGAAAGGGTGACGATGACAGTGGTCTCTGCGATCAAACGTGCTGCCGTAGTCGGAATGGCTGCCGCGACTTTCGTGGGTGCGTCACCTGCGCCGCGTGCGGAGCGCATGGCGACCGCCGCTGCGCAATCGTCGCGGATTGTGAACGTGACAGCCGAGCGATTCGCTTTCTTCCCGTCAGAGCTGACCGTCGAAATGGGCACGGAGATCGAATTCCGGCTCAAGAGCGATGACACGGCGCACGGGTTCCGGATTCTCGGACAGTCGGTCGAAGTTGTCATTCCAAAACGCGGACGCGGCGAGGCGTCGGCACGATTTGCGCCCCCGGCGCCAGGAAACTACGTGTTCGAATGCTCACGAATGTGCGGCGCAGGTCATAGCTTCATGCGAGGCACACTCAAGGTACGAGCGGCCACAGGCGAGGCACGATGAAGGCGCTTGGCTTTGCGGCGCTGATGCTGATCGCGGCGCTCTTGCTGCGGAGTGGCTTGCTGTTCGCGCAAGCCACCCGGGTTGGCGATCCGCTGGCGGGCATCACCAGCAGGCAGTTCGAGGAATTCCGCCTCGGCCTCGATGACTTCCTCGAAGTGGAAACCTCGGAGGAGGGCCTCGGACCCGCGTTCAACGGGTCGAGCTGCGCGGTGTGCCACAACGTTCCGGTCGTGGGCGGCGGTGGTGTGATCGCCGAGATTCGTGCCGCCGGTCGCGATGCGGCGGGACGCCCAGTACCGCTCTCACCCGACGGCGAAACGCTGTTTCAGTTGTTCTCGATCCCGACGCATGGCTGCCAGGTCATTCTTCCGCCCGAGGCCGTGATCATCGCTCGACGGATCCCGATTCCGTTGTTTGGCGCTGGACTGGTCGAAGCGATTCCGGATGCCACAATCCTGGCGCTGGCTGACCCCGAGGATCGTGACGGCGACGGCATCAGCGGCCGGGCATCGGTGATTCGGGATGTCGAGACCGGCGACACCCGCGTCGGCCGGTTTGGATGGAAAGCGCAGCACGCGACGCTGCTCACGTTTGGGGCGGACGCCTATCGCAACGAGATGGGCATTACCAACGATCTCTTTCGCGAAGAACTGGGGTTTGGCGTGACCGCCGAGCAGTATCGTCGCTGCGACCCGATGCCGGACCCAGAAGACCTGATCGATCCTGCGACCAGGCGGCGCGGGATCGACAACTTCGCATCCTTCATGCGCCTGCTCGCGCCGGTGGCTCGAGAATCGGAGTCGCCAGTCACCCAGGAAGGCCAACGCGTGTTTTCCTCAATCGGCTGCGCGTCATGTCACACACCCTCGATGGTGACCGGCCCGAGCAACGACCGCCTCTTCGATCGCCAGGTCGTGCCGCTCTTTTCGGATCTCCTGCTTCACGACATCGGCACCGGTGACAGCATCCCGCAGGCGGCGGCGACCCCCGATGAAATCCGCACGCCCGCATTGTGGGGGGTTCGGCTGCGCCGACCGCTTCTCCACGACGGTCGCGCCGCAACCATCGAGGAAGCGATTCAAGGTCACGGTGGTGAAGCCACTGCCGTGAGGCGCCGATTCGAAGCGCTGCCAGCCGCGTCAGCGCAAGCGCTGCTCGCGTTCCTGCGGTCGCTTTAAACGCAACCCACCCGAAACACGCTTTACGCAACAGACAGGTTCACGGAAACGCGGAAGGACAGCACTAAACCAATCAATTCCGTGTTTCCGTGTTTCCGTGGTGCGTACGTTGGTACGCGTACGTTGGTTAGTAGGTGCTACCGAACTTCCACCAGGAGCTTCGACGCCGCGCGCGTGCCGATCGTGATCCGCTGATCGTTCTTACCCTTCAATCGCACGCTATCCGACACATCGTCGCGAGCCTCGACTTCGATTGATTGGCCGGGCTTGAGCTCGTGTCCCTCGATGAATCGGAGAAATGCTGCATCCTGATCGGTCACGCGCGTCACGGTCACCGGTGTGTTCAGCGGACAGGTGAGCAGCGTATCGAGTTGACGCGCGACGAGCTCGCCCTCGCGGCTCGGGATCGGATCGCCGTGCGGATCGACTTCTGGGTGGCCGAGCAATTCGTCAATCCGCTCGATGAGCCGCTCGGAAACGACGTGTTCCAGCTGCTCGGCGTCGTCGTGAACTTCGTCCCACCGCATGCCGAGAACCTGTACGAGGAATAGCTCGATCAATCGATGGCGTCGGAGGACCAGGGCGGCCAGACGCGAGCCGGCGGGCGACAGGCGGACACCGTTGTACGGCTCGTATTCGACGAGCCCCGACTCCGCCAGCGCCTTGACCATCGTGGTAGCCGTGCCTGGCGCGACGCCCAGGGCAGCAGCGAGGTGGCCCATCGGGAGGAGCCGTTGCGGACCGGTCAGCTGCGCCTCGCCCTGAAAGATGGCCTTGAGATAGTTCTCGACCGTGCTCGAGGGCAGCATTTCTTCAGGGCATCTTACCAAACGCGTTTTGTTCGGGATTTCGTTCTCTGGGAACCTTCAGTTGACGTTTTGTAGCGGCTGGGCTAAAATTTTGACTAATCAAAATTATAGCACCCAATGCACCTGACGCACCGAGGCACTAGCACCGGAGGCACCAACGGCACCCAAGGCACCGAGGCACCTACGTAAATGACACTCTCTCGTCGCTCATGGCTCCATGCGGCCGGTTTCGGTTCGCTCGTGACGGGCCTCACCGCCTGGACGCGCGCGGCCCTCGGCCAGCCAGCGGAAATTCCGCATGAGGGCCATCAGGGGCATCACGGACATTTACTCGGGACCGTTGGCAATGTCGCGCCGGTTGCAGTCGATCCGGTTCGGTATCTCCGCAGCTGGAACTTCAATCACCTTCCGCCCGATGAGCGGAGCCGGTTCTATCGTGAGACCGCGCGTCCCGATGGGACGATGCTCCGCGAATACGAGATCTATGCCGTCGATCGGCTGATCGAGATTGCGCCGGGTGTGACCTTCCCCGCGTGGACTTACAACGGCCAAGTGCCGGGACCGACCATTCGCGCGACCGAAGGTGATCGACTGCGCGTGCGATTCCTCAACCAGGGCACACATCCGCACACGATTCATTTTCACGGCTGGCATCCGCCCGAGATGGATGGATCGCTGCCAGAGCACGAAGTGCTCCCAGGCGAGTCGTTCACCTACGAATTCGACGCTGAACCCGCGGGTCTTCATCTCTATCACTGCCACGCGGTGCCGTTGAAGCGACACATTCACAAGGGACTGTATGGAACGTTCATCATCGATCCGCGTGGCGGTCGACCACCTGCCGACGAGCTCGTGATGATGATGAACGGATTCGACTCGAATTTCGACAGCGAGAACGAGGTGTACGCGGTCAACACCGTCGCGAACGCGTACATGGCGCAGCCGATCAAGGTGACGGTTGGCAGGCTGGTACGGATCTACCTCGTCAACATCACCGAGTTCGACCTGATCAACAGTTTCCACCTGCACGGGATGTTCTTCGACGCGTACCGCCCCGGCACTCGCACAACGCCAAGCGAACACACCGACACAATCACCTTGTGTCAGGGCGAACGAGCGATTCTCGAAACGACGTTCCGGTATCCCGGCAATTTCATGTTCCACGCGCATCAGAGCGAGTTTGCCGAGCTGGGCTGGATGGGGCTGTTCAGAGCGGAGGGATCACGCCGTGAGTCCTGAAGCCTCCAGCGCCGTTGCCGCTGGCGTACCGGCCTCGAGATCCGGGCTGGGCTTCTGGCTGCTCGCCCTGGCTCCCTTGGTGTTGCTTGGTGCATTGCTCGCGCTCATCGTCGGATTGGGACCGGCGCGGCTGCTTCAAAGCTCGGACACTCCGCCTGTCGAGCGACTCGCCATCACTCGCGTGGAGCTCGAGCCCAACATGATCATCCTTTCGGTCCTCAACGACGGACCGGACGACGTCACCATTGCACAGGTCGTCGTAGACGATGCGTTTTGGACGTTTCAGGCGGATGGCGGGACGACGGTGCCGCACCTGCGCAGAACACGCATTTCAATCCCATATCCGTGGGTGCCAGGTGAGGCTCACGTCGTGCGGCTGTTGACGTCGACCGGCGTCACCTTCGATCACACGATTCCCGTCGCGCTGGAAACCCCGCGTCCGAGTGCACGATTCCTTGGCGTTTTCGCGCTCATCGGTTTGTACGTCGGCGTGATTCCGGTGGCGTTGGGACTGCTCTGGTACCCATTGATGCGGCAGATCGGACGCAGTGGGATGCAGTTCCTCATGGCGTTGACGATCGGCTTGCTGGCGTACTTGCTCGTGGATTCCGCTCACGATGGTCTCGAAGCGGCGGCGCTCGTGCCGGGTTCGCTGCAGGGGCCTGCGTTGTTCATCTTTGGCGCCTTGGGCGCGTATCTCGCGCTTGATTTCGTCGGTGCGTGGCTGGTGAAGCGGCGCGAAAACGAGCGAGAGACGGCGCGGACACCGAGCGGCTGGATTCTCGCTCTGCTGATCGCCGTCGGCATCGGGCTTCACAACTTCGGCGAAGGCCTGGCCATCGGTTCGGCGTTTGCGCTGGGCGAGATGGCGCTCGGCACGCTGCTCATCGTCGGCTTCACCCTCCACAACACGACCGAGGGTCTTGCGATCGTCGCACCACTGGCGCGCCACAGCAGTGAGGAGCAGCGCGTGGGACCGTGGCAGCTGGCGCAGCTGGGATTGATTGGCGGCGTGCCGACGATTCTTGGCGCGTGGATTGGCGCCTTCATCTATTCCCCGGTCGTCGCGGTCTTCTTCCTCGCTCTCGGCGTGGGTGGCATCGCCCAGGTTACGCGTCAAATCCTGGGGCAAAGTGCCGGCGCCGCAGGCATGACGCGTTACCTGCGAGAAGCTCCAGTCGTCGCAGGGCTCGCCGCCGGCGTACTCGTGATGTACGTCACCGGCCTCATCGTCGGATAGCCGCACGTGAGGCGGCTGCGGCTGACAGCGTATGCGGCTATCGCCTTGTCGGTTGGCATCGCGATCTCTTGCTCAGGATCCCCTCGCGAGATTGTCGTCATAGCACGCGGCATGACGTTCGTTTTGGCGGACGAGCCTGACGAGCCCCATCCGGTCATCTCCATGCGGGCGGGCGAACGGGTTCGGCTGGTCCTCAAGAACGAGGCGCCTGGACTGCTGCACGACTTCCAGATTCCCGCGTGGGGTGTGCAGGTGACGCAGATCCGTGCTGGCGAGAGCGCCGAAGTGACGTTTACGGTGCCAACTCAGACAGGACAATACGAATACCTGTGCCGCCCGCACTCAGAGCTGATGAAAGGCGTGGTCGAAGTCACGCCCTGATACTCTGACGTGCGGCGTGCCCAGACTCCGTACGGCTTTCGATTCTCCCGATCACAAGCAACGCTACGTTCGATCCCTCTTTGCCACGATTGCGGATCGCTATGACTTCATCACCGTCTTCCTTTCGTTTGGCCGCGATCGGTCGTGGAAGCGGCGGCTGGTTCGCGAAGCGTCGCTGGCCACGGGAGAACGCCTGCTCGATCTCGCATGTGGGACCGGTGACATCACCTTCGAAGCCATGCGTGCGGGTGCGCGCGCGACCGGACTGGACGTCACCAAGCGCATGATCGAGCTCGCCCGCGCCAAATCAGGAGAATTGGTGAGCGACGACCGCGGAGCGCCGCATTTCCTGGTGGCCGACATGACCGCCTTGCCAATCAACACATCAAGTGTCGACGTGGTCTCGACGGGTTATGGGCTTCGCAATGTACCGGATCTCGGGGTTGCGCTCGATGAGATCGTGCGCGTGCTGAAGCCGGGCGGGCGCTTGCTCTCGCTGGACTTCAACCGCCCCACATCAGCGGTTGTCAGGCACGCGTTCCTGGCCTATATGACGGTCGTGGGATCCATGCTTGGCTGGGCCCTGCACCGCGATCCCGACACCTATCGATATATTCCGGAATCGATCAAGCGATATCCCGGAGCTGAGGGGATCGCGTCGCTGCTCGGCGCCCGTGGCTTCGCGCAAGTCCGAGTGATCCCATTGATGTTTGGATTCATGACCCTGCACGTGGCCACTGGTCTCAAACACCGTACTATCCCAGCCAGGGCCTGATCTCTTCCATCACGCGCTCGATGACATCGTCTTCAGTGATGCTTTCGATGGTCGCGTCGGGCTTGATCGGTCGCTCGTTACGCACAACCCGACTGCCTTTCGCATAGGTCGTCACGATCATCGGCACTGGCGGATCGACGGTTGCGTCGAGCTCGATCTCGATGCCGTCACGATTGCGGTCGGATGTGAGACGCACGCCGTTCGATGGTGTTTGCACTTCGAACTGGAGATTCTCGGAGCGAAGGGCATTCGCGATCTGACGAAACACGGGTACGGCAATGCCTATAAGGAAGAACTCGTAGGCCTTGTCGGCCGCTGCCGTGCGCTGTCTGCGCTCGGCGGCCGACTTTCGGGCGGCGTCGATCTCCGAGCGGAGCCGCTTGCGGATCAGGCTGATTTCCGCCATCTCAAATCACTCCTGTCGTCCGCAGATTGGCAATTGCGGCGGAATCGTAGCCGAGTTCGGTCAGGACCGCATCACTGTGTTGCCCGAGCATCGGCGGCGCCGTGCGCACGCTCGGCGGCGTGTCGCTCAACTTGAGAGGCGAGCCAATCACTCGAGTCCGGCCGACGGTTGGGTGATGCACTTCGGCGACCATTTCGCGAGCCGCAATCTGCGGGTCGGCGAGCACTTCGCTGATCTCCCGCACCGATCCGCACGGAACGCCCACTTTGGCGAGCCGTTCCACCCAGTCGGCGCGCGAGCGCGTCTTGAGCGCCCGCTCGAGGATCGGGCGTAGCTCGTTGCGATTCGCCACCCGATCTTTGTTGGTTCGAAACCGCGGATCGTCTGCGAGCCCATCGAGCTCGAGTGCGCCACACAAGCGCCGCCAGATGTCGTCGTTGCCGCCGGCGATCACGAGGTCGCCATCAGCCGTTTCGAACGATTCGTACGGCGTGATGGTCGGGTGCCGGTTGCCCATGCGCGCGGGCACCTCGCCGGTGACGAAGTAAGCACCCGCTTGATAGGTGAGCAGCGCTGCGGTGGCATCGAGCATGCCGATATCAATCCGCTGCCCCCGGCCGGTGGTGGTGCGCGCGAAGAGTGCAGCCAGGACACCTTGCGCCGCAAACAACCCGGACACGATATCGGTGATGGCGACTCCCAGACGATACGGGGGGCCGTCACGCTCGCCGGTGATGCTCATCAGTCCGCCCTCGGCCTGCATCACGGCGTCATAGCCCGGCTCTTCACGTCGAGGTCCGGTCTGGCCGTAGCCGGATATCGAGCAGCAGATCAGCCGCGGGTAGCGCTGCGTGAGCGCCTCGGCGCCCAGCCCCACGTCATCGAGCGTTCCCGGACGAAAATTCTCGACCATTACGTCGGCATCGGCCAGCAGACGATCGAGCACGGCGCGACCCTCGGGCTTCTTGAAGTCGAGCGTCAGGCTCTCCTTGTTCCGGTTGATGCTGAGAAAGTAAGCGCTCTCTGTGGCAACGAAGGGCGGGCCCCAGTGCCGCGTGTCGTCGCCTCGGACGGGATGCTCGATTTTGATGACGCGGGCCCCGAGGTCCGCCAGCACCATCGTGCAGTACGGTCCGGAGAGCACGCGCGTGAGGTCGATCACGGTCGTGCCCGACAGCGGTCCAGGCATCCGGCTATTCTAGGCTGAATGGAAATAGTTGTTTTCAGCGGCCACGCCTGACGATCCTGCGAGATGGTGAAAGAGTTTCTTTCACGCGCGGGAAAGAGTTTCACAGTTCGCGTCGTCGACGAAGACCAGAAGGCGTACGACGATCTGATTGCCTTGGGCTATCGCTCCATACCGGTCACCGTGATCGGCGAGACGATCATCCAAGGGTTCGATCCGAAAGCCCTGGCTAAAGCTCTCGAAGCCGTCGGCTGATTCGGGAAAGGTCGCTCAGGATGGCGTATGCGGTTTGCGTGACCGAGCTCGTGCGCTGAACGATGCCGATGTCACCCAGCAGATCCGTGTGGAGGTAAAGGGCGTTCTCTGATGGCCCGAGAGCTGCCAGCGGGTCGCTGGCATCGATCAATTCGGGCTCGACGCGGGCCTCGAGTTGCCCACCATGTCGTGACGCCGACGCGACAAGTCGAATCCGCCGACCGTGCGCGATCGCGTCCCGGATCTCACCTTCGTCGATATCGCGAATGCCGGACCGTTGCACGCGATGCGGCGTAATGGATCCGCCCATCAGGACATTGACGAGTGCTGCCGTCTTCGCCGCCGCGTCCCAGCCGTCGACATCCAACGACGGATCCGCTTCGGTGATGCCACGCGCCTGCATGTCCGCAATGGCGGCGTCGAGCGGTACGCCGCGCTCCATCTGCGACAGGATGTACTGACACGTCGTGTTGATGATGCCGCGGAAGCCGTCGACGAACACGGCCGGCATGGTCTCGCGTACGAGGTTGAAGACGGGCACGCCGTCCATGACAGCGCCTTCGAAGAAAAAAATGCGATCGACGGATTCGCCCAACCCGTCGAGCTCGTCATAGGCAAAGGCCACCGGCGCTTTGTTGGTGGTGACCACATGGGCCAGGCCTTCGAGCGACGCCCGCACATGGGCAGTGGCCGGCTCGCCGTCATCGATGTCCAGAATTGTCGTTTCGATCACCACCAGCCGACCCTCGGCCGCATCGTCCGACAGCTCTTCGGTCACCTGGCGGATGACATCGATTCCGCTGCGTTCCCGCGGTGTTTCGTCCAGCGACGCGAACGACTCATTTTCGTCGGCCGTCCGGAGCGCTTGCGATGGATCGATTCCCCCTGGAGCGACGACGCTCCCGTGGTGACGGGTGCCAATCGCGACGAGCCGCCAGTTGAAGTCGAGACGGTCTGCAACTTCGTCCAGCAGCCGAAGAAATCGTCGTCCGACGTTGCCAAACCCGACAAGCGCCAGGGCAATTTCCGGGTCGCGCATGGATCTGGGCTGGCGAGACGATCTATGTAGTGGAGACCTGGTCGGTCAGCGCGCTAAGCAACTGATGAAGCCGCTCGAGCCCCTGGTTGAGGTAATCCGGCCGCTCTCCGAATCCGAGCCGCAGGTAACCGTCCATGCCGAAGTGATCGCCCGGAACGATCAAGACGCTCTTTTCGTCCCTCAGCCGCGTAACCAGCTCAGTGGAGTTGATTGCGTAGTTGTAGCGAACGTAAACGATTGCGCCCGCCTCTGGCGGCAGCCACGAGAACATTGGCGCGTGGTCCCGCAGCCACCCTTCGATGATCGGCAAGTTCGAACGCAAGATGCCACGTGTCCGCTCCAAAAGGGCGGTTCGGCGCGCGGGATCGAGGGCCACTCTTGCCAACCGATCACTCAGTGCCCCTGGCGCGATCGTCGTGTAGTCGTGATAGGACCACGTTGACGCCACGAAAGAGGGTAGAGCAGCGATCCAACCGATCCGCAGGCCGGGCAGGCCATACGCTTTCGACAATCCGCTGGTCACGATGACCCGTTCGCTTCGTCCCCACATCGACGGGGTTTCCTGGCCATCGAGCTCGGCACCGCGATAGACCTCGTCCGAGAGGACCCAGGCACCCACGCGATCTGCGATCCGCCCGATCTCGTCTAGCTCGTTCGTCGTCAGCCGCGCGCCGGTTGGATTGTTGGGGGTGCAGATGACGATCAGCCGCGTACGTTCCGAGACCACCTTCGACAGGGCATCAAGATCGGGTCGCCATCGGCCAGCATTGCGGTCTTCAACCAACGGCCATTGTTTGACTGTTGCGCCGAAGGCCCGCACTAACCCCCACGTTTGCATGTAGTTGGGGACGAGCATTGCAACTTCATCGCCGGGCTCGATTAAGCGCCACGAGACGATGTAGTTGGCCTCGGAGCCGCCGTTGGTGACCTGGATATGGTCGGCGGTGCTGCCGGGATACTGCTGTGCGATCAGAGAGCGAAGCGCCGTCGTTCCGTTCGACTGGGAATACACCAGCGGCTGGTCGAGAACGACGGCGAGGTCGTCCTGAGCGAGGAGCTCGCGAGGGGTCAGCGGATGGACGCCGCTCTCCGAGAGGTTGAAGTCCACCAGGTTCTCCCACGTGGACTGCATGCGCTCCATTGCAAATTGTTCCAGTCTCATGGCGGGCAAGTATACTTTCGGCTGACGAGCGCTGATGACCGACGAACTGGTCCCCCGGTTCATTCGTGTCCCCGCAGGCGAGTTCGACATGGGATCGGAAGATGGTGACGAGGACGAACGTCCCGTACACCGGGTCTCTGTCGACGCCTTCTACCTTTCCGTCCACGAGATTACCAACGCTCAATACGCGGAATTCGTCCGCGCGACCAGTCATGCCGTTCCCGCCGTCCGCGAACTGCCTCGGGTGGTCACGGCGGCCGACGAAATGTCGTTCCGCGACCTGGCCAGCGCTTACGTTTGGCAACACGGCACGTTTCCCCCGAACAAGCCGGATCACCCGGTGACCCTCGTCTCGTTCGGGGAGGCCGTGGCTTACAGTGCCTGGCTGTCGACTCGAGTTGGCCTCGCGGTGCGCTTGCCAACCGAGGCCGAGTGGGAACGAGCCGCGCGCGGCGGCCGCGAGGGCCGGCGGTACCCGTGGGGCGACGACATCGATTCCTCTCGCGCGAACTTTCTCGCCGATCCTGGCCTCAAGAAGCACGCGGGCACTCGCTCCGTCGGCAGTTACTCGCCCAACGATTTCGGGCTGTACGATATGAGTGGCAATGTGTGGGAGTGGGTCTCAGACTGGTATCGCGCCGATGCCTACCACGACGGGATCCTGCGGAACCCTCGCGGGTCGACCGAGGCCGCGCTTCGGTTGGTGCGGGGCGGGTCATGGGTCACGCACGACGTCGCCCAACTACGATGCGCGCATCGTCACAAGGTCCCGAGTGACACTTACGCGTACAGCATCGGGTTCCGGGTCGCCTATTCGGAGGAACCGGGTTAGCAGCCCCGTGGTGGAAGTGGCGACGGCCTGCGGCAGTCCGTGGTGATGGGACAAGAAAAAGGGGACAGACCCCTTTTTTCTCGAGATTCTAAAATGTGGAAAAAGGGGTCTGTCCCCTTTTTCTCACGTGTCGACTTTCACCACGGACTGTTAGGGTAGTTCCAGGCGCCGTGACGGAGGGCAATGTGAACCAGTTCATCAATCGGTTGGCGGTGGCGGTGGCCATCGTCGGCTGTTCTTCTATGGCCAGCGCCCAGCCGGCCCCGCCGACCAACGAGCCAGTGGTCGTCGTCTCCGGCGAAGGGGTCGTGCGCGCCGCACCAGATCAGGCGTTCATCACACTCGCTGTCGAGAGTCGCAACCGCAACCCGAAGGAAGCGCAGTCTCAGAACGCCACCACGATGAGCGCAGTGCAGCAGAAGCTCTCGGGAATTGGACTGGCGAAGGATGCGATCAGGACCCTCACCGTGCAGCTCGATCTCGAATCGGACTGGGTCAACGGCCGGCAGATCCCCAAGGGTTACGTCGCGCGCAACATGGTCGAGATTCGGGCAGACGACGTTTCCCGAGTTGGCGAGATCATCGACTTGTCGGTGACCAGCGGGGCAAACAACGTGCACGGCGTGCGCTTTGACGTCAAACAGCGCGAGTCGTTGGAGCGCGAAGCCCTGAAGCGCGCAACAGCCGATGCCCGAGCGCGGGCCGAAGCGGCGGCCTCCGGTGCCGGCCGGACCGTCGATCGCGTGCTGCGGATCGAAGAGCCGGGAAGCCGGCCCTACGTTCCGCCTCCACCGATGATGATGGCGCGCGTCGCTGAGGCCAGCACGGCGCAAACGCCGATCGTGGCGAGCGAAATCGAGATTCGCGCGACGATCATGATGACCGCCACGCTTAAGTAGTACGGCGCCGCCGCTTGCCGTTCGTGACCTTGGTCGCTGCCTTTCCATTTTCTGGAAGGGCGAGACTTCGCCACAAATACCAGGCTGCGACCGATCGATAGGGCCGCCAGACTTCCGCCATTCGCAGCAGGCGCTTCTTCGACGGACGTTGGCGCAGGCCGTACAGTCGCTGCGCGGCCTTGACGAGGCCAAGATCATCGGCTGGAAAAATGTCCGGACGCCGCAGCCTGAACATCAGAAAGATTTCTGCGGTCCACGGACCAATGCCTTTGACCGCAGTGAGCTGCTCCATCACGTGCAGATCTTCGCGCTCGTGAAGCGAATCGAGCTCGAGGCGTCGCTCGACGACGCGTGATGCGAGGTCGCGAAGAAACACCACCTTCGACCGGCTGAATCCCACGCCGCGTATCGACTCGTCGTCGAACTGGAGCAAGCGGGCGGGCTCCGGGATGCCCTCCGGGCCAAACAGGCCGCAGAATCGCCCGAAGATGGTGTCCGCAGCCTTCGTCGACAGCTGCTGCGAGGCGATAGCTTCGGCCAGCGCCATGAACGGTGGAACCTGGGGGATGTCCTGCAGTCCGCAGGCGCCGACCTGCTTGATGATGGTGGCCAGTCGCGGATCGACGCGGATCAGGTGTCGGCGTGCTCGTTGATAGTCGGTGGAAGTCACGTGATCGAGGCCTGCTCCGGCCGAAGGCCACGCCTAGAATACCCAATAGACGCAGGCTGCTCGCCCTTTCGGCGTGGTATATTGGACCGTTCAGGTCGGATTTATGACGCTGTCCTGCGACGCCATCCAAGCGACCGCCGGTCGCTCCATTCTCGATGCCATTGGCCAGACCCCGCTGGTCCGGCTGACCAGGATTGAACGGGACTTCTCAGGCGTTGAGCTATACGCGAAGGCGGAATGGCTGAACCCTGGCGGCTCGGTGAAAGATCGGCCGGCCGCCCGCATGATCTGCGAAGCGCTGAAGTCTGGTGCCCTCACACGCGACCGCCGGCTTCTCGATGCCACGTCGGGCAACACCGGAATCGCTTACGCGATGATTGGCGCCGCGCTTGGGTACGGAGTGACGTTGTGCGTTCCGAAGAACATCACGCCTGAGCGCCGACGCATCCTCCAGGCCTATGGGCCGGAGCTGATTTTTACCGACCCGTTGGAAGGGTCCGATGGGGCGATACGCGAAGCCAGGCGGCGCGCCGCGGAGAATCCCGACGGCCTCTTCTATCCCGACCAGTACAACAACCGATTCAACTGGCTCGCGCACTACGAGTCGACGGCGCCAGAAATCTGGGAGCAGACCGAAGGCCGTTTGACACATTTCATCGCAGGTCTGGGAACGAGCGGCACGTTCGTTGGCACGGGCCGCAAACTGCGAGAGCTGAAGCCGTCGATCAGGCTCGTGTCGGTGCAGCCCGATTCGCCGTTACACGGACTCGAAGGTCTCAAGCACATGGAGTCCGCGATCGTGCCGGGGATTTACGATCCCTCGCTCGCGGATGTTGACCTCGGGATTTCCACTGAGGCTGCGCACGCGATGACGCGTCGCCTTGCCGCGGAAGAAGGATTGCTGGTGGGCATTTCCAGCGGCGCCAATCTGGCCGCTGCGCTGAAGCTGCTGAACAGTGAGGGACCGGCTTTTAGTGAGGGACCAGGCTTTAGCCAGGTCAAAGTCATCGTCATCATCTTCCCCGACGGAGGCGAGCGCTACCTGTCGGAGAGTTTTTGGAGCGAGGCGAACTGATGGCGGTCACATTGCGCGACGACATTGTCGTCGCGATCCGGGAGCACGGCGCCGACACCTACCCGAACGAATGTTGCGGCGCGTTGATCGGTCGCAATTCGGTCGTCACCGAATCGTTTGCGTTGCCGAACATGACCGAAGAAGGTCCGCGTCGCCGTTTCCTCGTGCGACCGTCCGACTATCGTGCGGCCGAAGCGCGAGCCGCCGAGACCGGCCGCGAGCTGCTCGGGTTCTATCACTCCCATCCGGATCATCCGGCGCGGCCGTCGCAGTACGACCTCGACCACGCATGGCCCTCGTTCTCGTACGTGATCGTGTCGATTCGAGACGGGCAGCCACGCGAGCTGCGCTCCTGGCGGCTTCGCGAAGACCGATCGCAATTCGACGAAGAGCCTGTGAACGCTGAACTAACTGCCGAACGCTGAGAGAGAAACCATGCCCGTGAAGATTCATATTCCGACGCCGCTGCGGCCGTATACCGACAAACTGGATGTCGTCGAGCTCGAGGGCGCAACCGTCAGCGAGGTGCTCGCCAATCTGACGACCCGTTTTGCCGGACTGAAGCAGCACTTGTTCAACGAAGAAGGCAGGCTGCGAAGCTTCGTCAACGTCTACGTGAACGACGAGGATATCCGCTACCTGCAAAAGGATCGGACGCCTCTCAAGACTGGCGACACCGTCAGCATCATTCCGTCCGTTGCCGGAGGCACGGGGACGATAGCCGAGAACCGCCAGGCGACTTCAGGGGCGAGCTCGAGGATTCAGCAACGCGAGCTGCCGCCGCTTTCGGGGGACGAGGTCAAGCGCTACAGCCGTCACCTCATCCTGCCCGAGGTGGGGATGGACGGTCAGCGCGCGCTCAAGGCCGCGAAGGTGTTGTGTATTGGCGCGGGCGGTCTTGGTTCCCCCGCCGCGATGTACCTGGCTGCTGCAGGCGTTGGCACGCTGGGCATCGTCGATTTCGACGTGGTCGACATGAGCAACTTGCAGCGGCAGTTGCTGCATGGCACCAGCGACGTTGGCCGGCCCAAACTCGATTCTGCAAAGGATCGCATCAACGCGCTCAATCCCAACGTTCACGTGGAGACGTACGAGACTGCGCTGAGCTCCGAGAACGCGCTGCAGTTGTTCGAGCCGTACGACGTGATTCTCGACGGCACAGATAACTTTCCGACGCGTTACCTGGTGAACGACGCGTGCGTGCTGCTCGGTAAGCCGAATGCGTACGGCAGCATCTTCCGCTTCGAGGGGCAAGCCTCGGTGTTTGGGACGAAGGAAGGTCCTTGCTATCGCTGCCTCTATCCCGAGCCACCACCTCCGGGGCTGGTCCCGAGCTGCGCCGAGGGTGGGGTGCTCGGCGTGCTGCCAGGCATCATCGGAACAATCCAGGCGACTGAAACCATCAAGCTGATTCTCGGAACCGGCGAACCGCTCATCGGGCGCTTCCTGATCTTCGACGCGCTTCGCATGAAGTTCCGTGAGCTGAAGCTTCGCAAGGACGACGATTGCCCGGTGTGTGGCAGCCACCCCACGGTCACCGAATTGATCGACTACGAGCAGTTCTGTGGAGTGGCCCCTCGAGAGGCTGATAGCGTGACTGGAATCACGACCGACGAGATGACTCCTCGTGAGCTCAAGGAGCGTCTTGATCGCGGCGAACCCATCGTCATCGTCGACGTGCGGGAGCCGCAGGAGTATCAGATCAATCGCATCGCCGGCTCCAAGTTGATTCCGCTGGGCGAGTTGCCGCAGCGATACGAGGAGCTCGACCAGAACGCCGCCATCGTCTGCCAGTGCAAGTCGGGCGTGCGCAGTGCGAAGGCCACGGGCTTCTTGCGGTCGATTGGCTTCAAGAACGTGCGGAACCTTGCGGGCGGCATCCTGGGGTGGATCGACCAGGTCGACCCGAGCCAGCCCAAGTATTGAGGCGTAACCGAAGTGATAAAATAAGACTCAGAAGGTCGGATTTAAGCACGAGCTGAACCACATGCTCAGGTTGTCAAAAAAGGCTGATTACGCGCTGATGTCGATGAAGCACCTCGCCGGTCGGCACGAGACCGGCGGGTCGTCGAGCGCGCGTGAGATCGCCGAATCGTACGAGATTCCGCTCGAACTGCTGGCCAAGGTGCTGCAGCGGTTGGTGCGCGCCCGACTGCTCGTCTCGGTGCAGGGAACGCGCGGCGGCTACCGGCTCGGGCGGGCGGCGGCGACGATTTCCGTAGCCGATGTCATCCAGGCGGTGGACGGGCCGGTGACTGTAACGGCGTGCTCGCCGGACGACCACCGCTGCGAGCAGTACTCGAAGTGCAGCATTCGAGATCCGCTGTGGAAGATTCGCGGCCGGATTCTCGAGACGCTGACCACCGTGACCGTTGCGGATCTGACGATCGATCCGCCGCCGGTCGCGCCGGAGACTCACACCGTGTCGAGGATGACCTTCGTCACGGACCATTGACGTGATTTATCTCGATTATCAAGCGACGACGCCGGTTGACCCAGCGGTGCTGGCGGCAATGGTGCCGTACTTCACGGAGCAGTTTGGAAATGCCGCAAGCCGACAACATCGTCTGGGGTGGGTCGCCAACGAAGCAGTCGAAGACGCACGGTCGTCGGTAGCGCGACTGGTTGGCGCCAACGCGAAGGAAATCGTTTTCACGAGCGGGGCAACCGAGGCAAACAACCTCGCCTTGAAGGGGTTGGCGGACGTTCGATCCAGCCAACGCGATCACGTGGTGACCGTGATCACCGAGCACAAGTCGGTGCTCGACACCTGCAAGCGGCTGGAATCGGTGGGCTGTCGAACGACGGTGTTACCGGTCCAGCCCGACGGCCTTGTGGATCTCGAGGCGCTGCGTGCGGCGGTCACCGACAAGACGTTGGCGGTCAGCGTCATGGCGGTGAACAACGAGATCGGTGTCGTGGCGCCGCTGAGGCAGATATCGGAGATTGCGCACGATAGAGGTGCGCTGTTTCATACCGACGCCGTGCAGGCAGCTGGCAAGGTGCCGTTCGACGTCGAGGCGCTCGGCGTCGATCTCGCGTCGTTCACGGCGCACAAGCTGTACGGGCCCAAGGGTGTTGGGGCGCTCTACGTGCGGCGTCGTAATCCGCGCGTGACGATCGCGGCGCAACTCGACGGCGGTGGCCACGAACGCGGAATGCGTTCCGGCACATTGAACGTTCCGGGGATTGTGGGCTTCGGTGCGGCCGCCGCTCTGGCGCAGCAACAGATGCCCGCGGAATCGGATCGCTTGGCGGCGCTTCGAGCGCGACTGCTGACGGGTCTCGAAAGCGTTGTGAGCGACCTCGTGGTCAATGGCGATCTGAAGGCCCGGTTGCCGGGGAATTTGAACGTCAGCTTCCCCGGGGTTGATGGTGAGGCGCTGCTCGTGAGCCTGTGTGACGAGATCGCGGTGTCGTCTGGTGCGGCATGCACCGCGGCCGAACCATCGCACGTGCTGAAGGCGCTCGGACACAAGACCGAGCTCGCGCTGGCGTCGCTTCGGTTTGGCCTCGGACGCTGGACGACGGAAGCGGAGATCGATCGCGCAGTGACGGTGGTCGGCGACGTGGTGTCGCGGCTGCGGGCGATGACACCGGCTTAGGGCTGGTCAGGGCTGAGGGCCGGGGCTTTAGCCCGGGCAGAGTGAATGAACTACTCATCGGCGGTCCTCGAGCGCGTGCGTGACCCCAAGAATGTCGGGTGGTTGCCGCGCGACGCAGCGGATGTCGGGACGGGTGAGGCAGGAACGTTGGAGCGCGGCAGCATGACGCGTATCCAGGTGAGGGTTGATCGCGAGTCGCGCCGAATCGGCGAGGCTGTTTTCAAAGTGTTTGGCTGCAGCGCGGCGATTGCGAGCGCGAGCCTGGTGACCGAGCGGCTGCTCGGTTCGAGTGTGGAGGATGCCCTGGCCATTGACTCGCTGGCAGTCGTCGCAGAGTTGGAGCTGCCGATCGAGCGGGCTGGGGTCGCGGCGCTGGCGGTCGAAGCCGCCAGGAGCGCGATTGAGGATTGGGAACGCAAGCAATGATCGAGATCTCTGAGAGCGCGGCGCGCGTCATCACTCGCCAGTTGGCCAAGAACAAGCTGGAGGGCGGTGGTCTGCGCGTGGCGGTCAAGGCCGGCGGCTGCTCGGGCTTCAGCTACGTCTTCGGCTGGGATCAGACGCCTCGTGACACCGACCTCACGTTCGAGGGTCCTGGTGGAGCGAGGATCTTCGTCGATCCGCGCAGCTACAAGCTGCTCGACGGCACGGTGTTGGACTTCGACGAGAAGAACATGCTGGCAACGAATTTCACACTGCGAAACCCGCACGCGAAGTCGACGTGCGGCTGCGGGGAGAGCTTTAGTCAGCTTGCAGTTTCCAGTTATCAGTTACACAGTTCAAAGGCTCTTTGAACTGGCAACTGGTAACTGGCAACTGACAAGGATTCAGGATTCATGAGTACGTCAACCGAGGTTATCGAGCAACTCGCGAACACCGAATACAAGTACGGGTTCGTCACCGACGTCGAGCAGGACATCGTTCCCAAAGGGCTCAACGAGGACGTCGTCCGTCTGATCTCGGAGAAGAAGGGCGAGCCCCAGTGGCTGCTGGAGTGGCGGCTGAAGGCGTTTCGCGTGTGGCTCAAGATGACCGAGCCCAAGTGGCAGAACGTCAAGTACGAGCCCATCGACTACCAGGCCATCAGCTACTACGCTGCGCCCAAAGAGAAGAAAAAGCTGAACAGCATGGACGAGGTCGATCCCGAGATTCGGGCGACCTTCGCGAAGCTGGGCATCCCGCTGATTGAGCAGCAATTGCTGGCCGGGGTTGCCGTCGATGCCGTCTTCGACTCGGTTTCCGTGGCGACGACGTTCCGCGAGAAGCTGGCGAAGCTGGGCATCATCTTCTGCTCGTTCTCCGAAGCGGTGCGTCAGCATCCCGATCTCGTGCGGCAGTACCTCGGGTCGGTTGTTCCGCATACCGACAACTTCTTCGCCTCGCTCAACTCGGCTGTCTTCAGCGACGGTAGCTTCGTCTACGTGCCCAAGGGCGTTCGTTGTCCGATGGAGCTGTCGACGTACTTCCGCATCAACGCCAAGGATACGGGTCAGTTCGAGCGGACGTTGATCGTGTGTGACGAGGGAGCGACGGTCAGCTATCTCGAAGGGTGCACGGCGCCCAAGCGCGACGAGAACCAGCTGCACGCCGCGGTGGTCGAGCTCGTGGCACTCGAGAACGCCACCATCAAGTACTCGACGGTCCAGAACTG
Organism: uncultured Acidobacteriota bacterium; assembly: GCA_963724485.1. Lineage (GTDB taxonomy): Bacteria > Acidobacteriota > Vicinamibacteria > Vicinamibacterales > UBA2999 > JACCSI01. Next base: position 724,722 of record CAVRUW010000001.1, read on the forward strand.
GTATCCCGGCGACAAGCAGGGGAAGGGCGGCATCTACAACTTCGTGACCAAGCGGGGCCTCTGCAAGGGCCGACGTTCGAAGATCACGTGGACGCAGGTAGAGACCGGATCGGCGATCACCTGGAAGTATCCGAGCTGCATCCTGCAGGGTGACGATTCGGTGGGCGAGTTCTACTCGGTGGCGGTGACCAACAACTATCAGCAGGCGGATACCGGCACCAAGATGATTCATCTCGGGAAGAACACGCGTAGCACGATCGTGTCGAAGGGTATTTCCGCTGGCCGCGGTCAGAACACGTATCGCGGCGCGGTGAAGATCGGGAAGAACGCCGCCAACGCGCGCAACTACTCGCAGTGCGACTCGTTGCTCATCGGCGATCGGTGCGGCGCGCACACGTTCCCGTACCTGGAGATCAAGAACACCTCAGCCAGCGTCGAGCACGAAGCGTCGACCTCGAAGATTGGCGAGGACCAGATCTTCTATTGCGAGCAGCGCGGCATCGTCAAGGAAGACGCGATCAACATGATCGTCAGTGGATTCTGCAAGGAAGTGTTTCGCGAGCTGCCGATGGAGTTTGCCGTCGAGGCGCAGAAGCTGCTCGGTATCTCATTGGAAGGATCAGTTGGATGATGCTTGAAGTGCGGAATTTGAAAGTGCGCGCGGAGGACAAGGAGATTCTCCGCGGGATCAATCTGTCGGTCGGCAAGGGCGAAGTCCACGCCATCATGGGTCCCAACGGATCCGGCAAGAGCACCCTGGCGCGTGCGCTGTCGGGACATCCGGGATACGAGGTCACCAGCGGCGAGGTCCTCTACGAAGGCAAGGACCTGCTCGACATGTCGCCAGATGAGCGCGCCCGCGAGGGCGTCTTCATGGCGTTTCAGTACCCGGTCGAGATTCCCGGCGTCAACAATGCCTACTTCCTGAAAGCCGCCCTCAATGCCCGCCGTAAGCACCAGGGCCTCGAGGAGCTCGACGCCATCGACTTCATGCAGTTCATTCGCGCCAAGGCAAAGCTGTTGCAAGTCGATGAGACGATGCTGCAGCGATCCGTCAACGAGGGGTTTTCCGGTGGAGAGAAGAAGCGCAACGAGATCTTCCACATGGCGGTACTCGAGCCGATGCTGGCGATCCTCGACGAGACGGATTCTGGACTCGATATCGACGCGATGAAGATTGTTGCCAACGGCGTCAACGCGATGCGCGCCGCGGATCGCTCGTTCATCGTCGTGACGCACTACCAGCGCCTGTTGAATTACATCGTGCCCGACTTCGTGCACGTGCTCAGCGATGGTCTGCTGGTTCGATCCGGCGGACGTGAGCTGGCGCTCGAGCTCGAGGAGAAGGGCTACGTGTGGCTCGAGCCATCGGCGGCAGGAGCGAAGGCATGACGACCGTGGCCGAACGGCACGACGCGGTGTTGGCCGAGCAGGCACGTTTCGCCCAGGGTCGCGGTGCCACGTCGCCACAGTGGTTGCGGGACCTGCGAGCTCGCGGGGTCGCTCGATTTGCCGCGCTGGGTTTCCCGTCGGTGAGGCTGGAAGAGTGGCGCTTCACCAACATCGCCCCAATCGCGGACACCGCTTTTCGTCTTGGCGAGGCGGCGCCGACGAACGCCGCGCAGCTGGCCACTCGAGTGAGCATCCCCTCGCCGAGCGCCCGCCTGGTGATTCTCAACGGCCATTTCGCGCCGGAGCTTTCGCACACCGATGCGCTTCCGGCCGGTGTCGTCGCCGGAAGCCTGGCGCGTAATCTGGCGAGCGATTCACCCGAGGTCGCTCATCTTGGGCAGGTACCGTGGGAGCACGCGCCATTCGTGGCGCTGAATACGGCGTTTCTCGAGGACGGCGCTTTCATTTCCGTCCCGGCCAACACGATCGTCGAGCACCCGATTCACGTGGTGGTAATCAACGGTGGTGCTGGCAAGACCATGGCCCACCCACGCACTCTGATCACCGTGGGCTCCAATAGCCACGTGCGGGTCGCCCAGACGTTCCTTGGTGCGGCCGGCGAGTGTCATTTCACGAACACGGTGACGGAAGTATCGCTGGGTGAGAACGCAACGCTCGATCTCGTGACCGATCAGCGCGAGACCGACACCGCGTATCACATGGCGGCTATGCACGTGCATCAGCAGAGAAGCTCGACGTTCCGGTCGCGCACGGTAATCCTGGGTGGGAAACTCCTGCGCAACGACGTCATGGCGGTGCTCGCCGGCGAAGGCGCCCACTGCGCGCTGGACGGATGCTACCTGGTGGACGGCGAGCGCCTGGTTGATAACCACACGACCATCGACCACGCGACGCCTCACTGCACGAGCCACGAGCTGTATAAGGGCATTCTCGATGGACGTGCCCGTGCCGTGTTCAACGGCCGGATCATCGTTCGCGAGGACGCTCAGAAGACCGACGCCAAGCAGACGAATCGGGCGCTCCTGTTGTCCGACGAGGCCATGATCAACTCGAATCCGCAGCTCGAGATTTTTGCGGACGATGTGAAATGCACGCATGGAGCGGCGATTGGTCAATTGGATGAGGAGGCGCTGTTCTACCTCCGGGCGCGCGGGCTGACACTCAGGGATGCGCGCGACATGCTGATTCACGCCTATGTCGGCGAAGTGCTCGAGGGGATCAGCATCGAGTCGCTGAGGAACCAGCTCGAACGGGAACTCTTCGTCCAGCTCGATCGCGACCTGGCGGACCATGGCGACCCGGCTAACCAGCCTTCGCCGGGGCTACGGCGGTCCGCCGAAGCTTCAGCGGAGGCGGAAGCCGGGTCCATCAAGTGAGCACGAGAGCAGTGGCTGTTACCAAAGAAGCCGAAAGCCAGTCAGCCGAGGGACGGGGCTTTAGCCCGGTCTTCGATATCCAGAAAGTCCGCGCCGATTTCCCGATTCTCACGGAGATCGTCCACGGCAAGCCGCTGGTGTATCTGGACAGCGCGAATACGAGCCAGAAGCCCGTGTCGGTCCTCAAGGCGATGGACGACTACTATCGCCACGACAACGGCAACATCCACCGGGCGACACACCTCCTGAGTGAGCGCGCCACCAAGGCGTATGAAGGCGCACGCAAGAAAGTCGCGCGGTTCATCAACGCGCCCGATGAAAAGTCGATCGTGCTGACGACCGGCACGACCGACGGGATCAATCTCGTCGCCCAGACCTACGGGCGGATGGTGCTTCGCCCTGGCGACGAGGTCATCCTGTCGTGGCTCGAGCACCACTCCAACATCGTGCCCTGGCAGATCGTCTGCGAACAGACGGGCGCACAGTTGAAGGTCGTGCCGATCAGCGATCGCGGGGAGATCGATCTCGACGCGTATCACTCGATGCTGTCGCGGCGGACGAAGATCGTCGCAATGGGCCACATCTCGAACGCCCTCGGCACGATCAATCCGGTGCGCGCGATCGTCGAGGCGGCGCACGCACACGGCGCGGTGGTCTTGATCGACGGCGCCCAGGCCGTTCCGCACGTCGTCGTCGACGTGACGGCGCTCGATTGCGACTTCTATGTGTTCTCGAGCCACAAGATGTTTGGTCCGACGGGGAGTGGCGTGCTCTATGGACGGAAGTCGCTGCTCGAAGCGATGCCGCCCTACCGTGGCGGCGGCGACATGATCGCGTCGGTGACGTTCGAGAAGACCACCTACAACGTGGTGCCGTACAAGTTCGAGGCGGGGACGCCCAACATTGTGGGCGTGGTCGGCCTGGGTGCGGCCGTCGACTATCTCAGCGCCATCGATCGCGCGGGAGCCATTGCGCACGAGGATGACGTGCTCGCGTACGGCACCGAGCGACTCCGTCAGGTGGCGGGAGTCCGACTGATTGGCGAAGCACGCGAGAAAACCGGCGTGTTGTCGTTCGTGATCGAGGGTGTCCATCCGCACGATGTCGGCACGGTCTTGGACCGTGAGGGCATTGCGGTGCGGACCGGCCAGCACTGCGCACAACCGGTGATGGACCGCTTCGGCATCGCGGCGACAATTCGCGCGTCGCTCGCCATTTACAACACACGCGAGGACGTGGACGCCCTTGTTGATTCACTTCAGCGTGTGCGGCAGGTGTTCGGCTGATGTCGGAACTGACCGACCTCTATCAGGAGGTCATTCTCGACCACAATCGTCGCCCGCGAAACTTTCGAGCGATCGAGCAGGCGAGCCGCAAGCAGGAGGGCTACAATCCGCTCTGCGGCGATCGGCTGACGCTCTACGTCAAACTCGAGGGCGACCGGATCGGTGATGTGTCGTTCCAGGGGACTGGCTGCGCGATCTCGAAAGCTTCGGCGTCGCTGATGACGGACGCGGTGAAAGGCAAGACAGTCGAAGAGGCGCGTGCGCTCTTCGAGCGGTTTCATGAGATGGTGACCTCGTCGCCCGAGTCGGAGGTCCCTGAAATCGGCAAACTGGCCGTGCTGGCAGGGGTGCGCGAGTTTCCAACGCGAATCAAGTGCGCAAGCCTCGCCTGGCATACGCTCAAAGCCGCCGTCGCGGGTGCCGAGGGTCCGGTGAGCACTGAGTAAGAATTGAGCACAGGGAGTTCGGGGAGGTCAGGAAGGCCTTGAATTCTTGTCTCCCGATCTCCCTGAACTCCCTGTTCTCGATGCGTAGCAAGAATGTCCCGAATGATCCCTGTGCAGAACCTTTCAAATCTTCCTGAAGACAGCCCTGCCAACGAGCTGAGTCAGTCGATCGAGGACATCGTGCCCGATCCCGTCAAGATGGCGGACATCAGGCCCCAGGTGCTCGACGCGCTGAGCACGGTCTTCGACCCCGAGATTCCCGTCAACATTCGCGAGCTCGGCCTCATTTACGATGTGCTCGTCGACAAGGACGGCCGTGTTGGCGTACGCATGACGTTGACCGCGCCCGCCTGCCCGGCCGCGCAAAGCCTGCCGGTAGAGGTGCAGCAAAAAGCGGCCGCTGTCCCCGGCGTCACCGAGGCCAAGGTGGAGATCGTGTGGGATCCACCATGGGGTAAGGAGATGATGTCGGAGGCAGCGAAATTGCAGCTTGGCCTCTGGTAGGCGACGGCCCGGCCGGCACGAACCGCTGGGCGTCCAAACCAGAGGTTGCGAGGTCGAGGTCACATCGTCATGAAACTGGTCACGGCGGCAGTTCTGGTGGTCGGGCTTGCGCTACCCGTCGCGGGTCAGGCGCAGCAGCCGCCGTCGTCGCCGGAAGAAGTAAAGCCCGACCAGCCCAAGCCCGCGACACCAGTCAACCAAGCGCCAACTGACGTCGATGCCTCGAAGATGGGTGTTTCACTCAGCCGCATTCGACGTGAGCTGAGGCAGGCCGAAGTTCGAGAGCAACGCGGCAACAATCCGTTGAGCCTCGAATATCACGTTGAGGTCTTCGGCACGTTGCCGCGGATCGACCTGCTCAAGGAATACCCGCTAATCGGCCCGACGCCGTATGGTGCGCCGACCCACCGCGAAGTCATCGATTTTCTGACGCCCGAAGAATTCCGTTCCCCTGCCATTCCGTTCTCGAGCTTGGCCGTTTGGGGCATCCAGCAGCTGTGGAACCGCAACAAGAAGCAGCAATGCGAAGCCGAGCTCGCCGAGTACAAGCGTCTGGTGATGCAAGGCGTCAACGTCGCGGCGCCGCGATGCACCCAGTAGCCTGTCGCCCGACGCCTGTCATAGTCTTCTCTTGATGCGCATTTTGGCCGTGGCTGCCACGGAAGCAGAGATTCCGCGTCTTGCGACCGGGCGTCATGGTTCGCATCATCTCGATGTTCTCATCACTGGCGTCGGTATGGTCGCCACGGCGGCGCAGACCGCCCGGGCTCTCACGGCAACGTCCTACGACGTTGCCTTCAACTTTGGTGTCTGTGGATCCTTCGATCGAAGCGTTTCGCTCGGCGCTGTCGTTCACGTGACAATCGACCAATTGTCGGAGTTGGGTGCAGAAGAGGGGGAGCGATTCATCCCCTTCGACGCGCTGGGCCTGCCAGGACGTGCGGTGTTCGTCAACGACGCTGCTCCCGACAATCCGGCGTTACGCGAGCTGCCGGTGGTGACTGGGATCACCGTTAATACCGTCCACGGGCACGAACCGACGATTGCCGCCGTGCAAAGCCGGCTCCAGCCGCAAGTTGAAAGCATGGAGGGTGCGGCGTTTGCCCATGCGTGCTCATTGATCGGCGTACCATACGCGCAGGTCCGCGCCGTCTCGAACGTTATCGAACGTCGCAATCGCGACGCGTGGCGCATGGAACTCGCCATCCGCAACCTCAACGACGTGGCATTGCAGATCATCGAGCGCGCATGAAGCTCTCCCTTGGATTCTCGCCCTGCCCCAATGACTGTTTCATGTTCGACGCGATCGTCCACGGTCGCATCGACCTCGAAGGACTCGAGTTCGACATCGTGATGGACGATGTCGAGACGCTGAATCGTCGGGCGTTCAGCAGCGGTATCGACGTCACCAAGCTGAGTTATCACGCGTTCGCGCATTGTGCCGACCGGTTCGCCCTGCTCGACGCCGGCAGCGCGCTCGGCCGGGGGTGCGGCCCGCTGCTGATTTCCAGGCGTGAAATCCCGCGCCAGGAAGTAGCGGCCGGCGGCTTGCGGATCGCGATCCCGGGCGTGTACACGACCGCCAATTTCCTGCTGCGTCTGGCGTTTCCGGCGGCGTTGGATCGCACGCCGCTGGTGTTCTCGGAAATCGAAGCCGCGGTCCTCGACGGACGTTTCGACGCTGGGCTGATCATCCACGAGAACCGTTTCACCTATGAGGCCAGGGGCCTGCGAAAGATCCTCGATCTCGGCGAGTTCTGGGAAGAGAGTACCGGCGCGCCGATTCCGCTCGGCGGGATCGTCATCAAGCGCGAGTTGTCACTCGACGTCCAACAGGCGATGAACCGGATCATGCGTCGAAGCGTCGAGCACGCATTCGCGCATCCCGATGCCAGCCGGGACTTCGTTCGTGCCCACGCGCAGGAGATGAGCGAGGATGTGATGCGCCGTCACATCGAGCTCTACGTGAACGATTACTCGATCGACTTGGGAAATGAAGGACGCCGGGCGGTGGAGCTGCTGTTTGCGCGTGCCGCCGAAACCGGCGTCATCGCTCCACTGCCACCGGTGTTTCTGCCGTCGCCCATCCCGCGATGATGCGATGAACGGCGTTGAGGCCATCGGTCAGCGCCGCCGGTCCGGGTTGGAGGATGTAGGTCGATTTCACCTCGTAAATGTGACCCGTTCGAACGGCTGGAATCGACTCCCACCCAGGCCTGGCCATGATGCGCTCCTTACGCACCGGCTTGCCGCACCACGAACCGATGATCACGTCGGGTTGCGCGGCGATCACCGCCTCGCTCGACACGATGCGGTCCTTTCCGAGTCGCGCCCGGCGCAACTCGGTGAAGACCGGGTCGCCGCCTGCGATCTCAATCAGCTCCTCCACCCACTGGATGCCTGAGATGAGCGGATTGTCCCATTCCTCGAAATAGACCCGAGGCCGCCGTGCAAAGCCCGCGGCATTGCGTTTGATCACGTCGAGCCCTGCCTGCAGGCCGTCTGCGAGTGCCTCGGCCCTGGCCGACACGCCAACGATGGCGCCGAGGATACGAATCATCTGAAAGATCTCCGGCACGCTGCGCTGGTTGAAGGTGAAGACGGGATAGCCGCGACGCACTAGTTCGTTGGTGATCTCTGCTTGCAGATCGGAGAAGGCGAGGATCAGGTCGGGTTCGAGTGCCTCGATCTTCTCGTAGCGTGCGTGGAGAAACGACGAGACCTTTGGCTTTTGCCGTGCCTCCGGCGGTCGCACCGTGTATCCGGAGATACCCACAACACGTTCGCCCTCTTCCAGGAGGTAGAGCGTTTCCGTCGTCTCTTCCGTTAGACAGACGATGCGTTTGGGATACATTGCTCTAACGTACGGTCCTCCGAGACACAGAGACTCAGAGCCACGGTGGTAAACGATAGCCACGTAATTCCGCCTTCAGGTGGAAGATCGACAAATCAAAGCCATTCATTCTCAAAGAGTGTTCTTCGTGCCCTCGTGTCCTTCGTGGCTACGTCCAACCGAATATCCGCGAATACAAACCCATCTCGCTCGACGACATCACCCACGACCACGCTCAGTGGATGGCGGAACATGGGACCATCCCACACGAACGAGTGAAACTCGCCGTTTTCGCCACAAGGATCAACCGTGCTCGGCAAATCCCTCAGCAGTGTTTCGTCGAACGGCCGGCCGGCAAACGAGGGATCGAGCTTTCGCGGATCGACGCAGGTCAGGTAGGCACGCAGTCCGCCGGCGATCATCTCGCCCGCGAGCGTCGCGGTCGGCATCGTTTTCCACAGAGGAAACAGCGGCGTGAGGCCACTGCCCAACAAGCGGTCTTCGCGATATCGGCGGACGTCTTCGAGAAAGAGATCGCCGAACGCGACGTGAGTGAAGCCGTCCCGCACGAAGCCCGCAACCGCCGCGCCCAGCCGCGCCTCGTAGTCAGCGTTCGAGCACGGCCACGGAATGTTCACGGCGTGAAGCGGTAACCCGGCGGCTTCTGCCTGCGCCTCGAGCAACGTGCGGCGGACCGCATGCATCGCGACCCGATCGAAGGCTTCGTTGACCGTGGTGAGCAACCCGGCGACCTCGCCGGGATGACGTTGCTGAAGCGTGTGCAGCATCCACGCCGAATCCTTGCCTGATGACCAGCTGACGAGAATCTTCATGGTTTGGGGTGCAGCACGGCGGCCATTCGCTCGACGCCTTCAGCGACACGGGGACCAGGAACGACGAGCGACCTTCCGGTCAGCAGATAAATGCGGTTGGCGCGAACAGCCGGCAGACTGGCAAGCACTTTCCATGACCCGATATCGTGGGTCTGTCCGGCCGGGACTTCGATTGAGCGTATCTCGAGAATCACTTCCGGTGCCCGCGCGAGAATCATCTCGGTTGACGCCTCGACCGACTCGGTTTTCACGTCGGCGAAGACGTTGACGCCACCGGCGACCTCGAGCATGTCGTGAAGGAACCCTCGGCCGCCGCTGGCGTAGATGTTCCGCAGCGAGCCACTCTCGCGGCCGAAGACGAGAAGCGTGCGCGGCTTCTTCAGGCTTGCCGTCAGTTGCCGCACTGTTGCCAGCCGAGTGTCGATCGAGGTGACCACGGCGTTAGCCTCTGAGACCTTGCCGAGTCGCTTGCCCAGTGCTCGAATCGTGTCGGTGACGCCGACGAGCCCACTGTGACGGTATTCGAAGTACGGGATCGACGCCCGCGTCAGCTGCGTCTTCAGATCCGCCTGGCTCCCGTACAGCAACACCAGATCGGGTCGAAGCGTGATGATGCGCTCGACATCCGGATCGATCAGGGCGCCAACCTTCGGCAGCGATCGCACTTGCGGCGGATCCTCGTCATAGCTGCTGACGGCCACAACCCGGTCACCTGCACCAATCGCAAACACCATCTCAGTGAGAGCGGGCACCAGGGAAATGAGGCGAGCCGGCGACGGCTGAGCAGAGCCAGTGATGCAGACTAGCAGCGCGAGGACCCCGGCTAGTGGCCATCGTTTACCGTAGACCGTGGGCCGTGGACCGTGGACCGATTTCATGCCTTTCTCACCAACAGCCACAGAAAAAACGGACCTCCGATGATTGCGGTAACGATGCCGACCGGCAGTTCGATGGGCGCCATCACGGTCCGCGCAATCAAGTCGCATACGACCAGAAACGCTGCACCGAAGAGCGTTGCCGCGGGAAGCACAATCCGATGATCCGAGCCCACGAGCAGCCGCACGAGATGTGGGACGACGATTCCGATGAAGCCAATTGGCCCCGCGAGTGAGACAGCGGCGCCGGTGGCCAGCGATGCACTGAGAAACGCGATGCGCTGCGCGCGCACCACATCGACGCCACGAGAACCCGCGACGTCCTCACCGAGTGTCAGCACATTCAACGTACGAGGAAGCATGGCGAAGAGCACGAGTGACAACCCGATGAGTGGCGTGGCGGCGAGGATCGGGTTGAAACTGCTCACGTCGAGATTCCCGAGCAGCCATCGAGCCGTGCGATACCAGTCGGCGGCATCGACCAGGTACTGCACGAAGGTGATCAACGCCGAAAACAGCGTGTTGAGCGTCACCCCCGCCAGCAGCAGCACGTTGGTCGAGAGTCCTCCGCGCATGCGGGTCGCCAGAAAGTACACGAGCCCGGTGCCGGTCATTGCGCCTGCGAAGCACATGACCGGTATCGCCGTGGCCCCCAGGGCTGAGAGATCGAGGTGCAGCGCGATTGCGCTCATCGCGCCAAGCGCCGCTGCGGCGGAGACGCCGAGTGTAAACGGCGTAGCCAACGGGTTTCGCAGCAATGCCTGCATCACGACGCCTGCAGCGGCAAGCGTCGAACCGACCAGGGCGCCCGCAAGAACCCGTGGCAATCGCGCGACGAAAAAGATCTGCGCGTCGATGTTGTCGGCCCACGGAATCGACGGATCAAAGGCGCGTCGCAGGCTGATGGATGTGCTGCCGAGCGTCGGCGCAATGAGCAAGACCGCTGCTGTGACCAGGGCGAAGGCCGGCACCACGATCGCCAGTCGTCGCCGGACTCTTCGTGCGTCCGCGAACTGCGGTGCAGCGATCGAGCCAACCCTCGCCGTCATTGTCGGGTTCGACCCTGACTGGCCACCGGTGACCCATGACCGGCCACCGGGGACAGTCTGTTTACCGGCACCACGACCAGGTGGCCGGTCGGCTCGTGCCGCTGAACGTCGGCCTCAACGTCATAAAGCTCCCGGATGTTTTGGGAAGTCAGGACCTCGGCAGTCGATCCACTTGCGATCACGCGTCCTCGGCGCAACATGACAATCTGTTGGCAGATCGTTGCGGCGAGATTCAAATCGTGGGTCGAGACGATGATCGTGACGCCGCGATCGCGATTGAGACCAGTGACCAGCGCCGCGACCTCCAACTGGTAGCCGAGGTCGAGTGAGGCCGTCGGTTCATCGAGCAGCAGGATCTCGGACGACTGAGCCAGGGCCGCAGCAATCACCACGCGCTGTTTCTCGCCTCCGCTGAGGGTGCTGAACAGGCGATCCTCGAGCGCGTCGGTGCCGGTCGCCTCGAGAGCATCTCGAGCGATGACAAAGTCTTCCGGACCTTCGAGCTCGAACAGGCCGAGATGGGGATGCCTGCCCATCAGGACCATCTCCATCACCGAATAGTCGAACGCCAGCTGTGTTTCCTGAGGCACGACGGCCATGCGTTGTGCAATCGCCCGTCGCGTCAGGCGGGTGAGGGGCGTGCCGTCGAGCAACACCTGACCCGCGGTCGGCTGACGAGTCCCGCTCAGAAGCCGCAGAAGGGTAGTCTTGCCGGATCCGTTCGGGCCGATGATCCCGACGACCGCGCGCTGCGCCACCTCGATGCTGACGTGGTCGAGTACCTGGAGCAGGGCCGGCAGACGCCGCGCCTCTCGAGTAGCCGAACGAGACGTCATCGACGCGCAGCAACGCGGACACCTGCAAACGCGGTCCGACCGGGCGATGGGTAGCCCAACACTTCCTCGTAGTCTCGATCGAACAGGTTGAGGACGCGAGCGAAGACTTCGATCCCCTTGACCAGCGTGTAGCCGCCGCCGATATCGACGAGCGTTCGGCCGGGATTCTCGTAGAGCCCGCCGCTCGGACCAAACGCTGGCTCGGCGTCCAGCGTCTCGCCTCGGGCGTTGAGCGATGCGAAAATCGTCGTCCGCGAGGATGTCCAGTCGAGGAGCAGCGCTCCCTGATGCGTCGGGCGTCGGAGCAGTCGATCGCCAACGCGGTACGGCGAGGGCGCTTGAGCGAGCCCGTCGACGGCGCGAATCTCGGTGTCGAGGAACGTGTACGTGCCCCTGATGCCAAGTCCTGTCGTCGCCCGCCAGGTCGCTGACGTTTCGAGGCCGCGTGCGCGAGCGTTCGAGATGTTGTCCGTGGAGTAGCGGCTGACGTCCTGCAACGAGCCGACAGAAATAATCAGATCGTCGGTACTGATTGAAGAAGGCGGTGGCGTCGAGTTGAACAGTGCCGTCAGCAAGGGCCTGTGTGACGCCAACCTCGAGGCTCTTGCTCCGCTCGGGCTTGAGCTCCGGATTGTCCGTGAATGCGATCTCGAAAGCGTCGGGTGGTCGAATGCCTGTGCCGCCCGCGGCGTGCACCCTCGTCCATGCCGTCGTATCAGGACCTGGAGCTTGCCGGCTGACGAGCCATGAGATCGAGACCTTGGGGTTGACGGACACAACGGTGTCGTCCTCGAACGTCGGCCTCGGCGGGAACCCCTCCGGCTCGCTGCCCAATGCTTTGCGTGTGATGTGCTCCGCGCGCAGACCAGCCTGAACTGACAGACGATCGCTTGCGGTCCATCGGGCCTCGCCAAACGTGCCGATCACTCGCCGATCGATGGGCACCTCGCTGCCAGCGGCCGTGATGAAGGTGCTGCGACCACGCTCGGACACGAATTCGATGCCGCCTGATAGTCCAAGCGCCGCATTCACCACGCCGTCGGTCTGGATTCGTCCGTGGACGCGACGGGTATCCGACTCGGATTCACCGAACTGGTCGACGAAGAACAGATCGTAGTCGGCGACATCGAACTCGACCCGTTGCCGGACGCGACTCGATGGCCCACCCCATGGGTGCAACGCCCGGAGTCCGAGCGCGTGCCGTTCGGTCGTGCCACGCGAGATGCGATCGACGCCGCTGAAGCGGTCTGCCGGGTCCGATCCGTAGGGTCCAGGCGCACCCCGCTCGGTGTCGACGTAGCGGAATGTCCCCTGGACGTCGGTGCCTCTCGATCCGCGCCAACCCGCGCCGACCCATCCCTGCCGCTCGCGCGCATCGTCGTTCGACACGGTCTCACCGCTCGCTGGCGCGATGCCGGTGAAGCCATCGTCTTGAAAATAATCACCGCCGCCCTGCCAGCGCCAGGAGTTGAGTTCCCCCGCGGTCGATGCGATGAAGCGGCGCGTGGCGCGGCTGCCGCCCTCGATTCGAGCGCTCGCAGATGGTGGGCCGCCGGTGCGCGTGATGACCTGCACGACGCCGCCGATGGCGTCGGCACCGTAGATCGCGCTCTGTGGCCCGCGGACGACCTCGATGCGATCGATGTCAGCAAGCGGCACCTGCGACAAGTCGAGTCCGCCGCCGAACGAGTTGACGCGAATCCCATCCACCAGCACCAGTGTGAAGTCCGACTCACCACCTCGTGGGAACAGCGAGGTGAGTGTTCCGGGACCACCGCTGCGGGCGACCATGAATCCAGGCACGGTCAACAGCGCATCGCCAAGCGACGTGATCTGGCGCGCCTCCAATTCCGCACCGCTGATCACGGTGACGCTGTCGGCGGTACGTGACAGCGGCTGATCGATTTGCGACGCGGACACGACAAGCGTTTCGCTGACCGCGCTGACACGCATCGGGATGTCGACGGTTGCCGGCTTGTCGTTGATCGTGATGCCGCGGACCTCGCCGAGCAAGCCGGGAGCCGACGCCGTGAAGTCGTACGCTCCGGCCGCAAGCGAGTCGATGGTGAAGCGTCCTGTGTCGTCCGATCGCGTCGAAATCGTGCCTGTCGTTGCGCCGACCACGAGCACGGTCACGTTGGGAACGGGTCGTCCTTGCGAATCGGTCACGCGTCCTTCAACGCGTGGTGTTTGTGCCGCAAGCGAAGTCGCGCTGGCAAGAAACCCAACGGCAATGATGAGGAGACGAGAAACGGCGCGGGATGGCGCCCGGCGTGATGCTGTGATCATGGGTCCTCACCGGCGTGATTCGCGCCGGTCGTCGTCAAAGCGACGGTTGGGGACGTCCTGATGCAGCAGGTTTCCTGACTCGCGGATCGTTGCGCGTCGTGTGCGTCTTCCCATCGCCGGATGGCGACAGTGACGGGTGGCCGCGGCGGTATCTTGCCGTTGGCCACCGATTCAAAACGAGCGCTCCTCGCTTACAGTGGCGAAACCGTGTGGGCTTTGAACCCAACTTCCCTGGCTGCCCAGGTTGGCGTCGGTTGTGGCATTGAGTATAACAAGTTCGTTACAATTCAGGTTCGTGGCCGCCATTCTGCTCCCGAAAGGGCCCGTAGGCATTACCACGGTTGAGCAGCTCGCCCGGCGTGACGCGCTCGCTGAAAGGTCTGCATGAGTAAGAGTTCGACCGTGACCGTGCGGGAGACGCCTGTACAGAAAGTCGCCTCGGTGTCGCAAGGCGGTCTCGTCATCCACGGTGAGAATTTCGTCATCGACACGCACGATCGAATCGAGGTCGTCGATCTGACCGACCGCCTCATGGACTACGTTCGCCGCTTCAAGATTCGCGAGGGGCTGGTCACGGTCTGGTCGATGCATACGACCTGCGCGCTGTTCATCAATGAATCGCAGAAGGCGCTGATCGTCGACATCAAGCGGTTTCTCGAGGACATGGTGGCGCGCGATCGCTATTACATGCACAACGATCCCGAGCACTCGGACTGCGACCGCATGAACGCCGACGCGCATCTCCGCGCGACGCTGTTGGGTCATTCGCTCACCTTGCAAATCAGCGGGGGCGAAGTGGTGCTCGGGCAATGGCAGCGCATTCTCATGGCGGAGCTCGATGGACCACGAGCCCGCACGGTCCGCGCTCAGGTCTTCGGCATTTCGTGACGCCTTCCCGACTCCGCGCTTCCGGGCTCGACGACATCGCCGGCAAGGTCGAGGGTCGTCAACGTCTGTCTTTTGATGACGGCATTCGTCTGTTCAGGGCGCCGGATCTGCTGGCGGTTGGTTGGATAGCGAATCGTGAGCGCGAGCGTCGACACGGACCGCGAACCTACTTCAATCACAATCTGCGCCTCGAAGCGACCAATGTCTGCGAGGCGTCGTGTTTGTTCTGTGCCTTCGCGCGGCTGAAGCCGACCGACGAAGGTGCACACACGATGAGCGTCGAGCAGGTCCTGGGTAAGCTCCGGCAGCGCGCTCACGAGCCGCTAACCGAAATCCATATCGTGAACGGCTTGCATCCGGAGTTGCCGTTCGACTACTACAAGGATCTGCTGCGCGGCCTGAAGAGCATTCGACCAGACGTACACCTCAAGTGCTTCACGGCCGTCGAGATCGCGTATTTCGCCGACCTCTATCGGATGACGGACGAACAGGTGCTGATCGAGCTGCGCGAGGCCGGACTTGATTCACTGCCCGGTGGTGGCGCTGAGATCTTCGCTGCTCGCGTACGAAAGAAAATCTGTCACGACAAGTGTGACGGCGATCGCTATCTCGCCATCCACCGCTCCGCCCATGGTCTTGGGATGCGCACCAACGTCACGATGCTCTACGGACACATCGAGACGATAGATGAGCGCGTTGATCATATGTTGCAGGTGCGCGCGCTGCAGGATGAGACGCACGGATTCCAGGCGTTCATCCCGCTCGCGTTTCACCCCGACAACAATCAGATGCGCAAGCTGCCGCCGCCATCGGCGAGCGACACCTTGCGGGTGCACGCGGTGGGCCGCTTGCTGCTCGACAACGTCGACCACATCAAGGCGTATTGGATTTCCTCCGGTGTCGAAGTCTCGCAAACGGCCTTGTGGTTTGGCGCCGACGATCTCGACGGCACCGTGCAGGAAGAAACGATCTATCACCAGGCCGGCGCGCGGACGCCCTTTGCGCTGTCCACGCATGAGATTGAAACGCTCATTCGCGACGCCGGGCGCGAACCAATCGAGCGCGACACGCTTTATAACGTGGTGCGCGTGCCTTCGGCTTCGCCGCCGGCACGCTTCGACGAAGGCCTCCAGTCCCCGGTCTCCAGTCTCCAGTAGTTACTTCGGAAAGCCGCGGAACACGCCGTCGGCGTCGGTCGAAGCGGCGAACTCTTCCCAGTCCATGTTGGCGAGATACAGATTGTTCTGGACCGACCACATCGACGCCGGAACGACGCGGAGACTTCGACCCGGTTGTTCGTGAAGGTCGACGACCAGAATCGGATGTTCACTCCTGCTGATGGTTTCAGAATCCACAACGAAGATGAACGTCTGATTCGGATCCCTCGCGGCCAGTTTCAGGAAGGAGTCAATCGTCAGGCCTTCATAGCTCCGATCATCGACAAAGGTCACCATCGCGCGAAAATCCCCTTGCGGTGCGGCAATGGCTGAACGGAGCGCGAACCACGCTTCGTCGTTGCTGAAGTCCGTCCGGACGACGAGCGAATGCAGGTCGCCAGGAGAGGGAAGCGTCGTCATCGTCGAACCGCCGCAGGCGGCCAGGAGCGTTGCAGCCAGCAGTGGGACCCGTCGCATCGTTCACCGATTCTAGGTGGCAACCGGCAACCGGCAACCGGCGACTGGCCTAGACCGGGACCGTGACCGAGCCCCCGCCATTTTTGATACAATCAACAGTGACCAAGCACTGATCCGGCGAGACGAGCCGGGCCGCAGCGCTTGGTTTTTTCGCGTCCCGAGATTGCGAAAAATTTCACAAAGTCACGTGTTTCTCGAGGGCAGAACAGTGGCCGGAACGTTTCTACCTGTGCTGAACGACGTCGAAAAGCAGAGCCTGCACGAACGGCAGCCGCTGCCCGACGTCTATCTCGGTCTCTCCGACGATGAAATGGAGCTGCGCATTGCTGCCGCCCGGGCGGCGCTGGGCGATCGGCTCGTCATTCTGGGGCACCACTATCAGCGCGACGAAGTGATCAAGTTCGCCGACTACACCGGCGACTCGTTCAAGCTGTCGCGTGAGATCGCCAAGCATCCGGCTGCCGAGTACATAGTCTTTTGCGGCGTGCACTTCATGGCCGAGAGCGCTGACATCCTCGGACTGCCTCACCAACAGGTGATCCTTCCTGACCTGGCGGCCGGATGTTCGATGGCCGACATGGTCGCGCCGGATCAGTTGGAAACCTGCTGGGCCGAGCTCGACCAGATGGGTGTCACATCGCGCGTGACGCCGGTGACGTATATCAACTCCGCGGCAGCCATCAAATCGTTCGTGGGTGAACGCGGTGGAACCATCTGCACATCCTCGAATGCGGCAGCGACGCTGAAGTGGGCATGGAACCAGCGCGAGAAGATTCTGTTCCTCCCGGATCAGCATCTTGGTCGCAACACCGCGTGGAAGATGGGCGTCCCACTCGACGAGATGGTGGTATGGGACCCGTTCGAGCCGTTCGGCGGCCTCACGAAAGCCGAGCTGGATCGCGCGCGCATGATTCTCTGGAAAGGTCACTGCTCGGTGCATGTCCGCTTCACAGCGAAACAGATCGAAGCAGTGCGGCAGCAATACCCAGGCATTCGAGTGATCGTGCATCCCGAGGTGCCGTTCGACGTGTTGCAGGCCGCCGATGACAGCGGCTCGACCGAGTACATCCTGAAAACGGTTCGCGACGCGGCGCCGGGTACGACGTGGGCCGTTGGTACGGAGATCCATCTCGTCCATCGTCTCGCCGAAGAGGTGGCGGCGACGAAGACCGTCATCTCGCTCGATCAGATCGGTTGCCTGTGCTCGACGATGTTCCGCGTGTCGCCGAACCATCTGTTGTGGGTGCTCGAAGGTTTGCTGGACGGCGAGGTCCACAACCGCATCACCGTGCCGGATGAGCAGAAAAAATGGGCTAGGATCGCTTTAGACCGGATGCTTTCGATTCACTGACGAAGGAGACAGATCGCAATGGCCCACGAGCTGCCCGCACTGCCGTACAGCAACAACTCGCTTGAACCGCACATCGACGCGCAGACGATGCAAATCCATCACGGGAAGCATCACCAGACCTACGTCACGAACCTGAACGCAGCGCTCGACAAGCATCCCGAGTTGCACAGCAAGAGCCTCGAAGACCTCGTGCGATCCGTCAACAGCGTGCCCGAAGACATCCGGACCGCGGTCCGCAACAACGGTGGTGGCCACTGGAATCACTCGATGTTCTGGAAGCTCATGGCCTCGAACGCGGGCGGCCCGCCGACCGGCGCGGTGGCGGACGCCATCAACTCGTCGTTCGGCAGCTTCGACAAATTCAAGGAGCAGCTGCAGGCGGCTGGCCTCGGCCGGTTTGGCAGCGGCTGGGCGTGGCTCATCGACAACGGCGGCAAGCTCGAAATCACGAGCACGCCGAATCAGGACAATCCGTTGATGGACGGGAAGAAAGCAATTCTTGGCGTCGACGTCTGGGAGCACGCGTATTACTTGAAATACCAGAATCGACGCGCCGACTACCTCACAGCCTGGTGGAACGTTGTCAACTGGGCCGAGGTCAATAGGTTGCTGAAGGGCTGAAGGGGCTTAGAGCACTTGGGTGCCGATAGCGTGCCATCGGTGCCTCGAAGTGCACGTAGGTTCGGTGCCAGGTGCTAGTAAGTGCTTAAGTATCTGCGTGCACTTCGATGCACCTCATGCACCAAGGCACCAGCACCCAGGCACGATTAGGCACCCAGGCACGCAGGCACCCTAGAACAACTTCACCTCCACCATCTCGCCCTTTTCGACGACGTCAGTCTGTGCCGGAATCTCGATGTAGCCGTCTGCCTGCGACATCGAGGTGATGTCCCCTGAGGCTTTGAATGCCGGCTGCGCTTCGCCGTTCACGAGGCGCACCGTATAGAACTGGTGCCGGCCCGTCGCGGAGACGATCCGCTGAGACACCGGTGCTTGCACGGTGCGGATACTGTGAGCTGGCAAGTGCGCCATCCGCCGAAGCGCGGGCATCAGCAGGATGTAGGCATTCGACAGGCAAGATGTCGGATAGCCGGGGAGTCCGAAGACCGGTTTGCCGCTGACGATGCCGAAGGCGGTGGGCTTGCCGGGTTTGACCGCGATGCCGTGGAACAGAATCTCGCCGCGTCGCGCGATCGCGTCGAGAATCAGATCCCGTTCACCCACCGAGCTTCCGCCGGAAAACACGAGGATGTCCTCGTCGAGGCACCGATCGATCGCGCGCTCCAGATCCTCGAGCGTGTCCTGTGCCGTCTGATACGGGACCGGCACGCCGCCGTGTTCGCCGACGATGGTCGTGAGCGTGTAACGGTTGATGTCGTAGATTTGACCGACTGCAAGCGGCAATCCCGGCTCGACGATCTCATTGCCGGTCGAGAGGATCGCCACCGAGGGCTTGGCGAAGGCGTCGATCTCGATCAGACCGAGTGCCGCCAACGCGCCAATCCGGCTGGGATTGAGCACGTCCCCAACGCCCAGCACTGTCTGCCCGCTCGTGATGTCGGCGCCTTGCCGGCCGACGTTCTGTCGCGGATAAACCGGCGTGAAAATCCGAACGTCGTCCTCGCTGACGCGATCGGTCTCCTCGACCATGACGACGGCGTCCGCGCCCTCAGGCATCGGTGCACCGGTGGCAATCTCCGCCGCCTCGCGTGCGCCAACACGTCGACTGGATACCTCACCTGTGTAGACCTTGTCGACGACACGAAGGGTTCTGGGGTCCTGTCGACTCGCGCCGAACGTGTCCTCGGCGACCACGGCGTAGCCATCCATCGCCGCGCGAGCGAAGGGCGGCACATCGCGATCGGCGATGACGTTCTGCGCCAGCACACGGCCGTTCGCGTGAACGAGTGGCACGCGTTCGCTGCGGTCGACGGTCTTGATGGCGCCATCGATGAGTGCCCGCGCCTCGTCGAGCGAGATGGTGTCACGAATGGGGCGCATCGCGTGGGACATAGCTCAATTCAGCTCAGTAAATTTAGCCACGAAGGACACGAAGAGCACGAAGAAATGACTCACAATTCCAGATTAACAAGATGGCTTCGTGCCTTCGTGCCCTTCGTGGCTACGTGATTCATAGCGTGAACCGTAGACCGTAGACCGTAGGCCGGTGATTCACTTCGACGCCTGTTGCACCAGATGCCCAAGCTCTGGAATCAACAGCTTCGACATGGCGAGACGCACCGCCCCTTCGGATCCCGGGAGCGACACGATGATCTTTCCACGCGACAGGCCCGCCGATGCGCGGCTCATCATCGCCGCTGGACCGATCTCCTGGTAACTGAGGACGCGAAAGAGCTCTCCAAATCCCTCGAGGCGTTTCTCGAGCAACTCAGCGATCGCTTCGTACGTGTTGTCGCGCGACGTGATACCGGTTCCGCCGGTTGTGATGATCACCTGCACATCAGCCGCATCGAGCTGATGCGAGACCGCCCGCACGACCTCGGCCGGCTCGTCTTTGACGATCAAGCGTCCGGTCACGACATGGCCGGCCGCCATCAACAGTTCCGCAATCGCCAGCCCGCTCTTGTCGGTTTCGGGCGTCCGCGTGTCGCTCACGGTCAGCACGAAGCAGGACACGTGCGTTGGCGCGACCGACTTGTGCTCGTGTTGCGACACTGACTGGTGATTATAGGGGTCTCCGGCTTGCCCGCCGTAGCTCGGAACTCCTGTGCCAGACCGAAGGTGGGTCCACGGTCCACCGTAGTTCTCAGTTACCAGTTGTCAGTTCATCCCTCGACTGCGCTCGGGATGAACCCTGAGCTTGTCGTCCCTCGACCTTGCTCGGGACGACCCTGAGGGTCTCGAAGGGTCGAAGGGTTCAAAGACGAACGGCGAGCGATGGCGTTTACAATCCAGTGCATGCGCCTCCTCATCATCGCCGCGATGCTTGTCAGCCTGGCGAGCCCGTCGGCACAGGGTCCGCTCGATCGCGAGGCGCAGCGATGGGTCGATGCGACGATGAAGAAGCTGACGACCGATCAGATGGTCGGCCAGTTGCTGATGCCTCGGTTTGCCGGCGTCTATACCAGTTCGGACTCCGACATTTACGATCAACTGTCCACGCTCGTGCAGCAGGCGCACGTTGGCGGTGTCATCGGTTTCGGCGGCGAGGAGCTCGTCCCGCAAGTGATGCTGAACCCCACCTACGGCCCCATCATCCTCGGCCAGCCGCTGGCGCTGGCTTCGATGATCAACCGTCTGCAGTCGATTGCGACCGTGCCGCTGCTGACCGCGGCCGATTTCGAGTGGGGCGTAGGAATGCGCATTCAGGGTGCCACCCGCTTTCCACGGGCGATGGCGTTTGGCGCCGCCGGCGATGAGCAACTGGCGACCGAAGCGGGACGCATCACCGCGACCGAAGGACGCGCGCTCGGTGTGCATATCAACTTCGCACCGGTTGCTGACGTCAACAACAACGCGCGCAATCCGGTCATCAACATTCGATCGTTTGGTGAAAATCCGGCACGCGTCGGAGCGCTCACCGCGGCTTGGGTTCGTGGGACTCAACAAGGCGGCATGCTCGCCACCTTGAAGCATTTTCCCGGGCATGGCGACACAGCAGTGGACTCGCATCTTGGGCTGCCCGTGATCCCACATCCTCGCGAACGACTTGACCAAGTCGAGTTACCACCGTTCAAGGCGGGCATCGATGCGGCGGCTGCCGGTGTGATGGTGGCGCACATCGAGCTGCCGGCTCTCGACAAGACGGCCGGACCGGCGACGTTCAGTCACCCGGTGATCACCGGATTGCTGCGCGAGCAGATGCGGTTCGATGGGCTGATCTACACCGACGCGATGAACATGGATGCGGTAGTGAAGATGGGCTCGTCGGCCGAAAACGCCGTCAAGGCGGTTCTCGCCGGTGTTGACGTCGTCCTCGATTCGCCCGACACGATGGATGCCTTCCGCGGGCTCAAGGCGGCGGTTGACTCCGGCCGTCTCTCGCGCGAACGGCTCGAGTCGTCGGTTCGACGCATCCTCACCGCCAAGGCGCGCCTCGGATTGCATCGCACTCGCGCGATCTCGCTCGATGCCGTCCCTCAGGTCGTCGGCACTCGTCGTCATGCGGCCGTGGCGAGACAGGTGAGCGAGCGGAGCGTGACGCTCATCAAGGACGAGCGGAACAGCGTTCCGCTGAAGCTGGCCCCTTCGAGCAGCGTGCTGTTCCTTTCCGTGCTCGACTACCCGCGCGGATGGCGGATCGCCGCGCCGAGCCGCGCGTTGCTGCCCGCGTTACGCGAGCGGTGGAGCGATGTGCAGGCGATCGAAGTGTCGGACGCCACGACACCCAATGAGATTGCCTTGATCCGCACCATGGCGTCTCGCTTCGATGCCATCGTGGCCGGAATCTTCGTGCGCGTGTCGTCGGGCACCAATCGTCTCGACCTGGCTCCGCCCGTCGTCTCGCTCCTGCAAGATCTCTCGCGTATGTCGGCTCGCAGCAACAAGCCATTCGTCTCGGCATTCTTCGGCAGCCCGTACGTTCCGCTGAGCGTCCCCGAGTTGCCGGCGATGCTGCTGACCTACGACTTGTCGGATGTCGCCGAAGAATCCGCGGTGCGAGCGATTGCGGGTGAGATTCCGATCAATGGAAAGCTCCCGATCGCGCTGCCCGGCATGTTCCCGGTGGGACATGGGTTGACCCGATCGGCCGCGCCATCGACGCCGTAACAGCGCTCGCCGCCGTTCGGCGCGGGCTACGCGGCTCGCTGTGCTAGGATCGAAGTTTCGGGCCCGCCGATGAGGCCGGGCATGGGGCTGCGGCCCCGCAATCACCTCCGCGCCCATAGCTCAGTTGGATAGAGCGTCTGGCGGGTAGTGGTCTAGTTTGCAAACTAGACGGCACCTGTCTGCCCAAAATGAACTTACGGCGGTGTCCAAGGGGATTAGGAGAACCACCATGCGCATCAACGGTTGGCAAAGGCTTTGGCTACTAGCTTCGCTTCTGTGGGCGTGAGGTACATGCGCTCATGGCGACTGTTCAATTGCGGGTGTCCCGGCTTGATCCGTTCGATCTGAATCCCGAGTCGCAGCCACCACATGGCGAGCTTGCTCAGCTTGTAGATGGCATGCGCCGACGCAAACGGGACGCCGTTATCGGTCCGGATCGCCTGCGGGAGGCCAAACTCCTTGAAGGTGCGCTCGAAGACCGTGAAGTCGAACGTCTCCTGGGTCGTCAACAGCGCCTCGCACGCAGCAGGTAGCGACTGGCAAAGTCGGTGCTCGTCAGCGGATAGCAGTACCTGCGGTTGCCGAGGAGAAATTCGCCTTTGTAGTCGGCACACCAGAGCGCATTCGGTTGGGCGGGCCGATGAGAGCGCGGGCATGGGGCGCGGCCCCGCCGTCGGCGCCGATGGCGCACCAAGCCGTGGCGATCCAGCACGGCGTGGCTGTGCTGATCGCCAGGAGGTGCGGGCCGGTGAACTGCTGCCGGAGCTTTTCACCAACCTTGGCAGCTCGCTCGTCACGCGAAGGTTGCCCGCCGTAGCCTTGGCGAAGGCGGGCTGCCTCAAATCGAGCTACGGTTGGCAAGCCATTGTCTCAAACCACATCTCTAGGAGAAGCATCGCCTCGCAGGGCTCGGCGCTGCATGTTCGAGTCGCGCTGGGCGCTACGACGGACTGATCACACACTTTCACACCGCTACGTGCGCAGGATCTTCTCCATGACCTTGCCCTTGGCAAGCTCGTCGATCAGCTTGTCCAAGTAGCGGATTCTCCGCATGGTTTCGTCCTTGATGTCTTCCACCCGGATGCCGCAGACCACGCCTTTGATCAGGCTCGCGTTCGCCTGGAAGTGCGGTGCCTGAGCATAAAACGTCGCCAGGTCAACTCCACTGTCGATAGCCTTTCTCAGTCCTTCAGACCCATACCCGGTGAGCCAGGTGATGATCTCGTCCACTTCCGCTTGCGTCCGACCTTTCCCCGTGGCTTTCTGGACATACAGGGGATAAACCCTCGCAAAAGGCATGGCGTAGATTCTCGATTCGTCCATCGTCAGTTCCTCGCGTTGGTCGTCCTGGACACCGGGCTGGGTTTTAGACCCGCCCATCCAACCGCAACAACCGCACCGCATTCTTCCAATAGATCTGCTCGCGTTCTTCGTCGGTCACCGGCAGCCGCTCGACGATCGCGATCGTCTCGCGGATGTACATCGGACCCTTCTCGGGATCGAACGGTGCATCCGACGCGAAGAGCACGTGGTCCACACCGAAGAAGTTCAGGCCGCACAGCGTCGCGTCGTAGGCGCCGAAGAGCGCCGTGTCGCCATAGAACATCTTGAAGTAATCGATCGGCCGCTTCGTCAATCCGCGTAACACCTGCGTGTAGTCCTCGTCTGACGTTCGCGTGCCGAGCTGATCCCATCCGGGTCCGACGCGGCCGGCAAAGTAGGGCGCCATCGCACCAAGGTGATGAACGATGATTTTCAGATTCGGGTAGCGATCGAACACACCCGCGAACACCAGGCGCGCCATGCAGACGCTGGTCTCATAAGGCCAGCCGAACGTCCACCAGATCTCGTATTTCGATTTCGTCTCGGACTTGTAATCCGGCATGTCCGCGCCGCGGTATGGGTGCAGCCAGACCGGCAGGTCGTACTCGGCCATGGCAGCGATGAGCGACAGATATTCGGGTTCGTCCAGCGGGCGGCCATTGATGTTCGAGAAGAGCTGAATGCCCCGCGCGCCGAGTTCGCGAACCGCGCGGTGCAGCTCCTTCATCGCCGCACCCGGGTCGCCGAGCGGCAGCGACGCCACGAACGCCGGAAAACGATCCGGGTATTTCGCGACGAGTGCCGCCATACCGTCGTTTGCCCGCTGCGCCAGGTCCGTCTGTGCCGCGACGGGCGCGTACACCTCGATCGGCGGCGTGGCGATCGACAGCACCTGCTGATATTCGCTGCCGAACCGATCCATCACCCGGAAGCGCTCGTCGAGGTCCACGAGCATCGGGATCCCCCGCATGCGCTTGCCGATATCCTTGAAGCCGGGCGCGAGCGCGAGCATCTGCTCGACGTACGCAGCGGGATAGATGTGGTTGAAGACGTCCAGTTTCCGCATCAGGCGGGACTTATATCACTCGACACGTCTCGGATCGCCATCCGGCTCGAAAACAAAGCCAGGATCTCTCAAGAAGTGAATGAATCGTAAAATCACCCATGCCGACCATGAACTCGACACGACCGGCAAAGTGGACCCTGGCGGTCGCGGTACTGGCCGCGGCCGGGGTGTCACTCTCTCGCGGCGAATGGCTGTCCGCGCAGTCTCAGACCGCAGTTTCGACCGTCGAAGCAGTGGCTCTCGAGGAGCTGCGGGACCGACAGGCGCCTGGCGCGGCCGTCGCGATCGTGGAGGAGGGCAGGATGATCTACTCGCGCGGGTTCGGCGTCGCCAACGTCGAGACGGGCGAAGAGGTTCGACCGGAAATGCTGTTCCGGCTGGGTTCGACAACCAAGATGATTACGGCCGCGGCGGTCGTCCTGGCGGCCGAACAGGGCAAACTCAACCTGCACGAGCCGATCGGCAAGCACATCGCGGGTCTGTCCCCGAAGCTCGCGGCGCTGACCGCACACCAGCTGCTCTCGCATACCTCCGGGATTCTCGACGAGGCGCCGATGTTCGGCAGCCACGACGACGACGCGTTGAAGAGGGAGGTCGCATCGTGGACCGACGACCGATTCTTCGCCGAGCCGGGCCAGATCTACCTGGTACTCCAACCCCGGGTATTGGCTGGCTGGTCTGCTCGCCGAGCAGGTCGGCGGCAAACCATTCGCCGACCAGGTCGCCTCGTCGATCTTCGCGCCGTTGGGCATGTCGCGGTCCACGTTCCGGCCGACGATGGCCATGACATACCCGCTCGCACAGGGCCACGATCTCGTGGATGGCAAACCGCGGATCATCCGACCGAGCGCCAACAACTCGGCGTCGTGGCCGGCTGGCTCCATCTTTTCCAGCGTGCTCGAGTTGTCGCTGTGGATTGCGGCCTTCGTCGATAGCGGCGTTTTAAATGGCCGGCAGGTTCTGCCGGCCGCGGTATTCTCGACGTTAGCCGCGCCGAGCGCGCAGCTGCCTGGATCACCGAACAAGTACGGTTACGGCGTGCAGGTCGGCGACTGGCGCGGACTGCGTGTTGTCGGACACTCGGGCTCACGTAGCGGTTACGGATCGGTGATCCGCATGGTGCCGTCGCGCCGCTTCGGCGTCGTCGTGCTCGCGAACCGCAGCGGCGTCAGCATGACGCGAACCGCGGACGCCGCGCTTGATGCCTTCCTGAAACCCACGATGCCGGTCACAGCCGCGAATCGGACGACTCTGAGTGCGAGCGCCGCCGATGGCACGCGATTCTCCGGTGAGTACTCGCAGGGGCCGCGTCGGATGATCATCGAGGCGAAGGGCAACGGGCTGATCCTCCGCCAAGGCAGCCGCGAGACACCGCTCCAGAAAACCGGTGACCTCGAGCTCACCGCCGACGAGACCGAGCTCGTGTTCGTCACGGACGCTTCCGGTGCGATCACGTTCTTGCACAGCGGCGGCCGGTCGTGGAAGAAGATCCGTTAAGCCCGGCTGTTGGCAAGACGCCGCGTCAAAAGCAGAACGCTACTACGAGCTATAGTGTTGGAAGATGCGTCTGCCGCTCTCGTTGCTCGTCGTGTTAAGCGTGCCAGCCGTCGCGTTCGCACAAGCAACGGCCACGCATCGACAGGCTTCCCCTGCGTTGCCGCCAATCGGCCTGCCCCTGCCATCGATCACCGCGCCGCTGGCGCCAATCGGATTGCCGTTGGCCCCGTTCGGACCCGCCAGCAGTCTGGACAAACCGTTCCCGACAGATCATCGACCTACCAGAAGGTCCGGGAATCATTCACCGTTTCCCTCGCAGCAGCATGTCCGCTCGAAGGCGTCGGTGGTGTACGTTGTCCCGACATATGGTCGGTATGATTACGCGCTCGCGCCGGATCCTTCTTCCGCCGCCACGGCATACGTCTCTCCCGAGCCTGTTACGGAGGTCCCGGCGGCCGGAATGTTGCGGCTGGAGCTGAGCGGGGCCGGAGGAGAGTCGCAAGTTTACGTCGATGATTACTTCGTCGGTACGCTCGACGACGTCGACGGAGAGTTGAGGCTGACTACTGGCCCACATAGGATCGACGTTCGCACGACCGGGCCAGAGCCGCTTACCTTCGACGTGTTGATCGTGGCCGATCGCTCGATTACCTATCGCGCCACGCTGCCACAAGCCCACGTGACGCCGCCGCCAGAAGCTCCTGCCGCGCGGTCGACGTTTTACTTCATTCCAGGCTGCTACATCGGCAACATGCCGCCCACGGAAGTCAAGCTGCCGGCATCCTGCGATATGAGCCGTCTGATCACTCGCACGAAGTAGCGCGGGCGCGACACGAGCGAGCCCTACAGACGTTCAAAAGCGCTTGTCCTGCTCCAGCCACAGTGCTGAAACGTCGCACTCGAGATTGCCAGTACAGAGCGTCGGCTCCGGGGGCACACCCGACACACCACCGTAGTAACCGCGAGTGACGGACACAGTGGCGATGCAGAGGACCGCATAAATGTAGTCGCCGAACGCTGAGAACTCGAGCTGCAGCGGAGGACCACTGAACACGCCCTTGTGCTGCCCTTCGTGGCGCGACGCGATCGGCTGGTTTTCCGCCTCCCATAACTTCTTCTCCCATTCGGCCTGAACCAGGGAGGTCTTGTTGAAGAGATTGACGCGGTAGGCAACCAGACGCATCCGGCCGCTCGTTTTCGCGATCGACAGCGTGGTATTGGTCGGGTGATCGACGATGTAGTGATAGTTGTACGGGACGTGAGGAGTCAGCGTCACCTTGGTCAGCGCAAATTTCGGGCGGAACAGGAACCCCACCCCGGCGTGCGCCGTCCCGCCGGAGGAGAAACCGATCGAATGAACGGCAGGCGGCACTGGCGAGAGGACGTTGACGACGTGCAGGTGGCCCGTCGCCTTCGAGGCCACCTGGCTGCCGGCAATGTCAGCACTGTCGCGATAGGTCCACTCGATCGTATAGCGATGGTCCGCCGACAGGCGGGTGTTGTTGGCCGGTCCATACAACGAGTCGAGCAGGGCGGTTAATCGAAGCCCCTCATGCAGGTCCTCGGTGAAGAGTGCGTCCGGCAGAATCGGCTTTTTGATGATGTCGCCGAGTTCCGACAGCAGCGTGACGTATGGTTTCTTCCAAGCATCTGGCAAGGGCGCGGGGGCGACAGGTTTTCGAATGCGGTCTCGATGGCGTGTAAATCGCGCGACGGCTTGCGCGGCACGCGTTGGCGATACCGACTCGGTAAGCGCTCGTTTCACCGCGGCGATCATTGCCGCAGAGGACGACCTTGCGTCGTTCTTGTTGGCCTTGTCTCGCATAACATCCATTCCTTCGCGGAACCTTGCCCTTCGATTTCGAACCTCGAGTCGAGCGTCAGGGAGTCGTAATCACGTCTCCCTGGAGCCGTGGCGTGTGCACGGGCAAGCGGCGCGCGCGCGTTGCCTGCTCGAAGCTGTAGCCGATCGCCAGGAGCTTGCCCTCACTGAAGGCCTGCCCCAGAAATGAGATGCCGACGGGCAGGCGATCGCCTGTGAATCCCGCGGGCACCACCAGATCGGGAAATCCGGTGAGGTTCGCGATGTTGGTCGCCGGAAGACCCATCGCGCGCAGAATGGCATCCGGACTCGCCGGGCCCGCGGCGGCCGCCTCTGCGATGCCACTCGGCCGTCGCGATGCCGTGGGATAAGCGATGACATCGAGCTTCGCCGTGACGAACATCCCCTCGACCGCCGCTCGGACCAACGGCAGCGCATGGTCGCGGACGGACGTGTATCGAGGATCCTCCACGGTTCCGCTTTCCGCTTCGCGTTTGAACAACGCCCAGCGACTTGGATTCGGACCGGCCCCATCGGCCCGGGACGCCACGAACTGATTTGTCTGCTCGATGAGCTGCGCAAGCGTTTTCGGGTACTTCGCTCCAGTCGTCGCGAGGTACTCCGCAATTTGCACCGTGAATTCCGGACGACGAATGGCGTTGTAAAACTCGTCCTTGGCGTCGAGCAGCCACTTTGGAAACCGGACATCGATCACGGTGGCACCAGCACGGCGCATCGCCTCCAGCGACGACTCAATGACCCAGTCGACATCGGGATCCTGGCCGAGAAAATCGCGCGCGATGCCGATGCGAGCGCCGCGGAGAGCATCGCGGTTCAGATGTTTCGTGTAGTCGGTTTCGAACCGTCCTTCGCCTTTGCGGGTCGCCGAATCCGCCGGGTCGATGCCGGTCATCACTCCCAGGACCAGGGCCACGTCGTACACGCTCCTCGCCATCGGACCGGCCGTATCGAATGTCAACGCGAGTGGGATGATGCCGTCGCGGCTCAGCAAGCCGTGGGTCGGTTTGAGTCCCACGATGCCGTTGGCGGTTGATGGTCCGCGAATCGATCCGCCAGTATCAGTGCCGAGGCCCACGGGCGCGTAGGCAGCGGCGATGGCGACACCGGCGCCACCCGACGAACCGGACGGCGTGCGGGCGAGATCGTGTGGGTTGAGGCTTTGGCCGCCGAGCGAGCTGTAGGCACCGCCCGACGCAAACTCCGACAAGTTCGCCTTGCCGAGGATCACTGCCCCGGCCGCCCGGAGCTTGTTCACGACAAACGCATCGTCAGGTGGAATCGAGCCCTCGAGCAGCACCGAGCCGCCCGTCGTCGGCATGTCGGCGGTGTCGATGTTGTCCTTCAGGATGACTGGAATGCCGTGCAGCGCGCTGCGGGGACCTTTCGCTCGTCGTTCGGCGTCAAGCGCGCGGGCGGTGTCGAGGGCCTTGGGGTTGACCGCAATCATTGCGCGCAATGAGGGGCCGCGCCGATCGTACGCGTCAATACGCGCCAGGCTCAGCGCGACGAGCTTTTCCGAGGTCAGCGTCCCTGCCTTGAAGGCTGCATTGAGATCGGCAATGGTGGCGGAATCGATCTCGATCGCCTGCCGTGCCGAAACTGACGCGACCGTGGTCAGCAAAACGATCGTGCAGGCCAGCGAGTGAAGCGCACGCGTCATCGGCGCACTATACAAGCTGGCGGAATGCCGCTGTCAACTACGGAACGCTACTTCGGCGGCGCCGGCTTCAGTCGCGGTGAATGCCGCCCAGGCGCTGCCGCACGAAGGCGCTCAGCGTCTGGCCCGCGATCAGCTCCATGGTGAAAAAGTGCTGTCCGCCCTCGGTGCGGCCGGCCTCGTAGATGGCGGTGATGTTAGGGTGGCGAGCTGCGCCAGCGTTCGTCGCTCAGCCGACGCGTGCTGCAGGATCTTGGATCGCCAGGTCATGAGCCTGGCTTGTTCGGCTTTCGTCATCGCTTCTCCACAACCGGCCCAGTTGCGCCGCGAGAAGAGAGCTTGACCTGTTACCCATGTGTCCGGAATTCACACAATTAGTTAGCGCGCCCGCCTCGATCCATAAACCACATACAACTTAGGGCGTTGCGCCTTCGCCCTTAGGGGTCATTGATATCGGCGGCACGATACCGCTCTCACGCGCGTCTACTTCGAGCGTTGCCTTCGCGGAACCGCCACGCTTCGCCGAGCGCGTGACGTACGAAACCGTCAGCAACCCGAGCAATGCGACCGGCAAGAACGACAACCCGTCGGCCGCCAGATAGTGAGCGACGGTTGCCGCGATCCACATGAAGGTAAAGCCTGCATAGGCCCATTCCTTCAAGGCCGGCAGCCGTGGCAGGAGCAGCACGATGGCTCCGGCCAGCTTCCCGATGCCGAGCAGGACACGCAACTGCTGGGGATACCCCACGTGTCGGAAGTTCTCGACCGCCTCGGGGGCGGCGGTCAGATAGTTGAAGCCGGCGAACAGCGTCACGATCCCCACGAGACCTGTGGCTGCCCAATACGCAATCTTTCGTGGCATCTTGTCTCCTTTTCGAGCGCGTGGCGTCCTCCGCCTCCGCGCGACCTGTTACATGAGCGCTACGCCGAGGCCTCGCCGTTGCTGCTCGTCAGCGAAACTCCACGACCAGCGACAGCGGGCATATCGTTCTCCAAACGACCTTCTCCTCGCGTGTGCGGTGACCGAGAGCGCATCACCGCGCTGCGCTCGCTACACGTAAGGGCAAAGATGGTGCCCGCGCGCAGCACGAACGCATGCACTGTGTGTGAAAGCACTTTTGCGACGAATACGACCGAGATCGGCGAGCTTCCCTCTCGCGTGCGGGCGCATCGGCGGCCATCGTGCATCGCGGCCGTTTGGGTGGTGGCAGACAGTGCGTGTGTTTTCGAACGAATTGGGTCGCGTTGAAGTCGTGCTCCGATTCGCACCTACTTGCAAATCACCGCACGAACAACACCGAACAAACCTCGGAATGCTCACAATCCGCCGCTACGGAGCGACCTTTGCACTGTCACCGATTGAAGGACTTCCTCAGGTGACTCGCGACGCAAACACGATCGTATGAAGGCGCCCGCAAGGAAGACTGCAACGAAGACAGATACGCATCTGCTTGGTGCCTCCAAGCGGGCATTCGTAGCCGGCATGTGCAAGGGGAACGGTCATGCAAGACATTAACAGAGCACGAGGGCCAAAGCGTCTGAGGCCCCGCTACTATTCCGTTGGACTCGCGATTCCCGGGATGTCGCGCCCAGTCGCCTTCGTGGTCACCGCCTTCAGCCCCAGGGACGCCTTGCGGCGGGCGCGCGGGATGCTCACCGGCATCAAGATTCGCATCATGGCGCCTGAATGCTGACGTTGGAATTCGACGCGCGTTGAGAATTGCGCCACCTGAGGCGAGTACCCGGTCGCACCCTCCGGCGTCGGCCAGAGTCAGTGAGCTGCGCGACTCCCGAGGAACAACAGCTTCACTGGGCTGATACACACTCCAGTGCGGCTGCTGCGCTGCGGCAGGACACGGACTGCACGGGGGAGGTGATGACGAATCGATTCCCACAAACAAACTTCATGCGGAGACCGAGACGGATGGTGTGTCGTTCCACCGAACCGTCGTCTGTAAGCGAACCGAGAAATAGCACAGGGGTGACCTCAGTAAAGTGCCTTCCACCGCGCACCAACACATCTCCTCGGTCGCCTCGCAGAACGACGAGCTCGTAAGTATTCGAGCGGGTGGTTATGACGATCGTGTCCTGCGCCGCACATGAATCAACGTAAGTCGCCATTGCTTTTACCTCACCGGGGTCGTCCACAAACGCAAAACCGCACCAGGCGCGGTCGTCCTCACTGCAGCCATTGGCCTCTAACGTGGTCGCGGAACCACAGACGAACATCCGTGCGGTAAATAAGGTCGAGCTCGTCGCGTGTGAGCTCGAAACCGCGCAGGCAGAGTTCGGCGATCGTCTCTATCCGGTCGAGCGCAAACCGGATGCGCAGTCCCTCATCAGTGAGCAGCTTTTCGATGACCATTCCGACTCCCGCTTGTGACATGCGTCTCCTCCTTCGAAGCTGCACCGGCTTACGGCAACATCCACGCCACTCCTAGCACCCAGCATGCAGGCCTGAATGTCCGAGTTCGCAGCCGCGGGCAACGCAACGCCATCATTCGAAACGTGCGTTAGCACACGCCGTGTGTGATCACACGCACCGCTGCGCCGCTAGCAGAGCGCGATGGCACGCGTTCGAGGACTCGCGCGACAGGGCGAGGCTGGCTTGGGTCTTGCCATAGACGGCAATGGACGCCGCGATCCCGCGGTGCCAGGTTCAACAACCCGTGATGTTCAGCAGAGGGAGGACTCAAGTGATCGAGCGGGATGAGTCACCGACAGGGCGGCCTACCAGGCGGTTGATCCACCGACGTGGTGTCATGGCCGTGTTGCTTTGCATCGTGCTGGCGACGACAAGCGCGATGGCACAGCAAAGCGTTGGAACAGTCACCGAGACCGTCACCACACGCCACGATCGAGATCTGAATGGAAGGGAGGTCGTGAGCGAGAAGGTGGTGACGCACCGCGGTCGAACCAACGACGAGGAACGGGTCGTCATTGAGACCTACTTACCGTCGATAGAGGCGGGTCGCCTCGCGCTAAGCCAGCGAGTCAACCGCGTGACAACTGTGTCGGGCGACGGGAGTCAGACCATCGAAGAAACCGCAGAACGCAATCCCGCCGCGCCGAGCCGAGCCGCTGCGAGTGGTTCAGCGAAGCGTGACGACGGTGCGAACCAGCGGAACCGACTCGTACGTGCGTGAGCGGCAGGTCTTCGAACGTGATGCTAACGGTCGGCTCGTGCTCGTCCACAAGCAGACTGAAAGTGCGCACCGCAATTGACCTCTGAATGACTCACCGCAGGAGGACACGGGAGATGCCGGCCGGGTGCTTACACGTCGGCCGGCTTCTCGAGCCCATACTTCTGCAGCCGCAGATAGAGCTGAGTGCGCGTGAGGCCGAGACGCTTGGCGGCCTGCGTCCTGTTCCAGTGGCACTCGCGCAGGACCTGCGCGATGGTCTCACGCTCGATCGTACCGAGGTCGGTGGAGACGGCGCCCGGTGGCTTGCCCGTGGCTTCGAGTGCGAGGTGTTCCGGGCGAATGAGTCCGCCTTCGCACAAAATGGCCGCGCGCTCGAGCGCGTTGCGGAGCTCGCGGACGTTACCTGGCCAGGGGTACCGGAGAAGCGCCTCCCGGGCATCTCGCGTGAGGCCTGCGGGCGGCCGCCCGAACGACTTCCCGATATCGTGCAGTAACGCTTCGCCGAGCGGGAGGATATCGTCGGTGCGCTCCCGCAGGGGTGGAATCCCGATATCGAACACCTTCAGGCGGTAGAACAGGTCCTCGCGAAAGTCGCCGCGTTCCACGGCCTTTCGCAGGTCGCGGTTGGTCGCGGCGATCACGCGAATGTTCGCCTTCAGAATCCGAGTGCCGCCGAGACGCTGGAACTCCCGCTCCTGCAGGACGCGCAGGAACTTCGCCTGCGCCGCCAGACTCATCTCAGTGACTTCGTCGAGGAACAACACGCCGCCGCCGGCCAACTCCATCTGACCGGGCTTGGCCTGGTGGGCGCTGGTGAATGCGCCGCGCTCGTAGCCAAACAGCTCGGACTCGAGCAACTGCTCAGGAAGTGCCGCGCAGTTCAAGGCGACGAACGGGCCGCGGCTTCTCGCAGACGCGCGATGGATGAAGCGTGCGACGACTTCCTTGCCGGTTCCGGACTCGCCGGTTACGAGCACAGTCGTGTCCGTCTCAGCCACCTGAGTGGCCTTCTTCAACACATCGCGCCATTCCGCGGATTCGCCTACGACGCGGATCTGAGTCTTGGATTCGAGCTCCTCCGAGAGCAGCTGCACCCTCGCTTCGAGCCGCTCGGCGCGCGCATGTGCCTCGGCGGCCTGTCGATCTGCTTCGACGAGTTGCTCGTGCGAGACGGACAGTGCGACGTAATCTGCGATGCGGCGTGCCAGTGGAAGATGGCGCTGGTCGAACGCTCCCACATCCTTAGACCAGAAGGTGAGTTCTATCACTTGCTCACGCGCTGGCAGCATCACGCCCATGAATGAGTGATATCCGGCCGCGATCACGGGCGCGAACGCGTCCGCGGGTTCAAAGACCGGCAGTGGTGCGGTGCTGATGTCGGTGATGATGAACTCTCTGGGCAGAGGGGCCTTGTGGGTGACGAACGGCGGGTCTGGAAAGTCATCGGGCGCGTGGGCCTGTCGCACGAAGTGACGGTCCTGATCCACGAAGACCATCGCCAATGCGTCGTGCGGCAGCATCTTCTTGGCAATGTCCGAGATCCGGGGAAACACGGTCCGGATGTCGAGCACGCCGGAGATGGTCCGCAGCAGTTCGGCGGAGTTTTCGATCTCGGCCAAGCGCTGACGGTCGGAGCCCGCCTCGCGGACCTGCTCGGTCAGCCGCAGGTAGGCGAGCCCGTGTCCGAGACAGTTGGCGAGCTGCTGTGCGTGAAGCAGGTCGCTCGCCGAATACGCATGGGGGTGCCTGGACAACAACGAAAGCGCGCCGACAACTCGGTCCTCGATCTGGACGGGGACCTTCAGACCGCATTGCATGCCACGGTCCGATTCAGGGACCACATCGAGGACTTGCGGCTGGGGGTCGTCGAGAATCGTTGCTGGTGCCGTGACTGCGGATACTTGGCAGGGTCCGTCTAGCGTTCTGGCGTACTGATGCAGGGATCCATCTTCGGTCAAGAGGACGAGTTGGGCCTCGTCATACGGGATGATCGGGCAGATCGTCGCGCTCACGTGCTGAAACAGGTCACGGACATCACTTTTGCGCGAGACGGCTGCCAGGAGGCCGTCGACCATGGCCAACCCTTGGCTGGCGAACGCCGACGAACCGGGACTGACTGCCATTTGGGCCTCCGCCTGCCGACGTTCGAGCCGCGCGTTGAAAACGTCCGCAAATCATAGCGCCAGAGTCGTCGACGGGCGCTCTGTTTCCCCTTCAACGATGTCCTGAGGCAGGCGCAGTTTCTGTGCCACGGTGAACGGCGGTTGCCCAGGCCGAATGGTTGATGTTCGCACCACCTCCG
This sequence comes from uncultured Acidobacteriota bacterium, assembly GCA_963724485.1. Classification (GTDB taxonomy): domain Bacteria; phylum Acidobacteriota; class Vicinamibacteria; order Vicinamibacterales; family UBA2999; genus JACCSI01. Next base: position 759,900 of record CAVRUW010000001.1, read on the forward strand.
CTGCACGTTGACACGCAGCGCGCGTGCAATCAGACGGAGCGACGGTGGTCACCATGGACGGTACTGGCCGATTTGCGCGGGTTTCTGGCGAATCGCACAGCGGCAGCGACATTGCTCTACCGACGTCGTGACGGGAGCGAAGTTGAGAACGCGCCCGGAAACGAGGAAGCCAACTTACGCGTGTGAATCATGGCGCAAAGAACCGTGCAGCTGATCATCGGCCAAATTCTGACAGACGAGGAGTTTCGCTCGGATTTTCTCGAGCGACCGCTCGAAATTCTCCGATCCCTCCGCGAGCGGGGCGTCGAGCTCACCAACGTGGAAATCGACGCGCTCGCTCAAACCGATCGCCGCTTCTGGTTGATCGGCGCCGAGTGGATCGACGCGCGGCTTCAACGCTGTCGCCTGGTTGGTGGACAACGGAAGTGACGACGTTCCAGCGAGCAGCGGCATCAGGCCACGACACATCGGACGCTCGCGACAAGACGATCGCGAAAAGCACCTGAGAAGCGCGAGCGACTGATGAGCGACCTTCGGCATCACGATCGCGAGGCGGCGCAGAAGGAATACCCTGCCTATCCCATCAGCAGTCGACTGAATCAGGGCTTGAGCGTGTGCATCTTCCCGAGCTCCGGCTCGGTGCCGGTCAGCCAGCCCTTCATGAGTTCAAACAGGACCACCGGCTGCGGCTTGTTGACTTCCAGGAACACCGCCCCATGAATGTCGACCCCGATGAGCACCAAGCGCGGGTCGTCCGGCGTGCCGTGCCGCGCATCACCCTCGTCCGGAAACCACATCTTCCAGTCGGGCGCGTACAGCTCGCGAATCTTCTGCCGGTCGCGTGAGATCGTCGCCAGGCCGGACACCGAGATCCATTCGCGCGTCCGATCCTTGTAGTACGACAGGTTGATGTGCGGGTCAGCCTCGAGGCTGCGAAGCTTGCCGGTGCCCTCCGCGGTCACGAACCACAGGTCGGCTCCTGCCGCACGCTTCTGATTCGCCATCGCGCGGGACTCGAGATGCCCGTCGGGCCGCCGCGTCGTCATCATCGCAATGCCAATGTCTTCAACCATTTCGTAGAAGGTGTCGAGTTCGGTCGTCATGCGTCCCTCCGGCTGCGAATAACGAGACGGGGGCCGGACCCGTCTCAATACTGGTATTCAAGTGCTCCGTTGCCTACGCCCCCGCGTCCGTGAAGTCAGAGCCGTGCTGCTTCCTGCGGCTCTGCCGCGACGCGTTATGGTCCGGCGACATCTCCATTTCCCTTGATCAACATGCGCGCCAATAGACGCGGCTCCGATCACCTCTTTTTCACCTCAGGAACCTGTCGAGACCGATTTTGAGCGACGCTCAAACGATCTCGAGACCATCCGTCGTGCGGACGATTTCACCGCGGTGACGGCGCGAACTCTTCAGACGTGCTTCCGAAGCGACAGCTCGTGGGGTGGTCGTCGAGGAAGGCGATCAGGCTGTCGTAACCACGATGGCGCAGCATGTTGAGGTGCCGCTGCGGCGGTACCCATGGGGAAGGCCGGAGTCGAAGTACATCGAGTCACCGGACTCGAGCGCGTGCTCCTGGCCGTCGATGTGAACGTTCAACCTGCCCTTGAGCGTGTAGATGAACTCCACGCCCGCGTGCGTGTGCAGCCGGACGTTGTCGCGCGCCACGGGCAAGAACTCGGCGTAGTACCAGTTGAACCGCCGCTCGGTCGCGGGGTAGTCCAGCGACTCGAAGCGATAGGACATGTCCTTCCCATCCTGACGCTCTGGCAGCTGCACGCGCTCCGCCTTGCGGACCACCGCCACGAGCGGCTTCTCGCGCGCGCCGGCGAAGAAATAGTCGAGGCCGACGCTGAAGACGAGCGCGATCCGCAGCAGCGTCGGCAGCGTCGGGAACAGGCGCCCCCTTTCGAGCTTCGAGAGCAACGCCGGCGACAGCCCGGAGTGCTGCCCCAGCTCGACGAGCCCCATCTTCTTCTTCAGCCGTAAGGCGCGAATCTTCGCGCCGATCGCGTAGTCCTTGAGCCCTTCTTCCAGCGTTGCCGACAGCATTCCGCCTCCAGTTTGTCGTGACAGTCACATTCCGCGCGGTTCTTGTCGCCGCACTCACATGACTTTGCGGTCGAGTGTTGATTTTACTATCACGCAATTTTATTTGCACTACAGTCAATACATGCACTGCGCCGGTGAAGTACCGGTCGGTCGCAGCACAGGAGGGAGTCATGAAGCAGATCGACGTCATCGCCGCGGTTCTCGTCGTCGTCGGAGCGCTCAACTGGGGGCTCATTGCCGTGGCCCGGTTCGACCTCGTCGCAACTCTGTTCGGGATGCAGTTCGGTGAGGTCTCGGCGGCCAGCGCACTCGTCTACGGGCTGGTCGGTCTGGCCGGGCTGTATCAGGCAGTGTCGTGGAAGCGCGTGCAGAGCCGCTGGGCGCACCCCGCGGCGATCGCGAGTCGTTAGTTCGTCAATCCGCAACTCAATCACGGAGCAGAAACAATGAAGAAGATGATTGCAGGAATCGTGGCCGCCATGGCCATCACCGGCGCCGCTGCCAACATGGGCGCTGCCACGGACAAGGACATCGTCGATACCGCGGTGGCCGCCGGATCGTTCAAGACGCTTGCGAAAGCACTCCAGGCGGCCGACCTCGTCGAGACACTGAAGGGAGCCGGGCCCTTCACGGTGTTTGCGCCGACCGACGAGGCGTTCGCGAAGCTGCCCGCAGGAACGCTCGACGCGCTGCTGAAGCCCGAGAACAAGCCGAAGCTGCAGCGCATCCTCACAGTCTCATGTCGTCGCCGGGAAAGTGATGGCGGCCGACGTGGTCAAAACCAGCTCGGCGAAGGCGGTCAGCGGGAGACACGCTGACGATCGCATCCCGCGATGGCGGCGTGACCGTTGACGGCGCGAAGGTCGTGAAGACCGACATCGCCGCGACCAACGGCGTCATCCACGTGATCGACAGCGTCATCCTGCCGAAGGACGAATAGGCCGGGGCATGGACGCACCAGTCCTCCTCACCGGCGCGACGGGATACATCGGCGGCCGTCTTCTTCGACATTTCGAAGAGGCCGGCCGGCCGGTGCGGTGCCTGGCGCGGAATCCCGAACGCGTCCGGGCAACCCGATCAACGACGGAGGTCGTCCAGGGTGATTGCCTCGATGAGGAGTCGCTGGACCTCGCTCTCGCTGGCGTGAACTCGGCTTACTACCTGGTGCACTCCATGTCGGTCGGCGCCGATTTCGCGGAGGTGGATCGGCATGCGGCTGCAAACTTCGGCCGCGCGGCGGCTCGTGCTGGCGTCCGGCGCATCATCTATCTGGGCGGCCTGGCAGATCAGGCGGGTTCGCTCTCCAGCCATCTCCAGAGTCGAGCCGAAACCGGATCCGTCCTGCGCGCCAGTGGCGTTCCGGTCATCGAGTTCAGAGCATCGATCGTGGTGGGCGCCGGAAGTCTGTCGTTCCAGATGATCGAGGCGCTGGTCGAGCGCCTGCCCGTCATGGTGTGCCCGCGATGGGTCGCGACGTTGACACAACCGATGGCTGTTGACGACGTGGTGGCGTACCTGTCGGCGGCCCTGGAACTGCCTGACACCGGCAGTGAAGTGTTCGAGATCGGCGGTCCAGACGTCGTCTCGTACGGTGACATCATGCGGGAGTACGCGCAGCTCCGCGGGCTGCGCCGCTGGCTGCTGCCGGTGCCGTTGTTGACGCCGCACCTGTCGGGTCTCTGGCTCGCACTGGTGACACCGGCGCAGGCCCGTGTCGGTCGCGCGCTGGTGGAAGGGTTGAAGAACCCGACGGTGGTCAGATCGTCAGCAGCATTCGACGCGTTCCAGATCGAGCCGACGCCGTTGCGCGTGGCGCTGGCGAAGGCGATAGAGGGCGGCGCTCGGTTGCGTCAGAAGGTCGACACGCGGACCACTGTTCTGGACGCGCCCCCTTCGCAGGTCTTTGCTCCGATCAGGCAGATTGGCGGCACGAACGGCTGGTACTTCGGGAACTCGCTTTGGCGAGCGCGAGGCTGGCTGGACCTCGGTTTCGGAGGCGTGGGCATGGGACGCGGCCGTCGCGATCCCGAGAACTGCGGGCTGACAGATGTCATCGACGGCTGGACCGTCGAGGCGTACGAACCGGATCGACGCCTGCGGCTCAGGGCCGATCTGAAGTTGCCCGGCAGCGGCTGGCTGGAATTCCAGGTCACGCCGCTCGACGACGGCCGGCGATCGCTCATCCGCCAGACGGCGACGTTCGACCCTCGAGGCCTGCTGGGCCGCGCGTACTGGTACAGTCCTCCTTCCCGTGCACGAGTGGATGTTCAGCGGTCTCCTGCATGAGATCGCGCGTCGCGCCAAGGTACGCAGGATCGAGCTCAACGGCGACAGCAGCCGGTGGCCTTCCGCTGGCTGCGCGATCGACTGGCTGCGCGATCGAAAGGTGTGACACGCCGATGACCCACGAACGCATCCGTCTCGGGATCTCGGCCTGTCTGCTCGGCGAGCCGGTGCGTTTTGATGGCGGCCACAAACGGGATCCGTTCTTGGTGGAATCGCTGGGACAGTTCGTCGACTGGGTGCCGGTGTGCCCAGAGGTGGAGTCCGGGCTGGACGCGCCGCGTGAATCGATGCGGCTGGTGCAGACCGATGGCCGGATTCGCCTGCTGACCAACAAGACGGCTCAGGATCACACCACGCGCATGCATGGCTACGCTCGCCGACGCGTCGAGGAACTGGTCGACGACGCGCTGGTCGGCTTCGTGTTGAAGAAGGATTCACCCACGTGCGGGCTCGAGCGCGTCAAGGTGTACGGCACAGCCGGGATGCCCGTGAAGTCGGGCCGCGGGCTGTTTGCCCACGCCTTGGTCACGCGCTTTTCCCTGCTGCCGGTTGAGGAAGAAGGGCGGCTCAACGATCCGAGGCTGCGCGAGAACTTCGTCGAGCGCATCTTCGCGTATCGCCGGCTCAGGGCCCTCTTTGCCACGCGCTGGTCGATGGGGACTGTCGTACGGTTCCACACGGCTCACAAACTCACGCTCATGGCCCACATGCCGGAGGCCTATCAGCGTCTCGGCCGCCTGGTGGCATCGGGCAAGTCGATGGCCCGGCGAGAGTTCCAGGATCGTTATTCGTCCGAATTCATGACGGCGCTCCAAGCCATCGCCACGCCGCGCCGGCAGACCAACGTGCTGCAGCACATGCTCGGCTACTTCAAGCAGGCGCTCGACCGCGAGAGCCGGGCCGAACTGCTCGCTCTCATCCAGGACTACGGCGGCGGGCGTGTGCCGCTGGTGGTGCCGCTCACGCTGTTCGCCCATCACATCCGGCGCTGCGGGGTGCCGTATCTGGCCGACCAGGTCTATCTGCAGCCGCATCCGGTCGAGCTGATGTTGCGGAACCACGTGTGACGAGCGATGAGGAAGAAAGTCATCATCACCGATCGGATGCAGCGCGGCTACGTCTACTGGCGTACCGAGCCGGTCGGCCGGAACTTCGCGCCGGGGTTCACGCCGGATCTGACGCCGAAAGAGATGCTGCGGCTCGGCATCTTCGGCGGGAAGTACATGACGGATTGCCAGGAGGAGTTTCCACGGAGCTGGTTCGCTCGCGCCAGGCTGTGCGCCGAGCGGCATGACGCGCGGCTGAATTGTTTCGGCGTGAACGCCTCGCAGTCGCTCGCCGTCTGGCGTCGCAGCGGATGGATCCACAAGCAGGATCCACGTGGGTGGTTCCAGTGGTATTGCCGCTACTACATGGGCCGCAGAACCGCTGACGACGCCCGGCAGATTCGACGCTGGCGGGCGATCGCGCGGCACGTGGCGGCGATTCGGAAGCACTGCGAACCGGGCGATCTCGAATGTCGGAGGCGCCAGCGGCAGGCCGTCCTTCACTGGGCATACGACAGCCGAAAGATATAGGAAGGGTGTGACATGCGAGTGTTCGTGACGCTCGCGACCGGTTTTCGTCGGCCGGGCGCTGATTCCTCGGCTCCAACGCGATGGGCATGCCGTGCTCGCGTGGGTGCGATCGTCTGCCACGCGTTCTCAGCTGACAGATTCGCGCCTCACTAGATCGCAGGCGCTCCTCAGTGGGGCGCAGGGTCGGCGAATCCGCAGCCGACGAATCGGTGTGATGCCGTCGGCCCGTTACCGAAGCGCTCATGTCGCGTTACCTCAATTACTCTGCGCAGTCGTTGTTTGAACCAGGATCAATGCATAAGCACTGAGCAGGGTCAGAAGAGCGCTTTCTTGATGAGGGCCGGAATCGTCGGAGTCGCTTGCAGCTGAATGTTCCACGTCGGACCGGAGACGTTTGGACGAACGGGGTAGTACTGAACCTGCACCTGGAACAACGTCGGCAGGCCCCCGCATCTGCAGAGCTTTCCTATCTGTGGTCCGATCGAAAGTGCCACTCGGTTGTCTTCGCGCGCCTCCCAATCGACCGAGAGGTTCGGCTGGGTGCCTATCGTGAACCCGTTTGCGAGCATGTACGTGAAGTTGAACGTTCCGTTCATGTGGTTCGTGTCCTCGCCGTCTCCCCCGACCTTGAACCATTGCTGCACGAAGGCGTAGGTGATGAAGTTCTTGCCGAGGAACGCGGCTCCCGCAGCAGGCCCCACCTGCCATGTGTCCTGGCTGAGCAGATCCTCCGATGCCGTAGGGAAGATGAACGTCGGGCCTGCGCCGACCGTGAGCCGGCCGCCGAGGAGCGAACGCGGCAGCGCAAATGCGAGAACGGTGTCGCCGAACCCGGCGGTCCGTTCATTCTGGCCGCTCTGATCGAAATGGGGGATGGAATTAACGATGGTCACCATGGGGCGGATAACCAGCCCCTGCTTCTCGGTCAGCCTGAGACTCATCAACGGCTGGAACACCAGATTGCTCTGCACCCGAGTGTGATCGTCGCCGCGGGGCATCGCCGTCCAATTGTTGTTCTGCTGCGTTTGCATCAGCCAACTCGTGGCGAAGGGATTAATCGCCTCCTGCGCCTGTGCGGCGGCAGTCTGATCCTGACCCCCTGATGTCTGTGCTCCGTTGATTGTTGTTGCCTGCGTTTGCGCAAAGCCTGCGTTCGCCGCGCACGCGAATACGAGAACGACAACCAGACTCGTTATGACCTTTTGCCGTGCCATCTTTGACGCCTCCCGTCCATGTGCAGGGCAAAGGTGATGCCTACCGCTCGGCACTGAGACTCTCTCTGCTCCCTCGTGAGGCGATGTGAGAGAAAGGCCGCGAGATCGGCCTCATTGCCTTCTCGTGGTCGGGCGCATCAGCGCGGCGCGTGCCTGGACGCGACCGCGTGTAATCGCACGCACCGCGCGAAAGCACACGCTCATTTGCGCGGCAATCAACGGTCAAAACGCGAATTCTGGCGTGTTTACGAAGCATTGTGCGCCGGCATCGCCGTTGCCATCTCCCGACGCGTCACCGTAGCGACCTCGCGACGAGGTTCGCCGAACGGTGACCGTGGAGATGGTTATGCGAAGCCTCACAACGTTTGCCCGGTATCTGGTGCGAAGTGCTTTCGTGGTCTGTGTCGTTTCGCTCGCCGCGCCGTGTGCGGCCCAAGACGTAGACGTACCGACACCACCTGCTGCTGGCGATGGACGGGGCTCGTTATTCGTGCCCGGGGGCTTTCTAGGCTTAGTTGCTCCTGTCCACGACCGCGTCTCTGTGAACGTCTACGGCTTTTACTACGGTGAAGTGGAAGTACCGGTTGCCCAGGTGGACGTCCCGATTCGGACGACACGGTTTCTGACGATTACACCGAGCTATTTGTATTACGAGGTTCCTCCAAGCGGACTCGACACAGCCTCGCAGCGCCCGGCGGGTTTCACAGACACATTTGAAGAGAACCAATTTCGAATTGACGCGACAGTGAAGTTCTCCATTCGCGCATTCGAGATCTCGAGCCGCAGCATGTTTGTCAGGAGGTTCCGTCCGACCGACGACATCAACCGCTATCGCCAGCGAATCGGGATCGCGCATCCCATCCCGGTGAATGGCCACATCTGGAAACCGTTCGCGACCTATGAAGCCTTCTACGAGCGCAGCAACAGTGGGTGGAACCGGGATCGCGTGATCGCCGGCGTCACGCTGCCGCTCGTGAAGCACGTCTCGTTTCAGCCCTCTTACATCTGGGAGAACAACAGAGTTCGAGGACTACGGGACATGAACTACCTGCAGTTTGGACTGATCGTCAGCACGAGATAGGACCTCGTTCATCGTCAATTGCCTCGAAAAGGAGACCTCTAATGTCGAAAGTGTTTCAACGCGCGACCGCCATGCTTGTCGTGCTGATGGCCAGTGTGGTGTTCGTCACGACCGCGCTGGCGCAGATGCCAACATCGCCCTGGAAGAAGGGCGCACCATTCCCGGAGGCCGATGAGGAGCTCTACGGCGTTCCCATCAACGGCAAACTCTACGTGTTTGGCGGCTGGGACGGTGGCAAGGCGCGGGGCGTCGCCTACGAATACGACCCGGCCACCGACAAATGGACGAAGAAGACGTCGATGCCGCGGCCGGCCCACCATGCGGCCCTGGCCGCTGCGAACGGCAAGATCTATGTGATCGGCGGCTTCGTCCCACCGAAGGACACCGCGATCCCGGTTGGCGGCGCATGGGAACCCATTGACAGCGCATGGGAGTACGACCCGGCGGCGGATTCCTGGAAGTCGCTGCCGCCGCTGCCCGGCAAGCGCGGGTCTGCGATTGCCGCCGAAGTCGGCGGCAAGATCTACGTGATCGGCGGCGCCACGACGACGGAAGGATCCAAGGACCCGTTCTTCACGTTCTTCGGACCGTCTCGGGTTCTCGGCACCAACGAGGTGTACGACCCGGCCACGAACAAGTGGGAGAGCCGCCGGCCAATGTCCGTGCCGCGCAACCACGCGTTCAGCGGCGTCGTCAACGGCAAGATCTACGTCATCGGCGGCCGCACCGGCCACGGCTTCATCCTGTCCGCCACGAACACCGATGTGGTGGAGGAGTACAACCCGATCAACGACTCGTGGAGCGTGCCGAAGGAACGGATGCCCACCGCTCGCAGCGGCGGAGCGTCGGGCTCTGACGGCCGCCGGATCTACGTCGCCGGCGGCGAGGTCACGACCAAGGATCTCGTCGGGGCGTTCAAAAGCGTCGAGGCGTACGACCCGGTGACGAATTCGTGGATGACGCTGCCCTCCATGCCGATGCCGCGTCACGGCATTGCGGGCGGGGTGATCGGCAATCGCTTTCACCTGGTGAGCGGGATGATGCAGTCGGCCGGCGCGCTGACGTTCCTCGACCCGACCCTCTCCACGCACACGGCGATGCACGACATTCTGGAGCTGCAGTTCGGTGCGCCGCCGCCAACCGCTGCTGCCAAGACCGCGGCCGCGCCGCCTTCGCAGGCTCCGCGCAACGGCTGCGAGCGCAACGGCCGGCCCTGTCCCCGCAGTCGACGACGGCCGCAAGGACCGCGGCGGCAGCGTCTTCCCAGGGTCCGAAGAAGGTCTACACGCGCTACAACGTCAACAGCCCGGAAGGCCAGGTGATGCTCGCGAAGTACGCGCAGGCGATCGAGATCATGCGCGAGCTGCCGGAACACGACCAACGTTCATGGAAGTGGTGGTGGAATACCCACTGGATCAAGGGATTTCCGGCGTTCCTGTGGGATCACTCCAGGAAGCTCAAGACCGAATTGATCGCATCGCTCCCGCCTGAGGCTCGAGCCGATGCGGAGGCCGTGTGGAACGGCTGCCAGTCCCACGCCTACCGACCCCTCTGACCCTGAGCAGTTTCAACAGTGGTACTTCCTGCCCTGGCATCGACTGATGCTCCATCAGTTCGAGGGGGTCATCCGCGAGGTGCTGCAGGATGAGGAGTTTTCGCTTCCCTACTGGAACCCGGTCACCGGAAACCCCGACGATCTCATCGTCCCGGCCGTGTTCCGGGCCCCGGGCACCACGCTGTACAACGGCACGCGCTGGCCTTGGGTCAATGGGGGCGAGCGGATCGATGTCCTCTATAAAGAGTGGATCAATCTCAGCGCCTTGAACGAGACGTTTTACATCGATTCGCCGAACGGCAAACTTGGGTTCAATCCGAGGATGGACCAGAACCCGCACTTCTTCACCCACTTCGCGCTCGGCGGCGACATGGCCGAATTCTCCACCGTCGGCGGGGACCCGATGTTCTATCTCCATCACGCCAACATGGACCGGATTTGGGAAAGCTGGAGCCTTCTCGGCAACAAAAATCCGACCGATCCCAAATACCTCAATCGAGTGTTCTCGTATGGGGACAGAAGCAACAAGCGCGCGGATCTGCCGGTCAGCGCGAGTGATCGGACCGCGCAGCTCGGTTACGAATACGACAGCTATGAAAAGCCGCCCCGGCCACAGACGCTGACAGCCGACGAGGCTGCCGAGAGAGATCGTGTTTACAAGACGCTCCACGAGCGCGCCCTCGGCGGTTCGCACGCGGCCCCGCATGGCTCGTCGATTTCTGGAGGAAAACAGCGGTGATCCTGAAGCTGTTGATCAGCGTGGTCTTCGTCGGCGCCGCCGTACAGAAATTCACCGGTAAGGTGGCGCCGAACTGGGACCGCTGGGGCTATTCGCGGCAGTTCATGTATGCAACCGGCATCGCGGAACTTGTCGCGCTGGCCCTCTTCTGGTGGCCGGGACTCGAACTCGTTGGTGCCGTAGGCCTTGCTCTGGTGCTGCTCGGCGCACTTGCAACGCTGATCAGGCACCGCGAGGCACCGTCCCATTTCGCCCTGAGTGCAGTCACGCTGCTCCTGGTGCTGGTGCATTCGTACCGGTCAATGGTCGCATGACATGGGACGAGAACGAACGCTGGCTGGCCGCCGCGCTGGTGGCGAGCTGACGCGGAGACCACGCCGATGAAACGCATCATCGCTCTCACTGCTGTCGCTGTTTCCCTCGCCGCGGCTTCGTTCGCCGGCGGCACGTGGTGGGCGCACGGGTCCGGCGCGGCGCGCGCGAGCGCGCATGCCGCAGCCGTCTACACCTGCCCGATGCACCCGGACTACCGCAGCGATCATCCTGGCAACTGCCCGAGCTGCGGCATGCCGCTCGAGGCGGTTCGTACGGGAGCGTCAACGGGCGGCGACGCTGCCGCCCACGCGCTCCCGCATGGCGCCGTGCAGGTAAGTCCCGAGCGGCAGCAGGCGATCGGCATTCGGCTCGGCGTCGTCAGCCGGTTGGCCGCCACCCGGCTGCTGCGAACGACCGGGCGCGTGATGCCCGACGAGAACCGGACCTATCCGATCGTCGCCGCCGTGAGCGGCTGGGTCCGGAACGTGGAGAGCGTGACAACGGGCGACGTCGTGAAGAAGGACCAGCTGCTCGCATCGTTCCTCGCGCCCGAGGTCGAGTTCAGGAGTGCGCAGCAGTCGTACTACACCGGCCTCGAGGCGTTCTACCGCTTGGCCGTCACGCAGCCGCAGCCGCCTCAGCCTCGGTCGCAATCGCACGCCGCCGGGCGTGGCGAGGTGATCGACCGCATGGCCGACGAGCTGCGGACGTTGGGCGTCTCCAACGCGCAGCTCAGGGAGATGGGCCAGCGCCGCGAATTCGTGCAGGACATCCGCGTCGAGTCGCCGGTGGACGGCGTCGTGCTGACGCGCAGTGTCTCGCCCGGCCTCCGGTTCGATCGCGGCTTCGAGTTCTACCGGATCGCGGATCTCAACCGCGTGTGGATTCTGGCCGACGTGTACCGCCACCAGCTGCCGTTCATCCGCCGCGGCGCCTCCGCGCGGATCAATATGGCGGGAGAGAGCCGCGCAATGTCGGCGACGGTGAGTCCGTCGGAACCGATCTTCGACGAGGCGACGCTGACGCTGAAGGTGCGGCTCGAGGCCTCGAACCCGCAGCGGTCGCTCAAGCCCGGCATGTTCGTCGACGTGGAGTTCCCGGTCGATGTCCCGGCGGCGCTCGTCGTGCCGGCCGATGCCATCGTGGACTCGGGGCTGCGCAAAACGGTGTTCGTCGACCGCGGCAACGGATCCTTCGAGCCGCGGCTGGTCGAGACGGGGTGGCGCGCCGGCGACGACGTCGAGGTGACGAAAGGACTCGTGCCTGGCGAGCGGATCGTGATCTCGGGCACCTTCTTCGTCGATTCCGAGAGCCGCATGAAGGGGAAGCCATGATCGACCGCATCATCGACTTCTCGGTCAGGAACAAGTTCCTCGTCCTGCTGCTCGTGGGCGCCGCCGCGCTCGCCGGCGCGCGCGCGCTGCGGAACGTGCCGCTCGACGCGATCCCCGACCTCGGCGACACGCAGGTCATCGTCTACTCGCGGTGGGAGCGCAGCCCCGACCTCATCGAGGCGCAGGTCACGTATCCGATCGTGACGGCGATGCTTGGCGCGCCGCGCGTGAAAGCCGTCCGCGGCGTCTCCGATTTTGGCTACTCGTTCGTCTACGTGATCTTCGAGGACGGCACCGACACCTACTGGGCGCGCACGCGGACGTTGGAGTACCTCTCGGGCGTGCTGTCGCGGCTGCCGCCCGATGCGCGGACCGAGCTCGGGCCCGATGCAACCGGCCTCGGCTGGGTGTTCCAGTACGCGCTCGTGGACCGATCCGGCAGACACAGCCTGGCGGATCTGCGGTCATATCAGGACTGGTCCCTGCGCTACTACCTGAAGGCGGTGCCCGGCGTGTCGGAGGTGGCCTCGGTCGGCGGCTTCGGCCGGCAGTATCAGGTGAACGTCGACCCGAACCGGCTGCGCAACTACGGCCTCTCGATACAGCGCGTTGTCGAGGCGGTGCGCGGCGGCAACGCCGAGACTGCCGGTCGGCTCATCGAGTTCGGCGGCACCGAGTACATGGTGCGCGGCCGCGGGTACGCGAAGTCGGTCGCCGACTTCGAGAGCATCGTCGTGTCCGCCAGCGAAAGCGGCACGCCGATCCGGATCCGCGACATCGGCCACGTGACGATCGGCCCGGATCTGCGACGGGGGGTGGCGGATCTGGACGGCGCGGGCGAAGTGGTATCGGGGATCGTCGTGATGCGCCAGGGAGAGAACGCGGTCGACGTGATCGATCGTGTCAAGGAGCGCATCCGCCAGATCGAGCCGGGCTTGCCCTCGGGGATGGAGATCGTCCCCATCTACGACCGCTCAACGCTGATCCGCCGCGCCATCGACAACGTGAGCGAGACACTCGTCGAGGTGGTGCTCACCGTCGTCTTCATCGTGCTGCTGTTCCTGTGGCACGTGCCGAGCGCGCTCATCCCCCTCATCACCCTTCCGGTGGCCGTGCTCGTCGCGTTCATCCCGTTCCACGCATTGGGGGTTACGGCGAACATCATGTCGCTGGGCGGCATCGCGATCGCGATGGGCGAGCTGATAGACGCCGCGATCGTCGTCGTGGAACAGACGCATAAGAAGCTCGAGCAGGCGCAGCGCGACGGATCAACGCGCGACTATCACAAGGTCGTCCTGGCCGCGGTCAGGGAAGTAGCGCCGGCGAGCTTCTTCGCGCTGCTTGTGATCGCCGTGTCGTTTCTCCCGGTGCTGGCGCTCGAGTCGCAGGAAGGGCGGCTGTTCAAGCCGCTCGCCTACACCAAGACGCTCACGATGCTCGTGGCGGCGGGCCTCGTGATCACGCTCGTCCCCGCACTGCAGATGCTCTTCACGCGCGTGCGGCGCTTCGAGTTCGGGCCCGCGTGGCTCTGCCGAGCGGCCAACGCTGTGCTCGTCGGCCGCATCCGCTCCGAGGAGTCGCATCCCATCAGCCGCTTCCTCACAAAGATGTACCAGCCGGTGGTCCGCTGGTCGTTGCGGTGGAAGTGGGCGGTCATCGGCGGCGCCGCGGCCCTCGTCGTCGTCACGGTGCCGGTGTTCGCTCGCCTCGGATCGGAGTTCATGCCGCCGCTCTACGAGGGATCGCTTCTTTACATGCCGACGACGATGCCGGGCATCGCGATCGGGGAGGCGCAGAAGCTGGTGCAGGTGAGCGACCGGGCCATCAAGCAGTTCCCCGAGGTCGATCGCGTGCTCGGCAAGGCGGGGCGCGCGGACACGAGCACCGATCCCGCACCCCTCTCGATGCTCGAGACGACGATCACGCTCAAACCGACGTCCGAGTGGCGCCGCGTCGCGACGTGGTATTCCGCGTGGGCGCCGGAATGGATGAAGCCCGTGCTCCGACACGTGACGCCCGATCACATATCGGAAGAGCAGCTGGTCGAGGAGATGAACGCGGCGGTGACGTATCCCGGCGTTTCGAACGCGTGGACAATGCCAATCAAGGGGCGGATCGACATGCTGACGACCGGCATCCGCACGCCGGTCGGGCTGAAGATCTCCGGCGCGGACTTTACCGAGATCGAGAAGATCGGTACGGCGATCGAGGCGGCCCTCCCCGCCGTGAGCGGCACGCGCAATGTGTTCGCGGAGCGCACAACCAGCGGGTTCTTCCTCGACATCGAGTGGAACCGTGACGCCCTCGCTCGCTACGGCTTGAGCGTCGAGACAGCGCAAGGCGTCGTGCAGCACGCGATCGGCGGCGAGAACGTGACCACCACGATCGAGGGGCGCGAGCGGTATCCGGTGAACGTCCGCTACATGCGCGATTTCCGGTCGGACACCGACGCGCTGGCGCGCGTGCTCGTGCCGGCCTCGGATGGGCAGCGGCAGATCCCGCTCGGCGAGCTGGCGCGCGTGAAGGTCGCGACAGGACCGGCGATGATCCGCAACGAGGACGGGCTGCTCACCGGATACGTCTTCGTGGACGTCGCAGGCCGCGACATCAGCAGCTACGTGGACGAGGCGAGCCGCGTCGTACGCGATCAGGTGAAGCTGCCGCCAGGCTACACGGTGCTCTGGAGCGGCCAGTACGAAGCGATGGCCCGCGTGCGCGCGCGTCTCGCGTACATCATCCCGTTCACGCTGTTGGTCGTGTGCGTGCTTCTCTACCTGAGCACGCGGTCGCTCGTGAAGACGGCGATCGTGTTGCTGGCCGTGCCATTCTCGGCCGTCGGCGCCATCTGGTTCCTGTACCTGCTCGGCTACAACATGAGCATCGCCGTCTGGGTCGGGCTGATCGCGCTGCTCGGCGTCGACGCCCAGACCGGCGTCTTCATGCTGCTGTATCTCGACCTCGCGTACGAGAAGGCCTCGCGCGAAGGACGCCTGCGCACGCTCGCCGATCTCCAGGCGACGATCGTGGAAGGCGCCGCGAAGCGGCTGCGCCCGAAATTCATGACGATGGCGACGACGTTCATCGGGCTCATCCCGATCATGTGGGCCACCGGCACCGGCTCCGACGTGTGGAAACGAATCGCCGCGCCGATGGTTGGCGGCATTCTCACATCGTTCGTCCTCGAGCTCGTCGTTTACCCGGCGATCTACGAAATCTGGAAATGGCATTTCGAGATGAAGCGCGCCCGCGCCGAAGCGCAAGCCGCCGCGCCCGCCGCCCTGCCGTCGCCCGAGGCGGCGCGGTGACAGCGCGCCAGGACCGGGTCGGTAAACGTCGGTTGTTGAACGGAGTGAGACGATGTCCCGCCTGCTGATTCTTGGAGCGACCGGGTCTCTCGGTGGGCATGTGCTGCGCCAAGCGCTTGCCGCTGGCCACGACGTCACGGTGTTCGTCCGCACGCCGTCCAAACTGCCTCCGGAAGCTTCCGGGGCTGTGTCAGTCCACACCGGCGATCTCGGCGCGCACGTACCGCTTGATCTGATCAAAGGGCAGGATGCGCTGATCAACTGCGCCGGCCACGTCGCTGACGGCGAAACATTCGTGGCGCTCATCGATCGACTCGTCACTGCCGTGGACTCGCTTCCCCTTGCGGAGCAGCCGGTCTGCTGGTTCCTGGCAGGCGCGGCGCTCCTCGATCTCGACCCATCCGGGCGCCGCGGCGTCGACCTGCCAAAAGTGGAATCCACCTACTGGCCTCACCGTGTCAACTTCGAGCGATTGGGCCGCTCGCGCCTGGACTGGCGCCTGCTGTGTCCCGGTCCCATGGTCGACGAGGCCGCGCTGGGACTGGACCGGCTGCGCATCTCGATGGATGCAGTTCCGGTCCTGGTTCCGGCACACGCCGCCGCGGTGCCCGCCGCGTTGGTGGGGCCGGTCTTCGCGTCGTTGATTCCAGAAATGATCGTGCCTTATGCCGACGCGGCCGCTCTTATGCTCGCGAATCTTGATCGCGGAAACGCGATGTCGCGACGGCGGGTCGGCCTGGCGCTGCCCGTGGGCATGCGCGGACGGAAGGCGCAATAGTTGCGGCACGACGCCCGAACGGGTCTCCCTTACCACTCATTGGGGTACGTAGCGTTCGACCGGGTGCAATCGACAGCGGAATGCCCGGAGACTGTGCTAATGATCGCTGCCGGCACGTGATGTACGAGCGGTTGCGGGTGGTTCGGCGCGCTGCCGATCGGGCGGTCGGCCGGCTGCTGTGCGTCCTGCTTCTGGCCGTCTGGCTTCTGCTCGGATCCAGCCCCAGTGCTTCTGGCCTGAACACCTCCGTTGACGTCACGCAATACAAGCACACGTCGTGGCGGATCCGCGACGGGTTCGTCGGGGGATTCATCCAGGCCTTCGCGCAGACAAGCGACGGTTACCTGTGGCTTGGCGCCACCGACGGCCTGTATCGGTTCGACGGCATCAAAGCGGTTCGGTGGGATGCGCCCGCGCCCGCGACGGTCAGTAACATCGGCAGCGTATTGGCGCTCGTCGCCGCGCGCGACGGCACGCTCTGGATTGCTTCAGCTGGGGGCCTCCTGACGCTGAAGAACGGCACGTTCGCTCTCGTCGAGACGCCCGGCCGCCGGCGAGTCAACAGGATGGTCGAGGACGACCAGCAGTCGATCTGGCTGGCATTGCGATCGAACCCATCCGACCCATCACCGCTCTGTCGCGCAGTGCGCAGCACGGTCGAGTGCACCGACCTGAGGGCCGTGGCCGGGGCCCCGATAGGTGCCCTGTTCGCGGACTCCAAGGGGAGCCTGTGGGCCGGGTCAGCCAATGGCGTCGCTCGCGTGACGCCTGGGCCCACGCGACAATTCGCGCTGCCGCGGCAGGTAAACGGGTCCATGGCGTTCGCCGAGCAGGACGGCGCGCTCCTCTTAGGCATGCCGGACGGTCTCGCGCGGTTCACCGACGGCAAGACCGAGCTCGCCCACCCGGCGCCCCCGACTATCAAACCGGTGCCGCCGTCCGCGATGCTGCGCGACCGGGATGGGGGTTTGTGGGTGGCGACCATGGGTCGTGGCCTCTGGCACGTCCACGGCGGGCGTACCGACGTGTTCACCGCGGCGGACGGTCTGTCGTCCGACATGGTATTGGCGCTGTTCGAGGATCGCGAAGGCAGCATCTGGGTCGCAACCTCCGACGGCCTCGATCGGTTCCGTGACGTCGTCACGCCGACCTACGCGGCGGCGCGTACGTTCTCGAACGGCGCGGTGTCGAGTGTGCTGGCCAGCCACGATGGCAGCCTTTGGGTCGGCACCGTCGATGGCCTCAATCACTGGGATGGCGATCGTCTGACGGTGTACCGCGATAAGCCGAGACCGGTGCCGGTTGGCGCGCGTCAGATCGTGATGCCGTCGTTTCCGGCGCGCGTGTCGTCGCTGTTCGAGGACAGTACGCATCGCCTCTGGGTGTCGGACGGGGGGGCGGGCTATCTCGATGGCGATCGGTTCGTCCGCGTGGTCGACGTCGACCGTACGGTCTGGTTCATTGGCGAAGACGCGCAGAAGGACATTTGGATTTCGCTGTTGAACCAGCTGGTACGCGTGCGCCGCGACGGCACGACTGAATCACGCCGCTTCGCGGAACTCGGCGCGTCCACGTTCGCCATGGCCGCTGCCGCCGACGCCACGCACGGCGGCCTCTGGCTCGGGTTTGCGGATGGTAGCGTGGTCCATTTTCGCGATGGCCGCGTGGTACGACGCTATTCGGCGAGTGACCGCACAGAAACTATGAGCGTGTTCCACCTTCGTCCCAGTCTGGATGGCGCCATCTGGGCCGCGACCAAACGCGGCTTGATCCGGATCAGCGACGGCGGCATGGCAACGCTGAACGCGGCCGCCGGGCTACCGTGCGACAGCGTCCACTGGTCGATGCCCGACGACGCCGGATCGGTGTGGCTGTACATGCCGTGCGGTCTGGTGCGCCTGCGGCAGCAGGACCTGGACGCGTGGATTGAACGCATCGCCGACGGCCAGGCGCCCGGCGCCCGCGTGCCGTCCACCGCGTTCGACAGCGTCGACGGCGTTCGGCTGCTGTCTCAACCGACGCACTACCAGCCGCAGGTGACGAAAGCGCGGGATGGCCGCATCTGGTTTGCGACGCTCGACGGCGTCGCTGTGATCGATCCGCGCCGGATTCGCGCGAACACGATCGCGCCGCCAGTACACATCGAGCAACTTGTCGCGGACCGCACGAGATTTGGTCCGGTTTCGGGCACGCGCCTGCCGCCGCGAGTCCGCGATCTGCAGATCGACTACACGGCGCTGAGCCTCGCGGCCCCAGAGAAGAATCGGTTCCGCATCAAGCTCGAGGGACGCGATGCCGACTGGCAGGATGTCGGGACCCGGCGGCAGGCGTTCTACACGGATCTGAGTCCTGGCGCGTACCGTTTCCGCGTCGCGGGCAGCAACAATAGCGGCGTCTGGAACGAGGCAGGGGCGGCACTGGAATTCGCGATCGCGCCGGCGTACTACCAGACGCGCTGGTTCCAGGCACTCGTGGTCGTCAGCACGTTCGCCGTGATGTGCTTGGCCTATCTCGCCCGTGTGCGTCAGGTCAGTCGCGACTACCAAAGGCGGCTGGACGAACGCGTCAACGAGCGCACACGCATCGCACGGGAACTGCACGACACGCTGCTGCAAAGTTTCCACGGTCTGCTGCTACGATTCCAAACCGCGGCGTACCTGCTGCCCGACCGCCCGGCTGACGCGAAAGAGAACTTGGAGTCGGCGATTGAGCAGGCGGCGAAAGCGATTACCGAGGGCCGCGACGCAGTGCAAGGGTTGCGAGCTTCGACAGTCGAACGCAATGATCTCGCCGTGGCGATCAGGACGCTAGGGGACGAACTCGCGACGGATCCGACGTGCCACAAGCCTTCCACCTTCAGCGTCGGGATCGAGGGCGAACCGCGAGATCTGCAGCCGATCGTTCGCGACGAGATCTACAAGATTGCGGCAGAAGCGTTGCGGAACTCATTTCGGCACGCGGGGGCCGGGCGCGTCGAGGTCGAGATCCGTTACGACGGCGAGGAGTTCCGACTGCGGGTCAGGGATGACGGCAAAGGCATCGATCAAACGGTTCTCGCGGCCCAAGGCGTCGAGGGACACTACGGACTGCGCGGCATGCCGGAACGCGCCGCACTGATTGGTGGGAAACTGGCCGTGTGGAGCGAAGTCGGTGCAGGAACCGAGGTTGAGCTGCGGATTCCAGCCAGCACAGCCTATTTGAGACCGCCGAGGCGCTCCCGGTGGTCACGACTGTCTGCTTCCAGCATGCCGGCGCGAGACAGCGGAGAAGCGCGTTGACCGTTGGCAGCTCGCGGATTCGAATTCTCGCCGTCGACGACCATCCGCTGGTGCGCCAAGGGATCGCGGGTCTCGTGGACGTTCAGCCGGATATGGCGGTGGTCGCAGAAGCCGCCAACGGTCGCGACGCCATCGCCCAGTTCCGCGCGCACCGCCCGGACGTGACGTTGATGGACATTCAGATGCCCGAGATGAATGGCCTCGATGCGCTCATCACCATTCGAACGGAGTTCCCGGATGCCAAAGTCATCGTGTTGACGACTTATGAGGGCGATGTGCATATTCTGCGCGCCCTCAAGGCCGGTGCTCAGGGCTACCTGCTCAAGAACACCCTCCATTCGGAATTACTGCAGACGATCCGAGCGGTGCATGCGGGCAGGAGGAGCCTGTCGCCCGAGGTTTCATTCCAGGTCGCAGAGCACGTGGGCGACCAGGCCCTGACGCCAGCAGAAGTCGTCGTGTTGCGTCTGATCGCGGAAGGCAACGCGAACAAGCAGATTGCGGACCAACTCGCAATCACCGAGGACACCGTCAAGGGCCGGGTCAAGAGCATTCTTGCGAAACTGGACGCCAATGACCGGACGCATGCAGCGATCATTGGTCTCAGGCGGGGCATTATCGCGTTGTAGGTGGCCTCCCACGTCGCCGCCACGCCCCCCGAAAGAGTCAGAGCCCCGACCCCACCGGGTAGTCGAGATCGCGCGGCCACGGCGAATAATCGAATCTAGGTCCGCGGTGCGACGACTGTATTCAACCTTCGCCGACGGTTGGCCGGGAATCGGCCTGCTGCTGATGCGGCTGGTCGTCGGCGCGGTAATTCTCTGGCATGTGGGCCCGCGGCTCTGGAGCGGTCCGCCGCTGCTCATGGGTGTCGGCTACGCATTGCTGGTCCTTGGCGCACTCCTTCTCATTGCGGGGTTATGGACGCCAGTCGCCGGAGTGATGGTCGCTGCTGTCGCCATGTCCGAGATGCTCACAGGCGAACCTCCCACCGGTCACGTTCTCGCCGCAACCATCGCCGGCGCGCTGGCGATGCTCGGACCCGGCCGGTTGTCAGTCGACGCTCGGCTCTTCGGATGGAAGCGCATCGATGCTCCGTTGCGCGGGAAACAATTCGACCTCCGCTGAATCCGATCGGCTCGCCCCGAAAGGGTCCCACACGCCACCCTGCCAAGTCACTCGAGTAACTCGAGCAAGTCGTCAGACGCCGTCTCCTGAGTCGTCGCAACCCACTCTCCTAAGTCGTCGCGATAACGCCTTATGAGCCGACGAATGCGCCCGAACGGAGGTTGTCGGCGCCGGCGAGGAGTCACAGAATCGTCGATGTCAGGAGGCTATCGCAATGCTGGTCATGGAAGAACGCGCTGTCGACGGTCCGGATCTTCAGGGCGCATATTTCGATGGGTCGCTGGAACTGCTCCACGAGCTCGCCGTCATGAAGACTCTCGACGCCGCACTGCCACGGCTCTCCGCGATCGTGAGCAAGATGCTGCCACACGATGCCTTGCGCGTGGCGTGCTTGGATCGACGCGGTCAGTTGGTCACTCACGCGTCGACTGCCAACCTGCCCGACATGCCGACGTCCGAAGGCGATGAGCTGATCATCGACGATCTGCGCACGAGGGCTGTCGGATCGTCCGCCGCCTGCCACGCAACGGCGCGGCTGGTGAGCGCCGGTTATCGTTCGGTCCTCGGTGTATCGACCTGCGCGCCAGATCCGCTGGTGCGCGTGGCGTTCTGGTCGAAGCGGCCGTTGGCGTTCACTCGCGCGCACGTCCCGCTCGCACGTCGTATCGCGGCCCACCTCGGCCTAGGCGCATCATTCTGCCGCGACCTCGACAGCGCGACTCATAGCGTTGATGACCAGCGCGCAAATCGCCTGGACGCGAGCGTGCAACGAGGCGTCGACCGTCTGAAGGCGGCCACGCACCTGGAGGTCGTCGGCGAGTCCCCCGAATGGGGTGACGTGCTGCGCAAGGCGACCCAGGTCGCCGCGACGGACACCACCGTGCTGGTTACCGGCGAGTCGGGCACCGGCAAGGAAGTCGTGGCGCGGTTCATCCATGCGGCGTCGGCGCGGAAGACCGGGCCGTTCGTGGCACTGAACTGCGCCGCATTGCCCGAGCAGTTGCTCGAGTCCGAGCTATTCGGCTACGAGCGTGGCGCGTTCACGAGCGCGCAGCAGGCAAAGCCCGGGCAGGTCGAGCTGGCGTCAGGCGGCGTGCTGTTCCTCGACGAGGTCAGCGAGATGAGTCTTTCCGCGCAGGCCAAGTTCCTTCGGGTTCTGCAGGAGCGCGAGTTCCAGCGGCTCGGTGGGACGCGCCTCATCAAAGCAAACATCCGGGTCATCGCCGCGACCAACCGCGATCTGCGGAAAGCCGTCGAGCGAGGCGACTTTCGCGCGGATCTGTTCTACCGCCTCAGCGTCTTCGATATCCAGATTCCGCCACTTCGCGCCCGACCGTCTGACATCGTGCCGCTGAGCGAGTCGTTTCTGCAGGAGATCGGCAAGTCGTTTGGCCGGCCGCCTGTGGGTCTGACGCGCGATGCGCAGCACGCACTTCGTCAATATGACTGGCCAGGTAACGTTCGAGAGCTTCGCAACGTCCTCGAACGAGCGGCGATTCTGTGCGAAGGCGCACTCATCGACACGAGCCATTTGGCCCTGCAACCGGGCAACAGGTCCCTCCGCAGCGACACGACCGATCTGAGCGTCGTCGAACGCACCACGATTTCCAAGGTTTTGCACGAGTGCCGCGGCAATAAAACGAAAGCGGCCCGGCGACTCGGGTTGTCGCGCACACAACTTCACTGGCGCATTCGAAAGTACCAACTCGAGGAACCTGCTATCGCCTAGCCGCCTGCAGCGCCGTCACCGTGACGATGTGAGCCGCAGGCAGCGTCTCGCAGGGAAGACCGTGCTCGTCTCCCTTATTCGAAATGAGCTACGACAGAGGACGTGATGACGAATGAAGAGAACGCCGCGGATGTGCGGATCAGCAACTGGACGTTGGCTACCGGAACGATGCCGGGAGCGCGTTACGTGTACTCGCCAACAACCATGAGTACTGCTTCGCACGTAAGAGCCCGAAGCCAAGGCCTCGTCGGCGACTCGCGACGCGAGACCGGCGGCTTGGAGGATTAGCGAAGGAGCTCGCTCACCTGCTCGTCCATCCATTTGAAGCACGGCGGACCGAACTCACGGCTCAATGGCTCAGGTCTCACACAACCGCGCCCTCGCAATACGGCACCGTCACAATCAAACAGTTATCCGCAACCCATTACTTTCCACGGCGCTCGACGTGTCCGTCTGTGTCGACTTGGGTTGTCACTCACGCGGTTGCACCGCGGCTTCGAAAGTACCGACTCGAGCAGCTGCAGCGCGTGATCACACACGTTGTGCGTCTTCACGCAACGCGTCACGTGGGAATCGCACTGCACCATTGAGAGCACGCTGATTGGGCATCGACGGAGATGGCATGCGAGTTGCCAGTTACCTGTGCGTGACTCGAATCCGATCCGGATCTCGTGAAACGCCGCCAGAACGGATGGCGGTTCGCAGGTCCTCATTACCGCGGGTCCCTTTCGCCAACGTGCGGCCACGGCCGACGCGCCTCGCGGCGACTATTCTCGACCCGCTCTCGGCGTCGGCCCACCGACGCTCCCGCCGCTCATGCCCACCTTCGTTCAGGACGATGAACGGTTTCGCTTGTCGGCGGAACTGTTCATCGTCTTCCGCTCTGCACCTCGCGGCGATCGTCATTCGTGACGCGGCGAAGTGCAGCGTCGAGAAACGGGCGCAAATGCGGTAGTTCGGCGTGTGGCCGGCGGCCGGCGAGCGTCTGAAACCACGCAGTGTCCGCGTCACCATTCAGTGGCGGCCGATCGGAACTCCAGCAGGCGTCGATCTGTCCGTTGACGGGCAGCGTGTGCGCATACGCAGGGCCGCCAGCACGCGAACCACGACGACTCGCCGGGCTCGTCGATGTGTAGGTAGCCGCTTCGCTGAGTTCCTTGCGGACGCCGTTCAGGTCAGCGCGCGGCGGTGCGTATCAACGGACGATCGTGTGCGTACGCACACGCCAGCATCGCTCTTCTCGCCAATTTTATGGGTGAAATCGACGGTCTGTGGAATTGCCACTTGGCCTAATGGTTGCCTCACTGGTTCACATCTGGGCGCGGATCGCGCAGGTATCAGGAGGACAGCCGTGGACGAGTTCGACATCGGCCAAGACAAGGTCAGTCAGTCGGCGCAGCGAATCATCGATCGCGCGGTGGAGGAGTTCCATCGCCGCCGCCACGCCCTTCTAACCAACGAGCACATTTTCTTCGCCTTTGCACAGGTGGAATCTGCCTCGTTCTCCGACGCGATGCACGGGTGTGCGGTGAACCCCGGCGAAGTGCTGCAGGCGCTCCATGAAGAGCTGCAGATGCTGCCGACTCTGTCAGAACACAAGCTCCGCGTGGCGCCAGCCACGAAGGCTGTGTTCAAGCTCGCCGTCCAGTTGGCGAACCGGAGTGGCCGGGAGACGATGGATGCGTCCGATCTCTTCTCGGCAATCCTGGAGGAGAGCAGTGGCGGTGTCGCCTCGATCCTCGGGCGTTACGGCGTCGAGCCGACGCTTCTCGTGCGACGAATCACCGCACGCATTGAGGATGACGAACTCCCCGAGGAGGAACTGCGGAAGCGGTTCGAGTTGCCGCCGCACCTCAAGCAACTCGCGACCAACCTGAATCTGCTCGTGCGGCTGGACAAGGTTCCGCCGGTCTATGGCCGCGACAAGGAGATTCAGCAGGTCCTCGAGATCCTCTGTCACCGCGAACGGTCGAACTCCGTCATGCTGATCGGTGAGCCCGGCGTCGGCAAGACCGCGGTCGTTGAAGGGCTGGCACGCCGGATCGAGTTTGAGCCCGAATCAGTCCCGGCGCGTCTGCGCGAGTGCCAGATCGTAAGTCTGCAAATGAACTCGCTCGTGGCCGGCACGATGCTGCGTGGGATGTTCGAAGAGCGCATCCAGAACGTGATTTACGAGCTCAAAGAGCGGCCAAACCTGATCCTGTTTATCGACGAAGCGCACACGATGGTCGGTGCGGGTTCCTCGCTGGGGGCGCCATCGGACGCTGCGGACGCGTTCAAGGCGGTGCTCGCGCGAGGCGAGGTTCGGATTGTCGGCGCGACAACGCTGAGCGAGTACAAGGAGTCGATCCAGGAAAACGAGGCGCTGGCGCGACGGTTCCGCACCGTGCACGTGGCAGAGCCGACGCTCGAGGAGACGCGGCAGATCCTGTACAGCCTGCGCCCACGGTTCGAACGCAACTATTCGGTCTGGCTGCTGGACGAGGCGATTGAAACGGCCATCGAGATGTCGCCGCGGTACCAACGGCACCTTCACCTGCCCGACAAGGCGATTGGGTGGCTCGATACGGCCGCCGTACGCGCGGAAATCGACGGGCGCTGGGAGGTCGAATCAGCGGATGTCGTCGAGGTGATCTCGCACGCCTCCCAGATTCCGCGAGACATGGTCTTCCGCGACGTCGGTCATCGACTCGAGCACATCGAAGACCGCCTTCAGCGGCGCGTCATCGGTCAGCAGAAGGCGGTGCAAGCGGTGGCCCATCGCCTGATCCTGAACAAGGGGCCACTGAAGGGAAGCTTCGATCGCCCCGACGGTGTGCTGATGTTCCTCGGACCGACTGGTGTTGGGAAGACCGAGCTTGCGAAGGCGGTCGCCGAGTTCTTGTTTGGCGACGAGAAGAAGATGATCCGAATCGACATGTCCGAGTACCAGGACGGCGGTCTGTCGATCGACAAACTGATTGGCATGCCGCGTGGGATCGCCGGCAGCGAGCGCGGCGGCATCCTCACCAACCAGCTGAAGGACAATCCGTGCTCGGTGGTGTTGCTGGACGAGATTGAGAAGGCGAGCCCAACGCTGCTGAATCTGTTTCTGCAGGCGTTCGACGAGGGCTGGATCACGGACGGTCGGGGCAAGCGCGTGTATCTGTCGGACGCGATCGTCATCATGACCTCGAACGTGGGCTCCGAGCACTTTCGCAAGCTCACCAGCTCGATGGGATTCCGTGCGGGGCCAGTGCCGGCGAATCAGATCACGACGGAGGTCAATCGCGACCTGGAACGCAGGTTCTCGCCGGAGTTTCGGAACCGCATCGACGACGTCGTGATCTTCCAGCCGCTGACGCGCGACGATGTCCGCGAGATCGCGCTGCGGTGCATCTCGCAGCTCGAAGACGTGCTGAACCGCAGTGGCAAGACGTTGACGATGGCCGGGAACGCGCTCGAGACGTTAGTGCAGGAGGGCTACAGTGTCGACTACGGTGCGCGTTTCCTGAAACGAGTGATTGACGACCAGATCAAGCTTCCAATCAGCCGACTGTGGAAGGACGTCAACCACTTCCACGTCATCGTGCAGGACGATCGAATTGCTGTTCAGGCGGCCCTGTCGCTCGTGCCGCGTTTGGAACGGGAAGCGTTGGCGGTTTAGATTCGCGATCTCGCAACCCGTCGTTTTCCGGGAGTTGGTGTCTAAGGTTGAAGCCGCCCTGGCACACCCAGGGTCGGCCGCGCACGGAGATGCCACATGCCGCCTCAGAGACTGCTGACAATCGGCCTACTTGCAACCTCAATCGGGCTCGGGCTCGCAGGCGACTCAGTGCAGAGCGCCCGGCAACGCCCGGATTTCTCGGGCGAGTGGGTGCTGGATCTCGCGAACAGCCGGCTCCACGAGGACTACTCGGTGCTCGAGCGAGGCGTGGTGCACATCGATCACCGAGAGCCGACGTTCGCGTTTCGCAGGGTATTCACTGTCAAGGGACGTCCGAGCGAAACGTCCTACACCGTGACCACCGATGGCAAGGAACATCGCGCGATAGGTCCGAACGGAGGGGTTACGATCGCAGCGATGCGTTGGGACCGCGACGCCCTAGTTGTCCAACAGCGAATCTCTGATCCGAAAGCCGGGCCGCTTAGTAATGACGTCCGATATGAGCTCGTCGATGATGGCGCGTCTCTGCGAGCCACAGAGGATTTCGCCGGCGGCGGCCGTTCGCACCACAACGTCTGGGTGTTCAGGCGCCGGTAGCAGCGGCGCGCTCCGCTCCCCGGACAAACGCAAAGGGGCAATGGCCCGCGCATACCCCGGACGGACTTCGCGGCGATGCTTATCACCGCAAGCCGGCCTTGAACCCTGAGAGCAACTGAAACGCAATCTTGATAACGATCGGCCGTCGTCTCGGTATTCAAACCAAGAAGAATCACCCCACGGGACCACCTAAGCAACGTCGAAGGTCAGTTTCGGCCAGGAACCAAAAGCCGCCGGGCTTAAGATACTGGCCAGAAGCGTCCCCACGATGGTGCTCGCAATAGGCCAACGGCTCGGTCACTACGAAATCCAGGCTCCGATAGGAAGCGGAGGAATGGGTGCCGTGTATCGCGCACATGACACGCTGCTCCGCCGTACGGTCGCGATCAAGGTGCTGCACAGCGACCTCGCCGGAGATGCGCGGGCGCGACTGCTCCGCGAGGCGCGTGCGGCCTCGGCGTTGAGTCATCCCCGTATCTGCACCGTCCACAGCGTCGAGGAGGCGGACGGATTTACCTTCATCGTGATGGAGCACGTCGCCGGCGAGCCACTGCACCAGGTCGGCGCTCGGCTGACGGGCGATCAGATCAGTCGGTATGGGATTCAAATCGCCCGCGCGCTCGAACACGCCCACGAACATCACGTCGTGCACCGGGACCTGAAGAGCTCGAACATCATGATCACCCCCGAGGGTGACGCCATCGTCCTCGACTTCGGCATCGCCGCGCAGCTGGTCGATGAGGGGCACAACGGTGGCAGATCAACGATCGCCGACACGGCTGATCTTGCCGGAACTGTCGCTTATATGGCGCCCGAGCGGCTCCGCGGCGAGCGCGGCGACGAGCGCAGCGATATCTGGTCGCTTGGCGTCGTGCTTTACGAAATGGCGACGAGATCGTCGCCGTTCAAGGGAGAGACGGCGTACGCGCTCTCGGCAGCGATTCTGGACGAAGCGCCCGCCCCACTGCCATCGTCGACCTCTGCCACGCTCAAACACGTGATCGAGCGCTGCCTTGAAAAGAATCGAGCACACCGCTATCACACAGCCGGCGAGGTTGCGGCCGGCCTCGAGCTCAGCGAGTCTTCGTTCTCGTCGACGTCCTCACTGTCGGTGCGCAAATGGGCGGCCGCGATAGGAGGTCTGGTTCTCGCCGCCGCGCTCACGTTCGTTGCTCTCAATCGACGGGGCCCCGCACCATCGAACCCGGTGACGCCTCCGATTCAGTCGGTTGCGATTCTTCCTCTGCGAGTCATCGGCGGCACCAGCGATGAAGCACATCTCGGCGTTGGGATAGCCGATGCGATCATCACCAGACTTGCTGGCGTGCGCCACATCGCGCTGCGCCCGACGGCCGCGGTTCTCTCTTACGCAACCGGCTCGCCCGACCCGGCGCGTGTCGCGACAGCGCTCAATGTCGACCAGGTCATCTTCGGAACTATTCAACCGACACCGGCTGCATACCGCGTAAGCCTCCAAGTTGTCCGTGCTGCCGACAGCTCGATCGCATGGGGTCGAACACTCGATGTGTCCCGTGATGATTTGCTGGCCCTGCAGGACACGGTGGCCGAACAGATCGTGACCGCTCTGAGCCTTCAGCTGACGAGCGGCCAACGCGAGCGTCTCAATCGCCGTTATACAGAGAACATGGCGGCATACACGCTTTACGTCAGAGGCCGAGCACTGCTCCTGAACTACACCGAAGCGAACATGCGCCAGGCCGTCGACAGCTTCGAACGAGCGTTGGCGATCGACCCAAGCTACACGCTCGCCCGCGCGGGCCTTGCCACCGCCTGCGCGTGGTTCAGCACGCGCTATGCCTACGGCACCGACGCGACCACATGGGGAGAACGGGCTGAACGCGAAGCGCGCGCAGCGCTCGCCGACGACGAGTCGCTGGCCGAGGCACATCTGGCGATCGCCAGCGCCGCGGGGACGCTTTATCGCGGGTTCGACTGGAAAGCGCTCCTCGAAGAAACCGAACGAGCGCTCGAGCTCGATCCTGGAATGGAATTGGCCTATCTGGCTCGGATGCGCGCCTTCTACCATCTCGGGCTATTCAGTCGTGCGGACGAGGAGCGGCGGCGGGCCCGGCTGCTGAACACGCCCTTCAATTCGGAAATCGCCCGACTGGAAGTCGCGGTCAAGCTTTTCGCTGGCGAATTCGCCGCGGCGCGCGACCTCGCGACGGCGCTCCTGCCGCGGACAGACGCGCCCGTTGTCCGACAGGTACCTCGGATTGGCTCGTTACTATCTCGGCGATGGGCCGGGCGCGCGCGAGATGCTTGCCTCCGCGCGTCAGGGTGAACAGCCCGACGTGCGTTCGCAGGCGTCACTCGCCTCGATCGAAGCGGCGATGGGAGACAAGCTGGCGGCCCGGCAGCGCGCGATGGACATCGAGCGAGGCTCATATATGGATCACCACGTCGCCTATGCGCTTGGCGCAACGTGGGCGCAACTCGGGGAGCCCGCGATCAGCGTCCGCTGGCTGCAACAGGCGAGCGACACCGGTTTCCCTTGTTTGCCTTGGCTTGTCAAGGATCCGTTGCTCGACCCCATGCGAAACGATCTGTCGTTCAGGCGATTCCTGGCATCGCTGGAGCTGGCGTTGCGCTAAGCGTTGGAAGCGCGAGAACGAAAAGGTCGCGTGTCGGCCCGCCGCGAGTATGAAGACAGTGGTATCGAGGGATGCCATGAACAATTCGTGAACAATTCCCTCCCGAACACCGAGCATCA
>CAVRUW010000002.1:0-147826 GCA_963724485.1 uncultured Acidobacteriota bacterium
CGATGAAGGTACGCCTAGTTCATGTCAACAACGATGGTCCAGATTCGAAACGTGCCCGTCGAGTTTCATCGCCGCCTCAAAGCGCGCACGGCGATCGAAGGGATCTCGATGTCGGATTACATCCTGCGTGAGGTGGGAAAAGCACTGGAGCGCCCGACGCGCCGCGAAGGACTTGACGGGTTGCGCGCGCGGCCTGTCCGGCACCTGAAACCGAGCGCCACTGCCTTCGCTATTTCAGCAGGTTCATGAACGCGATGATTTCCGACATGTCCTGCTGCGTCAGGATAATTCCATCGAACGAGGGATCCGTCACAAAGAACGCCTGATAGTGCCGCACGACGTCCTCGAGCGTCTTCGCCGAGTTATCGTGGAAGTACGGGGCCGTTCGCGCCACGCCCCACAGCGTTGGAATCTTGAAGGCATTAAGGCTCTCGACGTCGTTGGCGTCGCCGGTGATCAGGGCGCGGCCCGGATCCGGACTCACCACCGGGGTCACCGATCCGTCCGCGTTATGGAACTCGAAGTTGATAATCGGATTGTTGGCCACGTTGAATTCCGAGATGAGAATGCTCTGAAACCTTCCACCTCGTGCAAACGGCGGCGCCGGAATGAACTCATTCGTCTCGTTCAGCATCGGCCCGCTGTGGCACGCCGCGCAGATTCCCTGCTTCGAACCGCCCGGCCCGATCGGAACGTCTTCGAAGAACCGCCGACCCCGCCGTTCCGCATCGTTCGTGCCCGGCGGAAGGGCCGGGGGCACGCCGGTGCGGGCGAAGGTGCGGAGGGCATCCGAGCTGAAGAATGCGTCAGTCAGCTGGAAATCCCCGATGCGCTGGAGATTGGTGGCCGACGGCGGCTGCGTGGGCTGCGCGTGATCCAGAATCGCGCCAAGCGCCTGGGACTGCAGGTTGGGCTGACGCCCGTCGTACATCAGCACGGGATCGAGCGCCGGCGTGTTGAGCGTCGTTGGAATGCCTCGTCGCAGCGTGACGGTCGTCGCCCCGGAACTGCCGGCAATCGTCACATTCGGCGGAAGTGCGATGCGCATGAGGATCGTGGCGTCTAGCAGCATCCGTGTGACGCCGCTGCCCGCGCCGTCGTCGCTGCCGTCGGCACGAAACAGCGGGTCGTTGGGATCGAGCACGAACCGCAGCTGCGCGTCCTCCGGTGAGACCGTTCCGGTCTCGCGGCTGTGGCAGGTGCGACATGTTCGGCCGTTGCCGCCGAACGTCTCGCGCTCGAACAGGTGCCGGCCGGCGTTGCCGGCATTGGGTGGCGTCGGCCCCTGATGGGCTGCTGCGGGGGTGACCAGCATGCGAAGCGGTCCAACAACGAGCCACGCGAACACTCCCACGGGAATCAGCATCGAACGAAGGCGATAGTGTCTGGTCATGTCGGCATCAGCGTCACGACGGAGCGGCGGTAGACCGCGAACGAGGGGACAGGACCAGCTGAGCAGGGATCGTGCCACGCGCGATCGCCGATCGGCCGGTCCCCGTGGGGGAGGCGCGCGACGAAAGGGTTCGCGGGGTCAGACTTTCGTCTGCTGCGGCTGACCACGATGGCCAATCCTGGCCGTGGCTGATCATGAACCCGGGAGATCGCGCTGGACGTACGCGCTGGCCGGGACGAAGGGGCTAAGCGTTGACGCGCCGATGCGAGGCTCCGAGAACCGCCGCAAAGCAGCGTCCTGCCCCTCGGGACGTACTGGATCGGATGCCGTGCTCGATCACGCTCCTGCCCGTGTCGAAAGGATCGACGGCCTTTTACGACTTCGCCGAATACGAGCGGCTGGTCGATGCCGCGCGTGCGCTCGACGCACGAACGCTCCTCATTGTGCTCTGGGCGGTGAGGCGGGACTGCGGTGCGGAGAGATGATCGCGTTGGAGTGGGGCGATGTCGACGCGATAACCGCCAGCTGTGTCCGCCGGTCGGAATGGAACGGGAGGTGACCGCACCGAAGGGTGGACGATTCGACACGTCCCGCTGACCGTCAGACTCACGGCGGCGTTCCGCGATCACCGTCATCTGCGGGGCGCACGGGTCCTGTGCCAGGAGGATCGGGTACCGCTCACGCGGCAGCAGGTGCAAGCACGCGTGAAGCGGGCGTCGCGAGGGCGGGACTGGCGCATGACGGTGTGCACACCTGCTTCGGCATACGTTCTGTTCACACTTGTCGATGCGCGGCGCCCCGCACGAGCCATTCAGGAACTCGCCGGGACACACCGAGCTGGCAATGACTCAGCGCTACATGCACTTGAGTCCGGCCGCGCTCGATGCGGCGATCCGGTTGCTCGACGGCCGTGGCAACATCATGGCAACGGCGGCGAACAACAGCTGAAACGTTCGATTCTGCGGGGAATTGTCAGGAGAACTGGCGGTGAGGCAGGGATTCGAACCCTTATAGCGTGTTTTTCTAAGTGGTTGATGGCGCGCGACTTCTGGTGCTAAGGGTTCGAGTTCCAACTGTTTACGAGCTTCTCGTTGTCCGCCTCAGTCCTCGCCAGTCCTCGGTATTCTTTCCGAGTCGTGGAGACATTTTGGAGACGGCCGCTGGATCTCGGTCTACTATTACCGGCTGCCGGGTCTCGGTCACTTCTCAGTTGGACTGGGAAGGTAAACTTACCAGCACGGTTCTCCTTGAACATCGCAGCGCCTGCCCGACCACGCGTCCTCCTGGCCGACGATCACATCGACTTGCTGAAATCAGTCAGCCGCCATCTTGCTGCCGCTTTTGACATCGTGGCCACTGCGGCCGACGGCCGTCAGGCGCTGGACCTGGCAAGGCGCCTCCGGCCCGACGTGGTCGTGCTGGACGTCGCCATGCCCGAGCTCGATGGCTTTCAGACGCTCAAGCGGCTCCGGCGACATGGCTCAGAAACAAGGGTTGTCTTCCTGACGAATCACTCGGATGACGAATTCGTCGCCGCGGCAATCAATGGCGGCGCGGACGGCTACGTGCTGAAATCGCGCATGCACTTGGATCTGATCAGCGCGATCGACCACACCCTCGCGGGGCGGCTGTTCTTGCCATCCCTGACCTCGCTCTCGACTGTCGCAGGCAGCCGGCACGCAGTCCAGTTCCATGCCGACGAGAGCCACTTCCTGGACGAGGTGAGTCAGCTGGTGCGTGCGACACTTCGGTCGGGCGAGCAGGTCGTCCTCGTTACCAGCGAAGCGACCCGCATTGGCGTCGCTCAGCGCCTGCAGGCGCGGCAGATGAATCTCGCAGTGCTGGCAGAGCGGGAACAGTACGTCGCGACGGATTCCGCACTCGCCTTGTCACACGTGATGCACGAAGGGAGACCTGACAAGGAGCGTGTCGCGGAGATGATCCACGGCCTCGACCTGTTGCGCCTGGCCGTCCCGAATAGACCGCGAGGTCGTCTGACGATCGTCGGCGACATGAGCGCCTCACTGTGCCGGAATGGCGATTTCGAGGCAGCGCTGGAGCTCGAACGGATCTGGAACGACTTGACACGCGCGTTGCCGTTCTTCACGGTCTGCAGCTACCCGATCGACTGCTTCGAGAACTCAGAAGCCCTGAATCTGCTCTCGAACGTGTGCGCTGCACACAGCGCAGTCACATCCGGAACTTCGCGCGGCGCTCGCGCGATATGAACTGAGGTGGCCAAATGAGCCTCGGCACTCCATCGCCGCGAGAAAGCGAGGGGCTGTTCCGGCTGGTGGCGGATAGCCTGCCGCTACTCGTCTGGATTTCCGGCTCCGACAAGCGCTGCACCTACTTCAACAAGCCGTGGCTCGACTTCACCGGGCGACCACTCGAGTCCGAGATCGGCGATGGCTGGGCAGACGGTGTACACGCCGCAGATCTGCAGGGTTGCCTGGAGACGTACTCCCGCGCCTTCGACCATCGTGAACCGTTCATGATGGAGTATCGGCTTCGGCGGCATGACGGCGAATACCGGTGGGTGTTGGACAATGCGGCGCCGCTGTTCGATCCACACGGTTCGTTCGCTGGTTACATCGGCGCGTGCTTCGACGTGACGGAGTTCAGGCGCGCTGAAGCTGAGCGCAACGTCGCCAATGATCGGCTCCGGCTGGCCATGGAGTCGGGCAAGTCCGTGGGCTGGGAGTGGGATCTCAAAACGAACCGCGATACATGGTTCGGCGACCTGGCTACCATCTTCGGCATTCCCTCCAACATTTACGTCGGACACGTCGAGGATTTCCGTCGTTCGGTGCATCCAGAAGACCGGGGCCTGGTCTGGAAGGCCGTCAAGGACGCAATGGAGAGCCGCTCACCTAACGCGGCGGAGTTCCGCGTCTTGTGGCCGAACGGCACAGTGCGATGGGTGGCAGCCAAAGGCCAGTTCTACTACTCACCCGGCGGCCACCCGGAGCGAATGCTGGGCATGGCCGTGGACATCACCGAACGCAAGGACGCCGAGGAATCACTGCGGCGCAAGGAGATGGAGCTCAAGGAATCCCAGCGCCTCGCTGGAGTCGGCGGCTGGCAGTGGGATCCGGATACCGACACGGTTGTGTGGTCAGAAGGGCTCTATCGCATCGCCGGGCGTGATCCGATCCTGCCGGCCGTGAACTACAAGGAACACTCACAGCTGTATACCCCCGAGAGCTGGGACCGGCTGCGGGCCGCCGTCGAAACGGCCCTCCACACCGGCGCACCCTACGAACTCGATCTGGAGATGGTCTGCGCCGACGGCACGCACCGATGGGTCACGGCACGCGGCGAGGCCCAGCGTGATTCCGCCGGCCAGATCGTACGGCTACGCGGTACGGTCCAGGACATCACGGAGCGCAAGCGTGCCGAAGAAGCGCTGTCCAGCGTGAACGGCCGTCTCATTGAGGCCCAGGAGTCAGAGCGCGCCAGGATCGCCAGAGACCTGCACGACGACATCGCTCAGCGTCTCGCATTGCTGACGATGGCGCTGACCCAGGTGAAGAGACTGCTGCCGGATTCCTCGGGCGAGGTTCTCAGCAGCCTGGACGCGCTTCAGAAGCAGACCGCGGAGATCACGGCCGATGTGCAGGCGCTGTCACACGAGCTGCACCCGCCACGGCTGCTGCATCTGGGCGTTGTGGCCGCGATGCGGGGTTTCTGTGAGGAGCTCTCTGGGCAAAAAAACGTCGGGATTGATTTCGGCCACGAGAACGTTCCGGGGAGTGCACCGCCTGACGTTTCGCTCTGTCTCTTCCGGGTCCTCCAGGAAGCCCTGCACAACGGGGTGCGACACAGCCGGGCACGGCATTTCGAGGTGCATCTTCGCGGAACCGGAAACGCCGTCCACCTCACCGTTCGTGATGATGGCGTTGGCTTCGACGTCGATGCGGCGAGTCGAGGCCTGGGACTCGGCCTGACCAGCATGAAGGAACGTCTGAAGCTGGTAGGTGGCGAGCTGGTCATCGAGTCGCAATCGAAACGCGGCACCACCGTTCGCGCCCGCGCGCCGGTTCAGCGAAGCTAGGCGCTGGGCCAATCATTGATGCGGCGACGCATCTCGGTCCACTCTGGCGTCTCAAGTTGATCTGCAGTCGCTGACCCGACTGATGGTGCAGTATCGAACGCTGCGCGCAGTTTTGGGGGTGCGAAGCTGGCGGATGTGCGAGACGCTCCCATCAAGGCATCCAGTAGCTCGCTCGACATCAAACTCCGCATGAACGCTCGGCTGCTGCAGAAATCAGACGCCGACCGTTAAGAGAGTTTGGAGATATTTTGGAGACGGCGAGCAGCGGAGTCAGAGAAGAGTCAATGACAACAACGAGTTGACGGGCAGTCGGGCAGGGATTCTCGCCTTGCCGATGATCGAAAGTAAGTTATTGATGGAGCTTAACTTATGGCGGTGAGGCAGGGATTCGAACCCTGGGTAGGACTATTAGGCCCTACAACGGTTTAGCAAACCGCCGCCTTCAGCCTCTCGGCCACCTCACCGTAGACGTTCAAGTATACGAGATGCAGACACTTGCATGGAAACCCCGACTGTCGGCAGCGACGCCCTAGCAAACCGCTTTCTTCGACGCTAAGTGCACGCGCGGCCATCGGCCCGGCAACGCGCGGGGAATGCTCACTCCTGATTCGACAACGGCAGCCAGTTCATCGGCCGAAGTCGATGCAGGAGATGCTCTGACTTGAACGGGGCGAACCGCGACGGCTCGGGACGTCACCCACCATCGTGGGCGCGTAGGCCGAGGCCGGCCACGAACGCTGAAACAAGGCCGGCCAGCTCGCGAGGCGCTTCAATCGGAATCTCATGGTTGCTGTCCACGAGGGCCAGGCGAGCGCCAGGGATTGAGGCCTGAACGCCCCGGAGGACGTCCGGCGAGAAGATTGTATCGTGCACGCCGCCGACGACGAGGGTGGGCACGCGGATAGACGCGACCCGCCCGGCAAACGACACGTCGGTGCAGATTCTGAGGCTTTCATCGAGCACGGCTGCGGAGACTGTCGCGGCGGCCGCGGCCCACCGATCCATCGTGTCCTCTGAAACCGGCCTCGTGATGTAGCCGGCCGTCACTTCCTTCAGCCGATCAGCGTCGCCGGCGCGGCGGCTCCAGTCCCGACGTACCGCTTCGGGGAATGGGATCTCGCAGGCGGGGCATCCGCCGACCAGGATCAGTCCAAGCACGCGATCGGGATGCGTGCACGTCACGTGCTGCGCGAATTTCGCGCCCATGCTAAACCCGACGAGCACAAACCGGCGCGCGCCTGCGGCGTCCGCGACGGCGAGTGCGTCTGTCGCGAGGGCTTCGTAGGTAAACGGCGTTTCGCGTTTCTCGGACTCGCCGTGTCCGCGAAGGTCGTAGGTCACCGCGCGCATTCCGGCCAAGTCGAGCTCCGCCAGCAGCTCTTCCCAGTAGCCACCGCTTCCCGCCCAGCCGTGGATGAACAGGAGCGAAAGTGGACCCTCGCCACGAGCACGGTACGCGATGGAGGCGCCGTCTCCGCCTCGCGCGATCACGCGGACGGCTCCAGGTTGGCTCGCTGAAGCAGCGCGCTAAAGCGAGAATGCGACCGAAGCGTGTCGAAGACCGGCGATACTTTCAGAAAAATCAGATTGAATGAGGGCTCGTCGCATGCCTCGTAGAGCAGATCGATCGCGCGATCGTGCGCGCCCAGACCTGCGTGAACGAGCGCAAGCGCGTCACGCGATACGAAGGTGCTTCCCGCGCGACGCGAGAGATCGTCCAGGACGTTTGACGCGTCAGAGAGACGCCCGGCGATTGCATAGGCGCGGCCAAGGAGCCCCTGCATCAGCGTGCTGCCGGACAGAGTCACGGCCTGCTCGAGCGCGGCGACCGACTCGGCGAGCCGGCCCTTCTGCTCGTACGCGAGGCCGAGAATCCAGTGTGTCATGTAGAACGCCGGATCCATGGCGAGCGTTCTCCTCTCCTGCTCGATCGCCTCGTCATATCTTCGCGCCAGGTAATACATGTGCCCGAGGCCCATGTTCCACGCGAGGGCCAGCGGGTCGAGTTCGATCGCGCGGCGTGCAGCTTCCACCGCTTCGTCAAAACGCCCGAGCGCGGCCAGGCAGTTCGCATGCCA
Source organism: uncultured Acidobacteriota bacterium (assembly GCA_963724485.1). GTDB lineage: Bacteria > Acidobacteriota > Vicinamibacteria > Vicinamibacterales > UBA2999 > JACCSI01. The sequence continues at coordinate 7,529 of CAVRUW010000002.1, forward strand.
GTTTCGCGCCACGGGATCGTTGGGATCCAGCTCGCTCGCGGCTGTGAGCTCGACGTCGGCGCCGGACCAGTCCCACTGCTGCAGCTTCGCGATGGCGAGCGTGTTATGCGCCCCGGCAAGCTGCGCATCGAGCCGCAGCGCGCGTTCGGCGGACGCTCTGGCGGTCGCGGCCCATTCCCCCCCGGGAAGAAGCCCGAGACTGAAACCGAGCAGGAGGTAGCTGTCGGCAACTCCCACAAGGGCTGCGGCGTAGTCAGGATCCCTGGTCAACGCCTGCGTGAAGTAGGCGATAGCCCGCCGGACGTTCTCTTCGTTGCGCTTGTGCCAGTGAAACCGGCCGCGGAGGTACAGCTGATACGCCTCGGGATCCACCTGGCGCGCGTGCCGTAGCCGCGCCCGTTCTCGCGGCGTAATTTTCAGGTTGATCTCGTCGACGATCGATCGCGCCACCTCGTTCTGAAGCGCCAGGACGTCGCGCAGCTGGCGCTCGTAACTCTTCGCCCACAGCAGCGTGTCACTCGCCGCCTCGATGAGCTGCGCGGTGATGCGGACGCGATCGTCCACTGCCAGCACGGATCCTTCCAGGATGACATCAACGTTGAGTTCGCGCGCGATTTCAGCGAGAGGCGTGCCGCCACCTTTGTACCGCATCGTGGAAGTGCGGGAGATCACACGGAGCGCCGAAAGTTGTGCGAGGCTCGCGATCAGCGCCTCGGTCATGCCGTCCGAGAAGTATTCGTCGTTCGGGTTGCCGGACAGGTTCTGCAGGGGCAGGACGGCAAGCGCTTTGACCCTATGCCTCCGCGGCTTCACGCGCTCCCGGGTGTGGCGCGCAGATCCGCCCGTCCGCGTGCGCTCCTTGTGCGCTTCGAGATCCAGCTCCAGCTTGACGCTGCCAAGTTCCGCGTAGAGTTCGTTCGCCGACTGCCATCGCTCCTCGCGTGACTTCCGGAGCGTCTTCATGACGATGCGCTCGAGCGAACGAGGGATCAGGGTGGCGGCGGGCCTCGGCGGAGACGGATCCTCGCGGAGAATTGCCGCTATGCTGTCGCCGGCAGTCGCTCGGGCGAACGGGGCGAGTCCGGCGATCATTTCGTACATCATCACACCGAGGCTCCACAGGTCGGTGCGTCCGTCGAGATCGAGACCGCGTGCCTGCTCTGGGGACATGTATTGCGGCGTCCCGAGCACGATGCCGGGGAGCGTTCGCAGCAGTGTATCGGTCGTTTGCGCATCCGGTGCCGCCGCGAGCTTCGCCAAGCCGAAATCGAGCACTTTCACGTACCCGTCCGGCCGCAGCATCACATTCTCAGGCTTGATGTCGCGGTGCACGATTCCGCGCCCGTGCGCCGCGGCCAACGCGCTTACAACCTGCAGCGCGATGTCGATCGCCGGCTGAATCGCCATCGGGCCACGCTCGAGCCGCGCGCGAACGGTCTCACCTTCGACGAACTCGGTCACCATGTAGGGCCGGCCGTCGACCGCGCCGAAATCATGAACGATGAGGATATTGGGATGGTTGAGCGCGGAAGCGGCGCGCGCTTCGTCGTGGAAGCGGCGGAGGCGAATGGGATCGGCCGCGACGTTTGCAGCCAGGAGCTTCACGGCGACGTGGCGATCGAGCTTCGTATCGCGCGCCAGGTACACCTCGCCCATCCCGCCGGTGCCGATCTGCGACAGTACTTCATACGGACCAACACGGCGGCCTATCAAGTTCCCTTCAGGAACGGAGCCGTTTTCGACCTGCTCCCGCTGAGGCGGTCCCATCTCGCCTCATCTTACGCTCCGCGAGGGGCGGCGATGAGAGGCGCCTCTCGTGGGCGCGCGCGGTCCTTCTCTAAACCTCCTTGAGGCGCCCCGACGCGTACTTGTGCAGCAGGCTCGAGATCAGCGTCTGATACGGCAACCCCTCGGCGAGCGCCCGCTTTTGGATCGCCTCCAGGTCCTTGCTCGAGAGCCGGATGTTCAGCCGGCGATCTTTCCGGAACGTGCCCTTGGCATGGCGCGGTAACGAGCACGCTCGCGCTTACCACCTGTCGCCGATTTCCATTCGCCGCGCTCGACGGACTCGAGCAGCTCCTTCTCGTCGGCGTCAATCTTCATGGTCGGACTCCTCACCGAGGTACCTCCTTCGTGCGTCCTTCCGACTTCGGGATGATCATCTTCAACACCGCGGTCGTCGGCGAGATCCAGCATGAATACTCCACCTGCCGAGGTTCACTGCACCGGAACACGGTAGATGTTCCGCTGCGTTGAAACCTTGACGAACGCGTAGATCGACGGGTTCGGTCCTGGAACTGAACGGTCCTGTTCTGAGATCAGCCGTGCTCCCGGGAGCGCGGCGACACCTTCCTTCGATTGGATTCCTCCAACGGGAATGTCCGGCAACAGTCGGCCCGATTGCAGCGGAATCGCGTAGGTCGCATTCGTAAAGTTCCAGTAGGCGAACTCACTGTTGGGGGCCCAGCCGAAGAAAAACGGCTGCGGTTCAGTCCCCCAGGGCGGTGAGCACCGGTCGCAGAGTCGTCGAGGAGAACCTTCGCCAGTCGGGTAGACGACCAGCGCACCCCAGGCGGTGGGGTCCTGCATGGCTATCCATCGCCCGTCCGGGGACACTGTGAGCGGCAAGAGCGGTGTCGTGATGACCTTCTGTAGCTCGCTGCCGTCGTCTTTGACGCGATACACGATAAGATCCTGCTGTCCCGCAAGGAGCACCTCTCCGGGTGCGCCGAAGAACGCGGCCGCCGCATCCATCGTGCTGACTTGCCGCGGCGGCAGTTGCCCGTTCAGGGACGACAGCCACACCGGGTTTCGTCCTTGTTCGTCCACTGAAACAAACACGACCCGTTGGCCATCCGCGGAGATCGAGTAGTGGATCATTTGAACGTCGGCGAACAGCCGCTGGCGCTGTCCTGTCTCCAGATCGGCCACCCACAGACCGCCCTGATTCCAGCTTCTCAGGCCGTATGAGCGGACCAGGTAATACAGTTTCTTGCCGTCGGCGGAGAGAGAGGGCATGAACACGTAGCCTTCTGACGTGATCTGTCGGTCGCCACGCGAGTCGTGGACCCACAACGTGCTCTGGCTGGTGCCGACTGAAGTCACGAAAGAGCGTCCGTCGGGCGCGAAATGAATGCCTTCTTCAGTGCCCGCACCGAACGTCACCTGTTCCGGCGCCCCGTCAGGAACGCGTTGCCGCCAGATGTGAACTCCATTCGCCGTCATCGCGGTGAAGTACATCCACGTTCCTTCGGGCGACCAGGCGGCATCCGTGCATTGCGCGGGCACTGGCCCGACGGGCTTTCCCGCCGAAACGCCGTCGAACGGTACCAAACGGCACGGCAGCCACGATTTGCCGTCCATCTCGACGACAAGAACCCACTGCCCATCAGGTGAGCGATACGAACGATGCGCCATGCCGACCGGCGGTGGCGGAACGTAAACGTTTTGCGGTGCGGTCCGGCGCTCCGTCGACGAAACGATCGACATCTGTCCGCCCAGTCCCGTCATCTCAGAGAACAGGACTCGCAGCTGACCCGCTCGATCGGTGAACCAGGTCATGCCCTCGGCATTCGTCATCAACCGCTGCGGCGGTCCACCGGTGACAGGCACCACCCAGGTGTCCATCGACGGGCTGGCGGCGCCCATCCCCGTGGAGTAAGAAATCCGCGCACCGTCCGGCAGGAACTGCGGCCCCAATTTGTCGGTGCCGTCGGTGGTGAGCTGCACGGGCTCGCCATCGGGGAGGCGTTTGACGTAAACCTCCCCAGGACTGAAGAACGTGAGCGGGCCCCGAATGAACGTCAGCATCCGGCCATCCCGCGAAAGCGCTGGCGACGTGGCGGAGTCGGAGAAGTTCGTGAGTTGGATGTACTGGGTGGCAACGGGAATGGCGGCGGGTGACCGCCGCATCAGAATGGCCGCACTCACAGCGACCGCGAGCAGCGCGACCGCCGCCGCCCACGCGAGCGCAGGCGCCCGCCGTCGCGCAGGCCCCGGCGTGGTGCCGCTCTGTCGCACGAGCCGCCGCAGATCGGCAACGACCTCCCGCATGGTCTGCACGCGTTGGGCCGGATCTTTCTGCAACGCGCGTTCAATCAGCTCGCGCAGCAGCGGCGGAATCGACTCGGGCAACGGATCGGCAGATCCATGCGCGATCGCCAGCAGGACTTCGAGGTCGGTGGACCCTCGGAACGGGCGGCGCCCGGCGAGCAGCTCGTACAGCACCGCGGCAAACGAGAAGACATCGCTTCGCGCGTCGACCGGCTGCCCGGATGCCTGCTCGGGTGACATGTACGCGACGGTGCCGACGATGACGCCTCGGCGGGTGCGCGTCTCGGTCGGCGCGTCCGCGACGAGCGAGGGCGACTCGCGGAGCTTCGCCAGGCCGAAATCCGCCAGCTTCGCGTAGCCGGTCTTCGTGATCAGGATGTTCTCGGGCTTGACGTCACGATGCAGGATGCCGGCCTCGTGCGCCGTGGCAAGACCATCTGCGAGGCCGATGACGAGCTCGACGACGTCTTGCCACGACCGTGGACTCGCCTGGATCCAGTCTCTGAGCGTACCGCCGTCAACGAGCTCGCTGACAAGGTACTGACGCCCGTCCTGCTCGCCGGCGTCATGGACCGTGAGGATGTGGGGGTGATTGAGCGAGGATGCGAGCTGCGCCTCGCGCTGGAAGCGCCGCCGATCGGACGCGTCGGCCAGGTCCGTGGAGACGAACTTGATCGCGACGGCGCGATTCAGCTTCGTGTCCGTCGCGCGGTAGACCGTGCCCATCCCGCCTTGGCCAAGCTGATGATCAAGGCGATATGGGCCGAACATTGTGCCCGGCGCGAACGGGCTCACGACCGGAAAGATACCAAAATCAGAGGTGCGACGCTCGTAGTTGCCGATCGACTGAACCGCTGTCAATCCGTCATTTCGCGATTCCGTGCAGCGCGTCAGCCAATCGGTCGATGTCCCGCAGAGTGGAGTAAACGTACGCCGATGCGCGAATGGCTTCGGACGCACCGAAGCGCTTGAGAAGGGGCAGCGCTGCCATGTCGCCGGCTCTAACCGCAATCCCTTGTTCATCCAGCGCCCGGGCAACGTCCATCGGCGCTCGCCCCTCGATGACAAAGGTGAACACCGGTACCCGGTTGTCGGCGCTGCGCGGGCCGATGAGGCGAAGTCGTGGAATACCTGCCAGTCGTTCGAGTCCATGCTTGACCAGCGCCTGATCGTGTCGAGACCAAGCGTCGTCCCCTGACTCTTCGAACAAGCGAATGGCAGCTGCAAGACCAACAGGCCCTGCCACATCGGGGGTTCCTGCCTGGAACTTCTGCGCGCCATGCTCGAATTCAGCGCGGTCGACCTCGACAGCGTGAGCCATATTGCTGCCGACGTGGTACGGCGGCATCGAATCCAGCAGCTCGCGACGTCCCCAGAGGACGCCTGTCGCCATTGGCCCGAGCATCTTGTGCCCCGAGAAGATGTAAAAGTCACATCCCAGATCCCGAACGTCGATCTTCACGTGTGGCGCGCCTTGCGCACCGTCCACGACGACGCGCGCTCCGGCCGCGTGCGCCTGCGCGCAAATCTCTTTGATCGGATTGACGGCGCCGAGCACGTTGGAGACGTGCGTCAACGCGACGATCCGCGACCGTGCCGAAAGAGCTTTCTGGACGGCTTGTGGCTCGAGTCGTCCTTCGTCCGTCACGTCGACGACGCGAACAGTGGCGCCACGCTCGCGCGCGAGCCTTGTCCAGGGCATCAGGTTCGACGAATGTTCCGCGATCGAGATGACGATCTCGTCGCCGCTTCTCAGGTGCGTGGGCCCCCACGTCGACGCCACCAGGTTGACGCCTTCAGTCGTGCCGCGAACGAACACGATCTCGGACGCGTCGGCGGCGTTGATGAAACGGGCGACCGTTTGGCGCGCCGCCGCCAGGTGATCCGCGGAGCGACTGGCCAGTGCGTGCACGCGCGAAGGATTGGCGTTGTCCAACGAGTAGTACTGCACGAGCGCGTCGATGACAGACTGTGGCCGTAGTGTCGTCGCTGCGCTGTCCAGGTACGTCAGCGGATGTCCATGGACGGACTGTCGAAGTGCAGGGAACACCGACGGCGAAGTTGAGCTCGCATCGCTCCGTTGTGCGTTGGCGAGGGTGCCACCCCTCGCGAGAACCGGCGCGGCGAGGCATAGGCCAACGAACTGTCGACGACTGGCATCCACGTTATTCCTCCTGCAACTGTCCCGGCGTTCGGGCGCCTGAACTATTTCGTCTTCGGCATCGACCGGACGAGTTCCTCCACCAAAGCATGAGCGCCTACTTCCACGTGACCTCCATTCCGAAGAAGTGCATGAAGACCTCTCGGTTCGGCTTGTTCTTGGGATTCTGCTGCGGGCTACGAATATAGAAATCGATCTGTTGCGTGGCCGGATTCACCTCGCCGGCGGTCTGCTTCTTGTTCGCCATGGGGTAGTTCACGCGCAACGTCTTCCGGTCCCGGATACCCTGCGTGATCATGAAGTGCATTTCGTAGTTGTCGTAGAGCGGCTTGCCGTTCAGCGTCGCATGGCCGAATCCCCATCCCGCGAGGAACACGAACGTCTTCGGCCAGTTGTTGTCGCCGCAGCCTGAGTCGGTACCGTGTTCGTGCAGGAAGCCGACGATCCCGCCGTTCTGGCAGGGATTGAACTCGTTGAACTTGTCGATGGCGAGCACCAGATCGCCTTCGGAGATCTTCAGCCGCGCCTCGAACTTGCCCGTGTTGGTGAGGTCGTTGACGTCGATCTCGGCAGTGCCGCCGACGGGCTTCACGGCCTTGGCGTCGTTGTCCATGTGGTCCCACCCGACCGGGTCATTCAGCCCGCCGACCATGTAGATCCGGTTTGCCGACAGGATGTAGTGGCCGTCGTACAGATCGTGCTGTTCGGGCGCAAACATCGTGATCGACGCGCCAGGTTGCTGGCGGGGATTTGCCGGCTGCTGCGCGACGGTAACCGTTCCGACGAGAGCGAGAACCACCAAGACATTCCGCATACGTCCCTCCGAGGCCCCTTGAAACAAGCGTTGACTACTGTAACACTAATCGTATAGCGTGAAACGAACGTTACATCATTAAATCTGTGGTCAAGCCAAACATGATTCAGCGGATTCAAGCCGATCAGCTGCCACTCTCGATGGCCGCGCCAAACCGTCGTCGCTGGTTGCTGTTCATCCACCAGCTCCCTTCTCACCCCTCCAACCTCCGAGTCACGACCTGGCGCCGTCTCCAGCAGATCGGAGCGATTCCACTGAAACAGGCGGTGTATGCGCTTCCCGATTCGCCCGATGCGCGTGAGGATTTTGAGTGGCTGAAGACCGAGGTGAAGGCCGCCGGAGGTGATGCGAGTGTATTCGCGGCCGACAACGTTGATGCATGGTCCGACGATGCGCTCATCGAGGAGTTCAGGCGAGCACGGCAGGATTTGTACGAGGAACTGGGCCGAGACGTCGAACAGGCGTTAAAGCGTGCAGCGAGGGCGCGGCGACCCAAGGGCACACGAGCACCGGCGCTCCGTCGCCTCGTCGACATTTTTCGGGAACGTCTCGTCGCGGCCGAGAAGATCGATTTCTTTGGCAGTGCTGGCCGGGATCGTGTTCTCACCGTGCTTCGCCAGCTCGAGGACCGAATCGGCGGCACCGGAAGACAGCCGGCACCTTCTGGACCAGAGGATCACTCCGGACGGAAAGCGTCCTTTCAAGGGCGCGTGTGGATCACGCGGCCTCGCCCTGGCGTCGATCGCATGGCGTCTGCCTGGCTCATTCGTCTCTTCATCGATCGTCAGGCCCAATTCGGCTTCGCAGCCGATCGGGAATCCGTCCCGGATGACGGCGTACCGTTTGACATGTTCGGGGTGGAGTTCAGTCACCAAGGTGACGGATGCACCTTCGAAACGCTGTGCTCAGTCTTCGGCATCGCTGGACCGGCGCTCTCGAGGATCGCTGCGATCGTCCATGACTTGGATCTCAAGGACGGCCGCTTTGGCGCGCCGGAATGCAGCACGGTCGGCGCCATGATTGAGGGCCTGCAGCTCGCCTATCAGAACGACGAGGCATTGCTCGAGCAGGGAATAACGCTGTTCGATTCGCTTTACCGGTCGTTCGAACAATCAAGCCGAGCGACCGGACCGAGGGTCGCGGCGAGGCCGAAGCGTCCAGCTACTTCCGCGAGCAAGGCGCGGCGAGGCAAGAAAGGTCGGTGAGAGCCGCGCGCGCCGCGTTGGTGCGGTTGTGTGCTGCCGGATTCGTTGCCTACTGCAGCTACTCGATCTGCCGCGCTCCGCTCCTTCCTCTCTTCGCCCGTGAGCTCGGCGCAGGCCCATCGCTCATCGGCTTTGTCATGGGCGCCTCGACGCTTACTGGAGTGTTCCTGAAGCTGCCGGCCGGCGCGCTTTCCGATCTGTTCGGACGGCGGCGATTGCTCTTTGCGGGTGCACTGGTATTCGCGACGTTGCCCTTCAGCTATCTTGCCGTCTCGACGCTCGCGTGGCTCGTGGTTCTCCGGTTCCTCCATGGAAGCGCGACGGCGATCTTCGGCCCGGTCGCGTCCGCTAGCCTGTCCGACATTGCTCCGGCTGCGCGGCGTGGTGCGTGGCTGAGTACGTACTCCACAGCTCAAGGGGCTGGCCAAGCCATCGGGCCGATCCTTGCTGGTTATGCGATCGCTGCTGGTCGTTTCGACCTCGCGTTCGCGGCGTCCGGACTCATCGGTCTCGGCGCACCGCTCATTGTCGGCACATGGCGCGGGGTACCGGCTGGAATGCCCACACGTCCTTCATGGCAGGCATTCAAGCACGGCGTCAGTGAGGTCGTGAGCGATCGACTGGTGCTCATCACCAGCGCCGCCCACGCCGCGCAGTTCATGCTCAACGGGATGCTCAACGCCTTCTTGCCGCTGTACGGGCGCGAGGTCTTGAACCTCTCTGGATCAGAGCTCGGCTGGCTATTCGGGATGCAAATCGTCACCACACTCATGGTGCGACCGGTCATCGGTGTGGTGTCGGATCGGGTCGGACGCCGTGCGGTAATTGTGACCGGCCTGACGATCTGCAGCCTCGCAGTCTTCTCGCTCTCTCTGACATCCACTCTGGCGACGATTGTCTTGGTGGTCTTAACGTACGCCGCAGGTGTGGCGATCACGACGGCGGCTACGAGCGCATACATCACCGACATCACACGCCGCGCCCGATACGGCGCCGCCCACGGCGTGTTCGGTACGATCTACGACATCGGTGATGCGCTTGGCCCAATCGCTGCGGGCGTGCTCGTGGCACGGCTGGGCTTTGCACACATGTTCCAAGTAATGGCGGTTGTCGCCCTCATGATGGCTATCGTGTTCGCGGTCGGTACGGCGAGGCAGCCATCTCGCGCGTGACACATGCACATCCGGAACGGAGCTACGCGCGCAACGGCACGATCACACCCTTGAGTTAACGCGAGTCTCCGTTCCGCAGGCGGAACGCGGCCATCTCTTCGCCGTTGCGAACGAGCAAGAGATCGCCTATCAGCACCGGGTGATTCCAGGTCTTTCCTTCGATGCCTGGCACCTGTGCAATCGGCCGGAATCCATCGGGCGTGGCGCCCACCAGCGCCAGCTCCCCCTCTTCGGATACCACAAGCAACAGATCCTGATCCGGTAGCAGAACGAGCTGACCGTTGCCGTAGCGGCCGCCCTTCCATTTGCGCGTGCCGTCCGCGAGGTCGACACACGCGAGGATCGCACCGTCGAAGCCGTAGGCGTGCCCTTCGTGCACGACGAAGTCATTGAAATAGGGCTTCAACCCGTTCGTCGTCCACCGCTCGGTTGCGGTCCACCCGCCATCGTCGTGAGCGACGGCAAGTCGGCGCAGCGCTCCCCCGCTCATGCCGACCGGCGCCGGGACCAGCACGTCGCCATCTGCCGTGAGGGCGGGTTGGACGATCACTCCGCCGGTTGATTGCCATGGGTATTCCCACAGTACGCGACCGTCCGCCGGTGACACGCTGATGGCACCTGCAATGCTCAACAGCACGATTTGCATGACGCCATCAATCGTCGCGAGGTGCGGCGAGCTGTAGCCCTCGCCAGCGTGCTTCGGTCCAGTCCAGCGCGGCCTGCCCCTCGCCACGTCGTACGCCGCCAGCGTATTTGCCGCGGCGATGACAGCGAGGTCGCCTATGACGAGCGGCGAGCTCGAGAATCCCCACATCGGGACCGCTGTGCCGGTGTCGGATGCCACGTTGCGCGACCAGATCACGGCGCCAGTGGCCGCGTCGAGGGCGTTGAGAATCCCCGTCGCACCAAACGCGTACACGCGGCCGTCGCTCAGGGTTGGCGTGCCGCGTGGACCAGCGCCGCCATTCGACTCCCAGAATCGTGCCGTGTCGCGATGCCGCCATACCGGTTCACCAGTCGAGAGCCGGTAGGCCGCGACGATCTCTTGATCACCGCGTTGTTCCTGCGTGTAAATCAAATCGCCGCTCACGGCAAACGACGACCAGCCTGGGCCGATCGGCCGGCGCCAGACCTCCAGCGGCGGCGACGCCGTCCAGTCGGTCGCGATTCGTGTGCCGGCCACTACCCCATTCCGTGCCGTCCCGCGAAAGCCGGGCCACTCCGCGCGCCTTGGGGGAACGGGCTGATCGATCGCGAGTGAATCAGCGGGTGCGGCGACGGGCCTCGATTCGGCGGCGGCCACAGGCGGCGTGGGAGTTGTGGTGGCAGCGGCGGGCGGGACGCTCACCGTCGGAGCCGGCGGCGGCGCGGGCTCTGGCTCCGCTACGGCGAGCAACCGCTCTTCCGGCGTCTGCGCCCATCGCCATTTCAGGTCGTTGTCGAAGTTGGCGGTGAACCCGCCCGTCCGCACGAAGGCCCAGCCGCCGCACGAAATCACGACCGCGGCAACCAGGGACGCGCGGCGAGCCGCAACCGAGAAGCGCCGGCTCACCGTAACCCATGCGACGAAGGCGAGGCTGAGCGTCGGGATGACGAGAATGAAGAACAGCCCGCCCATTGCGCCGGCTGCAATCGACTCGTGGAGCACGAGCGGAGTCGCGAGCAAGGCGACAACCATCACCGCTGTCGCGCCGAGGCGCTCCGACCATGATGTCCGGCTGAAAAAGAGCCACCAGACGATGATGGCCACGCCACCAGCGAGGCCCGCCATCACGCCATACGGGGTGAAGTCCGGAGAAACAAGCGGCAGGCCAAAACGGGCCAGCCACTGCAGTATCACAATGACGACGCCGGGCCACACTCGAGGCGGCCGAAACGCTGAATCAACTGGTCTGGGACCCGCCATGCCTTAGAGTAACGGCGATGCGAGCGGTTTGTTCCCCACCGTATCGCGGGCAGCTCATCGACCTGACGATTCTTGCGGCATCGGGACCGACGCTGGGATCGGCGTTCTGGTCGCCGTGTCGGTTGTGACCAAGCTGGTGTCCGCTTACCTGGGTGCGGTCAGCGCTTGGGCCTGCTAGTGGCGGCGAATGACTGAGCCACGATCTTGCCGTCCCGCACGACCTGTGGCTGCAGCTTCGCTGGCGGGCCGCGCGCGCGATTCAAGTTGGGGCGGGTCAGATTCTGACGCCGCGCAATGAAAGGCTGACTCACATTGATTGCATCGGCTCGGCCCTGACCAGGACCAGCTCCGCGCGTGCGGCGTCCGGCCGCCACCAGCTGCGGTCGATGACTCGCGCCGGCACGGTCGCCCCCGGCGCCACGACGATCAGAATCTCGGTCTCTCGTTGTTCCAGCAGCGCTCCAGACGCGGCGTAGTAGTTCGTAAAACAGATCAGCGCGCGGTACCCGGTGGTGGTCGAACGGTTGTGTACGACGAGCACCCACGATGTGTAGCCGGGCGCGGTGCGTGAACGCTCGGCACGCACGACCTCGAGATCAGCGACAGCCGTTCGGGCACCGTCGGGTGGCGTCCGGGAGGCGGCTGGCACGTCCCTGGCGAACGCGCGGCGGTACCCGAGAATTTCCGGGCGCGACTGCCGGATTGCTTCCGCGACGACCGGGCGCGCCATGTACAACGATGGTCCGTTGAAACGGTACACCGCTAGTGCGCTCTGGAAGATCACGTTCGCGGTCAGAACGACCACCGCGATCCGGCGCCAGCGGCGGGAATCGATGAACGTCCAGCAGTACGCCGCGTAGAGCAGCGCCACCGGCGCAACGACGAAGTACGACCGTGCCTGCGCCGGCTCCATCACAAAGTGAAAGCTCGCGGTGACGCCGAGCGCCGTCGCGACGGCGAGCCAGCGCACCGCCGCCCATTCGGCGATTGCCGTCGATCGCCGGAATGCGGTGGCGGCCATCCAGAGGGGGTGCAGATTCCCCGCCAGCCAGACGAGGATGGTCACCGGCACCATCCACCAATGTTCGGCGAGATAAACATAGCCCGGTGCGCGGCCCGTGCCCGCGACGAATCGCGCGACCTCGAAGCTCGCGAACGACAGCAGCCGGGCGACGGTCTTCACAAACGTCGAAATGGGATCGCGCCAATGGATGTCGATGTTCCGGCCGATATCGCCGCCGCCGTCCTGTCCGTAGGCCAGAAACGTTGGCACGATCAGGCTGACCGTCGTGGCGGCGCCGAGCGCGAACGCCACAAACGCGAAGGCGGCTGCACGCGGTCCCTCGCGCCAACGCGCCAGGAGCGCGACGCCGGCGAATGGAAGCAGCAGCGGCCATGACATGTGAAGCTGCATGATCCAGCCGATCGCGGCTCCCATCAGGGCAAGCGCAAGGGCGGGCCGGACGCGCCCGGTCGTGAGCGGCGGAAACGCCTCGAAGAACCCAATGAAGAAGATCAGGCTCGCCGGCAGCACGTACGCCGAGTTGAGAATGTGCGTTGAATACTCCAGCGTCCACGGAAGCGTGAGCAGCCAGCCCCAGATGAGCCACTGTGGAATTCCGGGCAGGCGCCTCGAGAGGTAGGCGGCGAACACGCACAGCGTGCCCATCGAGAGGAGGTTCACGACAACGTAAGGCGCTTCAGGAATCGGCACGAGATCAAGTGGCACGCCGACGAGCAGCGCCAGCAGCCCACCAGGGAGCTGGCTGTGGGTCCAGATGACGTCCGGTCCGAAGTACTGCCATTGTTGCGTGGCGTGATAGCGGAGGCCGATCAGGTAAGTCTGCGTCTCGTCCTCTGTGAAGAGTTCCTTCGAGAGGCCGAAGCCAAGGCGGAAGAGGAAGACCGCAACGAGTGCAAGCGTCCAAAGGACCCGATTGGGAACCGGCCGCGTCGTCGAGCGTGATACGCGGTGGTTTGCGAGAGCCGCCTCGGGTAGGTGAGCACGCGTGGCCCGCACTGCTGGAGAATTCACGTTCCTGCAACAGGCCCTTCGGATTGGGCGCGAGTCTGCTTGCGCCGCCTGATGAACTGCCTCCCTAACCCACCAGACTTCGATCGGCGGGCGCCATGATTAAAGCCCGCGATAGGCGGGACCAGTCAGCGATGGCGCTTTTCAAAAGCCGCAGCTCACCGCTGCTGGCGCTGGCCGCTAGTTTGTGTATTCCCGTTCCGCCGCAGGTCGCGTTTGTCGAGCGTGATGCGCACCTGCGGCGCGTACATTTCATCCCAGCTCTGATCGGACCAGTACACGGTGTTCTGCGGCGCGGGGTTGTAAGGATTCTTCAGCGAATTGTCGAACAGCGTCGTCACGATCACCTTGCTGCCGCTCGGGATGCGCTTCGGCGACTCGAGCTCGTAGTACGTCTGCCAGTTGAAATCGTACCGCGGCACGTCGAGCAGGACCTCTTCGCGTCCATCGGGCAATATCAGCGTGTACTTCATGCTCTTTCCACGCAGATGCAGATGCGGCGTGAGGCCGTGCAGGGTGACAGGTTCGGTGATCGCGTGCACGCTGACGACGGTCCAGTCGTCGACGTGCGGCGGGATCGGCGGCAGCTGGTCATCGCTGTCCAGCTTTCCGAGCTCCTTGCCCTCGACGATGTAGGTGGTCGGACCGGCGGCGCCGAGGTCATGGTAAATCTGATGCGTCACTTCCTCGCCGTGTTTCGCGAGGTAGAGGCCGATGCGCGTGCGGTCCTTCACCGCCACGCCGGTCGGTTGATAGTGCATGTAGAAGTTGATGTACGAGCCGGCCTTGATGCGCTGTCCCGCGCCGAGGCTGTACTCTTCATACCCGCGGCCCGGGACGAATGACAACAGCTTGTCGTTTTCTCCGCGGCCCGATTGCCTACCCGTCGCGCGGGCGATGTCGCGCCGCGACATCGGCTTGCCTTCAGCGCTGATGATGCGGCCGTTCACAAGGCTCGCGCCCTCCGGAATCTTGTCGACGACATAAACGCCGGCATGATGTACGGACTCCGGTGCGCCGGGACGAATTTCGAGCGCCTTGACGAACACGTCTTCCTTGAACGGCGCCTTCACGTAGAAATCGGTGACGTCGACTTGCCCTTCCGCGGGGACTTCGAACTCGACCGGCATTTCGATGATGACGTCGGGCTCACGATGCGTCCAGCGTTCCGCAAAGACCGGCGGCGCGGCGAGGTCCGCGTCGTTTCCTTTCAGTGCGCCCTGATCGGCCCAAGCGGCGATGGTCCTGATCTCCGCTTCACGCAGGCTGCGGTCGTTCTTGAACCGGCCGTGCCGCGGATCGGCGCCCCAGGGCGGCATCTGTCGCGAGCCCACTTGCTGCTTGATCGCCTTCGCCCAAGGCCTGGCGTCCTGATAGGTGACCAGTGCCATGGGAGCGATGCCGCCCGATCGATGGCAGCTGACGCACGCACGGTACAAGATCGGCGCGACGTCTTTCGTGAATGTGGGAGGTGCGTCGGCGGGTTGCGCGCCGGCCGGAGCGGCCACGGCTGCTGCCAGTACGGACCCAAGAACCACGGTGAACGGCGGGCGCTTCATGGGGAACTCCCTTCAACACGCGCGATCACTGAGGGCAAGCCCTGCCGTGGGCTCGTCCGCGGACCTGGACATTCTACCCGTGATCCCCTGCCGGCTAGTCGAAACGATTCGCGTTCATGAACCCGCCGAACGCGAGCCCAGCCCGAACAGCGCGCCAAGGGGCCGTGGCTTCTCACCTGGGACCTCGACGAACCGCAGCCGCCCGATCGCTGCATCGCCCCACAGCTGCCCAATCGCGAGCAGCAACTGCAAATCGGCACCGGCTGCGCCCTGGAGGAGCGTCGTCGCCGAGATGTCTCGCATCTGCGAATAGGTAAGGCGCGACAGACGGACATCGTGCCGTCCGTGTCGCAGCAGGTGATTCGGGATTTCGCCCGCGCTGAGAACGTCCAGCATGCGCTCGCGCCAGGCATCGGAGAGCAAGGGGAACACTCCGCGGAACCAGGACGTGCTCAACAGCTTTCGCACCGTGGCCTCGTCGACCGGCAAGTCGGCACGCGGCCCTCCGGCCGCTATCTTCAGCGCGGCATCATCCGATTTCGTGAGGGCCTTCACGAAATCCCAGAAGCTCTCGGTTGGCGTGGCGGCTCGCCGCTCGGCACGAATCTGCGCGGTCGACGATGGCTCTGCGGGCGTCGATTGGTCCAAGGCAACGGAGGGTCGCCACGGCCGCGACTCGTCCGCGACCATTGCGAGCGCGTGCGCCTCACCGTGGCTCGAATGCGCCTCGCGAGTGCTGGCGGGGGTCGCGTCGTCGATTGTCCAGTCGAGCGCAATCGGCTCGTGAACACCGGTGTACTCGGAGAACACTGCCGTGACACCCCACGGCTTTGGCGCGTGGAACGCTCGGGCGTAGAGCGGGTTGTACGCTCGCCCGCGGGTATCGGCGAGCGCGAGCGCTGCAAAGCCGCCCTTGATCTTCGCGTCCGCCAGATTCGACCAGTCGCCCTGGATGCAGACGAGCGACGTGCCAACCGGCCGGCTGAAGACGCAGTAGGCGTTCTGCCAACAGCCGTGAACGGCTTCTGCGATTTCCGTGTCGCTCGGTTCTCCCGCACCTGCCGGAGCGATCTCTGCAAAGCCAATGCGCAGGCGTCCGGGTCCGGCCAGCAGCACCGACAGATCGGACGGATCGACCTGCGACAGATCCCACAACACGTACACCAGGCCGCGCAGCCCGCGGGCGATCGGCAGGTTCATCCGCTCCCAAACCACTTCCTGCGGCTGTGGATCGTCGGCCGAATACGCCCGATCGTTGAGGAACTCGATCAGCCGGATGCGCGCGGCGTCGAACGCCGCGGCGACCTGCAGCGCGTGGTCGTAGCGGCGCTTGTCGACCTCATGCCGTTCGAACGACGGCCGGACGAATACCGGCAGCACGAGCTTGCGCAGACCTCGCGCCATCTGCGCCAACGGAAGCATCGTGCCGGCGCCAGTTCCCTTCCCGCCGGTGCCGATCAATATGATGACGGCGTACTTGGCCATCAGCTGCTCGATGTCGCCGCGGTTTTCATCGAGGGCCTTGAACGCGACCTCGGGACTGTGACGCGATCCCATGCCGCCGGTGACGGTGGCGCCGACGAGCACGCGCTCTTCCTGCGGCACCTGCGCGAGTGAGAACTCGTTGGTGTCGAGAAAGCGCGTCGTGATCGCGCGCCGCAGCCGCTTCGCATACGCGGGATCGCTTTGTTGTATGGACGCGACATCGCGCTCGAACAACGTCTTGAGCGAACGCAGGATGTTGGCGCCGCCACCCCCGGTGCTGAGAAGGAGAATGTTCACGAAACACCTTCCTGTTTCCGTGCGACCAGCCGAATCGGCACGATCACCCAATTACCCTGCGCCCGCAGCGGATTGCTGAGGGTCACGTCCGGGCCAAGCAGGTGGAGCACACGCCCGACGTCGTATTCGACATTGCGCTTGTGATCCAGCAGATTCGGGTAGCGTCGGCCGTTGTTGGGCGCGAAATGAATTTCCAATTGCTCCGACCGCCTGATGAACTTCAGTCGCACCAGAACCGGCGGCACGCTGGACCCTGGATCGATCAACGGCCGCACGAACGCGCCCACAAAGGCTTCGCCTGCACGCTGCAGATCAGGAGGAGGCCCGGGCGACGGGACGAATCGGGCTGCCAATGAGACGACAAACAGCGCCAGCGACACGCCGACGCCGACCCGCACTGCGCCCTCCAGGTCATACCGCCGCGTGAGCGGCATCGCCTGCGGAGCAGAGATGGGTGTCGCACGGCGTGACGTGACAATCGGCTCGGGCGGAAGCGACACGGGGATCCGGGACGGGACAACGCCGGGCGAGACGACGCGTGTCGCGGGGCGAATGAGGATCTCGGGCGCAACGCATACCTGCCAATGCAGGCTCAGCCGCTCGTACCGCGATTTCGGTACGAAAACGCTGCGCGCGGGATCGCGAATCTGAAAGAGGTGGCTATACGCCTGCGCGGCATCGCCCGTGAGCCGGCGCGCCAGGCTCGCCGCACTGTCACCCCGGACAATCGGCTTGCAGACAAGCGACTGCGCGAGCGCACCGGCGGGGGCGGCTATCACGATCGCGGCCGCGAGCGTCGCGATTCGACAAACAAGGTCCACCAATACCATGAGACCAATCGGACATTAGGGCGGCAAGCTCGAGAGCCGTTACCGCGAGAGCGTCACAGCAGGCACACCGCTGTCAAAGGGTGAAGGTCATCCAATGCGTGTGCCAGCGGTGATGGCGGTGAAGGTGCGCCAATTCGCGTCGGCACGCTCGAGGAGTGTGTGCGCGTGACCGCACTCACTGTCCTCGTTCTTACACGGCGCACGTCACGCGCATGGTAGAGCTGGGGCTGCCGGCCCTCGTTCGGCCACCACGCTAGCGGATCATTTCGCCACTGGCCAGTAGATTTCCGTTCGCCAGTTGGCGGAGTCGGGATGCTCCGCCGGGTCAGTGATGTACGACTCCCACGGCGGGCCGGCGGTCTTCAGCCCGTTCGTCTCGATCCAGCGTTCCATCGCCGCATACGTTTCCCCGAGTTGATCGTACGGCCCCGCGTGAACGCCGACGACTGTCGGGCCCGCTGGCAACGAGCCTGCCTCGACATCGCCCTCGCCCGGCGCGGCAGCGGAGATCGGCACACCGATCTCCATCGTGAACAGACCAGGGCCGGCTGACAAATAGCGTGTGAACGGACGGCCGGCGACTGCCTGTCCGGACGACAGTGCGTAGGGATAGGCCTTGCCCAGGCACTGGCCGATCGCGGTCGAGATCTCGTGGCGACCGGCCCTCGCGCGGACGAACAAAATGGGCTGCGCCGCCAGTTCGCGGCGTTCGATCGAGATTGTGGGCATCGCGATTCTCCGTGCGTGATTGACCGGAACATGGAACAGGCCGACGCAGGGCCCGGTGGCGGCAGTCAGCGCGGCGTGGCGGTGGCGGACCGGTGGTCGAACGTTGCCGAGCGCCTGGGCGCGATACGCCGCAGGGGTGCGTCCAAAATGGCGGCGGAAGGCCCGGGTAAACACCGCATGGCTGGCGAACCCGGTGCGGGCGGCGATGCTGACGATCGGCTGCTCGGTCGTGACCAGGCTCGCCGCCGCGGACTCAAGCCGGAGTCTTTGCGTGTAGTGCTTCGGCGTTTCGCCCACGACGCGGCGGAAGGCGCGATGAAGGTGGAAGCGCGACCAGCCGGCTCGCACCGCCAGGAGGTCGAGCGAGACGTCACCGTCCAGGCGCGTCCCGATCTCGCGCAGCAGCTGCAGGATGTCGCGCTCGGTCGGCATCGGCGAGAGAAGAATAGACGAGCAGAACAGGTCGACTTGATGTTTCTTGCGATCGGGGCGGCACCACCGGGAGCCTCACGCATCAATCCGCAGCAGCTTCACCAGGTTGCGGCTCAAGATCGCTTCCTTGTCGGCGTCGCTCAGGAATGACGCACCGAGCACCAAGTCCACGGTCACCGGCCAGTTGAATGGCACGTCCGTGCCATACACGACCTGCCCGACGCCCATCTCGGCGACGAGATGCCGCAGCCCCTCGTCCGAGAAGACCATCGTGTCCGCGAGGATCTGCGATTTCAGATACTCGCTCGGCTTCCTCTTGTTCGCGCAGTTCGCGTTGCCCCTGACCACACAGGCCGCCTCGGTGCGTCCGAAGTAGGACGGGAGATACCCACCGGCGTGCGCGCCGCAGACACGAAGGCCGGGGAATTTGTCCAGCGTGCCGTCGAAGATCAGGCGCGACAGGAAGTAGGTGGTTTCCAGGGGATTGCCGATGATGTTGCCGAGATCGCCGCGCCCGGCGAGCGCACCCTCTTTGAGGATGTTGGTCGCGCCGCCAGGATGCATGAACACCAGCGCGCCGAGCTCGGCCGCCTTGGCCCAGAAAGGATCGTATTTCGGCAGCGAGAGATCCTCGCCGTTCACGTGCCCGCCAATCGACGCGCCGCGCATGCCGAGCCGCGTGACCGCGTCATGGAGCTGCTCGGCCGCCAGGTCCGGATGCTGCAACGCGACCGACGCCAACGCGACAAACCGATCGGCGTGTGCCGACACCCACTGGCAAGCCCTTCGTTCTGCGCGAGCACGATCTTGCTCGCGAGCGCACGGTCCGCCGCGTACCACCAGTAGCCGTTGATGGTGAGCGCCTGCACGTCGACGCCCTGCTGATCCATGATCTTCAGCCGGTCCGGGCCGAGGTTGCCGTCGCCGCTCCCAGCCTTGGCGAGCGGCGTGCCCTTGACGATCTCGCCTACGGGAATGACGCAGTGCGCATGGACGTCGATCACCTTGATGCGGCGGCCACCCACCATCACCTGCCGGCGTCCCGACGATGACGGCTGCGCGGCCGTCGCGCCGTTGAGACCCCGCTGGCCGATCGCGAACGC
The DNA here is from genome assembly GCA_963724485.1 of uncultured Acidobacteriota bacterium. GTDB lineage: Bacteria > Acidobacteriota > Vicinamibacteria > Vicinamibacterales > UBA2999 > JACCSI01. Next base: position 27,307 of record CAVRUW010000002.1, read on the forward strand.
ACCCGCCGCTCCTGTGATCGCTGTTCTGAGGAAATCCCTGCGATGGACCATGCGACCTCCGTGGCTGCTGTCTGTTCTACTCGTGGGCAACGACAACGCCCGAGCGCGATCACAACTGGGTGGAGGCGCCGCCGAATTTTGTGCCTTTTGCATCGCGCTTCCGCGGCCAGCTTCGAGTGGCGCGATTATATGGCGCAGCTCCTCCGTAGGTCTCTCGCTTCCTACGAACGCCCTACCGCGCCCAACGCGTCATCGGCGACACCCTGGTCGCCCGCCGCGCGGTAGCAAGCTGGCCGCGAGCGCGACGACCAGCACCGCCGCCGCGACCGCGACGAATGTAATTGGATCGTTCGGATGGACCTCGTAGAGCAGGCTCTGCATCAGCCGCGTCAGCGCGAAGGCGCCAATCAGCCCGACGACGATACCGATGGCCGCCAGCGAGAGTCCTTGCCGCAGCACCATGCCGAGCACCTGCGACCGATCGGCGCCGATGGCCAGCCTGATGCCAATCTCCTGTGTCCGCTGCGACACGAGATACGCGAGGACACCGTAGATGCCGACCGCGGCAAGCGCCAGTGCGATCGCGGCAAATACGCCCAGCACAAACCCGGTCAGGCGCGGCGTCGCGAGTGCGGCCGCGACCACGTCGTTCATCGACCGCACGTTGGCGACCGGCAGGTTCGCATCCATCTGCCGGATCTCGTTGCGGACCGCGCCCGCCACGCTCAGCGGATCGCCGGTCGTGCGCGCGACCACGAACACGCTGCGAATCGGGTCGCCGCCGGCAGTGACGCTGGGCCACTGGTTGTGGGGAATGTAGAACTTCTCGTTCACGATCGCGGTCACGCCGTTGTGCCTCTCGTCGCCGACGATGCCGACCACGGTCGCCCACGGGCGAGTGGACACGTTGCCGACGCGAATGCGGCCGCCGATCACGGCCGCTGGGTCGGTCCAATAGGCGCGCGCCATCGTTTCGTTGACAACGGCCACGGGCACGCTGGCCATCGTATCGGCGGGGGTGAACCAGCGCCCGCGCACGAGGCGCGCCCCCATCGCTTCGAACGCGCCGTCCGACACGACCTGCAGGTCGCCCTTGGCGTCACGACCCGGCGATTCCTCAAACCCCTCGACGTTGATGTCGAAGTCGCCAACCGTGGTCGCCAGCGGCAAGGCGCGAACGACGCCGGCGGCTTCAACACCCGGCAGCGCGGCCACCCGATCCCGCAGCTCATCGAAAAAGTTGACCACGCTCTCATGGGTGCCGTACTTGGCCGCCGCAATCGTCACCCTCATGGTCAGCACGCGATCGGGGTTGAAGCCGAGATCGATGTCGCCGAGCGCCGCGAGCGTCCGGATCATCAATCCGGCGCCGATGACGAGCACAACCGCCAGGGCCACTTCGACGGCGACAAGGACGCCGCGCAGCCGCTGTCGCCGGTTGCTCGCGGTGGCGTTTTGACCGCCTTCGCGCAGTGAGTCGACGATCTCAACGCGGAGCGTCCGCAACGCCGGCGCCAGCCCGAACAGCAGGGTCGTCACGACGGCTAGCACCAACGTGAAGGCAATCACCGTGAGATCGAGGCGGAGCGTCGCCAGCGGCGGCAGACTCGTTGGATCGACGCTCGTCAACACGCGCAACGCGACCGAGGCGAGCCCGATCGCCAGCAGAGCGCCGACGATGGCGAGCACGATACTTTCGGTCAGCAGTTGCCGCGCGAGTCGGTTCGGCGAGGCGCCAAGCGCCGTTCGCACCGCCATCTCGCGGACTCGCGCATCGCCGCGCACCAGCAGCAGGTTCGCCACGTTGACGCACGCGATGAGCAGCAGGAAGCCGACCGCGCCCATCAGCAGCCGCATCAGCACCCGCAACTCGCCGCGAATCTCCTCGTCGAGCCCCACCGCAAATGCCGTGAACTGCATCTGCGGGGGATACGCGCCCTGCTCCGTCAGCCGCCAGATAATCGCCTGCAAGTTCGGCGGTCGCGGTCGCCGGCGTCTGCCCCGCCGCAAGAACGGCCGCCGCGTAGAATCCGTGATTGTTGCGATTGAGATTGCCGGGACCTACACGAAGCGGACGCCACAACTGCGTCGGCTCGGCCGCATCTGCGGTGAAGTCGGTCGGCAGGCGGAAGCCCTCCGGCATCACGCCGATCACCTCAACTGGCACGTCGTTGAGCATGATGCGGCGGCCGATGAGGGCGCGATCGGCCCCGAACTGCGACTCCCACAATCCGTAGCCGAGCACCGCGACCGGCGCACCGTTCGAGCGCTCTTCGTCCGCGTTGAACATACGGCCGAGCAACGGACGCGCGCCGAGCACGTCGAACGTGTTCGCGCTCACCAGGCCGACATTGAGCCGGACCGGCTCGCCGGCGTCGGTGAGGTTCTGGAAGGTGTTGGCCCAGAAGGCCACTTCGGTGATCGTCGAGGCGAGCTCGCGGTAGTCGAACACCTCCTGGCTCGACACCCAGGTCTTGTCGAAGTTCAACCACTTGCTCCACACCATCACCCGCTGCTCGGGAGCGTCATAAGGGAGCGGGGTCAACAGCACCGCCTTGACCACGATGAAGATCGCGGAGGTCGCACCGATCCCCAGGGACAGCGTCACGAGCGCCGCGACCGCAAATCCGGGACTCGTCCACAACCCGCGCAGCGCGCCTTTGATATCTTGACGAAGGGCATCGGTCACGGACATTCGCCTAGATTTCCTTGGCCAACCGTGGTATCGCGTGCGCGATGGCAGCAAGCGTCATCGGCGGGATTATAACGAGAGGCAGAAGGCAAAGGGCTCAACGCTCGTCGCGTAAGATAACGACTGCCGTGGACAAAGGCCCCGATCTCATTGGCGCAACGCTCGGGCAATATCAGATCGAAGCGCTGATCGGGCATGGCGGGATGGGGTACGTCTACCGCGCCCGCGACACGACGCTCGCGCGATCGGTCGCGCTGAAGATCCTGCCGCCCGAAGTGGTCAGCGACGCGGGGAGACTGTCGAGGTTCATCCAGGAAGCACGCGCGGCCTCGGCGCTGAACCATCCGCACGTCATCGCCATCTACGAGATCCGCGAAGCGGCGCCGATGCGCGACGGCGCCCTGATCCCGGGTTTGCCGGCGTTGCACTACCTGGCGATGGAGCTGGTGACCGGCGACACGCTGCGCACGCTCATCGACACGCGGCGGCTGGACGTGAAGCGCAGCGATCGATCTGCTGGTACAGGTCGCGGAAGCGCTATCGGCCGCACACGCTGCCGGCGTCGTGCATCGCGACCTCAAACCCGAAAACATCATGGTCGCAAACAGCGGCTATGCGAAGGTGCTGGATTTCGGGTTGGCGAAGCTGCGGCCGGACATGCTGGCGCAACGACGAAGCGACGCAAGCCGTCACCGTGACGGCAGCCAGCGCGCCGGGGGTGCTGCTCGGGACGGTAGGTTACATGTCGCCGGAGCAGGTCGAAGGCCGGCCGACCGATCATCGCTCGGATGTGTTTTCGTTCGGGTGCGTCGCGTACGAAGCTGTGTCTGGCTCGCGAGCATTCGCGGGACCATCGACGATCGAAACGCTGCATCGGATTGCAAACGTCGATCCCACATCGATCGTGAGCGCCCTCGGTTCAGCGCCGCCAGAGATCCGCCGCATCGTTGGCAAGTGCCTCGCCAAAGATCCGGACGATCGCTATCAGTCGATGAAAGAGGCCGCGATCGATCTGCGCGGGGTGCTGCGTCAGCTGGAGTCCGGATCGGTCCTCGCGCGAGTCGAGACGACGCGGCAGTCATCCCGTGGCGGTCGATCGGTGTTGTGGCTTGGCGCCGCGGCCCTGGTTGTCGCCGTCGCGGTGGCCACGTGGGCATGGTTTCGCCGTGAACCTGCTGCGACCGTGGCGCCAGCGTCGATCCAGATTTCCCAGATCACGGCGAGCGGATTCCTCACGCATGTGGCGCTGTCGCCGGATGGGAAGTATCTGGCCTACACGGACAATCCGGGCGGCCGGCAGAGCCTGTGGGTGCGCCAACTGGACGGCACCAACCCGCTCGAGCTCATCGCGCCGCGCAACGTTGGTTACTGGGGCGTCACGTTCGCGCCGCGACGGCGCGTCGATTTTCTATGCGATCAAGAGTCGCGACGATCCCCAAGGGCTCGATCTATCAGATTCCGTTTCTCGGTGGCGCGCCTCGAAAGCTTCTGACCGGTGTCGACAGTCCTCCAGCCGTGTCGCCAGATGGGCGACAGCTCGCCTACCTCCGCGCGGATTTCCCGGAGCGGGGCGCAAGTGCGTTGATGATTGCCGGTATCGACGGCGCCAATCCGCGTGCGCTGGCGGTTCGTCGGGCCCCCGAATTCTTTGCACCCGGGTTCTTCGTCTGCACATCCTGGTCGCCCGACGGCGCACGCCTGGTGACGTCAGTGAGAAACACTCAGACGCGGCGCGCGACGATGGTCACGGTCGGCTTGTCGGGCGATGAGACGCCGCTCGGGGAATCCGTCACCGAAATCGGCTTCACGAACTGGTTGCCGGACGGTGTGGTGTTTGTGGCGCGAGGCATCGGTGGACTGGCAACGGGCGGCGGCGGCCAGATCTGGATGCAGCCCTATCCGCGCGGCACCCGCGCCGATTGACGAACGATCTGATCGATTATCGAAGCTTATCGACGTCCGCTGACGGCAAGGCGATCATCAGTGTCGGCCTCGACGCCAACCCGGTGCTCTGGACGATTCCGCTCGACGGCAGAGGCGAGCCTCGAAAGCTCCCGTCCCTGCGCTACGACGGGACGTTCGGTGTGTCGTGGGGCGTTGACGGCCAAATCATGTTCACCAGTACCGGTCCGAGGCGCGCTGCAGATCTGGGTGATGAATCTCGACGGCTCGAACCGCCGTGCGATCACGACGGAGGGCACCAGCGCGTGGCCCAGCCTGTCGCGCGACGGCCGCTTCGTGGCGTTCTCCGGCGTCCGCGGTGAACAACGCGGTGTCTGGCGGATGAATCCCGACGGGTCGGACCAGCGTCTGGTTGCCGCCGTCCCTAGCGCGGCGTATCTCGGCACGACGCCCGACTCGCAGTGGATTACGTTCACCACCGATAAAGACGGCGCCCCGTCATTTTGGCGAGTCGCGAGCAACGGCGGCACTCCCGAGCGCGTGATCGATCAGCTCGAGCGTGGGGCCCTGTCTCCGGCCGCCGATCGCGTGTTCGGGGTCTTCGCTCAAACCCCTCGTTACGAGGGCGCGGTGCTTCCACTCGCGGGCGGCGAGCCGATGTGGATTCCCAGCGACGGGTCGGCTGCCACGGGCGCCAACGGCATCTTCGCCTGGGCGCCTGATGGCAAGGGCGTGTACTTCACCACGGCGGAGCGGATGAATCTCTTCTCCTACCGCTTCGGCACGCCGAAGCACACGAACGTCACGACGTTCAACGACGCGACGATCATGATCAACGGCGCGATCTCGCGTGACGGCCGCACAATGCTCGTGACTCGAGGAGTGCAAGCGAGGGATGCGTATCTGATCACGAACTTTCACTGAAGAACTGCTCTCAGGTATCAGCACTCGGCCAAGTCGATGGCCATCCCGGCCGTGGGCGACGGTCGCTCGCGCATGCGCGACAATACGCTTCATGGCTGATGAGTTCACCGGATTCACGCGCGACGCGTTCTCCTTCTGGAAGGGCCTCGAAAAGAACAACAATCGGGACTGGTTCCAGGCGCACAAGGACCGCTACGAACAGGCCGTCCGTCGCCCGATGCAACTGCTGGTCGAAGAGTTGGCGCCGCTCTATGGCCCCGGCAGACTGTCGCGCATCAACAAGGACATGCGGTTCGCGAAAGAAAAGCCATACAAGAACTATCTCGCGACGGGACTTGCCGGCAGCTACATCTCCTTTTCGAAGGAAGGCTTGTGGGTTGGAACGGGGATGTACAAACCAGAACCGGCAGCGCTCAGGCAACTGCGCGACGCAATCGCGGACGACGGTTCAGGGCGGGAGCTCACGAAAATCATTGCGTCGCTGCGACGCAAAGGCTTCGACGTCGATACGCACGCGCGACTCGACAAGCCGCCGCGTGGCTACGATGCCACGCATCCGCGCATCGAGCTGCTGCGCATGAAAGATATCTACGTCGGCAAACTGTTCGGGCCGTCAGACGTTTCTTCAGCCAAAGTGCTTGATGCTGTGGTCAAGGTGATTGCCGACCTGGAGCCGTTCCGCCTCTGGCTGCGCCAGCATGTCCGTGCGAGTGGCCCGACAGCGAGATAGAGATGCCGACAATGATTCGCTTGCCATGGGTCTGCCTGACCGTCGTCGTGTTGAGCGCATGTGGAACACCGCCACCGACCGAGAAGGAAGCGCCTCCCCCGCCAGTCCGCAAGCCGGTGCCGGAACTGTCGCCGCTGACTGACGCCAGCGCGTCGAACTTTGCGCAGCTCACGCTCAAGTGCGTCCAGAAGAAATACCCGAATCAACCCGGCTTGATCCTGAAGGCGGCCGAGGATGTGGTGCCGCCTGAGACGGCGCATCCGGCCTTCTACGGGTGCTACGACTGGCATTCGTCGGTACACGGCCACTGGATGCTCGCTCGCCTGCTCCGGCTGTTCCCGGCGATGCCCGAGGCGACGGCGATCAAGAAAGCGCTCAGCGAAAACCTGTCGGCGAAGAACATCGCCGTTGAAGCGGCCTACTTCAATCGTCCCGACACCAAGGCGTTTGAGCGGACTTACGGCTGGGCGTGGACACTCAAGCTGGCCGAGGAGCTGCGCATGGGCACATCACCCGAAGCGCAGGCGTGGATGGCCACCGTCAAACCTCTGGCCGACACGCTCGCGGCGCGCTATCTCGACTTCTTGCCGAAGCAGGTCTATCCCATTCGCACCGGCCTCCACCCGAACACCGCGTTCGGCCTCGCGTTCGCACTCGACTTCGCAAACGCGATCGGCGACCCCAGGCTGAAGGACCTCCTGATCTCCAGGAGCAACGACTACTTCGGTAAGGACACCGACTATCCGGCGAAGCTCGAGCCAGGCGGATCGGATTTTCTGTCGCCTGCGCTGGCCGAGGCCGACCTGATGCGGCGTGTCCTGCCGCGCGACCAGTTCGCTCAGTGGTTTCACGCGTTCCTGCCCGGGCTCGCGAAGGGTGAACCGAAGAACCTGCTGGAGATTGCCATCGTCTCCGATCGATCGGATCCGCAGCTGGGCCACCTCGACGGCCTCAACTTGAGCCGCGCATGGTGCATGCGTCACATCGCCGCGGCGCTTCCCGAAAGCGATCCGGCGAGAGCAGTGCTCGAAGAGGCAGGCCACACACACGCCGTCGATGCGCTGAAGCATGTGGCCACCGGCCACTATGAGGGCGAGCACTGGCTCGGCTCGTTTGCAGTCTATCTGCTGACCGAACCGAAGTGATCGATCTCGCGTCTTGACTCATCCCAACCGCGATAGTAGCCTGCGCTCGTTCATCACTGAGGAAAGCCGACTCGCGTCGTAGCATGCCTCCTTGGCGTCACGCCTCGGGAGGAACGGAGGGGCCAATGAAGCGACTCACGTTTCTGCTGACGATGGGGATGCTGTTGCTCCCGGTGTACACAGCGGCCCAATCCACCGATGCAACCTTGACCGGTACCGTCAAGGACGCGAGCGGCGCTACGATACCGGGCGCGACCATCACCGTTCGCAACCTTGGGACCAACGAGAGCCGCTCTACCGTGTCCGGCGAGAACGGCAGTTATCGCGTGACGAACTTGCCGCGCGGCGATTACGAGGTCAAATCAGAGCTGCAGGGGTTCAAGACCATCGCCCAGTCGAACGTCAGACTCACGGTCGGCGACACCGTGAGACTCGACTTCGCGATGGAGGTCGGAACGCTCGAAGAGACCGTTACGGTGACCTCACAGGCGACGCTGGTCAACACCGAAGAAGCGCGCCTCTCGTACCTGGTCGATGAAAAGCGCGTCAGCGAGCTGCCGTTGAACGGTCGCAACGTGCTGCAGTTGATGGAGCTGCAACCCGGCGCCGTCGCGAATCCCGGCAACGCGATCCTGGGTGGCTCAGCCGGCGGCGACACGTCCTTCGTCAACGGTCAGCGCAACCGAGCCAACAACTTCCTGCTCGACGGCACGGACAACAACGACCAGTTCACTGCCGGCCGCGTCGCGGTCAACCCCAGTGTTGACACGATTCAGGAGTTCCGCGTCGCGACCAACACGTTCTCGGCAGAGTTCGGGCGCAACAGCGCGAGCGCCGTTCTCGTGGTGACGAAGTCCGGAACCAATGCCCTGCACGGCACGGCGTATGAGTTCCTGCGCAATGACGCGTTGGATGCGAAGTCGGTCTTTGCCACCGTCCAGGACCCCCTCAGGTTCAATCAGTTTGGTTCTACCGCGGGTGGGCCGATCAAGAAGAACAAGACCTTCTTCTTCGCCTCCTACGAAGGGCTTCGACTGACGCGTGGCCAGACGGTGCTCCGCACGGTCGAGACGCCGGAGTTCCGTGCGCTGGTGGCGCAGCGATTCCCGAACTCGATTGCCAACCTGCTACTCAGGCAGTTTCCCTCTCCGACGCCGACCTCGAACATCCGCGACACCGGACAACCAGTCGCCGGGCTCGCGCAGGACATCGTCGCCAACACGCCGTCGGTGGCGACCAACTCGAACTACACGGCGGCTGGGGCGTTGTTTCGCAACACGCTACAGACGACACCTGACGGAATTCCGGACATCGGGACCGCCGCCATCCCCATCGTCGAGACCACCGACGCGAATCAGTTCGGCGGTCGCGTCGATCAGGAACTGACCGGCCAGATGCGGATTTTCGGCCGCTACCTCTGGGACAAGAACGATCAATCGGACAACCTGACGATCGTTCGCGAGGGTTTCAATCAGCCGATCAGGCAGTTCGGACAGAACCTGACGCTCGGGCATACCTGGATCATGTCGAACCAAATGGTCAACGAGACGCGCTTCGGGTGGTCGCGGCGCCGACGGGGTCTCGACGCGATCAACGAAGGCGTCCCAAACATCACGTTCGACGAAGGCGTGATCGCGTTTGGCAACTTGCCAACCAATCCAGCCGTGTTCATCCAGGACACATTCCACTGGACGGACACGGTGTCGCTGAACAAGGGCGACCACGCGCTGAAGTTCGGCGGCGAATTCCGGTGGGTCAGGGACAACTCGGATTTCGCCGTGCGACGACCTGGCATCGGTTTCTTCAGCATTCACGACTTCGCCATGGATGAGCCCGCCCGCGTCTCCATTCTCGGCATCAACCCCAACACGCAGCTGATCGAGCCGAATATCCGCAACTTCCGCTTCAAGGAGACCGGCATCTTCTTCCAGGACGACTGGAGGATCCGTTCGAACCTGACGCTCAACCTCGGGATTCGACACGACTGGTACGGCCGACCGGGAGAGGTGAACGATCTGCTCACCAACATGATTCCCGGACCAGGCGGCGACATCTTCGAGCAAGTCCGTACGGCAACGGTGGGGCAGGTCGATCAGGTGGTCCCGAACGATTACAACAACTTCGCGCCGCGATTAGGCGCGATCTGGGATCCGTGGGGCAATGGACGGCTCGCCATCCGCGGCGGATGGGGTATCGCCTACGAACGCCTTTTCAACAACTCGATCACGAACATCCGCTTCAATCCGCCGTTCTACAGTTTTACCGTCGCGAGCCCGACCACGGCGCCGGCGCACGCTGGCATCCCGATCTTCTATGGGCCGCGCAACGGCGCGGCGCCAACGCTCACCGGCGAGAACACGAACCCGGGGACGCAGCCCGGCCTCGGTCTAGTCGGCAACATCATTGGCTGGGATGGTCGGTTCGGCAACTCGCAGCAGTCGCTCCGCGTGCCCGATCCGTACGGCAAAGATGCGTTCAGCTACAACTGGTTCACGGGTTTCCAGTACCAGTTGGGACGCGATATCGCCCTCGAGGCCAACTACGTTGGCAGCGCCGGTCGCAACTACGGACGATTGGTGGACTACAACACGGTTCCCGGCGATCTGTTCGACGGACGACTCGATCGACTGAATCCGACGTTCGGCGGCATCAACTTCCGCGCGATGATCGCGCGCTCGTCCTACCACGGCGGGCAATTCCAGATGGTCAAGCGCTTGTCGAATGGCTACTCGGCGCAGATCGCGTACACCGTGGGGGAGGCCATCGACAACGGCTCGGACGTGCAGGTCGGGGGAACGCCAGTCGACGCTCGCGATCTCGATCGTGAGAAAGGCCCGACCGATTTCGACGTCCGTCACCGGTTCGTCGCGAACGGCCTGTGGGAGCTGCCGTTTTTCAAGGACGCGACCGGCATGACGCGGGCGCTGCTCGGCGGCTGGCAGATTAACGCCATCGTGTCGCTGCAGAGCGGCTTCCCGTTCAATGTGAATACGAACCGGGCGTACGGGCAGGGTGGCGACTTCAATGGTGACGGCGTGAATAACGACCGGCCAAACCAGCCGAGCTTCGGGACGGATTTGGGCGACGTGGACAAGGACGACTACATCAACGGCCTGTTCACAGCCGCTGACTTTCCCATTACGGGCTTTACCCTTGGCAATCTTCCGCGCAACGCGTATCGCGGCCCTGGCTACGCGAGCACGGATCTATCGCTCTTCAAGAACTTCGTGGTGACCGACACCGTCAAGGTGCAGTTCCGCGTCGAAGCCTTCAACGCGTTCAATCGGGTCAACCTGCGGAACCCGATCAGCAATCTGGCGCAGCCGACGTTCGGACGCTCGGTGCAGTCGTTTCCGGCACGTGAGGTGCAGCTGGCGCTCAAGGTCATCTGGTAGGAGCGATCCAAAGACGGCGACGAGGCTCGGGTAGAATCGCCCCTTGATGCATCGTCGCCGTCTGATCTTCGACGCCGCGATCACCGCGGCCGCGGCATTTGCGTCGTTGACAGCCCTTGGGTGCGTCCGTAACGAAGGCTCTCGCACCGCTACGCCCAGCAACATCATCCTGATCACCATCGACACGCTCCGTGCCGACCGTGTCACGGCCGCGATCACGCCAACCCTCCACCAGTTGAAAGTGAAAGGCGTGGAGTTCACGCAGGCGGTTACCACAGCACCGCTCACGGCGCCTGCACACGCGTCGCTGTTCACCGGGTTGAATCCTCCCAGGCACGGCGTGCGCGACAACGCCGTCTTCTCACTGCCACCTGGAGTCCCGACGTATGTCGAGCGACTCCAGCGAAGCGGATACGCGACCGGTGCCTTCGTCAGCGCGCTGGTCCTCGACTCGCGATATGGGCTCGATCGCGGCTTCGATGTCTATGACGATGACGTTCGCGGAGTGGAGCGCGCGGCGGGCGAGACCCTGGACCGTGCACAGCAATGGATTGCCACAGCGACGAAACCATTCTTCGTCTGGATTCATCTCTTCGAGCCGCACGCGCCGTACGTCGCCGGCAGCTACGATGCCGAGGTCAGCGCGGTGGACCGCGCGCTGCAACCGTTCGTCACGACGCTGGGCGAGCGCGCCCTCTGGAACGACGCTGTTGTCAGCGTGACGTCGGATCACGGTGAGTCGCTCGGCGACCACGGCGAAGCGACGCATGGATTCTTCCTTTACGACGCCGTGCTTCGCATTCCCTGGCTCGTCCGCGCGCCTGGGCTCTCACCGGCGACCTACGCGCAGCAAGTGCGCATCGTCGACGTGATGCCGACGCTGCTGCGCCTGGCCGGTGTCGGTGAGGATACGAATGCCGGCCTTCGCATCGACGGCGTCGATCTCTCGGCCGCTATGCGCGGGGCGACGCCGGAGCCGCTGGAGGCGTACAGCGAGACCTGGCTACCGCGTCATCAATTCGGCTGGAGCGAGCTGACGTCGCTACGGAGGAGCGGAAGCAAATTTATCGAAGCGCCGCTCCCAGAACTGTACAACCTGGCCAGCGATCCGCACGAGTCGTCAAATATTGCCGGCAACCAACATCAGCAGGTGAGCGCTGCGCGACGGACGCTGGCGGCGATCGCGTCGATGGCGGCGGCGGAAGACGGCCGCCGCACTGTGACCGACCCGGCGCTCGCGGAGCGCTTTATGTCGCTGGGTTACATAGGGTCTTCCCCGGCAGCCCCGCCGGGCAGCACGCTTGCGGATCCGAAAGACAAGATCGAGCTGTACACGATGACCATGGAAGCGCTCGAACTATCGGAGCGTGGTGACAAGCGAGGGGCGCTTGCCGCACTAGACCGTGCGATTGCCCGCGATCCGAACATCGCGCAAGTGCACTTCGTTCGTGGCTCGATTCTCGGAGATCTCGGTCGCTACGCCGAGGCGGCGGCCGCGCTCGAGCGCACGGTCGCCTTGAATCCGCGCTACGTGACCGCGAGATTCAAGCTGGCGCTCGCCTACCTTCGGCTCACTAAGCACGCCGACGCCGAGCGCGCGCTCGAAAGCGTGTTGCGTGACGAACCCGAGAACGTCCGCGCCTGGCACAACCTCGCGACGGTCGCGTACGCGAGAGGCGACCTTCGACGCGCCGAAGAGCTCGAGCTGAAGGCGGTCTCGCTTGACCGCAACTACGGCGAGGCGTGGAACGCGCTCGGTGCCGTGTATATCGTTACCAAGCGACCTGCGCCGGCGTTGGAGGCGCTGAAAACGGCTGCGGCGCTGACGCCCACGAGCGGGCAGGTTCAAGCAAACCTCGCGCTGGCGCATCAGGCGCTCGGTCAGTCAGCGGAGGCAGCAGCGGCGCGTGACCGCGCCTGCCACCTCGATCGACGCTACTGCGCACGCTGACAGAGAGTCTTGAAGGGGCAGAATCCTTACTAATAGATTTACGTTTTGCGCTGGCCCTTCAAGACTCTCGCCCGCCGGGGGCGGGCAAAGCCAATACTGCCACTAGCGAGGCGAAGCCGCAGCTGCACATGCTCAGCGGTCCGAGGCAGAGCCTCGCTAGCATTACTGCGGAGGCGCCACGGCTTTGATCGCCATCACGTTTTCCTTCGCCAGCTGCGCCTGCACCTCGGCCAGCTCCTTCGTCAGCACGCTGTTCAACTCGCTGACGCTCTCCAACAGCCCGGCCTTCAAGTGATCGCGCGCGCGGACCTGCGCTTCCGTGGGCGCTGAAGTCGACGCTTGGAGCTGTCCCAGCAGATCGAGGAACCCGAACTTCCCGCCGCCGAAACCGGGGCGGAACTTCAGTCGAATCGGGTCCAACTTCTTCCCCAGCTCGTCGAGCGACTTCGAGGCGTTCTCGTGCCCATCGCCGGCGGCCTTGACCGCCTCCCGCAAGCGCGCCAGCTCTTTATCGACCGCTTGAATCGCCGACGTCGCCTCCATGAAGGTCGCCAGCATCGTGTTCAGCGACTGGCTCACCTCGAGTCGTGCCCGCAGCGTCTCAGGCGATGCCTTCGTCCGCGGATCGGCGCGTACCTGAACCGTCTGCTTCAGATCGCGCCCGCGTGCGGACAGCGTTACCGTGTACTCGCCCGGTAGCACGAAAGGTCCGACAGCCGGTCCGAACCAGCCTTCATCCTGCGCTGTGGGCTCGAAGGGAAGCGGGTAGCGAAGATCCCATGCGAGGCGTTGAACACCTTTCTTGTCGGGCGCCTTCAACTCGCGCACCACCGCCCCACCGGCATCGGTGATCTTCAGACGGACGGTCGGAGCGGGAGCGTCCGCCGCAGACGGCTTCGGCGGATCGTCCTTCAAGGCGTAGGTAATCAGGGCACCGGGCTCTGGATTAGGGCCCGAGTACTTCGACGCCCCAGGCGTCGGCAGCATCCGCGCCATATACACGATTGTCGCCGTAGGCACTGCGAACAGGTGTGCATCGCTCGTCAAGGCCGCCGCCAGCGTCTCGAGTGGCGTGATGTCGTCGAGCACGATGATGCTGCGGCCGTGGGTGCCGAGAATCAGATCGTTTTCCCTCTCCGCGATCACGAGATCGTCAATCGGAACGCGGGGCAGGTTGCCGTGGACGAGCGTCCAACGACGCCCGCCGTCGATCGTGTAGAACAGCCCCGACTCAGTTCCAGCGAAGAGCAATTGCGAGTTGCGGTGATGCTCGGCGAGCGTGTTGATCACGACGCCGTTCGGGAGGTCACCCGAGACAGAGGTCCAGGTCGCACCGAAATCCGTCGTTTTGAACACGTACGGCTTGAAGTCGTCATCTTGATGTCCGTCAAAGGCGACGTAGGCGACCTCGGCGCGATGTCGCGACGCGAGCGTCTTGCTCACCCAAGGGGATCCGGGCAGCTTGAAACGCTTCGTGACGTCCTCCCACTTCTTTCCGCCGTCGCGCGTCATCTGCACGAGCCCGTCGTCGGTCCCGACATACAGAAGCCCGGGCTGAACCGGCGACTCGCTGATTGTCGTGATGGTGCCGAATTCGCTCACGCCGTCGTCTCTCGAGAGGGTGTCGTCGTTTCGTTCGCCGCCCATGATCTCCAGCTTCTTCCATTCGAGATTCTTCGTGAGATCCGGGCTGGCTTCCTCCCACGCGTGACCGCCGTTGGACGTTCTCAAGAGCTTGTTCGCACCGTAATACACCGTGTCCGGGTCATGCGGCGAGATGAGAAGCGGCGTGCTCCAGTTGTACCGGTATGTCTCCTTGCGATCCACGGGAACCGGGCGCAGGCCCTTCTCCTCTTTCGAATCGAAGTTCACGAGATAGGCACGGCCGTTCTGCGAGTTCGCGTAGATGACGCGATGGTCTCTCGGGTCCGGTTGGGTGTAAAACCCGTCGCCGTAAGCGATGTTGACGACATCGAGGTTCGTGATGCCGAGCAGGCTGTTGGTGCGACTGGGCAGACCCCACGTGCCGTTGTCTTGCGTGCCACCATAGATCCAGTACGGATCGCGGTTGTCGATGCCGATATCGTAGTACTGACCAATCGGGAGATTGTCGACGAAGTGCCACGCCCGAGAGCCGTCGTAGGTGAAATAGAGCCCGCCGTCGTTGCCGAGCATCATGTGCTCCGGATTGGCGGGGTTGATCCACATGGCATGGTGATCGACGTGGACTCGATCGGCCGTCGTGTCGCTGCGGAACGTCTTACCCGCGTCGATCGACAGCAGCAGCGTCCCCGCTACCAGCCAGAGCTTGTCGGGCGTCTTTGGATCGATGCGAATCTGGCTGTAGTACATCGGGCGTGAGTTCGTGCTGCTCTGCTTGGTCCAGGTCGCGCCACGATCGTCGGAACGGAATATGCCGCCCTGCTTGTGCTCGTAGACGGCATACACGATGTTGGGGTGACTCTTCGAGATCTCGACACCGATACGTCCGGCGGCGCCTTGAGGAAGGCCAGTCGTCAACTTCTCCCACGTATCGCCGCCGTCGAGTGAGCGATGCAATCCGCTGCCAGGGCCGCCGCCGACGAATCCCCAACCGCGGCGACGCCGTTGGTATGCGGCGGCGAAGAGCGTACGGCCGTCGCTGTCCATCGCGACGTCGACCACTCCCGTATCGTTGTCGATGGCCAGAACCTGCTGCCACGTCCTGCCGCCGTCTTTCGTCCGGTACAGTCCCCGCTCGGCGTTGGGCCCCCAGAGGTGGCCGAGCGCCGCGACGAACACGGTATTCGGATCGCGAGGATGAATGACGACGCGGCCGATGTGATGCGTGTCGCGCAGACCCATGTGGGTCCACTTCTCGCCGCCATCGAGCGAGCGATAGACCCCGTCGCCCCATGACGAGCTTTGTCGATTGTTCGGTTCACCCATGCCAACCCAGACGACGTTGGGATCGGATGGCGCGATGGCGATGTCACCCACCGATTGCATGCCTGCGGCATCGTCCAGGACGGGCCGCCAGGTGACACCGTTGTTGGTCGATTTGAATACGCCGCCCGAGGCCGCGCCGACGAAGATGATCCAAGGGTTGGTCGGAACGGCCTCGACGTCATCGATACGGCCGCCGAATGCGGCGGGCCCGATGTGACGCCATTTCAAGCCGTCGAGGGACGGCAATGGCGGCGCCGCGGGCGTGTTGGATCTCGTTTGTGCCGCCGCGCCGACGGTGATCAGAATGGCCAAGGCGAGCGTCGAGCCAGCGAATCGAACCCGGTGTTGATCAATCCGTCGTTGCGACTGTCGCATGATTGCCCCCAGCCACGACGCGAGCGCCCTGGCATAGTCAGTTGGCGCGCCCTCGGAGCAAGTTGCTACCCTCGGCGCATTGCGATTCTATGTCGACCGCTACGGTTTCCGGTTAGACTCCGCCTGCGCCATTCACGAGGAGGCTCCGATGTTTCGTAAAGCCGTAACCAGGCGTGTAGGTTTAGGTTCCATCGCCATTGGCATCGTCATGCTGGGCGCAGGCCTGATGGGGCGCGCGCCAGCAGTTCGAGTCGTCGACATGCTGGACCGGTGCGATCCGGATTCGTTCAACGCAGAGTTCGGCGAGGGCACCTGCGTGTTCGATCACCCAGGCGTCAGCCTCGACACGTTTCTGAGGGTGCTGGGGAATTCAGGCCAGATTGGTTCCTGGCACTTCTCACCGCGTCAACCCCAACTGAAGGAAGGACAGGCGGTTCAGGCGCAGAACAGTGGCGGCGAGGTGCATACCTTCACCGAGGTCGCCGAGTTTGGCGGAGGGTTCATCCAGGATTTGAACGACTTGACCGGCAACCCGGTACCCGCGCCCGAGTGTCTGGATTTCGCCAACATCGAGTTCATTCCCGCGGGCGGCTCAAACGACCCTGACGTCGTGGATGTCGGTGAGCACAAATACATGTGCTGCATTCACCCGTGGATGCGTGCGACGGTGACGGTGCGGTAGGGTGACGAAGGCTGGCGGTGCTCCAGGGCGACCCCCTGGCCCGCCAGCCGATTTTTTGAAACTGCCAGGGGACGGCGAACCGGGTGTCGAAATGAACATCACTGCACGAATTCTTGTCGCTCTCACACTCCCTCTTCTACTTTCACTGACGTTCAGTTCCGGCTCACCGGCTGTCGCCGCCGCGCCCCTTGATCTGTCAGGTGAGATCAACGGCGCGCCGTTCCGGATACGAGTGCCGGAAACTTGGAACGGCACGCTGCTCATCTTCGCTCACGGTTATCGTGACAAGGCTGATCATCCCGGTGAAATCGACAATCGAAGTGCCGACGTCGCCCCGAACGCCGCCCTGGAAGCCCCGTTGCTCGCTCAGGGTTTCGCCCTGGCCGGAACTGCATACCGAGACAACGGTTGGGCCTTCGGGGATGCGATACATGACATCAAAGATCTCGCTCTCTACTTCCGTGAGAATGTCGGGCCGCCCGAAAGGACGATCATCGCAGCCGTTTCATTCGGAACCATCGCGGGTTTCAAGAGCATGGAACAGTTCAACGGGATCTTCGACGGTGCCCTGTCTTTCTGTGGCGCCGGCGCTGGAGCGACACGTCTCTGGGACAGTGTCGTTCCTGCTGTACCTTGCGTATGACGTCGTCTTCGGCATTCCCAACTCCTGGGGAACAGTTGGTGAAGTCCGAAACGACATCGATTTCGACACTGAAGTCCTCGCGAAGTTGACTCCCGAACTCATTAACATTGCCAACTTTCCCAAGTTTGAATTCATTCGACTGGTCGGGAAGACACCAGGTCGCGGCATCACCCCGCCACCGCCGCCAGACTTTTTCCCCGGTTGGGTACTCTCGGATTTCTTCTTCATGACTGAGGCTCGCGCAGAGTTACAGCGACGCGCGGGTGGGCCAGTCGTCCAGAACCTCGATCAGAGCTACAGCCTGACAGATGCTGAAAAGGCTTACCTGGCTGGTTTAGGAGTGCCCGGCCCGGTCGTTGATTTGTGGCTCGCGCAAATGAATGCCCGGCGAGATATCGAAGCAGCTCCCAGCGCTCGCAGTTACCTTCGCAACAACACCGACTTCAACGGAAAGATTCGCAATCCGGTTCTGACGCTGCACACGATCGTCGATCCGCTGCTGGTGGTTGCCAACGCATCCGCTTACGCAGAGACGATTGCTGCCGAGAACAGAGAAGATCTGCTGTTTCAAACCTACACAACCGGAGTTGGGCACTGTAACTTTACCGGTCCACAAATCTTGACCGCCGTGAGCGCGATCGATCTTTGGGTCCGCACTGGCCTGCGCCCGACAGCTGCCCAGTTCCCTGCGGCACTGGGCTTCAATTCAGTTTTTGTGCCGCCGGCCTTTTGAATCGCGGTCCCAAACTCGGACTGGAATTGTGAGGCAACGGCTGGCCCTGAAAGAAGGGCCCAGCCGTCCCAGGGTCGCTGCTCAGGCCAGCGTCTCGAGCACGCGATCGAGTGCCGCGTAACTCTCGTTGGCGCCACCTTCCATCCCCGAGTGCAACATGCCATCGCGCTCCTCGGTCGTGTGGAACAGCGAGAGGCTCACCATTCGCGTCCGCCCGTCGCCGAGATCGTCGAGCGTCATCGTCTCGATGATCACGTGGCCCGGCATCGATCTCGGTCCCCAGTCCAGGCCCCACAGTCTTGTCTTCCTGCCCGATGGGCGGGGCGCGGTGGCGACGCTCGAACAGTCGGATCGGATCGCACTCGTGGATGTCGTTGACCGAATCGTCGTTCGCACGTATCCGAACTGGTGGACGCTAAGGTCACATGGTGCGTCTGAGTCCGGATGGCGCACGTACGTTCGTCTCGAGTCGTGGCGCGGAGGGCACTCTGTCCGTTATCTCGCTCAACAGTGAGTCGGCTCCCGTGGTCATTCCGACGGGAGCCGGCGCCGAAGGCCTCGCTGTGACGAAGGATGGCCGCGAGGTCTGGTGGTCAATCGCGACCCTCGATCCATTTCGATCGTTGACACTCAACTGCTCAAGGTGATCGACACCATTGCCGTCCCGCCCGACGCGCGTCGTGCGGAAATCTCAGCGTCGGGCCACGTGCTCGTTCCGCACGGCGGCACGGACGATGCGCCTGCGCAGCTTCTGTCGGTATATGACGTGAAGAGCCGCGCCCTCGTCAATCGACTTGCACCTGCATGAGGGCCGCAGACGGCCTGGCCCTGTCGCGGGTGCGTGTGGCGGTGTTGAGCGGTCCCAGTGGTGACACTGCGCCCGGGCACATTGCGCGAAGCGCAGGCGTGGATGGACAACGTCGAGCCCTGGCCGAACTCGTTCCTGGCGCAGCTCTCGAACGACGTCGGCTCCCCTTTACTGCACGAAGAAGTCGCGCGGCACACTCTCCTGCCCACACGCGTTGACGGCGATCACGCGCACCCAGGCGGTGAAGCCGGGGGGCAGCCCGCTGGCACTCGCCCCGGTGTTGGCGCCGATGTTCGTCGGCGCGAGGTACTGGGTCCCGCCCTGCGTCGTGCCCGCTGACACAATGTAGGCGGTTGCGCCCGGCACCGCCGGCCAACTCACCGACGCGGTGCCTCCCACCACGCCACCACTTACGTTCGGACTGGCGGGCACCGTGCACGCGGGGCCGATCGTGAAGGTGAAGAGCGCCGACGGCGGCCCGGCAATCGTCCCGTTGAAGGCGGTCACACGCACGCCAAAGGTGCCTTGGACGCCCGGCGGAATCGGAATACCCACGCTGGGCGCCACGCCCGTGGTCACACTCGCGACCGGCGTAGTGCCCGCATAGAAGTCGAGCCGATGGGAGGTCGGGGATGCGCCCGCCCCCGCGACCCAGGCGATGGTGAGGATGCTGCCGCTCGCGACGGCCGACGTCACGGTCGGCTGTCCCGGCGTGCCACCGCCGCCGCCGACGGTGAGCGTGACTTCGTTGGACGGCACGCTGACGCCGGCGTCGTTCGCGGCGCGCACGCGCACGTAATACGTACCAGCACTCACCGGCGATGTGAGGCTCGTGGTGAGGCCGACGTTGCCGTTGAACAGGTTCGATGCGCCCGACGTCGTTCCCGCCTGAACAATGTAGGACGTCGGCGTGCCGCCCGTGGGCGATCGTGTCCACGCGAGATTCACGGTGGTTCCGGACACCGACCCACTGAGCGTCGGCGCCCCCGGCGACGCGCCCGAGGATGGTGGTGTCGTCACGATCGCCCATGAGCGGGGGCCGGTCGGTATCGTTGTGATGACCCCGCGAGTCGCTGTGTCCATGACGACCAGGTTGTCGCCGGCTGCCACGTAGGCGCGAGTGCTGTCTGGCAGAAAGGCAACGGCCGCGGCGCCGGGGACTGCCGTCGCGCCCTCTAACGCGTGAGTGGATGGATTCAGTTGCTGCACCTCACCGAATAAGTTCAAGCTCGTGGCGACGTACACCGTCGCACCGTTGGGCGACACGCCGACGTGCCGCGTGCCGCCGACGCTCGTGGTCGTGGTCGCGACGATCGTGTTGGTTGTCGTGTCGAGGACCTGCACCTGGCGTTCACTTGGGAGATATGCGAAGCGGCCGTCCGGCGACAGCGACACTGAGAAGCCCCCGCCAAGAGAAAGCGGCACGGTGGTGAGGACACCATTGGTGGCGGTATCGATGACGGCGACGACGTGGGCCTGCTGCCGGCACGTGGACCCGAAACTGTTCTGGCACCCCGTGATGACATACACTCGCGAACCATCGGGCGACGCCGCGACGCCGTATGCGAACTCGAAGCCAAGGGGAATTTTGGCGATCGGCGACTTGGACTGGATGTCGACAACGGTGAGAAAGGCGTGGAACTGGTCGTTGATGGATTCTGTGCCTGAGAAGTAGACCCGCCGGCTGTCGGGACTCACCGCCACGGCGCTCGGGTTCGCGCCGATCACCGATTCAGTCAAGGTAGCCACGACGGTGTTGGTCTGCGTCGACACGACCGACACCGTACGATCCCCGGTCGGACCTGTTGTAGTTGTTGATGACGTAAATGAGGGCGCCATCCGGCGCCATGGCGATCGCTTTTTGGTCACTAAATTGCGTCTCTCCAAGAGTAATTCCCGTGACGATGGTGTTCGTGGCCGCGTTGTAAACCCTTAGGTAGTGATTGCGGTCGTTAGGGTAGTTGTAGGATGCGCCGAGGACATAAACGTACGGCTGCGCCTCGGCCGGCCCGGCCATGA
Source organism: uncultured Acidobacteriota bacterium (assembly GCA_963724485.1). GTDB lineage: Bacteria > Acidobacteriota > Vicinamibacteria > Vicinamibacterales > UBA2999 > JACCSI01. The sequence continues at coordinate 48,234 of CAVRUW010000002.1, forward strand.
CCGACAGTGCCAGCACCGCGAGAGCCACCCACCACTTCGATTTCGACGATTTCGACTTGAACATGCGCGTACTCCTCCGAGTCGTTCCGACGTCGTTCGGCAGCTCTTCCGTAGCCGGACGAGCATAGTCGCTTTCACCATTGATGTCTGTCTGCTTCCGACAACCTTTTTGGCCCGCAGGCCCAATCCGAGCCTGTCCATCGGCGGGATTTCGCACGAAGGCGTGCCTGTTCTTCGGTGAAGTCCGGTCCTAAAGCGACTTCGGGATTCAGCGATCCGAACCGCGAAGACGCAGTCGATACTTGCGTGTCAGTTGGACGGCAGACAGCTCTGTGTCGGACATCAACGACGTCCCCTTTGCGGTCAATTCAGCAATCATCGTCACCTTCCCCAATACGGCGGTCGGGTGGGCCGCGGGCTTCAGGCGAACGATCGCCTGGCGTCATTTCTACGGCGCCGGTCAGACGTTCGATTTGGATTTCAGCGGCGAGAACGGTGCCACGTGGAGCTCGCTGGCGACCGGCGTTCCGTCGGCCACGGCCGATACCGGGTCCCACGACGTCACGGTGCCGTCGGTCATCACTGCGCAGGCATTGGTGCGAGTCAGCCTTGCAGGCAATCCTGCTAACGGAGATCTCAGCAACGTCACGTTCCGCGTCGATCCGCCGAGCATCAAGGTCACCGCTCCGGTTTCCGCCCGTTGGGATATCGGTACGGTCAAAGTCATCAAGTGGACCCACAACCTCGGGCAGCTCGAGGCCGTTGACATCGACATCAGTCGCGACGGGGGCGCCACGTGGACCAGCATCGCGGCGAATCTCGCGAACAGCGCCAACGGCTCGGGCACCCTGTCGTGGACGGTGACCGGACCCGCGACGAGTGCCGGGCGAATCAGGGTGACGTGGACCTCGAACCGCGCAGTGCAGCACATCGGCAACGTGACGATGCGGTCGATGGGCGAGATCTCACCGAAACGGCCGTCAAAGCCCTCCGTGCCCTGCTCGCTGTGCTCGACGAAGCGCCAGTGGCCGCCGCGCTCGAACTCGAAACGCTCGAGCACAATCTTGTTGCCGCGTCCCCACCACCGCGCCAGCAGTTCCGGCGTCGTCATGGCCTTCCACACGCGCTCGTGCGGGGCGTTGAAGATGCGCTCCATCCGAATCTCTCGATCGCTCGGTGTCGTGGTGACGGCTTTCACTGCAGGCTCCTTGGTTGTGTTCATCACTTCTCCTTCGTTCGTTCGAGAAACGCCTCGAGACGATCGATGCGCTGTGCCAACATCAGCCGGTACTTCTCGATCCATTGCGCTTCGGCGTCGAGCCGGCGCGGTCCCAACGTGCAGGTCCGGACGCGTCCTACTTTCTGTGTGGAGACCATTCGCGAACGCTCGAGGATCTGCACGTGTTTCTTCATGCCGGTCAGCGTGATCGCGAACCCTTCGGCAAGCTCGGTAATCGACGCATCGCGGCGGCCGAGGTGTTCGAGCACGCCCCGCCGCGTTGGGTCGGCAATCGCCGCGAACGTCTCATCGAGCCGCGGCGAATACTGAACCATATGGTTCGGTGTAATGGCCGCCTGCGAAAGTGTCAACCTCATGCGGCGCTACAGCGTCGCTATTTGAACAGGGTCGGGTGGTGACGATGCGTGGCGTGCAGCGCCGGCAAAGCCGGCGCGGTTGCAGGGTAAGGATGCAGGGCGGCAAGAGCGCCTATCCCCGCACCCTACAGCGGTGCACCGATCAGAGGCGCAGATCGACGGGTTTGCCGGCGAACACGATGCGGCGCCGTTCCTGCGTGGCGGCGACACGGACCTCAATCGCCCGCGTCGTCGGCGGCAGCATCCGTGAACCAGGCACGAGGTTCAACGACAGGCGCCGTGACGCGTCGGTCCAGGTCATCGCGATCTTCATGAACTCGCCGCGCCGGTAATTGAAGCTGCGACCATCGTCCTCGTAGAGCGTGAACGCACCGTCGGCGCCTGGATAAATCGTCAGCGTCAGTGGACCCTCGACCGGCTCATCGACATACTGCTTCACCGGACCCATCGGCAGGATCGTGCCCGCGCGCACGTGCAGCGGCATGGTCTCGAGATCGACTGCGCGGTCAATCTCGCGACCGCCGACGAGGCGCTCCTCCGTCCAGAAATCGAACCATATCCCGCGCGGCAGATACAGTCGCCGCGAGGTCGCGCTCTTCTCGACGACCGGCGAGACGAGGATGTCGCGGCCCCAGAGAAACTGATCGCCGCGCGCGACGGCTGCCGGATCGTCGTGGTGATGCAGCCACAACGCGCGCATCATCGGTAGTCCGGTCTCGGTGCACTCGCGCGCGACGCTGTAGGTATAGGGCAGCAGCTGGTAGCGCAGCTCCAAATATTTCTTGACGATCGGCTCGACGCGCGGATTGTTCAACTCCGCCGGATCTGGGTCCGCTGCGCCGCCCGTGTAAGTACGAATCTCCGACGGTCCTACCTTGCCCATGTTCCAGCCCCACGGCAGTCGCAGGTGCCAGTTGCGGCCGTGGGCGCGGAACGACGCGCAGAACGTGCCGAACTGGAACCAGCGCACGTGCAACTCGCCGGTGTACTCGGCGGTCGGCACGAAGCCACCGATGTCGGTGCCCCAGAACGGAATGCCCGACAGGCCGGTGTTCACGGCCACCGGCACGTGCGTCTTCAATGTCTCCCAGGTCGTGTAAACGTCGCCCGACCACAGGAACGCGCCGTAGCGCTGCATGCCGGGCGACCCGTTGCGATGTAGCGCAAACGGCCGTTCATTGGGTCGATACTGCTGCGGGCCCTCCCAGTACATCCGAATGCGGGCGAGGCGCGACGGCTCGTCGAGTCCATCGCCCTGATCCGGCCACCAGCCGTCGACGCCGAGGTCGAAGAGCGGTTTGTGATACGGCCAATAGCAGGGCACCGCGCGATCCTCGGGCCAGCGATCGTCGGGTGTCCGCCCACTCGGCACTGATTTCTCGGGTGTGCACGCGTCACTGACGGCGCCGCTCATACGCCGCCCCTCGATGACGATGTGGAGCACGACTTTATAGTTGCGCGCATGCGCCTGGTCGATGAAGCGCTTCGGATCGGGAAAGGTCTCCGCCTTCCACCCGAACTCGCCGTTGCGTGTGTTCCACCCTGACGGGGTGAATTCCGTGCCGAGATAGATCAGCGCGTCGCAGGGCAGCCGCTTCTCGCGAAACGTGCGCGCGACCCAGTCGATCTCCTCGGGACCCGCGAGCGTACGGTGCGACTGCATGTAGCCGAACGCCCACAGCGGCGGCAGCTCCGCGAAGCCGGTGATGCGCGCGTATTCCCGCATGATCGTCGTCGGATCCGAGGACGCGGTCACGAAGACGTCGAGCGGCAGCGCGCGATCGGCTGGCGTCAGCTCACCGTCCGCGCCGGTCAGGTCGAATGCACCAAGCGGGCGATGGATGTAAAGGCCCCAGCCATCGCTGCTGACGAGCCACTGGATGGGCACGCGGCCACCGTGCGTGCGCAACTGATAACCGCCCTGTCCGTTACGGTTGGTGTAAAGGGCGCCCTTGCGATCGAATTGCGGACCGCCTTCGCCGAAGCCGAGCAGCGGGCCCTTGCCCAACGCGAACCTGATGCGCGGCGCCGTCGCGTCCAGCGACAGTCGTTGGATGGCGACCCCCTTCTGCGTCTCAACATGCAGGGTCGGTGGATGATCGGTGAAGCGCACGCGCAGGTCGCCGGCGGCGACGTCTGCAAAGACATCACGTCGCTGCGCGACCGATTGCCCGGCGGCAGCCGCGACGAGCGCGCCGGTGCCGGCGAGCTCGCCGAGCGCCGCGTCGGCGAGCGGCACGACGCTTATCCGCACGGTCGACCGCCCGATCGATGCGACCCGAATCTCCACGGGCTGTCCGGCGATCGTGATGGGAGTCGTCTGGCCGCCGAACGTCCCCACGAGGCGAGCGTGCGATTCGGCTGAGAGTGCCAGGCCAGCGCCTGCTGCGCCAAAGCGACGGAGAGCGGTTCGACGCGTCACGGGGGCAGACATAGGCCGCAATACTAGCGAGGCTCCGCCTCAGATGCATGGAATCCTGGCCTTCAAGATGTCTAGCTGGGGTAGACGTCACCTCGAAAGTCATCGCTCGTGCCCAATTGGCGGCCTCGAGTCTCGGGTAAACTCACCAGCCGTGGAGATCAGCCGTCGGATGCTGCTTCGTCTGGGAGCCACCGGGGCGTTGCTCGCGCCTCACCGAGCCGAGGCGCAGAGGACAGCACCTGCTGATGAGGATCCGCTTGGCGTGCGAGGCGACTTTCCGGTCACCGCCGAGCGCGACATCTACCTCGATTCGGCATACATCGGCCCGATTCCGAATGCCGTCGTCGCCGCAGGCGCAGCGTTTGTGTCGGCAAAGGCCGCGCGCCCGATCTCGCTGTCGGAGATGCAGGCCAAAGCCGACCAGGTTCGCGCGCAATTCGCGCGGCTCGTCAACGCCAGCCCGGACGAAATCGGTTTCCTGGCTGCCACCAGCGAAGGCGAAAACCTCGTCGCGGGTGCTTTGGATCTGAAGCCCGGCGACAACGTTGTCATCGACGAACTGCACTACCAGACGGAGTTCGTTCTGTTTCGTCAGCTCGAGCAGAGGCGCGGCATCGAGTTGCGGATTGCCCGTCATCGAGGCGGCGCCGTCGCCGCGTCGGACTTCGAGCCGCTCGTCAACCGGCGTACACGCTTGTTGTCGGTCGCGCTCGTGTCGCATCAAAACGGGTTTCGCCACGACCTCAAGCCGCTCGCCGATCTGGCACATGCGCACGGCGCATGGCTGTACAGCGACGCTATCCAGGCGGCGGGTGCACTGGCCATTGATGTGCGCGCGAGTGGAGTCGATGCGCTCTGTTCGGGCACATACAAATGGCTGCACGGCGGCTTCGGCGTGGCGCCGTTCTACGTGAGACGCGATCTTCTCGATCGCTTCCCCCTCGATCGCTGGGGCGCGTTGCACGTGGAGCGCACGCATCCGGACCATCGCTACGACATTTTTGCGACGGCCAAGAAGTTCGAGTACGCAACGTTGGCATTCGGTGCCGTGTATCAGCTTGGCGCGGCGCTGGAGTATCTGGAAAGAGTGGGTGTGCCGCGGATTGAAGCGCACACCACCGGACTCGGTCTACACCTCCAGCGCGGACTTCGCGATCGCGGCTTCGACGTACTCACCCCAGCCGGCACACGATCGCCAATCGTGGCATTTCGCGTGCCGGGCGATCCGGGAGCCGCGCGAACTGTTCTCCAGAACGCCGGGATGAAGGTGAGTTATCGGGAGAACGGCAGCCAGATCAGGGTGTCTCCAGCCCTCTTCAACACCGAGCGTGACGTTGATCGATTTGTCGAGACGTGCGGACGATTGCAACGCGGTTGACGCCGCAAGCGACACGAGCCGAATCGCCTGCGTTGGCGACCTCGGCAGAAAATCGGAACGAGCGGAAGAAGAACATTTCGCGGAACGAGGGAAGGCGCGGAAACACTCATCTTACGCATCCGCGGACTTCGACGAAGTCGCGGAGGTAAGCTCACCGATCTCACCGTTTGGACTCACGCCGGAGTTGCCGGCGCGGGCGAGTCGGTTGGCGCGGCCCTCTGAGCGACACGACGGGTGCAGGTAAAACGGCCTCGGCGCGTGCCTGTGGCGGCGGCCTTGATTCGCCACCGATGCCCGGAGCAACCCATTCGCCCAAACGATTTCGGTACGACGCGCGGATTGAGAAGCCGCCGCCGACATCGGCAGTCTCCCGCGGCGAGGTCGTTTTTCCGTGGCGCGAAGCGGGCGGCGCGAACCGAATCGCCTGCGTTGGCGACCTCGGCAGAATTGGGAAAGAGCGGAGATTCTCGGCCGCTCGCCTTTCCCGAAATCGGGGGTGCAGGATCAGTGGTCTTCATTGCGCCGTCTTGTAGATCGTTCCCCCTTTCATCACGAACTGCACGCGCTCGAGCTCGGTGATATCGGCCAATGGGTCTTTCGCGACCGCAATCAGATCGGCGAAGTGACCCGGCTGCAGCGTACCAACCCGATCGCCCCAGCCCATGGCTTCCGCCGCGATACGCGTCGCGCCATCGATGGCGGCCATCGGTGTTTGCCCGAGGCCAACCCGAAGCTTGAATTCGCGCGCGTTCTGACCATGCGGGAACACGCCTGCATCGGTGGCAAACGCGATCGGCAATTCATGCGCGAGCGCGTGCTTGAACGCACGCTCCTGGGTACCCTGAATCGCACGCTCGCGCTCGACCTGATGTGCCGGGATGTTGAGCACCTGGTTGTCGTTCAGGATCGTGTGGCCCACGTAAAGGGTGGGCGCAAAGTACGCGCCCTTCGCCTTCAGTAACCGTGCGCCTTCCTCGTCCATCATGCTGCCGTGATCGATGGTGCGCACGCCAGCGCGCAACGCCGCTTTGATCCCTTCGGCGCCGTGGGCATGCGCGGCGACAAAGCGGCCCCAGCGCTGCGCCTCTTCGACCGCAACCGCCAACTCGGCGTCGGAGTACTGCTGGGAGCCCGGCGGGATGCCCTTCGACATGACGGCCCCGGTCGCCAAGATCTTCACGAAGTCCGCACCGTTCTTGAAGTTGGTTCGCACGGCGTGCCGCACCTGATCCACTCCGTCGGCAAGGTTACGGACGATGGGGACGTCGACGTAAATGGAGAACTGTCGTGCGTCGCCCGCACCGCCAGTGGCGGACACATAGTTGCCGGCCACCTGGAGACGAGGTCCGGGCACCGACCCCTTGTCGATCGCGTAGCGCAGATCGATATCCACGTACGGCCAGGTTGGTCCCATGTCACGGCACGTCGTGAAGCCCGCCATGAGCGTCGTCCGCGCGTTGACGGCGCCGTAGATGGCCGCGCGGCCAGGGGTCGTCGTGAGGAGGGCAGATTCCCAATTGGTGCCGACCTCGTCGGTGAGGTGCGTGTGGAGGTCGATGAGGCCGGGGAGGACGGTGGCGCTGCCGAGGTCGATGACTTGATCCGCCTTCAGCCCGTCAGCCGGTCCGACCCGTTCAATCTTGTCACCGCGAACGAGAACCGCACCGTTCTTGAGTGGCGGCCCGCCGCGACCATCGATGATCTGTGACGCGCGGATGAGCACCGTGCGCGCTGGCGCCGTCGCGGTCTGTTGAGGGCCCGCACCGAATGCCACCGCCAACCACCCTACCGCCAGCCAGCAAGCAATCCCCGTCCTCATGACGCGACCTCCGCCGCGGACCCGACGTCCGCCCCCGGCAATGGAAAAATCAAATGCGTGAAAATAACGTTGCGGCGACACCGATCACCGTTGCGATCACAGCGCCCAGATCGCCTTCAGTGCACGGTGGAAGTTGCCCCCGATGACCTTCTCGATGACCGTGGTGGAGTGGCCGCGCGCGGCCATCCCGCGCACGACGCCCTCGATGCGCCGCGGGTGATTCAGTTCTGGAACGAAGAGCGGCCTGGCTTCGTCGGGTGCCGAGATGCCCCGCTTGATTCGATTCGCCACGAACGACTTGTGCTCGTTCAGATACTCCGGGGTCTCTTCGATCGGCGTCGTGCTGAGGTCGCTGCCGATGCCCACGTGATCGGCGCCGCACACCTTGAGTGCGTGATCGATCTGACGCATCAGCATCTCGACGGTCGGCGGCCCGTCGCCCGCCCCGATGAACGGCATGAAGTAGATGCCGATGACGCCGCCCTTGTCGGCCATGGCTTTCAGTTCGCGATCTTCCTTGCTGCGCGGATGGCGATAGACCTCACGGCAGCCACTGTGCGTGATGAGTGGCGGCTTGGTGGAGGCGGCAATCCCGTCGGCCGTGGTGCGCGTACCGCAATGGCTCAGATCGACGGCGATGCCCAGGTCGTTCATCCGTTCGACGACCTGGCGGCCGAATGCGCTCAGGCCTGCGTCGCCCGGCTCGAGGCAGCCATCGCCGACGAGGTTGCGATCGTTGTAAGTGAGCTGGATGATGCGCACGCCAAGCCGGTGGAACACCTCGAGGCGGGAGAGGTCGCGCTCGAGCATCTCCGTGTTTTGGAAGCCGAGCATGAGGCCAAGCGTGCCCTCTTTCTTCGCTCGCTCGATGTCGGCGTGCCGACGGACGATCGAAAGGAGGTTGGGATAGCGATCGGCTTCGCCGATCCACAGGGCGATCGTGCGAGATGACGCCTCGAACGTGTCGCCGCTGACGGTGACGTTGATGGCGGTGATGCCGGACGCGGCGATCGCGTCACGCTGCTTTTGTGAGAGCGGCCCGCGCGGCGGCCACGAGACGTTCATGGACCCGGGGTTGGCCAGCGCGTCGATGATGATGGCGCGCTTGTATAGGCTGGCGACGTCTCCCGCCTGGTTGGCCTGCGCGTCGAAGGCGTGGCGGGCGGCAATGGCGCCGCCGGCCACCACCGTACCGAAGGTCCGACGGCTGATCTCGTTGCGCACAGGCACCCTCCTCGCGGGCAAATCGCAGATGCAGGCTCACGTTCCCGAAGATGTATAGCCCACTCGTACCGGCGAAGGAAGGCCGGGCTGGGAACAGGGCGTTCACCGCTTCCGAACGCGACGACTCGGCAACTTCCGGAAGCGCCTGGCCGCTGGCTTCGTAGGCCTCACTGACGCCCTCGACGAGGCGCCACGCTTGGCAGCACCGTTCGTCCCCCGAGCTGGTGGCCTCGTCGCGGATGCGAGGTTCATTGGCCATTGCACCTGCGTAAACACCGTGAACATGTTCAGCGGTGTGGCACCTACGCTCGCCAGTCGAACGACCGAGCCCTGCAGATAGGCCAGGATGGTGCGACCGCCACGAAAGCTGTAAATCCGCTGTCCAGGGGCTAGCGCCTTCGGCCGGACTTCGCTGGTCGCGAGCAGTTCGGCCATGAAGAACAGGTTCACCCACGGATCCGGGTCGGTCCACTCATCGATCTGAATCAGTCGGCGGCGTGAGGTGTCCTCGTAGAGGAGCTGCGTGCGATCCGGAATCTTTGGAAGACCATCACGCGGAATACCGGGTTGACGATAGTAGATTCGTTTCCCGGTATAGCCCGCGATCGTCGGGATCATCGGAGCGGGAGTACGAGTCACCGGCGGACCGCCGGCCAGCATCAGCTCTCGCAAATGGCCGACGAAGCGAGTGAGTGGACACACATCGACTTTGTCCTGCCTGTCAGGTTCCCGGACCATGGCGTAATCGATACGTCGTGCTGAAACGCCGCCGACCGATGCCTTGTTGATCAGCTGGGCGAAGAATTTCGCCTTCCCCGGTTTGGACCGCTTCGATCCCAGCGACATCCCTGTCGCAAGCACAAACTTATTCGGCCGCTTGGCTGGCTGCTTGTCGCTGTCGATCTTCATCGTGAGGTCATAGACGCGGGCATCCCCGAGGTTGGCCAGCCGGCCACGGTCGGCCGCGACCACGTGAAAGCGGAAGTCGCGAACGCCGCTTGTATACCCGAGCGCTCGCACATGATTCAGCCGGAAGTTGTCTTCGCACGAAGAACTTTCGATGACACATGGCTCCAGCGAGCAGCCCAAAAGATTCGCAAACGTGGCCGTGATCGCAGCCCCTTCGATGCAATTGATACCGAATGGCCCAGCCGGATCTGCCTGCAGCGACATGACGCAGAAACAATTCGAGGTTGAAGAACCGGGGATTGGCCAACCCCGAGTCCAGGTAGTGATCCAGGTCCGCGTCATAGCGGAAACGCCCATTCTTCATGCTCTGCGTCAGACCCAGGGCAAAGAATGCTTTGACGACTCGTTCGGCTGCCTGACGCTCCGTCTTTGCGCCGCGCCCCCACTGGCAGGCCTGCTGCAACGCAGTGATCCACGGGGACGTTTCGGCACCCTCCGCGATGCCGCCCGTCTGACCACGGCTCGGTCGGTGGTTTGAGCGTGACGAAAAGAAGGTGTTCGCTGCGCGCGAGCTTCGTTGCGTGATCGCTCCCCCCGTGACCCCAGAACCATTGCCATGCGACGCGTTCGCATCCAACGCCAGGCTGTCGCAATTTTGAGGCGTCAAGGGTGTGCTTAACCGTGGCTGAGGAACCAACCCATCGTTCAGGCCGGATGGTGATCGGCTCGATCGCCCCGAGGACCTCGGAGAACTCTCCGGTCGGTTCGGCGCTGATCCAGATCGGTCCCGTGGGCGCCGGATGGGATCGCAGCTCGATCGTGAGCTTGATGCGCTCCCGTCCCGTCAGGACGCTCCGCGGAAAGCAGGCGGGCGACCGGACGACGTCACCCCGGAGTTTCCAGATATTCCGCTCCGTCTTTCCGCTCGGCGGCGGGCTGATTGCAACCGCTCCACCACGGCGTGGGGTATCGAAACTCAAAGCTGCGAGCTTCAACGCGGCAACTCCTCTGCGTTGCGGCGCACCGCTCTGGCTTTTTTCATATCGTTCACCCGTGTTTTCGCGGGTGGATCACCCGCCGGCATGATCGCCCGGCTTCTGCTTGCTGGGCGCGTTCCGGCGCCCGCGGCATAGAGCACCGCCTCGGAAATTCCGTCCACTCCGAGCAGCGGCTTCGAGCCTGGCGTCGTCGATGGCCATCGTGCTGAACGGCGCCAATCCAAGCGACGTCGCGGTCATGAGAAACGTCTGGCAGACGTGGCCGGCCTCGAGAATGACCGACCGATACGCCCGGGCAAACTCGTATCTCCACTGCGTGCGCTCGAACACTGCCGTAAAGAAAAAGACAACTGCTGCGTTCGCGAACCAGGGTTGCTTCGGAATGAGTTTCTCGAGTTCCTCGCGGGTTGCACCGTCACGCAGCAAGTCGAGCTCGTGACGCTCGGGCGCGTACCGGTAGATACCGCCCGGGACGTCGCGGACGTCCAGCGCCAACACGTAGGTTTCAATCGGGTGCCGTGCTCCGCCAGACGGCGAGGTCTTGAGGGGGACCTCGCCTAGACCCGGCACGGTCAGCCAATGCGTGATCCCGCTGGTCAGCCGCAACAGCTGCGCGAGCTCGATTCGTTCGATCGGTTGCTTGCCGAAGCGCCGCCAGGTGCGACGGTCCATCAACACTTTGGCGATGGCGGTCGTGCGAACGGCGTCGGGCAGTGTGACGCGACGTCGACCTGGCGGCTTGACCGATACCGGCATGGGCGAGGTTCGCGCCTTCCTCTCGAGTTTCCGATTGAGAGCGGCCCGATCGCCCCAAGGTACTCTGACGGGACACGGTGTGGAAGAAACCGGCGGATGGATTCCACATCTTCCACGCGTCCATGCGGACTTCGGCCGGCCTGCGATTGCGATCCGAGGCCTCGAAAAACGTCGCCGACACGAGCGATTCGAGCAGGTCACCGACCACGCGTTGAGACAGCCGTGGCGCGACAGCCCGTCGGACCTGCACCGAAGTGCGCCAGTCCGCGCAGGAGTCGAGGAGCTGCCACGTCAGGTCGGTGGCCTGCGCCTGGACCGCCGTGGCGTAGTTGTAGACAACCGCGCCAGCGTCGGTCCAATAGCAGAGCACGTGCCGCGATCGGCGGTAACGCCGCGTCACGCGCGAACCTAGTACGCCCCTTGAGACTGAACGCAATCCCCGTCTCTCAGCGCGGCGTCCAGCGCCTTCTTGGTCTTCTTGGCTTTGGTGAGCTGCTTCGACGTGAGGGGGCCCTTCTTGTCCTTCTTCTGGCTGATGATCACGGCGAGATCGTCCCTCGTCTTTTTCATCGACTTTCGGAGCCCGGTTAGTTTGGGTTTTGTTTTGCTGCCTGCCTTTGCCATCTCATCTCCGACACCGACCACAGGGGAGCGTAGGGTACACCTACGGTTTCAGGCCGATCCGCTGCACCAGCGCAGCGTACCTGCGGTCGCTCCGAAGGGGGTCGGCCCTCGGATCGACCTTGACGAACAACAAGCGCGCGAAATAGTTATCGAGTGCTCGATTCAACCATTCGAACGCGCGGTCCAGGTCGCCCTGAGCCGCGTATACGTAGCCGATTCCTTCGTAACTGACATCCCTCGCGCCCTGACGCTCCTGGAGCAGCAATCGCCCGAGAGTCTGGTTGGCCGCGTCTTGCCATCCTCCCAAGGACCTGATTTCGAGCCATCTCGGCCAGATACGTTGCGCTTTCACCGGCGAGCGTCATCGCGTGCCTGATGAGGTCGATGGCCTTCTGGTACTCGCCCTGCGCCGAGTAGACTCGCGCCATTCCGAAATGGGCCGGCCCGAATGACGGTGCCAGGCTTGTCGCACGTTGGTAATGCTGAAGCGCTTCGTTGAATTCACGGCGGTACAAGTGCACGACTGCGAGCGTGGACAGCATTTCTGCCGACAACGGATCGGCGTCCACCCCCGCACGCGCCTGCTCGAGGCCCTCGTCGAGTCGGCCGGCGGCGCACAGGAAGCGTGAATAAGGCGACAGCACGATACTCGCATGCGGCGCAAACGACAGCGCCCGTTGATAGGCGGCGTCGGCAGCCTCCCAGTCGTGCTCGAAGCGGTACTTGATATCGGCAAACGCGAGGTTCGTCTCCGCCAGGTCCGGATTCAGATCGATCGCGCGTGCCGCTGCCGCGACGGCGAGCGGCTGGAGCTCTCTGGCCGGCCCCATATCGAAGTCGAGCATCATCGCGTAGGCGCGCGACAAGCTGGCGTAGCGCAATCGCGTACGAGCTGTCGAGTGCGACTGCTCGCTCGAACAAGGCCTTGGCCTCGGGCAGCCGCGCCCGGCTGAAGGTGTAGAGCAGATATCGACCCTGAAGATACGCGTCCTGCGCTTCATTCGACGTCGTTTGACGAGCCACCAGCCGGCGCGTCGTTTCACCCGTCAGGCTCGCGCCCACCTCGGTGGCCATCGCACTGGCCATCTCGCCCTGGAGCGCGAAGAGGTCGCCGAGAGGACGCTCGTAGGTATCCGTCCATCGCAATGTGCCGGTTGAGCCATCGACCAACCGCGCGGTGATCCGAACCCGATTCTCCTGTCGCTGGACCGAGCCTTCCACGATGTATTTGGCCCCAAGTCGTTTGTAGAGAGAGGCCGGATCGCGTTCGCCCGAGGGCACGGCGTTGACCGACGAGCGCGCGATCACCCGCAGCGAGTCGATCATGCCAAGTCGACTCATTAGCACTTCGGTGACGCCATCAGCGAAGAAATCGTTGGTGGGATCGCCGGACAGGTTGGTCAACGGAAGGACCGCAATGTTGTCGACGGTAGCCGGATTGAACCACGCCCAAAGGTACTCGCGGACCGGCGCGAGCGAGCCGACTGCGATCGCCAGGACCAGCAGCGCAGCTCCCGCGAGCACACCACGCCGCTCCCACGGTGACGGCGAATCGACCATGACCGTCGTCGTAGGCTCTTGACTTGGCGCTGGGAACACCCGCGTGAGCGCTGCCGCCATCTCCCCCGCCGTCCTGAAGCGATCCGCTGGTTCACGAGCCAACGCGTGTTCCACCACCTGCACGAACTGCGGCGGCAGGTCGGCGCGCAGGTCGATCAATCGGCGTTGCTCACCGCGTTGGTGAGCGGCGCGGACGCTGTCGGAGGAGCGGCCCGGAACCGGGTATTCGCCGGTGACGATCCGAAACAGCAGAACACCGAGACTGTACAGATCCGACTGTGGCGTTGCCCGGCCATGCTCGAACAGCTCCGGCGCCATGCAGGCCGGCGTGCCCGCCCGCGAACGACCGTTCGTGCGAGACAGCTCCTGTCCCGCCCCGAAGTCCATCAAAACGATCCGGCCACCTCCCTCGCGCATCACGTTCTGCGTCTTGACGTCGCGATGCACCAGATTGGCGTGATGAACCGCGGCAAGGGCGGCACACAAATCCACCCCAATTGACGTGGCTTCTCGCGCGCTCAACACACCCTGACGGCGCAGGACCTCCTCGAGCGTCAGCCCGCGAATGAACTCCATCCAGATTCCGACGCGTCCGTCGAACTGATCCGCGCCGTAGACGGAAATGACATGGGGATGCCGAATCTTCGCGAGCAGCCGGCCTTCCTCGATCACAGCCGGCGCTTTGTCATACAAGCGCTCGACGTGCAGCAGCTTCAGGGCCACCTCGCGCGCGAGACGAGGGTCCCAGGCTCCATACACCGAACCGAATGCACCGGATCCAAGATGCCCACGGATCTCGAGTGGGCCCCAGTGCCGGAGGTCACCCGACTCCTCGGTCGCCGGTTCGGCGGGGGATTCACCGACAATCGTGCGGTGAGCGTCGGCTAAACCCGCGAGCATACGCAGCTCGCGGACGAGACCGATCTCCGGTTCGGTGTGAGTCTCCGACTGGGCCGCCTCCCAATTGAGCGAGCGGCCATCGGCGACGGCTTCGGCCAGGGCGAGCAAGCGGGCAGCGTCAGCGGCCATCGCGCAGCAGTTCGGCCAGGCGGACGATCGCGCGACTGACCGCGACGCGCGCCGCATCCGCCGAAGGTTTGCCCACCATCACGGCGATTTCGTTGTAGCTGTATCCCATCTCGAGACGCGCGACGATCACTTCGCGATCGTCGGGGCGCAGCTGTTGAAGTGCTGTTTCGTAGCGGTCGATGCGTCTCGACACCCACCGCCGCTTCGAGCGGCGACATCCCGGCGTCGCACGACACGTTCGTCCAGTTCCCCGATGGCTGGGCGCCGCCCGACGCGCCGGCACTCGTCGCGAATGCGATTCAGAACGGCCTGCCGCAGATAGGCCTGCAGCGCCCCCTCATGGCGATGCTCGAAGGTCTTCAGGTTTTGCAGCGTCCTGAACACCGTGTCCTGCACCATATCCTCGGTATCACCCAGGTCACGCGCCCACTGCGGGAGGCGGCCGCGTGCCCAGCGCCGAAGCGCCGGCACATACCGTCGGAGCAACAAGTCGAGGGCCTCGTCGTCTCCGTGCCGGACTCTTTCAAGAAGGTTGAGCGAGGTAACGGCATCCATTCGCAGCGGCCGGGGCTCGAAGAGCCGAACCCTTGCCGGAGATGGTATACGCGAATGGATGGGTTCAAGCCGGCCTCCGTGGCGGAATTGAAGCACACGGGCAGGGGCGACGCCCCGATCCCTGACAGCGGAAGCCTTGGCGTTCGTGGCCACGATCTGGTCCTGTAGATATCAACGACCACGGCCGGAATTTCGAACACCTGACCGCCCTGGCCGTTCGCCTCCCCGCCACTTTCGCCCCCACCTGCCCTTCCGGCTCGGACCATGGGACGTGACTATCGATGCAGGCTTCTCCGCCGGGAAGGCCCGAGCGCGCGTTCGGGCGAATCGCCCGGATCACTTATATAGTGTCGCGCTTGAGGGGTTCAGCAGTTTCGGCCAAGAGGAGTCCCATGGACCTCACACAGTTCGTCGAGCATCATGACGGCATCTCGGTCATTCGCGGGGGTCGATCGGTGCGATCGTGGAACGGCATCGAGTATCACGCCGGGCTGTCCGCCAAGAACGTGAACGTCAAGCAGTTGTCCATGAACATCGCCACGGTACCGCCCGGCGGCGTCGCACGCGCCCACGTACACGTCGGGTTCGAGGTGATGCTCTACATCCTGCAGGGACGCGTGCGGCACGAGTTTGGCGACCGGCTGCGCCAGTCGGTGGAGAACGTCGCGGGCGACTTCATCTACATCGAGCCGGGCGTGCCGCACGAAGTGTTCAACTTGAGCGACACCGAACCAGTTGTCGCCGTCGTCGCGCGATCCGACGCGGACGAGTGGGCGCATATTGTGGCCTACGATCGCTCGACCGGGGTGACGGGCGAGGTCGTGCCGCCATCGTAGTCAGGAAGGATCACTGCTATGCGCCACTTCGCCGGGGCTGTCGTCGTGTCGTGCTCCTTGGTCTTTGCCGCACCATGTGCGCTTGCCACACAAGCGAGCCAGGCCGTGCTCGAAGAGCTGCTCACGATCGAGCGAGCCGCTCTCGATCGCTGGTTGCGCTTTGATCCAGAGGGCTATCTCGGTATCTTCGCACCAGACATCAGTTACTTTGACCCGACCGCCGAGCGCCGCGTGGACGGGCTCGACGCCATGCGCAAGCGCCTCGAGCCCATGAAAAAGATCACGCCGCCTTTCACCGATCCCCGTTACGAGATCATCGGGCCGAAGGTGGACCATCTCGGCGACATGGCAGTCCTGAGCTTGAACCTGGTGAGCTACGGCCGTATCGGTGGCCAGCCAGAATCGGTGTTGGCGCGCTGGAACTCGACGGAGGTCTATCGCCGTACTGGCGGGCAGTGGCGCATCGTGCACAGTCACTGGTCGAGGACACAGGCGGACACGAAGCCCGGCGCGTGACGAACCAGATTTCTCGCAACGGCTGGCCCTGACGGGGGCCAGCCGTCGCATGGCAACCGCTCAGGCCAGGGTCTCGAGTACGCGATCGAGTGCCGCGTAGCTCTCGTTGGCGCCGCCTTCCATTCCCGAGTGCAACATGCCGTCGCGCTCTTCCGTCGTGTGGAACAGCGAGAGGCTCACCAGTCGCGTTCGCCCGTCGCCGAGATCGTCGAGCGTCATGGTCTCGATGATCACGTGGCCTGGCATGCCGTCCCATTCGAACGTCTGCACGATGCGGTCGATGGGCGAGATCTCGCGGAAGCGGCCCTCGAAGCCGTCCGTGCCCTGCTCGCTGTGCTCGACGAATCGCCAATGGCCGCCGCGCGCGAACTCATAACGCTCGATCACTATCTTGTTGCCGCGTCCCCACCACTGCGCCAGCAGTTCCGGCGTCGTCATGGCCTTCCACACGCGCTCGCGCGGGGCCTTGAAGATACGCTCCATCCGAATCTCTCGATCGCTCGGTGTCGTGGTGACGGCTTTCACTGCAGGCTCCTTGATCGTGGTGGTATTCATCACTTCTCCTTCGTCCGTTCCAGAAAGGCCTCGAGACGATCGAGGCGCTGTCCCAACATCTGCCGGTACTTCTCGATCCATTGCGCTTCGACGTCGAGCCGGCGCGGTCCCAACGTGCAGGTCCGGACGCGTCCCACTTTCTGTGTGGTGACCAGGCGCGAGCGCTCGAGGATCTGCACGTGCTTCTTCATGCCGGTCAGCGTGATCGCGAACCGACCGGCCAGCTCGGTGATCGACGCATCGCGACGGCCGAGGTGCTCGAGCACGCCCCGCCGCGTTGGATCGGCAATCGCCGCGAACGTCTCATCGAGCCGTGGCGAATACTGAACCATGTGGTTCAGTATAGAGAGCGCCCGTGGAAGTGTCAACCTCTTGCGGAGTTGCAATCAGCCTGCGCGACACAGACGGACGCGATCGGTTAGAAGGCCCTGATCGACTTCTGGCTGGAGGGTTCGCGATATGATGCGCCCAGCCCGACCGTAACATGGCCCTTTCATCCGGCAGCCGTATCGGACCGTACGAGATTTCGTCGCTGATCGGCGCCGGTGGCATGGGCGAAGTCTTTCGCGCCATCGACGTCCATCTGGGACGCGTTGCCGCAATCAAGGTCCTGCCGCAGTCGTTCGCCGGCGACGCCGAACGTCTGGCGCGCTTCGAGCGCGAAGCACAGACGCTGGCATCGCTGAATCACCCCAACATCGCGCAGGTGTTCGGCTTTGAAAAGGGCGAGGGTCACTTCCGCGCGCTCGCCATGGAATTCGTCGAGGGGCCTACCCTCGCGGACCGGATCGGCGGCGCTCCGGTACCACTCGACGAAGCCATTCCCATCGCCATCCAGATCGCAGACGGGCTCGAAAGCGCACACGAGCACGGCATCGTCCATCGCGACCTGAAGCCGCAAAACATCAAGGTGCGGCCCGACGGAACGGTGAAGATCCTCGATTTCGGGTTGGCAAAATCACTCGGGTCGTCGGACTCGTCGTCCCCGGGGGCGAACCCGACCATCACCACACCCGCCATGACGCTCGCCGGCGTCGTGCTTGGTACGGCGTCTTACATGAGTCCCGAGCAGGCCAAAGGCCGCGTCGTGGATCGACGGGCCGATATCTGGGCTTTCGGCTGCGTACTGTTCGAGCTGCTGACCGGCAAGCGCGCGTTCGACGGGTCCGATGTCAGCGAGGCGATCGTGTCGATTCTGCGCGACGAGCCCGCGTGGTCCGCGCTGCCCGCAAACACTCCGCCGCACTTGCGATCGCTCGTGCAACGGTGCCTGCAGAAGGATCTTCGAAAGCGTCTGCCGCACATCGGCGTCGCGCGGCTCGAACTGACCGAACCGTCGAGTCCTGCGCTCGCGACGAGCGCGGCCCCTCGATCGCGTGCGATGTGGGGTGCGCTCGCGGCAGCGGCCATCATTCTCGCGCTGGGTCTTGCGGCGTGGGCGACGTGGCCGCGGCCCTCCATCGCCCCGGCTCCGCCAATGCGCCTGCGCGTGGATCTCGGCGCGACCACGCCCGTCTTCCTGACCGGCACAACAGCACTCTCACCCGATGGCATGGTGCTGGCGTTTGTGGGACGACCACCCGGCGATTCGCTGCGCACCTCCCTTTACGTTCGTCGCCTCGACCGACTCGACGCACAGCAGCTGCCCGGTACAGAGTCAGGTCAGTCGCCCTTCTTCTCGCCCGATGGCCGCTGGATCGCGTTCTTCGCCGAAAGCACATTGAAGAAGATCCCAACGGCGGGCGGGGCCGTGGTCTCGATTTGTCCCGCGCCGGCGCCGCGCGGCGGCTCGTGGGGAAACGACGACGTGATCGTCTTCGCCTTGGGGGAGGGGCTCAACCGCGTTGCATCCAGGGGCGGGGTTCCCGAAGTGCTCGTGAAGCCGGCGCCCGGCGTCACGCCTCCCACCTCGCCACAGGTGCTGCCGGGCGGCCGCGGCATTCTGTACGTCGAAGCGCCGAACTCCGATCCCGCCGCGGGCACAATCTTCGTCCGGGATCTCGCGAGAGGAACGACGAAGGAAGTCCTGCAGGGCGGCCGGTCCCCACGATATGTCGAGACCGGGCATCTCACGTTCGTCCGAAGCGGGACCGTGTTTGCGGTGCCATTCGATCTCGATACGCTCGAGGTGAAGGGAGGAGCCGTTCCAGTGGTAGAGGGCGTCTTCCAAGCGCCGTTTACCGCAATCGCGAATCTTGCCATCTCCGCCCGCGGAACGTTGGCGTATCAACCCGGGACCGCCAGTCTCAGCCGACAGGCCCCGATCATGTGGATGACTCAGGCGGGCGCGCTGACGTCGCTGCGAGCGGCGCCTTCGTCCTTTGGGTTCCCTCGCTTTTCTCCCGATGGCCGTCGCCTTGCGATGACCATGACGGACGGACGCCAGTTCGACATCTGGGTGTACGACTGGGAGCGCGACATCCTGACCAGGGTCACCACCGATGTGGGCGTGGATCTATCACCCGTGTGGACGCCGGACGGAACCGGTCTCGTTTTTGGCGCGACCCGTGGCTCCAGCAATCTCAACCTGTACTGGCAGCGTGCCGACGGCACCGGCGAGGCCCGGCGGCTCACGACAAGCAACGTGTCGCAGATACCTGACGCGTTCGATCCAACAGGACGGCTGCTAGTGTTTCATGAAGGCGATCCCGCCACCACCAGGCAGACGTTGGCGCTCCTGCCGATCGAGCGAGACGGTCATCAACTGAAAGGCGGAACGCCCACGCCATTGATCGGCGGCGCCTTCCTGAAGGCGAATGCGCGGATCTCTGCTGACGGCAAGTGGATGGCCTACGCGGCCAACGACACGGGCACGTTCGAAATCTACGTGCAGTCGTTTCCCGAACTCGGGGAGCGCGTGCAGGTGTCCAACGGCGGCGGCAATCTGGCGCTCTGGGCGCCGCGGAAGAACGAGCTCTATTATTCCGGGGCCAGCGAGGGAACGTTGATGATGGTGCCGTTCACGGTCAGCAACGGCGCGTTTGTTCCCGCCAAGCCGCGGCCATGGTCTCAGACCACGTTTTCCTCTACGCCCCCGATCGTGACGTATGGCCCCGGCTTCGACCTGCACCCCGACGGCGAGCGCTTCGCCGTCACACCGCCCTTGCAGTCGGCCAGCGACGCGACGGCTGCGAGTCAAGTCGTGCTGCTGTTCAATTTCTTCGACGAGCTGCGCCGCGTTGCGCCGATTCGCTGATCGGCGCGTCCGCCACTTCAGCAGGGATCCATGACATGCACATGACCGATATTCCTTTCCGTACGACCGACTGGTCGTCCGTGCCCTCCACCCGACACGAAGGCACTTCGGGCCTCGCGTACTGGCGAACAGTGCACTGCGGCGGGATTCGTGTGCGTATGGTTGAGTACACGCCTGGGTACGTTGCGGACCATTGGTGCACGAAGGGACATATCCTTCTGTGTCTGGAAGGTGAGCTACAGACAGAGATCAAAGATGGCCGAACATTCGTGCTGACCCCGGGCATGAGCTATCAGGTCGCGGACGACACCGAGCCGCATCGCTCCTCGACACGCGTCGGAGCGAAGCTGTTCATCGTGGACTGAGCGCATGAATGCTGATCGCACACGGCTATCCTGGGGTGATCGAGCTCGCCCGCGCGAATCAGACCTAGTTGACGGACCAGCCGCCAGCAGCGGAGGCCGTTGCGCGTCGGGGGCATCCATTACGACGTGTCCACTCATGACCAGGTCGTCTGGACCATCGTCCGCACGGGGGAGAGTCGGATTTGGCTGAGCGAGTTCCGATAGGGTCAGACGTCGATGGCCGCTTCGACCCTCGCCTCTCTCAATGCAAGCAACAGCGCACCGGCGGATGCGGAGAACACCGAATAGTCCAGCGGTGATTTCAGTCCCGCGGTCAGCGCCATAGCCGTCGCGAACCAGGCGAGCAGCGCCGCACTGCCGAACGCGGCCCATCGCACTCGAATGCCAGCGATCAGTGCCACGCCAAGCGTCGTCTCGAGGCACGTCGCGGCCCATGCCACGACCGGCATTGCCGGCTCCGGAACGAACGGGTTCAACTCGGCCGTCCTGCGAATGAATCTCTCGAAATTTGCCCAGTTGAGCGCTCCCGTCCATAGACCAAACCTGCCCGCAACGGCGGAGAGAAACGCTGCCCCAATGGCGATGCGTGCATATCGCGACGCCCATTGCTCCCACTGAGTCGTCGAATGCCAGCTGCTATCTCGCTGCATCACCAGGCACCGGCACCGATAGGGCAGTTTGGCGATCGCACACGAAATACGCGAGGAAACGGGCCGGTCGATCCTGGCTGGCGTTGGCCGAGACGAGGTGCACGTCACCCGGCGCCTCGTAAAAGCTGTCACCCGGGCCATAGACATGTTCCGGTTGTCCTTTCACGTGCATCCGAAGGCTGCCTTCGAGCACATAGCCAACTACCGGGCACGGATGACGATGGGTGGGGTTGGCACCACCAGGTTCGTAGGTGACTTCGACGAGCGTTGCCGCCAGCTTCTCGCCGTTCAGGTGCGGCAATTCGCGGGTCAGGGCCACCCGCGAGCGTGACGGCTTCGTCGGCTGCGACCACGCGCGAATCGGCGGGACCACGATCCAAGTGGTGCCTGTGATCAAAAGCGCGGCGCAAACTCGCAAAACGACCGCTCGGTGCATGCTTTCCGATCCTCCCCCCACAGCCTACAGATTGACTGGACCAATACAAGGACCATTTCTTAAGATTCTCATTGGACCATTTGTGGATGGCTGCGCGCACCGAAGAGATCATCGTCACGTTGACGTCGCGCGACCCCGGCACCTCCGCGTTCCGCTGGCTCTGCACCGGACTTCGGGCGGCCATCCTCGGCGGACGCCTCCGGCCGGGCGATCGTCTGCCCGCCACGCGCGTCCTCGCGGGGCGCTACGGCCTGGCGCGCGGGACGATCGTCACCGCGTACGAGCAACTGAAGGCGGAGGGCTACCTCGAAGCAAGGGTCGGAGCCGGCAGTTACGTCGCCGCGACGCTCCCGGATGCGCTGCTCCACGCCTCGTCGCCGCACATCGAGATCCCGCAGCCTGTAGGTCGGCGACGCCTGTCGGCGGCCGCCCGACGGGCCACGCTTTTTCCTGCGACTACTGACAGCCGTACCCGCGCGTTTTGCACGAACCAGCCAGCGCTCGATCTCTTCCCGATGACCATCTGGGCACAGGTCGCTGGCCGTCGACTACGTCGCGCAACGGTTGACCAACTGCGTGTTGGTGACCCGCGGGGGTACGCTCCGCTTCGCGCCGCGATCGCCGACTATCTTTCCGCCTCACGCGGAGTCGTCTGCACGCCCGAACAAATCGTCGTTGTCTCCGGCGTACAGGAAGCCTTGGACCTGACCGCGCGTGTCTTTCTCGATCCAGGCGACCGTGTCTGCGTGGAGCACCCTGGCTATATCGGCGCGTCGCTGACATTCGCGGCACTGGGCGCGATGATCACGCGTCTCCCGGTCGACGCCGACGGCATGGTCGTGCGCCCTCTACGCGGGCGACCACCACGCCTGATTTACGTCACACCCGCGCACCAGTTTCCGTTGGGCGTCACCATGACCGTGACGCGACGGCTGGCGTTGCTCGAATGGGCGCGTCGATCGAGCGCGGTGATTCTCGAAGACGACTACGACAGCGAATATCGCTATTCCGGGGCGCCGGTGCCGGCGCTGCAGGGCCTCGATCGCTACGGTCTCGTCTTCTACACCGGAAGCTTCAGCAAGGTCTTGTTTCCATCGCTCCGGCTCGGGTATCTCGTCGTCCCCACCGATCTCGTCGATCGCGTCGCGGCGATGAAGTCGATCGCCAATCGGTGCGCGCCGTCGCTGGATCAGGCGGTGCTGACCGACTTCTTGGTTGAAGGGCATTTCGGTCGCCACGTCCGCCGCATGAGGGCTGTCTACGCCGAGCGTCTCGCCGTCCTGCTCGAGAGTGCCGCACAACGCCTCAGTGGCTGGCTGGAGTTTTCACCTGTTGAGGCCGGGCTGCAGACGACGGCGTGGTTGGCTGGGAACACTGACAGCATCGCAGTGGCCGAGGCGGCTGCACGGCGAGGCGTGGAAGTCACGCCAGTCAGCCGCCGAGCCCAGCGTCAGTCGATGAGCCAGGGCCTCGTCGTGGGTTTCGCGGCGGTTGAGCCGGCCGAGATTCGGCGCGGTGTGCGCGACCTTGCCGCAGCCTTTGAGGAGTGTCAAAAGACCCGCACGCAGGGCCCGCCGACCGGTGGTTCAACGCCAATGTCGAGAAGCCGAGCCCGCTCAGGTTGAAAGGCAGGCCAAACGGATGAACAAATAAGCAATGGCACGAGTCGCAGTCATCGAAGCACCGTCGATCCTTGGTCTCAGGCCCAGCGGTGTGGAGGGCCTGCCTGAGTCGTTGCGTCAGGCCGGCCTCATCGACCGATTACGCGCCCGCGACGCGGGGCGCATGGCACCGCAGACCCCCTACAACCCGACGCGTGATGCGACAACACTGACACTCAATGCCCCCGGCATCGCACTGTTCTCTCGAATGTTGGCAGATGCGGTTGGCGATGTGCTCGACCGCGGCGAGTTCCCGCTGGTCCTCGGTGGAGACTGTTCGATCTTGCTGGGCAATCTGCTCGCCCTCCGGCGTCGTGGTCGCTATGGCCTGTTGTTCGTCGACGGTCACGCCGACTTCTACAGCCCCGAGGCCAACCCGAACGGTGAGGCCGCTTCCATGGACCTCGCGCTCGCCACCGGTCGAGGCCCGGAGATCCTGACCAACATCGAAGAACGCCGCCCTTTAGTCAAAGATGAAGACGTCGTGGCGTTTGGCTTCCGCGACGTCGACGAGCAGGCTGCGTACGGAAGCCCGCCACTTCCCCGCGAGATCTTGGCATTGGATCTGACGACCATTCGGCGCCACGGCGTCGCCAAGGCTGCGAACGAGGCCGTCGCGCACTTGTCGCGCCATGGCGCAACGACTGGCGGCTTCTGGATCCATGTCGACGCGGACGTTCTCGACGACGAGATCATGCCGGCCGTTGACTACCGCCTCCCGGGCGGAGTGTCCTGGGAGGAACTCACCCACGCTCTGCACATCGCGATCGAATCGGGCCGGGCCGTCGGAATGGAGGTCACCATCTACAACCCGACCCTGGATCCGGAGCGTGCAGGCGCGCAAGGGCTGGCTCGAGTCATCGTCGACGCGTTGACCTTGGACGGCTGACGCGGGACCTGGAGGCAAACATGAAAGAACTCACCATTGGCTTCGTGATCTTTCCGAATCTCACGCAACTCGATTTCACCGGTCCCCTCGAGGTACTCCACCGCATGCCCGGCGCGCGAATCGAGATCGTGGCCAAGACGACCGCGCCGGTTCCGTCCGATGCCATGTCCATTCTTCCGACAGCGACCTTCCAAGACTGTCCCGCGCTCGACCTGATCTGCGTCCCGGGCGGGTTCGGCGTCAGCGAGGCGCTCGAAGACGAGGAAACCATCGCGTTCGTCCGCGAACAAGGGATGCGCGCGCAGTACGTGACATCTGTCTGCACAGGTGCCTTCATCCTCGGCGCCGCCGGCCTGCTGCACCGAAAGCGCGCGACCACGCACTGGGCGTACCACCATCTCCTGCCCCGCGTCGGAGCCATTCCCGTGCACGAGCGCGTGGTGCAGGACGGCTCGACGTTTACCGGCGGAGGCGTGACCGCCGGCATCGACTTCGCGCTCACCGTGATGGCCGAGATCGCGGGTCCGCCGGTTGCGCAAGCCGTGCAGCTCGCGCTCGAGTACGACCCTCATCCACCCTTCGGCGCGGGCACGCCGGCCACGGCTCCGGCGGCTGTTCGCGAGGCGGCGATTGCGCGCTACGCGCCACGGCTTGGTCCATTCGAGGCAATTCTCGAGCGAGTTGCGGTGCGCGCCTGATGAATTGAATCGCGCCGGGGCTATCATGGACCGTCCTGATTGAGCCGCGCGAAGAATCAGCGCACGTTCCCTGTCTAGAGCAATGAGTCTCGCCGCCGGCCAGCACCTCGGCCCCTATGAAATCCTCGGCTCGCTCGGCGCCGGCGGCATGGGTGAGGTCTACCGCGCACGCGACTCGCGTCTCGGCCGCGTCGTCGCTCTCAAAGTGCTGCCGATGGCTTCGGCGGCCAACCCCGAATCTCGACTACGTCTCGAGCGCGAAGCGCGCGCGGTCGCCAGCCTCAACCACCCGCACATCTGCACGCTGCACGATTTCGGGTCGGACGGCGAGATCGATTTTCTCGTCATGGAGTGTCTGGATGGCGAAACGCTCACCCGACGGTTGACGAAAGGCGCACTTCCCCTCGAGCGCGCACTCACGCATGCGATTGAGATCGCTTCCGCACTCGACGCGGCGCATCGCGTGGGCCTCATCCACCGGGATCTCAAACCATCAAACATCATGTTGACGGCGGCGGGTGCGAAGCTCCTGGACTTCGGTCTCGCCAAGCTCC
Organism: uncultured Acidobacteriota bacterium; assembly: GCA_963724485.1. Classification (GTDB taxonomy): domain Bacteria; phylum Acidobacteriota; class Vicinamibacteria; order Vicinamibacterales; family UBA2999; genus JACCSI01. The sequence continues at coordinate 73,460 of CAVRUW010000002.1, forward strand.
TGCACACAGAGCCCGCCACCGAGCCTGGTAGCGCGACAATCAGCCCTCAGGTGTTGACGCTCAACGGGGCGATGGTCGGAACCCTTCAGTACATGTCGCCTGAACAAGTGAAGGGGCTCGCGGTGGACGCCCGCTCCGACATCTTTTCGTTCGGTGCAGTCGTGTACAAAATGGTGACCGGCCGGAAAGCTTTTCAGGCGGAGGGACAGAGAAACCTGATCGGCGCGATCCTCGACGTGGAACCGCCGCCGATGTCGGCGATTCGACCTCTTGTGCCTCCGGCGCTCGAGCGTGTCGTCCAGAAGTGTCTCTCGAAGGATCCGAGCGATCGGTGGCAAACGGCGCGCGACCTTCTCGATGCGCTGAAGTGGACGGCGGCTCCGGTGGCCCCAGTGTCTGCCGCGCGAGCAACATCGCGAAGCCGCACTCTCCTCGTCGGGGGAGCGGCTCTAGCAGCGGCTGGCGTCGTGTCGGCTTGGCTGTGGTCGCGCCAGCCGGAGCAACCGACCGGACTGAGCGGACAACGCCTGGTCACGGACTATCGGGGATCTCACGGGTGGGGCAGCTTCTCGCCCGACGGGAAAATGATCGCGTACGTGAGCAACGCTGATGCATCGGATCAGGTGTGGGTCAAGAACCTCGCGTCGGGCGATCCGATTCAGTTGACATTCGGCCCACCTGGTTCCGGACGACTTGCGTGGTCGCCGACAGGGGATCAAATCGTGTTCGCCATGGCCGGCGGACAGGGGATCTGGTCAGTCCCACCGCTGGGGGGACCACCACGTCGCCTGTTCGAACGGGGCAATCGTCCAAAGTTTTCACGTGATGGGCGGCGCCTGGTGTTCGAACGGGGAGGCGAGATCTGGGTCGCGAACGCTGACGGCAGCGAAGCGCGACGTGCCTATGACGCGCCGCCGTCCAGGTTCCCGAGTTTGCCGGCACTCTCCCCTGACGGGGAGGCGATCGTTTTTTTCATGTCGACCGGTGGGCCCCTCGGCGATTACTGGGTCCTGCGCACCTCGGGCGGACCGGCGCGTCAACTCACCTTCGACCACAGTGCCGGCGGCTCGGCAGTCTGGACTCCAGACAACCGTTCGATTGTTTTCCCGTCTGCGCGCAGTGGGAGCATGACGTTGTGGCAGATCGCCACCGAAGGCGGCACACCACGACCACTCACATTCGGCGCTGGTGACGATGCCGATCCCGACATCTCCGCGGATGGGCGGCGACTCCTCTACACGAACATGCGTGGCGCTACCGCGCTTACGGTCACCGATTCCGCGGGACAGCAGAAAGAGTTGCTCGAGCGCCAATCGGGTATCGAGGGAGGCGCCTTTTCGCCGGCGGGCGATCGGGTGGCGTTCTTCTATCAGGTTGAAACCGGGGTGCATGTGTTCACGGTCGGCGTCGATGGTCGCGAACTTCGGCAGATTACGCATGGGCAGGGGGAAATCAACACGTTTCCACATTGGTCGGCTGACGGCGCCTACCTCTACTTTTTCCGCAACAAGCCGACGGTGTCGTTCGTGAAAGTTTCGGCGACCGGGGGGACGGCGACGGACGTTGGGCCATGGGCCTCCTCGAGCCGTGCGCGGGTCGATCCCGCGGGCACGCGCGTGGTGTTGGAACGTGGCGACGGAACGGTCACCAATGCGACCATCGTCCGCGAGCTGACGACCGGGCGAGAAACAACCCTGAACACGGTCCTGCGATATCCACGCTGGACCGCAAATGGCCGCACCGTCATCGGAACCGAGGAAGTCACGAAGCCCGATGGCCAGGTTCGCCAGCGCATCGTCACGTGTACGATTGATGGACCCTGTCAGCCGCTGACGAATGGGTTCCAACCCGTGCCATCGGCCGACGGTTCTCGTGTCTTTTTTCTGAGGCCGAGCACGCAGGGGACGCCGTTTCGCGAACTGTGGTCTGTCGATCGCGACGGTGGCCACGAGCGACAGCGTGGGACGATTGGGCCGATGAGCGTGGGGAGTATCCACTACGACGTGTCCACTCACGATCAGATCGTCTGGACAATCGTCCGCACAGGCGAGAATCGGATTTGGCTGACGGAGTTCCGATAGGATGTCGCGCGTCAGTGACGAGTTACCAGTTGTCAGTTCAAAGGAATTCCAGGGTGCTCACTTCCCTTTGAACTGATAATTGGAAACTGAAAACTATCATGATTCAGCCCCGCGAGCCGCTCGACACCTTGATCCAGCGGCCGCAGTCGTACACGTCGCATCTCGCGTTCCCGGACCCCGCGACGATCATGCTGTACGACGACACGCTGCGCGACGGCGAGCAGATGCCGGGCGTCGCCTTCTCGCCGGAGCAGAAAGTAACGCTGGCGACGCTGCTGGGCGAGATCGGCATCGACGTCATCGACGTCGCTTTTCCGGTGGTCTCGGCGAGCGATCGTGTCGCCTTGCAGCGGATTCTGGAAGCGCAGTCCGCAGGTGCCATCCGCGCCGATCTCGACGTGCTGGCAATGTGCCGTGCCGTTCCCGGCGACATCGATGCCGTGCTCGAGGTCGTGGCCGCAGCCGGCCGTCGCCCGCGCGACGTCTCGGTGCTGATCCTGTCGACGGCATCCGACCTTCATCTGAAGTACAAGCTGGGACGTACGTTGCTCGCCCGCGAGGGTCGCGATCCCTCTGAATGGCTCGATCTGCCGGTCGCGTTCTATCGCGAAGCGAACATTCGCCTGATTACGGATGCGATCCGCTACGCCAGTTCGCGCGGCATCGAGCGGATTGAGTTCGCTGCCGAAGACGCGAGCCGCGGTGATCTGCAGTACGCGATTGACTGGGCGAAGGCGTGCATCGAGGCGGGCGGCACGAGGTTCTGTTTCTCGGACACATGCGGCGTCTTCACCCCGGAAGGCGTGGACCACTACTTCCCTCCAATCATCGAAGCGCTTGGAGTGCGGCAGGGGCGGGTCCAGCTGACGGCGCACTTTCACAACGATTTCGGCCTCGGTGCGATCAATACGGTCCGCGCCGTGATGCACGGCGCGACGCACCCCAGCCTGACGGCAAACGGCATCGGTGAACGCGCCGGCAACACGTCGATTCACCAATTCGTGATGGTTTTGAAGGAGCTCTACGGCGTGACGCTGCCGCGATTCAAATACGAGCGGCTCCACGAGCTGCGCGATGCCATCGAACACGCGTCAGGTGTGCCGCTGCAACCGCACGAGCCGATTGTCGGCGAAGGCGTGTTCTCGCACGAGTCGGGCATTCACACCGCCGCGATTCTGGTCCACCCCGCGATCTATCAGTTCATTCGCGAGGAAACCGTGGGCGGGACCCACCGTTTCGTTTTCGGGAAGCACTCCGGGACAGCGGCGGTCGAGGCGGTTCTCCAAAAGCACGCCGATCTCCTGGCCGCGCAGGGTCTAGCCGTGAGTGAAACGCTCGTGGCCACCGTGCTCGAGCGCGTGAAAGAGTTGCGCGAGACCATGATCGCGACTGGGCACCACACTCGCGCCGTGGACGACTTCTACCGGAATTACGATCGGCTGGGCATCAGCGAAGCCGCGCTCGTCGAGATCGCCATGGAGTGTGGGGTGGCGAGCACAGGGAGATCAGGGAGATCAGGGAGCTAGAGCACTCTACTCACTTCGCAACACGGTTGCCGGATCGACGCGCATCGCACGCCGCGCCGGAATCCATGCCGCCGTCAGTCGCGACGAGAACGAGCATTGCGATGGTGAACGCCTGCGCGACCGGGTCCCATGGTGTGATGCCGAACAGCAGGCCCCGGAGACTCGTTGCGGTCAGGTATGCACCAGCGATCCCGAGACTTACACCGATGCCAACCACGACGGCCACATTGCGGGCCACCAGCCCCATGACGTCGCGCGGCGTGGCGCCGACGGACAGACGGACTGCGACTTCGCGCCTGCGCAAAGCCACGATGTAGGCGAGCAAACCGTACAGGCCGATGGCCGTGAGGACGATGGCCGCAGTGCCAAAGGCGGTCAGCAACCAGGTGTTGAACCGGCGCGTGGCCATCTGGTCATCTACCAGCGCGTCGAGAGATGCTACCAATCCCAGTGGCTGATCCGGGTTGATCTCTCGAACGACCGCCCGAAGCGCCGGCGCCAGTGCAGCCGGGTCGCCCGCGGTTCGAAGCAGCAGCGTCATCGATCGAGGATCTTGCGTGTAGGGCTGGTACGACTCGGTGAACACCGGATGCTCGACACCGCCGCGCCGGGTATCAGCGACGACACCAACCACCGTTAACCAAGGCGCGTTGTTGCCGTCCGGACTCCCGAAGGTCAATCGCTTACCGAGCGGATCGGCATCGGGCCAGTGGGTCTGTGCCGTCTTCTCGTTGATGATCGTCACTTGCGGGCTTTCGAGCGTGTCGGCGGCCGAGAAGTAACGGCCGCTCAGTAGCGGGATCTGGAGGACACGAAAGAAGTCAGGGCTGACCACATCGAACGTCAGGGGCTGCTGGATCACCTCCGGCCGGCCCTCGATGGTGAAGGCGCTCGAATTCGGCAGACGACCCAAGAGCACGGAGCTGCCCGCGGCGACGCCGGAGACGCCAGGAAGCGCGCGCACCCGCTCGATCACACGATCCCAGAACGCCTGGCGAGCGGCTGGTTCGCCATACTGGTTTGCCGGAAGTTGCAATCGAGCCGAGAGGACACCCCGCGGCTCGAAGCCGAGGTCAACTCGTTGCGCTTTGATCAAGCTAGCGACCATCAGCGTCGTCGACGAGAGCACCAGCGTGGCAATCGCGATCTCCGAGATGACGAGTGCTCGCCTGAAGCGTTGCGACAGCCCTCCGCGAACGGCTCCCTTGCTTCCACCCGACGCCACTTCGACGACATCGGCGCCAGCGGCCTTCCAACTTGGCCACACGCCGAACGCCACGCCGGTGAGTGCCGCCATCGCGAGCGCGAGGGCGACCATCGGCGCATCCAGTGAGACGTCCCGCAACCACGAGAGCGTCGGTGGTGCCACCTGCAGCAGGAGTCGAAGCGCGAGGGTGCCGATCGCGACGCCGAAGGCGCCGCCGAGAAGGAACAGGACCAGCCCCTCGGTGAGCAACTGCCGGGCAATGCGACGCCTGGAGGCGCCAAGAGCCGTTCGAATGGCGACTTCCCGCCGCCGATCGGCGCCACGCGCGACCAGCATCCCGGCGACGTTCACGCACGCAATCAGCAGCACACCAACCACGGCGGCCGTCAGCAGCATGAGCGCTGGTTTGAACGGACCCGCGAGCTCCTCGCGCAGGCTGACGAGTGCCACACCGAGATCGCGATCCGCCGGCCGCTCGGCGGCCAGCCTCTCGGCAATCGCACTCATCTCTGCTTGCGCCTGGGCGATCGTGACGTGAGGTTTGAGTCGGGCGACAGTTTGCAGCCAGAAGGAACCGCTCTGTCGATCGTCAGGACTCGGTTGTAACGGCACCCAGGCATCGACGTCTCGCTCCGGGAACTGAAACGACGGAGGCAGCACCCCGATGACGGTATGGGGGACCGCATCCAGCCGTAGCGTCTGACCGACTACCGTCCGCTGACCGGCGAACTTCCGTTGCCAGAAGCCGTAGCTGAGGACCACGACGGCTGCCTGTTCTTCGGTCGCGGCCACCACACGTCCCAACACTGGTTCCGTCTGAACGACCTGAAACAGCTCTGGTGTCGCCCTCACCACCCGCAGTTGCTCCGGGTCACCCACACCGGTGAGCACTGCCCGCCTGAAGGTGTAGGCCGCGAAGGTTTCGAACAGTTGACTGTGATCGCGCCACGCCACGAGCCGGGGATAGGACGTGACGTCGCGGTCGAACCCCTGACGAGGATTGGTCACCCAGACCATCGTTGCCCGGTCTGCCTCACGGTATGGCAGCGGATCGATCAACAGCAGCTTTCCGACGCTGAAGACCGCGCTTGTAACACCAATTCCCAGGGCCACTGTCCCCACGGCTACGGCTGCAAAGCCGGGTTCGCGCCGGATGAGACGTACAGCGAGCCGCAGATCGGCAGCGAGGACTCGAAGGTGCTGACCGGGAGCCTCCATCGTCACCGCCAGAATGGCGCTGAGTGCCGTCCACGCCCATGGCGCGCCGCGCGCCTCCCGCAGCCGATCCACGAAAACCAGGGTCATCTCTCTGCCGTACTCCTCGCGGTACGCGGTGGGATAGAGATGAAGCACCGCGCTGAACACCGCGCGCGCCCAGGACTGCGACGGAGTGAGCGGCATCGCTATCGCCTCCGTGGCAGCAGCCCGGTCGCGCGCGCATCAGCCAGCAGACGCGTCAGTCGCACGGCTTCGGCCTGCGCAACGCGACGGCCCAGGGTCGTCAGGCGGTAGTAGCGACGGCGCTCGTCATCGTGATCGGGATCGGGTCGTTCGCGGAGTTCTTCGATCAGCCCCGATTCGAGCAGCCGCCTGATCACGGCATAGAGGGTGCTCGGGCTGAGGCGGGTCCGACCGTCCGTGCGCTCGGCGATCTCCTGCAGGATGGCGTAACCATGGCGGTCGCCGTCCGCCAGCGAGACGAGCACGTCAAACGTGTCGCCGGGAAGCGGCAGGAAGTCCTCGGGATTGTCCCCCTCGCGGCGTTGTCGAGGCATCCCCAATATTAACAATAGTTGCTATAGCCAACAATGGAATAGTTGGAATCTTACGACCTGGCGAGCCGCCAGCGCTCAGCGCGCGTTGGGGACTGCAGGGACCGGCAACGCTCTGAGTTCGGCGAGGGCCGTCGATCGATTGCGCATGGTGGCGACCGCCTCCTGCATCTTCTTCAGAAGATCCTGGAAACGCGACTCGCGCCGAACACTTTCGAAAACAGGGTGCCGCCCGAGCGTTGAGTAATCTTTGTACCCTGCCGTAAATCCACGCTCGAGCCACTCGAGGGCCGGGACCGATTCCCCTTTCACCGCATGGATGGCCGCGATCTCGATCGGGACTCGCTGGCCCTCGTTGCCATCCGCCAATGCCGCCTGAGCCTGTTTCGAGGATTCGGCCAGAAGATCCAACGCCCGGGCACGCTCCCCGCGCTTCATCAACAGGTATGCGTAGGTTGTCCGGTGAGTTTCCGGTTTGAGGAGCGGCGAGGTTGTCAACCCAGGGGTGTTGCGAAACAGGCGCTCGATATTTGTCTCCGCATCCGGTGCTCCGGTCAGAAAACTCAACTCGCCCAACACCATCAGTCCTTCTTCGAACGCGGGGTTCTCTTCTATCATCTTCCGCGCCCGTGATACTGCGGCAGCCTCGTTCCCACGCAGATAATCCAGCCCCGCCAGCAGAGCCTGCAACCGCGGCGCTCGAGGGAACCGCGCTGCACCCTCCGTCAACCAGCGTTCCGATGTCGCATCGTCACGGAGGAACATCATCGGCCAAGCGATGTGGTAGATGGTGTCGCCCATGAGCGGTGATCGATCGAGAAGCCGGCGCGCCCAGGCGAGCCCCTCGTCATGCCGGCCGAGGATCTCGGACTCGAGGACGGCGATATTCGAGATGGAACCGCCACTGCGCTCGAGCTCCTGCGCTTTCAGAAATTCCTGCCTAGACCTCGCCGCCCATCCCTTCACCGCATAGCCGCTTGCAAGAGCCACATGCGCTCGCGCCAGCGTCGGGTCCATTTCGACCGCCCTCTCCGCCTCTTCGATGGAGAGGTCGAGATACTTGGGATCTCCGTAGTACGCGAGAAAAAAGAGTCGATAGGCCATGCTGGCCTGTGCGACGGCGAAGCCAGGATCGAGCTTCAGTGCGTCCCGGAGGAGTTCGATCGCGCGCAGATTCTGCTGCCGCTCGCCCGAGCTGAGCACCTGAGATCGCAAGTAGATCTGATACGCCTCGGGATTCGTCGTCGGCAGCCGCTCGACGTTCTTTCGCTCGGCCGGGGTCAGGGTCGCCTTCAGCGCCTCCGCGATGCGCAGCGCGACATCACGCTGAACCGAGAGCACATCGTCCAGGCTGCGGTCGTACTGCTCGGTCCAGATCGTCTGCTCCGTTTCGGTGTCGACGAGTTCGACAGCCACCCGAACTCGCGCTCCCTCCAGGCGGACGCTGCCTTCGACGGCGCTGCCCGCTCCGAGATCTGCTCGCAAGCCCGCGACGTTGGCGTCGTCGTACCGTTGCACAGCGCCTCGGCTCAGCACCCGCAGCGCGCCGAGTTTGGAGAGTTGTCCCCGGATCTCATCGGTCACGCCGGCCGAAAAGTAGGCACGCGCTGGATCCCCGGTGAGGTCTCTGAACGGCAGGACGGCCACGACACGTCGAGCGTCATCTCTGGCGGAAGCGACGTCGGCACGCGAGCGCAGCGTCCAGAAGGCCGCAAGGGCGACGAGCGCGACGAGCGTCGCGGCAAGCACGAGCCGCCCGATGGACGTCCGGCGAACGGGTGTGTGCAGCGGGCCGAGAGGCGGAGCTCTCATGAACCAGATCTCTCAGGTCGCGCGCGAGATCGCGGGTCGATTCGTATCGCTCGTCCGGCTTCTTCGCAAGGCAGCGCGCGATGACGTGCGAGAGCTGAACGGGCACTTGCGGATTGTGCGTCTCAGCCCGCTCGAGTTCGTGTTCGATGATTGCGGCCAGTGTTTGCGGCGCCGACTCGCGCCCGAACGCGCGTTTTCCGGTGGCCAACTCGTAGAGGATGATGCCAAGCGCAAATTGATCGGACCGGTAGTCCACGACTCTCCCGGTCGCCTGCTCCGGCGACATGTATCCGACCGTGCCGAGGAGAACGCCCGCCGCCGTTCCTCCGGCCGCTGTTGCGAGCTGCGAACCCAGATCGGCTTCGGCCGGCGCCAGCTTCGCAAGTCCGAAGTCGAGGATTTTGACCAGCCCGTCGCGCGTCACCATCACGTTGTCGGGCTTCAGATCGCGATGGATGATGCCAGCGGCGTGCGCCTTCGCCAGTCCTTCCGCAATTTGTGCGCCGATCTTGACAACCGTCGGTACCGCTTGTGGTCGACCCGTGGCTAGGAGTTCCCGCAACGAGGCGCCATCCACCCACTCCATCGCGATGTAGGACGTCGGCCCCTCGACACCGACGTCGTGGATGGTGACGATGTTGGGGTGATTCAAGGCGGAAGCGGAACGTGCTTCGCGTTCAAATCGCTCGACTCGATCGGGATCGGCGGCCAGGTCATGCCGCAGCACCTTGATCGCCACGATCCGCCCAAGCCGCCCATCACGCGCGCGGTAGACCTCGCCCATTCCGCCTTCGCCAAGCGGCTCGACGATCTCGTACGGTCCGAGGCGCGCACCAGAGTCAAGTCTCATGGCTTGGCTACGGCACCACCACGGTGGCGGGAGGCGTTGGCGCCGATAACCCGCAGCTATTTCTGGACGTCACCCTAAACGTGTAAGAGCCAGCACCGGCACTGCCTGAAAGGCTCCGAGCCGTGACTGGGAAACTGCCAGCAAAGGCGCCCGTGACGTTGACGACGAAACTCGTCGGCGCAGGGCCGCTGACCGGGAGATCCCAGAGCAGCGTAATCAAATTCCCGGTGTTCGTCGCGCTGAAGTTCGCCGGCGCACCGGGGATGCCAGTGCACGTGTCAGGTATGACCACGTCCACGCGGTTAGAGTTCGGACCGTCACCATTTGCGTTAACGCCGTGAACCCACAGCTGATACGTCCCCGCCGGCACGTTGTTGAACGTGATGCTTTCGGTCAAGCCAACGGGCACAAAGGCGCTCGCCGCGCCGCGGACGACGATGTGGAATCTCGTCGAAGTCCCGCCGCTCGCGTTGTTCATCCAGGCGAGCGACAGCGTGTTGCCATCCACGAGAGAGAGCAGGTTCGTTGGCGGAGCGGGAAGCGTGGGCACATTTACGAACAGCCGCACTTCGTTTGACGCGGCGCTGCGCAATCCTCCCGCGAGTGTGTGCACGCGGACGTAAAACGCTCCCGTTGGCGCTGAGAAGGTAAACGTCGTCGACGAGGCGCCAAGCTGAAGCGAGCCGAGAACCTGGCCCGGTGTTCCCCCACCCTCGAGCACATAACCTGTCGGCGTCAGGCTGTCGGTCGGCGCTTTGAACGACATCGTGACGTTGCTGCCGACCACCGAGACGACGCGTAGATCCGTCGGTGGGTGCACGGACGTTGCGGTCGTGACCAGCCGATAGGCACCGCGGCCGTAAGTAAACGCTATCGTGGTGTCGGTCGTTGGATTGATCTGAATATCGAAGACCGACGCATTTGGAATGCCCACCTCTAACCCTTGCTTCGACCACGTGGTGCCGCCGTCGGTGCTCTGCCACAACCCACGATCGCTTCCGGCGTAGATGAGACTGGGATTGCGGGGGTCGATGGCCAGCACGTTGAACGGCACGTCAGCGGCAGGACTGACGTCGACCCACGTGGGTGTCGCGTCGAGCGCGTTGACCGTCTTGAACACGTGTCCAGGCCTGACTGGGGTCGCATCGTTGAAACTCGAAATGGCGGCGTAAGCAGTCGCAGCCGTCGAAGGGTGAAACACGATGCTGTTGATTGGCCGCGCCGGTAATGTTCCCGTCGGATCCAGATCGGTCCACGAGGCGCCGCCGTTGCGCGTCAGATAAACCTCCCCGCCGCGGTTCCCGTAAGCGTAGGTGTTGCAACCAGCTTCACTCGGCGGAAAAGCGATGGAGTGGATCGTGCCCGGCGCGTCGAGGGAATTCGGGAACGGGAATGGATGGGTGGGGCTGTTTTGCGCCCACGAAGGCGGCGACGCCGAGAAGAAGTTGTTGGTCCGCCACAGCCGATTCGTGCCGGTCAGAAACACTTCGTCATCGGCCGGGCATTTGCGAACCGGCGCGACAAACGCCGCGCCAGCCTTATCGATACCGACATCGGCCTGGATCCCTGTCTTGCCGCCATCGGTCGTCCGCGAAATGGCTCCGAAAATCCACGCCAGCATCCAGTGAGTCGATGGATGACTCGAGGACATGGCGACCTCGGCCTCGCCCCATTCCCAACTGGCAACCTGCTGGAGAATCGACCAGCGATTGCTCGGCCCAGCAACGCTCGCCTGGAAGTCTCGCAGCCCACCAATCATGAACTGCCGGTCCGTCGGATGAAGCGCGGCGCTGTAAAACATCGCCGTGGACAGCCCGTTGTTGTGGTTCTGCCAGCTCTGCCCGCTGTTCGTGGTGCTCCACACCCCGCCGTCGGTACCAACGATCAACCGATTCCCTGCGAACGCGAGGGCGTGCAGGTCGGAGTGGACGCGCGCCGTCCTCGTGATGTTGGCCCACGACGGCGAGCCGCCGCAGTTCGTGCAACGCCAGAAACCCTTTTCGGCGCCACCCGCGTAGAGCGTATTGGGATTGACCGGATCGACGATGATGCCGTGCGTGTAGCCGCACTTCGGCTCGCAGTAGTCGATCCCGGTCGGCTGCCTTGGCACTTCAACCCACACCGGAACAGGCGCCCACGCATTATCGGTCCGGTAGAGACCCAAGAGCCCCGTCGATGACGGACCGTCGTTCGGTGGAATCTGAATGCTTGCGTACAACACATTGGGCGACGAGGGTGATAGCGAAAGCTCGATGCGGCCAACGGTCGCGACTGATGGGGACGAGCTCGTCCCCCACGGCCCCTCGACTCTCGTCCACGTGTCGCCGCCATCGATCGAACGATAGAGCCCATTCGTGACGCTCCCAGGCGCCTCGCCCGGCCTCCCACTACGCTGGTCGGCAATCGCGGTGTACTGGTTGTTGAAATTGGTCGCGTCCACTTCGAGGGCGCTCGCCTGTCCGGCGAGCGTTCTGGTCCACGAACTACCGCCGTCGATCGACTTCTGAATTCCAAAAAGCGGGGGCGACGGCGCACCTTCCCGGCTGTCTTTCCCGAAACCACCGCGGCTGGTCGCGGCGAGGACGACATTTGCGTTGGACGGGTGGACGCGAATTCGGCGCACCGACCCGCGCGCAAATGTCGAAGCTGCTTGCAGCAACCAGGTGCGCCCGCCGTTGAGCGACTTCAGCATCCCAACTCCGACCTGCACGAACCCGACGCCGCCCGGAGCTTCTCCGGTTCCGACATAGATGATTTGCGGATCGCTCGGGGCGAAGGCGATCGCTCCCGTCGCAAGCGTGGGGGCAGCATCGGTGATCGGGAGCCATGACGTCCCGCCATCGAAGCTTTCCCACACACCGCCATTGCCAGCACCCATCAACCAGTGATTCGTGTTGAGCGGATCGACGGCGAGAGTGGCAACGCGGCCGCTATTCCAATTGGCGGGCTCCGCCGGATTGTCGATGTAACTGAGGGGGGCAGGACCGATGTTGACCCACGTGCCGACAGTGGCAGGCGCACTTGCCGGTGGCGGGTCGCTCGTCGTAAGCACCGAACTGCCTTTGACGAACCACGCGCCGACAAGCAGGAGTAGAACAATAACCAGCGAAGCGACATAGCGCATTGGCGTCACCGTTCGCGTTCTTGTTGTGTCTCGCGGATGCTTGCCGGTAGCCATCCAGGTTCGTCACCCCATCGCACGGATGAGGTGGCGCACGCGACGTATTGTAGCGAGTAGTCGTAGAGACGGGCCGGAAATCGAGCGACTTCCAGAGGCTGGGGAGTGACGTATCCTCCAGCCGTATGACGAATGCGTGCGCGACCCCGCTGGCCTCGAGATGCGTGGCCGCAGCCGGACTAGTGCTGCTCGCCGCCGTGGTCGGCTCGGCCGTCAGCCGCCTGGACGTCAGCGCCCAAGCGGCGGTCGACCCAGCGCTCCTCAAGTTGTTCAAGGAGTGGCGAACCTTCGAGGAGCCGCCGCGGATCGACGGCGGGGTGCCGGATTACTCGGCCGCGACCAACGCCAGGCGTCTCACCGAGCTCCGCCGCTTGCAGGAACGTCTGCTCGCGATCGACACCAAGGGCTGGTCAATCCCCCAGCGGGTCGATCACCACCTAGTACGAGCAGAGATGAACGGCCTGGAGTACCACCTGCGGGTGCTGCAACCTTTCGCGCGCGATCCCGCCTACTACGCGTCGATCATCACGGAGGAAAGCGACACGCCGTCCAAGGAGGGGCCGGTCATCCACGGCGCGATCAAGTTGTACGACTATCCGATCTGGCCGCGAACCCGACTAGACAAAGTTCAACCCCTCTCAAAAGTCCAGGCGGACGCCCTGGGTGAGAAGCTGCGCACCATTCCGCCGCTCCTGCAGACCGCTCGACGCAACCTCGCCGGTGCGAACGCGAAGGACCTTTGGGTGGGCAGCGTCCGCGCGTTCGAGGAGCAGAGCGGCGCGCTGCGCGAGCTTGGCAACCGAGTGGACGCCGCGGACGCGCCGCTCGCCAGTGCCGTCACCGCCGCACGAACCGCGACGGACGATTTCGCGAAATGGCTGGAGGCCGAAGCGCCGAAGAAAACGGGGGCGTCCGGCATCGGCAAAGAGCACTACACCTGGTATCTCCGCAACGTCCTGCTCGTGCCGATGTCGTGGGAGGAGGAAGTCACCGTCACGCGACGCGAGCTGGCGCGTGCCCATGCCTCGCTGCGTCTCGAGGAGAATCGCAACCGGAATCTCCCGCCGCTCCCCGTGGCAAACACTCGCGAAGAGTACGACGCCCTGCAAGAGCGCTCGATCGCCCGATATCTGAAGTGGGTCGCCAGCAGCGGAATGGTGACGATGGAACCGTGGATGGAGCGGGCGTTGCGTGAGCGTACGGCGGCTTTCGCTCCAGAGAGCGCGCGCAACTTCTTCATGCAGGCCACGCATCGCGACCCCATCCCACTCTGGACTCACCTGTATCACTGGTGGGACAACATGCGCATTCGCGTCTCACCACACGCGAGTCCCATCCGCAGCGGCCCGCTGCTCTACAACGTGTGGATGAGTCGTTCAGAGGGCATGGCGACGGCGATGGAAGAGTGGATGATGCACGCTGGTCTCTACGACGAGTCGCCACGCTCGCGCGAAATCGTCTGGATCATGTTGATCACCCGCGCCGCTCGTGGGCTCGGGAACCTCTACGCGCACTCCAACGATCTGACGATGGCCGAGGCCGGTGACATCCACGTGAACTGGACGCCGCGCGGGTGGATGCGACGCGATCCGTTGCTGGGTTTCGAGCAGCATCTCTACCTACGGCAGCCCGGGTACGGCGCCAGCTATATCACCGGCGGGAGGCTGATGGAAGAAACGATCGCCGAGCGCGCACGACAGCTGGGCGACCGCTTCACCATGCAACTCGTCATGGACGAGATCAACCGCACCGGCATGATCCCGGTGTCGTTGATCTATTGGGAGCTGACCGGCAACGACCGCATGCTCCGAGAGCTCGGCGAGGGGAGGCCGTTGCCACCGCGATGAGCCGAATCGAAGGATCGGGGCCACTCGCGCCCGGCACAAGGCTTGGCATATATGAAGTGACCGAGCTGATCGGCCGAGGAGGCATGGGTGCGGTCTATCGGGCTCACGACTCGAGGCTCGGCCGCGATGTCGCGATCAAAGTGTTGCCTGAGTCGTTCCAAGCGAATCCGGAACGCGCCGCCCGCTTCGAGCGCGAAGCGCGTGTCCTAGCCTCCCTGACTCACCCGCACATCGGCGCCATTTACGGGCTCGAAGAGCTGACCCGCCCGGAGCAAGCACCCGTCAAGGCGCTCGTCCTCGAGTTGATCGGTGGTCCGACATTGGCTGAACGTCTCGCCACGGGCCCGTTCCCAGCAGCGGAGGCGCTTCGGATCGCACGAGACATCGCCGATGCGCTCGAAGCTGCTCACGAGAAAGGCATCGTCCACCGCGACTTGAAACCCGCCAACATCAAGCTCACGCCGGAGGGTCGTGCCAAGGTTCTGGACTTTGGCCTGGCCAAGCTCGTTGGTGGTCAGGACGACGATCACGCCCAATCGCCGCCGACCGTCACGATGTCCGGGACGCAGGCGGGCATGATTGTCGGGACGCCGGGCTACATGAGCCCCGAGCAGGCACGTGGCCAGGCGATCGACAAGCGCACCGACATCTGGTCGTTCGGCACGGTCCTGTACGAGATGCTGACCGGTCGGGCAGCATTTCCAGGGCAGACGCTTTCGGACACGATTGCCGCCGTTCTCAACCACGAACCAGACCTGAACGCGTTACCCCAGGCCACGCCGCTAACCGTGCGGATCCTGCTGCAGCGATGCCTCGAGAAAGATCACCGACAGCGCCTGCGCGACGTTGGTGACGCACGAATCGAGCTCGACGCGCTCATCGCTGGTCGGACCTCGAATCCGAAGAACGACGTGAGCGTGGCGCGGCCGCAGAGCACGTTGCGCCGCGGCCTGATGTTCGCCGGCGCCCTCGCTGCAGCGGTCGCGCTCACCTTCTGGATCGCAGCATCGTGGCTGCGGGCCCGGCCCGAGCCTCCGGCCGGTGCCGTGCACATGACCGCGCTGCTCCCGGCGGGAGTCAGCGTCTCGCGCGGACCCGGCACGCTGCTGTCCCTGGCTCTATCGCCCGACGGCGGAACGCTCGTGATCGCGGGCACCGATTCCACGGGCCAGCGTCTCTATCGGAGGACGCTCGATCGCCCGGAAGCCACCGTCGTCGCGGGCACGGAAGGCGGGTTGGGTCCCTTTTTCTCACCCGACGGAGCGTGGATCGGGTTCTTTGCGGATCGTCGCCTGAAGCGGGTTCCCGTCGCTGGCGGTGCAGCAGTCGACATCGCTGCCGCGCTCGGATACCCATCTGGTGCGAGCTGGGGAATCGACAATCGCATCGTATTCGCCTCCGGATACCGTTCGCCGCTCCGGATCGTTGATGCGAGTGGTGGAAACGCCGAGATAGTGACAACCCTCGACGCCGGCCTCGGCCATCTCTACCCCGAGTTTTTGCCGGATGGTCGGACGGTACTCTTCAACGAGGGCCGTTGGATTCATGCTCTCGACCTGGCGAGCCGACGTCGAACCGATCGCCTCGTCGAAGGCATCGCCGCGCGTTACGCGGCCAGCGGACATCTGATTGTGAATCGAGAGACGACGCTGCTGGCCGTGCCTTTTGACGCGACTCGTCTGGAGATTACTGGTCAAGCCGTTCCCGTTGTCGAAGATGTTGCGGTCGAGCGAGGCTCGGGTGGTGCACCACACGCGGCTGTCTCTCGCGACGGGACGCTGGCGTACGCGCCAGCTGCGCAAGCGTTTGGACTGGTCCTCGTAGGGCCAGATGGCACGGAGCGAATGCTGTCTGAAGATCCGCTGATTCAGAATCCGCAGTTCTCTCCGAGCGGGAAGCGGTTGGTCGTGGCGCGAACTCGTCGCGCGGGGGAAGCACCTGAGCTCTGGATGTACGACCTGGAAAGCGCGACGCCACCATTCAGGCTGACATCTCATGGCGGGCGGGCCCCGGTCTGGACACCAGACGGCGCCTCGGTCATCTACTCACGGCCGGTGCCAAACGAAAGATCCGGCATCTACACCAAATCCGCAGACGGCCGCGGCGACGAGACGTTGATCGTTCCCTTGGCGAATTTCCATTGGCTCGTGGGATGGACGCCTCAGCGGACGCTCGCGTACGGAGTGATTGAGGACGTGGCGGCCGACGGAATCAGCCGGTCGTCGATTGTGGCGAGGATCGGCGACGAATCGAGGCATCTGGTTGGGCCCGGAGATACGTGGGGTGGACGGCTGTCCCCTGATGACCGCCGGTTGGTTTACTACTCACGCGATTCCGGATATTTCGAGATCTACGTCGCTCCGTTCCCTGACACGAGCACGCAGTGGCTGATCGGCGAAGGCACGGATCCCTCGTGGTCGCCGGACGGCACCGAGATCTATTACCGGCACGGAAGCCGCTTGATGGCCGCACGGATCGACACGTCCTCCGGCGCGCGAGTGCTCTCGCGACGAACGGTCTTGGAATCGTTCTCGCCGCCCTTATACGACGACTATGACGTCCACCCTGATGGACGAACGCTGGTGTTGGTGCGTCCCTTGGGCGACGCACGGGGACGCGAGGTCACAGTGGTGCTCAACTGGCTGGCGGAGCTTCAGCGCCTGACGCGTCAGTGAGTGGCCAATCATGGAGCGAGGCACCGTCGGGAAGGTAACGAAGCAGTGCACTACCGCTCGACGACGACGCACTGCCGGTCGTGAAAGTGGCACACTGAGTGCCATGAAGGCGGCCTTCGCCACCATTCTCATCGGTCTCACGTTCGCCGCCGAGGCCCAGTCGCAGCGGCGTTCGTTTGGTCCGGGCGTCTGCGGCCCTCTCGATCCCGCGTATGTGAACACCTCCTCCGACACGGGCGGGCAACCATTTCCCATGAGCCCGGCGGAGATGGTGAACATGTCGATCGTCATGGCCGAGTCCACGCGGTCCGACAGCGTCTTGCTGCTCTGGGCCGGTGGCACGCGAGCGGATGACACGACCTTCACGATTCCGGTTGATCACGCGGTGAGCCGCGTGACGTTCTCGACCACGTTTGACGGCACTGGCGGAGCCGTCACGATTGCCGGACCCGACGGTGCCGTCGTCAAGCCCGGGCCGGCTGTTCAGGACACGTCCATGAGCTGCGGCCGCATCGTCAGGGTGGATGCGCCAACGGTCGGCGACTGGCGCGTGACCGTAAAGCCAACGGAGCGCTTCTGGCTCGTGATCCACGGACGAAGCGAGCTGGATCTGATTTCCGTCGACTTCGTGCGGCCCGGTGGGCGTCCGGGTCACGAAGGCCTCTTCAAGATGGAAGGTCAGCCGGTCGCAGGCCGGCCGGCCATGCTGCGCGTCCGGCTGTCCGACCCGGTTACGGATACCAAGGCGCCGGTCTTTACGCTGTTGTCGAGTCAAGGCAAGCCGATCAGCACCGTCGACCTCGCGCCCGTTGACGATCGCGAGTTCGTTGGCCCGATCGATCTTCCAACGCAGGCGTTTCGCGTCGCCGTCACGAGCCTCGACGGCGCCGGCACCAACGTTCAGCGTGTGCACGCGCGGCTCTTTCGCGCCGAGCTGATCGAAGTCGTGCCTGGCGCCCTTGCCAAGGCCTCTGCCGGCCGCGACTCTACGGTGGAGTTCGTCGTCCGCAACCTCGGACCACGCGCGCGATTCCGCATGACGGCGCTTGCCGATGGTCAGCTCGTGCCACAGGTACAGCCGGCACTGGTCGACATCGAGCAGGGTGCCGAGCAGCGCGTGGTCGTCCGTGCGCCGGTCCCTGCGACGGCCGCGACCGATTCGGAAATCGAAATCCGGCTCGTCGCTTCGCAAGAGGGGACGAAGGACCCGCATTTCAACAGCGGCGTCCAGCGCGTGTTGGTCGTCAAAGACTGACGTTCGGCGACTACGGCCCAGCGAGCTCGTAGGCCGATCTCAACCAACTCGTGAGCTGTCGATCGACCTGTGCCGGATCCTTGAGCCGAATCTGGATGTGCCACCGATTGGCTGACGTCCGTTCTCGTTTCTCGACTCGCGGGCTGTGCACGTCGGTAGCCGATTTGAGAGTGAGGACCAGCGAGGATCGCCGTGTCGCCACGCCGGCAAATGCGGTGCGCCGCACCAGATGAATGGAGGTCTTCTTGGCCTCCTCGGTCACCGGGCCCAGCGTCTGCGCTGTCTCGAGAATCCGGCGGTACGTGGCCAGAATCTCGGGATCGCTTTTCTCGAAGTGTGAGGTCACTTTCACGACGGCGGCATTGTAGCTGACCGCCCGGCCAGCCAAAAGGACGGCACTCGACCCTGTCTACTGTGTTGAGGAAGCTGGCACCCAGCACCGCGTGCTAGAAGCGGGTCAAGCCGGCGTGCCAGTCCGGTTGCGCGTGTCAACGTTATGTGCTACCGTTTGGTTTCACGTAACCGATGGGTTACACATCAAGGGCGGCGGATGATGGCGCAAGAGAACGTCATGACTGATTCAATCGAGCATGAAGTAGTGATCAAGGCCCCAGTGGCGGTCGTCTGGGCCCTCGTAACCCAGCCGGAACACGTCGCACAGTGGTATGCGTTCGACGGCGCTGACATCGAGCTGCGCCCGGGTGGGCGCCTTGCCTTTCGCTGGAAAGAGCACGGCGAGTACCGGGGCCGTGTGGAAAGCGTCGAGCCGCCACGCCGGTTTGCCTTCCGTTTCGTCGGCCATGTCCCTGATCAAGATCCCGCTCCCGGTAACTCCACGCTCGTCGAGTTCCTGCTGGAAGACCGGGTCGATTCCACGCTCCTGCGCGTGGTCGAGAGCGGATTCGCCGCCTTGACCGATCCCCACGAAGGCGACCTCAGCAAGGCTGGCACGAGCCTTCAAGGGTGGCGCGGCGGGTTTGCGGCGCTCGAAAGCTATGCTGGCCAGCAACGCTGAGGCGCGGCGCGAAGCGGTGTTCGGCGCCCTCTCCGATCGGACACGATCGCTCGTCCTGAAGGAGGTGGCTTCGCGCGGCCGTGCGACGGCTACTCAGGTGGCCGCGGACCTCCCGGTTACGCGCCAGGCGGTGATCAAGCACCTTCGCATTCTCGACCGGGCTGGTCTTGTGACTTCAAGCCGAGATGGCAAGGAGGTCTTGTATGAGGTGCAGCTTCAGCAGCTTCGGACCATGGCCCGCTGGCTCGACCAGATTGCAAACCAGTGGGAGCAGCGTCTGGCCCGCCTGAAGGCCATGGCCGAACGGCGATAGCCGGCCCGTCTTCCGCGGATATGACTTGACCGAACCGCCCGCCAAGGCGCATCTTGTCGGCGCGGGCTGGTCAGGCGGTCGCCAGTGGCGTCAGCCGGGTGGCCAAACAAGGGGGAACGACATGGAGATCGATCGTCGAGCATTCATTGCGAGCCTGGGTGGAACGGCGGCCGTGGCACTCATGACCTCCGAGGAAAAGGCCGATGCGCTCGAGCACTACATGGAGGAACGGCTCGACGAACTAGCGCTGGCGCAGCAGGGCGGCAGCACGCCTCCGAGCTATCCGACGATGGCAGAAATCGCGGCGGCCGACGCCAAACGAACTGGCGTGCGACGTGGCGCCGGCAACGTGTTCAACGCGAGCGGCCGCGACGGCCAGCCGCGAGGACCACTGCCCGCGATGTCGAATCGTCCAACCATCATCGAGTTCTTCGAGAAGCGGTTTGCGCCGGCCAATCACGTGCTGCAGAGCGCAACACGCGCCCTCAAGACCGGCATGCCGGAAGAGATCATTCTCGCCTGTCTGCTCCACGATACGGTGCTGACCATGCTGAAGGTCGACCACGGCTGGTGGGGCGCACAGATGTACGAGCCGTACCTTTCGGAGCGAGCGACGTTTGCCATTCGCTACCATCAGACGTTGCGCTTCTATCCGGACGATAAGTTCGGGTACGAATACCCGGAGAGCTATCTGCGGACGTTTGGCGAGGACTACAAGCCCGAGCCCTATCTCGAACAGACCTACCAGATGGTCCGCAAGCACAAGTGGTATGACGCACCACGTCTGGTCACGGTCAACGATCTGTACTCGTTCGATCCCAACGCCAAGGTGTCGATCGAACCGTTCATCGACATCATTGGCCGCCACTTCAAGCAGCCGAAAGAAGGGCTCGGCTATGACCACAGCCCGTCGGCGCACATGTGGCGCACCATGATGTTCCCGGATCGGCCGCTCTAGGACGAACGGGGTTCAGTTTTCAGTTATCAGTTGCCAGTTCAAAGGACGGTTCGACACGTTCGAATTGGCTGATGCCATCTTTGAACTGTTAACTGGCAACTGAAAACTACCCACGGAGTTGTCATCGTGAATCGACACCCTGCATTGATGGTCGGGCTGGCCTGCGCGTTGGTTTCGGTCGTGGGCGCTCGTCCCGGCGGTCAAGGCGCTTCCGGTGCATACAAAGGCCTCGAGGTCGCCGTCGCAAGCGTCGCTCGAGCCACGAATGTCAGCCTGACGGACTGCCCGGCCGGCGCCAACAGCGTGCGTGGCGTCATCCGCCCGGGCGATGCGAATGAGTTCGTGTCGGTGACGCTCGATTTCAAGGTGTCGGCGGCGTTCAAGCCCGGCGCCGTGCCGAGTCCGGTGCTGCACGACGAGGCCGGCAAGACTTACAACACGGCGCAGGCTTTCGGCGAGATCAGCGCGGCCCCCCCGTTCTCCTGCACGTTCTCGTTTCGTGTACCAAAGGGGACGAAGCCTGCGCGGTTAGCGATTGACACGGTGTCGCTCGATCTGAGCAAGGCAGCGCAGAAATAGGGCTTGACGACTGTTACTTGGGAGTCGAGGGCTTCAATAGCGCGGTCCAGTTGAGGGCCACGGTGATCGGCAAGATCCCTTCCGTTGCCGTGTTGATCAGAAAACGCTCGCCGTCAGTGGTGACGGCGTATTGAGTGCCGGCGCCAATCCCCGCCCATCCCGTAATCCGGGTATCCATGAGGACCCGTGACTCGCCCATCGCAAAGCCGGACCCTCCGGCCTTGATGTCGACGGCGATCAACTTCTTGTCCGGCGCCACGTAATACAGCTCACGGCCGTCGCGCCGCCACAGCGGCTGGTACCCGCCATCCTTCGAAACCTGCCACTTCACGCCGGTGATCGGCAGCGGTTGGACCAACACCTCGTAACTGCCGGCGTTCTCGTTCGAGACATACGCAATCCATTTCCCATCCGGCGAGATACGCCCGGTGCGCTCGTCGGCATTCGTCGCTGCGACTGAGACCGGATCGCCACCACCGACGGGCATGATCAGGAGATCGAAATTGGTTTTGGGATTCAGTACGGAGTAGACGAGCCGCCCATCACGAGACCAGTCCGCAGGCAGTTTTGGCTGCGGCGATCGAACCACCGTCGTGTCACTGCCCGGTGTATCGATCCTCTGGCGGATCAGGTTCGGTGCCCCCTCGCGCAGTGTCGCGAAGATCACTTCGTCACTCACCGACGAACAAATCGGCCCCATGTCTACCAGAGGATGGAAGGTGAGTCGCGTTGGATTCAAACCAGCGATATCCGCCGCCCAGACGTCCAGATTGCCGGACGCCGGAACCGATTGGTCGTAGACCACTCGCTTGTCGTCGAACGTCAAACAGAGCGTGTTGTATTCGCCCGCGGGCATGATGGTTTGTAGCCGTTTGCCCTGCCGGTCGAACCACACCAGTTCCGACGTGGGCTTCGACGCCTGGTAGGCCAGGACGCCATCGGCGGATACCGAAAACAGCGCTTGATACGTAAACGCGTTGAACCCGATGTGGTCGGCGATCGCAACTGATTGTCCGGTGAAGGCCAATGTCTGCTGATCGAACGGCTGCGCGACGATCGAAGTGTCACGACGATACAGCAGGTGACCGGAGGCATAAACGGCTTGGCCCAACGACTCACCGAGGATCTTCGTCTCCTCGGAGTCGAGCGAGGCCACACCGAGACTCTCGTTGGCGGCCTGGAATCTGATGCAGGTACAGGTAGTGACGGCCATCCGGCAGAAAGCTGGGAAACATCCGGAACCCAGTGAATCCAGCGGCAGCAGGAACCAGCGCTGCTGGTCCGCCGTCCGCCGAGACGCTTAGCGGAGGCGACTGAGGCTGGGCGGCAAAGACGATGAGGTTGTCGCGATTCCAGGTGCCACCTCGTGGCACCGGTGCCGGCGCAATCACTCGTGACCCGCCACCGGCAATCGAGATCGTCTTGAGCTGACCTTCGGCGAAGAATCCGAGCCTCTGGCTGTCTGGCGCCCAGAACGGGAGGGTCGCTTCATCGGTTTCCGCCAGGGCCTGTGGTTCCAGCGCGTCGCGCCGACGAACGTACAGTCGGCTTCGACCCGACCGGTCGCTCGCGACGAAGACCACATGCTTGCCGTCGGGGGAGATCTGCGGTGCCTCACCAAAGGCCAGCGTCGTTTCTGCAGCCGGAAGAACATACAGAAGATCGACGGCGGATTCCGGAGGCGAGCCTCGCAGAATGAAGATGATCGCCGTCACCGCGATCGCCGCGAACGTTGCCGCCGCCGCCCATGCGATCGCCTCTCGCCACGTGCGTCGATGGGCTGTCGGTGCTGCTTCCGTGGGCGTGCCGTCGGAGATGCCCCGCAACTGAACGAGCACGTCGTGCGCCGTCGACCATCGGTCGTCCGGGTTCTTCGCAAGGCAAACGCTCACGAGACGGTCGAGTGCCGCTGGCAGCCCCGGCGCCACCTGTGCGATTGGAGGCGGCGTTGTCTTGAGAATCGCACCGATCAGGCTCGCCTGACTCGCGCCCTCGAACGCGGGCCGCCCCGTCGCCATTTCGTAGACGAGCGCGCCGAAGGCAAAGACGTCCGTGCGCGCATCGACTTCATGCCCCTCGATCTGTTCGGGAGCCATGTACTGGGGCGTCCCCAGAATCTGTCCTTGCATCGTCAACTGACCGGTCTCGGTCGCACCTTCGTTGATCGCGGATCCCCACCGGCCGCTGCTTGGCCAACCCAAAGTCGAGCAGTTTCGCACCCGATGCGGTCAGCATGACGTTGGCGGGCTTGAGATCCCGATGAACGATGCCGCTTCGATGGGCTTTCTCGAGGGCGCCGGCGATCTGCGTCGCGTAGGCCAGAACATCCGCTATCGGCAGCGGTCCGCTCTTCAACTGGGCGGCCAGCGGCCGTCCTTCGAGCAACTCCATCACGAGGAACTGGATCCCGTTGTGATCGCCGACGTCGTAGAGCGTGCAGATGTGGGGATGGGTCAGCGCCGAGATCGCCTTGGCCTCCCGCGCGAAACGATCGCGCCGCTCGGGATCGCGCGACCATTCCTCTGGCAGCGTCTTGAGCGCGACGATGCGATCGAGCCGGGTGTCGCGAGCCCGATAGACCTCACCCATGCCGCCGGCGCCGAGCGGAGCGAGGATCTCGTATGGACCGAGACGCGCGCCGGGTGTGAGTGCCATGCCGGAGCGGATCATAGTTCAACGCGCTGATGCCATCTTGAAACTCGGACCACGGTGTACGATTCTCGAGTCAACGATGCCGCCCCTTTTGCTTGGGACTGCCTTGGTCGCCGCGCTCGTCTTGACGTGGCCGGCGAACGTGGAGGCCAAGCCGGATTTTTCCCGCAGCCGCATCTCGATCAGTCCTTCAGCACCCGCTGAGGGTGACGTCGTGACATTCACCGTAGAAGTCGTCAACAGCGGCGATCAGGATGCCCCCTTTGCCGACGTCATCTTCGAGCTGCCGCTCGAAGCGATGTTCGTCAGCGTCGAGGGGTTCGAGAACGTCCAAGTGAATCCACATGAGAAGGTGCTGGGTGGAACCATGGCGCTCGGCGCTGGAGCGACCCGTGCCTTTCGCGTGTCGATGGTGATCCCGCATGACGCGGGCGGGCACGTGCTTACGCCCGATCTCACCGTCAGGTATCTTCATCAAGGCGTCGAGTTCTACGGGCACGAGACCTACGACATCGACACCCGCGTCGCTGAAAGCGGAGTGATTCTCGGCTCCGTCCGTGTCACTACGGCTGGCCTCGTCGTTCTTGGCTTCATCGCCGCCTTTCCGGTGCTCTGGCTGACGCTGCGGCTGCTGATGCCGCCCGGTCGCGTCCACGACGAGAGCGGCGCCATGCGAGGCCCGGCAAGTCGCATGGTCGGTCCAGCCACTGCGGCATTCGCGATCTTGCTCCCGCTTGCGTTCTGGACCGTGTTCGGGACGCTGGCGGTGCGGGATTGGCAGTCTTACTCGTGGCCGCGGACATCGTGCGTCATCACGGACAGCCGGCTGCGCGAGCAGGAGAGTCGCACGGTCGAAAGCGGAGGGCTTCGCCGGACGCGAACCACCACCACTCGAAGCTTTCAGCCGCTCCTGGCGCTTCGTTATAACGCTGAGGGAAAGGAGTTGATCTCGACCGGCTTCGATACCGGCTCGCATTTGCGAGTTGGCGGCCGCGCGCGGGCGGAGTCGAACCTGGCCGGTTGGCCGATCGATGCCACGGTGCCATGCTGGTATAACCCCATGGATCAGCACGACGTCGTAGTGCGCAACGGCTTCGGCGGTGCCTACTTGTTTGCGCTCTTTCCGCTTCCCGTCGCCTTATTCGGTTACTACCGCACTCGCGCGCTGCTCCGGCGTCGCTGACGGAGCGCAGCGCGTTACGCTATCATCCCGCTCATGGTCCTGACCAAGCCCGAGCTCGTAACCTCGCTTCAGAAAGAAGTCCGCATCCTCCTGCACCTCGCGAGCAAGATCGACCGCGCCAAGCTCGACTACCGTCCCACGCCCAAGCAACGAAGCACGCTGGAACTCCTGCAGTACTTGAGCATCATGGGACCCGGGCTCGTGGAAGTTGCAAAGGCGGGAACGTTCGATCCCGCGGCGTGGACCGCTCTCGAGAAAGATGCGGCGACGAGGAATTTTGATCAGACGCTCGCTGCAATCAGCAAGCACACTGATACCTATTCGACGCTTCTAGCCGGTATGTCCGACGCCGACTTGCGCGGCGAACTCGACATGTTCGGCGAGAAAATCTCACGCGGTGCCTTCATCGTCAAACTGGTTCTGAGTGGCTGCGCGGCTTACCGGACGCAGCTTTTCCTCTATCTCAAGGCGTGCGGCCGCGAGGAGCTCAGCACCATGAATCTGTGGGGTGGTGCCGACCCGCCGAAACAATAGGAACCACACTCAGGTCGCTGCATCCAACGAAGCCGCGACCGTGCGCAGCGATTCCAGCACCGGCCGCCACCTCTCTTCCGCGAAACGACCGGGGAAGAACACGAAGCCCTGCGGCCGCCACCGTGCTTGCAGCCAGCGTTCGTCGACACTGAGGATCAGGTCGTGTGCCGCCAGTGTCGAGAGCGCTCGTTGGCCTTCGCCGTCTCGCACCCGCGACTCGATTCCCGCGGTGTTGAGCGATCCGTCGGCAACGGTCCGCATGGCGACGACGAGATCGCCCTGCCCGTGACGGCTACGTTTCAATTGAAGCCGGACGGCCACGTCTCGGCCCTGAAAGCGACCCTGTAAGGCAGAGCGTCCGGAGAGGACGCTGAAAGTGCCGCGCTCGATTCGAGGGTCCTCCAACAGACGGGCAAAACGAGGCAGGAACTGCGCTCCTGGAATCGCCAACAACCCGGCGATCGCAACGATGATCACGAGCAGGAGCAGCGCCGACACGCTCAGCTTCTCGATCGATCTGTCTTCACGGTTTGTGTGCGGTCCCAAGCGGCCGGTGGCACGCTGACCACATCGCCTCAGCAGGTGCTAGTCTCTGGAAAGCAAGCGCGCTCGCCGTTTCGATCGACACGATCTCCTATTTTATTTTACAGTGATGAGCGAGCTGGAGAATGAATCGCGTGGGTCGTAACGAACCCCTGTGTAGAATTCCAAACCGGCGCGGGGCTCTGACCGTCATGTCTCCGATGACACGATCGACTCTTTTTCGCGTTCTTGCCTCGCTTGCACTCGCGACCAGCATCGCCGCCGCCCAGGCGCCTGATGACAAGCAACTCGCTCAGGAGCGCGCGCAGGCGGAACTAGATGTACCGAAGCTCACCGACGTGTTAGGGCTCCAGCCGGGAATGACGATTGCGGACGTTGGCGCTGGGTTTGGGGCCATGACCGTCGTGCTCGGCAAATGGATTGGGACCGGGCACGTGTTTGCCACTGACATCGGTGAGCGTCAACTGTCCGTGATCCGCGACTACGTGAAGCGCGAAGGTCTCACCAACGTCACGGTCATCGAAGGCGCGACGGCGTCGACCAATCTGCCGCCAGCCTGCTGCGACGCCGTGTTCCTTCAAAACGTGTATCACCACATCGTTTCAGTGAGCGAGTTCAACGCCAGCCTGAAGGCGTCGCTGAAGCCTGGTGGACGATTGGCGATCATCGACTTCGTGCCGACCAAGGGCTCCGAACTTCCCAAAGGCGTACCGGCCAACCGCGGCGGGCACGGCGTGCCGCCCTCAGTCGTGATCGAGGAAATGAAGGCCGCTGGGCTGCTTCACGTGCAAACGATCGACAAGTGGCCGCCCGGAGACAAGAATCCGGCGGCCTTTCTGGCGTTGTTCAAGGCTCCGTGACAAACCTCACTTCTTCCTTGTCACCATCACGACGGGATGCACCACGCAGGCGCCGGGCCCTTTGATCTCAATCATCGCCTCGCCACAGGGTTAGCCTAGTGCAGGCGTCCACTGCGGAGTTCCGCCTCGGCAGAGTCGATGTAGGCACGGTACCCCTCAGGGTCGATAAATGGTTCCACGGGATCCTTCGCAGCAGCGCTGGCGACGAATTTGCGATATCTGCCCCACCATCTCGCATGGCACGTCACCCAGATGTCAACGGGGAGGCCCCGGAGCACTCTGAAGCTGCGCTCGAGGTCGGCCTCCTGCTCTGGATACTGCGATGTGGCCAACCGACCCAGGTCGCACGCGCTCACGACGTTGAGCACGCGGTCACCGTCACGAACCTGGAACGACCATGAGGTGCATCCGCGCGTGTGGCCGCCGGTGATGTGCGCGGTGACTGCGAGCGGCCCGAGACGGATTGTGTCTCCGTCCTTGAACCGATGGTCGACCCGCATCGTCGGATAACCGAGGACCCCGATCCACACGAGGGCCCTCAACGGCAGGAAACCGTCCGGGTCGTCGCCACCAGAGGCGAGGGTGACGGCGCTCGCCTCGCTCGCCCACAGTTCGGCACCGGACGCCTGCTGGAGCACTCCCAGCCCGCCCGCGTGGTCGGGATGTGGCTCCGAGTTCAGAAGCACTCTGACGTCCTTGATATTGAAGCCGAGCTTCGCGATGCTCGCCATGATCATCGGCGCGGTGCTCGGATAGCCGCCGTCGAGCACGATGTGGCCCTCCGGTCCGGTGATGAGGAAGGCCGCGGCATCGGTCGCGCCGACGTAGTACAAGTTACCGGCGATGCGGAACGGTTCGGCGGGCCCCTGCCCGCCTCGCTTTGTCGCGTTCAGCCACCTGCCGACGAGTACCAGCGCAAGAACACTGACCAGGCCCAGCAGGACTACCAGCCGGTATCGCTTGGCAATATTGCGCAACAGTCGCCCTCCCCGTGCGAGCTCAATTAACCGGACTGCTCGTAGAGAGATCGTCGCACCCAGCGTCGGGTCCGGTCTTTGCCAAACGCGTTGACCGCAAACGACCAGGCGATCAGCCGGCAATCGCGCGCCGGACTCCATCCAGCAGCGTGCACGCGATCGAAGACGAGCGCATCGGCGTCGGCCCGTGCGCCAAGGAGTTGGGCCAGGCCGGTGAGTCCGGGCCGGCACGCCCACCGAAAATCGAACTCACGGCCGGTCCATCCGAGGCGAGCGACATCGTCGGCGGTCAGCGGACGGGGGCCGACGGCGCTCATCTCACCTCGGAGGACGTTGACGAACTGCGGGATTTCGTCGAGACCAGTGGCACGGAGCAAGCGGCCCAGTCGCGTCACCCGGCCGTCGCGCATCGAGCGGAACTTCAGGATGCGAAACGGTTTGCGGCGATGACCGAGGCGCTCCTGACAGAAAAGGATCGGCCGGCCGTCATCGACCAGAATTGCCAGGCCGATGGCGATCATGGCCGGCGCGAACACCGCCAATCCCGCGAGAGCTCCTACCACGTCGAAGGCGCGTTGCCCCATTGACATAGTATACTTTGTAACACAAAGTTATTTGCAATCATCGGGGCCGGGACAGTCAGGAGCTGTAAATGCGATCCCAACGACGCTTGCGCGTGAAGTTCATTCTGCCCGCCCTCACCGAAGCCACCAGCCCCTACTGGCGACCGATCAAGTACTCGCTGTTTCCCCCACTCGGTCTGGCCACGCTTGCCGCATATCTGAATCCGGACGACCACGCTTGGATCGTCGACGAACATGTCTCGCCTCTCGACTCCGCTGACTGCCCCGACCTGGTCGCGATTCAGGTCTATATCACCAACGCCAGGCGCGCGTATGCCCTGGCCGACGAGTATCGCGCCAAAGGCGTGTTCGTCGCCCTCGGCGGTCTACACGTCACCGCATTACCGGACGAAGCTTCCGCTCATGCGGACACAGTCTTCCTCGGTCCCGGCGAGCAGACGTTCCCCCAGTTTCTCGACGACTTCCGAGCCGGCCAGCCCCAGCGCCGCTATGTCTCCACGGCCGGGCGAACGCTCGAACGGGTGCCGCCGATCCGCCGCGACCTCATCACACGCCGCTTCTATCTCGTGCCGAACTCAATCGTCGTCACGCGGGGGTGTCCACAGCATTGTGATTTTTGTTACAAGGACGCGTTCTTCGAGGGCGGCCGCTCGTTCTACACGCAGCGCGTCGACGATGCGCTCGCCGAGATCGATCGCCTGCCTGGGCGTCACCTCTATTTCCTGGATGATCACTTGTTTGGCGACCGCCGTTTCGCGTCCGCGCTCTTCGAGGGCATGCGCGGGATGGGACGACTGTTTCAAGGCGCCGCGACCGTCGATTCGGTCTTGCGCGGTGACGTCGTCGAGCGGGCGGCCGAAGCGGGACTACGCAGCCTGTTCGTGGGATTCGAGAGCCTGACCCCGGGCAATCTCGTTCACAGCAACAAGCGACAGAACCTGGGGCGCGACTACTCCGCTGTCACGAAGCGTCTGCACGACAACGGGATCATGATCAACGGCAGCTTCGTCTTCGGGATGGACGATGACGATGAAAGTGTTTTTCGCCGCACGGTCGATTGGGCGATTGAACAGGGGATCACGACCGCAACGTTTCACATCCAGACGCCGTATCCAGGGACGCGACTCTTCGCGCGCATGGAGGCGGCCAACCGAATCCTCACGCGCGACTGGGATCTGTACGACACTCGACATGTCGTCTATCGTCCCGAGAGGCTCACGCCGATCGCGCTCAAGACGGGCTACGACTGGGCCTATCGAGAGTTCTACCGCTGGTCCTCGATCGCCCGCGGGTCGCTGTCGCATGGTTCGCTCAAGCACCAGGCGAAGCACTTCTTCTATGCGGCGGGCTGGAAGAAGTTCGAGCCGCTGTGGGACTTCGTGATACGAGCGAGACAACTCCGGATCATGACGCCGATCCTCGAGGGCGTGCTCTCGAGGGTCACTGCCGGCCAATCGGCCGATTCCGCTCTCGATCCAGGGTTCAAGCCACCAACTCCAACAGTTGCTGGCGATTCGGGCCCGGCATCTGCATCGGTGGCATAGCCTTCAGGCGGTCTTGCGCCGCCGCGAGCCGCTCGATCACCGCAGGCCGTTGAAGGATGTCCTGCGCGGTTGCAATCGTACCGACGTATTCGAGCGCTGCTCTGAACAGATCGGGGTCGGCGGCGATACTCGCGAACAGCAGCTGAATTTGGCGGGCAAGTGGGTCGGCCGCCGGTGCGGGAGCTCGGCCTTCGCGTAGTGCGTCCATATCAGCGAAACGTGCCCGATCGACGGCAATCTGCGCGCGATACCACGGAGCGATCTCGGCCTCGGTGCGACGATCGAATTCCTCGGCGAATAGACGCGGGTTGTCAGCCGTCTCGCGCAACACATTTCGGAGTCGCAGCGCGTGGAGAAAGCCGACGGTGAGTCCGCGGCCAGCGGAAGGGTTCGTGCAGGCCCACGCGTCAGCGACGGCCGCGAGGCCGGTTGCGACGGGTTGACCATCGACCACGAACCGCCGATAGCGATCGACGACTCCACCCATCGCGAGTACGTCGGTGATCGGTTCGCCGTCGAGCCAGTGCGCATGCAGCGGACAAGCACGCACCGTGCTCATCCAGCGCTTCTCGTCACGAAGATTCTTCAGCGGCTGGTCACCCGAGGCGGTAAAGAGCGTGACCGACCATGTGCCGTTGTCGCCGGGCAACGTGAGAATCGAGATTGTGCCGAGATGCGTCAGTCCCGGAGCCTTCCGCGTTGGTTCCGTGCCACTGAAATAGCGCGTGTAATAGATGAAGCCGCTGTCGGCCTGCTCTTCGTATGGTGCGCGAGCCCCAAGATCGCGAAGCCATGCAGGACTGCGTGACTGGCGGCCTGTCGCGTCCACGACGAGGTCGGCATGCAGATCACCATGCTCGACGGTTCGAACACCGGTGACGTGCGGGACATCGGCCACCTGCGCGGAGCCGGCAAGCAAGTTGCTGACACGAACGCCACGGCGAACTGCAACATTCGGCTCGGCTTCGACCAGATTGGCAAATACCCACTCTCCAACCGGGCGCCGTGCCGTGTACGTCCACAGTTGTTCGTCGATGGGTCGTGTTGACTGGTCCGCGAAAAACGGTGGTAAGGGATTGAGCAAGTCATAGCGAGCCGCACCGGCGCGACGCAGCGCGTCGTGCGCGTCTGGCAACTCCGCTTCGAGAAGCAAGCGAAGGCCGGGCATGAAGTTGTGCGGCTGCCGAAACTGCGCGACGCCTTTTCGGGTCCAGCGCGCCCATGCTTCTTCAGGTGTGTCTGGCAGCGGGTCGCTGTCGGCTTCGAGCACGGTCACATCATGTCCGTCCCGGGCCAATAGCAGAGCGGTTCCAAGGCCGCAGATCCCGGCGCCGACAATGAGAACGGACATGACTGGTGTGTATCGCAGTGGATCCAGTCGCGTCAAGAAACCACAACACACCGCTCACGCCTACAACCCCACGGTCGAAAGGTGATGCGGCAGCATCCGTCGCCACCATGGCCAGTCATGGTTGACGTCGTAGCCCCACACATCGAGCGTGTGCGGAATGTTGAGGTGGCCCAGGAGGGATGAAAATCGTCGCGAGGCATCGGGCGCTTCCCACGCGCCCTGCCCCGTCACGATCACGATGCGGCAATGCTTCTGCAGGAGCTCGAGGAAGTTGCCATTGAGGCCCGGCAGGTACGACGTCGGATTATTGAAGTAGGCGTCGTCATTCATGAAGCCTTTCAAGTAATCGCCCTCGAGATCGTAAAAGCCGCTCATCCCGATCAACCCTCCGAAGAGATCCGGGCGCCGGCACAGCGTATTCGCCGCGTGGAAGCACCCAAAGCTGGCGCCGGTCGTGATGGGCCGCACCTCCGGATTGCCGCACACGTGCCGCAGGTACGGCAGCACTTCCTCCTCGATGTAGCGCGCATAGAGCATCTGACGGCGCGCCTGTTCCTGAACCGGCACTTTGCGATCCATCCACGCGTGCTGATTGATGCTGTCGATCGAGAACAGCCGGATGCGTCCGGCAAAGATGGCGGCCTCGACCGACTTCACCAGAAAGAAACGCTCGTTCTCGAGGAAGTCGGCGGCGGCGGTTGGAAAAAGCAGCAAGGGGTGACCGCGATCGCCATAAGTGACGATCGGCATGTCGATGCCGAGGATCGGGCTGCGCCAGCCATCGATCCGGCGCGGGAGATGAGCGTCAACGTATGTCATTCAGTGAGCGGCTCCAGGTCAGTCAGCGTATATCGACACGCCACACGCCACGGCCGTGGGTGAAGGCAAAGAGACGTTTGCGGCCGGACGAGTCGCGGATCAGTGACAGCCATTCGGTCACCACCGGCCCAAACCCGGTCGCTTCGACCATCCAGCGCCCGCAAATATATAGCAGCCAGCGCGAGCAAGTCGGCTCGCGCCGCCCGCTTCGCGCCGCGGAAAAACGGCCTCTTCGCGTCAGACTGCCGATGCCGGCGGCGGCTTCAATAGTTCGTACGTCCTAGACAAATCGTTTGGGCCGACGGGTTGACCGATCGCCGGTGGCGAATCAAGGTCGCCGTCGCACGAACGCTGCGAGGCCGTTTTACCTGCACCTGTCGCGGCGCTCAGAGGGCCGCGCCAGCCGACTCGCCCGCGCTGGCCACCGCCGCGCCGGGCAGGCGATTCCGATCTATCCGGAGGTAAGCACGCCGTTCCGCGACCTCGGCGAATCCGCGGATCGAGAGGATTAGCTTCCGCGAGTTCCTTTCTTCCGCGGATTGTTTCTTCCGCCCTTTCCCCATTCCCGCGGAGCTCTCGAGTTCGGGGTTACTCGGGTCGTGCGGAACGGATGCCCCGGGGAAGGTCTGCTAACATTCAGCCCCCATGCGATCCACTCGACGTACTTTCATCAAGGGCACCGCCCTGGCCGCAGGAGCCGCTGCTGCGGCCTGTGGCGGCGGAACATCATCGACCCCAGCGACCGCTCAAGCACCCGCCGTGAGCGAGACGCATCCGGCGATCGCCGCGCTCAAACCAATGACCGCGGGCATCACCCCGATCAGCGACGCGGAACGGCGCGGGCGGATTGAAAAAGCCCAGCGGCTCATGAACGAGCAAAAGGTCGGCGCCATCGTCATCGAGGGCGGCTCGAGCATGTTCTATTTCACCGGCACGCGCTGGGGTCTCAGCGAACGGCCGTTTGTGGTCATCATCCCCGCCAAGGGCGAGCTCGCCTACGTGACTCCGGGCTTCGAGGAGTCACGTGCGCGCGAGATCACGAAGTTCACCGATGACATTCGCGTATGGCAGGAGGACGAAAGCCCGTACAAAGTAATCGCCGGCGTGCTCCGCGACCGCGGTGTGGCGACTGGTCGAGTTGCGCTCGATGAACGTTTCCGCTTCTTCATCGCCGACGGGTTACGCGCCGAGGCGCCGACCGCCACCTTCGTTCTGGGCACGCCAATCACCGCGGGCTGCCGGATGTTCAAGACGCCGGTCGAGATCGCGCTCATGCAACGCGCCAACGACATCACGATCGAGGCCTTCAGGGCCGCGCACCAGACTCTCCGCGAAGGCATGACCGAAGCCGACTTCCGCGGCAATATCGAAGCGGCGTTTCGTGCGCTCGGCGCCACTGGTTCGGCGCTCGTGCTTTTTGGCCAATGGTCCGCGCTTCCTCACGGCACCGTGAATCCTCAAAAGCTGAAAGAAGGGGATGTCGTTCTCTTCGATGGCGGGACCAGCATCGAAGGATACGCGTCGGACATCACACGCACGACCGTCCTCGGTACCCCGACGGCCCGACAACGCGAGGTCTGGGATCTGGAAAAACGTGCGCAGTCAGCGGGCTTCGCGGCAGCACAGATTGGCGCGCCGTGTGAAGTGGTCGATGCAGCGGCGCGCAAAGTAATCGTCGATGCGGGCTTCGGTCCCGACTACAAGACTCCCGGGTTGCCGCACCGCACCGGGCACGGCATCGGCCTCGACGGCCACGAGTGGACCAACTTCGTGCGCGGCAACAAGACGCCGCTCGCACCGGGCATGTGCTTCAGTGACGAGCCGATGATCGCCATTCCCGGAGAGTTCGGGATCCGCCTCGAGGATTGCCTCTATATGACGGAGAAGGGTCCCGTCTTCTTCTCGCAGCAGAGTCCCGCGGTGGACAAGCCGTTCGCGTAGATCGCGAGGTCCTCAGCCCACGGTCCACGGTCTCCGGTCTCCGGTCAGGACTGATCACTGGCTCGGCACGTCGACGATGACTTCTGCGGAAGGTGAAGACGTCCCAGTGAAGTTCACTGCGGTCATGCGGATGAAGTAACGTCCCGGCGGGACGCCGGCCGCTGTAAACGATGTGGCGCTGCCACCGAGATCCACTGTGCCGAGATCGCTTGCGCCACTGCGGCTGCCAGCGTGGATAACGAAACGATCCGCCGGTGGTGAGTGCGCAGGAAGGCTCCACGAAATGGTGACCCGCTGACCGTTGACGGTTGCTGGCGGCACTGTCGGTGGCAGCGGAGGAAACACGCCGCCCACGGACGCAAAGCCGTTCGAAATGTTCACCTGCGACCGCGGGCTGGCCAGTGCGAAGATCGAGGTCCTGAATGGCGGCCCCAGGACGAATATCGTTCGATGCCACGATCGCGCGCAATCCATCGGGGCTGATCGCCATCGAGTGCACGCCATAAGGCACGGCAAGTTCGGTGCGCGAAGCCAGCGTGTCGAACTCGACGAGATTGGTGCGGCGGTAAAAGATCAATGGAGCACCAGGTCCCGGATCGAACGACCACGAGCGCGAGACGACAACGGCATCCCCGCCGGGTACGGTGCTCCAGATGCTGCCGGTTCCCGGTCCGCTGAACGGGGCCGGTGGTGCGCCTCCTGGCATCGGCGCAGCGGCGATTTCAGTTCCGCTCGCGACGTCGTAGAGCACGAGCTCGGTGACCGAAGTCGCACTTCGAATGACCAACGCTCGCGAGCCGTCAGAATTGATGGCGAAGCCGAGGGATGGCGAAGTGCCAACGCTAAACGTACTGAGCCTGGTGCCGGTCGATTCGTCGAGCGATTCGATAGTCCCTGAACCGCACGAGACCACAAGGCGTGAACCGTCCACTGTAAGTGCCAAAGTTGATGCCGGTGCCCCCCCGCACGCGTCGTATGGCCGCAAACCCGTCGGATCCAGCCTCGTGACGACGCCGGCGACCAGGCCGTAAACAGCGAGTCGACGCGGATGTGCGCGGAGTGGTCGCAGCGGTGTCTGGATGAGTGTCCGAAAACCGGTAACGAGGTCGCGCACTTCGAGTGATGGAGCAGTCGGAGAAAACACGGACAGCACGAAGAAATCGTCCATCGGAACTGAACAGCGCGGGTCCACTGAAAGACTTCTGCTCACGAGACTCGACCACCCCGGTCCCGAGATTGACGACTTCCAGCGTGGTCGGATTCAGGAAGACGGAGTAACCAACCGCGAGACGTTGGGCTTCGACAGAAGAAGCGGACAGCAGCAGCGCCGTGGCTGTGACAAACACGGCACCGAAGACTCCAACGTTTGGCATGCCGGGATCCTAGCACCTCGGATCACTGGTCGCAGATCACCGAGAACTGATCAGAGTTGACCGAGGTGGTTGGTTCGAGGTTCACTGCTCGCCACCATGACGAGACGGCTCATCGCTGCAGCGTTGACCGCGTCGGCTATCGCCTCGGTAGTTCGCGCGCAGCCGAGCGCGACTGACGGCCCCGTCGGACCCAGCCCCTACGACGTCGTGCGCGGCTGGCAGCAGCCATTCGCCGAGCCAGGGTTTGCGTTCGGCGGCAACTCCGGCGTGTTCGCGGAGTCGCCGGACCGCATCTTCATCGCGCAGCGTGGCGAGTTCCGTCTGCCCGACCCTCTTCCTTCGGGGTTTGCCGGCTTCGCCGGCTCGATCATGATGAACGTCCTCACCGCGTCGGATCGGCGCGTGTGGCGCAACTGCCTGTACACGCTCGACCGCGATGGGCGCGTGAAGGAGCGCTGGACGCAGTGGGATCGCTTGTGCGAAGGCTCTGAGGGGCCCGGACCGCATCGGCTGCGCATCAGTCCGTACGATCCCGAACGGCGTGTCTGGGTCGTCAACGAGACGTTCCACCAGATCTACGTGTTCTCGAACGATGGCCGCTCGTTACTGAAGACACTGGGCGAGAAGAACGTGCCCGGAGCCGATGCCACCCACTTCGCCCGGCCGCAGGACGTGGCGTTTCTGCCCGACGGCCGAATCCTCGTCGCTGACGGGCTCGACAATCACCGCGTGATGATCCTGGACCGCGACGCCAACTATCTCGCCGAGTTTGGCGGTCCGGGCAAAGGCCCGGGACAGTTCAACGGCGTGCATGCCGTTGCGGTGGGCCCGAACGGACGCATCTTCGCGCTCGACCGTTCGGGCGGGCGCATCAACGTGTTTCGCATCACCGCCGATCCGAAGAAAGTGGAGTTCGTCGCCGCCTGGCCCGGCTTCTCGCTGCCGCTGGATCTCATCGTCAACGACGATGCCGTGTGGATGACGGACCTCAAGCCGCTGCGCTTCGTGAAGTTGGACTTCGACGGCAAACGCCTCTACACGTGGCACGTGCCGAGCGATCTCCCCGACGGATATCTCGAGGTGCACGCGTTCTCGGTGGACTCAGCGGGCAACCTCTATGGCGGCGACAATCAGTACGGGCGAACGCAGAAGTTCGTGCCGAAGCAGGGGGCCGATCCGAAGCTGCTGATTCGCGCGCCGTGGGTTGCGCGGCGCCAGTGATCGGTGGGCCAGTGTCAATTTCCAGTTGCCAGTTACCAGTTCAAAGACAACGACCGGTACCTGCCGCATCTCGCTGCTAGAAGACCTTGCGACTCTCCAGGCTCTTCTCGATCTCCTGCCTGACCCGCAGGATTGGCCGCATCTTCTTCTGCGACGCCAGCGCGCAACTGATCGTCGACGTGCTTCGAGCCGACGCGTGACCAATTGCCATACCCGAGCAGTGCTTCCCCTTTCGGCGGACCGGTCTTCGAGAACTCGATGACGGCGTAGAAGGTATCGCCGCTCTGAATCTGCGCCTTGCCGTCGACGAACGGGCCAACGCCGACGGTTCGAATACCACCCAAATTGCCCGGGATGCCGTTTCCTGGCAAATCCAGCGCGCCCTTGCGGAGGCGAATCACGTCGCCCCAGATCACGTGCATCGTGTCGTACTCATTCTCGAGCCGTCGCGCCTCGCTTTCGAGCAGGCCCGCGGCCTTCGCTGGATCCGCGAATCCGCGCGGAGTGGTCAACGGCTGTCTCGGATCCGCGGGAACGGCGTATCCGCCAGCGTTCTGAAAGTTGTTGCCCGCAGCCTGAACGAACCGGAAGAACAGGAACGTGCCGTCGCTGGTCGTCTCGCCTTTGCGGTCCCACTTGGCGAGGATCTCGGCGGCCTCCTTGGCCTTGGTGCCCCCGACTTGTCGCGCCGCGGTGACGAGATCGTCGACGAAGTGATCCGCGATCTCGCTGTGCGTTGACAGTTTCATCGCTTTCAACTCATCCAGCGAGATCTTTCCCGATTCTGACAAGAGCCGGATGCTACGCTGCGCTCGCTGCGTCAGCGATGGCAGGGGGGCGATGTAAGGCAGGAAGTTCTTCGGCTCGATCGCCATCGGATACACCGATGTCCACGGCGAGTCGTTGCAGTTCTGCACCCAGCCGGTCGCCGGGTCCAGTACCTGCGGGAGCTGGTCGAAGGGCACGATCTTATCGGTCGACATCAGCTCCGATCGATCGCCGGGGATCACACCGTTCCAGGTACCTGATGATCGCCATGCGCACGGACCGGCGGGGCCGCGTTGTAGACGTACATGATGTGGCCGTCGCGATCCGCGTACATCGTGTGGAAGATCGGCAGCTGCTGCATCCGCATGGCGTTCCGCCATTCGTCGAGATTGCGGGCCAGGCCCATGCGCCAGAACTGCTCGAACATCCGCGGACGATCCGCGGCCACGACACGCAGCGCGACCGTCACTCCCCGCCGATCGGAGAACACCGGGCCGTGGACAGTACGGCGAATCGTGAATGGCTCGTCGCGAAGCGTGCCATCCGCCTGCTTCACTTTGATGATCTGCTGCTCGACGTCGAAGCTCTTCGTCGTTCCGTCGAGCACATAGCCGTTCTCTCTCAAAGTGAGGCGGTAGACGTCGGCCCCCGTGGGACCGTTGGTCGTCTGCGTCCATCCGACGTACTCCGTGAAGGTCTGTCGCAGCACCGGAAAGCCAACCCACACCGCACCGTACAGAAGTCACTCCAGGCGCCGTCAGTTGAACCTCGAAGTAAGTGTCGTTGTCTCCCCAGGGAAGATGTGAGTTGCTCAAAAGCATCGCGTTACCTGAGGCACTCTTCGACGGGCCGATTGCCCAGCCATTCGAGCCGTGCGTCTCCACTTCTTCGCGACGCGCCCGGTTGCGCACCGTGTTCTGACTCGTGAGCCAGTCGTAGTGGATGATGCGGAGACCGTGCGCGTAGACGTCTTCTGGTGTGAGCGGCAGAACGGCCTTCGCCGCGTCGCTCACCATATCGGGATGCTCGGTCGCCCAGGCGTTCAGACCCGACGCAAACGCGCGGATGAAGGGGGCAAATTCCGCTGTCTGCTGCGACGCCCACACTTTCGCCTTCGCAGGGATGCCGGTCGTCCGCACCCAGCGATCGCTGTCGAGGTACGCATCGCCGTAGAATTCGGCGCCACGGCCACGCGCCTGGGCGTAGAGTCGCACCAGCAGCTCCGAGTGCCCCTCCATTTGAGCGTAGCCGTAGGCGTAGAAGAGGCTCTCGTGATCGGGGGCAAAGATGTGCGGGATGCCGTAGCGATCCCAAAGGATTTCCGTGCCTTTCGCCGGCGCGGCGGCCAGCGGCCGGTGATTGGTGCCGGCAAGAAGCGTCAGCCCGAGGACGATGGCGAGACGCGAGCGGCTCGTGAATCGCGGCGCGAGGTGCTTCATGGCGACACCATACACCCGCGTGCATTTTCGCGTAAATGGGGACTGTCCCCTTTTATGCATGTGACACTATTTGTCTCTGAATAAATGGGGACAGTCCCCTTTTTCACGGGAGTGCCCAATGCTGCGCAGTGTTGTCGTTCTCGTCGTCCTGATCCACGCGTCGATTGCCGGCGCGCAGCCGCGCTATTACCCCGATCGGTTCGACTGGCAACGACGGACGCCCGATCAGGTCGGGCTGAACAAAGCCGCGATCGACGAAGCGATCAAGTTCGCGATCGCGAACGAGAACACCGCGCCGAAGGATCTCGCCATCGCGCACGCGATGTCGCTCGGCGCAGAACCCTTCGATACGCCGATCGGTCCGCACAAAATCCGCGCCGCCGCGAACGGCGTCATCATTCGCAACGGCTATGTGATCGCCGAATGGGGTGACACCAAGGCCGTCGACATGACCTTCAGCGTGACCAAGACGTTTCTGTCGACGGTCGTCGGCCTCGCGTGGCAGAAGGGGCTGATTCGCGATGTCACCGACCGGGCCCGCGACTACATGCCCCCTGGTGTCGATCTCTTCGAGGATCCGCACAACCAGTCGATCACATGGGAACACTTGCTGCGGCAGACCAGCGACTGGAAGGGCACGCTGTGGGGGAAACCTGATTGGGCCGACAGGCCCGAAGGCAAGCCCGAACAGTGGGCGAACCGGACCCTTCACGAGCCGGGCACGCACTACAAGTACAACGACGTGAGGGTCAACGCGCTCGCGCTGGCGGCGCTGCATGTGATTCGTCGGCCATTGCCGGACGTGCTCCGCGAGGAGGTCATGGAGCCCATCGGCGCGTCGAGCACCTGGCGCTGGCATGGGTATGACAACTCGTGGATCGATCTCGATGGTCGCAAGGTGCAATCGATGACCGGTGGTGGTCACTGGGGCGGCGGGATGTTCATCAACGCCTGGGACATGGCCCGTTTCGGTTACCTGTTCCTGCGCAATGGCAAATGGAACGACAAGCCGATCGTCTCCGAGAAATGGATTGCGCTGGCGCGAACCCCCGGCCCGGCGAACAACGAGTACGGCTACATGAACTGGTTCCTCAACACCGGTCGCAAGTCTCTGCCGTCCGTACCAGAGTCGAGCGTCACCTTCCGCGGCAACGGCCAGAACATCATCTACGTCGACTGGCAGAACGATCTCGTTGTCGTCGTCCGATGGATTGGCGGAGGCAGCGCGCTGAATGACTTCTTGGGTAAGGTTGTTGCTGCGGTCCGAACGACGACGACGCAGCAATAATGCCGTCGGGCCCTATTTGAGGACCTTGGAGCGAGACTGATTGTTGGCCGGCTGATCTTCTTATTTCGTTGACGCCTGCGAAACCCTTGGTGCGACCAGGATCCGTTTGGGCCCACCACCCCGCGCGAACTGAATGTTCGTGAGCACCTTGCGCGAGTTGATGTCGATCGCTGCGACGGCGTGAGAATCCCAAAGGCTCACGAACAACACCTGACCGTCAGGCCGCACCGTGAACCAGTGTGGAAACTTGCCGACGCGAACCTGCCCGATCTCCTTCAGGTCCTTCGTGCTGACGATGCGCACCAGGTCGTTGACGCAATCGGTGACCCACAGCTCGGTGTCATTCTTCACGAGTTGAAGCGCGTGCGTGTAGG
Organism: uncultured Acidobacteriota bacterium; assembly: GCA_963724485.1. Taxonomy (GTDB): domain Bacteria; phylum Acidobacteriota; class Vicinamibacteria; order Vicinamibacterales; family UBA2999; genus JACCSI01. The sequence continues at coordinate 113,979 of CAVRUW010000002.1, forward strand.
TGTTGAGGTACGGCTTGGGGACACCGTCCGGCAGTTGCGCCAGCTCCACGCGTCTGGTCACAGCACGCTTCTCCGGATCGACGAGGACGAAGCCGATCAGATGGGAAAGCGCGGTGTAGATAATCTTGCCGTCGTGAGTGGGCTCGAGCGGGCGCACGCCATCGCTCGTCGGGATCTGGTGCAGGAGTGATTGCGTTGCGGGATCGAACACGGCAATGGCGTTGCCGTATTGCGCGCCGACATAGATGCGCGATCCGTCCGCTGAGGTGTACGCGTCGTGCGGTCCCTCGTTCATCGGGATTTTCTTCACGAGTTTCAACGGATCCAGCTGGATGATCGCGACCGAATTCTCTCCGCGCATCGGCATGTACGCGAAGCGGCCGTCCTTGGTGAGCGTCATCTGGTTCGGATCTTTGCCGAGCGGGATCTGCGCTTCGATCTTGCCCGAGCGCGCATCGATTACCTGAAAATTGCCGGTGCGATCGCTCCCGATGTAGACCTTCGACCCATCCGGCGACGTTGCCAGGCCATGCGGCCGCGGGTCGGTCTGGATGCGCCGAATCTCCTTGAATGTATAGGCGTCGATCTCGACGAGCTGATCGGAGTCACCCAGCGTGACCCAGAGGGTGACATCGCGTCCTTGCGTCGTGGCAGGGTGGTGCAGGAGAGCGAGAAGGATGGCAGCGACGGTCACGTCTTCTCATGGTCGAAAGAGACTGACCTCTTTTTATCAGAATTCGCGAGGAGAGCGGCGAAGGAGAGGAGGGGGAAGGGGGGACTGTCCCTTGACGCAAGTGGAGTGACGAATGGGGGGACTGTCCCTGTTAAGAGGGGACTGCCCCCTCTCAGGCATTGCCAATTTTTGTCAGCAGCACGGAGAGCCAGGCAAAGCTCAGGACCACGGCAAGCGCAAAGGGCACGACCAGGCCTTGCGCGCCCGACGCAATTCCCATGAAGGCCGCCAGGAAAAGCAGGCCGGTTGCGAGCGAGAACATCGACCAGCCACGCTGACCGAGATCATTGAACCTGCGCGCGAAGATGAGGCATGACGCAATCAGTCCGGCGAACCCGATTGCTCCGAAGACGAAATGGAGGATGCCGTGCGTGCTGATCGTGTTGTTCGTCGCCGGCGTCCCGGGCGGAAAGCCGAGCGCCGGATCGGCACGAAAGATCCCCGCGCCAATCAATCCGATCCCGTAGAGACCCAGCATGATCGGCGCCCACGTTCGTCCCCGGCCGGATCGCACTGCTTGTTTCACACCGGCCGCACCCGCAATCACGAGAGCGCCAGTGATCAAGAAGTTGGCGATCTGGATCCAGCCGAGCTCGCCGTTGCTCATCAGGCTCAGTGGGTGACGCCTGATGTCGAAGCCCTCGCGGATCGCCATCTGCGACAAAGCGACGCCGACGTAGAACGGACCTGCGATGGCGCCGAGTGTCAGGAGCTGTTTGACTGCGCGGCTGTGTGCCACGTTCGGATCTTAGGCTCAGGCCACCGCGCTTGTTTTGTATAAAAACGACAGCTGCTTCTGCGCCCGGATAACCTCGCCCGGGGTTTGACCAATCAAGTGCTTCAATGAGCGAGTCAGGTGGGCCTGATCGAAGTAGCCGGCTTCGTGCACGGTGTCGAGTATGGAAGCACCTTGGCGTAAGAGGTTCGTCGCTCGACGAGCTCGCTCGATCTGACGGAACCTCGAGTACGTCATGCCCGTCGCGTGAAGGAAGTGGCGTTGAGTGGACCGCAACGACGCGGGCCCTATGCGCCCGCGCAAGGCGTCAGCGACGGCGATGTCCTGCACGACGAGTTTGGCTTTCACGAGTCGCTTCACGAACGTCTCGGCGTTCTCGAAAGTCGGATAGTCCCATGCGGAGCCGTTCAGCCAGAACGAACGGTTCGACGCAGCAGACAAGGTTACGTCTCGCCGATCGATCAGGCTGCTCACCGGCTGCCGCGGCATGAACGTGCCGAGCTTGAAACGAATGCCGACCCACTCGGCACCTGCAGGACACTCGGCCGTCGATACTCTGGTTTCTGGTCCGCGTATCGTCAGCAGCATCTGGCCCATGTGACGCGTCACGACCATTTCCCAGTGACTGGAGGCCACCGACAGGAATCTGCCGGTCCGTTCGCTGTGGCAATGCCAGACGCGCTCGACCACTGGCGAGTCCGACGGACGGTCTTCGAAGACAAGAAACATGCGACTGCAGCTTCGTGGCTTAGCCTTTGGGCTTGGGATCCTTAGGCTTCAGTTCGAGCTTCGGATAGTACGGTTCATCGAGCTTCTGGAATTTCTCCAGCCACTTCGGCCCGGCGTCGGCCGGCGTGAAGCTCCAGTCCTGACGATGATAATTCCAGTCATTGGGATTGAGCTGCTGCGCCCTCGCGAAGTATTTCTTGGCACGGTCGACGTCGCCCGCCTGCTGGAACCACGCGGCCAGCGCGAAGCTCGCATCGGCTTCCATCTCCTCGGGCGTGCGCGCCTTGACGCGCCGCGTGAACTCCTCGTCGGACAGCGCGTACGCGCTGCGTTCGCCCAGGGCCACCCAGTCGCGGATTGCCGCGACATATTCCTCGCCTTCGGTCACGAGCGGCTTACCTGCAAACGTGCTCGTACGACTGGTCGTCCAGGCTGGCTCGCCCGGTCGAACCACACGGCCGCGTTCATCGATCCACACGCCGGTCGGAACGTTCGTGAACTGGAAGGCTGAGCTCACGACATGGTTGGTGTCGACGAGGGTCGTGAACGTGGCCTTGGCGGCGTCGTACCATTTGCCGGCTGCCGCCTCACCACCCGTGTCCTGCGCCGCAGCGATGATCTCGAAGTTTGAGCCCTTGAGCTCGTCATACAGTTTCTGCCAACCTGGCAGATCAAGTCGGCACCCTCACCAGGATGCCCAGGTCACGAGGAGCACTTTCTTCCCGCGAAACTGCGACAACCGAACGGGGCGGCCCGCTCGATCGGGAACAGAAACGTCGGGCGCGAGACGCGACTCGAGGAAGGAGCCGCGGACCACCGGCATTTCTCCAAAGCTCCAGACGCGCGCGCCGGAATCGGCGACCACGCTCTGGCCGGCACGCCGCGCAAACGCGGTGATGTTGAAGAGGTCGCCACGCATCATGGTCGTCGGGACGGGGATGCAAACATCAGCGCGGCAAGCGCCTTCTGGCTTCAGCTCGAATTCGTTGATCCGCGGGAGGTCGGCTTTCCGGATCCACAACGATTCGGCGACGCCATTCGGATCGGGGCTGACCTCGTTCAGGTTGACGGCACGTCCGTCGTACAGCACCGTGACGCCGCGCGATGGCTGTCCTTGGCCGAGAACCGATGGGACCAGCGCTGCCGCGCCAACGGTCTTCAGGAACTCTCGTCGCTCCACGGCTGACCTCTCTGAAAAGGGGACTGTCCCCATTTTATTGTTAACTTACTCGTCCCAGAGGATGCAGTCACGACCCGCTTCGCGCAGCATTTGCGCAGTCTATCGCCTCTGCGGGCCAACTCTCCGCGGCACGTCCGCAGATTCTGCGGCAACTGGTTAACCATATAAAGGGGACAGTCCCCTTTTCGTCATCCGTTTTGCCATCCCCTCTCGTCATGACGACACTCAACGACATGCGGCGACTTGCCATCCGCCGCAGCCTGTTCGCCCCCACCACCCTCGAGCGCGCAATTGACATGCTCGGCTTCGTGCAAGCGGACCCGATTCGCGCGCCGGCACGCGCGCAGGACCTCACGCTTCGTCACCGTGCGATGGACTATCGAGCCGGCGACCTCGAGCGGCTCTACTCGACGCTGCCCATCGAAGAGGACGTCTTCATCAACTACGGCTTCGTGACCCGCACGCTGCAAAGGCTGATGCACCCGCGTCTTGGCGCTTCGCTCCTGCCCACCGCCAGAAACAAACGCGCCCAGTCGCTGCTTGCGTTCATCGAAGCGCATGGTGCGGTTCATCCCCGCGACGTCGATGCGCATTTCTCACATGGCACCGTCACCAACTATTGGGGCGGCTCCTCGAACGCGACAACGCACTTGCTGGATGCGATGCACTACAAGGGGCTCCTGCGCGTGGTTCGACGCGAAGGCGGCATCCGCATCTACGGCATCCACGAGCATTCGCCGGGGCCGATCGGCGCCACCGCTCGTCGGGCGCACCTCGACGCGATAGCGGACATCGTCATCAGCAAGTACGCGCCGTTACCTGCGTTGAGCCTCTCGTATGTCATCGCGCGCCTGCGCTACGCCGTGCCACAGTGGCGAGATGAGCTGCCCGCGGCGCTGCAGCGGGCCAAGCGCCGGCTTGCTCACGCTCGAATCGACGGCGTGGATTGGTATTGGCCCGACATGAGTGACGGCGCAAGGCAGCAGGCGCCACCAGACATCGTCCGGCTGCTGGCGCCATTCGATCCCGTCGTGTGGGATCGGCGACGTTTCGAGCTGCTCTGGGGATGGGCCTATCGCTTCGAGGCTTACACGCCAGTCCCGAAGCGAAAGCTCGGATATTACGCGCTGCCGTTGCTGTGGGGCGATCGGGTGGTGGGTTGGGCAAACGTGACGTTGACCAACGGGCAGGTCAACGTTGCGCCTGGTTATGTCCGCGGGCGAGCGCCGCGCGACCGCGGGTTTGCGGCACAACTGGAGCAGGAGATCGAGCGTCTACGAGCCTTTCTCGACGTCGGCTAGCCTCGGGTTGGAAATTCAACCGAATGAGGCCGTCTCTAGCGGGTAGCCATGGATTTCATCGAAAGGATCTTCGGCGTCTCGCCCGATGGTGGTACAGGCGCGCTGGAGTTTGCGCTGCTCCTCCTGCCTGCCCTGATCATCGCCACATTCCTCGCCTTTCGTCGCCGGCGCGATTCTGTACTGACCCACGGGCTCATCAGCGATGAACGGCCTTCGGTTCCTGCTCAAGGTCCTCCTGCATGTCTTGAGGACGCTGGCATACGGATGGGTGCTCGATCTCGCCGATATCGTGAAGCGCTTGCTCGAAGCGCTGAAGAAGCTGATTGCCTATCTCAAGTTGCCGCATGCCGATCGAGACGAGGCGCACAAGGGTTGCGACACGATCGACAACCCGGCCATGCACAGGCCGGATCCGTGCATCTATTCTCAGGAGTACCTGCTGAAGCTGGGATTGCCAGTGACCTGGGACAACCCCGATATCGTCATTCGGAAGGGCGGGGTTCCAGTACCGGAAAACGCGCTCGAACCCGACACCGACTACGTGATCGAGGCAACGATCTGGAACAACTCCTACGAGGCGCCGGCCGTCGGCCTCAGTGTCGGCTTCTCATTCCTCACTTTCGGCGTTGCAACCGTCGCCACGGCAATCGGTGGCACGTCGGTGAATCTCGGCGTCAAGGGTGGTGTGAACCATCCCGCGTTGGCCCACATGCCTTGGCGAACACCGCCGACTCCTGGGCACTACTGTCTTCAGGTCAAGCTGGATTGGCCTGACGACGTCAATCCAGGAAACAACGTGGGACAGAACAACCTCGATGTTGTGACGCCCCAGTCACCTGCGGTCTTTCACTTCACGTTGCGGAACAACATCGGCAAGCAGGATTGGTTCGCCTTCGAGGTTGATACCTACACGATTCCTACATTGCCCGAGTGTCCGACACAAATCGGTCCCGACGACCGCGGCCCGTTTCCGGAACGTCTGCGTCGAATCAAGGCACGACACGACAAGAGCCTGTTTCCCGTACCGGCCGGTTGGATTGTGACCATCACTCCGCCACAGGTCTCCCTCGTCCCCGATGCCGAGGTCGACATCACCGTCTCGATCACGCCGCCCGCAGGCTTCGCCGGAACCAAGCAATTCAACGTGAACGCGCATCACGGCGCTGGCTACGCCGGTGGCGTTTCCCTGATCGTCTCAACGGCTTAGTACAGCGCGAGCACCAACGCCATGGCCCACCGTCAATACACCTCGTGCGTCCAGCCGGTCTTCTACATCGACTTCCTGCATCCGCTCGGCATCGTGTCGGGCTCCGCGTATATCTGGTTTGGGTCGTTACTGGCGGGAATCATCTCTGGACTGATCTACGCCTTCAACATCATCGGTCTGCCAATCCTCATCGGATTGGTGTTGCTGGTCATTGCCTTCCTCACCTGGTGGCTATACGGGCGATTGATTTGTCTGGGCGGCGTGCGCTGCGCGATCGGCGCCGTGCGCAGCATCGGCGATCCGCAGCCAGGCAGCAAGGGTGGAGATGACGACGCGACATTGAACGTGTATCTGGCGCCGGGGCCAACGAATCTCGACGAGGACAAGCAGGTCTATTGGAATGCGGCGCAGGGAGACCTGCTGAAGGAGAACGGCGACGTCCTGTTCATCGGCCGCGGGTACGTGCAGGACGGGAAGAATCTGAAATACGTGAAGTCGCTGCACTGCGAGTTCGAGGGCAGCGGTATTCGTAATGTACTGATTTGGGCGAATGTGATCCTGGCGCTCCTGATCGCCGCGCTGGCAATCATGGTCCTCGTGCCGCAGCCGTGGGGCACCATCATTGGCTGGATCCTCGGATTCCTTGCCGCCATCCTGACGGTGCTGGCGCTCGGCTACCAATTTCTGGGCCCGCTCAACCCGGGCAGTCCGGAAGACGTCAATCCGAATCTGAGCGAGCTCGCGAACGACGTGCTCGTGGTCGTGAAGGGCGACTGGATTTATGACTCACTCCATCAGGGATGGAACGAGATCCATGCCGTTCACGCGTGTCAGATCATCCCGGGTTCGCTGAACGAGGATCGCAGCTGGCCGGCTGACATCGGCGGCGGTCTAGGGCTCGATACGCCCGAAAAGGTCAAGACCGCGGTTGACGTGTGGTGTCGGGCACTCGAGGAGGCTAAGAAGGCCGAGGACGAGGGGAGCCGAGACGATCCGGCGCAGAACTGGGTCATCCATCCATTGATCGACGGATGCCAGAAGATCATCATCACCTGATGCGACGGAGTTGAGACCGACTACTCTGTCCGGAGTGCTCGCACTGGATCGATCCGCGAGGCCCGAAGAGCAGGCACCGTGGCCGCGACCACGCCAACGGCGATGATGGCAAAGCCACTGATGGCATACGTCGCAAGGTCGAGTGGCTGGACACCGAACAACAGGCTCTGAAGCGACCGACCGGTAGCAGCCGCGCCGGCAAACCCCAAGGCGACTCCAAGCAGAACGACTTTCAGCGCTCCTCCGACCACCAGCCGGAAAGTCCCCGGCGCATCGGCACCCAGCGCCATTCGGACACCAATCTCGGATGTCCGGCGAGCCACGGAGTAAGTCACGACGCCATAGACCCCGACCGCAGCGAGGAGCGCCGCGCAAAGCGCCAGCGAAACCAGGAGCGTCATGTTGAAGCGCGGCTGAGCGATCGAGGTCGACACGAGATCCTCAATCTTCGAGATCTTCACAATCGGCAGCGCCGGATCGAGAGCGGCCAGTTCACGCTTGACGCTCCGCACGATCGCGTCGGGATCCTCGACCGACGCAATCACCAACTGCATTTCGGTCAAAGGAAACTGAAAATACGGCACGAAGACCTCGGCTTGCGCATTACCCTGCAGACCGTCGTGCTTGATGTCGGAGACAACGCCAACAATCTGGAGGTCACCCGCCATGGGCATCTTCACGAGTTGGCCGATTGGATCGACCGCGCTGAAGTAACGCCTCACCACCGATTCGTTGACGATGGCGACCTTGGGACCGTTCTCGCGACCATCGAACCGGTCGAATACGCGTCCACGCTTGAGTTCGATCCCGAAGGTTTGAAAATAGTCGCCGACGACCGCGCGATAGCGTGCTCGCGGCCGTTCCGTCGGCGATACGGTTGCAAGGCCCTCGATGGTGAACGGCAGATCGAATTGCACGCCCAAAGGGCTCATCGGGAGCGCCGAGACCGCCGATGCTCGTTCGACTCCCGGCAAGTGCGTCACTCGTTCGACAAGGTTGTCGAACAGCTGACGTTTCGATGCCGGATCGGGATAGCGACTCGGTGGCAGCACGATGTGCGTCGCAACGATGTTCGAAGTGCGGTAGCCGGGGTCGACTGATGTCAGACGGGCAAAGCTTCGAATCAACAAACCCGCGCTGACGAGCAACATCAAGGCGAGCGCTACTTCCGCGGCCACCATCACATCTGAGAGCCGCCGTGTCGATCGACTCGCGGTCGACCCGCGACTGCTGTCCTGCAGGATGTCCAGCAGGTTGGGTCGCATCGCTCGCCAGGCTGGGACCAGGCCCACGAGCAACCCTGATGCGACGGTTGCGAGGGCCGTAAAGGCGAGCACGGGTAAATCCAGACCGATACTGTAGGCGCGCGGCACATTGGGCGGAATCAACGGCCGCAAGAGCGTGGTTCCCCACCAGGCGAGTAACAATCCGATTGCACCGCCTGCGATGGTCAGCACGCCGCTCTCGACCAGCGATCGGCGAACGAGGGCCCAACGGCCCGCTCCGAACGCGGCGCACAACGCAAAACCTTTCGCTGCGCTCGACGATCGGGCCAGCAGGAGGTTCGCGATGTTGGCGCAGGCGATCACGAGAACGAGGACGACTGCGCCAAACAACACCCACAGCGTTTCGCCAATCTTGCCGACGACCTGCTCGTGGGCGGGCACGAGCGTGACGCCCCAACCAGCGTTCGAGTCAGGGTTCTCGCGTGCGATCGCGGCGCTGACCGAAGCCATCTCTTGTCGCGCTTGTTCGATGGTGGCCGCCGGCGCCAATCGCCCGATGGCCTGATAGAGGCGATGCGGCCGCGAAGCCAGCGCAGCGAGGTTGAGCGTGAGCGGCGACCACAATTCAACGTCCGGATCGCTGGCGGGAAACTGAAAGTCACGAGGCATCACGCCCACAATCGTGTGCGTCGCATCGTCCAAGGTCAGTGTTTTGCCCAGCACGTTCGGGTCGCGACCGAAGCGGCGGACCCAGGCGCCGTGACTCAAGACCACCTTGCGGGAGTCGGTCCCGGGATTCTCCTCAGCGTCGGTGAACGTGCGGCCGAGCAACGGCGGCACGTTGAGGACGCGGAAGAGGACCGGAGAGACGTCAACCGTGATCAGACGCTCGGGCTCTCCGGTTCCCGTCAACGTGTAGCCGCGATATCGAAAGATTCCAATGCTCGCGAACGCGCGGGCTCGTGCGCGCCAATCGAGGTAGGTGGCGGCAGCCACCTGTGAGCGATCGATTCCCTGCGACGCGTTGGTCTCCCAGACTCCGACCAGTTCGTCTGGGGCGTCATAGGCGAGCGGCCGCAACAGCACGCCGTTGAGGACGCTGAAGATCGTGGTGTTGACGCCGATCGCCAGGCCGAGCGTCAGCACGATGACGGCGGCGAATCCGGGATTGACGCCGAGAAATCGCATGGCCTCGCGCAGGTCGTTCCTCACAGCGCGTCATTTATACCTCGCGGCGGTGCATAAAAGGGGACAGTCCCCCTTTATGCAGCGTGTCAGCCCCTTATAAAAGGGGACTGTCCCCTTTTATGCGACTGACAATCCTCGTCATGCCGCGTTTGGCGGCCCAGTCGGCGGCAGTGGTGCCATCTTTGCTGCGGGCGGCGGGATCTGCACCGTGAGATAGCAATAATTCAACGATCTCGAGCGCTCGTTCGTCATCATCCGGCAACCACCACAGTGGGGTAATGCCGTTCGGACTGGTCGCCTTGGCGAGCGACGGATCATCGCGCAGGATCTCGCGGACGCGATCGACGTAGCCTTGAAACGAGAGCGTCCAGATGTTGCGCGAGTATTGGCTCAGCAACTCGATCATCGCGTGATGATCGGCATGCGCCGCCCAACCGATTGGCGCCGCGTCGTACCGCGTTTCGCGCGGATCGATCTCCGCGCCATGAGCAATGAGACACTTCGCCGCCGCCAGGGCGTTGGCGCTTGCCGCGTGATGCAGGGGCGTCGTGTTGTGGTCATCACGGACATCAACCGAGACGCCGAGCTCGATGAGAAACTCCAGAACATCAGGCCGATCGCGTTTCGACGCCTCGAACATCGCGTTCGGAGAGGCCAGATACTCAGGATGCGAGGCAAGGAGACGCGAGACAAGTGCACGATCGAGTCGAAGACACGCGAGCACGAACTGATCTTCGCTCTCCTCGGCAATCGTTTGCGTAACCGACGCACCGTGCTGACGAAGCAATTCGGCGATCTCCGTCGCACCTTCGCGCTGGGCTTCCTCGTAGAGGGAGCCTTTGGGCAGGTTGCGATCCCTGGCCGATGAGGCGTCTGGATTCGCTCCGTGCTCGAGGAGCCATCTCGCGAGCACGGCATCGCGCTTGCTAATCGCGACGCTCAACAAGAACCGCGCGCCGGATCCGTAGCCGCCCATGTCGAACATCGGCCAGTCGGGATCGTTCCAGTCCGCCTGTCGTCCGATCGCCACGGCATGCGCGTGAACGAGCTTCAACCACCACAACACATCGCCGCTGAAGTGCGTGTTGTAGAGGACCTGGATGTCGTACATCCGGGCGCCTCGCTCGAGAAGAAGCTTGAACAGCTCCTCGCGACGGGGATGCGGCGGCGCATCCTGCTCGCCCTCACGCGCGACGCCAACCAGCGCCGAGTATCTGGCGTGACCGGCCATGTAGTAGTCGTCCGGATTCGCGCCACGATCCAGGAGCGCGGTCGCGATTGACATCGCGTTCTCGAGTGCCGGTGGAAGCGAGAACCGCGCGTAACAGAGATACAGGAGCGGCGTCCACCCGCGAGGTCCGCCGCGCTGCCGAGCGGCGCCCCGGTGCTGCGTCAGTATCCGCGTCACTTCTTCGAGGTCGCCGCACACGATTGCCGTGAACAGGCTGTCGCGCGACAGCTCCGGGTGCTGCGCGAGCAGACGCTGCGCCGCGCGGTCGCACATTCGGTGATCGCCCTTCCCATGGGTGTTGTGATCCCACGTGGCAAACTCCACGAACGTTGACACGAGCTCCGAGTGCGGACCTGTTGGCGCTGGTCGACCGCGCCTTTCTCGAGCCTCCAGGAGTCGCCGAACGACCTCAAAGCCCTCCTCTGAGGCGAAGCGCGCTTGCTGATCAGGCGTCAGATCAAGCCGCGCGCCCTCCTCGACGAGATACTTCGCGGCCTCGACGTTGTTCTTGATCGCCGCCCACGCCAGTGGGGTGTACCCGCGAAACGGTCGCTGCAGGGCGGCGCGATCGGTCTTCAGAAGCTGAGGGATGCGCTCGGTGACGTCGAAGTCGATCGCCTGGAAGATGTCGATCGGCCCGCGCAGGATCACGTCGCGGATATGTCGACGACCCGCATAGTCCGCCCAACCCGCGGGCGGAGATCCGTACTTGTCTTCACGCGCATTCACGTCCGCGCCGTGTTTCAGCAGCACGCCTACCGCCTCTTCGTTCCCATGGAAGGCCGCCGCATGGAGCGCTGTGTAGCCACCGGTCTGGTCAACAGACGTCGACTCGTCGTCACGAACGTTCACAGAAGCGCCAAGCTGAATCAGTTTTTCCACGGTCGGCCCTGATGATTCAGCCGCGGCTCGAATAATCAACGTCCCGAACCGTTGCCCGGGTTCGAGTTCACGAGGCGACTCGTGCACCAGCCGGTCGATGTCTTCCCCTCGGCCCAGCGCCACCGCTGCCGGCAGGCGAACCGTCGCGCCCCGATCGATCAACAGTTGGGCAATTTCCGCCTTCCCTTCGAGCGCCGCCTGATCGAGCGGCGCGAGGCCGGCCGCATCCAGCGCCTCGACATCGGCACCGAGTTCGATGAGTACCGCCGCTGACTGGACTTGCTGTTTGACGACGGCCTGATGGAGAGGTGTGCGGCGTTTGTTGGTGCGATCCATACGTTGGACGAGCAGGTCGCGATTCTGCGCGACCAGCGAGCGGACGCTGTCGACCTCCCCCATCGTGACGGCCGAGAAGATGTGATGCTTCGCGCCGTGCGCGAGCAGGTAGTCGACGATTTCCTTGTTGGCTTCGCGATAGTCCCAGCAACAGGCCCATCCGATGACCTCGAGCTCGTGCATGTCACCCGTACCGATCGTGTCGGCGCCGTGCTCTACGAGCAGGCGGATGATCGAGAAGCTTTGATCCTCGGCCGCGAAATGCAGCGGCATCGCGTTGTCGCCGTCATCGCGGATGTTTGGATCAGCCCCTCGCTCGAGTAGCGCTCGGACTATCGGTTCGTGTTTGATTCCGAAGTGAAGCGCCGTCCGACGCCCGTCATGCCCCTCGAGTTCGCCACGACGGCTGATGATCTCTGGAAACGCGTCGGCTAACTCGATCACGCGCCCGACGTCGCCCTTGCTCGCGGCCGCGAGCAGATCGCTGAGACGGACGTCCACCGTCAGATCACCTTCCTGTGGTTCCGCGTCCGCGAGATTCTTCTTGAGCGCCGTCCAACTTTCGAAGCCGCGTTCGAGGGCCAGTGCATGCTGGATGTCTCGCAGCGTGGCCCCGGCCATCGCCTTCGGATAGACGCGCTGCAGCCGGGCGACGGCCGCCGGGTCACCGATGCGCAGCTCTTTGAGCCAGCGCTTCGCGGCCTTCCTCAGATTGTCGAGGGAACTCATGGACACCTTCCTTCCGTGTTGCCTGATGTCCGCTTGAGTCAGGCCGGAAGAAGGCTCAGGTTGTCAGCCGATAGACGTTGGGTGGGAGGTCATCTCCCTTGCCGCGGACAGGTGGCGCCCCAATGCGCGCTGCCCGCAGTCTACAACGAGTAGAATCCTGCGGCACAACGCGCGCCGCCTGAAGGAGGCGCTGACGGCGCTTCAACCGGTAATTGGCCGTCGTAGTCAGTCTAAAGCGCTAGAACATGGGCGACGAAGCCGCAGATCTGATCGGTGGTCTCGCTGCACGGGTCGATGCCGGCGATGCAGTGGCGAAGGATGCCCTGTTCGCGGCGCTCTACGATGAGCTGCACCGGCTCGCACAGGCGCATGTCCATCGAAGTGCCGGAAGCCTCACACTGGGCGCTACCAGTCTGCTGCATGAAGCCTATCTCGATATTTCTCAGCGCAGCGCCGTCGCGTTTCCGGATCGGAATCGATTTCTCGGATACGCCTCGCGCGCCATGCGCGGCCTGATCATCGATTACGTACGTCAGCGCCGAGCTTTCAAGCGCGGTGGGGACCTGACGTTTCGCAAGCCTGACCGACGACGACATCGATCCGACGCTGCCGTCACCGGATCTCGACGATCTCGATGAAGCCTTGAAGGCGCTCGTCACGTTCGATCCGCCGCTCGCGGAGTTGGTCGACCTGAAGTTCTTTTGCGGCTTCTCGTTTGGCGAGATTGCGGCCTTGCGCGGAATCTCCGAGCGGACCGTGCAACGCGATTGGGTCAAAGCCAAGCTGCTGCTGCATCATCTGCTGTCGGATTAGTTACGTTTCACCGCGTCCGTGTCCCGAGGGAATCATGGCGACACTCGATCCGGAACGTTGGGCGGCCGTTAGTCCTTACCTCGATCAAGCGCTCGAACTGCCCGAAGCCGAGCGCGCGCCATGGTTGGCTCACCTGCGCGATCGACTGCCAGTCATTGCTGCGGATCTCGACGTTCTTCTCGAGGAACACGCCGCAGTTTCGGACGAACACTTCCTGGAAGACAACCTACCCGCGCCGATCACCGCGCCTGCGCTCACCGGCCAGAAACTTGGACCGTACACGCTGAAATCGGCGATCGGGCACGGTGGCATGGGCAGCGTCTGGCTCGCGGAACGCAGCGACGGACGATTCGAGCGCCTGGCCGCGGTCAAGTTCCTCAACCTGGCGCTCGCCGAGCACGGGGAGACGCGTTTCAGGACGGAAGGCCGAATTCTCGCGCGGTTGACGCATCCACAAATCGCACAGCTTCTCGACGCCGGCGTGTCGCCGGGGGGACAGCCGTTCCTCGTCCTCGAACACGTTGACGGCCAGCCGATCGACGAGTTCTGCAACACGCGCGCACTCGATCTTCAAGCGCGCATCGTTCTCTTCCTTGACGTCCTGGCGGCGGTCGCGCACGCACATGCGAACCTGGTCGTCCACCGCGACCTCAAGCCATCGAACGTGCTGGTCACGAAAGAGGGGCAAGTCAAGCTGCTCGACTTCGGGATCGCCAAGCTCCTCGTCGATGAAACCGGCGGCGTGCCTCGTACGGGGGTGACGCGAGAGTTCGGCGCGGCGCTCACCCCCGAGTATGCGGCACCAGAACAGATCATGGGTGAAGCGGTCTCGACTGCGACCGATGTTTACGCGTTGGGCATCCTGCTCTTCGTGTTGTTAACGAAGCAACATCCGGCTGGCCAGAGCCTTCGCTCCCCCGCCGATCTCATGAAAGCCATCGTCGAGACCGATGCTCCACGGCCGTCGGATATCGTCAGCGATGCGCGGCTTCGTCGAATGCTGGTGGGAGATGTGGACACCATCGTCGGCAAGGCACTCAAGAAGAAGCCGAGTGAGCGATATGCGTCGGTGACGGAGCTCGCCAACGATCTGCGGCGCTACCTGCGCCATGAGCCGATCAGCGCGAGGCCCGACACATTTGGTTATCGAGCGGCGAAGTTCGTGCGCCGGCATCGCTGGCCGGTGGCGACCGCAGCCCTTACCATTGCCGTGTTGTCGGCGGCGCTCTTCCTGGCAAATCGCGAGCGGCTCGCTGCCGAGCGCCGATTCGACCAACTGCGGCGGTTGTCGACGCAGGTGTTGGGCCTCGATGCCACGTTTCGGAATCTTGCCGGTGCGACCAAGGCACGGGAAGCACTCGTCAGCGTCTCCTTGCAGTATCTCGAAGGCCTTGCCGCCGACGCCCAAGGCGACATCGAGCTCATGCACGAGGTCAGCGAGGGCTACTCCCGTGTCGGGCAGATTCAAGGCGTGCCGACCGAACTGAATCTGGGCAATCTCGCCAAGGCCGAGGAAACACTCGCGAAAGCCGAGGCCGTGTCCGAGGCGATCCTGACGGCGCACCCCAACGATCTCCGGGCAACTTACCGTATTGCTGCGATTGCCCACGATCGCATGATCGTCGCCGAAACCGAGCGGCGCAGCGAAGACGCATCGGAGCATGCGCGAGTAGCCGTCGAGAAGATCGAAGCGTTCCTCGCCACGGGCCAGGGCACTCCAGAGCAACGCCACTACGCAGCCGTCCTGATTGGCAACGTTGCCTTGGCGAACATCAACATGCATCGCTACGAGGAGGGCATTCGTCTTGCGCAGCGTCAGCAAGTGTTGGCGAAGGCCGTCGAGAGACCGGAACGTTTGATCTCCACCTCGTGGAGCATGATCGCCAACGCGCGCCGTCTTCAGGGCGATCTCGAGTCAGCCTTGACCGCCATCCGCGAAGCCCGCAGCACTCTGGATCGGATGACCTTCAGCAGCGAAACGGTTCGCATGCTGGACCGCTACCCCATCTTGCTGCGTGAAGGCTTCATCCTTGGCGAGGATCGCGGCATCAGCCTCGAACGGCCTGACGAAGCAGTCGTCCCTCTTACCGAGGCCTTCATCCTGACCGAGGAGGCCGCGAAGCGGGACTCTAATGACTCCACGAGCCGCAGTCGCGTCGGCACGTCAAGTCGAGAACTGGGCGACATCCTGCGCTGGCGTCAGCCGGACCAAGCACTTGCGGTCTACGACACGGGACTGCGTCGGCTTCGAGAGATTCCGAACAACGTCAGGGCTCAACGCGACCAGGCGCTCATCCTCGCCAATTCGAGCTACGCCCTACGTCGGCTGAAACGGGAAACAGACGCCGAACGCCGGCTGGGTGACGCGATCAAGATCCTCACCGCGACCAAGGACTACCCAGCCGAACGCGTTCCGCTCGACAGCCCGATCTACGCAGTCCTTCAAGCCAGCGCCGATCATCATGCCGACACCGGCAGATCACGAAGTTGGCGCTCCAGCGAATACGAGGCGCTCCTCGAGAAAGTGATGGCCGGCCAAGCCGGCCGTGGACGACGACCTGCGCGAGGCGTACGGTCTGGCGCTGCTTTACAAGAGCCTTGCTCGAGCTGCAGCGAGTCGGCTGGCACCACTGGCCAGAGCCGAACGATCCGAGGCGAGGCGCTTGAAGTTGTGGGCTGATTGGAACACCCGGCTACCCAAGAACCCCTTCGTCACCCGACAGCTTCACAGCCACCGCCCACTACGCCGCGCCGGTCGGGCGATAGATCTGCCTCGCTGATCTGCACGATTTTCCGCCTCATGAATTGGCCCTGACGTGTCGTAATCCGCCGCCCAAAGTCGATCTACCAGTTAGCCCCTTGAAACGGCTGGAGGTTCGACATGTGGTCAACGACACGCTTGCCGTCGTCTGGATGCCCGGTTGTGGGCCGGTTCTGGCTTCTCGGCGTTGTCCTGTGCGTGACGGTTAACGCCCCAATCGCCTTAGGACAGCAGCCTGCAGCAGCTCCGTCCTCCGATCACTTCGGGCGGATGTTCAACAATCTGCCGCCGTTCGCGCCGCAAAACGCCAAGGTTACCGAGGCGCTGATCGAACTCGGCAAGCCAGGCGGCCTTATGGACGCCAAGGACAACATGGCGGCGGGCCCAATCGCGCTGATTGTGGATCCGCTTCTGAATCTCAATAACCCAAACAACGACACGCACACGGCGGGCGTCACATTCATGGGGCAGTTTCTCGACCATGACATGACATTCGACACCTCCTCTCGACTCGGCCAACCGGCGAATCCGAGAACGTCGCCGAACTCACGACGCCCGTACTTCGATCTCGACTCCGTGTATGGCGACGGACCCGTCGGCTCGCCCCTGCTCTACGAGCCAGACGATCGCGCCAAGCTGCGAATCGAATCGAACGGTCCGTTCGAAGACCTGCCGCGCGACGTGAACGGCACGGCGGTCATCGCCGACCCGAGGAACGATGAGAACCTCGTCATCAGCGGTCTGCAGGCAGCATTCCTGCTCTTCCACAACCGCGTCGTCGATCTCGTGCGCGACGAGCACCCGGCATGGGAGTACGACGAGGTGTACCGAGTGGCGAGACAACTGACGACCTCGCATTACCAGTGGATCACTCTTCACGAGATCCTGCCCGCATTCGTTGGGACGGACATGGTGGAAGACGTCCTCAAAAATGGGTGCCGCTTCTATCAACCCGAAAGTGGCAGAGCCTTCATTCCGGTCGAGTTTCAGATGGCCTATCGCTTTGGGCACAGCATGGTGCGGCCGTCCTATCGCGCAAACTTCACAGGAAACGCCGGCGGCCAGTTCTTTGCGATGCTGTTCGAGGACCAGATTGGCAGCGGTGAACCGAGCGATCTGCGCGGGGGGTTCAGAAGTCCGCGGCGGTTCATCGGGTGGCAGACGTTCTTCAGGTTCCCGGGCTTCGAGCTGGACGTCCGTCCGAACAAGCGCCTTGATACCAAGCTCTCGACGCCCCTCTTTCACTTGCCGCTTGGCGCCATCGCAGCAGGAACGCCTCCCACATCCCTGGCCGCGCGAAACCTTCTGCGGCACCTCACCTGGAAGCTGCCCTCCGGCCAGGCGATTGCCGCCGCCATGGGCGAGCCGGTGCTGACAGCGGCGCAGCTCGCGGATCTGAACGCGATCTACCCTCCGTTCGTGACGTCGACACCGCTCTGGTTCTATGTGTTGAGGGAGGCCGACATCCTCGGGGGTGTCGGCGGTGGCGCTCAACTGGGACCAGTCGGCGGCCGCATCGTCGCTGAAGTCTTCATCGGGTTGATGCAGGCGGACCCGGACTCGTTCCTGAATCAGGAGCAGCCGTTCATCCCCACTTTGGGTGAGGCACCGGGTTCATTTGCCATGATTGATTTCCTGCGAGTCGCGGGCGTCTCGCCCAAGCGCTGATGAACGAATAGACCGCCGCTGGGTTGCCAGCACGCTTGTGTTAGCGTCTATCTCGACCAACGTCGAGGACGCTCATGAAACGAACGATGCTTGCCCTGGCGGTCGCGTGCGCCGCCTTGGCTGTCAACGCCCAGGAGCCTGCGTCCACCGGAGACGCGCAAGGCGCAAGATCCCTGGGCAACCGCGACATTCGCCGAGTTTCGACTTCGTGCAATCGGCCCCGCTGTGATGTCCGGTCGCATCAGTCACATCGCCATTCATCCCGAGAACAAACAGACTTGGTATATCGGCGTCGCGTCGGGCGGCGTCTGGAAAACGACGAACGCCGGCATCACTTTCACACCTGTCTTTCAGGACGAGGGCAGCTACTCGATCGGCACGGTCGTCGTCGATCAGAAGCACCCAACCACCGATCTGGGTCGGTACCGGCGAAGCCAACAATCAGCGCAGCGTCGGGTATGGCGACGGCATCTATCGCAGCGATGACGCCGGCCGCACCTGGCGAAATCTCGGGTTGAAAACCTCCGAACACATCGGGCGCATCGTCATCGATCCGCGCGATTCGAATGTCGTGTTCGCGGCGGCCTATGGGCCTTTGTGGAGTGCGGGTGGAGAGCGCGGCCTTTACAAGACGATGGATGGCGGCGCCAACTGGAGCCGGGTGCTCGAGATCAGCGAGAACACCGGTATCAGCGACGTTGCGATCGATCCCACGAATCCCGACGTGATGTTGGCCGTGGCCCATCAGCGGCGCCGTCACACCTGGACGCTGATTCATGGCGGACCCGAGAGTGGACTGCACAAGTCGATGGACGGCGGCAAGACGTGGCGTCGAATTCGTGCGGGCCTTCCGACCGGCGACGTCGGACGCATCGTGATCTCGTTCTCGCCGGCCCAGAAAGGTCTCGTCTACGCAAAGGTCGAGTCGTCGGGACAACCGGTTGCCATCTACGCTTCACTCGACTCTGGCGATAGCTGGGAACGCCGCGGCAACGTCCAGGCGCAGCCGATGTACTACAAGAACATTCACGCCGACCCGAAGGATCCGGATCGGTTGTACGTGCCCAGCGTACAGACACAAATCTCGGAGGACGGCGGCCGCACCTTCAACCAGCTCGGCGAGCGCAACAAGCACGTCGATAACCATTACATTTGGATCGACCCTGACGACACCAATCATTTGCTGGAAGGGTGCGACGGCGGGCTGTACGAGAGCTGGGATCGTGGACGACTCTGGCGTCACTTCACGAACCTCTCGATCACGCAGTTCTATAACGTCGAAGTGGACAACGCGTCACCCATCTACAACGTCTATGGTGGGACGCAGGACAACAGCACGCTGGGTGGTCCGTCGCGTTCGCGATCTCCGGATGGGGCGACCAACAACGACTGGTTCATCGTGACTGGCGGCGATGGCTTCGTCGCGCGTGTCGACCCGACGGATCCGAATATCGTCTACGCGGAGTCGCAGTACGGCGGCATCGTCCGGCTCGATCGACGGACCAGCGAGCGCGTGAGCATTCGCCCGGCCGAAGGCAAGGACGAAGATGCCCTTCGCTTCAACTGGGAATCACCCTTCGTAATCAGCCCGCACAACGCGTCGCGTCTGTACTTCGGCGCGAATCGTTTGTTCCGGAGCGACGATCGCGGGAACAGCTGGCGCGCGGTGAGCCCCGATGTGACCCGTCAAACCGACCGCAATCTCCTGCCCGTAATGGGTCGCGTGTGGCCGCCAGAAGCGGTCGCCCAGCATCAGTCGACCGCAACCTGGGGCAACATCTCGGCGGTCAGCGAGTCCCGCAAGCGCGAGGGCGTACTGTTCACCGGCACGGACGATGGCGTAGTGCAGTTCTCGCTCGATGGGGGCGCGAACTGGAGAAAGAGCGAGAACCCGCCCGGTCTTCCGGACTACGGATCGTACGGCGTCTACGTTCAGCGACTCCAGGCTTCGAAAAACGACGAGAACGTCGTCTACTCGCTGTACGAGAACACCAAGAACGGCGATTTCAAGCCGTACATCTACAAGAGCACCAACCGAGGCGGCAGCTGGACCTCAATTGCCGGAGACCTGCCGGCGAATGGCCCCGTGCTCGCGTTTGCGGAAGATCACGTCAGCCCTGATTTGTTGTTCGTCGGCACGGAGTTTGGCCTGTTCTTCACCGTCGACGGGGGCAAGAAATGGATTCGGCTGCGCACGAACCTTCCGACAATCCCGGTGCGCGACCTGGCGATTCAGGAACGCGAGAATGATCTCGTGCTGGCGACGTTCGGCCGCGGCTTCTATGTGCTGGATGACTACTCACCACTCCGGCGACTCACGGCTGACGTCTTTCAAAAAGATGGACACATCTTCCCCGCCAAGTCGGCGGTGATCGAAGTTCCTGAGACTGGCAAGGCTCGTGGGTTCCAGGGCGAGCAGCACTGGATGGCCGAGAACCCGCCCGACGGCGCAGTGATTACGTACTGGATTCGCGAGTCGCCGCGAACGCGGCGTCAACGCCGGCAGGACGCAGCTCGAGCCGTAGATCAGAAAAAGGCGCCACCGGCGTATCCCTCGCAAGCGGACATCACCGCTGAAGAGGATGAGGAAGCGCCACAGACGTTCCTGACGATTAGCGATGCCGCCGGCAAAGTGGTTCGTCGCCTCGTCGTCCCTGGTGGTCGAGGGATTCACCGGTTTACATGGAACCTGCGCGGCGTGCCGGCAACGCTTCCTGGAGCCGGCGGGCCGGGAGGTGGAGGTGGTGGCGGCGGCGGTGGTGGACAAGGCGCTGGCGCCGGCGGACCGTTTGTTCCACCCGGGACCTATCGAGCGGCACTTTCGCGGCGGGCCGATGGCACCGTGACGGTGCTGGGTGAAGCTCAAACGATCACGGTCTCGGCAGATCCTGGCGTGACGCTAACGCCAGCGGCTCGCACAGCGGCAATCGAGTACCAGGACAAGGTCGCGAAGTTGCAGCGCACCTTCACCGGAGCGTTGGAACAAGCCAACAACATGAAGACGCGAACCACGGCCATTCGGCGTGCGATCGCGGACTCGACCGCCGACCTCAAACTGCTGGACGAAGCGATACGGTTCGATCGCCGGGTGACCGAGATCCAGCGCGCATTGCGCGGCGACGAAACGCTGCGAGGCCTCGAGTCCGGTTCGCCGTCATCGATCCAGACACGGGTGAACTCCGCCGTTGCGGGTGCGCGAGGCCTGACCGGCGCACCGACGGGCACGCAGCAGTCGAACTTCACGATCGCGTCCGACGAACTGAATGCCGAGGCGACGAAGCTGAGAACCTTGGAGGCGGAACTGAAGAAGTTTGAGACGCAGCTCGAGGCCGCCGGCGTGCCTTACACGCCTGGGCGGTGGCCCGGGCAATAAGGTTCGAATCTAGCTCGTACGGTCCAGGGTCGGTGACCGCCAGCAAGGTGATGCACATGTCGAGATCGACAAGGGTGTTAGCGATCGCGATGGGAACTTCTGTATTGGGCGACACCTCAAGTGCTCGGGCGCAATCGCCAACGCGACCCGCGGCGATGGTCGACTTGAGCGGTGCCCTCGAAACGACCGCCCAATCCGCTTCACGAGCCGTGGTCGAGGTCTTTACGATTTCGTACACCCCTGCAGAGGGCGTGGTTCCACGATCGGCGGACCTCGTCTCGACACAGCGGGCTTCCGGTTCCGGCGTGGTCGTAGACCCGCAGGGCTTCATCATCACCAACGCACATGTCGTGCGCGGAGCACAACGCGTACGCGTCGAGCTGCCGCCGGCAGGGACCGGTCACTCCGTTCTTCCCAGCAGAGGACGCGTCGTCCCGGCCGAAATTGTCGGTCTCGACATGGAAACGGATCTGGCGGTCTTGAAGGTTGCCGAGCAGAACCTCTCGGCTCTTGCGTTTGGTGACTCGGACGACCTGAAAGCCGGTCAGCTCGTCATCGCCCTCGGCAGCCCTCTCGGGTTGGGTCACACGGTCTCTCTTGGCGTCGTCAGCGCGGTGGCCCGGCAACTCGAATCCGAGTCGCCGATGATCTACGTCCAGACCGATGCCTCCATCAATCCGGGGAGCAGTGGCGGACCGCTCGTCGATCTGCGGGGGCGGCTCGTGGGGATCAACACGCTCGTCGCTTCGCGGGCGGCCGGCAACGAAGGTCTCGCCTTCGCGGCTCCGAGCAACATCGTGCGGACCGTCTACGAGCAGATCCGGAAGTCTGGCCGCGTACGCCGAGGCGACATCGGTGTTCGCGCGCAGACACTCACTCCGACGCTTGCGGCCGGTCTTGGTCTGTCGCGTGATCCGGCGTCGTGCTCGTCTGACGTGCTGCCGCGAAGCATGGCTGCTCGCGCTGGTCTTCGTCCAGGCGACTTGGTGTTGACCGTCGACGGCAAGGCTATGGAGAACGGGCGACAACTTCAGGTGACGTTGTATCGCCGGTTCGTCGGTGACGTCGTAACGCTCGAGGTAATGCGCGAAGGCAAATGTTGAAGATACCGGTCGCGATGACCGAGCGCAGTGACGCATTCGACCTGTCCGCGAAGGCTGATCCGCGGGAGCATCTCGTGTCCCGACTCGGAATTCTCGGCGTGAGCCTCAACCCGCAGCTTGCCGACACCCTTTCCGTTCAGCGTGTGAACTCGGGAGTCGTGGTTGCATCGACAGTGCAGGATGCGATCGACGCTCGTGACGGTGGATTAGCGGCCGGCGACGTCATTTACGCCATCAATCGGACACCAGTTCAAGCAGTCGCGGCTCTACGGACGGCAATCGATGCCCTCAAGCCTGGCGATCCGGTTGTCCTTCACGTCGAACGCCGCGGTGAGCTGATTTACATCGCGTTCAGTGTCGAGTAACCCGGGCAGGGCAGGCGCCTTTCTTCGCCAGCTCAACGAGCCGGTCAGGTGCATAACTGTTCGCAACCAAGTGACGCTACACTCTGAGGTAACGGTGTCCCCGAACCCAGATTCGATGGCTCCTCCCTCTGTGCAGGCCAATACCGATGACCAGGTCATTCGCTCGTTCGGCGAGCAGTGGCAGCAGTTTCGTCACGACAGTTCGATCAACGATGCCGATCTGCGGGCGTCGTTCGAATCGTACTTCAAAGTCTTCCCGTGGGACGACCTGCCCCGCGACGCGGTTGGCGCCGACGTCGGCTGCGGGACCGGTCGATGGGCGCGGCACGTCGCGCCGCGCGTTCATCGCCTGCTCTGCTTCGATCCGAGCGACGCGATCGAGGTCGCCCGAGAGTCGCTCGCTTCATTTCCCAACGTCGAATGTCGATCGGGGCGGGCCGATGCACTCCCGGTCGACGATCGATCCCTGGATTTCGCCTACTGCCTCGGTGTGCTTCATCACGTGCAAGACACGGCGGGCGCACTGCGATCGATCACAGCCAAACTGAAACCTGGTGCACCGCTCCTGCTGTATCTCTATTACAGCCTCGAGAACCGTCCCGGGTGGTACAGCGCGCTGTGGCGCATCAGCAATCCTGTTCGCATCGTGATGTCGAAAATGCCGTTCTGGCTGCGTCATCCGCTGTCGCAGGTGATTGCTGCGCTTGTCTACTATCCGCTGGCGCGTACCGCGTGGGTGGGTGAACGGCTGGGATTCGACGTGTCATCGTGGCCGCTGGCGTTTTATCGCAACCTGCGGTTCTATAACATGCGCACCGACGCGCTCGATCGTTTTGGGACGCGAGTCGAAAAGCGTTTCTCGAAGGAACAGATCGTCAAGCTGATGACCAGCGCCGGCCTGGCTGACATCCAGTTTTCGAGCTCACCGCCGTATTGGTGCGTTGTCGGCAGACGTCGCGACTAGTTCGGGATTTGTAATCACCTTCGTTCAATGCGGAGGTTGCCGTGCGCATCCTCTTCCTGTGTGTTGCCAACTCGGCTCGCAGTCAAATGGCGGAAGGTCTGGCCCGGGCTCTGCTCGGCCCGGAAGTCGACGTCCTGAGCGCTGGATCGGCGCCGTCCCGTCTCAATCCGCTCGCGGTCGACGCCCTCAACGAGCTCGGCATCGATATCTCGCCTCAGCGTTCGAAGGGCGTGGAGTCGATCGAGCCGGCCGGGATCGACCTCGTGATCACGTTGTGCGCCGAGGAAGTGTGTCCAGTGTTTCTCGGACGAGCGCGAAGGCTCCACTGGCCGCTTCCGGATCCAGCCGCGGCAAGCGGCGACGCGGCGCCACAACGGTTCCGCGAGGTGCGGGACGAGCTCAAGAAGCGAATTCTTCGTCTGAAGGATAAACTCTAAGGCACCGAACGGTCTCAGCCCGCGTGCCCAGTCCTCGTCTACGATTTGCCCCCTCTCCCACCGGCTACCTGCACGTCGGCGGCGCGCGCACCGCGCTCTTCAACTGGCTCTACGCCCGGCGTCACGGCGGCGTTTTCGTCTTGCGCATCGAAGACACGGACGTCGAGCGATCGTCGGACGAAATGGTGTCGGGGATTCTCGACGGCTTGCGCTGGCTCGGCCTCGATTGGGATGAAGGTCCCGAAGTCGATGGCCCACACGCCCCCTACTTCCAGTCGCAGCGCCTGGAGCAGTACCGAATGGCCGCTCGGCAATTGCTGACGCAGGGCCACGCGTTCGAAGACGAGGGCGCGATCCGGTTCAAGGTTGCGCCTGGAAAGACCTCGTTCGTCGATCAGGTTCACGGGCCGATTGAGTTCGACAACGAGCACATCGAGAGTTTCGTGATCCTGCGATCCGATGGTCATCCGACATATCACTTGTCGGTGGTCGTCGACGACATCGACATGGCGATCACGCACGTCGTGCGGGGCGACGATCACATTTCGAACACCCCGAAACAGGTGCTTCTGTATCAAGCGTTCGGCGCGACGCCTCCGGCATTCGCGCACGTGCCGTTGATCATGGGACCGGACAAGAAGCGCCTGAGCAAGCGGCACGGCGCGACCTCCGTGACGGAATACGAGCGGCAGGGATACATCCCGGAGGGGATGGTCAACTTCCTCTCGTTGCTCGGCTGGTCTCCTGGCGCGGATGAAGAGTTCTTGACCATTGGCGAACTGGTCGATCGCTTTACGCTCGAAGGCATCAGCGGCGGCAACGCCGTTTTCAACACAGAGAAGCTGGACTGGTTCAATCATCAGCACCTGCTCGCGCTCTCTGACGAGGAACTGTTGACGCGACTCGCACCCTGGCTCCAGGGTGCCGGTCTCTGGCGGCAATCGCTGACCGGTGATGAGTTCCCATGGATGCGCCGGGTCCTCGCGCTGTTGAAACCACGCGCCAAGAAGCTGACGGACTACGTCGACGGCGCTCGGCCCTTTTTGGCCGATCCGGAGTCTTATGAGGCGGACGCCGTCGACAAGCACCTGAAGGGCCCAGATGCGCGGAACCACCTCGTGGTCATTCGAGACGAATTCAGCCGCGCGCCCTTCGACGAAGCGTCGCTCGAGCAGCACTTGCGTCAGCTCGCCGAACGACAAGGAGTCAAGGCCGGGACGCTGATTCACGCGACTCGTATCGCAATGACGGGACGAATGGTGAGCCCAGGCCTTTTCGAGATGTTGGTTCTACTGGGTCGTGAGCGCGTGCTCGAACGGCTCAATCGATTGATCGAGTTTCTGGCATGAAACGTCGGGACTTTCTTACAGGGCTTGGTGCGGTAGCCGCACTGGGCGCCACCAGGACGAGCGCACGAGCGCGCAGGCAGAGTTCAACAATGTACGACTTCATCGTGGTCGGCGCGGGCTCGGCAGGATGCGTCCTCGCGAATCGGCTGAGTGCCGATCCGAAGACGCGTGTGCTCGTGCTCGAAGCCGGAACCGCGAACAACATCGAGGCCTCGATCACGACCCCGGGTCGATGGGTGTCGCTGATTGGATCCGGGTTCGATTGGGGTTACTCGACCGAAGACGAGCCCGGGCTTGGCGGGCGACGGCTCACTTTTCCCCGTGGGAAAGTCGTCGGCGGATCGAGCGCCATCAATGCGATGACCTACATTCGCGGGCATCGCCTGGACTTTGACAATTGGCAGCGCGCGGGCAACGCGGGCTGGGGCTACGAGCAGGTGTTGCCGATCTTTCGACGGATCGAAGACAACTCGCGTGGCGCATCGCAGTACACCGGCGCGGGCGGCCCACTGAGGGTCTCCGACTGCCTCGATCCACACGCGGGCCACGAAGCGTTCCTGTCGGCGGCGCGGAGTCTTGGCTATCAAGCCGACCCGTCGTGGGACTTCAGCAATCCGCAACCCGAAGGCGGCGCCGGCTACTACCAGAAGAACATCAAGGATGGCCGCCGGCACAGCGCGGCCGACGCATTTTTGCGGCCAGTCCTCAAACGTCCCAACCTCGAGGTCGCGGCACAAGCGCAGGCGACGCGGTTGGTGGTCGACAAGGGCCGCGTAACCGGAATCGAGTTCGTGCGCGACGGCAAAGTCGATCGAGCGACCGCGACACGCGAGGTGATTCTTTGTGGCGGCGTCATCGACTCGCCGAAGCTGCTGATGTTGTCGGGGATTGGTCCGGCGGACCATCTGCGCGCGATCGGCGTGACGGTCGTGCACGACCTGGCAGGCGTGGGATCGAACCTCCAGGATCACCTGAAGCTGTCGATTCGATGGAACGGCCGAACCACGCTCCCGGCCTCGACGGTGACGGCGGGAATGTTCGTTCGATCACAAAAGAGCGGCGCTGAACAGGCCACGCCCGACTTGCAGTTCTATGTCGGCCGCGGCGTCGATCAGCCAGACCGTTTCATCACCATCACAGTGTCGCTGGTGCGTCCCTCCAGTCGCGGCGAGGTTCGCCTGCGGTCGAGCGATCCGCGGACGGCTCCAGTGATTCGCGGGAACTACCTGCGGGAAGAAGCCGACGTCAGAGCCCTGCTCGAAGGGTTGCGGCTGTGTCGTGCGTTCGGCAACTCATCGGCGTACGACAAGTTGCGTGCGGAGGAGATCGAGCCCGGACCGTCGGTGGCGAGTGAAGCCGCGCTGGTCGAGTTCATTCGACGCGCGGCGGACACGATCTATCACCCGGCTGCCACCTGTCGCATGGGCACCGATGCCCGATCGGTCGTCGACGCGCGGCTCCGCGTGCGTGGCCTCCAGGGAGTGCGCATAGCCGATGCGTCGATCATGCCGGACGTGGTGAATGCGACGACGCATGCCGCGTGCGTGATGATCGGCTCACGTGCGGCGGATTTGGTGCTGGGCGAAGGCGCCGAGCCACCGCAGTAGGCAACATCCGCGGAAATTCGGAAGAGCGGAGAAAGCTGGCCGCGGAAACCAGGAAGTCGCGGAAGATCCCAGGCCGTTTGCAGTCATCGGAATCGCGCCGGGGAGTTGCTGCGCGGGCGAGTCGGCTGGCGCCGCCCTCTGAGCGACGCGCCAGGCGCAGGTAAAACGACCTCGCCGCGTTGATGCGGCGGCGGCCTTGATTCGCCAATGACGTTCGGTCGACCCATACGCCCAGACGATTTCGGTACGACCTACGGATTGTTGAAGCCGCCGCCGACATCGTCAGTCTCACGCGGCGAGGTCGTTTTTCCGCGGCGCGAAGCGGGCGGCGCGAGCCGACTTGCTCGCGCTGCGACGGCAACCTCCTCCGCGGGAAGCGGTGAAGGAGCGGAAGATCCCAGGCCGTTCGCAGTCATCGGAATCGCCCGGGAGATCGTTTTTCCGCGGCGCACTACTGCCGGGTCACCCGCAGGGTCGCGCGATAGTCGTCTGGCTGAATAGGTGGTAAGGAGCCGAACGGATACGGCGTCAATTGCACCAGTGTCACCGTCAGGTCGTCATGGCGCACGGGTGCCATGGTTCCCGTGTGCAGCTCATGGTCACGCGATCCGTCGGTGGACGTGACGGTGACACTCACAATGGCGTCACCACCCTGAATGCAGATCGCATCCCCGGGGCAACGCGAATCGCCGGTGACACGGTTGAACCGAATCGCCGTTGACGCCTCTTCAATCATCGCCGCGCTGCCAGGCGCGAGCACGAACTCACTGTTCAAGGGAACGGTCGGACCTGTCGGCGAATCAGAACAGGCTGTCACAGAAAACAGACAGATCAAGACTGCAAGTTGACGCATGACTACCTGAAGATCATAACGCGTACCAGCAGCCGCGCTTCGCGCGGAGGCCTCGCTGGATAGGTACTCGGAGGGCCGCCCTTCCGCGCACGAACGAAGTGAGTGCGACCCTCGGCGCCGAAGGCGCCGCCTTCCGTGGCCTATGGGTGTTCCACCGTCTTGTAGTGCTCGCGCAGGAGATCCCGGCCGAAATCGCCGTTGAAATCACGCCACACCGAGTGGATGTGGTTGGCGTCGTTCTGCGTGTTGTCGTACTCGATGAGGAACGTCGGTCCCTGCACCTTGTAATAGTGCGGGCCACCAACCTCCATCACCCCGGCCCAGCCGAAGGTGATCTTGTCCATTCCTGCCTTCTGAACGGCTTCGACGCGTGCCTTGGCGAGTTCTGGTGACACGCGACTGAGATAGACGTCCATCAGCTTCTCGAGCAGGCGACGCTGAGCCGGCGACATCGCACTGTAAGCAATTGGACCAGGATCGAGCGGCTTGGCTTCGCGGTTCTCGCCCGTGATCATGTCGCGCGGAGCGGTCACGTCGAAGATCGCTTTGGCACGTTCGGCGTCGCTGAACGCCGCCATGAGCGCGCGACCCGCTTCTTCTTCCTCACGCAGGGCTCGCGTCCCCTTCTTCGGCCCGTCCTTTACGATCGCCGGGTTGGAGCCAAAGAACGACGGCGAGAACACCACCGGCTTGTCATCGACGATGGTGAAGTTGACGGAGATGTGGTGGCCTTCGAACTTCCAGCCCCACGGCGATTTCCCGACCGGATCGCCATAGACCGACACGAAGTACAACTCCGGATCGCGGACGATGGCGTTTGGTCCGGTTCGAGCCGGCTCGATCGCGCGCAGCACGGTTTCGAGGTCGATGATCGTCGTCGCCGTGGTATACCCGCGCACGCTCAGGCCGGTCTTGAGGAGCGCGTGCGCCTTCGCGCGCTGCGGCTCGCTCATGTCTTTGAGTGGGAGCCCCGTGCGCAATCCGGTGCGTGGTGTAAAGCGGAACTCGAACCGCGAGTCGTCGTCGAACTTGAAGGTGGCCTTCGAGCGTTGCTCGGCCGACAGGTCTTTGAGGAACGACACGGTCGCGTCGCTCATCGCGCGTGCCGCTGCGGTCGGCGGCGCGCTCGACAACGAAATGGGCGCAGCGAACACCATCGAGCCGAGAACCACGGTCACGGGGATGAAACGGGTCATACGCTCCTCCAGAATCGGGCCCGACACCGGCGCGGCGGGCCGCAGATCGGCGTAGTATAGCCTCTCATCTCGTGAAAACCGCCGCCCTTCTCAGCCTGCTATTCCCTGTGTTTTTCGCCGTTTCCGAGGCTCAGCCGACACTTCGGCCGGATCCGCCCAACGAGTGTGACGACTGCGCCGAATGGAATCGGCCGCTCGCACCGTTCAAGGTATTCGGCAATACGTACTACGTCGGCACCGAGGGATTGACCGCGTTGCTCATCAGTGATGACGCCGGCCTGATCCTCCTCGACGGTGGACTGCCACAGTCGGCGCCACTCATCGATCAGAACATTCGCGCTCTCGGCTTTCGCACCGAGAACGTCCGCGTCATCGTCAACTCTCACGCGCATTACGACCACGCGGGTGGTATCGCCGCCTTGCAGCGGGTGAGCAAGGCCACGGTCGCGGCAAGTCCGGCAGGCGCACGCGCGCTCGAACGCGGCGGGCCGACCGACGACGATCCGCAGTTTGCGTATGGCAAGTCGCAGCTGTTTCCCGCAGTGAAAGGCATTCGCGTCATCGCCGACGGCGAAACGCTGCGCGTGGGGAAGGCGTCCGTGACGGGACACTTCACGCCGGGTCACACGCCTGGCGCCACGACGTGGAGCTGGCAGGCGTGCGAAGGCACGCGCTGCTTGAACATCGTCTATGCCGATAGCATCAGCGCCGTGTCGGCGCCCGGCTATCGCTTCACGGCCGGCAACGCGCCGACCGCAGCCGACCGTTTCTCCGAGAGCATCGCGAAGGTCGAGCAGCTGCCGTGCGACATGCTGTTCTCGACACATCCGTCAGCGTCGGACATGGCTGGCAAGCTCGCCCGCCGCAAGACCTCGCCCACGCCGGATCCGTTTGTCGATAGCGCAAGTTGTCGCGTGTACGCGGCGGCTGCGCGAAAGCGCCTCGAGCAGAGGGTTGCCGAGGAAAAGAAAAGCGCGCCGAAGAAGTAACTCATGTCGCCGACGCCCGAACCCGCACCCGCGAGCCTGTCGCACGCCCAGCGCCTCGCTCAATTTCAGAGCTACCGGTTGTCGACGGCCTACGACGAGATGTTCGACGATACAGGCGCTTCTCGTCCGCATTACGACGCCCTGTTCGATCGGCTGCAGGTCATCGACACGCAGGAGATGCGGCAGCGTCAGGCGGCAGCGGACCTCGCGTTTCTCAATCAGGGCATCACCTTCACGGTCTACGGACAGAACGAAGGTACGGAACGCATCTTTCCTTACGACCTGATTCCCCGCATCATTACCGCGTCGGAGTGGCACGTGCTCGAGCGCGGGCTGACGCAGCGGATCACCGCGCTCAATCTGTTCCTGAAAGACATCTACTTCGACGGACGAATCCTCGCGGATCGGGTCGTCCCTCGCTCGCTGATCTACAGCTGCAAGCACTATCGGCGTGAGATGCGCGGCGTGCGGGTGCCGAACGATGTGTACGTCTCGGTGGCGGGGACCGATCTCGTGCGCCTGCCGGACGGCACGTTTGCCGTCCTCGAGGACAACCTGCGCGTGCCGAGCGGCGTCAGCTACATGCTGACCAACCGGCAGGTCATCAAACGCATTTTCCCGTTGCTGTTCCGCAGCTACGACGTCCGCCCCGTGGATCACTACGGGCAGGTGCTGCTCGCTACGCTGCGTGCCCTCGCCCCTCCGCATCGACCCGATCCGACCATCGTCCTGTTGACGCCGGGGATGTTCAACTCGGCGTACTTCGAACACACGTTTCTCGCACGCCAGATGGGCATTGCCTTGGTCGAAGGCCGCGATTTGTTCGTGCACGACAACGTCGTGTATATGCGAACCACTGCCGGGCCTCAGCGCGTCGACGTGATCTACCGGCGAGTCGATGACGACTTCATCGATCCACTGACGTTCCGCGAAGACTCCACACTGGGCGTGCCTGGATTGTTCAACGCGTATCGGGCGGGGACCGTAGCCTTGACGAATGCGATCGGGACCGGCGTGGCCGACGACAAGGCTGCTTTATGCCTACGTCCCGGCGATCATCAAGTACTACCTGGGAGAAGAGCCGATTCTCGCGAACGTGGAGACGTGGCAGCTCTCGAACGATACCGATCGCCGCTATGTGCTCGACCGTCTCGATCAGCTCGTCGTCAAGGCCGTGGGAGAGTCGGGCGGCTACGGCATGTTGATCGGGCCGCACAGCACGGCCGAGGAACGCGACGAGTTTCGGCGGCGGATCACCGATGATCCTCGCAACTACATCGCGCAGCCGACGCTCGCGCTGTCGGCGGCGCCGTGCTTTGTCGATGGCGTCATCGAGCCCCGGCACGTCGATCTTCGCCCCTACATCCTGTCAGGTAGCAAGGTCGTCATCGTCCCGGGCGGGTTGACTCGTGTCGCGTTGCGCAAAGGATCGCTGGTCGTCAACTCGTCGCAAGGCGGCGGCAGTAAGGACACCTGGGTGTTGAACGAACAATTTCCATCGCACGGTCGACCGCCGGTCATGGCCGAGGCATAGATGCTGTCGCGAGTGGCGGACAGCCTTTACTGGATGGCGCGATACCTCGAGCGTGCCGAGCACATCGCGCGGGTCGTCAACGTCAATCTCAACGTCACGCTCGATCGCGCACCAGCCGACGCGGCGCGGCATTGGGGCCGGCTGCTGGCCAGTTTGCCCGACCCGCCGGCGTGGGCAGCCGCTGCGCCAGTCGACTCACTCGAGCCAGCTACCGTCGATCTCGCCAATCGCGAATCCATCTGCGCTTGCATTTCCGCCGCGCGCGAGAACGCACGGCAGGTGCGCGAAGAAATCAGCTCCGAGATGTGGGAGGAGATCAACCGGCTGTACCTGGCGGTTCAGCGACGGCAGAATGTCGACTCGGCGTGGACTGCCGGGACCCACGAGTTCCTCACCTCGACGATCGGCGGGATTCACCTCTTTCAAGGCGTCACCGATGCCACGATGACCCACGGCCAGGGCTGGCACTTCATGGAGCTTGGCCGGTATCTCGAACGGGCGAGCGCGACGGCTGCGTTGCTGGACGTCCAGTTCCGCGAATGTGCCTGGCAGGCCGATCAGTTGATTGGTGTCAGTGAGTATGTCGAGTGGGTCGGGCTCCTGAAGTCGTGCACGGCATTCGAAGCGTACTGCCGGCATTACACAGCTGACGTTCGGCCTTCGAGAATCGCCGAGTTCCTCGTGCTCGATCCCAACTTCCCTCGATCGATCCGATTCGCCGCCGGGCGCATTCACGCGTCCCTTCGATGCCTCGGCCCGTCCGCAGCGGGAACCCGCGCGCAGGCGGAACGCGTTGCCGGCCGTCTGTTGGCGTCGCTGGACTACGCGCACATCGACGAGGTGATTGGCGACTTGCCGACGTACCTCCAGGGCATCGTCGGTCAGGCCACCGACATCAATGTCGCCGTGCATCAGCAGTACGTCGCCTATCCCATCGACAGCGGCCTGACTGTCTGATCCTTCGATAACCGTGTCGACTCATTACACGATTCGCCATCACACACGATTCAGCTACGCGGCCGCGGTTCACGAAAGCGTGATCGAGTGCCGCATGCGACCAGCGGGTGAAGGGCAGCAGCGCTGTCTGCAGTTCGAGCTCGACGTGCAACCCGCGGCACGGGTGTTCGCCTTTCGTGATTTCACCGGCAACTGGGTGCACCATTTCAACCTGCCGCGCGCACACACCGAGTTGGTCGTGACCGCGAGAGCACAAGTGGAGATCGAAACCCCTCAGCCGCTGCCATCGTCGATGTCGATGGACGATTGGCGCGCAATTGATGAATGGAACGACCGCGATCAGTATTGGGATCTCGTGCAGCCCAGCCAGTTTGCCGTTTGGTCGCCGGCGTTGATTGCCTTCGAGCAGTCGGTGTTTTCCAGCGATCGCCTCGACGATCCACTGACGGTCGCGCGTAAGACCATGGCCGCGATTCACGAGGCCTTTGCCTACGTCCCGAGGAGCACGCGCGTCGATTCTCCGATTGACGATGCCCTCGCGGCGCGACGGGGTGTGTGTCAAGACTTCGCGCATGTCATGCTCGCCGTGCTGAGGCGTCGAGGGCTGCCATCCCGGTATGTCAGTGGCTACATCGCTCCGGCGACCGACAAAGATGGCGCTCGACGAGCGAGCGCCACTCACGCCTGGGTGGAAGTACTGTTGCCGGAGATCGGATGGCTCGGCCTGGATCCGACACACAACATCGAAGCCGGCGTACGACACGTTCGCGTCGCGATCGGCCGTGACTACGCGGACGTTCCGCCCACGCGCGGCACGTTCAAGGGTGGCGCGGCCGGTGAACTGTCGGTGTCGGTAACGATAGACACGGACGATCGCGCGCCCTCGGACGCGACCATGGAGCTCTGGACAGCGTGGCCGGCCTCGTCGCCCGAGGCCGCGGTCGGTGCGGATCGTCAGGCGCAGCAACAGCAGCAATAGGAGAATCGATCGATTGGGTGATTGGGTGAATCGGCGATTGCATTCGGCGTAATTGGGTGATTGAGTGATTTGAATTGAGGGATTGCGTGATTACGGCGCGTCACAATCACCCAATTACCCAATGCAAATCCCTCAATCGCTCAATTACCCAATGCAATCGCCAATCACCCAATCACCCATTCACTCACCGCGGCGCGGCCGTCAGACCGGCTCAGCGAAGGCTAGTCGCCTTGCTGCCTGCGGCGAGCGGCCGGTATAATCGAAGGCTCCGCTAGTCGTAAGACTCCTTGCTGGGAGGTCGTTCAACGGTAGGACACCGCGCTCTGGACGCGGTTATCGGGGTTCGAATCCCTGCCTCCCAGCCAC
>CAVRUW010000003.1:0-117766 GCA_963724485.1 uncultured Acidobacteriota bacterium
GATTCGTCAGACTGACGTCCTCATCGTCGGGGCGGGACCGACGGGCCTCGTATTGGCACTGTGGCTCACGCGGCTGGGAGTGCGCCTGCGAATCGTGGATAAGCTGCCCGAGCCCGCGACGACCACGCGTGCCGTTGCCGTCCAGGCGCGCACGCTCGAGTTCTATCGACAAATCGGGATAGCGGAGGCCGTCGTCGCACGCGGCCGCACGGTCACCGGCGTAAATCTGTGGATTGCCGGCCGGCATGCGGCGCGCGCCCCAATTGGCAACATCGGCGCTGACATCACTCCGTATCCGTACGTCCTCGTCTTTTCGCAGGACGAGCACGAGCACCTATTGGTCGACCGACTTAGGGATGCAGGCGTCCTCGTCGAACGTCGGACGGAGTTGGTCGACTTCGACCAGACGGTTGACCGCATTGTCGCAAGGCTGAAGCTGCCGGATGGGCGGGTCGAAGAGTGCGAGGCCGCGTACGTCGCAGGCTGCGACGGCGCTCATTCCTCGGTCCGTGAGACGCTGTCGATCGGTTTTCCAGGCGGCACCTACTCACACCTCTTCTATGTCGCCGACGTCGATGCACGCGGATCGGCCATCGACGGCGACGTACACGCCGCGCTCGACCGCACCGATTTCCTCGCGCTGTTCCCCATGACCGGCGACCATCGCGTGAGACTCGTCGGAACCATCCGCGACGACGTCGCACATGACCGCGACGACCTGTCCTGGAACGATGTGGCACGACGAGTAATCGAGTGGATGCACATCCACGTCGACCGCGTGAACTGGTTCTCGACCTATCGCGTGCACCATCGCGTGGCCGAGCGGTTCCGCGACGGTCGTGCGTTCCTGGTGGGCGACGCCGCGCATATCCACAGTCCTGTCGGCGGGCAGGGGATGAACACCGGCATCGGGGACGCGGTGAACCTCGCGTGGAAGGTCGCCGCGGTCGTTCACGGGAGGGCTCCGGCGGCACTCCTCGATACGTACGAGACGGAGCGGATCGCGTTCGCTCGACGTCTCGTCGCGACGACCGATCAGGCGTTCGTCGCCGTGACGAGCCCCAGCGCTGTGGCCCGGACCGTGCGGTTGCACATCGCGCCTGCCGTGATCCCAATGCTTTTTGCGTTTCGAACGGCGCGGCGATTGCTCTTTCGGACGGTCTCGCAATTCGTAGTGAACTACCGGCACAGCAGCCTGAGTGAAGGTTGCGCCGGCCGCATTCACGGTGGCGATCGTTTGCCGTGGGTCAGGCGCGAATCTGACGACAACTTTGCACCGCTCGCGTCGCTCGATTGGCAGGTGCACGTGTACGGCCGCGCGGCTCCCGACCTTCAGGCGCTCTGCACGGAGCGACGGCTACCGCTGCACGTAATCCCGTGGCGTCAGGAGTTCACCCGTGCCGGCCTCCTGCGCAATGCGGTGTATCTCGTGCGCCCCGACGGCTACGTCGCCCTTGCGGAGCCCGGGGGCAGTGCCCGTGCAGTCGGCGCCTATCTCGCTGCGCGCACGCTGACGCCACCACGCGAGAATGAGTCCGAGAGGTCTTAACAGGCCGACTCTCGAGGATAGAGTGTCGTCGTTCCAGTCGTGAATGATTCCCTTCACAAGACTTGTCGCGGCGCCGCCGTTTCGACATTGCCGGTGTTCGGCGTCCCGGTCGGCTCAATCAACAGCACATGCGTCTCCTGCTCGGAAAAGGGCTGGTGCTCCATCCCACGAGGAACGACGAACAACTCCCCCGGATTGAGGATCACCGTTCGATCGCGCAGACGAATCTGCAGCCGTCCGGACAGCACAAGGAAGAAGTCATCGGTCTCGTCGTGCTTGTGCCAGACGAACTCGCCCTGCACCTTCACCACCATGAGGTCGAAGTTGTTCAATTGAGCCACTGTGCGGGGCTTCCAGTGATCGCCGAAGAGCGCCAGCTTCTCGGCGAGATTGACTTTGTCAGTCATACCCCTAAACCCTCTCTGGACCTTCCTGAGACGCGGATGCCGATGGCAATTTGCAAGTCATCTCTTCTCCAGGAAGGCCCTTGCTGTTTTCAAGGCGGGCCGTTGTTCGACGTCTGCGGATGCCGTCTGGCCAACCAGCCTCGCGAAAAACGCCTCGGCCTTGGCCTGATCGCCCGATAATTCTGCGGCTCGTGCAGCACCGTAGAGGCTCCAGAACCTGCCCGGCTCTACTTTCAATGCAGCTTCGAATGCCTGTAATGCCTGTAGCGGATCATTCGCATCCAGCAACATTTCTCCCAGGAGCTGTCGCGCGGAGATAACATGCCCCGGCATCACGGGATCCCACTCTGTAGAGTCCTCACGATCGGCAGCGGCACGCAGCATTTGCAAAGCTTCGTCGCGCCTGCCTTGTGTGTAGGCGATCCACGCCGTTACCATCTGGCGATGGTCCTCGATCTGTGAGACCCAATATTCTTGCCACGTACCCTCGCCATTAGCCTTGATCAGGTTCGCGCGCAGTTCCTGTAAGCGATTGAGATCCTTTCTTGCGGTAAGGATGTTACCGGTTCTCGCCGCGCCAAGGGCGCGGCCAAATACCAGAGCCGCTTCGGCGTGCGGGAAAAGGCTCCATTCAAATTCGCGCTGCTGCGGCAGGGTGAGCGCCGCCGCCTCGCCCCAACGCTGGCGTTCCACCGCATAACGGGCCGGCATCGCGGCCATCGCATAGGCATCGAGAATGTGTGGGAGGATTTTGATTGTCGCGGCTTCATCAATCACGCGTTTGGCTGCCATGTCTTGCCCGGTTTGCAGATAACTGTGTACAAGAAAATCCATGGCGTGCGGTTTGAAGAACAGATCGTCGACGGCCGCGCCGGCGCGGTTGGTGTCGATCGATTCCTGCCACAGGCCCATTCGAACGAAGATGTGAGCTGGAAATTGCAGCGCATGCGGAGACGAAGGTGCGACCTTGCCCAACCGACGGGCAGCCGCCAGTCCACGCGAAGCGTACAGGCGTGTTGTCGTAAGCGTGGAGCAGGTAATGCATCACCCCGGGATGATTGGGCAGTTCCACCAGGAGCTTTTCAAGGATAGCGGCGCCCTTGAGCTGGTAGGCGAAAGTCTGATCGGTCGGCGCCCCTAGGGCCGACAGAGCATATGCATAAAATATCTCGGCCTCGCGATCATCGGGATACTTGCGATGGAGTCGCTCCAGAGCACTTGCGTAGGCGTGCACGCGGGTTGCGTAGTTAATCCTGTTCGCACCCCTGTAGAACACCTCGATGGTGGCTATGTAATCGCGCTCACGCGAGGTTTTCCCGCCTATGGCTTGGGCTTTTTTGACTGCGATTTCCCCCTGTAACGCCATGGGGCCCGGCCGTCCACCGTACAGGCTTCGATCGCCGTCGCAGCGAGACCCCAATACGCCATGGCGCACTCCGGGTCGTTCTGGGAAATGGCTGTAAAAGCCTCGGCGGCGGCGAGAAACGAGAAGGTATGCAGCATCGCAACCGCCAGGTCGAACTCTTCGTGGACGCCAGCGTTGCAGGCGATGGGGAAATGCACCTCTCCGAATTGCTCGACGGCGTTCGCCCGCGGTGCTTCAAGCGCGATCATGGCGACGCACAAGCAGGTCATCAGTGCGCCGCGCTGAAGTTGTCGCACGCGCTTCAACATCCTCCAAGAAAAACCAACCGGTATTGAGCGATCAGTATTGCGCATAGTTGGACTAACGGTAGCCCTGGCCGCTCGCAACGTTCCGCAACTTTAGTCGCACACGACGAGGGTGCTGGCACCATCGGTCTGGTGTCATACTCGACAAGAGGGCGTTTGATATGGACCTCCCTGCCAAGCTCCAGCTCCTCAAGCAGGTTCCTTACTTCGCTTCGCTGCCGCCAAGCGAGCTTCGCGAGCTGGCGGCTGGGCTACGCGAACGTCGCTATCAGGCGGGCGACGTGATCTTCAAGAAAGGCGACCAATGCGAAGGCCTCTGTGTCGTCCTGAGCGGCCGCGTCCGGACCGTGACGACCTCGGCCGAGGGTCGTGAACAGGTGTTGAAAGTGTTTGGGCCAGGCCGGACGTTCGCTGAAATCCCGGTTTTTGACGATGAGCCCCTTCCGGCAGACGCGGTCGCGGTGACCGACAGCACGATCGCTCTCCTTCCACCAGCCGACGTGGTGGACCTCCTGAGACATCATCCCGACGTCGCCCTCGACGTCATTCGGCTGTTCGCATCGCGCCTTCGTGCCTATAAGGTGTTCGTCGAGGATCTCTCGCTTCGGAACGTTGTCGCGCGTGTGGCCAAGCTGCTCCTGGATCGCGCTCGCGGTCGGACAACGCTCGTTGAGGACGCGGCCAGCTTGCGTCTTCAGTGACACTCAAGATGAGATTGCGGCAATGGTCGGGTCAGTACGTGAGGTCGTCCAGCGCGCGCTGAAAACACTCGAACACGCGGGGGTCATTCAAATGACCCGGAGGCGGATCCGGATCATCGATGTCGACGGGCTAAACCTCTGGAGCGAATCCGAGTCACGCGGCTTTGATGTCTCTGCTGTTCCTGGAACCCGGTCGACGAATCGCTCGACAAGGCGACGCCACTCCCAAACACTGCGGAGCCCGCCCATGACCGCTGAACTCTTGAAGGATCGGGGGAAAGTGAATCGGCGCAACCACCCTTACCAAAGTTGCGAACTCGATGCGGCCCGTCGGCAGGGGACGGCGACAGTGGTAACGTCAGAGCGCAGCTAGAGTGGGCACGACGAGGCCACGGAAGCATGCGTCACACTCCGCCGGCGTGAGCGGCGAGTCGCTCTCGAGCCACCAGTTCAACACGAGCACAAATGCCGCTGCCACATGTCGTGCAAGGAGGCGCGTCGGAATCTGTACCTTCGACCTGCCGGGGCTAATCATCGCAAGTTCGTCAGCGATAAAACTCGTAAGCACATCCTGCATGTGCTCATGCATGATGACGCGCCCTTCGCGCTTCATCTTCGGACCTGCGCCACGACGATGCTCATCGATGTGTTTCAGGAGAGGAACGCTGAACGCGATCACCCTTCCGGGGGTGCTGCCGGCGCGAGGCTGACTCCGAATCGCCCGCAGGATCTCATGAATGCCGCTCTCGAGCAGATCGTCTTTATCGCGAAAATGCGCATAGAACGTCGACCGGCCCACGTCCGCGCGGTCCAGGATCTCCTTAATGGCGATTGACGGGTAGGGCTTTTCGCGAGCGAGCCCGATGAGCGCGTCGTGCAGCGACCTCTTCGTTCGCTGGACTCGGCGGTCTGGTGTTTCCGGACGATTTATCTTTAATGTCCGGTTCGGGATTTTTCGCGATTGCGTGTTCTTCACGGCCGCTAAATCCAAGTGTACGCTGACCGCAGCGATGATCTCATCACCTGACGTCCCACCCGCCACGCTTGGCCGCGTTCTGCACTGGCCCGTCGGGTACGACCTGCTCGTTCGGCTCCTGACACATCGGAGCGATCGCGCGTTCCGCGAACAACTGATTGGCCTGGCGCACCTCGCAGCCGGCGAATCTGTGCTCGATATCGGGAGCGGAACTGGAACGCTAGCAATTGTTGCCAAGGGGCAGGTTGGGGCAACCGGCAAGGTGTTCGGCATCGATGCGTCCCCCGCGATGATCGCGCGGGCAACCTCAAAGGCCGCGAAGGCAGGAATCGCCGTGGCCTTCAAGACCGCCGTTGCCGAGGCGTTGCCGTTCCCTGAGGCCGAGTTTGACGTGGTCGTGAGCACGTTGATGCTTCACCACCTCCCGCGCCAGGTGCGCCAACAATCCGTACGGGAGATCCGGCGCGTGCTCAAGCCCAAGGGCCGCGTGCTGGTCGTCGACTTCGCGCACCCACAATCCAAATCAGGCTTCCTCGCGCATTTTCACCGTCATGGTCACGTCGATCCGCGCGACGTCGTGGCGTTGCTCGAGGAAGCGGGATTGCGCTGCATCGAGAGCGGACCCGTGAGCATCAGCAGCCTCCACTTCGTGCTCGCGGTAGCTGCGGTGTGACCGAGTGCAGGGACATAGAGTTCACGGACGCACTTGGATGGCGATACTCGTGGTGTTGGCGCTGATCGCTGCGCATGTCGCACTGCTTGGCCTTGCCTTTCGCGGTCACCGGTCCCTGGCAGCCGCGGCAGGCGTGGTCGGCGTTCTCGTAGTGAAGTACGGATGGTGGAGATTTCGACGCTACCGTAGCCGCGATGAAGAGGCTCTTCCGAGACATCACCGCACCGAGCGAAAGAGATACCTGTTTTCAACCCGTCGTCGCAACGATCTCCGCTAGTTTCGCCGCTGGCGTTTGGTATCCCAGCGTCAATCGCGGTCGAGTATTCAGGCGGAGTGCGATCGCATCCAGCTGTGCCTGGCTGTAGCCGGTGAAATCCGCAGCGTGTGGCAAGTACTGGCGCAGCAGGCCGTTGGTGTTTTCGTTCGACCCGCGCTGCCAGGGGCTCTGCGGGTCACAAAAGTACACTTGGACATCAGTGGCGATCGTCAGCGCGCGATGCGCCGCGAGTTCGCCGCCTCGATCCCATGTCAGCGATCGCATCAACCCGTGGGGAAGCCGTCGAATGCGCCGAGCCAGGTCTGGCGCAAGCGGCCACTGCCGAGACGAGCACGCGACTCGGGCTTTCGCGATGCCAAGGCAGCCGCTCCGGATTGCCTTCGGCCTTGCGATAGAAGCTCTGCATCACGCTCTTCGCGATGCCCATTTCGTATCCTTCCTTCGACCACCAAACGGCTCCAGCCACTTCGCTGCCTTCATCGCGGTCTTCTTGACAGACTCTTTCGCTGTGCGCTTGGCGGGCGCTTCGCCGCCTTGCCCACGCTCATGGGCGCCGGGCGCGCATGCTGCGGCTGATAGATGCCGAGCTTCCCGCCACCGGGCAGCCTGATCTGCGAAAGCCGACCCCAGCCTTGATCCTGCACGGGGGTGCTGGCGATATTGTGCGTTTTCATCTCCTCGACGAACGCGTCGATGTCGTCGCACATCAGATAGAACTCGTGGACATCGTTCTCGTTCGATGGATGCACGGCCACTTCGGCCGGCGGCAATCCGAAGATCAGCCAGCCCTCGCCCACGTCGACGTTCGGCAGCCGAAGGACGTCGGCGAGGAAGGCGCGGTCTGCCTCGGGAGCGGTGCTGTGAATGATGGAATGCGCGCCGATGAGCATATCAATGCCTCCGTTTCAGCCTTCCCATGCATGGTCTCTAGAAGATCGAAGCCCCCTCGGGACCAACTCTCCAAATTACTGTCTGAGAAGCCAGACCCCTGTCAGACTCAGCACGATTCCTGCAATCCTGGTCGCGGATAGGTGTTCGTCGAACACGAGCAGGCCCACTGGAATCAAGACGGCCGCAACCATGCTATTGATGCCGACAGACGTCACGCTGACCGGTAAGGCGGCACGATAGGCCATCACGTACCCGAGCTCAATCATGGCCGCTCCCACACCGACACCGAGAACACCTGGATGCAGCAATCGTGACCACGGTGCGTGGCCCCGCTCGATGGGCCACGAGAAGTGCGCGAGTCCTGTGAACGCCAGCGCGGTGACGTAGGCGACAAGCAGCACCAGCGTCGGCGCCGCATCACGAGGCACCGACTTGGCGGCAACGTGATAGATCACTCCGCCACCGACAGCGAGCAGCACGGCGATGACCGTGGACGTCGTGGTCATGTGTGACGCTCCAGGACGACCATGGTGAACCGCACCGGCCGGCCGCCAACGCACTCGTAGGCGTGCGGGCGATCAGTCAACGCGCTCGCCGAGTGACCAGCGCCAATGACAAAGCTGACCGCATCCATGAGGAGCGCGAGCCGTCCCTGCGTGACGTGCAAAAGCTCCTGTGTGCCGACAGGATGCGCGATGGCGTCGTAACGTTCGCCAGGGTGCAGGTCCCATGCCCACAGCTCCAGCATGTCCGGGCCCGTCGACCCCACGAGCAGCGTCGCGGATCCGCCCTTCGGCCCTTTCCACAATATCCGCGGGGGCGGCGCGGGAACGACGGCGGCACGCGACGAACCCACCACGTCGACCAGATCGGCCAGCGACGCGCCGAGCGCCCCCGCCACCTTGCACAGCGTCCCGATCGATG
Organism: uncultured Acidobacteriota bacterium; assembly: GCA_963724485.1. Lineage (GTDB taxonomy): Bacteria > Acidobacteriota > Vicinamibacteria > Vicinamibacterales > UBA2999 > JACCSI01. The sequence goes on from CAVRUW010000003.1 coordinate 8,070, forward strand.
GATTCGTCGCGCCCTGCTCGATTTGCACCAGCATCCCTTTGCTCACTCCCGCGCGGGCTGACAGCTGGTCGAGTGACAGCCGCCGCTCACGCCGCTTCGTCTGGATGCGCCGCGACACGGTAGCGATGATGTCTCGCTCGGGTGTCCCCTCGGCGCCTTCGGTCGATATATTGACCGTCTTGGTCATTATGTTGTATCTAACCACTCGATGACACCCGAAGTCAACGCCGCCGTGTGGGCACTCCGCCCCGACTATGTCGCCGTGAGTATCGTGGCACGTGGCTGTCGGAACGAAGTCGGCTCCACGTTGGCGCGCATCGTGTCGGTCGACGCGCCGCGTCCGGCGTGGGCTGAGGCCCATCTCGCTTCGTGGCGGGAGGCGTACAAAGCATTCGGCGCAAAACCACAGCGGACACCATGTTCCGCCGAAGCTCTGTGGCGTCGCCTCCCGCGTGATGGCACCCTCGCCTCAATCAATGCCATCGTCGATCTCTACAATGCCGTCAGCGTCACATACGCAGTGCCAGTCGGCGGCGAGGACCTGTCAGCGTACGCTGGCCCGCCGCGGTTGGTGCGGGCAGTCGGCAACGAGTTTTTCGAGACAACCCGCGACGGGCAGTCCGCGCTCGAGATGGTAGAGGCCGGCGAGGTCGTCTGGCGCGACGACGAGGGTGTCACCTGCCGCCGGTGGAACTGGAGGCAGACGTCCAGAACGCGCATCAGCGTCGCAACCACAGACAGCGGTGCGCCTTCTTTCAGGCTGTCGCGATACCGCCAGGCGCGGAGCATGGTCTCCTGCACCGCGTCTTCGGCGTCCGGTAGGGAACCGAGCATGCGGTAGCAATGGAGCAGCAACTCGCGTCGATGACCCTCTGCGGCGTGGGCGAATTCAGTCACACTGTGGCCTCCGATCGGGCGACGCCGATGGATGAGCATCGATTCCTACTTGTAATACCGGAGCCGGACCAGAAACTCATCGCGCCTAGGGGCATCGACTGTTGCGGATGCGGTCCGAGCTCATCTCGTCGTGGTCCTGCGAGAGCTGACGCGATTACCGGAACAAAGTTCGTCATCGACGGCAGGAGGATCCTGACAGCATAGCGTCGACGAGTCTGATGAAGTACAAGTCCTTGAGCGAGGGGTCAAGCCGCTGTCGGAGCCTCCAAGTGACTCGCGCTCAGACTCTGTCCTAGGCATTGGCAATGCCGGCGATCATCAATCAGCCCGATTGGTCTGGAAGCCTTTCCAACACGATGATGGTCTCGTCGTCCTCTGGCACGCTTCCTCCACGAAACTGACTGATGGCCTCAACGAGCTGCATGCCGAACGTCTCCGGCGAAATCGGGTCCAGCGCTCGGGCCAGCGTCATGAGATCGTCTCGACCGAGCTCGTCGCCCGCAGGGTTGGTGGCTTCGGACACGCCGTCGGAATACAGCACGATGAGGTCGCCGGGTGCCGGTTTGACGATCATCCGGTCATAGGAGACGTTCGGCAGCAGGCCGAGTGGAGTGCCCCTGACGCCCACGCCCTCCTCTGCACGATGCCGTTCGAACCAGGCCCATTCATCACGATTTGCGCGATACCAGAACGCAGGAGGATGGCCGGCATTCGTCACCACGAGAAGCCCCCTGCGGCTGTGGAAGCCAGCGGCCACCATCGTGGCGTAGTGCACCCCATCGAGTTCCGCTAATACTGCCTCATTGAGATCCCGCATGAGATTTGTCTGCTCGAGGGCCGTGAGATGCTTTTGCATCAATTCGCGAAGCTTGGCACTCAGCGACACGACGGCGCGTCCGTGGCCACTCACATCAGCAAGGGCAATGCGAGAGACGTTGCAGCTGGGACAAACGGAGACGTAGTGCACGTCGCCCCCGGCCTCACCAGGCCCGAACGGCGTCGAGTGGACCCAAACCCTCAAGCCCGGCAAATCTGCGACGCTCGAGGTCTCCTGGTTACTGGCCCAGGTCTCGGCGCACTTCAAACGGTGTGGAACTGACATCAATCGCCAGCTTACTCCCTTCGACAAGACGCCAAAGGGTGAGGGCCTCGTCCAGCCGTGAAGAACGACAGATGTTTTGGCTGCGACACGAATCCCACGAGGTCGCTGCCCAGCGAGAACATCACCGCCGTCCCATACGAGATCCGCTCCTCCATCTGGGGAACGGTCTCCTTGATGAGCGTCCGGAGCTGCTCGAGCGCGTCGTGCTCGGCCTTGGGCAGCGTCGCGAGATAGGCGGCGACCGCCAGCGGAACGCTCTTGGGTTTTCTGGCCGTTTTTCGCAACGGATACCGTGTGAACAGCGGACGTCATTGGTCTCCTGACGCTGGCTTCAGCTCGATTGGATAGGAATGATGCTCGTGGGCGATTAGCCATCGGCTGTCTTGTCTGCGGAAACCCATCGTCAGGCGCACGGTAGAGTCAAAGATCTTCACCAGAGCATGGCAGTACGCGACCGTTTCGGTGGCCGTGATTTGCAAGTCTGTCAAATCGAACGAACCAGGCCCTCCAGGGCTGTTGTCGAAAAACAGTTCCCAGGTTCTCTTGTACTCCTCCCATTCCTCTGGCCTGCAGTGGCGCGGGCACATCAAACATCACGACGTCGTCGGCATGGTGTGCAAGCACGCCCTCCATGTCCTTTGCCCGGACAGCGTTCGCCCAGTTCTCCACCAGCGAGCGAATTTGGGTGTCGCCTGTGTTCTCATTCATGCGCGTCTCACCAACGTGCCGGCTTCTGAGATCATTGACGGTGGTCGCAGCCGCCCGCTGTGAAACTTCCGTTAAACTCTCGCTCAGTTTCGGTTGAGGTCTCGCCTCCCTGCCTGAAATAGATCACGTGGTGATGGCCTCACTCACCTCTCGGTCGGAGCCGAGCGTGGCTAAGAAATGGGGCGCTGCGATCGCGATCGATTTGGTGACCTGAGCCTCCTGGTCGTAGAAGTCAATCTGGCTGCCCACGGTCCACTCGAGCTGCTTGGGGCCCCTGAGCGCAGCGTGGACGGCCTTTGCATGCTCTGGAAACACGCACCCGTCGCTATGGACCATCACGGTGGGAACACTTACCTCGCCCGCCGAGCGCAGTCCGTCAAACGTCAGCCAGAAGAGCCACGACATCTCCGCCATCTCGTTTTTCCATTCCGGCACCGCGCCGCGCCGTGGATTGGCGTAGTAATCGAGCTCGAAGAACATTCCGGCCCGGTCATCACCAGACCGATACGCAGGCACCATGACCATTTCGCCGGACTTCGTCCAGGCGTCGAACGCCTGGCGCGCGCGCCCCAGCCGGAGCCTTGTTCCCTCCGCGCCTCCGTAGAAGGACGCTACCGACCTTGCGTCGTGATACGAGCCGGCGACGCTTGCAAACGATCGGATCCGGGCGCCGCGCGCAATCGCTGCCAGCGCGTACTGGGCACTGGCGCAGATTCCCACGTGCCCTACGCCGCCGCTCCTCACGAACGACATCGTGGACAGGAAGTCGGCGGCTGCGGTGATGTCGGCGATCTTCCGCGCCGGTAGCTCGAGCTGGCGCGGCGCGCCACCGCTCTGTCCGAAACCGGTGAAATCGAAGGTGAACGCAGTTATCCCCTGCTCAGCCAGACGCAACGCGTAGGTGCGCGGCATCTGCTCCTTCACGGTGAGCCACGCTCCGGTGACCACTACCGCCGGCTGAGGCGTGACCAGGTCGTCCACGTTGCGAAAGACGCGCCCTACGAGCGATACATCACCCGCTGGGAAGACCATCGGAAACTCGAACACGGACATGATGTCTGTCCTTTCTGGTTGGATCGACGATGTGCCGCTTGCGTGGCGTCAGGAATCGCCAGTCCCTTCGTCCGGCTCTCGCTGCAGGAGCGATGACCTCCATTCTCAGATCATTGACCGTAGTCGCCTGGCACGCCTGTGAAGGTTTCGTGAAACTCTCGTTCAATCCCTGTTGCATTTGGCTTCGCGGCCATCGGTGCGTGTAGTCCTGATACGCTGGCCCGGTGCACAGTGGTCGAATGTTCGGCGTCCTTGTCCGTCGGAGCGGAGGCGCCGAGGTCTTCATGTACCCAACCAGGCCGACCTGAAGGCGCGAGGCGTGGTCTTCGAGGAGTACGATTTTCCAGGAGTGCCGATGAAGAACAGCATCGTGTCCTCGGGCGGCGCCAAGACGGCGTGGTTCAAGGATACCGAAGGCAACATTCTGGCGATCAGTCAACGCCTCGCAGCACATAAACTGAGCACGTGACCGGCGGGGAGCTGGCGGGAATCATCGTCGGTGCGACGCTGCTCGTGCTGGGCTGTGCGTCGGTGCTGGTCTCGCTGCTGCAACCACGACGAAGCACGCGAATCCTGATGGCATTCGGCCTCGCCATCGGTCTTTACGGCACCCGGCTGCTAGCGTCGCAAGCCGCCGTGCAAGCGACGATCGGCGAGGCGTTTCCGTGGCATTACTTCATCGCGTTCGTTACCTATCTGATCAACCCGCCTCTTTCGCGATTTGTCGAAGGCATCATCGGCCCGGGCTGGAAGAACTTGGCGCGCTGGGTGACACACGCGGCGGCGGTCTTTGCCGTTGCGGCGATCGTGATCGACCTGGCGTTGGCCAGACCTGGCGCCTCCATCGCGGCGAACAGCTGGCTCGTGTTGACTCTGATCTGCATCGGCCTCGCGATTACGTTCTCCAGTTCCACGACCGCTCGTGCCCCGACCATCCTGACCGATCGGTTCGTGCTCCTCGGCGCGCTGATCTTTGCCTTGTTCGTCCTCAACGAGAACCTCGGCCAGATCGTCATGCCCGGCACGAACATCGAGCCGATTGGCATGCTCGTGTGCGTCTTGTGTATTGGTTATGCGGTCGCGCGAACGATCCTGCGCGCCGAAGCCGAATTCATCGGTGTGCAACGCGAGCTCGAGACCGCGCGGCGGATTCAATCGACGCTCTTGCCGCGCGAGATCCCGCGCGTGGCCGACCTCGATATCGCCGTCCGGTTCGTGCCCATGACAGCGGTGGCCGGCGATTTCTACGATTTCGTCCGGCTCGGGCCGTCCCGTGTTGGCATCCTCGTGGCCGACGTTTCCGGACATGGCATCCCCGCCGCGCTAATTGCCTCGATGGTGAAGGTTGCGTTCACTGCGCAGGCGGATCAAGCCGACAATCCAGCCAGCGTTCTTGCGGCCATGAATCAGATCCTCTGTCGCCATCTCGAGCAGGCCTACGTGACGGCTGTCTACGCCGTGGTCGACACCGCGCGCCGATCCATCATCATCGCGAACGCCGGGCATCCGCCGGCAATCGTACGGAGATGTGGTGAAACATCGCTCGTCCAACACGACCAGGGGATCGCGCTCGGCTTCTTTCCGGACGCGACGTACACCAACACCGAAGTCGTGCCCTTCGGGTCCCGCGATCGACTGCTGCTCTGCTCGGATGGGGTCCTGGAAGCACGTGATCGCGCAGGCGAGTTCTTTGACCGCGATCGCGTGGTGCGCTGGCTCTCAAACATCGAGCGGACTTCCGCGGAACAGTTTGCCGGGACCGCATTGAGAGAGTTGACGCAATGGTCGGGTGGCGGATTCGACGATGACGTGACGTTCGTCATTGTCGAGAGCGCCAGCTAGTATTAGCGACAGAACGTGTTCGACATTCACATTCCGCCCCATCGAGATCGTTAACTACGGGCTGTTAGCCTATCCTTGAGCTGCCGATTTCGACCTCCTGATCGATCGTCCCGTTCAAAGGAGTGCCGTACGATCGCGGCGTGGCTTGCAGAACGCGGCGTCCCTCCGGGTGCGACCCTGCTCGATGCTGGAGTGAAGCGAAACTGTTCGCGCGGAGCTGGCTCAGGCTGGCTACTGACGGCCCACAGGGACTTCGGTCCGGAACTATCGACTCGTCAAACATCATGCGATAGGCTGACGGCGAGAACAGTTGGCCATGTATTTCCGTCACCGCGTTCCGGCACCACCGCTCGATGCGTTCGTCGGATCTATCTGGCTGTTCCGCGATGGCCCGCGGCCCCACGCGCTCGAGCGCGTTCTTCCGACAGGCGCGGCGCAACTGATCGTCAATCTGAAGGAGGATCGGACGCGTCTCTACGATCCGGAGCGGCCGGACAGATACGCGTCCACGGCAGGGACCATCCTGGCCGGCGTGCAGTCCCGCTACCAGATCATCGATACGTCCGAGCAGGAGTACGTCGCCGGCGTCGCGTTCAGGCCGGGGGGAACGGCGGCATTTCTACGAACGCCCGCACACGAGATGCGCGACGCCGACACGCCGTTGGAGGGGCTGTGGGGGCAGCAACGGACTGCCGAGCTGCGCGAACGGCTCCTCGAGCGCAACGACCCGGACGCTCAGCTCGATGCGCTTGAGAGCATGTTGAGAGAGAGGCTTCAGCCGACTGCCGTGCATCCAGCGATCGCCTTCGCGCTCGCGGCCTTCAACCGGGTGCCCCCGACCACGAACATCGGAGCCGTGACGCAGGCGATTGGCATGAGCGCGAAGGGGTTCATCGAGCGCTTCAAGGCGCAGGTGGGCGTCTCGCCGAAGCGGGTACCGTCGGATTCGGCGCTTTCAGCGGGCGGTCACACGGGCGCATCGAGGCCAGGAGGTCGACTGGACGCAAGTCGCCCTGGACTGCGGATACTACGACCAGGCCCATTTCATTCACGATTTCCGGGCCTTTGCAGGCCTCACGCCGACCGCATACCAGGTATGTCGGACCGGGTTTCAGAACCACGTCAAATTCCTACAATCCGACGACTCGCCGGTCCTGGGACCATAGCATCATGGCAAACGTCAAGGACACTTACCGCACCGTCACTCCCTATCTCGTCGTGCCCGACGCGGACGCCGAACTAACGTTTCTGAAAGCCGCATTCGGAGGCACTGAAAACCTGTGTCATCGGAACGTTGACAACTCGGTGATGCACGCGGAAGTCGCGATCGGAGACTCCCTGGTCATGCTCGGGCAGGCAGGCAGCCAATGGTCGCCGCACCCAGCCGCGCTGTATCTCTGGGTGAAGGATGTCGATGCCACTTACGCGACGGCGCTCGCCGCCGGCGCGACGTCAGAGAGCGAGCCCGAGGACAAGCCGTACGGACACCGGAATGCTGGTGTCGTGGATCAGAACGGCGTGACGTGGTGGATCGGGGCCCCGGTCAAGTAGCGGCATTTCAGGAGTGCAGCCACCAAGGCATGGCTTCTATACCCGAGAAGCAAAGGAGCAGAGGAGAGGCGGCAAGGTCGACGCCAACTCGCTGCTTGGGCTAGCCGAAATCCGGCCTGGCTGGATGATCCACGATGATGACGCGCCCGTCGGTCAGCGCCTTGACTGAGTGACGAGCGTTGCTCGGCACAATGGCGACCACGCCCGGTCGCACCACCTGCGCGACATCGGCGATGGTCATTTCGAGCTCGCCCGCGATCACTTCATACACTTCTTCTTCGGCGTGGAAGTGTTCATGGATGGTTGAGCCTCGGGTGAAGTCGTAGTGAGCAAAGGTCATCGTAGCAGTATGGAAATAGCGCCCTTTCCATCCTGGCAGCCGTTCGATGACCTTGAGACCTCCGGTATCTAGAAAAGGCATGGTCTTGTCTCTCGACCACCGCAGATTACTCATGTGTGGTCGCCAAGGGTATCTCCACCGGGCCGGCGGTGATGGAAACCCACTGCGGCGTTTATGAGTGTTACTTCTGACAATTCAACCACCGTCTTCGGGCCTGCTGCCACGAGGTCGGCAAGACCCAACTTGGCCGCGACGTGGATTGCCTGCACGGCGACACCTCCTGGCCAGAGCAGCTGCGTCAGCAGCATCGATGGAGAGGCATTCGTCTGCGGTGTGTCTTCAGCCCCCATGATAGGTGCGAGTGATTCCTCGACCTTACGCTACGCGACGGGCCGACGCCGGTCTTGGAAAAATCGGACCAGCCGCCGAAGGCGGTCGGCCGGAGCGATTAGTTAGGCCGGAAATCATAGTTGCCACAACCCGTGATCTACATCTCCTTGGATATAGATTGCGAACGTACCCTTTCCCGGAATCTCCAGCGGGGGATGCGCAACGAAAGCACCTTGCTTGGTTGCCGCATCTAACGCCGCTTCGATGTCTTCAACGAGCCAGTACGGTCGAACGACGGGCTTCTCCGTATCCCGCAACGGACCGCGCACGCCAATGCTGCCCCCATCCGGCAGTGGAGCCGTCCGCGCGCCTCCAAGAAGCGGATCGGTTGAACCAAACTGGATGCCGTGTGCAGCCTCATGGGCAGCACACACAGCGTCTACGTCCGAAGCGACAATCTCTAGGTACTGAATCTTCATAAAACTCTCCTGTGTTTCCGACACCGACCTACGCCGGCTGGTACAACTGAATCAGATTGCCGCAGGTGTCTGCGAACACGGCGAGCGTCACCGTCCGGCCTCTGTCGGTTGCCGCGTGAACGCGACACCCCTTCGCGTCAATCGCGCGAACTCGCCCGCGATATCGGTCACCTCGAAGGCGGCAATCGGAATTCCTTGCGAGAACATCGCTTCCTGAAACGTCTTGCCTGCCGGATTGGCATTCGGTTCGAGGGCGAGCTCCAGGTCGTCAGGCCCTTCCGGTGAGGTAACCGTGATCCATCGGGTACTCACCAACCGGAATGTCATGCTTCTTCCTGAACCCCAGGACCTCTGTATAAAACCTGAGCGCTTTGTCCTGGTCGTCAACCATGATGCTCGTGAGCTTGATGCGCATCAGTCCTCCACAAAATCCAGCACACGCAAGTCTGCTGGAATTGCGTGCCTTCATGCTTCTCGAAAACTGCGAACCGAATCGGACAATGCCGACGCCGGCAGGCGGCACATGAGAGTCAGGCATCCGGGTGTCAGGTCGGCGGGAAGCGATGCCAGGGCACCTGCACCAGCGCCCGAACGCGGCGTCGATACGCAGTTGGTGGCTCCCCCACCCTCCGCGCAAAGAGGGCGCTGAAGCTACCCAGACTCGAAAAGCCCACTGCCATGCAGATGTCGGTTACCGAATGTTGCCCCATGGCGAGGAGGTGCTTGGCGGCGTCTAGACGCGTTTGGATACGAAACTGGTGTGGCGTTACGCCGAAGACCGCCTCGAATTGGCGGATGAAATGGAACGGCGAGATCTGCACCACGCGAGCGAGCTCCTCGATGGAGGGGGAGGGTTCGCACTGTTCTCGCAAGAGGTCGCGCGCCAAGCAGAGGCGTCTGAACCCTTCATGTCTCAGCAGCACCGTTAATACCAGTGTAATGCGCGTGCCTTCGTATCGAGACCGAGTAGTCGCCTAGTGTTGACCCATCTTCCGCATTACCTTCTCGGCGCCTGCTCGGCGCGCCACGCCCACTCCACAAACGCAACGTCTCGCTCATCAAAAACCGACGCTGAAGAACGCGCTCCTCCGTCACGAGGGGCGCGATGAGCCCACTAACGCGCTCAACTGCGAGCGGCGTATCGAGCCAGCGGGGCTGGCGCCGCCTCGTCGGCGATTGAGTTGATTCCAGCATTCGGCCTGCGTTCGTACGTGGTGGCCGGCGCGATCGTGCTGGGCGCGTTGGTGATTGCAGCGGGTTCCAGCAGCGCTTTTTCCTGCGACTCGCTCAGGACATACCTGTGCGAAGGCAATTGGCAGTGAATACCGCAGCATCTCGGGTGACTTTCCAACCGAGTGATTTGAAGCATGTCGAACGAGACTGGGCGGTCCCAGGCTGGTGAAGAAGGCGTGCTGGCCGGTGGTGGGCCGACGCCAGCACGTCTCGGGCGGGTTGCTATCAGGCGGCCCGTATGAGGCCAAGTTGCGTCAGCGCCGTCACACCATCGTCAAGGCCGACTTCCTCTGCGATTCTGCCGTTCTCGATTCGAATCACCGTCGTCCCCGTGAAGCGCATCTTGCGGCCAGACGCCTCCGGCAACGAACCGGCGAGGAAGTCGGTGAAAGCCGGTCCGGTATGTGTACCGCCGCCCACCCACCGACCGACGACATAGTCTCCCTCAGCTATGAGATCCGCAGCCCCGGCGAAACTGAGATCCGGAAATGCCGAACGGAATCCATCCATGAACGCCCTGATTTCTTCGCGGCCCTGGCGCGGTGCGTGCAGTGAGTATTGCAGCAGCATGTTGGGAGCGGCGAGATCGTCAATCACTTTCGGATTCCACGGATAACCCCAGAACTCGGTAAACCAACGGCCAACGATATCTTTGTTGTCCGATTCTCTTGACATTGCTCGAACCTTCCATTGCCCGCCGGACGGGTGACAGTCGGCGGATGGCGGCGCTCCGCGACACACGAACAGGATTCAGATTCCGAGGATAGGATGGCGGTGCGTTCCTTCCACTCCGTTTCTTGCGGCCGAATCATCTCTTCGGGATCAACGACGCTGAGTGAGACAAGTCCGACCTAGCCGAGGAGTGGGTTCGCCAGAGCGCAATGCGTCCTTCACATTAGGGATCCGATCCTCGTGTCGCAAGTCCGTGGATGGTAGCGACTGCGACCGCCTGTCACACCCGGCCCTGACCTCCAATGGCGTCGGTCGCGAACGGCAGACCTGGTGAGACAATTCGCCGATGTCAACGAAACCAGCGGCCGGGGACACCATCCCCGAAGTGTGCCGGATCATCGAGGTGCGAGTGGCGGAGCTCCGGCAGTTGTTCAACGCGATCGATCCATCACCGTTCCGCGAACGTGATCTCGATCCAAAAGCCGAGGAATTCATCGTGGACTGGAGCAGGGATTTCCCACGCGATGCGCGGCTTGCGCTGGTCGTCCACCTCGATCGCGCCGCTGGCCCGCCAGATGAGGCGACCATGCTGCGCGATGCGGTTCACGAGTTCTTCAGCCAGCGCGCGGCAAGCGCGAGACGCAACCTCCGCGAGCTGTTTCGTCGTGGTCGGATCAGCCTGGTGATCGCGTTGGGATTTCTCGCCTTGTCGATAGCAATCGGTGGCCGACTGGCTGATTACTTTCAGCCGGGCCGTACCGCAGAGATACTACGCGAGGGGTTTCTCATCGGTGGCTGGGTGGCGATGTGGCGGCCTCTTGAAGTGTTTCTCTATGACTGGTGGCCGATTCGTGGCGAAGCGCGGCTCTATGATCGTTTGAGCCAGATGCCGGTCAGAATCGAGTATCAACAGGCAGCCTCGACCGATGCCTGGCGCTCGGATTGGCCGGCGGTGTCGGTAGCTGATCACGCCGCGATTGAGCGCTCGATTTCAAGTTCTGAACTCCGTGACAGGCGATCTTGAACTCAGGAGCTCCCCGCTGGTCAGGATCTTCGCGATACATCAGCGTTAACCCGCTCTGCTGCTGAAGGGCGCCGAATCACTCGTTCATGAACATGGGAAGCGAGAACACCGAGGCAAGAGTCGGCATGACGAAACTCGTCATCCTCCCAATGGTGTTGTCGTGCACCTCCACGAGTTGAATGGAGTGAAACCTCCAATCGGAAGTCTGCCACCGGCTGTAGAAGGCAAAGGCCGGCTGCCTGTTCGCTGCGACAGGCAGCAGCCGGAATGGCGCATGCCCGCCTGGTCTGACCGCATGGGCAAAGAACGTCGCAATCGCCGGGCGCCCGCGATACCACTGCCCCCAGGGCGGCATGCTCATCACGGCGTCGTCTTTCAGAAGCGCTGTGAAGCCGTCGATGTCCGTGTTCTCCCAGGCGCGAACATAGCGTTCGAGCAGCGCCCGTTCTTCATCGCTTGGCACCGCAATGACTCGCGGCGGGCCGGCCGGAAGTTGCTCGTCGAGGGTTGCGCGCGCTCGCTGCAGTGCGCTGTTGACCGCTGGCACGGATGAATCGAGCAATTGCGCGCTCTCGGCGGCTGACCAGCCCAGCACATCACGCAGCAGCAGCACCGCGCGCTGGCGCGGCGGCAGCAGCTGAATGGCGGCGATGAACGCGAGGTGCACAGACTCCTGCAGCTCGTAGCGGGCGTCCGGTCCGAGAGCGCGATCGGGAATCCCTTCGAGTGCCAGATCCGGATACGGCTCGAGCCAGAGGACCTCGTAGCTCGGTTCACGCTCCGGCATCTGCTGCGCGGGAGGGGTTTGCGTTTCTGGCAGCACACGACGTGATCTGGCGCGACCAGCAAGTGCACTCAGGCACGCGTTGGTCGCAATGCGATAGAGCCAGTGGTGAATCGGCGCGCGTCCGTCGAAGCCGATCAAACCTCGCCATGCGCGGAGGAAGGTTTCCTGCACCATATCCTCAGCGTCGTGAAAGGAACCGAGCATACGGTAGCAATGCGCTCGTAACTGCGGGTGATGGGGTTCGACGAGGTGTTGAAACGCATCACGGTCTCCGCCCTTTGCGGCGCCGAGCAGCGCGACCTCGTTCGAAACCTCACCACCGCTGCGCAGCATCGTCTAGGACCGATCCAGCGTGAACTCGGGCGCCAGCACTTCGGCCAGCCGCTCGAGACTGCTCTCCCAGCCGAACGCGAACGAGCCACACATCTCGCGCGAGGCAAAGCCTGCGTGGCGTAAGGTCAGGCGAGTCCCGCTTTCGATTCGCTCCAGCAAATATGTGACGGTTGAGGGCCGCCCCGGTTTCCCTGCGCCGTCCCAGGTGTGCACCAGCCGCCGAGGTTCTTCCACCTCCAGGAATTCGCCCTCCTGGACGTAGGGCTGTCCGCGTGTCATCCCAGCCGCCTTCCAGCGGCCACCTTCGCGGACATCGCCGCTCCAGTTTCTGGTATCGAAGATCCCGGGTCTGATCCACCAGTTGGTGATCTCAGCCGAAGTAATTGCCTCGAAAACGCGCTCGGGAGGGGCTGCGATTTCGACTGCGGCCATGATGTGGCCTTCCGTCAGATCGGCGACCGCGCGCGCGTGAGTGCCAGTGATTTCGCTCATGTTTACCTCCTGATGCACGCATCAAGTTCGCGCATCTACAGGTAAAGACCACAGTCCACGTCGAAAATCATCGGCGCCACGCGCCGCAGTCACGCTTGTCGCTGCGATCCGGGACTCGCCGGCCGCCCTCTCCTCCCCCGTGAGCTCAGCCGCCAACTGAAGCCCCAAGGCCTTGCTGGCAGAACGCGAGCAAGTCGCGGTTGACGAGATCGGCATGCGTGGCGGTGAGGCCGTGCGGCAGGCCCGGATAGTAGATTTCCACAGCCCCCTTGATCAGCCTTGCCGACTTCTTCGCCGAATCCTTGACGGGCACGATCTGGTCGTCCTCACCATGCATGACCAAGGTCGGGATATCGAACTTCTTGAGGTCTTCAGCGAAGTCGGTTTCAGAAAAGGCCTTGATGCTGTCGTACGCGTTCTTGAGGCCGGCCTGCATGCTCCAGAGCCAGAACTGATCCAAGGTGCCTTGAGACACCTGCGCACCAGGTCTATTGGCGCCGTAGAACGGTGCAGCGAAGTCTTTGTAGGCTTGCGAGCGGTCCTTGACCAAGGCGCTCCGCAAGCTGTCGAAGACGTCGATGGGGAGTCCTTCCGGATTGGCCGCAGATTTCAACATGATCGGCGGCACGGCGGCTATGAGGACCGCCTTTGCCAGACGCTTCGTGCCGTAGCGTCCGATGTAGCGCGCGACTTCTCCGCCGCCAGTCGAGTGGCCCACCATCGTGATGTCTTTGAGATCCAAGGCCTCGATCAAGGCTGCCAGATCGTCGGCATACCCGTCCATGTCGTTTCCGGACCAAGCCTGGCTGGATCGGCCATGGCCACGACGATCGTGTGCCACGACTCGGAAGCCGTGCTGTGCGAGGAACAGCATCTGGCCGTCCCACATATCGGAGTTCAGGGGCCATCCGTGCGAGAGGGTCACGACCGGTCCCTTGCCCCAGTCTTTGTAGTAGATCGTCGTGCCGTCCTTCACTGTGATCGTGCTCATGTGCGTTCTCCTGAAAAACCTGCCGGCGAAGCCACGTGTGAGCGAGTCTGAATTATGACGCCAGCCTGGTCAGATCTTCCTGGGCACCAGGCCCAAGGACCGCTACGAATCTCGAGCGGCGTCCTCGTGGTCGACCTGTAGCCAGAGAATAGATACCATCCGACGAGAGGGGGCAAACGAGGTGAGCGGTCTCCGGGAGGAGTTTGGCTGGGCAGGACGCGATGAGCCTGGGCCGCAGACCGAGAGTTCGATCGAGCGAGGCTTTCGTCTGGCTGGACCAGTTGACGATGAGTGGGGCCGATCGGACAGTCTCGATCCGGACAACGTAGGCGACATCGCCGACGAGGGCGCAGGACACCGCGGATAGCGGCCGGCCGGCGTAGGGTCTTTATATATGAGCTTTAGGCCAAATTTCATCCTGCAGACGGACTCCTACAAGCAGTACCACTGGTCGATGCGAATCCATGACACGACCCGCACCTACTCGTATCTGTCCAGCCGGATCGGGGCCAAGCACGCCTGGAATACCGCCGTCGGCCTGCAGTACTACCTCAAGGAGTATCTGGAAGGTCCCCGGGTCACCAGGGCAGACATCGAAGAGGCCGTGGACTACCTGCGGGCGCACTTCAAATACCCACAGTTGAACCCGATGTGGTCCCACATTGTTGAGACCTACGGCGGGCGGCTACCTCTGCGGATTCTGGCCTGGGATGAGGGCTGCCGCGTCCCGGTGGGTTATCCGACTCTTACCGTGGTCAATACGGATCCGCGCTGTGAAGCTCTCACGAACCACGTTGAGCCTTTGCTGTGCAAAGTCTGGTATCCCATGACGGTGGCGACCATCTCTGGGTATGTGATTGAGGAACTACTCAAGCTGGTGAGAGCCAGTGGTGGGACAGATATCAGGGCTCGTTCCATGCTGCACGACTTCGGCTACCGTGGGGCCAGCAGTGAAGAGACCGCCCGCATTGGCGGGATGGCGCATCTGGTCCACGGCCAGGGCACAGATACCATGCAGGGCATGAAGCAGGCGGCGCACTACTACGGCGCGTCCCTGCAGGACTTGGCCTCCTCCGGGGTGGCCAGTGAACATTCCATCATGACCGCGGGTGGACCACAGGAAGAAGTAGCCATCGCCCGGCACATCATCGAGACGCATCCTGACCAGACGATCTCACTGGTGGCCGACTCGTATGACTATTACGCCTTTGTCGATGCGATGATCGACCTGAAGCCGGTCGTGGACCAGCACCGCGTCAAGCTGGTAATCCGGCCCGACTCGGTCACGCCTCAGCACCCCGACCCCAAGGATCTAGTGCTGTGGACCCTGAATCGGTACTTGGCCAGAATGCCCTCCACGACTACGACAACGGGGCATAGAGAGATGCCCTACTCCGTTCTGTGGGGTGATGGGTTGGTTCCTGACAAGATCATCGACATCGCCAGCGCGGTGGTGGTCAACGGGTTCGCCGCGCACAACACGGTCTATGGCATGGGCGGCGGGCTCCTGCAGAAGGTGGACCGGGACACCGAACGCTTTGCAATGAAGAGTTCGGCCCAAGAGCGGGATGGGCAGTGGGTGAAGGTTCAGAAGAGCCCGCTGGACAAGTCCAAGGCATCGCTGGCTGGCCGTCTACAGGTCGTGAACCTCATGGGGCATGACGACATCGTGCCGGAAGAACAGTGGGCGAATCCAGAGGACCCGAGGGTCCGGCTGAAGCCGGTCTTTGAAAATGGAGTGATCTTGCGCCAGCATACCTTTGAGCAGGTCCGAGCGCGGGCGAGGGCCTATGCGTCCATCGATACGCTGGAGCGCTTTAGCGATCTGGAAGCGACCGGGCCAGTCGCGCAACACCCGTGAACGCAATGGACAAGCCTCGCATCTTCCTCGGCTCGTCAGGAAAACAGCAGAAGCTGCTGCAGGCGCTCACGCGCGGTCTCGACGACGTCGCGCACGTGGAACCGTGGACGACTTCATTCAATCCGGGGACCACGACACTGGAGCGGCTCCTCGAGCTGACGCGTGAGGTCGATTTCGCGGCGTTCGTCTTCGCGCAGGACGACTGGACGACCAAGAGTCCACCCGCATCCGATGACTCGGGATCCGGCCAGGCTTCTCCGCGCGACAACGTGGTCTTCGAAGCCGGTCTCTTTGGTGCAGCCCTCGGAATGCGCCGAACATTCATCCTTCATGCGAGCGGCACAAAGCTTCCAAGCGATCTCCTCGGTCTCACGTGCGTACGCTACGGCGACGCGACCACCGCTGCCGAGATGAGAGTCCTCAATCAGAAGCTTCGGAAAGCGATCGAGAACGAGGGGCGCGCAGCCCGCATCGAGGGGATGTGGTGGCAGTTTTCCCTGACGGAGCGCAGCTCCGAGGAGCCTTCGGCCGTGAGCCTCTTGCGCATCTCGCGAGACCGCGAGGGGGCACTGGATGTGGGCGGCCGCTCATGGCAAGAGGATGGCACTCTGTCAGCACGATACTGGAGCGAAGCGGCAAAAGAGAGGAAAGATCCTTCCGGCGTCTTCTACTATTGGAAAGGCGAACGGCCCCGGCACGCGAACGCGCCGCAGTTGGACGGGACGGGGGAGATCCGGCTCGAGTCCGCCGATCGCGCGGCAGGGTACTGGATAACTCGTTCCGATACTGACCCGCAAGTCAACGCGCGGACGTCCGGTGTTTACTTGCGTGCCAATCCCGAGGACATGAGCATCCTGGACGGACGGGACGATCGGCGACGCGCCGAGTTGATCGCTGAGCGGCTGACGAATTGGAAGGCGACGACGAATGCCTGAGATCAGCGCACTGGGTCGACAGGCCGGTTCCGTCGTTTACACCTCGGGCTGCGCGGTCGCGGCGTGACGCGCGCATGGATTGAAGCCCAAAGGCAGCCATGCGTTCTCATCTCATCTCGCGCGAAGCGGCGCTCATCGATCTAAGGCTCGACGACGATGCTATCGTCCAGTCGAAGACGCAATATGGGGTGCAGGGAGCAGCGCCGCGAAGGGCCCTTCGACTCGCTTCGCTCGCTCAGGGCCTTCTCCTGAAAAGTGGCTTGCCATGCAGCGAACCTTGCGGTTCGCCGAAGGCGAGCGCAAGGTGAGTCGAAATGGTGGAGGCGGCGGGAGTTGAATTCGAGAACGCCGGTGCTGTTAACCGATTGATGGCGTGTGACTTCTGTGCTATTGCGTTGTCTTAGCAGCACTTAGGTACGTCGAGTGAGCCCTCCCACGTCCCCACCGATTCACGGCAATCCACCACATTCGTGGAGGCATTCTGGAGGCGGCGGGACACCGTTCCCGCCGCCCAGATCGCGTCCTCTCTTCGGGAGTGGCCACAACTGCCCTCCCGGTATTTCAATGCGTCGATCACTCCTTCAAGATCTCCGGCCGACTCTGGTGCGGCGATCGGCCGCGCGACTGCGAACAGATCCCCCATCACCAGCCTACGCGGCGAAGTCCGACCCAACCACAATGCTGATCGCATCGGCCCGCGAGAGCAATCGCGATCTCTCCGCTCTCGTCGAACGCCGGGCCGATCGGCTGGAACAGTTAGAGCGACGCGATCGTGACGCCCAAGTCGTGCGGCCGATCGAGAGCCATAAGGAGCAGCGACCGCGGCATCGCCGGTGTCTGACAGCGAGCCGCGGTCGCATCTTTCCTACACGACACACCGCGCGGTTGCGCGCGTATGACGCTGTGGTTCCATTCGCTATGGCACCGTCAGTGTGGCGGTAGTCGAGCGAGTTCCGCTTCCAACACTGCCAGTAAACGTCATCGTATAGGTGCCGGCGGTGGCGCCGTTGGGCAGCGTCACGGTGGCCTTCGCGGTCGACGTTGCGCTCGACAGGCTGATCGAGCTGGGCGAGATGGCGCACGTCGTATTCGGCGGCCCCCCGCTGCAGGTGAGCGCAAGAGACCCCGTGGATCCGCTCACCGATGCCACGCTGATAGTATAGGTCGCCTTTCTCGTGGCGATCGATTGCGAACCCGGACTCACCGACAGGGTGAACGAGACAACGTTCACCGACACCGGCGGTGACGTGCTGCCGTTGAAGCTCGAGTTGCCGTCGTAGATCGCCCTGATGGTCCGGTTGCCCGGCGTCGAGAACGTCAGCGAGCACCCGTTCGACGACACCCCGGCGGTGCACGTCTCTCCTGTGTTCGCCTGGACCGTCACCGCTCCGCCGACTGGCGAGGCGGTGCCCTCCCCGAGCACGTCGAACGAGATCGCCACCGACTGGCCGACGAACACCGTGTTCGACGAGACGAACGTGATCGTCGTCGTGGTGTTGCTGATCGTGCCGCTGCCCGCGAGCTGCGCGAACTGGGTTGCACCCGTGGCGTCGCCGTTGTCGTCCGTGAAGCCGACGCTGCCCGTGAATTGGCCGATCGACACCGGAGCAAACCTCACGTTCTCCGAGCAGCTGCCGCCCGGCGCAATCGGCGAAGCGGAGACGCAGTTCTGCGTCGAGATGAATGGTCCCGTCGCCTCGACAGTCGAGACGTGCAACGGACCGTCTCCGACGTTGGTCATGGTCACGGTTTGTGCAGCGCTCGTCGTGCCGATGGCTTGAGGGGCAAACGTCAGGTTTGACGGCGAAACCGATGCGATGGGATCGTTCGCGGAGCCGGTGAAGACGTAGGCGGCGCCCTGCGAGAGATTCGCGTCAATCGTCTGGAACGGCACGCCCATGAGCGACACGCGACCGTCGCCGCTCAACGACGTGGCGTAGCCGAACCAGTCGCGAGAGTCCGCGTCCTCGGCGCGCGCCTTGGTGTTCTCCGTGGACGTCGTCCAGCCCGCCGCAGGCCGCCAGAACAGATAGGCTGCACCCGGCCCGGGCAGCGTTCCGGGAAGGAGCGGCGCGTCCTGAGCGGTGGCGACAATCGTGTTTCCGTCCCGGCTGATGTCGACGGACTGGCCAAGGTGGTTCTTCTCCCAGCCATCACTCGCGGTCAGCTTGCCAGTCTCCGTCATGGAGTACGCTGGCTTTCCCCATCCTTTCTTCGGTCGCACGAACACGTACGCGCCGCCCGGATGCGGCGGAACCGTCTCGTAATCCATCACAGGCGCGCCGACGGCGATGGCGCTGCCGTCGCCGGCCGCACCGATCGAGAAGCCGAACATGTCGAGCGCCGCGCCATCTGAGGGCGTCAGCCGCGCCACATCGGCGTAGGAGTCCGCGCCGCCCGGATTGGCTCGCCGCGCGAGCACATGTGCAGCGCCAAGGAGCGCAGAGTTGCCGCCGGACAGACGCTCAAACGGCGCTCCCACGGCAATGATCGACGCGTCATCGCTCAACGCGATCGCGTTGCCGTACTGGGCCGCCGCGGGCCCCGGGATCTTCTGGGTCTCATTCGCATCGATCCATCCGGCCGCCGCCCTGAGAAACACATACACGGCGCCGAGATCCGAATTGACCTGAACGTCTGGCGCTCCGACGGCGATCGTGGCGGCATCACCGCTGATTGTGACGGAGTTGCCGAAGAAGATTTGACTCGCGCCAGTGGGACTCGTTGTGGGTGTCAGCCTGGCCGTCTGAGTTTGAATCGGAAAGGTTCCCCAGCCGTTGGCGGGCCGGATGAAGACGTAGGCAGCGCCCTTCGGGGTCTCGAAGCTCCTCGCTCCGGCCACGATCGTTCCGCCATCGCGGCTGACGTCGACAGACCAGCCCAGGCGCCGTCCGATGGTCGCGCCGTCCGAGGCGAGCAGTTTCGCTTTGTAGCGGATTGGATAGATGCTGTTCCAGCCGCCCTCGAAATCGTTTGGCTTCACGAACACGTAGACAGCACCGGTCTGCACGGAGTTGGTGTACTTGTAAGGCACGCCGATCGCCACCGTGCTGGCGTCGCCGCTGATGCTCACGGCGTAGCCGAAGAAATCGTTCGGCGCGCCATCGTCGCAGACACCGGCCGAATCGCACGGCTTGGCGGTGGTGAGTTTTGCGGCTTGCACGTACGGATCGATCGTCAGCGGGTATCGCGCCTCGCCGTCATCAACGCGAATGCGCAGTTGATCGCCGGCGGTCTCGAACCACGCCGCGAGCTCGCGCCGATCCGCATCCCACGCGGTCAACCCAGAGTAGCGGAGTGCAACAGCGCCGTCCTTCTTCAGCGTCAGCGTGCGCGCGCCGGGCGCGATCGAAGGCGTCAGATCGCCCGACAGCATGAACCCGAGCGTCAGCGGCCCGCCATCCAGGCGTTCAGGAGCGCGGTCGAGCGTGAAGCCCTGTTCCAGCCCAAGCGGGCCGTTCAGATACCATTCGACCAGCGTCCCGCGACGGTACTCCACGCGATTGGCGTCCGCGGTGGGGGCCTGATCGGTCACGTTGCGTAACACGCCGCCGTAACCAAATGCGTTCAGAGCGAGGCGCCACCGATTGCCTCCATGCCGGACCTCGACTCCCGTCGCCGTGAACTCCGCCGACAATGCATGGGTCGTGTTCTCCACGAGGAAGCCGCCCGGCCGCGCGACGGCATGGAAGCTGCGTTGGTCTTCGCCAATTGCCGCGAATATCTGCGAGCGTGCAGCCGCGGGAAGCGGCCCGACGTCGTGCGTTGAGACGCGGTCAGCGCCGTTCTGGACGGCGGCAGACAGATTTCGCCCGTGTTCCGCGAAGCCGGGACTTATCAGCAGCAGGATGACGAACACTGTGCACGAGCCGGCGCGTATGCGCGCGGCGGATGACTTGACGAGAGGAGAAGAAAACGTGCCATTGGCCTTCATGATGTCCTTCCTTGAATGTTCACGGGTTCGTACGAGTGATCAGTCGGAGGCCGAGCCAACCACGGATGATCCGTGACGAGGCGGAGCTCCTATGCACTCACTGTTAGAAAGCGCTAAAAGGTGCCGCGGGTGTCAACGGCACGTCGCTCTCAGTTGGATAAAGCAGCAGGCGCGCGCCTCCGCGCGCGCCTTGCGGGCACTGCTGACTAATTCTGCGGGGTGAACGCGTCGCACGACACTTTGCTGTGCCAGTTCGAGAACGCACCGGCAGGGTTGTCCTTCCACGCCCACACGTGCAACGTGTAGAAGGCCGGCGGTCCGAAGCGATTGGGACTCTCGAAGAAATGCAAGAGCTGGCCGTTGAGCTCCGGTGCGTGGGCGTGCGTCGGATCCCAGTCGCGCGCGTACACCAGGTAGTCCGCGCCGATCAGCCGCAGTCGTCCGTTGGGCAGCGGCTCATAGACACGATCTCGGGGCGCGTCAGATTGACGCGAAACATGCGCAGCTCCTGTCCGCCTTCGCAGCGGCAACCCAGTCGGGCGACCTCAATGCGCTGACCAAGCTGCTCGCGAGCGATGTTCGAGTCGTGACGGACGGTGGCGGCAAGGTCAGGGCGGCACTGGAGGTGATCGACGGCGCCGATCGCGTGGCGAGGTTCCTAGTGGGGGTCACGCGCAAGCACCCAGGTCAGTGGTGGCGAGATGACTTCACGGTGCGTTTTGCGACCATCAACGGCCTGCCCGGTGTCATTGTGGACGCACCGAAGGGACCGGTGCAGACGACGGCGTTCGAGCTTGAGGGCGACGTCATTCGGGCTCTATATGTGGTGCGCAACCCGGCGGTTCAGGAGCGGCCGGCGTTCAGGACGAGTATCGCGGTTGTCCAAATCACGCCATGGTGCGTGACGAGTACAACCGGCTCGAGCGTAGCCTTGGACGGCAGCACTTCGAAATGCTCGGGCAAGGCAAGGTGACACCCATCGTCGATTTCAAGGCGCGTGAACGATGCTCCGGTCAGCATTGCCGTGGTGTTCGACACGAGCGGGAGCACGCGGCTCGCAGCGAATCGCGAGAAAGCCGCGCGAAATTCCTTAAGGAAAACGCGAAGGTTGGTGGAGGCGGCGGGAGTTGAACCCGCGTCCGAGAATACGTCGCCGTCAGACCCTACGTGCGTGTTCCCATTCGAATTGTCGCAGCCGGATGAGAACGGGACCAAAAGCCCCGGCCGCCCCTCCCGGAAAATCTCATCGCTGCGGTCCGGGAGACCCGCAGCAACCAGCCTGCTGAATGACGGTCGGCCCCCAAGGCGCAGACAATCTCAGGGCGACCGCTCACTGGTTATTAAGCAGCGAGAGCGTAGTCAGTATTCGCAGTTAGCGAATTTCCACCGGATTTACGAGGAGATGGCCCTCGGCACGCGTCCAACGTTTCAGCACCCCCGTCGAAGCCAAGTCGCCCCCAAACGTGAGGTAGAAACGGAACCTGACATCTATTGTAGCAGTCGCCCGAAATCGACCCGCCTTCGCCCGCTGCGTCGGGTCCCGAGCTACGGCGCGGCAGGCCCTGCCCTACCAGCCCTACCAGCCCTTCAAGAAACCCCAATCACCTGCTCATTCGAGACCGCACTCGTCCCACAGGCGTTCCGCGCGCGAATGCGCACGTAGTAGGTGCCGGGCGGCGCTCCGATGGTGAGGCCCAGCGCCGTGTTGCCGGTCGGCAACGCCGCGAGATTCGCCAAACCCGGGGCCGTGCCGGCTTCGATCACGTACTCCGTCGGTACGCCTCCGGTCGTCGGCGCGCTCCAGCTGAGCGTGACCTGTCGTCCTGCCAGTGAAAACGTCAAGCCGCCGGGCGCGCCCGGCGCGGCGGTGCAGCCGACCGTGAACTGACTCTCGAGCGATGGCGGGCTGTTGCCGCCGCTGTTGGCCGCGATGACGCGCCAAAAATACGCTCCGTTCCCCACTCCACCTGACACCGTTGTCACATTGCCGATCGATCCGCTGAAGAGATTCGACAGACCCGATCCGGTCCCGACTTGGACGATGTAGTTGCTGGCCGCCGATGACGGCGCCCCAGGTGGACTCCACGACAGCGTCACGTTCGTGCCGTTGACCGCCGCCTGAAGGTTGGTCGGAGCGGATGGCGGCAACACCGGCGTACCTATCGTGAACTGCGACTCGGCGGATGGCGGACTCGAGCCCGACGAGTTGAGCGCGAACAGACGCCAGTAGTAGACGCCGTTGCCGACCGGGCCGGACAAGGTCGTGACGCGACCGACCAACCCGTTGAAGAGATTCGCGAGTCCCGACGCCGAGCCAACCTCGAGGCGATAGTTCGTGGCGCCCGACGAGGCATTCCACGACAACGTGACCGAATTCGCGGTGGTCTGCGCGATCAGACCTGTTGGCGTCGCCGGTAGCGTTCCGCTGGGATTGAAAAAGTAGTCGAGGCGCTTGGCGAGTCCATCAACAGGTGTCTGCGTGTTGATGCTCGCGTTGTTGAAGTGCGGCAGATCGAGCGCCAGCATGACGCTCGGCTCTGGCCGGAAGTAGCTTGGCGCCGCATCGCAACTCGCGATACACGGCCCGAAGGGTGCCAGCTCGGCGCAGGTCGCGCGGCAGTTCGCACACGGACTATAGACATAGGGCTCGGTCCCGTAGGTGTATTCGTCGCAGAGATTGCCGAAGCTGTGGCCGAACTCGTGCTTGACCATCTCCTCGGTCCACACGCCGTTGTATGCCGTCGCATAGGTGCTGTAACTGTTGGTGCGATAGCTTCCGTTGTCGCGTCCACCGCTTCCTGCGTATGTTGCCGTGTCGTGAATGACGACGATCTCATCGAACGGCTGCCCGCTGGCGACGGCGGCGTTTATCACCGACGAACCGTTGCAGCACATCAAACGATCGATGCCTCCGCATCCTGGAGCACACCCAAGGCTGGCCGTCGCCTGCACCAGTCGGAACACGACTTGCGAGCCCGCGGACCTGAAGGGCTCGGAGTTGCGCATCTGCGATTCGACGCCGGCCGCCAGCGTGCCGAACAGCGGCAACCGCGCGGGCGTGAACCCGCTCGCGATCAGCATGATGTTCAGCGCACCCGGCGTTGCAGGGGGTGGCACAGCTCCAGGGAGGGGCTGCGCATTCACATCGCTGATCGCGGCCGCGATCGCTCGTGACACGGCAGGTTGCGCCGCGTTGGCTGGTCGCACTTCCACTCGAGTGGCGTTCGAAGAGCCAGGTAGCACCAGCGTGACTTCCGGTTGCGAGAGGACCAACGAGTTCGGTGAGCCGTCGTTGGGAACGCCCGGCGGGGATGGTGGGACGGTCAGTACTCGCGACCACGTGAACGATTGACGATGAAGGATTTGCCCGTTGGCGTCGAGGACAACGACCTCCGGGCTTTGCGCCTCGACGGCCGCGGCGTCTGCTTGCGGCGCTTGTCGCGGTGGCGTGCCCGGCCGAATGAGCGCGTCGAGAATCTCAAATCGATCCGCCGGATCGGTGGCGCTGAGGACCCGGACGGTCACGACGACGACCGACGGCGCCGGTGCGTTCGCCGGTTGCGCAAGCACCGGAGAGGCCATCGACAGCCAGATCAGAAACCAGCCAACACGCTGAATCATGATGCGCTCCGGAATCAGTCACGTGAGACACAAAAAGGGCGGGAACGAATTCCCGCCCTTCCAACCTACCCGCCCTACCGGCCCTACTTGCCCTACCAGCCCTGCCAGCCCTTTACTGCTGCTGCGTGGTGGTGCGCGGCGCGCCGGCCGGGATGACGGTCCCATAGAAACCGATCATCATCTCTTCCCACGTCTGATCGCCCCAGCGAACCGTTGCCGCCGGATCCGGGTTGAAGAGATTCTTCGGCGAATTGTCGAAGTGGGCGATCACTTCCAGCTTGGTGCCCTTGGGCAGCAGCTTGGGCTCTTTCAGTTCGTAGCTGTGCTGCCAGGCAAAGTCGTACTTCGGCACCGACAGCAGGATCTCCTTCTTGCCGTCGGGATAATTCGCGATGTACTGCATGTCCTTCCCCCGCACATGCATATGCGGCGTCATCGTCGTCAACCACGTGTCCTCGGTGAGGGTGCGGCTCTGGCTGACTTCGTGACTCTCCGCACCCGGCGGGATCTGGAAACCGACATTCATCAAGCTGCCGCCGCCGACCAGCTTCTTCGGCGCTTCCTTCGCGTAGATCAGTGCGATGCTCGTCCGATCCGTGGCTTCGGCGCCGTTGGTCGTGTAGTGCATCTGGAGAATGATCTCGGAGCCCGCTTTGAGAAGACGCGCAACGCCCGGCTCATAGGTGAAGCCCGGCTTGTTCGGCGTCGTCCCACCCAGCGATGTTCGGCCAGGTGTGCGCTCGTCGCGAGCGTTGCCGCCCGGGGGCTGCGCCGAGGCGATCACATGGTGGACCACATTGCGATTGCCGGGCCGGATTTCGATCGCTTGCACGTACCTGTCTTCGGTCAGGTTGGTGGGAATCGTGAAGTAGAGATACGGGACCGTCCCGTCGGCCGGCACCTTGTACTCTTCCTTCATCGTGAACACCGCGTCGGGCGTTCCAATCGTCCATCCCTCGGCGTAGGTCGGCGCGGCTGGCAGATCGCGATCGTTGCCCTTGGGTGCACCCGCGTCCACCCAGGCGGTGATGGTATCGATGTCCTTCTGCGAGAGTCGCGGATCGTTCTTGAACTCTCCATGCGCGGGGTCGGCCGACCAGGGCGGCATCTCGCGCTTCACGACGCGCTGCTTGATCGCACGTGCCCAGGGTCGCGTCTCGTCGTAGGTGATCAGCGACATCGGCGCGAACATCGACGGCCGATGGCACTCGGTGCAGTTCTTATAGAGAATGGGCGCGACGTCCTTGGTGAAGGTAACGGTCGCACGGCCTGCAGGCGACGGAGTATTCCCGCCGGACTGCGCCACCCCGACGATCGTCGCTAACAGCACCCCGCAGATTGCGACGCCAGCCCCGACACAGGATTTCGCCACGGCTCCACTCCCTTGTCTTCGTGAACGATCGACGAACAGATTAACTCAGCAGCGTACCCGGCTCGGGCGCCGAAGGCAAGTGGGCCTGATTACGAATCCGTCATCGGTAGCGACGGAAGGTCTCGACCGGCGCCGAATTCTTCGGTCAGAAACAGACTTGAGTTACCTCTCGACTCATGTATCGCCATGGTCCTACTCGATGAAGGCTGGGGATCACGCAGCTCAGCCAGACACCCGCCAAGGCAGTATCGAGCCGCAATGATCGCCACGACTGCCGCACTGCACGATCGACGCTGGACCGCCCCGGCGACGCCCGCCACGCTTCATCACTGGCGGTTCTCTGTCTTTGCTTCGTCGCGGATGACGGAAGTCTCGGCCAGTGGAGAATTCATTTGTCCAATTTGGAACACCGCGGTGCAAACTGCTCCGTCTTGTAGCACGACTGGGTCACACGGAACGTGTGTGGCAGGTCATGTCCTAAGACTCTGGCGACAATGTCCATGGCGAATCGATTGCTTTGCCGGTGAGCCAGGAGACGCTATGCAAAGATTACGATCCCCCTTCAGCCTGTCAGGCACAGTGGCATCACTGGCCGTGATGGGCGCGATGACGCTTGTCATCGTTTCGTGTTCAACCTCACCAACCAACCCAATGTCGCCGAGTGCGGTCACGCCCGACGCGACCAGCGCCAGCGCCAGTGGAATCGGCAAAGTCAACACCGGTAAGTCCGACCACGACGCCAACGCCGACGGCGACGCCGACCCCAACGCCAACCGCGACCCCGACCCCGACCCCGACGCCAGACCCCGAGGGCGAAGGCCGGTTCACCGGCGGCGGACATGTGACCGTGGAGCCCTACGGCAAGATCACCTACGGGCTGACCATCCACTGCGACCTGCAGCTCTCGAACAACCTCGAAATCAACTGGGCCCTTGATGGAAAGGGCTCAAACAACTTCCACCTGGACATCCACCAGACCACCGTGACGTGCGAGGAGGTCGATGGAAATCAGCCACCCCCCGCCGCTCCGCTCGATACGCTCACGGGCACGGGCGTCGGAAGCCTCAACGGCGTGGACGGGTACACCATCACGTTCACGTTCTATGACAGCGGCGAGCCAGGCGTGAACGACAGGATCGCCTTCCTGATCAAGTCGCCAAGCTGGCACGACGGTTCTTGAAATCTCGGAAGAGGTCGACGGCGGCAATCTACAGGCGCACTTCGACCAGCCGCATAAGAGTAAGTAGCAAGCGACTCCTGACCAGTGGGGCGGTCTCGGGTGATTGAGACCGCCTCATTGATCTCGAGGGATTGGCAAGGGTGGTTCGACAGGAAGAGACTTCGTCACTTCAAGGCGGGGCCCAATGATCCCCAATGTCTCAGTCGTAGTTCCGGCGTACAACGAAGCGGCCCGACTCGGTCGGTCACTCGGCGAGATGGTGTCCTTTCTCGAGGCCTACCAGAGCCGCGGAGTTGCTGATCGTGGATGACGGTTCCAGCGACGGAACCGCGGACGCGGCCGAGCGCTACCTCTCGAAGCACTGCCGCTTCGATTGGCGTGTTTTACGCGTGCCGGTCAATCGCGGCAAGGGGCACGCGGTCCGCCAGGGTCTTCTGGCGGCACGGGCGCCGGTGGCGTTGTTCAGCGACGCTGATTTGTCGACGCCAATCACCGAGCTACCCAAGCTCGTCGACCTGATCACCGATGGAGTCTGCGACGTGGCCTTCGGATCACGCGCGCTCGACCGACGGTTGATCGAAACGCCGCAACCGTTCTATCGCGACCGCGCCGGACGGGCCTTCAATGGTGCGTTACGACTCGCCACCGGACTGCCGTTCCACGACACACAGTGCGGTTTCAAGGCCTTCCGGATGGCGGTGTTCCGACGCATCCTGGAATCAGCGACGATCGATCGCTTCGGATTCGACGTCGAGTTCCTCTTCGTCGCGCATCGCGCCGGCCTCAGGATGCAGGAAGTCCCGGTGCGCTGGCATCACGAGGAAGGCAGCAAGGTTCGACTTTCACGCGACGGCCCACGAATGCTCGCCGACATCCTCACCGTTCGGCGTCAGATGTGGGGTGGGCACTATAATGCCGCGATGATCGCGGCGACCACTGCGCTGCGCGAACGGCAGTGGGGCTCTCGTCCGGCACCTGCGTCGCTCTTCTAGCGAGCACTCGAGTTCCTCGGTTTCGAACCCGAGCCGGGTCGCGCGGTTACACGACCATATGGTGTCCGCGACCGCGCTGTTGACCGCTGTCATTGCTGGCGGCTTCGCGTCCACTTACCTCTACGATCACCGCGCGCCGCTCCTCACGCGCCTCGCGGCCGGAACCGCGATCGGGTTCGCGGCGGTTTCATTGGTTGGTTTCCTCGCGGCGATGGCGATGGGCCTGGGCCCGATGTCTGTCGGCCTGGCAGCCGCTGTTGCGTTCTCGCCGGCGCTGGGCTTCTTCGGTCGAAACATCCGTCAACAGCTTCAATCCGACGTCGGACGCGCGCTTGGCTGCGATCCGGGCGATGCTCGGTCACCCGCGCGGTATTGCGCTCATCGGTCTTGGGCTGAGCGCGGCGGCTGTGCTGTGGTCGTTGATGAACCGCGCGATGATCGTCGGCGACACGGGCGCCGTCTCGACGGGCGTCAATCACAACTTGGGAGATCTACCGTTTCATCTTGCGGTCGTCTCTCGATTCGTTGCTGGCAACAACCTTCCGCCCGAACATCCCGCGTTCGCCGGCGCGCCGTTCACCTATCCCTTTCTGACCGACTTTCTCAGCGCCATGCTCGTGACCACCGGCGCCGATCTCCGCACCGCCATCGTCCTTCCCAGTGCGCTGGGAGCACTGGCGTTGGTAGTCTTGCTCTACCAATGGACGCTCGAGCTCACGGGTGATGCCCTTGCGGCGTGGTTCGCACCCGTGCTGCTCCTGCTGGGCGGAGGACTGGGGTGGTGGACGTTCCTGCAGGAAGTCTGGCAAGCGCCGGGCAACGGATGGGCGCTCCTTCGCGAGCTGCCGCATGACTACACGATCCGCGCAACCGGCCTGCGCTTTGGCAACGTGATTACCACGCTGCTGATTCCGCAACGCGGTATCAACCTCGGCCTGCCGCTCGCGATCGTCGTGTTCCGACAGTGGTGGCTGGCCATCCGAGACACTTCGCCAACAAACGAACGCCTGCGACGCCTGATCGCGGCCGGAGTCGTGGCCGCCTTGCTGCCGCTCGTTCACGGTCACAGCTTCATGGTGGTCATGGGCATGGGGGGCTGCCTCGCGCTGCTGTTCCCGATGTGGCGCGCATGGATCGCGTTCTTTGTCGTGGCGGTGGCTGCTGGCTTTCCACAACTGCTATGGCTGGCGAGCGGCAGTGCCGTCGATAGCGGATCGTTCGTCGGGTGGGTCTTCGGGTGGGACCGTGGTGACACCGGCGCTGCACTCTTCTGGTGGGTCAATACGGGTGCGTTCATCCCCATTCTGATCTGGGCGCTGTTCTCGCGGGCAGACGGCGACGGAATCCCCGAGCGATTGCGGCGCTTTTACCTGCCGTTTCTGCTTTGTTTCATCGTTCCCAACCTCATACGTCTGGCGCCGTGGGTGTGGGACAACATCAAGGTGCTGGTGTACTGGTTCGTGGCATCAGTGCCGATCGTGTCGTTCATGCTCGCGCGCTGGTACCGCCGGGGGAGCTGGTATCGGGCCCTGGCGGTGACGCTCGCGCTCTCGCTGAGCGCGGCCGGTGCGCTCGACTTATGGCGAGTGTCGTCCGGCGCGGCCACGTTGGGTGTCCTTAGCGAATCCGCCGTGACATTCGCGGCGCTCGCAGCCTCTGCAACCGAGACGAATGCCACTGTGCTTCACGCTCCCATCTACAACCACAGCATCGTCTTGAGTGGGCGTCGCTCCTTCATGGGTTATCCAGGGCACCTCTGGTCGCAGGGGCTCAACAGCGACCGGCGCGAGCGCGATATTCGCGCCATCTACGCCGGTGGACCAGAGGCCGCCCGCCTGCTGGCGCAGTATCACATCGACTACGTGGTCGTAGGCGCGGACGAACGGCTTTTCAGCAAGGTCGACGAGACCTTCTTCGCACAGTATCCTGTCGTTGCGACGTCCGGAACGTATCGGCTCCATCGCATCGCATCGCCGTCCGAATAGCCGACGCATGAACCTGACCGTCCCCGTTGCCTCGCCAGTCAAGCTGTCCGATCAGTCCTGGCGAGCGGCCATCCTGTATATCGCGGCGGTCGCGATTCTCTTTCGCCTGGTCGCGCTCGATCTCAAACCGTTCCATCACGACGAAGGCGTCAACGGCTACTTCCTCGTCAACCTCGTTCGGCCGCCTCACACCTACCGCTACGATCCGGCCAACTATCACGGGCCGTCGCTCTATTACCTTGCGTGGGCGACGTCTGCGCTGCTGGGGCTGACGACGTTTGCGGTTCGACTCGTTCCAGCACTTGCGGGGTTGCTGACCATCGCGCTGGTTCTGCCGTTGCGGCGATACCTGGGCGATCTCGCCACCCTGGTTGCGATGACGTTGTTGGCGGTGTCACCAGGTGCGGTCTATCACTCACGCTACTTCATTCACGAGGGCATCCTTGTCTGCGCGACGCTCGGCGTCGTGATCGGGGTGTTGGACCATCTCCAAGGACGGAGTGGACGCGGCATCCTGATCGCCGCGCTCTCGGCCGCGATGATGACGACGACGAAGGAGACCTGGTTCATCAATCTTGGTGTCCTCGCGTGTGCCGCGTTCGGAACCGCAGTCTGGTTCCGCATCCCGCCGCGACGCATCGCGCCCTTGCTTCGCGTTTCTCCCAAGATCGTCGTGGTGGCGCTGGTAGTGTTCGTCGGCGTCAATTGGCTTCTGTTCAGCTCGTTCTTCACCAATCCACAGGGCCCGGCAGATTTTTTCCGCGCCTACAACCTCTGGTCGGACACCGGAGTCGCGGCGCATCGCCGGGCATGGTCCACCTACCTCGACTGGCTCGCCAGGGTCGAGTTGCCGCTGTTGATTGGAGGCGGTGCCGGCGCGGCGTTGGCAGCGTGGCGCCGAGACAACATCTTCGCCTTCTTCGCCGGGTTGTGGGCGTTCGGTATCATCGCCGCGTATTCGCTGATCCCTTACAAGACGCCGTGGTTGATTCTCAACTTTCTCCCACCGCTGGCGCTCGCGGCGGGCTACCTGGTGTCGACGCTGGCCTCGTTCAGCGGACAGCTCACCCGCAGAGTGGTGACGGCCGCTGCCACCATAGCCGTCGCCGGCGCGGCATACCAGTCGGTGAACCTCAACTTCGTTCACTACGATGACGATCGGTGGCCGTACGTGTACGCCCACACGAGCCGCGACGTTCTGGCGCTCGTCGATACAGTCGGAGAACTGATTGGCCGAACCAGCAAGCGGGTACCCGTCGTAGTCATGGCACCGTTCGCAGTATCAGTTCCCATTGCCCTGGTATCTTCGCGACGTCGCTACCGCCTACCCCGCAAAGGTCGAACCGCTGGAAGAGGGCGTCGCGATCGTCACCGAGCTGCAGGAACCGGAGGCCAAACGCGTCCTTGGCGATGGGTTCGTGCGAGTCGGCGACTACCATCTGCGCACGGGTACGCGGTTGGTCGTGTTTGCCTCGGCTTACTTGGCCTCGCCAAAGACATGAAGTGTTGGAGGTTCAGAGTGAGGATCAGTTCATTGAAGCAAGCGTTCGCCGTTCTTGCCCTTGGTGTCTTCCTCGCGTATCCCGCGGCGAACCATGCGCAGCAGCCCGCGAACACGACACCCACGGCTCCTCCAGCGGGTGGGCTGCTGGGCCGAAAGAGTCCGCCGCAGCCGCAGCAGAAGCAAAGCCTCGACTACTTCGTCGGAACGTGGAGTGTCACGTGGAGCGGCCGTGAGAGCCCGTTCTCACCCGGCCCGCGAACGGGCACGATCACGTTCGCGAGGATGGGCAACAGCAACTTTCTCAGCATGCGCGGCGAGGGCAAGTCCGACGCCGGAGCCTACAAAGAGAGCGGGACGCTCGGGTGGCACGAGGGTCAGAAGATCGTGGTCATACGAGAGCAACTTCCCACGGGAGTCGACCTGTTGAGCATCGGCGACTGGACGTCGCCGATTTCGATCCGTTTCGAGAGCGCACCCGTGGCCGGAACCGGCGCCAAGCCGGGACCCGCCGCCATCCTCCGCCGAACGTTCGGCATCGTCTCCGCCCAATCGTTCACGATTACCGACGAGATGTCGACGGACGATGGCAAGACGTTCACGCGGATCGGTAGCGCGGTTGTCGGGAAGAAGTAGGGCTGCGGGGCTTAACGGCTGTCCCAACAGGCACCGTCCCGTCACTCGGCACCAGTCCCGGTTACAGGCACCAAGGCCTAGCGTCTACTTCCCGCTTTCCGGCCAACTCGAACACATAAACCGCGTGCCCGTTGTTCGGGTGCTTGATCTCCGGTGAGATCGTTCGCGGGACGACGCGAGGGCTGCCGCCGCCCAGGCCGGTGGTGACGGCGATGTACTGTTTGCCACCCGCGGTGAACGACACGGGAAAGCCCTGCACTGAAGTTCCCAGTCGAGTCTGCCAGAGCACTTCGCCGGTCTTGACATCGAAGGCGCGGAAGTAGCGATCGAGATCGCCGATGAACACCAGCCCACCGCCGGTGCTGAGCGCCGCGGTGAGGAATGCCGCTCGCTGCTGGTAGCTCCAGAGCTCCTTCAGCGTGGCGACGTCATACGCGGCGAGCTTGCCAACGTTGCCGTCGGAGCCTGGCATCTCGAAAAACTTGCGGACCGCGCCGACGCCTCCCGAGCCGGCCTTGAATTCCACCTTGCGCGGCGCGATCTCCATGCACGACTGGCTGAGCGGAATGATCAACGATCGCGTGCCGGGGTGATAGCTCATCGACTGCCAGTTGTGCCCGCCCTCGGTGCTCGGGCACGCCGGGATCCACTGGTCGATCTTCTGCTCGAGGATGTCAGGGCGGTACGTGGGCACGCCGGTCTTCGGATTGATGCTGTCGAACACGTTCTGGAAAACCGTCTCCTTGTGCGCGAGAAACCGCCCGTTCCGCCGGTCGAACTTCCACAAGACGCCGGCCTTGCCAATCGTGAAGAACGTTTTTTCACTGCCGATGTCAACGAGCACGCGCTCGTACACCTCGTCCAGATCGAGAGATTCGGCCGGCATGTGCTGCGCGTGCCACGCCAGCGAGCCATCGGCCGATCGCAACGCGACGGTTGATGCGGTGTAGAGAGCGGCATCCCGCGCGCTGGTGCCCCGGCTAACGGGCATCCAGGGCTTGGCCTGCGCGATGCCCCAGTACGTGAGATCCAGATCGGGGTCGTAGCTGCCTACCATCCACGTGTCGCCGCCGGCACGCATCAGGTCGGGCAACTTGCCCCACGTGTCACCGCCGGGCTCACCCGTGCGGGCGACGGTGTGGAACTTCCAGGCGAGCTTTCCGGTTTCGGCATCGTAAGCGCTGATGAAGCAGCGCTCTTCCCGATACCGATCGCAGCCTTGCAATCCCTGGATCACTTTGCCGCGCACGACGATTGGTCCGCTCGTGTT
This sequence comes from uncultured Acidobacteriota bacterium, assembly GCA_963724485.1. Classification (GTDB taxonomy): domain Bacteria; phylum Acidobacteriota; class Vicinamibacteria; order Vicinamibacterales; family UBA2999; genus JACCSI01. Next base: position 41,191 of record CAVRUW010000003.1, read on the forward strand.
CGAAAAGCCCTTCGATCGATCCGCGATTACGGTGTCCCACAACACCTTGCCGGTGCGGGCGTCGAGCGCGACGAGCCGGGCATCCGTCGTCGCAAGGAACAGCTTGTCGCCCGCGATTGCCATGTTCCGCATCGAGCCAAACCCAATGAGGGTGGCGGGGCCGACTTGGTTCTCCCAGATCAGATCGCCCGTTGCCGCGTTGAGCGCCTGCACCACGTTCATGGTGTTGGTGAGATACATGACGCCGTCGTGCACGAGCGGCGTCGGCTGATTCGCGCCGCCTTCGTTCATCGACCACACCCAGGCGAGTCGCAAATCTTGGACGTTGGCGGTCGTGATCTCCGTGAGAGGGCTATGGCTCCACGCCTGATAGTTGCGCCGCATCATCAGCCAGTCACCCGGTGGCGGATTGCGCAGCATCTCTTCGGTGACCGGCCTGAAGTCTTTCACCTCGCCGGTGACGGTCAGACCACGAGGTGCGACCGAGGCGGGTGCCTCGGGTGCCGCAGGTGCCGCGGGTGCTGCGGGTGCTGCGGGTGCTGCGGGTGGGGCACCCGTTGCGATCGAGCCCAATGCCGCCGACGTCGTGGCCGTCAGCGGTTGTGCGCCAGGGACGGCTCCGTTGGACTGAAGGATGTACGCCGTGATCGAGAGATACGTGTCCGTGGGCAGCGTCGCGCCGCCGGGAGGCATCGTCGTCGAGATGTATTCGAACAGCTCGCGTGTGCTGCGAGCTCGCCACGCGTTCATGAAGTTCGCGCCAGCGAGCGGAGCGGCCTCATTGCGGCCGCTCATGTCCGGGAGGTGACATCCCGCGCAGCGCGATTGGTACGCTTGTCGTCCTGCGGCGGCCTGTTCGGCGGTAAAGACGCCGGCAGGCGGCTGCTGTTCGGCAGACACCAGGACGAAACGAAGAACGAGGGCAACACCAGCAAGAATCGAAAGCGGCCTGAATACTGTCGTCACCGGCGAGTCTCCTGTGGCAGCAGCCAGCCCCAGAGGTTGCCCTCGGGAGCTTTCTCGCTGTGCACCTGGATGTAGAAGCGTCCTTCCTTCGCGTCGCGAAGCTGCGACGGCGTGAGCTCGAATTCACCGCTGAGCGTCCCGCTCGTCGCTTTCGAGACGGTCAAATCGAAAACGGCGGGGCCACGCATGCCCTTCGGCGCGACATGGATCTTCGCCAGTGTCGCAGGGCTCTTGAGATCGGCAAACGCGCCCGTCACCGAGAGTTTCTGCTCAATCAGCGTGGCAGTGGCGCTGCCGCTGCCCGCAATCGTCGACTGCATGGCGACGTCGATTGGGACCGTCGACAGTCGTGCGCGAAACTGCGCCTTGGTCTGCGCGACGCCAGGCGTCGCAGCAACGGAGATGACGCCGGCGAGGAAAAGAAGTGGGAGGGTTCGTAGCATCGCTGCCCTGCCGGTCTATCCGGCGAGGGCAGTATGCAACAGCTTGGCGGTTCCGCGAAAAAGACTACTTCTGAACGGAGGCGCGGACTTCCACCGAGATCTTTCGGTCGGTAACCGGATCGGCGGCCTGAGACACCAGCATGGGCTTGCCGTGCGGCAGGATGACCGTAAGGCTTTCGTTCAGCACGGTGGGACGCTGCGTCACCTGGCTCCCCTCGCGAAGGGGGCTGTATTCAATCGTCAATTCAAGCAGAACTCGATCACCCTCAAGCACGGTCGGTCGCGCATCGACGTTGAGGCCTGTGCCGACCATCCCAGGGACGCCTGTCCGTACCGCGTCAGCGCTGGCACGGATGCGACCAAAGGTGCCATCAGCGACCAGCATGGAAACCACTTTCTTCTCGGGCGCTTGCGTGCCCAGCTGATCGCTGATGGTGAGCTCGATCTGCAGATTGAGATCGCGTCCGCGCAACTTCCGCGGCGGCCCCGGGGGCGGAGGCGCCTGGTCAGGAGGTGCGATCGTCGCCGGCGGCTTCGAGCCGGGCTTGGTCGGCGGCGGCGTCTGCTGGTCCGGCGCTGCCGCGAGGGTCAGTGTCGCCTCGACGGGCGCGGAGGGCTCCGGCACTTGTGCGGCTGCCAGGTTGGCGGTCAGCCCTGTGAATAGCGTCATCAACAAGAGTGTGCGCAGCGTCATCGGAACTCTCCAGGCCGGGTCGTCTCGAGCGCGGGAAGCTCGAGGCTCGGCACGTCATCAAGATGAACGATTTCGACTGGTGCAATGTCCAGCGATTCGAGACTCAGTTCGTCGACCGCCAACGACGGCGGGCCGGTCAGCGCGGCGATTATTGGCGGCGGTGGCATGTCGGGCGTGACCAATTCGTGCCGGCTCTCACTACGTGCCGCCGAGCCGCTCACGTCGGCGGGCAGATCGACCGCCGGCGGCGGCGACGCAGGGCTCGCGTCAGCAACTCTCGGCAGCGTTGCTTCGATTGCCGCTCGCTCACTCTCACGCGGCCGATCGATCAAGACCACCGCTGCCACGACCGTCGTCGCGGTGGCAAGCATCAGCCACATGGGCACATGGGAACGCCGCCTATCGAGACGTGCCTCGAGTCGATCGACGAAACCAGGATCCACGGAGACCGCGGTCAGCGTCGACGCCACACGATCGATGGCCTCGTCCAAGGTTTCGCGCATCACGCCTTCACTCCAAACCCGAGACGCGTGAGTTTTTCTCTCAAGACGCGTCGCGCTTCCAGCATTCGCCACTTCACCGTGCCGACCGGAAGGTTGAGCATCCGGGCGATGTCCTCGTATCGATGCTCCCCTGTCGCCGCGAGTAGAAACGGATCACGCAACCGCGCGGGCAGCGACCGAACCATCCGCGCGATCGTCCGGTCTCGCTCACGCGTCAACAGCTCGTCGTCTGCCGTAGCAGCCGGCGACGGAATCAATTCCGCCTGATCTTCTCCCGGCGTATCCGGCTGCAACCGCTTCAGCCACACCTTGATGGAGCGGCGTCGATCGAGCGCCTTGCGCCAGGTGATGCGAAGAAACCAGGATCGAAAGGCCGCCGGATCCTCGAGCCGATCGACGCGCCGCCAGGCGGTCAGACAGGCCTCCTGCACCGCCTCCTCTGCCTCCGCTGGTTCGCCAAGCGCGGCGATGGCGACGCGCCTCGCCGCACGCTCGTGCAAACCCACCAGCGCGCTGAACGCCTCGCGATCCCCGCCCCGAGCCCGAACGGCCAACTGCGTCGTCTCGGCGTCGAAGGTCGCATCCGACATCGCCGGGGCGGATGAGGCCCCCAGCGTCACGGTCAAACCGGCCACGGTCACGCTCATCAGACGATGGGATTTCAAGGTCGGTTGGATTTTGTGGCCAATTAGGACCATCGTGTAGAAGGTGTCGAGAACCCCCCTAATCACGCCCTTCGTGCCCGCAGACTTGGCTGCAATCCGCGAGATGCTGCACGAGTACGCCGCCTGGATTGGACTCGACCTGTCGTTCCAGCACTTCGCGCAGGAGGTGCAAGGGCTGCCGGGTGACTACGAGCCACCCTCCGGCGCGCTTCTGATCGCCCGCGTAGACGATGAGCCGGCCGGCATGGTGGCGCTGCGCCGCAAGAGTGATGCCCGGTGTGAGATGAAGCGGCTGTTCGTACGGTCGGAAGCGCGGGGGCTGGGCCTGGGCCATCAGCTTGCGGAACGCATCATCGCCGAGGCCAGAGCGCGCGGCTACACAGAAATCATTCTGGATACGTTGCCCATGATGAAAGACGCGCAACGGATGTACGAACGCTTCGGGTTCGTCGATATCGAGCCCTATTACGATTCACCAGTCGAGGGGACACGATTCATGTTGCTGGATCTCCGCTCGCCAGCGGCGCGATGAGCCACGACCTCGTTATCGTCTACGAAACACACGCGACCAGCCTCGACAACGAAGCCGGTCTCGCGTCAGGGTGGTTCGATGTCGCGCTGTCGGCGAAGGGCGAACAGCAGGCGCGCGAGCTTGGGGAGCGCCATCAGAATGAAGCATTCACCGCGGTGTTCTGCTCGGATCTCACGCGCGCCGTGCGGACCGCGGAGATCGCGTTCGGTGAACGCGGCATCCCGATCATCCGGGATCCGCGTCTACGGGAATGCGATTACGGGAAGCTGACCAGGCACGCGGCGACGGACATCGAGGCACGCCGATCCGGTCAACTCACGACACCTTTCCCTGACGGTGAGAGTTACCAGCAGGTTGTCGACCGAACCGCTTCGTGGCTTCGAGAAGTCGTGGAGAAGTTTGCTGGTCGGACAGTGATGGTCATCGGCCATCGCGCGACGTTCTATGCGTTCGAGCATTTGCTCAACGGGCGGATGCTCCAGGATGCGGTGACGGCGCCATGGCAGTGGCAACCGGGGTGGAGATATCGAGGCGTTTAAGTCCGGCCCCCTACGACGCAAGAAATCACGGAGTCACGGAAAACCCTGTTACTTTTGAGTTTCGTGTTTCCGTGTTTCCGTGCATCGTTCGTGACGTGCCGGCGTTCTTAATAGATGAGCGGCACAAGGCGTCTCGTCCGCGTGACATAGCGGGGATAGTCAGCCGGATACGCTTCGAGCAGCAGCTGCTCTTCCGCGGATACGCGGCGGAACATAACGGCCAGCGGCACGACGACCAGCGGTAAGAGCCGCACACCGTTGAGCAGCAGAGGCATCCCGATATCGAAGAGAACGAACGCGAGATATCCAGGGTGCCGCACGATGGCATAAGGGCCCCGCGTTTCGAGCCCTTGCGCCTCCGCTCGAACCTCATAACCGCGGAAGCGTTCACCGAGGGTCTTCATCGACCATGCCCGCAGGAGGATCGCCATGACCATCACCGAGATCCCCGCGACGGCAACCGGCGTCCTCGGTGACGCAGCGATCGAACCAATCCGGGCGAAGTACGCAACGAGAATCGCGTGGTAAACCATCCTCAGGAGCAAGTACAGCTTCCCCGCCATCACGAACGGGACCTGCCGCGGATTGATGGACGCCCTGGTGACCACCGTTGGTCGTCCACCTCGCGAGAAAAATCCCTCGCTGACGGACCAGGCCGCTTCGAGCGCGAGGAAGGTGAGAAACGTCGGATGTCGCCAGACCGCAGTACCACCAGCGATCGCAGCGACAGTCAGCGCGATGAGCAAGCGGAAAAGAAGTGGGCCCAACATGCGGCGATGCTAGGTCCGCTATTTTCTGATGTCAACAAAACATTAATTCCAGTAAACTGAGACTATGGCTAAATCTGCGCGCAAGCGCGGTCGCCCGCCTGCCGGCCTGCACGGCGAGCGCATCAGCGACTACCCACAAACCACGGTTCGATTGGCGGCAGAGACGCGGGCTCGTCTGACAACGTTGAGCTTGCTGCTGGCTCAGCCCATCTCACGCGTGATTGATCACGCGATCGAGATCTACATTCAGCACCTTCCCGAATCCGATCAGAAGATCCTCGGGCCGCTCGTCGAGCGACTCGCGCGTGGCGATTGGCCCGTGACGTCGCATTGGATGCCGCAATTCGAAGCGCTGGAAAAATTGCGCGAGAAACATCGGCAATCCTCGGCCAAATCGCGCGTTCGGCGCTGAGCGGTATCATGGAGTGTCTTGTTGCGCGCGATTGCTGTTCCGCTGCTGACGCTGACGCTTCTCGTCGCTGGCATCTCAGCACCACCAGCGGCGCAGGCACCTCAGACGTCGCTGCGCGTGCTCAGCCGCGAGGGCGTGCGCGCACTGCCGACGGTCTCGCTGAACAACCAGGAGTACGTGGCGCTGGATGATCTGTCGCAGACTTTCGGCCTGACCTCGCGCGACGATCAGCTGGCCGGCGGCGTCACCGTCACGGCTGCGAAGCAGACCATCATCATCACCCCGGATCAACCGGTGGTGTCTGTCTCCGGTCGACTGGTCTCGTTGAACGCCGCGCCAACCAAGCAAGGCAATCGCTGGCTGCTGCCGCTCGACTTCCTCGCCCGAGCGCTCGGCCCGGCGCTGCAAACGCGGATCGATCTTCGGCGCGCATCGCGTTTGTTGATCGTCGGAGATCTGCGCGTGCCGCGAGTCGTCACTCGTGTCGAACCGTCACCGGCTGGTACGACGGTGACTTTCGACGCGACGCCGGCGACACCCGCGCGCATCACGATCGAAAGCGGCCGGCTGATCGTGTTGTTCGAGGCCGACGCGCTCGAGTTCACGCCGCCAGCCGTGCCTGCGCAGGACTTCCTGCAGGCGATTCAGCCCGGTGACGTCCCCGTCGCCATCCGCCTCGTCACCGGCCCGAAGTTCGGCCTCCATCGCGCCACCAATACGCAGCCAGAGCCCAACACCTCGCGTGTGGCGATTGCCCTCTTGCCGCCGTCAACGGACGTCGCCCCTGGAGCACCCGCACCCGGTGCACCCGGCGCACCCGCGAACCGCACCGAACCTGTCGCACCCGTCGCACCTGGCGCACCCATCGCACCTGGCGCAGACCCCCTTCCTCTTCCCGCGCCGGGGGTCCGCACGATCGTGATCGACCCCGGGCACGGTGGCGACGAAACCGGCGTACGTGGCGCGCGCGGGACGCTCGAAAAAGATGTGACCCTGGCGATCGCCCGACGACTCAAGACGATGGTCGAAAGCCGGTTGGGTTTGCGTGTCTTCATGACGAGAGAAGACGATCGCGCCATGAGCCTCGACGAGCGCTCGGCGTACGCCAACAGTCAGAAAGCCGACCTCTTTCTCAGCATCCACGCCAACGCGGCCGTGAGACCCGCGATGGAGGGCGCCGAGATCTACTACTTGAACCTCGATCCGGCGAGCACTGAGGCGCGACGGCTGGCTGAATCACCCGGCGATGTGCTCCCCGCTCTCGGCGGTGGCACGCGTTCGATCGATCTCATCTTCTGGGAAACCGCGCAGTCGCGCTTCATCGAGCAGTCGTCGATTCTCGCTGGTCTGGTGGAAGAGGCCCTCCGGCCTCGCGTAAAGATGTCGCCCCGCGCGATTCAACCGGCGCCCTTCCGTGTGCTGGTCGGCGCGAACATGCCGGCAGTCCTCGTCGAAGTCGGCTATCTCTCAAACGCCGGCCAGGAACAAGCCCTCGCCAGCGGCGCGTTCCAGGATCAGATCGCGCAGGCGATGTTCGACGCCATCGTGCAGTTTCGGACGCGCATCGAATCGACCATCAAACCAGCCTTGGCTCAACCGGTGCGTCCACCGACATGAACCGTCGACAGCTGATCATCGGCGCGGGTGTCGCGGTCGTCGCCATCGGCCTCGGTTGGGCCCTGATGTCGGGACTGTTTCGCGTGCTGCGCAACGACGCGCCTGCGCCTGGCGAGCCGACGGCGGCAGCGACGCCAACGCCGGCACCTGAAGCAGCGATCCCGCGCATCAAGGCCACACTGTTTTTCGGCTCCGAAGATGGCCGCTATCTCGTCCCGGTCGAGCAGGAAATCCCGCTCGCCGAGGGCGCCGTCGGTCAGGCGCGAGCGATCGTCGAAGCCCAACTCACGGCGACGCCTCCGCAGCCTCTGGCCTCGACAATTCCGCCCGAGACAAAGCTTCGCGGCTTATACCTGTCGGCAAAGAACGAGGCGTTCGTCGATCTCGACTCGAGCGTCCGCACCAAACACCCCGGTGGCTCCATGAACGAGCTGTTCACGGTTTACACCATCGTCAACGCCGTGATCACCAACCTTCCCGACGTGCAGGGCGTTCAGGTCCTGATCGACGGACGCGAGGTCGACACGCTCGCCGGCCACGTGGACTTACGTCGTCCGTTGCGAAAGAATGAGTCGCTAATCGCCCCATGAGACTGAACGATCGAGCCCCTCACGAGCTCCGACCCACGACCATCACTCCCGACTTCCTTCAACATGCGGAAGGCTCTGTCCTGATCGAGGTCGGCCGAACCAAGGTCATTTGTTCGGCCAGCGTCGAGGAACGCGTGCCGCCCTTTCTCCGTGGCACCGGCAAGGGCTGGGTTACGGCGGAGTACGGGATGCTGCCGCGCGCCACGTCGACGCGTACGACCCGCGAAGCCGCCGCCGGCAAAGTCGGCGGCCGGACGATGGAGATACAGCGGTTGATTGGGCGATCGATGCGAAGTGTGATGCGACTGGCGGAGCTCGGCGAACGCACCGTATGGGTCGATTGTGACGTCATCCAGGCGGACGGCGGCACCAGAACCGCGTCGATCACCGGCGCATTTGTCGCGCTCGTGATGGCACTCGACAAGCTGCGTCAGCAGTCGCTGATTCGCGGTGTGCCGGTCAACGACTACGTCGCCGCTACCAGTGTGGGAATCGTCGGCGGCATGCCGCTCCTCGACCTCGCCTATGAGGAAGACTCCAAAGCCGACGTCGACATGAACATCGTCAAGACCGGCGACGGCCGGTACATCGAGATCCAGGGCACCGCCGAGGCGGAGCCATTCGGGACCGACGCCCTGACTGGCCTCCTCGCACTCGCGGATCGAGGGATTGCCGACCTGATCGCGAAACAGCGCGCGATCGTTGGGGGCATCCTCGGCCGGTGAACGACACGTAGCCACGAAGGGCACGAAGTCACGAAGAAACTCTTGGGATTCTCATCTTTTCAAATTTCCTTCGTGTACTTCGTGTCCTTCGTGGCTAACGTTTTCGTGGTCGAGATTCATGTGGGTCGGACAATTTCTGCGGTGAAATGAAACTCCTTCTCGCAACAACCAACTTGAACAAGGTGCGCGAGGTGAAACCACTGCTCGCACATCTGAAGGGGATCGAGTGGCTGACGTTGGCTGACGTTCCACCCATTCCCGAGCCTCCCGAGTCGGGTGAGACGTACTGGGAGAACGCCCGTCAGAAGGCGCTCGCCTACGCGTGTGCGAGTGGACTGACAGTCGTCGCCGAGGATTCCGGCTTCGAGGTCGATGCCCTCAACGGCACGCCTGGTGTGTACTCCGCGCGGTTCTTGGGCGCGGACGTCTCGTATCCCGATCGATTTCAGGAGATCAAGAAACGCCTCGCCGCTGCTGGTACGTCGAACCTCGACGCACGCTTCGTAACCGCCCTCGCCGTCGCGCGTAGCGATGAGATCCTCTTCGAAACCGAGGGGTGGATCGAAGGCGTGGTCGCGGACGTCGCAAAAGGCGACAAGGGCTTTGGCTACGACCCGCTCTTCTTCTACCCTCCGCAAGGCAAGACAACCGGCGAGCTCACGATTGACGAGAAGGGCGCCGTCTCCCATCGCGCGAGGGCCTTTCGCGACTTCGGTCGATGGTTGGCTAGCCAGGACACAAAACGTAGCCACGAAGGGCACGAAGACACGAAGGTAAGAATTCAAAATGTTTCTTCGTGCCTTCGTGCCCTTCGTGGCTATCGTTTCTGCGCCCGTGGACCGTGGACCGTGAGACCGGAGACCGTGATCGCGACTACGCCATACCCAGCTGCCTGAGTTCGTGTTCCACCGTATGCCGAAGTCCCTCTTCGAGCGGTCGAGCGGTGAAACCGAGCGCGTGTTGCGCCTTTGCTGATGATCCGATCCAGGTAGTGCCGGCCATCAGTCGCAACGTCTCGGCCGGATAGGCAAACTGGAAATCCCAACGCTCCACCAGCGATGCCACGGCCGCGGCCGCCTTCAGCAATGTCGGTGGCGGGTGGAGAAACGGTTTGCGACGTCCGGTGATGCGAGCAGCAAGAGCGAACGCGTCCTGAAAGGTGTGAATCGGACCGGTCAGCAAGTAGCTTTCGCCGGGCGACCCCGTGTCCATCGCCGCCCTGACGCCCCTTGCAACGTCCTCGACGTAAGTCCACGCGAACGTGGCGCCCTTCGGCGTGATGAACAGCCGGTTGCGCAGCAGGTCGACGAGCGCTCGATGAACCCCGCTGGTGTCGCCGGGCCCGTAGATCAGCCCCGGCATGACGATGATGAGCGGGAGGCCCTCGCCAATCATCGGCACCGCGACTTCGTAGTGCGCGAGCCACTTCGACCGGTCGTACTCGGTGAGAAAATTGCCGCGCGTGTAGTAGGACTCGTCGACCACCTGACCCTTCGTATCGCCGAACACCCCAACGGTGCTGGTGTAGACGACGCGCGGAATCTGAAGCTGTTTGGCGATCTCGAACACGCTGCGCGTGCCTTCGACATTCACGCGCTCGGCAATCTCGCGGCTGTTCTTGATGCCGATGCGATACCAGGCGGCGGTGTGAAACACGCCGTCGACGCCAATCATCGGCTGGCGCAGGCTCTCGCGATCAGTGATGTCCGCGACGTGAATCGTCGCGCCGAGCGTCTTCAGTAACGCCGCTTTCTCGGGGGCACGGACGAGCGCGATCACCTGATGACCGCGCCCAATCAACTGCTTGACGAGCTCGCCACCGAGAAACCCGGTCGCGCCTGTCACCAGGTAGCGTGGCACGTGCCCCTAAAATACCCTGCCGCTCACACCCGCTGCGCACTGATTTGCCGATCACGTGAGGTTGTGTGCAACGAACTCTCAGCAATGGCACGCGATCCCTTCGGCGAAGCGCCCCTATACGAAGCCCCTCCGCGAAGCGGCCTACGTCAGCGAGCGCATCGCCACGCACTGGATCCGATGCCGCTGAGCGAGGGTTTCGAGTCCGCGGTTGAGCTCGTCGCGAGTCGCCGTCCCAAGCTTGAGCCACCTCGAGTCGCCGATCACGTCGCTCACTTTCTGAACCGACAGTCCTGCAGACGCAAACGACTGCGAAACGGCATCGGTGTCGGGCACGAATCCGGGGAATCGCGCGCGCACGAACCACTCTGTCGACGGAGAAACGAGCCTCACTGGTACCGGCACCTTCCTGACTGGCCGATGCGTTGGCACCACCGACACCGCCTCAACCACATCGTCCAGAATCGTCGCGGCCGTGATGTCGGGCCCGGCGCCCGGACCGCTGAAGAACAGATCAGAAATGTAACGGCCGGAGAACTGGATGCCACTGAGCGTGCCCGAGAGCGACGCGAGGGGATGACGGGAAGGGACGAGCGCGGGACCAATGAACGCGGAGAGCGTCGACTCGCTGCGGGATGCACAGACGACGGGTTTGATCGTCGCGTCCAGTGTGCGCGCCACCTCGAAATCCTGCGGAGTGACTTCGCGGATCCCCTGAACGTCCAGCCGGTCGCTTGCCAACGCGCCCCATCCGAACAGCGACGCGAGCAGTGACAGCTTGTCGGCGGCGTCGCGCCCATCGAGATCGCGAGAAGGATCGGGCTCGGTCAGGCCACGCGCCTGTGCCTGCGCAAGCGCTCGGTCAAACGACTCGCCCCGCTCCAATGACGACAGGATGAAGTTCGAGGTGCCGTTGACGACCGCCGAAAAACTATGGACATCCGAGACCAAGGGCCGCGATGCGAACGCGCCCAGGAATGGCACACCGGCAAGCGCGCTTGCCTCGTAGCGCAGAACGGTTCCACGCCGCGCCGCCAGCGCCGCCAGTTGTGGCCCGTGAGCCGCGATCAACGCCTTGTTCGCGCTGACGACAGGAATGCGACGTCCCAGTAGCCGCGAGACGATGGTCCGCGCAGGCTCCACCTCGCCGAGCGCTTCGACGACAACGTCGTAGTTGCCGCGGAGGAAGGCAGCGGGATTGGTGGTGAGACGCGCCGGCTTGGAACAGCGTCGCGTCCGGTTGATGTCTCGCACCAGCGCGCCGACGATCCGCAGATTGAGTCCAGCCGCGCGCACCCGCGTCGCTTCCGGCGTCAATCGCGCAACGGCCTGCCCCACCTGCCCGAGTCCAAGAATCCCGACGCGCACAGTTCGTGGAGTGTGGGTCGACCGGAGCTCAATCGCTCGCGATTCGAAAACGTCGGAATCATGTTTGTCGGCCACCTCTTCAGGTAGCGACACCCCACTCTCGGACACTGCACTCGCGGACATGGCTAACTCTCCACTTCCAGCAACCAGCCCCTTTGAACTGGTAACTGGTAACTGACAACTGACCGGGAGCCGAAGGCCCGCCGGCGACCCGTCGTATTGGAGAGACCGTCAGCACCCGCGACCGCGAGTGACTCGGTGTCTTATCTCTCCTCGGCTTGTCCGCCGTAGGCGGGATTTAGCACCTTGGCTCTCGTGGCCAGGTTGCTGTGGTGTCGACGGGCCCGTTCCCTCGACCACTCTGGATAAAGCGCTGCCGGACGTGCGTGGCAACGTTCAATCAACGTATGTCAATTGGTCGATATGTGTCAAGGAAGAATCTGGTGCGACGGGTGCTGGGGTGCGACAGGTGCTGAGGTTCGGTGCGGTGCTGAGTTCCGTGCGGTGCGATCTCGGGTGTTAGACTCCGGCCCTGTATGCGATTTGCGTTGTTCGCGATCGCGGGAACCGTCTTGGGCGCCGCAGCATCTGTCCTGCCGGTGTCGACCTGGCAGGATTCCCGAGCCCTGCTGCTTCGGCCCGACGCGCCGGAGTTTTCAGCTCCAGCTCCAGCCGTTTCTATCGTCCGGCTAGACACCTCGAAGGGCATCGTCGACATCGAGGTCACACGCGATTGGGCGCCGCGAGGCGCCGATCGCTTCGTCGCGCTCGTGCGGCACGGCTACTACGACGGCGCGCGCTTCTTCCGACTCACAAAGGGCCGCTGGACGCAGTTCGGCATCAACGGCGACCCGGCGATCGCGAAGGCGTGGCGCAACCGCACCTTCCCCGACGATCCCTTCAAGCAATCCAACGTCCGCGGCACCGTGGCATTCGCCTTTGCCATGCCGAACGGCAGGACGACGCAGGTGTTTTTCAACCTGATGGACAACTCACCAGGACATGACAAGGAGCCGTTCACGCCTTTCGGCCGCGTCGTCCGCGGCATGGAGATCGTGGATGCTTTCAACGGCGAGCACGCCGAGGGGCCGGGCGGCATTCGGGCTGGCAAGCAGGATGCGTATTTCGAGGGCGGAAATACATGGCTGGACCGCCAGTTTCCGCGCCTTGATTTCATTCGGCTCACCACAGTAATCCCACAATAATTGAGTGCCAGCTCATGCTATGTTTCGCGGGATCTCTAACGGAGGTGCACCATGACCCGTCGTAGGCAGTTCTCGCTGGCGCAGTCGTTCTCGATTCTGACGGCCATCGTGCTCGCGGTCTCGCCCGGATTCGCGCAGGCTCCTGCCGCCGGAAGCGCGAAGACGTGGACCGACCGCGCCCCGCAGATTGAGGATTACCTCAGGTCCGCTGAAGTCGTCGGCATGGAGGAACTCAGCGTGGGTGTCACCCGCCCCCGCCGCGCGAAGCTGGCGCCAGGGGGGCTCGTCGAGGCAATGGCCTTCAAGCCCATTAAGCCGGGCCGGTATTCTGGCTATTGGGAAAGTTACAAGTCGGACATTGCGGCCTATGAGTTGGACAAGCTGCTCGGCCTCGGGATGATTCCACCGACCGTTGAGAAACGCGTGAAGGGCGAGCTTGGAGCGGCGGTCATGTGGCTTTCGCCGACCAAGAGCTTCAAGGACCTCGGTGGCGTGCCCGGCCAGAAAGGCGTGAGCGGCCCGCCCGGACCCAAGGTCGCCGCGTGGACGCAGCAGGTTACGCGGGCAAAGATGTTCGACAACCTGATTGGGAACCTTGACCCCAACCTCGGAAACTGGCTCGTCGATCCCGAGTGGAATCTCTTCGTGATCGATCACACGCGGGCGTTCACCTCCTCGCCCAAGCTGTATCACGAGCTCGTGAACATCGACGCCGAGTTGTGGAACAAGATGAAGGCGCTCGACGAGCCGGGCCTCAAGACCGCGCTCGGAGAATGGCTCGATGAAACGGCCATCAAAGGCATCCTGACGCGACGCACGAAGATGCAGGAGGCCATCGACAAGCTGGAAGCAAAACGGCCCTGATGAGCGGCTGCCCTCTTTTGCTCACACTTGCCAGTTCTATTTCGACAATCGCACCGCAATCCTGAAGCCCGACTCTCGCCTCAACGATAAGCCGTTGAAGAGGTCGGGCAAGGGTCGGCGCGCGCGTGTGGGACGCTTCGCGGTCGGTGGCTGCTTGCTCTTTTTAGTCAGGAGCTTGCACCATGAACGCGGTCAAGGCGTTGTTACTCGCGGCGTGCGTCGGCTTGATGGGATCAGCAGCCGACGCGGCCACCCTCACAATCACCACGAACGGCGCGAATTCGGGCGCAGTCTCCGTGGGTGGCACTGGAGACGTTTGCAATCCAGCAAGCGGTGGCACGTGCACGTTCACGATCGCCAACGGCACACAGATCACGCTGGCCGCAAACTCACCCGCCACGCCAGGTATCTTTTCGGGCGGCACGGGAGATGCGGCGGCATGCGGCCCGACGAGCACTTGCAAGTTCACCCTCACCACCGATAGCTCGATCGTTGCCTCCTTCAATGCGGGGACGTATCCCTCCCTTCAAATCATCCTGGCTGGCGACGGCAAAGGCGAGGTGAGCCCGAACAACAATCGTTGTCAGAATTTCGAATTGGGCTACTCGGCGTGCACGACATATTTCGCCGTCGGATCCGAAGTGACGATGCAGGGGCGTTCGGTGCCCGGCAACATCTTCAGCAGCTTCTCGGGCGGCACCGCCAATGCGACGGGGTGCGGGACGACCAATCCCTGCGTGTTCACCTTGACGACGAACAGCACGGTCACCGCGAACTTCTCCGCTCTGACCGCGGTCTCGGTGCAGCCACCCAACGCCAGCCGCAACGTCGGTAACCTTCAAGCCTTCAATGCCGTGGGTACCTTCAGCAGCACCGCCACGCGTCCCTTGCAGGCTGGAACTGGGATGTGGAGCAGCGCGTCATCGATGAGCTCAGCGCGATTCGGCGTGGCTGCTGGCGTGCTGAACCAGCGTGTCTACGTCGTCGGCGGGACCACGCAGGCAGGACCACAGAATAAGGTGGAAGCGTACGACCCGGTGTCGGGGACGTGGACGACCAACTTTGCGCCGGCGGTCCCGCTGGCGACCATGCCGACGCCGCGCGAGAGTCTGGCGGCGGTCGTCGTGGGCACTCAGCTCTATGCGCTCGGCGGTCATACAACGGGCGGAGCCGCCGTCGCGACGGTCGAGGCCTATGACGGCACCGCGAATACGTGGACGACGAAGGCATCGTTGCCGAGCGCGAGAGCCGCGCTGGGCGCTGCGGTGATCGGCAATGTGATTTACGCGGTGGGCGGCGGCGAGGCCGGCGCAGAGCTCAATACGCTCGATGCGTACGATGTCGGGACCAACACCTGGACCTCGCGCGCGCCCATGCCGACGCCGCGCCGCTTCCTTGCCGTCGCCGTCGTCAACGGGCTCTTGTATGCGATCGGCGGCGACAATGCCGGCACGGTCGAGGCGTACGATCCCAGCACCAACATGTGGACCACGAAGGCGTCCTCGGCCAGCGCATCGCGGAGGAGGGGCGGCCGGAGTCATCGACGGTTTGATCTATCTGGTGGGAGGATTCGGACCGTCGGTATCTTCGGGCGTCGTCGAAGTCTACAATCCGGCCACCGACAGCTGGAGCACGCTGGCGTCGATGCTCACCGCACGCGATGAGGCGGCGATCGGTGTTCTGGACGGTCGGCTCTTCGTGGCCGGCGGCAAAACGGGCCCCAATCCCTCAACCCTGGTCGCCACGCTCGAGGGGTTCAGGCCACCTGAGACCACCTGGTGGAGCAGCAATTCTGGCGTCGCGACGATCAATCCAACTGGTACGGCCACGGCAGTGGCAAGTGGAACTGCCACCATCACCGCGCGATCCGTGGGCGTCGACTGCTCTACTTCGAGTGGTTGCGGCACGCTCACCGTGACCGGCGGCGCGCCCGGCGCTCCTGGTGCGCCCACTGTGACAGGTAGCGGCAACACCATCACGTTCAATTGGACGCCGGCCAGCGGTTCTCCGACCGTCTACACACTGATCGCGCGGGTCACGCAGGGCGGTCCCATCGTCGCCAGCATTCCGGTTGGCAACGTCACGAGCTTTTCCGTGACGGCCCCGAATGGCACGTTCGTCATCTCGGTGCAGGCCTCCAACGCGCAGGGCACCGGTCCCGAATCACCGGGCACCACGGTCACCGTGCCGATCGTCGCGACGCTGCCGGGCGCGCCGCAGAACTTCGCGGTGTCGTTCAGCGCGGGCACCGCGACACTGACATGGGCGCCACCAACAAGCGGTGGAGCGCCGACCGGCTATCGCGTCCTTGCGTCGCTGACACCGGGCGGTGCGTCGTTCACCTCCGTCACGCTGGGCAACGTCACCAGTTTCGTGATCCCTGGTGTCCCGCCGGGCGTGTTCTACCTGCGCGTCGCGGGCCTCAACGCGGCAGGTCAAGGCGCGGCGTCGAATGAAGTCGTGCTCAATTCGGCGGGCTGCACGCTGCCCACTGCTCCGACGGGTCTCGCGGCGGGCTATGCGAGTGGGACTGCGACCGTGAATTGGAATCCAGTGGCTGGCGCCGTGACCTACACGCTGTTCGTTCAGCCAGGCGGTGGCGGCGCATTCTCGCCGGCGGCGACGTTGGCGAACACGACCATCAGCGCCCCTGTCGGTCCGCCGCTGGATGTGTGGGTGGCGGTGACGGCGACCAACGCGTGCGGGTCGAGTGTGATGTCGCCGCCTGTGCGTCTGACGGTGCCGTAGTTAGGAGAGACGACGCTCACCGCGATTGTTCGTCGCGGTCGAGCGTCGTTTCGATCAAAAAACTCTCGCACCTGCACTGCTGCAACCGCGGCTTTGCGACGATACGTGCTTTTAGGGATCGGTCTTCCCTCGCTAGCCGACGAACTGCGCACACTCCGCAATACTGTGCACGCGATGCGCGCGGCCCTTTGCGATCAAGAAAAGGACTCGCGCGATGAAAGCGTTCAAAACGTTACTGCTGACGGCATGTGTCTTCTCCGTTGGAGCTCGAATAGAGGCGGCGACGCTCACGATCACGACGACCGGCCCGCATACCGGAGTCGTGAGTATTACGCCAACAGCTCAGCTCTGTTACGCGACCGGGGCAGGCAACACTTGCACCTTCACGATCGCGAACGGTACACAGCTATCACTCGGCGCGAACTCGCCATCGACACCGGGCATCTTCTCCGCCGGGACCGGTGACGCCGCGGCATGTGCGCCGACCAGCACTTGCAAGTTCACGCTGAACAGCGACAGTTCCCTTGTCGCGTCGTTCAACCCTGGAACCTACCCTTACGTCCAGATTGTGCTCGCAGGAGATGGCAAGGGAGAGGTGAGTACTCAACAACAGCCAGTGCCAGAACTTCGAGTTGGGATACTCGGGCTGCACCTCGTATTACGGCGCGGGCTCCGAGGTCACGCTCCAAGCGCGCTCGGTGCCCGCCAACCTCTTCACGAGCTTCTCGGCGGGCACGGCCGATGCCAGCGCGTGCGGGGCGACGAGTCCGTGCGTGTTTACGCTGATGACGAACAGCACCGTGACCGCGAGCTTTGCAGCGCTGACGTCTCTCTCAGTGCAGCCGGTGGCTCCCACGATCAACATCGGGAACCAGCAACTGTTTACGGCGTCTGGGACGTTCAGTAACAGCGCTACGAGATCGTTACTCTCGAGTACGGGATTGTGGAGCACCGGAGCGCCAATGGGTACCGCCAGATACGGCGTGCGGGCCGGCGTGCTGAACCAGCGCGTCTATGTCGTGGGCGGAGTCACGGCGGCTGGGCCACTCAACCTGGTCGAAGCCTACAGCCCCGCGTCTGGCACGTGGACAACCATCTTCACCGGAAGCACACCGCTGGCACCCATGACAACGCCTCGCGAGAGCCATGCCATGACAGTCATCGGCAACGAGCTATACGCGGTTGGCGGTCACACGTCGGGTGGCGCCGCTGTCGCTTCGCTTGAAGCCTATGACGCCTCGACGAACACCTGGACTTCAAAGGCGCCAATGCCAACCGCGCGAGCGGCCATCGCCGCAGGAGTCATCAACAACGTGCTCTACGTGGTAGGCGGTGGAGAAAGCCCAGCGCCGCTCAACACGCTGGAGGCCTACAACCCGACGTCCAACACGTGGACAACGCTCGCCCCGATGCCGACGGCACGCAGGTACCTCTCCGCTGCCGTGGTCAACGGTCTGCTCTACGCCATCGGCGGCGACAATGCCGGTACGGTTGAGGCGTACGACCCTGCGACCAACATGTGGACCACGAAGGCGTCTCGGCCAGCACATCGAGGAGGAGGAGCGGCCGGAGTCATCGACGGTTTGATCTATATCGTGGGAGGATTCGGACCGTCGGTCTCTTCGGGCGTCGTCGAAGTCTACAATCCGGCGACCGACAGCTGGAGCACGCTGACGTCGATGCTCACCGCACGCGATGAGGCGGCGATCGGCGTTCTGGACGGTCGGCTCTTCGTGGCCGGCGGCAAAACGGGTCCGACTGGCGCGAGTCTGGTCGCGACGCTCGAGAGATTCAGGCCACCTGAGACCACCTGGTGGAGCAGCAATTCTGGCGTCGCGACCATCAATCAGACGCCGAGTGCGAGAGGAGTTGGCGCGGGCACGGCGACGATCACTGCCCGCGTGGCCGGCGGTTTTGACTGCGCCACGACGAGCGGATGCGCGACGTTGACTGTCTCGGGGAGCTCGGGCGGGCCGCCCAGTGCGCCGGGTGCTCCTGTCGTGACTGGCAGCGGCAATACCGTCACCTTCAACTGGACGCCGGCCAGCGGTTCTCCGACCGTCTACACACTGATCGCGCGGGTCACGCAGGGCGGTCCCATCGTCGCCAGCATTCCGGTTGGCAACGTCACGAGCTTTTCCGTGACGGCCCCGAATGGCACGTTCGTCATCTCGGTGCAGGCCTCCAACGCGCAGGGCACCGGTCCCGAATCACCGGGCACCACGGTCACCGTGCCGATCGTCGCGACGTTGCCGGGCGCGCCGCAGAACTTCGCGGTGTCGTTCAGCGCGGGCACCGCGACACTGACCTGGGCGCCACCGACAAGCGGTGGAGCGCCGACCGGCTATCGCGTCCTTGCGTCGCTGACACCGGGCGGTGCGTCGTTCACCTCCGTCACGCTGGGCAACGTCACCAGTTTCGTGATCCCTGGCGTCCCGCCGGGCGTGTTCTACCTGCGCGTCGCGGGCCTCAACGCGGCAGGTCAAGGCGCGGCGTCGAATGAAGTCGTGCTCAATTCGGCGGGCTGCACGCTGCCCACTGCTCCGACGGGTCTCGCGGCGGGCTATGCGAGCGGCACTGCGACCGTGAATTGGAATCCAGTCGCTGGTGCCGTGACCTACACGCTGTTCGTCCAGCCAGGCGGTGGTGGCGCATTCTCGCCGGCGGCGACGTTGGCGAACACGACCATCAGCGCCCCTGTCGGTCCGCCGCTGGATGTGTGGGTGGCGGTGACGGCGACGAACGCGTGCGGGTCGAGTGTGATGTCGTCGCCGGTGCGATTGACGATTCCGTAGTCCGCTGGGCAGACGACGCTCACTGCGAGACAGTCGCCATTTTTCGGGTGGCAACATCGCGCTGCTCGGTCGCTGCAAGAGCTCGCGCACTTCGAACTCCGGCGGCTCACTGCAGGCCAGGCAGCGCGTCTCGCAGCAGCGGAAACAACGTTTCAGGCTCGTGAAGGACGCCGTCCCGCCCCGAGTCGTTCAGGATGGTCCTCCACAGCTGCTCGCCGATATCAGTGCGGCGTGGAAGGCGGCCGAGAGCGTGTTGAGCTTGCTCGTCGGCAACGCCCATCAACCTTCGGAAATCGTGGGCGCGCAGCTGCGAGCCCGCCCGTTTCAGCGCGAGATCGACGACGAGATCCTGAACTAGGTGAGTAGCCGCCCCATGTCTCGAATCGATCGTAAGCACTCCGGGATCGAAGAACCGGTTCGAGCTGCCTGCAACCTTTCGGAAAAAATCCTGATCGGAGAGCTCGCCGGCAACAGTAACGACTTTGGCGCCAGTCCTCCGCGACAGGTTGATCACCGCCTGCGTCTCGGGTGACGTCACACCCGGATCGAACTTGCGCACGCCGAGGCGTCGGAGCCTCGACGCCTCTTGCTTGATGTCCCGAACCACTTTCAGGATCAGGTTGGGGTCCTGCAGCCCGCCCCAAACCGGTAGTAGCAGCTTGCGCACTCGCGAGTACGCGTCGTGACCCCGTGCAGCATGAGCTGCCTGGCGATTCGCTTCGCGGGCGAGAACCGTATCGCCGCGTGCCTGTGCCGCCTTTGCTTCGGTCAGTTTGGTCTCGGCGTGTTTCTTCAGTCTGACAATGGCTTCATCCAACAGCCTCGCGTTGGTTCCGACAATCTGCGAACTGGTATAGGGGACGGTCCGCTTCTTCAACTCGCTGAGCAGGTGCGCCTCTGAGCCCGGGCCGCTAGAGCCCGGGGGTCGCCCGGGTGGCGGAGTACCTGCCAGGAGGCGGTGAAGTACTGCTGGGTGGTCTGGAGGTTGGCGAGGGCCGCGATCCAGCGACCGCCGGCGCCGTTGGCGGCGATGTCGTCGCTCGATTGTCGATCCGGCTTGCAGCTGGGTTCGGTCGGCTCTGCTCGCGCGGCGGCGCTCCCTTCGCCGGCCGTGCGGGCCGGGCTGCCGTCGCGACTGGCTTCGTGGCGCGCTGTGCGCTGGCAGCCGACTTCGCTGGTGGTGCCGCTGCTGCGCCGCTTGGTTCCGCTCGTGCCCTTTCGCACGCGCCGGCGATGCACCGGGATGCGCGCCCGGTCAATGCGGAGACCACTAGACCGATCGCGATCTGTTCTCGCGACGCTCAGCTGCCGATCCGGAGTGAGGGCTTGAACCGTCATGAGTGCCGCTCTCACCTTCAACAGGTTCTCCATCGTGCGAAGCATGGACAAGAGAGTCGGCAGAGAAACGGATCGGCTCACAGCGACCTTGAACAGAGCACCGGCGGCGGGGCGTCCTGCCGTTCGCAGGATGATGTATTTTTGCAATGCCACCCAGCAGACGCCCGACATAGGGAACTAACGCGAGCCCGAGCCGCAACAAGCGCTCCTCTGGTGTCAATGATCGAAGTGTGACGCTGTAGCCCGCGAGCCCCTCCACTACGCTAACCACCTGGCCAACGTAAGGAATCATCCCGATGAATCCTTCGGATGTCTCTTGAAGAGCAACGGTCAACCCGCCGCGATAGACCAGCGCGAGCGGCACCGGCACTTTCAGATGACTGATTTGTCCGGCAACGCGAAGCTCGCTGTAGAGGCGTTGCAAATCGGCTTCGAGGCTCTCGAATTGCTGCAGTTGGCGAACGGCCTCTTCCGCCTTCTTCGGATCTCGGCCCTGCGACCGGGCCAAGCTCGCCGCGACCGACTCTTTCGGCTGGGCGCCTGTCGTCCCTGGCGATGGCGCCCCTTGCTCGGTGAGCACGTGATCCAACCGTTCGGCCTCGGTGCGCGGCGGATGGCGGCGATTGTAGTAAGCGGTTTCGAGACGATTCAGCGCCTGCTCGAGCCGTTCGGCGTCAGCAGACGACTGGGTTTGACGGGCGAGCCAGTTCCGGATGCGGAGGATCTCCACCTCGAGATCGACAAGCTTCTGAAAGTGCGCTGGGGCAACGGCGTGACGAAGCGACAGCGGCTCGTCAGTGCTCCGATCGCCGTGTGGCGGAAGCCTCGCCTTTGCCTGCAAGTCCGACATTGCGTCGCGCTCGATTCGCTACAAACTCAGGCCTCGGGCGGCACGATCACCTCGGTCGCGCCTTCGATGAGAATCTTTTTCTCGATCGTCGGATCTTCGCGCTCCCCAGCGAGTAAGCGCGCCGCCGCACGGATGTTCTCCAATTCGGCGCTGCGCACCTCGGCCTGCACCTTCTTCACGTCCATCGCCCGGTGCAGCAGTTTGAAGTCTTCGAGGATCGGGTGCGCGCCCGGGAGCGCCTCGATGAACAGCGAGTTGGTCGGGATCACCAGCTCCTCTTCGTCGGCTCGCGTCATCTGCGTGAGATGCAGATAGAACTCCATCAGGCCGCGGCCGCAGCTGTTCGAAGCGTTCTTTCGAAGCGTGATTCTTCACACAGCAGACATAATCGGAGAACTCGGATAGCGTCCACGTGCCCTCGGGGTCCGGATCGTGGAGGCCGACGCACCGGATCCATGTACGGCAGCATCATGAAGTCCGTCAGATCATTTCGCTTCTTGAGCGGAAACATCATGTAGTTGCCCTTATAGCCGAGCAGGTTGTCGAGATCGGCCGCCTCTTCAAGCGGCTCGAACACGAAGCTGCGGATCGAGTTCGCACTTCATCACCACTTTCAAGGGCGGCTTCCAGTCCGGCGGCGCCGGAACCCCTTCAGGATCGGGTTCCAGCGTGTAGGTCTTCTTGCCTTTCAGCGCCGGCACCGGGACCTCGTGGAGGCGGAAGTAGCGCTGATCGGGAGGTTCGTGGCTCCAAATCGCCTGCATGTAATACAGGATGTTCGACTTGACGTGCACGCGCAGCCGCGCGATTTGAGCCCTGCGATTCAGATGCTCGCTGAGCGCCTTGGTGTAGGCATCGGAACTCGCGGAGAGCGCCGTCACCTCTCGTTCCAGGCGCGCCTGAATGTCCTTCTCCAGTTTGCCGGCGCGCTCGTACGCGTCACGGGCAGCCTCCTCGCGGACTTGCATCGCCTCCGGCGACTGAGCCTCGCCTCCGCCGAACACAAAACCTACCGGCATCGGAATGATGTCGTCCCCTCTTCCTCCGCCTGGATGGCCTCGGCACGTTTTTCGAGCGACCGTTCGAGCGCGGCGTAGCGCCGGTTGGCCTGTTCGCGGATGCTGACCAGCTCCTCCTTGGGAATCGTCGACGACGCGGCGTTGTTGCTGGACGTTCTTGTACATCTCCTCGAGCGCGAACTCGTCCCCCACCACTTTGCTGGCGAGATAGTTCAGCGCTGGTACGAAGGAGTCGTCGAGCAGGACGCGACGCAGGATCCAGTCGTGCGCAATCAGCCAATCGTCATCGATCTGGTTAGGCTTAGGGACCTCCTGTGCTACCAAGACGACCGGCGTGACCTTGCGGAGGTGTTCGCTCACCTTGTAGCGGCGCTGCAATTCGTAGAATAGATAAGTGACCGGGATCTCGTCGTTTGGGTTGCTGATCTCTCCCGACTCCTCTCCGGTTGCTTCTGTGGAGTCAGTGACGTTGACCTCCAAATTACGTTCCTCTTTGTATTCCTCGGCGGCTTTGAACACCGCCTCGCGGAATTCTTTCTTGGCTTCGTGCGATTCACTGCCCGCGTCGTGGGAAAACCCGCTCGACGCCGATGCGTCAGCGATTCCTACATCGACGCCTCCTTTGGCTGAGGCCTGGAAGTTGGTTTTCCGCGTCGCCTTGTCGATGATCTCCGACTCGGCCCTGGCCGTCTCGGCTCGCTCGCTCTTTCGCGACTGGAGGCTGTTCTCGACTTCCTTATCCGCGCGCGTTTGTCGAACGACGAGCTTCTTGGTGAACCGCCGAGTCTCTTTTGGGGCGAGAGGGACTGTCTTCACCAGCTCGCCGACTTGATAAGTGACCGGTGTCCAGACTTGGCGGTAGCTGGCCACGATCCCGAAGTTCACGCTTCGTTCCAGCCCGTTAGCCGCGTAAACACTGAAGCGGTATGGTTCTTTCAGCGCCTTGGTGAGATCACGCAGCACCTCGTGAAATCGATCGAGGCGGTCCGGCCTCATCACCAGGTAATCGGCATAGCGGATCATGCGATTGCCCTGCTCACGCAGAAAGCGCACCATCTTGTCGCGGTACTGGATTTCGCCCTCAGGGAGCGGGACGGCGATCTTCACACCGAACAGTTCGACTTCCGATGTCAGGGGGGCCACACGAATCTTGTGGATGTCGTCGGCAAGCTTCTCGAGTTGCTCCCCGAAGCCCTCGGCCAACAGCGCGCTCCACTGCTCGGGTGTGATGTCGAACATCCGCGCGACGACATCGGGAGCATGTTCGTCGACCGCCTTCTTCGCGGATTTACCTTTCGGACCGATGAGATTGAACGTCTCGCCCGGCAGGACGAGATACGCATTGGGATCGACACCCGCCTCCACCAGCGACTCGTATAGCTGCTCGCCGAGACCCTCGACCTCGCCGTCGAAGAGCTCCGTCCAGATCGACTCGAACGCAAGGCGGACGTGGTGAAAGTCATGGAACGCCGGCACATCGGCAGGGCCGCTGTGTAGGGAGAACGCCTGGACCGACTGCTCCACCTCTTTGAGCCCGGGCCTGTCCGAGATGCCCAGTGTGTGGATGTCCTCGGGCGAGCTCATGTTGGCAACTAGCGTATTGAGGAGAGGTGGAATGTCGGCAGCGTCGAGCGAGCCATCGCCCGGCGAGGGCTCCGGCGATGGCCCGTCTGGCACGGGCTCACCGTTCCCGTTGTCGGAGGGCTCTGGCTGTGGAGTGGAGTCGGTTCCGGTACCTGCGCCGTCTGTCCCCAGCGCCGCAATACAGTCGTCCACATCGCGGTGGAGTCGTCCGCAGAGCCACGTTAGGTCGAGATGTGCGAGGCTCACCAGCGGTGTCAGGCCTTTCGGCCTGAACAAACTCTCGAGCGTTTCCGGCGTTACGTCGTGGCGGATGTTGCCTGTCGAGTCCCGCAGTTGATCCAGTTGCGCGTCGGTGAGGCCCAGTCGACCGCTCTGACTGACCTTGTTGATGCGTCCTTCGATCGCAGATCGCATCGCGGTCCTGTTGGCCTCGGCGACACTCGCCGTCGGTGCAACATAACGCCGGCTCGGACCACTGCCGCGGTGAGGAACGCTGGACAATGCGGCAAAGAACGGCCCCATCTTCTCGCGGGCGCGTTGCTGCAGCTCGCGGCGTGCGCCCAGGTCTTCCGCGAACATGCGGCCGAGTTCTCGGTCGAGCTCTTGCGTTCGTCGCCGCGTCGTGCGTCGTCTCGCGATTGTGTCGTCGATCGCACGTCCGCTGCCCGGAACTGCGACCTTGCGCACGCGAAGATCTTTGGCCGCGACTCGAAGAACGACGGCCTCCCTAACGGCGGCGCGGGGCCGGCGCGCCGAGGCAATGCTTTCGCTGACCGGATCGGGCCCATCGAGTGACGCTTCCGGAGCGGAAGCGACTACCAGCAGGTCGATCAGCTGCCGACCGGCCCCCGCAACATCGCCCGGCTCGTACGAGAACGCAAAACCTCCGTCGGGCCCCGACAGCATCGAGCCGAGGCGTTGCGCATCCTCGAGGCTCGAGGTCGTGCCGGAGGCTCGCGAGTCGGCGGCAGAGCCATAGAGACTGATGAGCAATCCTGGGACGCCCCGCCCTCCCTCTTGCAACACGACATGTCCGTGGACAGCATTCATCACGCACCTCCGTCAAGCTGGCGGTGCCCGCTGGTCCGAGATCGAGGGGAGGGAAGGTCGGACGCGGCAGACGCTCCGTTAAAGGGCCGCCGCTACGACGCCGATTATACGAAGCCGCGAAGTTGTTAACCGAGGGCCGAGAAAAATATTGTGAAGACGGCACACGGTATGGCAGAGATTCCGCTGAAGGAGTCCGGTATCGGGGAGACTGCTGAGACCATCGCGGATTCGCCTGGACTGCAATCGGCAGCGGGACGTTTATTGGGCGCTCACGTTGACGGGCCCGAGGTAGCGGTCCAACCAGTCGAGAGCTTCCTTGACCATTTCCAGCCGAGTCAAAAGGCTTGCGTGACCACCATCGAACAGCACGTGCTTTTTGTCTTTCTCAGGTGTCCCGAGTAGGCGGAACAACGGCAATTGGCTGGCCTCCAGAGGAAACCCGAAGTCGTCCTTACCGTTCATCATCAGTACGGGCACTTTGAAGCGCGGCGCGAAGTTCCACTGGTCGACCGAGGGAGGCACCTTTTCCCAAGAACCTCCAGAAGCGAGAATCGCCGCCTTGAACCGTGGCTCTACAGCAACTAGCCGAGGAGCCGCCGCCGCGCCAAAGCTGATTCCGAAGAACGCCAGTTTGTGAGTGTCGATGTCTGGTCGAGTCTCCAGGTAGTCGATGGACCGCCCGAGATCCTTGGACCACAGCAGGTTCATCTCTTGCCACTTCTGGGGTTCGCCACGGCGGTGGTAGTAGTCTCCAGGGCCCCGTTCGAGGGTGCCGGAGTAGGCAGGGACGATCACCGCGCGGCCAGAGCGGATGATGAACTCGAAATTATGCCGTACGTCCCGATCCTCAAATCTTGGTTGGTTGAGTATCTCGTTGCCCCCCATGAATGCCACGACCTGATAAGGCGGTTTCGAGTTCTTAGGAAGGTATACGTGGGCGATGACGCGATCGCGCGCGGTTCCATATGCTGCCTGGAAAGAGACGTGGTTCGCGCGCCAATAGGGAGATTGGTCTTCCACTGAATCCACAGTCGGGTTCAGTTCGGTCTTGTCGTACGCGTGCAGGCTGCGAAAGACTTCATACGTTTTATCGTCAACGGGTTTGTCAGCACGACGGTCACGATTCAGGAAGGGCACCGGCCCCAGAAGCGCGGGTGGGATTGCTGATGGAAATCTGGCGCAGCGAAATCCGAACGTGGGTCGCCGCTCGAACGGATGCCTCGCGTCGGGATGTCCTGGCCCGAACTGAAACCTGGGTGTGTCCCAGGCGCCGCCCAGCGTGTAACGCAACTGTCCTGCGGGGTTGAAGACCCACTCTTGCAGGTTGCCGGCCATGTCATATGTTCCGAAGCGGCCGAGCCCTCGATTCGTCGCCGCTTGAGCCGGACCCTGACCGGCAAAATTACTGAAGTTCAGAATATCGGACAGGGGGCCGATCGCGGCGGCTCGAAACCAGTGATACACGGTGGGAAGGCTTTTGCCGGCAAACTCGGCGTACGCCGCGGCTTCGTACCAACTGACGCCGCCGACTGGGAAATCCGCCTGACCTTCCTTGTAGGTGCCGAGCTGCCAAGCGGCAGGTGCGGGTCTTCCCGTGGCATCCCGGAATTCTGCCATCGCTTGTTCCCAAGTGAGAGCCTTGCCCTCTTTGGTGAACGCGTGTTTCCAGGTACTCCCGCCTTTGGTATCCGCCCTTGTCGACAAATTCTTTGAACTCGCGGTTGGTCACTTCGTTTCGATCCAGCCAGAACGCAGACGTTTTTTCAGGCGCGCTGGCTGGATTCGTCTGGATCGTTCCGAGCTCCGTGATGCCAGGCACCCAGACCATTCCGGCAGGTGTCGACTCTGTTGTATGGAGCTCAATCGTCAGCGCTCGCGTCAGGTTGGAGCCGAGAGGGACCGCCCATTCCACGGGTTCGAATCCGGGCTTGACGGCCCTGATGCGATAGCTGACTCGCGGGTAGTAGCTGTGGGGAATCATGTCGGTCTTCAGTGGGGAACGGCCCAGCCGCCGCCACTGTGAATCACCGGGTTCGACGTCGGCGTAATCGCGAAGGTAGATATCCGCTCCGTCCGGTATCGTCCTGATCTCCACCATGCCTGCTGGTAGATCGGCCTTCAGTCGAATCAGCTCGGGCGAATCAGGAGCGTACTGCTCGGCCTGTTGAAGCAACGTCCGTGCTGCCAGCAGTCGCGACTCATCGACGAGCCGGGCGACCTCCGGCAACGCTTCGTTCTCAGCCCAACTGCGCCCGCGACGAGCGAAGGTACGCCTGCGATCCGGCGACACCGAGAGCGATCACAAGTACAAGGGCGGCCACGGCTCCAAGCGATCGCGCTGAGACTTTGCGCCGGGCGCTCGGGATCTCACACGCTGCCAGTTCGCGATGCAGTTCGCCCGCTGACTGGAACCGCGCTTCGGGTTTTTTTTCCAGGCATCGCAGGATGATCCGGGCGATGGCCGTCGGCAGTTCGGGACGAAGTGTTCCAGGTGGCGCTGGGGCTTCTCGCAGCGTGCTGGCAACCTGCGCCAGCATGGAATCGCCACGGAAGGGACGCGTTCCGCAGAACATCTCGTAGAACACGACGCCCAGCGAAAAGATGTCGGATTGCGGGCCCACCGTCTTGCCCTCGGCCTGCTCTGGCGACAGATAGGTGAGCGTGCCGACGATCTCACCGACGCCGGTTTGACCACTCAACATCCGCGTCGCGGCCTCTTCGTCCACTGGCTCGATCCGCTTGGCCACCCCGAAATCGAGCACCTTGACGCCGGCCGCCGTGATCATGATGTTGGCCGGCTTGAGGTCGCGGTGAACAATCCCCAGGGCGTGGGCTGCGGCAAGGGCGTCGGCGGTTTCGACCGCGTACCGCAGCGCTTGACGCCATGGCAGCAGCCCCTTCTCCAGGACGTCGGCGAGCGTTGCGCCTTCGACATACTCCATGACCAGGTAGGCGAAGCCGTCCCACTCGCCGACATCGTGCAGGCTGCAAACGTGTGGGTGGTTGAGCGCCGAGATGGCGCGGGCTTCGCGCTGAAAACGATGATGGGAATCGGCGCGTTGCGAAAACTCAGGGCGAATTACCTTGATCGCGACGGTTCTGCCCAATCGAGTATCACGGGCGCGAAACACATCGCCCATGCCGCCTGCGCCAAGCCTGGTCTCGATGCTGTAAGGACCAAGCTGCGCGCCAGGCAGTACCGACTTGAAGGATTCGTCGGTAGCCATCGCGTCGCCATGTTACGTGGCACGATCTGGCCTGTAAAGCATCCTGACCGTCGCGACGCGAGCGGGTTGATGAGCGGCGGACCGCTCAGCAGAGGGTGATAGCCTCAACAGCAGGAGGACCGATGGCAGGCTACAAGGTCGGCTATTTCGTCGGCAGTCTGGCGACCAAATCCATCAACCGGCTGCTCGCAAAGGCCCTCGTGAGGCTCGCTCCGCCGGAACTCCAAATGATGGAGATCTCGTTCAAGGACCTGCCACTATACAGCTACGACTACGACGCGAACTACCCTCCGGTCGCGACCGAGTTCAAGAACGCGATAGCGGCGGTCGATGCCGTCCTATTCGTCACGCCCGAGTACAACCGCTCGATTCCTGGCGGCCTGAAGAATGCCATCGACTGGGCGAGTCGACCCTACGGGAAGAACGCGTTCACACGAAAACCGTCTGCCTCCATCGGGACGTCACCGGGAAAGATCGGAACTGCGATCGCCCAGCAACATCTGCGCAGCATTCTGGCGTTCTGCAATTCGCCACAGATGAACTCGATCGAGGCGTACATCCAGTTCGAGCGCGGCCTTATCGGCGAGGACGGGCAGGTCAACAACGAATCGACTCGGGTGTTCCTCCAAAACTACATGGCCGAGTTTCACGGCTTCATCGCGCGAGTTTATATGGTGCTGCCGCGCAACGCTTGAGCCGTCGGACCATGAAGCAATACCGCCTTTCATCGTGAAACGGCCAGATCCTGCTGGGCTCATCCATGACCTACGACTTTCTGATCGACAGCTACGACAGTGAACGCGTGAAGGTCCTCAGCGTCTGGAGCGAATTCAGAGACGACGACCTCACTGTGCGGCCACGGCAGGATGATCCGCGCGGACGAAGCGTGCAGGAACACATGGTGCATCAGTGCGTCAGCGAAGATGCGTGGTTTCGGAACATGTTGGGGATTGATGTCGGCGCGCCGCCCCTTCCCCAACAGGAAACGCGATTGGAATTCATGAAGCGGTACGCGGAGGACAGCGGCAAGCGACTCCAACGCCTTCACGAGACGGACGAGCGATGGTGGGAGGGCCTCACCGCTTTCTTCGATGTCCAGCGTTCGCGAGCCTGGGTGATGACTCGGCGACTGACGCACACGTCGCACCACCGTGGCCAGCAGATGGCCATGTTGCGGATGCTCGGACGCGATCTGCATAGCAACTACGGTCCCACGGCCGACACGGGCGGACTGATGCAGAACAACGCTCGGACGATTTACGCCTACGCTAGTCTGGACGCGCTGCTCGAGGGAGAGAACCGAGGAGGTGCGAAGTCGCCGTTGCCGGGCAGGTTGGGCGCGGTTACGGAGAGAGCCATACCTTGACGCCCTGAGTGCTCCGTCGCAGGGTCGAAGCAACGTCGCGCGTACGGCTCTCGATGCCGAGCGTCCAACTCGGGGCGTCACTCGCAGGGAACGACTCGCGCGACGCTTCGTCAACGACGTCTCGTATCGTTGCCGTCTCAGCCGGTTCAACGTCTGGATCCCATGACGGTGCTGGCACTACCGATTCCTGATGATCGCCGCCGCGATTTGGGCGTCTCGTCATGCTCCACCTTCACCCTCGCACATTTCAGAACGAAAAGTCGCCATTCATCATGTAATCCCGAGCGGTCGAATCGTCTCCTGAGCATCTCAGCCGGAGGCGCGCCACTCGGACTCGGCTGAGCTTTGCCACATGCGAACGCGGGCCACAGCAGAGCTCCATTCGCAAGCAAAGTTCTTCTCGGCGCTCGCAGACGAGTCACACTAGATATGGACCGAGTTCCGCAATCTCATGGGAATGCATGCAGACACCTGCCAAGAGCAAGATGCAGACGTTGCTGGACCAGGGGCAAAGCGTCTGGTTGGACTATTTGCATCGCAAGATGACCCGCTCCGGCGAGCTCCGAGCACTCATCGACGATGGGCTTCGGGGCATGACGTCGAATCCAACGATTTTCGAGCACGCCATCGCCAGCAGTACCGCGTACGACGATGAGTTCACGGTGTTGGCGTCCGCCAAGACCAATCGCGAAGTCTTCGAGGCGATCGCCATCGAGGATGTCCGCGAGGCCGCCGACGTCTTCCGACCGGTCTACGATTCAACTGGCGGCAGCGACGGCTTCGTTTCGATCGAAGTTTCCCCGAGGCTCGCTCGCGACACCGAGGGATCAGTGACCGAGGCGCGCCGGCTCTGGAAAGCCGTCAACCGTCCCAACGTGATGGTCAAGATTCCCGGCACGCGCGAGGGCTGGGCGGCAATCGAACGTTGCCTCTCGGAGGGGATCAATATCAATGTCACGCTTTTGTTTTCCGTTGAGCATTACCAAGCCGTCGCCGACGCCTATCTGCGGGCGCTCGAAGCGCGCATCGCGCGAGATCAGCCGATTGACAAGCTCGCGTCGGTCGCGTCGGTGTTCGTGAGCCGCGTCGATACCGAGGTGGACAAGCGCATTGCCGCTCGAGGCGGTTCGCTCGTGGCATTGCGCGGCAGGGTCGCGATCGCCAGCGCGCGGCTGGCTTACGCGGCGTTCCTGGAGATCACGCACAGTGCGCGGTGGCGAGCACTGGAGGCCAAGGGCGCCAGGAAGCAGCGGCTGCTCTGGGCCAGCACCGGGACGAAGAACCCGGACTATTCGGACGTTCTATACGTGGAGTCACTCATTGGGCCCGACACCATCGCGACGGTCCCGCCGGAGACTCTGAAACTCTTTGAACACCACGGGGCGATCTCGCCCACGCTCGAGAGTGACCAGATGCAGGATGCGCGGCGCGTGATGGACGCACTGACCGACGGCGGAATCGATTTCGGTGATGTGAACTCGACGCTCGAGGACGAAGGGATCGAGAAATTCACCAAGTCTCTTGACAGGCTTTTGAACGTGATCGCTGAGAAACGAAACACGCCACCAGCCGCGATCGGCTGATCGTGGCATGTTAGCTGCAGCCGTACTAACCATGACCAAGCACCAACAAGAAGCCACCGTTTCAACCGCGCCGCAGTCAGCGCTTCCGAGCACTGACAAACGAGCCGGCCGCCCCACCGAAGGTTCACCGCCGGCGCACGTGCGAGCGATTGGCGTGGAACTGACCGAAGACGACCATACGTATATCCGCCACAAGCTCAGCACGAAGCTCGGGAAGTTCGCGCGATCCATCCAGCGAGTCAGCGTCCGCGTCGCCGACCTGAATGGACCCCGTGGCGGAGTCGACCAGGTCTGCTCCATCAAGGTCGTCCTGAGCGGCCTGCCGAGCGTTGTCGTCATTCGGCGAGATGCCGCGATTCAGGCTGCCATCGACGCGGCGCTTCACGCCATCGAGCACGCCATTCGAGGAATCGTCGGTCGCAGGCGGATGAAGCCTCTGCACCACCGGATCACGCGTGCGGACCTCGCGCATTTCTGAGTTGTCGAGCATCGTCAGTGCGGCGTCACGTCAGAAGCCACCCTGCGAGACGTCCGGCTGCCCGCTGTCGCTTCAGAGTGTCTTCAGAAACGCGATGAGCGCGCGCTTGTCTTCGGCCGACAAGTTCAACCCGAACCGGTGGCCCGGGATGGGCCGCGCGCGTGTATCCGGCGGGTTCCAGCCTTTCGGGAGGTAGTCGTCGCGCAACCGCGCCGGATCGAACCACTCTTCGAGCGACGCAATCGAGCCCGAGTGCTCGAACGGTCCTCGATACCATACGCCTTTGAGCGACGGCACCTTGTAGTAGCCGGTCCCCTTCCGCGTCTTCAGCGCGAGCCCCGGATCGAGGCCAATCTGCGCGCGCATCACGTCCGAGGCCGGCGGCGCCGACGGATGCGCGAACGGCGTGAACCCGTCGACCGGCACCAGCCGGTTGTTGGTGTAGAGCGGCGGCGTGTGGCAGCTGGCGCAGCCGGTCCCGCGCGAAGACCTGCTCGCCGCGGGCGGTGACCTCGTTCGGCTGGTTCGGGTTCGGCGGCGGCTGCAGTGAATAGATGTACTTTCCCAGCGCCAGCATCGCTTCGTCGCTGTAGCGATACCGCAGCGCGCGGTGCGCCGCCGGGAGGAACGTGTGGGTTCCGATCGCGCCGTCCTCCGCGACGCTTACCAGGATGCCGTAGCGCGCGATGTCTTCAGGCCCGCGATTGCGATGAGTCGCGGTCGCGTCGAGATACCGCCGGTCTTTGACGCCGATCAGGTCCACGATCCTGGTCGTGAACCACGGGCTCGCGTTGAATCTGACGAACGTGCCCAGGAACGGCTCGCCGTCGACATGGCCCACCTGTTCGGCCGTCATCGTCTTCAAAGTGGCGTTGATATCGTCCTTCAGCCACGGTACGCCGTAGCTGGAGTACGCAATCTCGTTCGGCGGCCGGGTCCGGCCTTCGCGCCGGCGGATCTCGTCGAGCGCATCGAAGCTGAACTGGGGCAGGGATCCCCATTGGAGGTTGCGCTGCGCGCCGCGGACGATGCTGCCGTCGGGCAGCACCCGCGTGTGGCACCCGGAGCATTCGGCAAGCGTGATCTTCAGCTGCCGGTCGTGATCGATCAGCCATCGCACGCCGGGAATCGTGCCGTCGGCCGCGACGGTGACGCCCTCGCGCGCCATCAGGTCCGGATCGTCGGCCCACCGGAACGCACGGGGATCCGCTGTACGGAACTCCGCGAGATGAAGACCGTCGAAGACCTCGCGGCCGGCGGTGATCCAGTCGCCTTCCGACGTCAGCTTCGCCGGTTCGATAAGAGGTTGCGGACCCTGCTTCCGCATCCAGTCGCGATACCCTTCCGGTTCGCGGCTCTTGATGTAGACCGGGTAGGTCCGGACTTCGTCGACCGGCGCGGCGTAGTACTCGGCTTCCGTATAGAACTTCGGCGCGGCCTTCACGCCCGCGATGGGCAGCGCCCAGCCCGTGAGCGCCTCGTCGGTCCAGAGCCGCGGCACGCCGGTCCGCGCCGGCAGCTGGGCGGCGAGCGACGTGACGGCCGCGATTGCACCGGCCAGCAGCGCAAGTCGATGCACCATGCCGCACAGTCTAGCAAGTGGCCCGAAAAAAGTTTCTGGCCTCGCGAACGCTGGGCGATCCGTAAATGCTGGCGTTTTGGTACAAAGGTCGGCAATCGACACTAGACATCTTCTAAGGCCAATATTTTGAAGTTTGAAGCGGAGCCCCTCTGGTTTTCTGGACGGTTTGAGGCGGAGCTACGCTAGTGGTACCGACATGCAAGAGCCGTGACGGCAACGCACAACCCGGCCGCCGCGTTGTGCTCAAGTTCGCGTGATGTGCTCTGTTGGATCTGTGTCGAGTTGCCGAAAGACCCTGCATACCCCTTCCCCAATCTCGCAGGACCAAACATGACCACTATCGGCGAATCCCTCTTAATATCCGGCGAAGTCAGCAGCGACGAAGACGTGACTATCCACGGGCAAGTGAATGGCAAGATCACCATGCGCGCCGGCTCCCTGCTCGTCTCACCCACGGGGAAGGTCAAAGCCGCGGCGCAGGTGAGCCACATCAGTATTCAGGGCTCGTATTCCGGTGATCTGGCGGCCTCGCAGCGCGTCGAGATGGTGAACACCGCAAAAGTGTCCGGCACGGTCGTCGGCCCCGCCATCGTCATGCACGAGGGCGCGGTGTTCAACGGAACCATCGAGATCAATCGAGGACAGAAGGTCGCAAAACCCAACGGCGGCGCCAAGGCGTAAGAGCGGCCGCTGGTGCACGGCGGTCTTTCGGCGCCGTTGATAGATGAGACTGACGCAGTTGGGCAACGGCCGCTATTCGATTCGGAAGAGTTTCTTTTCGGTGCGCAGGAACAGCGTATTGCCCGACACTGCCGGCGAGGCGAGCATCATGGCGCCTAAGTCATTCTGCGAGAGCTCGTTGTAACTGTCGCCGGCCCCGAGCACGATGGTCACGCCGTCTTCGTCTGAAAAGTAGAGACGCGTCGCCGTCGCGATGGGGGACGCGGAAAACGTGTGGCCGACGCCGCCCAGCCTGACACGATAGATCTCCTTGCCCGTATCCGCCGCGAGCACCAGCATCGTCCCGATGTCGTGTACAAGGTACACCCGCCCCTGATGTACGAGCGGCGACGGCGTGTAGCCGGACCCACGTGGGTGTGACCACAGCACATGCTCGTTGCTGGTGGCCAATCCGGTCAGAGTGATGTCGCCGCGTGCGCCAGCTTTTATCGCAAAGACTGGCCGGGCGGCGTCACCTTCCTGTGCGCCCGTGCCGACGATCAACAGGTCCCCCGCCGCCACTGGCGACGCCAGCGGCATCGACACTCGGGCGACTCGCCAGAGTTCCTTGCCGTCGAGGTCGTAGCTTTGGATGAACCCGTGTCCAGTGGTCACGATTTCGGTACGCACACTGCTCTTCCAGACGAGCGGCGTCGACCACGACGATGTGCGGTTGAACGTACTCTTCTCGGGGCGTGAAACGCGCCAGACATCGGCGCCCGTTCTGGCGTCGATTGCCGCCAGGTACGACTCGCGCTCGCTGTCCTGTAGCACGTAGACGCGTCCGGCGTGAGCGACCGGCGACGACCCGGTGCCGAAGTCGAGGTAGATCGGCTGCGGCGGCCAGGTTCTCTTCCACAGTAGCGCGCCGTCGAGTGAGTAGCAGAAGAGGCCGATGTTCAACCCGAAGGAGACGTACAGCCGCTCACCGTCGGTGAAGGGCGTTTCCGAGGCGTAGGTGTTCTTGCGGTGACGGCCGCCGATAGGCAGACCATGGTGGGCCTCCCGCTCCCATTTCATGGCGCCCGTGCGCGCGTCGAACGCGTAGACCATGTAACGAATCGCGTCGGATTCTTCTGGCAGCTCGTTGTCGCGCGCTCGTAGGCGCTTGTTCACCTCGTCGTTCGACAGCCCCGCCGCCCGCAGCTCGGCGATGTAATCGTTGCCATAGATGCCTGGAGAGGGCTGCTTGAACGGTCGTTTGCTGATCGCCGAGGTCAGGTAGACAACGCCATGCGCGACGATCGGGGACGACCACCCCTGGCCAGGGACGTCCACCGACCACCGCACCCGTTCCGTCGCCGACCATCGCTCGGGCAGGTTAGCGCCGAGTGCCAGTCCGCTCATGTCCGGGCCGCGAAAGCCGGGCCAGTCAGCCGGCGGTGAGTTCGGCACG
Organism: uncultured Acidobacteriota bacterium; assembly: GCA_963724485.1. GTDB lineage: Bacteria > Acidobacteriota > Vicinamibacteria > Vicinamibacterales > UBA2999 > JACCSI01. The sequence continues at coordinate 76,677 of CAVRUW010000003.1, forward strand.
ACGAGCGAGCCGTCGAGGAGGATCAGGAGGGCGCCGAGCGCAACGAGCCGCATCGACCGGATAGTACTCGACCGCCGCCGCGGTCCGGACTGATCCGCGACTCGCAGATCCCCACGAGTCCTGATCACGCGCGAGAATTCGCATCGCACTTCACTAAGTAATCTCGCGGCTCAAGGTGCCCATGAAGGCTTGCTCAGTTGGCGATTCCACTGCTGCCACAAATCACTGAGCTCCTTTGCCTTGTCCGGCCGCTCGGCAGCGCGATTCCGCATCTCGCCGATGTCTTCAGAGAGATTGTAGAGACCGGCGTCCGAAAGATCGCGTAACGTCGACGGATCCACGTCGACTAACGGGCCTTCGCGCGTCTTCACCAGCTTCCAATCGCCTTTGCGAATCGCCATCATGCCGCCGAGCCGCCAATATAGCGCGTCGTGCGGCGCGCCTGTCGCGATTCCGGTCAGAAACGGCAGGAGGTTCACGCCGTCGAACTCTAATGCCTTCGTCGCTACGCCTGCGGCAGCAAGCGCGGTCGGCAGAACGTCGAGCTGAATGATCGGCCTGTCATCCACTCGTCCCGCGTCGAGGTGTCCCTTCCACGACATCGCGAACGCGACGCGAATGCCGCCTTCCCACGTTTGCCGCTTCGATCCACGCAGCGGACCGTTGCTTGATCCATTGACCGTCGTGGTCGGCATCGTCGGTCCGCCGTTGTCGTTCAAGAAAATCACGAGCGTTTTCTCTTCAAGTTTCTGATCGCGCACGGCAGCTAGCGTTCTCCCAATCGCGTCGTCCATCGCGGACATCATCGCAGCATAGGTACGGCGCCGTGAGTCTGCGATGTTCGGGAAGCGAGCGAGGTACTTCTCAGACGCTTCCATCGGCGTATGCGCGGCGTTGAATGCGAGATAGAGAAAGAACGGCTCCGACGTGTGCTGCTTGATGAAACTGACGGCGCGATCGCCGAGGGTGTCCGTGAGGTAGGTCACCGACGAGGCGGGCTTTATGCCATCGAGCAGCGGGTCCGGCATATTCGTGCCAACATCGATATGGGCAACATTCACATATGAATGGTCACCGCCGAGGAACCCATAGAACTCGTCAAATCCGCGACGCATCGGGTGCAATCGATCCGCCGAACCGAGATGCCATTTGCCGAATAGGGCCGTGCGGTATCCGGCAGCTTTCAGCCTGTCAGCCATCGTCGTCTCGGTTAGCGGCAACCCGTAATCCGGCGATCCATCGGGGTTGAATTCGTAGCCGAAACGTTGCGGATACCGGCCCGTCATGAGACCTGCGCGGGTTGGGCTGCAATAGGGGCCGCTCACGTAGGCGTTTGTGAAACGGACCCCTTCTTGAGCGAGCCGATCGATGTTTGGCGTCGGAATATCTCGACTGCCGTAAATGCCGATGTCCGCGTAGCCTACGTCGTCGGACACAATCAACAAGATATTCGGTCGTTGTGTCTGCCCGATTCCCGATTGATGACTGACACAGACAATGGTCAGAAGAATGGCGGTCACGGCTAGCGCCCGCATAGCTGGTTTCATGTTCCCTCCAGCGCGACCCCTGAGTCAGGACGCTTCCGGCCCGTCGCCGAAGCGCGACCTGAAAGCGGCGAGCTGCTGCGCCGGATCGGGGCCGCGGCCCAACGCGAACGCTTCGCACGCACCGTAGACGTCGAGCAGTTCCTGGTACATCGCATGTCGCGCGCGGTCCGGCGCGATCCGCGACTCGCGGATCGGCTCGGCGAACCCGCTCACGATCTCCTGCCAGCTCGCACGCCCTTCGCGGTTCACGACATCGGCGTGGCACGCGCGCAACGCCGCCCCGAGCGCCGCCGAGTTGCTGACGTCGAATCGGTACACGTCCGCGCCGAACACGTCCGCCATCACCTGCAGGATGGCCCGATTCACCGCTGCGCCCCCGGTGGCGTGGATCGCCTCGACGCGAGACGCAATCCAGGTTGAATGCCGGCGCGCGGCCAGCAGTTGTCCTTCGACGAGGCCACGCACGTTCGCCGGCGCGTCGTCTGGCGCAACGCCAAACGTGCGCGCATCTCCCTGTGCGACCGGCGGCGTGATCTCCGGCTCGAACCACGGCAGCAGCACCCGGCCGCGATTGCCCGGGGGCGCGGCGCGCAACGCCTCGACGAAGCCGTTCCAGTCGAGGCCGAAGCGATCCCGCACACGCTCGCGAGCGAGCGATCCGTTGCGAAAGCACGTGAGGCCCATGTAAGCGCCCGTGGGCGCCCCGAACACGTGGCCCGCCAGTGCGGGATCGTGGCGCGGGCTGTTCATGTGGCCAAATACGGTGTCGCTCGTGCCCAGCGAGACGGCGAGCAGGCCGTCGCCCACCAGACCGGTGCCGATCAGGCTGCACGGGTTGTCGCCCGACCACACGACGACCTTCGCGTCCGGGCAATCCGTAGCGGCGCCAGTACCGGCGAGAGCGCACCGACGACACGCCACGGTTTGACGATGGCCGGCAGTTTCAGTGCGAGTCCTGGCGCGGTGGCGTCGATGGCCTCTGGCCACCACTGCTCGGTGGCGAGGTCCATGAGGTTCATGCCGGACGCATCGCCCGGATCGAGCGGAGCATGGCCGCCGGCGAGAAGGGAGGCCATGAACGAGCTCACGAGATGAATCCGATCGGTGGCAGCGTAGCGCTCCGGATCCTGCTGCCAGAACTTGCGTAATCTGCGGACCCGTGAAGCGTTCGAAGGCGCGCGAGCCGGTGCGCTCGGCGAGAATGGCGTCGCCGCCAAGGGACGCCGTGATTTCCGCGCACTGCCTGGTCGTGCTCGAGTCCATCCAGATCGGCGACGCGTCGCGCGACAGCATGTCGCTCACCTGGCGCGACAGGGCCTCGCGTGGATCGAGTGCCGGCAGCAAGGCGCTGGCACGTGCGCTCAGATAAACGCTTCCGTGCTGCTGGGCGGAACCGGAAATGGCCGCCAGTCCGGTCCAGTCGACGCCGCTCCCCGCCAATCGCGCCATCATCCGGTCCAGCGCCTCGGCCCACATCGTCGGCGGCGCGGTGACCAGCGACGGATCAGTGCAAGAATTCGTTCCGTGATGCGTGCCGTAGTGCGGCAGCTCGGCGTCGAAGTTGATCGCATCGCAGTGGACCACCCGGCGAGCGCGCGGGCCGACCTCGATGACGATTGCCGTCAGCCCCTGCGTGCTGCTGTCAAGTCCGAGATAGAGCGCCATGCGAGGGGACTGTCCCCTTTTTCCTCGATTCGTTCGCAGGTGGAAAAAGGGGACTGTCCCCTTTCCCGTCGACAACGACCTTTGCCACGGAGTCCTAGACGCCGAGCAACAGCTCCACCACGAGCTGATCGAGCCGCTCGTACGGAAGCCGCCGCGCCGTCAGCGCCGCTCGATCGAACGCTTCGCCACGCAACGCTTTCGCGCGCTCGCTCGTGTAGGTCATGATCGGCTCACCCGCTCCCGCGTCGCGCATCTCGGCCAGCAGCGCCTGAATTTCGCGATGCGCGGCAAAGGCCTTCGCCTTGTGCTTCAGGATTAGATAGGTCCGCATGCAGCCGGCGGCGAAGTCCCACACACCCTCTTCGTCTTCGGTCCGATACGCGTGCGCGTCGAAATGGCGCGGTCCGTCGTAGCCCGATTCCTCGAGCAGCTTGACCAGGAAGAACATCGACTTGATCGACTCGGAACCGAAGCGCAGGTCCTGATCGAAGCGGCCGGGCTTCTGATCGTTCAGGTCGATGTGAAACAGTTTGCCCGCCTCGATCGCCTGCGCGACCGCGTGGAAGACGTTCAGGCCGGCCATCTGCTCGTGCGCGACCTCCGGGTTGACACCGACCATCTCCGGATGCGCCAGCGTCGGGATGAACGCGAGGTAGGCGCTGGTGGTCGGAAAGTAGATGTCGCCTCGCGGCTCGTTGGGCTTGGCCTCGAGTGCGAACCGCAGGTCGTAGTGGCGGTCGCGCACGTATTCGCACAGAAAGTCGATCGCCTCGCGGAAGCGCTTGATCGCCTCAACCGGATCCTTGGCCGCATCGACCTCAGCGCCCTCGCGTCCTCCCCAGAACACGTAGGTGCGCGCCCCCAGCTCCACACCAAGATCGATGGCGTGCATCGTCTTCTGCAGCGCATAGCGGCGCACCACCCGGTCGTTCGACGTGAAGGCACCGTCCTTGAAGATCGGATCCCAGAACAGGTTGGTCGTCGCCATCGGCACGACCAGCCCGGAGGCGTCCAGCGCGCGACGGAACTCGCCGACGATGTGATCCCGTTCGGCCGGTGTGGCTTCGATGGGCACGAGATCGTTGTCGTGCAGGTTGACGCCCCACGCGCCCAGTTCGGCAAGGCGATGGACGATCCGCACGGGATCGAGGGTGGGCCTGACGAAGTCCCCGAACGGATCGCGGCCGCGGTTGCCCACGGTCCACAACCCAAAGCTGAACTTGTCTGCCGGCGTCGGCTTGAAACGTGTGATGTCAGTCATTTTCGCCGAACAGCGGTTAGGCTGATCATCGAACGGCCCGACTTCCTGCGCGCTGTGCTACTGGCTTTCATTGTCTGTCAGCGAGGATGTTTTGGCGCACGATCCCAAACCTGATATCGAACCGCCCCGCGGCCTCTCGCTCACACGACCGCAGCGCTCGTTCGAAAACATCTATTCGCTCCACGTCCGCCGCGGCCGAGAAACACAGAGTTCGACAAACGATTGACGTGGCATGATAGTTCTATCGTCTCTGCGAATTCGAGACCGCTCTCCGTAGGCCAAACGGCCATCTATCTTGGCGAACTTGCCGCCGCGCGCCTGAACCGCCAGCCGATGATCACGGCGGTCAGCATGATGGCGGCCCACCCGGCCCCGAGGACCTTGAGCAGGTTCCCGGCCTCGATCGTCAGCATCAGGAAATCCACATTGCCCGTTCGCCAGAACAGCCATTCGCCGGCCAGGGTCGTCGCCAGCACCCGATTGCCGGTCTCGAGAACGACGACGCCGTTCCCGGTTTCGGGATCCACCCTTGCGGCGGTGTTGATCGCCGGATCGTTGTTTCCGTCATGGCCGATGACGAAGCCGCCGGCGTTGTTGCCGGCGTAGAGCATCGTTCCGAGGCCCCAGATGTCGGCTCCCAGCTGCGAGGCATGCGGGCGGCGCATCTCTTCGAGGGTCTTCGGTTTGAGGACCCCTCGGCCCGCGGGTTCGCCATTCGCCCCTATCGCATGCGCCTGAATGAAGCGGGTCAAGTCGGCGGCCGAAGTATAGAGCGAGGTCGCGGCGAGCGAAGTGAAGCGATAGTGAATCGCCGGCGTTCCATCGACGTCGTAAAATTCCGCGACGTTCGCAATGGGCGCGCCATCCACGCTATAGGTCGATCGCGTCATGCCGAGCGGTCAACGAACACAGCGCTCCGCATATAGTCGTTGAAGGATTGTCCGGAGACTTCCTCGACGATCAACTGCAGCAGCGTATAGCCGCCCCCCGAGTATTCGAAGGCGCTGCCCGGCTCGATACCGACACGAACAGCCCCGTCGGCGCCGGGCGAAGCGTCAGCGGCTCGCGTCAAGGACGCCTCGATCGGCTGGACCGGCTGGCCTGGCGCAAATCCGCCATAGCCGAGGCCGTCGGTCAGTCCCGCCGTATGGCTGAGGAGCCGGCGGACCGTGACGCCGCTGTTGTCGAACTCGCTCTCCGGCAAGGACCAGCGCGAGAGATAGGTCGAAACCGGCGCGTCGAGATCGAGCTTCCCGGCCTCGACCAAGGTCATCACCCCCCAGGCCGTGATCCACTTGCTCATCGAGGCGACCTGGAACAGCGTCTCGCCATCGACGGCTTGGCCGACCGACGTGAAATGCTCGTCGAAGACCTTTCCGCTCTCGATGAGGACGAAGGCGACATTGCCTCGGCGGTTCTTGTCGATCTCTGCGATCGCAGCATCCATGAAGGCTTGCGTGTGGCCCGAAGGGGCCAGCGGCTGACGCCACCAGCCCTCCACGGCTCCAGCAATGAGAATGCCGGTCCAGACCGCCAGTGCGAGGATGGTGCACAGCACGATGAAGGAAACGCGGCGCATATTCAAACGCCAATTTCTAAGGAACTCTCCAATACCTCGTCAATGGTCATGAGGTCTTTCAGGTTCTCGAAGACGATCACCAGAGCCGTGCGCGTGTCCTTGAAACAGAAGTCGATCGCGCGTGGCACCTTCAGTTGGTGCCGGTACGGCCGCGCAGCTCGTTGATCCGCTTCGTGAACTCCTCGACATTCGAGCGCTTCACTACTTGCGTCGGCACGATGATCTGCTTCGAGGGCGGAATGAACGATCGATCGCCGCGCACCGCCTGCGCCATCCGCATGATCGCCTGGTAGCCGAACTGGTACGGCTGCTGCACGACCGTGCCGTGAATTGAACCGTCTTTGACGCCCGCCAGCGTGTCGTCGGCCTCGTCGAACGCCACGATCCGTACGCGCCCAATCTTGCCGGCCTCGCGGACTGCGTTCAGAATGGCCGGACCGTTGTAGCTCCACAACCCGACGAGTGCCTTGATGTCCGGATGCCGCACCAGTGCGTCCGCGGCATTCGCCTTCGCCCGAACGTCATCAACATCGTCAGTTCGTGTATCGATGATGCTGACGCTGGAGCCCGTGAGCGCTTCCTTGATGCCCTGGATTCGCTCCTGCGCATTCCGGGCGTCGAGCTTGCCGACAAACAGCATGATCGATCCGCCCTCGGGGATCGCTTCACGAATGAGCTGCCCGGCCTGGCGGCCAGCCTCGATATTGTCGGTGCCGATGTAGCACACCCGATTCGTCTGCGGGGCATCGCTGTCCTGCGTGAAGATCAAGGTGCGCTTCGCCGCGGCATCGATCAGCGCGGTCTGGTTCTGAGGATCGACAGGGGAAATCGCAATCCCGTCCACGCCTTTGGTGAGGAGGTCATCGACGATCCGCTGCTGCTCGGCCGCGGTACCGTCAGCCGAGATCCTGAACTCCGCGTCGACGTCCGCCAGCTCGGCGTCGGCCTTCTCCACGCCGCGCCGGGCGATGGTCCAGAAATCGGCCGAATTGTTGGTGACGAATGCCAGCTTGATCGTCTTCGCTCCGTCGCCTCCCGGGCTGCCGGCACGACATCCCGCGATCGCGATCACCAACACAACGACGACGGCCAACCTCGCAGCCAGTAGTGAAAGTGGGTGGGCTGCTGCAGTCCGTGGCCATCGGGGGAGGGAAAAGCGGGACAGTCCCCATTTTCCTGGATCCTTTCGCCGGTGGAAAAGGGGACTGTCCCCTTTTCCCGTCGACACCAACTTGTGCCACGGACCGCTCGGATGTGATTTCATCGGTTCGTACTCCTCACGCTCACACCTGGATCGAGTGCGCACCGAACGCCATGACGCCCGGCGAGGATCCTGCAAACACGTACGGGCGGTATCCGGTTGCGGATTCGTACGCGTCGACGACGCGGTGAATAGCGGTCGACGCCTCTTGCCTTCCGATTACGGCGACCGTGCCGCCGCTGCCGCCACCGGTGATCCGCGCCCCATACAGACCTGGCGGCGCCCTCGGCCCGGACGAGCTCGACGAGACGGTCGGTCCCCGGTGACCCGAGCCCGCACGCGCCGTAGCTGCGGTGAGACTCGTACATCAACGCGCCGAGTTCGACAAGATCATGTTGGCCAGGCGACTCACTCAACAGCCGGCGAAAGCGTTCGGCTCGCCGGCGTTCGTAAACGGGATGCGTCGTCGCCGCGCGTACGCGGTATCGGCGCCCGCGCTCGACGCGTCGTGACGGTATCGCTGGTACCGCCGAATCGCTTCAGGAATGCCTCGGCGGAGATCTCCTCGGGTAGATCGTTCGCCAGGCTCCTTGTCGAAACTCTTCCGGCGAGAGATTCGCGAGATAGTCACCGGGCACGCGAACGCGCTCGGACAGCATGCGCAGACCCATGAACGCTCCCGCCCGCACCGCGCCGTAGTCAGACCCGCCCACCGCGTGGCGCTCTCCCGAATCGAGCCCCCACAACGCGATGCCGTCGGGCACTGGCACCGGCGGCTGCAGCTCGGCAGGTTGACACAGCAGCGCGAGTAAGGAGTCCGTCTCGCCAAAAACGCACGTCATCTGATCCATCACACCACACGGCGCGCCAGCGACGAGATTCTCACTCCGCTGACACAACAGCGCCAGGTCACGCCAGCCGAGCGCGATGCCGAACGCGCCCGCCACGGCGTGCATCGTCGCCGTTTCAACCGCGGCCGAGGAGCTCACACCCTTACCCTCGGGTACCTGCGACGCCACCACGATCCTCGCGCCCGAGGTGAGCGGCAGCCCGCGCTCGCGTGCGAGCACGAGCATCCCGCCAACGATGTAGGACGCCCAGTGCGGCGGTGACGGCGCCCCGCGCGCCGCTGTGCGATCGCCCGCAAATAGACGCCTCGCCGTGTCGTAGCCGATCGGCACGCCTCCAGGCGCGAGCGTCGCGAGCGGAATCGTGCACGGCGTCCGCCCCGCGCTGACGACTTCCACGACTGGACGATCGATCCTCTGCACGGCCGCAAACGTCGCCTCTGCAATCGTGCGCTGGAGCACGAGCGACCCCGAATAGTCGGCGATGCCTCCCATGACGTCGAGCCGCCCGGGCGCTCGCGACACCACCACCGCAGCGCCAGGCTCGAACAGGCGGTCGGCGCGCAGTGTCTCGACGAACGTCTCGAGTTCAGCGGCCGGATCGGTCATCGATGTTCGAACGCGCGCGTGCGTCGATCCAGCCCCGCGCGCGCAGCGCCTCCTGCAACAGCGGCTCGATCTGTGCGCGGATGCTCGCGTTGGCATAGCCGGCCCACGCGACTTCTGCGTCGACGTCGAGCGGCGTATCGAGCGGATCTCCATACGCGTCGGTGACGATCACGCCGTGCTCTTCAGCGATGAGCGCAGCGCAGATGTCGTAGGGATGGCACGTCAGAGGCCGCGGAAGACCGCGGCTGCCCAGCAGCGGGCCGACGAGCGGCCGCAGGTCGGCGACAAAGCGGTCGTGGCCGGCCATCAGCTCGTACAGCTGCCCGGCAGTCGAGGCGTACTGGTCCTCGAAGCAGCGGGCTTTTCCCGGCGCAGGACGGCCGAGCGCGCCCAGCACGATTTCCTCGTCGAGCGCAGCGAGGTCCTCTCGCCCGCCTGGAAAAAACCGGGCGATCGACGCATACCCATGCTCGATGGTCGGGGCCGTCGACGGTCGCAGCACGATCTGCCGGGACTCGCCCGTCAGCCGATTGTGACGCCGCACCTCGGGCCTCTCGCCCCGCACCGCCCACAACTGATCGGACAGGTGCTGCTTCACGAGTGGGATCTCGGTCTGCACCGCGAGCACGATGTCCTTCAACGAGGTGGCGGGCCCGCGATTGGGTGCGACCCCGGTCAGTACCCACGCGCTGCGCTTCTGGTACATCAACCCGCGAGTGCCGTCGATCGGATCGATGATGATCCACCAGTCGGCCGATGCCTCGTCGCGGCCCTCCGGATAGCAGCGGCGTCCGCCCGGCAGTCCCTCGGCGACGAGCACGAACGCGTACTGGCGAGCCAGCCGCTCGGCAAACCGCGCGACGACCGTTTCGCCGACGACGTCAATCGCGTAGATGGTGTCACCGGCCTGGTCGCGATCGACTTCGGCGAGCGTTTCGACGTGCTGCCGCTCCGTTGCCGCGACGATCTCGTCGCGCACGCGTCCGTGCAGTTCGAGAATGGGCTCGAGCAGCTCGCGTGGATCACGCATGCTGCGTCCTGTAGTGCACCTCGGAGACAGCCCGCAGCTCTTCCGCCTTCGCCTCGGGCCGGGTATCGCTGAGAAAATTGCCGCCACCCACTTCAGGTCCGGCGAGGTACTTCAGCAGGTTCGGCTTGCGCAGTGGCGGATGACACTCGAGATGGAAGTGAAAGCCGGAGTGATCGTCTCCGTCGGTTGGCGCCTGGTGCAGCGTCAGCACGTACGGAAATGACAGCTGCCAGAGATTGTCGTAGCGGACCAGCAGCGACTTGAGCGCGGCCGCCAGGTCGTGCATCTCCCCTGCCGACATCGTGGCCAGACTCGCATGCGTCTCCTTTGGCGCGACGAAGCACTCGTACGCGTAGCGCGCGAAGTACGGGAGGAAGGCGATCGCGGACGAGGTCTCGAAGAGAATCCTGCGCCCGTCATCCTGCTCGGCGCGGATGATGTCCTGGAACAGCGGGCGGCGGTGCTCCTGGTAATGCCGGCGACTCACGGCGGCCTCGGTCTCGATGGTTTTGAACACGAAGTTGGTGGCGTAGATCTGACCGTGAGGATGCGGGTTCGAGACGCCCGACGACCTCGCCTTTGTTCTCGAACGTCAGCACGTGGCGGACCTCCGGCCGCGCGCCCAGCTCGAGATACTGATCCCGCCACGTGCCCAACAGCGCGGCAATCTCGCCCACCGGGAGCTCTGCGAGCGTCGTGTTGTGTTTCGGCGAGTAGCAGACGACGCGTGCCACGCCGGTGGCCGGCGCGTTCCGGTAGATGCCTGTCGGCCGATCCAGGAGCTGGGGCGCGCCTGGGCCGACGCACGGGTGATCGTTGTCGAAGACGAAGACCGATTGGTAATCGGGATTGCGCTCGCCGCTGACGCGCAGGTTTCGCGGGCAGAAATAGCAGCTGTCGAGGTACTCCGGCGCCGCAGTCGGCGATACCGTGGCACGCTCGCCCTGCCACGGCCTATCCTGTCGGTGCGCCGCAACGACCACCCACTCCTCCCGGAGTGGGTGCCATCGCTGCTCCCACGCCGGGGCGCCAGAGAGTCACGATGCTTTCTTTACTGCAAATGTCGGCGATTTCCAAGCGCTTTCCTGGCGTCGTCGCGCTGGACGAGGTCGGCTTCGAGGTCTTCGGCGGGGAAATCGTGGCGCTCGTCGGGGAGAACGGCGCCGGCAAGTCGACGCTGATGAAGATCCTGGCCGGCATCCATCGTGCGGACTCGGGCGAGATTCGCATCGACGGCGAGCCCGTGTCGATGCACTCGCCGGCGGACGCCGCGCGCCTCGGGATCGCCGTCATCCACCAGGAGCTCGAGGTCATCGACACGATTGACGTCGCCGGCAACATCTTCCTCGGGCGCGAACCCGGCCGCGGACCGCTCGGCCTGCTCGACCGCCGCCGGATGGAGGCAGACGCCGAGCAGCAACTCGCACGTATCGGCGTCCGGCTGTCGCCGCGTACGCCGCTCGCGCGCTTGTCCACGGCCGAGCGGCGGCTCGTAGCCATCGCGCGCGCCCTGTCGATGAACGCCAGGCTGCTGATCCTGGATGAACCGACGTCGAGTCTCACATCGAGCGACGCCGAGCGGCTGTTCGACGTGCTTCGCGATCTGCGAGCCGCCGGAACCGGCATCGTCTACATCTCACATCGCTTGAAGGAGGTCGAGATCCTCGCTGATCGTGCCGTCGTGCTCCGCGACGGCCGCAACGCCGGAACACTCGCACGTGAAGCCATCGCGCACGATCGGCTCGTCGAGCTGATGGTAGGGCGCGCAGTCGCGTCCCGGCCGACACGACCATCGGCACCATCCGGACCCGCGGTCCTGCAGGTCGAGCGGGTGCGGACAGGTCGGTATCCCGATGTCGAGGTCACACTGTCCGCTCACGCAGGCGAAGTCCTCGGTATCGCCGGCCTGACGGGCGCGGGTCGTTCGGAGCTGGCGGAGGCGATTTGCGGCGTCGGCGTGCGCCTGGCCGGACGTCTGCTCCTCGACGGCCAGCCGCTTGCGATCCTCACTCCCGGCGACGCCATCCGGCACGGCATCTGCCTCGTGCCCGAGGATCGTCGTCGCCACGGTGTCATCGCGGCGATGAACGTGCGCGAGAACGTGACGTTGCCGGCGCTCGCCTCGTACGCCCGCTTCGGTTGTCTCGTGCGCAGCCGTGAGAGCTACGCAGTCCGCGCGGTCACCACCGCGCTCGGGGTGAGGGCAGTGTCGAGCGAAGTCCCGATGGCGACCTTGAGCGGTGGCAATCAACAGAAGGTCGTGCTCGGAAAGTGGCTCGCGCTACAGCCTCGGGTCATCGTGTTCGACGAGCCGACGCAAGGAGTCGACGTGCGCGCCAAGGCCGAGATCCACCGCCTGATACGCGGCCTCGCCGACGAAGGAGCCGCCGTGATACTAATCAGCAGCGACATGGAGGAGATCGTCGCGGAAAGCGACCGCGTCGCGGTGATGCACGACGGCCGCATCACCGGTATCCTGCCTCGCGCCGACTGCACGCCCGAGTCGATCATGCGGCTCGCCGTCAGCTGAGCGGCACACGCCTGAGAGACGATGACTCGAAAAGACATCGGCGTTCTCCTGCTGCTCGTCGTGCTGTGCGCCGTGGTCGCCATCGCGAGCCCGCAGTTTCTCAGTGTGGCCAACCTCCAGAACGTCGCCCGCCTGGTCGGCACCTACGGCATCTTCAGCATCGGCGTCGGCATCGTGGTCATCACCGGAGGCATCGATCTGTCCGTCGGATCGATCTGCGCGCTGCTCGGCGTGCTGCTGTCGATGATGCTCTTGGAGTGGGGCTGGCCGGCGGGCCTTGCGCTGCCGGCCGTGATCGCGCTGGGCGCCGGACTCGGCGCCGTGCACGGACTGCTCGTCGGCCGCCTGCGGCTGCAGCCCTTCATCGTCACACTCTGCGGCCTGCTGCTCTATCGCGGCGCCGCACGGTATGTCGCGGGCGATTCGACGAAAGGATTCGGAACCGGCGAGGGCTTCGAGTGGCTGCGAACGTTTGCCGCCGGCAATCTCGCCGGAGTGCCGATGCCGTTCGTGATCATGGTCGTGGTGGCCGCTGCCGCCTGGGTGCTGGTACATCGATCGGTGTACGGCCGCCACCTGTTCGCGGTGGGCAACAACGAAGAGGCTGCCCACTACTCCGGCGTGAAAACGCGTCGCGTCATCGCGAGCGCCTATGTGGTCGCCGGCACGCTGACCGCGGTCTCGGCCGTCATCATCGCCTTCTACACCAACTCGGTTTCACCGGCATCGCACGGCAACTTCTACGAGCTCTATGCGATTGCGGCCGCCGTCGTCGGCGGCTGCAGCCTGCGCGGCGGCGAAGGAACGGTGCTGGGGATCGTGCTCGGCACCGCGCTGCTGCAGGTGCTCCGCAATCTGGTGAACCTCCTCGACGTCCCCAGCTCGCTCGATTTCGCGGTGATGGGCGCCGTCATCCTGATTGGCGCCGTCGCGGACGAGGTGTTCGGGCGCAGGAAGCGCAGGGCTGCTTGATTCTCCGGGGGAAGGGGTGACCCGAACAGCTCCGGGCCGTGGCGCGGCTCAAGGATCCAACGTCGCGGAAGGGTTGAACGATCCCAGCGGATCAGCCCGGCGTTCAGTTCCATTCCGGTTCCGAACCGGAGCCCGACTTACTACAATGAATGCCTCTCGCAAACGGCGAAGGTGCGCGTGGCCCTTTCCACGGGAACTCGGCTCGGCCCGTACGAGATCATGGCCGCCATCGGCGCCGGCGGCATGGGCGAAGTGTATCGCGCCCGAGACACCAAGCTGAATCGCGATGTCGCGATCAAAGTCCTGCCCGAATCGGTCGCGGGCGATCCGGATCGGCTCGCGCGCTTCAAGCGCGAAGCGCAGGTGCTCGCGTCGCTGAATCACCCGAACATCGGTCACATCTACGGCTTCGAGGATTCCGGCGCCACGCACGGGCTCGTGCTGGAACTCGTCGACGGCCCGACGCTCGCCGACCTGATTGCCCGGGGGCCGCTTCCCCTGCGCGAGGCGCTGCAGGTTGCCAGGCAGATCGCGGAGGCGCTGGATGCGGCGCACGAGCAGGGAATCGTGCATCGCGATCTGAAGCCGGCCAACGTCAAGGTCACGCCCGGCGGCCGCGTCAAGCTGCTGGATTTCGGGTTGGCGAAGCCGATGGGCGGCGTCGTGAATCCGGACCTGTCGCACTCGCCGACTCAGACCTTCGAGGGCACGCAGGCAGGCGTCCTGCTCGGAACCGCCGGGTACATGAGTCCCGAGCAGGTGCGCGGGACGCTGCTCGACAAGCGCACCGATATCTGGGCGTTCGGTTGCGTGCTAACCGAGATGCTGTCCGGGCGGCGGGTCTTCGCCGGCGACACGGTCCCCGACGCGATCACCGCGATCCTCGGACGCGAGCCCGACTGGAATCTGCTACCGGCCGGGACGCCGGTCGCCGTTCGCCGCCTGCTGCAGCGATGCCTCGAGAAAGACGTGAAGCAGCGGCTGCGTGACATCGGGGACGTGCCGGCCGACATCGATCAGATGCTGGCCGATCTGCAGGGGACCTCGGGTGTCGTATCCATCGAGGCTCCGGCGGCGCGCTCGCGACCTGTTCGCCGTCTTGTTGCAATCGCCGCCGTGGCGCTGCTGGCGCTCACGGCCCTGGCAGCGGGCATCTGGAGAATTTCGTGGTCGCGCAGCAGCGAGCCGGTGTCGGCGTCCCGTTTGGACTGGACGCAGCTGACGAACTTCCCAGACTCGGTCGCCCAGCCGTCGCTCTCGCCGGATGGGCGCATGCTGACCTTCATTCGTGGGCCGGACTCGTTCACGACATCCGGTCAGGTGTACGTGAAGATGCTGCCCGATGGCGAGCCGAAGCAGTTGACCAATGACACCATGACGAAGATGAGTCCCGTGTTCTCGCCGGACGGATCGCGGATCGCCTACACCAGCCTGGCCGCGTGGAACGAATGGGACACCTGGGTGGTCCCGGTTCTTGGTGGCGAGCCGAGGCGATGGCTGCCGAATGCATCGGGGCTGATCTGGACGGGCCGGCAGAAGCTGCTGTTCTCTGAGAAGATCCGAGGTAGCGAAGGCAACCATATGAAGATCGTGGCGGCCGACGAGAGCCGCGCCGACGCGCGCGATCTGTATGTGCCGATGCCGAAGGGCGCGATGGCGCATCGGTCGTACCCGTCGCCCGATGGCCGTTGGGCGCTGGTGGCGGAAATGACCGACCGCGGCGCCTGGACGCCGTGCCGTCTGGTACCGATGGACGCAAGTTCGCCCGGCCGACACGTCGGACCGCCTGACGCGGCGTGCTGGTTTGCCGGCTGGTCTCCCGACGGCACATGGATGTATTTCAGCTCGAGCGCAGGCAACGCCTTTCACGCGTGGCGCCAACGGTTCTCGGCGGGCGATACGGTCGAGCCGCCCGAACAAATCACCTCCGGACCGACCGAAGAGGAAGGCCTCGCCATCGCGCCGGACGGCCGATCCTTCATTACCGCCGTCGGCATGAAGCGCCGGTCCGTTTGGGTGCACGACTCGAAGGGCGAGCGCGCCGTCTCGCTCGAAGGCTACGCACTGAACCCGAAGTTCACGCCCGACGGCAAGAAGCTCGTGTACTTCGTGTCCGAGAGCGCGTCGGCGCATCGGGGCGAGTTGTGGATCGCCGATCTGGACACGGGCCTCAACGAGCGTCTGCTATCCGGTTTTTCGGTCGGGACAGGCGGAACGGCCTCCGCGAGATCGCCGTTCGATGTTTCGCCGGACGGCCAGTGGGTGGTCTTCGAAACCGTCGACACGGGCGGAAAGAACCGGCTCTGGCTGGCGACGCTCGACCGCCGCGCGCCGCCGCGCCAGATCCCGAACGTCGAAGGGGACGCGCCATTGTTCGATCCAAACGGCGACGTCCTGTTCCGCGCCCGCGATCGAGATTATGGCTTTGTATATCGTGTCCGCCCGGACGGCACCGGCCTGCAGAAAGTCCACGAGCACCCGGTCATCGAAAACATGGGCCTCACGCCGGACGGGCGGTGGCTCGCGGTTTACGCGCGCCCGACGAAAGAACGGGCGGGCGGGACGATCCTCCTGCCAGTTGGTGGCGGAACGCCCGTGCCGGTGTACGGCGCGAGTACGCGCATCAGGTGGTCGCCGGATGGAAGGCTTCTGTTCATGACGGTGTCCGAACGGACGTACGCGGTGCCGGTTCCGCGCGGCCAGCCGCTGCCCAAAACGCCGGCCACCGGCTTCGCGTCCGGTGCGGAGATCGCCGCGGTGCCCGGAGCCCGGGTGATCGACGCCACGGATCCCGCACCGGGTCCAGCGCCCGACGTGTACGCGTTTTCCCGCGAGACCGTGCAGCGGAACCTGTACCGCATTCCAATTCCGTAGACAGGAATGAGACAAGAAGAGAGCGCAGTGGTCGCGACGGTTGGCCTGATCGCCATCCTCTCGGCGGCGATGCCGCTGCTGGGTCTTGGTCAAACAGCTGCACCTGGTTCGATACCTTCGAGTCTCGGTTGGAGATACTCGCGCTAACGCAGACTCTGAACGCGGAGATCCTGGCTAGTTCCAGCGCCACGCAAAGTCTCGAGAAATGGTGTCGCGATCACAAAATGGCAGCCGATCCGATAATTGTCGCGCGCGTGACGACAGGCATTGACAAAGTTGCCACTACTGAGCAGCTGCAGCGGCTGCAGGTAACGACCGTCAGCGACGTCAAGCACCGGCAAGTGGAATTGCGGTGTGGCAGCTACATCCTCTCTGAGGCAGACGCCTGGTATATTCCCAGCCGGTTGACTGCCGAGATGAACAAACTTCTCGAGACGAGCGAGACCCCATTCGGCAAAGCTGTTCAATCGCTGCGACCGTATCGGCGCACATTCGCCGTGACGCTCCTGTGGTCACCATTGCCGGCCGGCTGGGAACAACAACGACAGACCGGAGAGCAACCGAGCGAGCGGGCCAGGCCGTTGTTGCTTCCGAAGGAACTCTTCGAGCACCGTGCAATCCTCTACACGAGCGACCACCAACCGATTTCTGAAGTTCACGAACGATATCAAGGCCAGCTCTTGGCGTTCTCGCGAGGCCAGTGACAGGCGGCGAGGGTGAACGAGTGATTCAGCGAAGCAGAGCTAGTCTCGCGGTGCTGGCCGCGATCGGAGTCGTTGCGTGCTCGACGCCACCCGGCCGACAATCCGACACGACGAGCACGCCCGCGCCGGCACAATCCGCGCCGTCAATCACGTCGGCGCCGTTCGGCACGGTCGGCAACACGCCGGTGCAAATTTTTTCACTGACCAACAAGCACGGGCTGATCGCCAAGATCACGAACTACGGCGCCATCGTGACCGAGCTGCATGTGCCCGATCGCGCGGGACGGCTCGCCGACATCGTGCTCGGCTTCGACACTCTCGACGGCTACCTCACGGCACACCCGTACTTCGGCGCCATTGTCGGACGTGTCGCCAATCGCATCGGCAACGCCGCGTTCACGCTGGACAGCAAACGCTACCCGCTCGCCGCCAACGACGCGCCACATCACCTGCACGGCGGCAAGAAGGGCTGGGACAAGGTGGTGTGGAGCGCCACCGCGACCGACACCGCGCTCGGTCCGGCGCTCGAGCTGACCTACACCTCTAGTGCCGGGGAAGAAGGCTACCCGGGCGCTGTGACCGCGAAGACTGTTTACACGCTCACCAACGACAACGAGCTCAAGGTCGAGATGCAGGCGACGACCGATGCGCCCACGATCGTCAACATGGCGCACCATAGCTACTGGAATCTCGGCGGCCACAACTCGGGAACCATCCTCGATCACGAGCTGACGCTTCACGCCGACCAATACACGCCGGGCACGCCGATGGTCCCCGACGGTCGGATCACGCCCGTCGCCGGTACCCCGTTCGACTTCACCACCGCCAAGACGATCGGCAAGGATCTGAAACAGACCGGCCTCACACCGATCGGCTACGACCACAATTTCGTCGTCAACGGTGACCCGAATCAGCTCCGTGCCGTGGCGCGGCTCAAGGACCCCAAGTCGGGCCGGGTCATGACGGTCTCAGCGGATCAACCCGGCGTTCAGTTCTATTCCGGAAACTTCCTCGACGGATCGATCAAAGGCAAGGGCACGACCTACGGCCAGCACGCGGGACTCTGTCTGGAGACACAGAAGTTTCCCAACGCGATCAACGTTCCCGGCTGGCAGGACCAGGTAATTCTGCGGCCGGGCCGGACCTATCGACACGTCATGGTTCACAAGTTCAGCGTTGAACCGTGATGCGGCGCGTATCGGCTGGGCCCTGACCTTCGCATGGCCCCCGCGCGGAACCGGCGCAGAAGCAGGTGCGGCAGACCATCCACTTGAGGAGCCCGCAACTCACTTGTGGTTGCGAACATTGAGGACCGGCCAATGAAGCGACGAACTCTGTTACTCGCCATCGCCGTTGCCAGCGTCACTGGCTCGGAAACCTGGAAACCGGGGGGATCGGATTGTCGTCACTGGTTTCCCCGGACGCACCCAACCGCAGAGTCTCTATGTCCGTACGACTCCAGCGTCCTGCGGACGGGTTCTTGTACGAGCAGTTCGGCCGCAACCCGCGGATTCGTCCCGGGCGGCGCGCACTCCTCCGCCCCGTTCACGAAGCGGCGCTCGGCCGCTACCACTAGACCCTCAACGCCGCGAATAGCGCCGGCCTGCAAGGCCAAGGGAGATCTGGCCGTGGCCTTGCGCTCTGCAGATCGATCGAGCCGATCAACGCCCGCCAGATCCGAAGGATGATCGCGATCTTTCGACGCGGCTCTCCCACGCGATCGCCCGCTGCTGACGTGCGATGTCGACCGCTCGCGAGAAGCTCTCTTCTGCGGGCGCGAAGTCCCCTTGTCGGGCCAGCAACTGGCCCCTGAGCTCGTGCAGGCCCGCCTCGTAGTACCGCTCGCCGGTACGAGCCATGACCAACTCGGACTCGGCCAGCGCGCGAAAGGCCTCTTCGGTGCGGCCGACCTCGCCGAGTGCTTCGGCCAGCAGAATCAGATAGGTTGCCTGGTTCTGCCAGGTGTCGGCGGTCTGATGGACGGCGAGCCCCTCGCGCATGCGATCGATCCCGCGCGCGTCGTGGCTGGTCATCGTCAGAGCCAGGCCGCCGAGAATCAATCCGACGGCCCGAAAGTACGGATACCCATGCTCTTCCGCGAGGGCGATCAATCGATCGGTCACTGCAAGCGTCTCGGCCGGCCGGCGCTGGAAGACTTCGACAAAAGCCGCAACCGAGAGCGTGTTGATCACGCCGATCGGATGGCGCGCCCCATCGGCGGCGGCCATCGCCTCCTCCATCAGCCGGCGCGCGGCCGCCGCGTCGCCGAGCCAGATCAGCACGCGGCTCAGGTGGGCACGGTTGGCAATCGCGCCGTACAGCGCGATCGGACGGTGCTTCGACGGGTCGTACAAGTCGATCGTCGTCTCGAAGTGCCGACGCGCCGAAATCAGGTCGCCGAGATGGAGCGCATTGAGACCGAGGGAGAAATTCGCCTGTACCTGCATCTGCTCGTCGGCCGACTGCGATGCGAGACGCAGACACCCCGCGGCCAGCTCTTGCGCCTTCCGGTACTCGGCGCGCACCGTGTACGCGATCGACAGGCCGAGCTCGCTGCGCAGAAGCTGCCCGTGATCGCCGAGCTGCCGGCACAACTCACGCATCCGCGTATAAGCGGCGAGGACCTCGGGCGCGCCGAACCCCTTTACCATCATCAGCGATCCGCCCTGCCGCGATCGCAGGCGCAGCTCGAGACGCGCACGATCGGCGCTGTCGGGGAGCTTCTCGAGCACCTCGAGACCGCGGCCGGCGAGATCGCATGCCTCCGCGTGCGCGAACACGTGCGTGGCCTGCTGCAGCGCCAGCACATAACACTCGACCGCGGGCGTGAAGTCTCTCGCCGCGGTATAGAGCACGGCCAGTTGCCCGGCAATCGCCGACGTCTGCGATCCATGGATGCGGACGAGCACGCCGGCAACCTTCGCGGCCAACGCCATCCGTCGACTCCCCCGCAGGCTGGCGTAGAGTGCGTTCTGGTAGAGCGCGTGCACGAATCGATATCTGAGCGTCAGCGTTCCATCGGGCAGCTCGACTTCGCCCACCAGCCGCACGAATGCGAACACCCGCTCGAGCGCCTCGAGCCGCTCCTCGATGATGGTGGCGTCGAGATCCACGACCTGCGCCACGACCGCTGAATCGAATTCGTTGCCCTGCACGCTCGCCGCCACCAGAAGCGCGCGGTCGTCGCCGCTCAGTTGCGCGATCTTCCGTTCGATCATGCCGCGCATCGACTCCGGCAATTCCCGTTCGATCGACGGCAACGTTTCGGCGAGCGTCCACCCGTCGCCCGACGGCATCAACGCGCCGCGATCGCGGAGGTAGCGCACGAGGTCCGCGACGAACAACGGGCTGCCTTCGGTCTTCGCGTGAATCAGCCGCAAGAACTCCGGCGGAAAGTGATGGCCTGGGCATTCCAGCGAGACGTACTCCGCGACATCGGCCTGGCTGAGAAAGTCGAGAGGGATCTCGCGGCAGACGCCACGCGCCTGGAGGTCCGACTTGATCTGCAGGAACGGATGTTGCGCGAGCAGCATGTCGGACGGACGGTAGGTCACGACGAGCAGCACATTCAGCAGATCCAGTTTTCCAGCCAGAAAGCTGATGGCGTCAACGGTCGACACGTCCGCCCAATGCAGATCGTCGAAGAACAGTACCACCGGTCCGGCCTTCGACAGCTCCTGCAGGAGCACCACAATCTCGCGCTTCATTCGCTCCTGCGACGACGCGCGGGCCTCCGTGGTCCAGCCCCCAGAGTCCGTTCCGCTGCTCGGCGCGATCTGTGCGTACCACGTCGGCGCCGTCTGCTTCATGATGCGGGCGGCCCGCGTATCCTGGCCGTTCATGAGGTTGGCGAAGGCTTCGAGCAGTGGTAGATACGCTTCGCTCCCCGCGAGCCGTTCCGAGCAGCGGCCGCGCGCGATCGTGCACCTCCCCTTCGTAGACGGGTCGCTCAGGAAGTCCTCGACCAGCGTGGTCTTGCCGATTCCAGGCTCGCCGGCGACGCACAGGATCGATCCGCGTCCCGCTCTGGCCAGCGCCAAGGCCTCGGCGAGCAACTGGCGTTCCCGCTGGCGTCCGACGGTGTGGCGAGGCGGGCGCACGGGCGGCGGCGCGGCGAGGCGATCGACGATCGGATCCACGACGCTGGCGATACGCGTGGACGCCGCCTGGCGGCCGATGTCGCGCAGCTCGTTCAAGACGTCGCGCGCCGTCTGCACGCGATCGTTCGGCAGCTTCTCGAGGCAGCGCCTCGTAATGCGGACCAGGTCGGCCGGCAGATCGGCGCGCACCTCGCCGAGCGACGGCGGCGTGTCGCGCAGGATCGCCGCCGTCACTTCCGCTGAAGACCGGCCCTCGAACGGCCGCCGGCCCACGGCCATTTCGTAGAGAAGAATACCCAACGAGAACAGATCGGTTCGATGATCGACGGCGCGCCCGGCAACCTGCTCGGGAGACATGTAGGGCACGGTCCCCAAGACCAGGCCCGCCCGCGTCTGCACGTCGGTCTGGCTCGCGGCGTCGGCGTGCTGGCCGGCGATCTTCGCGAGACCGAAGTCGAGAACCTTCACGCGTCCGTCATCATGAGTCAGCATGACGTTTGCCGGCTTCAGGTCGCGGTGCACGATGCCGCGGTCGTGCGCCGCGGCGAGCGCGTCGGCCAGCGCAGTCCCGATTTCGATGATCCGCTCGGCGGGCAGGCCTTCAGGCGGGATCGCCCGATCGAGCGACCGCCCATCGACCAGCTGCATCGTCAGGAAGTGCCTGCCGTCGGCCTCCTCGACCGAGTGCACGGTGACGATGCCCGGGTGGTCGAGAGCGGCGAGGGCCCGGGCTTCGCGACGAAAACGTTCGAGACGATCGGGATTCGACGCCATGTCCGCCGGCAGCACCTTGAGGGCGACGTCGCGTTCGAGCCTGGTGTCGGTCGCGCGGTACACCTCCCCCATACCGCCTGCGCCGAGCGACGCCCGGATGTTGTAGTGGCCGATCCGCGTTCCCGGCGCCAGGCTCATCATCCACACTCGGATCGCGGTTCCACGGCCGGCATCGAAGGCGTCATCCCTTGATTATCCCGGCGTACCGCTGGCGCGCAGCACGCTGCTTCGCCTTGGAGGGACTTGGACGGTGCTTATTCTGCAAGGGCTCACAGGCTCCGTGCGGTGGCGCGGCTCAAGGACCCCAAGTCGGGCAGGGTCATGACGATCTCGGCGGATCAACCCGCGTTCAGTTCTATTCCGGCAACTTCCTCGACGGGTCAATCAAAGGCAAGGGCACGACCTACGGCCAGCACGCGGGACTCTGTCTGGAAACGCAGAAGTTTCCCAACGCGATCAACGTTCCCGGCTGGCAGGACCAGGTGCTTCTGCGGCCGGGGCGCACGTATCGACACGTCATGGTCCACAAGTTCAGCACCGAGCAATGATGAGGCGGCGACCGTTTGTCGATTTGAGACCTCCGACATCGACGCTTGGGGCGATGGGTTGTCAGCCGCGCAGCGTCGGCCACGGGGCGCTCCCTGGCGTGGACCCCATGACGATCCATCCAGACGAAGAACGATCTGTCGCGCTTGTGCGGCTTGCCAGCGAGCATTTCGTTGGCGATTCGGGCGGCGGAAAGCTGCAGCACATCCCCAACGCGCGTCATCAGTTCACCGGCTTCGATCAGGGACGGAATTGCTCAAGGCGCCGCGACGAGACCTCGACGAGAAAAAACAAGGCCCGTACCCAGCAACCCGGCTCGGACGCTTCTCGTCGAAGGGGATGTGTTGCTTATCCGGCTTGCGCTCGCAGTTCTGCCTGTGGCGGCGCTGGCGCAGGCGCCAGCCGCCGAATCCGCGATTCGGGCCGACTACATTAGAGCGATCGGCGGCGCAGAGGCTCTGAAAGCCGTCACGTCCCGCCTTACGGAGGGTCGTTTCGACAACGGCCGGGGGCTCCGTGATGTGTTTCGACTCTACGAGAAAGCGCCAAACAAACGGCTGACCGCTATCGGCCAGCAGCCAATCACGAGTCCGCAAGGCTCCGGCCGTGGGTACGATGGCGCGAGCGGATGGGACAAGAACTTCATCGGGACCGGCCTGCGCACGCTCCAGGGTGTCGAGCTCGCCGACCTTGCACGCGAGGCAGATTTCTTCGGCGCGCTGGGCATGTTCGACGCGTGCTCGACGATCTCCGTCGACTCGACGGTCGACAACGAGAAACGGGTGCGCTGCCGGCAGGCTGATGGCCGCAGCGAGCATTACCGCTTCTCCAGCGACGGCGTGCTGTCACGCAGAGAGATCGAACTACCCGGAAGCCGCGGCACGGTGACCCTGCGCTACGAGGACTATCGGCCAGCGGACGCGCTCCTCGTGCCGTTCCGCACGACGGTGATCCTGCCCGACGGTATCGCCGTGACCTACGTTACCGAGCGGGTCAGGCACAACGTGCCGATTGACGACACCGTGTTCGCCCGCCCGGCTCGGTAACGAGCCGTCCACCAACTTCTGTTGGGCGGACCAACGGCGCAATCGCAGCGACCGTTGGTGAGCAACTATCGATTGCGCTGCCTCCTACATCTACAGACCGCGACTTGCGGACCGAGCGGTCCGACCGCGCGAGCCTCGCGCCCGATTTTAGGAGTCGCCGTCTGCTGACGGGAGGACATCATGCAGCCAGCACGAACTCACCGACGCCGTTTGACTTGGACCGTCCCCTTGATGTCGTTGTTCGTCGTGCTCTCGACCGGCATCGACAATCAGAGCGCCGCGCGCGCGGGTGGCGCGCCGCAGTCGGTCGGCGATGACGACAGCCAGAAAGACCACGGTCGCGACAAACACTGCGACGAGCTGGGCAAATCTCGAACCGGGCGGCCGGCCCACCACCACCCGGCGACCAGTGCCGCGGTCAATCCCCACAGGATCGCCATATTCCAGAAGTAAAAGTTCGTGCGCGCGTTCAGTGGATCGGCCGCGACACGCCGCGCGAGCCGCGGCACCTCCCGCGCGGATATTGGCGGAAAGATCAGCACCAGGACGGCGACGAGATGATCGAACACAGTCACGAGCGTTTGCGTCCGAGTGGAACGATAGATGTCGTCCGCGCGGCCCGACCGTTGTCGCTTGGCGCGGCGCAGCAGCGATTGCTTGCCCGCTCGTACCGCGATTCGCGATCGGATTTGAACAAGCCGCCGGTCAGCCTCACACTCGAGACGTCTGTGCACTACTTGGCCGGGTTCGTGAGGGCCTGCACCTCCGTCAGGAGCGTTCGCGATTCCGCTTCGCGCTCGCCGCGCATACGAATCGTCCGCTCCAGCTCCGCGACCGCCTGGCCGCTGTTCCGCAGGTGAAGATGCGCTTTCGCGAGGAAGAAATGCGCGTCCTCGAGGTAGGCGGAGTCGCCGAGCGCGATGGTCTTGCGAAACGCGTCAACGGCGGCTTCAGCCTGCCCCATCATCAGGTTCGACACGCCCAGGAAGAATAGGATGTGCGGCGCCTCGGGATCGAGAGCGGCGGCCGCACGTAGCTGGGTCGCGGCCGCCCGATACTCCCTGCGCTGATATTGCGCCATGGCCTCCAGGAACTTGACGGTCGCGTCGTCCGGGTCGCCTCTCAGGTCTATGGCAACAATGCGATCTTTTCCGCGACGATGACGGTTGGTGGAGTATCGGGGACTTTCACCGTGCAGGTTTCGGATCACGGCGAGCCAGGAACCAACGACACTTTCCGTATGGTTGCGGTACCGGGGTCAACGGTAAGCAATACGCTTGCTGGCGGGAACATTCAGATTCATCGGCGAGATTGAGGCTGCCGGCAAATGTCAGAGGGGGAGTCTCCCCCTCTGGTCAGCCGATGGTAGCCGTGGGCTCACCCATGTAATCGCCGCGTCAGAACCGCCACAAGCGCGTTGCCTTCACGACAAAGGCCCGGTTTCGCAACCGTGTGCCCGGTCGCAGCTGCAACGTATCGTGCTCGTCGGTCCACACGAGGAAGACCTCGCTCCCCGGTTGGTACTCCCAACGGAATCGCAGATTGCTGCTGAAGGTGCGGTCGCTCGAGCTGTACTGCAGCAGCGCACTGGCAAACATGCGGGGCGAGAAGCCGTAATCGGCGCGCGTGCCGTAGATCTTGTTGGTGAATCGGCCCGCCGGCAGATCGACGTCGTTGATCGTCACCCGCGGCTCGACCGAGAATTGCTTCAGCACCGCAACGCGCGCGCCCGAGAGGTTGAGACTGGTGATGGTGCCGTCGTAGAAGCCGCCACGCTGCACCGAGACGTTGCCTGAGAGCCGGCGTTGCTGGCCGAAGTTATAGCCGGTCACGAAGTCGGTGAAGTCGTAGCTGCCGGGCGGGATGACAACGCCTCGCGACACCAGGAAGGGATCGATCAGCAACTCGAAGTTGTCGTTGACCTCGAAGAAGAACTGGTCGCTGTTGTTCAGCTCGGTGTTGAAGCGCCCCTGCTGCTGCCGGCTCTCCATCTGACTGGCGCCGTTCTCGAAGTACTCGAGGGTGGCCTCGTAGGTGAACTTGCGAACGGCCTTGAAACGGTTGCGCGGGCGCGGGCTGAAGCGCAGCGTGGCCAACGCCTTTTTGAAGTCGGTGCGGCGCACGAATCCGACTTCGGGGTTGAAGTTGCGTCCCACGTTGAGGAACTCGGCGCGCGCGCCGTAACGATCCGGCGCCCACTCGACCTTCCCCTGGTAGCTGCTGTCGTCACTCTCGCGCTGATCGGTCGCCGTCCGCGCATAGTAGGCGCCCGCCGTGACGTTCTGGTAGAAGGCAAACGAACCGTCCACACCGTAACCCTGATTCGTCGACCCGGGCACCACGATCGATTCCGAGCGATTGGTGAACATCGCCCCGATCGCGCTGCGCCTGAGGATGTCGCGCTTGATGCGAATCACCGTGAAGTTGGTCGACGGCAACGCCAGTTGCGTCGCAAGGGCCGGCACATCGCCGGCCTGGATGTTCATCAACCCGATGCCGAACGCCCCGGCCTTGCCGGTGAGCCGGGCGCCGGCGTCAATCGGCGTGACCCGCGAGCCGTTGAGACCGATGCGACGGCTGTAGAAGAGATAGGGCGTGTCGCTCGTCGCGGCGGCCACAAAATTGCCGCCTCCCGACCCGGCGCCACCGCGCCCGAAGTCAAAGATGCCGCGCCCTTCGAGAAAGAAGTCGCGCTTTTCGGGAAAGAACAGGTTGAAGCGCGTCAGGTTCACCTGCTGCTCGTCGATTTCCACCTGCGCGAAGTCGGTGTTGACGGTGAAGTCGGCGGTGAGGTTGGCGGTGACGCCGACCTTGACGTCGCCGCCGACGTCCGGATCGAAATCGTTCGAGAGCGGTGGCGTGCGCAGCCGATCGCTCTCGACGCGCGCAATGGCGTACGGCTTGATCTCGATGTTCTTGCTCGCCGTCGGCAGATCGAGCCCGATGAGCGTGCCCGCAGCCGACACACGATTGAGCGCCTGCGGCCCTGCCAGGTTCTGTGGCACCGGCGTGAGATAGGTCCACTCGTTCTTGTGGCGGATCGAGCGGCGCATCTGAATGCCCCACAGCTGGTTGTCTCCCGAGCGATAGCGCAGCGACTTGAACGGGATGGCCATCTCGACGGTCCACCCGCCGTCGAAGCGCCCGGTGCGCGATTCCCAGACCGGGTTCCAGTCGGTGTTGGGCGCGCCTTCGTCGATGACCGAGTAGTCGGCGAGCGCGCCCAGCGGGTTGGTGTAGAACATGAACCCGCTGCGCCGGTCGTAAAAGGTATCGAACATTACGCCGAAGTGATCGTTCTGGCGCAGCTGGTTGGTATCGCGGCGCAGCTCGTTGGCGATCCATTTCCCCGGCGGCAGCGAATCCCACAACCGCGCCGCAACGTAGATGTTCTCGGCGTCGTACATCACCCACACGTCGGTCTTTTCCGTCGAGAGCGCGTTGTACTGCGGCGCCACCTGCAGAAAGCCGCCGAACGGCTGGTACTCGGTGTAGACCGATTCGTCGAGCCGACCGTCGAGGCGCAACGGTTCGCGCAGCTTGATCGAGCGCACCGTCGCGCGCCCGATGACGTCGCGGCTGATCATCTCGGGGAGCTCCGGCGGCGGTGGGCCATCGATGACCATCATGACGCCACCGTTCTCAGTGACTGGCGGCGTCTGCTGCGCCGACGCCGTCGAAGCACACACCGCTACCACCCATCCGACCACGAAGGCAAGAAGACGCATCAGTGGAACCAGCTCTCAGTCCAAATTTTATCCAGACAGATGAAAAAGGGTTCGGCAAGTGCGCCGGGCATTGTCAAGGTGGGGCGGCAACTGCGTTGGGAGGAACTCCCATGGGTAAACCGACCGCGCTGTCACGATCTTCAAGAACCCGCCACTCATCTCTTGTAAGAGCTGACAACGGCGATACCCGCCGTTGGCTGTTTCCCGCTCTTGAAGGAGGTTTTCGTGGTTCCGTTCTGCATCCCACGTTGGCGACACCCGGTTGCGTCGTGCGCCATCTTCCTGGCCGTGACGGCGGCGTCAACGACCGCCAATGCTCAAAATGTTCACGTCGCCGACGACACCAACATCAACCTGCTGACTCCCGGTCAAGTGAATGGGGCCGCGACGTCCAACTTCGTCCGTAACATCGGGGCGGGCGGCGAGCGGCATGCGTTCCTGCGCTTCGACCTGTCGACGCTGCCGAGCGGTGTGGCAGTGAACAAGGCCGCGTTGAGAGTCTATGTGAACACGGTCAACGCCGGCGGTTCCGTGGACGTTCATCAGGTCGTGGACGCGTGGAGTGAGGCGACGCTCTCGGCGCTGAATTCGCCCGCTCTGGGTGCGCTCGCAGCAAGCTTCGACGTTGCCGCCAGCGATCAAGACCAGTTTGTGACGGTGGACGTCACGAACGTCGTTCGCGGATGGCTCGAAGGATCGGTTCCGAATCACGGAATCGCGCTGGTTCCCAGTGTCACCAACCCGATCCGGATGGCATTCGATAGCAAAGAGGCGACCGCGAAGCAGCGGGTGGTTCGGTCCGCAGACCGATCAGGTGGTCTTTGCGCGAGATGAGATCGGTGCGGTCATCGTCAGGAACGTCTCTTCACCGCCCGGCTGCTTGCCCCCTATACCAAACTATGCTGGCGACCAGTTGCTCCGCGTAGCTCTCGTATCTCCGGTCGATCGCATTCACCACCTCGAACATGGCGATGTGGACGATGGCCATCGCCCGGCTCGATCGCCCCGGTCCCAGATGCGCACGGAACTGGTGCGGCTCCGCGCCGATAGGACGCTGCGAGACCCCAAGCGGGCCAATCTCGACCGGCGGAACCAGGGGCCCGAGGCTTCCGTCAAAAGCGACGAGCGGCATGCTGCGCGAGTCCCCCGCCGATCGTGGTCCAGTGTCATTCGGGCCCTTCACATTTGTGCCGGGCGAGGGTGAGTTGCGCCGGTCGGGCATGGTGGTCCCCCTCCAGCGGCAGCCGGCAATCGTCCTCGAGTATCTCCTCGACCATCCCGGCCGCATCGTGGCGCGCGACGAGCTGATCCGGCACGTCTGGCGCGACCACCACGTCAAGTTTGATCAGAGCCTGAACTACTGCATCAGGCAGATCCGCCGTGCGCTGGAGGAGCAGGCGGGATCGCCTGCGTATCTCGAAACGATTCCGCGGAAGGGCTATCGCTGGATTGCGCCGCTCAACCGCGCCCGGCTGCACGCCTCGGCCGCCGGCAGTCGGCGCTGGACGGCGGCCGCGATTGCCGTGGCCGTTGCGGTCACGATCGCGGTTCGCCTTACGGGACCCATCCCTCAACAGGGTGCCCCGCGCGAGGAGTCCTCGCGGCCGAGTCAGTTTGCTGAAGCGATCCACGCCCTGCACGTTCTTTCCCATGCCATCCTCGAGCCGCACCGGGATCTGGATGCCGCCGGCGCCCTGCGCACGCTGTGGACGGTCGCGGCCTCACGAATGGGCGCGATCGCACGTTAGAGCCGGAACTCATCTCCGCCTCATCGATACCTCAGCCGACTCGCGGAACGACTCCGACGCCGGGTGCGTCTCGGCGGTCGTGGAGTCAATCTGGAGAGATCTTCGCCACGCGATTCGTGGCTTCGCCGCCAATCCCGGGTTCACGCTGACCGTCGTGCTCCTGGTCGGTCTCGGCATCGGCGCCAACACCACCGTCTTTGCCTGGATGGATCGCATCATCCGCCACCCGTTCCCGGCCATTCCGGATGGGAGCGAGCTCATCGCTCTGAATGTGGCCGACGTCGAGGGCCGCGTCACCGGCATGGCGCCAGTCGCCTATCCGGTGCTCGAGGACTGGCGCCGCCGCGTCACGGCCTTCGCAAGTATCGCGGCTCACGCGCAGGCCCGGCTGACGCTCAGGTCCAACGCGGACGCACCGGGCGAGACGCTGTGGGTCGAGCTGGTGGAGTCGAACTTCTTTTCGACGCTCGGCGTGGCGGCCGCGACGGGCCGCGTCTTCGAATCCGGCGACGAATCGCAGCACGCCGCGGTCGTCGTGATTGGTCACGCGATGTGGCAGCGGCGATTCGGCGGTACGCACGACGTGATCGGACAATCGCTGCTGTTCAACGGTGTTCCGCTGACCGTCATCGGCGTCATGCCGCCCCGGTTTGGAGGCGTGGTCACCGGCCTGGCCTTCGAGGCGTGGGTGCCGCTCTGGCAACAGCCGGAACTGATTCCCGGCGGCAACTGGATGAGGGATCGCAAGGCGCGGCGGCTGCAGGCAGTGGCCCGCCTCGCTCCGAGTGTGTCGCTCGAGCAGGCACAGCGCGCGCTCAACGCGGCCGGCGTGGAGGTCAGCCGATCCTATGGTGAATCCCCTCCGACGGGAGCCGGCGCGCGCTGGATCGGCGACACGCAGCTCGGCTCGCTGCTCGGGCCGCTTGGCAAGGCCATGATGGCGGTCACGGTGCTGGTGCTGCTGACCTCGTCCGCGAATGTGGCGGGACTGCTGCTGGCGCAAGGAGCGAATCGCCGGCGTCAGACCGCGATCCAGGTGGCCATCGGAGCGCCACGACGACGACTCGTGCAGCAGGCCGTGATCGAGGGGGCTGTATTCGCGGTGCTCGGCTGCGTGGTCGGCCTCTGGATTGCCGCCGCGACCAAGGACGCACTGCGTCTCTTCGTTCCGCGCGCCGCTTTGCCGATCAACGTGGACGTCGATCTCAACTGGCGGGTGACCGCGTTCGCCGCGCTCGTCACGGCGGTGACAGCGCTGCTGGTCACGCTGATGCCAGCGCTCTCGGCATCTCGGCCCGACGTGGTCGATGCGCTCAAGTCGTCCTCGGCGACAGGCGGTACGCGCCGCTCGCGGCTACGCCAGGCGCTCGTCGTGCTGCAGGTGGCCTTCTCACTCGTCTCGCTGACGACGGCCGGGCTGTTCCTGCGCAGCGTGGCCGCGGCGGGCCGCGCCCCGCTCGGCTTTGCCGATCCGCAGCGCCTGCTGCTCGTTGCTACCGATCTGTCTTTTACCCGCCTCGAGGACGAAGCGCTCACCTCGCTCGTGGACCGCGCGCTGGAATCCGTGCGCGCGTTGCCGGGAGTGGAGGGTGCGACGCTCGCCAGCATCGTGCCGCTCAGCTTTGGCGCGCCCGCCGGCGTGCGGATCAGGGTCGACGGGTACGTGCCCGGCGCGAACGAGTCGATGTTCGTCGGCCGCGGCATCGTCGGCGACGGCTACTTCGAGACACTGCAGATGCCGCTCGTGGAAGGCCGCGGCATCCTCCGGTCCGATCGCCCGGGCGGCCCGCGTGTCGCGGTCGTGAACGAAGCGTTCGTCTCGCGGTATTGGTCCGGCCGAAGCGGCGTGGGCCGGAGGATCGATCTTGGGGACGGCTGGGCGACGGTCGTCGGTGTCGTGCGAAACGCGGCCATCGACAGTCTCACCGAACCGCCGCGGCCGCTCGTCTTCCAGCCGTGGACGCCGCGCATGACCAACGTCCTCACGCTGCACATCCGGACGGCGGCGGATCCGAAGGTCCTCACGGAGTCGGTGCGACGGGCGCTGACGGCGGTCCATGCGGACCTCGCGGCGCTCGACCCCGGCACCCTCGCCGAGCACATGCTGGCGGCGACGTTCGTGCAGTCGGTCGGCGCGTCCGTGTTCACGACGTTCGGCCTGGTCGCACTCGTCATCACGACGGTCGGGTTGTTCGGTGTCGTGGCGCAGTTCGTGAGCGAACGCCGCCGGGACATTGCGATCATCGTCGCGCTCGGGGCGACGCCGTCTGCGGTTGCCCGGGCGGTGATGAGCCCGGCCCTGCGCGTGACGCTTCTTGGCCTGGCGCTCGGCACCGTGCTGGCCGCGGCCGCGGCGTGGCTGGTGCGCAGCCAGTTGATCGGGATCGCGCCGATCGATCTCGCCGCGATTGCGGCCGGCAACCTGATCCTCGCCTCCGCGGCGCTCGTCAGCTCGATCGTGCCCGCCTGGCGCGCGGTTCAGGTCGATCCGGTTGGCGCGATTCGCACCCAGTGAGGCAGGTCTGACTCCTCGACAACGCCTAGCGAAACGACGCGCAGAAGGTGCGCCACTCGCGCTCGGCCTGATCGAGCGGCTCGCCGTAGATCTGCTGAAACCGCGCGGCGAACGTGATGCGTGCTGGTGTGCCGGTGTGTAACGTCACTTTCGCAGGCTCGTACCCCTGCTCGTTCACGACCACCTTCGCGGTCTGGGCGGCCTCGTTACTGCGTTCGTCGCTCGATGATGCTGGCGTTGCGCTCGCATTTGCCGTACTTGCCGCCGGCAGGGATAACGAAGTCCTCGAACGTTCCACTAGGAAGGCGAGAGCGCCAAGTCCACTGATCGGAGCCAACTCGAGAACTGCTCACGTATTGCCGATTGAACAAGAGCCGTGCTTTCGTGATCGGGCCTCCACACATTGAGACCATTACCGGAAGTGACGCTTTGCGAATGCGTTGCCAGAACCCGACTTCAGGTACCGCTCGAAGCTCGCGGCGCGAAGTTCGTCGGCGAATTCCACGACGACATCAAGACGCCACGGACGCCCAGTCCCTGTGTGCGGGGTTCGTGGTGTGCAACCTCCGCCTGGATCGTGAGGAGGTTGGTGGCCCAGATTTGTCCCAGATGGACGTGGGGACAGTTCCGGTTGAGCGCATGCCTGCGCGGACACCGCGCTGTTTTCGGCAGGGGCAGATGACGGCGCAGCCGCACGCTTCGAAGTGGGTGTCCGAAACGTGCCAGTGGCTCACGTGATTTCGGATAGCGTCGCTCACGTGAAACTTACTCCAGCCTTGACCGGACTGTTCGGCCCACCGATCACTGATACACTCGACTATGACAAGCCAGCGCAAACCGACAGGGTGGTGATGTCATGGCAAAGTCTAGCTTTTTGGCGTGCCTCGCTCTCCTAGCAATTAGCGTCCTGCCCACCCGGGCGACGGCGGCGGCTGGGGAGTATCACTGGGCGCGAGGAATTCTCAGGGCGTCTTCAGCCAGCGCGATCACTCTGCAACTGAAAGATGGTTCGTTGACGCTGCGCGTCGATCAAGCGACCGAGGTGATTTCGCCGACGCCAATTGACGCGTCGACTGGCCGAGGGTTGATTCCGAACCTGGGCTCCCTCGTGCAGGTCCATTTCTCTGAGTCACGAGGGGAGCGTGTCGCCGTCCTCGTCGTCGTAGAAGGTGCGCAATTGCCGCTCACTCCCGTGAAGGATCTAGGACAAAGCGTCCTGGGTGAGGCGAAGCGTTTCAAATCGCGTACGGTTGTCGTTCGAGATCGATGGTCACACGCGCGACGTTAGCCTGAATGACGACACACAACTTGTCGACCGGAACGGCTCCGTTCGCGCGGTTGGAACGAAAGCCATCAAGGCAGCACTCGTCGCGGGAACGAAGGTGCTCGTCACCTGGAAGCCGTTTTGGGTCCCGGACGGATCCGGAGTCGTCACGGGCTACTACCTCGACGCCGAGACAATTCGGATGATCACGGTGTCGCCGCTCGACGAGAAAAATGCGCTGACAGTGAGGTGAAGGACGAGCGACGCCGCTCATTCGAAGAGGTTGGCGGAAGGTTGTGATAAGGGCGGAAGGTTGTGATGAGCAAGGTCGTGCTCGACGTCTCGATGTCACTGGACGGGTTCATCGCCGGTCCGAACGGCCGAGAGGCAGAGCCGCGACGGATCCCGCCGAGGAAGTCGGGTCCGCCGCGACGGTCACGAGGCACACCGATTCGCATTCAGCGAAGGGCGTCACGCTCGCGCAATTGCCCCAGACGCCTACGGACGCGCACCTCGCGGGCGGCATCGTCGCTTGACACGAGCGACCTGACACGGGTTCGTCAAGAACGCAGCGGTTCAGGAGACCGCTACACGACGGCACTCAGCAGCCCCACCAGAAAGTCACTGCGGTTCGATCTACGGAGTGGGTGTGCGATTTAAGTAGTTTAGAATCAATAACTTGTAGATGGTGGACCAGGCCGGGATCGAACCGGCGACCTCATGAATGCCATTCATGCGCGCTCCCAGCTGTGCCGCGGGCCCACTTGGTCGTCACTTATACAAGCG
Organism: uncultured Acidobacteriota bacterium; assembly: GCA_963724485.1. Taxonomy (GTDB): domain Bacteria; phylum Acidobacteriota; class Vicinamibacteria; order Vicinamibacterales; family UBA2999; genus JACCSI01. Next base: position 110,004 of record CAVRUW010000003.1, read on the forward strand.
GTCCAGGAAGCCGCTTTCGTCTAGCTCGCGCATCAAGCTGTCATCGTAGAAGTCGTGTGGCGTGTGCCGACGCATCTCGTTGGAGTCGTAAACCTCCATCGTTTTCTTGACACCGTCGTAGCAGGGGTAGGGTTTGCGCGGAAATGAGCGAAGCGCCGCGTCCCGGTGACCCGGCGCGTTCAACCAGGCTCGCTCGACCATGACGCTGTTGCCTGCCGTCCGTTTGTCAAGGGCGCCAGCCCTTTCCTTCGAATGCCCCGCCGCTGGTGGTGAGCCGAATGGCGAGCCGCCGCCGGTCTTGCAGCTCCAGGATGAGTGTATCGGGTCCCGCCAGGACGACCATTTCGCCTATTCCGGTGATGTCGATGCGGCCGTCGATTGCCGTGGCGGCCTCGACGCCTGACGCAGAATCTTGATCGTCGGACCATAGCGACAGTTCGTAATGGGTCGTGCGGAGCAACTGGTCGCCGGCATAGAGGCTGCCGACGCCATTCAACGACGAAACAAGCCGTCTGCTCATGCTGGTCCTCCGCGCGCGTTGTATCACGGAAGCTGACCAGGCAGCCTACTTCTCGAGACCGCGAATGAAACCCACTGCCGAACGAAGGATGTCCTGGGCGAGGTCGGGCGGGTCGGTCGGCCGTTCGGAAACGAGAAAGAGCCGGTGGTCGCGCGTCGCCACCGCCGAAATCCGATACCCTAATCTCGTCGTCGCGTGAACATCGAGCGTGTCTCCGGCCAGCACTGTCGTGGGAGTGTCGGGCAACGCCCCGCGCTCGGCACGCTCGGCGAAAAGCGACAGTGTCTGCCTGTCGCCGCGGATGACGACGTGTGCGTAGTTGCGACCATTGTACGGGCACATGTGCGCGTCGATCACGTGGTAGACACCGTGCGACCGACCGAGGGCGTCGACAATATGCTCGAACGGTGACACAAGGTTCTGCGCCGCGCGATCCGGGTCGTACACCGTACCAGCCGGGTAGGTCAGCGCACAGGCGATGTGATCCTCGGCCGAGTCGTCATAGGCGGCCGCGTCGACGCGCCTGCCCGCCCAGTACGCCACGGCAACGGCGGCGACAAGCGTCGCGGCAACGGCCCCGAAACGTGCGACGCGTTGCCACGAGCGCTGCTCGCGATCCACAGCGTGCGTGATGCGCGCCCTCACGCGATCGGCGTCCACGGCGGGTTCGAGCGTTTCTGACAGCAGCGCGCGCAACCGCTGCCGGCGCTTCAGTTCCGCCGCGCAGTCGCGGCACTCGGTCACGTGGCGGAGGAAGCCATGGTTGGTCTCGACCGAGAGCTCCTCGGAGAGATACGAGTCCATCACCTCGCGTACGTGCTGGCAGTCCAGGTTCACGACCGCGCCCTCCGCTGTGCAGACAGGTCCATTCCGCTTCGCGCTCCGGTTGACGATTCGGGTGCATGCCGCGCCAGCTGCAGGCGCAGAAGTCCACGACCGCGGCTCAGACGGGACATCACGGTGCCGATCGGGACGTTCAGCGCCTCCGCCGCTTCGCGATACGTGAGCCCCTCGACATCCACCAGCAGGACCAGGGTCCGGAAGTTCTCCGGCAGGCGGTCGAACGCCGCCTTCACGGCCTCGGCGGTCAGGGTGTCCGGCGTGGGCGCGTCGACGAGCAACGCTGTCTCGCCGGCGGCATCGAGGTCGACGAGAAACGGTTGGCGCGCGCGTTTGCGGTTCTGAGCGGAATACGTGAAGAGCAAGATCTTGTAGAGCCAGGCGCGGCAGTTGGTGCCGGCTTCGAAGCGATGGAACGACCGCCACGCCTGCAGATATGTTTCCTGCAACAGGTCCTCGCCGGCGTCGGCGCTTCCGCAGAGCCGCGCTGCGACGCGGAGCAGTTCAGGTACATGCACCAGCGCCGCCCGATCGAATTCTTCCCGCCGCTGATGAGGGATGCCGAACATCGCGCGTTGCGATCCTAGATGTCCCGACACGGCAATCTTATTCCCTGGAATAGATCGACGGTCGGCGGATGTACAGCATCTGTCGGCTTCGGCACGGCCGGGAGAATCCCGCTCGATTCGTCGAAGCCCGGAGAGGTCTGCAATGTCCCGACTTTCCTTTGCCGTGTTGATCGGCCTACTCGCATCAGGCTCTGCCGCAGCCGTGATCGTCGAGCAGGCCAAACCAGCCCCCACCTACGAGACGGCGCTCGTGCGGTCGTGGGAGGCCGTACACAACAAGATCCTTACAATGGCCAAGGACACGGTGTTTCCCGATGACAAGCTCGCCTGGAAGCCGCATCCCGACGCGCGCAGCGTGATGGAAGAACTGCGGCACGTGACCATCGGCCTGGAAATGACGACGGCGGAAGCCAAGGGCGAGAAGTTCGATTTTGATGCGCGCGAAAAGGCCGACGCCAGCAAGCCGAAGACCCGGGCGTCAGTCGTCACAGAAATGGAAGCGGCGATTGCCGCGTCGTATCCTCTCGTCAAATCGAAGCCGCGGCCGCAGCTGATTAGCTGGCTCGAACACCAGGGCGAACACTACGGCAAACTGGTGACTGTGTACCGCGCCAACGGCGTTGTCCCGCCTGTCAGCCGGCCGAAGTCATAAGTGCCCCGACCAGTTGTCCGCGAATCGTGTGACCGCGGCGCGACGCGAGCTCACCTCACTTATACAAGCGGTCCAGGAAGCCGCTTTCGTCTAGCTCGCGCATCAAGCTGTCATCGTAGAAGTCTTGTGGCGTGTGCCGACGCATCTCGTTGGAGTCGTAAACCTCCATCGTTTTCTTGACACCGTCGTAGCAGGGGTAGGGTTTGCGCGGAAATGAGTCTCCACGGTCGTAGACGGGCTCGGCCAGATCGTCGCCCATGAGGTCATTCCATTTGGCCATGACCTGGCGCGCGAGCTCCGGGTCTCGATGGAACAGCGCAAAGCCTTCAGCCGAAGCCTTCAGGAAGCGAAGCGCCGCGTCCCGGTGACCCGGAGCGTTCAACCAGGCTCGCTCGACCATGACGCTGTTGCCTGCCATGGGCTCGTTCCAATCGCGGGTGTTCGCCAGGACCGGATAGCCTTTCTTCTGAAGCTGCGCGAACGTGCGCTCGTTGGCGACGATGGCATCGACCAGTCCGTTCTCCAACGACTCCGCATCACGACCGAATTCCAGAATCGAGATGTCGAGGGTTGGATCCCATCCCATGCGGCGCGCGAGCAACCGGGCCACGAAGCCCGTCGTGGCCCGCTGGCGATTGACCCCCAGACGCTTCCCCTTCAGGTCTTCCAGTCGGTCCAGGTCGCGCCTCCCGATGATGTGCGTGCGAGCCAGGCAGTCGCCGCCCGCCAAGGCGACCATCGCGGGAAAATTCGCCTCCGTAACCATTCGGTAGATGAGCGGCGAATGTCCATCGACGAGGATGTCAGGGTGTGCAGGCCGGCCACCCTGACTCGCGGCAATCTCACTCTCGCCCTCCTCCGGCGGGAGCCAGAGCTCGACGTCCAGGCCGTACTTTTCGAAGAGTCCTTGTTCGGAGGCGATGATGAATGGCACCTTGCTCAGTGACCTCGAGTCTCCGAAGGCCACCGACAAGGGGATTCCACCGGACTTCTGATTCCACAAACCGCTGACAGCCAGGAGAAGCACGGCCTGAATCACGAAGCCGTACGCTCGCCGTCGTTGCAACACGATCGGCAACAAAGCGAAAAACAAAGCGAGCGAGATCGAAAACGCCACGACTTGCCGCGACACAGGGATGTCAGGGCGGGCGCTCAGAAGAACGAGTGCGGCTCCGTAGACGCCGACTGTTGCGGCGACGACGTCCAGCACGCCACGGAGCGTTGGTCCCGGGCGAATGAGCACGACAACAGTCGCAAGAGCGAGATAGGCCGCCCCCATCGCCACGACGTGCGGCATCCACCCCACCGGCAGAGAGGCCAGCGATTCGCCCCACTCGACGTAGGCAGGCACGGCCATCACGATGGCCAGACTCAAGGCATGCCATACGGTCCCGAAGAGCGGACCGGTCGACGAGGTGTCAGGATTTGGGAGCGTCAAACGTCTGGGCGCAGGAGTTGGCGGGCGCCAACTTCTGCGTCAGGACACTCGAGTAACGGTGTGGAATCTATTTCACTCTGCGACGTGCGCGCAGCCAGAGCGCGCCGGCGCCGAGCAGAGCGAGGCCGGCCGACAGGGATGCGCCATTGATCTCCGGGACCGCCTCAACAGTTACCGCGCCGAGCGGCACCGCGAACGTCACTGCTGCAACCGCAACGACCAACACCGCGACGCTCACTCGACTATTTAGATCTTTGTGCATGACGCCTCACCTGAAGTTCGCTGTCCACGTCCCGCGCAGCAACCCATGTGCCGTTCCGATACCTTTTTCTTTCTGCGCGAAAACTGCCGCTAAGCGGCGGCGAACAAAAGACTAATTCAACACAGACGGCTTCGGCGAGCGATCGGCTTCGTGATGAAGGTCGGCGTGAAGCTGACTTTGGTCTTCTCTTCCTGCACTCAGCTCGGCCTCGCAGCGTCATGACCACATCGACCACCGACCCGTCGCAAGGACGTACATCGCGATAAGACCGTTCGTCGTGGCGTGGGCCATGACGGCGTCGCCCAGCGCGCGGCGCTGGTAGAGCGCAAGGGCGAACGCCATGCCGGCGACGGTGCCGGCGACCCAGAAGGTGCCGTGCAGCAGGCCGAAGAGCACGGACGAAATCGCAAAGGACGACCACGTGAAGACGCCGAGCGGAAGCCGATCGACCTCCGGTCCCATCAGGCGCCTCGTGAGGTAGGCACGAAATGCCAGTTCCTCGACGAGGGGGGCGGTGATCGTATAGCCGACGACTCGAAAGATCAGCCAGGCGGCAGCCCAATGGATCGGGACAGCCTCGAGAGCGGCCGGCCACCCGTCACGCGCCGTCGGACCGGCGGGCACCAGAACGAGCCAGGTTCCGAAAGTCACGATGCCGATGGCTACCGCCCGCCACGACAACGACCAGCCGAGATGCGTGTAGTGCCGGCGGAAAATCCACAGGACCCAGGCCGCGGCTACCACGCGCAGCGGGTAGAGCCAATCGAGACCCGATGAAAATGCACCGGTGACCATGGCCGTCGCCAGCACGACCACGAACGGCGCGAGGTACGCCGCGGTCGAATCGTCCGCCGTCCGCGCTCGAGCCTCCTGCCGCGACTTCATGAACCAACCAGATCGATTCACCAGGGCGACGAATCCGAGCGCCACTGCGTTGAAGGTCAGCCAACCGGCTTGCGAGTGGAACCCCCCGAGGGCAATCTCACGCCATCCGCTGCTGCCGATCACGATCAGCACGACAATCCGCAGCACGTTGAGCAGCCAGATCGAGACCGCGCCAATTGGCAGCAGCACGAGCGCTGCTGGAAAACGAAGCTCCCGTCGAAAGAGCCACAGGTAGATGCCGAGAAACGCGAGGAGTAGGCCCACGCCTTCCAGTCCAGAGCAGGTCGGCGCGATGTTGACCCTGAACGCCTGTGTGCCAAGCCGCAGCCTGTCCGGCCGGCTGACGACATCGTCGTAGGCCAAGCGAAGCGCGGCCTCAGCGATGCTGAACGTGTAGCCGGCGGCGGTGCGCCAGAGCGCTTCGCTGACAAAGCCGCTTAGCCACGCCAGCACGCCGAGGCTCACCGCGCCGGCCGCGAGCGCGCGATTGGTGCGCTCCGACTTCGCGGCAGGCCATTGCCCAAGGAACGCCAGGCCCCACGACGTCAGGACCGTCGCGCCGACCAGGAACCACGCAGTCACCCACCACGCCGCCTCCGCCGCCGGAGGAGCGGAACCGAAAATTCGTGACGAGATCTGCACGAACACGTACAGCGCCGCGAGATGCACGGCAACACAGCCGAATCGGGCGCCTGAGCTCATGACCGGCCGTTGGGGCAGCGTCCCGGCCGACCGGCGCCTAGCGTGCAGCAGGAGGAAGATCACGGCGACCGTGATCGCCAGTCGAAGGTAGTGCGGTGACCACGCGACGAGCCGCAGCCAAGGCGACGTCGAGTTGTCGAGATCCTGGGAATCGAAGCGGATCGTGAGGTACAGAAGCTGGCCGACCAGAAGGGTCAGAAGACCGATCCTGGTCACGAGGGGAGTCGCGAGTCCGGCAACCGATGTGCCCACACCCTTCTGCTCTCTGATTCGTACCAATCAGCGCTTCCCTCTTCGACAGCGGGGATTAGGCGCCCGTCGGCGGTCAATTTTCTGCGCCTCCAGGAGGAGTCGCAAGCGAAAACGAAGGGCGGGAAGGAGAGGCGGCAAGCCTCCGAATGGCGAACCCGTCAACCAACAGCTTAGGGGAGGACGTTGATCGTCGGATTCGAATCTCCAACACGCGATCGGGAGCCCTACTGAAGGTGACTGCGGGCTTCGAAGCTGGAAGGCGGCAGATGCGTAGCTGGCCGGTACCCCGTTCGACTTCACCACCGCCAAGACGATCGGCAAGGATCTGAAACAGACCGGCCTCACACCGATCGGCTACGACCACAATTTCGTCGTCAACGGTGACCCGAATCAGCTCCGTGCCGTGGCGCGGCTCAAGGACCCAAGTCGGGCAGGGTCATGACGATCTCGGCGGATCAACCCGGCGTTCAGTTCTATTCCGGAAACTTCCTCGACGGATCAATCAAAGGCAAGGGCACCACCTACGGCCAGCACGCGGGACTCTGTCTGGAAACACAGAAGTTTCCGAACGCGATCAACGTTCCCGGCTGGCAGGACCAGGTGATTCTGCGGCCGGGCCGCATCTATCGACACGTCATGGTCCACAAGTTCAGCGTCGAACGATGATGAGGCGGCGACCGTTTCTCGGTCCATCCGGGACCTCGGTCTTTCCGCACGACGCGCCGGTCGGTTGCTGCGAGCGCGCGATGCAGACGGAGCCTGTGGAGAAATGGCGTAAAATCGAGAGGTTCGACAGTCGGGGCGTAGCGCAGCCTGGTAGCGCACCTGCCTTGGGCGCAGGGGGTCGCTGGTTCGAATCCAGTCGCCCCGACCACTTTTCGAGGGTCCTATTCCGGTCGGATGGGTGGCAGTTTATTCCGAACGCATAGGTAACAGTTTCGGTCCGAACGGATTCTCAATCGGTTCGAGCCGGCACGTCTCATCGTCGAAATATCCCAAATCGTAGTGCATGAAGGTGACGAGCCAGATGCGCTCGCCGACCTGCGTCACGCCGACGCACTGCCCCGCAAACACGTGACTGAAGTTGATCTTGCGCCCCTGGAAACAGATCCGGCCGCAGCGGGTCACCATGACCGTGTGGTCGTGAAACGGATAAGGTTTGCAAACAGAACCTCAGTGGCCCTGTTCCAGATCGACAGTCAATCCCGGCCATCCACCCCGCGAGCGGCCTCGCGGCGGAGCATGTCCCACACGTGATCTGAGGCCGTACTGTTCCACTTCTCGGAGTACTGAATCTTTATAGCGTGGCGAACTGTTAGTTGCGCAGGAGGTCGCGCGTGAGCCCACGACGATTCCGCTCCGCTGGCGTTCGACGGATGCATGGGGGGACGAGTGGCTGCCAACTGCGCCACTCTGGATGGTGTTTGGTTGATGAGGCCTCCATACACCTGCTCGGCATTCGAGGGACCGTGCGCTCCTGGAGCATCGCGCAAAAAGTCCTGTCGGCTGCAGGGCGGCGGACGAATCGTCGATGAGACGGTAGGACGTCGATGGTCCCCACAGGCTGCGAGTCGACCGCCTCGAGATCGTCGCCGTTTTCCACGTGAGGCATGTGAGCTGCTCGCGTGACGTGCGGTCGCCAC
>CAVRUW010000004.1:0-62823 GCA_963724485.1 uncultured Acidobacteriota bacterium
CAGCAGTGTGGGCGAGGCGCCTGACGGCGCCAACGAAGGGGTCTGCCGTTTTTCGCTGGGCGGGTCTGCGAATTCCGCCAAGGAGGTCTACGGATCCTCGGCCAACGCGTCACTTTCATCGGCTGCTTGCTGCCGGTCCCGCTGCCATTCGTACAACTACCCATCACAATTTGCAGACCACGGATGCAAATACGGCGGAACCCTCCATCGGCACGGCCCCGTCAATCGCCGACACTGCGAGCGCAAGGCGCGAAGAAGTCGCGAGGACACATAGGGAGCACGTATGAAGCACACGGTAATCGGACCACTGTTATGGCGGTCCTTTTGGCGGTGGGTCTCCTCTCGGCGGCGGCGCCACCGGGGCAGGGCGCGCGCCACAAGGACTGCTCGCTGCAAACGCCGAACGGCACCTATCTGTTCGCGTACAGCGGCTCTCGGATGGTGGACGGCCAGCAGGTGCCGTTCGTCTTCTCGGGCGAGAGCGTTACCACGGAAACGGCGCGATGACCAGCGTCAATACATAGACGATCAACGGCGCCATCTCGCAGAACGTGACTTACACCGCACGTACTCCGTCAATCCGGGCTGTACCGGCAGCGACATCTTGGTGGATGACGAGACGGGCGTGACCAGCACTTCGACGGGTTCATCCAGCGAGATGGTGACGCGATCAGCTTCGTTCAGACCGATCCCGGCGTCGTGGCCGCAGGCATCGAGCGGCGAGTGGACAAATAAGTCCCGTGGCGCGACCGTCCGCGACGAGCGGATGCCGGTCGCGGTGGTCCTGCTGAGCCCCGAGCGGATTCCTTGATGAAGCTGATCGAGATCATCGGAAGCAACCCTCAGATGGGTGCCGCGCATTTATCGGCGCTGTGGCGGGCGGCCCGCCTGCGACGCGGGCGTCGTGCGTGCTATGTGCTGACGTTCGAGCCGGTTCGTCGAAATCGTCAAGGGTGGTTGAGGGTGTCTACGGATCCGCACGGTCACGGTCGTGCCGCGACCTGGAGACGAGTCGATGGTGTGCGTCCCGCCCAGCATGTCCACGCGCTAGAAATGCCCTTCAGGCCAAAGCCGCCGGAACGGCTCGCCGCGTCTGGCGCCGAGGCCGCGAACCCTGGCCGTTGTCCCGATCTTGATCTCGAACTCGTGCTCGCGGCGGCGCACGCGGACATCGGGCCTGGTCCGCGCGCGAATGCTTCAACACGTTGTTGAGGCTCCTGGATGATGCGGTAGACCGTGATGTCGTTGCCGGCGTCGAAGACGCCGTCGATGTGGTCGAGGTCGCTGCCGATCGCGACCGGTGGGGTTCGGCCATCTTCTCGATCATCGCGCGGATCGCCGTCGTCAGCCCGAGCTCGTCGAGGTGGTGCGGCCGCAAGTTGTAGGAGATGGTGCGGACCTCGTCGAGCGTCTGCGCCACGGCAGCGCCGATCTCGTGGAACTGTGTGAGCGCCTGTTCGTTCGGCTGCGACAGCGCTCCCAGCAGCGCACGATTCTTGACGACGAGCAGGTTCTGGCCGAGGCTGTCGTGCAGCTCCGCCGCGATCCGCTGACGTTCACGCTCCTGCGATTCGATGAGCTCGCGCGAAAACGCCTGCTGGGCCGCCCAGCGCGCTCGATCTGCGCGATGCGATACCGCCAGAACAGCCAGACATGGCCATCACGATGGCCACTGCGGCGGAACGGAACCACCACGTCTGGTAGAAGGGCGGCAGGACCGTGACGGCGAGCGACTGCCCGATTTCGTTCCACACGCCCTCGCCGTTGTCAGCGGTGACAGTGAAGGTGTAGGAGCCTGGCGGGAGGTATGAATAGTACGCCGTTCGCCGCGCCCCAGCATCACCCACTGACGATCCATGCCCCTCATCAGGTACCTGAATCTGATCGCCTGGGGACGGCTCCAGCTGAGGCCCGTATATTGAATCTCGAGGTTCTGCTGGCCGGGAGTCAGTTGAATCGGACCGCCGGGCTCGACCGGCGCCCGCTCGATCGCCGCGCCTTCGATCACGACGCGCGGCGGCTCGGTGTCACGGCGTCGGGGATCGATGACGACCACACCTTTGGTGGTGGGAAACCAGAGGGAGCCGTCGTGCATCTTCCAGCCGGCGAGTGGAGCCCCCACCCCCTCGCTGCTCAACATGCCGTCCGCCGTGGTGTATCCGAACGACTCCACGGTCGTGCGTCGGCCGTCGGCCACCTCGTTCAGTTGTGTCAGGCTGGTCCGCCAGATACCGGAGTTGCAGTTCATCCAGAGGTTCGCTTGTTCGTCTTCCAGAATCTGGAAGACGTCGTCCTTGTAGAGCCCATGGCGCGTCGAAATGTTTGCGAACTTCCCGTCCTTGAAACGGCTCAGGCCGCCGCCATGTGTGCCGATCCACAACGCCCCTGCGGCGTCCTGGTAGAACGCCTTGACGTGATTGGCCGCGAGGCCATCGTCGGTGGACCACGACGTCATCTGCCCGCCGGAGATTCGCGTGATGCCGCTTTTGAGCGTGCCGACCCAGATGTTGCCGGAGCGATCCTCGAACAGCGCCAGCGCTGTATCGTCTACCAGTCCGTCCTTCCTGGTCAGATGGGTCCGATCGCCGTTGCGCACACGGATCACCCCGCCGTCTTCGCGGATGCCCATCCAGAGCGTGCCGTCGCGAGCCCGAAGCAGCGGACACACGATCCCATGGGAGCCCGGCGCCATCCGCGACCTCGACGAAGCGATCGCGGTGCCAACGCGCGAGGGTGGATCCTGAGAACGCCCAGGCCACGCCGTCGAAACTGCGGGCCAGGCCGCGCATCCGATTGCCCGAGCGCCCATCGTTCGTCGTGAACACCGTGAACGCCCCGTGCGCGAAGCGGCTCAATCCCCCGCTCGACATGATCCAGATGCTGCCCGCCGCATCCTGGAAAATACTGCCGATGTGGTCGCTGGGCAGCCCATCGCGCCTGGTGTAGACCGTAAAGCGCGGCTGCCGCAATCGAACCAGACCCTGGTCGGTCCCAATCCAGAGCCCTTTGTCGGCGTCCGGGGCAATGACCTCTACCCGTGCGCTCGGCAGGCCGTCGGCTGGTGCGTAGTGTTCGAATCGGTTGGCAGCGTAGCGAAAGAGACCGCCGGTTGAGGTCCCGACCCAGATCGCACCCTCTCCGTCCTCGTACAACGACTCCACGGCGTCGGTCGTGAGCCCGTGAGCGGGACCGAACCGTGTCACCCCGTGCGAGTCCAGGCGATACAAGCCGCCGCGCATGGGCGCCACCCACAGCGACCCATCCGAGAACCGCTTCAACGTCTTGATGTCAGCGTGCACGAGCTCGGCGGGGCCGGCAGCTGGACTCACGCGGCCGTCAGTAATCCTCGCGATGCCGCGGCCCGTGCCGACCAGCACCGATCCTGGGCCGTCGTCTGCGAACGCGCGGACGAAACCGTTCGGGAGGCCATCGGCGACCGTGTACGCGGAGAAGCGGCCGTCGCGCAAAGCGGTTGCGCCGCCGCCCCCCCCGCCGATCCAGAGCGTGCCGGCGCGGTCTTCGAACAGGCTGAGCACGATGTCGCTGGAGAGGCCATCCCGACTCGTGTATTGCGTGAACCGGCCGCCCGCGAGCCGCGATATGCCGCCGCCGAACGTCCCCAGCCAGAGTTCCCGATCACGGCTTTCGAGCAGCGCGGTCACGTACGAATTGCCAAGGCCCGCGGTGTTGCTCGCGTTGAAGAGGGTGAAGCGAACGCCATCGAAGCGGGCCGCGCCCTCGTAGGTCGCCAGCCACACATAGCCATCACGGGTCTTCGTCACCGCGAGCACGGTGTTCTGCGGCAGCCCCTCTCGCTCCTGCCACAGCGTCTGCTGGTAACGCCCGAACACGCGGTTCCCGCTCATCGACTGGGCGTTGGCGCCCGCAGTCCAGAACGCGCTCGCGAGGAGGACAGCTACACAGCGATCGCACGAGGCGCCTGCGTTTCACGCCAGTTCCGACTGATGCTGCACCGCGAACTTGAGCAGCGCGTGGCTGCCGTGCAGTCCCAGCTTGAGGGCGACGTTGTTGCGGTGATGCTCGACCGTGCGGACGCCGATGTTCAGCAGCGCCGCGATCTCGCGGCTGGTCTGGCCTTCGGCAATCAGCTTCAGGATGCGGCGTTCGGTGGGCGTGAGCCCGGTCAGTGCGGGCTTCTGCTCGGCCAGCGCGGCCGCGCCACGGCTTCGCCTGATGAGGAGCGAAGAGAGCGTGGGGCTGACGTATTCCTGCCCTGACGCCACGGCCCGGATGCACTGGATGATCTCCGTGGTGGCGCTGTCCTTCACGACATATCCCCGAACCCCGAGGTCGAGCGCGGCATTCAGGTAATGTTCGTCCTTGTGCATCGTCAGCAGGACCAGCGGCACCGGCAGGCGCTGCTCGCGGACGGCACGCGCCACGGCAAAGCCGTCTTTGAGCGGCATCGTCAAGTCGAGCACGGCGACATCGGCGCCCGGGCCTTGCAGCCATTCGAGGGCTTGTTCACCGTCGGCGGCTTCGCAGACGACCTCGAGCTGCGGCGCGGTGTCGATGATCTGCCGCAGTCCCTGCCGGAAGATGGGGTGATCGTCGGCAATCAGGACACGCACCTTGCGATTCATTGCGGTTAATCCATGTTGCGGACGGCGCGGCGTTCAATTCACTGCTGCCCCAGTTCTCCTTCGGCGCATTGTTCACGACGCGAGAGCGCGCGGTAGAGCCAGCGGGCGCGCCTGGGGGTCGATGACGACGGCAGCTCGGCCAGTTGACGAAACCTCGGCCGGCAGTACAGCATCGTGCCGCCGGCCTTCTCCACCGCGGCGACGGCAGCGTCTACGTCGGCCACCGATGTGTAGGCGATCCACTGTGAGATTTGCCCGGCCACGGGCTCCGCTGCACAAGGCCCCCGACGAGCTCTCCCTTGCAGCTAATCACGGCGTCGGGCTTGCCCAGCGGGTCATCCGGCGGAGGTCCCACCCGAGCAGGCTGCTGTAGAACCGCTCGGCGGCTGAACAGGTCGTCGGTGGACAGGTGGTGCCACACGAACTTGCCGACACTCGCCGCGCGCGGCGTCACGGTCGAGGAAGAGGCAGTGGTCGAACTCGAGGCACACCGGCGGCCAGCAACAAACCCGCGGCCAGAAATGAGCAAGACCGCATCTCGAGAGACTCCGTGGTGGTCATCGAGCCGGCACCCGCACCGGCTGTCAATCGTCACGTGGCTTCAAACCCACGTGGCGCGAGATCTGGCATTCTACCGCCCCGATGGCCGCCTGTCCCAGGCGTCTGGCTTGGCCGCCGCCCGCCCTCTCCACGCGAGTTCTTGAGCCCTCTGTCGTGCTGACCCTCGCTGGTTCTCTCATGCGGTGAACGATCGTCGACCTGACGCAGCCACCCGTCCAGTTGGTTCCAACTCGTGAAATTGCGGCTCACCACTTCATTACGCTGAGCCTGTTCTGCCCGATGCAGCGAACTTGCCCCGGGCGATCCGTCGATCGACACTGAGCGACTACGCGTTACCATGGCATCCAGCAGGCCGGCTGGCTCGCCCCACGAGCAGGTAGGGTCCGGCGGGGGGTTCGGAACATGCGAGTGACTTGGGATCCCGAGAACGCGCCGCAGGGCGCGCCGCTGGCCCTGTGTACGGTTGCGATCGGCCGCTGGTGAGGCATCGCTATGACACCGCTTGTCGCCTGTCGGCTGTTACTGCTCCCCGGGGTTCTTGGCGCCGCCGTTTTGCTGCAAACTGACCCACCCCTTCGTGCTTCGACAGGCGCTCAACCGTCGACAGTGGAGGGCCTCCTCGAAGTAGACGGTGGTCGCATCTACTATGAAATGACTGGTGAAGGCACACCGGTCATCTTCATCCACGACGGCATTCTTCATCGCGAGACGTGGGACGAGCAGTTCAGCGAGTTCGGGCGTTCAGCTCGCGCGGTCCGCTGGGATCGCCGCGGATACGGACGGTCTCCCGCGCCGACAGCGCCGTTCTCCCACATTGCCGATCTCGAGGCTCTAATGAAGTCGCTGAAGATCGAGCGAGCGACGGTGATCGGCTGTTCGGCGGGTGGAATGCTCGCGCTGCACTTCGCGTTGGACCACCCGACGATGGTCAGCGCCTTGGTGCTTGTCGGCCCGATCGTGAGCGGGTTTTCGTTCTCCGACCACTTCGCTACACGCGGCGGGCGCGGATCGCCTCCGGCCGGCGCGTCGATCGAGCAGAAGGTTGAGTATTGGACGCGCACCGATCCGTGGATCATGGCGCCGACGAGCACAGCGGCCAAGGCGAGAATGGGAGCGCTGCTGTTGGCCAATCCAACAAACGGCGCTGGCGGGCAGTTGGCGCGCTGGTCAGCGCCCGCGCTTGGACGCCTCGCGCAGATAAAGGTACCGACCCTTCTCATTACGGGCGAGTTCGACATCCCGGACGTCCACAGTCACATGGGGGCGATCGAGGCTGGAATCGCCGGTGCCCGGCGCGTTGTGCTCCCGCATGCGGGGCACCTGCCGCACCTTGAGGTCCCGCAGGCGTTCAACGCGGAGGTCAGGAAATTCGTGCGCTAACTGTCACACTTGGAACTCGCGAAAAACGAAACTTCGTTAGCAACGACGGCCGTGCCCCCTCAAACGCGAATCCCGGGATTCGTCTGTTCTTTACCGGGGCGGGGGCGCGCCGAGTACATCAGAAACGCGAGCCCGCCAAGGACAAGCGGCGGAATGAGGCGCGGAAATTCGGCGTTCACGGCGTGCGTGCCCAGCGCGCCAATCATGAGAGCGACGAGGGTCGCCGCAGCGGCTCGTCTCCACTTGGGAATCAACACACCGAGGCCACCGAGGATCTCCAAGACTCCGACGACATAGTGAGCGTTTGCCGGGTAGCCCCAGTGCACGAACCTCTCGCTCCACCGTATTGCCGAGGGGCCTTCGAGTTTCAAAAAGCCCGCGAAGACAAATGCCACAGCCAGGAAGATGGCGCAGGCCCACACCACTGCCCTGGGAAGTGTGATCACTGTTTTCCTCCGATCGACATCGCGGTTCGCTCGCGTGATGGCATCGGACCATCCGACGCGCACAGTTTCAACTCACAAATGCTCAATTCCTGCCCTCTCAGGTTGTCATGCACGTAGAATCTGAAGCGATCCGCTCAGAATTGGAGTTTCTCCCGTGGTGAAGACGTTCGGAGACTTCGAGTTTGACGATCGCCGACGGCGGCTGAGGGCTGGCGGGCAACCGGTGAGAGTCAGCGGACAAGCCGTCGATTTGCTCTGTCTGCTGCTCGAGCGGCCCGGCGAGTTGATTCCTCGTGAAGAGATCGAGCGTAGGTTGTGGTCCGATCGGAACGTAGACTTTAATCACAGCCTTGACGTAGTCGTCAGCCGCCTCCGAACGGTCCTTGGCGATAAGGGCTCGAACCCTCGATACATTGAGACGGTGCCGAGGAAGGGGTATCGATTCATCGAACCTGTCACCGTCGCCGTGAAGCCCGAGGCTCGGTCGGCGAAACGCCATTGGAGTCGTCGACTCGTCACCTACGCAGCCGTCGCGATTCTCGCAGCGATTGTGGCGATTCTCTTTGCGCGCACCCGGTACGACAAGTTTGTTCCGTCTGAGCGCTCGCAGGCATCACCAACCGTGCCGGCCCGATACAGAAAGGTCTCCGTTTTCGTTTTGACGAACGCGGTGCAGGACCGAAAGCGCAATTCTAGGGTCCCGTTGTCTCGACGAAATGGCTCTTGAGCTTTGAACCCGGTCTGCGAGCTACACTAATGGCTCTAAACGCGCGCACGGACCGGCACGTGGATGTCTTCGCGCCACCTCGATACCGATGGCCAGCTCCGCCGACCCGCTCTGGTACAAGGACGCGGTTTTCTATCAGCTGCATGTCAAGTCCTTTGCCGACAGCAACGGCGACGGAATCGGAGATTTCCCCGGCCTCGCGGCCAGGCTGGATCATGTCGCGTCACTGGGCGTGGACTGCCTCTGGCTGCAGCCGATGTACCCATCGCCCTTCAAGGACGATGGCTATGACATTTCGGACTACACCGGCATCCATCCCAGCTATGGAACCCTGGAGGACTTCGAGCGGTTCCTGACCGAGGCGCATGCGCGCGGCCTGCGCGTCATCATCGAGCTCGTCCTCAACCACACGTCTGATCTGCACCTCTGGTTTGTCGAGGCGCGCAGCTCGCGCGGACCATCCCCGCCGCGATTGGTATGTGTGGAGCGACACGGACGATCGCTATCGCGGCGCGCGCATCATCTTCATCGACACGGAGCTGTCGAACTGGGCCTGGGACCCGGTGTCCAAGGCCTACTATTGGCACCGGTTCTTCAGCCATCAGCCCGACCTGAATTACGACAATCCGGCCGTCCGCGAAGAAATCTGGAACGTGATGAAGTTCTGGCTCGATCTCGGCGTCGACGGCTTCCGGGTGGACGCGGTTCCGTATCTCGTCGAGCGCGAGGGCACCTCGTGCGAAAACCTGCCGGAGACGCACGATGTGCTCAAAGAGCTCCGCGCAAGACTGGATGCGCAGTATACGGGCAGGGTCCTCCTGGCCGAGGCCAACATGTGGCCCGAAGATGTCCGGCCGTATTTCGGCGAGGGCGACGAGTTCCACATGTCCTTTCACTTTCCGATCATGCCGCGCATGTTCATGGCCTTGCGGCTCGAAGATCGGAAGCCGCTCATCGACATCATCGAGCGGACGCCGAGCATCCCCGATTCGTGTCAGTGGGCGATCTTCCTGCGCAACCACGACGAACTCACGCTCGAGATGGTCACCGAAGTCGAGCGGCAATACATGTGGGACGAGTACGCCAAGGACCCACGAGCGCGCATCAATCTGGGGATCCGGCGGAGGCTCGCGCCGTTGATGGAAGGCGATCGCCGCCGCATCGAGCTGATGAGCGGGCTGCTCATGTCGCTGCCCGGCAGCCCGATCATGTACTACGGCGACGAAATCGGCATGGGCGACAACGTCTATCTCGGCGACCGCAACGGCGTGCGCACGCCGATGCAGTGGAACGGCGGCGTGAACGCCGGCTTCTCGACCGCCGATCCCGAGCGGCTGTGGCTGCCGCTCGTGTCCAACGCGCTCTACGGATATCAGGCCGTCAACGTCGAGTCGCAGCAGCGGAACCCGACCTCGCTCCTCAATTGGACGCGCCGGCTGATCGAAGTCCGGCGATCGACGAGGGTCTTCGGCCGCGGTGCGATCGACTTTCTCAAGCCGGCCAACCACCGGGTCCTGGCCTTCACGCGCACGCTCGGCCGCGAAACGGCGCTGGTCGTGTGCAACCTCGCCGGAACGGCGCAGGTCGCCGAGCTCGACATGTCAGCACTCAGCGGTGC
Source organism: uncultured Acidobacteriota bacterium (assembly GCA_963724485.1). GTDB lineage: Bacteria > Acidobacteriota > Vicinamibacteria > Vicinamibacterales > UBA2999 > JACCSI01. The sequence continues at coordinate 9,337 of CAVRUW010000004.1, forward strand.
GATTCCGATCGAGATGTTCGGCGGCAGCATCTTTCCGCGCATCGGACGCGATCCGTACACCATGATGATGGGGCCGTACGACTTCTATTGGTTCCGGCTCCGCTGGTTGTAACGCGTGGAACACGAGAGCATCCTTTCGGACGCGCTGCTCCGGCAGCTGATGGCGGTCGGCCAGGTCGACATCCTGGTCGGTCTTCCCACGCTGAACAACGCCTCGACCGTGGTCGACGTCGCCCGCGCGATCTACGACTGCTTCACCCGCGACTTCGCCCGCCAGCGGACGGTGATGATCAACTCCGACGCAGGATCCACCGATGGAACCCCAGAGCTGATTCGCGACGCGTCGTTCAGCGACCGCGACGTGGTGCAGACGTCGCACTCGCTGCGAACGCTGCATCGGGTCGTGACGCCGTACCACGGCCTTCCGGGCAAACACACCGCGCTGCGCACGGTGTTCGCGGCGGCGGAGCTGACGCAAGCCAAGACGCTGGTCGTCATCGATCCGGCCGGACCGGCGACCACGGCGGAGCGCGTCACGGAGCTGATTGCACCCATCGCTCACACCGAGGTGGAGTTTCTCGCGCCGCGCTACCGGCGCCATCCCCGTGACGGCGCCCTCATCACCCAACTGGTTCGTCCGCTGGTGCGCGCGGTCTATGAGGTCGGCCTCGACGAGCCGCTCGGCGCGGAGTTCGCCTGCTCGGGCCGCTTCGCCTCGCACTGCCTGGAGCGCAGCATCTGGGCCGAGGACGCGGCGAGGTTTGCCATCGATCTCTGGCTGCGGACCGAGGCGGTTGCCAATCGCTACCCGCAGGGTCAGATCTGGAGGCCGGCGACGACCGGCACGTCGGCCACCACGCTGCGCGAGGCGGTGCGTCAGATCTTCCTGTCGTTGATCGCGAGTCTTCGCGCGCATGCGTCGTTCTGGCGCACGACCAAGAGCATCACGACCCTGCGCACGTGGGGCGTGGATCAGAACGGCCAGCCGGCTGCCGCCGAATGGGATCATGCGGCGCTGGCTCAGCAGGCGCGCCGTGATATCACCGAGATCGCGCCGCTGCTCGAAGGCGTGCTCGATCCGCCGGTGCTCTCGCGTCTGCTCGATGACGTCCTCGAGCGAGGCGCCGGTGCCGACGATGAGCTGTGGGTCCGGATCGTCTATACCTTTCTCGAGGCGACGAACCGGGGCTCCGCGAGTACCGAACACCTGGCCGACATGTTCGTGCCGATCTACATGTGGCGTGCCGCCCGGTTCATGTCGCAGACCGCGCACGAGCCCGTCGGCGTCGTGCAGACGCGGCTCAATGCACTGTGCGACGCCTTTCAGCGCCTGAAACCAGCGCTCGTCAACGGCTGGGACGTCAAATGAGGTCGCAATGATTCAAGAGATTGCAGATGCGCTCGCACAGTCGTGGCGAAATTTCGCGGAGGCATTCGTGCTGTTCGTGCCGCGGCTGGTCGCAGCCACCATCATCTTCGCCGGCGGCTTCGTCGTGGCGCTCGGCGCGCGCCGCGCGATTCACGCGCTGCTCGTCTGGGTCAGCTTCGATCGATTGTCGCGCCGCAGCGGCGCCAGCGAGATGCTGCTGAAAGCCGAGATGCCGGCGGCCGAGCTGCTGATCGCGAAGATCATCTTCTGGATCGTCTGGATAGGGTTCATCGTGTCGGCGGTCGACACGCTGCAGCTCGCGCCCTTTCAAGGGCTCGTCCAGCAGTTCTTCCGGTTCGTGCCACGTTTTCTGGTGGCGCTCCTCGTGTTCACGCTCGGCCTGCTCATCGGCAATTTCCTGTGGCGCGCAACGCTGCTGGCCGCGGTGAATGCGGGGCTTCCGGGCGCGCGGCTGTTGAGCGGCGCCGTGCGCCTTCTGGTCATCGCGATCGGCGTCGTGATGGCGCTCGAGCAGTTGGGCCTCGCGACGGCGGTCGTGCTGACGGCCTTTGCGATCATGTTTGGCGCGCTGATGCTCGGCGCGGCAATCGCGTTCGGGCTCGGCGGGCGAGACGCCGCCAGGCAGCTCCTCGAACGTCAGTTCAAGGCCAACAAGGAACGCGACTCGGACGCTGCGCCGCACCTGTGACATGAACGTGGCACCGAAGTAGCCATGGCATTCCCTCGGTCGAGCGGCGTTCTGCTGCATCCGACATCGTTGCCGGGCCGCTTCGGCATCGGCGATCTGGGACCAGGCGCGTTCGAGTTCATCGATCTGATTGCGTCGGCCGGTCAGCGGGTGTGGCAGGTCCTGCCGCTCGGGCCGACCGGCTACGGCGATTCGCCGTACCAGTCGTTTTCCGCATTTGCCGGCAATCCGCTGTTGATCAGCCTGGACGTGCTCGTCGAAGACGGACTTTTGACGGAGTCGGAGGCCGGCAGCTCGCGCCACTTGGTGACCGGCAGCATCGACTACGCTCCCGTCATCGCGCATCGCCGAGCGCTCTGGCCGCTCGTCCTGGTGCGCTTCGACGCCGGCCGGCCTGCCGTCCGTGATCGCTTCGATGAGTTCTGCCGCGCCGAGGCGCACTGGCTGGACGATTTCGCGCTGTTCATGGCGGTCAAGGAGGCACACGATCAGGTCGCGTGGACCGAGTGGGAATCCGACATTGCCGCGCGCGATCCGGCGGCCGTGGCGCGGTGGTCGAGCCGGATGTCGCGAGAGATTCGGCTGTGCAAGCTGACGCAGTTCTTGTTCTTCGATCAGTGGGCGCGCGTGCGCGACCACTGCCACGCGAAGTCAATCGCGATCCTTGGCGATCTGCCGATTTTCGTGGCGCACGACAGCGCCGATGTGTGGTCGCGACGAGAACTGTTTCGGCTCGACGCGAGCGGTCGACCGACGGTCGTCGCCGGCGTACCTCCCGACTACTTCAGCGGTACCGGTCAGCTCTGGGGAAACCCGCATTACGACTGGGCGCTCATCGCCAAGAGCGGCTATGCCTGGTGGATTGACCGGGTTCGCGCGCTCTTGTCGCTGGTCGATCGCATTCGGTTCGATCACTTCCGCGGCTTCGTTGCCTCATGGGAAGTTCCGGGTGACGCCACCACCGCGATCACGGGTGAATGGAGAAACGGTCCGGGCGCAGCATTGTTCGAAGCGATTCAAGGCGCGCTCGGCGCGACGCCGCTGCCCTTCGTCGCTGAGAACCTTGGCGTGATCACGCCGGAGGTCGAAGCGCTGCGCCACCGGTTCGGATTCCCTGGCATGGCGATCCTGCAGTTTGCGTTTGGCACCGATCCGCAGGCGCCCGATTTCCGGCCGCACAACTACCCGCGCAATCTGGTCGTCTACAGCGGGACGCACGACAACGACACGACCGTTGGATGGTGGACGGGTGGCGCTGGCCACAGCACGCGCTCCAACGACGACATCGCGCGCGAGCGCGACTACGCGCGCCGGTACCTCCGCCTCGACGGCAGCGCCGTGCATTGGGAGTTCATTCGCGCGGTCCTTGCCTCGGTGGCCGACACGGCGATCGTTCCCGCGCAAGACCTGCTTGGACTGGGGAGCGAGGCGCGGACGAACCAACCGGGAACCGCGTCGGGTAACTGGCGCTGGCGCCTGCGTCCGGGAGAGCTGACAGCGGACGTGGCGGAGCGACTCGGCAGACTCACCGAGACGTACGAGCGCGTCTGAACCGGAGCAACCTGCGTCCTGATGCTCGCCATGCGCGGCTGCGCTGCGGCGTGGTGACCTCCTGGTGCCTCGGCGTGTGTAACTGCCAACCCAATCGGCGCTAGCAGGCGAGCGCCGTATACGAGCGTCCCTGTTGCAGTCCTTGCGGATCGAAGCTCCGCGAGCCTGGGTCGCGCAATTGTTATCGGCGATTTGTCGAAATGCAGACGTAGGCCAGCCGGAGGCAGTGAGTGTCTTGCCGCGGAAGAATTCTTCACGTCGCTTCACGGCTTGGGCGTAACCTCCGCCAACTAAAGCGGATTTCGCAAGCTTCGGTTATCAGGAAACGGGTCGAAGCGCCACGTTGAACGGCTGGGCGCGGGAGTCAGCCCAATGACAGATAAGCCGAGACCGGTTGATCGAGTCTTGATTGTCGCAATCGCCGCGGCGATCGCCATCGTGTTCGCGGTCCGAGCCGAAGGCGTTCAGCGGCAGATGCGAAAGAGCGCCCTGTTCAGGGGTCTGGTGCAGGACGTTGCCAGCCTCGACAGGGCGATCTTCGCCTGGCGGAGCCGCGCGACGATCGCGGACTACGTGCGCCAACAGGCTGTGCGACGGCTGCAGATTGGCGCGGGCAAGAGCCGCCGCGAGGGGTGGCTGAACACCGATATCGAGGTCGGCGACGGGCTCGCCTATCTCGATGCGACCGAGCGCTTTCCGCTGGAGGATTCGTCGTTCAACTACGTGTTCAGCGAACACGTAATCGAGCACCTGCCCTACGAAGGCGGGTTCAACATGCTCAGCGAGTCGTACCGGATCCTGGTTCCAGGGGGCAAGCTGCGGATTGCAACGCCCAACCTGCTGCGATTCATCGACCTGTTTCGCGACGACACGTCGGAAGACGCGCGCCACTACGCAAGCGGCAAGCTCGCCTGGCATGGCTGGCCGTCGCACCCAACGGTCGCGTGCACCATTCTCAACTTGCAGCTGTCGTCATGGGGGCATCGCTTCGTCTACGACCCGGATACCTTGAAAGCGGCGCTCAGGAGGGTAGGGTTTGAATCGATTCAGGAATTTGGCGTCGGCGAAAGCGACGATCCGAATCTGCAGGGTGTGGAGTTGCGGCAGGGGCGCAAGATCGCTCCCCTCAATGCCTACGAAACGATGATCTTCCAGGCGGTCAAGCCGGTCGCGCCCAGGGCGGAGGCGCAATAAGAACGCTCATCTCGTGCGGTAGTAGCTGCGTATGCGAGCAATCCCTACGAGGCATCGCATGTTCTCGGGTGGTACTCCACCGTCATACATTGTCCGAGGGAACGGCGGGCTCGTTCCACCCACGGAATATCTTGGGCTTCCCGCAACGGTCATGATCCGCGGACTGATCGTCTCACCGACCGTCCGACCCCACAGAAGTGAAGGGCTAGGACTGTGAAGACGCCACCTTGACGCCCAACGGGCCGGTCTTCGCTGGAAGCTGACGGACTGCTGGGCAGATTAGGCGTCGTGATTCCAAAGGCAACGCGACGCAACGCTGGATACCCGCCACGCCGCGCCGGGAAAGACTGCGCAACGCCTACCCCCGGGTAATTCTTCTGAAACTCAGGTGTATACCGGATGCCAATGAGGCCCAGGTGGGTGTTACCTTGATGAGGTAGCGTCCTCCATGCACCAGTCGTCGCATCGTAACCTGTTCACCCTGCTCTGTTTAGCCACCATGCTCAACGGTCTCGCGGTCGCGATGGACGCCCGCGAAAGAAGGAGCCCGCAGGCGCTCCAGGAGCTGGTGAACGGCCTAAAGGCACAGCTCGGCATTGACGTGATCGTCTCCACCGCGATCGTGCCTACCAACCCACTGCTCGTGTCCGTGCAGCCTGTCGACGGCGGCCCGGCCACCTTTCAGATGGCGTTTGAGGAGCGATTTCTGACGGGGTTGGACGAGGACGACCTCAAAGCGATCGTCGCCCACGAGCTCGGTCACGTCTGGATCTTCACCCACCATCCGTACCTGCAGACCGAGCGTCTTGCCAACACCGTGGCGATGCGTGTCGTCCCGCGCGAAAGCCTTGAACGCGTTTACCACAAACTATGGGAACGCGAGGGTACGAAAGGCGACCTGGTGCGCTTCATCGGCCCGCAGTAGTTCCGACCGTCGTTACGTCTTCGACGGCATCCGCCTGCGCGCGCCACGCTTCAAAATCCGTGTACAGCACAGGGCCTGGACAACACGGCAAGTCCGACGGCTTTCGCAAGGCCAGGTAGGCCAAACGGTCGCTGCGCTTGGCGAGCGGCAGGCCCCGGAACAGCATGGCCTCCATCACGGTGAACACCGTGACATTCAAGGCGATTGCGACAGTGAGCGTGGAAATGGCGGTGACGGCAAACACGCGATCGCGGCTGAGTCCGCGAAAGGAGAGCCGGACATCGAACAGGAATCCGTCCAGCCACGCGAAGCCGCGTGAACCAAACTCGAGCCGCGTGCGCTCCTAGACACTCACGTCTCCCGTGGCCATACCACAGCAATAGCGTACGGCGAAGCTGAGGCGGATTGTTTGATGATTCCACGCGAGAACAAACCGATTGAGCGCTGCCTTGATGCCCTCTACCATGCGCTAACGGCCCGCGTCGGCGAATGGTGGAATTGACTTCGAGAACATGCGCGGCCTGAACGGACGAGTATGTCGAACCTGCGCTACGCCGTTAAGAGCCTGCGGCAGATGCCCACGTTCACCGTCGCGGCCGTGCTGTCGCTGACCCTCGGAATCGCGACATCAACCACGGTGTTCAGCCTGATTGACGCGGCGATCCTCCGGCCGCCGCCGTTCGCCGAACCGGAGCGGTTAACACTGCTGAATATCACCCAGCGCACACCACTCGAAGGTGAGCTGCGCCTTCGCTGGTCGTGGCCACGCTTCCAGTTGCTGGAACGGAGCGTACGATCATTCGACGGCCTGGCGTCGAGCTCGAACGCCGTGGTGACGATCACCGGAGTGGACGATCCAGAGCCGCTCGCGATCGAGATCGTCTCATGGCGCTATCTGACCGTGATGCGAGCCGCGCTCGTCTCGGGACAGGGGTTCACAGAGAACGAAAACGCGGTCGGCACGGCGTCGCCGCTGGTTGTGATTGGCCACGATTTGTGGCAGCGGCGGTTCGGCGGGACGGCAGACGTCCCAGGTCGCGTGCTGGAGTTGAACGGCGTAGCGCTGACCGTCGCTGGAGTGGCGGCCCCTGGCTTCGGCGGCGTGTCGGGACTTGCGCAGGCGTGGATTCCTGCGGCCCTCGCACCCCTCGTGACCTACCGCGACTATCTCACGACCAATCAGAACTTCATCACCGTCGTCGGGCGGCTGCGGCCTGGCGGGACACTGGGTGCGGCGCGAGCCGAGTTGGCCGTCGTCGGTCCACGCATCCAGAAGGAGCAACCGAGTGATGTCGACACCCCGCACGATCAGTTCTCGGCCACGGTGATGACGTTGAATGACGCCCGGATCGATGTTGTTACACAGCGGGCGTTGATGCTGCTCGCCGGTGCCGTGGGCGTGCTTCTGCTCATCTCGTGCGCCAACGTCGCCAGCCTGCTGCTCGGCCGTGCCGCGCGCCGTCGGCGGGAGATCGCCCTCCGCCTCGCCATCGGTGCTGGCCGCGGACGGCTCGTGCAGCAGTTACTTGTCGAGAGCGGCGTTCTTGCCGGCGTCTCCGGCGTACTGGCGCTCGTTGTCGTCGCCTGGGTGATGCCGCTCGTACGGATCCCGCCAACGTTGTTCCGCGGACGCAATTTCTATGGCGCTATCGGCGAGTTCGCAACGCCGGCCATGGATTGGCGCGTGCTGGCGTTCACTATCGCGGTTTGTGCGTGCACCGTCCTGGTCTTTGGTCTCGTCCCCGCGCTCAGGGCGACGCGCACCGACCTCGTCAGCGACCTCAAAGCGGGAGGCGGGCGCGCCTCGGCCGGCAGCCGGCGCCTGGGACTGCGCGAGATCGTTGTCGCGCTACAGGTCGCCATGGCGGTCGTATTGATCATTGGGTGTGGGCTGTTGCTGACGAGCTATGCGAGGCTGCGCCAGACCCCACTCGGCTTCGATTCCGACAATCTGCTCACATTCATGATTCGACCGTCCGAGGTCAGATACGACACCGGTACCGCACCGGCGCTGCTGGATCGTGTGCTCGAGGAGGTCGGCCGTGTGCCGGGCGTTGAAGCGGCGACGGTGGACGGCTGCGCGCCACTGTCGATGCAGTGCGCGAATGCGCCCTTGCACATTGTGGGACGGCCGTGGCCGGACGCGGCGGCTGCGCCAACCGTGTTGCGGCATTACGTGGCGGCAGCTCACTTCAAAACCCTCGGCGTTCCCGTCGTGCGTGGTCGCGGGTTGGCCGAGAGCGACACTGGCGATCGACCGCCCGTCGTCGTGATCAACGAAGCAGCGGCGGCGACGTTCTGGCCGCGGGAGGATCCGATTGGGAAGCGCGTCTGGTTCGAGGGAGCGCCGGCGTCCGGCGGTCCCGAGTCAAGCGCCGAAATCGTCGGCATCGTGGGCAACGTGGCATACCAGCCGCTGGAAGAAGATCCCTTTCAGCCCGGCTTCTTCACACCGTACGCCCAATTCACCTATCCAACGCGCATGGTGCTCGTGCGCACTGTGGGCGAGCCCCTGGCGCTCGTGCCGCAGATCGCCAACGCTATCCGCCGCGCCGATCCAGCGTTGGCATTATTCGACGTGCGTACCGATGGAATCACGCGCGCACCTGTCGTGGTCGAAGCAGAGCTTCCAGACGGCCTTGTTCGTGATCATCGGGTGTCTCGCGCTGTCACTGGCCGTCACAGGAGTGTACGCGGTGGTGTCTTATGCCGTGGCCAGTCGTACACGCGACATCGGAGTACGGATGGCACTCGGCGCCACCAACACGCAGATCGCGCGCGCTTCCGTGGCGCCGACAGTGCGCCTCGGCCTCGCCGGCGGCGCGGCGGGCATGTTCGGCGCGCTGGCGCTGAGTCGCATCATGCGCGCGACGCTCTACGAAACGAGTCCGCTCGATGCCGGTGTGTTTGCCGGCGCACTAGCGGTGCTGCTTGTCGCCTTGATCACGGCGAGCTATCTGCCGGTGCGGCGCGCGATGCAGGTCAATCCCGTCGAGGTGCTGCGCAGCGAGTAGGCCGATGCGAGCGGCCAGTGGCAACGGGTTTGACATCGAAGCGGTAGTCCCTTGATACTGCGAGGAGCGCGCTGACAGGGCGCCACCAACCCGCGGCAAGGGAACACTCCCACCTGTTTTGCTCTGAGTCGTGTGCGTGTGCACCTTCTTTCAGCCTGGTTTCAGCGGGGTACGGGCGATTCATGAAAGGAGGTCGCAATGACCACTTCGAGGTCTCTCCCGGCTCGTCCGTCTCTCGAATCCATCCGTAAACAGGCCAAGAAACTCGCGCGCGACATTGCTGCCGGTGACGCCAGTGCCATCGCACGTGTGCGTGTGCAACTGCCAAATGTTGACCTGCCCATCACGCAGCGCAACGCACAACTGGTGATCGCGCGTGAGTACGGCTACGCCGGCTGGCAGGACCTCACCGCTGAGGTGAGCAAGCGCCTTGGCACAGGTCTGCAGTGGGCGGCAACGCAGGCTCAACGCGTCATTCATGACAACGACGTCGAACGTTTGAAGCAACTGCTGGCTGAATACCCGGCGTTGCTATCCTGGCAGGGCAACGACAAGCCTCCGCTCAACTGGCCCGACGGCAGCCTGCTGGGACTCGCCACAGGCGCCTATGGCGACAGCTTCGACCCGGACAGAGAACAGGTCTTCACTCGCGCGGCGTGTGCAGAGCTGCTGATCGACGCCGGCGCTGTCGCGACTCCAGCGGTGTGCGAGGGCCTCATCGACTCCCGCGCCAGAGGGTTGCTGCAGCTGTTTCAGCGTAAAGGCCTGCTGCCGCGCACGCTCAAATTCCTGTCTGCAATTGGCGACATCGATGCGGTTCGCACCGTTCTCGATGAGAACGGGAACGATCTGGCGGCGGTCAATGAAGCATTCATGCATGCCTGCAGCTTCGAGCACGAGGCCGTGGCGTCACTCCTGCTGGATCGATCCATCGCGCTCGATGCCGAGTTCGGCAGGCACGTCGATGGCAGCGGGGGCCGCCTCGCTTTCATCAAGCATCTGATCGAACAGCGATCGCATTACTTCGCGCACGCCACACTGGACGGACCGTGGCGGTTGTTTCTCAAGCAGCAGGTCATGCGCGCGCTCGATGATGTCGATCTGCCGGCGTTCGTCAGCGGGTTGCAGCGTGAGCCGTGGCTGCTCGGTGACGCCTGCGTGGAGTTTCAAGCAGAGCTGATCGGGCGGGCGACGCTGCACGATCGCGAGGAATTCATCATCGCCCTTCTCGACCTCGATCCCGCACTCCTGCGGCGCCAGCCGCCGCCGCCATCGCAAGCCATCGAGTTTGCGCTCACCTACGCGAGGACACACCTGATTCCAGTACTCACCCGCGTCTGGCCATTGCCGGACGATCTGCCACATGCGGCAGGCATGGGCAACCTCTCGCGCGTGAAGGACTGGTTCGACGAATCCGGCGCCCCTGCGCTGGGCGATCTCGACAATCACTATCCCTACAACGACCCGCGCGCGCGCGGGCACCTCCAGTGGAGCCCGCCCGCTTTGCAGCAGATTCTCGACACGGCGCTCGCTTTCTCCGTCATCAACCGGCACTTCGATGTGGCGGACTTCCTCCTCGAGCGCGGCGCAGACATCAACACCAACTGGGGTTCCCATGAGCCGGCGAGCATCCTGCACGAACTGGTCGGCCAGGTGGCGACCGGCGAGAATCCGCGGGGGAACTACGACTCGATGAAATTCCTCATCGACCGCGGCATCGATATGACCATCAAGGACTACCGGTGGAACGCTACTGCGCGGGGTTGGGCGCGCTACGCCGCGAAGGACGAGAAAATGGCTCTGTGGCTGGAGGATGCGGAACGGCAGCGGGAACAGGGACGATGAGCGCGCCCGGGCAGGCGAAGGTTTGCGACCTACGGACTGGAAGCCGCGCTGACTTGAGCCGTATCGGCGCACTGTTGAAGCCTGACAATCTGGGCGTCGGCCACCGTCCACACGTGCACGAACTGCGCGGTGAACCTCTTACCAGTCGCTTTGCAGCGACCGGAATAGGCGCCACGGCCGATCACGCGGTCTCCGGCATCGAGCAGCTCCGAGGCCTCGGTCTTCCAGTCATCGAAGTCTCCGAGGACGCGGCCGAAGAAGTCGTTGAAGACGGCTCCGACTCCGTTGTAGACCCCGCCGTACGGGAATCCTGGCGTGATCTCCCACTGGATAGTTGGCGACAGTACCTGCGTCAGAACCTCTGGCGAGCCGAGGTTGGCGTAGAAGCGGCGCACTGTTGCCAAATTGCTCGAATCTGTCATGTGAGTCTCCTCTTGGTTTCGCTCTTCGGATGTGTTCGAGATTGAGACTCGTCACAACAAGATTTCGAGGCGATGCCTCGCCAGAGCCGCTCGCCATCCTTTCGCACCGTCATAGATGAGCGCTCCCGGCACGGTCGCGAGAGCTGCCTCAACGCCTTGGTCGTGACGGCCTATCGCGGCGACCGTCACACTCTCTGGCAGCAGCCCGTTACGTCGCAGTCGTTCACCAACCTCCGCAACGCTCCCATCGGCGAGGAGCGCCAGGACCATCTGGGTGCCGCCAGCATACCGAAGTTCCTTGACGACCAGAAAGGCACGTTGAACGCCAGGCTCCGAGCCAAGCTGACGGGCCAGCGCCTCGATGTCGAGAGGTTGACCCACACAGGGGCTCAACCGATCGGCAGCGGAGAGTCGCTGTTGTTCGGCTTGCGCCATCGCGGACCTGGTCGCCTCGCGGGCCATCCGTTGTTGGTAATGAAACGCATCGACATGACGGCCCCGATGCTGCAGAAAGTCGCTGATCAAGTCACAGCCGTCCTCGACGAGGGCGGCATCGGCAGTCATCGCGGCATCGATGCGCGCGATGCCCGACTCGTTGCCGCGCTCCAAGAGCATCCGGCCTGCTGCGAGACCAGCAGGCGGATGGCCCGCATCGTCTGCGGATGAATACAAACGAAGCGCTGCGTCCTCATTCCCTTCGTCTTCTTGGAGCAGGCCATGTTCGTAAATCTGCTCGGCCGTTGGCGCGGACAACCCGGCTAGCTCTTGGAGACGTTGCCGTCGCGCGCGAATCTCCGCATGGCGCTCCTGCCACGCGCGCCCGTGCGCGTCCTGCCACAGCCGGTCGAGTGCTGCTGTGACCTGCGGTCTCTGAGATCCGAGGAAGTAGTCTGCGGCCGTGGCGTCGGCGGGATCAGGCCATTGCGGCGGCTCGCCCAAAGCTGCAAGGCGATCGCGAAGCGCAGGATGAGTGTCAGATGCGGTCGTATCCGCTTCGATCAGGCGATCGAGGAGCCGCGCTCGGTCCTCGACGGTGTTCCAGAGGTCCGGGCCCAGTCGCGAGAACGGGTCTGGCGGTTTGGGATCGCTTTCCACCCGCGCGTCGAGCTGGGGCCAGAACTTGTCCTCGACCAGATGTTGCGCGAGGGCGATGGCCACAAGAGTCTGGGCTGCGATCTTCGATCCCGTGACGCCGGCCGCCAGGCGATCCGCCAGGAACTCCTGCTGTCGGGAGATCGAGGCCGCACGAGCGTGAAGGCGCGGCACGTAGAAACGGAACAGCCTGTACACATGGGCGGGGACGGATTGATGCCGCTGCAGTACCGCGAGCAATCGCACCCACGTGAGCCGCGTCCGATGCACCCAACTCGCAAACTGGCCGTGTGCGTACGTGAGATGCGCGAGTTCGTGGGCTATGACGGCACGCACCTGGTCGACGGAAAGCAGGACCAGCAGCGGATAGCCGACGACCACGATGTTCCTCGGCCAGAAAACGCCGACACGGGCCGCCTGCGCCGCTGAGGCGTTACTGATCGCCGACACGACGATGCGATGCACGCGAGGAGCCCCCACGCATTGGGCGATGTCTTGAACCTCCTGGTGTAGCCGCGCGCCAAGATTCGGGCCGACCTCAACTCCCTCTGGCTCGGGAAAGGCAAACCACAGCACGCGCAGCGCACGAGCCGCCATGGTTGTGACCGGCACCGCGATTAGGATGGCGGCGATCGCGATGAATGGCCGCTGCGTCAAGAGACCCCAGACGAGGAAGGCTGGCATCGCAAGAAAAGTTCCCGCGATGAGGGCGAGGTAGACGTAACCCTCGAGGATGAGGAAGGTCAGGCGCACGTGCGCCGACCGCCCGACGGCGTCGGTGTGCTCAATCAATCGGACCCCTCGTCCCCGTCTTCGTCGTCGAGTGCTTCCACCTTGCGAAGCACGTCCTCGTGTAGCGCCGGCTCGAGACCAAGCTCGATGGCTTCTTCAAAACTCACGCGGGCTTTGCCACCTCGGCCCAACATCATGAGTGCCTGTCCACGCGCCAGGTAGGCGCTGCCCAGGCGTTCTTCGAGCCGCACCGCACGCATTGGCATCCTCGAGGGCCTTTTCGTAGTCGCCGCGACGGAAATACGCAAAGCTGCGATCGCAAAACACTTTGGCATCATCGCTGGCCAGCCTGGTGGCGCGGTCGTAGTGCTCGAACGCGCGCTGTCCATCCTCGAGTTGCTCGAAGGCAGCGCCGAGATACGCGTGGGCTCTTGCATGGCCTGGCTCCTTGGCGAGCGCCGACTCGAACGCGCGGACCGCGTCGTGAAGGGCTCCGCGCCGCAGACGATCGATCCCTTGGTGTACCTGTGGCTCTGGATCGTACGGCGCCAACGCGGACGCCTTGTCCCAATCGGCGTCCGCGCGCGCGGTCTCGTTCATTTGCGCGAGTCCGACGGCGCGTAGATGGTAGTAGTGCCCTTTGTTCGGACTCAGTGCAATCGCTCGATCGAGATACGCGACGGCTTTGGGCGCGAACGTCTCGTTATGTAGATAGAGCTGACCAAGATCCGCGAGCCCTTGCGCGAGGTCCCAGAGCTTCACGAGCAGCAGGCTCATCGGAAGCATCAGAATCGCGGCGGCGAGGGCGCCCGCCGCGGCTCCCCGTCCCGTCGCGTCGAGCATGCTGGAGTGACGCAGTACGTAGGTCGCGACGACAGCGCCGACTGGTGCGATGAGAAACGCCAGCATCCACGGGTCGTCTTTCCGCGCAACGTCCGGCGGGAACGCGCCGTACATCATGCCGATGAACGCGCCGCCCGCAAGGCTCAGACCGTACGCCCACCATCGTGAGTCGATGCCGGCCACGAGCACAACACCGAGGCCGAGCAGCGCGGTCCAGAAGAATCCAAACATCGCGAGCCAGGCGGTGCCCCTCCCGAGAAGACGCACCGTAAGAGGATGGAGGCCCCGTAGTAGCAGTGCCGCAATTACCACGTAAACCGCGAAGGGTAGTGGCCGGCGGATCCCCGGACTGACGGTCACCGCGCCAAACGCTCCACCGAGGATCCCAACCATCGCCACCCACGCGGCGGTTGCAGCCTTGGATCCGGTTTCGAGCAACGGCTCACTGGCCGCCGCTTGACCTGTGACGTCGTCCTCGCTCATGTAGAACGCGAGGTCGTGTTGCCAGGCGGTTGGATCCTTCACTCTCAATCCTGACCTCCAATAACGTTGCGTCTGGAACGTTTATCGGTCTTCGTCTCTTCGCCCGGAAGGTTGAATGTGCGGAGGGTTCGCTCGAGCGACCGAGCAAGCCGCATGCCCAACCGATGCGTACGGCACGCGTGAAAGCCTTGTCGTTTTCGCGCAATCGGCAGGCGGGTGCTTACGTTGTCCGTATGTCCTTACGGACTTCGAGCGTCGCTAGGCGAACCGGCTTCGGGCTGAAAGCGGTTGCGTTTCTTGCGGCACGTGTGGACATGCCACATGTGTTCGGTGAGTCGGTGAGTCGCCGCAAGATACCGTCACGATGGTCGGCGCGCGCGCCACAGTTATGGCTGCGGCGGCGCGGTGATCATGATGGTTCTCGTTCGCGTGTTGTTGGTCTCCAACGATTCCACCATCACGTCATCACCGTCGCTCTTGGCGATGATTTCGTACCTGCCGGGCACCGTGCCCGCCGGAATCGTAAGAGAGGTTGCGCCGGCTGTGCTGAGTCCTCCGCCCAGGCCAGCAATCGGTCGTTTGCCGAGCAACACGTCCGTGGCGTCCAGTGTTACGTTGGTCGACAGGTAGAACGAGGTCACTGACGCTGGTGCGGCTTCGGCTCCCTCATTCCGTGTCGTGTCATTAACGATGATGCTGGCGCCGGCCGCGGCAGATGTCGGCGCCAATAAAACGTTCACGACCATGTCCGGACCGATCCGCACCCAAGCGAACGAGCGTGTGTTGTTGTTCTCCAGGCTTTCCACCACTGTGTTGTTCATATCGGCCACCGCGACAAGCTGGTAGCTTCCCGGCACGGTTCCCGGTGGAATCAGCAACTGTGTAGAGGCGGACTCCGTTGCTGAACCGTCGAGCGCTCCAACGTTGCGGGTGCCGAGGAGTGTGTCAGTCGGTTCGTAAGTGCCATTTCCCGAGAGGTAGAAGCCAGTAACAGTTCCAGCTATAGCTGCTGCTCCCTGATTCTTTGCCGTGTCGGTGACAGTGATGTAGGTGTTCGCCACGGCCGCTGTCGTTGCCGACAACGCAGTCAGGACGAGATCGCCGCCAATCCTGATCGTCCCACTCGCTCTGAGGTTGTTGTTCTCAGTGGTTTCGGCCACGCTGTTGTTCCAATCGGCCACTGCGAGCACGTAGTAGCTGCCGGTCGTCGCGTTTGCCGGGATTTGTAGGGCTGTCGACCCGGTTGATGTTGCGTTCGCGGCGAGCCCACCCAGCTGTCGGCTGCCGATGAATTCATCGTTGGCGGAAAGCCAGCTATCCGTTGACAAGTAGAATCCCGTTGCAGACGCCGTCGAAGTTCCACCACCTTGATTCTTGGTGGTGTCGGTCACGGAAATCGTGCCGCCTGCAGCGCCGCTGGCCGGAGCGGAGACCGCCGTGACGATCAGGTCGGAGCCGACATTGATCGCAGCCGTCGCCCTGGTGTTGTTGGTTTCCGCTGCTTCGGTCAACTCGGCCGCGCCATCCGCCTGCGCGATGACGTAATAGGTCCCCGTGGCCGCATCGGACGGCACGGTCAATGTGGTGTTGGCGGTGTTTGACACTCCTGCTGCCAGGTTTGATACCGAGCGATTCCCGAGCACCTGGTCAGACGCGTCCACAACCGTGTTTGTCGACCAGTAGAACCGCGTCGTCGTCGCGGCCGCCGAACTGCCGCCTTGATTCTTGGTGGTCTCTGACACGCTGATTGAGGCTCCAGCAGCGGCTATCGCGGGAGCGGTGATCGCTGAAACCACCAGGTCAGGACCGACATTGAGCACGCCGCTCGCTCTTACGTTGTTGCCTTCGTTGTACTCGCCAACGGTTCCTTGCGAGTCCGCCTTCGCCACGACGTAATACGCGCCGGTTGCCGTCGACGGCGGGATCCGCAGAGTCGTGGACCCCACCGACGTAGCACCTGCGGTCAGCGAGGATACGGCTCGAGTCCCGAGCAAAATGTCCGAAGCATCCAGGCTGCCGTTGATGGAGAGGTAGAAGCCGGTCGTGGACGCCACTGCGGCGCCCGAGCCCTGATTCTTCGTTGTATCCGTCACCACGATGTCAGTGTCAGGTCCAGCGGCCGCCGGTGCAGTTATCACCGAAACCGCCATATCCGGCGGCTGGTCCTCACTGACGATGGTGACAGTGGCGGTAGTGGGCGAGCCGAGGCCGTATCCAGTGTTGGCGCTCAGCGTCAGCACTACCGTTTCGTTGCTTTCGTAGCTCGTGTCGTCGATGGGCGTCACGACGACCGTGGCCGTCGCGGCTCCTGCATCCAGCGTCACAACACCCGGAAGCGGCGTGTAGTCATTGCCGGCCGTCGCGGTGCCAGTGATCGTGCAGTACACCGTCAGTGGTGCGCTTGTGCCCCCCGTGCGCGTCACGGTAAAGGTGCTGTTAATCGGGCCTGCCTCGTTGGCATACGTTGTTGACGCCGCTACCTTCACTTGATTGGACGGATTTACAGTGATGACTACGTTGTCCGTGGTGCTGTCGCCGTCATCGTCGGTCACCTCGAGTGTCAGCGCGTGAACGCCCAGTGACAGCGTGACCGTCGCCGTCGCGCTGGTCGCAATGGTCGCACCACCCTCGCGCCATGTGTACGTCGTGATCGTGCCGTCAGCGTCGGACGACGCACTGCCATCGAGAGTCACCGACTCGCTACCGTTTCCGTTGGCATCTGCAACGGTCTGATCGGGGCCTGCGTCGGCATCCGGCGGAAGATTCGACAAACCATAGATCACCGCATGGTGCAAATTGAGGCCGCCGTGGATGGTCCACGAGTCGAGCCGCGCGCTCCCTACACCTTGTGGGTCGGCACTGTTCAGCAGAATGTCGACGACCTGGCTATTACTGGTCACGTCGCTTCGGGACCACAACAGCGCTGCGGCGCCAGCAACATGTGGTGAAGCCATCGAGGTCCCGCTATTCCACGTGTAGCAGCCGGTGTCGCCCGGAGTCGTGGAGTTGCTGCACGCGGCCATCGGATAGGTCGACATGATCACGTTGCCCGGGGCCGCGATGTCTACCCAGTTGCCATAGTTCGAAAACGACGCCCGCAGGTGATTCGCGTCGAACGCGCCCACCGAGACCACGTTGCTCAGGGCAGCGGGGTAGAAGGGCGCTGTCGTTCCGTTGTTACCGGCGCCGGCGACGATCACCACCCCTGCATTCCAGGCATCCTGCACGGCTTCGTCTAGTGACTGCGAGTACTCCGCCTCTCCCAGACTCATGTTGATGACCTTGACGCCGTCGGCGACGGCCTGGGCGATCGCTTGCTGTATGGCGAAATCGCTGCACGTGCCATCGGAGCTGCAAACTTTGTAGGCGCGAATGCGCGCGTGTGGCGCGACACCAACGACGCCTTCGGCTGCTGCCGGTGCACCGGTCAGGTTGTTCAAGGCCGCCGCGATCGTTCCCGCCACGTGAGTGCCATGGCCGTGATCGTCCATGGGGTCGCTGTCCGAGAAGACGAAGTCGTAGCCGCCGGCGTAGTTCGCGGAGAGGTCAGGGTTCGTGTAGTCAACGCCGGAGTCGATCACCCCGACGGTCACCGAGGAACTCCCGGGGTTGATTTCCCACGCTTCTGGAGCATCGATGTCGGCGTCTGGCGTGCCGTTGTATAAGCACAACTCGCCAAAGATCCAGGGGATGCAAGAAAACCCTTGACCGGTGTTGTGAAGTCCCCACTGTTCGTCGAAGTAGTAGTCGCCCGGGACGGCAACGATGCCCAATGGATTGGCTATGGGTCTCGGAATGTGGCGGATGACATTTCGCTCGGCGTAGAGGACGTTGGGGTTGCTCTGATATTGAGCGATCGCCGCGGCTTCGGCGCCGGCGGGTACGTGGACACGTTCAATGCGCGTCTGGGAGCGCTCGACGCCTGGCGTAGCCCCAGCCGCCTTGTGTCCTTCCGCTTTCTGGGCGGGATTCGCGTCGGGCCTGAACTTCACCAGGATCTCGCCGACCGCATACCGCTCCGCGCCCGGCTGTTGAGCAATCGGGCGAATCGTCAGAACGCCAACGATGAGACCGACGGTTACAAGAGCGTTTGTGAAGCGCACCAGCCTGTCCTCCGTCCTTGGGAAGCAGTTCCGAAGTGCAATTGCCCGGCCAGCTCAGCAAGAACGGTAAGTTTCTCATCTCGAAGGGCTTTTGGAGTGTGTTGTCTTGGAACACTCGACGAAAATCGCCACACCGCGACACTTGTGGCGGCCTAAGTCTCCATCCCTGAGGACCTCATCGCAGCTGTCGCGCACGAATCCTGATCGAAAACGTGCGCTTCGCATAGGGACCAGCGTCGTCTCCAAACGCTGGAAGCCGGACTTCCACCGTCTCGGACGGTCCGACACGAGTTTCGGATGTGACCGTTCGTTGCGGTCCGATGTGACGCGCGTCTCAAATCCACGAACGACGGCAACGTCGTTTCGGCCCGAATGGTTACGCCCTCCGACGCCGTCGGCCTGGTGAATCTGGCGCCGTGCCTTTCCTCCGATTGGTACAGGCACGAAAGGGTAACCGGGCTTGAGTGGTCGCCAAAAACGCTGAAAGCGGAGTAGAGTGGACGGCGTTCGGGCCCCGTAAGCGCAGTCGCTGTTACCAACCAATCCGAGGTCGCCCATGCTTCGTCACCGCCTTGTCGGTGTCGGCTTCATCGCTCTCGCCTGCCTGGCTGTCAACCAGCTTCGCCCGGACTCCACGTCAGCGCTGGTTGCTCAGAGCATTCCCAAAGTTGATTTCGCTCGCGATGTGCAGCCGATCCTGCGGCAGCAGTGTTTCAGTTGCCATGGCGCCTCGCAGCAGATGAATGGGCTGCGACTCGACCGGCGCAGCGACGCCCTGCGGGGCGGCAGCGCCATCGGAGTGGTGATTCGACCCGGCAACGGAGCGATCAGCCCGCTCTATATGAAGGTTGCCGGTACGACCTTTGGCGCGCAGATGCCTCCAACCGGGGCGTTGAAGCCGGAGCAGATGGCCGTCATCAAGCAATGGATCGACGAGGGCGCGGACTGGCCGGACGCGCTCGCCGGCGACGCTCCGCCGCGGCCTGCGGATCCCGGTGCCCTGCGTCTCATCGAGGCGATACAGAGTGGTGACGGCGCCGTGTTCAACCGCACGCTGACTAACGAGCGCGCGTCGATCAACAAACCTGGCGACGGTGGGACGACGCCGCTGATGTGGGCGATCCTCGAGCGTCAGAACGCAGCGGTTCGCGCACTCCTGGACGCGGGCGCAGATGCGAACCTGGGGAATGACGTCGCCGCAACACCGCTGCTTTGGGCGGTGCCCGACCTGCCGACGGTATCGCTCCTCCTCGAGCGCGGCGCCAAGCCCAACGTGAAAAGCGGCGACGGCCGCACGCCACTGATGCGAGCGGCGGGCATTCACGGCGCGAGCGCCGTCGTGCGCCGACTCCTCGACGCGGGCGCCGACCCGTCAACGACGGGTACGGGTCTCTTTGGGATGACCAGCGCGCTGGTCGAAGCGGCATACGCGGCCGATCCAGACACCATTCGTCTGCTGCTCGCGCGCGGCGTCGATCCGGCTGCCAACGGACCGATTCCGCTGTATTTCGCGCTGCGTGCCGATTGCACCGCTTGTGTCGATGCGCTGATGAAGGGCACGCCGCCTCCGCTCCTGACTGCCGTGGCAACCTTCGTTGGACCACCGGGTGAAGATGGTCGTCATGTGAAGCAACTGCTCGACCGCGGCATCGACGTCCACGCGAAGGATTTCGAGGGACGGACGCTGCTCATGCTGGCGGCCAGCTCCGATCGTCTGTCGCCCGAGACCGTCAATATGCTCATCGAGAAAGGGGCGGATGTTCGTGCCGAGACCAAGACTGGTCAGACGGCTGCGGACTTTGCGTCCCTTCGTGGCCAGACGCCCGTGCTGCAGGCCCTGTTGAAGGCTGGCGCGCGTCCGCCGATGGCGTTGACACCAGCGCCCGTAGCCGCGCGTGCCCCCTCGGCACATGGCGCGGTTCAGCGCAGCCTTCCGCTGCTCCAGCGCAGCGGCGCGACGTTCTGGAAGAAGTCAGGCTGTGTGTCGTGTCACAACAACACGCTGACGGCAGAGACTGTGGCCGCCGCGCGACTCCGGCGCCTGACCATCGACGAGATCGAAGCGCGGCGTCAGCGTGAAACGATCGCCGGTTATCTAGAGACGTGGCGCGAGCGGGCGCTGCAAGGCATCGGGATTCCCGGCGATTCGGACACCGTCAGCTACATCCTGCTGGGCCTTGCGGCGGAAGGCCATCCGGCCGATCGCGCAACCGATGCGATGGCGCGCTATCTGATCGATCACCAGGGACCGGACGGCCAGTGGTTCCTGCTGGCGCATCGACCGCCGATCGAGTCGAGTGTGATCGAGGTGACGGCGGCGTCGATGCGCGCGCTGCAGGTCTATGGCGCGCGTCATGGCGACTCCTCGGCGCGCGCGATTCGTCGCGCGGCGGAATGGATCGCGAAGGCGACGCCTCAGACGACGGAGGATCACGCGTTTCAGTTGCTCGGTTTCATCTGGGCAGGCGGGCGGCAAGACGCGGTTCAGGCCGCGGCCCGTGCCCTGAAGGCCACTCAGCGGACCGACGGCGGCTGGGCGCAGTTGCCATCACTCGAGAGCGACGCCTACGCCACCGGTCAGGCACTCGTGGCGCTGACAACGAGCGGGGTCGTCCCGCGCGACGATTCGTCGCGTCGTCGCGCCGTCGAGTTCCTGTTGAACACGCAACTCGCGGACGGATCGTGGTTCGTGCGTACGCGCGCGCTCGCCATCCAGCCGCACTTCGACGCCGACTTCCCGCATGACCGCAATCAGTTCATCTCGGCTGCGGCCACCAACTGGGCGACGCGAGCGCTGGTGCTCGACTTGAACGAGTGACGTGATGGACGCGAGGTAGTTAGAAAGCTTCCTGGATCGCCAGGTACACGCCCCTCGAACCCTGCTTGCCGACACCAAAGTCCAGGCACAGGTTGGTCTTCGAGCGTTTGTTGATCAGCAGGCGGAGGCCCGCGCCCGCCCCGGTGGCGAAGCTGTCGAAGAGGTGCTCGTCATGCTGCAGATTGGTGACGGTGGTCGTGTTGAGAAAAGCCACCGCGCCCAGCAGCCCATTGCGCATCAGCGTCGCGCGATACTCGACTTCGGCGTAGGCGAGCTTCTCGCCGCGAAACTGCCCCTCACTGTATCCGCGGCCTGAACGGCCATAGGTGTCCGAGGCTGTCGAAGGTAGATCAAGATAGGGCGCCACTCCTCCAACGACCAGATCTGCGAACACCCAGAATGCGAGCGTCTGCCGACGATCGCGCGAGACGTTGGCGTAGGTTCGCACATCCAGATTCAACTTCTGCCAGTTCGAATCACCGCCGAGAAACCCGTCGAACAACGTGCGATAGCTCGCCTTCGCGAGTAATCCGTGACTGGGATTGATGAAGCTGTCGCGGCTGTCCCAGAGCACGTCCACGCTGGGGCCGGCGGAGATCTGTCCGTCGAGGGGAAGCCCATGGTCGGTGCTGTATCGAACGTAGGGTGAGTCGACCCACTCAGCTTCAGCCTCTTCAGTCGGCTCGACGTTGGCGTGGTTGTCGAAATAAAGGCCCGCACCTGCAAAGAGATGGGGGCGGAACTGGTAGTAAGCGGTCTGGTACAGCCTGAAGAAGTCGTATTCAGTCTGGACGCCCTCGCGCGTATCCGCGCTGGTACCCAACCCGTACGTCTCTAGCGACGTCCACTGAAATCGGTGATCTCCTTCGAGACGCCACCGGTCGTCTCGCGCGAACATCGTGAAGCGCTCGGTGAGTGCCGTTTGTTTCTTGGTCGAGATCGTCAAGCTCGCGACGGCCGAGGAGATGTGGGTTGTCGACGGATCGCCTCGATAGAAGGCCACGTTCCCGGCCACGCCCAGGAGCACGCCGCTCGAAGGTTTGGCGCCGATGACCGGCGCGAAGGCCTTCATCGGCTTGCGATAGTCCCAGCCCGTCGCTCCGGGGTCTGGTTCCTTCTTACGAAACTTGCGCCATACGTCGAAGATATCCGTTGCTTCTTCAGTTGGGGGTGACTGATCCGCCTGTGTGGGCTCTGCCGGCGCGCGGGGCTCTTGTGCCGCAACCACATTGGACGTGACGATCTGGGTGGCAAGGACTAGCGCGGCGAGTCCGGGCATTCGGTTGTCCGATTGACCGAGCAAGGCGAGTGCCACGCCTGCTCTCTCGGAAGCGTCATCGCCTGGATAGTGGCTGTCTCACGGCCCGCCGTGGGGGCCTCACCACATGTTGCAAGGGTCGCGGGATGGGAACAACCCTTGCGAGACTCAGGAGTGGCGCGCGTCTTGTAGGCAGGTGCTTTTTGGAGGATTCATTGATGGTTCTGGTCCTGAGTCTGTTATTTACGCTGGTCCAGTCATCATGGCCAGATCCGGGGCAGGTCGTCAGCACGGTCGACAAGACCGCCGACTTTGCGTCTGTCCACACTTTCGCCTGGGAGAAAGGTCTCGAGGTGTTCGACCGCGATGCCCACAAAAGCATCATTGACGCCATCGAGGCGGAACTCGCCTCTCGCGGCATCCGGCCAGCCGCGGACCGCGGCTCGGCAGACGTGATCATGAGGTACGACGGGTTGGCGAGCACGTATGTCGATTTGGACGAACTTCAGCGGACCTCGAAGAAGGACCCCAACGCGTTGGCCCCGACCAAGGCCCTGGGGAGCCTGGCCATCTCGATGCATAAGAACAAATCGCCGCAGCGGTTGTGGATCGGTCACGCGCGTGATTTCGTTGATGTGACCCCCGCCGTGCGTGACGCCTCCATCCGCAAGATTGTCGCGCGCGTCTTCGAGACCTACCCCAAACGCCCCAACCCTTGATGACGCTCCGCAACTCCGGTGAATGGTAGGGTTCGTTCAGCAGCCTGGGCAGGTGACCGGGCACTTACCCGATGACGCAACTTTCGCTGGGTCCGCGCGCGTGTCGTGGAGTGATCGCGGGATTGGTGGCGTTCCTCCTCCTGTCAGGGCCTGTCGCCGTAACGGAGGCCCAGGAGCTCGAGCCCGGAGCCTACGCGGTCGCGCCGGTTGGCCTCAACGTGTTTGTGGTCTCGAATACATTGAGTTTCGGCGACCTGGCATTTGACCCCTCGGGGCCAATCGACGACGGGCGCTCCACGATCAACGCCACCGCCATCGGCTTTGGCCGCGCATTGAACCTGGCCGGGCGTTCGGGCCAAATCGCCATCGCCGTCCCGATCGTCGCCGGTCATGTCGAGGGGCAATACCTGGGAGAGTTCGCTGAAGTGGATCGGTTTGGGCCGGCAGATCCGCGATTGCGCGTGGCGGTCAATCTGTACGGTGCGCCCGCAATGGATCTGAAGTCGTTCGCAGCAAACCGACCCAGACGGTTGGTTGGCGCGAGTCTGACTGTCGCGATGCCGTTCGGGCGCTATTCGTCGGAGCGTCTGATCAACATCGGCAACGACCGCTGGGCCTTCAAGCCGGAGATTGGCGTGGTGCAGACGATTGGACGATGGACGCTGGAAACCTACGGTGGAGTGTGGTTTTTCACTGACAACGAGGAGTTCTATCGTGGCAGTGTCCGAACGCAAGAGCCGATTGCCTCCGCCCAATTTCACGTACAGTACGCGATTCGGCCGCGGATGCTGTTGTCGGGCAACGTCAACTACTACTACGGCGGCCGTACAACCGTGAATGGCCGCCAGAATTTCGATCTGCAGCGTAATTCACGCGTGGGCATCACGATGGCGAGGCCGTTGTCTGGCGGGCGGATGCTGCGCGTGGCGGTGAGCCGCGGCGCCTATACGACGATTGGCGCGGACTTTACCAGTGTCTCCGTCGCCTTCCAGCAAACGTGGGGAGGAACGCAATAGCGTGGAGGTCAGAATGAGACGTTATCAGTGTGGCTTGTGTGTGACTGTCTGCTTCGTCCTCGCATTGGCCGGATGCGCTTCCCGTGCACGGACGCGACCACTCTCAACGTCGCCGATTGCCGAGGGTCCCGGCACGGTGGAAGCGGCGCGGAAGGTGCTCGAGGGGCGCTGGATTCTGGAGTCGCTCAGTGTGACCGCAGAGGACGGGCGCAGCGCCACCATCGAGGCCTCCGGCACGCTCACCTCAGATGCGTTCGGCAACATGAACATCGAGGTCAAAATGAGCGGGCCCGGCCAAAAGACCATGGAGAGTCTCGGGGTCAAGACGCCCAATCCCGTCATCTCTACCACGGGCCAGGTCGTCATCGACGTCCAGCAGCGCCGCATCACCTACGTGGGCGAGGGCTTCGACAAACGAGCGTCTGGGTTCGACCCCGATCTGGCCGCGCGACGCGCCAATCCGTTTGCGCTGGAACGACCTCGTTACTACAACCTTGGCGACGATGGCATCCTGACGTTGTCCACTCGGCACGACAGCGGCAAAGAGGCGGCGGTCAGCCGATGGAAGAAGGCGAACTGACCCAGGGGCAAACGCTCGCTGAGGACCTCCCAGTAAGATCCGGGTCCCCCCTGCAACGCGGGCGCCCCGCGAGGCGTAATAGGCGACAGGCCGGGCGTTCGCGTCGTTGACGTCGCCGATTCGAAAGCGCTCCGAGCGGGCGTAAGTACATGAGCGCCAGAGACTTGCCCGGTGCCGTCCATCTCACGCTGCAAATGGGAGACCCCACCGCCTTGGGACCAACGACCAGCGTGTGATGCTCTACGCCCTTATGTCATTGCACTATGGTAGGTTCCTACTCGGCCGTTTTGAAGGCGAACAACTTGTCGCACCAAGGGGTGGCGGGCAGGTGGCGAACGTCCAGCACTTCAATGTTGGGCATCTGCCTCAAGCGCAACTGACTGGCGTCTAGAGTCATGTCCACCACGCGACGCGCCACCATCCTCATTGCCGACGACCATACGATCCTGGCCGAGGGTCTGGTCAGCCTGTTGAAGGACAAGTTTGATGTCGTCGGCACGGTTGCCGACGGGAACCTCCTGATCGAGGCGGCCGAACGCCTGCGTCCCGACGTCATCATCGCCGACATCAACATGCCGTCGACGAGTGGTCTCGAAGCACTGACACGGCTCAAGAAGCGAGGCATCGACAGCAAGTTCATCATCCTGACGATGCAGGGCGAGGCCGAGATTGCGACCAGGGCCATGCGGGCGGGCGCGTCCGGCTTTCTGTTGAAGCATTCAGCTGGCGAGGAGCTGGTGGATGCCATTCAGGAAGTTCTCATCGGCCGCGTCTATCTCACGCCTGCCGTGACCAGGCAGGTCCTCGACACTCTGAAGAGTCCGGCCGGCGTGGCCACGATCGAGCTCACGCCACGACAGATCGACGTGCTGCGATTGATCGTGGAGGGCCGCAGGATGAAGGAGATTGCCGCGATTCTCGATCTTTCGACCCGCACGGTGGAGACCCACAAATACGAGATGATGCGAGCGCTCGGCGTGCAATCGACCGCGGAGCTCGTTCGATACGCGCTGGAGAACCGGCTGGCCTGACCGCTCAGTAGTTTTACGGACGCGGCTCTCAGTATCTTTAGACGACCTCTACAGTACTTTCCCGCTGTTTGGTTCGGCCAGCGTTACCTACCATGCCGGCAACGTGAGCGCAGTCCAGACGGCGAACCGACCCCGCGTGCTGCTCGCCGATGACCAAACGTCCAATATGGCGCTGCTCCAGGAGATCCTGCAGACGGATTTCGAGGTCGTGGCCACGGTCCACGACGGTCAGGCTCTGGTGGACGCCGAGGCGTCGCTGTCGCCGGACGTGATCGTCACCGACATTGCGATGCCGATTCTCGACGGCATCGGCGCCACCCGCGAAATCCTCCGGAGGAACCCTCGGGCGCGTGTCGTGTTCGTGACGGTTTATGCCGACGCGGCGCTGGTGCGTCGAGGGTTGGCCATCGGCGGCCTCGGTTATGTGCAAAAGGTGACAGCGGGCGAAGAATTGGTGCCGGCAGTATGGGCGGCGCTCAGAGGAGAACGGTGGTGTCTATGCAACTCGTAGCTCTCTCAAGTCGAACGGCGTCCGAGAGTGAGGTGCCGCAGTTCGAGCACCTCCTGTCGACCTTATCGTCCAGGTTTGCGGCGCTGCATCTCGATGAGCTCGCCCAGGCGCTGGTGCACACACTGGAGCAAATCTGCCTGGTCCTCAACGTGGACCGCAGCAGCGTGATCGAGTTCAGCGAGGACGGCAACGTCCGAATCTGCCAGTCACGCGTCCGTCCCGGGGTCGACCACATTCCGGTCGACCCAGACCCGGCCGCCTGGACCTGGCTTGTCGGCCGGCTGCGCGACGGGACGCCGGTGGCGGTGTCACGCCTCGAGGATCTGCCGATGGAGGCGCGAGCCGAGCGCGAACATGCTCGGCAAACCGGTTTGTGTTCAACCTTCGCGGTGCCAGTTTCGATTGGCGGCCGCTGCATTTGCGCGCTCGTCGTCGAGAGCTTTCAACGGTTCCGCGAATGGAAGGCGCCCGTGCAAGACCGCGCGCGGTTGCTTGCCGAAATCATTGGCAGTGCCCTGCTGCGCAGTCGTCAGGAGGGGGCCCTGCGATCGAGCCTCGCCGAGATCGGCCGGCTCAACAGCCGCCTGGCCGCCGAGAACGTGTGCCTGAAGGAGGACATCAAGACCTTCCACGATTTCGATGACATCGTCGGCGAGAGCGGCGTCATGCAAGACGCCCTGGAGCGTCTCGCGCAGGTGGCCCCGTTGAATTGCTCGGTGCTGCTGCTGGGCGAAACGGGTACCGGCAAGGAGCTGTTTGCCAGGGCCGTTCACGACAAGAGCCGGCGGCGGTCACGGGCGCTGGTGCGAGTGAATTGCGCGGCGCTCCCGCCCAGCCTGATCGAAAGCGAATTGTTCGGTCACGAAAAGGGCGCCTTCACCGGCGCCGTGAGCCTGCGGCAAGGACGCTTCGAGATGGCCGATGGCGGCACCATCTTCCTCGACGAAATCGGCGATCTCGCGCTCGATATGCAAGGCAAGCTCCTCCGCGTATTACAGGAAGGGGAGTTCGAGCGCGTCGGATCGTCCCGGCCGCGGCGCGTCGACGTGCGGGTTATCGCGGCGACGCATCACGACCTCGAAACCGCAGTAGCCGAGGGGACTTTCAGAGCGGACTTGTACTACCGGCTCAGCGTCTTCCCGATTCATGTGCCGGCGTTACGCGATCGGCGCGAAGACATCCCGTCGCTGGTGTGGTTCTTCATTCACAATCATCAGCGAGAGCTGGGACGCCGAATCACCAAGGTGCCGAACCAGGTGATGGCCGCGCTCGGGGAACATGATTGGCCCGGCAACGTCCGTGAGCTGGAGAACACGGTTGAACGCGCGCTGATACGCTCGAGCAAAGACACCCTCCAGCTCGACGTCACGTTCGGCGACAAGCCTCGAGACAAGAGGACGCTGATCACTGGGACGCTGGACGAGGTGCAGCGCTTGCACATCGAGAGCACTCTGCGGCGGTGTGGCTGGCGGATCAACGGCAGCGGCAATGCCGCCGAGCGGCTTGGACTTCATCCCAATACGCTCCGCTTCCGGATGAAGAAGTTGGGCATCGTCTCCGGACGGCTTCAACGGAGTGCGGTATCCGTCGAAGACTGAGCTGCAAATGGAAGGCGGCCCGTCGGGCCGCCTGACAAGGCGGTGCCCGCCGGCTACTGGCGTTTACGCGGGACTAAGGTTGTGGTGGGTACTTTCGGAGAAGGTCTCGGATCGCCTCGCGGAGCGCCGCCTCGCGCTTCTTGTCATCGGCGTCCATCTTGATTTCCGCTTGCGCCACCCCGCGCCACACTACCTTGCCGTTGGCGCTCAAGTCGAGGACGAACGAGCCCCGGTTCATCATCTTGAGCGACTGCGTCGCGGGCGCGAAGGGGGGGAGTCCCCAGGCCGCCGTCGCAGGCAGGAACTGACCCATTGTCTGTGCGGACATGCTCGTCGTGAGGAGCAAGTAGTACGTGACCGTCAGGCCTGGAGCCGACTCCGCGAGTTGCAGGCCGCGCCGACCGATCTCGGTGGACACGGCGTCCAGAATCACCGGCTCCGCACGCTTACGCATCGCCTCGGGATTGTCGTCTTGGGTCCGGGCCATCTTGACCTGGCCCGGCTCTGGCGAGCTCCACGCCCAGGTCTTGATTGGCTTGAAGTCGAACGTCTTGTCGAACTCGACCTTGACGTCAATGCGGGCGATCGCCACGTGCATCGCCAGGACCACCGCAGTTGCGGCTGCGAATACGGTCGTTCTCGACTTGATTGACACGATGCGCTGACTGTCCTCTCTGCTCGAAGCTTAAGGCATGCGATCGAGGCCCACAAGTGCCCAATCGTTGCTGAGGCGCCGGAAATAGACGTCGACCGGTTTGGTCCACACCTCCGGCGCTGGCTCGATCGCCGAGACTTGAATGCGCAAGTAGGTTCCAGCCGTCGCGGGAAGCGGTACCGACGCGGCGATCTCCGTCTGCAGCGATGTGGTGACCGAGCCCAAGGGGCTGGTTTGTCCCGTTGCGTTGTCGAATACGGCCCACGATGCGCGGTAGCCGTCCGCCGGTGCGGTAGCGGACTGCGTGTCGACCGCGGCATTGCGGAAGCCGAGTCGGCCGTCCGAGGACAGCGTGAAACTCACCAGAGGATTGATGGCGGTGAGATACGACGCGGCGATCTTTTGCCGACGCTCGATCAGGATGTTGGCCAGCAGGGTCTCAGCCGCGGGATCGCTGTAGCGACCGGCACGCACCATGGTGCGAATCATCTCATCGCTGAATGCCGCGACGCGACGGGCGGCCCAGAAATTGTCGTCGGCACGCGCGCGCAGGAACGCGGCGGTTGGAACCCGCGGCCGCCATCCCGGCGGATCGAATTTGTCACCCTCGAATCGTCCGATCGCGGGATTCTCGATGTAACGCGTCGTTTGCCAGGGCTGAATATAGAAGCCCAGCCGCGAGAGCCGCTTCCACGTCGGCGCGCCTTCGTAGAGAAACTCCCAGCCTTCATCGTATTCACGCGGGCCGTTCGCGCCCGTCCCAAACGTGGAGCCGACGTCCTGCAGGTAGTGACGGACCACGTTGCGCCCGCCCTCGACAATGACCGTGTCCAGCGTGTTGCCGGCCTTCATGTCCACGAGATTGGTCCACGCGCCGAAGACTTTCAGTGCTCGCAGCTCGCGCCGATGTTCGTGCGGCACGACATCGTTTGGATCGTCTGGTCGCGTGCCGTAGTAGCGAAAGCCGCCCACCGGCCGGCCTGGGACCGCCCGAGCAGCGATGGCACGGTACCTCCCGTCCGCGCTGCGATGCGCGCGTCGCAGGACCGCGTTCAGGTCGCTCTGGCGCATCGGACGCTTTCTTCCAGACGGTGGCGTCACGGTGGCTGATTCGGCGATCGCCAGCTGCTCCGCTGACACAGACACGAGATGGTTCTCGACCTGCCAATACCCAAGCGCCCAGAAGATGCGATTGGCAACGGCGATCGCCCCGGTCGCGGCCTCTGGGTGGCCGGCCGCATCGAACGACACGAACCAGAGGTCGTTGGCCGAATCGCGCATCGTGAAACCCGGTGCGAACCCGGCCAGCTTCGGCGACACCACGTTCCACTTGCCGGCGGCTGGACCGTCACCGACCAGCGGGCCGCGCGCGATTTCATCCAGTGTGACCGGTCGAGCAAGGATGCGATTGGTGAACCAACCGGAGTCGGGCACCTCGTCAATCGTGTTGACGTTCCGCGCACGCACGTCTGGCGTGGAATCACCCGGACGGCCAAAGAGGTTGGTCGCCAGATCGATGGTCAAATCGATGTCCCATTCCTCGACTTTCGCCGCGTCCTGCGTCTCGGGCTCGCGTGACAGCGGGTCGTCGTCCAGGAACCGCCGGCTCGCGCCTGACGGCCCCACGGCTGCGACCAGCCACAGGCTGCAGACCGTGACCGCGCCCAACCAGAGTCTTTGATTCCTGGACATGATCAAAACGCGGCACTCGCGGAGAAGACCAGCCGGGTGCCCTCTTGTCCACGCGCCAGCTCGATGCGGAGCGGCGTGCTGATCGGTCCGTGAAAGCGGGCACCAATACCGACATTGGAGACGAAATTGCCGAGGCTGATTTGATCGAGGTGCGGTGCGACCGTTCCGGCATCGTAGAAGAGCGCCATGTCAAGCGCCAGCCGGCTGGCGATCCACCTGAACTCCGCGGAGGTCAAGACGGCATGTCGATCGCGAAAGCGCCAACTGCTGTAGCCGCGCAGCGTGCTCCCGCTCCCGAGCGAGGGCAACAGAAAGTACGGCACTTGATCGTCGTCATTCGTGGTGGTCTGTAAACCACCGCGTAAGGAGATGACCCAGTTCTCGCGGAGGATGGGAAGATGCTGCACGATGTCCGCGTCGACTCGGCCGAAACTGTATGTGCTGTCGCGATCGCTGTAGCGATGGTGCGTCACCTGGGCCAGCCCTCCGCGCCTCGCGTAGTCGGCCGCAGGACGCGAGTCGATCCCTGCAGACACGGAGGTGTGGAGATACGTGGGATCGACACCGACTCCTGGGGCTGTGACGCTCGTGTAGACGTCTTCGACCGACAATAGATCCCCGGAAGGTGCCTTCAGGCTGAAGTCCTCGTAGGTGGCGCCGGCGCTGAAGAAGATCCACCGATGCGGCCGCAGGGTGACGTCAGCGCCACCATACGCCTGTTGCATCCGAAATGCCGTACCGGGATCGGCGGGGCTGTCGATGCCAAGGCCGTGGTACGACACCTGGGTGGCATCACGCCATCCTGCCCGCGCGCGGAGATCGACACGTCCCTCGAAGTGGCCGGCCGACAGGACGCTGGTTTCAATGAGCTTGTAACCCTTCGCCGAGTACAACCCGGCGAGGTTCCAGTTGGACCGATCGCCAGTGAACTGGCGATACCCCGCGCCCAAGGTGAATCCGCCGCCGCTGTAAACGCTGTCGAAGAAGGGGTAGAAGCCCGAGGGCTCTTCGAGCAAGGTATGCCTGACGGCCTGCAGCACGCGTTCGGCAGTGTTCGGGGCGCGCGGCGCCAGGCGTGTCGCCTTGTCCGCCTGCTCGGCGGCGATCACCGCCACGCGTGTGTCCTGGGCCGCGACCGATGTTGGCAGGGTCAGGGAGATCGCCAGGTACGACAGCGCCGCGAGTCGGCAGCTGATGGACATGCTGGACGACACTCAGAGCAAGACGCAAGCCACTTCGGATTGAGAGGTTCCGCAGGATCTGCCGGGTCGATTCACCGCATATCGTGAGGGTGTCACAGTCTGCTGATAAGCAGGTGCCGCGGCACCGGCGGCACCCGCCCGGCGCTCCGGCACTGGCACCTGCCTTAGTCAATCCAGTGCAGCACGTCGCGTGCGATGGACCATCGCGGCCGCGCCGGGACGGCGTTCTGCCCAAGCACCCAGTGCTTGAAGAGCGCATCCAGCGTGCCATCCTTCCGCTTCAGGTCGATCCACGTGTTGATGAACGTGGCAAATCCTTCGTCGCTCCGGCCGATTGGATAGGCGAGCGGAATTTTCAGCAGCACGCCTTCGGGGACCACCATCGTGTACTGCGGATGCAACAGCGTCCATGCGGAGCCACGCTCGGCGGGGAGTGCGAAGGCATCCATGTCGAACTGTTCGGACGCAAAGACTTCCTCGAAGGTCTTGACTGTGCGCACGATCGCAGCGGGCGCGAGCTCGTGCAACTTGTCGACGTAATACGGGACGTCCGGCACGCCAATCGTGATGGCACCGAGCGCCCTCACCTCCCTCCATGACGCAAACCGATCGCGGTCGTGGTCGAGCACGAGCAACCCCAGCGTCTCGTCGGTATAGGAGGCCGAGAACAGCATTTGGCTGGCCCGTAGGGTGGTCACCGCGACACCAGACATCAGCAGGTCACATTGACCGGCGGCCATGAACTCGACCAGTGTGGCTCGTGGGACTGGCACGAATTCCAGTCGCACGCGGAGTTCCGATGCCAGCCGATGAGCAAGGTCGATGTCGAAGCCGACGAGATCGTCTCGCTCGTTGAAAAATGCGTACGGCAGCGAGTCAGGAAGGTAGCCGACGCGCAGCGAGCCGCGGGTGCGGATGGCGGTCAGGGTCGGCCCGGCCGGCGGTGGTTCGTCCACGCTGATCGCCGTGCGATGGACCACGGCGTCGGTCGGTTGCGTGAGCAGGTGCATCTGAGCCAGCACTTCACCCTTGCGATATTGCGGTGCGAGAAGAGTTCCAAACAAAACCCGCACACCGCCGAGAACGACGCCGACCACGATGGCCGTCGTCACGAGGTAGCGCAGCATCCGGCCAGGATGCCATCTGAGAAGACCGACCATGGCGCACGTGCCGAGAAGCGCCACGGCCAGTGTGTGGACGGCGGCCAAGAGGGTGCCGAACCGCGAGTTGATGACTCCTGTGGCCAGAAACAGCTGAAAGGTGTCGGCCGGGATCCGAAACAGGTCCAGCAGAAATGGCACCGCGACATTGAGGCTGCCGAAAAACGAGATCAGCCCCGAGAGCGCGAGCCGCGGATACTCGGCGAGCGGCACCATTGCATCGGCGAACCATCCCGCAAACAGGACGAAGCTGATCGAGAGGAGCTTCCCGCTATGTGGAAAGTTGAACGACGCCGGCACGATGACGTCGGGAAGCGCAGCCGCCTCCGGTGTCACACCATGACGTTGCATCAACGTCTTGCTGCTCTCGATCAGCGCGGGAAGGACGATGAAGAGATCGCCGGCGACGAACGCGGTAATCAGCGCGTTGCGCGTGGTTCGCAGCAGATCGAGCGCCGGAATCGGCGTCAAAGCGGCCACCAGCCCCGGGAGCACCCAGAGACTCACCACGAGGGCGAGCGCGACGTAGCTCAGTAAATAGATCTGCAAGCGGCCCAGTTGATCGACGTTCAACGTGCCGGCGGCCGTCGCGGCAATCGCGAACAGCCCATATGGGGTCAACTTGGTCACCGCCCGCGTCGCGCGCGACACGGCCTCGACCACGACGTAGAGGACATCGAGCAACGCTTGCTTGCGCTCGACCCCGATGAGCGCCACGCCGAGGACCACCGAGAACAGGACAACCGCCGGCACGACGTTGTTGGCGAGTGAGTTGAAGGGGTTCGACGGAATGTACAGGCCCACGAAGTCGAACGGCTGCCGGCGCTCCACGAGCGACGTACTGAAAAACGACGCGTTCTCGACCGTCGGAAAGGCCACTGGCAGGAGGAACGCGAAGCTGAGGGCGACGAGCCAGAGACCCACGACGACCGCCCCGACGCGGAGTCCCAGGGTGCGCGCCTGGCCGTAGTCGAGGCGACCCAGGCTGCTGACAATCGAGACGGTGACGTACGGAAGCACCGTCATTTGAAGCAACTTCACGAACCCGTCCGCCGCCCACGCGAGAACGGCCGCCCGCTCGCCGAAGAACAGCCCGACCGCGATGCCTGCGGTAAGCCCAATCAGGATCTTGCGTGAGAACGTCATCGTCGCGGGGGCAGCTTACCAACAGGAACCTCTATTTCTTGAGAGGCACCAGTGGAATCTCCGATGCCAGCGTGACGTTGACGATGGCATCGAGCTTGTTCTCGATCTGGAAGAACCGCGCGGTTTTTTGCGCGGGCAGGACAGACCGGACTTTGGGGACGTACTTTTCACGAACGGTGACTTTGTCCCGCTCTAATGCCATCAACTCCTTCAAGTAGGCGTCGGCCTTGGTATCGTCCATCGTTTCGAAGTTGGTGGCATAGGCGGCGATCAACTTGGCCGCGCGCTCTGCCAGCTTCTCGATCTCGCCTCGGTACTCCTTGTAGACGGGCCAGAACGTCTTCGACTCGCCTTCAGACAGCGGCAGGTTGGCCGCCACGACCGCCTGTCGATCGGCTTTGAGATCCGCCTGCGCCTGCTGTAGCGCCGTCCATGGGTCGACCTTCTGCGCACTCGCTGTGCTCGCGATCACGGTCAATAGAGCAGCGCCGAGGAACGTTGTAATCGTCTTCATGGTGTCTCCTGTTTAAAACTTGACGTACGCGCCAGCAAGAATGGGCAGCGTCCACCGGTTGCCGACGTCGTTGATGCGTTCGAAACCCACGGTGCCGATGCCGGCCTCATCGGACAGCACGCCTGAATACTTGAGGTCGATCGTCACCTGCCAGCCGAAACGCTCGTTGATATCCATCAGAAATCCGGTCCCCACACGCCAACCGGCCACCCATGAGTCGTCATAGAACGGCACGTCTGCGTCGTTGAACGGGACTGACGAGAGACTGATGGTGATGTCCTGAAGCTGTTGGAAACCGATTGACCCGGCCACGAACGGCTTCGCCTTGTAATCGGTGTTGAAGAAGTAGCGATACCCGACGTCGACGCCCGTGCCTTGGTAGTCGCTGAACTTCGCCGAAAGCGGTCGTCCGCCGATCAGCCCGACCTCGGTCGTGTCGGCTTCCGACTGCTCCCACGTAACTGCCGCAAAAACCTGCGATTTCGACGTGACGTTGTAGGCGCCGCCAAAACGAAACACCAGGGCCGTGTCATAGCGCTCTGCCCAGGTGTTGGCGTTGATCTCGGCGCGCAGTCCGCTGACGACGCCGATCCCGCTGCTGTTGACCGCGCCGCCGAGGTCGCCCTGGAATCCCAGCGAGCCCCAGAACATGCTGCGACCCTCGAGCAGCGGCTCCGTGGGTTGAGCAAAGGCCATCGTCGTTGACAGAGGGAGGAGGGCGGTGAGGAGAATGATCCGAACGAGCAACTGCATGTTAGCGACTCCTGCCGGGTCAAGCTCACCTGACCCGTTGTTGTAGTGGAACTAAAGATTAGCAGCCCCCGCGATTTGACTTCGGCATGAAGTCGCCGTAAATCATAGTGCGCTCGTGGGCAAGCCACGTCCGGTCGACAGCCAGCTGGTCCCGGTGTCCAGCATGAGTCGTGTGGGTGGCATCACTAGGAGGCCCCGCGGCAACGGTCCGGTCGGAGGGCCGACCAGATCTTCCCTGATGCGACGCCGGCACTCGGACAGGTGCGGTCGTGCGCCGGGTTGGCAAGAGTCGCGCCACGTCGATGGCGGCAGGTGGGCTTGGTGAGATCGGAGGTTTCGCGGCGCGGCGGTCGCGCACATCGCAGCGAGTGCAAGCGGCGAGTGACGAGATGCTGTGATTGGGTCGCGAAGGGCGGTGAGCTGAAAGTGGCTCGTCAACGGTGCCGCGACACGTTTCTGGCGGAGAGTCGATCGAGCTTCAATTGGATGTACGCCGGGACTTCAAGCAGCTGCGCGCCGGCACCCCGCAACCCGTGCAGCGCCTCGAGGCCGACGGCATCGACCGAAATCAGTTCGCCGAGATCCAGGTGGATGCCCCCGACGGTGGTTGCACACACTTTGCGCAGCTCGGGTACTTGCGCCTCCGCGAGCCGTCCAGCAAGACGAATGAGACGGTGATCGCGACCATCGACGATCTCCATCCGGCATTCCACAAAGGCCGTACCGCAAGAGTTGCGCCACCGTCAGCGTTGCCGGGGGCACCATCATTACGGCCGCGTCACCAATCACCGTCATCCCACTCACGGCCTGCCGTATTTTGCAGGGTGGTCGCACCGACATCCGGGAACGACGTGTCTCGCGATTCAACCCTATTTCTGCTTCTTGATCTCGTTGAACCGCACCGGCTGCTGACCGTAGTTCTCGAGCACGATGGTCTTGTTCTTGTCGACGAAGATCTTGGTGCCAGCCAGAATCTTTCCTTCGCCCTCATCGTTCGGGTTGAGGCGGATCTCGATGATGGTGAACGGATAGTCGATGGTGCGGGGCTGGTTGACCGCTTCGCGGAAGCCAATCGGCCGATCAGTGGCAAGCACTATCCGGCGACCCCCTTCGTCGAGCTTGAACTGGTGCGCATAGCGAAGATCCCAGGCCAGCGTCTGTTGCGTGCGGATATAGCCGACTTTTGGCATCTTCTGAAGCGCCCGCAGCAGGGGCTGCGTGGGATCTTTGTTTTCAGTAATGATGGACAGCAGCTGATTCCGCTCCTCGTCCGTGGACCACCGCTCGATCGTGAAGTCGATGACCGCCGTCCGCGGCCCGCTGTTCATGTTGATGGCAAAGCCGGTAAAGCTCTCTTTCACGTTCTGACCGGACACAGCCGGTGGCGTGACGAGCGCGGCCGCCAGCGCGGAGGCTGCAAACACAAGTCTGGGGAGCAGAGCCCTGATTTTCATAACCTCTCCTCACAAAACGTCCCCGTGGGCGCCGTTGATCGGGGGCGCCTTCTGGAGGCCGACGGAACCTAGTTTAGTCCTTCGCATCCGGTATCCAGGGGCTCCTCTGCAATATCGGGGGCACATTGACCTTGCCCAGGCGAGTCCAGGCACGCTAACTGCACTGGACGGGAGCGATGAAACAAGCGAAATACGAAAAGGCGTTGGACAAGCTGCAGGTGCGGCTCTGTCATCTCCAGCGGTGGGTCAAGGAGAAGGGCCTGCGGGTCATCATCGTGTTCGAGGGACGCGACGGCGCCGGCAAGGGGGGCACGATACGGGCGATGACCGAGCGCCTCAGCCCGCGGACCTTCAGGGTCGTCGCGCTGCCGGCGCCGTCCGATCGCGAGAAGAGTCAGGTCTACCTGCAGCGCTACATGCAGCACTTTCCAGCAGCCGGCGAGGTCGTCATCTTCGATCGCAGCTGGTACAACCGCGCCGGCGTCGAGTATGTGATGGGTTTTTGTTCCAAGAAGGAGCACGAGCGCTTCCTGGATTTATGTCCGCAGATCGAGAAGTTCCTGATCGAAGGCGGCATCATCCTGATCAAGCTCTGGCTCGAGGTGAGCAACGACGAGCAGAAGCGCCGATTCGAAGCGCGTATCGAAGATCCGCTGCGCCAGTGGAAGCTCAGCCCGATGGATCTCCCGTCGCGTAGCCGGTGGTACGACTATTCCCGCGCGCGCGACATGATGCTCAAGAAGACCGATACGCGCCTCGCGCCCTGGTACATCGTTCGCTCGGACGACAAGAAGGCGGCGCGGCTGAACACCCTCGCGCACGTGCTGTCACTGATTCCACACAAGATCCTGCCGCCCGAAAAGGTGAAGCTGCCGAGCCGCTCTCGCAAGCGCTCCTATGACGATGACGCCTCGATCGCGCGCCGGAAGTTCGTGCCCGAGCGCTACTGAATGTCCGTGGGCGGAGCGGACTGGTCAACGCCCCGTCCACTCGGCCAGCACAGCCGTCCAGGGAATCTGGGAGTAGAGCAGAATCATGACAAACACGACGATGTAGGCCCCGCGGAGCAGTCGCTGGTTCGGCCGGCACTGCGCGAAACCCATCGTCGCAACCAACCACCCGAAGCCCGCGACCGGCGCCAGCGCGTACGTCGTGGCGCAGAACACGAGCAGCGCCGCGTGTCGGGCGACCTGAATTCGTCCGTCGGCCGGGATCAGGCAGAGCAGCGCGACGAGCGCTTCCAGCACCAGTCCCCCCCAGGTCGCGACCAGGGCGAACACGCGCAGACGCGGCGGCTCGACAAACGCCGGCGGAGTAAGGAGCTCGGCGCCCTCAGGCAGCGGCTCGAGGAACGCACGGTTTTCGGCCATCTGATTGCGCGACAATCCGCCAAACACCAACGACGCATCGGCAAACCGCTCGTCGGTCAACAGCGTCACCCTGAAGAAGCGTCCATCGACGTAGTCTGGGGACAGCATCGCTTTCCACAGAACTGCCATCGCGAAGGCCGCGCCCACTAGCCATCGACTGCTCGCCGACAGCGTCGCCCCGGGCTGTGGGCTCGAGAGTGCAAGCCCAATTGCCAGGCACCAATAGGCGAGGAGATAAATGTGGTTGTCAGAGAGTGGCCACACGACAACAATCCTGGCTGCCACCAGCACCGCAACGAGCACCCACGTGATCGGCGCTCGCCTGACGGCTCGCAGAACCAGCGACAGACAGGCCGCGGTCAGCACGAACGGAGCCACCCACCACACCTCGAGCGGGCGCAGCAGCAGGATGATGGCGGTCAGCGTGAGGACGGAGTCGGAAACGCCGTCTTCGTCACGGGCGGGGAGTAGCAGTCGCGTCCACACGGTAGACGAAGTCGCGCATCAGACTTGTCGTCGCGGCCAGTGTCTCGGGCGCGTATTCGATGCGCCACGCCTCGATGCGGACGCTTTCCACCGGGCGGTGATACCGGGCCTCGCGTTCGACGACACGACGCGCCAGTCGAGAGAGTTCGACGTCCGTGGGCAGCACGGCCGCACGCTTTGCGGCATCCTCGAGCGACGGCGAGATCGCAATCTCCTCCGATCGCTCGGCCGCACTGACGAACACCCGCACGTATCTTCGAGCGGCGTCGTCCGTCGTGGAGAACATCCCGAAGCCGCCGCCCTTCCACGGGCTCAAGTCAGCGGTTCTGGCGAGTATCACTTGCGCGCACGCGACGGTGAGCAACAGCGCGACCGGAAGCAATGCGCGCCATCCCGTCACTGCAGCACGACCACCTGATATCCCGTTGCCACCCGCGTGTAATAGGTCGGGCCGCACTGCGAGTAGGTCGCGTCCCCGACGCGCACACTCTTACAGTCTGCCGGGAGCGTTGTGATGATCGCCCCTGCGGGAGGCGCCACGACCTGGTAGGTCACCGTGCCACTGCTCATCACGCGTGTGTAGTACACGTTGTCGTGGTAGTAGTAGGTCGATCCGGTCACGACGACGGTCGTCGCGGCAGCCGGGGGCTTGGCCAGCATCGTGCCGATGGCGATGCCGGTGCCAACCGCCGCCACGGCTTTCCAGGCGTCGTAGCTCTCGTAGCGGTCGGCGACCACCACGTTGCCATAGCGGCCCACGGCCGCGGCGCCTTCTTCGCCGACGACAACCGCGCCGCGGCGACCGACCGCCCCGCCCTGGACGTCGACTTCCTCGCCGGTCACGACGTTGCCGTTTCGGCCGACGGCGGCATAGCCTTCTTCGCCGCTGACCACCGCACCATGGCGGCCCGCTGCGGCGTAGCCCTCTTCACCCTTGACGGCCGCGCCCCGCGGACCAGCGGCCACCGCACCGTCGTCGCCTTTGGCCACGGCGCCGCGCCGTCCGGCGCGCACTTGCGCACCTGTCGGCACCAGGCCGATCGACGTGACGAACGCGGCCACGATCAAGAGGCCGATTAGTTTTCGTGACGTACTCTGTGGCCGCATGATTGACATCCTTTGTTTCCCTAACCCGCCCTACCGGACCGACCCGCCAGACCTGTCCTATTTGCCGCCCTTGACCGCCGCCGCTCGCTGCACCACGGCGATGCCCTCGTAGTCCGCGGGCACCTTCGGGACGAACGTGGCATCGGTGACTTGCGGCGCGAAATCCCAAGCGGTGAACGTCACATCAGCGACGGGCTTGCCGGTGCGCTGCTTTTGCACGACCTTCAGTCGTTTTGGCAGCGGCTCGCCCTGAGCTGGGAGCCACAATTCCCAGTCAACCCCGACGTCCTGAAAGGCCAGGTGAACACAGGGCGTGTCGCCGACATTCTCGGTGCCAACATAGCCGCCCTTGGTGGTGTCGGAAAGCAGCGCCTTTTCCGCGGAGCCATAGAACAGATCGCCCATCGGCAGCGCCATGTCGTAGCGTTCGGCCAGCGCGTCCAGCGTGCGGTCGATGGTGTCGGGCATCGGCGCCTGGGCGAAGACCTTGTGCGGGTGGGCGACGATGGTGATGGTCTTGCCGTTGTACCAGGACTCCAGGCCCGGGCCGCCCGTCATCTCAGCTGTGGAAGCGATCGGGGCGTCGCACGGTGTAGATGCCCGTCAGAGAGACTGACTCTTTCGCACCGGCACCGCGGACAACGTCGCGTGTCTCGGTTGTCGTCACACTCACTGGCGACGCCGCGGCCAGCCGCGTGCTCATCTGTTGCACGAGCTCCCGGCCACGTGTCAGCCGTTCGGCCTCGGTGGTCGGCTCACGAGGGCCGCACGCGACGAGGCTGATCGCGGCCAGCGTCACGAGGGCTGGTCCAGAACGCATTGGAATCCACGCTTTCACTGTCATTGGTTGTTCTCCAGACGACGATAAGCCTCGCGTCTGGTACCGCAAGACGCGAGCCAGCACGTTTGATGATTCGAGGCTTGCGGCACGCCAGACCTGGGACTGCAGTGTCGAGCGCCGACCTGACGGCTCACCATATGTTGTGAGCCTCTTGACGCAGGCCGTGAGCCGACTGGCACGAATGGCCGAGCCGGCCACCGCGCGAAGGCTTCACGGCATTTGTGAGTCGCGTCACGACCCACTGGTCAAGTGCGGCGCGGACCTCGCCGCCCGCGCCAAAAACGCCCAATTCAGGCGCCGCGTGTGGGATAGTGAGCGGCCGCCTTCTTGCTCCGTGGGACCTCAATGAAGCCGCAGACCCTGACCACTACGGTGCCGACGGCAAGGTAACCTGCTGACGTCCCGCCATCTGGAACCAGGTTGTCATGACTGACGAGCACAATTCGCAGGCGAGACATCGAGTGGAACCGTCGCCGCTGCGGCGGCCCGGCGACTTTCCGCCGCTGTCGGCGCAGGTGCAGGTGGAGTTTGGCGCGCGCTCGCGCCGCGGCCGGCTGCGTACGATCAAGGCGGACCATTACTTGATCGTCCGCATGGGCCGACATCAACAGACTCTGATGACGAGCCTTCCGCGCGCCGAGGTGCCGCTGCCGTTCGATGAGTTTGGATACGGAATGATGGTCGCCGACGGCGTCGGCGACACAGGGGATGGCGAAGAGGCGAGCCGTCTGGCGATCAGCACGCTCGTGCACCTCACGCTGCACTTTGGCAAATGGGATTTGAGGATCGATGAGCGGATTGCCGGCGAGGTGATGGCGCGTGCCGACCGATTTTATCGCCAGACTGACCAGATCGTCACCGAACGCCGCCGAACGGAACCGGCTTTGGCAGGCATGCAGACGACATTGACCGCCGCCTATAGCGCGGGCAGCGATTGCTTTTTCGCCCACGTCGGCCACTCGCAGGCGTACCTCTTTCGCGACGGCCAACTGACTCAGTTGACGCGGGATCACACGATCAAAGAGCGGGCAACGGTTCGAGACCGTCCGCCCGACGTGAAGCCGGTCGCCAAGGATCTGCAGCATCTCCTCACCGACGCCATTGGTGCCGGCCAGGCCGGCACGCTGACGGTAGATGTCGAGCACTTCCATCTCCTGGATCGCGACGTATTGTTGCTGTGCACCAACGGCCTCACCGACGTGGTGCCAGCGGCGCGGATCGAAGCGGCACTCGAGCGGCGGGCCACCTCCGACGAACATTGCCAAACGCTGTTGAAGATGGCCCTCGACGCCGGCGCTCAAGACGACATCACGATTGTCATGGCGCGTTACAGCATCCCGGCTTGATGCGGGTCCGGTTGTGTTTTGCTGAACACGTTATCGAGGCGAGGATCGAGGGTTATGCGGAGCCGTCAGAGTCACAATCGAGCCGGTACCCGTTTTCAGTTCAAGATAGTTCAAGGAGCGATGAAACCGATGCCAGGTCAGAGATGTCGTCGAGCGTTGATGGTTGCCTGTTTGATGACTGTCGCGGCGTGCAGCCAGGATGGTACGACGACTGCGCCGGCGACGAATGGAACTGCGGACGAGGCGCCGATCCCGCCGACGGCTTCGCCCATGGACGTTCTCCCGGAACCCGTGCGCGCTGTGATCGACAAACCGTTCATGGGCGACTTCGACGAGATGGTCAAGCGTCGCTCGATTCGCGTGGCCGTGACGTTCAACCGCACGCACTATTTCCTCGACAGGGGGCAGGAGCGCGGGATCACCTACGAGTCCTTGAAGTCATTCGAGAACGATCTGAACACCGACTTGAAGACCGGCAACCTCAAGGTGCACGTCGTGATCGTGCCGATGTCACGCGACCAGTTGTACCCCGCCCTTTCGAGCGGCAAGGTGGACATGGTCGCGGCGATGGTCACCGTCACGCCCGAGCGGGAGAAACTCGTCGCCTTCTCAGAGCCGACACGCACCAACGTCAGCCAGGTCGTGGTCACGGGGCCCGGAGCGCCGCCGATCACCACGGTTGAGGATCTGGCCGGGCAGGAAGTGTTCGTCCGTAAAGGAAGTATCTATGACGAGAGCCTTGTCACACTGAACGAGCAGCTGAAGACGCGCGGCAAGCCGGCAGTAGTGCTCACGGTCGCTCCCGATGTTCTCGAAGACGACGACGTGCTCGAAATGGTCAACGCCGGCCTTGCCCCCATCACGGTCGTGGACGACTACCTGGCGGATTTCTGGAGCAAAGTGTTCACCGATCTCACCGTGCATCGGGACGTCGTCGTGCGGTCGGGCGGCAGCCTGGCGGTCGCGTTTCGCAAGGAGAACCCCAAGCTGCGAGACGTGGTCAACGCGTGGATCCGAAAGCACGGCAAGGGCGACGGATTCCGAAACGTGGTTGAACGTCGTTATCTCGAGAGCACCAAATACGCCAAGAACGCGGCAGCCGAGGCCGAGCGCCGGAAGTTGGCGGCAGTCGTCGAGCTCTTCAAGAAGTACGGAGAGCAGTACAACCTCGATTACCTGCTGATGGCGGCGCAGGGATATCAGGAGTCGACGCTGGATCAAAGCGTCAAAAGCCCGGTGGGCGCGATTGGCGTGATGCAGGTCATGCCGCCGACCGGGAAGGAGTTGAAGGTTGGCGACATTAGCAAGATCGAGCCAAACATTCACGCCGGCGTGAAGTACATGCGGTTCATGATGGACCGCTACTACGCGAACGAGCCCATGGACCCTCTGAACAAGGGCCTCATGACGTTTGCGTCCTACAATGCCGGGCCGGGACGCATCAGGCAGCTCCGACGCGAGGCGGAGCAGCGAGGCCTCAATCCCAACGTGTGGTTCGGCAACGTCGAGCGCGTCGCCTCGGAGCGGATCGGCCGAGAAACGGTCACCTACGTGAGCAATATTTACAAGTACTACATCACCTACCGTCTGCTCAACGAACAGCGGGAGCGGCGCGCCGCGGCGAAGGCGGAGGTCGGGAAGCCCAGGTGAACACTCCACTGGCCCGCCTGGCGTCCTTCGTGGTTCTGCTCAGTCTGCTTCTACTTCAACGAGTGGAAGCGCAGTCCCCGCAGACGGAGCGTCCGCAAAGTACAACCGCGGAGCAGAAACAGCCCGTCGAGGATCCCTTGGGCCGCAGCACCCCCCGCGGGACAGTGGTCGGCTTAATCACGGCCGCCGAAGAAGAAAACCTCGATCGCGCCGCGGAGTATCTGGATTCCGGGCTCAAGCCTCGAGACCGGCGCGAGCTGGCCCAGAAGCTGGGTGTCGTTCTAGACCGCAAGCTCTTCACGAACCTGGATCGCCTCAGTCATGCGCCGGACGGCGATCTTGGCGATGGGGTCACCAATCGTGATCGTCTCGGTCTTGTCGAAAGCCCGTCCGGCAATGTCGAGATATTTGTGGACCGTGTGACGCGAGGTCAAGGCACCCCGATTTGGTTGTTCTCCTCCAGCATGCTGCAGGAGATCCCTCGGCTCTATGATGAAATCGAGCCGTCGTGGATCGAACGGTATGTGCCGGAGCGGCTCCGAACGATTCGATGGCTGTCCATTCCAGTCTATCGATGGATCGCCGCCCTTCTTCTCATCCCTCTGATCCTCGTTTTCGCGACGCTGTCCACCCGTGCTCTGACTGTTTTGCTGAGCCCGGCGTTCCGCCGCCTCACGCGAGAACAGCACGACCGCCCGTTGGCCAGCGTGGGCCCATTACGCCTGTTGGTTCTCGCCTTGGTTTTCTACGGCTGCTCGTTCTTCGGCCTCAGCCTCACCACGCGGAACTTCTGGACTCGTGTGGCAGTGACCTTGATGGTCATGGCCGTGTGCTGGCTCTTGTTACGCCTGGTGGATGTTGTGGAGGAGTTGAGCCTGAAGCGCCTTCAACGAGTCCATCGGTCGGGAGACGTGGCGCTGGTGCGCTTGATCAACCGCCTGTTGAAGGCGGCGACGGTGATCGTGGCGGTTCTGGTTCTCCTGTATCTTGCGGATGTCGATCTCACGGCCGCGCTCACCGGGCTTGGCGTCGGCGGCATAGCCATCGGGTTCGGCGCGCAGAAAACGATTGAAAACCTGTTCGGCGGCATCATGGTGATTTCGGATAAGCCAGTCAACGTGGGGGATGTGTGCAAGGTGGGGGAGTTCGTTGGAACGGTCGAAGACATTGGAATTCGTTCCACGCGCATCCGGACGCTGGATCGAACAGTCGTCTCCGTTCCCAATGGTCAACTCGCGTCCATGATCCTGGAGAACTTCGCCAATCGTGACCGAATCCGGTTTCAGCATACGGTCGGATTGGGACGTCAGACGAGTGCGGACCAGTTGCGTTTTGTACTCGCCCAGATCCGCCGTCTGCTCGACGCTCATCCCAAGGTGGACTCGACGTCCGCACGTGCCCGGTTCATCCGATTCGGCGGCGCGTCGCTGGACCTCGAGATCTTCGCCTACGTGCTCGAGAGCGAGCAGACGGCCTTCCTGACCATTCAGGAAGACCTTCTGCTCGGTATCATGGATATCATCGATACCAGCGGCGCTT
This sequence comes from uncultured Acidobacteriota bacterium, assembly GCA_963724485.1. Taxonomy (GTDB): domain Bacteria; phylum Acidobacteriota; class Vicinamibacteria; order Vicinamibacterales; family UBA2999; genus JACCSI01. Next base: position 54,065 of record CAVRUW010000004.1, read on the forward strand.
CAGTCGCCGCTCCTTTCCCCGCAGCTTTCCTGCAACGGGTCGATCTCAGTAATTGACGGGCCTGTTGCGCCCGGAACAAACGCTCCTCGATCCCTTGTCCGTTATCCGCCCACCTGTTCCTTCACGAGCTGCGCCCGTAGTTGCTCAGGTTCCAACTCCACATCTTCGGCCTCGAGACGCCCGAATATGTCAAGAATCGCTGCGACCGAACCCGTCCACCCCGTCTGGTGGCTGGCGCCGATCCCCGCACCGTTGTCACCGTGGAAGTATTCGTAGAAGAGGATCAGATCGCGCCAGTGCGGATCGTCCTGGAACTTTGCGGTTCCTCCGTAGACGGGCCGGCGTCCATTGGCATCGCGCAGGAACGTATTCGCCAGCCGGCGGCCGATTTCCTCAGCCACTTCGAACAGCGTCATGTAGTGCCCCGAACCGGTCGGACATTGCACCTTGAACTCAGGGCCGTAGAAAGCGAACAGGTTCAAGAGCGCCCGGATGAGCAGCACATTGACCGGCATCCAGACGGGGCCTCGCCAGTTGGAGTTGCCGCCGAACATGCCGCTGTCCGATTCCCCTGGCAGATACTGAACCTTGAGCTCCTGACCGCCGACGTGGAACACGAACGGATGGTCCAGATGGTAGCGAGAGAGCGCACGAATACCGTATGGCCCGAGGAACTCGTTTTCGTCGAGCATGTAGGCGAGCACCTGCTCCAACTTCCGCTTGTTGAGGATCGAGAGCAGACGCCGTCCCTTGTAGCCGATGAACCCTTCGTCGGTCGGGGCCACCTGAGATGCCAACTCGGGATGGCGTGCGCGGAACTGGGCGATCATCGCCATGAGCTTCGGATGCCGCTCGGCGGCGCCGCCGTCGAATACCGTGGACGCGCACAGCGGCAAGAGTCCCACCATTGACCGTGTCTTCAAACGCATGGCCTGCCCGTCGGGGAGCCGCAACAGATCGTAAAAGAATCCGTCCTGCTCATCCCACATCTCGTCGTGATGCTCGCCTCGGCGGTCCATTGCGTAGGCAATCCACATGAAATGCTGGACGAACTTGAAGGCGGCCTCTTCGTACACCGGGTCGGTTTCGGCCAGAATAAGGGCGATGTCCAGCATGTTCTGGCAATAGAACGCCATCCACGCGGTCCCGTCGGCCTGCTCGAGCGGAGCCGCCCGTGGGGAGCGGCGAGCTGCGGTCGAAGACGCCGATATTGTCGAGACCGAGAAATCCCCCCGCGAACACGTTGCGGCCAGCAGGATCCTTCCGATTCACCCACCAGTTGAAATTCAGCATCAGGCCCTGAAACGCTTGTTCCAGGAAACGCCGATCCGCCCGGCCGAGGTTCCGTTCCATTTTGTAGAGATACAGCGTCGCCCACGCGTGCACCGGCGGATTCACATCGCCGAAGTTCCACTCGTAGGCGGGAATCTGGCCATTGGGGTGGGCGTAGAGACTGCGCAGCATCAGCAGAAGCTGATCCTTGGCGAAATCGAAATCCACGAGCGACAGCGAAATCGTATGAAACGCCAGGTCCCAGGCCGCGTACCAGGGGTACTCCCATTTGTCCGGCATCGAGATGATGTCGGCATTGAGCATGTGGAACCACTCGGTGTTCCGCACGCCATGCCGGGAGGAGTCGAGCAGCGGATGACTCTTGTGCTCGCGGAGCCATTGCTCGAGGTCGAAGTAGTAGTACTGCTTGGTCCAGAGCATGCCCGCCAACGCCTGACGGTGCACACGCCGTTCATCCTCGTTCAGCGACTTCGGCGAAATCCGATCGTAGAATTCGTCGGCGTCGGCGATTCGGCTTTTGAATATCTTGTCGAACTCGCCGAAGGCATCGCCTACCTTCTCACCGGCAAGCGCTTCGCCCGGGCCCGCAGACGCAAGACGCAGACTGACCGTCTTGCTTCCGCCCGCGGGCACGTCGAGCACATAGTGGGCGGCAGCCTTGGTCCCGACTTTCGCCGGGTTGACCGCCTCGTCGCGGCCCGAGATGATGTATTCGTGGAACGCATCCTTCACGTAGGGAGACGCATTGGGCTGGCCCCACAGACGGGATGCGTTGCTCTCGTTCTCGGTGAAGAGCAGCTCCGGACCGCCATCGCAGAACAACCGGTACTCGCCAAGCTCATGGTGTGTGGCCTTGATGACGCCCGGCCCCACCTCGCGTAGCGACGGCTTCGGCTGATCCGCGTGCCAGGACCAGGTGTTGCGGAACCATAGGGTCGGCACGACACGAAGCCGGGCCGCCTCAGGCCCACGATTGTGCACGGTGATGCGGAACGCGATGTCTTCGGGACTCGCCTTCGCGAATTCCACGAACACGTCGAAATACCGGTCCTCCTCGAAGGCGCCGGTATCGAGCAGCTCGTACTCGAATTCGTTGCGCGATCGTCTCCGGTTCGTGTCGATCAGATCCCGGTAGGGATACTCCCGCTGCGGGTACTTGTAGAGGTACTTCATGTACGAGTGAGTGGGCGTGCTGTCAACGTAGAAGTAGTACTCCTTGACGTCTTCGCCGTGGTTCGCTTCGTTGTTGGTGAGCCCGAACAGGCGCTCTTTCAGAATAGGGTCCCGCTCGTTCCACAATGCAAGGGCAAAGCACAGCCGCTGCTTGTCATCGCAGAGTCCCGCGAGCCCGTCCTCGCCCCACCGGTAGGCGCGTGAGCGAGCGTGGTCATGGGTGAAGTAATTCCAGGCGTCGCCGTTGTCGCTGTAGTCCTCACGGACCGTGCCCCACTGTCGCTCACTGAGGTACGGCCCCCATTTCTTCCAGGGAATGTGCGCCTCGCGCGCGGCGTTCAACCGATCCTGCTCAGTGACGGCTGCCTTGGAACCCATTACCTTCCTCCCCAATCGTCTATCGTTCGTGCTGGTTGTTCGACGTACTTGTCGCTCTGCGTCGCCCTGAGCAAAGGGCAGGCCAGTCACCCCGATGGCGGCGGTCGGAGAACTGCCTCAAAGATTGAGTAAATCAACCGTTCGTGCTGTGGAACCCAGCGGAATGATCGGAGGCTCACAAGGGGCGATGAACGCGCGACAAATTTGTGGTGACCTTTGCGAGATCAACCGCCACCGTCGTAGCATCGATGTCGGCCTACCTGCGTCTCGATCTGCTGCCCGCCGACGCAGGCCATCCTGTCACTGACCGTGTATGTGATCGTAGACCTCGAGTTCCCGCGCCTCGGCCTGATTCGCGTTGACGCAGCCGATCAGGTCCTTATCGATCTCCGGAAGAGCATGGAGTGAACGCGCCTCTCGCAGGCCCGGCACCACAGAGTGCAAAACACACTGACGCCGACGGGCCCGCGACCCACCAGGCACCATCGGGTGCCACGACCGAGCGAAGGACGCTACTTCTTTGCCTGCGGCGGGAAGTCCTTGAACATCTTCGTCGCGGCCTTCTCGAGCCTTTTCGCGTTCTTCTCGGGATTGTCCGAGATTTCGTCTTCAGCGGTGCCGCGGAACACGAGGTTCTTGGACTTCGCGTCGAACATGTCCACGACGAGCATGCCGACCGTGTACTCGTTCACGACGGTCGAGGCCGTGGCCATGCCGCCGCCGCCAAAGCCGCGGTAGCCGTAGCCGCCCATGCCGCTGTAGTGCGTGGTGGCGTTGCGCTTGTTCTGAGTGGCGCCGTGGAGGATGACGACGATATCCGACTGGGCTTCATCAACCTTCTTCCAGCCTCTGCCGGCGATGGCCTCGTCAAACTCCTGAAGGACGCGGCGCTGCGAGAGGTCGTTGCCCCATGTCGTGCCGATCTTGATCGAGTAGGTCTTGACCGGCGAGAAATTGAAGGCTTTGTCAAAATCGATTTTCACGTCCTGCGCGGCGGCGATCGCGGGGAGCATGAGGAGCGAGCCGGTGAGCACTGCGCGTAACACGTTCAAAATGCACCTCCTGGGGTGTAGGTTCAGGGCGCTAATCCGCAAGGAGCGTTCCAGCTGACCGTTTGGGAGGGCGCTGAGAATTTGCTCGGAAATTGGCGTGAAAGAACGCCCGGGTGATCGCATAGCCAAGGACAGGCATTATAGGCTCACAACATGCGGTGAGCCACCTGCCGTGGCGCTGTGAGTTCGGCATCCGGGGACCGCTTTTCGTGGCAGGCGGCCGGCGGCGGTAGGTGAGGACAAGGCCGGACGCCCCCGACGACAGCCATTCACCGCATTTAGTGAGCGCTCGACCGTCGGCTGTGACGGGACCCGCCACACCATACGTGGTTGACGCCTGACGTTGGCGACTCTGCCAGCGCGACGACAGGCGGTGGCGGATTCGGCCACGACACGGCGGCCTTCTTGCTATCATCCCTGCGCGATGACGGAGCAGTCTCGTCCGCGAGGGTTGGAAAAATTCCTCAACCTGTTTACCGAGGTCCGGGCCGGCGAGTCCACCACCGCCCTGCTCCTGGGGCTCAACGTGTTTCTCATTTTGATGGCTTATTACGTGCTCAAGCCGGTGAGGGAGGCGCTGATCCTCGGCGAGGGCTCGGCCGAACTTAAAAGCTATCTCTCGGCCGGTCAGGTTTTGCTGCTGGCATTGGTCGTGCCGTTCTACGGCCGTCTCGTCACCCAGTACGCACGCATGAAGTTGATCAACGTGGTCACGGTGTTCTTCGCCGTGTGTCCGGTGATCTTCTACGTGCTCGCGCAGTTCGGCGTGCCGCTCGCCATCGTGTTTTTCGTGTGGATTGGCATTTTCAGCCTGATGATCATCGCGCAGTTCTGGGCGTTCGCCAACGACGTCTACACCAAGGAGGAAGGCGAGCGGCTCTTCGTGATCGTCGGTTTCGGCGCATCGCTTGGCGCCGTCGGAGGCGCCCGCATCGCCGATCGTCTCATCGAGCCGTTGGGTGTGTATCAACTGATGCTGCTCGGCGCGGCGATCCTGTTTGGGCAGCTCTGGTTGACCAACTACATCAACGGGCGCGAAAGCCGACGCCGCCCGCCGGCGGCGGCGAAGGTGTCTGCTCTCACGGGCGCAACCGCAAAGCCGTCGGGCAGCAACGCCTTCGCCATGGTGTTCCGCACGCGCTATCTGTTGCTCATGGCGCTGATGCTGATGCTCGTGAACTGGGTGAATACGACTGGCGAGTACATTCTCGGCAGCATCGTCAAAGACACGGCCGTCAGCCTCGTCGCCCAAGGGCAAAGCGGCGGGCTGACCGAGGAGCAGCTGATCGGCGACTTCTACTCCAAGTATTTCAGCATCGTGAACGTGCTCGGCCTGGTGCTGCAACTCTTCGTCGTGTCCCGCGTGGTGAAACATCTGGGGATGACATGGGCGGTCATGATCTTGCCTGTCGTCTCGCTCCTGACCTACAACATTCTCGTCTTCGTGCCGACGCTGTTGTTCGTTCTGGTGGGCAAGGTTGCCGAGAATTCCACCGACTATTCGCTGAACAACACGGTTCGCAACATGCTGTTCCTGCCGTGCACCTATGAACAGAAGTTCAGCGCGAAGCAGGCCATCGACTCGTTTTTCGTGCGTATGGGCGACGTGCTGTCGGCGCTCCTGGTCTTCGCGGGCACGTCGGTCTGGGTGCTGCAGCCGCGTGGGTTCGCGGCGATCAACGCGCTGCTCGTGGTGATTTGGCTCGGGCTGGCGTGGCGTGTGGGCCGCTATTACAAACAACTTGCCGAAACGGGGCAGCCGCCGACAAGCGAGGTGGTGACCGCGGGCGCGCGGCCGGCCGCGTCACCCTCTGGGGCCTGAGCGGCGTGTGGAGCACAGAAGGGAAGCAAAAATGGTGAACCGGGTATGGCGCGGCGTGGTCGTGCTCGCCGTGATCGCGACAGGCACGATATCAGCGCAGCAGGCGGCGGTGACCCCTGCCGAAACGAAGGACGAGAATCTGCGCGCCTACGTCGAGCTGCTGCGATCCGACGTACGAGCGCAAAAGGTGGCGTTCATCACTGAGCTGATGGAGTTCACCGAGGCCGAGGACAAGGCGTTCTGGCCGATCTATCGCGAGTACGACGTCGAACTCTCGAAAATCAACGACGAGCGGGTCAGCGGGATCGAAGAGTACGCGAACAACTACGACAAGGTGACTGATGCCCTCGCTGACAAGCTCGCCACCAAGGCGCTCGAACTCGAGTCGCGACGCACGTCGCTCAAGGAAAAGTATTACGGGCGATTCAAAGCGGCGCTCTCACCAAAAACCGCGGCGCGATTTCTCCAGGTCGAGAACCAGCTGCTGATGATCATCGATCTGCAGATCTCAGCGGCGCTTCCGATTGTCAAGTAAGGGCAGGCACGAAAGGTGAGAACCATGCACACGTATTGTTCCCGGGTTCTGGTCGTCATCCTGGTCCTGTTGGCCGGCACCGCCGTGTCTGCGGACCGCGTGCGGCTCCGGTCAGGCAAGGTCGTTGAGGGCACCTTCACGGGCGCCGACTCGTCCACCGTCCGACTGCTGCTCGCGAACGGTTCGAGAGCCGAGTTTCCCGTCGCCGACGTGGCGGGCGTCGAATTCACGGAGCGCGCGGCGCCGAAGCCTCCTCCGCCGCCGCCCTCACCGGCGCGTGCGCCGGCTCCGGTCACCGTCCCGGCGAACACCATCGTGAATGTCCGGCTCACCGAAGCGATTGATGTAGACGTCGCGAAGGCTGGCTCGACGTTCCGCGCACTGGTCGACGATCCGGTGATGCTCGATGGAAAAGTCGTCATCCCACGCAACGCCGCCGTCGTCGTGCAAGCTGTCCGAGTCGAGCAGTCGGGAACGATCAAGGGCAGCGACAAGATCTCGCTCAAGGCAAACTCGATAGCCTTCGGAGGGCAGACATACGAAGTCGTCACCGCCTACGTTGAAGCGAAAGGGTCGGGCGAAGGCAAGAAGAGCGCTCGAAAGATCGGCGGCGGTGTTGGCTTGGGCGCCATCGTCGGCGGCATCGCGGGTGGCGGGCAAGGCGCGGCGATTGGTGCGGCGGTGGGCGGGGCCACTGGCGCCGTGGTCGCCAGCCAGGGTCAGGAGCACCTGCAGCTGCCGGCCGAGACACGCCTGCAGTTCCAGTTGAGCGCGGCGATCAAGGTCAAGCCATAGCGTTGATCGCTCAGACATGATCGGCGTCGAGTGCCCGTGCAGCCATCGCCGGGAGGGCATGCTGCGTCGATGACGACCAATCACCCCGATACGCCGGAGCCGCTGCCAGAGGAGCCTCCCGACTTCTCCGTCGTGCTGGGCGGCCCGCTGTACCAGCTGCTGCGCCGGACGCGCCTCTCCGACGATGCGCTAACGCTGGTTCACCGCCGCATTCTCGCCGGCGTGCTGATCACGTGGCTGCCACTCCTGCTGCTCTCGGCGTGGGAGGGGCGGGCGTGGTGGGGCGACGTGGAAGTCCCCTTCCTCCTCAACGCGGAAGTGCACGCGCGGTTTCTTCTCGCGATGCCGCTCTTCGTCCTGGCGGAGCTTGGGGTCCACCTTCGGATGAGGCGACTTCTGGCGCATTTCATCACGCGCAACCTCATTGCCAACTCCGACCGGCCCCGTGTCAACGCGGCCCTCGAGTCCGCCATGCGCCTGCGGAATTCGCTGGCCGCCGAGCTCCTGCTGATCGTTCTCATCTTCGGGCTTGGGATTCCGCTGCGGGGCTACATCGCCGTCGACGCGAACACCTGGGCCGTGGGAACGGCGGCGGGAAGCGGCTCGGGATTCCCCAACCTGTCGCTCGCCGGCTGGTGGCACGCGGTGGTCAGCCTGCCGATCTTCCAGTTCCTGATGGTCCGTTGGTATTTCCGGATCTTCATCTGGGCCCGCTTTCTCTGGCAGGTGTCACGCCTGCAACTCAGGCTCCTCCCGACCCATCCGGATCGCGTCGGCGGGCTGGGATTCCTCACCAACGTCGTTTACGCGTTCACCCCGGTGCTGCTCGCGCACGGAGTGCTACTCGCGGGTTTGATCGCAGATCGCATCTTCTTCGACGGCGCCAAGCTCACGCAATTCACGGTGGAGATCATCGGTGGCGTCGGCATCCTCGTGTTCGTGGTGCTCGGGCCGCTCATGGTGTTCGCCGGACAGCTTGCGCGCGCGAAACGCACCGGCCTCGGCGAGTACGGCGTGCTGGCGCAGCGCTACGCCAGAGAGTTCGACACGAAGTGGGTGCGCGGCGACCGGGACCCGGCCGAACCGCTCATGGGCAGTGCCGACATCCAATCACTTGCCGATCTGGCCAACAGTTTCGAGGTGATCAAGACCATGCGGTTCGTGCCGTTCACGAAGGAGACAGTCTTTCAGTTGGGGGTCGTCACGCTCGCCCCGCTGACGCCCCTACTCCTGACGATGATCTCGCTCGAGGAGCTGCTGAAACGTTTGTTGAGTGCGGTGTTCTGAGTAAGGCCGCTCTCGGGTGCCTGTGCGTCAGGGTCGGCCGGGGATGGCGGCGCTGGCAGCTTCCTATGCAACTGGTCGGAGCCGACGCTGGCACCGGCGGACTGGTTCCGGTTCGGACTCGTGACCCAGCGGACGCGCGGGCCGGCGCGTGCGGCGCAGCCGCCCTTCGTTCGGGCCCGACTACGGTTGGCGCTCGGGCTCGAATTCGTAAAGCGACGCGGCCAGCCTTTTCAGTCCACGATCGTGAGCGATGAGGTCGAGATGGAGTGAAGACCAGTCCGATAGCAATAGAGCCTCGTTGCCCTGGCCGTCGTATGTCTTGAGGTAGCCGCCACAGGACTCGCAGTGGTCAATGCGCAGGCCGGGTTCTCCCTCGATGGTCACACTCGCGAGCCGTTGAGAGTCGGTTTCACAGAACGGGCAG
>CAVRUW010000005.1:0-176766 GCA_963724485.1 uncultured Acidobacteriota bacterium
CGCTGCCGCAGTAGAGGGTTACTGCCCGCTCCGCAACGCCACCAGCGGATCCAGGCGCAGCGCTCTGAGCGCGGGCGCGAGGCTCGCGAGTAACGAGGCGGCCATCATGATCGCGGCCGTTACGCCGAACGAAACCCAGTCCATCGCCTGAACCGCGTAAAGCTGGCTTTCGATGAATCGCGTCAGCCCTGCGGCCAGCGACGCGCCGACGGCAACGCCCACCGTCGCCATCGTGAGGGCCTGGCCCACGACGAGGCCAAGAAGGCTTCCGCGGTTCGCGCCCAGTGCCGTGCGAATGCCCAGCTCCGCGGTGCGACGCCGGACCCAATACGACAACATCCCGTAGATCCCAATCACCGCGAGCGTCAAAGCGATCGCCGCGAACACACCGGTCAGCCAACTCAAGAACCGTGCGGGCGCCAGCTGAGTCGCGACGAGCGTCTCGAGCGACTGCAGATTGAAGACGGCAACGCCGGGAGCCGACTGCTGAATCAGCGATCGCGCGGCACCGGCGAGCGCGGTCGGATCGCCGTCGGTGCGAAGGAGCACGGCAAACCCGCGCGCGCCCTGGTTGAACGGGAAATACAGATCGGGATCGGCTGTCGGATTTCGCGGGATCCCTCGAAGGTTCGTTTCGTCGACCACGCCGACGATGGTCAGCCAGGGCCCGTCTGCGTCGAGCGCGCCCCGCTTGATTCGATGCCCAACGCCGCTCTGACCGGGCCAGAAGCGTTCAACAACCTTCCGGCTCACGATGACGGCCGCGCTGTCAGCGTTCATGTCGGCAAGTGCGAACTCGCGGCCCTCGATCAGTTGGACGCCCAGCGTGTCGAAGTGGCCCGGCGTCACGCGATGCGTGTACGCACGTGGTCGATTGGTCGCGTCCGTGGCCGACTGCCCTTCGGCCGCATAGAAGATCGCCCCCGCATCGACCAGTGGCACCTGCGTCGTCAAGCTTGCGTTCCGCACACCGGGCAGCCCACGCAATCGCTCGAGCAAGACGAGTGCGCCCGAGCCTTGTGCTCCGGCCGGAGGGGCAGCGCCGTCAGCGCTGGTTGGAGGCGCTGGCAGCTGCACGCGCATGCTCAGGACGCCTTCGGCTCTGAAACCTGGATCGAAATCCAGCAATGCCGCGAAACTGCGGCCGAGTAGTGCCGCGCCGACCAGCAGCGCAACAGCGACCGCGACCTCACCAATGACGATCAGGCGGAGTGCCGAGACGCGGGCGCCACCGCGGGAGCTGAGCGCTCCTTCGCGCAAGGACTGCGAGAGCGATTCCTGGCCGAGCGTGCTCAAAGGCGTCAGGCCGATGCCCACCGTCGTGACGATACCAATGACTGAGACGAATGCGACGGTGCGCCAATCAATCGCCGGCGCCGCAAAACTTGGCAGTTGCACCGGGCTCAGCGTGATCAACGCCCCCGACATCGGCTGCGCGAGCAGCAGACCTAGTCCTCCACCCAGCACGACCAAGAGGGCGCTTTCGATGATCAGCAGGCGAACGAGTTGACCGTCTTCGGCGCCGATGGCACGGCGCAACGACATTTCGCGTCGCCGTGATTCGCCGCGGGCCAGCAAGAGGCTCGCGACGTTGGCGCAGGCAATCAACAGGACGAGTCCCACCGCGCCGAATAGCAGCGAGACGGCTGGTCTCACGTTCTGAAAGACCTCGTTCGCAAGTGGTGAGACCACGGCCGAGCGCTTCTCGTTGGTCGAGAAGTACGCGCGTTCGAGCTGCGCATTGATCGCCAACATCTCCGCTTGAGCCGACTCGAGGCTCACGCCCTCTTTGAGACGGGCGAGGGCGGGAAAACTGCGATTGCCGCGTTGATTCAGTGCATTGGGAGGAAACGTGCTCCGAGCCGGGGTCCAGACGACGGCCTGATCGGATCGACCACGAAATCGCGATGGCGCAACGCCGACAATCGTGAAAGCGCGCGAGTCGAGTTGCAGCGTCCGGCCAATTGCCTCAGCCGATCGATTGAACCGCTCCTCCCACAAACGTTCGGAGATGACGGCGACCGGTGATGCGCCAGGCCGGTGATCGGCGTCCCCAAACAACCGCCCGGTGACGGCCTGGATTCCGAGGAGCTCGAAGTAGGGCCCATCGACAATCTCAGCTCTCACCAATTCGGGCTCGCCCGCGCCGTAGATGATGAAGCCAGCGCCCATCCAGGCCGCCATGCCGTCGTACGACTTCGACTGATCACGCCAGTCGAAAAAATCTGGGAATGATGCACCGCGCCGCTCGGTCTGTTCGCGCTGGACGGTGCCAAAGATCTCCACCAGACGTTCGGAGTGTGGGTATGGCAACGGCCGCAGCAGGACCGCGTTGAACAAACCAAAGATCACGGTCGTCGCCCCCAGGCCCAACGCCAGCGCCAGCATCGCGCCGATCGTTGTGGCCGGACTCTTCCAGATCGACCGCCAGGCGTATTTCAGATCGGAGTTCACTGGTACCTCGCGACGGCGCGTGGTGCAAGGCGAGTGCCCACAAATCTCGCCTGTTTTCGCGAGAAATAAGGACGAAGGTGTTCGTACTTGCGCCCACCCTGTTCGAAAACGGACGGCCGCGCAACGCGTCCGGCTACTCCGACGCCAGCGTTCGCGCGGGATCGAGCCGTGCCGCTCGACGGGCCGGGACGTAGCCCGCCCCCAGTGCTGTCACCGTCAGCAAGGCGGCAGCGCCAGCCAGCGCAAGCGGATCCCAGGGTGGGACGCCATAGAGAATCGCGGACAACGTGCGCGCTGCGGTCAGGCCGGTGCCAACACCGACGACGAGTCCGACGGCCGCGAGGACGGCAGCCTCGCGCATGACCAGGCGCACGATGTCGGCGCGGCTGGCGCCCAGCGCCAAACGCGTCCCCAGCTCCCGTGTCCGTCGCCGGACGCTGTACGACATCACGCCGTAGATACCCACCGCCGAGAGCAACAGCGCGACGACTGGCAAAGCCGGTGAGAAGTTGCATGGCGAGTCGAGCGACGGCTGCGGATTGCGCGGCCAGATCGGCGAGCGTTCGCGTTTCGAACAAGACAACCTGAGGTTCGAGCGCTCGGATGGTGGATCGAATGGCCGGGAACGCAGTCAACGGGTCGCCGGTCGTGCGAATGAACAAACCGATCGAGTTGCCGGCTTGCCTCTCGAACGGAAAGTACATGTCCTCACGGGGCGTGTCGTTCAAGGCGGCTCGTCTGATGTCGCCAACGACGCCAACGACCTCTGCGTCGCCATCGCCGATTCGAACGCGCTTCCCCACCGCATCTTCTCCAGCAAAGTAGCGCTGCGCGATTGCGTCGCTGATGATGACCACCGCAGGAGATTTGTCGGTGTCGCGGGCATCGAACAAGCGACCCGAGCGCAGCGGAATCTGAAGCGCACGGAAGTAACCACCCGATGCCTGTTGCCATCCCACGTCTGGCGGACGTTGCCCGGAGGGCACGGGATGCTCGGGCCGCTGCAGCGGAACGGTCCAGTTGTTGCCCGTCAGTGGCGTCACCACCGCGGCGCCAACAGTTTCGACTTCAGGAAGTTGTTCGAGCGCGGCAAACGCTCGATCGTAGAAGGCACGGCGCGCGGGTGGATCCGCATAACGTCCGGACGGCAAGCCAATCTGAACGGTCAGCACACCTTGCGCATTGAAGCCGGGATTCACCGCGATGAGATTGGCAAAGCTACGCAGCGTCAGGCCGGCCCCGATGAGGAGCACGACCGCCAGCGTCACTTCTGCGGAGACCAGCGCCGATGCCGCGCGGCGCGCGCCGGCCGTCATCGTCACACGACGTTGCCCGGCGAGTGCCGCGCGAGCACCTTCCCGGGTGAGCGCGACACAGGCGACGGTGCTGAAGATGATCGCCGCCGCGATCGATGCCAGCAACGAAAAGAGCAAAACGCGTGGGTTGATGCCAACCTGATCGAGTCCGGGAATGGGTGTGGCTTGCGGAACGAGTGAGGCCAGAACGGGTGCGGCCCACCATGCGACTACGATGCCTGCCAGCCCTCCGGCGAGCGCCAGCACGAGGCCTTCGGTCAGGATCTGCGACACGAGTCGCCGGCGGCCCGCCCCGAGCGCCAGACGCATCGCCACCTCCTGCTGTCGTGCGAGTGAGCGCGCGAGCAGCAGGTTGCCAACGTTGGCGCACGCGATGAGCAGAACGAAGCCGACCGCGGCGAGGAGCAGCAACAATGGCCGCTTGGTGTCGCCGAGCAGGCCATCACGCAATGACTGCGGGTAGTACAGCGACCCTTGATTCTGCTGCGCAAACTCTTGCTCGAACTGTCGAGACAACGCGGCGAGGTCGGATGTCGCCTGCTCGATCGTGACTGCCGTTGCGAAGGCGTCCAATTCCGTAGATCCACCCTGACTTTCGCGCCGCTGGAGCAGTGGGCGGCGTGCGAACCGGAATCAGAACGTCGGTGGGTTCGGATGGTGGAAACCTGAATCCTCGTGCCATCACTCCGACAACCAATCGACGGAGAGGCCCAATCTGCACGGAACGCGATAACACCTGGGGATCCGAGCCGAGCTCGGTTTGCCACAGCTCGTGACTCACAATCACGACTGGCGCGGCGCCCTCGCGAACGTCCTCCGCTGCAAATGGTCGCCCCATCGCGAGTGGCACGCCCAGAACGTCGAACGCTTCGGGCGTCATCACCGCCCCTTCGACCCGAACCGGGTCTCCAGCGCCGATCAGAGTCGACTGAAAGCCGCCGTAGCCCGCGAGCACGTCGAACGATTGCTGCCTCGCCCTGAGATCGACGAAGTCCCCGATGGCGATGTCCTGCTTCGTCAATCCGCTGCGAACGTCACGATGCTTGACGAGCACGAGGTCGTCCGCTGACCGATACGGGAGCGGCCGCAACAGTACCGCCTCGACGACAGCGAAGAGCGCCGTGTTGGCGCCGATCCCAAGCATCAAGGTGAGCACCGCCGCGGCGGCGAACGCGGGCTCGCGTCTGAACAATCGCAGGGCGTGGCGGATGTCACGAAGCAACATGGCGAGGAGATCCTTTCGACCAGAATGACGGTGCCGATCGCGACGTATCCGAGTGACCAGGGCCGTCCCGGCGGCGAGCCGCAGGCATTCCGCGAAGATGGCGACGACGGCGAGGGAATATCGCAGCCGCGCAGAGATGGTGAGTCGACGTGAGGCGCTGAGATCCGCCAAGGTTGCGACATCGAGATCGGCAATCGACGGCCGATAGAGGTCGCGCTCGACGGCGTGAGGCAGCCAGGCGCCAATCCGCTGCGGCCACTGGCGATCAGGCATCGGACCAGCGCACGCGGGACGACATTCGCGCGACCTCTTCGTAGAAACCCTGCGCGCGCGCCCACATCCGCGCACCTTCCGGGGTGATGCGATAGCGGCGTTCGGTTACGGTCTGGTCACCGACGACGACCGGCTCGTACCACCCTTCGACCCACTTGGCTTTCTCGAGCCGCGCCATCAGTTGATAGAACGCAGGACCACTCCGCCGGACGCCATAGGTCGCCAACGCGTGACGAACCACACGACCCGGACGCTCTTCTGTCCGAAGAACACCCAGCACGAGAAACTGCAGATGCGTGAGCGTCGGCAACGCCCGTTTCGACATAATGCGACCTTATATACGATCGCATTAGACGGTGTGGCCAGGAAATGGTTGGTGGACTACTCGTATCTCAGTGCCAACATGGGATCGATTCGGGAGGCGCGAAGGGCGGGGATCAGGCCGGCGCCCAGCGCGACGAGAGCGAGCAGTCCTGCCGCGATGCTGAGCACCAGCGGATCGTGGCCCTGTAACTCGAACAGCAGCGACTGCGCCAGTTGACCAAGACCGACGGCGGCGGCCAGTCCGAGGACAGCGCCGATCGCGGTCATCCAGCCCACCTGCTTCAGTACCATGCCGCGCACTCGGGACCCGTCGGCGCCGAGCGCCATGCGCAATCCGATTTCCCGCGTCCGCTGCGCGACGGTGTACGAGAGCACACCGTAGAGACCGACCGCCGCAAGCAGCGTCGCCAGAACCGCAAACGACGCCGACAGCGTGCTGATCATCCGATCGAGAAACACGTTCTCTGCCACCTGCTGCGGCAGCGTCTTCAGGTTCTCGACTGGAAGATTGGCATCGAGCTTCGCCACGACGCCGTTGATCGTCGTCAGCAGCGTCTCAGGATCGGTCGAAGTCCGGACATAGAAGTTGTTGAAGCCAAGCCGCTCGTCCTGACGGTATGGCGTGAAGAACACCGGCGGGATCTCCTGCTTTACCTGGCTGTACTTGGCGTTCTGCACCAGCCCCACGATCTCGATGTCAAGCGGTGCTCCAGGACGGTTGCCGTTGGCCATGCGTTTGCCGACGGCATCGCGCCCCAGGTTGAACTTCTTCGCAAAAGCTTCGTTGACGATGGCGACCTTGGGCGCCTTCAGCCCGTCTGCCCGGGTGAACTCACGACCCGCAAGCAGCGGAACGCCCAGCGTATTGAAGTACGAGGGACCAATGAGACTGAAGTTCGAATGCGTGTCGGTATCCGGGCCGGCTTCAAACCCCTGCACCGCTACGCCGGTGCCCCAGTTGCTGCCGGCGATGATGCCCACCGTCGACGTGGTCACACTGGTGACCCCTGGGATCCCCGCGAGTTCGTCCTCGAGACGCTCGAAGAGGGCGGCCGTTCGCTCCGGTGTGTAACCACTCAGCTCCGGCGCGACCGCGAAAGTGATGACGTTGTCTGTCCTGATGCCGAGATCAACACGGCTCACATTCAACAGACTGCGCGTGAACAACCCGGCAGCAACGAGCAAGGTCATCGACAGCGCAATCTGCGCCGTCGCCAAGGTGGCGCGGAAGCGCGAGGCGCCCTTCGAGACGCCCTTCTGCCCCGCTTGATCCTTCAGCGTCGTGACCAGGTCCGGCCTCGTGCTGTGAATCGCCGGGAACAACCCGAACAATAATCCGGTGCCGATCGCGAGCAATCCTGCCCACATGACGGCGGTCCGGTCGAGCGAGAAGTCGATCGTCTGGGTGGCTTCAGTGGGCAGCAGCGAAGCCATGAGATCGAGCGTCCAGCGCGAGACCAGGAGGCCGCACGCCGCGCCCATCAACGCCAGCAGCAGCGACTCGCCCAGCAACTGTGTGATGAGCTGACGGCGATTGGCGCCGACGGAGAGCCGGACCGCCATCTCGCCGGCCCGCCCGGCGGCTCGTGCGAGCAGCAGGTTGGCGATGTTCGCGCACGCGATCAGCAGGACGAATCCGGTGACGCCGAGCAACAGCAGCAACGGCGTGCTGGCCTCATTGTGCAGTTCACTCTGGCCACGATAGCCCTCGACCAGGGTCACTTCCTTGGTCTTGAACCGCGCCATGGTCTGATCGCTCATGCCCTGCTGCAGCGGCGCCTCGACATCGTTGATGATGGCGCGGTAGCGGCCGTTGATTTCCGTCTTGGCCTGCTCCATCGAAACGCCGGGTTTGAGTCTGCCAAAGACATAGGCCCAATAGTTGCGCCGGTTCTCGAAGCCGTTGCCATTGGGCGTGGGCCGGACGAAACCGGGCTGCATCAGCCCTCGCATCGTCAGCGGGACATACACTTGCGGCCGCGAGCCGAGACTCGTGCCATGGAATCCGCGCTCGGTCACGCCGACGATGGTCAACGCCTGACCGTTCACGATGAGGGCTTCGTTGAGGATGTTGGGGTTCGAATCGAATCGCGTGCGCCAATAGGCCTCGCTCAGCACGACGACGAAGTGACCACCCGGCGTCTTGTCATCCTCGGTGGTCAGAAGCCGACCGAGCGCGGCCCTCACGCCGAGGACGGGAAAGTAGCTGCCCGAAACAGACATCCCCTCGCCGCTCATCGTCTGACCACGAAACGCGAGGTTGGCATCGAACTCCCGATGCGCCGCGAGACCCTCCAAGCTCGTCTGAAGGCGCTCGAGGTCCCTGAACATCGGGTAGCTGAAAACATCCGAGCACGGCCCCTGGTTGCTGCACGAGTTCGACCCTGGCTTGGGGCCCGGAGCGCCCAGATTGACGAGCCGGGCCGGCTCGCGGACCGGAAGCGGCCTCATCAGCATCTGGTCGAACAGCGAAAAGATGGCAGCGTTGGCCCCAATCCCGAGCGCGAGAGAAGTGATAGCGATGACCGTTACGAAAGGGGTCTTGAACAGCGTCCGGAGCGCCAAGCGGAATGTGGCCATGGAAGCTATGACGAGTGTGGGGAGGTTCAGGTTTACGGTAGTTACAAGTTACAAGTTCCAAGTTACAAACTGATTATTCCCAATTTGGAACTCGTAACTTGTAACTTGTAACTCCTGTTATGGATTTCCTCGTCAACGAACTCGCAGCGAGCTTGCCGGACCCAGCGCAGGCGGTGCGGTTGGGTTTGCGACTGCTGACGGCCATGATTGTTGGCGCCATCATCGGGTTCGAGCGCGAGCAGACCGGCAAGTCCGCGGGCCTTCGAACGCACATGATGGTCGCGCTGAGCTCCGCCCTCTTCGTTCTCGGCCCAATCGAGGCCGGCCTGACGCCAGACGATGTGTCGCGCGTGATTCAGGGGGTGGCCGCTGGCATCGGCTTCATCGGAGCGGGCGCAATCCTGAAACGCAAGGATGAGAGCGAGATTTACGGGCTGACCACCGCGGCGGGCATCTGGTTCACGGCGGCGGCGGGTCTTTCGGCCGGCCTGGGGCGCCTCGTCCTGGCTCTCGCCGCCGCCATCCTGGCGTGGGTGATCCTTCGACTCCTCGAGCGCATCGACGCACGCGTGGCTCCTGCGAACCACAACCGATAGCGATCGGTGACCGGTGGCCATTGCCGGCTGGCAGCCGGCCGCTGAAAGAGCCAACCATCCGGTCACTCTCTCCGTCCAAGTCCTCGAGCTTCAGCTGTACTATATGATGCATTCCTATATATGGTGACCCGCCTCCTCGACCGCACCGCCATCGACTCGGCCAAGAAAGGCAGCGCGGATCTGCTGATCCTGGCGCTGGTGGACGAGCAAGCGCTCCACGGCTACGAAATCGCCCGCCGCATCGACGAGCGCTCCGACGGCACGCTGCATTTCACGCTGGCATCGCTGTACGCGACGCTCTACCGGCTCGAAGAGCGTGGCTGGATTCGCGGCCGTTGGGTCGAACGCGCCGGGCAGCGTCGCCGTCGTTACTACCGCATCACTGAGGGCGGCCGCAGCGTGCTCGCCGCGCAGCGCGAGGAATGGGCACGCTTCATCGTCGCGCTCACCCAGGTGGCAGGCGTCAAACCCGCCTGATGATCGATGGCCGAAGCACCTGACTCACGTTACTGGCGCCGACTCGTTCGAGAACATGCCAACCATGCGCGCGTCGACCTGCCGCAGGCCACGGTCGACGAGATCGCGCTGCATCTCGACGATCTGTATGGCGCCGCCCGCGCCGATGGAGTCTCGGCCGCCGATGCGCACGATCGTGCGATGGCCGCGCTCGAAGAGTCCGCGCTTTCGCAATTGCGACGCCACGCGTCGCGTGATCCAAGACGCCCCTACGCGCGCGCTGCTGATGCCGCGGCGCAAGCGTCGCAAGGAAGGAGCCTGTCCGTGTTGAGTGCGATCCGCCTGGCCTCTCGTCAATTCCGGCAACATCCGACGTTTGCCATCGTCACCGTGCTGGTCCTCGGCCTCGGAACCGGCGCCGCGACCACGGTCTTCACCATCGTGGACGCCGTGGTCCTGCGGCCGCTGCCGTACCAGGCTCCGGATCGTCTGGTGACGTTGTGGGATACGAACGCCGAGAAAGGGCTGGCCCACGATCCGCTGTCGCCGGTGAATTTCATGGACTATCGCGCGCTCCCGGTGTTCAAGGATGCCGCCGCGTGGTGGCGGCCCGGCATCAACCTCACCGATCCGGGGATGGATCCGGTGCGCGTGAACACCATCGAGGTCGGCGGCAACGTCTTCGACGTGCTCGGCGTCAAGCCGCAGGTCGGCGCGGGGTTTCCGGTCAACGGCCCGATGTTCGTGCAGAACGAGCTGATCGCGGTCATCAGCGATCGGCTCTGGCGGACGCGCTACAGCGGTGATCCAGCGATCGTCGGACGGCAGCTCTCCTTGAGCGGCGTCCCACACACGATCGTCGGCGTAATGCCGCCGAAGTTTCACTATCCCGACGACATCGACGTGTGGCAACGCTTGCGGTGGGATCTCACACAACACAGCCGAGCGGCTCATTTCATGGAAGCCGTTGCTCGATTGAACGATGGAACGACGTTCGATCAAGCGCAGAGCGCGGTCGAAGCGCTTGGACTTCGACTGCAGGGCCAGTTTGCGCGAACCAACAGTGGGTGGTCCTCACGGCTCGTGCCACTGCTCGACGAACAACTCGGCTACTACCGCCCTGCCTTGATGGTCCTGTTCGGCGCGGTCGCCCTGCTGCTCGTGATCGGTTGTTTGAACGTCGCGTCCCTGCTGCTGACGCGGGCACTGTCCCGCGAAAAGGAAGTCGCGGTTCGAATCGCGATGGGGGCAGCGCCGCGCCAACTCGTGACGCAGCTTCTTGCCGAGAGCATGGTGCTGTCGGTGGTGGGCGCAATCATTGGCGTCGTCGCCACCATCGCAGCCCTCCCCATCATTCAGAGTCTGACGCCACTTCAGATTCCTCGTCTCGACGAGGCAAGCGTCGATCTGCGGGCGCTCGGTCTCGGACTCGCGGTCGTCGTCGTGACGACGATCTTCTTTGGATTGGTCCCCGCGCTGCTGCTCCTGCGCGGGCAACTGAGCACCGATTTGAAGTCCGGCGAGCGTGGCAGTTCGCGCGGTGCGCGACGCATCTATTCGGTACTCGTTGCCGGTGAAGTCGCGCTCGCCTGTGCGTTGCTCGTAGCGTCGGCATTGCTCGTTCGCACGGTCGGACGGATGACCGAAACACCAACCGGCGTCGACGCCGATCAGGTGGTCACGACCACCGTTCAGCTTTCGGGCCAGGCCTACGCACCGTGGCGCATCGTCGGCCAAACCCATGCCGCGATCATCGAGCAAATCCGCCAGCAACCAGGCGTCCAAGCGGTCGGCGCCTCCAACTTCCTGCCGCTCGAAGTGGGATGGCGTAACCCGTTTGGGATCGAGGGGCAGCCCGCGCCCGCGCGACCTGAGGATGCGCCGCAGGCGCAGCTGCACAGCGTTAGTGAGGGCTACTTCGAGGCGCTTGGGGCGCAGATGGCAGCCGGCCGCGCGTTCGAGGTCTTCGACATTCCGGAATCGGCCCCTGTTGTCATCGTCAACGAGACGTTTGCCAAGCGATTTCTCGCGGATGGTCCCGCGGTCGGCCGCATCATCACGTCATCGGCGACCGGCATTGGTCCGCTCGGACTGAACCTCATTCGAGCACGTCCCGCTCCACCGCCGGGACAACAACTGCCTCACCTGCCACCAACTCGTTATGAGGTCGTTGGGGTCGTAAAAGACATCCGCAACGTTCCGCTCGGCCAGACCGTGGAGCCAGCGTTGTATTTCACGACGCGTCAATTCCCGTTCCGCGAGCAGTTCGTCGCGGTACGGGCAGCTGACGCGGGTGCCGCGGTCGCGGCGATCCGAAATGGCCTGAAAAACGCCGCGGCGTCGGTTCCCATGGCGCCGGCGCAGACCTGGGGCGAGCGCTTCGCGCGTCGGACCGCCGAACCGCGACTCCTGATGACGATCCTCGTGTTCTTCGGGGCGCTCGCCGGCCTGCTGGCCGCACTCGGGGTCTATGGCCTTTTCTCGTGGTCGGTTGCCCTGCGAACCCGCGAGCTGGCGATTCGGCTGACGTTGGGCGCCAAGCCGCTGACCGTCGGAGGCCTCGTCGTTCGACAAAGTGCAGTGCTCGTCGCGATCGGCCTGGTCGTCGGGATTGTCGTCGTTCGTGTCGCCGAAAGCGCATTGACGCGCGTCCTTTACGAAGTCTCGCCGAGCGACATCGGATCCACGATAAGCGCCAGCGGCCTGCTGCTCGCCGCGGCGCTCATCGCGTGCATCCCCCCCGCTCTGCGTGCGATGCGCGTCGATCCCGTGGAGGGCCTCCGCTCGGAATAGCGCCTAGCGTCCGTTGCCCGGCTTGAGGACGTGTCACATCGTCCAGTTCGCCCACCTGTTTGCCCAGAGCGGATCAATGACCGCTTATGATCCAGCGCGATGGACCTCGAGTCCGAACTGCGACGGGAGATTTACTCACGCACGGTGACGAGCGGTGTGCCGCCTACCATTGCCGACCTCGCCAAGGCGCTCGCCATCGACGCTGGCGACACGCGGTCTGGCCTCGCACGCCTCGCCGCAGCACGCATCGTTGTCCTGCAGCCAGGCACTGGTGAGTTGCTGATGGTCCCGCCGTTCTCGGCAGTGCCGACGCCGTTTCTGGTGGAGACCTCGCGCTACACGTGTTACGCCAACTGCGCCTGGGACGCCCTTGGGGTTCCGGCCATGCTGCGGGAACGCGCACGGATGGTGACCGCGTGCGGATGTTGTGGCGAAGCGATGGTCGTCGACGTGGCACTCGATCACGCGCCCCAAACCACTGACGTGATTCACTTCGCGGTCCCGGCGGCCCAGTGGTGGGACGACGTGGTGTTCACGTGAAAGACAATGCTGCTCTTCAGGTCCGAAGAGCACGTCGAGCGTTGGTGCCGGCAGTGGTCGATTCCTCGAGGAGCGATCCTCACGATGGAGCAAGCGTGGGGCCTCGCCGCCGCATGGTTCTCAGCCGATCGCGGTGCACCCGGGTGGTCGAGGCCATCGCTTGACGTTGTGGAGGCGCTATTCGAGTCGCTGAGGTTTACCGGCGACTTCTGGCGCTTGCGGTAATAGCGTTAAACTCGCCCCATGCTGCGCACGCTCGCCACACTCGTTCTGGCGTCCTGCGTCACTTCGACGGCATTGGCGCAAACTCAGCCTGGTCAGCCGCCGAAGGGCCAGATGCCCGACCTCGGCCGCCATACGCAACAGGACGACAAGGTTCCACCGTTCGACTTCGACATGTACTTCCTGGGGAAGTGGAGCTTCGAGTGGGACATGCCGGAGGGCCCCCTCGGTCCGGCGGGTCGGGTTGAAGGCACGACCACCTATACCGGCAGTGGCGGCACTTATGAAGCGCTCACGGAAGCCACGGCACCGTCGGGCAAATTCACGGTGCGTGAACGACTGCAGTATCAGAAGGATCAGAAAACACTCAGTCGTGAGGTCGTCGACAGCCGTGGATTCAAGTATCGACAGACCGGCACAGTCGGCGGCGACCTCGGCGGCTTCTACACGATCTATTTCGACAGCGAGCCGTTCACCGTTGGTGGAAAGCCCGTGCGATTGAAACATACGATGCGGCTGACCGCCCCACTTGCGCATCGTGTCTCGGTCACCGTCGCGGAGGGCGACGGGCCTTTCCGCAACTACGGCACACCGTGGTGGCGGAAAGTTCAGTAACGCACATGCCGGGGAGACATCTCATGCGACGCCTAGCTTTCACGGCCCTGCTGTTCGGACTGTTACTCGCACCGTCGAAAACGATTGGGCAGGGTGATGGCGGGTATCAACTCGTCGCCAATTGGCCGAAGCTGCCGAGCGGCATGTACTTCGGTTTGAAGGAACCGCCTCCCCCACCGGCGGAACGCGAGGCGCAGGCGGCGGCGCGGCGCGCACGCGGGGCACAGGCTGGCGGCGGCGGTGGCGGCCAGAACCAACCGGGAATCTCAGGGCTCGCGATCGATCGCAACGACCGCATCTACGCCTTCAATCGCGGCCCCAAGCCTGTGATGGTGTTCGATCGCGATGGCAACCTCGTCTTGAGCGGGGCCGACCAGGTGATCAACGGCAAGGCAATCGATCCGTCGTGGCAGCACTCCGGCGCCGTCGATTGGGACGGCAACGTTTACATCATCGAACGCGACGCGCACCGCATCGTCAAACTGAGCCCCAAGCTCGATAAGTTTCTGTTGCAGCTGGGAACTACCGGCGAGAAGGGCAACGACGCAAGCCACTTCGATCTCCCGTCGGGGATCGCAGTCCTACGGAACGGCAATATCGTCGTGACGGATGGCTACGGGAACAATCGCGTGGCGATGTTCTCGAAGGACGGCAAGTTCATAAAGCAGGTCGCGAAAGGCAGCGGCGGTCCGCCGGACAAGGGCACCGGACCGGGAGAATGGGTGCTGCCGCACAAGCTCGCGCTGGATGCTGACGACAACATGTATATCGTCGACCGCGAGAATCGCCGCGTCCAGGTGTTCGACAAAGATCTGAACTATCAACGCGAGATCAAGAACGAAGGCTGGAATCCGTGGGACATCGGCATCTCGCGACGAGGCAATGACGGCTTCGCCTACATCGCTGACCATGCTGGTGAACGAGTCCACAAGATCGGGTTGAAGGACGGAAAGATCCTGGCGACCTGGGGCAAGCAGGGTCTGGGGCCTGGCGAATTCGACTGGGTGCACGGTGTGGTCGTGGATTCACGCGGCGCGGTGTACGCGGCGGACACTTACGGTCAGCGACTCCAGAAGTTCGTGGCAACAGGGTCGACTCGCTAGACTTCAGAAGATCACGTTAGCCACGAAGGCACGAAGAACACGAAGCATCTTTTGAAAAAGCGGCTTTGTGCCTTCGTGTCCTTCGTGGCTACGTCTTCGCGGTTTTCCGTGCTTCCGTGCCTTTCACGTCACAGGATCCGCACCACCATCCAGTAAATCCCGACCCCCGCAATTGCAAGCGATGCAGGCACTACCACCCGCTGGTGATACCAGGCGCGATGTCGATACCAGAAGACGCACAGCGCGGCGATCGCGATCACGGTAAGCTGACCGGCTTCGACCCCAAGATTGAACGACAGCAGTGCAGTGAGGAACTCCGCTCGTGGTAAGCCCAGGCCAGACAGCACGCCGGCGAAGCCCATGCCGTGGAGGAGACCGAACGCGAACACCAGTGCGATACGCCAGGGCTTGATCTGATCCGTCACGAGGTTCTCGATCGCAACGTACGCGATCGACAACGCGATCAGCGGCTCGACGATTCGCGATGGCAGCGAGACGAGGCCGTACATCGTCAAGGCCAGCGTGATCGAATGAGCCACCGTGAAAGTCGTGACCTGCACGAGGATCGGCCGCACCTTCACACTCAGCAGAAACAGTCCGAGAACGAACAGAATGTGATCGAGGCCTTTAGGGAGAATGTGTGTGTAGCCCAGCGCGAGGTATTCGCGCGCGATTTCGAGCCGAGTGGCCTGCCGAAACTGGCCTGACAGATCGATGGTGCCGCTCCAGTCGGAGCCGCGAATCCACTCGGTGACTTGCTGGCCATCGGCGCGACGAATCATCAGCGGATAGGGGTCGAGCACTAGTCCATACAACCATCGGAGCGTTCGGGCATCGCCTGGCATCTCCCCACGAAGCCGAAAGATCGCCAGCGGAGGCCCGTTGTCACCCGGTCGCGCTTCGGGCGCCGGGAAATATTCGGCGCTCGACGGCCGGATTTCATGGCCATCGACGAACAGAACGACACGATCGATGAAGACCTGACTCAGCTCTCGCAGACGCGCGTCACGGGCGCTCGTGGTTTGCCCCTGGGGTACCTGACCACCAGCAAACGATTCCAAGCGCAACAACAGCCACGCCGGATCGTTGGCGATATCGAGGACGAACGAGCCATCGTCCTCGAACGACAGCGTTACGCGCGTGCGCTCGAGGTCGTGTGCCTGCACGGTGGCCGACCCCGCGCCCAGCACGATGGCGACGGCGACCAGGCTCTGGCAGTGGCGCGACACTGCAGTTAGCATACGTATTGATGAGAACAGCTGCATTGACCGTTGCGGGAGTCTTCGCCGCCGCGACCCTTGGCGGCGTGACTGCCACTCAGGCGCCGAAGACAGCCGACAAGATCGATCCAGTCGCGGTCGTGGGTTGCCTCAAGGAAGAGGCAGGCTCCGTCTGGAAGCTGGTCGAGGCCAGCGATCCAGTGCCCAGTACGGCAAACGCGCCGACCCCGAAGGAACTGGCGGAGCTGGACAAGCCCGGCCGCAACGAGTTTCATCTCGTCGGTATCTCGATCTTCAATCTTCCCGCGCATCGCGACCACTGGGTTGTCGTCAAAGGCTTGCCAATTGGGGCAACTCCGGTCAGCCGGCTGAACGTGACATCGGTCACGATGAAGGCGGACCGCTGCCCAACCCAGCCGCCCCCCAAAATGGGCTAGAATTCGCGTTTGGAAGGGGTAGCCATGAAGCGTCTCCTCGCGATCGCCGCCGTCGGTTTCGTTGTCGTCGTCGCCGGCACAAGCCGCGTCAGCACCGAACAGGCCGCGCATCGCGCCTCGCCCACCTTCACGAAAGACATCGCCCCGATCGTTTTCAATCACTGCGCACAGTGCCACCGGCCTGGCGAGGTGGCGCCGATGTCGCTGCTCTCGTACGAGGACGTGCGACCGTGGGCTCGAGCGATCAAGAGCAAGGTCGTGAGCCGCGAGATGCCGCCATGGGGCGCCGATCCCGATCACGGGTTGAAGATGCGCAACGACCCGAGTCTCTCGAAGGCGCAGATCGAGACCGTCGCGGCCTGGGTTGACGCCGGAGCACCCCGAGGCAATGACGCCGACCTGCCACCGGCACCAAAGTTCGCTGAGGGATGGACGGTCGGCCGCGAGCCCGACATGGTGCTCGAGATGCCCGTCGAGTTCGACATCCCCGCCGAGGGCGAGCTCGGCGTGCAGATGTTCTATTCGAAGATTCCTTTTGAAGAAGATCGCTTCGCCGAGATCCTCGAACTACGCCCCGGCAATCGCTCTGCCGTGCACCACGCCGGGCTGTTTGTCGTCGACATTCCCGAAGGCACCAGCCTGGTCAACGGACGACTGATCGGGAAGGATGGCAAGGTCATCGGCGATCGTGGATCGGCGGGCTTGCCGAACACCGCAGGCATGGGGTTGCCTGGCGCGTCAAAACTTCTCTCGTGGGTTCCGGGCCGCGGCGTCGACACGCATCGGCCGAATGTCGGCAAGCGAATTCCCGCCGGCAAGTATCTGAATTGGCAGGTGCACTACAACCCGACTGGTAAACCCGAGAAGGATCGGACACGGCTGGGAATCTGGTTCAACAAAGTGCCGGTAACGCACGAAGTCCTGATTCGACAGGCCGGCGATCCGCTCGCGACCAATCGCCGCGGACTGTCGCTGTACCGCGCCGAAGGGAAAGAGATCGAATACACCGCGGACGAGGGCAGCACGCGACGACGAGGCGAGACGCCAAACATCCCGCCTTATGTCGAGAATTGGGAACTGATTGGGATTACGCCCGTGACCGAACCGATCACGCTGTACGCGATGTCGCCGCACATGCACCTGCGGGGCAAGAGCCTGAAGTGGATCGTGACCTGGCCCGACGGCCGTGATCAGGTGATCCTCAACGTGCCGCGATTCGACTTCAACTGGCAGTTCAACTACGAGTTGGCCGAGCCGCTCCGGCTGCCCGCCGGCAGCAAGATCACGGGAATCGGTGTTTACGACAACTCGCCGAAAAATCGCTGGAACCCGGCTCCCAACCTGCCGGTTTACTGGTCGGAGCAGAGCTGGGATGAGATGTATCAGGCGTTTACCGAATACTCGGTCGACAGCCAGATGGTCATCGGCGTCAACCGGCAGACGACGCAGCAGCAGAAGCAACAGTAGATCGCGGATGATAAGGCGCATGGTCAGTGCGCCTTTCCGAAGCTCGTTTCTATCGCTGTTCGTCTTGGCGGCGTTCGCCTGCTCGGCACCGCCCGCACCGGCAACGTCCACAGCGCCGCCAACTCCCGCCGCCGGATTCCCAACCGGCGAGATCGTCGATCTCTCGCACACCTACGACGCGCAAGCGATCTTCTGGCCGACGGCTGAGCCGTTCAGGCATGACAAGGTTGCCGACGGAATGACGCCCGCCGGCTACTACTACGCGTCCAACAATTTTTTCACCTCAGAGCATGGCGGGACGCATATCGATGCCCCCGCGCACTTTGCCCAGGGAAGACAGGCGGTCGATCAGATCCCGCTGCAGAACCTGATTGGATCCGCCGTGGTTCTGGATGTGACCGAAGCCTCGGGGGCAAACCCGGACTATCAAGTGACCGTGGCCGATTTTCAGCGCTGGGAACAGCAGCACGGTGCGATCTCGCCCGACAGCATCGTGCTGCTTCGCACCGGATTCTCTCGACGCTGGCCTGATGCCGCCAAGTACCTCGGCACCGCCGAGCGCGGAGAGGCTGCGGTCGCCAAACTCCACTTCCCTGGCCTCCATCCGGACACCGCCAAGTGGATCGTCGCGAATCGTCCAATCAAGGCGATTGGTATCGACACCGCGAGCATCGACTACGGCCAATCCACGCTTTACGAATCACATCGTGCGCTGTACGAGCGGAACATCCCGGCATTCGAGAACCTGACCAATCTCGATCGCCTGCCGCCACGCGGAGCACACGTCATCGCGCTGCCGATGAAGATTCGCAACGGCAGCGGGGCACCGTTGCGGGCTGTCGCGATCCTGCCGCGGTGAGATCGCGAAGGGCTCAGGGCGTGCGGCATGGGGCTTGTTGACATTCGTCAGGCCACGCTGCCAGACGTCGACGCAATTGCCGACGCCCATCTCGACTCCATTCGCTCGATCGGCCCTCGCTACTATACGGCCGATGTCGTCGCCGAATGGGGCTCGCGTGTAACCCGTCGGCTGTATCTAGATGCGATGTCGAGGGGCGAAGCGTTTTTCATTGCGATCGGCGCGAGCGGCGAACCTCCCGTCCTCGGCTTCTCCTCGCACCGTGTTGACGAAGGTGAGCATCGGACCGCGGTGTACGTGAGAGGAGGCGCGGCCCGCCAAGGCGTCGGATCGGCGCTATTTCGTACAGCCGAAGCAGACGCGATCGCCGACGGTGCGACGAGCATTCACGTCGACGCCTCACTCGCCGCGGTTGAGTTCTACCGGAGGAACGGCTTCGTCGAAGTCGGACGTGGCCACCACCAGCTCAGGTCAGGCGTGCAGATGCCATGCGTATTCATGCGGAAAGATCTCCTTTGAACTGGCAACTGGTGATTGACCACGCACGATAACGTGGTGCTCAAGATCGCCGATAGCCGTGCGTTCCTCGGCAATCTTTCCGCGCTTTCCCCTGTTCCGCGGATTGTTTTCGGCGCCTTCCGCGGTACGATTGTTCCCCAATGATTTCGGCGTTCGAAGCTCTCCAGCGGCTCCGGGAAGGCAATCAGCGGTTCGTTTCCGGCGCCCGCCGCCTGGATACTCTTACCAACCAGAACCGCCCCGGCGACTTCGCCAACGGTCAGACGCCCATCGCCGTGATCCTCGGCTGTTCCGATTCACGCGTCCCAGTAGAGATCGTGTTCGACCAGGGCCTTGGCGATCTCTTCGTCATTCGCGTTGCGGGGAACATCGTCGCGCCGTCGCAGATCGGCAGTGTCGAGTTTGCTGCCGAACGCTTCGGCACCCGTCTCGTCGTCGTCCTCGGGCATACACGCTGTGGAGCGGTGGCGGCCACGCTCGAGGAACTGCAGCGGCCGACCCTCAATCAATCGCGACACATGGGATCGATCGTCGCTCGAATCGGTCCAGCGATCGAAGGACTCCTGGCGACGGGATTGCGACACGACCCGGCAGCGCTTGCGCGAGAAGCCGTTCGAGCGAACGTGCGAGTCGCCGCCGATCGGTTGCGACACGGGTCGACGGGTACTCGAGCGTCTGATCGAGTCCGAAGGGCTGCACGTGGTCGGCGCCGAGTATTCTCTCGAAACTGGCGTCGTCGACGTGTTCGATGGGGCGCCAGTTTCGCAAGGTTGAACGATGGAAGCGAGCGTTCAACGGAGTGCGATATCGGTTCGAGTCCTCTTGTACGCGATTGCGTGCGGCGGGCTACTCGGCGTCGCCGCGCGCATCGCGATGCGATTCGTCGCCCGCGAGTCGGGACTGGATAGCGCCTTCTCCGTCGGCGGCTCCTTCGAGGTCGTGGCGTTCGGCGCCCTGCTCGGCGCTCCCATCGCCCTGCTGTTCTTCGTTTTTCGCCGCCGAGTGGATGTTCCCGCGCCTTGGCTCGGGCTGTTGTTCGGCCTTGTGCTCTTTCTGCTGTTCGCAGTGATACCGCCGCCGGCCGCCCGGTCTGCGCTGGCCGATACACCAGATACGCCCGTCTTCACTGCAATCACCTTCGCTGCACTTTTCCTCGGATGGGGATGGGTTCTGGAGTGGGTGGGGCGACGACTGGTGTTGCGCGCATAGCCCTGGAACTTAGACCGTGATGCGCTTCGCGACACGCCCGTTGTTCCACATTGCCTGGTGCGTCTTTGTAGTGGTCGCCCTTGTGACGACGTATCAGATCGACCCTTACGTCTTTGGCTTCACTGCGCTGGGCGCGATGTGGTTGACGGCGGTGGTGATTCTTGTGGCGCTGGTCGCCGTCTTACGGAGCAAGTCGTTGCACTCGAGCGGCCGCATTGCGATCGTGGCGGCCTCAATGATCACCGCAGCCGCCATCGCTTATGCCCTTGACCGGCTGCAACACTTCAACTGGCCGTAAGCTCGCAACGGAGGGGTGCGAGGAACACACGATGCGCATCTGTTTCCTGCTGTGCGCGGCCGCGACGCTGCTCCAAGGCGGAGCTCCGGATTGGGAAGTGGCGAATCGCGCGACCAGACGCCTTGCGCCGGCACACTTCGTTGACGTCCCCCGACCCATCCGCGACGATCTCGAGCGGCGAGGCTGCACGATTCCCCAGACGTACCTTGCTACCAGACGGGTCAACATCATCAGTGGTCGCTTCACGTCCCGGAACCAAATCGATTGGGCAGCTTTGTGCTCTCGCAATCTCGAATCCGTCATCCTCGTCTACCGCGCAGGCTCCCCGAGCAACGTGGCTGTACTTGCCCCCCAAGCTGACCGTAACTTTCTTCAAACCATCGATGGCGCGGGCAGGATTGGGTTTTCGCGTGAGCTTGGCGCCGTCGGAGCGACCTTCATTCGTGAGCACAACGATCCGGACGGTACCGTCAAGTTACCGGTGCTCAATCATGAAGGGATCAACGATATGTTTCTCGAGAAGGCCTCCGTGGTGTGGTACTGGCACGACGGGCGCTGGCTCGAATTTGCAGGCGCCGACTAGGCGCCGACTGTCTCTACTTCTCGTGGAGGATTCGAATGCCGCAAGCGCTCGACGAACTACTGAACCAATACGAACGTGGCCGCCTGTCGCGCCGTGAGCTGCTGGGCGCGATAGCGCTGCTTTCCGTCGCGGCCGCTGACGTGACCGCGCAGACAGCGATCGGAACGATCAGCCAGATGAATCACGTGAGCATCTTCGTGCCGGACGTCAAGAAGTCGGTCGCGTTCTACCAGGACACGCTCGGCCTTCCGGTGCTCACCAATCAGGATCCCGGCGTGAATCTCAATGCCGGGACGGGATTTCTCGGCATCTATCCCGCACCGGCGGGATCGAGCGGTGGCTCGATTCATCACTTCTGTTTCGGACTCGAACGCTTCGACGCGGATGCCGTTCTCAAGGCGTTGAAGGAACGTGGGGTGACCGCCAGCATCCGGATGCGCGGGGAGACGAAGGAGCTGTACTTCACGGACCCTGACGGCGTGCGCGTGCAGCTCCAGGACGCGAAGTACATCGGCGGCACCGGCGTGCTGGGCGATCAGCGACCGAAATGATCGGTCTCCGGTCGCCAGTCTCCGGTCCCCCGGTCTCCGGTCTCCGGACTACCTACTAGGGTCCTGATACAGCCCGACGATGTTGCCGCCAGGATCGCGGAAGCGCGCGGTGATCTCTGGTGCGTCGACGCCGATCGACTGAACGATCTCGCCACCGTTCGCGTTCACCGCCTCGCACGTGGCGGCTACGCTGTCGACCATGATGTAGATCACGAATCCAGGCTCCGCTGGACGGCGGTTGAGCACCCAGGTGCCGCTGACCTGGCCGACGCCATCATCAAAAGCCGTCGCGCCGTCGCCGCGTCGCCTGATCTGCCAGCCAAACACCTTCTGGTAGAAACCCGCCGAGCGCTCGACATCTATCGCTGGCATCTCGATGTAACAGATCTTGCCGTTACCAAGTGTGGGAGGCATAGACTACCCTCGTGGAGCGACATTGTGCTCTGTGTTCAGGCTGTCGCGCAACACATCGTGGAGGAGCTGATTGATGGACCAGCAGCTCGATTCAGCCAAGCTCGAGTCGTTTGGTGGACTGGCGCTCGACATCCTGAACAAGGGGGCGATCGCCGTAATGATGAGCGTGGGCCATCGCACCGGCTTGTTCGAGACCATGGCAAACCTTCCTCCAGCCGACGCGCAGACCATCGCGCAGACGGCGGGGCTGAACGAACGCTATGTCCGAGAGTGGCTGGGCTCGATGGTCACTGGCAAGATTGTCGAGTACGACGCAACCAGCGAAACGTTCACGCTTCCGCCTGAACACGCTGCGTTTCTCACCAAAGCGGCGCAGACGAACAACATCGCGAGCTTCTCTCAGCTGATACCGCTCATCAGTCTCGTAGAAGACGACATCGTGTCGTGCTTCAGGACCGGCGGCGGCGTCCCGTACTCGTCATTCCGGCGTTTTCCCGAAGTCATGCGCGAGCTGAGCGCTCCAACCGTCGAGACGCTGCTCGTCGACAAGATTCTGCCGCTGCAGCCCGGACTCGTGGAGTCGTTGACTCGCGGCATCGACGTGCTCGAAGTCGGATGCGGCAGTGGACACGCGATCAACGTCATGGCCAAGTCTTTCCCGGCCAGCCGATTTGTTGGCTACGACCTCTTACCTGCACAAATCGACGCCGCGGCCGCCGAAGCCAGCGCCTGGGGTTTGGCCAACGCACACTTCGAGGTTCGGGACGTCGCAACGCTGCCACAAAAGGAGCACTTCGACCTGATCACGGCTTTCGACACGGTTCACGATCAGGCCCAACCGGCCGCCCTGCTCAGTCACGTGGCGGCAGCACTCAAGAAGGGCGGGACGTTCCTGATGTGGGACATCGGCGCCTCGAGCGATCTGCACAACAATCGCGATCACCTGCTTGGCCCATTTCTCTACGGGGTCTCTTGCATGCACTGCATGAGCGTCTCGCTGGCGCAACAGGGCGAGGGATTGGGCGCCATGTGGGGGCGTGAGAAGGCGCAGCAGATGCTCGCAGCAGCGGGGCTCGCTGGGACCACAGTTCACCAGATCGAGGAAGACCCGATGAACTACTGCTATTTGTGCAAGAAGCTCTGATCGAGCACAGGGAGATCAGAGAGATCAGGGAGTCTGATCTCCCTGATCTCCCTGTTACTCCTACCCTCCGAGCTGCCACTGCTTGATCGCCTCGACGGGCCTCAGCAGCATGATGATATTGAGCGTCAGGTTGTCGCGTATGGCGAGGGCGACGCCAATCTCCATCGCAATGACGAACGCCACGCTCAGCCAAATTGGCGAGTAGCGCGCGAGCCAGAACCCGACCATCATCGATACGACGTCCGACACCGAGTTGATCACGCTGTCGCCGTAGTAGTCGAGCGCGATGGTGGCCGCACGGTAACGATTGATCACGAACGGCGTGTTCTCGAAGACCTCCCACACCGCTTCGATTAGCACCGCGAGCACGAATCGGGCGCCGACCGGCAGCCGTCGTGCTACCAGCCGCAACAACGCGTAGAACGCGATCCCATGGATGACATGCGAAGGCGTGTACCAATCGCTGATGTGTTGTGAATTCTCGGAGCTGACGACGACCCCGTGCCATGCCTTGACGTAGCCGCATCGACAAATCGGGACGCGGCCCATGGCCAGCTGGATCGCCGCGGTTGCGAGGACGACGAGTAGCGCTGCAATCGCGTATCTGGCCGTTCGACCGGACATCTGACGGAGGGATTATAGCCGCGTGAGCAGGCGCCGATCAGAGTAGACCTCGCCCATTTCGCCAGAACCCAGCGGATCGACGAACGATCGGAACTACCGGAAGCTCGCTTGCAGTTTCTGGAGCTCGTCGTTTCCCGGACACAGTTGGTCGTGGGACAACTCGACGAGCGGCCGCGGGATCGTCCCGCTCTGGTCGTGCATATCCTGTGAGTCCGGCGAGATGTAGAGCAGGCCGGTCAACACCTCACCGGCACTCTGTCGCTCGCGGATGTAGCTATACGCCGCGTCGCGATCGGTCGGGTCGTAGTCCTTGGCGACTTTCCGCAGGCGCACCCAGCCACCGTCGTGGAGCATGACGTTTTGCACGGTGCCGGCATCGTAGTCCGCCGTGATTTCGTCAGCCGGTGGCACGAAATCGGCCTGGACGACCTGGACGTTGTGCTCACGCGTATACGCGTAGCTCTTGGTCGAACCCTCGTGATCGTTGAACGTCACGCACGGCGAGATCACGTCAATGAACGCAAAGCCGCGGTGGCCGATGCCGGCTTTGATGATCGGAACGAGCTGTCCCTTGTCCCCCGAGAAGCTGCGCGCCACGAAGGTTGCCCCGAGGGTGAGGGCCAACAGCACGCTATCGATCGCCTGCATGGTGTTCGCCTCGCCCTTCTTGGCGGTCGAGCCCTTGTCGGCCGAGGCCGAGAACTGGCCCTTGGTGAGCCCGTAGACGCCGTTGTTCTCGAGCACGTAGAGCAGGTTGACGTTGCGCCGGATCGCGTGGCACATCTGGCCGAGCCCGATCGAGAGCGAATCACCGTCTCCTGAAACGCCGATGTAGGTCAGGTCGCCATTCGCCGCGGCCGCGCCCGTCGCAACCGCGGGCATCCGGCCGTGCACGCTGTTGAAGCCGTGCGCCTCGCGGAGAAAGTAGGCCGGCGTCTTCGACGAGCAGCCGATGCCGGACAACTTGGCCACGCGATGCGGGGGAATCGAGAGCTCCCAGAACGCCTGGATGATGGCCGCGGTAATCGAGTCGTGCCCGCAGCCGGCGCACAGCGTCGTGATTGCGCCTTCGTAGTCGCGGCGTGTCAGCCCGATCTCGTTCTTTTGAAGAGAGGGGTGAAAAACCTTGGGTTTGGCAATGTAAGTCATGATGTTGCGTCAGATACGGAGCCACGAAGAACACGAAGACACGAAAGTTTTCTTGATTTCTTCCTTCGTGACTTTGTGCCCTTCGTGGCTGCGTTTCACGTTCTATTAGCTCTCTGTGTTTCTCTGTCTCTGTGGCCAGTGCGTCACGCCGCCCGTTCCAACTTTGCCTTCACGCCCGAAATCACGTGGTGCGCGCTCATCGGGAAGCCACCGTAGTAGCGCACCGATTCCAGCTTCTCGACCGGCACGCCGGTCTCGAGCATCAACAGGCTGCGCAGTTGCGCGTCGCGATTCTGCTCGACGACGAAATTGACGTCGTGCGCGTCGAGAAACTTGCTGACCTCGTCACCGAATGGGAAGCCGCGGACGCGCATGTAGTCCAGCGTGATCCCTTCCTTGGCCAGCAGATCCATCGCTTCGATACACGCGCCGTGACAACCACCCACTGTCACCAACCCCATCGTGTTGCCCGACTTCTGGCGAATGAGTGGTGACGGCACTGCTTTGCTGGCGCTTTGGATCTTGCGGCCAATGCGATCGAGCACCTCGGTGTACTCCTGATCGTCCTCGGTATACCCGCCGAAGCGATTGTGACCGGAGCCACGCGTGAAATAAGCCCCCTTGGGGTGAGTACCCGGATAGGTGCGATACGCAATGTTGTCGCCGTCCGCATCAAGATACCGGTAGAACGCCTTTACTTTTTCGAGCTCATCGGCCGACAGCACCTTGCCGCGATCCGGCCGATAGGCGTCGTCCCACGTCAGCTTCGGGATCATCCAATCGTTCATGCCGATATCGAGATCGCTCAACACGAAGACCGGGGTCTGGAAGCGATCGGCGAGATCGAAGGCCTTGACCGACAGCTCGAAAGCCTCACGAGGATCCGAGGGGTAGAGGCAGATGTGTCGCGTATCACCGTGCGATGCGTACGCACACATCATCAGGTCGCCCTGCTGGGTGCGAGTCGGCATGCCCGTCGACGGGCCGGTTCGCTGCACATCGAAAATCACCGCCGGAACCTCGGCGTAGTACGCCAATCCGATGAATTCGTTCATCAGCGAGATGCCCGGACCGGCTGTCGGTGTGAACGCGCGCGCGCCGGCCCAGGCAGCGCCGATCACCATTCCGATGGCCGCCAGTTCGTCTTCGGCTTGCAGGATGCAGGCGAGGTTCTTCTTCGTCTCGGGATCGCGTCGATAGCGGTTGCAGAACCCCCGGAACGCCTCCATCAGCGACGTCGCCGGCGTGATCGGATACCAGGCGCCAACCGTCGCGCCGGCATACAACGCTCCCAGCGCCGCCGAGGTGTTGCCGTCGATGAGAATGGAGTCCTTGGTCGAGTCCATCGGCGCCAGATGAATCGGCAACGGGCAATCAAAGTTCGCCTTGACGTAGTCGAATCCGAGATCCACCGCGTGCTCGTTGGAATCCATCATCGCCTTCTTGGCGCCGTACTTTTCGTTCAGCAGCGTCCGGATGATGTCCGTATCCATCCCCAGCAGCGCGGCCAGAGCCCCGGCGTAGGCGATGTTCTTCATCAGGATGCGCTCGCGCACACCCTTGAATGAAGCGTTGCACATCTCCGCGAGCGGCACCCCCAGATACGTCACGTCCGCGCGCTTGAGGCGATCGTCCAGCGGCCACGATGAGTCGTACAGGAGCCAACCGTTGGCGCGCACTTCGGCGACGTCCTTCTCGTAGGTCGCCGGATTGAGCGCCACCATCAGGTCGAAATGCGGTGTGCGCGCGGTGTAACCGTCTTTGTTGACCCGAATCTCGTACCACGTCGGCAGGCCCTGGATGTTGGACGGGAAGACGTTTTTCCCCGTCACCGGCACACCCATCCGGAAGATGGCCTGCATGATCAGGCCATTCGCTGAAGCCGACCCGGTGCCATTCGCCGTGGCGATCTTGAATGCGAAATCGTTTACTCGATCCATCCCAAATTCCCGTTCCCGTACGTCTTATCGCGCAACAAGTTCCGGTTCGCGTGTCTCCTGCCCGGCGATCGGAATGTGGACGACGAACTTGCGCATGTCCCAAGCGTAGGTCGGGCAGCGTTCCGCGCACAGGCCGCAGTGCACACAGATGTTCTCGTCCTTCACCATCAGCCGGCCCGTCTGCTTCAGCGCGCTCGAGGTGAAGAGCGGCTGTTCGGGGTGGACCCGCGGCGCGGTCAACCGCCCTGATAGCTCGGCCTCCTCCCCACTCGGGGCGATCGTCAGGCAATCTGTCGGGCAGATGTCGATGCACGCATCGCACTCGATGCACAACGAGTCGGTGAAGTGAGTCTGGACGTCACAGTTCAGGCACCGCTCGACTTCGACCTTGGTCTGCTCCGGTGTGAAACCCTCTTCGACCTCGATGGTCATCTTCTTGAAGCGATCCGGCATCTCGACGTGCCGCATCTTCACCCGTTGCGACGGATCGTAGTTATTGCTGTACGACCATTCGTGCAACCCCATCTTGGTGCTCGTCAACGTCATATGATGCGCCGGCCGCTCGGTGACCGGCACACCCCGGCAGTAGTTGTGGATCGAGATAGCCGCCTGGTGGCCGTGCTCGACCGCCCAGATGATGTTGGCGGGACCAAATGCCGCATCGCCGCCGAAGAACACGCCAGGCCGCGTCGACATGAACGTTGTCTTGTCAACGACCGGCATGTCCCACTTCTTGTCGAAGTCGAGACCGATCGTGCGTTCGATCCATGGGAATGCGTTGTCCTGCCCG
The DNA here is from genome assembly GCA_963724485.1 of uncultured Acidobacteriota bacterium. GTDB lineage: Bacteria > Acidobacteriota > Vicinamibacteria > Vicinamibacterales > UBA2999 > JACCSI01. Next base: position 27,702 of record CAVRUW010000005.1, read on the forward strand.
ATGGCCAGCACCACGGTGTCACACGGAATAACGATCGTGCCGATGACTTCCTGCTTCAGTTTTCCGTCAACCTCGGTTGACTTGAACTGTTCGAACTCCATGCCGGTCAGGACACCGTTCTCGACGATGAAGCGCACCGGCTGCAAGTTTTCGAGAATTTCGACGCCCTCTTCCTCGGCATCCTCGAGCTCCCACGGCGACGCCTTGAAGTACTTGCGCGTCTTGCGGGCGATGACCTTCACTTCCTTGGCACCCAGCCGTTTGGCTGACCGGCAGCAATCCATCGCGGTGTTGCCGACACCTATGATCAACACGCGCTCGCCGACGGATTCGACGTGACCGAAGTGGATCGACTCGAGCCATTCGATCCCGATAACGATCTGGTCCGCCTTGGCTTCATGGCGACCAGGGATCTCGAGCTCCTTGCCCTTGGGAGCGCCCGTCCCCACGAACACCGCATCGAACTCCTTGGTGTCGAGCAAGCCCCCGAGGCTTTCGACGGGCGCGTTGTAGCGGACCTCCACACCCATGTCGACGATGTACCCGATCTCTTCGTCGAGGACTTCTTCGGGCAAGCGGAAGGCGGGGATGTTGATGCGCATCAGGCCGCCAGGCCGAGGCAATTTCTCGAGGATGGTCACCTGATACCCGAGCGGCATCAGATCGTTGGCGACCGTCAACGACGCGGGCCCGGCGCCGATCAGCGCAACCTTCTTCCCGTTCTTTTGTGTCGGCGCCGTCGGTATCAGATGCCTGACGTCATCCTTTTGATCGGCGGCCACCCGCTTGAGTCGGCAAATGGCGACCGGCTTGCCGTCAACACGCGTCCGGCGGCACGCCGGCTCGCACGGGCGATCACAGGTGCGTCCGAGAATGCCCGGGAAAACGTTCGAGTCCCGATTGACGATGTAGGCTTCCGTGAACCGGCCCTGGGCGATCAAGCGGATGTACTCGGGCACGTTGGTGTGCGCCGGACAGGCCCACTGACAATCGACAACGCGATGGTAGTAGTTCGGATCGTTGGTATCGGTACGATTCATTACGGTTCTAGTCCGTGAAGGAGCACAAGGAGATCAGGGAGATCTGGGAGCTATAAAAAGGGCAAGCCTCCCTGATCTCCCCGATCTCCTTGTGCTCTCTACTGAATTCTATAGGAGATCAGGCACAAGGGCCGGGGCCTCGGCAATCGTCGCGGGACTGCTCACTTCTTCGAAATGGGGCCGCTCGGCATGGGTCACCATGCCTTTTGCGAATTGCTCCAATGCGGTGCGCTCGGTGATCGTGGGGACCGCAAACCAATCGGCCTGCAGTTGGTCGGGCGTGATGTCGAGCACGACGTATCCGCGGTCCTGGCTGGCCACGTATCGCAAGTGTGGACGCGCGGAAAACAGCGCCGGAACGCGCTCGGCCGCCAAGGGGTTGGGGGAGGTCACGGCGGCCGTCACGATCTCGGTGCCGACGGCTCCCCGGCCAGATCGTGGATCGTACTTCGTCGCATCGAACGGGTCGCGCGGCAGATCGAAGGCCCACGGACTGTGGACATCGCCCGTGAGGACGACCAGGTGCTTGACGTTCGCGTGCGCCGCCATGTCGAACACGCGGTTTCGAGCGGCACGATAGCCTTCCCACGAATCGTTGTTGATGGCCGGCTTGCCCGCCGGGATCTGTGGCGCGAACATCACTTGCTGGCCGAGGATCTGCCACGGCTTGCCAGCCGCGGTTGAATCGCGAAGGTTCTCCGACAACCAATCCTCCTGCGCGGTGCCCAGGAGCTGGCGAGAAGCGCGCTCGATCCCGGCCACGTCACCGGCGTTCGCCTGCTGATCGCGACCGACGAGTCGCGTGTCGAGCATCATGAGGTCCGCCAGATCGCCAAGCGGGAACTGCCGGTAGAGGCGATACTCAGCGCCGGTAACTTCGCGCACCGGCATCCACTCGCGCCAGGCTTGAGACGCGGCAGCTTTGCGCGCGGACCAGTCCCCTTCCCCCGGGTTGTGATTCTGCGCGCCGCCGCTCCACGAATCGTTGGCGCTCTCGTGATCGTCCCAGATGGCGACGAAAGGATGCTGCCGGTGCGCCGCCTGCAGATCAGGATCCTCGCGGTACTGCGCATAGCGGTCGCGGTAGTCGGCGAGGCTGATGATCTCGCGATCGGGCCTCGGCACTCGCCCGAAGGGACGGCCATCCCCCTCGGGGCGGTTGCCATATCCGTTGTTCGGATACTCGTAGATGTAGTCGCCGAGGTGGAGCACGAGATCGATATCCGGCCGCGATGCAATGCGTCCGTAGACGTTGAAGAAACCAAACGGCAAATTGGCGCAGGACGCCATGGCAAGCTTGACGCGCTTGGTGGGCCGGGCCGGCAAGGTGCGCGTGCGGCCGACCGTCGAACGCGCTCCTCGCGCCGCAAAACGGTAGTAGTAGGTGCTGCCGGCACCGAGACCGACCGCATCGATTTTGACCGTGTAGTCCCGTGCCGCAGACGTCCGCATCGAGCCGCGCGCGATCACTCGCGACATCCGCACATCGCGAGCAATCATCCACTCCACGTCCACGACCGCATCAGGTTCGCCGGGCGTGACGCGGGTCCAGAGAATCACTCGATCGCGTAGCGGATCGCCGCTCGCCACCCCGTGGCGGAAGACGCCTTCACTCCCCTGCCGCGCAAACACGCGGTCGATCCCGGCGAACGGCGCTGATCCAAGCGCGAGGGCGCCTGCGGCCATGAAGTCGCGACGGCTGAACAAACGGGGCATGTACCAGGGATTTTACGGCGGCCGGCAACTGGCAACTGGCGACGGATTCTAGAGCAGCGTCCTCTGCCCACGCTCCAGTGCTAGAAGCGCTTGTTTCACCGGCAACCCGCCTCCATAGCCTACGAGCGAGCCGTTGCTCCCAATCACCCGGTGGCAAGGGATCACGATGGAAATCGGGTTGGAGCCGTTGGCGAGGCCCACCGCACGGACGGCTTTGGGATTGCCGATTCGTCGGGCCAATTCACCGTAGCTGGTCGTCTCCCCGTAAGGAATCTCCAGAAGGGCGTTCCACACGGTCTTCTGGAAGGCGGTTCCCTCCGGTGCCAGGCGCATCTCAAACGTGCGCCGTTTGCCCTCGAAATACTCCGTCAATTGTCGGGCGGCATCGTCCAGTGCACCGTGGTCCGGCTGCCACTCGGGCCTCGGCTTGACATGGTCCCGGCCATTCGCGAAAAGCAGCAGCCGCAGCCCCGAGGGATCACCGGCCAGCAGGAGCTGTCCAATCGGGCTGTCGAGTGTTCGGAAGTGCATGGCCTCAGTGTGGCCCACCACGCGGTCGAAGACTATCCGTTATCGGTCCTCGTATCCGCGTCGGTTTCCTGGCCCCGTTCGCCGTTCGGCGATAATCCCTGCGTGTCTGTGACTCTGGGCTTGACCCAACTACTCGATTCCCGAGCGCTGCATGGCCGGCGCGTCGGGCTAGTCAGCAATCCCGCATCCGTCGATCCGTCTCTTCGGCACATCGTCGATCTGATGCTTGGCGATCGAGCGATTCACGTTGTCGCGCTGTTTGGGCCCCAGCACGGCTTTCGATCGGATGTGCAAGACAACATGATCGAGACGCCGCACGCCGAGCTCGACGCTGGCAAACGGCGCGTGCCGCTCTATTCGCTCTACAGCGATACCAGAGAGCCGACGGCGGAGATGCTGGAAGGGATCGACACGCTCGTGGTCGATCTCCAGGACATCGGGACTCGGATCTACACCTACATGTACACGATGGCCAATTGCATGCGCGCGGCGCGCAAGCATGGAATCAAGGTCATCGTCTGCGATCGACCGAATCCGATTGGCGGGATCGAAGTGGAAGGGATCACCCTGGAGCCAGGATGCGAGTCGTTCGTCGGCCAGTATTCGATCGCCACGCGTCACGGGATGACGATTGGCGAGCTGGCGCGATTGTTCAACGAGCACTTTGGCATCGGCGCCGACGTCGAGGTGATCAAGATGAGCGGCTGGCGGCGTTCGATGTACTGGGACGACACCGGCTTGCCCTGGGTCTTGCCGTCGCCAAACATTCCGACGCTCGACAGCGCCATTGTCTTTCCCGGCACGGTTCATGTCGAAGGCACGATCGCGTCGGAGGGCCGCGGGACGACTCGACCCTTCGAACTAGTCGGAGCACCGTGGGTCCGCGCCGAGGTATTTGCGGCCGCCCTCAATGCCCGGGGCCTGCCCGGCGTGCGATTCCGCGCGACGGTTTTCGAGCCGACTTTTCAAAAACACGCGCGCACGGCGTGTGGCGGGTGTCAGATTCACGTGACCGACCGCCTCGCGTTTCGTCCAGTCGTGACGGGCATGGCGGTCATCGACGAGTTGCGGGCTGCAGACCCCGCGAGTTTCGACTGGAAGCCGCCGCCATACGAATACGAGCCGGACAAGCAGCCGATCGACGTCATCGCCGGATCGCCAGCGTTTCGTGCGGCGATTGACGCGGGGGAAAAAGCGGAAGCCATCGCCGCGCGATGGCAGTCGACGGTTGCGGCGTTTCGACAATTGCGGCAGCCGTTCCTTCTCTACGACTAGCGATGCGTCACGTCAGAAAGAGCGAAAGTTCCATCTGCTTGGATGCGATTGCCCGTTTCCGTAAAACACATCGATGACGCTCCAGTTCGAGACGACGATTATCGTGCAGGCGCCGGCATCGCGCGTGCTCGCCGCCTTCGTCGATCCGGTCGACCTTGCCAAGTGGTGGGGCGTCGTGCGTTCGGTCACGATCCCGCGGCCGCTCGGCACCTTCGCCGTCGAATGGCGCGATCGCGACTACGGCGACGAGATCCTCGGAAAGCTTGGAGGCGCCTTCCACGGGACGGTGATGGAGTATCGTCCCGGAGAAGAACTGTTCGTCGCAGAGGCTTACTGGAATCCACCGGACGGCGAACCGATCGGTCCGATGTCACTGCAGGTTCGCTGTGAAGCAGTCGACATGCTTCAGGCAACACAGTTGACGGTCTGTCAAAGCGGAGAAGACGAGGGGCCACGGTGGCAACGCTATTTTCAGGTGATCGGCGCCGGCTGGAACACGGCGCTCGCTGACTTGAAACGGTATCTGGAACGCGAAGCGTCCGAGGGCCATCGATGACCAGACCCGATCAAACAACGTTCATCAAAGCGCTCGGCCTCTGGGATGTCATCGCGATGAATATCGTGGCGGTCGTCGGCCTGCGATGGATCGCGCGCAGTGCCCGCATCGGCGCGCCCTCCGTCTCGCTCTGGATTCTCGCCTGGCTGGTCTTCTTCATTCCGCTGGCACTCGCACTGATCGAACTCTCGAGCCGGCATCCCGAACAGGGCGGCATTTACGCCTGGGTGCGACGCGCGTTTGGCCCGCTGCACGGCTTCGTCTGTGGGTGGTGTCTGTGGGTGAACAACCTGTTCTACTTCCCGTCGCTGTTGCTCTTTGCAGCAGCGAATATGGCGGTCGTCCTTGGACCCAGCGGCGAGGGCCTTGCCGATAACCATATCTACTCGGTGCTCTTCGTGCTCGGCTTGCTCTGGTTCTGCACCGGGATCAACATCATCGGTCTCGAAACCGGGAAGTGGGTGCAGAACCTGGGGAGCGTCGCGACGTGGATTCCGCCCGCGCTGTTGATCGTGTCCGGAGCGGTGGCGTTCGCGACGTTGGGTTCGGCAACCTCGTTCGCGCCCACCAACCTCATTCCGCGGGACGATCTGTTGACGACGATGAGCCTCTGGTCGTCGATGTGTTTCGCATTCTCCGGTTTCGAGATCGCAACGATGGTTGGCCAGGAGGTCAAAGATCCACGCCGTACGATCCCCAGAGCGATCATCCTCGCGGGTCTAGCCGTCACTGCGATCTACATTCTCAGTTCAGCGTCGGTCCTCGTCGCCGTTCCCGCGAGCGAATTGGCGGAACGCAGCGGCATCGCCGACGCGGTCGAGTTGTCCACGGGCCGGCTTGGTCTGGCCGGGATGGGCGCGCTGACGGGACTGCTGTTGGTCATCGGCTCGATCGGTGGAACGACCTCGTGGGTGGCTGGAGCGGCTCGCGTGCCCTTTGCCGCCGGTGTCGACGCCGTGCTCCCGGCCGCATTCGGCCGTCTGCACCCGCGATATCGCACCCCTCACGTCGCGCTGATCATTCAGGGCGTGACGGCATCGCTGCTGTTCCTGGCCAGTGTGTTCGTTTCGCTGGGCGGTGGCGAGACAACAGTCCAGGAGTCGTACGACATCATGGTCAACCTGACCATCCTCGTTTACTTCGTGCCCTACATGTATCTCTTCGCCGCCTGGATTCGCCTACGTCGCCAGGCAGCCGCCCCCGAGGGGAGCATCGACGTCTTCAAGTCACCGGTGGGCGTGTGGCTGACCGCGGCCTGCGGGTTTCTGGCAACCCTGATTGCGATCAGTCTCGTGTTCGTGCCGCCACCTGATACCGCAAACGTCCTCAACTACGAAGCCAACCTTGCGGGCCAGTCGCTGTTGTTGTTCGTGATTGGTTTCGCGTTCTACGCCTTTTCCCGCCGCCGCAAGTAGGGCGGGTGGGCCTGGTAGGCCCTGGTAGGGGGCGGGTCGGGCTGGTAGGGCGAGTCGGGCAGGTGGGCTGAAGGAGATTCGTGGCGGTTACGGCAGATGTCGTCATCATCGGAGGGTCGGTCGTCGGGTCGAGTGCCGCGTGGCATCTTCGTCAGGACGGGTTCACCGGCCGCATCCTCGTCGTCGAACGCGACACCTCCTACGCACGCGCCTCGGCGTTTCTCGCCATGGGAGGGATCCGACAGCAGTTCTGCACGCCGGTGACGGTGCAGATGGTTCAGTACAGCGTGCAGCTCTGGAAGACGTTCGATCGCCGTATGACCACGTTTGGCCATACACCGCGCGCGTCGTTTCACCAGCGCGGTTATTTGTTCCTGGCCGATGAAGCTCGCGAGGCCGGGCTCATGACGCGATTCGAACAGGAACGTCACGCCGGTGCGTCGGTCCAGATGCTTTCACGAGACGATGTGCGGGCGCTGGTGCCGGATCTGTTTCTCGACGACATTCTCTTTGGTGTGCTCGGGCCGGACGATGGCTACGCCACACCCCGTGAAGTACTCAAGGGATTTCAGCAGGCAGCTGTTGCCGCAGGCGCTGACTATCTCGGCGACGAGGTCGTCGGCGTTCGTGTCAAGAACGGACGCGTCAAAGGCGTCAGCCTCGCATCGGGCACGAACATCGATTGCCCGCTGGTCGTCAACGCCGCCGGCCCGTGGGGTGGCCGCGTCGCCGCGTTGGCCGGCCTCGAAGTCCCGATCCAGCCAATGCGGCAGATGCTGTTTCGCGCGACGCTTCCACACCGGTGGCCCCATCGCTTTCCGGTTGTCATCGATCCGGATGGCGTCCACTGGCGCCACGATGATCCTGCGACCCCCCACGATCCCGACAAGATCATCGTCGCGCTTACCAAGTGGGATGAACCGTACGGAGAAAACTTCAGCCCGGATCACTCTCGCTGGGAACGGGAATTCTTTCCCGCTCTCGTTCGAAGGCTACCCGCATTCGCGCGACTCTCGCATCCAGAAGGCTGGGCCGGACTCTATGAGATGACGCCCGATCACAATCCCGCACTCGGTGAACACCCGGCACTTCGCGGGTTCATCTTCGCAAACGGATTCAGCGGACACGGCCTGATGATGTCGCCCGCGACCGGGAAGATCGTGTCGGAGTTGGTTCGCACCGGCAAGAGCACCACGTTCGACATCGGGATCTTCGCACCTGATCGGTTCGAACGTGGGGCGCTGGTACATGACGCGGCCACCATCTGACGATGGTGGCCGGCTGCGACCGGCAGTCAGTTGTCAGTTATCAGTTGTCAGTTCAAAGGGAACACGGGGTTTGCTTCTTTGAACTGGTAACTGGCAACTGAAAACTGACTGCTTTCTTATCTCCCCCTATTGTCCCAACGAGATCGCAAGAGCCCGCACGGTCTCGCCGTTCCCAACCGCACCGAGGCTGCGACGGTTAGCCAGATCGAACAGCAGCGTCTGAGCTGATGGCCCTGAAGCCACGGCAACGAGAATCTGTCGCGTGCTGATGTCAAAGCTCAGGACATCGCCGGCGTTCCCGCCAAGCGGTAGCACCGTGTTGAGCGTGCCCGCATTCGGCGGATCCTGGCTCGCGCCGACATCGAGACCGGTATCGATGACGAAGAGCGTCGTGCCCGTCGCGGGGTTGTTGTCGGGATTCGTGTATGCAGCGCCACCCACACGAGGGGCCTGGCCGGCATTCGGATCCGTCGGAGCGTAGGCCAGCGTCCCATCGACCGCGACCACGGCTCCTGTATCCGGGTGCAGGCGCAAGTTCTGACCGGTGTCGCTGACCACGCGAATGCGATCGACCGTGGGATTGAAGTCGAAGCCAAACTCATTGCCGGCAAGCGGCGTCGACAACGGCGGCCCAACGCGGGTGGCCGCGCCGGTGCGGGGATCGAGAACATAGAGCTGGCTGCTGCTGCCTAGCGCATAGAGAGTGTTGTTTGCCGGACGAAAGTCGATGCCGACGATGCGCTCGCTGGTATTGAGTGGAGCAATCGCAACACGCGACAGGATGACGGTGGCACGCGCCGCGTCGAAACTAATGAGTTCGTTGTTGGCGTTGACGGCAAACACTCGCTCGGCGGGCGGTGTCGCGGGCAGCCCGAAGAAAACGGCGAGACTCGGTACCGGCTCGCCGCCGCCGATGACGCCAGCGCTGGTCGGTGACGCTCCTCGAAACTGCAACAGCGTCGAGGTCGTACCGCCCGCCGTCTGATAGGCGACGAACGCATCCGTCAGGCTGATGTCGAATCCCGCGCGAGCGATATCGACGCCCAAGGGAAGCAGCGTGTTGAGTCGACCGTCGTTGGGCGGATTCTGCGAAGCCGCGACGTCGAGCGCCGCGTCGAGATCTACCAGGAGCGTGCCAGTCGCGGGATCGTTATCGGGGTTCGTATAGGCAGCCGCCGTCACCTGCGGCGTGCGACCGGCGTTCGCATCTCCCGGAGCGTATGAAAGCGGTGTGTCGACCGCTGCGATCGCACCCGTGTCGGGATGCAGGCGGAGGTTCTGGCCGGTGTCGCTGACGACGCGGATCCGATCAACCGTTGGATTGAAATCGAATCCGAAGTCGGTCCCGGACAGAGAGGGTGTGAACGGCGAACCGACGCGAGTAGCAGCGCCGTTGATGTAGTTGATGAGGTAGAGCTGGCTGGTGCTGCCCAACGCATAGAGCTGATTGTTGGCAGGTCGCACGTCGATGCCGAGGATCAATTCTCCAGGTGCCAGGTTCGTGATGGGAACGCTGTGCAGCAACTGACCGGGATTGGCCGACGAAAACGCAATGAGCCGGTTCGACGGTGTGACGCCAAGGAGCAGTTGTCCCTGGGCCAGGGCAGTGCCGGTGTCGAAGAGAACGGCCAGCAGTGAAAGCAGGAAGACAAGAGAGCCCGATCCGATAGCGCGCGTCGCTCGCATATAGCCTCCCGGACGACCTCGACCAGATGCAGACGGCTGAAGGTCGGCCCGCAACAGTAGGACGCACGTGACCGCGTCGAGGATCCGGTTGTCTAGAGGCGCCGCACGTGGAGAAAGTTTGCCGCCGTCGTTTGCAAATCCGGGCTGGTGTTCACGATTACGGCAACCGACGGGGATTCAAGACGGTCAAGTCGACGCAGCGCAGTGACCACGCGATCGGCGATGGCATCCGACTCGTCGGCGATCGAGTCGACTACGGGGGTGACACCCCACCACAATGCCAACCTCCGGGCCACCTCGACCGAATCGGTGACTGCAAAGATTGGTGTGCCTGGCCGACGCGCCGAGAGGAGCTTGGCGGTTCGGCCCTCACGTGTGATGGCGATGATGGCATCCGCACCTCCGCGTGTCGCAAGCGTGACCGCGGCGTCACTCAACGCTGGAAGGTGATGCGGACCCTCGGGTGACGGCGCGGGCAGCGTCCAGATTGGCGGAACCAATTCGGCGTTGCGGATAATCGAGTCCAACACCCTCACCGCCCGGACCGGATGAAGGCCGATGGCCGTCTCCCCCGACAACATGATCGCGTCCGCGCCGGCATCCACGGCGCCAGCGGCATCGGACACTTCCGCTCGAGTCGGCCGTGTTTCGGTACGCATCGACTCGAGCACCTGCGTCGCGACGATGACCGGAACGCCGCGTTCGCGTGCGGTTCGCAGCACCAGCTTTTGTACCTGCGGGACTTGTTCGAGCGGCAGCTCGAGACCAAGGTCTCCCCGCGCCACCATCACCGCATCCGACGCCGACACGATGTCGTCGAGGCGCTGAATCGCTTCGGGGCGTTCGAGCTTGGCGACGATTGGCACATCAGGACGACCCGCGGACGCGGTTATCGCCCGCGCGCGTGCAATATCGTCGGCTGATTGAACGAAACTCAGCGCCACGAGATCCACTCCGGCAGCCAGCCCGAATCGCAAGTCGGTCTCGTCCTTAGCGGTGATTCCAACCGCGGGCAGCGGCACGTTCGGAGCGTTGATCCCCTTGTGTTCGCCAAGCGAGCCACCGTCGACGACACGCGTAAGAATGGAGTCGCGTGATGTGCGTTCGACCAGCAATTCGATCTTGCCGTCGTCCAGGAGCAGACGATCGCCGGGGCCGACTGCCGTGGCAAGTGGTGCATACGACGTCGTGATTGATCCCGGCTTGCCGACACCATCGCTGATGCGAATCTCCAGCGGATCGCCCACGGGGAGATTCACGGGCGTGCCGTTCTCGAGCCGCCCAGTGCGAATCTTCGGGCCACTGAGGTCCTGCAACACCGCAACCTCGCGTCCGGCCTGACTGGCAAGCCGGCGGATCGAGGCGAGCGCCGCGGCGTGGCCCTCATGGCTCCCGTGCGAGAAGTTGAGGCGGAGGACGTCGACGCCGCTCTCGATCAACTGCTCCAGCACGGTCGAATCGCTCGAGGCCGGTCCAATGGTCGCGATGATCTTGGTGTGCCGCACGACTACAGGGTACATTTGAACGACGCATGTCAGCGATCACACCGGCACCCGTGCTGGACTACCTCAGTACGTTTCGTTCCTGGCCCCATCCCGAGCTCGAAGCCATTGCCGCGGCAGGCGCGCAAGCCGGACTGCCGATCGTGGATCCTCAGACAGGAGCTCTGCTGCACATGCTCACTCGCGCGATTGGGGCCAGCCGGGTTCTCGAAGTTGGAACGGCGATCGGTTTCTCGAGCCTGTGGATTGCCACAGCTCTGACGGCAAGTGGCATGTTGATCACACTCGAGCGCGATGCGGGACGCGCTGCCTCGGCACGAGAGCATTTAGCAAAGGCCGGAGCCGGCGAGAAAGTATCGGTCATGGTCGGAGATGCCAGCCGCTATCTCCACAAGATTGCTGGCCCGTTCGACCTCGTCTTCCAGGATAGCGACAAGCGTCAGTACGAACCGATGTTGGATCGCTTGATCGAGTTGCTGCGACCAGGCGGCGTCCTGGTAACCGACAACGTCTTGTGGAGCGGCGAGGTCATCCCTGGATATGTCGACACGCCGATTCACGACGCGGTCGATACGGCGGCGATTGCAGCGTACAATCATCGGCTGGCAGCCGACCCGCGAATCTTCACGACGTTTCTCGCCGTTGGGGATGGCGTGGCAATCTCTATCAAACTGTAGTGACTGTTTCCGTGTTTCCGCGCTTCCATGTTCGGTTGATTCCGCGTTCCCGTGTTGATGCCTTATGACGATTGAGCAATGGCTCGAAGACGCCAAGTCTGACGCCTATCGACGAAAGCTCCCGGAGTTGGCCGACCTCCTCGAAGGACTTGCCAAATCGACGGCTGCTCTCCGAGCGGCGGATTGGAACGACGATGCGTCGGCACCGCTTGAAGTGAGTGACGGGTCGTCGGGGTCGAAGGCCACATCGTGACGGCGGACTTCCCCACCATCACCGATCTCGCGTCGCGCGTCGCACGGGGAGAGATTCGCGCAGAGCGGCTGACCGAGGATGCGTTGGCCACGATCGCGAAACTGAATCCGCGACTGAACGCCTTCATCACCGTGACCGCGGATGAAGCGTTGGCTGCGGCACGGCAGGCCGATCAAGAAATCGCGGGTGGTCGATATCGCGGGCCGCTCCACGGGATGCCGATCTCGGTCAAGGACTTGCTCGATGTCGCCGGCGTGCCGACAACTGCCGCCTCGAAATTGCGGGAAGGCTGCATCGCTCGCGGGGATGCGCCGGTGGTCGCCCATTTCCGGGCCGCGGGGGCCGTGTTCGTCGGCAAGACCAACCTGCACGAGTTCGCTTTCGGAACCACCAGCGAAGACTCAGGATGGGGACCGGCCCGGCATCTGATCGACGAGACCCGTTCACCGGGAGGATCGAGCGGGGGCTCGGCCGTCGCGGTGAAAACTGGCATGTCGCTGGCCAGCATCGGCACCGACACGGGCGGATCCATTCGCATCCCGGCGGCAGCTTGCGGCATCGTTGGGCTCAAGCCCGCGTGGGGAGAAATTCCGACCGAAGGCGTGGTGCCGCTCAGCCGGCAACTGGATCATGTCGGCCCGCTCGCCAGGTCCGTGGCCGATGCGGCGTTGCTCTACGACATTCTCCGCGGCTCGCAGGTCTCGTCTTTGCCAGAGAAATCGCGAGAACTTTCCGGCTTCAAGCTCGCGGCGCTCGACGGGTATTTCATGGATCGGCTCAGCCCGGAGGTGCACGACGAGTTTCAGGTCGCCGTCGACGCATTGCGGCGAGCCGGCGCCTGGGTCGGCAGAGCATCAATTCCGCATGCGACGTCGATCGCGCCCATATATCTGCACCTGGTCCTTGCCGACGCCGCTGCGTATCACGCCATCACACTCGAACGCCGGCCACATGCGTACACGCCCAACGTTCGTCTGAGACTTGAAATGGGGCGCTACATTCTCGCGGAGGACTACGCGCGGGCGCAGCAGGGACGGACGGTGCTTCGACGGGAAGTCGAACACTCGCTCGACGGCGTCGATGGTCTCATCCTGCCCTCGCTGTCGATCGTGGCGCCGCCCATCGGTGCGCTGAGCGTTCCAGTTCGGGGCGGCGAGGAACCCGTGCGTGCCGCAATGTTGCGATGCACCCAGTTGTTCAACTTGTCGGGGCACCCGGCGATCTCGATTCCGTGTGGCACAACCCGCGAGGGTCTGCCGATCGGCCTTCAGATCGTCGGCCATCACAATCGGACTGCCGATCTGCTGCAGGTGGGCCGCGCGGTTGAGCAGTCGCTCACCAATTGATGCTGGCGCCACTCTTTCACCGTTGGGAAACCCGCCTCGCCGACAGCAGCCGGACGACGCGCGTCGTGCGACCGTTTGAGTGGGGACTCGACTGGATTCCCTCCAACGGCCATCCTCCGCATTCGTCGCCAGAGCGTGCCGTCCGCGACTGGATCGACACGGTGATGCAGGACACCGATGTGTTCTTCACTCCGCCGCCAACCGCTGACTACTCGTTCATGCCCGCGTCCAACGGTAACGGCGAAACCGGCACGCTGACGTTCCCCAGCGCGCTCACGACACCTCATGCGGCGAACAACACCGTCTATGCGCGATTGTTTGCTGCCCAGAGCAAGCGGCGCGCAGTGGTCGTGCTTCCGCAGTGGAACTCCGATGCGGGCGGCCACATCGGGCTATCACGCTTGCTCGCCAGGATGGGGATTACGGCGCTGCGGCTAAGCCTTCCGTACCACGATCATCGAATGCCGCCGGAGCTGTCGCGGGCAGACTTCATCGTGAGCTCGAACGTTGTCCGCACCGTGCAGGTGTGCCGCCAGGCGGTGCTCGATGCCCGGCGTGCGTTATGGTGGCTTCGCGATCAAGGCTACGAGCGACTCGGGCTGCTTGGTACGAGCCTCGGTTCGTGTTTGGCAATGCTCACCGCTTCGCACGAGCCGCTGGTGCAAGCTCAGGCACTCAATCACGTCTCGCCATTTTTTGCTGACGTCGTCTGGCGTGGACTGTCGACGTCACACGTTCGGGCCGGTCTCGAGGGGCACGTCGAGCTCGATACGCTGCGCGACTTGTGGCGGCCCATCAGCCCCTGGTCATATCTGGAACGCGCGCGCGATCGAAAAACGCTGCTCGTTTACGCGAAGTACGACCTGACATTCCCCGTCGACCTGTCGCGCAAGCTGGTCGACGAGTTCGCGCGACTCGGCATCCCGACTGATGTCGCCGTGCTGCCCTGCGGCCACTACAGCACGGGCGAGGCGCCGTACAAGTTTCTCGACGCCTACTATCTGACGCGGTTTTTGCGCAGGAACCTCTAGGGCCGACCTGCCGTCCAAGCTATGGGGCTGACGTAGCTAACGCCTGTGATGGGCGAGGTGTATGATCTCCCCGGGCATTGAAATGGACGCCCGTCTTCCACGCTCCAACTCCCTCGGCAGCTTGAGCTTCAGCCTCGTCGGTATCGTCGGCGTGCTGGCGCTCGTGCTCGCAGGCGCGACGATCTGGCTGTTGCTGACCGACCCGGTCACGGTGGCTGAATCCGTCGATTCGGGAGAGGTGTCGCCACTCGTCCGCTCGCTCGCCGGCGCCATCTACGAGGCGCTGCGTGGGCTGCTCAAGTATCTGTAAGAAACTACCGGGAACGATAGCCACGAAGAACACGAAGCCACGAAGTCTTTTGGCACTCCGTCCCAAAGACTTTTCTTCGAGTCTTCGTGCCCTCGTGGCTAACGTATTCGGGTTCTGGTCCGTGCCTCGGGCCCTAGACTTCGAGCACCACCTTACCGAACTGCTGGCCGCGTTCGAGGTAGTCCTGCGCGGCAGCAGCTTCGGCCAAGGGGAAGGTGCGGTCGACTACGGGCTTGAGTTGACCAGAGAAGAAGAACTGCGACGCGCGGAGCAGTTCGACCTTGGCGCCCATGTACGAGCCCATCAGCGAGTACCTGGCGCGAGAAAAGAAAGCGGAGATCGATGGTGGCCTGGTAACCGGTGGTAGCACCGCAGGTGACGAGTCGCGCTCCGCGAGCCATGCACTTCAGGCTGCGTTCCCACGTGGCTTCGCCGACATGTTCGATCACGACATCGACGCCACGATTGTTGGTGAAGCGTTTGATCTCGGCCGGCACGTCCTGCGTGTGGTGATTGACGACCTCGTGCGCGCCAATCTGACGCGCCTTGGCGAGTTTCTCGTCGGTACCAGCGGTGGCAAAGACTCGAGCCCCGTGCAACCCGGCGATCTGGATGGCTGCCTGTCCGACACCGCTGCCGGCGCCGAGCACCAACACGTCCTCACCGGCGCGTAACCGTGCCCGCGTAAGGAGCATGTGCCAGGCGGTGAGAAAGGTCAGGGGAAACGCGGCGGCCTCGACAAACCCGATCGCGTCGGGAATTGGAACGAGGTTCTGGACCGGTACGCGCACGAGCTCCGCGTAACCGCCGTCGCTTTGCGATCCGAGGACGTCGTACTTCAAGCACATGTTGTCGTGTCCCTCGAGGCACGCATCGCAACGTCCGCAGGACAATCCCGGCTGAAGCAACACCCGGCGTCCGACGGGCATGTCCTTGTCCGACGACTCGGCAATTTCGCCCGCGACGTCGGCACCCGAGATGTGCGGCAGCGGCAATCGCACGACGCCACGACGGTTCCACAGGTCGAGGTGGTTGAGCGCGCAGGCGCGGACACGCACGATGACGTCGCCGGACCGCAGCTGCGGGTCTGGCGCGTCTTCGTATTTCAGGACATCTACTCCACCGTGCTCGTGGAATCGGACGGCTTTCATGGGCTCTAGTATGTCTCCGGTCTCCGGTCTCCGGTCTCCGGTCACGACGGTTCTCCTTCAGTTCCTATCGGATCCCGGTTGGCAAAGTGGTCGTGTTCGAAGGGACTGAGAGAGAACCTTCGTGCCGGAGACCGGGGACTGGCGACTGGACGACCGGAGACCGTTAGGCGCCCAGTACGAATGGTTCGCCAAGATTCAACGACTGGAGCGCCGATGCGATGCGTTCGTGATCGCCAACGGCCAGCGTGACCATGCGCGCGGGGTCGAGGTACTCCGACGCTACGCGCGTGATCTCGCGCAGTGTGACGGCTTCGACTCGTGGCACGAACTCCTCGAAGTACGTGTCGGGGAGGCGATGCAGCGCCAGCTGCGCCACGCTGCGCGCCACCTGTTGTGCCGTTTCGAATCCGCGAGGGTAACCGCGTGTGACGGAGGCTCGCGCCAGCGCCAACTCGTCGGCGGTCGCGGGTCGCGCGCCGCGAATTTCTTCGATCTCGCGGAGAGCTTCGCGAATGGCATCCGCGGTCACCTCGGTCTGCACGCTGGTCTGTAACGCAAACGGTCCCAGGCCGCGACGAAGATCGAAGCCGGTGCGCACACCGTAGGTATAGCCCTTGTCTTGACGGAGATTGAGATTCACGCGGCTGACGAACTGGCCACCCAGAATCATGTTGAGCAGGACCAGCGCGTGATAGTCGGGCGTGTCGCGGGAAGCGCAGACGTGACCGATGCGCACCTCGGACTGCGCCGCACCTTGTCGCGCCACGACCGCGAGTCGCTGCTGCGGTACGAGTGGCGGCGGTTTGAGCCCGGCATCACGGTCGACGTCGGGAGCATCCGACGGCGTCTGCCAGTCCCCAAATGCGTTGGCGACGACGTCAGTCAACTCGTCGATCGAGGCATCTCCGGCAATCACCAGGGTCGCGCCGCGTGGGACGAACGCGCCACGATGAAACGCCCGCAGCTCGTCGGCGGTTGTCGCTTCGAGGGCTGCCTCGTGTCCCAGTCCCAGGTGACCGTACGGGTGATCGCGGTAAAGCACACGCATGAGCGCGCGCTCGGCCACCGCAGGTGCGTGGTCGCGTAACTGCCGCGAGCGTTCGAGCCGTAGCTTGCGAACGCGCTCGATATCCGCGTCGGCGAGATTGGGCGCAATCGCCATTTCGGCCATCAGATCGACCGCCGGCTGCATGAATCGCGTCAACGTGGTCAGGGCGAGAGTGGTCGAATCGGGGCCGCAGTCGACGTCGAGGTCCGCGCCGAATCTTGCGATGGCATCTGAGATTTCCAGCGCCGAGCGTCCGCCACTGCCTTCGTCAAGCAGATCGGCGGTAAAGGCGGCCAGGCCATACCGTTCCGCCGGGTCGGCCGCGGTTCCTACCGGGACCATCAACACCGCGCAAACGACGGGCACGTTGCGGTGCGAGATCGCCCGCACTTGAAGCCCGTTTGGCAGAACTGCGCGATGGATTGTCGGAAACCGAAAAGGCCCGCTCGGGCCCGGCTTGGGCAGCTTGGTCCGGTCGACGCGACTCATGACGCCGTGACCTCGGTCGACCCAGCAAGCGCCAGATGGCTGGCACCCAATGGAACCACGCTGACCGCAACGTGCGGTCTGGTGATCAACCAGCGGTTCACGGCCGCGGCAATCGACTGGCGTGTCGCGCCGTCGTATCGCTCGCGGTCAGCCGCAAAGTAACCGGGATCGCCGTGGAACACGTTGTAGGCGTTGAGCTGATCCGACTTGCCGCCGAAGCCGCCAATGGTCTGCACGCGATAGACGAACTGCGCATCCGTCTGCGCCCGTGCGCGTTCGAGTTCAGCTTCGGTGGGTCCTGCCGTTGCCACGCTGGCGAGTACGTCGTGTATCACTCGGCCGAGATCGTCGAGGGCAACACCGGGCGCCGCTGTCGCCGCTATCTGGAAGACACCTGAGATTTCCCGGGGGCTTTGGTACGCGACGACGTCGGTCGCGATCTGCTGCTCGTACACCAGCGACTGATATAGCCGTGACGTCTTGCCGTGACCAATCAAATCCGCGGCGAGATCGAGGTCGGCATCATCGCTCGCAAACATGGCCGGTGAATGCCAGGCCAGGTAAAGGCGCGGCAACTCCACTCGGTCCTCGAGCACCAGCCGGGCATCGGCCGCGAGTTCTGAAGCTGCCGTGATTGGGCCAGGAACTTTTCCCGGCGGAATCTCGCCAAAGTACTTCTCGGCAAGCGCGAACCCGGTTTCGGGATCGATGTCGCCCGCCAGAGTCAGGGACGCATTTGCAGGGTGATAAAACGTCGAAAAGAAATCGCGAACTTCGTCGAGCGACGCCGCACGCAGGTCGTCCGCTGAACCAATAGTCAGCCAGTGGTACGGATGATCGGGGGCAAACAACGCCGCGGCCAGCGCGATGCCGGCCAAACCGTAGGGGCGATTCTCGTAGTTCTGCCGCCGTTCGTTGAGGACAACGTCGCGCTGGTTCTCGAACTTCTCGCGAGTGAGGGCCGGCAGCAGGTAGCCCATTCGATCCGACTCCATCCACAGAGCCAGATCCAACGCGCCTGTCGGCACGACTTCCCAATAATTGGTGCGATCGGGGTTGGTCGAGCCATTCAACAGCCCTCCGGCCTGCTGGAGCGGCTGAAAATACCCCTGATCGTAATGCTGTGATCCCTCGAACATCAGATGCTCGAAGAGGTGCGCAAATCCGGTACGGCCTGGATGCTCGTTCTTCGACCCGACGTGATACCACACGTTTACCGCGACCATCGGCAATTGGCGATGTTCGTGGACGATGACGTCCAGGCCATTGGCAAGCGTTCGCTTGATGTACCGTATTTCCATGGGTGAGGGTGAAGTCACAAGAAGACAGTTACAAGTTACAAGTTCCAAGTTACAAACGGGCCGAGGCGCCCCGTCGAACTCACAACTTTGAACTTGTAACTTGTAACTTGTAACTCTGAGACCCATCCTATCGTGAACCGGCAACTCGGTAAACCTGACCCATCTCGAGCGGTGGCCTGGCGCATGCTGACCGTGCTTGCGCTGGCTGAGTTCATGGGCATGACGCTGTGGTTCTCGGCGACCGCCGTCACGCCCGCGCTCGTCGATGAGTTCAGTGTTTCGCCGGCACGTGTGGCGTGGCTCACCATGGCGGTCCAGGCGGGATTTGTCGTCGGAACGCTGGGCGCTGCAATTCTCAACCTCGCCGACATCCTCAATGCACGTGTGTTGCTGTTTCTCGGGGCGTTGGCTGGCGCCGCTGCAAATGCGGGCGTCATCTGGGCCACGACCGCCGAGAGCGTGATTGCTCTCAGGTTTCTGACCGGCGTAGCGCTCGCCTGCGTCTATCCGCCAGGCATGAAGCTCGCGGCCGGGTGGTTTCGCGATCAGCGTGGCTTCGCACTTGGGATTCTGATAGGGGCGCTCACGCTCGGCAAAGCCTTTCCCTATCTCTTGTCAGCGCTCTACGGACGCTCGTGGCGCGAACCAATGCTGCTCGCGTCGGGCCTCGCCATCGTCGGCGGTGTGCTCGTCGTGTCGGTCGTGCGTGACGGCCCATTCGTCGCTGCCACCTCGCCCTTTGATCCGCGCGCCATCCGTCGCATCGTTCAGACGCGCGGCGCACGGCTGGCGACATACGGCTACCTCGGTCACATGTGGGAGCTCTACGCGATGTGGACCTGGATCGGCGTGATGGCCACGGCCAGCTTCACTGCGGCAGGGGTGGCCACCCCCGATCGAGCCGGATCCATCGCGGCGTTTCTCGCAATCGCAAGCGGAACGGCGGGTTGTGCGCTGGCGGGTTGGTTTGCCGATCGCTTGGGGCGGGCACGAATTGCGATCTGGGCGTTGTGGACGAGTGCCGCTTGTGCTGCGCTCACGACCTTCGTTTTCGGCGCCTCACCCATCTGGTTCTATTTGTTGACGATGGTGTGGGGATTCGCAGTGGTAGCCGACTCGGCGCAGTTTTCCGCGCTGGTCAGCGAGCACGCGCCGGCCGATCACGTTGGGACGGCGCTCACGCTGCAAACGTCGCTCGGGTTTCTGTTGACGCTGGTCACCATCGAAGGGATGCCTCGTCTCGCCGCCGCGGTTGGCTGGCGATGGGCAGCGCTACTGCTGGTACCCGGGCCGCTCCTGGGGATAGCGGCCATGCGGCGGCTGGGCCGCTAACGAAGCCGGCATCAGTTTTCAGTTGTCAGTTACCAGTTCAAAGAGAGTTCGACGCAGGTATTCCTTTGAACTGACAACTGGTCACTGTGCAACTAATGACCGACGCCGCAGGTGTCGTCACTATTTGAAGTTGCCGCAGGTCAGCATCGAGGAGCCGTAGTACGGGTTCTTGATGTCCTTCTCCTTCTGCAACCACGGCTTGTTGGCCATGGGGCAGTAGGCTTGTTTGACGTCGGGACCGAAGCCTGACTTCGTCTTCTCCGCGTAGGCCACGAGCTCGGTGCTGAGATCGCCGAACGCCGTGCGGGCGGCGGCGATGTCCTTCGCAGCGTTCAATGCCTTGGCAGTCGCCACCAGCTTCTCGCCGTCCTTGCCGAGGGCGGCTGCTGCAACCTCGATCGACTTTGCCGGTGCCGCGACACCGGCAAACTGATCACCAGCCAACGCCGCCTGGACCTGGAGATACGGAGTCACGAGCGCCGCCGGAAGATCCGCGGCTACAAGCGTGCTTGTCAACGATCCGACAACTACGGCCAGCGCCAGCGCGTCTTTTAGTCTCATGGTTTTACCTACCTGCCCCACCTGCCCTACCTGACCGGAATGAGCGGAATCTTCCCCTTGTTCGCGACCGCATTCTTGTGTGCAGCAAGTGCTACCTGCAGCGCCACGCGATCGGCGACTTGACCAAACGCCCGACTGGCAACGGCGTCAGGCTCGGCGATCACGATCGGAATTCCGCGATCGCTGCCGAGACTGATCGGCTGGTAAACCGGCAACCTGCCGAGAAATGGCACGTTCATCGACGTTGCGATCTGTTCTCCGCCGCCAAAGCCGAAAATGTCGCTCTCATGATGACAGTTCGGGCACGCGTAGTAGCTCATGTTCTCAACGATCCCCAACGTCGGGATGTTGAGCTTCTGATACATGCGCACCGCGCGTCGACTGTCGGCCAACGAAACCTGCTGAGGCGTCGTGACGACGACGGCGCCGGCGACGGGGACGGTCTGACTCAAACTGAGCGCGACGTCACCCGTGCCCGGTGGCATGTCGATGATCAAGTAATCCAGCTCGCGCCAGCCGACGTCGCGAAAGAACTGCTGAATCGCACCGTGAACCATTGGTCCACGCCAGATGACTGCCTGATCGTCACCCGTCATGAAGCCAATCGACACCACTTGCAGGCCAAACTTCTCGGCCGGTCGAATTTGCCGACCGTCGCTGGCGAGCTCGGCGCGCAACCCGAGCATCAACGGAATGTTGGGACCGTAGATGTCGCCGTCGAGAATGCCAACGCGCGCGCCAGCCTTGACGAGGGCCAGCGCCACATTGACCGAGACTGTTGTCTTTCCGACGCCGCCTTTGCCCGCGCCGACCGCAATGACGTTCTTGACACCAGGCAGCGGCGGTCGCCCATGCTCGGGCGCCGTCGCCGAACGGACACGCACGCCCATGGTCACGTCGACGGAGTCGACTCCGGGCAGAGCAGTGACGGTAGCGTTTGCGTGCTCCAGCACTTGATCGCGACTGGCGGCAGAGAACGTCGGGAGGTCGATCGTGAAACGGATTTGCCCACCATCGATCTCGAGCTCGCGTAGACACCCAAGGCTGATGATGTCCTGCTGTAGATCGGGATCGACGACTTTGCTCAGCGCCGCACGAATGGCTTCAGGGGAAAGGCTCAAACTGCCAGCTTACCGACTTTGGATGGGGGGTGACAAGGCAGCACTTTGCCTGTAGAGTTCCATCGTTTTAAGGTTCCACGGGTCCAAAGTTCCAAAAGTTCCAAAGTTCCAGGGTTCCAAAGTTCCAGGGTTCAGGTTCCAAGGTTCTGACACTGGAACCGTGGAACGTTAATGAGAAAAGCGAGGACTGAATGGCTGACGCGACGCCCACGCCCGGCGCTCCCTCCAGCAATCGCAGCGTAATGATCGTCCTGTCCTATCTCTGGCTGCTGGCGCTCATCCCGCTGATAGTGGAAAAGGACGATCGGGAAGTGCAGTGGCACGCCAAGCACGGGCTCGTGCTCACCGTCGTGGAGCTCATTTTCTGGGTGGCCTTTCAGGTGGTCACCGTCATCCTCGGCTCGTTCTTGGGATGTATTGTCGCGATCTTTGCCCCGATCATCGGTTTGGGTTTCCTGATCCTCCACATCGTCTGCATCATGAAGGGGCTCAACGGCCAGCGCTTCACGGTCCCGGGGGTCAGCCAGTACGCGGATCGATTCTAGGAAGGCACGCACTCCAGAAGTGCCTGAGTGCCTGGCGTGCCTGGGTGCCTATGGTGCTGGTGCAAAGGTGCGTTGGTGCATAGAGTGCGTTAGTGCGTTAGCTCCAAGAGCAGCACTTCCGTACATTCGCACCAAAAGGCACATTGGCACAACGTGCACTTTGGCACTAGCACGTCAGGCACCCTCGGCACCTAAGGCACTTTAGGCACCTTGCGATCGCGCCTTCTCCTCCTCGTGCTCATGGCGGTCGCGATCGTCGTCGTCATCGCCGACTCTCGCCGACTGCCTGCCAACCAACTGACGACCCGCGCGGCGATTGCTGGCATCCACCTTTATCAAGCGACGCTATCGCGCGCGTACGACCGGATGGGCCTGCAGTGCCGATTCACACCGACTTGCAGTCACTACGGCGAGGCCTGTGTCCGACAATTCGGTGCGGCTCGTGGTGGATGGATGGCGCTGAAACGCGTCCTTCGATGTGGGCCCTGGACCCCGGCGGGAACCGTCGATCCTCCGCCGGTGGCTTGAGAGGCCGGGCTTCAGCCCGGTCTCACATACAAGTCTCGCCCTTGCTCATTGAGCAACACCCAACACGCATAGGCGCCCAGGGCAGTGCCGAAAGGGAACAACACGAGATTGATCACGCCGAGTCCGAGCGCGATTAGACGTGCCCAATGACGATAGCGCCGGAGCGCGGCGCCCAACCACAAGTGCATCACGCCCCACAGGAGCGCCAGAACCGCGAGTGTGACCAAGGTGATAGCTGTCAACCCGGCCGCGAGGTTCGAACCACCAATGGGCGGGCTGGTTTCGCGCGCGATCACGAGGGCGCCAACGAACAGCGCGAAGCACGCCAGTCCAACCAAGGCGAAGATTGCGCCCCAAGCAAGGTATAGCAGGCCGAGGAAATCGGCGTGCCGCTTCACTTATGACCCCATACACGCGCGGGCGCGCGGCGGGTCGGTCATGTCACCGCAACGCGAACTTCGATGCGAGTCCGCGGGCCACGCGGTGGAGAAACGCTGAAGGCGAACAGCGCGCCGTGGGCGACACCCGGCGGCACCGAGACCGTGAGGGTCTGACGATGACAGGCGTGGCCAGTGCCATGGCAACCCTGACAGGCGTCGCCCCACACTTCGCCGCGACCACCGCATCCCTGGCACGTCGACCGTACCGGGACTTCGAGCGGCACGGCGGCACCGGCGCCCGCTTGACGACGCGACAGGTGAATCTCGGCGCGGAGCGAGTCGGTGCTGCCGTCGGATTCGACGAACGCGTGGCGCATTCGCTCGACCTTGTCGCTCACTGCCGGAAAGTCGATGGCGACTTCGTCGGCGAATGAACGTGCAACGTCGCGATCAAATGTCAGCGATCGCTCAACAGCGATCCACCGATCGTGCACACGCCACTGTTTCTTCACGAGCCTGAACGTAGCGTAGGAGTCCTCTGAGACGATGTCAATTGATTATGAGGAGTGTCCTGCGTTCCGGCTAAACATGCGCGCGCACGCGCGAGCAGACCTATGGCGGTGAACAGACCGAACCGCTACGAACAGGTCGGCTACTGCAATAGAGCAGTCGTTGAAAAATAACTACAGGGCGAGCGGCCAAAGAGGCGCGTCAGCGCGCGCCGATGGTGAGAAGGACTTCTCGACGCAGGGCATCTTCGACCTGCTCGAAATCCAACGCAGTTTCACACTCATCACAAAGCACTTCGAAGACAGCAGGTCGGCTTTCCTCTGACACTTCAACCCGACCGTCGTCGAGCTGCACAACATGCATTTGAAGGGTCTTTACCTGAAAGTTCTTCGCGTTCCCGCAGTTCGGGCAGGTCAATGCCACGCCTCGAGCTCCTCTCTCCCACAAAATCCGAGCAAAACCAGGCCGCAAGAAGCGCGCCATCCGTCTGGTGTACGAAAGGGCATTGTATGAGATGGCCAGAGCAGAGCGCAACGCGAAAGGCCAGAAACCGCGCAAATCCCAGCGTTTTTCTTCGTGTTTTTTCTCGCTACCGGCTGAGCCGTTCGGGTTCGCGCCCACCCAGCCCCAGAAGACGGCCGGTCTGGTGCTGTGAATACAGGCAATGTGGTCCCCTCGCCTCGAGCGAAATCAGCTCGACGTCCCACGGCTGCGTCTTATAAACCGCCGCCACACAGCCACACGGGAGCGCATGCAGCGCATCGAGCGCATATTGTGGTGCATGGCGGGCACGAGTTTCGGCGGAGCTGCGCATGTCGGTCTCCGTGCTGGACGACCGCTCGGGCGGCAACGACGCCTCGGGCGGAGGCTGGCGGCTGTACTAGGTTAGACGCCGCAGTCTCCGGAAAGTTGCTGGGCCTACTTGGCGTAGATTATACGGCCCTCAATTCGTGTATCCGGAATGAGAGCCCGCGCCGCGACCAGATAGACGTCGAGCTGCCGATCGTGGGAGGCCGATCGACGTCCCGACTTGATCTCAATCACTTCAACCGTGCCATCCGGCCGGCCTGCCAGACAATCGATCTGCCCGCGCACGATGTCGCCGTTCTCTTGCCGCAACGAAAATGGCACTTCGTGCCGACGCCAGCGCCCGCCTCCCGTGGCGTCGTCGAAAATCTCGCGCACCGCGGGGTCGGCTCGGAACCTGGCAAGCGCGCGGAACACGTCTTCGGTAACGGCTGAAAGGTCGCCGATAACAGCACGTTCATCGGGCCGCAGCAACTTTGCCACTGCCGCGGGATCATCGACATCCTTATTCAGCCAGCCGTCCGCCAGCGCTCGGTGGATCAGCGTGCCAACGATGGCGGGCGCTTCTGCATCGCGTGACACGTCGGACGAAGGCTGGAGGTCGGCGGGAGTCTCCCCGACGGTCAACCCGGTCACCGTTTGCCGCACGGGAGCTTCACTGGTCAAGAGCTCAAAGGCATCGATCAACGTCTCGTCGACTTCGGGCGGTACAACGACGTGCGGCAACTCCGAGGAGGGATGAACGTTGCGAAACTCGTGGCGACTGGTGGGTCCATTCCAGACGATCGAGGGTCTCGAGGGATCGGCGGCGGCGGCGATCACCTCGCTCAGGGTCGCGGGCAGGGTTCGACCGAGGCCGCCCTTGCCGGGCGCAAAACGGCCTTCGCTGTTCGTGGTCGCCGCGAGATACAGGCGGTCGCGTGCTCTCGTCAGCGCAACGTACAGGAGGCGCTTGCTCTCTTCGGCTTCGCGAGCTTCGAAATCGCGATCCGAATCGCTTTCGCGTTCCCCAATCGCAACCGAGGGCTCTTCGGACTCATCACGCCCGAACGGTGCTGGAACGACTCGAACTGGATCGAGTCCTCCACCACTCCCTCGTTGGAGATTGACCACGAATACGATTGGAAACTCGAGACCCTTGGCTGCGTGTGTGGTCATCAGGTTGACCGCATCGATCGCATCGACGATAGCGTTCGATTCGTCACCGCCGGCGACCACCTCGGCGAAGTGGTCGACAATCCTGCCGAGCGTGGTGTAGCCACGGTTCTGAATTCGACGCACCAGCGCCCGGACCTTCTTGAGGTTCTCACGCGACTGCCGGTGCGTCTGGCCGGCGATTTCGGCCGCATATGCGGATTCCGCCAGCACACGATCGATCAGCTCTGAAGGCGTTACCTGATCGACAAGGGGCAGCCACGATGCGACCGCCTCACGCGCGAGCGTCAGCCGCCGACGATCGATGGGATGGACTAGCTCCATTCCCACTGGCTCCTCCGGATCGATGAGCGCGCCAGATAACCGAGGGGCCAACCGCTTCAATGCCTCGTCGGAGAGCCGGACCACCCGCGAGCGCAAGAACGCGGCAGCGTTCAGTTCGGAAGTCGGACGGGCCAGGAACGTCATCAGCGCAAGGACGTCCTTGATCTCAGGCGCGTCGAAGAACCCGAGACCCTTGTAGACATAGTAGGGAACCCGGCGTCGCGCCAACGCCGATTCGAACAGGACATGTCCGTCGCGGGTCCTGAACAGCACGGCGATGTCGCCGGGACGAAC
The DNA here is from genome assembly GCA_963724485.1 of uncultured Acidobacteriota bacterium. Classification (GTDB taxonomy): domain Bacteria; phylum Acidobacteriota; class Vicinamibacteria; order Vicinamibacterales; family UBA2999; genus JACCSI01. The sequence goes on from CAVRUW010000005.1 coordinate 53,854, forward strand.
CGCCCGTCGAACGCCGCTCTCGCGATCGCGAACCGTAGCGCCTGTCGCCAACAGCTCGGCGATCTCGTCGGCGACCGTTTCCGCTTGTTGTTCGTCCGACGGGGCCGTCACGAGCGCCAGCGCCGACGGCTCACGGGCCTCCACCGACGTCAAGGGGAACTGATCGTCGTCGCCATATCGAAACGCGTCTGCTCGGCCTGGCGCCTTCTCGATCGACGAGAACACATCGTTGATGAACGACAGCAGCTCGCGCACCGAACGAAAGCTGCGCGTGATAGCGGTCCGCACCTGGCCGAGGGGACGCAACGCCTCGATGTACCGCGAAGCTTCGTCGAGGACGGCGACGTCTGCGTCACGAAAGCCGTAGATCGACTGCTTGCGGTCTCCGACAATGAAAATCGAGGGCTCGAGGCCGCGTTCCGCGAGTCCGAGCCCGGACGCCCACGAGCGAACCAACAGCTCGACAAGTTCCCACTGCGCGCGACTGGTGTCCTGGAATTCGTCGACCAGCACGTGCTGATAGCGCGCTTCAAGCTTGAAGCGGCTCCGCGAGAACTCTTCCATCTGAGACAGCAGTCCCAGCGTCCGCTCCAGCACGTCGGAAAAGTCGAGCACGCCGTGCTTTTGCAGCGTGCGCCGGTACTGCTCGAGCGCCACCGCAAGAAGCTGGCGGACGGCTCGCGCCAATACGAAATTGATGTCCTGTTGATACGCGTGCAGAGCGTCGACCAGATATGGACCAATCGTTGCGACCAGCCCGACGTGCCGCTCGAAATCCGAGGCGGATCGAAACTCGGCCTTCTTGTAGAGGAGACGTTTTCGCGGCGTTCCATCCTGGGTCAGCACGTGATCGCGAACACGCTCGAGCAAAGCCTGAGTGGCGGCAGGCGACGGAGGCGGTTCGGTGACGAGTCGTTGGAGGTCACGAACGAACAGCCGAAACGCAGGATGGTCCGGGCCCGTAGCGACGACGGCAGCGAGGCCGCCAGGCACACTCGAGAAGGCAGAACGAATGCGGGACAACAGGCGCTCGACGGCTTCATCAACCGTGGCGTTGGAGCGGTGGCGCAAAAACCGATTGATGGCATCCCAGGCCACGAGCCGGCGATCGATCAACCGGGCCAGCCCCTCGCGCAGACGAAACTCGCCGAGGTCGGCAAAGAGGAGCGCCATCTCCGCCTGTCGCGTCGCGAGGCCGCGGCCGATTCGGAGCGTGCGATCCAGTGCCTCGTTGACGAGCCGCGGCGTTTCGGTCTCATCCGCGAGATCGAATCCCGGATCGACATCCGCTTCGAGCGGAAACTCACGGAGCAGTGCCAGACAGAACGCGTCGATCGTCGATATCGAAATATCGGTCACGCTCTCGCGAATCTCTCGCGACAGCCCGGCCGGAATGCGTCCGTCGCGTTGCTGCCGGCCAATCTCTTCCAGAATTCGTTGCCGCATCTCGGCTGCGGCCTTGCGAGTGAATGTGATGGCGAGGATGTTCCGCGGCTTGACGCCGGCCGCGAGCAAGCCCACATAGCGATCGACCAGGACACGCGTCTTCCCCGTCCCCGCCGAGGCTTCGAGGGCGACGTTTCTCAGCGGATCGATCGCCAGCGCGCGTGCCGCCGCGTCCCGCATTTCGAGCGGATCGCCACTTTCGAAATCAAATCTGGGCTGCTCGCTCATGGAGCCGCTTCCTCGACCCGCTCCACGATCTCGAGCCGACACACCGATCGGTACGGGCACGGACCGCACAACGAACGCTTGGCAGGGCTCGCGGAAAAGCGACCCTGCGCAATCGCATCCAGAGCGGCCAACATGCGGCCCTGTGCGTCGTTCAGCAGATCGTCGAGCGACTTTCCTTTGGCGCGGAGGGGAACGACCGCCTTGTCCCCTTCGAACGACAGATACATGGCTTCGCCGACGGTCCACGTGCGCTCCGTGCGTTCGGCACGCAGCGAATCGCGAGCACAAACGCTGTAGATGGGCAGTTGCAGCGCCTGCTTCAAGTCTGGCGTCTTCTTCGATTTGTAATCGACGATTCGAAGCGTTCCGTCTGCGAGGAGGTCTATGCGATCGGCCTTGGCGCTCAGCCTGACGGTCCGCGGTTCACCAGAGGTCGACGCGAACGTGAATTCCCCCTGCAATGGATACTCGAGCAGGCGTTCCACAATCGGCGTTGCGCGGTCGGCCTCCATTGCAAAGACGCGATGGGCAATGCCCGGACTGACCGCCGACCCCAGGAGTCGATTCCGTTCGAGTGCAGCTTCCGAAGGCGACAACGCCTCCAGAGCCGATTCGCAGAGCGATTCGAACAGCTCGCGCGCTTCGGGGAGTTGGTCTGGTTCGATTCGGCCGCGACCGCGCGACTGCCATTCGCGAAAGAATCGCTCCCACAGCTCGTGCAGAAATCGCCCCCGTTCGAGCGGTGTTCTCGTGTCTTCGTCTTCCGGTTCTTCTTCGAGCCGCAGCACCTCGGATCCGAAAAACCGAAAGGGACAATCCAGGTAACGTTCAAGACGGCTTACTGACACGCGCGGCAGGACCCAGGGGCCGGCTTCGCCACGAAAGATCTCCGGAGGGCGTTCGTCGGCGGCCAGCCGCACCGCGGCCCAGGCCGCGGCAATCCCGCTCACCGCGTCAGAACGCCTTGGTTCAAGGGCAAGCCCGTCAGAACGCGAGGCGCGAATGGCGGGGACAGCTCTCCGCTCTATTTCGAGCGGCCATAGCCCGACGTCATCGAGCAGGATCGACGGCTCGACGACGGCATCATTCTCGAGAGCGAAGGTCGATAGCCGAATCGTGAGCGCCGGGGATCCGATCAAGTCCTTGAAGGCGGCACGGGCACTCAGGAGCGCATCGCGATCTCGTCGGCTTGGATCGGCTGCTGCAGGCAGCGGCTCGAGCAAAGACATCAAGGAGGAGGGGTACAAGACGTTGCGCCTCACTCGCTCGGGCCACTCGCCCGCGATCAAGCCCACGACTTGCACATCGTCGAAGTCTCCGAAGCGAGCCGACTGTGCGTCTACGATATGTAGCCCGGATTGACCGGTCCGAGCCGCAAAGGTATGGCTGCCCAGCCATCGTTTGATGGTTGCGGTGAGCACCACCACGTCGCCGCGCGCTTCGGGATCGTGACGCTCGTACGACTCTGCCAATGCGCCCAGAACCCCCAACACGGCCGCGCGTACGCGACCTCGACGCTCGGCCAGAGCTTCGTCAGTTGTCGCGGGTCGATCGAAACGTACCAACCACTCGATGAGCGTCGAGAGCTGCGACGTCATCAATCGGGCATCGGCCATCGGCTGGAGTGTTTGCGCTACTTGCAGTGCGAGCCGGGCGGCCGGCAACGCCTCTTGCTGTCGACGCTCCTCCCTCGAGCCCGGTGCGGTGATCGACGACCATCGCTCGACCAGGTCCTGTAGCCGCTCCAAGCCTCCAAGGTAACGGGCCTCGGCTAATGCGTGGTCCAGGGCAACCAGAGCGCTCCCCGCAGCAGCTTCAGCTTGGTGGGTCTCGGCGGCATCAAGTCTGAGATGCGGTGAGCGAAGCAGTGCAAGCAGCGACGTACGCGTGAATTCTGACGCGACTGCATCGAGCGCGAGATCGACGACAGCAGCAAACGGCTCCGAGGCCAAGGGCAACGTGTCGAAGGTTGCAAACGGAATCGCCGCGTCGGCGAACACGTCCCGAGCCAGGTACAGGTATGGCAAAGGCCGGCGCACGACCAGGGCCGTGCGATGAAGAAGCGCGGCGACCCCATCGAGATGCTCGCCCTTGAGTCGGCGGGCGACGGCGACGAGCTCCTCTTCTCTGTCTCGATGGGTCAGAAACACCTGATCCGCTGCTTGGGGGGCAGTGGGACGAGCTGTCACCAGCGTCGGCCAGTCTCGAGGTGAGAGTGGCGATCGGAGTTCCTCGAGATCGGGGAGCACACCGTGCAGCCGTTCGAGAAAACCGGATCCAAGCACCGCCTCGGTCGAAACGATGTCGAGTTGTTCCAGGCCTGGAATTCGAGTCAGCAGATCGAAATCCCCGGGCCATAGTCCGTCCGGATCAGCCACGCGATCGCCGACGGTGACCAACAATCGAGTCAGTGGCCGCGGTGAAGCGCTGACGATTGCCAACTGGCGGAGCCCGTGTTCGTCGACGCACCCGATGGTCGACAGTTGCTGCTCATACGCGCGATACGTCGCGACGAGAAAACGGGTCTGCTGCAGCAGTCGGGCGGCGCCTCGATCGCTCTCCTGTTCTCGCTCGAGCTCCTCGCAGAAGTTACGTTCGAAGTCGTCAATCGTGCGGCCCAACCGCCGGACCTGGTCGTAGAGGGCCAGCATCTCGGCAATGAGCCCCGGCCGCATCTGAAACGGAGGATCGAGGCCTGCCTCACTCGTCTGACGGGCCTTGGCTGAGAGAATGACCTCGCGCTCCGTAGCGGTAAGCAGCGACGGAGCCGTGCTCAGACGCGCCGCAAGCTCGTCGTACAGATCCTGTCGAGGACCAACATGCGGCCACACAACAGCGCGTCGCGGCTCCACGAGCCCGCGGTCTTCGACGACCTGTCGAAGCTGTTCAGCAGCCGCCCGAGTCGGGACAACGACGAACGAGCCATCGGCCTCGGAAAATTGGAGGCCCAGGATCCAATCTGCAATCGTCGTTCGGAACGCGGCGAGGTCGGGGACGCGAAGAAGCCTGGTCTGTCGTGGAGTGATCACGGTCGCGAAGCCGCGCGCACGCTGAGCGGCGGCCGCATCGCGGCGTCGAGATCCGCGCGGCCACGGGCCAGCATCATGATGGCACCGCTGGCGGCGGCAGAGGCTTGCCTGGCGAGCCCGACGTCCGCGTGCGTCACGGCGTCGAGCCGCAATTGCACTGCGCTCTCGGCCAGGGCGTACGCACTCTGAAACACGGCATGGATGGCGGCGATCTCGGCCGGCACTTTCACCAGCGCAAAGCGACGGCCGGCCGCTGACAGCCGCTGCGCGAGAATCCGCAATCGTTGCGGTGTCGGACCGGCGAGCAACCGGATGTCGTCGAGGCTCTCGCGCGACGTCGATAGCGTCTGCACGTAAGTGTGCGACGCTCGCTGATAAAGACGCAAGCTATCAACCCGGAGGAGCCATTGATCGTGGGCCAGTCGAAGCCGGTGCGCGGCATCGAGGTGCGCGTCCACCGTCGCGGCAATGGCGGCGAACTCGTCGGGCCGACGTCCGCCCAGCTTCTGATCTTCGGCGCGGAGCCTTTCTCGTAACGCTTCGAGGTTGCGGATGTCGGCGCGTTCCGCAAGCTGTGAGGCTTCGGACAAGGTTGACGTCATCAGCGACCCGTAGAGCTCGTCGATCTTGCGTTCCTCGGCAATGCCACCCAGGGCCTTGGACCGAATCGTGCTGGCCAACGCCGCCGGCAGCAAGTCGACGGCGCGGTCCAGAATGCTGAGGACCGATTGCAGAAGCGAGACCTTTTCCGCCGGCGACGTGACCAGCGTCGAAGCGGTCATCAGATGCTCGACGACCTCGGATTGGTCCGCTGGCGCCAGCAAGGGCTCGCGTGGCGGCTCCGTTGATGTCGACAGGGCCAGGTCGAATCGGCCCTGACCCTGTCCCTGGCCGCTCGACGCTCTGAGACCAGCGATGACACCATCGAGCACCCCGATGATCTCCTGGACTTCAGCGGCTCGATAGCCATGACGTGCGCCCGGCCAGTCGCGGAGGGCCTGCCTGGCCCGCTCAGCGGTCTTGAGCCGTTCGGAGGGATCGCTGATGAGAGCAATCTGGTTGAGTGCCGAGGCGACATCCTGACTCAATCGTGCGAAGTCGGCCTCGCCGTTCGTCGCGGCATACCGTGCAGCGCGCACCTCGTCCGCATAGCGCTCCGAGCGCGCGAGGTCCACACGCTCGACGGGCAACGACACCAGGTGGAGGTCGGTCGAATCACTTCCTGGCGCCAGCGGCATCGAAAACACCACCAGGTCGTCGACGCGAGCCCACTCCCCGAAGCTCACCAGCGCGGTCCCGTCGGCGAGGAAGACGCGGTATTGCAGTCGTGCCGCCTCCTGTGCCTGCGCCGGCCACGCGAGAACGAGCGCCAACGCGGCCGCGATCGCCCACCTCATGTCTGTGCCAGCGTAGTGGCGCAACCCTGTACGGTCAAGCGAACATCCAGAAAGCACCGGCGTCGAGCGTGTTGTGGAAAAGCTGTGGAGCAGCGGTGGAAAGGCTGTGGACACACAGACACGAAAAAAAAGTTTGGCCAACATCACTCGAAAAGTGCGTGACCGAATTCGCGTCGGGCGTGCTTCGATGTTCCCTTCGCTTGTTTCGTTGTGTCACGCATGCGACAGTCTCCCCTCGCTCTTCTCGGTCTCGTCCCAAAAGCAGCCGTGAACGTCCACCGCTACGAAGAATGTATTGCTGGCCGCACGTACCTCATCGAGGTGCGTGCCGTCTCCGCGGCTCGCTGGCGAGCACAACTCGCCCGACTGCCCGGCCTCCCCACGTCGATGATGCCGTTCTATGGCACCACGCCCCAACAGGCCGCCCAGGAGCTGAGCCGGTGGCTGGCGCTGGTGTATAACGGCATCAAGCAATGACCATCGCCTCGCTTTTTGCCCGAACCGTCACGCTGACCGCGGCGCTCTTGATTTGGACGGCGACCGCCGCCGCTCAGACGGCGCCTCACGTCCATCTGGTGGCGACGGGCGGCACGATTTCCAATCGGGACGGGGGCCGGCTTTCCGCCGAAGAACTGGCCAAATCGATGCCAGGCCTCGAACGCCATGCCAGTCTGACTTACGAACAGTTCGCCAACGTGGCCAGTAGCCAGCTGACGCTCGACCAGTGGCTCAGGCTCGCGCGTCGGATCAACGAGCTGTTTGCGGACGATACGAGCCTGGCGGGCATCGTCGTCACGAGTGGCACCGACACGCTCGAGGAGACCGCCTTTTTCCTGCACCTGACCATCCGCGACACCCGGCCGGTCGTGGTCGTCGGCGCGATGCGGAATCCAAGCACGCTCGGCTACGAAGGCGCCGCCAACCTGCTCGAAGGCGTCCGGGTAGCCGCCGACCCGCAGGCGCGCAATCAGGGCGTCCTGGTGGTTTTGAACGATGAAATCAATTCGGCTCGCGACGTTACGAAGACCGATGCACTCAGGCTCCAGACCTTCCAGAGCCGGACACATGGGCTGCTCGGCGTCGTCGATCGCGACCGCATTGTCTTCTTCCGGCGGATTCTTCAACGGCACACCGACAAGAGCGAGTTCGATCTCACCACCCTGAAGCAGTTGCCGCGCGTCGATGTCGTGATGGTGTATCAAGATGCCCCCGGCGACCTCATCAAGGCCGCCGTCGATGCTGGCGCCAAAGGGATCGTCGTGGCCGGCGCCGGCGCCGGTGGCGTCAGCGGCACTCAGAACCAGGCGCTCGACTACGCCGCTGAAAAAGGCGTGTTCATTGTCAGCGGCACCCGCAGCGGATCTGGCCGAATTGCACCGCCGTCGCCGCGCACATCGAGCTCGACGCAGTCAGACAACAACCAGTCGCCAACCCCGGCACAACAGCGACGCCGGCAATTCATGATTGGTGCGGAGGATCACGCGCCGCTCAAAGCTCGCGTGCTGCTCATGCTGGCGCTGGCGACGACCACCGACCGGACGCAAATCCAGCGGATCTTTACTGAGTATTAGGGGAGGTGCCCAGTCTCCGGTCCCCGGTCCCCGGTCTCCGGTCTGGCGTCAGCCTGGCCGGCCGCCGGTCGTGACGGCCGCATCAAACCGCGCCGCATAGCGAACCGCCTCGGACGTCGAGCCATTCCACTGCAACTGATCCACCGAATCGAACAAGGGGATCTCGGTGCGAAGCGTTGCGAGATCGCGAAATAGCAGGGCGTTGTCGTGTTGCTCTGCCAAAGTGCGCGACAGCGCGGATGCGTTCGCCGCGTTGACCTTCCACTCGCGCCAGTCGGCAGGGATCGATTCGAGGTGTAGAAATCGGGCGAGAACGGCCGCCGCGGACTTGACGCCCCACCCGGGTAATCCCGGATAGCCGTCGGCACTATCGCCGACCAACGCCAGATAGTCGGGGATTGACTGGGGCTGGACGCCAAATTTTGCGATGACACCAGCCTCGTCCCGGATGGTCCGCTTGCGCCGATCCATCTGCACGATCCGCTCACCCTTCACGCACTGGGCAAGGTCTTTGTCGGGGGTGCAAATGATCACGCGTGTCACGCGTGGATCGGCTGCTGCCGTCACCGCCGCCGCAGCCAGCGCATCATCCGCTTCGTATTCGACCATCGGCCAGACGACGAAGCCGAAGGCCGTGAGCGCTTCTTCGAGCAGCGTAAACTGCGACAAGAGCGCGGGTTCGATACCCGCGCTCGTCTTGTAGCCCCGCCACATGCGATTGCGGAAGGATTCGATGACGTGGTCGGTGGCAATGGCTAGATGCGTGGCGCCACCGCGATGCATCGCCAGCATCGAACCGACGACAGCGCGGACGGCGCCGACTTCGCGGCCTTCGGCATCACGGGCCGAGGGCACCGCGTAGTAGTGCCGGAACAATTCGTACGTGCCGTCGATCAGGAAGACTTCCACGGTTGAGACGCCTATGATTTCACGTCTCGCGCCGCCCGCGACTGTAGACTGACCGCATGTCAGTTTTCACCAATCCCGCAGCTGGCGCGCCAGAGCAGGCACGTGCCTACGTCGAGGCCGTTCTCGGCCTGCTTGGCGAACGTGATCCGATGGACGTTTTGCTGGCCACGCCCGGCGCGATTGCTCAAGCCATCATCGGGCTGTCATCAGCCCAGCGACGTCAACCAGAGGCACCCGGCAAGTGGTCGATCAATGACGTGCTTCAGCATCTCGGTGACTCGGAGATCGTCTGGTCGTGGCGTCTGCGTCTGATCCTCTCCCAGGATCGCCCGACATTGACCGGCTACGACCAGGATGCGTGGGCAGCGAGGCTTGGCTACAGCGAGGCTCCAGCCGAAGATTCGCTCGAGCTCTTCGCGGTGCTCCGGCGTGCGAATCTTCGCTTGCTAACCCGGGCGACGCCAGCCGATCTCAAACGTGTGGGACTTCACGCCGAGCGCGGGGAAGAGAGTCTCGAACATCAGCGGCGTTTGTATGCGGGACACGACCTGCTGCACCTGCGGCAGATCGCCAGGATCCGTGCCGCGGTGGCGCCAACAAAGAATTGAGCCACGAAGGCACGAAGATCACGAAGTTCCTTTGGATTCTTACTTCGTGACTTCGTGCCCTTCGTGGCTACGTTTTCCTACTTTCCGAATGCGTATAACGCCGACGTCGTTCGCACGTAAATGCGCCCGTCGGCGATGGCGGGCGTGGCGTACGTGTCCTCGCCGAGCTCGTTCACGACTTTCGGGGTGAGATCGCCGCCGGGCGGGACAATAACCACGGCACCGGCCTCGCTGGTGAAGAAGATGTGGCCGTCGGCGGCAATGGGCGAAGCGAAATGCGGTCCTGGCGCGCCGGTCAAACGGCCCTGCTTGATGAGCGCGCCCGTCTCGGGATTCAGCGTGGTGATGATGCCGTTGTCGTTGATCATGTAGAGAATGCCGCCGTAGAGGAGCGGTGACGGCAGCTGCGGGACGCTCCGCTGATACTTCCAGCGAATCGCCTTGTCCGTCATATCGCCCGAGCCCCCAAGCCGGATCGCGAGCATTCCGTTTTCGGAATCGAGCGCCGCACGGTAGTACGCCCATTCGTCCTTCGTGAGCGAGCCGTCGATATTCAGGTCAGCGACATCGAACCAGAACGCCTGCGTGAACTTCGGGAACTCGGTCTTGGAAATCACACCATTCCCATCCGCATCGGCTGTCTTCCAGACTTCCTCCGCCATAGGGACCGTCACCTTGTTCCCAGGGTCGTTGACCGGTGCGCCGTAGCCGTTCACGTAGATCGTGTCGCCGCCAATAACCGGCGTGGACTTCATCTCAAAAGACAGTCCGCCCACCCACCACAACTTGCGGCCAGTCGTAACGTCATAGGACGTTAGAAGGAACGAACCGGGGATGACGACTTGATCCTTTCCATCGGGTCCACGCCACAGGATCGGCGTCGAGTGGCCGCTCTTGGCTTCGGGACGATCGACCTTCCAGACGATGCGACCCGTGCGCTTGTTGACGGCCATCACGTAGGAGTTGAGGCTCTGATCGCAGACGAGGATGAGGAGATCGCCAACGATCACCGGCGATGCGCCCATGCCGTAAATGTTGTTGAACGGTCCCAGCGGCATCGTCCACAGCTGTTTGCCGGCGGCGTTGTAGGCAATCAAGCCGTAGTCGGGGAAGAAGACATAGACGCCGTCGGCTTCAACTGCGGGGCTCGGCGATGCCGGGTTGTTCCGCTTGTCGACGACCTTCGTCCTGACTTGGGGCGCGCCGCGTTCCCAGATCACTTTTCCGGCAAGGCGATCGATGGCAAGCGTGACGAGCTCGTCGCCGCGGAATCCCGTGAGGTAGACGCGATCACCCTGAAGAATCGGCGAAGAGTGGCCTTGCGGGAGTGGCAATCGCCACAGCAAGTTCTTGGTAGGCCCAAACTCGATCGGAACGTTCGTGGCAGTCGAGATGCCGGACCCGTTCGGACCTCGAAAACGCGTCCAGTCGGGCGGCTCGGCGGCGGTGACAAGGGACACCGCAAGGGCAACCACCAACAAAAGGCCGGTCGTTATCGCTGCGCGTGAGGGCATGTGCGAAGTATAGCGTCGGGCGATGTGCGGAGCGGGGTTGGGATGAAATGATGGACGAATTGGGTCCTCACTTTTCGAGTATCCTCCGCCGGAAATGCGAAGCCGCTCGAGGAAACAGCACGATTCACCCGTTACCTTGGTCGCGGTGGCGTTACTGGCCTCGATGGTGCCTGCCCTGGTCGGCGAGCAGGCGCGTCCGGACACGGCGGCCAGTCCTGCTGTTTGGCCGACTGACGGCTGGGTACGCGCGACTCCAGAAGCCGAGGGACTCTCCTCCGAGCGGTTCGCCGCGCTCGACAACGAGATTCGCCGCGGCGCTTTATGGCAACGTCGACCGACTGTGGCGGTGTAGTTCCTGGTTGGTGTCTGCTCTGGTCGGCGAGCAGGCGCGTCCGGACGCGGATCGTCGCGGTGATCAACTCGTGGAACGTCTTCGGCGAGCGAACCAAGAACCTGTTCGACCCGTTGCTCGCGGCGCTGGTGGGGTGAGGGGGTCGGACTTGCATAAAAGGGGACTGTCCCCTTTTATGCAAGTCCCCCCTTCCCCGTTATTTGCGTACAAACCGCAACGGCTTCTCATTCCCTTTGTAGAAAATCTGCAGCGTCGTGCCGTCCATCGTGAAGCGTTCCGCGTTCCGCAGCGCCTCGAAATACGACTTCTCTTGAGTCATCACCGCCTCGGGACATGCCATCAAAGTCGCCGCCACCGGTCCAATCTTGATCGTCGTTCCCGACTCTTCAGCTGTACCCGAGAAACTGTTGCACGAGCCGCGCCCGGCGATCTTTCCGCCCTCGGTGAACTCGAGGGTGGCTTCGACCTTGTCGAGGACACCGGCGCCGCCGAGATCCTCGAGTCGCCAGGCGGTCCCCGGAAGGACGTCCTGCGTGACCAGGACGTCAGTCGTCGGACGCACCAGCATCAGCTCGACCTCGGTCGGATTGCCCTGCGTGATCACGGCCTGATCCTGGTCAATCGTGAACAGGATTTCTCCAGCGTTGCGAATCACCGCTTTCAGCGCGTACGTATGGTCGGCGAGGATACGGCTCTTCTCGTACTTCAGCTCGAACGGTAATGGCACCTGGCGGCCCTCGGCGAGGACGGTGGTCTCGGCAATGACGGAAGGCGTCACCAGGCCCGGCGAGACATCCCTCATCCAGACTTCGAGCACGGCATCAGGAGGAATCGCCATCCGCTCGCGGTAGGTCGCAGAGCCCGTCAACAGTCCATCTGGCTCTCTCGTCGGCTTCACTCTTGGCTTGTACCCGCACGCGGCGACTGCCGCCACGCAAACGATCACCACGATCCCGCCCAGACGCTTCATCTGCTCACACCCTCCCAGCCGGCGCTCCAATCGTAACGCGAGCGCAGACAAAGTCGGCGCCCTTCGACCAGGCCCGGGCAACAGACTAGGTGTCGTTGAGCGGTACTACCTGCACGGCGGCATCCGGCACGGCGCTGAGGAAACGATCGAGGGTCGAACCGCGCCACAGCAGTTCCAGTCGCGAGCGCGCACTTTGCCCAAAGATGACATGCGTTACACCTTCGCGCTGGGCGAAGGCGACGAGGCCGTCGGATGGTTTGTCGGCTTTCACCTTGACCACGGTCGCGCCAAGCCGCTCGGCGAGCCGAATGTTCTCACGCAGCGCGTCCGCATCGTGTGAGTTGATGCGACCGGGTTGCTCGCGTGGCGTCTCGACGTAGACGGCATACCATCGCGAGCCCAGGCGGCCAGCGATTCGTGCACCGGTCCGGATCACGCGAGGCGCCAGCGCGTTCGAGCTCATGCAGACCATCACGCGTTCCGGAATCAGCGCTGGCTCCAGACCTTCGCGCGCGCGATACGTCGCCGCCTTTTCCCCGACTTCGTCGGCCACCGCGCGCAGTGCGAGCTCGCGCAGCGTCGACAGGTTGCCCTTGCGAAAGAAGTTGGAGAGCGCCTGCTCGACCTTCTCGGGGCGGTACACCTTCCCTTCGCGAAGTCGATTGCGTAGCTCCTCCACCGTCACATCGACGTTGATGATCTCGTCGGCGCGATCGAGAAACGTGTCCGGCACCGTCTCGCGCACCCGGACGCCCGTGGCTCTGGCGACCGCGTCGTTCAGCGTCTCGAGATGCTGGATGTTCACGGCCGTCATCACGTGGATGCCGGCATCGAGGATCTCGAGCGACATCCTCGTAGCGTTTCGTGTTGCGACTCCCCGGGACGTTGGAGTGCGCCAGCTCGTCGACGACCGCGACCTGCGGCTTGCGTGGATGATGCCGTCGACATCCATCTCCTCGAGCGTCGCGCCGCGGTACTCGACCGATCGCCGCGGGATGATCTCGAGGTCCTTGAGCTGCGCCTCAGTGTCGCGGCGAGCGTAGGTCTCGACGAATCCCACGACCACGTCGAGACCTCGCGCACGGAGCGCGTGTGCCTCCTGCAGCATCTCGTAGGTCTTGCCGACTCCCGGCGCGGCGCCGATGTAGATGCGAAGGCGTGCCTTGTCCTGTTCCTTGATCCGTTCCAGCAGAGCGTCGGCCGACGGTCGCGGACCAGTCATGACTCGACTCTACGGCCGACTCGGGGCGCGCTCGTCGAGGGCGAGATTGAGCATCAGGACGTTGACCACCGGTTCGCCGAGGAAGCCGAACTGGCGCCCTTCCGTGTGCTGCTCGACGAGCCGCCGAATGTCCGCTTCGCTGAGTCCTCGCTCGCGCGCGACACGCGGTACCTGATAGAGCGCCGCCGCGGGACTGATGTGAGGGTCCAGTCCCGAACCCGACGCGGTCACGAGATCGATCGGGACTGGCACGCCCGGCGTCTCCTTCTGGAGCCGCTCGACGTCGGCGGCCACGCGATCGATCAGCTTCCGGTTCGTCGGACCAAGATTCGACCCCGACGAGGCACCGGCGTCATATCCGGCGCCAGCCGCGGACGGCCGCGAATAGAAGTATCCCGTCGATGTGAATGGCTGGCCGATGATACGCGAGCCCACGATCTGGCCATCGCGTTCCACCAGCTGACCGTTGGCCTGATCGCGAAACAGAATCTGCGCCAGGCCGGTGACCACCAGCGGGTAGACGAGACCCAGCAGGATCGTCGTCACGATGGTCATCCGGAAAGCCGTTGACAAATGCTGTGTCATAGCCGCGCTCCTCACGCCAGCCCGAGCGTGGTGATCACCACGTCGATCAGCTTGATGCCGACGAACGGCGCGATGATGCCGCCGACGCCGTAAATCAGCAGGTTGCGTCGCAGCAGTGCGGCAGCGCTCATCGCCTTGAACTGGACGCCGCGCAGCGCCAGCGGGACCAACGCCACGATGATCACGGCGTTGAAGATGACGGCCGAGAGGATGGCGGACTCAGGCGTCTGCAGCCGCATGATGTTCAGCGCGCCAAGCGCCGGAAACGTGGCGAGGAACATCGCCGGGATGATCGCGAAGTACTTGGCGACATCGTTCGCGATCGAAAACGTCGTCAACGTTCCGCGCGTCATCAGCAGCTGCTTGCCGATCTCGACGATCTCGATCAGCTTGGTTGGGTTCGAATCGAGATCCACCATGTTCCCGGCCTCTTTCGCGGCCTGGGTCCCGGTGTTCATCGCCACGCCGACATCCGCCTGAGCCAATGCCGGCGCGTCGTTGGTGCCATCGCCGGTCATCGCGACGAGTTTCCCTTCCTTCTGCTCGCGCTTGATGAGCGCCATCTTGTCTTCCGGCGTCGCCTCGGCCAGGAAGTCGTCGACACCGGCTTCGTTGGCAATCGCTGCGGCGGTCAGCGGGTTGTCGCCGGTGATCATGACCGTCTTGATCCCCATCGTGCGCAGCGCAGTAAATCGCTCACGCATCCCGCCCTTGACGATGTCCTTGAGATGAATCACGCCCAAGGCGCGTGTTCCCTCTGCCACCACCAGCGGCGTGCCGCCTGATTTGGCGATTCGCTGCACGAGGCCATCCAGTTCCGCGGGCACTGACGCGCCTTTTGCGGTCAGGTATTTCACCACCGCGTCCGCGGCGCCCTTGCGAATCACGCGGCCATCGAGATCGACGCCTGACATGCGTGTCTGAGCGGTGAACGGTATGAACGCGGCCTGATGAGGGGCAAGCTCGCGACCTCGCAGCCCGTACTTCTGCTTGGCCAACACGACGATCGAGCGGCCCTCCGGCGTCTCATCCGCCAGCGACGCCAGTTGAGCTGCATCGACCAGCAAGGCCTCGGCCACGCCGTGCACCGGGATGAATTTCCGTCGCCTGGCGATTGCCGAGCGTGATCGTTCCGGTCTTGTCGAGCAGCAGCGTGTGGACGTCCCCAGCCGCTTCGACGGCGCGCCCGGACATCGCCAGCACGTTGTGCTGAATCAGCCGGTCCATGCCCGCGATGCCGATCGCCGACAACAGGCCACCAATCGTCGTCGGGATCAGGCACACCAGCAGCGACACGAGGACGAAGATCGACTGCGGCGCACCCGAATACACCGCGAATGGTTGCAGCGTCACAACTGCCATCAGAAAGACGATCGTCAGTCCCGCAAGCAGGATGTTGAGCGCGATCTCGTTGGGCGTCTTTTGACGCTCGGCGCCCTCCACCAGTGCGATCATGCGATCGAGAAACGTGTGGCCGGGGTCGGAGGTCACACGCACGTGGATCCAATCCGACAGCACGCGGGTGCCACCGGTCACGGCCGAACGGTCGCCGCCGGACTCGCGAATCACCGGGGCGGATTCGCCGGTGATCGCCGATTCGTCAACCGACGCCACGCCCTCCACCACCTCGCCGTCCGACGGGATGAACTCGCCGGCCTTCACGACCACGACGTCGTTTTTGCGCACCGACGTCGCCGGCACGCTCTCGGTCGTCCCATCCGAGCTTCAAACGATTCGCAACCGTCTCGGTGCGCGTCTTGCGAAGCGTGTCGGCCTGAGCTTTGCCACGGCCTTCGGCCATGGCCTCGGCAAAGTTCGCGAAGAGCACCGTCGCCCACAGCCACAGCGTGATTTGCAGCTCGAAGCCGATGCTCGAGCCGCCAGCCGCGAGGTCCCTGATCAACAGGATGCGTGGTGAGCACGGCGCCGACCTCGACGACGAACATCACCGGGTTCTTGACCATCAGGCGCGGATCGAGCTTCCTGAACGAATCCAGCGCCGCGCTGCTGAACGAGCGCCGGGTCCCACAAACTGAGCTTCTGCGTTTTTGCCATTGAAGGTGATCCTGGTCAGAACGTGGTGCCGGCGTGCATCAGGAAGTGCTCGACGATCGGCCCCAGGCTGAGCACCGGGAAGAACGTCAGGACGCCGACGATCACGATCACGCCGACGAGCAGGGTCGTAAAGAGCGGCGTCGTCACCGGGAACGTGCCGAGTGACGGCGGCACCTGCTTCTTGCGGCCCAGGCTTCCGGCCAGCGCCAGCATCGGGATGATCACCATGAAGCGGCCAATCAACATGGCCACGCCAATCGTCGTGTTGTACCACTTGGTATTGGCGGAAATACCCGCGAACGCCGAGCCGTTGTTGCCGGTTCCCGAGGTGTAGGCGTACAGAATCTCGGAGAGCCCGTGCGGCCCTGGATTCCAGATGCTCGAGGTGCCGAACTCTGGCGACACCACGGAGATCCCGGTGAAGACCAGGATGACGAGCGGAAACACCAGGATGGCGAGCATCGCCATCTTCACATCGAAGCTTCGATCTTCTTGCCCAGGTACTCGGGAGTGCGGCCCACCATGAGGCCGGCGATAAAGACGGAGAGCACGACGAAAATCAGGATTCCGTACATGCCCGCGCCGACGCCGCCGAAGATCACCTCGCCGAGCATGATGTTGACGAGCGGCACCATCCCGCCGAGCGGCGTGTAGGAGTCGTGCATCGAGTTGACGGCTCCGCAGCTGGCGTCGGTCGTGACGGTGGCGAACAGCGCCGAGTTGGCGATGCCGAATCGCGCCTCTTTGCCCTCCATGTTGCCGCCCGGGCACATCGCGCCGGGCGTCTGGTCGGTGCCCGCGAGCAGCGGATTGCCGGCGGCCTCGGCCCAATACGCCGTGCTCACACCAGCGAAGAACAGACACGACCATCGCGGCCCACACCGCCCAGCCATGGCGACGCGAACGGGTCATGTCACCCAGCGTGTAGGTCAGGCCCGACGAAATCGCGAAGATCGCGAACATCTCGAGGAAGTTCGAGAACGGCGTCGGGTTCTCGTAGGGGTGCGCGCTGTTGGCGTTGAAGAAGCCGCCGCCATTGGTGCCCCACTCCTTGATGATCTCCTGCGACGCCACCGGCCCCTGAGCAATGACCTGCTCGGTCACCCGAGTGCTGGTTTCCTTGCCATCGCGTCCGTCGTGGTCACGGTTTGCGGATCGACGAGCTGCACGCGATCGTACGGTTTCAGGTTCTGCACCACGCCCTGCGAGACCAGCAGCAGGGCGCCGACGATGCAGAAAGGAAACAGGACCCAGAGCGTGGCGCGCGTCATGTCGACCCAGAAGTTGCCGAGCGTGTCGCGCTCCTTGCCGGCAATGCCGCGAATGAACGCGATCGCCAATGCGATGCCGACGGCGGCCGACACGAAGTTGTGGTACGCGAGGCCCGCCATCTGCGTCAGGTAGCTCATCGTCGTCTCGCCCACGTACGACTGCCAGTTCGTGTTTGTGGTGAACGACGCGGCGGTGTTGAAAGCCAGGTCGGGAGCCACGGCCGGGAGTTGTTGCGGATTGAACGGCAGCACCGCCTGCAATCGCATCAACAGATAGAGGACGAGCATCGACACCAGGCTGAATGCGAGCATGGCAAGCGCGTACTCGGTCCACCGCATCTCGCGAGTTTCGTCGACGCCCGCCAGACGATAGATGAGAGCGTTCGAGCGGTCGCAGGACCGGATCGAGCCACGTCCGCTCGCGCGCGAAGACTCGCGATATGAAGCGGCCGAGAGGCACCGTCACGGCCGCGACAGCCGCGAAGAACAACAGGATTTGGAACCACCCGCTGAGTGTCATGGTCAGAACTTTTCTGGGCGCAGCATGGCGTAGACGAGATACCCGAGCAGCAACACCGAGATGGCAAGGCCGGCCAGTGTTTCGAGGCTCATACCCTCACCTCACTCGAGACGTCGGCAACCGGCTACGTAAGCGGCGCCGGCGATGAAGAACAGGATCGACAACCCGACGAACGCGAGATCCAGCATGGCCGTCACCAGGCGCCTTGCTTGTTGCCGAACCACCACACCAGGCCGACCAGGAATGTGTTCTGGTGCTCGCGGAGATCGCCGGGCTCGGAGCCGGTGAAGAACGGACTGATTCGACCAGTCGCGCCGGAACTCGCCGCGCACCAGGAATCCGTCCGCAAACTTGTATTCCGCGCTGGCGGTCAGGCCGTGAAGGACCTGGTCGATGCCGCCGAAGAGGCCTTCGTCATCGAGCCGTTCGTAACGCAGCGCCACCGCTGCCGGCTCGGTCACCTGATAGCGGGCGTATAAGCCCGTGCCTTGAAGCGAGAGGGCGTCGTCGGTCTTGTCGACCTCGTTGGTGACGTAGTTCACGTCGACGCCGAAGCTCAAGGCGGGCGTCGCGGCGTACGTCGCGTAGGTATCGAAGCACTCGGAAGAAGCCGTTCGGGCCCCCGGTTCGCCACCGTCCGGCTGCTCTTGACCGAAGTAGTAGTTGACGGTCCAGGCCACGGCATCGACGGGCTTGACGATGGCGGTGAAGTGATTGCTCTTGAAGTCGTTGAAGTCTTCGGTCTGCTGGATGCCGTTGGTGAGCATGTACATCACCGTCACCTTGTCGTGCACCGGCAGGCTCAGTCGCAGGCCCGAGTGATAGAACGGCAGGAAGTTGAAGAGATACACGCGCGAGAAGTGGTTGTTGTCTTTCGCGTAGTTGGTCTCGAAGCCCAGGTTCGACGCGAACTTGCCGAAGTCGGTTTGCAGGCCGCGGCCGACGGGGAACACGTACGTCCCATATGCCTGCCAGATATGCCGATAGACGTCGGGGCGCGGCTCGTTGGCCGGCGCCGCCCTGGACTGTCTCGGTGGCCTGGCCGAATTGCAGATCGACGCGGGCGCCGAACCGACGTCCGGCCTCAACGTCGGTTGCGACTCTCGACGACGATCGCTGTTTGTTGGATGCTGAAGACGTTGGCGCGCGTATCGTAAGCGCGGAGCAGGTTCACACGATCGTACGGCCGATTCCAGTTGTACTGATAGTAGCCCTCGAAGGTCACGCCAAACTTGACGTGCTCGAATGGATTGAATGACTGCTCTGCGGGCGGCTGCGTCGGTTGACGGTTCGTTGGCGGTGACGCCGCTCGGCGCCGGTCGACAGGCTGTGCCGCGGCCAGGGTGGCGACGCAACAATCATTGCCAGCGCGCCAGCGGCTTCGTGCTGCCCTACGGATTTCATGCGTCAGGCTCCTCTGCCTAACTTAGAAATCACGGGCTGAGTTCGGACTGAGAAGTGCCTGAGAAAGTCCGTAAGGATCGGGCATCGCAGAACCGGTAGCCGACCCACGGTTCGCTCAACAGATATCGTGGATGCGGCCGGGTCCGGCTCGATCTTCTTCCGCAGCTGCGCAATCAGCGTCCACAAGTGCTCGGGCTGCTCGACAGCGTTCGGCCCCCAGATCGCCTTCAGAATGGCTCGATGCGTGAGAACGCGATCGAAATGTCGCACCAGCAATGACAGGAGCTCGAACTCTTTCGGTGTCAGCCGGATCTCGGTCTCGCCACGCATCACACGCCGGCGGTCGTAATCAATCGCCAGATCACCGGCGGTGAACAGACACCGGCCTCGCGTTTGTCTTCAGTCGCGAGCCGACGCAAGGCGACGCGAATGCGGGCGAGGAGCTCTTCCGGTCCAAATGGCTTGGTCACGTAGTCATCGGCGCCAAGGTCGAGCGCGTTGACTTTGTCGGCTTCCGCGCCTCGCGCCGAGAGCACGATGATGGGCACCTTCGACGTGGACCGAATCCTCCGGCACACCTCGGTGCCTTCCAGATCTGGCAATCCCAAGTCGAGGACGATGAGGTCGGCTGGCCGCTCCGAGAAGAGCTTGAGCGCCTCCGTGCCGGTGCCTGCAACCTCGACTTCGTACCCTCGAGACCGAAGCAGTGGCGCGACGGCACGCTGAATCGCGGCCTCGTCGTCGACGAGCAGAATGCGAGCGGCGGCGCATCGTCACGTCGGCGAGCCCGCGGGCTCGATGGCCTTGACCGCGGCAGGAACACGCAGGGTGAAGGTTGCGCCACCCTCGGGGCGGTTCTCTGCCCAGACGCGACCGCCCTCAGCGGCGAGGAGTCCGCGCGCGATCCACAGCCCCATTCCGGTACCGGATGTTCGTGTTTTTGCCGCCGAGCCTCGATAGAACCTTTCGAAGAGATGCGGGACATCGGCCGGCGCGATGCCAGGACCGTGATCGTGCACGGCGAGCGACAGGCCTTCGTCGGTGACACGGGCATCCACTTTGATCGTCGAATCTCGAGGAGCGTACTGCGCGGCGTTCTCGAGCAGATGGGCGAGCGCGACCGCCGTGAGCCTGGGATCCAGTTGGACCAGCGCATCGCGATCGATGGCGACGTCGAGCTTGTGATTCTGCAGGATCTGCTCCACATGACCACAGGCCGCGGCGACGATCTCGGAGGGGTGTACCCAACGCGACTCCGTCGCGATCTCGCCGGCATCGATCCGCGCCATCTCGAGAAGATTTTCGAACAGCCTCGTCAGACGCTCCACTTCGGCCAGGATCAAATGAGTTTGCTCGTGCCGATCCTCCGGACGCAGCCACGAGCTCTGAAGATTGCTCGCCGCCACGCGAATCGCCGTCAGCGGAGTCCGCAGGTCGTGACCCAGCGATGCCAGCAACGCCGTCTTGAGTTCCTCGCTCTGGCGGGTCAGTTCAGCGGTCTTTCGTTCTTCGAGAAACTGCGCTCGTTCGATAGCGATGGCGACCAGCCCCGCGAGCGCGTCGAGCGTGCCGGCCTCGATGAGTCGGCCGGCCGCCGCGAGCAGCCCGATCGGCTTGGTTCCGACCCGCAAGGGCACTAACCGGATTGTCCGCCCTTCGCTGGTAATCGTGCGCTGACCCGAGTATGTCCGCGCGTAGGCGTCGAACTCGAACGACGTTTGCGCGGCGGCAAAGGCGGTCGACAGTTCGCGCCTGTCAAGGCCCGCCGTCCACGCACCGGCTTCGAAAACTTCCCAGTCGCCGGCTCGAGGCAGGGCGACGGCCACCGATTCGAGATCGAAGCGGCGGGCGACGGACCTGGCGAGCGTAGTGATCGCTTCGCGACTCTCGGTGATCAGCAGAACATCCCGGCTCAAGTCGAAGAGGCGCGCCAGCTCGTCGCGACGTTCGACGGCCTCCTGCGTCCGGGCCCGCGCGACAGCTGAAAGGTTGCTGGCCACCAGGCTGACCGCCAGGAAAGCCATCAGCGCGATCCAGTTATGAGGATCGGCGATCGTCAACGCACCAACGGGCGGCAGGAAAAAAAAGTTGAACGCAAGCATCGCTGCGATCGACGTCACGACCGCCACCCAGAGCCGCGAGGTGGCCGCGACCAGCAGGACGATGAGGAGAAACGTGGTCGAGACCGTGGCGGCGTTCGCGACCTGTAGCCACCAGGCATAGACAGCTGTAACAACGGCGACGGCAGCAAGCCCGGCGGCCAGGTGGGCGGTATCCCGCGAAGGGGTCACAGGCGCCATGATATCCGGCCCGACTTGACCGCTGTCGTCGACAGGAGTAGCGTGCAACACGACGCTTAAGCCCGCCCAACGAGGCGAGCACGGGGGACCCACTTTCAGGGGCGCATCCGGACACTCCGGTAGAGGACTTCCAACCTCGAGCCCGTCAGCTAACCCCGTCGGCGTATTGGAGGCCTGCCTGAGGACATCCAGTCGGACGAAACGTCGCGGCCCTGACGCTCACGGCCATGGGAGTGGTGTATGGCGACATTGGCACCAGCCCGCTCTACGCGATGCGCGAGTGTTTCCACGGCCCTCACGCCGTCGCTCCCACGCACGAGAACGTGCTGGGCGTCCTCTCGCTCATCGTCTATGCGCTCGTGCTCGTGGTGTCGGTCAAGTACATCGCCATCGTGCTGCGCGCCGATAACCAGGGTGAAGGCGGAATCCTGGCACTCACCGCCCTCATTCCGCCGAACTCGACGGCGAGCCGGCGCTGGTTGATTCTCCTCGGTATCTTCGGCGCCGCGCTGCTGTACGGCGACGGCATGATTACTCCTGCGATCACCGTGCTGAGCGCGGTCGAGGGGTTGCAGCGTGGCCACGCCACTCTTCACCCCCTACGTCGTCCCGTTCGCGGTAGTGATCCTGATTGCCGTTTTCAGTCTGCAGCGTTACGGCACCGATCGCGTCGGCCGCATGTTTGGACCCGTGATGGTCCTGTGGTTCATCTTGATCGCCGCCTTGGGCGTTTCGTGGATTGTCGTGACTCCCTCCGTCGTCGGCGCCATCGACCCTCGGCATGCGATTACGTTCTTCCGCGAAAACGGCTATCACGGCTTCGTCATCCTGGGGGCGGTGTTCCTCGTCGTCACCGGTGGCGAAGCGCTCTATGCAGACATGGGCCACTTCGGCCGCCGTCCGATCCGATTGGCGTGGTTCGGGTTGGTACTGCCGGCGTTGCTGCTCAATTACTTCGGACAAGGCGCGATGCTGCTGCAGAATCCGGAGGCCGCGGCGCAACCCTTCTTTCTCATGGCGCCCAGCTGGGCGCTCCTGCCGGTGGTGGTCATCGCAACCGCGGCAGCGATCATCGCGTCCCAGGCACTCATCTCGGGGGCCTTCTCGCTGACCCGCCAAGCCATTCAGCTGGGATACTTCCCGCGTCTCGATGTCGAACACACGTCGAAGCACGAGGTCGGCCAAATTTACGTTCCGCAAATGAACGTGCTCCTTGCCGTCAGCACGATCTTGATCGTCGATCGGGTTCCGATCATCGAGTGCACTTGGCCGCCGCATACGGCATTGCGGTGACCATGACGATGGTGGTGACCGCGATTCTTTTGCACGTCGTGGCGATTGAGCGCTGGCGGTGGCCGCGCCCGGTCGCGTTCGCGATGACGACCGTGTTCCTGACCATCGACTTCGCGTTTCTGGGAGCCAACGTCATCAAGATTGCTGACGGCGGATGGCTGCCGCTCCTCATCGGTGGAGTGATGCTCCTTGCGATGACCACCTGGAAGACTGGACGTCGCATCGTCGCCGAACGTCTCACCGAGCGCGCATTGCCAATGAAGGAGTTCCTGGCACAGATCGAAGCGAATCCTCCTCTGCGCGTTCCAGGCACGGCCGTATTCATGACCGCTCAACCGACGGGCACGCCCGTCCGCTCTTGCTCACAACGTGCGCCACAACAAAGTCCTGCATGAACACGTGGTTCTTCTGACTGCCCGAACCGAACCAATACCTTTCGTCTCCGACGATCGACGGGTTTCGGTGGAGCAGCTCGCTGACGGGATTGTTTATGCGACCGCGTTGTATGGCTTCATGGAGGATCCGAATATTCCCGAAGTGTCTGCATCGGGTTCGCGAAAAGGGCGTGCGGCTCGATCTCGACGAGATCACCTACTTCCTGGGCAAGGAGACGCTGATCGTCACCGCCGAACGAGGAATGGCCGTGTGGCGTGAAAAGCTGTTCGTCGTCATGGCACGCAATGCCGTCCGCGCCACGGCGTTCTTCCGTCTTCCACCTGACCGCGTGGTCGAGTTGGGGGTTCAGGTGGAGCTCTGAGAATTGCGTGAATGGGTGATTGGGTGATTGCGCAATTGCATTGGGTGATTTGGTGATGGGGTGATTTGATTGGGTGATTCATCGGGTTGCGCCAAATTCGTGGCGTGACAGTGCTTCGTCCAGAGCCCGCAGTTGATCTTCACCGGTCGCTGTGACGGTTCGCCTCCGTCCGAGAGCGAGGGCCAGCGAACGGACGTTGCTGTTGCGCCTCGACTGAGTGACGATTTCCCGATTGAGTGTCACGAACCGTTCGAGAGCGGCCGAGGCGTCGGCCAGAGGCTTGGTCGAGCCACTCGTGAGTAACGGCGTCAGACGTTCGAGCGTTCGTCGTGCCTTTTCTTCCGAGACCGACATCTGATTTTCCATTTGAGTCATCGCCGCATCGTCGGCCTCTGCGATGTGCGGTGGCTGCAGGACGCGGATTTCCAGGAGCGCTGTGTGTGCCGTAGTCACCAGGGATTCGACGCAGCATCTGCCGGCTGGCGTCGAGTAGTTGGCTGCGGTTTCGAGAGACTTCTTGAAGTCATTTGCGGCATCTCGTGCGGCGCCAAATGAGAGCGATTGGGCCTTGACGTTGGTGTTCTCCACCGTCAGGGGCAGCAACTCGTCGTCAAGCTTTCGGTACTCCTGGAAACTGGCCTCGAATGCCTCGAGCAATCGAAGCTCGTCCACGTAGTCGAGCGCCACGAGAGTTGTTTTCAGCGAGGCGAGAGCCGTGGCAACTGCCTCAGTCGCTTGGCGTGACTCGTTCGCCGCTTCCGATGCTGGGCGTTCCGCTGACGCCATCACGGCCCGGTTTCCCGTCTCGGCAGCGTGGCTGAACTGAACCCGCATCTCCGAAACCTGTCGGCGGGCCTCCGCCAGTTGAGTCAGAACGCCCGGCGGCCCGGCACAGCTGATCAAGCAACGCCATACCCAATCCAGCGATCACGCGATCACGACGTGGCCCTCGAGCGCTCATAGCGCCTCCCGAGCCAGCATAGGAATCAGTCGCTTGAAAAACTCCTGAAAACAGCGTCCTTTCAGGGATTCTTGAGGAACTCTTTGGCCGCTCCTCAGGCAGGGGTTTCTACCCTGTGATCAGGTGATCAGATGACTTTTAGGCTGGCCAAGCGAGTACCAATCGCGGCGGAGACGGAGCCGGATGTGCTCGCATCGCGCCGTCTCGCAATGATCGCGACCATAGCAGTCGCGCTGGGAGCGGGTCTTCTCATTAGCATGCTCCCGGCGACCGCGGCGTTCGGTCTAGCCGTGGCGCTGGCAGCCGCCTGGTGCCTCTGGCTCGAACGAAGGGAAGACGCGGGTTCTATTCGTTGACACTCGATGCTGGCGCCGAGTATCTTCTCTTTTTGAGAAGATTTCAGTGGCCAAGAGCGACCATCTCAGCGGGCTCGAAGAGCTCACACTGATGACCGTCGTCGGACTCGGTTCCGATGCCTACGGCGTATCTGTCCAGCTCAAGCTCGAACGTGATGCGCGGCGCAGGGTTGCGCTCGGCGCCGTCTACGCGGCTCTGGATCGGCTCGAGCGCAAGGGTTATGTATCTTCGTCAGTGGGTGACGCCACGCCACAGCGTGGCGGTCGCCGCAAGCGGATCTTCACGGTGACCCCCGCGGGCGTGCGCGCCTTGCATGCTGCGCATCGCACGCACGAGCGCTTGTGGCGAACAGTCGCGGCGGTTACCGGATCCAAGCGATGACCAAGCCCAGGGAGGCAACTCCTCCCCGACTGGCTCGCACGCTGATCCGCTGGACCGTTCCCCGTGATCACTTCGAGTCGATTGACGGCGATCTACACGAACTCTTCGACTTGCGCGTGGACGCGAATGGACTTCGTTTCGCCCGCGCGCGGTATTGGCACGATGCGCTTAGCGTTCTCGTCAGATCGCGGCTATTCCGGCAGAGGCACGGCAATCTGGGGGCGCGTTCGACACCAACCTTGCATCAGATCGTCCTGACGCTTCGGGGCCTGGTGCGACAGCCGGGGTTCAGCGCGATCGCGATCCTGACCTTGGCACTCGGTATTGGCGCTACCACAACAGTCTTCAGCGTAGCGCGCGCGTTCCTCGACCATCCTGAGCTGGCAGAGGGATCAGACCCGGTTATCGTTTGGGGCACCAATCGCGTCGCGGGCCAGGTTCGCGACGTCGTATCTGGTCCGACCTTCCTCGATCTGCGCCGGCAGAATCGAACGCTGGCCGGCCTGTCGGCCTTTCACTTCACGGACGTCACACTCCGCGGCGGCGATCGCGCCAACGTGATTAGCGCCCTCGAAGTCACGGCTGATTTCTTCGACGTCACCGGCATCCGGCCCGCAATCGGCCGGGGAGTGGTGCAATCGGATGACAACAGCGACAACGCAATCGTTGTCTTGAGCCACGGTTTCTGGCAGCGCCAGTTCGCTGGCAGTCCGGATGTCATCGGGCAGTCGATCGAAACGGACAGCGGAAGGCTTCAGATCGTCGGAGTACTTCCTGAGACGTTTCGGTTCTTCTTCGTGCCTGATGTCGTGACGCTCATTCGGTCGACGACGATGGCCGCCGAAGATCGCTCCTACTTCTTTTACTGGCTGGTGGGACGATTGGCGCCCGGAGTCACAGCCCTGGAGGCCGAGCAGGATCTCGATCAGGTGATGACGCGGATCGCGGCTACCCATCCGGGATCGCGAGGATGGGAGATCACGATTGAACGACTCTCGACCGTTCTCGACGAGCCGATCCGTCCAACCATTCGAGTCGCTCTTTTCACCGGTCTTCTGGTCCTGGGTGTGGCGTGCGCAAACGTGGCCGGGCTTGTGTTGACCCGACATGTCTCCCGACGCCGCGAGTTGGCAATTCGTCTCTCGCTTGGCGCTTCAAGGAGCCGCGTGTTCTTCGAACTTCTCGCGGAGATGGTTTGGCTGTCTTGCGGTGGGGTCATCGTCGGAGTTCTCGTCGCGTTCAGCGGTCTGGTCGCGCTCAATCAACTGATGCCGCCGAGTGTAGCCATTGCCGGGTCGGCTGGATCCTTCGCCGTTCCGACCTTCGAAGCGGACGTCTGGGTACTCGGTTTTGCAGCGTTGACTGGCATCGCAACGGTCGTGGTTTGCGGCGCGGTTCCCGCCTGGCGTACGACCAGGAACGAAGCGTCGGCACACGCTGACGCGCCACGTCGCGGAACGACCGCGGGCCCCGTCGAGCATCGACTGCGGAACGGCCTGGTATCGACCGAGATAGCGCTCGCGACGACGGTGCTCGTCGTCGCGCTTCTGCTCGTGCAGACGATCGTGCGGCTGACGGCGATCGATCCGGGATTCCGTGGCGACGGCGTCGTGGCCATGACAATTGGACGCGTTGACGAGCTCTCGTCGCAGGCACGAGAGCGCTATTACACGGATGTCCTGCGGCGCGTATCGGAAGTCGCCGGGGCCAGGCAAGCCGCGCTCAACGACTATGTGCTGTTGTCGAACGAAGACGACTACGAAGGCGTCGAGATCGAGGGGCAACCGCGGATGCCTTCCGGGCAATGGCCACGCGAAGAGTGGCGGCGCGTGAGCAGTGATTACTTCCGGACCCTGCGTATTCCGGTCATCCGCGGCCGCGACTTCACGCTGCGGGACACCGCCGACTCGCCGTCCGTCGTCGTCATCAACGAGGCCATGGCGCGCAAGTACTGGCCCGGAGTCGATCCGATTGGCCGCCGGCTACGGCTGACAGCGGCGCCATACGGTTGGTCGGAGGTCATCGGGATCGTCGGTGACGTTCGGGAAGTCGGTGTCGATCAGCCTGCAAAGCCGATGATGTTCGTGCCGTACCATCGCGGCGCGCGGCCGGTGATGGCGCTTTTCGTACGCGTCGACTCGACGAGCGACGCCATGATCCAATCGATACAAAAGGCGGTCTGGTCGGTGGACTCGACGCGGCCGGTGTTCGGTGTGCGGCGTGTCGATCGGTTGGTCAGCGACTCGCTGGCAATCCGCCGACTCGCCGAGCGCGTCGCCGGCATCGCGGCCCTGCTGGCGTTGGCCCTGACCGGGCTTGGCATCTACTGCACGGTGAGCTACGCGGTGTCGCAACGGCAACAAGAAATCGGTGTACGTCTGGCCATCGGTGCGCAACCACGCGATATCGCGTGGTTCGTCATCCGGCAAGTCGTCGCACCCGCATCGGCCGGACTCCTCGTGGGAGTCGGCGGCGCCTTCGCGGCAGCCACGCTCACACGTCATGAGCTCTACGGGGTCTCGCCATTTGATCCGTGGACGTACGGCGCAAGCGCTGGGGTCGTGCTTGCGTCAGCGGTTCTGGCTTGTGCGATGCCTGCTCGACGCGCATCGAACGTGGATCCGGTTGAGTCGTTGCGCGCCTCGTGATCAGTCGCGAATGGAGCTGCGATCGCGACGGCCTTAAGCCGCTACTGGGTTCGTCTCTTGAACAAGTAGGTTCCAGCGGCCAATCCCTGCGGATCGTACCCGGCCGATACGAGTTCCCAGCCCTCGTTCCCAAGCGTCACGAAGACGTTTCTGACCGCGTCTGAATTGGCTTGCGCGAAGTCGCGGCACACCCAATCCGCGCTCGCGGCGATGCACGCCCGATACCCGAGAAATGTGGAATGTACCGTCCGTCCCTTGTACTGCTCGGGACCACCGTATGGCGCCACGCGCAGATATTCGAACCGCGTGGCGGTCTGCTGGCGAGCGATCAGCGAAGGCGCGAAAAGCAAACCGAGGACCACAAATACCGCGACGGCAGCGAGCGAGAGCTTCCTCATGAGTCTGCTCCTTTAGCGGCGGGCGATGGCTGGACTTTCGAGTATACGCCCAAGGAACTACGCGTCCCTATGCCCTGCTTATTCAGTCCGCAATGCCACCAACGGATCCACACGAGTGGCGCGGCGGGCGGGGATCCAGCAGGCGCCGGCGGCAACGGCCATGAGCACCAGGGCGACCAAGGCAAACGTTGCGGGGTCGAGGGTGCTGACGCCGTATAGCAGGCTTCTGAGCGATTGACTCAGGAGGACCGCGCCGAGCAAGCCGACAGCGAGGCCGACTAGAGCGGGTCGCAGATGCTGGTAGAGAATCAATCGAAGTACATCACTCCTCGCGGCGCCCATCGCCATTCGAATGCCAACCTCTTGCGTCCGCTGGCTGACGGCGTGCGAGGTGACGCCGTAGATGCCGATGGTGGCGAGCAGTAGCGCGATGGCGGCAAAGCCCGCGAGCAGGATCGCCTGGAAGCGCGGTTGCGTCATCGTCAACGCCAATTCACGTTCGAGCGTCGTCACTTGAAACAACGGCAACTGCGGATCGAGGGCCTGGATCTCGCGGCGAACGTTCTGGACGATGGCTGTCGGTTCGCCAGCGGTTCTGAGAAACACCGTCTGAGTGCGGGGAGTGGCCTGCAGCGCGCACAAATAGATTTCCGGCCGTATGGTTCGCGTGATGTCTGATCGATGTGCATCGCGGATCACGCCGACGACCGTCATCCATGGTGCCTGTGAGGTCTCGTCGCCGGGTCGAATCCGGCGCCCGAGCGGATCCTCGTTCGGCCATCCGGTTCGCGCGAAGGTTTCGTTGATGACAACGACTCGCGGCGCATCGGCGTGGTCGGCGGTGGTGAACGCGCGTCCGCGAGTGATCGTCATGCCGACCGCCTCGAAGTAGCCTGGCGACACGTTCTCGACCGGATATTCAATGCGTTCTTCCTGCGGTGGGAGCGGCTTGCCTTCGATGGTGAAGACGCCCGAGCTCGTGACCAGCGGTTGCAGGACGCCCGATCCGGTCGCAGCAGCTTCGACGCCGGGCAGAGTCTGCAATCGCTCGAGCAGGCGCGCGTAGAAGCCGCGGACTTCGGGTGGACCGGCGTAAGTTGCGGCCGGCAAGCTGATGGTCATCATGGCGACGTTCTGCGGCTTGAACCCGCGGTCGACTGCCTGCATCGACCACAACGTGCGAATCAGCAGGCCGGCGCCCGTGAGCAGGACAATCGCGAGCGCGACTTCCGCGGCCACCAGCACGTTACGCGTCCGGTGGCTGGCGCCTCCGGCCCCTTCACGTGCGCCTTCGCGAAGGTGTTCGACGATCTTGTGCCGGGCGGCGAGAAGCGCCGGCACGAGACCGGAGAGCAACGCCGAAATCGTTGCGAGCAGGAGCGCGAAGCCCAGCACTCGTGCGTCAAGGGAGATGGCATCCTGTCGCGGAATGCTGTCGCCGCCGACTGCCAGGAAAAAGTTCGTGGCCCAGTAGGCCAGAAGGACACCAACAGCACCTCCGACAAACGCCAGGACCAGCGTCTCGGTGACGATCTGCCGGACCAAACGTCCTCGCCCGGCACCAAGCGCCGTACGAATGGCCAATTCCTTACGGCGTGCGGAGGTGCGCCCGAGCATCAGGTTGGCGAGATTTGCGCAAGCGATCAGCAACACGAATCCCACCGCCGCCAGCAGGACGAGCAGTGGTCGCTGGATATCGCCAACCAATTGCTGATGCAGGGGAACGACATTGACGCCGTATCCGCGATTGCTCGGATACGCCTCTTCAATGCGCGCGCCGATCTGGCTCATCTCGGCCTGCGCCTGCTCGACCGAAACACCTGGCTTCAGCCGACCGATCACGGGCAACCAGAACGAGTCGCGAGCCTCACGCAATTGCTGCGGCGGCGCAAGCGGCTTCCAGAGCTCCGCCTTCGCGGGCCAACGCAGCAAGGGCGGCATCACGCCGATGATCTCGTGCGGCCGGCCGTTCAGGACGATGGTGCGACCCAACACGTCCGCTGCACCGCCGAATCGGCGCTGCCAGAGGCCATGTGAGAGCACGATCACGCCGTCCTGTCCCGGAGTCTCGTTCTGCGACGTGAACACTCGGCCGATCACAGGCGGCACTCGCATGACATCGAAGAAGTTGGCGGTGACCTGAGCGCCCTGGAGGCGCTCGGGCTCGCCGGCGGCGGTGAGGCTGAAGGCCGAAGACGCGACACCCGCCATGTGCTCGTAGGAACTCCCCTGCTTCTGCCAATCGAGGTAGTTCGGGTAGCTCGTGATGTCTTCCTTGATCCCCTGGCGCCGGTTGTCCATCCACACCATCGTGATCCGATCGGCATCGGGGTAAGGCAGCGGCCGCAGCAGCACACCGTTGACGACATTGAAGACCGCGGTGTTGACCCCAATCCCCACCGCGAAGGTGAGGACGGCAATCAGGCTGAACACCGGGGCTCGAAACAGCATGCGTAGCGCATAGCGCGCGTCACGCGTCAGGTTCAGCGAAGACATCCAGCCTCCCTTTGTGCTGACCGGCGGTTCGCGCCGGCTCCATTCGGCAATGCGCGAGTGAACGCGCGGCCGCCGCGCTTCGACCGTGCGCCGCAAAAGGTCCGGCGCCTCGAGGACCTGCATCGCGCGCGCTCGTGCTTGCTCAACCGACAAACCATCCTCGCGAGCGGCCTCATAAATCTGCGCCAGATGAACGGCGAGCTCTTCGACGAGAATCGCATCCGGTTCCCCGTCGCTGAGATCCGCCAGCCGTTCGCGAACGCGTGCAACCCAGTCGGTCATCGGTGCTTCCCAGGTTCTAGACGGGCCGAAGTACGACGTCCACGGCGCCGACGAACGCGCGCCAATCCCGCCGTCGCGTCGCAAGCTCGCGCTTGCCGGATGGTGTCAAGCGATAGAAGCGACGCCGGCGCTGTCCGTCCTTCTCGACCCAACGACCGACGATGAAACCGGATCGCTCGAGGCGGTACAGCGAGGTGTAGACGTTGGCCACGTGAAAGGACAGACGACCGCCAGTGCGATCGTCGATGAGTCGCGCCAGCTCGTAGCCGTGGCGCGGCGCCTCTTCGAGCAGCGCCATGATCAACGTCTCCGCGCTGCCCTTCTTGAGCTCGGCAAACATGTCGGGCGGCATATATGCGACAAGTATATATGCGGCACACGACTCAGTGGTCGGCGATCGGTGGCCGGGGGATAGTTTTCAGTTTCCAGTTGTCAGTTCAAAGAAATTACGGGTGAATTTCACCGCATCATCGGGTGAATTCCACCGGGATGCCCCTTTGAACTGGCAACTGGTAACTGACAACTTACCCATTACGGCATGAGCAGCCCACGCTCGACGAAGGTGGCTATCGCTTGCTTGGTGGCGTCGAGCGGATCGACCTCGCCCGCGCGCCACACCGCGCTCGCGAAAATGTGGCGTTGGCCGTTGGCGTCGAGCGCGCCGACGAGCCAGCTCACACGCGTACCAGCTGCCGTTGTCGCACCGGTTTTGGCCACGAGCTGGACATCTTTGGGCCACGGCGCCGCCACCTTGTGCAAGCCGGTAGCGTTTCGGACGGTGCCAGGCAGCTGTGTCAGCGCCTGTCGCACGTAGTTCGCGTATTCGCGGCGCACCGGGAGATCGTCTGAGAAGAACCGCTTGAGAAACTCCACCTGCTCGACCGGCGAGATCTGCAGCTTGCCATTGACCCAATACAACGTTGGCTCGCCGGACGTGTCGGCGTTGCCGTAGGAAAACTTCTGTAGCCAGCTCTTCATCGGGGCGGCGCCGATCCGGACCGCGGTTCGCTGAAAGAACCACAGGACCGAATTGCTGATAGCCGACCTCAAATCATGATCTCTCTCCCAGACCGTTTGTCGTGGAAACCGGCGCCCATCCCACTTTTCGACCGCGTCCGGCTTGATTGCGCCGGTCTCCAACGCGATCAGCGCATGTGGAATCTTGAATGTGGACGCTGGCGAAAGCCTCATGGCGCACGCAGCGTCATCGCTGCGCCACATGTTTGCTTTCGTGACATCGTAGAGAACGACGCACTGCCCTTCAGCAACAACGGCGGCAGTCGGAGGTGCAGCCAACGCCGCGAGACACGTGGCGATAGCAATAATCTTCGCGGTCATGGCTTCCAATCATTTCACGGAGCTGTCGCGCTACGGATGCCCCGCTACGACGGCTCCTCGTATTCCGTGCGTAAGCTCATTGGCGGTCCGATCGGTCCAGCTGCTACAGTCGAACTGATGAGCCTTCTGGCCGCATGAATCATCCGCTCTCCGCCACGTACAGGATTCAGCTGCATCCTGGATTCTCGTTGGATGATGCGGCTGGCATTACCGATTACCTTCAGTCACTCGGCATCAGCCACGCCTACACGTCACCATTTCTCCAGGCGGCACCAGGTAGCACTCACGGGTACGACGTCGTTGATCACAGTCTGGTGAACATCGAACTCGGAGGTGAACGGGCATTCGATCGGTTCGTGGGCGCTCTGAGGGTCCATCAGATGGGACTACTCGTCGATCTGATCCCCAACCATATGGCGATTTCGACGCTGCGAAACCGCTGGTGGGCCGACGTACTCGAAAACGGGCCCTCGAGCCACTACGCATCGTTCTTCGACGTCGAATGGGAACCGCCAGAAACGCGAATGCGAAACACGGTTCTCATCCCGGTGCTGGAAGATCACTACGGTCGAGTTCTGGAGGCTGGCGGTCTCGGGGTGGTACGGGATGGCGCTCACTTTCGCGTCACGTACAAGGACAACTCGTACCCGGTCAGCCCGAATTCGTACGGGTTGATTCTGGGCCCCGCGGCCAACACAGCCCATTCCGACGCGCTGGCTTTTCTCGCTGATGCGTTTGGTCAGCTCCCGCGGCCAACCGCAATCGACCTTGGCAGCGTCAGACGACGACATCGCGACATCGCCGTTCTTCGAACACAGCTTCACGACTTGCTCAGGGAGGAACGGATAGCGCGCGCCGTCGATGCCGCCGTGGCCACTCTAAACGGGGACGTCGATTCACTACACCGGCTGCTCGAGCTGCAGAACTATCGCCTCGCGTGGTGGCGTAGCGCCAGCCGCGATCTCCGCTACCGGCGCTTTTTCGACGTGAACACGCTTATTGCGCTTCGAGTAGAAGACCCTGAGGTCTTTCAGGAAACCCACAGGCGCATCCTGGAATGGGTCAGCGAAGGGGTCGTCGACGGACTGCGCGTGGACCATATCGATGGCTTGCGCGACCCGCAGGAATACCTCGACCGACTGCGAACCGTGGCGCCGAATGCGTGGATCGTGGTGGAAAAGATTCTCCAACCGGACGAGTCGCTGCCCGCCAGCTGGCCGGTCGCTGGCACGACCGGCTACGACTTCATGAATCGTGTCGCCGGATTGTTCGTCGATCCCGCTGGCGAGGCGCCACTCGCGGATTTCTACGTCAACTTCACGGGCATGACGACGGATTTCGATCGACTCCTTGTGGACAAGAAACACCTCGTTCTTCGCGACGTGCTCGGCAGCGACGTAAACCGGTTGACGGATCTGCTGCTGGACATTTGTGAATGCCACCGGCGTCATCGTGATTACTCGCGTCACCATCTGACCGACGCCGTTCGCGCGCTGGTCGCAGCGTTTCCGGTCTATCGAACCTATTCGCGTCCCTATAGCGGATATCTATCAGGCATCGATGCGCGTCTTATCGAAACGGCAGTCGGCGGAGTGAAGGCCCAGCGCCCGGATCTCGAACCAGCGCTGTTCGATTTTCTGCAGGATCTTCTGACACTCAAAATCACGGGCGATCTGGAGTCAGAGTTCGTCGTGCGGTTCCAACAGCTGACTGGTCCGGCAATGGCCAAAGGGCTCGAGGATACGGTCTTCTATACCTACAACCGCTTCATTGCGCTCAACGATGTGGGCGGCGACCCGACCCGGTTTGGAATCAGCCCAGCCGACTTTCACCAAGCCGCCTGTCAAACGCAGACACGGTGGCCGGCCACCATGCTGACGACCGCGACTCACGATACCAAGCGTGGCGAAGATCTTCGCGCGCGCCTCGCTCTTCTCTCCGAAATCCCCGTCGAATGGGTGGCCGCGGTCCTGCGCTGGTCGAACATGACGAGTGCCCATCGCACGAACGACTGGCCCGATCGCAACACCGAATATTTTTTCTATCAGACCCTGATTGGCGGGTGGCCGATCACGGTGGATCGCCTGACTGCCTACATGGAGAAGGCGACACGCGAAGCGAGGGGGCACACGTCGTGGACGTCGCCGAACCAGGACTACGACACCGCCATCCGCGCGTTCGTGACCGGCTGTCTGGGTGACGACGCTTTCCTACGCGACGTCGAGCGATTCGTGGAACCGCTGGTTACTCCGGGTCGCGTCAATTCGCTCGCTCAGACCTTGATCAAGTTGACGGCACCCGGCGTGCCCGACCTATATCAAGGATCGGAGTTCTGGAGCCTGCATCTCGTGGATCCCGACAACCGGCAACCCGTGGACTACCGTGCGCGGCGGAGGGGACTCGCCGAAGTGCGAGAACTAGCACCATCCACAATGTGGAGCCAGGCAGACAGCGGTTTGCCGAAACTGTGGGTCGTGCTGCAGGCCCTTCAGCTCCGAAACAGACGACCCGCGACGTTCGGCTCCGCCAGCAGTTATCGCCCGGTAGAAGCCACAGGTCCAGGATCAGCTCACGTCGTCGCGTTCCGGCGGGGCTCTGACGTAATCACGATTGTTCCCCGTCTCGTCATGCGCGGAAACTGGTCCGACACGAGGTTGGCGCTGCCGCGCGGTTCGTGGCGAAACGTGATGACCACGCATGTGGTGGAAGGCACCGTTGAAGTGCAGGAACTCTGGCGAGACTTCCCGGTCGCTCTCCTCGAGCGGGTCGAGTGAGCGTGAGAACTACGTCGCTGTCAGGGTACTCGTCTATAGCCGCCGCCGCTCGCCGGCCATCATCGATCGCCCAGACGATCAGTGATTGTCCCCGTTGCATGTCTCCGGCAGCAAAAACACCTGGCACATTGGTCATCCACTCGTCGTCACGCCACACACTGCCGCGTTCCGTGAAGCGCACTTCGAAGTCATCGAGCAGCCGGTTCCTCACCGGCCCGACAAATCCCATCGCCAGCAGGACGAGGTCTGCCTGCAGCTCGAATGCGCTGTCGGGCACGGGATCGAAGCAGACTCGGCCATCCCGGACGGCGCGTTCGACACGATGACCATGGAGAGCACGGACTTGACCGTCAGTTCCCGAAAACGCCGTCGTCGCCATCGAGAACTGCCGCTCACCACCCTCCTCATGAGCAGAGGATGTCCGGAAGACGTTTGGCCACAGCGGCCACGGATTGTCGACGGCGCGGGTCGCGGGTGGGGCGGGCAGTAACTCGAGCTGTCGCACGGACGCCGCCCCTTGTCGATGGACGGTCCCCAAGCAGTCAGCGCCGGTGTCGCCGCCGCCGATGATGATGACGTGCTTCCCGGCGGCTGTGACGGTACGGCTCTCATCAACCTCGTCGCCCTGACATCGTCGATTCTGTTCGGACAGGTAATCCACCGCGAAGCGGATGCCCGCGAGGTCACGGCCGGGCACGCCGAGATCGCGAGGCTCGCCTGCGCCGCCGGAGAGCAATACTGCGTCGAAGCTGCGACGAAGATCGTCAGCGCGCACGTCCACACCGACGTGGACACCGGGACGAAACACCACCCCTTCCGCCGATAGCAGGTCGAGCCGGCGATCGAGGACTCGTTTCTCGAGTTTGAACTCGGGAATACCGTAACGGAGCAGTCCGCCAATGCGATCGGACTTCTCGAACACCGTTACGCTGTGACCGGCGCGATTGAGCTGGGCTGCGGCAGCAAGTCCCGCGGGTCCAGATCCAATCACCGCCACTTTTTTCCACGTCCGCGTTGGCGGCGGCTCCGGAACGATCCAGCCTTCGTCAAACGCACGGTCAACAATGGCGAGCTCGATCGACTTGATCGTGACCGGATCGTTGTTGATGCCAAGTACACACGAGCCCTCGCACGGCGCCGGGCACAACAGACCGGTGAACTCCGGAAAATTGTTCGTCAGGTGCAGCCGATCGATGGCCGCCCGCCAGGAATCTCGATAGACGAGGTCGTTCCAATCCGGAATCAGATTTCCCAGGGGACAGCCCTGATGACAGAACGGCACACCACAGTCCATACACCGCGCCGCCTGATGCGTGAGCTCGTCGCTCGGGTAGGCGGTGTAGACGTGGCGATAGTCACCGACCCGCTCCGATATCGAGCGGGCCGGCAACTTGACGCGCGAGAACTCGACGAACCCGGTGGCCTTGCCCATGTTTCAGGCCCCTACCAGGTTGCCAGGAGCCTCTTCGGCTCGAACCCGCTTGAAGTCGCGCGGCATGACCGCAACCAACTTGCGCTGCATGGAAGACCAGTCCTGCAGGACGCGATCGCCCATCGTGCTTCCGGTCAGGACGACGTGCCGCGCAATCAGCTCGTGGACCTGGATCAGCTCGTCTTCGTCTTCGAGCCGATCGAGATCGACCATCTCGATGTTGCAGTTCAAGGCGAACGATCCGTCACCGTCGAGAACGTAGGCGACGCCGCCACTCATTCCAGCCGCAAAGTTGCGGCCAGTGCGACCGAGCACCACCACGCGTCCGCCGGTCATGTATTCGCACCCGTGATCACCGACACCTTCGACCACCGCCTGAGCACCGCTGTTTCGTACGGCGAATCGCTCGCCTGCAATGCCTCGGATGTAGGCGTGACCACTCGTCGCGCCGTAGAGGGAAACGTTGCCGATGATGATGTTTTCCTCGGCGACGAATTTCGCCGTCCGAGGGGGACGAACGACGATGCGACCGCCGGAAAGACCCTTGCCGACGAAATCGTTGGCCTCGCCTTCGAGGAGCAACGTGATGCCCCGCGGCAGGAATGCGCCAAAGCTCTGACCGGCGGCACCCGCGAAACTCACCTTGATCGTGTCGTCCGGCAACCCCGGTCCACCGTACCGCTTCGTGACCTCGTAGCCGAGGAGCGTCCCGGCCGTGCGATCAGTGTTGCGAATCGGCAGCGAGATCTCGACCGGTTCCTTTTGCTCGAGCGCCGCCGAAGACCTCGCGATCAGCGTTTGATCGAGAACGCGATTGAGCCCTGGGTCCTGTGGTTGGACAGCGCGCCGCGCCGCGTATCCCGGGACATCGGGAACATGGAGCAGAGGCGTGAGATCGAGTCCGCTCGCTTTCCAGTGCTCCGTCGCCGCATCGAAATCGAGGCACTCCGCACGTCCAACCATCTCGTTCAGCGTCCGGAAACCAAGTGACGCCATCAGCTCGCGCACTTCCTCGGCGATGAATCGGAAGAAGGTCTGCACGAATTCTGGCTTGCCGCTGAACGTCTTGCGCAACTCCGGATCCTGCGTCGCAATGCCGACTGGACATGTATTGAGATGGCAGACGCGCATCATCACGCAACCCATGACGACGAGCGGAGCGGTCGCGAAGCCGAATTCTTCGGCACCCAGCAGGGCAGCGACCACGACGTCTCGACCGGTCTTCATTTGCCCATCGACCTGGACGACGATGCGATCGCGAAGGCGGTTGAGCAAGAGCACCTGTTGTGTCTCTGCCAAACCCAGTTCCCACGGTACGCCGGCGTGCTTGAGGCTGGTGAGCGGTGATGCACCAGTGCCGCCGTCGTGGCCGGAGATCAGGACGACATCGGCATGAGCCTTGGACACTCCAGCAGCCACGGTACCGACGCCGACCTCGGCAACCAGCTTCACGTGGACGCGCGCGCGCGGATTGGCGTTCTTCAAGTCGAAGATCAGCTGCGCCAGATCCTCGATTGAATAGATGTCGTGATGCGGCGGTGGAGAGATCAGGCCAACCCCGGGCGTCGAGTGCCGTACTCGCGCGATCCAGGGGTAGACCTTGTGACCGGGAAGCTGTCCACCTTCACCAGGTTTGGCGCCCTGCGCCATCTTGATCTGCAGATCATCGGCGTTCACCAGGTATTCGCTGGTGACGCCGAATCGGCCTGACGCGACTTGTTTGATCGCACTGCGACGTGAATCGCCGTTAGCATCGAGAACGTAGCGCGCTGGATCTTCTCCGCCTTCGCCGGTGTTGGACTTGCCACCCATCCGGTTCATCGCAATTGCCAGCGTTTCGTGCGCTTCCTGACTGATGGACCCGTAAGACATCGCGCCGGTCGAGAACCTCCGCAGAATCGACTCGATCGGCTCCACTTCGTTCAACGGAACGGGATCGCCAATCGGCGTCAGGCGAAAGAGCCCGCGCAGCGTCGCCCGCTGGCGACTCTGGTCGTCGACGAGACGCGTGTACTCCTTGAAGATGTGGTACTGACCGGACCGTGTTGCGTGCTGCAACCGGAAGACCGTCTCCGGATTGAAAAGATGGATCTCACCTTCGCGCCGCCACTGATACTCGCCGCCGCTTTCGAGCTCTGTGGCGACGCCGGGCCGGCGCCCGAACGCCCTGGCATGACGCCGGCGGACCTCCTCGGAAACTGTCGCCAGACCAACGCCGCCAATACGTGACGCCGTCGACGTGAAATAGGTATCGACGAAGTCTTGCGCGAGGCCAACAGCCTCGAAAATCTGCGCGCCGCAGTAACTTTGCAGCGTCGAGATGCCCATCTTGGACATCACCTTCAGGACGCCCTTGTTCAGCGCTTTGACGTAGCGCATCACCGCCTGATGGTCCGTCGTCTCTGGGAGCAGCCCCTGTCGCACGAGGTCGTGCAACGTCTCGAAGGCGAGATAGGGATTCACGGCGCCAGCGCCGTACCCGAGGAGGAGCGCGACGTGATGCACTTCGCGGGCGTCACCGGTCTCGACGAGCAGGCCGCACTTGGTGCGGCTTCCCTCCCGAACGAGGTGATGATGAACACCCGCGGTGGCGAGCAGGCTTGGAATCGGAGCATGCTTCGCATCGACACCGCGGTCCGAGAGGATCAGGATGCCGTATCCGGCGGCCACGGCCTGACTGGCCTTGCGACACAACTCGGCCATCGCTCGTTCGAGCCCTGGCCCATCCTCATCGGGGTTGTACAGCAGAGGAAGCGTCGTCGAACGAAATGGCGAGCCAGGAGGAAGGTGCCGAAGCTTCGCGACCTGATCGTTGTGAAGAATCGGGTACTCAATCTTGATCTGACGGCAGGCGTGCGGCGCGGGCTCGAGCAGGTTGGCCTCGGGCCCAATCGTCGACGCCATCGACGTCACCAGTTCCTCGCGGATGGCGTCGAGCGGCGGATTGGTGACCTGCGCGAACAGCTGTTTGAAGTAGTCGTAGAGGAGTCGCGGGCGATCTGACAAGACCGCGAGCGCGGTGTCAGTCCCCATCGATCCGATTGGCTCTTCACCCGCCAGGGCCATCGGCGTCAGCAGCAACCGCAGGTCTTCTTGCGTGTAACCAAACGCCTGCTGTCGCCTCACGACGGTCTGGTGATCGGGCCGTTCCGCGTAAGCGCTCGGCAAGTCCTCGACGTCGACGAGGTTCTGGCGGATCCAGTCACCGTAGGGGTGCTCAGCGGCCAGGTTGCGCTTGATCTCGTCGTCGCTGACGATGCGGCCAGCGCCGGTGTCCACGAGCAACATGCGACCCGGTCGGAGCCGATCTTTTCGCACGACCCGTTCTGGCGGAATGTCGAGCACGCCAACCTCGCTGGCCATGATCACGAGGTCGTCGGTGGTAATGCAGTAGCGCGAAGGGCGCAAGCCGTTGCGATCGAGCATCGCGCCGATGACCGTGCCATCGCTGAAGGCGATCGAGGCCGGCCCGTCCCACGGCTCCATCAGCGACGAGTGGTACTCGTAGAACGCTCGGACCGCAGGATCCATGGCGGGATTGCCAGCCCATGGCTCCGGAATCATCATCAAGATCGCGTGCGGCAGCGAACGCCCGGCCATGACGAGAAACTCGAGAACGTTGTCGAACGTCGCCGTGTCGCTGCCTCCAAGCCGGATGACCGGAAGCACCTTCTGTAAGTCGTCGCCGAAACGCGTCGATTTCAGCAAGCCCTCGCGCGCCTGCATCCAGTTGATGTTGCCGCGCAGCGTGTTGATCTCGCCGTTGTGGGCGACAAGGCGATACGGGTGCGCGAGCGGCCAGGACGGGAACGTATTGGTCGAAAAGCGCTGGTGCACGAGCGCCAGCGCCGATTCGAGCGCTCGGTCCGAGAGGTCGGGGAACATGCCCTCGATCTGCGAGGCCGTCAGCATGCCTTTGTAGATCAAGGTCCGGGCGGAAAGGCTGACGATGTAGAAATCCTTGAGAGCGCCCGCGGCAAGGCCGACTCCTTCGACCGCGCGCTCGACTTGCTTGCGGATCACGTAGAGCTTCCGCTCGAACGTCACGACGTCGACGTCGGATGAATCAACGCTGTCGCCGGTGTCCACCCTTCCCCGCCCCACGAAGATCTGCTCGAAGACAGGGGCCGCAGCCGCGGCGCTGGCGCCAACGCTGGCGAGGTCGATCGGCACCTCGCGCCAACCGAGGACCGTCTGGCCTTCCTCTCGAACGATGCGTTCGACGAGCGATCGGACCTCGGCACGAGGCTGATCGTCCTGGGGCAGAAAGACGAGCCCGGCACCATAGCTACCGGCCGGTGGTAGAGCAAAAGGCAGGATTTCCCGGAAGAACCGATCTGGCATCTGGATCAAGATGCCGGCGCCGTCGCCAGTGTCGGGGTCCGAGCCGCAGGCCCCGCGGTGCTCGAGATTGATCAGGAGGTCGAGGGCGTTGCGGACGATGTGGTGCGATCGCTTGCCCTTGATGTGAGCCACGAAGCCGACGCCACAGGAATCATGCTCGTCGCAGGCTCGGTACAGGCCGGCCTTCGCCGACTGGTTGCCTGGGGCTTCCCTTGCATGCGTGTCCATAGCCTCCCCAGCCTGTCTCGCCGAAGCTCGACGGCGGGACGGCGTCGGGCGACGGCGGAAGCCCTATTAGAGAGAATCTCAACTCATAACAAAAGCGCAATGTATCTATCTTAACCGTGAGAAAAACAGATGGGTCAATCGCTCGCTTGAATCGGCGTGACCGCGTCCTGATCCTGCTCACCGGTGCGGATGCGATAGATCTTTTCGATCGGCAGCACCATGATTTTGCCGTCGCCGACTTCGCCGGTGCGCGCGGCGCCAAGGATGGCGTCCACTGTCGGCTGAACGAAGTGATTGGAGACCCCGATCTCGAGCCGCACCTTCTCGGCCAGCGCCATCTTCACCGTCGTTCCACGGTAGTTCTCGACGTGCTCCATTTCACCGCCGTGTCCTTGCACGCGACTGATGGTCAATCCACGCACTTCGGCATGGAAGAGCGCCTCCAGCACGTCGCTCAACTGTTCCGGGCGGACGATGGCGACGATCAACTTCACAACTGACCTCCACTTTGGACGGCGACCACTTCTGCGGCGCGTCGCGCGAAGGATGAGTCACCGGGCGAAACGAGAATCGCGCCGTCACCGCCCGTGTAGGCCTCTTCGCCGTGCTCTGTCACATCGAGGCCAACGCCTTCCACTCGCCCGCTGATGCGCAAGGGCATGACGAGCGCCAGCCCCTTGAGAATCAGGAACGTTCCACCGGCGCTGTAGGCAAGCACGAGGAGCACGCTCGAAAGCTGGATTAACACCTGGCTGGGGTTGCCACCCAGCAAGCCGCTCGGGCCGCCACTCCACGCCGCATCGGCAAACACTCCGGTCAGGATGGCGCCGGTGGCGCCGCCCATGCCGTGCGCGGCCACCACGTCGAGCGAATCATCGAGCTTGGTCTTGGCGCGATAGATCAGGGCGAAGTAACTCGGGATCGCCCCGAGGGCGCCCAGCGCCAGAGCGGAAGCGGGCCCGATATAACCGGCGGCAGGCGTGACGACGACGAGACCCACGACGATGGCCGTGGCGGCGCCGACGGCCGTCACCGGTCCTCCGCGCGCGAGATCGATCAGCGTCCAGGTTGCCAGCGTTGCGGCTGGGGCGAAGAGCGTGTTGGCAAACGCCAGGGCCGCGGTCGGGTTCGCCGCCAATGCGCTGCCGGCGTTGAACCCAAACCAGCCAAACCACAACAGACCTGCGCCGAGCATCGTGAACGGCACGTTGTGCGGCAACATGGCGTGCCGTCCGTAGTCCTTTCGCGGTCCAACGACTACTGCCGCCACTAGGGCCGCGGCGGCCGCGTTGACATGAACGACGGCGCCGCCAGCAAAATCGAGCGCGCCCCAGGTAGCGAGAAACCCACCGCCCCAGACCCAATGCGCGACCGGCGCGTAGATCAACAGCACCCACACGACGATGAAGGCCAGGTAGGCGTTGAATCGAAAGCGCTCGACCACGGCACCCGAGATGAGAGCGGCGGTAACAATCGCGAAGGTGCCTTGGAAACTCATGAACAGCAAGTGAGGGATCGCGCCCTGGGCCTCCATGCCCACACCCCGCAGCCCGGCGTAAGTGAGCGAGCCGATAATGGGCAGGCCGGGCGAGAATGCCAGCGAGTAGCCGAGCAGTGCCCAGACGACGGCGACCGGGCCGAGCGCGAGAAAACTCATCATGATCGTGTTGAGCGCATTCTTCGATCGCACCAGACCGCCGTAAAAGAAGCCCAGGGCCGGCGTCATCAACAACACGAGCGCGGTGGCCACGAGCATCCACCCGATGTCGGCGTTATTCATGCGCATATTGAATCGATAGTCGGTGTCTCATGTCCAATACGAGATAGTTGTTGATTCCATCGAGAATCGAGAAACTGTCGCGCGAGCGGCACGGCTTTAGTCTGAACTAATATTAGTATTGACTAATATTAGCGCGCGCTGTATTACTCCTGGAGGCGGTCCAAGATCGCCCAGCTCAAGGAGGTGTTTCGTGAAAGTTGAGGTTGAAGAGATCATCGGCACTGTCACACGCGAGGTCAGCAGCCGCGAACACGAAGGCAAGCTTGCTCGCGTCGTCGTGGCCACCCGCGATTACGACACGCATGTGCACGATCTGTGGGAGGCGCTGACGAGCCCCGAGCGAATTCCGCGGTGGTTCCTGCCTGTCTCAGGGGATCTGCGGCTTGGCGGACGGTATCAGCTGCAAGGGAACGCGGCTGGCACCATCACGCGGTGCGAGCCGCCCCGCGCACTGGCCCTGACCTGGGAGTACG
This sequence comes from uncultured Acidobacteriota bacterium, assembly GCA_963724485.1. Lineage (GTDB taxonomy): Bacteria > Acidobacteriota > Vicinamibacteria > Vicinamibacterales > UBA2999 > JACCSI01. Next base: position 97,177 of record CAVRUW010000005.1, read on the forward strand.
GTGGAACGGTGAGTTGGGTGACCGTCCACCTGCGTGAGGCGGCCGCTGGAAAAACAACGCTCCAACTCGAACACATGGCACACGATGACGCGCACTGGGAACAGTTTGGGCCCGGCGCGGCCGGTGTCGGCTGGGACATGGCCCTGATGGGACTCGACCGCCACGTGGCCGGGGGCGCGCCAGTTGACCCGGCAGAAGCGATGAAGTGGATGACATCCGACGAAGGACGACGATTCATTATTCAAAGCAGCGGCGACTGGGGACGCGCGGCGATAGCCGCCGGTGAGCCCGAAGCCAGTGCAAAAGCTGCGGTGGAGCGGACGACGTCGGCCTACACTGCCAGCTGACCCATGCACGCCTTTGACATCCTGGGCGACCCGGTCCGGCGCCGGATCCTCGAGGTGCTGGCCGACGGCGAGCATCCTTCAGGCGCGGTCGTCGAAGTCATCCAACGGGAGTTCGGGATCACGCAATCCGCCGTCTCACAACACTTGAAGGTACTCAGGGAGAGCGGGTTTGCCTCGGTGAGAGCCGACGGGTCGCGGCGGCTCTACTCGATGCAGCCCGCGTCGCTGCAAGCGGTCGACGCGTGGCTGCAACGGTTCAAGAGGCTCTGGGAGCCGAGACTCGAAGCCCTGGCCACCGAGGTGGCCCGCGGAAAACGCAAACGGCAGCGGACGAACAGCGATGCTTGATTACTCCAAGTCGCGGCGGCTCTGGTTCAGGATTGGTTTGCTCGTGTTAATCCTCATCATTGGTTTGGTGGTCAGGAACCAGGTGAAGGTCTACAGGAATCGGGCACTCAGGGCGGCACAAGCCGAAGCGATCGTGAGCAACCGGCAGGCGCTCTTCGACCTGCTGCAACCGGTACGTCTCGCGAATTGCGAGCTCGAGCGATTCGGAGAAGCACACGACGGGGGCTATCTTCTGTGTGCCAACCTCCTCGGCTCCGTGCAGGCCGGTTATTCGTACGGCATCAGCGGGTATGACAAGTGGGGGTGCGACGTTTCGACCCGGCTCAAGGTGCCACTGCACCAGTACGACTGTTTCAACACCGAGCAGCCGAAATGCCCCACCGGGGACACGAAGTTCCACGCGGAGTGCGTTGGTCCCACGACGAAGACCGAAGAAGGCCGGCTGTTCGACACTGTCCAGAATCAGTTGGCGAAGAACGGTGACGCCAACCGTCACGTCGTCGTCAAGATGGACGTGGAAGGCGCCGAGTGGGATTCCTTGCGGCTCGCGCCCGACGACACCCTCGAACGAATCGATCAACTTGCCATCGAGTTTCACCGTACCGACGAGGAACGATTCGTAAAGACCCTCCATCGATTGAGACAGTTCTTTCACGTCGCCCATCTTCACTACAACAACTTCAGCTGTACCCCCGAAATCCAGCCGTTTCCGTCGTGGGCATACGAGGCGCTGCTGGTGAATCGGCGACTCGGCGTTGTGGACGCATCCGGTGCAGCGCCGGTTCGGCCACATGCGCTCGATGCACCGAACCATTCCACAGGAGTTGATTGCCAGGTTCCGTGAGCCCCGCTCTCATAAACTCTGACAGATGAGGCGAAGCGCGGCGGTCTACGCGGTCACCATCGCCCTGTCGATTCTCGTGGTCGCCGGGCTCCTGCGATTCGGCAGCTTCGTGCTGCCCGATGCGCCAACGGCGATGTCCCCATCGCACCAGTTGGACTCCGGCGGACCTTTGGCGCAAGTGGTCGACAATGCACGACAACCGCTGGTTCGGCTGCTCGTGCAGCTGTTATTGATCGTCAGCGCGGCGCGTATCTGCGCCTGGCTGGCGATGCAGGCCGGGCAACCACCCGTGATTGGCGAGATCGCCGCCGGCATCATCATCGGGCCATCGGTTCTGGGGGTCCTGGCACCATCGGCCGGCGCTGCCCTCTTTCCGTCCAGTTCCCTGCCGATTCTCCAGATGCTCAGCCAGATCGGCGTGCTCCTGTTCATGTTCGTGATCGGAGTCGAGCTCGACGCTTCTCACATCAAAGGACGGACACAAACAGCGATTGCGGTCAGCCATTTCAGCATCGCCGTTCCATTCATCCTCGGCGTGACGCTGGCGCTTCTCATCTATCGCGCCTACGCACCGCCCGACGTGCCGTTTCATGCCTTTGCCTTGTTTCTTGGCGTGGCCATGAGCATTACGGCATTCCCCGTGCTCGCTCGCATCCTCGAGGAGCGTCAGCTCACGTCGACGCCGCTCGGCACGACCGCCCTGACGTGCGCGGCGGTGGATGATGTGACCGCCTGGACGCTGCTGGCATTCGTAAGCGCCGTGATCACCTCTGGCGGCGCGGCCACGACGCTCGCCGCGATGGTACTGATGTCGGTGGCGTTCGCGCTCTTCATGGCCTATGCCGTGCGGCCATCGCTGGCACGCCTCCTGGATTCAACACGACGCGCTGACGCTTTGAGCAAGGAGCACATCGCACTCGTTCTCGCGGTGCTCCTGCTGTCAGCGCTCGCTACGGAAGTGATTGGAATTCATGCGCTGTTCGGAGCTTTCCTCGCCGGTGTCGTGATGCCAGCGGATGCGACCTTCCGCCGCCTGCTGCGAGAACGCCTCGAGACGATCGGCAGTGTCCTGCTCCTCCCCTTGTTCTTCGCGTTCACGGGGCTTCGCACGCAGATTGGGCTGCTCGGCGACGTCAACGATTGGTTGCTGTGTTTCGTGATCATCGCGGTCGCAACGGTTGGGAAGATCGGCGGCACGGTCGCGGCCGCTCGCTGGACCGGGCTCCCATGGCACGAGTCGTTCGCCCTGGGCGCGCTGATGAATACGCGCGGACTGATGGAGCTCATCGCGCTCAACGTTGGCTATGACCTCGGCATCCTCACACCGAAGGTCTTCACGATGATGGTGCTGATGGCCCTGGTGACCACGGCGATGACAGGTCCCTTGCTGTCTTTGGGGCAGCGACGGCAGGCGCGGCTGGCCACGTCACGCTAGGTCCCATTTCTTCACAGCCTTCGTCACTTGGGCTTGATGTTCATCGCAGCAGGCGCCACACACCCGGGCTTGCCGCGCGAGTTTGCGTATCCGGGTGCACTTGGCGATCTCACGGCCGCAATACTCGCGCTCATCGCAATCCCGGCTGTTGCCACTGAAGCTCGAGCGGCAAAACCACTGGTGTGGATCTTCAATGTGTGGGGTACCCTGGATCTCGTCACGGCCATCGCCTTGGCGACGGTCTACGATGCCGCGCCCTTCATGGGATCGGCGTACTGGATTCCAGCGTTCTGGGTGCCTGCCCTGCTCGTTACCCACTACATCACCTTCGTCGTGCTCGCGAAGCATTGGCGCGACCCGCGAGGCTGACAGCTTCCAATCCAGTTCATTTGATTCAAAGGAGTCTCACTTGCCTCACTCTACGTCCACCATTTCGATTCCGAGCCTGCGCACGTCGATCAGCGGCCGCGTGATCGCGCCTGGAGATGCCACCTACGACGAAGCCCGGACGCTCTTCATGGGCGGCATCGATCGCCATCCCGCAGTCATTATTTTCCCGGCGGATCCTTCCGACGTCGTGCGCGCGATCGCACTTGCCCGAGAAACCGGGCTGCCGCTCGCCGTCCGCAGCGGCGGGCACAGCGGCGCCGGCCATAGCTCGGTTGACGACGGTATCGTTGTCGATCTCCGCGACATGAAGTCTCTGGAGGTGAACGCGACCAATCGGACTGCCTGGGCTCAAACCGGGCTGTCGGCTGTTGAGTATTCCAACGGTGTCGGAGCACATGGCCTCGCAACGGGATTCGGCGATACCGGCTCGGTTGGCATCGGCGGCATCACGCTCGCTGGTGGCATTGGCTATCTCACTCGCAAGTACGGGATGACCATCGATAGCGTCCTCGGGGCCGAACTCGTCACCGCGAATGGCGACGTGCTGGAAGTGAACGAGAACTCACATCCCGACCTGTTCTGGGCCATCCGCGGAGGCGGTGGCAATTTCGGCGTCGTCACGCGTTTCCACTACCGGCTCCACCAGGTGCCGCAGATCGTGGGAGGTGTTCTCATTCTGCCGGCCACGGCCGACAGCGTCGTCAAGGTGATGCAGGCCGCGGAAGAGGCGCCAGAGGAACTGTCGGCCATCATCAACGTGATGTCTGCTCCGCCGATGCCGTTCATTCCGGCGGAACAGCACGGGAAGCTGGTGGTGATGATGCTCGTCTGTTACGCGGGCGATGCTGAGGCGGGCGCGCGCGCGATTGCGCCGTTCCGCTCGATCGCCACACCGATCGCCGACATGGTGCGGCCAATGCGTTATCCCGAAATTTTCCCCCCGGATGATCCTTCAATGCACCCGACCGCCGTGGGGCGGACGCTGTTCATCAACAGTGTTGACCGAGGTACGGCGGAGAGCATCATGAGCTACTTGCAAAAGTCGGATGCGGTCATGCGGGTCGCACAACTACGGGTGCTGGGCGGGGCGATGGCACGGGTACCGTCCGATGCCACGGCGTTTGCTCATCGTCAGAGCCGGATCCTGGTGAACGTCGCCGCCTTCTACACGGGTCGTGAGGATCGCCCCGCTCGCGAGGCGTGGACGAAGGAGTTTGCGGCGGCGCTGCACCAGGGAGACAGCGGCCTCTACAGCGCATTCATGGCGGATGAAGGGGATGCTCGCGTGCACGCCGCCTATCCCGGATCCACGTGGGGGAGACTCGCGGCGGTTAAAGCTCGCTACGATCCAACAAATCTGTTCCGGCTCAACCAGAACGTGCCGGCGCCGAACTAGTGGGACTTTCAGGCGTCAGTTTTCAGTTGCTAGTTTCCAGTTCAAAGTAGTTTCCAGTTCCGGGCACGCTCGAGCCCCTTCCTTTGAACTGATAACTGGAAACTGAAAACTGACGGGCGGCGGCCGACGTTTGCGGCGGCCCTGAATTGCATACCCCCTATAATCCAGGCCGCCTCCTATGGCCCTTGCGAGCGGCGATCGGCTCGGGGTCTATGAAGTCCGCGAGCTCATTGGTGCTGGCGGCATGGGCGAGGTGTATCGCGCTCTCGATACCAAGCTGAATCGAGACGTCGCGCTCAAGATCCTTCCTGACATACTGTGTTTGGCTGAGCTGTCAGTGCGTTCCGCGTTGCTTCTTCTGCTTCTCAACCATTGCCGCCACGTCGGCGAGCAGCTTCTTCGCGTCGTAGACGATGCCGTCCTTGATCGTGTAGCGAATGCCACCAACTCGCTCCGTACGGCCCGTGCGATCGTTAAGGCGCACGGCACCGGTGCCGTAGAGCACCTTCAGGTTCTGCAGCGGGTTTTGATCCACGAGCACCATGTCGGCCAGCATCCCGGCTCGAACGATCCCGAACTGCAACGGCTGTCCTTTCGGATCGTGCAGCGCCTCGGCGCCGTGCATGGTGGCGGCTCGGATGACCTCGAGTGGGTGGAATCCGGCTTCGTGCAGTAGCTCGAGCTCGTGGACGTATCCGAATCCCCATGTGTTGTAGATGTACGCCGCGTCGTCGCTCGCGGTGACGCGCCCGCCCATCTTCTTGTAGTCGTTCAGGAGGCGGAACCACACCTGATAGAAGTTGCGCCACGTGACCTCATCTGTCGAGGTCCAGTCGAAGAAATACGATCCGTGGTTGACGCGGCTCGGTTCGTAGAACGCCATCAACGACGGCAGGGTGTATTTCTCGTGCCAGTCGGCATTGCGCATGCGCATGACATCGCGACCCGCGGCATACGCCGTCATGGTCGGGTCGAAGATGGTCCCCAGCTTGATGTGCTCCTGCAGATACTCCTTCCACTCGGGGCTACCCGGCGGATGGATCTGGTCCCAGAGTCGCGCGACCTGACCAAACCGGAATTGCTCGTCGTTGTAGTTCATGTTCGGCGGCCAGGGCTGCACTTCGAAATCGCGCAGGAGCGCTTCGAAGTGTCCGTAGAAGTGGGTGACGGTTCCGAGCCCGAGCTTGGCCGCGGTCAGCGCGTTCATCTGTGCGACGCCGCGCTGTTCCAGGTGCGCCGTCGATCCGAGTCCGAGCTTCTTCGCTTCGTCCAGTAGCGCGGCCATGATGGCCGGCGGATGGGCGACGAGCTTCAGGCCGTCCACGCCGTTCGCCGCACACCATCGGACCCACGCTCGCGCCTTTTCGGGCGTGTCCACGGTGCCCTCGGTCCAACCCGCGCCGGGCCGCTGATAGTTGAAGATGCGCGGCGCGACAATCGTGTTGGCGGCGCTCCGCTCCTTTTCTTTCAGCGCGAACGGCTGCGCGGCGAGCTCGACCCCGCGGACAGTGGTTACGCCGTGTGCCATGTAGAGCTTGTAGACGTACTCCGCCTCCGCGGCCTTCTGCGGGTCGCCCAGATGGATGTGGAGGTTGACGAAACCGGGCATGAGGAACATGCCGGTGCCGTCGATCACTTCGCCGTCCGTCGGTTTGGAAGTGTCCGGCTTCGCCGCCACACCGGGCGTGCCAGCGTTCGTGATGCGGGCGATGCGATTCCGCTCGACGACAACGTTCGCCGGTCCGAAAGGTGGCGCGCCGGTGCCATCGATGATCATGACGTTGCGAATCGTCAACGTCGAAAACGGTCCTGTTCCTTCGTCGGATCGGCGGTCCGGCGCCGGCACCAATGCCGGGGCGGCCGGCTGCGCCGCGTGAACGACGAAACCTGCGCTGGCGAGAACGAGCAGCAACAACATGGTGCGTTTGGCCATAGCGACGGCAGTCTACTCGCCCTGCAGCCGGATGAGTAAGCCGATTGCGCTGCGGACGAGTCTCGGCTTGTCGGACGAGCCGACTCGCCTCGCGGTGTCTCTGGAAGGCCGTCGCGCGAGTGCTGGAACCGGGACTCGGAGCACGCCGCCACCCTCGGCGGCAGGGCACGAGTGGAGCGTGCGTTTTTCCAAGCCGCGAGGCGGGCGGCGCAATCCGAGTCCCCGGTTCCAGCAAAACGGTCGCGCGCAACCGACCTATTGACATCCCAAAGGTCGGTACGTTACTCCTTTGGTGTGGCCAAAGGACCAATCGCCGGCAAAGCCGAAGTCTTGCAGGGCACGCTCGACCTCATGGTCCTGAAAACCCTGGATGGCATGGGGCCACAGCATGGCTACGGGATCGCGCGCCGCATTGAACAGATCAGCGACGAGGCCCTGAAGTTGAACGAGGGGACGGTCTACGCCTCGTTGATGCGCCTGCAGCATCGCGGCTGGATCTCGGCCAGCTGGGGGACGTCCGAGAACAATCGCAAAGCCAAGTTCTACGCCATCACGCGCAGCGGCCGTCGGCAGCTCACGACCGAAACCGAGAATTGGGAGCGCATCGTCGAGGTCATGAGCCGCTTGCTGCGGACGGCCGAGTAGGCCTGGGCCATGAAAGCGACATTTCTTGCGATCGTGTCGTGGCTTCGGTTCAGCGTCTCGCGCGGTCGTCTCGTGGATGAGACGTCCAATGAACTCCAACTCCATCACGAGCTGCTCACCGATCGCTACATCCGCGACGGCATGTCACCCGAGGACGCACGTGCAGCCGCCACTCGTCAACTCGGCAACGTCACACGCGTTCGCGAAGACATTCACGACATGAACAGCGTTCGTTGGCTGGATGTCCTGGTCCAGGATGTTCGTTACGCGTTCCGGATGGCGTCGCGGAACCGTGGCTACGCGGCGGTCGTCATCGCAACGATGGCTCTTGGGATAGGAGCCAACACCGCAATCCTCAGTGTGGTGTACGCCGTGCTGCTCCAGCCGCTGCCCTACGTCAAACCCGAGCAGATCTACAGCGTCGAAATCGTCGTGCCCGAACGGCGCGACCAGATGGCGACCGTTCCTGTAGCGGTCCAGACCTACCAGGAATGGCAACGAGGCCAAACGGCCTTCTCCGGCATCAGCGCGCTGAGACCTTGGGAGGCGAGCGTGACAGGAGATGGCGAACCCGAGCGGCTGGGCGGAGCACGCGTCTCCGCCAATTTCTTCTCGCTGCTCGGGGTTGTGGTCGCGGAAGGCCGCGGCTTCTCGCCGGAGGAAGAACAGCCAGGCAACGAGCTCGTCGTCGTGATCAGCGATGGGCTCTGGCGTCGCAGGTACGGGTCGGATCCGACCGTAATCGGCCGCACGATCATCGTCAATGGCGAGGGGCACCGGGTGATCGGGATTGCGCCACCCGGATTGCTGGTCCCCACCGGGAACGAGTTGCACTCGCTGGTTGTGTTCGCCTCCGCGTGTGGACATCTGGAAGCCAATCGCACCGACGGCAGCCGAGCTCAAGGGCGAGAGCTGGGATCACGGTGTACTGGTCCGACTGCCGGACGGTACAACTCAGGAGCAGGGACGACGACAACTTGACGCGATCCTGAACGACTGGCTGCGCGCCCAGATGCCGGAAGTCCGAACCGAAGCATCAGTGACGCTCACCCCGGTCCGCGAGATTTTCGCGGGCAAGGTCCGGCTGCGCTTGCTGCTCGTTCTCGCCGCGTCCGGGCTGCTGCTGTTGACGGCGTGTGCGAGCATCGCAAATGTGGTGCTCACGAGGGTGGCCAGCCGCGCCAATGAGTTTGCGACACGAATTGCGCTCGGCGCCGGACGAGCGCGGATCATCTGCCAGACGCTGACCGAGACCCTTTCTCTCTCTCTCGCTGGCGGCGTTGTTGGCGCCATTCTCGCGGCCTATGGAGTCGACGTGCTGGCCGCCTACGGACCGGAGGATCTGCGCCTGTTGGAGTACGCGCACCTGAATACGCCGCTGCTCGTGTTCGCCTTCTCGGTGAGCGTGTTGACGGGGGCCGTGTGCGGGATCGTGCCCGCATGGCGGGCTTATCGACGAGACCCTGGCGCTGCCCTGCAGGAGTCGACGCGCGCCTCGGTCGGCGGCCGCCGCGCGGAGCGCTCGCGAGACATCCTGGTTGGAGTGGAAGTCGCGCTGGCCACTGTCCTGCTGGCATCGGCCGGTTTACTCCTTCACAGCTTCGTGAAACTGATGCAAGCCGATCGCGGCTACGACGTGCAGCGTGTGCTCGCCGTTGACTTGTCGTTGTTCGGTCAGCGTTATTCCTCTGCGTCCGCGCGCGGCGCGTTCTACAGCGAGCTACTCGATCACGTCCGCAGCCTTCCAGGAGTTGAGCGGGCGGGAGGCATCAGCCACTTGCCAGCCACCGCCGGCAGGGGTGCCAGGCCGACGATTTTCCACTCGACGCGATACCGACTTCCAGAGCCTCGTGTTGGCCCGACCGGTCGCCCTGGTTCGCAGTGTGACCGATGGTTACTTTGTCGCCAGTGGTACCCCGCTGCGAGCCGGCCGGTTCCTGACCGGCGACGAGCCGCAGCTCGTGGCTGTGATCAGCGAGTCGCTCGCGAATCGCATGTGGCCAGGTGAATCGTCTACCGCAATCGTGGGACGCCAGCTCCGTCAAGGCGATGTATCGGGCGTACTGGTCACCGTCGTCGGCGTCGTCGCCGAGGAACATCCCGGTGACCTTGGTCACGAACCACCGCTCGCGATCTATCGCCCGTACGCGCAGTGGGCGAGCGGACCGATGACGCTCGTGATCAAGGCCGCGCAGGAACCCGCAGCCCTCGCCCGCGCCGTCCGTTCGGAGATCCACCGCATGGATCCCAACCTGCCGATCTCGGCGATGCGGACGATGCGCGAGATCGTGTCAGCGGCAGTCGCGCCCCGTCGTTTCCAGATGGCGCTGACTTCTCTGTTTGCTGTAGTGGCGCTGCTCCTCGGAGCAGTGGGTATCTACGGCGTCGTGAGCTACGCGGTGGCGTGCCGAACTCGAGAGATTGGGCTCCGCATGGCGCTTGGCGCGCTCAAGTCCAACGTCATGCGAGGCGTGCTCGCCAATGGCATGCGGCCGGTTCTCATCGGTCTCGCCATCGGCATGACCAGCACGGTGGCGATCTCAGGGGCATTCAGTCACGTGCTCTACGGAGTGTCTCCCACCGACCCTCTCGCCCTCGGCAGCGTCGTCTTCATTCTGCTGCTGACGTCGGGGCTCGCCTGCTATATTCCAGCGCGTCGCGCCGCGGCATTGGAGCCGATGATCGCGCTACGGCACGAGTAGCAGCCCGACTCGTACACCTCAGATCATCGTCGGACGCCGGTTGCCATGCCGGGTCGCCTGCTCGAAGGCGTATGCGAGCTGAAGGACACCCCAATCGTCTCGATGGCGGCCGACGATCTGGATCCCCACCGGCAGGCCACCGGGTGTGAATCCCGCCGGAACCGAGATGGCCGGTGTTGCCATGAAGGTGACATACCAGCACGACCGCATCCAATCGATGTAGTTGGCCATTGCCACGTCGCCGATCTTCGTTGGGTACGGGGTCTCGACGTCGAATGGTGAGACCTGTGTGACTGGCAGGACGAAGTAATCGTAGCGCTCGAAGAACTCACGGCTTTCCTGAAACATCCGTGCCTGCCGCGCCCACGCACGACCGACGTCAACCGCCGTCATTCGTTCGGCTTCTGCGACCTCGAACTTGATGGTGTCTTTGACCCAGTCCGCACGTTCGCGGATGAGGGCCGAATACTGGCCATGGTTAGCAACGTAGCGCAGGGTTGGAAATGCGTCGTCCACGCCGGTGAAATCAGGCTCAGCCTCCTCGACGATGCACCCGAGATCTTCGAATATCCGGCGATTGGCATTGATGGCGGTTCGAATTTCGGGTTCGAATGGAATACCTCCGAGTCCGCGCCACCACGCCACGCGCGCGTTCTTGAAGCTGCGGCCGAGCGGAGCGGCGAAACGCGCGCCGTCTTCGAGAATGCCGAGCGGGCTGTTGTCGGGCCCGGCAATGGCGCTCAGAAACAGCGCCAGGTCGGCAACCGAGCGCGCCATGGGTCCAGAGACGGACAACGGCGACCAGGACGTCCCGGCTGGCGGCACACGTCCGGGTGACGGACGCAAGCCCACGACGTTGCAGTAGGCCGCGGGGTTGCGCAACGAACCACCCGTGTCGCTGCCGTCAGCAAGTGGAACCATGCGACACGCGAGCGCAACGGCGGCACCTCCGCTGCTTCCGCCACATGTCTTGGTCAGATCATAGGGATTCCGAGTGGCGCCAAAGACCGTATTGAAGGTCTGCGAGCCGGCGCCCAATTCTGGGGTATTCGTCTTGCCGACTGTCACGGCGCCCGCGGAGCGGATGCGTGTGACGATAGCCGCGTCCTGAGTCGGCACGCGGTCGCGATAGAAGGGAGAGCCCCGCGTCGTGCGTATGCCCGCGGTGTCCACCAAATCTTTGTGAGCAACTGGCAGCCCGTGCAACACACCGATCTTGCCGCCGCGTGCCTGCACGTCGTCGGCTCGTGACGCGTCGGCCATGGCTCGGTCGGCCACGAGCGTCACAATCGCATTCACCTTCGCGTTGACTCGCTCGATCTGCGCAAGGTGGGCAGTCATTACCTCGCGAGCCGAAATCTGCTTCTTGCGAATTCGCGCGGCCAGTTCGATCGCGCTGAGAAAGACGATGTCGTCACCGGAGGTCGTGGAGCTTCGTGTCGACCCTTGAGCCTGATTGGCTTCTGTCGTCGCTTGCCCCGAGTAGAGTCCTGCGCCGACGGCCGCAGATCCGATGGTGCGGCCAAACTGTCTGCGGCTGAGTGGATGACTCATCGTTTCGTGCCCTTGGCCTCTTCGCGCCGGGCCCCGCCCAGTATCCCTTCCATCGCGTAGTTGCCTTCGTGGCACGCATACTCGTAAATGAGGCCGTCGGTCTTCTTCAGGCGGATCATGAAGGTGTATGGCTTGGTCCACGTCGCCGGGTCTTCGACTTTGATCTCCCAGTTGATGAAGTCCGGGCTGACCCTGGTATAGCGCTCGGTGAGCTTGACGTTCGACGTCGATCCCTGGAAGCCGTTGATGTAGTTCGTGGTCTCTACTACTAGAGAATCGCCCTCCCATCGCCCACGTGGATCGCCATGCAGTTGTCGGATGTGGGATGGCAGATGCGGCCGCTGCGTCATCGGTACCACTCGCGCGTCGTGGATCATCTCCTGGAACAGCACCACTGTCTCAGGCGACTGGATGATCTGCACGTAGCTGTTGTAGTTCGCTCCAGTGCGTGGCGCACCGTACCAAATGCACCGCTCTGACAGCGGACGATCTTCCGGGCCGTCGGCGGGACCGCGCTCTCGCACTCGTGTCCGGGCCGCTTCACGTCGCGACTCGGCCTCGGGCGTCAACGGCGGAAATTGACCATCAGGCGGATCGATGATGAGCGACGTGCGATTGTCCCACTCGCGATCCGCCATCCAGAACTGGTTGTAGTTGCCTGTCGTTGGATCGTACGAGACCTGTGCAAAGGTCCCCTTGTCCTTGGCATCGAGCATCTGCTGGACGAAGTTGCCAAAGATCGCGTCGCCGCCTTGATCGACAAAGCGAGCCGCCATCTGCTTCAGCTCCCCGACTTCGGCTTCGGTCAGCGTGGTTTTGTCCTTCCATTGTCGGGGGCGAGTCATCGGGGTCACGCTGTTGTTGCCCCACACCCCTTGGAGATCCGGATGCCCATCCGGCGTGCGCGGAACTTTCCAATCGGCCGGCGTCGCGCTCGATGAGGCGCTGCCTGACTGAGCGGTGAGCGGCCCAACCATGAGTGAGACCGCTGCCAACATCACGACTGTGAGAACGGCGTGAAGGTGTCTCATGCGGCGTAGTATGCTCCACCCCGCCGCTGAACGCGAGGAGGCGCCATGTCACCGAGATTCTGGATTGCGATTGCCGGAACGGCCTTGCTGGCCAGCAGCGGACACCTCCTGGCCCATCACGCATTCTCCGCAGAGTTCGACGCCACCGCACCGGTCACCCTCCGCGGGCCGGTCACCAAGGTCGAGTGGATCAACCCCCATGCGTGGATTCACATGGAGGTCAAGGCACCCGATGGAAAGCCGGAAACGTGGATGGTGGAAGGCGGGACGCCGAACACCCTGCAGCGCGGTGGCATCACTCGCGACTCGATCAAAATCGGCACCGTCATCGTTGTCGCCGGCTACAAAGCGAAGGATGGCCGGCTGCGGGCGAACGGCCGCGACATCACATTTCCCGATGGCCGTACCCTCTTCATGGGCTCGTCCGGCACCGGCGCGCCACGAGATGGTCGCGACCCGAATGAACGGGGAAAGCCCAAGCCGCCGGGGCACTGACATGACCGCACGACTCGGATCGCTGGCGTTGATCGGCGCATTCGTCGGGCTGCTCGTGTCGGCGTGTAGTCAACCGTCCGCGCAGGGCTATCGCGCGCCACGAACCTCCACCGGAGTGCCGGACCTCAGCGGGATCTGGCAGGCAAACAACACGGCAAACTGGGACCTCGAGGCGCACCCCGCGCGGCAAGGCCCGATGTTCGCGTTGGGCGCCGCTTTCAGCGTGCCCCCCGGACTCGGCGTCGTCGAAGGCGGCGCGATCCCGTACCTGCCTGCCGCACTGGAGAAGAAAAAGACGAACGCCGCGAATTGGATGAAGCTCGATCCCGAGGTCAAGTGCTACATGCCGGGGATTCCGCGCGCCACTTACATGCCGTATCCATTTCAGATCGTCCAGTCGACCGACACGATCCTGATGACCTACGAGTTTGCGAGCACCAGCCGCGTCGTGCGCTTGAACAGTAAGGAAACGAGCCCGGCGCCAGCGTGGATGGGATGGTCAATCGGGCGGTGGGACGGCGAGACGTTAGTGATCGACGTCACGGACCACATGGAAGACACGTGGTTCGATCGTGCCGGCAACTATCACAGCGACGCCTTGAAGGTCACCGAGCGTTATTCAGCAGTGGACGCCAACACGCTGCAGTACGAGGCCACGATCGAGGATCCGAAAGTGTTTTCGAGGCCGTGGAAGATCAGCATGCCGCTCTATCGCCGCCGCGACCCGAACATGCAGCTGATGGAATACAAGTGCGTGGAGTTTGCGGAGGAGCTGATGTACGGGCACCTTCGAAAGAAGCCCGCCGAGCGCTGACCTACAAAGGATTACAGGGAGATCGGGGAGTTCAGGGAGGGGCTCGCCCGGCGCACGCGGCGAAGCCGCGTATGACGTCCGAAACGAACGGCGGAGGAGAGCCTTGGGAATCGTGCGGGCTCTCCTCCGTCGTTCGTTTTGGACGCCACGTGCCCGGCCGCTTCGCGGCCGGTCGCCGGGCGAGCCCTCCCCTCCCTGATCTCCCTGATCTCCCTGTGCTCTCCTACGGCAAGGCGAACGCCTGCAGGCCCGTCCCCAACTGCACCACGATGTACTGCTTGCCCTGGTGCATGTAAGTCATCATCCCGTATCGGCTCAGCCCCGCGGTCGGCAGCTTCGCGAGCCTCTGACCCGTCTTCTTGTCGATCGCAAACAAGTAGGTGTTGCCATCCGCCGTCTGACCCGGTGCGATCAGCATGGTCGCGGTAACCATGAGACCGCCCAACGCGGCGCGACCCAGGTTGGGATTGACGTTGGCGACGCCCTTCAGGAGCGGATGGTTCCGAATCGCGTCCTGCTGTGCCTGCGCGGCCTCACCATATGGCATCACCCACAGGTGCTCGCCGGTATTCAAATCGATCGCCGTGATGCGACCGGCCGGACCCTTGAAAACCGGCAGACCTGCGAGCGGATCGGCAGACGCTGGCGCGCCGGCTCCAGCGCCACCGCCACCTCCGCCGCCCGCGCCACCACGACCGGCTCCCGCCGCAGGCGCATCGTCGCCGCCGCTCACACCGCCGCGACCCGCAACCGCGCCTGCCTTTTTCGCAGCCTCCGGATACATCTCGATGGCGGCATCCACTGATCCACCCGAGCAGCCAGCACTCGTCGGCACCCACGCCGTGACCGTCGTCCCCGTCTGGCCGAAGCAGTCCAACTCCTTACCTGGTACGACGACTCGTGATCCACATCCGCTGTGCGACGGAATGTAGATGATGCCTGTCGTCGGGTCGGCTGCGGGTGGATGAGTGATGTTCGACCCGCCAGTCTCGCCTGGACAGAATCGGCCCGGTCCGGCCTTCTCGGCGTTCCCGCGATGCGTCGGTGGATTGAACGGTGGCACCAAGAGTCCCTGCTGCATCGCGCGTTGTCGCGCGAGCTCCTTGATCTCGGGCGTGTAGTCGATCAGGTGCTCTTCGCTGCGACCGATGAACTCGTAGGGCGCGGGCTTGATGGGGAACGGCTGCGTCGGCGACAGTTTCTCCCCAGGTACTTTCGACGCAGGCACGGGCCGTTCCTCGAATCCCCAGATCGGCTCGCCCGTCTGTCGATTGAAGGCATACAGAATCGCCTGCTTCGTGGCTTGGAACACGCCGGGGATCCGTCGTCCGCCGACGTTCACGTCCATGACGATGGGAGCCGTCGGCGTGTCGTAGTTCCACACGTCGTGATGCACCATCTGGTAGTGCCACAGTCGTTTGCCGGTCTTGACATCGAGTGCGATGAGACTCGCGGCGAACAAATTGTCGCCGGGACGGAATCCACCGTACATGTCCTGCGTCGCACTGTTCGTCGGGACGTAAACGATGCCTCGCTCGGCGTCAGCTGAAAGCGGCGCCCACGACGACACGTCGCCGGTCGTCCGCCAGGCTTCGTTCTCCCAGGTGTTGTGACCAACCTCGCCGGGCCTTGGCACCACGTGAAACTTCCACATGAACTTCCCGTCGCGCGCGTTGTAGGCGAGGATGTCGCCCGGCACGTTCTCCTGGCGCGTCTGGTGATAGCCCTGCTCGGCGGAGTTACCGACGATGATCGTGTCGTTGACGACGATGGGAGGGGACGAGCTTGTGATGTAGCCGAGCTCGAGTGGCACGCCTTCGTTGGCGTTGTAAGGTTTCTTTAGCTTCGTCCACGGCTCCCAGTCCTGAATCAGGTTCTCGACGAGATCCACGACGCCGGTGCTAGGAAACCCGGGGAGCTTGACCGGCCGGCCCCAGTTCTCGAGCGGCTTTCCCGTCTCCGCGTCCAGGGCGATCAGGAAGAAGCCTGGCGTGGCGATGAAGACGACGCCGCGCCCGTTGATCTCGTGATACGCCACGCCCTTGCCGTATGCGGCCCGCATCGAGTACTTCGATCGGTAGGTTTCCGGCTCCACGAAGCTCCAGAGAAGCTTCCCGGTCGTGGGATCCATGGAGACGACGTGACGGCGCGGCCCGGCGACGCTCAGCAACCTCCCGCCGACGTAACTGGGGGTGGCCCGCGCGGTCATCGGCCCCACGACTTCCTGGGGGTTGAAGCGCCACACCTCTTTCAGCGTCTCGAAGTTGGCGGGCGTCACCTGGCTGAGTGCGGAGTAGCGGGTGCTTCCTGGGTCGCCGCCCTGGTAGCGCCATTCACCGTTACCGGCTCCGCCTCCTGACTGCGCCTGCGCGGGTGGCATGGCAAGATACGCCGCCCCCAGCAGGCCCAACCCAAGCGACGCTATTGCGAGCGCGCGTCCGTGCTTGTTCATCTCGTCTCCCCTCAGAAAAGGAATGGCAGATGATCAGATGACATGCGGAGCCTAGGTGCCTTCGGTGATGGCGTCAAGTTATTCCGCTCGAAGAGCCATCACAGGATCGGTTCGTGCTGCCCGCACTGCCGCCGGGAGGACAGCGCCAACGCCAGCGACAATCAGCACGACACCAGCGGCGCCAACGCTCAAGACGTCCAGGCGATCGGGCGGTAACAGCATCGTGCTAAGTGCACGTGTTGCCCAGTAGGAAAGCACAGCGCCCGCTACCAATCCTCCGGCCACCATCAACGCACCTTGCCTGAGAGTAGTACGCAGGATGCGCATTGGATCTGCGCCCAGCGCCATTCGTAGCGCCAGCTCCGCCCGGCGTCGCGCGACGTCATGGGCGACAACGCCAAAGAGTCCGATTGCGCCAAGGACGACCGCGAGGACGGCGAATGCGCTGAACGTTGCCGTTAGCACTCGTCTCGCGGGCACACCTGGCGAGGCATTGATGACGTCACGCATCGATCGCGTTCGGTACACGGGCAGATTGTTGTCGAGTCGCGCCACCTCTTCGCGCACGGCGGCGATCACATCAGCGTCCTGTCGCCCACTCCGCACCACGATGATGCTGGAAGGTGAAGGGATCTGCGCCGCCGACAGATAGACCGTTGGAACAGTAGCTTCGTCGAGCGCGCGGTGCTTCACGTCGCCGGCAACGCCGACTATTTCGGCGGCTTGTCCGTTCGTGCCCCAACGAAGCTGTCGGCCAATCGGCGAATCAGAACCAAAGAGCCGTTCGGCCAACGAACTGCTGACGACGGCACGTGTTGGAGCGGAAGAGTCGTCTGACATCTCGAAGGATCGACCCGCGACGATGGGAATGCGCATGACGTTGAAGTAGGCGGGGCCGATTTCACGCTGCACGGCTTCGACACCGGCCTGTCGCGAACCTGCAGCTACAAGGCGACGACCGCCATCGCCTGTCAACGGGATTTCGTTGACGAACGAGATCGCGCGATCGCCGAGTCGCTCCGTCAGGGCGCTCTGCAGAGTCGTGTAGAACGACACTATTCGATCCGGACTCGCGTAATTTGCGGTCGGAAGCGACACCTGGAGTGCCAGCACCCCCTGTCCGTCGAACCCGGGGTTGAGACGCAGCACGCGGATCAGGCTTCCGCCGAGGAGCGTCATGCAGACGAGCAGCAAGAAGGCGAGGGCGACCTCCCCCGTCACGAGGAGGCGTCGCAACCTGAGCTCGCGAGGTGCTGTTGTCGCGCCGCGGCGCAAGACATCGACAACGTTTCGTCGGTTCGTCATCACGACCGGGGCCAGACCGGCCAGCCACGCACAGGCCGACGCCAGGATGGACACCAGACCAATCACTCGCCAGCTCACCGCCACATCGCGATTCGCAACCGCTCCCAGCTGTTCCAACGCAAGGTGCCCCGCCAGCGGCGTCAGCCACAACGCCAGGATTACGCCCCCAACTGTTCCCAGGAGGACCAGAGCCTGGGCCTCGAGCAGCAACTGCCTCGCAATCTCTGAACGGCGTGCCCCGAGCGCGGTTCTGACCGCAAGCTCGCGCCTGCGATCGATCGATCGCACCATCAGGAGCCCGGCAAGATTTGTGAAAGCAATCAGAACCGCAAGCCCCGCTGCGCCGGCGAGGAGGCGCACCGGCGTCTTTGCGTCTCTGGCGATCGCCGTCGAAATGCTCGTCGCGACGACTCCTGCCGGCGGCGATGCCATTCGACTGACGTCATTCAGCACTGTTTCGAGATGGTCGGAAGAGACGTTGGCCGCGAGTCGGGCGACTACGGCCACCCGATAGCCAACGCGCGACGGCTGCCCAGGCACTACGGGAAGCGCTCGCCACAAATCTGACTGGCTCAGCGCGAACGCAAATCGCTCGGGCAATACGCCAACGATCGTGTGCGGCCGCCCACCCAGGTTGACCTGCCTGCCCAACACCTGCGGATCGGCCCCGAACTTTGTCCGCCAGAAGGCATGGCCGATCATGATCAACGGCTGTCCGATCTCGTTGATGTCGAACGAGCGGCCGAGCGCGGGAGCAACACCAAGAAGCGGCAAGAGGCCTGGCGTGACATCGTTCACACTCACCCGTTCGGCCTCGCCAAGATCGGTCAGTGTGAGGTTGGTCCCATCGAACGCTTCGAGCACCGCCAGCGAGCCAGCGCGCTCTCGCCACGCTTCGAAGGTTGCGTAATTCACCACTCGTGGTGCAGCGGCCGGTGCATCGATTGGCGTTTCACCGAGGACTGCGAGGGTTTCCGGATTCGTGAACGGCGGCGGCGTCAACAACACGGCATCGACAACGGCGAAGATCGACGCGCCAGCACCGAGAGTCAGCGATAGCGTCAGGACTGCAGCGATCGCGCTGGCCGGTGACCGTCGCAGGGTCCGAAAGAGATGAAGCAAGTCGATCCGCACGAGAGCCCTCGATCAAACGTCACAGAGGACAACCGCTTCACGCAGCGACGTCATCGGGTCGCGCACAGGGACGAACTCGTGCGCCAGGTAGCCCTTGAAGCCGGTTTCGACAATCGCGCGACAGATCGTCGCCCATTGCAGTTCCTGAGTGTCGTCCAGTTCGTGTCGGCCGGGTACGCCGCCGGTGTGGTAGTGGGCGATGTGTTGATGATGCTGCCGAATCGTCCGGATGACATCGCCCTCCATGATCTGCATGTGATAGATGTCGTAGAGCAGCTTCACACGAGGTGAGTTCACCGCCGCAATCACCTCGACGCCAAAGGGCGTGCGATCACCCTGATAGTCGGCGTGATCGACCTTGCTGTTCAACAACTCCACGCAGATGGTGACCCCGTGCTGCTCGGCCGCACCCTTGAGTCGGTTGAGAGCGTTCACGCAATTCTCGCTCGCCTCGCGGTCGCCGCGGCCCTGGCGATTGCCGAAGAACGTGATCAGGTTGGGGACGCCGAGCGCCGCGGCTTTCGGCATCGCCTCGGTGAGGTTGTTGACGATGCGATCGTGGTTGGCCGGATTGTTGAGGCCGTCGCGGATCGTACCGCCGCCACCGTATCCCATCGAGCAAACCAGGCCATGCTCGCGCACGATCGGCCAGTCCGGGCGCCTCGAGCAGGTCGATGGCCGGCACGCCCATCGCCGCGACCGCGCGACACAGATCCGGCAACGGCATCTTCTGATAGCACCAGCGGCTGACCGATTGCTTCAGCCGGCCGCGAGTCACCGCGCGTCCTGTCGACTGAGCCAGCGCGGTCCGCGACGGCTGAACCACCCCCCCGATGGCAAGGGCCGCGGCAGACCGCAGCGCATCGCGGCGCGTGAACGTGCGAGGGAGTTCAGGGAGCAGTGTCGCCTGAGACATGAGTCGGATTCTATTCGCGTAGGTCACAGGGAGATCAGGGAGTTCAGGGAGGCTGGCTGACCGGCGATGCCCGGCGCACGCGGCGTAGCCGCGTGTGGCGTCCAATCGAACGGCGGAGGAGAGCCTTAGGGCCTTGTCTGATCGCTCTCCTCCGTCGTTCGATCTGGACGCCACGTGCCCGGCCGCTTTGCAGCCGGTCGCCGGGCAAGCCCATCTCCCTGATCTCCCTGATCTCCCTGTGATCCAAAAGCGCCGCGCACCACCCAGTTGTGCCGCGCCCTCAATCCCGCTACCCTTCACCCTCATGTCCCGACAGTCCGAAACGTTTGACGCCATCGTCGTCGGCTCGGGCATCTCCGGCGGCTGGGCAGCGAAAGAGCTGACCGAACGCGGGTTGCGAGTCCTGCTGCTCGAACGCGGCAAGAACGTCGAGCACGTCAAGGACTACGTCAACGCGCGCAAGGCGCCGTGGGAGTACGCACACCGCGGCGGTCGCACACGCGAGATGGTGGACGCCTATCCCGTCCTCCGGCGCGACTATCCGCTCAATGAGAAGAACCTCGACTGGTGGGTCTCGGAAAAAGACTCGCCGTACACGGAGGTCCGGCGTTTCGACTGGTATCGCGGCTACCACGTCGGCGGCCGATCGTTGACCTGGGGCCGCCAGAGCTATCGCCTCAGCGACTTCGACTTCGACGCGAACGCGAAGGACGGCGTCGCGGTGGATTGGCCGATCCGGTATGCGGATCTTGCGCCCTGGTACGATCACGTCGAGCGACACGCGGGCATCGCGGGATCCGTCGAAGGTCTGCCGCAGCTTCCCGATGGGCAATTTCAGCCGGCGATGCCGCTCAACTGTGCCGAGGAAACAATCGCCGGCCGTCTGGCACGTCAATTCGAGGGGCGTCGTCGCATCATCCCGGGCCGAGCAGCGAACCTCACGCAGCCCCTGGGAGGCCGCGGACGCTGCCAATACCGAAACGCTTGCTGGTTGGGTTGTCCGTACGGCGCGTACTTCAGCACGCAGTCGTCGACCCTGCCACCGGCCATGGCCACCGGGCGGCTGACGTTGAAGACATTCGCGATCGTGACCGACGTCGTGTACGACCGCGATCGCAAGCGCGCGACGGGCGTCCGTGCGATCGATGCGGTGAGCGGCGTCTCCACCGAGTACACCGCCAAGGTGGTTTTCCTATGCGCCTCGACGCTCAACTCGACCTGGCTCCTGATGCGATCGGCGCGAGACGTCTGGCCTGGTGGACTCGGCAGCAGCTCGGGTGAGCTGGGCTGCAATCTCATGGATCACCACTTCCGCTGTGGTGCGAATGGCACGATCCACGAGCACGAGGATCGCAATGTCTACGGGCGCCGGCCAACCGGCTTCTACATCCCGCGCTACCGCAATCTGTTTGGTGACAAGCGCGAATACATGCGCGGCTTCGGGTACCAGGGCAGTGCGAGCCGCCAGGGCTGGGAACGCGCGGTTGCAGAGCTCGGTGTGGGTGCGGCGTTCAAGGACACCATGGCGACACCAGGCCCGTGGCGGATCGGCGCCACGGCATTTGGGGAGATGCTCCCGAATCACACCAACCGCGTGTCGATCGATGAGACGAAGAAGGACAAGTGGGGTCTGCCCGTTCTCGCCATTGACTGCGCGACCGGAGAGAACGAACGGCTCATGCGGCGCGACATGATGAACGACATGGCCGAGATGCTGGAGGCAGCCGGCGTCCGTGAAGTACGCGTGTTCGACAACGGATATTTTCCGGGGATGGGTATTCACGAAATGGGCACCGCGCGCATGGGGCGCGATCCGAAGACGTCGGTGCTCAACTCGCAGAACCAAGTGTGGGATTGCCCCAATGTGTTCGTCACCGATGGTTCGTGCATGACATCCGCGGCCTGCCAGAACCCGTCGCTCACGTACATGGCACTCACCGCGCGGGCGGCGGCGTTCGCGGTGGACGAGCTCAAGCGCAGCAATCTGTAGTCGAGGATCGAGCGATGGACCAACGGACTGCGATGGACCACCAATCTGGGAGCACGCGAGAATCAGGCATCACACGCCGCGAGGCGATGCGGCGCGTGACTGTCGCTCTCGGCGGCGCCGCGCTGGTGGGGGGCGACGCGCTGCTGGCATTTTCCTTCGACGGCAGCCAGAGGCAGCAGGCAGCGCAAGGCGTCGGCACGTTCACAGCGGCCGACATCGGATTGCTGGACGAGATCGCCGAGACCATTCTGCCGGAGACCTCCACACCGGGCGCGAAGGCGGCAAAGACCGGCTCGTTCATGGCGTTGATGGTCACGGCCGCATACACCGAGCAAAACCAGCAGGTCTTTCTCCGTGGCATGCGCGAGCTGGACGAAGCGTGCCGGAAGGCAAACAAGGTCTCGTTCATGCAGGCCTCTGCGGCGCAGCGACTCACGCTGCTCGAAGCGCTCGACCGCGAGCAGAAAACGGCGACCGAAGAACGCGCGGCCGCCGCGCGATCCCGCGCGCCGGCAGCGGTGCAAAGTGGCGATGAGCCGCCCCATTACTTCCGCCTGATGAAAGAGCTCGCGCTCCTCGGCTACTTCACGTCAGAAGTTGGGTATACGCAGGCCCTGCGCTACATCGAATCGCCCGCGCGATTCGATCCGTGCGCGCCGCACGCGCCTGGCGATAAGACCTGGGCCTCGCACGCCTAGCCGTCGACCGCGACGCGCGAAACTATCCTCGTCAGATCTCGCCCCCCACAGTCCGCCCACGACGATACAGATTGGATAGGCGACAAACAGGCACACGGCCTGAAACATCAGCGCCATTCTGTAGTCCCAGAATGGCCACAGGCCTGCCTGCAGTAAGTTCCAGATTCGAGAGCCCCAGCCAATCGCGGGCCACAATTGAAACACTGCAGCGAGAAGCACCATCGCGGCAGCTTGACGACGGTGCGACCGGGCAATGACCCACCCGAGTGCGATGTGTCCGAGACAGGCAACGAGGACGAAGGGCACGCCGTACCACACCCAGAACTGGCGCACGACTTCCGATTCACCCCACGGCACCGACGCTCTGCCGGCCGAGACGATTGAGTAGCGCAACGAGGTCGTCAACCACCCCAGGACAAACGTCGCCATCCAGCAGATGGCGAGCGTCCGAAGCGCTAACAGCTTGTGAGCCCTGAGGTCCGCAACCACACCAGCCCAGATGGCGCCGACAACCTGACGGCGGTACCACATGGCGGAACGTCCTTTGTGGTACTGCTCGATCAGATCGCCGATCAAGGACTCGCGGTTGTCACGAGGAGCCCATCGTTCCAGCATCCATGTCGACCATCGTGGCGGGCTCGACTTGCTCATGCCTTGCCTCCCTCCAGTTGGGGGACTCCTCGCCAAAGGGTCATCAGCGTCTGACGCGCCCGCCGCACTTCTCGTAGCCCCTTGGCTGTGATTCGGAAATAGGTCTTGGCCCGGCCGCCTCGCGCGGCTGTCGGCTCGCCCAGTCTCGCCGTCACGAAACCTTTGCGTTGGAGACGTTCGAGGGTGATGTAGACGCTGCCGATGGCCACGCTGCGCTTGCTGCTGGCCTCGATCGCTTCCGCAATCGGCACGCCGTAGGCTTCGTCGCCCAAACGGATCAGTGCCAGCAGCACGAGCAACTCGAAGCCGCCCACGGATTCCCGGTGTCCCATTTACTCAATTATATTGAATAAACAGGCGAACGTTCAAGGGATCTCCAGCCGCCGGCCGATCAGGCCCTCAGCGCCTGCGCCCGAAGGACACACCGTGGGCAACGCGCCAGTGCTCGGACGAGCCCGGCGTGCCGAGTGACTTGAACCAGCGCGCGTCGATGCGCATCGCCACATCGTCATCGACGGGTACCTTCAGGCCTCCTCCGGCATTAACGGCGAAGGCCGTCCGGGATAGGGTCACGATCCCGTCAGGTCCAGCGAGCGGCGCACCGTACTGTTCGAGACCGGCGCCGGCTGCCACATATGGCTGGCTTCGGCCGAGTGACGGAAGCCCGTACAGCAGACTCGCGCTCGAACTGAACGCGTTGATGTGCCCCTCGCCGCGGCGATAGCCCAATTCGGTTTCGATTTCCGCGTTGGAAGACACCGGAAAGCTGACGCCGATACCGACGGTCGATGCTCGAATTGAACCAAGGGCAACGTAGGGTGTGATCGCGATTGCCGATGCCTCCGATTGTTGGGGCGGGGTTTGCGACGCGTCCTGCGCGAGCGCCGGCGTTGCCGCGAGCATGGATGCGACCAGCAATGCCCACGCCGGCTTCAGAACACATCCCCGAAGGCCCAACTGTCCTCGTCTCCGATATCCCAACGCAATGGCTCTCACGTGAACCTCCTGCTTAGCTGGTGGTGCGCGCCTGGTGCTCGCCGATCGCCCTGCGGAGTCGCGCGCGGGCGCGGCAGATGCGTCAGGTTGCAGCCGCACAGAAGTATGAGACGCACCATCCGTCGCAAAGGTCTTGGTCCACACAGAACTCTTCGTGACGAATGCGGTTGACCTGGCCGCGCCAGCCGACTCGCGCGGGGCTTCCGGCGACCTCGGCGATTCCGCGGATAGAGAGGACTAGCTTCCGCGACTTCCCTTCTTCCGCGGATTTGCTTTCTTCCGCTCGTTTCCGCGGAGATGGTCGCCAGCGCAGGCGACTCGGCTCGCGCCGCCCGCTTCGCGCCGCGGAAAAACGCCCTCTCCGCGTGAGCCTGCCGATGTCGCCGGCGGCTTCTCAATTCACCCCTCGTACCGAAATCGTTTGGGCGGATGGGTTGACCGAGCGACGGTGGCGAATCAGGGCCGCCGCCGCACGCACGCTGCGAGGCCGTTTTACCTGCGCCTGTCGCGTCGCTCAGAGGGCCGCGCCAGCCGACTCGCCCGCGCCGGCGACTCTCGCGCGCCGCGGTTACTCTCCTCTCAGGGCCATCGTCGGCGACAGCGACACCGCCCGCCGCGCCGGAATCAGCGCGGCACACAGGGCCACGATAGCTAACACCGAAACAGCCGGGACCGTCGTCCAGGCTTCGGCATGTTCGAGATCAGGAAGCAGCTTGAGCATGACGCCGCCCGCGCCAACGGCCAGGAGCACTCCTGCGCCGAGTCCAACCGCCACGGGCCGAGCGGCCTGCCCGACAACCAGCCGCGCGAGCGAGGAAGGCGTTGCACCAAGCGCCAGCCGCACGCCGAGTTCGACCGTTCGTTCCTCGACGCCCCGAGCGGTGACCCCGTAAACACCGAGGGCAGCGAGGGCGAGACCGATCGCACCCAGGACCAGAAGCAGCGCGCTGCGAAATCGCTGCGGACCCAACGAATCAGCGAGAAACTGCTCGACGGTCGTGACCGAATCGATCGGCTGTGCAGGATCCGCCGACAGCACCGCGGCGCGCACCGCGTTGGTCATTGCAAGGGGATCGCCAGTTGTCCGGATGACGAGAGATACCGGCGTGATCGCCACATTGTTCTGGTCGAACGAGATGTACATCGTGGGCGCGGGAGGCTGTGAGAACCCGACGTCGCTCACGTCACCAACGACGCCAATCACGGTGAGCCAGCGAGGGTTGGTGCCGCGGCGAACCCGACGGCCAATCGGGTCTTCGCCCGGCCAATGCTGATCGGCAAACTGCTGACTCACGACGGTGACCCAGGGCTGCTCGACGCCATCGCTCGCACTGAAGTCCCGTCCCCTCGCCAATGGAATGCGCAGCGTCGCAAAGTAGCCGGGACTCGAGCGGCGGAATTGGACCGTGTGTGCCTGGCCATCTGCCGTTGGCTTGCCTTCGATGTGTACCGGTGTGACGAAGAAGAACCCTGGGACGAAGCGGTTCAGGGTCGCGCCCGCTGACGACACGCCCGGGATAGCGCGGATGCGCTCGAGCACGCGCGCAATCAGCTGGGCACGCGCCGCTTCGGTTGGATACGCCGTCGCCGACAAGCGCATCTGGGCCGCCAGTACGCCCTGCGGATCGAAGCCGGGATTGACGCGCGACGTACGTTCGAACGCGCTCAGCAGCAGTGCGCCTCCAACGAGAAGCACGACCGCCAACGCACACTCGACGCCGACCAGCAGCATCCGCACGTTCTGATCCCGCCGCGAGCCGACCGAGCGCCGGTTGCCATCGGCGATTCCTCGAGCCAGGTCCGCGCGGAGCTCGCGCATCAACGGAGCAATTCCGGACACAGCGGCGACAGCGCCCGCGATCAGTGCAGCGACGAGCTGCACTCGCCAATCGATGGCGACGTCGCCGAATGTCGTGGCGATCGATGGATCCAGCGAGAGCAACACCGGCAGGGCCCACCAGCCGATCACCAAGCCGGCCAGGCCGCCGGTTACAGCCAGCACCAGGGTCTCGATCAGCTGTAATCGAACGAGCGATCCGCTCCCGCCACCAAGCGCCATCCTCAACGCGAATTCGGGCCGTCTCGACATGATCTCCGCCAGTGTGAGATTGCCGAGATTGGCACAAGCGATCAGCAGTAGCGCGACAACGCCGCCGAGAAGCGCCAACAGGCTCGGACGCTGCAAACGAAACTGAGCATCGCGCAGACCGGCTCCGAGGGCCGACCAGCCCGTCATCACCTTCGGGATCTCAGCGATCACGGATTGCATCGCCGTTTGCATCTCCGCGTGCAATTGCGCCACCGTTACGCCGGCGCGCAGGCGCGCAAACGACTGGACAAACGTGGAACCAGAAGAGAGTGACGCCTCCGTTGCATTCAGCGGCGTCCAGAGATCTGTTGGCGTGAACGCCGTCACAAATGTCGCCGGCATGACGCCAATGATTTCGTGCGGCTCACGATCGATGAGGACGGTCTTGCCAAGGACTCCAAGATCGCTGCCGAAGCGCCGTTGCCAAAGAGCGTGACCGAGCACGACGACTTTCGCATTGGCCTGGTCTTCGCTTTCAGTGAACACTCGCCCCAGCGTGGGCGACCCGCCGAACAACGCGAACAGCCCGGACGACACGGCGCCCGCCGTCACGCTCTCTGGCTCGAACTCGCCGCCCAGGGCGCGCTCACGTGACCACAAACCTTCGACCGATTCCACCAGCTTCAGGTTCTGCCGAAAGCGCAGAAACACTCCGAGGCTGAGCGGGTTTCTCGACGTCCAATCGCTCTGGCCGGGCGGCATCAGAAACAACCGCGCAATCCGATCACCGTCCGGGAACGGCAACGGCCGCACCAGGGTGGCGCTGACGACGGCAATTACTGCGGTCGCGGCGCCGACAACGAGTGCCAGCGTGGCGATGGTGATCAGGCTATAGGTAGGACGCGCGAGAAGCGACCGGCAGGCATGGCGGAGATCGCGCAGAAGGACATCGCTCATTCCGCCACAGTACGCAAATCGGAGTCAATGACTCCAGTGCATTCATGCACTCATATCAATGAATCAGATTCATCAATTTCGCACGAGTGTCTCTCTTGGTGAGAGGTTGGTCACGCGGACACCGTTCGGCAGCCGCGCAGGCATGCTGATCAGTGTCGCAGCCTGCTCAGCTTTTCCCCGATAGCAACGAGACCATGCGAGTTGATGCTTTCCACGATCCCATACCACTCGTCATTCACCGTATTGGGGAAGCGGGCGCCGAGGATCGAGCCCGCAACGGATGCAACCGAATCACTATCCCCGCCGACGTTTGCGGCAAGCAGGATGGCCTCGTCTATGGATTGCATCACCACGGCGAGCGACAACGCCAGCGGCACGATGGTCAGCGGAGTGACTGGGAAGTGAGTTGCTGCCACCTCGTCTGCATCCAGGCGACGTCGAGCGCGCAGATCAGCGTGAATGATGCTCATCGCCTGCGCGAACACGGATTCCTTGGCACCGGAGCGCTGGCACTCAGCCTGTGTGGCCGCGTTCCGCGCGAGCTCGATGATCTCAACGGGGCCCGCGCCATCAATTGCCGCGGAAACGGCGGCAGCACTGGCCGCGGCGGCGGCCAGTGCAAGTGGGCCTCCGTGGGTTGAAATGGAAGCCTCCCGCGCGCCGGCGACGATGTCGTGGAGTCGGGCTGAACGATACAGCATGCCAACCGGTGCCACGCGGATCGCAGCTCCGCACCCGTCGTGGTCGAGAGTCACGCGCGCGGGGTCGGCCTTCTCGTGGAACTCCCACAGCGACTTGACGCCGGGATGAACACTCTTGGTGCAGGCAAGCATCTCGCGGCCGACGCTCGTGTGATGAACGTGGCCGTCCTGCAGAATGGCACGCGCCACCGCGATCGTTCGCTCGGTGTCGTCCGTCGTCTCACCGATTCTCCACTCGCGTTTGGAATTGGTGACGTATCGAGGGATGACAGTGCCGGGCGATCCTTCGAATCCACGTATACCGTCCGGATACCAGCGCAGCACGCCAGCTCGAGACAAGCCTTCGGTCTGCTTGCCTATGGCATCCCCGCAGGCGATCCCTTTGAGCGACCCTATGATCCGCTCCCTCACTCTCGCGCTTTCAACTCCCTTGCACCATCATCGTCCATCATCCCTGATGAGCATGCGCTGATACATCGCGACGTCGTGGCGCCTCTCGAGCCCGCGAAACACCGCTATTGGCGAGCCGATACCAAAGAACCCTGTGGACCGCAGCAAGCGAGCGGCCACAGCATCGTCGGCCGAACATAATGCGACGATCGAGGGGTAATCCGCGCTCGCAGCCGCGGCAACCGTTCGTTTGACCAATGCCTTCCCAAGCCCACGACCCCGATGCGTGGGCGCGACGTAGACCAACAACTCCAGTGTCCACGGATAAACGTTGCGCAGGTGCCACGGACGAAAGCCCGCCCAACCGCGAACGACACCATCTGCCGGCGCCACGTAGGTGTGGTAACGGTCCTCGTTGGGCAGCAACGCGCCGGCGAGCTCTGACATCGACAACACGTTGGTATGTCGCGCGATTTCTCCGCGTTGAATCGATTGGTTGTAGATCGCCAGGATGTCAGAGCCATCATCCGTCGACGCACGTCTAAGCAGTGGTTTGAGTGTGACCAGGTCCAAGCGAAGCCCTCGCTTGATATGTCGAACCTGTAAAATTCCTTTCGCTCGTGGAGTAACCGTGAGCCGGTCTTGAAATTGCAGTACGCAGCGCGCGCCGCCTTCCCCTAACTCGGCGCCGGTTACGAATCCCGTAGTTTTCGGGCGTAGATCACACAAAACATTGAGCATGCCCACACGTGCTGACAGAACAACTCTTTCGTAAAGAACCAGAACTTTCGCAATACGTATTCGACCGGTTGCTGGAATGGCTGGACGACGGGACCGAGTCGCATGGCGAACGCTACCTGGAGATGCGCCGGCGGCTGGTGTCGTACTTCGATCGAAGGAACCGTCCCGCCGCCGAGGAGCTGGCCGACGAAACGCTCAATCGAGTCGCTCGTACCTTGGAACAAACCGGGGCCATTGCCACCAAGCCTCCGGCGCGCTACTGCTATGTCGTTGCACGGTTCGTCCTGCTCGAGGATCTCCGGCGCGAACGACGGCACGTCGGGCTCGACGAAACGCGAGTGACTCTCCATGTACGAGGGCACCTGGCTGGCGTGAGTGAGGACCGTGCGCTCCGCGAGGAGCGCCTTGACTGCCTGGACCATTGCCTGTCGCAGTTAAAGCCCGACCAGCGCTCGTTGATCGTCGACTACTACCGCGATACGCGGCGCCAGAAGATCGAGCGTCGCCGCGAGTTGGCCAACCGCCTCGGTATCACGATGAACGCATTGGCGATCCGGGCTTGTCGCATCCGGGATGCCCTGTTGACCTGCCTGGAGGGGTGCCGGAGGGCCGGATGAAAGGTTTACCGCCTCGACGACCTATCAAATGAGCACGTACCAAGGACCTGCCATGTCCCTCACCAACCACGTTCGTCCTACCGACGAGGACCTCGAACGGTATGTGCTCGGCCTGCTTCCCGATGAGGCGACCGACCGCCTGGATGAAGCCAGCATCGTCGACGACGAGATTGCAGCTCGACTGCGGAGCGTGGAAATCGACCTGCTCGACAGCTATGTCAGAGGGCAACTGGCGGGCGCAACGTTGGAGCGCTTCGAACGCTATTACCTTTCGTCACCTCGCCGCCGGGAGCGATTGGAGGTGGCGGCTCGCTTTGTCCGCGCTCTCGATCGATCGGCGCCACCGGTCACGGGGACGACGTGGATGGAACGCCTTGCCAGCCGAACCACACTCACGCGGTTCGTCGCTGCCGCGACCCTGGTCATGTGCGTGTCTGGAACCCTGCTGTTCCTGGCAACGCGACCGCGCAATCCAACGCCCCTTTCGGCACCGGCCACCGAAGGTGCGATCGCGCGCGATGGCTCGGCCGCTACGGCTCCAAGTTCTCCACCCTCGGTGTCCTCCCCCAGTCAGCGGCCGCCAGGACGACTCGTCGCGATCGTTCTGTTCCCGCCAACACGTTCCATCGCGCCAATTCCGAGCCTTGTGCTTCCCACCGACGCCGACCGTATCCGGTTCGAATTGCGTCTGGAGTCAAACGATTTCTCGCGTTATCGCGTCGGGTTGAAGGATCCGCTCACGAATACCGTCCTGTGGCGCAGCGATTGGATCGCGCCGACCTCGTCCAGCGACCAGGCGTCAGTGTCGATCGTCGTTCCATCCACATTGCTCAAGGCCCAACACTACGCGCTGGATCTCACGGGCCGCGGCGACGGCAACCCAGGGGATGTAATTGGAAGCTACCCCGTTCGTATCGCCAAGCCGTGATTCGATCGGTTCGCCTCTCCAGTACGTTCATCGTCGCGACTACGTTGTCGGTCGCGCTCTCATCAGCGGGCTCGGAGATCCGCCGCCAGGAAGCGGTCCCGATCGATTCTGGTGAGGCGATTGAGCGATTCCTGTCAATCGGAGAAGAGCACCTCTACTCGCTCACGTTGACGGCGGGAGGATGCGCGGAGGTGCTCGTCGAACAGCGAGGCATTGACGTCATCGTACGGGTGCACCGCGCCAGCGACGGCGAGGTCGTTGAGTTTCAAGAGGAGGTCAGGCGCACCGGCCAGGAGCACGTCGAGATCGTCGCAGACGAAGCGGGCATCTACACGTTGGCGATCGCCCCAAGCCGCGGAGTCTATTCCGGAACGTATGTCGTTCGCATGGGCACCCGTCGAGCCGCAAGCGACGGCGACCGGGCGATGTACGAGGCACGGAGATTCCGCACTGCGGCGCTCGATCTGACGAAGGCCGCCCGGTTCGATGAAGCTCGTCAGATGCTCGAACGAGCAGTCGCGATTGGCGAAGCCCGCCGCGGGCCGGACGATGTGTTCGTCGGCATTCTGCTCCACGATCTCGTCGCCGGTATTCTCGAAGTCCGCGACTTCACGAAGGCTGAGCCTCTCCAGCGTCGCGCCCTTGCCATCTTCGACAAGTCATGGGGCGAGGGCCACCCGTACTCGGCGATCGCTCAGTTAAGGCTGGCGGTCCTGATGCTTCAGGCCGGTCAGCGGGTTCAAGCAGAAGCGATCATCACGTCCGCAACGCAAGTCATCGAGCAGACGGTCGGCGTCGAGCACTCGTGGTACGCGACCTGCCTGAGGGCACAAGCCAGTCTTCGCTTCAACGCTCGCGATCTTGATGCCGCCGAGCAGATCTACCGCCGTGCGATGACGATTCTCGAAACGGTCGGCGATGTCGAAAGCGCCTCCTATACGGCAGCGTTGAACAACCTTGGGTTGATCTACGCCGAGAAACGGGACTTCACACGAGCCGAGGAGCACCATCGACGTGCGCTCGCGCTGAGCGAAATGCTCGAAGGACCGGAGGGCTATCACATCAGTCTTTACCTCCAGAATCTCAGCCGCATAGCCCGCGAGCGCAAGGACTACGCGACCGCACTCGATTACGCGACACGCGCACTAACCATTCGTCAATCGCTCGTCGGTCCTGAACACGTCGACGTAGCCCTTCTCGTGAACAATCTCGCCATCGTCTACCGCTTGATTGGTGACGTTCCACGCGCGACCGAGATGTTCATGAGATCGCTGCGCGTCGTTGAGGGTGCCTTCGGTCCGTACCACCAAATCACGCTGACAGCAGTTGGCAACGTCGCGCAACTCTATTGGGACACCGGCGAGGTGACCAAGGCGATCCCGTTTCAACGGCGCGCCGACGCAATCGTCGAGAAGCAACTCGAGCTCAACCTGGCTGTGGGCTCCGAGCGTCAGAAGCTGGCCTTCGTCCAGAGTATCTCGGAACGCACCGATCGAACCATTTCGATGCACCTCCGCGATGCACCCGATGATTCTGACGCGGGCGCGCTCGCCACGCTTGTCGTGCTGCAACGAAAGGGTCGGGTGCTCGATGCGATGACCGATGCGTTTGCAGCCGTGCGTCGGAGGGTCGACGACAACCGAAGCCGGGTTCTTCTGACTGAGTTGAACAACACGACCGGGCGGCTCGCGCGGCTTGCCTTCACGGCAGCCGATGGCGTTTCGCCCGACGAACGCCGTCGTTCGATCACCGAGCTTGAAACCGAAAAGGAACGGCTGGAGGCCGAGCTTGGAGAGTACAGCGAGCTCCGTGCGCAGATTCGGCCGGTAACCCTCGAAGCCGTGCAGGCCGCCATTCCAGACGATGCGGCGCTGGTGGAGTTTGTGATCTTTCGACCATTCGATCCGAAGGCCGAGGTGAGCAGCGACGCTTACAGCCAGCCCCACTACGCCGCTTATGTCTTGCGGAAGGACGGTGCACCTCGAGGGGTTGACCTGGGGCCCGCGAAGGACATCGACCAGTCGATTGAAGCGCTACGCCAGGCGGTGCGCGATCGCACGAGGACCGACGTCAAAGCCAAGGCCCGGACGGTCCACGATCTCCTGATGCGCCCCCTGCAGAGCACGTACGGCAACGCCAGGCGCCTGCTCGTGTCGCCGGACGGCGCGCTCAACCTCGTGCCGTTCGAAGCCCTCGTCGACCAATACGACCAATTCGTAATCGAGCGCTTCTCGATCAGTTACCTGACCAGTGGACGCGATCTCTTGCGTATGCAGGTGCCGCGTGAGCACCGCAGTCAGCCGGTCATCGTTGCCGATCCACACTATGGTGAGCCGCGACTCTCACCCCGCACACGGAAAGGCGGCGGCACGCCCGCTGCCGAGTCGGCGGCGCTGTACTTTCCGGCGCTCGCGAACACGGCCGAAGAGGCTCGCGTCATCAAACGTTTCTTTCCTTCGGCGGTCCTGCTCACCGGACCACGTGCCACCAAGGCCGCCTTTTCGCAGCTGGATGCGCCTCGCATGCTGCATATCGCCTCTCACGGGTTCTTCCTGCAAGACCTCGCACGACGCGGCTCCGACTCCGCCACTGCAATCCAGAATCCCCTCCTTCGCTCTGGGATCGCGCTAGCCGGCGCCAATCTCGGTGACCGAGCTCGTGGAGATGGGATCCTGACGGCGTTGGAAGCTTCCGGGCTGAACTTGTGGGGCACCAAGCTCGTGACCTTGTCCGCGTGCGACACAGGAGTCGGCGAAGTCACCAACGGTGAAGGGGTGTACGGCCTCCGTCGCGCCTTTCTGCTGGCTGGCACAGAGACGTTGGTGATGAGCCTGTGGCCGCTCAGCGACTACATGGCGCGTGAGACGATGGTCGGGTACTACGCAGGGCTCAGAGCTGGTCTGGGCCGTGGCGAGGCGCTGCGGCAAGCGAAGGTGTCCGTGCTCAGGCGCAAGGGCCGCGAGCATCCCTTCTATTGGGCAAGCTTCATTCAGTCTGGAGAGTGGGCCAACCTGGATGGCAAGCGTTGATCGCAGTTCGTGAAAGCACGCGCTAGCGGCGCCCCGCTTTCATAGCGGCGACCTCGGCACGAATGGTCGCAACTTCCTTTTTCAACGCGGCGATCTCCGCGACGCGGTTAGCGTTCTGCTGCACCAGACCATCGTAGATGTCAGCCAACACCTGCGTATCTTCGAGCAGCTGCTCGTGCCGCTTCAGTGAACGCGCTTCCAACGATCGAATCGTCCGCATCGCGTCGCTGATCGTCTCGACCCGAGGGGTGACTTTGTCGCTCGGCTGGCCGGTCATCAGCGAGACACGCTCGGATGGCCCGTAAAACCCGTCAGGCAACCATGCCAAGGCCGCCGACGAAACGACGACGATGCCGACCACGATAGCAAAAACGTGCCACTTGAACATGAGCTCTCCGGAACGCATTGCACGCAGTGTCGCGTGAGCTGGCTCCGATCTGATAGGCCTAGAGTCGCGAGAACCTTTCGGACGTCGGCTCTATATTCCTCAGGTCAGGATCTGCGCGAGGAAACGGCGCGTTCGTTCATGCCCGGGAGCGCTGAAGAATGCACCCGGCTCGTTGGCTTCGATGATCTCGCCCGCGTCCATGAACACGACGCGGTCGGCCACCTGACGTGCGAACGCCATCTCGTGCGATACGCAAATCATCGTCATCCCCTCGTCCGCCAGGGTAACCATGGTCTCGAGGACCTCCTTGACCATTTCCGGGTCGAGAGCCGAGGTCGGCTCGTCGAAGAGCATGATTTGCGGCGCCATGCACAACGAGCGTGCGATCGCTGCTCGTTGCTGCTGGCCACCCGAAAGCTGACCGGGATACTTGTGCGCCTGCTCGGGAATCCTGACCCGCTCCAGATAGCGCATGGCAACCGCTTCCGCCTCACGTGGCGGCAGCTTTTTCACCCAGATCGGGGCGAGCGTGCAGTTTTCGAGAATGGTGAGGTGCGGAAACAGGTTGAACTGTTGAAACACCATGCCGACCTGGCGGCGCACTTCCTCGATGTGTTTCACGTTATTGGTCAGCTCAACGCCATCGACCATGATCCGTCCCTGGTGGTGTGTCTCCAGCCGGTTGATGCAGCGAATCAGTGTCGACTTCCCTGAGCCCGACGGACCGCAGATCACGATGCGTTCGCCGCGCGACACGGTCAGATTGATATTGCGCAGCACGTGAAGGTCGCCAAACCATTTGTTGACGCTCTGCATCTGAACGTGAAGCACGGGACCCGCCTTTGATATCGCGAGAATCACTGGTGGCTTCGCGCCATCAGCGCGCGCTCGAGCGACTGGCTGTATCGCGACACCGCGAAGGAGAAGACGAAATAAACGGCAGCGGTGAACAGGTAGACCTCGACACCGAACCCGACCCACTTCGGGTCAACGAGCACCGCCTTGGCCGCACCGAGAAGGTCGAACATCCCAATCACCGTCACCAGCGATGTGTCCTTGAAGAAGCCGATGAACGTATTGACGAGTGCGGGGATGGTGACACGCAGCGCCTGCGGCAGAACGACTAGCCAGGTCGTCGGCCAGAAACCAAGGCCCATGCTGGCCGCGGCCTCGAACTGTCCTTTCGGGACTGCAGCCAACCCGGCCCGAACGACTTCAGCGACGTATGCGGCCATCACGATCACAAAGGCGATCTGGGCCCGCATTACCTTGTCGACGGTGACGCCTGGTGGCACGAATAGCGGGAACATCACCGAAGCCATGAAGAGAAACGTGACCAGCGGCACACCTCGTACGAGCTCGATGTAGGCGATGCAGAGCGCGCGAATGGAGGGCATGTGAGAACGCCTTCCCAGGGCCAACAAGATCGCCAGCGGGAACGCTAACGCGAAGCCCACCGTCGACAAAACAAATGTCAGTGGTAACCCGCCCCAGAATTCGGTTTGCACTTCCTCGAGGCCGAGGATGCCGCCGCCCAGCAACACGATCGCGCCGATCGGAAGGGCAATCCACGCCAGCAGCAGCCAGCGGTTCCACCAGGAGCGTCTGGTGCTCATCACATAGAGCAAGACAAAGAGTGCACAGGCAACTGCCGGGCGCCACTGCGCGTTGTAGGGATAGCCGCCGAGTACCGATGAAGCGGAAACGTTCTTGGATTACCGCCCAGCACGCTCCATCCGCCCTGGCCACGCGACACAAGGAGGAGCTGCCATCTGGTGGCAGCGTCCAGATGGCGTTCACGATCGCCCATTTCGCAAACCAAACTGCGAGATAGGCAAGGCCGACACCGAGCACGATCGTCGCGGCGGCAGTCTTGCGATCATCGAACAGCCACCCGCGACGCAGGGCACGGGTGCGGCCGGACGAGAGGTTCGTCATTCGCGAATACTCCGCCGAGCGCCACTGGATGCACCGGCGTGCCTGGCCATGAGACGGTTGTCATAGACGTTCATCACCAACGATGTGACCAGGCTGATCGCGACGTACACGGCCATCACCAATGCGATCGCTTCGATCGCCTGGCCTGTCTGATTGAGCGTGGTGCTGGTGATCGAGATCAGGTCCGGATAACCGATCGCGACAGCCAGCGACGAGTTCTTGGTGATGTTCAGATACTGGCTCGTCGTCGGCGGAATGATGACCGGCAGCGCCTGCGGAAGCACGACCAGGCGCAAGGCTCTACGGGCGGACAATCCGAGGGCGGCGGCGGCCTCAATCTGGCCTTTGCCCACGGAGAGAATCCCGCCCCGAACGATTTCACCGATGAAGGCCGCGGTGCACGTCGAGAGCCCGATCAGCAGTGCCGCGAATTCGGGCGAGACTGATAGCCCACCCTGGAAGCCGAAGCCCACGAGTGACGGCTGGTCGAGCGAGAGCGTCCCGTTGTGCCATCCGACGGCTGGCAGATAGAGACCACGGAAGCAGAGGAACACGCCGGGCCAGGGGCTCAGCGCCGCGCGTGGTTCTGGCAGCGACTGCGATAGCGAATACCAAAAGAGCAACTGCAGCAGCAGTGGCGTATTCCGCATCACTTCGACGTACGCTCTCGCTGCGGCCGACACGACAAAGATCTTCGAGAGCCGGGCCACTCCGATGACGATGCCAAGTGCCGTCGCGAGGAGAATGCCAAGTACCGAGACACGAAGCGTGTTGACGAGCCCCAGTACCAGTGCGCGAGCGTAGGTGTCACGGGATGAGTACGACACCGGCCCGGCCGCAATCTCGAAGCCGGCCGGCCGGCTCAGATAGTCGAACCCGGATACGATTCCGCGCTGCTCGAGGTTGTTCGCCGTCCGAATGACGACGATCGTGGCAACTGCAATGACCGACCCCACGACCAGGGTCTGAAACACGATGGCCCGCGCACGCTGACTATTCCAGAAACGTGAAAGCGCGTGATTCACCGCAAGGCCGGCACGTACAGCACGCCACCGTCCCTCCACAGGCGATTGATGCCGCGCTCCACGCCGAGAGGCTTCAGGCTGCGATCGAAGCTTTCTGCATAGTTGCCGACCTGTTTGACGATCCTGACAGCCCAGTCGGCGTCAAGGCCCAGCATCGCGCCGAGGTCATCACGTTTCCCAACGAACCGGAGGACATCGGGGTCGCTGCTGTTCAGCGCCTGATCGATCGTCGTGGAGCTGAGGCCAAGCTCCTCGGCGTTGATCATCGCGAACACCGACCAGCGCACAATCTCCATCCAGCGCATGTCGTTGGGCATGACACCCGTACCGAACGGCGCCTTCGAGATCACCTCCGGCAGGATCATGTGCTCCGCTGGGTTGGGCGCGCGAGCGCGGACGGCAGCGAGCGCCGATTGATCCTGGGTAAAGGCATCACAGCGCCCGGCGAAGTAGGCGTTGGTGGCCTCCTCCAGGCGCTCGATCACGACCGGGGTAAACGTCATCCCGTTTCTGCGGAAATAGTCGGCGACGTCTACTTCGTTCGTCGTGCCGGGCGTAATGCAAATCGTGGCGCCGTTGAGGCCTTTCGGCGAGGTCAGGTTGAGCGCTTTGCGTACGAGGAACGTGCTGCCGTCGTACCAGTTCGTCACCGGAAACTCGATGCCAAGCTGAACGTCGCGCTGGAACGTGATCGTCGTTACCCTCGACAGCACGTCGATCTCTCCGCTCTGCAGAGCGGTGAAGCGCTGCGCGGCCGTCAGCGGCGTGAACCGGACTTTCGATGCGTCTCTCAGAACGGCGGCGGCAATCGCGCGACAGACATCAACGTCCAGGCCGCTCCAGTGCCCTTGCGCATCGGCGATTGAGAACCCGGCAACTCCCGTGGTGACACCACACTGAACGAAACCCTTGCGTCGCACGCCATCCAGCGTGGGAGTCGAACGAGCGATATCGTTGTGGGAGGTCGGCGCTGGTGCGGCCTGTCCTGGGATCGCCGGTCCACCGCAAGTAGATGCGCTGATCGCGAGGCAGACCACGACGGTCGCCCGAAACGTGTGCATATCTTCAATAGGTCGATCGTGGCGAAAAGGTTTCGGCCCGAACTGACTACTGGGTGATGGTGCCGTTCGAGGAAATGGTGAACGCGAACCCCGGCTCGTCACCATTCCCGGGCGTCGTCGCGTTCTGGATCAAGCCGATGTCGTTCACGAACACATTGCGTGTCACGGCTCCGGTGGGGTTCTCGTCGCAGGCGTTCTGATCGTTCACGCGGAACGAGACACGGGTGTTGACAGGCACGTCCGTGAACGAGATCTCGTACCGGCTGGGAGGAACGGGTTGTAGCGCGATGCCGTCAAAGCTACGCCAGCTCGGGTGCGTGTGCGTCGCGCCGACGCCGTTGACACACGCCTGCGCGGAGGCCGGAAGATCAGTGCGCCGCGCCGTTGCGCCGGCGAACACGAGGCGAATGCTGGCAGTCGCAGAACCAGGAGCTGGTGGGGGCGTCGGAGAAAGCGGTCGGCTCGAATCTTCGCAGCTCAGGGCTGCTAGACCGACAACCGCCGCGATCACTCGCGCGTAGGTAGTCGCGCGCATGCGACCAGCATACCGGCAAGCTGCATTTCGCGTACGAGCTGAGCCGTCAGAAAGCGGTCAGTCACCCGCCGACTCGGCGAGGAGGGCTTTGATCTTTTTTACGTACGCGCGGGTTTCCTTGAACGGCGGCACCCCTTTGAATTTCGACACGTTCCCCGGCCCGGCGTTGTACGAGGCCAGCGTCAGTGCGATATCTCCGTTGTGCCGGGCGAGGAGCCTCTTCAGGTACTCGGACCCGGCCATGATGTTTTCGCGTGGGTCAAATGGATCGGTGACGCCTAACTCTGCCTGGACCTCGGGCATCAGTTGCATGAGCCCCTGCGCGCCGACCGGCGACACCGCGAGAGGATTGAACTCCGATTCCGTTTGAATGACGGCGTGGATCAGATCGGGATCGAGCCCGTGCTTCGTCGCCGCTTCATCGATGATGTCGTCGTACGCGAGATAGGGTGGGATGACGACGAAGCTGTCCATCGACACCCGGACGTTGGCAGTGAGCGGCTGGTCGCTGTGCTTCTCAGGCGGCTTCTGCTTCGCTCCTACACCAAACATCATGGCGCCCATGACCATGCCCTTGACGGCGTTCCGGCGCCGCCGACGTCGACGATGACGACGGTCGTGCCGCGTGTAATCGGCGCGGCGGTGTACGGTCGGGCTATTGCGGCGTTTTCGGATCCGCATGAGGTGTTCAGGAGCAAAACGGACGCCGCTTTCTGGCATCTACTCTTCAGGTAGCGTATGGCCATGACGTCCGAGCGCCTGAGATATCACCCCCTCTCCGAGGCGACCATCGACGCCTTTCACCGGCTCGTCCAGGACGACCACGTCAGGCGCTATTTGATGGATGGAGAGTTGTTTCCACGCGAATGGAGTGCGGAGCACGTCCGTGAAAGCCAGAACCTCTTCGATCGCCGTGGGGTCGGCTTATGGCTGGCTCACGCACAAGCGGACGATGAGGTTGTAGGGTTCTGCGGATTCCTGGAGATCCCCTCGCTCGACCCGGAACCACAGCTCGTCTACGCATTGTTCGAGCGCTTCACGGGCCGTGGCTACGCCACCGAAATGGCGCGCGCTTCGATTGCTGAGGCGCGGCGTCATCCGGGCTTCGCGACGATTGTCGCGGGGGTTGACGAGGTCAACATCGCGTCGCTTCGTGTCCTGAAGAAACTCGGGTTCCGACAAGTGACGACGAAGCCAGGGAACCTTGGGAACGTGTTGATGCTCCAGCAGGCAGGCGACATCAGCTGAGTCGGCGCTGGTCATCTTCGCTAAAATCTCGAAGCCATGCTGCGCGATTTGCAGTTCGGGATTCGAATGCTTCGGCACCATCCCTCCTTCGCCTGTGCGGCGATCATCGTGATGGTGCTGGGCGTTGGCGCGACCACGGCGGTCTTCTCCGTGTTGCGCGGCGTGCTGATCGAGCCGCTTCCGTACCGCGATCCGGCACGACTCGTCCTGTTCCGCGCGGACCTGCCTGGCATCCCGCGCGCACCGATGCTCACCAGCCTCGAGTTTGCCACGTTGCGCGCGCGGACCGACCTCTTCGACTCGGTCGCCGCCGCAGTCCGAGCTGACGGCAACCTGACTGCCGCTGAAATCATGGCGCCGATGAACGCCGCTGCGGTGAGCGAAGAGTTCCTCGACACGCTCGGCGTCATCCCGCATCTCGGACGCTCCGTGCGTCGCGGAGATACTGGGTCGCAACGCGCAGTCGACATCAGCTACGAGGTCTGGCAACGCTACTTCAATGGCAGTCCCGAGATCGTCGGCCGCGCGATCGAGGTCAACGGGAGTCAGACGATCGTCGCGGGCGTGCTGCCGCGCGGTTTCAAGGCTTACCTCGGAGCCGGCGTTGCACTATCGCCGCA
This sequence comes from uncultured Acidobacteriota bacterium, assembly GCA_963724485.1. GTDB lineage: Bacteria > Acidobacteriota > Vicinamibacteria > Vicinamibacterales > UBA2999 > JACCSI01. The sequence goes on from CAVRUW010000005.1 coordinate 137,460, forward strand.
GACGGACCTGATCTTCTTCAGGTCATCGGGCTACGACGATGACCCGTTTCGCGGAAACATCGTGATCGCGCGGCTGCGGTCCGGTGTCACGATCGATACCGCGCGAGCGGCGGTTGAAACCATCGCAACCCAGCTCGTCGTGGACCATCCGGATCGCTATCGCACCGGCGCGGTCCGTCTCTCGCTCGCGCCACTGGACGCCGAGGTCGTCAGCGAGGCGAGACCGGCGCTGGTTGCAGCGGCCGGCGCCGTGGCGTTGGTACTGATTGCGGCATGCGCGAGCCTGACGAATCTGCTGCTTGCGCGGGCAACGGCACGGACACGCGAGATTGCCGTCCGCATGTCGATCGGGGCTCGGCGCCGCGACATCGTCCGCCAGCTTCTTGCTGAGGGGGTGATCATCGGCGCAATCGGCGCGGCGGGCGGATGGACGCTGGCGCAATGGAGCGTCGACGTGCTGGTTGCGTTGGCGCCGGCGGCCCTGCCGCGGCGTGAGGAGATCGCAGTGGATGGCGGCGTCGCGATCTTTGCGGTCGCGGTCGCCATCGCGTGCGCAATCGTCGTCAGTCTCGTGCCCGCATGGCAGACGACGCGAGTGAATCTCGCTGGTGCCGCCAAAACCAATCCAGCACACTCCGGCAGCAGGACGCGAAGCATACTCGTGACGGCCCAGCTCGCACTTTCCGTTGTGCTGTTGGTCGGCGCTGGCTTGATGGCCCGCGCGTTCGTCAACATCCGATCGGTTCCGCTGGGATTCGATCCGCACGATGCGATGTCGCTGTTCATCTCGCTCGACGGCCAGCGTTGGGACGGCGGAACGTTTGAGGAGGCGCGCGTACGGCGGCGCGAGTTCTACGAGCGCCTCAGCGATCGCATTCGAGTGCTGCCTCGCGTTGAACAAGCCGGCGTCGGATTTCCCGTGCCGCTGACCGGGATCGCCATGTCGCAGCGCGTGTCGCTCGGTCCGACCACGCAGGAGCGCGAGACCGATGGGTTCATCGCATTTGCCGGCTACCTCGAGACACTCAACGTGCCGCTCGTCGCCGGACGGTATTTCACGCGTGGCGATCACAGTCAACCAGTCGTGATCGTTGACGAGCGTCTCGCGCAGGAGCTGTGGCCCGGCGAATCGGCGATTGGCAAGCGTTTGCTGATTGTGAAGTCGGTCAGCCCGCCGGAATGGAGCGAGGTGGTGGGTGTGGTCGCGCACGTCCAGTCGCGAGGTCCGCGAGAGACTGGACCGCCGCAGGTCTGGATGACGTACGCGATCCGATCGTACGCACAGCTGAACCTGGTGGCCCGGGCAGCCGATCCGATGACCACCGTCGGAGAAATCCTCGGCGTCGTGCAGCAGCTCGGCGCCGGACGGCCGGTGCGCGACATCCGTCCGATCGACGACTATGTCGCCGACGTATCCGCTGATACCCGCTTCGCTCTGTTCGTACTCGGCGTCCTCGCGACGCTCGCGGTCGTCCTATCAGCCGTCGGAGTCTACGGCGTGGTGTCCTATGCAATGTCACGGCGCGCGCGGGAGATCGCCGTGCGGCTGGCGCTCGGCGCAACGTGGCAGCGGCTCGTCGTTCGTGTGCTGAGCGAGGGCGCGATCTGGACCATCGCCGGCCTCGCGGCCGGGCTTGCTGGTGCGAGTGTGCTCGCACGGTACCTCGAGTCGCTGCTGTTTCGCGTCGGCGCGCATGACGCTTTGACATTCACCGTCGTCGCCGGCTTGCTCACCTCAGTTGCGCTCATCGCGACCATGATTCCAGCATTCCGTGCAGCGCGCGTCGACCCGATGCTCGCCTTGAAGGTCGACTAACTCGCCGCGCTCTTCGGACGAATTGACGAAGGCACCCGTCGCTCGAGGCCGTTTCGGTTATGCGGGGTGATGCTCCGATGCGCCGTCGAGACAACGACGCAGCAACGGACGAAGCGATTGCCGGTACGACTCGTCGGATGAACCGAAGCACTCAGGGACAGGTAGTTCGTGATGCTGCTCGTAGTACGTCTGGACTGCTTCGTCGAGCGTCCGGATACCGCGAGGCATGTGCTCACAATGCATCAAACACAAGCAGTGATCGCCGCGGTGCGCATCGCCGACGATCAGGTCGTGGCAGTGCTGCCACACATCCAGAATGTTCCGCGCGCGCGTCGTCTCATCGATAGTCCCCTCGAGCCCGATCAACCGCTCGGTGATTCTGGCCGCGGCAGCCGGTGGTTGCAGGATCGCGTCCGCGGCTGCCAGAAACGACTTCACGTCGGCAGGCGCGAGCGGGTAGGCGCCAAGAACGCGGACCGACAAATCGGTTTCGGAGATGGTCAAGCGGCGGAGAAATTCGAGCAGCGATCCTTCCGATCGTGTGGCGCGGAGCGAGTAGATCTGACCCATCAGCGCCACCGTGTCTCGCACCGTGCCCGGCGCTACTTTCTGCCACCAGTCTGGTTGCTGCCATTCGAAGAACGTCATGACGAGGTCAATATCATCTGAACTCTACTCGTTTGCCAAGTGATGGAGGAGCTGCAGCACTCTGACTAATCGCGAGACTCCTGTCGCTTCGGGAGGATGTGACTGGGAACTTGCGTCACCTTCCGCCATTCCACGCTGAAGCTGCCACGGTAGCCGAACAGCGGCCCCCAGACGCGGTTGTGTACGCTCCACGACGATTCGGAAGCACTGCGCTGCGTCGTCGTACCATTCGCGGACGTCGGCGACGCCGCTGAACAGCATCGGGAAGCTGAAGCCGATCACGCCCTCATAGAACCGCTGCGCACCGGAACGCAGCCTGAGACCGCCCTCCTCATCAACCGAAAGGTCGATCTCAACGGCCAGGTGCTCGTGTGATCCGAGGTAATCGACGATCCGGCGACGAGCGTCGCTATAGACCATGTACGCATCGAATCGACGGGGCCGACGCGATTGGAATGTTCGAATCCACGAAACGGTCTCGCGGCCGAACTGATCGACGAAGGCGTAGTTCTCGATCGTGAACGGGATGTTTCGTCCCGTCTCCGGAAACATGATGCGCCGCCAACTGCCCACGCGAAGAAACGGCTCGGTGTAGAACCTGCCTTTCCAAATCTCGTCCATCACGCCGGTCCCGATCGACGCGATCGCGTCGGAGCTCGAGAAGCCAAAGCGCCGCTGAATCTGTGGGTGGAGCCGCTGAAAGTCCGATCCAAGCGCGCGCTCATAGATCGAACTCATGCCTTTTCCGGACTGGGACGCCGCAGGCAACGTGCTGCGGACGGAAGATTCCCGAGGACGAGAAGGTCGATCCCCGCGAGGCAGGCGACCGCAAGGTTCAGCGAAACGGGATTGAACGCCGCCTCCAAGTATCGCGGTGAATTCAGGCCGACCACGGCCGTGGCCAAGAGCATCGAACCGAGACAAACGAGTACGGGCCATCGGCGGTGCCAGGCGATCAACAGCACCGCCGCAAACGCCAGTTCCAAAATGCCGAGGCCGATCACCGTAATGTTGGTGGCACCAGCCGAAGACGCCGGCGTCGCGGAGCATGGCGATCTCATCGACGTTTCGAGTGAGGAGTTTTGGGACGACGCCCTGATAGGCGAAGACGGCAGCGAGCGCGACACGCGCGATGGTGTGGACCATCGTCTGTCGCATCGCCTGTTCGGGGTCCACACCCTGCTCGAGCCACAAGCGCAGACGATCGAAGCTCCACGCCGTCGCCCAGCCGATCAGAGGACGGAAGATCAATCGATCGAAGAGCGCACCGACGGGTCCAAAACGTGTCCGGTAGTCGTACCACGTCAGGAACCGAATGCCTTCAGGGGTCCGGATGTACTTCCAGTACCCGCTCCCCTCGCGAATGATCGACAGCGGTTCGTCGGAGCCGAATCTCAGAGCTGAGGAGCGGCTGCCGTCCGCCAGATCCCGTTGTCCGAGGGTTTCACCCTCGCCGCTTACCTCGAGCCCGAAAGCGATTCGAGTCGTGTATCGAAACCGTTGAGGCTCGTCGTCACTCGCTTTCGGCAGGTAATCGATCCGCGAGAAGCGAAGATCCCATCTCTCGTGGAGTGCGGGCGTCTGCGTGTGCGCCCAAAGTGGGTCCATCGGCGCGCGCATCAGGATCTCGACGTAAATGCTCATATGCGTACGCCGTCGGACAAGGGGTTGCCAAAGAGAGCTTCGCGAACGAGCTCATCGACAGCGATCACGAACCGTCGAACCGGAGGAACACGAAGCGTCAACGCGGCAGACGGGAGCAACTGCTGGGTCAACGACACCAATGCGGTCGTCGCGCGCTGTCTCGAGCTCTTGTCCAGCAGCCACCACAGAAGCACGGCCAGATGAACGAGATAAAGAAGCCGACCGAGCGCGGCAGCCAGCGGTTGGTTCGGTGCATCGCTCGCCCCGACGACGGCTTGCTCGAAGACCTGCTGCACGCGGAGACGGGAGAACGCCGTCCTCGCGGAAAAGATGCCCTCTTCGGGATCGCCGACCATGACGGGAGTCAGCGCCCGGAGAGCCACCTGATGCGGCTCGAGGACGTCGAGGCTCGTCTTCAGGGCAAACATGAAGCGGTCACGCCAGCGTCCGGCCGGCATGTCCCCGGCCTGGCGTGCGTATTCGGACGACAGTTCGTCGTAGAGCGCGATGACAACGGCTTGTTTGCTGGGAAAGTAGCGATACAGGAGGCCGACGCTGACGCCCGCCTCTTTCGCGATGTCGCGGAGGGTTGTCGCTTCGTAGCCGCGCGCGGATATCAACTGCATCGCGATCGCATACAAATGGTCCCTCGCCGCGGCACCCTGGGCAGTCGGCCCCGGTGGACGGCCCCGTTTTCGCGGCTTGACATTTTTAGTGAACATGTTCATTAATATTAGAGCATGCCTGCATCCCCGGCGCAAGTGCCACCCGTGACGGAGGGCGCTCACCTCGTGCTCTACGACGGCGTTTGTGGACTCTGCAACCGTCTGCTGCAATTCCTCCTTGTGCACGATCGCCGCGCTGTATTCACCTTCGCGTCGCTCCAAAGCGCTGTGGGAAGGGCAATGGTCGAGCGTTTCGGCGGAAACCCTGACGAACTGACGTCGTTTTACGTGGTGGCGAACTATCGAGCGCTGGACGCTCGGATGTTGTGGAGGGGCAGCGCCGCGATATTCGTCGCCGGCCAACTTGGGTGGCCCTGGAAGATGGCAGCCATCGCGCGCGTTTTACCAACCGCGATTCTGAACGGCATCTACAACGTCATTGCCCGAAACCGCTATCGCGTGTTCGGCCGCTACGAACAGTGCCTGATTCCACGTCCGGAGTTCCGCGGCCGCTTCATCGACTGAACGGGGTGTCCAGCGCCAACGGCCGTCCTTGATATCCTCTCGGCTGAATGATGACGCGCCTCCGCTACCACGGGATTCTCACGGTCCTCGCGCTCGCGGCTTGTACATCTCGTACGCCAGAGCCCCTCAGCGCGCAGCCGCAGTATCTGTACCTGTGGACCGCGTCTGAGGACGCGACACAGCCCGACTTCCTTGCCGTGCTCGATGTGACGGAGAGCGGTTCACGCTACGGGCGTCTGGTCACTACCCTGCCTGTGCCCGGGCGCGGAAACGGGCCGCATCACGTCGAGCATGAGATGCCTGCGGATGGCCAGTTGTTCGCCAACGGTTTCGGATCGGGTCAGAGCTTCGTTTTCGACCTGACGAATCCGGTGCAGCCGCGCATCACCGGTCAATTCGGCGACATCGACGGCTACTCGCACCCCCACTCGTTCCTGCGACTCCCGAATGGCAACGTTCTGGCAACTTTCCAGATGCGACACGACACTGCCGCAGTCACTGCCGGAGGGCTGGTGGAGTTGACAGCGGCTGGCGCCCTTGTGCGGTCGGGATCGGCAAATTACGCCGGCGCCGATCCAGCGCTGCGCGTTTACAGCGGAGCGATCGTTCCTGCCTACGACCGGATCGTGACCACGACGACAGACATGGACAAGGACTCCGACCCATCGCGGTATCTGCAGATCTGGCGACTCTCTGACCTGTCGTTGCTGCGCACGTTTGCGTTATCCGATGGCCCGGCCGGGAGCGAAGGACTACTGACGGCCGAGCCCAGGCTCCTCGACGATGGCAAGACGGTGTTGGTGTCGACCTTCAACTGCGGCCTCTACTTGATGGAGGGCCTGGCGGGTGACACGCCGTCCGCGCGACTCGTCTCATCGTTTCCGCGGAAGGCCGGCACCAACTGCGCGATTCCGGTGATCGCGGGCCACTACTACCTGGTCACCGTGCCGGCTTGGAGTGCCGTGGTCAGTCTGGACATCAGCGACCCGGGTGCGCCGCGCGAAGTGAGTCGCATCGCGTTGGCGGCTGACGATGTGCCGCACTGGATCGCGATCTCGCCGGACCATCGACGCGTCGTCGTGACCGGATACGAGGGAATGCGACACCGCGTGGTGATCGCTCGCTTCGACCCTGCGACGGGCGAGCTCGCAGTCGACGAGCGCTTCAGCGAAGATGGCGCCACCGAGCCGGGCTTCCGTATGGACAACAAGACGTGGCCCCATGGCGGTAACGCCAAGGGCATACCGCACGGCGCAGTGTTCAGTCGGCCACGATAGTGTCCGGCACCCGGAACATCTAGCCGGGCAGGAAGCCGTGCTAGATTGCGCGCGTGACAACCGACCCCGACGCGCAGAGCCGATGGCGCGATGCGCTTTTCTCGACGTCGCCCGCTGACAGGGTCGCAACGGAGGCCGCCGTCGGCGGTCTGTACAACGCGGCCGGCATTCCTCCGCCTCGTTACTACTGCTGGTTCGATTCGCCCTGCGCCGGCGCCTGGGCGATCGCGCTCCTGCTGGAACCGCAGGATCGCAACTGGGATGCGCTCGTGGGCAGCGCGCGGCGTCGGCGTGACGAACGCGAGCGGCTCGAGCAGGTACAAGCCCAACTGCTCGCGCAGACCTCACAGAGCGATATCGCCGCCGCCATCGCGGCCGTCGGCCATCCCCTCTCGCCGCCGCTGATGCTGGGCGGCGTCCCGTCGAACACGCTGCACAACGATTTGCTCAGCGCCCGGATGGACGCGCACGGCGACGTGTCGGCGCTGTTCTCGCAGCCGCTCGACGGTCCGCTGCAGAACGCCGAGAACGGCCTCTGGGGCAACGCAGGCGTGCTGAACAGCGGCCTGTTCTGCCACACGGTGCAGACGCTCGTCAGCAACTCGTTCTACAACGGCTATTCGTTCACGCAAATGGCGATGGACGAAGCCGCCATTGTCGGACGCACGCCGCCGCCGCTGCTCGCGGCCGCGTGGACCATCGCGCGAGCGGTCGGTCCCTGGTGGGCGTGGATGAACGCGGCGGTGCTCACGGAGCATCCCGTGGAGCTGCACGTCGATCGCGAGGGGCGCCCCCATCGGCCCGATGGACCTGCGGCCACTTACAACGACGGCTGGCGGGTGTTTGCCTGGGAGGGCTATGCCATGCCCGAACAGTGGATTCTCGATCCGGCCAGCGTGCCGAAAGCCGATTTGCGAAACTGTCCGGCATCGTTCCGCAAGCACGCGGCGGATATCGGATTGGCGCGGCCAAAGCCGTCGAGCCGCCCGAAGAAGAGCGAGCTCTTTGCAAGCGAGCTGCCCCGCGATCGCGATTCGCGGATGCAATATCTGCGGAAGCACGCAGGCGGTCAGCTCTCACGTTTCGATCGCTATGTGGCCGGTGAAAACCAGCAAGTGTGGAAAGAACTCGTCGACGCTGGTGAGGACGTGCGCCTGGACGCGCTCGCGGCGGATGCTCTCGCGGTGGCCTACGAGACGATGGAGCGGGTGAACCAGAACGTGCGTACGCTTGTAGAACGCCTCAACGGACTTGGCTACCGCTTCTCCGCGAGGCAGCCCCATCAGCCGCCGGGCAAGAGAACCTGGAAGGAACTGCAGGAGCTCGAACAGCTCGTTGGGCCGCTCCCCCTCTCGCTTCGTGCATTCTATGACGTGGTCGGCGCCGTCGATTTGATCGGAAGCCACCGCGGGCTGATTCCTCGAGACAGCTCGATCCCGCCAGACCCGCTGGTCGTTTACGGCGTGGAGGACGCGCTGCAGGAAGCGGAGTCGATGGAGGACGAGCAGAGTGGCGAGATCACGATCGCGCCGGATGATCTACACAAAGAAAACGTGAGCGGCGGCGATCCGTACGTGATTGCCGTCCCCGACGCCCGCGCCGACGCCATCGTGTTGAATGAGCGCCACGACCTGCTCTTCGTCGACTACCTCCGTCTGGCCTGCCGCCTCGGCGGCTTCCCGGGGTACGAGGGCGTGGATCGCGACCTACCGGCGGAGCTGGACCGGCTGCGCGCAGGACTGCTGGAATTCTGACCCGAGATAGCGAGAGAGGTCACGAGGATCAAGGTTGAAGGACGAGTAGAGTGCGCTAGCAACATGGCCCCAGCGAAGCGCGCCACACCCAAATCCAGACCCGCCGGCCGGAAGGACGACGGCACGCAGATCACGCGACTTCGCCGCCTCTGCCTGTCGATTCCAGGAACGATGGAAAAGCTGTCGCATGGCGAGCCCACGTTCTTCACGCCAAAGCGCGTGTTCGCGATGTTTGCCAACAATCACCACGACGACGGCCACATCGCCGTGTGGTTGCCGATGGGTCCCGGCGTGCAGGAGGCCCTGATCGATGAAGCGCCGGAGATCTATTACCGCCCACCGTATGTCGGTCCCTCCGGCTGGGTCGGCGTGGAGCTGGCAAGAGTGGATGATGAGCAGCTTGGCTCGTTGATCCGCGAGGCGTTCAACTTGATCGCGGCGAAAGATCGCGGGGCCGGATCGCGGAAAGCCGCGAAACGACAAGCGCCCATTTGATCCGAAGTCCGCCGATTTTCGTATTAGCGAAGGATCGGAGGACGATGTGGCGACCGATTCCATCGTCCAGGACATTCGCTACCTCGGCGCGACCAGAGCCCGCATCGTGCGCGGCATGGTCGTTCACGCGCAGCGCGGATGGATCCGTCGGCCGCGCTGCGGTCGGAGTGACAGGTCCTCAGACTGTCTGGGCCAGTCGTCAAGTCGCTGACTCGGCTCCGCCGCTGACGGCGTGGAAGATCGAAATCTCCGCCCCATTTGGGACGCTTGTCGCCAGGCCACCGGTATAGCGGATGTTCTCCTGCCCCACGAACACGTTGACGTGCTCCCGGATCTCTCCTTGCTCGGTCGCCACGCGGTGACGAAGCCCGGGGCAGAGCGTCCACAGCGCTTCCAATGCGTCCCCCAGCGTGGCTGGCGAACCACCAATCTCGATCCGATCACGTCCGTCCGCAAAGACACGGAGCGCGGGCGTGAGATAGAAGCTGACCATCATCGTTTTCGACGAATCGCGCTTTTCTTGCTCGCGATCCGCCGCTTGCCCACGGGACGCGATCGGCGCCGCTCGACGACCTTCGGCAGGCGGACCGCACGAGGCTCGCCAAACTGCGCCGTCTTCACGCAGACGACCGGCGGCAGCCCGGCGATCAAACGTTTCCAACTCTTTCCTTCGTCACTGGATCCGAAAATCTGGCCGCTGCGTGTCCCAAAGTAGATGCCCGCAGGATCGAGAGCGTCGGCCGCCATGGCATCGCGGAGAACGGTTTCATACGCGCCCTTCTGGGGAAGGCCACGCGACAGCGCCTCCCACGACGCCCCGGCATTGCGTGTGCGGTAGACGCGCAGGCGCCCCTCCGGCGCGCAGCGAAATTCGTCCGATTCGACGGGCAGGATGTAGACGCAGTCGGGGTCGTGCGGATGCATCACCATCGCAAACCCGAAATCAGACGGCACGCCGGCGGCAATGTCCTGCCAGCTCTCGGCGCCATCGTCCGATCGATACAACCCCCAGTGATGTTGCAGGAACAGGCGTTGCGGGTGAGTGGAATGCAGCACCATCTTGTGAACGCACTGGCCAAACTCCGGATAGCGTTCGGGTTGGAAGACGACGCGAATGCCGCGATTGCGCGCGTTCCAGCTGAGTCCGCCGTCATCGGTGCGGTACACACCACCAGCGGAGATGGCGACATACATTCGCTGAGGATTGACTGGATCTTGAAGGATGGTGTGCAGCGCGAGTCCGCCGTTACCAGGCGCCCAGCGCGGGCGATGAGGATGATCGAACAGGCCACGAACGAGCGACCAGGACTCGCCCGAATCCCGCGACTCGAAGAGGGCGGCCGGCTCGACTCCGCAGTACATGACGTCCTTGTCGTCACCGCTGAAAGCGATCTGCCAGATATTGTTGAGAGACGTTCCGCACTCGGGAGGAAACTTCACGTTGGCTTCGAGCGGATTCGTCCAGCTTCGCCCGAAGTCGTCGCTCGAACGGAGAAATGTTCCCCAATAGTTCTGGGTAGAGGCCCAGAGTCGATGCCGATCGCCGCGTCCGTCGTACGCCATCGCATAGACGGCGTGCCCGTGAAAATAGGGGCCGGCGACATCCCACTGCGATCGTCGCCCGGTCGAACGCATGAGAAACGCGCCCTTCGTGGTACCGACGAGCAGCAGCACATCACCTTTGCCGACTCGCAGATGGCGTGTGCCGCGACTGACTATCGTCGTGAAGCCTGATGGCTGGCTCGACGCGGGGGTGCGCCGTCATCGAAGCCGATTCGACCGCCTCGAGGGCGGCCTGCACTTCGCTTGCGCGCTGGTAGCGCTGCGACGGTTCCTTCGAGAGGCAGCGCTGGACGATCGACCACAGCCCGGGCGGCACCCGCGACGGCAGCGGCGCGGGCATTTCGTTCATGATCGCCGCGCTCGTCTCGAACGCGGTGTTGCCTCGGAATGGCAGCCGGCCCGCCGCCGCCTCGTAGAGGACAACGCCGAGCGCCCAGAGGTCGCTGCGCGCGTCGCCCGCTTCGCCGCGAAGAATCTCCGGGGCCATGTACGACAGCGTGCCGCTCACCTCGCTGCCGCTCCCCGAGATCGTGGGCGCAATGGTCTGGTCGTCTGGTGTCTCCGACGGCGCCTGGCGAGCCAGCCCAAAGTCCAGCACCTTCACCAGGCCTTCCGGCGTCACGACCACGTTCGAGCTTTTCAGGTCGTGATGAACGATGCGGCGTCCGTGCGCATGCGAAAGGGCGGCGGCGATCTGTGCCCCATAGTGCAGCGCGGACTCGACCGGCAATCCCGTGTCACCGATCAGCTCGCTCAGTGGCTTGCCCTCAACCAACTCCATCGCGATGTAGAGGGTGCCGTCGGCTTCGACGATCTCATGCACCGTGCAGATGTTGGGGTGGTTGAGTGCGGAGGATGCCCTCGCCTCGTGCAGGAGATGCTCTTTGCCCAACCGCTCGATCACCGGTTCCGAAAGAGCTTTCAGCGCAACGTCGCGATGGAGGACCTCATCGTGGGCACGATAGACGACGCCCATTCCGCCTTCGCCAATCTTCGACAGGACACGGTAGTGGCCGAGCATTCCGCCGATCATCAGAACGACCTTATATCCTGATCGCAACGATCGGATCGACTCGAGTCACTCGCAGCGCTGGGACATTGCAGGCACCCAGTGCCGACATGACGATTAATGTCGTCACGAACGCAACGTTGTCGGATCCCTCATTGGTTATGTCATCGATCATGGATTCATCCTTGTGCTATTGAGGCTTTGTCCAGATCAGAGAGTAGCGACCCAATAGATGGCGTTTGTACCGGACCCCAGGAAGGACGCGGCTCGAGATCCGTTTCATCTCACGATACGTCTCGGGTGGCGGCCATGCCATGGGCGCTGAGTGTTCCCAGTGCCCATGCACAAAACCGAGGGCGGAACGAGCACTTTCGGCAACCGCCGCGTAAGGCCAATCCCACCAGTCGTTGGCTGCAAGCCCGAGCACGGCCACGACACCGCCGGGCTTGACCAGATCCGCAAACCGGACTAACCCCTGGGCGGCGTGCGACGTGGTGCAACGTGGCGGCCGACACCACCGCATCGAATGACCCCGGCTCGAATGGAACGGCGAACACATCGCCGTGCACCCACTCGATCCGCGTGTCCGCATGGCGTGCCCTCGCCCGGTCGAGCACGCCCCTGTCGAGATCGAGACCCACGACGTGAGGCACCCCGGCCTGCGCCAACTGCGCCGAGAGGATGCCGTCACCACATCCCACCTCCAGAACTCGTTGAGCACGGTGCGGGATGGCCGCGAGCAGCAACGGATAGTAGTGGATGTTGGCATTCCAGAGCCGCTCCGCAATCATGCCTATCGGTCCGCTGATCGAGCGAGGCTCTGCCCCACGTGCCGTTCCGGTACTACGGCCGTGGCACCGCTGCGGTACCACTGCCCTCCTCGGCGATGAACTGGGCCATGCGCTGTTCCAGCACCGGCAACGGGACTGATCCGATCGCGAGGATCACGTCGTGGAACCGCCGCTGGTCGAACTTGGACCCCAGCTTCTCTTCCGCTTCCCGACGATGACGTCGGATCTGCAGCTCGCCGAGCTTGTAGGCCAGCGCCTGGCCGGGCCACGCGATATAGCGTTCGACTTCGGTCGTGATCTCGTGCTCGGCGAGCGCTGCGCGTTCACGCAAGTAGTCCATCGCCTGCTCGCGGGTCCAACCGTACTGGTGGATGCCCGTGTCGATCACCAGGCGACACGCACGCCACATCTCGTATGTCAGGCGGCCAAAGTCTTCGTACGGGGTTTCATAGATCCCCATGATGGTGCCCAGCCACTCGGTGTAGAGCCCCCACCCTTCGCCGTAGCCGGAGAACGACGTTCCCCGACGGAACGGCGGACGCTCTGGCCCCTCGAGCGCGAGCGCTGCCTGAAAGCTGTGGCCCGGCGTGCACTCGTGGAGTGTCAGCGACGCCAGCGTGTAGAGCGGGCGCGCCGGCAGGTTGTAGGTGTTCATCAGGCATGTCTCGAGCCCACCGCGTCCGCCCGTGTAGATGGGCGCAAGCGCATCGGGAACCGGCCGGATGCCGTGCCGGCGCCGCGGCAGGAGCCCGATCGTTTCGGCGAGCTTCCAGTCGGCCTTCTTCGCCACGTACGCCGAGTACGAGAGAAGCTCGCGCGGAGTCTTCGCATAGAACTGCGGATCCGTGCGTAAGAATTTGAAGAACTCCGCCATCGTCCCGTTGAAGTTCGCCTTCTGCTTGGTGGCCTCCATCTCGGCCTGGATGCGCGCCACTTCTTTCAGTCCGATGTCGTGAATCTGCTTCGCGGTCAGCGTCAGCGTGGTGTGCTTCTCGATCTGCGCCTGGTAGAACGCATCGCCATCCGGCATCGCGCTTGCGCCGAGCGTCGTGCGTGCCTTCGGCAAATACTCGTCACGCATCATCGTCAAAAGCTTCGCGTACGCAGGCGCGACGATGTCACGGATTACCGTGGCTGCCTCGGCACGCATCGCCTCCTGGTCGGCCGACGGGATGGAGGCGGGCATCTGGGTGAACGGCACATACAGCGGGTTCGTGGTGTCGCCCTTCACGTACGGTTCGATCGTCTTGTCACGTCCGACGACCGACACGCGCGGGACACTGTAGCCGCGTGCGAGCCCGGCCCGCATGTTGGCGATCTGCTCGTCGAAGTAGCGCGGCACGTCACGAAGCCGCCCCAGGTAGGCGCGGTACGCGCCGACGGCGGCAAAGCCTTGGCGTGGAGTGAAATCGGTCCAGAAGAACGTGTCGCTGTTGAACGGCGCTTCGTAGGTACGGTACCTGACGTCGCTGGCGAGCGCGCGGATCGACGTGCGGAAGATCTGCGCGTTGATCTTTTCCTCCGCGGAGAGCTCGTCGAACGGAATGCTGTCGAGCGTCTTCAGCGTTCGCGTCCAGTACTCGAGGCGGGCCTGTTGCGACGCGGCGTCAACCTTGGGAAAGTGGTCGCTGGCGCCCGACTCGCCCGGCTGATCGCTTCCGCGCGCCAGCTCCTTGCGCCGCCAGTTCCACTCCTCGGTGTACAGGGCGCGGAGCCGCGCATCGGCCGAAGTGGTAGTGGATTGGGTCTCGACGACGGACGGCGACACCCCGAGCGTGGCGCCAAACACCGCGAAGGTCAGCAGACAACGAGTGACGGATGATCTCGACATGACGGACCTCTTTTAGATCGGAGGCCGATTATCACACGCCGGTTGCCGGACGTCCGAGATTCGCTGTCAGGCCCGTTCGCGTGCCAGTTCGCCACGACGCTGATTCCCATCGCCTCAGCCGCCGTAACGCGTCACGTCTCTATTCTTGCCGCAGGGCAATCATCGGATCGATGCGCGAGGCGCGGCGCGCCGGAATAAAACATGCCAGTGCTGCTACTGCGATAAGAATCAGGGAGACAGCGACGGCAGTTGGGATGTAGTCCGGGCGGAGGCCGTAGAGCAGAGCGTTCATCAAGCGTGAGGCGATCGCCGCCAGCACGAGGCCAACGGCGAGTCCGGCAAGCGTCAATACCAAGCCTCGTCTGCTAAAGGAGAGCATGATCTCACTGGCAGTCGCACCCAAGGCCATGCGCACGCCGATCTCGGTGGTCCGCTGTGCGACTGCGTAGGAGAGTACCCCGTAGATTCCCAGCGAGGCGAGCACCAGTGCTAGCAGAGCAAAGGCGCCTAAGAGCGCTGTGCTTTGCGAAGGCGTTGATAGCTGACGGTCAACGATCTCCTGCATCGTCCGAATGCGCGCGAGCGGCTGATCCTTGTCGAGGGACCAGATCGACTCACGGACCGCGGAGACAATCGATCCAGGGTCGACAGCGGTGCGCATCACGATGCCGACGTCGACGCCGCCGATCTGGTCGCAGTGTTCGTGCAGCCGATAGACAGCGGGCTTCATCTCTGCCAGGATGCCGGCCTCACGGATCGGCTTCACGACGCCGACAATCGTGTACCAGTAGCCCTTGTCACCTGTGGCGCCAAACTTGAACCTCTGGCCCAGAGGAGACCGACCCTGGAAGTGGCGGTTGGCAAACGGCTCGTTGACGATGGCCAAGGGCAGCTTGGACGTTTGATCCGCCGCGCTGAAAAATCTGCCTTCGTGCAGACTTGCGACGACAGTCGTGAAGTAGTCGCGGCTGATGTTGCGCATGAGCGCGACCTGCTTGGGGATGTCTTCCCGGGACTGCCCTTCCAGCCAATAAAACGTCGCGTCGGCGAAGTTGGTAAACGGAATGCGACTGATCGCGGCCGCGTTGATGACGCCGGGGATCGCACGCACTGCCTCTAATTCGGCGTTGATGAATGCGACGCGCCGGGTGAAGTCCTTGTAACGGAAGAGCTGAGTCTCGAAAGTCAGGAGCCTTTCGCTCTCGAATCCGACATCCGTGTTCTGCAACTGCTGAAACGTCTGCAGGAGCAGGCCGCCGAATGTCAGCAGCACAACGGCCAGCCCCGTCTCGACAATGATGAGCGCGTGCTGGAACCGATGAGTGCGCGCGCCTGCTGTGCGTCTGCCGCTGCCGCGGAGTCCTTCCTGCGGAGCGACTCGTGACCCTCGTAACGCGGGCGCAAGGCCGAAGGTCACTGCGGTTGCGAGAGCAATGGCAGCCGAGAAAGCCAATACACGCCAGTCGAGCGTGAGCCGGACAGCGCCCATGGCCTCGGGCACAAGCCGTTCAAGAAAACGCATGGCAGGGAGAGCGAGGGCGAGTCCGGCAAGCGTACCCAACGCGGCCAGCACGAGGCTTTCGGTGAGGAACTGCGCGACCAGCCGTCCGCGACCTGCTCCAAGCGCGGTTCGTACCGCCACTTCCCGCCCACGCGCCGCCCCACGGGAAAGCAGAAGATTCGTCAGATTGACGCACGCGATCAACAGGAGCGCCGCCGACGAGGACAGCAGCAGGATCAGCGCGGTTTGGGTTTTGCCCGCGATTTCTTCTCGCAGAGGCATGACGATCACCGAATGGGGACCGCGGGAATCCTTCGCTGTCACCTGCAGACTCAATGCAGCCATCGACTGCCTGGCGGACTCCAGCGTGACGCCGGGCTTGAGCCGCGCGACGATCTCGGCATCGTGCCATGTGAAGTTCCTGCGCATCCAGGGTGGAAACGACGCAGGCATCCAGATGTCGATCTCGCGCGAGGGCATGAAGTAGAAGTTCGGCGGCATCACGCCAATCACTTCGTGAGGCTCGTCGTTGAGCGAAACGTTTCGTCCGAGGATGTCGGATGCACCGCCGAAGCGGCGCTGCCACAACCCGTGGCTGATCACAACGACGCGGACGTTTTTGTTGTCCTCATCCTCGGAAAAGACACGCCCAAGCATTGGCTGCACACCCAGCACGCTCCAGAAGGTCCATGTGACCTTCCGCGCGGGCACCTGTGCGGGTTCGCCGTCGCCCGAGAGCGTCGCGGCGGCCGGCTGACTGGACGCGAGATCCGTGAAGACAGTATTGAGACGGCGCCACTCAATCCATTCCGCGGGTGTGGAGTTGTGCCTCGAGGTGACGTCGGTGTCAGCCATCGCATCCCAGATCATCACGAGACGGTCAGCATCGGCATAGGGCAGCGGGCGGATCAGCACAGCGTCGAAGGCGCTGAACATCGCAGTAATCCCGCCGATGCCGAGCGCGAGCGTCGTGATCGCGATCGCCGAGAACGCCGGATTGCGTCGGACCTGCCGCAGTCCGTAGCGGACGTCCCGGCCGGCCATATCGAGCCAGGCACCATGGCGACCGCTCCGAACGTGTTCCTTGGCCTGTTCCAGTCCTCCCAGTCGAAGCACGGCCAGACGGTGGGCTTCGGCGGGCGTCGCTCCGTCGCGGACTTCGTCGGCGGCCGCCATGTCGACGAACGTCTGCAGCTCGTCGTCTAAATCCTGCTCGAATCTGATCGCGACGCGCGATCCAGCGGACGATGGACTCAAGCGGTGCAAGAGAGTCATGCGCCCTCCAGAACACTTGTCACCGCGAACGACACCTGGTTCCACCTCTCCCGATGCTGCTCGAGCTGCCGCCGTCCAGAGGCCGTGAGTCGGTAGTATTTGGCGCGTATAATCGCCGTCGTTTGGGCTGCATCCAGGCAGGAGAAGCATCTGATGGACGGTACCCGACGCAGTTTCTTGAAGGCGGCAGTGACGGCCGCTGGGGCGGCAGCGACGCCTGGTCTTGCACAGGCCCATGGGAACGGCCAGGCCAACGACCACGCGCATCAGGCGATCCCTTCTGACTTGACGTTGCGAGTCAAGTCGCTCGAATCACTTCTGGTCGAAAAGGGGCTCGTCGATCGGGCGGCCCTCGATGCGGTCATCGACACCATGGAACACAAGGTGGGTCCGCGCAACGGAGCGCGAGTGGTGGCGCGTGCGTGGATTGATTCCGCCTACAAGAAACGTTTGCTCGAGAATGCGCCGGCGGCGATCGCCGAATTGGGCTACACCAGCGGCCAGGGCGAGCATATGGTCGTGGTGGAGAACACACCCAAGATTCACAACTTGATCGTCTGCACGCTCTGCTCTTGCTATCCATGGCCGGTGCTGGGCCTGCCACCGGTCTGGTACAAGTCGGCGCCCTACCGATC
The DNA here is from genome assembly GCA_963724485.1 of uncultured Acidobacteriota bacterium. Classification (GTDB taxonomy): domain Bacteria; phylum Acidobacteriota; class Vicinamibacteria; order Vicinamibacterales; family UBA2999; genus JACCSI01. The sequence goes on from CAVRUW010000005.1 coordinate 154,889, forward strand.
CCGAGCGGTCATTGACCCGCGCGGCATCCTCCAGGAGTTTGGAACGCAAGTCGCGGAAGACGTCGAGGTCCGCGTCTGGGACAGTACCGCGGAGCTGCGGTACCTGGTGCTTCCCGAGCGGCCCGCCGGCACCGAACAAATGACCGAAGAAGAACTGGCCGCGCTCGTCACTCGCGATGCGATGGTTGGAGTCGCCAAGGTCACGCTCACCAAGCCCGGAGGTAGTGGATGAACGGCGTGCACGACATGGGCGGTCAGCATGGCATGGGGCCGGTCCAATACGAGAAGAACGAGCCGGTCTTTCACGCTGAATGGGAGGGGCGAGTCTACGCGCTGACCCGCGCGATGCGGGCATGGCGCAAGTGGAGCCTCGACACCGACCGGCATGCGCTCGAGCTGATGCATCCGGTTGACTATCTGCGAATGAGCTATTACGAGCGGTGGCTCGCCAGGCTCGAGGCACACGTCGTGAGGTATGGCCTCGCGACGAAAGATGAAGTGGACACCGGCAAGGCGACTGCGGGTTCAGAAAAGGCCACGCCGCCGTTCACGGTGGCCACATCATCCCGCTGGATGTCCCGCGGCATTGCCTCGAGCCACGATCCGGCGGTGCGGCCGTTGTTCAAAGTGGGACAACGTGTGCGCGCGCGCAACATGCACCCGATTGGACACACTCGTCTGCCGCGCTACGCCAGAGGCAAGGTCGGAGTGATCACTCGCGATCACGGCGTGCACATCTTCCCTGACACGAACGCGCACTCTCAGGGTGAAAAACGTCAACACGTGTACTCGGTGCGCTTCACCGCACGCGAGTTGTGGGGACCACTCGCCTCGTCGCGCGATTCGGTTCACATCGACATGTGGGACGACTACCTTGAGCGAACCTGACCGCACGCCCCGGGCCGAGCAGCTCGCCGATCTCCCGCGGCTGCCGCGCGACGAGGGCGGGCCGGTGTTCGCCGAACCGTGGCAGGCCCAAGCGTTCGCGCTCGCCGTCAAGCTCTCCGAGCAGGGCTACTTCACGTGGAAAGAGTGGGCAGCCGCGCTAGCCGAAGAGCTCGAGCTCGCCGCCCGACGTGGTGAGCCCGACGACGGTTCTCGCTACTACGAACACTGGCTGGCTGCTCTGGAGGGATTGGTCGCCGCGAAGGGACTTGCCGATCGAACCGCACTACTCACACGCAAAGAAGCCTGGGCCGCAGCCTATCGAAACACTCCCCACGGCCAACCCGTCGAGCTGCTGCAAACGCGAGCGCCTGATACGAGCTGGCTGCTCCTTGGACTCGTGTGCACATTCGCGTCGTACTGGATGCTTCAGCAAGCGAGTGTGGGGCCGATGGACGAACCGCCTGTGCTCCCCCTGGGATTCGCTGCGAGCGCCGGTCTCGGCACGTTGCTCGGGATGCGGCACGCGCTCGAGCCCGATCATCTCGCTGCGGTGTCCACCCTCATGACGGGCGAGCGTAGCAGCGCGAAGGCCGCGTGGCTCGGAGCCTGCTGGGGACTGGGGCATACGCTGACGCTGTTCACGGCCGGCGCCATTCTGGTGGTGCTGCAAACTGAAATGCCAGCGATCGCGGCGCAGGTTTTGGAGGTCTGCGTAGTTCTACTGTTGGTCGGCTTTGGCGTGCGCGCGATCTATCAGGGCGCCTGCCGGGTGCCCAGGGGTCCGACGCATTCCCATCGAACAACGGGAGCTCTCTCACCCTTTCAGATGGACCGACGGACAGTCGCACGACCGCTCTTGGTCGGCGCAGTGCATGGACTGGCGGGCAGCGGCGCAATGACCGCGCTCGTGGTGACCACGCTGCCATCAACCGTGACGCGGTTGGGCTACTTGATGCTTTTCGGTGTGGGATCGACCGTGGGGATGGCTGCGCTCTCGGGGCTGCTGGGTTGGCCTATCGCACGCCTGGGAACCCATCACGTGTTTACGCGCGCCGCCTCCCTGGCGGTCGGCTGTGTCTCGACCGCGCTGGGCTTGTTGTGGGGCTTTCCGTTCATCGAAGGCTTGTTCTAGCCGCGCGCATGCCGGCGGTCGCTCTTGCGACTGCGATCCTGGCCTGCGGCGATTCGCGACCGACGTCGCCAACCGCACCCACTCCGACCACTCCAGGCGCGTCGCGCGTGGCCAATGGATCTTCGTCGTTCCTGAGCGCCAACTGGTGGTCGTCAGCACGGCTGAGAATTCGAGCGACGAGGCGGCTGCGGTACGCATCCTCTACGATCACATCCTGCCCGCGACGCAATGAGGCGCTGATCGCTTACGATTCAAGCGTCCATGCGTTCGACCGCGACTGCCCTGTCCCTTCTTGCAGTGTCGACGCTGTTGTCGTCTGCCAACGTGGCGACCAACACCCGCGAGGAGCTGCCGTTTGCCTCGGTACAGCCCGAGTTGCTCGGCGTCGCGAATTCGTTGGCGAACGCGTGGGGCGACTACGACAACGACGGGGATCTCGACCTCGCGGTGTCGCTGGGGAGCGGCGAAGTCCGTCTCTATCGAAACGATCGCGGAACGCTCGCCAGCGTCGGCGCGACGCTGGCGATGCCGCAAGCCGGGAGCCACGAGCTGCGCGGCCTGAGCTGGGGTGACTTCGACGCGGACGGCGACATCGATCTGCTCGGCGGCGCGACAGCCGCGGACAAACTCACGAAGGTGCTGCGGAATGACGGCGCGAAGCGGTTCGTGGATGTCGCGGCCGATATCGGGCTGACGATTCCGGGCCGCTCGGCGCGCCAGACGAATTGGATCGACTACGACAACGACGGCGACCTCGACGTGTACGCGTCGAACCGCATTGGCGACAACACGCTGTATCGCAATGACGGCGGACGGTTCACCCACGTCTTCGTTGGCGTCGGCCCGACGGATCCGCGACCGACCGTCGGGGCGTGCTGGCTCGATATCGATGCGGATGGTGACCTCGATCTCTATCTCGCGAACCAGTCTGGCGCGACCGATGCTCTCTGGCGCAACGACGGTGCCTCGTTCACTGACGTTGCCGCCGCGCTCGGCATGGCCGGACCGCCGCGGACGAAAGAAGAAGGTGGCGTGGGCTGTGCCGTCGGCGACTACGACAACGACGGCGATTTCGATATCTTCGCGCCCAACTACGGTCACAATCTTCTGTACCGCAATAACAACAACGGCACGTTCACCGAAGTGGGAAAGGCGCTCGGCGTGGGGGTCGACAATCATGCCGTGGGCGCCGATTGGGGTGACTACGACAACGACGGCGACCTCGACCTCTCCGTGATTTCCTACGAGGGTCCGGTCGGTGCGCAGACGCCCCTGAACGCGTTGTTTCGCAACGACGGCGCGACAGGCTTCGTCAACGTGCTGACGAAAGACAGCCCGCTCAACGCGGCTGATCACAGCACGCAGTTCGTCGACTACGACAACGACGGCGGCCTCGACCTCACCGTCACCGACGGCTACGGGCCGCAGGGCGGACACTTCGTGTTCCGCAACACGCTGTCAGCCGACGCCAAGCGCCGCAGCTTGAGCGTGCTCGTGCTCGACGCGAAGGGCCACCACACGCGTTTTGGCGCTGAAGTGCGTCTCTTCGATCGATCGGGTCGCGTGATCGCTTCTCGTCAAGTGGTCACGGGCGGCGGCTACAACACGCAGCGCGCCGCGCCTGTTCATTTCGGTCTCGCCACGGTCGAACCGGTACGCGTCGATGTCACGTTCATGACGAAGACCGGCCGCAAGACGCAGACGATCAGCAACGTGCGGCCTGCAGACCACTACGGCAAGAGCCTGGTGGTACGAGAGTGATGCGCTAGGTGCATGTCACCACGTCGCGCCCGAATTCGACATCCGCCAATCGACGTCGTCGGTCGTGACATCCGCGTCGGCGACTGGGTGCGCGTCGTCAGCGTGCCCGAGTCGATCGCGGGGATGCATCGCGACGCGAAGCGGGCCTTCGCGCGTGCGGTCGGAAAGACGTTCCAGATTGAGGCCTTCGACGAATTGGGCTGCGCTGAACTCGACCTCACCGGCAAGGTGGGATGGGACACGATTTGGATTGAGCCCTCTTGCGTGCAGCGTTTTCGCCGGCCAAGAAGGCAGAGTCGCCGGTTCAGACGAGTTCTAGAGACTCGCCGGAAACTCGATCGCCCACGCTGGTCGCTCAGCTACGTCGCGAAGTATCACCCGGCTGATCACCCGGACAGGCTGATCAAGAAACTGCTACGTTTCGAGATGGGTCAGGGCTGCTGCGTGCTCCCGGAACGAAACGAGATTCACGGGACGTTCTACGCTAAGGACAAGCGATTGAGTTCCAAGCGGCGACTCGAGCGATTGAAAGCCGAGCTCGAGAAAAGCGAGCTTTTTCGTACACTCCATTTGGGCACGGTTCGTCTCCGCCGCTAACGGTGTGTCCACGCCCGAGGCGAGCGGACGAGCCGACTCGGATCGCGTGGCCCTCTTCGTGACGTGAATACCTTGCCGAAAAACCCCTTGCAGCGGCCGAACGGCGGCGCGCCCGATTCGCCACTACCGTTCAAGTCGCCTGTACGCCCAAACGATTCTTCATCAACGCACGAACCGTCACCGCCGCCGCCGACCATCGAGAGAACATCCGCGGAGAGGGGTTTTTCCACGTCACGAAGTCGGGACGCGCGAGACGAGTCGGCTCGTCCGACTCGCCGGGACTCACTGCCACGGCCGCACGAGGCCCTCGACCCTGTCGCACGCGCAATCGCATCGGTGGAGCTTCGCGCATCACCCAGGCTGCGGTCGTCCGAACGTGCGATGATCCACGGATGACGACGGAGACGGAGCAGTCGCTCGTCAGCTGGACTCAAGTCATCTATGGCCTGCACGCGTTCAGCCTGCTGACCGGCATCCTCGGTGCGGCCACGATCGTCGGGGCGTTCCTGACAGGCTGGCCGTCGATCATCGCGGTGATCCTGAACTACGTGAAGCGGAGCGACGTCCGCGGCACGTGGCTGGAGTCGCACTTCCGCTGGCAGATCCGGACGTTCTGGTACGGACTGCTCTGGGTCGCGCTCTGCGTGGCGTTCATCATCGTGACGCTCGGCATCGGTCTGATCATCGCGTGGCTGCCGCTGGGCATCGTGAGCATCTGGTTCGTCTACCGGATCGTTCGCGGATGGCTGGCGCTCCGCGACCGCCGGTCCCTGCCTATCTGACGGCGGCGGCTTTCACGACTCCTGGCGGAGATTCTCGACCGTCTGCGACAGGATCAGCGGAGCGGGCTCAGTGCGATCGCAGCACCTGAATCGCCGGCGGATCGTTCAACTCCTGGCCGATCCGGTTGACGTAAAACTTCAGGAAGGCGTCGGGATCGGCGACGACGCGCTGCATGATGAAGAACGGAAAGCCGTCAGTCCAGCCATACTCGGTGACTCGCAAACGCGTGCCGCTGCCGCTTGGCTCGAGCTCGTAGATCCAGCGTCCGTCCCATGACTGGTTCCGCGGCTGATGGTCGCGCAGCAGCAGCCGTTCGTAGCGCTGCTCGGGTATCGCGGACACCGTCATCAGGGTGAAACTGAACGACTGATCCGGCGAAGTGTGCGTCCAGACTTCGTGGCCGCCGATGTCCGCTTGTCGTACCACCGATCCGAACGCCGGCAGCCATCGCGGCTCCGCGGCGTGATCGGTCAGCAGGCGCCAGATCGCGGCAGGCGGCGACTGATGGTAGGTCACGACGAGCTCGACTTTGTGATCGCGTCGCATGAAGGCCATCACGCCGACCACGGCGATGGCCGCCATACCGGTGGCTAACAGCAGGTACTTTCCCAGACGCCGAATCATCGCAGGTCGCCCCACATGCGCTTCCAGATCAGCCACGTTCCGTCGCGCTGTCGCCGCAGTACGTTGACGTGCCACGATCGCTGCGTGCGCGGGTCGCCGTCGACGCCCTTGGTTGTTACGACAAAGGTGAGCGAGCCCATTCCCGACGTCACGGCGGTATCGCCGTCGACGTGCACGCGGTCGATGCTCAATTCCATGGCGACGACGCGCGTGGGCGATGAGGAAGGGAACCAGAACTTCCGGATCGCGTCGCTGCCGGCGATCGGTGGCAGCGTGCTCGGGTAGAGCACGGCGTCGGGCGTCAGCGTAGCCATGATGCGTTGCGGATCGTTCGACAGCCACGCCTCGCGATACGCCTGCGTGGCGGCTTCAGCGGCGGCACGGTCACCAAACGTCAGCGGCGGCGCCGCTTGGCCAGCGATCAGGAGCATCACGACGAGCGATGCGATCGTCATGCGCTCGATTATCGCAACGGTCTTGCTCCGTGTGCCGTAAGAGTGACGAACCGTGGTACGGAGGTCAGCGTCGTCGCCACAACTTGACGCTACCTGTCGCCGCTAACGGACGCTAGCAACCGACCATCTGGGCGGAAGATGACTGACAACACCTCACCGGCGTGCCCGACGAGTCGCCGTCGCTCGCGAGAGCCGCTGACCAGGTCAGGGGCGGTAGGCCGCGCAGAACGCGCGCCAATCGCGCTCGGCCTCGTCGAGCGAAAAGCCGTAGACCTGCTGAAAGCGCGTCTCGAACTCCGATGAGCGCACCCGCTGCAGCTGCTTGAGTCGCTCGGGGCCGCCGTGATCGAGCATGTAGGCGAGAAACGACGCGCTCGCGTTGTAGGCCACCTGTGAGTTGTAGTCCCCCCAGGTGTCGTCATCGACGAGGTTTGACAGATCCGGGATCTGCGTGGCGTTCCTGGCCGTCCATGGATACAGGAACGACTTGCCGCCGGCATGGAAGCGTTCCGACATAACGGCGGACGCCAGCCCTTCGTTCATGAACGAAGTCGCCGGCGGGCCGAGGGAGTTGTGCTGGATGACGTGATTCGATTCGTGCGACACCAGGCTGAAGTTCGCCTCGAGGGGCGGGGTCACGACGGCGCGCACGGCCCCGGTTTCGGGATATGCCGTGCCCGATCGTTCCGTATCGTCGGCGTCGGCCGCCGATTCGTAGAGGAAGAGCGAAATCCGGCCGGCGTAGCGGATGTCGAGCGCGCTCAACGCGAAGGCGTATTGATCTTCGAGGACTTCGCCGAGCCTCGCGACGTTCTGCTCGGCGAACGATCCCGGGCGCACGTTGAAGATGAACCGCGGCGTCTCGATCACCTGCCAGTTCGAATCCATCGACGAGGGACCCAGGATGGCATGACACCCCTGGCCCACCCACGCCAATGCGGCGGCGAGCGCGAATCGACGAAGTCTCGTTCTATCGGCCAGAGGTCACCCCCAACGTGAATCGCGACCGGCCGAAGGTGAACGTGTCGTGGTTGGCGGAGCGGCCCTCGCCGCTGTTGAGCCAGGCGGCGTACACGCGCGCCCGCGATGCGACACGCACCTCGCCTCGGATCTCGAGGTTGGTCTGCCAGCCGCCGCCCCACACGCTCAGCGTCGTCTCGGTCTCGGCCCGGTGACGGGCCGTGGATCGTCCAAGCGTCAAGCCGTTACCCCACGCGGCGACGACCGACCATCGCGACCACCGCTGCAGGCGCGCGGCAATCACCGCCGCCGTGCCGAGATTGGTCAGACCGGTCTGCAGCTCGATGGCGGGCTCGAAGTGACGATCAAAAGACAGATGCTCGCCGCTGCCCTCGACGCCGATGCCGACGTCGAAGCCCGTCATCCAGAGATCCTGCCAGGGATAGCGGCGGTACCTGGTACCGGCCGCCGGCCCGCCAGGCGCCATCGTCCTCGGGGCCCGACGTTGTCCGCACCGGCGAGCGCAGCTCGAACCCGCCGGCTGATGCGAACGCTCCCTCGAAGTGATGCAGTCGCGACCGGCGGCCCCGGTCGTACGAGACGTAGACCGCCGGTCCTTGACCTTCCCAGGAGATAGGCGATGCCAGGACAGGCGGGCCGGTCCTGGCGACGTCGCGCCACCACAACGACTCGATTCCGGCGGCGACGGTCCACTGCGGAGGCCGCGATGTCTCCGCGGGAGACGGGGCGGGTTGCGCGAGAGCGGACGCGGCGATGAAAAACCCAAGCGCGGCGACGGATCCCGCGCGGATGTAGATCGTTCGCGTCTGCACGACCGGCACGCGTTCAGACGAAGCCGCCGCCCGCAAAGTTTCAGCCAAATCGTCCTTTTTCGCTCGGGTCAGGTTTCGGCGGCCTCCGATGGGATGGACTTGTCTGCGGCCAAACGCCGCACTTTCCCGGCGAGGTCCTTGGCAAGATGCCGTTGGAAAAGGTTTCTGGTCTCGGGATTGGCGACGAGATAACGCTCCAGCGTCCCGGCTTCCCATCGGACGGTGCGCGTAGCGTCTACAGTCACCGCGTCCACTTCCGCCGGGGCGCCACTCAGCAGAAGCGCGGAGCCCACGATTTCCCCCGCTCCCAAGTCGCCGAGCACCTGTCCGCCTGTTGTCACTCGCACCTTTCCCTGAACGATGAGCGACACGGATTCGACCGGCTTGCCGTGCTCAATCAATCGCTCGCCAGGGGCCGCCGTCACCCACGACCCGATGCTGAGAACCTGCAAGACCTTCCTGGGCGACAGATCCCGGAAGACCAGCCCGCGAACCTCCTCCTCCTCAGGCGTCAGCTTGACCGGACGGCGTTCGACGAGAAGACGCCACGCCTGAAAGATGTTGATTCCGGTAAACAGGACGCTCCATCCAAACGCCGCCCACAACGGCGTCGGTTGCAGCAGAAAATAGGGGATGGCCGCAAGCGAGGACGCCACCGCGAAAAGGCGAAGCCACAGAATGTCCCGAACGCTGTACGCCGCCAGCAGCAGGATGTTGGCAACGTGAATGAAGTAATCGAGATTGAACGAGCCCATCTTCACTTCTCTGGGAACTACTGCCAGACCAGTCTTTCGCTGACTCTGTCGTCACAGTGATCCCGATTCGCTTTACGAGTCTGCACCGCCAGCACGCGATCGCTCGACGGCTCAGTCTGCAGGCCTCACCGATATGCGCTTACTCGACCGCGGTGACGTCGAACACGTGGTAGCCCCATGCGGGCATGTCCAGGTACAGACCGCGTGCATCGAGATCGCTTCTCTCACGATCGAAACCGACAGTCCCCATACTGCCCATCAGATCCTCGAAGCGCACCGACCGCTTCCCGAGATCCTGAAGCGGCACGCGCACGTAACATTGGCTCTGGTTCGCGGCGTAGTTGACGGCAACGAGCCGGCGGTCGCCAGCGGCGCCCTTCCAGACCCACGCCACGAAACAGTCCCACGTCCAGTTCTGCTCCCATGCGGGCGCGCACTCGAGCAGCCGCCATTCGCCGTCCCGAAATACCGGATGCTGCAACACCGCTCGCAGACGTTCGTAGAACTGCTGCAGCGCTTCGTCGGTGGCTTCGAGCGGCGCGCGGACGAGGTGCGGCGAAATGCGCTTCCGGCGGCCTTCGAACTGACCCTGGTGAAAGAAGCGCAGACCGGGCGACAGGTAGGTGATGACGGCCGCGGCTTCGTGCATGGGACGCGCGAAGGTGGCGGCCGCCCGTGGCTCGTCATGATTCTCCATGAAGCGCGCGAGCTTCCCCTGGTAGTCGAGCCCGGCGTGGAGATGCTCCCGCACCGGCCTGGCGTGACCCTCGCGGAGCCGATCGTACAGCCGCTTGTCGTAGGCGTAGTCGAAACCCTGCTCCAGCATGGTCCATTCGAGATCCCAATAGACCTCGGCCATGAAGCAGAAGCCTGGAACCCGCTCGCGCACGCGTCGAATCGCGTCGGGCCAGAAGAGCGGCGCGCGGCGTCCCCACGTGCGTTCGAACACGTCCGGCAGCACCAGCATGGCCATGTCGCATCGCAAGCCGTCACACTGTCCTGCGATCCTCAGGAGCTCTCCGGCCATGGCCTCCTGTGTGGCTGGATTGCTGTAGTCGAGCTGAAGTGTGTCCGGCCAGCCCGCGAAGTACGGATCGCGGCCGAGGGCCAGCACACGGTCACCCCCTGTGTTGCTGACCTGCGTGTAGTTGTGCGGTTCGCGCGCCAGCTCGGACGCGGTCCCGGCCACGAAGTACTCAGGGTGACTGGCGGCCCAGGGATGATCGGGCGCAGTATGGTTCGGCACGAAGTCCAGCATCAGCCGCAACCCGCGGCGGCGAAGCCGTTCGCGGATTCGTCCCAGCGCTTCCTCCCCACCCAGCGCTTCATGCACCGTATACCCGGTGATTGCGAAGCCCGAGCCGGCAATGTCGTCGTCTCGCAGATCAGGCAGCGTCTCCTGGAATTCGTGGCGCCACTCGGGATTCGTGCGCGAGATCCGCTGCGCGACAGGCCCGGTCTGCCAGACGCTCAGGAGCCAGACCCAGTCGAACCCCATCCTGGCGACGCGGTCGAGTTCTGCGTCGGGAATATCATCCAGTGTGGCTTTCCGGCCCAGGCCGCGCGACAGGTCGGTCAGCCAGACGCGGGTGTTGATTTGGTGCAGCAAGGGGTAACGCGGTGTTGTCATGTCAGTGCGCTAGGCCCTTGCCGACTTCCTGGGCCTGCTCCGCGTGGCGTGGTGGCAAACGCATGCACAACTCAGACCAGAGGAGACTGCCTTCCCTCTTTAGCATCGCCGACGGGAGATCCACCGATGCAATAAGCAGCGGCACGATCTCTGCCTCAGTAGTCCTCGAGATTTCGACGGATCTACGGATCTCCGCGGAAACCGTCTCGATTCCATCGGCGGTACCACGGTATTTCGTGACCTGCGCCACCAGCGGCAGTAACTGACGACCGCGGCTGCTCCGCGCGACTGAAGGGTGGAATATGACCACACGCTTGATTGCCGGAGCCGTCGTGTTGTTGGTGGCGTGCGGTTCGCCGCGGGACCAGATCGCCGCGAAAGGGCAGGACGCACAGGCCGCACCGCTGCCGACAGGCACGCTGGACCAATTGCTCGCTCCGATTGCGCTCTACCCAGACTCACTGCTCGCGCAAATGCTGATGAGCGCGACCGACCCCGTGAAAATCACGGAGCTCGACAAGTGGTTGAAGGCCAACCAGAAGCTGAAAGGCACGCCGCTTCAGGACGAAGCGGTAAAGGCCGGGTTCGATGCGAGCTTCGTGGCGTTAACGCTCTTCCCTCAAGTCGTGGCGCAGATGGCGGACCAGATCGCGTGGACGAAGGTCCTGGGGCAAGCGTTCACGTCCGATCGAACCGCGGTCTTTGCCAGCATTCAGAAATTGAGGCTGCAGGCGAAGAACGTCGGGACGCTGAAGAGTTCGCCACAGCAGGAGGTCGAAACCAAGACCACGTCATCCGGCCAGGAAGTGATCGTCATCGAGCCCACCAATCCGCAAATCGTCTATGTCCCGCAATACAACACCGAGGTGGTGTACACCCAGGCTCCGACGACGGTGGTCGTCGTCGAGGAAGACGATGACGCTGACGAGGCGGTCGCGGCTGGCCTCATCGGGTTCACGGCCGGGATCGCGATTGGCGCGGCGATGGACAACGACTACTACTACGGTCCGTACGGATTTCACGGCGGCGGCTACATGTACAACGACGCCTGGGACGACTACTACGACCACCGGGAAGACGCCCGCGAGGACTGGCAGGATCATCGCGAGGACCTCGTCGAGGACCGTGGCGATCGCGCGGAGAACCGATCGGAACAGCGGACCGAGCGCGCTGGCACCACCCAGGAGCAGCGCACGGACCGTCAACAGACGCGGCAGGAAAATCGACCCGAGTCGCAGGCGCAACGAACGCAGGCACAAGGCGCTTCGACCCAGAGCGCGACGGGCCGCACAGGCAGTGCCGAAGCCCGCGGTTACGGCGACGGAAGCAAAAGGCAGGCAGCGAAGCCGACTCAACGGAGCGGCAGCTCGGACGCATTCTCGGGATATTCGAGCGGACAATCACAACGCTCGTCCAGTGCTCGTGGACAACAAAGCCGAGGCAGCTCGCGCGGGGGCGGGGGCCGCGGGGGCGGGGGCCGCCGCCGGTGAACGCTCGGAAGAGGTCAACACACATGACCAGGATAATCGGCATGAATCGAGTGTTCGCATGTGCGTTGCTGGCGCTTCTCGCATCAGCGGCGACCGCCGCGGGACAGACCGCGACGCACCGCACGTTTGCCACGCCTGAAGACGCCGTCAAGGCGCTCTTCGACTCGGTCAAGACCGAGAACCTCGACGCGCTGCTGGCGATCTTCGGTCCCGAAGGGCGGGAGCTGACCGCTTCATCCGATCCCGCGACCGGTCGCATGAACCGCCGGGTGTTCACGGTCGCGGTCAGGGAGCAGTGGCACCTCGAGGATGTGACGCCCACTCGAAAGACGCTCGTCGTCGGCCACGAGGACTGGCCCTTCCCGGTGCCGCTCGTCAAAGGGGCCGACGGATGGCGATTCGACACCGCCGCCGGCAAGGAAGAAGTGCTGGCGCGGCGGATCGGACGCAACGAGCTGAACGCGATCGCGAGCTGCCGTGCCTACGTCACCGCGCAGCGGCGCTACGCGGAACAAGGACACGACGGCAAGCCCGCAGGGGTGCACGCGACGAAGTTCGAGAGCGATCCCGGCAAAGAGAACGGCCTGTATTGGCCGACCGCGCGCGGCCAGAAGCGGAGTCCAATTGGTGACCTGTTGGCACAGGCAGCGGAGGAAGGACGTCAGCTCAGCGCGGATCGCTCGCAGCCTACGCCCCTTCATGGTTACTACTTCAAGATCCTGACCGGCCAGGGAGCCGCGGTACCAGGTGGAGCCAAGAGCTATATCGTCAAGGGCGAGATGACTGGGGGATTCGCACTTGTCGCCTGGCCCGCTCAGTACGACGCGACCGGCGTCATGACATTCATCGTCAATCAGGACGGCATCGTGCGGGAACGAGACCTGGGCGCTAAAACTGACGCCATCGCTCGAAAGATGACGGTCTACAATCCAGACAAATCCTGGCGACAGGTCCAGTGATTCGCGTGAGGTAGGCCCGACTCGCCCCGATCCAGCCCTGACTCTAGACGGCACGCCAAAGACACCGAATGGATTACATGACGACGAAGTGTTGGTTGATTCTGTTGATCATGTTTCATGTGGGCCGCCTCGACGCTGCCGCCCAGTCCAGAAAAATCATCATCGATTGCGATCCGGGTATCGATGACGCCATGGCGATCATCTTGGCCATGCAATATTCCGGATTTGACATTGTCGGCATCACCACGATGTTTGGTAACGCGTATCTGGATCAGGCGACGAGGAATGCCTTGACCGTGGTGGAGTTGTCAGGACGAAAGATTCCCGTCTACAAAGGTGCGGCAAAGCCCCTGCACATCAAGCTCGAGCCACCGCCTGATTTCGTGCATGGCAAGGATGGATTGGGAAATACGAATCAACCGACCCCGAAGACTGGTCCGCTCGCCCAGCCTGCAGCTCGATTCATTGCCGATACGGCCAAAGCCAGTCCCGGGCAAATCACGATTCTGGCTGTTGGCAGGTTGACCAATCTTGCCGAAGCTATGAAGTTGGATCCGAATCTCACCAGGAACGTCAAGGAAGTCGTGTTGATGGGCGGGGCGGTAAATGTCCCCGGTAATGTCAGTCCCGTCGCGGAGGCGAACATTTCCGGCGATCCGGATGCCGCCGATCTCGTTTTGACGGCTCCGTGGAAGGTCACCATGATCGCGCTCAACACGACCACCAAGGTCAAATTGAACGACGACATCCTGCTCCGGATCAAGAACAACAACAGCAGGTACGGTTCATTCGTGTTTGCGATCACGAGGTTCTACGCAGACTTTCACAAGAACGTCAATCATGTGGAAGGCGGATTTTTTGTTCACGACCCATCCGCGGTCATGTACCTGATCGATCCCAGTATTTTCACCCTGAGACAGGGGCCCGTCAGAGTCGTCCGCGAAGGCATCGCGATAGGACAAACCATCATGCCTGCCTACGATTATCAATTGGAGATGGCGCCGTGGCGAGGCAGGCCGCTTGTGACAACTGCCAGCGATGTTGATGTGAAACGTTTTGTTGAAACATTCGAATCGGTCATGACGCGTGGAACTAGATGAACAGCGCCACGCCATTCGGCTGATCGAACTTCACCTGCTCTTTCCCTTGCGCTTCGCTCGCGCTTTGACCCAAGACGCATAATCCTTGGGGACGTCGAGCTTCTTGACCTCTCTCCACGCAGCGATTGCCTCTGCACGCGTCGCCCCCTTATCAGCTGCCAGGAAGTCAGCGACGAAGTTGATGTAGCGACCGTGAGGGACCCTTTCGAATCGCTGCATCTTGTTCAGGGCGATGTACTGCTGTGACGAGGTCACGGTAGGTTGGGTGCTTGCCACTCGTGATCTGTTCTTCTCGCCAGCGGTTCAGGCGATACCAGACCCCGGACTTCTCACGAACCTCCGGCGCCATCCGATGGGCCTGCTCGACGATGAAGTCCTTCGTTTCACGGTTGCTTGTGTAGTTCTCAATCCGGAGCGTCAGGCTGAGGCCGCGTTCAACGTCTTTCGCGCCCGTCTTGCGCAGTGAACGTCCCGTGGGCAACGCAGCATCGCCGGTGCGGAGGAACGCCACGATGGCCCTTTCGAGTTCGTCCTTTCTTAGCCTCTTGGCAGCGGGGACACCGATGCGCTCGGCGAAGTTCTTCAATTGGTCGAGATACCAATAGCCGTTCTCGAAGTCGCGCAGCGTCATTGTCGGAGAGAGAGTAGCGGGCATGGCGCACAGCCTACCTTTTCGGCGACGACTCACGCGGGGCGTTGGCCAGTCGCGATGCGCTACGCGCTCACGCGCGCAGGACTCCGATCTCGATGGCAGGGCCCGCCTGAATCATGAGCGGAGGTTGGCTTGCCGAGCAAAGCTCGCGCTTCGTCTTATTGCGCGTTGAGCGAAGGATGGTGGACCAAGCAGTGTCAGTTCGAACCAATGACCAGCTGGTTGCGGCAGCTTGAGTCACTCAGAACCGCCGTATAAGTTCTGGCCGGGGCACTCGGCTCCGTGAGACGCTCCGTGTGGATGTGGCTATTCCTGTCGCAGCGTTTTCATCGGATCGACCTTGGCGGCTCGACTCGCAGGGATCCACGCCGCGAACAGGCAAGCGACAACAATCACCACCACGCTCCCGAGATACGCGACCGGATCGGTAACGTGGACGATCGTGGCAATCAATGCGCCCAATTCGCTAGACAGCACGAGCGTGGCCAGCAACGCAGCGAGCCCGGCGCCGGCGACCAGGCCGAACAGTGACCGGCCGAGCGGTTTGCGCCAGCATCAAGTGCGTCACCTTCTGAGCTGAGGCGCCGAGTGCGATCCGCACCCCGATCTCCTTGGTGCGCTGCTCGACCAGGTACGACAACACGCTGAAGAGTCCGGAGACCGTCAACAACAGCGCGAGCCCGCCGAGAATCAGCGACACCCAGAAGCCAATCTGCAGAAAAAATGTCTCGAGCCTCGCCACGGTCCGCAGGGTGATGATCATGCCCATGTTCGGATCGATCTTGGTGAGGCGCTCGAGAAGCGCTTGCCTCGCCAGGTCGAGATTGCCTTGGACGCGCGCGATGACCAGGGTCTTCGGCACCTCGATGGTGGTCGGCAAGAAGACGCCGGCTTCCTTGACGTCGGTCATGCGAAACCCCGCGACGTCTCGTGAGACGCCGATGACCGTCACCGTTTGCGGCGTCAACGGCGGCTCGCCCGGTCCCGACTCTGGATTGATCGTGAGGATATGGTTGCCTTGCTGAGCCGTGAGATCGGGCTCGAGCCTGAACGTCTCGCCCACTCCACTTCCATTCGGCCACAGCGCCCGAGCGATGGACTCCGAGACAATGGCGACCGGAGCGCCGTCAACTTCCGCGGTTGTGAACCCGCGCCCGCGCACGATGGGAACGCCGAGCACGTCGAAGTACGTGGCCGAGACGTGCTTGTAGGTCAGCGAAGTCTTGCTCGCGCCGATGACAGCAAACCCGTAGGGAACCTGCGCAAGGAACGGCGGCCTGACGCCGGCGTGCGCCGTAATCGTCGGGTCGTTCGCGATCGCCTGGAGCATCGGGGTTCGCTGGGGTTCATTGACGATGTCGATCAATACCGTGTCAGTGGTGCGGATCCCAGGGTCGAACTGAGACGATGCCAGCGAGCTTCTCAGAAAGATCGCCGAGCAGATCAACAGCAGCGCCGACGCAAACACCTGCACGCCGATCAGGATGTTGCGCGCGCGACCCGGTTTCGCGTCCTTAACCAGTTCGCCACGCAACGTCCGTACTGGTTCGATCCGCGTGGCCTGCAGTGCCGGCATCAGCGCGAAGAAGGCGGTGGCGGCGATGGACGCAACCACGAGGAACAGCGCAACGCGCCAATCAGCGGCCGGCACGCTAAGGTTGACGTCGCCCAGATCAACGGGCATGGTGCGCATCGCCCAGGAAACCGAGCCTTCGAGAGCAAGGCGCGAGACGACATACCCTCCGGCGGCTGCCGCGAGCGCGAGCAAGACATTCTCGGTGAGCAACTGCCGGACAATGCGGCTCCGCGATGCGCCGATCGAGAGCCGAATGCCGATCTCGCGCTGGCGTGCGACCCCACGGGCGAGCAACAGGTTGGCGACATTGGCGCACCCAATAAGCAGGATCAGCCCGAACGCGAAGAACAACGGGGCGAACAGCCCAATAGCCTCCAAGGGCTGCGGCACGGTGCCACGCTGGGGCACCAGCTCAATACTCATGGTCCGCTCGGTGGTGCCTGGCGACTGGTTGGCATCCCACGCCGCGAGCTGGGCGCGAGCGCTCTCCATCGACATGCCCGGTTTCAGGCGGCCGACGATCTGCACGGCGGCCTTGTCCTCGCTGCCGCGCACGTTGGGCAGGAAATCGACGATTCGCGCCAGCGGCGCCCAGAAGTCCGGCGCGCTGACTTGGAGGCCACGGAACCCTTCCGGCATCACGCCGATAATCTCGAACGGCGCGCCGCCGACGAGCACCGTCTGTCCCAGCACGTTTGGATCGCCTTTGAAGAAGCGCTGCCATCCCGGGTGGCTCAGCACCAGCACGGGATTGCCGCCCGCGCGATCGTCATCGGCAGGGCTCAATGCTCGACCCATGATCGGGTTCACGGCCACGGCGTGAAAGAAACCGCCCGACACGAGGTTGACCGCCATCATGCGGCCATCAACCCGCAGATCGAGCTCGTTCACCGCCGCATAGGCGCCTGCGAAGACGTTCGTTTCCTCGCGCAACGCTTCGAAACGCGTGCGGGTGAACGGCGAGGCATCATCATTGGCCTGCTCCGGCCGTTCGACGGCGTAGATCTCGTTGATGTCGGGCACCGAGTCAGTCCGGAAGACCAAGACGTTCAGGACGGTGAAGAGCATCGCGACGACGCCCAGTCCGATCGCAACGGTCGCGACGATGGTCAAAGAGGTCAGCGGAGAGCGTCTGAAAGTGCGCAGCGCGAACTGAAGGTCGCCGATGGTGTTGTCGATGAACGCGGTGCCGCGCTCGTCGCGACATTCATCGGCGGCAACGGTCGTCGACCCGAACTTCGCCTGTGCCCTCGCCCGGGCGTCTTCCGGGGGCAGACCTTGATCCATCAGCTTCTTCGCCTCGCATTCAATGTGAAACGACAGCTCGTCGAAAAGATCGCGCTCCGCGCGTTTCGGCGCGAACAGCGCGCGGGCGCGCAATGTCAGGTCGCGAAGGTTCATGCGGCTACGCCAGTCTCATCACGCGGCCGATCGCGTTCTGCATCCGGTCCCATTCCCGCGTTTCGATGGTGAGCTGCTTCCGTCCTGACGTCGTCAGCCGGTAGTACTTCGCCCGCCGCCCGAGCTCAGACACCTTCCATTCGGCTTCGATCCAGCTCTTATGCTCGAGCCGGTGCAGTGCCGGGTAGAGAGAACCCTGGTTGATCTGGAGCACGTCCTCGGAAATTTGTTGGATTCGCTCGGAGATCGCCCAACCATGGAGCGCGTCCTTCTGCAGCGTGCGAAGGATCAGTAAATCCAGCGTTCCGGGGAGCAGATCTGGGGTGCCAGGGGCCATTGATGTCGATAGACGACACCAATGGCAAAAAGGTTCGGGCGGCGCTCCTCGCTCAGGCCATTCGACCGATGAAGTTGGTGGACCAGAACCGGCGCCAGTTGGAACCAAGTGCTCGAGATTGCGCACCTTTGACCGGCCACTGGGCCGTCGGTCCGGCCCCTAACGCCTTTTAGGATCAAGGCTTTCCGCGATGAGGTACAACCGGTTCGCGGTGGCCAGATAAAGCGCATCGCCGATCGGCGCCGGAGGCGAATAGAGCGGCGCATCCATTTCGATCTGCCCCAGCAATTGCTTTCGCCGTCCGGCACGAAGAACGCTCATGGTGCCTTCAACGTTCCCAACGTAAAGCCGGTCGCCGACCAGCAGGAGGGATCCCCAAATCGCCTCGTTCGTCTCGTGCTTCCAGACGTGGGCGCCGGTCGCCGCGTCCAGACAATGAATCGTTCCGCCCAGGTCCCCAACGTACAGTAGACCGTCTTTCGCAATGGGCGTTCCCACCACGCGACCGACCTCGCGAGAAGTCCAGAGGAGCCTGCTCTCGGTGACGTCTCCTTGGCCATTGGGACTGATCGCATGAATCAATGAGGGGCCGGTCCCGTGCCCAGGACTCTGTCCCATCGCAACGAAGACACGGCCGTCGGCGAAGACCGGTGAAGCAATGATAGAGCTGCGCGAAAGGACTCCGGGTCGCGGAAGGAAGCGGGCGTCTTTCGGATTGCCGTCAAATCGCCAGACTTCGTGACCCGACGCCGCGTTGTAGGAGCGCAGCCAACCGTCTCCTCCGCCGAAGAGCACCTGTATGCGCCCATTGACATTGGCCGCCACAGGGCTGGACCACTGGCCGTGCAGCACCTGCTCGCCGAGGCCGATGGCGCGCCAGACCACTTCGCCCGAACGCTTGTCCACCGCGATCAGACTTGGGGCGCGCGGCGATGGGACGCGCGTGTGGCCTTCATTCTGCCCGTTGGAGGTAGAGACCATCAGCAGATCACCCACGGGCAACACTTCGCTATTGGTGGCTTCATGCGGAAAGACACCCAAGCGGCCACACATGTCCAACTCCCAGACGATGTCGGCCGCGGCGTTGTCCTGGAAGACCTCCTCCCGATACGGACCATTGTTCTCGCCATCACGGAAACCCTGCGTGTCGAGACAACGGAGTTGGCACTCGGCGGTGACGTAGTACAACCGGTTCCCTTCCACATACGGCGCACTTGTCGTCGAAGGCAACAGAAACTGTCGCAGACCTCGCTCTACTCGCGGGGCCACGTCCTGCCAAAGGAATTTGCCATCCTTCGCTTCCAATGCAACGAGCACGCCGGCTTCTTCTTGGTAGGCGGGGTTCATCGGCCTTGCGTTGTTGGTGCCTACATAGACCGCATCGCCAACAACCACGGGACGACCAAACGTTTCGTTCCCCAACTCGACACTCCAGACGATGTTCCGACCGGTGGTCGGATCCCAGTCAACCGGAGGATTGCCCGTGTGGACGACTGTCGTCGGGAGTGGGGGCGCGACGGAAGGCGTGGGCACAACGTGTGACGCGACAGGCTCTCCGGATTTGACTCCAGCGATTCGACTCAACGCCCACTCTGCTTCGTCACGCAGTGTGGGATCGTTTGCTGCCGCCCTCAGCGCGTCTCGGACCGACTGTGCCTTCGATCCGATGCTTCCCAGAGCTCCGGCCGCGAAGATACGCACATAGAGGAATTCATCCTCCAGAGCTTCGATTAACTGCGGCACCGCAGACTGCGCAGCCGGGCCGATGCTTGCGAGGGCCTCACACGCGGCCCATCGAACGCCGGGAATCGGATCGTCCAGGGCTCTTGCCAAGGCCGTTGTCGCCTTGGCCGCCGCAGGACCGATGGACGCCAAGGCCTCTGCCGCGTAGATGCGGACGTATGGATCCTCGTGCGAAAGAGTATTGACGAGAGCGCCTACCGAAGGGCTGGCCCTCTTGCCCAGCGCGCCCAGGGCACGTGCGGCATCGCCCGCGACCAACGAATCCTCGTCTCCCAGCGCCCGCCTCAACGCCGGCTGAATCCATTCTGTGTGGGGCGCCAAGTCAATCAATTCGTTGACGGCGTTGCGCCTGATGGAGTCCGACTCATGCCGCAGCAGGTCCACCAGCAGTGGTATGGCAGGAGGGCCGATCCGCTGGATGATTTCAAAAGTCACCACATGCAGGTCTTCATGCCGAGGGTCGAGGAATCGTCTCAGCAAAGGTAGCGAACGCCCCGCCCCTTTGACCAGGGTGGCTTCGGCGGTTGCGCGGACCTTCGGGTCGTTGGCCAGCAGGCGATTTGCCCAGTCACGTACCAGGGCGGGGTTTCTGGAAGGACTCGACTGCGTCTGGGGCAGCGGTGATTGGGACAGCGCGACCCCTTGGCTGAGGCCAGCAGCCAATATTATTGCGAGACCATGTTTCTTTAGGAACGATCTCACGTAGCCCTTTCGAAACGCCTAACGTTCCCGCTCACTCGCGGCGGATCGCTGATTGATCGCTAGGCGCAACTCATGGTTCACAATAGCCGCTTTGCCAAGGCAAAGCACGTCGAGTCGAGGAGGCGTCCGTGACCGCCCGTTGCGCTCGCGGCCGGTTAGGAGCACAGTGAAGCATGCCGAAGCGGGCCTGGGGGCGGTTCGCCCAGTGGCAGTGCTGCGTTCTTGTCGCGGCGATGCTCACGCCTTCTTCCTGCCTGGTCGTGGTCTCGACCGGTCCGACGTCACTGGTTGGCGGCAACATCGTGTTTGTCGCAATCGACGGCCACGGCGCGCTGGTGTCCTCGCTGCGGATCACGGTGGTGGATCTGGCCGGTGATTGGCGGCACGAAGGGATGACGGCGCACGACGGATCCTTCCGGTGTGACGTTCGCTCTGGTGTGACGCGCGTTCGCGCCACCGTGACGGCACCTCGCGGGTATGTCGTATCCACGAGCGAGCCGTGGCCACGAGAGATCGACGTTGTCTCGAATACGAGCGTGCGAGTCGAAGTTCGCGTCAACGCCGTCCGCTGACGCGGTGCCCGAGGAGGGATATTTGCAAGAAGAGATCGTCGGATTCGACGACCTCTCCTATTGTGTTTAGGTCTGGGTGCGCAGGCCTTGGAAATACGCAGTCCCCTTCGCGAGGGCTTGATCCGTTTTCGAGAAGACCTCCGCTCCCTGCACGTTCAGCTTATCGGCCTGCGGTTTGAGCGACGTTATCGCCGACGGGGTCAAATCGCTGCCAAGAAAGGTAATCTGGTCGGCCAGCTGCTTTCTGAAAGGCTCTAACGCCCCTCCCGCGTCACGTAACGACGCCAGGACTTCGGCAAACTCCCGCTGGCTCGCCGTCAGTCGGTCCTGCGCCTGAGTCTTCAGCGCTGGATCCACGATGTCCTTGATCGTCTCGGCGCGCCCGCTGAAGTAGGTATCTCCACTCTTCTGCATCGCCTCGATCTTCTGTCGCGCTGTGGCCACCTTGTCATTCATGGAATCCGACGACTTCAGGAGCTTCTTGTAGTCACCCTTCATGTCCTTCGAGGGCTGCGTGACCAGCGTGTTGTAGGCCCCGAGGGTCTTCTGCAATTCCGTCTTTCCATTGGTAATAGCCTGAGACGTGGTCTCGCTGGCCTTGACGAATTGATCGGTTTCCTTGAGACCTTGCGTTCGGCTGCGCTCCGCCGTTTGACCGAACATCAGAACCGGCATTGCGAGAATGGCAATGACGATGGTGGGCGAGAGTCTACTGAGGGTTGTGTGCATGGGCTGATCCTTTTTACCGTTGCTGCTGTTACCGCTATGGATAGAGAGGAGTGGAGAGGTATCAAGAAACGTCAAGGCCGCAACACGCGGAAGCCACCGTACGAGAACGCAGGGGGCCGACGCTGGCGTCATGCGCCTGGGCAGCGGGCCGTTCTCTTGATCGCCCTCAGACGTTACCGATGTAATACGTGAAGATGTT
>CAVRUW010000006.1:0-286714 GCA_963724485.1 uncultured Acidobacteriota bacterium
ATTGCCGATTATCTGAAGCGATTTCGCAGGGGTCTCGATCGCCTGCGCCTCCGTCCATCGGATTGTGTCGCCGGCATGGATGAACCGCTTCCGGCCAACCCAAAATCACCGGCGGCACGCCCACCGCTGGACGCGCTACGAGAAGGCGCAGCCAGGCCATCGCCTGCAGGTCGACGTGAAGTTTCTCGAGCGCATTCCCGGCACACGCCGGCGGTTCTATCAGTTCACCGCGATCGACGATTGCACCCGCATTCGGGTGCTCAAGGTGTTCGACGCCGTGTAATCAACGGACGGCCATCGCCTTCATCGATGACGTCCTCCGGCGGTTGCCCTTCCGCGTCCATGTCATTCAGACGGACAATGGCGCGGAATCCAGTCCCACTTCCACTGGCATCTCGAAGCGCTGGACATCCGGCACGTGTACATCCGGCCGCGGACGCCGCACCTCAACGGCAAGGTCGAGCGGTCCCATCGCGTCGACGACCAGGAGTTCTACCAGCTCCTGGACAGGACGGCATCACCGACGACATTCACCTCTTCAACGCCAAGCTCCAGGAGTGGGAGAATTACTACAATTACCATCGGCCGCACGGGGCGTTGGCGGTCAGACCCCGTACGAACGGCTGCTGGCAAAGGCAAGAGCCGGAGCGTCACCAGCGTCTTGAGAACTTACAAAGTAATAATTTACTTGACGCATGTTGCGCCCAGGGTGTGCAATGAGCGTCAGTGCTGAGCGGGACATTCTCGACCTGCTTAATGACGTTCTTCCTGAGGGCAGAGGCACGCTCGGGATGATCAAGGTTTATTTAGACCGTGGAGCGAAGACGGTCCACGACGATGGCGTCATGTGTGTGGCGGCTGTCATCTTTAGGCCGATTCCATACAAGCGGTTCGTGCGCCCGTGGAGTCGGATGTTGAAGGGATGGGGCGCGCCAGCGTTCCACGCGACCGACTTCTATAACGGGGCGGAAGACTTCAAGCGCGATACGCCAGAGCGCAAGGCGCTTTTCGACGCAGACTCACGGCGCATCCCCGGAATGATTGGTCCGCACATCACCCGTGCGCTGGCTATTGCGTTCCGTCCACTAGAGGCCGAACCGCTCTTGTCGGACCTTAGAGAGAAGTTCGGCCGAAGCCTTCATCCGATCGGCCATTCTGTCAGCTGGCTTTGATTTCGTTTGGATGGTGGGCTAAGGAGAACCGCTACTTCGATGGCTTTGCTGTTTTTATGGAGTCGGGCGACACGGATGAAGGACTCATCAGCACCATCGTTGGCAACATGCGTCGTGACGAAATAGCTGGCCCGCATATCCAGGTTCGGTCATTTACTTCTGTTGATAAGGGCGTAGCGCGAGGAGTCGAAGCGGCTGATTTCTTCGCGTGGCACTACAACCAAAACTATTACCGGCTGCGCGTAGGTGGCTCAGGCGTGCCGCGCAAGGACTTCGCGGCGTTCCTCCAAGAATGGGAGGAACAACAAGGTAGAAGAGATTTTCTTGACGGGCTGGAGGCTCCGTCACTTTCTAGAGTTCGGCGGAAAAAGAGCCTTGCGGAAGGAGCGACGCTTAGGGCGCTCTTGTAGCCACTCCTTTTCGCGCTTGTCGATTTCGCACTTCGGGACAGAGAAGACCTTTTGTTGCGAGATGGTCAAATCGTTCCCTTGGCGTGTCGGCTTCTTCATCTGTCGGTTTCGGTGGTTCAGGAAAGAGACGTTGGTTAGCCATTGGAGTTAGGTGATGGTGGAACAGGTTGAGGAACTTAAGTTGAAGTGGCCTTCGGTTGATGCTGCATATTTGTTCGTTCTGCCCTCGTACCAGTTGATGGCTACTCGTTTCGAGGCGGCCGACAATCGATTGAACGCACTGCTGACCTTTGCCGCGACGTTGACGACTGCCACACCGCTTTTGGCGAAGAACGTTCGTCCCGACATTTCGTTCTCATCGCCTTTTCTATGGCTTGGGCTCATCTTGTTCGCCATAGGCGCAGGATTTCGGGCTTGTCGGTAGAGTCCAAGCTGAAGATGGTCCTCCCTGGAATCCAACGGTTATCTACGAAAAAAGCCTGCATCGCTCCGATTGGTCTTTCAAAATGAATCAGAATCGCGTTTGCAGGCCAGAACTTTCGTAAGAACCAAAACACGATTGAGCGGAAAGGGAATGCCGCCATTGTGCAGACGATAGTTCTGGCAGTTGAGGTTGTGAACCTGTCGCATGGCTGGGGAATATAGCTGCCTTTCTTTTTTAAACAACGAGCCGCCATCGCGCACCTCTCGTCCAGGATTTTCATCCTTAGGTGGTGGGGGTGGCGGCTGAACGGGCTTATTGGCGTCGTCTTTGTTGTCCACGGCGTTTATGTGGGGTGCCGAACCGTCACGTCGTAGAGGCCGCAGTCAGTTCCGCGAAGGTCAATCGCTTGCCAAATACGCGAGCGGCTGTGACGCCGAAACGGGCTGCGTCCCGAGAGTTTGCGGTTATTAAATGTGAACGCCTGCTCATCGAGGTAGCGGAACAGGTGGAACGGTTCGACGCCACATAAGTGCCCTTGATGGCCCGCTTCAGCAGCGCCCAGAAGTTCTCCAGGCCGTTGGTGTGGACCTGCCCCGACGTAGGACTCAGCGTGGTCGATGACAGCCGTGAGTGTAGTCGGGTTCAGGCTCATGTAGGACGGCAGCGAATCGGTGTAGACGTTCCGAACCGGCTGCGACGTGCTGCTCCATCGCGCCGCGCAACATGGCGCTTGTGGTCCTGAAAATGCTGGACCGCGGACCTTCGACTGTGCCCATCGGGGCCGTGGCGCTCCAGCAGGCCCATCACGGCAGTCTTGTCCGCCCATGACCACCAGAGCATTAAACCGCTTGCGTCGAGTCTTGCTCATGTTGCCAATCTTGCCGCCGATGAAGGTTTCGTCAGCTTCGACTTCTCCACCCAGTGTCGGACGACCGTCCTGCATGGCGAGTCGAATGCGGTGCAGCATGAACCATGCGGACTTCTGGGTGATGCCAAGGTCGCGGGCCAGTTCGTAGCTGCTGATGCCGTTCTTGCAGTTGGTGATCAGCCAAACGGCGACCAGCCACTTGTCGATACCGAGCGGCGAATCTTCCATGATGCTGCCGACCTTGACCGAGAACTGGCGCTTGACGTGCTTTTCTTTGCACTCCCAGATACGGCGCGACTTGGTGAAGCTGACGTTTTCGCTGCCGCAGGTCGGGGCACTTCACTTTCCCATCGGGCCAACGGAAGCGGACCATCTCGGCATGCGCCACTTCGGGGTTGGCGTAGTAAACGATGGCTTGTTGCAGGGTCTTGGGAAGGCGTGCGGCAACCATGAGCCCAGTCTACAGAGACAGACTACATGTGTCAAGTAAATTATTACCACTTACAAAGTGAGGTTGGTGGACCAGGCCGGGATCGAACCGGCGACCTCATGAATGCCATTCATGCGCGCTCCCAACTGCGCTACTGGCCCACGCTCAGAGGATCCTTCCGATCATAACGCGGCCAGACGCGCGGGGCAATGCAGGAGAACCGACGCCCTGAAACTTCGTGTTTGAATTACACGTAGTATAGTGTTCAAGTCACACTAACGAATTCGAGTCGTTGGACGTCCCATGCCCTACACCTATGAGTACCCGCGCGGTGCGCTCACCGTGGATTGTGTCGTTTTTGGCCTTGATGAGGGCGACCTGAAGGTGCTGCTGATTCAGCGCGGATTGCCTCCCTTCGAGGGGAAATGGGCGTTGCCGGGGGGCTTTGTCCGCGTGAACGAGACGTTGGATGAAGCAGCGCGGCGCGAGCTCGAGGAGGAGACCGGCCTGCGCAAGGTCTTTCTCGAACAGCTCTACACCTTCGGGAGCGTCGATCGAGACCCCCGTGAACGCGTCGTCTCCGTGGCCTACTACGCGCTCGTGAACTTGTCCGATCACAAGGTCGACGCGGCGACCGACGCGCGGGACGCAGCGTGGTTCGGCGTGCACGACGTGCCCAGCCTGGCCTTCGACCACGTCGACATCCTGCAAATGGCACTCGACCGGCTGCGTGGAAAGCTGCGTTATCAGCCGATTGGATTCGAGCTGCTGCCCAGGAAGTTCACGCTCTCCCAGCTCCAGCATCTCTACGAGCTGGTTCTGGAACGTCCTCTCGACAAGCGCAACTTTCGCAAGCGCGTGCTCGCCATGGATCTCCTGGTCGAAACCGACGAAGTGCAACAGGACGTGGCGCACCGAGCCGCCCGGCTCTACCGCTTCGACGAACGCAAGTACCGCCGGCTGGCGAAAGCCGGCTTCAACTTCGAGCTGTAGCGCGAAAGGCGGTCATCACGATGAGCGACATGCAGGCAATCGTCCACGAGCGGTACGGCTCACCGGATCGCGTGCTGCGGTTGCAAACGGTGAGCAGGCCGGTCGCCGGCAACGGCCAGGTGCTGGTACGGGTACGCGGCGCGTCCGTGCACCCCGACATCTGGCATGTCGTGACAGGCCGGCCCTATGTGTTGCGACTGATGGGAAACGGTGCACGAAGACCCAAGAAGACAATTCCTGGATCCGATCTAGCGGGAACCGTCGAGTCGATTGGCACGAACGTGAGCCGCTTCCGCGTAGGCGACGAAGTGTTCGGTGAATCCGACATATCGTGGGTCAACGGCGGAGCGTTTGCCGAGTATGCCGTGGCTCGAGAGGATTGGTTGGCGCTCAAGCCCGGGAACGTGAGTTTCGCTCAGGCTGCGTCGGTCGGGACCTCTGGATCCATTGCGCTGACCAATCTCCGTCCCGAACGCATCAAACCGGGACATCACCTTCTGATCAACGGAGCGGGCGGGAACGTCGGTTCGCTGGCGATACAAATCGCCAAGTCACGCGGTGCGCATGTGACCGGCGTTGACCACTCGTGCAAGTTGGAGTTGATCCGTTCGCTGGGCGCGGATCGTGTGATCGACTACACGAAGGAAGACGTTCTTCAGAGCACTGAGCGCTACGACCTCATCTTCGATGTGGCCTCCACGCTCAACCTGAAACGAGCTCAGCACCTTCTGAAGGCGACTGGGACTTATTGGGTGGTCGGCCACGATAACTATGGCAAAACGCGTCAGGCAGAATTGTCGGCAGTATTCCGTACATGCTCGGACTGATGCTGCGTGCGTCGCTCGGCCATCCCCATCTCGCCAAGCCGGACTTCAAGAGCATGCCCTCGAGGCGTAGTCTGATGCAGACTCTGAAAGAGCTGATGGAATCAGGAACGCTCACACCGGTCATTGGCAAAACCTTTACTCTTGACCAGGTCCCCTCGGCTATTCGCTGCATGGAAGAGGGAGGCGTTGCGGGAAGAATCGTGATCGTTCCATGACGCCGACCCATCCCCCTCCGGTTCGTCGAGCGATCCTCGCCAATCTATTAGCGGCCGTGTTGGGGGTGTGCCTGCTCCTGTCCGGATCCCTCCGACTCGAGCCGGACTTTGTGCTGTCATGGCACCTAGTCATCGGACTCGCGTTCTGGATGTTCGGGATCACGGGTCTATGGTGGGGCCGACGTTGGGGATGGTATGCGACCGTGATCTCGGCGGTTCTCTTCGCGTTGGCCGCGATGACGATCGGGTACGTACTCGTGTTTTTTCATAGCGTACCAACCCTGCGCTCGTTTGCGAGTCACCCGGAAACGATCGCGATTCTCGGCGGTTCGCTCCTGCCATGGGTGATCGTCGCGATGCTGTGTCAGAAGGAGGTCCGACGTTTCGTGCGCCAACCACGACCCACGGACGATGTTGGGCTTCTGCCTGGGCCAATTCGACGCCGGCTGTTAACGCTCGGGTTGGTGGCACTGTTACCGGCCGCGGGCCTAGCGTGGCGACCCGTCCTGGTGCATCGAAGCATGGTTGACGACACGGAGCCAGGCTATACGTCGAATTATCTGAGAGGGCGCGGTCTCCTGTTTCCGTGGATCGTGACTGAAGAGCCACTCGACGTGCCCGTTGGCTGGCTCGATCGGTTCTTCCCGATGAACCTTCTCGCGCTTTACGTTCTGGGCTTCGTGCTCGTCGCGAGCCCGTACCTCGCGGTGGTCGGCATACGAGCAGTGGTTCGATAGAGACATGATTCGATGAGGCCGAGACCGCAACTGCCGCCGGACATCGAGGAATACCGCGACTTTCGCTGGCGACGCGAAGGCACGCGCCAGATCGAAACCGCCTTCGAAGCAGAACGTTTCATCGATCAAGTCGGTTTCGCCGCGTGCCTCACCGATTCCCGGCGCCCTGGACCCTCACTTTACGTCGCGGTTTGCGGCCGCCGCGACGCGGTGATGCCACGCAACGTCCAGAAAGATCCCGAAGCGTCGCTCACGTGGGTGTTGAAAGACGAACTCGTTCGGCGGGGCAAGGTCTACTACGCGAAACTCGCGCGCGGGAAGGCGATGTTCCTGGCGCCACGCATGATCCCGCACTTTCACGCGGTCTGGGGCGTGAAGCGAACGGAAGAAAGTCGGAGGCTGAGTCTGAACGCACGCGCGATTCTGAAAGTGTTGCGCAAGGAATGGGAGGTGAGCACGGCCGACTTGCGCAGCGAGTCGCGCGTGAAGGACCGCAAGGCCTTTACGAAGGCCGTCGACGAGCTCCAGGCCGCCATGCTGGTCGTCCCCAGCGCGGTCGTTTACGAATCGAAGTTCACCTACCTGTGGACGCTCGGCGCGGGACGCTTTCCCGAGGCGCTCGTCCGGCGTGTCAATCGAGAGACCGCCCTACGCGAAATCGCCCGCTGTTTTCTCTCCGGCGCTGGAATGACGATTCCCGGCGAAATGGCTCGGGTAACCGGCCTTCCCCGTCCCGACGCCGGCCGCGGCAATCGCGCATTGGTGGCCGAGGGTTACGCGACGATGCTGGCGCCAGGGTTCTATCGACTCAAGTCGACTGCCGACTCGGCGGAGACCGAGACGACCGCGGAGTCAGCGTAGACGGCCAAACGCTTTTACCAGCTGCTCGGCCCGTGCGGGATCGATCGGATTCGACCAAAGCCCATCTTTCTTGATCCACGAACCGACGATCAGCGCGTCGGCATCGGGATAGTCGGCGACGTTTTCGATGGTGATACCGGAACCTACGAGCGTCGCGATTCCCACTCCACGTCCGACCGCCGCCACCTCACCAGGTTCCGTTGGTTGACCGGTCGAAATGCCGCTCACGATCACGCCATCGACCAGAAAGAATTCCGCGGCCTTTGCGGTCTCAACGATATCGACGTCTGCCGTAATCGCGTGGGCCGAGTGCTTCTTCTTCACATCCGCAAACACTCGTACGTGGTCGGCGCCAATCGATCGGCGATATCGAAGCAGCTTCGCTGCGCTCGATTCGATCAGCCCTTCGTCCGCGACATGTGCGAAGACGAAGCCTTCGACGCGCACGAAGCTCGCACCGCAGGCGACGGCGGCGGCAATCGCGGCCATATTGGCGCCCGCCAGAATCTGAATCCCCAGCGGCAAGGTCGTCGCTCGCCGGACTTCTCCACCGATCGCTGCCATGGCGGCGACGATCTCCGGGCCTACGTCGCCCTTCAAGTAGGGACGGTCGTGCGTGTTCTCGAGCAGCACGGCGTCGTATCCGGCGTCACGATAGGCCCGGGCTTCGTCTACGGCCAGTGCGGCAATCGTCGCGATGTCGAGGGTGCTCGACGGCGTGCCGGGCAGCGCATTCAGGTGAACGACGCCGATGAGCGCGCGGCGGACGCCGAAAAGCGATTGAACGATGTGATGTGAGTCCACGAGCGGTTTTCCTCGACTAGACCTTTCCGGCGCGCAACTTGCCAGGCGCGATCATGTCGCAGAAGCGCGACGGATTTCTCAGTCCCTGTTCGGTCATCCAACGGTTGCTCTGGGCAACCAGCTCCTGTCCCTCGTTGCCGCCCAGGATTGCGCCGCGCCGGTGACGGCTCACGGCGACATGAGCCGCCATTTCAACGGCTTCGAAACCGCTTTCGGCTCGCGTGAGCATCATGATCGCGTTCGCCACATCCGCGCGCTCCGCGGCGACCCCGGCACGGATCAGGTCGGCCAGCGGTGCACCCCACGTCGCGTCCTTCCGGGCGACGCGATGGGCATCACGTTCCGCGGCTTCGAGAAGCTTGCGGCGGCCGCTTTTACTCTGCGCGCTCTCGCCGGCCATCGCGAGAGCGACTCGGGCTCGAGTCGCCACCGACAAGACATATGCCGCCTGAACACTCAGCAGGAACGATCGCGAAAGATGGCGCCACTGGGCGTCGAGCGCGTCCGATGCCACGCGGGGCGTCCCGGCGTAGAGCGCGAAGTCGCAGCGTCGCCGCAACTCGATGGCGTGCTCGACGTGGAATCCGCGTGGCGACCAGCGCGCCATCGCGAGCCGAAGCTCCTCTTCCCCGCGAGCCGGGTCATCGTCTCGAAAGCAGTACACCGCGGCATTGTGTAGGCGCAGATTCGCCTCGGCGTAGACATTGCCGCGGTCGAGCGACTCGCGCAGACATTCGGGGACACGTCGAAAGAACGTCGCGAAACCGCCGGCGTACATGAGCGCGCTCAGGCCGTAGACCTGGCACACGACGATCTGGTACGGGAGCGCGTACTGATCGCGGTACAGCTGTTCGCCTTGACCGAACTCACGGTGAGCTTCCGTCCAGCGTCCGGCGAGATAGGCCAGCATTCCGGCGGTGGCGTGAAGCGTTCCTTGATCGATTTCCGTGTCGTGCCGGCTGCCGATCGTCAGGCGCGAGTCGGACGCTTCGATCCGCTCGACCAGCTCCTTCGCCGTCGCCAGGAGCCGCTCGGCGCGCGGCCGGCTGCGAAGTCGTCGGCCATCGGCCATGGCTTCGAACGTGAGCGCCCGTGCGATGCGTTGAGGCTCGCCGGCGTTGAGCGCGCGCACCAGATGGCGCGTCTGGAACTCGATTGCCCGAATGGAATCGGTGAATCCAAGGCTGCGGACAACCGCGTGACACAGATCGATGCGTCGGAGTTCGTCAGCGGGAATCTCCTCGGGGCGCCGCTCCTGAAAGCGCGTGCCGCGCCACAGCATGTAGGGTCGGCGCAGCAGAATCGACAAAAGCGCCCGGCGGGGACTCGACGTCAGTCTCATCCCTTCGGCATCAAGGACCTTCTGCAGAACCTGGAATCCTTCGTCGAGATGGCCGCCAATCAGCAGCTGTTCCGCGGCGCGGCCTTGGAGCATTCGGCTGAGACCGGTTTCAGCACCTTCCGCGGCGGTGAGGTAGGCGTGCGCCGACTCGATCACGCGGCCGCTGCTCGCCAGCGCATCGGCCAGTCGCAGCCAGAGTTCGCGTTTGTCGGTGTGCTCGGGTGGATGGAGATCGAGCGCCATGCGATAAAGGCGTGCTGCGCGCTCGAATGCCAATGCCCGCAGCGCACGATCGGCTGCGGTGATGGCGTAGTACGACGCCTTCCCCATGTCGCCGGCGCTCTGAAAGTGCACCGCGAGCGCCTCTGGATCTGCCTGACCCGGATGCTTCGAGCGCGAGCCCCAGTCGATGGTGGTATCGCTGAACAGCCTCGGGCGGCAGGGCTGCAAGGATGGTTTGCCTCAGGCGATCGTGGTACGGCTCGATCTCCCGGCCCCGCGACGCACTTCGTGTTCGGATGAACTGGTTGGCGCGCAGCCACGGCACGATATCCGCCGCGCCCGATTCGATATCCACGGCGCTGCTGGCGATACCCACATCCAACGGTCGCCCCGCGACCGCACTCACTTCCAGGAGCCGTTTCGCGGCCGGCGTCAATTGCTCCAACCGCTGCCGCAAGACGGTTTCAAGGCTGGTGTCGTCACCTCCCGCGAGGACATGACGCACGAGTTGGCCGATGAAGAAGGGGCTGCCACTCGATTCGCGCTGGATCGCCGCCACTTTCGAGGCCTCGATAGTCGGCGTCACCATCAACGCATGAACCAACGCTTCGGATTCGACCGACGTGAGCTCGCTCACCTCCACCGGGCGAACATTCGTCTCCGGATCGCCAACGGACTGTGCAGGGAGCCATTCCCGCAACAGCGGGCTACGCGCCGCTTCTTCCTGGCGAAAGGTGGCAATCAGCAGAAGCGATGGTTGATCCGGTGCCCGCAGGAGCTCTCGCAGCAACAGCGCGCTATCGACGTCCCCCCAGTGAAGATCGTCGATTGAAAGAACGAGCGGACGGCGCTCGGATAGACGACCGAGCATTTCGCGGAAGGCCGATGCCGCCCGGCGCCGCAGCTCGTGCGAGTCCTGCACGTCGAGGGCTGGCCGTTGCGGGGTCGCCGCCGCGACCGCGGCGATGCGCTGAAGAACCGGGAACACACGCGCGAGCGCCGACATGCCGCGCGGCAGAAGCGATTCGACCTGCCCCCGCGGGAGTCCGCTGAGATGACTGGCAAGACTGTCGACGAGCGCATCCAGTGCCTTGTACGGCACTTCCTCGCGTTCGTAACACCGGCCGCTCAAGACAAGGACATCAGGCTCCGATTCCTGCACGGTCCGCAGGAAGTGGTTGACGAGTGCGGTCTTGCCCATGCCTGACGCGCCAATCACGTGCACGATGACCGACTTGCCGGTGCGAGTTTCGGCAAGTGCATTGCGCAGCGTCGCAAGATGATGCTCGCGACCGACGAACACCCGCGGAAGATCTCGACGATCGTGGTCCACGCCCGTCCGACGCATTCCATGAGCATTCGACTGCAACCGACGCAACACTTCCGCTCCTGAAGGACGCGCGCTCGGATCGCGCTGGAGCATCTGCTGGCAAAGCAAGACGAGGTCGGCCGGAGAATCTCGAGCAACTACGGAAGCGAGATCGGGATCGCGATGCTGCTTCTCGTTCAGCACGCTCGCGAGCGAACCTGTGAACGGGAGCCGCCCGGTCAGCGCGAGATAGAGCATCACGCCGACGCTGTACCAATCACTCGCCTCGGACAGTTCCGCGCCGGCGGCCTGCTCCGGTGAAACGTATTCGGGTGTACCGGCAAACTCGGAGTGGCCCAGGCCAGAAGCATCCCGCGCGAGACCTGTTGCCAGGCCAAAGTCGAGCAGCACCACTCGCCCTTCGGGGGTGACCAGAACATTCGACGGCTTGATGTCGCAGTGCAGGATGCGATGTTGATGAAGGAACGAGACTCCTTCAGCAAGTTGCGCGAGACTGGTTCGAAGTCGCTGTTCATTCGGCCGCCCCGAGACCGGCAATCGAGCCGCTGAACCGCCTCGCGGACTATCGAGGAGCGCCGAGGGCGTCGCCGTCGTCAAGTCACCAAACGGAGAACTGGCCGGGGTCAGAGTGGCCGGTGCGCCATCCGCTCGCACGTAGACGTGGTCGAAGAAGTTCGACCCGCGCACCAACTCCATGCATAGCAGCCAGTGCTCGTGATCGGAGATCAGCTCGTGCAGGTTGACGAGATTGGCGTGGGCGAGGTCCGCCAGCGTTCGAAACTCGCGCTTGAAGCGAAAGAGCGCCGCAGGATCGCTGCGCCGAAGCACTTTGAGAGCCACGGCGCTGTTGCGCTCGCGATCAAAGGCTTCGTAGACCTCGCCGAAGCCGCCGCTGCCAATCTGCCGCTCGATTCTGAAGCGTGGCAGCGAATTCAAATCCAGCGCCATGACCCTCGTGAACGTCGGCAGAAACGATCTGCTCTACATCGCGGAGCGTACTATAAGGCAGGCCACGGAGCAGGATGTGCCGGCGCGGGTGATCAGTGCGCCGAGGTGCGATTTGAGGAATGAAAAAGACCATGGCGCCGTCTCTCGACGACGCCATGCAATGAGTCGCAATCGAACAGGTCTACGGGCAGGTCGCCGAAACCATCTTGACGCCCGTGAGGCGCATGTAGTGATCGGCCTTGGGCGGCGTCGGCTTCATGGCCTCCGCTTCTGCGGGCGGCACCGCCGTCCCGGTGATGTCGACCTTGTGACCAACGTGCGGCGCCAGATCCGCGGTGGACGAAACAATGCCGATCGTTTTCGGCCCTTTCTCCGCGGTGTTGTTGACGACGAAGGCGGCAGCGGCTTTCGCCACACACCCCGACATCGTGTGCTCTTTCGCCGGCTGCGGCGCCGGCTTTTCCTGAACTGCGGCCGTCAAGCTGACGACGAACGCGCAGGAAACAATCGCTATCCCAACTATTGATGCTCTCATTGCACCTCCCCGGTGTCTAGGCGGCGAAATGCTATCACGGCATGCTGCGGTCGAGTTTGCTACTACCTCATGTGTTCTGCGCCACCGCTCGAGCGAGGCCTCGCCGCGTTCATCGTTGCGACGGTCACGCGCAGTCATGCCCATCGATTTCTGATTGGCAGTTATCTTGGCGTGGGCGTGCTCTGTGCGTTGCCGCTGGCCGGACGACTGATTGCGCCCGCGGACAGCGATGCCGTCCGGTATGCGTGGTTTTCGATACCGCTTGGCTTGCTGTGTTGGGCGGCGGCGGCGCTGCGCGTCGCCATGATGCTGCCCACGCAGGCGTCGGCGAACTGGGTTTTCAAACTGACCGAGCCGGTGGACAAGCGGCGCGTTCTGTCGACGGCAGTCACGGTGATCCAAGGCGCGACGGCAATCCCGTTGGCTGTGACTTTTGGCGTGGCGTCCGGCGCAAAGGGTGGCTTGGGGCTCGGCATCACGGTTTTCGCGGTCGTCCTGTCAGCCGGAAAGGCACTGATTGAGTTGCTGACACTGACGCTCCGCACCGTACCGTGTACCTGCACGTATCGACCCGGCCAGCTCCGGTCCCTTAAACCATCCCCCGCTGATCTGGTCTAACCCCTCGAGCCGCATCGCCCGCTCCCCGATGTGGCATGGAGGATGGCCATGCGTCTCGGGAGGGAGTGTGTTCTCGCAGTCGTTCTTGGATTCTTACTCGCGGTCTCGCCGGCCCTCGCGCAACACGCCCCGGACTCGACGCTGAACTGGGCGTTCGGCGGCACCGTCCACACGGTGACGCGCGCGGGCAACATCGTCTTCGTCGGCGGCCGCTTCAACGCGGTCGCTCTGCGACGCAACGCCACCGGTGGATTTGCCTTGCTGTCGGCGAACACCAGCCACCGGATGCTGCCAACGCCAAACGTTCATGGCAACGTGAACGCGATCGTTCCAGATGGCGCCGGCGGCTGGTTCATCGGCGGCAACTTCACCCACATCGGCGACCATCGCCGGCCCCAATTGGCGCACATCCTGCCGAACGGGCGACTCGATCTCGGATGGACTGGACGTGTGAACGGACGCGTGTTCTCGATGACGCGAATCGGGGAAGTGCTCTTCGTGGGCGGCGAGTTCGAGTTCGCCGGCAGCGGTCCGGGCGACACGATCCCTGCCGCACGATCCAACCTTGCAGCGTTCAGCGCGGTGGACGGCGCGCTGCTTCCAATCCTGAGCACTGGAACCGACGAACCAGTGTTAGAGCTGTCGGGGCGGGACACCACACTGTACGTTGGTGGCGACTTCTCTACTATCCAGGGACAGTCGCGCGCGCACCTGGCGGCAATCGATGTTGCCACCGGCAACGTCACGCCGTGGAATCCTGCGCCTGACGGTCCCGTGCGCTCGATCGTGCCGCGCCCTGGCAACGCAACCGTCTACATCGGTGGCGGATTCGCTACGGTCGGCGCGAACGCTCGATCACATGTGGCGGAAGTCGATGCGGCTTCGGGTCTCGCCACGGCGTGGAATCCAGGGGCCAATGCGACGGTTCGAGCATTGTTCGTGGCCAACGGCAACGTTTACATCGGTGGAGAGTTCACCGTTCTCGCCGCGACCGCAAGAAATCATCTCGGCGCCGTCGACGCCAGCACCGGTCTCATCACGCGCTGGGACCCCAACGTAGACGACGCGGTCAACACTATTTCGGCGGCGGGATCGCTCGTCTACGTTGGCGGCGATTTCCTCAACGTTGGCGGACGGCTTCGCCTGCACGCCGCCGCAATCGACGCGTCGACCGGTCTGCCGAATCAGTGGCATCCAGCCGTGAACGATCCGGTCCGCGCAATCGTTGCGGGGCCCCGGGTCGTGGCTCTCGGAGGCTCCTTCGAAGCGATCGGCGGGTATCACCGCCGGAATCTGGCTGCCATCAACCTGGAAACCGGACAGCTCGTGCCCTGGAATCCACGCACGAATGGACCGGTCTATTCACTCGAAGTCGGAGGCGACCGCACTCTCTACGTTGGTGGCGATTTCACCGTGGCCGACCAACAGTCACGCGCCCATCTGGCCGCGTTCCGGCTGCCGACGCTTGCGTTGGCGTCATGGAATCCAGGTACGGATGGATCGGTTCGAGCCATCAAGTCGTTCTCGGCGTCGAGCGTGACAACAGTCTTCGTCGGCGGCGATTTCGCCAACGCCGGTGGTCAGGTACGTTCGCGTCTCGCGGCCATCGACGGTGCCAGCGGCAGCGTACTCACCTCCTTTGCGCCGGGCGTCACCGACGCAATGGTCCTGGCGCTCGATGTCAACGGAAACCATGTGTACGTCGGCGGCAGGTTCAGCCTCCTGAGCGGCGGTAGCAGTCCGGGCCTCGGTCGTGTCGATCGGGTGACGGGCGTGCGCGATGGCACGTGGACGCCATCTCCGGATGGTGAAGTGCGCGCCATCAATATCATCGGCGCTACGGTCTTCGCCGGCGGCGAGTTCGGCTCGATCGCCGCGACGTCGAGAACCAACGTTGCCGCGATCGGAACGGCATCACCAGCCGCCGCCTCCGACTGGCAACCGAATCCGGATGGCGCCGTGAATGCGATTGCGGTTGAAGATCGCATCGTTTTCATCGGCGGCCGTTTCCGGCACGTGGCGTCGCTCCCGCGTCCTCGACTCGCCGCGGTGCTCGCGTCAGCCACTGGATCAGGTCCATACCTGCTGCCATGGCGACCACGATGGTTTGGCGTCGTGCACAGTCTCCATAGCGCAGCAGACGGACTCGTCGCCGGCGGCGATGCGCTGCCGGATCTCGATGATCGGGAGCCGGATCCGGTGGGCCGCGTCGCGTTCTTCCCGCAGCCCACGGTCGGAACTCCGGCCGCGCCGCTCGACCCGACGGTGGAGGTCAACTCGGGCGGCGTGACCGTGAGATGGAATCCGCCGATCCGAGGTCCACGTCCGCAACGGTACCTGCTGTTTGCCGGCGCGGCGCGAGGCGGCAGCAACCTCGCGAACGGCGTCGACATTGGCGCCGGAACGTCCGTCGATCTGCCACCGATTCCCGCAGGGACGTATTACTTGCGGCTGCGCGCGGTTGGAGCCGCTGGAACAAGTCGCGCCTCGAACGAGGTGATGTTCACCGCCGGTCAACCAACTTGTGATGCTCCGCCGGAGTCGCCGATCGATCTCGTGGCGTTCCTGGCTGGAGCATCCCTCACGCTCAATTGGGGGCCCAGTTCGAGCGCCATTGTGTCCGGCTACCGCATCGAAGCGGGTCTGTCGGCAGGCGAACGAGCGATTGCCACGACCGTTGGGCCCGACGCGCAGTCGTTCAGCGCCAACGCTCCTGCCGGTGTCTTCTATCTCAGGGTCGTTGCGCTGAGCGCCTGCGGTGAAAGTGCCGCATCGAATGAAGTCATTGTCGGTGTCGGCGACGCTCTGCTTCCCCCTGGCGCGCCGGGTGCGCCATCGGCAACGGTCACCACGGGAGCCGTGGCGATCCAGTGGACTGCGCCAGTGGTGGGCACGGGCATCACAGGGTACGTGCTCGAAGCCGGTTCCGGCCCGGGCCTCGGCAACCTTGGAAGCGTCCCCGTCTCGGGCACGGTCGTCAACTTCGCGAACGTGCCAACCGGCACGTATTACGTCCGGGTGCGAGCCATCAACGGGGCCGGTGTTGGCCCACCGTCCGACGAGGTCGTGATCGTCGTGCCGTAAGTTTTCGGGAGCACACGACGAGCACGTCAAGCCGGCCGGGAGCACGCCTCCCGGCCGGTTCTTCCCACCGTCCGCAGGCCTTCCGGTCCTGATACTCTGTTGGCGACTTGGAGGTCAGCGAATGAAACGCACAGTTCTTTTTGTCTTCGGCGCCCTGGCGATTTCGATGATCGCGGTTGCGCAGCCGGCCCAACCGGCGCAACCAGCGGACGACCAGTTCGATCAGGCGTTGTCTCCCGCGCCACGTAATTTGCGGGAGGGTGCGACTGTAATCAAGTGGAAGCCCGATCACACGTACGACACGTTGAAAAAAGGCAGCAATCGGTTGGTGTGCTACGACCAATCGGGCTTGCCGAGCGAGCAGCCGTTTTCGGCGCAGTGCACGAGCATCGCGAACCTCGAGCGCGTGGCACAGAATCGCAAGTTCGAAACCATCGCCGACCGAAAGGAACGGCAAGCCGCAATCGACGCGGCTGAGAAAGACGGCTCGCGCATCAAGCCGGAGTTTGCGTCGGTGTTCTATACGTTTAGCGGCGCGGACCGCGCCACGGCGCGCATGCACGTCACCATCGCGGTCCCTGGCGCCACTGCCCAGTCACTCGGCATTCCGGACAACAACAAGATGGGCGGCGTCTGGATCATGAACGCGGGAACCTCCGGCGCCCACCTCATGACGCCCGGAAGCTAGTTGCGTCCTGAGAACAGGGAGATCGGGAAGATCAGGGAGAACAAAATTCAGGTCTCCCTGATCTCCCTGATCTCCCTGTGCTCTCTCACGGCAGCGACAGAGCGATCAGCTCCGGCATCGCACCTTGCGTGGCCCCTTGCACGGTCAACGCGATGTACTGCTTGCCATCGAGCAAGTAGGTCATCGGCGTGCCAATCGCCGCACCGGGCAGATCCGCCGAGCCCACCTCCGTCCCGCTCGCTTTGTCATAGGCCACGAGCCTTGCTCCACCAGCGCGTCCTCCCGTCGTGAGCGCGTAGATCAGCAGCGTCTTGGTCAGCAGCGGGCCGCTGTAGGTGCTGTCTCCCCCAAGCGGCGGCAGATTCAGTCCCTTGAGCATCGGATGATTGCGAATGCGCTCGCCGGTTCCGGCCGGCACCATCCAGGCGCGCTCTCCGGTGTTCATGTCAATCGCCGTGATTCGCGAATACGGCGGCTTGAAGAGCGGCAGCCCTTGCGGCATCTGCGGATTGCGCGCCGGCGTCTGGATATAGCGCAAATTGCTGTTCAAGGCCGCGTCAGGAGGCGCGACGCGATTGACGCCGAAGCCGCTGCGCGAAGGCACGTACAAGATGCCGGTCTCGGGATCGACTGATGCACCGCCCCAGTTCGCTCCCCCAACCGAGGCGGGCCGGGTGATCGTGCCGTTGGTACTAGGCGGCGTAAAGAGCGGTCCTAACGTGAACCCCTTGACGGCTTCGATCGCTTGCGCCCTCAGTTCCGGTGTGAAGTCGACCAGATCCTCCAGCGTCACGCCTTGCGCTTCGAACGGTGCGGGCCTGGTCGGAAACGGCTGCGTCTTGGAGGCGACTTCGCCCGGAACATTCGATGGCGGAACCGCACGCTCCTCGATCGGCCAGATCGGTTTGCCGGTCACACGATCCAGGGTGTAGACGAACCCCTGCTTCGAGATCTGGGCGAGCGCCTTGATGCGACGTCCGGCGACCGTAATATCGAGCAAGTTCGGAGCGGCGGGATTGTCGTAGTCCCACAACCCGTGATGCACGGTTTGAAAATGCCAGACTCGCTCGCCGGTTTTCGCATCGAGGCAAAGGATGCTTTCCGCGAAGAGATTGTCACCAGGTCGATGGCCGCCGTAGAAGTCGGGCGCCGTCGTATTCGTCGGCAGATAGACGTATCCCAACTCCTCATCGGCGCTCATCGTCGTCCAGACGGTGACCTTGCCGCTGACTTCGGCGGTTCCGCGTTGCCAGGTCTCAAAACCGTACTCGCCCGCGGCAGGCACAGTCTTGAAGGTCCATCGGAGCGCGCCGGTGCGAACGTCGTAGGCGCGGATCCAACCAGGAATCTGTTCCTTCTTGCTGACGAGCGACGAGATCGACGCTGGCGCAATGATGATGTCGCCGACGACCAACGGCGGCGATTGAACGGAGTAGGTCAGTGCATTGAGATAGTCGCGCTCACCGCGTCGGGCCCGCGGCAAACCCTGCATGAGATCGATGCGGCCGTTAGTACCAAAATCGCGCGACGGCATCCCGGTCTTGGCATCGACAGACAGCAGGTATCCGTCTCCCGTTCCCCAGTAGATCCGTTCCACGGCGCCGTCGCTCCAGTACGCCACGCCGCGCTGGTTCCAGCGCAGGCTCATGCTGGTCGTGCCAGCTTCGTAGCTTTTCGGGTTGTACACCCAGCGCGTCGCACCGTTCCGTGCATCGATGGCCGCGCCAATCGACAGCGGGGTGTTGAGGTACAGCAACCCACCGACCATCAGCGGCGTGGCTTTGAAGTTGTTGGTGAAGGGCGGTTGGCCGTCACGCCATCGCTTTGGATCGAGACGATTGAGCTCGTCGAACACCTCTCGAGCCGCCGCTCGCCACTCGCTTCCATCCGGAAGGGTCACGCTGAGCGTGGCGTCGGGGGTCGAAGCGCGCCACGCGATGCGCAAGCTCGCAAAATTCTCGCGCCGAATCTGATCGAGCGGCGAGTAATGACTGCTCGCCAGATCGCCACCGTACGTGGGCCATTCTCCTCGCGCAGTCGACGGACGACGATCGATTTGCGCGCCGACAGAGATGCCGCAGGCGGCGAGAGTGACACACAGGAGCCAGCCGCAACGTCGCATGCGAGACGTTACGGCGAGGACACGGACTGGCAGTCCGGCCGACGCGGATCAGCTCGCGTCGCCAGACGATGTGGGCCGGTCCATTGTCTTGTGTCGTCGACGAAGGCAATGCGTTTGTTGATGAACAGCACTTCATAGGCCCAGGCCGGAAACGGTTCGATTCCGTCTGCGCATGCGTGATTGTTGAAGTGCAGGTGCGCGATGTGAAAGAACTGCTTGAGTCGCTTTACGACCTCGATGTGCCGTGGCTCGTTCATGTAATGGAGCTCGATCGCCAGTTGGTCGAAGCGGTCGAGTGTCTCGTCGGAGGCATTGAGCAAGGAATCCCATTCGGCGCCTTCGACATCCATCTTGACCACCAGCCGCTTGCTGGCGTCGCCGTTCTGCGCGAACTGGCTCGCCATCGAATCGAACAAGCGGCCCTCCTCAACCTTTCTGGCGGCCGCGACACATTCGGCGTGAAAGACGGTCTTGCCGGTTGAACACGCGGGCTGTCGGGTGTCGAAGCAGTCGTACTGGTGGAGCACGACGCCCAGCCTGGTCGCGATGTCACATCCCCATTGGTCGTAGTTGGCAATGCCGTATGAGTACCCAGCCTCGACGCGGTCAAGGAGATTCCCGCACATCAGATACCCGCCGTCGTTCGGCTCTCCCAGGCGCACGAATTCGCAATTGGACAGGACGACAGGCTGGAGCAAGTCGAACAAGGCCTGGCGATGCTGGCGATCGCTGCTCCGCATGAGCTTTGCGACGTCCTCGACTGATTGCGGTGATGCAGTCGTAGCTGCGCAGGAGACGACGAGAAGCGTCGCGATCGGCCAGACAAGGCGAGCGCTCATCGGCGAATCTTCTCACGAACGCCGATGAGCGCGTTGGCCGCAGAGGTGTGGGTCTAGCGAGAGTTGACGAAGTTGACCGTGATCTTGATGGAGGCTTCCACGGGGGCGCCATTGAGATAGGTGGGGTTGAACTCCCACTGCCGCACGCCTTCGATGGCCGCAGCCACGAGATCGGGGTGGACCTGAGCGTTTGGATCGGCGGGCTGGAGATCGCTCATATACCCGTCGAGGCCGACACGACCAGTGAGCACCACCTGGCCGCTTACTCCAGCGGCAGCGAGTCCGGCCGGGTAGTCCGGTGAAACGTGAAACACCTTTCGCGGCGGCTTGACGCAACCACCGACACGGCCCACGCATGGTGAAGCAATGCGCGGTTCTGGAAGCTCGCGTTCGGGCCGAACCCCAGGTTTGGTCGCACTCGGCGAGCCGTCATTGCTCACCGTCACGGTTTCCTGGAGGGTGCCGAGCGGCAGCAGGATGTTGCGTTGCAGTTGCGCACCCGCGCCTAGCCTGATCATGTTGCGCACGCGCTGAAACCCGGCGAGGCTGGTCACGAGCGTGTAATCGCCGGCGGGCAGGTCGCGAAACGCAAACGCGCCTGAGCCGTCGGACGACACCGACTGAGTCGCCCCGGTCGCATCCTGCGTGAGCGTAAGCTCCACGCCTGGAAGCAGGCCGCTATGTTGATCGTAGAGAACACCGACGATGGCTGCAGTGGCGGTTTGTCCGGTGCCGATGGCTTCGCGCCACGGACGAAGGATCTTATTGGTCAACGCTGGTGCGGGCTCGTTGACAGAGGACTCAACCGTCAGATTGGGGGAACCCGAGCGTGAGCTGAGGCTGACCGCGGCCAGTGGTACGACGCCAGCGACCAGCGCGACGAGAGC
Organism: uncultured Acidobacteriota bacterium; assembly: GCA_963724485.1. Lineage (GTDB taxonomy): Bacteria > Acidobacteriota > Vicinamibacteria > Vicinamibacterales > UBA2999 > JACCSI01. The sequence continues at coordinate 20,357 of CAVRUW010000006.1, forward strand.
GATGACTCGGGACAAGCGGCCAAGAGGTTTGCGATCGAGACCTGTCGTCAGCATGGCGTGAATCCTTTCCTCCAAAGTCGATGGCTGGGCAACCGCGGTCGCCGGCGACCAGGACCGGCGCAGACCGATTGCCTCCCGAGCCACTTCGAGCAAGTGTCCTGCGTAATCGGCGCCGTTGACGCCTGCTCCGAGGACTACGTCATCGCATGCGCGCTCGCTCTCCTGCTGGACCCGGTGATCGACCATCCAGACCAGCGGGTTGAACCAGTACGCGCATCGCAGAGCGAGAGCGAAGATGCGCATCGCCCAATCACCGCGCTCGACATGCGCCAATTCGTGGAGCAGCACGGCGTGTTGACGTGACTCGGGCCAATCGGTCGCACTCGCGGGAAGCAGGATCGTCGGACGTCGCATCCCCCACGTCACGACCAGACCCGGGTGCATCTCCTGGATGAGCAGCTGAACACGACGCTGGCGTGGCGTCTTTGCAAGCGCGTCGATCGACTCGCGGAGTGGGCCATCTGAAACAACATGTCCGCGCTTCGCAAGCCACGAAAGGCGCCACAAGCCGGCGCTCAGGATGACGAAGCCAATGAGCGCGCCTCCTCCCCACACCATCGCGACAAACTGAGCGCGATCGAACCCTGCTGTGGGAACAGCAGCGCGCCCTGGCGTGGCGGTCACGGGGAGCGCTTCGCTGGAGATAGTCAATGGACCGGTGACCGCGCTAATCGACGGTGACGCGATGGCCAGCCGCCATGGCGGCAGGATCAACTCGAGTGCGGGCACCAGAGCCGCGCCGGACATCGCGGCCAGAAGCACCCAGTGCCGCAGCGCCGCGGACCGGCGGCGCAACAGGGCGGTCGCGCATAGTCCAGCCGCGAGGATTAACGATGAGTCGACGATTACCGCGATAGCGAGCGTCATCGCGATCCTTCTTTCTTGGCCTTGGCGATCAACGCAGCCAATCGATCGATTTCGTCGGAGGAAAGCCGCGCCCCCTCGCCGCCGAGCAAGGCCGCCACGACCTTCTCAGTGGACCCATCGAAAAACGTATCGACCAGGTGCCGAAGCGCGGATTTTCGCGCGGTGCCCACCGGAACCGCCGGCATATAGACATAGCGCACGCCATCGTCTTCGTGCCGGACGTGTCCCTTTTCTTCGAGGACGCGCAACTGGGTGCGAACGGTCGAGTAGCTGGGGCTGCCGCCGAGTTCCTCCATGACCTCGGCGGCGGTCACGCGACCGCGCCGGAAGAGGACGTCCATGATTTGACGCTCGCGGCGGGAGAGGACGGCGTGAAGAGGTTTCGCCATAAGTGTTATTTTTATCGCACTAGTGCGACAAAAATAACACCGGCGAACGGGGCTGTCAAGCGCCTCTTATTTCTTGCGGCCGGCTGTCTTCCGCGCCCGCTTCCGGGACGTCTTTCGGGACTTGGCCTTGGCCGATTTCCGCGACGACCGCCGCGACGGGACCTTCGCACCCTTCTCGCGCGCCTCGCTGAGCGCGATCGCAATCGCTTGCTTCCGACTCTTCACCTTGCGACCCGATCCGCTGCGAAGCGTGCCCTTCTTCCTCCGGCGCATTGCCGACTCGACGTTCTTGGTCGCCGCCCGTCCGTACTTCGCCATGCTTCTACCCTCCAACATGGGAGGCCCTGTTCAGGTGCCTTGCGGCTGGCGGCCGAGTGTACTATTCGACGGCATGCGCACTCGCCATGCGAGCCTCAGCGCCTGCCTGGCGCTCGCGCTCGCCGCCGGCACGGCCCACTCCCAGGCACCCGCGCCCTCGCGGAAACCCGACTATCCGATCCAACCGGTGCCGTTCACCGCGGTTCATCTGAACGACGTGTTCTGGGCACCTCGAATCGAAACCAACCGAACCGCGAGCATTCCAGCGGCATTCGAACAATGCGAGCTCACTGGACGGGTGAACCTCTTCGAGCGGGCGGCGCGGGCCCTGCGCGGCGAGACCCTCAGCGACAAGCGCCCGCCCGGATATCCCTTCGACGATACCGACCTCTACAAAGTGATTGAGGGCGCCTCCTATTCGCTCAGCGTCGTCGCGGATCCCAAACTGGATGCCTACGTCGATGGGTTGATCGCGAAAATCGCTGCGGCTCAGGAACCCGACGGCTACCTCTACACCACGCGGACGATTGATCCCAAGTCGCCGCACCGCTGGGCGGGACCCGAACGATGGGTATCGAGCGTGATGACAGCCACGAGTTGTACAACCTGGGGCATCTGTTCGAGGCAGCAGTCGCACACCATCTCGCCACCGGCAAGACGACGCTGCTCTCGGTCGCAACCAAAGCCGCCGATCTCCTGGTCAAGACGTTTGGCCCCGGCAAGCGCTCCACCTGGCCCGGTCATCAGATCACCGAAATGGGGCTCGTGAAGCTCTATCGTGTGACCGGCAAGCAGGACTACTTGAACCTCGCGAAGTTCCTGCTCGACGAGCGTGGACCAGGCGCGTTGCCGGAGGGAGAACGAGTCAACCCGCGCGGCCTCACCTACAACCAGGCCCATCTCAAGGTCATCGAGCAGAGCGAGCCGGTGGGTCATGCGGTGCGGGCTGTGTACATGTACCTCGGGGATGGCGGACGTCGCGGCATTGACTGGCGATCAGGCGATCCGCGGAGCCGGTAAACGCATCTGGGATCACCTGATCACGAGCAAGCTGTACATCACCGGCGGCATTGGCGCGTCCGGTAGTGGCGAGGCGTTTGGCCAACCCTACGAACTGCCAAACATGACGGCCTACAGTGAGACGTGTGCGTCTGTCGGCATGGACTTCTGGAATCACCGCTTGTTTCTTCTCGAAGGCGATGCGAAATATCTCGACGTGATGGAGCGCACCCTCTACAACGGGCTGGCGGCCGGCGTTTCGCTCGATGGCAGGACCTATTTCTATCCCAACCCACTCGAATCCAACGGTCAGCACGCACGGCAGGAGTGGTTTGGCGTCGCCTGCTGCCCCGGCAACATCACGCGGTTCATGCCCTCGGTGCCTGGATATGTCTATGCGACCCGTCGCGCGGAGGTTGAGGATGAGATCTACGTCAATCTTTTTGCGGCGGGATCCGCGGACATCCGGCTCTCCAGTGGAACCACCAGGCTCGTACAGGAAACCCGCTACCCCTGGGATGGTGCGATCAAGATCACCGTCCTTCCCGATCGCCCGCGTCAGTTGACCATCAAGGTGCGCATTCCCGGGTGGGCTCGGAACGAGCCGGTGCCGAGCGCGCTCTATACGTATCTCGATCGATTCGACGAGACAGCCACCGTACGCGTCAATGGGCAGCCGACAGCCATGACCTTGGCCAACGGCTTCGTCACGATCGATCGCCAGTGGACTGGCGGCGACACCATCCTCGTCAATCTGCCCATGCCGGTGCGACGAGTCATCGCGCACGACCAGGTGATTGCCGATCGCGATCGAGTGGCGCTGCAACGAGGACCCATCGTCTTTGCCGCGGAGTGGCCTGACAACCCCAATGGAAGAGTCCGCAACATCGTCCTTCCGGACGTCAACCCGCTGACAACACAGTTTCATCCTGGCCTGCTGAATGGCGTGCAGTTGATCCGTGGTCAGGCGATCGGTTTGTCGATCGACGAACGTGGAGCCGTGCAACGTGCGGAACAGCCGTTCATGGCGATCCCGTACGCGACGTGGGCCAATAGAGGACGTGGTCAGATGGCGGTGTGGCTGGCGCGTAACGATGCGGCGGCGCGACCGACGCCCTATCCGACGTTGGCCACGACGTCGACTATCACTGCCTCACCGCTGCCCAGTGGTCGGGGAAAGAACCCTCGCAACGTGATCGACGGCGACGAGCCGGCAAGCTCCGCGGATCCTTCCGCTTACTTCGATTGGTGGCCAGTTCAGGGCAGCGCCTCGGAGTGGCTTGAAATGACGTTTGCCGCGCCGGCGACGGTGTCCCAGAGTCAGATCTACTGGTTCGATGACACGGGCCGCGGTGGCGTACGAGTTCCAGGCGCGTGGAAACTGCTCTACAAGAGTGGTGAATCCTGGCTGCCCGTTCGAACGCAGGACCAATTTGGCGTGGCGACGAACGGCTGGAATACCCTGACGTTCAGTCCCGTCACCACGTCCGCGTTACGTTTGGAGATATCGATGCAATCCGGCTTCTCGGCCGGCGTTCAGGAATGGAAGGTCAAGTAGAATCGCCCTCGCGAGGAACTCCCACATGATGAAACGACGCGTCCCCATCATCGGGATCATGGTGTGCCTGATCCTGACCATGGCCGTACAGGCCCAGCAGCCGCCGCAACGATCAGGGCCGCCGCCTTCGATCGACGAGCGGACGAGCGGCATGAAGAAGATGGACGGCTTCTTCCCGCTGTACTGGGACGAACGCAGCGGAACGATGTACCTGGAGATCGCGCGCTTCGACAGCGATTTTCTTTTCTCGAACGGGCTGTCGGCCGGCCTGGGATCGAACGACATCGGGCTCGACCGCGGCCGCGGCGGCGCGGGACGCGTCGTGCGCTTCCAGCGCGTCGGCCCACGCGTGTTGTTGGTTCAGGGAAATCAGTCCTTCCGATCGAGCAGCAGCAATCCGCTCGAGCGAAAGGCCGTCGAGGATTCGTTTGCGAAGTCCGTGCTGTGGGGATTCGCGGTGGCCGCCGAGTCGGGCGACAGAGTGCTCGTCGATGCCACCGACTTCTACTTGCGTGACATCAACGGGGCCGGAAACTCGTTGCGGCCCGGCAACTACCGTGTCGACCGCACGCGCAGCGCGTTCTATCTGCCGAACACCAAGAACTTTCCCAAGAACACCGAAGTCGACGTGACCCTGACGTTCGTCAACGAGGCCACCGGCGGCGGTGGCGGCGGCGGTGGTGGCCCAGTGCAGGGCCCACAGCCTATTGCCCCGGGCGGTGCAGGGGGAGGTGGAGGTGGCGGCGGAGGCGGCGGCTTTGGCGGCGGTGGGTTGTTTTCCGGGACCGTGGGCAGCGTGACGCCGACGCCGGAAGCAGTAACGCTGCGCGAGCATGCGTCATTCGTCGAGTTGCCGGATGGCAATTACCAGCCACGCGTCGACGATCCGCGCGCGGGCTACGGTGGCATGAGCTTCCTCGATTACAGCGCGCCGATCACCGAACCGATCCAGATTCGCTACATCCGTCGACATCGACTGCAGAAGAAGGATCCCGCTGCCGCCGTCAGCGAGCCGGTCCAACCGATTCAGGTACCTGGGTCGACTCGGGTGCGCCCGAGGACGTGAAGAAGGCACTGGTCGAAGGCGCCAGCTGGTGGAACCAGGCGTTCGAAGCGGCTGGCTACCGCAACGCGTTCAAAGTGGATGTCCTGCCGGACGGCGCCGACCCGATGGACATTCGCTACAACATGATCAATTGGGTTCACCGCTCGACGCGAGGCTGGAGCTCGGGTGGAACGGTTACGGATCCGCGGACCGGAGAAATCATCAAGGCAACCGTGACGCTCGGTTCGCTGCGCGACCGGCAGGACTACATGATCTTCGAGGGGCTGCTTTCACCCTACACCACCGGCAACGAGAAGCCGGCGGTCCTCTACGAGACCGCGATGGCTCGCATCCGGCAGCTTTCAGCCCACGAAGTGGGCCACACACTCGGCCTCGGCCACAACTACTACAGCAGCGGCAAAGGCTGGATTTCGGTGATGGACTATCCGCATCCGATGGAGAAACTCAAGGAGGACGGGACCATCGATCTCTCCGAAGCTTATGCACCACGGATTGGTGACTGGGACAAGGTCGCGATCAACTACGGCTATCGTGAGTTCCCCAAGGGTTCAGACGAGGCGACGCCGCTCAAGAAGATCCTCAGCGATGCATGGGACGGTGACCTGCGCTACTTCACGAACCAGGACACCGATATCCATCCGCGATCGGATCAGTGGTCGAACGGCACCAATCAGGCCGACGAGCTCAATCGAATGATGAAAGTCCGCCGCGCCGCGCTCGATCGAATTGGCGAGCGCACCATTCGCGCGGGCGCGCCGATGACGACGATCGAGGAGCCGCTCGTGCCGATTTACATGCACCATCGCTACGCGGTGGAGAGTGCTTCGTCGATGATCGCCGGACAGGACTTCGTGTATGCGATGCGAGGCGATGGCCGGACGCCCACCAAGTGGGAAACTGCGGCGAATCAGCGCACAGCGCTCGAGGCACTCGCGGCAACACTCAAGCCCTCTGAGCTCACGGTCCCGAAAAAGATCCTCGACTCGATACCCCCACGCCCACCAGGCTACGGTCTCCATCGCGAACTCTTCCCCCGGACAACCGGCGAAGCGTTCGACCCGTTGGGCCCTGCGACAGTCGCGGCGGACGTCACGATCGGCTTCGTGCTGCAGCACGATCGCGCGGCTCGAATGGTCGCCCAGAACGCGATCGATCCGACGCTCCCGGGGTTGGGCGAAGTAATCGACCGGTTGACGAAGGCCACGTTCGATGCCGTCACCACGTCGCCGTACGAGGCGGAAGTCCGCCGGGCAACCGAGCGCGTGCTGATCGATCGACTGATGTGGCTCGCCACTGCGGCGCCCAACGGACAGGCGCGCGCGGTCGCGTCGATGAAGCTGCAGCGTCTGGGCTCGCGACTGAAGACCACGACCACCAAGCCCGAGGCGGACGTCGCGCAATACAACCTGCTCGCGGCCAACATCACGCGGTTTCTCGAACGGCCCGCTGAGGTGGCGCGGCTGATCCCGCCGCCAAACGCACCGCCGGGAGCGCCCATCGGCGATGTCGGCCAGGACTGGCTGAAGTCGCCAGACTGGTGCGCCTGGGACGATGAGCCAGGCGCGCGGTGGTTCTACCAACCGCCCTATTGAGAACGACGGTCAGTTACCAGTTTCCAGTTACCGTCACAGGTCCTTTGAATTGACAACTGGGAACTGGTAACTTCCGCGCTATGAGGTTGTCCCGCGCGGAGTTCTTTCACGTACTTGCCGGCGGTTCTGCCTGGCTAATCAGCTCGGGATTTGCACAGCGCATCACGCGCACCGTCCCCGATGCCGCGCGTCCGCTGCCACTCACCGCCGTGCGACTGACCGGCGGACCTCTCAAGGTGGCACAGGAGCTCGACGCGAAGTATCTCCTCTCCCTCGAACCCGACCGGATGCTCGCGTTCTACCGCGTGCGGGCCGGCCTCGAACCCAAAGCGCCTGGATTGACCGGATGGGACGCGGACGGCCGTCAGCTCACGGGACACATCGCCGGCCACTATCTGTCAGCGGTCAGCCTCATGTGGGCGGCCACCGGTGATGCCCGCTTCAAACAGCGCGCCGACTACATCGTCTCGGAGTTGAAGATCGTTCAGGACAAGCAGGGGGACGGCTTCGCGGGCGCACTCGACGGCGTCAAGACCGCATTCGCCGAGGTATCGAAGGGCAACATCAAGGCGGCCAACTTCGACCTCAACGGTCTGTGGTCACCGTGGTACACCCTGCACAAGACCTTTGCCGGGCTGCGCGATGCGTACCGCCACACCGGCAATCAAACCGCGCTCGAGATCGAAATCAAGTTCGCCGAATGGGCCGAACGGTTTCTCGCGCCGATGGACGACGAGCGCGTGCAGCGCATGCTGGCCACCGAGTTCGGCGGGATGAACGAGATGATGGCCGACCTGTACGCCGATACCGGCGACAAGCGGTGGCTGAACCTCTCCTACAAGTTCGAGCACAAGGCGGTGCTCGATCCGTTGAAGCGGCGCGAGGATCCGCTCGATGGCTTGCATGGCAACACCCAAGTGCCGAAGCTGATTGGGTCAGCGACGCGGTACGCCTATACCGGTGAAGCCAGCGACAACGTGGCTGCCGCGTTCTTCTGGGATCGGGTGGTCAACCACCACACGTTCGCAACCGGCGGTCATGGCAAGGACGAGTACTTTCGTGAGCCGGATCGGCTGGGCAACATCACCGAGGGCCGCACGTCGGAAACCTGCAACGTTTACAACATGCTCAAGCTGACGCGAAAGCTGTTTGCCCTGCAGCCGCGCGTCGAATATGCGGAGTTCCACGAGCGGGCACTGTTCAATCACATCCTCGGATCGATGGATCCGAGTGACGGGGCAACCTGCTACATGGTGCCCGTGGGTGGTGGCGTGCGCCGTGAGTACGCCGACATGAACCGCAGTTTTACCTGCTGTGTCGGCACCGGAATGGAAAGTCACGCGCTCCACGGGCTGGGGCTGTACTACGAGGCGGGCGATCGGTTGTGGGTCAACCTCTACGCTCCGTCGACGGCGCAGTGGGAAGCCGCCGGCGTCAAGCTCACGATGGAGACGAGCTTCCCCGAAGGCGATGCGGCGACGCTGACGCTCGAGTCGCGGGCACCGCGCGATTTCACCATCGTCCTTCGTCGACCGTCCTGGGCCGGGGATGGCTTCTCCGTTCGGGTCAACCAAGAAGTCGTCAGCTCACTGCCCAGCCCTGGGGCGTACGTCGAGATCAAACGCACCTGGCGAACTGGTGACGTGGTTTCGCTGGTCTTGCCAAAGTCGCTGCGGCTCGATCGCCTGCCCGACAATCCGAAGCGTGCGGCGATTCTGTGGGGACCGTTGGTGCTCGCAGGAGATTTGGGTACCGCCCCCCCGCGCGGTCGAGGCGCCGCGGACGAGTCGCCCATCCCGGCCGACGCGCCACCGCTCGTCGCCGAGCGCGATGTCCTTTCCTCGCTGCAACCAATCAGCGACCGTCAGGGCATGTTTCGCGCTGTCAACCTCGGTGCCCCCATCGAGTTCGCCCCGTTCTACCGTCTGCATCGCCGGACGTACTCCGCGTACTGGGACATCCTCACGCCAGCTGAGTACAAGGCCAGGCTCGCCGAACGCACCGCGGAGAACGAACGTCAACGTGCGCTCGAAGCTGCATCGGTCGGGTTCGTGCCCGCGGGCGATCCAAAAGCCGAGAAGTCGTTCAATCAGCAAGGGGAAGAAACGACCATCGTGCGCGCCGAAGGGCGGCCGGGTCGCCGAGCCGCCAAGTGGTTTTCGTACGACGTGCCGGTCGACGCCTCTCAGCCAATGACGCTGGTCGTCACATATAACAGCGACAACCGGCGCGCACGAAGCTTCGAGATTCACGCCGAAGGCCAGCGCATCGGCGATCAAGCGTTCGCGCAAAGCAGCGTGTCGCGGTTCTTCGAGGTGGAGTATCCGCTGCCGGCGGAGATGACCCGCGGCAAGCAGAAGGTGACGATCAAATTCCAGGCGACGGGCGGCAACGAAGTCGCGCCCGTGTTTGCGGTCAGGACGATTCGTTCGTCGCGTTGACATAAGCTGCTTACGCGCTCAGATTTGGACGGCGCGAATCGTTCGGTTGCGGCACAGTCGTGTCGACCGGCGCCTCCCGGTTCGTGCCGTGGAAAAATCGCCTCTCCGCGCACGATACTTGGCGTCGGCGGCGGCTTTGCTATTTCGAAGCTCGGTTGCCAAATCGTTTGAGTGCTAAGGTTTCTTGAGCGATGGTGGCGAATCAGGGCCGCCGCCGCAACGACCGCTCCAAGGCGATTTTCTTCCGACACGGCACTCCAGGTCGTCGCCGCTCGACACGACGACGTCCGCCCGAGTCGACACGAACTGTGCTGGGCAGCGCCGGCGACGCGACTATGCCGGCAAAGCGACCACGCAACAGTCGCTTTCATAGAGCACTACTTCAAGACGATGCGCTCCGTGACCTTTCCGCTCGCCTCGACCGGTCTGACGGAAAACGCCGGATCGGTTCGCATCTGCGCCGTCACGAACGGATCGCCTTCGAACACGATCTCGAAAATTCGCGGCGCGTGTCCCTTTGCGGCAACCTCGAAGTGAATGTGGCCCGGCACCTTGGACCCGGGATATGAGCCGGGGCGAATCGTGTCGAAGGACCATTGGCCGCGCGCATCGGAGCGCAAGAACGCCTTCAGCCGCGGATTGCGATTGTCGCTGGCCGGTTTGACGCCGTAGTAGCCCTCGTGATCCGTCTGATAGGCGTAGATCGACACACCGGCGATCGGCGTGCCGTCAGGACCAACCACGACGCCTGAAACATTCAGCGGTGTGCCCGGCTCGCCTTGCGGGGTGAGTCGTCCCGTGGATGTCGCGTTGGCCGGCGCTTCGTGGATGGCCTGCGCACGAAGCATCACGCTGCCGGCCGTCGCGGTGCCCGCGATCAGGATCGCCATCAGTGCTGACAAGCCGCATCGCTTCGACCTCTCGCGCATCTCGCACCTCCTTCGGCCGCGCCCGGATCATCTCACTCTCTACGCGGACAGATGCAACACGAAGTCGCATGGCACAGCAAGAAATGTGGGACGACGACCTTGACGAACAGCCTCGACCGAGCCTACCCTAGACATCTAGGTTTATGCTGCGGCGACCGAAAAAACCCGATGCGTTGCAGGGGACACTCGACCTGCTGGTCCTGAAGACGCTCAGTCGAGAGCCTCAGCACGGGTACGGCATCGTGACTCACCTGCAAATCGTCTCCGGGGAGTTGCTGCGTGTCGAGGAAGGCTCACTCTACCCCGCGCTCCACCGCATGGAACAGGCCGGGTGGATTGCCGCGGAGTGGAAGATGACCGTCAACAACCGGCGCGCGCGCGTCTATCGACTCACCCGATCCGGTCAGCGCCAGCTCGAAGCCGAAGAAGCCAAGTGGAGCCGGCTCAGCGAAGGTGTCGGCAAGGTTTTGCGCTTCGTTTGAGGACTGCCATGGGTTTGATCCGACGGCTGCGAACGACCATCTGGCGATCGCGTGATGCGCGGAACTTCGACGAAGAGGTTCGGTTTCATCTGGCGGAGCGAGCCGACGAGCTCGTACGGAACGGAATGAAGCGTGAAGAAGCCGAACGCGAAGCGCAGCGGCGATTCGGCAGCATGACCCGGGCGCGCGAGCAGGCCATCGACGCGGATACGCTGCCCTGGCTGCACGATTTCGTCACGGACGTCCGATATGCCGTCCGGACCCTCGGCAAGAGCCCGGGGTTTACCGCGACGGCGATCCTGACCCTGGCACTCGGAATCGGCACCAACACCGCGATCTTCGCCGTAGCGTATGGCGTGTTGCTGCGGCCGTTGCCGTATCAGAACCCCGATCGCCTCGTGCGTCTGTCCGAATATCACGTGGATGCCACCTCACCGCTGCAGGAGGCGTTGATCGGTCACCTGGCCTTCAACTCATGGCGCGAGCGCTCTCAGACGCTCACCGCGATGGCCGCATATAGCGAACGGGCGTTCAACGTCACGGGAATCGGCGATGCGGAGCGGCTGCGTGCGGCTTCAGTGTCACCAGAGCTATTGCCAACGCTCGGCGTCAACCCAGTTGTCGGCCGGTTCTTCGAGGCTGGTGAAGGCGTCGCCGGCGCCGACCGCGTCGTGATTCTCTCGCATGGGTATTGGCTCCGGCGCTTCGGCGGCCGGCCAGAAGCAGTTGGTCAGTCGTTGACGCTCGACGGCGTGCCGCGACAAATCGTTGGCGTCACCCCACCGGGATTTTCGTTTCCTGATCAAGATCGCCAGCTCTACACGCCGTTCATCGTGCCTCGGTCCACGGAACCGAACGGCCCCAACCAGTCGGTCCATGTCTTCACGGCCATCGGCCGTCTCGCTGACGGCATGACAGCCGTGCAAGCGGAGGCGGAAGGGACCAACATCGCACGCACACTCGGACCGCGGCCCATAGCGGCCGAACTTCTCTTCGGGAAAGGCGGACCGGTCGCGATTCGCGTGCGCACAATCGTCGATCAAACGACAGCGCGGGTCCGGTCGGCAGTGTTGCTGCTGATCGTTGGCGCGACGTTGGTCATGCTCCTGGGCTGCGCAAATGTCGCGAACCTGCTCCTCTCGCGAGGCATCGCGCGCGAGCGGGAGTTTGCGGTTCGATCCGCGATTGGCGCCGGTCGCGGACGGCTCCTCCGTCAAATGTTCGCGGAAAGCCTGGTCCTGGCGATAGGCGCCGCCGCGGTTGGGGTCTTTCTCGCCTGGGCGCTCGTGCGGAGCTGGCCTACGCTGGTGCCTCGCTCCTTTCCCCGCATCGCCGACGTTCAGCTCGACGCGGGGCCTCTGCTATATGCGCTCGGAGCCTCGATTGTGATCGGAATGCTGGTGGGCATCGCACCCGCGTTGCATGGCTCACGGGTGAACCCGGTCAGCGGTTTTCGTGACGGCCCGGGCGCGTCGATCAGCGTGCGTTCTTCGCGAACGCGTCGCGGATTGATCGGACTGCAAGCCGCGTTCGCGGTGCTGCTGCTCGTCGGCGCAACACTGTTGCTCAGAAGTTTCGAACGGTTGACCAACCGTGATGCGGGGTTCGATGCCGCCCAGGTCGTCACCGCCCGCATCGCGCTTCAAGGCGGACAGGTGACCCCCGCACGCTGGCAGCGCGTTGCGTCGGAGGTCATCGAACGCGTACGGGCCATCCCGGGAGTCGAGAGCGCCGGGGCTGCGAACATGGCACCCCTGGGCGACGCGACCCACGTCATCGGCTTCCGACTCCCTGAAAATCGACCGGATGCGGTCATCGCCCGCGCGTTGGGATACATCGCAACCCCCGGCTACGCGGAGTCGCTCAGACTGCGGCTCAAAGAGGGACGGCTGCTCAGCGCCTCCGACGTGGGGCGCCCCACCATGGCAATGCTCGTGAACGAAGAGTTCGTGCGCACCTACCTCAACGATGGTCAGCCAATACTCGGCCGTATCTTCCACGGCATTCTCGGTCCCAAGTCACGAGTAGAAGTTGTCGGGGTGATCGGTAACGTGCTCAAGAACGGGCTGGTCGACGCTCCTCGATCGGAAGTCTACGTGGCGCTCGGCAATCACGGCGCCGTGACCACCGGCTCAGAAATCAATCTCGTGATTCGCTCCACCAACGACTCGATGGTCATCGCCGAGAACCTGCGAGCCATCGTGCGCGAGGTCGATGCGGCAGCACCGGTGCACAACATCAGGATGCTCTCGACCGATCTCTCCGCCTCGGTGGGGCAGACACGGTTCACGACGACTACGGTCTCGGCCTTCGCGGCGCTCGCGCTCGGACTCGCTGCGATTGGCCTCTACGGCGGGCTGATGTACGCGATCTCGCGCAGGACGCGCGAGTTTGGTATTCGAACGTCGCTGGGCGCCAGCCGGAGCGCCCTCATCACCCTTGTCGTTCGCGAGGGATTGGTCTCGACCCTTGCCGGGCTCGTTATCGGGGTTGCCGCAGCCGCCCTGCTGACGCGCGTCATGAGCGGATTACTTTTCGAAATCGACCCGCTCGATGGCGTCTCGTTCGCGATCGCGCCCATGGTTTTGCTGCTCGTGGCTCTGAGCGCCTGCGTCCTGCCAGCGATGCGAGTTACCTCGATCGCACCGACACAGGCGCTTCGCCAGGAATAGGCGGTTCTAGCGCGGCACGCGTTTGGCGAGAAAGATGTCGGGCTTTCCAGGGCCGTTCGCATCCGGCAACACGCCGACAATCTGGAAGCCGACTTTCAAGTAGAACTCGTAGGGGTGATTGGCGAGATTTCGAATGCTGCGGATCGACCCCAGAACATCCTCGTAGAGATCAACCCCTCCCAAGCTCGTCTCATCATGCTCGTCGTCGCTCCCGGCCCAGAGCGTGAGCGCGCCCTTCTCGCGAGCGAGAGCCTCGAGATCTTGAACCAAGGCACGGCCGATGCCCTGTCCCCGATAGTGTTCAGCAACGACCAGCGGATGGATCTCCCACACGCGCCCGTCGTACATCGGAAGGCCGCCTATCCAACCCACGACGTTGTTCGAATCATCGAGGGCGATTCGGCTGATCTTGTCGGAAGCGAGGGATTCAACGACCGCTTCCCGCGCCGCGGGCATGTCCTGCCAGTCCTGACTTCGATTCAGGAAAGTTCGGTGCAGAAGCGCCGCTGCCTGCTCGATCAGCTCAGGAGCGTCGGTCCTCAGGGTGACGATGTGAAAAGACACGGTCGGTCACCCACGTCGCAGTATGGCGACGGGATCGATCCGCGTCGCCCGCCAGGAGGGAATGAGTGTCGCAATCAGGCCAATGCCAAACACGATACCGGTGACCGCAGCAGCTGTCACCGGATCAGCGGGCGCGACGTCCACGAGAAGGCTCGCGACGGTATCGCGGAGCAGCCAGGAGGCCACCAACCCGAGCATGATGCCGCAGACCACGATCCGCAAGCCGAGCGAAGCGACCCATCGAATCAGTCGCGTGGGATCCGCTCCCATCGCCATTCGCAGGCCGATCTCTCGCGAACGTTCGCGGACGCGCTGGGAGAGGGCGCCGTAAACGCTGAGGACGGCAAGAAAGATCGATGTCACGCCAAATACCAGCAGGGTCATCATCGCCTGACGCTCACGTTGGAGCGTCGCACCAACGAGTTGCTCCAGCGGATTCAGTCCGTGTGCGGGCTTCTGCGGATCGACTTCTTTCAACACCGCTCGCACCGCGGGTATCAGTCGTCGAGGGTCGCCGCTGGCTCGAACCGTCACGTTGAGGATCAAATATGGCTGTTGGGCGTGAGCAAGATAGATCTCGGGGCCGGGTTCGCTTCGCGGTCCGCGAAATCGAACGTCGCCAACGACACCAACCACTTCATATGGGTACGTGCCCGCGGTGCTGTAATCGACGACCAGCCGCTGGCCAACCGCTCGTTGAGCCGGCCACACCCTGCGTGCCAGCGTTTCGCTCACCATCAGCACGGATGGCGTGTCCGGTCGATCGCCGTCCGTAAAATGGCGGCCATCGACGACTTTCAACTGAAGCGCTGGAAAGTAGCCGGGCGTGACGACGCGAACAGCGGCAGGAATGCGGCGCGATTCATCCTGCTCGCTTCCATCTGGCCAGACCGGACGCTCGAAATCGGGACCGAGTGGGCTGGTCGGCACAGTCGTGGCGCCGCCGACGGCAGATACGCCAGGCAAGGCGCTGAGGCGCTCGAACAATCGCGCGTAGTACGCGCGCGAATGCGCCCCAGTGCTATAGGCCTGGCTGTCGAGAAAGATCGGAACCACCAATACGCCCGAGGGATTGAAGCCGGGCTCCTTCGAACGGAGGTGCAGGAAGCTCCGAACCAGCACACCTGATGCGGCGAGCAGGACGACTGCCAATGCCACCTGACCGATCACGATGGCATCCCGAAGCAGATGATGTCTCGCGGCGGCGGTGGTCCGGGGCGATCCCGACGCGAACCCAGTCATCGGATCGGCGTGAATTCGCCGCCAGGCGGGCGGCAGGCCGGACACGATCGCCGACAGCGTCGTGAGCCCGGTAATCAGCCACAGCGCACGGCTATCGAGTGCGACTTCGTTCACACGAGGCCAGTCGGGGACCACCGCCGGTATGAGTCGCAGGCCAGCCAGTGCGACCGCGATGCCAAGCGCTCCGCCGAGTGCAGCCAGCACAGCCGACTCCATGAAGAACTGGCGCAATAGCCGTCGTGAGGAGGCCCCGAGCGCCACGCGAACCGAAGTCTCGGAGGCCCGATCGAGGCCGCGCATCAGCGACAAGAGTGCGACGTTGGCACAGGCGACCAACAGCACGATCCCGACGGCCGCCAGCAGAATCCACAACAGTCGCCCGGTTTCGCCGACGACCTCGTCGGTTAGCGAACCAAGACTGACGCTCCAACCGCGGTTGGTCGACGGGTATTCAGCAGCCAGGTCGCGCGCCACGCGATTGAGTTCCTCTTCGGCTTGCACCATCGAAACGCCAGGCTTCAAACGCGCCACCGAGCTCACGAAGTGCTGATCCCTGGGCGATTTCGCGGACACGCTCCACGGGATCCAGAGCTGGACACCCGCATCTGGAATCGAAAAACGCTCGGGCATCACGCCCACCACCCTGAAGGGACGCCGCTCGACGGTGATGGTGCGGCCGACGATCGCTGGATCGCTCCCGAACTGCTGCTGCCACAACGAATACGAGAGCAGGGCTACTGGATCCGGCCCGACCGGGTTCGCCGCATTGTTGAACTCCGCGCGCCGAGTTTCTTCGACAGTGAAGGTGCGGCCGAGAATCGGCGACACCTGCAACACAGGAAAAAAATCCTCGGTCACTTGGGCTGCAATCAGGACTTCGGCATCGTTGGCCGAGCTCAGAGTTCGGCCAACTGAGTAGTAGCCGGCGATGCCTTCAAAGACCGAAGTGCGTTGACGCCAATCCACGAGGTTGCCGGTCGTGACGCCCGATCGATGGACACCCGCCTGCGGGTTCTCGTCGAAGATGCGAACGAGCTGTCCCGGGTCTGGGTACGGCAGCGGGCGTAGGACGATGCCGTCGACCAGGGCAAAAAGGATCGCACTGACGCCGATGCCGATTCCCATGGCGCCGATCGAGAGCAAGGTTATGCCCGGCGTAGAGCGCAGCACACGAGCGGCGTACGCGGCTTCGCGCGCGATCTGCTCCAGTGGAAAACGCGCGCGGTCCTCCGCCAACAGCTCGCGCGTCGAACGGATGCTGCCCAGCTCGATTCGAGCCTGGCGTCGGGCCTCCTGTTCGGTCAAACCGCTGCGCATCTTTTCCAACACGGCGGATTCGATGTGATGCGAGAGTTCCTCCGTCGATTCGCGATCGAGCCGTCCAGCCATGACGATCTCGACGAAGCGGCGCCAGAAAGTGCGCATGGCTCTACTCGCTGTCGGCGTGGAGAATTCTCATCATGGCGGCCGCGGTACGCTCCCACGCCGCTTGATCAGCCGACAATCGCCGGCGACCAGCGGCGGTGATGGCGTAATAGCGAGCGCGACGCCCGTTCTCCGTTGTCGCCCAGTCGCCTTTCACCAGGCCGGCGCGCTCCAGACGCTGTAACGCCGGGTACAGAGCACCCAGCGTCACTTTGAACACGCCGCCGGAGACCTGCGCGATGCGCTGGCCGATCCCGTATCCGTGCAACGGCGCCAGCGCGAGGGTTCGGAGTACGAGCAGCTCGAGTTTTTCGGTGGCCACGAGGTCTCCTATCTAAATCGATAGGAGCCGAGTGTACGCAACAGGATCCCGACAGTCAAGCCCCACCGCTTGATGGGTCAAATTGACTCTTGCAAGGACACGTGCTGACAGGTAAAACTCTCCGGATCGTGATGAGAACAAATTCCTGTCGACTTCGAACACGACTTCTCCAAAGTGCCTTAGCGGCTGCCGTGATCCTCGTTCCTTGCGGCGCCGTGGCCCAGGACACGCGCGCGGGCGAAATTGCGTCACAGCAAGCTGAGAAATCCAAACAGCTCACTCCCAACGTCGCGTCAGCGTGCCGAAAAAGCTCATCGACTGGTTCGAGGACTACTTCACGTCTCCCAACGTCGTGTATGTGACATTCCAGCAGCGTCTACCCGTCGGGCGGCATCACGCCGGGGCTTGCATGCGACGGTCGTTCGGTCATGCCCGATTCAACCTCGGTGGCGCCTGGTCGGTTCGCAACTACGCGGCGTGGACACCTCGTTGCGTTTTCCCGAGCTGGCGGGCAACAAGCTGGAAGATCGAAACCCATGGCAGCTTTGTGACGCGACACAGGTCCCGTATTACGGGCTTGGCAACGAGACGATCAAGGACGATCGCAGCCAACTATGGGATCAAGGAGGCGGAAGGCGGCGGCAGCCTGACGCTGAAGCCGGTTCGCTGGTTGTATTTCACCGGCGGCGCGGACTACCGGCAAGTCGAGGATCGCGAGGGTGCAGGGACCAAGCCGTCGATCGAAACCGTCCACGATGACTTCACCGCGCCGGGCCTGTTCAACAAGACCACTTACACACACCTGCGGGGCACTGCGGCGATCGACTGGCGCGAGTCGCCGGGGTACACGCGGAGCGGCGGTCTTTACAGCGCGACGTTGAACGACTTCCGCGACGCCGACGACCAATTCGGCTTCCAACGCTACGATTTCGACTTCCGCCAGTTCATCCCCGTTCTCAAGGAGCACTGGATATTCGCTTTCCGAGCATTCGTGCAGTCTGCCGAAGTCGAGGATGGACAGGTGATCCCATATCACCTCCTGCCGTCGCTCGGGGGAAACAACACACACCGCGCCTACGGAGACTTTCGCTTTCGTGACAACCATATGATGGCGCTGAGCGCCGAGTACCGCTGGACGCCGTCCCGCATCCTCGACACGGCGATCTTCGGAGATTGGGGCAAGGTTGCGAAGGAACGCCGGGATCTCGACTTCAACGGACTGAAGAGTGGATACGGCATCGGGTTCCGCTTCCATGGACCGACGCAGACCGTGTGGCGCGTCGACCTTGCTCATGGAGACGAGGGATTCCGCATTCACTTCACCGGCGGCATTCAGTACCTAAGGGCATTGCCATGACATTCAAGATTCGGCTCAACATGATTCGACCTCTGCGACCCGCGGTCGTGTCGCTTGCTGTCATTGCAGCGACCACGACAACCGCCGATGGGCAGAAGCGCCGGTTTTTCGACGACGACCCGATTGCTCGCGTGGTGGACTCCCAGGATGCGTCGGGCGTGCGGCCCAAGTCGGTGAACCTCATCTACGACGAAAGCCGGAACTTGTTCGGGAATCCGGGCGACCCCGACATGAACAAGCGGGCCATGAGCATCAACACCATCGACGAGGTCCCCGATTCGACCTGGTTCACCAATCGCATGGGCTCGCGGCCGATGACCGTCGAGGAAGTTGCCAAGGGGCCTGATACCGGTACGGGTCCCGCCCCCGGCGTCTGGACGATTACATCCGGCAAGAGCGACGGTGTGACTCCGGGGTTCACCATCCGCGATACCAAGAACGACCTCTGGTTCATCAAGTTCGACCCCCCCAAGTATCCAGAGATGGCCAGCGGCGCGGAGGCAGCGGTCACCAAGCTCTATTACGCGCTTGGATACCACGTGCCCGAGAACCACGTGACCAAGCTCACGCGAGAAGACCTCGTGCTCAACGAAAAGTCGCGGATCACCGCCGTCGACGGCGCGGAACGCCGGCTCACGACGCGCGACCTCGATCGGCTGTTGGGTATGGCCGCGCAGGATCCGGACGGCTCGTATCGCGTGATTGCGAGCAAGGCCGTCGAAGGGAAGCCCGTTGGCCCCTTCCTATACGCCGGGATGCGCTCCGACGATCCGAACGACGTCATTCCGCACGAGCATAGGCGCGAACTGCGCGCGCTCCGTGTCTTTGCCGCGTGGACCAACCACGTCGACAGTAAGGCCATCAACTCACTCGATGCGCTGGTAACCGAAAACGGCAAGGCAGTGGTGCGTCACTACATGATCGATTTCGGCTCGACCATGGGCAGCGCATCGCTCAAAGCCCGCGAATACGACGAAGGCTTCGAATACATCGTCGACGGCAAGACGACGATGCGGAACATCGCAGGTCTGGGGTTCTACATTCCCTCGTATCACTTCGTGGACTATCCGAAGTACCCGTCGGCCGGCCATTTCTCCGCCGATCGCTTCGATCCACCAAACTGGAAACCTCGGGTGCCAAACCCGGCGTTTCGACGTGCGCGCCCTGATGACACATTCTGGGCGGCTCGGCGGGTGATGGCATTCACCGACGAGATGATCCGCGCCGCCGTTCGCACCGGCAAGTACACGGATGCCGCGGCGGAGAAGCACGTCGCCGACACCTTGATCGCGCGGCGCGACGCTATCGGTCGGTCATGGCTGACCAACGTCAATCCGGTGATCTCGCCGGCCCTCGATGCCTCCGGAACACTCACCTTTGGCAACGCAGCCGTTGACCACGGCGTCGCCAAGGCGCCGGCGGCGTATGACGTTTCGTGGCATACGTTCGACAACGCGACCGGCGCAACGAAGCCGATTGGGGACCGAACGAGCTCGGCCACCGCGAAGGTATCGGCGCCTTCAGGCTTGCCGACCGGGGCTGGCGCGTTCGTGCGAGCCGATATCAGCGCCACTGGTGCCGATCCGTCCTGGGCAAATCCCGTGCACGCGTACTTCCGTCGCACAGCCAGCGGCTGGCAGTTGGTCGGGTTCGATCGGCTTCCCGACACGGCGCAGAAGCCAGCCAAATAGGTTCACATCGTCAACCACTGGCGGGTCGATGTTCATCGACCCGCCACGTGTTGCAGATACGCGCGCTCGAGATCCTCGTGGCTGACGTCCGCGGTGCGAGTCGTCACGAGGAGCCGCCCATCCCGCATGATCCCGACGTGCGTTCCCGAAGCCTTCGCCCGGAACAGATCGTGAGTGGTCATGAGGACGGCGGCGCCGTCCTTTCGCATCTGTTCGAGGAGTTGGGCGAACTCGTTGGCCGCCGTAGGGTCGAGCCCTGAAGTCGGTTCGTCGAGCAACAGCACATCGGCTTTTTTCGCCAACGCAATGGCCAGCCCGACCTTCTGTCGCATTCCCTTCGAGTAGGTGTGGACGCGGCGGCTCGAGGCCGCACCATCCAGGCCCACACGCCTCAGAAAGTCAGTCAGATCCTGGTTGGAGTATTCGCGATGTCCAGCCAGCGCGCTGAAAAACCGCAAGTTCTCCAGTCCCGACAGGTTGCGATACAGCATCACCTGCTCGGGGATGTAGGCCAGGTGGCGTTTGGTCTGAAGAGGATGCACCGCGACGTCGAGCTCGTTGACGAGCGCCGTTCCTTCCGTGGCCGGAACGAAGTTGAGAAACAGATTGATCGTGGTGGTCTTGCCGGCGCCGTTGGGCCCCAGCAGGCAGAAGACCTCGCCCGCGCCGACCCGCAGGTTGAGCCGATCGAGCGCGATCGTGCTGCCGTACCGCTTCGTCAGGTTGCGAGCTTCCAAAGCCACAGCCATCGCTATCGCTCCACGACCTGGTAGCGGCCGTAACGACGCACGCCCACCCACCATACAAAAGCAGTGAGCATGACCAAACCGGCCAGCGGCGGCAGATTGCGACTCGTCACGGTGGACGCCGATTCCTCGACAAAGGTGAAGGCCGGCAGGCGATTGAGGTCATCGACCGTCAGCGCTGATACCGACATGATCTTGGGCGTCAGCGCCCCGCTCCATTGCTGCTGAAACCAGGACACCTGATCGTAGAAACCGCGGTGCCTCGCGCCGCTCGTCCCGGCGATATCGGTCAACACTATCTGCATCATCACGGCCGGTGACGCAAACTGCGCGAACCCGACGAAACGACGCTGCTTCGCGAGCTGCTGCTCGTAGATCGCACGCACTGGTTCGGCACGGCTGGCAATCGCGCGGTCGCGTGTGGCCTGCAACAGCGCGTACTGTTGCATGCCCTCTCGACCGGTTCCGGCGGCGGGATGATCCTCGAGGAAGCGGCCGAGCTGTCGGCTGCCCTCAACCATCGCGTCACGAGTCGCGGCACGGATGGCAGTGGCAAACTGCACGCGCGACGGCACGGGGTAAACCATCCGCGACGCCAGATTGATCACTGACGGCGCCAGGACAACGATGATCAGCCACAGCCCCGCCAACACGACTGCGTTGGTCGAGGCACGAAGACCCAGCGCGTTGATCAGCACGGCAAGACCCAACCAGAACACGCCGTAGGCAGTGACGGCCGACGTCCATTGAACGGCGCGTGTCGCTCCCTGCGGCCCGGCGTCCAGCACGAACCACACCGCGAGCATCACGACCACAGGTAACGCGAGCACGATGGCGGCGCGGGCGGCAATCTTGCCCCAGAGAATCGTCGACAGTCGGTACTGGTTGTGCCGCAAGCATGCGGAGCGTGCCGCTTTCGCGCTCGCTCGCGGTCAGATCGGTGCTCATCGCCAGTATGAAAAGCGGATACAGAAACACAAACACAAACAACAGGTCGAGCTGTCCGCTGAACAACACCAGTGGATGCTCGATGTGATCGCCAACCACCTGCGCTTGCTGCAGCCGCGCTGTGACCTTGTAGTGATTCGGCAGTAGATCGCCCTGGCCGACGGCAAGAGCACTGAGCGGGGCCGGCGGCAAGACTGCATAGGTGCCGCGTTCGTTACCCACGTAATCTGGGTGCCGAGCGCCCCATGGCAGATCCTCGGTGATCTCTCCGGGTGACGACTGCGCTGTACGTTGGAGGGCAGCTCGCTCCTGCTGGGTGCGTCCGGCGAGGTCACTGATGTCACGACGTTCGGTTGCGGCCCGGGACAGCCCCAACGCAAAGGCGACAGCGGCGACCGCGGCAAACACGACACCCAGCGTTGCCACGAAGGGGTCGGCCCGCATCACCCGCCACTCGTGCACGGCCGTCAGCCACATCATTCAGTCAACCCGCATCCCGCGAACCGTGACCACGAGCAGAAGCACAATCGTTGCGAGCCACGTGGCCAGCGCCGTCAGACTGGTGACATGCTGCCCAAGGCTCCACGCAATCGTCGGCGGTTCGAACTCGAACTCCGGAATCCTCTGCCACAGATCCCGGCCTCGCGTGTAGTCGAAGGTGTCCGCGCTCCCGTACGAGGTCAGTTCCGCATTCAGGGTCTGGACAAACGCTTCGCGATAACGGCCGGTGGCTTCGACGAAACGGCGATGCGTGGCGTAGTCCGTACCGGCCAGACCCATCGACAACTGCTGGATCGCCATCCGAGGCGCGAACCACCCAGCGTTGGCAAACACACCAGCTTGCCGATCGAACCTCGCGAACAACCTATCGAACAGGCCATCGAACAGGGCCGTCTCATCACGTTCCGCCTCGACGAGAGCGATCACCTCCGGGTTCGATGGCATCCCCACACCGAGGTCGAGTTCGCCAGTCAGAAAACGCTCTTCGACCGCAGCCACACGCTCGTCCCATCGAGGCAACCGTCCACGCGCCTCGTCCAGGGCAATGGTGAATTGCACGCCAGTCGTTGACGGCTCTTTCAGTTGCGCCAGCGCTGACGTCAACGGCGGTGCCACGAAACAGTTGGCAAACCACAGACCGACCAGAATCGTGAGCGCGGCATTCGACGAGGTTGCGAAGGCCGAAACGGCGAGGCCGAGTGCCGCCCAGATGGTGAAGTACCCGAGATAGAGCGCCGAGAGGCCTACGGCCCGTGACATCGCATCGGCATCGAACCCGAGCGGCGCCGACCACATCATCGCGGCCACACCGATGGCCGTGGCAGGCAGAAGCACCGCGGCGAGCGGCACTATCGCACCGGCAATCTTGCCGATGGCCAGAGGGAAACGGCCGACGCCAAGGCTGGACAGCTGTCGCAGCGTTCCGGCCTCGCGCTCTCCAGCGAATGCCGGATAGGTCAGCAGCACGATTAGGAGCGGGACCAGCACCTGGAGCGCCGTTGCGGCCGACAGCTCCCCCAAGCGACGCGCGGCCGTTGCGTCTTCAGCCGGACGATGACGGGCGAGTTGTTGCTGGTGGGCTTCGAGAAAGACCGCGACGCCGACATACGGTTCGATCCCGGGATCGAACCCCGTCAACGGCTCGATCGGTTTGAAAACAAACGCGCCGTAGTGCGCGGCCGCGTGTGGGTTCATCTCGCCTTTGTCGAGCGAGAGTTGGCGTTCGACGTCCTGCGCTTCTCGATGGAGACGAGCCGTTGTCGCGGCGTGCGACCAGCCGGTAAGAAACGATGTCGACAGAATCGCGAGCAGCACGCCCGCCGACCAACGGAACCTGCCGTCCCGCCACATGTCGGTGGCATCTTTGACAGCAATGGTCCAACCGATAGGCACGTGACCCTGATTATCCGTCAGGGTCACGTGACGCCGAAGCGACGCTCGGTCGATCTATCGCCAGGCGCCGAGGATCGCGCCCATGACCGTCATTGCAACGGCCCAGTAACCGCCGTTGATCAAGCTGTAGGAGAGTGGACGGCGCTCGAACAAGCTCACGACCCCGAAGCCCAGCGCGACCCAACCGACGCCTGCGAGGGCACCGGCCGTCGCGCCCCAGGCTGTGGTCGTGTCGGGCCCGGCGAGGAATGCGGCAAGGTTGGCGGCCATGACCAGGCACAACACGAACGAGATGCCGAAGATCTTGGCTTCTCCGCCTTTGAGGTCCGCTTCGGTGAGCTTGTTCACTGCCATCCACGGTTTCTGGAACAGCAGCGGCGAGTACCACAGTCCACCGATGACGAACGCCGAGACGGCGGCCGCGACCACCGCGAGGTAGTTGATTGTCATGCAGAGCTATTCAACGGCGGGGGCGCAAGCCTGTACCAGGAACGCCGGCGGAGGCGGCGACTCGGCGCGCAGGGCGGAAGCCGGGCTTCCGGGATTAAAGTAGTGCCGTGGCCAACCCCAACTTCACTCGTGGCAGCGTGCTCTTCCTGCTCATCGTGTCGATCGGCCTCCTCATCCCCGGCTTGTTTGCGCCGGTTCTCACCATCCGGGGGGTCATCACGCGCGAAGGCATGGCGAAGATGGCTCCGACCCTGCTGGAGCGAGGTCTCGACGACAACACGGTCAACACGCTCAAATCCATGATGAATCCTCAGATGGTCACGATGATCGAGACTTTCGGGGGGGATATCCGGAAGTCGCTGATCGAGAAGATTGCACCGCAGCTGACCGCTGCGCTCGCCAAGGGCGACGAGATCGAGGTCTATCAGCAGACGCGAAGCATTGTCAGTTCGGTCCAGCGTCTCTATGAAGTGGGCAGTCCGGTGCCGGCGACGCTGATCCTGCTGTTCAGCGTCATCGTTCCAGTTGGAAAGGGTTTGCTGGTGGCGTGGGCGATGTTCCTGCGCAGCGGCGCGTGGCGCGCACGCGTCCTTCACTTCGTGGAATTGATCGCGAAGTGGTCGATGGCTGATGTCTTCGTGGTCGCGTTGTTCATCGCCTACCTGGCGGCGCAGGCGAGCCAGACGCCTCCTGGCGATCCAAATGCCACGCCGCTGGTCGCCTTCACCGCGCACTTCGGTCCGGGGTTCTACTGGTTCGCTGCCTATTGTTTGTTCTCGCTGGCGACGCAGCAGTTCACGGCGCGCATCGCCGCGCCACGAATGGATCGCGGGCTCACGGAAGCGGCGATCTGACTCTGGGGTCGATTCGTTCGCTGCACCATCGCGCCCAATGACTGTTCAAGCCATCGATTCCTTCGCGCCCGAACGCATCACCGCTGTTCACGGCATCATTCAGCCGCACATCCGCCGGACACCAACGGTCACACTCGATGGCGCTGAGATCGGGATTCCGGGTATTCGGGTGACCTTGAAGCTCGAGCTGTTGCAGCACGCCGGCTCGTTCAAGACTCGCGGCGCATTCACCCACCTGCTGACTCGCGACATTCCAGCGGCAGGCGTTGCGGCTGCGTCGGGCGGCAATCACGGCGCGGCCGTCGCATACGCCGCGATGACGCGCAACGTGCCAGCCAGAATCTTCGTCCCGACAGTCTCGTCGCCGGCAAAGGTACAGCGGATTCGTGACTATGGCGCCGACCTTCAAATCGGAGGCGATCGCTACGCCGATGCGCTCGCCGCGAGCATCGAGTGGGTCAGCGAGTCACACGCCCTGGCGGTGCATGCATTCGACGAACCTGAAACGTTACTGGGGCAAGGCACGCTGGCCCTCGAACTGGAGCAGCAAGTACCGGATGTCAACACCGTCTTGGTTGCCGTCGGCGGTGGCGGACTCATCGGCGGCGTCGCCGCCTGGTATCACGGGCGCACCCGGGTCGTCGGCGTCGAGCCTTTTGATGCGCCGACCCTGACCGAGGCACTCAAGCACGGCAAACCGGTCGACGCACCCGCCGGCAGCATTGCCGCCGATTCTTTGGCGCCGCGACAAGTCGGACAGCTCATGTTTCCCCTGGCGCAAGCCTATGTCGATCGCGTCGTGTGCGTGTCGGACGATGACATCCGATCGGCACAGCGAAAGCTCTGGCAGACATTGCGTGTGGCCGCGGAACCGGGCGGTTCCGCCGCGTTCGCCGCCCTGCTCTGCGGTCGTTATGTCACGTCGCCCGGCGAACACGTCGCAATTGTCGTGAGCGGTGGCAACACCACGGCTGTCGACTTCGGCGGCTGATCGCGTCGCTGTGCTCCGTCACGAGGTTCGTCCCTACCCACTCTGCCGTCGGACGCTGCGTATCGTTGATCGCTCCGCGAAGCATGTGTTAGAAAGCGTTGCGAAAGATGCGGAGCCTTGGCCACCTCCTCGCTGATGTTGTCCACACTGCATCGGAGGTTCGCATGGCTCGCTATCGATTCCGGCCCCAGCGGCACTCGTCACCCTGTTCATCGCGTTGGTCTTGGTCACGCCTGCGATCCGCGCAGCGAAGCAGGCCGAGGTCCCGCTCACGCTCGATCGGCTCACGCTCAAAGGTGTCGTCGCCGACCGTGCCAAACATCAGAACCGCGAGGCGCTGCGATTGCTCGAGGCCGACAAGTCGAGAAACACGCTCGGGATCGCGATCATCAAGGACTCGAAGTTTCGCGATGGCACGATCGAGGTGGACGTCGCGGGACAACGCGGACCGTACGCCGTGCCAGATGACCGCGGTTTCATCGGTGTGGCCTTCCGCATCACACCGGCCGCAGACAAGTTCGAATATGTCTACCTGCGCCCCGACAATGGCCGCGTCAACGATCAAGTCCGCCGCAATCACGCGACGCAATATGCGTCGCATCCGGACTTTCCGTGGCCACGAATGCGCAAGGAGTTTCCGGAGAAGTACGAGTCATACGTAGATCTCGAACCAGGTGCTTGGACACACATGCGAGTCGTGGTCGCCGGAACGACGGCGCGCCTGTTTGTTCACAACGCCGCGCAACCGGCTCTCGTCGTCAACGACCTGAAGCTCGGCGAGGGTGAAGGCGCGGTGGCGTTGTGGATTGGCGCGGGGACGGAGGGTTTCTTCTCCAACCTGCGAATCTCGCAGTAGCGGTCCACGGCCTACGGTCCACGGTCTACGGTCGCAACTCACTGATCGCGGGCCACTGATCGCCGATCACTGGCCGCCGATCACTGATCAACGATCACTGATCATTGGCCGAATCGGGGGTTGACGATGGCGGCGTAGCGAGACCCGAACTGAAACGTGATTCCGAACTCGACGCGCGCTTCGAAGTCGCTTTGGAGCTGCCGCAGGCGAAGGAGCACTTCTTCGGGCGTAGCACCCCGTTTGGGTAGCGACAGCTGATCACGAATCCGGGAAGCCGACGCCTCGATCGTGAACGACAGCCCGCGGGCGATTCGGAGGTTGACCTCACTGTCCACACTCACCCGGTGCGTGGAGAGGCCCGGGAAATAGTTGGACCACTCCACGCGGCCTTCGAGGGTCCCCCACGGCTCGCGCTGCTCGTAGGTGGCGGAGAGCTCTTGCCGGGCGCGCGTCTCCTCGGTCTTCTCGAACAACGTCTCTTCGTAATAGCGGAACTTGTCGGCGCCGAGTCCATACAACACGCGCAGCTGTCGACGCGTGTACATCGAGTACGGGAAGAAGTTCCACTCGACCGCCGGTGACAAGTACAAATCGAGCTCGATGTTGTCGAAGGTGGAAGATCGAACGTGACCTCTAACGCCCACCGACCAGTGTTCACCCCGTGCTCGCACCGCGAGCCCCGTCAGGTCGCGGCTGCGAGTCGACACTTCGAGTGGCTCATCTTCGTCCAGGTCGAATTTCTCGCGCGATTGCTCGAAGTTCACACCCAGCGTCAGTTTCCACGTTGGCGTGATCCGGTCGGCGCTGATCGACAATCCCCATTCCGACTCGCTCGTCGACTCTTCCGAGTCGATCGACCCGTTGCCGTTGAGGCTGACGATCCACCGATTCCATGGGTCGTCGTCCGCAGGCGCCGGTTGAGACGGTTCGGCGCCCAGCTCGGCCGTCACGGCGAGGCCGGGGGGAACACGGTCCGAGGCGAGGTATGCAAGCAGGCCGAGCGTCAGCGCACTTTGTAAGGCTCGTCGAACACTGTCTTCAGAATCGCTGACTGCGGTCGTCACCCGCAGCGTTCGAGTCGTAGACGCGAAGGTCCCCTGTCCGATGAAGGCGAGGGTGAACTCCAGTCCCCGTGCGCCGGTTTCTGCGCTCGTGATGAGCACGTGAACATCCGCGTCGTTGCGATCGCGGACGTACTCGACGAACTCGACCTCCTCACGCAGATAGTCGCTGTGGCAGTCGTCACTGCTGCAATCGAGGAAAACCTTCAGTCGTGTTCCGCCGGCCGTCTGTGACTGTTCGAGGGCCAGCAGCGTCGCTGCTGCGGCCAATGTCGCCAAGAGCATCCGGCGATCTTTGCCGAAACCTCATCCTTGACGCAATGCGGTCGCCGGATCCATCGAGGCCGCTCGACGTGCCGGCGTCAACGATGCGAGCGCAGCGACGACGACCAACACGATCGGCACCATGGTGAACGTCACGAGATCCAATGGCTGCACACCGTACAGGAGCGTCTCGAGCGCGCGCGACACCAGCATCGCGCCGATCACGCCAATGGCGATCCCTGCCGCTGCCAGCGTGAGACCTTCGCCCAATACCCACCGCAGGATAGTGCTGCGCTCCGCCCCCAGAGCAATACGGATGCCGATTTCTTGTGCGCGTTCGGCCACCAGCAGCGAGATCGTCGCGTAGGTACCAATCGCGGCCAAAGTGAGTGCGAGCGCTGCAAACAACCCGAGTAACCACGCCGCAAAACGTGGCGCCGCCAGCGCCCTGGCCGTGATGTCTTCCATCGACCGAACGTCAGCCAGAGGCAGGTTGGGATCGATCGATCGCACGATTTCTCGGAGGGGCGTGATGGCCGTCAACGGATCCTGTTCCGTCTTGACGACAATGGCCAGGCCCCGGCCCGGCCCGCCAACCGACTGCGGCAGCTGCGCGTGCGGAAGGTACATCTCGGCGCGTGGCTCCTCGACGACGGCATTGTGCCGCGACGTTCGCACGATGCCCACGATGGTCATCGGTGGGCGCGTCGTCCCGATTCCGCCCATCTGGAAGCGCTTGCCGATTGCGTCCTGACCGGGCCAGTAGCGCTCGGCCATGGTGTCGTTGATCACCACGACCGGCGGCGACTCCTCGCGGTCGGCGGTTGTCAGCAGGCGGCCCTTGAGAAGGGTCGTGCCCATGGTCTTGAAATACCCAGGCGTCGCCGATTGATAGTCAGCGTTCGGATTCTCGCCGGGTGAAGCCAATGGCCTTCCCTCGATGGTGATGGACCAGTCGCCTATCGTCCGGCTGAGGGGAAGCATACGGACAGCGCCCGCAGACGTCACGCCAGGCACACTCTCGAGCCGCTCCGTCACCTGACGGTAGAACCCGATGACATCGGCGTCGCTCGGGTAGTCGGTTGTCGTCAGCTGCAGTTGCGCTGTCAGGACGCGATTCGGGTTGAACCCAAGGTCGATCTGAGTGAGCGCGACCAGCGTGCGAAGCAGGAGGCCGGCGCCGACGACGAGGATGACCGAAAATGCCAGTTGGGCAACGACGAGCCCGCGACGAACGACGTGACGCACCTTGCCCTGTGCTCCACCGCGACCGCTCTCATTGAGTACGGCGGTCACGCCCTGTCGCGACAGCTGGACTGCGGGTAACAGTCCAAAGAGCAGGCCAGTAGCAATCGCCAAACCAGCTGTGAACGCCAAAGCAACCGGATCGATGGCCACGTCTTCAACGCGCGGCAAGCCGGCCGGCCGAAGTGTGGCCAGCACCTGTATCGCTCCTCGCGCGAGGGCGAGCCCAGCAAGTCCACCAATAGATGAGAGCAGGAGGCTCTCCGTGAGCAACTGACGAACAAGATCGCCGCGGCTTGCTCCGAGGGCGGTACGCACGGCCACCTCCCGCCGCCGCGCATCGGCACGCGCCAACAGCAGATTCACGACGTTGGCGCAGGCGACGAGCAACACGACGCCGACAGCACCAAGAAGGACCAGCAACGGACGTCGAACGTCGCCGGTCACGAACTCCTGAACTGGAATCGCGGTCCTGAATAGACCGCCGTCGCCGTGGTCCTTCACGAAGCCTGCGCTGATCCAGCGTCTGGCAATGACTTCGAGCTCGCTGGTTGCAGCGGCCGGTTCAACGCCAGGCGCGAGGCGCCCGAAGACAAAGTTCGATCGGCTGCCCCACTGCCCGAGGTTGGCCGGGTCGATGACCAGCGGAAACCACAGTTCGGTTGGGCGAGCGGCGCGATAGTCAACCGGCAACCGCACCGAATCG
Organism: uncultured Acidobacteriota bacterium; assembly: GCA_963724485.1. Lineage (GTDB taxonomy): Bacteria > Acidobacteriota > Vicinamibacteria > Vicinamibacterales > UBA2999 > JACCSI01. The sequence goes on from CAVRUW010000006.1 coordinate 50,345, forward strand.
CGCATTACGCCAATGACCATCCGAGGACGACCGCTGATCTGAAGTGTTCTTCCGACAATGTCGGGGGCTCCGCCAAAACGGCGCTGCCAGAGCGCATGACCAAGGATGACGGTTGGTTGAGCGCCCGGGGAATCTTCGCCAACAGCGAAACTCCGCCCCAGAAGCGGCGCGACGCCGAGCGTGGCGAACACGTTCGCCGTTACCGCCGCCGCGCGAACTCGCTCGGGATCTTGACCTCCTGTGACGTTGGCATCCGTCTCGATATAGGCGGCGAGCGCCGAAAAGCTTCGACCATCTTCTCGATAGCTGAGGAGCTCTCGGTCCGACAACCATGTCGCTTCGCCTCGATTTGCAGCGTTCCACACCATCACGAGCTGTTCGGAATGGTCATAGGGCAGTGGCTGCAGCATGACGGTCTTGATCAGACTGAAGATCGCGGTATTGGCACCTATGCCAAGCGCCAGCGTGACCACAGCGGCGATCGCAAAGCCGGGAGATTTGAGAAGCAGTCGAGCCGCGTGACGTAGATTGCGCGTGAAGCCAGTCATTCAAATCCCCTGGTTGAAAGCCCGATCGGGCTGGAAGGATTAGATGAACCGGCTCGACCTTTTGGTTGGAACGCGACCTACTCTTCCTTCAGGACAAGGACCGGGTCAGTCGACGCGGCTCGCCAGGCAGGCCACCAGATGGCCAGTATTCCGAAGAGCGCGAACGTCAGGGCGGCAAGCAGAAGCGTGCGCGGCTCCGCTGGGCGCACTCCGTGCAGCTGACTTCGCAGGACCTGGCTCAACGCTATCGCCCCGAGAATCCCCGTGGCGATACCCGCCGCCAACACGACGGCTCCGTGTTTCACGAACATCCGCGTCACCGATCCGGCGTTGGCGCCAATTGCGATGCGCACGGCAATCTCTCGCTGACGCTGCCTGACCGCATACACAATGACGCCGTGCATGCCCACGAGTGCCAGTACCGTTGCAAACACAGCGAACACCGTCAGCAACAACGCGAGGAAGCGTGGCCGTGCACGTTCTTGTTCGAGCCCAAGGCTGATGGCGCGTGGAGCGCCAACGGCAACCTCCGAATCCACGCTGGCGACGGCAGCGCGCAGCTCAACCTCCCAAGTTGGTGATTGCGTGCCGCGAAGATACAGAAACGCAAAACGACCCGCGCGTTGCGCCAGCGGCAGATAGACATCGTAGAGATCCGTGTCGGTGTGCGACTGACGAACATCGTTGACGACACCCACAACCGTCGGCGAGGTTTGCTCCTCCTCAGGGCCGTCAGGATAAAGCGTCAATCGCTCGCCTACAGCGCGAGCATGCGGCCAGAGCCGTTCGGCCAACGACTGACTGACGATGGCAACTGGTTCGCTGCCAAGCCGGTCCTCTGTCGCAAACGAGCGGCCGTCTCGGAACGACATACCCAGCGTACGGAAGTAGTCGGTCGTAACCGCGAATGGGTTCGCCGTTCCCGCGACTGCAGTTGAACCGATGGTTTCTACTCGACGTGGGCGTGATCCTTGGAGCGGCCACCAGTCGCCCAGGGCAACGGGCGAGCCACCTGGCATGTCGCCAAGTCGTACGAGCAAGCGATCGTAGAAGGTCATTCGACTGACCGGATCCGGAAACGATCGCTGTCTGAGCGCGAGGCTCGCGGTCATCACGTCGTCCGGCTGAATCCCGAAGTCAACACGCAGCATGCGAACCGCGCTTTCGGCCATCAACGCTGCCCCTACGAGAAGGGTCAGCGACGCGGCCACCTCCAGCCCAATCAGCACCGAGCGCGACCGGCTGGAAGACATCGAGTCCGTCATCGCGCGGCTGCTCAGCGAAAGGCCAGGTGCCAGGCTCGAGCGCCACGTAGCAAACAGCGGAGCGATCGCGAAGACCAGTGTTACCAGCAGACCACAGACACCCGCTGCCAGAAGAACACGATAGTCGATGGCAAACGCCGACAGGCCGCCGGGAACTCGACGCTCGAGCACACGCTCGATCGCCGGCGCCAGGCTCGACATCGCCAGACGGCTCGCAAGCGTGCCGAGTAATGTCGACCCAACACCAATCACCAGCGCCTCGATTACCAGGAGACGCGCGATGCGAACGTGTCCGGCACCGAGTGCCAGGCGAATCGCGAGTTCTCTCTGCCGCCGACGACCGCGAACGAGCATCAACACTGCGACGTTTGCGCCGGCGATCAGCAAGACCAAAGCCGCGGCCGCAGTGACCGCCCACAGCATCGGTCTGATTGCTTGTACGTAGGCCTGCTGCGCCGGCGTCATTACAACCCGGAAATCAGCCGGGAGCCCGGTGATACGGCTTCGGATCAACTGAGTAATCCGTTCGGTTGCCAACGAGGACGTGACGCCGGGGCGGAGCCTGACCAGGTATGGATAGGTGGCGGCCCTCAGCGGGGCAAGCACCTCCGTGTACTGGTTGATGTGCCACATGTCCTGCGGCAGCACGCCAACGATGGTGAAGGCCTCGGCTTCGTTGGGGCGATCGCTGACATAGGCGTGAAACTGGCGGCCGACAATCGACTCGTCACCACCAAAGCGTGTTTGCCAGAGGCGATGGCTGACGAGTGCCACTGAAGGACTTCCCGGCTTGTAGTCATCGGCGGTAAACACTCGGCCGCGCGTTACGCGAACGCCCAGACCTTGCACGTAACCCGGCGTGACCCATCCGCCAGGCATCGACTCCGGATACGCGCTCCCCAGCATGTAGAACACGTCGAGGTCCCACGCAATCGGGTACTCGATCACATCGTCCAGAGCGGACCATTCCAGCTGTTCGAGTCCGCGTGGCGGGTTCTGATTGGGCGCCGCGTAGTCGACCCGGAACAAGCGGTCCGAGGCCGGATACGGCAGCGCCCGCAGGACGTAGGCGTTGACGACCGTAAGTACCGTGACGCAGAGCGCGAGGCCGATGCCCAACGTCAGCACCGCAAGCGCGGTGAAACCGCGCGCCGCCGCGAGGGCCTTGAGTGCGCTGCGGACGTCGGGCATCAGGAGCCTTGACGGCCTAAGAAGGAATTCCATGGTAAAGCCCTACTCCGTCAAGGCGACCGCCCCGCAGGAGGCGGGGCAGATGAAATAGCCAATTGGCGAGGCGTAGCCTCGTTTGTGTCATATCGCCAGGTTTGCGATGTTGCGTGCGAGCAGTGAACCAGTCGGCGCGCCGGCTTGTGCCCGGCGCCGATGTTCTTGCGCCGTTTCGCCGGTGGTCATCAACGAAGCTGCGAACTCCATCTCGGCATTCGGGCCAGCCAGTGTGATGGCGCGGCTGACCAGGGCGTAGCCGTCGGTTTTCGGCGCGCGTCCGGGCAGCATGTGAACAGCCTGTTTGAAAGACTCAATCAGGTAACCGGCGTCAAAGAGAGCCTGGGCACTGGGGTTGCCGGCCTGCGCTCGAGCCATGACCGCCGTGAGCAACTGGTTAGCCACGGTTTCGTTCTGGGAAGCATAGATCGTGGCCCGACGCAGGTTTTCCATCCGAGTCAGGATGGGGGCATCGGCTGAGAGCAGCCGCAGCGTATCGGCCGTCAGCTGCTGCACATCGTAGCGTCGGTTGGGGGTATTCCAACCGGGGCCATCGCCCCACATCAACAGCGGTGAGCCGTCGGTTTGGAAGGGGTGGCAGATGAGCGGTGGACCGGCTTCGCTGATCGCGGGCAGTGCGAGGAGCAAGGTCAGGGCGAGTGCGCGGGTCGTGGACTTGTGCAACATAGCGTGAACCTCCGTGGTTAGTAGGACGAGGACCACGGTCGATTGTCGCGAGCATCGGAGCGCGGCGGGAGTGAGTTTGGGGTTACGTGTAACGGTGACATCCGCGGGTTTTTGACGCATCAGTTGCCAGTTGTCAGTTGCCAGTTCAAAGCTGATAGTGAAAGACTCGCGTTGTGACCCCTCTGCCAGAGCAGATTCGGGAGGAGCTGGACCGTGTGCTCAGCTCGGACGTCCTGACGGGTGCCACCCGCCTCAGCCGCCTCCTCCGCTACATCGTCGAGCGCACGATCGCCGGCGAGGGCGATCAACTCAAGGAATACGTGCTGGGTGTCGAAGTCTTCGACCGCCCGCCGTCCTACGACCCGCGACTCGACTCCATCGTCCGGGTCGAAGCGCGAAGGCTTCGGTCCAAGCTCGAGGAGTATTACCAGGGACCGGGAGCGACGAATCCACTCGTCATATCGATTCCCCGCGGCAGCTACGTTCCGGTTTTCTCGCCGCCCGCGCCCGTGCCCGCCGCCGTCGCGTCGGCCTCCCCGGCCCAAAACGATGACTTCGAAGCGGCGATTACAACCGCTGGATCGAAGTCAAAGAATCGTGTGCCGTGGCTCGCCGCGGTCGGAGCCGCCGCCGCGGCGATCCTTCTCACTCTCGTTTTCACTTCACGTTCGCAGCCCGCGGCTCCGCCGACCGCTCAGGCGTCCTCTGGTCCGTCGATTGCGATTCTTCCGTTTCAACCGTTCTCATCGAGCGAGCCCGACGTCCTCCTTGCCGCACGAATCACCGATGGCGTAACCGCTGAACTGGCGAAGCTGGGAACCGTGGCGGTGGCTTCGCGCACGAGCGCCTCGCAGTACACCGGTGACCGGGCAGTGCGAGACGTCGCGGCGCACTTGAACGTCGCCTACGTGATGGAAGCCAGTGCCATCTCTGCACCAGAGGGTGTGCACGTCCAGGCGCGCGTGGTCGATACCGTGCTCGACCGCAAGGTCTGGGTCAGCGAATACGACAGCCGGACCGAAGACATCCCACAGCTCACTCGTCGCATCGCCCAGGACACGTCGGCCGCCCTGCTGAAGGTGTCGGGCCAGCGCCAAGCGCCGTAGCATCTCCTTACGGATCCGAAATCGCCCGATCGGTGTCTAACGCCGGTGGTATGCTCCTGTTGTCTTTCAACAGAGGAGCACTGGCATGGCGGCGTCCGACTCGGAAGTTCCTTACGGGACCCTGGATCTCATGGTGCTGAAAACACTCGCTGCGATGGGGCCGCTTCACGGGTTTGGTATCGCCCGGCGCATCGAGCAGGTGGCCGACGGCGGCTTCGCGCTCAATCAAGGAACCATCTATCCGGCATTGCTGCGACTCGAGCAGAAGGGATGGATCGCCAGTGAATGGGGCATGAGCGAAAACAATCGTCGTGCCCGGTATTACTCGATCACGAAAGCCGGCAGGAAGCAGCTCGCCAACGAGACCGCCAGCTGGGCCAGGACCGTTGCGATGGTCAACCGGCTGCTGAAGAGCCAGACATGACGCTGCGGCAAGCACTCGCCCGCGCGAGCAATCTGCTTCGACGTCGTCGCCGGGAGGAGGACCTGGACGACGAGATGGCGCAGCACATCGAACTGCTCACCCAGGAATACCTGCGACAAGGGGTGACGCCGGCAGAGGCTCGCAATGCGGCGTTGCGCTCGTTTGGTGGGGTTGATCGGATTCGCATCCTGAATCGCGAGCAGAGCGGGTTTCGAGGGCTGGATGAATTTGTCCAGGACGCCAGGTTCGCACTGCGACTGCTGATGCGCAATCCACGGTTCGCGTTGAGCGCCATTCTGGTGCTCGGCCTTGGAATTGGCATCAACAACATGTACTTCACGGTGATCTACGGCCACACCATGCGTGGCCTCCCGATCACCCAGCCCGATCGGGTGCTCCACGTCTCGACGGTCGGCCAGCGAGACGCCAGCCAACCGCTGTCGTTTCCGGAATTCGAGGACGTGCGTCACGCACGCAGTCTCTCTGGTGCCGGAGCGTTCGTCGTTGCGCCAATGACGCTCAGCGACGAGGATCGCGCACCCGATCGTTATCTGGGTGCCTTCGTATCGGCCGAGGCCCTCGACGTGATCGGTGTCGCACCGACTTACGGTCGGGGTTTCTCGTTGGCGGACGACCATCAAGGCGCCGCGCCCACGGTCCTGATCAACGAACGTGTGTGGGAGTCACGCTACACGCGCGATCCCGGAGTACTCGGGCGCGCCGTACGCGTCGATGGGGTCATGTCGACCATTGTCGGGGTCGTACCGGATCGCTCCGGCTTTCCCAGTGCGGCTGAAGTATGGAGGCCACTCGGTCAGATGAAAGGGGTCGTCCGCGAGAACCGTGATGCGCGGACCTTGCAAGTGTTTGGTCGCGTGCGCGACGACGTGAACGTCGCGACGGCGGCGGCGGAGCTGGAGGCCTTCGCCACTCGTTCGAGCCAGGCGCACTCTCAGGACGACAAGCCGGTTCGCGGGCGAGTGGTACCCCTCAGCCAAAGCTTCTTTGGCCGACCCACCGACCCGGCATGGATTGCCTTCATCGCGGCCGCCACCCTTGTGCTCGTCGTCTCCTGCGCGAATGCCGCCAACTTGATGCTGGCTCGAGCGGCACTCCGCACTCGGGAACTGGCGATTCGCGGATCGCTGGGCGCCAGCCGCATGCGCGTCGTTCGTCAGCTCCTCGTTGAAAGCGTCGTTCTCGCGGCAATCGGCGGCGCCGTCGCGTTGGTCGTTTCAATCATCGGTGCCCGATACGCACAAGCATTCGTTCCAGAAAACGCACTGCCCTACTGGCTCCACTATCGGATGGACGGGTCAGTTTTCGCGGTGCTCATCGTCGTGTCATTCGCGACGGTCCTGGTATTTGGCCTGATTCCGGCGATTCAAGCATCCAAGACGGATGTGAATGAAGTTCTCAAGACCGGCGGCCGCGGCGGAACGATGGGACGTGGGGCGAGTTGGTGGACCACAGCATTTCTGACCGCGCAGTTCGGCCTTACGGTCATCCTCCTGGCCTACGCCGTCAACGACATTCAGACACGCGCCGCGAATCTACCATCGGACGTCAGAATCGACAGCGACGACCTCCTGTCCGCCACAATCACGTTGCCGGCCGAACAATACCGAGCGCCCAGTGATCGGATCGCCTTTTACAGGGCCCTCGAAGAAAGGCTGGTCTCGATCGCGGATGTCTCCTCTTTCGGCCTGGGCAGCGCACTTCCTCGTCGAGGAGCATCGGAGCGTCGACTCGAGCTCGAGGGCTCTCGAGAGACGAGCGACGCAACGGTCTGGGCGATTTCGGTCGGGGCGCGCTACTTTGAAACGCTGGGTCTTGGAGCCACGGTCGGGCGCGAGTTCGTCGCCGCCGACGGCCTTCCAGGAAACAAGAACGTCATCGTCAATCAACACTTCGTCGACCTGTTCTCAGCGTCGCAGAACCCAGTGGGACGACGTGTGCGGCTAGCCAATCCTGATGCATCCAAGATCGATGGCGAGTGGTTCACGGTGGTCGGTGTGATGCCAGACATCCGACATCGTGACGACGTCGACGCGATGGTCTATCTCCCGCTCAACGAGACGGCCCCAGCGACCATTTCGATTCTGATCCGGGCCGCGGGAAGTCAGGGAACAATCGTCCGGCAGCTGCGCGACGAGATGCGGCGGGTAGACCCGAACCTGCCGCTCTATCGCGTTATGACGATGCCGCAGGCGATCAATGAGGTCGCATGGGTGTCGGAGATGTCGTCACATCTTGCGAGGACATTGACGATCTCTGGTCTCATCCTGGCGATCGCTGGTCTTTACGCGGTGACTGCCAACGCCGTGGGGCAGCGTTCGCGCGAGATCGGACTCAGGATGGCTCTGGGTGCCCAGGCATCACAAGTAAGGCGCCTGATCATCAATCGCGCAGCGCTCCAAGTCGGATTGGGACTGTTGTTCGGCATCTTCTGCACGATGGCCTGGGACGCAGCCTTCTTCAGCGATCGCTCGGCACGAGACCCGAGCGTCACGCACTTTGCCAGTCCGGAGATCGTCGGACCGATCGCGATCTTGCTCGTTGTTGTCACGCTGTTCGCGTGCGTCCTGCCGATCAGACGCGCGACGCGCCTCGACCCAGTGACTGTGTTGAGGGAGGAGTGATGACCAAAGTTACAAGTTACAAGTTACAAGTTCAAAGTTGCTTCGCCCTCGTTTGTAACTTGGAACTTGTGAACTTGTAACTGACGGGAGCACTTAGTGCTGGCACCGTTTGACCACACTCGAGTTCGATGCGCCACGTGGATACACGACGGAGCGACTCAACCTTTCAGAAGCCGTTAACTAGGGGCAGGTGCCGCGGGTGCCGCAACTGCCGCGCGTTTTCTATGTGTTTCGCCGCAATTGCTCGTAGTCGTCCGGCGTATCGATATCACGGTACGCGCCGGGGTCGTCGATCGGTAGGTTGAGGATCTCAGCGGCGTGTGCGCGCACCACCGCCTTGGCGCCGATCGTCCGGTCGGCTGAACGCAACTCGTCGAACACAGCGCAGTCGAAGATAACTGGATGTCCGTGCTCATCGCCTCGAGCCGGACGAACAATCGGCGCGCGTGATCGGCGCCAGGCATTGACCACGGCACGCACGGTATCGGGGTGCACGAGCGGCACGTCAACCAGCGTCATCAGCACGCCCTCGAGGCTCGTTGCTGGCGGATGGTCGAGCCCGACCAGCAGCGACGACAGTTGCCCCAGCCGCCAGTCCCCGTTGTGCGCAAACCGGACCCGGCGCTCGAAGGGTCCGGCGGCCTGACGAATTTCGTCTTGCGCAGCCCCGCTGACAACGACGATGTCGGGTAACCCAGCCGTCAGAAAGGAACGGATGAGACGCGAGAGGAAGGTATCGACAGGATCGGAGAGACGAAGTTCCGCCTTCGGCCGACCCATCCGTGAGGAGGCACCCGCGGCGAGGATGACGGCGCGAAGCACGCGACCGATCATCCCATAAGGGGCGAACAATCAGCGAATTACAGGCGCGGTAAACATTACGCGCGGCGCGACCGTATACTTGACTTCCCGCAAAGCTCCTGCCTACACTGTCGCGTTTTCGTGCCTCCGGGCGAAGATGAACGCCCACACTAGCACCACGGCCTCATTGCGTTTGATACCCATCCGTAGTGTGGCAACCCCTCGGGACTGCCTCGGGGAGTTCGGTCGATCGGAGGACACGGAAATGTCGACGGGCACGATCGCACGATTGCTGATCGATAAAGGCTTCGGGTTCATTAGGGATGAGTCAGGCATCGAACACTTCTTTCACCGTAGCGCGGTGCGAGGCGCGGTGTTCGAGCTGCTCCGTGAAGGGCAGCGGGTCGAATTCAGGTACCCGAAGAGTCTGCGAAGGGGCCCCGCGCGGGCGACGTTCGGTTGATTGAAAGTTAGTTCCTTTGTACTTCCCCTCCCGGCCCTGGGCGTCTGACGGGGCCGGGCTCGTTCTCAGATCTCACCTTCATGCTGCGCTCGTTCCTCGTCGGCGGTAGCTCTCGCCGTCGCAGGCTTCTGCTCTCCGCGTTCGTGATCGTCGCCCTGCTGAGTGGTTGGGCGTTCGTGTCGCTGGGACGGGTGCTCTACGAAGTCGATCCCCTCGAACGATCCGACGTCATCTTCGTCCTCGACGGTTCGTACATGGAACGGCCAGCGGAGGCCGCGCATTTGTACACCGAGGGCTGGGCGCCTCGCATCATCCTGTCGCGCCGACTACCTGACAATGCGGAGAACATCCTGCTGCAACAGGGGCTGAAGATTCAGTCCGTGATGGATGCTCAGAAGAACGCGATGGTGCTGATGGGCGTGCCCGAGAGCGCCATCGAGATCATGTCGGCAACGCGCGACAACACGGCTGGCGAGAGCGCCGCGCTTCGGCAGTTACTCCAGTCGCGCGGATGGTCGCGGATCATCGTCGTCACATCGAAGTTCCATACCGCGCGCGCGGGTTTTGCGTTCAGGCGTTCGTTCCGGGGCACGAGCATCGAGGTGATCGTTCATGCCACGCGCTATGACACGACGGACATCGACCGGTGGTGGGAGCCGCGACGAAACTTCAGGATGGGATTGTTCGAAGCGCAGAGCCTGTTAGCGTACTGGTTGGGGTTGGCGGACTAGAGACAGGGAGATCGGGGAGATCAGGGAGAAAAATTAGCTCCCTGATCTCCCTGATCTCCCTGTGTTCTCCCTCTGCTCCAAGTGGCGGAAGCGCCTGGGAGTCGAACCCAGCCTGCCCCCGAAGAGGCAGCAACCGATTTTGAAGACCGGGAGGGCCACCGGGCCCCGTTCGCTTCCGTTCCGTTGTGATATTCCGCTAGTCGAGGGTGCGGCGCAACCTCGCGCGATCAGCGGAGCATCTCCAGGACCCTCGTCGTATCGGTGAGATCCGGCACGGCCACGTCAGCTCCAGCCGCCGTGAGTTCGTCCACCGAGTAGAACCCGGTCGCCACGGCAAGCATCCGCACACCCGCTGCTTTCGCACATGCGATGTCGTGAGGCGTATCACCAATCACAACCGCACGCTGGAGCGCGGCTGACGGGACACGGCGCTCGCGCGCCCGCGTCATCGCAATGCGCCCCAGATCATCGCGGTTGGCTGATTCTTCGCCAAACGTGCCCCAGCTGAAGTACTTCGCCAAACCGAAGTGGGCGAGCTTGATGGTGGCTGCCGGCTCGTAGTTCCCGGTGAGCAACGCCAGGTGAAACGACTCGCGACCATTGAGGGCTGTCAGCAACTGGTCGACACCTGGCATCAGACCATGGCGCCCTGACCCCGGCAGCTGAATCTCTTGCTCGAGCATTGGCAGATAGGCGGCGCGAAAGCGTGTGTGCACGTCGGCAGTGTCGGGGAGGTTGGCTCGAGCCAGCGCGGTCGATAACAGAAAGGTGTCGGTATTGCCGCCGATTGAGATTCCAGCAAACGCCTCGGGCACGCCAAACAAGGCTTCGAACGTCTTCGTCATGGCGCGCACGCCTGCTCCGCCACTGAGCAGGAGCGTGCCATCGATATCGAAAAGAAGGAGACTCAATCGAGCTGTTCGAAGTGGATGTCCACCGCGCGCGGGCCGGTTGGTGTCGACTCAGGCGAAAAGCCGACGCGCTCGTCGAGCCAAATCACGTCGAACGCACCGTCTCGCACGCCCTCGCGGACAAAGAACCAGTCCATCCCGGCGTCGTCGACCAGGAACCCAAAACCGTGTTGCGGCTCGAGCCGCGTGATGTGTCCGTAGGGCATGTCGCGTTTTCATCCGCCGGGGGCGGGGCCGAAAAGATACTGCGCTCAGGACCGATTGAACAGCTTACTCCACGCTCGCCGCGGCCGCAGCGCCCCCGTCGCAGCCTCATGATGCAGAACGTGACCGCCCATTGCATCGGCGAAGGCGGCATCCGCCGTGAGTGACAGCACTGCGAGCGCTCGGGCGCGAGCAATGCGATTGATGGTCGCGGCAAAGGTTTTCACTCGCTCACGTGGGAGGCTTGCCGTCGGATGTTCGGCAATCAGCAGCGTCGGTTTGAGCGCCAAGGCCCGCCCGAGCCGCACCAACGCTTGAATCTCGGCCGACGATTGTCCGACCTGCACCTTCAGATCGCTGTCCTCCAGACCAAGCTCACCCGCCAACGCCACCACAGCGGGCTGAACATCGGCAGCGATCGGATCGACGGCAAGCGTGAACGGCATCGCGAGGTTCTGCTCGACCGTGAACTGGCCGATGAGAACGGCACGATCCGTCAGGATGCCGACTCCATCCAGCATCGCCAGCCAGGCGTCGCTGTCAGCGACCTCGCTCGTCGACCGGCCAAACAGTCGTACCTCGCCGCTGTCCGGCACAATCGCACCGGTCAGGATGCCCACGAGCATTTCCGCACCGGGTGCATCGAGCCCGACGAGCGACACGATCTCGCCGGCTGTGACGGCAAGGTTATCGATGCGGAGCGGACGAAGCGCCTGGTAGTCCTTGACGACCTGGCGCGCACTTACCAGTGGTTCAGCAGACGTCATCGTTACTGCGCGCGACGATCGCGGGCAGCGGTTTCGAGGCGGGCAAAGTCGGCCTTGGGAAGGGTCACACCACCTAGCGGACGATCGCGATCGTCGTCGCCATGAAAATCCGATCCGCCGGTTGCGAGCAGGTGATGAGTGGCGACGAACGCCTGCAAATCGCGGCGCATGTCGACCTTGTGATCAGAGTGGTAAACCTCGATGGCATCGAGGCCAGCAGTGACGAGCGCAGACATCAGAGGTGGCTGCTTGGTGACGCCGGGGTGAGCCATCGACGCGAGCCCGCCCACGCGATGGATCACCTCGACCACATCGAATGGCGTGGGACCGACACGCGATACGAATGCCGCTCGCCCGGTGCCGAGAAACCGATCGAACGCATCCTGGCTGGAGACTGCGTGACCGCTTTTCACCAATGCGCGCGCGATCATCGGACGGCCCGCCGAGCTTCCTGGGCGCGACGCGACTTTCGCCAGCAGCGCGTCGACATCGATGGGTGCGCCAATTGCCGCCAGCCGGTCTCCGATCTCGCGCATACGGTCGATGCGCAGGTCGCGTTGATCTTGAAGGAACTCCGCGAGCGAGGCGTCCGCGGGATCGATGAAATAGCCCAGGATGTGAATGTCGCGTCCCAGATGGACGGCTGTGAGCTCGATGCCATCGACGAACGTCATGTCGGCCGCCTCGGCGGCACGGCGCGCCTCGGACAGGGCGGCGACCGTATCGTGATCAGTCACACTCATGACCCGAATCCCGGCGGAGGCCGCACGGCGAACCAGCTCAGCGGGTGCGAGACGCCCATCTGACGCGGTTGTGTGAAGGTGGAGGTCGATCATTGGACGCCGCGACTCAACGGGACGCAGCGTGCCGGGAAACGAGACGGGTCTTCGACTTCCTTGACTTCTTTGCCTTGGCCGGTCCGCCCTGCCGTCGCAAGAGGGCGCGGTACTCGCGGATCAGCATCTCCAGGTGATCGCGTTCCTCATTCGCGAACTCGAGAAAGATCTGTTTGCCCTCCGAGTCCTCGAATTTCTCTCCGTACCGCTTGAAGAATCGGTGCGAACCGCGCTCACAGCGAATGCCGATCTTGTACGCCTCGCGATCATTCACGCCAGCCATCATCAGCGCGTCCGCGCCGCGTGCAAAAAGACCGTTCGCAGCTCCTTTGAAGAACAGAAAGGTCGGCCGCGATTCGAGCTGTGGATCCTGTTCGAGCAGCTTCTGATAGCGCTTCTCCAGCGTGCCGAGATGATGCTTTTCCTCTTCGGCGAGACGATGAAATACGTGCCGGCCTCTTGGATCCTTCGTGATCCGTGCCGCCCGGGTGTAGAACTCGAGCCCGCTGCGTTCGGTCGCGATGGCAATTCTCAACGCGTCGCGCGCAAACAGGAGCTCGCTGGTCGTCCCGTCTTCCGCGGGCGGACGTCCGGTCTTGCACGCCTCGCAGGTGCCATAGATCTGAACCACACTCTGACGCGCGGTGAATCCGCGCGCAACAGCCACCTCCTCGACGAGCGACTCGATATCGGAACTGAGGAACTCGTAGGATCGATTGCAGCTCTTGCAGATCAGGTGGAAGTGCCGCGGATGCCGGTACGAGTGCTCGAACCGGAAGCGGCCTTCGCCGAAGTCCACTTTCCTCGCCACACCGGCGTCCACCATCCAGTGCAACGTCCGGTAGATCGTCGCTCGGCTGATGCGATGGTCCTCGTGCTTGATCAGCTCGACGAGATCGTCAGCGCTCAAATGTCCTTCCTGGCGAAGGAACACGTTGACGATCAAATCACGCTTGCTGGACCGCTTAGTACCGGCGGGACGAATCTGATCGAGATCGGGTAGAGCGGAAGGCATGTGACTTCCAGGGTGCCTCGGTGCCTACGGTGCCTGACGTGCCTGGGTGCGAGTGCCTACGTGCGAAAGGTTCCGACAGTGCCAGAGTGCTCACGACGCGACCTGTACGATCTCGTCCGTAACCGGAGTCATTGGCGCGAGGCACGGTCCGTGCCCTGCGCCCCTGACTTAAACGTTAAAAGACGAACCGCATCCGCAAGTCGACGTCGCGTTCGGGTTCTTGATCGTGAAACCACCACCCGTAATCGTGTCGACGAAGTCGACCTCGGCGCCCTTCAGATAGCTGAGGCTCACCGGATCGACGTACAAGCGAATGCCGTTCGACTCGATTGTCTGATCGCCGACGCCACCGCCCTCTTCGATCATCAAGCCGTACTGGAAACCCGAACAGCCGCCACCTTGCACGAACACGCGCAGGCCGCTTTCGGTCTTGTTCTCCTCGGTTAACAGCTCCTTGATCTTCGAAGCCGCCGATTCGGTAACCGTGATGAAGCCCGGCACAAGGGCCGGCGTCGGAGTTGAAGTATGTGTCTCGGTCTGCATCTTCTGATTCCTGGCGCTTTAGTTAGCCAACGCCGTAGTTGGCAGTATATCGGACTCTAAATCCGACTAATGTAGTCCTATTTTAACAGAAACCTCAAACCCTTGCAGCTGCAAGGGTTTCCAGATATTCAGCTGACTCGGCTTCCACCTCTTGGTGGAGGCTGTTGCCGTGGGCATCCATGGTGACGATGGCCGGGAAATCCTTGAGCTGCAGGTGCCACATGGCCTCGGGCGTCCCAAACTCCATCAGCGAGACGCCATCGACGCGCTCGATGCAGCGCGCGTAGAACTGGGCGGCTCCACCAATCGCGTTGAGGTACACCGCGCCGGCATCCTTGAGCGCGGCCAGCGTCTTACCGCCCATACCTCCCTTACCCATCACGACGCGAACGCCGTACTTGCGAATGATCTCGCCTTGGTATGGCTCCTCGCGGATGCTGGTCGTAGGCCCGGCAGCGGTGACGCGCCACTCATCACCACTCTTCGCGACTACTGGCCCGCAATGATAAATAACGCCGCCACCAAGGTCGACGGGCGGCGCATGACTGACCAGATGATGATGAACCGCGTCGCGACCCGTGTAGGCGCGACCGCTCAATAGCACGACATCGCCAACGCGGAGCGAGCGAATCGTCTGTTCGTCGAGCGGCGCCTGCAGCGCAACTTCTCGACCGGTCCGACGAAAACCTGCCTGGTCCATCATCGGGATCGTCGCCACTGAAGGGTCGCGATAGAGCCACTTCGTGATCGCACCGCTCTTCGGATCGAGCAGGACGCCGAGCCGACGGAAGGCCCAGCAGTCGTACGCTACCGAGACGAAGAAGCTAGCCGGCAGACGGTTGAGCGCGCCAATCTTGCACCCAATCAACGACACGCGGCCGCCAAAGCCCATGGTGCCGACGCCGAGCGTGTTGACCGTGCGCATGATCTCGGCTTCGAGCTCCGCGAGCCGCGCATCAGGATTGACGTCGTCAATCGTTCGAAACAGTTGCTCTTTGGCGTGGACGTATCCCGATGTCCGATCACCACCAATGCACACGCCGATAGCGCCTGGTGCGCAGCCCTTGCCTTGCGCATGCCAGACCGCATGCAGGATGCACTTGCGCACGCCATCGAGTGTTCGATCGGCACGTCCCAGATGCGGTAACTCGGTGGGGACGGAATACTGCGCGTTCATGTTTTCGCAGCCGCCACCCTTCAGGATTAGCTTGACCTCGATCTCGTCGCGCTCCCACTGCTCGAAATGAACGATGGGAGTTCCGGGGCCGAGATTGTTCCCGGTGTTCTCACCCGTGAGTGAGTCCACGGAGTTGGGACGCAGCTTTCCGCGTTTGGTTGCCTCTGCGACCGCGGCCTTGATCTGCGCTTTCATCCAAATCTGATTGGCGCCCACCGGGGTCTTGACCTCGAACGTCGGCATCCCGGTGTCTTGACAGATAGCGCCTTCCCCGTCCGCGGCCTGATCGATGTTCTGCCCGATGATCGCCAGCGCCTGCGCGGCCCGGGTGCCTTCCGGCTCCTCGTTCATGGCCAGACGCATGGCCGCGCGAACGTCCGGAGGGAGGTCCGTCGAGGTCTTGACGATGAGCGTAGTGAGCGAATCGAGGAAGGCCGGCAACATATGACGCTAGTCTAGCAAGGCCTGCCGAGCCAGCCTCCAAGTGACTGACTGGGCGAACAAAGCCGGTGACGCCTCCGTCAGATGGTGAATGCGGCACGCCATTCGACGGCTCCTCGCCAACCCAGCCTTCTCGCTGACCGCGGCTATCACTTTGGCGGCCGCCATTGGCGCCAACGCGCTGATCTTCAGCGTCGTCAACGGCGTGCTGCTGAAGCCGCTGCCCTATCCAGAGCCTGAACGGCTGGTCGGTGTCTGGCACGTCGCACCGGGCATCGCACCGGGGCCGATGAACCAGGCGCCCTCGACCTATTTCACCTATCGGGATGAGGGGCAGGTCTTCACCGACATCGGTCTGTGGGATGACACGACAGTAACGGTAACCGGGCGCGGTGAGCCCGAGCAGATCGAGGCTCTTGTCGTCACCGATGGCACGCTGCCCCTGCTCGGTGTCCGGCCGGCGCTCGGAAGGAGCTTCACAAGGGAAGACGACACTCCCGGGCCGGCCGATACGGTGATGCTCAGCCACGCGTACTGGATGCGTCTTTTCAACGGCAGTCCCAACGCGATCGGTCAGAGCCTGCTGGTGAACGGACGCGGTCGCGAAATCATTGGCGTTCTTCCCGAGGATTTTCGATTCCTCCGCTACAACCCGTCGGTGGTCTACCCGTTCCGCTTCAATCGCGCCGAGGTCTTTCTCGGTAATTTCAGCTATCAGGGCATCGCGCGACTGAAGCCAGGTGTATCGATCGAGCAGGCGAATGCGGACATCGCGAGGTTGATTCCAACCCTCTACGGTCGATTCCGACTGCCGCCTGGATTCACGCAGGAGATGTTCGAGGCGGTCCGGTTGGGACCGCTCGTTCGTCCGCTCGAAGTCGATGTCGTTGGCGACATCGGTGGCATGTTGTGGGTGTTGCTGGGCACCGTGGGGATAGTCCTGCTCGTGGCATGCGCGAACGTCGCGAACCTCTTCCTGGTGCGTGCAGAAGGGCGACAACAGGAACTTGCCGTGCGCATGGCTCTGGGCGCGGGCACCAAGCGCGTGGCACGTGAGCTGTTGGCGGAGTCGCTGTTGCTTGGCCTGTTCGCCGGCGCCCTCGGCGTGGGACTGGCGTACGGTGGAATCCGCCTCCTGGTTTACCTGCAGCCCGCCCGGTTGCCGCGATTGTCCGAGATCACCCTCGATCCAACGGTGTTGCTGTTCACGCTCGCGGTGTCCGTGGTCGCTGGTTTGCTGTTCGGCCTCTTCCCGGTCTTGAAGTATGCGCGTCCCCAGCTCGCCAACGCCCTGAAGGAGAACGGGCGCGGCTCGAGCGACGGACGTGAACGCCATCGCGTCCGCAACACGCTGGTCGTTTCGCAAGTCGCCCTTGCTGTCGTTCTGCTCGTCGCGTCAGGGCTCATGGTGCGCACGTTCCTCGCCATGCGCAATGTCTCTCCTGGGTTCGTGCGACCCGAGGAAGTGCTCACGATGCGCATTTCGATTCCAACCCCGGTCGTCTCGGAGCCAGGTCAAGTCGTGCGCACGTATGAACAGATCGGAGAGCGGCTCGAAGCGATCGGCGGCGTAACCTCCGTCGGGCTGTCCAACTCAATCACGATGGATGGCGTCAGCAGCAACGACCCGATCTTCGTCGAGGGCTCGAATCAGCCAGAAGGCCAGGTGCCGCCGCTGCGCCGCTACAAGTGGATCTCGGAGGGTTATTTCGAGACCATTGGCAATCCAATCATTGCCGGGCGAGCCATCACCTGGGCCGATGTCCATGCGGCCGCGCCCGTGATCATGGTGAGCGAGAACTTTGCTCGCGAGTTCTTCGGAGAGCCAGCCAAAGCAATCGGCCGCCGCGTGCGTAACACGCCGCGCAATCAATGGCGCGAGATCATCGGCGTCGTCGGCAATGAATATCAGGACGGTGTGACGCAGGCCGCACCGACGATCATGTACTGGCCGATGCACATCAAGGACTTCTGGGACATCCCGCTATTCGCGCAGCGGTCGATGGTCTTCGCGATTCGAAGCTCCCGTCTCAACTCTCCAGGGTTCATGGAGGAGGTTCAGCGAGCCGTGTGGTCGGTGAACTCGAACCTGCCGCTTGCTCGTGTACGAACGCTCCAGGAGATCTATAACGAGTCGATGGCGCAGACGTCATTCACGCTCGTGATTCTCGGAATCGCCGCAGGCGTCACGTTGCTGCTCGGAGTGGTCGGGATCTACGGAGTAATCGCCTATGTCGTTGCCCAACGTCGTCGCGAGGTTGGTATTCGCATGGCGCTGGGCGCGGCGGCGAGCGAGGTGCAGGGATTGTTCCTGCGACATGGCGTCGTGATTACCAGCGCGGGACTCGCCCTGGGCGCCGTGGTCTCCGCGGCGTTGATGCGCCTCCTCGGCTCGCTCCTCTTCGGTGTCAGCCCGTTCGATCCGGTGACCTATTCCGTCAGCCTTCTCAGCCTCGCGTCGGTCGCGCTGCTGGCGACGTGGCTCCCCGCACGACGCGCGACGCGAGTCGATCCGGCGATTGCCCTTCGGGGTGAGTGACGTGGTTCTCCACGAGGGTTCGTCACGGGGGGTTCTTGACGGAGGTTCCACTGAGGTTCTGGACGGAGGTTCCACGGGCGTTCCAGGCGGAGGTTCAACAACGATTCCGACGTGTGCAGAACCATCGTGCAGAACCTTCCCGTGACTCAGAACCTCCGTGTAGAACCGCGTTGTTATAATTGAAACGTGACTTTCCGCGTCGAACGCGATCCTCTCGGAGAGTTTCGTGTGCCCGCCGACGCGTATTACGGCGTTCAGACGGCGCGCGCGCGTGACAACTTCGCGATCAGCGGTCTGACTGCGCCGCTCAGCCTGATTCGCGCAACCATTCTCGTCAAACGAGCCGCCGCGGAAGCCAATCGCGACCTCGGGCGGCTCTCGCCCGAGATCGCCAACGCCATCATTGCCGCAGCCGACGAACTGCTGGGCGGCAAACTACTCGATCAGTTCGTCGTCGACGTCTACCAGGCCGGCGCAGGTACCTCGCACAACATGAATGCCAACGAGGTACTGGCCAATCGCGCGGCGGAATTGTTGGGACACGCCAAGGGCGTGTATGACGTCGTGCATCCCAACGATCACGTCAACATGAGCCAGTCGACCAACGACGTGTTTCCCACCGCAACGCGGCTCGCGATAGCGATGGAACATCCCACCCTCATCGCGGCGTGCCGGCAGCTCGCATCGACCCTTGCCGACAAGGCGAACGCCTTCGCCAAGGTCCTGAAGGTTGGGCGAACGCATCTGCAGGATGCGGTTCCAATCACGCTCGGCCAGGAGTTCGAAGGTTACGCTGCGTGTATCACGTCAGCTGCCGACGCAGCCGATGCCACTGTTACATCCCTGTATGAACTCAATCTCGGTGCAACTGCGGTGGGAACTGGCTTGAATGCGGGCGACGACTACACCGCGGCTGCCGTCAACGCCCTCGCCCGGCTGACGGGCCTGCCGGTTCGCCCGGCGAGCAACCGCTTTCGCGTGACCCAGAGCATGGGTGACGTCGTGAGTTACTCGGGCGCGTTGCGGCGCATTGCCGTCGAACTTGGCAAGATTGCAAGTGACCTTCGATTGCTGTCGATGGGACCGCGCGCGGGGCTTGGTGAAATTCGCTTACCGGCAGTGCAGCCGGGTTCGTCGATTATGCCTGGCAAGGTCAATCCGTCGGTGCCGGAGATGGTCAATCAGGTGTGCTATCAGGTGTATGGCTGCGACGTCACCACCGCCATGGCAGGCGAGGCTGGGCAGCTCGAGCTCAACGTCATGATGCCGGTGATGGCGTGGAATAGCTTGCACGCACAACACATCCTGACCACTGCGATGAAGACGCTGCGCGAGCGCACCGTTGTCGGGATAGAGGCCGATCTCGAACGGAGTCGCGAGTTGCTCGACCGCAGTACGGCCACGGCAACGGCACTGAGCCCTCACATCGGCTACGCGGCCACCGCGGACATCGCCAAGGCAGCCGTTGCCACTGGACGGCCGATTCGCGATCTCGCGCGCGAGCGCGGCCTTCTGAGCGAGGAGGAGTTGAACAGCATCCTCAGCGCAGAGGCGATGACGCAACCAGGCGTAAAAGGTCAACAGCGAAGCAACCGAGGAGCGAAGTCGTGACCAGCCGAGTGTTCCTCGCGCTCGTCCTGGCCCTGACCGCCAGCCTCGCCCCACTTGCCCAGGGCCAGCCTCGAGGCAAGCCACACGGTCGCCTGTTTCCTCCTCAGGATCTCGGGCTGCTCGAGGCTCCCGATCGCGACATCTGGCAGCACCCGGATCAGGTGATGGACACACTCGGCATCGCCGAAGCATCCATCGTCGCCGATATCGGCGCCGGCTCCGGCTGGTTCACGGTGCGCCTCGCTCGCCGCGTCGGGCCCAACGGAGTGGTGTACGCCGAGGACGTGCAGCCGGAGATGCTGACCGCCATTTCTCGTCGAGTAGCGGCCGAGGGTCTTTTGAACGTGCGGCCGGTGCTCGGCAAGGGCAGCGACCCCGCGTTACCGCGGTCGATGCTGCACGCCGTGCTGATGGTCGATGCGTATCACGAGATCGAAGAGGATCGCGTCACATTCCTGCGAAACGTCGCGAAGTCGCTGCGTCCGGAGGGTCGAATCGGCGTGGTGGACTTCAAACTCGAAGGCGGTGGACCGGGACCGCCGACCGAGGAACGCGTGCCGCCGGAAGTCGTCGTGAAGGAGGCGGCGCAGGCCGGGCTGCGACTGCTGCCTGAGGAAACGTTCCTGCCGTACCAGGTACTTCTTGATCTTCGGCCTCGAGCCCAAGCCGACGACCGCCGCCAAGCGACCGATCACTCGGTGATCGGTGGTCGGTGATCGGTGGCTAGTCGATCAACTTCGAGCGACCAAGGATTGCCCACACGCTCGGCAGCACCGCGCCCGCAAAGCAAACCTTGACGAGGTCGGCAACGACAAACGGGTAGAGACCGGTTTGCAGTGCGGCGGTCAAGCCGACAGGACCACCCGGTCCCAACATGAACCACGCCAGCCACGACACACCACCGGCAAACAGCGTCGCCAGGCCCGCGAGCATCGCGGCAAGGGACGTGAAGTACTTTCGGTCGAAACCACGTTCCGCCAACCACCCGGTGATGAACGCGGCAATCGGATAGGCCATCAGATAGCCGCCGGTGGGCCCCAGCAGGCGGCCAGCCCCTTGAGGCAGAATGGGCGAGGCGGCAAAGACGGGCGCCCCCGCGATACCGAGCAGCAAATATAGAATCTGGCTCGCTGCGCCCAGACGTGATCCCAGCGCCGCTGCACCCACCATCACCACCATGGGCTGTAGCGTCAACGGAACCGGAGTGAAAGGTAGATGAACGCTGACCTGCGCCGCGACGGCCGTCAGCGCGGTCAGGAACAGCACGGATCCAAGGCGGATGCTGGTCCAGGCGGCAGACGAAGCGGCACCGACGCTCACGTGGTCGAGCAACGTCGAGTCGTAGGTGACGAACGGGGCACGGGATGGCATAGCCGGCGATTGTAGTCAAATGAAACGCGCGCTGACAATTGCGGGAAGCGATTCGGGTGCAGGAGCGGGCATTCAGGCCGACTTGAAGACGTTTGCGGCTCTGGGGGTGTACGGGACCTCGGCGATTACGGCCGTGACCGCCCAGAACACCCTCGGCGTGGCCGGCGTTCATGTGCTGCCGGCCGAGTTCGTCACCCTGCAGATCGAAACCGTCGTGTCGGATATCGGGTGCGACGCCGTCAAGACCGGGATGCTGGCCAACGCCGCCATCGTCGAGGCAGTCGTCGCCGCGGTCGAGTCACTGGAGTTGCCCAACCTCGTGGTCGATCCGGTAATGGTCGCCAAGGGCGGTGATCGACTGTTGGATCCAGATGCGGTCCACGCGATTCGCGTCTCGCTGCTTCGCCTCGCGCGAGTCGTAACGCCGAATATTCCCGAAGCCGAGGTCCTGACCGGAATGACGATCCGATCGATCGACGACATGCGCGCGGCGGGAAGGAAGCTACTGCGACTTGGCTGCCGTGCTGTGGTCGTCAAGGGCGGCCATCTCGAGGGCGATGAGTCCACCGATGTGCTCGTCGAGAACACCGGCGACACAACGCTGTCGGCTCAGCGCGTGAAAGGCTCGAACACTCACGGTACCGGCTGTACTTTTGCGGCGGCCATGGCTGCCCGACTTGCCCTCGGGGACACGCTTCAAAGCGCCGTGCAAGCGGCGAAGGACTACGTGACAGGTTCGATGCGTCACGGCATCGACGTCGGCAGCGGGCACCAGCCACTCGGACACTTCTGGCAGACACGATGACTCAGCGCACTTCAGAAACGACCGTCAGCTCGCTCACCGCCGATCGCTGGCGAATCGCCATCCTGCTCACGCTGGCGATGATGGCCCTGTATTTCGGATTCATCTTGCTGGTCGCTTTCAACAAGCCGCTGTTGGCGCGGGAAGTGACCCGCGGCTTGAGCCTCGGCATCCTTCTCGGAGCGCTGCTCATCGTTTCGGCATGGGTGCTCATATGGATCTACGCGCGCTGGGCCAACACGCACTACGACGTCGGCGTGGCCCGACTGCAGGCGTTGCGTCCGCCTGGTGACCGGTCCCGAGGGCGTTCGTGAACCCCGGGGCGGGAACTGCTGTCGGTCAAGCCAACCCGACTGCTATCGCCGGATTCTTCATCTTCGTTGCGGCAACGCTGCTGATCACGTACTGGGCCTCACGCCAGACCAAGACCACCGAGCATTTCTACGCGGCTGGACGCAGCATCACGGGCTTTCAGAATGGCATGGCGCTCGCCGGCGACTACATGAGCGCGGCGAGCTTTCTGGGCATCGCCGGCCTGGTCGCGCTGTCCGGCTTCGACGGCCTGATCTATTCGATCGGGTTTCTGGTCGGCTGGCCGATCGTGATGTTTCTCATCGCGGAACCACTTCGCAACCTCGGCCGCTTTACGTTTGCGGACGTCGTCGCATACCGCCTGCGGCAGGCGCCGGTGAGGGTGGCCGCCGCCACGGGATCGCTTGCAGTGGTTTCCTTCTATCTGATCGCGCAGATGGTCGGGGCCGGAAATCTCGTTCGATTGCTGTTCGGCATCGACTACTCAACGGCGGTCGTCATCGTCGGCGTCGTGATGCTCGCCTACGTGCTGTTTGGCGGCATGATCGCGACCACCTGGGTTCAGATCGTCAAAGCGATTCTGTTGCTCGCTGGTGCCTTCTTGCTTGCGGCTCTCGTGTTGGCACGCTTCAATTTCAATCCGCTCACGCTCTTTGCCGCCGCGGCGGACCGCTACGGTGCGGGTGTGCTGGCGCCGGGGCGGCTGGTCTCCGATCCCTGGGACGCCGTCTCGCTGGGCCTCTCCTTGATGCTGGGGACCGCTGGCTTGCCGCACATCCTGATGCGCTTCTACACCGTGCCGGACGCCAAGACCGCGCGCGAGTCGGTCACGTATGCGGCGGGCTTCATCGGCGTTTTCTATCTGTTGACCTTCGTCCTCGGGTTCGGCGCCATGGTGCTGGTCGGCCAGGACCAGATTCGCGCGATAGACGCCGGTGGCAACATGGCCGCACCGCTGCTGGCGGAGGTCGTGGGAGGCACGCCATTCCTCGGCTTCATCGCAGCCGTCGCCTTTGCGACCATCCTGGCGGTTGTCGCCGGCCTGACGCTGTCCGGAGCCGCGGCGCTGTCGCACGATCTGTGGGTCCACGTCGTCCGGCATGGCGTGGCCGATGAGAAAGAGCAGTTTCGAGTCGCGCGTGCATCGACACTGGTGCTGGGCGCGCTCGCCATCGTGCTCGGCATTCTGTTTCAGGGCCAGAACGTCGCGTTCATGGTCGGCCTCGCGTTCGCGATTGCGGCCAGCGCCAACTTTCCCGCGCTCGTCCTGTCGATGTTCTGGCGCCCGTTCTCGACACGCGGAGCGCAGGCCAGCATGCTGATCGGAACCGTCTCCGCGCTGGGCTTGATCTACCTTTCACCAACCGTGCAGGTCGGGTTACTGGGAAATCCGTCAGCGCCATTCCCGTTGACGAATCCCGGCCTCGTCACGATTCCCTTGTCGTTCATCGTCGGCATCGTGGTATCGCTGGCCACTCCCGATCCCGATGCGGTTGAGAAGTTCAGCGAGCTCGAACATCGCCTACACATCGGGCACGACTGATCAGAAACATCCGCGGTTTCCTTTGTTCCGCGTTGCCGTGTTTCCGCCTGTTCCTTTCCTCCGCGTTGCCGGAATTTCCCACGGATTACAATCAGTTCGTGGCCCCCAACCGCACTGCGGTCACGACCGCCGAGCTCGATCTACCAGCGCTCATTCGGCTCATCGACGCGCCAGCCACGGGTGCTGTCGCGTCGTTCGTGGGTCTGGTACGCGATCACAACCAAGGGCGTCGGGTGCTCCATCTCGTCTACGAGGCTTATCAGCCGCTCGCCGAGAAGGCGCTTCAGCGGATCGTCGATGAAGCGCTGGAGCGATGGCCGACTGTGACCCTCGCGATTCATCATCGGACCGGACGCCTGTCGATCGGTGAAGCCAGCGTCGCCATTGCTGCTTCGTCTCCGCACCGTGCTGATGCGTTTGCAGCTTGCCGCTATGCCATCGAACGCATCAAGCAGATCGTTCCGATCTGGAAGCACGAATATTTCGAGGGTGGCGACGTGTGGATCGAGGGTGCGACCGCTGATCCCGAGGATGTCACTGCTCGCGAAGCGGCCATGAGGATCGCATGCGCGTGACGATCCGCCTCTTCGCACGCCTCCGTGACCTCGTCGGTGAAGGTGAGCTCGTGCGCGACCTGCCGCCGCAATCAACCGTGGCGACGGTGTGGGAACGTCTGGCGACGGAGTTTCCTGCTATCGCTCCCTATGCCGCGTCGATGTCGTGCGCAGTCAACGCCGACTATGCCCGTCTGACCACTGCGGTCCGCGACGGGGACGAGATTGCCTTTCTGCCGCCGGTCTCAGGCGGCTAATCGGCGCGCAATCGTAGAATGTAGAGCATGTTGGACAAGTTAGCGTCGGTCGAGACGCGCTACGAGGAGTTGCTGGCGTCGCTGGGCACCGCCGCAGTGCAGAACGATCCGGCGGAATATCGCAAGCAGGCGAAAGCCGCCTCCGACCTTCAGCCGCTCGTCGATAAGTTTCGCGAGTACAAGGACGTCACGCGCAAGATCTCGGAGGCAGACGAGCTCGCCAAAGGCAGCGACGCGGAGATGCGTGCGCTCGCGGAGGAGGAACTGGCAGGGCTCGCGAAACAACGCGAACAGCTGGAGGCCGAACTCAAGGTCTTGCTGTTGCCCAAGGATCCCAACGACGAGAAGAACGTCATCGTCGAAATCCGCGGGGGAACCGGCGGCGAGGAGGCGGCGCTCTTCGCGGGCGACCTCTACCGCATGTACAGCCGCTACGCGGAGCGACAGGGCTGGAAGTTGGAGATCATGTCGCTCAGCGAAGCCGGACAGGGCGGCATCAAGGAGCTGATCGCCAATATCGAGGGCAAGGGCGTGTACAGCCGTTTGAAGTACGAGAGCGGCGTGCATCGCGTCCAGCGGGTGCCGGCCACCGAGGCGAGCGGTCGTATCCACACGTCCACGGCTACTGTTGCCGTGCTACCTGAAGCCGACGAAATCGACGTGCAGATCGAGGCCAAGGATCTTCGGATCGATACGTTCTGCTCGAGCGGCCCGGGCGGGCAAAGCGTCAACACCACCTATTCCGCGGTTCGCGTTACCCACATCCCCACCGGGCTTGTCGTGTCGCAGCAGGACGAAAAGTCGCAGATCAAAAATCGCGCGAAAGCTTTGAAGGTCCTGCGATCACGACTCTACGAGATCGAGATGCGGAAGCAGCAGGAGGCCATCGCCAAGGAACGCCGTGGACAGGTTGGTACCGGTGAACGATCGGAAAAGATTAGAACGTATAACTTTCCACAGAACCGCATCACCGATCATCGAATCAACTTCACGACCCACCAGCTGTATCCCGTCCTGGATGGCAATCTCAGCGAGATGGTCGACGCACTGACGACCTTCTACACCGCTGAGAAGCTGAAAGAGGCGACCGACGTCGACCCGGGGTCTGACTCGTCGGTTCACTGACACGCCTGTGACCTTTCACGCGCTGGCGCTCGAAGCTCGGGATGTGCTCGAGGACGCCGGGATCTCGCGGATCACGGCCGCCTTCGACGTGGAGATCCTGGCGCGCCACATTCTCGGCTGGGACCGCGCGGCGTGGCTGGCTCGTCGCGGTGAAACTGCCAGCGATGAGTTTCGACGGGCTTACTCCGCACTGATTTCACGCCGCGCGACTCGCGAGCCTGTCGCCTACATTCGCGGTGTTCAGGAGTTCTGGGGCCGTGAATTCGAGGTCGGTCCGGCGGTCCTGATCCCGAGACCCGAAACCGAGTTGCTCATCGAAGTTGCTGAGCCCTTCCTGCGCGACCGGCCCAACGTCAGCGTGGTCGATCTTGGCACCGGAAGCGGCTGCATCGCCGTCACCCTTGCCTTGGAGCACCCCAACGCCATCGTCTTCGCGACAGACATATCGTCCGATGCGCTCGATGTCGCCCGTCGAAACGCGATTCGACTCGGCGCACCACGAGTGAAGTTTCGCCACGGCGACCTGGTGGCGGACGTGGACGTCCCACTCGACGTTATCGTGACCAATCCACCG
This sequence comes from uncultured Acidobacteriota bacterium, assembly GCA_963724485.1. GTDB lineage: Bacteria > Acidobacteriota > Vicinamibacteria > Vicinamibacterales > UBA2999 > JACCSI01. The sequence continues at coordinate 76,818 of CAVRUW010000006.1, forward strand.
TATGTCGCTCGCACCGATCGACCAGGACTCTCGCCCGAAGTGCGCGACTACGAACCCGACACCGCTCTATTCGGAAGCGATGATGGCCTCGGAGTCATGCAAAGCATTCTCACAGTCTCGAGGTCGGCCTTGCGTCCCAATGGACACCTCATCACCGAGATCGGCTACGGCCAGGATGATCGAGTCCAGCACTTGGCCAGCAGCTTTCCCGAGTTCGTGCTGGAAGCGATGATCGAGGATCTCCAACGAATCCCCCGCGTGATGGTCCTCAGGCGCCTCGCTCTCGATCACTGATCACCGGTCACTGACCACCGAGAGCTATACTCCCCGCATGTCGTGCCTGTTTTGCAAGATCGTCGCTGGTGAGATCCCGGCCAAGCGCGTCTATGAAGACGACAAGGTGATGGCATTCGAGGACATCAACCCCCAAGCACCCACGCACGTCCTCTTGATTCCGAAACGTCACATCGCGACGCTCAACGATCTGCTGGAAGCTGATGACGCTCTCGTGGGCACGCTCGTCCGACGCGCCGCGGCGATTGCCGACGAACGCGGCCTGGCCGCTGGTGGGTATCGCACCGTCTTCAACTGCAACAGTGATGCAGGTCAAACCGTCTTTCATGTTCACCTCCATCTACTGGGTGGACGACGAATGAGCTGGCCGCCCGGCTAAGAAGCGAGCAAGTATCGCCCGCAGCCTTCCTCGTTTCGCAGTTCGAAGTCGACAGCGCGGTAGCCGCGGGCAAAGTAGGTTTCGAAGATCTCGCGGGTCTGCAGGCGCCATTCGAGCGCCAGGTCAGGCGCTTCCTGCTGCATCTCGGTAAAGCCCGTCGGCACCTCGACCCACACACGGCGTTCCGTGAGTCCCAGGTCGACCGTTCGCGTGGCTCGCCACCTTCCGTTACTCACAGTGGCATTCACCAACGGAGCGTCAGCGGCTTCGGTCGCGCGCACCGAAATTCGTCCATCAGCCTCCACTCGTCGCTGGACGTGGGGCTCGCGAAGGTTCCATTCGACAACGAACCGATCGGTAGGCGTGCCGCGATGCAACGCGCTGGTTGACTCTCCGTACAGGTTTCGCACGTATTCGTTACACACGACACCCAGGCGCGCGAAGTTGAGATGAGCATTGAGCGCCTGTAACGGATCGAACGTCCACTCCATCAGATCGAATCCGGCCGCCAGCGCGCGGTCGCGCTGAACGAGCTTCAAGCGCCGCCCCAGGCCGCCACGACGATGGTCGGGCAGGACGCCCATCATGTGGGACCACTGTGTAGGTCGGCCGTCTTTCAACCCGACGATGGAAAACGCGAAGCCAATCATTCGGTCCGCCGCGTCGAAGGCGCCGATCAGGATGCCGCCGCGTTTGATGGTGATGATGAAGACGGGAATGGTTATGAGATCGCCGCTGTCGGTGTAACCCCAAATAGCTCGCTCGAGGTCGACGACCGCTTGATAGTCGGCGAGGCCATGAAGATCCCGGATTCGTGGTGTGCTGTCAGGAGTCGACATCATGGAGGGTGGACAACAGGTCTCGTAGTGATCGTATGACGAGTACGCCTGGCGGGACAGCGGCGGGTACTTCACCCGAGCGGCGGATGAGCGCGGCTTGCATGCCCGCCGCTACGGCGCCTTCGATGTCGGCTTTCAAGCTGTCGCCGACCATCACCGCCTCGGCCGGCAGCACGCTGGCTTGATGGAGCGCGGTTTCAAAGATGCTCGGATGCGGCTTCATGAACCCATGTTCGGCCGACGACACGCCAACGGACAATAGTGCATCGAGCTTGAAGTGTTCCTTGAACGCTTCGAGACTTCGGTGGGAGTTGGAGATTACGCCGAGTATCAGCCCACGCCCGGCGAGCGCGGTCAGTACCGGTTCAACATCGTCGTACATCTCGAAGTGATGATTCCCGGCCCACTGCTCGTAGATCCGCTGAGCAGCCGGCACGACCCCCGGGCCGCGGCCACCCATGTGCTCGATGATCGTGGCCGTGTAGTGGACGAACAAGGCGTCGTTGTAGACAGGCTCTTCGACCTCGTCGAGGATGAATGACGCGGCGGCTACGGCCGTGTCGAAACGGTTCGCGTCGACGGTGAACCCGGCCTCGGCGCAAAAGCGGGCGTATCCCTCACCCTGAAAGGTTGGACCGGGATAAATCAGTGTGAAGTCGACGTCGAAAAAGACTGCGCGCGCGCGGATTGCCTGCTCACCACCACCGGTCATCAAGGTATGTTCAATCTGGCTACCAGCGGAGCGGCGGACGAATCAAGTGATGTCGCAGACGTCGCGGCGGATCCGTCGGAGCCCTGCCAGGGACCTGCCACCACGACCATCGCCCTACCGGGATCGAGAAGGCGACGAGCAACTTCGTTGACGCTTTCCAAGGTCACCGCCTCCAGGAAGCCGGGCAGATCGCGATCGTAGTCGGGACCCAGCCCATGGAACTCGGCGCTCAGCAAGAAGCCGGCGATGCCTGCGTTGGTTTCGAGCTGGCGCGGGATCGAGCCGATCAGATACCGCTTCGACTCGTCGTATTCCTTGGCGGTGAAGCCAGACTGCTGAATAAGACTCAGCTCATGATCGATCGACGTGATCGTGCGCTCGACGTTCTCACCCGAAATTCCAGCGCGAATCATCAACGGACCTGCCGCAAGTGTGGCATCGAGGCTGCTGTAAACGTAGTACGCCATGCCTTGACGCTCGCGAATGCTGTCACCCAGACGGCCGCCGAGTGCATATTGACCTAACGCATTGTTCATGACCCAGGCATCGTAGTACGCCGGATCGGCGCGCCGGAGACCGATGACGGCATAGGCCACATCGGCCTGAGCCTTGTTCATCATCGGAACAACGAACAGGTCACGTGCAACCGTTGGCGCTACTTCTGGCAGGGGCGGCTCGGGATGGCGCGCGACCTGCCAGGACGAGAACCAGCGTTCCGTGGCTTGAACGACAGCGGTTGGCGGAACGTCGCCGACGACGACAACGGTGGTTCCTTCGGGTGTAAACCAGCTCCGGTGAAACGCCACGAGATCGGACCGGGTGATTCGCTGCACCGTGGAAGCCGTTCCTCGAGGGCGTCGTCCGTATGGGTGGGTCGGGTACTGCCGGCCCATCAGCACGTCAACTGCGACAGCCCCGGGGTCATCCTCGTCCTGGAGAATCGCGGTCAGCAACTCCGCACGGCGCGTTTCGACCTCGGCCTCATCGAACCTCGGCCGGCGAATCACCTCGGTGACGAGCGCGAAAATGGACTCGAAGTCTTCAGCCAGGCAGGTGGCGCTGACCGTCAGCTGGTGGCGGCCGGCGATCACCGACAGCGAAGCGCCTCGGCCATCCAATTCGTCCGCAATGTCGGCAGCCGTTCGAGTGGCTGTTCCGCGATCGAGAACGCGCGCAACCAGCGCCGCCGTGCCCTCAGCGTCCTGGGGGTCGTAGTAGGCGCCGGCTCGCAGGCCGACGAGAATCGTGACCGCTGGCGTCGTAGTCGTCTCCTTGGCCAGCACGACGATCCCACTCGATAACGTTCGTCGTAAGGGATCTAGGGCCATGGCTCGAACCACCCAGTCGTCCGATTGTCCTTCGTCAAGTACCGGCGCGCTGCGGCATTGACCTGGTCCAGAGTCACGGTAGCCAGACGCGGGATCAGGTCCTGATAGTCGGTCCAGGTCGCAATCGTTTCGAAGTAGCCAAGCTGGTGAGCAATGTCGGTGACGCTGTCGCCGTCGTAAACAAACCGTGCTCGCAGCTGGCCACGCACCTTCGTAAGCTCGGCCTCCGTGACTCCATCGCTGGTCAGCCGATCGATCTCCGCGAGTACTGCGTCTTCAAGCGCCTGCAGTGTTTGGCCGTCAGCAATCGTCGCCCACAAGTAATAGAGGAACGGATGTTCGGTGGGGAGCAACGCACCTCCCACAGCCGACGCAAGCCCTTGGTCCACCGTTGCACGGTAGAGGCGGGCGCTGCGCTGTGGAGTCGGCACCTTGTGCCCGGACCACAGATTCAGGCCAGAGGCGCCGCTCAGTGCCGCGTCCACGAACAGCATTGGAAAGAAGTCGGGGTCGCCAAACGCCGGCGCGTGAAACGCGGCACGCCAGTAGGCCGCGGTCCCCGGTTTGCGAAAGTGAACCCGGCGTTCGGCCAACTGCGGCGGCTCGTACCGGCTTGGATCGAGGCGCGGCAGACCCTGCTCGATTGGTCCGAAGTGATGCTCGACGCGCTTGAGAACGTCGTCTGTTCTCACATCACCGACGACAACCAATGTCGCGTTGTTGGGCACGTAATACCGACGGTAATGACCGTAGAGATCGTCACGCGTCATCGTTTCGAGATCGTGCAGCCAGCCGATCGTCGGATGTTGATACGGGTGAACACGGAAGGCCGCCGCCGTGAGATCGATGTCCAGCAGCTGCTCGGGGTCGTTCTCACCGCCCTTCAGCTCCGAGATGATCACGGTGCGTTCCGATTCGCAGTCATCCGGTTCGTACAGGCAAGAACTCATGCGTTCCGCCTCGATGAAGAGCATCCGGTCCAGCGCGTCTCGTGAGGCGGTTTCGAGGTAAGTGGTCTGATCGATCCACGTGTAGCCGTTCCAGGTCCCGCCGAACTGCTCGATGATGCCTTTGACCTGGTCGCGGGGGATGTTGCGGGTCCCCTTGAAATTCATGTGTTCGACCCAGTGCGACACGCCAGTCTGACCAGGACCCTCGTCCTTGGACCCAACCTTGTACCAGCACCAGACCGACGCCAGGGGGGCCGTATGGACTTCCTGAACGAGAACTTTCAGGCCGTTGTCGAGAACGGCTTCTCGGACGGCGGGGGCGGTAAGCTCCAGGCGCGACACGGCCATAGAGCCATTATTACAATAGACAGATTGCCATGCCTGAATGGAAGGACACGTGCAACCTGCCGCGAACTGCCTTCTCGATGAAGGCGAATCTGCAAACGGCTGAGCCGGAGGCAATCGCGCGCTGGCAGGAGATGGACCTGTACGGCCAGCTCCGCCGCGCACGTGCGGGCTCACCCACGTACATCCTCCACGACGGCCCGCCGTACGCCAACGGCGAGATCCACATCGGCACCGCTCTCAACAAGGTGCTCAAGGATCTGGTGGTGAAGTCGCGCAACATGGCCGGCTTCGATGCTCCGTACGTGCCGGGGTGGGACTGCCACGGGCTTCCGATCGAGTTGAAAGTCGATCGCCAGCTCGGCCCCAAGAAGAAACAAATGTCGGTTGCCGACTTTCGCCGCGAGTGCCGGGCGTACGCAGCCAAGTACGTCGGCATCATGCGCGAAGACTTCAAGCGGCTCGGCGTCTTCGGGACCTGGGAAAACCCCTACCTGACGATGAACCCTGCCTACCAGGCGGCTATCGTGCGCGCCCTCGGGCGGTTCGTCGAGCAGGGCATGGTCTACAAGGGAAAGAAGCCGGTCCATTGGTGCATGCACTGCCGGACCGCCCTGGCAGAGGCTGAGGTGGAGTACGAACCGCACACCTCGCCGTCCATCTACGTCGAGTTCCCGCTTGCGACGAAGAGTGTGTCGGAGCTGGTGAAGCGTTTACCCGCGCTGGCCGATCGACGCGTCTCAGTCCTGATCTGGACGACAACACCGTGGACGATTCCCTCGAACCTCGCGATCGCGTTTCACCCGGAGTTCGAGTACGGCGCGTACCCTGTGCTGGGATCAACGGGCTCCCCGATGGGGGACCCGGCTTCCGCCTCCGCTAAAGCTTCGGCGGACCGCCGTAGCCTTGGCGAAGGCTGGTCAGCCGCGCCGGAAACCGTCGTCATCGTCGCGAAGGATCTCGCCGAGCACGTCGCTCAAAAAACCGGACGTCAATTCGGTGCCCCGATTGCGACGTTCGAGGGCCGTGTGCTCGAGCGATTGGTATTCGAACATCCGCTCTATGGTCGCGACTCGTTGGCCGTGATCGGTGACTACGTCACCCTTGATGCCGGAACCGGTGCGGTTCACACCGCGCCCGGTCATGGCGCCGATGACTATCTGACCGGCATGAAGTACGGGCTCGAGATCTACGGTCCGCTCGATGCCGGTGGTCATTTCCTCGAGACCGTCGAGCTCTTCGGCGGCTTACAGGTCCTCGACGCCAATCCGAAGATCGAAGCCGCCCTCGCCGACCGCGGACGCCTGTGGCATCGCGAGGACTACGATCACTCCTACCCGCACTGCTGGCGCTGCCACAATCCGGTGATTTTCCTGGCGACCTCGCAATGGTTCATCGCCATGGATACCGAGGATCTTCGCCAGCGCGCGCTGCAAGCGATCGATCAAACGCGGTGGATTCCGTCCTGGGGACGCGAACGGATCTACAACATGATCGCCAATCGGCCGGACTGGTGCATCTCGCGCCAGCGCACCTGGGGTGTGCCGATCCCGGCGATGGACTGCAAGAACTGCGGTACTCCAGTTCTGACCAAAGAGTTGACCGATCGCGCCGCGTCCGTCTTCGACGTTCATGGCGCGGACGCGTGGTACGAACGCCCTATCGACGAGTTCGTCCCGGATGGTCTGACTTGCGCCTCGTGCGGTGGCCGGGAGTTCGAGCGCGAGTCGAACATCCTCGACGTGTGGTTCGATTCGGGTTCGAGTCACGAGGCGGTGCTGCCGATGCGCGACGATCAGCGGTGGCCTGCCGACATCTACCTCGAAGGATCGGACCAGCACCGCGGCTGGTTTCACAGCTCGCTCCTCGTCGGGATTGGCACCCGTGGCCGCGCGCCCTTCGACCAGGTGCTCACCCATGGCTTCGTCGTCGACGATCAAGGGCGCAAGATGTCGAAGTCACTTGGCAACACGATCGCGCCGCAAGACGTGATGAAGCAGAGCGGCGCCGACGTCCTGCGCCTCTGGGTGTCGATGGTCGACTATCGTGAGGACATCCGCCTCGGCAAAGAGATCCTGGCGCGCGTCGTGGAGGCGTACCGAAAGTTTCGCAACGTCCTCCGCGTGCTGATGGCCAACTTGTACGATTTCAATCCGGCCACCGACATGGTCCCGCGCGACCAATTGCTCGAAATCGATCGCTGGGCGATGGCCCGGTACGCAACGGTCGCATCGAAGATCGTGCATGCGTACGATGATTACGACTACCCCGCTATCTATCAGGCGGCCAACTCGTTCATCACCGTCGACATGAGCGCCTTTTACGTCGACGTCACGAAAGATCGGATGTACACGTTCGGCTCGGAGTCGCACGCACGACGGTCGGGGCAATCCGCGATGTTTGTCATCGCCGATGGACTGGCACGGTTGCTGGCGCCTATCTTGCCCTTCACGATGGACGAGGTCTGGCGCCATCTCCCCGGCCAACGGGAAACGTCGGTGCACCTTGCCAAGTTTCCCTCCACCTTGTCGCAGTGGATGGACGATGCGCTACTCGAGCGATGGTCTCAACTGAGCACGGTGCGTAATCACGTGAACGTTGCCCTCGAGGAGCAACGTCAGCAAAAGGTGATCACCTCATCGCTCTCCGCGCGTGTTGGTCTTGCCGCCGCAGGGCCACTAGCAGCATTGCTGCACCAGTATCGCGATGAGCTGCCTGCCATCTTTGGCGTCTCACAGGTCGTGTTGGAGCAAGCCGCGGCGGACCAGGCGGAGGTCGCGGTGAGCGTGCATCGCGCCGACGGCATCAAGTGCGAGCGGTGCTGGCGGTACGTGCCCTCGGTGAGCGACGCTGTCGAGTTCAAAGGCTTGTGCGACCGATGTGTTGATGCGTTGTCACAGCCGCCGCAGCTTGGTCGCGTATCGTGAGCGCCGGACGCGTCTCACGACGATTCGAGGCACTCGTCGTGCTCGCCATCATCGTTGCCGACCAGGTCACGAAAGCGCTGGTGCGAGAATCGATGACGCTGCACGAGAGCATCTCGATTGTCCCGGATCTGCTGGCTCTGACCCGGGTGCACAACACGGGAGCGGCCTTCGGGATGCTCAATGCGATCGAATTCCCGGGGAAAACCATCGTGCTCACGGCCGTTGCCACACTCGCCTTGGGCGGTGTCGCTTGGTATGCCGCCACCGTGCCGGTATCCGACCGGCTGGCGCGGGTAGGCGTCGCATGTATTCTGGGAGGAGCGATCGGTAACCTGATCGATCGGGCGACCGCGGGATACGTTCTGGATTTCGTCGACGCGTCGTGGCGCGGGTGGCACTTCTGGGCCTTCAATGTCGCCGACGCCGCCATCAGCGTCGGCGTGGTTTTCATGGTTTTGGACCTTCTGGGGCTGGGACGCCGTGCATCCAATCCTTCTTGAGCTCGGGCCGTTCACCATCTACTCGTATGGCGTTCTCCTGGCCGCCGCCTATCTGCTCGGATTGTGGATGGCCGCGCGGCGGGCACGACAGGCCGGTCTCGACGCCAATCGCGTGCTGGATCTTGGCATCTGGGTGATCATCGCCGCCCTTGTGGGCGCCAAGGCGCTGCTCTTCGTCGTCGATTTCGAGCAATTCACTCGCAGCTGGCAAGACTTCACCACGCTCTTGCGATCGGGCGGCGTGTTTTACGGTGGCTTGATCGCCGCGGTCATCGTCTGCATCTATCAACTGCGAAAGCACAAGCTGCCGCTCTGGACCTCTGGCGACCTCTTCGCTCCGGGTATCGCACTCGGCTATATGGTGGGACGGCTCGGCTGCCTGATGGCCGGATGCTGCTACGGAAGGCCAACCGACGTGCCGTGGGCGGTGACCTTCACGGATCCAGTTGCCAATCTCAACGTGGGAACTCCGCTCAATGTGCCGCTCCATCCCACTCAGTTGTACGAGTCGCTTGCCGGCCTGGCGATCCTGGTGGTGCTGCTCGTCCTCGAGCGCCGCGGCCGCTCGTTCCCGGGACGCACGTTCTGGTTGTTCGTGCTGCTCTACGCGATCTCGCGGTTCGTCATCGAGTTCTATCGCGGCGATGATCGGGGGATCGTGCTCGGCATGCTATCGACCTCCCAGTTCATCTCGGTGGTGCTCGCGCCGCTCAGCCTCGTCATGCTGTGGTATCTGAGCCGGCCGGCACGGCCACCCGCTGCCGAAACGCCCGCACGGCCGAGAAAACCCCGGTTCGCGTGAACCGTCTCGAGATCCAGGTCGACGCCGAACATGAAGGCATTCGCCTCGATCGAGTCCTCGCGACCGAAGTTGCCGGCTACTCGCGATCGCAGATTCAGCGGCTGATTGAAGAGGGACACGTCAGCCTGCCGCGAGTGAAGACCGCGAAAGCCAACACCGCGGTTCGCGATGGTGACGTCATCACCATCGAGCTTCCGGAGCCCGTTGCCGCAACCCCGGCTGCCGAGGCGCTGCCGCTCGAAGTCGTCTATCAGGATCCGGACGTGATCGTCGTCAACAAGCCGGCGGGCATGGTGGTGCATCCCGGCGCGGGACACGAGGGTGGCACGTTGGTGAATGCATTGCTGCACCACGTCGAGGATTTGAGCGGGATTGGCGGCGAGCGAAGGCCGGGGATCGTGCATCGTTTGGACAAAGGCACGTCGGGGGTGATGGTGGTCGCGAAGAATGACGCGGCCCATCACGAGTTGGCGCGGCAGTTTCATGATCGTGAAGTCGAGAAAGTGTATGTGGCGCTCGCATGGGGCCTGGTGCAGCAACGCAAGCGGATCGACATCCCGATTGGTCGCGATCCAGTGCACCGGGAAAAGATTTCGACTCGTGCGCGCCGGGCTCGTTCCGCGGTCAGCCGAGTGACGTGGGCGCGTCATATCCCGGGTCTGTCGTTGCTTCGCATTGCGATCGCGACAGGCCGCACGCATCAGATTCGTGTCCACTTGAACGCGATCGGGCACCCCATCGTCGGCGATGCCCTCTACGGTGGTATTCATCGCCGGATGCCCAATAACCTCCGCGCGGTTCAGCAGCTGACGAGGCCATTCCTGCACGCAGAGCGACTGGCGTTTTCCCAACCTCGTACCGGAGAGCGGTTGGAGTTCAGCGTTCCGCTGCCCGGCGACCTGCGCGGAGTGCTCGAAACGATTGAGCCCAAGCTGCTCGATATGCTCGAGGGCCGGGAGATTGACGATGAGCAGGAAACACGCGACGGCTGAGGAGCACCGTACGGTTCACCAGGGCCGGATCTTTCAGCTGGATGTCGACCGCGTGAAATTGCCGAGCGGTCACACCGTCACACTGGAAGTCATTCGTCACCCGGGCTCCGTCGTCATCGTGCCGATGCCGTCGGCCAGCGAAGTCATCCTGATTCGGCAGTACCGTTACTCGATCGACCGCTGGATCTGGGAGCTGCCTGCCGGCACGCTGAAACCGTCTGAGGACGCGTTGGCCGGCGCTGCTCGCGAATGCGAAGAAGAGATTGGCCTCGTGCCGAAGACCCTGACGAAACTCGGAGCGTTCTATCCCACGCCAGGATTTTGTGACGAGTTGATGATCTTCTTTCGCTGCACCGACCTGCAATCACCGGCAGAAGATTCGACGGTCCACAAAGATGAGGACGAAGACCTCGAGCCGCGCACTTTCACGCTCGCAGAGGCGCGCCGTCTGCTTGAAACGGGAGAGATCGTGGACATGAAGACCGTGGTGGGGCTGAGGCTGGTCTGAGGTCAGTTAGTCCTCGATCGCCTTCCCTCCTACTGCATCGCATGCTGAGCCGCGGCTCGCTTTGCCGCCTTCTTCCCATGCGGGGAGCGGGCGGCGGGCAGCAGTGCCAGCAGCAGCACTTCGTCAATCGTGTTGACCAGGTGGATCGTCAACCCGCGGCGAAGTTCGTCGTTCAAATCTTCGTTCACGTTCTTCGCGTTCTGACGCGGCAGGATGATTTCCTTGATGCCGAGCCGCTTGGCAGCCAGCACCTTTTCCTTGATTCCGCCGACAGGCAGAACGCGGCCAGACAGTGTGATCTCGCCGGTCATCGCGACGTCTCCACGCACCGAGCGTCGTGAGAGCTCCGACACCAGCGCGCAGACCATCGTCACGCCAGCGGATGGACCATCTTTCGGGATCGCTCCCGAGGGGACGTGCAGATGGATCTCCGATCCCTTGAAGAAATCGGGATCGATCGCCCATTCCGTCGCATGGGCTCGCACCCACGAAAGCGCCGCACGGGCCGACTCCTTCATGACCTCGCCCAGTTGGCCAGTCAACGTCAGCGAGCCACCGCCGGTCATGCGCGAGGCTTCGACCAGCAGCACTTCTCCCCCGACAGGCGTCCACGCCAGGCCAATCGCAACGCCGGGGTTCTTGGTGCGTTCCTCCATCTCTTCATCGAGGAAGCGTGGAGCGCCCAATAGCGTGTTTACGAGATCCGGTGTAACGCGAGTCTTCGCCGTTTGCCCTTCGGCGCGACGACGGGCGACCTTGCGGCAGATGGCTCCCATCTCGCGTTCGAGGTTGCGGACACCGGCCTCGCGCGTGTATCCGCGAATGATTGTCCTCAAGCCGAGATCGGTAAAGGTGATCTGCTTGTCGGTGAGCCCATGGTTCTTCACCTGGCGTGCGACCAGGTGATCGCGCGCAATGGCGAGCTTTTCCTCTTCCGTGTAGCCGGCGAGTTCCAAGACTTCCATGCGATCTCGAAGCGCCGGAGGAACTGGATCGAGGATGTTGGCGGTCGTGATGAACAACACCTCCGACAGGTCGAACGGGACGTCGAGGTAGTGATCGCGGAACGTGGAGTTCTGCTCGGGGTCGAGCACTTCCAGCAGTGCGGACGCCGGATCGCCCCGGAAGTCCGATCCCAGCTTGTCAATCTCGTCGAGAATGAAGAGCGGGTTCTTCGATTCGGCACGACGCAAGCCCTGGACGATCTGCCCTGGAAGCGCACCGATGTAAGTGCGCCGATGCCCGCGGATTTCCGCCTCGTCACGCATGCCGCCCAGCGAGACGCGCACGAACTTGCGGCCCAGCGATTGCGCGATCGAGCGTGCCAGCGATGTCTTGCCAACCCCGGGAGGCCCGACGAAACACAGGATCGGACCCTTCATGTCGGGATTGAGCTTCCGCACGGCGAGGTACTCGAGGATGCGGTCCTTCGCCTTGTCGAGCCCCGAATGCTCCTGGTCCAGCACCGCGCGGGTCTTGGGAAGGTCGATGACCTCTTCCGTCCGCTTGGCCCACGGCAGCGCGATCAACCAGTCGATGTAGGTGCGCGAGACGGTGTACTCAGCCGCCGCCGGCGGCATCTTCGACAAGCGATCGAGCTCGCGGAGTGCCTCCTTCTTGACGGTGTCGGGCATGCCCGCTGCTTCTATCTTCGTGCGGAGCTCCTCGATTTCCTTCGTCTGGTCGTCGCCTTCGCCGAGCTCGCGCTGAATAGCTTTCAACTGTTCGCGCAGGAAGTAGTCGCGCTGGTTCTTGCCGACTTCCGACTGAACCTGCGACTGAATCTTCGAGCCAAGCTCGAGCACCTCGAGTTCCTTGATCAGCAGGCGATTCAGTACGTCGAGCCGCTGCCGCACGTCGAGCGTCTCGAGGACCTCCTGTCGAGTTTCGGTCGAGATCGATCCCAGGCTCGAAGCAATGAAATCCGCGAGCCGGCCGGGCTCGGCGATGTTCATCGCGAGCGTTTGCAGATCGTCGGACATCAGCGGCGACAGCGACACAATCTGCTGAAAGTTGGTCTTGATGTTCCGCTGCAGGGCATCGATCTCGAGCTTGTCCTGATCGCCCAGCACCTCGAGCGCTTCCTCGATCTTGGCGCGCAAGTAAGGACGAACGTTGACCAGCTCGGTCAAGCGGATTCGTGCGAGTCCCTGGACGATGATGCGGAGGCTGCCATCGGGCAGCTTGAACATCTTGTGGATGTGACTGGCAGTACCGACCGGGTACAGATCCTCCTGTAACGGTTCGTCTTCGCCCGCTTCACGCTGCGTGAATACCGCGATCAAGCTGCCGCTCGACACGGCTTCATCGATCAGACGCACGGAGCTCTCCCGTGCGACGGCGAGCGGCATGAACGAGTTGGGAAACAGCACCGTGTCGCGCAACGGCAACACCGGCAACTCCCCGGGCAGCCGGAACGCCGGACTGTCGCTCGAAGGCGATTCGTCGACTGATACCGAAGCGGAGGTGTCTTCGGTCTTTTCTGGTTCGCTGCTCATTGATTCCCCTTATAGCGCGCTCGGCGGACTCGATTGTCAATGAATGGTTGCAAGGGCAGACAAACTGTCTGGCCTTGGAAGCCGCGGATTGAAATCGATAACGGAACGCTGCCCCGAAACCGGGCGGTTTACTGAGGAATGCCGGTGAAGGCGATGCCCCAGCATCGCCTTCACGAGTGGATGTTGGGTTTTAACCCTGCAGATCGTAGAAGAGGCTGGACGAGCCGCGGCGCTGCGAGAGCGACCGCTCGCGTTGGGCAGCGATCTCCCGCGCCTCCTCGCAATCCTTGCAGCGGACCGCGAACGGCAACGCACGTAGCCGCGCCTCGGCGATTTCGTCACCGCACTCGAAGCAGAGCCCGTAACGACCGTCTTCCAGCCGCGCGAGCGCTTCGTTGATTTTGTTCAGCGTTTCAGCCTTCATCTGGATGAGAGCCAGCTCGATGTCCTCCTGGATATCCACCTCGGAGGTCTCGCCCTGGTCCATCACATCATGCGGCTTCTCCGCGGCATCGGCGCGGACGCCGCGAATCTTGCCCTGAACCTCGGCCGCGAGCTCGCGCTGGCGCTCCTCGAGCATCCGCTTGAGTTCTGCGTACCGCGTTCCGCCGGGCGCCGCGACTGTCGTTGCTTGCTTCGATGCCTTCGCCATGATGCCTAACCGCTCCTTCCCTCGCCCCCACTGCTCCGTGGAGGTCTCAGATTGCCCGCCTTCTTGCAAAGACGATGCCTATGAATCCGGCTCCTGCTGAGGGTAACCGGGACGTGAATAAGAGACGTGAATCAGAATTGGGGGCTATGAAAAGGCTGGAAATCAGGTTGGCTCAACAATATCGACTGACCCCAACCGCTCCCCCGGTCCTGAACACGTAACTGATTAATCAACAACGGTTTACACTTCCCTGTCCTGTCTCGAATCTGCCTCTCCGAACACCGTTCAATGCATTAGACGCCGGAGGCGCAAATTGGGTTCTTCCATTCCGCAGGTCACCAGGATTGCTCACGCTGTCGCTTCCTGAGGACAGGGCCAAACCGGAGGAGGGTAGCGCCAAACCGGAGGAGGGTAGCCTAGCCACAGCAGTTGGCAAAGCCTACACACAAGGGGATACGGGCTTGGGCAAAGGCGCTAGCGCGCCGGGCTAAGAGAGGATGATGCGGGACCGTTCGGCGGGAGCTGGAGGGCGTTCGTGCAGGACCCTCGCAACGAGGGTCAGGTATTCCTGGGCCCCCGACCCGGCGCCCTCAGCCTCGTGAGAGGCGCCCCGGGCGATCCCGCGAAGTACCTCAGCCGCTTGAGTTTCGAAGCGCGGACCGCCGCCGCGGCCGACATCCGCGAGAAACACCTTCAGCTCCCGCCTGAGCTGTTCGGCAACCGGCGATTGCGCCTGATGCTCGTAAATCACGCCTCGACTGGCCGTTTCAAAGCTCGAGGCAAGGGCACTGGCCGCTTCCGCCAGATCAGCGTCGACTACGCCTCCCACGTCGGCTGGCTTGAATCGAAGGACCCACGTCTGAATCAGGAAAAAAAGTTGTAGCTGACCCTCCGACACCCTGCCAAGGGTCGTCATCAAGACCGTCAGATCGTGCTCCTGTTGTCGCTTGGTCACAGCCGGCGGGTACCGCTGTGCGGTTTCGAGGTAGACACAATTTGTCGGACAGGCAATTTCCGTCACTCGTTTGGTCGCGCAACACACCGTACAGATGTCATGCCCGAGCGCGGGGCAGGCGCGACGGGCTTTCCGGGTGCGGCAAAGAGGGCAGATCACTTCAAGGATTCTAGGTCGGGTGGGGCTTCCCTAGGTCGGGTAGGGCAGCTCTGGGGCGCGTAGGGCGGGTGAGGCTGGGTCCGGGGTGGGTGGGGCCGGTCGGCCGCAGCTCGTGTGGTAGACTTAAGGTTTCTCTTTCGGCTCAGAACCCATTCAGGACGTTCAAGTTATGGCGAAGCGGTGCGATATCTGTGGCAAGGGTCCGGTTGTTGGCCGGCGCGTGTCTCACGCGCACAACGTGCGGCCGCGGCGATTTGATCCCAACCTTCAAAGCGTTCGGGCGCTGGTCAACGGTGGCGTGAAGCGGATGAAGGTCTGCACACGGTGCATTCGCTCGGAGAAGGTGGTCAAGGCAGCGTAGTTCCGTTTGCCAAATGTCAGTACCAGTTCCAAGGGCACCTCTGTAGCTAGTGGCACTGAGGGCTCCTTTGAACTGGAAACTGTTAACCGACAACTAACTCCACAGCCACATCGTCGTTACCTCGTCACAGCCCGTTCCACCCCCAACACACCCTCAACGCCCCGGATGGACTTCAGCACCTTTTCCAGGTGCTTGAGGTCCTGGATCTCAACGGTCATCTCGATGCGCGCTTGATGGTCTTCGGCGCGAGTGGTGGCTTCGAGGTTGATGATGTTGGTATTGATGTCGGCAATCCGCGAGCTGAGCTCCGCAATCATCCCCTTCCGATCCTCGACTTGCATCGTCAGCCGGACGGTGTAGGGCGCGACGTCGGTCCCCTTGTCCCACTCGACTTCGATCCGGCGCTCGGGATCGTACTGAAGATTGAGGACGTTGGCGCAGTGCGCGGCGTGAACCGACACGCCCTTTCCGCGTGTGATGTACCCCACGATCTTCTCGCCTCGAATGGGGCTGCAGCATCGCGCGCGAAACACCATGAGGTCGTCCACTCCGCGCACGACGATGCGATCGCTCGTCGAGCCGGTCTTGAGGACGCGTTTGACGGCTGACACGACGGGGTGTTCCGGAGCCTTTTCCTTGAGCTCACCCTGCGGAACCAGCTTGTCGAGGACGTTCTTCGGCGGAACCTTGCCGTAACCGATCTGCGCGAAAAGATCGTCGACCTGGAACCCGAGATCAGCTGCGGCTTTCAACAGCCGTTCGCTCTCCCACAACTTGTTGAGACTGATGTCGTATCGCTTGCCTTCCTTCTCGAGCACCTTCCGCCCAAGATCGATCGCGCGCGCCTTTTCTTCTCCTTGAATCAGATGCTTGATCTTGCTTCGTGCTCGAGAGGTCGCGACGAAATTCAACCAGTCGCGACTGGGCTTGTGCGACGCGTTGGTGATGATCTCGACGATGTCGCCGTTCTTGAGGCGGATTCGCAGGGGCACAATCCGGCCGTTGACACGCGCGCCGACACATTGATGGCCGACGCCAGTGTGGATTGCATAGGCAAAGTCGACCGGCGTCGAACCCCTCGGCAAGACCTTGACCTGGCCACGAGGGGTGAAGGTGTAGACCTCCTCCGGATAGAGATCGATCTTGAGGTTGGTCAGGAACTCCTGTGGGTCGCGTACCTCCTGTTGCCACTCGAGCAACTGGCGCATCCACTGGAAGTACTGCTCGTCCCGGCCGGCACCGACACGTCCCTCTTTGTACTTCCAATGTGCCGCGATCCCTTCCTCGGCGCGGCGATCCATTTCCTCGGTTCGAATCTGGACCTCGAACGGAAAGCCGTGCTCGCTGATGACGGAGGTGTGCAGCGACTGGTATCCGTTCGGGCGCGGCATCGCGATCAGGTCTTTGATGCGTCCCGGTACCGGCGACCATGTCTGATGAATGATCCCGAGCGCTGCGTAACAATCCTTGACGCTTTGCGTCACGATTCGCAGCGCGACGAAGTCGTAGACCTGATCGAGATCGATCTTCTGACGTTTGAGCTTCAGCCAGATGCTGTAGAGCCGTTTGATGCGGCCGTCGATGCGAATGACCGGAACCTGCGCATCCTGGAGCTTCTTTTTCACTTCGGCGAGTAGTGTTTCGATGACGCCTTCCGTGTGACCCCTTCGCTCCTCGACCTTTGACCGCAGGGACTGGTAACTCATCGGCTCGAGGTGCTGGAAGGACAGCTCTTCGAGTTCGTTCTTCAGTTTCGCCATCCCCAACCGGTTGGCGATGGGTGCGTAGATGTCGAGCGTTTCCTGCGCCGTTCGCACGCGCCGGTCGTCGGACATGTGCTGAAGCGTCCGCATGTTGTGGAGGCGGTCGGCCAGTTTGACGAGGATGACGCGAATGTCGTCCACCATCGCCAGCAACATCTTGCGGAAGTTCTCGACCTGCCGCTCCTCGGATGAGGCAAAGGAGATCGCGCTGATTTTCGTGACCCCTTCCACGATGTGAGCGACGTCGTTGCCGAACGTCTCGCGAATGCGCTCGATGGTGGTGAGCGTGTCCTCCACCACGTCGTGAAGCAGCCCGGCCGCAACGCAGACCACGTCGAGCTTCATGTCGGCGAGGATGTCGGCTACCTCAAGCGGGTGTACCAGATACGGCTCACCTGAATGGCGGACCTGTCCCTTGTGCTCGAGGGCTGAGAACACGTAGGCCCTCCGGAGCAGCTCGAGGTCAGCGTCGGGGCTGTAACCCCGGACCTTTTCGAGCAGGTCCTCGAAGCGAATCATTCGGATCGGTGTCTAATCGTTAGAGGGACCCGTAGCCTCGGGCTCAGGCCTAAGGTTGGGGCGAATCGAACCTGCATGAATGATAGGGTCGGGGTTGCAGGGGGTCAAGAAACGGGTCTATACTCGCGCTTCTTCGGCAGGGCCGGCCGCCGGTCCCGAGGTGGATTTGCCAGTGAGATCGGCCAAGAATCTAAGCTTTTCTGAACGAACGAGAGTGGGGGGAACGATGAAGATCGGGTCTTCAGTAGCCCGGGCCGCCTTTGTGATCGGGCTGGGAATGTCGCTGGCCGGTTGCGGGTACATCAACACAGTCCGCGCAAAGAAGTCGTCCAAGGACGCCAATGAGCTGTACATGAAGCAGGATTGGAGGGGGGCCGCCGAGAAGTACGCGGAGGCAATCGAGCTGAACCCCGAAAACGGCGACCTGTACTTCTACCTTGGTAACTCGTTCGACAACATGTATCGGCCGACCCGCCGCGGCGAACCGAACAACGACTCCTACCTCGAGAAAGCCATCGCGAATTACCGGTTGGGCTCCGAGCGAGCGACGACACCGATCGTCAAGCAGCGGTCGCTTCAATACCTGGTCAACGCCTTCGGCTCGGAGAAGCTGAACGATCCGACGCAGGCCGAACCGGTCGTCAAGGCCATGATCGACCTCGAGCCCAACGAGCCGACCAACTACTTCGTGCTCGCCGACATCTACGCGGACTCGGGCGAGTACGAGCTGGCGGAGCAGACTTATCTCAAGGCCAAAGAAGTGCGCCCCAACGATCCCAACGTCTACATGCAACTTGCAGGCTTCTACAACAGCCAGGGCGATTTCGATAAGACCATCGCGGCGGTGAACGACCGCACCAAGGTCGAACCGAACAACCCCGAAGCGTTCCAGACGCTCGCCACCTACTACTGGGACAAGGCGTACCGCGACTTCCGCCTCAACGACAAGGAAAAGCTGCAGTACGTGATGTCGGGCATCGAAGCCGTCGACAAGGCGATCCAGATCAAGCCCGATTACATGGAGGCCGTCGCCTACAAGAACCTGTTGCTCCGGCTCCAGGCCAATCTCGAGAAGGATCCCGCCAAGCAGCAGGCGCTGCTTCGCGAGGCCGACCAACTCAGGGATCGCGCCGAGGAGTTGCGGAAACAGAAGGCGTCGGGCTCGAACTAACCGGCATGCGGCGCTTCCGGGAGACGCCCTAAAACGGGCAGTAGCCAGGGCACCGCAATCGACCTGACGGGCCGTTTCGTCCTGCGAAACGGCCCGTTTTCATTTTTACCCCTCGGTTACGATGAGGTGGTATCTTCGGGTGGCTGAGCAGGGAGTCGGGAGATGGGGACAGCTTCGCACGCAAGTACGAGCTGTCTACCTGATCTCCCTGTGCTCTGCGCGCGGATAAGCGGGGACGGGGAGGAATGCGATGAGACAGACTTTGAACAGGGCACGCACTGCGATTCGTCGCAGCGTGGTCCTTTTGGCGTGCTGTGCGCTGCTCGGGTTGGCACCCCTTGCCCACGCGCAGGGCGTTACCACAGGCTCTATCAACGGCACCGTCGTCGACGCACAAAAGCAGCCCGTCGCCGGCGCGAGCGTGATCGCCGTGCACGAACCGTCGGGCACGAACTACGAGGCGACGACGCGAGCCGACGGACGATTCTCAATCCCGAACATGCGCGTCGGCGGTCCCTACACCGTCGTCGTCAGCTACGTCGGCGCCGGCACGGCGTTCGAGCCGCAGACGCTGACGGATGTCATGGTCAACCTCGGAGTCGGAACCGACCTGCCGATTGCGGTCCGCGCCATCGCGGTGCAGGAAACGGTGACCGTCACGCGCGGTTTCCGACACCGTCTTCAGCTCCGCCAGGACCGGTGCCGCGACATCGGTGAGTCGCGAGATGCTCGCAACCTTGCCGACGGTTTCTGGCCGACTCAACGACATCGCGCGCCTCACGCCGCAGTCGAGCGGCATGTCGTTCGGCGGGCAGGACAATCGCCTGAACAACATTACGGTTGACGGCTCTTACTTCAATAACTCCTTCGGTCTGGCGGGCGCTCCTGGCGAGCGTACAGGCGTCGCGCCGATTTCGCTCGAATCAATCGAACAGGTCCAGGTCAACGTCGCGCCGTTCGATGTGCGTCAGGGCAACTTCGTCGGCGCTGGGATCAACACCGTAACGCGCAGTGGAACGAACCAACTACGAGCCTCTGTCTACCATCGCTTCCGCGACCAGGACTTCGTCGGCACCGAAGCGGCAGGGCTACCTTTCAATCCCGGGATCTTCAAGTTCCGCAACACTGGCGCCACCGCCGGCGGGCCGATCGTGAAGAGCAAGTTGTTTGCGTTCGGCACTTACGAGGATGAATCGGACACCAGGCCACTGACGACGTTTCGGGCGAAGGCGGGTGGAGAATCGGTGGCGGGCAATACGACCCGCGTGCTTTCGTCCGATCTCACTGCTCTCAGCAACCTCCTCGCACAACGATTCCAGTACGAGACCGGCCCGTTTGAAAATTACGACGACCTGACGCCAGTCAAGCGATTCCTGTTCCGAACCGACTACAACGTCAATAACAACAACAAGGTGAGCTTCCGCTATAACCACCTCGACTCGATCACCGATGTCGGCCTGTCAGGCTCCTCGTCTCTGGGTCGCGGCCGGGGAACGGGCTCGACCAACTTTCTCAGCTACCAGAACTCGAACTACCAGATTCTCGAGGACATCCGCTCGGGCATCGGTGAGTGGAACACGGTCATCGGCACGAGCATGTCGAACAGCCTGATCGTTGGTCATACCTTCCAGGACGAGAGCCGAGCCTCGCGAGGTACGTTCTTCCCGTTCGTCGATATCTGGGAGGAGGGTCAGGCCTACACGTCGTTCGGGTTCGAACCTTTCACGCCGAACAACGAACTGCGGTACAAGACGTTCCAGTTGCAGGACAACTTCACCCGATTCGGCAACAAGCACTCGCTGACGTTCGGTCTCAGCCTCGAGCGCTACGAATCGGAGAACGTGTTCTTCCCGGGGTCGCAGAGCGCTTACGTTTACAACTCCCTGGCCGAGTTCTATACCGACATCAACGATTACCTCGCCAATCCGAATCGCACGGCGTCACCCGATCACGCTCAGCCGATTCCAGGTCCGATACCTCAACATTCCCGGAGTCGACAAGCCGACGCAGCCGCTGGAGGTTTGGTATTCCGGTGCTTACGCGCAGGATGAGTGGCGGCCGCTATCGAACCTGACAATCACCGCCGGCGTTCGGCTCGACATTCCCAAGTTTGGCGACACCGGCTTTGCCAACAGCAATGCCGACGCGCTGGTATTCCGCGACGAGGCGGGGCAGCCGATCAGTTACTCGTCAGGCGATCTGCCGGAGCCGAGCATTCTCTGGTCGCCGCGCGTGGGCATCAACTGGGATGTCTTTGGCACTCAGAAAACGCAGGTTCGTGGCGGCATCGGGCATCTTTACTGGCCGCCCGGCGTATGTGTGGATCTCGAACCAGATCGGCAACACCGGCGTGCTCACCGGCTTCGATCAATTCGACGACACGACCACGCGGCCCTTCAATCCGGATCCCAATCGCTACAAGCCTACGGCTGCACCCACGGGGGCCCCCGCCGCAGCTTACGAGCTGGCGCTGACCAACTCGGACTTCAGGTTCCCACAGATTTGGCGAAGCAATGTCGCTGTCGATCAGCGGCTGCCGGGGAACATCACTGCGACGGCCGAGTTTCTCTACAACAAGGACGTCAACGGCGTCTACTACATCAACGCGAATCTGCCGGCGGCGCAGAGCGCGTTCGTCGGCGCCGACAACCGCCCGCGTTGGGTGAATCCGAGCGTGGCCAACGCCAACCGCATTTACCAACACGTCTCGAACGCCACGGTGCTCAAGAACCAGGGCGTCGGTTCGTCCTGGAACTTCGCTGGCAGCCTCGAAAAGCGTACCGACCTACGGCCTGATGTTGAAGGGCGCCTACAGCTACAACATCTCGGAGAACACAGTTGATCCCGGTTCAGTACGCCTTCGGATCGTGGTCGGGCAACCCCCACTCGGGCGATCCGAACAACCCGGGCGTCGCCTACTCGACGCCGTTTGCCGCATCACTGGGTCACCGCGTGTTCATGCTGGCGTCCTTCAACCGCCAGCTGTTCTCGTTTGGATCGACAGGCCTCTCCGTGTTCTACGAAGGCCGCAACAATGGCAACACGCATTACCTGTTCGCCAGCGACATGAACGGCGACGGCGGAACGGCCAACGACCTGATCTACATCCCCCGCGACGTCTCGGAGATGAACTTCTCGCAGTTCACGCACACCAATGGTCGGCGTCTTCACGGCGGCCGAGCAGGCGCAGGCGTTCGAGACCTACATTCAGCAGGACAAGTATCTGAGCGAGCACCGCGGCGAGTATGCCAAGCGGGGAGCGGTGTTCCTTCCGCTGGTTCACCGACTGGACTTCAGCGTGACGCAGGATTTGTTCGCCAACATCGGTGGCAAGCGCAACGCGTTCCAGCTGCGGTTCGATATCCAGAACTTCGGCAATCTGCTTGAACAGCGACTGGGGCGTCGGGCAACGGCTGATTCGCAATCAGATCCTGACCAACGGCGGCCTGAGGCGGATACCAGTGGACGGACCACCTACGGCATGGTCGTCGTGAACAACGAGCTGCTGACGAGATCGCTGGAGAAGACTGCGGGCTTCAACGACGTCTACAGCTTCATGATCAGCCTTCGGTATTCGTTCAACTAAGGGTTCGCGTCTCCGACGCGAGCAGCGCGGCGGGATTCAGGCGGGACCATCAAACGGTCCCGCCTTTTTCTTGTACGAGCTATTTGAAGTAGTTCAGAAGGGCGGTCATCGCGCCCAACTGCGTGATCCAAAACACGAACGACCATCTGAGGTTCTCGACCCGCATCGCTGCCAGCTCGCGAGTAACGTCCACCCGCAGCCCGCTGATTTCCGATTTCAACCGGATCTCGAACCGGTTCTCGACCAGTTCCAGCAAGTCGTTTCGCCAGTCCTGTCCAGCCGTAAAGACCATGTCCGTCAGTGCCTCCGTCCCTTCATCCCCGAGACACTGCCGGAGACTTGGAACGACTCGTAGCCGCTGCATTTGTTCGCTTCCGTTTCCGACCTCTCCCCCCGCCTTTGCCGGGGATTGAGACGACGATGCCATCGTCGCGCGCCGGAACACAAGAGGAAATCGTGGGCAAGCAGCCTACCGTCGCATGACCCCAATCAGTTCCTTGACGAACTTTGCAGCCACACGCGCGGTGAGGTCGCGGACGTCGTTGCGGGGGTTGTATTCGACGATGTCGGCGCCAATCACCGGCACTCGAATCGCGGCGAGAATCTCCAACACCTCGCGTACGGTGAGACCGCCAGGTTCGGGGTGCGAGATGCCAGGCGCCAGCATCGGTTCCAGAACGTCGATATCCAGGGACACGTAGAGGGCCCCGCGCAGTCGCGCGATCTGGGGGATCGCATCGCGCCATCGATCGGCACCCAGCACTTCGACCCCGAACTTGGCGGCTTGCGCACGTTGATGGGAATTGAGCGTGCGGACACCGACCTGGATGAGGCGCGTCGCAAGGCGCTCCTCCATGATGCGAGCGAAGGGGGTGGCGTGCGAATAGCGATCACCGGGCTCGCCTTCACCATCGCGGCGCAACGGGAACTCGTCGTACAAATCACCGTGGGCGTCGAGGTGCAGCACGGCGGGGGCCTCCGCGCGGCCCGCGAAGCCGCGCAGGATCGGATAGGTGATCGAGTGATCGCCGCCGAGCACAAGCGGTCTGTGCCCGCCAAGAACGAGTTGTCGGATCCGGTCTTCGATGGCTGCCCGGGCGCGTGGCGCGTCCTCAGGAAGGTCGACGTCGCCGGCGTCCTCGAATACGCCTGGTGCCGAGAGATCGTCACCACGCTCGTTATAGGCGTTGCTGGATGGGGCCCAGAGAGCCTGCCGAATCGCCGCCGGTGCC
Organism: uncultured Acidobacteriota bacterium; assembly: GCA_963724485.1. Lineage (GTDB taxonomy): Bacteria > Acidobacteriota > Vicinamibacteria > Vicinamibacterales > UBA2999 > JACCSI01. Next base: position 100,290 of record CAVRUW010000006.1, read on the forward strand.
TCGGCCGAGCCTCGCTGCCACGATGACGACAAATCCCAGGGCACACCGAGCAGCGACACGAGATTCATGATCGAATCTTAGCGAAGCTCCGCCACGAAACGACGTGCGAGGGTACAAAACAAAGGGCCGCCCGGAAGGCGGCCCTTGAGAGTACGGTTCGGAGGCGATTATCGCGGGGCGGCGCCAGCATCCCGGCGCATGCCTTCCGTCACGATCCCGACCTTTTCGACGCCAGCACCCTTGGCGGCATCGATGACCTCGATGATGTCCCCGTAGCGGAGCGTGGGAGCACCATTGACGAACATGGTCTTGTCCTTGCGCTGCTCGAAGATGGTGCGCAGTCGTTCTTCGAGTTCGGCAACGGTTACGTCCTGCTTGTTGATTGAGATCTTCTTGTCGGCGGAGTAGTCGAGCACAATCTGCGACACGTCAGGAACGGGGTCCGTTGGTGTCCGTGTCTCGGCCGGCAGGTTGACGTCGAGTCCGCGCTGCGACAGCGGCAGGGCGGCCATGAAGATGACCAGGAGCACGAGCAACACGTCGATCATCGGCGTGATGTTCATGTCCGAGCTGACTTCGAGCTTCTTGGCCTGAACGACCCTGTCGGCGCCGAAATGCTGGTGGGCGTGGGCCATGTTAGTTCCCTCCCCCGCCTGTCCCGCCCGAGCGCGGCGTTCGGTGATGAGACCCATGTCTTCGATCCCCTCCGCGCGGAGCTCGTCCATCGCCTCCATCACCTTGCCGTAAGGCGCGTCCTCGTCGGCCTTGATCAGCACGATCTTCTCGGTCTTGTTTTCGATGATTTCCGCGACCCGACGACGCAACTCGCTGTCGGGGATCGGCACGCCGTTGACGTAGTACTCGCCATTGGCGGTGATCGCGACAACAGTCTGATCCTGCGTCTCGGGCTTGTCGGCGCTATTGGCTGCGGTCGGCAGCCGCACCGGTGCGCCCTTCTGCAACAGCGGCGCGACGATCATCATGATGATCAGCAGGACGAGCATGACGTCCACGAGGGGCGTCACGTTGATGTCCGACTTTATGCCACCCTTGGCACCGCCGACATCCATTGCCATGATTGCTTCTCCGTTCTGTTCGTCGAGACTTCTCTAAGGCCGGCGGGGCAACCGCCCCGCCGCACCTCAACACCCTCCCGCAGTGTTCTCAGAACACTACGCGGTCTTCTTGATGAAGTAGTCGACCATCTCCGACGACGAGTTGTCCATCTCGACGTTGAAGTATTCGAGGCGGCCCGACAGGTAGTTGTAGAACCAGACCGCCGGGATGGCGACGAACAGACCCAGCGCGGTTTCGACCAGCGCTTCCGCGATACCGGCGGAAACCGCGCCGATACCACCCGAACCCGTGGCGGCGATACCGACGAACGCGTTGATGACGCCGACGACCGTTCCGAGCAGTCCGACGAACGGTGCGGTCGCGCCGATGGTCGCCAGACCCGAAACGCCCTTCTTCAGGTCGTTGGAAGTCAACGCAGTAGCGCGCTGAATCGAACGGCGAACCGTGTCGAGCAGGTCTTCACGCGACAGGTTCGATCCGGTTTCCTGCTGGAACTGATATTCCTGGAGTCCCGCGAGGACCACCTTGGCGAGGTGGCTGTAGCGATATTCCTTCGAGGACGAGAGCGCGATCGCCTCCTTCAGGCGTCCTTCCTTGAGGTGCTTGGCCACCAGCGGCGCATACATCTTCGACTGGTTCGTGGCCTGTCTGAAGGTGTAGAAGCGCTCGATGGCAACGCCCACCGACCAGAACGACATGATGAAGAGCACCGCGGCGATTGCCATCGCGGTGGGACCCATCTGTTCGAACATTTCTACGAGGTCGAGGCCGGCGCCTGCCTCCTGCGCGAACGCAGGCGTGCTCAACAGCAGCATCGCGAGCCCGACACCTGCAATCCGCCCGATCTGACCCAGCTTCCGACCTTCCATCGCATCCTCCCCGTAGCGCAGGACTCTTCGGTCCCGCGATTATTGCCTCGTGACGTGAATCGACGGAGGCGACGTTGCGGAACGTCGCCCCTACCACTGTTGAACTACTGCAGCGTGAACTGGACGGTCACGGTCATGATGACCGGCACCGGCACACCATTGAGCAGGGTTGGCGAGAACTGCCACTGCTTGACCGCATCGAGCGCAGAAGCATCGAGCAACGGGATCGATCGCAGGACCCGCGCGTTCTGCACGCTCCCGTCAGCACCGATGGTCGCCTCGACGATCACGACACCCTGGACGCGCGCAGACTGCGCGATCGGCGGGTAGACGGGATTGACGTGCTTCAGTTTGGTTGGCGTCTTGATATTGCCGCCGACGCGGACCGGCTGCGTCGGGGGTGGCGGTGGAGGCGGGGGCTCGGGAATCCCACCCGCGATGCCGCCGACGACGCCACCAGGGATTCCGCCTTCGACACCGCCGACGTTGCTTTCGAACCCTGCCTCGATGCCCGTCTCCGGCTTGATCTCAGAGGGTGTTTCGACCGGCGCCGCCGTCGGATTCACTTCGACCTTCGGAGGTGGCGTGGCACTCGGGGGCGGTGGAGGTGGCGGAGGCGGGGGCGGCGGCGGAGGTGCGGCAGCGACAAACGCCATCATCGATGGCGGCGTCGGCAGCACGTCGGCGGCCATGAGTGGAACAATTACAAGAGCTGCGACGACAACGGCCTCGAGCAGCATGGTCAGCGGTACCGTGTACCAAGCCTTGCTGCCCATCTTGATCGAGGGATCGACGACATCGCCGAACATGTCGCGTGGCACGAAACGTCCTCCTAACCTGCCCTAAAGTGACGGCGCAAGACCGCCGATTATAGCGATCACGGGCGAAGTGTCAACGAATAGGGGCGACTATCCGACAGTCCACCCAATAGTTGACCCCGGCCCACCCCTCCAGCCCAGCGTCGTCGTCCGTTCCCGACACCGGCCGGTACCACGTTAGACACCAAGGAGGAGAAAGTGCTCCCTGCTGCGGCCCACGGTTTCCGGTCTACAGCCCGCGGTCGGAAAAAAGATACAGCCCGACCGTTTTGAGCTCGGCGCCCCTAGAGTCTGTCAAACAACCAAACGAGCGGTTACTGCTCGATCCGCATCCCATAAAACGAGCGATGCACGAACGCCATGCCGATGACGAGGAAAAGCGCCGCCAGCGCTACCGTCAGTGTCGATCCCTCGGTCCCACCTGCAAGATAAATTCCGAGCTCGACCGCCAGCACGCCAAACAAGGTCGTGAACTTGATCACTGGATTCATCGCGACCGATGAGGTGTCCTTGAACGGATCACCGACGGTGTCGCCAACGATCGAGGCGGCATGCAGTTCCGTTCCCTTCATCTTCAGCTCAGTCTCGACGATCTTCTTGGCGTTGTCCCAGGCGCCGCCAGCATTCGCCATGAAGATGGCCTGGAACAACCCGAAGAACGCGATCGAGATCAGAGTAGCCGATGAAGAAGAACGGCTCGATGAAGGCGAACGCCAGCGTCGAGAAGAACACCGCGAGGAAGATGTTGAACATCCCTTTCTGGGCGTACTGCGTGCAGATCTCGACCACCTTGCGGCTGTCTTCGACTGAGGCCTTCGTCGAACCCTCGAGCCGGATGTTGGCCTTGATGAACTCGACCGCCCGATAGGCACCCGTCGTCACTGCCTGAGTCGACGCCCCTGTGAACCAGTAGATCATCGAGCCGCCGGCAAGGAACCCCAGGAGAAATGGTGGATGCAGAATCGAGAGCTTCTCCATTCCGGCCGTGAGCCCCTGCGTGAGCCCCATGATGATCGCGAAGATCATCGTCGTGGCGCCCACGACGGCGGTGCCGATGAGCACCGGCTTGGCCGTCGCTTTGAACGTGTTGCCCGCGCCGTCGTTCTCCTCGAGCAGATCCTTGGCGACCGCAAAGTTCACCGGGAAGCCGAACTGCCGCTGCAAGTCCTGCTCGATGTTCGGCAGGGACTCGATCTGCGAAAGCTCATAGACCGATTGCGCGTTGTCGGTGACCGGGCCGTAGGAATCGACGGCGATCGTGACCGGGCCCATTCCAAGGAAACCAAATGCGACCAGGCCAAACGCGAAGATCGCGGGGGCCTGCATGATTCCCCCGAGGCCGAGGTTCGACACGAGATACGCGATCGTCATCAGGCCCATGATCGTGAGCCCGAGCCAGTAGGCGCTGAAATTGCCAGCGACAAAACCGGAGAGGATGTTGAGCGACGCGCCGCCCTCGCGCGACGAGGTGACGACCTCGCGGACGTGACTGGAATGCGTCGAGGTGAACACCTTGACGAACTCGGGAATGATGGCGCCCGCCAGCGTGCCGCAGGTGATGACGGTCGACAGCTGCCACCACAAATCGGTGTTGCCACCGAGCGCCGGAATCAAGAGGTACGACAGCACATAGGTCAGAACGACTGACACGATTGACGTCAACCAAACAAGCGACGTCAGCGGCGCTTCGAAGTTCATCTTCGTCGCGTTCCCGTAGCGGCCGCGTGCGATCGCATTGTTCACGAGATACGAGCCCGCTGAGGCAAGGACCATCATCACGCGCATCATGAAGATCCAGACGAGCAACTGGACCTGCACCTGCTCTTCCGTGACCGCGAGCATGATGAACGAGATGAGCGCGACGCCGGTGACGCCGTAGGTCTCGAAACCGTCGGCGGTCGGGCCCACCGAATCGCCCGCGTTGTCACCGGTGCAATCGGCAATCACGCCCGGATTGCGCGCATCGTCTTCCTTGATCTTGAAAACGACCTTCATCAGGTCGGATCCGATGTCGGCAATCTTGGTGAAGATGCCGCCCGCGATACGCAGCGCGGCGGCGCCGAGCGACTCGCCGATGGCGAAGCCCAGGAAGCAGACGCCGGCGTATTCGCCCGGAATGAACAGCAGGATCGCCAGCATGAACAGCAGCTCGACGGAGATGAGCATCATGCCCACGCTCATGCCGGCCTGCAGCGGGATGTCGCACACGGGGAACGCCTTCCCCTTGAGGCTGGCAAACGCCGTCCGCGAATTGGCCAACGTGTTGATCCGGATGCCGTACCAGGCCACGCCGTAACTGCCGGCGATGCCAATCAGGCTGAAGAGCACGATGATGGCGATTCGAGAGAAGGGAAACCCGATCATCGAGAAATACGCGACGATGATGGTGCCGATGAACAACTCGAGAATGAGCAGGAATTTGCCTTGCTGCACCAGGTAGGCCTTGCACGTCTCGTAGATCAGCTCCGAGATGTCGGCCATCGAGCGGTGGACCGGCAGCCGCTTCACGTTGGCGTAGGTCCAGGCACCAAACAACAGGCCCAGCACGCACACCACCAGTCCCGAGAGCAGGATCTGGTGCCCCGTCATACCGAGGAAGTCCCCTTGATTGAGGTCTGGGAGGTGAATGTTCACTTCGCCACCGGGCATGTGCTGGGTGGCGGCTTGGGTCTCGGCCGGCGGCTGGCTGGCAATCAGCGGCGCCACGAAGAGCAGGGTGCTCGCGGCAAGGGCTAGGCTACAGATCACACGTTTCATCTGTTGTGTCGTCATGATTCGATTTGTCCGCTCTCGCTGCGCAGCCGATTCGGCAACGCCATTCCACCGGTGAGGAAGATGCGGATCCCCTCCTCCACCGTCAAGTTCGGGAAACTCGCCTGTTCACGCGGATACACAAACACGTCCCCGAGATACAGGTGATTGGTCGGCACATACACCGCCACGACGGCTTCTTGCCCGTGGCCACGATCCAGCGTGAACTCCTTCGTCAGAAACCCGAGGACCATGCCACGCTTCGGATCCGTAACGATGACCACTTTCTTGAAGCCAGCTTCGTTGTCGGGCGAAAACGCCGCGACAAGTTGTTTCACCGGCGCGTAAATCGTCTTGAACACCGGCACCTGCAGCAAGTAGTACTCGGCTCGCTGCAGCACTCGTTTGCCGATGACGTTGTTCGCCAGCGCCCCTACGAACAAGATGATCGCAGCGGTGATCAGCAGTCCCAGTCCCGGCACTGCTCGACCGAGCAGTCGGACCGCGATTGGCTCGGCCACGCCATCAACGACCTGAAAAATCCACACCAGTGCCGCGACGCTGATGATCAGCGGCACGGTCACGAAGAACCCGGTGATAAAACTGCGGCGAAGCCACGGCATGGATCACCGCGTCGCCAGCCACGCGAACGTTACCAACGCCAGCGCGAAGCGATAGTACGCGAACACTGCCAGCGAGTGGTTGGCCAGGTATTTCAGGAAAAACTTGATGGTCAGGTACCCAACGATCGCCGAGACCAGCAAGCCCACAGCAAAAAGCGTCACGGGAATACCCGCGACGCCAACGTCCCGCAACTTTAGTGCTTCTCGCGCCGCCGCCGCCAGCACCGCGGGCAGGCTCATCAGAAACACCAACCGCGCCGCCTGCGCCCGTCGAAGCCCGAGCAGCAGTGCCAACGTCAGCGTAGCTCCCGACCGCGAAACGCCGGGGACTAACGCCAAGGTCTGGGCGAAGCCAATGGCGACCGCCTCGCCGTAGCCAACCGCGCTTGAATCCCGTGACTGGCTGCCGAGTCGCTCGGCAATGATGAGCCCGAGACCGCCCAGCGCAAGCGTCGTCGCAACAACCGCGGGCGAGCGCACGGTCTCGAACCAATCTCCAAACAAGAGGCCGATCACCACGATCGGCAACGTCCCGGCGACGATCAGCCGCACCAGTCGCTCGTGCTCGCCGTCGCGACCGCTCAGCGCTCCCGGCAGCGCCACGATCATCGCCAGCACGTCGTCCCAGAAGTACAGGACGACGGCCAGCAGCGTACCGACGTGGCACGCGACATCGAATGCGAGCCCGAATCGTTCCGCGTCCCAGCCGAAGAACGCGCGCGCGAGAATCAGGTGGCCCGAGCTCGAGACCGGCAGAAACTCCGTGAGCCCCTGCACGACGCCGAGCAGCGCCGCCGCAATCAGATCCAAGCTGATGGGCGCCTACGACGCTTTCCGCCCGCCGGAAGCGGGGCGTGCGGTAGACGCCGGTCGACCTCTTGCCTGCTTGCCGCTCAGGATGATCGCGATTGCCGCGGCGATGAACACCGTCGAGTAAGTTCCGCTGACGATGCCCACGAGCATCGTGAACGCGAACCCTTCGAGCACCTCACCGCCAAAAAGAAAAAGCGCCAACACCGACAGGAACGTGGTTCCAGCGGTGATGATCGTGCGGCTCAAAGTTTGATTCACGCTGCGATTGACCACGGTCTCCAGCGGCTCGCGCTTGGTCGTCCGAAGGTTTTCGCGAACGCGGTCGAAGATGACGATGGTGTCGTTCACCGAATAACCGGTGATGGTCAGCAGCGCCGCGACGATGTTCAGCGAGAGGTCGTAGTTGAAGAAGGCGAGAAACGCCAGCGTCACGAAAATGTCGTGGAACGTCGCCGCGATGGCGCCAATCGCGAACGCAAAACGGAACCGCAAGCCGATGTAGACGGCGATGCCGACAATCGAGGCCAGGGTGGCGTAAATGCCCTTGAGCTGCAGGTCTCGACCGATGACCGGGCCGACAATCTCCTGCGAACGGATCTCGAACTTGCCGATGTTGGCGGCCTGCAGCCCGGCGATCACGGCTTGAGCGCCACGTTCGAGGTTCGTGCCCTGCTCGAGATTAGTGCCTTGCTCGTGAGTCTCGAGCGGCAGGCGAATCAGCCACTCGTTGTTGGCCGCGTCTCCGTACGGCTGAATGACCTTGTCGCCCGGTATCGCTTCCAGCGCCCGGCGAACGGCGTCCTCGCTGACCGCCTGCTCGAACTTGACCACGATCAGCGTTCCGCCCGAGAAGTCGATGCCCAGCGGAACGCCACGCGTGGCCATGACGCCGACGCCGGCCAGAATCACGAGCGTCGACAGCGCAATCGCATGCCAACGCCACTTGATGAAGTCGAAGTTGGGGTTCCGTAAGAAGTCCATGACGAATCGCTCAGATGCTCAACTTCGTGACGTTCCGCCGGGAAAGAAGGAGTTCGAACATGGTGCGCGACACGAAGACCGCCGTGAACACGTTCGACAACAGACCGACGGTCAGCGTCGTAGCGAAGCCGCGGATCGGCCCGGTTCCGAACTGAAACAGGAACGCCGCCGCAATCAGCGAGGCGACGTGGGTATCGAGAATGGTCAGGAAGACACGGTCAAAGCCCGCGGCAACCGCCTGCTTGACGCCTTTCGAGGTCTGCAACTCTTCCTTGATTCGCTCGAAGATCAGGACGTTCGAGTCCACACCCATGCCGATCGTCAGGATGAAGCCGGCGATGCCCGGGAGGGTCATCGTCGCTCCGAGATACGACATCAGGCCGAGAAGGATGATCAGATTGACCGCGATCGACGCGACCGCATTGAACCCCGACAGCTTGTAGTAGGCCAGCATGAACAACATCACGAAGAGCAGGCCGCCAATCGCCGCCGTCACGCCGGCGCGGATCGAATCCTGGCCGAGCGATGCACCGACGGTGCGTTCTTCGAGATAGTCCAGCCGTGCCGGAAGCGCGCCCGAGCGAAGGACCAGCGAGAGATCCGCGGCCTCCTGCTGGGTGAAACTGCCTTGAATGATGCCCTCGTTGTCGATGCGGGCATTGATGGTCGGCGCCGAATAGACTCGCTTGTCGAGAACGATGGCGAGCTGACGGCTGATGTTGTTCTGAGTGAACGTCCCGAACCTGCTGGCGCCTTCGTTGTTCAGCGAGAAGTTCACCGCCGGCCGGCTGTTCTCGTCGAGCGTCGGGCGTGAGTTGCGGAGGTCCCGACCGGTAACGGCAGCGACGCGCCGGACGACGTAGTACACGGTCGACGGCCGATCGCCCTGCCCGGCCTCGCTCGGACCTGGAAGAATCTCGAGGTCCGGCGGCAAGTTGCTGTTGTAGGCCTGACGCGCCGCGGCTTCGTCGGTGAACGGCCCTTGCTCGACCAGCTTCAGTTCCAGTTGCGCCGTCGAGCGAATGATCTGCTTCGCGCGACCGACGTCAGTGACGCCCGGCAACTGGATCAGAATCTGGTCGTCCGCGCTGTGCCGGGCAATGATCGGTTCGGCCACGCCCAATTCGTTCACACGGCGCTCGATCGTCTGCAGCGCCTGCGTGACGGCTTCCTCGCGAAGTTGGTTCGCGATGTTGGGGCGCATCGAGAAGGTGTAAGTCCCCGCGCCCGGTGCGCGGTTGAACACCGACTCGACGTCCGTCAAGAGCTGACGGAACGCCGCGTCCTGCTCGGACGGCACGCCATCGACGCGAAACTCCGTCGGGCTGGCCACGGTGATCGTCCCGGCGATGTTTTGCGTCTTCATCTGCTCGCGCAGACGGTCCGCCGTGGTCTCGGTCTCGAGTCTGACCGCGTCGTCGGTCTGCACCCGCATCACCAGGTGGACGCCGCCCTTCAAATCGAGACCCAGACGAACTTTCTCTTGCGGGGGGTAAAAGGCATACACCGACAGCGCGATGACGCCGACGATGACAAGGAGCTTCCAACGCAGGTTCTTCGCCATGTTCAACTGCCTTGAGGCGGTACCACGGGCTCTTGGCCCTGATAACCGACGATGGCGCTGCGGGCGACTTCGAGGCGGACATTCTGCGCTACCTGAAGCTGCACCGACTGCTCGTTCACTTTCGTGATCGAGCCGAAAATGCCTCCCGACGTGATGACGCGATCGCCGACCTTCAGCGCGCCCAAGAACTCCTGAACCTTCTTCTGCCGTCGCTTCATCGGCAGCAGAATGATGAAGTAGAAGATGGCGAGGACCAGCGCGAACGGAATCAGCTGGACCAACGGGTTCGCCTGACCCGGCGGCATGGACAGAGCCAGCACAGACCCGGCTTCGACTACTTCCCTCGACATCATGGAGTCAGCGAGCGGCGGGAAAAGGTCCGAGACAGCGACTGTCGGAACTTTTCGAACGTGCCAAACGCTATAGCGTCCCTAATCCCTTTCATAGTGTCAAGGTAAAAGTACAGATTATGCAACGTGTTAAGGGTGCTTCCGACTATCTCGCCTGATACAAAAAGGTGGCGCAAATAGGCACGTGAGAAGTTCCGGCACGTGTAGCACTTGCAGGCCGGATCCGGGGGTTGGTCGTCCTCGGCAAACCTGGCGTTCTTGACATTGATCAACCCTTCGCTGGTGAAGAGTTGCCCGTTGCGCGCATTGCGGGTCGGCATCACGCAATCGAACATGTCGATGCCGCGAGCCACACATTCGACGAGGTCCAGCGGTGTCCCGACCCCCATCAGATACCGTGGGCGGTCCGACGGAAGAGAGGGCGCGGTGATTTCCACCGTCCGGTACATGTCCTCGATCGCTTCCCCCACGCTGAGCCCGCCGATCGCATAACCCTCGAACCCGACCTGAACCGTGGCCTCGGCGCTCCGGCGACGAAGGTCGGGTGAAATGCCGCCTTGGACAATGCCGAATTGCGCCTGACCGGGATTGGTCATCGTGACCTCCCCGGACGCTCCGGATTGCAGCGCGAGGAACCTGGCCCGACAGCGCGCCGCCCATCGTGAGGTGAGCGCGACCGAGGCACCCAGCGCGGCATCGGTGGCGGGCAGCGCCGGGCATTCGTCGAGCACCATCGCGATGTCCGAGCCGAGTCTCGCCTGGATGTCGACGGCGCCCTCGGGCGTCAACTCACAGGCCGCGCCGTCGAGGTGCGATCGAAACGAGACACCGTCTTCGCGAACCTGACGACGGGCCGCGAGGCTGAAGACCTGGTAGCCGCCGCTGTCGGTCAGGATCGGCCGTGACCAGCCGGTGAAGCGGTGAAGGCCACCCAGCCGGGCTATCAAGTCAGCACCCGGCCTGAGCGAGAGGTGATAGGTGTTCCCGAGGATGATGGCCGCGCCGACGTCCTCGAGATCGCGAACCGTCATCGCCTTCACCGAGCCCTGAGTGCCAACCGGCATGAACACCGGCGTGTCGACTGAGCCATGTGGTGTCGTCAAGACACCGCGGCGCGCAAGACCGTCGCGATGAGTCGTATGGAAAGAAAACGACAAGGGGCCTTGCTATTATCCGATCGTGAAGAAGTTGCGGGTTGGCGTCATCTACGGCGGGCGCTCGGGCGAACACGAGGTCTCGGTCGCGTCTGCTGCGTCGGTCATCAAGCACCTCGACCGCACGCGATACGAACCGGTGCCCATTCGCATCGAGAAGGATGGCCGTTGGACCATCGCCGATCGCGCCCCCACCGCGATCTCGGCGGCTGAAGTGATCGAGCAGGCCAAGGTCTTGGCACCACGAACCCCGCGACCGGGCCGAGAGACGGTCCTGCTCGCTCACCCGAGCGAAGACACGCTCATGACGATCGAGCGGCGCTCCTCTTCGAACTCCGATGTCGATCAGGCGGTCGTCACCGGGCTGGGACTCGATGTCGTCTTCCCGGTTCTGCACGGACCGTATGGCGAGGACGGCACGGTCCAGGGCCTGCTGGAACTGGCCAACGTCGCCTATGTCGGCCCTGGAGTGTTGGCATCAGCGGTCGGCATGGACAAGGCCGTGATGCGCCTCGTGTTCAGTGCGCGAGGGCTTCCGATCGCCCCGTGGATCAGTTTCACGCGAAGTCAGTGGAACAACGAACGGACGCGCGTCACCGAGATGGCCATGGCGCTCGGCCTGCCGATGTTCGTCAAACCCGCCAACCTCGGATCGAGCGTGGGCATTTCCAAGGTGAAGTCGGCAGATGCGCTGACCTCCTCGGTCGAATCCGCCCTGGAGTTCGATCGCAAGGTCGTTATCGAAGCCGCGGTTGCCGAGGCGCGGGAAATCGAATGTGCGGTGCTGGGCAATGACGAGCCCGAGGCCTCGGTTCCAGGCGAGGTCATCCCGTCGCGCGAGTTCTACGATTACGAGGCGAAGTATCTCGACGCCGAGTCGCAGACCATCATTCCCGCTGATCTCCCGGCTGATCGCGTCAGCGAGGTCCAGCAGCTTGCCATCGAGGCGTTTCGCGCGGTCGATGCCGCGGGCATGTCACGCGTCGACTTCCTGCTGTCACGGACGACGAATCAGTTGTTCGTGAACGAGATCAACACGATTCCGGGGTTCACGACGATCAGCATGTACTCGAAGATGTGGGAAGCGAGCGGCGTGAGCTACCCGATGCTGGTCGACCGTCTGATCAAGCTGGCGGTCGAGCGCCACGGCGAGAAGCAGCGCTTGCGCACTAGCTTCATCTAGAACCCCGCACTCCACACTCCGCACGCTCGGAACTCGGCACTCCGCACGACTCGGAACCCGGCACCAACTCCGCACCTCGCACTCCGGACGTCGAATGCCCTAACGTCTTGCACGATCCGATCCGACAGTTCTTTATGAGCGAGGTGTTGATCGATCGCGATCACGCGTCGTGCGAGCTCGTGGGTGATGCGAGTTGCGATCGAGCGAGTGCGATTTGACTCCAAGCGGCGTTTTGAGCTTGCGTCAAACGCGCGATCGTCGTCGTCGCTTTGACAAGCAGCGACGGTTTGTGCTTGACATCGCAATTTTCTCGCCCATAATCTACATCTGGTATGAGGGAGGCACGCTCAGACAACGGCTTGTGAAGGACTGAGACTCCACACGGAGTTTTGGTAGCCCACTCGTTGTCGCCATCAGGCACGAGCCCACCCCCTTCAGGAGGAACAATGGCGAAGAAAGCAAAGAAGGCGGCCAAGAAGGCCAAGAAGGCGAAGAAGAAGTAAGACTGGCCGCTCGAAATGGGGCGGTCTTTTACGAAAGCACTGCCCCACCTTTTCTTTCTGCCCTAGCCCATTGCCAGAGGGCACATCTGGCGCGCACCGAGCAAGCGCGCAATGAAGCGTGAAGGAGCCGGCACACGCGGGCTGAGTGCCAGGCGGCAGAGGCGACCGCGGTGGCGCGGCAACACCTTCCGCACAACCCAACCCGAAGGGGGGGATTAGACCATGGCGAAGAAGGCAAAGAAGGCGGCCAAGAAGGCCAAGAAGGCGAAGAAGCGCTAACGACGCTTCAACAGATGAAGTTCAAGGGGCGACCACGCGGTCGCCCCTTTTCGTTTCTGTCGTCAACGCCACCGCTCGAGTCGCTAGTTCGGCGAGCTCGCCCCCACCCAGTTGACGCCGTCCCAGATTCTCACCGTCCGTATCTGATCCCACTGCGTGAGTTGATCGACGACCTCCATGCCCGCGACGACGCGGCCGAACACGGTGTAGCGGCCGTCGAGATGCGGCTGCGGGCCATGCGTGATGAAGAACTGACTGCCACCGGTGTCTTCCCAATCGAGTGCCATGCCCACGGTCCCGCGCAGGTACGGCCGTTGATTGATCTCGTCGCGAATGGTGTAACCCGGTCCACCTTCGCCATCACCGCGCGGGTCGCCGTCCTGAGCGACGAAGTTGGGCACGATGCGATGGAAGGGCGTGCCCCCGAGAAAGTTCTTGCGCGCCAGCGAGACGAAGTTGGTGACGGTTCGGGGTGCGTCGAGGACAGCCAGCTCGATTTGGATCATTCCCTTTTCGGTATCGATGTAGGCCGTGGGCGACACTTGAGGGTTGATCATGGGCGTCATCTCATTCAGCTCGGCGAGCGGGGCCGGAGGCGCCGGGCGGATCTGTGAAAGATCGGCCGCTGGGTCCACCTTCGACAGGAGTGCCGCCGCCCTGACCCGGAGGGCCCAATCGCGATCGCCGAGCGCACGAGTCAGGAGCGGCGTGGCAGCCTGTGGATCGAGTTCGACCAGGGCCGCGAGGATCGCCGCCCGGACGACGTATGTCGGATCCTTGTCCGCACGTTGGTACGCTTGCGTCAGGGCCGCAACTCCCGGCTGCGACTTGAGACGCGCCAGCCCGTTGGCGACCGTCAGACGCACTACCACGTCCTCAGCCTCGACCCGTTCGAGCAACGCTGCTTCGGCATCCTTCGCGCCAAGCGCGACCAACGCGTTCAGCACCGAGGGAACGACTCGCTGATCGCTGTCGCGCAGCATCGTGGTCAGGCGCGGATGAGCGCGTTCGAGACCCACATTCACCAGCGCCGTGGCCATGGCCGCCCGCACGCTCCAGTGCGGATCCGGGTCCAGGGCGGAGATGACCGTCACGAACATCTCGGGATCGGTCCGCGCCAACCCGATCAGCGCGGCCGATCGCATGGACGGCCAGGCCTCGGTCAGGAGATCGACCAGGATGTCCACGGCGCCCGGCGCGGCAAGCTGGCCGAGCGCTGTTACCGCCTCCAGCCTCAGATTCGCGTCGACTTTCGGAGTGGTCAGCACCTTGATCAGTGCATCAGCGCCTTCGGCCGCGCCAAGGTCGGCCAGCGAACGAGCGGCTTCGATCCGAACCGCGACGTACTCCGCGTTGTTCCCCACGATCGCCACGAGAGGGGCAATCGCGCGGCGCTCCTTGATGACGCCCAGCCCGCGTGCGGCAAATGCGCGCGAGATGACGCCCGAGCCTTCGAGCAGCGATAAGAGGGCTGTGCCACCCCGGGAATCAGCCACTCGTCGAAACGCGTAGGCGACTGGCCACCATCGGCTGACCGGCACCCCATTGCCATCGAGCAGCACGCCAGCCAATTGGTCGTAGGCGCCAAGCCGGACCAGCGCGTAAATACCCAATCTCGCCGCTTCGACCGGCGGCGGCTTCGGATGCTCGAGATCATCGGGCTCCATTCCACCGAGTGCGCCAGCCGCGACATGCGCCTGAATCATTTTCGCGATCCCGTCAGCAGCCGGCTTGTGGGCCAGGAGCCCCAACCCTTCGGCGGCGCGACCGTGAACGATGGGATCGGGATCGGAAAGAGCCGTCACCAGTGGATCGGCACCGGAGGCATCACCGATCAGGCCGATCGCGAAGGCGGCCATCTGCCGGACCTCGGGATCGGTGTCCGACGCCAACACCGGCGTCAGCGCTGCGACGCCCGCGGGCAACCGGGTTCGACCAATCGCCAGCGCCGCTCGTCGTCGAATACGCGGCTCGCTGTCCTTGAGCAGCGCGACCAGGTCCGGCTGCGGAGGAGGCGACGGCACCGCGACCGGAGCACGACGTCCTTTGGGTGGTGGCGTGACGGGCGCGGGGGGTGCCGGCGGCGCCGGAATCGCCAGAATGCGATCCTCTTCGAGGCGAAGAATCCATCCCATCTTCTCCTCGAACGTCATCGGGGCGCGGCGCTCGGGCGCCGGCGCTGGCGGTGCCGACGCGCACGCGCCGAGCAAGGCAACCGCGACGCCCACCACCCAGAGCCGGAGACGGTAGGCCTGGGTCATGCAGCGGTCAGGTTCGAGCGATCGAGTGTGACCTCGCGAAGCGTCGCATGCTCGACTCGCTCGGCAACAATGTGTACCCCGATCCCCGGCGCGTCCGGTACTGCGATGGTGCCATCGGACGCGACATCGATCGCCGGCTCGATCAGGTCTGGTTGGTAGTAACGCTTGCTGGCCGCAATGTCGCCTGGCAGCGAGAAGTTCGGCAGGCTTGCGAGATGAATGTTGTGAGCGCGTCCAATCCCGGTTTCCAGCATTCCGCCATGCCAGACCGGAATTCCGTGCTGTGCACACAAATCGTGGATCTGAATCGCCTCGCGATGGCCGCCGACGCGACCAGGCTTGATGTTGATGATCCGGCAGGCCTCGGCAGCAATCGCGTCGCGGGCAATGCGAGGCGTGTGGATCGATTCGTCCAGGCAGATCGGCGTCTTCAAGGCTCGTTGCAGCTCGGCATGATCGCTCACGTCGTCGTAGTCGAGCGGCTGCTCGATCATCATCAGGGAGTATGCGTCCAGCCGCGCGAGATGGTCGGCATCGTTGAGAGTGTACGCCGCATTCGCATCGACCATCAGCGGAACATTGCCAAAGCGGGTACGGACCATGTCAACCGCTGCGATGTCCCAGCCTGGCTTGATCTTGATCTTGATGCGTTGATAACCGGCGGCGAGCTCGCGCTCAATCTTGGCGGCGAGCTCCTCGAGCGAATCCTGAATACCGATCGAAACGCCGGATGCAATGCGTGTGCGGGTCCCACCCAGGACTCGTGACAGCGGTTGTCCCCTGGTCCGGGCATGCAGATCCCAACACGCCATTTCGAGGCAGGCCTTGGCCATGTTGTGCCCGCGAACCGGTCGAAGAGCATTGAAAATGTCGCGGGGATGGTCGAAGTTGTGCCCAAGCAGGCGCGGTGCGAGAAACCCGGTGATGATGTGCCAGGCGGTCTCAGTCGTCTCGCTGCTGTAGTACGGATTGGCTTCGGCCACCGCCTCGCCCCAGCCCTCATGCCCATCGCCTTCGAGACGGGCGAGCAGAAAGGTGCGATCGTAACTGCGGCCAAAACTGGTTTCGAAAAAGCTGACGAGTGGAAGGCGGCAGAGCCGCAGATCGAGCCGATCGATTCGCACTTGAGCCCTCAGACAGAGGACAGAGGACAGGGAGATCAGGTCTCCTGTGCTCCTGGCCCGTGAAACGATATCACGCGCGCGAGCTTGCGCCATTTCGCCGCGCGTCTATATACTCCAGCTTCCCGTGGCGTTTCGGTACATCGCTATCGAAGGCCCCATCGGTGTCGGCAAGACCCGACTGGCCGAGCGGCTGGCCCATCGAATCGATGGCAGCACCGTGCTCGAAGACGCCGAGAATCCCTTTCTCGCCGACTTTTACAACGAGCGTCCGGGCGCGGCGCTTCAGGCGCAGCTTTTCTATCTGCTCAACCGTCATCGGCAGCTCTCCGGCCTACGACAAGCCGACCTGTTCCGGCATACGACGGTCTGCGACTATCTCTTCGATCGAGACAAGATCTTTGCGTATCTGAATCTCGACGACAACGAGTTGTTCATCTATCAGCGCCTGTTCGATCTCCTCGCGCGCGACATCCCATCCCCGGATCTCGTCGTCTATCTGCAGGCGCCAACCGACGTCCTCCTCGCTCGCCTCGAAGCGCGACCAGTCGACCCCGAGCGGCCGTTTCCACAGCCCGACGCCGAGTATCTGCGCGAGCTGAACGAAGCGTACCAACACTTCTTCTTTCACTACACGTCGACACCACTGCTGGTGATTGAGACTTCGCAGTTCGACGCGGATACGGATGATACGGCGCTCGACGATCTGGTGCGGCAGGTCCACGCGATGGGCAAGGGCACGCGCTACTACGTGCCTCGCACCAAGGAGTGACAGTTCTGTTAAGCTGGCGGGATGGCCTGGTTCAAAAAGGCGCGCAAGCCGATTGCCGCGCCTGATAAAGCCAGCCGCGTCCCCGAAGGGCTGTGGGTCAAGTGTCCCGAGTGTGACGCGATCATCTATACCCGCGACCTCGTCAAGAGTCTCAGTGTCTGCACCAAGTGCGGCCATCACTTCAGGCTGACGGCCCGCGAACGGCTGCTCTCGCTCTTCGATGGCGAGTATTGGGTCGAACAAGACGCCAGCTTGCGATCGAACGATCCGCTCGTCTTTTCCGACACCAAGCCGTATCGCGATCGGTTGGCGGCCAGTCGCGCCGCCACGGGATTGCCGGACGCCGCGATCGTCGGGGTCGGTCGAATCGATGGCATCGAAGCGGTCGTGGTGGCAATGGAATATGCCTTCATCGGCGGCAGCATGGGTGTCGTCATGGGCGAGAAAATCGTTCGAGCGGCTGAGACCGCGCTGATCCGGCGGCTGCCCCTGATCATCGTGTCGTGTTCGGGCGGCGCGCGCATGATGGAAGGCGCGCTGTCCCTGATGCAGATGGCGAAAGTATCAGCAGCGCTCGCGCGGCTCGATCGCACCAAGCTCCCCTATCTGTCCGTACTCACCGATCCGACGACGGGCGGCGTCACCGCCAGTTTTGCCATGCTCGGCGATCTGAACATTGCCGAACCGAAAGCACTGATCGGGTTCGCTGGACCGCGCGTGATCGAGCAGACCATTCGACAGAAGCTGCCCGAGGGTTTCCAACGAAGCGAGTTCCTGATCGAGCGGGGCATGCTGGACATGGTCGTGGACCGTCGTGAATTGAAGGCAGCCATCTCGCGCGCGCTGCGCTTCATGATGCCGGCCAATGACCCCGCGTGAGCGACTGTTCGCGCTCGAACAGTTCGGCATCAAGCTCGGCCTCGACAACATCCACCGGATTCTCGACGCGCTTGGACATCCCGAGCGGAGCTTTCGTTCGGTCCATGTCGCCGGCACCAACGGCAAGGGCTCGGTCACGGCTATGGTGGAGCGCGGCCTCAGGTCCGCTGGTCACACCACAGGGCGATATACATCACCCCATTTGAGCGACATCGAAGAGCGGATAGCCGTCAACGGTCACCCGGTTGAGCCCGGTCTTTTCGACGCAACGGCGGCGGACGTGCTCTCCGTCGTCGAGAGGCTGCGCGCCGATGGCGTGCTCGAGTCGTGGCCGACGTTTTTCGAGGTCACGACCGCAATGGCGTTCTCGATCTTCGCACGTGAACGCGTCGAGGCCGCGGTGGTCGAGGTGGGGCTTGGTGGGCGATTCGATGCGACCAACACGCTTTCGCCCGTGGCTAGCGTCATTACTTCGATCGCCTTCGATCACGAACGGCACCTGGGGTCGACGCTCGATGCGATTGCATTCGAGAAGGCGGGCATCATCAAGCCGCAGACGCCAGTCATTGTCGGTGCGGTGAGCGAGCCGGCGCGAGAAGTGATCGACAAGCGTGCCGCTGAAGTCCAGGCTCCAGTCGTTGCGGCCGATCACGACGTTCAGATTGTGACAACGATGGATGCTGGTCGTGCGAGGCTCGACGTGCAAACGCCCGTTGCGCGGTACGAAACTGTTCGGCTGGCACTCAACGGTCGGCACCAGGTTGCCAATGCAGCGGTTGCGGTGAGAACGCTCGAAGTCTGCCGTGAACGAGGACTGGCAAACACATCGGGCGACATCAGGAGCGCCCTGGAGGACGTCGACTGGCCGGCTCGACTCGAATGGCTGGAAGTCGGAAGAGACCGTCATGTCCTCGTCGATGCCGCGCACAACCCGGCCGGCGCTCGCGCGCTGGCCGACTATATCCGTTCGACCGGGATGGCTCCGCTCCCGTTGGTGCTAGCGGTGATGAAGGACAAGGATGTGGACGCGATGCTGCGCGCGGTCGCGCCCGTGGTCGCGGTCTTTGTCACCACGCAGATCGATTCGCCACGATGTCTGCCGGCGATCGCACTTGCTGAACGGGTGAAGCAGACGGTTCCCGGCGCACGGGTGCTGGGCGATCCGGATCCCGAGCGCGCCCTCGATATCGCGTTCCAGCACAGTACCCATGCGGTCATTGGCGGATCGATTTTTCTGATCGGGCCGCTGCGCGCCAAGCTCATCGTACGCGGTGCGCACCGCGCGGAGCTACCCAGCAAGACCTTGTGACTGACCGACTTCTTCGCTATCCTTCGAGAGCCGCCTGCCTCGCCAGATTCATTTGATGCCTCACCCGGCCGCGCGCTGCTTTCTCACCCTGGTCCTGCTGGCGCTGGGCTGTTCCATGGCCACCGCACAGGTCATCCCGGATTGGGAGACCAAGCAATTTTCCTTTGAGCAGGTTGATAAGGATCGGGTTCGCCTGATGCGTGAAGTCGAGGTCATCGGCACTGGACCCAACGAGGGGCATCAGCTTTTTGCCGACGAACTGCTGTGGAACACGACGACTGGTGAGGCCGAAGCGGTGGGCAACGTGACCATTGTTTCGCCAACCGCGCGGTTGTCCGCCGACCGTGTCGTGTTCAATACCAGCACCAAGCTCGGAACGTTCTACGCGTCCTCGGGGCTAGCCTCGCTCGGCGATCGCGTAACCAGCGAAGAGAAGAGCATGTTCGGCATGCTGGAGCCAGACATCTACTTCTACGGTCAGACCATCGAAAAGGTTGGTGAGGACCGCTACGTGATTACCAAGGGGGCGTTCACGACCTGCGTGCAGCCAACCCCGCGCTGGGAGATTGTGTCGACCAAGACAACGATCAATCTGGAGGACTACGCGTTCTTGCGCAACGCCGTGATTCGGGTCAAGGACGTGCCGGTCTTCTACCTTCCGGTCTTGTACTACCCTATTCAGAGCGACGATCGCGCGACGGGCTTTCTGCTCCCTACCTATGGAAATTCAACGGTCAGGGGGCAATCGATCAGCAACGCCTTTTTCTGGGCCATGAACCGCAGCCAGGACCTGACGTTCCTGCACGATTGGTATACGAAGACAGGACAAGGGGCCGGCGCAGAGTATCGCTACGTCGCGGCGCCGGGTGCTGAAGGGTTTCTCCGAGCGTATTGGCTCCAGGAAGACGAATCGACGATCGACAATCCCGGAGGCGGAAGCGTCACGACATCTGCAGCACGGAGTTACGAGCTCCGCGGGGAAACCGCCCAACCACTGCCTGGTCGTCTCCGCGCCCGCGCGCGGGTGAACTACTTCTCGTCGCTCACCACGCAGCAGCTCTACCACACGAACATCTACGAGATGACGAATCGCACGCGATCGATAGCCGGGAGCGTCAGCGGTGCCTGGTCTGGGGTCAGCGTCACCGGCAACTACCGGCGCGATGAGATTTTCGGTTCCGAGACGAGCTCGAACCTGAATGGGTACGCGCCTTCGGTCAATGCGAACCTCTCCAGCAAGCGGATTGGCATGTCGCCCTTCTACCTGGCGTTCAACAGCGAAGCCGCCCGAGTCCTGTACGTCAATCGCAGTGAGGACGCCAGCGGGGTCGAATTCAAGGAGGACCTCACTCTTGGGCGGGTCGACGTGTCGCCGACGCTGCGTGCGACGATTTCGACCCTGCCTTACCTCAGCGTCAACGGAACCGTCGTCTACCGCCACACCTACCTGACTGAGAGTCTCGATGAAGAAGGCGCGCAGGTGGAGGTGCCAGTGACGCGACGATACTTCGACTTCAGGGCCGACGTCGTCGGGCCGGTCTTCAGTCGAGTGTTCAATCCCAACAACGGGTTCGCGGATCGCCTCAAGCACGTCATCGAACCCAATGTCAGCTTCCAGCGGACAACCGATTACGACACCGAGGATCGCATCCCTTCGACGTCTGGCGTGTATGACGTGGTCATTGGCGGGGTGACGCGCGTCAACTACGGAGTAACCAATCGACTGTTGCTGCGGAAGGCACCGACGGATCCCAAGGCTCCGAGCGCGGCGGGTGCGCCCCGTGAATTCCTCAACGCGTCGCTGACCCAGACGTACTACACGGATCCGAGAGCGAGCCAGTTCGATACCAACTACCAGTCAGGCTACGGCGATCCAACGGCCAGCAGCTTTTCACCGGTCGCTTTGACAGTGCGAACCAATCCGACCGCGTACAGCTCGGGCACGGTTCGCATGGAGTACGACGCCACGTTGGGCATCCTTGAAGGGTTCAACGCGACTGGTACCACGACCTATCGCTCGGCGCAAACGTCGGTGGGGTGGAGCCGGCGCCGGTTCAGCGAGGATTTCAAGCAGAACTCACTCAACGCTCAAACCACTCTGCGTTTCAATCAAGGCAGAACCGGCGGCAGCTATTTTCTCGACTGGGACATCGCCGGCAAGACCATCATCCAGCAACGTTGGGTGGGGTTTTACAACGCGCAGTGCTGCGGCCTGGTGCTGGAGTATCAGGAGCGCAACTTTCCAGAGTTCTCCGGATTCCGCTACCCGAAAGACCGCCGTTTCAACCTGTCATTCACACTCGCCGGAATCGGGACATTCTCGAACTTCTTTGGTGCGTTCGGCGGCACGACGTACTGATCTCAGGATCATCGTCACGATGGTTGAAGTGCTCGTCACCGGCGGAGCAGGTTTCATCGGCAGCAATTTCGTCCGTTACGCACTTCAGGCCCACCCCGATTGGCACGTTACGACGCTCGACAAGCTGACATACGCAGGCCGCCGCGAGAACCTGCACGATGTGATGGACAGCCCACGCCATACGTTCGTGCACGGCGACATCTGTGACGCTCCCCTCGCTGGCCCGCTCGTCGAGCGCTCGCAGGTCGTGGTGCACTTCGCTGCCGAGACTCATGTCGATCGGTCGATCATGTCGGCAGGCGATTTCATCCGCACGGACGTCGAGGGCACGTTTGTGCTGCTGGAAGCGGCTCGACGAGCACCGGCACTTCGACGGTTCGTCCAGATCTCGACCGACGAGGTGTACGGCAGTGTCCCTGAGGGACAGAGCACCGAACGCGACGAACTACGCCCACGCAATCCCTATTCGGCGAGCAAGGCAGGGGCCGATCGACTGGCCTACAGTTACTTTGCCACCTACAACGTGCCGGTCATCGTGACTCGGGCGTCCAACAACTACGGACCGTATCAGTTTCCGGAAAAAGTCCTGCCTCTCTTCGTGACCAACCTCGTCGACGATCGCCCGGTACCGTTATATGGCGACGGCGGGAATGTCCGGGATTGGCTGCACGTGCTGGACCACTGCCGTGCGATCGATCACCTCATCGAGGTCGCCGCAGACGGAGAGGTTTACAACATCGGGGGTGGGAACGAAGTACGGAACATCGACTTGACGCATCAACTCTTGTCGTTGATGGACAAGCCGATCTCGCTGATCAAGCCGGTTGCCGATCGTCCTGGTCACGATCGTCGTTACGCGCTCGACACATCCAAGCTTCGCGGAACTGGTTGGTCTCCTCAGGTGCCCTTCGAGCAAGGGCTGCGCGATACGGTCAGTTGGTATCGCACAAACGAATGGTGGTGGCGGCCGATCAAGGAAGGCGACCCGGCGTTCAAGGCTTACTACGCAGCGCAGTACGACCAGCGCACGTAACAGACCATGACGGCGCCCATCCTGGTAACAGGAGCAGCCGGGTTCGTTGGCAGTCATCTCCTCGATCTGCTGTCCCAGCAATCGCGTCCGCTGGTGGGCTGTTTTCATCCGGCGGCGCCGCCGAGAAACCCGCGGCCTGAAGTCACCTGGCTGTCGCTCGATCTGCTGGATCGCGATGCGGTGAAGCACACGCTCGCCGAAACGCGACCCGGAGAGGTCTATCACCTGGCAGGAGCCGCGCATGTGGCGCAGTCCTGGCACAATCCCGCGGACACCTACGAAGGGAACGTACTCGCAACGCATCACCTGTTCGATGCCCTGCGTGTGCTCGAGTTGAAGCCTCGGGTCTTCGTGTCCGGGTCCGCGATGATCTACCGTCCGCAGGACCGGCCGATTCGCGAAGATGACGCGCTCGGGCCGACGAGTCCCTATGCCTCGAGCAAGCTTGCACAGGAAATGCTCGCCCAGCGAGCGTGGACCACCGACGGCTTGCCAACGGTTATTGCCCGCTCTTTCAATCATGTTGGGCCGCGGCAGGATCCGTCGTACGTTGCGCCCGGCATCGCGAAGCAGATTGCGCTGATCGAAGCAGGTCGCCAGGACGCGGTGTTGACGATGGGAAATCTCGAGCCGAAGCGCGACCTGACCGACGTTCGCGACACGGTTGGCGCCTACGTCGCGATGATGGCCCACGCCACGCCCGGCGAGCCATACAACGTCTGCTCAGGAAAGGGCCTCTCGATCGCGGCACTGGTCGAGACCTTCACGGCTCGCGCCCGCACGCCGGTTCGTGTCGTGCAGGACCCGGCCCGCTTCAGGCCCAACGACGTGCCGTTGCTGGTTGGCGACCACACGCGACTGACCGCCGACACGGGCTGGAAGCCAACCATTCCATTCGAACGTACAGTCGACGATCTGCTCGAATACTGGAGAGCGCAAGTCCGCACAAACTGATGCGCGTGCTCGTGACGGGGGGAACCGGCTATCTCGGTCGTGCCGTCGTCCGTGCCTTTGCTGCCGCTGGCCACGAGACGGTGGTCTTGTCGCGTTCAGCGAAACAAAGTGGCGTTTCGACGGCCGCGGTGGACGGGGACGTCCGCGATCGGGAATCTGTCTACGGTGCTGCAGCCGGTTGTGATGCTATCTGTCATCTCGCCGCGCTCGTTGCGATCTGGCGCACCCGGCCCAGCGACTTCGACGAAGTGAATGTCGGTGGACTGCGCAATGTTCTCGCGGTCAGCGCGAGCCGTGACATCCCTACCGTCTACACGTCGTCTTTCCTCGCCCTGCCCCCGCGCGGTCGGCCTGAGCCGCTGATGGCGAACGACTATCAACGAACAAAAGTACCTGGCGGAGCGCGAAGCCTCAGCCGCCGCCAGGAATGGCGCTCGCCTCGTGCGACTCTATCCAGGCGTGCTGTACGGTCCAGGAGTGAAAAGCGAAGGAAACCTGGTGGGCCGGCTGGTCGATGATCATCTTCGGGGACGGCTCCCCGGCATCATCGGAGCCGATGGCATCTGGTCGTGCGCCTGGGTGGAGGATGTTGCCCGGGCTCACGTCGCCGCCGCCGAGCGGGCGGCGCCGGGTGCCGCCTATGCCCTCGGTGGCGAGAACCTGCCACAAATGCAGATCTTCGCGGCCATTGAAACGATAACGGGAAGACGCAGGCCGTGGAGGATTCCAACCGTCGCAGCCAACGCCTTGGGGGGATTGGAGGAGTTGCGGGCCCGTGTCTTTCGGGCTTCGCCGCTCGTCACCCGCGGGGCCGTCGAGATCTTCAGCCATGACTGGCCGCTCGACAGTTCGGCAGCCGTGCGCGATCTTGGCTATTCGGTGCGGCCGCTGGTCGAAGGCATCGGCCTGCTGCTCGAGAATCGCAGCGCGGAAGGACAGCAAGGCCGGTGACGGCCCCTCGGCACCGCTCGGGACAGGCCTATTCGGAAACGCGCCGGCAAATCGTCCACGTCACGATGGCGGGCTTCGCACTTCCGCTCGGTTATCTGACGTGGCCGCAAGCGGCTTTGATGGCCGGCGCTGCGCTCACCTTCAACGCGCTTCTGCTTCCACG
Organism: uncultured Acidobacteriota bacterium; assembly: GCA_963724485.1. Lineage (GTDB taxonomy): Bacteria > Acidobacteriota > Vicinamibacteria > Vicinamibacterales > UBA2999 > JACCSI01. Next base: position 125,057 of record CAVRUW010000006.1, read on the forward strand.
GGTCGCGCCCGGCATCATGCGAGCAACCGATGCGCGAGGCATGCGAGCCGGGGTGCTGTTCTACCCGCTTTCCGTGCTCTTGTTGATTCTGGCGTTTCGTCAGCGGCTCGATCTCGTGGCGGCGGCGTGGGGAATCATGGCGTTCGGTGACGGCTTCGCGACGCTTGCCGGCCATCAGGTCGGCGGCCCGCGTCTGCCGTGGAATCGAAACAAGACCTGGAGTGGTCTCGCTGCCTTCGTCGTCGTCGGGAGCCTTGGCGCCGTCGCACTCAGCCTCTGGGTCGCCACTATGCTGGGCCTGCCAAGCACTCAGTCCGTCCAGGACTCACCAAGACTCGCCCTGCCGATCGCCGTCGTGATTGCAGCAGTCGTCGCCGGGCTGGCGGAAACGCTGCCAATCGGGCTCGACGACAACCTGACAGTTCCGGCGGTCGCCGGCACGACGCTGTGGTTTCTCTCCGTGCTCAATTGGATCGGACCGTTTGAATCGCTCACTTTCGATCTGCTCCTGGGCGCAGTCGTTGCGACGCCAGTCGCAGCATTCGCCTGGATTGCCGGCAGCATCACTGCCGGTGGTGCCGTCGTTGGGATCATCTTTGCAGCTGCTATCTATGCAGGTCTGGGGTTATCAGGCGTCGCTGTATTGGCTGTCGCCTTGATTCTCACGATCGCGAGTTCCCGGTTCGGTCGTGTGAAAAAGGCAGCACTCGGCATCGACGAAGAACGAGGTGGGCGGCGGGGATTCGGAAACGTCGTCGCGAACTGCCTGGTGGGGACCTTGGGCGCAGCCCTGGAGCTCTTCACCATGGACTGGGGACTCGCGCTTGCCGGGGCGTGGATGGCTGCCGGCATTGCCGCTGGCGCCAGCGATACGGTCGCGAGCGAGATTGGTAAAGCCTTGAGCGGCGCCCCGCGCTCCTTCCCCACGTTTCGGCCCGTCGCGCCCGGAACGCCTGGTGCTTTTACGATCGGAGGGACGGTTGCCGGGATCATCGCGGCAGCGATCATCATCTTGCCCGCGCCGCTCATGTGGCTGATCCCGTGGACGTTTGTCCTCCCGATCGTGATTGCGTGCACGGTCGGTGCGTTCGTCGAGAGCGCGCTTTCAACGTACTTCGAAGGGAGCGGCGTGCTGGACAATCACACGCTCAACTTTCTGAACACCGCGATTGCTGCGGCTCTCGCGGTCTGGTGGTGCTCCATGATTGGTGACGGACCCATCTGAACGACAGGGTGACCGGACAACGATGACACGTGCAGGCACCTATCTGGAGCTCGGTCGGCCATTCACGCTGGTAGCGCCGGCCCTGGGCTTCTTCTCAGGAGGTTTGACAGCGCTTGGCGCGGCACCGTCTCAAGCCATCACGGTGGAAACGCTGATGTATCCGCTGATCGGGTCGTTGATGGCCGCCGTTCTCAATGCCGGCAACAACGCCCTCAATCAGATTTACGACCTGGAGATCGATCGAATAAACAAACCCAAGCGTCCGCTGCCCACGAGCCGGCTGACCATCGCAGAGGCGTGGACTTTCACGGTCATTACCTATGTCCTGGCACTTGTCCTCGCGTGGCTCGTCGCGCCGGGCGGGCGCCACGAATGCTTCTGGATCGTGCTCGTGGCGGTAGTTTGCACCTTCATCTACTCGATGCCGCCATTGAGGACAAAGCGGCTGGGTATCTGGGCCAACGTCACAATCGCGATTCCTCGCGGCGTTCTGTTGAAGGTAGCGGGCTGGTCGTCGGTAAAGACCATCTTTGGCATCGAGCCGTGGTACATCGGCGCGATCTTTGGCCTGTTCCTTCTCGGCGCGACAACGACGAAGGACTTCGCCGATATGGAGGGAGACCGGCGTGGTGGGTGTCGAACGCTGCCGATTCAGTACGGTGTTCGCCGCGCCGCGTGGATGATCTCACCGTCTTTCGTCATCCCGTTCGCGATGATCAACATCGGGTCAGCGGCCGGCATCCTCACAGGCAACTTCCTCCTGCTTCAGATGCTTGGCCTCTTCATGACGACTTACGGTCTCTATGTTTGCTACCTGATGCTGCGCCGGCCCGAAGAATTGGCAGTCGAGGAGAATCATGTCTCCTGGGCGCACATGTATCGAATGATGTTCGCGGCGCAGATCGGCTTCGCGCTCGCGTACTTGCTGTAGAGCGCTCAGTCTTGTTTCCGGGTCCGGCCGCCGCGTCGCCCTTCCAGCCGCATTTCCAGGTGCATTCCCTTGGAGCGCTCCCGTTTTTGAGCGCGAGGTCCGCGGTCAGACTCAGCCGGATCGCTGGACCGCCGTGAGGTTTCGGACGCTGTGTGACGCTCGGGGCGCACGTGCTGTCCATCTTTCGCGACGCGAGTCATCAGCTCGCCGATAGCGTTGAGCCGCGCGCGCAGGTGAGCTAAGGGGTCGCTGGCCATTGGGGGCTCAGTATTGCACGCGACCGCGCAAAACTGTCTCTTTTTGTACAGATCTCGAAAGGTGGTTCGCCTTTTAAAAATGGTTTCGCTATATGATCGCCTTTGACCACCATGGAAAAGGGCCCGTTTCTCTTCGACCTCGGCCCTCAGCGGTTGACCACACGCGACGTCGCTCGGCTCGTGAAAACCGGCGGTGTCGAGGCGCTCAGCGAGGCACAACGCCGTGCGGATCAGGCCCGATACCAGGAGATTCGATGCCGCTCCGCGCTCAACCGCGTTGAGGGCATGCCCTTTCGCTGGACGCTCAATCCGTATCGCGGATGCACCCACGCCTGCGAATACTGCTTCGCTCGCCGTTATCAATCGCAACTCGAGTTGGGCACGGGCGATGAGTTCTCGTCGGTGATTTTCGTAAAGACCAACTTCGTCGAGGTGCTGCGACGTGAACTGGATCATCCCCGGTGGACTCGCGAAATGGCGGCGTTCGGAACCGCTACCGATCCCTATCAACCGATTGAAGGGCACTACAAGCTGTCACGAGGCACGCTCGAGGCGCTGGTCGCGGGACGGAGCCCAGTCGGGATCGTCACGAAGGGTCCGATGATCGTCCGCGACGTCGACGTTCTTCAGGAACTGAGTCGCGTGGCTGGCGCAACGATTCACATCAGCGTTCCGACAACTGACGAAGTCGCCTGGTCCCAACTCGAACCTGGCACCGCCCACCCTCTGCAACGCCTTCGGGCGGTCAGGACCCTGGCCGACGCAGGGCTCGACGTCGGCGTGCTGATGGCCCCTCTCGTACCTGGCTTTACGACGGCACCAGCGAAGATCGAAGCCACGATCAAAGCCATCGCCGACCATGGCGCCGGATTCGTAGGAGCGAATGTTTTATTTCTGGATGGCGGAACCCGCGATCATTTCATGCGGTTCCTCAACGATCGATTCCCCACCATGGTCGATCGCTACGATCGGCTCTACGCCTCGAAGTACGCACCCAAGGACTACGTCGCTCACGTGCAGCAAACGCTCTCGATGCTGAAGGCGCGATATGGGCTGAAACCTCGCGTCAGGCGTGAAGAACGATATCGCGGTCCGGAAGGGGCGGCCGTCGAGGAAACGGTCGCCCAATCCAGCTTCGAATGGTCGAACGAGACTACGACGCCAGCGACTCCGGCACGACGGCGGACTGCGAATCAGTCGCCTCCACCAGGATCTCGTTCTGGACCGCGGTGACCCGGAAGCGGGCCCCCTGCGACCAGATGCGGCTCAACGGAATCTTCACCCGCTCGTCGATGACGCGCTTCAGGAAGCGCGCGCCATAGGCCAGGCTATGGCCCTGGCGCACGATCTCGTCGAGCGCCTCAGGGGTGATCACGAGCTCCTTGCCACGCGATGTCGCCGTCGCGATCACGCGATCCAGCTGGATACGCGCGACCTGCGCGGCCTCTTCGCGGGTCAGCGGCGAAAACACGATGACATCGTCAAGCCGGTTTCTGAACTCCGGCGACAACCGGCGTTCGAGCTCGCGCATTACTTCGCCGCGCACGTCCTCGATGCCGACGTCTACCTTCCGGAATCCGAGCGGACTCTCGATGCGCCGGAAGTGCTCGGCACCGAGGTTCGAGGTCATGATGACCACGGCGTCGCTCAGGTAGACGCGCCGGCCTCGGCCGTCGGTGATCCAGCCTTCGTCGAAGGCTTGCAGGAACAGGTTGAGCAGCGACGGACTGGCCTTCTCGATTTCATCGAGCAGGACCACCGAGTAGGGATTGTCGCGCAGCTGATTGGTGAACACTCCGCCACGATCGGATCCAACGATGCCGCGCGGTGAGCCAATGAGCTTGTCGATGCCCGCGGTCCCATCCTGGAACTCGGACATGTCCACACGAATCATCTTCTTGTCGTCGCCGAACAGAATCTCGGCCAGTGCCTTCGCCAATTCGGTCTTGCCGACGCCGGTCGGACCGAGGAACAGGAGCACACCATCCGGACGATCGAAACCGTCCTTCAATGGGCCCTTGTTGAGGACGAGACGGCGTGCCAGGGCGCGAATGGCCTCGCGCTGACCCACGACGCGGGTGCTCAACTGAGCTTCGAGCTCCTTGAAGCGCTCGCCGACCTCGCGGAACACCATATCCAGCGGGATACGCGCGTCGTCGGCCACGACGGCGGCGACATCGTCGGCAGTCACTTCCTTGGCTCGCCCCAACTCGGCACGAACCGCGGCCGTGTCGAGCCAGCCAATGGCCTTGTCCGGCAGACGAAGGTGCCGCTGGTAGCGCGACGAGAGCGTCAGTGACATCTCGATGGCTTCATCGAGAATCCGAACGGAGTAGTTGTGTTCGAACCGCGGGCGCAGGCGCTCGAGAATCGAGCGCGCTTCTTCCAACGTCGGTTCCGGAATGTTGACGACCCTGAAGCGACGGGCCAACGCTTCGTCTTCGGCCAGGTGTTGTTTGTACTCGCTCAGCGTGGTGGCGCCAATGATTCGCACTTCGCCTCGAGCGAGCACCGACTTGAAGACGTTGGCGGCGTCGGACGGAGCACCAAGCGCGGAACCGGCGCCCACCATGGTGTGCGCCTCGTCGATGAACAGAAGGTAATTGGGTCGCTCGCGAACCTCGCGCAGGACGTTCTGAATACGGTCCTCGAACATGCCGCGCAGCATGGTCCCGGCCACGAGCGAGTTCATTTGCAGGTTGAGCACCTGGCAGTCGCGCAGTTGAGCGGGAACCGACTGCGGCTCGAGCTCGATGCGACGGGCCAGCGCTTCGGCGACAGCGGTCTTCCCCACGCCCGGCTCGCCCAGCAGCATCACCGAATTGGCGCGCTCACGGTGGCAGAGAATTTCGACGATCTGCCGGAGCTGAACGTCGCGCCCGTAAACCGGCGGCAACCGATCCTGGCGCGCCAGCAGGTTCAGGTTGACGGCAAATTGCTTGAGGAAGGGGGGCAGCTCGTAGCGCTTCCTCAATTTTTCGTCGCGGAGCTCGACATCTCGGACGACGCTAGTCAGACGCGCGACGACGGCGTCGCTTTCCGTTCCAAATCGACGAAGGATGACGCTGGGACCACTCTGTCGTTCGTCCAGAATGGCGGCGAACAGATCATAGGATTCCGCTTGTTCGCGTCCGAGGCTGACGGCCTGCTGGATCGCTCGTCGGACCAGTTCCTGGGTCAACTCGGTCGCCTTGAGCACACGACCAGGAACGGAAGGCACCGTCTCGAGTGCCGATGTGACCTCGGCCAAGAGGTCGTCCGGATTGACGGACAGATCCCGCATCACGCGCGCATACAACAGCCATTCGGTCTGCGCGAACGCAAGAAAGAGGTGCTCGCTCGTCAACAGGTCCTGCCCACGACGCCGCGCCTCGTCTTCGGCACGCGTGATGACTCGCTGCGCGCCTTCCGTCAACTTCGTCAGATCGAGATCCAGGTCTTCCACCGAACTCGCCTCACTCCCTGGGGGGAATCGGCGGGGATCCGCACGGGCCACCAGGGCCTTCAGCTGGGGTAGAGCAATTCCGGGGCCAGCCCGGCCGGAGGCAACCTGCTGAAAAATCAATGCTTTATGACGAGGGCCTCCCGGCGGTCCCGCCCCACCGGGGTGACAAGGCGTGTCGGTTAAGCGACTAGCCGCTCGATGATCCGAGCCAAGAGGGCCGCCCTTGGGACGAGCGCAGGGACCACCACATGCTCGTGGACTGCGTGGGCTCCGTCACCAACGGCGCCCAACCCGTCGAGCGTCGGCACGCCGAGGGCTGCACAGAAATTACCGTCCGATCCTCCGCCCGTCGCGCCTTCGTCGAGTGCCTGACCGAGATCAACTGCCGCCGCTTGTGCGGTTTCGTAAAGCCGGGCAACGCCCACTGTCCGTTCCATCGGCGGGCGCGAGAAGCCACCATGAACTTCGATGGTGGCGCCCTTCAAATGTGGGCTCAATGATCGCATGAGGCCATCAATTCGTTCGGCATCGGCGAGCGTCGGTGCTCGCGCGTCGACCAGGGCGCGGGCTTCCGCCGCAACGACGTTCGGCCGCGAGCCGCCGTTGACGAGGCCCACGTTGATAGAGACTCCTCTTTCCAGGTCTTGCAGTGTTTCGATCAGCAGGATCTGGCGGGCAAGCTCGCGAATGGCGCTGACGCCCTTGCCGGGGTCGACCCCCGCGTGCGCCGCTACGCCGCGGATCACGACTTCATACTCGCCGCAGCCCTTGCGACGGGTCTTGAGCGCACCACCGGGCAGCGAGGGTTCGAGGACCAGCACCGCCTCGCTCTTTCGCGCCTCGGCTTCGACGAGCGCGCGAGATGTTTCACTGCCCGTCTCCTCGTCCGTGGTCCACAACATCACCAGCCGAGCCTGGTCGAGCGACCGGTTCGAGACGAGCGCGCGGGCGGCGAGCAGCCCCAAGCCGATTCCGGCCTTCATGTCGAAGACGCCGGGACCACGAAGCAGATCTCCGTCACGCTGGAGCGGCATCCGTGCGAGCTGTCCGACAGGCCAGACGGTATCGAAGTGACCAAGCAGCAGGACCTGTCGCCGGCCGCTTCCCAGCTCCGCCCTGAGGTGATTTCCTGCCGTCGCTATCGTGACTTCCGTGACCTTCGCACCCAGCGCTAGAAGATGACGCGACAGCTCCGCCCCGCATGTGTCGACGGCGGCTTTGTCGTCGGTGGGTGACTCCAGTTTGACCAGCGATTCGACCGTGCCAAGCAACCAGTCCTGCTGCGCCTGACAAAACGCGATGAGATGCTGAGCGTCGACCATTGGCGGGTTCTATAATAATTTTTCGATGATGGCTGCGCGGGCGCTGACAACCGTGGTGACGATGCTACTTTGTGCGACGCTGCTCGGCGCACAGGCGCCGGCGCCATTCCCGAAGCCGGGGCGGCCGGAACAACCCCCTGCTGCGCCTCCGGTTCAGCCGCCGCCCTCCCCAAAACAGAACGCGAAGCCGACGCCCGCCGCGGTGCCGAGCGAAGCGACTCTTGGCGTGCCGCTTTATCCAGGGGCGACGTTCATCACGTCGTACGACGCCGGTCGCGGGCAGCGGTTCTATCTGTTTGGGGTTGCCGCCAGTTTTGCCGATATGGTCACTTACTACCGCACCGCTCTCAAGCAGCGGGGAACCGACCTCTTCGAGTCACCGCCGACACATCAATTCGAAGTCGGGAGGTATCGAGAGGAAACGATGGCTTTTCCGCCGAGCGTGACGGTGAAGGACTTCACGTGGGGCGGCTCCGCCGGTTATCCCAACCCGAAACCGGGCGCACAGCCGTCGCATTTCGCGACCATCATCCAGATCGTGCCGGTAACCGCGGACAAATAATCGGGACGCCGAACAAGCCTCAGAGACACAGAGGCTCAGAGCCTAATTTGATCTGAGTCTCGGAGTCTCTGTGGCCAGTCCGAAAGTAGACCTAGCCCGGGCTGACGTAGATCTCTCCGGTCTTGCGGAACTCCGCCGACTTCTCGTCCATTCCCTGCTGCGCCATCTGCCGCACCTGCTGCGTCAGTTCCATCGAACAGAACTTCGGGCCGCACATCGAGCAGAAGTGCGCGAGCTTGGCGCCGTCGGCCGGCAGTGTCTCGTCGTGAAAGGCTCGGGCCGTCACGGGATCCATCGCCAGGTTGAACTGATCCTGCCAGCGGAATTCGAATCGTGCCTTTGACAGGGCATCATCCCAGAGTCGCGCGCGCGGGTGTCCCTTGGCCAGGTCCGCCGCGTGGGCTGCGATCCTGTAGGCAATCACACCCGCTTTCACATCGTCGCGATTGGGCAGTCCGAGGTGTTCCTTGGGTGTGACGTAACAAAGCATGGCCGTGCCGTACCACCCGATCATCGCGGCGCCAATGGCCGATGTGATGTGGTCGTACCCCGGAGCGACGTCGGTAGTCAGCGGACCAAGCGTGTAAAAGGGCGCCTCGTCGCACCATTCGAGCTGCTTCTCCATGTTCTCGCGAATGAGGTGCATGGGGATGTGCCCAGGTCCTTCGTTCATGACCTGGACGTCGTATTCCCACGCCAGCCGCGTCAGCTCACCCTGGGTCTTCAGTTCACCGAACTGAGCTTCGTCGTTGGCATCGGCGATCGAGCCGGGGCGCAGGCCGTCGCCGAGCGAAAAGGAGACATCGTAGGCCCGCATGATCTCGCACAGTTCGCGGAAGTGCGTGTAGAGGAAGTTCTCCTTGTGATGAGCGAGGCACCACTTTGCGAGGATTGATCCGCCGCGCGAGACGATACCGGTCACGCGCTTGGCAGTCAGTGGGATGTAACGGAGCAGGACCCCGGCGTGCACCGTAAAGTAGTCGACGCCTTGCTCGCACTGCTCGATGATCGTGTCGCGATATAGCTCCCAGGTGAGGTCCTCAGGCCGTCCACCGACTTTCTCGAGCGCCTGGTAGATCGGAACGGTGCCAATCGGCACCGGTGCATTCCGCATGATCCACGCGCGGGTTTCGTGGATCTGCTTGCCGGTCGACAGATCCATCGCCGTGTCCGCACCCCACAGCGTCGCCCACCGCAACTTTTCAACCTCCTCGTCGATAGATGACGACACGGCGGAATTGCCGATGTTGGCGTTGATCTTTACGAGGAAGTTCCGGCCGATGATCATCGGCTCGAGCTCGAGGTGATTGATGTTCGCGGGGATGATGGCGCGGCCGCGCGCGACCTCGGATCGCACGAACTCCGCCGGGAGTCCCTCACGCAGGGCGATGAACTCCATTTCCGGGGTGATCTCGCCGCAGCGAGCATAGTGAAGCTGCGTGACGCACGGCTGACCGCGACGCGGTGCGACCCACGCCTCACGAAGCTTGGGCAATCCGGCCCGCGCGTCGTGGTGGGGAGGCCCGCTGGTGTCGTAAAGGCGAACCGGCGGCTCGCCACCGGATAGCTCCACCTCGCGGGAAGGGACGCGAATCGTCACGTCTCCGGAGGACGTAGCGACGACTTTCTCTTCGTAGACCTTGCGTGAATTGGGGAATGCGGTGCCGTAATCGACACTCGCGGGTGCTGGGGACGTCTTCATTCCGCGCTCCCTCCGCCGGTGTGAACCGGGTCAGGTTCCAAGGGTGCGTTCTCAATCCGGCTCCCCGTGACAGGGATTGTCCCTGTCGTTGGGGGACTGTCCTGTCTCCGTTTGTAACCGGATGCCCCTGGCGGTTAAGAACAGAAATATAGCAAACCCTAAGGATGGGCGGCGTGTAATGGCGCTTGTTTCCCTTTCCTGTTGTGAAACGGTGACGCTTGCGCAAGGATCCGAAGTAGCCGATCGCGGATCCACGACACCTAGGCGACACGCCTCACGATCAAACACTTCAAGTAGTAGGTTTCGGGAACGCCCAGAAGAACCGGGTGGTCCCTCCCCTGCATTCGTTTCTCGACGACCGTTACTGGCACATGCGCGTCAACCGAGGCGTCGTAGACGATGTGTGCGAAGGTCGCCTCGTCGATGTTGTAGGAACAGCTGCAGGTCACCAGATAGCCACCAGGCTCCAGCAGCCGCAGAGCGCGCAAATTGATGTCCTTGTAACCAGCCATTGCTCTCGGCACGGAAGCTTTGTTCTTCGCGAACGCCGGCGGGTCGAGAACGATCATCTCGTATCTGTCGCCGGTTTTCTCCAGTCGTCTCAATTCGTCGAAAACATTGGCCTCTCGCGCGACGACATTGGATAGACCGTTCTGGGCGGCGTTCTCGGTGATCCGCGCGACGGCCTCGGACGAGATGTCGAGCGCCTCCACCTGATCGCAGCGACTCGCCAACCGTAGGGCAAAGCCGCCGTTGTAACTGAAGCAGTCGAGCAGCCGTCCGCGCGCGTACTGCGACGCCGCTTCGCGATTCTCCCGCTGATCGAGGAAGAGTCCCGTCTTCTGGCCCAAGCGTGGATCGACGCTGTACTGCACCGGACCTTCACGAACGACGACGCGCTCGGGAACATCGCCGTACAGGACTTCAACGCGCTGATCCAGGCCCTCCAGCAGCCGCACGCGCGGGTCGTTTCGAGCCAGCACGCCCGTCGCGCCGGTCAACTCGACGAGCCAGGGGAGCAGCGTCGGCATCAGCTGGTTCATCCCCTGCGAGAGCGCCTGCACGACCAGCACGTCGGCGTAGCGATCGACCACCAGGGAGGGCAACAGATCTGCCTCAGCGTGGATCAGCCGGTATGCGGTCGCATCGATCGCCAGCGACTGCCGAAACTCGATCGCCGCTTCGAGACGCGCCCGCCAGAAGGACTCGTCAATCTCCTCCTCGCCGTGGGTCAGCAGACGCAGCGATATCTGTGACGAATCGCTGTACATCGCTCGACCAAGAAATCGCTGTCGCGGCCCAAGCACCTCGACAACGGCGCCCGGGTCGGCGGCCACGTCGGCGACGTCAGTCCGGTAGATCCACGGATGTCCCCGTCGAAGTCGATCTTCTCCACGGGCGCTGATTACGGCGGTTGGGATCATGTCGCGGATACCTTAGGTGCCGCGCTATTGCGCCGACGATGGCGGCACCAGGCCGTTGATTCGCAGATAGGTGACGAGGTTGCCGTAATGCTCCTGCACATGACCGGTATTCCCCATCAGCGCCGACGCACGGCTGGTTTGACCGCTGCCAAACGGCGCGGCTACTGATTCGGCGAGCTTGCGATCATCGATCGCGTCGTAGGCCGCGTCGCAGTACTTCACCGAGTCTTCCCAGGCCTTCACAATCGCCGCGCGAGTCTTGGCGGACTTTTCGAACGCGTCTTCCGCTTGCGGTGACTTCTCACCGCGAGCCGCGGCGCAAAAGATGTAATTGGCGCCGGCAACATGCGCGAGGATCTCACCAAAACTGCGCACCGAGTCGGCGGGTTTGAAGCCGTACTTCGCTTCCGGCATCACCTTGGCTGACCCGGCGATGTTACGTTTCGCGCTGTTCCAGCCCTCTCTGATCGCCTGGCTGACGGGATTCGCCGCCGCCGGTGGACTCTGCGCAAACGCACTAACCGTCGCCCAACCAACGAAGACGACTACGACAAATCGAACGACTTTCATGGCGGCCTCCAGATCCAGACATCTTGAAGGCGAAAAGCCTTCAGGATGTCTCGCTCCCGCATGTCTCGAACCTCCGAGGCGGAGCCTCGCGAGGATTTATACTCGATCCGCCATGTCCCAAATGTCGCTCACGCACCGTGCACTGGAGGCCGCGGATCCCGACATCGCGGATGCGATTCGGCGTGAGACCGAGCGCCAACAGTCGGGCCTCGAGCTGATTGCCTCCGAAAACTTCGTCAGTACTGCGATTCTCGAGGCCGCAGGGTCGGTTCTCACCAACAAATACGCCGAGGGTTATCCGGGACGCCGCTACTACGGCGGCTGCGAGTTCGTCGACGTCGTCGAGACTCTGGCAATCAACCGCGCCAAGGCCCTGTTCGGAGCCGAGCACGCCAACGTGCAACCGCATTCGGGCGCTCAAGCCAACATGAGCGTGTATTTGACGCTGCTCAAGCCCGGCGACAAGGTCCTCGGGATGAACCTCGCGCATGGCGGTCATCTGACGCACGGTCACCCGCTGAATTTCTCCGGCAAGCTCTACACGATTGTTCCGTATGGCGTTCGCAAGGAAGACGAGCGGATCGACTACGACGACCTCGGTCGTCTGGCCGACGAGCACAAGCCGAAGATGATCATGGTTGGTGCGAGCGCCTATCCTCGCGTAATCGAGTTCGCGCGGATCGCCGAAGTCGCGCGGCGCGTCGGTGCGCCGATGGTCGTCGACATGGCACACATCGCCGGACTGGTCGCCGGCGGGGTGCATCCCAGCCCCGTCCCCTACGCTGATTTCGTGACCACGACGACGCACAAGACGCTGAGGGGCCCGCGCGCCGGTATGGTGTTGTGTCGCGAGCAGTACGCCAAGGATCTGGATCGCACGGTGTTCCCGGGCGTTCAGGGCGGCCCATTGATGCACGTCATCGCGGCGAAGGCGGTGTGTTTCAAGGAAGCCGCCAGCCCGGACTTTGCGGTCTACCAGCAGCAGGTCGCCGCCAACGCGCGGCGTCTGGCGAGCGGGCTGGCAGCCGCCGGCTTCCGCCTTGTCAGTGGCGGGACCGACAATCACTTGATGCTCGTGGACGTCTTCTCGAAGGGTGTCACTGGCAAGGTGGCTGAGGCGGCGCTGGACAAGGCCGGTATCACCGTCAACAAGAACGCAATCCCCTTCGATCAAAACCCGCCCATGGTCGCGAGCGGGATCCGGATCGGCACGCCCGCAGTCACGACCCGCGGCATGCGCGAGCCGGAGATGGACGCCATCGCCGACCTCATCTCACGAGTGCTCACCACGCCCGAGGACGACCGGGTGCTGGGTGCGGTCAAAGTGGAAGTCAAACAGTTGTGCAAGAAGTTCCCCCTGTATCCCGACCGTCAGGCCTAAGCAGGGTCGACGAAGCATTCGCGGACCAGGGTCCGCTGGCGCAGACGATCGACCAGTTCGAGCCCCGCTCCGGTCAGCGGCGAATGGCTCGGGAGGTCGCCAACGTTCTTGCGCACGGTGGCATTCTGCTCGCCGAAGCCGGCACCGGAACCGGCAAGACCATGGCCTACCTCGTTCCCGCGATCCTGAGCGGTGAACGCGTGCTGATCTCCACGGGAACCAAGAACCTGCAGGAACAGATCTACTTCAAGGATCTACCGGCGCTCGAAAAGGCGTTGGCGGTCAAGTTTCGCGCCACCTGTATGAAAGGTCGCGCCAACTATCTGTGTCTGCACCGGCTCGACCAGGCGCGGACTCGAATGGCGGACGGTCTGCTCGACTCCATCGCCCACTGGGCGGAGAGCACGCCGACGGGCGATCGCGCCGAGCTCGAGGACCTGCCTGATGACAGCGACATCTGGACGGAAATCTCGGCTACGGCGGAGACGTGTTTGGGCACTGAATGCCCGCAGTATCAGCAATGCTTCGTCACCCGCATGCGGCAGCGAGCCGCTGAATCCGACGTCGTCATCGTCAATCACCACCTGCTGTGTGCTGATGCGTCGATTCGAGAGAGCTCATACGGCGAGGTGATACCGGACTGCCGTCACTTGGTCCTGGACGAGGCGCACCAGCTCGAAGACGTCGCCACTCAATACTTCGGCCTCTCGATCAGCAACTACCGCGTCGAAGATCTCGTCCGGGATAGCGAGCGCCTCCTGAACTCGAGCCTCACCGACACCAACGGCGAGGTTTCGCGAGCGATGGCACGTGTCAGCGACCACTCGCGAGCGTTCTTTGGCAACCTCGCGATGGCTCGTCGGATGCGAGGTGGACTGAACGAAGAACGTCTCCGCATCGGACCAGAGTGGTTCGGCGACATCGTGACCGACGGCCTTGCCCTCACCACCGCAATGGATGGCCTCGAGGCGGTGATGACGCTGGCAGGAGGGACCAAGTCCTCAGTCGGCGACGCGAGCAACGAGGATGCGCTGACGATCGCACGCCGAGCGCGAGAGCTCAGCGACGATCTCAAGTTCCTGCTGGCGGCCAACGACAGCTCGTTCGTCTATTTTCTGGAAACGCGCGGCCGCGGCGTGTTTCTGCGGGCGGCGCCGATCGACGTCTCAGCAATCATTCAAAAGCATCTGTTCAGCCGCATGCGAACGACGGTGCTCACCTCCGCGACGCTCGCGATTGCCGGGTCGTTCGAATATGTGCGGCGCAGACTGGGGATCGAGGACGCTGTGGAATTGCGAGTCGCGTCGGAGTTCGACTTCGCGCGTCAGAGCCTGTTGTACTTGCCGCGCCGGATGCCGCCGCCAAAGTCGCCACACTATCCGGAGGCAGTTGCTAATCAAGTACGGGCGATTCTCGAGCGTAGCCAGGGACGCGCGTTCGTGCTCTTCACGAGTTACGCCATGATGCACGCCGTCTACGAGGACATCATGGGAGCGCTCGACTATCCGCTTCTTCTGCAAGGGACTGCACCGCGAAGCACGTTGCTCAACCAGTTCCGCAGCACTCCCCATGCCGTCCTCTTGGCGACGTCAGCGTTCTGGCAAGGTGTGGATGTCGTTGGCGAGCAGCTGAGCTGTGTCGTGATCGACAAGCTGCCGTTTGCTTCGCCCGGTGATCCCATCACCGCGGCGCGAATCGACGCCATCAATAGCGACGGCGGCGATGCCTTCAACGACTACCAGGTTCCGCTGGCAATCCTGGCGCTGCTGCAGGGGTTGGGCCGGCTCATTCGGCATCGAAATGACCGCGGTGTGCTCGCGGTACTGGATCCCCGCCTGCGGACGATGGGCTATGGGCGGCGCTTCCTCGAGTCGTTTCCCCCGTCGCCGGTGACGCAGGACGTCACCGACATCGAACGATTTTTTTCATTACACTAGACCCAAGGAGTCGCAACCATGAGCAAGTGGTTCGCGCCAGCGTGCGCTATGGCCCTCGCGCTCGTCATGGCCTCGCCCGCCGCGGCGCAAACAGGAATGGTGAGAGGCAAGGTCGTCGATGCCGAAGGCAAGCCATTGCCGGGCGTCAGCATCACGATCGAGTTTGCCGATGGGGTAAACCGTAAGTTCGAGGTCAAGACCGATCGCCGCGGTGAGTACATCCAGATTGGACTCCAGCCGGGGAACTACAAAGTCACCGCGACGCACGAGAAGCTGGGGATGCAGTCGGCCAATGTTCGAGTCAACCTCTCGAAGCCGGTCGATGCCAACTTTGCGTTCACCCCTGGCGCGGCCGGGCCCAGCGCCGCCGACGTAGCGAAAGCCAACGAGCTGAAAAAGGTTTTCGAAGACGGCGTCGCAGCCAGCAAGGCCGGCAACCACGACGTGGCAATCGAGAAGTTCACGGCGGCCGCGAGCGTCATGCCCAATTGCTACGACTGCTACTACAACATCGGCTACGCCTACCTGCTAAAGAAGGACGAGAAGCAGGCCGAGGCCAGCTGGCTGAAGGCGCTCGAGCTCAAGCCGGACTATCCCGAAGGGCTGAACGCACTGGCGACCCTGTACAACAACCAGAAACGCTTCGACGAAGCGGCAGCCATGGGAGCCAAGGCCGCAGGTGCCGGGGGCGGTGGCGGTAGCGCCGACGCCGTCTACAACCAGGGCATCATCCTGTGGAACCAGGGCAAGATTCCCGAAGCCAAAGCCAAGTTCGAGGAGGCCCTCAAGGCCAACCCGAATCATCCGGAATCGAATTTCCAGCTTGGGATGGCGATGCTCAACGAAGGCAAGATGACCGAAGCCATCGCGGGCTTCGAGAAGTACCTGCAGCTTGCTCCCGAGGGCCAGTTCGCTGCCCAGGCGAAGGCCATGCTTGCCCAGCTCAAGAAGTAGCGCGATCGCATCGCGCCTCGCAGAGGTCCGCGCGCGCATTGGCGAAGCCGCTGCACGCGCGGGCCGAAACCCCGCCGACGTCCGCCTGATCGCCGTTTCCAAGACATTCCCGGTTGAAGACGTTCTGAGCGCCTACGAAGCAGGGCAACAGGACTTTGGTGAGAATCGCGTGCAAGACGCGTTACAGAAAGTCCTAAGCACCGCCGATACCGCCATACGGTGGCACTTGATCGGTCACCTACAGTCAAACAAGGCAAAGAAGGCGGCCGAAGCGTGCCCCGTCATCCACTCGATCGACAGCGTTGAGCTGCTGCGCCGGGTGGATCGAAGTGCGGCCGAAGCAGGACGGGCACCAGAGGTTCTGATTCAAGTCGACCTCGCACTGGAGCCGACCAAGCACGGGGCACCGATCGACACGTTGCCAGGAATTCTCGAAGAAGCGCAGCGCTGCACAGCTGCGCGTCTGGTCGGGCTGATGTTGTTGCCCCCTTTGACCGAAAACCCCGAAGACACCAGGGTCTGGTTTCGTCAGCTCCGTGAGAAGCGGGATGAACTGGTGGTAAGCGGCGCGTTCTCATCACTGCCAGAGCTGTCGATGGGAATGAGCCACGACTTCGAGGTCGCAGTCGAAGAAGGCGCCACGATGGTTCGCGTTGGATCGGCGATTTTCGGTACCCGCTAGGGACAAGGTCAAGGATCACTTTATGAAGGTCACTCCTCTCGAGCTCCGCCAGCGCCAGTTCACGACAGTCATGCGCGGGTACGACCGCGCTGAGGTCAACACGTTTCTGGCTCAGGCAGCTGACGACTTCGAAACCTTGATGCTCGAAAACGATCGCTTGCGCCAGGAGGCCGGTAAGGCCGAAGCGGCGCTCAGCGAGCATCGCGGCCAGGAAAAGCAGCTGAGTAACACGCTGTTGACGGCCCAGAAAATTGCTGACGACATTCGCGAGAAGGCACAGCAGGACGCGGCCCGTTTCATCTCGGAGGCCGAGGGTCGCATCGCGATGATGGTTGAAAAGTCGCAGGTGCGCGTCGGCGAAGTGCAGCGCGAGATCGAATCGTTGCGCACGAAGCGCCGCGAGGTGGAAATCAGCCTCGAGGGGCTGGTCAGCACGCTCAATAAGACGATCGAGTCGGTGCGCGACCGTGACGTGCAGCACGAGGAACGTACGAGCCTGCTCTTGCCGCCTGACCGTCGCTTCGAGAAGCCGAGCGTCGTGCTGCCTCTCAAGGATCCGTCAGGTTCGGGGATTACACCAGCGGTCTCGTCGTCCGGTTCCTCGACGACGTCGACTCCGCCGGCGACGCCCGGGCCATCAGTTGTTCTGGCGTCGGCCCCTTCGTCGCCTGCGGCACCGGCGGCACTGGCGGCACCCGCTTCTTCCAGTCCAAGCGCTCCGTCGACACCCGCGGCAGCGCCCACAACTCCCGCTGCACCGGCAACTTCGTCAACGACGACTGCCCCGTTGCCTGCAACCCCTTCTCTGCTGAAGCCCACGACGCTGATATCGCCGTCGACGCCAGCAACACCATCGTCCACGTCTTCGACTCCGCCATCGGCCGGGCCGTCCGCGGTGCGTCCGAGCGTGGAAGCGCAGCCGAGCAGGCCGTAGCGCGAACTCCCGTAAATCGCAGATCATGCGTCCGTGGACGTCCATGGACGCTGATCTCCTCATCGACAACGCAGACCAGGTCTATACATGCCGCGGTCCCGCGCCTCGTCGCGGATCAGCTCAGCGAGATGCCGGCTTCCTGCCTCACGCCTCCATTGCTTCGTTCGGCGGCAGGATCGTCTCAATTGGCTCGGTAACTGAGGTGCGTCAGGCGGTCAACCTGACCGCCGATGCGCGACGAATCGATGCGACAGGCTGCACCGTCGTACCGGGTTTCGTCGACGCACATACCCACCTCGTGTTTGCGGGCGATCGGCGAGAGGAGTTGCAGCGGCGGCTCGCAGGCGCAACCTATGCCGAAATTGCCGCCGACGGGGGCGGCATCGTCAGGACGGTGATGGCGACCCGCGAAGCCAGCGAAGATGCGCTGGTCGCGCTCGCCGTGCCGAGGCTTCAAGCCATGTTGGCTTGCGGGACGACGACCGCCGAGGTCAAGAGTGGGTACGGACTCGAGACCGCAACCGAACTCCGGAGTTTGCGAGCCATTCGGCGGTTGGGGGGATTGCAACCAATCGAGCTGTCACCCACCTTCATGGGCGCGCACGAGATCCCGGTCGAGTACCGTTCGCGTCGAGACGACTATGTCCGCCTGGTCATCGATGAAATGCTACCGGCGGTCGCGGCCGAGGGTCTCGCGGAATGGTGTGATGTCTTCTGCGAGCAGGGCGTCTTCACGATGGACGAGTCGCGAAGCATTCTCGAGGCGGGACGCAAACACGGGCTGGCACCTCGGATCCATGCGGACGAGCTGGCGCTCAGTGGCGGATCTGTGGTCGCCGCCGAGGTCGGCGCGCGATCGGCCGACCATTTGATCTTCGTCGACGAGCAGCGCGCACGCGGCTTGGCCCGCGCGGGCGTTATCGCTACTCTGTTGCCGACGGCAGCCTTCTATCTCAAGCTCGGCCGGTTTGCGCCGGCGCGCATGCTCATCGAATGTGATGTGCCGGTGGCGCTTGCATCTGACATCAATCCTGGTGGAGGCTTCTCGCCATCGCTCCCATTCGCCATGACGCTCGCGAGCTTCGGGATGGGGCTGACGCTGGAAGAAGCGCTGGTCGGTGTAACCATCAATGCTGCAGCGTCCTTGAGTCGCGAGGATCGCGTTGGCAGCCTCGAAGTGGGAAAGCAGACGGACGCAGTGTTGATCGACGGAACGTTGGCGGATTTGGTCCGCGTCGGCGCACCCACCTTGAAGGCCGTCATCAAGCGAGGTGTGCTGGTTCATTGACGTCCACCTGACGCAGGTTGGCGTCTAACCACCATGATCGGGAGGCCCTATGTCTCTGCTGATTGTGTTGAGCGTCACGGCGGCGTTGATTCAGGCACCCGCGCCGGTGAGCTCGGCTTCTATCTCAGGTCGAATCGTCGAGGATGGGAGTAGCTCGCCTGTCGTAGACGCACAAGTGACCGTGATGCCGATTCGATCCGGCCCGCCGTTCGGCACGGAGCCACCGCTCAGCGTGCGCACGGGTCAAGATGGGCGGTTCGTAATTCGCGGACTTGAACCGGGCAGGTACCGGGTTGCCGCGCAGAAGAGCGGGTACGCGATGGCGTTTGGCCCTGGCGCGGCGACGTCGGTTGAAGTCGTTGCCGGACAGGAGCAGAGTGTCGAGCTCTCGCTTCAACGCGGCGCCGCCATCATCGGCCGGGTCGTGAACGACGCCGGCGAACCGCTGGTCAACCTGAGGGTCATGGCGATGCGGCAGGTAGTGGCCGATCCGAGAGTCACCGAATCACGCCGTGGGGCAATCGGGCCAATCCCTGCTGGACCAGGCGTGCAGACCAATGATCTGGGAGAGTTCCGTCTGTTCGGCTTGCCGGCTGGCGAGTACTACGTGCAGGTTTCGCCGGGGTTTGAATTTGGCCGAGCCGCGACGCAGCCGGCCCGCACGCTGGTGCCCACCTACTTTCCTGACGCGACGGATCCAGCCAGCGCACAAACAGTCGTCGTAGCGGCAGGTCAGACCTCCGACGCGATCGTCATCCGCATGGCCGACGCACCGGCATTTCAGGTGTCCGGCATCGTCGTGGACGAAACCGGACGGCCGGTGGCCAATGCCATGGTCAGGCTCGATCCGGATTCTGAGACTGGAGCACGGTTCCCTTACGGACGGCTGCAGTTGCAGGCACGCACGAGCGCGACGGGTGCGTTCAGTATCGGCAACGTTACGACTGCCACTTACACGCTCATCGCGATCCCGCCTTTGGTGATGTCGAGCAGCTCGGAAGCACGGCCGGCAGGTCGGCGGCATCTCATTCAGCTCAGAGTCGAGCAGCGTCGCAGGCGGCATGAGTGGCTCAGGCCGGGTGAGCAGCGAGTCGCGCAACGGTGTGACGACGCAGTACCGTGACGATCTCGGTACCAAGGCTCAGCTCGCGGTGAGCCAGGGTGACGTAACGGGTATACAAATCGTCGTTCGACTTCCTCGATAGAATGCGAGGATGCCGCGATTCGCTGACCAGACGATCTCCGAATTTCTCGACGCACTGTCCAGCCCGAATCCGACACCTGGCGGAGGGACCGCCGCGGCTGTTTGTGGAAGCATCGCGGTGGCGCTGCTGATCATGGTCGCGAGCCTGACGAAATCGAAGAGCAACACGGATCGCGAGCGAGCGGCTCTTTCCGAGGCCCGCACAGCGCTGGAACCAAGCAAGCAGCGCCTGCTGGCCCTGGCGGACACGGATAGTGCGGCCTTCGATCACGTCATGGAGGCCTATCGCCTGCCCAAGTCGACAGACGATGAAAAAACGCGGCGGAAGCAGGTGATTCAGCGCGCGTTGCAAGGCGCGACACAAGCGCCGCTCGAGACACTTCGCGCGATGGCGGATGCGGTCGAACCCGCGCCTGTCGTCGCCCAATTCGGCAATCGAGCTGCGACGAGCGACATCCGCGTCGCCCTCGAACTGCTCGAGGCCTCGTCTGCCGGAGCGGCCGCCAACGTCGAAATCAACCTGACGAGCCTGGACGACGATGCGTACAAGAAGACGGTCGCGGCCGACGTTCTCGCGTTGACCAACCGGATCAAAGAGCACACCGCGAACGCTCGCGCCGCCCTCGCGGCGACCGTCGGCTCGTAGCCGTCGACCCATTGGAGCAGACGAAACCGGCTCTCGTGAACTGGGACCACCGCGGTGGCCGGGGCGTGCGCCGTTATGGTACGCTCCGCGGACCACGGGAGGCTTCAGTGAACACTTTGATTCGCACGGCAACCGTCGCGCTCGCCGCTTTGGCAATCACCGCGGGAGTCGCGACGGCGCAAGTCACCAAATACATTCGCTACGAGCTTCAGGGCAAAGCCGCCTACGGCATCCTCGAGGGCGAAACCGTCCGTGAATTGTCCGCAGCGCCGTGGGTGGGTGGTAAGCCGACGGGCAAGACCACAAAGTTCGCAGGCGTGAAGCTGCTCGCCCCAGCGGAACCCAGCAAGGTGATCGCGGCAGGCCTGAATTACAAGAGCCATATCGGCCAACAGCCAGTGGCTAAGTACGTTGGCCTCTTCGCCAAGTTCCCGACATCGATCATCGCCCACGAGGCCGACATCCCTTACCCAGCCGACGCCACCGACCTCCACTTCGAAGGCGAGCTGGTCGTCGTCATCGGCAAGAAGGCGAGCAGGGTGTCGAAGGAAGAGGCGCTGAGCTACATTTTCGGCGTCACCGTCGGCAACGACGTGAGCGAGCGCGCGTGGCAGAAGCAGGACCTGCAATGGTTCCGCGCCAAGGCGTCCGACGGATTCGGTCCCCTGGGCCCGTGGATCGTGACCGGAATCAACTATCAGGACGCGCTGCTCGAGACGCGCGTCAACGGCAAGACGCTTCAGTCACAGCGTACGAAGGATCTCATCTTCGACATCCCGTACATCGTCAGCTACGTGAGCCAATACATCACGCTCATGCCGGGTGACGTGATCTACACCGGCACGCCAGGGACCACCAGCGCGATGAAGCCGGGTGATGTCGTCGAAGTTGAAATCGAAGGGATCGGCGTCCTACGCAACAAGGTCGTCAAGGCCGCGGGGACAACGACGCAGCGGTAGGTGGTCGACTGCCGTCGACAGTTTTCAGTTGGCCAGTTGCCAGTTCAAAGGCGTTCAATGAACTCGTAGGCTCTTTGAACTGGTAACTGATAACTGGAAACTGTCAATGAATCTGATGAAGCAGCCGGCTCCACCGAGTGCCGGTGAAGATGCTGGCGAAGGTGTGGAGCAGGCCTGCAAGCCCTTCTGGCTGCTCGCCGGTCGGCTGATCGAACGACCAGTAGATCATCAGCGCGCGACCCTTCACGTAGTGCGCGGGTAGGAAGCCCCAGTAGCGGCTGTCCTGCGAGTTGTCGCGATTGTCCCCCATCATGAAATAGTGCAGCTCGGGAACGGTGACCGGGCCGTAGCGTTCGCGCACGTCGAAACTCGTGGACTCCTGCCCCTCGCCCACCGGAAACAAATAGTGGGCGTAAGGTTCCTCGAGCTTCTGTCCGTTGATGAGCAGTTCTCGATTTCTCAGTTCAACGGTATCGCCGGGCAAAGCGATCACGCGCTTGATGAAATCGCGCTCCGGATCCTCGGGGAACTTGAAGACGATCACGTCGCCGCGCTTGATGTCCCGCACCGGCAGAACCCCTCGTTCGATGGCGCTCACCGCCGGGCCGAAGATGAATTTGTTGACGAGTAGATGATCGCCGACGAGAAGATTGGGCTCCATCGAACCAGTCGGAATCTTGAAAGCCTGGACGACGAATGTTCTGACGAACAGCGCCAGGATCACCGCGACGACGATCGACTCGAAATACTCGCGCGCGGTGGACTTCTGAAAGGTTGGCTCGGCCATCAGTCCTCTCCCACCTTCAACACGGCGAGAAACGCCTCCTGCGGGATGTCGACCTGGCCGACCCGCTTCATGCGTTTCTTGCCTTCCTTTTGTTTCTCGAGCAGCTTGCGCTTGCGCGAAATATCGCCGCCATAACACTTGGCGAGCACGTTCTTGCGCAGGGCCTTGACGCTCTCGCGCGCGATGATGCGGGCTCCGATGGCGGCCTGAATCGCGACTTCGAACATCTGCCGTGGAATCAGCTCGCGCATCTTCGACGCCAGCGCACGTCCCCGCTCATATGCCCGATCGCGATGAACGATGATCGACAGAGCATCGACCGGCTCGCCATTGACCATGATATCGAGCTTGACGAGCGGTGACTCCCAGTATCCGGTCACATGGTAGTCCAGCGACGCGTAGCCGCGAGACAGCGTTTTCAGCTTGTCGTAGAAATCGAGCACGACCTCGTTGAACGGCAAGTCGTAGCTGATGAGCACGCGGTCTGACGCCTTGTACTCGAGCGCCTTCTGGACGCCGCGCTTGTCCTGGCACAGTTGCAGGATCCCCCCGACGAACTCGGCCGGCGTCAGGATCATGGCAGTGATGACTGGTTCCTCGATGCGGGCGATCTTTCCGAGGTCCGGTAACTTGGCCGGACTGTCGATCTCCTCCACTACACCATCGGTGGTCGTCACGCGATACAACACGCCCGGCGCGGTGGTGACCAGGTCCATGTCGAACTCGCGTTCCAAGCGCTCCTGGACGATCTCCATGTGGAGCAGTCCCAGGAAGCCGCAGCGAAAGCCGAACCCCAGCGCCACTGATGTCTCGGGTTCAAAGAAGAACGCCGAGTCATTGAGGCGAAGCTTTTCGAGGGCCTCGCGCAACTCCTGATAGCGATGTCCTTCGACCGGGTAAAGACCAGCGAAGACCATCGGCTTCAGCGGCTTGAAGCCGGGATATGCCTCCGGCGTCGGACGGTTTACCTCAGTGACCGTGTCACCGATCTGCGCGTCGCCGACAACCTTGATGCCACACGCAAGAAAGCCGACCTCGCCCGGCCCGAGTTCATCAACGAGAACCGGTTTCGGCGTGAAGACACCGATCTCATCGACTTCGTGATCCTGAGCCGTCGCCATCAGCCGTATCTTCATATGCGGCTTGACCGTGCCATCGATCACGCGGACGACGATGACGACGCCACGGTACGAGTCGTACCAGGAATCGAAGATCAGGGCCTTGAGTGGGGCGTCAGGATCGCCCTTGGGTGGGTGAAGGCGATGAACAATGGCTTCGAGAATCTCGTTGACGCCCCGGCCCTCCTTGGCGCTGGCGAGAATCGCAGACTCACCTTCCAGGCCGATGATCTCCTCGATCTGTCGCCTTGCTTCATCAGGCTGAGCGCTGGGCAAATCGATCTTGTTGATGACAGGGATGATCTCGAGGTTGTGCTCCACCGCCAGGTACGCGTTGGCCAGCGTCTGCGCCTCGACGCCCTGCGACGCATCGACCAGGAGCAGCGCTCCTTCGCACGCTGCGAGCGAACGCGTCACCTCGTAACTGAAATCGACGTGTCCTGGAGTGTCGATCAGATTCAACACGTAGGACTGCCCGTCGCTGGCCTTGTAGTTGAGCCTGACGGGGTGCGCCTTGATCGTGATGCCACGCTCTTTCTCGAGGTCCATGCTGTCGAGGACCTGTGCCTCCATCTCACGAGCCTCGAGCGCGCCCGTCTGTTCGAGAAAGCGATCCGCCAGCGTGGACTTCCCGTGGTCGATGTGCGCGATGATCGAAAAATTGCGGATGAAACGCTGGTCCATTCAGGAGGCTTTGCTGGTCAGTTACAAGTTACAAGTTCCAAGTTCCAAACGGTCTGGCACTAGCGTCCAAGACGCTCCCGTGCGGCGCGGGCTTGTAACTTGAGACTTGTAACTTGTAACTCCCATTATGCCTCTCTACGGCGATATCGCGATAACCCGTAAGGGACTGCCGCTTCCATCGCGCTATATGGAGACATGATGGTAGCACGTAATAGACATGGTCGATGATGTCGCCTGTCAGTCCCTTTAACCTGGTGCCATAGGCATTCGCGATGAAGATGTCATACACTAAATCGTAAGCGTACCAATCGCTGGTGACCGCGAGTCTGCTGACATCTGGCGACAGCGCTGGATAGGCATCGAAACCCGGTATTTCCAAGAGCAACGCCGGCGAGCCCGTATCCGGGTTGACGGTCCAGATATTCAAACTCAAGTGGCTAATGTTGCTAAGCGTGCATTGCACGATCGGATTGCATCTGGTGACCAACATGGATCTCTGCTGTAGCTTGAGGAGAATGTGCGGCGAACGACATTGGTGCCGTGGGAATTCATCACGTAGATTTCCCAGCTGCTGTCGCGGTGACTGGCAAAGGCGATGCGCTTGCCATGGGGAGACCACAGCGGTGCATCGTCGTTTGCGGGATTGTTCGTCAGGCGAGTGAGATTGGTGCCATCGGCGGCGTAATGGGCTGCCGCTTCCATTGACGATCTTCAGCGGCGCCGCAATCACGACGGCGCCGGTCGGAGGCAACTGGTCGAGATTGCAGAGGCTCGCAAGCCCGAACTTGCCAGCGCCGTGCATGATGGCGTGATTGGGGAATGGCGGATCGAAGCCACCGGCCTGCCCGGCGTCGGTTCCGATCGTTTCCACACCGACGCCCAGCACATCACGATCGTGAGCTAGCAGTCGGGAGGTGTCCGCAGCGAATCCCGGACTATGCGGTCCGTCCGCAGCAACATTGAGGAACGCTGCGGCATCTTTCCGTTCACTCCATCCCGTCCTCAGTAACACCCACGCTCCTGACGGGATCCGGCCGTGGATGCCCTCCCAGGCGGTAAGGCGTTCCGGAGTCAACAGAAAGTCAGGATTCGTTCTCACATCGTCGACGACGTCGATGACGCAAGCCGGTCCGACAAAGCGGCGCACCGGGATCGTGTCGCATGCGTTGTTGGGAAGATCTCGGCCGCTGATCCAATGAATCGGCGCATCGAAATGAGTGCCGGTGTGTTCACCGAAGCGCAGCGTATTCCAGTACCAAGCAGGACCTTTGTCGTCGTAACGCGAGATCTCATCGATCGTGACGCCTGGCGACGCGGCGAACATCGGTGGCAGACCAATCACGGGTGTCGACGGACCGAGCGGCTGCGTCAGGTCGATCACTCGAAGCGCACCACGATTGAGCTCGTTCACGAGTTGTGCGAGCACAGTGCTCATGACGGTCGACCCTCCCGCAGGTGACGTTGAAAGGCGAAACGGTTTTCGAGAAGCGAAAGATCGGTCACGAATGCCGACGGGCCCACCGCTTCGACCTTGGCGACCAGGGTCGTCAGGTCGTGGGCGTGCAGGGCTTCATCGAATGCCTGTTGGAACTCTGGCAGCGTCCGCACGGTTGCGGTGCGCGGGATGCCTGCTGCGCTCGCAATCGCCGCGAGGTCGCTGCCCGTGGCGGTTGCGGTCGGAAATCCGCCAACCGACAGCAGGCTTTCGTTGTCGAAGACGACGTGCACCAGGTTTCGCGGTCGATACCGGGCAAGCGTTGTTAGTCCACCAAGATTCATCAGGATGGAGCCGTCGCCGTCGAGGACCACGATCTGCTTGTCGGGCCGGCAGAGCGCGATCCCCAATCCCATGGACGACGCAAGTCCCATCGCATGCTGCAGGTAGAAGAAGTTCGGGCGATGACCAATCGACTGCAGTTCGGCGGCGACAGCTCCCATGATGGTCACGACGACCCGGCTTTCGAGCGCCGAGTACACGGCCTTCAAAGCATCGAGCCTGCGCATCAGTCTTCCCACATCAGATCACGACAGAGCAGCAGAGCAACCGGCTTGTTCGCCGAGGCCGCGAGCGTCGACGCCTTTGCGATCCGGTGCTGAACGTGGCTGGGATTATCGAGATACGCAAACGGAATCCGCAGAGCGCGGAGCAAGTCCTCCGTCACGCCTCCGCCTTCCGTCTGCCATGGATCACGTTCGCCAAACTCGCCGCGATAGCTGATCAGCATCAGCAATGGAATGCGATAGAGCTGTGCGCACGAGACGATGCCGTTGATGGAAGCCAGGAAGCCGTGGTTCTGCATCAGCATCGCGGACTTCACGCCGGCTAGATGGGCCCCGGCAGAGATTCCAACGCCCTCCTCCTCCTTCGCCAGGCGAACCAGCGTCATCTCCGGATCATCCTCGGCGAGCCGGATCAAGTGGACCAGCCACGTCTCGGGCAAGGCGGACATCAGTCGCACGCCGCAAGTCTTGAGCGCGTCGTAGACGAGTTGTGAGTGAGTGCTCGAAACCGGGGACATCGGGGCGGTGGGGATTATAGTGGGCCGAGGACAGGGAGTTCAGGGAGATCAGGGAGACCATTAAACTGACCATCGTGGTGACACGAATGTGGTGGGGACTCGCGTTCGCGGTCCTGGTCCTGCAGTCGCCCCCTCAGGCTCAAGCACCGCCGCCCGCTGAGATTGCCGCCATCGAGGGCGTCCAGACCGGTCGCGAAGGTGAACTCGCGGCGCTGACGCTCGAGGAGGCCATGAAACGCACCGGCGTTCCCGGCCTCACCGTAGCGGTCATCCGCGACTTCGAACTGCAGTGGACGCGCGCCTATGGCCTGGCCGACGTGGTGAGCAATACGGCCGCAACAGCCGACACCTTGTTCCAGGCGGCATCGATCAGCAAGCCGATCACCGCCATGGCGATTCTGAAGGCGGTCTCCGACAAGCGCTTCACGCTCGACGACGATGTGAACAAAGTGCTGGTGTCGTGGAAAGTGCCTCCCTCGGAGCACACGGCGAAGCAGCCAGTCACACTACGAGGTCTGCTCAGCCACACGTCAGGAACGGATGACGGGTTTGGCTTCCCGGGCTACAAGCCTGACGCCCCGCTGCCCACGCTGCCGCAGATTCTCAGCGGGGAATCACCGTCAAACGTCGGTCGAGTCGTTGTCGGACGTCCTCCGCTCACGGCCTTCAAGTATTCCGGAGGCGGTCTCACGCTCGCACAATTGTTGCTGACGGACGCCGTGCAGCGCCCCTTCCCAGACATCATGCGCGAATGGGTGCTGACGCCGGTTGGCATGACGCATAGCGCCTACGAGCAGCCGCTCTCCCCCGCGCGCGACAAGAATG
Source organism: uncultured Acidobacteriota bacterium (assembly GCA_963724485.1). GTDB lineage: Bacteria > Acidobacteriota > Vicinamibacteria > Vicinamibacterales > UBA2999 > JACCSI01. The sequence goes on from CAVRUW010000006.1 coordinate 152,413, forward strand.
CCGCACGGGCTCACGACCGCAATGGCGCCGCGCGCGACGTGAAGTGGCACGTCTATCCCGAATTTGCCGCGGCCGGCCTCTGGACCACGGCACCGGACCTCGCCCGCTTTGGCATCGAGATGCAGAAGTCGTTGCAGGGGCGATCGAACCGAGTCCTGTCACGCGCCACGATGCTCGAAATGGCGACCCCGGTCGGTGTCGGCCCGTTTGGACTCGGCATCCAGATCGCCAAGCAGGGCGAAGGCTGGTATTTCTCGCATTCGGGATCGAATTGGGGATTCCAGTGCCTGCTCATCGTGCACAGGCTGAAGGGCTATGGGCTGGCAATGATGACCAACAGCGATTCCGGTGGACGCCTGCTGGCTGAAGTACAACAGCGCGTGGCGGCCGCCTATCAGTGGGATTCGCTCGACAAGCCGCTGCGCCGGTGACACGTTATTTCCACGCGGCAGCACTGCTGTTCTACGTGCTGCTGACCATCGCACTCACGTGGCCGATTACACCGAGGCTTGGTGAGGTCGCTCCCCACGACCTCGGCGATCCGCTCCTCTCGACCTGGACGATCTGGTGGAACGCCACCGTGGTCCCGTTCACGGATCGCTGGTGGGACGGGCTCGCCTTCTATCCCGCCCGCGATTCGCTGACCTACTCCGATCATCGTGTGGGCGTCGGCCTCATCACCACGCCGGCTATCTGGCTCGGAGCCTCACCGCTGGCCGCGCACAACCTGGCCTTCCTACTCAGCTACATCCTGTCCGCGGCGGCAGCCTATGCCCTGGTGTTCACGCTGCTGCGGAACCACGTCGCCGCGTTCATCGCGGGCCTGGTGTTCGGGTTCAATCCGTTCCGCGCGGACCATCTGCCGCATCTCGAGCTGTTGTCATCGGTACTGGCTGCCGATCGTGTTTCTCGCCCTGCACCAATGGGCGAAGTTGCTGCGAGCTCGATGGCTCTTCCTGCTCAGCATCAGCCTGGTGATGCTGTTCCTCACGTCCGGCTACTACTTCATGTTCGCCGGCGTGCTGGTCCTGCTCTGGCTCCTTTGGTTCCTGCCTCGCAATCTTTCGTTGACCCACTACGCCAGCCTGGCGATCGCCTTCGGGCTGTCACTCGCAGCGGTTGCCCCCGTGTTGCTTCACTACCGGCAAGCGCACGCTGAGCAGGGTCTCAGCCGGTCGATCGGCGAAATCGAGTTCTACAGCGCCGATCTCAGCGGGCTGTTTTCAGCACCGCGAATGTTGTGGCTCTGGAACACCCCTGAGTCATGGCAGCGCCCTGAAAGCGCCCTGATGCCCGGCGCGACGGCTGTTCTCCTCGTCGCGCTGGCCCTGTGGGTACGCCGACGGTCGACCCATCCAGCGATGTCTCGATGGACCGAGTGGCTGCGAGCGACGGCGCTTCTCGGAGGGCTCGGAATGGTCGCCGCCGCGTCGATTCCGACGCTATATGGTCCCATCGCGTACGAGCTGGGACCGATGCGCCTGTCGGTCACGGATCCCTACAAGCCGCTCTCGACTGCGACACTGCTCCTCGGCGCATGGTTCCTGACCACGACCCGCGTGCGACAAGCCTGGCGCGAGCGGTCGATTCTGGGCTTTTACACGGTGGCTACGGTCGCCATGTGGCTGTTCGCGCTGGGACCGACGGCTCGCGTCTTTGGCCATCGCTTCCTCTACAAGGCGCCGTATTCGTGGCTCATGCTGCTTCCCGGATTCGGTGGCGGGTTCCGCGTGCCCGCTCGCTTCGCGATGCTCGCAACACTGACATTGGCGGTGGCGGCAGCCGTCGCCTTCTACCGCTTGACGCGCGATCGCTCACCACGATTCCGGCTGGGAGCCGCAATCGCGGTCGCTCTCGCGATCACCGCCGAAAGCTGGATCGACCCGCTGCCCGTGCCTCGTGCTCCGAGCCGCTTGGAGATTCCGGCAACGGTTCCCGCCGACGCCGCGATTCTCGAGCTGCCGACGGAGATCTCAGAAGACGCGAGGGCGATGTTTCGCTCCATGGAGCACCGACGCCACACCGTCAACGGAATGAGCGGCCACGATGCCCCTTACTACACAGTTCTTCGCTTGTCGCTCGAGGAGGGGCACTTCGAAGCGCTCAAGGGCTTCGGTCGTTTCGGTCCGATTGCGGTTTTCGTGGAGCGGAACGATCGCGGCGCGCGAATGCTCCCCCTGGCCAAGCAGTTGGGCGGCGCGATACCTGTAGGCACGACGTCCGAGTACGACGTGTTGCTGGTGCCTCGCACGGAGACTACGAACCCACGGTCCCACGATTCGAAGCCGGCAGTCCCCGTGCAGTCCGCGAGCGCCAATGCGGCGCCGGATCTCGCGAGCCGCATGATCGACGGCGACCTGAGTACTGCGTGGTTGCCGCCCGAACGTCAGGATGGCACGGAGGAGATCGTCCTCGATCTAGGTCGACAAACCGAAGTCGCTGGCGTTGTGCTGGCGACGACCCGAACAGAGTTCCCTCGGGGAATCTCGATCGAACTCTCGACCGATCGAACGAACTGGGTGACAGTTCGGCAAGGTGACGCGACCGCGAACGCGCTTGCCAGCGCCATCGACGATCCGCGATACCTGCGGACGCCGTTCGAGTTCGGACGCACTTTCGCGCGCTACGTCCGCATCAAGCAAACAGGAACCGGCCCCGTGCCCTGGGTGGTGTTCGAAGTGACAGTGTTGGCGGGCGGGTAGAGCGTACGAAGTTAACGCTGGTCCAGCGGCGTCCAGGGCTGCGGATGGGCCGGACCGACGTAGTCCGCGCGCGGCCGAATGAGGCGATTATTGGCGTACTGCTCGAGCACGTGCGCGGTCCAACCCGATACGCGGCTGACCGCGAAGATTGGCGTATACAGGTCGAGCGAGATCCCCATCGTGTAATACGCCGAGGCCGAGTAGAAATCGACGTTCGGATACAGCTTTTTCTCACCCCGCACGATGTTCTCGATCCGCTCGGATATCTCATACCACTGGGTGGTCTTGGCGCGCTCGCCAAGCTCCTTCGACATCCTGCGCAGGTGAGTCGCTCGCGGGTCTTCCGTGTTGTATACGCGATGCCCGAAGCCTGAGATCTTCTCCTTGCGCGCGAGCTTGCCGCGCACGTAGGCGTCGACGCGTTCCGCTGGTGCATCCGCGCCAATCTCCAACAGCATCTTCATCACCTCGGCGTTGGCGCCGCCGTGCAACGGTCCCTTCAGCGTGCCGATGCCCGCCACGATTGCGGAGTGGACATCCGTGAGCGTTGCGGCCGCGACCCGAGCCGCGAACGTCGACGCGTTCAGCTCGTGATCAGCGTGCAGCGTCAGCGCAATGTCCATCGTCTTGATCGCGGTCGGATTCGGACGATCGCCCGTCAGCATATAGAGGAAGTTGGCGGCGTGACTCATCGCCGGATCAGGCGCGACGGGGTTGCCACCGTTCTGCATCCGGCCCCATGTCGCGACGAGACTCGCGAGCTGACCCGTCAGGCGAACTGACTTACGGTACGACGCCGCCTGCGAGTTGTCAGAAGCATCCGGGTCATAGTGGCCGAGCGCCGAGGTCAGCGTCCGCAACGCGTCCATTCCATCGGATGGCGGGAGCATCTTCATCAGCCGCAGCACGGCTTCGGGAAGGGGTCTGGCGTTGGCGAGCTGCGATTGCAGGTCGCCGAGCTGCGCGCGATTCGGCAAGCTTCCGTGCCACAGCAAGTAGCAGGTTTCTTCGAAGGTCGCGAATCTCGCGAGATCGTGAATGTCGTAGCCCCGATACGACAGGATGCCGCGATCGCCATCGATGAAACAGATGGCGGATGACGTGGCAACGACATCCTCGAGGCCCGCTTTAGCTTTTACGTCGGTGGACACGAGTCGATCTTATCAGTCCCCAGTCCCCAGTCCCCGGTCTCCGGTCCACCGACCGAGCGCCTAGGCTTCCTTCGACTGCACGCCGACGACGGGATCGCCTGCGTACTGCTGGAGCATCGAGAGCATGCCCGTGTAGAGGAATCCGATCTGGAAGAGCATCAAGAAGGGCACCGTTCCGTAGATCCCATTGGCGAGGGCATAGAACAGCGTCGCGGTGAAGTAGAGGCCGAGCGCGAACTCGATCATCGGCTGGACAGCGACCGACTGACGGTACTTCTTGCCGATCCACTCGTCACCGCCACCCTCGATGTGGTATTTCGGCGTCCGGGCGAATTCGCTCGGCTTATGGAACAGCGCTTCGAAGACCGCTTTCGTGTTGTTGACCGCCAGCCCGATGCCGATCGACATCACATAGGGCAGGTACTTGAGCCGCTCCGTCCAGGTCTGCGGATGCAGCTCGCGCTGGCAGACCATGTAGAAGTTGGCCACCGACGCCGTCGCCGCGATGAACAGCGGAATATCGATGAGCAGCATCTCGTAGAAGCCCATGTTGTAGCGGATGATCATCGACGGCGCCATCAGCACCGACAGCACGCACATCAACGGGTAGTTGAAGTTCGCCGATAGGTGGAAGAACGCCTCCGCCTTCACCTTCATCGGGTAGTTGGACCGGAGGATGATCGGCATCAGCTTGAGGAAGGTCTGAATCGACCCCTTGGCCCAGCGATGCTGCTGCGACTTGAAGGCGTTCATCTCAACCGGCAATTCGGCCGGCGCGACGTGGTCAGCCAGGAAGATGAACTCCCAGCCGCGCAACTGGGCACGGTAGCTGAGGTCGAGATCCTCGGTCAGGGTGTCGTGTTGCCAGCCACCCGCGTCGCCAATCGCCTCGCGCCGCCAGATGCCGGCCGTCCCATTGAAATTGAAGAAGCAGCCGCCGCGATTCCGGCCGCCGTGCTCCAGGACGAAGTGCGCGTCCAGGAGGATCGCCTGAATCTTGGTCAGGAGTGAATAGTCCTCATTCACATGGCCCCAGCGCGTCTGCACCATGGCCACTTTGGGGTTGGTGAAGAATTGAATCGGTACTGGCGAGAAAATCGGGCTTCGGAATGAAGTCGGCGTCGAAAATGGCGATGTATTGACCCTTCGCCACCCGTAGTCCGGCCTCGAGGGCGCCGGCTTTGTAGCCAGATCGGTCGGCCCGGTGCAGGTACTTGATGTCCACGCCCTGGGCGGCAAACCGCCGCACCGCCAGCTCCGCGATCTCCTGAGTCTCGTCGGTCGAATCATCCAGAACCTGAATCTCGAGCAGTTCTCGCGGATACTCGATTCGGCAAACCGCTTCCACCAGCCGGTCGACCACGTACATCTCGTTGTACAGCGGCAGCTGGATGGTGACCGCCGGCAGGGTCTCGAACTCGCCGGCCGGCACCGGGTGCTCATCCTTGTGCTTCATGTACAAGTACACAAGGTAGTAACGGTGCCACCCGTAAACAGCGAGGATGACCAGGACGAAGAAGTACGTCGCGAGAACTAAGGTTTCAGCGGGCGTCATGTACGGTCACGTCTTGGCGCGTCTGCACAAACAATGATTATATGGTCGAGACCGGTAAAGTCAACGAAACAGGGTGGATAACGGCATGACAGCGGCCGAGCTGCGTGTCCTCCTCGAGGCGGTTGGGACAAAGGCGCTGACTCCCGAGGAGGCTCACACCAGGCTGCTTGGAGTCTTGCGCGACTTGCCGTACGAGGACCTCGGATTCGCCCGGATCGACCACCACCGGCCGATTCGCCAGGGCTTCCCGGAGGTGATCCTGGGCCTTGGCAAGACGGCCGAGCAGATTACGGCCATCGCATCGCGCATTGTCGACCGTGGCGACCCACTACTCGTCACCCGCGCGGAGGAAGCCGTCTGGAACCACCTGCAGTCCAGGATTCCGGCTGCTGACTACAATCCGGTCGCCCGCACCATCACATTGAAACGGGGGATGACGTCCGGAAAGGGAACGATTGCCATTGCTTCGGCCGGCACCTCCGACCTGCCGGTCGCGGAAGAAGCCGCGGTCACGGCAGACTTCATGGGCAACGAGGTCGACCGCCTGTACGACGTCGGCGTCGCCGGCATTCACCGTCTCCTCCGGGAACGCGACCGCCTCTCCACCGCTCGCGTCATCATCGTCGTTGCGGGGATGGAGGGGGCGCTGCCGAGCGTCGTGGCCGGAATGGTCGACGTTCCCGTGATTGCCGTGCCAACAAGCGTCGGTTACGGTGCGAGCTTCGGCGGCATTGCCGCCCTGCTCGGGATGTTGAACTCGTGCGCGAACGGCGTATCGGTCGTGAACATCGACAACGGCTACGGCGCCGGTTGCATCGCCAGTATGATCAATCACCTCTGACGTCCAAGCCTCAGAGACACCGAGACTCAGAGCCAATGTGTCTCTGTGCCTCTGAGTCTCTGAGGCCCTTCTGTAGTCATGACTCTTGCCCTCCGGACTCTCGAATTCGATCGCATCGTCGAAGTTGTGACCGGGCTCGCCTTGACGCCGCTTGGCGAAAGGGAGCTGGCGGAGTTGCAGCCTGAGATCGACCCGACGGCGGTGGCAAACGCGCTCAACGCGACGACCGAGACGACGACTTTCTTCGAGACCAATCCGCTGTTTCCGCTGCGGGCGGGGGGAGGCATCGAGGCGGCGCTGGACGTTCTGAACGGTCGAGGGACAACTGCTCGATCCGCTGCCGCTTCGCTCGGTGGCTGACTTCCTCGATTCAATCGAGCTCGCCAGCGGCGCCATCCGCCAGGCGACGGGTTCTTTTCCGATTCTCACCAGCGTGGTCGGACGGACGGCCAGCTTCAAACAGGAAATCAGCCAGGTGCGCCGAGCCATCGATCCGGGTGGCGAGGTGCTCGATCAGGCGAGCCCGGCGCTCGCCAGCATTCGCGATCGGCTGCGGCAAAAGCGCCAACGGTTGCGATCGACACTCGAACAGTTCGTTCGAGGCAAGGAGACGACGAAGTACCTCCAGGAGCAGGTGATCACCGAGCGCAACGGCCGCTATGTCCTGATGGTCCGCGCCGAACATCGCGGCAACGTTCCGGGCATCGTTCATGGAAGCTCGGCGAGCGGCGCCAGCCTCTTTCTCGAGCCTTCGCAGACCGTCGAGATCAACAACGACATCGTCGAACTCGAGGATCAGGAGCGCGAGGAAGTCCACAGGATCTTGCTGGCGCTTACCGATGCGTTTCGCGCTCGCCCCGAGGATCTGCAGGCGTCCCTCTCGGTAGCAATCGAACTGGATGTCCTCCAAGCGAAGGCCCGATTCGGTTCGATCGTGAACGGCGTCGCGCCGCAAATCGCCCTTGATGGCCGACTGGAGCTGCGGTCGGCCAGGCATCCATTGCTGATTGCCGCCGTGCGCAAGCGACTCGACGAGGAGCCTCTGGGCACGGAGGTCGTGCCGATCGAGATCGTTATCGAACCGCCAACCAGCGTCCTGCTGATTACCGGTCCCAATACCGGCGGCAAGACCGTGGCCATAAAGACCGCGGGGTTGCTCGCGCTGATGGCTCAGGCCGGATTGCATGTGCCGGCCGCGGACGCAACACTGCCGATCTTCAGTTCGGTTTTTGCCGACATCGGCGACGAGCAGTCGATTGCTGCGAGCCTCAGCACGTTCTCCGGCCACATCACCAACATCGTGTCGATGGATCGAGAGATGAAGCTGCCGGCGTTGGTTTTGCTGGACGAGGTGGGCACGGGTACTGATCCCAATGAAGGCGGGGCGTTGGCAACCGCAATCGTCAACCACTTCAAGCAGCGTGGGGCGCTGATCATTGCGACCACGCACTACGACGCGCTCAAGACCTGGGGCACGGCGACCGATGGCGTGGTGACGGCCGCCTTTGCCTTCGATCCGCAAACGTTTGCGCCGACGTATCGGCTGATCTACGGCGCACCGGGCCGCAGCCTGGCCATCGAGATCGCGCAACGGCTCGGCATGCCGTTGCCCGTCGTCGCTGCCGCGCGCGGATTCCTCAGCGACGACCAGAAGCGGCTGGCCGCGCACCTGGCTCGCGTGGATGCCCAGGCCAGGGCGCTCGAAGCGGACCGCTCGCGGCTGCAACGTGATCGGCGCTCGGTGGACGAAGCGACCGCGACCCTGCAAGCGCGCGAGCGCGACGTGGCCGAGCGCGAGCAACAATTCGCGCGACGCTTGAACGAAAAGCTGGATGACCGGGTCCGCCAGGCACGACGCGACATCGACCAGGTGATCGAACAGCTCAAGGAACGATCTGATGCTCTGATCGAGCAGGTGTCGGTTCGTTCGCGGGCAACGGGTGTCTCAACCGGGGAGACCGGTGCCGCGCGAGCAGCCGCACGCGAGGCCGTCGAGCGGATCGTCGAAGAATTGCGAACGGGCACGAGCGCACCAGCCGCATCGAGCTCACCGCCGCCAACGGTCGCGGAGCCTGTCGTCGGCGCCAAGGTCGTCGTCGGCGGCCTGGGGATGGAGGGCACGATCGTCAGCATCCGCGGACAGCAGGCCGAAATCGACGTTCGCGGCAAGCGACTCCGATCCGCGCTCAAGGATTTGCGCGTGTTGTCGGGTAGTTCGCCATCGCCGACGCCCAAGGTCCGCGTCACCGTCGATCTTCAGCCGCGCACCGGCCTGCTGAGTGAACTGAATGTAATCGGCTGCACCGTGGACGAAGCCATCGATCGGGTGTCGAGATTTCTCGACGAGACGATGGTGACGGACCAGCAGGAGATCCGCATCGTCCACGGCCACGGCACCGGTCAGCTGCGCAAGGGCCTCGCCGCGTTCCTGAAGGAACACCCGCTGGTGTCGAAGTTCTACGCCGCGCCCGCGAATCAGGGCGGCGGCGGGGCGACGATCGTGGAGCTGAAGGAGTAAAACAAAGTCCACGGCCTACGGTCTACGGCCTACAGTAGAGTTCACGCGGCAGAACCGGTTGGCCGCAGACTGTGGACCGGTGACCGTGGACCGTGGACCTCACCGTAAGGCGTAATGGCGTTATTCCCCCAGCAATTCATCGACGAGGTGAGAGCGGCGGCGGACATCGTGACCGTCGTGTCGGACTACGTGTCGTTGAGGAAGGCGGGCGCCAACTACAAGGGCCTCTGTCCGTTTCACGGGGAGAAGTCGCCTTCGTTCAGCGTCAACCGGGATCGTGGGTTTTTTCACTGCTTCGGTTGCGGCCGCGGCGGCGACGTCTTCAAGTTCATCGAGCTTCAGGAAAGCGTCGGCTTCACTGACGCTGTCAGGCAGCTTGCCGCGAGATTCGGCATTCCAATCCCCGAACTCGAGTCGACGGATGAGGGGCGCGAGAGCGCCGCGGAACGCGAGGCGCTCCTCAAGATGCACGAGGTCGCGGCTACCTACTTCCGGGAACAGCTCGAGTCGCCGGCAGGAGTCCGGATTCGTGAGTACCTCGTTCGTGAGCGTGGACTGACTGCGGAAACCGTCCAGACGCTTGGTTTGGGCTTCGCGCCGCAGTCGCGCGACGGATTGCGCCAGCGGCTCCTCAAGCAAGGGTTTTCGTCGGTTGCCGCAGTCAAAGGGGGACTCGTGACCCGCCGGGAAGATGGGACCGAGCTCGATCGATTCCGAAACCGCCTGATGATCCCGATCACGCGCGAGACCGGATCGGTGATCGCCTTCGGCGGCCGCGCGCTGGAACAGGATCAGCAGCCGAAATACCTGAACTCTCCCGAGACCCCGATCTATTCGAAGAGCCGCACGCTCTACGGCCTCAGCCTGACCAAAGCCGAACTCCGCAAGTCCGGCTTCGCCGTGATCGTCGAGGGTTATTTCGACTTCGCGCAGGTCTACCAGGCGGGGGGTGTGCCGGTGGTCGCGACGTGCGGTACCGCGTTGACAACTCCCCAGGTGCACTTGCTCAAGCGTTTCGCCAAGAAGACTGTCCTCTGCTACGACCCGGACGCGGCCGGGCAAGGGGCGGCCGAGCGAAGCTGCGAGCTACTCGTCAGCGAGGGGTTCGACGTCAACGTCGCGGTGCTTCCCGGCGGTCAGGACCCCGACACATTGATCCAGGAGCGAGGACGTGACGCCTACATCGCCGAAATTCGCCAGTCCAAGCGCTACCTGGAGTTCCTGCTGGACCGAGCGGCGGTGGAAAGCGACCTGACGCGGGACGATGGACGGCGAGAGTTTGTGCAACGGATGCTGGGGGTTGCGGCCCGGATTCCCGATCCGACGGACCGGGACAATTTCGCGGACCGTCTGGCTCACAAAGCCCGCGTAACCGAAGAGGTCGTTCGAGCGGAGATCAGAAAGCGGGCGGCGGCCCGGAGGACGGATCTGCCCGTCGAGCGGCTTCGCAGCCTGTCGGGGCCGGTTCGGGACGTCGAGCGGGCCCTGCTGTGGGCCGTGGTGCACGAACCGCAACAGGCCGTTGAGGTCCTCAGCAAGCTCGAAGAGATTGATCTGGAAGGACTTAGTGCACGAAGCGTGTTGCTGAAAGCCATGGAGCTGGTTTCCCAGGGCGCAGAAATGTTGCCAAGTGCCCTCATGGAGCGTCTAAACGATCAGGAGTCGCAACTTCTGTCGAAAATTGCGACCGAGCGCGAATCCCCCGTCCACAGCCTCGACAGTTGCGTCCAGATGCTGCGGTTCAGTCGGGTGGAGCGCCAATTGCTGGAAATCCAGCAGAGCATCGACCGTGGGCGACTGGACGAGCGGTCAGCCGAGGCGCTGGACCGGCTGCTCCGTCAGAAAAACGAACTCAGGACCCAACTGGAATACGCGCGCAGGGGACCCCGGGACGGCTATAATAAATAGCTTGCCTTCCGGTCATGGTCGCTACCATCGGTGTGGCGGGACGTGTCGTCCCAGACCAGCGGAAGGGCGGGTTCCCGCGTCACTAACAGGCCTTTCATGAAGGCCTCAAAGAGAGACAGGCCTTTGGCAAATATGGTGAAGAAAGATACGACCTTGTCGATCGAAGACAAGTTCGATGAAGTACGTCAGCTGATCCTCGTCGGCAAGGAGAAGGGCTATCTGCTCTACGACGAAGTCAGCGACCTGCTGCCCGCGGACCTGACCGCCTCACCTGAAGATCTCGAAGAGCTGTTTGCCGCATTCGGCGCGGCGGGCATCGATCTCGTCGATTCGGAAAAGTCCTACCGCGAACGCGATGGAATGGAGCGCGAGGACGGCGAGGGCCCGGAACTCGACCTTACTCCCGGTGCGCTCGACAAGACCAACGATCCGGTGCGGATGTACCTGCGTGAGATGGGCACGGTGCCCCTGCTCACGCGCGAGGGCGAAGTCGCCATCGCGAAGCGCATCGAGCAGGGCAAGTTGTCGGTCATCAAGTCCATCTCCCGGATGCCCGCGATCACCAAGGCCGTGATTCGCATGGGCGACGCCCTCCGGGCGGGCGAGCGCACGATCCGTGAGCTCGTCATCTTCAACGACGAGGAGATCACGGACGACCGCATCGAGGAGCGCGCACAGCAGTTCCTGAAGCAGGTCGAAGCGGTGCGGAAAGCGCGCTTGGTGGTCGAAAAGCTCGACGAAAAGCTCGAAGCGGTGCCGCGCAAGGACAAGCGGAAGCACCGCCGCGCGCGCTGGAAGGTGATGCGCGGACAGGTCGAGATCTCCAAGCTGATTCGCAAGATCGAATTCACCGAAATCGTCAAGCGCAAGCTGATCGACGAGGTCAAGGACATCGTCGACGACGTGTTGCGGGTGCAGCGGCAGCTCGAATCGGTCAACAAGACGCTCAGTGCGAAGAATCGCCGGCCCAAGCTGAAGGAAGAGGAGCGCAAGAACTTCCTCAAACAGCAGAAGGACCTCCGCGCCGAAATCAAGCGCCGGACGGAAGATCTCGAGGAGAGCCCCGAGCACTTGCGCCACACGCTCGAAACGATTTACACCGGTGAGGCGAAAGCCGAACAAGCCAAGAAGGAGCTCGTCGAGGCCAACCTTCGACTGGTGGTCTCGATCGCCAAGAAGTACACCAACCGCGGTCTGCAGTTTCTCGACCTGATTCAGGAGGGCAACATCGGCCTGATGAAGGCGGTGGACAAGTTCGAGTACCGTCGCGGCTACAAGTTCTCGACGTACGCGACGTGGTGGATTCGGCAGGCGATCACCCGGGCAATTGCGGACCAGGCGCGAACGATTCGTATCCCGGTCCACATGATCGAGACAATCAACAAGTTGATCCGCACGTCGCGTGCGTTGGTCCAGGAGCTGGGCCGCGAGCCGACCTCAGAAGAGATCGCCCGCCGGATGGACATCCCGGTGGCCAAGGTTCGCAAGGTCCTGAAGATCGCCCAGGAGCCCATCTCGCTCGAAACGCCGATTGGTGAAGAAGAAGATTCGCACCTTGGCGACTTCATCGAGGATCGCTCGGCGGTATCGCCGTCGGAAGCGGTGATCAACCTGGACCTGAAGGAACAGACCGAATCGGTGTTGAAGACGCTGACTCCTCGCGAGGAGAAGGTCATCAAGATGCGATTCGGTGTCGGCGACGGAAGCGAGCACACGCTCGAAGAGGTCGGCCAGAACTTCGCCGTCACGCGCGAACGTATCCGCCAGATAGAGGCCAAAGCGCTGCGCAAGCTGCGGCACCCCTCACGCAGCCGCAAGCTGCGCGCCTTTCTCGAAGGGCGAAGCTAGATAAATGGCCAACGGTCTACAGCCCACGGTCTACGGTAAGAACCAAGCATTCTCCGTGGACCGTAGGCCGTGGACCGTGGACCTCGGCCGTTCTCCGAATACAATCGTCCCCGTCGGGCCCATAGCTCAGTGGTTAGAGCGGCCGGCTCATAATCGGTTGGTCCCTGGTTCGAATCCAGGTGGGCCCACTCCACGAAGTTTTCAGTTACCAGTGATCAGTTCAAAGGGCGATTGGCCCGAAATGGCACTGAGGGTCGCTTTGAACTGGCAACTGACAACTGGAAACTACTGACGTCATCAGCATGAGTCCCGACCTCGACCGTCTCATCCGTCTGCAGGCCATCGAAACCAGGACGGCCGAGGCGCGGAAGCGCATCGCTGACGCGCCGGCGGAAATCGCAGCGCTCGATGCCAAGCTCAGTGCGGCACGGGACGCGGTCGCCAACGCGAAGCAAGCCGGCGCCGACAATCAAACCGGCCGACGCAGCATCGAAAAGGACCTGGCCGCCGTTCAGCAGCGCCTGAGCAAGTACAAGGAACAGCTGATGGAGGTGAAGACCAACACCGAGTACCACGCGATGCAGCATCAGATTGCCGCGGCCAATGACGAGGTCGCCAAGTACGAGGAGCAGATCCTCGTCAACATGCTCGACGCCGACGAAATCACCGCAAGGCTCAAGAGCGCAGAGGCCAAGCTCAAGTCCGAAGAGTCTGCGCTGGCGAAGGAGCGGGCAACAATTCAGGCCGAGGTCAGCACCAGGCAGCAGGAGCTCGCCGAGAGCGCCGCGGCGCGTGACGAACTGATTCCCACCATCAGTCGCGCGCATCTCGAGCTCTTCGAGCGGGTGTTCAAGGCCCGTCAGGGCATCGCCGTCGCCACGGCGAGGGATGGGCACTGCACGATCTGCCACGTCCGCCTCCGCCCGCAGGTCTACAACACGATTCTCCGCAACGACGACATCGTTCAGTGCGACCACTGCCAGCGTGTCCTCTATTACGACGGCGTGGCGCAGCGATCGGCAGCCGGTCAAGCAGCCATCGACGCCGCACTCGCCCGCCAGATCGATCACGATTCGGCTTCTTGATGATTACCGCGCACGTCGATGGAGGCGCCCGAGGCAACCCGGGCTCCGCCGGCTACGGGGCCGTCATCACCAATGAAAACGGCGAGACGCTTGCCGAGCTCTATGCCGGAATCGGCACTTCCACCAACAACGTGGCCGAGTATCGCGGCTTGATCGCTGCGCTCGAGTGGGCGCAGCAGCATGGCGTCGAGCGCTTGCACATCAAGTCCGATTCACTTCTCATCGTCCAGCAGATGCTTGGCAACTACCGAGTGAAGAACGAAGGACTGATGCCGCTACATCAGCGGGCCCGGCAGTTGGCTGCGAAAATTGGCAACGTGACGTTCGAGCACGTGCGGCGAGAACTCAACAAGGACGCCGATCGTCTCTCAAATCTAGGAATGGACCAGAACGGGTGACAAAACGTAGTTTTCAGTTGTCAGTTATCAGTTCAAAGGCAACAGTCGCCCTTTGAACTGATAACTGGGAACTGACACTAGCGTGGCCCGGGAATCCCGATTGTCTGTCCGGTGAAGTCGTCGGCCATCAACTGGAACGCATCGGCAAGCGGGAACGACCTGCTACTGGGTGGACAGGTTCGGTCGGTTCTTGCGAAGCACGAACTTCTGGATCTTTCCAGTCGCCGTACGGGGCAGGTCGGTCACGAACGTAAAGCCGTGCGGAACCTTGAAATGCGCCAGGCGCTCGCGGCAGTAGAGCCGCAACTCCTCGCTCGTAGCTGACGCGCCCGGCTTGAGGACGACGAAAGCATAGGGCGCCTCGCCCCACTTGTCGTGCGGCAGCCCGACTACGCCCACTTCCATCACGGCTGGATGCGCGACCAGTGCCGCCTCGACTTCGACGGATGAGATGTTCTCGCCGCCGCTGATGATCACGTCCTTGATTCGGTCGCGAATTTCCACGTAGCCGTCGGGATGGACGACGGCAGCATCGCCGCTGTGGAACCAACCGTCGCGAATGGCTGCGGCCGTTGCCGCCGGATCGTTGTAGTAGCCGGCCATGATGACGTTGCCACTCGCGACAATTTCACCGAGTGTCGAGCCATCCTTCGGCACGTCGGTCCCGTCTTCGGCCACGACGCGAAGTTCGCCGGAGGTAATCAACTCGACGCCTTGTCGCGCCTTGATCCGCGCGCCGTCACTCGACGACAACGTCGCGTGTTCCGGCCGAGGCTCGCACACCGTAATGAAAGGCGAGGTTTCGGTGAGCCCGTAGACATGGGTCACCGTCCAGCCAAGCTCCTCTTCGACGGTGCGGATCGTGGCGGCCGCGGGAGGGGCTCCTGCGGTCACCACTCGTATGCCACGAGGCGCACTCTTTCGCACCGCCGGATCGGCATTGGCCAAGCCAATCAGCACCGTTGGCGCCGCGCACATCATATCGATCTGCTCGCGCTGTAATAGCTGATACACCTGCAAGGGCTCGACCCTTCGCAAGCAGACGTGCGTCCCACCGACGGCCGTCACAATCCACGTAAAGGTCCAGCCGTTTGCATGAAACATCGGCAGCGTCCACAAGTAGCGGTCGCCAACCCGCATCGGCAGATGGACCAACGTGCCGACCGCATTCATGTATGCGTTGCGGTGCGTGATCATCACGCCCTTCGGTCGTGAGGTCGTCCCGCTCGTGTAGTTGATCGAGATCAGGCTGCGTTCGTCGAGCACTGGGATCGATGGCGGCGTCGAGACTTGTGCGATCAGCGATTCGTAGTCGAGCCAGCCATCCCGCGCACCTTCAAGCGCAACGAACTTGACACCGCTTGGAAGGCGATCCCGAATCTGATCGACCGCGGCAATCTGATCGTCATGAGCGCAAACCACCTTGGAACCGCTGTGCGTGATCAGATAGGCGAAGTCGTCAGGGGTCAGGCGGTAGTTCACCGGGACGATGACCGCGCCGATCTGCGGGACCGCATAGTAGCCCTCGAGGTTGGTGCAGGTATTTGGCGCGATGTAGGCCACACGGTCACCTACGGCAACACCCATCTTTTGGAGTGCAGCCGACCAGCGATCGACGCGATCGCCAAATTGCGCATAGGTCAGACGATTCGACCCATCCACCACTGCCTCGCGATCGCTGTACAGCTTGCGGGCACGGCGGAAGAAGTCCATCGGCGTCAGCGGTGCTTCCATCGCTGAGATTATGGCCGAACGCGGATCAAACCTGCCATCCGCCCGACCTGTGGCCCCGCGGCCCGGTAGGAATCGAACCAGTCCTCATGTGTCTTGGTACAAAGTCCGACATGGAAGATCTGTTCGCGCGGCACGCCGGCCTCCGAGATCTGCTCGATGTTGGCGGCAGCAACGTCCAGGCGAAGAGACCCAACCGCGGTGCGGTTGAACCAGCGCTGCAGTTGTCCGTCGCTGGCACCTTGCTCTCGAAACGCATCCAGCAGCTCGGGCCCCACCTCGTAACAACACGGGGCGATCGAAGGTCCGAGAGCGACAATCAAGTCCCCGGCCGGCGAACCGAACGTTTCGCGCATCGTTCGAATGGCTTCGCGGACGATGCCAGCCGCCGTGCCTCGCCAACCGGCATGAACGGCCGCGACAACGCTTCCCGCCCGGTTTGACATCAAGATCGGCACGCAGTCCGCGACCTGCACCGCGAGCACCAGACCAGGCGCATCCGACACCATCGCATCGGCCTCCGGGCGAGCGGTAGATTCCGCAGCTTCAACTGCACCCTTCCCGAGGACTCTGACGCGGCGGCCATGCACCTGCCGCAGCCGCATGACTTGTTCCAGCTGGCCACCAACCGACGCCGCCGCCAACGTCCACCCCTCCTCGCTTCTGTTTGACGCGCGTAACTCGAGTTGCCGCGTCGTGAACAAGTGTTGCGCCGCTGTTTCGAGCGGTCGGCAACGGAGCGCCTGCCCCCAAGGCTCGGTGGTCCAACGAAATGCGGGATCAGGCGTCGGAGCGGCGATCACGTCGTCACCCCGGAATGTGCAACGCCAGTTGTCCTCTCGCTCAGCCGTGTCAGTGCCAGCTGGGTATTCCGGGCCATTTCGCGCTGGCATCGCGCTTGATTGAGAACCGATCGACAACCGGAGACCCAATCATGCTGATCAAGATCACGCCGAACGACAAAGGGAATCCGCCTGGGAAGTTGGCGGATGCCGAACTGCACTTCACCGACGGAGAACTTCAGGGGCTCAAGCTGATTGGGTTCTCGGTGTGGGAGCGGCGCAATGGGCCGGGCCGGAACGTGACGTTTCCGGCCCGGACATATGCCGTCAACGGCGAGCGCCGCAGCTTTGCGTTGCTTCGTTCCGAAGGGGACCCCCACGCCCAGGATCGGATCCGGGACTTGGTGCTGCGCGCCTACGAGGACTTCCAGGCGCAGGTGGCCGTCGCGAGCTGACTGGCCCGACGTTCGAGCAGTCGACGACCGCTCTCGGTGCGATGAGCCGGATCCGTGCGCGGGCACGTCAGGAGAGGACCGGTAGGAGTTTGGCGTTCTCGTGCGCACGCTTGGGAGGCAGTGTCCATTCGGCACGCTGACTCTTCTCGAGCTCGGCCCGGAAAAACGCCTGTTTCATGCCGCCGTCGATGATGTCCCACGGCAATGTGACGTCGCTCGAGCGGTCACGAAAGATGTAGAAGTCGCCATCAACACCGGCGTCTTTCACGGCGCGGCGCCACTGGCCGCCGTTGCGTTCGGCGGCTTCAATCGCCGGCGCGACGCGGCGGTCGCCGAGTGACAGGAGGGCTTGATAGTAGGAATGTCGTTCGCTCTTGATGTTGAAGTAGACGTTGTCGAGATCGGCGACGAGTGAGCGCAACAGTTTCATCCGGTGCTCGATGATGTCAGTGCGCTCCATCGGCATCCATTGATAGGTGGTCCCCGGCTTGGGAACCAGTGGATTCACACTGGCGACGATGCGGCCGATTCGGCCGCGCGGCCGGGCGTGCCGCAACATGATTTCGCGCAACTCGACTGTCAGATCTCGAATCGCGACCAGGTCGTCATCTGTTTCGGAGGGGAGGCCGATCATGAAATAGAGCTTCAGGTTTTCGATACCGCTGGAAAAAATCAGTTCAGCTCGGTCGAGGATCTCGTCGTTCGTAATGGTCTTGTTGATGACGCGTCGCAGGCGATCGGATCCGGTCTCGGGAGCAATGGTGAGCGTTCGCTCGCCGCTCTCTTTGAGGAGCGACACGATGGTCGGGGTCAGGTCGTCCAATCGCAGCGACGCCGGGCTGATCGAGTAACCCATCTCCTTCAAGCTGCGGAGGATGTATTCGATGTCAGGGTGATCGCACAACGCAATCGAGACCAGGCCAACGCGTGAGGAATGCGTACGCGCGTTCCGCGCGAGCTCGAGGATTCGCTCGGTCGGAAACGGACGCACCGGCAGGTAGTTGTAGCCGGCCCAGCAGAACCGACAGAGATTGGCGCATCCGCGCACCACCTCTATGAGGAAACGCGAGCCGAACTCGGTGTCGGGCGTGAAGATGGTGGTCGCCGGGGGATCAACCGCATCGGTGGTCTTGAGCGCCGCCTTGCGCACCACTGGCGGCGCACCGGTGTCCGGCTTGGCGACGAACCGTACGATCGAACCGTCTGCGGCGTAGTCGACGTCGTAGAACGACGGCACGTAGTACCCGCGCTTGCTGGCAAGTTCTGTCAGCAGCGCCTCACGCGTCTCGGACGCTTTGAACCCCTCGAGGAGCGATGGCACCAGCGCTTCGCCCTCGCCTGCGGCGATGACGTCCGCGAACAACGCAAGCGGTTCCGGATTCACAAACGTGACCGCGCCACCGATCACGACGAGCGGATGACGCTCGGTTCGATCCGCGGCACGCACCGGGAGGCCGGCGAGTCGAAGCAGGGTCAACACATTTGTGTAGTCCCACTCGAACGAGACGGAAAACGCGAAGACGTCGAACTCGCTGACCAGTGTCTGCGATTCGAGCGTCAGGATCCGGGTTCCCGATTCGACAAGATGCTGCAGTTCCTGCTTGGGTGGCAGGAACACCCGTTCGCAGACGATGTCGGGCTGATCGTTGAAGAGGCGGTAGATGGTCTGGAAGCCGAGATTGGACATCCCGACGAAGTACGTGTTCGGGAAGGCGAGCGCGACACGCAGTTTGCCGCTATGGGGTTTTCGAACGTACCCCACCTCGCGGGACAGCATGTCGCGTGCGATATCGCGTTGAGATCTTGCCTTCATGGAATGGCGGTGGCTGAGTCGCGCGTTGGCGACCCTGGATCGTGATGATCGCCGGCCGGCGCTGGAGGCTCGCAAAAGCGACCGTGGCTGGCCGACGGGAGTTCGCGAGCTGCGCCTGCATCGGCGCCGCTCGCGCATCCCCGGGATCTATCTACTTTACCATCGCCGGCCCGTGAGGCCGGGAGCGCACTGTGTCGTGCCTGCGCCTATCCCTCGCGCCGCAGAAACGCCGGCACTTCGAGCTCGAGATTGAGGTCGAGATCCGGCGATTCGGCGGCACCTCCGCCACCCGCGGCCATCATCATCTGCTGACGCGCCTGGGCCAGCGGTGGATCGACTGATGGACGACGGGCGATTGTGAACCGGGCAGCCATGGCGGCTTCGGCCATGGCTGCGGCCGGAGCGGCCGCGGGCTGGCTGCGGCTCACCTGCGTGTAACTCTGCAGGTCGACCGGCGTTTGCATCGGCGCCGTCGTGCCGGCGCTGTGTGCCAGGTAGCGCGGATCGAAGCCAGTGGCGATCACGGTGATCTTGACGCGACCCTGGAGCGAAGCATCGACGACCGCACCGAAGATGATGTTGGCATCTTCGTGCGCGGCTTCCTGGATGACGGTGAGCGCCTCGTTGACTTCCATCAACGACATGTCCGGACCACCGGTGACGTTGATGATCACGCCGCGTGCGCCATTGACCGAGGCGTCCTCGAGCAGGGGGCTCGAGATCGCTCGCTGCGCCGCTTCGAGCGCGCGCGACTGCCCCTCGGCCGTGGCGGTACCCATCATCGCCATGCCCATGCCCGACATGATCGTTTTCACGTCGGCGAAGTCGAGGTTGATCATCCCGGGCACCAGGATCAGGTCCGAGATGCCCTGAATCGCCTGCCGCAGCACATCGTCCGCTGTGGTGAAGGCGTCGAGCATCGACGTGCTGCGATCGATGACCGCCAGCAACCGCTCGTTGGGGATGGTGATCACGGAGTCGACGCACTCCCGCAGCGCGTCGAGCCCGATCTCGGCCTGCTTGAAGCGCTTCTTGCCTTCGAACTTGAACGGCCGGGTTACGACCGCGATCGTCAGCGCGCCCAGTTCGGTCGCCAGGCTGGCGATGACGGGAGCGGCGCCAGTGCCGGTGCCACCACCCAGACCGGTGGTGACGAACACCATGTCAGCGCCCGAGAGCGCCTGGATCAATTGGTCCGTGTCTTCCAGCGCAGCCTGACGGCCGACGTTGGGATCGGCGCCAGCGCCCAGGCCCTTGGTCAGCTTGCTGCCGATCTGGATCTTCATCGGTGCAGGGCTGTTCTTGAGCGCCTGCGAGTCGGTGTTGGCCACCATGAACTCGACGCCGCTCAGGCCGCTCTGCACCATGCGCGCGACGGCGTTGCCGCCGCCGCCGCCGACGCCGATCACTTTGATCCGCGCGCCGGTGCGAGCCTCTTCGTCAATCGTCAGCCGCAGTTGATCATTCAGGCTGTCGCCCGGGGTATCGTGCAGATCCGTCATCGCCGCCTCCTTGTGACCCATCAGAAGAATTCCTTGAACACTGTCCGTAACCGTCCAACCATTCGCGTGAGCGCCCCCCCGCCCGTCCGCAACGCTTCCGGCGCGCGATGCCGCTCGGCATAGAGCACTAACCCCACCGCCGTGGCGTACGCCGGGTTCGCCACGTGGTCCGCCAGCCCACCGACACCGCTGGGAAATCCGCGCCGGATCGGCAGATCGAAAATCTGCTCGGCAATCTCCGACATGCCGTCGAGAATCGCGCCGCCGCCGGTGAGCACCAGTCCAGAGTTGAGCGACTTTTCGTAGCCCGCCTTGCTCACTTCGTCCCACACCAGGTGGAAGATCTCTTCGGCTCGCGGCTGCAGGATGTCGCTGAGAATCCGGCGAGCCATGACGCGTGGGCGGCGGCCGCCGACGCTGGCAACCTCGATGGTCTCGTCTTCCGCGACCATCGAGCAGAGCGCGCAGCCACTGCGACGCTTGATCTTTTCCGCATCGGGGATCGGCGTTCGCAAGCCGACCGCGATGTCATTGGTGAAGTGATCGCCACCGACCGCGATCACGGCCGTGTGCCACAGGCTGCCACGCTCGAAGATCGCCAGGTCGGCGGTGCCGCCGCCGATGTCGAGTAACGCGACGCCGAGCTCTTTCTCGTCCGGTGTGAGGACGGCTTCGGACGCTGACAACTGCCCGATCACCGTATCCGCGACCTCGACACCGGCGCGATTCACGCAGCCAATCAGGTTCTGCGTCGACGCCGCGCTGCCCGTGACGATATGAACGTTGACCTCGAGGCGCGCTCCCGTCAGGCCCACCGGCGCGCCGATCCCTTCCTGTTCGTCGACCACGAAATCCTGTGGCAGAACGTGAAGGATCTCTCGTCCGGTCGGAAGCGACACGGCCCGCGCCGCGTCAATCGCGCGCCGCACATCGTCTCGGGTGACCTCACGGTTCTTGCCGGCGACGGCAACGACCCCGCGGCTGTTGAAGCCCTTGATGTGAGGGCCGCTGATGCCGAGGTGCACGGAGCCGACCTCGACGCCGGCCATCAGCTCGGCCTCCTCAATCGATCGTTTGATCGAGTCGACCGCCGCGTCGAGGTTGACGACTACTCCTCGCTTGAGACCTTTCGACTCGGCAACACCAAGGCCGATGATGTCCACGCCGCCTTCGTCACGCAGCTCGCCAACGACCGTACAGACCTTCGCCGTTCCGATGTCGAGCCCCACCACGTAGCGCTCGTGTCTTGCCACTACCTCCCCCTCACTCCGTCACTTCTTGACGGGCCTCACGTAGAGGCGCTCTCCGAATCGCAAATCGACGTAATCGATGTCGGCCACTCGCTCGCGAAGCGCCGGCGCGAGCTCGAGGTACCCCTGAATCCGATCCGCAAAATCCTGTTCGCCGAGCCGCAACATCGCCGAATCGCCCTCGAGCATCACCACCGCATCGTGGGCATCGGTCACATCGATCTGCGACACCCGCTTGGCAACCTCAGGCCGAGTCTCGAGCGAGCTGATCACGCGCGCCGCAAGCGTCGCTCGCCGCGAGTCGACGGCGCCATCGCTGTCAGACGGACGCGCCGCCAGACCATCGACGATGGGTAGATCGAGGTCGGAGTAGGTCGGACCGTACTCGTCGATGACGTTGCCGCGAGCGTCGACGAGGTACAGCGACTTACCCAGTCGCGCGACCGCGATCGGCCGGCGCTCGGAAATGGTCACTTCGATCTGAGAAGGCAACATCCGTCGAACCGTTGCGGCTTCAACCCACGGCGAGGCCAGCAGACGCTGCTGCCACTCTTCGATTTTGACCGTCAGGATGTTGCGTCCGCGGAGTCCATCGAGGATGGCGAGCACTTCACCGGCTGCCAGTCGCTCGTTGCCACGCACCAACACCCGCGAAACCTGGAACGACGACGCGCCCAGAACCAGGACGCTGCCACGCCAGCCCGCGTACAGCGCCACCGCCGCCAGACTCAGCAATCGCGCGAAGCGCAGCCACTGCTGGACGCCGGTCTTGCGCTTCCGCGGCGGCTTGACCTGCGCGCGCCGAAACCGCTTGTCAGCAGCGACCGACGGCATCAGTGCACGCCTTTCCGCCGCAGTCGTCGTTCGAGCTCGTGAACGACCCGCGACGCAACCCCGCCGATGGATCCGGCGCCAAGCGTCATCAACACGTCGCCGCGCTTGGCCATGTCCACCAGCGCGGGCACGATCTCGTCCAGCGTCTTGACCACGTGAACCGGCGTCGATCGTTTGGCATTCACCGCGTCGGCGAGCGCGTCGATCGTCACCCCGGGGATAGGGTCTTCGCTCGCTGCGTAGATGTCGGTGAGCACCACTTCGTCTGCGCTCGCCAGCGCGACGCCAAACTCATTCATCAGATCTCTGGTGCGTGAGTAGCGGTGTGGCTGGAACGCAACGATCACGCGCGCCGGCTTGGCGGCGCGCACCGCCGAAAGTACCGCGGCAATCTCGGTCGGATGGTGCCCGTAATCATCGATAACCGTGACGCCGTCGACCACGCCGCGCCTTTCAAGCCGACGTTCGACACCCTGGAATCCAGCGAGCGCAGACGTGATTCGTCCGAAGGGCACTTCAAGTTCAAGTCCGACGGCGACCGCTGCCAGGGCGTTCTGCACTGAGTGCTGCCCGGGCACCTGAAGGTTGAGACGTCCAAGCGTCTCGACCTTGCCATCGGCCTGGCGACGACGAGTCACGGTGCATTCGCTGCCATAGCCTTCGAGCCGTACGCCTGTCGCAGCAATGTCCGCGTCCTGGTTGGTCACTCCATAGGTAACGAGTCTTCGCGTCAGCCTTGGCCTGAGGGCGGTGAGCTCGAGGTCATCCGCGCACGCGACAATGGCGCCATAGAAGGGCACTTTGTTGGCGAATTCAACGAAGGCGTCCCGAAGATTCTCGAAGCTCCCGTACGCCTCCATGTGCTCGCGATCGAGGTTCGTGATCACCGCGACGGCAGGGAACAGCATCAAGAACGACCGATCGCTCTCGTCCGCCTCCGCCACGACATAGGCGCCGCGGCCGAGGCGTGCGTTGCCGCCAAACGCACTCAACCGGCCACCGATCACGGCAGTAGGGTCGAGCCCGGCACGTTCCAGCATCAGAGCAATCATCGAAGTCGTCGTCGTCTTCCCATGAGCACCAGCAACGGCAATCCCGTACCGCAATCGCATCAGCTCGCCGAGCAGCTCGGCGCGCTGGATGATCGTGATGCGTCGGGTCCGCGCCACCATCAGCTCGGGGTTGTCGGGGCGAATCGCTGACGAGAACACGACGACGTCCACCTCACCTACGTTTTCCGCCCGATGGCCAATCGCAATCTGCACACCCAGCGACGCCAGACGATCCGTCGACTCCGACCGCCGGGCGTCGGAGCCGCTGACCTTGTAGCCAAGGTTGGTCAGCAGTTCGGCGATGCCGCTCATTCCTATGCCGCCGATTCCCACAAAGTGAATTCGCTTTGTCTTCCCCAGCACTAGCGACGCTCCGCCTCGAGCCGCCGAAACGAGATGCGTGGGCTCCGCCTCGCTAGAGGCCGTGTTGGTCTTGCCCCACCTCCGGCGGGGCGTGACGTCTTGAAGGCCGAACAAGAAACGTGACTCATAAGCAAGGAACTCGACCCTCAAGACGTCGCACGCACCTCTTCGCCTGCCAGCAACCACACCCGATCGGCGATTCGCGCGGCCGCATCGGGCCGAGCGAGGCCTCGAATCGCCTCCCCCATCCGCCACCGGCGTTCGCGGTCGCCCGCGAGCGCAAGGATTCGATTGGCCAACCCTTCACCGGTGAGCTCTCGCTCATCGACGACTTCCGCACCTCCCACCCGTGCAACGACCTCGGCGTTTTTCCGCTGGTGGTCGTCGGTTGCGGTCGGCAGCGGTACGAGAATCGCTGGCCGGCCGGCGGCGGCAAGTTCGGACAGCGTGGTGGCGCCGGATCGACAGATGACGAGATCCGCAGCCTTCATCTCTCGATCCATGTCGTAGACGAAGGCCTCGACCCGCGCTTCCACCCCGCTGCTGCTGTAGGCCTTTCGTACCATCTCCAGGTCGCGCTCTCCGGTTTGATGCGTGACCGCCAGACGAGCGCCGGAGGCAGCCAGCCTGGCCGCCGCCTCCACCATGGCCACGTTGATCGCGTGCGCCCCCTGAGAACCGCCAAAGATCAGAACCCGTGCCGCGTCAGGCGGCGATCCGTGTCGGTCATCGGCCTCCTTGTTCGCTTGAAAGAACTCGGGTCGTACCGGATTGCCGGTGACGAACCCCGTGCCCGGAAAAAATCGCAACGCTTCTTCGAAGGTCACGGCCGCCGCGCGAACCACGCGCGCCAGCAACCGATTGGTCAAGCCAGGCAGCGCGTTCTGCTCGAGGAGCATCGTCGGATAACCACGTAGTGCGGCGAGCAGGAGCACCGGACCCGATGCGAAACCGCCGACGCCCACGACGACCTGCGGCCGATGGCGAGAGATGACGCGCCAGGCATCGAAAGTCGCCAGCGGCAACAAAGCCAGGCCGCGCGCACGTTCGATCCGTGACTTGCCTTTCAGCCCCGCGACTCGAATCAGTTCGAGCGCAAAGCCCTCGCGCGGCACGACTCGAGCTTCGACTCCTGTCGAGGTCCCCACGAACACGATCGCCGCGTGTGGATCGCGCCGTTTGATCTCGCGTGCCAGCGCGACGCCCGGATATAGATGTCCCCCGGTGCCTCCCCCGGCAATGACGACTCTCAATCACGCGACTCCCTCACCCCATCGCGGCTGCGGGACGGGCGACGCTGCGCCACCGGTATCTGCAGTCGCATGCTGTGAGATGTTCAGCAACACTCCGATTGCCAGCAGATTGATCAGCATCGACGACCCGCCGGAGCTGATCAGCGGCAACGTGATGCCCTTGGTCGGCATCAGCCCCAGCACCACGCTCATGTTCACGAACGCCTGGACCACAATCATCAGCGTGAGACCGAGGGCCAGGAAGGCGCCGAAGCCATCGGGCGCGAGAACCGACGCTCGTAGTCCGCGCCAGGCGATAACCCCGAAACAGGCGAGCACGAGCAGTGCGCCAACCAGCCCAAGCTCCTCGCCGATGACTGCGAAGATGAAGTCGGTGTATGGCTCCGGGAGGTAAAAGAGCTTCTGGACGCCGCCCATCAGTCCGCGGCCGAACACGCCGCCAGTGCCGACTGCAATCAGCGACTGAATGATCTGGAAACCATCGCCAAGGGGATCCGCCCACGGATCGAGGAAGGCAAGTAGTCGGCGCCGGCGATAGTCAGCCGACATCAGGATTACGTACAACGCAGGCAGTGACAGGAGAGCAGCGCCAACCAGGTAGCGATAGCTCAGGCCGGCGGCAAAGATCATCATGCCGGTCACGGCCAGAAGCGACACGGCGGTTCCGAAGTCTGGTTCCAGCAGGATGAGGCCGACCAACCCACTCGTGATGATTGCGATAGGGAGAACGGAGTAACCGATCTCGTTGACGCGGTGCATGCGCCGTTCGAGGATCGCCGCGCTGAAAAGGATCGCCGCAACCTTGGCGAGCTCTGAAGGTTGCACACCAAATCCGCCGATCGCGAACCAACGGCGCGTGCCGTTGACTGGTCGGGAGAAGAGGACGGCAATGAGCAACACCGTGACGATCGCCAGCAGCGTCCAAATCATTCGCTCGTTGCGATACGTGCGGTAATCGATGCGCATCACGATGGTCATCACCGCGACGCCGAGCAGCGCCCACATCACCTGGCGGGTCACGAAGAGATACGGCTGTTGAAACCGCTCGAGCGCCAGCACAGCCGAGGCGCTGTACACCATGACAACGCTCGTGCAAACCAGCACCAGGGTCGCCAGGAACAGCCACTTGTCAGATTGAAGCTTCCGCGCCATACTTCACAGCCCTAAAGTCCGGTTGGTTCGACCCGAAACAAGGCTCGGCGGTCGAACCGTCAGCAGTCGTCAGTCGATCAGGGGATTGGGACACCTGTCTCACAGGCCGGGGTAGCCTGTGTTCCCAGCGACGGGCTCCCACTCGCGCCCTTTCGAACTGACGACTGCTCACGGCTCAACTCACCATCCTCTTCACTCGCTAGCCTCGCTGTTCGTTTCTCAAACGCAGCACTTCCTCTTTGAAGATGCGTCCGCGATCTGCGTAGTCGCGGAACATGTCGAAGCTCGAACAGGCCGGTGCCAGCAAGACGACGCCATCCGGCCGGGCGAGATCGAACGCCGACGCCACGGCGTCGCGCATCGACTCGGCTTCGACAACCGGAACGACATCAGCCAGGGCGCTCCGAACGAGCGGTCGCGCCTCGCCGATCGCCACGACGCCGCGTCCTCGCGACGCGAGTGGCGCGGCCAGCTCACCGAACGAGCCGCCTTTGTAACGGCCACCGATGATGGCGACGACGCGATCGAAGCTCTCGATCGATCGCGCGGCGGCATCCACGTTGGTGGCCTTCGAATCGTTCACGAAGCGCACCCCGCCGATGGTGGTAACCGGCTCCATGACGTGCTCGAGTCCGGTGAAGCCCTCGAGCGCGCGCGCCATGACGTCGCCAGCCGCGCCGGCGGCACGTGCGATGGCGGTGGCCGCGGCCACGTTGCTGAGCATGTGCCGCCCGTTCAGTCGAATCGCTGCGAGCGGTACGAGCGGTGTCTGTCCCTCGGATGTCCGTTGCCAGATGAAGTCGCGCTCGACAAAGACATCCGCTTCGCCAACGGCATCCACCGCATAGGTGAGTCGCCTCGAGCGAGCGGGTCCGCCCAGAGCCATTGCGGTCGCGCTGTCGGAATTCAACACGACCCAGTCGTCGGGAGTCTGATTGGCGAAGATGCGACTCTTTGCCGCGGCGTAGGCGCCCTCGCCAGGGTGTCGATCGAGATGATCGGGCGAGAAATTCAGGATCGCCGCGATCCACGGGTGGAAGGTTTTGGTGGCTTCAAGTTGGAAGCTGCTGACCTCGACGACGTGAATCGACGACTCGGTCGAGCTCTCCACGTGGGCGCTGAGAGGAACGCCGATGTTGCCGCCAACAAGAACATTCTTGCCGGCGGCCTGCAGCATCCGACCCACGAGCGTCGTCGTGGTCGACTTTCCCTTGGTGCCGGTGATAGCGACGATGGGCCCACGGGTCCAGCGCGACGCGAGCTCCAGCTCCCCGATCACCGGCACGCCACGGTCACGTACTGCGGCGAGTGACGGAAGCTCGAGAGGCACACCTGGGCTGGTCACGACGAGATCGGCACGCTCGAGAGCGTCGCTGTCGTTCGATCCCAGACTCAGGTTCACTCCAATCCTCGTCATTCGTTCAGCGTCTGCAATTGACGGCTTCTCATCTGCCAACGTCACATCTGCGCCCCGGCGAACCAGTAGTTCGGCGGCAGCCAGCCCGCTGCGAGCGGCGCCCATCACCACCACCCGCGCTCCCTGCACCGTGAACCCACCCATCGCCTCGTCACCGCAGCTTCAGCGTCGTCAAAGCGAAGAGCGCGAAGATGATCGCGATGATCACGAAGCGGGCAATTACCTTCGGCTCTTCCCATCCGAGCATCTCGAAGTGATGGTGCAGCGGCGCCATGCGAAACACGCGCTTGCCGGTCAGCTTGAACGACGCGACCTGCACGATCACCGAGAGGGCCTCGAGCACGAACACACCGCCGACGAACACCAGCAACAGTTCCTGTTTGATCAGGATGGCCACGGTGCCGAGGGCACCGCCCAGAGCCAGCGATCCCACGTCGCCCATGAAGATCTCGGCGGGGTGGGCGTTGTACCAGAGGAACCCGAGGCTCGCGCCAACCAGGGCACCGCAAAAGATGGTCAGCTCGCCGGCTGGCTCGAAGTGCACCAGCAGGAGATATGAGGCAAAGACGGCATGGCCGGTAACGTACGCGAGCGCGGTAAAAGCCGCGGCGGCGATTGCGAATGTGCTGATCGCGAGTCCGTCGAGGCCGTCGGTGAGGTTGACGGCGTTGCTCGCACCCACCAACACGAACGCCGCGAAGGGAACATAGAACCAACCCAGATCGGGTATCAGCTGCTTGAAGAACGGAAAGATCAGCCGGGTGTTGTACAGGTTGTTGGCCGCGAACCACATCAGCGCGAGCCCGACGATCAGCGCGACCGCGACCTGCAGGCCCATCTTCTGTCGCGCGAGTAATCCTCCCGACGAACGCCGCGTGATCTTCAGGTAGTCGTCGAGGAACCCAATCGCGCCAAACGACGCGGTAGCCAATACCGAGACCCAGACGTAAACGTTGGTCAGGTCCGCCCACAGCAAAGTGGGAACGAGCGCGGCGGCCAGAATCAGCAGTCCGCCCATCGTCGGCGTGCCCGCCTTGGTTTGGTGACTCTGCGGTCCTTCCTGGCGAATGACCTGGCCGATCTGAAATGCACGAAGCCGACGAATCAGCCACGGGCCAAGCACCAGGCTGATGAACAATGCGGTGACGCTGGCTGCCGCGGTCCGAAACGTGATGTACCGCACGACGTTGAACAGCGGCACCTGCGGATAGAACGAGAGCAGCAGATGGTAGAGCATCAGCCATGCTCCGCACTGATCCGATCAACGACGAGGTCGGTGCGCGTGCCGCGCGACCCCTTGACGAGTACGAGATCGCCACTGCGCAACCACGGCACAATCAGTTGCGACGCGGCCTCACTCGATGGCACATACGTGACGCTGTCGGATGCCATACCAGCACGCGTCGCCGCATTGGCGAGCGCCTGGGCTGGGGCTCCGCCGACCACGACGAGTCGTGTCAGGCCAATCGCCGCCGCGGCACGGCCGCACTCTGTGTGAAGGTCGACCGAGTGGCTTCCGAGCTCGAGCATCTCGCCCAGGACTGCGGCTTTCCGGCGAAATCGTGTCTCGTGCGCGACGACATCCAGCGCACGTCGCAAAGCTGACGGGCTCGAGTTGTATGAGTCGTCGATAACGGTGATGCCGGAGTTGAGGCGCATCACCGCGCCGCGATGTGCAGCCGGTTGGATTCCTTGAACCCGACCGACGATCTCCGGCATGGGTACGTCGAGCTCGGTCGCGACCGCCGCAGCTGCGAGCACGTTCGAGACGTTGCCGCCACCAAGCAGCGGGAGAACAATGGGCGCCTTTCCCTTGGGCGTTGCGAGCGTGAAGCGAGTTCCGTCGATTCCCTGCTCTTGGATCTCGACGGCGCGGATATCGGCAGCAATTGAAATCCCGAACGTCAGGGTCCGACCAGCAAACGCGGATGCGCGTTGCATCACCAGCGGGTCATCGGCGTTGCATACGAGTAGATCGCTTGACGACGCGCCCTCGAGAATCTCCGCCTTGGCGTCTGCGATCGCTGCTCGTGAATCGAAATGCCCGAGATGCGCGTCACCAACGTTGGTCCACACGCGAATCGAGGGCTTGGCAATGTCTTCGAGCAGGCGAATCTCGCCGGAGTGATTCATGCCGAGTTCCATGACGGCGACATCGGCGCCATGGCGAAGCTCGAGGAGCGACAGCGGAAGCCCGAGATGGTTGTTCAGGTTGCCGCGATTCTTCACAACCCTGTAGCGCGTCGAGAGGACCGCTGCGATCAGTTCCTTGGTCGTCGTCTTACCTGCGCTGCCGGTGATGGCGATCACGGTGGCGCGAGACTCGCGCCGCACGAATCGTGCGAGATCCTGGAGTGCTCGTGTGGTGTCGGCGACCTGAATGACCGCAGGATTGCCCGGGTTAGAGCCCCGGCCCTCGTGAATCGACTGGCCACCCGGGCCCGCGCTGTAAGACCCACTGAGGGACTCGGCTTTAGCCGAGTCAAACTCAAACCCCACTCGCACGACTGTGCCCGCCGCACCGCGACTCAGCGCATCGGCGACAAACTCGTGCCCATCACGAGCGGCGACGATGGCGAAGAACAAATCGCCGGAGGCAAGTGACCGCGAGTCGATTGAAAAGCCATCGATCACCTGGTCGGGGGCGCCGGAGGTACGTTCCCCGCCCACCGCCGCCGCAATCACCGCCGCCGTCAGTACCATGACTACGCTCGCCACCTAGCCTGCCTTCGTCGGTCGCCGGCCTCGCCGGGCCAGCGCACCGCGCGCCACTTCGCCGTCGTCAAACGGAAGGACGCGATCGCCGATCTGTTGATATTTCTCGTGACCCTTACCGGCAATCAGCACGAGGTCGCCGGGTTCGGCAAGGTGCACGGCACGCTCGATCGCTTCACGTCGATCGACCACGCTATGAATCTCCGGAGTACGGTCGGCAGATTGGATACCGGCGGGAATCCCCCGTTTGATCTCGTCAATAATTCGCTGCGGTTCCTCGCTCCGAGGGTTGTCAGACGTGATCACGACGACGTCACTCAGTCGAGCCGCAACCATGCCCATGAGTGGCCGCTTGGTGCGATCGCGATCGCCTCCGCAACCGAACACGGTGATCAAACGACGTGAGGCCAGCGGCCGTGCCGTCTCCAGCAGGTTGCGCAGGGCGTCATCCGTGTGGGCGTAGTCCACGACCACAGTCGCGTCGTCTTCGGGCGAGGAGACGAGCTCGAATCGTCCGGGCACGCCGCGCAGCTGGCGGATGCCCTTTGCGATAGCGTCGAGTGGGATGTCCATCGCGACTGCCGTCGCAGCCGCCGCGAGAATGTTGTAGACGTTGGGTCGGCCCACCAGCCGCGACTCGACGGCAACCGTTCCGCGGGGCGTCCTGATGTCGAACGTGAGCCCACTGAGGGTCATCTCGAGCGGGCCAGGTGTGACATCCGCTGGCCGGGAAATCGCGAACGTGATCGGACGCTTGCAGATCTGCACCAGCTCGGCGCCTCGTGGGTCGTCGAGATTGATCACGCCGGGCGCATGTTCTGGCAGGATCTCGAAGAGTCGACGCTTCGCCAGGAAGTACGACTCCATGTCCGCGTGAAAGTCGAGGTGATCGCGCGTCAGGTTGGTGAAAATGGCGGCTTCGAACCAGATGCCGTCGACGCGCTTCAGAGCCAGCGCATGCGATGAAACTTCCATCACCGCGGAACGGCACTCGTGGCGGAGCATTTCGGCAAACAGCTCCTGCACATCCGGTGCCTCGGGAGTCGTGCGTGACGCCTCGCGGTCTTCGCCACCAAGACGATAGGTGACCGTCCCGAGAAGTCCGGCTTTCAGGTCGGCGGCATCCAGGATCGAGGCCAGGAGGTAGGCGGTCGTCGTCTTTCCGTTGGTGCCGGTAACGCCGACGACACGCATGCGCCGACTCGGGTGCTCGTAAAAGGCGTCGGCCAGCAGCGCCAGCGCGAGGCGAGCATCGTTGACCGTCACCCAGGGCGTTGCTTCGTCAGCCGGCTGTGAGACTTCGGCGACCACGAGCGCCGCTCCCCTGGCAATCGCCTGCGGAACGAAATCGGCTCCGTCGGCTTTCAGACCCTTCAACGCAACGAATGCCGCTCCGTCGATGACTCGACGTGAGTCATACGCGACCGCCGACACTTCCGAGTCGAGCGGGAGATCGCGGACCTGTGTCTCGACAGTGACGGCACGCAAGGTGTCGAAGGCCTCGGCAACGGTCACGGCTGCGCCACCGGTGACACCTGGATTCGAGAAGCATCGCGGTCGAGCGTGAGCGTGCACGTCATGCCGCGTTCGAGTGGCGCACCCGCCGGCGGATTCTGTTCAACAACGACACCCTTGCCATGCATGCGCGGCGTCAAGCCGAGCTTGGCGAGAGTGCGGAGTGCTTCGCGCGCGCTCAGCCCGCGAAGGTCGGGCAGCACCGACCCGCCGACCATCGAATTGATGGTGATGATCTCGTGGCCTCGCGCCGGCAAGCTGACGGGGATCACTGGTGGCTCGCTGTTGCTGGCCACCATCACCGGCACCGGCGGGTTGATCGTCGGCGCGATTCCAAGATGTCGCAGGCCGGCTTCCGCGATGGCCTTGAAGATCGGAGCAGCGACGACGCCGCCGGTGTCCGAGCCAATGCGTGGCGTATCGATCATGACGATCACCGTCAGTGCCGGCGACCGCGACGGAACGAACCCGACGAACGACACGTTTTGCTGGGAGCCGGAGTAGCGGCCGTTGATGATCTTGTCGGCGGTGCCGGTCTTGCCAGCGACTGTGAATCCAGGAACCTGTGCACGTTGGCCGGTGCCCTCCTGGACGACGGCTTCGAGGATAGGCACCAGCTGGGCGACGGTCTCGGGAGAAATCGCCCTACGCGTAACCTTCGGCGTGATCACGGTGCGCACACCGTCCTTCACAACCGCCCGCACGACGCGTGGCTCAATCCACGTTCCACCATTGCCAACCGCGCTCATCGCCGCCGCCATCTGGAGCGGCGTCACCGCCACCTGATAGCCCATCGAGATCGACGCGAGCGAGCGGTCGTTGAGTTTCTCGGGACTCCACACGATGCCCGGACTCTCGCTGGGGAAATCAGGTGATGTCGGACGGCCGAACCCAAAGCGGTTCATGTAGATGCCCATCCGCTCCGGCCCGACCTTCAACCCGATCTTGATCGCTCCGATGTTGCTCGACTTCACGATGACGTCGGTAAACGACAGCACGCCATAGTTGCGGCCACCGAACTCGTCGACGACGCTGCCGGCAAAGCGAATCACGCCGGGGTTGGTATCGATGTACGAGCTCACCGGCATGACCTTCTCTTCCAGCGCGGCGGCGACCGTGACCACCTTGAAAGTCGATCCGGGCTCGTAGATGTCCTGCACCGCGCGATTGCGCTTGGCAATCTCGACGGCAGCGTTATAGGCGTTGGGATTGAAGGTCGGATAGCTCGCCATGGCGAGCACTTCGCCCGTCTTGGGGTTCATGATCACCACGCTGCCGCCGTCGGCTTCTTTCTCCTCCACGCCAGCGCGCAGCGCTCGCTCGGCGATGTGCTGAAGCTGTTCGTCGATGGTCAGTTCGAGCGAGCCGCCGGCTGTGGGCGGGCGCTCGAGACGGCTGAACGCCTGACGACGAGCGTCCGTCTGCACCAGCAGCGTGCCTTCGCGACCGCGAACCGCCTTGTCGTACGTGGCTTCGACTCCGCTGAGTCCAACGTTGTCGAGCCCCACGTAGCCGAGCAGATGTGCGGCGAGCTCCTTGTTGGGATAGAAGCGTCGGCTCTCCTGCATGAAGCCGATGCCGGGGAGCTTGAGCGCGGCGATCTTTCGCGCCTCGAGAGGGGATACGCGCCGCTTGATATAGGTGAATGGCCGCGAGCGCGACATGCGCTCGATCAGCGCCTGCCTGTCCTGCCGGGTGCAACCCTCCTCGAAGGCCGAGCACAACGCCTTGGCGGTCGCCTCCTCGTCGTCGACTTCGACCGGAACCGCATAGATCGTGTCGGTGTCGACGCTGTAGGCCAGCAATCTGCCGTGGCGATCGACGATCTCGCCTCGCTTTGCGGGCGCGGTGATGGTTCGCTGCTGCTGCCGTTCGGCGCGAGCCGTCAAGTCGGCGTGGCTGAACACCTGAAGGTGCACGAGCCTTGCCTGGATCGCGACTGTCCAGACGACGAAGGTCACCGCTGTGACGATGACTCGACTCTTGATGACTGGACGCCAGTTGAAGGGCGGTTCTGCCACGATGGTGCTCGATGCGATGACTTGCTTAACGTCCGGCAACGAGCGATTTCACCGGCGCCTTTGTCGGCGTCACTCGCTCGAGCACAACGGCGTCGTCTGCGGTGGGGGGCACCATCCCGAGCCGTTCGGTAGCCAACTTCTCGATTCGTTGCGGTGATCGAAGCGTTTCGATCTCGAGCCGCAAGTGGCGGGCAATCTCCTCTTCGGTGGCACGATCACGCTGCATTTGCTCCAGCCGGTAGCCGTGGCGCAGCAGCTCGAAGTGCTGCCAGGCCGAAAACATCACCACCAGCACGAGGATGCCGCCCACGAAGATTGACTGGCGCATCTCATGCTGTCGCTGCTCGTCGACTTCGCGGACGATCGGATTGTTACGAACGTCCTTGCGAATCGAATACTCGAATGCTTCGACCTTTTCCATCAGGTACGCTCCACCGCGCGCAACTTGGCGCTGCGCGCTCGTGGGTTCCGTGAAACTTCACCCTCCGACGCCACGACCGGACGCTTCGTGAGCACGCGAGCCAAAGCCGGCTCGCGTTGCTGAAGCTGGCGAAACGTGTTCTTCACCACCCGGTCATCCAACGACTGAAAGGCAATCACTGCCAGCCGCCGTTCAGTCGACAAGCGTTCAATCGTTCCGATGAGAAATTCGCCCAACCCGTCGAGCTCGCCGTTGACCCAGATCCGCAGCGCTTGAAACGTGCGCGTCGCCGGATCGATGCGCCGCCACCCCTTCGATCGACTCGCTCGCCTGACAATCTCCGCGACCTGCCCTGTGGTTTCGAGCGGCCTCACCGCTCGTGCGTTAACCAGCGCCCGTGCGATGCGGCGGGAGTCCCGCTCCTCGCCGTAGGCGTAGATCACGTCCGCCAGTTCCTTTTCCTCGACCCGCGCCAGGCGCTCGGCCGCCGTCTCTCCCTGGCTCTGATCCATCCGCATGTCGAGCGGGTCATCGCGGCGAAAGCTGAATCCCCTGCCCTCCGCGTCGAGTTGCAACGACGACACCCCTAAGTCGACCAACGCGCCGTCGATTCGATCGATGCCCCGGTCCGCCAGCACCGCCGACAGCTGGCGGTAGTCCGCGTGAACCAACTCCACGCGTTCGCCCCAGGCGGCGAGGGCGTCACGCGCGATCGACAGTGCCGACAGATCGCGATCCAGCCCGATCAACCGCGAGACGCCGCGCTCCAGCAGCAATCGCGAGTGACCACCGAGCCCGACGGTGCAATCGACGAACAGCCCACCGCGCTCGGGCTCCAGCAATCGCACCACTTCGTCGGGAAGAACCGGGATGTGCACACGCGCCACCCCGGCCCGTCAGATGCCAAACTCCGCCAACGCACGCGCGTCGTCGTCGGTGAACGCGTCCTCGATCAACCTGACCTTGAACCGATCGTGGTTCCAGACTTCGAGATAGTTGCCGTGGCCCAGGACATCGACCTCGCCATTCATCTGCGCGCTCTCGCGAAGGCGCTGCTGGATGACGACGCGACCCTGCGGATCGAATTCAGTGACTTGGCCGTAGAAATTCACCCGGTCGAGAAACCGCCGTCGTGATGGATGAATCGGGGCCATCTTGGCGATCCGAGCCTCGATCTCGGTCCAGACCGCCATGGGGTAGATCAACGCCGACTGGCCGGAAACGCTGGTGACGAACACATCTCGGCCGTGATCGGCCAGGATCAGCGTCCGAAACCCTGCCGGGACCTTGAGCCGGCCCCGGTCGTCGATTTTTGCCGGTGCGTTACCCCGTAGCACCCTAAAAACTCCATTACTGCCCCGAAAAGTCCACCGGGATAGTAGAGGAGGGGGCGAAGCTTGTCAACGTGAAATGGCGGGAACTTATTCTAGTGGCTGGAGTTACGTATTTGTTTCGCCATTCGCTATTGGCTGCGTCAAGTTTTTGACATGACCATCTCGCGGTGAACCCAATAGCTTGTGTAGCCGCGTGCTAGGATCGCAAGTTTGTGCTGCACGCCGCCCTCATAGGCTTTCCTGCCACCGGCAAATCTACCCTCTTCCAGCTGATGACCAGCGCCAAAGATGCGCCGCGCGGCCAAGGAAAAGCCGAGACGGCGATCGGGATCTCGAAGGTCCCCGATCCGCGGCTCGACAAGCTGACTGCTATGTACAACCCGCGCAAGCGGGTGCCGGCCACCATCGAGTTCACGGACATAGTCGCGCCGGGCCGCACCGCCTCGGCACTCGTCGATGTCGTCGGCTACAAGAATGCCGACGCGCTCGTTCACGTGGTCCGAGGGTTTCGCGACGAAGCGGTGCCGCACTCCGCCGGCGCTATCGATCCGGCGCGCGATGCGCAAGCGATGGAAGACGAGCTGATCCTCGCGGATCTTGGGCTCGTCGAACGTCGTCTCGATCGTCTCGACAAGGATCTCAAGAAGACCAGGACGGCTGAGGGAGAAGCCGAGCGCAACCTGATCCTTCGGTGTAAAGAGGCGCTCGAGAACGGCCAGCCTTTGCGCGCGCTCGGCCTCACCGGTGATGATCTGCGGCGGCTTCGCGGCTTCCAGTTCCTCTCGGCCAAGCCGCTCTTGATCGTGATCAATCTTGACGAGGCGGACGTCTCGACCGCAGCCAGCGTTGCCGACGCGGCGGCGCGGACCGGTCTCAGCGCATTCATCTCGCGCGCGGCCACGCGCGCCGTCCCGGTCTGCGCCAAGATCGAGCTCGAGATTGCCGCCTTGGAACCAGCCGACGCGCAAGCATTTCTCGCAGACCTTGGGTTGCAGGAATCCGGGCTGGATCGTGTCATTCAGGGGAGCTACGACCTGCTCGGCTACCTGTCGTTCTTCACCGTCGGTGAGGACGAATGCCGCGCCTGGTCGATCCCCCGAGGAACTCACGCGCAGGATGCCGCCGGAGAGATCCACAGCGATATCTCGCGCGGGTTCATTCGGGCGGAGGTGGTTGCTTACGACGCACTCACCAGCCGCGGGTCGATGGCTGCGTGCAAGGAGCACGGTGAAGTACGGCTGGAGGGCAAGGAATACATCGTCAAGGATGGCGACGTCATAAACTTCCGTCACGCGACGTGACCGCAGCCCCTCCCTGAGATGTCAGTCCGAACCGTCCTCGTCTGCGAAACGCAAGTGCCGTTGGTACGGGGCGGTGCGGAGCTCCTCGTTCAGCAACTGGTCGCGGAGTTGCGATTGCGCGGCATCGCTGCGGATCCCGTGTCGATTCCATTCAAGTGGTATCCGAAGGAAGAAATCCTGCCGCATGCGGCCGCATGGCGATTGCTGGACTTGAGCGAGAGCAACGGCCGACCCATCGACCTGATCATCGGCACGAAGTTTCCGACTTACTTCGCGCGGCATCCCAACAAGGTGTGCTGGCTGGTTCATCAACATCGGGCGGCGTACGAGCTGTGCGGGACGCCGTACAGCGACTTCGGTCAGGACGAACTGGACGTCGGCTTGCGTGACCGCTTGATGGCGCTGGATGAACAAATGCTCGGCGAATGCCGTGGTCTCTACACCATCTCGCAGACGGTCTCCGCCCGTCTCGAGAAGTACAACGGCCTCGCGTCGACTCCGCTCTATCACCCGCCGCTCATCGCACCGCTGCTCTCACCCGGTGAATATGGGTCGTATGTTCTCTCCGTGGCGCGGCTGGAAAGCAACAAGCGAGTCGATCTCGCCGTCCGCGCGATGAAACAGCTTCCGTCGCACATTCGGCTCGTGCTGGTTGGCCAAGGGAGCCACCGCCATCTGATCGAGAAGGCAATGGAGGACGCTGGCGTTGCCGACCGCATCACGTTTGCGGGCGCGGTTCAGGATCACGAACTGGTCACGCTGTATCGCGACGCTCTCTGCCTCGTCTATGCGCCATTCGACGAAGACTATGGTCTCGCGACTCTCGAGGCCTTTCTGGCGGCCAAGCCTGTGATTACCGCAACCGACTCGGGCGGCACGCTCGAGTTCGTGCGTGATGGGGTGAACGGCTTCGTCGTCGATCCTCATCCGGATGCAATTGCTGGCGCCATCGCCCGGCTGGACGCCGATCACTCGCTCGCAACACGCCTCGGGGCCGCGGGCCGCAGCCGTGCGCAGCAGATCACCTGGGACGGCGTCATCGAGCCGCTGCTAAGCCATGGCTGACGCGTCGGCAACGTCGGTTATCGTCCCCGCGTTCGAGGAAGGGACCGCGGTCGCAGGCGTCGTCGAGTCCTTGCTCGCTGCCGCGGCTTGGAGAGAAATCCTCGTCGTAGACGATGGCTCGAGCGATGAGACGAGCCGATGGGCACGGGATGCTGGCGCGCGCGTCATTCGTCATCCCTATAACAAGGGCAACGGCGCAGCGGTCAAGACGGGGATTCGAAGCGCCACTGGCGAGTGGGTATTGATTCTCGACGCTGACGGTCAACATCGTCCCGAAGACGCGCTTCGGCTGGTGGGTTGGCTCGGCGAATACGATCTGGTGGTCGGGGCGCGGTCAGCTGCGTCGCAAGCGACGGCCGCTCGCCGGCTGGGCAATGATCTCCTCAATGCACTCGCCGGCTATCTTGCTGAGCGTAAGATTCCCGACTTGACGTCAGGTTTTCGAGCGGCCCGCCGCGAACACTTGATGGAATTCCTGCACTTGCTGCCGAATGGATTCTCCACGCCGACAACGACGACTCTGGCGTTCCTCCGTGCCGGTTACAACGTTCGCTTCGAGCCGGTGGTGGCGCGTCAGCGTTCGGGACAATCGAAGATTCGACTGGCGCGCGATGGCGCACGGTTCTTCTTGATCCTGTTGAAGGTGATTACCATCTTCAGCCCGCTGAAGGTCTTCGTCCCGATTAGTGCGGCGGCCTTTGGCTTGGGCGTTGTCTATGGCGTGTGGACCGTCTATCAGAATTCACGAATTCCGAATGGCGCCGTACTGCTGCTGATGTTTGCCGTCGTCGTGTTCCTCGTCGGTCTCGTTTCCGAGCAAGTCGCCACCCTGCGTTTTCAGGGTCAGCGGCGCGATTGACATCACTGACATGACGACTCTCGTTCTCATTCCCACGTACAACGAACGCGAGAACCTGCCGATCATTGTCGAACGTGTTCTCCGTCACGACAACGTGCGCGTGCTGGTGATCGACGATGGATCGCCTGACGGCACCGGTGCGATCGCCGATCAATTGGCGACCGAACGACCGGGACAGGTGGCCGTGATGCACCGCACGGGTGCGAGAGGTCTGGGCCGCTCCTATCGCGACGGGTTCCGTGTCGCGGTGCAAAGCGATGCTGATTTCGTCTGCCAGATGGACGCGGACCTGTCGCACGATCCCAAGTTTCTGCCGGCCATGATCAACGCGGCCGCCAGCGGCGCTGGACTGGTGATTGGTTCTCGATATCGCGAAGGTGGCGGCGTGGAGAACTGGCCGTTGCGCCGCAAGATGCTCAGCGCCTTCGCCAACACCTACATTCGTACAGTCACGGGCTTGAGTGTGCGCGATTGCACCAGCGGGTATCGCTGTTGGCGGCGTGAGGCGCTGGCGCGATTGCCGCTCGAGGCGATTTCATCCGACGGCTACTCGTTCCTGGTCGAGGTCACGTTTCACGCGGCGCGCAGCGGCGTGACGATCGATGAAGTCCCGATTGTTTTCGTCGAGCGCCGGCAGGGCGCCTCGAAGCTTTCCTCCTCGGTTCTAGTGGAATCACTGATAACGCCATGGCGTCTGTCGCTCGCTCGTGGACGGGTGCGTCGGGTACAATGAATCACTGTCCCCATGACCGTTCACGGTTCGTCTCAGGAGACCACTGTCCGCACCGTGTCGGCCCAATCGCCTGGCCTAAGCGTCTTTTTTCCGGCCTATAACGACAGCGGCACGATCGCGAGCCTGGTGATTCGCTCGGTTCAGATCGCCAGCTCGTTGACGCCGGATTTCGAAGTGATCGTCATCAACGACGGCAGCAGCGATTCGACTCCTCAGATCCTCGACGAGCTCGCCGAACTGTATCCCGCCGCCGTTCGCATCGTGCACCACGCGAAGAACCGGGGATACGGCGGCGCATTGCGCAGCGGATTTGCGACGGCGACCAAAGATCTCATCTTCTACACCGACGGTGACGCGCAGTACGACCCCGCCGAGATGGTGCTCTTGTGGGAGCAGATGACCACCGATGTGGATTGGGTGAACGGCTACAAGATCAGCCGGTCGGATCCGATCCACCGCATCGTCATTGGTCGCGCCTATCACCACATCGTGAAGATTCTCTTTGGATTCAAGGTCCGCGACGTTGATTGTGATTTTCGTTTGATTCGCCGACGCGTATTCGACAAGGTCAGGCTCGAGAAGAACAGCGGCGTCATCTGTCTCGAGATGATGAAGAAGTTCAACGACGCGGGCATGCGCGTCGCCGAAGTCCCGGTCCACCACTATCACCGCGCCCACGGCAAGTCTCAGTTTTTCAACTTCCCGCGGCTCTTTCGCACCGGGATCGACGTGCTTCGTCTGTGGTGGTCGCTCGTCATTCGCAAGGAACATCTCAAGGCAGGCAGGGAGACCGTCGTCGCGTGACTCCCGAGGATTTCTATCGAGGCCGCCGCGTCATGATCACCGGCGGGCTCGGCTTCATCGGCAGCAACCTGGCGCGCCGGCTCGTCGACCTCGGGGCCGACGTATTGCTGGTGGATTCGCTCATCCCCGATTACGGTGGCAACCTGTTCAACATCGCCGGGATCGAGGATCGCGTTCGGGTCAACGTCGCCGACGTCCGGCAGGCCAGCACGATGAACTATCTCGTGCGCGATCGCCAGTTGATCTTCAATCTCGCCGGACAGGTCAGCCACATCGACAGCCTTCGCGATCCCCACACCGATCTCGAGATCAATTGTCGCAGTCAGTTGACGCTGCTCGAGGCTTGCCGCGGCCACAACCCGTCGGCGAAGGTGATCTACGCCAGCACACGCCAGATCTACGGAAAGCCAGACTTCCTACCCGTCACCGAACAGCATCTGGTGCGACCCACCGACGTCAACGGCATCAACAAGGCCGCCGGTGAGTACTACCATCTCGTCTACAACAACGTCTTCGGGATTCGTGCTTCCTCGCTGCGATTGACCAACGTCTACGGCCCTCGTCAACTCATCAAGCACAATCGACAGGGCTTCATGGCCTGGTTCATTCGCCTCGCGATCGAAGACCGCGAGATCGAAGTCTTCGGCGACGGATCGCAGGTTCGCGATTTCGTCTACGTGGACGATGCGGTGCAGTCGTTCCTGATCGCGGGCCTGTGCGAGCAATGCAACGGCGAAGTCTTCAACATCGGCGGTGACGAGCACATTGCGCACCGCGACCTCGTAAAGTTGCTCGTCGAGCTCGCCGGCAGCGGGCGCTATCGTTTCGTAGAGTGGCCCGCGGAGAAGAAGGCCATCGACATCGGCAGTTTCTACGCAGACTCGAGTAAGTTCCGCGAGGCCACTGGGTGGAAGCCGAAAATCACGCTGCGCGAAGGCCTCGCTCGAACGCTCGCGTACTACCGCGACAACATTGGGCGTTACGTGGATCCCGAAGGGGCGGGGTCAGTGACGGTTCGATTCAACGCCCTCACCCCAACCGACGATGCCGCAGCCGTCAAGGAGGCCATCGAACGGGTCGTCGGCAGCGGATGGTTCATCCTCGGACCGGAAGTGGCGGCCTTTGAATCCGAATTCGCGTCGGCATGTGGAGCGGCATATGGCGTGGGCGTCGGCTCCGGGACCGATGCCATCACGTTGATCCTGCGCGGCCTGGACATTGGCCCGGGCGACGAAGTGATCACCTCGCCGGTATCGGCAGCCTACTCCGCGCTCGCAATCATGATGGCGGGCGCCCGTCCAGTGTTTGCCGACATTCACCCCGATCGTCTGACGCTGGATCCAGCCGCAACTGCCGCCGCGGTGACCTCGCGCACGCGGGCGATTCTGCCCGTTCACCTTTACGGCCAACCCGCTGACCTCCGTTGTCTCGAGACCGTTGCGCAACGACACTCGCTTGCCCTCGTTGAGGACGCCTGTCAGTCACATCTTGCGACGGCCGAAGGGCGCCCGGTTGGGACAATTGGCGTCGCAGGAGCTTTCAGCTTCTATCCGACCAAGAATCTTGGAGCAATGGGCGACGGCGGGGCGATCGTGACGAGCGATGCCGCCCTCGCGGATCGCATCAAGCGGTTGCGCAACGGCGGTCAGACCACGAAATACCATCACGTGGAGTTGGGAGCCAACAGCCGCCTCGACGAGATGCAGGCCGCGATACTCCGCGCACGACTACCGTTCCTGCGCCGCTGGACCGACCGACGCCGCACGATAGCCGCCGCCTATCGCGACGGCCTGCGCGACGCCCGGCTTACCGTGCCAGGGGAATATGATCCCGGGCACGTCTATCATCTGTTTCCTGTGCTCAGCCCCAAACGGCCGGCGCTTCAGGATCACCTGGCTGCGGCCGGCGTCGAGACGCTGATTCACTACCCGGTTCCAATTCCTCGTCAACCGGCGCTGGCCGCGGCCCTTCCGGCCGAGTGTCCAATTGCCGATCGCGTATGCGAACAAGTGCTGTCGCTCCCCATGTATCCTTCGCTCACCGACGCTGCGGTTTCTCGAGTGATCGCTGCGGCGCGAAGCTTCGATTCCTGACGGTATCCATCTATGCGCATTCTCATCACCGGCGGCGCCGGGTTCATCGGCTCGCACCTGTCGGAAGCGTTGCTCAACGAGAAACATCAGGTCTACGTCCTGGACGACCTGTCGACCGGGTCGATCGACAACATCTCGCATCTCAAAGGCCGTCCGGGCTTCAACTACACCATCGACACGGTCTTCAACGACTCGCTCGTCGCCGAAATGGTTGACCGCGCGGATGTGATCTTCCATCTCGCGGCCGCCGTCGGCGTCAAGTTGATCGTCCAGGAGCCTGTCCACACCATCGAAACCAACGTGCACGGCACGGAAGTCATCCTCCGGCACGCCGCGAAGAAGAAGAAACTCGTCTTCATTGCGTCGACCTCCGAGGTGTACGGCAAGAGCACCCAGGTGCCGTTTCGCGAAGACGCCGATCTGGTCATGGGCGCAACGACGCGGCATCGCTGGGCCTACGCCTGCAGCAAGGCCCTCGACG
Organism: uncultured Acidobacteriota bacterium; assembly: GCA_963724485.1. Classification (GTDB taxonomy): domain Bacteria; phylum Acidobacteriota; class Vicinamibacteria; order Vicinamibacterales; family UBA2999; genus JACCSI01. The sequence continues at coordinate 195,365 of CAVRUW010000006.1, forward strand.
AGTTCCTGGCGTTGGCGTATGGCAAGCAGAAAAAGCTGCCGGTGATCGTCGTCCGCTTCTTCAACACCGTGGGGCCGCGGCAGACTGGTCAATACGGCATGGTGGTGCCGACCTTCGTCCGCCAGGCGCTGTCTGGCGAGCAGATCACGGTGTTCGGCGACGGGACGCAGTCGCGCAGTTTCACCTATGTCGGCGACGTCGTCTGGGCGTTGCTCAAGCTGATGGTGGAGCCTCGCGCGGTTGGACACGTGTTCAACATTGGCAATACCGAGGAGGTCACCATCGAGGGACTCGCCACCAAGATCAAGGCGCAGACCGGCAGCAGCTCCCCGATTGTGAAAATTCCCTACGATCAGGCGTACGAGGCCGGCTTCGAGGACATGCCGCGACGGGTGCCTCATCTGGGGAAGATTAGTGACCTGATTGGGTACGAGCCCAAGGTTGGGCTGCACGAAATCATCGAACGCGTGGTCGCCGACTTTCGGGGCCGATTGAACGTCAGTGGTTTGTAGGGCGGGGGTATAATCGAAAGTCCTGCAGGGCCATCCCCGGCACCCTGCACGTTTTGTCAACGGCCTCCGATAAACGCCCAGGAACGCCGATTATGAAGTTTGCACCGCTCGCATTCGCCGTTTTGCTGACCGCAGCCTCGCCGGTGGCCGCTCAGCAGCTCACCTTGCAGATTCAGGACGGCAAGGTCACGCTCGATGCCGTCAACGTCCCGGCCCGCCAGATTCTGGCCGAGTGGGCTCGCCTTGGGGGCACCAAGGTCGTCGGCGCCGAGAAAATCGTCGGTCCGCCGCTGACGCTGAAGCTGACCGGCACCCCGGAGCGTCGCGCACTCGACATTATTCTTGGCAGCGTCGCCGGCTTCATGGCGGCCGAGCGCCAAGCCAGCGCGGCGCCGGGTGCCTCTGTCTACGACCGCATTTTGATCCTGGCAACCAGTTCTGCGCCAACCCAGGCGAATGGCTCACGGCCAGGGCAGCCCGCGGCTCAAGGTGCGATGAGTGGGACACAGCGTCGCGTGCCGCCACGTCCGCCCAACCTGCCGCCTTCAACAGCCGAAGACGATAACGACGCGCGCGAGAGCGAAGAACAGGAAGCGGCAAACCAGCAGAATCAAAACCCGCCGGTCTTCTCGTTCCCAGGCGCGCAGGGTCAGAATGGCGCGGCTCCAGTCTTCGTTCCGGTCAACCAAGGTAACGCCGGCATCTTCGGCGGCGCCGCGCAACCTGGCATGACGGGCGCGCCGGTCATCACACTGCAGCCGAATGCGAACGGCCAGCCGACGATTTACAACTTCGTCCCGAACGGTCAGACACCGCCGCAAACCACGCCCAGTGCTGGGTTCGGCGTCGTTGGGGCGCCCACGCCCGGGATGATTCAGCAGCCGCAATTACCACCAACTCGCCCGCCCGGGCAGTAGGCTCGTCGCGACACCATAGAATGGCTGACGCATCTACGTCAGTCATTCGCAATGCCAGATATCGACCGTTACCGCCCCGAAGATCGTCGGGGCGTTGAGCATCTTTACCGTCGCACGTTCGGCACTCAGGCCGCCGATTCCTTGCGCTTGCGGTGGGACTGGGCCCGCCGAAATCCTGCCAACCCGAGTGCGGAGCCACCGTTCCTGATCGTTCGAGAAGGTCCGACGGTCATTGCTGCGTGTCCGTTGATGCCGGTGCGCGTGAGCATCAGGGGGCTCGAAACCGAAAGCGCCTGGTCGGGCGATCCGTTGGTGGTGGCGGAGCGCCAGCGTCAAGGACTCGGCGAGGCGTTGCTGAGAGCGTGGGATCGGCAGTCTGGCGTCGCGCTCGGCGCCGAGCTGTCCGAAGGGACGCGCTTCCTCCTGACGAAAATGCGCTGGGCCAAGCCGGCAATGCTGCCGTGTGTCGTCAAGCCACTCAGCCGCCGTGCCTTGCGCCGTCCAACATGGCCCATGTTGGTGAATCGGTTGGTGTCCGTTGTCACGCTGCCGTTCGTTCGAGTCGTGGCACGTGCGCGGCCGATGCGGGAGGAGGTCGAGGTCGTTCGCCGGTTCGATCGGGACATGGATCGTCTGTGGGAACGAGTCGCTCCACGCCTCGACCTCGCGGTCCGTCGTGACGCGGCGTATCTGAACTGGAAGTTCGCGGAGCCTCCACACGTGCGGTATTCAGTGGCCCTGCTGCGCCGGGACGGTGAGCCGCACGGTTACGCGGTCTATCGCCACATGCGTGAACCGCAAGGGCGCGTCACGCAAATCGTGGACTTCCTCGTCGATCCGTCGGATGAGCGCGGGCTCAAGACCCTGCTTCGCTGGATCGACCGCGAGGCCCGCGCGGAAGACTCGGACAAGATTCGTTGCTATGTTCAGCACGCAAAGTTTCGCAAGGTGCTTCGCCGCTCTGGCTATTTCGTCGTCAAGTCCACTGTGCCGATGAACGCGAAAGTGAATGCGGTTCAGGTTCCCGAAGACTTCTACGATGATCCGGACGGCTGGCACTTCACATGGGGCGATGGGGATTTGGATCACTGAGGGTGAAATGTCACTTGAACAAACGTTGAGCTCGGAGATCGCCGTCGCAATGAAGGCGAAGGATGCTACGCGGTTGAGCACGCTGCGAATGCTGAAGGCGGCGCTGATGAACAAGGGCGTCGAAAAGAATCGATCCCTCGAAGCGGCGGAAGAACTGCAAGTCGTCGCAAGCCTCGTCAAGCAGCGGCGTGATTCCATTGAGCAGTTCACGGCGGGCGGACGACAGGATCTGGCGGCAAAGGAAGCCGCTGAAATCACGATTCTCGAGACCTACCTGCCGCCGTCGGTGACGACGGAAGAACTCGAGGCGGTGGTTAACGAGGCGATGGCGGAAACCGGGGCGGCTGGTCCGAAGGACATGGGAAAAGTTATGAAGGCGGCGATGGCAAAGCTGGCCGGCAAGACCGTCGACGGGAAAAAGCTCAACGAAATGGTCCGAGCTCGGCTCGCCTAGCGCCCATCACGCCGCTGGTCACACAGGGTTTTTGGCAGTTACCGGCCGCGGTCAAACATTTCACCAAGTTCAACCGTCTATATGGTTGAAAGGCCTAGTCAGCCTCTCACCATCCTCCTTTAGGGCTCCGCTGCCAAAGCTGGAGCCCTTTTCTTTTGTGTGAATTGGGCAGGTGTCCGGTGGCGGGACGGTGTCCGGATCGAGCGTGCTACGCTGGGCACGCCTTGCATGCCTGACGGAGCTCCGCGCCTGGCCCGTTCGGCCGGCCTCTTTGGTCTGGCCACCATGGCCAGTCGCATCCTGGGGCTGGTTCGCGATCAAGTACTCGCGTTTTACTTCGGGGCCGGCGACGCCATGGATGCCTTCCGCGTCGCCTTTCGTATCCCCAACCTCGTACGCGACCTGTTCGCGGAGGGTGCGATGAGCGCGGCGTTCGTCCCGACGTTTACGCATGAGCTAACCACGGGCGGCAAACCGCGAGCGTGGGCGCTGGCCAACTCGGTCGTCACCGCGCTGATCTTGATAACCGGCCTACTCGCCGCACTCGGATTCATCTTCGCGGAGCCGCTGGTCAGATTTTTTGCCGACGACTACTCTGTCGTCCCTGGCAAGCTCGAGCTGACGGTCTATCTCGCACGGATCATGGCGCCGTTCCTGACCATGGCGGCGCTCGCAGCCGTTGCGATGGGAATGCTGAACTCGTTGGGACGGTTCTTCATTCCGGCCCTGTCGCCTGCGATGTTCAACGTCGCAACGATCGTGATTGCGTTGTTGTTCATTCCAATCGCACCCTCGCTTGGCATTCAGCCAATCGTCTTGATCGCCATCGCCACGCTCATCGGCGGCGTGGGCCAGGTTCTGTTGCAGCTGGAACCACTTCGCAGAGAGGGCTTCTCCTACCGCCCGTCCTTCGCGTTCAAGGATCCGGCAATGCATCGCGTGTTGTTGTTGATGGGGCCCGGCACGATTGGCATGGCCGCGACGCAAATCAACGTGCTCGTCAATACCCAGTTCGCCTCGAGCCAGGGCACCGGCGCCGTGTCATGGCTCGACTACGCCTTTCGACTGATGTACCTGCCGATTGGGCTGTTTGGCGTCTCGATCGCAGCCGCATCGACGCCGGCCTTATCGAGGCTGGCCGCGTTGTCCGACACGCCGAAGATGCGAAGCACCGTCGGATCCGCGATCGGGCTGATGCTGGTGCTCAACATCCCGGCGACGATCGGCTTGATCGTGCTCGCCGGGCCAATCGTTGCTTTGATCTTCGAGCACGGGCGATTTACGGCGGCTGATACCGCAGCCACCGCGCGGGCGTTGCAGCTTTACGCCTTGGGACTGGTCGCGTACTCCGTCGTGCGAATCGTCTCGCCGGCGTTCTATGCGCTTCGACAGAGCCAGATTCCCGTGACCGCCAGCATCGTCTCCGTCGTCGTGAACATCGCGGTCAACGTCGCGCTCATACGCGTGATGGGATTTGCCGGTCTGGCGCTTGGGACTTCGCTAGCGGCAATCGTCAACGCCGCGCTGCAGGTCATCCTGTTACGTCGTCACCTCGGCGGGATTGAGGGCCGCCAGCTTACAATCACGTTTTTCAAGATCCTCGCCGCCGGCCTTGCGATGGGTGTGGCCGCTTGGTTCGCCCAGATGGAGCTCAATCAGATCATTCCGGGCAGTTCAATACCCATGCAAGCGGTCAGGGTCGCAGGGGCAATTGCGATCGGCTTGAGTGTGCTTGCCGCCGCCGCCTCTCTCTTGCGCGTGCGTGAGTTCCACGAAGCGCGCGAGATGGTGCTCGGCCGCTTTCGAAGGTTGCGTCGTTGAAACGTTTCGGTCTCCATTCTGCGATCTGGGCCACGGCGTCGACCCACTTCATCGTCGATGCGTACGGCAACATGTTCGCTCCGCTCCTGCCGCTGCTCATCCCGCGTCTCAACCTGTCGCTTCAGGAAGTTGGCGTGTTGGCGATGTGCTATCAGCTGGCAAGTTCGGTGTCGCAGCTTGGTTTTGGGACCCTCGCAGACCGCTGGCGTCCCCGCGTTCTGCTCATGGCCGGACCGCTGCTGTCCGTCATCGTCCTGAGCGCGATTGGTGCTGCGACCAGCCTGCCAATGCTGGCAGCGATCCTTCTCATTGGTGGACTTGGCGGCGCCGCCTTTCATCCGCCAGCAGCCGCGTTGGTCCACTCGGTTTCGGGCGATCGAAAAGGGCTGGCGATGTCGACCCACATCTCGGGCGGGTCGCTGGGATTTTCCGTCGCGCCGGTCGTGTTTGCGCCAGCCGTGCTCGCGCTCGGCCCGTCCTTGTCGTGGTTCGTGGCGGTTCCTGGTCTGCTCGCCCTCACCTATACGCTTCGACTGATTCGCCAGGTGAAGATTCCCTCGCGCGGCGAGAATCAGAGCTGGCGCAGCTTGCGTCCATACGCCAAGCCACTGACGCTGCTCTACGTCATCGTGGTCCTTCGTACGCTGTCGGCAAACAGCCTCTCGGTTTTTCTGCCCGTCCTGTTGACGCGTCAGGGAATGGGGGTTGGTGAGGCCAGCGTGGCCGTGTCGGTGTATTTGTGCGTCAGTACCGTCGGAGGCTTTCTCGGCGGACCACTCTCGGATGTCTACGGAGCGCGGCGCGTGATCATCTGGACCTTGCTCGCTTCGACACCGTTCCTGTTAATCGGCCAGCTCAACACGGGCTGGACGCTGACGGCTCTCGTATCGATCGGCGGTTTCTTGCTGCAGTCGACGCTCCCCGTCAACGTGACGTTTGGCCAGCAGCTCGCGCCGGTCAGCGCGGCGACGGTGTCGTCCCTGATGATGGGCTTCGCCTGGGGAGTGGGCTCGTTGCTGGCTCCAGTAGTCGGCAATCTCGGCGATCGCCTGGGACTGGACGTCGCCTTGTCCATCACCGCCCTGGTCCCCATTCTTGCCGCCGCCGTGGCGTGGCCACTGCCACGGACGGTCACGGCACGGCCTGAGGTCGCAGAACCCGCGCCCCTGACCGCGGAGCCCGATGCCTGACGTGTAGTACGATCGCGGTATGGCTCGGCCACCTTATCGAGACATTTCGTACGCGCTCGGCCCCGGCCCGGTCACACCCGCGATCAAGATCCTCATCCTGATCAACGTCGGCGCGTTCCTGTTGTCGCTCGTCGTGCCCGACATCATCGTCGCACTCGGTTTTCAGCCAGAAGCCATCGTCGAGCGGTTTGCCGTGTGGCGGTTCGTCACCTACATGTTCCTGCACGGAGATCTGATGCATCTCCTGTTCAACATGTTGTCACTGTGGATGTTCGGCACCGAGCTCGAACGATCGTGGCGCACGCGCTTCTTCACCAAGTACTATTTCGTGACTGGCATCGGGGCCGCTCTGATCACATTCCTGTGGTCCTTGAGCAGTCTTCCCTACGCCGAATCGATCTACTACAGCATCGTCATTGGTGCGTCTGGGGCCGTGTACGGGATTCTCCTGGCGTATGGCCTGACGTTCCCTCACCGATCGATCTACCTGTACTTCATCTTTCCGATTCAGGCGAAGTACTTCGTGATGATCGTCGGTGCGATCGCGTTTCTCTCATCGGTGGGCAGCAGCGGCGGCGGCGTGGCTCACACCGCCCACCTCGGCGGGCTCATCGTCGGCTACCTATATCTGATGGCGCTGCGTCGCCGGCCACTCGACGAACTACGCTATCGCTGGCTGCGGTGGAAGATGAACCGCGCGCGCAGCAAGTTCGGGATCTACTCAGGCGGCCGCGACGACGACAGCTGGAAGAGCGACTGGAAGAAGCACATTCACTAGATCGCTCCCCGGTCCCCGGTTTATTCCCCGACCTTGGTCTTCTCCTGAAAGTAGGTATCGGTCCCGTCCAGCCAATCCTGGCGAATCGGGCTGAAGAGGTCGAGCTCGAAGGTGTCTTCCAGCGCTTCCGCTTGATGCGGGACCCATGACGGAATGTGAAGGACTTCGCCCTCCCGAACGGTGATCTCCTGGCCGTCGATCAGGAACTTGAGCGCGCCTTGCAGGATGTAGGTCATCTGCTCGCTTTCGTGCGAGTGCATCGGGACCAGGGCGCCGCGCTTGAGATAAATCTGGGCCACCATCTCGCGCTCGCCGGTCACGATCTTTCGCGAGATCATTTCCGTGACCTTGTCGAGCGCGATTTCATCCCACCGGTGCAATCGAACTTGCGGTTTGTTCATGGAGGTCCCACGGCGGGGAATCGGGTCGCCCACCAGTGACAACTGTTTACAGCACGTGGTTGGAAAATACGCGTAACTACCGCTTGGACTGGGAGTTGGCGCGAGTATACCACTCACCTCGGATGATATAATTCCGCTCACCATGAAAGGATCGACGCTGACGAGCGGCGCCGAAACCCGACGAGGATCGGCCAGCGCCGTTTCAGCGCGCGAGCCAGCCTGGGCGGGGCTTTCCGGCGAGGATCTCAAACGCGCGTACCGCACGATGTTGCTGTCGCGGCGGCTCGACGACAAAGAGATTCAGCTCAAGAATCAGAGTCTCATCTTCTTTCAGATTAGCGGGGCCGGCCACGAGGCGATCTTGACCGCCGCCGGCCTCCATCTTCGGGCCGGGCACGACTGGTTCTATCCGTACTACCGCGACCGGGCGCTCTGTCTGACGCTCGGGATGACGTCGCTCGAGATGCTCCTCGCCGCGGTTGGCGCCAAGGACGATCCGAATTCCGGCGGCCGTCAGATGCCCTCGCATTGGGGCCATTCGAAGTTGAACATCCCGTCGCAGGGCAGCCCCACCGGCACGCAGTGCCTGCAGGCGGTCGGGTGCGCGGAATCGACCTTGTTGTACGACCGCATCACCGACATTCCGGATCGGTCCGAGCGCTACCACAAGGACGAGATCACTTACGTCTCGATTGGCGAGGGCGCCACGAGCGAAGGCGAATTCTGGGAATCGCTCAACACCACGTGCACGCGGAACGCGCCGATCCTCTACCTGGTCGAAGACAACGGCTACGCGATTTCGGTCCCCGTCGAAGTGCAGACCGCCGGCGGCGACATCTCGCGACTTGTCGAGTCGTTCCCCAACCTGAAAGTCCTTCGCTGCGACGGCACGGACTTTCTGGCCAGCTACCAAACGATGGGCGAGGCCGTGGAGTGGGTGCGGCGCGAACGCAAGCCCGCGTTCGTGCACGCGAAGGTGATCCGCCCGTACTCGCACTCGTTGTCCGATGACGAGCGCCTGTACAAGACGACGGAAGAACGGGAAGCCGAATCGAAGCGCGATCCGCTGACGCGGATGCGACAGTTCTTGATCAGCGAAGGCATCGCGACGCAAAACGAGATCGAGGCAATTGCGGCAGACGTCGACCGCGAGGTTGGCGAATCCACGACGGCCGCGCTGGCTGCGCCGAAGCCTGGCACCGAGACAGCTGATTGGTACGTGTTCTCGCCGGACGTCGATCCGACTTCGCCAGCCTTTGATACTCCGGCCAGGACCGAGGGCAAGCCAGACACGATGGTCGCGGCGATCAACCGGACCTTGAAAGACGAGATGGCGGTCAACCCGCGCATCGTCGTGTTCGGCGAAGATGTCGCCGATGCCAGCAAGGTGTCGTCGCTGGCGCACGTCCCCGGCAAGGGTGGTGTGTTCAAGGTGACCCACGGATTGCAGCGGCAATTCGGACCGGATCGTGTGTTCAATTCCCCACTGGCCGAAGCCAATATCATCGGCCGCGCCGTCGGCATGGCCACGCGAGGGTTGAAGCCCGTTGTCGAGATTCAGTTCTTCGACTACATCTGGCCCGCCATGATGCAGCTGAAGGACGAGATGTCGATGCTGCGCTATCGCTCATCGAACAACTTCTCGTGCCCGATGGTCGTCCGCGTGCCGATTGGCGGATACCTGCGCGGCGGAGCGCCGTACCATAGCCAGTCCGGCGTCAGCATCTTCGCGCACTGCCCCGGTATTCGCATCGTGTTTCCGTCCAATGCGGTTGACGCGGCGGGCCTGCTGCGCTCGTCGATTCGATGCGCCGATCCGGTCCTCTTCCTCGAGCACAAACACCTCTACCGCCAGACTTACAACAAAGGGATTTATCCAGGCGCCGACTACATGATTCCGTTCGGCCGCGGCTCCTTGCGTCGAGAAGGCAAGGACATGGTCGTCTTGACGTGGGGTGCCCTCACGCAGCGTTCGCTGTTGGCGGCCCAGCAGGCCGAGAAAGACGGCATCAGCGTCGCCGTCTTCGACCTCCGCACGATCATTCCGTACGACTGGGACGGGATTGCCGAGCTCGTCAAGAAGACGAATCGAGTCATCATCGCCCACGAGGACCAGCTGACCTGCGGTTTCGGCGCCGAGATCGCCGCTCGAATCAGCGACGAGCTCTTTGGCTACCTCGACGCGCCGATCAAGCGAGTCGCGGCCATGGACTGCCCGGTGGCGTACAGTCCCGACCTCGAAGAGGTGATCCTGCCGCAATCCGGTGACGTGCTGCAGGCGATTCGCGAGGTCGCGCGCTACTAACTTGGACCGCCACGCGCGTCGAACGCTGTGGCTGGTCTCTTCCGTGTTCCTGGTATCGGTCGGTGGCTGGATCTGGTCGCCTTCTCATTGGCCATCGATTTCCCTGGGGGGGACCGATTCGTCGAGCATGTCTATTCAATGACCTCGGTCGAGATCGTGCCAGGTCGTTTGCGTCGTGAGCTTCGGTCAGCCGCGCAGGCAGGCACGCATTAGAGACTTCGCTTCGTCCGTGCATCGCATCGCGTCATTCGGCTCCATCTTCGTCTTGATGTGCTCCGCGGCCTTTGACGCTCAGACGCCACCACAGGCTTCTCCTGGCCGAGTTGAAATTCTTCGGGCCACTGGCGGACTTCCGCCTCAGGTCTGCAACGCCTTTCGCGAACCTCTCGGCATTCAACAGGCGGCTTCCGGTGCGTACTACGTGTTCGACCGCCGGTCCCATGCGGTGTACCGCGTCGAAGCCGATATGCGACCTCCGCAAAAAATCGTCGAGATCGGTGGAGAGGGCGGTCGATTACTGGAGCCGTCGGCGTTTGATCTGGGATCGGATGGGACGTTTGCAGTCGCCGATGCCCCCAACGGCAAGGAACGCATTCAGGTTTTCGACTCGACCGGCAAGTGGATCACGGGCTTCATGCTGCCCGGTCGAGCGCAGACGCGCGTCAGCGTCGGCGGGCTGGCTCTTGGAGGGGTCAGCACGTTGGCCTTCCTTGGGCGTTCGGTCGTGTTGAACCAGCCGGAGGCCAACGCGCTCATCACCGAGTATGGCCTTGCCGGCACGCCGATTCGCAGCGTCGGCACCTTGCGGTCCACAGGCTACGAGAGCGATCGGCAGCTTCACTTCGCAATGAATACCGGTATCCCGCTGCCGCATCCATCCGGTGGCTTCTATTTCGTCTTTCTGGCGGGCAACCCTGTTTTTCGCCGCTACGACGCGAAGGGTGTGCTGCTATTCGAGCGAGTGATCCAGGGTCGCGAGCTCGATCAAGTGATCGAGCAAATGCCGAAGAAATGGCCGCGTCGTAATGTCGACGGAGGCGAGCTGCCGTTGGTGGTGCCGACGGTCCGTACCGCGGCCGTCGACCCGTCCGGCAATCTCTGGGTCTCGTTCATGATTCCGTTCACCTATGTGTTCTCGGATGAAGGCGAGAAGATCAGGACGATCCAGCTGCAGGGGGCCGGGCTGCTGTCGCCGAGCAGCCTGTCGTTCAATCGACGCGGATCGCTACTCGTAACGCCCGGGTGCTTCGAGTTCGCAAACCCTACTGCACCGTCCGCGTGACCGGGAACGTCCGCTCGATGGCCGCGAGAAAAGTCGCGGCCATGACGTCGTAGCCTTCCGGCGTTGGATGGAGCCCGTCACCGCCCATCAGGCTGCGATCGGTACCAAACGCAGCGTAGAGATCCACGACATGGGCGTTCTGCCGCGCCGACGCGAGCCGCCGCACCTCGTCGTTGAAGGGGACGATGCGCTCGTCGGGCCGATCGATCGTGGGCGTGTCGTAGATTCGTGGCATCGTGGCAATCATCACGGGTATTCCGCGGAGGATGGCGTAATCGAGCATCTGTGCGAGCGCGGCGCTGATCGCCGACTGGCTGATACCCACATTCAGGTCGTTGACGCCTTCGAGCAGCAGCACGACCTGCGGTCGTTGAGTCTGCACCACGTTCTGGTATCGGGTGAAGGTGGACGAGAAGCTCACGCCCTCACCCGGATTGCCAAAGTTGCCGACCACAAACCCTTGTGGGGCGTGGTAGGTATCCAGCCCCAGTTCCAGCCGCACGGGATAGGAGTGCGAAGGAACGTCGAAGAGAAACAGCCCATCCGACGAGGAGAGGGTTCCGAAGGTGATGCTGTCGCCAAACGCAACGAATCGAGTGACTCCCAGGGCACCCGGCGGCGCTTGAATGTTCCGCGGCGGCACCGGCGGCGGCTGCTGGGCGAACTCGGGGGCTTGAGCTGCCGCCGGAACGGCGGAAGGAGCCGTCGGAGCGTCGGAACAGGCCGTAAACAGGACGGCGAGGCTCCCGGCGATCAGCAATTGCTTGGAGAAACCAGTTATCAGAGCCAAATTACACATTGTAAAATGCACAGAATGACGGTGTCCATCCGGGCGGCTGTCGAGCAGCTGCTCGTCGCATGGCTCGTAGCGGTTGCGCTCGTGACGGTCGGTTGTAACACACCGACTGCCCCGGAACCTCCACCGACCAGCCCACAACCGCCCAACCCTCCGCTTTCGATCGCTTGCCCCGTGTCCGTTACCGCATCGACGACCAATGGTGCCCCGGTTCCCGTGTCGTTTCCAAATCCGACGACATCCGGTGGGCGGGCGCCGATCACGATCAGCTGTTCACGACCGTCCGGTTCCATGTTCCCCATGGGCGCATCGCCAGTCCAGTGCATCGCGACTGACGTGATTGCCGCGACCTCTTCGTGCTCCTTCACGGTAACCGTCGCCCCGCTTCCACAACTGACGCGGACCAAGTTCCTGGCGTTTGGCGACAGCTTCACGGCAGGTGAGGTCACGGTGCCTGGATCCATGTCCGCACGTGATCCATTCAACTTCATTTTGACGTTGGTGCCCGATGCCTCCTATCCGTCGCGACTCGCGGTTGCGATGCGCAGCGTCTACACCACTCAGCTACAGAGCCTCAGCGTGGTCAATGCCGGTCGCTCGGGTGAGTGGGCGGAGGATGGCGCGCGGCGGCTGCCAGGGGTGATGGCAAACGTTCGCCCAGAGGTGTTGTTGTTGCTGGAAGGCGTCAACGACCTCGGGGGACTGGGAACGCCTGGTGTTTCGCGCGCCGCGATCGCGCTCGACACGATGGCGAAAGAGGGACGCAATCGTGGCGCGCGAGTCTTCATGGCCACGCTGCCGCCAAGTCGACCGACGGGCGTACACGCGCTGCCCCAGACCACCATCGTCGCGCTCAACGACCGTATACGGGCGACGGCCGCCGGAGAAGGCGCGGTCCTTGTGGATCTTTACACCGCCCTGTCTGTCGACGTGACGCGCTTCATCGGCGTCGATGGCCTTCATCCCACCGAAGCTGGATACGCAAGGATGGCCGAGGTGTTCTTCACGGCGATTCAAGCCACGCTCGAAGTGCGTTAGTCTGACGGGCGATGTCCGTCCCGGAAGTCGCGGTGCGCGCCAGCGCACTCACACGGTCGTTTGGCGCGCGAGTCGCGGTTCGCAACCTCTCAATCGCCCTTCATCGCGGCGAGATCGTCGCACTTCTGGGGCCCAACGGCGCCGGCAAGACGACAACCTTACGTATGCTGGCGGGCCTGATTCCACCGTCATCAGGTACGGTCGAGCTCGAAGGCGTACCTCTGCAGGCAAAGTCAGCTGACGCGCTTCGGCGACGCGTGGGCCTACTCACCGAATCACCGGGGTTGTGGGATCGCCTATCCGTCCACATGAACCTCGTGACTTACGCGAGGCTGTACGGACTGCCGAATCCGCAAGAGTCTGTCGCGCGAGCTCTTGCGATGGTGGCGTTGACCGACCGGCGACGCGACGTCGCGGGGGCGTTGTCAAAAGGACTGCGACAACGACTTGCTCTGGCGCGAGCGCTGATGCACGCGCCGGCAATCGTCCTGCTCGACGAACCAACCTCCGGCCTTGATCCCGCCAACGCCCGACATGTCCGCGATCTGATTGCCAGCCTCCGTCGAGAGGGCCGCGCGCTGCTCGTTTCGACGCACAACTTGCACGAAGCGGAGGAGCTCGCGGATCGCATTGCCGTGCTCAATACCGATCTGCTCGCTGACGCTTCCCCGTCGGTACTTCGACAACGCCTGACCGGCATGCACGTGGACATTGAAGTCGACGGTCCGGGGGAGCAGTGGCAGAAGCATCTGCCTACTTTCGTGGAGGGGGCTCACATTGCCGGCTCGACGCTGAGCGTGACCCTTGCGAGCAGTGATCAAGTGCCCGACGTCGTCGCGAGCCTGGTCACCGGCGGCGCAAGGGTGCGTCGAGTAGTGCCGAGGGAACGGACGCTGGAGGAAGTGTATTTATCTCTGGTCGGCGACATCGAGGGGGTGGCTTGAGGTCAGGCGCGGCGGGCCGCGTCAGGGCGATCATGCTGAAGGACGCCGCGGAGCTGTGGGCAAATCCTGGCACGCTCTTGCCGGCAGTCTGGATGGCAATTGCGGCGGTCCTCCCCGGATTTCTCGTCGCGATACTGGCGCCGATGATCGCCGGCGAATCGCTCGCCGAGTCCAGAGAGTTCGCGGAGGGCACGGCGCTTGCCGTCACGATGGTTCCGGAGTTGGCGACTCTCGAAGGCAACGCCCTGATTCAAGCGTTTCTCTTTCACCAGTTCGGGCTCTTGCTGTTGATGGTGCCGGTCGTCGGATCGATGGCCATCGCCGCGCATGCGGTCATTGGAGAAAAGCTCGCACGCACGCTCGAGCCTCTGCTCGCCACGCCCATCACGACGGCGGAACTTCTGATCGCCAAGTCGATGACGCCGTTGGCCTTTGGCCTCGGGCTGATGTGGGTGACGCTTGCGGCGGACATCGCGCTGATCTCTGTGATCGCGGAACCCGGGGTCTGGCAGACCATGCTCGGCCCACGAACGCTCGTCATGTTCTTCCTGGTGGGACCGCTGCTCACCATCACGGCGCTCATGCTCGCCGTGATCATTTCCTCGCGAGTGAACGATCCACGATCCGCCCAGCAACTCGGTGCGCTCGTGGTCATGCCGGTGACTGCGGTGTTCGTCGGCCAGCTGATCGGTCAGTTCTTGATTGGCCTGACGGCCATCCTCATGACTGGCCTGATCCTGGTGCTCTTCAACGTCCTGCTCGGGATCGCCGGCGTCCGGCTCTTCGACCGCGAGCGCATTCTGATGAGGTGGAAATAGGGGCTGAAACAGAGGTTGACAGTGGACGGTACGCGGGCAGACAATGAATGAACGTTCATTCATTACCGAACCACTCGATCACTGACCACCGACCACTGACCGAAATGCCCCTAGCAGCCTCCCGCCGCACACCCGTCATCAGACCCCAGGCCCATGGCCAGGACAAAAGGGACGCCATTCTGAAGGCCGCCACGCAGGTCTTCGCTCAGAACGGCTACTTTCAATCGCAGGTGGCGGATATCGCCCGCGCCGCCGGCGTCGCCGCCGGAACCGTCTACCTGTATTTTCGCAGCAAGGACGATCTGCTCGTGTCGCTCTTCGAGCGCACGATGCGCGATGCACTGGCTGAGGGACGGCGTGGGCTCGAAGCTGTTGACGACCCCCGTCAGCGCCTCAGCCTGATCGCCAAACTCCACCTCGAACGGCTCGGTCGCGATCGCGACCTCGCGGTGGTGTTTCAGGTCGAACTGCGGCAGACGACAAAGTTCATGGAGCGCTTCTCGTCCACCTATCTCCGCGACTACCTCGGCATGATTCGCGAGACGATCGCGGCGGGCCAGGAATCGGGCGCGTTCAAGAACGACATCAACCCGACCATCGCCGCCAAGGTGTTCTTCGGCGCGCTCGACGAGATGGCAACCAACTGGGTCCTGAGTCGACGGCGTTACTCGCTGGCCGCCGAGGCTGATGTGGTCGTCGAACTGTTCGTTGGAGGCGTCGCCGCGAAATCGCCCGCACGGGCAAAAGTATCGGCGTCCGTATGAGCATCAACTCCATCGCGATCCTCGGTGCCGGCACCATGGGTGCACAGATCGCGCTGCACTGCGCGAACGCCGGAATTCCCGTCCTGTTGCTCGATCTGACACCCGAACTCGCACGGGACGGGCTCGAGAAGGCGGTCCGCCTCAAGCCGGATCCTCAATACACACCGGACTCGCGACGATTGATCGCCACCGCCGGTTTCGACGATGGCTTTTCGAAACTGTCGAGCATCGACTGGATCATGGAAGCCGTCGTCGAGCGGCTCGACATCAAGCAGCAACTTCTCGCTCGCGTGGATGCCAATCGACGAGCAGGCTCGATCGTCAGCTCGAATACGTCGGGTATTCCCATCGCACTCCTAGCGGAAGGCCGCAGTGACGATTTTCGACGGCATTGGCTCGGCACGCATTTCTTCAACCCGCCGCGCTACCTGCGGTTGCTCGAGGTCATCCCAACCGCCGAGACAGACCCTGCCATTCTCGAAGCCGTTCGCGATTTTGCCGATCACCATCTCGGCAAGGGCGTCGTCGTCGCGAAGGACACACCGAACTTCATCGGCAACCACATCGCGCTGTACGGTGTCGCCCGGACCCTCGATGCGGTCACGAGCGGCAAGTACACGATCGAAGAGGTCGATGCCATCACAGGTCCGGCGCTTGGCCGGCCGGGCAGCGCCACCTTCCGCACCATGGATATCGCGGGTATCGACGTGCTCGCTCACGTGATGCGCAATCTCAACGAGCGGCTTGCCGACGAAAGCGATCGGGCGGCCTTCGTGGTCCCGCCGATCGTCCAGCAGATGCTCGAGCGAGGTGCGCTGGGCGAGAAGAGCGGACGCGGCTTCTACTCGCGGAAGAAGAATCCCGCAGGAGAAACCGAGATCCTGACGCTGGATCTTGCAACTCTCGAGTATCGGGCCAAGCAGCCTGCGCGAATTCCTTCGATCGAGGCCGGCAAGTCAGTCGACGATCTTCGTGAACGCGTGCGGATGTTGTTTCGCGCCAAGGACAAGGCCGGGCAATTCCTACGCGAGACGCTCGCCCCGACCCTTGTCTACACGGCGCGCATTGCTCCAGCGATTGCCCATTCGATCGACGACGTCGACCGGGTGATGCGATGGGGCTTCGCATGGGAGTTGGGGCCCTTCGAGCTGTTCGACGCCATCGGCGTGGCCGAGGTCATGGAGGCGGCGCGGGCGACGGGCGGTCAGGCGGTCCACTGCGGAACTCCCCAACTCGTTCAGCAAGTGCTCGATTCGGGACGAAACCAGTTCCGCGACGGCTCATTGGCTCCTACTGCCGGCGATCTGCTGATCCTTCGAACCGCACGTGAGCGGAACCAGGTGATTAAGAAGAACGCCGGGGCAAGCGTCGTTGATCTTGGCGACGGAGTGTTTTGCGTCGAGTTCCACTCGAAGATGAACGCTCTGGGTGGCGACCAGGTCCAGATGCTTCACGCGGGCGTCAAGGAGGCGACCCGCAACGGCCGTGCGCTGGTGGTCGGAAACGATGCACCAAACTTCTCGGCCGGCGCCAATCTGATGCTGGTGCTCCTGGAGGCGCAAGAGGCCAACTGGGAAGAGCTGGACTTGATGATTCGCACGTTTCAGCAGGCGACGCTGTCGCTTCGCTACAGCGATGTGCCGGTCGTCGCCGCTCCAGCGGGTCTGACGCTGGGAGGAGGCGCCGAGATCTCGTTGCATGCTGATCGCGTCCAGGCATCTGCTGAAACCTATATGGGCCTGGTCGAGGTTGGCGTAGGCCTGGTGCCCGCTGGCGGCGGCACCAAGGAGATGCTGGTTCGCGCGATGAGTGCGCTACCGACGCTACAGAGCGACCCGTTGCCGTATGTGCAGAAGGCCTTCGAGACGGTAGCGCTCGCGAAAGTCTCGACGAGCGGTCCCGAGGCCAAGCGCCTCGGTTACCTCGCGGCCACCGACAATTTCACGATGAATCGCGAGCGCCTGATTGCCGACGCAAAGGCCAAAGCGCTCGAGCGAGTCCGGGAAGGTTATGTAAAGCCTGCCGCCAGAACGGCGATTCCGGTGGGCGGCGCGTCGCTGGGGGCGGCATTGAAGCTGGGGGTCCATCTGGCGTGGCGTGCGGGTCGCGCGTCGGACCACGATGCCTTGATCGGCCGAAAGGTCGCTCACATTTTCGCCGGCGGCGACTTGCCGCATGCGGCAACGGTTGATGAGGGTTACCTGTTGGATCTCGAACGGGAAGCGTTCCTGAGCCTGCTGGGCGAGCGCAAGACGCTCGAGCGGATTCAGCACACGCTGAAGACCGGCAAACCGTTACGGAACTGACATGATCGATCGCGGTACTGGTACACCGATCGTTCTCATGCCTGGCATCCAAGGGCGCTGGGAGTGGCTGGCGCCTACCGTCGATGCGCTGGCCGAACGATGCCGGGTGATCACGTTTTCGCTGTGCGACGAGCCGTCGAGCGGGTTCAACTACGATCCCAGCCTTGGGATCGAAAACTACCTGGCGCAGATCGATCAGGCCTTCGAGCGCGCCGGCCTTCGGCAAGCCGTCCTGATCGGCGTTTGGTACAGCGGTCCCATCGCTGCGGAGTTCGCGGCTCGCCACCCAGAGCGTGTTCGCGCCCTCGTGCTCGTTTCGGCGTTGCCGCCGGACTGGCGGCCAAATGCGCGCGCACGTTTCTACCTTCGCGCACCGCGATTGTTGAGCCCGATCTTCGCGCTCGATTCGCCGACACGGATGCTTCCCGAATTGCGTGCCGCATTGCCGGGATTCGGCGGCGTCGTGCGCTTCGCCACGGCACAAACCGCACGCGTGATGCGCGCTTTCATGTCGCCGAGCCGAATGGCGGCGCGCTTGCGGTGGACCGAAGCCTTTCAGTACTCAGATGTCTCGGAAGTCGGTCAACCAGTGCTCGTCATCACCGGTGAGGATGGCCTCGATCGCGTCGTCGATCCGGCGTTGACCCGGCGCTACCTGTCGGCACTGCCGGCGGCGCAGCATGTTGTGCTCTCGAGGACGGGACACATCGGGATGCTGACCAAGCCGAACGAGTTTGCCGAGATCATTCGGCGATTTGCCGACGAGACCACTCGCGAAGCGCCGCCACGGAGGTCCGAAGAATGGCTGGCCGGCTCCGCTTCGCTCGGGGCAGCGTTGGCTGGCGCTCCGCGGGGCGGGACATCTGCCCAGGCCCCTGCAACCTCTCTTCGATCGTCAAAATGGCGGCCTTAGCAGATGTCCAAGATTCCCGAAGAGTTTCTGCGTGAGATCAGCGGCCCTGCCGGGCCGCTCGAGGCGCTGCTCGACCTGCCGGCAGACGAGCCCCGTGTGGCCGCCGTGTTTGCACATCCCCACCCGTTGCACGGCGGAACGATGCATACCAAGGCGGTGTACCAGTCGTCGAAGGCACTGGCGAGAATCGGCGTGGCGGTGCTGCGTTTCAACTTTCGCGGCGTGGGTTTGAGTGCCGGCAACCACGACGCCGGTCCCGGAGAAATTGAAGACTTTCGCGCCGCGCTCGATTTCATGGCGGATCGATATCCGGGCCTCCCGTTATGGGCGGCTGGGTTTTCGTTCGGATCGTGGGTGGCATTGACCGTCGGCGCTGAAGAGCCGCGAGTGCAGCTGATGCTCGGCATCGGTCCGGCAATCGACCGCTACGACTTCTCGGCGTTCAAGCAGAGCGACAAGCCGAAGGTGCTGATCCACGGCGAGTTCGACGAGCTGATCCCGGTTCGCGAGGTGAAGAAGTTCTACGCGCAGCTTCGCGAACCGAAAGACCTCGTCATCATCGACGCCGCCGATCACCTGTTCAACGGTAAGACGATGGAGCTGGGTCAGGCAGTTGAAGACCTGCTTGGCGAGGCGTCATTGAGAAATACAAAGGTGCAGTGATGCAAGACGCAGTGATCGTTTCCGCGGTTCGCACGGCAGTTGGTAAAGCGCCCAAGGGCACGCTGAGCGTGATGCGGCCGGATGACATGGCCTCGGTCGTCATTCGCGAAGCATTGGATCGTGCATCAGGCGCGCCGCCTGCCGACGTGGACGACGTCATCCTGGGATGCGCAATGCCCGAAGGCGAACAAGGAATGAATGTCGCACGGATCGCGAGCCTCCGTGCCGGAGTTCCCATCGACGCCTCGGCCGTGACTATCAATCGATTCTGTTCGTCCGGCCTGCAAGCAATCGCCTATGGCGCCGAGCGGATCATGGTGGGCCACGCCAACCTGGTCGTGGCGGGCGGCACCGAGTCCATGAGCATGGTCCCGATGGGTGGGAACAAGATCTCCCCCAATCCGGGCCTGGTCGATAGTTACCCTGACGTCTATCTCAGCACCGGCCTTGTCGCCGAGAATCACGCCAGGCTGTCTGCCATATCGCGCGATCAGCAGGATGCCTTCGCCCTCCACAGCCATCAGAAGGCGCTGGCCGCCATCGAGTCGGGACGGTTTCGCGACGAGATCGTCCCGCTGAAGGTGACCGTCGTCGACACGAACGGCAACGGGACGAACGGCCACAAGCGGACGATTCCGACGCGAATCATCTCATTCGAAACGGACGAAGGGCCTCGACGTGATACCTCTCCAGAGGCGCTCGCGAAGCTGCGCCCGGCCTTTCATGCTCAGGGGACGGTGACCGCCGGCAACTCATCGCAGACCAGCGATGGGGCGGCAGCCGTCGTGATCGCGTCCTCGGACTACGCGAAGGCGCACGGCTTGAAGCCGCTCGCGCGCTTCGTCGCGTATGCAACGGCCGGTGTTGCCCCTGAACTGTTTGGGATTGGTCCGGTTCCCGCAATCAAGAAAGTCCTGAAGCTTGCCGGACTGACGCTCGATCAGATCGACCTGATCGAGCTCAACGAAGCATTTGCCGCGCAGGTGCTGGCGTGTCTCAAGGAACTGCCCATCGACCCGGCGCGCCTCAACGTCAACGGCGGCGCGATTGCGCTCGGTCACCCGCTGGGTTGCACCGGCGCGAAGCTGACGGCAACCATCGTCCACGAGATGCAGCGACGCGGCAGCCGTTACGGCCTCGTGACCATGTGCGTTGGCGGCGGTATGGGAGCGGCGGGAATCTTCGAACGACTCTGACGACATCTACTTACATCGACACACGAACGGGTAGCGAAAAGGAAATGTCATGACAACGGTGAGCGAACAGACGATTCGTGGTGGCGCGTGGCTGATCGAAGAGACGGATCCGTCCACCGTCACGACGCCCGAGCAATTGAGCGACGAGCATCGTCTGATTGCGCAGACGGCTGCGGAGTTCATCGACAACGAGGTCATGCCGAACAAGGAGCGCCTCGAGCAAAAGGATTGGGCGCTCAATCGCGATCTCCTGGTCAAATGTGGCGGGCTCGGCCTGCTCGGGACCAACATCCCCGAGGAATATGGCGGCGTCGACCTCGACAAGATCGCGACGCTGGTCGTCTCGGAGCAGCTCTCCCGCTACTCGTCGTTCGGCGCCACGTTTGGTGCGCAGGCCAATCTCACGATTCTGCCCATCTACATGTTCGGAACCGAGGCTCAGAGGAACAAGTATCTGCCGGGCCTTGTTTCGGGCACGAAGGTAGGTGCGTACTGCTTGAGCGAATCGGGGTCCGGTTCAGATTCACTGGGCGCGAAGACGCGCGCGATGCGGCAGGCCGACGGCAGCTACGTGATGTCGGGCGAGAAGATGTGGATCACCAACGGCGGCTTCGCCGACGTCTATGTCATCTTCGCCAAGGTCGACGGCGAACAGTTCACCGCGTTCATCGTCGAGCGAGCATGGCCTGGCGTGTCGAGCGGCAAGGAAGAGCACAAGATGGGGCTCTTCGGATCGTCGACGACACCCGTGATCCTTCAGGACGTGAACGTGCCTGCGGACGCGGTGCTCGGGGAGATCGGCAAGGGCCACAAGGTCGCGTTCAACGTGCTCAACTTCGGCCGGTTCAAGCTGGGTGCCATGTGCTCGGGCGGCGCCCGCGCGGCGATTGCCGAGGCCACCAAATACGCATCGACGCGCAAGCAGTTCGGCACGGCGATCGCCAACTTCGGTGCGATCAAGTACAAACTCGGCGAAATGACGGCGCGGCAGTTCGCGCTCGAAGCCATGATGTACCGCACCGCGGGCCTGATCGACACGATGGTTACCAACACCTCGGACGGCAGCGGCCATCGCGGCGAACCAATGTTGAAGGCGCTCGAAGAGTTCGCGGTCGAAGCCTCAATCGCGAAGGTGCTCGGAAGCGAAGTCATCGACTACATCCTCGACGAGAACGTGCAGATCCATGGCGGTAACGGGTTCGTTCGTGACTACCCGGCCGAGGGTCACTACCGCGACGCACGAGTCAACCGCATCTTCGAGGGCACCAACGAGATCAACCGCCTGCTCATTCCGGGAATGCTCATGAAGAAGGCGCTCAAAGGTGAGCTTCCGCTCATCGCGGCAGCCAAGCGTCTCCAGGACGAGATCATGAGCCCCTCGATGTCGATGCCGGGTGAAGAGGACAGCGTGATGGCCGAGGAAGCCAGGGCCGTCAGCGCCTTCAAGAAAGTCGTGTTGATGCTGGCCGGGACCGCGATGCAGCGATACGGTGAGAAGCTCCAGGACGAGCAGGAGGTGCTCACCTATCTGGCCGACGTCCTGATCGACACCTACGCAAGCGAGAGTGCCTTGTTGCGGGCGCAGCGTGGCGCAGGCGATCGCGTGTCGACTGCAGATCTCCAGTCGGACGCGGCTCGGGTGTACATCCACGAAGCGGCTGGCCGTATCGAGCTGGCAGCTCGATCGTGCCTCGCTGCCATGGCCGAGGGCGACGCCCTTCGGACGCAGCTGGCAGCGCTGCGGCGGCTGCTCAAAGTCACGCCTGCCAACACGGTTGTGCTCCGGCGGCGACTCGCCGATGCGTCGGTCGCCAAGGGAGGGTATCTTTTCTATTGATGCCCCGCGGAGCGGGGCGAAACCAACACTACCAGCGCAGCGGAGCTGGGCCCAGCGTTGGCCGGTTGGCGGTTGCAGCGAAGCTTCGCTAGTGATTTGATCGACTCGATGCGTGCGTGGCTCCTTCTTCTCGTGCTCGTAGTGTCGGCCTGTTCGCCAGAGCCGGCGCAGGAATACGACGTCAAGATTGCGGCTGAACGCGCACGGAAGGACGAGATGTTCCGCGGCGGCGGAGAAGATTCGCCGATCCTGGCGAAGGACGTCGGAACGTTCCTGCCGCTCGCGTATTTTGCAATCGACGAATCGTACGCAGTACCTGCCCAACTCGCGCCAGCTGCCGACCAGGTCCGCCTGCAGATGCCCACCTCGACGGGCAAACTGCGCGCGACGACGCGTATTGGCACGCTGGAGTTCACGTTGAAAGGCCAGCCGATGAAGCTGGCGGCGTTTCTGGAGGACGGCTCACGCCGTCTGTTCGTTCCATTTTCGGATCTGACAAGCGGCACCGAAACCTATCAGGCTGGCCGCTACATGAATCTCGACCCGACGCCGACAGGTATCTATATCGTCGACTTCAACATTGCGTATCACCCCTACTGTTATTACAACCCGGAGTACGACTGTCCGCTGCCGCCAAAGGAGAATCGCCTGACGCTGCCAATCCGGGCCGGCGAGCGTTTGCGCGCGGCAGACACGACGACATCACGCTGATGCGAGCGCTTCAGGCGATCGTGTTCGACTTTGATGGAGTGATTTCGGATAGCGAAGCGCTGCACTTGCGCGCATATCAGGAGGTTCTGGCACCGCGAGGATTGAGCCTGTCACCCGAGGAGTACTATCAGGAGTACATCGGCTATCACGACAAGGGCGTCGTCGAACGCTATGCCAGCAATCGGCAGCTTCGTTGGGACGAAGCAACCATGAATCAGCTCGTCGACGAAAAGAGTCGTCGATACGAGGAGCTGTCTGGGCGGGGCGAAATGATCTTTCCGGGTGCCGCCGGGTTCATCCGGAGTGCGGCCGCGGTGGTTCCGATCGGAATCGCTTCAGGCGCCGCATCGCTGGAGATTGAGGACATTCTCGGTAGGGCCCAACTAAAGCATCACTTCGCGGCCATCGTCGGCGCCGACCGTGTCGAGCGCTGTAAGCCGGCCCCCGACGCCTATCTCGAGGCCTTTGCCATTCTGTCGGCGACAGCCGAAGCGCCTATCGAACGCGAAAGAACGGTGGCGATTGAGGATTCCTTTGGGGGCCTCGAATCGGCGCGAGCCGCCGGCCTTCGGCTCGTCGGCGTTGCCAACACCTATTCCGCGGACTCAATCGAACCCGCTGCTGAAATGGTGGTGTCGGGCCTGGACAGCTTGACCTTGTCGGCACTCGATGGGTTGTGCGCGGAGCCAATGCGAACCAATCGACCGGTTCTGAGGGGACGTTCATGACGACATCGCGCAGCCTTGGTGAACAGCTAGCCGATGCGGCCGATCGCCCGGGTCCTGACCTTGCGGCACCGGCGTTTCTGATCGCGCGCCTTGAATTTCCGAAGCTCGATCCGGGTCCCTACCTCGATCGGCTCGACGTGATGGGTGAAGTTGCACTGCAACGCATCGCGGCGGACCCTGGACACGACGCTCCGCTTGCGGCCCGCGTCGACGGACTCAACCGCTATTTGTTCAACGAGCTCGGATTCGCCGGGAATCGTGATCAGTACGAGGACCCAAGGAACAGCTGCCTCAACGAAGTCCTCGACCGCCGGACGGGCATTCCGATCACGCTGGCGCTCATCTACATCGAAGTCGCCCGACGCGCCGGTCTTCGTGCGGAAGGCGTCAACTTCCCCGGGCATTTTCTCGTCCGTGCACTCGACGATCTTCACACCGACGATCCCGGTGACGGGCTCATCGTGGATCCGTTTCACGCCGGCGCCATCCTGAACGAGAACGATTGCCGTCGCATGCTGAGCCGCCATGCCGGCGATGATGCGGCGTGGGAACCATCGCTGCTGGCGCGCGCCACGCGACGCCAGATTCTGGTGCGGATGCTGCTCAACCTCAAACGGTTGTACGTGCGCTGGCGATCGTTCCCTCAGGCGCGCGCGGTGGCCGATCTCCTGCTCACGCTGTCACCGTCGGCCGTCACGGAAGTACGCGATCGCGGTCTGCTCGCGTACCACATGAACGACTTTCCCGCTGCCCTCAGGGACCTCGAACGCTATCTGAAGATAGCTCGGCTGGGCGAAGCTGACGAGGACCAGCGGAAGGATCACGAGCAGGTCTGGGAGCACGTCAAGGCGCTCCGCAGACGAGTGGCGTCGCTGAACTGATTCATCATGTTGCCTCCAAGCATCCCGTCAACCCTCGCCGCAGTTCCATTGATGGTGTGCCTCGTCCTCGCCACCGCCGCTTGCGGTGGCTCAGATGAACCCTCCACCCCACCGACGGGACCATCCTCGCCGGTGCAGGTTGGCGGGAACTGGAGCTACACGCTGCGTCTGACGAGCGCGTCAGGCGGTGAATGTGTCGGCGCCGATCTGCAGAATGCTACGGGCCTGACCGACGGTGGAACGTTGGAGATTACACAAGCAGGAGCGGCACTCACGGCAACGGTCAGGAGTGACCTTGTGAGCGGGGCTTGCTCCTACACAGGAACGGCAAACACCGACTCGTTCGTACTCAACCTCACTCGCTGTGATAGCGGAATGGTGCAACCGGGCTATGCGTGCTCAAATGGGGCAATCCGGGACCTCGAATACATCACGAACCCGATCAACGCCTCGGTATCTGGAACGACTGCAACCGGAACTTCGGTGGAAACCTACAACATCAACGACACGAGCATGAACCGCGTTGGCGTGCTCACTCTCAACTGGAGCTTCTCCGCGACACGCCGTTAGCCCCTCAGCCATTACGGGGTGACAGCGAACCAACCTCGCCATAGAGAAACGCCGACGCGATGATCCCGTTGTGGAAGTTGCCGAGATCCAACTTCTCGTCGGGAGCGTGAGCGTTCTCGTCGGGCAGACCCACCCCAAAGAGCACACAAGGCAGCCCGAGTTCCTTCTGGAACGTGGCGACGACCGGGATCGACCCGCCCTCGCGATTGAAGACGGGCCGTTGGCCAAATCCCTTCTCGATCGCTCGCCCGGCCGCCTGGACGAACGGGTTGTCGAACGCCGTCATCCAAGGCTTCCCGCCGTGCATTCGCGTGAGCGTGAGATCGACGGTCTTCGGCGCCACTTTCTTGATGTACGCCTCGAACAAGTCGCCGATCTTCTGCGGATCCTGATTGGGCACCAGGCGCATGCTCACTTTCGCCATTGACACGGCCGGGATCACCGTCTTCGCGCCGTCGCCCGTGAAGCCGCTGAGTAATCCGTTGACCTCGAACGTAGGCCTGGCCCAGATTCGCTCCAGCGTTGTGTAACCAGCCTCGCCGACCAGCTTCGGCGCCCCGAGCTCCTGCCGATATTTTTTCTCGTTGAATGGCAACTTCGCGAACTCTTCTCGCTCCTCGGGCTGGAGAGGCACGACGTCGTCGTAAAAATTCGGGATCTTGATACGTCCGCTCTTGTCTTTCATCTGCGCGAGAACCTGCGCCAGCACCATCGCGGGGTTGGCAACCGCGCCGCCGAACGAGCCGGAGTGCAAGTCGGACTTGGTGCCCCGAAGATCGATCTGGTAGTACGCGAGGCCGCGCAATCCATAGCAGATGGACGGAATCCCTCGGTCGAACATCGGCGAGTCGCTGATGACGACAACGTCAGCCTTCAGACGATCCTTGTGACCGATGATGAAGTCGTCGAGGTTGGCACTTCCAACTTCTTCTTCGCCTTCGATCAGGAACTTCATGTTGACGGGCAGCCGCCCATGCTGCTTCATGTGCGCTTCGACCGCCTTGAAATGCATGAACACCTGGCCCTTGTCGTCGGCTGAGCCGCGAGCATAGATCTCGCCGTCACGGATCGTGGCTTCAAACGGCGGCGAGGTCCAGAGATTCACCGGATCGACGGGCTGCACATCGTAGTGACCGTAGAAGAGAATCGTCGGTGCACCTTCGGCACCCATCCACTCGCCGTAAACGACCGGGTGCCCGGGTGTTTCCTGGATCGCAACTTCCTGGAGCCCAATCCGGCGCATCTCCTCCGTCGTCCACTCAGCGCACCGTCTGACGTCGCCGGCGTGCTGAGGCAATGCGCTCACGCTGGGAATGGCGAGGTACTCCTTGAGCTCCTCGACATATCGATCGCGATTGACGTTGATGAAATCGACGACTTTGTCCATGGCTGTAGGGAAATTATTGATCGGCCGTGTGCAATGGCCGGGCTAAAGCCCGGCACGCCACGAGTCTCCGTCCCGTCGAGCTAAGCCTTCGTCCTGAAGCTTCAGCAGGTGCGCGAGGACACTCTCGCGCGCCATTCGTACCAAAGGATCTGCCAACCCGACATAAATGCGCGCGACGATGTCATCCACCGAGGCCACGCCGGCTTCGAGGGCGTCGAGGACCTGGCGTTCGCGCAGCCGGCGATGGTCGATGTAGCGGCGAATCAGCGTTGCGGGATCGTCAATCAGATCCCCATGCGCGGGCAACAGCCGCGCTGGCGCGAGGTCCAGCACACGCTTCAAGGAATGCAGGTACTGCGACAGACTGCCGCCCTGCATGGCGAGAATGGCGACGGTCGTTCCGGCAGTGACGAGGTCGGCTGAAAGCAACGTCCTCGTCGGAGCGTGCCATAGAGTGACATGATCAGGCGCATGGCCCGGCGTGTGCACGACCTCGAGTTCGGTATCTCCCGCTGGAATGATGTCGCCGTCGGCGAGATGCTGCCATGTCACGGGGTGCTTGATGTCCCGTTCAGGCCACGGGAACTTCGAGAATTCGGTCCCTGGCCAACGACCGACGATGGCACCAACGCCCGTGATGTGATCGCTGTGTGCGTGACTGACGAGCACACGGCTCGGGCCTCCTGAGGTTGCTTTCTCGATTGCGTCGAGATGCTCCGGCAGGCCGGTTCCGGCATCGATGAGCAGCGGATGTCGTCCTGGAAAAAAATACGTCCAGTTGCCCGCGCCAGTCAGCGGCCCGGGATTGGCGGCGTGAATCGGGACGATCAAAAGAACACCTTCAGGCGACCGTACAGGAAGTCTCGGGTCGCAAGACGGCTGAGCGCGTCCACACCGTCGCCGGTGAACCAACCCGCCGAGGCTTCGATCGCCACATTGTCACGCAGGCTCCAAGTCGAGATTACACGCGCAAACGCGCTCTGTTCGCCAGGATTGTATACGGCGAACACTCGAAGCGTCCGCGTTTCCCGAGCGAAGGAGCGATCGACCGCCGCGACGAGTGTCACGTCGTCTCGATCGATCTGTGGCGCGGCAACGTTGGTTTCGGTCGTTACCCAACGCCTCGTCGCAACCACCGAACCACTCACTCGGTACGCCCCGGTTTTTCGGTCGACACCAATGCCAGCTTCGACAGCTCGTCCGTCCGCCAGCACTGGTTGATCAACCGCCTGCAACGTGCGGTCGACAAAGGCCGCGACTTCACCGCGAAGCCCCCACTCGCCCCGCACGGTCTCGAAGTCGCCGCCGACCATCGTGAACCGGGGAAAGCGCTCGTGCACCGTCGGCAAGAACGCTGGCGACGCTGGCGCCTCGGCTTCGAATACGGGAAGAGTTTCGAACCCTCGATAGGCGGAGAGCGACCAGTCGACCCTGCCAGTCGTGACGCTGGCGCGCGCTCCGCCCTGCGCACTGGCGGTCGGCGGTTCGTGCGACAGAACGCTGAGATCGAGACAGGGCGGACTCGCGCCGAGTGCGCACGTCGACCGCGGTGCAACGTTGAAAGGCGATGTGTCGTCTCCGAGGTCGTCGAATCGACCACGAGTGAAGAAAGGAACGTAGATTCCTTCGATTGAGAGCCGGTCGGATGGCAGCGCCCGCGCGCGAACCATCGCGACGGGGATACGCCCCTCCGATCGTCCCTCGAGAAAGAACCGCGCGAGGTCCAGCGGGTTGACGACGTCCGTTGGCAGGAACTCGTCCAGCCGCCCCCACACGACGCGGCTGAGACCAACCCGAAGGTCCGCCTTCTCCCAGGCCGCTTCAAGGTGAAGTTCGCGAGGCCTGAGAATCGCATCGCTCTCGGTTCCGCCCCGACGATGTCCGAGGAGTCCCTCGACGAACCCTGCCGCGGTAAGTTTGAACTGATCGTTGATGACGAAGCGTCGCTCCAGCAGCAACCTCGCTCGAAGCTCGGTCACGGCACCGCTTTCATCCAGGTCGAATTGGACGTCGGGAAAGAGATCGACCATCACCGACGCGTAGCCGTCGACCGCTTGGCCGAGTGCGATGTTGGGGATGCCCGCCAGCAGAGCCGCCGTGACGACACCGGCTGCGATCTGCTTGAGTGTCATGCAGGAACGCGAACGCGTGCGGCGACAACCGGTGCGCCATACACGCGAGGCAGTAGGGCAATGACCGCGGGAACGACGAATACCTCGGCAATGAAAGCCAGCACCATGGTCGTTGCCAGGAGCGAGCCAAACCACGCGGTGGGGCGATAGTCGGAGACCATCAAAACGGTGTACGACAAGGCATTGATCACCGTCGTCGTCAATGCCGCCCGTCCTTCATTCATCGAGGCGGTTTCCACGGCCTGCAGCGTTTCGGCTCCATTGGCGACCTCGCGCCGGTATCGGCCGATGAAGTGGATGGTGTCATCGTCCACGATGCCCAGCGCAACGCTCGCCACCATTACCGTGGCAACGTTGAGCGAGATGCCCAGCCATCCCATCAAGCCAAGCACGACCAGGACGGGGAAGGCGTTGGCGACGATCCCCAGGAACCCGAACCTGGCGGAGCGGAAGACCACGAAGATCACCGCAAACACGGTGACGAACGCGGTGGCAAAGCTACTCAGCTGCGAAACGACCAGATAGTGGTCGAGGGTCGAGAAAAGCCGGCCGGATCCGGTGACGGTCGGTTTCACCGCGGTGCCCGCGAACGCCGCTGCTGCCAACTGCTCCGCCTGGCGAATCTGATCGAAAACCAGATCGGAGCTCATCGAGGCGAGCTTTACGGCAATGTGGGCTCGCGAATAGTCGCTGGCGACGACTCGGGACAGCTCGAGTCGACCCTCATCGGAGAGACCAAATACAAACAGCTCTTGCGCGATGCCTTCTCGCGTGTCCGGCAGACGATACGCGTCTGGTGATCCATCCGACAACTGCTGATTGACGCGCTTCACGTAGTCGGTGACCGACATCACCTTTCTGACGAAAGGCAGCCGCGACATCTCCTGCTGGAGCCGTTCCACTCTCCCCAGGATGTCCGGCTCGTTGAACGAATCCGGTGGTCCCTCGAGGAGGATGTTGAAGCTGTAGATGCCAGACAACTGTCGATCGACGACCGCCGCTGAACGTGACAGAGGGTGGTCTTCCGCGAAGAAGTTGATGTGATTGGTATCGACTCTGAGTCGGGCAATGCCGGCAGATGAAGCGAGTGTGACCAGCACCACCACGACCAGGACAGGAACCGGGTGACCATACGCAAATCGTCCCAGTCGTTGAAGAGGCCCCATCAGCCAGCGCTCCTGAGGCGGCGGCGCGATATCCGGCCGGACGAACATCAGAAGCGTTGGCATGAAGACCAACGACAGCGCGAAATCCACCATGACACCGGTGGCGGCGCCGATGCCAAACGTCCGGACGGCGACGACGTCGCTCGTCGCGAGCGATAGCATTCCGAGCGCGGTGGTGCCGCTCGCTCCCAGCAAAGGAGCGAACAGGTGTCTGACAGATGACTTGAACGCGTGTTCCTTGCTCCCAGTGGCCCGGAGCTGCTGGTCGAAGTGCTGCACGATATGCACGTCGTCTGCAATCGCCAGTACCACGACCAGAGGAGCGAGCATGCTGGTCAGGACGTTGAATGAGAAGCCCATTGCCGAGTAGAGCCCCAGGGTCCAGATCACGCTGACACCAACGGCCAAAGCAATCAGCAGCGTCTTCCGAATCGATCGGAACATCCAATACAGGGCCACGAGCGTGATGGCGACAATCGGCGGCGTCAGGTCGGTGGTGTTCGAAATCGTGACCCGGTTATAGGTCTCGCTGATCTCGAGACTTCCGTTGTAGAACACCGCGAGACCGGTTGGCTTTTCCTGTTCGACGATCGCTCGAATATCCGCCAGAACCTGTCCGCGCACTTCGTCGATCCGATCTTCATCGAAGGTGACGACGACCGCGGTGACCGTGGCGTCCTCGGATACCAGGTCGCCACGCATCAAGGGATCCTCGAGCGCGTCTCGACGGACCGCCGCTGCTTGCTCATCGCTCGAGAGGCGGTTATCGAGCAGAGGGGTCACCTCGATGCCGCCATCGTCATCAGGGGTCGCGGCAATGGGTCGCACGATGTTCGCGGTGGCCAGACTCTGGACCCGGTCGACTCTCTCGAGCTGCTCGAGCTCGTGAGTGATGCGGTCGATGTAGCGAAGACCGGTGGCCGTGAAGATGGTGTTGCCTTGGATCGCGACGATGAGAGGCCGCGTGCCCCCGAACTCGTGGCGAAAACGCTCGTAGTCCTGGTAGGCGGGATCATCCTTCGCGATCCAGGCGCTCAGGTCGTTATCGATGCCGGTAATGTTGACGTAGGGTGCGAAGACGACCGCACCAAGCATGACGACCGCGGAGAGTGCGAGTCGGTAGCGGTAGAGGAAGTCCGCGAGCCAGTCGGGTGCGCTCAAGGCTGGCCCTGTTCCAGCGCTCGACGGGTGAAGGCGGTGTCGGTGAGGCCGGTGTTGTAGCCCGCCTTGGTGACGACCAACTCCGTGCGCGTCTTCTGCAAGTCGTTGCGCATGACCACGTCCATCGCAGTCCACACACTATCGATCTGCTCGAGGCGACGGACCTCGTAGAGCTTTTCTCGTTGGTTGCGGCGATTGAAGACACTTGCGCTCATGACGACGAAGTTGTCCTTACGGACGATCGACTCCGTTCTCGGGTACGCGGATTGTTTGTCGACTGCCATCGATTCCAGCCGCCAGGCTGGATACTTTCGACCCCCAGAGTCTTCCCACGTGGCCTCTGGATCAGCGAAGCGATAGGTATAGTCGCTGAGTTCGCGGCCGCCGATGTCTTCGTACGAGAGATCGCTGCCGACGAAGCTTTCCTGTTTTTCGGAGCCCGCAATTCGACGGACGCGGCCAAGCGCCGGCAAATAGAGGAAGCGCTCGTCGTCGGCCGACGGGTGCTCCCAGACAAGCAGTGCGGTGCCTTTGATGTCGTTGGGGCCGAGGAAACGTACGAGGATGCGGTCGCCTCGGGTCGCATTACCTTTCAACCCGAGCACGACCAACGAACGCTCCCTCACGCGCTCCTGACGATCGAACAACTTCATCGTCATTTCGAGGCGCGAGTCACGACCGGTGTCGCGCTCGTCGATCTGACGGGCGACCGATTCGGCGGTTTCGGCGGGCTTTTGTGACGCGACAGGACTGGCCGTCAAGGCGAAGACAACGGGGAGCCACCTGAGCCGGGCAGCGCACATGACGGTGTCTCGATTATGTGAAACATTTCACAAGAGCGCAAGTGGGCTACCGTATCTCCATGACCGACGAAATTCTCATCTTCGGCAAGGACACCTGACCCTACACCACAGCCGCCCGTGAGGAGTACGAACAGCGGCAAGCTCCGGTTCGCTACATCAACGTCAAGAAGGATGCAGCCGGCCTCCAGCGCATGCTGGCGCTGACCAAAGGACGACGTCAGGTTCCGGTGATCGTCGATGGCGGCCAGGTGACGATCGGGTTTGGCGGGACGTGAGGCGTCTGACGACCCGCAGGTTGCGGGTCCTTGTTTAGCGCCGGGATCGTCGGTCCAGCCACAGCGAGAGCATGAAGTAGTAGATCGGAAAGGTCAGCGACAGCGCGATCCACGGACCATCAGTCGCGGGCAGCCGCCAGGTGATCCACGCGAGCAACACCCCCCACACCGCACCTAGTCCGTTCGTCAGCGTGCTGAGTGTGCGCGTTCGCGACGGATACACGTACCGAAGAGGCACAAAAACCAGGAGTGCAAAGCCTGCCAGAATGGCCGCGTTGAACGCAGCTGGCAGGTGGAGCACATACATGTAGAGCGCGATGAGATTCCAATAGGACGGGAAGCCCGTGAAGAAATAGTCCGTGGTCTCGATCTTTGACGCGGTCTGGCTGAACCCGTACACGCTCGCCAGCAACGCCAGTGAACCTACCCAGACGCCGACGTCTTTCGGCAACACGCCGGCGTGGATCAGCAGCAGCACCGGAATGAATACGTATGTGAGGTAGTCGATGATGTCGTCCAGCCGCGCACCGTCGAAGTCCGGGAGCCGCTCCTTGACGCGTAGCGCCCGCGCCAAGATCCCATCGGTGGCATCGACGACGATCTGCAGGCCAAGCCAGAGAAACGCGCCGCGATAGTCACCTTCGATGACATCCAGCGTTGCGACGAGGGCGATCACCGCTCCAAGCGCCGTGTAAGCGTGCGCGAGCCATGGGGTCATCTCGTCAGTCCCCGGTCTCCGGCCTCCGGTCTCCGGTCGAACCTCAACTTTGAACTTGTAACTTGTAACTTGTAACTTGTCAGGTCCACCCATCAGTCCATCGTCTGTCCGCCGCAGATGTTGTAGGCCTGGCCGGTAATGGCGCTCGATTCTGGTGCACTCAGGAAGCGCGCAAGGCGCGCGACCTCGTCAGGCTGAATGATCCGCTTGATGGGCACGGCGCCAATGGCCTGATCGCGAAACTGCTCGAAGGTCGTTCTGGTCGCGCGCGCGCCGCTCTTCATCCCGTCGACGGCCATGTCGGTATCGACCCAACCCGGCACGAGCGCGTTGACCGTGATGCCGCGCGGGGCAAGCTCGAGGGCCAGCGCGCGCGTGAATCCAATCACCCCGTGCTTGGTGGCGCAGTAAGCGGTGTAGCCGGGCACTCCAAATCGGCCCAGCACGGATGAAAGGTTGATGATCCGTGAGCCATCAGGCATCAGCGGCAAGCATTCCCGGGTGACAAGGTACATGCCGAAGAGATTGACATCCAGAGCTCGTCGCCAACGATCGATGTCCGATCCCTGAACCGGTTCACCTCCGCCGATGCCGGCGTTGTTGATAAGGACATCGATCGCCTCGGCATTGCGGCGAATCTCTCCCACTCCTGCCGCTACGGACTCGCGATCCGAGACATCCAAGACCACGGCTGTCGCGTGTGCTCCGCTCTGGCGAATCTCATCGGCCGTCGCGTCCAAAGCCGAGCGGGTGCGGCCAGCGACGACGATGTGTGACGAGGAGTCGGCGAACGCCAGTGCGATGGCGCGACCAATGCCGCGGCCACCACCGGTGACTACGACCGTTCGCATCTAGCGCAGAGTCTCCACTACTCTTCGTCCTCGTCATCCTTCTCACGGCGGGCGTGATACCGGGAGAATTCGTCCATATAGGTGAGCGATTCGAACGACTTCATCCGATCGAAAAACAGCACGCCGTCAAGGTGATCGGTCTCGTGTTGAATCACCCGCGCGGGGAAATCGGCGGCTTTGATCTCGAGGCGTTTCCCATGACGGTCCAACGCCGATACGACGATCTGCGCGGCGCGCGGGACCATGCCGCGGATGTCAGGAATGCTGAGACAGCCTTCCCATCCCTCGATGATTTCCGGGCCTATGACCTCGATTTCTGGATTGACGATGGCAATCGCCTCACTCTCGCCGCGGCCTTCCGTGTCGAGATGGGCGACGAAGATTCGGACGCTCTCGTGAACCTGCGGTGCGGCGAGGCCGACACCCGAATACTCACGCATCGTGTCGATCATGTCGTCGATGAAGCGCTGTGTCTCGGGGCTTCGCAACTCATGCTTCTCGAGTTGACGCGCCTTCTGTCGCAGGACGGGATGCCCCATCCGTGCGACCTTCAAAATCGACATAGCTCGGATCTTATACTCAGGTCTGGCGAAGAGGGGGTCGTGACCTGACCCCGAAGGTGCGATGACAAGTCTCGACGGTAGCCCACTGTTTCGATTCTGCCCCGTGTGCGGGGCGTCACTCGAACCGCGTGTGCTGAAAGCGCACGAGCCGAAGCGACTCGTATGTACCAACGTCGACTGTGGCTTTGTCTTTTACCTTGACCCAAAGATTGCGGTCGGAACCGTGATCCAAATGCCCACCGGCGGCATCGTTCTCGTCAAGCGGGCCATCGAACCTGGTTATGGGAAGTGGGTCTTCCCGGGCGGTTACGTCGATCGCGGTGAGGAGATCACGCTGGCCGCGATTCGAGAGGCGAAGGAAGAGGCCGGTGTCGACGTGAGGCTCGACCGGCTGATCAACATCTACTCGTACGCTGGACGCACTCCGATCGTGGTGGTTTACGCCGCGACATACCTGGGCGGGACGTTGGCTGTCGATGACGAAGGCCTCGACGTTCAGACTTTCGAGGCCCCCAGTATTCCGTGGGATGAGTTGGCGTTCCGGAGCACTTACGAAGCGCTGCGAGACTTTCTCGCCGCGGGCGACGGCAGCGGCCCGGTCAAACCGCGCTAGTCAGCCAGCCCCTCCGCTTTCCGCTCCGCCGCCGTGATCTTGCCGCCAGCCGCCAGCACAGCGTGCTCACGTGATGCGATGGTTTCGATCGGCTTCACGTATTGCTTGGCGACGGCGCTGGTGCCGGAGATCTTCAGCTTCGACATCAAGAACGCGAACTGCTCTTCGAGCGTCCGGCCGATCTTGCTGCGAACATCCGCCGGCAGCGACCACAAGCGCTGCTTGAACGGCCCGATCGCCTTCTTGCGCGCTTTGTAGAGGAACTGCTCCTCCGTGTCCTTGGGCTTCTTCTCTTCCTGGGCGTGCTCGCGGACCCATGTGTACATCTCCTCGCGGAGCGAAGATGGAAACACCGGATGGTCGTACACCATATTCTGGAAATTGGTCGCGAGATGAATCTCGCAGGCGCCCACACGGGGGAACGCGTCGAAGGCTTCGGACGGAAGCGTCGAGGCTCCATGCTGAACAGCGCCCGCCAGACCGTATTGTTCACGCGCCACGCGCGAGAGCTCTTCCAGCGCCTTGAGATCGATCTTGACGTCGGTCAAGAGCTTGCCGTCAGGTCCTATAAACCCGCCATGCGCGGTGCCCGTCTGCACGCTGATCTTGCTGATGCCGACAAAAGGACCGCGGCGAGCCAGAGCCGCCCTGTACCCGCGCATGAAGGCGTGCAACTCGTGCACATTCGAGTTCTTGCCGCCCACTTCGCCGATCTCGCCACCGACCGATACGGTGATGCCCGTGGGTTCGTGCTCACGGATGAACGCTGTGAAATCGGCCGCGAGCTCACAATTCACCGCCTGCTGCTCCTCGAGCGTCGCCTTCTCGAGATCGACGAGCGTGGAGGTGTCGATATCGATGTTGAAGAACCCAGCCGCCATCTCCTCTCGAATCAGAGCGCGCAGCGCCTCGATTTCCTTATCGCGATCAGGTGACGCGTATTTCTTGAGCGCAACCTGGACGTGGTCACCCTGGAGAAAGAGTGGGCCCTGGAATCCCTCGCGCAACGCCGCGGCCATCATGACGGCGGCATATTCGTGTGGACGCTGCTCCGTGTAGCCGATCTCGGAGCGCGCGATCTCGAGAATGAATGCACCGGCGTCAAGCGACTTCGCGGCACGAATCACGGCACGACCAGTGTCGTAGGCCATCGCCCGGACGTTGATCGCGGGCACGGTAAACCCGCCGGTTTCGCCGCGTCCCATTGCCATGTAGAGGTCGTGGACCGATGCGAAACGAATCCCGGCGGCGGCGCCGAGATGCAGCAGGACCCATCGCGCGGTGCCCTTGACTTCGGCATCGCTGCCAAAGGCCGCCGTGTCGGCCAATCGATCGATGAGATCGGGGGATGGTGCGGCGGAGACCGTCACGCGATCAGTCAGGACCGTCGCAACCCCCTTCAGGGCGTCGGTCAACTCGCGAACTGTGGTGAACACCATGACCTCCTCAAACGGCGGATTTTACCATCGCGCCCGGATACGAAAACTCCTCGACGACGGCGTCGGCGACTGCGCGTTCAATCATGTGTTCAGTCGGCAACGTACGCTCGGCGGCTTCGATATTCGCCATTCGAGCCCGTGTCAGGGGATGCCGAGGTGTGAACAAGGTGCAGCAGTCCTCGTCTGGAACGATGGAGATTGAATAGGTTCCAAGCCGCTCCGCCTCAGCCGTTATCTCCTCTTTGTCCATGCCCACCAACGGGCGAAGGATGGGCAGGCTGGTTGCTGCGGAGATCACCGCCATGTTCTCGAGCGTCTGCGACGCGACCTGGCCGACGACTTCGCCGGTTACGAGTGCACGCGCCTTGACGTCACGGGCGATGCGCTCGGCAATCCGAAACATCAGCCGGCGATACACGATCACACGCATCGGCCCCGGAACGCTCAACGTGATCTGTCGCTGGATCTCGCCAAACGCAATCATGAATAGACGGGTGTGGAGCTGATAACGAGTCAGGAGACGCGCCAACGCGATGGCTTTGTCCTGCGAACTGCGGGAGACGAACGGATAGCCGTGGAAGTGGATCATCGTGGCGCGACAACCGCGTTTGATCATTTTCCACGCCGCCACGGGCGAATCGATTCCCCCAGACAACAGGACCGCAACACGTCCTGACGTCCCAACTGGCAGACCGCCAATGCCTCGAATCTTGTCGTAGTAGTAGAAGGCGGCGCCGGGGACGATCTCGACGCCAATGACGAACGACGGATTCGACAAGTCGACTGGCCAGCCACGCGCGTCCTGAATCCGACGCCCGATGATTCGTTCGATCTCAGGCGACAGCACTGGAAAGGTCTTGTCGGCGCGGCGGACGGCCACACGAAAGTTGGCGACGGGGCCGGTCGGCAAGTGTTCGACGATCGCCTTCGACAATTCATCGAGATCCCACCCGGTGCGACGCGCCAATGAAAAGTTCGCAAGGCCACTGGTGCGTAACAGTCGCTCCCGCACAGCGGGCCAATCCGCGGCGGGTCCCAGCAGAATCTCGATGCGCCCCATCGGCGTGCGGATCTCCTGCACGTCGAGATCCGACAGCAACGTGCGCAGATTGCGGATCAGCCGGCGAAGAAACCACGGACGGTTCTTCCCCTTCAGGGCAATCTCCTGATAGTGGGCTATGACTGACTGCATGTATCGAGAAACTCGAGCGTGGCGGCGGCCGCACGGTGACCCGACACCACGGCGCTTTCAATCGTAGCGGGCAGACCGGTGTCAATCCAGTCACCAGCGAGAATCAGGCCGGGCACCGGCGTACAGGTCGACGGGCGGCTTGGCGCGCCCGGCCGCAGTGAAAAGGTCGCGCGCCGTTCACGGACAACCACCGAATGCTTCAGCGCCACGTGCCGAAACTCGGGGAGTGCGTCAGCCAACTCGTCGACGGCTGTCTTCACAATTTCGCTGTTGGACGCCGCGCACACCTCGTCCGCGCCGCTCGCAACCATCGACAGATGCGACTGCGACGAGCCGACGAGTCGTCCCTTGTCGAATACCCACTGGAACTTCCTCGAGGGTAACCCGACGACGAACTCGTCGAGTCCTCGATTCGTCGCAAACCAGAGATTGACGGTCACGATCGGCGACGAGCCGAGGGCGGCGGCGTTGGTCACGATCTGATTCAGCGACCCAGGCACGCGGTCGAATAGCTCGGCAAACGCAAACCACGGAACCGTGGCGACAACGACGCGAGCCGGGATGAAGTGCTCACGAACCATCACGCCTGCGACGCGATCGTTGGCGAACACCACACGAGCGGGTGCGCTGGCCGTCACTTGCGAGCCGGCCGACCGCAAGAGAGCCGAAGCCGGCAGCGCGGCGAGCTCATCGAGCGGAACCGCCGCCATCAACAGCGTCGAAGCATCCGGCTCCGGCCCAAACATCCGCGACAGGACGGTCAGAAAGCTATCCGCGTTGGCATCGTCTATCGATTGATTCAGCGCGGCGAGTGCGAGCGGCGCCCACAGCATTTCGCAAATCCGCTGTGACTGCTTCTGTTGCTCGAGCCACTGATGCACGGTCAAGCCCTCGGTCCCATGCCAGCGGCCACGAAGTGCGCCACCGAGCCGAAGCACCGACAGACGCTCGGGGACGCTGAGCGCATCCCAACCCAGCACGCCGCCAATCAAATGGAACGGCGCACTCACCGGCGGCAACGCGAGTACGCTCCGTCGGCCGCGTTCGTCGATCATCGGCACGCGGAGCGTTGACGGCCAATGGAGCTTGTCGAGCGTACCAACGCGACGCAGAAACTTCAGCGTCTCGACGTAGCAGCCGGCCAGAACGTGATGCCCGTTGTCGATGCGCTCTCCCGTAGCGGGATCACGAAACGCCGTCGCGCGCCCGCCAAGGCCTGGGCGCGCCTCGAGAAGATGAACCGTCCGTCCACCCTCGACCAGTGCCGTGGCCGCGGACAGCCCAGCAAAGCCACCGCCGACGACGATGACGTCAGACATGCAACAGGAAAGACACGTCAGTTGTCGGGGGCCCCGGCCGCGGCCACCTGCGTTTCACGATGGCTTCGAGTCCATCTGCGACAGCGGCAACCGCAATCCCGCGAGCGTCCGTGCCCACGTGTTGAGAGCGACCAACGCTCGTGCGGGTCGAGGCACGCGAATCAGCTGCGTGAAGACGTCGTAGTCGCGCCGTTCGATTCGCCGGAGAATCTCCTGATAAATGGCGCCCATGATCTCGGCCGCGACCAGCCGCCGAGCCTCTGCGCGAGGCAACGCCCGCGCGGCCCGCTTGAAGTACTCCCGGGCACGGCCTGCCTGAAACGCGAGCAGCGCACGCACTGGCGGCGTGATCACGCCCGCGCGCAAGTCGTGTTCGCTGCAGCCGAACCTCCTCAGATCTTCTTGTGGAAGGTAGACGCGGCCACGCTGGAGGTCGACGCCAACATCACGCAGGATGTTGGTCAGCTGGAGGGCGATTCCGAGGTTGACGGCATAGTCGCGGGCACCAGAATCGCGGCACTGGAAAATCTCGATGCAGACCAAACCAACAGCCGAGGCCACACGGCGGCAGTACTCGAGCAGATCGTCGATGGTTTCGTAGCGATGGTGGTCCAGATCCATCGCCACGCCGTCGATCAGATCTTCGAAGGGCTGGCGCGGCAGCTTGAAGGTCGTAATGAACGGCTGCAGCGCTCTTCCTTGCCGAGTCTGCGGTGCAGTCGCTGCCGACGTCTCGTCGAAACAACGGGCCAGCTCCGCACGCCAGCCCGCCAACTCCCCGGCTGCCTGCTGGCGCGCCGCGGCCGACAATGGCCACTCACCTTCCGGTGCCACCTCGTCCACGGCATCGTCCACGGCGCGGCAAAAGTCCCAGACCGCAACGATGGCGTTGCGTTGGGCTGCCGGGAGCATCAGGAACGCGTAGTAGAAGGAGGTGTCGCGGGCCACGTGAACAGGGTTTCCAACCCTATCACCAATAAGTCGCGACGGCGCAACCGCGGACGTCGAGCAAACACCTCGAAGTCGACGGCGCCGAGCCGGTCGAGAATCCGCACGCCACCGAGCCAGGTCGCTCGCAGCTCATAGCGAAGGCGGCCCTCAACCGCGTCGCAGATGGGCCGCCCGGCGAGAAACCGTAGACGCGTTCGTTCGACGGCAGCCCCGATTGCCTTTTTCCAAGCCGCCGAGATCACCCGCCGATCCAGGTCCTGCGGCGATGCGCCAGCGGCGGCCCATTCTTCGCGAGGAAGATACAGCCGGCCGCGTTCCCAGTCGACCGCGAGGTCCTGCCAGAAATTGGTCAGTTGCAGTGCCGTGCACACTTCATCCGACCAGGCATCACGCTGATCGGTTCGAAAGCCAGCAACCCTGAGGACCAGTCGGCCAACGGGATTGGCGGACCGACGGCAGTAGTCGAACAGGTCGTCCCACGTTGCGTACCTCGTGGTCGTCACGTCTTGACGAAAGGCGCTCAGCAAATCGTCGAACAAGTCGTTCGGCAAGGCAAACTTCTCGCGTGTATCGGCGAGAGCGATGAACACATCGTCGCGGGGCGTTCCATGAAGATGCTCCTGCCAGGCGTCGAGCAGGGCCAAGCGCTCGTCGGGCGTACGTCCGGGCTCATCAGCTATGTCGTCAGCCCCACGGGCAAAGGCATAAATGGCGGCGATGTGCGGCCGCATCGGCGCAGGTAATAAGCGGGACGCAACCGGAAAGTTCTCATAGTGTGCGCGCGCGATCTCGAGGCAGGTCGCGTACGCGTCGGCTACCACTCGGTTTCGGCAACCCCGGCGCGGTGATTCGAGGCGCGCGCCATGACGAACAACAGGTCGGAAAGGCGATTGAGATAAACGATGAGAATCGGTTCCACCGCGTCACCCAGAGCCAGCGTGGCGCGTTCCGCCCGGCGGCAAATGGTGCGCGCAAGGTGGAGGGCGGCGCCAGAGGCGGCGCCCCCGGCGAGGATGAAGTGGCGGAGCGGTGGGAGTTCCGCCTCCAGGCGGTCGATCCATCCCTCGAGCCGGACGATGCTCTCGTCGTCGATCACGATCTTTGAGACACGCGGCGCGATGCGATGTGACGGATCCGCCAGTCGTGCACCCAACGCGAAGAGGTCGCGCTGCAGGGCGACCACTATGTCGGCAAGCTCGCGATCGAGATCGGTGGCAAGTGCCACTCCCAGTGCCGCCTGGACTTCGTCGACCTCTCCATAGGCTGCGACACGGGGGTCGTTCTTGGCGACTCGCGTTCCGTCGAACAAACTCGTCTCACCGCGATCGCCGGTTTTTGTGTAGATTTTCACCAGCCGCGATTATCCCTCAGTGCCACGCCCTTCAACGACCCCGCAACTCCCCGTACCACGGCTCCGTCAACGATTCCGCCGGCAGCTCCTGGCTTGGTATCGCGTCAACGGCCGCGACCTGCCGTGGCGGAAGACGGACGACCCGTACCACATTCTCGTCTCCGAAATCATGCTGCAGCAGACGCAGGTCGATCGCGTCCTGCCCAAGTACCTGGAATGGCTCGACAAGTATCCGTCGCTCGAGGCGTTGGCCGACGCGCCGCCCGACGAGGTGCGCCGGACGTGGTACCCGCTGGGCTACAACATCCGGCCCACACGCCTGCAATCGATCGCGCGCGAGGCGGTCGAACGGTTCGGTGGCGAGCTGCCGTCAGACGATGCGACGCTGCGATCGTTCGCGGGGATTGGCGAATACACGGCAGGTGCGATCCGCAGCTTTGCGTTTCGCGAGCGCGCCGCGATCCTGGATACGAACGTGGCGCGCGTGCTGCTGCGCGTGTTCATCGGCGGTGGCGATGCCAAGAACCACGCCATGCGCCGGCGCCTCTGGCAGGTGTCAGCGATTCTCGTTCCACGCCGACACGTCTTCGATTTCAATCAGGCGCTGATGGACTTCGGCGCAACGGTGTGCGTTGCGCGAAAGCCGCTCTGCCTGATGTGTCCGATGCAATCGATGTGTCGTGCATTTCCGTGGAATCCCGAGAACGAGACGAAGAAGACCTAGCACAGCCGGTCAATACGGTCATTTCGTGCGACTGCGCACGCTTGCACGGCCGAGCCAGATCTGTGCCCGAGCGCGGTAGTATTACTACTATCGCGTGCCCTCTCCCGAGACCGGATGATGTCACCTCAACCGCTCTCTTCATCGCGTGATCGTTTGCTCCAAGCCGCCAAGCGGCTGTTTGCCGCGAACGGATACGAGCAGACTGCCACCTCGACCATCGCACGCCAGGCCGGCACGTCGGAATCTCAGCTGATGCGTTACTTCGGCGGGAAGATCGGCCTTCTCGAAGCCGTCTTCGATGGTACCTGGCTCGACCTCCACGACAAGATGCGTCGCGTCGTCGAAAGGCGCGGTCCCGCGCGGCCGGGAATTCTGGAAGTGATCGATATCTTCATCACCACGCTCGACCGTGATTCTGATCTGGCCACGCTGCTGCTCTTCGAAGGTCGACGGCTTCGCGGCGGCCACCCTCGAATCCGCCTGGCGAAAGGGTTTGCTGGCCTCAACGACACGCTGAAAGAACTGATCCGAGCCGGCCAGTCCGCGCGGGAGGTACACCGGTCGCTGGATGCGTCCGCCCTGGCATCAGCGCTGATCGGCGCGACCGAGGGGCTAGTCCGCGATCGGTTGCTCGCACGCAGTGCTGGCGCGCGTCCGTTTGCGGAAAAAGAGATCGAGAAGACGCTGAACGCTTTGCTCGACGGTGTCGCTTCAAAACGTTCAACCCGACGCAGGTCCGTCAGCCGACGTTAACCCTCAGCAGCGAGCCGTTCGATAAGCGCCGCATCAGCCTCGGGAAACCGCAACAAGCTCAGCTCGCTTCGTCTCACCCATCTCATCTCCTGACCCAGCATCGGCTTCGGATCTCCGTCGTAGTCGCATCTGTAGAAGTGCAACTGAATCGTCTTGTCTGGGTACGAATGCTCGACGCTGTACATGCATTCGCCGACGCTACAGACAATGTCGAGCTCCTCGTAGAGCTCGCGTCGTAGTGCTTCGCGGTGGGTTTCAGTGGGAAGTGTTTTGCCACCAGGAAACTCCCAGTGGCCAGCGAGATGTGTGCCGTGAGGTCGGAGCGTCAGGAGGAACTGGCCGTCCCGCTCGATGACGGCGGCGACGACCACGGCGTCGACTCGAGACACCCGAGTAGTCTAGCCTCGAGCATCTCGAATCGAACCGCTCGCCACACGTGCTAACGACGGCGCTGCGGAGTCACGGTGACAAAGAAATCGCCTGTGTTGTCACCCAGCTCGTCGTCGTTGATCCCAACGAAGAGTTGTCCGTCCGCCGGCATCGTCACGGTCGCATTGGCGCCGACGGGAAACGGCTGGGAATTACCGACGCGGGCAATCAGCTGGCCCGCGAGGCTTTGAGGGATCGGCGCGCCAGGAGTTCGCCGTTGCCGAAGCGAGCCATCAGGGACAGCGACGTCCTCGGGGTTGTCCGAGAGCTGGACTCGTCCCTTCACGGTAAAGCGGATGGTGTCGCCGCGTCGGACTCTGAGCGGAGTCGCAACCCATGCCTGGTTACCGGGGACCTGAACTGCTCCAGGCGCCGCGGGATCAGGGGAGCCGGGCTGCTGCGGCGCGCTTCCGGGGAACCGGCCCAAGTAGAGCCGTCCCACTTGATTGAGCGGGATACGTCGCTCTTCGCCGTTCGTGGTGCGGAAGTACAGCATGTCGGGCGTGCCTTCCTCAGCCACCTTGACGTCGACGAATCGCCCTCCGACGCTGTTGCCGCCCTTCAAGACGACCAAGTGATCATCGCCTCGCGCGTGCGAGAGTTCTGTCTCCGGAAGGCCAGCGGCACCACCGACGAAGTCGATCAGAGCCACATCACCGACCGGGATCTTTCGTTGATCCGCCAAACTGGAGCGCACGTAAACCACGCCGTTGGCGATGCCTTCGAATTGACCAGCGACACGCTCGCCGCCTCGCAGGAGGACA
Organism: uncultured Acidobacteriota bacterium; assembly: GCA_963724485.1. Classification (GTDB taxonomy): domain Bacteria; phylum Acidobacteriota; class Vicinamibacteria; order Vicinamibacterales; family UBA2999; genus JACCSI01. The sequence continues at coordinate 238,873 of CAVRUW010000006.1, forward strand.
GTGGCGCGCTCTTGAGCATTCGAGATTGACAGGCCCGGAAGCAGGACCGCCAGGGCCAGCGTTAGGAGACGGATGCGAGTAACCATGCGGTTGAGCCTGCAAATCGAGCGCCACGCTTCTGTCGAGCGAACTCTCTCGAGGCAGCTCATCTGTCTGCTTGAAGTGCACCGTCTTGCACAAACGGGAGGACAGCGACTTCGGCCTGCGTAAGCTCACCGTTTTGAAGCCGGACGATGAGACCCGAGCCGGCCGAAGCGAAATCACGGTGAACATAGCCGAGTGCGATTCCGGTCCCGAGCGACGGCGACCACACCGCACTGGTAATGCGTCCGACATCCCGATCGGTATTCGCGATGACATCACCGCGTTGCGGTAGTTGTCCTTTCGCCAATCGCAAGCCAACCAGACGCTTTGCCACGCGCCCCTGTCCGCGATGCATCACGCGAACGATGACCTCCTGACCGACGTAGCAGCCCTTGGTGAACGAGATCGCGCGGTCCTCGATCCCCGCCTCCAGCGGAATCGTTTGATCGTCCATGTCGATCAAGAAAGCAGGGCGCCCGCTTTCCACGCGAATCACGTCGAGCGTCTCGAGCGTCGTGCGAACTCCACCACCCTCGACGAGGAGCGCAGCGACCGTCTCCGCGTGCGGGCTCGCGACGAACAAACTGTATCCGGGCAAGCCAAATGCGTTGGCCGCAACGACCGTTCCGTATCCGCTCATCGGCTGTTGAAGGGTCGTGATGAGTTGCGGCGCACCAGGACCATGAACATCCACGATGGCCATCCGATGTGATTCGTCGACAATCTGCGCATCCTCGGAAAACAGCAGGCCGTCCAGCCGCTTCTGAAGCGATTCAGCCAGGCTGCCGGGGACATCGAGCAGCGTGCGTTCCGCAAGATTGACGACTCGAAGGTCCGTGATCATCCGGCCCTGAGGCGTCAGGTAGGCTGCATCCTGGATTCCACCCATCGGCAGGGCCAGAACGTCATTGGTCAGAAGGCCTTGGAGCCACGTCAGCCTATCGGCGCCGGTGACCGCCAAGACGCCGCGATCGGCCCGGAGCACCACACCTGCGCCGCGTCGGAAAGCCTGGTAGCCCTCAGTGGAAAACATGGATAAGCTGGGATCGTCGCGATGAAACAGTTCCATTTTAGTCGGCTGCTCCATGTCGGCGGGTTGCTCGCAGTCGCAGCAGTGCCGTTAGGGTCCCAGCCGCTGGTGGTCAGTCCCCCGGATGGTCACACCTATACCGTCTTTCTGCGGTCGCGAGCGGTTGGACAAGAAAGCGTGTCCGTGGTGCGTCAGGGGGGCGGATGGCTGATTCGCGGTCACAACCGGCTGGCATCTCCTCTCGATGTCGTGACCCGCACCGCCGAGATCGCGTACGACGCCGATTGGCGCCCAACCCGGATGTTCATCGACGGAACGTCACGCGGTCAGGAGATCTCGATCAAGACATCGTTCGCAAACGGTCAGGCTTCTTCGGAGATCACGCTGGCGGGAGCGCCGTCGACCGAAGTCGATGAAGTCGCTGCCGACACTATCGTTCTGCCCAATGCTTTCTTTGGATCTGTACGCGGCGCTCGGCCGTCGGCTGGTTGGCAAGCCAGCGGGAACGATGTTCCGCGGTTATATCGCTCCGCAGGGCGAAATTCCGATGCGGCTGGACGGAGTGTTTCCCGAACGCATCGAAACCGCGAAGCAAGCCATCGCCGCGACTCGGTACGCGCTGACAGTCTCGAATCCCGGCGGCGACCTTCAGCTCAGTATCTGGACGGATGAGGAAGGCGCGCTCCTCCGAATGAGCGTGCCCGCGCAGATGCTCGACGTCGCACGCGAGGACATTGCCTCAGTTGCCACGCGAACGACGTCGTTCTCGCTGCCCAGCGATGAATCCGTGCGAATCCCGGCGTCCGGATTCGGATTGGGTGCCAGCGTTGCCAAGCCTGCTGACGCAAAGACGCCATCGCCAGCTGTCATCTTGGTTGGCGGTTCCGGGCCACTCGATCGCGACGGGACAGTCGCCGGCATTCCGGTGCTGGGCCAGGTCGCGCGGGATCTCGTTGCCGCCGGATTCGTGGTCGTTCGCTATGACAAGCGCGGCGTCGGCCAGAGCGGCGGGCGCTCTGAAACCAGCACGTTGAACGATTACGCCGAAGACGTTCGCGCCATCGTGACGTGGCTCGAGAAGGAACGGAAAGACGTCGACGAAAATCGCATCGCGCTGGTTGGACACAGCGAGGGCGCGTGGGTCGCGATGACCGCCGCCGCTCGCGATCGGCGCGTCGCGGCAGTGGCCCTGGTCGCCGGGGCCGGCACAACTGGAGCCGAGGTCATTCTCGAGCAGCAACGGCACGCCCTCGATCAAATGAACGCTCCAGATGCGGACAAGCAAACCAAGATCGAACTGCAAAAGCGCATTCACGCGGCGGCGCTCGCCGGAAAGGGCTGGGAAGAGATCCCACCCGAACTACGACGAGTCGCCGATACGGCGTGGTTCCAAAGCTTTCTCGCCTTCGACCCGGCTCGCGTGATGAAAGACGTGCGGCAGCCCCTGCTCATCGTGCAGGGAGAGCTCGATAGGCAGGTCCCGCCCGCTCACTCTGATCGGCTGGCCGAGCTCGCACGTGCACGGAATCGGAAGGTTGCCGCCGATGTGGTCAAAGTCCCAGGCGTCAATCACCTCCTCGTGCCCGCCAAGACGGGCGAGGTGGACGAATACCCGTTGCTGGCCGACAAGACCGTGTCGCCCGCGGTAACGTCGGCGATCGCCAGCTGGCTGACCAAGACGCTCGCCTCCATCCGCTAAGCGGAGCCTCGCTGGTATAGTTTCGGCCGCGCCGATGCATCCCGACTTCAGGTCGTCGGCTGAAACCAACAGCCGGAGTCGAGGAGACAGCCGACCAGCTGTATTGGTGGTTTCTCGTCGCCGCGGCCGGTTGCTCCCTGATTGGGATGCTGTTCCTGCGCCGCATCGCGGAAGTTGGATTGCTGTTCGCCGGCGCCGCAACCTCAGCGGCCGTCATCGGGCCGCTGCTGTGGTGAAGGCTGGTTCCACATCGCCGTGACCTGCGACTGAAGTCGATCCGCGGCTTTTCCTGGGTCCTCAGTCGGCTCCACAGTCGACGGCGAGCCGAACGACACTCGAATGCGGTGACGATTCCACGGCAGCAGCAGCCGCCAGTTGAAGCTTCGATTGCGTGGCCATACCTCGTAGGCGCCGCGGATGGCCACCGGGACAATCGGAACCGTCAGATGACGCGACAGAATTGGGGCACCCTTCTTGAAACGCCTGACGGTGCCGTCGATCGATCGTTCCCCTTCCGGAAACAGCATGAGAACCTTGCCGTGAGTGAGGCCGAACGCGCCGGCCTTCATCGCTGGCACGAGGTTGGCGTCAGGATCGACCGGAACGCAGTTACCCTTCCTGGCGATCCAGGCCATGAGCGGCGTTTCGAAATACTCGGCCGCGCCGACGAAAAACAGTTGCCGGTAGATCCGATAGGGCATCGCGCTGCAGACGATGAACGGATCCAGATAACCCTGGTGATTCGGGCTGATGATGTAAGGGCCCTTTGCTGGCAACCGTTCGACACCGGTCGCGTCGATGCGCGGCAGGACGAGGCGCAACAACCGCGCCAGCATGAAGAACATGCGCGCGGCGATCGGTTTGGGCACGAGGAGCGAACCCAGCACCGGATCGTCGGGGCCCGGTAAGTCACGCAGCATCACTGCCCACGAGTCCTCCGCCGTGCCCGCAGCCACTTGCGCCCCCACGCGCGCGGCCTCAACCAGCTGACTGACGGTAAAGATCTCGTAGGCCTGCTCCTCGGGAATCCTGACGTTGAAACGTTGCTCGATCTCGGTGATCAACTCGACGCGCTCCATCGAGTCCATTCCGAGGTCCAACTCGAGATTGGAGTCCGGCGCAATGGCGCGATTGTTCGCCCGCTTGGCAAGCAGCTCCACTACCAGGGCCGCGTGAGCATCGCCTTCCAGCCAATCCGCCTGGGCCGGCGTTGTTGACTGAGCCGCTGCTTCGTGGCGCCGTTCCTTAACCCGTCTCGCAATCTCATGTCGTTTCAGCTTGCCGGTGGTCGTTCGGGGCAGAGGCTCGAACCACACGTCGTACCCGAGTACTCGCTTGTGGGCCGGCAGATGCACCGACTGCCCCTCGATCTCGAAGCGCAGGAGGTCGCCGGCGTTGACGATTCGCCGCGCGCGCATCAGATCCATGTCCGCGACAACAACTGCATACAGACGCTCGGCCGCCGGCTCGTCTTCGCGGGGCAGGCCGAGCACGCAGATCTCTTTGATGAAGGACGATTGCCGATACTTGGCTTCTATTTCTTCGGGATAGATGTTCTTGCCCGACGAGAGGACGATGACTTCCTTCTTGCGGCCGGTGATGGCCAGCCGGCCCTCGTCATCGAGTCGCCCAAGGTCACCCGACAGGAACCAGCCATCCTGCATCACAGCGGCCGTGGCCTCAGGGCGGTTGAAGTAACCCTTCATTACGACGGGACCACGGATGGCGATCTCGCCATCGAGCTCCGGATCCTCCGAGGGCATGATCTTGATCTGTTGGCCAGGAAGCGCTCTCCCGACCGTGTCGAGATAGGCATCGTCCGGCCTCGTCAGGCTGGCCGCTCCTGAAGTCTCGGTCAGGCCGTACGCCTGAAGAATGGTGAACCCGAGCGCGTAGAAGTCACGACCGATCACCGGGTCGAACCTGGAGCCTCCGGTCACGAAGAATCGCATCTCTGGGCCCAGCATCCGGTGGATGCGAGCAAAAAGCATCCGGCCGATATTCACGCCGAGCCGCCGGCTCCAGAAACCCAGTCGCAAGAGCGCCGCGAAGCCCCTTTCCTTGAACGCTCCGCCCTTTGCGACATCCTGCATGATGCGTTGATGAATCAAATAGAAGAACTGCGGCACGCACGCGAAGATGGTGATCCGATGATCCGACAACGCCCGGAGGAGCGTCGTCGAGCTCACGGACTCTAGAAAGACGACGCGCGCGCCAACCAGGAAGGGCAATAACAGATTGGCCAGTTGTGCCAGCGCGTGGAAGAGTGGCAAGACTCCGAGGACACTGTCCGTCTCGCTGACGCTCACGATCTGGAATGCTGCGTCACGCTCAGCGAGCAGGTTGCCGCTGGTCAGAACGACGCCCTTGGGATCGGCGGTCGTGCCCGACGTGTAAAGGATCACGGCTGGATCGTCGCTGCCTCTCTCGGGGGCCGGCAGGGTCGTACCGTTTTTTTCAGCAAACCCCGTGTGGAGATCGATCAGCGTGGCGGATTCGACGCTCGCCAGAGCTTCGCGGGCGTTCGACAACAGGCGCTGGTTCGCGAACAGGGCCTTGATGCTGGCGTCTTTGGCGACGGTCGCGACTTGACTCGACGTGTAGTTCGTGTCGAGCGGCACCACAATCGCACCCGCCCTCAAGATCCCGAGGTAGGCGGCGCACCAGGATGGATCGTTGTCGGCAAGAATGGCGCAGCGATCGCCGGCCTTCACACCTAACTTGATCAACTGGGTCGCGCGGTCGTACGCCGCTTCGTAAAGTTGCCGGTACGTCCACGAGTCGACACTGTCGGCCTTCAAGAGTTCGACGGCGGTTCGATCGGGAAACCGGGTGGCTGCCGACTCGAACGCCTGCCAAACCGTCACGGGGGGCAATCTTAAGCTGAGCCAGCTAAACTAGGGGACACATGTGGATTTTGGAATCAAGTGATCCCGAGTTGGTTTTCCGCATGCTGCCCAGCTCGCTCAAGACCGTGGGCCGCGCACCACGAGCGGATTTCATCGTCGATGCCCCGCTCGTCTCACGCCTGCATTGCCGCCTCAGTATGGACGGCCATGATCGTCTCGACGTCGAAGATCTCGGCAGCACCAACGGCACCTATGTCAACGGTCGCAAGGTGCGGCGCGCGCCGTTGCGAGCCGGGGACACGCTGAAGGTCGGTCGCGTCGAGTTCGCGGTCCGGCCAGTCGATCAGTGATCCGTGGCCGGTGATCAGTGGCCCCGGTGATCAGTGATCGGGGGGAGTGGCCGGTAGCCCGCGGCTGGCGGCCGGCGTCAGCGGCGCGCTTCCCACTGCAGCAGAAACGGGTTCGTGCGACGCTCCTGCCCAATCGTTGTCTCCGGACCATGGCCCGAGAAGACGCGGGCGTCGTCTCCAAAGCCGTAGAGAACGCCCGTAATCGATTGCAGCAGCGTTTCGTAGTCGCCACCCGGGAGGTCGGTTCGTCCGATCGAACCGGCGAACAGCGTATCGCCGACGAACAGATCCTTGCCTGCTTCCCCCCGTCGGCCGACTTGCAGGCAGACACCGCCCGGACAGTGCCCGGGTGTGTGGTGAACGAACACGTCGTAGTCACCGAACGCGATCGCGCCCTGCCCTTCATAGAACACGTCGACCGGTGGCGGTTGTTCGATCTCGAGTCCATACCGGCGGCCTGATGCCGACGCAAGGTCGTACAAGAACAGATCGTCGCGATGCAGGTAAATGGGGACGTCGAATGCACGCTTGGCTCGGCCGACGCCGGACACGTGATCCAGATGGGCGTGCGTCAACAGGATCGCGCGCGGGACGAGCCGTTCGGCGCTGATGAAATCGAGCAACTGCTGAACTTCGTCACCGGGATCGATGTAAACGGCTTCACGAGTGCGCTCACAGGCAAGGACATAGCCGTTCTTGTCGAAAGGGGGTGCAAACGCGGACTCGAGGATCATCCGTGTAGGATACCGTGATGGTTCTTGTCGTCGCGGATGACTTGCTGTTTCGCTCGAAGATCTCGACGGTGGCCAAACAAACCGGCGTAACTATCCGCGCGGCGACGACTCCCGATGCCGCCGTCACTGCAGCGCTGCAGGAACGACCCTCGTTGATCTTGCTCGATCTCGACGGCGCCCGGCCGCAACCCTTCGAGGTCTTGCGGCGGCTTGGATCTGACGAGCAACTCCGCGCGATCCCAACGCTTGGCTTCGTTTCGCACGTCCACGCTGCTGCGATTCAAGAAGCGCGGGCACTCGGTATCGGACGGGTCCTGGCGCGCAGCGCGTTCGTCGCCGAGCTGCCTGAGATTCTTGCGCCACACGGCGCCGCGTCGTCGACCGATGAGCGTTGAGTTGCCAAGTCTGGTTGACGTTCGTCGCGCCCGGGACCGACTGGCCAGGCTGCTGACACCGACACCGCTCGTGCGATCGGAGTGGCTGTCAGCGCTCACCGGCGCGGAGATTTTTCTCAAACTCGAATCGCTGCAACCAACCCGTTCGTTCAAGATTCGCGGCGCGTTCAATGCGCTCTTATCGCTTCGTGATCGGCTCGGCTCCGAACGCCCCACGGTCGTCACAGCATCGGCCGGCAATCACGGTCGGGCCCTTGCCCATGCTGCGGCGGAACTCGGCTTCCCCGCGATCGTGTTTACGCCGTCCACCGCGCCGGAAACGAAGAAGAGTGCGATTCGACGGTCCGGCGCCGAACTTCGCGATGAGTCAGCCGATTACGACGAGGCCGAACAGAAATCGCGCGCGTATGCGAATAGCAGCGGCGCAACTTACGTCTCCTCATACAACGACCGGGATGTCATTGCTGGCGCTGGCACCGCGGCACTCGAAATAGTCGAACAGTGCCCATCTTTCGACGTGCTGGTCGTACCTCTTGGTGGCGGCGGGCTGCTCAGTGGCCTCGCCACCGCCATCCGCGGGCTGAATCTGCAGACACAGGTTGTAGGTGTCGAGTGCGAGGCGTCGACGGCCTTCGCGGCCAGCCTGGCTCGTGGGGCGATTACCGAAATCACACCAGTCGCGACGATCGCGGATGGCCTCACCGGAAACCTGGAGAAAGGCTCCCTCACATTCGAGCTCGTGCGGCAGCACGTCGATCGCGTAGTGACCGTCAGCGAGGCGGATTTGCTGTCTGCGATCCGTCTGTTGGCCGAACACGATCATCTGATCGCCGAAGGCGCCGGCGCAGCCGCCTCGGCCGCGGTCATGACCAGGCCAATCGTGTCACCTGGTCAGAGAGCGGTCGTCATGTTGTCGGGAGGCAACATCGACCTGGCCACGTTCACTTCCGCGGTTTCGAAGGCCGAATCTCCACGCGGCTTGGCAAACTTCGTGCGGGGTGCGACAGCAAATCGACAATGACCTGCGCCACATCGTCTGGCGACAACCGCCAATCGTCACCGGTCGAGGATGATCGCCCGGAGAAGCCGGTTGCCACAGACCCTGGCAGGACGTAGCTCACGCGGATGTTGTCGTAGCGGAGCTCTTGCATCAATGCTTCGCTGAAGGCGTTGAGCCCGGCCTTTGACGCGCAGTACGCCGCACCGCCGACAAAGGGATTCTTGCTCGCCAGACTGCTGATGTTGATGATCCACCCACCTCCGCGGCGCCGAAGCCTTGGGATGACCGCCTTGCAGCAGTGATACACACCGGTCAGGTTGGTGTCGATGATCCGATGCCATTCGTCTTCAGAGAGATCCGCGATCGGAGCACCAACGCCGACGCCGGCGTTGTTGATCAGAACGTCGATTCCCCCGAAGTGACCCTCAACGGTCCTTAGCGCGGCTTCGACCGCAGGCGCTTCCCGGACATCACACACGACGGGAAGCACGCGATCCGGCGTCACCTTTTGTGCGAGCGACTTCGCCGCCTCGTCAACACCTTCCGACGAGGTACCGGTGATCGCGACGCTGTCGCCACCATTCAACAAGGATGCGGCGACGGCGTACCCGATGCCGCGTGAGCCGCCAGTGACCAGGGAGACTCGAGTCATGCACCTTATACAATAGCGCCGTGCGGTCGATCGTCATCCTTGGCGCCGGAGAGCTGGGCGGCGCACTCGCGCGGCAGCTCGCAGCGAAGAACGTCGCGTCTCGCATCGTGATTGTGGATGAGGCACGGACGGTTGCCGAAGGCAAGGCGCTCGATATTCGTCAAGCCTCGCCAATCGATGGCTACCACGCCGAGGTGGTCGGCTCGAGTGACGAATCGACCGTGGTCGGGGCCGACGCAATCGTGTTGGCCGATCGAGCGTCTGGATCGGCCGCTGAATGGCAGGGCGATCTGGGACTGGCCCTCGTACAACGCGTGGCATACCTCAACCAAGGCGCCATGATCGTTTGCGCGGGGGCGATGCAAGTCGACATCGTCGAACGAGGTGTTCGAGAAGCTGGGATGCACCGGGCTCGACTGTTTGGGTCGGCTGCCGAAGGTCTGCGATCCGCGATCGTTGCCATGACCGCGCTCGAGGCGGGCTGTAACCCATCAGAGGTCTCTCTTATCGTCGTCGGTCGGCCACCCAACGAGATCATCGTTCCCTGGGACGAGGCCGCGATCGGAGGACGACGAGCGACGGGGGTTCTTTCGGCGGCGTCCGTTGCGCGGCTGGATGGTCGACTGCCTCGACTCTGGCCCCCGGGCCCTCTGACGCTGGCAACCGCGGCGGCCCGGCTCCTCGCCGTAGCTGACCGGCGCGGAAGGGACGGGCTGTCGGTCTTCGTGGCGACGCCACGCGATGTGGGAGAAGCTGGACGCGTCGCGATGATGCCGGTTACGGTTGGGCCTGGCGGTGTCGTGCAGCTGCTCGCGCCGACGCTGTCGACGCGTGATCGCGTTCGACTCGATACCGTGCTTCGACGCTGACCTCGAATCATGCGAAGCGCCTGCCTCGCCCTGCTGTGCATCGCAACGACGCTGGCGCAAAGCAGCGAGGTCGATAGGCTCCGCATCCAGCCTGCCAGTTACCTGGCACACGTGAAGGCGCTTTCATCCGACGACTTTGCAGGCCGCGGCAATGGCTCCCTCGGTCTCGAACGAGCTTCGCAGTACATCGAATCAGAGTTCAAGAAAGCCGGGCTCATGCCCGGCGGTGACAGCGACAAGTTTCTGCAGTCGTTTGACATCTCGAAACAGCTCGAGCTGGACGATACGAATGCTGTAACGGTGACTGGTGGTGGTGCGGAAGCATTCGTCTTTCGAATCGGCGCCCATTACTACCCCTTGTCGAAGCGGATCGGAAACGACGCCAAACATTCGAGCAATCGGACCACCGATACAGTCGTGTTCGCCGGGTACGGCATCGCAGCGCCGGAGTTGGGGTACGACGACTATGCGGCAGTCGACGTGCACGACAAAGCCGTGCTGGTATGGACGCACGAACCGCAGGAGCACGACCGGCGGAGTTCGTTTGACGGACAGAATCTCACCCCGCACAGCGATATCGCCAGGAAAGTCGAAATGGCGGCGCGGCGCGGGGCCTCTTTGTTGCTGGTCGTCGAGGATCCTTCGCACACCGTCGATCGCGCGCGAATGCGGTCCTGGGCGAGCGATCCACAAGCCGACGAATATCCCATCCCGGTCGTTCGAGTCGATCGACTCAGGTTGCAGCGTGCGCTAGGCGCCATCGACTTCGAAGCCACGGCTCGCGTCATCGATCGGATGCTGCAACCACAGTCTCGTGTCTTGCCTGGCGTAACGATCACATATTCGACGACATCGATGAGCCTCGCACCGATTGCTCGCAATGTCGTTGGGATCCTGCGCGGGTCCGATCAGTCCCGCGCGAACGAAGCTGTCGTGGTGGGCGCGCACTACGACCATCTGGGACTGGGCGGACCTGATTCGCTCGAGAAACCAGCAACTTCCCTAATCCACAACGGCGCGGACGATAACGCCTCGGGGACGGCGCTCGTGATCGAGATGGCGCACGCAGCCGCGCGGCACGCTCGAGCCTTCGGAAGGACGGTGGTATTCGTCGCATTTGCCGGGGAGGAACTCGGCTTGTTGGGCTCGCAGCACTACGTGGCGCATGTGCCAGTCGGATTGACCAAGACGGTGGCGATGATCAATCTCGACATGGTCGGCCGCGCCCAAGGGCGAGTCCTGATCGGCGGCGTCGAACGCCATGCGAGACTCAAGACGATCGTCGACGAATTGCGACCGTTGACCATGCTGCGGCTCGACGACTTTCAGCAGGGATATGGCGCTGGCGCGTCTGACAACGACCCGTTCGAACGCGAACGCGTTCCAACCCTGCAGTTTTTCACTGGCTTTCACGCCGACTACCATCGCGCCAGCGACGACTGGCCTCGCATCGATGCCGCGGGCGCGGCGGAGATCGGTCGCATCGCGCTGGCAGCCGTCGCACGGCTCGCGACGGGAGAAGCCGTCGGGACGATCCCCGGAGAAGCACCGGTAAGTCCCGAAGGGGATGCGATTTCGATAGCCCGCGCGGGTCGAAATACTACGAAGCGACCCGATGCAGCACCAGACCATCGGCGAAATCCGATAGATGGCGGCGCAGCAACAATCGTCCGCGGTGCAGACGGGATTTCAACGTCTGATCGTTCAGGCGCAACGCGCTGCTCGCTTCCTCCGTCGAAAACCCTCGAACGTCGCGGAGGATGACCGGCGCTCGATAGATCTCGGGAAGTAGCCTCACGGCGCAGGCCAGCCGGCGCCGCATCTGCCGTCGAAGCGCCACTTCATCGGCCATCGCGGACCAATCCGCAATCTCGGCGGCGTTCATGCCATCGTCGGTCTCCAGATGCGTGGGCTCGGGCGTCTGGTGCCTCATGGCTCGCAGATGCCGAAGCCGGGACATCGAGGCGTTATAGGTCACGCGATAGAGCCACGATGACAGCGCCGAGTCGCCACGGAAGTCGCCAATCTTGGCAACCGCCTTTAGAAGGACGTCCTGCGTGATCTCCTCCGCATCCTCTGCATTCTTCAAATACCGAAGCGCCAATTGCTGAATGCGGGGCCGATACTGGCGTGCAAATTCGTTTACCGCTCCTTCGTCGCCAGCCTGGAGACGTTGCACAAGTTCTCGATCCGCCGACGTCCGAAGGGACTTGATGTCTCCCATGGTGTCTAGGAGAACCCCCGGCCCGGACGGAAATTCCTCAGCGGTGAACTACTGTGGCCTGGCTGGGAACGGACGTTGGAATGCGTCCGAAAACGGTCCCGAATTGACGGATGAGCTCGAACTCGACGTCAGGAACGGCTTGCGGGCGGCCAATGAATTGCTCGAGGGAGGTCACGCCATGATCTTTGATCCCGCACGGAACGATCAGATCGAAGAAGTCGAGGTCGACGTTGACGTTCAACGCAAACCCGTGGCTGGTGATCCAACGCGAAATGCGAACGCCAATGGCAGCGACCTTCTCCGGCCCCCGCCGTGGGTGAGTGATCCACGCGCCAGTCAAGCCGGGCAGTCGAGTCGCGTCGGCGCCGAGGCTGGCGCAGACGCCGATCAGTACCTCTTCCAGATCGCGGACGTAACGATGCACGTCCTGGCGATCGGGCCTCAGATCGAGAATCGGATACCCAACGATTTGCCCCGGCCCGTGATACGTCACGTCGCCTCCCCGGCCAGCTTCGTGCACTTCGACACCGAGTGCTGACAATTGTTCGTAGGACGCGATGATGTTGGAGCGCCCACCGCCGCGGCGGACTCCAACAGTGATGACGTGCGGATGTTCGAGGAGGAGCAGAGTATCGGGGATTCGCGCGGCGCGCCGCTCCTCGACGAGCTCGGCCTGTAACGCGAGCGCGTCGGCATACGAAATGCGGCCCAGTCGACGAACTTCAAGGGGCGTCATGTGCTTCTTACCTGCCCTACCTGCCCCACCAGCCCCGCTAGACCTGTGATCCGTCGAACGTCTCGATGCCCTTCTTGACGTCGGCCATGAACTGATCGGCAACGGCGCCATCCACGAGACGATGGTCGTAGCCAAGCGTTAGATATCCCATCAGGCGAATGCCGATCATGTCGTCGATCACGACCGGACGTTTTTCGATCGTGCCGACGCCGAGGATCGCGACCTGCGGCTGATTGATGATGGGCAGTCCGAATTGCGCTCCGAAGTTACCAGGGTTCGTTATCGTGAAGGTACCGCCGTGTACTTCCTCGGGGTTGAGCCGCTTGGTTCGGGCTCGATCCGCGACATCCGCGATCGCGCGCGACAACCCAAGGACGTTGAGCTCGTCGGCGCGCTTGACGACCGGCACGATTAAACCGTTTTCCAGCGCGACTGCGATTCCCAGGTTGATTTCGCGCTTGTAGAGGATGTTGTCCCCATCGATGGATGCGTTGATCACCCTGTGGCGGCGTAAGCAGTCGATGGCGACGTTGGCGATGAACGACGTGAAGGTCAGCTTGACGCCGCGCTGTTCGTAGTCCGCGCGGCGAGCCTTACGGATCTCATCAACCTTGCTGTAGTTGACCTCGAAGACCGAATAGACGTGCGCCGACGTCCGCCGGCTCAAGATCATGTGCTCGGCGATGCGCTTGCGCATCACCGACATCGGCACGACTTCTGGCGGAATCTGCTCGCCTGACGGCACGCTTGGCTGAATCGATGTGGCCGGGCTCGCGGGCGCTTGCACCCCCGGCGAAGGGCCACCGCGATCGAGGTAGCCGAGGATGTCATTCTTGGTCACCCGCCCGGCGATGCCCGTACCCTCGATCTGTCCGAGGTCGACGTTATGCTCCTTGGCAATGCGACGCACGAGCGGCGAGGACTTCTGACGTCCGTTGGCGCCGTGACCTGTCTGGCCTCGAGCAGGTGCGCTGGTCGCCTCGGATCCAGCGGAACCATCGGCCTGTGACGAGTGCGGCGCGTTCTTCCCCGACGGCGCTGGCGCCTCGGCGGCAGCGGTCGCGGGCGCCTCATCGGCTGGAGCTGGTGCCGCGGCTTTCTCGGCCGGTGCGGCTTTCTCGGCGGCCACGCCTTTTTCTCCCGCCGCGCCAATCGTCGCGACGACGCTGTTCACCGGGACGGTTTCGCCCTCCTTGACAGCGATGTCGATCAGCGTGCCGGCCGCCGGTGAAGGAATCTCGGCGTCAACCTTGTCAGTCGAGATCTCGAAGAGCGGCTCATCTCGATCGACGGTGTCACCGACCTTCTTGATCCAGCGGACGATCGTTCCTTCCGCAATCGACTCCCCCATCTGGGGCATTACAACGGGTGTTGCCATGTCGTCCTCGCGGCCTGCCGCCGCCTGAGCTCCACGCGGCGTTAGCCGCGTTAAGGTCTACAGTCCCCGGTCCCTCGTCTCCGGTCTCCGGTCTCCGGTCTCCGGTCTCCGGTCTCCGATAAGACCCGATCTCCGTTTGACTGACGTGGACCATAGGCCGTGGACCGCGTCAAATGTGAATCGCCGCACCATGCGCCGCGTGCGCTGCCTCACCCACCGCCTCCGACATTGTCGGGTGCGCGTGGATGGTCTTGATCAACTCCTCGACGGTGCACTCCAACCGAAGTGCGAGGACCGCCTCAGCTATGAGTTCGGTCGCGCGGGGCCCGATGATGTGCACGCCGAGAACCTCGTCGTACTTCTTATCGGCCACAATCTTGACGAAGCCATCCGTCTCCGCGGCCATGCGCGCACGCGCAAGGGCCTTGAACGGGAACGACCCGACACGCACGTCGTAGCCCTTCTCCTTGGCCTGGCTTTCACTCAGTCCGACGCTGCCAATTTCTGGCTCGCAGTAAGTGCCGCGTGGCACGTGGTCGTAGTTGAGCGGTTGCACTGTGTGACCGGCGATTCGCTCGGCAAGGACGATTCCTTCCATCGACGAGACATGCGCGAGCTGGTAGTGCGGACCGCCCATCGTGATGACGTCGCCGATCGCGGAGATGCCCGGGACGTTGGTCCGGAACATCTCGTCGACGACAATGTAGCCACGATCCGTTTTTAGACCGAGCGCTTCGATCCCCAGGCCTTCCGTGACCGGGCCTCGACCCGTCGCAACCAGCAGGATATCCACCGTGAGCTTCTGCGGTTTTGCCGGCTCGCCGCTCGTCATCTCGATCTCGACGCCTTTGGCGCCGGCTTTGGCGGAGGTCACCCTGGTCGCGGTGAATGACTTGATACCTCGACGCTTGAAGTTCTTTTCGAGCTCCGCCGAAATGGCTTCGTCCTCACCAGGAACCAAACGAGGCAGCAATTCGATGATCGTGACCTCGCTGCCGTAACTGCGAAAGATCGAGGCGAACTCGACACCAACCGCACCGCTCCCCATCACGGCTATCGTCTTGGGCACCTCAGGAAGGTGAATGGCTTCGTCGCTGAAGATGATCTTCTTGCCATCGGTTTCGATTCCTGGGACGCTTCGCGGTGCGGAGCCGGTGGCAATAATGAGTTCCTTGGTCGCGGTGAGCGACTGCTTGGTCCCATCGTGCGGCGTGACCTCAACGTTACGCCCGCCGGTGAGTTTCGCGGTTCCTTTGATCCAGTCGACTTTGTTCTTCTTGAAGAGCATCTCGATGCCACCGGTGAGCCCAGTGATCATCTTGTCCTTGCGGGCGTGAACCGACGGCATGTCGATACGGACGCCGGACGGGTCGATTCCCGCCAGTCCCCACTCTTTGGCCGATTGTGCAATCTTGAGCGCATGGGCGTGCTCGAGCAGCGCCTTGGTTGGGATGCAACCCCAAATGAGACACGTGCCGCCCAGCGCCTTTTGTCTTTCGACGACTGCCACTTTGAGACCGAGCTGCGCCGCCCGAATCGCGGCTACGTACCCGCCCGTCCCGGCGCCTATGACGACGACGTCATACCCGTTTGCCAACGCACTGACTCCCTTCCTGCCGCCTCGAACTCAGCTCTCCTGACGAGGAGTAACCCCCCAATTTCCCTTGGATAGGGGAAACTCGTCAAGCTGCGTCACGCGCACCGAACGCATTACTTTTTCTTGATGCTGGTCAGCGGCACGAAGGACTGTTGAACCGGCGGCTGCGCCGCGGCTCGTTCTTCCGGCGTCGGAGCAAGGGCTTTGACCCTGGACTTCAGCTCGCCATGGTCGTATTTCAGTTCCCAGTACTGCTCAGAGAGTTGACCGAGGCGCCGGGACAGCCGTCGCGCGGTGGCCAGCGCCGCCAAAGCGATGAGGCAGCTGACCCCCGACAGGATCCACGGCCATTCCATATCTCAACGACTATACTCCCCGTCGAATGAGCGTACGGCGGAAGACCGTGATGGTCGTCGACGCCCTGGGAGACTCTCGGGAACGGCTGGCGACCCCACTCAAGCGAGACTACAAGGTCCTTCGGGCAGCGTCCGGTGAATCGGCGCTCGCCCTGATGGAGCGCGAAGAAGTCGACCTGCTGATCTCGGATTTGCAGTTGCCGGGTGTAACCGGGCTCGAGCTGCTCCAGATCGTGAGAGCCAACTACCCGTTGGCCGAGAGCATCCTGGTGGCGGATGGATCCGACCTCGATGGCGCCGTGCAGGCCATCAAGCTCGGCGCCTATCACTTCCTCGGGAAAGATACCGACCCCGAAACCTTGCGCGCGACCGTTGCTCACGCGTCGGAGCGCCAGGACTTGAATCGACGGCTGATCACCCTGCGCGATCAAGTGCAGGACATCGGTAATCGCGAGTTCGTCGTGGGGCCGAGCCGCGCGATGCAGGACGTGATCGACGTTGTGAACAAAGTGGGGCCGCTTTCTGCCACGGTGCTGATCCTTGGTGAAAGCGGGACAGGCAAGGAGCTGTTGGCGCGTATGATTCACCGCGCCTCGACCGATGCAGGTCAGGTCCCCGATCGACCGTTCATCGCGGTCAACCTCGCTGCGATTCCACGCGACCTCGTTGAGAGCACGCTGTTTGGTCACGAGCGGGGCGCGTTCACCGGGGCGGTGCAACAGAGGATTGGTAAGTTCGAGCTCGCGAGCGGTGGCTCGTTGTTCCTCGACGAGATCGGCGACCTGCGGCTCGACCTGCAGGCCAAGCTGCTCCGGGCCATTCAAGAGGACGAGATCGAACGCGTCGGCGGCACCAAACCCATCAGGACGTCCTTCCGCCTGATCGCCGCGACCAACGTCGACCTCGAGCGCGCGGTCAAGGACGGAACGTTCCGCGGCGACCTGTTCTTCCGGCTCAACGTTATTCCCGTCCGCCTGCCACCCCTGCGGGATCGTCTCGACGACGTGCCCGAGCTCGCCGAATTCTTTCTGCGGCGCTACAACACACGGTTCAACAAAGGCATCAAGGGCATCGCACAGTCGACGCTCCGGATGCTCAGCAATTACTGGTGGCCGGGCAACATCCGCGAGCTCGAGAACCTCATCGAGCGCGTCGTCGCTACCTGCGACGGCGAGTGGATCACCGACGACGACCTGCCAATTGACTTCCAGGTGGCGGATCTCGATCGGCAGGACGATGAGAAGAGCTTGCTGGATCGGGCGCTGGCGACGTTCGAGCGCAACTACATCATCCGCGCACTCGAGAAGCAGGCGTGGAACATCACCCAGACGGCCCGTTACCTGGGCGTGCCGCTATCGACGCTGAAGTTCAAGATCGATCGACTGGAGATTCGCGAGCTGCAGAGGCGCTTGAAGGGCGGGTAACGAGCGACTGGCTGGAGAAAAAGGGACGCTGAGGGGGCAGCGTCCTTTCTCTCGAACCAGGGGGTGTTCGAAGCCGCCTACTTACGTGGAAGAACAGCGTCCTTGAGCTGCTTGACGATACGCGCCTTGACCACGGTCTTGGCGGGAATCTTGATCGGCTCGCCGGTGGCTGGATTGCGACCCATGCGCGCCTTGCGCTTCTGCACGACGAGCTTGACCATACCGGGCAGGACGAACTCGCCCGATCGCTTCAACTCCTTCTCGCACAATGCTGCCAGCTCGTCAAAGAACTCGCGCGCCTGTGTGCGCTTGGTCTCGAACCGCTCTGCGAAATGTGAAAACAACTCCGACTTGCCCATCCGTCGGGCTTCTGTCATGTCTAGTCCCCCTGGGAAGTACCGCGCGCCGACTGATCGAATCGCCGCGATGCGGGCCGCGCGCGCGTGCGGCCATTCGCGGAAAATGGCGGAAAAACGCCCGTAATGCTAGCGCGCGTGCAAGGGGCTGTCAATCAACGATCGTCGCCGCAACCGGTGGACCACCGCGAATTTCTGTTGCACTGACACCGTTTCCGTGACCCGGTGTTTCCGTGTTTAATCAACACATGCCTGCCGAGCACGTGCTCGAGACGTTCCCGAACCCCCGACCAGAGCGCGACTTCGAGATAGCCATCGACTGTCCAGAGTTCACATCGATGTGTCCGAAGACCGGTCTGCCGGACTTTGGAACGATTCGTATTCGTTACGTCCCCGACCAAAGCTGTCTCGAGCTCAAGGCCTTGAAGTACTACCTCCTCAACTATCGCAACCAGGGCATCTTCTACGAAGCCGCAACGAACAAGATCCTCGACGACCTGGTCGAGGCGTGCGCTCCGCGCCGCATGGTGGTCATCGGCGACTTCACGGCACGCGGGGGAATCACGACGAAGGTGACGGCGGAGTACAGCAAGAGGGGGTAGGCGAGCTTACACGCCGGAAGACGCTCGCTCGCCGACGGCGGCTGCTATCGCTCGCCGAAGGGTATGGACCAAGACGCTTTTCGGATCCCCATCGAGGACTCAATCGACCTGCATCCGTTCTCGCCGGCGGATGTGGTCTCGGTGGTCGACGAGTACCTGCGCGAAGCGCAAGCGGCGGGGTTCGACTTGGTCCGACTGATCCACGGCCGCGGCAAGGGCGTCCAGCGGGCGGCCGTGCAACGTCTGCTGCGCAGCCACGAGGCCGTAGAGAGGTACTGGGACGCGGAGGAGTCGCACCTGGGAGCAACGGTCGTACGGCTTCGACGAGGAACTGGAGCTGCCAGACCGGGCTGAAGCCCGGTCCTTGGAAAACTCGATAAAGGTGGAATCAGAGGAGTTGTCTGGCACTAGCCATCGAACTGCCCAGCTGGTCCTCACTGGGACTAGTCTTCAGAGGGACCGGGCTTTAGCCCGGTCATCGGAACTATGAAGCAACCGCGGTCAGCTGCGGACCAATCAGCGTTCGCGCCATCGAGTCGACCTGCAGGTGAAGGTCGGTCACGCGCAGCGATGAGATTGGCACTCCGGCGTTGACCGCCCCGGCGACCGTTCGGTAGTCGCTGGGTACCCTGAAGTCGATGGTCCGGCTCAACGCGTCCTCGATCTGCCCGACGCTCAACACTCCAGAATCTCCAGTGCGGTTCAAGACGATGCGAATCCGCTCCGGGCCTACGCCATCGAGGCGAATGGCGTCAGTGAGTCGCTGAAGATTACGCAGACAGGGCAGATCAGGGTTCGCAACGAGCATGACGTAGTCGGACATCGCCAATGCGGCGATGGTTGACTCCGTCAACGCACTGCCTGCATCGACGACGACGAACTCGTAGATCTCCGAATAGCACCGCAGGATCTCCTCGACCCCCTCGGAATCGCGAGCGTTTGGACGCCCGAACCCTTCAGCGGCCGCCAGGACATGGAGACCGCATTCGTGTTCGCTTACAAACCGGGTGGCGAGTTCGCGATCGCTCCAACCGACCTGATCGAGCACATCGACGAGCGTGTAGCGAGGGCGGAGCCCAAGAAAGACCGCCAGGTCGCCAGCCTGCCGCACGTCAATGGCCAGCGTCGCACGGTCCGAAATCCGGCGGATATCAGCCGCGCAGTTGACGGCCATGGTCGTCGTGCCGGTGCCGCCCTTGGTGCCCAAGAAAGTCAGGATCATCCCGCCTGCTACTTCGCAACTCGTATGCCATTGTGCGAAAGAACCGCAAGTCGCCTATTTGCTTGGAAATTCAGGGTTTGTCCGTTGCACCCGGGTGACGAATCTGTAAGAGGCCCACACGTTTTGTCGTTGAGTGCCAACCCTTTCCATTCGGAGCCCGTCGGATATATATGTTACCCACCTATATGGCACCGACTGACCTGACCACCCGCTCGCTCCAGAAAGGGAGCGCCGAATTCCTGGTCCTGGCCATCCTCGAGGGCCCCCAGCGCCATGGGTACGAGATCGCGCAACTTATCGCCGAACGGTCTGAAAACCGACTGAAGTTCCAAGCGGCCACGCTCTATCCACTCCTCTACAAGCTCGAAAAGCAAGGGTGGGTGGAAGGGCGCTGGGTCGAGAAAGCCGGCCAGCGTCGCCGCCGGTTCTATCGGCTGACGACGGCGGGCCGTGGCGTGCTCGGCGAACGACGGCGCGTATGGCGCGAGTTCTTCGACGCTCTCGATCAAGTGGCGCGCGTGCGTCACGCCTGAGGCCTGTCATGACTGACTGGAAGCGCTACGTCCGCGCGCACTTGCCACCGCTCGACGTCAGGGCGGAACGAGAGGCCGAGATCGTCGACGAGTTCGCACTCCAACTCGAAGCGGCTTACGACGCGGCGGTAGCCGAGGGCCTCCCGGAAGCAGAAGCCATCAAGCGCGCGATCTCGGCTTTGAGGGCAACACGCATCAACCCGGTCGATGCGTTGCGCGCCGAATGACGGACTGGCGTCAGCATGTCCGCGAACGCCTGCCGGCCCTCGATGTGCCGGCCGAGCGCGAGAACGAGATCGTCGACGAGCTCGCGCTGCAGTTCGAGGCCGCGTTCGATCACGCGATGGCGCAGGGAGCCACCGAGGCAGAAGCTCACGAGCACGCGCTCACCGAAGTCCCCGATTGGCACGCTTTGGCGGACGTGCTGCTCCGTATCGAGCGGCCCGTTGCGGCTCGTTTTCCGTCGCACTCGTGGCGCCGCGATCCCGTGGTCATTGGCGCCCGTCGAGGAGGAATCATGACCGGTCTGATTCAGGATCTCCGCTATGCCACTCGTGCGCTCCTGCGAGCGCCTGGCTTTGCGGCTGTCGCCATCGTCACGCTGGCCCTCGGCATCGGTGCGACGACGGTCGTCTACTCGCTGGTCGACGGCATCTTGCTGCGGCCGCTCCCGATCGCCAATGCCGATCGGGTGATGGTGGCGCGCGAGCAGACCACGAACGGCGTCGAGATCAGTGTGGCGTGGCCTAACTACGTCGATTGGCGCGAGCGGGCGCGGTCGTTCGAAAGTCTGGCGGTCTGGCGCGGACTGCCCGCCAACCTGACGGGCACCGACAGGCCGCGGCGGCTGATGACGCGGCAAGTTTCGTGGAATCTGTTCGACGTGCTCGGCGTACGTCCGCTGATCGGCCGCGGCTTCACGCAGACCGACGATCAGCCTGGCGTCGAGCGCGTCGGACTCGTCAGCTACGGTTTCTGGCAGCGCGAGCTGGGCGGCGACGAGCGCGCCATCGGACGGAGGATCACGCTGGACGAAGCGTCGGTCACCGTCGTGGGTGTGCTGCCACAGGACTTCACGGTCGCTCGGCAAGAGGATGTGTTTCTGCCGCTCGGCAACTTCCTGACGCCCAACAGCGCGATGCTGATTCGAGGCAATCACAACGGGCTTGCGGCGGTCGGCCGCCTGGCGCCCGGCGCGACGGTGGATTCGGCGCGAGCCGAGCTGGTGGGCATCGCCGCACAACTCGCACAGGCGTATCCGGAGACCAACAGCGGGAACTCGGCCACGCTGCGGCCGCTCTTCGAAGTGCTCGTCAGCCAGGCGCGGCCCATGCTGCTGGTGCTTCTTGGCGCCGTGCTGGCGATGCTGCTGATTGCCTGCGCAAACCTTGCCAATTTGCTGCTCGCCCGCTCCAGTGCCAGGGCCCAGGAGCTTGCGGTGAGGCGTGCCCTCGGCGCCTCGAGCTGGAGAATCGGCCGGCAGCTTCTCATTGAAAGCGTCCTGATCGCGCTCATCGGTGGCGTGGCAGGCACCTTGTTGGCGTGGGCAGGGTTCGGCACCATCGTTGCCTTGCTTCCGGCCGATCAGCCTCGGATTCACACGCTGGCGCTCGATGCACGAGTGCTGTCCGTGGTGGCCATCGTCTCCGTGTTGACGGGCGTGCTGTTCGGACTCTTGCCCGCTCTGCAGGCCGCTACCGGCCGTTCGCTTTCGTTGCTCCGCACCGGCCGCGTGACCGGGATGTCCACCCTCCGAAGCTCGACGCGCCGCGCGCTCCTGCTCGCCGAGGTGGCACTGGCGCTGATTCTGCTGACCGGTGCCGGGCTCATGGTACGCACGATGTCGAACCTTCTCGCCATCGATCCCGGCTTCAGTCCTGACGGTGTGGTTTCGGCCAACATCCTGCTGCCGCAGCCCCGTTACTCCGCCGAACGGCGACGGGCCTTCTACGACGCTGCGGTTGCGAACGCGCGGGCGATCCCCGGCGTCGCCAACGCGGGATTCACGATATCGCTACCGGTCCAGGGCTCGAACTGGAACTCGGTGTTCATCGTGAACGATCAACCCATACCGCCACGGGCGGATATTCCAAGTGCCGCGATGACGCCCGTCAGTCCGAGTTATCACGACACCATGGGCATCCGGCTGCTGCAAGGACGCCTGCTGCAAGCCTCGGATGGACCTGAATCGCCAACGGTTGCCGTCGTCAACGAAACGTTCGCCAGACGCTTCTGGCCCGATGGCCACGCGGTCGGTCAGCGCCTCAAGCAGGGCTGGCCCGAGGACAAGGCGCCCTGGCGCGAGATCGTTGGCGTCGTCCGCGACGTGAAGACGGCTGGAGTCGATCGCCCTTCCGCGCTGCAGGTCTACCTGCCACTCACGCAGGTGCCATCGACATCGATCACGATGGTGGCACGAACACAAGGCGACGTGAGAGCACTGGGCACGTCGCTCGAAACCGCCATTCACACCGTCGATGCAAACCTTCCCGTGTACGACATCCGGACGCTCGACGAGGTCATCGGAAACGGTGTTGGCCTTCAGCGCCTGACGATGGTGTTCCTGTTTGGGTTCGCGGCGGTGGCGCTCGTCATGGCCGCTGTCGGCGTGTTTGGAGTGACGGCCTACACCGTGTCTCAGCGCACGCACGAACTCGGCGTGCGCATGGCTCTCGGGGCGTCACGCTCGTCGGTCCTGCGGCTGGTGCTTCGCGAGGAGGTCGGGGCCTGCGTGGCGGGCATTGTGCTGGGCGTCGCGGGCGCACTGGCGCTGTCGTCCGTTCTCCAGACGCTCCTCTACGGAGTACCAGCTCGCGATCCGTTCACGCTCGCGGTCGTCGCACTTACGCTTCTGACTGTCACGGTGTTGGCTGGCTACCTTCCCGCGCGACGTGCGACGCGTATCGATCCCGTAAGAGCACTTCGGATCGAGTAGCGCGGCCTCCGGTCCGGCACTCCGCTTGCGACAGCTCTCCCGGTGACCCCGTACCGCTGGCGAAATTGGCGGTTTCTGCGAGGTCTCCAGGGAGTGGAACGTGCAGGAATCGCGTACCGCGTTTGCCGCCGGCGAACAAGTTGAACTCCGCGAACGCTGCTGGACGATCGTCGACGTCGAGCGCTTCGACCACGTCACTCTCTTGACGCTTCGCGGCGATGACGGGCAAGACCTCGGACGAGCGTACCGCTTTCTTCTTCCATTCGATCGCGCACGCGTGATCTCGCGGCGAGCCAGGCTGGTCCACTCTACGCGCCATGAGGTCCTTCGACTGGCCGCAGGTGCCATCGCCGGCACTGCGCCCTGGGATCAGTGTTGGACGGCCGCGACAGCCAGGATCGATCTCCGAACCTGGCAGATGGAGCCCGCTCGTGCAGCCATCCTCGGCGCGACGCGGATCCTGCTGGCCGACGAAGTGGGTCTCGGCAAGACGATTCAGGCAGGGCTGATCGTCGCCGAGCTCATGGCACGCGGGTTGGCTCAGCGCATCCTCATCCTGGCTCCGGCGTCTCTTCGTTCGCAGTGGGCGGCGGAGCTCTCGGACAAGTTTGGACTCGTCGCGACAATCGTCGACCAGACGACGCTCGCCGAAATGTCGATGCGGTTGCCGCCAGGTACGAACCCCTGGAACGTGACGTCGCTGATGGTCTCGTCGCTCGATCTCGTCAAGCGAGCCGAAGTCAGAAGTGCACTCGACGAAGTGTCGTTCGACGCTCTCATCGTCGACGAAGCTCACCATCTCACACCGGGCACGGACCGGGCCGCGGTTGTCGCTGACTTGGCCGAGCGGACGCCTTGGTTAGTCCTGGCGACGGCCACACCTCACACTGGCGACGAAGCCGCATATCGGGCACTGCAGTTGCTCGGTGCTGGTCCGGGCGACCCACCTTTTCTGATGTTCCGCCGGCGAGCAACTGACGTACATGCCAGCGTGGCACGACGCAATTTGTGGCTCGGTGTGCGACCGACCGTGGCCGAACGCCTCCTGCTCGAAGCCACCGCGAACTATTACCGCGCGTTGCAGCGTGCCGCGGGCGGTGAGCCGACAGTGCTCCTGGTCGCTGGCGTCATCGCTCGTCGCGCAACCTCGCTGGCCGCGGCTGCACTCCGGACGTTGGAACGGCGGTTGGCGCTCATGAAGGGGGCAAGGCCGGAAACTCAGGAGTCTTTGCCCTGGGATGAGGGGGACCAAGGCGATTCGCCTCTTGGCGATCACCTGCTTGCGGTTCATGGCCTGCCGGAAGTCTCGCGAGAGATCGAGTGGCTCGAGCAGCTCGTAGCACTCGCACGATCCGCCGCGGACGGCTCGTCGAAGGCAGCCCTCATCGGGCGCCTGATCCGCCGAAGCAATGAACCAATGATTGTGTTCAGTGAGTATCGCGACGTGGCCATCGCGATCGCTAGACGGCTCTCCGAAATCACCTCGGTCGTTGTCATTCATGGCGGGGTCGCCGCCGCCATTCGTCGGGACCGAATCCGCGCGTTCACGGACGGCACCGTCAGAGTGCTCGTAACGACGGATGCCGCTGGCGAGGGCCTCAACCTGCAGGCGCGGTGTCGCCTGGTCCTGAACCTGGAGTTGCCATGGAACCCGGTGCGCATCGACCAGCGAATCGGCCGTGTCGACAGGATTGGACAGTCACAACGGGTCCACGCAATCTATCTCTACCACCGCGATTCATTTGAAGAAGTCGTGCGAAGTAACTTGGATCGGCGCAGAAGAACGGCCGCGACCGCGGTGTGGATGGGCATTCGTGAGGGCGGTGCGCCGTTTGCCAGTGTCGAACGTCGACTTCGAGAGCTTGGCCGGCCGGCGTCAACCTCGAGAACGCTCTACAACTCGGAAGCGTCGAGTGGGCCAGGCCGGAATCACATCGTTCTGCTGTTCGCAGCCAACCATCTAGATGCGGCCGGGCACTTGGTCCAACGAAACTGCGTTGCTCTTCGACTGGAGCTGACAGGAGGCGATCAGCCGCTCACACGGCAAAGCATCCTGTCGATCAACAGCAATCCGTTGATCCGAAAGAGCGTCGACCACGCTCTGCGCGTCCAACTGGCGCGAACGACAAGGGTGACGACGAACTCCGCCGAGGGCATCGAGCGGCGCATCGAAAGCATCCTGACACTGCTCGACGGTCGATCGGACCCGGTGTTTCAAGGGTCACTCTTCGATCGAAAGGCGGAGCATCAGGCACGGATGCGGAGCGAGCTGGCCATGCGGGTTCGAGTTCACCTGACCCGGCGGCTTGAATGCTCGCGCGCGCTGAGACGGGTACGGTCGACAGAACCGCGTCTCGTCGCCGCCTGGATCGGCAGGTGACGGTATGCTGCCGGGCATCCGAGGGTCGCTGATCGCGACCGCCTTTCTCGAAGACGTTCTTCTTCAACGACTTCAACCAGAGTCCACAGACGACCAGCTGCCGTACCGCTCCTTGATGCGGTGGTGGCGACGAGTCGAGCAGTCGCTCGGTCCGGCGTCGAGTTCTCGTGCCCTGCTCGACATTGGCGCTCTACCCCTGGTCGCGTTGCTGGGCCACGAGGTGCTTCATCTCGAAGCGCACGAAACCGACTACGTCGGCATGCTTGGCAGCGGTTCGCGAGCGCTTGCGGTTCTTCGAACCACGGGGTTCGGCCAGGACCCAGGCCACGCATGGCGAGACACCGTGCGGGCGGGAAGGACCAGCGGCGCGCGCTGGGGCCTGATCTTCAACGGTCGCTCGTTGAGACTCATGGACGCAGCGCGCCCGTGGTCGCGGCGCTCGCTCGACTTCGACTTCGCGCAGCTCGTTGGCCATCAAGGCAGCAGTTCCGTGCTCCTGACCATTGCCCGTCGATCCGCGCTTGAACCAGGTTTGCGATCGCTCGAGCAATGGGTGCGCGACGGTGATGCGCATGCCGTCGCCGTCTGCGCATCCCTTGGCGACGGCGTCCTCGACGCGCTCGACGCGTTGGTAACTGCCTTCGATCGAGCACTTGCTAGCGCGACCCCAACGCCAGACGAGGCTTTCCGCCACTCCCTCACCCTCGTCTACCGGCTGCTGTTCCTGCTCTTTGCGGAAGCGCGTCATCTCGTCCCGACGTCCAACCGGATCTATCGCGACGCCTACACAGTGGAGGCCTTGTGGCAACGGCGTGGCGGCGAATGCCATTCGCGCGGTCTGTGGAAGGCGCTCCAGGCCATGTCACGACTCGCACACAACGGTTGCCGAGCAGGCGACTTGAACGTCACCGCTTTCAATGGCCGCCTGTTTTCTCCCGCTCACGCTCCGCACATCGATCGCGTTCGTGTTTCGGATGCCGTGGTGAGTCGCGCGGTCTTGGCGCTGGCGACGACCGCAGGTTCCCATGGTCGCCACCGCATCTCATATGCCGATCTCGGCGTGGAACAACTTGGGACGGTCTACGAACGTGTCCTGGAGTACGAGCCCGCTCGCGGGACCGGACCCACCGTGCTGTTGCGAACGTCTCTCGAGCGGAAACAAACCGGCAGCTTCTACACCCCGCGGTCGATGACCGAGTTTCTGGTCCGCCGCACGCTTCATCCGCTCGTCGTGGACAAGACGCCTGCGCAGATTCTTGCGCTCAGAATCCTCGACCCAGCGATGGGCAGCGGCGCGTTTCTGGTCGCAGCCTGTCGATACCTGAGCCTTGCCATCGAACGAGCCTTGATCGCAACCGGCAATGCTCATGCAGACAGCGATGTGGTCGAGCAACGGATCACCATCCGTCGGACCGTCGCCGAGCGCTGTTTGTACGGCGTCGACCGCAACCCGATGGCCGTTCAGCTTGCTCGCTTGTCGTTGTGGCTGACAACGATGGCGAGCGATCGACCGCTGACGTTTCTCGACCATCACCTCGCGACCGGCGACAGCCTGATCGGTGCCGGCTTCGCTGACCTTGCTCGCCCTCATTCTCACGAGCGGCGTCGCCAAGGCCAGCCACCCGATCGCACGCTGTCGCTCTTCTCGGCTGATGCCGCCGTGCAGCTGGCGCGGCAAGTCCTTCCGGAACGATTCAGGCTCGCGGTAGAGCCTGGCGACACGTTGAGTGCGGTGCGTGAGAAAGAGCGCGCGCTCGACGCGCTCAACTCTGAAGGTACAGCTCTCAGCCGCTGGAAGCGGGCCGCCGATCTCTGGTGCGCGGCTTTCTTCCCTGGAACGCAGCTGACGTCCGCCATTTTTGGCGACGTGCTTCTCGCGCTCTGGTCTGGCCAGGGATCGTTACAAGCCAAGGACCGTGCGCGCCTTCTCGCCAACGCGACGGTGATCGCGCGCGAGCATCACTTCTTTCACTGGGAGCTCGAATTTCCAGAAGTGTTCTTCGATCGCGAAGGACGACGAGATCCTGCCGGCGGCTTCGATGCGGTGATCGGCAACCCGCCGTGGGACGCGCTCCGGGCCGACACAGGCACCTCGGAGCATCGATCGCGCGAGCGCGCCTCACAACAGGCGCGCCTTCGATTCTTCCGCGATGCCGGCGTCTATCGCCTTCAGGGCGATGGGCACCTCAATCGATATCAGCTCTTTCTCGAGCGTGCGCAGCAGCTGACTCGGCCCGGTGGCCGCATCGGCCTGGTCCTGCCATCTGGCTTCGCGACGGATCGTGGGAGCGGACCTTTGCGCCGGGCGCTACTCGATCAGACGACCATCGACCGCTTGATCGGCTTCACCAACCGCGAGGGCATCTTTCCAATCCACCGTGACGTCAAGTTTCTGCTGCTGACGGCAACAAACACCGGGGCAACGTCGCGCCTCGGCGGGACCTTCGGACGCACTCAGCCCTCGTGGCTCGAGGACTTGCCGGACGCGGCAATCGATGACCCGCCGGATGCTCGCGCAATCGGCTTGAGCCGTGAGTCGCTCGAGCGTTGGGATCCAGAGCACCTTTCGATCCCATTGCTCTCGAGTCCCAACGACGTCGAGCTCCTCTTGCATGTCAGCTCCTCCACCCCGTCGCTAGGGGCATCTGAAGGATGGGGAATTCAGTTCGGTCGTGAGCTCAACGCGACCGAGGATCGGCCGCATTTTGTCGCCTCCTCGGACGCCGGCGACCTCATCTCCATCGTCGAAGGCAAGCATCTCGAGCCATTCCGCGTGCGATCCGAGTCGTCGCAGCTCGCGATCCCGCTACGCGTTGCGTCGCAGCTCCTGAATCGCGAACGAACGTTCGATCGCCTACGGCTCGCCTATCGAGACGTCGCAAGCGCCACGAATCGCTTGACGCTGATCGCCGCGCTCCTGCCACCGGGCACCGTCTCTACCCACACGGTGTTCTGCCTGAAGAACCCAGTCAGTGAGCAGTCGCAGGTACTGCCTGCTGGGGCTGCTCAACAGCCTGGTCGCCAACTACCTCGTTCGCCTGCAGGTCACGACTCACGTTTCGACCAGCCTCATGCAGCGCCTCCCCGTTCCGCGTCCTCACCGACACGATCCGGCGTTTCGCCAGCTCGCCAGCCTCGCCCGCTCGCTGGCACAGACGGGCATCGATGCCGACGCGGAGTCGTATGTGAAGGTCAACAGCATCGCCGCCGCGCTCTATGGTCTCAGTCAGGAGCAATACGCACATGTCGTGGGGACATTTTCTCTTCTCAAGGAACAGCTCCGAAGCCGGTTGGTCACCGATTACAGGACGATGCACGGAAACGCGGAAACACGGAGCTTGGGAAGGCTTCAATGATTCACGAAGGCTTGACCGATCGGATTCTTCGCTGCGCGGTTGACGTCCATAAGGCCCTCGGACCGACGCTTCCTGAGAGGAGCTATCAGAGCGCGATGGCTATCGAGATGTTTTATGACGGCCTTGTATTCGAGCGCGAGCCAGAACTTGCGATGACCTACCGCGGCGTGGCTATCGGGCATCATCGACCAGATTTCATCGTCGAAAAAACAGTGGTCGTAGAAATCAAGAGTGTTGCAAGGTTCGAGGCGGTTTTCTACAGCCAGGTGCTGACGTACCTGAAGGTGAGTGGCCTGCCAGTTGGTCTCCTGTTGAACTTCAACGTCGCGGCAATGTCATATGGCATCAAGCGCTTTGTCAACAGTACCCAACAGTGAAGTGAACTTCTCCTGCGAACCGACCTGTTTCCGTGCTTCCGTGTTTGCGTGTTTTCGTACGTTACTCGCCGTTCATGTTTCCGTGTTTCGGCGTTTCCGCGCATCGTAGTGACTGACCGTCGTCGATTCTCTGAGGCCTTTCGTAGTCACACCGGCTTCCGCACCGGCCCATCCGCCCACGGCTTCAGCACGGCATACAACGCCGAGATGACTGGCATGGGAATTCCGTGCTTCGCGGCTCGGCGGACGGCGGCGCCTTGCAGCGCGTGGACTTCGATGCGCTTCCCCATCTCCAAATCGATCAGCAACGACGAACGGGTCGATGGGGGGATGCTATCCATGTATTCCTGCAGCCGCTCGAATCGGTCGGGCGAAATCTGCACACCCTCCGCAGCAGCGACGGCGGCAATCTCGTGCGCGGCGGCGTAGAACATCTCGCGCACCTGCGCGTCGCCCCAGATGCCGCCGATAGGCAAGCGAGCGGCGCCGGTGAATCCAGCAAACGGCGCGAGATAGACGAACTTGTCCCAGATCGGCACGCGACCGTCCTCGACGGTCGTCACGATGATGTCGGCCGGCGTCATGACATCGGCAATCGCTTGCACCCGCGGCGTGATGCGGCCGCGCGACACGAACACCTCTCCAAAAATGATCGACCGATGCACGCCGGTCTGCACGATGACCCCCGGCGATTCGAGCGCGGTCGCGACATACGTCGTCCCGCCGAGCACGTGCTCCTCGCCAACGACGCGCGCGACTTCGTCGACGCTGTCGACGCCGTTTTGCAGCGTCAGCACCACCGTCTCGGGCCCGATGAGCGGCGGCAGCAAGCGGAGCGCCTCATCGTTGTCGTAAGCCTTCACCGTGAACAGGACAACGTCGACTGGACCAACCTTCCCAGAATCGCTCTCGGCAGGCGACTGGACGACAAAATCGCCCAACTTGGCGCTTTGGATTCGCAGCCCGTTCGCCCTTATGGCCTCGAGATGTTTGCCGCGCGCGATGAAGGTGACGTCCTGACCTGATCGCGCGAGCTTGGCGCCAAAGTAGCCGCCCACGGCGCCGGAACCGACAATCGCAAATTTCATCGGGTCACGGAATCACGGAACCTGCAGGGTCGTCAAGCCGGCACGCCGGATCGCCTGCGTCCTGGGCTGCCGTTTTCCTTCGCAATCGTCCCAAAAGCGCGCACATCCCTTTGATAGAATTCGCTTCATGGCGGCACGCCTCACGGGCTATCTCGTCGCGTTCATTGTCGGGATCACCGTAATCGCCGGGCTCATCGTCGGCGCGCAGCGAGACGATGCGGGCCCGGTTGATTTGATTGTGGTGAACGGCCGTGTGTATACGGCCGACGGTCAGGCGACGATGGCCGAAGCCGTCGCGGTTCAAGGAAACAAGATCCTGCAGGTCGGCACCAACCGCGAAGTGCAACGCTTGCGGAGGCCGCAGACCGTGGTTCTCGATGCGCGCGGCGGGGCGGTGCTTCCGGGATTCAACGACTCGCATACGCACCTGCTGAGCGGCGGCCTGTCGATGAACCAGATCAACTTGCTCGATGCGAGAACGTTGCCCGCGATCGAGAGTGCCGTGCGCGACTGGGCGGCGGCGCATCCGGACGAGCCGTGGATAGTTGGCCGCGGCTGGTTGTACGAACCGTTTCCGGGTGGCCTGCCGACCCGACAGATTCTCGACGAGCTAATCCCGGATCGGCCGGCGTATCTCACGTCGTACGACGGCCACACGGGCTGGGCGAACTCGCTGGCGTTGAAACTCGCGGGAGTTACGCGACGGTCAAAGAGTCCCGCCAATGGCGTCATCGTGAAAGACGCGCGCACTGGCGAGCCCACCGGCGTGCTGAAAGAAGCGGCGATGAGCATGATGTCGCCGCACATGCCGAAGCCGACGCTCGAAGAAAAAGTGGCAGCCGTCCGCTCTGCAATCCTCGAGGCCCATCGTCGGGGCGTGACGAGTGTACAGACCGCGAGCGGAACCGCTGAGGAGCTCGAGATCTACGACGAGCTGCGCAAGACTCGAGCGCTTGATCTGCGGGTGTACGCCGCACTCTCGGGAAAGCCAGAGCTTACGACGCAGGAGCTCGATGCGTTCGACGCCCTCCGTAAGAAGTACGCTGATGACCCGGTTTTCAAAGCCGGCGCGGTCAAGCTGATGGCGGACGGCGTGATTGAATCGCACACGGCGGCGATGCTCGAGCCGTATAGCAATCGCACAAACGCCAGCGGTGAGCCACGCTTCACGGCTGAAGCACTCGATCGACTGGTGGCGGAACTCGACCGTCGCGGTTGGCAGGTGATGATTCACGCAATTGGTGATCGCGCGATTCGAATGGCGCTGGACGCTTTCGAACACGCTGCCAAGGCAAACCCATTGCCGGCTCGTGGTCGTCGACATCGGATCGAACACATCGAAACGATCGACCCGGCTGATATCCCGCGTTTCGGCCGGCTGGGCGTGATCGCGTCGATGCAGCCGTATCACGGGCTTCCCGATCCGGCGCAAATCGCGGTGTGGCGCGCCAATATCGGTGACGATCGCGCCGCGCGCGCCTGGATGTACGGCAGCATCGCAAAGAAAAAAGGTGTGCTGGCGTTCGGAAGTGACTGGCCGGTCGTGGCGATTGATCCGCTGCTGGGTCTGCACGTCGCGGTCAACCGCGCAACCATCGAGGGCGAACCCGAAGGCGGCTGGATTCCCTCTGAGCGATTGACGGTCGAGCAGGCCGTCGACGCCTACACGCGGGGCGCCGCCTGGGCGTCGTTCGACGAGCACCGCAAAGGCTCACTCGCGCGAGACATGCTGGCCGACATCGTTGTCCTCACGAAAGACATCTTCGGTTTGCCACCTCAGCGCATCGGCGAAGCCGAAGTAGCGGTGACGATTTTCGACGGCAAGGTCGTTTATCAGCGTTCGACCGAGACCAACTAGCCAGGGCCCGCCCCCAACGGACGGACCCTTCGCTGGAACTTCTCAGTCACCTCGTTCGTCAGAATGCCAGATGCCCCCGGTCCACTCGCGTGGACCGCTTTCCTGCCTTGATAGCTCTCGAAGGACGGCACCCGTGAGCCTTCGTTGGATTTTTGTCGCCTTGCTGCTTGGAGCACCGACAGCACTCGCA
Source organism: uncultured Acidobacteriota bacterium (assembly GCA_963724485.1). Lineage (GTDB taxonomy): Bacteria > Acidobacteriota > Vicinamibacteria > Vicinamibacterales > UBA2999 > JACCSI01. Next base: position 271,147 of record CAVRUW010000006.1, read on the forward strand.
GCACCTGTAGGACCCGCGGCACTCGCAGCACCTGCCGCGTTTTCCCAATCCGACCTCGACGAGTTCATGAAACGCGTCCTGACGCGGCGCGACGAGAACTGGAAAAAGCTGCAGCAGTACGTCCTCGACGAAGAAGAGCGCCTTCACGTCTTCGGGCCGGGCGGCCTCCCACTCTACGGCTTCTCCCGTGAGTACACCTGGTTCATTCGCCAGGGCTATTTCATCAGGAGCCCGGTCCGGTTCGACGGCGTCCGGATCAGCGAAGAAGAACGCACTCGACAGGAAGAGCGCTGGGTCGAGCGGGAGAAGTCGCGGGAACGAAGAGCCCAGCAACGGGCGAAGGAACGTGGCGAGGAAGTACCGACGGCCGCGGAGGCCGCAACCCCTTCAGCGGCTGATCCTGTCGCACCTGTCGATGTGCTGCGCAGTTCGCTCGAGCCACAGTTCGTCTCGATGGCCTACTTCCTGCGATTCAAGTTCGAGCCCGGCCACTACGCGCTCGCAGCACGCGAGCGGCTCAACGACCGCGATGTTCTCCGCATCGAGTACTACCCCGCCGAGCTGTTCAACGAAGGCCGCAGCCGACCCAATAAGCGCGTCCGCGAGCGTGACGATCAGATCGAAGAGAAGATGAACAAGGTGTCGCTCATCACGATGTGGATCGATTCCACCGAGCACCAGATCGTGCAGTACACCTTCGACAACATCGACATGGACTTCCTGCCCGGTCGATCGCTCGGTACGAGTGGACGAGATGAAAGCCTCGATGAAGATGCTGCAGCCGTTCCCCGGTGTCTGGCTGCCTGGCACGATCGACATGCGCTTTCTCCTCACGACAGCGCTGGGGTCGATCGAGGCAAGCTACGAGGTCGAGTACCAGGACTACCGGCTTGCCGAGGTCACGACGAGGATTAAGCCTTGAAGGCGGGTGCCGCTCGTGCCGCAGGGGCTCGTACCGCGGCCATGCTGGTTGGCGTGTTGGTCGCCAGCTCGCTCAGCGCGACGACCGCAGCGGGGCAGGTGGTTGAGACGCTGGGCGAGGTTCGCGTCCACGGCAACCACACGACACCCGACGCCGAAGTGCTCGCCCTCGCCGGCTTGACCGTTGGTAGCCCGGTCACTGACGAGACGATTCGACAAGCGACTCAAAAGCTTCGGACCAGCGGCCGCTTCGCCGACGTCGAGGTCCGCAAACGCTACCGCTCAATCGACAATCCGTCCGACATCCTGGTGATCGTCGTCGTTGACGAGCATGCGGCGGTGAGCGATACCGACCTTACACCCGGTCCGCTCAAACGGATGCGAAGCCTGGGCATGTGGCTGCCGATCCTTGACTACGCAGATGGCTACGGATTCACCTACGGCGCCCGTACGAGCTTCGTGGACAGCCTCGGCCCCCGCAGCCGGATTTCCATTCCGCTGACCTGGGGCGGTGAGCGTAAAGCCGCGGTCGAAGCCGACCGAGTCTTCGAACGTGGGCCCATCAGCAGGCTCGAAGGGGCGTTGTCGATTAGCCGCCGCGAGAACCCACATTTCGAGCTCGGTGACACGCGTGAAGAATTCCGTCTCCGAGCCGAACGCATCTTCACACCCTGGCTCCGTGCCGGTGGCGGCTTCCGCGCAACAAATGTCAGCTTCGGCGAGATCGAAGAACGGCACTTCGCGCCTGGCATCGACGTCACGGTCGATACCCGGACCGATCCGGCGTTTCCACGCAACGCGGTGCATATCGTCGCGGGCGTCGAGCAATTGCGATTCGAAGGCGACCGCCAGGTCGCGCGGTGGTCAAGCGACGTCCGCGGCTACGTCGGGTTGATCCGGTCGAGCGTCCTGGCGCTTCGCGCAACGACGGTTCGTGCCAGCGATCCGTTGCCGGAGTACGAACAGCCGCTTCTCGGCGGCACCGCGATGCTTCGCGGCTACGAGGTCGGCTATCGCGCCGGCGACAATCTGGCCGCGATGTCCGCCGAAGTCCGCGTGCCAATCACTTCGCCGCTGCACATTGGCCGATTCGGCGTCAAGGCATTCATGGATGTTGGGGCGGTGTTCCCGTCCGGGGAAAAACTAAGCGACCAGCAATTCGATCAGGGCATCGGCGGCGGCGTCTTCGTCACCGCCACAGTGTTTCGCGCCGGCCTCGACGTCGCCTGGCCGCAACGCGGCGCCGACCGCTCACCACGGTGGCACTTCGGGCTGGGAGTATCGTTCTGAAGTGTACAAGTGACAAGTTGACAAGTTCAAAGTTGGGTAGCCCGTTTGTAACTTGGAACTTGTCACTTGTAACTTCTCATGTGCGTTCGTATCAGCCATTTATTCTCTTCAGAAACGCCCCATACCCTTCCCCGCTGCGCCCCTGGAAATACGCCGCGTATTGATTGCCCACGGTCTCGAGATGCGACCACAGGTTGGGGTCTTTGTACTTCTGGCGGATCTCTGGCAAGACGTCTCTCATTCGCTCCCACACGAGCAGCATTTCGCGGTTGCTTTGAAAAAACAGTTCCTGGTGCAGGATGCCGCCTGAGATGAACGACGCCACCATGTCCCAGTACGTCACCACCATGCGGTAGGACGCGTTTTCGTCGGAGCCTCCCGGAGCGAGCTTCTGAAGATCATCCCAATTCTTGACCTTGAAGTTTGCGGTGAACCACGCCCGGGCGCGGCGCATGCGCTCCTCACGGCGCATTTCATATATGTGCAAGATCAGGTTGGCATCGTCGTAAGTCGGACGTGTTTTCATCGCGGCCTCGGCAGCGGGGTCATCGTACCGATACACTAGAAGGTTATGAACCCGTGGGATCAGTTTAGCGGTGTAAACGCCGGCTACGTATACGACCTTTACGAGCGCTATCTGGCGGATCCTACCAGCGTGGACGAGGCAACGCGGACGTTGTTTGCGACCTGGTCACCGGAACTGGAATCGGAATCCCCCATCGCCGAGGGCGTTCATCCCGCGGATACGTCGGCGGCGATTGCGGCGTTCAATGTGGCGGAATCGATTCGCCGTTTTGGCCACCTGGCGGCCAGGCTCGACCCACTCGGCATTGCCCATCCGATTGGCGACCCCTCGCTGAATCCGCAGGCGCATGGGCTGACACGCGAGACGCTCACCCGGTTGCCGGCGTCGATCGTCGGTGGACCCGTTGCTGAGGGGTCTGCGAACGCACTCGAAGCGATCGAGCGGCTCCGCGCGATCTATTGCGCGACCACCGGCCACGACTACAACCACGTGTTCGTGCCGGAAGAGCGCGTCTGGCTGCGACAGGCGGTGGAATCCGGCCAGTTCCGACCGCCGCGCGATGCGATCAACGCACAGGAGTTGCTCGATCGCATCACCCAGGTGGAATGCTTCGAAAGATTTCTCCATCGCACGTTCCCGGGCAAGACGCGATTCTCGATCGAGGGGCTGGACATGATGGTGCCCATCCTCGACGAAATCATCCGCGACGCGGCCGCGAGCGGCGTCAAGCACGTGATGATCGCAATGGCACATCGCGGGCGGCTCAATGTGCTGGCGCACATCCTTCAAAAGCCCTATGCGCAAGTTCTGGCGGAATTCAAGGATCCGCTGTTCGCTCGTTCCGGCCGGATCGATTTGGGCTGGATGGGCGACGTCAAGTACCACGCGGGCGCGCGCTACCAGGTGGAAGACGATGGCCGCCCGCAGTCGCTGACGATCAGCATGCCACCCAACCCCAGTCACCTCGAGGCGGTGGATCCGGTGCTCGCGGGGATGGCGCGCGCGGCGGCGACGTCGGTCACCGCACCAGGCCGGCCACAGGTGCGGGCGGATCAAGTGCTGGCCATCCTCATTCACGGCGACGCGGCCTTCCCGGGTCAAGGCGTGGTCGCGGAGACGTTGAACCTGTCGCGACTCGATGGCTACCAGGTGGGCGGCATCGTGCACGTCATCGCCAACAACCAGCTCGGTTTCACCGCGACGCCCAAGGAGTCCTACAGCACCAGTTACGCCAGTGGCCTGGCCCGCGGTTTCAAGATCCCGATCGTTCACGTGAACGCCGACGATCCGGTCGCGTGTATCGAGGCCGCGCGTCTCGCGTGGGCGTACCGGCATCGCTTCCGGCTCGATTCGTTGATCGATCTCGTCGGCTATCGACGGTATGGCCACAACGAGGGCGATGAGCCGGCGTTCACCCAGCCCGAGGTCTATCAGATCGTCGTCGGCCACCCGACGGTCCGCGAGACCTACGCCCGTCAGTTGGCCGAGGCGCGAACGGTTTCGCTCGATCAAGCCGACGCCATGGTCAAGAAGCACATGGCCGTGCTCGAGCAGGCGTATGCGGGCTTGAAGCCGGAACAGGACTACGTTCCACCACTGCCGGAGGTCCCGCCGAGTGGCGCGGCACGGCGAGCGCAAACCGCCGTTCCGCTCGATCGCCTGCGGGCCGCCAACCGCGAACTGATGAAAGTGCCCGAGGGGTTTTCGGTCCACCGCAAACTGGAACGTGCCCGAGAACGTCGCCGCACCGTTCTCGACAACCCGGCAGAACCAACCATCGACTGGGCCACGGCGGAAGAGCTCGCCTTCGCATCGGTGCTCGAAGACGGAATTGCCATCCGGTTGACCGGCGAAGACGTCGAGCGCGGGACGTTCAGCCAGCGGCACGGCGTCCTGCACGATTCGGTGACTGGTGATGAACACATACCGCTTGCGGCGCTGACGACCGCCCGCGCAGCGTTCGAGGTTCACAACAGCCCGTTGTCCGAGAACGCCGTGGTTGGATTCGAGTTTGGCTACAACATCCAGGAGCCGCGTCGGCTGGTCGTGTGGGAGGCGCAGTACGGCGATTTCATCAACGGGGCACAAGTCTGTACTGGATGAGTTCGTCACTACCGGGCGCGGTAAGTGGGGACTGACACCCTCACTGGTTTTTCTCTTGCCACACGGATACGAAGGGCAAGGCCCCGATCACTCCAGTGCTCGACTCGAACGCTTCCTGCAGTCTGCCGCTGACACCAACATGCGGATCGCCAACTGCACGACGGCGGCGCAGTACTTTCATGTGTTGCGGCGTCAGGCACTGCTCCTGGAGTCGGATCCGCTGCCGTTGATTCTGCTCACGCCCAAGAGCCTGCTACGAAATGCGGCGACGGCCTCGGCTCCACGGCAACTGGCCGAAGGGCACTTCCACCTGGTGTTGGACGACGAACAGATGCGGACGCAGGCGGGAAAGGTTCGACGCCTGATTTTCTGCAGCGGCAAGATCTACGTCGATCTCACTTCCAGCGAGCAGCGCAAGTCGGCTGGCAATGTCGGTATCGTCCGAGTCGAGCAGCTCTATCCGCTCCCTCTCGACGAAATCAGGGAGATCCTCAACCAGTATCCGAAACTCGAGGAGGTCTGCTGGGTTCAGGAAGAGCCTGAGAACATGGGCGCCTGGGAATTTATCCGCCCACTGCTCGACGAGCTCATCGACGGCCGCTGGCCACTGTGTTACGTCGGCCGCGTTCGGAATTCCAGTCCCTCAGAGGGTTCCGCGGCCTGGCACGCACTCAATCAGCGGGCCATCGTCGAACAGGCGTTCGCCCACACGGTGACCGCCAAGACAGCTGATCGAGTGCTCACGAAACAAGTTTGATCGCTACCAGCTATGACCAACATCGTCGTGCCCGAACTGGGCGAATCCGTTGTCGAAGCGCGTGTCGCCAAGTGGCTGAAGAAGGAAGGCGACCACGTCAACATGGGCGACCCCTTGGTCGAGCTCGAGACCGAGAAGATCGACCTCGAAGTCAGCGCCGATCGCGCGGGCGTGTTGACGTCCATCAAACATGGCGAGGGTGAGGACGTCAAAGTCGGCGAAGTGCTCGCCACGCTCGATCCCAGTGGCAACGGTAACGCCGCCTCGGCCAGCGCACCCGCGGCACAAGCCGCGCCTGCATACCTGTGCACCGCACCGCACCTGCCGCACCCGTGAACCGCACCGCACCCAGCGCACCTGTCGCACCCGCCGACGCACCCGAAGTCCGCGCCACCCCAACCGCCCGGAACGTCGCTCGCGAAGCTGGCGTAAAGCTCGACGCCGTCGCAGCAACCGGCGCAGGAGGCCGGGTGACAAAGAACGACGTCCTTCGCGCGAAAACACCTGTCGCACCTCCGGCACCCGCGGCACCTGCGGCACCCACGGCACCTGCCCAGCAGGCACCTTCCGCCAGGTCCGAACACCGCGAGCGCATGTCGAAGCGCCGCGCCACCATTGCGCGTCGTCTCGTCGAGGCGCAGCACAACGCTGCGATGCTCACGACCTTCAACGAAGTGGACATGAGCGCGGTCATGAGTCTCCGCGAGCGGCGGAAGGAGGCGTTCACCAAGCAGTACGGTGTTGGTCTCGGCATCGCATCGTTCTTCGTCAAGGCGTCCATCGGCGCGCTCAAGGCGTTTCCCCCACTGAACGCCGAGATTCAGGGTGACGAGATCGTCTACAAGCACTACTACGACATCGGCATGGCCGTTGGCGCCGAAGGTGGCCTCGTCGTGCCGGTCATTCGCGACGCGGACCTGAAGACCTTTGCCGAAATCGAACTATCGATTCGAGACTTCGCCAAGCGCGCGCAGGACGGCACGCTGACGCTCGAGGATCTCAAGGGAGGCACGTTCACCATCACCAACGGCGGCGTGTTCGGATCGCTCATGAGCACTCCGATCCTCAACCCGCCACAAGTCGGCATACTCGGCCTGCACAAGATCGCGGATCGACCTGTGGTCCAGGGTGGCCAGGTCGTCATCCGGCCGATGATGTACGTCGCGTTGAGCTACGACCATCGGCTCGTCGACGGTCGCGAGGCGGTGCAGTTCCTGGTGAAGATCAAGGACTACATCGAGGACCCGGCCTGGATGCTGATTGGGTGACAGGGCGACCGGCGCGAGCCGACTTGCTACTACGGACGACGTCGCGAAGCTTGCCCTTGCGATGCGCCCATTTGCTCGGATACATAGCGTGATCGTCCCCGGGCGAACGAGATCATGTGGGCTCGTGCGCTCTCGTGCTCGTCGAAGGTGTACGGCCGGGACGGATCCTCGCGCATCGCGTCGGCGATCATGTCCGCCTGCCGCCGGATCTCGAATTCGAGCCAGGTGAGCCCGTCGGGCCCGGTGGGCTCGTCGGCCAGCCGCATCGCTTCCCCAAGCACGTTGTAGTAAGTGTCGCGCAGCTCGGGAACCTGCATCGCTTTTCGAGTGAGAACGTTGTCCTGCAGCCGAAAGTCGATGGGGTACTCCGGTCCCCAGAACGCATTGTCCTCGTCCCACGCAATGAACACATGCTGAGACGAGTTTTCTTTCCGATAGAAATAGAAATTGTTCACACCCTCATAACCGAGGAACCCATCGTTCTCACCGACGAAATTCTGTGCGGCGACGAAGCGCATGAACGACTGCAGATCCAAATGCTCGTTTAGCAGCGAGTTGAATTGTTCAATCGGAAGCTCGTTCACAAGGCGGATGACGTTCTCAACAGGGCCAAACTTTTGGACATCGCTCTCCTTCTCGTGTGTCTTCGGATCGAAGCGAAGGGCGTAGGGCTCGAACTCTGAGCCCAGATATCCAAACGTCCACGGGTCAACGTAGTTGAACTCGTACAGGTAGCCGTCGTTTTGCGTGTCCTCGCCGATCACTCCGTAGACCCGCGCGAGAAACTGCTTATCGATTGATTCGACGATGGCGTACAGCCCGATGTACTCGTCGTTGACGTACAAACGCATGTGGGTTTCACGTGGGGCCGGTATGCCCAGCTTTGCGAACAGCCGCATGGCAACGGTCTCGTGGATACCCGACGGGTCCTGCGTCAGATTGTCGAAGACCAGCGATTTCTCTTCCAGGAAAGTCAGGTCGGCCGAGTACTCGTCGAAGTCGACACGTAACCCGGGTTTGGTGCCGCTCCGCGAACCAGATCCACGCGACCGGATGCCGACATTGCGAACAACGTTACCGTTCCAGACGAGGTCCGCCGGATAGTACGTGTTCTCCTGAAAGTTCTGCTTCAGCTTTTCCCAGTCGGCTGTGTGAACTCGGAGATCGATCCGTTGCACGACATCCGGGTTGAAGAGCGCATCGGAAGGATGCGGCGGCGGCGGATCTTGTGCCGCTGCTGTCAGTGCCGAGCCTAGTATCAGCAACGCGACACATGAGAGACGTTGAACGACGAATGTAAGGGGCTTCATATAGTTTCCGTCAGAACGCCAGTTGGAGACGGCCGATACCAGACCAGAAGATCGCTGTTCCCGGAACCGGTGTTCGATTCACGTCCTCGAACTCTTCCCGGATTCCGTTGAGCGTCACGCGGACCCAGCGGTTCAAGAACCAATTGACGCCAAGCGTCAGCACATCATCGCGATTCGACAGGATGTGCTCCGCGCGAGGGTTGGCGAATGCCGGCCCAATCTTGTCGACACTTTCGAAGACCAAGGTTTCGTAGCGGGCCGCCACTTCAATCGCGCCAGCGCCGCCAGCAAACAACGGGCGTCGCGGATTGTTGAACCCTTCCTTTTCCTCTCCGGTCAAAAGCCAGGTGCCGCTCACATACCACCCCGTCGTCCTCACATCCGAGAGGTCCGTGTCGCCGAGACCCTGGCTTTGTCGCTGCTCTTGTGCGCGCATCCACTCGGCCGCAATCCCAACCGGACCGGGGTTGTACGCGACCTCAGTGCCAAAACGAGTCCGCCGTCCCTTGACATAGACGGGCGCGAAGAACTCTTTTCCGTAGACCGTCTCGCCGCGCAGACTGTTTAATCCCTCGGGCACATCCACCACGCCGTAGGCTGCGCCGACGCGAAGATTTGTGAATGTCTCCGCGAGTGGACGCAGTGGGGTCGCGGTCACGCGACCCGCAAATGACGGGCCAATGTTCTCGGGGTTACCGGTCACCGAGAACTGTGGTTCCTGCAACCGCCCGTTGTCACCATCGTCGTCAAAAACGCCCGCCTCGTAGGTCAGACCGCGGCGGAAGAACCGGCCGCTGAACATCACCCCGCGGTCCCTCGCCGGCGGGATGGTCGTGGAAACCAGGGCGCGATACGCAAAATCGATGTCGCTGAAGCTGATCAGCTCCTCGCGGCCGAAGGGGACCTTGAAGCGGCCAGCCGATACCTCGAACTGCCGAAACGTGCGCCAGCGGGCGAAGACGTCGCGCCACTCGCCGTCGGGATCCAGGTCCCGCTCGATCTGGAACTCGACGTGATTGCCGATCTCGCCGTTGATACCGCCTCGCAGGGCCCGGCGGTCGAACAGATCCTCCTCAATCTCGGGATCGAATGTCCGCCAATCGAGCTGCGTCTTGAACCGAATGTCGATCCGGACATCACCGAGCTGGATGGAAGGGCGGTTCCGCCACCGAAAAACGGATTCTGGCTCTTCCTGGTTGGTTTGCCCGGCCGCCACCCAAGGGGCCGACAGCAGGGCAACCACGACGGATCCACCGGCAATTAACGTTCGTGCACGCATTGGCTCGTCATTCTATTAAGCGGATTTCTCAGTCATCGCACTTGACCGAACGCTGGTACCATAGACGATTGTGAGAGCTGCTGCGGTCGCGAGCGGCGTTGCCTGCGTCGGCCTGGTGCTCACAGCTGCGTGCAACGATTCGCGGCCGACGCCGACCGGCCCGTCTCCCGGTGCGGTCCCCGGCCTGCCCCAAACCGTCAATCTGATAGCCGTCGGTGATATCGGCGAGTGCGGTTCGCCCGCAGTCGAACAAACCGCGCGCCTGGTCGACAGCATCGACGGTCATCTCGTTCTCGCCGGCGACCTGGCGTACATGCAAGGGTCGATGCGCAACTTCCTCGACTGCTTCGACCCCTCGTGGGGCGTCCATCGTCGGCGGTGGCGACCAACGCCAGGCAATCACGAATACGTGACCCCGTTCGCCTCGGCGTATTTCGCGTATTTCGGTGAGGCGGCTGGTGAAGGCTTCTATTCGTTTCGAGCCGGTAACTGGCTCGTGCTGATGTTGAACTCGAACATCGAAGTAGGCGTTGGCTCGCCGCAATATGCGTTCGCGCAAGCAGAAATCCTGGCGCACCAGACGCGTTGCGCGATGGCGGTGTGGCATCATCCGCTGTTCTCGTCGGGACAGAACGGAAACAACCTGATGATGCGGGATTTGTTCGACCTGCTTCATCGGCAGGGCGTGGATGTCGTGGTCGCTGCGCACGATCATCTGTACGAACGTTTCGGGAAGCAGGACGCGGATGGCCGCTCCGACGGCGGGGGCATCCGACAGTTCATCGCCGGGACGGGCGGCGCTCACCTCTACGATTTCCATCGCATGGCGCCGAATTCTCAGGCGCGCGTCAGGGCGCATGGCATTCTCAAGTTCACGCTGAACCCCACCAACTACGACTGGACGTTCATCTCGACGAGCGGGGCAATCGAGGACTTCGGTTCTGACACCTGTCACTAGCCACGCACCCACCTCAGAACTCGGAGCCACGTAGGTACAGACGCTAGTGTGCGGCGGGTTTCGTGAGACTTCCGTGCTTTCTATGTGGTTTCTCTTTGAGTCAATTGGTCCCCTGAGGCTTACCCCGTCCCGGCACCTCGTGCGCAGCCCCGGCTTGCACGATTGAGCTGGTCCGAAGGACGATATCGCCATGCGCTTTCGACTGTTTTCGCTCGTAGCCGTTCTGCTGTTCACGGTTTCAGTTGTTCCGACGCCGCTCGACGCACGTCAGGCCCCGCCTGCCGCCAAGGCGCCCATTCCGCCGCCGCCCGACGTGGCGGCCGCACCGGGCGATGCCCAGAAAACGGCCTCTGGGCTTGCTTCCAAGGTCTTGCAGGCCGGCAAGGGAGACAAGCGGCCCGGCCCCGAAGACATGGTCACCGTTCACTACACGGGCTGGACAACGGACGGCAAGATGTTCGACAGCTCCGTTGCACGGGGCAAACCCAGCATGTTCGGCGTCAACCGCGTGATCAAGGGTTGGGGTGAAGGCGTGCAGTTGATGGTGGTTGGCGAAAAGCGGCGACTGTGGATCCCGGAATCCCTGGCGTATCAGGGAAAGCGTGACCCCCGGGGGCTGCTGGTGTTCGACATCGAGTTGATCGACATCGCTCCCTCTCCACGCATCGCACCGCCGGACGTCGCCTCGGCACCAGCGGACGCCAAGAAGACCCCATCAGGCATCGCCTACAAAGTGCTGAAGGCTGGCACCGGAAAGTCGCACCCCGAAAAGCGGAGTCGTGTCACCGTTCACTACACGGGTTGGACGATAGACGGGAAGATGTTCGACAGCTCGGTCGAACGTGGCGCGCCTGCGTCGTTCGGACTCGATGAAGTCATCGAAGGCTGGACGGAAGGCGTTCAGCTCATGGTCGAGGGCGAACGCACGCGCTTCTGGATTCCCGAGCGGCTCGCGTACAAGGGACAAGGCAACGGTCCTCGCGGGATGTTGGTGTTCGACATCGAGCTCATCTCGCACCGCGCTCCGTAGCGTGGTGAGTTTAGTCAGTGACCGAGTTATCAGTTACCAGTTCACAGGAGGCGTAATCTTTCTTTGAACTGGCAGCTGGTAACTGGAAGCTAGTCCAGTGATGTCTACAACGACCCTCTCTCCTGGCGATCGCGGTCTGGTGGTCCTCACCGCCGGTGTGCTGCTGATTGGGCTCACGGCTGGATTGCCGATCAGCGCGGCACAAGACTCCATTCGATTGGATGGCTATGCCGAGTGGCGACGCGCGGGGCTGATCGTGGTCGATGGTCAGCGCGTGCGCGCTGATCAGAGCACGCGTTGGAAGGGCGCGCCAACGTCTATCGAGGAGGTGCCGCTCGGTCACGAGGTTCGTGTGCGCGGCACACGCCACCAGGATGGCACCGTGCTCGCACGGGAGATAGACGTTCGGCCCAACGGCGACGCGCTCTTCGAAACCGACGTTCAGAAAGGGACGGACGAGCTCGAAGGCCTCTGGCTGCGAAGCGGCGAAGCCTTCGAAGTCGACGCCAGGGGCCGAAAAAAAATGATCGGCGAAGTGTCACGCGATGGACGATCGGTCGATCGTGTCCGTCGCCTGGTACGACGCATGTCGCCCGGCTATGTGGATCAATCGGGGATCCGCGTGTATGTCGTCGACAACAAAGAGTGGAACGCGATGGCGATGGGCAACGGCGCCGTCTGGGTCTTCAGCGGAATCATGAACGATATGACCGACGACGAGCTCGCCATCGTCGTCGGTCACGAATTGGCGCATTACACCCACGAACACTCGCGACGGCAGATGCGAAAGAACATGTGGGGGCAGTTCGGCAGCCTCGCCGCCCTGCTCGCGGCCGAAGCGATCGACAACAACGGATTGAGGGCGGCCGCACAACTCGGATCCGCGCTCGGCTTTTCGGCATGGATGAGTGGTTATGGACGCGATCTCGAAGATCAGGCGGATCGCGTCGGGCTGCGCTACGCCTATGAAGCGGGGGTCGACGTCAGGAACGCGCCACAAGTGTGGCAACGATTCCTGACCAAGTATGGCGAGGGCGATCGAGTGACGAATTTCTTCTTCTCCGATCACTCACTCGCCAGCGCGCGCCGCAAGAACCTCGAGCAAGAGCTTCGGAATAACTACCTCCGCTGATCCTGCGGCGGCGATGCGATCCTACTGGCCGCTCGCCTCGATCCTGGTTCTCGGGTTGATCCTCAGGCTCTGGGGGATCGACTTTGGCCTGCCACACACCTTGACTCGTCCCGACGAGGATGCGGTCGTCTCGTTGGCGCTCCGATTCTTTCAGCGACACCTGGACCCCGGCTTCTTCCATTGGCCGTCGCTGTTCATGTACGTCGTAGCAGTGCTCTACGTGATCTACTTCAATCTCGGTCGCAAAGTTGGGTGGTTCCCACTCGAGAGAATTTTTCTGGAATCGGCCACCCTGCACCCATCCGCCAACTATTTGATCGCTCGCTTTCTCAGTGCCACCACGGGCGTTCTGACGGTGTGGAGTGTGCACCAGATTGCGTTGAAACTTTTCGATCGGCGAACGGCCCTTGTTGCCGCTTTCTATATTGCGGTTGCGGCCCTTCACGTGCGCGATTCGCATTTTGGCGTGACCGATATCGCGGCCACGTGGCTGGTGATGATGTCGTTCCTGTTTACGGTGAACTATTGCAAAGCTGGAACGCGACGCGCGTGGCTGCAGTCTGCGATCTTCGCGGGGCTGGCTGCATCAACCAAGTACAACGCGGGGCTCATCGCCGTTCCCGCGTTTGTTGCGCTCCTGCGCAGACAGCCGGACAAGCCGCTGTGGAGAGTTCGCCTTCGACATGCTGCGCTCTACTGTGCGATTGCCGCTCTGGCGTTCTTCGCCGGAACGCCATATGCCCTTCTCGATTGGTCCGCGTTTCTAACCGCAATGTGGGAGATAAGCGAGCACCTGCGCGGTGGGCACATGGCGTTGGCCGGACCGGCCTGGACCGCTCACTTGACTATTTCGCTCCGTTACGGCCTTGGGCTGCCATTGATGATTGCCGGCATCGCCGGCATGTTGCTCTACGTCTGGCGTGCGCGCAAAGGCGCCATTGTGTTTGTGACTTTTCCAGTTCTCTACTTCGCGCTCATCGGCGCTGGCCAGACAGCCTTTGCTCGCTACATCTTGCCGATCCTCCCGTTCATGTGCCTCGCGGCAGCGTACGCCACTATAGAAGCCGCGCGTTGGGTCTCCACCGTCGGCGTCAGGCCGCTTGCCGTGCGGCCTCTGACGGTTCTGCTGGCCGGTCTGATTGCAGCACCATCGATGTGGTCAGTTGTTCAGACCAACCGACTCTTGTCGCAGCAGGACAATCGACTGCTGGCAGCCGAGTGGATTCGCAGCGAGTTCCCTGGCGGCGCGACAATGCTTCACACCGGCTCGATCTATGGTCAGGTTCAGATGCGGACCGTCGATCCGATGGCGCCGACTCGTTATCCCGAACACATTTACGATGATGCCGCTGGCATCTTTCGAAGCCTTGATGGCACACCCGCGGCGACTCCGCCTCAAGTGGTCGTCGTCCAGGAATCACCGCTAGGCTACTCGGCAATTTCCGAAGGCATCCAACGCCTCCTCGCCGACAATTACGAGATTCGGAAAACCCTGCCAGCGGTCGATTCCAGCGATCCCCGGCTCGTCTACGACTGGGACGATGCTTTCTTTCTGCCGCTGTCTGGATTCTCGGCCGTCAGCAGGCCAGGACCGAACCTTGCGATTCATGTGCGGCGCGCGCTGAACACGGGGGACGGTCGATGACGACACGGACGACGGTTCTCATCGATCGAGGTGATGTCGGTATTCGTATCGATCGAGTGTTGCTTCGACATCTCGCCCACATCCCGGGCGTGACGAGGAACCGGCTTCAGCGGCTGATTGATGACGGCCGCGTATCGGTCAACGGAGTCCAGGTCAGTCGGCCATCGAGGCGCGTCAACTCCGCCGATACGATTACGGTTGAACTCCCACCTCGCCGCGCACGAGTGACGCCGCGCGCCGAAGACATTCCACTTTTCGTCCTGTACGAGGACAACCGGCTGCTGGTGGTCAACAAGCCACCGGGCCTGGTCTCACATCCGGCGTTTCGCAATACGAGCGGAACACTCCTCAACGCTTTGCTGGCGCACGCGAGCGGACGCTGGAAGCCGGCGCTCTTGAGTCGCCTGGACAAGGACACGTCCGGGCTCGTGTTGGTGGCGAAGGACACGGTGACTCAAGCCGCGCTCCAGCGGCTCGGCAATGCGAACCAAATCGATAAGGACTACCTCGCGATCGTGCTGGGTCGCCCGCCATCGAAAGGCACCATCGATCTCGCCCTCGACCGCGACCCCTGGGATCGCCGACGAGTGACGGTCCGCGACCGTGGCGGAATGCCGAGCGTGACGCGCTTCGAGCGTTTGCAATCAATCAATCTGCAAGTAAGACATGCGGTGACGCTCCTGAGATGCCGCCTGATTACCGGCCGGACACATCAGATACGCGTACACCTGGCAGCCAAGGGTTGGCCGATCGTTGGCGATCCCGTGTACGGGAAGCAAACCATCGGCGCCACGGCCACCCTCGGGCTCCCCGCCATGGGCCGGCAAGCCCTACATGCCTGGAGAATCGGGTTCGCACACCCCGTCAACGGCCAGAGAATCGACGTTGCGGCACCTCTTCCAGCCGACATGCAGCAGTTCCTCGAGGCGGCCGGTCTCAGCGACGCGACCGCATCGAGTCACGCGTCCGCGCGGGCCATGTCGCTCGAGACCTTGCCCAGAGCTGAATAGTCCAACCCATCGCCATCGCGCGCCAGAACTGCAGTGAGCAGCTGCTGGACGATTGCGGTGACTGGAGCGGGAGTTCGCGCATCGTTGAGCGCGTCCAACACGATACGCAGATCCTTCCGATACAAACGGACGGGGAACCCTGGTTTGAAATTGCCGTTCAGCAGGCGCTCCCCATGCACTTCGAGCACGCGGCTGGCGGCAAATCCTCCCATCAGTGCGGCGCGCACCTTGCCAGAATCGACGCCAGACTTGCGCGCGAGGGCGAACGCCTCGCCGACGGCGGCAAGCGTTCCTCCGATCACCAACTGGTTGCAGGCTTTGCAGATCTGCCCGGCGCCA
>CAVRUW010000007.1:0-36436 GCA_963724485.1 uncultured Acidobacteriota bacterium
GCCCCATGTCCTCGATGAGCAGGTGGGCTCGCGAGCGTGCCGTGTCACGCAAGCGGTGTTGAGCGAATTGCGCCTGAGTCTGGTGCCTCCCCGTGGTTTTGACCGGAGTGGTTGGCGGGCGCGATAATCCGCGCGCCGGGGCAGACTCCGCGCTGCGCCGAGGAGGACGTGCTAACTGTGATTCTTCGCATGGTTGCTCCCGCGATGGTGATTCTGTTCACCTGCAGTGCTGCTGCCACTCTGCAGGAGCAACGTGGCACCGATCCCTCGATGGATCTCGCCAGATTCGTCAACGGCGAGCGGCTGGCGTAGCAGCTGCCCGGCCGGGCACAGGGGATCGCCCATCCCCTGAGGAGATCGTGTCGATCGAGCCCAATCACGAACGCGACATAGAGCAATGCGGGACCGAGCATTCCACCGATCGCCGACGCGATCGGGACAGCCGCGCGGCGCGGGGAATGCAACGGTCCGCCGGGCGCGGTCGCTTCCACGACCTCCTTCGCCGCGAGAGCGAAGAAAAAGGCCATTGCGATGTCGTTCACCCCGAAATGCATCGGCGCTGTCCAGCGCTCGTAGCTTTCGAGATCAACGTTGGCCCAGAGGAGACCGAGCATGGTGCCCAGGACGAGCAGCCCGGAGTGATCGACGAACCGACGCACGGTCTGACAATAGTGGGTCTGGCGACACACTTAGTCGTTTTGCGGAGTATATCGCTTGGAAAGGTCGTGACGCACCGATTCAGCGACCGCCTGCGCGTCTTTGCTGGTCTGTTCCAGTGATTCGGCGAGTCTCCTCAGCCGTTCGATTGATTGCGATGTAATCGGCGCGGACCTCAACGTTCGAGGGCGCTTCGCGGGGGTTCGCTTCGCCACGTCATAGTATTTCCGAGTTGGGCGAGCACGTCATCACGGGTTCCCTGTAGTTTGACGGTGGAAATCCCTGTAGGCGTGCTTTTCCGGCCATCGGGCCGAGTCGCGAGCGTGCATCCTGTTCCCCAGGACACTGAATAAAAGACTCAACACCCGGGTGGCCCGTGCAAGTATCCCAGCCAGAACTGGCGCAGTGCATCGAACACGGCCGATAGCGTCAAGAACGCACTTGGCATGCTGAAGTAAACCTCGGGTCCATAATATCGCCAAAAAAGACGGCACAATCGCGGGTATGATCGCGGCACGTCACCTTTACGACTCGTGCTCGCGGGATCTCTACTTCGCGATGCCAGATGGTCTCGGTGGCGCGTCATGCCGAGGTATTTGTCAACAATGGCGGCGAGACCTGCTCACTCTTCGTAACCAACTGCACGAATCAGACGAATGACTACGAGAGCTATCTATGAGACCGTCGTCGATCGCTGTTGCCGTCTGCTGCCTCGCGCTTCTCACATCGGCAAGCGTCGGGGCCCGTAACCGGCAATCGGGCAGCTCGACGGCAACGGTCGGCCCTCAGATCGGTACCACGGTCCCTGCCTTCTCTGGTGCCGATCGGTCGGCAAGAGTCAGACGCTCGATAGCGCGTTGGGCGACAACGGCGCGATGCTGGTGTTTTACCGCTCGGCGGACTGGTGACCAGTACTGCAAGACGCAGCTCGTGGAGCTGCAAAGCCAGTCTACACCGATATTCGGAAGCAGGGTCTGGGGCTCGTCGCCATCAGCTACGACTCGGTCGAGACCCTGAAGAAGTTTGCAAGCTCGCGCGGGATCACGTTTCCGCTGATTTCCGATCCTGGGTCGGTCATCATCAAACGCTTTGGGCTGTTCAATGAGACTGTTGAGCCCGGTAATCGCGCGCATGGCGTTCCGCATTGCGGGGACACTGGTTGTCGACCGCAAGGGCGTCGTGACGGCCCGTTTCTTTGAAGAGGTGTATCAGGAACGGAACACGGCTTCGAGTGTTCTCACCAGGTTGGGTGTCGGCACACCAGGGGCAACTGTCAGCGGTCGCACGGCGCATCTGGCCCTCGACGCATCGATCAGCGACGCGATCGTCGCGCCTGGGGAACAGATCACGATCACCCTCGATATTCAACCCAACCGAGGGGTTCACGTGTATGCGCCAGGCAAACATACGTACCAGGTCGTGCGGCTGGTCGTCGATCCAGAGCCGTGGCTGCGCGTGCACCCGTCGCTTTATCCGCAATCCGGATGCCCATTTCAAGCCAACGGATGAACGGGTCGAGGTATTTACGAAGGCTTTTCGAATCTCGACGGACGTGACCATCGTGGCGACGCCTGAAGTGCAGAAGCTGCTCGCGGCGCGGGAGTCGTTGTCCCTCAACGCGGCAGTCAGGTCCCAGGCCTGTGACGACACGGTGTGCTTCAACCCGACTCGTGTGCCCGCGCGCTTCGAGCTGAAGCTCAGGCCTTTGGACCGGAAGCCGCCCGGCGACTACAATCCTGGCCTCGACTGAAAACCATGAGCCGCAACCGATAGTGCGCGTGCCATGGTGCTGAGAGATTCTGTCTCTATCGAGGCGAGTCCGGAAAAGATTTTCCAGTTCTTCCAGGAGATGGAGCGAAACTATCTCCGGTGGCACCATGACCATGTGCTCTTTCACTGGGTGTCGGGTCGAGGTCTAAGCGAGGGGCACGTCTTCTATTTTGAAGACTACATTGCCGGTAAGCTGCTCAAGAAGAACGTAGTCTTCACGCGGGTGGTGCCGAATCAGCACGTCGAATTCGCGCCAACGTTTTGGCTGATGAAGCTCTTTCTGCCACGCATGCTGTTCCGCATCGAGTCTGACCCGGTTGGCTCCCGGTTGATCGCCGAGATTCATCTGCGGATCGGACCGTTAGCGCAGCGATTTCAAAGAAAGGAGCTTGATGCGGTCCGCGATCACATGCGCGAAGAGGCGTTGAATCTCCAACGAATCGTCACAGAAGGGCGTTGGACCTAGTGACGCACTTTTGCGCCCGCTCGATTGGTCGCACCAGGTGATTTGCAGATCCACTGGAGTCGTGCGACGCACTCGGGAGATCACGAACCGCGACGAAATCCCATTCCTCAGGCGCCTCCTTTGGTGGATTCGACTTGCTTTGCAAGGCCCTGCTATCGTCGGCCTGACTATTTTGGCGACTGGCTGTCGTACACCGGTCCCATCGTTGACCGCCACACACCGAACGGCGGTTGCCGAGAGTCTTACGGTAAGAGGGCTCGAGTCGCCGAACGTTCTCGAAGTGAGTGCGGATGGATCTGTTGCCGCGGATTTCGCGGTGAGTCAGGCCGTTTTGACAGATCGCGCCGTACCAATCAGCGCGATGGCCACCATCCGGCTGCTTGCAGTCCGCGAAGCGTTACTGCCAGACGGCTATTCGAACTATCGCGTGAGCATTTACGGATCGGCGCCTGGGGGCGAGCTTGGGCGACTGTACGGTTCGGTACGGTTGCGAGGTGAACGCATTGAATGGATCGAGGGCCAATAGGGGACTCAGCGATGAAGAATTGGGGTTGATCATCAGCTCTTACTGCGGTCGATTCCTGGCCACGTTGCGGAGGAAGTCATCCGCGACATCGCGGCATGGATCATGATGTCGCACTGATGGTTCAGCGGGCAGTGCGCTCACTCGAACGCTCGTCTCCAGCAGCCTCGGCCGTCGAGGCACTTGGAACGGTCAGGACCGGGCAGCGTGCGGTGCGGACGATGAGCTCGGCAACGCTACCGAGGAGGAGATGCTGGAATCCCGTGCGGCCGTGCGTCCCCATGACGATCAGGTCGATGTTGCCGGCGGCCGCTTCGAGCGGAATCTGATGCCTCGGGCTTCCGACCGCGACGCGAGCGGTCGCGGTCACGTTGGCGTCTGCGCACACGCGCACGAGCGCCGCGAGCCGATCGCCCGCGTCCTTGACGAGACGATCTCTTAGATCCGGCAGATCGACGAAATAGCCGTCGGGATAAAGCGTCGCATACGCTGGCTCCTCCACGACGTGGACGAGCAGGATCGACGCCTGATAGCGTGATGCCAGATCCAGAGCAAACTCGAGCGCCAACCCCGATGGCGGACCGAAGTCGGTGGGCACCATGAGATGGGTGATGCGACTCATCGATCGCTCCCTTCCTCACCAACTTAGGGATCACCACTTGTTGGCAGTTAAAGAACCATCGTCCATCGTTTCGTGGTTTCCAGCAAGCGCTCCAACTCGCCCTTCGACGTCAATCGCAGTGAACTTTAGGGTCGTTGAAGTTCAGCCAAACGGCTTGGATGCTGTCGAGCATTCGCTACACATCAAGCTTCGTTTCAAGTCTGTACTCGGGTGCCACGGACCGAAGCGCGGCGGGCCCTCGGCCGTGCGGCTGGCTTTCGAGGCGGCGCCTCGTTGCTGTCGGCGAATCGAAGGCTTCGATCGATCCATGAGACTAGCGACCTCGCCGCGGTCAGGGCTTCCGGCGCGACGAAAACGAATCCACGGAGCGGCTTCCCGGTGAAATCCATCGGGCGCACGTGACGACGATCCAGAACGGCCGGCATCTCGCGCGCGACCACGCGCACCATCAAGTCGTGGGTGACGATTCCGAGGCACATCCGGCCGTCGAACAGGAAGGCCAACCCACCAAACATTCTCCGCTCAGTGACGTCCGTTCGGTCCCGGAGAACATGCCGAATACGCTCCGCGAGTGTTTCGTCGTATGCCATGGGCGATCAGCTGTTCGCCCAGGATAGCTCGTCCCGGACGCGTCGGAGCATCCCTTATGGCTGACGAACGGCACGGTTGGGCGCCGCGCACCGCATGACCGTTCCTAGGCGTTGGCCGAAGAATGTCTGACGGTTACCGCCGGACAGCCGCTTGTGACGCGAAGAACTCGCGCTTCAACTTCAGCAGAATCGGAATCGACATGAGTACCGAGATCAGATTGGGCAGCGCCATCAGTCCGTTCAGCGTGTCGGCGATGTCCCACACCAGATGGAGCGATCCGGTCGCGCCGACGTAGATGAACACCAGCCACAACAGGCGATATGGGAGGGTCGCGGCCTGCACACCGAGCAGATAGACAATGCCTGTTTCGCCGTAGTAGCTCCAGCCGATGAGCGTGGAGAAGGCGAACATCACCAAGCTGGCCGTGACGACAACGTTGCCCCATGTTCCGGGCAGCCCCACGGAGAATGCCTGTCCCGCCAGCGCCGCCGCCCGTCGCGCCGCTGTGCCAAGAATCGGTGACGAGGATCACAAGTCCCGTGGTCGTGCAGACGAGAATGGTGTCGACGAAGACTTCGAAGATGCCGTAGAGCCCCTGACGCACCGGGTGGTCGGTCTGCGCGGCCGCGTGCACCATCGGCGCGCTGCCGAGTCCGGCCTCGTTGGAAAACAGGCCGCGTGCGACACCAAAGCGCAGCGCCACGATCAATGTCGACCCGACGAATCCGCCTGTGGCGGCCGTGCCCGGTAAACGCGCCGTCGAACACCAGACCGAGTGCGGTGGGAATTTCCGGGGGGCGTCGCGAATCAGAAGATGTGAATCAAGCCGCCGCCCAGGTAAAAGATCGCCATGAACGGCACGAGGATCTCGGTGACTTGCCCGATGCGGCGGATGACCGCCGAGGATGACGGCGCCCGCCAGGACGACCATGACCATGCCCGTCACAGAGGTCGACACGCCGAACGTGGCGCGCAGGCTGTCGGCCACTGAGTTGGCCTGCACCATGTTGCCGATGCCGAATGCGGCCAGCGAGACCAAGCGCAGCGAAGATGGCGCCCAGCCAGGGCATGCCTGAGTCCGTTCTTGAGTGTGTACATCGCGCCGCCGCGCATCACGCCGCTGGCGTCGGGCTCGCGGTAGTGCAGCGCGATGACGATCTCGGCGAACTTGGTGCACATGCCGAGTACGCCGGACACCCAGAGCCAGAACAATGCGCCGGGCCCGCCGATGTCGGGCCATGGCCGTGGCCACGCCCGCGATGTTCCCCACGCCGACCGTCGAGGCGAGCGCCGTGGCGACGGCCTGGAAGGGCGAGACGGTGCCAGGGCCCGCGCTCTTCTGTGTGATCTTGCCGAGCACCTCGCGCAAAGCGAAGGCCGAGATAGCGGAACTGGACGCCGCCCGTCAGTACGGTCAACAGCACGCCCGTGCCCAGGAGCAGCACGATCGTCGGCCAACCCCAGACGAAGCCGTTCAACCAGCTGTTTGCGGCGGCGATTTGGTCCATCATTCGCGAGCGCCCTCCCGGCGCGGCCTTTGAGCCCATCAGCTTAGTGGTGACGGCGAGTTTGGCGAGTGCGGCCTGCGGCTACACAAGCCAGCTCGAAGTAGGTCGGCCGGCGGCCGAGTGGGCCGTGAACGACGCAAGCCCCAGCGATGGCGATCGACGCAATGAACGCAGCGCTCATGGCACCTCTTCTCACACTGACGTCTCTTCCCACCCGCGTACAGAGTAAAGCAGCGGCTTCGTGCAGAGGCTCTCGAGGCCCTCCAGAATGTCGGACGCCCAGTTGCCGATCAACTGTTCGTCCGGCGACGATCTTCCGCATCGCTCACATACGGCTCATCTGTTCGTCGCTCGGCATGTCGATGGCGCGAGCGAGCGCCGCTGCGAACGCGTCGACGTCGTATGGATTGATGATGACGGCCTCCTGGAGTTCCTGTGCCGCGCCTGCCAAGGCGCTCAGCACAAGGACACCGTGCTCGTCGTCCCGGGCGGCGACGAACTCCTTTGCAACGAGATTCATTCCATCGTGCAGCGAGCTGACGATGCAGAAGTGCGCGAGCCGGTAGAGCGCGACCAGACTGAAGGCGCCGAGCGGCGTGGTGTAGGACGAGACCACCGGCGGTCCTCCAGCAACGGCGTGGCGCCGGTTCACCTCGGCGACCCGCTGCGCGATCTCGGTTTCGATCGCTTCATAGCTCAGGAGATCCAGCGGGACGGCACGCCGATCTGCACGAAGGTCATCCTCCCGCGCAACTCCGGCCTTGTGACCATAGTGTGTCGAGAGCGTTGAGTCGCTCCGGAATGCCCTTTGTGTAATCGAGACGATCGACGCCAAGACCGACAATGTCGGCGCGAAGGTCGAGCAGCTCTCGTAGCCGCTGCTGTTCATGCACGATCCCAGGGTCCGCCGCGAATGTCTGAATGCGGTCGTAATCGACACCGATGGGTACTGATACGACCGTTGTCATCCGTCCTCCCAACCGGACACGCGATGCCTCGACTTCAACCTCTGCGTGCAGATCCTCTTCGGCCGCCATCAGGAAGTTTCGCCGATCGCGTTCGAGCTGAAAGGCGATGAGATCGTTGGCGAGCAGGCCTTCCACCAGTTCGCGCCGCCACGGGCAGATGCGCAGGCGGTCAGGATACGGCCACGGGATGTGCCAGAAAAGTGCGGTTCTGGTGTCAGGTCGCAGGGCACGCAACGCGGGCGCGACAAGGGCGAGGTGATAGTCCTGAATGAACACCGGCGCGTCCGAGCCGCCAACCTCCGCGTGAATCGCGGCGGCGAAGCGGGCGTTTACGTCTTGGTACGCGACCCAATCCTCCGTGCGAAACCGCGGACGGACGTCGACGACGTGGCAAAGGGGCCACAGGCCCTCGTTGGCAAAACCGCCGTAGTACGCTGAAAAGGTGGGCTCCTCGATCCAGAGACGCCGCAGCTCGTACGACGGGCTGTCGGGCGGTACTCGCACCTTATCGGCCGCATCGACGACGAGACGGTCGGCCGTCCCTGCGCCGTGCGCAATCCACACGCCCCCGCGTTCGCGCATCAGGGCGTCGAGCGCCACAGCCACGCCGCCCGTCGCCGCTTTCACCGCGATTTGGCCGTCCTCCTGGTTGTGCAGATAGGGCTCGCGGTTCGACACGACAACGAGCGGGCGAGGCGCATGCGCGTCGAGCTCACCCGCTTCAGCCAGCCCACGGCGAAACAGGATTGGGCCAATCAGCTCGTGAATCGCGATCGAGGCCACCAGCAGGACCTGCATCTGATGGCCCCAACCCGGGAATTCGCTGGCGACGACCGAAGAGAGGCCCAATGTGATGCCGGCCTGAGACACGAGTCCAGTCCAGGCGTGCTTCTCAACCGGCTCGTGCAAGCTGGCAAGTTTCCCGCTGGCTTCGACGCCGAGCCGGATCAATCCGAGCCTTACCGCCGACACGATTAGTGCGCTGAGCCCAACGGCGGCGACCGCGTCGAGCCGCAGAGAGGCGCCGACGGCGACGAAGAAAACGACCAAGACAGGTGGGGCACCTCGCTTCACCGCTGCCCGAAGCGTGTCTCCCTGCGCCACCGCGAGATTCTCGATGACGACGCCAGCCGCAAGGGCTGCGAGCAGGGGCTGAAGCTGTTGCGTCGTGCCGACCTGGCTGAAGATGACACAGACGGCCAACAGAACCAGCGTGATTTCACGTCCGATGTATCGCAAGTACAGGGCAAACAAGACTCCGACGAGGACGCCGAACGCGACTGCACCTCCGATCTCCCAGGCGAGCTGAACGAGGATCGCGGCGTTGGCGATGCCGTCGTCGAAGGCGACGCGGGCCATCTGCATCGATACGGAGAAGAGGACAAGCACTGCGAGATCGGCGAGTACGACCATCGCCAGCACGGTGTCGCTCGACGGCCCCGTGCCCCCGAGTCGGCAACCACGGCGGCCGTCATCGTCGGCGAAAACGAGACGACCATCACGACGAGCAAGGCCAACATGCTCAGTCGCTCGAAGCCTGAGACGTCTGGCGCAATCGGGAGCCAGGACCACGCGATCCATCCGGTGATCAGGAGTCCCGTCATCGCTACGGCGAGCGTGACCAGGGTCATCCGGACGATCGCGCCTAGCCGGAGGCCGAGCCGTTCGAAGCTCAACGTGAGACCGGCAATGAGCGCGATCAGGGTCGTCGCGATGCCCGTGATGGCTCCCAGCTGCGTCGCCATCGACTCGGTGATGAGGTTACCGACGTATGGGCCGACGATGACTCCAAAGAGGAGATAGCCGGTCAGGCGGGGAAGATTGAACCGGCGCAGGACATCGCCGGTGATGGACGCCCCCATGAGGGCGAATCCGAGAGCCAGTGCTGTGGCTGCCGCGCCAGTCGCCGGTTCGGCGTTGAGCTCGCGGACGGCGATCATCGCGCCGATCGTCAGCAGCAGTGCGGCGAATCGCGTCACGTTCGTGTTCTCCTAGGACGGAGAACGAGGGCGACGAACTCGGACCCGATGGTGCCGAGAATCACCGTCCCGAGCAACGGACCGGCGTCGACACCGGCCACGTTGGCTGCGTTGAGCGCGAACGCGACGCCAAAGACACCAGGGCGCAGGAGGTGCCGTCCGAAATCCTCACGCACCCGCGACGCGACCACACGCTCCGCGATGGCGCCTCCGAGCAGCTTGCCGGTGGTGCGCAGCAGAACGAATCCAATGCCCAAGCCGATCGACAGCGACGAGAGCTCCACGCGCGCGCCAGCAACCAACAGTACGAGCACCAGCAGGGGGTGCTGCACGAATGATACGTCCCGACCGATCGTCTCGCGCGGACGTCGTCCCGCGAAGCGCCAGAGCAATCCCGACGCCAACCCTGCGAGCAGCGTGGACTGCCCGAGGGCAGCGGCCGCGCCGCCGCCGAGCAGCAGCGCGGACACGACGATCACCCGTTCCTCGGTTTCGGAAGACGCCCGGGTCAAGAGCAACCATCCCGCGACGGCGACCGCAAGGATCACCGCGCCCGACTGCGCGAGCAGAACGAGTCCGGCGACGATCGAGCGGTCGGTCCGGACGTACGAGAGGAAGACGCCGCCGATTACGATTGGCAGGAGGACACCGAGTTCGACGACGCGGATCGAAGGTGCCCTCGGCTCGAGCGGATCCGCGGTGGGCAGCGTCAGCGACGTTGCTGCACAAATGCCGCTCGCTGACACAAGCATCCAGACGGCACTGTCGAGACCCGGCGTGATCTTGGTTGCGATAGCCGCGATGCCTAGAGCCACGACGAGCAGGGTGATCGCGGAGTCAGAACAGGCGGCCACCACGAGGCGCCAGTTGTGCGCGCGACCGTCGCCGACGCCCAGACCCACCAAAACACCCAGTGCGGCCAATGCGATGGGCACCGCGGGATCGAGGAGCGCAAGCGTCGCAGGTGTCAGAAGGTTGATCCCGGCGGGGCCGACCCCCAGTCCTGCGGCGAGGAGCATCGCGATCGGCGCCGCAGTGCTCGACCATCCGAGCCTCCGCCTCCAGTTTGCCGATTCGTCGTGTGGCTGGTTCGGTCCATCACCCAGGGCATCCGGCTGATCGAGATCGAACGTGCCGAACCCACCGCCGGCCGGGCGGGAGGTCATCGTTGGAGAACCAGGACGAGGTGGGCGGCGTTTCGTGTGACGGCGACCATCACTCGCTCGCCGTCACGCAGGGATGCGAACGACCGTGCCACCTGGCCCGGTGTGGGTGCCGCTGATGCGCCGATCAGCGTGATCACATCTCCGACGACGAGTCCCGATCGGTCGGCTGCAGACATCTGCTCCACACTTGTCACCTCCGCGCCCATTCCTCGCCGCTCACGCAGTGTGAGACCGAGCGAGCCTCCATAGTTCACTGGCACGAGGCGGGAGGCCTCGAGCGCGACGGTTCGGACTTCACCGCGCTGTCGGATGCGAAGCTGCGATCGCTGCCCGGCGACGAGACGAGCCGCGTGCACGTCCCAATGACGGAGACTCGACACGAGCTGACCATCAATCGCCTCGATCACATCACCGACCAGCAGGCCGGCGGCCGGTCCTCCGGGAGCGACCCACGTGACGATCACCCCCTCGGTCGCGCCGGTCACCGCGGCCAGAGCTTGGGTCAGCGGCTGCACCTCGAGACCGAACGTTCCGGGTTGGGTCGGCGGCGCCCTGAGCAATCGGTCTGCTTCGGCCAAGACCGTCGCCCCCGGGACGATCACTGGCACAGTGCCGTCCTCGATCACCAGGCCGACCAGTTCTGCATCGGTCGTGAACACGAACGAGCCTGTGCGGAGGTCCGCTGACGGCGGCAGCGCCCACACTGGCTCGGACCACAGGGGGCTCGTCCGCTGATCGAGCGAGGCCACGAAGATGGGACGGAGTGCGATGCTCTGCGCAGTCGCTTCGCTGGCGACCACATAGCGCGGCTGGGCGAGCCGCTGGGGCGCCCATGCCTTTGAGAGAATCACGGAAGACTGCGGTGGGACTTCCACGAGCGCGAGGCCCGAGGCCTCATCTCGGACGCGCACACGGGTATTGGCCCACGGTGCGGAGGTCTCCGCCGGCGGCACCCAGGTAATCGCTAACTCGCCCGCGACTCTGAGAGTTACGAGTTGTTGGTCCCGTTCGCCGGAGGCGGGC
Source organism: uncultured Acidobacteriota bacterium (assembly GCA_963724485.1). Lineage (GTDB taxonomy): Bacteria > Acidobacteriota > Vicinamibacteria > Vicinamibacterales > UBA2999 > JACCSI01. The sequence continues at coordinate 11,274 of CAVRUW010000007.1, forward strand.
GGTGCCGAAATTTGTACGGCGATGAGCGACGGCTGAAGTCGACTCTGAAGGGCTGCAATCTGCGACGCGAGATCGTCATAGCTCGGCCCGACCGAGAGCTGACTCAACACAGCGGGCACCGGATTCGGCGTCACGGGGCGATTCTTGAAATCTCAATCGTGCCAGAAACCAGAGCGCAGCGATCGCGAGCACGCCCGCGGTGAGCAAAAGGCGCGTTTCGCGCGAGACGCGAGGTCGATACGGGGTGCTGGGTTCCATCGACGCTTCCGGAGGTCATCCGTCCGGCCATTGTAGGCGGATCGTGAGGCGGCTCACGCAGGCGTAGGTGGGCTGGGCAACTGTTGGGAACACCGTCCACTCCACGCCCGGTGTGAGCAGCTCGGGCGCACCGTATGCGTTGAGCGTGATCAGTGACAGACGCTGTCGCCACAGGTGGAGACCGTCCCGGGCTGCGGCCGAGAAGACAATCGAATCACCGCTCCACGTCGCGGCTGGAGGGCGAGACGCCGATCGACACCGGTCCGACGTCCGGTCTGGGTGGCCAATCTCGCGGGTGGGGAACCACGCCTGCTTCATTAAAACGCGGGCGGCCGACTATCGGGGCGATATCTGGATTCGAGATATTGGATGATAGGCGGGGCAGACGAGACCCGTCGGGTTTTGGTTCCACTTAAACGACATCGTGGCAAAACGGTCTTATGGGTGCCGCGAGCGTAGGTTCGCGCTGAATATGCCGATGCGCCGAGCGTTGGGATTAAGGCTTCAAAAGTACCCTTGCATACACAAACGGACCAGGTAATGCCAGGAGAAACGTCTTGGCTTCTATATACGTAACGTATATACTTCACTTCATGACGCCGGCGGCCCTGCGCCAACTCCGTCGCCGCCTGGGCCTGTCGCAAGCCAAGCTCGCGGCGTTGATTGGTGTGGCCCCGAACACCGTGGCCCGGTGGGAGCGCGGTGAACTGGGCATGAAGCCCACGACGGCCCGGCTGATTCAGCTCGTGACCCAGCGGAAGCTAAAGAAGGAATGAAATGATTGCCGCCATCTACGCTCGCAAATCCACCGCACAAGACGGTGTCGCCGACGAAGCGAAGTCCGTTGTCCGACAAGTCAACGGCGCCCGTGCGTTTATCACCGCGAGAGGTTGGACGCTCGACGACGCGCACATCTACACCGACGACGGTGTCTCTGGCGCACTCTTCGCCAACCGCGCGGAGTTCCAACGGATGATGCGCGACGCGGCAGTCGGGGCGTTCGAGGCCGTCGTGTTCTACGACCTCGATCGTTTCGGTCGCAACGCGCGGCACACGATGGACGCGCTCAACACGCTGGCCGATCTCGGCGTCACGATCTGGGACTACAGCACCGGCCACGCCGTCGACCTCGACTCGTTCGAAGGCGAAATGATGACGTTCATGAAAGCGCGCTTCGCGCAGCAGTACCGGGACCAGGTGCGCAAGCATACGCGCGACGCGATGCGCCAGAAAGCCGAGCAAGGCTACGTCACCGGCGGCAAGGTGTTTGGCTATGACAATGTCCGCGTTGCGAAAGGCCAGACGACACGCGTACCTAATGAGGCGGAAGCGGCGATCGTCCGTAACATCTACGAACGCTTCGCGGCTGGCGAAGGCGTGCGCACGATTGCCGCCGCACTGAACCGCTCAAAAGCATTGTCACCGCGCGCGCAAAGAGGACGACCGTCCGGCTGGTCGTCGTCGACCATTCGTGCAGTCCTCGATCGACCGCTGTATCGCGGTGAAGTCGTGTTCGGCCGCACCGGCTGCGCGTACGGCCGCGAGCTGGGCAAGCGGTCGGCGCGCGAAAAAGGCCAGATCGCGAAACCGGCCGAGACCTGGATCCGTCGTGACGTCGACGCGTTGCGTATTATCACCTCCGATCTGGCGACGCGAGTGGATGCACGACGTGCCGATAAACGTACGCGGTACCTCAAAGCGCTCGCGCACGGCGGCCGGGTGCCGGAGCGCGCACACGGCAAATATCTACTGACCGGCGGCATGTTGATCTGCCCGACCTGTGGTGGTCACTTCGAGGCGCTGAAGTCCGGCGGCGCGTACGGCGTCTATCTGTGTGCGACGCGGCGGCGCAAACCCGGCGTGTGCTCGAACACGCTCACGCTGCCGATGGCGGAGACGGACGAAACCGGTACTCTCGATGATCGACGGGGAAGTGCTCGGCACGCGCATCATTGACGAACTGCTGGCGCTGGTGGACCGCGGCGACACGGATGACGGCGTACGCCTCACGGCCGAGCGTGAGCGACTGCGTGGTGAAGTCGCGCGGCTCGTCGGCTCGATCGCCTCCGGGGTACCAGCGGACACGGTCGCACCAGCCATCAAAGAGCGCGAAGCGGAGATCGCGCGGATCGACGCACAGCTACGTACCCCGCGTGAGGTCCGACCGAATATCGAGAAGCTCCGTGAAGCCCTCGAACAACGGGCCGCGCAGTGGAAGACCGATCTCCGTGCCGAGCCGCAAGTCGCGCGCTTACTGCTGCGGCGGCTCGTCGGGCCGCTCACGCTCTGGGACGACGCCGATGGTCTGCGCTGGGATGCTCCAGTGACCACCGGGCTGCTTGATGGGCTCGTACATGTGGGTACGTCCCCAGCGGGATTCGAACCCGCGTTACCGGCGTGAAAGGCCGGCGTCCTGGGCCTCTGGACGATGGGGACCCGTCAGACGAACATTCAACTATAACATTGGCCGCGGAGCCCCCCCCGCCCTAGGCGCATCCGTCGCCGGCTGTTACTTGGTGTTTAATCGTTGCCTCGGAGGCCAGCCGTGACGCGATTCCTCACCCTTGCCATCGCCGCCGTTCTCAGCGTCAGTTCGAGTGGGCAGACCGTCCGCAGGGAGACAGCCACCGATCGCATCGTCCGGATCGATCGGCTCCTGAAGGATTACGTCGATACGAGTCAAGTCGCCGGCGTGGTCGCCCTCGTGCTCCGGGATGGAAAAGTCTTCTACGAGCGTGCGGTGGGCTGGGCCGACAAAGAGAACGACCGCCGTATGCAGATCGACACGATCTTCCGCATCGCGTCGCAGACGAAAGCGGTGACGAGCGTCGCGACCTTGATCTTGATGGAAGAAGGGAAGCTGTCGCTGAATGATCCCGTCAGCCGCTACATCCCATCGTTCAAACAGACGACGGTGGCCGTTACGAAAGATGGACAGACCGAGGTAGTGCCCTCGCGCCGGCCGATCACGATTCGACATCTGCTGACGCACACCGCGGGGATCTGGTACGGGATGGCGCCGGCGGTGGCCGACCGTTACGCGGCCGCGTCGCTGGGACCGGCCGCGGGCTTTGGCTGGTATACCGCCGACAAAGAAGAGCCGATCTGCACGACGATGGAGCGGCTGGGGACGCTGCCGTTTGCGGCGCAGCCCGGCGACGCGTGGGTGTACGGATACAACACCGACATCCTCGGTTGCATCGTCGAGCGCGCGTCCGGCATGGCGCTCGATGCGTTCATTCGAACGCGCATCACCGAACCACTCGGCCTGCGCGATACGGCCTTCTATCTTGCCAACGACCAACGTCATCGACTGGCAGCGGTGTATACGCGGAACGCAGATGGTACGGTCACGCGCGCTGCCGAGGGGGCAAGAGGGCAAGGGCACTACGTCGACGGCCCACGACGGAGTTTCTCCGGAGGCGCGGGGCTGCTTTCGACCGCACGCGACTATGCGCGATTCCTCGAGATGATCCGTCATGACGGCGAGCTCGATGGCGTGCGCCTTCTCGGTCCACGCGCCGTCGCGCTGATGCGGACCAATCAGGTCGGCGCGCTGCACTCGGACCTTGGACTCGGGTTCGGCCTCGGCTTCGAGACCACCGACACGTTTGGCGCGAGCGGGCTCGCGTGCACGGGCAGCTATGGATGGTCCGGAGCGTACGGCACGACGTACTCGATCGATCCTGAGAGCCGCCTCACGATCGTGATGATGCAGCAAGTCGTGCCGCTAACCGGCGACCTGCGTCAGAGGTTCCCAACGCTGGTGTATCAAGCGCTACTCGAGAAGCCGAGTTCGCGCTGCCTGGCAACGACGCCCTAGCGCTACCCGGTCAGAGCTGAGGTTTCTTCGCAGGTGTCCGAGACTGAGCGTCGCCTGGTTTCGACTTCGAAGATGGCGACGCGGAAGCGTTTGTGGCGGGTTTGCTGCCGGCGCGCTTGCCCGACTTCGAAGCTTTGGGCGTGTCGAGTGGCGCTGGCTCTGGGGGTGGCGTATTCCCCGCAACCTGCACGAACGGGTCGCTGAAGTCCTTCCCGTTTCCGGCGAAATACAGCGTGCCGCAGAAGGCGATATAGGCTGCCAAACCAATCAACAAGAGCGCTTTCACACAAGGCCTCTGAGCCTACGTCCCCAAACTCCGTGCCACCCGAGTCGGACGGTCGTCGGCGGTGCAATACGACAGTGGGTGCCTACTGTGTCCTCCCGAGAAACCCATGAGAACGCACACAGTTAGCGGGCGTCGCGACGAAATTTACCGCCGCCGGCCAGGATGGTAATCGGCGTGACGGGCCGGAGCCTGCGACAAAATGTGCTGAAATGGGTGTCGCCACTGTCCCTAATCGCCTCACTTCCTGATCGTGGGCCCGGCCCCTCGCATGCGCGCGACACGCCTCGTCTGATGGTCGCGAAGTACCGCCCAGCGGGCATTGTGGCATTCACGATTGCGCTTGCTGGTGTTCTTTGGCTCGGTCAGATACCGCTGGAAGGGCAGTCACCTCCGCTGCGTTGGGGAGGAGATGCCGAGGGCGGCGCGCCGTTCGTCGAAGCCGATCCCACTGACCCCACAAAGCTCGTTGGATTCGATGTCGAGATCGCGACGTTAATCGCTGGCGAGCTTGGCCGGAGCCCGCGATTCGTGCAGGTGGCGTTTTCGTCGCTCGATCAATCCGCTGCCCGCGGCGATTTCGATATCGGGTTGAGCGGGATCGAAGACACACCAGGTCGTCGGGGGTCGCTCGCCGTCAGCCTGCCGTACTACCGATTTCAGGAAGTACTGACGGTCCGCGAAGCGGATCGTGAGAAGTTTCGCACGCTCGCCGACCTCCGTGGCCGTCGTGTAGCCACCCTCGGCGGCACCATCGCATACGACATCTTGCTCGCCGCCGAACGCGAGCACGGCATCACTGCCGTGTCCTATGACGATGATGTGCATCCATACTCGGACACCGTCATTGGCCGGGTCGATGCGGTGTTGCTCGACAACGTGCTCGCCGATCGCGCGATGCGACGCAACTCCGGCCTCTACACACAACCCGACGCGGTTGCCGATGGGCACTATGTCGTCGTCACGGCCAGCGAGAACGCCAGCCTGCGCGATGACGTCGATCGGATTCTGCGAGCAGCGATGGCAGACGGCCGCCTCGAAACCATCTTTCGGAAATGGAACGTCTGGACCGAGGCCCAGCCGCAGTTGTATGCCAGCGTGCTATCGGGGAGCTTCGATCCCGGGCGTCAGAGTTCACCGGCAGCGACATCGCGCTCGAGAATGGAAGCGACGCTGCGCTACGTCCCTGCGCTGTTGCGGGCCGCCGGCATCACGCTGGCGCTTTCGTGTCTGGCCATGTTGATGGCGGTCGCGACGGGCGTCTTGATCGCCGTCGGGCGAGTGTATGGCGATGCGCTGACCCGCGGCGCGCTCACGTTCTATGTGGAAGTCATGCGTGGGACGCCGGTGCTGCTCCAGTTGTTCGTGATCTATTACGGGCTGTCGTCGGTCATTCGACTGCCGGCCTTCGTAGCCGCACTCATCGGCCTTGGCCTCAACTACGCCGCCTACGAGAGCGAAATCTATCGCAGCGCACTTGAAGCCGTGCCGCGTGGACAGATCGAGGCTGCCAGGATTCTTGGGTTTTCCGAACAACAGATTCTGCGGTTGGTACGGGGCCCTCAGGCATTCCGCCTGGCGCTGGCGCCGATGACCAATGACTTCGTCGCGTTGCTCAAGGACTCGTCGCTCGTCTCGGTGATCACCGTTGTTGAACTGACCAAGCAGACGCAGATCTTCGCCACGAATATTGGCAGCTGGGTCATCCCAGGCGTGATGTGTGCCGGTCTGTATCTGGCGATGTCGCTTCCCTTGGCGCATCTTGCCCGACGCCTTGAAGCACAGTGGAAGGCTTCCTCAGTATGACCGAGCCGTCCCCAGTCTCCGGTCCCCGGTCTCCGGCCCCTGGTCCGCAGTCGGTCCACGGTCCACAGTCCACGGCCCACGGTGGTGCCGAGGTGCTGAGAGTGCGTGGCCTTTGCCTTGCGCGCGGCGAGCGCCAGGTACTGAGTGGCGTCGACATCTCCGTCGAGCGTGGCGAGATCGTGGCGTTGATGGGTCTGTCGGGATCTGGCAAGACGACGATTCTGCGATCGATTGCGGGGCTGGAGCGGTTCGACGCTGGTGAGATCGTGGTCGACGGGGCGGCGCTATCCGGCGGCATGCCGACGCGGGACATCCGACGCGCGTTGCATGGCAAAGTCGGGATGGTCTTCCAGTTTCACTTCCTGTTCGAGCATCTCTCGGCGATCGAGAACGTGTGCCTGGCGCCCGTACACGTGTACAAGGAGGATCGCGCGAAAGTCGAGGGTCGAGCGAAGGAGCTGCTCGATCATCTTGGGGTCGGCCATCGCGCGCGTGCGTTCCCCCGTGAGCTATCTGGCGGTGAGGCGCAACGGACGGCCATTGCTCGTGCGCTGGCGGTTGACCCGCCGTTGTTGCTCCTCGATGAACCGACGGCATCGCTCGATCCGGCTCGTTGCCACGAACTGGGCCTCACGCTGCAGGGACTCGCAGCAGAAGGCCGAACGCTCGTCATGACCTCGCACGATGACGAGTTCGTCGAAGAGTTTGCGACACGCGTTGTCGTGCTCGCGAGCGGACGTGTCGTCGAAGAGGGTCATCCGCACGAGGTGCTATCGAATCCGCAGAACGACGCCACGCGGGCGCTCCTCCAGGTGGGGCGCGCAGACAAGAATCCGCGCAAGGCCTGAAGCCGCGCGAACGGGTTACAGATAGCTCAGCCAAACCTCGTTCCGTCGCTGCTTCAAAGCCGCGAACCAGCGGCATACCGGGTAGAGCATCGCCACCACCAAGACCCAGATGGCATAGATCACCGGCAACGAGAGTCCCCAGCCCGGTGGTGGCGTGAAGGGGTACGCGCCGAGATTCGGCGATTCGAACATCCAGTGCGCCGAACCGTTTTGCGCATAGCAGACGACGACGGCCAGCAGGTGAATGAGCGACAGGTGCAAGACGAAGTAGAAGAGTGGGACACGGCCAAAGACCAGCGCCGGCTGCAACCACACCGGCACGCCGCGATCGAGCGCACGCAGGATCAGCAGCGATGGCCCGAGAGCCATTAGCAGGAACAGCAGGGAGGGCGGGTACTTCGTTGCGTTGAGGTACGAGACGACGCTGAGTCCAAATGAATTCTGAGGCGCCCATTGAACGGGATCACCGTAGATGTTCCAGGTGCGCAGGACGATGAACGCGACTACAAAGCCCAGCCCGGTCTTCAGGAGAAAGCCACGGCGTTTCTCAGAGCTCCATGAGTAGATCTGACCCAGCACATATCCCGCGGCCGTGACGCCAATCCACGGAATCAACGGGTAGGACGCAAACACAACGAAGCCTGTGCGATTGATTACGAAACCAGGCTGGTGCAGCAGCACCCACCAGGGATTGGCCGACCGGATACCGTCGAGCAGGTTGTGCCCCGCGATCATGGCGATTGCGATGGTCGCGATGAGCCAGAGGGGCAGCCATACCAATGCGGCAAGAGCGATCATCGCCCAGCCCAGCGCCCAGATGACGACCAGCATGGTCACCTGGTAATCGAAGTTGAATTGAAATCCGAGGCAACGAATGACGGTTACCTCGAGGAACACGAGCCACAGGCCTCGCGTGAGCAGAAACCACGACAACTCGACGCACTGACTTCTTTCTGAGGGACAGAAACGCCCCGGTTCCGGTCAGTAGAAAGAATGTTGGCGCGCAGATGTGCGTGATCCACCGCGTCATGAACAGAGGGACGGTGGTTTGCGCGAGATTGGTCGGGCTGATGCCCGGGACGCCGAAGAAGTCGCGAACGTGATCGAGCGCCATCACGATCATGACGATGCCCCGCAGGGTATCGACCGATGTGAGGCGCGCGGGTCGAGGTGCCGGCTCGAGCTCCCCCTTCGTCAGGGTGCAGGAGGAGACATCAGCGCGCATGGTCTTCCTATAGTGCGAAAGTCGACGATCGGGCTATCAACAATCTCCGTTTTTCCTGTCGTTCGCCGATTGAAGGCGTGCCACAATGCTGTGCGCTACGCATGAGCTGGCCGTCCCTCCGACCTGCCATCGCGACTCGATACGCAATTGTGGTTGCCTGCGTGGTCGCCGGTGGTTTTTCTGATCTTCTCGCGCAGTCCACCGGTCAGTTGGCGGGCCGCCTACTCGCCGCGGACGGACGCGGCATCGGCGGTGTCAGCGTTCAGATTGTCGAGATCCACAAAGCCGAGGTCACCGACACAGACGGGCGTTTCGTGATCGCTGACGTCGCTCCTGGCAAGTACACCGTGCTGTTTACCGCAGGAGATCGCTCGGTTGCCGAGCCCGGCGTCGTCGTCCAGGCCGGATTGCCCACCGTCCTCGAGAAGACCGTGGACTGGGAACTTGCGTTCGCGGAAACGATCACCGTCAACGGCGTGTCGCGTCGACCGGAACGAATCGTCGACGCGCCGGCCGCAGCGACGAGCCTGCCGCAAATCGAGATCGCCCGTGAAGCGGCGCACGGCCAGTTGCCGAGGGCGTTGGCGTTCAGCCCCGGGGTTGAGCTGACCCAGGCCAGCCTCCACGACTTCAACCTGAACGTTCGAGGGTTCAACTCGGTCTTCAACCGGCGCATCCTCACGCTGGTTGACGGTCGCGACCCATCGATCCCGGGTCTTGCCGGCGCACAGGAATGGGGCTCGATGGTTTCCCCTCTGGACGACGTCGAGAGCATCGAGTTCGTGCGGGGGCCGGGCGCGGCACTGTATGGAGCGGGGGCCTTCAACGGCATTCTGCTCGTGACCTCGAAAGCCCCCCGGGACAGTCTCGGCGGCAAAGCCCGGATCAGCGTTGGCGAGCTGGCGACGCAACGCTATGAGATTCGGCACGCAGGCGACCTCGGAAACGGGTGGTTCTACAAAGGAGTCGGCGGTTTCCAGCGTAGCGAGGATTTCACGGTATCTCGGGTCGGGTCGGTCGAATACGCAGCCGGTGTGCTTCCGCCGGAAGCGATCGCGCCGCCGCTGGACCATTACCAATCCGTCTCAGGCAGCATCAGACTCGATAAGTACTTCACCCAGGCACGTGCGATGACCGTGGAAGGCGGACTGTCGCACTTCGAAGGCACCACGAACGTCAGCGATCTTGGGCGCGTGCAGCAGACCGATGTTGCCCGCCCGTGGTTCCGCTTCAACTTGAACGCCCCCCGTTGGAACGTTCTGGCATCGTCTTCCTGGCGCAGCGCACCCGATCAATCGGTGCTGAGCTCTGGTGGACTGATCTTCCTCGATTCGTCGAACACCGCCGTCGAGGCGCAAGGCAACAGCCGATTCGCGGCGGGGCGCGGGCGGATTGTTGGCGGCGTGTCATTCGGCACCCAATTCGCCGACTCGTCGAATCCTGAGGGCCGGCACACCATCTACGCCGAGAAGAAGGACGAGCAGCGTGGCGCAATTTATGGGCAGGTTGACTACGACCTCACCGCGCAGCTGAAAGGAGTCTTCTCGCTGCGGTGGGACGACAGCACGCTGCACGATCCGGAACTCTCGCCGCGTGCTGCAGTGGTCTTCACCGCCGCGCCCGGTCAGACGTTGCGCGTGTCCTACAACCACGCCTTCAAGAGCCCAACGCTTTCCGAACTGTTCGTGCATGTGCCCATTGCGCCTCCGATCGATTTGTCGGCGCTCGAACGTGCGCTCAGCCCGGTCCTTGGCGGCGTTGCGCTCGGGTTCCAGAGCATTCCGTTGCTCGGCGTCGGGAACGAATCGCTGACCGTCGAGAAGATCAACAGCCTCGAATTTGGCTACAACGGCGTGTGGGGGAGTCGCCTCTACGTAACGGCGAGTTACTACCGGAACAATCTGAAGAACTTCACGACGACGCTGCTGCCGCAGCTGGGTACGAGCTTCGGCCGTCTGAATCCGCACTTTGGCCCATATGCACCGCCGCCGCAGCTGTCAGCGGGGGCAGCGACCGCGGTCACTGCCGCACTGCAGGCAGCCATTCCAACGCTGTATCCCATCATGTCGAACGACACCGATGGCTCGCCCATCTTCGTCGCCATCTCGAACCGCAACTACGGCAAGGTCGATACGCAAGGTGTCGAACTGGGACTGTACTTCGCCGTGGCGCCGGGCTGGATGTGGACGCTCAACTACAACCACTTCGCCTTCGACGTGAAGGAGGATGTGCCGGACTCACCGCTCGTTCCCAACGCGCCGGCGAACCAGTTCTCGACGGGCGTGTCGTATTCAGGAGCTCCGCTCGACGCGGCCGTGCGCTTTCGGTGGGTTGACGACTTTCCCTGGGCGACCGGGATCTTCATCGGCCACGTCGAATCCTATGGCATCGTCGATGTGAACCTCGGGCGGCAATTGAACGCCAGGTGGGGCGTCGGCCTGGACATCGCGAACGTCTTGGACAACGACCACTACGAGGTGTTCGGTGGCGATCTCCTCGGTCGCCGGGCGCTGGTCAATCTCACGTACGCGTGGTGAAGACGGTTAAGCCCGGAAACACGAGAGCACGGAGAGAAACGTAGCCACGAAGGGCACGAAGGCATAAAAGTGTTCTTCGTGCCTTGTGTTGCCCTGCTTCGCGGTCGATTACGCTGACTCGAGACTTGCTGGACCGAGCGGCATGGGCACCGCCTCGGGATGGCGATGCCGCCAGTGGAAGACGGCGATATACGTCGAGTCGAGGACGAAGCAGGTCACGCACATGACGAGCAGCAGGTGCTTGTCCGGGAGCGCCATGAAGCAAAAGACGCTGGCGATCGCCGTCCCCAACATCTTGCTCCACGCCACGATGTAGGAGAAGTCACTCAGCCTGGGGTGCCTCAGGATCAAGAGGATATAGAGGGCCGCGATGATCACGTTCAGGATGTAGCCGGAAATCAGCCCGGTTGGCGTGTCGTATCCCTGCCGAACGAAGAAATAGATTCCGAGAATCCAGATCGGGATGCCGACGGCGACCGCAGGCCTGAAGTACTTTTTCAGAAGCGGGTTGTTCACCTGCTTGTCGCCGTACTTGAACAGGCTATAGGTGATGAAGATATCGAGCACGAACCACACGCGGTAGCCCCAGACGAACAACACGCCCATGTCGGGGCTGAACAGGAAGCTCCACACGAACTCCCACGAGATGTTGGTCACCACCGAGGGCGCGGGGATCTCGACGAACTTGTTCCGGATGATCTCGCGGACGACGACAGCGTAGAAGATCACCCAACCGAAACAGCCCACCCCGTAGATGATCAGCTGGCTGGCAGTGTATGAATCGAGGTTGACGAGCGCGGACGTGCCCTGCATACGTTCGTACCTCAGGCCGCACGGGCTTTCAGCGCCCGGTAGACCGCAATGTAGACCACGTCCAGGACGAACGTGACGGTGTACAGCGTCATCAGCAGATAGTCGTCCGGACGAACGATGAAGTTGAAGACGCTCAAGAGCGCCGTTCCGAGCATCTTGCTCCACGCGACGACACCGCTGAACAGGTTGACCTTGTCGGCGTGCTTCACGATCAGCACGACGTAGAGGGCCGACATCATTACGTTGAGGATGTAGCCGGAGATTGCGCCGTACAGCGTGTCGTAGCCCTCGCCGACGAAGTAATAGAGCCCGACGGTCCACGCCGCGATGCCGAAGGCGGCGCCGGGACGGAAGAAGGGCACCAGCAACTTGCTGTCAAGCTGCTTCCAACCGTGCTTGAACAGCATGTAGACGATGAACACGTCGAGGAAGAACCAGATGCGGTATCCCCACGCGAACAGCATCCCCATGTTGGTCGTGTAGACGAAGCCCCAGACGAACTCCCATGCGACATTCGCGACGACCGCGCCGGCGGGGATTTCGACGAATTGCGTGTGTCGAACCATTCGCAGGACCGCGATGTACGACACGACCCAGCCGAAACAACCGATGCCGAAGAGGATTAAGAGGGCCGGGGAGTAATCAGTGGTGTTGATCCAGGGGACCGGCGGGGGCAAGGTTGCGCCATATTACTCGGACCGTCACATTGACCAGAAAATTTTCGTTGGATAGATTCCTTGCGTGGCAACGGTGAGCGCCCCCCCGGTCAGCCGCTGGTCGGACAACGACTTTCTCGATCGCCTGCGCAACCAGGGTGACCTGGACGCCGATGGCTGCTTCCAGCAGATCACGGGCTTGGGTCAAAGTTTTGGCGGCCTCTTCGAGTTCCTGAACTCGAACAGCGCTGTAGTTCCGGACTTTGCGCCGGCTCCCCTTCGAGCCTATTTCGCGGCGTGCCAGAGAGTGCCGACGCCTGATGGTCTGCCTGCCGACATGGCGCGCCTGGACCGCGGGGCGTCCGCGTTCATGAGCCATGCGTGCTGCTCGGCGCTCGTCTTGCTCGCGAACAGCCTGCCCGCTGGCTACGCAGCGCCGAACCTCGCGCAGGTGCTGGTCCTGTCCGGAAATCTCAAGAATCACCCCTACCGCCGCCTGCTGGGTGTCCTGCAGATGGTGGTCAACGTCACGTCGCGCGAGGGCTTTGCTCCCGAGGGGAAAGCTGTCGTGACTGCCGCCAAGCTGCGCCTCCTGCACGCTGGTGTCAGGAACATCGCGCGGCGTCGCCTGCCTGACTACGACCGCCGCTACGGCGTCCCCGTGAACCACGAGGACATGCTCGCCACGATCATGGGGTTTTCACTGCTGGTCGTGCGTGGCCTGCAGGAGTTAGGGGTTCCACTCGACGAGGACGAAGCCGAGGACTACTACTACCTCTGGCGCGTGTTTGCTCTGGGGATGGGCATCCATCCTCCCGGGCAACCGGATAGCACCGAGTACCTTCCCGCGACGCTTTCGGAGGCCGAGGAGTTCTACACCACCTACGCACGTCGCCACTATCGTGAAGCCGGTCAGAATCCCGAGGGAGTTGAGCTCACGCGCGCATGCCTCCTGATGCTGGAGCACATGGTCGCGCACACCCCGTTCCGACGTCTGGGCGTCTCGCGAGTGCCACGCGTCTACATGCAGCAGCTGCTCGGCGCGCCCGGTCTCGTGCAGCGTGGCTTGAAGCCACTGATGGGGCATGGGTTGATGCGGCTTCTCTTGCTCACGCCACTCAGGCTCTGGACCTGGTTAGGCCACAGTGTCGATCGCGATGGCGCCAAGCACTTCCACGAACGAATCGGTCAGCTCTTCTTCCAGGGGCTGATCAACCGCACCCTGGAAGGCGAAGTCACCTTCCTGGTGCCCGAACACCTCAACGACCTGCATGCGCTGACCGAGAAGATCGTCCGGCCGTACGGCGAGCGGCGCCGCGTCCAGCGTCGCGTTCGTCAGGGCGATCGGTTGCTGGGCGATCGCCGGTCGGGCAGAGAGCGTCGGCTCGCGTTTCGGGCGGCTTTCTGGGGCGCAGGCTCGTCCTAAGAGACACACGGGGGTGTGCGTTGTTCGTGGAGGTGTGGCCTTTTCGACTGGCTACGAAGCCCATTGTTGGAGCAACGCGCGGGCGTTCTGGAGGTCGGGCGTCTCGAAGCCATCGGTGAAGTGCGAGTAGGCAGTCGACAGATGGTGATGGGCGTCCATCCGCTTGCCATTTGCACTCAGGATTCGGCCAAGGCTCATTGCTGCGCGCAACTCCAGCGACCGTGCGCCATGCGCTCGCGCAGTCTCGATCGCTAAACCGAATGCCCGTTCCGCGCGCTCGCGTGCCTCACTGTTACCGCCGATCAGTTCCAGCTCGCCGCTCAGCCGATGGAGTTCGGCCAGCCAGAAGCGTTCGCCGGTATCGCCGACGGTCGCCATGGCCTCCTCCCGGACGCGTTGGGCATCCTCGGGCCGTCGCTGACGAACGTAGATGTCCATGAGCAGCGACAGATAGAAGGTGTGAGCGAGCCTCGCACCCGATCCCCGATTCATGTCGAGGCACTGGCGCATCATCTGGATGCCTTGTTCGACGTCGCCGGCCGTGGCTGATTCGTCGACCGCAAGCGTCCAGCCGATGAAGAGGTTGCCCAGCAGTTCGTAAAAGAGTCCCTGTTCTCGCGAACGAGTGATGACCTCGCGCGCGCTGGATCGCACGGCCGCAACATTCCCGCGGAGCTGATGCACCCAAACGGAGAAGAACAGCGCCATCGTCGCGCTCAGCGGGTGGTCGATTTCCTCTGCAAGCGCGATCGCGCGTTCGCTGCAACGGAGTGCCTCGTCTGGATAGCCTCGCACCCATCGCACCCAGCCCAGGACGGCGAACGACATGACGCCCGTGTGCTGTCCCGTATACCTGAGGCTCGTTCGATCCTTGACCGTTGAAGGCTGAATCGTCTGATCGAGCAACTCGTGGGCTTCGGCCAACTGGGCCAGAAAGAACTTGGAGTTCCCGATGGTGTAGTTGGCTTCCGCCAGCAGAATCGAATCGTTGGACGTGGTTGCCGCGCGGCGCAGCTGGTCACCGATCTCGAGCGACTTCGCCAGCTCGCCACGGACGATGTAGAAGGCCCACTGACCGCGAACGATCCAAAAGAGTTCGAGCGGCGATCCAAGCCTGTCGCACAGCTCACGGGCGCGGGCGAATGTACGTTCGACATCGGGTGACGCATACCCGCGAGTGGTGTTGAGGACCGGCCCGAGGACCGTTTGCAGTGCGAGCTCGAGCTGATCGCGTTCGACGCGCTCCGGGAGCCGAGCGACCAACGCCAGCGCTTTGTTCAAATGGTTGATGGCTTCGACGTTGGCCGATCTCGAAAAACCAAGCTCGCCCGCTCGCTGCCAGTAGGTGATTGCGGGCTCATCAAGGCCCGCTTCGGTGAAGTGGTGCGCGGCCAACTCGGGCCTCGTGGTCAGGAGCGTCGCGTAGCGCCGTTCGAGCGTGCGCGCCACCTGTTCATGGTGCAGCTTTCTCGCGCTCTTGAGCAGCGATCCGTACGCAGCATCCTGAATCAGTGCGTGTTTGAACGTGTATCTGGCTTCAGGAAGCTGCCCCTGTTGAAACAGGAGACCCGCTTCGACGAGCCGGTCGAGCCGCGTCTCGGCGGCGTCGAGAGTGGGATACACGTCGCGCAGCATCTCGAAGCTGAACTCGCGGCCGAGGACCGAGGCGAGCTGCGCCAGCTCCTTGAGGTCCTTCAATCGATCGAGACGCGCCATCAACGAATCCTGCAGCGTCGTCGGAATCTGCAGTCCGGCCAGCGGCTTCGCCAGCGTGTACCGTCCATCCGGTCCCAGTTGAAGACGATCCGACTCCACGATCATTCGAGTCAGTTCCTCGACGAACAGCGGCACGCCATCGGTCCGGTTGACGATCTCGGTGAGTACTTCCGTCGGCAGCGGCCCCCCAGCGACTTGGTGCGCCAGTTGTGTGACGTGTTCATCGGTCAAGCGATCGAGCCTGACGGTTTGCACCCAGTCGCGTGCCGACCAGGGTGCTGAGAACGTTGGCCGGAAGGTGAGCAGCAGGAGCACCCGTAACTGTGGCGCGTTGTCGATCAGGAGGTTCAGGAACTCGAGCGTCGACGGATCGACCCAGTGGAGATCCTCCACGGCGAAGACGACTGCGCGGCTCCCGCCATCCTTGCGAAGAATCGAAAGCAGAACTTCGAGAATGCGGGCCTTCTCACGCTGTGGCGTCGTCCGGAATGCCGCGTCGTGATCGGGCAATGGAATCGACAGCAGGTTGGCAAGTGGTGGCAGCGTCTCGCGCTCGGGATGTTCTGATGCGGCGAGCCAGCCCTGGAGCTTCCCGAGTTTGTCCGGGGCCGAGTCGGCTCGTTGAATGCCAACCGTTCGCTCGAGCACTTCGATGACGGGGAAGAGCGCAGTGTTGATTGCGTAGGCCGAGCATCCAGAGCTCCACCATGAAGGCTGATGGGCGTCGATCGAGTCGCGAAACGCCTTCAGGAGTCGCGACTTGCCGACACCGGGCGGCGCCTCGAGCAAGACGACCTGCCCTTCGCCGCCCCGGGCCTTTTCGAAGCGCTCGATCAGGAGGGCGAGTTCGTGCTCGCGGCCGACGAGCGGGCTCGTAGCCGCCGCGTGAGGTGCGCTCGGACCGCTGCCTGCCGCGGTGGCGTCAAGGATGCGGAAAAGCTGAACGGGGCGCGAGATGCCCTTGAGCTCGCGCGATCCCATCGGCTCCACCTTGAAAAAACTGCGAACGAGTCGATGGGTTGCGTCGCTGAGGACGACCGTATTGGCGTTCGCTTCACCCTGCAGTCGCGCGGCAACATTCGGGACCTGTCCCAGAGCAAGCTGCTCCTGACTTGCACCTTCGCCGACTTCTCCCGTGACGACTTCGCCGGTGTGGATGCCGACGCGGACCGCCAGTCGAAGACCGCGCTCCCGGTGCAGTTGATCACTGAGATTGCCAATCGCCTCGACGATCCCAAGACCAGCGTGCGCGGCACGTCGCGGCGCATCTTCGTGCGCCTGGGGAAAACCGAAGTAAACGAGGAGCCCATCGCCAAGATACTGGGCGACGTACCCGTCAAACCGATCGACGACGGCGACGCTGACGCTCTGGAACTGACGAACCACGTCGCGGAGTTCTTCGGGATCGAGCTGATCGGCCAGCGCAGTCGAACCGACGAGATCGCAAAACATCACGGTGAGCTGTCGGCGCTCGGCCAGCGAGGCCGGCGGACGCGCCGGCGCGGAGGTCTCCATCGGCGCGCCGCATTGACCGCAGAACTTGAAACCCGGCGGGTTCTCGGACTGGCACTTCGAACACCGGCCCGTGGGAGCAACGTTCACTGCACCCATCCGACGTCTACGGTCCCCGCCCACTCCATGAGCGGTGCGATCGATGGAGGACGCTCTTCGCGATCGGTACGGACGGCACGCGAGATGAAATCGTGAAGCTCCTGGCTGATCCCGCCTGCGATCTCGGAGGCGGGGGGCAAACGAAGCGTCAGTTTTTCCTGAATCAACTCAAAAAAGTTTGCGCCGCGGAACAGGTGAGTGCCGGTCAGCAAACTGTAGGCGATGCATCCGACCGCGTAGATGTCGGCGCGGGCGTCGAGCGGCAAGTTCGACAGCTGCTCTGGAGGCATGTAGAGGGGCGTGCCCGTGAAACCGAGCGAGGCAAGCCGGGTTTCGTCACCCAAGCCGACTTCAGGCGCGGCCACGCCGAAATCCGTCAACTTGACGATGCCGCTCCGCGTCAGGATCACGTTGCCGGGCTTGAGATCGCGGTGGATCAGGCGGCGCGTGTGAAGGTGATCCAGCGCGCCGGCAAGCTGCCCCAGGACCCGCCGGACCTGTGCCTCCGGCAACGGGCCCCGGTCCGACACGACGCGACCCAGATCCGCGCCATCGCAGTACTCCATGACGAGAAAGTAGGTATTGAAGGCCGGAAACAGTCGGTCGAGCGACGCGATGTTTTCGTGATGCAGCGATTGCATCAACTCCGCTTCGTGATGAAACCGGACGAGCGCGTCGGGTTGGTACACCAGGCGATGGCTCATCATCTTCAAGGCGACGACGCGCCCGGAATCGGACTCCGTGGCCTTGTAGACGATGGCCATGCCGCCGCGTCCGATGCACTGTTCGATCTTGTAACCCTCGATCTGCTTGCCGCCGAGGCCGTCGCGACTGGCTTGCCCAAGCCGGCCGGCGACAAGCTCGGTGAGGACCATGCAGAGTACGAGATTTCTTGCGGCGAGCCGATCGAATGCGTCAACCGGTAGAAACAACACTTCGATCGGCGTTTCAGCAATCACGTCCGCTGTACGCGGCTCGCGCGTGACGAGCGCCATTTCGCCGATGACATCACCGGCCTGAAATCTCGCGATCAGATGATCTTCGTCGGAGCGGAGGGTGGCCTGCGCGGTCCCCGAGAGCAAAACGAACAATCCGTCGCCCGGGCTGCCCTGAGAGATCAGTTGGTCGCCGGCGTCGTACTGCCGTCTTTCGAGGTGGCCGAAGACTTCCTTGAGCAGTGGTGTCGGCAGCGTGGCGAAGGGACCACAGCGCCGAAAGACGTTCCAGGCGTCGGAATCCGTTTCGAGAGGGGTCAATGCAGAAATACTAAAGCGATCGCGGGCTTCACCGAAACGGCAATATCAGCAGCCCGTCGCGGCAATTGGGTCTCCAACCGACTCGTTATGTCGGTTCTCCAACCTTCCTGCGAGTGGATCGGGTGTTCGCCGTCGCCAGCTCCCCCGGGCCGAGCGCTGCAAGTTCATCGAGACGTTTGATGGCTTTCGCCCGCAGCGCCGCCGCGTCTCGTGCGATGGCCAGCTCGCCCGCTTGTTCGACGCGGCGCACCCGTGCGTCCAACGCGGTGACGAGCTCCTGTAGTCGACGTGTCAACTCCGCGCTGGTTACCGCCACGGGCGAACTCCCTCACGGGGACCGTAATTCCGGGCCTCGTTCCAGATGTCCCCGCAATCGCTGCATCTCCAATAGCTGGCGGTGGTGTTCTTGATGGTCGACACAACAGCGGTCGACTTACAGGTCGGACATCTTGCCCGACCGTTGGTCAGCGTCGGTGGGTTGGGGTCATGACACGAGTCAAAGCGTGAAGCCAAGGAACCCTCCAGCGTATGTGCTTTGGTGAGGGCTGTAGGCCGGCGGTGGCTGCAGGGCTCAGGAAAGCTGTAAACCCTAAGTATATGCCTTTTCCTCTACTGCCAGTCGGGGTCGGGTCGCGAGCAGCTGCTCGATGGCATCGGCAAGATGTTCGTCGGCGATGTGATGATCACCGCGTGCGACGCGCAGCTCGTGGGCCTTCATCAGCACGTCGACCGCGCGGAAGCCCTCGGGGGCCTCGAACTTGTAGCAGGCGAGTTCGACCTTCAGACCATTGGGATCATGGAGATAGATGGAGTCCATGAAGCCGCGATCGCGTTGAATGAATTCGATCCCGCGCTCACGCAGGCGCGCCGGTGCCTGCATGAACGTCGCGCGCGAAACGTTGAACGCAATGTGCTCCACGCACCCGATCTCGCGTGGGGCGTCGCGCCCGGCGTCGTCGCGTGATTCGTTGGTGAATACCGTGAGCAGTCGGCCATCGCCGGGATCGAAGTACAGATGGTTCTCATCCGGCTTGCCAAGGTTGGGTTGCTCGAAGACGAACGGCATCCCCAAGGCGCCTTGCCAGAAATCGATGGCGCTCTGCTTCGACGATCCAACCAGCGTGATGTGATGAACGCCTTGCACCTGCATCTTTTTCACGGCAGCACTCCTCAGGCCTATCGGATGGTGGCTATGCTAGCTTTGTCTCGATGAGGCAGCTATTACAAGAGCCTTGGCCATGGTACGTCGCCGGCCCGCTCATCGGGCTGATGGTGCCGTTGCTCCTGCTGATCGGCGGCAAATCGTTTGGAGTGTCCTCGAACCTCCGGCACTTGTGTGCGGCGATCCTGCCGAGTGGCATTCCGCTCTTTGACTACGACTGGAGGCGCGAGGGCGGTTGGAACCTGCTGTTCGCGCTTGGGATTCTGATCGGGGGTCTCATTGCCGGCGCCTTGATGCTGCCCGACGGATACATGGTGGCGATCTCCGACGCAACGCAACGCGATCTCCGCGCATTGGGCATCCGGGACTTGTCGGGGCTGGTACCGCAGGAACTCTTCGGATGGCAGGCGTTAGCCTCGGGCGGCGGATGGCTGACATTGGTGGCGGGAGGGTTTCTCGTCGGGTTCGGCTCGCGATGGGCTGGAGGCTGCACCTCGGGTCATGCCATCTCGGGTCTCGCGACATTTCAGGTGCCGTCGCTGATCGCGGTTCTCGGGTTCTTCGCGGGTGGACTGCTGATGACCCACGTGCTCATGCCGCTCCTGTTTTGACGGCCATGACAACCCGATTGTTGTATGTCATCGCGGGCGTGCTTCTGGGCGTCGTGTTCGTCAAGTCCGAGGTGCTGTCGTGGTACCGGATCCAGGAGATGTTCCGGTTTCAATCCGCGCACATGTATCTCATCATCGCGAGTGCCCTGGCTGTTGCCGCATTCAGCGTTCAGTTGATCCAGCGGCTGAGAATCCGCGCGCTCGACGGAACGTCGATCGTCATCAGGCCGAAGGAGATGACGGCTCGTGGGGCCCGATACTGGATTGGCGGCACGGTGTTCGGGTTGGGATGGGGGCTCTTGGGTGCTTGTCCCGGACCAATCTTCGCGTTGATCGGCGCGGGCATCACCTCGATGAGTGTGGCACTCCTCAGCGCGTTGGCGGGTACATGGCTCTACGGGGCGTTGCAGTCGCGGCTTCCGCATTGATGCCGTCAGCCGCCCCGAGCGAAGGTCATCCCTGGAGCCAAACGTCCGGCAGGGTCCTTCGCATCTCCAAGCGCAAGCGCCACGACCAATGGCGTGCGTCCTCTCTGATCCGTTTCCAGATCGACGGATATCAGCAACATGCGATCGCGAATTTGCGTGCGGATCGAAGGTGGGTCATCTGGACGTCGCTCGTCGTACCAGAGTGCGGCGCTGCGAAGCTCGGCCTGCGCCTCAGGATGCCATTCGAGACGCACGTCCCAGCTGGTCGTCTGAACGCGACCTTCAGCGACGTCTCGTGAACGCCGTTCCAGCTCGGTCGCCCATGCCGCGGCGACTTCATCGTCGGACTCCTCGAGGCTGGAAGCGATTTGGCTGGTTAAAGCATCCCCGTCAGGACCTTACGCGCCGGAGCATGTCCGCGGCGAGCAGCCCTCTGAAGCCACTCGCGGGCTTTCTGGTTGCTAGACTTGACGCCATCGCCATCGCGATAGCAGAGACCAACGTTGAACTGAGCGCGGACCACACCCTGTTTCGCAGCTCGGAAATACCAGCGAAAAGCGTGGCGTCTATCCTTACCCACCCCCAGCCCCTCATGGAGGCAGTATCCGAAATCGTTTTGGGCCTCCGGATTGCCAGCCGCTGCCGAGACTCGGAACCACTTCACTGCCATGCGTTGCGATCGCGGAACTCCGAGGCCGTCTCGATACCCCAGAGCAAGGTTGTACTGCGCGACATCATGGTTGGCCAAGGCCGCTTGGTGATACCAGAACATGGCTCGCTTTACGTTTCTACGAATTCCGCTGCCGAAGTCATAACACGTGCCCAGATAGAACCTGGCGCGCACATGTCCCTGTTCGGCCGCGGCCTTCCACATGCTGAACGCCCGTTTCAGGTTCCTACGGCGCTTGTCGCGACCGAGGGCAAACCGATATCCCAACCGGAACTGAGCGTCCGCGTCTCCGCTCGCCGCCAACTTCGACAGTGCTCTTGTGGTGATCATGGCGTCGGGCCACAGCCGAGGTCGCCCACGCCACGGCTGAAAACGTCGGTACATCGGCAGCCGCGACAGGTCGGTGTCGCGATGTCTCGCATTGTCGCCCGGCATCGCTGCGCCGTTTGCACGTGCGATGTCGCGCGCGGACCTACCTGATGCGATCGACAAAGACGGGGCCACGTGGCACGAGACGTTTATCGACACGTGTCGGGCGCGTCTCAACACACCTGCCCCACATCAGGATCAGGAAATCAGGAGCAGTGATCAGGAAATCAGGAAACAGGAGCGGCTCCTCCTCCACCAATCGTCTCGATGCGATCGCCCAGGACGTGTTGAGAGTGATGGATCCCCGATCCGACATCAGCCTGTTGCTCGATACGTTCGGCGAGCTGGCCAGCGGCCCCCCCACAAGCGCAGCGAGGCCTTGAATGCAAACGTCCGAGTTTTGGGACCAGTTCTCCCGGATGAAGTCAGCCACTGTTCGGCCATGGAAAGGCGCTCGCGGACTTGCTCCGTGCTGGAGCAGCAGGATCACGGCTGCAGAGGATGCCGATGCTGCTGCTCGTGCGAGCGGCGACCAGTCCCCAGGTGACGCCGTTTCCATGTCGGCGCCTGCCTCCAGCAGGAGTCGGATCACGGCCGTATTGCCGGTTGAAGCGGCAACCATCAGAGGGGTCTCGCCCAGCACATTCGCGTCCGTCGTGTCAGGGGCATTGACGTCAGAGCCAGCAGCAAGTAATCGCCTGACTTCGAAAACGTTCTGGTATTTGATCGCACGATTCAGGTCGTTCACCGCAGGCTCTCCCTGCTCGACTAGGCCCCTCGGGTTATGGCCGACTGCGTTTACGCCTGGCCGCCATTGCTCCGGGACCAACGTCTGGCCATCATTCCTCCTAGACCAGCGCCCAGGAACATGAAACTTGCGATCCACACCTTCCGGGTCAGAGCTTTATCAGCCGGCCAGTCAGCAGCCACATGGCTACGCCCCTAGATTCATTTACTGCACGCACGAGGGCGAAGGCCGAGCGGGCTGTGGGCGCGCCGGCTTCAGTCAACTTCCAAGCACCCGTCTGGGGCAAGCGGGGCAAATACGTGCCGTTTCAGAGTTGCCTGGCGGTCGCGTTCCGCATCGCCTCGAACGGGAGAGGGCGGTACCACTCGCACCACCACACGACAGCAACTACCGCAATGAATATGAAGAGAAAGAAGCGCAGCAGACATCGAGTCTTACATCGATCCCGTTCCTCGTTGGTCGGCAACTTTTCACATCCCGCCATGCAGAGGTGGAGATAGGTGACCGAGCCGACTAGAAGGACTATCAGGGTGATAGCGCAGAGCCAGAAATCATTGTCGTGTGGCCCATGGCCGTTGACCAGACCGATTGCGACTGCGACTGTGTCGACCACAGCAACAGCCCCGAGGCCGACGACCAGATTACGGTCTCTTGTCGTGATCGCCATGGGTAGGACCGTAGTTCATCCGTCTCTGCCTGTGCAATACGAACGCGATGGGATTCTTGTGAATCTGGAAGACCCAAGCCGAAACGCGGGGTGTGCTTTGAACGGGGGGGGGCCGCGAAATGTTCCGGCTCCCAACGGTTCCCACAGCGCGCTCCGGCAAAGCTCGCATATTCGCCAATTAAAAAGTTCTCGGAGGACAGGTAAATCGGTGGAGAAACCCTTACTTGATCATGCAGCGTGTCTAGTCTGTGGCGGTGATCTCCCGCTACGGACCGACGTGCAACCAGGCCGACGATCCCGCTATTGCGGGTATCCATGCAGGCGGCGGGCCGAGATGATGAGGCGCAAGGGAGCGCGCTGGCATCGGCTGTCGGAGCAATGGCGAGCGAAAGGTGTCATTGACGCGGCCGCGCGGTGCTTGGCGATCGCGGAGCGCATCGAACGCGACACGTTTAAGGTGATCGCATGACACGGGCTGATCGCGAATTGCTCCTGAGCCTGCACGCAAAGATCGATTTCTTGATCGCTCGTGGCGGGCCGCAGGTGGATCGATTCGACCAGGGCATCGACGCACTACAGGCCGCCTTCGACACCGACCAATTCACCCGACGCGATGTCCTCGAACGAGCTGCGATCTCCCCGGCGCTTTCGAGGGCACTGCTTGACGCTGACGTGGACACGTCCGCCACGATCGATGAGGCCAGCCACTGGCTCGGGTATGTACTTCGTCGTATCCGGGGCGGCCGTGTCGCGATCGGCTTGCACCTTCAGAACGACAACGGCCGATGGCAGTTCATGCCCACGCACCTGACTCCGTGGCAGTCGTGAGAGCGTGTGGTCAAAGCGTCCCGAAACTTGAATCCTCGTCGGCGAGGTTCGGGGGGCCCAGGGGCTCTGGGATCGGTCGACATTACGCCGTTTATCGCACCTAGCGCTCGCCGGCGCGTCGCCCACGTCTTCCGGCGCGGAGCTATCGCTTGAACATCCGGATGTCCCTTGTGGCATGCCAGACCCCGCTCGCGTCACGCGCGACGGGTCGTATTGCTACGACGTCGGAGGATGCTTTGTAGTAGGCCGAGTTCCGAATCCCGGGCGGAATCTCTGGCTCTCCCGCCGCACGTCGCGCCACGAGAATTGGATCGTCCTCGAACCACAGGTCAAGCAGGCGGGCCTTGTACCCATCCGCCTTCACCACGTAGTGAACGTGTGCCGCGTTGCCGTTGTAGCTGCCGGGCCGAATCGTCTCGTATTGATACTGTCCTTGCCGGTCCGTTCGCAGCAATCCTCGCAGCCGAGGTTCGAGTTCGGCGTCGTTGCCGCTCCTGTCCGGCGCGTATCGGCCCGCGGCGTCCGTCTGGAAAATAAAGATGGAAGCGCCAGCGATTGGTTCCGCGCCGTCTAGAACTCGGCCCGTCACGACCAGTCGTTCTCCGGGTTCGTTCGCTCCTGCCATGACCGCCCTGGCTGGAGCATCGCTCGGAGCTGTGTATTGGGGTGCCAGGTAAGGAGCTGGGACTAGTTCGTCCTCCTGGGACGAGACGATGACAGCCACGAGGACGACTAGAAGGAGCGATAGTGCGACGCGCATGGACCACCTCTGCGGCTGAAGATTCGTGTCGGCTGTCTGAGCCATTGTTCGTCGCCACGGCAATCTGTCAAGCGAGCGACCGACAACCGACTCGCTGTCGCATGGGCCCATCGCAAACGCTATCGCTCTGACCGGATTCCCTCGTGTAGTCGCCCAGTGTTTAGCATTCCGGCGAGACACGCGAATCGCAATATTTCTGGGCCCGACGATGCAGCGGTTCGTGCCGGTCAGGGTTTTGTTACAGGCTCTAAGGACCACCATCACCGCCATCGATGGTCCGATGGTCGCGGCCCTACACACTGACAGCATGAGCCTTTACGAATCCTGCATGCCTCTGCTCGCGAAGCAAGGCATCCGGTACTTGACATGTCTTGTGAAGCACGGCCATCAGGCAGCGGCGCTGAACGAATTTGAACACACGCAACAGGGCCGCCACATCATGAAGGCGGCAAGCGGTAGCGTCACCAGTTCTGACGTGATCGCGTCGATGATCCGATCGATTGGCCCCCGTAGCTTCTCTGACAGCGGATCGACTGGAGCGCGATGGCAGGGTGCCGGAGGGGCAATCTAGGCGCTCTGTCGCGAGCATGGAAAGCGATGCCGAAGTTAACCCAGTTCTGCTACCTCTCAGCTACCTTTCAAATCCCGGTGGTCTCAAACCA
>CAVRUW010000008.1:0-610694 GCA_963724485.1 uncultured Acidobacteriota bacterium
TATGCTGACAAGGACGCCTTCTCAATCTGCTTCAGCTTTTCCGTCAGCAATTCCTGCTCCCGCAGGTTTTGAGTCATTGTGATTGCCCGTTGGATCTCCTCACGTGCCTCGGTGAACCTCCCCATTTTCGTGAGGAGGTCTCCGCGAACACTGTGAAGCAGATGATAGCCAGCCAGCGCAGAGTCTGCAGCGAGCGTGGCGATGGCATCGAGGGCATCAAGCCCGGCGGCCGGCCCTTGCGCCATACCCACAGCGACTGCTCGATTCAGTGCCACGATGGGAGATGGCGTGGTTTGCATCAGAGCGTCGTAGAGAAGAACGATCCGTTCCCAGTCAGTCTCTTCGGCTGTTCGAGCTCGCATGTGACAGGCAACAATCGCTGCCTGCAAAGCATAGTTTCCAGCGCCACCACCGAGTCTTCGCGCTTGTTCGAGCGCGGACATCCCCCGCTGAATCTGCGCGCCGTCCCACAAAGTGCGATCCTGATCCGGCAGCAAGACCGCCTCACCGTTGTTTCCCCGGCGAGCCGCAGTGCGCGACGCATTGAGTTCCATCAGAGCCAGAAGTGCCTGAACTTCAGACTCACCGGGAAGAAGTTGCACCAGCATGCGTCCGAGCCGCAGCGCCTCGTCGCAGAGTGCAGCCCGCATCCATGCTTCTCCCGATGTCGCGGTATATCCCTCATTGAAGATCAGGTAGACCACCGAAAGTACGGACTGGACCCTGCGGCGTAACTCGTCCCCGCACGGCGTCTCAAAGGGAACATGCGCTTCCGAGAGAGTCTTCTTGGCGCGAAAGATCCGCTGTCCCAGCGTCTTCTCAGGTACAAGGAAAGCGCGGGCGATCTCCGCCGTGGTGAGCCCGCAGATCAAACGCATCGTAAGGGCGATGCGTCCTTCCACCGCAACGACCGGATGACACGCGGTAAAGATCAGCCGCAGCACGTCATCGTCGATAACCTGATCCAGCGCGTGGTCCATAGCCTCTCCCAGCCGCTGCTGCTGCATTTCAAGCTGCCGGGCAATCTCTTCGTGTTTCTGTACAAGCATCTGAGCACGGCGCAAAGAATCGAGAGCGCGCCGCTTCGCCGCCGTCATCAGCCACGCAGCGGGATTTTCAGGAATGCCATCCTCGGGCCACACCTCGAGGGCGGTAACCAATGCGTCCTGGGCTAGTTCCTCTGCAATGCCGATATCGCGGGTGACGCGAGCAATCGCGGCGATGAGCCGTGTGGACTCGATCTTCCACACGGCTTCAATCGTCTTGTGAGTGTCCGTCATGCCCTGGTGGCTCTCCCGTACAACGTCCCGCGTGTGGTGTACCACGACGCTGGGCGCTTTGCTCGGTGGCTTCTTTTGGCGCTGGCTTGAAGAATATCTCTCGCACCTCAACCTGCCCCCGAGTGGCGGCGACGCCTTTGCGCGCCCATGCCAACGCCTCGTCCATGTCAGCGCATTCCAAGATCCAAAAGCCGCCGATGTGTTCCTTGGTCTCAAGGGTACGGCCCGTCGGTGATGAGGACTCCGCCATCGGTCTGCGCTCGCAGCGACTTCGCGGACCCAAGGCCGCAAGCGAATTTCCTGACGCCGGCAGCAATCATCTCTTTGTTGAGCGCGTGGATCTCGCGGCCCGTCGCTTCGTCCGCTTGGGACGGGTCGAAGTCGTCGGGGATGTAGCCAGCAACCAAATATTGCGGCATTGTCTTCTCCTGTAATGGTCTTCAGGCGGGCCGGTTGCCCTGCCTTCACTATAACGACGAACGGCGGGAGCGGATTTCTACAGAGCGCCCAGAAAACCTTCGGTCTTGCCGCGAACCTGGGCGCGAGGGCCGCAAAGCCGGCCGAACGCGGCGGGGACGCTTTCGGCTCCGGTTTACCACGTGCCGTGACGCACCGATCACGGCTCGCCGCTACCGTGTCCGAATTGCTGCGCCTACGACGAAATGCGTCGCATGTTGGTCACCTCGGCTCTCACGCAGGTCGATCGAGCGGCTGCGCGGCTAAGCCGCTGCGGCTATCACCGAGCGGCTTGCCCCACGTTAATCTCACTGGACCGATTTCGGACATCACGTCGAGGCCCGTTCGAGCGGCGTCGTAATGAGGCATCGAGCGCACGATTTCGGCAATCAAGAGCTTGCGTCGCGCTCAAGAGAGCCTCGAGTGCCGCAAGCCCGGCCGCTCGCTCGTGCGGAGGACCTCATGGAGCACGACGAGATCGGGAGTGAGACGGCGCAACTCGCCATTGATGAGAGCGTCCCGTGGAGGGTCAGAGGTTCGACTGCCGAGCTCAGGGATTGGTGGCATGGTATCCGCCCGACGCACGGCCAATTTGGTTTATTGTGAGTAATCACTCGCTGTAGGAGGGCGCATGTTTGCTGTTATCCGTCACTACCATTTCGACAAGAAGGACAGCGCCGAGATCGATCGGCTCATCCAGGACGAGTTCGTGCCGATAATGCGCAAGGCCCAGGGTTTCGTTCGCTATTTCTGGCTGGATACGGGGGCTGGCGAAGGCGCGTCCTTCGGCGTCTTCAAGGACAAGGCCGGCGCGGACGAATCGGTGCGGCTCGCGGCCGACTTCGTGCGGACAAAGATGTCGAAACTTCTGAGGGAGAAGCCTGAGATCATCGAGGGACCGATCAAGGCGCACGATTGACGACGTAGGTAGGACAAAGATTTCCGCGATCGAACGTGGATTTCGATACGACCGTTTTGCAATGCAGCCGATGCCGGCATTCAGTTCGACTTCTCACTGCCAGAACCCTGAAGCCTGGCTCTCGTGCGAGTTCGGTAACGTAGTCCTGCGGGACAGATGCTATGCCAGCGCGACCGTCATCGCGGCCCCGAGTCCAGGACCAGCGCGCCCGCCTTTGCCGGCCTCAGCGTGATCTCTTTCACGTCCACGGTGGACTGGGTCACGTCAATCTTGATGTCGTCTGCGGTCCAGATCGCGCGCTTCTCGGAGACGATGGCGCCGCGCACGAAGTACGTCGCGCCCCCGACGAGTTTGAAGCGTTCCAAGGTGAACTCGAACGGCACTGGCGACTGCTTGCCCTCGAGATCGATCTGCTGATCGGCGACCGCCGGGGCGTCTGGGAGCGCCGGCACATGGCGCAGCTCGATGACCGCGCGGCTGCCGGGAGGCAGCGCCGCGCCGGCCTCGTAGGTGACCGAGCCCTTGATCGCCAATTTCTGGATCTGGTCGTTAGCGGCCGAGCGCGCCACGGGAGTGGCGACCGTCCAACCCGCGAGCAGGATGATTGAGAGACTGACTCGAAGCATGGGTGTGTCCTTTTTCCGAACCGTCATCTGATCCTGCGCCACGACCGGCCGCCCGAGGTCGGGAAGGTGATCGGCCCGGACGAATCCGCGACGAAGACGAGTCGCACGCCGGCCGAAGCGTAAACGCGAGCCAACCGGGACCGTCGTTCCTCGTCGGTCTCTCGACGAGTACACCTACTGGCCGGCGCCTTTGCTGCTGGTCGCTCCACCGGACTGCGTGGTCACGACATTCTTATAGATCTTGCCACCCTTCATTACGAACACCACGCGGCGTACGGCTGTGATGTCTTGCAGTGGATCTCCGTCGAGCGCAATGATGTCTGCCTCGAAGCCCGGCGCGATGGTGCCGATCTCGCGTCCCAGGTTGAGCGACTCGGCCGCAATCGACTGCGCGCTGACGAGCGCGTCCATTGGTTCCTGTCCGCCGTCTTTGACACGGAAGATCAGTTCTTCGGCGTTGCGGCCGTGCGCACCCGGCACGGCATCGGTGCCGAACACCATCTTGACCTTCTTTTCCAGCGCCCGTTTGAACCACTTCCACCCTTCCGGACGAGCGCGCTCCATATGCGCATAACCCTCCTCGGTCCAATTGCTGATGCCGAGGTAGCGCTGCTTGTGCTCGAAATAGTTGTGGAACAGCAACCCGTTGTTTGGATCGAAGTAGGTGCCCGCTTTGGCCATCATGTCGATCGCCTCGTCGGACAACCGTGCGCCATGCTCCACTTGGGTGCAGCCCGCGCGAACGGCCATGATTGCGCCTTCCGGTGATTGCGCGTGCACGGCTGTCCGGCGGTTCAGCTTCCGCGCCTCGTCGCATGCGGCCTCGACTTGCTCGTATGTCATCGTCGGTGCGCCGCCGTCGCGGATGCTTGCCGTCGCCAAAACCTTGATGACATCGGCGCCGTCCGCCACGACCTTTCGGACAAACTCGCGGATCTGCTCAGGTGTGCCCGTCCTCTCATCGACCGACCGAAGCGAGGTGAGGAGACGCGGCCCAGGGAGCCGTCCACTATCAATCCACGCCTTTGCTTCCGGATCACGACGTGCCGAGCCGAGGCTCTGGATCGTCGTGAAGCCCCCCATCAACGTCTGATAGAGGTTCTCCATTTCATAGAGCATCTGCTGCTCCGGCGACGCCTCGCGTGGAAAGGCGCGCCCGGTCTTGATATCGAATCCTGAGCCCGTATGTACGTGGGTATCGATCCATCCCGGCATCAATGTCAGCCCGCTGAGGTCGAACGTCGTCCCGCGTGCTGCCGGATCGAGCCGGGTGATCTTGGAGTTTTCGATGACGACAGCGGTGTTGCGGATGACGCCGCCTTTTCCGTCGAGCACAGTCGTCGCGCGCAGCACGATGGTTCCGTTCTGCGCGTCGAGACCGGTGACGCCGTAAAGCGACGCGACGAGGGTGACGGTGCAGGCAAGTTGGAAGACACGCATCGCTAGACTCCTTGGCGCGGACGCGCGCCACTGCTGCAGCGCGGTCGCTCTGCTGTGCCGACGATCCAGGCCGTTCAGCGACTCGACGTCGATCCGGCCGTCGGCGGCATCCCTTTGAGAATCTTGCCGTCCTTGATCACGATCTCGACATCGGCGAGGGCTTGCATATCGAACAGCGGATTGCGCTTGAGCACGATGAGATCGGCGAGTTTGCCAGGCTCGATCGTGCCGAGATCCCTCCCTCGGCCCATCACCTGGGCGGGCAAACGCGTCGCCGCCGAGATCGCCTTCAAGGGATCCATGCCGTAATCGACGAAGGCTTTGATCTCGCGCCAGAGCGCCTCGGTGTTGAAGTTCAGCGGCGTGCCGGAATCGGTGCCCATTACGACAATCGCTCCGGATGTGATCCACTGCTTGATCGCACCGTTCTGGCCGAAATGGATCTGCCGTGCCGTGTCACCCATGCCGATCAGCGGACCGAAGTAGGGCAGCCGCTGAAAATCCTGCACCGACTGCTGCACTTCTTCCCACAGACCAGGGATGGCGGCGAAGTCTTCCTTCAGTTGCGGATCGTTCAGCCGCTCGGGAAACTGTACTGTTTCGGGGAAAACCGTGACCCGGTGCGCGACCGTCGGACACACGGGCACGCCGCGGTTCACGATTGCGGCCATCAGCTCCGGCGGGTACGGCGCCACGCCCCCGGATCCCACGTGTTGGAGCACGTCAATGCCCGCATCGAGGGCGTTCTTCACCGCGTCCGGGAAGTACACGTGGGCGTGCGTCTGTTTGCGATGCTGTCGGCCTACCGCAACGAGGGCCTTATAGTGGTCGAGCTCAAACCCGCCTTCCTGCACTTTGAGTACATCGACGCCGGCCGTGGCCAAGGCCTCCGCCGTTCGGGTGACGTCCTCAGGAGTCACGATCTTGCCCAAACCAGGCAGTATCTCGCGATTTCTCACCAGCATTGGGCCGCTCACCCACAGGCGCGGCCCCGGTATTTCGCCCTTCGCGATGCGGTCGCGAACGCTGAGGCTCTCTTTCAGTGGGGCACCCAAATCGACCGCGCCCGTAATCCCGGCGTTGATGAACTGTTTCGCCGAGATCTCCATCACCTTCTCTTCGATGTTGTGCTCGCGCATATAGGGGAACCACCGGCTGTAGTTCCCGTGGCCGATAAGATCGAGATGCGCATGCATCTCCCACAGGCCGGGCATCATCACCCGTCCACTGGTGTCGATCACGCGCGCGCCCTTTGGGATCTTTGCGTCGACCGCGCGCCCGACCCACACAATCTTGTTGCCCTCGATGATCACGGCCGCGTGATGCACCGGTGGCACCTCGTAGCCGTCGATGAGCATCCCACCGACGAGCGCCACGCGTAGAGGTCGCCGCCGGCTGCTGCGCGGCCGGCGCGGTCGCGCAGAGCGTCGCAATCGCAATCGTGAGCGCAGAAATTTTCCGTGTCATGTGTGCACTCCCCTGAAAGCCTGTGTATCTGCCATGTGCTGACCACCGCCGCCAGCGGGCGCTACTGGAGTGGCAGGAGAGACCGACGTTGGTCGATCTCTCCGACTCCGCGCTTATTGGCGTTGAGCAGACGTCACAGGGCGCGCCGAGCGGGCCTCGCCGCCCTTGACTACGGTGCCGTCCTTGACGACGGTCTCGACGTCGGCCAGGGCCATGATGTTGAACAGCGGATCGCCCTTGACGACGATCACGTCGGCGAGTTTGCCGGGCTCGATCGTGCCCAGCTGATTGCCGCGCCCGATGATGCGCGCGTTGACACGCGTGGCGGCCGAGATCGCGCGCAGAGGCGTCATGCCCATGTCGACGTGCACCTTGATCTCACGCCAGAGCGCCTCGGTGTGGAAGTTCATCGGCGTCCCTGAATCTGTGCCCATGCCCATCACAGCGCCCGACTCGATGAACTGTTTGACGCCTCGTTCGCGGAAGCGCATCGCCCGGTCGGTGCGGGCAAAATAGCCCAACGAATGCCAGTTCTTGAACGAGCGCTGGACCTCCTCCCAGATGTCGGGCGGAAAGTCTTTCTTGAGCTGGGGATCCTGCAGCCGCTCCGGAAACTCCACGGTCGCGGGAAACACCCACTGCCGGTGCGCGGCCGAGAGGACCACGGGACGCCCGCTGTTGACGATGTCGCGGATCATCTCGGCACTGTAGGGCGGCGTGTCGCCGCCGGATCCCGCGTGGGTCAGGACGTCGATGCCGGCTTCGAAGGCGTCGCGAACCAGATCCTCGTCGTAAACGTGAGCGTGCACGCGCAGGCGATGCTTGTGCGCCACCTCGACGACCTTCTGATAGTGCGCGCGCGACATCGGATACGCCTTGATCACGTCGACGCCGGCCTGGGCGAGCTTCTCCGTTTCGGCCGCGGCCTCCTCCGGTGTCGTGACCTTGACCTGAAACGCCAGCTCCGGCGGATAGTTGCCGAGCGAGAGGGTGATCCACGGCCCGCTCATCAGCATCCGCGGTCCGGGAATCTCGCCGCGATTGATGCGGTCGCGTACCAGCAGGCTCTCCTTGAGAGGCGCTGAAAGGTCCACAGCGGTTGTGATGCCGGCGTTCACGAGCTGCTTGGCCGAGATCTCCATCACGCGCTGGACGCCGGTCTTTGCGATCAAGGGAAACCAGACGCCGTAGTTGCCATGCCCGAGGATCATGAGATGGACGTGCAGATCCATCAGGCCCGGCATCATCGTCCGGCCGGTCGTATCGATGACGGTCGCGTCGGGTGGGATCTTGACATCGGCCGCGGGTCCGACCTCGACGATCTTGTTGCCCTCGATCAGAATCGCGGCGCGATGAACCGGCGGCACTTCATAGCCGTCGAGCAGCATGCCGCCCACCAGCGCCAGTTTCTTTGTCGAGGGCGCCGCCGGCTGACTCCGCGTCTGTGCGTCCGTTGTTACGAGCGACAGGACGGCCAAAAGCGTGACCAGCCCGAGCCATCGATTTGAGTTCCCCATCGTGTCCCTCCTCGAATCCTGGCAGCGGCCGCCTTAGAAGGTGAACCTGAGCCCGAGCTGCACTTCACGCGGGTTGAAGTACGTGAGCGGCGTGCCGAAGATCGGCAGCGGGGCGGCCGCATCGGGTCCGTACTGGCTTTGCACGCTCCGGACGTTATCCTGGTTGTAGAGGTTGAACGCCTCGACAGTCGCCTGAAGGCGCTGACCACCAAACGGCACGGTCCACGTGAAACGCATGTCGAGCGAGTGGTTGCCCTCAGAGCGGAACGAGTTGCGCTCGAGGCCAGGCGTGCGGTCGTTGAAGTTGCCGTCGCCGTTGGGATCGAACGTGTTCCCTGTGCGCGGGTCGTAGGCATATCCGGTGCGGGCCCGGAAGATGGCCGAGAGCGACATCATCGCGTTGAAGTTGTAGGAGCCGTTCGCGGTGATCCGGAACGTCGGCGTGTCCGCCTGCGGACCCCATTCGAGCTCGGGGTATCGGACGTCGTTGACTTGCGAGTTGAAGTTGTTGCCTTCGTCGAAGGCGCGAGCGAGTGTCGCGTTCGTGCTGAAGTAGAAGCCGTTGCTCATCCGCTTGCGCATCTCGAGCACAAGGCCGGTGTACTCCGCGGCTCCTTCGTAAGCATACTGGTTGATCACCCGGAAATTCGGGTCGGGCCGGACGAACCGCTGCGTGGCGTCGTCAAACTGCAGATTGACATCGTAGAGCCGTTCCTTGTCCCACGAGCGGCTATACAGCAGGCTGGCGCTGATCGCGAGATTGTCCTTGAACGCGTGATCGAGCGTCGCGACAGCCTGATAGGAGACGGGCACCCTCATCTTGCCTTCCTCCGGCACGATGTAGACGTTACGCACGCCAAGCGGCGCGGATGCCGGAAGCTGATAGCCGTCGAAGTTCTGCGGGTAGACCGGCGCGCCAGCCTGGCCGAAATTCCAGGTCGCAGACACCTGCTGGAGGATTGCCTTGTTCTCGAAGAACGTGGGCGTGATCGGGTTCTGGAAAATCCGGTCGAAGTACAGGCCATTGCTGAACTTCACCAGAGTCGTGCCCTTGCCGGTGAGGTCGTAGGAGAGGGCCAGACGCGGGCCGAAATTGTTGTAATCGTGTCCGTAGTCGAGGCCTTCGTACTTCGACAGCCACTCGATGTCGTAGCGCACCCCGTAGTTCAAGGTGAGACGGTCGGTCGCGGTCCACGAATCCTGCGCATAGCCGGACAGATAGGTGTGGTACCGGTCGATTCGCGGCTCGCCGAACGTTTGTGTGTACGTGTTATAGCGTCCTGCCTGATAGTCAGCCAGGTTGCGGAAGGCGTAGGAGCCCGTCGTCGGATAGCGGATGTAGACGAAGTCGACGAACATGGCGTCAACTCCGAACTTGATCGAGTGGTCGTTCTTCGAAATCGTCGACGTGTAGGTGGTGTGGTACGGATCGGTGAACATTTCGAGCTGCAGCCGGCCGCTGCCGAACGAGGCGACGTTCGTGATGTTGACGCTCGGCGCATTGGTCGAGCGGAGTTGCCCGTCGCTCGTGAGCGGGGGACCGCCGACGTCAGGGCTGTCGAGCATGTAGTCGCGCGGGAAGTACGAGGCGCGCAGTTCGTGCAGCCAGTTGCCGTTGTTGCCGATCCCGGTCCACTGCGCCTGATACGACTGATCGGTCGAGCTCAGGCGGGAGCGCTGGGAACGTGTCGCGAAACTCGAGATGATGGCCGCATTTTCGTCCTTCGTCATGACGTAGGCAGCCTGGATGGAATGGTTCTGGCTGAGCTGATGATTCACCTTGCCCATCGCAAAGGTGTCGCGCAGGGTCCCGGTGAGCGCGCCGACATCGGCGGGCGGGAGACCGATGATGAGCGCGTTTTCCGCGGTGATGTTGTTGTCTTGCGGCGTGTCTTCCTGCAATCGCTCGGCCGCGCCGAAGAAGAACGTGCGGTTGCGCACGAGGGGTCCGCCGAATGAGCCGCCGTAAAGCTGGCGATCGAATTCCGCCTTGTCGACCTTGCGCTGCTCCGAGAGGGGATCCTGGGCGTTCAGAGCCTTGTTACGGAAATAGCCGTAGCCGGAGCCGCTCATGGAGTTGGTGCCCGACTTCGTCACGGCGTTGACAATCCCGCCGATCGCGCGGCCGAACTCTGCCGTTCCGCCCAGGCTGACCACCTGGAACTCCGCCATCGAATCGAGGCTGTACTTCAATCGCGGGAAGGTGAAGGACTCGTCGGTGTTCCAGAAGCCGTCGACGAGCAGCGACCCTTCCTTCGCCCTCGCCCCACCGATATTCAGGCCGATTCCCTGGGAGGTCGTGCTGGCGTTTTCCACGGTCCCTGGCGTAAGCAGGGTGAAATCGAGGTAGTTGCGGCTGTTGGTCGGGCAGCGACTCCATCTGCTCCTTGTTGATCAAGGTGCTCAAATCCGTCCGGGCGGCTTCGATGATGGGCGACTCGCCGGTCACCGTGACCGTCTCCTGCAATGTCGAGACGCGCATCGTCACATCGACGGTGACGACGGAGCCGACGTTGACCGTGAGCTCGGGCCGATTGAAGTTGGCGAACCCGGACAGCTCGCACTGCACCGAGTAGCGCCCCGGGGCAAGGCCTGCGATCGTGTAGCGGCCTTCCGCGTTCGAGACGACCGAGCGCGACTGATTCGTCGCCAGGTTGGTGACGGTGACGGTCACGCCGGGCAGGACTGCCTGCGTGTCATCGCTGATCCTTCCAGCCATCGTGGCGGTCGCCGTGCCGCCCTGCGCGAACACGCCGGTTGCAGCGATGAGACAAACGAGCACGCTCAGCAGCGTCCGCGAGCCCGTAATCACGCTCGTTGGGTGGGTCATCATTTTGCGATCTCCTCGGTGACAATCTGGCCGGCACAAAGTCATGAGTGGATTCGTTGAAACGTACGAATGCCGACTCAACCCAAACTCGGGCTAACCATACAGCAAGAGATGTCATCAGACGTTTTTTCTTGGCTTTTTTTGGCGACAATTGCCGGTAACACGAGCTCTGGCACGAGGGCGGCGAGCAGGCCTCGACGCGGGCGTGCCAGAGGACGATTGACCGACTTCAGGGCGCGCCGCGCCTTACGGCGCTGATGTCGTCCGGGCCGGCTTCGCGGCGGGGCCACCTTTGTACACGATGCCGCTCTTCACGACTACCTCGACATGGCCAAGGGCCGTAATGTCGAACAACGGATTGCCGTTGACCACGATAATGTCGGCGAGCTTTCCCTTTTCGATCGTCCCGCGGTCCGACTTTCCGATGACGTTCCGGGCATTGACGCGCGTTGTGGCCATGATGGCGCGCAGCGGTGACATGCCCATGTCCACATGGGCCTTGATCTCGCGCCACAGCGCTTCGGTGTGAAAGTTCATCGGCGTTCCCGAGTCCGTGCCCATCCCGAGGACCACGCCCGAGTCGACGAACTGCTTCACGCCACGCTCGCGGAAGAACATCTCACGGTCGGTCCGGGCGAAATAACCAAGTGTCTGGAAGTCTTTCAGCGAATCCTGCACTTCTTCCCAGAGCCCGGGGATGGCCGCGAAGTCGGCCTTGAGCTGCGGATCCTGCAGGCGCTCGGGGAACGCGACGGTATCCGGGAACACCCAGGACCGATGCGCCGCCGTGATCACCACCGCACGGCCGGCGTTGACAATGTCGGTAATCATCTGGTCGCTGTACGGAGGCGCCGTGCCCGCCGACCCGGAGTGCGTCAGGACGTCGACGCCATTCTCGAGCGCGTTGCGGACGTCACGCTCGGCGTACACGTGGGCATGCACCCGGACGCGGTTCTTGTGCGCTGTGTCCGTAATCGCCTTGTAGTGCGCCGGCGTGAGGTTGACATACGCCTTGATCACGTCCACGCCCGCCTTGATCAGTTCCTCGGTCGCCGCCGCCGCCTCCTCGGGCGTGTCGATCAACTTCTGCATTACCTGCATTTCAGGCGGGTAATTGCCGAGGCTCCTCGTGACCCACGGCCCAGAGACCATCATGATGCGGTCCTGGGATCTCGCCTTTG
The DNA here is from genome assembly GCA_963724485.1 of uncultured Acidobacteriota bacterium. Taxonomy (GTDB): domain Bacteria; phylum Acidobacteriota; class Vicinamibacteria; order Vicinamibacterales; family UBA2999; genus JACCSI01. The sequence continues at coordinate 11,717 of CAVRUW010000008.1, forward strand.
TTGATGCGGTCGCGAACGCTGATGCTTTCTTTCAGCGGCCCGCCAAGATCAACGGCTGTTGTGACGCCGGCCATCAGCAGTTGCTTGGCCGAAATCTCCATCACCTTTTCCACGTAGCCGTTCTTGGTGATCCAGGGGTACCAGCGGTTGTAATTGCCATGCCCGAGGATGCTCAGATGCGCGTGCTCTTCGATCAGCCCTGGCATCATCACCCGGCCGCTCGTGTCGATCACCGTCGCCCCGGCCGGAATCTTGACCAGCGCGGCCGGGCCGACCTCCACGATCTTGTCGTCTTCGATGAGGATCGCCGCGCGATGCAGCGGCGGAACCTCGTACCCGTCGATCAACATTCCGCCAACGAGGGCGAGGTATTTTTTCGATCCCTGAGCGGCCGGCGCCGAAGCCCGCTGGCCGTGAGCCACCATCGTTGCGCTGAGAACGAGAGCGGCGATGCCGATCTTGACAACTCTGCGAGCCATTACTTTGCTCCCTTGTTTTGATGAGTCCACTCAGGTCAGAACGAACTCTGCGGGCCGCTCTGAGCTTCGTGCGTCACGATTTACGACGTGGTCGCGGCAGATGTTAACGCATTCGTCGCGAAGTGCTGCTGACGAGTTCAACCGCACGAATCGCCAATGCAGAACCTCGGGGATCTTGCTAGTATTCCCCCGCCGTATGAGGTGCAGCATGCGTGGCGATCGTTCTTCTGTATATCTCTGGGTCGCAAACGATGGCCGTCGGCCTGGCGGTCGCGTGCGTGATGATGCCGGCGAGTGCGCAGCAGCAAGCGTCGCAGGTTCGAATCCATGCCGCTGCGGAATTCGTCCGCTGGGCTCACTCGGCCGGCGCTTACTCGCTCGAACACCCGGCTGATTGGGAAACACACGAGCAAGGACTCAGGACGAACATCGGATCCAAGGACGGCCTGGTGCCGACAGGGCGCGGATACCGCACGATTTACGGGGTGATCCTCGCCGTGGTTGACGACCCGCTGGCGGGTACGCCCGATCGGACGCTCGCGGCCTCCAGTCAGGCAGTGTTCGAGGGCATCGTCAAGCGCAACGCGCACCTCAGCGTCAAATCGCCGATAGCACCAACGGAACCGCTGGCGGGCGGCCCAGCGTACCGGGCCGTGGCTGGGGGGATATCACCGGTGACGGGTCACGCCGAACGAGCGGAGGTGATTTGTCGCGAGGTTGATGCTGGGCATCTCCTGTACATGATTCTGGCGTGCCCAGAAGCCGAGTGCAGCGAATTGGGTACCACATTCAGACGAATGAGGGAGTCGCTGAAGGTGCCCGCGGCGAAGTAGGAATGCCGCTAGGTTGACGCGAGCATGAGCCTGACGAGCGGGTGAGGGATTTGTGTTCGACACACGCCGCAATTTTCTGAAGCTCGCTGCGGGCGGCCTGGCGTTGCCCGCCGCGCCGCCGGCGCGAACTCGGGACCCGCAACCGATTGATCGCCTGAGCGATTTGCGGCCGCGAGGAAGCGGCGAGGCGGTCATCGCGTGCGCCGGCGATTGGTTTCTCACGCGACGCCTGTCTGGCGCGGTCGGTCCGGAGACCGAGACGGTGTTCAACGTCTTCCGCCGCGCCGACGCTTCGTTCGCGAATCTCGAAAACGGGCTGTCGCGCGTGGGATCGGGTGAACTCGGCGGATTTCGGCATGGCCCGTCACTGCGCGGCGATCCGGCCCTGGCGTCGGAGATTACGTGGAGCGGCGTCCGCGCGGTGTCGCTGGCGAACAACCATACCGGCAATTTCGGCCCGGAAGGTCTGCTGCAGACCATGGCCACTCTGGACGCGGAGAAGATCGCTCATGCGGGGGCCGGCCGTAACGCCGATCAGGCGTTTGCGCCGGCATATGTCAAAGCCGGCGACCTGACTGTCGCGTTCTTCTCGGCCTACACGCTCTATTACAACTTCGGCGCGAACGACCAGGCCACCGCGAGCGCGCCGGGCGTTGCCGTATGCCGCGCCTACGATGTCGTCGTCCAGCCTCAGGTCGGCGTCGATTCCTCGAATTTTGAAACGCCACCCAATCTGGTCGACCTGCAGAACCCGTGTTCCCAGACCATCATGGCGGCGCTTCGAGGTGACGTCGATCGCCTGAGGACGGCCATTCGTACGGCTGCGGACCGATCCGACTTCACTCTGCTCTCCACGCATATTCACTGGGGCCGTCACACCAAGCACGACCTGCCGCCCAACCTCCGTGCGTTTGCGCAGGAGATGATCGATGCCGGCGTTGACTTGTTCGTGGGACATGGTCCGCATGCGATTCGCGGGATCGAGCTCTATCGTGGCAAGCCGATCGTCCACAGCATGGGCAATCTGGTCCTGATGGCGCCCGCGGCCGGCGCCCGTCCACAGCTCGATTCGCCAAACCGAGAGGGATTGCTCGTGCGGGCGACCATTGCGCGCCGCGCTGTCCGTGCGCTCGAGATTCTGCCGATTGCCATCGACGAAAAGGGCGACCCGCGGTTCCCGTCGGACGAACGAGCGGCGCGGACTATCGGCAAGCTCAACGGATTGTCGGCGCCATTCGGCATCGATATTCGTGGAACCAGATGGTTCGCCACCGTGCCGATGTCCTAGCCGCTTCGATCGGCGCGTCGACTGGACGGCTGGCGCTTGGTCCTTGCCAGCATGCTTGCAACGGGGGCGATCGGCATTGACATCCGATCGTTCGGGGTATATGGACCTGCTGACGAAGGCGCGCTGATCTGACGCGGGCGCCCGAGCACGGTCGGGTCACGCGTGCCCACGTCAGCATCGGGAGGGGGGACATCACATGTGGAATCGCCATCGCTGGGTGGGTCTGGCCGTCTTCATTTTCGTCGGCGCTCTGGCCACCGTCGGAGCCCAACAAGGTCGCGGCCAGGGCGCCGCGCAGCCGCAGGTTCCATCACTCGGCAAGGGGAAGCTGGCGCTGGTTGGGGGAATGCTGCTGGACGGCTACGAGGTGCCGCCGCTCCACCACGCCGCGGTTCTCATCGAGGACAACAAGATCACATGGGTCGGCCGGGCCGCCGACGCGAAGATCCCACCCGACGCGACGGTGATCGACACGAGCGGACGCGTGATGATGCCCGGCATGATCGAGCTGCATGCCCACCTGATGCTGGTCGGGCACGGCAATTACTCGCGCTGGTTCCCCTGGGTCGCCGAGAAGAAGATCATCGAGAACGTGATGGAGATCTCGGCCAAGCAGTTGCTGATGGCAGGGGTCACCTCGGCCGTCGATCTTGGCGGACCGCTCGAAGCCAGCCTGCGAGTACGTGATCGCGTCAAGCGCGGCGAGATTCCCGGCGCGCGTCTGTGGGTGAGCGGTCCTTGGATTCCGAAACAGGAAGGCACCTCGACGCCGAGCCCGACGTCGTTCTCGTGGTCCGGCCGGATCGATACGCCCGACGACGCGGCTCGCGCCACCGAAACGCTGGCAAAGGCAGGCGTCGACGTGATCAAGGCGTACACGAATCTCACGCCGGAGCACTATCGGGCCATCGTCGAAACGGCTCACAAGCACCAGATCCGGGTGCACGCGCACGTGTACGCTGAACAGGATGTACGGAACGCGCTCGAGGCGGGAGTCGATGTCCTGCAGCATGTCGGATCGGCCGGAACGACGCCCCCGTACAGCAAGGAACTGATTCGCGACATCGTGAACGCCGGCCGTCCAGTTGTCGTCAGCGCGACACATCGATCGTGGATCTATCCGGCCACGACCGAGTTCCCCGAGCGGCTACAGGAACCCCAGCTGAAACAGGATTTCGCCGTCGTGCCGGGCCTGTGGGACGAAGTTCAGAGCTCATTCAAGCAGTGGCACACGCTCCCCTATTTCCAGCGAACCGATCGCGAGATGTTCTTCCGCGAGCGGGCGCTCGGACAGTTCATCGAAGCCGGCGCGGTGATGGGCATGGGCACCGACTCGGGGACGCCGATGAACTTCCACGCCGAGGCGCTGTGGCGCGAGATCAAGGCGCATGTCGATGTCGGCATGTCGCCGCAGCGGGCGATCTCGGCGGCCACTCGCATCGGCGCGCGCGTGCTCGGACGCGGCAACGACCTCGGCACCATCGAGCCGGGCAAGCTGGCCGACATCATCGTGCTCAAGCGAAATCCGTTGTTCGACATCCAGGCGTTGGCGGATGTCGAGGTGGTCGTCAAGGACGGGGTGGTCTACAAGGGCGGGCCGGGGCGGGCAGCGAAGCAGACCTCGCAGTTTCAGGAGTAAGGCCGGATCGGGCTCTTGAGCGTTTCCAAGTAGCCCCTCGTTCGGCTGGTCGCGAAGCGGAAGGGGCAACTTCGCCCGAAGGGACGATTGGCATGAAGACATCGCCGCGACGGGTCGTGCTCTGCGTCGGCGTGGTTGGCGTCGGCCTGATGATGACGGGCGCGCAGCCGACGAGACGCAGCGCCCGTGCGGAGACATTCAACGTCGAAGAGGCGACGATCGCCGACATTCACCGGGCGATCAGTAGCGGCGCCATCTCCTGCAGCGGGGTTGTGCACGCGTATCTCGATCGGGCCAAGGCGTATAACGGCGTCTGTTCCCGGCTCGTCACCACGGACGGTGCGCCGATTCCGCCGGCTCGAGGCTATGTCCGCGCCGGCTCTCCGATCGCGTTCCCGACCGAGACCGTTCCCGTATCCGATCTGCTTCCGGACTTTGCCGAGTACCGCGGCGTGCCGATTGAGTTCGGCCGGATGGAAGCGACGGCATCGGACCCCAGCGTCCAGCAGCAGTTCGGCTCGATAGCCGCACAGTCCGACGCGGGTCAGCTGAATGCGCTCGAAACGCTCAATCTGCGTGGTGAGCGATCGGTCACATGCAAGGCCACATGCGATGCGCATCCGTCGACGGGCGCGCTTCCTGCCCACTGTCCCTCGGTTTGTGACCCATTCCGCCAGCAGCCGGATGCCCTTGAGCGGGCCGCCGAGCTCGACCGCAAGTTCGGCACCAAACCCGATCTCGCGAAGCTGCCGATGTACTGCATTCCTTTCGCCTTCAAGGACCCGTGGGATACCAAGGACATGCGCTCGACATCGAATGCAGATGTCAATTACGCCATGGATGCCGCCCCGCAGGACTCGACGGCGGTGGCGCAGCTTCGCGCTAAGGGCGCGATCATTTACGCCAAGGCGAACGCGTTCGAGTACCACGCGGGCGCCGGCGATCCCGGTGGCGCCGCGACGGCGACGAGCCGGGTCATTCAGTCGGCACCAAACCTCGCCTTCCGCAGCAGCTGGTCGGGGCAGTCGTGCAATGCCTATGACACCGAACGCTGGAGCGCGGCTCGAGCGCCGGTTCGGCCGTGGCGGTGGCGGCCAACCTGGTCACGTGCGCGATTTGTGAGACGACCGGAGGGTCCTGTCGCGGCCCGGCGGGCTACAACGGTGTTGTCAATTTCGTGAGCACGAAGGGGCTGATGTCGTTCGGCGGCGTCGCCGCTTCCAACCCCTGGCTCGACCGGACCGGCATCATGTGTCGCACGGTCGGGGACGCCGCGCGCGTGCTCGATGCGCTCAAAGATCCCGAGCGCGGCTATTTCGATCCGCGGGACCCGTATTCGGCGCTGCCCAGGCGCTCATTCCGAAGGAGCCGTACGCGGCGGCGTTAAACGGTCCCTCTCCGAGTCGCGGTGTCAAGCCACTCGCGGGAATGCGTGTCGGGGTCATCCGCGAGTACATGGTGAAGCACGTTCAGAACGATGCGGCGATCAGCGACCAGATCGACGCGCGAGATCAAGAGCATCATTCGCGACAGGCTCGGCGCCGAGATCGTCGAATCAATCATCCGCTGTACCCGGACGATCCGGCCGTTCCGAACATGGGCTATGGGTTCCAGCAGGCGCTCGCCGAGATCTTGCCATTCCACATGCCCGAGTACCTGCGCAAGAAGACCAGAGATGGCGCGCTGGAATTTGCCGTTGAAGGCCATGACGTGACGACCCTGGACTACGCGGTGAAGGTCTCGCGCGGCCGAGCGCCGTGGCCAGAAAAGCTGAACCTGCGACGTCTCGTGAGCTTTCCTTCGACGCACACCTTTACTTTTGCGTTGAACCAGTACCTTCTCGACCGCGGCGACGCGCGCGTCAGAGACTTCGCCAGTTTGAACGCCAACGCCAAGTACTACTCAGACGCGCGGCGAGCGGCGATGGAAAACTGGGCGAATCAGACCGATCTGGGAGCGGAGGGCATGAGCGAGCGCATCAGGATGCGCGAAGTGTTCCGGCTCGTCGTGCTCAAGGTGATGCGGCAGAACCGGGTGGACGTGCTCGTCATCCGGCCTTCACGATTCCGCAACAGAAGGTCCACGGCGCAGTAGAACCAGGTATCGCAGGGCGGCCGGGGCTCCCCGGATCGGGCCAGACACCGGTCCTCGGCGTTCCTGAGATCGACGTGCCCGCGGGCTTCAACCGGATTGCGTACGAACCGCGGGTCGTCCTGAGCGAGGACAAGAAAAGCTATCGCGACGTCACCGGCTCCGTCCAGACGTTGCTGCACATCGCATGCCCATCAGCATGGCGTTCTGGGGCGGGCCTGGCGACGAGCCCACGCTCCTGAAGGTGGCCTCAGCCTATGAAGCGGCGACCAAGCATCGGGCGCCTCCGCCGTCCTTCGGGCCGGTGGCCAGCGAGAGCAGCGGACGGCGGTAGCCAAGGGTGAAACAACAGCCAGGAAAGAGAAGGAATGCCATGAAGCTCGCACGACTAGTGAAGAACGCTGGGTGGCGCGTTGTCGGGCTCAGCTGTGCGATCGGCCTCGCAGCAACGGCGTCGGCATTCGCACAGGGAGGCGCCTCGACCGGAACCATGACCGGCAAGATCGCCGACGACACGGGAGCCATCCTGCCGGCGTCACGGTCACGCTGACCAATCTCGCCACCAACCAGTCGCGCGGTACGGTCACCAACGCCGAAGGACTGTATCGCTTCGGCGCGCTGCAGCCGGCCAAGTATTCGCTGACCGCCGAGCTCGCGGGATTCGCGACATACGCCCGGCCCGAGATCACGGTCAACGTGGGCGCGGCCATCGATCTTGATGTGGTGATGCGGCTGTCATCGGTGGAGGAGACTGTCACGGTTGCCGGCGAAGCGCCGATCGTCGAGCGCGCACGGACCGACCTCAGGTACGCTCATCACCGAGGAACAGATCGAGATGCTGCCCAGCAACAATCGCAACTACCTCGATTTCGCGTTGCTCACGCCGTCGACCGTGGAGAACTTCAGCACCACCTCGCAGGGTATTGGACTGAATGTGGGTGGGTCTCGCGCGAAAGAGGGCGCGCTGCTCGTCGACGGCTTTTGGAACACCGACGAGTCGTTCACCTTTGCACGGCTCAAGGTACAGCCAGGACGCGATTCAGGAGTTTCAGGTCGTCAGTCTTGGCGGCACCGCGGAGTTCGGCCGGGCGATCGGCGGCATCATCAACGCGGTGACCAGGTCCGGCGCCAACACCTTCAACGGATCGGGCTACGGTTTCTTCCGGAACGAGAAGTTCAACGCACTCGGTCCGCTCGAAGAGGCCCGGGGCGTAGCCAAGCCCGCTTTCGACCGCCAGGTATACGGCGGCAGCTTTGGCGGCCCGATTACCAGGAACAAGATGTTCTTCTTCGGGGCGGCCGAGCGCACCAGCCAGGACACGCCGCAGGACAACAACATCACGGCCGCGAACGCCGCAATCCTGGGCCTGCCAGCGCAGGATGTCGGTCTCCTCAATCGCTACTTGCGAGACACGTTCGCGATGGGCAAGGTCAATCGCAGCGTGAACGAACAGCACTCTCTACAATTCACGTACGCGATGACCCGTGACACCAATCGCGATATCTTCAGCAACTTTGCCACGCGCTCGCGTCAGAACCGGCTGTTTTCGCTCGACCAGTCGGCGCAGGCGCACTGGACGGCGATCACCGGCAAGGGCACGTGGTTTCACGAGATCAAAGGCGAGTTCCACCACCGCAACTACGCACTCGATTTCCTGAACGAGGGCGGGCCGCCGCTGGTCCCCGACGGCCAGCTCAGAGATCGGAGTGCGCCGAGCGTCAACATCACCAACGTGGCGAACTTTGGCGGCGGCCGCGTCATCAACGAGATGTTCACGCGATCCGGTCAGGCCATCTACGCCGGCACGATCTCGAAGAACCGCCACGCGTTGAAAGTCGGCGTGGACGGCCTGTTCCTCTGGAGGTTCGATTACCACCAGTACAACGGGCCCGATTCGGGGTCCTACACGTTCCGGTCGGCGGCTGACTATCTCGAGGGGCGCTACGCAAACTATACGCAGCGTTTTGGCGACCCGATCCTGCCCGGCTCGCACACGTTCCTGTCGCTCTACGCGCAGGACTCTTGGACGGCGAACGACCGGCTGACCATCAACTACGGGTTTCGCTATGACACCGAGTGGCTCTCCAAACATCGGGGCCAGATCTTCGGCGTCGATCACGACAATTTCGGGCCTCGGCTGGCCTTGTCGTACGACCTGACAGGCAACGGTCGAACCGTGCTCAAGGGCAGCAGCGGTTTGTACTACGACCGCATCTTTCAGAATCCGGTTCAGCCGACCTACTTCGGCCTCAAGGAGAACCCACAGGCGATCTCAGCGACCTGGCTCTTCGGCCAGGCTGGCGCGCCGGTTTACCCCAATACGTTTCCGACCAACGATCTGCCGGCTGAAGCCCAGCTCGGCGTGGCCAACGTCTGGATCGTGCCCGACGACTTCGAGGTGCCGATGTCGGCGCAGTTCGTTGCGACGCTGGATCATGCCTTCCGCGACGACCTGGCCGTCAGCGTGAGCGGCGTGCACACCAGATCGTGGTACAAGGAGATCCCGTTTGATCGCAACCTTCTGTTCGACGAGGGTACGCAGCGATGGATCCGGCCGGAGCCGCAGTACCGCGCCATCATGCAGTACAGCTTCTCCGCGAAATCCGAATACACCGGCCTCATCGTCGAGGCGACCCAGCGGACGCGCTCCGGGTTCATGCTGAATGCGAATCTCACTGTGGCCAAGGCCTACGACCAGGGGAACAACTTCAGTTCCAGCCCGAACGACATGCGTTATCCGGACGAGGAGTGGGGACCGCAAGCCGACACTCCGACCGTTCGCTTTGTTGCATCCGGCGCTTATTCGATCACATCGCAGATGCAGGTGGCGATGATCTATCGTGGCCGCGGCGGCGCAGCCTTCGATGTCCGGGCAGGCCCCGCGTTCGATCTGAACGGCGATGGCCAGTTCAACGATCGCGTCGCGGGATTTACACGCAATTTGTACCGCGGGCCCGGCACCCATGTGTTGGACGCGCGATTCATGTGGCAGGTGCCGCTCGGCGCTCCGCGGCGGTTGCAGGTCACGCTCGAGTCGTTCAACCTGTTGAACGGCGACAACGTCAGGACGGTGAACAACACGTATGGTCCCAACCCGGCGGTCCCGGATCCGCTGTTCGGAACGCCGATCACCTACTTCGCGCCCCGCGAAGTGCAGCTGGGCCTGCGCTTCGTCTTTTGAGGCAGACCGCTGATCGGAGCCTGAGGCCAGGCCCTTGGCCTCGACGGGCCAGGACGGTTGCCGTCCGGCTCTCCAGCCGGGGCAACTGGGAGAGTCAGATTGGAGGACTCACATGCGACGGATCCCGTTGATGGCTGGAGCGATTCTGTGGTGCCTCACGACCGTGACGGCGCAGCCTACGACGAAGCTCGCTCTCGTCGGCGGGATGCTGCTCGACGGCTACGAGGCGCCTCCTCTGCACAATGCCGTGGTCCTCATCGAGGGCAACAAGATCGTCGCCAAAGGGCAAGCCGGTGAGGTGCAGATTCCATCCGACGCCCAGGTGATCGACACCAGCGGAAAGACGATGCTGCCAGGCCTCATCGACCTGCACGTGCATCTGATGATCCTCGGGCATGGCGACTATGGACGTTGGTTCCCGTGGGTCGTCAAGAACGGCGTCGAGCGCGTGATGGCGATCTCGGCGAAGCAGCTCCTGATGGCCGGAGTGACCTCAGCGGTGGATCTCGCGGCGCCTCTGAAAGAGAGCGTCAGCATCCGGACCCGCATCAACAAGGGCGAGATCCCCGGGCCCCGGATGTGGATGAGCGGCCCCTGGATCACGATGCAGCTCAGTAACTATCCTCCCGAGCTGAAGTTCCAGCTCAAGGTCGACACGCCCGAGCAGGCCGCCCAGGCAGTGGACCAGCTCGCCAAGGACGGTGCCGACGTGATCAAGGTGTACCCGGCGACCTATGACGTGTACAAAGCGATCGCTGACGCGGCGCATCGCCACAATCTGCGGGTTCACGCACACGTCTACAGTGAAGAGAACGTGCGCGACGCACACCGGGCGGGCATCGACGTCCTGACGCACGTCGGCGCCGCCAGCCGGCCGCCGTATCCGGAGGATCTGATTCGGGCGATTGTGGACAGCGGGCGGCCCGTCGTCCCAACGGCCGGCCTCTGGTATGCGATCTATCCGGCGACCATCAACTTTCCCGAGCGGCTGCGCGATCCGAAACTGAAGGCCGATTTTCCACCGGATATCTACGAGGAGGTGCAGAACTCGTTCCAGAACTATCGCGCCCTGGGTACTTCCAGAACATGCCGCGCGTCATGGATCTGGGACCGAGACAGATGAAGCAGTGGATCGAGTCAGGAGCCGTCATCGGGCATGGGAACCGACTCGGGTACGCCGATGAACTTCCACGCCGAGGCGCTGTGGCGCGAGATTGAAGGTGCATGTCGATGATGGCATGTCGCCGCAGCGGGCGATCTCGGCGGCCACGCGCATCAGCGCGCGCGTGCTCGGACGCGGCAACGACCTCGGCACCATCGAGCCGGGCAAGCTGGCCGACATCATCGTGCTCAAGCGAAATCCGTTGTTCGACATCCAGGCGTTGGCGGATGTCGAGGTGGTCGTCAAGGACGGGGTGGTCTACAAGGGCGGGCCGGGGCGGGCGGCGAAGCAGACCTCGCAGGTCGACAAGTAACACCGGATCGAGTTCTGAGCGTTCAAAGCAGTCACTCGTATCAGTGTGAGGCGGAGGACATCGATGATTGCGCGAACAATGCTGGCAGGGGTGACGCTGGCGACGCTGCTGGCAGGGAACATCCTTGCGCCCCTGCAGGCTCAGCCGGGCCCGACTGGCACAAAGACCGTCGCCGTCGTCGGCGGGTTCCTGATCGACGGCTTCGGTGGCCCGCCGGTCCACGACTCGGTCGTCCTGATCGAGGGTGATCGCATCACGGCCGTCGGTGAAGAGGGCCGCCTGACGATCCCTTCGGGCGCGCGCATCGTCGATGCCAACGGCTACACGGTGATGCCCGGCCTCATCGACGCCCACGTGCACCTCGACATCCTCGGGCACGGTGACTATCCAACATGGCACGACATGGTGCGGGCGAATTACGCCGAGGTGATGGAGCGATCGGCTGCCCAACTGCTGGCGCATGGGGTCACGACGGCGCGTGACGCCGGCGGCGAGCTGCAGGCATCTGTCCAGACGAGAGACCGCATTCAGCGTGGGGAGATTCCGGGACCGCGCATGCTCGTCAGCGGAGGCTGGATCATGAACTGGCCCGACGAGCAGGCGAAACGAAATTATCGTCGTTTCAACTTGAACGCGCACACTCCCGAAGAGGCGAGGCGCGCTGCCGCTTCGCTGTTCGACGGCGGCGCCGACTTCATCAAGGCCTATACCGGCCTCACGCTCGACCAGATGAAAGCGATTACGGATGAAGCGCACCGACGACGGAAGCGCGTCGGCGCGCACGTGTATACCGACGAGGAGATCCGCGTCGCGATCGAGGGCGGGGTCGACCTCCTCGACCACGCGGGGTCGGGGCATCAGAATCCACTATTCGAGGACGAGACGCTGCGGCTCATCGCGGATCGGCAAATTCCCGTCGCGCAGTCGATTGCACACCGGGTGACGCTCTATCCTGCGCATCTTGCGTGGCCGGAACGGATTGAGGATCCCCGCCTCCGCAGTGAGCTCGGGCGGTTTGCCGATCCGATCATCGGATCGCTTCGCCGATTCTCGTCGCTCAGTTACTTCGGCCAAATCCAGCTTCAGATGCGGGTCGGCTCCTCGAGCGGCTCGCCAGCTCGTCGACGCTGGCGGTCGTGTCATCATGGGAACCGATTCGGGGACGCCCGGATTTTTCCACAGCGACTCGGTGTGGCGCGAGGCCGATGCGCTGGTTCGATTGGCGGGTCTCACCCCGATGGAGACGATCATGGCGTCCACGAAATTGGCCGCGCAGGCGCTCGGCGTCAACGCCGGTGTCGTGCACCCGGGACGCCTTGCGGATCTGATCCTCGTTCGGGGGAACCCGCTCGATAACGTGTTGTATCTCCAGAATGTCGAGCGTGTCATCAAAGGTGGCGTTGTCTACGAACGCGGGGCTGTGAAAGGCACCGAATGAGGGATCACATGGTTGGACCGTTGACGTATTCGAGGTCGACTGCGCGGCGTCAGGCGACGCTGATCGGCGCGGCAATTGTCATCTTCTGCGTCGCCGCGCCAGCGGCGCAGCCGGTGCGCAAGCTCGCACTTGTCGGCGGCATGCTGCTCGACGGGTACGAAGTGCCGCCCATTCACCACGCCGCGGTGTTGATCGAAGGCGAGCGCATTACCTGGGTCGGCCGGGCGGTCGATGCCAAGATCCCTCCGGATGCCACTGTTGTCGACACGAGCGGGCGGGTCATGCTGCCCGGACTCATTGATTTGCACGTGCACCTGAAGAACATCGGCCACGGCAACTACGATCGGTGGGACCCGTGGATCATGGAGCGCAACCTGCTGGAGAAGGTCAACGCCATCTCCGCGCGACAGCTCCTGATGGCCGGCGTGACGACGGCCGTCGATCTCGGTGCGCAGATTCCGGAGATTCTGACGACACGCGATCGCATTGCCAAGGGCGAGATCCCAGGGCCGCGCCTGTTCGTGAGCGGCCCGTGGATCACGCGCGATCTCGGGAGCTATCAGCCCAGGCCCGTACGACAGATCAAGATCGACACGCCAGAGGAGGCGGCCAAGGCTACCGAGGATCTAATTGCGAAGGGTGTCGACGTGATCAAGGCCTACGTCGGCCTGAGGCCCGAGCATTATCGGGCGATCACCGACGCGGCGCACAAGCATCGGGTTCGCGTGCACGCGCACGTCTATTCCGAGCGTGACACGCGTAACGCGCTCGAGAACGGCGTTGATGTGCTGACACACGCCGGTTCGGCGGGCACCGCGCCGCCGTACAGCGCCGAGCTCATTCGCGACATCGTCAACGCCGGTCGGCCTGTCGTGGTCACCGCCGCGCATCGATCCTGGGTGTTTCCGGCCACCGTGGCATTTCCGGAACGACTCAGCGACCCGCAGCTGCGCGAAGACTTTGGTCCGGAGATCTACGCCGAGGTGCAGAAGTCCGTCGAGAATTTTCAGCGTCTAGGCTACATGGGTCGCGTCGATCGCGAAGTGTTCTTCCGTGAACGAGGTTTGAAACAGTTCACCGATTCAGGTGCGGTGCTCGGTATGGGGACCGACTCCGGCACCCCGCTGAATTTTCATACCGAGGCGCTCTGGCGCGAAATCAAGGCGCACGTGGACGTGGGGATGCCCCCGCAGCGTGCGATCTCGGCAGCGACACGCGTCAACGCACGCATTCTGGGGAAGGGCGCCGAATTGGGCACCATCGAGCCGGGGAAGTTCGCCGACATCATCGTCGTGCGCGGCAACCCGCTTTTTGATATCCAGGCCTTGGCCAGCGTCGAGGTGGTCGTCAAAGGCGGCGTCGTCTACAAGGGTGGGCCCGCTGCCAAGGCACAGTCCACAGCTGTCCGCTAGAGTGATGACTTGACAGCCGCGCTCATTCGTGGCCCTCGGCTTGTCCGTCAGGCATCGCTCGCGGCCTGCGTCCGCGTGACTTGGCACGAGTCGAGCCCGAGGAGCCAATTTTCAGGACGTGCCGGTGGCGGCAACAGGCTGACGGCGACTCAATGAAAAGGAATGACCACCCTGATCGTGGTCCCGCGTCCTGGCGTGCTATCGAACTCGAACTTGCCGTTCAGTTGACCGGCCCGTTCCCGCATCGTAATCAATCCCAAGCCGCCTGGCGTGCCCAGCCGGTTGCGGTCGAAGCCGACCCCGTCGTCCGACACCTCGAGGCCAACCACGTCGGCCAATCGGGTCAGGCGCACGGCGATCTGCCTGGCGTGCGCGTGTTTTGAGGCGTTCCCGAGTGCTTCCTGAACGATTCGGAACAGAGCGAGTGCTGCGCTACGGGACAGGTCGCCCACGCCGTCGTCAGCATCGCACGACACCGCAGTGCCGCAGGTGCTGCTGAACTCCTGGCAATAGGCACGCACCGCCTCCGGCAAGCCTGCTTGTTGCAGCACCGGTGGATGTAGTTCATGAGACAGCTGGCGCAAATCCGTGCCGACGCAGATCAGTTTCTGCTGCACCTTGTCGATCGTCGACTTCGCCTCTGAATTCTCCGTGATCCGGCGCTTCGCGGTGGCCAGCATCATCGTCGCCGCCAGCAACTCTTGCATCACTCCGTCGTGGAGCTCACCAGCAATCCGCAGACGCTCCTGCTCCTGGGGGGCACCCACGGGATGAAGCGAACCCCGTCGTATTTGACGAGCCCCGCACCCGTGCCGATCCAGAGATATCCATCAGCGGTTTGCACGATCGCGTTGGGCGCGGAGTCGAAACTGCCGTCCTGCACGCTCCACGCCGTGTGGCGATACTGGGTCAGTCGAACTTGTGGATCGAGCGCAGTGGCTGGTACGGGCGTCAGCATGAGTGCGATCGTGGTTGCAGTTATCGACTTACGGATGCTATGGCTACCCAGGGCGACCTCGTGCGAGCACAGTCGCACCAAGGTCAGTAGCGCGTCAACTACGAGTTGGGCCGATTGGCGTCATCCGATACCAAGGTCCAATGGACGATCCGGACCATGTCGAGCATCCTGTCGCAAGAGTCTGTGTATGCCCGCGAGTGCTGATGAAGTCTGGGCTGCCTTGGCGTTAGGCGCGGTGCCCTCCGTCGGGCTGCTGGTCGGCGCCGTCGCCGGCTTGTTCTCCCGAGTGCCGCACCAACCCATCGCGATGGCGATGTCGGTAGGGGCAGGACTGCTGCTCGCCGGTGTATCTCTCAAAGTGGCCGCAGACGCGATCCGGATCGCCGGGCCAATGTCAGCGGCGCTGTCACTGTTGCTTGGGGCAGCCGTGTTCAGCGCAAGCAACGCGCTGCTCGCGCGGTTCGGCGCCGCTCACCGGAAGCGCTGCGGCGAATGTATTCAGCAGCCAGCCGAGTCGCAGCAGCCTGGCAGCGGAGTCGCCATCGCACTCGGCAACGCGCTCGACGTGGTCCCGGAGGCGATGGTATTGGGAATCGCGCTGCGGGATCCAGTCGTCCCCCTCGCGCTGGTGATGGCGTTCTCAATGGGCAACTTTCCGGTGGCTTTATCGAGCACTGCGGGAATGCGGGCGGCCGGCCGCCGTAACGCCTACATCTTTCTGGTCTGGAGTGCGATTGCGATCGGGGCAGCGGCAGCAATCGTGGCAGGGTATGTTGGATTCGGTTCGCTCGGTCAGGCCTGGCGACCGCGGCTGCAGGCATTTGGAGCCGGAGCACTGCTCGCGATGGCTGCGGAAACGATGATTCCCGAGGCCTTCCACAACAGTCCGCGCTTCTCAGGCTTGCTTGCCGCGTTTGGGTTCGGCCTCCTGCTGCTTGTAGACGCGACGACGCGTTAGGACCTCGCGCCTGAACGATCGTATCGGCGACGCGTTGGTCGTTCCATCAACGGTGAGCTTCGGAATATCGCCCCGTATCATTGCGTGGGAGAGCGTGTTTGGCCATCGCGTAGGCACCGATCGCGATCCAAGCGGCGTTCACACCAACTGAAGGGTACGCGCCATAGTACAGCGAGTTCGCCAGGACCAGCGTGGCGCCGAGGAGATTCATGCCTTGATACGTCCTGGAATTGCCCGTCACTCTTTGTGTTGAGACGAGCCAGTAAGCAGCGAGAAGAGCGACAGCCCCTATCCATCCAAGCACATTGATTGCGAAGGTCATCTCGTAAGCTCCCCCGTCAAGTTAACCGTAGAAAGATGAGCTGTCGTGGTGAGAAGCTTCCGCGAGCCTTCCTCGCCGGCGTCATGGTTGTGCCCGATCCGCTCGTGAACGTGCGCGGCTGGCGTGCGATCGATCAGGAGGCTCAGTAACTCGGGCCGGCTGTAGTGGCCGCGCGAGTCCATGAGCTGCTTGCGCTGGTCGATGAGCATGAAATTGAGGTCGGCGAGGGCTACGCCTTCGCCGGAGCGGATCGGTTCGCCGATGAGGGTTCCATCGGGTGCAACGATCGCCGTAAAGCAACCGCCAGAGATCGCGCCGATGCTGCCGCCGGTGTCCTTGACGATTTGCGCCTGCTGATCGGCATTCAACCATGCCGTCGCGCAGACCACGAAGCACGCAGACTCGAGTGCATGTTGCCGGACGTTGATCTCCGTCTGCTCCGCAAACAGGTTGCCGAAGATCGAGCCCGGATACATCGCAGCGTGGATCTGCTCGCCGTCGGCGATCATCGCGTAGCGCGCGAGAGGGTTGTAGTGCTCCCAGCACGCCAGCTGACCAATACGACCGACCGCGCTGTCAACAGCGCGCAGCCCCGAACCGTCGCCCTGGCCCCAAACCATGCGCTCGTGGTAAGTGGGCGTGGTTTTGCGGCGCCGCTGGATCAAAGCGCCGTCGGCATCGAAGAGAAGCTGGGTGTTGTAGAGGGTTCCACCGTCACGTTCGTTGACGCCGATGGACACCACAACTCCCGCCTCTCTGCAAGCGTCGCTGATGGCATTCGTGGCAGGGGACGGCACCGTCACCGCCTGATCGAGCAGCTTGAGGTGCTCACGTCCGGCAATGATCTGATAAGGGGCCTGGACGAACGAAAAGTACGGGTAGTAAGGCACTACGGTTTCGGGAAACGTGGCGAACTGCACGCCCTCGTGCCCCAGTTCGTGGATCTTTTGCACGACCTTGTCGACCGTTCCTTCGCGGCTATAGAGGACGGGGCTCAGTTGGACCGCCGCGGCTTTCACAGTTCTCGTGGCACTCGCATCCATGGCGTCTTCCCTCCATCTCACCACTGCTCGACATCGATCACGGCGTCGGCGAACGCTCGCGGCGCTTCCTGTGGCAAGTTGTGGCCGCGGCGGCGATCGCAACCAATGTTGTGAGACATGTGTCGCATTCCAACAACCGCCACGATTCGAACACGCCGCCGGCTGTGAATCAATTGGACGATGGTGTTGGTCCGTCGTGTTCGGTTCCAACACCATGGTCCAATAGATTTCGTACGACGTTTTTCTGTGTGATCAGGTATCAGGTATGTCGAACGCGGCTCGAATAAGAGGAGCGAAGAACATGATCACGCTGAAGCATGCAGCCCAGAACGTGGCGCCGGTGCTGTCCGTCGCCGCAATGATGCTGTACGGGAGCACCGCTCTCGCACAAAGCGCCACACCCACGTGTAGACCTGCCCAGGTCATCCCACTCAGCGGGACAGAGCCCGCCGCGAAGCTCGTCATCGATGCTCCGCTGGCCGAACCACTCGCCTCCCGTGGAGTGGTGGTGATCCTCTACTGTGCGGAGAACCTGCGGATTGCACCGGTGTTCGGCCCGGGTGCTCTGGCCGTCTCGCCCCGCGTGGGCCACATTCATGTGACCGTCGACGAGGCGCCGTGGCACTGGGCCGATACGAGTGGTACCCCGCTCATCCTGCGGGGGCTGCCGCCCGGTCCGCACAAGGTGCTGATTGAACTGGTTGACGCGAACCACCAGCCGCTCGACAAGGGCACCGTTACATTCGATGTTCCACAGAAGACCGCAGCAGGCGCGCCACCGGAGCGGGCGTTAGCCAAATCGCGCGGCCACCCTGATCAGGTTCCTCGGCATGTCATCGCGCTCCGAGGTCCTGTGCCAGGAATGGCCACGACGTTCACCGCGTCGCGTACGCAGTGAAGACGAAATCATTCGCCTTCGCACCTCCTGTATGGCACCCGTGGCACCCCCGCGCGAATGAGGGGTTGGTCGTGGCCGGCTTGAAGGTGTCGGACGCTGCGTCGTACGCGA
This sequence comes from uncultured Acidobacteriota bacterium, assembly GCA_963724485.1. Lineage (GTDB taxonomy): Bacteria > Acidobacteriota > Vicinamibacteria > Vicinamibacterales > UBA2999 > JACCSI01. The sequence goes on from CAVRUW010000008.1 coordinate 29,844, forward strand.
ACGTGGCGTACCCCCATCCGTTCGTGTCCGGGAATCGCTTCGAGTCCTTCACCATGAAGGACATCTCGGTTTGCGTTCCGGGCACGGTCACGCCATAGGGCTTCTCGTCGCGGTCCTTCAACCATTCGATCTTGGCGAGCGCCGCGCCGTCGGGGACGGATGTGCCGTTCGCCGGAATGCCGTCGCGGTACGCCTTGATCATCGTGGGATTCCCCAGGATCGCCTTCATGCACCCTACCTTCGATGTCCCGCAGCCGCTGGCGTCATCGGGCTGGCTCGTGGCAACGAGCTGCCACGCGTCGTAGCCTCTGAATTCCGAGAACGCGATGCCGTTTGCCGCGGTAAGTGTGTATCGATCCTGCGACTGTGCGGCCGGCACCATGCTGACGACGAAGACGGATGCCGCAAGGAACACCCCTGTCGTGATGTGTTGACGCTTCATCTGAGCAACCTCATCTTTCTTTGAGGGCAGCGGCGAATGTGATGGCTTCACGCTGTTCTCCTCGAGCGCATGACACCAGACGCGCGGGGTGGAATCCATCAGACGAAGGTATCGCCGATACCTTCGTATCGGCCCTGAGCCATGCTCACGTGTGCGCAAGGGGCTGCTGAAAGCCGCCGTGACCTTCAATGAGAGTGAGTGCGAGACGCACCCAGAGGTATGGTGAACGTCACTGTTTTGGACTGTCCGGGGAACACTTCATGGTTGGTGTTCACCAATTCGATCCGTATCTTGTGCGGGCCGGGCGGCATCCCGGCCAGGTCGATCGTATTGATGTCACTCGCGTCCGCCCACCACCACGGCAGTTCGTCAACATGTACGTGCAAATGCCCGGCGCGTGGAGAGACGTTGAGGGCACCCTTCCCGAACACGGGGACGATGTGCACGTTCTCCGCCCGCCACTGGATCCAGACGACGCCCTGATCCAGCAAGTCGGGAAGCGGGGGGTCCACGGTCAGCTTGGGCGCAGGCTCGTTCTTGATTTCGACGTACGGTGTGGCGCCGCGCACACCCTTCGCGCTCTGAGGAGCGGACTCTGCGTCCGTGAGTGTGGATGTTTGCGCCATTCCCGCGACAACGCCAGCTGCCGCCAACCGTCACCGCGCCAACACGATGATCGGTTCGAACCGTTGCGCCGTGGTCAGTCGCTCGGTGGCTTGATGCTGTCCTCCTCGAACGATGAAACCAGACGCGAGGCGTGGGATCTATGAGACGAAGGTATCGACGACACCTTCGCATCGACTTGAAGCCAAGCTCACGGTGGAACCCGCGTGTGCCAAGGCCCGATACCAAAGTCTGATAGACGACTGCGCTTCACGACGGCATCCTTCGTAGTGCTGGTGTCGTCGCTGCGAAAACCGCTATGCAGCACGCGCGCTCCTGATCCACTCACCACCCAAACACGGAGGTCACTATGAGCACTCAAACAGTCCACGAAGACGCCACCCACGACCGCACCGCCGCCCGGACCGATCTGAAGCTCGAAGTCGTCGTCATTCCCGTTTCCGATGTCGATCGGTCCAGGCGCTTCTACGAAAGCCTGGGTTGGCGGCTGGACGCCGATTTCGCGAGTGGTGACGATTGGCGCCTGGTGCAGATGACACCTCCCGGGTCGCCGTGCTCCGTCATGTTCGGCAAGGGGTTCACGCCCGCCGCGCCGGGATCGGTTCAGGGGACGTTTCTCGTGGTCGATGACCTCGAGACGGCACGCGCCGAGCTCACTGGACACGGCGTCGAGGTGAGCGAGGTGTTCCACTTTGACGGGAGCCTCCTTCGAGCCGGCGGGACAAAGGGACGGGTGCAGGGTCCGGACCCGGAAGGTCGTTCCTATTTCTCATTCGCCTCATTTAGTGATCCCGACGGCAACGGGTGGCTCCTCCAGCAGGTCACGAAGCGGCTTCCCGGACGAGGACTCAGCTCCGACGTCGTCACGCTGACCGAGCTTCTGCGCGAAACAGAAGAGCGCCACGGCGCGTACGAGCCGATCGCTCCGAAGCACCACTGGTCGGAGTGGTACGCCGCATACATCGTTGCGCGCGAGCGCGGGAAAACTCCCGACGATGCGGCGACAGATGCCGCGCTCAACCTGGAACTTCGCCGCGACCGCGTGCGGGTATAAGGGTGGTTCGCGTACGATCCGACATCGTTCCCGGCGCAGTCTTTCCGCGAGGACGCTTTGGCCGGTGACGCCGCAGGAGGTGTGCCCCGACCTACGGACGAACTGCAACGCTGCGGTCCCTAGTGACAGTCGAGGAGGAAATCGAAGACTACGGACGCATGGCGATGCGGTACCCTGTGCGAACACGCTCGACGCCGCGAGAACGCATGGGAGGTCTGCCGTGGAGCCCCCGCTCGAATCCTCGGCCGCGGAAGTCACGCGGCTGCGTGACTCTCTGAACGATCTGCGCCGCATCATGGCGCTGCCTGCGCTATGGACAGACGGCGAGCCGCCTCGAATTGTCAGCACGTCGCTGGACGCGCTGCTTGGCATCGCCAACGAACTCGAGGAACGCGTCGCGCAGCGCACACGCGAGCTCGTCGTGGCACAAGAAGAACTGGGCGAAAGCGAGCACAATTCGCGGTTGATCGTCGACAGCATTCCAGGCCTGGTCGCACTCTTGACCGCGGCCGGCGAGGTCCAATTCGTCAATCGCCAGATCGTCGAGTACACCGGACAGACGCTGGAGGAGCTGAAACAATGGGGAACGAACGACACCGTTCACCCTGAGGACCTTCCCCACGTCATCCAGGTCTTCACGCAGTCGATCGGCTCGGGCAGTCCCTACAAGATCGTGCAGCGTCTGCGTCGGTCGGACGGCGTTTATCGTTGGTTCCAGAACAGCGGCTTTCCGCTTCGCGATGCAGGCGGCCACATCGTTCGCTGGTGCGTGCTGCTGACGGACATTGACGAACGCAAGGGGGCCGAGGACGCCCTCCGGGCGAGCGAACACAACCTCAAACTGATCATCGACACGATTCCGGCACTGGCATGGTCGGCGCGTCCCGACGGATCTGCCGAGTTCTTCAGTCAGCACTATTTGGATTTCATCGGCCTTGCCGCGGAAGAGGCGAGCGACTGGGGTTGGACGGTTGCGGTCCACCCCGAGGATTTAGACCGTCTGGCGACGACATGGCAGCGCATCATGGCTGCTAACACGCCAGGGGAGGCGGAAGCACGACTGCGCCGGCACGACGGCGACTATCGGTGGTTTCTCTTTCGTGCGAATCCATTGCTCGACCAGACGGGCACCATCGTCAAGTGGTACGGCGTCAACACTGACTTCGAAGACCGGAAGAGGGCGGAGGTGGAGCTCAGGCGGGCATACGACAGTTTCGCCGACGCCCAGCGGCTGAGCAAGACGGGCAGCTTCATCACGGACCTCGTGGGGGACGACCACAACTGGTCCGAGGAGGCCTATCGCATCTTCGAGTTCGATTCGGGAACGAAAGTCTCGGTGCAGAGAGTTCGAGACGTCATCCATCCGGACGACCTGCCGTCCTTCGAGTCCGTAATCGCACGCGGCATGTCCGGGGCAGATGTTAATTTTGCGTTCCGAATCGTGACGACCCGCGGCGCCGTGAAGCATGTGCGCGGCGTCGCCCATGTCACCGAGCGGGTCGAGGGTCGACCGATGTTCGTCGGTGCCCTTCAGGACGTTACAGAGAGCACGGTCGCGGAGGAGGCCCTGAACAGGGCCCGTTCCGAGCTCGCCCACGTAGCTCGGGTGACGACCTTGAGCACGTTGACCGCCTCGATCGCTCATGAGGTCAGCCAGCCGCTTTCGGGCATCATCACCAACACCGGCACGTGCCTGCGGATGTTGGATGCTGATCCTCCGAACGTTGAAGGCGCGCGAGAGACCGCGAGACGGGCCATTCGAGATGGCCGACGCGCCTCGGATGTCGTCACAGGGCTACGCGCTCTGTTCAGCAAGAAGGATTTCTCGCTTGAATCGCTCGATCTGAATGAGGCCACGCGAGAGGTTATCGCGCTGTCGCTGAGTGAGCTCCAGCGACAGCGCATCATGCTTCAATCCGAACTTGCCGACGATCTCCCGAGTGTTACCGGCGATCGTATCCAACTCCAGCAGGTCATCCTCAATCTGCTCCGCAACGCCTCGGAGGCGATGGTCGACGTCCACGATCGGCCGCGGCAATTGCTGATCAAAACCGAACGGGAGAACGGCGATCGACTGCGTGTGACGGTGCGTGATGCCGGCATCGGGCTCGACCCTCAGAGCATGGACAAGCTGTTTGACGCCTTCTACACAACCAAAGGCGACGGCATGGGCATCGGACTCTCCGTCAGCCGCTCCATCATCGAACGACATCACGGCCGTCTCTGGGCGGAACCAAACGATGGGCCGGGTGCCACCTTCTCGTTTTCGATTCCCCGCAGCCCAGACGGCATCACCGACACGGCCAAGTGAGGAGGACACTTGGCGCGAGGTTGCAGGGCGATACCAAGGTCCAATGGATCGTCGCCGGCAGTGTGGCGCATGCTCTGCAGGGGACTGGGTCACTTATGAGGAGGGATTGCAATGAGCACGCGCTCACTGGTGTCGGTTGTCGATGACAACGAAGCTGTGCGCGAGTCGCTGCCTGACCTTCTGCAGCACGTCGGCTTTGCCGTTCAGGCGTTTGCGTCGGCGGAAGCCTTCCTCGCCTCAGAGGCTGTCGACGAGACCAGCTGTTTGATCCTCGACGTCGGCTTACCAGGCATGAGCGGACCAGATCTTCAACAAGAATTGCGACGCCGCGGGAAAGCCGTCCCCATCGTCTTTATCACTGCTCAAGGCGACAAGTCGCTGCGTCCGCGCCTGCTTGGCCTGGGGGCGGCCGCGTGCCTGTTCAAGCCATTCAGCGATGACGCTCTGCTCGAAGCGGTGAACGTCGCCCTTGGCATGAGGTAAGTCTGACGACCGTCCTTCAACCGAGCAGCGAATACCGGACGTATACTGTGAGCTCCTCGAGCGCAGCCCGCGGCATTGGGGTCGTTACCATGGCGAATGTCACCCCCATTGTATTCGTCGTCGACGACGACATCTCGGTGCGCGAATCGCTGGAGCTGCTGGTCAAGGACGCCGGCTGGCAGCCGCTCTTGTTCGAGTCCGCGCGACACTTTCTCGCCTACCCTCGTGCCACGGTTCCGAGCTGCCTGGTGCTTGACGTCACGCTGCCGGGCCTCAATGGTCTCGAGTTGCAACAGCACCTCGCCGACCGGACCGACATGCCGATCATCTTCATCACAGGCTTTGGCGACGTGCCCATGTCGGTGAAAGCGATGAAGGCGGGAGCGATCGAGTTCCTGACGAAGCCGTTCAAGGACAACGTACTGCTCGACGCGATCCGTCACGCGATCGAACGGAGTCGGGCCGCACTGGCCCACGAGTCGGCGCTGCAGACCCTGCGGAACTCTTATGCGTCGCTCACACCACGTGAAAAAGAGGTGATGGCATTGGTCGTCGCCGGTCTGTTGAACAAACAGGTTGGCGGCGAACTCGGCATAAGCGAGATCACCGTCAAGGCGCATCGAGGTCAGGTGATGCGCAAGATGAAAGCGGAGTCGCTCGCAGACCTGGTCAGAATGGCCGCGAGCCTGGGCCTGAGAGCCGCCATCGTCTGACAGGGCTCAGGTGGCCGCTTCTGCGTGCCGGGGCAGCTTCCAGCCAGGCCGCGGGAAGTGACAGGTATAGCCTTGCGGGTAGCGCTCGAGATAGTCCTGGTGCTCGGGCTCGGCCTCCCAGAATTCGCCAGCGGGCGAGACCTTCGTCACAACGGGGCCTGGCCACAGGCCAGAGGCGTTGACATCGCCGATTGTCCGAAGTGCCTCGTCACGCTGCGCCTCGGAGACATAGAAGATCTCCGAGCGATACGAAGTTCCAACATCGTTGCCTTGGCGATTGAGCGTGGTTGGATCGTGAATCTGGAAGAATAACTCCAGCAGGTCGCGATAGCTGATACGTGTCGGGTCGAACTCGATCTCGATGGCCTCGGCGTGAGATCCATGGTTACGATACGTCGCGTTCGGCACGTCGCCGCCTGTGTATCCGACACGCGTGTTGACCACGCCGGGCAGCTTGCGGATCAGGTCCTGCATGCCCCAGAAGCAACCGCCGGCAAGGACGGCACGTTCAGGTTTGCTTGTTGTCATAAGTCCTCTCTTTCCCCACGTGAACGTTGACGTCGTCGAGAACACGCTGTTGGTGCTTCAGCGACCACGACAATCCGTCGTTCACAAGTCGATTAGACCGGAAGCGTAAGCGCGGGTCTATTGGACGATGGTGTGGGTCCACGGGTCGGCTTCGACCCCAACCGGCTGAGCACGCTTCAGGACGCGGGACCGCGCCCTCGATGACCTCGAGCATCGCCTCGCGGCGAACGCCCTGCTCGATGAACACGCGTCGGCCACCGCGTCAGACGCGTTTGGGAAGTGACCACGAAACATTCTTGATCCCTGTTTTGCCCCCGCCCATCAACTGATTGCTCAGATCCTCGAGCGAATCATTCGGGGCGAGAGTGGCCAGGTAGCGAACCGTCGCCTCTTCGCCCTGCGCGACCTCGCGCGGCTCGAACACGATGCGGTTGACGGCAAAGACTTTCTGCACGTGGTCGGCTGGGAAGTTGCGGCCCTCGGCCTGAATCTCGACCAGCATCTGTCGCGGCCGGTCCGAGGCGAACAGGTTGAGAATGGGAAACATCGCGCACAAAAACACGGTACCGAGCCCGGCGACGGCGAAGCCGCCAAGGCCGGCGGCCATTCCCAGCCCCATCAGGATGAAGAGTACGGTGATATCGCGCGCGTCCTCGACCGGCGTGCGAAATCGAATGATGCTCGCCGCACCAGCGATGCCGAACGCGCGGACCAGCGAGGTGCCGATGATGATCATCATCAGCGCCCCCGAGACGCACAGCAGCACCTGCGCCTGATCGAGTGTCGGATTGGGCGACCGATCCGCACGGTAATGCCGCTGTACGATCGTCACGAGCATCCCCACGACGGCAGCCACTATCAGCTTGGCCAATTCATAGAGCGGGCTTGGTCCGGCCGCCGGAGACGCGGTGCCGACGCCAAACGGATCGCGTCCCTCTCCGGTGGTCAGATCGATGACCGCGCCCGGTGGCCACATGTACCCGCTGAACACGAGGGCGGCGCCCACGGTGATCACGAAGAAGACGGTCACGATCTGCGACCATGGCCACCGCCGCGTGCGCGCGATCGGTACCGAATCGGACATCGTGAACACTTGATCCAGGTTGGAAAGGCGCAGCAGGTCGATGACTCGTGAATGCGCGCCCGCGAGGCAGAAATGACGGCCAAGCCGCTCTGACGTCGTGTGGCCACGCACCAGCGCACGCACGCCGGCGCTGTCGATCATCGGTACCTCGCGAAGATCCACGACGATGCGGTGGACGCCGCCCTTGAAGCTGGTTTGGATCTGCTGTTCGAGCTGCTCCGCGGGCCCGCCGGCAACCAGATCCTCACGCGGCGTCAAGACCAGCTCACGCGGTTCGGAGCGCTGCGAGAACACAGGCATGGACGGCTCGAATTCTACGCCTCAAATGGCGAGTCGGTGGTCCTTAACGTGATGTGTAGCGCGGTACGCTTGAAGCCGTCGTGCCGGAGGGGGTCGCACGGCACGGTCAGCAGCGACCAAGTCGGACACGTCCTCGGGCTGTCCTTCCGAACAGCACGTCAATCACCAGGAGCTCCCTATGGCATTGACCTGGCTGCAGCGCGGAAGTCTGGGCGTTGTGCTCGCCTTGCTCGCGACGATTACGCGCGTGGACGCGCAAACCTCGAGCTTCCAGCAATGCAACGCGTCGGTGCTGGCCGATGCCCTCCGGTCAAGCCGGTTACCGCGTGTGGCGCTGGTCTCCCTGACCGATTACGACTTTTCGATCACGTCGGCCAGCACCGTTGCTGGCACCAGCAACTACCCGGAGCGCTGCCGGGTGCTGGGACAGATCCAGGCCGCGGCGCGGTGATGTTTACTGTTGTTCTCTTTGAGGCGGCGCCGGGCGGTCGACCACCGAACCCCAGAATCCGATCATCATCTCTTCCCACGTCTGGTCGCCCCACGTCACGTCCTTCGTGGGGTCGGGGTTGTATTTGTTGGCCGTCGAGTTGTCGAAGTGCGCCACGACCTCGACCTTGGTCCCCTTCGGCAGGCGCTTCGGCGCGGCCAGTTCGTAGGTGATCTGCCAGTTGAAGTCGTATTTCGGCACGCTCAGGAGCACTTCGGACGTGCCGTCTGCGTAGAGCGCCGTGTAGGTCATGTCCTTGCCGCGCACGTGCATGTGCGGCGTCAGGCTCGTCATGACCACGTCCTGTCTGAGCTCGGTGACGGCTTTCACCTCCGCGTTCGGATCGCCCGCGCGAATGAGGAACTTCGGCTGCACGGCGAGGCCGGTGACGTGGACCTTCGCCGGCGCCTCCTTGGCGAAGATGAACCCGACTTGCGTGCGATCGGTGGCTTCGGCTCCGTTGGTCGTGTAGTGGATCTCCAGGATGACGTCGTGTCCGGCGCGCAGCAGCTTCGCGATGCCAGGCTCGAAGACGAGGCCCGGCTTGTTCGGCGATACGCCCGTGATGTTCGTCGGCCCGAAGGTGCTGCCACGACGTGGTGGCTGATCGCTGTGTGGCTCCGTGTAGGCGATGATGTGGTGCACGTAAGCGCGCGCGCTCGGCTTGACCTCGACGGCCGTATACCACCGGTCCTCCGGCAGGTTCACCGGAATCCGGATGTACTTGTAGTCGATCGTTCCGGCGGCCGGAATCTTGAAGTCCTCGGTCATTGAGTAGACCGCGTCCGGCTTGCCGATTGTCCAGCCGTCGGCCATCGCCGGCATCTTCGGCATGTCGGCCAGGTCACCCCTGGGCGCGCCAGCGTCAACCCACGAGACGATGGTCTCGATTTCCTGGTCGGTCAGACGCGGATCATTGCGGAACCGACCGAACGGCATGTCCGAGCCCCACGGCGGCATCGTCCGCTCGGCGACGCGCTTCTTGATCGAGCGCGCCCACGGACGCGCGTCTTCGTACGACGTCAGCGACATCGGCGCAAACATCGTCTCGCGATGGCACTCGATGCACGACTTGTAGAGGATCGGGGCGACGTCCTTGGTGAAAGTCGGTGTGCCGTTGGCGGCGGTCTCCGGCCCTGCGGCAATGACCACCGCTGCGACGATAGCCACCGAGGCGACGATGCTCAACACGCGCGCGAAACGCATGGGATGCTCCCGTTTGCAGTTTTCCGGCAACGACCGAGTGATGAGGCGGCGGTCTTCGCGGGATTATAGCCGGGCTCGGCGCGTTCGCGACGTTCTCCCTCGTGCCGTTGGCGCTGGCCATGACGGCGGCCGTGGCCAGCATCATTCCCGCGATGCAGCTGTAACCTGACTGCGGAGTAGACTGCACGCGAGCTGATGCCACTCTCTGCCGGGGACAAGCTCGGTGCGTATCAGATCGTTGCGCCGCTCGGTGCCGGCGGCATGGGCGAGGTGTATCGTGCCCGCGATGTGCGCGTTGGGCGCGAGGTCGCGGTCAAAATCTCCGCTGACCAGTTCACCGAGCGCTCGGAGCGCGAAGCACGCGCGGTGGCGGCGCTGAACCATCCCAACATCTGCACCCTCTACGACGTCGGCCCGAACTACCTTGTGATGGAGCTGGTCGAGGGTGACGCGCCCAAGGGGCCGCTGCCGCTCGACACCGCGCTTCACTATGCGCGCCAGATAGCCGACGCCCTCGATGCCGCACACCAGAAGGGCATCGTGCACCGGGATCTCAAGCCTGCCAACATCAAGGTCACCAGCGACGGCACGATCAAGGTCCTCGACTTCGGCCTCGCGACGATGGTTTCGCCCGAGGCTTTCGATCCGCTCAGCCAGAATCTCTCGAACTCGCCGACCATGCCGATTGGCGCGACGCAGGCTGGCATGATTCTCGGGACAGCCGCGTACATGGCCCCCGAGCAGGCACGCGGCAAGCCCGTCGACAAACGTGCCGACATCTGGGCTTTCGGGGTCGTGCTCTATGAGTTGATCACCGGACGTCGCCCGTTCGATCCGTCGACAGCCAGGGGAACGTCGCAAGCGGCCGCCCATGATGACGGCGAAGACGCCGCGTCCATCCTCGCGGCCGTGATTCAGTCGCAACCGAGCTGGGACGCTGTGCCGGCGAGCGTCCGGCCACTGCTCGAGAGCTGCCTGCAGAAGGACCCGCGAAAACGCCTGCGCGATATTGGTGATGCGTGGAAGCTCTTGGAGGTGGCGCCCGCGCAGGCGGCGGCACCCCGAGGCAGTGCGCTCGGATGGATCGCCGCCGGGGTCCTGGCGATCGCCACGGCCGTCGCGCTGTGGGCGCCGTGGCGACAGCAACCGCCTGCGACACTCCATGAACCGATGCGTTTCGAGGTCGATGCCGGCGACGATGTGACGTTGCCGCCGCTGTCGGCGCCGACCTTCAGCAGCGTTGTGATCTCGCCCGACGGTACGCGGATCGCCTATGTGGGTAGTGTTCGCGGCGGAGTACCCAAACTGCTGACGCGTCGTCTTAATCAGGCAGCGTTTACGGAACTTACAGGCACCGAAGGCGCGAGCCATCCGTTTTTCTCGCGCGACGGACAATGGGTCGGCTACTGGAGTGGCGGTGCCCTATTCAAGGTCCCGGTTGAAGGCGGCGCCGCGACGAAGCTGGCGGACCTGCCGGTGATGACTGGCGGAGATTGGATCGACGGCACCGATCTGATCGTAGGCACAGGGGGAGGAGCAACAGGTCTGCTACGAATGTCTCGGACTGGCGACATGGTCTCACTGCTCGAACTTGCCCAGGACGAGGGGTTTCACACACACCCGAGCGCCCTACCCGGCGGACGGCACGTCCTGTTCGACGTCGTCACGAGGTCCGCCTCGAATGCGCTGACGATTCAAGTGGCGTCACTCGACGACCGCCAGCGCAGGACCGTTGTCCGCGGCGGCGGGTCGCCCCGGTATCTGGAGAGCGGTCACCTTGTGTATACCAACGGTTCGAGGCTGTTTGCCGTACCGTTCGACCTGGATCGCCTCGAGGTTCGCGGCACGCCTGTACCGATACTGGACGACGTCGCCTTCGATACGGTGACCGGCAGCGGGCAATACGATGTTTCGCGCACAGGGACTCTGGTCTATCGCCGCCACATCGGCGATCGATCGGCATCCACTGTGCAATGGGTGGAGCCAACCGGGGAATCAGTGCCGTTGCTCGCACGTGCCGGCGTCTACGAGACGCCGCGCCTTTCCCCCGACGGGCGGCGCATCGCGATCACGGTGAAGGACGGCGTCAATTACGACATCTGGGTCTATGAGCCGGCGCGCGACGCCATGACCCGACTCACACCGGGCGGCGTGCGGGTCGGCAACCCGGTGTGGACGCCTGACGGCCAATATGTGATCTACGGAGCGCTTGGCAGCGGCATGTTGTGGGCACGATCGGACGGCGCCGGGCAGCCGCAGCCGTTGCTTGCGACGAAGGGCATTCAGCTGCCGACCGCGGTGTCTCGTGATGGCAGGCGACTCGCGTACTTCCAGCCCGACGCGAACCCGCAGATCTGGACAGTCCCGATCGATCTGACCGGCAGCGTGCCGAAAGCCGGTACACCGACGCGGTTTCTGACGACCAAGTCGGTCGACGTTGACGCCACTTTTTCTCCCGACGGGCGGTGGCTCGCTTACGCCTCGAATGAATCGGGACGCTTCGAGATTTTTGTACGCGGGATCAGCACAGATGGGGCGGCGGGCACGCGCCGGTGGGTGGTGTCGAACAATGGCGGTACATCGCCGCGGTGGTCGCCAAACGGTCGGGACCTCTGGTATCTGGCCGGCGACCAGATCATGGCGGTCGCCTTCAACGCGACCGGAGAGTCGTTCGAGGCACAGAAGCCGCGGGTGTGGGTGCCACACCTGAGCACGACCGGCGGCTTCGATCCCAGCCCCGACGGCACACGCGTGGCAGTAAGTGTGCCGACGTCAACGGCCGCGGCTCGCCAGGAGCAATCGATTGTTTTCATCCTCGACTTCTTCGAGGAGCTTCGTCGACGCGCGCCTGTTAGTCAGTAGCAGGGTGCGACCACGCCGCGAACTTGGACGTGATGCAGTCATCTCACGGCGAACATGTGCTGCTGCCCGCGGATCAGAAATGATGCCGTCGGAGATGGCAGGCGTCGCCATCAGCGGCTCGCCCATCTGGTTCGTCGAGGCCAGCTCGTAGTTGGGCCCGGACGACGAACACCTCGCCGTCTTCGCTGGAGAAATAAAGGTGCCCCGACCCCGAATGGTGATACCGGACCAGCAGCTTCGGTTTGCGCCTTCACCGCGGTACGATTCATGGTCGAAGCGGCCCAAATCGTAGTCCATCATCGATTGCGAGTCTCGGGCTTCCTTTCATCAGGAGCTTATGAGCATCACGACAATCAACGCGTACGCAGTTACACGTCAAGGTGGAAGAGCTGAACCGTTCTCTTATGAAAGAAGACTCGGCAACGAAGAAGTATTGGTGAGCGTCACGCACTGCAGCATTGCGAGAGGGGACGTTCAGTACATAGACAACGACTGGGGCGACACCAGGTATCCACTCGTCCCCGGCCATGAGATGGTCGGTTTCGTAGAAGACACTGGTTCCGCGGTAACTGGCCTCACGACTGGCGACCGGGTTGGCATCGGTTATCAGCAGGCCGCCTGCTTTTCGTGCGAGTTCTGCAGGAGTGGCAACGAGCAGTTGTGCCCCCAGCAAAAGGTCATTGGCGTCGACTGCTATGGCGGTGCGGCGGATTGCATCGGTGTCGATGCGCGGTTTGCATTCAAGCTGCCATCAACACTGGATTCAGCAACCTCGACCCCGTTGCTCTCGTCGGGCCTCACCGTCTATTCAGCGATTGTCAGAGCAGATTTGCCGGATAACTCAGAAGTGGCGGTACTGGGGATTGGAGGACTCGGCCATCTCGCGATTCAGTTTCTTCGCACTATGGGTCACCGCGTGTCGGCGTTCTCGCATTCGCCCAAGAAGCGGGAGACTATCGAACGGCTGGGTGCAGCGTATATCGATACCTCGCACCTGGATGACTCGAACGCGCTGGCCAGAAGATTCGATTTCATCCTATCGACAGTGAACACAAGGTTCGACGTGAACGGGTATCTGCGCATGTTGAGACCGCAGGGGAAGCTGTGTTTCGTGGCTCAGCCACTGGAACAGATGCCAATCAGCGTCGGTGCGTTGTATGACAACGCTCAACGCACCATCTATGGCAACTACGTCGGCAGTCGAAAGGATATGGTGTCCATGTTGACCTTCGCCGCCGAACACGACATTCGTAGTGCCGTGCACGTCATGCCATTCACGGAAGTCAATGAAGCCATTGACATAGTTAGAGAAGGAGCTGTGTCGATCAGAGTTGTGTTGCAACGATGAGATTGGTAGGGCCGAAGGCGAACTTTGCGTTCTGACGCCTTCCGGCAAACGTCACCAACCGGTGATTCGCCGTTTGCCGAAAGGCGTCCGGAACAGGCTACGTCGTCGCGTACGGACGGTACGCGTCGGCGGGCACAACGCCCTTCTCGGCACAGATCTGGATCGGGTACCCGGCTGCGTCGTTGATGGCCCATGCGTTAGGACCCGCGCTCCTGGGGTTCAGACCACGGCGCTTCAGTTCGGCCCCAACCTTCGCCGCGTCGAAGTTCTCGATCGAATATCCGATGTGATCGACGAATTGCGTCTGGCCAGGCTTGAGCCCGCCGCGTAGCCACACCTGCTGCGGTGGATCGCCGGCGGACCCGGCGAACTCGACGACGGCAACTTTCCCGTCGTCGGAGACTTTCCGCATTCCCCACACGTCGATGTAGTAGTCGCGGACTTTGCCGTAGTCGATGCAGTTGTGGGAGATGTGATTCATGCAACTGGCGACGAACGTCCTGTAGTCCGGTCTCGGGGCCTGCCGCAAGTGCGCCTTGACCCCGTCCTCTTCCCCGAGGTTCTCCACGTTCTCCGCGTTGCCGCCGCCCGGGAAGACCGCGACCAGCGAGGCCGGCTGGAGTCGATAGGCTTCGGGGTCGTCGGTGTGGATCATCTCGGGGCCGTCGTAGCGGTGAGGCAGCTTCCGTGCGATCAGCTCGGCTTCCACGGCGTCCAGCCTGAACTTCTCGATGTTGTACGACATGTGGCCGATCGTCGGCTGTGCCTTGGGATCCTGCGCTGTCGTGACGTAGATGTGGTTCCACGGAACGCCGAATCTGAGCGCGGACGATCGCCCGGTGTCGAACACGGGCATCATCCCGAGGACCTCGATGTACCAGTCGCGGACCTTCTTCTGCTCGACCACGGAGTACGCAATGTGCCCGACCGAGATCGTCTTGAACTGGCCAATTCGTTCGTAGGTCTTCATCCACGCCATGCGTGGCCGTCCACCCGCACCTTCGGCAGTCGATGGCGTCGCCGCCTGTCCGGCTGCCGCTGCGCCGGTTTGCGCACTTCCCGCCGGCGTCGTCTCCGGAGCGCACGCGCCGGCCAGGGACGCAGTACCCATCACGCCCATGGCCCGAAGCAGTTGCCGCCTGTCGATTCGTCCCGTCTTCAGGTCCGGCACCAATTCACAGATCATGGGTTTCATTCTTTCTCCCTCCGGCTTGATTTGAAGCGTCCCCATCGCGGTGTTGCAAGTCTTGTGTCCGTGCTGGCGCGCGAATATACACCGACTCGGGTTCTGTTGTTGACATGCGCGTCGCAGCCGCGATAATTCGTGCGGCCGATCGCCGGCAATTTTCACCAAACGGAGACACCGATGACAATTCGGAGACGTGAGTTCCTCACGACAGTGGCAGGAGTCGGCGGGGCGGCGCTCCTTCAGCCCGCAAGTTCGGCCGCGCAGGCGCCGCCAACCCGGCGCTTCAAGTACAGCAAGCCGGTAATCGACGCGCATTTCCATTGGTATCCCCCGGAGTTCGCCGACCTGATCGAGAAGAAAGGCGCCAAGTACGGAGTCCGGGACATCGTCCGGAACAAGACTGGCGATCTGGAGTTCACGATTCCCGGGTACCACCCCTACGCGCCGCGGGCGAACTTCCGCCGCGAGATGGCCGACGTGCCGGACATGCTCAAGAAGATGGACGCGCGCGCGGTGAACATGTGCACGCTGACCCAAACCAACCCGCACGTACTCTGGGCGCACCCTGAATTCGGGCTCGAGCTCGCGCAGGCCATCAACGACTCGAGCTCGGCGCTGTGCGCGAAGCATCCGACGCGGTTCACCGCGGCCCTCACGCTGCCGATGCAGGACGTCCACTCGTCGCTCTTTGAGCTCGAGCGCGCCAGGCGGCTGCCCGGCATGCGAGCGGTCAACATCACGGAGAACATCAACGGGCGGAACATCGGTAGCAAGGAGTTCTGGCCGGTGTACGAGGCCATCCAGGCCGCCAACCTCCCGATCTTCCTCCACAACGTTGACCCAGTCTCCCAGCGGATGCTCGAAGAGGACTACAGCATGATCAACGTGCTGGGGAATCCCTACGAGGCGACCATCGCCGCGACGTCGCTCCTCCTGAGCGGGACGCTGGACCAGTTCCCCAAGCTGGACGTCTACCTGCCGCACGCCGGCGGCGTGTTCGCGTTCGTCACGCCGCGGATGGACTGGTCGATGGGGACGTCGGAGTACTCACCGCGCGGCCGGACGAAGGAGTTTGCCAACCTGAAACAGCCGCGTGCCAGCGACTACCGACGCCGCTTCCATTACGACCTGATCCTGCACGATCCCAAGATCACCCGGATGCTCATGGACCTCGTCGGCGCGGATCGGGTCGTGTCCGGCACCGACTATCCGCAAGGGATGGCGGTGATGGACCCGGTCGAGTATGTGGAGAAGATCCCGAACATCACCCAGAAAGAGGCGGAGCTGATCCTGTGCGACAACCCGGCACGCCTGTTACGGCTGCCGACATAGTTTCATCGGCCCAGTGCCGGGTGGGCGCGCCGGCATCGGCGTGCCCCTCGCAGGTCCAGACACAAAGTTTCTACGGGAGATCATATGAGCATCGGACGACGCGGATTTCTTGGACGGCTCGGAGCGACGGGCGCAGCGGCGATCGCCGGCGGGCGCAGCGTCTTCGCGCAGGAAGGCGGACAGCGCCTGCCGAAGGTGGTGACCGCAGGGCAGGTTCGCCAGTACAGCAAGCCCGTCATCGACGCGCACTTCCACTGGCGCCCCGACGAGTTCTACGACCTGATGAAGGCCGAGGGAGCAGCCAACGGCATGTCGGACGTGCAAACGACACCCGACGGCGGCTGGTCGGCAGCCCTCCCGGGCTACCACCCCTACAATGCCGGCCGCTTCAGCGTGCCGCCGAAGGCGAAGTGGAACCGGGAATGGGGCCAGATGGCCACCGCCGAAAACATGATCAAGGTGATGAAGGAACGCCGGTGTGACATGTACACCGTGACGCAGACCAACCCGCACGTGGTCTGGGCCAATCCGCAGTTCGGCGCGAAGCTGGCGCGCGTGATCAACGACGGTACAGCCAAGCTGTGCGAGCAGCATCCGAAGCAGTTCACGGCGGCCATTACGCTCCCAATGCAGGACGTGAAGCTGGCGCTCGCCGAGCTCGAGCGCGCGCGGAAGCTCCCCGGCATGCGCGCGGTCAACATCACCGAGAACATCGGCGGGCGGAACATCGGCGCCAAGGAATTCTGGCCGGTGTACGAGCAGTGCGAAAAGCTCAACCTGGCGATCTTCCTCCACAACGTCGATCCGTTGTGGGAGCGCTTCATGGAGAACGACTACGACATGATCAACGTGCTCGGCAACCCGTTCGAGGCGACGATGGCCGCCACCTCGCTCGTGCTGAGCGGCGCGATGGACGAGTTCCCGAAGCTGGACGTCTACTTCCCGCACGCCGGCGGGTTCTTCCCGTTCCTGACGCCACGGATGGATTGGTCGATGGGGACCGCGGAGTACCGGGAGCGTGGGCGGACGAAGTCGTTCGCGAACCTGAAGCAGCCGCGCGCCAGCGACTACCGCCGACGGTTCCACTACGACCTCATCATGCACGACCCGAAGGTCACCCGGATGCTGATCGATCTCGTGGGCGCCGATCGTGTGGCCTGCGGGACCGACTTCGCCCAGGGCATGGGCGTCATGCGGCCGGTCGAGTACGTCGAGGCCATTCCCAACATCACGCAAAAGGAGGCCGAGCTGATTCTCTGCGAGAATCCGGCACGCCTGCTGCGACTGTAGCGAAGGCAAGCCGGAGGTTCAGCAAGATCCGAAAGCCGAGAAAGCGAGCGAATGAGCGACGTCGGAGTCGGCCCTTTCACGACCGTCACGCGGTTGTTTATCGTAACGGCGGCGATCGAGTTGGGGGCCGGCCTGACGCTGCTCGTGGCGCCGGATGTAATCATCAGACTGCTATTTGGCTCGGGCGCGGACGTCTTTCCAGCGGTTGGCATTGCCCGGCTCACCGGCGCAGCCCTGCTCTCACTGGGCGCGGCGTGCTGGTGGGCACGCCACGACGGACGCAGCGCGGCCTCGCGAGCGCTCCTCGGCGCCCTGCTCATTTACAACGCCGCGGTGGTCGCCTGGGCATCGTCGGTTCGCTTGGCGCGCTCGGTCCACCCCAGTGGGCAATAGTCGTCCTTCACGGAGTCCAAACGATCTGGTGCGCTTGGGTTGTTGTCGGTCGGCGAAGCTGAATTCATCGCCTGGCGCTCGCGGACGGTGCGCATCCGGCGCAACCTCACCCACGTTACGACGCAGAACTGTTCGTGCGGATCGAGCGACCAGACTATTTCTTCTTCTCGAATGCAGCAATTTCCTCGGCCAGGATCGGTATCGCCATGTTGATCGGCTTCCTGTCCGAAGGCCGTGGCGATCTTGAGCGTCTCCATGATCGCTTCCATGGTCGCACCCAGGGCCAAGGCGCCCTTGATATGGGCGCCGCGTGCCGGGCGCGTACATGTGCGTGACCGAAGCGTCCAATGCGACGTCACCAAACGCGTAGCCCTTCTCGGCTGATCACGATCGGAATCGGCAAGAGCCTCGGATTGTCCCGGCTGATCGCACGAATCATGGCGCGCTTGCCAGCAGTGCTGTCGGTGGAGAGCAATGTCAGCGACCCGCCATCGCCGCCGGCGCCGTTCACCTTCCAGCCAACTGCGCCGTGCGCCTCGGCGATCTCGATCACACGCCACGCGTCGGCATGCACGAGCCCTTCGTGGAGCTGCGCCTGGGCCGCGGTATTGTCGCGCATGGCCCGTCCCAGCGCGTCGAGGTCCCCCGCGCGCAGCGCGTCACGTGAACGGTCCGCCGCTGCACGCAGGGCATCGAGCGGCGCACAGTTCGGCCCTGCGCGCTCCAAGCCGCGCATGACCCTTTCGTGGACGGCCGACGAGCTGTGCGGCCGGCCAAGATAAATGAGCACCAGCCGCCGCTGCAATACCCGGCGAACGGTATCGGAGAGAGCCAGCGGCGACATGATCGCCCGCGGATAATCGGTCATCTCGATGAAGTTCGCGCCGCCGAACGCGGAGCAGAGTTGATCCTGAATGCCGCTCTCCCTCCCGAGGTGAACAGTCTCGACGGCATGCCCGGCGCTGGCGATCTCGTGTGGCGTACGGCGGCCGTCTGCCAGGCGGTCCAACGCACCGAGCAGGGCGACGACGACGGCCGCGGACGTGCCGGTTGAGGCGCCGGCTGGTGCACCCGACCAAATCGTGACTTCGATATCGACGTCGTCCGGAGGCCTGATCTCGCGGCAGGCCGCTTCCAGCAACGGGTGCAGTCCCCACGTCGACGCGTCGAGTGCCGGCGCGTAACGGACGCCGTAATTCAGGACGTTCAGGATGACGTGCGCTTCCCGAGTGCCGGAATGAAAGGCGTCGATGCGGACCGAGACGAGCGGACGCACGGCGAGGTTGAAGACCTTGCCGTGCCGAGCGACGCGAGTGTCCGTCCACCCGCCGTTGTCGCAAATCCGTATAGGGGCGGTTGCCCTGATGATGCGGGAGGGTGTCAGCGAAGTCGCAACCGTCGGTGCCATCGCGATGGTCATCGTAATCACTCTCGAGCATGATCGGTTGCGGAACATGTCTCGGATGCGATCGATCTGGTCAGCTTTGCCTGTTTGATCTGTGCATCGCGTGACGAGGTTCATTCACCCGCACCAGGCACGCAGGCACGCAAGGCACCCCAGGCACTTAGGCACTCTCCGTTGTAACCGACCTACCTTTCCACGACGGCAAGGGCATACGGCTCATGACCCACCCCGGTCACCGTGGCGACGACGCGGCGCGACCGAAGGTCGATCACGTAGAGGTGACCGAGCTCCTGCGAGAACGGCGGCAGCGAGGGGCCGGCGCTGATCACCGCGTACCGGCCGTCGAGCGTGATCGCCGAGCCCTTCGGGCGAACCGGCCGTCCGTCGGGCCGGACGAGGGGGATGCGTGCGACTTCCGCGTCACGGCTCGCCGGCGAGCGCCAACTCCATGCTCACGATCGATACGTTGTCCGCGCGCACGTTCGGGACGATCACTTCCCGCCCGTCGGGAGTGACGGTCGGAATCAAAGGATGGGTCTGCTCCGATGGATCGTCCGTGCCGACGAGGACGCGGGCAATTTCGGCGCGGTCCGCGCCCGCGCCTTGGGCGCCGAAGCCTTGGCGAAGGCGGCTCGCCCGGTCGACGTCGATCACAGAGATCGTGTTGCCCGCGGATCCATCCCGCTGACTCCCGCCGCTTGCCACGATGATGTGCCGCCTGTCGGGGGTCGCGGTGATGCCCCACGGGCCGACCTGGATCGGGATGCGACCGATTTCCGCACTGGCGTCCCCTTGCAGCGCACGACCGAGGTCGATCACGGACACGTCGTTCGTACCGCCGTTTGCGGAGAAAACATAGGCGCGTCCATCGGTGGCCCGGCCCAGCGCCAACCCGTTCGGGTCCGGGAAGCATCCCCAACTCGGGTCCGGGGATCGCACGGCCAGGTTCCGCGGCGGCCCGTAGGGCGAAACGTAGGGCACCGGGTAGTCGGGACACGGAAACCCGGGCGAGCCCAGCGCGAGCTCGACGGTGCCGCGGAGGCTGCCCGTCTGCCGGTCGACGAACGTGATGCGATTGCCGCCGTCTTCCGTCAGGTGGTTCTCGGCGTTGGCGATGACCAGCACGTCGGGCAGGAGCACGATGCCGAGCGCTCCGAAGCCGCCGGAGTCCATGTGCCGCCGGAGTGCGTTCGCGGTGCCGTCATTCCGTGGGGCCAGGAGGTCGTCGACGTCGAGCACCGCGATCTGTCCGCGGCCACCGTGCTGGCGAAACCCGGCGTTGTCGATGGCGCCATGATGATTCACCACGTAGACGGTGCGGCCGTCCTCGCTCACGACGAGATTCGCCGGATCGCCGAGCAGACGCCCATCCAACGCCTCCGTCGCCACTTTGCTGCGACCGACGATCGCTTTGGATGTCCGGTCGTTCGCCGGATCGAGCGCGGCATCGAGCGAAATGACGTAGAGGTACGGGAGTCGGCGTCCCGTCGCGAGGATGTACCGGCGCTTGCCCACCGCATCCTGCGCGTCGATTGCCGCCCCGAGAAGGGTCGTCACTGTGAGTGCGAGACAGGTGATGAACGTTCGCGCGGAAGGCATGGATGGTGAGTTCCCTTGCGGCGCGATTATAGGGGGGTGAGCACAGGGAGATCAGGGAGATCAGGGAGACAGGGCGCGTCCCAATTCCGAGCAACACCGCTGTAACAGGCACCAGTTTCGGGCGAGGGGCGCGCGGTTCGTCGCGGCGTCGTTCTTGCACCGCGCCGGGGTGACACCGCATGCGAACGCTCATGGCCGTGCTCATCGGAATCGTGCTTTTGTCCGCGGCGATCTCGAACCCGGAACGAAACAGAGCCCCAACGGTGTCAGCGAGCACAGTGACACTCAGGGTGGTTCGCCGTGCGTCGGAGATGAGCGCTGTCACCGAGCTTGGCGATTCGCGCGATGCCCTTCTCGTGCAGCCCCCAATCGGCGCCCGCGAAGGCGCGAAGTCGAGCGTGTTTGTTCTCGGTGAGGATGGCGTGCTGTTGCGCGTCCCTGTGGAGTACGGTCGCGCCTCGACATCGCTGATTCAGATCGTGAGCGGTGTTTCACCTGGTGATCGGATCATCGTGTCGGACATGCGGGAGTGGGATGCCTTCGAGCGGCTCCGACTGAGATAGCGCTCGCTTCGTCGCGCTCGGCGGTAGGTTTTTGGGTCGCCACACACATCGCAGGGTCATTCAGAGTTAAATCGTCGAGAATCGCGATGACCTCAGCACCGTCAATTGCATTTCCCACATCCTGCCCTGAGTGTGGAGCGCCGGTACCCGGCGGTCGTGACGCGTGCCAGCGCT
The DNA here is from genome assembly GCA_963724485.1 of uncultured Acidobacteriota bacterium. GTDB lineage: Bacteria > Acidobacteriota > Vicinamibacteria > Vicinamibacterales > UBA2999 > JACCSI01. Next base: position 51,234 of record CAVRUW010000008.1, read on the forward strand.
TGTTCGATGAAGTTCTGGCGAGGGAGTTCGGGGATTACCGGTACGCTCGATTGCACCGCTTGACCGTTGACGTCTACTCCCTTCAACATCCCGCGGAGTACATGCGGTCGGCGAAGTCGTATGCGGCCCACTTGACGGGCATGTACGCGGCACTCGAGGGCGGTGCGGCTGAAACGAATCGGGCCGTCCAACGATGGCTCAATGGCCCAAGAGTCTTCCCGCGCCCTGGCGATCCAGCTCCGCGGCAGCGGGGACTGCTCACCATCCTTCATGTCCACGGCGCGGCTGACCCCGAGGAGCACTTCCGCCGCATCCGCGAGTGGGCTCTATCCACGTGGGAGGCCTGGCGCGGCTATCATCACGTGGCGCGGCAGTGGGTTGAAGAAGCAACTGCGACTCGACCGGCTGACTAACCACGACGAAGTCCTCGCCAAGTCTGAGGCACATCTCCGAAAAAGGGCGCCACATATGCGGAAACTCGTGAATCACGTCGCGATGTGTCTCGGTGTGTTTGTGTTCGCACTCTGCGCATCGGTCTCGAGCGCGCAGCCTCCTGATCCGATTGTGGGTACGTGGAAGCTCAACCTCGGGAAATCGAAGTACCCGGCTCCAGCTCCGAAAAGCATGACTCTCACGGTTGCGCCCGCCGCGAAGGGTTGGGCGATCACTGTCGACGCCGTCGGGTCGGACGGCCAGGCGCAGAAGTGGGGCTACACGTCAACCTTCGATGGATCCGAGAGCTCGGTCTCCGGGAACGCGACCATTGATGCAGGCGGCGGGCACGAAATCGCGATCCGGCTCGTCGCCACTTTTTGCTTATTCAGATCGCAACGCCGTTACCGGCGCGACGCGCGCGGCGCGGAATGCGGGCACGCAGGTCGCCGCCAACGAGGCGATGCCGAGCGCGGCGGCGGCGCCCAGCAACGAGATCGGGTCCGTGGCGCTGACGCCAAACAGCAGTCGTTCGATCAGTCGCGTTCCGGCCGCGGCGCCAGCTAATCCGATCGCGATGCCGATGCCGGCGAGCGCGACCCCGTGCCGCACCACCATCCACACCACGTCGGGTCGCTCGGCGCCAAGCGCCATGCGCACTCCGATCTCGCGCCTTCGTTGACTGACGATGTAGGCCATCACGCCGTAGACGCCCACCAACGCCAGCGTCATCGCCAGCAGCGCGAACCCCGCGAGCAGCAATGCTGTGAATCGCGGCTGCGCCACCGACGCCGACTCGAACTCCTCCATCGTCTGCACCCTCGATAACGGCAACGCGGGGTCGATCGCGTGCACGGCCCTCGCGATGGTCGCGCCCAGGATGGAGGGATCAATCCGGCTGCGCGCCACGATCGTCATGCCGCCGAGCTGAAACTGGCGGTTGGGCACCACCATCTCGGGCCGCGGATCGCGGCTGAAGCCGTGGTGTTTGACCGACGCCACGACGCCGATGATCTCGCGCGGCTTGCCGTAGAGCAGCAGCCGCTGCCCGATCGGCTCCTCGCCGGGAAACATCTGGCTCGCCATCGTCTCGTTGATGATGACCACCGGAGCGGTGTCGGGGCCGTCGAATTCCGTGAACAGGCGACCGCTCTTGAGCGCGATGCGCATCGTTGGGAAGTAATCAGGTGTGGCGATCCGGAAATCCGCCTGCGGCTCATCTCCCACTCGAGGACGGGGTCTGCCCTGCACGATGATCGGCAGGTCGTAATCGATGCCGACGGGATTCAGCGGCAACGACGAGACCGCGCCGATCGACTCGAGGCCTGGCGTGTCTTTGAGTGACTCCATCAGCTGCGCATAGAACGCGGCCGGCTTCGAGAGCTGCGGCGGCGTAACACCAGACGCAGTCGGCCGGAATTGTCCCTGATCGACGGGATAGCGATTGCCCGGCAAGAAGATCTGCGCGGTCAGCACGTTCTCGGCCTGGAACCCAAGGTCCAGATTCTGCACTTTCACGAAGCTGCGGATCATGAGACCGGCGCCGGCCAGCAACACCAGCGACAATGCCACTTCCGCCACGACCAGCGCCGATCGCCCTCGCTGACGTCGAACGCGGCTCTCCTGGGTGGCGTCGACGAGATTCGCGCCCGACGCCTGCAGCGCCGGCACGACGCCAAAGCCGATGCCGGCGAGCAGCGTGACCACGGTGACGAACATCAGCACGGTGATGTCGAGGCCGACTTGATCGATACGCGGCAGATCGGGAGGGCTGATGCGGACGAGCAAGCCGAGCACCGACCATGCGACCAGCATCCCCAGCGCGCTGCCGATGACCGCGAGCAAGACACTTTCGGTCAGCAACTGCCGGATCAACCGGCGTCGGCCCGCGCCAAGCGCCGCGCGCATCGCCATCTCACCGCGCCGCGCGCTCGCCCGCACCAACAGCAGGTTGGCGACATTCGCGCATGCGATCAGCAGGACGAAGCCGACCGTGCCAAGGAGCACCAGTAATCCCAGCCGCACGTCCTCGACCAGCAGATCGTGGGCGCCGACCAGCGACGTCTCCGGGTTGCTCCCCTGGTCTGCGGCGGCAATACCCTGTGCGATAGCACTCATGTTGGCGGACGCCGCGTCGATGCTGACGCCGTCCTTCAGGCGCCCGAGCACCGTCAGCGAATGCGTGCGGCGGCCGACCAATTCGATTGGTGCGAACAGCAGCGGCGAGTACAGATCGCCGGGGTTGCCATCCGGAAACTGGAAGCTCGGCGGCATCACGCCGACCACCGTGAAGGGAGCGCCGGTCAATGTGATCGACTTGCCGACGAGGCTGCGGTCGCCGCCGAAACGGCGCTGCCAGAAGTCGTGGCGCAGCACCACGACGCGATCCTTCCGCGTCTCTTCGTCCTCGTTGAAAGTCCGGCCAACGAGCGCATCGACACCCAGGACGCGGAACAAACTGGCCGAGACCGTGATGGCGGTGACGCTCTCGGGCTCGCCGGCGCCGGTCAGCGCAAAGCCGTTCACGCGATACGCGCCGAGCGCGTCGAACACCGAGTTCTGTGCTTTCCAGTCCAGATAGTTCGGCGGCGCCACCAGATCGCGGTCCTTACCGATCGTGGTGTTGCGTTCCCACACGAAGGCAATCCGGTCCGGCTCGCGGTACGTGAGCGGTTTCAGGAGCACCGTATTGACGACGCTGAAGATCGCCGTATTGGCGCCAATGCCCAGGGCGAGCGTCAACGTGGCGACGATGGTGAACCCCGGCGCGCGCAGGAGCGACCTCGCGCCATACCGCAGATCGCGGGCGACATCTTCGAGCAGCGGCGTTCGGAATTCGTCGCGTGTGTATTCCTTGACGCGCTCGAGGCCGCCGAACCGGACAAGCGCCTGCCGGCGCGCCTCGGCGGGCGTCATGCCCTTGCCAATGTTCTTCTCGGCCTGCTGATCGACGTGGAAGCGAATCTCTTCGTCCAGGCCGCTTTCGATGGCATCACGGCCGATCAGCGAGCGGAAACGGTGCCAGCTTTCGCGGATCCAGCTCATGATGTCCCCTCACTCGCCATCGCGCCTTGCAGGAGGTCGCCGCGTTCCTTGCCCATACGCTTCCTTTCGATAGACGAAAGAAGAGTAGCGAAGGTTGCTTTCGACCGTCAAGGGGAATGGCGACCGATTGTGCGCGGGTGGATCTCGCTGAACATGGCGCTCCTCCGGACTCCAACGATGCGAAAGGAGGGCTTCGGAACATGAGATAGCTGGATGCCGTGCGACCGCGTCAATAGACCACCAAACCGGCGATCCTTCCGCAGTTCCGAGAGACTTGGCGATCGTTTGATGCGCTCGCGGGTATGTCCGGCTGCGATGGCTTTTTCCAGCCACGCCAACGCTTGGTCGCGACTATCGAGTTGCTCCCAGGCGACCGCGAGCGGACGACCGCTCGTATTGCCGAAGTGCGCAACACTGCTCGTTTCCATCGTCTTGTCGGTCGCTCGCCGAGGCAGGATCACCGAAGGCGCGACACTCGACCCATCGGCTGATGGTGGAGATGATCACCAACAAACTTTCCATTCGAAGCTCGCCGATGGTGTCTGTGTCCCCTCACGGGCAGAACGAGCTTCACACTGATCGCGTTGACGATCCAAACAATGCGTTAGGTTACGGTTTTTCTAATAACGTCAAACGTTCTTGTCGCTGATTGGCAAATTCTGTCTGGATCTGCTGTTGCGAACATCAGACGCGTCGATATCCCAGACGGAGGTTTGGCGTTCCAATGAGGATCTGTAAAGTCGATGTTGGTCTTGGACGGGCGCGGAAAGTTGTCGCGCTGATCGTTTGGCTGTGGCTCGTGTCCGCGGTTTCGGCGACTGCACAGCCGACGATGACCGTCTCGGACGACCCTGCCCACCCTGGCGCCGTCGTTCCGGTGACGATCACGGGACAACCCGGTGAGTACTACGTTCTGGTTGGCAGCTCGATGCGATCCGGAATGTCTTATGGCGGCGTCGCGCTCGAGTTCGGGGCCGACTACGTGATTCTTGGGTTCGGTGTCCTCCAACCCACAGGGTCGGTGACTATCAATGTCGTGCCGCCTTTCATGCAGACGTCGCTCGACCGCTACTACCTGCAGGCGGCGACTTCAGCGAATGCGAGCTTTCTTCCGTTCGCGGCGGCGCCTGGCCGCGTGATTCGCAACGCCGACATCGCGACTGAAGGACCAGCGGGGCCTGAAGGCCCGCCGGGACCGCCGGGACCGGCCGGACCGGCCGGACCGGCCGGACAAGATGGAGCGCCAGGACCGGCAGGGAGTCAGGGTCCGGCAGGACCAGCAGGTCCCGCGGGGGCGCAGGGTCTGCAAGGCATTCCGGGTGATCCGGGACCAGCTGGCGCCCAGGGCGCGCAGGGGATTCCGGGTGATCCGGGGCCTGCCGGTGCCCAGGGGCCGCAGGGCATTCAGGGCGATCCTGGACCGCAGGGTTCGATTGGCGCGACGGGACCTCAGGGGCTGCAAGGTCCGATTGGCCTGACTGGTCTGCAGGGTCCGATCGGTCCGCAGGGGCCGTCAGGCGACACTCCAGGGTCGTTCGCGTTTGCAGCTGGGACGTTGGCGGTCAGCACCGCTCCTTCAGCCGCCGTGGTCATCAACACCCTGACACTTCCGGAGGGTTCGTACATATTCACCGGCAAGACGTCCCTGACGAAAGTTGGAGGAAGCACCGCCGAAGTAACGTGCATGCTGCAGAACACAACCTCAGCCCAAGTGTGGGATTCGGCGACGGTTGGAATAAACAACACTCGCCCGGACCAGGCGGTCGTTCATTACGGAGCGACGCTCAGTGGAACCGGCCCGTTCACGATCGAGATGTTGTGCGTGTCGACTGAGGCGAACGTCAGTTCGTTGAACCGCTCGCTCTCGGCCATCAAAGTGAGCTCGCTTCAGTAAGCTCACAGACCGAAACGTACCGGAACATCTCCCACGTCAAAGTGCGGGGAGGAGCATGGTCGATTGACCATGCTCCTCTTTCTTTGTACCTCCCAGCGATTGCTAGGAGCCGAATGTCGTGCTACCGCGTCAATAGACCATCAAACCGGCCATCTTTCCGCAGTTCCGAGAGACTTGGCGATCGCTCGATGCGCTCACGGGTATATCCGGCTGCGATTGCTTTTTCGAGCCACGCCAACGCTTGGCCGCGATCGCCGAGTTGCTCCCAGACGACCGCGAGCGTGAACAGGACCGATGCCTCGTCGGGCCGCAAACGCTCCAGCGCGGCGACGGCGTCGCGCGCCTCGCGTTCGCGCTTCAGCATCGAATAGGCATCTGCCAGTTGTGCGAGCAGATCGGCCTGACGCGGGTTGACCTCGCGCGCCTTTTCTGCGAGCTCGATCGTCTTGGAATATGCGGCGGCCGCCTTGTCGCGCTCTCCCGGAGCCCAATAGAGGGCCGCCGCCAAGTTGCGCCAGACGCGGTGATCGCTCGGCATCAACTTGACCGCCTGTTCGAAGGCGCGTGCAGCCTCGGTGTAACGCCCGCGCTCGAAGTAGTACGTCCCGAGATTCGAGACGGCGGCGTTCGTCGGACGAATGGCGACGGACCGCTCCCAGGCAGCGGCAGCCTCTTCGGGACGATGCAGTGCAAAAAGGGTGGCGCCGAGGTTGCTGTGGGCGCGCGTGTTGTCCGGCGCGAGAGCGACGACTCGTCGGTAGGCGGTTTCGGCCTCGGCATAGCGCCCGCGAGCGTAGTAGAAACTGCCGAGCGCGTTGTACGTCAGCCAGTCGTCGGGCCTCGCCGCGATCGCCCGCTGGTACACCGCCTCGGCCTCAGCCGGACGCTTGACGGCCTCGTAGGCGCGACCGAGCTCGCGAAACGCATCACTGTTGATCGGATCCAATTCGAGTGCCCGTCCGGCGACTGCGATGGCTTCTTCGTACCGCCCTCGCCCTCGCGCGATCAGCGCCAGCGTGACATGCACCGGCGCAAGCTGATCGTCGATCTTCAACGCCTGTCCGCAGAGGTCCACCGCCCGCTCGATCCAGGAGGCATTCTTGTCCGCCTCGTACTTCCTCCAGTACGCCTCGCCGAGCCCTGCGTGAGCGAGCGCGTAACGATCGTCCATCGCGATGGCGCGCGTGAAGCGCTCGATGGCCAAATCGATGTTCTCGGGCCGGTCGAAGCGCTGCAGAAAGCCTCGTCCCTGAACATACTGCTCGTAGGCGCCGAGCGCGGTGGTGCCGCCGGCCGTGATGGCGCGCCGTGCCTCGGAATTCAGTTGCAGGTCGAGTAGAGACGCGAGCGTCTCGACCACCGTGTCTGGCGTGATTTGATCCGGACCCGTCGTCAGTACCAGCGTGCGCGACGACAACTGGTGCAGCTGTTGGGCATCGACGAGATTCAACGTCAGGCGCACCCCCGATCCGGTGCGCTGAATGGCCCCAGTGACCGCGAGTGTCGCGCCGAACGCGTCGTGTGCCTCTTTCGCGCTCGCCACTCCTTCGCGCCTGGTTTCGCTCGACGGCACGACGCGAAGCGTGCGTTGAAACCGTTCCAGTTGTGTCAGGCTGCTTGCGAGCGTCTCGACCAATCCATCGCCGAAGACCTGATCAACAGGATCCTTGGTCACGTTCGCGAACGGCACGATCGCGATCAGCCGCAACGACGGCGCCTGTTGCGCGACGGTGGCGTTCCGCTCCCGAGTACTCACTTGCATGATCACGGTGATCGTTCCAACGACGGCGAGGACCGCCGCCGCGGCCGCCCATAATCGCAGCGAACGACTGCGGACTGGTGGCGTCAGCTGCGCGGACGATCGCGTGGCAGAGACGCTGTCGCGCAGATCGTGGAGATCGCGCGCAAGGTCGTGGGTCGAGGCGTACCGGCGTTCGCGGCTCTTCGACAGAAGGCGCTCGACAAGCGTCACGACGGGTGCGGGTACGCCCGGATTCAGCGCGATCAGCGGCTCGGGATCCTGATCGATGACGGCCGCCATGGTTTGCACCGACGTCGGTTTCTGGAACGCCCGCTTGCCGGAGAGCATTTCGTAGATCACGGCGCCCAACGCGAACTGGTCCGCACGTCCGTCAACGCTCGGGCCCGCAATCTGCTCCGGCGCCATATAGCCGGCACTGCCGAGGACGACGTGCTCGGCCGTCAGAACGTCCTTGGCGGCGGTCGCTTCGTCGGGGCCCGCGCTGCCTGGTGTCAGTTTGCCCAGGCCGAAATCGACGATCTTCGCGCGGCCGTCGGCGGTAAACATGATGTTCTGCGGTTTGAGGTCGCGATGCACCACTCCTGCTGCGTGCGCGGCCGCCAGGCCGTCCGCCACCTGGCACGCGATCTCGAGGACCTCACGGGTCTTTAGACGCCTGGCCCCCAAACGCTGCCAAAGCGACTCACCGTCGATGAGTTCCATGACGATGTACGGATGCCCGTGGTCGTCGCCGACGTCGTACACGGTAACGATGTTGGGGTGATTGAGCGACGACGTGAGCTGGGCTTCGCGGGCGATGCGCTCGCGCGCGGCACGGTCAGCCGTGAAGTCGCGCGCGAGAAACTTGACCGCGACGATTCGGCCGAGACGAGTATCGCGGGCGCGATAGACCTCGCCCATGCCGCCCGCTCCCAGCGGACCGAGGACCTCGTAGGCGCCAATGCGGCTCCCCGGCTCGTACGACATCGCGCCTGCCGAGCATACAGCAGGCTCGAAGCGGTGCTACGAAGCCAGCAAGTACCGGTGCCACAGGTCACGTCCCGACGTCACCTGCAGCGGCTTGAGCGCCAGCAGCCCGGTCCGGCCAATCGACGCGCGCAGATACTCGATTTCCCGAAAGCTGTCGTGCAGATCGCTCGTGATCGGCAGCTCGAGCCCGGATTCGCGCGCCAGCAGCATCGCTTTCGCCTGCACCGAGAGCTCGAGTTCCAGGCGAAGCAGGCAGAGCATGTCGATGACCACGGGACCGCTGAAGCGGTCGCGGAGCTCCTGCAGATACCGTCCGAACCGGGTGAAAGCGAAGTGCTCCGACCGGACGAGATCCAGCAGCTCGAGATCGAGATCGAGACCCGCCCCGATCCAGTCGCGAGTCGTCAGCTCGCTCCGCTGGAACACGAAGACGAGCACGAGCGGCAGCACGAGTAGCAGAAGCGCCGTCATGGCCAGCGGCGGCAGCAGCAAATGGTTGAAGGCCGAATGGATGCCTACCGCCAGGGCGAAGCCCGGAACGAGCGCGAGCGGACGGTGGCGCGTGCGACGCTCGAGCAACGTCTTGGACACGATCGCGAACAGCGCGGTCGTGGCGCCGTGGAGCACCGCGGTGCCCAGGCCGCGCACGATCCAGAGATCGATGCCGACGCCGCCGAGATGCCGCAGATAATCGACGTTCTCGACGAGCGCAAAGCCGGCGCCGATGGCAAAGCCCTGAACCGCGGCATCGACGAGAAAGCCGATGCGGTGGCGCCACAGCAGCAGCACGATGAACACCGACTTGCAGAGCTCCTCCGTCAGCGGCGCAATGTAGCGGGTGAACGGCATCGGGCCGATGTCGATGCGCGAAAGAATCGCCTCGTGCAGCGACAGGCAGACCACGGCGGCAGCACCGCCCGCAGCGATTGCGATGACCACAGAGCGTAGGCGCACGAGCTTGAAGCTGTCCATCAGCTGCAGCAGCACGAGCAGCAGCAGCACGGGCAGCAACGCCACGGCGATGCTCATCGAAATACCTTGAGCGACAGCATGGCCTCGCGGCGTGGGGCCTGCCCGCGCTGGAACGCGATGGCGCCCCCAGCCGAGAACGTCATGTCCACATTCGAGAGGATGGTAAACCTGACGTCGAGCTGAGCCCCGGCGCTGCCGGCCGTGGTCCGAAGCGCTTCATCGTCGAAGTTCGTGCTCAGGCCGGCGACGAAGACCGCGGGCCGGAGCCACGTGGCATGCAGTCCCGGCGTGCCAACACGGGCAAACCGCCACGGCGGCAGGTTCCACTCGACGACCCCCTTCGCGAAATTTCGGCCCGCAATCTCGTTCAGCTCGACGCCGGGAAAGCTTTCGAGATGGCGATACCGTTTTTCGTCCCGGCGATCCACGTAGTTGTTGCCGAACCCGCCAAAGAAGAAGTTGGCGAACGGCTCGCTTCGACGACGGGGCGAGTAGCCCGCGGCCGTCCGTACCCAGAGCGATGAGTGACTGAGGCGCAGCCCGGCGCCGCGATCGAATGTTCCGTACAGTTTAGGAAACGCCTCCCCATCGGCGACATCGGTGCTCAGCTGTACCGACCACTTGCGGCCGGTCTCTTCATCCACGTATCCCAGTGAATTGCGGACGTACGTGTAGGCGAGCGCCGCCTTCAGCGTGACCAGGGTCTCGACGTCCACGGGGACATTCTGATAGTCGGGCAGGCGATCGAGGTTGCCGGAAACTTCTCCACTGAGATCGAGCTCGAGGCGCCGCGGCTCGTCATAGATGATCGTGTTCCGGTGTCCGACGAGCGCACTGTAACCCTTGCGTCCGACCTTGGTGGGCCCGAACAGATCGTAGAAGTCGGCCTCGTTGAAGGAAGCCGACGCCCGCCAGTCGTACCGTTCGTACTCGGCCGACAGATGCAGCCGCTCGCCGACTGGCAGCGACGTGACCGGCGACCAGCCGGCGGTGATGTTGAGACGGTTGAGCAGCAGCGGATCCGACAGATTGATCGCGACACCAACCGACGACGTCTCTTTGTAGCCCTCGACGATGGGAAAGATCGATTCACGGCGCAGGCGGCCTCCCAGCCGGTACACGCTCGTGGTCTTCTCCATCGTGTCGAACGGGATCTTGGCCGGCGAATCAAGCATCCAGCTTTTCAAGACCGGCCGCTCGCTGATCAGCCGCTCGCCGAGGAACTCGATCGCACTGACGTCCTCGAGTGGTTTTGGATCGATCCAGGTGGGAACGAATCCACGTCCTGAGTACCGGAACACGAGCAGCCGGCCATCGGCGAGTGGCACTGGGCGGAAGAATCCGGTCTCGGTATTGCTGACGGCTTCGACCTTCTTCGCCTCGAGGTCGTACCGGAAGATATTCGAGACGCCGGTGTAGTACGAGCTTCCGTAGAGATAACGCCCATCGGGCGAGAAAACGAATCCATTCGGCACTGCCGTGTCGAAGTCGAATCGCGCGACCGGCTCCGTGGCGCCTGCACGAAGCGCGGCGATATCGAGCACGCGGACATCCTGTTTGCCGCTGATCTCGCCGAACGAACCCGACACCTGTGTGCCATCCGGAGAGACGTCCAGGTCGTACATCACCGTGCCGTACGGCCACGTGATCACCCGCTCCCAGTCCGTGTAGGGCGGCTTGATCTGCACGAGCGTGGCGAGTCCGTTGAGATGGCGAATGCCCCAGAGCGACTTGTCGGCGGCGTTGTAGGCCAGATCGCCGACGCGTAGATCCTTTTGCAGCATCCTGGTGCGCCCGGTCGCCGGGTCGAGCCGGACGAGATCGCGGTGCGCCCCGTTGTCGGTCGTGTAATAGAGATGGCGATCGGACGGATTCCACACCAGCGAGGTGACCGTGTAGATGAGCGGACCCTTGATATCGACGAGCCGCTCGATCGCGCCGGTTTTCGCGGCGATCCGCGCGACGTTCGACACGACGCCGGGATAGTTCAGGCCCGCATAGATGGAGTCAGTGTCCGGGTCGTAATAGGCACGAGAAATCGATCCGAGCGGATTCGCAGTGACATCGGTGTGCACTGTGATCGGGTACTTGCGCACGGCGGCGAGATTGGCTCGCTGAAACTCTCGCTCGTCTTCCACCCACGCCCGCCATGCCTGTTCCAGCGGCATACCGAACACTTTCGCGAACTGCGCCGAGTAATACGCGCGGCTGTCCTCGCCACGCGAGACCCACTCAATCAGCTTTTCCGGCGTGTGCCGCCGCGCCAGCCACGTCATGAACCGCGTGCCATAGAGGTAGGCGTTTGCCTGCACCTGGAAATCGATCCTGGTGCCTTCCGAGACGAGGCCGAGCGGATCGTAGAACGGCACCTCGTCGCGGACCATCGCGCGGAACACCATTTCGTCGTAGCCGCCTTGGCCGCGACCGAGACCGCCGGCCATCCAGGTGTCGAGGAAGACGGCGATGCCTTCGTGATACCACCGCGGCGCGGCCACGCGGGGCGCGGTGAGGTACCAGTAGAGGAGAGACTCGGGGTGATCGGGCCGGGGAGCGACCTTACCGCCGAACAAGCGGCGGACCATGCGATCTCTTCGCGCGGGCTGGTCCATGGTCATCACGTGAACCAGCTCGTGGTTCATCAGCATCGTCATGCGTTCGTTGGCCGCGATGGTCTCGAAGGCGAAATTCAGTGGCGCGATCTGGATCGCCATGACGTTGCGCGGTACGGCGCCGGCAGCCGCGTTGCCTGAATCCGAGAAGTCAGCCAGCAGCACCGAAATGGGATCGGTCGGCGTGAATCCGAAGAGCTTCTGCTCGAACGCCAGCGCGTTGAGAAACGCCCGCGCCGAGTGGGGCACGAGGTAATCCTCGGTGCCCTCGAAATAGACCAGACGCACCTGCGGTGTTTCGATCGCCGCCAGCTGTGCGGAGGCGGTACTCGCCCACGCCACTACGACGAGCGCGGTAAGGATGCGGAGGACTGGCCGAATCAAGAAGGGGATGAAAACACGAGAGGTGGACAGGGGACAAGAGGCGCGCCGCCTCATGTCCCCGTCGTAAGAACTCCTACCGGGCGGCACCCCCGCGTGCCTCGGTACTCGGCAGCCTTGTTACTCAGGGCCTGCATCATGGCGCTGTTGCCTAGGGCCATGCGCAGCTCCGCACTTCCGATGGCCTGGCGAAGTGCCGCGCTGTCGAACGCCTGCCTCACGGCCGCCATCTCGATCGCCTGTCGAACGGCGGCGCTCTCGAGCGACTGGCGGAGCGCTGCGCTCTCGAAGGCCTGGCGCAGCGCCGGGTTCTCCAGCGCCTGCCGCACCGAAGCCACATCGAGGGCCTGCCGAAGTGCTTCGTTCTTGAACGCAAGGGCGAGCGCTTCGCTGCGCACCGCTGTCACCATCGCCTCGCTGTCCACAGCCTTTACGACCGCTTCGTTGCGCGCCGCCTGGATCAACGCCGCTTCTGCCGCCCTCGCGTCGAATCGCGCCAGCGCTACACGTACGGCCGAAATCTCGACTGCGGCTCGCACGGCGGAATCGTTCATCGCGGCCCGGACATTGGCATCGGCCATCGCGGCCCGCAGGCTTGCCTCCGCCATTGCGGCGCGCGCGGCGCTGTCGGTCATCGCGGCGCGCAGGCCGGTGTCGGCCATGGCATCGCGAACGGCGGCGTCAGCCAATGCCGCCCGGACGGCGGGGTCGGCCAGCGCAGCGCGAGCGCTGGCGTCGGACAACAGCCGCGCCACGACCTCGCTCTGCAGGAATTCCTGCGTCGCGGTGTCGCCAAGCTTGACGTCCTCAGCGGTTAGTTGCTGCGCCTGGTGGCGTTTGGCAGCGCCAATCGCGCCCTCGGTTCCGGGGATTGCCGGAGGCCACCCGATCGTTGCAAATACGGCAATCAGAACCGCGGCGGCCGCGGCGAGCCCAAACAGAACCTTCTTCGCCATGGGTGTCTCTCCAGTTGTTCGGTACACGGCGGGCGTGGAAATTGCCCGAATCTTCGTCATCACGTCGCGGACGAGCATGGGATCCGGCGGACCTTCCCCCTTCAACTCGTCGAGCAAGGCGTCGAGACGATTGGCTTCCCCTTCGTCTCCGCCCGAGTGAACGTCTTTGCCGTACCAGTCCTTCATATGCGGGTCTTCTCCGGCAGCAACAACTCGCCGAGCCGCTGTCGCGCCGTGTAAAGTCTCGACTTCACCGTCTTCGACGGGATGCCGAGCGCGTCGGCGATTTCGTCGTACCCCAGCTCCTCGAAGTGCCTGAGCACGATCACCGCCCGATAGTCATGCGGCAGTGCGAGCAGCGCCTGCTGCACCCGCCTGCGGCGCTCGGACGCTTCGACGACGTCCTGCGCGCTGCCGCCGACGACCAACTCTGGGGTCACTGCTTCGTGCGGCCGGCGATCCCGCTTGGCGTTGAGGCACTCGTTCAGCAGAATGCGATACAGCCAGCTGAAGAACCGCAGCCGCGTGTCGAACCTGTCAAGCTTGCGATAGGCGCTGATGAACGCCTCCTGCGTCGCATCCCGCGCATCCTCATGGTCGCCGAGCATCCTGCACGCGACCCGGAATAGGACCCGTTCGTATCTCGTAACCAGGATTTCAAAGGCGTCCGTGTCGCCGGCGAGCGTCCGGGCTGCCAGCCGGGCGTCATCCGGGTCCTGATTCAAATACACAGTAGGGAGCGGAAAGTTGGTGAGACTGGGAGGATTTATAGCATGGTCGTGACGAATGGTAGATTTTCGGGGACCAAATGACCGATCCGGGCGTTCCCAGGCAGTCCGCGCCCTATCGCCTGTGGACGCTGAACATCTCCTGCGAAACCCGCGACGGCGTGCGGGTTGTCGCGGTCTCAGGACGGATTGGCGTCGCGTCGGCACCACGGCTGGCCGCAGTCCTCACGGAGGAAGTCCAGGGGGGACACGCCCGAATCCTGGTCGCCCTGGACCGCGTGGAGTACACGAGCAGCGCAGGACTTCTGGCGCTTCAAAAGGCCGCCGCGCGCGCCCGGGAACAGGGGGTGGTGTTCGCGTTGTCCGGACTGTCCGAGCCGGTGCGGGTGGCGTTCGAACTGGCAGGGGTCTTGTCTGAGTTCACGATCGAGACCTCGATCTCCTGATCTTGCGAACGCTTGCCCTTGGCCCACTTCATGGGCTGGGAATCGCAGATTGCATCGCACAGGTCACGCACGGCAGACCCAAGTCAAGGCGGGCTCGCTGTTCCCGGCGTTGTATCGCCTCGAGGCGGACTAAATCAAAAAGTGCTCCTGCATCCACAGGAGTCCGGGTGCGTTGGCCGGCGTGACGATCGGTCCGTCGATAACGATTTGCTCAGGCGGCGAGGCCGGCGTCTTCTTCTTCGCAAGGGCGGCTTCTACGCCGGCGACGATCGCGCCGCCATGAATGCGGCACGACGAGTTGCGGACGGTCGCGCGCATGCGGCCGTCCAACACGGCCTGGATTGCCGGTGGCATGGCGTCGACACCGCCCACGACGATATCCGTCCGGCCACGCGCCTCCATCACCCCGAGTGCAGCGAGGGCCATGTCGTCGTTGTGGAAGAAGGCGGCGCTGATGTCCGAGTAGGTGTCGAGGTAGCCTTCCCACAGCTCCACGACTCTTGCGGGATCCCAATTGCCAGAGTCGGTCGCGAGCACTTCGACGTTCGGATGTTGAGCGATCACCGACTGGAACCCGCGCGCGCGGCCCTGAGCGCCGGTATGACCGAGCGCTCCCTGCGTCATGATGATCGTGCCCTCACCGCCAATGGCATCAACGAGCGCCTTGGTGACCGCAGCCCCCATGAAGTCGTTGTCAGGCGCGAGAAACGTGTGGATCTCGATCTGATCGAGCGGCGCGATCAGCGTATCCATATCAATGACCGGAATGCCTGCGTCGATCAAACGATTCACAGCCGGCGCCAGCGTGTCGATCTCGACGGGTTGAATAGCGACAAAGTCCCAGTCGCGACTTGCCATCTGCTCAAGTGCGGCCGCCTGCCGCGCCGCTGAGAGCGCGGGGTCGAACCACGTAACGTCCACGTTGAACAGGTTTCCCCAGAACTCGGCGGCCTGCTTGCCTTGCGCACACCAGGTCACTTCCAAGCCGATGTTCGAAAACGCCGCTCGAAGCTTCTTTGGAGAGGGGCGGAGGGGCTTGTCGGGGGCCGCTTCGACGACCGTCGCGTCAAAACCGCCGGCGAGGCCTGCGCCCAGCGAGGCCCCGGCAAGCCGAATCACATCGCGCCGCTCCGGACGCCAGGGCACACTCACGCGCGGATGATGCTTTCGGTCGTTGTCGTCGCCGCTCGGTTTCGTCGCCATGATGCGGAATGATACCCGCATCCATCATCGTCATGACGGCAGCACGAACTCGGACAATTGGCGAGTCCGTCGCGAATGTCCTTCCACGCCGCGTCATGTGCGAGTCTTGGAAGCTGTGGGTCCGTTTATTCTTGATGAAGCGCTGACACCAGATCGGTGCGAGCGGCTCGCAGAGCTGGCAGTAGACACGCGATCAGCGCGATGACGCCGAATCCGATGGCAGCCGCGCCAATCGAGATCGCATCGGCTGCGGGTACGTCGAACAGCAGCGTCTCGAGCGCGCGGCCTATGCCGGCGGCGACGACTCCGCCGACCACGACACCAGCCACAATCATGCGGCCACCCTCGCCCAGCACCGACCGCAGGATGTCCTGCTGTTGCGCGCCGATCGCCTTCCGGACCGCAATCTCCTTCAGTCGCGATCCCACCGAGAGCGACAGCACGCCGTAGATACCGACCAGCGCGAGCGCCGTCGCAACCACCGAGAAGCCTATCAGCAGGCGCATCGCAAACGTGCGCGTCGCCAATGACTCACTCCGAATCTGCGCCATCGTAGTCGCTCGCTCGACCGACGCGGTGGAGTCGACGCTGTGCACTTCGCGCCGCACGAGCGCGAAGAGTCCAGTGGCCTCCGACTGCGAGCGCACGACCAGATGTTTCGAGAACGCGCCGTTCTGCCAGAACGGCAGATAGATCTCCGGCGCCGGCGCTTGACTCAACGCGTCGGTGCGCGTGTCGGCGACGACGCCGACGATCGTCCACTGGCGCTTCGCGTCGCCGGCAAACTGCAGTTGCCGTCCGAGCGGATCCCCGGAGAAGTAGCGGTTGGCGAGTGACTGGTTGACGACCATCACCAGCGGCTCTTCACTTTTATCGTCGTCGGTGAAGGCGCGGCCTGCGACGATCGGCATCTCCATCAACGCGAAATAGTCGGCGGTCACCGACCGAAGCGGGAAGCTGACCTGTCCGAGATCCGGGCGGCCGATGAACTCGATGTTGCCCGGCCACTTATTGCCGGTGAGCGGCACCCCCCAGGCGAACGCCGCGTGCGAGACGCCCGGCAGCGCGGCCACGCGTTCGAGCACTTGCGTGTGGAAGGGCAGGAACGAGTTTGGTGTCACCGTCGTCACCGTGACGGCCATGATGTTGTCCATCTCGTAGCCGGGATTGACGCTCGCGAGCTTCACGCTCGTGCGAATCAGCAGCGCTGCGCCCGTGAGCAGCGCTACGGTGAGCACGATCTGCACGGTAGCGATCGCCCCGAGCAACCGTCGCTCCGCTCGGCCGGTCGTGCTGCGGACGCCTTTCAACGCGTGCGCATGACCGGGTGAGGCGGCACGCAAGGCAGGAAGCACACCCGAGACGACGGCGGCAATCAGGCCTGCCACAAATCCGAACGCTACGACCGGCCAGCCGATTTGCACATCGTCCGCTCGGGGGATCGCGCGATCGCCGATCGCCTTGAACACTGTCACGATGCCAAAAGCGAATACGGCGCCAAGCATCACGCTGAGCATCGAGAGCGCGACGCTTTCGGTGATCGTCTGACGGAATAGCCGCGATCGCGATGCGCCAAGTGCCGCTCGCATCGCGTATTCGCGGTGACGCTGCAGGCCTCGGGCGACGAAGAGCCCCGCGACGTTGACGCACGCGACGAAGAAGACGAGGACCACGAAGCCGAACAGCGGCAGCAGCAGGCTCCGGCCTTCGCGATTGAGCACGTTGAGCACGGGCTGCACTGAGACCGTGAGTCCTTCGAGTCGAGTATCGGCTTGCACCTGACGTGCAGTGAATTGCGCGATTTCACTTTGCGCCTGTGCCAGATCGACCCCGTCGCGCAGTCGGCTCACCACATTCCAACCACGCGCCCGTGGTTGCGTTTCATCTGGCCCAAACGGCAGGAAGTAGTCGACCTGCGCGTTCACGTCGTAGTTCGGCTCGCTCGACGCTCCGGGGTCGGGCAGGAAGCGAACGCCAGGAGGCATCACCCCGACGATCGGCAGCGGCGCCGCCATGCGGCTGATCTGGAGCGTCTTGCCGACGATGTTGGGGTCGCGGTTGTACTGCCGCTCCCACAGCGCGTGCCCGATGATGACCGCCGTTGCTGGCACTCCAGGCCGGGCGGGTTGGCTGCCGGTTGCCGGCACCCCCGGGCGGCTCGCTTCGTTTGGAAGAAACTCGCGCCCGAGCATCGGCCTGACACCCAGCGTCTTGAAGAACTCGCTGCTCACCACCAGCCCGCCGATCGACCGGCTGCCGTCTGGAAGGACGAGAAAGTTGAACGTCCAGCGGTACAGCGCGGGCGGCTCGATGGTTTTGGCTGACGACCGCCAATCGGCCCATTGACCGATCGTCATGCCTTGCAGGTACGGTTGTCCGTCCTGGCGCGACTGCGTGAGAAAGACCAGTCGATCTGGATTCGCGTACGGCGGCGGCGACAGCAGCACGCCCTGGATCAGCACGAACATCGCGGCAGCAGCGCCGATCCCGAGGGCCAGCGTTGTGATGGCGGCGAGCGAAAATCCCGGGGCCTTCCACGCCTGGCGCGCCGCGTAGCGAACGTCTTCGACCACGATGCCTCCTCGATGTGGGTGATTGGACGGTGCAATCGATCGGTCGGTTTGCCAACTGTAGTGTAAGCTCCGCGACGGTCGCACTTCCCTTAGCAAATGGGCACGCGTTCACTCGGCGGACTGTCCGCGACCGTCTTGCCGGAACAGGAGACTCGGATTGCACCTCCCGCCTCGCGACTTGGAAAAACGACCTCTTCGCGTGTGTGTGGTCGCCGAGGGCGTCGGTGGTCGTACGCCGCACGTTGTCTAGAATCGTTTGTTGTCGGTGCCTGTGTGCAGTCGTTCAGAAGATTCGACTCCGGCCCGACCGTGGTACGCTGCCGGTTGTGCTGGTGCCGATCGACTGGTTCGCGGCGACGCCGCGATGACCTGGCGGACCTTTTTTTCGACCGCCGTTCTCCTCCTGATCGCAGCCGGGGCGGCCGCCCAATCCATCGCGGTCCCGTCAACTGACCGACGCAAACTGGTCACCGCGGTACGCGCGGATCACCCCATCACGATTGACGGCGTCCTGGACGAGGCCGTCTGGTCACAGGCGTCGCCCGCTGTCGACTTCATCCAGGCGGAGCCGATTGAGGGACAGCCAGCGAGCGAAGCCACCGAAGTGCGCGTCGCGTTCGACGACGACAACCTTTATATCGCCACCGTGTGTCGCGACAGCGATCCGTCCGGCATCGTCGTCAACAACATCCGTAAGGACTTTGCCGACCGTGAGCAGGACACGTTCGAAGTCTTGCTCGACACGTTTGCCGATCGCCGCAACGGCTTCGTGTTCGTCACGAACCCGCAAGGCGCACGGGCGGACACGCAGATGGCGAGCGAGGGACGCGAGGTCAACCCGAGCTGGGATGCCATCTGGTGGGTGAACGCGCGCACCACGGCCGAAGGCTGGACCGCGGAGTTTCGCATTCCGTTCAAGACCCTGCGCTTTCATGGCGGCGACGCGCGCAACTGGGGCATCAACTTCGCCCGCCGGGTGAGACGCAAGAACGAAGTCAGTTACTGGTCTCCGGTCAGCCGCGCGTTCACGATCTACCGTGCCTCGCTCGAAGGCGATCTATCGGGGTTGCCAGCGCTGCGCAGTGGTCGAGATCTACGCATCAAGCCGTTCGTGCTCGGCGGCATCGTCCGCGGCGATGGCGACGAACGTTTCGCACGCGATTTCAGCGCCGGCCTCGACGTCAAGGCCGGCGTCACGCCGTCGTTGACGCTCGACCTGACCGTCAACCCCGACTTCGCGCAAGCCGAAGCCGACGAGCAGCAAGTCAACCTCACGCAGTTCAGTCTCTTCTTCCCGGAGAAGCGCGAGTTCTTTCTCGAGAATTCCGGCATCTTCTATTTCGGCGACATCCCTCGCAACGCGCGCAACCCGAGCCGCTTCCGGCCCCCTGAAGAAGATCTGCTGCTCTTCTTCTCCCGCCGCATCGGTCTCGGCGCGAATGGTGAACAGGAGCCGCTGTATGGCGGCGCACGCTTGACGGGGCGCGCCGGCGGTTTGGTGATCGGCGCGATGACGATGCAGAGCAAGCCAATTGCCGGGGAGACCGGCTCCAACTACACGGTGGCGCGGGTGCGGCGGGAAATCCTCGGCAGCTCGGATGTCGGTGCGATCGTGCTCACGCGCGAACCCTCCGGTGAGTCGACGGACTTCAATCGCGTGTTCGGACTGGATGCGAATTTCCGGTTCTTTCGCGGCTTGAGCCTCAACGGCTTTGCTGCGAAATCCAGCTCGCCCGGAACAACTGAGAATGAGGGCGCGGCGAAGGCCTCGATCGGCTGGGAGGACAGCCAGAAGCGCTTTCAGAGCTCGATCATGACGATTGGGGAAGGCTTTCGCGACGATCTCGGCTTTGTGCGGCGTGTCGGCGTCACGCGGCAGTTCTACGACGGCGCGCTCTTCATGCGCCCGCGGTGGCTCAACAATCGCGGCTTCCGGCAAGTGGAGCCACACGCGCGGGCATTCCTCTACCGCGATCCATCCGGCGAGCTCGTCAGCAAGTCCGTTCACGCTGGCGCACAGCTGTCGTGGAACAACGGCGCTTTCTTCGAATATGCCTACGAACCAAGACTCGAAGCGATTCGAACGCCGTTCCGCATCCATCCGCGCGCGGTCATTCCGATCGGAAGCTATGGATGGAACCAGCATCTGATGGTGTTCGAAAGCGATCACAGCCGCGTGCTATCCGGCTCGCTACGCGCGACGCTCGGCGAGTTCTGGAGCGGCACGCAGCGGACCGCACAGCTGAGCGTGCTGTATCGCCCGACCTATCGCCTGCTGTTCGACTTGGGCGCGCAGATCAGCGACATCACGCTCGAATCGCCGCACAACGCCTTCACGACGGCGCTGACATCGCTGCGGACGTCCTACTCGTTCAATCGCAGCATGTTCCTCGACTCGCTGGTGCAGTATCGCAACGATGTCCGGCAGGTCTCAGCAAACGTGCGTTTCAACCTGATTCACCGGCCGCTCAGCGATTTTTTCATCGTCTATAACGAATCGCAGTTTTCCGATCTCGAACAGCCGGCCGGACGCGGCCTGGTCGTGAAGTACACGCACATGCTGGCCTTCTGATCGCGGGGTCGCCGCCAGGCGAACGGCTCGCGATGCCCCTAGGGTCCGGCCCGTTCGTCAGCGGCCCATCTCATTCACGGCCCGAAATGATTGAGTCACTTCTTCTTTGCGGCCGCTTCAAGTTCCTGCAGCAGGTTTTTGACTTTCTCGGCAATTGCCGCGCTCGCGGGTGCGTACCCATCGCTGAACGCGGGGAGGCTGTTCCAGGGGCTGACGCGCGAGGCATCGCTTGAAACGGGCAGCGTCACGTCGAATGTGACGACTCGGCTGGCGGAGCTGACGTCTGCGGAGGTGACCAGCGCAGGTGCGAAACCCGTTGGCATAGTCAAGCGTTCGCCTTTCAATCCGTCGACGATCTCGCGGCGGAACCATGGGATCTGGTGCCGTGCCGCGTGAAATCGCACGGAATGGGAGGCCGCGCTCCGCAGCCAACTTATTGAAGTGCGCCGCCGCGACGACGCTCTTCGCGGCGCCGTGCTCGCAGACGAAGAGAACCGTCTGTGGCACGGGTTGCGCCCATGCAGTGGTGGCGATCAGGAACATGACGGCGATACCGGCAGTTTTCATGGCTTACTTGGTCACGACCGTCAGGTCGTCGAACTGAGTCACGGAGTCGGCCTTGGTCCAGACGCCGACTCTGCCCGGCTGAACGAATGTTGCGTCTTCGACTTCGTACAGCTTCGTCCCGTTGAAGTAGACCTCGAAACGAGGTCCACTCGCGACGACGCGGAGCGTGCTCCATTGGCCCGCCGGCACGTCGGCCTTCTTGCCGTAGGTGCGGCCCTCGCCTTTGACCGGCAGATCCGTGCGACGGCCCTTCTCGACCTTGTAGAGCACGACATTGTCTTCGAGCGCATTGGCGCGAACGATGTAGTAGTTGTCCTCGTCGCGATATCGCCACACGAGACCGGCGGCTTGGTCGACGCTGCCGGACACCGGTTTGAACCGGGCCGAGAGATCGACATCCGCGGCGCTCACGTCGGCCAGGACGGCGACCGGGAAGCGCGCTCGCGTCGAATCGGCGTCGGTTTGTGCGAGGACCTTGTTCGCGCCGTCTTGTTGGATGACCCACTTGCCCGGCGCACCCGTCTTGGCAGTGTGGCCGAACACAAACCCGCTGGGCGCCTGGCCAACGGTATCGCCGGAGAAGTCGACCTTGCGGGTTTCACCGGACGCCACGATGGCTCCGGCGGTGAGCACGATCACGATGACTGCCGCGAATCGCATAGCCGTCGTCCTTTCTATCCAAGCAACGTTGTTCTGTTGTCACGACGAAGCGCCCCCATCGCCGTCCACATGTCCAAGGCGCGGACGGCCTAATAACGAAGTGCGTATTGGAGTTTGACCAGCAGCTGGTTCGAGTCGAGCTGCCAGCGATCGACAAGATCGCGAACGTTGTGGTTGTACACCACGAAGAGATCGCCGGCCGGACTGAAGGTCCAGCGCAGCCGCGTGTTGACGCCGACCGAGTCGCTGTCGGTGTCGTACTGCACGTAGCTGGCGATAGACAGATCCGGCGAGATGTTGATGCGAAGCCGATTGCCGACCAACGTCTGCGTGAATCGCCCGGTCTCGAGGCGACCGACATTGCGCTCGCCGGTGAACTCGATCGTGACGAGCGCGGTCGGGTTCCAGGCGCCGGTCCAGATCAGCTGATCCAGGTCGCCGTTATAGAAATCGCCGAACCACCAGGTCAGCTGCGAATAGAGCCGGCGTTTCTGCGCGGTGCCGACTTCGACGCGGTAGCGCATCCAGTGGTACGAGCCCGGAGGGATGATGACGCCGTCCGCGATTTCGAACGGCGCCACCAGGCGCTCGCCGGTCGGGTTGGCGTTGAGCTCGAACCGATCGCCGCTGCGAAAGCGCCAGTTCACCGGCGCGACGAACAGGCGATAGCTTTCCCAGCGTCCTGAGAGATCGGTCGCAAGGGACGGGATGAACTCGTGAAACAGCTGCTGAATCGGGCCATGAGAGAGTCGCGTGCGGTTGTTGATCTGGCCGTTATACAGGTAGACCGCACGACGGGGGACGAAGCCGATCGACGGATCGAAGTCGCGTCCAATCCGCTTCGCGGTCAGCTGAATGTCCCACAGGTCGTTGGGATAGTCGACCTTGAAGCCATAGGCGGTGGCATCGTTGCCGAGACCCTCGCGCCCCATTGCAAGCCCCCACACGCCGGCCAGAAAATTCTTGTCTCCGCGTAACCGCGACGTCGCATAGGTGTAGTCGCCGCCGGCCAGCCAGCTGCCGGAGCGGTTCAGTGGATCGCCGACCGTCGCAATGCCGCCGAACCACGACTCGCGCCCGACGTTCTGCTTCACCCGACCGACCGCCATGAGCGCTTCGTCGCTGACAACCCCGTCTTTGTCGTTGGTGCCGACCACGAGACCGCCGAAGTTGGTATTGCCGGCACGGCCGTTGACCTTCGTCCCGGCGATGATCGGCACTTCCTGTCCGCCGACCAGCCCGATGCGGCGCGAGAAGTAGGGCAGGACGTCCTGGTTGAGGCCGAGGCCGAACGTAAAGATATCGTCGCCTTCGAGGAAGAACGTGCGCTTCTCCGGAAAGAAGAGCGGGAACCGCGTGAGGTTCGTCCGCCGCGTGTCGACTTCGGTCTCGGCGAAATCGGTATTGGCCGTGATTGAGGCGATCACGTTGGCGCCGAGTCGCTGTGTCACGTCGAGGCTTGGCTGGAATTCACCCTCGAGGTCCTCTGACGGCGCGGGGACGCCACCGCCGGTGGTCACGGACGGCCGAATTGTCAGGCCGCGTCCGAGATTGAACTCCGGTAGTCCCGTGACGAGGCCTGCGCGACTGGTCTGCGTCACCTGGTACTGTCGCGCCGGGAACGCCCAGCGCACGGTCTCGAGTCGTCGTTGAATCCGACGCTGGACGTTGAAGTGCCATTCGCGCAGGGCAGGGTTGAAGTTCAGGCTGTGGACGGGAATCCAGATCTCGGTGCTCCAGCCTGTCGCCGTCCGCTGCGTGGCCGCCTCCCAGATGCCATCCCAATCGGCGTTCTCCGATTCGCCGCCCGGGTTGATCAAGCCGTCGTAGCGAGCACCACTGGGATTGACCGAGAACACGTACCCGGAGCGGCCGTCACGGAACGGACCCAACACCACGCGCACGTGATCCTCGGAGTTGAGCGCCGCGTCGCGACGCACGCTGAAGCTGACGATGCCCGACGGTTCCGGATCGTCGCAGACGATGCCAATCACGAGGGCCTTCGCTCCGGCGAGCACCCGCACGCTGGTGCGGCCGCTTGGCGCCGCGCCTTCGACGGGATCAGTCTGCGCGAAATTGTCGGCCGCCTCAGCGCCAGCCCACTCGCTGTCGTCGATCACGCCATCGATGCGCAGCGACGCGGGCAGCGTTCCGGCGCGCAGCGTGGGCGCCGCGGCGGTCTGCGCGCTGGCGAGGATAGGACTCACCATACACAGCAGCGCGCCCACAAGAGCGCGGCTCCGGCCTATTTCCAAGTAATCTCCATGCCAAAGAAGTGCAGGAACACCTCGCGAGTCGGCTTGTTCTTCGGATTCTGTTGCGGACTGCGGATGTAGAAGTCGATCTGCTGCGTGGCCGGGTTCACCTCGCCGGCGGGCTGCTTCTTGTTCGCCATCGGATAGTTGACGCGAAGCGTCTTCCGGTCGCGGATACCCTGCGTGATCATGAAGTGCATTTCGTAGTTGTCGTAGAGCGGCTTCCCGTTCAGCGTCGCGTGTCCGAAGCCCCAGCCGGCGAGATACACGAAGGTTTTCGGCCAGTTGTTATCGCCGCATCCTGAGTCGGTGCCGTGCTCGTGCAGGAATCCGACGATGCCGCCGTTCTGACACGGATTGAATTCGTGGATCTTGTCAATCGCCAGCACGAGGTCGCCTTCAGGGATCTTCAGGCGCGCTTCGAACGTGCCGGTGTTCGTCAGATCGTTCACGTTGATGTCGGCGGTGCCCGAGATCGGCTTGACGGTCTTGGCGTCGTTGTCCAGGTGATCCCAGCCCACGGGGTCGTTCAACCCACCAACCATGTAGATGCGGTTGGCGGATAGCACGAATTGACCGTCATACAGATCGTGCTGTTCGGGCGCATACATCGTGATCATCGCGCCCGGCTGCTGACGCGGATTGGGTTGCTGCTGCGCCGCCGTAACTGCGGCGGCAACGATGACGACGGACAGGACAAGAACACCAGCTCTCATGAAGGCCTCCCATGTCACTCCAGAATCGTACGGGGAGTGACGGGCAATGAATCTGACATTTGTGTCAGGAAGCGCGTCTTCCGGCGGGTACACCGATAACATGCGGCGTGTGCGGGTGCTGGTCGTCGAAGACGAACGTAAGCTGGGGCAGGTGCTCGCATCCGCCCTGCAAGCCGAGCACTACGATGTCGTCGTGGCGCCAACCGGCGAGGACGGCTTTTTCCGCGTTCACGACGAGCTCTTCGATCTGGTGCTGCTCGATCTCATGTTGCCTGGCCGCAGTGGACTGGAGATCCTGCAAACGCTGCGGAAGCGTCAGGTGCACACGCCCGTTCTGATCCTGACGGCCCGCGACGGCATCGACGATCGCGTGCTGGGCCTCGACCTCGGCGCCGACGACTACCTCGTCAAGCCGTTCGCGCTGCCAGAGCTGCTGGCCCGCATCCGTGCGTTGCTGCGGCGCGGCCGTCCCGCGGAAACCCTTCGCTTGCAGGCCGTCGACCTCGAGATGGATCTCGTGGCGCGCCGGGTGACTCGTGCAGGCCGCACGCTCGACCTGACGGCGCGTGAGTTCGAGCTGCTTGAGTACTTGCTTCGCCATCAAGGGCACGTCGTCTCGCGCGAAATGCTCGCGCACGAGGTGTGGAAAGAACCACGTCGGGCTACGCCGATCGATAACGTGATCGATGTCCAGGTCGCGCGGCTGCGCCGGAAGGTCGATATCGACGCACACCAGCGATTGATTCACACCGTACGCGGCGTTGGATTCGTCCTCCGCGAGGGCGAACCATGACCGGGCCCTGGACCCAGTGGACGATTCGTGCGCGCCTGACTGTGTGGTACGCCGTCGTCCTCACCGCGATGTTGATCGTCTACGCCGTGTCGACTTTTGTAGCAGTCCGGCACGAGTTTCTCGAGCAACTCGACGAACGGCTGCATGACGATTTCGAAGCGGCCGAAGGGCGGCTCACGCGAACGAGTGACGGCCGTGTCGTCTGGGCGGCGGACGCGCACCAGGACGGCCATGACGTCGAAGCGAAGGTTTACGAAGTCTGGTCGGCGAGCGGTGAACAGATCCATCGGTCGGGCGCGCCGACAGCGTTGCCACCGGTGGCTCTGGGCGCGACCGCGACGTCGTACGCGTACGAAACCATCGTCGCTTCCAGCGGTGAGCCATGGCGGACGATCACGGCGCCCGTCAGCGTCAGCGGTCATAGTGTCGTGTTGAGAGTGTCCCGGTTGGAGGAACGCGTTCGTGAAGAACTCTCGGAGGTCCGAACGGTGCTGGCGTTGGGGCTACCGCTGGTTGTCGCACTGGCAGGCCTCGGCGGCTACCTGCTCGCACGGCGAGCGCTCGCGCCCATCGATCATCTCGCCTCGGAGGCGCGCCGCATCACCGCCGAACGATTGCACGAACGGCTGACCGTGCCGAATCAACGCGACGAGATTGGCCGCCTCGCCGCCGTGTTCAACGAAACGTTTGGCCGGCTCGAGTCGTCATTCGACCAGCTTCGGCGGTTTACCGCCGACTCGTCGCACGAGCTGCGAACGCCGCTCGCCGTCGTCCGCGGGATTGGCGAGGTCGCAGTCGCCGAGTCCCGCAGTCCCGCCGAATACAAAGAAGCGATCGGCAGCATGCTTGAAGAAGTCGATCGCATGTCGAAGCTGGTGGAGACGCTGCTACGCCTTTCGCACGGCGACGCGGGCGCCATCCATCTGTCGCGCGAATCCCACGACGTGGGTCAACTGGCACGCGAAGTAGCGTCGTCGCTCGGCGTGCTCGCGGAGGAGCGCAACCAGACGCTGACCGTCGAGGCGGAGGAGGCCATTACCGCGCCCGTCGATCGGCTGGTGTTCCGCGAGGCGCTGACCAATATCCTGGATAACGCCATCAAGTACAGCCCGGTGGGCGGCGCGATTGCGATCCGTGTGGCGCGGACCGGCGATCGAGCGCTGATCGCGATATCCGATCGAGGGCCTGGCGTCTCGCCCGAACATCGCGCGCGCATCTTCGATCGTTTTTTCCGGGTCGACGACTCTCGAACGCGCGACACGGGCGGCGCGGGACTCGGCCTCGCCATCGCGAAGTGGGCCGTCGAAATCCAAGGCGGCCAGATCACAGTCGACGAACGCCCCGGAGGGGGCGCTGAATTTCGAATTCTCGTGCCCCTCGATTTGCGCTCCTGACACAAAAGTCAGGTACTTGTCAGTTGCGGAGGCTCGCCGCGGCTCTACGATGCCGGCCGAGGAGACATCATGACCGCGCGCGAGTTCCTGACCAACGTCTCGATCATTCTCATCGTCATGGCCATCGGGGCCGTGCTCGAGATTCTGCTGCCGATGTTCGCGGACAAGCCGTGGCGGCGGGAA
This sequence comes from uncultured Acidobacteriota bacterium, assembly GCA_963724485.1. Taxonomy (GTDB): domain Bacteria; phylum Acidobacteriota; class Vicinamibacteria; order Vicinamibacterales; family UBA2999; genus JACCSI01. The sequence continues at coordinate 78,344 of CAVRUW010000008.1, forward strand.
CGGCGGATGGCAAATCTCGGACTGACAGCCTTGTCGTTCGGATCGAACTGGCTGCTCGCGTCGATCGCGGGCATCGCGGCCCTCAGTTGGAGGCCCGCCGGACTGCTGGCCGGCCAAGGCCTGCCGTTCTGGGCGCAAGTGCTCATCGGCATTCTCGTGCTGGATTTCTCCGTCGGCTACCTCTCGCACCGCACGATGCACATGTGGCCGGCCATGTGGCGGTTCCACAGGATTCATCACAGCGATGCTTTCGTGGATGTCACGACGACCTACCGCACGCATCCCATCGAAACGGTGTGGCGGTTCATGTTCGCCATCGTGCCGATCTGGCTGATCGGACTTCCCGCGGAGGCGCTGCTCATCCAGCGATTGCTGCAGGCGACGAATGGCGTCATCGAGCACGCGAACATCCGGCTCTGGCCGCCGCTCGATCGTGTGCTCTCGCTGGTTTGGGTCACGCCGAACGTGCACAAGATGCACCACTCGCGGGTGGTGAACGAGACCAACTCGAACTATGCCAACCTCCTCACGGTGTACGACCGTCTGCTCGGCACGTTCACGCCGGCGGCACGAGCGAGGTCGGTCGTGTATGGACTCGACGATGCCGACGACATGGCCCGCGCCTCGTTCTCTCGACTCGTGGTGATGCCGCTTCGCGAGCGTCAGGAGATTGAATCGGCAGGTACGACGCGATCCCTCAAGGCGACTCACGCCGACTAACGAGTCAGTGTGACGGGCCGACCGAATCGCGAATAGAGCACCGGGACGACCACCATGTTGAGCGCGGTCGAGCTCGCCAGGCCGAACATTATGACCATGGCCATCGGTGCCTGGATCTCGCTCCCAGGCTCACCGGCCGAGAGCGCGATCGGCACCAGCGCCAGACCCGCGGCCAGCGCCGTCATCAGAATCGGAACGAGCCGCTCGCTGGCGCCACGGACGACCGCCGTGCGGAAGTCCGTTACGCCTTCGTGCTCCTGCAGATGCCGGATGTGCGAGACGAGCATGATGCCGTTGCGCGTCGCGATACCGAAGAGCGTGATGAAGCCGACGATCGACGCGACGGACAGTACACCGCCGGCGAGATACACCCCGATGACGCCACCGATCAGCGCGAGCGGCAGGTTCAGCATGATCAGCGCGCCATCACGTGACGAGCCGAAGGCGGCCGACAAGATGAAAAAGATCGCGACGATGACTCCGGCCGACAGCCACAGCAGCTGCTGCGACGCCTGCGCTTCGCTTTCGAACTGGCCGCCGTAATCGATGTGGTAGCCCTGCGGCAGCCGGACGTTCTGGCCGACGCGCGCCTGGATGTCGTTGACGACGCTGCGCAGGTCGCGGCCGGACACGTTGCTCTGCACCACGATCCGCCGCTGGACGTTCTCGCGCATCACGAAATTGGGCCCGCGATCCTCCTGGATGAGGGCGACGGAGGACAGCGGGATCTGCCGTCGATCCGGCGTCTGGATCTGCGTCGTTCCAATCGTGTCGAGCTCGCTCGGATGGTCGTTCGCGTAGCGCACGACGAGCGGAAACGCGATCTGGCCCTGCACGATTTGTCCGACCGCATGGCCAACCCGCGCCGTCTGCAGGGCTTCGGCCACCGTGCCCGACTCGAGCCCCTGCCGCGCCGCCGCCGCCGGATCGACGCGCACTTTCAGTGTCGGAATATCGGTCTGCTGCTCGGTGGCCAGATCAACGACGCCTTCGACCTGCGCCATCTCGCCGTGAACTTGCGCGGCCAGTTGCCGCAGCATTGGCAGATCGTCGCCGAAGATCTTCACGGCGATGTTGGCCCGCGTGCCGGACAGCATATGGTCGATGCGGTGCGAGATCGGCTGTCCGATCGTGACGTTCGTGCCGGGCAGTAGTGAGGCCTTCTGCCGCAGCTCCTCGATCACCGCGTCGCGCGACCGGTCCTTCATCTCGAGCCGCACGTCGATCTCCGCGGACTCGACACCTTGCACGTGCTCGTCGAGCTCCGCGCGACCGGTCCGGCGCGCCGTGGACGTCACTTCGGGCACGCTCAGCATCAGCCGCTCCAGGCCGTTCCCGAGCGCATTGGAATCGGCGAGGCTCGTGCCGGGGATCGTCACAGCACTGACCGTGAGTGCACCTTCGTTGAATTCGGGGAGGAACGACCGACCGGCCGACAAGAGACCCACGATGGCGGCGACCAGCAGCGCGGCGGCGACCGTCAGCACCGTGCGCCAGTAATGGAGGAAGTGGCCTAGCCAGCGCTCGTAGGTGGCCTTCAGCCGTCGCGTCAGCCGCGGCTCTGAGCCCGAGGCGATCAGACGTGACTGCGGCAGCAGCCAGGAGCAGAGCACCGGCGTCACCGTCAGCGCCACGATCAGTGACGCGGTCAGTGCGACGACGTAGGCGAAGCCAAGCGGCCGCAGCAGACGGCCTTCCACGCTGGTCAGCATGAACAGGGGCAGGAACACGAGCGCGACGATGACCGTGGCGAACACCACCGAGTGGCGAATCTCGCTGCTCGCCTGGTAGACGACGTCGATGACGGGGAGGCCCTCTCCCTCGGGGCGCGCGGCGTTCTCGCGCAGCCGTCGCACCACGTTCTCCACGTCGATGATCGCATCGTCTACGAGCTCGCCAATCGCGATGGCGAGACCCCCGAGGCTCATGCTGTTGATCGTCAGGCCGAAGCGGTCCATGCCGATCACCGCCGCGACGAGCGAGAGCGGGAGCGCGAGAAGCGTGATGATCGCCGCCCGCATGTTCATCAGGAACACGACGACCACGAGAATCACGAGCGCCGCGCCTTCGAGAAGCGCGCGGAACAGATTGTCCAGCGATTGCTCGATGAAATCGGCCTGCCGGAACAGATCACGATGGATCTGCATGCCTTGGGGGAGTGCGCGCTGAATGTCTTCGAGCGTCGCGTCGATCCGCGCCGTCAGCTCCAGCGTGTTCACAGCCGGTTGTTTCTGGATGCCGACGATCACCGCGGGACGCGCGTTGTGTGACCCTTCGCCGCGTTTGATCGCTGCGCCTTCGCGGACCGTGGCGATGTCGCGAATCAAGATCGGCGCCGCCTCCGTGAACTTCACGCTGACTGCGGCGATGGCCTCGACGTCGGCGAGCCGACCGACGCCGCGCACCAGATACTCCTGTCCCTGCGACACCTGGAAGCCCGCGGTCGCGTTCCGGTTGGCCGCAGTCAGTGCCTGCTCGACTTCGGACAGCGTTACTTGGTGCGCCGCCAGTCGCGACGGATCGATCACGACCTCGGTACTGTTTCTGCTCGCCGCCGGTCGCGATGACCTGCGACACGCCGGGCACGGCAAGCAGCCGCCGCCGCACGACCGTCTCGGCTGTGGTGCGCAGTTCCAGCGGCGTGTGCCGATCCGATTCCAGGTCGATGAACAGGATCTCGCCCATGATCGAGGACACAGGAGTAAGGAATGGCGGCTCGACATCCGGTGGAAGCGATCCGGACACGAGAGTGAGTTTCTCGGCCACGGTCTGGCGCGCGCGCTGAATGTCCTGGCCCCAGTCGAATTCAACCCACACGATCGCGACGCCGACGGCGGTCGCCGAGCGCACGCGCCGCACGCCGGCCGCGCCGTTGAGCGCCGATTCGATCGGAAAGGTGACGAGTGATTCGATCTCGAGCGGGTCCATGCCCGGCGCTTCCGTCAGGATCGTGACCGTTGGCGCGGTGAGATCCGGCAGCACGTCGAGGGGAATGCGCGTGGCGGTCCAGCCGCCCCAGACCAGGAATGCGGCCGCCAGCGCCACGACGATGGGTCGGTGTCTCAGCGACCAGCGAATGAGTCCGTCAATCATCAGCCGCCTCGATCAGTGCACGTGGCCGTGCGCGGGCACCGTTCGTCGAGAGTGACGCGAGACGCACGAGGTACGCGCCTTTGGTGACGACGCGCTCTCCCGGCTTGACGCCTTCAATGATCTGAACGAGATCGCCTGACCTCGGCCCCACCGTGACCGCCCGCCGCTCGAAGGTCTCGCCTTCGCGCTGTACGAACACAATCAGCCGGCCGGCATCGTCGACGAGTGCGGCCGCGGGCACCGCCGGTCGCGCCGCCGTCGCGTCCATCAGCAGATGGAGAGCCACCGTTTGCCCGACAGGGAAGGCAAGCTTGCTGTTGTCGAACGCAAACGTGATCGGCAGGGTGCGCGCTTGCGCATCGAGCACCTTGCCGACGCTGACCAGGCGGCCCGCTGGCACCCGGTCCGTTTGTCCCAGCACTTCGATCTCGGCCGCGCTCACGAGCCGCGCCCGCGCGGCGTCCGCCTCGGGAATCTGACCGATGACATGCACCTGGGACGCATCGACGACGCGGAACAGCACGTCGCCGGCGCTGACGTTCGCACCTGTCGCGGCCTCGCGTTGGGCGATGACGCCGCTCACCGGCCCTCGAATCACGAACAGCCCCTCGCCATTCGCTGTGCCGCCAGCGCGCGCCGCGTTGTACTGCGCCAGTGTCGCGTCGGCTGCGGCGAGGCGCGTCTTCGCCTGATCTTCCACCGAGCGCGCCTCGTCAAGCCGCTTCTCGGGCGCCGCGCCGGCGGTCGTCAGGCGTTCGGCGCGTTCGCGATCGCGCGTGGCCAGACGCCAGCGCGGTTTGGGCGTCGGCGCGTGCGCGCTGAAGCTGCGGCAGGTCGCCCGGTAGCGATGGCGGGGGCGACAGACGCGCGAGCTCCTGCCCACGAGAGACGCTGGCGCCGATGGCCAGTTCCGCGACGCGTGTCAATCGGCCGTCGATCGGCGCGACGACGTCCGCGGCGCCGCCCGGCCTGGCGTCGAGACGCGCCGGCACGCGGATCGATTCGCGAACGGACGCCTCCTTGACGAGCGCCGTGCCGAAGTCCAGGCTCCACTGCTGTTCCTTCAGGAAGCTGATGCCAGGCGCATCTTCTTCGCCGGCGGGTGCGGCGGCGCGCGCGGCGTCGGCGTTGGCGTGGACCTCGACGTCTCCAACGCGATGCTCATCGCTGATGCCGCGCGCATTCAGCACGATGACCATCTCCCGTTTACCGGGAGTGGCGGGCTTTACGTCGACGCCGAAGATGCCTGGCCGCGACGGTCCCTCCACGCGAAACACCTCCGGCTGGCCGGCGCCGCCTTGGAGGCGGACTTCCACCACGCCGTCGGTGATCGCCTTGAAGGGGTCGAGCTGCGTGAGATGAATCGCGAACCGCGAGGTCGAGCCGACCGCCAGGGGCGGATACTCCGCGAACAACTCGGTCTTGTCCGTCCATCGCGTCACGCTCAGCGCTTCCGGTTCTTCCAACGCGCCCTCGGGAGGCGTGGCCGATCGACCGCAAGCGGCGGCGATGGCGATGACAAGGACACCAGCGAAGAATCTCAAGGCCACAACGTGTCTCCCACGGCCCGTTCGAGCGCCAGCTGCGCCAGCCGGGCATCGAGGCGCAGATCGATGGCGCGCATGCGTGCGCGTGCCGACACGCGCACGGCGTCGAGCAGTTCAAGGATGCCGACATCGCCTTCGCGGTAGGCGACTTCGGCAATCTGCACGAGCTCGTCGCCGGCGCCCTGCGGCTCCTGAGCGAGAGCGCCGAGCCGCACATCAAGGACTTCTCGCGCACCGCTGATTTCGCCGCGAATGCGCGACTCGATTGACACGCGCTCGGCCTCGACGCGGGCGCGCTCCGCGTCCCAGCGCGCGGCTTCGCGGCTGCCCGAATCGAAAAGCGGCAGCGAGGCACTGACGCCGAACACACCACCCGTGTCACGCCCACTGAGATCGTCGGCGCGTTTGAGCCCGCCGAACACTGTCGGCGACGGGCGGCGCGCGCGGCGGGCGGCGTCGGCCTCGAACGTCGCACGGTCGGCGAGCTGCTGAAGTGCGCGCAACTCGGCACGCGCCAATGTAGCCTTCGCGATCAGGGTGTCCACGGCATCGACGGCGCCGGCCGACACCGGTGTCGCGATCACAGTGCTAACGGCTACCCCCGGGGGCAGCATCCCCGTCAGCGTGGCGCGCGCCTCGGCCGCGGCCACAATCGCGTCGGTGAGCGACTGCCGCGTATCTCGCAACTCCTGCTCGGCGCGTACGCGGTCGAACCGCGATCCCTCGCCTTCCCGCTCGCGCGTGCGCAGAATCTCGATGAGGCGTTCGACCTCACGAATCTGTGCCTGTGCAGCCGCCGCACGTGCCTGCTCGGCAGCGAGCCGCGCCACGGCGGCCGCCGCCTCTGCGCGGAGCATCCACAGCCGCACGTCGCGCTCGGCCTCCGCGGCGGCGGTAGTGGCCGCGCCGGCACGCGCAAGGGCGTGCACGCACGCCGAACAGCGGCAGCACCTGCTCAGCCTGCAGGAATTCGGTGAATCCTGCGCCCTCGCGGCTGTAGGTCACCGACGGATTCGGGTAGGCGAGTCGTGCCAGCTGCTCGCGGCGAGTGACGTCGGTCTCGGCCCTGATCGCGCGTGCCTGGGGGCTGTCGCGGAGCACCAGCTCCACGACGTCGCGCTCGGTGCGGTCCTGCCCAGCGGCCAGCGACGGCACCAGCAGGCCAACCGCGGCGATCCAGGTACAAACCTGGAATCGAGTCGGCATAACGATCCTCGAAATGATTCGGACTGACGGAGAGCCGGACGTCGCCGCGCAGGCGGCTGCAGCCCGGTCAAGGAATCAGGCGAGCACGAACGATGGTGGGGCGCGGGAGGAGGAGGGACCGCGAGGCGGCGGACCGTGCACGCGCACGTCGGCTGGCGCCAGCGCGCGCTTGATTGGTGGAGCCGGAACCTTGAGTACGGCGGGAATCAGCGCCGCATCGATCGTCGGGATCGGTTGCGGCGTGGTGGCGATGAAGGTAAACGCCTTCGCGTGCAGCCCTGGCTCGCAGCGCTCGATGATCGGAGCGGCCTCTGGGCGATGAGCCGGGCGCGAGTGGTGCTCGTGCGCCGCTAGACCATGCTGGTGCTCGGCATGCTCGTGCGCCTCGTAGACATGCGTATGCAGCAGAGCCACCAGGCTCGAGATTCCCAGAAACGCGGGAATCAGCAACGCGGCAACAATGCGGCGCACGGAGTCAGTGTAGTGAGTGAGGAGTGCTGCCGTCAAAGCGTGCGGTCGGGCGCGATTCTCAAGCGTTGATGTGACCCCTCGGGCCGGGCAAGATTTGCCGCGGGCGTCAGGTTCGGATACTCCAGTTCGCGAGTTTGACCGGCGGACTGAGTTCGCGACCGCGACGGTCGACGCTCGTGTGCCAGATCGATCCACTGCCTCGCAATTGCTCGGCGCGCCGCAGGGCCTCGCGAAGCGAAGAAAAGGGCCCAGCCACCGTTTTGTTTGTAGTGGCATCCAGGACGCGGTACGACGACTCGGCGCCGACGGAGTAGCCGACGATCAGGACGTCGCCGCAGCAGGGTTTGCTCGGCATGGACCCTCGTCGAAGCAGCAAGGGGAGTACCATTGGGTGGTCAGGAATCTACAAATGTTCACCCGCGCACGTTTCTGTGCGCCTGAGTCCCTTATGAAGTGCGAAATGGATGACGCGGCGAATGGGTGAGTCCGTCACACCTCAGCTTGCGCTTCGACTAGCCCCATCCGGATCTAGACGAATGTTCACGCTCGGCTGTATCGCAAAGACCTGAAACGACTCGTAGACGAGACTGACCAACGCGAGGAGGGTTGTCCCATGGGCACGACAGCAGGCAGCGAAAAACTGATCGCCGTGACCGGCGCAACGGGTCGGCAGGGAGGCGGAGTCGTACGTGCTCTGCGGGCCAGCGGCCAATTCAAAGTACGCGCGCTGAGCCGCAATCCAGACACGCATCGCGACCTGGCCGACGAAGTCGTCGAAGCAGATCTAGACCGGCCGGAGACCCTCGCCGCAGCATTCGAAGGCGCACATGGCGTCTTTCTCGTCACCAACTTTTGGGAAGAAGGGACCGACGAGGCCAAGCAGGCAACCGAAGCCGTCCGTACTGCCAAGGATGCCGGTGTCAAACACGTAATCTGGTCAACCCTGCCGAACGTCGAAGCCATCAGCGGCGGCAGGTTCAACGTTCCTCATTTTACCGGCAAGGCCAAGATTGATCGGATCGTCAAGGAAGCCGGGTTTGTCCATCACACGTTCGTCATCGCGCCTTTCTACTACCAGAATCTTGTGGGCACTCTCGCCCCGCAACAGCAGGCAGACGGATCCGTGGGCTGGGCTCTTCCTCTCGATCCCGATGTGCGTTGCCTTCACATGGGCGATATCAGCGAACTGGGGAGCATCGTGGCCGGAGCATTCGCAGAGCCGGATGAGGCAGGCGATGGCGAGTATCTGCCACTCGTCGGTGATTTCATGAGCTTCAACAAGATCGTCGACACCCTGAATCGACAGGGTCACAACTTCTCGTTCAACCAGGCCCCAAAGGAAGTTTTTGCGAATCTGTTTCCTGGAGCCGCTGAGGTCGCAGAGACGTTCAGTTACTTCCAGACTCATACCTACTTGGGTTCCCCTTCGCATGACCGCATTGTCCACGCAAACAAAATAGCGGGCCGGCACCCGAGCTCGTTCTCGACGTGGGCTCGCGTGAATGTCCCAGTGCAGGCAGTTTGACTTGCACTCGTTCCAATGCTGCCAAACCGCTACGCTCCCATCGAAGACTACGGCATCATCGGCGACCTTCACACCGTCGCGCTGGTCAGCAAGAACGGGTCGATCGACTTCCTCTGCCTCCCGTCGTTTGACTCACCCTCAGTGTTTGCGGCTCTCCTCGACGCCGACCGCGGCGGCAGCTTCCAGATCGCGCCGCAGCTCGACGACGCGGTCCACAGGCAGCTCTATTTGCCGGACACGAATGTGTTGCTCACCAGGTTCCTGTCGGACAGCGGCGTGGCTGAGGTGTCGGACTTCATGCCGGTGGAGGACGCCGGCGTCGCTCACAATCTCGTGCGTCGCGCGAAAACCGTCCGTGGCGAACTCCGTTTCGAAATGCGGTGCGATCCACGATTTGACTACGCTCGCGCCACGCATACCGTAGAGAGGCGCAGCGACACGGAAATCCTGTTCGTTGGCCGCGCCGGAGCGCGCGAGCTGGTGCTGCGGTTACGTTCGTCCGTACCAATGCAGCTCGAGGAGGGAGCCGCCGTCGCGGAGTTCACGCTCGGGGCTGACCAATCCGCGTGGTTCGTCCTCGAAATGGTCGCCTCGGACGAGCCGTCGCCATGCGCGCATCCCGATTATTCGCGCGATGCGTTCAAACAAACCGTGAACTTCTGGCGCGGCTGGATCAGCCGCAGCACGTACAAGAACCGCTGGCGGGAGATGGTGAACCGTTCCGCGCTCGTGCTGAAGCTGCTCACGTCCAGAGACCACGGGTCAATCGTCGCCGCACCCACGTTCGGGCTGCCCGAGACCATCGGCGGGGTGCGCAACTGGGACTACCGCTACTCGTGGATTCGCGACTCGTCGTTCACCCTCTACGGACTCATGCGACTTGGCTACACCGACGAGGCCGCGGCGTTCATGCGCTGGATGATGGCGCGCTGTGAGGAGCTGCCGCCAGACGGATCGCTCCAGATCATGTACGCCATCGACGGCCGTCCCGTGATGCGCGAGGAAACGCTGGACCACTTCGAGGGCTACATGGGCTCGCGTCCGGTCCGCATTGGCAACGACGCCCACGCTCATCATCAGCTCGACATCTACGGCGAGTTGATGGACTCGGTATACCTGTATGACAAGTATGGGTCGCCGATCGGACACGACGCGTGGATGAACGTCGTCCGGCTGATCGACTGGGTGTGTGAACACTGGCGCGAGAAGGATGAGAGCATCTGGGAGGTGCGAGGCGGGCGCCGGGAGTTTCTCTACTCGCGCGTAATGTGCTGGGTGGCGATTGACCGCGCCCTCCGCCTCGCGAACAGACGCTCGTTCCCGGCTCCCTCCTCTCGCTGGTACGAGGCACGGGACACGATCTACCGCGACATCTACGAACGCTTCTGGGATTCGTCGCGCCGCGGCTTCGTCCAGCACCCGGGCGCGACCACATTCGATGCCGCAGCGCTGCTCATGCCCCTGGTCCGCTTCGTGTCGCCGACCGACCCGCGGTGGCTCGACACGCTGCGCGGCATCGAGCAGGAGCTGGTGAGCGACTCCCTGGTCTATCGCTACCGTCTCGGGGAGAGTTTCTCCGACGGCCTCACCGGTCAGGAGGGCACGTTCTCGATGTGCTCGTTCTGGTACGTCGAGTGCCTCTCCCGCATGGGCGATCTCCCCAAGGCGCGGTTCTTCTTCGAGAAGATGCTTGGGTATGCGAATCACCTGGGACTGTACGGCGAGGAGCTGGGCCCGCGAGCGCAGCACCTCGGCAACTTCCCGCAGGCTTTTACCCACCTGGCGTTGATCAGTGCCGCCTACGATCTGGATCGACGGCTCTCGGCGGCCGGCCACCTCGGCTGACGTCGTGAGCTATCACCGTTCCTGAGTTCGACGTTCTCGAATCTTTTCGAACTGCCGCTTGAGCGCCTCGAGCTGCTCGTCATCAAACTCTTCGAGGTTGATCAGCTGAGGCCGTGCTCCCGCCGTACTTCGGATCAACTCATCGAGCTTGAGCTGCAAGGCACGCGTGTCGCGGTTTTGGGTGTTTTGAAGCAGAAATGCGATGAGGAAGGTTACCTGCGACGCCGCCGTGTTCATCGTCAGCTGCCAGGTGTCCGAGAAGTGAAATACGGGCCCGAGGATCAACCACAGTGCTGTCAGCGCGACGTTCGCGGCAAAGGTCCACGGAGAACCGACAAACGACGCCGTGGCGTCGGCAACTCGCCTGAATCTGTTGATCATCGCTCCTCCTGCGCAGGGACACGCCACCATAGCAGGTCGCCCGGTGCCGGCGGAGCGATCGGCACGAGACGCGTATTATTGGAGTTGCGGCTCCTGTCGGCCGCGCACGGCGGAGCATGACCATGACCCTGACCACGACCACTAAGACCGTCGGACTCGTTACGCTGCTCCTCACGGCAACGCTGGCGGGTCAGCCCAAGGATGAATACACCCCGAGCGATCCGGCGCGCGTCGGCGCGACCGGCAATCCGCAGCTCGTCGAGTTCTACCATCCACTTTGACTGGGCTGTCAGAAGATGAAGCCCATCGTGCATGGGCTCGAGCACAAATACGCGAAGCGGATCGACTTTCTCTTTCTCGACACCGGCGATGCTCGCACGGAGGCGGCGCGTCAGCGTCTCGGCTTCAAGAGCACGCCGCAGTTCGTCCTCCTGCATCCCGATGGCACGAAGTTTCGCGAGTGGACCGGCCTCGTGCCGGAAGCCGAGCTGAGCGCCGGGCTGGACGAGCTGCTGAAGTCACGACGGCGGTAATCTGCTGCGTGATCCGATTCGGAAGATCCCGAAGTCCTGCCGTCGCCATTCTTTGCATCATAAAGTTCTTTGTAGTAGGGTAGCGAAACGTGGCCAAGCGCTGGAATCGGATAGAGACCTGGCTCACGCTGGTCGCTCTCGGCGTCGGCCTGGTGATCCTGGGGATTGCGGGGCTGTGGATATACGTGAGTGCCACGGCGACACCCCTGCACCCGGACCCTCGGAGCGTGACCTCCGTGACGCTTTCGGACCCCTCGCAACAGTGGACCGGTGCCGTGGAACGCGGGCGAGCAATCATGCGCGCAGGTCTCACCGAGCAGAACCTGCCGGGGCTCTCCGTAGCGGTCGGTGTCGGCGGTGACATCGTGTGGGCCGAAGGCTTCGGCTGGGCGGATCTCGAGAAACGCGCGCCCGTCACGCCGAATCACCGGTTCAGGATCGGCACCGCTTCCGCCGTGCTCACATCGGCCGCGGTCGGCTTGCTGCTGGAGAGGGACCGGTTGAAGCTGGACGAGGAGATTCAGACCTACGTCCCTGAATTTCCGAAGAAACCCTGGCCCGTGACACTGCGCCAGTTGCTCGGGCATGTGGCCGGCGTCAGGACCGACGGCGGTGACGAAGGGCCGCTGTTTTCTCAGCGCTGCGAGCGACCGGTCGAAGCGCTGGAGTTCTTTGCGGATCGCGAGCTGCTCTTCGAGCCGGGGACCCAGTATCGCTATTCGAGCTACGGCTGGATCGTGGTCAGCGCGGCGGTCGAAGCTGCCGCGGGCGCGCCGTTTCTCACCTTCATGCGGGACCAAATCTTCGATCCGTTGCGGATGCGCGACACGAGGGCGGACGCCGCGACGAAGGAGATCGAGGACATCGCGACGTTCTACTTCCCAAGGTTCGCGGCGGATCCCCGCTATGGGCCGGACCCCATGCGAGAGATCGACCTTTCGTGTTACGCGGGCGCCAGCGTTTTCTTATCCACGCCGTCCGACCTGGTTCGCTTCGGGATGGCAATCAACGGCGGCAAACTGTTGCAACCGGCCACGGTGGAATTACTCCAGACCTCACAGCGATTGCCATCGGGGCAGGAGACAGGCTACGGCCTTGGCTGGGACCTCGAGACCGTGCCGCTGTCGGGTCAACAAACGCCGGTGGTCGGCCATGACGGCGAGGTGTTGGGCGGCCCCGTGACGTCGTTGATGACATTGCGGGAGCGGGGGATTGTCGTGGCTGTGATGTCGAACACCTCGTTCGCGGACACGTTCGGTCTGGCGACGAAAATCGCGGAGGCATTCGCGAACGCGCGAGAGGCCCAGTAGGCAAGTAATGAGCGCGCAACCAAGCTCGGCTTCGACATCACGGACGTCAAAGTGCTCCTGAACTCGTCGCCGTATGGCGACCACGCGGGCGGGCTCGAGCGCAGCTTCCGCGTGCTGCGCAGCCTCCCCGCCGACATCTGGGTGACCTCGCGTGCAAGGCCATGGGGCAGGTATCGCAAGTTTGTCGCGAGCCAGACGGCGGAGAACCCGGTGGACGCATTCATCGACCCCGAGGGCTACCGCGCCTATGTTGACGCCGCTGAGGCGGAGTTCCGCCAGGGCGTTGTGCACTAGCAGCACCGCCGCGCTGCTTTTTCACGCTACTCGGCAGAGCCGCGGCGACCCCTTGGAATCTAGAGGTCTTCTCCGCTGCCCGAAGCGGCCTTGACAATCCATAAGCATTTGCTTATACGTAATGGATGCCGAGCGCAGCCGTGCTCGAAGACAAGATCTTCCAGGCGCTGGCGGACCCCAGCCGCCGGGCGATCTTCAAGTCGATCATGCGTGGCGAAACCGCGGTGAAGGACCTCACAGCGCGCTTCGATATCTCGCAGCCGGCGGTCTCGCAGCACCTCGCCACGTTGAAAGACGCCGGCCTGGTGAACGGCCGGCGCGAGGGGCGTTTGGTCTACTACCGCGTGGAGCCGCGCGGGATGAAGCCGCTCATCGACTGGATCGCGCACTACCGCGCCTTCTGGACGGAGCACGTTGATCGCCTTGAACAACTGCTGGAGAAGATGGACAAATGACTGCCGTCGACACGACCCCACCATCGCAGACCGAATCGCTTTCGTTCGAATTCGATTTGCATCATGCGCCGGAGAAAGTGTGGCGCGCGCTCACTGACCCTGCGCTGCTCGCCGAGTGGCTCCTGCCCGTCATCGACTTGAAGCTCGAGCCGGGAGCCGCGTTCACGTTCAAGACGCAGTCGTATCCGGGTTGGGACGGCATCGTGAATTGCCGGCTGCTCGAGATCGAAACGCATCGGAAGCTCAGTTACACGTGGAGCGTCCCCTTCCTCGACACCGTCGTGACGTTCACGCTCACGCCCACGGCGTCTGGCACGCGCCTGTCCCTCGTGCAGTCGGGCTTCAAGACGGACCAGAAGAAGGAGTTCGGTGGCGCGCGCTACGGCTGGAAGATGATGGGCGGAAAGCTCGTCGATCTACTCGCGAGGATCTCATGAGCAAATTGATTCGGCAGACCCACCGCTGGCTGTCCATTGCCTTCACGTTGACGGTCATCGCCAACTTCGTCCACATCGCCGCCTTCGGACCCGAGAACCCTCCTGGGTTGGTGACCTACTCGCCGCTGCCCCCGCTGGCCTTGCTCCTGTTCAGCGGTCTGTACCTGTTCGTGCTGCCCTACACCACCAAGTGGCGCCGGCGAAGCGCCTCCTGACCGCCGGTCGCCAACGCCTAGATTTTTTACGAGGAGATTCTCAGCATCATGAAGAAGAGCAACGTGATCGAAGCGAAGAACGATGTTCTGAACGACTGGCGGGGCGAAACGCTCTCTCGCATCCGCACGCTGATCAAGCAGGCCGACCCCGACATGGTCGAAGAGCGGAAATGGAAAAAGCCGTCGAATCCGGCAGGTGTCCCAGCCTGGTCGCATAACGGGCTCGTCTGCACCGGTGAGACGTACAAGAACGCCGTGAAGATGACTTTTGCCCAGGGAGCATCTCTGAAGGACCCTTCAGGCCTCTTCAATTCCAGTCTCGACGGCAACACCAGGCGCGCCATCGATATCCACGAGGGCGACACGATCAACGAGAAGGCATTCAAGGCACTCATCAAGGCGGCCGTAAAGCTGAACGCGCCGGGCCGCGACTAGGCGCGGACGACCTCAGCGAAGCCGCCGGAGTTCCGCCTCCGAGACGATGAATCCAAACCCGGGCCAACCGCCCGACTGGATCGATCGCTCGAACCACGTGCGCGCCTGCGCCTTGTCGCCGCGCACGAGGTACCAGTTCCCCAGGCCGTAAGCGAGCGTGGCGACCTGCACGTCCTCGGTATCCGTCGGCGTGACCACGGCTTCGGGACCAATCTCGCCACGATAGAGCTGCAGGCGCCGCGTGTAGGCGTTGGTCACCGGCTTCGAGTCCGGCCGCCGATCGAGCATCGCCTTCGCTTCCGCGCCGCGACCGGCTCGGCTGAGCGACATCCACAACCAGTCCGTGGACCCCGCCAGTTCGCCGGCGTCCGGGGCGATCGGCTGAGCCTTGGCGAACGATGCGGCCGCCTCGGCAAAGTCTCCGCGCAGGTACTGGACGATACCGAGGTGGTACCAGATTCCGTAGATCGGTACTGTCGATGGCGCCGCCGCGCGTGAGATCGGCGAACGCGCGATCGAATTCACGCACGGACAGATATCGATGCCCGCGCCATCGGAGGAGCAGCGCGTTGTTCGGCTCGATCTCGAGCCCCCGCGTGAACGTCGCGATGGCTTCGCGAAACTGCCGCGCACCCGATTGGGCGACGCCAAGGTCGATAATGCGCGCAATGTTTTTCGGGTTGGCCTCGAGAGCGGTTCGCGCGCTCTTGACGGCGTCCGTATCGGGGAGCGAGCGATACTCGACGCCCTCGGGCGACCGGTATTGCACCGATTGCACGCCTGTCTGGCCTGCTTCGAGCGCAGGCGCCAGAGCGATCACCGCGGCGATGGTCGACGTCAATGCGGCACGCTGAATGTTTCTGAATGGCATAGGTCCGGATTCTACTGGAGCGGACGACCCAGTTGGCGGCTCGTGGCATGATCGCGACCATGCCCTCCAACAAACTTGCCGACGCGCACGACCTGATCCGCGTCCAGGGCGCGCGCGAGAACAACCTGAAAGACGTCGGTGTCGAGATCCCCAAGCGGCGGCTGACGGTGTTCACCGGCGTCTCGGGATCGGGCAAGTCGTCGCTGGTGTTCGGGACCATCGCGGCGGAGTCGCAGCGGCTGATCAACGAAACCTACAGCGCGTTCGTACAGGGATTCATGCCGACGCTCGGGCGGCCCGAGGTCGATGTCCTGGAAGGGCTGACGACCGCAATCATCGTCGACCAGGAACGGATGGGAGCCAACTCCCGGTCGACGGTCGGCACCGTGACGGACTCCAACGCGATGCTGCGGGTTCTGTTCAGCCGTCTCGGCAAGCCGCACATCGGCTCGTCCAACGCCTTCTCGTTCAATATCCCGACGCGGAAGGCGAGCGGGGCGATGACCGTCGACAAGGGCAAGGGCGAGCGGATCGTGGTGCGCGACGTCGTCTACCAGGGCGGCATGTGCCCGCGGTGCGAGGGGATGGGGTCGGTCACCGACATCGACCTGTCGCAACTATTCGACGACAGCAAATCGCTCAGCGAGGGCGCGCTCAAGGTCCCGGGCTACACGGCCGACGGCTGGCACATGCGCACGTTCGCGGCCGCGGGTGTCGATCCGGACAAGCCGATCCGCAAGTACAGCAAGCAGGAGCGCCACATCTTTCTTTACAACGAACCGACCAAGGTGAAGGTCGAGAAACTGAACCTCACCTACGAGGGCCTGGTTCCGCGGATCAAGAAGTCGTTCCTGTCCAAGGACGTCGACGCGCTGCAGCCGCACATCCGCGCGTTCGTGGAGCGCGCGGTCACGTTCACGACCTGTCCCGAGTGCAAGGGCAGCCGTCTCAACGAGGCCGCCCGATCTTCAAAGATCAACAAGATCAACATCGCCGACGCATGCGCGATGCAGATCAGCGATCTCGCCGAGTGGGTGCGCGGTTTGAAGGAGCCGTCGGTCGCGCCGCTGCTGACAAAGCTGCGGCACACGCTCGAATCGTTCGTCGAGATCGGACTCGGCTACCTCAGCCTCGACCGGCCGTCCGGCACGCTGTCGGGCGGTGAGGCGCAGCGCACGAAGATGATCGGCCACCTCGGGTCGTCGCTCACCGACGTGACCTACGTCTTCGACGAGCCGACGATCGGGCTGCACCCACACGACATCCAGCGGATGAACGACCTGCTGCTGCGGCTCCGCGACAAGGGCAACACCGTCCTCGTGGTCGAGCACAAGCCGGAGACGATCGCGATCGCGGACCACGTTATCGACCTCGGCCCCGGCGCCGGCACCGCCGGCGGGGAGGTGGTGTTCGAGGGCACCGTTGATGGATTGCGGTCGAGTGGCACGCTCACCGGGCGACATCTCTCCGACCGGGCTTCCCTGAAGTCGTCTGTGCGAAAGCCTTCTGGTGTGATGAAGGTGCGCGGCGCGCGCACTCATAACCTGAAGAACGTCAACGTCGACATCCCGCTCGGTCTGCTGGTGGTGGTGACGGGCGTGGCCGGCTCGGGCAAGAGCTCACTGATTCACGGCTCGGTGAGTGACCGGGACGAGGTGGTATCGGTTGACCAGACGCCGATCCGTGGCTCGCGGCGGAGCAACCCGGCGACGTACACCGGTTTGCTCGATCCGATCCGCAACGCCTTCGCGAAGGCCAACAGCGTGAAGCCGGCGTTGTTCAGCGCCAACTCCGAGGGCGCCTGTCCGACCTGCAACGGCGCCGGAGTGATCTACACCGACCTCGCGATGATGGCCGGCGTTACTACGGTCTGCGAGGAGTGCGAGGGCCGGCGGTTCCAGGCGGCGGTCCTGAACTACCGGCTCGGCGGGCGCAACATCGCCGAGGTACTCGACCTGCCCGTCAAAGATGCGGTCGGCTTCTTCGGCGCAGGGAAGGCGCATACACCGGCCGCGCACGCGATCCTGCAGCGCATGGCCGACGTGGGACTCGGCTACCTGCGGCTCGGCCAACCGCTCACCACGCTGTCGGGTGGCGAGCGGCAGCGGCTCAAGCTCGCGACGCACATGGGTGAAGAAGGCGGCGTCTACGTGCTCGACGAGCCGACCACCGGGCTGCACCTCGCCGACCTCGAGCAGCTGCTCGGACTGCTGGATCGGTTGGTCGACTCCGGCAAATCGGTCATCGTGATCGAGCACCACCTGTCGGTGATGGCGCACGCCGACTGGATCATCGACCTCGGGCCGGGCGCCGGCCACGACGGCGGGAAGATCGTGTTCGAAGGCCCCCCGGCCGATCTCGTGGCGAAGAAGTCAACGCTGACCGGCGAGCACCTGGCGGCGTTCGTCCAGCCTTCGCTCGCTGGGTCAGAACGAGCTTCGGCTGGCAGGCCGGCCTCTCCGAAGGCCGTCCGATCGCGCTGAGCGAGTTAAGCACTAAGGCTCGACTCCTCTCGATATCAAGCTTCAAGGGTTCAGTGCAGTTCAAGGAATCCTTGAACCCTTCGACGCCAGAAGGTAGCATCCAGCCCATCCCGAAGATGACCGTCGCCCCCGGTTCGCGCCTCGGGAGTTACGAAATCATCAGCCTGCTCGGCGCGGGCGGAATGGGTGAAGTCTACCGCGCGCATCACGTCAAGCTGGGGCGCGATGTCGCACTCAAGGTGTTGCCGCCTGCGGTCAGCCACGACGCGGATCGCGTCACCAGGTTCGAACGCGAAGCGCGCGCCGTCGCCGCGCTCTCTCATCCCAACATCCTCGCGATTCACGATTTCGGCAGCGACAACGGTGTGCACTACGCCGTCACCGAATTGCTCGAAGGCCAGACGCTGCGCGACCTGGTCCGCGGCGGTCCACTGTCGCCGCCGAAGGCGACCGCCATCGCGACGCAGATTGCGCGCGGGCTCGAAGCCGCGCATGCCCGCGGCATCGTGCATCGCGATCTCAAGCCCGACAACGTCTTCGTCCTCAACGACGGACAGGTGAAGATTCTCGACTTCGGTCTCGCCAAGAGCACCACCGTCGAGCCTGACGCCTCCGCCGCCACGCAGGCACCGACGGTGACCGGTGGCCTCACGAGCGCGGGAATGGTGCTGGGCACGGCCGGCTACATGGCGCCGGAGCAGGTGCGGGGCGGAGCGATCGATCATCGGGCCGACATCTTCGCGTTTGGCTGCATCCTCTACGAGCTCCTCGCCGGACGGCGCGCGTTCCAGGGCGATTCGTCGATCGACACGATGCACGCGACGCTGCACGCCGACCCGCCGATCGTCGCGACGCTGGCCGCGGTCCCCGAGGCCCTTTCGCGCATCGTCGGTCACTGCCTCGAGAAACAACCGGCGAACCGCTTCCAGACCGCGACCGATCTGCGGTTCGCGCTCGACGCGATCGGCGACGGCTCGCGGAATGCGACACCGGCGCCCCCGCGGCGTTGGCCGTCGATGATGCCGGTGGCTGTGGCGACGGTCGTCATCGCGGCGCTGGCGGTGGGCGGTTGGTATTGGCGCGCATCGCGGGGCAGCGATCCATCCGCGCCCGCGCTGCCGCAGGCCCGTGGCATCGCCGTGCTGCCCTTCGAAAATCTCGGTGACGCCGGGCAGGCGTACTTCGCCGCCGGTGTGACCGAAGAGGTGACCCTGCAGCTGGCGAAGGTGAGCTCGCTGCGCGTGATGAGCCGGGCCGCGGTGTTGCGCTTCAAAAATCCCGCCGCGCAGCTCCCCGACATGGCGCGCGATCTCGGCATCGGCGCCGTGCTCACCGGGACCGTGCGGCACGCCGGCTCCCAGGTGCGTGTTGGCGTCCAGCTGCTGTCCGCGCCGAGCGGCGAGTCGATGTGGACCGAACAATACGAGCGCACGCTGTCGAACATCTTCGAAGTGCAGAGCGACATCGCGGTGCGCGTCACGCGCGCGCTGCAGGCGTCGCTGGCCCCGGCCGAGCGTCAACGCATCGAGCGCGCGCCGACCGCGAACAGCGAGGCGTACGAGCTCTATCTGCAGCAGCGGCGTCTGTCACTCGGCATCCCCGAGCAGAATCAGCAAGGCATCGACAGCCTGCAGAAAGCCATCGCGCTCGATCCGCAGTTTGCGCTGGCCTACGCGGTGCTGGCGCAGCGCTTTTCGTTCAAGGGCGGCATCTATGGACGGGCCGAATTCCTGCGAGGCATCGAGGCCGGGCGGCAGGCCGTGCGCCTCGATCCTCAACTCGCGCGCGGCCACTATGGGTTGGGCAACGTGCTGTCGGCGGCGGGACACGCCGACGAGGCCCGGCTCTCGATGCAGCGGGCCATCGAGCTCGACCACAATTATTCCGGGGCGATGAACGACCTGTCGTTGCTCGAGCTCAATGCCGGCCGTCTCGATCAGTCGGCGTACTGGGCGATGCGCGCCTGGCCGCTTTCCCCGAATGTGCCGAACGCGTATTACCACGTCTCGATTGCGCTGGGCTTCTTCGACGATGACATCGCCCGGCGCTGGGTGGCGGCGGCGGCCGCGCGCTTCAAGGCCGACGACCCGGCGGGCGGCCAGCGCATCCCGTTGATTCAGGCCCAGTTGGCGTTGCGTCGCGGTGATTACGCTGCGGCCATCGCCTTGTGCCGCGAGTCGATGCGTGCCCGTCCCGGCGGCGCGGAAGGGCTGTTGTACCTGACCGAGTTCGCGACCTATGCGGGTAGTCCCGACGCGGAGGCGATGGTCGATGCTGCGCTCAAGGAGCGGCCGGACGGCCGTGGCTTGTGGAATGGCTACACGCCGCGCACCCTGCGCGCCTTTCTCTACGTGCGCGCGGGCCGGCGCGATATGGCGCGCCCGCTGCTCGAGACGGTGCTGGACGTCAATCGCCGCGCCATCGCCGAAGGCGACCGCAGTTTCCCGCCCGTCTACGAAGATGTGGCGGTGCAGGCGATGCTCGGCAATCGCGAGGCGGCGCTGGCCGCATGGGAGCGCGCGGTCGAGATGGGCTGGCCCGAGCCGAAGGTCGACGTCTACGACCCGCTGATCGCGCCGGTGAAAGACGACCCGCGGTTCATCGCCGCGCTTGACCGGGCCAAGCGCCGGGTGGCGGAGATGTTCGCGCGCGTCGACGTCAAGACGCTCGACGAATGGATCGCGCGCGGCGCCCCCGTGAATCCGGTGCGCTGAGCCATGAGCCTGGCACCTGCACACGACTGGCGTATGAGGTGGTCGGGCTCATCGGCGCGGGCGGCATTGTCTAGGGGCAGGTCACTGCCGTCCGGACAAACGATAGAAGTAATAGTCCGCTTCTGTACGGCACCAGTGCTCGCCTCTCCGTCTCGTTGCACGGCGTGGTGGGCGCGATCCCGCCGATCGTATTCACACGATGAATGTAGGTCGCCGCGGTCAGGCGGTCGCCGCCGGTTGGCCCTGATTCCTCGCCGACAACCGTGAGTCGCAGCCAGGGGATCGCGCCAGGTGCCACGTAGTTCGAATCCGACGACGGAATGGCCATTCCCGCCCAGATCGCACTCGTGTCGCGCGAATCCTGCCACGTCGCTCGCAGTGCCCACCCCTGATCTGGATTGGGGCTGAGGAAGTGCGTCATCACCTGCCCGAGCTCCTCGTTAAACAGTGTCGCCTGAGGTCCGAACGGCACCCAGGCCGAGCTGGCGCCGGAGGACAGACAGAAGTATCCCTGCGTCCCAACCGCGTGAGCGACCAGGAATGGCACGTGTCCATCCGGCACCTCGATCTCCTGCGGTACGTCGGGCGCGATAACGCGATTTGGTCCCGCCGCCTCGGGCCGGCTCATTGCCGGCGTCAGCGCGAGCACACACATGACAGCTAACACGTTCTTCATTTTCATTCTCCTGCGGTGTATGAAAGCGGTTCCGGAGACCGTGGACTTGAATGCACGCATCCCCGGAACCATGACCCACGAACCGTATGAATCCTTCAGCGGTTTGAACCGTGAACGTGGAGCCCGCTACACGCGCTCCCCGGTGGTCAGCCAGTACTCACGAGGGACCGTGATGCCGAGCTCGGTCGGAAAGCCCGCGTGAAACGCGATGAAGTCCGTGCGCAGTGCCTCGCGCCGCTCGGGATCGAGGCTGGCGGCGAGCGCACGCGTCGGTCCATAGCCGGTCGAGAAGGTGTCCCAGGCGGCCTCGGCGTTCGGCTCGCGATAGTAAGAGACCCCCTTTTCGAACCGCAGCGTAAAGGCGCTGCCGAGCAGCTCGCGGAGGCGTACGGTCTGTCCCCATTCGAATGGCGAACGCGGGGCCGGGCTCGCGGGCGGCGGCGCGTACCGACGCATGACCTGAAACATCTTGAAGAGATTGCTGTCGGACAACCAGGTCGTCAATGCGATCCGGCCGCCCTTGCGGCAGACGCGCGCGAGTTCGGCGGCAGCTATTTCGGGCCGGCTCGCAAACATGATCCCGAACGTCGAGACAACGGCGTCGAATGCCCCGGTCTCGAACGGCAAGTCCTCCGCGTCGCCAATCTGGTAGGTGATGGGCAGGCCTTCGGAATCGGCCTTCTCTCTCGCCGCTTCGAGCAGATCGGTGGCGATGTCAGCGCCGATCACGGACGCGCCGCGGCGCGCGACGATCCGCGATGTCCACCCCGTTCCGGTGGAGAGGTCGAGAATCCTTTCGCCCGGCTGCGGGTTCAGCCGCAGCACGCAGTGCTCGAGCGCGTCGGCAATGCCTCTGCTGATCTGGTCGTAACCCCGTCCCCCGCTGCTCCACACGGTCGCCGGCCGCTCGTTGTGCGGTTGAATCCTGCCCGCCTGTAGTGTTGCGTTCATTGTCGTTTTCCTTCTAAGAGGTCATTTCCTTGGGAAAGGCCTTTTCCTTGGGCCTTCTGTTTTCTGCGCCACCCGGGATGGATGTGCGCCCCATCAAGAAAGGCGTCAATGGCGGGCGGAAGTGCTAACGAGGAAAGGGGGAGAGAAAGGGGACTGTCCCTGTTAAGGGAACGTTAACTCTTCCCCTGGCGGCCAGGGGCTGTTTGATAATGTGTGCCGGGCCACAACGGCATGTCTTCCGAGCCCAACATCACGCAATTGCTCGTCGCGTGGGGCAATGGCGATCAAGCGGCGTTCGATCGCCTGGCGCCGGCGGTCCACCAGCACCTGCATCGGCTGGCGGCGCACTACATGGCAGGGGAACGGCCCGGACATGTGCTCCAGACCACGGCGCTGGTGAACGAGGCATACGTTCGGCTTGTGGACTGGAAGGACGTCCAGTGGCAGAACCGGGCGCACTTCTTCGGTGTCGCTGCACAAGCGATGCGGCACATTCTTGTGGATGCGGCGCGGAACCGGCGCCGGTCGAAACGGGGCGGCGGCGAGCTCAATGTCTCACTTTCGGACGTCGCCGACTTTGGCATCGCGAAGAGCGCCGATCTGGTGGCCCTCGACGATGCGCTGACGACGCTGGAGACATTGAATCCGCGCCATAGCCGAGTGGTGGAGCTTCGCTTCTTCGGTGGTCTCAGCCTCAAGGAAGTCGCGCACGTTCTCAACGTGTCGGTTGGCACGGTTCGGCGCGATTGGAGCCTTGCCCAGGCCTGGCTGTATCGAGAGCTGACTCACGGCAGCACCTGATGGATCCGGAGCGATATCAGAAAGCCGGCGATTTGTACCACGCCGCCCTCGAGCTCGCGCCGGAGGATCGCACCGCGTTTCTCGAGCAATCCTGTGGCGGCGACGTCGATCTCCGCAGCGAGGTCGAATCGCTCCTCGCGGCACACCACCAGGCGGGACAGTTCATCGAGGAACCACACGAGCACGCGAGTTCCCTGCTGCGGTCGATGCTCGACGGCGCCGGACGCGCGCCATCGAGAATTGCGACCGACGAGGGATTGCCTCACGACAACGACGAGCCGTCGTTGACTCCAGGACAACGGCTCGGGCGTTACGAGGTGCTCGACCTTCTCGGCTCTGGAGGAATGGGCCGCGTCTATCGCGCGCTCGACTCGAGCTTGGGCCGCGAAGTGGCGATCAAAGCGCTGGCCGGCACGTTCCGCGGCGATTCGACGAGCTTGAAGCGGTTTGAACGCGAAGCACGCGTGCTCGCGACGCTCAACCATCCCAGCATCGCCACGATCTATGGGTTCGAACATCTGGACGGCTCGCCCTATCTCGTCCTCGAGCGAGTCGATGGTCAGACGCTCGCCAGCCGTTTGCGGCGCGGTGCCATCTCCGTCAAAGAGGCGGTCGGCATTGCGATGCAGATCGTCGATGGGCTCGAGGAGGCGCACAGTAAGGGGATCGTCCATCGGGATCTGAAGCCATCGAACGTCATGTTGACGCCTGACGGGCGTGTGAAGCTCGTCGACTTCGGCCTCGCCAAGGCGACGCGAGCCGCCCCGCGCGACGTCTCGGTGGACCCGATCACCGCGTCAGGGGTCGTCCTCGGCACCGCGCGCTACATGAGTCCCGAGCAGGTCAAGGGCGAGGACCAGGACGTGCGCACCGATGTGTGGGCATTCGGCTGCGTGCTCTACGAGATGCTGACCGGACGCCCCGCGTTTGCCGGGCGGTCGGTCTCAGAGGTCGTGGCCGCCGTGCTGCGTGACGATCCCAACTGGAATGCTCTGCCCCCGGTGGTACCGCGAAACGTCGCTCGCCTGCTCCGCCGTTGCCTGCGTCGCGATCCGCGCCTGCGCCTCCAGCATGTGGGAGACGCGCGCCTCGATCTCATCGAGGAGGACGAGCCAGCAACAGCTGCAGCCGGCGCCAGTCGCTCTGTCGTATCACGTAACGCTGCTATCGCGATCTCGATTGCGGCCATCGCGGCGCTGGGTGTCTACCTCTCGTTGCGCTCGCCTCGAACAGCCCCGCCGAATCGTCCGGCCCTGTTGAGCCTCGAGTTACCCGCGCGATTGACCTTGGCCGACGAGTTCTCTGCGCCGTTCGCCATCGACCCTGGCGGGTCCCACATCGTGTTCGAAGCACTCGAGGGTGCGACGCAGCAACTGTATGTCCGCGATCTGACCGATCCGAATGTGCGAGCCCTCGCAAGTACCGAGGGCGCGCGCCAGCCGTTCTTCTCCGACGACGGGGCGTGGATCGCCTTTTTCGCAAACCGCAAGCTCTCGAAAGTGCCGGTTGGCGGCGGTCCGGTGTTGTTGGTGGCGGATACTGGCAGCAATCCACGCGGGGGCGTGTGGGCCCCCGATGGGACCATCGTGTTCGCGGGGCCGGAAACGGCCGGACTCTCGCGTGTCTCCGGAAGCGGCGGCAAACCGACCCCGCTGACGACGCTCGACAAGGCGCGCGGCGAGCACTCGCATCGCTGGCCGGATCTGCTGCCGGGCGGCAAGTGGGTGCTCTTCACGATCGGATTGGAAGACGCACCGTACGAAGAAGCCCGCATCGAAGCGGTGTCGCTCGAAACCGGCGAGCGTCGCCGCGTGATCGAGAACGCCAGCTTCGCGCGCTACTCCCCGGATGGCCGGCTGCTGTTCGTTCGCGGTGGCCACGTTCATGCCGTAGGGTTCGATCGCGATCGGCTCACCGTACAGGGAACGCCAGAAGTCGTGCTCGACCCGGTTCGTTTCAATCGTCGCAACGGCGGCGCTCATCTCGCCGTCTCAGCGTCGGGCGTTCTCGTCTACGGGTCAGGCGAGCCGACCAGCTCCGAGTACTACCTGTCGTGGGTCAATCGAGACGGCGTGCTCACGAGGGCAAGCGACACGCCGCGGCCGTTCCGAAACGTCAGGGTAAGCCCGGACGGTCGCCGGATCGCGACGGTCATTGGGACGTCCACGGAGTCCGACCTCTGGCTCGTTGACGCGAACGGCACGTTGACACGGTTGTCCTTTGCGCTATCGCCGCATCGACCCACGTGGACATCCAACGGCAGCGGCATCACGGTCGGCGCACCCAAGGACAGCATCTGGCGTCTGATTACGCTCGCCGCCGATGGGAAGAGCGAGCCGACGGTCTTGCTCGAGAGCCCGCACCGCGTCTATCCGAATGCGTGGTCGCATGATGGTCGCTACCTGATCTTCCAGGAGAACCGGCCGGAAAGCGGCTGGGATCTCATGGTGCTCGAGGTCGACGCGTCCAGCCGTCCAGTCGGCGCTCCCCGGGCGCTTGCGAGCACGCCGTTTCACGAAACGAGCGCCGCACTCTCGCTGGAGGGACGATGGGTCTCGTACGAGTCTGACGAGCTCGATGGCCTGGTGCAGGTCTATGTGCGCTCGTTCCCGGAAGGCGCCAACAAGATCCGCGTGTCGCCCGTCGGCGCGCGATTACCGGCCTGGGACTCGCACGGTAATCTTCATTACTGGCAGACCCCCGAGTACACGATGTGGGCGGTTCACCCCAGGGAGAAGAACGGACAACCGGTTGTGGGCACGCCGGAAGCGGTCTGGCGCGGTACGGATGCGCCCACTCTCCTGAGGCGCATCGTCACTCCACTGTGGGGCACCGGCTACGACGTCGACCCCGGCGGCACAAGATTTCTCGTGCTGGAGGCGCCGGCCACAAGCTCGCCCCCGCAGTTGTCGCACCCGACGATCGTGCTGGACTGGGCCCAGCCTCGCCGCGATTGATTCGAGATTGTCGTCGCTGGTGGCCTCGAGCGAGTTGAACTCGACATGCTCACCATATACCGTTAGCCATGCTCTTCCGCGATCTGGTTTTTGCCGCCCGTACCCTGCGCCGGAGTCCCGTCTTCACGGTCGCGGCCGCGCTGACAATCGCGCTGGGAATTGGCGCGAGCACGGCGATCTTCACCGTGACCAACAGCGTCCTGCTCCGTCCGCTGCCATACAAGGACCCCGATCGCCTGGTGGTCATGTACATGGACCTGCTCGTGCGCAACAGTCTCGGGATGCCGCTCTCGAACGAAAACTTCATCGACATCCGCGACGGGATCGAAGGGATCGTTCGAAGACATGGCGGCGTTTACCACCGGCCGGCAAGTGCTGCCCGGCCTCGATGGCACGCCCGAACAGGTGCGCCTCGCAGTGGTCACCGTCAACTTTTTCCGTCTGATGGGTGCATCGGTTGCGCTCGGTCGCGACTTCGAGGAGGCCGACGGCGTCCCGCAGCCGGCGCCGCAGAATCCTCAAGCAGGCGGCGCCCCAGCCGCGCCAGGGCCGCCGCCGCTGCCGGTCGTGGCCATCCTGAGTCATGAATACTGGCAGCGGCGGTACGGCGGCGATCCAGCCGTGCTCGGTCAGCGCATTCCCGCCGGCCCGCGCCCGGAGATCGTCGGCGTCCTCGCGCCAGGGTTCGAATTGCACTTCCCGCCCGCGACGAACGTCGAGCAGCGGCCGGACTTCTGGATCGCCAACCGTCTCAACTACAACAACGCCAACCGCAACACCTTCGGCCTGCGGCCGGTCGGCCGGTTGAAGCCCGGCGCCGCACTCGTGCGTGCGCAGGAGGAGGCCGACGCGGTCTCGGCCCATATTCGCGAGCAGTTTCCGGTGTCAAAAGGCTCCGGTTTCCACGCCCGGCTCGAGCCGATCCACAAGACGCTCGTCGACGAAGTCCGGCCGGCGATCCTGGCGCTGATGGGCGCGGTGATCTTCCTGTTGCTCATCGCGTGCGCGAACGTGGCGAACCTGCTCCTCGTGCGCTCGTCGCTCAGGCAGCCTGAGCTCGCCGTGCGCGCGGCGCTCGGCGCCGGTCGTGGACGCGTCATCCGGCAGATGCTGGCGGAGGCGGTTGTGCTGACCGCGCTCGGCGCCGCCGGAGGAATCGCACTCGCGTGGGTCGGCATTCGGCAGCTGTTGTCAATTGCTCCTGCGAATCTTCCGCGGCTCGAAACGATCCGCATCGATCCCATCGTGTTGCTGTTCACGCTGGCCATCGCCCTGGCGGCCGCGTGTCTGTTCGGCATGGTGCCGGCCTTGAGCGCATTCAGGATGGATCTGGTGAACGCCCTCGGTGGCGCGGCCCGCACGGCGGGATTGCGCGGCGGCGGCCGCCTGTTCAGAAACGCGGTTGTCGTCATCGAGGTCGCGCTCTGTTTCGTGCTGCTTGTCGGATCGGGTTTGATGATTCGCAGCTTTCTCGAGCTGCAGCGGATCGACCCCGGCTACGACCCGCGCGGCCTCCTGACGTTTCAACTGCTCGGCGGCGGTCCAGTGACACAGGAGCAAGGCGCGGCGAGGGGGCGCCAGCTCGAGGAGCGGCTGCGCGCGATTCCAGGCGTGCAGAGCGTCACGGCGTCGTTCCCGTTTCCGCTCGGCGGTGGCTTCAGCACCATCAGGTGGGGACTGGAAGACGCGCTGACCGACACTTCGAAGTTTCAGGCCGTCGATTTTCAGGTCGTTCGCCCAGGTTACTTCGAAACGATGCGCACGGCGCTGGTGGCGGGGAGGACGTTCGCCGAGGCGGACAACAATGCGAAACGCAACGTCGTGGTCGTCGACACCATGCTGGCCGCGAAGGCCTTTCCGAATGAATCCGCCGTCGGCAAGCGCATCCTGATTCGCATTCGTACGCCCGAGCCCGAGTGGGTCGAGATCATCGGGGTCGTCCAGCATCAGCGGGTGACGTCGCTCGCCGATCCGGGACGCGAGCAGGTCTATTTCGCCGACGGCTTCCTCGGGTTTGGCGCCGCCAACCGGTGGGCCGTTCGTACGGGTGGCGATCCCGCGCAGATCGCAGGGGCGGTTCGCGCCGCGGTCGCGGAGGTCAATCCGCTGTACCTGGTCATGGAGTTACGGCCGATGGACGCGCTCGTCCAGCAGGCACAGGCCAGCACGCGATTCTCGCTGATGCTCATCGGCGTGTTCGCCGTGATGGCGGCGCTGCTGGTGGCGGTTGGCCTCTACGGCGTCCTGTCGACGGTCGTGCGCCAGCGCACCGCGGAGATCGGCGTACGCATGGCGGTTGGTGCGGCGCCCGGTCAGATCCTCCGCCTCGTGGTCGGCCACGGCCTGCGCTTGAGCGCGGGTGGCGTGCTCCTGGGCATTGTCGCCGCGGTCGCCGCTCACCAGGGCGATGACGACCATGCTGGTCGGTGTCAGGCCCACGGATCCGCTGACGTTCGCTGCGATGGGCGTTCTGTTCTTCGTCATTGCGATCGTGTCGTCCTGGCTGCCGGCGCGGCGCGCGGCGGGACTGGATCCCACGACGGCCCTGAGGGAAGGGTGACGCGCTTCAATGCTGACCCACTTTCCACAAGCCGTTCCCGAGATTCCGGTGAGCAACGTTGACAAAGCCGCGGAGTACTACGTGAATGTGCTCGGATTCAGTTTTGACTGGGGAAATGATGACGGCGGGATTGGCGGCATCTCGCAGGGGGAATGCCGAATGTTCCTCACGAACGCGCCGTTCCGCGCCGTCCACGGGCCGAAAGGCCCGGTGATCGTCTGGCTGAATCTCAACAGCAAACAGGAAGTCGACGAACTGTTCGAGCGCTGGAAAGATACCGGGGCGAAGATTATCGAGGCAGTGGAAGACAAACCGTGGAACCTGCGTGAGTTCAGGGCCGCGGATCTGGACGGCAATCAGCTGCGTGTGTTCTACGACTTCAACTGGGAAATGAGCGAGGGGCGCAGTCGATAATGCCGGGGCACGGCTGCTAGGGGCGATTCGCAACAACCGGCGCGCGAATGGCGCGGCCGGGTCGCGCGGCTGTGACGTCGCCGTTCTCGACCACAACCTGGCCGCCGACAATAACGTAGGGGATTCCTGCCGAAGCGATCGTCGCGTCCTCGTAGGTCGATCGGTCGATCACCGAATCCGCATCGAAGATCGTCAGGTCGGCGTCGGCGCCGACCTTGAGGCGTCCCTTGTTCGTCATGGCGGGCGTCCGCCGTTCCAGACGCCGTGCCGGTTCCAACGTCATGCGGCGCAGCGCATCCATCAACGACACGGACTTCTCTTCGCGGACGTATTTCCCCAACACCTTGGCGTACGTCCCGGTCGTTCGCGGATGTCCTCGGCCGCCCTCGATGAACCCGTCGCTGGCGATCATGGAAAGTGGGCTGACGATGGCCGCCCGTGTCTGCTCTTCCGATCGCCCGTGGATAATCACCGTCCCGCCAACCGCGCGCGCCTTTGCAAACGACTCGCGGGTGAGACGCTCGCCGCTGGAGACGAGCTGGTGCAAGCCGAACCGTTCATTCGGCCATTTCTCCCAGTCATCAAACAGCGCCGACTGGATCTCCGTCATGCCCGCGCCGTACGGATAAGCCTCCGTGGTCACATCCTGTCCCGCGTCGCGCGCAGCTTTGATGGCGGCGAGAAACGCGCCGAGCTCGTCGCCGGCTGACGAATTCACGTGCACGATATGCAACGCAGCCTTTGCAGTCCGCGCGGCAGCAATCGTTTCCTCCAGGCCTTCGATCCCGCCGCGCATGTGGATGTGCGCGGACGCGCCGCCTTCGGCCGCGACGCGAAACATCCGCTCGATCTCTGAGATGGGCGCGCCCGGAGTGTACGCGCTGCCGAATCCGACGGCGACCGCGCCCTGCGCCAACCCCTCGCGGAGGATCGCTTCCATCGCTGCCAGGTGTGCTTCGGTCGCCGCGCCGCTGCCGCCAATGCCCGCGGGTAGCAGGCCCCTGCCTGGATCACCCAGCACTTTCATTCGTGCAGGGATGTGGCCAATGGACACGCCGTAGTTCACGATCTGCCCAGGGGCGCGCGCTGCATACCATGCGGCGACATCACCCGTGCCGACCTCCAGCTCGAAGGCCGACGTGACACCGTCGCGCACCATCAGGCGGTACGATTCTTCCTGTTGACCGTGCTCGTGCAGGTCGATGAAACCTGGCGAGACGACGTGGCGTGACGCATCGATGACGCGGACGCCTGTCAGCGGGGTCTCGGAAATCGACTCGATTTTCGCGTCTCGGATACCGATATGTCGGACACCGTCAAGGCCCGACTCGGGATCCACGACGCGTCCGTTGGCGATGACGAGATCGTAGGGCGGCTGGGCAGGCGCGCAGGCCGCAATCGTCACGCAGACCACAGCGACCGTGAGCGCCCTCGAGCGGATCATGGTGGCGGACGGTAGCACACATTACATCAGTTGATTGCGATAGTAAGTGCGTGTACGGAACCTTTCAAAGCAAACGGTGGCGTTACCGCAAACCGGAAGGACCAAGGAATGGAGGACACAATGGCTTCGACGCAGTCCCAGATTGCAGAACTACTAGATAGTCAATCCCAGGCCGTTCGGGCAAAGAACGTCGATCGACTCATATCGCTTTATTCTCCCGACATCATCTATTACGACGTTGTACCTCCGCTCCAGTACGTCGGGTCTGCTGCGCTCCGCGGCAGGTTCTCGCAGTGGTTTGATGGCTACAACGGTGCAATCGACATGCAAACCCACGACGTGCATGTTCTGGGGAGCGAGGATTTCGCGGTCGCATGCAGGTTCAGCCGGGTAAGCGGAACCCTGAAAAATGGGCACGAGGTTGGATCGTGGGTACGTGTGACCAGTACCTGCCAACGTTCAGATCGCGGGTGGGTGATTACGCACGAACATGTCTCGCTGCCTGTTGATCTGATGAGCGGCAGTGCGGCCAAGGACCTTGTGCCCTGAGCCGGACCCACCGCGCTGCGATCATGATTCGAGGGCGCCGTTCACTTCTGCATCGCGGCGAGCTGCGACGTCAGACGCCCCGGGTTGTGGCAGTTCTTGCACGTGACCTTGGTCGTCTCCGCAGTGGCCGGATTCGCCTTCCATTGCTGTGCCGTCGTCTCGTACGGTGTGCCTTGCATCAGCGCGATCATGCGGTCGAGATGCTGCGCCATCTCCTCGGTCCGGCCGGTGCGCTGCGCCGACTGAACGAGGCCGCCGAGGACTTCGCCCCGGTGATGCACCGGGAGCTTGTCGATGGCCGCACCCTGCTGTTTCCACAGGGTCGAGTAATTTGCGTACGCGTCCGCCCAAGCGGTGGCGCGGTGTGGCTCGGGCAGGCGATCGGCAAACACGGAATAGGTTCCGCCGGTGATCGCGGCCACACCGTCGTTGCCGGACGTCTGCTTCGCCGCTTCGGCGAAAGCCGCACGCGCGGCCTCGAGCTGGGTGCGGAACTCGTCGGCCTTGCCTGATTCGAGCGCGAGCACCGCCCGATGCATCGTGGCCAACCCTTTCCACGCCAGCACGTTGCCGCGTTGGTCGGGACGATCCTTGAGCAGCTGCTCGATGTTCCGCTCGGCGCGCGCGAAGCGAACCATGTCGTTCGCCATGAACCCGGCGAACACGTCCTCGCGCAGCAAGGTATGCACCGTCAGCCGCGTGTCCGCAAGCGGCGGCTCCGGTGACTGTGCCGTGACGCCGCCGATCAGGCCGAAAACAACGACGAGACTCGCCAATACGCGCATAGGCCCTCCAAAGCTGTCGATGCTTGCTACGGATGTCGGGGTGCCGCGGTTCCGCGGCGGCAGCGACCCTACGCTATCATGCGGATCGCCCCGCGGAGACTACCCACCGCGCGCAGTCCGCGGGGTGGGGCCCCCGGACCGGGGCAAAAGCAACGCTGCGCGTCTCGCGAGGAGTCTTGTGATGCCGACGTGGTCAACCGTCGCGTTCGCCGCTGTGTCTGCCCTGGCGCTGTCCACCGCGGTCCTGGCAACCGGAGTCACACGTCAGGCCGACGTCTTCGACCGCGTGACGCACGGTTATGCCACCTCCGACGGTGGCGTGAAGATTCACTACGCGTCGCTCGGCAAGGGGCCGCTCGTCGTCATGATCCACGGCTTTCCCGACTTCTGGTACTCGTGGCGGCACCAGATGGACGCGCTGTCGCAGACCTTCGAGGTCGTGGCGATCGATCAGCGGGGCTACAACCAGAGCGACAAGCCGAAGGGCGTCGAGAGCTATGACATGCGGCTCCTCGTCGGCGATGTCGCCGCCGTGATTCGTCACCTCGGCCGCGAACGCGCCACGATCGTCGGTCACGATTGGGGCGGCGTCGTGGCGTGGCAGTTTGCGATGAACCTGCCGCAGATGACCGAGAACCTGGTGATTCTCAATCTCCCGCACCCGCAGGGTTTGTCGCGCGAGCTGCGCATCAACGCCGAGCAGATCAAGAACAGCGAGTACGCGCGCAACTTCCAGCAGAAGTCGCCGGCCGACCCGACAGTGTTCTTCGGCAAGCCAATGACGGCGGAAACCCTCGCGGGCTGGGTGCGCGATCCGGCGGCGCGCAAGCGCTACGTGGAAGCCTTTCAGCGCTCGGATTTCGAGGCGATGCTGAATTACTACAAACGGAACTATCCACGTCAGTCGGGTGCCGACGCGGCGCCGCTCCCCGAGCTACCCAAGGTTCAGGCGCCCGTGCTCATGTTCCACGGCCTGCGCGATACGGCGCTGCACTCGGATGGACTCTCCGGCACATGGAATTGGGTCGCGAAGGACCTGACGCTCGTGACGGCTCCGGAGGCGGGTCACTTCGTTCAGCAGGATGCGGCTGATCTCGTGACGACCACGATGAAGTGGTGGTTGACGAGTCGTGCGGCTCGTTAGACGAGAAGGATCGCGTCGTGATCCGTTGGTGTCGCCGCCTCTCGGCCCTTGCGTTGGTTGGCGGCTTGCTGCAGGTGGCAGTTGCCTCCAGCACCGCCACTCACGGAGCAGCGAACCAGCCTGCCAATCGTCAAGAGCCATCGGACGTGTTCAGGTCGGCGGTGGACGCTGTCCTGCTCAACGTCACGGTCGTGAACACCGAGCATCGCTATGTGACCGATGTCGAAGCGAGCGAATTTTCCGTGTTCGAAGACGGCGTCAGACAGCAGCTCACGTTCTTCAGCCGGGCACAGCTGCCAATCGCCCTCTCGCTGCTCATCGACACGAGCGTCAGCATGGTGGACCAGTTGCCGGTGGCTCAGGAAGCCGCGATTGGGTTCGTGCGTCATCTTCGCGCCCAGGATGTTGCCCAGATCGTGGACTTCGACAGCCGCGTGAAGATCATGCAGCCGTTCACGAACCAGGCGCCGGCACTCGAGCGCGCGATCCGGGCCACTCAACCCGGAGGTGCCACGGCCTTGTACAACGCCGTGTACGTTTCTCTCAAGCAACTGGCGCGAGTCGATAGCCCAGGCGTGAACCACGTTCGCCGCCGCGCCATCGTGCTGCTTTCGGACGGTAAGGATACGACCAGCCTGGTGACCTATGGCGAAGTGCTCGACCTCGCCAAGCGGTCGGACGCGACGATATATGCCATCGGGCTACCCACGAGGAAGGGGGGGTCGCCTAATGCATCGGGCGAGGCAGACGTCGTGCTGCGCCAGCTGTCCCACCAGACCGGCGGTCGCGCGCATTTCCCCGCGCGCATCCACAATCTCGACCATGTGTATGGGGAGATCGCCGACGAATTGTCCAGCCAGTACGTGATCGGGTACGTGTCAAGCAACCCCCGTCGTGATGGCACATGGCGACGCATTGAAGTCAACCTGTCGCGTCCCAACGTTGCGGCGCGAACCCGCCGCGGCTACTACGCTGGTGGCAGCATGGCCGATCAGCCCTGAGCGAGGCCAACAAGAAACCTCCTACGCTCGAGCGAGGTTGGAAGAGAATCGTTTCATGACAACTATTACTCGCGTGGCGTTCGTAACGCTGCTGATGTCGCTCAGCGCAACAGCGACCTGGCTGGTCGCGCAGAACAGTTTCGGGACACCGAAATCGATCATCCACCTGTCGGTGATCCAGTGGAAGGAGGGCGTCTCAGCGGCCGAAAAGAAACAGGCCCTCGACGGCGTGAAGGAAATGGCCGCGAAGATCCCCGGCATGAAGAACGTCTGGACGAAAGCACTGCGCGTGCAGCCCGAGGGCTATCACGACGCATTTGTCATCGAGTTCGAGAATCAGGCGGCGGCGGACCGTTACGCCAAGGACCCGGTGCACGACGCCTGGACAGAGGCGTTCGTGAAGATACGCGAGGCAAGCATCTCACCTCAGATTACGAACGACTGATGGCCACTTGGCCGATCCCTCGGCTGGCTGAAGCGGCTCAAAAGGGCGCGGAAGCGGGACGCTCGACCTGTCGTTTCAGATATTCCAGGTAGCCTCGAACAGCGTTGCGCGAACGACGGCTGATGATGGGCCGCAGCAGCGACCCCGTCAAGCCGGTCGTTCCATCGCTCCGCGACCTGATGATCGAGAGAAGGTAGAAACCGGGCCGGGCCCGACGGTCATCGTCGGCGAGAAACCGCAGCTCGAGGGCAGTGTGGAAATAGTGGGTGGCATAGAGCTGCTTGATCGCGATGACATGCGAGACGCCGAACGGCCTGGCTGCCAGCGGATAGGTGATCACATGGTTGACCCGGAGGGTCGGTTTGAGGCCAAAGTCGACCACCGACCAGTAGAAGAAATCGTCCGCGCCGGCGGGGCGGCTGCGCGGGTACTGGTCCAGATACGTGATGAGCTCCGGCACTGGAATGAGTAGCTCCTTGCTGTTGGTGAGGAGGGCACGGAATTCCTCGGGCACCGTTAGCGGCTCGTCGCCATCGTCGTATCGGCCGAGTGCAGCGTTGCCGTTCGCCTGATACGCGTGCACCAGCTCGAGGATCATCTCGCGGACGATCTGGTGGGCTTGAAGCGATGAATTCGGCGATGACCAGCCGACTTGATCCCGGAAGCGGGTCATCGCCGAGGTCGAGAGCTTCATGCCGCATGAGCCGGGACGACAGCTAGCCAAAGCCGCAACGTCTTTTGCGGGCAGCGTCAGCGACGCCAAATCCTCGAGCTGCGGCGGATTGCTGAAGCGGCCGATTTGAGGGATGCCGGGGCCTCTCTCGAACCGCTCGATGTCGCCGAACCGATCGAGGAAACGAGCGGCCGGGGTCTCGACGTGCACCACTCCGAAAACCGCCAACTCCTGTCGCACCGGCGTGTCGAGACTCTTGACGACCGCCTCACCCGCGTGAATCGCCCGGAGATCGGCTTCAACGAACCGCTCGCGCCGCAACAGAGTCTCCACGACTGGAGTTGACTGTGCAGCCGGCGAAGCAACGGCGTTCAGTAGGACTGCCCCCAACCCGAGGCTGCAGAGGGCAGGCAGGAAACGGCTTTCGCAGCTGTTCACAGGTCCATTGTGCCGTGCCCGGGGCCTTTGGCAGGAAACTACCGAAAGTAGTGGTGGAGCATCCATTGGAAGGAAATCGCCAACCGAGTCACAGCACCAGCGCGAGGCCGCGCAAGTGCGGCGGCGACATCGCATAGCTGGCCGCGCGGCGCCAACTCTTCCCGCCGTCATCCGAACCGTGCACCCCGCGTTCATCCGCGGCCCAAAGTTCTCCGGCTCTGGCGCCGGCACAGAGCAGAGGCGCAATTGTGCTGGGTGTCTCCGGCCAGCCGTCGCGCACGCGCTCCCAGCTCTCGTGAGTGAGACGTCGATACAGGCGGCCATCCGAGCGGCCAGCGACGTACGCGGAGTGCGGTCCGGACGATGCTGACACCACGACCGCATCGGGTTGCCCCGGATCGATAACCACACTGCGTAAATAGCCGACCTCGAGACCAGCGCTGGGCGATCGCCAGGTGGCCCCCGCATCGTCACTCTCGAAATATCCATCTCCAGCGGAGACACGCAGAACATCGGGAGCGTTGCGGTGAATGGCGAGTTCGTGCGTGTCCCAGGGTCCTCCGGGAACGCGGTCGCGCCAGGTACGGCCGCCATCGGTCGTGGACACGAGCGCCCCGGCCTCGACCGCGACCCAGAGTCGTTCCGGCTCCAGCGGGTGGCACGCGATCCAGCGAACGTGATGAGTGCTTGGTCTCGGCGGAAACGACCACTCAGACGACGAGGACAGAGTCTCCAACCTGTGGGTCTGCTCCCAAGTAGTTCCCGCATCGCGTGAGCGCCACACTTCGCTTGGCTCGGTGCCGACCCAAACCAAGTCACGCTCCACGGGACTCGCGGTGACGGCCATGATCAACTTGCCCAACAGGCCGACCGACCGCCATGACGTTCCACCATCGTCGCTCCTGAACACACCTCCCCGCTGGGTCCCACACCACGCACGTCCTTGTATCAGGGGGTCCGCCGACAGGCAGGTGGGGCGGTCGCTGATCCCTTGTGCGGAGGCGGAGGTCCCTCGCTCACCGTCAACAACAACGACCTCGCGGTCGGTGGCGACCAGAATCGACATCGCTCAATTTTCCTCGAACGCGAGGCCGCCAACCTCTGCGTTTGCTGAACGAGCGTTGCTGAGCCGGCTGGACGCCCTTTCGCACATTGTGAGGTATGAAGCAGTTGGCTGTCCTCACGCTCGTCGGTGTCCTGATGAACTCCACGGCCTCCGCTCAATCAATCAGCGCGAGCGCCGCAAAACTCGCGGAGAGCACGGCGGTTCAATCAACCCCAAAACGTGACTCGGTTCTCAACGGTGCGCTGATTGGCGGTGCGATCGGCCTGGGCACAACGCTGATTCTCGCCCAGCAGGCGTGCGGCACGCTGAGCCGCAATTCTGAATGCGCCGAGATCTGGGTACCGGGCGGTCTCTCGCTGTTCGTGCCGGCTGGCATCATCACTGGTGCGCTGATCGATCACGCCATTGGAAACAGTCGTGTGATGGTCGGTCCAGTGATCGGCAAGAGCGAGGCAGGGCTTGTGGGAACGATTCGATTGGGCAAGAAATGACCCCTATAATCCACACGACTTGGCACTGACATCCGGCACTCGACTCGGCGTCTACGAGATCGTTACGCAGATTGGCGAGGGCGGGATGGGGTTGGTCTACAGCGCCCGCTGACCGTCATCGTCAACTGGACCTCGACGCTCCAGAAATAACGCGTCGTAGGACTCTACAGTCGCATTCCCGCAAGCTGCCCGGCTCCAACTCCGTTGTCGCCCGTGGACTCATTCACCGGAATCTGCACCCGCAGTCGCGTTCCCTTCTTCAATTCCGTCTCAATACTGAGGGTGCCTCCGGCGAGCCTCACCCGTTCCGTGATGCTGACGAGCCCCAGGCCCTTGCCTTTCGTGGGGGAACCTGCGAGATCGAATCCTCTGCCGTCGTCGGCAATCGTGAGCTCCCCGCTCTCGCCGATACGACGCAGCCGGACGTCCGCCATGCTGGCGCCGGCGTGCGCCGCGACGTTGCGGAGCGCCTCCTGCGCGATCCGATAGAGACAGAGCGCCGCGTCGGGCGTGAGGCACTCGAAGTCTCCTTCGGCACTGCACGTGATCGCGACACCGTGTACACGCGCAAGCTCGGCGCAATAGTCAGTCAGGGCGGACACCAGCCCCACGTGCCGGAGCACGGACGGGTGCAGGTCGTGCGAGAGGTGGCGGACGTTCTCGGTCAGCATGAGCGTGCGCTGCTGCAGCACCCACAGGTCTCGTTCCACATTCTCGCTGCCTGGCAGCGCGGCCACACGCCGTGTGAGGCCGCTGAAGGCGATGGACAATCCGGCGAGTTGCTGGCTCACGTCATCGTGCAAGTCGCGCGCGACGCGTGCGCGCTCGGCATCCTGCGCTTCGATCAAACGGCCCGCGAGATGGTGAATCTCGCGATGGCTGATCTGCAAGGCCGCCTCGCTTTCGCGGATTGTCTCTTCGGCCCGCTTGCGCTCCGTGATGTCCACCTTCGTGCCGACCATGCGCTGCAAGGTGCCATCCGCGCGGCGCATCGCCGACCCGCGCGAGAGGAACCATTTCGCGCTGCCATCCTTGTGCAACATCCGGTGCTCGATTTCGTATGTTTCGGTTTCGCCCTCGACGCAGGCCTTGATCCGGGCGGCGGCCGCCGGCACATCGTCAGGATGCACTCTCGCGCCCCAGTCCTCCGGACGTTTCGAGATCTCCGCGTCGCCGAATCCCAACAGCGATTTCAGCACTGGATCGACGTACAACTCGTTTGTCTCGAAGTTCCAGTCCCACACGCCGAGGGCCGCCGCGCCGGTCGCGAGCCCATAGCGCCGTTGACTTTCCAGCAGCGCCAACTCGGTGCGCCGGCGCCGCCCTCGCTGGAGGATCAACGCGCCAATCAGCAACGTCTGGAGAACGAGGACCAGGCCGGCGCCGACGAGAGGCAGCTGGCTCTCGCTGATGCCCCATCGCTGCAGCTGTCGCGAGTCGAACATCGGTACGACACGCACCTGTTCTGAGGGCACGTCGCCAGGCGGTGTGCCCGGTGCCTGGGCTCGCATCGGGACGACTACGGACCATGCGCCGATCAGTGCCGCCGTCAAGATCGTGCGGCACACTGCGCGCACTGCGGCGAGACGACGTGCTGTGCAAGCTCGATTCACAGTATTCCTATCCAGATTCCTATCCAGATGCCTATCCAGATGCCTCCGAAGAGAAGAGATGCCAGTTGATTCTATCGTTTCACGACGACGAAATGGTGACAGCGGCCTTAACCTCACCTGAATCGACTATAGACTCTTTTGTGTATATACTGCGCTGGGCATAAACATTCGCCCCGGCCAGGTAAGGGATTGAGGTTAACGCACCATGCCTGACAAGTTGAGAAGCGTCGACCGGCTGTTGCCGCTCAAACCGAAGGTTCTCCACATTTTGTTGGCGGTGGCAGATGGGCCTCGGCATGGCTACAGCATCATGCAGGAGGTAGCGAAGCGCACGGACGGCCAGGTTCGCCTGTGGCCCGCGGCATTGTACGGATTGCTTCGGGAACTCGAGAAGACCGATTTGATTGTGGAGTCGAATATCCGGCCGGCCGCCGAGGAAGATGACGAGCGGCGCCGGTACTTTACGCTCACGCCGCACGGGAAGCGTGTGCTGGATGCCGAGGTTCGGCGCCTCGAGGCGATTGTCAGTCACGCTCGCTCGAGCCGTGCGTTGCGGAAGGCTCGCGCATGACGACCGATCGGCGTGCCGTCCGCGAAGACGGCGACCGACTGCTCGACGACGCTCGCGCGCGTGGGCCAGTCAGCTTCGCGACGACTTGGTTTGCACTTCTCTGGGATCTCGTCTTCGTCGGAGCCAGGCACGATCTTGCGCAGGCACTGCGGACGCTCGTTCGATCGCCGGCAGTCACCGTCGGCACTTCACTGCTCCTCGGGCTTGGTGTCGCGGCGACGACCACGCTCTTCGCGTTTGTTGACGCAGTACTCCTTCGACCGCTGCCCTACGATCAACCAGATCGGCTGGTCCTGATGTTTGAATCGAATGTCAGCCAGGATCGCCTGCGCGAGGGCCCGTCCCCGGGCAATGTCCTCGACTGGGTCGCCCGGAATGACGCGTTCGATGCGATCACCGCCGTGATGACGATCTCGGCCACCCTCCGGGGACGCGACGGTGGCACGCCGGTCAGCGGCGTACATGTCACGCGCGGTTTCTTCGACGTGTATCGTCGTCAACCACTGCTGGGACGCACGTTTCATGCGGACGAATACGAGGGCGCGGCGTCGATAATGTCGCGGCAGCCATCCAGCGGCGAACCGGTCGTCGTTCTAAGTCATCGCCTGTGGCAGACCCTGGGCGCCGATCCTCAGATGGTTGGCCGGACCGTCTCCGTGGAAGGCCGCGACTGGCGCGTGATTGGGGTGATGCCCGACGACTTCGCGGCGCCCGACGCGGCGGCGGCCTTTTGGGCGCCGTGGGACATGCGTGTGTCGTACCGCGGCGAGCGTTTTCCGAACGGGCCCCCTCGCGACGCCCGGTTCTTGCGCGTCGTTGGCCGGATGACAGCAGGGATGTCCATCGAAGGCGCAACGGCGCGAATGCAAACACTGGCAAGCGGAATGGCGTCGGAGCATCCGGAGGTCAACGCCGGTTGGGGTGTTCGGCTCTCTCCGCTCACGGATGAAATCACACGCACGAGTCGTCTGGAGCTCCTCCTCGTCTTTGCCGCGATGTTCTGCCTGCTGTTGCTGGTGTGTGCCAACGTCGCCAGCCTGGCCATCGCGCGCGGGGTCGGCCGCGCGAGGGAGATTGCGATTCGCCTGGCGCTCGGAGCCGGTGGGAGGCGCGTCACGCGACAGTTGATCGCCGAAAGTGTGCTGAGCGCCATCGTCACGATGGTCATCGCGATCGTTCTCGCGACGTGGTGGTTGGACGCGGCCCTCTCGATAGCGCCCGCCGGCATTCCGCGCCTGCACGAAGTGGCCATGAACGCGCGAGTCGCGTCGTTTGCTGCCGTTCTCGCGCTCCTGGTCACGGCTGTCGGAAACGCCGTACCGACCTTTCGCGCGAGCCGGACACCGATTGCGGGAGCGCTCAAAGACGGGACCACTGTTTCGACGAGCGCGTCTGGCCGGCTGCGCGCGGGACTGGTGGTGGGCGAGATTGCGGCTGCCGTGATGCTGCTCGTCGGAGCTGGGTTGTTGGCCAGGACATTTGCGGAGTTACGACGAGTTGATGTGGGCTTCAACACGAACAACCTTCTTGTCTTGCGCATCACCCCCGATGTCGCGCGATATCGCACTGGCGCGCAGACGACCGCTTACTACCGTCGGGTGCTCGATTCACTCCGCGAGGTTCCCGCGGTTGCGTCAGTGGCAGCGGTCACGTCCCTGCCGATGAGCACGATCGGTTCCGACTTTACCCGGCCGTACTGGCCTGAGCATGCCCGCCCTGAAGGCAACGCGGTGCCGGAAGCCAGCATTCGCATGGCGACACCTGGATACTTCGGGACGTTGGGCCGTCCCGTGATTGCTGGACGCGAGTTCTCGGACCGCGACGACGCTGACGCACCCCGTGTGGTCATCATCAATCAGACACTCGCGAGAAACGCGTGGGGCAGTGAAAACCCGGTTGGACGAAACCTGGTTCTCGACTACCAGGGCGGGCCCTATCCCTATGAAGTGGTTGGCGTGGTGCGCGACGATCGTCACGATGGGCCGCGAAGTGAGCCGGTGCCTGAGATTTTCATTCCACACTCCCAGAACCCGTACCTCGTCCTGAACGTGATCGCTCGGACGACGATGGATCCCGTGGCCGTCGCCCAGACGGCTCGCGCCCACGCGCTTCGTGTCGACCCCGATCAACCCGTGCACTCGGTGACCACGATGGACCAACTGCTCGGCGATGTCGTGCAGCTCGATCGATTCGCCATGCTGCTCATCACGCTGTTCGCGGTTGGAGGGCTCATCACCGCGGCCGGTGGTGTGTACGCCCTGCTCGCCTACACCGTGGTGCAACGCCGTCGGGAGATTGCGATGCGGATGGCGCTGGGGGCGTCCCCGCGGCGTGTCGCACGGTCGATCGTGATGGAATCGCTGGTTCTCGCCGTCGCTGGCGGCACGATCGGCCTCATCGGTGCGGCGGCAAGCACCCGTTTTGCGCGCACGCTGCTCTTTGGTGTGGCGCCGCAGGATCCCATAACGCTCGTGACGGCCGTTGCCGTGCTCCTTGTAGTGGTCGTGGCTGCCAGCTGGTTGCCGGCGCGCCGTGCCTCACTGATCGACCCAGGGCGCGCGATGCGGATTTGAGGCGGCCGAGGGGTCTAAGGTGCCTGGGTGCCTAACTGCCTGGCATGCGCAAACGTGACGGACCGCACCATCCGATCCACTTCACGGCTGCGAGCCGAAGGTTGATCGTGGCGTACTCGTTCCCAACGAGTCGTATCGCGCATCAGGATGTTCATGCTTCAGGAGGTGACTTGAACGATTTCCGTCTCGCGATTCGGGCCCTTCGCGTTGCTCCCCTCGTGTCGGCGGCAGCCATCGTCTCCCTTGCTATTGGCATGGGTGCAAACACGACCGTGTTCTCGGTCATCAACGCGATTCTCCTGAAGCCGGCTCCTTATCCTGAACCCGATCGCCTCGTTCTGTTGGGGTACACCTTTTCCGGAACATCCGTTGCTCTCGTGTCAGAAACGAAACTGAACGTCTGGAGAGATCAGACGACCGCCTGGCAAGACATTGCAGCGTTGCGCGTGCGCGACGTGAACGTGAGTGACGGCGGCCGTGCCGAACAAGTACTGGCGCTCCAAACCAAGGCCGACTTCTTCGCCGTGTTTGATGCCCGGACGGCTCTCGGACGCACCTTCACGCCTGCGGAGGATCAACCTGGCGGCGACCGTGTTGTGGTCCTGAGCGACGGCTTCTGGAAGCGGCGATTCGGCTCGGATCCTCGCATCGTTGGGACCCAGTTGCGCGTCGACGGTTCGATCGTCACGGTCGTCGGAGTTATGGACGCGAGCGTCGATACCTCCATTTTCAACGTCACTCCGGATCTGTGGATCCCGCTGCAGCTCGATTCGAACAGCACGAGCCATGGACCGTCGCTTATCGCCGCCGGCCGACTCAGGCCAGGCGTGTCGGCGGCGCTCGCGCAGGCCCGTGCGCGCCCGACCGCCGAAGCATTTCGTCGACAGTATCCGCAAGTGATCGGACCTGACGACACGTTTACTATTGCACCCTTTCACGACGCGCTCGTTCAGAGCACCCGGTCGTCGTTGCTAGTCCTGGCGGGTGCCGTCGCCTTTGTCCTGTTGATCGCATGTGCCAACGTCGCGAACTTGGTGTTGATCCGCGGGTCGGTCCGGCAGCGAGAATTCACGATTCGCGCAGCGGTGGGCGCCAGCCGATGGCAGATCGTTCGTCAACTCCTCACCGAAAGTCTGGTGCTCACGTCGCTCGGAGGCGGTCTTGGCTTGATCCTCGCCGCGATCGGCACACGAGTTCTCTTGGCGATGAATCCTACCAGCCTGCCTCGCATTGGAGCGGAGGCCAGCGGCGTTACCCTGGACTGGCGCGTGTTGTCGTTTGCGCTTGCGGTCTCGGTGGCGACCGCGCTCCTCTGTGGTCTGTGGCCCGCCTTGCACGTGTCACACGACGATTTGAGCGTGCCGCTCCGCGGGAGTGCCGGACGCGCCGGATCGACTGCGCGAGAGCGACACGTGCGGTCATTGCTGGTGGTCGGTGAGTTGGCCCTCGCGTTGGTGCTGTTGGTGGGTGCCACGCTGCTGATCCGCACGTTCGCGGCGCTGCATCAGGTTGATCGCGGCCTCGATCTTCATCAAGTGCTGACGCTGCGCGTGGCGCTCACGGATCCCCGTTTCGCGACCACGAAGACGGTCGCGGAGATTGTGCGGACGGGGGTGCAGCGTGTCACGGCGATTCCAGGTGTCATTCATGCGGCGGCCACACGTACGTTGCCGCTGGAGTCCGACTGGCGCACGAGCATTCGCGTCGTCGGCCGGCCGGCGGATTCGTCGCCGCTCATGACCAGCTACCGCATCATCTCGCCAGGATACTTCGACGTCCTCAACATTCCCGTCCTGCGGGGCCGTGATCTAACAGATCGCGACGGAACGGGAGCGCCGCCAGTCGCCATCATCAATCAAGAGATGGCACGCCGATATTGGCCCGGCGCCGACCCGCTCAACGACCGGCTCATTGCCTTCCCTGGTCACGTTCCGGACGAAGAGCCGGCTCGACAGATCGTGGGTCTCGTCGCCGATGTCCGTGACGGGATGCCTCTCGACCAGGAACAACAGCCGATCGTGTACGTCCCGTTGGCGCAGCTGCTTGATCGGGAGAGCGCCACCCAGGCAGGCTCGTTGGCTTGGGTGGTTCGCACGCGCGCTGAACCCGGCGCGCTCGCGCGCATCATCGAGCGTGAGATCTCAGCGGCGAGCGGCGGCGCGCCAATCTCGAGTGTGAGATCGATGGACGAGATTGCCGGTACGTGCGATCGCACCAACCACCTTCAGCATGACCGTGCTCATCGTCTTCGGCGCCTGTGCCCTGCTCCTTGCCGCGGTCGGGATGTACGGCGTGATGGCGTATGCGGTTCAGCAGCGCACGTACGAGATTGGTGTCCGCCTCGCGTTGGGAGCTGGATTCCATCAGGTCCGCAACATGGTCCTGCTGGATGGCCTGAAGCTCGCATCCTGCGGTGTGGTGCTTGGCTGCGTAACTGCTGCCGCGCTGACCGGAACGCTGAGAGCCTATCTGTTTGACGTCCGTGCTCATGATGTTCTGACGTTCATCCTGGCCCCAGCGTTGCTCGGCATGGTTGCCTTTATGGCCGTGTGGATTCCTGCTCGCCGAGCGTCGCGAGTCGATCCCGCGCAGGTCTTGAGAGGGCTATAAAACTCTCGAAAAGTCGCCAGGTGGTGGCGATGACCTCGCTTCGTCAGAGGTGAGGCTGATGTGTGGCGGAGCGGGGCTAGGAGCCGGCGAGATAACCGGGCCGCGCCTTCACGATCGCGCGGCGATTCCTGACGCGCACATCGAGGCGATGCCACCCAGTAGTTGTGACACCGCGCGGCGAGTAACTCACGAGATAGCGATGTCGAAACTCGTCAAGAATGTGCAGGAACGTCGATCGAAGATCGCCGGACGACACGATCTGAATCAGGGAACCGCCGGTGAAGGCGCTGAGGTCGCGGAGGAACGGCGATGCACCACCCGCGGTCGTAACCCCGTAGACGACGATGTTGGCGCGCTTCGCCACATCGAGGACGGCGGCGGACGTCAGCCAACTGGCCGTGTCGAGACCGTCGGAGAAGATCAGCTGAAGCGCACGGCTTGTCTCTGACTCACCCAGGATCATCGCGGCGTACGCGCCGTCGACGAGTGCCGTCTGCCCATTCCCCTGTGCGAGATCGAGCGCGGACCGAACGGCCGCGACGTCCTTCGTCAGCGGCGTGCCGAGCGAAACGGCGTGGTTGAACGTGACGAGCGCCGCGCGGTCCTCGCCCGCCAGACCG
The DNA here is from genome assembly GCA_963724485.1 of uncultured Acidobacteriota bacterium. Classification (GTDB taxonomy): domain Bacteria; phylum Acidobacteriota; class Vicinamibacteria; order Vicinamibacterales; family UBA2999; genus JACCSI01. Next base: position 123,261 of record CAVRUW010000008.1, read on the forward strand.
CCAAGCACAGCGTAGCTCGCCGAACGCAGATGGTCTAAGCGTTCGCCCGCCACGCTATCGCTCATGTCGAGGGCGAGCACGACGTCGAGCGGCACTTGCTCGAAGCTCACGAATTCGACATCCTGCCGGACGCCGTTGTCGAACACGTCGAAGTCAGCCGGCCCGAGTCCGGGCACCGGCTGTCCGTTCTCGGTCACGAGCGCGTCGACGCGCACCGATTCCACCCGCGCCGAGAACGTCGGCCGCTGGCTGCGCTCGGTCGCCCCTAGAACCGCGGCAGCAATCACAAACACCATCGCAATAGCGCACTCTCTCGTCACTGCCGTGCCCGCTTGAACGGACGTCTCAACTCGTCCAGCCAGTCTTCCGCGTTTCTCGCGCCCACCACGAAGTAGGACCACCACGGATCGTTGCGCGCGGGATCCGTGGAGAGATCAAACATCTCCTGCGTCGCGCGCAGCGCGCCGGCGCGGTCGCCCGTGCGACGGGCGAGCTGACTCAGCGCGAGGTATGGCGACTGCGCCCGCGGGTACCCCTGCCTCGCACGCCCATACGCGGCACGGGCCGCCTCGAACCGGCCGAGCGCTTCCTCTTCCGCGCCGAGGAACAGGTCGCTGTAGTATCGCTGCTCGGCATCCGCGAGCGATTCGGACGCCGCGCGCAGCTCCGATGCGGCGTCGGCATGCCGATCAAGCAGCCCGAGTGACCGCCCCAGACGAAGCCTCGCTTCCGCGTGTGCCGGGTCCCGCGAGAGCGCACCGCGAAAGAACGACTCCGCGCGACGAAGCTCCAGGCGCGCGGAGTCGACGTCGATCAAAAACCCCGGCGGCAGGATCGCCGTCTGCACGGCGCTCTGAATCAGCGGACGCGCGTAGGCTTCATGCTGGCAGCCACTCAGGAACAGGATGTCCCGATCGTTCGGGAAGATCTCACGTGCGCGATCGATGTGCTTCGTGTCGTGATTTTCGGTCAGGATCATCCAGGCCGACGTGGCACGATACCAGTCGTGGACCATCCGATCGCGCTCGGGGTGGGGCATTCGCTCGTGTGGCGTGCGCACGGCGTCGAGTAACTTGCGTCCGATGTCCCAGTGGACACCCACGAGCTGTACGTCACGGTCGATGCCGTCCGACGTGGTGACGCGCACGGACTGGGGACCAATCGTCCGCACCGCTGCATGCGCGGATGCGGGCTCTGCAGCGGCGGACGGCGCCAGCATCGCGACATCGGCGTGCAGCAGAGCGGCGCGCCGAAGGATGTAGTTGTCTTCGTCACCCGCGTCCCGGCTGGTGGCGCCGTGCTCCGCAAGGCGAGTGGCCCGTTCGTCCAACGCGCGCCTCGCCTCGAACGCGACACAATCCCGATCGTCGAGCAGGCCGGCCGCGGCGCAGGCCAACACCCTCATCCGTCGCAGGTCCGCCGGCTTGTAGATGATCCGGGTCCGAACAGGCAGTGGGCCGGTAGTGGCCCGGAACACCGTAGTCTTTCGGGTGCGCATCAAGGCGACGAGCGACTGTGCATCCACCCACAGATCTCGGAGGGCGGTCTCGGAGAACCGGCCGATCTCGATCGCCGCGTCGTCGATCTCGCCGGGCTCGTGCTGATCGACCGCCTTCACCCAGCGCTCAAGACGATCGACGCGATCCGTCGACACGATGATCTCACGCTGCGGGGGAAGCGCCCTCTTGCGGCCGACCGCCACCTGCCCCACGACGACGGGAACCGCGAGAGGGATGAGGAGCAGGGCAAAGCCGGCGCGCCCCATGACAGGGCGCATGCTACCACTCGCGTTCATCGCCTCTCCACGCTTCGGGTGATCGCGTTCGCTCAGGCTGCAGCGACCAATGGGAAACCCAGGCTGGTGGCCTTTTGCTGTGTGCAATTCAGCATAGCGAGCGAACTGGCACGGCGCTACATTCGCGGGCGCTCTCTCTATCCCGGTCGCTCCAGGAGTCTCAACCGATGCGCTACCTCGTCCTCGGCGTATGTGTCATTACGACAGCCTGCGCCGGCGAAATCCCAGACTCCCAAGGGTTTGCATCCGGCGAGTGTCGCAGCGACGTGGTCGCGACGCACTGACTCATCGCCCAGGCCATTGCAAGCCGCGGGGTCAGAACTCTCCACTGAGGACCAAAATGCGGCAAGTTGCCCTCGTAGTGATGATTGCGGCAGTAGCGCTGACCGCTTTGACCGCCGGCTGTGACAACAGCGACCGGCCCCCGCGCCGACCTCGCGGGCACGTACACGCTATTGATCAGCGCTGCCGATCAATGCCGCGACAGGCTCCCGCAAGAGGCATGGACGAGACGCTATGACGCGAGGGTTACGCAGTCGGGACCTCTCCTTGACGTGTCGCTGAGCGGTGGAACTTTCGTGGTGGACGCCGTCGGAAAAGGGGACGGTTTCCGAGGCCGCATCGAGCCGGGCCGGGTGCTGTTCACGCTCGATTACGGGGATTTCGACTACTACCGGATTTGGCCTGACATCGTCGAAGAGATCAACCCTTCGCTGTACTTTGGCGTGTGGGGAGCGGTTTCTGCCGCTGTGACACCGGGCAACCTCTCCGGCAATCTGAGCGGCACCTTCTTCACCGTCATCAGGGACCCGCGCAATTCAAATCCGGCGCCGACTTCTTCCTGCAACTCGGCGCTTCATCAATTCGTGCTTCAGCGATGACGAAATCAGTGCTGCTCTCAATCGTCGTCCTGGTCCTTGGCGGGTCGGGCTGCAAATCCACGCCACCGCCGGCACCAGTAGGCGTCCTTCTGATCACGCTCGACACGACTCGTGCGGACCGATTGTCGCCCTACGGATTCATGGATGTCTCCATGCCTCACCTCGAGCGGCTCGCGCGCGAGTGCTGTCATCGAAGCGCCGGCGGACGGTGTGGCGATGGCGCTTCAACAGCGACTCTCCGCGCTTGGCTATGTCGGAAAGGGCCCGACACGAGACTCACCGCCGCGCACCAAGCTCGGCGACCCCAAAGATTTCGTCAAGCACCGCGCACTACCCTGAGCCAGAATCGTCATCGTCGCGTGCTGCGATGAACCTGCGGATTTGGTACGCGTGCTAAGGGGCAAAAGGCACATCCGGCACCTACGTCCTACTCCCCCAGCTTCATGAGCACCAGGGCTTGCATGAGAGAGTAGTGTCGGCATGCAGGACGTCGAGAAAACCCTGGGCAGCATCACCATGGCGCCGTATATCGTCAAGGCGATGGCGTTGATCGGGGTGAAGCGCCGCGCCGGCAGCAACATGTTTCGCCACCAGATCAGCACGATGGCCATCCTTCTCGACTACAAGATCATCGATCCCGTGCTGCTGAAGGCTGCGGTGATCCACGATCTCTTCGAGGACGCCGCGGGCTTGCCTGGCGTCTCTCAGCGGGAGATTACGGAAATCGACTCAGACGGCCCAGCGGTCTACGACCTCGTCATGGAGATGACCATTCGTGTCGTCGACGGAGTCAAGGAACCCAAATCGGAGTACTTGTTGCGCATCATGCGGTACGGCAGCGACCGAGCCAAGATCTTGAAGCTTGCGGATCGCATCAGCAATCTCACCGCGCTGGGCTTCGTGCACGATGTCGAGTTCGTGAAGAGATACGTTCACGAGACCAGGACGTTCATCCTGCCGCACGCCGAGCGGATCAACCCGGATATGTTCAAGGAGTTGTCGGATCTCGTTGCCAGTCGTGCGCGGTAGGTGGATGACACGTCATTGCGCGTGACTTGAGCCGGACAATCGCATATAAGGCCCGTGGAAGGTGACCCCTATGCGGATTTTCCTGCTCTTCACGTTCGGGATCTGGACCGTCGGTGTTTCTCCTGCATTCGCGCAGGATCCTGTGAAGATCGACCCGGCCCACCACAAAGTGGAGCTCGAGAACGAAGACGTGCGCGTGCTGCGCATCACATTCAGCCCGGGGGACAAGGCGCCCGTCCACGATCACCCGAACAGCGTCGCGGTGTTTCTCACTGACGGCGTGAATCGGCTGACTACCGACGGAAAATCCACGGAGACCCCGCAAAAGCGCGGCGACGTCGTACTTGTGAACGCCAGCAAGCATTCCGTCGAAAACATCGGAAAGACCCGCACCGAAGTGATCCTGGTCGAGCTGAAAAAGCCTGGCTCCGCAACCTACAAAGGGATGTCCCTGGATCCGGTCAAGGTGAATTCGAAGAATTACTCAGTCGCAGCCGAAAACGAGCACGCCCGGGTGATCCGCATCCGCGCTGCGGCGGGTGACAAGTCCATCGCTCATGAGCACCCCTCGAACGTCAGCGTGGAGTTGAGCGATTCCGGAACCCAGAAGCCAGGCACCGTCCAGTGGCATCCGGGACCGGAAAAACATGGCGGCGACCCAAGCACTACGCCGGCAGCACTCGACGTAATTGTCGTCGAGCTCAAGTCGGGCGCCGGAGCGGTGAAAAAATAAGTGCTTACCATGCGCCGAGCCGATTGATGACAGCGATGGCGGCGACGCTGACCACGAGACCAGTCATGGTGGCGAGCGCCATCGCTCGAGTCACGTCGCTTGCCGTTTCAAGAATCGGATCGCGTGGATCGCCAATCCAGAGATCCGTCACCTGCCGTCCCCCGAGCCAGATTGGGCCAACGATTCGGCGCTGCACCGCGCCAGCGATCGCCGCCTCGCTCCACCCTGAATTCGGGCCAAGCAACAGCGCATGCTGACGAAGGCCCACTAGCCACGCCTTTCGGCCGGAACAGGTCGGGAGCAGCGTGGCGAGGCCGGCAATCACCAGCCATGTCAGTCTCGCTGGAACGAAATTCATCACGTCGTCGAGCCTGGCACCGCACCATCCGAATCGCAGGTAGCGCGGCGTTTTGTAACCCACCATCGAGTCCATCGTGCTCACGACCTTGAAGAGCACGAGACCTGGAATCCCCGCGAGCACATACCAGAACACCGGGCTCACGAATCCATCGGTGAGGTTCTCGCCGAGACTCTCCACCGCGGCACGCCGGCAGGCGCCGGCATCCATGCGATCGGTATCACGACCGACGAGCGCGCTCACGGCTACACGCGCGCGTGGCAGGTCGCCCGCACGGACGGCGCGCTCGATCTTCCACACGTGGTGAAGCAAGTCACCGAGCGCAAGGAGGCTGTAAAGCACAAATACGTGAGCCACCCAGCCAAGGGTGGGCGAGACCGCGGCCGCAACGGCGATCGATCCGGTAATCGCGGCGACTGACGCGGCCGACAAACCGACGAACAACAGCACACCGCCGGCGTATCCATCCAAGCCGGCCGCGCGCAGCTTGTCCTCCATCCACGTCAGCACGCGTCCGACAAGCCGAACGGGATGCCATGCGTAGCTCGGGTCGCCGATCGCGAGATCGACGAGGGCCGCAACGCCGAGCAGGTACGGGTCAGGGCCGATCGCCGCAGCGAAGCCGCTTAGAGATGTCGCCACTTCTCGGTCCAGCCGAGCGCCAATGCGCGCAGGACCAGGTCCTTCACGTCGCCACTCGCATGCGGCCGCAACCGCCCACGGAACTCGCTCCACCGCTGGATCTGCGCCGCCAGGTTCGCCGCGAGCAGCGCCGCGTGCTGCGCCATCGCATCCGGAGCCGCCGATTGGGGTACCGTTCCGAATCGCACGCGATCGCAAACCGCGGCCAGCGCGTGCGCCGCCGTCCCGACCAGTGGCTCGAAGAGGGCGGCCTTGGTGTTCTTCTGCAACAACTCGAGATCGGCATCGCCGAGAAACGGCGCGATGTCCTCGAAGAACGTCGCCTCTTTGACGCCGTAGCGGCCCAGGGCGTGGAAGACGCCGCGCGTGTAACTGGCTTCGAGGCCGTTCTGCCATCGCAGCGCTTCCAGCGTCGCCTGTCGCGTCACGAGCCCCACGAGCTCACCAAGCTTCATGTGCGGGCTCGCGGAGGTCAGCGGCGGGCCATCGATCAACGGCACGGCAATGCAGTACTGATCGGTCCCCGTGCCGGTCGCGAGATCGACATGACGTTTGCTGGGCACGGCCAGCCGCTGCAAAGCGGCGCTCTTGCCTTCGGTCATCGTTACCACCACGCGGGCTAACGCGGCCGGCGTCAGGGGGCGGTTGATGAACAACATGGTGTTGATGGTGCCGGCGTAGGCAGGCACCTTCTCGATGCCGGCTTCGGTCTCGCGCCAGGATGCGGGTTCGCCCGCCGCGGTCGCGTTCCCTTCGACGCCGGCGGTCACGGCGGCCATGACCGCCAGGCCTTCGTCCGTTTCCTGCGCGATTGCCACGTAGTTCATGTTGGCGGCCGTGCCCATCACCGCTGTCGTCGCCGCGGGCAGCATCGCCTCGGCGCAGGCGCGGTCGTGATACGCATCGAGACCGGCTTCGACCATGAGCCGGTGTCGCTCGAGATGCGCGGTGCCCTCGCAGCTCTGATGATTGAGCAGATGCTGAAGGTAATCGACCTGCCCGCCATGCCGGACTGACGTGGTCAGCACGCGATGCGGACCGCGCAAGTCGGCAGTCAGAAAGCGTCCGGCTCGGCGAAGACCGACCAGGTTGTTGTCGACGAGCATTTCCCACGCGAGTCGCGCATTCTCATTGAGGTCAGACAAGATCGAGCTCTCCAAAGCGTCGTTGATGTTGGTCGAACCACTTGCCCAGCCTGCGATAGTGATCCGCCTTGGCTCCCGCGTCCGGTGGCATGACGCCAAACACCGCCGCGCACACCTCAGGATTTTCGAAAGCTCCGTGCAAATAGGTACCAATCACGCGATTTGCCCAGATGCCATCCTCGCTGCCGTCCCTCAGCCTGGCAAACGGTGTGGTGCGCGCGGATGGGTCGAGCGTCGTCACGCCCAAGTGAATCTCGTAAGCGCCAAAGTCCTGGCCGGTGACGAGTTTCGCAGCAACGGCCTTCGTCATCTTTTTGGACGTGAGTACAGTCGCGGCGGGAATCAGCTGAAGGCCGTCGACGTGCGGGGCTGAGCCCTCGACGCCGGTCGGATCCTCGATGCAATCCCCGAGCATTTGATAGCCGCCGCAGATCCCGATGATCGTCGCACCGGCTCTATGGCGCGCCGTGACCCAATCCGCCAGTCCCTGGGCGCGAAGCCATTCAACGTCGGCGATCGTGTTCTTGCTGCCGGGCAGGATGATGAAATCGAATCGGTCCGATGTGGGCGCGCTGACCCAGTCGGCCCACGTCAGCAGCCGGAAATCTGTCGCATTCGACAGATGGGGCAGTCGAACGATTGCGATTCGCGCCCCCGCTGGCGGCGTCGTTCGTCGGCGTGTCTCCAACGCCAAACTGTCTTCGGCATCGAGATGGATATCGTCGGCGTACGGAAACACGCCAAAGCATCGCGACGCGGTCAGCGCTTCCAGCGCCGGGACACCATCGTCGAACAGCGAAACGTCCCCGCGGAACTTGTTGATCATGAAGCCGCGAAACAGCGCGCGTTCCTCAGCCCTGAGCAGGTGTGTTGTGCCCACGATCGACGCGAAGACACCGCCCCGCTCGATGTCGGCGACCAACAGCCAGGGCGCGTGCAGGGAGGTGGCCAGCCACAAGTTCACCACGTCATGCTGGCGCAGGTTCAGCTCGGAAACACTGCCGGCGCCCTCGATGACCACGACGTCGAACCGGCTTGCCAGATCGTGATAGGCCTCCAGCACCTTTGCCCGCAATACGTCCGTGCACCGGTAGTATTCGCGAGCGCTGAGCGTGTTCCACACCTGTCCGTGGACCACGACCTGGCTGACACCATGACCGCTCGGCTTCAGCAGGATTGGATTCATCGCGGGCTCGGGTTCGAGCCCACAGGCTTCGGCCTGCGCCACCTGCGCGCGGCCGATCTCGCCTCCGGCGGCGCACGGATACGAGTTGTTCGACATGTTCTGCGCCTTGAAAGGAGCGACCGAGACCCCCCGATTGCGGAGCCAGGCGCAGATGGCCGTGACCATCCAGCTCTTGCCGGCGTTGGAACATGTACCGCCAATGAAGATCGGGCGGGCACTCATTCGTGCCCTCGTGACCCAACGACGCCATCGATCTGCCGCCGCATCCAAGCGAGGTTGCGTGCGAGCCGGTCTTCCTGAGACACCAGCGGGCAACTTGCGCACAGCTCGCCCGCGGGTAACAAATAGAATCGGCAGCAACTGGCGCGACGCTGATAGACGTGGGTCGCGTCGCGGTAACTCACCGTATGCACCTGCGGTCTCATCAGCGCGACCAGGTCGTCGCCCGCAAAAAATTGCTGCAGCTCGGGCAACACGCCGCTCTGATCGGACCCCGCTGCCGACAGGGTGATGAGATGTGCGGCCCACGACGAGGTCAACATCCCCCAGGTCCCGCGCGGGGCGAAGCCGGACCAGACGTGGAGCGCTTCCACGACAGGAGCCGCCTGCGCGATCAACTCACGCCGCAGGCTTTGCAACAACGCGCCTCGATCGGGCACGCACCGGACGCCTGGATATTCCGCCCCGTGGTCGCCGTCGATCAGAACGCCGCGTGGCTCATGAATTGCGGTGCGCTCGAAGAATGTCGATGCCTTGAACTTCAAGGACACGTTCTCCAACGAGATATCAGGCACGCAGCCGTATTTCACGTACGGTGCGATGGCCATTGCAGAAGCCCAGCCAAATCTCAACGCATACAGGGCGGCGATTGTCCGGCGATCGGTCGTCTCGAGCCGCGCGCCGATGCGCAACAGCAACGCGTTGAGTGGTCCCGACGTTGCGTTGGACAGCTCGCTGCCGACGATCCATCCATCGCCCCATTCCGGCCGGCCGAGCTCCACGTTCCAGCTCGCGTTGAGGCGCTTCAAGCCTTCGAAGGCACGGGCGATCGGTGACGTGTGTTGGCCGGCCAGGCTCATCGGGTCGCGCCCTTCCGAACCAGCCAGATCAAGTGCGGTCCGCCGATGACGGCCGTGATCGCACCCGCTGGGATTTCCGCCGGCGCGAGCATGACACGGCCCAGCGCGTCACAGGATGCCAGCAACGCGCCGCCCGCGAGGAATGCGCAGGGCATGACGATCCGATCGTCGCCGCCCACGCGCGACCGCAGCAAATGCGGTACGACCAGACCTACGAAACCAATCGGGCCGGTCAGCGCGACCGTCGTCGCGGCGAGCACCGATCCCGCGACGTAGCCGGCAACCAACGACTGCGTCACATGCGCGCCGCGTGTCGCGGCCCACGCTTCTCCCACAGCCAGCAAGTTCCAGCGTCGCGCCTGGCGGATGACGAGGACGCTCATCGTCAGCACAATCGCTACATAGATGGTGAGCGTGGAGTACTCAATGGCGTCGAGACTGCCGATCAACCACCGCGAGATCGCAAAGGAGTGGGACACGCCGCTGAGGCCGTGGACCAGGAGAATGAGCGCCCCGCAGATGCTGTTGATCGCGATGCCGGCCAGAAGCAGTCCGGAGACGGAAACCTGCCGATCTCTGCGCGCAGCGCCCATGACGAGGAGCAACACCAGGGCCGCGCCGGCGAGCGCGCCGATCCACACTCCGGTCACGCCCAACATCGTGTGGAGGTCCGCCGCAATCGCGAGTACGGCACCCAGCGATGCGCCGGTCGATACACCAAGCGTGTACGGCGTAGCCAGCGCATCGCGCAGCATCGACTGAAACAGGCTCCCAGCGAGCGCCAGCGCCCCACCCGCAAACAGTCCCAGCAGCGTCCGTGAGAGACGCAACTGCGTGAGGATCGACCAGTCAGGCTCCTGCCGATGCCAGACAGCGGCCAGATCGAGGGGCGACGGACCAATGAACGGCAGGACGATCGCCGCGGTGACGAACAACGTGGCCGATCCGCCCAGCCAGACCGCGAGTGACCGGTGTGTGACCGGAGTCATCTGTAGCCGACCCAAGCACCAGCCGCCGGGCTGTGTTCGACCCGCAGTCGATCCGAAAAGACACGCAACCACGACGGGTCGTCGAGGGCGGCGCCAGCCCGCACGTCGAGCACCACACGGCGATCCGCGAGCACGACCAGCCGGCTGCAAAACGTGAGCGCGAGGTTGATGTCATGCGTGACGGCAAGGCACGCCGTACCGCGACTGGCTTCGTCACGGAGCAGTGTGAAGCAGTGCAGCTGTTGATCGATGTCAAGGAACGTCGTCGGCTCGTCCAGCAGCAACAGCTGCGGTCGCTGCGCGAGGCACGCGGCAAGGTACACGCGCTGGCGCTCTCCGCCGCTCAAGGTGCCGAGCGTCCGGTCACGATACTGCAAGCAATCGCACCGCTGCATCGCCGCACTCGCGATCTCGCGATCCTCTGCTAACTCGAACCATTGTGATGCGTGCGCATAGCGGCCCATGAGGACCAGCGCTTCCGCGCGCATCGCCAGATCGGCACGGAGGCTTTGCGGGAGATGCGCAACGACACGTGCGCGTTCGTCGGCGCTCCAGGAGCGTAGCGGTCGATTGTGAATGAGGACCTCGCCGGCGCTGGGCCGTCTCAGGCCGCCGATGATATCCAGCAAGGTGCTCTTGCCGGCGCCGTTCCGGCCCATGATGGCGACGAATTCACCCGCCGCGACATCGAGCCCGACGCCGCGCAGGATTTCGGTTGAACCCGCTTGCCAGCTCACGCTACGGACCCGGAGGAGACCCTCGCTCATGGAAAGCGCACCCCGTGAAGCCACGTCGCCATCAGCTCCGCGATGTCGACCATCCGCGGGCCGGGCACGACGAATGCGTCGTCGGTGGTCACGTGCACCGCGCCGTCACGCACCGCCTTGACGAGAGTCTGACCCTGCCAGAGACGTGCGGTGATCGCCCGCCGGCGATCCGAGTCGGCCGGCGACTCTCCCATCTCACCGACGTCGATGAGGACATCGGGCGCGACGCTGATGATCGTCTCCATCGAGATACGGGGATATTGAGTTGTCGTGTCGAGCGCATTCACGCCGCCGGCGAAGGCCGCAAGGTCGCTCAAGTACGAGCCGCGGCCGACCGCCACGATATCGGTGAGTGTGCCGGTCCGACGCCCGACGATGATCAGGATCTTGCGAGTCGGGCGTCCCGCCACGGCCGCCTTCACGCGATCGAGCCTGGTGTTGATCTCGGTTACAAGCCGCTCGGCGCGGTCGGACACACCGGCTGCGGCCCCAATGCCGCGGATTGTGGTGAAGACGGCGGCCAACGAACCGGGTTCGACCGTCGCGGTTTTGATCCCGACCGATGCGAGCTGCGAGCCAATCGAATTTAGTCCAGTGTGGACGAAGACGAGGTCGGGTTTGAGTCGCGCGATGATCTCGGCGTCGGGCTTCAGGAACGTGCCGACCCTCGGCAGCTTCTCGACAGCAGCCGGAAAACGGCAGAAATTCGAGACGCCCACGACACTATCGCCGAGACCGAGGGCGAAGAGCGTCTCGGTGATGTTCGGCGAGGTGGACACAATTCTCGCCGGGGCAGACGACTGCCCTTGGAGGCCCGCGCCGCAAGCCACCAGCGCGAGTGCGACGAGGAGCTGCAGCCGGCGCGCCCACCTTCGCGCGCCGGCCGATGACGTCACCATGCGCGCGAGAAGCGGTTCCCTTGTTTCCCTGTCACGCCGCGCAGTGAGCCGCTGACACCTGCATCGTGCTCGAGTTTGCGCCCCAGCAGCCACAAGAGATCCGACAAGCGGTTCACGTACGCCAGAATGCCTGGCTGGACGACCGTACCGGCTTCCTGCAGGCGGACGAGCGCGCGCTCCGCGCGGCGACAGACGGTGCGTGCGACGTCGTAGGCCGCCGCAGCGCTATGCTCGCCAGCGATCGACCAGTCGCCAAGAACGCCCTCAATCGCTTCGATGCGGTGGACTTCCGCCGTTAGACGATCGACGAGGCCCGGTTCGATGATCACCTGTGGTTTCGGGCTCTCGGGCGGCGTTGCCAGCGACGATCCGATCTTGAACAAGTCCTGCTGGATGGTCTTCGTCAGCGCGGCGATATCCGCATCGTCACAAATGGATCGCGCAAAGCCCATCGTAGAATTCAGCTCGTCGATGGTGCCGTAAGTCTCAACCCGGATCGACGCCTTCGATACGCGCACACCGCCCGCGAGGCTGGTTTCGCCCTCATCACCTCGCATGGTGCTGATGCTTCTCATACGATTGTCCTTTCACTTGAAAACTGGTCCGTGCGTCGACACAACGACAGCGAGCTGCTTCTGGGCCATGACTAGAAGCCGAGGCGATACGACAGCTTGAACGACGCGCCTTGGAGCGGGAAGCCCAGCTTTTCGTAATAGAACGTGTCGAAGACGTTGTTGATCGCGAGCGTGACGGCGTGCGGACGCGCCAGCCGGAAGGTGAGCGCGGCGTCGACCACCGTGAAGTCGTCGTAGTCGATGATCGGAAAGCCTGGCGCATTGAAGTTGTTGTCCTTGCGCCCTTGGACATACCGCCCCGAGACCCGGCTGCTGATCCGGCCGTAGTCGAAGTCGACACCCGCGCGCACGGTGTTGCTCGGGACGTTCAGAATGTCCTGCTCGGAGCCGTTCGCCAGCCGTTCTTTGCGGTTGAAGTAATGGGTGCTGTTGGCGAACACACCGACGTGACCACCAATGCGATGCTCCGCCTCGAGGTCGAGGCCGCTGATGTGCGCGTCCAAGCCGTTCGCGACGGAGACGATGATTGGCGCCGGCGGCGGCGGGTTGCTGATGACGACGTTGGAGATGAACCGGTCCTTGACCACCGTCCGAAACATGGTCACGTCAAACCGCGTGGTCCGAGAGCTCCAGTCGGTACCGACGTCGAAGGAGACGCTGCGTTCGGGCTCGAGGTCCGGGTTTCCCTGCGAGATTTGCGTGCGCCCGCTGACAACCGTGGTGGTGAACCCCGTCAGCATGATGGCCTCGGCGGGAACGAACGCTCGTCCAATGGCAAAGTGCGCCCGCAGACCGCGCGTCAATTCCTGTTTGATGCCAAAGCTGGGATTGAAAATCGTAAACGTCGATTGCGACGGAGTGAAGTTTGTCTTGAACGGCGTCTCGAGCGTTTCTGTCGTGATGTGGTCCAGACGTCCGCCAGCCGCCACCACGGTTCGACCCTCTCGCAGCTTCAACGTGTTCTCGAGATAGATACCCGCAGTACGTTTGTTGTGGTCGGCTGAGAACGGTGCGGCGCGATCGCCGGTGCGCGTGTACGACCGGCTCAGGCTACTGACCTTCTCGTAGTCCAGGCCGATGACGAGGCCGTTCTGCCGCGACCACTGCCACGAATCCTTGATCTGTGCTCCGACCCATTCGAGATCGCTCTCGAACGACAAGTAGGGCAGAAACGGCCCATCGAGGGGATTCGTCGATGTCACGTTCGTCGTGTGACTGACATCACGCGCACGGTAACCCAGGAGCGACACCGCATGCGCGCCGACCTGACCGGCCAGGCCCACGTCCTGGGTCGATCGCTCGATGTCCTTGCTGCCTTGCGAGTTCACACCGTTGAAGAGATCCCCCGGCGTCATGATGTCCCGCCCGCGGTAGCCGTTGGCGCGGCCATCGATCCGCCACGCGGCCGATAGGTCTACGCCGAGGCGGACGGTGCCGTCGTACGTTTCATAGCTGGTTGCGGGCCGAATGTCTCCATTGCCCATGCGGAGATTGCCGCGCTGATCGAATGCGCTTCCGCTCAAATCGAAATCGACACGCCTGGAGACATTGCCGCCGATGCGGCCGGCGAAGTCAGACGTGCTGAAGCTGCCGCCGCCAGCGCGCAGATTGCCGTTGATCTTCCCGCGTGAACGTCGGGTGATGACGTTGACGACACCACCCATCGCGGAGGAACCGTAGACGGAGGACGCCGCGCCCTTCAGCACTTCGATTCGCTCGACATCCTCGAGAAGCAAGGTCGCGAGATTGGTCACGCCAGAGGGACGGCCGTCGATGAGCAGCAGCGATCGCTTGTTGATCCCCCCGGTCTGCGGCCGGAAGCCGCGGATCCCGATGCCCGAGAGCACGCCGCTGTACTGCACGACGTCAACGCCTGCATTCTTCTTCAAGACGTCGGTGAGATCGGACGCTACCGTGCGCTCGATGTCTGTCGCATCGATCACCTCAATTTTTTGGGGTGTTTCGGCCAGCCGCGTCTCGGCGCGCCGGGCGGTGACGACAACGGTTTCCGCCAAGCCGGCCGGTTTCAGAATCACGCGGAGTGGTGTGTCCGATGGCGCTGTCACTTCGACGGAGAACGGCGCAAAGAGATTCATCTCGACCAGGACGATGTACGTCCCTGGCGCCAGATTGCGAAACGAAAACGTCCCACCTGCATCGGTGGTGGTGGTTTGAGCGCCAGCGCCACGAAGGTCGGTGGCGATTACGCGTGCGCCTGGGATGACCGACCCCGCGTCGTCGACAACGATGCCGGTGAGCGCGGGCGTGGACGGCTGCGCGACTGCGTTGCCGCTCATGACGGCTATGCAGACGGGGAGTGTGAGAAGAAGAATCGAAAGCGATCGGAACGATCGTCGGGTGATGCGACCAGCCATAGCGTTGCCTCCGCGAGCAGGCGGCAGACATACGCGGCTTCAAGGGCGTGCGTGGAAGGACGGCAGGGACGCCGAGGGTTCCAGTGCAGCTTTCTGTCGCCGCAGAAAGTCGACCGCCGATCACCCCTGGGTAGGTCTCCTGGCTCGGAAGGTCGCAAATCGCGATGGTTGCGATTCGCTGGCCGCTTCACCTTCCCCGGCTCGAGGCCGAGTGGCAATTGAAGCGACGCGCCTTCACTCACAGTGGCGGGACCGCGCCGGATTTACACCGGACTTCCCCGTTATGCCCCTCGTGGGCACCCAAGGCAGACGGCGATCCTAGCACAAGCCACACATCCCTATGGCCAAGGGAGAACGTTCGTCACATTCTTTTTTTCCGGTTGCAGGACGCTGCTACGCTCACCGCACGTGACTAGAACAACCGTACTGGTGATCGTTTGCGCGCTGTACGGTACGGGACTCGCGCAAGCGCAAGACGACGTATCGGCCCGCATGCAGCTCTGGTCGAAAGCCTTGGGCGTTCAGTGCACGCACTGCCATGTTGAGGGTCAATGGTCTGATGCGTCGAAGCCCACGTTCGAGTTCGCGCAAAGGATGATGCGGATGGTCGTCGGCCTCAACACCGGACCGCTGAACGGCGTTGGAGAAGTCACGTGCTGGACATGCCATCGCGGCCAATCGATTCCGCCACGCTTGCCGCGTGCATCCTGGGAGACGATTCTCGCGGACCACCAAGCGGAGTTCGAAGGGCAGAAGAACCGTGGGCTGGCCATGAGTGTCTACGCGGCGTCGTTGGGCGTGACATGCGCACACTGTCATGAGGACGGGGACAGGTCCGCCAACACCAAGGCGCCGAAAGCGATGGTGGCGAAGATGTCGCCAATCTTCGATGAAATCCCGAAGTACTTCGAGTCACGCAAGCCGGTGACGCAGTGCTATATGTGCCACCAGGGAAGTATCAAACCTGCAAGGTGAACAGCGCTCGGCGCGCGTGACTTGATCGCCTTACGCGCCGCCGCTGCGGCGGCGAGTGGATGGCGCCACGCCGCGAAGCGGACCCACTTCGAGCTCGTTGATCGTCGACCCAAGGACGATGTCGAAGTTCGCTGAGAGCTCGCCCAGCTTCGAGCCTGGCAGCGGATTGAAGTCCACGAGCAGTGTCTTGAGCGCGCGCTGATCGAGTGACTTCATGACGCCGTCGCGCGCGTTCGCGGGGTGGCCGTTGACCAGCATCTGCGACGTGAAGACGCGGCGCCCGTTCTGGCTGACGGCGAAGTGGATGTGTGCCGTCCGAAAGATGCCGATCAGCGTGTAGTCGATCGGTTTGATCGTGCGGAAGTAGTACTGCCCCTTCGCATCGCTGAGGAAACGGCCGTACCCCTGGAAGTTCTTGTCGAATCCGGTTGGCTGACGCCCGCCAGTGTGCACGTACGAGCCTGTCTGGTCGACCTGCCAGATCTCGACGAACGCGTTGCGCACCGGCTGACCCGACGTGGTGAGCACCCGGCCAGTGAGGTGCGTGATCTCGCCGACGGCCGGCGTGATGGCGTCGTTGACGATGATCAGATCGTTGTCGGTGTCGAGCGGCAGCTTGTCGGGATAGAAAGGTCCTTCCGTCGTGGTGCCGGTTTCGACGAGTTGCTGGGCGAACACGCCGCGCGTGGTGAACGCGGCCAGGCCGGCGGCGGTCAGGCCCTGGAGGAAGCGGCGACGATCCGGATAACGGACATTGGTCATTCGCGAGCTCCTTGGCGAGCGTTGATACTGCTCAGCTTGCGACGAGTCTAACCGATCGGCTCCTCGACGGTTCGAATCTTCGCCTGCTACCGTGGGCCCCCACTTGAAGTCGCGTGGGCTACGGAGGCTTACAGAAGGTGCGGGATGATCATCTTGGTTTGTCGTTGGTAGAGGGCATAGCTCTCGCCAAACGTTTTACCAAGCAATGTTTCCTCCGCGCGGCCACGCCACGCGAACGTCGGCACAATCCCGCACAGCACAATCAAGACAGCGGGCCAGCTGCTGAAAGCGAGCGCTTCGCCCAGCGCGATTAGTGCGAGGCCGAGGTAGATCGGGTGGCGCACCAAGCGATAGGGGCCGGTTGTGACGAGGCCCGTGCCCTGATCTGCCATGGGCACGAAGCTCCATGCGGGGCCAAGCTCGGCCCGTGATTTGAGGATGAGGACGGCGCCCGCGATCGCCAGAAGTGATCCCGACGCCGCGAGCCACAGCGCCGTGGACCCCTCGGGGCTGCCGGAAAAAATCAGGAGCGAAGGAAAGAACAAGGCGAAGGCTGCGAAGTTTGCCACGACTGGTGCTCTGTCGCCGCCGCGTTGACCTACTCGCGTCCTGGGTCCTGCGCGACGCCCGCTGACACGCAGCAACAGCGGCCCCGCGAGAGCGAGGAGGGCAACCGTTCGGAGAACGATGATCAGTGTGCGCATTTCTACCGCGCTCGAAGCCGTATGAGATAGAGCGCGACCGGCAACAACAGGATGGGAAGGACATAGCTCACGACGAGCGCCACGATCGGCTGGTCGGCCCAGCCGGCGCCGATGGCGGCAAAGGCGAATGCCGTGGGCACGCCGCCGATGGTCAGGGCCGCGGTGAATTTTCTGATCGGCATGCCCGCAAGTCCGGCCAGAAAGACGATGGCCTCCGGGACGCTGTAGGGAAGACTGCGCGTGAGGACGATCGCCCACGCGCCGCCCTGGTCAAATACACGCTCCATCTTCTGAAGAGACTCACGCCCAGTGACGCGCTGTAGAAATCGACGTGCTGAGGTGAGCATCAGTACGTAGCCGAGTAGACCGCCGCTAATCAGCCCGAGGCTGCCCAGCAGTCCGCCGAGTAGTGTCCCGTAGATGATGCCGAGCGCCGCAATCACTGCAGTCTGCGGGATAGGTAACACCACGTCGGCCCAGATGAGAGCAATGCCCACGGCCCACGTCCAGCTCCCGTACGATCGGAGCGTGAGGACCGCGTCGTTTGCCTCCTCGGGCGTCGGGATTCTGACGAAGGAAGCGAACAGGATCGCCAGAGCGGTGAGTACGAGCAGGCTTGATCTCACTTCGATGTCCGACGGATAAGGCAGCCGCCGCGCACTCGGCGCTCGCTACAGCCAGCGGCGAACGCGGGCCTTGTAGTCCCGATAGGAGTCGCCGAACCGCCGTTCCAGATACGCCTCTTCGCGCGCGACGACGCCGTAGCGGACCGTAATGGCAAGAGGCAGCATGAGGACAAGCGTCCACGGGCTGCGCGCGGCGATGCCGATGCCGCCATAGATGAGAAACAGTCCGAGATAGATGGGATTGCGAGTCCAGCCGTGAATCCCGGTTGTCACCAACGCGCGAGTGGGCTGATTCGTGGGTACCGGTGTCGCCGCGCGGGAGAAGTTGACAATACCTGCGGCTGCGAGCGCCACTCCGATGAGGATCAGCGAGCCACCGAGCAGCCAGCCGCCACCCTGAATGGCAAATGACAAAGGCAGCAGGCGATCCGAGACCGAGCCGATCAGCAGCGCGGCGAGGAACAGGAGGGGCGGTCGTGCGATGACGCCCGCCACTGCGGTGTCGCTGGCGCGCTGAACGGCGGAGCCCATGTCGGAACGGTATGACAACTTAGGTGTCATTCTAGCCATTGACAACTTAGGTGTCAATCACAGTGTTTTAGGGGATAGGATGGCCACGATGCGCCAGAGAAAACGGAAAGCTCGAGTCGTTGGCAGCAGCAAGGGCGAGGCGATCGCGGACCTGATGCTCGAAGTGGCACAATTCTTTTTTCGAATACGAGCGGTTGGTCAAAGAACAGGGTTGATCACGGGTTGGGGCGGCGGCGCGTTCGGCTTCCTCCGTAGCCTTGCGCTGATTGGTCCACTGACCGTGCCGCAGATCGCGGAGATGCGGCCGACGAGCCGCCAGCGCATGCAGCGGTTGGCGGACGAGCTCGCGGCCGAGGGGCTCGTGGAATTCATCGACAATCCGAAACACCGGCGCTCGAAGCTGGTGCGGCTGACGCCGAACGGTGACGCGCGCTACCGCGAGCTGAACGCCCGGTTCCTGGTGATCGCATCGACGCTGGGCGTCGGTCTCGGTGAAGCGGACATCCGCAGGACTACAGAGATCGTACGGCGGCTGAGCGATGATGTGAAAGCGCGGCCTGAGTAGTGAACGAACCGATCATGGCAAGGCATCGGACACCATGGCGCCGGGCATGGGCGATCCGCCTGCCTCGGCGACGTTGGCGGAAGCCGATCGCCTGCGACAAGTTTCCAGTTATCAGTTTCCAGTTCAAAGGAGGAACGTGGGGGTACCTTTGAACTGACAACTGACAACTGGCAACTGACACGGTTCCATCGTCGGCACTGGCTACTGACAGCTCGCGGCCACCATCTTCAGCGCCGTCGCATTCAACACGCCGGCAATCGTCCAGTCCTCCTTTACCGCCGTTGTCGCGCGGCCCGTCTTGGGATCCTGCGTGGTCGTCGCGGATGTAGCCGGGGGAACGTCGCTCAATTGTCCCTGCAACTCGATACGGTGACCCACGTGCGGTTTCAGCTGGGCGACCGTCAGCCCCGTAACCCGATAGGCGGTGGTCGCATCGGGCGCACCCGCCGACGTCGTGGCGCGGCCACTCGTCGCAGAACCGGCACCGCCCACGGTGATCCGGCTGCCGGCCGGAACGGCAATCGCCGCGGTGCGGAGGAAAAACTCCTCGACCGACTGTGAGGGGCCTTGCACGAGACACCCAACGATTGTGGTGCTCGGATCGGCCTTGCGGGGTTGCTCGGGCTGCGTCTGACCGTGCGTCGCGGCCGACGCGAAGCACAACAGGGCGGCTGCGGTGATATAGGGTCGCACTCGTGTCATCCTGTGCCTCCACTTCCACACAACGCTGATGCGGCATCTCGATGCAAGTTGAGGGCCGGGTGGTACGTGCGCCTGTGATGAGAGCCCATCCGGAAATCCCAGCCCCCAGGTGAAGACACCGGGTCGCTAGAACGTCGCCAGCGCGTTGAACGGCGACGCTGTGCCGCCTTGAATCTGAAAGATGTGCAGCGTGAACATGAACTCCCAGCGCTTCAAGCGCGCGGCCTCGCCAGCGGCGTCTTCAAGATAGGCATTGTCGACGATGGGCAAACCGAGATTGACCTGCGTGAGCTGGTGAATCGGACGATTGATGCCCGCCACGCCCGAGGGCTGAACATCGTTCACCGCATCGCTCGCCAGTAGCGACACATCCCGTGCGCGCAGCCACGGCAACACCGACGCGTGCAGGCCGGCGCCGGCTTGTCCATACGGCCAGGGGCCTTCGGCCGCGCGCTTCGCCCACCGGCCCGTTCGGATTAGCAACGCATCACCGGCGCCGATCGTGATGCCCGCGAATTTTTCCCACGCTTCGAGATCCTCCGCGTAGATCGGCGTGCTCGGCTCCAGCCACTGGACGTTCTTGAGTCGCGGCATGTCCACGAGCACCGCACGAGTGATGTAGCCCGGACCCATACGATCTGCGCCAGATTCCCGACAGCCCGCCGCCGTCAACGTAAAAGGGAACCCGTTGTAGCTCACCGCGGGCTCACCTGGCTTTCGATCGAGGGGACCTTGGTAGTGACAAAGCGCGTCGAGATGTGAGTTGAGCCCGTCGTGGATTGACAACTGAATGATGTCGAGCGCACCGAGAATCGCGCCGGTCTTCGGATCGATGCGCGCCATGCGATGCACGTTCTCTCCGAATCCTCCCGTGTCGCTTCCGGTCTTCTTGAGGGGATTGATCTGCAGCGTGACCGTCTTGCCTTCTTTGACCAGCGCGATGGCTTGCCTGGTCTTCTCCGGCGTGATCAAGTTGAGCAGACCACGTTCGTCCGCTTTGCCCCAGCGTCCCCAGTTCGAAAGCTCCTTCTCCCATTGTTTGAGCTTGGCCATCGTCACCAGTCTCGACGGCTCTTGTGTGGAGGGATGGGGCTTGAACGAGACGTTGCCTTGACCGGCCACCGATCCGTCAAAGCACACGAATGCCAAGCCAGTGATGACCGCGAGAGTCAGACGTGCGGACGTGAGTCGCTCAATCATTGGAGAAGGTCCTTTTCGCCAGCCGGAATTGTAGTTATAGATAGGAGGCTCGACCAACAATCCTCGAGCATCATGAGGCAGAAACGATGAATTCATTACGCTTTCTCGTGACCGGTGGCAGTCAAGGCATCGGCGCTGCGGTCGTCGAACAAGCGGCGGCAGCCGGGCATCAGGTGGTGTTCACCGGTCGCAACCCGGAGCTTCTCGAAACAACCTCGCAGCGTACGGGTGCTCACGGTATTCACGCGGATGTGACTATCAGCGCTGACAACGCGAAGACCGTTCGCGCGTGCGACGAACGGATGGGCGGTGTCGATGTGCTCATCAACAATGCCGCGTACGCGTATCGTGCCGAGATTGGTGCGCTCGACGTCAGTGACATGAAGAAGATGTTCGACACGAACATCTTCGGGCTGGTCGACCTCACCAATCGTCTCGTCCCGCAAATGAAGTCGCGCGGCTCTGGTGACATCGTCAATATCGCCTCGACGTCAGGGATGAAGGGCGCCGCCGGCGCGACGCCGTACGCGGCAAGCAAGTGGGCGCTGCGCGGCATCAGTCAGTGCTGGCAAGCCGAGTTACGACCGCATGGTGTCCGCGTCGTGTGCGTGTGCCCCTCAGAGGTGCAGACCAACTTCGGCGGGCGGGGTGGACGCAACAACCCGAACAAGCTCTACGCCGAAGATATCGCCGCGACGATCATGGCCGCGATCAACATGCCGCGACGGACACTCTGGCCGGAGCTTGCCGTGTTCGCGAACAATCCGTGGAAGGAAGACTAGCGCTGGAGCGTGTACGGCGTGACCGGAGTTCCGGTCCGCGTTCTCAAATAGTCCATCCGAGGCCGCTCATGTATCAACGCACGTCATGCCTCCTCTCGGTCGGTGCAGTGCTGACGGCGCTCTCGCTGAGCGCCTTCACACAACCGACCAGCAGCGATCAGCCCGATTTCGAGGGCGTCTGGAACTCGGCCACGGCCACGCCGCTGGAACGGCCGCCAGAGCTCGAGCACAAGGCGTTCTTCACGCCGCAAGAAGCGGCAGAATGGGAGCGGAGATTCGTCGAGCGAAATCAAGAGCCCCCGCCCAACGCGGGCGCCGGTCAGCGCGGGACCGGCACGTACAACGCCTTTTATCGAGAGTTTGGCACGCGTACGGTTGCCACACGTCGCACGTCCATCATCACAGACCCTCCGAACGGTCGCCTTCCACCGCTCACACCCGCGGCCGAAGACGTCAAGCGTCGGCGGATCGAACGGCAGCGGAGGTTCGAGAACCCCGAAGACCTTGGACTTCAGGATCGGTGCCTGGCGTTCCTCACGTCGGGTCCGCCGTTGCTGCCGTACAGCTATAACAGCAACTATCAAATTATTCAGACCAGGGATGCGTTCGTCATTCACGCTGAGATGATTCACGAGACGCGCATCGTTCATCTCGACGGCCGCCCGCATCTGGCGCAGAACATCAGGTCGTGGATGGGTGATTCAATCGGGCGTTGGAACGGCGACACGCTTGTCGTCGACACCACCAACTTCAACGATGCCGGTGGCTTTTATGGTGACGCGGGCGGCAATTTCGGCTGGGACCGAAACCTGCACATGATCGAGCGCTTTCGCCTGCTCGACGCCGATACGCTGCTCTATCAGTTTGAGATGCACAACCCGACGGCGTTCACACGCTCATGGACAGGCGAACTGACGATGACCCGGGCGACCGGCCACATCTACGAGTTCGCATGCCATGAGGCGAACTACTCGCTGTCCAATATTTTGCGCGGCTATCGTGCCCTGGAGAAGAAAGCCTCCGGTGTGAAATAGGAGCTCCGCGTTCCACGTTTCGCGGTTTGCGTGACGGCCGGCACACTACAATGCCCTCGAGCTAGCGCGAGCTCCTCGGAATTGCCAATGGTTCTTGCTGCCGGCGCTCGACTCGGCCCCTACGAAATCCTTTCCGCGCTTGGCGCGGGCGGGATGGGCGAGGTCTATCGCGCCCGCGATACGAGGCTGGGGCGAGAGGTCGCGATCAAGACCGTGGCCAGGGAGCATTGCCTCGACGAAGCTGCCCGCGCGCGCTTGATTCGAGAGGCACAGCATGCCTCGCTTCTGAACCACTCCTATATCTGCACCATCCACGAAGTCGGTCAGACCGATAGCGAACCCTTCATCGTCATGGAGCTGCTCGATGGCCGGCGGCTGGACGAAGTCATCCCACGCGACGGGCTGGCGATTGAGAGCGTTCTGCGCTACGGGATTCAGATTGCGGACGCCTTGGCCTACGCGCACGAACACGGGATCGTTCATCGCGACCTCAAACCTGCCAACGTCGTGGTCACCCCTGCCGGGCACGTCAAAGTTCTCGATTTCGGATTGGCAAAACGTCTTCCCGATTCCAACCTCAAGACGCTGACCCGGTCGTCTGATGCGATCAGCGAGCTTGGGACCGTGGCGGGGACGCTCGCGTACATGGCCCCCGAGGCGTTGCGAGGCACCGGCGCGGACGCCCGGTCAGACATCTGGGCGCTCGGCATCCTTCTCCACGAAATGGCAACGGGCAAACGGCCGTTCGATGGAGGCACTGCCTTCCAGCTCACCGGCGCGATTCTGCACGAACCGCCGCTCCCGCTGCCGCCGCGAGTGCCACCCGCGCTGCGAGCCATCATTCAGCGCTGCCTCGGGAAGGAGCCCGAACAACGCTATCAACACGCTGGTGAAGTGAGGGCGACACTCGAGGCCGCCCAGCCTCAGTCGGAGGTTGGCCGGAGCGACGCCGGGAGCATCGACTCACCGCTGGCGGCCCGTCGCGGCAACACTTGCCATCGTTGCGTTGCTGGCCGCGGTCCTCGGATGGACCATGCCCAACTGGCGAGCGCGCCTGTTCGGCGGATCGGTCGAGGGGCGCATCACCTCGCTGGCAGTGCTGCCGTTGCAGGACTTCTCTCACGATCCCGAGCAGGAGTATTTCGCGGACGGGATGACCGAGGCGCTAATCGCCAACCTCGCGAAGATCGAGGCCCTGAAGGTCATCTCGCGCACGTCGGTCATGCGCTACAAGGGCACGCAGAAGACGCTCCCGGAGATCGCGCGCGAGCTGGGGGTCGATGGCCTTGTCGAGGGCTCCGTCCAGCGTGAAGGCGATCAGGTGCGCATCACGGTTCAGTTGATCCACGGCGCGACAGATAAGAACGTGTGGACGGACAGCCATCAGCGGGAATTGCGCGGCGTGTTGGATTTGCAGAACGAGGTTGCCCGGGCGATCGCCGGCAAGATTGAGGCGAGGTTGACGCCAGTGGAGCAGGCGCGGTTGGCAACGAGGCGATCGGTTGATCCCGATGCATACCAGCTGTATCTGAAGGGGCGTTACTTCTTCGACAAGAGGAGCGACGAGGGATTCAGGCGAGGGATCGAGTATTTCAATCAGGCGATTGAGAAGGATCCCACCTATGCCCTGCCCTACGCCGGTTTGGCCTATTCCTACAACCAGATGGGCCACGAGCTATACAGCGTGATGCCGCAGCAGGAAGCCTATCCAAAAGCAAAGGCGGCCGCGATGAAGGCGCTGGAGCTGGACGAAACGCTTGCCGATGCCCACAACGTCCTGGCAATGGTCAGACTGAGATACGACCGCGACTGGCTCGGCGCCGAGAACGAACACAAGCGAGCCATTCAGCTCGATCCGAACAACGCCGTGTCTCATTTCTGGTACTGGCATTTCTTGTTGCCCCAGGGCCGCACCCAGCAGTCGCTGGAGGAAAGCCAGCGTGCTCTGGAGCTTGATCCGCTGAGCATGATCGTCAACGTCCACCTGGGATGGCACTACTTGTATGCCCAACAGTTCGAACAAGCGGTGGCGCAGCTCCAGAAGGCGATCGAGCTCGACTCGCGCTTCGCCCTCACCTATCTGTTCCTGGGTCAGGCTTACGAAGAACAACAGAACTACGAGAAAGCTATCGCCACATTTCAAACGGGCATCACGCTCTCGCACGGCGTCCCGGTGTACGTCGCTGGGCTCGGACATGCCTATGCATTGGCCGGCAAACGCGGCGAGGCTCTGAAGGTACTCGCGGACTTGCAGACGGCGTCGAAGCGCAGATACGTCCCCTCGTACGAAATCGCGGTCATTTATGCGGGGCTGGGCGACAAGGAACAGACGCTGGCGTGGCTGCAGAAAGCCTACGACGATCGCGATAGTAGTTGGCTGGTTGACGTGAACGTGGATCCACGGTTCAAACCGCTGCACTCGGATACACGATTCGTCGAGCTGGTGCGGAGGATTGGAGGCCCGCGCTGACGATGCGGGTCCCGGACGATGCTCATCTCTCGGTGACCGGCGAGCGCGATTTCGAGGGGCGAGTGGCGATCGTGACGGGCGCCGCCCGCGGTCTCGGACGGGCGGTTGCCGCACGGTTGTACGAGCGCGGCGCTTCGGTGGTCGTGAACGTTCGCGATGAGGCGCGGGCCAAGGTCGCTGCCGATAACCTCGGCGACCGCGCACTCGGCATCGCCGGCGATGTTACCGTGCCGGGATTTCCCGAAGCGCTTACGCGTGCCACCCTCGATCGCTTCGGAAGGATCGACATCCTGATCAACAACGCGGCCCTTGCCCGATCCACTCGATTCCCTAACCTCACCGCCGACGAATTCCGCGAGGCGCTCGAGGTGAACATGACGGCGCCATTCCTCCTGACCCAAGCCGTGCTGCCGTCAATGCGCGAGCGGCAATACGGCCGCATCATCAACATCTCGTCGTCGGCCGGCCGCATGGTGAGCACGCTGGGCGGCGCGCACTACACGGCCTCAAAGGCCGGTCTTTTAGGGCTGACGCGGGCCGCTGCCAAGGAGCTCGGGCCGTTCGGCATCACGGTGAACGCGATTTGTCCGGGGATGATCGATACAGAGCTCACTCGGGAGCACGCCTCGAATGACCTTCTGGAGCGGTTGGCCGGCAGCTTTCCCATCCGGCGGCTCGGGACGGCGCAAGAGGTCGCGGATCTCATCTGCTTCATCGCGTCGGATGCCGCCGGCTACATCACCGGTGCGTCGCTCGACATCAATGGCGGCGACCTGATGATGTAGCCTGCATCGTGAAAACAGACAGCGTTCGCGTCCTGCTTGCTCTCGTCGTCGCGATTGCGCTCGGCCTGCTGATCGCCGCGTCAAACGATGCGCGCTTCATCGGGCTGGCTGACCAACTCGTGCCCATCGGCACGCTGTGGGTGAACGCGATCCGGATGACGGTGATTCCGCTGGTCGTCTCGCTGCTCGTGACCGGTGTCGCCTCGACGACGGACGTCGCCGCAATTGGACGGCTTGGCGCGCGCACCGTCATCGTGTTCCTGCTGCTGCCCGCGGGGATGGCGGTCGTCATGATGCCGATCATCGCGACGGTGTTCGCGTGGCTACCGCCGGCGGCCTCGCGCCCGCCATTGCCTCCGGGCGCGAGCGAGGCGGCGAGCCAGGTTGTTGCCAGCGAGGCGCCGACTCTTGCGGCCTGGTTGACCTCACTCATTCCGTCGAATCCGGTTGCAGCTGCGGCTGAAGGCGCGATGGTCCCGCTGATCATCTTCACGCTGCTCTTCGCATTGGCCCTGACCCGCGTGGCCGCGCCGGCGCGAAATGCGCTCCTGAACCTGTTTCAGGCCGTTGCGGAAACGATGCTGACCTTGGTGGGTTGGGTAATCCTGGCGGCGCCGATCGGGATCTTCGCCTTGATCCTGCCATTGGCGGCCCACGCCGGCTCGGCGCTCGTCGGCGGTATCGGCTTCTACATTGCCGCATACTCGATTCTCTCTATCGTTGCGACGCTGCTGCTGTACCCCGCGACCGCGGTATTCGGCGGCGTATCGATCAAACGGTTCGCGCGAGCGGCGCTCGCTCCGCAGCTGATTGCGTTCAGCTCGAGCTCGTCGATTGCATCACTGCCGGCTCTCGTCGCGAGCGCGGAGACCGAACTTGGCTTGCCGAAGCGGACGACCGGGTTCGTGCTGCCGCTGGCCGTATCCACGTTGAAGGTCGCGGGACCAGTCTCGTGGACCGTCGGTGCACTGTTCATCGGCTGGTTTTACGGAATCAACCTGGGTGTTCGCGAGCTGACGACCGTGGCGTTTGCCGCAGTGTTCCTGGCATTCGCGGCACCCGGTGTTCCACGCGGCGCATTCATCATGCTGACGCCGCTACTGCTCGCGGTCGGGCTCCCCGCCGAAGGAGTTGGCATCCTCATCGCTGTGGATGCGCTTCCGGATGTCTTCGCAACCGTTCTCAATGTCACCGGAGATCTGTCCGCTGCCGCAATCGTCAGCAGGCAACGTGGCGCCGAGTCTAGCTCAAGTCAAGCGCCATGATGACCTTGCGGTCCCGCACATAGAGCGTCTTGCCGACGAGCGTCGGCACCGTCCATGCGTTGTGGGTGAGCAGCTCCACTTGAGAATGGATCGTCAGTCCTTCTGGGGTAGGGGAGGCGAGCACGAGCTTGCCGTCTTCATCCATCATGATGAATCGGCCGTCGGCGTACAAGAAGCTCGCACGCGATAGCCGCCGGTCCTGCCAGAGGATCTTGCCCGTCTGCGCATCCAGCGCGGTGAAGAACGCCGGACCGAAGTCGCCGCTGGAACCATAAATGACGTTGCCGATGCGCATGGCATTCGCGAAATGCAGCCTGACTCGATTGTTCGACCACACCTCTTCGACGCGTGTCTGGCCTCCAGACCTGGTGAGTTTGAAGCCGTGGCCGCCATACCCATAGCTCGCACTCGCGAAGAGCAGGTTGCCGTCTCCCCAGACCGGCGTGCTGACATTTGTGCCTTGCGGGTTGGCAGGATGCATCCACAAAAGATCGCCGTTGTTGGGATCGATGCCGATGATTTCGGTTTCCATGAAGAGGACGAGCTGCTCCTGACCGTCGACGTCAATGATGAACGGCGAGGCATACGCATGTCTGAAGTCGTTCTTCTTCCAGACAATCGAACCATCCTTCTGGTTGAATGCGATCACTGAAGCGCCCACGGCGCCGACCGGCAGGATCACGGTGTTTTTGTACGCCAGCGGACTGACGGCATACCCGCGCTGCCGGACGTATCCCTGCAGATCAGTGATGAACTTGTGCTGCCACACGACCTTTCCGGTTTTCTTGTTGAGCGAGTGAAAAATCCCGGTCGGCCCGACCGCAAAGAGCGCATCGCCCACGATGAGAGGCGTCGAGGCCGGACCGGTCCCGTTTTCGAGGTGATACTCCTTGACGATCTCCGCATCTCGACCGGCGACGATGAAGGGAGCGTCGTAGCTGTACTCCCAAACAGTCTTGCCCGTGGCGGCTTCGAGTGCCACCACGACGTCCCGGTTTCCCTTGCGGTACATCGTGTAGAGCGTGCCGTTGTCGACGACGATTGAGGAATAGCCTTCCCCCAGTGGGCGACTCCATAGCCGACGCGGGCCCCCGTCTGGCCAGGATGACGCGAGGCCCTTCGCGTTCGTCTTGAAGTCACGCGTGATCCCGCCCCATTGTGGCCACTCCGGCGATTGCGCATCGATTGCTACGGCGCCAATGAGGAGAGCCACCAGGAGCGCGCAGTACGCGAAACGAGGGGGACTGGAACGAAGGTCACGAATGCTCATATTTGTCGCGGCAGTCGATTCGGTGACAGGGATACGCAGGGTAGCAAGAGCGCGCCGGGATGGAAAGGGCTGGCGCACCACGCGGGTCAGTGTTACTGACTGGTTTACAGCGAAACCATTTCCTGATGCGTTTTCAATAACAACTCGTACAACGCCGTGAACAATCTGTGAACAATTTGATCCCGAACACCGGGCTCACGATCTCTTTTCGCTTATGAACCAAAACGTCGTGACGAAGTCGGTTATCGCGTCGCCCCCTGCGTCTCAAAGACGACGATGTCTGCATCTCCTTCGCCCAGGGCGGCCAGGATCGATCGACCGTCAGACGACCACGACACGCGACGCGCGATGAAGGTGGGTCGGTCACCAAACTCGGTGATCTGACGCCATTCGCCAGTCGACGTGGACAGCGTCCAGATGTTGGTGGTAACGCCGTCAGTGAGCGGCATGGCGAGCGACGCTCCATCGGGCGAGAGCGCGGGATTGATGATTTGCCATTGCGGCGCGCGGCTGACAGGAATCCGCGCGAGCACGCGGGACGGCGCATCTTCCGGCGACGCCGCATGGATCTCGAAGCCAGGACTGCCGTCGGTGAGCGTCCTGTCGACCATGAAATACAGTGTCTTGCCGTCGAAACCGACGACGTTTCGCGCCGGACCCGATCTCACGACGACGGGCGCCCCCCCGGTGGCCGGCACTTTGTAGAGAACGCCGGCGTCCGCGTAATAGACCCATCGGGCATCGGGCGACCAGGTGAACCCGAGTCCGCGCGCGGCGAGATTCCGCAGGTTGCCCCCGTCGGGATTCACCAGCCACACGCCAAATCCCAGTCCGGTGTTGCCGCGCGATGAGACAAAGGCAATCGACTTGCCATCCGGCGACCAGATCGGCACACCGAGGGCGATGCTCGGATCACGCTCGGAGGTGATCTGCCGCAAGGCGCCGGTTGCGGCCGTCAGCACCCAGAGGTTCGCATGACCGCCGCTGTCCGAGAGAAATGCGATCTCGTCGTCGCTGGCGCCCGTCGTCGGTGTTTGCACCTGCGTCGTTTGACGGGTGATGCGTTGACCGAGCCGTACGTTGTCCTGCGGACTGCCGTCCGTCGGATACTTCCACAAGTCGAATTGCATCTGCAGACGGCTGGCGACCATCACGCCGTTGTCACGGCGATCGGGGTGGAGATATGAGAGGTCGGGAGGAGCGATCAGTCGAGGCTCGCCGCCATCGAGACGCACCTCCCACAAACTTTGCGTCGGAAGGTACGGCATGCTCGAGCCTCGGCTCGAGCTGTAGATCACGCCGCTGCTGTCGGGCAACCATGTCAGTCCGTGGATCTGCCGGTTGTCGCGCGTGAGTTGGAGCGGAGGCCCACCGTCGAGCGGCACCGCGAAGACGTCCCAGCGCACGCCATCGCCACGCTGAAAGGCAATCCATTTCGCGTCCGGCGACCAGCGCGGGTATTTGTAATAAACCGGTTCGGTGAATCGAGCAATCACGCGCACATCGGAGTTGTCCGGTGACGCCGTGACGAGCTCGATCTGGTCCGAGGCCAGTCGGAAGCAGGCGATGCGGCCGTCCTTTCCCACGTCACCGCCGCCAACGCTGTCGATGACCCGGCGTGGAGCCCCACCGAGCGCAGGAATCTGCCAGATCGTTCCCTGAATATCGCCGGGCACCGCAGGAGAGAAGTAGACGACCGAGCTCGCATCCGGCGACCAGCGCGGCAGCTCGTGATCGCGCGCATCCTGGGTGATCTGCAAGGGAGTCCCACCCGCCATCAGACGCACGAAGATCTGACGCGAACCGTTCACGCGCGCGGTGAACGCCACCGACTTCAGGTCCGGTGCGATCGCGGGAAACTCTTCGACCCCGCTGAAATCGGTCAGACGGTAAATCCCGGTGATGCCATCCGTCGGCTCCGGCGCCGCCGTGCGGCGGCCGATCACGAACCCGCCCACGGTCGCGAGTCCAAGTGCCCCGGCAGCCAGAAGCGCCACCCTGGCGCGATTCGAAAACTTCGTGGGGCCTGCGGCGGCCGGTGGCGCCGACGGATCCAACTCCGCCTCGAGATCGAATACGAGATCGCGAGCGCTCTGGAATCGCTCGGCCGGGTCCTTTTCCAGGCAGTGGCGCAGGATGCGGTGCAATCCGCGAGGACAAGCCACGGTCCGCGGCAGCTCCGGCGCTTCGTCGCGAAGAATCGCCGTCATCGACTCCGGGACCGTCGCGCGGTGGAACGGTGAAATGCCCGACAGCATCTCGTAGACGACAACCCCAAGGCTGAAGAGATCGGCGCGATGATCGGCGCGCTGGCCACCAGCCTGTTCAGGCGACATGTATGCGGCCGTTCCCAGTGGCCACCCACCGTCGACAGTCAACGTCACCGCTGACGCGTCGGTCCCCGCATCGCTGTAGGAGAGCTTCGCGAGGCCGAAATCGAGGATCTTGACCAGGCCATCCCGCGTGACGAACAGGTTCTCCGGCTTGATGTCGCGGTGGACGATGCCGCGCTCGTGCGCAGCCGCCAAGCCGCGCGCAATCTGAACGGCATACTCGAGGCATCGGCGAACTGGCAGCGGGCGGCCTTTGATTTTCTGGCGCAGCGTTTCCCCTTCGAGCAGTTCCGTGACGATGAAGGGCGAGTCTTCGTGCCTGCCGGTGTCGTGAACCGCGACGATGTTGGGGTGTGCGAGACGCGCGACCGCCAGCGCTTCCTGTTCGAATCGATGTAGCCGATCGGGATCGCGCGAGAAGGCCGGCGGCAGCACCTTGATCGCCACTTCCCGGCGCAGTCGCGGATCGTACGCGCGGTAGACGGCTCCCATACCGCCAGCGCCGAGTAAGTCGACGACCTCGAACGGGCCGAGGTGCGTGCCGGCTGAGATGGTCATGTGGTCCGACTGGACTCCGGTTGGCGCGCCAATCTTAAGGCAATTCCCAACGACTTGGGCGTCGGTCGCGTGCTCTAGAATTCTGGCAAGTGACTTTCAGATTCGCCCGTTTCGTGCTGAACAGCGACACGCGGCAACTGCTCGGGGACGGAACGGAAGTCCACCTGTCGCCGAAGGCGCTCTCCCTGCTGCTGATGTTGCTCGAGGAGCGGTTACGTGCGGTCTCGAAGGCAGAACTTCAGGCGGCTCTGTGGCCGTCGACGTTCGTCGGCGAGGCGAACTTGACGACACCATGCGCGCATCGTGATCGATCGCGGCCACGCGCACGTGGAGGACCTGGGCAGTAAGAACGGCACGTTTGTCGGCGGCAAGCCGGTTACGGACGCTCGTGTGCTGCGCGACGGTGACGAGATTCGTGTCGGGCCCGTGGCGTTGACCTTCAGCGTTGCGCCGACAACGCAGGCAACCGAGACGATGACGCAGACCGCAGGCGGAATCGCGTCGCGCAAGTCGCGTGATGCCGGTTCTTGAGAGGCGCGGCAAGCAAGTTTCCGTTTGCGAACCAAATCGACAAACATATCGTCTAACGATACGTTTATCCGAATGGCACCCGAAGTCCGCCGTCCCTTGTCTCCGGCCGTCCTCCATATCCTGCTCGCGCTGTCGGACGGCGCGGCGCACGGGTATGCGATCAAACAGGAGGCAGAAGCCCGAAGCGAGGGCACGGTGCGGCTGGGGCCCGGCACGCTCTATACGGCAATTCAGCGGCTGCTCGCCGCCCAACTGGTGCGTGAGACGAGCGCGGATCAAGATCCGGCCAACGGTCAGGAAGCGCAGCGGCGGTACTACGAACTGACGCCGCGAGGAAGGCGGCTGCTCAACGAGGAAGTCGCGCATCTGGGCCGCCTGCTCGCGTACGCCCGCGGCAAGCAGGAAACCGCATGACGCGCGTCTACCGCTGTTTGCTCCGGGTCTATCCGCCCTGGTTTCGCGAGCGATTCGAGGCGGAGCTCGTCAACGCGTTCGTGGCCGAGCGCACGCGATATCGGGGCCGTCTCGGACTGATTCGGTTCTGGATGTTCATCGCGAAGGATCTGGCGATCAGCGCGTGCCGTGTTCGATTGGCCATGGCCAAACCCGCCACTCGAGCTGCCGATTCACCTCCGAGGAGAAGCGTCATGGAAGCCCTCGCCCAGGATGTTCGCCACGCGTTTTGGCAACTGGTCCGTCGTCCGGGATTCACGGCGGTCGCCGTGCTTTCGCTCGCGCTCGGCATCGGTGGCAACGCCGTGATCTTCGCGTTCTTCGATGGCTTTGTCCTCCACCCGTTCGCCTACCCCGAGCCTGATCGCGTCGTAACGTTCGGCTCGACGTTCCCGCGCATGTCGAGTGAGGAGAGGTTCATCGAGGCGATCTCGATCCCGGAGTTTCTCGACATCAGGGCGGCGCGCACGATTCGTTCGATCGCGGCGTTTGATCTTGGCAACCGGAACATCTCGGGCGGCGATCGACCGGAGCGTGTCATGACAGCGCTGGCCGTCACTGATCTATTCGCCCCGTTTGGTCTGCGGCCAGCGCTCGGGCGCGGCTTCACTGATGAGGAGCTGACCACAAATCCAGGCGTCGCCGTGATCAGCTATCGGCTCTGGCAGGGCCGATTCGGTGGTGATCCAAAGATCATCGGACGGTCGGTGAGAGTGAATGGGACGCCCCGGACCGTCGTGGGCGTGATGCCGCCGGAGTTGTTGATTGTCGGCGCGGATCTCTGGCTGCCATGGCCTGTCGATCCGAACGAGATGCCCCGCAACCAGCGGCAGTTCACTCTGATCGCCCGGCTGGCTCCAGACGCGACACTCGAGGAGGCCAACGCCGAGCTTGCCACTATTGCCGCGCAGACCACCGCCGCTCACGCTGCGTCATTCGAGGAGTATCAGGGCTGGCGGCTCACCGCGACGCCGTGGGCGGTCGCGTTGATGCGCGACGTGCGTTCGAGTGCGTGGTTGCTGAGCGGCGCGGTCGGACTCGTGTTGCTAATCGCCTGCGCGAACCTTTCCAACCTGCTGCTGGCGAGATCGTCGACACGACAGCGCGAGGTGGCCGTGCGGTTGGCGCTGGGCGCGGCGCGCTGGCGGATCGCACGTCACCTGCTCGCGGAGGTAGCGCTGCTGGCGGTCGCCGGGCTCGGCGCCGGGTTGCTGCTCGCACAGGCGGGCCTCCCGCTGCTGGTCCGCGCTGCTCCCGCGCAACTCAGCATGTTGGGCGTGACGGCCGCGATCAACTTCAGGGTGCTCGGATTGGCGGCGATGTTTGCGATTGGCTCGGCCATGCTCGTCGCGCTGCTGCCGGTCGTCCAGTCGACGCGTACCAGTCCCCAGGACGCTCTGAAAAGCGACGGACGTGGCGCCACCGCCGGTCGCGTGCCGCTTCGCCTCCGCCATTCGCTGATCGTTGCGGAGATTGCGCTTTCGGTCATGCTGCTTGTCGGCGCCGGTCTCTTCGTCCGCAGTCTGGTCCAGCTTCAGAGCGTGGAACCAGGCTTCGATCCGCGCAATGTGCTGACCATGCGGATCACGGTCCCGCCGGAGAAGTATCGTGGACCTGCCGTCAACGAGTTCTTCCAGCAGGCGATCGATCGCCTGGCGCAGACGCCTGGCGTCCGCGCCGTGTCGGTGGCGTCGCAGTTTCCTCCGCAAGGCGTATTTTCGACGGCCTTCCGTCTCGACTCGATGGCTGCCCCCGACGAGTCGATGCCGATGTCGCAGATCACGGCGGCGAGCTCTGAACACTTTGCCACCCTCGGTGTGCCTCTCGTCGCCGGGCGCACGTTTGCCACCACGGATCGCAACAACTCCCCACGCGTGGCCATCGTCAACCAGGCGTTCGTGTCGAAGTTTCTTCCCGGTGGCGGCGCGCTGGGACGAAGAGTGTCGATCGGATCATCCGATCGGCCGTCGCCACCGATGGAGATCGTCGGCATCGTGGCCAACACGCAAAACCGCGACATGAGGAGTGCGCCGTCGCCGGAGATCTTCGTGCCGCTCCATCAGCAGACGTTGAACAATCAGCTGTTCCTGTTGGTGCGGGCGCAGGGCGATGCCGGCGCGATGTTGCCGGCGGTGCGACAGCAACTCGCTTCAATCGATCCGGATCAACCGGTTTATGCCATTCAGACTCTGGAAGAAGCCGTAGCGGCTGCGAGCTTCACGAGCCGCCTCTCAATGATCCTGTTCGCAATCTTTGCCGCGGTGGCGCTTTCGCTGACCGCGATCGGCATCTACGGCGTGATGTCGTACGCCGTGAGCGCGAGGACCCAGGAGATTGGCGTGCGCCTCGCGGTTGGCGCCGATCGCCGTACCGTGATCTGGCTGGTGTTGCGTCAAGTGTTGTTGCTGACCGCAATTGGTCTGGTCATCGGCCTGGTGGGCGTGGTGGCCGCAAGCGGCGCGATTAGACGTGCGCTCTTCGAAGTCCAGCCGCTCGATCCGGTCACGATCGCGGCGGCCGTGGCCCTACTCGGTTGGGTCGCCCTCATCGCCGGCTGGCTCCCGGCGTGGCGAGCCAGTCGCGTCGATCCCGTCAACGCTCTCCGCTACGAATAGATGGCGAGCGCCGCTCAGAGGTCGTCAGATCCGATCCACTTGTCTTGGCGACGGAATCAGCCGCGGTCGGCGATTCAATTGCTCGAGTGGGCCAATCCGTCGCGCGAGCTCGCGAGAGTCCAAGCCAGTAGCACGACGGTGACGGCCGCCCATATCGCGATCGACGCGAGCGCGATCACATCGGGCGCCACGATGCTCTTCCCACGCATCGCCTCCCAGAGCAGGAGGAAATACAGCGACGCATAGCTTGCTGCCACAACCAGAATTGCCCTCACGCGAACCGCCTCAGGCTGTCGCCATCGGCGCATCACGACGGCGACGATGGCCAGCGCCTGGAGGGCATGCAGGCCGATGAAATGCGGAACCCGCAGGTCACCGTGTTCGCGACTCCAGCCGGTCACCGGCACACCAGACCCGCCGTCAGCTCCGCCGACCGTATGCGCACCAGCAATCGTCATGCGTCCACCGGCGCGCGCGTCCGCGAGCTGCGTCGCCGTTGGGCGCGTCATGAGCGGGCCAGTCAACGCACCGATGATGGTCAACGTCATGCCAAGACGCAGGGCCCACCCGAGTGCTCGGTCGGCGAACGGCTGTCGCCACAGCGCGACGGCAACCGCCACGCTCACCAGCGTCTGCAGCAGGATCGCGGCACCCATCACGACGAACAGCACCATGTCGAGGGTCGTCGAGACGTTGAAGTGGCTGGTGGTTCCACGCCATGCCTGCGCGTCGATGAGTGCGACCTCCAGCACGAACACGATCGCGGTCGTCCAGCCGACGACACGCCGCACACGCGGCCAGCCGGAGAGAAATCCGAAGATCCACGCAAGCGTGAGGCTATAGATGGCCGTGGAGATCGCGAACTTGAACGGCTTGAGCCAGGCGGGCGCACCAGTAATGACGCGCTGATCGACGAGCATTGCGATCAACGACGCGACGGCCACGACGAGCATCAGGAGTCCCACCGCCGTGAGAGGTGGGCTCGCCTGCCACAGGCGATGGAGCGGGGTAGCGGGTAGTGTCGATTCCATAACACGGCTCCTTCGATGTTGTCATTGTCAACATAAGACTATCCTCCAATGTAGACAATGTCAACACTGGTGGTAAGATGAGGTAGCGATGGCTCGAGCGACCAAGGCGGCCCGAGGGGCGCGACGCCCCTACCATCACGGCAACCTGCGCCGCGCACTCCTCGACGAGGCGCTGGCGACCATTCGCGCTGAAGGGGTCGACGGCGTGACGCTGCGCGAAATCGGCGCGCGGCTTGGCGTGTCGCGTACGGCGCTCTACCGGCACTTTGCCGACAAGCGCGCGCTGCTGACCGCGGTAGCCACCGACGGGTTTCGGACCCTGCGCCAGCAGCTGGTGGCGGCATGGGAGGAAGGCGGGGCTGGACGCGCCGGGTTCGAAGCGATGGGTGTGGCTTATGTCCGATTCGCCGTCGACAACCCGTCGCACTATCGCGTGATGTTCGGCGGCTTCGTGGACCCGCAGCCGCGAGAGCCTGAGCTGGCTGTCGAAGCCGCGGGTGCCTTCCAGGCGCTCGTCGACGCGCTCGCCACGCTACAGCGCAACGCGCTCGTACGCGGCGACGATACCGTGCTGATGGCGCGCTTCGTGTGGGGTGTCGTGCACGGTGTGGCCATGCTCGCCATCGATGGCCATCTCCGCGAGCCGGGTGGCGTCGAAGCGCTGCTGCAATACGCGATCACGCGGTTGCATACTGGAATTCAGGCCCAAGGACGTCCAGTCCAACGCGGCTAGTTCTGAAGCAGTCAACACGGCTGGCGGCAGCGGTCTTGCATCCCCGATGCCAAGGCACCCGTCGTCCAGCTAGACTGGCACTCCATCCATGCAGCCACTGCCCGATCCTGTCAGATTCCGACATCTTGCACGCGTCGTCGAGTCTTCAGACGACGCCATCATCAGCAAGGATTTGAGCGGCATCATCACGTCGTGGAACCAGGCTGCAGAGGTCATGTTTGGCTACGCCGCAAGTGAAGCAGATCGGCCAGTCGATTCGGATGATCATCCCCGCCGATCGGCAGGCGGAAGAAGACATGGTGCTGGAACGAATTCGCGCCGGCCAGCCGATAGCGCACTTCGAGACAATCCGCCAGCGAAAGGATGGAACCCTTATCCCAATCTCGCTGAGCGTCTCACCAATTCTCGACGACACGGGCCGCGTCATCGGGGCCTCGAAGATTGCGCGCGACATCAGCGGACAGGTGGCGGCCGGGATCGCCAGTCGCCGGCTTGCCGCCGTCGTCGAATCGACAGACGACGCGATCATCACAAAGGATCTTGAAGGCGTCATCACCGCCTGGAATGCGGCGGCCGAGCGGATATTCGGATATACCGCAGCCGAAGCCATTGGGCGCTCAATCAGGATGCTCATTCCGGCCGAGTTGCAGGGCGAGGAGGATCTTGTTCTTGGCAAGATTCGAGCTGGCGAGAAGCTCGATCACTACGAGACGGTTCGAATGCGAAAGGACGGCAGGCGAATCTCGATTTCACTCACGGTCTCCCCACTGCGGAACGAGAGAGGCGAGGTCGTCGGTGCCTCCAAGATCGCGCGCGACATCAGTGAGCGCTCGCGACTGCTAGCAGCAGCCAACGAACACGCGGCGAACACACAAAAGCTCGGAGAAGTTGGTGCGGTCGTCGCTTCCACGCTCGACCGAGAAGAGATCGTGCAGAAGGTCACGGATATCGCAAGGGACTTGACGCGAGCGGAATTCGGCGCCTTCTTTTACAACCTCACCGATCCCGAGTCCGGCAACGCCTACATGCTCTACACACTCTCCGGTGCTTCGCGCGCGGCGTTTGCGAACTTCCCAAATCCGCGAGCGACGGCGGTATTCGCGCCGACGTTTGAAGGCAAGGGACCTGTCCGGCTGGACGATGTGACGCAGGATCCCAGATATGGCAAGAGCGCACCGTATTTTGGAATGCCCCCTGGACACCTTCAAGTCCGGAGTTACCTCGCGGTCCCCGTCAAGGGTGTCGGGGGGGACGTCATCGGTGGATTGTTTTTCGGGCACTCCGAGGTGGGGAGGTTTACCGCGCAGCACGAGCAGCTGGCGCTCGGCGTGGCCGCATGGGCATCGGTAGCGCTGCAGAACGCGCAACTGTACGCGGATGCTCAGGAGGCGAACCGCATGAAGGACGAGTTCCTCGCGGTCCTCTCCCACGAGCTGCGGACGCCGCTCAATGCCATCGTCGGCTACTCCCGATTGCTGCGAGCTGGCATCTTGTCGGGTGAGAAGGCCACCCGCGGCCTGGAAACTCTTGAGCGGAATGCCGGGTGGCTGACGCAGATCGTGGAAGACGTGCTCGACGTTTCGCGGATCGTGTCCGGCAAGATTCGGTTGGACGTGCAGCCCGTGGAACTGCCCGTCATCGTCGACAACGCGGTGGCCACGATCAAGCCGGCCGCCGACGCCAAGGGTGTGCGGGTTCAGACGGTGATCGACCCCAATGTGGGTCCGGTGTCCGGCGATCCCGCTCGGCTGCAACAGGTCGTTTGGAACCTCGTCTCGAACGCCGTGAAGTTCACGCCGAAGAAGGGCCGGGTGCAGGTGCGTCTCGAACTCGTGAACTCACACGTCGAGATCGTCGTGAGCGACACGGGCATTGGGATCCGGCCGGATTTCCTCCCGTTTGTCTTCGAGCGCTTCCGCCAGGCCGACGCGAGCACCACGCGAAAGACCGGCGGCCTTGGGTTGGGACTCGCGATTGTTCGTCACATCGTCGAAATGCATGGCGGCACCGTGGACGCCTCGAGCGCCGGTGAGGGGAAAGGCGCGACGTTCCGCGTGGACCTGCCGCTCATGATCGTGCACCCGGAGGTTCTGCCCCAGAGACGTGAGCATCCAAGAACTGAGCGTCGAGAAGCGCTGACGGAGCTGGGTGACCTCGAAGGTATCCGAGTGCTCGCCATCGACGACGAAGAGGATGCGTTGGCTCTGCTGCGCGTCGTCCTCGAGACGGCAGGGGCTGAGGTGACGACGTTCGGCTCTCCACTGGTCGCGCTCGAGCGGATCGAGGAGCTTCAACCGCAAGTTCTCGTGGTTGATTTGGGGATGCCCGAGATCGATGGGTTCGAGGTAATTACACGCGTTCGGAACTCGCCCAATGCTGCGGTTCGGGGTATTCCGGCCGCGGCGCTCACTGCCTTCGCACGTTCGGAAGATCGCACACGAGTGTTGCGTAGCGGCTTCGAGATGCATCTTGCGAAACCGGTGGATCCAGGCGAGTTGGTCGCATCCGTCGCGACGCTGGCACGACTAGTGAAGAGCCGCAAGTAATGATTCATGGATTGGCTTCGCAATCGCTCGCTGACGTTGGTGTTCTTTGGGTTGTTTCTGGTGTTTCTCGTGGGACAGGTCCTCACTGGGTGGCACGAGTACAACCACATCCAACACGAACACGGCGAGGCTGACGTCCAAATATCGGCGTATTTCGCCACCGGCCATTTCTGGGAGGCGACCTTCGAAAACTGGGAGAGCGAGTTCCTCCAGATGGCGGCGTTTGTCGTGCTCACGGCGCTGCTGATTCAGAAGGGATCACCCGAATCACGTCGACCGGGAGCCATCGAGCTCGTCGATGCGGATCCACGTCGATTTCGAGACCAACCAGATGTGCCGTGGCCCGTTCGCCGCGGCGGTCTCGTGCTTCTGCTCTATGAACGCTCGCTGGGCTTGGCGTTATTTCTGTTGTTCCTCATGTCGTTGATGGGCCACGCATTGGGTGGTTTTTCCGACTACGTGGAGGATCAGATGGCGCACGGCGGCTTGCAGCCGACGCTCAGTGACTACGTGGCGTCCTCGCGCTTCTGGTTCGAATCGTTCCAGAACTGGCAGAGCGAATTTCTCGCGATCGCTGCGATGGTGTGGCTGTCCGTGTATCTCCGGCAGAAGGGGTCGCCCGAGTCGAAGCCGGTTCATGCGCCGCATGCTGAAACGGGCAGGTGATGCATCGGGATGCGACGCAACACGACATCGTGGCTGGGTCGGCGTACTGATGAGCGGGAGTGCCAGAATGGACTACGAACATCACATCCCACCAGTCACTGCCCTCCGATATTCGATCACCTTTCGAACCCTGCGACGCCGGGATTCTGATTCTTCAGAGTGATTTGCGAGGGGGAAGCCTCCTTACGGAAGAGGTCAGCACGGAACTTGCAACTCGGCGGTGCGGAAAGGCAAATGACCACACCCGACTCGCTGCTGGCCGAGGAATCGACCACGGGATCAGTTATCGAAAGTGACGCCGGCGCTTCGGTGTGGGGCAAGACCCCGCACTGACCGTGCTGGCGATCTGCGCCGTGATCCTGCTCCTGCGCTACATGCAGGAAGTATTCATTCCGTTTGTCCTGGCCGGTTTGACCTTCTACGCGCTCGATCCGATGGTCGACTGGCTACAGCGATGGCGAGTTCCGCGCTCGATCGGCGCGGCGCTGATGCTGCTCCTGCTCGTCGGCACAATCGGCCTGCTTGGGTACACGTTGAGTGACGATGTTTCCGAGGTGGCGAATGATCTGCCGGCGGCAACTCAGAAGCTGCGGGCGACGCTCAGAGCCAACCGCAACCAGCCTCCGGGCGCGATGGAGAAGTTACAGCAGGCGGCGACCGAGATCGATAAGACCGCGGCCGAAGCGACGGGGACGAGCCTGACTCCGAGTGGCGTGGTTCGCGTGCGCGTCGAGGAACCAGCGATTCAACTGAGCGAGTACCTCCGTTGGGGTCCCGTCGGCGCACTCTCGTTCGCGGGCGGCTCGATCATGGTGTTCTTTCTCGCGTACTTTCTGCTCGTCGCCGATGATCTGTTCAAGCGGAAGCTGGTCGAAGTGATCGGTCCGACGCTGGCGCGGAAGAAGGTCACCGTGCAGGTGCTCAACCAGATTGCCACTCAGATCGAAGCCTTTCTCATGGTGCAGATCTTCACCAGCGCCGTCGTGGGCTTTGCCACGTGGCTGGCGCTGTGGTGGATTGGCTTGGAGAATGCCGCAGTCTGGGGACTGTGCGCCGGCCTGCTCAATTCGATCCCCTACTTTGGCCCGCTGATCGTGACGGGCGCACTGACGGTGATCGCGTATGTCCAGTTCGGCACCGTGCCGATGGCTCTCACGGTGGCGGCGATCGCGCTGCTCATCACCACTCTCGAAGGATGGATTCTGACGCCGATCCTCATGAGCCGGGTGGCTCAGATCAACACGGTGACCATCTTCGCAGCGCTGCTGTTCTGGAGTTGGTTGTGGGGCATCTGGGGTCTGCTCCTGGCGGTGCCGATCATGATGGCGTTCAAGGCGGTCTGTGATCGCGTCGAAGACCTGCAACCGCTTGGCAAACTCCTCGGCGATTGATCGTCGTCCAGGCTTGACAGCGGCCTTCCTGGCGCGCCAGACTCCGCCCGCATTCGGACGCTTTGGCCAATCGAGCTTGCGAGGAGGTGCTGATGTCCGCGCGAAGCGTGACAGCAATCAGGGCTGCGACGGTTCTGTTTCTGCTCTCGAGCATCGATACGCCGCTCCTCGCGCAAGAGGAAGCGCCGCGCCGCGCTTCTGCTCCTGCATCCGGCACCTCAGCGTGGTTTGGGCTGCCGCTGCCACCGACGCCAGGATCGAGTCCGGCGGTGGTCGTCGGCACGCGCGGCCCTCGGCCCGTGACGCTTCCTTCCGGTGAGCCGCCGACCCCGGAGTTTGATGGCGCCGCCATCCGCGCCGATCTCGAGCAGATTGTCGGCATCGCGAAAGACAGTCAGAAGACTAGAGAGATCGGGGCAGGGCAGCTCTGGGGCCGCATCTCGGGATTTCCCTCCGGAACGAGAACTGCGAACTGGTCTGCTGATGCGTTGCGTCGCGCTGGGATCAAAGACGTCAGGCTCCAACCGATCACCCAGGACTCGAACGCCTCGTTTTGGCTCCCGCTGTCGTGGGAAGTCAAGGTCCTGGGCGACGCTGCATTTGGTGCCGGGAGCGGTGATCTCGTTCTCGCGTCCGCAATGCCGCTTTCCCCATCGGAGATTCCTGGCGGGACGCTCACCGCCCCGCTCGTGTATGTCGGCAACGGCAGCCCGGCGGTGATGGAACACGTCGACGTGCGCGGAAAGATTGCCGTGCAGCTGGTGGTCCCGCAGGCGCACATGGTCTTCGAGCGCGACACGGTGGTCCCCCAGGCGCAAGCGCTCTTCAAGCGCGGCGCCGTCGCCGTCTTCAATCTGATGCGGCAGCCCGGCAACGAGCCGGCGCGCGACTTCAGCAACTGCGGCGGCCCGTGCGTCAATGTCGGGGGACACGACGGTCACTTTCTCGAGAACGTCCTCGAAAAAGCCGCCGCCGCCGGTGTCACCGACAAACTCCGCGCGACGGTGACGCTGAAGACCGAGTCGCGCAAGGGGCTGAAAGCGGAAAACGCGGTCGGCGTGATTCCGGGCGCGGCGTCGGACGAAGTGATCATCCTCAACGCGCATTACGACGCGTGGTTCGAGGGCGCCGGCGACAACGGCGATGGCTTGGCAGTGCTGATGGCACTGGCCCGTCACTTCGCCAAACCGGAACAGCGTCCGCGCCGGACGCTGGCGTTGGTGGCTAGTGCCGGACATCACAGCCCGGGCATCAACGGGCCGCGCGGATTCGTGGCCGCCAACCCGGAGCTAGCGGCCAAAGCCATCATGATGGTCAACATCGAGCACGTGGCGCAGCGCAACTTCTCGCCGTCCCGCAGTGTTGCCGCCGACGGCTATCGCGAAGCGATTGCCGACTCGGGCGAGGCGCCGATCACACCAGGCATCACAAACGGATCGCCCTTTCTCGATCGCATCTTCGATCAAGGCGTGCAGCGATATGGCGTGAACTTCGTGTCGGATCGCTCACGAATGCAGAGTGGCGAGACGGGCGGGTACGCGTCGATCAAGGGTGCAAAGCTGACGATCATGCAGGCACCACCGCTGTATCACACGACCGGCGAGACGTTGTCGGTAATCTCAACGCCAGGACTCGAGCGCATCGCCCGCTTCCTGGCGTATCTCGTCAAGGAAGCGGACAAAGCCACGACCGCGCAAATCAATCCGTAAGCTGTGTCGTGCGGTTCAGCGTCGCGAATTCGATCGGTCATGATGCGTGACCTGACCGAGCGAGCCGGCGCTGGCCCAGTGGCCCGCCTTGTAGATCCGGATACCGACACTCCGCGTTTCCGAGATGAGCGTGCCATCCGCGGTGTATCGCAGGTAGCCGCCGAGCGTGTGTGCCTTGTCGTGCGTCGCGTGAACGGTAACGGGACGCGTCGGAAGGTCGCGCGTATAGGCGTACTCGCCGACGGCGCCGCCAGCCAACTCCGCGAATTCCGCGAGGTTCGTTTCGATGACGCGATCGCGGCTGGCCTCGGACACGACTGAGACGTTCAACCGGCTCTTCACCCCTTTGGTCCGCCAGCCCCGCATCGGACGGCC
Organism: uncultured Acidobacteriota bacterium; assembly: GCA_963724485.1. Lineage (GTDB taxonomy): Bacteria > Acidobacteriota > Vicinamibacteria > Vicinamibacterales > UBA2999 > JACCSI01. The sequence goes on from CAVRUW010000008.1 coordinate 166,326, forward strand.
CTCGCGTGCGTCACGCGATCGTTCGCGCGGGCCATAGCCGAACGACACACTGGCCGTGCGGGTGCCAATCGGGAGCGGCTGTTCATAGGACCCTCGGCTCGTTCGCGGATCGTTGAGGATCGCCTCGTTGCCGTACCCGAAGGCCGCCAGATAGTTCTGGTTGCCGCGAATATCTGCCGCCTCGCCGTCGGGATAGGCGACGCCGATGAAGTCCACTTCGTGCACGATCGTCGATGCCAGCTGGATGCCCCATCGTCCGTCGTTGTTGGTCACGGAATAGATCCCGTCGCACCGGAGCAGCTTGTGTCCGTCGGGTGTGTAGCGCGTGAACGAGAGGCTGATCACGCCGCCCACCGGACAATACAAATGCACGTTCATGCTCTCGAGCAGATCGTACGAACCAGGCATCAGTCGCGTCTTGCCTTTGCCGGTTGCGTTGAGGGACGGCGGGGGAGTGGCGATCAGGTCGGCGGCGCTGTTGACGACGACGGGTTCGATGTCCTCGTAGAGCGCGAACGGAAAATGCAGCGTGCTGCCGAGGCCCTCGAGGTTGCGCTCGCTGAGCGCGGCGAAGTAGTCGGTGACGAGGCGAAAGCCGTTCGAGACGGCAGCGGCGAAGCTGACGCGGAAGCGCGAATCGAGTTGCGCGCCCTGACGCAGCGTGGCCGGCCGCGGAAATTCCTCAGCGCCCGTCTGTGGGGTGGCGGCGCCTTGCCCGTACGCGGGCACTACGAGGCCTGATGCCGCCGCGGCGATCGTTCCAGTCGCGGTCGCCTCGCAGAGGGTGCGCCCGAATTGCCGCCGGTTCATGCGTTGGAGAGTTGACGTGTCACCGTTGTTCGAATGCATCGCCGCTCCCTGAGGTCAGTCGAGGTGGTCGAAAAACTCGCCTAGTGTAGTATCCCCAGACCCGCCTCTTTGAATATCGTTCCTGATCCGCCTGAGCACACGGCGTCCGCCAACGTACTGCCGTGGCGCGAGCGCGCCGTTTTTACAGCAGCGGTCGTGATTGTTCTACTGCTTTCCTGGTGGTGGATCGTCGCGATGGCGCGGGACATGTACGGGGCGATGACGGGACCATCGGCCTGGATGATGACCAGCGTCTGGGACGGTACCCATCTCCTGCTGCTGTGGACGATGTGGGCCACCATGATGGCGGCAATGATGGTGCCCTCGGCGTGGCCGATGCTGTCGATGTATGCGAAGTTGTCGCGCAGAGAGGGATCCGCGCCACAGTCATCGCATCACTTCTACTTGTTCCTGGCCGGCTACGTATCGGTATGGGCGATGTTCAGTGTCACGGCAACCGTCGTCCAACGAGTGCTCGCCGAGGCGCTGCTGCTGTCGCCGATGATGGAGATGACGAGTCCCATCGCCAGCGCCACGTTCCTCATCATCGCGGGCGTTTATCAGTGGACTCCGTTCAAGCGCCTCTGCCTTGCGTCCTGCCGGTCTCCGATTTCGTTTCTGCTCGGGCACTGGCGGCCGGGGGGCATGGGCGCGTTGCGCATGGGGATCGACCATGGGCTCCACTGCCTCGGATGTTGCTGGGCGCTGATGCTCCTGCTGTTCGTTGGTGGCGTGATGAACCTTTACGTCATCGCGGCGTTGACGACCTTGGTGGTTGTCGAAAAGACAATGCGAGCTGGTGAATGGGGTAGCCGTTTGAGCGGTGGCCTGCTAATCGCGCTTGCTGTGTGGATTCTGGCCCGACGCTGACCAGGACGTATGATGGCCTACATGGCTGATGAAGTCTGGCCCGCATTGCCGTACGACGATTGGAAGGAGACCTACGCGACGCTGCACATGTGGACGCAGGTTGTCGGCAAGGTCGCGCTCGCGCAGTCGCCACCGGTCAACCATTCGTGGGCGATCGCGATGCAGGTCACCCCCCGCGGCCTCGCCACACGGACGCTGCCGCATGGTCCTCGGTCGTTCACCATCGAGTTCGACTTTGTCGATCACCACTTGATCGTTCGAGCGTCGGACGGTGCCACCCGGACGACACCGCTCGTGTCACAAACCGTGGCGGACTTCTACGGCAAGGTGATGGACATGCTGCGCGACATGGCTCTGCCGGTTGCGATCTGGCCGATGCCAGTGGAAGTTCCAACACCGATACGCTTCGATGAGGATCGCCTCCACCATTCGTACGATCCGATCTACGCCAACCGGGTTTGGCGTATCCTGGCCCGCAGCGCGCACATCCTCGACGACGCGCGGTGCCATTTCGTCGGCAAGTGCAGTCCGGTCCATTTCTTCTGGGGCGCTTTCGACCTGGCGGTGACGCGATTCTCGGGGCGGCCGGCGCCGCCACGCGAGGGCCCCGCGTTCGCGCGCGAGGCGTACTCTCACGAGGTCATCAGCCACGGCTTCTGGCCCGGCAGCGGCCCGCTGCTCGAAGCCGCGTTCTATGCCTACGCCGCGCCGGAGCCGCCCGGCTTCAAGGAGGCGCGAGTGGAACCGGCTAGCTGCCTATTACCACCGCGAGCTCAGCGAGTTCATCCTTCCGTACGACGCGGTCCGCACGACGGCCGATCCCGATGGCGCGATTCGGATGTTCGTCGAGAGCACCTACCGTCAAGCCGCCGATCTCGCAGGATGGGATCGTGAGGCGCTCGAGCGTCCGCTGGCTGCTCGATAGGAACGCGTGAACATGACGGCGTTCCCTTGGATCACCTCAGGCAGGCGGCGCGCTCGCGCCGTCGCATTTGTCGTCGTCCCTTTCATATGTGCGGTTGTTCTCGCGCAACCTGCTGTCCAGCTGCCGAATCGATCCGGCTCGCTGAAGTTTGCCGCGATTGGCGACAATGGAACGGGCGACCGTCCGCAGTATGAAGTCGCACAGCAGATGGCCAAGGCCCATGGAACCTTCGCGTTCGACCTTGTCATCATGCTGGGCGACAACATGTACGGAGGCCAGCGGCCGGCTGACTTCGTCAAGAAATTCGAGGAGCCGTACGCGCCACTGCTGTCGGCAGGTGTGAAGTTCCAGGCGTCGTTGGGCAACCACGACCGCGTGGAGCAGGTGTCGTACGCACCGTTCAACATGAACGGTCAGCGTTACTACAGCTACGTGCGCAACAACGTGCGGTTCTTTGCACTCGACACCACCCTGATGGACGCTAAGCAGGTGGCTTGGCTCGAGACATCTCTTCAGAACGCTAAGGAGGAATGGAAGATCTGCTACTTCCACCATCCGCTGTACTCGAATGCCGATCGACATGGGGCCTCGGTCGATTTGCGCGTGCTGCTCGAGCCAATCTTCACGCGGTTCGGTGTCAACGTGGTGTTCGCCGGCCACGACCACGTCTACGAACGGCTGAAGCCGCAAAAGGGCATCCACTACTTCGTCTCGGGTGCCGCCGGACAACTGAGGAAGGGCAACATGGACCCCTCCGAACAGACCGCTGCGTCCTTCGATCAAGATCAGAGCTTCATGCTCGTGGAGATCGCGGGAGCAGAAATGTTCTTCCGCGTCGTGTCCCGCACGGGAAAGATCGTCGATTCTGGTGTGATACAGCGGCAGGCGCAACCCGCGACCACTGGGCCAGCCGTCGAAATGGCCGGAATCGGCGGTACGCCGTCGGGCGTCCGCCACGAGACATCGCATGAGTGAGCAGGCGGCCAGGACATCGCCGAAGCGACGCGGCCTTCGGGCTCGCGTGCGCAGGACGGTGCCACGCCTGTCGCGGTTCGCCGTCGAGCACCTACTTCTGCTGCCGCTCGGTGCGCTGGTCGCTCTCGCCTGGGTCAATACCGCCCCCGAGAGCTACTTCCGGTTCACCTTCAAGATTGCGTTCGCCGTCAACGATCTGGCCATGGTCTTCTTCTTCGCGATCATGACCAAGGAGGTCGTCGAGGCGACCGCGCGGGGCGGCGTGCTGCATTCATGGCGACGCGTCATGTTGCCAGTCATTGCCGCTATCTTCGCCACTGCTGCGGCGGCTGCGATCTATAGCCGCGTCGTCGACGTGCTGGACGAACCGATGCTGATCGTCGGCTGGCCGGCGGTCATGGCGACGGATCTTGCGGTCGGGTACTTCGTGGCGAGGCTGATTTTCCGATTGAACCCGATGGTGCCGTTTTTTCTCGTGCTCGGCATCGCGTCCGACGCCCTCGGATTTCTGGCGCTGTCATTCGTCAACCCGACTCGAGACACGCACCTCCTGACCGGGATCGCGATCCTCGTGGGCGCGATGAGTATCGCCGCGGCGCTGCGGAGCAGACGGGTGGTCAGCTTCTGGCCTTACCTGCTCGGCCCTGGTGTCATCGCCTGGTTTGCGCTGTTCTGGAGCGGACTCCATCCCGCGCTCGCCCTGGTTCCCATCATCCCGTTCCTGCCGCACGCTGCGCGTGATCCGGGATTCTTCGTTGATGCACTCCCCGATGCGAAAGACACTCTCAGCCAATTCGAGAACTGGTGGCGGTATCCAGTCCAGCTGACGCTGTTTTTCTTTGGCCTCGTCAACGCGGGTGTGTCCTCCGGTGCCCTCGAACTCGGCACGTGGGGAGTACCGATCGCCGCCCTGGCCGGCAAGCCTTTAGGAGTACTCATCGGCGCTGGCCTGGCTCTGCTCGCCGGGCTCCACCTGCCGCACCACGTCGGATGGCGCGACCTGTTCGTCACCGGGCTCATCGCGGCGATGGGATTCAGCATCGGCCTGTTCTTCAGCGCGGCACTGCTACCGCCAGGACAGCTGCGTGCAGAGGTCAGCATGGGAGTGCTGCTGAGCCTTCTTGCGGCGCCTTTAGCGATAGGATTCGCGGTGCTGTTGCGTGTGGGCAGATTTTCCCGCAGCTAGGCGTTGTGCGTTGCTCTGAAAATGAGGTCCCGATGACCGAAACTTCTACCACGACATCCGTGCGCGTACCACACCGCTTTTTCGCTTCTGCCGCGCGGGTGTACAACGCCTTTCTCGATCCGGCACAAGCTGCACTGTTTCTGTTTGCGACTGGAACCGGCCAGATCGTGCGCTGCGAGATTGACGCTCGAGTCGGCGGCACGTTCACCATCGTCGATCGCCGGCATGGCGAGGATGTGGCGCACACCGGTACGTATGTCGAACTGGACCGGCCGCGTCGGATGGTCTTCACGTTAGCGGTGAAAAAGTATTCGAGCGAGGTCGACACGGTGGCGATTGACATCGCTCCGTTGGGAAAAGGGTGCGAGCTGACGCTCACGCACGCGATGAATGCGAAGTTCGCCGATTTCAGAGAGCGCGTGCAGGAAGGGTGGAAAGGAATTCTCGACGTCGCCAGCGCGCTGCTGACCGACGACAACCCGACGTGCGGCATCGGCCTTGCACAGCATGCCGTTGTGCCCGAAACGATCGGCACGATGTTCGAAGGGCTTGCGGAGACGTTGGCGTTGCATCGCACGATGCTCGTCCTGGACGACGTGAACGCTTCGAAGGAAGACGAGGTTTACCGGGAGCTTGCGAAAAGTTGGAGTCGCATCGCCCCTCTGGTCAACGCAGCCGCGGCCCGCATGGCCGCACAGCGGGATCTTCCGATGGGAGCGCATGACGCGACCAAGTGGGGTGCTGACCACCTGCGCGCATTCGAGAAGTACGTGAAATCGGAGTCGCAGCTGCTGGCACTGTTGCGTGTATCCGCGGTCCGCGACGAGCAGATGCTGGCATCGATGCAGAAGTCGTCCTGACGCGAAGCCCCGTCGCTGTCTAGCTCACCCCGAGCGTCATCTGATCGATGTAGGTCTCCGCGGTCTTCGGCGCGACGCCAAACCGGTCCGCCGAGGTCTTCCAGTCAGGAAAGGGCGCCGACTTTGTCGCGGCGTAGAAGCCCAGCGTCATCAGCCGGGCGGCGACCTCGTTGAACGGACGGATGACCGGTGGCAGAAAGCGAAGCGCTGCCACCGGGATATGACGCCGTTTTCCGGATGACTTCATTCGACGCTCGATCAAGGTCGCCAGGTCGTTGAGCGACAGATTCGACGGCCCCCCGGCGTCGACGGCTTCGTTCACGACGTCGCTCCGCGCCAGGATATTCACGGCGAACGTCGCCACATCGTCCACGGCAATGTAGTTGCTCACCGCATTGCCGTCGCCGAAGATCGTGGCCACACCCTTCTCACGAATGTCCTTCGCGACAATCTGATCGATCCAGATGTCCATGAACGCGGTGGGCCGCAACATCACGTGCGGCACGCCGCTGCGGCGGATGGCATCCTCGATGTACCACTTGATCCGGAAGATATCCACCGGCGCGTCCTGTGAGACACCCTTGAACGAGACGTAGACCAAGCGACGCACACCGGCATTGCGAGCGGCTGCGCAGAGGTTCTGGTAGCCAGCGAGGTCGATCCGGGAAGGACTGGTGGGGCCGTGGCCCATGTTGTTGTTGGCCGTGGCAACGATCTGGTCGATGCCGCGACAGGCTTCGTTGAGCTTCGGGAGATCGCCAAGGTCGGCCTGCGCGATTTCCGCGTCGGCCGAGAAGGAGGCAAGTGCTTTCCCGTTTCGCGCCAGCGCACGCACCTTGGTGCCCGATGCCGCGAGTTTGCGCACGATGACGCTGCCCAGCTGACCCGTGGCGCCGACGACGAGCACGCGCGATTCGCTCATGCAGCCTCCCGAAACGCCTAGACTCTACCTCGGCGGCGCGGGAAGACGACAGACCTACTCTTCTCGCAGCGCCTCCGTCGGCTGAATGCCCAGCCCTCTTCGCGCGGGCCCGAAGCAGCCAGCAGACCCACTACGGTCATGAACGCCGCGACCACTGGAAGCATGAGCGCCCCCTGCCCTGTGACGGCGGACGAAACCGCGTCACCGATCGGATTAGATCGGCAGCAGCAGAGTAGACTTCTGGTCCGAGGTGGACGTTCGATGAGCGGGCTCATCGCGTGGCTCGGTCGCGCGGCGGTCGTAATTTCGATCGCCGTTGGCAGTCTCGGTGCGGTCAACCTGCAACCTCAGAAGACAGACCCCGCTGATATCGCCTTGCGTGCAGCCCGTTGGTTGGATCCGACTTCGGGACAGATGCGCGGACCGGTGGCGATCCTCGTCTCGGGCCAGAAGATCGCCAAAGTCCTGCCCGCCGAGGCTTTCGACGAAAGAGCCGCGCGCTCGGTGATCGATCTCAAGGCCGCAACGCTGCTGCCCGGTCTCGTCGACGCACACGTCCACCTGCAAATTGGCGGTCAGCCCAGCGACAACGCCGCCGCCGCGCTTCGTGCGGGTTTCACAACGCTCGTCGATCTCGGCGCGACCTCCGACGTGGTTCTGCGGCTTCGCGATGCGATTGCCGCAGGCACAGCCGAGGGCCCGCGGATTCTCGCCGCCGGGCGTTGGGTTGGAACGAAGAACGGCATCTGCGAGTTCGGCGGCATCGGCGTCGCTGGTGGCCCCGAGAATTTTCGCGAGCGCGTCCGTGAAAACGTTGCAGCCGGCGCGGACCTGACCAAGGTCTGTGTTTCGGCGTGGACGCCAGCCGCCTTTGCCCAACCCGACGCGTACGAGATCAAAGACGACGCCCTCACGGCAGTGGTAGAGGAGTCCAAGCGATCGAATCGCATGGTGATTGCGCATGCGATCAGCCTCGGCAGCGTCAAGGCCGCCATGCGCGCCGGGGTTCGTGGGCTCGCTCACGCCGCCTACGTCGATACAGCGACGGCGATGGAATTGCGCGAGCACGACATGTTTCTCGTCCCTACGATCTTCACGCTGACGCGCACGCCAGGACCGGCGACAGATGCGTTGAAGGCGTCGCTCGCGGCAGCGCATCGCGCTGGTGTTCGTCTCGTTTTCGGGACCGACGGCGGTGTGCTCCCGCACGGCAAGAATGCGGCTGAGTTCGAGGCTTTGGTGAGCTCGGGCGTGCCGCCTATTGCAGCGATACAGGCCGCCACCACGAACGCTGCCCACGTCCTTGGACTTACCGACGCGATCGGCTCGCTGAGCGAGGGCAAGGTCGCAGATATCATTGCCGTCGATGGCGACCCGCTCAGCGACATCCGGGCGATGCAGCAGGTCGTATTCGTGATGCGTAACGGACGAGTTGTTCGGCCGCTGCAACCCTGAGGCAGCCTCCGCCCGTCTACACGCTGGACGGGGGAAAGCCATGTCTTCATTTCAACAGCCACCTTTGGTGACCTTTGCCATTCTCTCGACGCTGCTGGGGGCGGGCGCGACGGGGCAGCCGACCGTGCCTCGAGACCAGGCGTCCGCGGTTTCTGGCGCTATCCGTTCGTTCGTCGATCGCCTGTATTCACCTGATCCCAGGGAGCGCGCCGAGGCCGCCTGCCAGATTGGACGGCGGCACGCCGAGGCGACGAGCGCGATCCCGATCCTGCTCTCGATGCTCGGCGACGACGTGCCAGTCCCGGCGTTGGAGTGCGAGATGAGCCCGTGGCTGCGGCGGACGTTGGCGAACAGCCCCGATGCGCAAAAGTGGGCGCAGACGTCACCGGCGAAAGAAGCGGCCGAAGCGCTCGGCGACATTGGCAATGCCGCGGTGCCCGGCCTGTTGCAAGCGCTTTCACACAGCGATTGGAAGGTGCGCAGCCATGCGGCGCTTGGTCTTGGCGAAGTCGATCAGATCGTCGAGCTGGCGCAGGTCGTCGATGCCCTTGGCAACCGGCTCGGTGATGGGCACCCCAATGTGCGCGATCGCGCCGCGTGGGCGCTGGGGGAGATCGAGGATCCGACCGCCGTAGAGCCACTCCTGAAAGCCTTGCAGGACAGCGAAGCCGGCGTCCGAGCGCGTGCCGCGTGGGCCCTTGGGGAGATTGAAAATCCAACCGCGGTCACGGGCCTGCTCGCAGCGCTCGCCGACGGCGACGCCTCCGTCCGCGAGAAGTCGGTGTGGGCCTTGGGCGAGATCGAATCCGAGCTGGCGGTCGAAGGACTTCTGCCGCTGCTGGGTGACGCGAACCCGAAAGTCCGCCGTCAGGTCGCGTGGGCGCTGGGTGAAATTGAGGGCCCCGCCGCCGTTCCGGGACTGCTGCAAGCCCTCGCGGACAGCGAGGTCGAGGTGCGACGCCAATCCGCCTGGGCGCTCGGTGAGATCGAGGCCACGACCGCCGTCGACGGTCTGATTCGCGCGCTGAAGGATGATGACACGCAAGTTCGAAAGATGGCGGCCTGGGCGCTTGGCGAAATCGAAGACCCTGTCGCAATCGACGCGTTGCGTGCCGCCGCGGGCGACACGAGCAGCGACGTGCGCCGTGCGGTCGACCACGCCCTGCGTGAGCTCGGCGACAAACGTCTCAGGCGGAAGTAGCGCTTTTTGGGTCTCCGACGCCGTGCGTAACGGGTCCTTCGTGAAATGGAGCAGCAGGATCGAGGGGGCAAACGCCACCACGGCAACCAGGAGCCACGCTGGCATCCAAGGGATGCCCGAGATCGTCGCGCTAAGAACAATGGCACCCATCCAAACCGTCGCCAAAGTCGTCATGATCAGAGCGAAAATCATCCGACCAGTGTAAGAGAGTGACTGCGACTGTGCTGTGCGTTATTGCACGTACCGTCTGACGACGTTGTCAGAGGTGTCGCACCACATCGTTAGAGTTCTTTGTGATATAAAGTAAGAGTCGGTACAACGCGATTATCCGCTCGCCTTTCGACCGTGGTCTGGGGTTGGCTCTGACTTCAGACTCGCGCGTCACTGCATTTTCAGGTCGTACCCTCCGCAATTTCACTGTGTCGCAAGTCGGTATCGGCAATCCGACATGCACATGATCCATCAAGTCGATATTCGGCTTGCAGCCAGTTGGTGTTGACGTGGCCGAAGTTATCTACAGTTTCGAATCCGTAGTGGTATTCCGCGAGGTGGTGTACTTCGCACACCTCGCCGCGCGGGTGTGTGGACCTGCGTGGGAAGGTTGGATCGAATTTCAGTCTGAAGAGGGTGACGACATTCGGCGCACCCATCTCGAGATCACGCGGCCCAATCGAACGGCCCTACGTGCCTGGGCCGTCGATCTGCCCTCGAGCTACCTCGAAGAAGCTTTCGCGCGCGCCGTTGAGCCGCTCATCATGCGGGCGCGAGACGAACCGTCGCAGGCATTCTTTCAAGGGCCCGCACCCGGCGCGGTGGCGGCCCCGTCAAACCGCGGCGCGTTCGCGTCACAGCCCGCTCTGCGGCGTTTGATTTAGCCGGACTGCGGCGTTGGTTTACCTCGAGTAGATGTCTGGCCCGGCTTGTGCACGCACTGAGCCAGAGGACTAGACCATGATGCACGTCGTCCTCGTGCATCCCGAAATTCATTGGAATACCGGCAATGCCGGGCGGACTTGCCTGGCTACCGGTGCAACATTGCACCTGATCGAGCCGCTGGGTTTTTCCTTGGATGAGCGGCAGGTGAAGCGCGCGGGCCTCGACTATTGGGAGCACGTGGACCTGCACCTGTGGCCCGGCTGGGCCAGCTTCGAGGAGGCGCTACCGACGCTCGGCGAACCCTTCTTTTTCTCCACGAAAGCCAGTCGGCTGCTGTGGGATGTGCCACTCGGCGTTCCCAGTGATGTCGTCTTGATCTTCGGACGCGAGACCGGAGGCCTGCCATCAGACCTCTACGAGCGTTATGCCAATCGGCTCGTCGGCATGCCGATCCAGTCACCGCTGGTACGTTCACTCAATCTTTCGACCAGCGTTGCGATCGCCGTCTATGAAGTGCTCCGGCAGCGCCGCAGTACGAGCATGTAGCAAGGGGGAATGCCATCGTCAGTTTCCAGTTATCAGTTTCCAGTTCACAGAAGAACAATCCTTGCGTCGTGCGCTTCGAACTTCCTTTGAACTGGTAACTGGCAACTGATAACTGACGTAGTCCCTGGCCACCGGCCGCTGCACGTCAGTTTCCAGTTATCAGTTTCCAGTTCTAAGAGCCTGTAACAGAACCCCCATTGGCAACGGTCGGGTAGGTGTCTTCTGGCGGGTTGGTCAACACTGCGCGACTTATCAGGAGTGGCCTTGGCCCGCAATACCCTGCGACACGCTGCACCGAAATGGGCGTTATACAGGTCGGCCTAATCTGGCAGTCCCGGCGCTGGACTCCTGCTCCAAGCGGCGTGAATGCGGGACTTCATCGGAAATGAACGTGAGGCTCTCTTGCGTTATGCTGCGAGGCGCGCAAGATGTGTCGAAATAGGCCGGTCGTCGACTACTAGTTGGGCGGACAAGCCGAAGCCTGTCCAGGCTCTAACCTGACACTGCTATGAAACGGCGCTCGATTGTTCTGACACTGGCGCTTCTGACGGCGGCAGCCGTTGGCCTTTGGGCACGTCAGCAATTTGCGATTGAATCGCGCGACCAGCCCGCGACGGCAGACGATCTCCGCATTCTCCGGCGGGCTGATGCGCTTCTTGGAGACGCTTCCGTGTGGAATCGCCATGACGATCGGGTGTGTGACGATGACGAGGCCGGCGGCAAACGGAGCCTGTTCTGCGCGCTACAGAAGGCTGCTCGGGAGATTCTAGGCGAGTACCAGCATCGGAACGTCGCTCTCCAAGAGGTGCGGTTCGCGATTCAAGATGCCACGCGTGATCGGCAAACCGAGATGGCGATTCGTGCGCTCCGGCGATTCAGTTTGCCGCACCGGCTCATGGACTTCAATAATTTGCCGGAGACGCGGTTTGAGGATGTGAAGCAGGTATTGCGAGTTGCAAGCGAACGCGTCGCAGCGCGGCTTGAGGAGTCCAAGCAATGATCCCAGCAGAGGCAACAATGGCTCTTGCGGCCTCGCCCTGACCTTAGCGGAAGGAAGACGACGAGCCGCCCAACAGCGCTTGCAGCCGTCGGCGCCATGTGTAATCGTCAGGCGCCGCGGCTGAAGCGCAGGCGTTAGGCGGTGCCCGTCCCTCTCATGAGAGAGATCTTCCTTGCTGCGCGAGCGGCCTTCTTTGTCCTGCTGCTTCCGGGCACTGTCGCGGGCTACGTGCCGTTTCTGATCCTCCGGGCCGCGAACCGTCTCCACATTCCTGCACTTTCCATCTCCTCCGTGGCAGCCAGTGGCCTTGCCGTCGTCGGTGCGGCGGTCCTTCTCAGGTGCGTCTGGGACTTCTTCGCCACTGGCAGAGGCACACTCGCGCCAGTAGACCCACCTCGGCACCTCGTCGTTTGCGGTCTGTACCGTTACACCCGAAACCCCATGTACAACGGCGTCCTTACCCTACTCCTTGGCGAGGCGTGGTTTTTCGGCTGCACCTCGCTCATCACGTACGCGGTGTGGGTCCTCGTAGGCTTCCACCTTTTCGTCATCCTCTACGAGGAGCCCACCCTCACGGCACAGTTCAACGGGTCCTATCAGGCATATCGGCGTTCAGTGCCGCGCTGGGGCTTCACGATCCATCCCTACCGGGGAGAGACCGAGAGCACCGCCTAACATGCCGTTGCAGCGGACCGTGTCACGGCCGCTGCACGCCGGTCGTTAACCCGCGATAAACGGCGTAGTGTTTACCGATGTAAAACGCCTGCCACCCCGAACCGCCCCCAAGCAGGCCGAATGACTTGATTTCCGCGGAAGAACATCGACCTCGTCGATGGACGCCCGGGAAGGATGGCATCGGCCTCAGGCGGTTCTCCATGTCTTGCGCAGCGATTGCCAGCAAATCAGGGCGCACCCGAGAGAGAGGAACGCCTCGTGGATGTCGGCCCGCTTGTCGAAACGGACGCGCAAGCGTCGGAACTGATTGAGCCACGCAAACGTCCGCTCCACGACCCACCGCCAGCGACCTAACCCACTCCCGTGCGCAGTACGACGCATAGCGATCCACGGGACGATATGGCGCGCCCGCAGCCCACGACGAATCGACGCAGCGTCGTAGCCGCGATCCCTGAGCACGCAGTCTGGCCGCTGCCGCGGTCGGCCCCGTTCGCCGTGCAGCGGAGGAATCGCATCGACCAACGCCAGGGCCTCTTGCGAGTCGTTCCGATTCGCGACGGTCAGACGCACGGCGAGCGGCACGCCTCGCCCGTCGCAAATCAGATGGCGCTTGCTCCCGCGCTTCGCCCGATCGGTGGGATTCGGACCAGTATGGTCACCACCATGGACTGCGCGGATGGAACAGCTGTCCACGACCGCTCGCGACCAATCAATCTGATCCTTTCGAGCGAGCCAATCCAGCAGCGCGAAGTGAATGAGATCCCACACGCCCGCTCGTTGCCAATCGCGCAGGCGGCGCCAACACGTCATCCCCGAACCGCACTCGAGTTCCTGCGGGAGCATCTGCCAAGGGATGCCGCTGCGGAGGACAAACAAAATGCCGGTCAGACACGCGCGATCCGAAATGCGCGGCCGTCCGCCGTTCGGCCGACGTGGTGTAGTGGGCAAGAACGGTTCGACTAGATCCCACAATGGATCGGGAAGCAGCGCCGCAGCCATACCCGTTCACGCTACTTCGCCGGCGAGGATCAGGTTTCGGAGGTTTTGTTACGGGCTCTAAGAAGTGCACGAGAGTTCTTTGAACTGGCAACTGGCAACTGGCAACTAACGCGTACCTCCTACAGCTACTTGCTCCGACGGTACCGTCCATCGAACGCCGACTTCCACGTCTTGCCGCCGTCGCTCGACACTTCCCAGTGCTGGCGGAGGGTGCCATCAGCATTGGGAGTCCACGTGATTCGGTTCGAGACCAGTCGCTCCGCGGGCCCTGACGAACCGGTCAACTGCATTGATCCGTTTTGAAAGGTGCCGTCGAGCAACAACAGGTTGCCGTTGTCGGCGACCCAGGTCTGATGCCATTGCTTCTTCACGCGATCCCACATGTTGAAGCTTTGGCCATTCATCCCGCCAGCGCCGGTCCAGTGTTCGTGAATCACGCAGCCGTTCAACTCACGTGTGATCGAGTTGCGCCCTGCCGGCTTTCCGTCCGGCGTCGTCACATCCCAGTCGCCAACCCAGAAGTCGAATTGCCGGTGCTCGGGAGCGTCGCAGGTCGTTCGCTGCGGCGTCTGCGCCAGAAGCGATGAAGAGATCAGCAGAATCGCCAGAAGGAGGAGAACTCTCACGCCTCGTATTCGGCGGATCATTGGAGTTGCTTGGGTGGCGTCTGGTTCTGACGCGCGGTCGTAGGAGGTACCAGACCCTTCAACCGGAGGTACACCGCCATCGTGCCGTACATCTCGTTGCCGTGCGTGTTGGTGCTCGCGAGGATGAGCCCCTTTGCCGCCTGGTTGGCGCCGACGGGGATCAGTTGCACCATGGCTTCGTCGGTGAGCGCGTTGAGTGCTGGATCGCAATACGCGGTCGAGGCCTTGAGCAGGCCGACCAGATCCGCTTTGCTCCTGGCCGTTTCTTCCTTCTCGTTCGCGCGTGGGTTGGTTTCGCTTTTGAGCGCGGCGCACCCGCCAAACTGGCTGAGCGCAATGTGTGCCACCAGCTGTCCGAACGGCCGCGTTTCAGCGGTTGGTTTGAACGAGTAATGCTCTTCCGGCATCAGTTCGGCTGCCTCGAGCAGGTTTCGCTGCAGGCCGGCGTAGCCGCGCAGCATGTTGCCCGATAGCGTAAATCGCTGGCCCGTCGGTGGTGTCTGCGGTGCTGCGGGAAGGGCAGTAATCGCGAGGCACAGGGTGGTGGCGGCGAATTTCAACATGGCGCCATCCTGCGAGCGCCGCCCGCCCGGCGCAACGAGATTGCAGCCGACTGCATCTGCCGTGCAGCCAACAGCGCGGGAAGCGGGACGACGGCGCGGGAGCGTGCGTTAAGCTGACCTCGTGCTGCGCGTGACGCGCTGGCATTGGCTGGCGGTGACAGGGTTCTGGATCTTCATCGCCGTCATGTATGCCGCGCAGATCCTCTGGATTGCTCAAATTCCCGGCGAGCGGGTCAACGTACGTGCCTCGCTCGCCTGGCAATCGAGCTACTACGCGGTTTGGATCCCGTTCACCGTGCTCGTCTGGAAGGTGTCCGGGGCGTGGCTGGCCGACGCCAACCGAAGCTGGACGCGATTCCTGCTGCATCTTCCACTCTTCGCCGTAGTCTGGTTGGCGATCGCGCTCATCGTCACGGCCGTTGCTCCCTGGCTGGCGGGGCAACGCGAACCCTTCTGGTTCACGTATTGGATTCAGTTGCGCGGTCGCGCGCACTTGATGGTGCTGATCTACACCGCCGTGGCGGGCACCGGAGCCGCACTGCTGTTGCTGCAGCGTTATCAGGATCGCGCAAGCGCCCATGCGCAGCTGAAATCCGAGCTCGCGGCCGCGCGACTTCAAACGCTTCGGAGTCACCTCGAGCCGCACTTCCTGTTCAACAGCCTGCACAGCATCGCCGCGCTGGCGCGTGGCAACGACATGAACGGCGTGGTTCGCCTCACCGCGGGTCTCAGCGAAATCCTTCGCCACGTCCTCGACGTCGGCGACAAGCCGTCCCGCCTGGGAGATGAGTTCGCCGTCGTCGAGCGTTACCTGGAGATCCAACGCGCGCGCTTCGGCGATCGCCTCGATGTGGCGCTGTCGATGGCCCCAGACGTTACCGATGCCCGCGTTCCCTTGTTGGTCGTCCAGCCGCTGGTGGAGAACGCCCTCAAACATGGCCTCGCTCCGCGCGTTCACCCCGGCGTGTTGCACGTGTCGGCGTGGAGGAATGACGGACGGACGCATATTGCCGTAGAGGATGACGGCGTGGGTTTACCGCCGGATTGGTCGCTCAGTGCCGCGCCCGGTACCGGGCTGCGGAACCTGTCAGCGCGTCTGGCGGCGGAATACGGCGACCGTGCGGTTCTGCAGGTTGAGCCGCGAAACGGAGGCGGTGTGCGCGCGTCGATCGTGCTGCCGTATGCGCCCGCGTGACCCGCAGCTCGAGCGGTCCCTGGCGGTGCGTCGTGGTGGATGACGAGCCGCTCGCGCGACAGACGCTGCAGTTGCTCCTCGGACGCGAGCCGGATTTCGTGGTCGTTGCGGAATGCTCGCACGGCGCCGAGGCGATCGACACCTTGACC
This sequence comes from uncultured Acidobacteriota bacterium, assembly GCA_963724485.1. GTDB lineage: Bacteria > Acidobacteriota > Vicinamibacteria > Vicinamibacterales > UBA2999 > JACCSI01. The sequence goes on from CAVRUW010000008.1 coordinate 182,219, forward strand.
GCACAGCAGCCAGACGTCGTGTTCCTCGACGTGCAGATGCCAGAAGTCGACGGCTTCGACGTGCTTCGCAGGCTCGGCGAAGATGCGGCTGCGGTCGTCGTGTTCGTGACGGCCTACGATCAGTATGCCCTGCAAGCCTTCGAGCGGCACGCGTTCGACTACCTGCTCAAGCCGTTCAGCGACGAACGCTTTGCCCTCGTGGTACAGCGAATTCGCGGCCGGCTGCGCGAGCGTTCACAGGCGCTGATGGCCGATCAACTGAGCGATCTCATTGCGCACACGGCGTCGCGACCACGGCGCACGTTGGTGGTCCGCGACGCAGGGCGGACAGTAGTGATTCAGCACCACGACATCGTCTGGATCGAGGCCGAGGACTACTGTGCACGGCTTCACCTCCGATCGCACAGCCTTCTCGTGCGCGAGTCGCTTCGCGCGCTCGGCGAAGAGCTTCCCTCGGCCGAGTTCGTCCGCGTCCATCGGTCAGCAATCGTGAACGTCGCCGCCATCCGATCGCTGAAGCCCGTCGCATCGGGCGATCAGCAGGTGACGCTGATCGACGGCACCGAGTTGAAAGTAAGCCGCACGCATCGGGCCGGCGTGCTCGACGCCTTAGGAAAGCGCCGGTGAGATGGTTGGGGCGGCGGGTTATACTCCGCCGCTGATGCTCAAGGACCTGCGATACGCGATTCGAGTGCTGTTGCACGGTAAGACTTGGAGCGCAATGGTCGTGCTGTCGCTCGCGCTGGGGATTGGCGCGAACACGGCGCTCTTCACCGCGACCAATGGATTACTGCTGCGCAAGCTCCCAGTCGAGGATCCCGACTCGCTGATTCGGTTGCGGCATATTGGCCGCAATCGCATGGCCAACAACATCAACGAATACGGCAGCATAGCCGCGGCAGGGGAGCCGGCGGGCTCTACCTTTTCGTATCCGATGTTTGTCGAACTGAGAAAGGCGAACCAGTCGCTCAGCAGCCTGGCCGCTGCCGCCCCGATGAGTTCTGTCAACGTGGTGGTGGATGGGAACGCCGAGATCGCGAGCGCACTCCTTGCGTCGGGCAACTACCATCAACTGCTCGGCGTCGGGCCAGTCCTTGGCCGAACGCTGGTCCCTGATGACGATCAACCCAACGCGACGCCGGTCGCAACGATCAGCGCGCAGTTTTGGAACCGGCGCTTTGGCACCGACCCTGGAGTCATCGGCAAGGTCATTCAGCTCAACAACACTCTCATCACCATCGTCGGCGTGACACCGCAGCAGTTTACCGGCGTGCAGCGAGTGATTGCCGAGGCGCCGGACGTGGTGTTACCCCTCGCACTGGATCGTGTCTTGACGCTTCCCGGTTCGGTGTACCCGGGCGGCCCCCAATCCTCGAGGCTCGATCAGCCAACCTTCTGGTGGCTACAGGTATTCGGGCGCCTCAAACCCGGCGTCACCGCAGCACAAGCGGAAGGCAACTTCCACGGTGTGTTCCAGCAGTTCTCGCGTGACGCGATGGTGTCATTCCTGGCGTCGCTCTCGGAGCAGGATCGAAACTCGACGATGAATCGCGATCGCGTCGACGTGCCGCGACTCTCGATCAGTTCAATGGCCCGAGGGTTCTACGACAACGACGCGGCGACGTTGCGCGGCGTCGCGATCATCAGCGCCGTGGTCGGCCTGATTTTGTTGCTCGTGTGCGCGAACGTCGCCAACTTACTCCTGTCGCGCGCTGCCGCACGTCAGCAGGAGATTGCGGTGCGGCTGTCGATCGGCGCCACCCGCCTGCGCCTCGTGCGACAGCTGCTTACGGAAAGCGTGTTACTCGCGGTCATTGGTGGCGCGCTGGGGATATTGGTGGCGTACTGGGGACGCGAGCTCCTGCCCGCATCGCTCGGCCGCGCACCACTCGACTGGCGAGTGATGTTGTTCACATCAGCCGTCGCGCTGACGACGGGCACGCTGTTCGGGATTGCTCCCGCGCTGCGGGTTACACGCGTCGGCTCGGGCGAAGCGTTGAAGGAGACGAGTCGGAGCCTCATCGGGTCGCGCACGCTTCTCCCGAAGCTGCTGCTGGTCGTGCAGGTCGCCATTTCGTTGGTTCTTCTGATTGGGGCCGGGTTGTTTCTTCAGACCGTCTACAACCTGCGACACGTCGATGTCGGCTTCAACACTAACAACCTGGTGATCTTCCGCCTGAATCCCCGGCTCAATCGTTATGACGCGCCGCGGATTGCTTCGCTCTACGATCGGATCGTCCAGCAGCTGGCCATCGCACCCGGCGTGCGAGCCGTGACGCTCACGAATCCGCCGCTCCTCTCGGGCGGTGTGAGCTCGACCAGCTTCATCGTCCAAGGTCGCCCCTATACTCCAGGCATCCTCGAGGATTCGCGGTCCCAGACCAATCTGATCAATCGCGTGAGCATCGCGCCGAGCTTCTTCGCGACGATGGAGATGCCGCTGCTGAGGGGCCGGTCGTTTGACGATCGAGACAACCTGCTCGATACACCCAAAGTGGCAATCATCAACGAAGCCGCCGCCCGCAAGTTCTTCCCTGACGAAGATCCAGTGGGGCGACGGTTCGGCCACTCGCCGGAGACCAGCGGCCAGATCGAAGTCGTCGGAGTAGTCACGGATGCTAAGTACAACGCGCTTCGTGAACCGGCGCCGGCGACGATGTACCTGCCATATGCGCAGTCTCCGGTCGGTGCGATGGCGGTCGTCGTTCGTACGACGGGTGACCCCTCGAGCGCGATGCCGACAATCCGGGAAGCCGTGCGAGCGGTTGATCCCAATGTTCCGTTGATGGACATGGCCACGCAGACAGATCAAATCGAACGGCGATTTGCTCAGGAGCGAGTGTTCGCGCAGGCGTACACGATCTTCGGCGGCCTGGCCGTGCTGGTCGCCGCGATTGGGATCTTCGGTCTGATGTCGTACAACGTGACCCGCCGCACCGCCGAGATCGGGATTCGCATGGCTCTCGGGGCGCAGCGACAGACGGTGCTGCAGATGATCTTGCGCGAGTCGCTGGTGCTCGCCGTCGTTGGTGTGGTGGTCGGGGTCGTCGCCGCGTTCGGCGCCGGCCGATTCGTGGCCTCGCTCCTCTATGGTCTCGAATCGAAGGATGTCACCACGACGGCATTGGCGGTTTTGGTGATGCTGGCTGTGTCGGCGATTGCTGGATACCTACCGGCGCGGCGTGCCTCGCAGCTCGGCCCGATGCAGGCACTGCGCCATGATTGACCTTAAGGGAATAGGGAGCGCCCTGCTACTTCGTCGGCACGACGCGACAGACTTCTCGAACTCCTAGCAGACCGTCCGAACCGCGCGATCCGCGACCTGGGGGGCATAGGTAAACCCTTGGCGACCAGGCAGGACCAATTCCGGCCCGGCGGCGCAAGTTACCGCTTCAAGCCTCTGATCAGCACGATGTCGGTCGTGGTCGTCGTGCGCGCGATGGCGAGGCGCGTGCCGTCGCGCGACCAGGCGGCGTCAGCGATCTGGCGGTCGTCGGTGAAGTGCGTGAGTTGCCGCGCGGGCTTGCCGTCCAGCGACTCGACCCAGAGATTCTGCGGCGTGCCCGTCACGTAGAGGAACCCTGTGCTGTCGGGGGTCCATGTGATTCTGCCGCTACCGCCACCGGGTCGCGGGGGCACGAATCGCAGCGACGAGCAGTCGGGCAGGTTGCAGATTGCGTACGCAGGGCGGCCCTGATCGTCCTGAGTTCCGAATGCCACCGCCTTGCCGTCCGGCGACAGCGTGGGCACCGAGACGAACCTGTTCGTCAGCTGAACGGGCGGGCCGCCGTCGATCGACACCATCCACAGCGACTGCACGCCGCCTGATGCCGACGAGAAGATGACCGAGCGATCGTCGTGTGTCACGCTGGGCCAGCCTGCTGGCCCGCCCAACAGCTGCGCGGGGCGACCCCCATCGGTGACCTTCCAGAGCCCTTGGCGCTGAGGAACGGTCGATCTGAATACAACCGTCCTGCCGTCGGAGGTCGAGGTCGGAACAAACCCTTGAGTGACGACCTCCTGAGATGTACCACCGTCCTGGCCGATGCTCGAAATCGATCGGTGGCCGCCAATCGTGCTCGTGAACAGCAGGCGATCCGCCGCCCATGTCACGTCGTCCCCCATCCCGCTCGACTGCGTCGGGGGCACGACTTCCTTCGCGTTTGCTCCCGATCCGTCGCTCACCCAGATCGCGACGCGGCGGTCGGTCTTCGTCGTCACGAGACCGTCGCGCGCCGCGGTGATACTCACGTCCACGTAGCTGCCGAGATCGTTGGTCAGTCGGGTGACCGCGCCGCTCGGGTACGCAAGGCGCCACAACTGGGAGGGGCCGCCGGTTTCCACGACCTGAGCCAGCACCAGGGAACCGGCGTCGATCCAATCGAGGCCGTACACAGCGCCAGCGCCTTGAACCGGCAAGGCCTGTTCCGCACCGCTGGTGCTGTCCACGAACACGATTTGCTCTTGAAAGTCCGGGGAGCGAAGTGCACCCGGGACGGCGATCACACGCCCGTCCAGCGACCACGCGGGGCGGACACTCGGCTGCGAGATGAGGCTGAGCGAGTCGAAAAAAGCGGGATGCTTCCGCGTCGTGAGCATTCGAGGATTCGCACCGTCGGCTTCGGCGAGCACTAACTCGAACACGCCTCGCCCCAGGTCTTCGCGGACGAACGCCATGTGCCGGCCGTCGGGAGACCAGCCAATCGGCGTCATGATGTTCTCTAACAGCTTCTTCGGCGTGCCGCCAAGGAAAGACACGCGCCACAATGCCGCCGCCGCTTCTCCCCTTCCGAGGCTGACGTAGTCCACGTAGTTGCCGTCGGGCGTCACGGTCAGGCCGCCGAGGGCCGCCAGCGGTTCAGGCGCAACGATCTGGACGTTGCTGGACGTCGCCACCTGACGGATCCACACGCTAGATGCGGGGACCAGGGAACCGCCGGGCCCCGGCACCTGCGAACGCTGGATGGACGCGACGTACTTGCCGTCCGGCGAGATCACCGGCCGGGCCGCGATGCCGCTCGTCGTCAACTGTGTGATCTGGAGATCCTGGACTGATGGGGCCGCCGTCGCGGATGCCGCCGGCTGGGACCGCCGCGTCGCCAACAAGTAGACGATTCCACTCGCAAGCGCGAGGAACACGATCGCCGCGGCGATGGCCATCCCACGATTTCGCGCTGCGCCCTGATTTGCGCCGGCCGGGAATGCACCGGACGCCATCGTTGACGTTTGCAACTCGCCCGACTCGAACGACGCCTTGAGCTCCTCGAGATCGTTGCGCAGATCCTTCGCCGTCTGGTATCGCCGCTCGAGATCTTTGCTGAGTGTGCGACGGATGATGCGGCCGAGATCGCGTGGCAGCGCCGGGTTGAGCTCCGTGACCGCCTTGGGAGTGTCTTTGACGATCGACGAGATGATCGAGATGCTGGTGTCCCCGGTGAAGGGGCGCTGGCCGGTCGCCATCTCGTAGAGGATCACGCCAAGCGAGAAGAGATCCGAACGCGCGTCGATCGGCTTGCCTTCCGCCTGCTCCGGCGACATGTACGCGACGGTCCCGAGGATTCGCCCTTCTCCGGTGATCGGCGTTGTCGGCAGCGCGGTCGGCATCGCGGTTGGGCCTGCGGCCGCTGTCGGAGCCTCGGCAAGCTTCGCCAGCCCGAAGTCGAGCACTTTGACGCGTCCAGCATGCTCGCCTTCGCCGAGCATGATGTTGCCTGGCTTCAGATCGCGATGCGTGATGCCTTTCTGGTGCGCGGCCGCCATGGCATCGGCGACGGGAATCGCGATCGTCAACAAGCGATCGAGTGACAACCCGGTCGGCGGCATCGCGTCGGCCAGCGATCGCCCTTCGACCAGCTCCATCGTCAGGAAGAACAGGCCGTCCGCCTGTTCCACGGAATGGATGGTGACGATGCCGGGATGGTTGAGGGCGGCGACGGCCTGCCCTTCGCGCTCGAACCGTTCGCGGCGTTCCGTGTCGTTCGCGGCCGCGGCCGGCAGCAGCTTAAGCGCCACTAACCGGTTCAGTCGCGGATCGCGCGCTTTGTAAACCTCACCCATACCACCCGCGCCGATGCCGGCAACGATTTCGTACGGGCCGAGTAGTGTGCCGGGGGTGAGGGCCAACGGTGACGCGATTATACGGGCCGGACCATCGCGCGAACGGGAATACTCCTGGGTAACGCCGATCTGTATATCGATCGCACAACGACAGGCACCGGCCGCGAGTCAGTGGGTGTCCAATATATGTGCAACGGATTCCTGAAACGCGACCAGAACCGACGATGGTCAGCCATTGAGTGAAACAGCCGACTCCCGCGGCCTTCACGCGAGGCGTTCCCGTGTGAGCTCTCGAAGCTCGCCCGTGTGACCTGGGATGTTTGGAGGTAATCCGCAACATGACCCTTGAGCCAACCGGCGCGAATCGACGCTGGGCGAGCGCCCAGGGCCACGAGGCGGTGCAGCGAGAATACCGACAACAAGAGTCGCGGGGAGAGGCAAGCCGCAAAAGACCCGGCTCCCGAGCGTACCGGCTCCTCGCCGAGATCGCGATCGAGATCACCCGAACGAATCCACCGAGGAATCGTGTCTCGGCTGACGCCCAACTGGCGCGCCACGGCGCTCTTGCTCGCGCCGTGTTCCAGGTAGTGCCTGAGTAGCATGCGGGTCTCCCGTCCGAACATCGCGCCTCCGGTTCGTTGCAGTGACGCATGGTGAAGTGAATCACCGGCCGGGAGCCACACTCCCAGCCGGCAGCCAGATCGTGCTGCCGGCTGTCAGATTTTCGCCCGCCACAACTGTCGTATTTATCGCCGCCGCTAACAGATGCGGAGGCGTGCTGCAGCCGACGGCGACACCGTGGCCGCAGCTTCCATCAGCCGCGCGAACTTCGTGACAGGCGCGAGTTGTCCAAACGAACCCGCGGCGGCGAGTTCGCGGTCAATCGGCCGGAGCCACGCGGGCGGAGCTGACTATGGGCGCATTCTACGCGTCGGGAGGGCTGTGAATTACGTTCGGTCGCGACAGTTCACCTAACGGCTCGACCGGGGCAGGGTCTTGAACCAGTTCAGTACAAGATAGAGTTGCGCCGGTGGCGGCGTCGCGTTCTCCTGCACCATGACGAAGCGTTTCCCGTCTCGTGCAATGTCGAAGTGCGGCAAGAAACCAGGAGCGGGAAACAACAGCCGTGGGCGGCTCGCGCGGAACGTCGGTGAGGTGGCAATATCGACGGCCCACATGCCAACCGGCGCGCTGCCTGCTCCCGGCCCCCTATAGTAGAGACGCTGGCCGTCCGGCGCCCAGACGGCGAACGTCGCCCCATCCACGGATACCCGCCAGCGCTGACCATCGCCCTGCAACGCGCGCACGTAAAGCTCCGCTCGGCCGGTCTCATCGGACGTGTAGGCCAGCCATCGACCGTCGGGAGACAAGCGCGGCAACTGCTCGTTGAAGCGCGACGCGACGACCGGTGTCGGCTCGCGAAGTCCCGGCGACACCGCCCACAAATCCCACTGTGTACCGTCCTGTTGGCGCTCGTAATAGAGCGTTCGGCCGTCTGCCGTCCACGTGCCGGCGTGCTGCAGGCCTCCCGCGGCGGTGATCTCCTCATCGGTCCTGTCGCCGTCCGCGGACCGTCGAATCAGGCGCAAGCGGCCGGGAGGGCCTTGCGACATCGTCAGACGCCCGTCCGGCGTCCAGATGGGCCAGTGATACCGGCCGAACGTGACGCGCGTCGAGGTCCCGCGTTCAGTCTCGTACACCCAAACGTTGTTCTTGGCTCCTGAAACGGTGAAAGCGATCCGGCGTCCGTCCGGCGAGACGCGTGGAGAGAAGTAGCCGCCTACCAGCGCTGTCTTTTCGACCGTACCTTGCATATCGACGAACACGGGAATGTCCCGCCGCCCTCCGGACCAGCCGGGGACGTAGACCAAGTCCCCGGCGGCCGAAAAGCTGTACTCCGGGGCGCCGTTGTCCCCCTCAGCTACGCCTCCTGCCAAACGCACCTCCGCTCCCGAGATCTCGAGGCGATCGAGGTCGAAGGGCATCGCAAAGAGTTCAGCGTTTCGCGCATAGACCAGGTGTCCCGTCGCGACGTAGCGCGCCGATGCACTGCCTCGCAGGAGTTCCTTGCGCGCGCCGGTGCGCGAATCGAGGACCACAATACGCGCCGCGTCTTCGGGACCGGTGCCCACCATGAAGATCACGCCGCGCCCTCCCGGCAGGACCTGCGGCCATCGATGGTCGTTTCCCTCATCGTCGGCGGTCGGGACCGTGAGCGGTTCACGCGGGCCGCCGGCCGCCGGCACACGAAACAGGCCGGTTTCCTGCGTTGTTCCAACCACAATGTGACCGTCGTCTCCCCAACTCGCGCCGCCGAACGATTCGACTTCGCAAATCACTGTAGGGCGTCCGCCTCCAACTGGCACCTTGAGCAGCTGGCCCCGCGCAAAGAATCCGATCCACTGCCCATCGGGCGAGAAGAATGGCCCGAGTCCGTCTTCGGTACCGGCAATAGCGATGCTCTGGATGTCCGACAGGCGGCGCTGAAAGAGCTGACTACGTCCGTTAGCCGAACCTTCGTAGACGACACTCGCCCCATCGGGCGCGAACGCAACGGCCCCGTCGCCGACCCAAGCCGGTTCGACCAACGGTATCGTCGATCGCACAACGAACGGCGTCCCCGGTGGTACGGATCGGATGGCGATCCCACTTGCAACCCCGAGAGCACCGATCGCGATTGCCCACGGCAGCGCGCGGCGCCAGCGTGCCGCATGCGCAACCCGCGTGGCGGTGATTGCCGCGCTCATGTCCCCTGCGCCTGTACCGGGTTCGGCGATCCACTTCAGTTCGTCGCGCAGGTCGCGCGCGCTCTGCCAGCGATCGTCAGCATCCTTCGCGAGACACTTCTTCACCACGCGGTCGAGAGCCCGTGGCGTGATCGGCTGAATGGTCGAGACCAACGGCGGATCCACGTGCATGATCGCGGCAATCAGGCTTGCGTGCGTCTTCCCCTGAAATGCCTTCTGGCCTGTGAGCATCTCGTAGAGCAGGCACCCGAACGCGAAGAGGTCCGTTCGCGAGTCGGCCTCATGCCCTTCGATTTGCTCCGGCGCCATGTAATGGAACGTCCCGAGAATCGTGGCTGGCTCCGTGAGGCTCGCCTTGGCTGTCGGCAGCATCGATCCAGCGGCGGCCGTGACAGCGGGCGCACGGTCTTTGGCGAGGCCGAAGTCGAGCAGCTTCGCGCCCGCTCTTCGCGATCATCACATTCGCCGGCTTGAGGTCGCGATGGACGATGCCGGCGCGATGCGCAGCGTCCAAGGCGTCAGCGACTTCAATGGCGATCGTCAGTGTCTCGCCGAGCGGCAATGCCCCGCGCGCCAGGCGCGCCCCGAGCGTCTCGCCATCGAGCAGTTCCATGACGAGAAAGGCGGTGCCCTCGTGCAGCCCGACGTCATGAACCGTGCAGATGTGGCGATGCGTGAGCTTCGAGATCGCGCGCGCCTCGCGATTGAAGCGCTCGCGGAACTGGGGGTCCGCGGCAAGCCCGTCCGACAGGACTTTGACTGCGACGGTGCGATCGAGCCGCGTGTCGCGTGCTTTATAGACCTCACCCATCCCGCCCGCACCGATTTGGGCGGTCACTTCATACGGACCGAGGCGGGTGCCAGGAGTGAGGGCCAAGTGTGACGTGAGTATAGAGTCAGAACCGAGGGGGGACACGATTGCTCTCGGGTAACGGCGCACTGACGATCGATTGCACTCGGATGTTGCTCACCACTTGGCGACTACTCAGGACGAACAGCGCCGTTGGGCCACCCGGGGGTTCGACGGTCGAGGAGTAGAATCGGCTCCGATGCGTGCAACGGTGTTTGTTGTCGGGTTGGCGGTCCTGGGAATGCCGGTCCTGGCGCGCGACCTATCGCAAACCAACGCGGCCTGGCGCGATCCGTCGCCGCATCACGTTCGGTGGATCACGGTCGATTCGTCAATTCGACTGGAAGTGCTGGACTGGGAGGGATCAGGCCCGCCGCTCGTCCTGCTCGGATGTTACCTGTCCGCGCATTCGTACGACGAGTTCGCCCCGAAGCTGACGAATCAGTTCCATGTCTACGGCATTACTCGACGCGGGATCGGTGCGTCCGATAAACCGGCGACCGGCTATGCCGTGCAGCGGTCCGTGGACGATCTGCTCGAAGTGCTCGATTCCGTGAAGGCTCAGAAATCGCTACTGGTCGGCACTTCATGCGCCGGGCAGGTTCTGACGATGTTCGCTTCGCAGCATTCCGACCGTCTCAGCGGGCTCGTCTATCTCGACGGAGCGAGCGACCCGACGACGCCCCCATATGATCCGCCGTTGCCGGACCCCACGACGGTGCCGCGCCCGCTCAAGCCGACACCGGAGCCCGACCGCAGCTCGTTCAGCGCGTTCACCAAACGGTCCGGTCTGAGGGTGACCTTTCCCGAAGCTGAATGGCGTCAACAGTTCGCCGAGAATCCCGACGGCTCGGTGGGCCAATCGCTCCTGAATTACACGATTCGCCAGGCGATCACTGTGGATGCGAGGGTGAAGCCGAATTATGCGGGCATACGCGTGCCGGTGCTGGCAATGTACCAAGCGCAACGCCCGTTCGAGGAAGTGGCTGCCGAGTACGATATCCGTAACGAGCAGGAGCGTGCCGCGCTTCGCCAGCAGTACACGGCCATACGCACCATGTACACACGATGGCAACAGGATCTACTGGCTGCCATCCCCACGGCTCGCATCGTCGAACTCCCGGGCGCGAATCTCTTCATGTTCGTGTCGAATGAGGCTGACGTGCTTCGGGAGATACGAGCATTCGCGGCCACATTGCCCAAGTAATATGAATCTGGCCGCGAACATTTTTGACGTCTGGGTGTTCCAACGGCGACCCGATGGCATCGTGTTCCTCTTGCTGCACACATCTGTGGAGAAGGCGACCCGCTACTTCAACGGAGGCCGGTTCTGGCAGATTCTCAGCGATGCTGTGAACAACGGCGAGTCGATCACCGACGCGATTTGCCGTGTGCTCGGTCGACACGGGCTTCGTCCAAAATACATCTGGGCGGGCGAACACGCGTACCTCATCTACAACCGACGCTTTGCTGAAATGCAGGCCATTGGTGTCTACGCGGCCGAAGTCGATCACGGTGACGTTCGTCTCGAGCCGTCACAGCACTCTGAGTATGAGTGGCTACCTTTTGAGACGTGCCTCGAGCGAGTCCACTATCGGGGCTTGAAGGACGGACTGCGCTCTGTGCATGAATACATCACGGGAGTGGCGGATCCAGCCAAAGAACTTTGCCTTTATGTCGAGCCAAGCGGATAACAGCCGGTTGCAGCGGACCGTGAACAGCGCGCACCGCTTTGCTTCACCCTTGCCGGGTCTCGATGCTGGCCACCCGCGATCCCGACAGGCCCAACCGCATCAAGTCTTCACCCCAGACCACCTTGCCTTCGAACACTTCCTGGATCTCGTGAACAATCTGCTCGCGGATCCCAGGGAGATCGATCTGGGCCAGGAGATGCGTCAGCACCAGCGTTTTCACACCGGCTCGCTTGGCGATGATGGCGTTGTCGCGATGGTTACCGCAGGCGGCGCGATAGGCCGGCGTGGGCTCGGTCCCGCTGAAGTAGTGATTCATGTGAATCAGCACGTCGCAACCCTTGGCGAGTTCGACAATCGTGTCGCTTGGACCGCTATCGCCGGTGTAACAGACCGATCCTTCCTTGGTATCGAGTCGTAGCGCGAGGCATTCGAGGTACGGCTGGACATGTTGGGCGTGGCCAACGGTGACCTTCCACCCGTTGCCCTCGACGACCGATCCGGCGTGAATCTCCGTGACCCGCGGCGCCGGCCGGCGGCGGGGCAGCTTGCCGCCGCGCGCTTCGAACACATCGAGGCTGCTGCGATGCTCGACGCGTGCGCGGATGTCGGGCCCGTAGATGCCGTCCTCTCCGAAGAGCTGCTCGGTCATGCGCTTCAGAGGTGGAGGGCCGTAGACGTTCAGGTCGGGAATTCGATCCGCGCCCTGATCCCAGCGCTGGAGCACGAGACGGCCGTAGTCCATGCAGTGGTCGTAGTGAAGGTGGGTGAAGAAAGCGTGCGTGGTGTCGACCGTGCGATGACCGCTCTCGATCAGGCGCTGATGGGCGCCAGGCCCATGGTCCCACACGATGAGATCGTTGCCGACCTCGATCAGATAGCCGGAACTCTGGCGGGTCAGCGATGGCGCCGGCGTGCCGGTGCCGAGCAACGTAATGACGAGTGGCTTGGTCGATGTTGCCGGCGAACCTGGAGGACGCTCCTGGTCGGTTGTCGTGAGGGGGAGAGCCGGCGACGCGGCCAACGCAGCGATGAAGTCTCGTCGCTTCAACGGCAACACCTCTGAGGCGAGACTATACCGCACGGAGGTGCGCGTGAGCTCGATGCAGCTCGACCCGTCCTTTGAACTGACAACTGGTAACTGTCAACTGACAAACCGGCTGCCGGGCCGCTGGCAACTGGCCGCCGGCGAAGTAGACTCGGTCGGACCGTGATTCTCTTATGTCCCATTGGACAACCAATCTGATTCACTCGCCCACGCACGCTCGAGAAGGGTTCGAATCGCTCGTGACGCCAGTGTTCCGTGGATCGACGACGTTGTTTCCCAACGCCGAGGCCACGAGGGACGATTGGCGACACGACGCGGGCTATACCTACGGTCTGTACGGCACGCCGACAACCCGTGAGCTGGCCGCACGGATCGCGCAGCTGGAGCAGGGCAGGTGGACGTTCCTGACGCCCGGCGGTCAGTCGGCCATCGCGTTGATTTACCTCGCCTTCACGAGCGCCGGCGATCACGTGCTCGTGCCCGATTGCGTGTATGGCCCAAGCCGGAGTTTTGCCCGCGATGTGCTGGCCCGATTCGGTGTGGAGATCGAGTTCTATCCTCCATTGCTTGGCGCCGCCATCAAGGAACGGATGCGGCCAAACACCCGCCTCGTCTGGTGTGAGAGCCCAGGTTCGGTAACACTCGAAGTACAGGACGTGCCCGCGATGGTGGCGGTGTCGCGATCGCATGGCGCGATCCTCGCGCTCGACAATACTTACGCGGCGGGCGTGTATTTCGACGCCTTTGCTCACGGCGTCGACGTGACCATGCAGGCGTTGACCAAGTATGTCGGCGGACACAGCGATCTGTTGCTCGGGTCCGTGACCGTGCGCGACGAGTCAACCTACGAAAGGCTCGGCGTCGCGCATTCCAGTCTCGGGTTTGCAGTTTCCCCGGACGATTGCAGCCTCGCGCTGCGAGGATTGCAAACACTGGGCGTCAGGCTGCAGGCACTCGAGCAGAACACCTTGCGGATCGCCGAGTGGCTGGCAAAGCTGCCCCGGATCGCAACCGTGCTTCACCCGGCACTTCCGTCCTGTCCCGGTCACGACATCTGGAAACGCGACTTTACAGGCTCAACCAGCGTCTTCTCGATCGTGTTTGCGGAGGGAACGGCACGTGAGGCGATTGCCACCTTCGCGGATGCACTCGCGCTGTTCAAGATTGGATACAGCTGGGGCGGTGTAACCAGTCTGGTCGTGCCATGGTTCGACCTCCAGCGCACTTACTCGACGCCGTATGGCGACCGTCTCGTCCGATTCAACGTTGGTCTCGAGGCCGTCGATGACCTGCTCGCGGACCTGGCTCAGGCCCTCCATCGCGCGGGTCTCGCGCAATAGGCGAGCAGCCCTACTTCGACTTCGGCAGCCAATCGAAAGCGAGCAGCAGCGTCCGTTGCGTGGGGCTGTTGTTGTCGTCCGAAATCATGTAGAAGCGGCGGCGCTGGCCGTCGGCCGCAGGCACCGAGGCGATGCCTTCGAAATTGTCGACCGTCATCGGCGGTGCCAGGTCCAGACGCGCGACGAGTGACTGGCCGCGAAGGATCTTCAGCGTGATGCGCGCCCCACGGGACGAATCGTAGGCGCGCAGCAAGTAGGCCGTCATCCCTTCAGGAAGCCGCGTCATCGACACGAGACCGAACTCGGTGGGCTTGTCGACGCTAGGCCCCGGCGTGCACGACGTCGCCGCTCGACAGTTCCAGGTGGCACCGGAGCTTTCAACGCCCACGATATAGGCGTCGGCACCGGCATCCGGGTCGGCGGTCAGTGCCTCCATGCCTTCGTTCGCACGAAACGAGGCCCGCGGTGAAGGAACCGCCCGTGGCGGCGCGCCTGTCTTGGGATACAGCCAGATCCGAGGACGCCGCTCGAAGCTGACGAGGAAATCGCCACTCGGCAACAATGCCAGACCTTCGGCGTCGACACCGGTCATCAGGGGCCGCCCGTTTTCGCCAATCAGTCGAGCGATGTTGGCGTCCGCGATCCCCACCAGCTGCCCGTTCTCGTCGAACGTGATTCTTGCGTCGAAGCGAACGCCTTCGTCGCCAACCGCCACGATATGGTCGTTGTCAGTGACGACGAGGTCCGACAGTTCGTGTAGGAGATCCGATTCGTAGGCCCTTAGCGCCAAACCTCCCGCATAACGAAACTCGCCGATTGAAATCGCCGACGGGTCCCGCGGGTTGAGTGGGACGCTGACGGCGTCAACCGCGATCGGTCCGAGCGATGGTGATGGCCCATTGTGTCCCGGCTGCGGACCAGCCCAGGCAATCGCAATCGCGGCAAGTGCCAGGGCCAACGACAGGTAGTGCACAGTGGGAAAACTCTAACGCAGAGGGGAGGCGATTGCGTCCGCAGACTTCGTGAAGAGTCAACGTGTTCTACGATGAGGGATGGCCTCACCCGCTCCCGTTGATTCCGTCCTGCTGACCATCGGCCGGACGCCTGTAGTTCGTCTCCACCGACTCGTTCCGCCCGGCGCCGCGACCATCTTCATCAAGCTCGAATACTTCAATCCAACCGGGTCGTACAAGGATCGAATGGCGCTCGCGATGATCGAGGGCGCCGAGGCGCGCGGAGCTCTTCGACCGGGCATGCGGGTCGTGGAGTTCACTGGTGGCAGTACCGGGTCCTCGCTGGCAATGGTCTGCGCCATGAAGGGCTACGACTTTCATCCGCTTTCCTCCGACGCCTTTGCCAAAGAGAAGCTCGACACGATGCGCGCGTTTGGCGCCGACCTCGAAATGGTGGCAAGCGATGGCGGCAGAGTAACTCCAGCCCTGTTCGATCGCTTTCGTGCTCGAATCGCCGAGCTGACGAAAGACCCCAATACCTTTTGGACCGACCAGTTCAACAACGCGGACGCGCTGAACGGCTACGCCAATATCGGCCGTGAGTTGATCGAGCAGGTCGGGGCGATCGACGCGTTCGCCGGCGCGGTCGGAACGGCTGGCATGCTGGTCGGCGTGTCGAGCGCGCTCAAACAGGCCGGCAGCCGTGCCCGCATCGTTGCGCTCGAGCCATCAACATCGCCATTCCTGACCACGGGCAAGGGCGGTCCGCACCGCGTCGAAGGCACCGCGGCGGGATTGTGGCCGCCACACTTGATCACGGGCAGTTACGACGAAGCACGAGCCATAGACGAAGAGGAAGGCCGTGTCATGGCGCGTCGAGCGGCAAAAGAAGAAGGGGTTTTTGCCGGGACCTCCACCGGTCTCAATCTCGTGGGGGCGCTTGCCCTGGCTCGCGAGTTGGGCCCCGGAAAAGTGGTCGCGACAGTGGCGGTCGATACCGGACTGAAGTATCTCGCCGGCGACCTGTACAAGTGATTCCGGCGAGATACCCTTCCGCATCCCACCAGCCGTACCCGGAAGGAATGGCAACTGGCGGGTGGCGCGTTCGCGCTCGTTACTTCTGCAACGCTCTTCGGATACCCGCCAGATGATGAAAGCTATGCCGAACCGCGTGATCCTCGAGAACGAACTGAGCGGTCAGCGGAGCGTCGGCATACAGTGACACGGTCACGGCCCGCTCCAAATCCTCTTCACTGAGCGCACGGATGGCAGCGGCGGCATCGGCGCTGTTTCGGCGCAGCAAGTCGAGCGCCACCTCCTTGGTGACGGCTGCAAACTCTCGAGCATGGTTCGCGTTCATTTCGTGAATGTTGTCCATCGTGAGTTCCTTGATGGGCTCGCCTCGCGCCACCGCCAACGCCAACTGGATCTCCACCGGATAGACGCTGGCGACGTGGTGCACGACGACGCCAACCGGGCGTCCGTCTTTCGGGAGGCGCGTCTGCCACTCCGCGTCGGTGAGGGCGCTGGCGAACGACGCCAGCGCACGCGCGCCTTCTTCGAGGCGATCGGCGAGCGCGTTCGCGCGTTGATTCGAACCAATCGACGCGAACGACCGTCCTTCAGTCACAGTCGTCATAAACTTGTCCTTTCGATACCGCCGACAACCAAACGCGGCCCGGCAACTTCGACGTTAGGTGAGACCCGTCCACAACTCCATGCGCACGCCTCCGATTTGTCTTGCGGATCGTCGGCGAATCCGCGTCACTTGCTCGCGCGTCCGCGGAACATGCTCGCGCGTCCGCCGTTTGACGGGTGTGACGTGAAAACCGATGTCTTGTCCGACGTCCTGCGCGCGGTTCACCTGACCGGCGCGGTCTATTTCGATTTCGAATTGAGCTCGCCATGGGTGGTCGAAGCGCCCGCATCCCGGGACATCGTCGGCAAGGTGATGCCGGGAGCCCAGATGATCATCGAGTGCCATCTGATCGCGCGCGGGAGCTGCTGGGGACATGCAGTGGGCGCCGAACCGCTCCGATTGGGAGAGGGTGACCTCATCGTCTTTCCGCGCGGCGATGCTCATGTCCTCTCGAGTGCCCCAGGCATGCGGTCGACGCCCGACATGGAGCGTTTTGCTCGCGCATCGACGCCGCTGCCGATGTTTTACGAGCTCGGCGGCGGAGGGCCTGATCGCGCGCGAGTCGTCTGTTGCTTCCTGGGCTGCGACGAGCGTCCGTTCAATCCGCTCCTCACGGCCTTGCCAACGGTGATCCACCTCTCGGCTTCGAACATGCAGGCCTCGGCGGGATGGCTTGGCACCCTGCTGAGCATGGCGGCAAAAGAGTCGGGTAGCGCACGTGCCGGCGGCGAAAACGTCCGGGCCCGCCTTTCGGAGCTGCTGTTTGTCGAAGCCATTCGTCTGTATCTCGAGACCCTCCCGCCCGCGCAGACGGGCTGGCTGGCCGGGCTGCGCGACCCGCTGGTTGGCCAGGCGCTCGCCGCCTTGCACTCGCAGCCCAGTGAACAGTGGACGGTGGAGCAATTGGCTCGACTCGTCGGTAGTTCGCGATCGGTCCTCGCCGAACGGTTTACCGAGATGGTGGGTCATCCGCCCATGCAGTACCTGGCGTTTTGGCGCATGCAGGTGGCATCCCGTCTGCTCCTCGACGGCGGTCACGTGAGCGCCGTCGCCAGCGCGGTTGGCTACGAATCGGAAGCGGCGTTCAGCCGCGCCTTCAAGAAGCTGATGGGCGAGTCGCCCGCGACGTGGCGGCGGAACGCGATGGTCCAGTCGAGCGCGTCTACGGCGGCTGGTAGTAGTTGCTGACGACGACTAGTTGCGGTCGTGGGTTCGCCGCAATTCGAGGCGCCACTCGAGGCGCGATTGATGTTCTAGTGGCCGGCTGCGGTGGCAACCCGTGGAGTGACGATGACCTGCGGGTCCCCGGCAAAGGTAAAGCTGTTCTTGCCACGCCGCTTGGCTGCGTACATCGCCGAGTCGGCGACGCGACGCAGCGTGGCGGCGTCGGCGGCGTGGTCTGGGAACAGGCCGATGCCAATGCTGGCGCCGACCCTCACCTGCCGGCCCGAATACTCGATCGGTCGCGACACGGCCGTAATAATTCGTTGCGCAATCTCGGTGGCAATACGTTCGTCCGGCAGGCCGCCCAGAATGACGATGAACTCGTCGCCGCCGATCCGCGCGGCGGTGTCGGAGAGGCGAACCGACCTGGCGATGCGGAAAGCGATCGTCTTCAGCACCAGGTCGCCAGCCTCGTGTCCGGCGGTGTCGTTGACGTTCTTGAAGCCGTCGAGATCGATGAACAGCATCGCCGCCTTGCAATTTGTCTTCTGGGCGTCGCGCAGCACCAGCGCCAAACGGTCCATGGCCAGGCTCATGAGTGGCAAGCGGGTCAGGGTGTCGTGGCTCGCCAGCTGCATGATGTGATCGCGCTGCTCCTGAACTTCCTTGAGCAGCGCGAGCGTCGTCTGCTGATACGCGGCAATGGCTTGAAACACGATGAAGGGCGTCGCGCTCGTCGTCAGCAGCATGGACACCCACGTGACGCGGCTCGAGGCGTAGACATTCAAGTCTGGAGGCATGTTCAGCACCCCATAGATGAAGCCTGCCGCCGCGAGCATGAGCACCGCCGTCACGGCGAGAGCGGTGATAATCCCGGCGCGAATCGAATAGATCGTGCTGACGATGAGGCTGCTGAGTACCAGCCACCAATAGCTCGCGCCCAGAATTCCGAAGGAGAGCAGACCCGCAAGCCCGATACTCCAGAACACCACGATCAGGAGCACCGATCGGGCGTCAAGAGAAAGGAATCGCCGGAACAAAAACACCCCGATGATGATGACCGCCATTCCGACATGGAACGTGTACAGCGGCATCCAGCCGGTCGTGATCGATCGGGAGGCGGAGGCTGGCGCACCAATCAGGGCGATGACGATCAGACCCTGCCACAGCCGCTCAACGAACCCCTCGCGCAGCGCCAGGAGTTTGTCGCTGACGACGGTCGTCGACTCCGAGTCTGTGCTATTGGGTGCAGGTTGGTGGGCAGAGAGGCGCTCGTTCGCGACGTCGCGAAAGACCTGAAGGATGCTTTCCATTCGGTGGCGCCAGGCAGAGTATCGGCGCGCCATTGGCCGCGCACTAGCCGGGAAGATTTGATGGGCTGTCCGGTTTCGGAGAGCGACGTATCGGTCCCGGGCACAGCCGAACCCACATACGTCTCGGACGTGACGCTAAGCCGTTGTAGTCGAACAGGATCGGAGCTTTCGGGCCAGGCACACCGAATGCTTCAACGGCGCTCCATATGACAATCGGCCAAGACCTGCGATTCGCATTCCGAATGCTCGCCAAGGGCCCGGCGACGACGGCGATGGCGCTCTTGACCTTGTCGCTTGGCATCGGGGCCAGTGTCACCCTCTTCAGCCTGGTGGACGCGCTCTACCTCCGGCCGCTGAACATCCCAGAGCCCTCACGGGTGGTCTATGGCCTGCAGCTGCTCCCCAACATCAGCCGCCTGGGCCAGCTCTCGGTTCCGGACTACTTCTACTATCGAGACCAGTCACAGTCGTTCAGCGAGCTCGCGGCCCATTACCCGACGGCTCCGCTGCACGTGATCGCGGGGGAACAGCCGGCGTCGATCATGGGCAGCGTCGTGACCGCCAACTATTTCTCGCTTCTCCAGTTGCAGCCGCATCTCGGCCGCTTTTTTACCGAGGCCGAGGACCTGGTTCTCGGCCGCGATGCCGTGGCGGTGATCGGTCATGGATTCTGGCAACGACACTACGGTGGCGATCCTCAGGTCCTCGGTCGCACGCTGCAGATCAACGGACGTCCCTTCTCAATCGTTGGTGTTGCACCGCCGGGGTTTGACGGCGTCGTCCGGGGATCGGCCGTCTCGCAGGTCTGGATTCCGAGCGCCATGTTCAACGTCGGCTACCGCTATTGCGATGCGTTGAGTGCGCGGAATTGCCGGGTCGTTGAAATGATCGGCCGGCTGAAGTCGACCGTGACGCTACGCGATGCCCAAGCGGAGATGGATGTCCTGGCACAACGGCTGTTGACCGCCTTCCCGTTACCGGATCGAACGCTCGGCGTCCGATTGGTCGCTGCGCGTGGAGCGTTTCCCGGCGAGCCGAATCGCGATGCGACGCTGGTCGGTTTGCTGCTTGGCGGTGTCGGCCTGCTCGTGTTGATTGCATGCGCCAACATCGGGGGCCTGCTGCTCGCTCGTGGCAGTGCTCGCAGGAAGGAAGTGACGATCCGCCTCGCGCTCGGCGCCGGACGGAATCGCATCCTCAGACAGTTCCTGATCGAAAGCTTCCTGCTTGCGGCCATTGGGTCGGCGCTGGGTCTGCTGGTCGCGCAATGGGCGAACGAGGGGGTCAGCCGGTTCTACGCCGTCCATTACACCGGTGCGCTGAACAAGTTCGACATGGCGATTGGCGCGCCGGTGCTGGCGGCAACGGCGGTGCTGTGCGCGATGACCGCGATCCTGTGCGGGATTGCACCTGCCCTGCAGGCGGCACGGACGGACACATTGCCGGCTCTGAAAGTCGATTCGACGGCGATAGGCCGCCCCCGATCGCGAGGTCGCGATGCGCTGGTGATGTTGCAAGTTGCCATGTCGATCGTGCTGCTCATCGGCGCGGCGCTACTCGTGAGAAGCATGATGCAGCTGTATGGAGGGCCCGGCATCGATCCCGACCCCGTCGTGCTGATGCGGCTTCGGCCGAGCCTGGTGGGACACGACGCGACACGGGCGCGTGCGTTTCAGCGGGCCGTCTTGGAACAACTGAAGCAGTTGCCGGGCGTTGAGGCAGCCGCCGCAGCGGAGAACCTTCCGTTGATGGGCGGAGGGAATGACGTGATCGTCAGTTCGAGTTCGTCTTCGACGAATGGACAGGCCGGGACGAGCGCCAGAGCCAGCCATGTCGGCGACGACTACTTCAAGGTGATTGGTCTGCCGCTCGTGGCCGGCCGCGACTTCGACGCGTCGGATCTTCCAGGCGCGCCACGGGTCGCCATTGTCGACGACACTGTGGCAATGTCGCTCGGCGGCACTCAGCAAGTGGTCGGACAGATCGTGTCGATTGACGGTGAGCCCGTGCGGATTGTGGGCGTGGCACGAGCGGCGCAGTATCACAGCACGACGGAGCCTGTGTTTCCTTACGTGTACTTCAACTACTGGCAGCAGAGTGGCCGCGGATTTTCTGCGGACTCACGTACGCACGTGCGTGTCCGCGGTGACGCGCGAGCCATGATGCCCGCGCTCCGTCGT
Organism: uncultured Acidobacteriota bacterium; assembly: GCA_963724485.1. Taxonomy (GTDB): domain Bacteria; phylum Acidobacteriota; class Vicinamibacteria; order Vicinamibacterales; family UBA2999; genus JACCSI01. The sequence continues at coordinate 203,201 of CAVRUW010000008.1, forward strand.
GCCGTCGCGGCAGTCGATCCCTCCGTGCCCGTGAGCGAGGACTATCCACTTCGCGAGCGTGTCCAGTTCACGTTTCAGCCGGTGCGCATCGCGATGATGATGCTCGGCGGCTTCGGCTTCTTCGCATTGGTGCTTTGCATTCTCGGGGCCTATGGCGTCGTGGCATTCCTGGCGTCCATGCGAACACGCGAGATGGCAATTCGGCTGGCGTTGGGCGCCGATCGCTCTCACGTGCGACGCATGATCGTCGGCGACGGTCTGCGCCTGGCCCTTCCCGGCGTACTCATCGGAATCGTCGGGGCCTTTGGCGCCTCGCGGTTCCTGGGATCACTGCTCTATGGGGTCGATCCGCACGATCCTGGCGTATTTGTCGCGGTGCCCGTGCTTCTTGTCGTGCTCGTCTTGAGCGCCAGCTATTTACCGTTGCGCGGTGCCAGCCGAATCGATCCGTCAGCGGCGTTGCGGCACGAGTAGCCGATCGACGACGATCTTTCCGTCCTTCATGACCCACTTGACGCCGTTGAAGAGAGCGGTGATGTCGTTGAGCGGATCGCCTTCGACGGCAACCAGATCGGCAAGATAACCGGGCGCAATTCGACCCAGGCTGTCGCCGACGCCAAGCAGCGTCGCTGGCGTCGTAGTGGCGGCTGCCAACGCCTGCTGGGTCGTCATGCCGGCTTTGACGAGCCAGCCCAGCTCACGCGTGTTTTGACCAAACATCGTGTACACGGCATCCGATCCCATGCCGATGCGTACGCCGGCCTTCAGCGCGCGGCGGACGGATTCGAGATTGCGGTCGATGTAGTCCTTGAGACCGACTTCCACTCCGGGAGCGAAGCCAAACTCTGCCGCGGCATCGATGTAGTAGCGGTTGTGATCGACAGTCGGCACCCACACCGTGCCGCGCTTCGCCATCTCCACCAACGTCTCATCGTCCAGGTCGGCGCCGTGCTCGATGGAGTCGGCGCCGGCTCGGACGGCATCTCGCACGCCCGAGGGACCGTAGGAGTGAATGGTGACCTTCTTGTTCAATGCGTGAGCGGCATCGACGATCGCCTTCATATCGTCAAAGTTCACCGTTTGAGTCCCATCGACAACTTCATAGCTGCCGCGCGAGCCGAAGACCTTGATCCAATCCACTCCGGACTTCACGCGATCTTCGACCGCCTTTTTCATCGCCGCCGCGTCCGCCGGTGCCCCTTGCTTCGACGAGATTCCGGGACCCGAGGCAAAGATCCGCGGGCCGACCATGGCTCCCGTCGCGATGAGCTCACGCATCGCCAGGTCCATGTCGTTTCCCGCGTTCAGATCGCGAACCGTAGTCACGCCGGTCTCGAGCGTCTTTCGTGCGTTCTCTTGCGCGAGATAGACCGTCACTGCCGGAAGTCGCCGCTGACCTCGAGGTCTGGTTCCCGGCTTTCGATCCCAGTAATAGGTGATGTGAGTGTGTAGATCGATCAGCCCCGGCAGCGCGGTGTACTTCCGCAGATCGAGGACCTCAATTCCCGCCGGAATCTTCGCGTCGCCGCTGGCGACCGCGGTGATGCGGTCGTCTGTGATGGTCACCACCGCGTTGTCGATGACCTTCGTGCCATCCCAGAGTTTCCCAAAGCGGATGACGCGGGTTTGAGCGGAGGCCGCTGACGGGAAAAGCGCAACAAGGAGGGCCGCGGCGCAGAGGATGCGAAGAGGGCTCATGAGGGGCGAGCATATCGCGGACGCCTCCGCACGTCCGTTTCCAGTTATCAGTTTCCAGTTCAGCGAAGACGTAGTCCCTGGCCACCCGGCGCCGGCTACCGGCTGTTGCACTGACGAGTTTGCGTGCGTCCGAAGATGAATTGTCGCCTCACCAGTAGCTGATCGACCGCAAAGCGCCATAACATCGCCAGCGTCGCTTGGAAGGAAGGATCATGAGGACACTCAGTTTGGTTGGTCTCTGCGCTGCCTTGTCGCTTGGCGTGACCCATGCTGGCCAGCCTAATGCGGCAGCGCCGACCGATGCGAGCGTTACGCCCGGGGAATTCGTCGTTGAAAACCCCACGCTGATCAATCTCGGTTTCGAGTGGTTCATCGACGGCGATGCCAATCGCAATGCGTCGGTTGACGTGTCCTACCGAAAGCAAGGCGAGACGGCCTGGAGGAAGGGGCTGGCGCTCCTGCGACTGCAAAACGAGCGCATTTACCGTCCGAACGTGTGGAACCTCGTGTCGCCCAACATGTTTGCCGGCAGCCTTCTCGATCTCGAGCCGGCCACGGCATACGAAGCGCGCTTCGTGTTGTCAGACCCGGATGGCGTCGCCGGACCGGCGGCGAATGCGACCAAGACCGTTACCGTTCGCACGCGTCCAGAACCGAAGCCGTTCGAAGGCGGCAAGGTCTACCACGTATATCCGGCGAACTTCAAAGGTCAAAAGCTCGAGCCGTCGTTCGAAGGGATCATGTGCGCCTACAACTACTACTGTGGTGCAGGCGACACGGCACCGGCCGGACGGCCACGCGTGAAGCCAGGCGACACCATCCTCGTCCACGCGGGCGTGTACGCCTATCGCTACGAGCTCTACGCCAACGACACGACCGTCAATGCGACCACGACCTATGAAGGCACGTACTACCTGACCGCCGACGGTACACCCGAACGACCGATCGTCATCAAGGCGGCAGGCGACGGTGACGTGATCATCGATGGACGAAACAACTTCAACCTCTTCAACATCAAGGCGGCCGACTACCACTATTTCGAAGGCATCACGTTTCGCAACACGGGGATTGCCATCTGGGCCGGCACGCAGTTCATTGCCGGATCGAAGGGCTTGACGGTCAAGCACTGTCGCTTCGAGCAGGTGGGCCTGGGTGTGTTCACCAACTATTCGGGCTCGAGTGATTTCTACATCGCCGACAGCGTGTTTCTCGGCAAGAACGATCCCAAACACGTGATGGGCTGGACCGGCCCCTTCTGGGCGCAGTTCAAGGGCGTCGATGGCCAGGAGTTTCCACCCGTCATGTCCTCCTACACGGCAGTTCGCGTCTACGGTCCCGGGCACGTCGTGGCGCACAACTACATTGCCGACTTTCACGACGGTATCGACGTCGAGATGTACGGCAATCCCGATGGTTCACATGCCGTTGAAGGCCCGACCTATCCGAGCCGGGAGTTCTGGGACAGGCGTCCGAATTCGATCGACTTCTACAACAACTACCTGACCAATTTTCACGACAACGCGTTCGAGATCGACGGCAGCATGCACAACGTGCGCGTGATGCGGAACATGATGGTCAATTCCGCGTCACATCCGATGTGCAACCAGCCGGCGGCCGGCGGTCCCATCTACTGGATTCGCAACATCGCGTATCACGCGCCTGGAGGATCGACGCGACTGACCTACGCGTCAGCCGGCGCGCTCTTCTACAACAACACGATTTTGACCGAGACATCCGGTGGTTCGTCGGCCAACACGCATTGGCGCAACAACCTGATGCTCGGCCAGAACTCCGCGCCGGCAATTTTCAACGTCACGACGAACACCAACTACAGCTCGTCGGACTACAACGGATTCCGCCCCAACCCGGGTGCGGAGACGTCCTTCCAGTGGAACTCGCCGCCGTTTGCCGTGGCCGCGATCGATTCCAGCAACCTCGACAAGATGGCGATCGAGACCCGCCGTTTCGCGTCATTCGACGACTACGTTCGCGGATCGCGTCAGGATCAGCACAGCGTGACGCTCGACTACGACATTTTCGTCAACGTCCCGCCGCTCGACGCCAAGGATCTCAAGGCCGTGCAGCGGGTCTACAAAGCGGAAGACGTAGATTTCCGTTTGAAACCGGGCTCCGCCGCCGTCGATCGCGGGGTTGTGCTGCCGAACATTACGGATGGATTCAATGGAAAGGCGCCAGACTTGGGTGCCCTCGAGGCCGGTCAGCCGCCGCCGATCTATGGGCCGCGGAAGCCGTAGGGCGGCCTGGCAGGTGCACGTCAGTTTCCAGTATCAGTTTCCAGTTCAAAGACGGGACGAGCGTCGTTTCACGGCTTTCTCGACTGCGAGGCGCCAGGAAACGGAGAGCAGGTCGTGCAGCGCGTCGTGGTCGATGCGCGACAATCGTACCAATAACAACGGATACTTTCGGTAGTAGTCGGTCAGGTAGTACGTCTCCGGCGCATCCTCGATCAGCCAATTCCGTTCCTCGCTGTCGAAGCGCACCACCAATGTCCCTGGTTCCGCTGAAGGATGGGTCGCCAGGCCAGCCAGGAAGGTGCCTCGCACTTTCAACATCGGGGAACCGTCATACTTCGTGGTCGCTACGACGTCTGGCAAGCTGAGCCCGACCGATTCGACCTTCTCGAATCCGCTTGCGAGTGCCTTCGGTGTGCTCCCTCGTTTCATCGACACCCTATTCCACGGCGATGCCAGGTGCGAGTCAAGTGGTGCGGCGACGTCGTTTCCGCAGATGGTCCACGCTCCACTTTCCTGAACCGGTTGCGGCGAAGTAGAGCCACACGAAACAGTAGAGCGCCGCGAGCTCGCCGCCGTTGACGACCGGCCAGAAGCTTCGCGGTGCGTGCGCCTGAAAGTAGGCTACTGCCGTTTCGCCAGATGCGATGAAGGCAATGGGACTCGTGAACAGGCCGAGCGCGATGGCCGCACCTCCAAACACTTCGATCACACCCGCGAGGCCCATCTGTGACATCAGCGCCGCCGGCGCATCACGGCCAAACCCGCCGAAGAGCTTGGGCAGCCCGTGCTGAAAGAAGAGAAATCCAGCGACGATGCGCAACAGCGCGTGGAGCATCGATTGATACGGCGAAAGAAGGCGTTCCATGGCGTAGTTACGCTGCATCTTCCAACCGTGCTTACTAAACAGCACTACGCGTCGACGGTCCACTCAGGTGGCGCTCAGGTAAGCTTGGCGGATGCGCCGCGCAGTTCAACCAGCTCCGAATGTCATAGCAATTCTCGTTTTGATGGTTTCCACAATCGCCGGGCAAACCCCGCCGGCTGGACCCCCATCGACGTCGCCTCCCCTGGCTGACCTCCGACTGCCAGCCGGATTCAAGATTTCGGTCTTCGCTTCGGATCTACTGGGCGCGCGGATGATGGCGGTGAGCCCCGAAGGAGTCCTTCTCGTGGCTCGACGCCGGACCAGCGAAGTGGTGGCCCTGCCCGACCGCGACAAAGATGGCGTCGCCGAACCGGCGGTGATCCTGAGCGGCATGACCAACGCTCACAGCCTGGCGTTCAAAGACGGCTACCTTTACGTCGCAACGACGCCGGCGGTGATGCGTGTGCGATGGGTCAACGGCGCGCCCGCAGGTACGCCAGAGACGTTCGGCGAGCTTCCGAGTTCGACCCCGTCTCTTCATACGTCACGTACGATCGCGTTCGGCAAAGACGGCCGCTTGTACGTGTCGATCGGTTCGTCCTGCAACGTGTGTCTCGAACCGGATCCACGCCGGACGACAATCCAGGTGTTTAGCGCTGACGGATCGAGCCTGACGCCATATGCGATCGGTCTCCGCAACACCATTGGGTTCGATTGGGACCCGCAAACCGGCCGCATGTGGGGGGCCGATACGGGTCAGGACGGCGGCGGGCCCGCCTTTCCGCCGGAGGAGATCAACCTGATCGAAGCGGGGAAGCACTATGGGTATCCGTTCTTCGTTGGCCGCAATCTGCCCAACGAGGTGCCGGAATTGAAGGACGTTCGCCCGACCGTCAGCGCACAGGATGCCGTACCGCCCGTGCTCGAGTTGCCACCGCACACGACCGGGATCGACCTGCGCTTCTACACTGGCGAGCAATTTCCCGCCCAGTTCCAAAACGCATTGTTCCTGTCGCTTCATGGGTCCACCACCATCCCCGAAAAGGTTGGCTACAAGGTGGTTCGCATCGTGATGAAAGAGGGCAGGCCGGTCGGGTTCGAGGACTTCATCACGGGGTGGCTCAAGGACACGGTCGTGTCCGGGCGCCCGGCAGGGCTGGCCACGGGATCCGACGGCGCGCTCTACGTATCGGACGACAACAAGGGGTTCATCTACAGGATCACCTACGGCGAGAAGTGACAAGATAAGCTCGAGTTGACCATCGCTCGCGGCGCCCGGCTCGGCCCGTACGAAATCGTCGCCATCATCGGCAAAGGTGGAATGGGGGAGGTGTATCGAGCGCGGGATACGCGCCTCGACCGAACCGTCGCCATCAAGGTACTGCCTGAGCATCGCCTGTTCGATCCGGAGATGCGGCAACGCTTCGTCCGCGAGGCTCGCGCGATTGGCAATCTGAATCATCCGAATATCTGCCACCTCAATGACCTTGGGTCGCACGAGGGCTTCGACTTCCTGGTCATGGAGCATCTCGAAGGCGAGACGCTGGCCGACCGGTTGTCGCGGGCCCGCGCGCCGCTGCGTCTCGAGGACGTGTTCCGCAATGCCATCGAAATCGCCGAGGCGTTGAGCGAGGCGCATCGACAAGGCATCGTCCATCGCGACCTGAAGCCGGGCAACATCATGGTCACGCCTTCCGGCATCAAGCTGCTGGACTTCGGGCTGGCGAAGTTCTCGCAACAGCCCTCCAGTGGGGCCGCCGCCCTCTCGACACTCGGAGTCGATCCTGCGCCCTTGACCAGTGATGGCGCCGTTCTCGGCACGTGGCAATACATGGCGCCCGAGCAACTCGAGGGGAAGGAGTCAGACGCGCGCGCGGACATCTTTGCGTTCGGGGCAGTCCTCCATGAAATGGCGACCGGCAGAAAGGCATTCGAAGCGGAAAGTCAGGCGAGCGTTATCGCGGCAATTCTGGAACGCGACCCGCCGCCACTTTCCAGTCTGCAGCCCGAGGTTCCGGCGGCGCTCGACAGGCTGGTTCGGAAATGCCTGGCGAAGAATCCCGAGGCGCGGTGGCAGACCGCGCGGGATCTCGCGGACGAACTGAAGTGGATCGCGGAACAGTATCGCCAGCCGATCGACGCCAGCAACAAAGCGTTCCTCGAACGAGTCAAGCGACCTCCAGTATGGCGCTGGCTGGCTGGGCTTGTCGCCGTTGGTGTGGCGGCCGGTGTGGTGGCGTGGACGCTGGCACCCCGCGGCGAACCAAACGGCCAGCCCATTCGCCGCTTCTCGATTCAGCCGCCGGCTCCCGCAGTAATGACGGGGAGCTTCAAAATCTCACCCGACGGTCAGCATGTCGTCTATCGCGCGCGCGCGAATCAAGCCTCGCGGCTCTATGTTCGCTCGCTCGATCAGACTGAGGCGCGGGCCTTACCCGGTACCGAAGGAGCCAACCTTCCCGAGTTTTCTCCCGATGGCCAGTGGGTGGCTTTCATCGGCGAAGGGAAGCTGAAAAAGATCTCCCTGACTTCCTCCGTGGCACCGATCACGTTGTCGGACATTCCAGGATGCTGTGCGGGTGGTGTTTTCAGCTGGCTTCCCGATCACACTCTCGTCCTCCCTTTGATCGCCACGGGGCTCGTGCGGATTTCGGACCAGGGCGGCGCGCCGGTTCCGCTGACCCGGCCGAACACCGCCGAACGCGAGATCGATCATCACAGTCCGGTTCTGCTCCCAAATGGCAAGGCCTTGCTTATCGGCGTTCATCGCGGCGTTGACGCGTTTGACGTCGCGGTCCGAAATCTTGATAGCGACGCGTGGCGCGTGCTGGTCAAGAATGCATTCGACGCGCGATACGCGCCAAGCGGACATCTACTCTATGTGCGGGGAGACACACTCTTTGCCGTACCCTTCGATGCGGATCGCATCGAGCTCACCGGCGCGCCGGTTGCCGTGGTCGAGAACGTATTCAGCTACCCAGGGAGCGGCTCAGCCCACTACGGGTTCAGCAACGATGGCACACTGGTGTATGAACGCGCACCGTCCGTTCAGGGCCGGAGGCTCCTCTGGGCGGATCGTCGGGGAGGCACGGAGCCGTTGCCGATCGGTCCCCGAGGATTCGGCGCTCCGAGCCTCTCGCCCGATGGCCGTCGCCTCGCGTTCCACATAAACGAAGGGTCGCGTCGTGACATCTGGATCTACGAGTTTGCCACCGAGGCGCTGACTCGGGTCACGTTCGATGGCACTAGCGCGACCCCAATCTGGACGCCCGACAGCCGGCGCCTCGCGTTCAGCTCGACTAAGGAAGGCCGCCGCCAGATCTACTGGCAGCCTGCCGACGGCAGCGGCCAGCCCGAGTTGCTGGTGGCGGACGAGCACAGCGTGTGGCCAGGATCGTGGTCAAGGGATCAAAAGACTCTGGCGTTCACTCGGCAGCCGCCCACCGACCGGAACGACATTGGGCTTTTCCGTCTTGGCGAGCGCCTGCAGCCAGCGTTCCCTTCGTTGCCGGCTCCGCGCAAGAGCAGTGGCCGCGGATTTCACCGGATGGGAGATGGCTGGCGTACATGTCGACGGAAACGGGCCGAGCTGAGATCTACGTAATCCCCCTATCGGGCTCCGGCGCCAAGCGGCAAGTTTCCCCCGACGGCGGCAGCCGACCGGTCTGGAGCCGCGACGGGCGCGAGCTCTACTACCGTCGCGGCAGTCGTTTCATGGTCGTTTCGGTCGATTCCCTTCCCGCAAGGATCGGGAAGCCGGTGGAGCTGGAGCTGCCGATTGCCGTGCGATTGGCATCCGGTCAGTCGGACGCCGAGGCCTTTGGCCATCCAGGTTACGACGTGTCGCCAGAGGGACGGCTCCTCATCGTCGAAGCGGCGCAGGAAGAGTCAGCACCCCCCGAGATTCAGGTGGTGCTGAACTGGTTCGAGGAGCTGAAGCGCCGGGTTCCCACTGGATCGCCTCGGTAAAGGCACACCTCATTCAGCAGATAGAACGATCACTTCGGTTGCGAGCCTGCCGGTGGTGCGGCTGATGGATTCGGCGCCTGAAACGTCCCCGTCAATGGCACGCCCATCGGACCGACCGGGATGTACACCGTGGTGTGATTGGGGGAGTTCACCATCAGCTTCTGCGCCTCGATGGCCTCGTGCTGAACGTAAAGGGCACTCAGCTGGCCACGGATGATCTGCATCGCACTGGCAATGCCCGCCGCCTGTACTTCTCGCTTCGTTCGCTCCTTACGCTCGATCTCGATCTCCGTGTCCTTGCGCTCCAGTTCTTGCGTTGCCGCAAGCTTCCGCGAAACCGCATCCGCCACTTCTGACGGGTACTGGACGTTTCCGACGACGACGCTGCTGATGATGAAGGGGCTCGTCGCGGCGTATTGACGAATTCGCGTCAGCACCGCGTCGCCGATCGGGATCAACTCGTCCTTTACTGACAACCCGTTTCGCCGTTGCACTTCATCGCGCGCGAATGTCCGCAATGGCTCACGCACGAAGTGTGCATACGCTACTTTGACGATCGTGTCGGGAGACTTTTCGTGGTCTCCATTGGTGACCGTGGTGCTATAGCGTTCCATGAACAGCGGCACTCGCTCGTCGTCAATTCGCCAGACGGTGTGCACGGCAAAGGAGATCTTCAGATTGTCACGGCTCAGCACCGCCTGGTCGCCGACGAATTCCTCGGTGTACGTGTAGGGAGTCACGCTGACGTTGGTTACTTCGAGGAGCCAGCGGCGGCCGGGCGAGGTTGGACCTCGTTGGACACCAAAGAACCGGCTTTGGCCAAAGATGGCCCCCTTGGTGACGTAGCCGACGTATCCGGCAGGAGTGTATGGATTGCTCGACCCCAACAACCAGAGCGCCGAGCCCGATGCGATGAGCAACAGCAGCACGGGCGGCACGACCCGGCTGACGAAGAACCGAAAAAACGCGAACGCAGAACCGCCATCACGATGCACGTATGGCAACACGGCAGGCCTCCACACGTCGGCGAGGTTAGCTGACGGGCTCGAGCCTGGAGTTGCTCTATCCGCGTTGGTCCGCTGGGACCGCCGCGGAATTCGCCCCGGTGCGCGGTGATTCGCGCCTTGGGTCCCCCGCGACGCCTCGTGGCGTCTTAGACGTACTTCCGACGATATGCCTGTGCTGCAGCCGCGTCAAGCGGCGGATCTGCTACTCTCCCGCGCGTGTCCGGCCAGCTCCACCGAACCCTGCGTTTGCCTCATGCCACGGCACTCGTCGTGGGCACCATCATCGGGTCTGCCGTTTTCGTCCAGGCCTCCGAGGTTACTCACCACGTCCCTAACATCGTCGGTGTGCTGCTGGTGTGGCTCGTCTCGGGGATCCTGACCCTGTTCGGTGCGCTTGCCTGCGCCGAACTGGCCACGGCGTTTCCGCGCACCGGCGGCGTTTATGTGTTTCTCAAGGAGATCTACTCGCCGCTCGTCGGTTTCCTTTGGGGCTGGGCGATGTTCTGGGTGATGCACTCCGGCATCATCGCCGCGATGTCGATGGTGTTCGCGCGTTATGCCGGCGTGTTCGTGCCGCTCGACGACACGGGGATGCGGGTAGTCGCGGTCGCGGCGATTCTCGTCAACTCCGCAATCAACTACGCGGGTGTCAAACGCAGCAGCACGCTGCAGACCAGCATCACGATCACAAAGGTCGCGGCGGTCGCGTTGATTGTCGTCGTCGGATTTGCGCTCGGCTCTCAGCTGCCATCCCACTATCAGCTTTCCGAGAGCGGCGGCGCGGGAAATGTGAGCGACGGCCTCGCCGACACGGCATCGGTGATGTCCGAATTCCTGCTCGCGGTCGTCGCCGGTCTCTTTGCCTTTGGCGGGTGGCACGTGGTCACCTACACCGCCGAGGAGACGGTCGCACCCGAACGGACCATCCCTCGAGCGCTTGGGCTCGGGATTGCGATCGTGACGGCCGCATATATCGCGCTCAACGCCGTGTACTTCTACATCTTGCCAGTCGACAAAGTGCTTGCGTCGACCCGAGTCGCGGCCGACGCGGCGGCAGTCGTGCTCGGCAATCCTGGCGCCCTCGGCATTTCGGCGCTGGTGATGTTCTCGGTCTTCGGGGCGATGATGGGCAGCATCCTCGCCGCGCCGCGCGTCTACTTTGCGATGGCGCGCGATGGCCTGCTGTTCCCCTGGGTCAATCACCTTCATCCGCGGTTTGCCACGCCGCATCGCGCGATTGCGCTCCAGGCGATTTGGGCGTCGGTGCTCGTGCTGACAGGTACCTATCGACAACTCTTCTCGCGCGTGATCTTCACCGAGTGGATCTTTTTCGCCCTGATGGCCGGTGGCATCTTTCTGCTGCGGAAACGTCCCGACTACCGCCCCGCCTATCGGGTCTGGGGTTATCCGTGGGCGCCCATCGTCTTCGTCCTGGCCTCTACCGCCATCGTCATCAATCGACTGGTGGCGCTTCCGATCGATAGCGTCGCCGGGCTGGCGCTGGTAGCGGCCGGAATTCCCGTCTACTACTTGTGGGGCCGGCCGCGCCGGATCAGCGCGCCAGCGGCGGCCACCATGCAGGCGACTCGCGACTGATGCAGATCGTCGACGTCTTCGCGCACATCCTCACGCCGCGATATCTCCGCGAGCGAAACGCCCGCGCCGGTTCGCGATTCGGTACGCAGTACGCGAAGTACTGGCAGGCAAATCCAGGACTGACCGACCTGGACGTTCGCTTTCGCGTGATGGATCAGAATCCAGACGTCGTTCAGATCTTGACGGAGGCTGGGCCCAACATCGAGAGCATCACGTCGCCGGCCGATGCCGTCGAGTGCGCACGGATCGCGAACGACGAGATGGCGGAGCTGATCGCGAAACATCCGTCGCGATTTGTGACCGCGTGCGCCTGCCTGCCGATGAGCGATGTCGATGCGGCTGTGATCGAGATGGAGCGAGCTATCACCGAGCTGGGTTTCCGAGGTGTCGAGATGTTCACCGACATCAACGGCAAAGCGCTCGATGCCGCGGAATTCCTGCCGCTATTCGAACGCATGCAGGAGCTCGATCTCCCAATACTGTTGCATCCACGGCGAACCAACACCACGGCTGACTATGACGGCGAGGAGCGGTCGAAGTTTCTGGTCTACACGAATTTCGGCTGGCCATTCGAAACATCGCTGGCCATGGCGCGCCTGGCGTTCGGAGGGGTGTTGGAACGGTACCCGAACCTCAAGATCATCACGCACCATGCCGGTGGCATGATTCCGTACTTTCACAAACGGATTGAGCTGGCCTGGGACTTCAACGTGGAGAGGATGGGATACCGGCACGATGGGCAGACACTCACGCGCCGCCCCCTCGACTACTACCGGATGTTCTACTGCGACACGGCAATTCAGGGGAACACCGCGGCCCTGATGTGTGCGTACGAGTTCTTCGGTGCCGACCACATGGTGTTTGCGACCGACATGCCGTACGACGACGAGCTCGGCGCCCGGCTCTACCGCGAAACGATTCCCGCGGTGCAGGCGATGCCGATCGAAGACGACAAGCGGCGTCAGATCTTTTCGGGCAACGCCAGCCGATTGTTTCGACTTGGCTGACGCCGAATAGCCGGGATCATCAACGTCGGCGAACGGTGCAGAGCTGTCACCGTCCTTGCCTGTGTGGTGCCGGCCCGCCGCGCGCTTCAGGTGAATCCAACGGACGCACTCCGCTCCGACTAACTTTCACTCAGGCTGGTCATGAGCTGCTTGTCGGACTGCTCGCCTCCATTGGTCCTGCAAGGCGAGGGCTACGCATTCAGCCAACTCAGGCGCTACGCGAAGACTAGAGGTTCTACTCGACGGACGGCTCCGAAGTTGCACCGGGTGGTTCCGGCGAAGTTTCGGAGGTAGAAGTGTCCGGTAACCACACAGCTGACCCGTTCGTTTCGCGTCAGCTCGATGAATTTCTCAGCCATCTTGCCGGTGTCTGTGAGGGATCGGTCGAAGCCGTTCATCAAGCACGAGTGGCGATGCGGCGGCTTCGCGAGGAAGTCTCGCTCGCGGCGAATCACTACGACGCAGAGGAACTCGCAGTGATACGTCGCCGGCTCAAGCGTGCCGCGAGGGCCCTGAGTCATCTGAGAGATGCCGACGTTGGGCAGCGGCTGCTCCAAAACGTGACGGCCAGGGTCTCACCCGATCCGGCAGTCGTGTCGCGACTCGTGGAAACGCTGAAACAAGACCGCGAGGTCGCCTTTCGGAAGGCGCTCAAGACTCTCGAGAAACTGAAAGTCCATTCCCTCAAGAAAGACGTTCAGTCGGCTCGCCGCCGCGTGAGGCGACAATCGGCCCGCATCCGGTCATCGTTCAGGAATCATCTGGCCTCTCGCGCCAGCGATGTCCGATTCGCGATGGAAAGGGCAGGCGGGGTCTATTTTCCCAATCGTCTTCACAGCGCTCGCATTGCTATCAAGCGATTGCGTTATGCGATAGAGCTCGCCGATCGAATGGATTTCGTCCGGCCCGCTGGAGCGCTGGGCCCCCTGAAGAAGGCGCAAGAGCTGCTCGGCGAAGCGCACGATCGTGAGGTGCTTGCGGACGCCTTGCTCCAGTCGCCGACGAACTCCTCCGAAAGCGCGGACGATGTCGCACGACTCGAACAGGCCGTGCGCTCTGAGATTCGGGAGCTTCACCAGCAGTACTTGGGTTTGCGTCCTGAGATCGTCGCAGTGTGCGATGCCTGCGAGACGGTCACGCCCCAGCGTCCGATACGGCGCGTCTTGATGGCGGCGGGAATTGCGGTCCCGTCGTTGCTGTTGCTACGGGCTGGGTTGGGCCAACGCCGAACCGCCTGACGGTGATCAGGATCCTACGGTCGAGCCGCATCCGGTACGTCAGTTGCTTTAGAGACTGATTAGGGAAGGCTGTTGAGTTGTTATGGCAGATGTCGTGAACAAAGGTCGCAACGATTGACCACATTCAGCGAGGGAAAACCATGTTGTACACGCTAGCCGTCATTTTGCTCGTGCTTTGGCTGCTTGGGATGGTCAGCGGCTACACAGTCGGTAACTTCATTTACTTGCTGCTGGTCATCGCGCTGGTGCTGTTCGTTGTCGGCCTGCTCAGCGGCCGACGGGCGGTGCCATAGGTACTGAACACGAGAAATCGTTGTTCAGGTGGATAGCGGCGTGCCCCCGCGCCGCTATCCTTTTTTTTGCGCCTTGGCCTTGGCCTTCGCGCGCACTGCCGCTTCCTTGGCGCGGAACCTCGCGATGTCGCCGATCAGCTTGGCTGGAACCGGCTCGGATAGAGGAAACCGGATCGTGCCCTTGCCACTGACCTCGTATCTCGCCAGTTCCTTCCTGAAGGCCGCCGCAAGGCGGTCGGTGGAAGGGTAGAGGGAGTAGTGCTCTGTCCATCCCGCAAAATAGAGCACGATGCGGCCGTTCAACTTGAAGGCGGGAATCCTGTACCGAGATCACTTCTTCAGCGTCGGGCAGGGCCTTGCGGATGATTTCGCGAACACGCTTGAGTACGGTCTGAACGTCTCGTGGAAAATCCGCGATGTATTCGTTGATGGTCGTCGGCGCTTTCGAGCTCGTTTTCATCGGCGTTCTACGCTCCGTTTGTAACTTGTAACTTGTAACTTGCTAACTTGCAACGGGCTACCGGCCGCCCGGCTGCCAGCTGTCAACTGCCGGCTGCTGGCCAGCGATCGCTGCAAACTTCTACCGCCCTTCTTGCGTCAAAGCACTTATTACCTAGAGAGACTTGGTAACCAGGTGCTAATTCCATGACTCTGAAGCCTCCCAGCGCACTTCTCTATGGAGCGCTAGACGCCTTGATTCTCAAGACTTTAGCGGGCAGCCCGCGGCACGGCTACGCCATCGCCCGGTTCATCGAGGACGCCACCGGAGAGGCGGTGCTCGTCGAGGAAGGCTCACTCTACCCCGCCCTTTACCGTATGGAACGGCGTGGCTGGGTCGAGGCCGAATGGGGCACCTCCGAGCTCGGCCGCCGCGCCAAGGTGTATCGCCTGACGGACGCGGGACGAGAGCAACTCGAGGCTGAAATGGCCACCTGGCGTCGTTTCTCCGCCGGCGTCTCGAAGGTTTTGTTCGCGCGATGAAACGCTCACTCCGATCGTGGTTGTGGCGCGTGCCGCTCGATCAGGAATTCGATGAAGAGATCGAGCTGCACATCGACATGCGTACCCGCGAGTTGATCGACCAGGGTGTTGATCCGGCGACGGCGCGGGACATGGCGCTCCGGAAGATGGGCGACCTGGACACCTTCAAGCGAACTTGCGTGGACCTTGGCAGAAAGCGAGATCGAGAGATGAGCATCACCCTGTGGCTCGAAGAGTTGCGTGAAGACGTCAAGTTCGCGTTCCGCCAGTTGCGGCACGCTCCGGCGTTCACGCTCGTCGCGGTCGTGACGCTGGCGCTAGGCATCGGCGCCAACAGCGCGATCTTCGCTCTGGTCGACGCCACGCTGCTGCGTCCGTTGCCATACCACCAGCCGGACCGCCTGGTCACGATCTGGGAGACGTCCGAGGCGAGCCCGCGTGGTTTTGCGTCGCCACCGAACATGCAGGATTGGAGAGACCGTAGTCGCACGTTTGACGCGATCGCCGGCTACACGCCCAGCGTTGGCAACATGGTGATGGATGGCAAGGATGGCAACGCCGAAACGGTGTCGCGTCAGTGGGTCAGTGGCGGCATCTTCGATGTCTTCGGTGTCGCGCCGATCGTCGGCCGCACGTTTACGAGGGATGACGAGCAGAAGCGCGCGAACGTGATTGTGTTGAGCGAAGGATTGTGGGAATCGCGCTTCAATCGCGATCCATCGATCGTCGGCAGCGAGATGAAGTTCGACGGCATGCTGTTTCGGATCGTGGGCGTGATGCCGAAGGACTTTCAGATTCTCGGCCGCACCAGCATGTGGGCGATGCGGCCCTTCGTCAACATGCCACCACGCGCCCGCGGCGCCTACATGCTGCAGGTCGTCGGGCGGCTGAAGCCGGGCGTGGCGATGGCCGCGGCGCAGTCGGATCTCGAGCGCCGTCGCCGACGGCCTGGCGCGTGAGTATCCGCAGTTCAACAAGGGCCGGTCGGTCACGCTCGAGCCGCTCCACGACACGATGATTGGCAGCGATCTGAAAACGACGTCGACGCTGTTCCTCGGCGTCGTTGGATTTGTCCTCTTGATCTGTTGCGCCAATGTCGCGAACCTGTTATTGGCGCGCGCGACCGCACGAACCCGCGAGCTGGCGCTGCGAGCCGCGGTCGGCGCAGGCCGACGGCGCATCATCCGCCAACTGCTGACCGAAAGCATCGTGTTGTCGTTGATCGGTGGTGCTCTCGGCGTCGGGCTCGGCGCCGCCATTCTGCGTGTCGCGCCGTCATTGATTCCCGAAGGCCTGTTGCCGGGGGCGGTCACGCTCGCCTTTGACCTGCGGGTCGTCGCATTCTGCGCCGCGACGGCGCTGCTGGTCGGCGTCGTCTTCGGCATTGCGCCGGCGTGGCAGGCCACGAGCTTCTCGTCACCTGAGGTAATGGGGTCCGATAGCCGCACGACCACCGGCGGCGGCGGCCGGCTGCGCAGCCTGCTCGTCGTGGGCGAAGTGGCGACGGCGGTGCTGCTGTTGTTCGGGGCCGGGTTGCTGCTCCGCACGCTCGTTGCGGTCGAGTCCTACGATCGCGGCTACCGCGCCGGGAGCGTGCTGGCCATGCTGGTCGATCCGTTGGGCTCGGCGTATCCGACTCCGGAGAAGCTGCAGCAGTTCTTCGATCAAGTGGAAGCTGAAGTCCGGACGGTGCCGGGCGTGGCCGACGTCGGATGGTCGACCGCTCTGCCGCTCGGCGAATCGCTGTTCGGCGAATACCCGTTCCACTACGAGGTGGTCGGCGATGCGCCGCTCGATGCGGCGCGCAAGCCGACGACTGCCTATCAGATCGTCAGCCCGACGTACTTCTCGACGCTCGAACTGCCGATCGTGGCCGGCCGCGAATTCGATTCACGAGACACACAGGGCAGTCCACGTGTGGTGATCGTCAACGAGGCGTTCGCGCGCAGTCTCGGCGGACGGAATCCAATCGGCATGCAGGTGTCGTTCAAGCCTGTCGATGCCGCAAATGACAAACCGACGGTCGCGGAGATCGTCGGCGTCGCAAAGCAGGTGAAGTTCCGTCCGGATGAATCGAAGGACTACGTCCAGATGTATTCGCCACTCGCGCAGGATCCCTTTGACGACATGCTGATGCTCGTCCGCTCGAAGACCGGCCGCGCCGACGCGTTGACGCCTGCCGCGCGCGCGGCGATTTCGCGCATCGACAGGGAGCAGCTGGTCAGCGTGGCCAGCGTGACGACACTCGAAGATGTGGAGTGGGCGGCGACAGGCCGTCACCGCTTCCGCGCCGTGATGGTGGCGTCATTCGCCGCACTGGCCGTGACACTGGCCATGGTCGGCGTCTTCGGCATCCTCGCGTATGCGGTTCAACAGCGCGTGCGAGATTTCGGCGTGCGGCGTGCGCTTGGCGCCACGACAGGTGAGGTGTTGCGTCTCGTCGTCGGCAACGCCGTGCGTGTGATCGGGGTGGGCGCCGTCATCGGGCTAATCCTGTCGATGGCACTCGGCCGGCTACTGACCAGCATACTGTTCGGAGTGCAGCCTCAGGATCCCCTCACGTTCGGCGTCGTCGCAGCTGTAGTCGTGCTGACGGCGGCACTTTCGATTGCGGGACCCGCGTGGCGGGCGACGCGGATCGATCCGGCGGTCGCCTTGCGGAGCCAGTAGGCCCTCCGCGTGCAGCTCGACCGCGGCTGCCCCACATTTGACCAGCATGCGGGCCCGATAGTTGACGCTGCCGAACGTTCTTCGTACTCTTCTGGCGCCCTGGACTGGCCACGAGATGCAACGACAGAACGCGGAAGAGTTCCTCCTGACGCTCCTCGAGACAATCGATGATCTGCCGCCGGATCTCGCCAGCCGGCTTGCCGAGGTCCTGAAGAACGGGGAAGGGGACCGCTCGCAAGCCATCCGTCAGCTGTTCGAGGACGCCGCTGGTGAGTGAAAAGATCCAGCGACTGGTGATGCAGGCATTTCGCGGCGTTCGCGGCGAGATGGCCGTGGACTTCGGCAAAGGCGACAGCATTGTCGTCTACGGGGACAATGGCACCGGAAAGAGCACCATCGCGGATGCGCTGGAGTGGTACTTCACGGGCGCCATCGAGCTCCTGTCGCATGAGGGTCGCCAGCACGCCGTTCGCCACATGGGTGGTGATGAAAGTGGCACGACGGCCGTCGAGGTCGTGACCAACGGCCCGCGTGGCGGGCGCGTCGTCTTCCCGGATGAGCGGCAGGCCGATTCCTTCCATGGCCTTCGACGCGAAACCTTCCTGCTGCGGGGACGGACGCTGGCGGATTTCATCAACAAGACCAAGACCGAGAAATGGAAGGCCCTGGTCGATATTCTCGGCCTCGATGCGATCGATGGCCTCCGAGAAGATCTGCAGCGGGCTCGTAACGATCTGCGCAAAGCATCCAAGGCCGCAGACGATGAGGCGCGAGTCTACCGGCGAGCCTTGTCGGGTGGTGCCGACACCGTCACCCACGAAGCGGTACTCGAAAACCTCCAGCAGTTTTGCGGGATGCTGGGGGTGGAGCCGCCGGGTTCGCTGGAGCAGGTCGTCGCTCCTGCCTGGCTCAGTGCGGCCGTAGGCGCCAGCGCAGGCGACTCCGCATCCACCGATCGAGAGAGCGTTCTCACCGAAATTGACGCGCTGACCGCGCCTGGTGTCGACAAGAAGGCGCTCGAAGGCTGGAATGCACTCGTCGCGTCCGAGCGCGCACGACTGCTGCCGCGTGCGTCGCTGGTCCGCGAAGCCAAACGTCTGGTCGAGAGTCGATCGATTGAAAAGGGACGCTGTCCGCTCTGCAACCAGAAGGTTGACGAAAAGGTGCTGGCGCGCCGAATCGAGACCGCGCTGGTTGAAGTGATGGAAGCGTCACAGGACCTCGAGCGTTTTCGTGATGCTGTCGCCCAACAGGCGGAGGGCCTCGAGGCAGCGGCCGAGCAGCGGCTCGCGATTCATCGGCGGGCGCGCGTCGTGCCGTTGGCGTTACCGGATCCTCCCGCTCTCGGCGATCTGAACCTCCAGGACAGCCTCGACGACCTGGCCCCGGTGGATATCCAAGCGATTACGAGCTACCTCACGGAGACGCGCAACTGGGATCGCGCGGCCGGGAAGATGGCCAAACAAGTCTCGACTCCGGAACCCACGACGCGTGACCAGCAGCTCGTCCTGCTCGGTGAGCTGTGCCAGCAAGTCAGTGCCTGGTTGAGTGCGGAAAAAAAAGCGTCTCGGTCGGTTCGTGCCCTGGAGCTCGCGGACGCGGTGTTCGAGGCGTATCAGAAGAAGCAGAAGGATCATGTGGCCGATCTGCTGACGACCATCAGCCGTCGCGTCGCCGAGATTTACTCGGCGCTGCACCCAGGCGAGGACCTCGATGCCGTCAGCGTCGAGCCCTGGACGGCCAAGGGCGTCGAACTGGCCATCGATTTCCACGGATCGCGCCAGCGGCCTCCGCATGGCGTGCTCAGCGAGTCGCACCTGAACTCGCTGGCGATTGCGCTGTTTTTGGCGATGGCCGAGACCTTCAACCAGGAGCTTGGCTTCCTACTGCTGGACGATGTGATCAACAGCTTCGATGTGGAGCACCGCGGTCGGCTGGCGGAGCTCCTGGCCGAGGGGTTCAAGGACTGGCAGCTCATTGTCCTGACTCACGACCAGCAGTTCTACGAGCACCTGAGCCGGCGCGCGCCGTCATGGCGGAAGCTCGAGTTCACGTCCTGGAGCTACGCCACCGGGCCGCGCACGACGCAGTACGAAACGTCGGGCATCCTGGCCGCCGCGCACCAGCGACTCCAGAGCGGGGACATCCACGGCGCCGCCGCGAAGGCCCGCCGGGCGCTCGAAGAACTACTGCAAGAGGTGTGTGAAGCGCTCTGGGCGCCGCTCCCATTTCGCCGTGGTCAGGCCAACGACAAGCGGGAAGTCGGCGAGCTGTTCAAGGGGCTGCGACGAACGCTGAAGGAACGATCGAAGACACTCCTTGATTCGATCGAGCCGCTCATCAGGAACCTGGAAGCGGATGTCGGCGCCACGCTGAACGTCGCCGTCCATGGCAGTCGTGGACAGATAGCGGCAAGCGAGGTGGACGCGACATTGAAGCGGATCGCGGCGCTCGATCAGACGTGGTCCTGCCCGACCTGCAGGACGCGTATCTGGCATCGTGGAACTCCCGAAGCCAGCCGCTGCAAGTGCGGCCAGTCCACGTTCCCGCCCCATACAACTTGATCGGCACACGACTCGGTCACTACCAGCTTCTCGAAGAGCTCGGCCGGGGCGGCATGGGAGTGGTGTACCTCGCCCAGGACACGAAACTCGATCGCCGGGTGGCGCTCAAGCTGCCTCGGCTCGACACGTCGAACTCGGCCGATCGGCTCGCCCTCCTTCAGCGAGAAGCTAAGGCCGCGGCCGCCCTCAACCATCCCAACATCGTTCATCTGTATTCGGTGGAGGAGTTCGAGGGCCTCGTCTTCATCACGATGGAGCTCGTGCCGGGCCGCAGCCTGCGTCAGTTGCTGAGCGCGGGCACGCCGCTGCCACTGGCGAGAACGTTGAGCCTCACGTGCCAAATGGCCGACGGTCTTGCATGCGCTCACGCCGCCGGCGTCATTCACCGCGATCTCAAGCCTGGCAACATCATGGTGACCAGCGACGACCGAGTGAAGATCCTCGACTTCGGCGTGGCCAAGCTCTCCAAGCCGCCCACCGCGTGGGATGCCGAAGCGCCAACCCGGGCGGGCGATGACGCGAGCACGGCCATGGTGGTTGGAACCGCTGGCTACATGTCGCCTGAACAGGCGCTTGGCAGGTCGCTGGATGCCGGCACCGATCTCTTCGCGCTCGGCGTCATGCTCTTCGAGATGGCGACCGGGAGAGCGCCATTTCAGGGCGAGACACCGGCTGCGGTGTTCGATCAGCTGCTGAACCGCCGGCACCCATCGGCGCTCATGCTGAATCCGGCCCTGCCGCGGTCCCTTGCCGAGGTCATCGACACCGCACTCGAAAAAGATCGTGAGCGGCGATATCGGTCGGCGAGCGAGCTCCTGCAAGATCTGAGGCGTGTCGAAAGTTCGGGCATCCGCTCGGCACCGCCAACCTCCGCTCCAACCGACAGCCGCATGCCCTCGTCGCTCGTCGTGCTTCCGTTCCTTGACATGAGTGCGGATAAGGACCAGGAGTACTTTTGCAGCGGTATCACCGAAGAGATCATCAGCACCCTGACGAGGGTAGCGGGGTTGCGCGTGATCTCGCGGACCTCGGCCTTCGCGTTTCAGGGAAGCAATCTCGACGTCACGGAAATCGGCAGGAGATTGCGGGTTGGCACCGCGCTCGAGGGCAGCGTCCGCAAGGCCGGGAACCGTATTCGAGTGACGGCGCAGCTCGTCAACGCCGAGGACGGCTACCAGCTGTGGTCCAAACGTTTCGATCGAGATCTCTCAGACGTCTTCGCGATCCAGGACGAGATTGCGGCGCTGATCGTGGACGAGCTGCGAGTTGGCTTTGCCAGTCCGCCGTCGAATCAACGCGCCGCGTTCGACGTCGCGGCGCACGAGGCCTATCTGCAAGGCTTGTACGCGCGGAATCAGTGGCGTGAGGACGCCATGCAGCGTGCCATTCGGCACTTCAGCGACGCGATTGCACAGGACTCGAACTTTGCGCCTGCCTATGCCGCACTCGCGGAGGCATATGTCTGGCTCTACTCGGGCATCGGCATTCTTCCCGCACATGAAACGGTCCCACAGGCCCGATGGGCCGTTGAGCGGGCGTTGGCGCTCGATTCAACCCTGGCCGACGCGCACCGGGTTCGTGCGCTCATCGCCATGAACCACGACTGGGACCGCAACGGATCCGAGGAGGCGCTCACGCGCGCCCTTCAGCTCGGTCCGGGCTCGGCGGCTGCGCACTTGTGGAATGCGTGGCGGCTGGCGCTGCTCGAACGTCGGCACGATCAGGCGCTCATCGAACTGGAAGAGGCCGAGCGACTGGATCCGCTCGATCTCCAGCTGAAAACGCAAATCGGCTACGTTCACTTTTTCCATCACGATCTCGATCGTGCCGTTGATCAGTTCGAGCGAGTGTTGGCGCTCGAACCGGCGTTTGCGTTTGCGCACTACGCACTGGGCGATGCCTGCACCCAAAGAGGGGAGTACGATCGGGCAATCGCCGCTTTCAATCAGGCGATCGAGCTTGGCGGACGAACCGTCAACCATATCGGTGTGCTCGGCTATGCGTTTGCCCGTTCCGGCAACCGCGACCGGGCCATCCAGTACCTGGGCGAGCTCACCACGCGCGCCGAGCACAGCTACGTGTCGGCGATGTGGATGGCCTTGATCCATCTTGGTTTGTCGGACCTCGAGAGCCTGTTCGACTGCTTGAGCCGGGCCGTCGCGGACCGCGACGGCTCCCTGATCCTGGTAGCCGCCGCGGTCGAGTTCGACCCCGTGCGCGATGATCCCCGATTCAAGTTGCTCCTGGAGCGGATGGGTCTTGGCTATCTGGCCGATGCCCGTTTGAGCTGAATCGCAACTTCCTCCAATCGGTCGTAGCTGATCGCCGCGCCACGCTCCATGCCGGACTTGATGACCGTGTCGCGCACCTCGAGCGACGGGTACGACGCGGTGACCGTCATTCGCGTTTTCCCGTTCTCTTCCGTGAGGATCGTGGTTACCAGCGACTCGGTATCGGGATACTCCTCGAAAATTTCCGTGTAGACGAGCCGCTCGGGCGGGGTGATCTCGCGATAGACGCCGTAGAAGACCACGAGCTGGCCTTTGGGTGTGCGATTGACCCAACGCCACTTGCCGCCCGGGCGCAAGTCGATCTCGCACTCAGGAACCGAGTAGCCGTCGCCGAGCCGGCCCCACCACTGTGCAACATGCTCGGGTTTGGTCATCACTTCGAATACGAGTCGGCGAGGCGCGTCGAAGAGGCGCGTCATCCGGATCTCACGATCCGATGGGGTTGAAACTTTGAAGCTGTCGCTATTTGCGGCGTGGCTTGCGGACATTCTTCTTCTCCTTCACCTTGAGTTGCTTGAGATAACCATCGAGTCGATCGAAGCGGCCTTCCCAGATGGCGCGATAACGCTCCGTCCACTCGGCGACTTCCTTGAGCGGGCCCGCCTCGAGCCGGCACGGCCGCCACTGGGCTTCGCGCCCGCGCGCGATCAGCCCCGCCCGTTCGAGCACGCGCAGGTGCTTCGAAACCGCGGGAAGGCTCATCTCGAACGGTTCGGCCAGCTCGGTCACCGAGCACTCGCCGGTGACCAGCCGGCCGAGAATGGCTCGCCTGGTCGGGTCGGCCAAGGCGGCGAACGTGGTGCTGAGTGGGTCGACAGGCATCGTAATAAACCAATCAGTTAATTAACTAATACGTTAAATACACTCAACGCGTTCCTCGCGTCAAGGCGGTTGAAATAGCACGACCGTTCGTTTATGATGGCTGCCCGTGCGCAAAGGACAGGAAACCCGCGACGCCATCGTCGATCACGCGATCGATCTCGCGCGGCGTGTTGGCCTCGAAGGCTTGACCATCGGTCGGCTGGCCGATGACCTCGAGCTGTCCAAGAGCGGCCTGTTCGCGCATTTCCGCTCGAAAGAAGCTCTACAGATTCAAGTGCTCGACGGCGCCGCCGAGCGCTTCGTCGCCTCCGTGGTCAGGCCCGCCCTGCTCGTCGAGCGCGGGCTGCCGCGGCTCCAGGCGCTGTTCGATCGGTGGCTCGGCTGGGAGCAGCGACCAGGCGGGTGCGTCTTCGTGCAGGCCGCGGTGGACCTCGACGATCGCCCCGGGCCCGCCCGTGATCGGCTGGTCCAGCTGCAACGCGACTGGCTGGAGACGCTGGCGAACACCGCGCGGGGTGCGATTCGTGAGGGGCACTTCAGCAGCAGCGTCGACCCGGAGCAATTCGCTCACGACCTGAACGGCATCATCCTCGCGTACCACCACGCGGCGCGTCTGCTCCGCGATCGTGACGCCGAACGCCGCGCGCGAACGTCCTTCGCCGCCTTGCTGCGCGCGGCTCAAAAGAAATCCCGTCGCTAGATTCGGAGTGGCCTCATGTTCCTTGCTCGCATTGCATGTTCAAAAAAGCACGAACGTTCGCTTTTTTAAGACTGTTTGTCGTCTTATCCTCTTGCTTGGACTGTTCTGGTCCGACCCCGCTCAGGCTGCCTCACAGTCGCCGGATCTGACGTTGCAGGCAGCGGACGCCGCGATTCGTGATGGAGCCAGGTTCATCGAGCAGGGCCAATGGGAAGACGCTCGCCGAGCCTTCGAGCGCGCCATCGCCTGGCGATCGGATCTGGCGATTGCCTACTACAACCTGGGCGTGACGCTCGGTGTGCTCGGTCGCTCCAGCGACGCGATCGCCGCATACCGCACGGCGCTTCAGCGTCAACCATCGCTCGTCGAGGCGCGAGTCAACATTGGCGTCGAGCTGTTCAAGGCGAATCGCCTCGAGGATGCGCTCGACGAGTTGCGACAGGCGGTACACAAGGCGCCAGCGCACGTCGCCGCGCATCACAATCTTGGCGTCGTGTTGGCGAGCCTCGGCCGGCTGGTCGAAGCGCTGACTGTGCTCGATCGCGCGGCCTCTCTCGCCCCCGAGGACCAGTCGATCCAGCACACCCTGGCCGACACGCATTACAACATCGGCGTGCAGCACGCGCGCGGTCGGCACTGGGGGGCGGCCATCGCCAGCTACGAGAAGGCGATTCGCTTCAATCGCGACTTACCGGAGGCATGGAATGGGATGGGACTTGCTCTGGCAAGGACCGCGCGGCATGAACTGGCGGTCACGATGTATGGCGAGGCGCTCTCGCGCCGCCCCGCGTTCGCCGTCGCGCAGTACAACCTGGCGCGCTCGCTCGCCGCGCTGCGCCGATACAGTGAAGCCATCGCCGCCTGTCAGACGGTCCTCGAACGACGCCCGAATCTTCAACCCGCGGTTCACTTGCTCGACCACTTGCGCCGGTTGGTTGCGCCCGCGTCGCGTAGCGCAGGCGCGTGACCGTCAGAAACATCCGCGGATTGTTCTTACTCGGCACGCAGCGCGAGCATCGGATCAATACGTGAGGCTCGCCGTGCCGGCAGGTAACCGGCGACGGCCGCCACGCTGGTGAGCACCAGGAGCATCGCAACGAACGTCAAGGGATCCGCGGCCGTGACTTCGAACAAGAGTCCGCTCAGCCCTTGCGCGAGTGCCCACGAAGCCGCGGCACCGATCGAAATCCCGATCGCGGCCAGCCACAGCGTTTGAACGATGATTCCTGTTTGCACTTCACGCGCCGAAGCGCCTACGGCCATGCGGATGCCGATCTCTTGAGTGCGCTGCGTCACCGAGTAGGAGACGAGGCCATAGATCCCGAGCGAGGCCAGCACCAGCGCAAACGCCGCGAATCCGCCCAACAGCAGAACGAGGAAGCGGCGGGGAGAGACCGAGCGATCGACCAACTGCTGGAGTGTCCTGAAGTCGTTCCCGGCGAGGTCTGGCGCGAGCGGCCGCAACGCCGTGCGAACCGCGCCGGCGAGCGGGGCGAGCGAGAGGCTGGATCGAATCACGAGATCGGTGGACGCCTGATCACGGCATTGCCGCGCCGGCAGATACATCTCGTTGCCCGCACTCTGTTCGAGCGCGAGATGTCGTACGTCGCCCACGACGCCAATCACTCGACGCTCCGAGGCACACGCGTTGAGCACAATCTTCCCGATCGGATCCTCGCCCGGCCACAACGTCCGCGCCATCGTCTCGTTGACCATGATCACCGGCTCGCTCGTGGGAGCGTCGCCCTCGGAGATATCTCGGCCCTGTCGCAGCGGAATCCCCATCGCCGTGATGTACCCATCGCTGACGACGCGGACGAAGGCCGAGGGGCCGCGGCCGCGCTCGTAGGTGACACCTTTTGCCCGTGCCCCCCAGGTGCGATTTCGGCCCAGTGGCAGCGCATCGGTCGTTCCCGCGCTGACGACGCCCGGAATGGCTCGTACGCGGCGAAGCACTTCGTCGAGATAGGCGTTTCGCTGATCTGGGGTGGAAAAGCGACTGTCCGCATCGACTCGAATCGTAGCCGCCTGTTGCGCGTCGAAGCCCATGTCGACTTCCAGCACGCGCACCAGGCTTCGGATGAGCAGCCCGGCCCCGACGAGGAGCACACACGCGAACGCGATCTCGGACACCACCAGCCCATTGCGCACCAGGCTTCTTCGTCGCCCTTCAGTGGATCCTCGCGTGGCATCTTTCAAGGTGTCGTGAAGTCCTGATGTGCGGAGCTGAAGTGCAGGCGCCAGGGCGAAGACGATGCCGGTGATGAGGGCGACGGCAACCGTGAATCCCAAGAGCGGTCGCATCAGTGCGGACGTCTCGAAGGAGAGGAATACTAATCGTGTCCAGCTGCGTCAGCGCGCGCGTTCCTGCGATTGCCAGCAGCACACCGACGACCGCACCGGTGCAGGAGAGGACCACGCCCTCGGTCAACATCTGGGCAATCAGCCGCTGTCGTCCGGCTCCGAGGGCGCTGCGGATTGCCATCTCTTTCTGGCGGGCAGTCGTCTTGGCGAGGAGCAAGTTCGAGAGATTGGCGCAGACGATCAACATGACCACGCCGACGGCGCCCGCGAGCACCCACAACGCGAGACGCATCCGGCCGCTGACCTGCTCGGCCAACGGCTTGACGTGACCCTCGAACGAGTTGCGTTCGGGATGCTCCTTGGTGATTTGCGGCGCCAGCGTGCGGATCTCGCTCTGCACGTGCGCTGCCGAGACACCTGGTTTCAGGCGACCGATCATCGCCATGGTGTTGCCCCAGCGGTTGGTCTCCTGTGAGAGGGGAAACGGAAAGTAGAGATCGAAGTGGCTGCCTGGTGCGAATACGGAGGCGAAATCAAACGATGCTGGCAGCACTCCAACGACCGTGTGCGGGTCCTCGTTGAGGATGAGGGCTGTGCCGACAATGGAGGGGTCTGAAGCGAATCGTCGCTGCCAGAGTTGATGGCTGAGCAGCACCGCTTTGGGACCGTTCCACAGCGTCTCTTCTTTGCTGAACGTGCGCCCTAGTTGCGGCTGGACTCCGAGGACCTCGAAGAAATTGCCGGACACCGGGACGCCGCTCAAGCGTTCCGGCTCGCCGCGTCCTTTCATCAGGTTGTCGCCGACACCATAAAATGCGAAGTAACCGGCGAGCGCACTCAACGTCTGCGTGCGGTCGCTTAGATCGATCATGTGACCCACCTGTGTGGTTTGCCCGGAGAGTCCGCTCGTATCGCGGTTGGCAATCCACACGAGCTGCTCCGGCTGCGAGAACGGCAGCGGTCGCAGCAGCAAGGTATTGACGACGCTGAACACCGTGGAGCTGGCCCCAATGCCACAGCCAGCGATCAGAATCACGAAAGCCGTCAGCCCGGCGTCGCGCCGAAACGTACGAATCGTGTATCGCAGGTTTTGTAACAGCGTGTCGGTCATCATGAGGCGGCGCTCCGGGAATTGGGTCGTGATGTCGCGCGGCGTCTGTGATTGGCGGAGAGGTCGCATTCTACTCGGCGACAGGGTCAGATATGTCCCCCTTATCCGACAACGAAATCGAGGTTCTCCGTGATTCGCGTGCCGTCCTTACGGAAGCTCTCCGCCAGGAGCCTGATTCGCCGTTTCGCTTCCGCGAGATCGTGGTTATTGAGATTGATATTCAGCAGGTCGATGTACCAGGGCAGCTTGACCGCACTGGTCACATAGGTCTCCACGATCTCTCGCGCGATCGGCAACGTCGTCGTCTTCGACACATCGTAAACGTCGCGATTGCCGGCGCGCTGCAGCTTCCTGTACTCCTCGTCCAGGAGCTGCGTGAACAGTTGAGGTGTGAAACGATCGCCGGCTTTCACGCCGCTCGCCTGCATCGTCCTCGGTGAGAGTCGCGTTCTTGTGGAGCCACTCCCACAGGATGCTCAACCGGATCTCTCCGGTCGCCATGTCCTCCATCAGATAGAGCACATCGTCGTTGCCGAAAAAATCCGCGGGCTTCAGCGCCGCTGCCTGCAGGCCCTGTCCGAAGGCGTTGCCGTATTGAAGGGCGACACTCAAGAGATCACGCGCGCCGCGAACCGTCCGCGGCGCTGCTTCCAGGTCGGTGAGGCCGTCGCGGTCTTCGGCGGCATATTTCAGCCGCGGGAACGGGCGACCGAGTTGGTTGTCCTCGCCAGCCTTCTCCCACACGGGCCGGACGATGTGAACCATCTTCCAGTGGGCGACCCACTTGCCGCTGGCGCCTTCGCGTTGTTCGCGTTCAGCGCCGGCGACGGCTCGTTTCATGCCGCTCGTGACGCCTGCTTCTGACCCGACCGGGATGTTCGGCTCCATCCCGCCTTGCCACAACGCATATCGGCCCAGTCGGTCGGGCGTGTTGGCCGCGCGTCGCACGCGGTCCTCGTAATTGCGCATGTAGCCGTAGGTCATCGTGATGGCGTCGATGTTCGGGTTGACGAAGGCCGGGTCCCATGCCATCGCATCCGAGACGCTGTTGATGTAGTCCCAGCGGCCGGTGTTGTAGCCGACGAACCTGGGCGACAAGGCCGCACGAATCTCCATCAACTGGAAACATGCTTCGATCTGCTCGACGAGCACGTAGACCTTGACCGACCCAACCTCGAGTCCAAGCACGCGCTCGATCCGGCCGAGCATTTCGTTCCACAGCGATGCTTCTTCGGCGGTTTGAATCTTTGGCAGGTAGAGCACTGGTGTGCCGCCGGCGCGCCGAAGCGGCTCGTGATTGTTGGCGAGATAGAGCGTCGCGTCGACGATCGACGCCGAGAAGCCTGAGGCGTCCACGTGCCGCACGTGGCGATCGTCGAGATGAAGGCCTCGGGGCCGGAAGATGATCGTCGTGAAATCGAGCTGTCGACGATAGTCGGTGACTACGTCGCGGCCGAGAAAGCCGCGTGACCAGTCATTCATCTCGCGTGCGACCTGCTCGGCGACGCGCAGGAACGCCGGGTCGCGATGGATCGCGAGCCGCAAGTTGCGCTGATTGTCGAGTGACATGTTAGTCACTTGCCCCAGCGCATCTTCGCCATCGAACATCCAACCATCCGCACCAGACAAGAGCGCGTAGGCAACGTTGCGCTGACTAGTCTCGGCTGGGGCGTTGGGGCGTGCCGCTGGCCCCGTCCCCTGGATCCACTGTCGGCGAAGATTCGGTGGGATCTCACTCCCCTCGAACGCGCCCTCGCGCGCCTCGCGCGCGGTGATTCTCGTACGTGGAATCAACGCGTCCGCGTCGAGGAACTCGATGCGTGCCCGATCGCGCGCGCGCCCGGCGCGACGCTCCGTGCGGCGTTGCATCACGGCCTTACGTTCGGTATCGAGCTCCGCGAGCGCCGACAAGATACTCAGCGCAGGCTGCGTGAGGACGTCGGCGTATTCAGTGGCAACCTTGTCGCGGATTTGAAAGGGGTATGCAGACACGATCATCTCGCTGGGATTCTACAACCGCCTGCCTCGACTAGAATCCGCGCCATGGATGTGTCGTACGCCGATCCCGTCGTGGCGGCTTTCGTTGTCATCCCGGTGTTCCTTCTCATTGCGCTGGTTGTTGGAACAATCGTGGCGTGGCAAAGAGCAGGCGCTCGGCCACAGTCAACATCGCAGGCAGGCCTCGTTGTCGGCGCTGCTGGCTTCGTGTGGATGGCCGGAACCTGGGCCGCCGCGCAGGCTGGCGTGTTTCAGAACTGGAACCAAACGCCGCCGCCGTTCGCGTTCCTCGTCGCGGCGATCGTGCTTCTCTCGTTGGTCATCACCTTCAGCAGCGTCGGGCGTCGCCTGGCACAGTGCCTTCCGCTCTGGGTGCTGGTAGGCGTGCAGGGGTTCCGTCTGCCGCTCGAGCTGGCGATGCACGAGATGTACGAGCGCGGCGTCATGCCGCGCGAGATGAGCTACTCCGGTCGCAACTTCGACATCGTCACCGGCGCATCAGCGATTGTCGTGGCACTGCTCGTTGCGACCGGGACAGGCGGGGGCCGCCTCGTAGCCATCTGGAACGCCCTCGGGCTTGCGCTGCTCATCAACGTGGTGACGGTGGCTATCCTCGGGACGCCGAGGTTCCAATATTTCGGCCCGGATCGTCTGAATACGTGGGTGACGTACCCGCCATATGTCTGGTTGCCAGCGGTGATGGTGCTGGCCGCACTGGCCGGACACTTGATAATCTTCAGGGCGCTGCGGATTCAGGATCACGGGAGGTTGCGATGACTCGACGAGTTGGTGCGTTCTCGCTTGCGACGTTGTTCCTTGCGGCCGGGCTCGTGGCCGACACGGCGTGGAAATGGAGCGGGACCTTCAGCGACCGGACCGTGTCGCTCCTGATCATCGGCGACATCCAGGTGCACTCGCGACGTGCCGATCCGACGACGGCGTTCGTCAACGTGCGCGAGACGTTGAAGGCCGCCGATCTCGTTTACGCCAATCTCGAAGGCGTGCTCGTGCCGTCCGGAGGACCGGAAGGCGACATTCCAGACAAGAAGGGTTGGACCCATCCCGGCCCTGGAGGCGTGAAAGCGCTCAAAGACGCAGGAGTCGACGTCGTCGGCCTCGCGAACAACGTGGCGTACGGTCGTAACAACATTCTCCAGACCGCCAAACTGCTGAAGGACAACGGCGTCGTCACCGTCGGTGCCGGGCGCAATCTCGACGAAGCGCACAAGCCGGCGATTGTCGAGCGCAAGGGTATCAAGATCGGCTTCCTGCAATAC
Organism: uncultured Acidobacteriota bacterium; assembly: GCA_963724485.1. Lineage (GTDB taxonomy): Bacteria > Acidobacteriota > Vicinamibacteria > Vicinamibacterales > UBA2999 > JACCSI01. The sequence goes on from CAVRUW010000008.1 coordinate 233,847, forward strand.
ACAGCGCGTTGGTATCGTGAGGACGAACAGCTTGCCACGGCCACCGCGGCGGGGGGTGCACGGATCACGTCGCGCGACGGTATCGCCATCGAGGCCGGCGATCTCGCCCGCCTCCAGCAGGATGTTCGCAAGCTGCGCTCGCAGGTCGACATCGTCGTCGTGTCGCATCACAATCGCGACGGCGCGACGCCCGTACAGTTCGGTCCGCAGCCGGCGCGAGAGGCGGGCGCGCCGCGACCAGATCGGACGCGGCCCGAGCCCTATCAGAAACAGTTTGCGCAGACCGCCCTCGACGCCGGCGCCGATCTCGTCTATGGCCACGGCACGCACTACGTGCAGGGCGTTGAGATGTACAAGGGCAAGCCGATCGCCTACGCCGTCGGCCACTCGGCGTTCGATCAGCCTGGCTATGAGGATTCGAAGGACGGCCTGGTGTTGCGCGCGGTGATCGACGGCCGGAACATCGTGCGCTTGTCGCTGGTCCCAGTGAGCCGCGACGCGCAGAACAACATGGTGATGCTCGATCCGACGAACGGCGAGGGCGCGAAGCTCGTGAAGCATGTGACGGAGCGGTCGGCCGACGTGCCGCTGCGGGTCGACGGGCAGGAAGTGGTGATGCTCGACCGGGCGGTCCCGACGACGACGCGTAGGTAAACGGGCAGGAACTTGTGAGCCGCTGGGCTCGTCACGGCCTATATGCGCGTAGGCCCGTGCGAGTTTGATGCGGTTACTGGCGAGGTGCGGCGGGGCGACGTCGTGATCCGGCTGGAACCGCAGCCGGCCGCCATCCTGCGTCTCCTGGCGGTACGGCCCGGAGAGCTCGTCAGCCACGACGAGATGCGACAGGCGGTCTGGGGTGAATCGACGCACGTCAATTTTCAGCAGAGCCTGCACTACTGCGTGCGTCAGATTCGCATTGCGCTCAACGACAGTGCACGTGAGCCGAAGTTCATTCAAACCGTTCCGCGGCGCGGTTACCGGTTGACGGTCCCGGCCAAATCCGAGCCGCAGAATCATCCCGCCCCAGTTCCGCCGACAACCGCCTCGTCGACGGTCATTCGCCGGCGAATGGTGTGGGCTGGGTTGGCAGCGGCATTGGTTGTGACCACGCTGATCGTCGAGCAGCGCCCGAATCGGCATCACGAGATGGCGGTTGCGGTGCTGAGCACTGTTCACGACCTCGTGTACTAGCCGTTGCTGCAGTTCTGTTGACGATGCTGCGCCGCGCGGCCGGGTTTCGACGGCCGGTCCGCGCTGCGATGGCCGCTGAGGACCGGCTGACGCGAGCCCCAACGCCTGAAATCTCGTAGCGTCGGGGACCCCTGCTCGCGGGTCCCCAGAGCCTTCTCGCGCGGACAGCACCACTGCGTCGGCCGTCTCCACACGGCCTCGCGTCGCAGCACCGTCAACACAACTGCGCGCGGTTAGTAGTTCCTCAGAGATTCCTCACGCGAAAAGGGTCTTCCTCAGGAACGCCGGCGACTTGTAGCGCGTCACCCTCGTCGGGGGTTTCGATGTTCAAGCTGTCCAACGTTCTCATCTTCTCGCTGGTGATTGCCGCGTCGTTCGCCGCTGTTGTCGCGTGGCGTTTCGCGTTCTTTCTCTTACCTTTCTCATGGACCGGCGAATCCACCCGGCTGGCGGAGCTCTTGCGAGTGCGGCCCGGCGCCACGGTTGCCGACATCGGCGCTGGCGATGGCGCCATGGCCCTGGAGATGGCGCGCCGCGTCGGTCCGAGCGGCGTCGTCTACGCGACCGAGCTGTCGGCGAAGCAGCGTGAGGCCATGACGCGAAAGGTCTCGGAGGCCGCGATCTCGCACGTGCGCGTCGTAGAAGGCGCGACCGACGCAACGCGACTACCCGATCAATGCTGTGACGCGATCTATCTACGCGCCGTGACGCATCACCTGGCCGATCGCGCCCAATTCGCCCGTGAAATTCACACGGCCGTGCGAGCCGGCGGACGAGTGGTCGCGATCGACTTCGCGCCGGGTTCGCTGTGGTTTCACGGCGCCGATCACGGCGTCACGCCAGACCAGGTGCGTGACGCGTTTGAAGGCGCTGGGTTCAGAGTGGCGGAACGGATCGAGGACTGGGGTGGCGGGATGTTTGCGATGGTGTTTGAGAGGTAGCAGGCCACAGCCCACGGTCCACGGCCAAGGGCCCACCTCGTGCGCGTCGAAAGGCCAAATCGAATGCAAGGTGAAGGCAGAGGGTTCGGCGAACCCGTTGGTCTCGCGGCCCGTGATCTCGTTGATATGCGAACGATCGAGATACTTGTATTACTGGATGGCCCGGGTTGGTGTCACGCCCAGTTGTGGCACGGCCCAGTCGTGAAATGCTTCCTGCCGCGAGGAATCGACGCGGTCGGATTCGGTTCGATGGAAAACGTAGTGGGTCGTGGTCTCGGTCTGTGACAGGGTTCGAGTGGGCGAGGTCGGTCCGTCCGATCCACAGCACGCACGACAACCGTCATCAAGACCACGACGATGCGCATCTCGGGCCTGTGAGTATATAGACGCGCCAAACGGCTCTCAGCCGGGAGGGTCTACCTATCTCCCGGTCTGGGCGGAAATCCGATCCGCCGAATCCGATCCTCGTCCGCGGCGCGATCTGTGGATGAGGATCTTGAGCGCGACGTCCCGCCCGAGTTTGGTGTCGTGAGCGCGATACACCTCGCCCATTCCGCCAGCACCAATGGCGGCGACGATTTCGTACGGCCCGATCCGGACGCCAGCGGGCAGGCTCATTGTGAAAGGCGAAACGTGCGTGCGGATTATATGTTGCGTCGATTGTCAACATCTCGGCGCATGAATACGACAATACTGTTGTGCCGACCTGCCGCTCAATGGAGGTTCTGTGACACTCCGATCGTTGGTCCCATTTGTGGTGTTGCTGCTCGGGTCTCCCCTGATGGCCATGGCTCAAGAAGTGGCCAGTTATCGAGTACTCGCGACCAGCCGGACCTCCACCATGCAGAAGGAGATGCAGGACGCCGCGGCCGCCGGGTTCCGGTTCGTCTCCGTCATGGGTGGAGAGACTTCGTTTGGCGGTAACGAAGTCGTCGTGCTGATGGAAAAGACCACAGGCGACACGGCTCGATTCGACTACCGCTTGCTCGCGACCTCCAGGACCTCGACGATGCAAAGAGAGTTGCAGGAGGCGGCGGAAGCCGGCTTCGAGTTCATCGGGCAAACGGTGTTCGAGAGCCTCTTCGGTGGCGAAGAGGTCACGGCGATCCTCGAGCGCGATCCGTCGGCCCCGCCCGCGCAAAAATACGAGTACCGACTGCTCGCGACGAGCAAGACGTCGACGCTGCAGAAAGAACTCCAGGGAGTGGCTGCGCAAGGCTTTCGTGTGGTCGCGATGACCGTCGGAGCCACAGCGACGGGGGGTGGGGAGGTTGTCGTAATCATGCGCCGGCGGCGGCAGTGACGTCGCGCAGCATTGCTTCGGTTCGGGCCTCGTTCGACACCACGTCCCAGTAGCGGTCCGGATGGTTGAAGCCAAACGCGTAGAGAGTTCGGCCTGAACCGCCGCCTGAACCGCCTTGTTGGCGCACACATCGTGATGGATCCGATCACCGGGCTGGACGGATGCCGCGGTAGAGACCGGCGACGACCAGCCGTTGCGGCTCGGGGTTCGGGGAGTGCTCGGGCACGCGTTCGAACAGGTTCGACAAGCTCCCACGACCCGACGCGACGACGAGCAGGTCGTGCCGCGTCGAAAGCTCCTCGATATCACTCGAAGCGAGAGCACCAAGGACTACTGTGCCGCCCCGATCCGAGAAGTCCTCGATGAGCCGCGACCAGTAGATGCGCATGTCGACGACATTCGACGGCGGTGTCAGCGCGCCGACGATGCCGATTCGTGTCATGGCGATTGTTCAGTCTACGCGCCGCTTCTGTTCGTCGGCAACCTTCGAGATGTAAGCAGAGAAGTCCGGGTCTTCACCTTCGAGCAGCTGCGGCAGCATCGCGCAGAAGTCGGCGCGTCGGCACCACTCGCGCATGTAGTCTTCCCAGGAGTGCCACCGGCGTCGCTGGCTCTCGGTCATGTGCGTGTCGTAGACCAGCAGGTAGGCGCGTTCGAAGAGTGACACCAGAATCTCGAACACGACCTGCCGCCGTTCGCGTTGCTCGTCCGTCAGCTGCGGCGTCGCGACCTGCGATCGCAATTGCAGGTCGGGGTTCTCCATCACCAGCTTGAGGAAGTCGGTGTAGGCGTCGGAGAGGAGCTGATAGGTTTCTTCGTCTTCGTTCTCGCGCTCTTTTCGCTGCTCCTGCCAGTAGGTGAAGATCGCGAGCGGCAGACCGACGACGGTCACGACGTAGCTGAGAAACTCCCAGAGTTCGAGTGCGGTCATGCGTCACCCCTGCACAAATGCATAAAAGGGGACAGTCCCCTTTCATGCAGAGTGACACAAAGTGTCAGCGGGCGGATTCCGCGCCGTGGCACTTTCCGCGGATAATCCGGTCGAATTGCCACGCCAGCGTTCGTCCGGCTGGCCAAGGGACGGGAGAAGTTTCGTGCGGCCATCGAGCACAACTTCGCGAGGCTCGCGGAACAACAGGCAGAAGTCCTGAATGTCGTCGCTCAGGGACACAGCATCGTGCCGAGATCTCGCGCGTCTTCGAGCTCGCGGTCACGAACGGGGACGCGTAGGGTCCGTGTGCTTGATCATCAGCACCTCGTTCCCTTTCTCGTTGTAAACGAGCTCGTCGACGACCTGGCGAACGATCAGCATGCCAAAGCCGCCCGGGCGTAGACCCGTCGCGGCACGATGATCGGTTGCGGCAAGCACGTGATCGGGTTCGCTCGATTGCGCCGCATGCTGCAAGTCGGCGTGATCGAACCCCTCACCGGGATCGAGAAAGTGGAAGACGATGGCGCGGGCCGTTCGTGCGGCAGTGACCTGAATGACCTTCTGATGATCGAATCCTGCCCCGTGCTCCATGGCGTTGAGCAACATCTCGCGAAACGCCGTCATCAACAGGTCGCGTTCATCCGAAGGTACGTCGGCACGCCATTCCGAGATGAACTGTGTCAGCCGGTCCGCCGTGAGCATCCGGCAGGCGACGCGTAACGTCAGCCAACTCGGAAGACCGGAGACAACCTCGATGGCGTCGCGCCAATCCGACGCGGCAAGAGCCGCCCGGGTCATCTCCGCGATCTCGGCCACCCGCAGCGGTTCGCTGAAGCAGGCGAAGACCTGTGCCTTGAGGGTATTCAGTACCTCCGCGTTCGTGATTGCGGGTGCCAGCACGATCGTTCGGACGTCCGGCCGCAGTGACTTGAGCTCGTTGACGAGCGCCAGGTCCTGATCGACACCGGTCGCCGGATTCGTGATCAAGACGTCGACCGGGTTGCTTCGCGAGTAACGGATGGCATCGAGCGCGTCGAGGCAGGTGGCTATCTCGTGCCCTTTCAGCTGACTCGAGCTACCAAGGGCGTCAACAAGTTGGCGGTCGTTGCCGACAATGAGGATGTGTCCCATAGGGGTGGGGTCAGGACATGCTACCGAACAGGGGGCGAATTTCCATCATGGCCTCTAGCCTAACTGGCAAACCGGTGGCGCGGAGCCGTCTCTCCGTGCAGCTGAGAGCGGGAGTGTGCGTCGCGGATGTTTCGCCCGTGTAAAACCACGGAATTCCCATGGTTTTCCCGAACCTGTTTTCCGCACACGCCGTAGATTAGGGTGAACTTTTTCGAGGGGAGCTGAATGAAGAGGATCCTCGGCGTACTTCTGGTGGTCGCGTCGTTTCCCTTGGCCGCTCGACAACTTCCACCGCCAGCCACGGCCAAGGTCGACTACGACAAAGACGTCAAACCGCTTCTTGCTCAAAACTGCTACTCCTGCCATGGCGACGTCGTGCAACAGTCTGGACTGCGTCTGGACCTTCGCCAGAACGCTCTCCGCGGGGGTGACTACGGGCCCGTCATCATTCCGGGCAAGAGCACCGAGAGCAAGCTGATCAAGCGGCTCGTGGATGGCGATGGCGGGCTCCAGATGCCGCCAAGCGGTCCGCTCGCTGATGACGAGATCGGAATCCTCCGCGCGTGGATCGACCAGGGCGCCGAATTTCGCACCGAGATCGCCGAGACTCCGCCGGCCCCAGTCGATCCCAAGGTAGGAGCCTTTGTCGAAGCCGTGCGATCGCAGCCGCGCGCGATCGTCGAGAAGCTGATCACCGCCGATCCGGAGATAGTCAGATCGCGGGATCGCATGAACTCGACGCCGCTCCATCATGCCGTCGGATTCGGGACGATTGAGGTCGTCACACTGCTCCTCGATTCCGGAGTCGACATCAATGCCCGGAATCGCCGCGGCGCCACGCCGATTCACTGGGCGATTCACGACGAAGCCAAAGTCCGACTCTTGATCTCGCGCGGCGCGCAGGTGAACGCCCGACAAGTCGAGGGTAGGACGCCGTTGTTCCTGGCCGCCTCAATGGGCAATGGGAACGCGATCGTCCGGCTCTTGCTCGAGCACGGCGCAGATCCTTCTGTCGCCACGGCCAATGGCCAAACACCGTTGATGGCTGCCGCGGTTCGCGGCGACGTGGAGACGATTGGTGCCTTGATCGAGCGAAAAGTCGACGTCAACACGAAGAACGGGGCTGGCGAAACGGCGCTGCTGCTGGCCTCAGCCAACGGCAACCCGCGCGCCGTGAAGCTGCTGTTGGAGCACGGCGCCGACGCGCGCATCCGCACCAAGCGCAACGAAACAGCTCTCGGCGATGCAGCGACGGCAGGCGTCGAAGAGACCGTCAAATTGCTGCTCGACCACGGCGCCGAAGTTGATGTGCGGAATATCCGTGGCTTCTCGCCGGTGATGCTCGCCGCGAGTTCGGACGCGATCCCCGCGGGCGTCGTGAAACTGCTCCTCGCACGCGGTGCGAATACGACGTTCAAGGCCGACTACGACGAAACGGCGCGCGATCTTGCGGCGAAGCGTGGCGACACCGAGGTCGCGCGGCTGCTTGGCGTCACCGCGAATGGCGGGAATCCGACCGCGACCGTGGCAGAGAGCTCCTCGCGACGATCGATTCCGCAGGCTGTCGAGCAAGCGCTCGGCCTGGTGGAGAAGCAGAGCCACAACTTCATTCGCATCGCGGGCTGCAACTCTTGTCACTCCCAGGATCTGCCCTCGGCGGCCGCGGCGCTTGCACGCAGCCGCGGGTTGAGCGCACCGCGTGAGATCGCCCAGCTGCCAGCATCGATGGCGCCGCCGGCCGAACGCGTCATGGACTTGAACGTTGTCAACGTCGCCAGTATTGGTTGGGAGTTGTTCGACCTTGGCATGAACGGCGGGCCGCGAGATGCCTACACCGACGCGGCGGTTCGCTACATCAAAGCGATGCAGACGGCCGATGGCAACTGGTCGACCAACGAGACCCGCCGGCCGCCGATGAACGTCGGCGACTATCAGGCCGCGGCGCTGGCCATCTACGCGCTCAAGCGATACACGCCGCCGGCCGAGCAGGCGAGCACGGACAGTGCCCTGACAAAGGCCGTGGCGTGGCTCGAGCGCGCGCAGCCGTCCATCACGCAGGATCGGGCGTTTCAGGCGATGGGATTGATCTGGGCCAACCCGAATGCCGAATCCGCAAGGAAAGCGGCCCGAACGCTACTCGCGCTGCAACGAGCCGACGGTGGATGGAGTCAACTGCCGGGAATGACTTCCGACGCCTACGCGACGGGGCAGGCCCTGTATGCGCTCAACGTCGCCGGTCGTATGTCGATGGCGGATCAGGCGTATCGGAAAGGCATCGACTATCTGTTGAGGACTCAGGCTGCCGATGGCTCCTGGCACGTCAAGTCGCGTTCGATCTGGCTGCAGCCGTACTTCGAAAGTGGATTTCCATACGGTCAGGATCAATTCATTTCGGCTGCCGGCACGGCGTGGGCATCGATGGCCCTCACCGTAAGCGTCGATCCTCAGACGACCACGGTTCAGCGCTAAAATCCGCGGGGTGGGAGGTTCTAGTGTCCACCCCGCTCCTTTTCCTCCATCTGTTCGTGGTTCTCAGCACAGTTTGGGGCACCACGCAGTCGACGCAGGCGCCGAGTGCATCGACCGAACTCGCCGGCACCAGCTGGCGTCTCGTCCAGTTTCAGGGAATGGATGACAGGACCCTGAAACCCGACGATCCATCCAGGTACACGATCGATTTCAACGCTGGCGGAACACTGGCCGCGAGAATCGATTGCAACCGCGGTCGCGGGACATGGAAGTCAACGGGACCCAGTCAGCTCGAACTAGGGCCCATGGCGATCACGCGTGCGATGTGCCCGCCGAACTCGATGCACGATCAGATCATCAAGCACTGGAACTTCATCCGGTCGTACGTCATCAAGGATGGTCACTTGTTCCTCGCGCTGATGGCTGACGGCGGCATCTACGAATTCGAGCCTCTGAAGCCGCCGCCGAACCCCTGAGGCGCTACTGTTTCTCGAAGACGATCGTGACGTCCACATCGCCCTGCGGCGAACCGATGTGCACCTTGCTCGTCATCGTCTTGCCGTCCGGGGAAAGGCTCATCACATCGTTGAACATCAGACCGACCGCCTCGACCTTCGATAACACGACCAACGTGTCCTCGGCCCACTTCGCTGATGTGGCCACCGTTGCCCCGCTGGATTCGAACGTCGTCTCCGTGCCGTCGGTGACGTACTTGCGAGTCGCGTTCTGATCGCCCATCGCTGACTTCTGGGCCTCCACGATGGTCAGCGACGGCTCGGCGTGAGTGATGCTGCGGGTGATTGACTCTGGTGGTGGCAGCACTCCAAAGTCGCTCTTGGCGACGTTCATCTTCCACTCGCCGGAGAAGTTTGGTTTGGCCGTCGATTGTTCGGTGGTTGCCAGGGTCAGCGACAGGAGAGCTCCGAGGACGTACATCATCAAGGGTTTTTCCTCCAAGCCGGCGAAAGTGGTTCACAGCCGGATCCTAGATTGAGACGCGCGCGCCAAGCGAAGGTTCCGGCTCAGGGCGCTAGTCAGAATACCAGCGAAACCGTAACTCCCTGCTGAGTCGGCCCAAGCCCGGCGCGATCCGCAGGATGGACGCCACAAGCGATTCGCGAACCGATTGACTAACTTGGCGCTTGCTTACCTCTGCGGAGGGTACTGTTGTTTTCCGTGCTTCCGTGCCCCGTACGTCATTACCGTGTTGCGGCGCGCAGTTTCCGTTGTCTCACCAACACCCACACAATCGTCCAAATGACGAATGCCACGAAGCCTACTGGGATAGTGGCGAGCATGAACCAGCCCATCACGCCCATCGCATACAGCGTGTCGCCCATGTCCTTGCCGTTGACGACACAGGGGTTGGGGAATCCCTCGTGCAGCGTGCAGCCGTTCCACGATGCGATCGTGCCGGCGATGGCGACCGAGGCGATCGGCCAGCCGGCGAACAACGCTATGACGATGTAGCCGATGATGAGGGTGCGGACTCCGCTCACACCGAAATTGTAGCTCTCCGGTAAGATCGCGCGGCATGACGGTGACCTACGATCCTGATCTCTACGACATCGCGATCCCACAGTCGTTCGGCGGTGATGTCGACTGGTACTGCCGCAAGGCCCGCGAAGCTGGCGGGCCGGTGCTTGAACTGGGTGCGGGCACCGGGCGAATCACGATCCCGATCGCGCAGGCTGGCGTACCCGTCTGGGCGCTCGACGCTGATGTGCGCATGTTGGCGCTGCTGCGTCACAAACTCGATGCGTTGCCGCCGGAGGTTCAACAGCGCGTCACCATCGTCGAAGGCGACATGAGATCGTTCGCGCTCGAGCCTCGATTCGCGCTGGTGATCTCACCGTTCCGTGCGTTTCTTCACAACTTGACTACGGAAGATCAGGTGGCGTGCCTCCGGCGTGTCCACGAACATTTGCAGCCGGGTGGCCGTTTCGCGTTCAACATCTTCCATCCGTCGCTCGAGTACATGGCGCGCAGCGCTGGCGCGTTGGCGGGCGTGTGGCGCTTGATCTCAACACACCAGCTGCCGGACGGCGGCGTCCTGGTTCGATCGGAGGTCAATCGGTACGACACCGTGAACCGACGGGTCCGATCACTCCACCGTCACGAGCATTACGGTCCTGACGGCAACGGCGTCCGGACGTTCTTGCAGCAACTCGAACTGGCGTATCTCTATCCCGCCGACGTTCGCACGCTGCTCGCCGAGGCTGGATTTTCGAACGTGAAGATCGACGGGGACTTCAACGGTCGCCCGCTCCTGAACGATGCGGACGAACAGGTCATCGAGGCGGTGAGGAACTAGTCGGTGGACGGGAGACCGTCCCTAATACACCAACCCCTGAAGCGTATGCTTCGCGATTCGCTGCCGGACGGTGCGCATGTCGTCGCCGCGAAGCTCGCGCAGCGCATACGTGACGAAGTCGCGGACGACGCGCTTGCGCCAGAGCAGCGTGAAGTCGGTGTTGTCCATGGGCTTTGCGATTGCGAAGGCGAGATCCGCGGCCTCCGCGATCGTCTCGTCCGTGAGTGGTCGCCCGCGAAGCGATGCCGCCGCGCGATTGGCGATCAGCGGCCGAGAGGAAACGGCGCCGAGCGCGAGACGTCCGTCCTCGACGGTACCATCAGGGGCGAACTTCAACGCCGCTCCGATGCCAAGCACTGGAAAGTCGAAGGAGCCGCGACGTCGCAGTTTCCAGTAGGTGCTGCGCCAGCCCGTCGTGTCGGGGACGTGCACCGAGGTCAGGATTTCGTCGGGTCGCCGCGTCAGGTAAGCGATGCCGTCGTTGCGATATAGATCGGCGATTGCGACACGGCGGGTGCCGGATGACGAGACCAGGGAGACGCTCGCACCGAGCGCGATGAGCGCCGGCGCCGTGTCGGTCGAAGAGACCGCCAGGCAAGTCGGGCTCGACGTTGCGACCCAGCATCGAGTGCCGTCCTTCTTCATGCAGAAGTCGATCGCCTTCCGCCATTCGTAGGACTGGTCGTAGTAGTTGCAGCGGGTATCGAGGCACAGATTGCCGCCGAGTGTCCCCATTGCCCTCAAGTGTGGCGTCGCGACCTGCGCCGCCGCTTGCCACAACGCGGTGCAGTCCCGCTGCAAACGCTGATCGCGAACGATCTCGGACAACGTGAGGGCGGCACCAATGCTGTGTCCATTGCCGTTGGTGTGCTGGCGCAGTTCGTCGATGCCCCGCAAGGCGACGAGCACTCGAGGTGTCTGCTGGCGACGCTTCATGTTTGGCAAGAGGTCGGTGCCACCTGCGAGCAGCATCGTGTCCGGACCACCCTCTGCCAATCGCACGGCGGCTTCTTCCACCGTCGATGGTGCGTGATATTCGAAACGAGGGAGCCGAATCATCGTCTGCCCCCAACGCCCGTGGCGTTGCTCGTTTCAGTGGCTTCCTTGATCGCATGTCCGGTGCCGCCTTCCCATGGTGGCGGCACCTGAAGAGCGTCGGGCCAGGTAACGGTCGGAAACGCGCTCGGACCGTATCGAGCCGGTTTTCCGGCGGCCTTGTCAGACAGCGCCTTCATGATCTTGTCAGGCGTGATCGGTACTTCGTCGATGCGAACACCAACCGCGTCGTAGACCGCGTTGGCAACGGCCGGCATGATGGGCAGCAGCGGGCCCTGGCCGACCTCCTTCGCGCCAAATGGTCCGTTCGGGTCAGGATCTTCCACGAGTTCGGTCACGACCTCGGGCATGTCGAGCGACGTGAGGCTCTTGTATTCGAGCATCGAGGGGAACTTGTGCACGAGCGCGCTCGAAAGTCGATGAGGCAGCCGGCGGTACGCCTGCTCCTCCATGAGCGCTTCGCCGAGCGCCATATAGACGCTGCCTTCGACCTGGCCGCGGACGAGAGTGGGATTCAGCGCGCGGCCGATGTCGTGCGCGATCCAGACGCGCGGGACCGTGACCCAGCCAGACGATTCGTCCACTTCGACTTCGACCACAGCGGCCGTGTACGAGTAGGTAGGTGAGGGGCCGACGCCACCTCCCTTGAAGCGGGCCGCGCTCTTCGGGGGCGTGTAGGAACCGACCGTGCCAACCGCGCCGAACATCGCTTCGGCGGTGCAGATGGCGTCGCGAAAACTCATCCCCTTCGAGGGATCTTCCGAGTCGAACACCCGGCTCTCGGCGAACACCATGCGGCCGCGCGGGATGCCCAACTTCTTTTCCACGGCCTCGGCGAGGATGTCGCGCGCACGCTCAGCCGCCTGAATCGCGGCGTTGCCCATCATCAGCGTCACGCGACTCGAGTACGAACCAAGATCGACCGGCGTCAAGTCGGTGTCGCCGGTCACGGGACGGATGTCAAACGGCTCAATCCCGAGCACCTCCGCTACACACGCCACGAGCACATCGTCTGATCCCTGGCCAATCTCGGCAGCGCCGCAGAAAGCCGTGACCCCGCCGCTGCGATCGAGCTTGAGCTGGACCGAGGAGTGCGGCATGTCGTTCCAGTAAATCGGTAATCCTGCACCGGACAGATACGAGGAGCAGGCGAGCCCGACGCCTCGGCCGGGCCCCAGCCGTCGGTGCCGGTTGGTCCAGTCGGACGACTTCACGACGCGCCGAATGCATTCCGCCAAGCCGATGGTGGACACGCGGAGAAAATTGGCCGTGAGCGTGTTCGGCTGCTCAACGATGCGCAGACGGAACGCTGCCGGATCGATGCCCATGTGCTCCGCGATCTTGTCGATCTGCACTTCCTGGCCGAATCGACTCTGCGGTGTGCCGTGACCCCGCTTCGGACCACACGGCGCTTTGTTGGTGAAGACGCGACAGCCCTCGAATTTGTAGCGCGGCACATGGTAGGTCACGGTCTGGAGCGCGCCCGTATAGAACGTGCTGGCGACACCGTAGGACCCGTACGCACCACCGTCCAGGATCGTTTGAAGGTGAACGGCAGTCAGCGTGCCGTCCTTCTTCACACCGGTGCGGAACTTCATCATCACCGGATGGCGTCCGCGGTGGCAGTAGAACACCTCTTCCCGGGTGAGCGTGATCTTCACCGGGCGATCGAGCATCAGTGCCGCCTTGGCCACTGCGATCTCGTGATTGAAGGGATCGCTCTTGCCTCCGAATCCGCCGCCGTTCGGCGCGGCGATCACGCGAATGTGTGCGGCGGGTACCTCGAGGGCCTTGGCGAGTGCGCGATGGAGGTAGTGCGGCGTCTGCGTGCTCGAATAGACGACCAGCTTTCCCTCACCGTCCTGGTAGGCGACGGTCGCGTGCTGTTCGAGCGCGAGGTGCGTATTGCCTTCGTAGAAGAAAACGTCTTCGAAGACGTGGTCGGCATCGGCTAACGCTTCGTCGACATTGCCGAACTGCATCGACACTTTCTTGTGAATGTTTCCTTCGGTGCCGTACTCATGGATCCGCGGCTCGCCAATCGTCAGCGCCTCGTCGTAGCTGGCGATCGTCGCCAGACGCTCGTACCGGACATCGACAAGGTCGACAGCCTCGGCGGCGGTGATTTCGTCCCGTGCGACCACGAGGGCGATTGGATCGCCAACGAACCGAACCTTGTCGACGGCAAGCGCGTGCTCATCCTGAGTCACAGGCAAAATGCCGTAGGGGATCGGCAGATCCTTGCCGGTCAGTATCAAGAGAACGCCAGGATGCGCGGCTGCCCGACTGGAATCGATCCCGACGATGCGAGCGTGTGGTTCGGGAGAGCGCAGCAGCTTGGCGAAGACCATCCGCGGCAAGATCAGATCGTCGGCATACTTGGTTTGTCCCGTGGCTTTCGCGCGCCCATCCACGCGTCGGCGTGGGATCCCGATAACTTTGCCCGGCGTTTTCATCGCGATCCCTGGCCGCTTTCAACCGGCTGGACCGCGGTGCGATCGCGCATGAGCTCCGCAGCCGAGGCAACCGCGTCGAAAATCTGTTGATAACCCGTACACCGGCAGATGTTGCCGGAGAGAGCCTCGCGAATCTGATCGCGCGTCGGATCGGGGTTTCGCCTGAGCAACGCCGAGGCCGTGAGGAGCATCCCCGACGTGCAATACCCACATTGCGACGCGCCGCAATCCGCGAACGCCGCTTGAAGTGGATGAAGGCGCGGCCCATTCGAAAGACCCTCGACGGTTTGAATCGTCCGGTCGTGGCATGCGACGCCGAGGACCAGACACGAGAGCTGCGGCTCGCCGTCGACGAGCACCGTGCAGGCGCCGCATTCCCCGAGCTCGCAGCCATGCTTGGTGCCGGTCAGCTGCAGGTCCTCCCGCAACAGCTCCAGAAGTGTCTTGTAGGGCTCGAATGCGACTTCCGTGTGCTCGCCGTTCACGACGAGCCGGATCATCACGCGTTCGAAGCCATCGCGTGGCGCAGCTGTCATCGCTTCCTCGCGCTTCGTGAGGGTTGTGAACCGAGTCCGCGAACCAGGTAGTCGGCAATCGTGCCCGCGACGGCCTCGGCGGTGCGTTCGCCTTCGGGCCGGAACCACGTCGTTGCCCAGTTGAGTGCCCCGAGCATGGCGCGGGTGACGACCGCGACGTCGCCGTTGACGACTTGGGGATTGGCGCCGTCCGCGACCAGAGTCCGGAGCGCCCGTTCGTATCGATCCCGCTTGGCGACGATGCGCCGGCGTAGCGGGTCGGAGAGCGATTCGGTGGCGAGGTGTGCGACTGCGCCCTCCACTTCGTCGAGAACCGCCGCGCCGTGCGCGCGCAGGACGTGATGAAGCCGATCCGGTCCCGAAGCCGGCAGGCGTTTCGCCTCGGCGACGGCCGCGAGCATGAGATCGAGCGAACGGTCCTGGCAGAAGAACAGAATCTCGTCCTTCCCCGCAAAGTGGTGGTAGAGGTTGGCCACCGAAAGGTCGGCGGCGGTCGCGATGTCGCGCATGGACGTTTCGGCGAAGCCGCGTTCTCGGAAGATGCGGCCGGCCGCGCGCAGAATCGCGACTCGCGTGGCGTCGCGGCGGCGTTGCATGCGGGCCGACGGCGCACGCCGCGTCACCTTGGCAGCTGGCATATTAGAACGACCATTCTACTTCTAGAATGCTCATTCTAGGCGGGTGCCGCGGGTGCCGCGACGGTGCTGCGTGCGTCGAATTTTGACGAGGCAGAACTCTTCGCCTGTCAACGAGATGGAGCGTCTATTGCACCTGACCACGGCGTTGTGGGTGCCGGTCGGATGCCTTTACCACCCAGGAGTCACAGCCAGCGGATATTGAGGTGGGTTTTTGCGGTGATCGCGGGGCTGGCGGGGCTGGTGGTCGCATTGCTGCTGGTGGCACACACTCCAGCGGCGCGCCGCTCTGCAGCAAATCAAGTCGCAACATTGCTCGCCGGCCGCCAAATTTCCCTGCAGGCGGACGAGCTTCGATACAACCTCTTCAGTCTGTCTTTCGACCTGCGCAACGTGCGGCTTTCGGCCGCCGCACCCGCCGATCTCCCGGCGTTTGCGACGATCCAACGCGCACGCATCGACCTCAGCCTCCCAGATCTGCTGCGTCGACGGTACGTGGTCCAGTCGGGGTCTGCGGAAGGCGTTACGGTGCATTACGTCGTGCGTCCGGATGGCGTCGACAATCTGCCTCGTCTGCCATCGGATCCCAATCAACCACAGAACTCGATTGACTATCTGATCGCAGACTTTCGCATCCCCAGCGCGCACGTTCGTTACGAGGATCAGCGGCAACCGATCGACATCGTCTTGCCGCAGGCGTCCGTTGAGATCACAGGTAGCCGGCTGACCGATCGGCACGAAGTGAAACTCGACGTTGGTGCGGGTCAGGCAACGTTGCAGGATCGGACGACCGCGATCGAGGGAATACGCGGAGTCCTTTCAATCGGTGATGAAGATGTGAGGCTCGACAATCTCGAGCTTCGGGCGCTGGCAGCGCGCCTTGCAATCGACGGCACCATCGGACCCTTCGATAATCCAGCAGCCGACCTTTCCGTACGCGGCAACGTCGATATCGCTCATGCCGCGGCATTTGCCAACACAAGCCAGGCGGTCGGCGGGCGACTGGAGTTGACGGCCACCGTCAAAGGCCCAATGGCCGAACCGGTGATCGATGCGCGGGTCCACGGCTCGGGACTCAGTCTTCAAGATCTCAGTGGCGCTGAACTCGACCTGGTGGCGGCCTACGACTTGAAGACCCGACACGCGCGCATTCCGTCGTTCCGTGTCGACGCTCCTTGGGGAGCCACGGCGGGAGAAGGCGAACTATCGATGGGTTCGCAGCGGTCCCACTTGCGGGCCTCGATCAAGGCCCTCGATCTCGGCACGCTGTCGAAGACCTGGCAGGCTTCGGTCACTCCCGCAACGCGAGTCGATGGCACGGTCCAGGCTGAATGGCCGGGGCTGGATTACCTCACCGCCTCGGGCGATGCGGATCTCAGGCTGATGCCGACGAGGGCCCAGGCCTCGCCTTCGGTGATGCCGATCGCCGGCCGTGCCGCGATTCGCGCACGTGATGGGCGGTTCGCAGTGGACATCAAACAGTTCAAGGCCATGGGCGCTGATGTGACCGGCCGGATCGCAATGTCCGAAGGTCGCGAGCTGGACGGCCAGCTGAGCGCCGAGGTCGCGAACATCGGCACGCTGGCCAGCTCGCTGGAAGCCTTCCTGAATCGGTCACCGGGCTCTTTGATGCCGGCGAACAGCGCCGGTCTGTTGACACTCGACGCAACCGTTGGCGGAACGGTGTCGGCGCCAGAGATCGGAGCGACGGCTGGTGCTCCTGCTCTAACGATTGGCGGAGCATCCGGGGTGGCGTTGAGCGCCCAAGCGTCGATCGATGCAACGCGCTTGACGATCGAGAGCGCGGATCTCAATTGGCAGCAGGCGCGCGCCCACCTGGCGGGTAGCGTTGGCTTGGCCGGCGCGCGTCGTCTCGACTTGATTCTGAATGCTACGGGCGTGGATCTGTTGCCCGTGGTTCAGGCATTCGACGTTCGCGACATTCCCGTCATGGGCATGCTAGCCGCTCAGGCGACGATTGGCGGAACGATGGCGCGGCCCGTCGTTCGCGGTAGCGTGCAAGGGCGCGAGCTCGCGGCGTACGACGAGCGGCTGGGCAGCCTGACGGCCGAATTGAACCTTGCAGGCGCCGAGTTGGTGCTCTCCCAGTTCGAGATCGACAAGCCACAACCGACTGGCAATGGGCAGATCACGGGCCGTGGTTCGTACCACCTCGATCGAGGCAGCTACTCGGTTGATCTGCGTTCGCAAAACGTCAGATTGCAGCAGCTGCTCCTGCCCGGCGGCGAGCGCCTGCGCGGGAAGGTGGAGCTTGCGGCGACCGGTGCGGGGACCCTCGAATCACCCTCGGGAAAGCTCTCCCTGACGATTGAGTCTCTGGAGGTCGACACGCCGCCCCCCACGCAGTCAGCCGCTTCGTCCTTGTACTTACCGGCGACGCTCGCGCTTGGCCGGATTGTGCTGGAGGGCGTTGCCGCGGGCAAGCAAGCAACGATCACCGCTGCGGCGGACCAGTTCAAGCTGGATCTACGGGCGCGGGTCGGTCTCCAACGACCGTGGCCCACGACGCTCGACCTACAGGCCCGCGATCTAGATCTCGCGGCCTTGCCACTCGAGCTCTCGTCACCTCTCGATGGGTCGCTTCGCATGACGCTCAACGCTTCGGGCGATCTGGTCCAGCCATCGAGGGGAAGCGCAACAGTTGATGTGGAATCGTTGGCCGGTTCGTGGGGTGGGCAGCCTTTCAGCATCACAAGCCCGGCGCGAGTCCGTTACGCGGACGAACAGCTTGTCGTCGATCGACTCGAGCTTGCCGCTCGCGACGCGGCGTTGCGATTGACCGGCAGCCTCCCACTGACCGAGCGTGCTGTCCCTGGCCGGATAACCGTGGACGCCCGGGCGCAGCTTGCGGCGCTGGTCCAGTACCTCCCAGCCGATACGAACATCACCGGTGACGGAGTCATGACCCTCAGCGGTTCAATCGCCGGAACGTTGCGAGCGATCGATCCGAATCTGCTCATCGTGGTCGAGGATGGGCTCTTTCTTACCCCGCAACTCGAACCTGGCCTTTCGAACCTGACGCTCCGCCTGCGAGTCGCGGAGGGCGAAGCGCAAATCGAGCAGTTGGGCGCCAACTGGGGCTCGGCAGCCGTCGAAGCGTCGGGACGCATTCCGTTCGACGCATTGCCGCAGCTTCCGGTCGACGTGCCCCGGAAGAGCGGGGCGTCAACCTTCAAGGCAACCATTCGCGGATTGAATCCCGCCGCCATCCCCGGGGCCCCTCGGGGGTTGGGCGGGCAAATCGCGCTGGATGCGCAGCTCTCAGCGGCGCGCGCCGAACTCGCCGCAGTCGAAGGGCGCCTGACATTTCCCGAGCTCGCGCTGACATTTGACAAGCTCGGACTCCAACAGCAGAAAGCCACGTCGATCACCCTTGCTTCGGGGAGCGCGACGCTCGAAGACGTCGACCTCGCGGGTTCCGTGGGCTCGTTGACGGCGACGGGAACGATCTCGCTCGTCGGGGAACGGCCAGTGGCCGTCGACGTTGAAGGGACGATCAACGCCGGAGCGGTCTCGGCGCTGACCGACGCAGTTCAAGCGGAAGGCAGCGGAACGGTGCAGCTAGCCGCCCGGGGAACGATTGCAGCTCCCGAACTGAATGGCTTTGTCGCGCTCGCTGACGTAACCGCCGTTTCGGACGAGCCCAATATAGCCGCCGAGCACGTGAATGCTCGTATCGACCTCCGCGGCCGACAAGTGACGCTCACCCAGCTCACCGCGGACGTCAATGGCGGCACGTTCGAGGCTGGAGGATCAGCGACGCTGGGCCGCGGCGGACTCGAAGCGATCGATTTGCAAGCAACGACCCGAGACTTCGCATTCGATGCGCCCCTCGACCTGCGGAGCTTGTCAGACGCCACCCTCAACGTCCGCAGCAACGGAGACGAGATCGTCGTCGGCGGGCAAGTGACCATCGACGAGGCGGGCCTCACCGGCGACTTCAACTTCGACCAGGGCTTACTTGCGGCCATGACGGCGCGTCCCGAACTCAACCTCACGAGAGAACGCAATGCGTTACTCGAACGGGTCCGGTTCGACGTCAACGTCGACACAGCAACGCCCGTGATCGTCGACAACAACGTAGCGCGGGCGGAGGTCGCCGTCGACGTTCGAGTGGTTGGTAGCCCCTATCAGCCTGGGCTGATCGGACGCGTGGAGCTACTCGAAGGCGGCGAGATCACGTTGAACGAACGCCGGTTCGAAGCCGAACGAGCGGTCATCACGTTTGTGGACGAACGGCGCATCCAGCCGTCAGTCGATCTGCTTCTGAAGACGTCAGCGGGCAGCTATGACATCGACGTGGCTGTGAGCGGAACTCCGGGCGAGACCGAAACCACGTTGACCTCTGATCCCAGTCTCCCCGAACCCGACATCATGGCCATGCTCGTGACCGGCCGCACGCTGGACGAGATGCGAGGAGAAGAGTTCGAAGTGGCACAAGAGCAGGTGCTTTCGTATCTCACCGGACGCGTTGGATCCCAGCTCGGGCGGGGTCTCGAGCGTGCCACGGGACTGAGCGAGGTACGAATCGAACCAAACTTGATCGCCAACGAAGCCGATCCCAGCGCGCGACTCACGATTGGCCAGGAGCTGACGGACGAGCTGAAATTCGTCTACTCGACGAGCCTGACCGACAGCAACGACCAGATTTTGCTAGCCGAATACGACATCACACGGCGATTCCAGACGCGGGGCGTGCGGCAAAGTGACAACAGTTTCCGATTCGACTTCAGTCATGACCTGCGATTCGGTGGAGTGCCGGCGCCGCGTCGTCTCGAGCGCATCAGGCCGCGGGTCAAGGCCGTGACCATCAGCGGTGACGCTGGTGACGAATCGCAGCTTCAGGATCTTCTCGAGATCGAACCGGGCGACCCCTATGACTTCTTCACCATCCGAAGGGGTCTACAACGAATCGAGGAGCGTTTGATCGAGCAAGGCCACCTTCAGTCGCGGGTCCGGCTCGAGCGACAAGTCCAGACGGAGTCGGCAACACTCGATGTTCAAGTCAGGCCCGGTCCGTTGGTGGAGATGCAGTTCGACGGCGCTGCACCGCCAGCCGAAGTTCAAGAGTCCGTTCGTCGGCAATGGCATCGCGGCGTCTTCGACAAGCAGCGAGGTGACGCGGGAGTCGATGCGCTTCGGGGCTGGCTGATGCACGACAACCACCTCCAGGCTTCCGTTGACTACCGGATTGAGGATCCGTCGACGGATCGACGTCGTGTGACATTCAACATCAAGCCTGGGCCCAGATACGAATCGGTTGCGCTCGCATTCGAAGGGGTCGCGGGAGTCGATCCCGATCGGCTCGATCGCATCGTCGAGACACAACGTCTCGAACGTCAGTTGTTTACCGATCCGATTGTCGTAACGGAGCTCCTTCGCCGGTACTATCGGGATCAGGGTTATCTGTCCGCTGAGATCGATCTTCCGCGTTACGACTACCAGGGGACTGCGGCGCGAATCGTGATCGCTGTTCGCGAGGGGCCTCGCTTCAACGTGGGCTCGGTGACCACATCCGGCAATCGGAGTCTACGACACTGCCACACTGCTGCAGCTGCTTCCTATTGCCCACGGAACTCCGTTTCTGCCTTCGGCGGCCGAACGGTCGCTCGACAGCATTCGCGATCTGTACTGGCAGCGCGGCTACAACTCGGTTCGCTCCGACTACACCTTGACCGTCAATGAAATTGAGGGCCGGGTTGACGTGGCATTCACGGTTGCCGAAGGCCCGCAATCCGTCATTGCGGAAATCGCGGTGGATGGCAATCAGAAGATCAGCGAACACCTGGTGCGTGAGCAGGTCGAGCTCGAGACGAGCGAGCCACTCGACCTTGGGCTACTGGCGCGCTCGCGTCGAAACCTATACGACACTGGCGCCTTTTCGATCGTAGACATCACGCGCGAGGAGCTGACTGGTGATGTTCCAGCGACCACGGAGCCGGCTGCTGAGACTCAGACGGCAGATCAAGTTCCGGTGCGCCTGAACGTATCGGTGAGAGAGGTGCAACCGTTTCAGGTTCGCTATGGCGCCTCGTACGACACCGAGCGAGGTATCGGCGGCATCCTGGACATCTCGAACCATAACTCGCTGGGCAAAGCTCGCGTGCTCGGCCTCCAGTCGCGCTACGACCAGCAGCTTCGCGAGGTACGCCTCTCCATGAGTCAGCCGTCGCTGCACTATTTCCCGTTGAAGACGACCGGCAGCCTGTACCTCCGCGAAGAACTGAATCCGCCGACGGAGATTACCAATGCGTTCGACATCAACCGCAAGGGCGCGTCGATTCAGCAAGAGCTCGAGCTGCGTGATTCCTATTTCTGGACCTACGGGTATCGCTACGAGCGCGCCCAGACGCTGCGGCCGACACAGCCTCCGACGCTGACGCCGCCGAATACGGTGTCGCCGCTGACGAGCACCCTGAGACGCGACACCCGCGACGAGGTCCTCGATGCGTCGACTGGATCGTTTCTGTCTCAGGCGTTCGCGTACTCACCGAGCTGGCTCGGTTCAGATCTACCGTTCTTGAAGTACTACGGCCAACACTTCTTCTACTTCCCGCTGCGAGCGCCACAAGAGGAACCCCTGACGAGAGAGCGCGAACGCGCGCGGTGGATCTTCGCCACCGGCGTTCGTGTGGGGCTGGCATACGCCATGGGAGGCGAGGAAATCCCGGCGAGCGAACGGTTCTTCGCCGGAGGGAGCACGACCCTGCGCGGCTTCGCGCAGAACGCGGTCGGCCCGATCGGTGCCGACCGAGTCCCGACCGGCGGGAACGCGCTGTTCGTCCTCAACAATGAACTTCGCGTCCCCCTGGTCAGCATTCTCGATGGCGTGGTGTTCGCCGATATCGGGAATGTGTTCGACAGAATTTCCGACTTCTCGTTATCCGATCTTCGGCGGTCCGGTGGCCTTGGTCTTCGCATCCGCACGCCGTGGTTCCTGCTTCGCGGTGACTACGGCATCGTGCTGGATCCCCGTCCCGGAGAGCGGCGGAGCCGCTTCTATTTCAGCATCGGTCAGGCGTTCTAACTGTCTCTACCTGCGAACCCGCCAGAACTGCGCGTCGTAACTCCACACCGTGAATGCAATCGTTTGACCGTCGGGTGACCACGCGGGCTGCGTCTTGTGTGAGGGGTCTCTCGTGACCTGACGCGGTGTGCCTCCCGACACGGGCATCGCAAAGACTTGAAAGAAGCCGTCCGCCGCAGGGCCGACGTAGGCGATTTGCGTCCCCTCCGGTGAGATCGCCAGTCCGGGTGTGTCGTGTTCGGTGCTGACGCGATGGACGATTCGTGCGATCCCGCCGCTCCGGGGGACGGTGAAGATCACATGCTGTCCGGGCGATTCCTTGCCGATGACGATCAACTGTTCGCTGTCTGGCAGCCACTCGCCGTGGCTGATGTCTACATCCAACCCCGCAACCGGTACCGATCGCGGCGGCTCGGAGATCTCGCCGGATTCCTGATCGATCCCGATCACGAACAGCGCGGAGGCACGGGTCTTCGGGTCGGCGCCATCGAACAGCAGCCATCGACCGTTGGGAGACCAGCGTGGCCACCCGGTTTCCGCGCCGCGACCCAGAAAGCTGATGCGCCGGCCGGGCGTGGCGCCGTCGGCCGGTCGCAGCCAGACATCGTCCGACTGGTCTTTGTGGGAGTGATATGCGATCCACCTGCCGTTGGGAGACCAGCACAGCGACTGATCCTCTGAATCCGATGCGTCGACGACATGGGTGGGGGATGCCGGCATCCGTGGGGCGCTGACGTCGACGATGCCCGCCTCCTGTGCGATGTCAGGGTAGTTGGCGTCGTCTACAACTCGGCGCCATGTGCCGTAGGTGATGCCAATCAAGCGGCCGCTCGGGTCCCATGACGGTGTTTCGCTTTGAAAAGTCGTCAACGGCCGGGTCGGTCCGCCATCGGCTGCCGCGATCGCGACATGGGTGCGGTAGCTCTGAACTTTGAAAAGTACCGAACCGTTGTTGGCGGCGGACGCGGCATAGCTGTCGCGGCTGAACGAGCTGAGTTGACTCGCCCGGCCACCGGCTACCGGGATGGCCCACAGATCCAGCATCCCGTCCGCATTGGCTAGACCCGCATAGACAGTCGTCGCATCAGGCGCGAATGCTATTGGACCGTACGCGTCGCGATCAGGACTTGGGACGATGGCCGGGCCGTCACACGGTAAGGTCACGCGACGTCGACCGTCGATCGAGGAGACGCATGCGACCTCACCTCGAGAAGTCCACGCTGGAAAGCTGGCTCGACGCACCAGGCGAGTAACTCGCGAGCTCGCCGCGTCGAGGGACACGATCCACAGTTCGTTGCCCTCGCTTCCGTCGATCAGCGCGGCTATCGACTTCCCATCCGGTGACCATGCTGGCTGTCGAAGCGCGCGAATCGATACCGAGCGCGCTTCCCCTGATGGCAGTTGCGCGTTCAGCTCCGAACGATCGGCAAAAAGCGGCTGTTGTGCCTGGGTGTCCAAGGTGTGCACCACCCAGCCATTTCGTGCCACGTCGCCGTCGGTGAGAACGGCCTTGCTGTCTGGCCGCCACGCGAGGTGTCGAATCTGTCCAGAGACCGGAGCGAGACTCAACGGTGGTCCGCCTGCAATCGGACGGACACGCAGGTAACGACCCTCGCTGTAGGCGATGGATTGACCGTCAGGCGACAGTGCGCCTACCGGGTCGCGATAACCGACGGGCCCAAATTGCTGCGCGGTCGCGACCCACTCGAGTCGCACGTTGTCGACGGTGTCATTGCGCCATCGCGTCAGGCCGGCGGCGGCGATAGCCGCCAGGATTGCGGATGCGATGAGGAGGCTGCGCCCGAGGGTGAGGCTCACGCGATGGCGATGATACCGCGCCGCGTCAGGCCTCGGTCGCAGGGCAGCGGTCCTACAATGGCCGCATGCTGTTTCTCGGCTTGAGCACAGGTTTGGGGACGACCGCCGTTCGGAGCCGCAAGTGACGCGGTTGCTCCTTTCACGGCATGGGGCGACGACGTTTGCCGCTGACCGTTTTGCAGGATCCACGGATGTCCCGCTGAGTACCCGAGGGAGAAGCCCAGGCCGGACAGCTGTCTGAGCGTCTGGCCGACCAACCAATCGCCGCCATCTACTGCAGCCCGATGATTCGCACGATCGCGACGGCGTCGATCGTAGCGGGGCCGCATGGGCTGACGCCGATTGCCCGTGATGGTTGGCGTGAGATCGATCACGGGCGCTGGGAAGGGCTTCATCGCGCCGAAGCCGAGACGCTTTTTCCAGATGAGTATGCCGCCTGGGTGCGTGATCCCTTTGCGGTCGCACCAGTCGGCGGCGAGACCGGGCAGCAGGTGCTGGCTCGCGCGATGGCGGCGCTCGACGACATCCTTCGCGACCACCATGATCAAACCGTAATGGTCGTGTCACACAAGGCAACGATCCGGCTGGTGATCGCCGGGCTTCTCGGATTCGATCCGCGTGGCTACCGCGATCGGCTCGACCAATTGCCCGCATGTCTGAACGTCGTCGATTTCCTCGATACGTCTGGTCCCCGCTTGGTGCTCCTCAACGACGTCTCACATTACCGATCGATAGGAGAGTCGGATCGGATCAGGGCACAGGGCTCTGGGGGAGGGCGATAGGGCGGTCTACGGTCCCGGTCTCCGGTTCGCGGTCCACGGTCCCAGTCCACAGTCCCCGGTTCTCCGAGTGAGCCGCGGCCTTCCCGGCCCAAGTATCATGTCGATCAGCTCATGCGTCGTCCTCGCACAGTGGCCGCGAAAGCGGCGGCAGCGGCTGAGCCTCGAACGTGGCGATGGGTCGACCTGATGCCCGCCGCCATCGTGATGGCGACGGCAATGGGCTTGCGGCTGGCGGCGATCAACGTGCTCGGTGCGCTGCCGTTGTCGCGCAGCCCACAGCTCGACTCCCTCGAATACTTGTTGTGGGCGCAGCATCTTGCCGAACGCGGGTTCGCCTGGCCCGAATATCCCGAGCATGCGCCGGGTTACTCGTTCTTCGTCAGCGCGCTGTTGTGGCTGTTCGATGGCTCGCTCACCGCCGTGCGTGTCGTCCAGGCGGCGTTGTCATCGATCTGTTGCGTCTTAACCGCGCGGATCGCCGCACGCACGCTCACGCCGAAGGCGTACTTGCCCGCAGGCCTGCTCCAGGCGGTGTATGCGCCGCTCATCTACCTCGATACCGCGATTCTCGCGGAGCCGCTGCTGATCTTCTTTCTGGTGTGGTCGCTGGATCTCGTGACCAGCGCGGGCGAGCGTCGCAGCCGGTGGTTCCTGGCGGGGCTGACCGCTGGATTGGCCTCGATTGTGCGGCCAACAGGTCTCGCGATGCTCGCCGCGTATGTCGTCGTTTTTCTCTGGAATCGACGGGAAAAGTCAGTCTCGCTGCGTCCGTTGACGACGATGCTGTTGGGTGCGGCGTTGGCGATTGTGCCGGTCGTCGCGCAGAACTGGCGGGTGACCGGGGTACCGCTGATCCAGGCGTACGGCGGCCTCAACTTCTATCTGGGGAATACCCCGAGTAGTGATGGCGCCGCGCGAGCGAGGCCCGGGGAGCAATGGGACCGCCTCGAAGGAGAAGCCAGCCGCTTCGGCACGACGCGCAACGATCAAGATCGCTACTTCGTGCAGAAGACACTCGGCGAGATCGCTGCGGACCCGCTGGGCTACGTTGGGCTTCTCGGTAACAAGGTCGCTTGGAGTATTCAGAACGAGGAACTGCGCGATACGCACAGCTATTACTTCTTTCGGCAGGCGTTCCCCGTCCTGCGATGGCTGCCTGGTTTCGGAGTGGTGTTCGCGATTGCCATCATTGCTTTGATCTTCCCCTCACATTTCGTGGCCCCACGTTGGCTCGTCGCGCCTCTCATTGCGCTCTCGATCACGCTGCTGTTCCTCGTCGTGGGCCTCCGGTATCGCGCGCCACTGGTGCCGCTGCTGTGCGCGCTCGCCGGTGGCGGCCTGGTCCTCATCGTTGATTGGGTGACGGCACGGGAATGGCGTCGGGCGTCCATTGCGGCGGTCGCTGTCCTGGCGACGTTCGCCCTGGTCCACGTTCGCACGGACGCCGCATCGCGCAACCTCGCGGAGGAGGCGGCGTTTTCAGGTCTCGCGCTGCTGGGTGAGGGAGATCTCACTGGTGCCGAGCAGGCCTATCAAGCGGCGCTCGCGTTGGACTCGCGATCCAGCTACGCGCACGATGGCCTCGGTCTCGTGATGCAGCGCCGTGGGCGGCCCGCCGACGCACGTACGCATTTCGAGCAGGCCGTCACCGTGAATCCGGAGAACGCGCTCGCCTGGCATCACCTTGGGCTGACCTTCGAGCAGTCTCGCGACTTGAAAGGCGCGGCGAACGCCTATCGTCAGAGCCTGGCGATTGCCCCCGAGCGAACGGACGTCGTGTTCGCTCTGGGCAATGTGTTGATGTTGGAAGGGGCGATGAGCGAGGCGGAAACGCTGCTCTCCAAGGCTGCAACCCGCGGTCACCCGCGCTCGCACCTTTCGCTGGCCATCATGTCGCTGCAGGAGAAGGACATCCCGAAAGCCCTGCAGCGGGCCCGTGAGGCGGTCAAGGTCATGCCGACCGACGGCCTCGCGTGGGAGGTCCTGGCTCGCGCCGCGGCAGCTGCCGGACTCCGTCGCGAGGCGGAAGAAGCGATTATCACGGCGAAGCGGTATGGACGGTAGGTCGGTCCGGAGACTGGGGACCGTGGACGGAGATCAACGAGAAAGGGCGGGGCGTTTGAGCGCCCCGCCCTTTCTTGTTTCCAGCTCCAGCGTTTAGAACTTCACCTGCAAGCCGAAACGAATCACGCTCGGCGCCACGATGCCGCTGACGCGGTTCGCGGTGGTACCAGCCTGATTGCGCTGCTGCGCCAACACGGTGTTGGTGTTGGTCAGGTTGAAGATCTCCACGACTGGAACAATCGTCGAGCGACCGAAGTTGAAGTTCTTGTCGACGCGGAAGTTCAGCATGTGGAGGTTCTCGTAGCGAACGTCGCCCATCGGATCCAGCAGGATCGTCACCGTGCCGGCGCCGTTGGCGCGGTTGAATGGCGTCGTCACCGACTGCGGGAACGGATAGCCCTGCGTTCCCTGGTAGCCGCCGGCGAGGTTGATGCCCCACTTCATCGAGTAGCGTCCACCCGCCTTGACGCAGCCACTTGGCGTTCTGGAAGACGTTGCCGACGCCGCTGCCCGCCGACTCCGGCGCATACAGGAACGAGCCCGGGCACTCGTTCGACCGGCAGGACGGATCCTCGTAGGACGCCGCCGAATCGAAGACTTCAACCGCGTCGTTGTAGGCGTAGCTGGCGTTGAACGACCAGTTGTTCGAATGACGCTTGGAGAACGTCAACTCGAAACCGTTGTAGTCCCGCTACCGATCCGGCCGTTCGTGTAGATGTTCGGCGACGGGATCTGGAAGTTTGGCTCGAAATACGTGATGGCTTCGCAGCGCGCGCCGGCGGGGCAGGTCGTCGGCTGGAAGTTCACCGCGCGATAGTCCGCAGCTGGTGAAGTTGATGCGATCGTTCCACACGAACCGATCGTACTTGCGCCAGATGTAGCTGGCGCCCACCGCCATGCCCGCGCCCACCTGACGGTCGAAGCCGACGATGAACTCGCGCGTCCGGTCGTTCTTGACGTTCGGGTCCACGACGGTCGTCGTGCCGGTGTTGGTCGGGTTGGCCGGATCGTAGGCGGTGCTCTTCGATGACGAACGGCACCGACGTGTTGACTTCCGGCACCTGGACGAAACCGTCGCCGTTGGCGTCGTTCCACGGGATAGCGAACGAAGACGGCGCCGGTGGCCGCCAACTCGTTTGAGAGCTGCCCAGGTGCCATCTGGCCGTAGTAGGTCGAGTAAGAGCTCGACACCACGTTGCGCCCGTCACCGGTCAGGTCGTAGGTGAAGCCGACGCGCGGTGAAAGTCGGTCCACACGACGCCGGCATCGGCGCCCGGGAAGTCGATCGCCGGCATCAGCGTCGGGAAGAATGGATTCTCCGGCACCCGCCCGGCCACGGCCTCGTCGTCCTGTCGATCGACTCGGAACCCGAGGTTGATCGTCAGGCGATTACGCGTATAGGTGTCCTGCACGTAGAACGCGTTGCGTATCGAGGTGCGATTCGGAATACTGGTCGCGCCAGATGTCGGCCGAGTTGGGCAGGCCGCTGGTGTAGCGCGCGTCGATGAAGCCGCCGCGGTGATTGAGGCTCGTCGAGTGAGCACTCCGCCATCGGTAGCCGAACTTGAAGGCATGGTCGCCGCCGATCGAGCCGGGCAGGAAGTAGCTGCTCGTCACGTCGAAGCTGTTCGTCGGCCGCAGGAAGATCGACGCCTGGTATGAACGCGCCCAGGTGTTGGTCGTCGTCTCCACTCGCGCCTGCACGTCGCGCAGGCTGTCTTCGTGGAAGTCGAGCACGAAGTTGTTGCCCAGGTGAGACCACATGACGTCGACCAGCCAGCGGTCGCTGATCACGTGCTGATCGCTCGCCTTCCAGAACGGCGACGGCCCGGTCAGCCAACCTGACGTCCCGAAATCGCTCGACACGGCCTTCTGGCGATAGGTCGTCTCGATGGGTCGGGTGTCCGACGCGTCGCGGGCGTTGCGAACCTTTTCCGCCCAGGTGTTCTGGAACGTGAACTTGTTGTTCGAGAACGGAACGGCCTGTATCTTCCAGTTGTAGTTGTTCAACGTCGTGAGGTCCGTCTCGAGGCACGCGCGCAGCGCATCGGTGTCCGTCGGGCGCGGTGGTCCGCAGGCCGGGTCGGTCTTGTAGAAGCCGACGACGCCAGTCTTGATGTCCTGGGTGCCATAGCTGCCCCAGAACCAGGCGCGGCCCTTCTTGATCGGTCCGCCGATTTCGAAGCCGTAGTCCCGGATGTTCTGGATCGGTGCGCCGGAGCCTGCACCCTGCGCGCGCAGTTCGTCGTTGATGTTATCGCCCTGGAACTGCTCGTCCGTGATGTAGACACGGCCGGAACCGCGAAGGCGGTCAGTCCCGCTGCGGGTGACGAGGTTGATGCCCACGCCGCCAGTCTGTTGTGAGACATCGGCGCCGCCGGTCGTCACCTGCATTTCTTCGAGCATGTCGAAGTCGTAGTAGATCGGTGACGCGCCCGTGGCGGCCATGTCGGTGATGTCCACACCGTCGATCGACCACTTGTTGTTGCCAGTGCTCGAGCCGCGGGAGATGTAGCCGGACTGCTGGCCCGACTGGTTGCCGCCGACGTTCACGCGATCCATCGTGATGCCAGGGGTCCGTTCGAGCATGACCCAGGGGTCTCGCGCGGACGGCAGGTTCTGCATGGTCTCGAGGTCGAACACCGACTTCGTGCCGGTCTCCCGGGTGTCGATGATCGGGCTCTCACCAGTGACCGTCACGGTTTCCTGGACCGTCGACAGCTCGAGTTCGCCGTTGACTTGCGCGTTGAACCCGATGTTGACGCGAATGTCCTGATAGACGGTGGTGCGGAACCCCGCCAGCTCGAAGCTGACCGAGTAGAGACCGATGGGGAGCTCCGGAACGCGGTAGCTGCCGGTCTCTGAGGTCGTGACCACGCGCGGCTGGATGAGCGCGGGACCCGACACGGTCACCGTTGCTCCGGGCAATACAGCACCCGATTTGTCGACTACGCGGCCGAAGATCTCACCAGTTTGCTGCGCCCACGCGGTGGTGCCGATAGCGCACACCAGCACGGCGGCGAGAAACAACGCCTTCCGTTTCATCCTTCCTCCTCCACATCGGCGGGGGGCCGCCGACAATGCAATCAATGACTTACAGGGGGACCCTCGGGGGTCAGCCCGAGAGCCACCCGTAAGGATAGTGGATGGAATTAGGGACGAAAAGCGAAATCAGCGTGATGAACAGCCGCTGGGCTGGGATAGGCGAAGGGATGGGAAAAGGGATGAAAGATGGAGGTAAGTGCCTAGGTAAGTGCCTAAGGTGCCGAACGGAGGGAACTCCAAAAGAAAACGGGACCTCGATGTTCTGAGGTCCCGTCCCTAGCCGAGAACAGGGAGATCAGGAAGATCAGGAGAAGTTAAGCTCCCGGAACTCCCCGATCTCCCTGTGCTCTACCAGTCGAACTTCGCGCCGAACTTGGCGATGCGCGGGCCGAGGACCGTCGACGCTCGCTCGAAGCGGTTGTTCGTGGCAGCCGACTGCCAGATCAGATTGACCGCCGTGTTCGAGTTGAAGGTGTTGAACATGTCGAAGAACAGCCCGATGCGCGCGCGATGAGATCGGGATCTGCTTCTCGACGCGGAAGTCGAACAGGCTCACGTTGTCCTGACGACGGGTGCCGATCGGCTCGGCGAGCACGAGCTGCGAGCCGTAGTTCAGACAGTTCGAGGTGACCGTCGCCGAGCACCCAGCGACGTTGATGTAGCGGCCATAGGGCGCGCCACTCTGCATCTTGAGGACCGGCGTGACGCGCATGCCCCAGCCGGCATCGATCGTGCCGCTGAACTTGGCGTTCCAGTTGGTGAAATCGTGCAGCGACGGCTCGTTGGGGTTCGACGCGAACGGCCCAAAGAGCGACGACTGCTGGACGATCGAGGCAAACCGGTTGCCGAAGTAGGTGTTGTTGTGCTCGGTCGACCAGGTGTTCGAGAACGAGGCGTTCATCGACCAACGCTTGCTGTAGCGCTTGTTGGCCGAGATCTCGAACGTTTTGTAGGTCCCCTCGTAGCCCTCGACGTTGCGGACGACGTTGCGCGTGCCGCGCGCCGTGTTGTCGAGGTTGAAGAGATTCAGCGTTCCGTTGTCGCCGGTGGTCGCGATGTTGCCGTCCGGACCCGGATCGATGATGGACACTGGAACGTTGTAGGCGCTGAACGGCCGGTCGTCGTTCATCTGCTGCCAGCCGTTGTTGTCCTTCTTCCACACGTACCCGACGCGAACGCCAAGGTCGTTCATCACCGCGCGCTCGACGAAGAACGCGGCTTCGTCGGTGTAGGAGTTCTCCAGGTCGGCGTCGATGAAGGTGTTCGCGGTACCGCCGAACTTCTGCGTCGGCTGCGAGCCGACGCGCTCGTTGTCATCGAAGATGCGGTCGCCGTCGAGGTCGTTCCACGTCCACACTTCGTACTGCGTCGAGGTGTTCGGGTTCACCGCGTCGGCGAGGTTGACGCCGGGGTTGAACGCGAAGCGGCCCCAGTTGGCCTTGAGGACGGTCTTGCCATCGCCCATCAGGTCGTAGGTCGCGCCGACGCGCGGTACGAGGTGCGTGAAGCCGACGACCTCGGAGACCTCCGCGATACGTGCCGCCCGCCGTGAAGCGGCCCGCTGGAAGCGACTGCTCCGGCAGCCAGGCGCGATAGCGATCGAAGCGCGCGCCGAGGTTGAGCGTCAGCCGGTTGATCGACCAGGTGTCGGTCACGAACAGGCTGGTGGTCGCCAGCGCGTTGAAGCTGCTCGAGTTGTTGTAGAGGCGCACCGAATCAGCCGTCGTCGCCGAGACAGGCCCCTGCAGGCTGCCACGGACGAAGTGGATCACGTTGTCGGCATAGCCCTGCGCCCAGGTGATGTTGCCCGACTCGTCGAGGTACTCGCCACCCACCTTGAAGTTGTGCGAGCCGCCGGCCGAAGTTGTCCTTGAAGAAGCTGAACGCGCCCGTGTACTGATCACGGCGCCGCTTGTTCAGCCAGTCGCGTCCGCCGCCGATGCAGTTCGTAGGTCGTCAGCGACTCGTACCGCGTATCGGTGGTGTTGCTCACCAGGCCGAAGTTGTAGCCGAACTGGCCGGCACGGAACTCGGCGAACATGTTCTGGCCGATCGTGCCGTTCCACTCGCCCTTGTACACCCACGACGGCGAATCCTGCAGCGTCGTCGAGTCGGCGGTGATGTGAATCGGCGCCTGGCCGGTGTTGGTGTCGGTGCGGGTTGGCTGCTGCTTGGTGCCGTGCTGCAGGTAGCCGATGAACCGATGGTTCTGATTGAGCTGATACGTGCCCTTGCCGGTGTGATTGAACAGCTTCGTGTCGAACGGCGTGCCGTCGAGGAACGAGCCGGTCGGCGGCGCGGCCACGGAGTTTCGCTGGTTCAGATAGGCGTAGTAGCCCCACACCTTATCGCGCATGAGCGGGCCGCCAACACCGATGTTCACGTTGTCGTAGGAGCTCAGGCGATTGCCGTCCTCACGGATGGCGGTGTTGGGAATGACCTGCTCGGGATCGAGGTTCTTGCTCTGCGCGCCCTCGCGCTCGATGTCGTAATACAGGTTGACCGAGAGGCGATTGCCGCCGCTCTTGCCGACGAACTGCGTCAGCACGCCGGGGTTGGGCATTTCGGCCGAGTTGCCCGCGGCGCCGATGAACACTTCTTCGAAGGAGCCGTAGTCGAGATAGAAACCAGCGGCCGCCGTGCCTTCGGTGGTGTTGATGCCTTCGATCAGCGGACGGTTCTGACCCGAGTAGCCGTAGGCGAAATAGGTCGTCTGCGTGCCCATCGTGGCGCCGCCGACGTCCACGCGATTCAGGACCACCGACGGTGTCGACGCCAGCAGCGACCACATGTCGCGGGCGTTCGGAATCGACGCCAGCTGCGCTGCTGGTCGAAGTTGGTCTGGACACGAGTCGTCGACGTGTCGACGACAGGAGACTCACCACTGACGGTGATGGTTTCCTGAACCGACGCCACACCCAGTTGCACGTTCACCTGAGCGTTGAAGCCCAGCGTGATGCGAATGCCCGTGCGCTCGACGTTCTGGAAACCCGACAGCTCGAACGCGAGCTTGTATTCGCCCGGGGGCACCGACGGGAAGCGATAGATGCCCGCTTCGTTGGTGACTGCAGTGAGCTCGCCAATCTGCGCGGGACTCGACGCCGTGACCGTGACGCCGGGGAGCACGCCGCCCTGCGCGTCCTTCACTTCTCCGCTGATGCTACCGGTCGAGCTCGCGCCGCCGCCCTGGGCGAACGCGGGGCCCGCCGCCAGCACGAGCGTGGCGAGGAAAGCCCAAGTGATATTGCTCCAACGCTTCATCAAAAACCTCCTGTGGACAGTCGAGGGGGTAGTCCGAACGAACAAACGAACAGCCGTTCCGCTCAGTTCAGCAAGCTGAATGCCCGGTCGACTCCAATTGGTTGGACCCGAAATGTGGGACGAGAGGGGTCAGGAACGTGACGAGCGACGGAAATCGTGCGGATTCTTGGTTCTTGAGATGAGCCCAGTTCAATGGCCTGAACTGGGGGATCCGGGATTCCGGATGCACCTGGATCAGTTACAAGTTACAAGTTACAAGTTACAAGCGGGAGTTCTGAAGTTCCGACGGTGCATCGCTAGCTCGGCAGGAAGGGCCCGTTTGGAACTTGGAACTTGGAACTTGTAACTTCAAAACCGGCCCCGCGCTTCCGTCCTACGCGAGGAGCATCGGTAATGCGGTGATGACCGAGGCGCCGAGCGCGACCGCAGTGGCGAGCAGGCACACCACTGCCATCACCATGTGATCGACGCGTTCCGGCTTGAGGGGATCGAGCACCAGTCCTGTCAAGAAGCCGCCAATGAATCCGCCCAAGTGCGCGTAGTTGTCGACGCCGGGGAAGATCAACCCGAACACGCCAAGGAAGAGTGCGTACTGCAGGCCGGCTTGGGATGCGTGACTGCTCCCGGTTCGGCGCCCGTGATACACGATTGCGCCGAGCAAGCCGAAGATCGGCGCCGAGGCGCCGACCGTGAACGCAGCCCCACGCAAGAAGAACGGCGCGTTTCCCAGATAGATGCCTGCCAGCGTGCTGAGCGCGAATCCGGTTACGCCTGACACCGTATAGATCACGATCATTCGCGCGGGCCCGTACAGTTCCGCAACCGCGGGCCCGAGTTGGCGGATCCACAGCACGTTGAACAGAACGTGAAGCGGGCCGGCATGCAACCACCCCGCGGTCAGAAACGTCCACCAACGTCCGTAGGCAACGACCGGTATCGCACCGCTGGCGCCGAGCAAGAACAAGATCTCGGTGTTGGGCTCGAGAATGCCGCGGATGTTCTGCCCCGAAAGGAGGAGCGAGAGCACGTACAGCGTGATCGTGGCGCCGACGACCAACGGCCCAAAGCCGAGGTCGTGCCCCAGGCTCCGCAGCGCGGGCGCGAAGCCCCACAGTCCAGGATTGCGGCGTCCGCAGTTGTAGCAGCGATCGTCGTTGACCCCGACCAGCACGCCACACGATGGGCACACGACCGAGCCTTCGGTTTTCCGCTTCAGGAACACGAGGTAATCATAAGGTGCCTCAGTGCCTGGGTGCCTTAGGTGCCTGGGTGCTGTGCAAGAGCCAAGTCGAATTCACTGACTGCTCACGGCCGTTAACGCAGTCGGCGATACTGCCCTCGGGCCTCCAGGTATCGCGCTGAGGCAGCACTCGCTTCGTGCTGGGCCGCTTCGCGCGATTGGGCGGCATACGGACTGGACTCGTCGAGTATGCGCATCATGTAGAACGCTTCGTAATGTGTGATGGCGTTATTGACGTCGACGTTGAAATCCGTCAGGCCGCTGTCGCTCCATCGCTCGAGCAGCTTTCGGCCACCTGCGGCATTCATGAGTGCCCGAAGCCGTCGCACCCCCGCTTGCCCCTTGCCGCGCGCTTGCTGGTCGCCTTTCAATGCCGCGCGTACCAGTGGATCCAGCTCCTCCAAAACCGCGACCATTTCGCCGGCGCACGGCAGGTACTGCGCGCGCGTTGGACCTGATTCCTGGTACTCGAGGTTGCGGCAGGCGCTGTCGGACGCGAGGTCGCTTCCGCATCCAGCGACGAGCGCGGAGCAAAACCCGAATGCCAGGAACCAGCGGTTGTGGGACACGTTGGCCACCCTTAGAGCTATCGGACCAACTCGTCCAAAACCGCAGCCACCATCGCTTCGTCCACCCGCGCCCGCTCGACCGTGATCCCAGTCGTAATTCGGGCCTCCTCGGTACGCAAGCGGATCGTCATCCAGGACACTGTCCACGCGGAGATTGAACATCGCGAGCGAGGGCGCGCTCGTCATCGAGGCAGCTAACAGAAGCACGTCGCCTTTCACGTAATGCGCCGTGCCGACATCGACGAGGATCAATGTGATCCGCCCGTTGGCCTTGAGATTGCGGGTCGTGCGGCTGGAGACGTGCGCCGCAAGCCTGACGTTGCGATTGTCGAGGGCAACAACTTCGTACGAGCTCAGCATGGCTGGGTGCGGCCACCCCGTCTCGTCGACCGTACAGATCACAATCGCGCGATCCGCATTTACCAGCGCGTGGTCGCGTGAAAGTTTCGCGCGCAGCGCCTCGGGCAGGTGATCGGCGATGAATTTCGACATCGATTCACCGATCAGCCAACGTCCGTCGGCTCTAACTTCTTCGCCAGGCACCCATAGAACCGCTCCATGGTCATCCGCGCGACGCCGTCGAGCAGCCGTTGGCCGACTCGCGCAATCGTGCCGCCGACGTCCGCGGTGGCGGCGACGTTGACATTGGTGCCGTTGTTGTCGGCGACGAGCGTGACCAGCGCTTGGCCGCGGACGAAGCCGGGGCGGCCATTCGCGTCGACGCGAAGTTTGTAGGACTCGGCCGGCTGCTTGTCTTCGATGGCGATGGTCGCGTTGAAGGTCCCGGACACGGCGGCAACGCCAGCGACGAGCTCGAGGTCGTACTGGTCAGGACCGCTCGGGCGCAGACCGCGACACCCGGGCAGGCAGGCGGCGATGGCGTCGGCGTCCATGAGCAGATCCCACACTTGCTGCGGCGGCGCCTCGAAGCGATAAGTCGCGGTCAAATCCATCAGTGGACGCTAACACAGTCGCCAATTGCTCGAGGCTCGCGATGTTGTGGACCGGCAGAAAGTCATCGACGTAGGGCAGCGCCGCCTGGATGCCTCGCGTCAGCGGCTCGTAGCTCGCCATGCCCAGCAGTGGATTGAGCCAGATGAGACGCCGGCAGCTGCGGCGCACGCGCGCCATTTCGCGAGCCAGCATCTCTGGGTCTCCGCGATCCCAGCCGTCGGAGAGGATCAGGAGGACCGGTCCGTTTCGCATGACCCTGCGGGCCCATCGGGTGTTGAAGGTGTGCAGCGCCTCGCCGATGCGCGTGCCCCCGCCCCAGTCCGTGACGTCTCGCATGATCTCGTTCAACGGTGCTTGCGATCGCGCGATCCGGCGCGTGATCCGCGTCAACTCGGTGGAGAACACGAACGCTTCAAGATGACGCGCGTGGGAGGCGAGGCCCGACACGAAGTGAAGAAGAATGCGACTGTATCGCTCCATCGATCCGCTGACGTCGCCGATGACGACAATTGGACGAGGCGCCTCCCGGCGCCGGCGGAACGTGAGGTCGACGAGTTCCCCTCGCATCAGGCTCTGGCGCAGCAACGGTCGAAGGTCAATGGCGTTGCCGGTAGCGCGCTCCCAACGTCTGGTCCGCCGGACACCGAGGCGCCATGGCAGCCGCATCAACAGGCGACGTGCCGCTTCCAGTTCGGCGGTCGTGAAGTCGGCGAAGTCCTTGGTCCTCGACACGCTCACGGCGCTGTAGGCGCTCGTTGCCCGCGGCGACTCCCGTGCTTCGTCCGCGCCGACCTCCTCGAGCTCGACATGAACTGGAACCCCTGGCGCCGGTCGAACGACGACGCGAGGCCGTTCGCCCAGCGAAAACAGTGGCAGGCCGGAACCGGGTTCGTGACGTGCGCGGAAGAAAAGGTCGAAAGCGGCATCGAAGCGATCGAGATCGTCATGACGCTGGACCAGAAGCGATTTCAGCGTAGCCCGGACGTCGCGCCGGTTGTCGACACCGATCCATTCCAGGGCGCGGATTGCGTCGAGCAATCGGCTGTGGTGCACGTCCAAGCCCGCTTGACGGAGCAGCCGGCCAAACAGCAGGAGGTTATCGACGAAGGCTTCGGCCATGAGGACGCAGAGGATGAATCACGCCTGCTTGGTGCCGCGCTCCAGGGCCCGCGCCAGCATGGTGCGCGTCCGTTCGCCACGAACCGCCTGGATGTCTTCCTGATTCTTGAGCAGCAATCCCAGCGTCTCTTCGATCACCTCGGGCTCCAGCGTTTGCCGGTTCAACGCCAGGAGAGCCGCCGCCCAGTCGAGCGTTTCGGAAACGCCGGACACTTTGTAAAGGTCGGCGGTTCGAAGCTCCTGGACGAATGCCGTCACTTGCTCCGCCAGGCGCTCGCTGACACCGGGGACTTTGCTCCTGACAATCCGTTGCTCCTTATCGAAGTCCGGGTAATCGATCCACGCGTACACACATCGCCGCTTCAGTGCGTCGTGTACTTCACGTGTGCGATTGGAGGTGATGACCACGACGGGCGGAGTCGCGGCGCGGATGGTGCCCAACTCGGGGATGGTGACCTGGAAATCCGACAGCAGTTCGAGCAGATAGCCCTCGAACTCTTCGTCAGCACGATCGATCTCGTCGATCAGCAGCACGGGCGGCCGAGTGCGCGTCTGCTCGATTGCCTGAAGCAGCGGCCGTTTGATCAGGAACGCTTCGGCAAAAAGGTTGCGAGCGGCGGCCGATGGCTCGTCACTCGCCGCTGCGCGGTTGCGAAGTGTGGATTCGAGGAGCCGGATCTCGAGGATCTGTCGCGGATAATTCCACTCGTAGACAGCATGGCTGACGTCGAGCCCTTCGTAGCACTGCAGACGGATGAGCGAAGTGTCGAGTGCCGCCGCCAGCACCTTGGCCACCTC
Source organism: uncultured Acidobacteriota bacterium (assembly GCA_963724485.1). GTDB lineage: Bacteria > Acidobacteriota > Vicinamibacteria > Vicinamibacterales > UBA2999 > JACCSI01. The sequence goes on from CAVRUW010000008.1 coordinate 271,508, forward strand.
GGTCTTGCCAACGCCTGCCTCGCCCTCGAGGAACAAGGGGCGTTTCAACCGGAGCGCTAGATATATGGAGACCGCCAGCGACCGCTCGGCAACGTACTGCTCGCCCGCCAGAGCTTCCTGGAGGGCGTCAACCGACGCAGGAATGGCCAGCGTGTTTCGATCGGCCACGCTCACGTGATAAACCGCACCTGTCGCACCGTCGCACCTAACGAACGGCCGCCGTCAGCGCGCGCTTCACGTACGTGGGTGCCACCCCTGCGCGGTAGTCGGCGGAGGCAAAAATGTCACCGGCGACGTCTTTGCCGAGATCGTTCGATATCAGCGCAGCAGCCGCCTGGATCGCCGCTTCGTCTGCGGCCGTTCCGATGAGGGCGCGCTCCACCGAGGGCGCACGTCGCGCAAACGGTACGAGGCCGCCGATGGCGACGCGAGCCGCGGTGCACTTGCCACCCTGACGAGTCACGAGGGCGGCGGCGCCAACCACCGCATATCGGGATGCCGGATGTGAAAACTTCACATACGCGGATCCCTGGCCGGCTCCGCTCGCCGGCACCATCACCGCGGCCACGATCTCATCCTCTTCCAGCGACGTGGTCATGATTCCCGTGAAAAACTTCTCGGCGGGAATCGTTCGTTCGCCTTGAGCGCGCGCGGCGACGATTTGTGCGCCCAACGCGACGAGGACGGTCGGCAGGTCGGACGCTGGATCGGCGTGGGCAATATTTCCGCCGATCGTTCCGCGATTGCGGACGGCGGGATCGCCAACCTGGCCCGCCGCCTCGGCGAGTGCTGCCGCCGATTTCTTCAATGCGGCGGAAGACGCCAACTCGCTATGAGTGGTCAGCGCGCCAATGCGAATCGTGTCACCCGACTGCGAAATGCCGCGGAGTTCGGCGATGCGCCCGATGTCGATCAACGCGACTGGCGACGCGAGACGAAGCTTCAGCAGCGGGATCAGGCTGTGACCGCCGGCAATCACCTTCGCCCCGGGATTCTCGGCGAGCAGCGCGTGCGCGGCAGAAAGGGAAGTGGCTCGATGGTAGGCGAAGTCTGGTGAATACATCTCACGCTCCCTTTGCGCCGTTCACCGCGCGCCACACACGTTCCGGTGTCATTGGCATCCTGATTGACTTCACGTCGAACGGTTGCAACGCGTCGATGACGGCGTTGTAGACCGCGGACGTCGACGCGATCGTGCCGGCCTCGCCGATGCCTTTGACCCCGAGCGGGTGATGCGGCGACGGCGTCACCGTCGAGAGCACGTCGATTTCGCAGAGCACGTCAGCACGCGGGATGGCATAGTCGGCCAACGACCCGGTCAGGAGCTGTCCATTGCTGTCGTAAACGGCCTCTTCCCACAACGCCTGGCCGATGCCCTGCACGACGCCGCCGTGCACCTGCCCCTCGACGATGACCGGGTTGATCTGCGGGCCGCAATCGTCGACCGCGACGTAGCGTTTCAATGTCACATGTCCGGTCGCCGCATCGACTTCGACGACGGCCACGTGCGTGCCGAAAGGAAACACGAAGTTCGGCGGGTCGTAGAAACTCGAAGCCTCGAGGCCGGCTTCCATCCCTTGCGGCAGGTTCCACGCGACGTTGGCAAGCAGAGCGATGTCCTGAATGGTCTTGTGCTTGTCGGGTGATCCCTTGACGAAGAACTTGCCATCGGCGTAGTCGATGTCTTCGACCGCGGCCTCCAACAAGTGGCTGGTCAGGAGCTTGGCTTTGTCCTTGATCTTTCTCGTCGCGACGGCAAGTGCCGCGCCGCCCACGGCGGTTGTGCGGCTACCATACGTCCCCCACCCCATCGGCGTGCTGTCGGTGTCGCCATGAACGATCTTCACATCGTCCACCTTCACGCCCAGTTCGTCGGCCACGATTTGCGCGAAGGTTGTCTCCTCGCCCTGTCCGTGGGGCGAAGCGCCGATGAAGACGTGCACCTTGCCGCTGGGATGGAAGCGGACGATGGCGCTCTCCCACAGGCCACCCTGAAAGCCGACGGCACCGGCAACCTGCGAGGGACCGAGGCCGCAGATCTCCACGTACATAGTGGATCCGATGCCGATGTAGCGGCCTTTCTCTCGCGCCGCGGCCTGCTCCTTTCGCAGCTGCTCGTAGCCGATGTGCGATAGCGCCTTGTCCAGCGCGGCTTGATAGTTGCCGCTGTCGTAGGTCAGGCCGGTGACCACGTTGTGGCCATCCGTAAATGGCGGGATCAGATTGCGGCGACGAATCTCCACGGGATCGATCTTGATCTCACGCGCGAGTCGATCCAGCAACCGCTCGAGCATGTAGGTGGCCTCGGGTCGTCCGGCGCCACGATAGGCTTCAACCGGCGTGGTGTTTGTGTACACGCCGTACACGTCTTCTTTGACGGCCGGTACCTGATACGGACCTGAGAGCATCAGGCCGTGCAGGATGGTCGGAATGCCGGGTGCCGCGGTCGACAGATAGGCACCCATGCCGGCCCATACCGTGCAACGCAGCCCGAGAATCTTCCCATCGCGCGTCGCGGCCAACTCGACGTCCTGCACATGGTCGCGTCCGTGCGTCGTCGATTGGTAGTTTTCCGATCGTGATTCGATCCACTTCACCGGGCGTCCGAGCTTCATCGAGCAGAACGCGGTGATGAAGTCGCCCTGGATCTGCGCGATCTTGGCTCCGAAGCCGCCGCCGACTTCCGGCGCGATCACGCGCAGACGGTCCTCGGTGACGCCTGTCACCAGCGACATGATGAAGCGGACGATGTGCGGATTCTGCGTGGTGTTCCAGATCGTCATTTCGCCGGTGGCAGGCACGTAGTGCGCCACGGCGCCGCGTGGTTCGATCGGGGTCGGGATCAGGCGTTGCTGGATGATGCGATCGCGGATGACCACTTCCGCGGACTTGAACGCCGCATCGATGTCTCCGCCGGCCACCGTCCAATGGAAGGCGACGTTCTTCGCAGCCTGGGCATGCAACTGCGGCGCGCCGTCTTTGGTCGCCAGCTCCGGATCGACCACAGCCGGCAACGGGTCGTAGTCGACGTCGATCAAGTCGAGCGCATCGTAAGCTTGCTGTGCGGACTCGGCGACCACGACTGCGACCGCATCGCCGACGTAGCGGACCACCTCGCGGGCCATCACCTCATAAGGGGCTACCTTGAGATCGCTGTTGGGAATCAACCAGGCGCACGGAATGGCCTGCAGCGCAGCGGCTGAATCAGTGCCGGTGTAAACGCCGACGACTCCTGGCGCGCTTTTGGCGCTGGTCGTGTCGATCTTGCGGAGGCGCGCGTGTCCGTGCGGACTGCGCAGCACCGCTGCGTATGTCATGCCCGGTAGCGTGATGTCCGCGGTGTAGCGGGCAACGCCCGTGAGGAGCCGCGGATCTTCGCGACGGCGGATGCCGGAACCAAACACGCGAGGGGAGGCGCTGCTCATGATCGACCTGCCATGGCTGCGGCCGCACTCTGCACCGAGCGAACGATGTTCTGATATCCGGTACACCGACAGAGATTGCCCTCGAGGCCGTGCCTGATCTCCTCGGGTGACGGGTTCGGATTGTTACGCAGGATCTCCTGCGCGGCGAAGATCATGCCCGGCGTGCAGAAGCCGCATTGCAGTCCGTGTTTGGCCCAGAACGCGTCTTGCATTGCGCTCAGCTTGCCATCGGTCGCGAGCCCTTCGACCGTCGTAACCTTCGCGCCGTCAGCCTGCACCGCGAGACAGGTGCACGACTTCACCGCGGCGCCATCGAGCAGCACCGTGCAAGAGCCGCATTGGCTGGTGTCGCACCCGATCTTGGTGCCGGTGAGTCCCACTACGTCACGCAAGAAGTGGACGAGGAGAAGTCGTGGCTCGACGTCGACATGATGAGAATGGCCGTTTACCTCGATGGTCACGGACTGCTTCATAACACCTCCGAAGGGCGAAGCATACCTCCGATCCGACTCTATAATCGTCGTGCGCTGAAACATGATCGGCCAGGTGTTCTCGCACTACCGTGTGCTCGCAGAGCTCGGTGCCGGCGGCATGGGTCAGGTGTATCGCGCACAGGACCTGCGGTTGAAGCGCGACGTGGCGTTGAAGTTCCTGCCCGCCACGCTTGCCCGCGACCCGGGGGCGAGCGAGCGCTTCCGGCGCGAGGCCGAAACCGTGTCGGCACTCAACCACCCGCACATCTGCACGCTCTATGACATCAGCGAGTACCAGGGCCAACAGTTCCTGGTGCTGGAACTGCTCGAGGGGGAGGCACTCGACAGGATGCTAACCAGAGGTCCGCTGCCGATTGGACGAGTGGCTGCGCTCTCACTCCAGATCGCAGATGCCCTCGATGCTGCGTCACGCCAAAGGAATCGTTCACCGCGACATCAAGCCGGCCAACGTCTGGGTGACGAGCCGCGGCGACGCGAAGGTTTTGGACTTCGGTATCGCCAAGCTGATAGGAAGTTCCGCCGGCCTCGATGCGGCCGCGGTGACGAAGATGACCGTGACAGGGTCGGGAACCTGGGTTGGGACGCCCGGTTACATGGCGCCCGAGCAGGTACGAGGCGAGGCAGTCGATTCGCGGACCGATCTGTTCGCGCTAGGTCTGGTGATGTTCGAGATGGCGACTGGCCAACGCGCGTTCGCTGGGTCGAACACAGGTGTCATCGTTGACGCGACCTTGAACCGGGACCTGCGCCGGCCGTCGGAGCTCAATCCCAAAGTTCCACCGGCACTCGAGCAGGTCATCCTCAGGGCAGTTGAGAAAGATCCCTCGTTACGTTACCAGAGCGCACGGGATCTCATGGCCGACCTGCGCCGGTTACAACGCGACACTGATCCGGCTCGCCCATTCCAGCGTGAGATCGATGGTCGAGCCCGGTGGGATCCGCTACGTCGTCCGGTCGTGGTTCTCGCGGCTACCGCTGCCGTCATCCTCGCAGCACTGACTGTGGCAGTGATCAAGCGCCGAGAAGCGGTCGTGCCATCACCGACGGTGAGCACCGTGAACGGCCCATCACGGCTGGTCGTGTTGCCATTCGAAAACATGACGCGACAGCCGGCGGATGATTGGCTCGCCGGCGCGTTTTCCGATGCGCTCAGCGCGGGACTGCAACCGCTGGAGAACCTGGTGCTCGTTCCCCGTGAACGTGTCGTGGAACTGTATGCGGCGCAGTCGCGTCCTGAGTCGCAATCGCTGAGTTCGGATCTCGCACGACAGATTTCGCGGAGTCTTCGCGTTCGTTACTACGTGCATGGCAGCTACCAGCGCGTCGGTGACGACCTTCGCGTGATGGCTCGGCTCGTCGACGCGGAAAAGGATGCCATCGAAGCGCAGGAGACCCTCACCGATCGTGTCGCGAACGTGTTTGCACTCGAGGACGAGTTGGCGGCCAGGTTTGCTGCAAGCTTCGGCCAGCGGGGAAGGAAAGCAACGCGGCCGAGCGAAACTCCATCGCTTGATGCCTACCAGGCGGTGAGCGAAGCGCGGGCGCACTATGCGCTGGGTCGCCTGAGCGAGGCGCGCGGGCTTCTGCAAAAGGCGGTCGATCGGGAGCCGCGTTATGCCGAGGCGTGGGCGTGGCTGAGCAAGACCGACTCGCGCCTTGCCGCACCGGCGAACAATCAAGGAAGGGTATCGAGCGAGGTCTTGCAACAGGCACTCCAAGAAGCGACGACGGCCGCCACATTGGAACCAGGACTGATCGATGCGCAGATCGCACTCGCGCTGGCGTACCGTTCGCTGGTGATGGTGCCTGCTTGGCGCGCCGCGGCCGAGCAGGCGCTACGGCTCGATCGGCGAAGCAGCGAAGCCCTGGTCCTCATCGGCGATTCCTATTCGATGTCTCCTAGCTTCCAGTGCCCGAGCGACCCGCAGCCGGAGCGAGCAGAAAATCAGTTTCGCGAGGCGCTTCGAATCGACCCGCTTTCCAATAACGGTCGCAACAACCTGACGACGCTTCTCTGGTGGATGGATCGGCAGACCGAGGCGTACCAGAACATGGCTGAGGGACTGTCGATCCAACCGGACAACGTGCAGATCAAATTGTGGTTGCCTTTCAACATGGCATTTGCCGGCCAGGCCGAGGAGGCTTTCGGTGTGTGGCGCAGTGGTCTGAAAACTGGCCAGCCCCTCAGGCCGGTGGATGCGTTCATCGCTGGCATCATCGACCTGAAACGGGGCAAGTTCGACAGTGCTGACGACTACTTGAGAAAGGCGGGGCCTCAGATCATTGACGCCCGGCCTTTCTCGCTAATCCTGGCCGTCACCCAGTTTCAGGTGGGTCGAATGAGCGAGGGGGCAACCTCCTTGCTGCGGGGTCTGGAAGGAGGGTCGGGGTCGGGCTGCGCAGCGTGGTTCGACCGGGTACCGGCGTTTGCCCCATTCAAGAATGCCCCCGCCGTACGTTCGGTACGGGCGCGCGATGGCGGCCGTCTTTGACTCTCTGACTCTCTGAGGCTTCGTCGCGGCGGACCTTATGGCGTCTCTACGCCTCGCGCAGTCCGCGGACTCCAATGGCGAAACAGACTGCGCCGAACCCGAGCAGGATGACGCAGGGAAGCAGCATCTCGCTCGGGGTGAAGCCGCGCCACACCGCGCCTTCGAAGGCGAGAATCGCCCACTTCACCGGGCTCAGATTGCCAATCGTTTGCATCCAGCCCGGCATGATGAATTGCGGCATCATCCCGCCGCCGAACATCGTCATCGGCATGAGCATCGCCCACCCGGCGCCCGCCGCCGCTTGTTCTGTGCGACCGAGCCCGGCAATCATCATCATGAAGCCGACGAAGCTGAGGCTCGCGCACACGCAGGCGACCACGAGGAGCGGGTAAGAGTCGATCCGGATGCCGAAGAAACCCATCCCGATCGCGAACAAACCGATCTGCAGAACGCTGATCGACGCAAAGCAGGCGAGCGCCTTGCCAGCGAGGATCTGCACGCGCGTCAGCGGCGCCATCTGAAGCCGCACAAACGTGCCACGCACGCGTTCGCTCACCAGTCCGATTGCGAACGACATGACGCAGCCGATGATTCCCCACATCACGCCCTGGGGGAAGGTAATAGCGAATGCGTTGGTGGGCCACGCACGCTCGCGAGCGGTTGCCACCTTCGAGATGACGACCGGTTGCCAGTCCCCCCTCCCGGAAGTTGGCGGCAGGGACGGTGACGAGAGGAACGTGTTGAGCTCACCAAGAAAGCGACTGAGCGGTGCGCCGGCGCTGGTGTTGCCGACCGGCCCGAGGCTTCGCAGTGCCCCATCGACCATCTCCCGCGACGCGGCTGGATCCTTGAAGAGCTTTTGAAGGTCGCCCATCGCGTGCTTCATCAGAAGGCCTTCGATCATCGACGCTTCGGCTTGGCGGGCCGGATCGTTGCCGATCTCGATTTGCCGCGGCTCGCCGTAGAACATCCGTGACGAGCTCTCGCCGAATCCGGGCTTGATCACCACGAACGCCGACCGTTCTGCGCGTCGGACCATTGCCTCCGCCTCCGATCGGGCCGCCCGATCGACGGTGAAGTCGCCGGAGGACTCGAGCTTCTGCACGAATGCCTGGGACGCGTCGGTGCGATCTTCGTCCACGACCACCACGCGCAGCGCCCGAGGGCCCTGGCTCTGCCCAGAGTAGACAAAGCCGAACAGCACGGCGACGACGACGGGCCAAACGAACGTAAAAAACCATCCCGCCTTGACGCGCAGCAGGATGCGCAGGTCCTTGATCGCTAGCGACACGATTCGTTGCATCTTGTTGTCCTCGATCGCGCCCACGTGGCCGCCTACCCGCCTCACCCGTCCCACCGGACCTAATCGCGCAAACTTCGCCCGGTCAATTGCAGAAAGACGTGTTCGAGAGTGGGTCGCTCCATCTGAAAAGCGGCGACGGTTCCAAGAGCGGCCAACCGATTGAGCTCGGAAAGTGGATCGTCGGTCTCGATCCGGTGCTCGCCCTGATCGGTCTGGACGACAAGTGTCGGACGTGCGCCGTGCGTCCGAAGCAGCTCGTCGACCGTACCGAGCGCGAGCAAGCGGCCTTTGTCGATGATGGCGACGCGGTCGCAGAGTCGAGCAGCTTCTTCCATGTAATGGGTTGTGTAAATCAGCGTGCAACCATGGCGCTTGAGGTCCAGGATGTTCTCGAAGATCTGGTTGCGCGACTGAGGATCGACACCCACGGTGGGCTCGTCGAGCAGCACGAGCTCGGGATCATGAACCAGCGCGGACGCCAGGTTCAGGCGCCGTTTCATGCCGCCCGAGTATGCGGCGACACGATCCCTGGCGCGTTCGGTCAGGCCGACGAATTCCAGGCTCCAATCGACGCGATTGCGGAGCGCGCTGCCTGACAAGCCGTACATCTCGCCGAAAAACCTGAGATTCTCGGTGCCGGACAGCAGTTCGTACAACGCCAGCGCCTGCGGCGCGACGCCGAGCCGAGCCCGGACGCTTGGTGTCTGCGGGTTGCCGCCATTGATGACGACGCGCCCGGTGTCGGGTGCCAGGAGCCCGACGGCCAGGTTCACCGTGGTGCTCTTCCCGGCGCCGTTCGGGCCGAGGAGGCCAAGCACTTCGCCTCGTCGAATGGTCAGGGAGAGATCGTCAACCGCCACGGTCGTGCCGTACGACTTTCTGACGCGCTCGAAGGTCAGCATGGGATTGCTGGCTTAGACGGAGGGCTGCGGGCGGTGTTTCCGCTGGAGGATCCGATGGCGGGAATTGGGGATCCACTGGTGTCGGGACGTTGCCTGGCGGATCGCCTCAGGCAGTTGCCAGTTGCCAGTGGCCAATTCAAAGGGCTGACTACTTTGAACTGACAACTGGTAACTGATCACTCCCGGCGAAACCGGGCCCTGGCCCGACCAGTACAATGTGACGAAATGGGCGGCGTCTGGTTCGAGGTTTTCGTCATCGTGCTCCTTGTCCTGGCCAACGGGGTGTTTGCGATGTCGGAGATCTCGGTGGTGGCGGCGCGCAAGATCCGCCTCCAGCAACGCGCGGAAGAAGGCGACTCGCGAGCGAAGGCGGCGTTGGAGCTGGCGAATGACCCGGCACAGTTTCTCTCTACTGTCCAAGTCGGCATCACGCTCATAGGGATCCTGGCCGGCGCGTACGGCGGCGCGACCATCTCTGAGCCGCTCGCGGCTTTCATCGCGCAGTTTCCCGAAGTCGCTCGTTACGCCGAAGGCATCGCTCTCGCCATTGTCGTTGCCGGCATCACGCTGCTTTCACTGATTCTGGGCGAACTCGTGCCCAAGAACATCGGGCTGCAGTATCCGGAAACGGTGGCGTCGTGGGTGGCGCGGCCGATGCAGTTGCTGTCGCGGATTGGCGGCCCCATCGTGAAGGCGATCACCGGCGTAACCGCGCTCACCATGCGCGCGTTTGGATTCAAAGCAACCGCCGAAGCCGGGCTGACGGAAGACGAGATTCGTGCGGTGATCAGCGAAGGAGCCGAGAGCGGCGCGATCGAGCCGGCCGAAGAGTCGATCGTCCAACGCGTTTTTCAGCTTGGTGACCAGCGCGTCGTTGCCATCATGACGCCGCGAGTCGACATCGAATGGGTCGATGTCGATATCACGCCCGAAGAACTGCGTGAGTTCCTTGCCTCACACAGTCACACCGAATTCGTCGTCTGCAACGAAACGCTCGACAACGTGATTGGCACGGTGCGGGCGGCCGAACTGCTGCCGGCGATCCTCAAGGGCGGGCGACTCGACTTGCGCAGCCTGATCCGCGCTCCGCTGTTCGTGCCGGACTCGATGCCTGCCTTCAAGCTCCTCGAAGCCTTTCGCGCGAAACATCGTCACCTGGCGATCGTGATGGACGAATTCGGCGCTGTGGAGGGGCTGGTGACGGTTGGCGATCTCCTCGAGGGACTCGTCGGCGCGATTCCCGCCGATGCCAGCGAGGCGGGCGGGGCATTCGTCGCGCGAGCGGATGGATCGTGGCTCGTCGACGGCTCGGCGGCTATCGAAGAAGCGATCGAGAAGTTCAGCCTCGAGATTCCGGAAGGCGAGAGCGGGGCGTATCACACGATGGCCGGGTTCGTGATGGCCAGGCTCGGTCACGTGCCGCGCACGGCCGACGTCTTCGAGTGGGGCGGGATGCGCTTCGAGGTCGTCGACATGGACGAACGGCGTGTCGACAAGGTCCTGGCTACGCGCGTGCCATCTCCTCAATCGCCTCCCACTGAGCATCCGTCACCGGCATGACGGACAGGCGGGGAAGCCGCACGAGCGGGAAGTCTGCAAAACGGCCGGAGGCCTTGATCTCGGCAAGTGTGACCGGACGCTTCAACTTCTTGTCAGCCGCCAGCTCCACCACCATGAGCTTGCCGGATTTATCGTTCGGATCCGGGTAAGCAACCTTCGTCACCCTGGCGGTTCCGATGATCGCCTTCTCGTTCCCTGTGTGGTAATAGAAGACGCGGTCGCCGTTCTTCATCGTGCGCAGGTTTCGTTGCGCCAGCGGGTTTTTCACCCCGGACCACACCGTGGAGCCATCAGCAAGAAATTGCTCAAAGCTGTAATTCGAAGGTTCTTCCTTCACGAGCCATCGCATGGAGACAGATTACATCGGGCGGGTGGGCCTAGTAGGGCAGGTATGGCTGGTAGGGCAGGTAGGGCATGGTAGGGCTGGTAGGGCAGGTGGGCAGTGCGGCGCGTAGCCGAAGTAAGCAAGCTAAAGCTCCGCGATCGGATTGGGCCGAACCTCAGGGTCCTCTTCGTCGGCATCAACCCCGGGATCCGATCGGCACTGACAGGGCATCACTTCGCCGGCTATTCGAATCGTTTCTGGCGGCTGCTGTTCGAATCGCGTCTCGTACCGGAGCCGATCACGTTTCAAGACGACGATCGGCTGCCAGAGTGGGGCTATGGGATCACGAACATCGTTCCCCGGCCGACGCCCGGTATCAACGATTTGCGCCCTGAGGAGTATCGCGACGGCGCCACCAGGCTGATGCGGAAAATTCGCCGTCACCGCCCGGCCATCGTCGCGGTCGTCGGCGTGACGGTGTGGCGAGCGCTGCTCGAGGCGCTGGGCGACCGCGCTGCCTGGAAGCGTCCCGTGACGTTTGGCTTTCAACCCGAACTCACGACGCCAACGACGCGCTATTTCGTCCTGCCCAACCCCAGCGGCAGAAATGCCAACTATTCGTATGAGGCGATGCTCTTGGCATACAAACAGCTGCGAGCCGCGACACGTTGATCAATGTCAGTTACCAGTTGTCAGTTGCCAGTTCAAAGAAAGTTGCCAGGTCAAAGGCATCCCTTCGAACTGGTAACTGTTTAACTGATAACTACTTCATCGCGATCTTTACTACCCGTGTACCCCAGGCGCTTCATGGCCCGTGCGTTCGACGTACTCTACGTACGAACCCGGATAGAGATGCGGGCTGTTGTCCTGATCGTCTCCGCCCAGTTCCAGTACCCGGCTGCCCAGTCCGCGAAGGAAGCTGCGGTCGTGTGAAACGAAGAGCATCGTGCCCTCGAAGTTTCCGAGTGACTGCACGAGCATCTCCTTGGTGGCGAGGTCGAGGTGATTCGTCGGTTCGTCGAGCACGAGAAAGTTGGGAGGATCGAACAGCATCCGGGCCAGAACCAGGCGTGTCTTCTCACCCCCCGACAACGCCCGAATCTTCTTGTCGACATCATCGCCTGAGAACTGGAAAGCGCCCGCCAGATTGCGAAGCACCCCGAGCCCTTCATGCGGGAAGTCCTTTTGCAGCTGCTCGATCACGGTGAGTGAGGGATCGAGGATGTCCAGCGACTGCTGCGCGAAGTAGCCAAGCTTGACGCTCGCCCCAACCCGAACGTGCCCAATGTCCGGCGTCAACACTCCGGCCACCATTTTGAGGAGCGTCGTCTTGCCGGCGCCGTTGCGACCCATCACCGCCCACCGCTCGCCACGCCGAATGGTCAGGTTGAGATCGTCATACACAACGCGAGTGCCGTAGGCCTTGCTGATGTGATCGACGACAGCCACCTGATCGCCCGAGCGCGGCGGGCTTCGGAAGTCGAACTGCACGACCTTGCGTTTCTTCGGCAGTTCGATCTTTTCAATCTTGTCCAATGCCTTGATTCGACTCTGCACTTGCGCGGCTTTCGCCGCGTGCGTCTGGAAGCGCTCGATGAAGCGTTGTTCCTTGGCCAACATGGCCTGCTGTCGCGCATATGCCGCCTCGCGATTCGCTTCGCGGACCGTGCGCTCGTGCTCGTAGAAGTCGTAGTTGCCGGAGTAGGACGTGATCTCGCCGCCGTCGATCTCGGCGATACGCGTGACAATCCGATTCATGAAGTCGCGATCGTGCGAGGTCATGAACAGTGCGCCAGACTGCGCTTTGAGAAAGCGTTCGAGCCAGATGATCGACTCGATGTCGAGGTGGTTGGTGGGCTCGTCCATCAACAGGATGTCGGGACGGCCCAAGAGCACGCGAGCCATGGCAACACGCATCTTCCATCCGCCGGAGAGCGCGCCCACATCGCCGTCGATTCGCTCGTCGTCGAAGCCGAGTCCATGGAGCACCTCGCGCGCTTGTCCTTCGAGGGCGTAGCCACCCAGGTGTTCGTACTCTTCTTGCACCACACCGAACCGCGACAGGATGGCGTCCATGTCGTCCATTCGCGACGGATCCGCCATGGCGTGCTGGAGTGTTTCGAGCTCATGGTGAAGATCCCCCAGACGGCCGCTGCCGGCGATCGCCTCGTCCAGAACGGACCGCCCACTCATTTCCTCGACGTCCTGCCGGAAGTAGCCGACGGTGAGCTTTCGAGGAAAGGTGACTTCCCCTTCATCAGGCGCCTCTTCGCCGACAATCATGCGAAACAGCGTCGTCTTTCCCGCGCCATTCGGCCCGACGAGCCCGACCTTTTCTCCTGGATTGATTTGTAGCGAGGCGTCGACGAACAGGACTTGCCGGCCGTATTGCTTGCTGACGTTCGAGAAGGCGATCACTCCTCATTCTATCGCCTGCGTTCAGGCTGTTTGCGACACCCCAACTTGATGCGGTGTGAGGCTGGAATTATTCCGGTGAACGCCTATCGTTCGAACTCACCTCTCTACACGTGCGAGCGCTTCCTCGGTTGTCGCGCACGTTTCGAGCACGACTGAGAAACCGGACACGTCGAGTACCCGGCCGACCAGATCACCCGGAGCTGCCAGTAGCAGTCGGCCACCATCGGCGTTCAGGCGCTTGGCAGCAACGAGCAGCACCCGCAGACCGGCGCTATTGATGTAGCCGAGCCCGGCCAGATTGACGATGATGCGCCGGTGTCCTTCGGCGATCAGGTCGAAGAGTCGTGCTTCGAATGGAGCGACCGTCTCCGCGTCCAGCCGCCCGGTGACGGCGAGCACGAGGGCAAGGCCGTGTGACACCGTCGTGACTTCCACGCTGCCTCCTGCTTCCAGCCTACAGTTTTTTCTTCATGGTCAAGACGTTCCGTCCGTCCTCCCGCCGGTATTCCACCGAGTTCATCACCGATCGCACCAGGTGGATGCCGAGTCCGCCGATCGGCCGCTCGTCGATGCTCGCGCCAATGTCGGGGGCTGGCGCCTCCAGCGGATTGAAAGCGCGGCCGTCATCTTCCACTTGCGCCGTCAGCACGTCCTGTTCGAGCGCCAGCCGTACCACGATCGGATGCTGTCGGCTATCGTCCTCGTGCGCATATCGAATGACGTTCGTGACGACCTCGTCGAGTGCGAGGTTCAAGCTGAAGACGGCCTCCGGCCCGAGCCCCTCCGCCTCGCCGAACGCTTCGACGAGCCGGCTGAGCCTCTTCACCTCAGATAGCTGGTTGACGAGCGTGACTGAGATCGAGGGGGTCATGACGCATCTTGTCGGCTGCCATCCGCCGAGCCGCAGTAGCGCAGCGCCACGAGGGTGATGTCGTCGGCGGCGGGGGCGCCAGCCGCGAACGCCTCTACCGCGCGCGACACCCGTTCCACGAGCTGCCGCGCGGTTTCGCCCGGCGCCGTGAGCACGCAGGCCTCGAGTCGCGACTCCAGGAAGAACTCTTCGTCAGGACCCGTGGCCTCCGTCACGCCATCGGTGTAGAGGACCAAGGCATCCTGCGGCTGCAGGGTCAGGCGGCCCAGCTGGTACGTCGCCGCGTCCAAAAGACCGAGCGCCGGCCCGCCAACGCGGGGCAACGGCTCGAGGCTGCCGTGGCAGCGGAGCACGTAAGGAGGATTATGGCCGCCGTTGCTGTAGATGACCTCGCCCGAGGGGACGTGCAGCTTGCCACAGAACATCGTGACAAAGAGGGATGAGTCATTGTCAGTGCACAGGTGCTGATTGAGCTTGCGGAGCAGCGCGGCCGGATCGAGCCCCCAAACGAGCGACGATCGGAAGAGTGTCAGCGTGACCGCCATGAACAATGACGCCGGTACGCCTTTGCCGGCCACGTCGCCAATCACGAAGTACAGCTCGTCGTCGCCGAACAAGAAGAAGTCGTAGAAGTCTCCCCCGACCTCTCGCGCCGGATGGATCAGGGCGTGCAGGTCGAACTCGGGCCGTTGCGGAAACGGCGGGAAGATCTTCGGCAGGATGCTCATCTGGATCTCGTGCGCCACACGCAGCTCACTTTCGAGCCGTTCCTTTGCAGCAGTCGCGGACGTGAGCCGCTCCATCGATTCGGTGAGTTGACTCGCCATACGGTTGAAGGAGGCGGCCAGGCGGCCGATCTCGTTGCTGGCTTCGACGTCGACACGCCGGCTGAGGTCGCCATCGGCGATCCGGGCAGTCGCTGCCGTGAGTTTCACGACGGGTCCGGCGATCGCGCGCGCGACCGACAGCGCCGCCAGCACCACGACAAGGAGCGTCGCACCGGCCAGGCCGAAGGTCAGCAGCTTCAGACGCGCAATGGGGCTGAACGCTTCCCGAGTGTCGATCTTGACGACCAGGCCGGCGCCGACGGTCGGCACATAGCGCCACACAGCCAGGACCGGCTCGCCGCGGTAATCCACTGCGAGTCCCTCACCGCGATAGCCGCGAGCGGCACGTTGCGACGGGGCCGCCTCCGACCCGCCGACGGGCACCTTGAGGCGAAACGCCGCGTGGGGGTCGTGCCGCAGCGGCGTGATGAACATCACATCTTCGCTGGCGCTCCGCGTTAGCACCGTCTCGCCGGTCTCCCCCAGTCCTGTGTAGTCGTGGATCACGCGAAACAACTCGTCGTTATTCAAGTGGAGCGCAACGACGCCGACCTGCCGGTTCTCCTGCAGCACGGGGGCGGCCGCGAACGCCGTGATCTCTCCCGTCCCCGGATAGACTGCATAGTCGGAGAACTCGGTGACCAGCAGCGTGTTTGCACGCTCGAAGGCCTGGCCCAGACCAGTGGCACGGTACGATCCGGTCTTCAGATTCGTCCCGAACTCGTCTCCCCGCCTGATGGAGAAGACCACATCTCCTGAGGATGCGATCAGTGCGAGGTCCACGTAGTCGAACGCTTCCACGTAGGACGTCAGAAACGGCCGGAACCGCCGATCGACGTCAGCGTAGGCAGCAGACTCCGGACCGGCCTCGCGCAACGCCCGCTCCAGCGACCGAAGCGCGTCGGCTGCAGCTGGCAAGCGCGAGAGCGCCGTTACGTTTCGCTCGTGGGCACGCACTACCGAGCCGATTGCGTCCACCTGCCTGTGGGCGATCGCGAACAGGCTGTTGGTCACCTCGGCCCGCAAGGCGCGCTCCGCGCCTGCATAAGCCAGGTACGCCACGATTGCAAACGGCACCAGCGCAATCATGATGAACCAGAGCAGAAGCTGATGGGAGAGTCGCCGCATCATCAATTCGTGCGCGATGCGTCGGCTCCGGGGTTGGCCCAGCCCCCCCAGCGTCCGTACAGTAGCTCCAGGAACGCGTCCCACTCGGCGCGCGATCGGTACGGCGGATACGGGGCCGGTCGCACCGGTTTTCCGGATTCCCAGACGATGTCGAATTGGCCATCCGATCTGATGCGGCCGACACGCACCATCTTCCACGTGTGCTGTGTCTCGGGATCGACATACACCACGCCCTGCGGGGCCGGAAAGCTCTGATCGCCGAGCGCCCTCCGCACCGCTTCCGTTTCGATGGAATGCGCGTCCTCTACCGCGAGAGCCCACAGGTGCACGCCGACGTAGGCCGCTTCCATTGGGTCGGCGGCGACGCGCGATGTGCCGTACGCCTCGTGCAGGCGTGACAGGAACGCATGGTTCTCCTCGCGGTCGATGCTCTGAAAATAGTTCCACGTCGCGTAGTGGCCTGCCACGTGTGCGCGGTTCATGGTGCTCAGTTCCGTCTCGGCGATGCTGAACGACATCACCGGCAGCTTGTCCGGCGTGATGCCCGCACGGTGGAGCTCCTCGAAGAAGGCGATGTTGCTGTCGCCGTTGATCGTGTTGAGGATGACGTCCGGCTGGGCCCCCTGAATCCTCTCGACGATCGAGCGGCTATCGCGGCTGCCGAGCAGCAGGTAGTCCTCACCGACGACTGTGCCCCCGAGGATCTCGACGACGTGCCGGATGATCGCGTTCGCGGTGCGGGGAAACACATAGTCGGACCCCACCAGGTAGAAGCGGCGGCCGAGGTTGTCGGACGCCCATCTGACGGCCGGAATGATCTGCTGGTTCGGAGCCGCGCCGGTGTAGACGATGTAAGGGGACTGCTCGAGGCCTTCGTACTGCAGTGGATAGAAGAGCAGGTGCCGCAGCCGCTCGACGATCGGCTTCACGTGCTTCCGGCTCGCCGACGTCCAGCACCCGAACGTGGCGGCGACGCGATCCTGAAGGATGAGACGCTCGGCCTCGCTGGCGAACGTGGACCAGTTCGAGCCTCCGTCGCGGACGACCGCCTCCACGGGTCGGCCCAGGACACCACCCGACTGGTTCACTTCCTCGATAGCGACTAGCGTGGCGTCCACCACGGCCCGTTCGCTGACCGCCATCGTGCCCGTGAGCGAGTGGAGCACGCCCACACGAATCGGATCGCGATCTGCTCCCCGCCGAACCCACGTGAGCGCGAGCGCGCCCAGGGCCAGGACGAGAGCGAGGAGCACAAGACGCAGCGGTCCTTTCATGCTCTATGCGTACATTTGCCGGAGCATCTCGGCCGCCGTCTCGTCGATCTGCTCCGCCCGCCGGACATCTTCGAAGCGCGCGAGCAGGTCGTCGACGCGCAGGCGTCGCTTTTCCGCATCACGGAAGTCGTGTATCACACGGCCACGGTGCATCATCACGACGCGGTCGCCGAGGTGCGTCACCTGCGTCATCGAGTGGGTCACCGCAAGCGTCGTCAGCTTGTCGCGCGAGACGATCTCTTGGCTCAGGCGAATCACCTGATCAGCGCTCTTCGGATCGAGGGCGGCGGTGTGCTCGTCGAGCAGCAGGAGCTTCGGTTTCACCCATGACGCCATCAGCAGCGTGAGTGCCTGACGTTGGCCTCCAGACAGGCTGCCAATCGGATTATCGAGGCGATCCTCCAGACCCATGTTGAGCCAGCGGACGCGATCGCGCAGCTCGCCGCGCATCCGGCCTGTCAGCGCCCATCCGAGGCCGCGCCCCCGACCCCGCCGCGTCGCCAGAACGAGGTTCTCGGCGATCGTCATCGAAGGCGCGGTGCCGCTGAAGGGGTTCTGGAAAACGCGTCCGACGAGGCTCGCGCGCCGGTGCTCGGGCCACGCCGTGACGTCCACGCCGTCGATCCGGATCGTCCCCGCATCCACGGGGAACGTCCCGGCGATCGCATTGAGCAGCGTCGACTTGCCGGATCCGTTCGTACCCACGACGATGACGAACGACCCCTCATCGATGGAAAGGTCGATGCCCTGGAGCGCGCGCAGCTCGTTCGCGGTTGCGGCGTTGAAGGTTTTGAAAATCTGTCGGATGTCGAGCATGGTCCCGGAGTCAGGCCCCTGCGCCTGATGGCTTTCCACGTCGCGCCCCCGCGACCCTCGACACAATCGTCGGGAGGACGAGAGCGACGAATACGAAGACCGCGGTGATCAGCTTGAGGTCGTTCGGGTTCAGACCGCCGCGCAGCGCGATTGCGACGAGCAGTCGGAAGAGCACCGATCCCATCACCGCGCCCGTGATGATGAACCCGAGCTGCCGCGTCCCCACTAGCGCCTCTCCGATGATGACGCTGGCGAGTCCCCAAACCACCATCCCAATGCCCATCTGCACGTCCGCGAAGCCCTGATACTGCGCCAACAGCGCGCCGGCCAGCGCCACCATGGCATTCGACAGCGCCAGGCCGAGGACGATCATCGTGTTCACGTTGACGCCCAGCGCGCGAATCATCTGCGCATTGTCGCCGGCAGCCTGCATCGTTGTACCCAGATGCGTGCGGAAGAAGACGAAGAGGATCGCCGCGGCTAGCGTGGCAGCAAGCAGCGCGAGGACCAGGACCGAGACGTCGCGCGTGCTGACCTCCCAACCAGCCAGGTTGAAGCGAGCGGCTCCAAGGGCGGCCGTCCCAGCACTTTCCGCCAGCGTCGCGAGCGTCCGCTCCGAGAGCAGCGGCACGTTGCTCCGGCCCATGACGTGCAGGTTGACTGAATAGAGCGCCGTCATCACGAGGATGCCGGAGAGCAGCTTGTTGATGCCAAACCGTGTGTGGATTACCCCCGTAGTGGCTCCGGCGACCGCACCTGCTGCGCAGGCGATCGCCGTCGCGAGCACGGGGTGCACGTGTGCGACCAGGAGCGTGGCGGCCACCGCGGCGCCGAGCGTAATGGAACCGTCCGCGGTGATGTCGGGGAACTCGAACACGCGGAAGCTCACGAACACGCCGAGAGCGAGGAGCGACAGAATCGCTCCGATCGTGAACGCGCCGATCAACAGGGACATGTCAGCTCATCTCCAAACGCCGGCCGGACCGGCCCAGCACGCTCCCCGGATGAATTCGCTCTGCCCGATCCCCACCACCTCTCTGGTGTCGTTGAGGAGGTGCAGGACGCCGAGCAGGCTCTCCGTCTCGAAGAGATTCACCACCGTTTCCTTGAGATCGATGCGGCCACGCTTCAGCGGACCGAAGGAGAACGCCGCTGCATGAAAATGGCCGAAGAGATCGGGCGATTTGCCGAGCGGCCGCAGTTGCGGCTGCTGGCTCCGCGAAACGATGCCTACGGCGAGCGTGAGGCTCCGTGCGAAAGCGCGCTCGGTCGTGAAGGTCAATCGCGATCTGACCGCAGGAAACGCGAAGAGATCCGCCTCGCCCGGGTGCGCGGGCGATTGCCGCAGCGCGGCCCCCACCAGAGCCGCCGCTTCACCGACGATCACGACGGCCGCCGTGTCCGCCCCCGACGTCTCGAGGCAGCTCGCGGCGAGATCGCCGAGCGTGATGGCGCGCGACGCCCCGGCGTCGAAGCGGACCAGTCGGGCGAAGGATCCGTCGCCGGCCAGGCAATACAGGACCTGCAGCTTCGACGCGTGATCGCCCGATCCGACCAGGTAGTCAGGAACGTTGGTCCCGTCGGCCGGCTGATACGCGGCGGCGTGACCGACGGCGACGAATTCCCCGAAGCGGCCTTGGCAATCGGAAAAGCCTTCACCGATGGCGCCGATCCCGAACGCGAACCCCGAGTCTCGCAGCGGAACGCTCGAGCAATGCTCTTCGCGAAAGGCGCTCGCTACGAGCGGCGCGTCGGTGCCGATGACGCGGCAACGCACTTCGGCGCCGGGCGCGAGGTCGAAGACATGGAAGGAAGCCCCCGCGCGCTCGAAACGGGTGCCGTCGACCGGACTGGCTTCGAGCACAGGCGTCCCCTCGCCCGCGTCGATGAGTACGTTGGCCAGCCCCGTCATCTCCAGCACTGTCTTCACCTGCGGTGACGGGCGGATGATGGCAAGCGAACCATCGATGCGCTGAAGCTGCTTGTAACACCTCATCAGAACGGCAATGCCGGCCGAGCTCATGAAGTCGACCTCCGAGAGCTCCAGTCGAATGCGATCGTGCCCCTCCCGCATCGTCTCCGCGAGGCTGTCCTGCAGGTGATCCGCCCAATACCCATCGAGCCTTCCGCGGATCCGCAGCTCGAGGGTGCCGGAAGTCTGGATTCGGGTGATTTCCATGTCGGAGTCGCCGGTGTCGTTTCTGGGTCTCTATTTAACCGGTCCGCGTACCAAACCGTCGGCCGGCTGGACACCGATCACGCACTGGGCGCGCGCCAGAACCGACGCGGGAGTGCGCATCCCGATGGCACGGGCGGCTTCCGCGTTTGCTTCTACCGCTTGGCGAGCGGACGTCCGGCCGCCTTGCGGTCCGGCTTTTTCGCTGATCTGTCGTGGATCCCCGTCTCGTCGACAAGGATCGTCGCCATGTTGCGGGCTTCCTCCGGCACGCGCCACGGCTCTTTCAGTCCCTTCAACGCGAGCGTATTGATAATGATCCGCCTGGGCACTTCGTCCAGGACGTCTCGAATTGGAATCGTGGTCGGATCAGTCCCGCGCAACAGGCTCGCGGCGAGGGCCCCGGCCAGACGTCCGACCTCGACGAAATCGAGTCCCATATCGAGGAACGTACCGCGATCGGGCTTCCCTGGCGTGATGGTGAACACCGGGATGCCGGCGCGCCGCGCCGTCTCCACCGTAGTGGGGACGGTGGACATCATTACGTTGTCGCCGGGAATCCAGAACGCCTGCGCCCCTCGGGCGATGACCGAATTGACGGCCTCCACCACTGCGGACGTGCTGTCGACGTTCGCCTCGAGCAGCGTAATTCCCAACGTGCGACACGTCTCACGCGCCGCCATCAAGAACGCTCGCGAGTTCGCCTCCGCCGGATTCCATGCCGTGCCCACGAACCTGAGGCCGGGCAGAGACTCCTTGACGAGCCGGAACGCGTCGTTGACTGGCAGGAACGTGCTCTGGCCCACCAAGTGCTTCGGGTGCTTCATCGGGTCGGCACGGTCGAGGCCGATCCCGGCGACGAAGGGATCCGCCACGATGCCGAAGACGTGACGCACGCGCCCTTCCCGGTTGGCGTTGGCGACGGCCTGCATCGACGGCGTGCTCGACGTGAGGACGAGGTCGTAATCGCCGTTCACGATCTGACTGGCAATGGCGTTGCCGACCGCCATGTCTGCCTCGGCGTTGAACCGCTGTATCGACGCCGCGGTACCCTCCGCGAACCCGTGCTCGGCCAGTCCCTGGATCATGCCTGTGATTCCGTCATCGAGGACGGGACTGGAAGCGTGCTGCAGGATGGCGATCTTGACGACCGACCCGCGGGCCGAGGTCCGGCGGCCGATGTCAGAAAAAAGCAGGACGGCGGACGTCAGGGTGATCAGAGTGATGCCGAGCGCAAGGCGCTTGAAGGCTAACCACATGTGGTGGCTCAAGGGCCCCGATTCTGATGCCCTCCACCAACGATGTCAATTTTGAGATCAAGCTTCCTGGACGCCGCATCCGAATCACAGCGCGGCAAGTCGCGACGCCGCATCGACGGCAAGCTGTTCATCATCTCGCGCCAGGACGGCTGGATCCGCACGCTCGTGCCCTAGAACTCGATCGCAACACCCGATGTGACACGCCAGAACGAGACGTGCTCTTCGCCGAACGCTGCGCGCCCGCCTGGCTCGAACGTGCTGCGAACGTAGCGAATGTCGCTCCGGATCCGCATGCGACTTCGCAGTGGGAACAGGACCCCAGTCCCCACGTGGCCGGCCGGTAGGGTGCTGGACCCTGTGAAAGCGCCGAGCACATCGTCGATCTCGACACGCACCGCGCCGGCGCCGCCGGTGAGGAAGAGCTGCAGCCCCGTGGAGGATGAGCGGGGCCAGAACGCGTAATCGACGCTCCCCAGCAGCGATGTCAGGCGCCCTCGTTGTACGAGCTCCCCATCACCTTTGAGGAACTGCGGCAACAGAGCTCCCTCGAATCCGAGCGTCCACCGCCGGGTTATGCGCCAGCCGATTGCGGCCCCGTAAACCGCGTCCAGGTCACCGGCCGTCTGTTCCAGGTCCACAAAGCTGGTTTGCCCAGCGACGCTCACGCCGGCGAACGGCGTGAGCGTGAATTGCGCCTGGGCGGGCGCCGGAAGGACGCTTCCGATCAGCAGCGTGAGTGCGCGAATCGTTTGTCGCATCGGGTTAGTCCAGGAGGCTGAGAAACGCACGGGCAAACGGTGACACCCGCACGTCCCCGTCCGCCATCGGGAATCGCGCGTTCAGGCCGTCGGCGTTCGCCAGCAGGATCAGCGTCGCGCCTCGGTCCGGACGCTTCACGACGAGTGACGAAAACGACGGCCATAGTCCGTAGTGCCACACTATCGACTCGCCCCCGATCGACTGCGTAAACCATCCGAGCCCGTACGGGCCGCGTCGGCCGTCACGCAGCGAA
Organism: uncultured Acidobacteriota bacterium; assembly: GCA_963724485.1. Classification (GTDB taxonomy): domain Bacteria; phylum Acidobacteriota; class Vicinamibacteria; order Vicinamibacterales; family UBA2999; genus JACCSI01. The sequence continues at coordinate 293,790 of CAVRUW010000008.1, forward strand.
AAAGGCGTCCACGCAAACTGCTGTGTCTGGCCCTCGAGAAGGACGTGGTCGTCCAGCGCTGCGTCATATCGCGCCAGGTCACGCACCGTGGAGACGAGGCCAGCCGCGGCGTTGATCCCGCGCGGCGGGTAATCTGCGGGCTCGTAACGCCGGTCGCGCGAGCGATACGGCTTCGCGAGGCGCGTCAGCGCCTGACGATAGCGCTCGAGCGTCGTCGAGGCGAACAGGGATGCGAGCGCGGGCGGCGGATCGGCGAGATCGTGGCCTGGCACTGAATCGGACATGCCCAGCCGATCGAGAATCTGTGAGGCCAGCGCCACGCGAAACGGCTGTCCCGTGCACGCCTCGACGACGGTCGTTAACGCCGCGTAGCGGTCGCCGTCATAGCGATACACGGAGCCTGCCGGCGCGTCGGACGTCATGCTGAGGACCTGACGGACGGTGGCCGAGGCATCAGGGACAGCGGATGTGTACTGACGCATGGGCGCGTCCAGGTCGAGCCGCCCGGCTTCCACGCACTGCAGCAGCAGAGTCGACGCAAACGTCTTCGTCAGCGATGCGACGGGATAGGGCGTGCCCGGAGTGGCAGCAATGCGGGCTTCAGCATCCTGGTACCCGAACCCCTGCTCCCACACAATGCGCCGATCCACGACGACTGCGGCCGACAGCCCCGGGATGCCCGCCTGCACGCGAAGTCCATCGAGATACCGGGCGAACAGCCCGAGACGCTGGTCGAGCGCTGCAGGTCCCGCCTGGAAAGCTCCGAGCGGGATACCAGCGGCGACGGTCAGCACGCATGCGATGAGGGTGGCGATTCGAAGCACGCGCAGGCATCAGCAAGACACACGCCACGCGGTTCTGCTGGCCTTTTGGCTTCGATGACCGGCCAGCGTCATCCTGAGGCGACAGAACATGTCTGACCCGCGCCCCTCGGCGGACACGAACGCCCTAGCGATAGCGAGAGGAACTCCTCATTATGATCATGGGGTGCGGATAACCGATGCCTCTCGTTGCGCTTGACCAGGTCTCCATCGCCTACGGCCACCAACCGCTCCTCGAACGGGCCAGCCTTCAGATCGAGCCTGGCGAGCGCATCGCCGTGATTGGTCGCAACGGTACGGGTAAGTCGACGCTCCTTTGGATCCTCGAAGGCGGGCTCGAGCCCGACTCGGGAAGCGTATGGCGCCAACCCGCGACGCGAGCGTCGCGTCTGGTGCAGGACGTCCCGCTCTCTACGGAACAGCCTGTATTCGATGTGGTCGCCGAGGGTCTCGGCGAGTTGGCCAGCCTGGTGACCGACTACCACCGTGCAGCGCTCGACGTGTCAGCAGCACCGACGGATGCGGCGTTGACGAGACTCGGCGCGTTCCAGCAACAGCTCGAGCGGTTGGACGGTTGGCGTCTCGAACAGCGCGTCGAACTGATCCTTTCGCGCCTCAGCCTCTCTCCTGACGTACCCGTGGACAGCCTTTCGGGTGGATGGCGCCGCCGCGTGCTCCTGGCGCGCACGCTGGTGGGGCAGCCGGAGGTGCTGTTGCTCGACGAGCCCACGAACCATCTCGACATCGAAGCCATTCGTTGGCTCGAGGAGTATCTCGTCGACTACCCCGGCGCGGTCGTGTTCGTCACGCACGATCGAGCGTTTCTCGAACGTCTCGCCACGCGAATTCTGGAGATCGATCGCGGTCGTCTCACATCCTGGCCGGGAGACTATCCGACCTACCTGAGACGCAAAGAGGAATGGTTGGTGAGCGAGGCGGCTGCCCAGGAGAAGTTCGACAAGAAGCTTGCGGAAGAAGAGACGTGGATCAGGCAAGGAATCAAAGCCCGACGGACGCGAAACGAAGGCCGCGTTCGTGCGCTCGAGGCGATGCGTGCCGAACGCGCGGCGCGCCGCACGACGGTCGGCACGGCGCGCCTGCAGATGGAACGCACCGAGCCTTCCGGCCGGCTGGTCTTCGAAGCCGAGCGCATCAGCAAGCGCTTTGACGAGAAAGTTGTCGTACGCGGCTTCAGCACGCGGATCATGCGAGGCGACCGGATCGGTTTCATCGGACCAAACGGCGCCGGCAAGACGACGATGCTCCGCATGCTGATTGGTGAGTTGGCTCCGGACTCGGGCGAAGTGCGGGCTGGAGCGAACGTCCAGATTGCTTACTACGACCAGCAGCGCGAGCAACTGGATCCCGAGCGGAGTGTCGCGGACACGATCGGTGACGGTAACGATGTGGTCACCGTTGGCGGTCACGCACGCCACGTCATGGGCTACTTGCAGGACTTCCTGTTTGGTCCCGAGCGGGCTCGCTCGCCGGTCAAGGCGTTGTCAGGCGGCGAGCGCAATCGACTCCTGCTCGCGCGGTTGTTCGCCCGGCCGGCCAACGTCCTGGTGCTCGACGAACCTACCAATGACCTCGATCTGGAGACGCTGGAACTGCTCGAGGAGCAATTGCTCGAGTGGCCCGGTACTCTCCTGCTGGTCAGTCACGATCGACGATTCCTCGATAACGTTGTGACCAGCACGATCGCGTTCGAGGGGGCGGGTCACGTCGTCGAGTACATCGGCGGCTATGAAGATTGGCTCAGGCAACGCCCGATTGAGCCGCCGCCACTCAAAACGCGAGCGGCCTCGAGCGCGCTCGAGACTGCAACCGTTCGTCCTCCCTCGACGGAAATTCGATCCACCGGCAGGCGGAAGCTCACGTTCAACGAACAGCGCGAGCTGGAATCGCTGCCGGCAACGATTGAGTTGCTCGAAAACGAACAACGGCAGCTTGACGCTCGCATCGCGGATCCGGCGTTCTACAAAGAAGCGCCCGACGCCATCCACGGCGCGATGGCCCGTCTCGAAGAGGTCAGCAACCTGCTGTCGGCCGCTTATGAGCGCTGGGTTGAATTGGGTTCTGCGCCTCGATGAGGTCGATGCAGTCCTTGGGATCCGGCGCCGGCCGAGAGTGATCAGTGGATCCGCTGGTGCTGAGGTAACCGAGCGCAGCCAATCGTTGCCTCACCTCCGAACCTGCATGGGTCTCGGCGCTACCCGCGAGACTCGCGTCAGTCGGGTGAGCCAGCTGGTCGAGTCGCCGCCGCATCGCGGCCGCGAGAGCGGGTCGCTCGTGAGACAGGTTATTCACTTCATGGGGATCGTTCGTGAGGTCGTAGAGCTCGGCCCGCGGCGCATCGATTAGTTTGTAACGACCGTCGCGCAGGGCGCGCAGAGGACTCCAGCCAAACTGAATTGGATAGTGCGATTCCGAGTACGCCTCTTCTTCGCTCGGATTGCCTCGCATGACGTCCACGCGGCTAACGCCATCCATCCGCGGTATCGGGAAACCGGCCAGAGCGAGCGTGGTTGGTGCGATGTCCGTCAGGCTTACCACCGAGCCGACTCGCCGCGGTGTAATCGACGGCGCTCGGACAATGAGCGGCACCCTCATCACGTTCTCGTAAACGAAGATGCCATGGTCACGCTCGCCATGTTCACCTAGGGACTCCCCATGATCACCCGCGACGATGACCAGCGAGCGCGCAGGCGGCAACTGATCGAGGGCGGTTAGTAGCCGGCCGATTTCAGAATCGGTGTACGCGATTTCACCAAGGTATGGATCGTGTGCGTACTGAGACGCAAAGGGCTCCGGCGGCGAGTATGGGCGGTGTGCATCGTACAGGTGGACCCACAGAAAGAAAGATTGTCGGTCTACGCCCTCCAGCCACTCGAGCGCGGCATCGATGACGGCACCGGCGGGTCGGTCATGCGATCCACCAGCGAGTGAAGCGGAGCTGACCTCGTCGTAGTGATCGAACCCTTGATCCAGCCCGCGATCGCGAGCCAGAACCGAGGCGCCAACGAACGCGGCCGTGCGGAATCCTTGCTCCTTCAGCGATTCCGCCAAGGTTAGGCGCTCGGGTCGCAGCGGGGTCGCGTCGTTGTCGCGCAGCCCATGAGACGGCGGGAGGAGGCCTGTCAGGATGCTGGCATGCGCTGGCACAGTCAGTGGGGCGACTGAGATCGCCTGGTCGAACAGGACGCCTTCACGGGCTAGTCGATCGAGGGCTGGCATCGATGCGTTCATGAACCCGTAAGGCGTCAACCGATCGGCTCGTGTGGTATCGAGCGTAATCAGCACGATCGCCGTCGGCGTCGCCGGTGGGCTGGGCGCGCAGCCGGCGCCGGCAAGTGTCAGCAAACCTGAGAGCGTGAAACGGGCGACGGATCGCATCATCGAGTCAGTCTGAAAGTGTGCCGGTCCGATCGGCACTGGTGTGTCGGATTGGTGAAACGCCGCGGGTCGCGGTCGGTGTGCCACAATGCGCCGCTGAGTGTTCCCTCGAGCCGGTCGCTATTGCCCGTGAGCGCCGCGCTGCCGCCCGCCAGGAAGTAGCTCGACGCGCCGATCTCTTCGACCAGGTCGCCATAAAGCCCGTAGTAGAAGAAGTAATAACTGTCGAGCGGGGTCAGGTTGAACAACACCCGCGACGGTTCGACGCGACCGGCGAAGCCCGCACCTCGATTGCCCGACGTCACGAATGTGGCGCCGGAGAGCACCACGCCGAGCAACGGGCCCTGCTGGTGGACGGTCGCCGTGTACCGTCGCGTCCACGTCTCCTCCGGCAATTGCGAACGGCACTCATCTGCCACGGCGAGCGTCAAGACATAGTTGCCCGACACGTGCAGGCGCGGTGAGGCGAGTGGCAGCACCAGGTTTACGGTTTCATGACTGGTGATTAATCCGTCCTGAAACACGGTTTGGTAGCCCGATTTCTCCGCCCGAATACGGACGGGTCCGGCGACGCCATACAGCCGATAGCGTCCATCACTCAATGTCGAGGCTGCCGCGACCGTCGGACTGCCCAGCACATCTACTCGAGCACCGACGACAGGCGTCGAGGGGCTATCCCCTTCGGTGATCACGCCTGCAACGCGAAAGGTGCCGGGCGGCAGGACAATCACCTCGCGTGTGGATGCAAGGTTAGCGAGTCGTGCCTGCAAGATCGAATCGCCGGTTGCAACCGCCGTGACCAGACCACCGGCGACCGTCAGAACGCTGCTCCGGAAGCTATTCCAGATCACTCGCGTCGTGACGTCTTCTGTCGAACCATCCGATCGGTGTGTGAGGGCGTTGAATTGCGTCTGCGACCCTGGTGCGACAGTATCGGGCCCCACGATTTCCAATCGCGTGACGACGATAGAAGGCGGGGTGCTACCGCCCAATCCGGGTGGAAGGGTCGGGCCGGTAGGTGACTTGTCGCAGCCGGTGATGCTCGCCGCCAGGAGCGCGGCGCCAGCGACAACGAATTGCGCAGTCCTCATTTTCCACTCCGCGTGAAAAAGCGAGAACCCAAAATCGGACTCGGTACAGTGTTGGCCTAGTGGTCACATACAGTCGTGGGCTTTGATTAGGTTTTTTATGGGTTTCGTCGGGTCAAACGGCGCCCGTCGTAGTTGTTGACGGGTTCGTGAGTTTGCCGTACCCTTCGGCGTCGTTTCCGACCCTCCGGGAACCGACGTGTGCGAATTGCCTAGACGTCTCGCGCTAGCCGTGTTGGTCTCGGTGATCGCCGGTCCATTTGGGGTCCGGTCGGCGGCGCACATTTCACAAGAGTCGGGCACACGGGCTGTTCTGGCGCCAGGTCAGTCGCATCAGATCACAGCCGGCGATCTCACCTTTACCTTCGAAACCGTTCTCGAAGACTCGCGGTGCCCCACAGGTGTGTCGTGCATCTGGGCGGGGGATGCGCAGGTCCGCATGCGGGCCACGTCGAAGGGCGGTTCGCCAACGACCTACACGCTGCACACCAACGACGCCTTCGATCGGGAAGTTCTCCACGCTGATATTCGGGTTCGCCTCGTCGCGCTGACGCCTGAACCCACTCGTGATGGCCCCCCGAAACCGGATCAGTATCGAGCCACGATGGAGTTTCAACGAAAGCAACTCTGATGACCAAACACGCTCGTAACCGCAATCGACATCTCACGGCGGCCACGTTCGTCACGGCGATCGCGGCCCTCGGCATTCACGCCGTCGCGCAATCACAGGCCCCCGGCGCCGCGCCCGCACCTGGCAACTACGACATCCGCATCAGCAAGGATGGCTCCGCTGACTATCGCGAGCGCTTTGTGGCGGCCTCCCGCGCGGGCGAGCTTGCGGTAGCGCGCATCGCGGGCGTTGCGCAATTGCAGAACGATGGCAAGGCGCTCGAACTGATTGCGGATGGGCCACTGGGCACCGTCGAAATCCTCGGGGCGGCGCCCGGTAGCGGCTTTTTGACTGCTGGCGGCAGTGACCGCGTGGCGACGCTACGAGCCTTCATGTCGACGTATTCGGGCGTCTACGGGCTCTCGCCTGAGCAGCTGGGCACGCTCGAACTGGTGGCTGATTACGTCAACCCGGCCGGGAACATGGCGTGGGTCGAGTTCGAGCAGCGGATCAACGGCCTCCCGGTTTTTCAGGGGCTGATTCGTGGTGGCTTCACCGCCAACGGTGAGCTCGCCCGAACAACTGGTTTGCTGGCGCCTGGACTCGTGCCCACGGCGTTGCCCACGGCCCCGGCGCTCAGCGCGGCAGCGGCCGTTTCGCGTGCCGCGAACAACGTCGGGTGGGATGTCCCCGAGAGCTCGTTGATCCAGAAGTCCGGCGACGAGAGCCGAGTCACTTTCGAACGCGGCTCGATGGACGATGACGCCACGGCGTGGTTGATGTACTTCCCGCTGGCGCCTGGCGTGGCGCGCCTGGCGTGGGCCACGCAGATCTGGGGCGATCCTCACGCGTTCTTCGTCGTGCTCGACGCCGAAGATGGCACGATGCTGTTTCGCAAGAACCTGACCGAGTTCCAGACGCAGTCGGCGACATACGTTGTCTACAACAACGACAGCCCGGCGCCGCTCTCTCCTAGCAATGCTCTCCCGGGCACGAATACGCAGGCGCCGTACATCGGGCGGCAGACGATCACGATCATCGGCAACGAACCGCCCAACACCTTCAACAACCTCGGCTGGATGACGGACAACACCAACGGCGCGAACGGCCTGACTGATGGCAATAACGTCGAAGCGGGGATGGATCTGGGGTGGCACAAACGGCGTTGACGCGCCGGTTCCAGGTGTCGGACGTGTCTTCAACTTCACCTACGATCCCGAGGTCCAGGATCCACTCACCGCCGCCTATCAGAACGGTGAAGCGACCCAGATGTTCTATTGGACGAACGTCTATCACGACCGACTTTACCTGCTCGGGCTTCACCGAGCCGGCGCGAAATTTCCAGCATGACAACTTCGGCCGAGGCGGCGTTGGCAATGATCGGGTAAGTGCCGAAGGGCAGGACATCGTCCGGCACCAACAACGCGAACTTCTCGACTCCAGCCGACGGCGGACGCGGCCGCATGCAGATGTATCGCTTCGACCGGTCCGACGCCCGACCGATCGTCGGGACTCGATCAGGACATTCTGCTGCACGAGTTGACGCACGGGACGTCGAATCGACTCCACAACAATGCCCTGGGACTCGTCAGCAACATGTCGCGAGGGCTCGGCGAAGGCTGGTCGGATTTCTACGCGCGGTCGCTGCTGTCAACCGCCGGCGAGGACGTCAATGGCGTGTTTGCGATGGGCGGCTGGGCCACGCATTCGATCGTTGCCGGCTTTACCGACAACTACTACTACGGGATTCGTCGGTTCCCACGCGCCGTACGAACTACGGTCGGCACGAACGGAAAACCGCACGATCCTCTGACGTTCGCCGACATCGACCAGACGCAGATCAACCTGACCGATGGCGCCTTTCCTCGCGGACCGATTGGTTCGGTACACTGCCGACCAGGTGCACAACATGGGCGAAGTGTGGTCGGGCGCCTTGTTCGAAGTGCGCGCCCGCTTCATCACGCGATTGGGCTTTGCCATCGGCAACGAACGCATCCTCCAGTTCGTGACCGACGGGATGAAGCTGGACCCCGCGAACCCGACTTTCTTGCAAGCGCGCGACGCCATCCTCGCCGCCGCCAATGCAGGTGGCGGCACGGCCGCCGACGTCGCCGACATCTGGGCCGGCTTCGCCGCTCGCGGCATGGGCCTCCTCGCGAAGATCACGGACCCCGGTACCTTTGACCCGAATGGTTTCGGCAATGGCAGCACGCGAGTCGTCGAGAACTTCAATGTTCCTGGCGACACCGTGCCCGGCTTCTCAATCAATGATGTGACTGTCGCCGAGGGCAATGCCGGCACGAGCACGGCGTCGTTCACCGTGACACTGGCGAATCCGCCGGCCACCGAGACCCGCGTGCACGTCGGGACTTCGGACGCCACGGCTGTTTCGACGACGAGTTTCAACAACGCCGCCGCAATCTCGATTCCATCGTCAGGCAACGCTGCACCATATCCCTCTGCGATCGTGGTTCCTGGAGGACTCGGCAATGTGCAGACGGTCAACGTGACGCTGAACGGCGTTGCGCACACCTGGCCGGACGACATCGACATTCTGCTCGTCGGCCCCGGCGGCCAGAACGTGATCCTGATGTCCGACGTCGCCGGCTTCAACCCCGGCGTCACCGGTTTGAACTTGACCTTCCGCGATGGCGCGCCGCCAATCTTTGGTGGACTGGCGCCAGCCAGTGGGACGTACCGTCCGAGCAACGTCGACGCGACCGAAGCGTTTGGCGCGCCTGCGCCGGCCGGACCGTACGGCGCCAACCTCTCGGTGTTCAACGGCACGAATCCTACGGGGACGTGGAACCTATTCGTGCGTGACGACGTCGGGGGCGATCTCGGTCAGATCGCCGGAGGCTGGACCCTCCGATTGACCACCGCGGCGCAGGACTACGTGAGCAAGTCCGAGCTGCTCGTGTTCCCCGCGGGCACGACGTCGTTGCCGGCGGCGATCACAATCAACGGCGATGCTATTGCCGAGGGTGACGAGACCTTCCAGGTCGCGCTGTCTGAACCGACGGGTGCCGTCATTGTCGATGGTCAAGGCATTGGCACAATCACCAACGACGACGGCGGCGCGCTGCCACCGACGACGGTCGCTGATGCGTACTCCACGGCCTTCAACACGCCGTTGAACGTCGCAGCGCCTGGCGTCCTTGCCAACGACAACACCAACGGTGGGGGCGCAATGACGGCCTCGCTGGTGACGAACGTCAGCAACGGCACCTTGACCCTCGGGGCTGACGGCAGCATTGCTTACACGCCGACGGCCGGCTTCTCCGGCAACGACACGTTCACCTATCGAGCGGTGAACGGCAGTGGCAACGGCAACGTCGCGACGGTGACGATCACCGTCAACAGCGGCCTCGGCACGCCGACCGCAGCGAACGATGCCTATTCGACGCCGTTCAACACACCGTTGAACATCGGTGCGCCGGGTGTACTGGCCAATGACAACAGCAACGGCGGCGGCGCGATGACCGCGGCTGTCGTAACGAATGTGAGTAGCGGTGTGCTGGCCCTGGCGGCGAATGGGAGTTTCACCTACACGCCAAACCCAGGGTTCACCGGGCCTGATTCGTTCACGTATCGCGCCACCAATAGCGTCGGACCTAGCAACACGGCGACCGTAACCATCACCGTCGGCTTCTCCGGGTTGCCGCCCACCGCGGTGAATGACGCGTATAGCACCGCCTTCGGCACCGCGCTCATCGTGCTGCCACCTGGCGTCCTGGCCAATGACAACAGCAACGGTGGAAGCCCGATGCTGACGTTACTCGTGAGCAACCCACTGAACGGGGTGCTCGCGCTCGAGTCGACGGGAGGATTCGTCTATACGCCAAATGCCGGCTTCGCGGGAGTCGACACGTTCGTCTATCGAGCGGTGAACCTGTCGGGACAGAGCGGCAACGCCACCGTCACGATCACGGTGAACGAGCCGACGACTGTGCAACCACCGAAGAACCTGTATGTGTCGTCGATGGTCGGCAACCTGATCACGCTGCGTTGGGAGCCTGAAACTCTGGGGCCTGACGCCACCAGCTTTGTCGTTGAGGGCGGGATCAATCCGGGTGAAGTCCTCGGCAGTCTGCCGACTGGCCCCTATCCGATCATCAGCTTCGTGGCGCCGACCGGCTCGTTCTACCTGCGCGTCCACGGGGTCATCGGAAGTCAGCGCAGCGGCGCATCCAACGAGATTCGCGTTTTCGTGAATGTGCCGCAGGCACCCTCGGCGCCGACCGGTCTCGTCGGGCTCGCCGATGGAACGACGCTCAATCTGGCCTGGAGAAACACGTTCGCCGGAGGCCTGCCAACGGGGCTCCTTCTCGACGTGTCGGGATCGCTCAGCGGCACGATTCCGTTGGGACTGATCGACAACTTGACCTTCAACGGCGTGCCCGGTGGCACGTATGCGTTCTCCCTGCGGGCGCAAAACGCCACCGGCACCAGCGGATCGTCGAACTCGGTAAGCCTAACGTTCCCCGGCGCGTGCACCGGGGCTCCGTCGGCGCCGCCGAACTTCCTCGCATACAAGATCGGGAACACCCTGTATCTGGTCTGGGATCCGGCCACCAGCGGTCCGGCGCCCACCACCTACGTCGTCAACGCAACAGGCCCGGTGTCGGGTAGCTTCCCGACGACGGCCCGCGCGATCAACGGTGTGGTCCCGCCGGGTACTTACAATCTGAGCATCACCGCTCAAAACGCCTGCGGTTCGGCGACCACGCCGGTGCAGACGATTACCATCCCGTAGTTCTTCGACCCCGTCCCGGGTGCCTGTGATTGCACACACGCACCCGGGACGTCGTCAATTTGGCGAGTCAATTCGAGCTCAGATGCAATTCGGTCGTGCGAACGACGGGATTTGTATTTCCACGTACATCTCTGCACGCGACCTTCGCGCGGTTTCCTCACCATAAGGTCAGTCGGTCAGGCCTTAACCTCTTGCCGTTCAGCTGCTTAGGTGCGCCTGGCAAGATCCCGTGCAAGTCGGCACTAGAGTTGCCCCTGTGGCGGGCATGACAACCAAACCTGAAGCGGTACCGGCTTCGGCGGTTCCAAACTTCCTGAATGTCGACAGCCGGGTGCCCAGCGCACTTCGCGATCTGCTTGCCGAGGCAGACGGTTGTCTCAAGATGGGGTTTTTGCTGGGCGGCACGGTCTGCGCCCAGCGGGCCATCCAAAGCCTTCTCTCCCTCGAAAGCGTCAACGGCGCGAACGACGATGCCCGTCTGCGTGCCCTGAGCGATAAATATCCCAGCGTCCCGAAGGTGCTGTTCGCCGTCTGCGCGCGCTTCCGCGACGCCTCGTCGACCGAACAGACCCCGCTCGACAAGGAGCGCCTGAGCCTGTTGATGGTCACGTTGAAGCTGATGCTCTACGAGGTCTTCGTGATCGCCAAGGAGCGCACCGAGTCGCTGGAGTACCTGCAGCGAATCCTCGAACGCCTGGACGGCGAGAACTCGGTGGCGCAGTCATCGGCAGTGCTCGCGTTCACAAAGCAATAGCCAGTTCGGAATTCCAAGAGGACGCCCGGAGGGCGCGTGGGTCTGGTGGGGCCTGCGCGCTCTTTCTTTTTGGCGGCAAGTGCAACAGGTGCGACGGGTGCGACAGGTGCGCTGGTTGCGGTGCGGTGCACGGTGCACTGGTGCCCAGGTGCTGTGCCCAGGTGCGGTGCACAAGGTCCAGGGGCTGCGGTACAGGTTGGGCGCCGGTGGCGTCTGGCGCCTCGTCGAGCGACGGTTTTTTGTCAGTTAGTCAAATCTCTGACGCCAAGCCGTTGACGAATCTCTTTTCTTGGCTTGGTCAGACGGCCGCGCAGGCGCTTCGCCGACCTACCACATCCACCCGATCCGGCCGAGCGAGGCGACCTTCTTGTTGCCGGTTGTCGCGGGCTCTTCTTTCTCGGGGCCGAGGAGGTCGCGTGAGAAGCGATCGAACTGTGCCGCCAGATCTGTCTTTCCCGTCAGCGCCAGCGGTACGCCGGAGTTGAGCGCCGTCGATACGATCTTGTAGTCGCTCGCGAATGTGTAATCGATCGAGTAGCCCAGTGCGCCTTCGATCTGCTTCGGCGGAATCGGATACGGCTCCGCCGCGCGATTGAGGACGATGCGCATGCGATCCTTGTGTGTGCCGAGTTGGCGCAGTCGATTGAGCAGACGCTGCGCGTTGCGAATCGATGGCACGTCGGGTGTGACCACGAGGAAAACCAGTTGTGCGGTGCTCAGCGCTGCCTGCGACTGTGGGTTGATCTGGTTGCCGGCGTCGATCAGGACGTACTCGTAGTTTCGCGACAGGATGCGGAACATCTCGCCAATCGCGCCAGCATCGGCGGCAGCGGGACGATCGAACTGATCGGATCCGGCCAGGATCTCGAGGCCGGACTTGTGCTTGGCCACGAGCGACTGCAGCATGTGGCGATCCAGCCGGGGCAAGTTATCAACCGCGTCGAGCAGGCTGTATTTGGGCCGCACGCCGAGAAACAATGCCACCTCGCCCAGACCGGCTTTCAGGTCGACGATGATGGTGGGCCGCTTGCCGAGTCGCGCGATGTCCACGCCGCAATTGACCGCAACCGTGGTGGTGCCGGCGCCGCCTTTGCCACCGAGGAATACCATGGTCTTGGCGAGAGGTGCATCCTGGTTCGAATCCTGACGCGCTGCGGCGCGACGAATGGCGTCGTTGAATTGTTCGTCGCTCGGCGGCCAGGTCAGGAACTCGTTGACGCCGGCCCGCATGGCCCGGAGGATCACATTGGGATCCGCGCTGTCGGCGACGGCGATGATGCAGGACTGTGGCGCCCAGGTGCGCAGCTGCTCGATGCTGTGCATCGCCGCGGTCGCATCACCGCGGGCGTCAGTGACCAGGACGTCGGGGGGCGGCGTCTCGCGCTTGACTGGCTCAATCAGCGGCGTGACCGTCGCAGCCCGCATCAGATGAGCAATCTGCGACAGGAACTCGTTGTCCTGACTGACAATCCGACCCGAAAGTTGACCCATGTTTGTGAACCTAGGGGAACAGCGCACGAAAACGGACTGGCAGCCGGCCGACCCGTTTGCTTTGCGCGGGACGCGCAAGGCAGAGCAACCGCTGTGCCAGACCATGCGTCTACAGGAATTACACCAAATGGCCGATGCAATCGTGTAACGGCGCAGCATTTGGGGAGCGGCCCCAGAGGGGTCCCCGACAGGCCGGTTGTTGACGGACAGAACTGTAAGCAGGAACTCGGAATTGGTTCCTGGGGGCTGCTACGGGCGGTAACAAAACCGAGGGGACAGTAACATTTGACGCAATCCTCGGTGCCCTGCGGGCATGGAACGGGGCTTGCCACACCAGACTGGTTGGCCAGCACCGATCGCTGGTTGCGCCGTGGCACATAAGCAAACTCGACGAATGTCTCTGATAATCGCGATCGAGCCGGACCGGGAACAGGCCGCCCAGCTCAAGGATCTGGTTCGTCGGCATACCGCCGCCGAGCTGATCCTGGCTGACACGACCGAGCACGCGATCTCTGCGATCGGTCAGCGGATTCCGGATTTGGTTTTGATACCCGCATTCCTGTCGCCGCAAGACGACGAGGCCTTGACGTCGGCGCTCAGGGCGACGCACGCCGCCGCGCACGTACAGACATTGACCATCCCCGTGCTCGGGACTCCGCAAACGCCGAAGAGCGTGCCGCAAAGCGTGCTCTCGCGATTGCTCGGGGATCAGCCGCGGCCGGCGTCACCCGACAGCTGCGATCCCAAGATTTTCGCCGACCAGATCACCGAGTATCTCGAGCGGGTTGCTGCCGAGAAGCCGGGTTCCACCAATGGCAACGGCCATTCGCCGGTGAGCGCGCCGTCTTCCCAGAATTCTGGTGTCCGTCGGCCGAAGGCCGCGCCGCCGCCGCAGGCGCCACCGAAACACGAATCCAGGTCGGGCGTGCGGAAGGCAATCCCGCTGCCCGCGTCGAATTTGCCAAAACCGCCAGAACCACCGGCGCCTGATGTCGCGGCGCTGGAAGCTGCGCTTGCGCAAGTGGCGTTCGATGCCTCGTCGACGAAGGCCTCGAACGGGCCCACTCCTGCGGCAGACGAAGCTGACGCCCTCGTGATGGGCCTGACATCGTTAATGGAGCGGCTCACCGCGGAGGAGGACCAGTCCAGCACGTCGCGACCAGCTCCGGCTGCCGCCGCGCCACTGCCTGCGACACCAGTTTCGACGGCGGCACCGGCTCCCGCGACATCATCGCGAACCGTGGCCGAGCCCGCAAAGACCGTGGCGCCGTCACCGGCCGCGCCAACCAAGCCAGCGGCGGTACCTGCGGTCGAACCGACCGCGTGGAAACAGTTGAAGGAACTCGAATCGCTCGAGTACGCGATGCCGAAGAACGTGTTGCCTCGCGATGAAGACCAGGTCGAGCCCGCTCAACCCGCGCAAGCCCAACCCGCGCCTGCTCCGGAACCTGCCCCGACGAAATCGTCAGCTGGCTCGGAGTGGGGCGATCTGATGGAATCTCTTAAGAAGGATCTCGGTCGGTAAGTTCGCTGGCGGCTTCGCTGAGGGGCCTACGGTCTACAGCCTACGGTCTCCGGTCTCCCAGTCTCCGGTCTCCGGCACAAAGGTTCTCTCTCAGTTCCTGTCAACACATCGGAAGATCGGATCTAGCAACCCGCTGTACGGAACTAAGGTCGTGCCGTAGACCGGAGACCGAGGAGACCGGTCCCCGGTGACCGTTACGGCTGAATCCTCACCTGCACCAGCTTGCGGAACTTGACCGGTGCGCCGTCTCGCGTAGCCGGCTGGTATTTCCAGTTACGGCTGGCGGCCAATGCCAGGTTGTCGTACTTCGGATCCATCGAGCCGCGAATCGTAGCTGCTTCGACGTCGCCCTTCTCGTCGATGACGACTTCGACCACGCCTTGAATCAGCGTGAGAGGCTTGCGCGGAAACGGAGGCAGCGCCTGTCGAATGATCGATGGCGGCACGATGTTCGAGTCGGTCACGGTGAAGATGCGCGGCGCCGCGGATGCTGATGTCGTCGCCGGTGCTGGAGCTGGCGGAGATGGCGCCGGTGCGGCGATTGCCGCAACGGCTGTCTCGCTCAAGTCGAGGAATCCCTGAGCCAACGTTCGCAGGTCGGCCAGTGGTGGCTGCGTCGCGAATGGCGCGACGTCAGGATCGCCGAGCGTCTTCAGCACTTGAGCGAAGCCCTCACTGGCAGCGGGGTACGCCTTCCGGTCGTACGCGGCTTTGGCTTCGTTGTATTTCTGCTGAATGATGGTCGGCAACAACCGCTTTCTGACCTCGCTGAATGCGTTACGCACGCGAGGCGAGACGTCGGACCCGGCGGGGGTGTACGACGGCGCCGCGGAAACGACCGCGGCGATCGCATCTTCTGCCTCGGTCGAGCGTCCAAGCGCGAGCAGGCACAACGCGCGGTACTGCTCCACGGTTGGCACATCGGCGTTGGCGATGCCAGTGGCGCGTAGGCGATTGAGAGCCGCAAGCGCGCGTTCGTATTCCGCGGACGCGTAGAGCTCGCGAGCGCTGGTCAGTGAGTCCTGCGCAAACGTCGCGGTTGGTGAAACCGCGGCAGCCAGGAACCAGATGGAGGCTGCAACGATGGATCGGCGTGTCATCGCTTCCTCAAGTCGACGCTTAGCCGCGTCGGGGCCGTAAGTGTTACCGTCGCTGTCATCCGTTGTTCGCCAAGATCGGGATTACGGAACACCACTTCGTGAGAGCCCAGCGTGACCGGCAGGTTGCCGATCGGCGTATCGCCGACCTTTTCCCCGTCGACGAACACCTCTGCCCACGGAATGGCGTTGAGGGCGAGTGTGCCCTTAGGGAACTCGAGCGAGATCGGTGCGTTGTTGCCCGCCGCGACTTGCACCGTGCGCGTGATGCGATAGCCCAGCGCCTGGTTGACGATCTCGAGTTGGTGCGCACCGACCGGCAGCGTCAGGCGCCCGCTCTGGCTGTTACCGAGCAATCGGCCGTTCTCGAGAATGTCGACGGGCGCAGGTGCCGTGATCGCAACCGCACCGGTGGCGGCTGCCGGCGGCGTGGTCTCGAGCACGACGTTCACGTTCGCCGTCACCCCGGCTTCGACCGTCACGTTGCGCGAAACCGATCCGCCTTGTCCATCGGCGATCTGAACCGTGTGCCGTCCTGGGACCAGGTCGCTCACGATGAGCGGCGTCACGCCTCGACGCGTGCCACCAATCGTGATGGCGGCGCCCGGAGGTGTGCTGCGCACATCGATGTGACCAGTCGGAGCCGCTAGCGGAGCGATCGGTGTGCTTTCCGCCGTAGCTGGTTCTGGCTCAGGAGGCGTCGTATTGACGGGCGGTGCTGCCGGCGGTGGCGTAGCGCTCGCACGTTCGGCGCTCACTTCAGAGAATCGGTTTGTCGCCGCCCATCCCGCCCCGACGACGGCGATGAGCAGACCAGCCGCGATGCCGAGCCGCTTCCAATCGCGTGTCGGGCCGGTGGAGACCGTCCCGCTCAGGAAGCCTGGCGCGGGAGCCGGCGTGGACTCTTCGACTCGCGGCTCGATTGGTGCAATTGGCGGAGGCGGCTCCGGGCGCTTCACGACCGGTGGCGCGGGCTTGTGAGCGACCGGTGCCGCGATCGGCTGCGGAGTGGGTGGCGCAGGTGCCACTGGTGCCATTGGCGGCGCCGCGGCGATCGGCTTTTGCACGGGTTCGGCGACCGCGACATCCTGCTGCTGACAGAGCGCGAGGAACGCCTCGAAATCTTTCGGGGACAGCTCGTACTTGCTTTCAGTCAGCGCTCTTTCGAGTTCAGCATGCGCATCAATGCCCGACTCGAATGACGAACGTGGATCGAGTTGAAGTGCGCGACCCAGCCAGGATCGCAAACCATCCGGTACCGGGGCGTGATCCGTCAGGGCAGACATCGCCCAGGCCGACTCCATCAGGTCCTTCAAACGCGACGGGTATTCCTCGTCGCCGAGCGGACGCCCGAGGATGATCGAGAGCGCCACCACGCCGAGCTGCGTGACGTCCGCTCGCTGATTCATGGCGGTGGGTCCGCTCAGTGGCGGACACGCGACGCGGAACGCCTTCCAGAGCCGCTCGGGGCTCAGCTGCAGGCGCTCGATTGCGCCGCCAAGGACGTACTCGACGATGACGGCTGTCCCGTTGGGAGTGATGACGATTCGCTCGGCGGCGATTGCGCCATGCGCCACGGGGCCGTACTGGTGGAAGTTGCTCAGCGCTGCCGAGATTTGCCTAATCAGGCTCCATTCGGCACTCCCGTCGAGCGCGAGCCCCTGTCGATCGGCGGCCTGTAGGACCTCGGCCAAGCGAACGCCATGCGTAGGTTCGGAGGCCACCACCAGGGTTGCCGCCGGATCGTTGAGGCGCTCGACGGTGCGCACCCGTCCGAAGGCCTCGTGGCGAAAATCAGCCAGGCGCGCGGCACGCTCGCGCAGGGCCTGTTCGAAGCCGCTGGCGCTCGCCAGATCTCGATGAATACAAAGAATTTCGAGCTTATCGACGCCCGAGGCATCAGCCATGCGGCGCCGCTCGCCGAGCCCGTCACGGAAGACCGTGGCTCGGAGAGACGAAGGGCGGGCGGGAGTCTGGTTCATGGGATCGCTTCCTTTCGGTCCGAGCCACGCACTTGCGGGAAGTGTGCCGTCGGCCGAGGTGGCCCGCACCGCTCTAAAGACTTATAAATCAATGAATTGAGGGAACCATCCCGGCCTCGTGGTCAAGGTGTGAATTACAGGAACGTCAGTGACAGACCAAATCCGAATTTGGCGCAGGCGCGCCTCAATTACGGTGGGGCGAGCCGCCTTGAGCGCCAGCTCAGCAAAATGGGCCCGCGCCATATGGCCAGGGTGCCTTGGCGGGCTTGTTGCAGCCCCTTGTATCGGCGTCATATGCCGAGCGCCGGGCTTCGCACCGACCTTCGATTTCTGCATCCGGATCACACGGCCGTTGCCGGAACCGGCTGCGACGGCATGATCGTTCGTACCGCCTCTCGTGCCGTCGGGCGTCTCGAGGGATTTCTCGTTGACCGCGCCACGCAACGGGTCTGTTACCTCGTCGTCGAAACCTGGGGGATGTGGGGCCGCACCACCCTCGTCCCCATCACCGCCGCACGCATCGATCTCGAGGGCCGGGCCATCGAGTTGCTCGACGAAGAGCAGGCCGAAGGCGTCGAGCGATTCAAGCCCGAGCAGTTCGCGACGTTTTCGCAAGACGAACCACCCACCTGCTTCTGAACCCGCCGAGACTCCTCGCGCCTGCTCACCACGCTTGACGTGTGTTGCAATTGACACGGATACTCGGGTGAGATGTCGACCCAAGACACCGAGCGGCTCACCCTGTTGCAGGGCACGCTGGACGTCCTCATCCTCCGCACCCTGATCTTCGGTCCGCAGCACGGGCAAGGTATCGCCCGGGCCATTCAGGAATCATCAGCAGGTGAGTTGCTCGTCGAGCACGGCGCGCTGTATCCGGCGCTGCAGCGGCTCGAAGCGCAAGGCTGGATCAGCGCCAAATGGGGGACGTCCAGCAACAATCGGAAGGCGAGGTTCTACACGCTGACGAAAAGCGGCCGGGCGCAGCTGGTCCGCGAGTCCAACCGATGGAAGCGACTCGCCCAGGCCATCGGGCGAGTGCTGGGACCGCATCCGGGTAGGGGCTGAGTAACGGGGAGACCTCACCAGTTGTCAGTGGCCAGTTATCAGTTCAAAAGAAAAAGAAGTCGTCTCCGCCAGTCCTTTGAACTGGAAGTCGAGGATCCCTTTGAACTGGAAACTGACAACTGGAAACTTCGTCGCGTGTCCCGCCGCCTGGATCGTTGATAGGATTCGCACATCATGAGTCGACTCAACGCCTCCCAGGTCGTGCTGGTTCTCGCTTCGTTGACCGCCGTGGTTGGCTGCGACAAGCCGGAGGCGCCGCCCGCGGCGGCGGCCGCGCCCTTGCCCGATCCGAGGGCTGCCGAGGTTCAAGCGTTTCGGGACAAGCATGAGGTCGACTACAAGCGCGACTGGGTCAGCATCGCGGGACTGCATTTCCTGGAGCCAGGGACGCACACTGTCGGCAGCAACGTAAAGAACGACATTGTTCTGACCGCATCGGTGCCAGACACGATCGGCCGGCTCGTCGTGAAAGGCACCAGCATCCAGTACGTGCCCGCTGCGGGCGTGAAGGCGACCGTCAAGGGCGAACCCGTCAAAGGGTCGGTGATGATGAAGGAAGAAGGAAAGCCGCCGTCGCCTGAAATCCTCATTGGCGACGTTCGTCTCGTGGCTCATCTGAGCGGCGAGCGGTTGTCGTTGCGTGTTCGCGATCCCAACGGTCCGCTCGCCAAAGATTTTCGCGGGTTCTCGTGGTTCCCGATCGAGTCGCAGCATCGCGTGACCGGCAAGTTCATCCCGGACGCCGAGCCGACCACGAAGCAGGTCTTGAATACGTTCAACGATGTTGACACCTACTCGACCGAAGGCGTGATCGAGTTCACGCTGCAGGGCCAGACTCTTCGACTGCGGCCGTTCACGACGCGACCAAAGCGCTTCTACATCGTGTTCCGCGATGCGTCGGCGGGAAAGGAAACCTACGAGACCGCTCGCTTCCTCTACGCCGATTTGCAAGACGATGGCACGACCGTGCTGGATTTCAACGAGGCGTACAACCCGCCATGTTCGTTCAATCCGTACACGACCTGCCCAATCCCGCTGAAGGAAAACGTCCTGCCGGTAAAGATTCTGGCCGGGGAGAAGGCCTACCCGATCCACGTGTCGTTGCCCGAGGCCACGCGCTGATCGACGCGTTCGTCCCTCGCTCGTCACAGCGAGTTCCACATCTCCGGCTTGCCTGCGACGGAATCCGTGGACAATGCCGGACATGTTCGTTGGCGCCGCCCTCTTCGACCTTGCCCGCGATTTCCGTTTTGCCGTCCGCCTGCTGATCAAGGCGCCGGGCTTCGCGGCCCTGGCCTGCCTGACGCTTGCGCTCGCCATTGGGGCCAACACGGCCATCTTCAGCGTCGTGAATGCGCTGCTCTTGAGGCCGCTGCCGTACCCGCAAGCTGATCGGCTGGTCTTTCTGGACGGTGTGTTCTCACGTCCCGAGGGCGATTCGTCGTTCCAACTGTCGTATCCGGAGCTTGCCGATCTCGCGGAACAGTCGACGACGCTCACGGGAGTCGCGTCGTACAACAACGCGTGGGGGCTTGCGCTCGAGGGTCGCGAAGGAGCGGCGAGACTACCTGCAAACTTCGTTGGTCTCGGGTATTTCGAGGTGCTGGGCGCACACCCCCTCGCCGGTCGTACGTTTGTCGCCGACGATCACATCATCGGAGACGACGGGCGGATGGTTGCGATTCTCAACGAATCCGCGTGGCGCCAGCACTTCGGCGGCGATGTTTCCATCGTTGGTCGGGACGTTCGCCTTCAGAACCGCCTCTTCACCATCGTTGGCGTCATGCCGGACTCGTTTCAGGATGTCGCGCTCGCGCAGCAGGAGCGAGTCGATGTGTGGGTGCCCATCGAGCGAGGGCCGGCGCTCTTTGGCGGACTCGACGTCCGGAACCGTAACAGTCGTCTTCTCTGGGGCGTGGCGCGTGTCGCCGCTGGCGTAACGGCGGACCAGGCCAGCGCGGAATTACGAGCCATCAGCGCTCGACTGACAGCCGAGCATCCTCTGACGAACACCGCGTTCATACTGAGAGCCGCGCCGCTGTCAGAGCAGTTCTTCGAGGATGCGCGTCGACCGCTCTGGCTGCTGCTTGGGGGTTCGATCTTCGTCTTGTTGATCGGTTGTGCCAACGTCGCCAATCTGTTGTTGGTCAGGTCGACGGCCAGGACTCGCGAGATCGCGGTGCGGCTGGCAATCGGGGCGTCGCGATCGCGCGTCGTGCGGCAACTGCTCGCGGAGAGCGTTGTGCTCGCGATGATTGGTTCACTGGGAGGCTTGTTGCTGGCCGCGTGGCTGACGCCGGCATTGGTCGCCGTCAGCGGTCTGACCATCCCAAGCTCTGCCGGCGTGACGATCGATGTCACTGTGCTGGCGGTCACGCTGGGCACCGCGCTGGGATGCGGAGTCCTCTTTGGTCTCGCGCCGATCTGGCGGGCAAGCCGACTCAGCACGCGTGATGCGGTGGCGGTCAGCGGTTCGATCAACATCGCGAGACGATCGAGCACCGCTCTTTGGCTTGCTGGAATCGAGGTGACCGCTGCGTTCGTACTGGCAGCGGGCGCGCTGTTGATGGTGAAGAGCCTGTCAGCGCTGACGAGCACCGATCTGCTGTTCCGGCACGACAACTTGCTCACCGTGCGGCTCGAGCTTCCTCAGGATCGCTACGGCACCCCGCAGTCCCGCGCGCGATTCGGCGACGCGGCACATGACCGCCTGTCGCAGTTGCCGGGCGTCGAACACGTCGTCCTGTGGGGCCCCAGCATGTTTGCGCGGTCGACGTGGATCTCGTTCATCGCGCCGGAAGAGCAGTTGCCCGACGACAATGCCCGGCTGATGGTGTGGCGTCACAGCACCAACCCTGGCGCGCTGCGCAATCTCGGGATCGCTTTGCGGGGCGGCCGCGATCTCACATCGACAGACACGCTCGATACGCCACTCGTCGCGGTCGTCAGCGAGACGACAGCCGCTCGGTTGTGGCCAGGACAGGATGCTGTCGGGCGTCGATTCCGCAGCGGCTCCGGCCCAACAGCTTCGATGATCACGGTCGTTGGTGTCGCTGCCGATGCCCGACATCGAGGTCGTTTTCGCTTCAGCCTCGGCGCCGAAGCGCACGTCCCCCAGCTCGACATCTACCTGCCGTTCTCACAGCGGCCCAACGGATTGGTCACGTTGGGGATCAGGACCAGGACCAACCCGGCTGACTCGTCTCGCGCGGTTGCGAACGCGATTGCATCCATCGATCCGACGCTGGCGCTATACGACATTGCACCCCTCGAGCAACGCATGAGGACCGAGGAATCCTCCGTGCAATTTGCCGCGCTCCTGATGAATCTCTACGCCGGCCTCGCGCTGCTGCTTGCCGCGATCGGCGTTTATGGCGTGCTCGCCTCGGGTGTCTCGACGCGGCTCCGTGAGCTGGCAATCCGTTCAGCTCTTGGCGCGGATCCCCGGCACCTCGTGCTGGGTGTCTTGCGAGATGGGGTCATCGTGACGACAGCGGCTGTCGGGATTGGCGCGCTAGTGACCTGGATGCTTGGCCGCAGCTGGCAAGCCTTGCTGTTCGACGTGTCAGCGACCGATCCCTGGTTGTTGTCCATCGCTGCTGTGTTGCTCGTCGCGGTGAGTGCGGCGGCAAGCCTGGTACCGGCGCGTCGCGCCGCGCGCGTGGACCCGTTGACCGTGTTGCGGGGCGAGTAGGCCGGACTGGTGTCAGTTTTTCCAGTTGCCAGTTATCAGTTCAAAGGTCGTTCGTGCACTTTTTTGAACTGGCAACTGATAACTGGAAACTGATCCAACCCACGCTCCGGACTTGTCGAGGTGGCTCCACTCGTGCTGGTTTGACAGCATCGCACTCAAGTGGTAGTAACGCGACCACATACTCCCTAACCGTGGAGGTCTCAATGCGTCTCGTGAGGGTTCGGGCGGTCTGGCTGTTGCTCTTCCTCGCGGTGGCATTCGCGTCGCCGGCGTTCGCACAAACCATTACTGGCACTATCACCGGGCGCGCGCACGATAGCAGTGGCGCGTTGCTGCCCGGGGTTGAAGTTTCGATTTCCAGCCCATCGATGATTGGCGGTCCGCGCACGGCGTTCACCGATGAGCAGGGCGTGTACAGGTTCACGCAGCTGCCGGTGGGCGAATATCGGGTGTCCTTCAAGATCTCAGGGTTCAAGACGCTCAACGTCGATGCTGTGCGTGTCGACGTCGGCGCGTCGATGACGATCAACGGCACGCTGCAGATCGACGCGCTGTCCGAAGAGGTGACCGTTATCAGCGAGACACCCGTGATCGACCTGCAGTCGACCAGCGTCGGCGTCAACTGGGATGAGAAGCAAATGGAGGACTTGCCGTACGGCCGTGGGGTGCGCGGGTTGGCGCGACTCGTTCCGGGGCTGTCACCGACACAGTTCGACGTGGGTGGCAACACCGTTGGCGGATCGACGACAACCGGTGCGCGCAGCTACGGGCGCACCGGCCAGGAGCTGATCAAGTTCGACGGCGTCGTCTGGGATCAGTTCTTCGGCGATTACAACACGTACGACCAGATACAGGTGTCGGCGGCGGCTAAGGGCGCGGAGGCGCAAAGTCCGGGCGTCACTCTGAGCTTCGTGATCAAGTCGGGCGGGAACAATTTCAGCGGCATGTACCTGGCTGCCTGGCAGGACGGTTCGTTCCAGGGGGATAACGTCACCCAGGAGCTACGTGATGCCGGCTTCGACCCCGGAAACAACAAGTTCACCCGCTACAACGATTTCAGCGCTGACCTCGGAGGTCCCATCCTCCGTGACAAGCTCTGGTTCTATGGGGCGTACGGACACAACTACTCAGGCCTCTACATTCCCGGTTTCATTTCCGAAGAAACCGGCGAGCAGGTCGAGTACTTCACGCGCCTCGACAACCCGACGCTCAAGTTGACGTATCAGATGTCGCCCAACAACAAGTTCGAGCTGTCGCAGCAGTTCAACCGGAAATGGCAGCCGTATCGCAATGCGAGCACGTTCCTGCCCAAGGAAGCGACACAGAATCAGATCGCCTGGACGGCCATCGGCCCGGCGATCAAGTGGACGCACATCCTCAACCAGCGCATGACGTTCGATACCGGCTTCAATAGATCAGGGTATTGGTGGCCGGATTACGCACACACCGACGACGTGCGGCGGACCGACCTGACGACGACGCACACGCGTGGCGCGTTCCTCGAGCTGAGGCGCGAGCCGGTTCGCTGGGGCTACAACGGCACCTTCAGCTGGTTCACAAACGTCAAGAACATGAACCACGAGATCAAGTCGGGATTCCTGGGCTACTCGAGCACAAACCATGTTGAGACCTACGGCTATCCGAATCAGCAGCTCTATCGCTATCGAAGCCAGACCGGCGATCCGGACTTCTTCATGCGGCCAGACTCCGTCCAGGTGTTCGACTATCCCAATGACACCGATGCGGGCGTGAACTTCAACTCGTGGTTTGTCAACGACATGATTTCGCTCACGCAAAAGGTCACACTCAATGCCGGCATCCGCTTCGATCGGTATTCATCGTGGCTTCCGGAGCAGGGGAATCCCGGCACCGGACCCTATGCCGAGCAAAACATCTACCCCGAGAATCATGACTTCCCGGTCTACAACGCGTGGTCGCCACGACTGTCGTTGATCTATGACCTGACCGGTAACGGTCGAATCGCCCTCAAGGCGAGCTATGGGCGGTATGCGGCGTCGGGTTCGGGTGTCACCGCTGCGAGCGGACCAGTGGCCGATGCGGTGAACCCCGCGACGGCTAGGACGACGACCTATCGTTGGACTGGTGTCCTCCCCTACACACCCAATCCGGCTGATCTGCAATCCGTGTCCGGCGGACGTGGCGATCGTCGTCTCGATCCTGCGTTGAAGGCTGAGGGCATGGACGAGTACACCGGTGGAGTCGATTTCGGCTTGACGCGCGATCTGACGCTCCGCGTCAACGTGGTTCGAAAGCTCGATTGGGGCGGCAACAAGGAACTCGATCTGGCGCAGCCTTTCGAAGCGTTCACCGACCTGCGCACCAGCGTCGATCCGGGCCGCGACAATGTTGTCGGGACGGCGGACGACGGGACTGTGGATGTGTGGTCGGTGCCGCGCAGCTACCCGACCTTCGGGCAGGTGATTCGCCTGACCACCAACACCGAACCGGGCGAAGGGGAGGACAAGTACTGGGCTTTCGAGACCACCGCCAGCAAGCGATACGCCAACGGCTGGTCCCTGTTGGCCTCATACACGGTCGATCGCCGCGATGCGCGCAACATCAATCCGCGCAATCCCAACGAGGCTCAGTATCGCGCGCAGTCGCAGAACGGAGCGCTGGCGAACAATTTCCCAGCGGAAGCACCGCACACCTTCCAGGGCGTGCGACTGAGCGGAACCTACGAACTGCCGTGGAGAATCCTGTTGGCCTCGACCTTCACTGGGCAGCAGGGCGAGTATTTCCCGCGCATCGTTCAGGCGCCCAACGCGCTCGGTTCGCTCGTGGAAGTCGTTGTCGACGGACAAGCGGGCCGCTATGACTGGGTGAAACTGCTCGACTTTCGTGCCTCCAAGACCTTCGTGTTTGGCAGCCATTCCTTCGAGGGGATGTTCGACGTGTTCAACCTCACGAACTCCAGCGTCGTGTTGCGGCATGTCAATGTCAACGGCACGAACTATCTGAAGCCGCTGGCCACCGGCGGAATCGATGCTGCATCCGCGAATCCGATTCCGGCGCCGCGGATCTTCAGGTTGAGCGCGAGGTGGAAATTCTAATCACGGAAGCACGGAACCGCGGAGAACGCGGAGAACGCGGAAAACATTGAAGAAGGGCCCGGGCTTCAGCCCGGGCTTTCTGATTCAGTCCTTCGAGCTGATGGGACAGGTGGGGCTGGTCGGGGCAGGTGGTAATGCAGGTAACTCGTCCGTCTATGACGCACGAGGAGTTCACCCATGCCGGACAGCGAAGGCGGACGTCGGCTTCATCCGCGCTTGCGGGTGGTCCGGAACGGCGATCGGCTGGTCAACGCGCTGCGATCGGATGCCTCCACGACGGTCGCGTGCGCGTTGCCCTCGAGCACGAAGGCTGGCGGCGTCCTGACCGCACCCGCCCTGGCTGCGGCGTCCCCCGACGATCTGGCGGCGATGCGGGGCAAGGTTGGCGAGCAAAAGGCGCGACTGCCGCGTCGCCGCAAGTTCGAGGAGCAGCCGAAACCCGACCGCGCGTACGTGAACGTGCTGGTCGAACTGTTCCCGGAGCGCTCCGGTGTATCCCCCGAAGAGTACGCATCCGGTCGCGATCGGCTTGAAGGCAAGCTGCGATCCGCCACGACCAAGGCCAAAAACGACGGTATCAGTGCGGGGCTTCTCGCACGCCGCAATTTCATGGCCGCAACCGTCCCGGTTTCGCTGCTCGACTCGCTCGAACGTGATCCGGCGATCGCCTTCGTGCATCCGGTTGACGCCCTGAAACTAAATGCGCCGCCCACGAGGCCGGCAACAGCGCCGCCGCACCGGGTCATCGGCCTCAACGATGCGCACGGCCGCGGCAAGGGCGTACTGATCGGCATCATCGACGTTGGCGGGTTCGATTTCGCCCACGCGGATTTCCTGGATGAGAAAGGGAAGACGCGCTTCCTCGCGATTTGGGATCAAGGCGGGTCAAGCCGACAGCCGCCTACCGGGAGGGGCTTCACCTACGGCGCCGAGTTCACGAAGTCGGAGATGGACGCTGCCATCGTCGCAGCGAGGCGGCGTGGGGTACCACCGGCGACATTGCTGGAACGTCAGTCGCAGATTTCACCCGGCTCGCACGGCACGCACGTCGCCAGCATCGCAGCCGGCAACTACGGACTATGCCCTGAAGCGTCAATTGCGGGCGTGCTGATCGACGTTCCCCAGCCCGACGATCCGATCGAGCGCCGGCGCATGACGTTCAGCGACACCAGCCGGATCGTTCATGCCGTCGAGTATCTGCTGCACCTTGCTGACGAAGTCCAGATGCCGCTGGTCATCAACGTCAGCCTCGGGACCAACGGTGGTGCGCACGATGGATCGAACGGTGTCTCGCGGTGGCTCGACGCCTATCTCGCGACGCCTGGACGAGCCATCTGCATCGCCGCGGGCAATGCCGGTCAGGAGAAAGCGGAATTCGAGGGTGACCTCGGGTGGATCATGGGACGCATCCACGCGCAGGGGCGCGTGCCCTCACGTGGCCTCGAGGTGGACCTCGAATGGACGGTCGTTGGCGACGGCATCGAGGACCGATCGGAGAACGAACTGGAGATCTGGTACAGCGCGCAGGACCGTTTCGCGGTCGCGCTCAAGCCGCCGAACGGCGACTGGATCAGGGTCAACCCTCGCGAGTTCGTCGAGAACCATCGGCTGCCGAGCGGAACGACCGTGTCGATCTACAACGAGCTGTATCACCCTACCAATGGCGCCAACTACATCGCGGCCTACCTTTCGCCCAATCTGGATCCGGGCAGCTATCGCGGTATCGAGTCGGGTGTCTGGAAGGTCCGGCTGATCGGCGAAGAGGTCCGCGATGGCCGATTCAACGCCTGGATCGAGCGCGACGATGCCGCCGAGCTCGAGCCCATTGGTGGCCGTCGTCTCTTCCGCTTTCCATCGTTCTTCACCGAGCGCAGCCATACCGACTCTCACTCGATCAGTTCGTTGGCCTGTGGGCATCGCATCATCGCCGTTTCGAATCTGGACGATGCGCGGCAGCGTATCAATGCGACGAGCAGTCAGGGGCCCACGCGTGATGGTCGGCAAAAACCCGAGATCGCAGCGCCAGGCACCGAGATCGTGGCTGCGAACGGGTTCTCGCACCCCGACGAGCCCTGGATCGCCATGACGGGGACGAGCATGGCGAGCCCCTACGTAGCAGGTGTTGTCGGGCTGATGCTGGGTGCGAACAACGGATTGTCCGCGGCGCAATGCGTGGGAATCCTGCAGCGCACCGCAAGGCCGCTCCCCGGCGCATCGTATGACTGGGGCAACGACGTCGGCTTTGGCCGGATCGATCCAGTCGCGGCCGTCGAAGAAGCCATTGGTGCCAACCAACGTCACGAAGTCCGGCCGCGGAGAAGGCGATGAAACTTCAAATCTTTCAATCGGCGCAGGGTGACTGCCTGCTTCTCGAGGGCAAAGACAAGAAGCTCGTTCTCTGCGACGGCGGGATGCGCTCGAGCATCAAGTCACACGTCCGCGATGAACTGACCAAGCTCCGGACGAAGGGGCGCGAGCTCGAATTCGTGTACGTGTCACACATCGACAGCGATCACATTTCGGGCGTCCTGCAATTGCTCGAAGACGAAGTCGAGTGGCGCGTGTTCGAGTAACCAGAGCAGCCTGCCGAATGGCAACCCCAAACGGCCCAAAGTGCCTCGCCCGCCCGTGATCAAAGGGCTGCTGCACAACGCGTTTCGCGATCAGATTGGCATCAACACCACGACGGATGTCGCCGACCTTCTCGCCGCCGCGGTCCCGTCGTTCATTGCCACGGCAAACTTCGACCTGGTGGATGCGGCGCTCGCGCTGCAGGAGATTGCGGTCTCGATTCCCGAAGCAATCAGCGTGTCGCGGCTGACCGCGCCGGATGCGCTCGACATCCCTGTGAACCGGATTCCGGGCTCGAGCGGACCGGCAAAGTTATTGTTCTTCCGCAACACCGTGCAGTCGTTCAAGGTGGGCGGCATGCGCTTCACCATCGTCGGCCCTGGGGAGCAGGAGCTCACCGATCTCAAGACCGGGTGGGTCAACTGGCTTCGCGCCAATCGAGACGCACTCCGCGACCTGCGGCGTGAGCTGAAGCGCCGGGTTGAGGAGTTCAGCAACGGCGCGCCAGGGTCGCCGTTCGATTTGCGGGATTGGAATGGCATCCCTGATTTCAAAGGGGTCACGGCACCCAATATCGCCTCGCTCATGTTCATGGTGGAGGAAGACGGCAAGCGTCTGCTTCTAACCGGTGACTCGCAGCAGGACAAGATTTTGACGGGTCTGCAGCAAACCGGTTTCCTCGGCAATCAAGGCCTCCACGTCGACGTCCTGAAGGTGCAGCACCACGGCTCCGAGCACAATCTGGACGCCAACTTCGCGCGGAATGTGTCTGCTGACAACTACGTGTTCTGCGGTAATGGCCTCAATGGCAATCCAAATCCGGACGTGATCGATTTCGTTTTCAACTCGAGGCGCGGTACAGCAGGCGAGCGCGCACTCGCGCCGATTGCCAACGGGCGGAAATTTCATTTCTGGTTCAGCACCACTTCCTCGGCGCAGGAGGCAGGCAGCGCGCGACGGAAGGCGTTCAAAGCGGTCGAGGATCAGGTCGAACAGCTCCGGCAGTCATCACAGGGGCAGCTCGTTCTTCACTTCAACCAACAGGCGTCCGTTGAACTGAAGATTCAATAGTCGCGTTGACCACGGTTTTCGTGGCAGTGGTGGGGCTGGCGGCATGCTTTGTCCCGGTTCGACGCGCATTCAGCGCGAATCCGGTGGACATCCTCCGCCTCGATTAGCTCGATCAGATCGTCCTGTCGATTTTTCCTCTTCCCAGCGACTACAAGGTGAGGTCAGCTACGAACGGCTGACAGGAGGAGCGTATGAAGTATCTGTGTCTGATTTACTCGGACGAGACCATCTGGCCACGGCTGCCAAAGCCGGAGTTGGACCAGATGATGGCCGAGTACATGGCGTTCACGGCGTCAATCAAGCAAAGCGGGCAGTATGTCGACAGCAATCGCCTGCAGCCCACGCCGTCGGCGACTGCCGTTCGCATTCGCAACGGCAAACTGTCGACGACCGACGGTCCGTTCGCCGAGACGAAGGAGCAATTGGGCGGCTATTACCTCGTCGAGGCGCGTGACCTCAACGAGGCGATTCAGATCGCGTCACGGATCCCCGGCGCCCGTGTCGGAACCATCGAGGTCCGTCCGATCGCGCCCCTCCCTTCATGAAACGGCGGCTGCATAAAAGGGGACAGTCCCCGTTTGTTGCAGTATCTGCGCTTGCGTGAGGATTTTGTTGACGATCCCTTTCGACGCGATCTACCGCACGGAATCGCGTCGGGTTCTTGCCACCTTGATCCGCCTCCTCGGCGACTTCGACCTGGCCGAGGAGGCGCTGCACGAGGCGTTCGTCGCTGCGATGGAGCAGTGGCCGCGCACCGGAATCCCGGTCCATCCGCGCGCCTGGCTGGTCTCCGCCGGACGATTCAAGGCGATCGACGCTCTGCGGCGGCGCGGACGTTTCGATGCCGCCCTGGCGAGTGTTGCCAATCAGTTCGACGAGGCGACCGTCGACGTCTCGCCGGACGCAGAACACGATTTTGAAGACGATCGCCTGCGGCTGATTTTCACCTGTTGTCATCCGGCGCTCACACCCGATGCGCGCGTCGCGCTCACGCTGCGCGAAGTGTGCGGGCTGACGACCGAAGAGATTTCGCACGCGTTCCTGACCGGGCCGCCCACCATTGCGCAGCGCATCGTGCGCGCCAAGGGCAAGATCCGGGATGCGCGCATTCCCTATCAGGTGCCCTTGCGCGAGGACCTGCCGGGACGGCTCGACGCTGTGCTGCAGGTGATCTATCTCGTCTTCAACGAGGGGTACTCGGCCACGTCAGGGGATTCGTTGACGAGGACCGACTTGTCGGCCGAGGCGATCCGTCTCGGCCGTCTTCTCGTCGACCTCTTGCCGGAACCGGAGGCGGTTGCGTTGCTGGCCATGATGTTGCTGCACGACTCGCGACGGGCCGCCCGTGAATCGCCCGAGGGAGAGCTGATTCTGCTGGAGCAGCAGGATCGTTCACTCTGGGATCAGACCCAAATCGCGGAAGGGGTGACACTCGTCGAGCGGTCCCTTGCGTCACGTCCCGTTGGTCCGTACGCGATACAAGCCGCGATTGCCGCCGTGCACGCAGAAGCGCTCGATCCTGCGCAGACCGACTGGGCGCAGATCGCGGCGTTATACGACGTCCTGATTCGACTGGAACCGTCGCCAGTCGTCGAACTCAATCGCGCGGCCGCAATCGCGATGCGCGATGGGCCAGCCGCGGGGCTCCAGCTCATCGACGGCATCCTCGATCGAGGTGATCTGACGTCGTATCACCTTGCGCATGCCGCCCGTGGCGATCTCTGCCGCCGCCTCGGTCGGATGACCGACGCCCGAGTGTCGTATCAGCGAGCGCTCGTTCTTGCCAATCAGGAGCCCGAACGTCGATTCTTCGAACGACGACTGCGAGAGCTCGAGTGATGATGGTTACAATCGGAGAATGAGCAGGCTTGGAAAGTCGTTTGTGGTGAAAGGCGAGTTGCGCTGCTCCGAGGACATCACGCTCGAAGGCAGGGTCGAGGGCCCCATAATCTGCGAGAACGGAGCCGTTGTGCTATCGCCCACTGCCTTTGTCACCGGCAACATCATCGCCCGCGAGATTACCGTGTTCGGCCGAATCGACGGCCAGTTGGTGGCCACTGATCGCGTCGCCATCCGGCGCGACGCCAATGTCACAGGACAAGTTGCCTCAAAGCGTTTCGTGCTCGACGACCAGGCGCATTTCAACGGCCGCGTCAAACCCCAACACCTCGACGCCGTCCTCGGCATCGCCCGCTACGAGCAGCGCAAACGAGACGCCGAAGCAGCCGAAGCAATCGAAGCCGCCGCCGTCCTGCCGTAGCACCTGAACACCCGCGGCACCCACCCGGCACCCGCGGCACCTGAGGCACCCGATTCCTCCTCCCCTTGATTATCGACACCAACCTCGCTAGGCTATTGTCGATCATCATAGGGAGCGACCCATCAAACCAGTTGACCTCGTCCAAGGCACGCTGGACCTGCTGATTCTGAAAGCCCTCCAACTGGAGGCCCAGCATGGGTGGGCCATTGCCCGCCGCATTCGCCAGATGTCCAGCGATGTGCTGCAGGTGCAACAAGGGTCGCTGTATCCGGCGCTGCATCGCCTCGAGCATCAGGGCTGGATTCAGGCGGAGTGGGGCGTGTCCGAACAGAATCGTCGCGCCAAGTACTACTCGCTGACGCGGGCCGGACGGCGTCAGCTCGAGCGAGAGGCCGCGTCGTGGGAGCGGCTCGCCGCGGCGATCACCCAGGTCGTCCGGACGGAGTCGTGAGCGATGCGCTGGCTGGACATGTGGCGACTGCGTCTTCGTGCGCTGCTGTCCCCTTCTCGTGTAGACCGCGACCTCGACGATGAGCTCCGCGATCATCTCGACTATCTGACCGAAGAACATTTGGCGGCGGGCTTGCCGGCCGCTCGAGCCCGCGAGCAAGCGCTCCGAGACTTTGGGAATGTGACCAGGCTCACCGAAGAGAGCCGCGACGCCCGCGGGGTCAGTTGGATTTCGAACGGTGTCCGCGACTTCGTCTACGGGGCGCGACTCATGCGCCGGTCGCCAACGTTCGCCGCCGCGGCTATTCTCACCCTCGCGCTCGGAATCGGCGCGACAACGGCGATGTTCAGCATCGTGTACGGCGTCGTGCTGCGTCCCTTGCCGTTCAGCGATCCCGATCGGCTGGTCTCGATCTGGACCAGCACGACGATCGCCGGGCTCCCTCGCGCGTTCGTCAGCGCCGCGAATGCCCGCGATTGGCGAAGCGCGAACAACACGTTGGAAGACATCGCCCTGGTTCGCAACATCGGCAACTTCAACCTGGTAGGTCAGGGCGAGCCCGAGCGCCTGCAAGGCGCGCTCATCTCCTCCAACCTGCTCTCAGTTCTCGGCGTCACGCCGATGCTTGGACGCGGCTTTGCGGATCACGAAGACGATAGGGGAAACGATGGCGTCGTCCTATTGAGCTATTCGTTGTGGCGAAACCGCTTTGCTTCCGATCCGTCGATCGTCGGACGGTCGATTCTCCTCAACGGCGACGCCACCACGGTGGTGGGCGTCATGGGCCCGGGGTTCCACTATCCATCGCGTGAATTCCAAGTCTGGCGGCCGCTAACGATCAATCCCGACGACTACCCGACCCGGCTTCCGTTCTCCTTCCTGGCGGTGGCCAGGCTGAAGCCCGCGGTGTCGATCGAGCAGGCACAGGCCGATCTGGATGTGGTGTCGGCCGCCCTGGAACGTGAGTATCCCGGTCACAACAAGGGCATCCGAGGAGTCCTCGCTCCTCTTCTCGACGATACCGTCCGGCTCGTGCGCCAACCGCTGTTACTGCTGCTCGGCGCCGTTGGTGCCCTTCTCGCCATCGGCTGCGTCAACCTGGCCAACCTGCTGCTCACACGCGCCATCGCGCGCCGGCGCGAGTTGGCTTTGCGGACGGCGCTCGGCGCGGGGCGCGGTCGGCTGGTCATGCAATCGATGGCCGAACTGATGCCGGTACTGCTGGTGGGCGGCGCTTGCGGCCTCTGGGTCGCCCGACTGGTTCTCGACGCCGTGCTACCGCTCATGCCCGCGGACATGCCACGCGTCGAAAGCATTGGCATTCATTGGCCGGTGCTGCTGGTCAGTCTGACGACGTTGCTCGTGATCGGCTTGCTGATCGCGATTTGGCCGGCGCTGCAGTTGATGCGCGCGGAGCAAGTCACGCCGCTCGCGGATTTCACTCGCGCAGCGACACAAACAGCGGCTCGCGCACGTGTCCGTGACGCGCTCGTCGTGTCACAGGTGTCGGCTACTTTGTTGCTCCTCGTCGGTGCAGCATTGCTTGGCCGCAGCTTCTCTGCGCTGCGCGACATCGATCCCGGGTTTTCCACCGAGCACGTCGTGAGCGCCCACGTCGCGATTCCCCGTGCGAAGTACCGCACGGATCCAGCCGTCGCCGAGTTCACGCGACGAATACTGGAACGCTTCACCTCGATGCCAGGCGTCATCGCCGCTGGAATGGTCAATCGACTGCCGCTCGCCGGCGGCACCCAGACCGGTCCGATAGAGTTCGAGGGATTCGAGCCGGGGCGAGGCACGGTCGAATCGACGGATCTTCGCACCGCGACGCCCGGCTACTTCAAGGCTATGGGCATACCGCTCGTCGAGGGGCGAGTGTTCACCGAGGGCGACGATCTCAACGCGCCGCTCGTGGGTCTGATCGACGAGCAGGTCGCCCGTTCGATGTTCGGCGATGCCAGCCCCATCGGCAAGCGCTTCAAGATTCAATTTCCTGGTCAGCCATGGGTCACGATCGTTGGTGTCGTCGGCCGCATTCGGCACGACGGGCTCGATACCGACTCACGACCGCAGGCGTATTGGAACTACTTACAGCGTCCACAGGATCGCATGGCGCTGGTGATCAAGACCGCCAGCGCATCAGATGCGATGGTGCAGTCGATCGCCGGGGTAATCCGGTCCATCGATCCAGAGCAGCCGATCTACGACGTGCGGTCGCTCGATGCCGTCGTCGACCGCTCACTGGCGCGACGCTGGCTGCAGACGACGATGTTGGCTGTGTTCGCCGGGCTGGCGCTGTTGCTTGCGGCAGTCGGTGTGTATGGCGTGATTGCCTATGGCGTTACGCAGCGGGCTCGTGAGTTTGGCATCAGGCTGGCCCTGGGTGCACACCGCCGCGACATCGTCTCGATGATCATTCGCCAAGGATTGTTCCTGGCGCTTATCGGTACCGCGATTGGATTGGCGGTTGCCACTGCCGGCGCTGGCTTCATCGCAGGCTTACTGTTCAATATCCGCCCGTTCGATCCCGAGAGCTTCGGTATCGCCGTGGTGACACTGGTCGTGGTGGTGTTGTTCGCGTGTTACCTGCCCGCTCGTCGTGCCGGGCGTACCGATCCAAGTACCGCGTTACGGGCGGAGTAAGCGAGCCAGCACCTGGTCGATTGCCGCCGCGAGTTCTTTCGCATACGGCTCGATGAGCATCGTAGCGTGCGATCCCCGGACACAGTTTCTCGACAATCACGGCCTGGCGTTCGCAATCGGCTTCGCACTGACATTTGTTGTCGCTTACCTCAGCTATCGATTCTTCGAGTCTCGATCAGCTTCGCCGGTCGTCGACTAGCCGCACGGGCTCCGGTCACCCAGAGCCCAAGTGTCGGACGGTCGACTCGGCCGTTGTCTTGCAATAGTGCGCAGCAGCGAGATGTGTCGCCTGCTTTTTTGTTTGAAAGACAACGTTTTGAGGGAGCCACAATGAAAAAATTTCTTTCTGCAATCTGCGTCGTAACGCTGGCTGGAGCGGCGGTGGCCGCGCAAGGCGCGGGAGCGCCCGCCCAGGAGAAGAAGCCCGACGCTGGGTCCATCACGCTGACCGGGTGCGTCGCGCCTGGTGCCGGCGCGGATCAGTTCCAACTCACCAACGCAACGATGGGTTCTGCTCCGGCGGAAAAGGAAAAGACGTCGACCGACAAGCCAAAGATGGCGTTGGGCGCGACCTACAACCTCGTCGGTGGGACCAACCTCAAGCCCCACGTTGGCCACAAGGTCGAAGTGACGGGCACGCTTGCCAAGGCTGACGCAGCGGCGAAGCCGTCCCCCGGTGGTGCCATGCCCGCCGGCAGCCTGAACGTGGGCAACGTGAAGATGGTCTCGTCGACCTGCCCATAAGGTCTCCAAGGGTTCTGCACGAAGGTTTCGTTACGGAGGTGAAGAACCGTCGCAACGAACCTTCGTGAAGGACCTACCCGTTACTTCTTCTCAACCTCCAGCTCGTTCTCAACGCCAAACACACCTGTCACTTCGCGTGCGCGGACTTCGGCGATCTGCCTATCGGAGCTATTCAGGACGACGCCGAGCAGCGTCGTTCGGCCACCTTTGACGATGATGTGAATCGGATAGGTGCCGAATGGCTGCATACCCGGGAACCGGCGGAATTGCTGCAGCTCATAGTGGATCGCTGAGGGACCTCCCGGCGCATAGCGAGAGAGAAAGTCATCCGTGTAGATGTTGTAGAAGGTCGCCCACCGAATGCGATCATCGTTCTGCGACACGGGTAGCACTTCGATCTTGGTGTCCACTTGGTCGATGCCCGAGACGCGTTTGACCGCCGCTTCTGCGTCGCTTTTCAAGCTGTCCCGGTAAGCGAAGCCATGCAAGGTGACAGTGCCGCGCTCGACGTTGAACGCGAGGAAGTCGAAGACTCCGTAGTACGGCAGCCGTTGCAGGGCGCGTCGTACCGACTCGATGCGCTGCTTCTCGGCGACGCTCAGCTGCTGCGATGCCGCAACAGGAACTCCTCCCTCAATGGCGACGACAGCTAATGCGCCTGCCATCGCGATTCGCAAGAGGGTTTCGATCACTCGACGTTGCATGATTGACTGACCTCACTCGCCGGCGGCTGAGATACACGTTGTTCGCGCCGACTAGAACCAGACTACGCCCCTTCGCGAGCGGCGGTCCTAATTAGCTGGTGAGCGATTGGTGAAGTTTCGGTAACGGCCGGGGTGGGAGCGCGGATCGAGACTCAGCCGATCTGAACGGTTTCGGTCGAGCCTCCCGGCGATGGGATCCGAAGCGTCAGCAGGATCGGTCCGATGCGAATCTGGTCACCGTCGGTCAGTGCCCGAGTACCTGCGACGCGCTCGCCGCGTACGAAGGTTCCGTTCTTGCTCTCGAGATCCTCGAGCGTGGCACCGGATGCGGTGACCGTGATGCGCGCGTGATGGCGCGAGACCCCGGGCGCATCGATCCACACCCCCGCGTCGGGGGCGCGGCCGATGATGTTCACGCCCTCCCACAGCGGCATTTGCTTGAGGTCCCAGATCAGCCAGTGCCGAATGTCGCGCCGGGCTGGAGCGTGCGGCGCAGTGTCCTCGTCGATCTGCGCGATGAACCAGTATCCGAATCGATGCACCGTTCTGATGTATTTGGGCTCATCTGAAGAATCGATGAGGGCGCGACGAATCTCCGCGATCAAGCTCGCCAGATTCGTGTCGAGCACGTACGTCGACGGCCAGAGGTGCTGCTGCAGCTCCGTGCGCGACATCGCTCGGGTGCGATTCTGAATCAGCAGCAGCAGGAGGTCGTACGCCTTGGGCGAGAGATGCAACTCTTCGTCGCCGCAAAGCAACCGTCGTGTGCGCCAGTCGAGGATGAACCGATCGAAGCGGTACGTGGCTTGTCTCTCCAAGTGCCGACGAATTGTAACAGCGCAATGACGTCTGCAGCCTAAGATGGGTGGAGTTCCCGTGGATGTGAACCGTCTGATGAGATATGTCTGGGCCTCCCCGACCACGCTCGTGGGGCTCGCCTTGGCCAGTCTCGCGTGCTATCGAGGGCAAATCGTCAGGGTTAGCGGCGTTATCGAGGCGCACGGCCCGCTCCTCGATTGGGCTCTCCGACGACTGATACCGCTCAGGGGTGCTGAGGCCATCACGCTCGGACACGTCGTCCTTGGTCGTTCGGCCCGCTCGTTGGTCGTGACGCGCGCACATGAGCGCGTCCACGTCGAGCAATACGAGCGTTGGGGCGCGATGTTCATTCCAGCGTACATCGCATCGAGTGTCTGGGCTTTCATGGGCGGTCGACATCCGTACTACGACAACATGTTCGAACGTGAAGCATGGGAGTACAACTCTACCGCTCGACGCGCACCACGCGTGTCTTGGAGAGCAGCTCGAATGCCCGCTGACTCCTCTCGGTGAACAGCGCGAACAGTACGTCTATCCCGAAGACCTCGAGGAACATCGGCAGCTGCCGGACAATCGCCTGGCCAAGGCCGATGCGCGCCCCCGATTCGCGAACCACCCGCAGACCGAAGAAGATACTTGCCGAGGGTTTGTCCCAGCATGCGTTCACCGACGATCGTGTAGACGGCGAACGACCAGCTCGCGGCCACAAGTCCCAACGGCAAGGCGAACCAACCGATTTCTCGGAGGAAGGACGATCCATGCCAGGGCGACGAGCGGGACCAGGCATGCCACGACGGCGACTACGTCAATGATCTTGGCCCCGGCGCGGCTGAGGAAGCTGGCGCTGACCAGCGGAACGGCCGTGAGGTACGACTCCGCCAGCTGCACCGGATCGCCGAGTTGACGCAGGACATCCTGTTCCGTTTGTCCCGCGGCCTGGCGCTCGGCGATATGCCCTCGCAGCTCCAGCGCGATCTGCTCGCGACGGGGGGTCGCGCGCGGAAGCGCATCGAGCACGCGGTCCACGTAGCTATCAGCCGTCATCGTCATGGTCAGCTCCTTAGCAGTTTCGACATGGCCTTTGCGAACGACGTCCACTCGTGCGTGAGCCGTGCGAGCTCGTGCTGCCCGGCCTCAGTGAGCCGGTAGTACTTGCGCGGTACGCCCCGTTCGGGCGTTTCCCATCGAATGGCCACGAACCCTCCGCGCTCGAGGCGGTAGAGGACGGGATACAAGGTGCCGTCCGTAACCTCGAGGGCGCCGTTGGTGTCGGCGGTCAGTTTCGACACGATCTCGTAGCCGTACGCCTCTCCGGGGGCGAGCAAGTGCAGGACGATGAGCTCCAGCGAGCCTCGCTTGAGCTCGCGCTCGATGCTACGTCCGGCGTCGGGCCGGTTGGCGTCCTGCGGCATGTTCGTCATGGTAGCGCAATATATCTTGTCACGCAAAATATATGACGAGACAATAAGGTTCCAAAGTTCCAAAGGTTGGTATCCGAGGCATTTCCGCCGACCCAAGAGCCTGGGCCTCGAAGGGCAGCCCACAATCACCCTGGTTACCGTGACCTGCTCGCCGACATGGTCGAACCAAGGCGCCACTCTGATCGTGAAGTCGCCAACTTCATTGATTGCGACGTGGGACGGCGCGTTCTTCGATCTCGGACGTCCATCTCGCTGATCCGGCGATGCCACATGGCGCCAGGCCCGGACTGACGCTGAGATGGTCACGCTCAACGCGATTCCGCAGGCTTGCGTGGCTCATTTTGTGCTTGCGCGATATTCCCTTGGTGTCTAGCGGTTACAATTGCCGTCCGATGAGAGGTCGGATG
The DNA here is from genome assembly GCA_963724485.1 of uncultured Acidobacteriota bacterium. Lineage (GTDB taxonomy): Bacteria > Acidobacteriota > Vicinamibacteria > Vicinamibacterales > UBA2999 > JACCSI01. The sequence continues at coordinate 332,234 of CAVRUW010000008.1, forward strand.
CGTCTGCTGATTGGTGGCTTAGGGCTGCTCCCCGCGATCCTTGCTGGATTGCCGGCTCCGGCCGTCGCGCAAGATGCACCAGGACGGATCGTCGCGACCGTGACCACGCTGGAGGGGACCATTCGGTTGTCCAACGTGGAAGTCGAGCTACGGTCGGTGACCGACGGCATCGTGATTGCCAAGACGCAAAGCGACGGCTCAGGTCGTGTGGAGTTTCCGGATGTGCCACTGGGCAAGTACATCCTGGCGTCCAGCCGCACAGGCTTCGTGGCCAAGGAAACGGCGGTCTTCGACGTGCGTGCCGGCCAGGTGACCGAAGTTTTGCTGGATATTCAGCTCGAGTTGAACTTGCCGATGGTCACGGTCCGTCCCGATTCGCCGTCGCCAACCGACAGCGTCCAGCCGGTCTCGGTCAGCGACATGCTCTCCGGGTCGGTTCTCGAATCGGCGCCGCTCGAAGGCGACGATTTCCAGAGTTTGCTGCCGCTGCTGCCCGGTGTCGTCCGCGGCAGTGACGGGCGCCTCCGGATTCGCGGCGGCGAGCCAACGCAGGGCGCGCTGCAGGTCAGTGCCGCGAGCCTGATCGATCCGTCAACCGGAGACTTCGATCTGCAGTTGCCGGGGCAGAGTATCGACTCGGTCGAGGTTCTCGCCAACCCGTTTGCCGCCGAGTACGGGCGATTCTCGTCGAGCATCACGCAAATCCGTACCCGACGCGGGACCAACGAGTGGGACATCAGTACGGGCAACCTCATTCCGAGATTTCGCGCCCTCTTCCGGGGTATTCGCGGCTTCGAGCCGCGCTTCTCGGTCCGAGGTCCGCTTCGGAAAGATCGCGCCTTCATGTCGGTGGACACGCAGTTTCGCTACGTGCTCACGCCTGTGAAGAGCCTGCCGGACGAACCCGAAATCAAGCTCACAAGCTTCGACTCGTTTGCGCGGTTCGACTTCGTGCTCAACGCGAATCACTCGTTGGGTGCCGGCCTGGTAGCGTTTCCTCGCGAGGTCGCCAACGTCACGATGAACACCTTTCGTCCGGAACCGGTCACGCCTGACTTCAACCAGTCTGGGTTCTCAACCGGTGTCGTCGATCGCTACCAGGTATGGCCAAACGGCGTGCTCGAGAGCACGGTGTCGACTCGCCGATTCGAGGTAAATGTCAACTCCGACGGCGAGGCACCGATGGTGTACTCGCCCGAAACTCAGAGCGGGAGCTTCTTCAACGATCAGGAACGGGAAGTTTCGAGCTTCCAGTGGGTCGAGGCGCTGAACATCACGCGTGATTTCAAGGGACAGCACGTGTTCAAAATGGGGAGCGACCTGCAATGGTCCTCTTACCAGGGTTCGAGCTTGAGCAGGTCCGTGGAGGTGCGTCGCCTTGATGGCTCTCTCGCAGAGCTGAACGACTTCGGCCCTCAGAGTGAGCAGAGCGTCGCCGGCTACGAGTTCGCGATGTTCGTCCAGGATCGGTGGCGCATCGGCTCGCGGGCGACGCTCGAGTTGGGCCTGCGGTTCGATCGCGACGCCATCGTCGAGCACGTCAACTGGTCGCCGCGTGCGGGCCTGGCGTTTTCGATCCTGCCCGAGGGCCGCGGCATTCTTCGAGGCGGCTACGGCAAGTTCGTGCAGCGGACGCCGCTCAACATCGAAGCCTTTCCATCCTTCGAGCGGCGAACCGTTACCCGTTTCGGCCTTGACAGCATCAGCCTCGGTCCCTCGATCGTTTACAACAACGTCCTGGACGCTGACTTGCATACCCCCGAAGCCTACGTGGGAAACGTCGAGTGGGATCAGCGGTTTGGCCGGCGAATGCTGAGCAAGGTGGCTTACATTCAGCGCGTCGGCTCACATGAGTACGTTCTGACGCCAACGCCCGCTTTGGCTGAATTTCGCGTCGGGAGCACCGGCGAATCGCGTTACAAGGAGTTGGAGTGGACGACGCGCTATCTCGGGGGAAACCGCCGGGATATAACGTTCTCGTACGTCTGGTCCAAGGCGACCGCCGATCTCAACAACTACGATCAGTTTTTCGGCAATTTCCGTAACCCGATCATTCGCACGAACGAACACAATCTGACCGGCACTGACGTTCGGCATCGCCTCCTGATCCGCGGCAACATCGGCCTTCCCTGGCAGTTGGACTTCGCGCCCGTTCTCGAACTGCGGTCAGGTTTCCCGTGGTCGGCGGTCGATGACAATCTCGAGTTCGTCGGACCGCGTAATCGTGCCGGCCGGTTGCCCTCGGTGAAGAACCTCGACTTCCAACTCACGCGACCGTGGCACTTCAAGAAGTACCGCTTCCGGGCCGGCCTGAAGATCTACAACGTGTTCGGCTCGTCCGCATCTCGTGACGTGCAGAATCACCTCTCGTCTCCCTCGTTCGGGCAATTCTTCAACCCGATCGAACGCTCCATCGGGATCGCGTTTGGTTCGGCGAAGTAGCGAACGCATAGGTTCGTGCTCTCCTCCCGAGCGCCACAAGGTTCGTCACTCAACCGGTACAACCGGGCGATTCGACGTTACACTCGCCGGTGGATGGTGGGGCCATGACGACTTGGCGGGCACTGGTTCTGCTCGGCGTGTTGGCGCCGATTTCGATGAGCGCCACTCAACGCGCCGGTGTTTCGCGCGGCGTTGAGCGGCCAGCGCCGCGCAAGATCGACGTCGGCGACGGCGTCTATCTCTTCATCACCGCCCCCTATGGCGCCGTCGGTCTCGACGGCAACTCCATCGTCGTCACGTCCAACGAGGGCGTGCTGGTCTTCGACTCGAACGGCACGCCATCCGCTGCGTCCGCAGTGCTTACGGAGATCCGGGCGCTGACGAAGCAACCAGTGAAATACGTCGTTCACTCGCACTGGCACTGGGATCACTGGTACGGCGCTCAGGTCTACAAGCAAGCCTTTCCTGACGTGAAAGTCATCTCGCACGAGAAGTCGCGCGAGATGATGGCGGGGCCAGCGATTGCGTTCAACAAGCCCGGTCTCGACACCCAGTTGCCGGGCTACATCGGCATGCTCGAGAAGAAGTTGAAGGCCGCGCGCACGTCGAAGCCTCCGGCGCCGGACGTCGCGTCGCTCGAGCAGTCGCTCGCAGACGCGCGTTTCTTCCTCGATCAGAAGCGGAGCGTCAAGCACGTACTGGCCGACCAGACGTTCAAGGATCGCCTCGACATCAATCTTGGCGGGCGAGAGATCAGAATCCTGAACGCCGGTCGAGCGGTTACCCCTGGCGATGCGTTCATGTATCTGCCGAAGGAACGAGTGGTCGTGACCGGCGATCTTCTCGTCAATCCGATTTCCTTCGCGCTCAGCAGCTATCCCTCCGAATGGTTGAAGGCCCTGGAGGCGATCGATGCGCTCGACGCTGCCGTGATCGTTCCCGGCCACGGCGAACCGTTGCGCGACAAGAGGCTTCTGCACGCGACGATGGACGTGTTTCGCACGCTGCTGGCAGAGGGAAAGGCCGCACGCGATCGTGGACTCGAAGTCGACCATGCCGTTGACGCGATCATGCCGTCGCTGCAGGCCTCGATGGTCGCGATCACCGGTGATGTGCCAGCGCGCAACAGCGCATTTCGCGGCCAAGTGGTCGACTGGTACCTACATCGCGTCTACGACGAGCTCGCGGGACCGCTCGACGACTCCATTGCGCCGATCCCGGTCCATCAGAATCCGTCGACGCCACAATCCCTGGTCAATGAGCTCCTGGCGGCGGATCGCGCGTTCTCGGCTGCCGGCGCAAAAGCCACGGCGGTTGACAGCTTGTCGGCGATGTTCGCTGAGGACGTGGTGATGCCGACTCCGCCGACAGCTTTTGCGCGTGGCAAGACGGCCGCGATCGCAGCGTTGAAAGCCAACCCGGACAACGAGACCTCGCGCGCAGAGTGGACGCCAATCCGCGGGGGAGTATCAGCCGACGGGCAGCATGGCTTCACGTTTGGCTACATGACGTTGATTCGACCCGATGCGACGAGAGTCCCCATCAAATACGTGGCGTACTGGATCAAGCAGTCGCAAGGCTGGAGGGTGGCGGTCTACAAGCGAACTCGCGCGGCTGAGGGTAAGGTCTCCCGTGACCTGATGCCCGCCGCACTGCCGACGCAGATGGTCGCTCCGTCGACCGACGCGGCCACGATCGCGAAGTTCAAGCAGGAGCTCGACGCCGCGGAACGGGCGTTCTCCGATGAGGCGCAGAAGATCGGCCTCGGTCCAGCGTTTGCCAGGAATGGCAGTGCCGACGCAGTCAACGTTGGACCGCCGACGTCGCCAGGGTTTGTCGTGTCGGCCGAACAGATCGGTAAGAGCATGGGTCCGAGATCAACGGGGCCACCGAGTCCCGTGCGCTGGGCGCCGGACGATGTGATCGTGGCGTCAAGCGGTGACCTGGGAGTGACATTCGGGATGATTCGGACGAATGGCGAGGTCCCGCCGGGTCAGTCAGGCGCCGTGCCCTTCATCACCATCTGGCGGCGCGCCAGCCCGTCGGACCCGTGGCGCTACGTCGCAGAGTAGGTACTGACGAGCCCGCGCGTTACAATTTCTCGCTGGTGACGCCTTTCGACGAGATCTGTGCCCATCTCGAGGCGGTGCTCGACGGCGATGTTCGTCGCAGCATCGTCGTCGAGGCTGCCACCGCAGGAGATCTCGGACCCGCGCTCCTCGCCATGCGCGAGGGGATGCGTAGCAACAGCTGGAAACTGGGTGGCCGGCCGTTCGATATCGCGCGCCTGGTGCAAAAGTTCGATCGCAAGACCAGACAGAACGGCTTCCACGTTCTGCACGACTGGGATGGCATAGCCGATCGTGTCAACGACGACACGATTCCCGTCGATGTCCTGCACTACTTGATTGACAGGCGGGGTGGTGAGCCAGCGAACGCCAGTGCGCTCGCGGTGCTGCTCGACTATTACTTCATGCACCTGTTGGCGCTGCTGACCCTGCGGATCTGGGACAGCGGTGACGCTGATGCGAATCTCGATCGCATTGGCGGCTTGCTCGAGCGATTGCAAGGGCTTGGTGGTAGTGGTCAGCGCTTTTCCGCGGACGCAGAAACGCTGCTGTTGATTGGCACCTCGCACTACGAGTTGCACGAACGCGGATACGCGTCATTGCTCGAACGCGTGCGGACCTTGAGTCGTGCGCATCGTGCGCGCATTGCGCTAGGGCACGCGGCGAGCATGGGATCGCATTTGCGGTTTGGGTTCCAGGCGACTTACGGGCGCGACACGGTGAACATGCGCGATGACAACGTCGCGGACTATCCGTGGCTGTGTTTCGCCCTCGCGACGTTGATGGAGGAGTACGTTCAGCTGCACACAGGTGCGCCGTCGGTGCTCGATCGCCAACGATTGATCGAGGCGATGTTCAACGGCTTGTGTGCGGATGCGCGCGCGTTCGTCGGTGCGCCGCCCTCGTCGTTGGCCGAGTGTGAGGTCGAACGTGTCGGTTTTCGCGATCGGTTTCTCACCCATCGTGACGATCTGCTCAGCGAGTTCGCCGCCTTTCGTCCGCAAGACGGGACCTATTCGCCGCTGTGCTTTTTCTTCAACTTCTCGCACAACGTGGTGAAGGGCGCTGTAGTCGATACGTTGCTGACGGGGAAGGTGTGGGCGCTGACGCTCAACGATCTGCTGACGTCGTACTCGGATGGCGCGGCTGACTCTGCGCAGAAGCTCGAGCTCGCCGAGACGCTCATGCGCTATGCGCGCGACAACCCGCATCACATTCGCGGGCGTCTGCGGCCGGTGATCGTCTACGACCTCGCGGCGGGTCGCGAGGCGTTCTCCGTCGCCCTCCGCAAGCTGAACGATAATGCATAAAAGGGGACAGTCCCCTTTTATGCATTAGCAGGGACCCCGAATCAGGGAGATTCGATGACGCGTGCGCAGAAAATTCCAGGTGGCCTGACGCTTCTTGCGATGATCGCGATTTCCTTGCCAGTCACCGTACTCGCACAAGCCGAACAGGCGGAGCGCATCCGACATGCCGCCACCGTCCTCGACGAGATCATGCGCGCGGGCGATCAGGCAGTGCCGTCGAGTGTCCTCGGAAAGGCTGAGGCCGTGGCCGTGTTTCCTTCCACGATCAAAGGCGGCTTCGTCCTCGCCGCGCACCGTGGCAAGGGCGTGATCAGCGTGCGCGATCGGGCGACGGGCGACTGGTCCCTGCCGGCGTTTCTCACGGTGACCGGCGGGAGCATCGGCGCACAGATTGGCGCCCAGTCGGTCGACCTCGTGCTCGTCGTGATGAATCGCCGCGGTCTGGAAAACCTCTTGCAGAACCAGTTCACGGTTGGTGCCGACGGCTCGGTCGCAGCTGGTCCTGTCGGCCGATCCGCGGAGGCCTCGACCGACATCCAGATGCGCGCCGAGATCCTGAGCTACTCACGCACACGCGGGCTCTTCGCCGGCGTCAGCCTCAACGGCGCCGCCATTCGCCAGGATCGTGACGCGAACGAAGACTTTTACGGCGATCCGTTCCGTACCCGCTCGATCGTCCTGGATGGGAAGGCCAAACCTCAGAGTCACACCGAAGACATCGACACGTGGCGCCAGGCCCTCGCCAAGTACGCCCAGCCTCGCTAACAGGAGTACCGTAGACCGACTCGAAGGAGAACATGCATTTTCTGGATGACTGGATCCTCGGGCTTGGCGGTGGTGGCGTCACGCTGGGCCTCGTGTTGGCGCTGCTGCTTGGGGCACGCCACGCGACCGATCCGGATCACCTCACCGCGGTCTCGACGCTGATCTTGTCGGACGATCGGCATGGCGGGCGACGCGCCGGCATTCTCGGACTCTTCTGGGGGCTGGGCCACGCCAGCACGCTGTTCGCGTTTGGTCTTCCGTTTGTCCTGTTTGGCGCGCAGATTCCAGACTCGCTGGCTCGCGGCGCGGAGTTCCTGATCGGCGTTGTCACCGCCGTCCTGGCCGCACGCCTCCTGCTGCGCTGGCGTCGCGGCTACTTTCATTCACACCAGCACCGCCACGGCGAAATTCGTCACACGCACCCCCACGTGCACGAGCACGCGCCGAGCACGGCGCACCCGAAGTCCCACCCTCATGGTCACGCGGCCGCGCTGGGGCGCACGCCGGCAGCCGCCTTTGGGATCGGCCTGGTCCATGGGCTTGGCGGCTCGGCGACGGTCGGCATTCTTCTGATGGCCTCGGTCGCCGATAGCGTCAACGCCGTGGCCGGTCTGCTGGTGTTTGCCGCCGCCACGGCTTTTTCGATGGCGCTGGTTTCCGCCGCGGTCGGCTACGGTCTCGTCCGCGGCCCCATTGCCCCCCGCCTCGAACGTATCGTCCCGCCGCTCGGCGCCGCCAGTTTCGTTTTTGGGGTGTGGTACGCACTGCAGGCGTTCAGCGCGACCTGAAATTACGGACGGACGGGTCACGGAAACACAGAAGCACGGAAGCACTCAGGCACCCAAGTACTCGAGCACCTACGCACCAGCACCGCAGGCACCGAGGCACGTAGGCACCCAGGTGCCTTGCTTCAGCGTAGAATCCTTCCGCATGCGTCGAATCATTCTTGTTTTCCTCGTCAGCCTTTTGATCCCCTCCAGCGCATTTGCGACCTGGTCGGTTATTGCAGTCGATCGAAGTACTGGCCGCGTCGTGATCGCGTCGGCAACGTGCGTCGATCGCGACGATCAATTCCTCATGGGCGTGCAGGCGGTCGTCGTGCCGGGCAAGGGCGTGGCCGCGTGCCAGGCGGGCGTTGACAGCACGCACAAGAACCAGATGCTGGTGTTTCAGGAACTGCAGAAAGGGACGGACCCGAAGCAGATCATCGAGATGCTGGCCCAGGATCCGGCATATCAAAACCGTCAGTTCGGCATCCTCGACCTGCAAGGGCGGATGGCTGGCCACTCCGGACTCTCAAACGGTTATGTCTCGCAGGACATTCAGGGACAGGTGCCGGGCACCGAGATCTTCTATTCGATTCAGGGAAACATTCTTCGTCCGGGTCTGGTGATGCCGAACGCGGTTCAGGCGTTTCTCAAGACCAACGGCAGCATCACCGATCGCGTGATGGCCGCGATGGAAGCCGCGGACGGATCGGGCGGCGACAGCCGCTGCACGTGTCCGCCCTGGCCGACCGACGGCGCGAAGCCCAAGATCCCCTGTGACGGGCGCACGTCTCACGTCGCCTACATCCTGATGGCTGAAAAATCAGACACGAACGGCGACGCTCACAACAACGGCAAGTACTCGATGTACATCACCGTGTCGCAGCCGGGTCCCGACAAAGGACCGAATCAGGTGCGCGAGGGTGAGAATCTCAATCCGGTCAAGACACTTCGTGCGCGCTACGACGAATGGCGCAAGAAGCAGCCGGCCTCGTTCAGGTAAGGGACTCTTTATGCGACCCTCTCGCTACGTTTTCGGGATGATCGTTCTCGCGGCGGCTGCCCTCGCTGCCGAAACGCAAGCGCCGTCCGGCCAGCCTCCGGCCGGAACGACACAGCCCGCCCAGCGTCCAGCGAACGCCACGCCGACGGCGCCCGGACCTGGAGGTGGCCAGCGCCGCGCGGTACAAGTGATGACGCTCACGAGCACGGCGTGGCCCGATGGCGGAGCTATTCCAGCCAAGTACACGCAGGCCGGCGAACAGGTATCACCACCGCTGACATGGGGCAACGTCCCCGACAACACCGCGAGTTTCGTGTTGATCGCTCACGATCTCGATGCCACCGTCGGCACCGGTACGGACGACGTGCTGCACTGGATGTTGTGGAACATCCCTGGCGCATCGCGGAGCCTGCCGGAAGCGGTGCCGCAGGGGAATCAGCTCCCCGATGGCACGCGGCAGATCAGCGCGAGTGGTCCGTACTTTCGCGGGCCGGGCGCGCCATCAGCGGGTCCTGCTCATCACTACGTCTTCGAGATCTACGCGCTCGACGCGACCATCGACGTGCCGGCAGTGGGGCAGAGTCCCGCCCTCACTCGAGCGGCGGTCGTCGCCGCGATGGCTGGAAAGGTCCGCGGCAAGGGCGTTTACGTGGGGCTGTTCAAGCGCTAGCAGCCGTTTTGATTTTTCCACTTGACGAATACCGGTCGACTCTCATAATTTGTTCGACCGTTAGACAAATAGGCGCCACACAGCCCACAAAAATCGCTGGGTATTGCCAGGATGGGCTTTGAAATGCCTATTTAGTTCTAGATTGAAACGAAATGCGCCGAATCAACCCTGGCCGCTTCCGCGTCGCCACCCGGGGCACCTCACGAGCCATCAACAGCCAGATCGTGCTGAACCTGGTTCGTGCCCATCAGCCCATTTCCCGGGCCGACCTCGCCCGCACGATGGGCGTGGGCCGTGGCGCGGTCACGCTCATCGTCAATGACCTGCTCGAGCGAAAGCTGATCTTCGAAGGGGCGACTGGTGAGACCGTGCGCGGCCGTAAGCCAACGTTTCTCTACATCGACTCGCGGCGTCGCGCCATCGTGGCGGCCGACATCCGGGCCAGCGAAACCTATCTGATGCTCGCGGACCTCGTCGGCAAGCCGCTCGCTGGCGTGACCTCGTTCCCGACCGCGCGAGATCCCAAGAAACTCATTGCGGCCCTGGCGGCGCGGATCAAGACGATGCTGGCCGAGCAGCGCGACATCGACGGCTGTGAGGGCATTGGTGTTGTGGTCCCGGGCATGGTCGAGCACTCGACGATGCGAGTGCTGCACGCGCCCACACTCGGCTGGCGCAACGTCGATCTGCGGGAGAAGCTCGCGGCCGCGACGGGGCTTTCGGTGCAGGTCGAAAACTCCGGCCGGGCCTGTGCACTCGCGCAGGCGTGGGCCCTTCGCAGTGATGTCACGCACGCCACGGGAGATCTGGTTTACGTCAGCGTCTCGGACGGGTTAGGTGTCGGCGTCATCATCAACGGCGAGGTCTTGCGCGGCCGGCACAACATCGCCGGCGAATTCGGCCACGTGCCGTTGTCGCTCGACGGCCCGCGCTGTTCGTGCGGCTCCAACGGTTGTTGGGAGGCGTACGTCTCCAATCGCGCCACGCTCGCGCGCTATTTCGGTCGATCGCCGGCTGTCGAGCCCGTGTTGCAGGAGGCGTCGCACAAACAATTCACCATCGAAGACTTGATTGCGCGAGCTCGCGCGGGTGATGCCAAAGCGGTGGCTGCCCTCGAAGCTACGGCACGCTATCTCGGGTTGGGCCTGGCGTCGGTAATCAACGCCTTCGATCCCGCACGCGTGTACATCGGCGGCGAGATCACGCTGGCGTGGGACCTGCTCGAAGGCACCGTTCGGGCGGCATTGGCGGAGCGGACGCTGACGCCGGCGGCCGCGGAAACAGAAATCCGTCCGGTGGCGGCCGGGGAGTATCCGCGGCTGCAAGGCGCCGCGGCGCTGGTTGCGGCGCCCGCGTTCGCCGCTCCGGTAGTCGCATGACTGGGGCTTTCAGGTGTGGATGCTGACACGCTCGCGCGAACGGGTCACGGAAACGCCGAAACACGGAATCCAAAAAGGGCTTCCGTGATTCCGTGCTTCTGCGGCTTGTTCGTGGTCCCAGGCTGCGAACTTTGGAACCTTGGAACTTTGGAACCGCGGAACTCTTGATGAAACTCGAACCGATCAATTCCGGAACCTGCATCGTGCGCAACACCGGCGCGCACAAGGGCCGCAGGCATTTCGTCGAACCCGGACCGACGGCCGCGCGGCAGCTGCGCTATGGCCGCATCGTTCTCGACCCGAGCGATCAACCGCTGCGATTCGAGACCAACGGGTTCGAGGTCGGACTGGTGGCCCTTGCCGGTTCGTGTTCAGTGCGAGTGGGCGACTCGGTCACGAATCTCGAACGCTACGACGCGATGTACGTGCCGCGCGATTCGTCGATTGAAGTCAGCTCCGGAGCGAGTGGCTGCGACCTCGCCGAAGTGGCAGCACCCGTCATCAAGCGGCATCCCCTGCAGGTCGTGCGCTTCGCCGACGTGCAGCAGGATCCGGGGCTGCACTTTCAGGCTGGTGGCCCGGCCGCCAAGCGCGACCTCAACGTGTTGATCGGGAAAAACGTGCAGGCCGGCCGAATCATGGCCGGCGTCACCTTCAGCGAGCCGGGCAACTGGACGTCGTGGCCACCCCACGAGCACGCCGCGATGCTCGAAGAGGCCTACCTCTATATCGACATGCCGGCGCCTTCGTTCGGCGTGCAGCTGGTCTACACCGATGCGCAGGAGCCTGAGCTCGCCACCATCGTTCGCGAGGGAGATGTCGTGCTGATGCCGCAGGGCTACCACCCCAACGTCGCGGCGCCCGGCGGCGTCATCAACTTTCTCTGGATGATGGCGGCCAATCGTGAAGACGACGATCGCCAGTACGGAGTCGTCAACGTCCACCCGGATTTCGCCGCAATGGGGTCTGGCCTCGACAAAGGCCGGTCGGAGAAACGATGAGCAGCCACGAATCGTTGATCGCGTTTCAACATCGGGACTGGACGAGCGTTCCCGTCGAGCGCATCGCCGAGGGCGTCGAGCGCCAGATGATCTGGGGCGAGCACATCATGGTTTGCCGTCTGCGCTTCGACCCGCGCGTCGTGACGGCTGTGCACTCGCACCCGCACGAGCAGATCACCATCGTCGAACGTGGGCGAGTCGAATTCGTCATCGACGGCCAGCGACGAATTGCGAGCGCCGGTGATCTGCTGCACTTTCCATCACACATCCAGCATGGCGCGACGATGCTGGAGGAAGAGGTGGTGCTGATCGACATCTTCTCGCCGATCCGCGAAGAGTTCCTGCCTCCGTCCGGTGCGCGCTGAGACCGAGCCAATGTCCCTGGATCTGTTTCGACTCGACGGCAAGGTGGCCCTGGTGACGGGAGCCTCGCGCGGGCTGGGCGCAGCGATGGCGGTCGCGCTTGCGACGGCCGGCGCGGATGTTGCGCTGCATGCGAGCACCGAGGCCGACCGAACGGCAGCGGAGATCGCGTCGATCGACGGGCGGCGCACGCATCTCCTGACCGCGGACCTGCGCGACAGCGGCGCGCCCGCACGTCTCGTCGCCGACACACTCGAGGCATTCGGACGAATCGACATCCTCGTCAACAACGCCGGAGTCATTCGGCGTCAGCCTGCCGCGCAACACGAGGACGCGGACTGGGACGAGGTGATCGGCGTCAACTTGTCGAGCGTGTTCCGGATGTGCCGCGCCACGGGCCGTCACATGCTCGAGCGTGGCAGCGGCAAGATCGTCAACGTCGCGTCACTGCTGTCGTTCCAGGGCGGCATCAACGTCCCGGGATATGCAGCCGCGAAGGGCGGCGTCGTGCAACTCACCAAGGCACTCGCCAACGAATGGGCACCGCACGGCATCAACGTCAACGCGATTGCCCCCGGCTACATGGAAACCGACAACACCATCGCACTGCGACAGGACGCCAACCGAAGCCGGCAGATTGGTGAGCGGATCCCTGCCGGCCGCTGGGGGACGCCACAAGACCTGGCAGGCGCCGTCATTTATCTCTCCTCCTCAGCGGCCGACTACGTTCACGGCCATGTGTTGGTGGTCGACGGCGGCTGGATGGGCCGCTAGGGGACACGATGCAAACCGCTGCCGCAACCGCCCCATCACTCAGCGCCGCGCGCGAGCCGCTCCTGGTCGCGCTCTTCACGCGTCTCGTCGGACCCGCCGCGCTGACGGCCGCTGGAATGATTGGCGCCGGAGCCGTGGCCACGCGACTGCTGGCGGGCGCCTGGTTTGGATTCGACCTGCTTTGGATTGCATTGCTGATCGTTCCGATGGTCGTCATCGCGCTCGACTCCGCGTCTCGTGTCGGCGTGCTGTCGGGTGGGCTGGGAATGATCGAACGCGTCCGTCGAGAGCTGGGCGCGTGGCTCGCGTGGGCGATCGTCCTGCCCACAGCCCTCGTCAACATAGTCGTCAACATGAGCCAGATGTCGGCGATGGTCGAGGGCACATATGGTGCGCTCGGCATGTTGCCACCCGAGACCGCCAATCCTGGCCTGGTGTTCGCAACCGTTGCGCTGACGGGCATCACGCTGGCGGCCGCCGTGCTGGGCGGCTACAAGCGCGTCGAGAAAATCATGACGGCGCTGCTGCTGGTGATCCTCGTCTGTTTCATCGCGGTCGCGATCAAGGGGCTGCTCGACTGGAGGACATGGCTGGCACTTGGCCAAGGGCTGGTCCCGCAGATTCCCGCTGACCTTCCAGTCGTTGGCAGTGACCGTGTTCGGAACAGCTTCACCCAGGTGATGGCGATTGCCGGCCAGGGCCTCGCACCTGCCGTGTTTCTCTCGTACGGCTACCTCGCGGCCAATGCGGGGCAGACGTCCGCGGACATCAAGAGGAGCTTCTGGAAGACGGTGCAGAACTTGGGTGTGATCTGGGGCTTGTTCTCGGTCGTCGTCATCGTTGCTGGCGCGACGGCATTGCATGCCGTTTACGACGGCACCGGGCCAACCTACCTCGGCGTCAGCCACTACTCGCAGATCGAAAGCATCCCGGTGGCCGGTCAAGTGCTCGGGCCAGCGTTACCTGGCGCACTCGGCTTCCTCGCACCACGCCTGTTCTCACTCGGGTTGTTTGCCGCTGCCTTCACCACGCTCATTTCGGTCGCGCTGACGATGACGTATTTCTGTCTCGACCTCGCGCGCCGCGATTGGCGTTTCACGGACGACAACCGTCTCTTCAAGATCGTCTTCGCGTGCTGGATTGGGATCCCCGCGGTAGTCGCCCCGTTCTGGCAGTTACCGGCGCTGCTGAAAGCCATTCTGGCGATGGTCGGGAATCTCCTGATGGCGCCGATTGCGATGGCCGTGATCATCTACTTCGTCAATCGAGGGGAGATGGGCTCGTTCAAGGCCGGCGCCGGTCGGAACGCGATGCTCGCGCTCACGTTCATCTTTGCATTGGGCCTCGTGATCAACGGCTTGCGAGGGCTGGCATGGTAGGCGCGCGCTCTCGACAGCACGTCGTGCAGGAGATGGAGTCAGCAGGCGTCGTTGCCGTGGTCCGTCTGCCCGATGCTGCCGCAGTACGTGACGTCGCCGCCGCCCTGGCCGATGGCGGCGTGCACTTCATCGAGATCACGATGACGGTTCCTCACGCCGTGGAGTTGATCGAGGGACTTGCCGCGACGATGCCAGATCACATCGTCATCGGTGCGGGCACGGTGCTCACGCGCGATGCCGCGGAGCGCGTGATCGCCGCCGGTGCTGCGTTTGTCGTCAGTCCAATCTTCGACCGTGACGTCATCGATGTTTGTCACCGCTACGACACGGCAGTCATCCCGGGGTGTTTCACACCGACCGAGATCCACGCGGCGACGGTCGCGGGTGCCGATGTCGTCAAGCTGTTTCCGGCGACGTCCTTGGGTCCTGGGTTCATCAAGGACGTGCGCGGACCACTGCCACAGGTGCGGTTGATGCCGACGGGTGGCGTCACTTGCGAAAACGCCGGTGACTGGATTCGAGCCGGGGCGGTTGCGGTGGGTGTCGGCACGGCGTTGGTCGATCCGAAGGTCGTCTCAAGTGGCAACCTGCGGGCGATTACCGAGCGCGCGCGATTGGTTGTGCAAGCCGTCGCCCAGGCGCGAGGTGCGGTTACGGCGAGGGCCTAACTGATGGTCAAGACCGTCTGCTTCGGCGAAATCATGCTGCGGCTCAGCCCGCCGGGGTTCGAGCGACTGTTTCAGTCGCCGACGTTGCAGGCGACGTTTGGCGGTGGGGAAGCGAACGTGGCCGTGAGCCTCGCGCAGTTCGGCTGCGACAGTTGGTACGTATCGCGCGTGCCAGCCAATCCGGTGGGCGATGCCGCGATGCGAACGCTGCGAGCCGAAGGCGTCAACGTCGAATACGTCCTGCGCGGTGGATCGCGGTTGGGGATCTACTTCGCCGAGACCGGCGCCAGCCAGCGCGGGTCGACGGTGATCTACGACCGGGCCCACTCGGCCGTGAGCGAACTGGCGTCGGGCAGCGTGCCCTGGCACGACGTCTTCGACGGCGCAGCCTGGTTCCACTGGACCGGGATCACGCCGGCGCTGAGTCCTTCTGCCGCGGAGTGCACGCGCGAAGCACTTCAGGCAGCGCGGCGCGCCGGTGCGCGAATCAGCGTTGACCTGAATTACCGGCGCAAGCTGTGGTCCGAACGCGACGCGCAGCACACGATGCGGCCGCTGATGCCGCTCGTCGATCTCGTGATCGCGAACGAGGAAGACCTGCAATCGGTGCTGGGGATCGAGGTCGCTCATACCGACGTGAGTGGTGCGTCACTGAGCGTCGAGGGATTTCGCGTGGCCGCGCGGCGTGTCGCCGACGAGTTCGGGGTCAAGCAGGTCGCTGTGACACTGCGCGAGAGTCTCTCCGCCAGCGACAACGCCTGGAGCGCTCTGTTCTTCGATGCGGAGAGCGCTGGGTTTCACCACAGCCAGAAGTACAGCGTGCGTCTGGTCGATCGTATCGGCGGCGGCGACAGCTTTGCGGCGGGTTTGATCTTTCGATTGCTCATGGGAGCCGACGGTGAATCGGCCGTGCGCTTTGCCGTCGCGGCCAGCGCACTCAAGCAGACCATTCCCGGCGATTTCAATCGTGTGTCGGTCGACGAAGTGGAGCGCCTGGTAACAGGCGACGCCAGCGGACGAGTTCAACGGTAAGTCGCGAGCGGCCCCCGCGCCCGGGGTCGCCATGTTGCAGGAGGGGTGTCATGAAGAAGGTCGTTTCCACGCTGGGCACGATTCTTTGCCTGGCGTTGCTGGCGCCGCGGATAGACGCACAGGACTATCGCGGCCGAGTGCAGGGATCGGTCAGCGATACCAGTCAGGGAACGCTGCCGGGCGTGACGGTCACGTTGATCAACGACGCCACCGGCGTCCGAGCCACACGAGTCAGCGACAGCGAAGGTCGCTACCTGTTCGACTTCGTCGATCCTGGGATCTACACCTTGATCGGCGAGCTCGCCGGGTTCAAGAAAGCCGAGCAGAAAAACGTGCGGGTGTCGCAGCGCGGCGACGTCACCGCCAGCTTCCAGATGGAAGTGGGCGGTGTGGAAGAGACGGTCGTCGTGGCCGTTTCGCCGGTGGCGGTGCAGTTCAATACGAGCAGCGACGAATTCACGCTCGAACGTGAGCTGATCGACCAACTCCCCATCAATGGGCGGAACCCCTACAACCTGGTCAATCTCGATCCAACGATGTTCAACACGCCAGGGACGACGGAACACGAGAACCGACCCTATCACCACGCCTACGCCAATGACTTCGACGCCGGGGGCGGCACGCGGCGTGGGAACGACGTGCTCCTCGACGGCGTGCCCCTGGGAGCCAGCTTCAAGACGTCGTACACCCCATCAATGGATGCGGTCGAAGAGATCACCGTGACGAAGAACAGCGTCGATGCGGAGAACGGCCACAGCCTTGGGGGGATCATCAGCCTGAACATGAAATCCGGAACCAATGTGATGAGAGGATCCGGCTACTTCTTCGGGCGCGATCCGAGCCTCAATGCGATCGCCGATCCGACTGTCCGGCGGACGGAAGGGCAGGACGACCGTGCCCTCCGAGGCACCGAGCTTCGCATGTATGGCGGAACCGTCGGCGGTCCGCTCAAGCGCAACAAGATTTTCTCGTTCACATCGTTTGAACAGTGGGACGATCAGCGGCCGGTAACGATCGTTCGCACGGTCCCGACCGAGGCCGAGCGGCGAGGCGACTTCAGCCAGTCGGTGCTCAACGGGCGCGTGCGAACGATCTACAACCCCTTCGCATCGACGATCGATCCGACCACCGGACGCGATGTGCGCCCCGCTTTTTCGGGCAACGCGATCCCGTCGGGAATGATCGATCCGGTGGCGGCTCGTATGTTGGCGGCGATCCCATTGCCCAATCTGCCGGGCAACGTGGACAATCTGCAGACGTCGGTCTCGGACGTGGTCGATTACTGGAACTTCTCGCAGCGGATCGATCTGAACTTCACCGACTCCTTCAAGGTCTTCGCCCGCTACGGCCAGTTCAAAGCCAACCTCTATCAGCAGAACCCCACCGACGCCGGCTTCTATCCGCTGACGGGCAGCAACCGCTATGGCATGAGCACGGCGGGTGACGCGGTGTGGGTAATGTCCGACAAGACCACGCTGAATGTCCGGGGCAGCTTCTACAACATGACCGACGAGTTCTACAACCCGGAGCTGCTGCTGGGTGATGACGGGCTCCGCGACTACTGGTCGCGCACCTGGTATTCCTCGCTCTACAACAGCGGCTACGTCTACTATCCGGCCCTCGATGTGACGTCGGGCACGAACACCGGGACGGCCAATCGATTGGGACGGCAGGGACGCGAGTGGTTCCAGCATCCCGACGCATGGACGTTGTCCGCGCGCATGAACCGTTACGAAGGACGACACAACATGAAGTGGGGCGGCGAGATGCGCGCCTACTACGGCGAGGCCGCCCGCTTCGAGCCGATCAATCTTGTCTTCAACTCGGCCATGACCGCCAACAGCTCGATCAGTCCGGACGTCGTCGGAACCGGGAACCAGTGGGCGAGCTTCATGCTGGGGGCGCTCGACGGTCAGACGTCGGCTCGTTTGGTGCCGCTCCAGAACCCCTACTTGCGCGGGTATGCCGCGTACTTCCAGGACGACATCAGCGCCAGCGATCGATTGAGTCTGAACGTCGGCTTGCGCTGGGAGTGGGAGCCCGGGCCATGGGATCCCGATGGCCGGCTCTCCCAGCGAATCGATCTCACGAGCCCGATTCCCGAGATGCAGACGACACCGCCGCCCATGACTGCCCAGGCGTC
This sequence comes from uncultured Acidobacteriota bacterium, assembly GCA_963724485.1. Classification (GTDB taxonomy): domain Bacteria; phylum Acidobacteriota; class Vicinamibacteria; order Vicinamibacterales; family UBA2999; genus JACCSI01. Next base: position 349,999 of record CAVRUW010000008.1, read on the forward strand.
GGCACTCATGGCAAGCAAGGGCTACAGCCACATCTACAACGGCGCGTGGATCTTCGCGGGCGAGGACAGTCGCAATGCCTGGCACAGCACGCCGTGGAACTTCTTGCCTCGGGTGGGTGCGAGCTACCGGCTGAGCGAGGACTCCGTGTTGCGGGCGGCTTATTCGCGCTACCTGATGCCGACCAGCAACGTTCGCGACACGCTTGGCGACTTCGTTGACCAGTACGCGGGATACGCGCAGGTCACCAACACGCTTGGCCTGGCCAACGGCGTGCCCCGTCAGGTGCTCGCCGATCCGTATCCTGCGGCGGTCAACCCTGTCATCGAACCGTACGGACAGTCGTACGGCCGCTACACCAACCTGGGCGGCGCGGCGAATCTCGACGAGTACGAGCTCCGGCCGCAGGTCAATGACCGGTTCAACCTCTCCTATCAGAAGGAGATGTGGCGCGGCACCGTTGTCGACGTGAACTACTTCTTCAATTGGGGCTCGCGGATCCCCTATGACAAGAACCTGAACATGATGGACCCGGCGTTCCGTTATGAGTACGGCGCGCTGCTCAACACGCAGGTCACCAACCCGTTCCGCAACTACCTGACGGTGGACAAGTTCCCGGGTCAGCTTCGCAATGCCACGACAGTCTCGCTCGGAAGCCTGCTCGTGCCCTATCCGCAATACCAGAGCCTGCTCCAGCGCAACACGGATGACGGACGCAACATGCGGACGCACACCGTGGAGATTCGCGCACAGCGTCCGTTTACCCGAGGAATCAGCTTCCTGGCCGCCTACGCCTGGAACCGCGAGGAGCGGGAGGAGTGGTTCGACGACATCGCGCAATACGAAGTGTTCCAGAGCAACGGCGAACAGGGTTGGGAATGGCGAACAACCGATCTGCCGGTCCACCGCATGACTGCGGCTGTCACGTGGCAGTTGCCGATCGGACGCGATCGAGCGTTCCTCAGCGACCTGCCCACGGCACTTGACGCGATCGCCGGCGGCTGGCAGCTGACCACCACAGCGCGCTTCTACTCTGGTCGCCCGTTGTTCTTCAACCAGAGCCTGGTCGTGGACGGTGATCCATCGCTGGACGATCCGACAAACGATATGTGGTTCGACACCAGCAAGTTCCGCGGTCTTCAAGACCAATTTACGCCGCGCAACAGCCCGTGGGTCTTCGACGGTCTGGACGGGCCGGGTGTGTTCCTGATGGACATGACACTGAACAAGTCGTTCAGCCTGACCCAGCGCTATCGAATTGAGGCGCGACTCGAGGCTTACAACGCGCTCAACAACATCATTTGGGACAATCCCGATGTCAACGTGTCCAGCCCGAACTTCGGCAAGGTCACGCGGAAGCGCCTGGCCTGGAGTGGCCGGGAGATCCAGTTCGGATTGCGGTTCCTCTTCTAGTCGCAGGCGGTCGATGAATCGCCGTGCCGCGCTTCGGTCGCTGGCTCTCGGACTGGGCAGCCTTGCGGTGGCTGCCCGGTCCCGCGCATTCGAGGCTCGGCATGCGATTGCCCCGGTCGTCGAAACTACCGGTGGGCGGATTCGCGGCTACGTCGCGGCGAATGGGATCCAATCGTTCAAGGGCGTATGGTACGGCGCCGACACGGCGCCGCGCCGATTCCTGGCGCCATTGCCGGTTGCCCCTTGGCCGGGCGTTCGTGATTCCAACTCGTTTGGTCCAGTCGCACCGCAACCTGGAATGGTCGGGCGGGCGATGTCCGAGGACTGCCTGCACCTCAATCTCTGGACGCCGTCAGTCGGGCCGGGCAAACGCCCCGTGCTCGTCTGGTTCCATCCCGGCGCCTATTCCAGTGGCACGAGCAACGAGGTCGAGACAGATGGTGCTCGGCTGAGTCGTCGCGGCGATGTGGTGGTGGTGACTGTGAACCACCGGCTGAATGCCTTCGGCCACTTGTTCCTGGCCGAACTTGCCGGCAGCGAGTTCAGCAATTCCGGTAACGCTGGCCTCCTCGATCTTGTGCTGGCTCTCCAGTGGGTGCGGGATAACGTCAGCGCCTTTGGCGGCGACCCCCGAAACGTCACCGTGTTCGGTCAGTCAGGCGGCGGAGCGAAGATTGCCACCCTGATGGCCATGCCTGCCGCGCGGGGACTGTTTCACGCCGCGATCACGATGAGTGGACAGCAGATCACTGCGAGCCGACTCTCGACGGCCACACGGCACGCGACCCAGTTGTTGGAGGCTGCGCGCATCTCCACTGCCCGTGCGCGAGATCTGTGCTCACTCCCAACCGAACAGTTGATCAAAGTGAGTCGCGCGGCGTCGTATCTCGGGCCGGTGCGCGACGGGCGCTCCTTACCTCGTGACCCGTTCGATCCGGATGCCCCTCCGCAGTCCGCTGACATTCCGATGATTCTCGGCAACACTCACGATGAAACGCGGACGCTGATCGGTCGCGGCGACCCATCGCTCTTCGAGCTAACCTGGTCGAGCCTACTGCCCAGGCTCGTTGCCAACTCACCGTTCATGGGTGATCTGAATCGCGCCGACGTCATCGCCCGCTACCGCGAGATCTATCCACGTTACTCGCCGACTGACGTCTTCTTCGCGGCCACCACAGCATCGCGATCATGGCGCGGGCAGGTGATCGAGGCCGATCGTCGGGCAGTGCAGCCGACGGCCAGGGACCACACGTGGGTGTTCCAGTTCGATTGGCGCACGCCCATTGACGACGGCAAGTGGGGCGCGCACCACGGCCTGGACGTGCCATTCGTCTTCGATAACGTCGTGAATGTTCCAGAGAAAGTTGGCAGTGTCGATGGCGCGTCCGAACTGTCGGGGCTGATGAGCGACGCCTGCATCGCCTTCGCTCGCGCCCGCAAACCCGATAGCAAAGGCCTGCCGGCTTGGCCTGTCTACGATCTGCAGAAACGCCAGACGATGGTCTTCGACGTGAAGTGCCGAGTGGAGGCCGATCCTCGCGGTGATGAACGCCGCTTGTTCAGCGTGGTGCCCTATGTCCAGCCCGGCACGTAGTGCAACCCGCGCGACCGTCTTGATCGCGACGCTCGTCGCAACCATCGCTCAGGCTCAGCCTTCGATCGAGCGGTCCGCCGTCCTCGACGCCATGAAACGCGCTACTCGCTTCATGGTCGAGACCGTCAGCACGGAGGGTGGCTACGTCTGGGCGTACTTGCCTGATCGTTCTCGACGCTGGGGCGAGATGGAGGCGCGCGAGTCCATGATCTGGATCCAGCCTCCTGGCACGCCCACGATGGGGCACTTGTTTCTGGACGCCTATCACGCAACCCGCGACGAGTACTACTATTCCGCGGCGCAAAAGGTCGCCGCCGCTCTCATCAAGGCCCAGCATCCGTCCGGTGGCTGGAACTACATGGCCGACTTTGCCGGCGAGCGATCGCTTGCCGAGTGGTACGCCACCATCGGGCGCAACGGTTGGCGCCTCGAAGAATTTCAGCATCACTGGGGCAATGCGACCTTTGACGATGCGGGAACCGCTGAATCAGCAAAGTTCCTGTTGAGGCTGTACCTCGAAAAACGCAGTGACCAGTACAAGCGTCCGCTGGATGCCGCGATCAGGTTTGTACTCGATAGCCAATACCCCATCGGAGGATGGCCGCAGCGATTTCCTCGTGGAAGCGTTCTTCGGGACGAAGGGAAGACCGACTACACCGCGTACCTGACGTTCAACGACGATGTCGCGGCCGAGAACATCGACTTCCTGGTCATGTGCTACCAGTCGCTTGGAGACAAACGCCTGCTCGATCCGATTCGGCGAGGCATGGATGCCTTCGTCAAGTTGCAGCACCCGCTTCCGCAGGCTGGATGGGCGCTGCAATACACACCGGACCTGTTGCCCGCCGGCGCGAGGACCTACGAACCACGAGCGCTGGTGACGCATACAACCGCTGCGAACGTCGAGTCGCTGCTCAGATTTCACCGCCTCACGGGAGATGCCACGTTCCTGGCGCGAATTGCCGACGCGTTGAACTGGCTCGACTCGGTGGCGCTGACTCCAGAAGTCGCGGCGATTGCCGGCGGTGGGCGCACGCACCCGACGTTTGTCGAACTCGAATCGAATCGGCCGCTCTACGTCCACCGGACCGGCTCGAACGTCGTCAACGGCCGTTACTTTGTCGACTACGACCCGAAGCACACCATTGGGCACTACAGCGCCTTTCGTCGCATCGATACAGCGGGTCTGCGCCGGCGTCTGGATGCCGCACGCGTGATGACGCCGGAGGCGGCGTCGAAGGACTCGGCGCTCTTGGCTGCAGCGGGCACGGTTCCGTTACCGCGATTCTTCACCGTCACGCCGGCGGCCCCCTCGACCTCCGCGGCAGACGTTATTGCCTCTCTGAATGCGGAAGGGTTCTGGCTCGCTCCACTCGGCTACAACACGCACCGTTACAAGGCGCCGGGCGCCAAGACGGTGCCCGCCGGTGATTTCGGGCAAACACATGTCGGTGACGAGTTCGACACTTCGCCGTTCCCCGATCCTGGTCTCAAGGGCATTTCCATCGAGGCTTACGTTCGCAACATGGGAGTGCTGATTCGCCAGCTGTCCGACGCACGCCCATGAGGTTGTCATTCGTCGTACTGGTGAGCGCGATGGCAACGTGGCTCGTGTTCGCGGATACGAGCAGTCTGAATTCACCTGTCACGACACAGCGGGTCGTCGAATGGCGAGTGGACAATCTCCAACGCATCGGCGGCGGGCCGGTCACGGTTATTGGTGATCCCAAGGTCGTGCCGACCGATCGCGGTGCGGCCATCGCATTCGATGGCGTCGATGATGGTCTGCTCGTTGACAGCAACCCGATTGCCCGTCTCGAGCGGTTTGTAGTCGAAGTGATGTTTCGCCCCGCCGCGGGGGGCGAGGCCGAGCAACGGTTTCTTCACTTCGAAGAAGAAGGAACCGGGAACCGCGCGTTGATCGAGCTACGCATGGATGGTGCGGGCCGTTGGTCGCTCGACACATTTCTGCGCTCGCCCGAGCCCGGCTTGGCCCTTCTGGACCGCGCCCGCACACATCCGCCAGACGAGTGGCACACCGCGTCGCTGACGTATGACGGGCAGATCATGACCCATCGCGTGAACGGCGTGACGGAACTCGAGGGCAAGGTTCCTTTCACGCCGCTGAAAGATGGCCGCACGTCGATCGGCATGCGCCAGAACCGCGTCTCGTTTTTCAAGGGCATCATCCACTCGATTCGCATCACGTCCGACCAGAACTCCGAACTTAGCACCAACTCCGAACTCCGAACCAACTCCGAACCCCGAACCAACTCCGAACTCCGAACGCCGCACTCCGAACCTGCCGAGATCCCCCTCTGGCCGGAGGGTGTTCCGAACGCCCAACCCAACGGAGGCGTCGAACGTGAGGTCGATGGCCGCGTCTACAACGTGCAGTCGCCAACGCTGATCTATTACCCGGCGCGAGCGGCCGAGGCGGGCACTGCAGTGGAGGCGGGCACGGCGGTGATCGTCTGCCCTGGCGGCAGCTATGCCCGTCTTGCGATCGCCAACGAGGGGACGGGTCTGGCGGCAGTGCTCCAACCGCGAGGGGTCGCGACCTTTGTTCTGAAGTACCGCCTGGCGGAATACGGTTATCCAGCGCCACTACAGGACGTCCTGCGGGCGATCCGTCTCGTCCGATCGCGCGCCAGAGAATTCGGCGTTCGACCCGACGGTATTGGCGTAGCCGGAGCATCGGCTGGCGGGCATCTGGCCGCGCTCGCCGCCACTCGGTACGACGCGCCTGAAGGTCGAACCGGGGCGCCACTCGACAGTGTCAGTGCGCGCCCGGATTTCGTGACGTTGCTATATCCCGTGATCGCAATGGACGGGGCAATCGTTCACGCCGATTCCCGCCGCAACCTGCTCGGATCGACCCCCGACCCGTCTCTGATTTCTCGCGTCTCGCCTCATGTGCAGGTCACCGCGCAAACGCCGCCGACCTTTCTCGTCCACACCACTGAGGATCGCAGCGTGTCGATCGACCACAGCTTGATCTACTACGAGGCGCTGCGAAAGGCCGGGGTCGCGGTCGAGGCGCACTTCTACGAGCGAGGCCCACATGGCTTTGGCACGCAGACGGATCTGGGCACCACGTCGACGTGGACCGAGCGTTGGGTCGAATGGTTGAAAGCCAACGGCTGGCTACCGGCTGTAACGAGCGTGGCCCGAGAGATCACTTGGTCGCGCGGGATCGAGGGGCAACGCAAAGCGGATCTCGGCGACGGCCGGTTCCTGAATCCGATCATGCCGGGCGATCATCCCGACCCTTCGATTCTCAAGGACGGGGATGACTACTACATGACGTTCTCGTCGTTCGACGCCTACCCGGGACTGGCGATCTGGCACTCACGTGATCTCGTGAACTGGCAACCGGTGGGTCCCGCGCTCTTCAAGAACGTCGGGTCGGTGTGGGCCCCCGATCTCGTCAAGCATAAGGGCCGCTATTTCATCTACTTTCCCGGCGTAGGCGCCTACCGATCGAACTACGTGATTTGGGCCGACGACATTCGCGGACCGTGGAGCGATCCCATCGATCTGAAGATCGGCCGTATCGATCCCGGTCACGCCGTCGGGCCCGATGGCCATCGCCATTTGTTCTTGAGTGCGGGCTTCGTGGTCGCATTGACTGACGATGGGCTGGCGACCGTGGGCGAACCACGGAAGGTCTACGACGGATGGCGATATCCGGATGACTGGATCGTCGAAGCCTTCGCGCAGGAAGGCCCGAAGATTCTCAAACGTGGCGACTACTACTACATGGTGCTGGCGGAGGGCGGTACGGCAGGCCCACCGACCGGCCACATGATCGTCGCCGCGCGATCGCGAACCATCGAAGGGCCGTGGGAGAGCTCGCCTCACAATCCCATCATCAGGACGAAATCGGCGTCCGAGCGCTGGTGGTCAAAGGGGCACGGCACGCTGGTCGAGGATGCCGCCGGGAAGTGGTGGATCGTGTATCACGCCTACGAGAACGGCTTTCAAACGCTGGGACGCCAGACGTTGCTCGAGCCGATCGAGTGGACGGCCGATGGTTGGTTTCGTGCGGGCCTGTTCGATCCCTCCAAGCCCATCCCGAAACCCGCTGGCGATGCTGGTCCTCACGGCTTTGCGTACTCCGGCGATTTTTCCGCCGACCGAATGGGCGTGCAGTGGAGCTTCTACAACGGGACCGAGGAGGACGGGCGTCGGATTCGCTACGAGGGCAAGGCCCTGGCTCTGCGCGCTCGCGGCAATGGTCCCGCGGATAGCGCGCCACTCTGGTTCGTGACCGGCGACCACGCCTATGAGATTGAAGTTGAAATTGAAGCTGATGCGGAGGCGAGCGCCGGGTTGTTGCTGTTTTACAGTCGCCGGCTGTACGCCGGCCTGGGTTTCTCCGCGACCAACTTCATCATGCACAGTTATGGCCTCGATCGTCTTCAGGCGAAGCCCTCACGCGTCCAGCAACGGCTGCATTTGCGTCTCCGCAACGATCGGCACATCGTCACGATGTTCTACAGCCTCGATGGCCGCGCATGGGAACGATACGATCGAGGCATGGAAGTGTCGGGCTACCACCACAACGTGGCTTACGACTTTCTCAGCCTGCGGCCGGCGATTTACGCGGCAGGGAAGGGTGAGGTTCGATTCCGCAATTTCCGCTACCGCGCGCTGCCGTAACGCGTTCGCCGTTCGTTTGAGGAATCCGCCGCGGATTGCGGTACAGTGTCGCTGCTTTTTCCGGCGACCCTCAAGATGAGCGCGGGGTGAAGATGCGCACGAAGGGAATTCTCTCTCAGCGAACGGCAGTGTCGGTGTTGATATCGGCGATCGTGGGCTTTTCGCTCGTTCTCGTGTCGGCACAAAACGGCTCCCGTGGTCGACCGAGTGCTGCGAACGGCGACTGGGTGCACTACGCCTCTGACATCAAGGGCACCCGCTACATGCCCCTCGATCAGATCAACGCCAGCAACTTCAGCAAGCTCGAGGTTGCCTGGCGGTTCAGCACCGCCAACCTTGGTCCCCGGCCCGAGTTCAATCTGCAGGGCACGCCGCTCGTTATCAACGGAACGCTCTATGCCACCGGTGGCGGCGGCAATCGCCGTGCGGTCGTCGCTCTCGATGCGGCCACGGGCGAGCTGCTCTGGAAGCACGGCCTCGATGAAGGTGAGCGCGCCGACGCGGCACCACGAAAGCTCTCGGGCCGCGGCCTCTGGTACTGGACCGACGGCAAGGGCGACGAGCGGATTCTCTACGTGACGATTGGATACCGGCTCGTAGCACTCAACGCAAAGACCGGAATGCCGATCCCATCCTTTGGCAAGGAAGGCATCGTCGATCTGAAAGTTGGCGTCGTCACTCACGCCACGGGGAAGCCTGAGCAGATTGACCTCGAGAAAGGTGAAATTGGTCTCCACTCGACGCCGACGATCGTGGGCGATCTCGCCGTCGTCGGTTCGGCGTTCTCGGAGGGACTGACCTACCCGAGCAGGTCGAACACGCGAGGCCTCGTCCGCGCTTTCGATGTGCGGAGCGGAAAGCAAGTCTGGAAGTTCGATCCGTTTCCCAAGCGCGGCGAGCTTGGCTACGACACGTGGGAAAACGGCTCGCTCGACTATGTCGGCAACATGGGTGTCTGGGCCCAGATCACGGCCGATGAGGAAGCGGGCCTGGTCTATCTGCCCGTCGAGTCGCCGACCCAGGACATCTACGGTGGCAACCGTCCGGGGAACAACCTGTTCGCTGAGAGTCTGGTAGCCGTGGATGCCAAGACTGGCGTGCGCAAGTGGCACTTCCAGTTCGTTCACCATCCGATTTGGGATCTCGACATCTCGTCGGCGCCGATGCTCGCGGACATCGTTGTGGACGGCAAGCCTATCAAGGCAGTTGCTGTGCCGACCAAGCAAAGCATGCTCTACATGTTCGACCGCATCACGGGGAAGCCAATCTGGCCGTTCGAGGAGCGCCCGGTGCCGCAGAGTCAGGTCCCGGGTGAGAAGACCTCGCCGACGCAGCCGTTCCCAACCAAGCCACCGGCGTACGCGCGTAACTTTCTGGCGAAGTCCGACGTTATCGACTTCACGCCGGAGCTTCGCGCCGAAGCGCTGAAGATTCTCGAGCGATACAAGTGGGAAGAGAGCCTTTTCTCGCCGGCCGTCGCCGGAGACGTCAAAGGACTTCTCGGTGCCGTTCAGGTCGGCAACACGCTCGGCGGCACGAACTGGCCCGGCGGCGGGATCGATCCCGAGTCACGTGTCGCGTTCGTCATGGCCAGCAACGCGGGCGTCAGCGCGTACTCCATTCAGCACCGGCCGGATCTTGGCGACGGTCAGTACATCTCGGGTGTTGCCGGGCGACAGGGCGGGGGTGGTGGTGGACTGAACGTCCAAAATCTTTCGATCGTGAAACCGCCATACGGAGTGCTGGCCGCAATCGATCTCGATCACGGCGAGCTCAAATGGCAAGTGCCTCACGGCGAAACGCCTGACGTCGTCCGCGATCATCCTGCGTTGAAGGGGCTCACGATCCCGCGCACCGGGCAGAACGGAAGTCAGGGGCTGATGGTCACGAAGTCGCTGGTCGTGCTTGGTGATCGACTCGTGACATCACCACCCGGACGACCCAAGGGCGCGATGCTTCGCGCCTACGACAAGACCACCGGTCAACAGGTAGGTGAAGTCTGGATGGCCGCCCCACAAACCGGCTCACCAATGACCTACCTCGCCCGTGGCCGACAGTTCATCATCGTCGCCAGCGGCGGCGCCGGATCTCAGGCGGAATACATCGCGTTCGCTTTACCGCAGAAGTAAGGCGTGGTGCTCGGGGCTTAGGAGGCCAGAGGGCCTTACTCCCTCCTCTGCCCTAAGCCCTATGCCCTACGTAGTCGCAAGAGCGTTCCCCACGGATCAGCGATGAGCTGATCGGGGCCGTTTTCGGTCGCGCCGTACCCGGCCGTCTTGAGGCTCTCCGTGGCGGCCGCGACGTCGGACTCGTCGGGCAGCACGAGTTCCCATTCGAGCAGCTTGGCGTCCTCGGCACTGGCCGGTGGTGAGCCGGCGGCCCAGGTATTGGTGCCAAGGTGATGGTGGTAGCCGCCCGCCGAGAGAAACAGGGCGCCTGAAAGGCTCCACACGACGGCGTCCAGGCCAAGGCCGGCGTGATAGAACTCGCGGGCCCACTCGAGGTCTCCAACGCTTAAATGGATGTGGCCCATCGTGGTGCCCGCCGGAACTCCGGTCCACTCACCATCGGCCGCTTCCACCAGCGAACGGAGATCGAGCAGTTCGGTGCCCATCACGAGTTCGTGGCCCTGCGTCTGCCAGGATTCGCGAGGGCGGTCGGCGTAGATCTCGATGCCGAGGCCGTCGGGGTCCCAGAGATAGACGGATTCGCTGACCGTGTGATCCGCTGATCCGAACTGTAGACCGGCATTGAGCAGGTGTCGGACCAAGCGGCCCAGCGATGCGCGATCTGGAAGAAGCACTGCGAAGTGATAAAGCCCCAGTAGCCCGCCAGGAGGCACGTGGCGGGCCCCGCGAAACTCCTGCAGCTCGGCGATCACTCGATCGTCGTCACGAGGCGTGAGCGTGCAGTGACCATTCCGGTCGAGGGCGCGAAACCCCAACACGTCGCGGTAATAGCTGACGGAGCGATCCAGATCGCCGACCTGCAAGCGAACGCGTCCGATCCGGGTCTCGTCGGGCAGCCGATAGCCAGCCGGTGGCACACCATACTCTCGAACTGAGGGAACGTTGCTCACGGCGTCTAAGGTAGCAGACGGCCGCTTGCAAAGGGCGGTCATTGCACGATCAAAGGCGCTCGCCCAGTGGAGTAGGATCAGTGCCGAAAACGGAGGCGTCGCGTGAGTGAGCTCAGTCGTCGAGAGGTTTTGAAGTCGGGTGCGGCAGCCGCGGCGTGGCTGGCTGCGCTTGGCATTCCCGAGGCGCTGTGGGCCCTCCAGGATGGTGAGGAGCTTGTCACGTTCACCGACTACACCGAGGCCTTCAAGATTGAGGCGCAAGCTGCCAATCCCACGGTCCGGTGCTTCGATCTACGAACCCTGACGACTTGGGCGACGCCCAACGATCAGCACTACACGTTTCACCAGACGACGACGCAGCGCGTTGATGCGGCGACGTTCAAACTGCGTATTGGCGGTTTCGTCGAACGTCCGCGCGAACTGACGCTCGAGCAATTGAAGGCGCGCCCCGATCGTCGCGACGTCCCGGTCACCCTCGAGTGCTCCGGCAACTCCACACGCCCGCAGCGCATGAGCGGCCTTTTGAGCAATGGCGTGTGGACCGGCGTCGGACTGGCATCGTTGCTCAAGGAATGCGGGCTCAAGCCCGAGGCTCGCGAAGTCGTCTTTCTGGGTCTCGACATGGAGACCGAAAAGAAGGCGCAGGCCGGCGGTCGTGAGTTCGTGACACCACACGGCCGCAGCATGTACGTTCAGGATGCGCTCAATCCCGAAGCGATGCTGGCGTTCTCACTCAATGGGCAGCCGCTGCCCGCCGAGCAGGGATTTCCGCTGCGGCTGATTCTTCCGGGTTGGTACGGGATGACGCAGATCAAGTGGCTCGGACGTATCGAGGTGATCGATCGTCGCTACGAAGGTCAGCACATGGCCCGTAACTATCTGGCGATGCGCTCGTTCGATACACCCGACGGCCCACTGTGGCTGGATACGTCAATCTCGAAAACCAACATGAAGTCGGTTGTCGCTCGTGTTGCGCGGCGCAAGGTTGGTGGCGGTTGGGAATACCGAATTACCGGACCCGCCTGGGGTGGCCAAGTGCCGATTCAGCATGTCGACGTTCAGGTTGACGATGGTCCGTGGCAGCGAGCAACGCTCGAGGCGTCGCGAGGACCCTACGCATGGCGCCTCTGGTCCTTGACGGTCCGGGATCTGTCACCGGGTCCACACAAGGTAGCCTCGCGGGCGACCAACGCCAGTGGCGTGATGCAACCCACTGACGACGAACGTCGCAAGGCGATCGCCAGCGGGCGCGAGGACTTTTCTATCTGGACGCGAGAGATCGTGATCGCCTAGTCGCCAGGCTGCGGCCGCCGAGCGCCCTGCGCCGGTCGAACCTTCGACCGTAGCTGACGGAAAGATGTCAGTCCGCAGCGGAGCCGTGCTGCTCGATATCTGCGGCGGCGTCGAACTTTCGTGACGTGCTCGCGAACGACATCGAACGAATGGTTCATACACGGGTCGCGTTGGCCATGGTCGATCGTGCTTGCCGTCGATCGCCCATGCCACGTTGGCGTAGCCATTTGGATCGCGGCCATCCAGCTCGTATCGAGGACATCGTTGTACTTCACGAAGTTCACGGCGAGCTCACGGCGAACGATCACTGCTCGAGGAACGCATCTCGATTGACATGAGGCCGCGATTAAAGTTCGGCGGCCAAAGAAACGTTCGACTGACGAGCTGGTTTACTCCGTTAGTTGGAATCGCCGCCTTGCAGATCCACATCGATGGCGAGGATCATGTGCTCGAGGCCCGAGGACCTGATGGCGATCGTTGTCACCACGCGTTAATGTACGGCGTCTAAGAAAGCGAACCATGGCTGTCAACGGATTGCACCACATCACGGCGATTTCTGGCCCGGCCCAGGAGAACCTCGACTTCTACGCTGGCGTCCTCGGAATGCGTCTCGTCAAGAAGAGCGTCAATCAAGACGACCCCGGCACGTATCACCTGTTCTACGCGGACGCCGAGGGCCGGCCGGGAACGGACCTCACGTTCTTCCCGTGGGCGCACATGGCCCCGCCGCGCGAGGGCCACGGTCGTGCCATGGAAGTGAGCCTCGAAGTGCCGGCGGGGAGCCTCGACTTTTGGAGCGCCAGGCTCGAGAAGTACGGGGCTCGTCTGCACGCGATCGAAACACGCTTTGGCGAAAGGACGCTCGCGTTGACGGATCCTCATGGCCTCGAGGTTGCGCTCGTCGAGCCGTCGCGTGGCGACCGCAAGGAATTTACGCCGTGGGACGACAGTCAGGTGCCTGCCGAGCGTCAGATTCGTGGCTTATATGGGGCGCGTCTCTGGGAACGTGATACCGCACCCACTGCTCAATTCCTCACCGGCATCCTGGGATTCACGCCACTCGGGCAGGAGGGGAGCTGGACACGCTACGGGTTTCCGCAAGCGATCGGCGTTGTCGACGTTCAGGAGATGCCGAATGCTCGTCGCGGCGCGTGGGGCGTCGGCAGCATTCACCATCTCGCCTGGCGTGTCGACGACGAAGCACATCAGGAGCGCGTGCGGAGTGACGTCGAAAAGGGTGGGGCACACCCCACGCCGGTCATCGATCGTTTCTGGTTCAAGTCTGTCTATTTCAAGGAACCTGGCGGCGTGCTCTTCGAGATCGCGACGGACGGTCCGGGGTTCACGGTCGACGAGGAACTCGGGCATCTCGGCGAGGCCCTCGTGCTTCCACCGTTCCTCGAGCATCACCGGCGTGAGATCGAAGCCGTGCTCCCGCCACTCAAGATTCCGATGGCGGCAAAGCAGGGGTGATGATGAGCGAACCATTGGACTTCTTGCACGTCTACGAGCCGCCCGCGGATCGTTCGCATCCGACCATCCTCGTGCTGCACGGAACCGGGGGCAACGAGCACGATCTGATCCCGCTGGCCCACGCGCTCTGGCCGGGGGCGGGCGTGCTGAGCCCACGAGGCAAGGTCCTGGAACGTGGAATGCCGCGTTTCTTTCGTCGCCTCGCCGAGGGGGTGTTCGATCTCGAGGATTTGAAGCTGCGGACCAACGAGCTCGCCGAGTTCGTGACGCGTGCGGCCGCCCACTATGGCTTCGATCGATCGCAGGTGATTGGTGCCGGCTTTTCGAACGGCGCGAACATCGCGGCCAGTCTCCTGCTACTCCGGCCGGGAGTGCTGCGGGCCGCTGCGCTGTTCAGTCCGATGGTTCCGCTCGTCCCCGACCCTCCGCCATCGCTCCGCGGCGTCGACGTCTTCATCAGCGCGGGCCAGCGCGACCCGCTGGTTGCCCCTGAGAACACGCAGCGGCTTGCCGATCTGCTCGAAGAGTACGGCGCCAGCGTCTCGATCCGCTGGACGGAGGGCGGTCACACGCTCACGCCCGACGACGCCGAGGCGGCGGCGCGCTGGCTCAGCGCGCAGCGCGTTTGATGAGACACGTCGATGTCGCGTGCGCATAGATCACGTCGTTGACGTCGACGAGCCGTGCTTCGGCAAGCGCGACCGTGCGTCCGACATGAATGGTCTTGGCGATGGCGCGCACCAGGCCTGTTTCCACGGTCATGGCCTTCAGGTAACTGACCTTGATGTCGAGCGTGGTCCACACATCGCCGGCCTCGACGCAGGTATAGACACAACATCCCAACGCCGAATCGAGAATCGTCGCGGCCATTCCGCCGTGAACGATGCCCATCGGGTTGTAGTGATATTCCTCAGGGACGCCCTCGAACACGACCTCGCCACGATTCGCCACGGTCAAGCGAATGTTCATCAGCCGCCCCATTGGTGGTGGCGGCAATCGACCGGCGATCACTTCACGGAGCGTTTCGAGCCCCGCCTTTCCACGCGCCGCCTCCACGAACGTCCGGGGATCCTCCCATGTAATCGTCCGCGTCCGCGTTTGGACCTGAGCATCGTTCGTCTGCATTGATTACCTACCAGCCCAACCCGCCCAACCAGCCTCGCCCCGACCAGCCCTCAATACCTCAGCGTCAACCCCACCCCCGCGCGCCAGAAACTCAGGCTCGTGCCCTCGCGTACCGCTTCATCGTCATTGGTGACGCTCTTGAAGTAGCGCAGCTCGAAACGGACGCTGGAAACAGGCGTCAGCCGGCCGGTTGCTCCGCCCCCGATATTGACGCCGAACAGGTTGCTGTTTACCGGCAGTAACCCCGCCACGTCGTCGATACCGATGCGCATGAGGCCGGCGCCTCCGCTGATGAACGGGCGGAGCGAGTCGCCGGTCAGCTCCTGAGGCACCGACAGGACAACGTTGCCCATGACCGTGATCACGTGGCTCCGCGCGACCAGGATCCCGCTCGATCGTTCGAAGAACCGTGGAGAGTATCCGATGTCCGCCTCGAAACCCAGCACCCGCTCGTCGAGCCAGCCGACGATCCCGCCCAGCGTCAGTTTGGTATTGCTCGCGCCGCTCTCCAGATCGACGAGATTGGTGTCTCCCGCGAACTTGAGCCCGACGAAAGGGGTGATGAACCAGTCGGCCGAGGCAACAGCCGGACTTGTCAGGAGCAGCGCAAGTGCAAGGATTCCTGGCGCTTTCGATGACAATGGCCGATGCGGTCCGCCCGGCCGATTCTCAGAGGAACAATCGGAGAAAAGTCTTCGCAAAGACGGAGCTTGTCACATCGCCCTTGTCGAGCGAGAACGGGCCACTCAAACCATCGCTGTTGGCCAGCATGATCAGCGTCAGGCGACGCCCAGGTACTTTCAGGATGAGCGATGAGTAAGCATCAGGCACGAGGCCGAAGTGCCAGACGATTCGCTCGCCTTCGTAGAACTGGACGAACCAGCCGAGACCAGTCGGCAGTGCGACGTTGTTGGCGGTGCTGTTCGTCCAACTCGCCGCCAGGCTTTCCGATGAGACGAGATCATGGATGCCGGCGTCGTAGCGGGCCAGGTCGCGCACGCTCGCGATCAGTCCCTGCGCCGCATCGATCCCACCGACCGGAAGCTCGTTGCGCGAGGCGCGGCCTCGGCGATCGACCCGGTAGGGCGTGGCCATTCGACGAAGCGCCAATGCGTAACGATCGAGCGTCGTGTCTTCAAACCACGAGCGCACCTCGGCTGGAGCCGCCGTGACGTCCCGTCCAGGCACCGCATCGAACATTGCCAGGCGATCGAGCACGTAATGCGCGATCAGCTTGCGATAGGGTTCGTCGCCGCAGACCTCGAGCGGTCGTCCGAGCGCCGCGAACCGTGTTGGGTCGTACTTGAAGGCCGGATTGGTTCCCGGCGTCGCGTGAGCCAGCAGCTGGCGGAGCGTAGCCGCGCCGTCCTGTGCTTGTGGGCTCCACTTACCGATCGGTTCGTCGAGGTCGAGCCGCCCGGACTCGACACACATCAACGTCATGACCGCGGTGAAAGTCTGGGTCAAATCGGCAACGAGGTAAGGCGTGTCGGCGGTGGCCGGCAGCGCGGCTTCGAGATCCCGATGCCCAAACCCACGCTCCCAGATGGTCTGACCGTCCTGCAGGATGACCGCGGAAATTCCGGGAATTGCTGCGTTTTGCCGGAGCGGTTCGACGTATTGCTCGAAGAGGGTGAACGCGAGGGTCTGCTGTGCGGTCGCGCTCGTAGAGAGCGAAACGGAGGCAATCAGCGCCACGACGGCGGCTTTTTGAACGCGCAGCATGGGCTTCGTGGGCGAAGCTGAATCATAGCATCGCCCGACCAGTCACCCGGCTGGGTGAGGGGGTGTGGTAAAGTTCCTGCGTCATCGTGGGCAAAAGACCGCGAAACTATCGCCTCTCCCAGGCGTTGCGCTGGGCTGCCGTCCTCGCACTGGTCGTGTCTTCGGTGGAGCTCGCGGTCGCGCAAGGCATGCGCCTCATTCCGCTCGTGCGCGACGGCAAGGTCTTGATCTCATTCGAGATGGCCGACGGATTTACCGACGACGTCCGGGCGGCGATCAAGAGCGGGTTGAAAACGACCTTCACCTATTACATCGATCTGCGCGCGGAGGTTCCTGCCTGGGTCGATCGAACCGTCGCATCCGCGGTCGTCAGCACCTCGGTGACGTACGACAATCTGACTCGGCGTCACACCGTCGTGCGCACACTGGACGGTCGGGTTGAAGAAGCGCAGGTGACCGAGAGCGACAACGAGGTTCGGCTGCTCGTGACGACTCTGGAACGGTTGCCGCTCTTCAAGACGGTCAGCCTCGAGCCCAACCGTGAGTACGATGTTCGTGTGCGAGCGGAGGTGCGGCCTCGAAACGCAGCCTTCCTCTGGCCGTGGGGCAGCGTTCGCTCGGCACAGACGAAGTTCACGTTCATTCCTTAGTCGGTCTACGGTCTACCCTTCGACTCGCTTCGCTCGCTCAGGGCGGGCGGTCCGACGGTTCCATCAGCCAAGGTCATCGAAGGTACGAATAACGGCGTGTCCGTCAGGCTCTGCCGGTGAGTTCCCAGGTCTGACGGCGAGCCTCGTGTGCATTCCCGCGGTGCGTGCCGCTTCCAATTCACGAACTACATCAGACACGAACAGGACACCGTCTGGGCGCATCGCGAGTGAGGCTGCAATCTTCCGATAGCTGTCGCTCTCGCTCTTTGCACCCGTCGTCGTGTCGAAGTACGAGCTCAGGAAGCTGCTGAGATCGCCGGCTGATGCATGGCGAAACAGCAACCGCTGGGCGAGGACGCTTCCCGACGAGAAGATGCCAATCGACAAGTGACGCGAGTGCCAACGTTCGAGTGCCGGTGGAACATCGCCAAAGACTTCGCCGACGAGCTCACCGCGCGAGTAGCCTTCCTCCCAAATTCTTCCCTGCAGGTCCTTCAACGCGGTGGACTTGCGATCGCGATTCATCAGCCATGCGCAGTAGGCGGCGATTGCCGTGGTTCCCGTGGCAGAACTGAGACCGGCTGCTGCCGCCTCGACATCATTAGCGTGCTCGTTCCGTAGCGTGTTGAAGATCTGAGCGTATTCGGGCGAGCTTGCATGGCGCTCGATGTGATTGGCGAGATGGTGGCGAGCGTACGGGAACAGAACGTCGTACACGAAGGAGATCGGAGTGGTGGTCCCTTCGATATCGAGCAGGATGGCTTTGATGCCCGCCGGCGCTCGCGCGCTGCTCACCGTGCGGAAGATGCCACGTACGTCGGGCCGAAGCACACGGGCTGGAATCCCTGGTCGATTCCGGTATCCGTGTAGTGAGGCGTCCAGCCCGATGTGTCCTGAAACAACCTGATGGCTCGTATGCGGCGTTCGGAACAGAGGTCGAACCAGTGATGGGTGCCGCGCGGAACGCGAATGAGATCGCCGGCTTCGACCTCGAGGGCAAAGACCGGCCCGCCGACCGGGTGAATGTGAAATAGCCCGCGGCCTTCTACGATGAATCGAACTTCGTCTTCATCGTGCCAGTGCTCACGGCTGAACTTGGCGAGCATCGCGTCGAGGTTAGGCGTGTTGGGCCGAACGTCAATCACGTCCGCCGTGCGGTATCCGCCCCGGGCCTTCAAAGTTTCGATTTCAGGCGCGTATACCTCGAGCAAGTGCTCGGACGTGGCGTCCTCTGCGACGGGCCGATCCAGCGTCCAACGCTCGAACTCGATCCCGTGATTGGCAAGGAAGGCCGTCACCTCTTGCGCGTTGTCGATCACTTTGTTCTGCGCCGGGATTTTCACGACCGCCATGGGACACCTCCTCGCTGTGCGCCTCGGCCGACAGCCTCGAGCAGGAACTCGACGATTTCAACGTGACGCACCGCCTCGGCCAGCGTGTTGCCCCAAGTGTACATCCCGTGGCGCCGAAGCAGGAACGCGTGCGACGTGGGGTGCCGAGCCAACGCTTCCCGAACATTTGCGCCTAGCCTGACCATATCCTGGTCGTTCTCGAGAACCGGAATCCATTCCCGATGCGCGTGGGACGCCACTCCATCCAGCCCCTTGAGCATCTCGTATCCCTCGATCTCGATCCCGCCTTGCGCGGCATGTTGGTCGGAGAGCAGCGTGCTCCAAAGCGAGTGCGTGTGGAGTACCGCCGCCGCCGCCCGGGCGCGAACGATTTCGACGTGCAGCCGGGCTTCCGCTGACGGTCGCCCTCCACCCTGGACGACGATTCCCGACTCGTCAATTTCGAGAATCTGATCTGACGTGAGTGCTCCTTTCGACGCGCCGCTCGGCGTGATCGCAAGGCGCAGCGGCTCGCGGCCTAAGACAACACTGAAATTGCCGCTCGTCCCAAGCACCCAGTTGCGATCATCGAATCGCCGACCAATTTCACCGAGGCGCTCGCCGACGGCTCGAAGCTCTTCAGTCATCGTCATCCCTATCGTAAGCGGCCAGCTGCCTGCGATCAGCGAGTAGACCGTAGACCGTGGACCGTTAGTGTAAGATTCCGTGCGTTTTCAGTCCTCAGGGAGATTGCGATGTCACGTGCTGTGTTCGCCAGTATGTCCAGCGCGGCGTTAGCCGCAGGGGTTTTGGTCGCAGCCGCGGCGATTCAGGCCCAGCAGCCGTCGGCGCCAGCTACTGCGCCGGCACAGGCGGCAACGGTCGCGCCGACCAACGACGCCCCGAACCCGTACCAGACGATCGAGAACTACTTCAAGATGCCGCCGAACCGGAGTTGGGGTTCGACGAGCGCGGTTGACGTTGCGCCTGATGGCAAGACCATCTGGGTCGCTGAACGCTGCGGCGCCAACACGTGTTGGGACGCCGGCGTCGGAAAGTTCTCGCCCGCTGATGTCGTGCTGAAGTTCGACGAGTCCGGCGCCCTCCAGGCCAGCTTCGGCCAAGGCATGTTCGTTTTCCCGCATGGAATACACGTCGACCGCGAAGGGAACGTCTGGGTCACCGACGGCAACGACAACTTGCCGCGCCGTCGTCCGGGCACAGCGCCAGACGCCCCGCTGCCTCCGGCACCCGAAAAGGTAGTGGGACACCAGGTTTACAAGTTCAGTCCTGACGGGAAGCTCCTGCTCACGCTCGGGAAGCCGGGTGGCAATCAGCCGGGACAGCCGGCGGATCCAGCATCGTTCTATCAGCCCAACGACGTCATCGTCTTGCCGAGCGGCGACATCCTCGTCGCCGAAGGGCACTCGAATGCCGAGGCAACGGTCAACCGCATCGCGCGTTTCAGCCGCGACGGCAAGTACCTGACCTCGTTCGGTAAGCGGGGCTCGGGACCAGGCGAGTTCATCCAGCCGCACGCCCTCGCGTTGGACGATGCTGGTCGACTCTATGTTGGCGACCGCAGCAACAACCGCGTCCAGGTCATGACCCCCGAAGGCAAGTTCATCGCCGAGTGGCCGCAGTTTTCACGACCGAGTGGCGTGGCCGTGCGCGGCGACATGATCTACGTGGCCGACTCTGAATCGGGGTCGGTGGCGCCGGCGCAGAAGGCCTGGATTCGTGGCATTCGAATCGGCAGCATCAAGGACGGCAAGTTGATGTACTTCATCCCCGACCCGGAGAAGGACAAGACGACCGGCACGTTGGCGGCTGAAGGCGTCGCCGTGGACGCCGCCGGCAACGTTTACGGTGCAGAAGTCGGTCCGCGTAAGGTGCAGAAATACGTGATGAAGAAATAGCGGTGTTTCGTTCTCTCCTCGTGGTTGGCCTTGCTTTGGCGTGTCTCGTCACGCCGGGCAGGGCCGCCCAGCCTTCCTCCTTCGACTCGGCCGTCAAAGCGGCCGCCGAGCTTCCACGCCTTCATAGTCTGCTCGTCAGCCAGCGAGGCATACTCGTCCTCGAGCGCTATTTCAACGGTGCACGCGCCAATCGTCCGGCCAACGTCAAATCGGTCTCGAAGAGCATCATTTCGGCTCTCGTCGGGATCGCTATCGCGCAGCGTCACATCGGCAGCGTGCGCGACCCGATCGGCCCTTACTTCGTTGAGTACCTGCGAGCCGAGGCCGATGCCCCGAAACGCCGCATCACCATCGAGGATCTCCTGACGATGAGAGCGGGGCTCGAGTCGACGAGCAGCCGGAATTACGGTGCGTGGGTGACGAGCCGCAACTGGGTCCGATTCGCGCTGAGCCGCGATCTCGAAGACACGCCTGGCAGCAGCATGGAATACAGCACCGGAAACACGCACTTGCTGTCAGCGATTCTCACCAAGGCCACGCGAACGAGCACGTGGCAGTACGCGCAAGAAGTGCTCGCGAAACCGCTCGGCTTCACGCTCGCGCGTTGGGTGCAGGATCCCCAGGGCATCTACTTCGGCGGCAACGAGATGTTGATGACGCCGCGCCAGATGGTGGCGTTTGGCGAGCTGTATTTGAATCGGGGCCGCAATGGCGACACTCAGATCGTGCCCGAAAAATGGATCGAGGATTCGTTCGTCCGCCGCGGCCACTCGGACTACAGCGGCGAGTCGTACGGCTACGGCTGGTGGATTCGCGACCTCGCCGGAGAGCAGGCGTTCTACGCCTGGGGCTTCGGCGGGCAATACATCTTCGTCGTTCCGCGCCTTCAGCTCGTGATCGTGACCACGTCGTCCAGCGCGACGGGAGACGAGCGCCGGGGTCACCGGCGCACGGTGTTCGACATCGTCGAGCAGCTGATCATCGCGCCGCTGTCGACGGCGTGACATCGGAGAAAGAACGCAGCCACGAAGGCACGAAGTAACGAGATCCAAGATTGCATCAACTTGCGTGAATTCTTCGTGACCTTCGTGGCTGACTTCGTCAGATCACTTGCTCGGCGGCTTGGGGTTATCCATTCCCTCGGTCAGCTCGATATACGTCCCGAACGGATCGGTCAGGAACGCGATGGCGAATCCGATCTGCGGGATGTAGGTGTAGGGGCGATCGAGCTTGATGCCCTGCGCTTCCAGCTGCTTGCAGTACGCCTCGAGATTCTTGACCTCGAACCCGATGTGGTCGAGCGCGCGACCGCGGGTGCCGACGACGGGCTCGGTCGTCCCGCCAAACGTCAGGTTGACGCCCGGCAGGTCGGCGGCCTGAAACGAACCACGCATGCCCGGCTTGGCGCCAAACGTCTTCACGTACCAGTCCCGCATCGCTTCGATCTTGTCGGTTGCGAAATGAACGTGATGGTTCGTCAGCGGCACGGTCTGCGAGGGATTCTCGACGAATTCGATCTTGGTCTGTTCCACCATCGTGTAGCCGATGCTGGACTTGGTCGCTTCGACGAACGCGACGCCGTCCGTGACGGCCTGCGATGCAGGAAGCTCTTCGCGGGTGACGATTGGGTAGCCCGCTGCCTTGACCTTGTCGATGATCGTTCTGACGCTAGGGACGTGGAATCCGACATGGTTGACGGTCGTCCCCTTCGATCCCCCAGTGGGAGCCCGCTGTGAGAACACGATGATCACGTTCGGGAACTTCACCATCTCGAGCACCCCGGCCGTGACCGGCGTGCCGCCGAGGGTGTCCACCCAGAACTTCTTCGCTTCCGGAATGCTCGCGACGTTCAGGTGGTGGTGGGCGTAAACGAAATTGTTGTCCTTGAGCAACGGCAATTGTTCCGGGGCGCTCATGAGCACCGGGGTACGAAACCCGAAGAACAACGCCGCTAGCAACATCATCGTGGCCGTGGCGCCACGTCGAATAGTCGGTTTCATCTACTTTGCTCCAAGTCCGGCTGGCAATACTTTGTGAGGGTCGACGCGGATAACGAGATAAACGATCTGATCGGAGTTGATCTCACTGAACCAATGCGGCGTGTTGGGTGGAATGATGACGACGTCGCCGACTCCGATCTTGCGAGTGACACCGCCAGTGACCTTGCCGCCGTTCGTGCTCGGGCCGTTCAATACTTTGACCACCTGACTATCGGGTGCCGCCTCGCGCGGGTTCTCCATCGTGCCGCCAGTGACCAGCGTGGCCGACCCTTCGATCATGTGGTAGACCTCGGTGATCTGGCTGTGCTCGATACTGTTTGCGCCCCCAGGCTTGGTGCGTTTGACGATCCCCACACCGACGTTAGGCTGGTTGTCGATGGCGACGACCCGGAGTTGCACGTCGCCAACCGCGGCGGTCATCTTCTGCACGGTTGCCATGAGATCGGCATTGCTCACGTCCGACGCCGTCCCACGGGGTTGCCGTGGAGCAGGGGCTTGCGCGAAAGCCGGCTGCGTCACGAGCATCAGTAACAGCAGCGAGAGAACCCGGGCGAGTGACGTCATGAGCCTCTCCTTGCCCGCGAAGGCGTTGCGCTTTGCAGGACCTGCCAGACTATATCGCTGAATCGAGCACTTCGATGGTGTGCTGCACCGGGAGACCGCCCAGATGCGCCTCGAGCTGCGTGATGCATCCGATATTGCCGCTCGCGACGAGGGTCGCGCCCGTCGCCCGAATCGTCGTGGCTTTGCGGCGTCCGAGCTCGTGCGCCGTATCCGGTTGCTCGATGTTATAGAGACCGGCGGACCCGCAGCAGATATCCGAATCGCCAATTTCCACGAGCGTTAGCCCCTTCACCTGTGCGAGCAACTTGCGAGGGGCGGAACGCACGCCTTGGCCGTGTGCCAAGTGGCAGGCGTCGTGATACGCGACGACCGCTGGCTCAGGCAGCGCCATCGGGGTCCGAAGGTCAAGAGCGTCGAGAAACTCCGCAACGTCTCGAACCGGCACAGGGAACGATTGTTCCTTCATCGCCGATCCACAACCCGCAGCGTTGGTCACGATCGCGTCGACGTCCCGCGGGAACACGGCGGCGTTGTGAATGGCGGAGGCCGCCGCTCGATCCGCGAGGCCATTGTGGAGCGAAAGCGCGCCGCAGCAGCGCTGCGCGCGTGGGGTGACGACCTCGACACCGTTCGCGGACAGAACACGCAATGTAGCTCGATTGATCGACGGCCGCAGCACTTGCTGCGCGCAACCCGCGAGAAGCGCCACGCGAGCACGCCGCGCACCCACCGCCAGCACAACTTCTGGCAGCTCGTCTCGTGGAGGCAGCCGGCCAGGGAGCAGCTGGACCATCGGACGGAGAGCGGCAGGTAACAGTCCCGAAAGGAACCTGGTGAAACGTCCGGCGTGGACGGCGGCGCGGAACAGTGCTGGTGATTCGACGGTAGCCACCAACGCGCGACGCCAGGCCCGCTGACTGGCCGTTCGCGCGGTCTGCTCGGTGTGCGCTCTGAACGGAACCAGAAGTTCGCGATACTTGACGCCTGAGGGGCAGGCGGTCTCGCAGGCGAGGCAACCGAGACACCGATCGACGTAAGGCGTAGCGTCCTCGACTGTGAGCGTTCCCTCCAGCACCTGCTTCATCAGCACGATGCGTCCGCGGGGCGAGTCCATTTCCTCGCCGAGCACCCGGTAGGTAGGGCAGGCCGCCAGGCAAAAGCCACAGTGCACGCACGTTGACACGGCCCGCGCCATCTGTGCCCCGTTCAACCCGAGGCTATCGGCTGGAATCTGGTGCTGCATGAAACCGTTGGTGCGGGTCGAGGACTCGACGAACGCGTGCCTCGAACACATTGCTTTCGTGGGGTCCGACCAGCGTGCCGGCACGCTTGCCCCGAACGACTTGTCCGCGAAGGCCGGCGCCCGTAATGTCGTTCTCAATCGCCGATGGGTCTTCGTGCGCGACCCACGCCGACGAGCCTGCGCAGAAGTAGCGGGCGAATGATCCCGCCGTGCGGAGTTGACGAAGGGCCGCTCCCGCCACCTTCACGATGGCGTGCCCCGGGACAGCCCAGCCGAATTCCCCGGCGTCGCTCCACACTCGCGCTTCGTCGGCGGGCGAGATCACTTCGCCGCCGAGGAGGCCACGAAGGACGGCCAGCCTCGCATCGAGTGACGCGGAGGAGCCCGCGATTCTGATCCACAAGGTACCGTTTGAATCGAAATCCACCGCCTCGATATCGCGGCGGGCGGCTTGAACCTGCTCAACGGCATCCCAGGCCTTGTCGAGCGAGCCATACTCCACACGAAGGGTGGTTCGCGCCTCGGGCTTCGGGAAGACCTTACAGGTGATGTCCACGATGACCCCGAGGCGACCGAGGCTGCCGACCATGCCGTGATGCAAGAGGAACCCCGCGGCGTTTTTCACGACTTTTCCGCCGGTCCGGATCAGCCGGCCGTCGCCATCGACCACACGCATGCCGATCACGAAGTCGCGCACGCCGCCATAGCGATAACGCCCTGATCCGCTCAGCCCGCTGGCGACCGTTCCGCCCAGCGTGGCGCCAGTCCGCACGAGAACGGGATCGAAAGGCAAGTACTGGCCATGCTCGGCAAGCCTTGCTTCGATCTCGGAAAGTGGCGTGCCGGCGAGCGCAGTCAACACGCACTCGTCCGGTACATAGTCGATCACCCCTGTCATGCCGCGCAGGTCGAGGGTCGCCGACTGCGTGTCAACCAGCGCTGCCGACTTTGATCCGGCGCCACGGATAGTGAGTCGATCGTGTGCGACGACTGCGGCTTGCAACGCCTCGATTGAGTGGGGCTGCAGCGTCATACGCGAGAGATGACCCCCGCGCGCTCGAGAGGATGCAGTCCGTGAGCGGTGGGCGCGGAGCCGCCACCAAGCATCTTGCCGCGATTGGCGAGCTCGTGAGGATCAATGCTCGAGCGGAGTCGCCGCATGAAGGCTACATCCTCCTCGCCGTACATTTCCGTGAGAAACGCTCGCTTTTCGAGACCGATCCCGTGTTCGCCTGTCACCGACCCGCCAAGGGCGATGCACATGCGCAGGATCTCGGCCGCCAGGGCTTCGGCTCGATCGAGCGCCCCGGCCTCGCGGCCGTCGAACAGGATGAGCGGATGAAGATTGCCATCGCCGGCGTGAAAAACGTTGGCAACGCGAATGCCATGACGTCGGCTCAATTCCTGAATCGTGGCCAGCGCTTCGCCGAGCCGGGTGCGGGGCACGACCCCATCCTGCACGATGAAATCAGGGCTGATGCGGCCGACCGCGGAGAACGCACATTTGCGCCCCTTCCAGATGCGTGCGCGATCCTCGGCATCGCTGGCAACGCGAGTGGCCGTCGCTCCGGAGTGCGTGATCAGATGCATCAGCCGCGCGTGGTCGCTGTCGACCTCCGCAGCATCGCCTTCGAGCTCGACGATCAGGATGGCCGCTGCACCGGGAGGATAGCCGGCATCGACAGCCGCCTCCGCGGCGTCGATCGCGAGGCGGTCCATGATCTCCATCGCTCCCGGCAGCAGGCCCGATGACACGATTGCAGACACCGCATCGCCGGCCGCTTGCAGAGAGGCATACGCGGCGAGCACCGTGCGATAGGCTTCGGGCACCGCCATCAGGCGCAACGTGATTTCGAGCGCGATGCCGAACAAGCCTTCGCTGCCGACGAACAGCCCGGCGAGATCCGGGCCGACCTGCTCGACGCTGTCGCCACCCAGGCGCACGATCTCGCCGTCGGGCAGCACGGCGGTGATCGCCAGCACGTGGTTGGCCGTCATGCCATGCCGAAAGCAGTGTGCCCCACCGGAGTTGAACGCGACGTTGCCGCCTATCGTGCACACCGACTGACTCGAGGGGTCGGGCGCGTAATACAGACCGTGCGGCGCCGCCGCCGCCGATACATCCAGATTCACGACCCCCGGTTCGACGATCACCAGCCTCGCAATCGGGTCGAGCCGAACGATCCGGTTGAGTCGATTGAGGGCGATGACGATGCCGTCTTCGGTGGGAACAGCGCCCCCGGAAAGGCTGGTTCCGCTGCCGCGCGCCATGAACGGCACACTCGCGTCATGACACAAGCGCACGATGTCGACGACCTCGCGCTGCGTTTCCGCGATGACCACCGCGCGCGGTCGCGCGCGAAACGTCGTCAGGCCGTCCGATTCGTAGGCGGCGAGCGCACCAGGCTGCGTCAGGACGCGCGCACCGAACTGGCGCTCTAATGCCGCAACCAGGTCCTGTGGCTGCATTCGTCGCGAACCACTATAAGCTACGCCCTCGACGCCGGAGGGCCTGATGGACTGGACGCAGACGTACGATCCGCTTGGCAACGTCGTTCTTTCAACCGCCTTTGCTGCCGTGCCGGTGGTCGTGTTGCTGGGCAGCCTCGCCTTCGGCCATCTGCGTGCGCACATCGCCGCACTCCTGGGTCTCGCCTCAGCCTTGCTGGTTGCGATCGCGATCTTCGACATGCCGACGCAGCTGGCGCTGGCCACCGCCGCATATGGTGCGGCGTACGGCCTGCTGCCGATCGGCTGGATCGTTCTCAACGTCATCTTCCTTTACCAGCTCACTTCTGATGCGGGACTGTTCGGCACCCTGCGGCACAGCATCACCGCGGTCACCCGCGACACGCGCCTCCAGCTCCTGCTGGTTGCTTTTTGCTTTGGCGCGTTCTTCGAAGGAGCGTCGGGCTTCGGGACGCCGGTTGCCATCACCGGCGCGCTGCTGATTGGTCTTGGCTTCACGCCGCTGGCAGCCTCTGGTCTGTCGCTCATCGCCAATACCGCGCCGGTCGCGTTCGGTGCGCTCGGCACTCCCGTCATCGCGCTGCAGGGCGTGACCAATCTGGATTTGTTCGAGCTCAGCGCGATGATCGGTCGGCAGCTGCCGTTCTTCTCGCTCATCGTACCGTTCTGGCTGATCTGGGCCTATGCGGGCCGTCGCGGAATGATGGGTGTGTGGCCTGCGATTCTCGTTGCCGGCCTGTCGTTCGCGACGCTTCAGTTCCTGGTGTCGAACTATCACGGGCCATGGCTCGTGGACATCCTCGCGTCGGTCGGCTCGATCGGCGCCGTCGTGTTGTTTCTGAGAGTCTGGCAACCTTCGGATCGGTGGCGGACGTCCGATAGCGCGCTTGCGCCGGCACAAGCCGCGGTACCCAATCACGCGGATGCGCCTCCAACTCGTGATGTGATTCGCGCCTGGATTCCCTGGCTCATCCTGAGCGTGCTGGTGTTCTTGTGGGGTGTTCCGCAGATTCGAGCCTGGCTCGACGGCGTCTCGGTATTTCGCATCCCGGTGCCGACTCTGCACATGCACGTCTTGCGCACACCGCCGGTCGTTGCTGCGCCGACCCCCGAAGCGGCGATCTTCAACCTGAACTGGTTGTCGGCCACCGGGACCGGCATCCTGGTCGCGGCCATCGTCGCTGGACTCGTGATGGGCCGCTCGATTGGCGAGCTGGCGAGTTGCTACGGACGAACCTTACGACTTGTCAGCACGTCGTTGCTGACAATCAGCGCCATGATGGCGCTGGGCTTTACCACCCGATACTCCGGTCTCGACGCCACGCTGGGTCTCGCCTTTGCGGGCACCGGCATGCTGTATCCGTTCTTCGGCACGATGCTCGGGTGGTTGGGCGTCGCGCTCACCGGATCCGATACCTCCTCCAACGTCTTGTTCGGCAGCCTGCAGCGAATCACGGCCGAGCAACTGAACCTCTCACCAACGTTGATGGCTGCCGCCAACAGTTCAGGCGGAGTGATGGGCAAGATGATCGACGCACAAAGCATCGTCGTCGCGAGCACCGCGACGCGATGGTACGGGCATGAGGGAGAGATCCTTCGATTCGTGTTCTGGCACAGCGTGGTGCTGGCGTGCCTGGTGGGGTTACTCGTGTTTCTTCAGGCGTACGTACCGCCGTTCAGTTACTTGACGATCTGGTAAGGCGGCAGAAGCAATTGAGCCACGAAGGCACGAAGTCACGAAGACCAAATTGCAAAGTCTTCCTTCGTGGCTTCGTGCCCTCCGTGGCTATCTTGTCTGTTCTCAATTGACCTTGCTATTGAACTCGTTCGACCTTCTTGGCGATAATCACGGGCCCCTGCTTTTCGACTTCAATCTCGATCTTCGGATCGAGATCCCAGCCGACTTCGCGCTCGATCTCCGTCACGGTCATCTTTCCGATCGTTCCCGTTACGCGCACGCCGTCGTTGAGCCATGCGTCGTCGAGTGGCAGCAGCTCGGATGACTTCGGATAGAAAACCAGCACGTCGTTGTCGATGCCGCCTTCGAGCAATGAATCCTCGTCGAGCGCGAAGGCTTGCGGGCTCAGGACTTCATCGACTTCGCCGATGACGGTGACTTCTTGACCGACCAGGCGGTCGACGTTCTTGATCAAATCCTCGACCTTCATGGCGGTGTTAGCCGCTGGAGCGGCGTCGCTTGGCCGAGCGGCGTCTGCCGATGGTTTCGTTTCGGTGGTGGTGCGAGTCTCCGAGCGATCACAACCATAGGCTGCCATCGACAGCGCCATCAGTCCGGTGGCGGTGACTAACTTCCATGATCTCATCAGGTATCCTCCTCAGCGTCGCGAACGGATGGGTGCAAGAACACTGCCTCCACCTCCGCTCGCTGGAGCATCGACGAGCTACGGCGGACAAGCCCGCGCCCTGCCAGGCCAGCCTTACCAGACGGACCAGCCCTACCGGACATAAACTCTACGGATGCCGACGCTCGCTGGACGGACGCTGTTCATCACCGGATCAAGCCGAGGCATTGGCTTGGCGATCGCACTTAGAGCTGCCGCGGATGGGGCTAATGTCGTCATTGCGGCCAAGACCACCACGCCGCATCCCAAGCTACCGGGCACCATCTACACAGCAGCAGAAGAGGTCGAACGTCGAGGTGGTCATGCATTACCAGTGGCCGTCGATATTCGCGATGAAGCTCAGGTTGAATCCGCTGTTGAGCAAGCGGTGGCCCGGTTCGGCGGCATCGATATCCTCGTCAACAATGCATCCGCCATTTCGTTGACCGGCACGCTGGCAACGCCGATGAAGCGTTTTGATTTGATGCACCAGGTCAACGTGCGTGGCACCTACCTCTGCACCCAGAAGGTCGTGCCGCAGCTCAAGCGCGCTGCGAATCCGCACGTGCTCAACCTCGCTCCTCCGCTCGAATCGACGTTGCAGGCGCGGTGGTTTGCTCCCCACGTGGGCTACACGATGGCGAAGTACGGGATGACGTTGTGTGTTCTGGGAATGGCCGAAGAATTTCGCAGCGACGGCATTGCCGTCAACGCGCTGTGGCCGCGCACCGCAATCGACACCGAAGCGATTCGATTGATTGCGGGAGAGACCGCGCGCAAGAAAACGCGCAGCCCGAACATCATGGCGGACGCGGCCTACGAGATTCTGTCGAAGCCCAGTCGAGAGTTCAGCGGGAACTTTCTGATTGACGAGGACGTGCTGCGAGAGGCCGGAATAACCGACCTCTCGCCTTACAACCCACCAGGTATTGCCGACGATGAGTTGATGCGTGATTTCTTCGTGTGACGCTTACGACTCTGGCTCGTTGCCGGTGAACAGGCCCAAGCCGGTCCAGATGGCGTCTTCCTGGCCCGTGAAGTCGCGATAGGTGAGCTCTGGGTTTGGCCCGCAGTGGCCGAACAGGACGTCAATGACATGGACGTCGTGCGAGCCCTCGGCGACGCCGGAGCCGGCGAAGTAAGTGATTTCGTCTCCTGCAGCGATGACAGGGAAGCCGCCGTTGTCCGCTGGGCCTCTGGTTGGCTTCTGGTTGTACCCGAAGCGCGTGTCGTACTGCCGCAACCGGCTGACCATGCGATCGAGCCAGGGATTGTTCATGTACTTGCGATTGGGGTCGGGGCAGGACTGCGCCAGCAAGCCTGGGTTCTCGTTGTGGATTCGGACGAGGAGAGCCTGGATGTCTGGCAGCCCGAGCAAGGTGCTCGGAGCGGGATCCGCCACGCGTCCGCTGTTGCTCGGGAAGACGACGGGGATTTCGTTCGAAACCGGGCTTCCACCGCAAGGATTCGTGGCGATCACACGGCCGTAATACGCGCCAGATGAGACCACGGCATTGATGCCGGTGCCGGGAGTCGCGAACTCAGCGATGGTCTGACCTGGCGCCAGCCCCGCTTGTAACACGTAGTTGGTGGCGCTGCCCGCCGCTGGCCGTCGCCAAAACAAGAAGGCTTCGGTGCCTCGGATCATCGCGCGGAAATTGAGCGGCGCGCTGGGTGGTGAGCAGCCCGACGTCAGGGTGACGACGACTTCGTTCGACGGGGGACTGGTTCCCTCGTTGTTGGTCGCGACGACGCGCACGTAATAGGTTCCCGGCCCCGCAGAGGCGCTCAACGACGTCGTCGATGGGCCAACCGGCACTTGCACCGCAGTCTGACCCGGTGCATAGCCCGCCTGGATGACGTACGCCGTTGGGTTGTTGGCCGATGCTGTCCACGAGAGGGACACATTCAGCCCACTAACCGTGATTGCAAAGTTGGATGGAGCGGTTGGGGGGGCCGCGCGTAGTGACAAGCTGCCGACAACGAGCGTCAGCACGAAGATCGCGAACAACTTTCTCGAACCAAGCACAGCAGCATCAAGCATGGAGCATCACTTTACCAGCTTTCTCCCGTGATGCATCGATCCATCATCCGAGTAATCGCGAATTCACGGTAATAATTCATAGAAAATCACCGACGGTTTCAGTACGCGGATGCGCGGATGGTGTTCCGCGCTTCCTCATTTTCCGCGGATGAACCAAATGGTGATTTCCGCGTGTTTCGCGTTCGTCCGCGGATGTCTTGTTCCGCCTTTTCCGATCTTCCGCGGATCCGGTAACGCTATTCGGATCGCAAGGAAATCATCGGATCGACTCGGGCCGCCCGACGCGCAGGAAGTACGTTGGCCAACACGGCGGCGAGAACGAGCAAGGCCGTGGCGCTCGTCAATATCAAGCCGTCGTGCGGCTTGACACCGAACAGCAGGGTCTGGAGCAAGGTGCCAGCGCCCAGCGACGCCATCATGCCAAGGAGGATCCCGACGCTCACCGTGATCAGGCTCCCGCGTAGAACGCTGCGCACGATGTCCCTGCGGGCGGCGCCGAGCGCGACGCGGATGCCAATCTCGCGTGTCCGCTGAGTAACCAGATAGGAGGACACGCCGTAGGTGCCGCCAAGCGCGAGCATCAACGCGGTGAGCGCAAAGATCGCGAGCATCCACGAATACGTCGTCCGCAGCGCCATTGTTTCCGCCAGAGCAGTCTCCATCGTCCTGACCCTGAACATTGGCAACTCGGGATCGATCTCGCGAAGGACGGAGCGCGCTGCCGTGGTCAGAGATTCTGCGTCGATGTCGCTCTTCAGAACCGCCGACAAGGTATCCGGCGCACATCACGGGCAACGGCCAGTAGACGCCGGGACGCATCGGACGTTCGAGGCCGTAGTGCTTGATGTCGGCAACGTAGCCCACGATCAGGTTCGAGGGTGCCTTATCACCGGTCGATCGGATACGGCGTCCGACTGGATTGTCGACGCCCGGGAAGAACGTCCGCGCGAAGGTCTCGTTGACGATCACGACGCGCTCGCCGTCAGGCGCTCGGCCATCAGCGGCCTCGAAGAGCCGGCCCGCCTTGAGGCGGATGCCCATCGTCGCGAAATAGTTTGGCGACGCGAGGCGGTTGAGGACGACAGGATTTGCCTCGTCGGCGCCGCGTGGTGGTGCGCCTTCGGCGATGTACAACGAACCCCAGTGACAGCCAAACGGTGGGCAGTTGACGATGCCGGCGGACCGTACACCTGGAAGCGCTGCCAGGCGTGATTCGAGCTGATCCCAGAATGCGAGCCGTTTTGGCCTGTCTGGATACACGGCGGGAGGCAGCGACACCGTGAACGTGAGGACGTTGTGCGGAGAAAAGCCGGGGTCGATGCTCTGGACGCGATCGTAGGCGCGGAACAGGAGTCCACCGCAGACCACAAGCACTGTCGCGAGGGCGAACTCGGCACAGATGAGGGCACGCAAGGTCCGGCGTCCGCCTTGCGAACTGATAGCGGCGTTGGCGACGTTGTTCATTGCCGATCGGAGATCGCCGCGTGTGGCATGAAGTGCGGGGATCCATCCGAAGACCAGCACGGTGGCTACGGAGGCAAGCACCGCGAAGCCCATCACGCGGGCATCGAGGCCGAACGTCGCCCATGGCGGAGGCCCGTCGGGTATGCCAGCGATGAGGGCACGAATTCCCCATTGCCCGAGTGCCAGCCCCAGCGCGCCACCGATCAGCGCAAGAATCACGTTCTCGACAAAGAGCTGTCGCACCAGCCGCCAGCGTCCCGCGCCAACGGCGACACGAATCCCCATTTCCCGGCGTCGGGAGAGCGCACGTGCCAGCATCACCGCGGCGACGTTTGCGCACGCGACGAGAAGCAGCACCGCAACCGCCGCACCGAGCGTGGTCGCAGCGGTGCGGAAGTCGCGGACGTTGATCTCACGGAGCGGCATCACGAACGGGGAGACGACCCGTTCCTTGTCTCTCGTGTCGAAAATCGACTGATGCGCGCGGAGAAGGTCGGCCTCGCCTTGTTCAGGCGTGACGCCAGGCTTGAGCCGGCCGAGGACGTTGTAAGAGTAGGTCTGCCCTTCTTGCGCCGAATCACCTTGGAGCGGCACCCACAGCCGGCCGTCACCGGGATACGAGTCGGCTTCGGGTGGAAGGACGCCGACAA
Organism: uncultured Acidobacteriota bacterium; assembly: GCA_963724485.1. GTDB lineage: Bacteria > Acidobacteriota > Vicinamibacteria > Vicinamibacterales > UBA2999 > JACCSI01. Next base: position 383,040 of record CAVRUW010000008.1, read on the forward strand.
TCGTGTGCGCGCGGCCATTGAGCTTGAGCGTCCGGCCAAGCGCGCTGGCGTCGCCGGCGAATCGTTCCCGCCACAGACCGTGCGTGAGCACGGCCACCGTCGGACCATTCGGCTTGTCTTCGTCGGCCGTGAACATGCGGCCGATGACCGGCTTCACGCGCAACACGTCGGCCAGCTCGTATGACGTGCGCACCGCCGACACTCGATCCGCGCCTGCGCCTTCGGCGAGGTTGAGATCGGCAGTGGTCCAGACAGCCATCCCCTCGAATTGATGCTGCTGCTTTCGCCAGAGATCGAAGTCCGGAAAGTTCACACCGGTCAGCTCGAGGTTCCACTTCGGCGCCGTTTCGTTGATGAATACCAGGCGTTCGGCTTGTTCGAAGGGAAACGGCCGGAAGAACAGGCCGTTCACGAGGCTGAAGACGGCAACGTTGGCGGCAATCCCCAAGCCAAGCATCAGGATGACCAGTCCGGTTGCGAATTTCTGGCGAGCCAGCGACCGGAGCGCATAGCGAACGTCCGAGCCAAGCATGATGGGTCGTCCCTCGGAAGGAATGCCGACGCGTCCTCGACGCAGATAGCGCCGCCTCGGTTCACGCAACCATGCGAGGACGAGATCCGCGAGGCCGCGAAGCCAGATGATTGGGATGCGAGCCGGTTCGTGAACGCGAGCGTGTTCGAGTTGTGCCAAAAACCAATCGGTCATCTCTCGGCCATGGCGCTCGCGCAAGTGTGGAGGTGCGATGCCCAGCAACCGGCGATAGTGACGCGCGGCTCGCTCGGATTCGCCGCTCATGAAACCGCTCCGGTGCCCTTCAAGCGACTGCGCGCTGCCCGAACAAGCGTGGCGAGCCGTTCGGTTTCGGCAGCGAGGACGCTACGTCCGGCGCGCGTCAACGAGTAGAACCGCTTCTTCTCGCTCTCGTGCGCCGGTGGCTCTTCGACTTCTTCGATCCAGCCACGCTCGACCAGATCGTCCAGCGTTCCGTAGAGCATCGCGGGCCACAGGCGAACACCGCCATCCGACGACTGCTCGACGTCGCGCGCGATCGCGAGGCCATGCTTATCGCCGCTCGCCAAGGCGAGCAGCACGTGGTACTCGCGCGTCTTCAAGACAGTTGGAACTCGCAGCCGCATGGCTCGTTATATTGATCAATATAATAGATGTCAAGCCAGTGATCGGTGCTGGGTGACCTGGCCGTAGACCGCGGGCCGTGGGCCGTGGACTGTAGACCGTAAACCGTGGGCTGCTATTGAAACGGATTGACGACGATTTCGAGCGGAACCGTTTCGGTGGTGTCTGACCGGCGGGCGATCAGGAAGCGCTGGCCCGAAGCATCCGGCGAGAAGGCGCCCTCATAGAAACCGCCGCGCACCAGCGTCGTTGGTTTGCCGATGTCGAGAGCGGTTGGGCCGGCTGCGACCGTCACCGACATCAGAGCGCCCTCTTCGCCCAGATAGAAGAGCTCTTTCCCATCGGCGCGCCAGGTCGGGCGCCTGGCCCCGCTGGACGACACGGCAATCTTGCCCTGCAGCTCCGGGAATCGTGAAACGTACAGTCAGGTGCCAAGGTGCCAGAGGCACCTCCGGCACCCCAGGCACCTCAACTCAATGCTTGGATTACATCAGACCGCGTGATGATGTACGTCTCGTCGCTCTTGAAATCGCGCACCAGGACCGCCGGATTCTCCGGTGTCAGCATCGTCGCCAGCGACTCGAGGCTGGTCGAGACGTCGGCAAAGGGAAACGCCGGCTGCATGATGTCCTCGACCGGACCGCGCTTGACCTCTGGATTCTTGACGATCTCGGCGTAGAGCTGCGCCTCGTTGATCGACCCGACGACGCGGCCGCCGGATGTGACGGGGATTTGGGAGAATCCGTGCTCGGTCATGACGTGGGCCGCGCGGGCGACGGTTTCGGCGCACTCGATCGAGACCAACGCCGCGGCTTTCTTCGTCGCCACCAGATCGCGGGCGGTCAGGCCGGTACGTTCGAGGAAGCCCTTCTCGCGCATCCAGTCGTCGTTGAACATCTTGGCGAGATAGCGAGTGCCGTGGTCGTGGAAGATCACGACGACGGTTTCACCTTTGCGGAAGTGACTCGCCAGCTGAATGAGACCGGCCATGGCGGCCCCCGCCGAGTTACCGGCGAAGATCCCTTCTTCGCGTGTGATACGGCGGGTCATGATCGCCGCGTCTTTGTCCGTGACCTTTTCGAAGGCGTCGATGACAGAGAAGTCGACGTTCTTCGGAAGAAAGTCTTCTCCGATGCCTTCCGTGATGTAGGGATAGATCTCGTTCTTGTCGAAGATGCCAGTCTCTTTGTACTTCTTGAACACCGAGCCGTAAGTGTCGATGCCCCACACTTTGACGCCGGGCTTCTGTTCCTTGAGATACTTGCCGACACCGCAGATCGTGCCACCTGTTCCGACGCCGGAAACGAGATGATCGATGCGGCCTTCGGTCTGCTGCCAGATCTCAGGACCGGTCTGCTCATAGTGAGCCTGGCTGTTGGACAGGTTGTCGTACTGGTTGGCCTTCCACGCGTTCGGCGTTTCGTGCTCCAGGCGTGACGACACCGAGTAGTACGACCGCGGATCCTCGGGGTCGACGTTCGTCGGGCACACGATGACCTCGGCGCCAAAAGCCTTGAGCGCGTCGACTTTTTCCTTCGATTGCTTGTCGGTAGTGGTGAAGATGCACTTGTAGCCCTTGACCACGGCGGCCATCGCGAGGCCCATACCGGTGTTGCCCGACGTGCCTTCGATGATCGTGCCGCCCGGTTTGAGCAGACCCGCTTTCTCGGCGTCTTCGATCATCTTGAGCGCCATGCGGTCTTTGATCGAGTTGCCGGGATTGAAAGTTTCGATCTTCGCGAAGACGTCGGCCTTGACGACACCCTCGGTGATGCGGTTCAGACGGACAAGCGGCGTGTCACCGATGGTCCCCAGGATGTTGTCGCTGACTCGCCCGTGCTTCGTCATGATCTGCGATCGATCATATCAGCGCACATAGCCCAGGCTGCCGAGCCGATCCTTTGCATGACTGACGCGCCTCATATCCGCTACAATTCGCCGCAGAGATCGAGGAGCGCCTCCCTGATCTCCCTGTGACCCGGAGGGCCCTATGCGTCGTCTGATTGGTGTGGCACTGCTGGCCCTGGCGACCGCGCCGGCGTCAGCGCAGCTCGAAAACGTCGGCAACCTTTCATTTCCCACGTCGGGCTCGCCCAAAGCGCAGCATCACTTCCTGCGTGGCGTGGCTATCCTTCACAGCTTTGGGTGGAAGCAGGCGATTGCTGAGTTCAAGCAGGCGCAGCAGATTCAGCCTGATTTCGCGATGGCCTATTGGGGCGAAACGCTCTGCTACAACCACCCGCTGATGGCGGAGCAGGACAACAAGAATCCCCGCGCGATTCTGGCGCGACTCGGCGCCACGCCGACCGAGCGTATTGCCAAGGCGCCGACGGTTCGAGAAAAGGGATTCATGCAGGCGGTCGAGGCACTGTGGGGCGAAGGGGAGTGGCGAGACCGGCGCGTCGCCTACATGAAGTCGATGGAGCAGCTCTTTCAGCAGTTCCCCGAAGATGACGAGGTTAGGACGTTCTATGCGCTCTCGCTGCTGAGCGGCGCGCGCGCGCTTGAAGACAATACGTACCGCTACGAGATGAAGTCCGGGGCGCTGGCGCTCGACGTGTTCAAACGCAACCCCAAGCACCCGGGTGCGGTTCACTACGCCATTCATGCATTCGACGATCCGGTTCATGCGCCGCTCGGTCTCGAGCCGGCGCGTGTTTACGCCGAGATCGTACCGGCGGTCTCGCACGCGGTGCACATGCCCACGCACATCTTCATCCAGCATGGAATGTGGAACGAGGTCGCGCATCAGAACGTTCGCGCTTTCAACATCGCGAAGGAGCTGTGGCAGCCGGGCGATGTGCCCGGCGACATGTCGCACTCAGGTGATTGGGGACAGTACGGTTTCCTCCAGCTGGGTGACTACGCGGGGGCACGGCAGCGCAACCAAGCTCTCGAGGAGATGCAGGCCACGACGAAGCATCCCCGCGCGGCGAGCGTGGTCGCGCTCGCGCAGGCGCGCTACATCATCGAGACGCAAGAGTGGAAAGTGCAGCCGGTTGCCGAGACGGCGTCGAACGAAACCGTCCTGGCCAATGGCATGAGTGCCGTGCAACTCGGCGATGTAGCGGTTGCGGAGCAGATGCTGAAACGGCTTACGGCGAAGGCTGGCGCGCGAGGCGCCCCCGCGGCCGCTGGCGGTGCGCATGCTGACCACGGCGCCGCGCCCACGCCCGCAGCCGCAGCGGCCGCGACGGTGGCAGCGGAAGCCGCGAAGTCTCCGCGCGTCATGGAACTCGAGCTCAGCGCGCTCATCGCGTTGAAGAAGGGTGACAAGGATCGCGCGGTCGCCGACTTGCGCGAGGCCGTCGCCGTCGAGGAGACCATGCGACCGCCAAACGGCGCTGCCGACCCGGTCAAGCCTTCGCACGAACTGCTGGGCGAAGTGCTGCTGGAAACAGGGAAGCCGGCCGATGCCGCCGCGATGTTCGATGCTTGCCTGCTACGGATGCCCAATCGCGCGCGCTCCTTGATGGGCGCGGCCAAGGCGCACGCTGCGGCAGGCCACAAGGAGTTGGCCGACGCGCGCTACAAGACGCTGATGTCGTTCTGGAAGGGTGGAGCGATTACAAGGCCAACCACAGAGGCGAGATAAAAAACGAAGCCACGAAGGGCACGAAGGACACGAAGGATCATTTGGATCTTGCTTCGTGGCTTCGTGTTCTTCGTGGCTGCGTGTCGTTTTTACTCGTGGACCGTGGACCTTACATCGTCCCGCCGGCCTTCTGGAACTCGCCTTTCGCCGACTCCAACTCCTTCATCAAGTCGTTGAACCGATCGACGGCGTCCTTGCCGATCTTCTGGTCCGCCTGCCCGACCATTCGCTGAACATTCTGCAGTTGGCTGATCAGCATCGGCTGCGGGTAGATCCCGGGCTGATCGATCAAGCGGGCGAGTAACGCCTGCAAGGGATGCGCGAACTTGACGTCGGACGGGCGCATTCCGGGCGTTGCCGCGGGCAAACCAGCGACGCCAGCCTTCTTCATCGCCTCTTCGACCTGCTGCTGCAGCCGACGCGCGTCACCGAGAGCGTCGCGCACCTTCAACTGGAACGCCACCTGCTCTTCAAGGTCCGCTTGCGTGACACCATCGCGGGCGACCCGAGGATCGACCTTCAGCTCGAACGTGCGCGTCTGCGTTTGACCGCCAGATGTCAGCCGGGCCGTGTATTTTCCTGGTGCGGCGAGCGGACCACCGCCGCCGCCATTCGGTGCGTTGGGCGCCCAGGCGCCCGGGTAGCGCATGTCCCACGAAAGCCGCTGCATACCCGCTTCGTTGCGAATACCAGATGTTCCGCCTTGTCCTCGGAACGGGCCGCGCATCTCCTGACCGCCACCCGCGGGGGCGGGCTTGGTCACGCCAAATCCGCGTACGACCTGACCCTTCGCATCCACGATCTCGAGACGGGTATCAGCGGCGGGCGCGTCGCGGAACCAAAGGTCGATGTGCGCGGCTGGTGCCGGATACTCCGGATCGCCGTTGCCGCCGGCGCTCGACGAGTGCCGATAGCGAACCGTCTCGCGCGGTTGGAAGATGTGCACCGCCGGCAGCCCGGCGCCGGGAGCGGCAGCCGCTGCTTGCGTATCGGCAAACGGACCACCGGTTGGCTCATTCGCAGGACCGGCGGCTTGATTGCTCGACGCCGGTCGGGCGGTAAGGACCGCCAACTGCTGTAGCGGTGTGACGTTGTCCATGATCCACAGCGATCGACCCATCGTGGAGATCACGAGGTCGTTCCGATGCACGCGGATGTCCGTCACCGGTGTCGCCGGCAGGTTCTGCGCGAGCGACTGCCAGTTGCTCCCGCCGTTGAATGACACGAACGCGCTGAACTCGGTGCCAGCGTAGAGCAACCCCTCGCGCGCCGGATCCTCGCGAATGACACGTGTCGGGTGATCGCTCGGGATGCCGTTCTTGCCGTCCGTGAGCAGCGTCCAGCTCTCGCCGTAGTTTTCCGTCTTGTAGATGTAAGGCTTCAGATCGTGCTCGCGGAGGAAGCGATAGATCGCGACGTACGCCGTCCCCTTACGATGCGGCGAGTCCTCGATGGTTTGGACGCGGCCGCCCGGTCCGAGGCCCTTTGGCGTCACGTTCTTCCACGTCTTGCCGTTGTCGCGCGAGACGCTGACCGGCCCATCGTTGGCGCCAACCCAGATCACGCCCTTCTCGAGCCGCGACTCGACCATCGCGTAGATCGACGAATACACCTCTTCGCCGGTGATATCGCGAGTGATCGGAGTGCCGGGCAGGACCTGATACTCCGCCTCGTGCGCCGTCAAATCGGGACTGATGGTGTCCCAGGTCACGCCTTCGTCTGTCGAGCGGTGCAACACGTGCGACGCCTGGTAGACGATCTTGTCGTCGTGCGGTGAGAGATAGACCACGGTTTGCCGCGGGAAGCGATACTTGATCTCGTCGGGATCGTGACCGTAACGATTCTGCGGGTAGACCCAGTAGTGCTTTTCCTGGCCGGTGAGAACGTTGTAGCGGCCGACCTCGCCCTTGCAGGCGCCCCACACGACGCTGCCATCACGGCGCGGCCAGATCTGGCCGGTCTCACAGCCGGATGCCTGCACCCAGACTTGCGACGGGTGATCGAGCCCCCACGAGAACGGCGGGACGCTCGGTACGATCAGCGTGGTGTTGTCCTGCTGTGGAACGTAGAGACGGTAGGGATACTGATCGTCCACCGCGACCATGTAGTACTCGGCGTGCGGTTGGTTGAGGATCGACGACCAGCTCTTCCCGCCGTTCAACGTGACGTTGGCGCCACCGTCGTTGATCTGCAGCATGATCTCGGGAGTGTCCGGGTTGAGCCAGACTCCGTGATTGTCTCCATGCGGCGTTGAAACGGTGACGAAGGTCTTTCCACCGTCAACCGACTTGTGGAAGCCGAGTTCGTTGACCCAGACCTCGTTTTCGTTCTTTGGATTGACCGAAACGTAGTTGAAGTAGAAGGGGCGCGCCCGCAGCCGCTGACTGCTGTTGACGAGCGCCCATGATTCACCGGCATCGCTCGACTTGTAGAGGCCGCCTTCGTTGGCTGGCGCCTCGATCATCGCGTAGAGCACCTTGGGGTTGCTGCGGGCGATGTCGAGATCGACTTTGCCAATCAGCTTGCCGGGAAGACCGGACGAGATCTTCTTCCACGTTTCGCCGCCATCGACGGACTTGTAAACGCCACCCTTGTCGGCCGGCCCGCCGCTGATGATGTCCCAGCCCTTGCGGAAGCCGCGGTAGCCCGTCGCATAGAGGATGTCGGGGTTCTGCCAATCGACCTCGATATCGCGTGCGCCATGCTCGTTGTCGATGTAGAGCGTCTTCTTCCAGGTCTTGCCGCCATCGGTGGTCTTGAACACACCACGTTCTTCGCTGGGGCCAAACGGCGAGCCTGAGGCGGCAATCCAGACCGTATTCGGATTCGTCGGGTGAACACGCAAGCCGCCGATCTGTCCCGTCTCCTTGAGACCGACGAACTGGAAACTCTTGCCGGCGTCAGTGGACTTGAAGACCCCGCGCCCGATGATCACGTTCGATCGGATCGCGGCGCTGCCCGTGCCCACCCACACGTGATCGGGATTCGACGGCGCGACATCGATCGAACCGATTGACCCGGTCGTGATCTGACCATCGCCAATCGGGTACCAGGTGATGCCGGCATCTTCTGTCTTCCACACCCCGCCGCCGGTGGCGCCGACGTAGAAGGTGTGAGGCTGCTGTCGGACGCCCGACAGCCCGGTCAATCGGCCGCCGCGTGACGCTCCGACCATTCGCCACTTCAAGTCTTTGAACGCACTGGGCGAGACCACCTGGTTGGGATCACCCTGGGCGAGCAGCTGAGAGTCGGGCACCGCCGCGCCAACGCTGACGAGCGTCAGCAACGCCGCGGCGGCGAGTGCGCGGACCAATGGCACAGTAGAGGTCTTCATGGGAATCCCCGTGTGGAAAAGCAAGCCGCAAGTATAGTTGACGAGCCCGGCCGGAGTGAGCCACATTGCAGCGCTATGACCTCGCCTCTGCAATCGCCCACCACGCTTCTTGGTTTGATGAGCTCCGCTCCGGCTGACCGGATCGCCATCATTCTTCCGGAGCAAAACATTCACGTCAGTTACGGCCAGCTGCGCGATCAGGTGAAGACGTTCGCGGAGGCGCTGGCCGCGTCGGGCATCCGACGCGGCGACAGAGTTGGAATGGCGCTGCCCAACGGTCTGCCAACCATTGTTGCGTTCCTGGCAGCCTCCGAAGCCGGAACCGCGGCGCCCCTCAATCCCGCTTACAAGGAAGACGAGTTTCGGTTCTATCTCGAGGACACCAATGCTCGGGTGCTCCTGCTGCCGCCAGATGGCGCGGAAGACGCGCGCAAAGCCGCCGGTGATCGAGTTCCTGTTCTCACCGTTGATCTCGATGTCAATGGGCTCGCCAGTATCCGCGGCGTCGCCAAAGGTCAGCCGTACGAGCCACCGTCGCCGGATGATGTCGCCCTGATCCTTCACACCAGCGGCAGCACAGGACGCCCGAAGCGCGTGCCGCTGAGCCACACGAACCTGTCGATCTCGGCGCGAAACGTCGCCAACAGCTACGAGTTGACGACGAACGACGTTTCGCTGTGTGTGATGCCGCTCTTCCACGTGCACGGACTGGTGGCGTCTACGCTGGGCACGTTGACGACAGGTGGCACCGTGGTCGTGCCGGGCAAGTTCAACCCGCTGTCGTTCTGGCGGATTGCGAAGGACCACAACGTGACCTGGTATTCCGCGGTGCCGACGTTGCATCAGTTGCTCCTTGCCCGAGCCGAAGCAGGCGCGCCGCGACCGGCCGGCGCCGAGAAGCTGCGTTTCATCAGGTCGTGCAGTGCCTCGCTGCCACCCCAGGTGATGCAGGACCTCGAGACCGCCTTTGGTGCGCCAGTCCTCGAGGCCTATGGCATGACCGAAGCGGCGCACCAGATGGCTTCCAATCCCTTGCCGCCGAACGCACGCAAGCCCGGCTCGGTTGGGCCGGGCACCGAAGTGCGGATCAGCATTCGCGACGGCAACGGCGAAGCGGTGGCTGCCGGCGAGCGCGGTGAGGTCTGTATCAGCGGCCCCAATGTCATCAAGGGATACGAGAACAACCCCGAGGCCAATGCCACGGCGTTCTTTGGCGAATGGTTTCGAACTGGCGATCAGGGATTTCTCGACCAGGACGGTTACCTGACGCTGGTGGGCCGGCTGAAGGAGATGATCAACCGCGGCGGCGAAAAGATCTCGCCGCGCGAGATCGACGAAGTGTTGCTGACGCATCCGGGCGTGGCCGAAGCGGTGTGCTTTGGCGTACCGCACAAGACGTGGGGCGAAGAGGTCGCGGCGGCCGTTGTCCTGCGGGACACCGTCAGCGAAGCGGATTTGCTCGCGTTCTGTCGTGAGCGGCTGGCGGATTACAAACGTCCCAAGCAGATTCACATCACGGATGCGATTCCGCGCACCGCCACCGGAAAGATCCAGCGTCGCGTGGTTGCGCAGGCGTTCGCTCCAACCGCCCCGTGAAGATCGTCATTGCCGGCGCCGGGGCGATCGGCGGGTATATCGGCGCGCGACTGGCCCGCGCCGGCGCGGACGTTGTGTTGTTCGCTCGTGGACCGCACCTCGAGGCGATGCGGAATCGCGGGTTGCGCGTGACCAGCGCCGAGGGCGATTTCGAAGTCAAACCGGACGTCAGCGGCGATCTCGCGACGATTGGCCAGGCCGACGTTGTTTTTCTTGGCGTCAAGGCGCACGCCCTCACCTCTCTCGCCCCCACTCTCCGTCCACTCTTTCGCCCCGACACCGTCGTCGTCAGCACGCAGAACGGTATCCCGTGGTGGTATTTCCAAGGGCATGGCGGTGAGCTCGAAGGGTTACGGCTGGAGCGTGTCGATCCGGGCGGTGTCATTGCCGACGCGATCGAACCCAATCGCGTAGTCGGATCGCTGGCCTATTTTTCGACCGACATTACCGAGCCCGGCGTGATCCATCACACGGAAGGGAATCGCATTAGCTTCGGCGAGCCCGACGGTACGCGCACCGACCGGACGCGCAAGATCGCTGAGGCGCTCATTGCCGCCGGGTTTCGATGTCCGGTCACGACACGATTCCGTCACGAAGTGTGGGTGAAGCTGCTGGGCAACGTCGCGTTCAATCCGATCAGCGCCTTGACGGGCGGCACGCTCGAGGAGCTCGTGCGTCACCCCGACACGTCACGGCTGATTCGCGAAATCATGACCGAGACCGAGGCGGTGGCGGCGAAGCTCGGGATAGAGTTGCCGATCTCGATCGATCAGCGGATGGCCGGCGCCGAGAAAGTCGGAGCACACAAGACGTCGATGCTGCAGGACTACGAAGCCGGTCGGCCAATGGAGATCGAGGCGGTGGTCGGCGCCGTTGTCGAATTGGGCGACCGGATGGGCGTTCCGATGACCGCCACGCGGGCGATGTATGCCTGCGTGAAGATGTTGGACAGCGCGCGGGGCGCGGGGCACAGAGCCCAGGGGAAGGAGGGGTAGGCCGTGAACATTCACAATCGCTGGTTCCAGTTGGTGGCCTCGCTGATCGCGATGATCATGATCGCCAACCTGCAGTACGCCTGGACCCTGTTCGTCAAACCGTTGCAGGCGAGTAGTGGCTGGAGGCTCTCCGACATTCAATTCGCGTTCACGCTGTTCATCCTCTTCCAGACCTGGGTGCAGCCTCTCGACGGGTGGCTGATCGATCGACTGGGTCCGCGCGGCTTCATCAGTGCGGCGGGGCTGCTGTGCGGCCTCGGGTGGGCCGGCATGGGCTACGCGACGTCGTTGCCGATGCTCTACGCGCTCTACTGCGCAGCCGGTATGGGCGCGGCATTCGTCTATAGCGGGTCGATCGGATCGGCGCTCAAATGGTTCAAGCAGCGCCGCGGGTTGGCATCGGGGATTATGGCGGCTGGATTCGGTGGCGGTACAGCGCTCTTCATTCCCTTCATCTCGTCGATGATTGAATCGCGCGGCTACCAGGCAACCTTCATTGCCACCGGTCTGTTTCAGGGGCTCGTGATCGTGATCGTGGCCCAGTTCCTTCGTCATCCACCACCCGAGCCGGCGACCGAAGCGAAGCCCGCGGCCGGGGTCGGCTCGCAGTTGGGCCGCCGTCATTTCACGACCATGGAGATGCTTCGCACACCACAGTTCTACGTGATGTATGCGATGTTCGTGATGATGGCCACCGGTGGATTGCTCGTCACGGCGAATGCGGGGCCGATTGCGGGCTCATGGGGGCTGACGGCAAGCGCGTTGACTCTTGCCGCAACGCTGAGCCCACTCGCCAACGGGGCCAGCCGCGTCTTCTGGGGCTGGGCATCGGACCGTATGGGCCGCGAAACCACCATGATTCTGACGTTCGCGTTGCAGGCGGTGTGTCTGTTGCTCGTCGTCGCCGTCGGATCGGCGTCGGCCGCGTTGTTTGCAACGACCCTCGTCCTCGTCTACTTCACATGGGGTCAGATCTATTCGCTTTTCCCTGCGACCGTCGGCGACTACTTCGGCTCCCGCAACGCCACGTCGAACTATGCCGTGCTGTACACGGCCAAAGGTGTCGCGTCGATCATCGGTGGATGGTTTGGCGCGCTGCTTTATGAACAGTCCGGCAGCTGGGTGATGGGGTTCTACGGCAGCGCCGTGATGGCGTTGGTGGCAGCAGGACTCGCGGTTGGACTTCGTGCTTCGCGATCGGCGAGCCAACCAGCGGTCGCGGTGCCCGCGGTCGCCAAATGACGCCGGAGGCGATGGCCCGGGAGATTCTCGTCGCGCGCTCGAAGCGCCGGCGGATTCCAACGTTCTCGGGACGCGACGAATCGTTTGACCTCGCCGCCGCCTATGCGGTCGAGGCCGAGCTGTTGCGCCTCAGGGTGGCAGACGGGCATCGCCCGGCAGGCCGCAAAGTGGGCTTCGCAAACAAAGCGCTCTGGCGAATGCTGAACCTTGAGACGCTGGTGTGGGCCCACATGTACGACGACACGGTGCGCGCTGTCAGCGACCACGGTGCGGCGCTGTCATTGGCCAGCATGGTGTCCCCAAAGATCGAGCCCGAGATCGTTTTCAAGCTGAAGACCGACTTGAAAGATCCGCCGGAGCCAGCCGCGACTCTCGCCGCGGTCGATTGGATTGCCCTGGGATTCGAGATCATCGATTGTCCCTTTCCTGATTGGTCGTTCAAGCCAACCGATTTTGTCGCTGCCTTTGGACTGCACGCAGCGCTCTTCGTAGGCACTCCACGGCCGGTTGATGAGGCCGGCATCCCGTCGCTGCTCGAAGAGCTCGCGCGCTTCAAAGTTCAGCTGTTGAAGGATGGTCAGGTTGTCGCTGAAGGCTCGGGGAAAAACGTTCTTCGCAGCCCCGCCTTGTGTCTCACCGAGCTCGCAACCGCGATCTCCAACCGTCCGAACGAGTCTCCACTTCGTGCCGGCGAGCTCGTGAGCTCGGGCACATTGACCGAGTCGCAATCGATCGGACCAGGCGAAACGTGGACGGCTCGTGTAGAGGGTATGGGACTCGAGTCACTGACGCTGGTAGCTGAAGGGCAGGGGGCCCCCGCGCTGATCACTGTGTAACATCCGTGTAACATCGACACCCCCAATCCCTCATGCCAGCCCCCGACGTGTTCGATGCACGCGTTGGCTTCTGAAGAAGCGGTGCGGGCCACGAACTTCTGACCGAAAACGATAGCCACGAAGGTCACTAAGCCACGAAGCGAGAAGACGCTTCGCTACACGAACAGAGCCTTACACATGTCGAATATGTTGACTTCCAACATGTTTGACATGTAGACTTCCAACCTATGCCGGCCGCGAAGCGCGACGTACTGTATGGAAAGCTCAGCCTGATGATCCTCAAGACCCTTGAGACGCTCGGGCCGCTCCACGGCTATCGCATCGCGCGGAGGCTTGAGCAAATCAGCGGCAACGCCGTGGCCTTGAATCAGGGGACGCTGTATCCAGCGCTGGTGCGGCTGGAGCAGCTCGGTTGGGTATCGACGAAATGGGGCGAGTCGGAAAGCGGCCGGCGCGTGAAGGTCTACGCACTGACCCGCGCCGGTCGCAAACAACTCCACGTGGAAGAAGCCGAATGGCGCTTCGCGACCGGCATCGTGGACCGGTTCTTCAGCATCTCCGAAGACCTGTCGTGAGCCGCCTAAGGGCCTTCGTGCGGCGTGTCAACGCACTTGTCCGTCCGGGCGGCATCGATCGCGATCTGGATGAGGAAATCGCGGCGCATCTTGCTGAAGCCGAGGAGGAGTACGTCCGGCGAGGACTCCCGCCGCCGCACGCTCGACTTGCGGCGCTCCGCGACTTCGGCGGCGTCATACGTTCCAAAGAGCACCACCGAGACGTGCGCTCGTTCCCGTGGCTCGAGGATACGTGGCGTGATTTGCACTACGGGGCGCGCCTGTTATTGCGGAACCCAGGCTTCACGGCCGTGGTCGTCTGCTCGTTGGCGTTGGGGATCGGAGCGAACACCGCACTCTTCAGCATCATGGACGCGATGATGCTCAGAATGCTCCCGGTCCCGCGCGCCGATGAGATCGTCCGGTTCCGCACGCCGCTGTCCTACCCGGCCTTTCGCACGATTCGCGATCGGACGCAGACGCTCGAGGGTCTGTCCACGTTCAGCGTGTTTCCGGCGAGCGTCCGCATAGATGACGATGCCGAGCAGGCCGTCGCGCAGATGGTGTCGGGTGATTTCTATGCGATGCTCGGTGTCAACGCTGCCGCCGGCCGATTGCTCTCGGCCGAGGACGATCGGATTCCAGGCGTCGGTGGACGAGACGGCGCCGCTGCTGTCATCAGCTATCAGTACTGGGAGCGCCGATTCGCGTTCGACAGATCGATTGTCGGACGAACGATCACACTCAATGGCGTGCTGGTCACGATCGTGGGTGTGGCGGCGCCGAAGTTCTTCGGCGTCCTGCAGACGCTCTCGCCGGATCTCACGCTTCCAATCGCATTGCAGCCTCGAGTCTACCCGAGCACGTCCACGGAGCTATGGGTCCACGGCGACGAGGGCTCGATCCTGACCTACGACGCCACCGACGAGTACGGCCCTTCGATCGTCGGGAGGCTGAAACGCGGCGTCACCATGGAGCAGGCCCAAGCGGAGCTCACCGTTCTGTATCGGCAGATTCTCGCGGCGCGCGGGAGCACGCAACCTGAGGAGCTACGACGTGGCGAACACGCCGACCAGAAAGTCGAGCTCACACCCGCCGGCAACGGCTCCGGTATGTTCCCACCCCAGGAACGGAACCTTCTGCTGATCGTATTGTCAGCGGTTCCTGCCGTTGTGCTGCTGATCGCCTGTGCGAACGTGGCAACGCTCCTGCTCGCGAGGGCGGCCGCGCGTCAGCGCGAAGTCGCTGTCCGAGTGTCTATTGGATCCGGCCGCATACGTCTAATCCGACAGTTGCTGACCGAGAGCTTTGTACTGGCGATCGCTGGCGGTGCCGTGGGCCTCCTGCTAGCCACCTGGGGGCGGCGTGTGCTGCTCGCTTGGATGTCATCGCGAGGGGGGCCGTTCTTCGCACTCCAGGCTGAGACGGATATGCGAACGCTGATCTTCACGCTGGCGGCGTCGGTTGCCGCTACGCTCCTCTTCGGGATGGCGCCGGCTATTCGCGCGAGCAAAGCGGATCTGGTATCGACGCTCAAGACCGGCGGCCGAGGCCTAACCAGCCTCCGTGGATGGGAGGCTGGGAAAGTCCTCGTGGCGGCGCAGGTCGCTCTCTCGCTGCTGCTACTGGTCAGCGCCGGCCTGCTCGTGCGGACTGTCCGCAATCTGCAATCGTTCGACCCAGGGTTCGATCGGGAGGGACTATATCTGCTACACACCATGTTCCTCGGATACAAGGGACCACAGACCGGGATGCTGTTAAAGGAACTCTGGGAGCGCACATCCTCCCTGCCCGGCGCACGTGCCGTCGGGATCGCGCAGGAGGTGCCGCCGGGCGGTCGTCGGTTGAACGTCACGGTAGACGGCGCCGTGGACCTGCCGCAGGAGAAGATGTACGTCGATCGCCTCATGGTCGGGCCGGGTTTTTTCGAGGCGATGGACATTCCCATTCTGACCGGCCGCGCGATCACGGCCCGAGACGATGAGCATGCGCCGAAGGTCTGCGTGGTCAGCGGGACGATGGCACGCGTATTCTTTGGGGATCGCAGTCCAATCGGGCGCCGTTTCACGTTCAAACGCACCGGCGCTGAGTACACCGTCGAAATCGTCGGCGTCGCGAAGGACTTGAACAGACCCGATCCGCGCGGGGAATGGCGTCTCGTCTACTGCCCGATGCTTCAGGATCTGCCAACGCTTAACGCCATGATCCTCATTCGCGCGAACGGCGACGCGTCCACCGTTCTTGCGGAGGCAAGGCGGCAGTTCCGCGAGGTCGACAAGAATCTCTTCGTGGATGTTGCCTCAATGGATCGCCGGATGGAAGACAACGCGTTCTTTCAGCGACTGCTGGCGACGGTCGCCAGCGTGTTCGGGCTGCTCGCGCTGCTGCTCGCGTCGATCGGCCTGTACGGCGTGATGGCGTATTCGGTGGCGCGCCGATCGAACGAGGTCGGCATCCGAATGGCGCTCGGCGCCAATCGTCGAAGTGTCGTCACGAACGTGATTCGCGAGACGATGACGATTGTCGCGGCCGGTGTCGTCGTCGGCCTAACCGCGGCGTGGGGTGCAACGCGACTTATTGCGGGCACGTTGTTCGGCGTGACCGCGATGGATCCGCCGACCCTGGCGCTCGGCATCGCCACGCTGGTGACCGTCGCGCTGCTTGCCGGCTACATTCCCGCCCGGCGCGCCGCCGCCGTCAATCCCGTCGTCGCTCTCCGGCAAGATTGAAAGGCAAGCTACCGACTCGGAATTGGCCGTTCGGTTTCGTGCGTCGCTAATTAGAAACGCCGCGATGTTGATCGGATGCTCGCACGGGCCGATCTCAGAACCCTGCACTACCGACTAGAGCCAATCTGGTGGATGGCCTGCGCCGCTTCGCGTCACGGTGCGGGCGACAAACATCTGACCGAAACGATAGCCAACGACGCTACTCAACATCGCTGGCCTTGCTTGATTGTTGGTCGCGCGCGTTTGTGGTTTGATGCATCACTCGCTTGCTTCGGATCCCACTCCAGAGGCTTAGCCTCTACTTCGGCCTGCTGCTAGCTGGCCTGGTCGCTGCCACCTGTATCCGTTCCGGTCTGTTTGTCGCCGGCGGATCGGACTCGTCGGCGTACATCAGCGCCGGCGAGCAGTGGAGAACTGGCGTCCTCTATCGTCCACAAGCATTCGACTTCTGGCCGCTGCTCCCAGCGAACAGCGGGTCACCTCTCGGCTATCGCGACGGACCGTTGCAAGGAACGGAAGTGACGTTCATCCCGCCCGGATTCCCGATGTTGATTGCCGCTGTCAGCTCGATCGTCGGACCGGTTGGCGGTCACTTGGTGGCGCCGTTGATGGCCGGAATTCTCGTGCTCTGTAGTTTTGGTATCGCCCGAGAGTTGGCGGGCAGGCTGGCCGGTGTTATTGCTGCGGTTCTCGTTGGTACGAGCCCTGAGTTGCTCCAACACAGCGTCCAAGCCATGAGTGACGCGCCGGCGGCAGCCTGTTGGATGGCCGCCTGGTGGCTGTCGCTGCGACCGACGCGCGCCGCCGCCGTCGCGGCGGGGCTGCTCAGCGCGATGGCGATCCTGATCCGGCCCAATCTCGCCCCTCTGGCAGTAGTGATTTTCTCGTTGATCACGACGGGTGAGGAACGGCGACTTCGATGGCAATCCGCAGCGCTTTTCGTCGCAACCAGCGGCATTGGCGTCGCCGTCTTCCTCTGGACGCAGGCCACGCTTTACGGCGGACCGTTGACACCCGGTTACCCGAATGCGAGCACGATGTTCAATGCCGATTTCATCGCGACCAACGCCCGCGCGTACCCGCGCCTCTTCGTCGACGTTCACTCCGCGTTGCCACTTGCTGGCCTGGCGATGCTCGCCTGGATTGTCCGCGCACCGAAGACACCCGCAGAGCGCCGGGCCCGTCGCATCACCTTGTCTGCGGTCGCGTTCCTGACGATCAACCTGGCCCTCTATCTGCCATACACCGTCTACAACGAGTGGCCGTTCCTGCGCTTTCTGCTGCCAGGCATTGCGGCGCTGTTTGTCCTGTTTGCCGCCTTGATTACGCGCCTTACGGACATGCTTCGATCCCGCGTTGGATGGTTTGCAGTAGCCATCCCCGCCGTCGCGGTTTTCGTCGTCGCGCAGGCGATCCCTCTGATGCGCTACTCGTTGGAGGAGTGGACGCGCCAACGAAACGTCCAGATGATGGGGCACTATCTTCAGGAGGTCTTGCCGCAGAACGCGGTAGTGTTGTCGTTCGCGCACAGCGGCGCGGTCGCGCATTACACGGGTCGAGAGATCCTGCGCCCCGACCTCATTCCACCCCAATCCCTCGACGCTGTTGTCGATGCCTTGACACGACGTGGCTATCGCCCCGTTCTCGTAATCGATCAAGTCCACGAAGAGGCGTCATTCCGACAACTGTTTGCGCAGTCGCGATACGGCCGCCTCGACTGGAGTCCACGCGCCGCTTTCTACGCGCAAGGCGCCATCAAGTATTTCGATCTGCTCGATCGCGCGAGGTTCCTCAACGGCGAGCGGTGGCTAGTTGACGAACTGCGGTAGTCGCCCTGCGACACGTCGCGCTCAGATCCAGGCGCAAGCGAGTGGCGGATTGGGCGGCTTGGTTTGCGGCGACCTCTGAGCGTCGTGTTCTGGAGCCGAAAAGCGGTCTCGAAGCGCACAGACGGCGGCGGCGGTGATTCGCCACCGGCGGTGATGCAGCCCGAGTGCTCAAACGATTTTGGAACGAAAACACGAGGTTTCCCGAGAGCCGCCGGCCAGCGGAAGGACGAGCGCCGAGAGATCGCTTTTCCACGACGCGAAGCGGGAGCCGCGAGCCAAGCCGCCCAATTCGCCGCGAGCATCAGCCTAATGGTGACTTAGACGACGTTCAGCTCCCCACCAGACGTCAGCGCCGCAAACCGCCCGTGATCGAACGCAGACACATCAGTCCCCACGTCTGCTCCCACGATCATGTCGGCCAAAATGCGCCCGGCCGCCGGTGAGTGCTGAAACCCGTGCCCGCTGAACCCCGCGATGGTGAAGAAGCCTTGCACCTCGCGCGCCTGGCCGATGATCGGGTTGTGATCGGGGGTCATTTCGTAGAGCCCCGCCCACGCGTGCGAGACCGCGGCTTCGGCGAGAGCCGGCAAGCGGCGGACGGCGACGTCGATCACACGGGGCAGGAAGTCCCAGCATACGGTCGTGTCGAACCCAGGCTTTTCCTCGGGGTCGCCCATTCCAAAGAGGAGTCCACCGCCCTCGCGATGAAAGTAGAACGTCGAATCGAAATCGATCACCATCAGCCGCGACGCTGGCACGGCGCGGGGATGTTCACCTTCGTCCCAGTTCTTCCCGCTCGACGGCTGCGCGATGAAGATGTGACGCCGTTCCGGATCGACCGGCACGACGACGCCAGCCAACTGGCCAAGAACGCGCGCCCACGGTCCGGTTGCATTGACGACCACGGCGGTTCTGACGCTGCCTTCCGTGGTCTGGACGCCAGCGATGCGACCGGCGTGGATGTCGACACCCGTCACTTCCTCGCCGCGCCGAATCCTGACGCCCTGCGCCTGCGCCGCGCGCGCAAATCCCATCGTCACGCCGTTGGGGTCGGCGATGCCATCGTCGGAGCAGTAGGTGGCGCCAAGGACGCCGGCCGCGTCCAGCCCAGGGCAGAGACTGGCCGCGTCGTCCGCGGACAGCCACTCGACGTTGATGCCGTGTTGACGTTGCAGCGCCATGTTCGTTCGAAAGGTGTTCACGCTGTCCGGTGACGACAGCAGGAACAAGTAGCCGTCCGGCCAGAAGTCGATGGGATGACCGACCTGCGCCT
Source organism: uncultured Acidobacteriota bacterium (assembly GCA_963724485.1). Classification (GTDB taxonomy): domain Bacteria; phylum Acidobacteriota; class Vicinamibacteria; order Vicinamibacterales; family UBA2999; genus JACCSI01. Next base: position 402,158 of record CAVRUW010000008.1, read on the forward strand.
CGAAGTCGGCGAACAGCGCAATCGATTCCTTCGATAACGCGATGTTGGCGGGATGCGAGAACTGGTGGCGGAACCCACCGGCATTGCGCCCGGTGGAGCCCATGCCGAGCTGAGGCTCACGTTCGATCAGGACCACGTCGGTGACGCCACGACTAGCCAGGTGATACGCGACGCTCGCGCCCATGCAGCCGCCTCCGACGATCACCACATCAGCCGTTGACTGCACTCACTCGTCCTCCCGCGCACCGTCCAACCTGCGGACTTAGAATAGCCCAGCATGAAGATTGGATCTCGCGTCACCATCGCCGCTGTGCTCGCGATTTGTGCAGGCTCACCGAGCGCGCAGCAACCGACAGCCATCCTGCTCGTCCCCGATCGGGTGTTCGACGGCGAGAGCATGCACGCCGGGTGGGCTGTGCTCGTTCAAGCGGAACGGATTACCGCGGCCGGTCCTGCGTCGACCCTCACGGTGCCAGCCGACGCCAAGCGACTCCCGCTCGCCGGAGCAACGCTCTTACCCGGGTTGATTGAGGGGCACTCTCATCTGCTCTTGCACCCGTACAACGAGACGTCCTGGAACGATCAGGTGGCGCGTGAGCCGCTCGCGTATCGCGTGGCCAGGGGTGTCAACCATGCCCGCGACACGCTGATGGCCGGCGTGACGACGGTCAGAGATCTTGGCAGCGAAGGTGCGGGCTATGCGGACGTGGGCCTGAAGCGTGCGATCGACGAAGGCGTCATCCCGGGTCCACGGATGTTGGTCGCCGGTCCCGCGATGGTGGCCACTGGCAGCTACGGCCCCAAGGGTTACGCGCCCGAATGGACTGTCCCACAGGGCGCCGAGGAAGCAAGCGGACTCGATGCGGTGACCAAGGTGGCCCGCGATCAGATCGGGCGAGGTGCCGACTTCATCAAGATCTACGCGGACTATCGCTGGGGGGCCAGTGGTGACGCGCGCCCGACGTTTGTAGCCGATGAGATCCGACGGATCGTCGAGGTCGCGCGCAGCAGCGGAAGGCCGGTCGTCGCGCATGCCTCCACTGCCGAAGGCATGCGGCGGGCCATCGAAGCCGGAGTCGAGACGATCGAGCACGGAGATGGTGGCACCGCCGAAGTCTGGAAGCTGATGGTCCAGCAAAAAGTCGGCTTTTGTCCCACGCTTGCGGCTGGCGACGCGACGTCGCAGTACGGCGGGTGGAAAAAGGGCAGCGCACCAGAGCCGCCGCGGATTGCCGCGAAGCGCGCGAGCTTCAAGGCCGCTCTCGATGCTGGCGTGACGATGTGTTTTGGTGGGGACGTTGGCGTCTACGCCCACGGCGACAACGTCCGCGAGCTCGAGCTCATGGTGGACTACGGCATGCCCGCCACTGCCGCGGTCCGCTCGGCGACGTCGATCAATGCGCGGCTGTTTCATCTCGACCAGCGAGTCGGATCGGTAAAGACCGGCTTACTGGCCGACCTGATCGCGGTCGAGGGAGATCCGACGGCTGACATTTCCGCGCTTCGCAAAATCAAGCTCGTGATGAAGGGCGGCAAGATCTATCGCTGATAGATCTTGCCCGCGCGCATCACGAACCTGACCCTGGTCAACGCGGTTGGGTCCGTCAGCGGGTCGCCGTCAACAGCAACCATGTCGGCTTCGAGTCCCGGTGCGATGGCCCCAAGGACCTTGTCGAGATCCATCGATTGGGCCGCGGCGGATGTCATGGCGACGATAGCGTCCATTGGGCGCTGACCCTCCTTGATGCGTTCGAGGGTCTCGTTCACGTTGCGGCCGTGGGCGCCAGCGACGGCATCGGTGCCCATCACCATCTTCAAGCCCGGTGTCTTGAGTGCGGCCGTGAACATCGCGCTCTTCAGACCAAGCGCCTTTTCCATGGCGGCAAAGCCTTCTTCGGTGTAGTTGCCAATGCCGAGAAAGCGCTTCTTGTTCTCCAGGTAGTTCTGCGTGACCAGGCCGATATTCGGGTCGAACCAGGTGCCGCGTTCGGCCAGCAACTTGAAGGCTTCCGGCGTGGCGAGCGCACCATGCTCGATCACCGTACAGCCGGCTCGCGCCGCCCGCATCATCGCCTCGGCACTGTGGGCGTGGACCATCGAGCGCAAACCCTGTGCCTTCGACTCACCGCACGCGGCGTCCACTTGCTCTTGAGACAGCGTGGGCGTTCCGCCGTCGCGAATGCTCGCCGATGCGAAGATCTTGATGAGATCAGCGCCTTCCGCCTTCTTCTTCCGTACCTCTTCGCGAATCTGATCGGGCGTGAACTTGGCGTTGGTGATCGAGCCGAGTGAGGTCAGGATGCGCGGTCCCGGCAGCAGACCGCGGTTGATCGCGTCCCGCAGCGGCTTGTCGGAGGCAGCTCCGACGCTCTGCACGGTGGTGAATCCCGCGAGCAACGTGACATAGGCGTTCTCGGCGCCATACAACGCGGCTTCATCGGCGGGTTCCTTCCCGGCCACGTACCGGCCATCGGGTCCGAAGTGCCATCCGATGTGCACGTGTGTGTCGATGAACCCAGGCATGAGCGTCAGCGCGCCCAGGTCGTACGTGGCGGTATCGCTCGAGGCAGCGACGCGTTCGATCTTCGAACCGCGGACGGTGACCATCTGGTTGGTTGCCGATTGCCCGCGTCCATCAATCAGCCGCGCCACGCGAATCGTGACTGTCCCTGGTGTTTGGGCGCTGATCGAGCCCACGATCAACGCGCCGAGCAGGCACGCGACACTGAACGACGACTTCATGGACGTCCTCCTTCGGCGGCCCGGAACAGCTCGTCGGCCGACTGCAGCACGATGTTCTTCAATCGTTCGGGGTAATTGGTGGCGGTGCTCGAGAGGAACGTGCGCACGGTTACCGCGACCGCTGGCGACCGGTGGCCCGAGAGAGTCGCGTCCATCCACCGTTTCGGAAAAAAGATGTCCCCAGTCTTTTGAATATCCCAAAGCAGATCCAGGCTGGGCTTGACGTAGCGAGCCGAAGCTTCGGCGCGCAGTGGATGATGCAGGTAACTGAGACCTTCGAGTACCCAGGGTTCGCGTCTGCGGTTGTTGACGTCGGCGAGCGAGAGGAACCAACGCTCACGCTCGGCTGGGTCGGCGGAGAGCGCCGGCATGACGAACTCGAAACGGCCTTTGCGATCGGGGTTCTCGATCCGGGTCAGTTGGGTCTTCAGAAGACTTCGCCAGTCCGCGACCTCACGCACCGCCAGTTCCAACGCCAGCGTGCTGTAGTCGGCCTCCGCGAGCGGCAAGCCTTCAACGGTCTCATTCTTCTCCCACACTCGCCGCAGCCAGGCGACGGTCGAGGGCGTCAGGGCCGCATTGCGGAGCGTGGCAAACCACGCGGACTTCTGACTCGCGGTCTTGCCGGCCGCCAGGCCATCCTGCAGAACTTTCTCGAGCGATGCGGCTTTCGCTATGCGTTCCTCACTGGACAAGAAGCGCCACCATGCTGCGTTCAGATAGCCGAGCGTTCGCTGGGTGAGCTGCTCGTCGCTCTCGCGAGGCAGCGCCTGCAAGGCAAGCTCGACGAACGCCGCCGGCTGCACTTGCCGCTCGAGCAACGCGTCCCACAATGTCACCCAGGCGGCGCCTCGCGTGAGGGCGTCGGGCAGATCCGGCAGCGAGCGAATCAAATAGTCGCGTGAGGCGGAATCGAGCACGAAACCGCCATAGGCCCAGCCGCCGCCGTTCGGCAAGACATAGAGTGGAGCGGCCATGCCCGTCGCGGCGTCGACCCTGACGTCTGGCCGGTCCAGGGCCACCTCAAGCGGAACGATCTTGTCCGGATACCCGAGTAACAGACGAAGCTCCTGCGGCCAGACTCGCCCGCGGCGGGCACGATCCTGCTGCACGAATGAGAGCCGTTCGATGGCGTTGTTCTTCACGTTGAGCTGAGTCGTGATGGCGGGTCGGCCGGCCTCTTCGACCCAGATGTGACTCCATCGAGCCAAATCATTCGTTGTGCGCGCATCGAGGATGGCGATGAGATCCGACCAGGTGGCGTTGCCAAACGCGTTCTTCTTCAAGTACTCGCGCAGCCCGTCACGAAACACGTTGTCGCCCATGACGCTTTCGAGATGCCGCATCACGATGGGGGCTTTCTGATAAATGATCGCGCCATAGAGGCTGCCGGCTTCGTTCAGATTGGCCAGCGGCTGACGGATGGCATTCGCACCCGGCGTGCGGTCCACCTCGTACGCCGCGGGGTAGTGCGACAGCAGGAAACGCAGCTCGTGATTCACCTCGGGAAACGATGGGTTGACGATCTTCGCCGCCATGAAATTGGCAAAGACTTCTTTCATCCATACGTCATTGAACCAACGCATGGTCACGAGATCGCCGAACCACATGTGCGCCGTTTCGTGCGCGATGACCGACGCTCGACCCAGCTGCTGGTTCTGCGTGGCAGACTCGTCCAACATGAGTCCTGAGGCGTTATAGAGAATCTTCCCTGCATGTTCCATCCCGCCAAACTGAAAGGCGGGGATCAGGACGAAGTCGAATTTGCCGAATGCATAGGGAATCGCCGTGTAGTCCTCCATGAACGCGAGGGCGCGGGCATGCAAATCGAAGATCGCGTCCCGGTTCCGCTCGACCTTCTTCGCATCGTTTTCCCGATGGAACATTCGGAATGTTCTGCCCTGTCGCTGGGCGGTTTCGACCTTGAAGTCACCGACGACGAACGAGAACAGGTAAGTGGAGAGCGGCTCGGTTTCCGCGAAGACCACGAGAGAGCGTGGTTGGGGATCATTCGACCGCGGTCCGGAGCTGCTGTCGGCCTCCGTTGGTGTCCGGGAGATCTCGGCGCCATTTGATACGGCCTGCCAGCGCTCCGGCACGGACAGGCGCAGCGACCAGCGCGCCTTCAGATCGGGTTGATCGAAACAAGGAATCGCGAGATGCGCTCTTGCCGGCACGAACAGCGCATAGAGGAAGTCGGCGTTGCGGTTGAGCGAAGCGTCACCGGCGGTAAACGTCACCTCGATGACGTTGCGACCCGTGGTCAGCGCCGCCGCTGGAACAACGACGTGACCGTTCACCCAGGTGAAGTCAGCACTGCGACCATTCGCTTTGACGCCAATTACGTGGTTGCGGCTGGTCGCAAAGTCGATCACCAGCGGCTCCGCGGCCGTCTTCAGCTCGAAACTAATCGCCGTCGTCCCGGCGATCGGTGCGCTCGCCGACTCGGGAATTGCCAGGCTGACGTTGTAACGCAGATCCGAAACCCGCGCCGCTCGCGCGATTGCCACTTCGAGCGGAATACCAGGAGCTGGAGTGGCGGTTTGAGTGTTGGACAAGGCAGGAACCAGGAGCAGCGCGGCCATCAGCACGAAGCGCATGGCCGCATTGTAGCGGTCCACGGTCCACGGTCCACGGCCTACGGTCCACGGTGCACCTGGGGGAGTATTCAATGCATGTTTCTTCAGGCCGGAGACCGGAGACCGGAGACCGGAGACCGGGGACTGGCGACCGAAGACTATTCGTATTTCAACGCCAGAACCGGCTGAACGCCAGCGGCACGGCGGGCGGGGATGTAACCGGCCAGCAGACCCACTGTCGCGAGCGCCGTGGCGGCGATCACGATCGTCAACGGGTCGGTGGGCTCTATCCCGAACAGCTGCGAACGAACCAATCGGCTGAGGCCGAGAGCGCTTGGGACGCCAAGGCCGATACCCACGATGGTCAGGAAAGCAACCTCGCGGAGAACCAGCCACACGACGGTGACGCGTTCCGCCCCGAGCGCGATGCGAATGCCGATCTCGCGGGTGCGTCGCGACACCGTGTACGACATGACGCCGTAGAGGCCAATTGCTGCGAGGACCGTCGCCAGCAGTCCGAACGATCCGGAGAGGAGCGCCAGCATCCGTTCGTTGAAAAGCGCTTCGTCGACGGTTTGTTCCATCGACTGCATGTCGAAGACCGGCAGTGCGGCATCCGCGCGCCGGACGGCCTGGCGAAGCTGCTCCGGGATGGCACCTGCGCCGAGCCCTGCGGTTCGCACATACACGGTCATCTCGTTGAGTTCGGTGCTCTGCTGATACGGGACATAGGCGAATCGCGGAGTTTCGTTTTCATCGGTCGTTCCCTGACGCATGTCCGCGTACAGCGAATCCTTCACCACTCCAACGATTTCGATGGCGCCAGGGTTGTTCAGGACGCGGAACCCGAACCGGCGTCCGATTGCATTCTGGTTGGGCCAGAAGTAGTTGGCGAACGATTCGTTCACGATCGCGACGAGTGGGGCCCCGGCGACATCACGCTCATCGAACTCCCGCCCCATCACGAGCGGCATGCTCATCGTCCTGAAGTAGTCGGGCGCGATCTCGTTGGTCCACGGGTTCATGTTCTCTTCAGGCTTGGGCTCGTAGCCCTGGACCTGGATCGTCCGGCTGCTGGCGCTGCCCGTGAGTGCGGCGACCTGGGCAATCGAGGCTGACTCGACGCCAGGAATGCGACGGATGTCCAGAAGGAGCGAATCGTAGAAACGCTTGACGCGATCCTGGTCGTAGCCGTTGAGCGCCGGATCGACGTGGAACGTCATCAGATTGCCGGCATTGAATCCTGTTTCGAGAGTTTTCAGGTTGTAGAGGCTTCGCGCGAACAATCCGGCGCCCGCGACGAGAAGCATCGAAAGCGCGACCTGCGCCACCACCAGGCCTTTGCGGAAACGCGCGTGATGCGTCCCACCTGAGAGCGATCCAGCTTCTTCTCGCAGCGTCCGATTCAGGTGGGGCTTTGAGGCTTGAAGGGCGGGGATCAGACCGAAGAGCACCGCTGTAGCGAGCGCGAGCCCCGCCGTGAAAGCACCCACACGCAGATCAGGGGTCGTCGACAGCGACCGGGTGAAGCTCTCGAACGGCATCACGCTGAGCAACAAGTCACCAACCCAGATGGAAAACACGAGGCCGACGATGCCTCCGGCGAGCGCGAGCACCAGACTCTCGGTCAGCGTCTGGCGAATCAGTCGCGAGCGTCCGGCGCCGAGTGCTAGCCGCACCGCGATCTCCTTCTGGCGCGCGGTCGCTCGACTCAGCAGCAGGTTGGCCACGTTCGCACAGGCAATCAGCAACACCAGTCCCACCATCGCCATGAGCACGAACAGTGGTGTCTGTACCCCCGCTCGCAGATCCGAGAGTCCGTGACCGGCTGAGTGAAAAGTCAACTTCTTGGTGCGAAAGCGATCCTTGAAGGTCTGAGAGCCGGATGCGAACGCCGGGACCTCCTTCAGTTCGAATTCGTTGATCTGCTGATAGACGACGTCGAGTCGGACCTTGGCTGCGTCCGCAGTCATACCCGGTTTGAGACGGCCGACCACATTGACCCAACGACTTCGTCGGTTGTCGAGATCGTTCCAGGTGGGCGTTATCTCCGACTTCATCATCAAAGGAATGAACAGGTCGGGCGATTGAGTCGCCGCAATACCGGCGAAGCCGCGCGGTGCGACGCCCACGATCGTCATTGGCGTACTGTTGATGGTGATGCTCTGGTTGAGCACGCTCGGCGACGCACCGTGTCGGCGTTGCCAGTAGTCAAAGCTGAGCATCACGACAGGGTGCGCACCTGGTGTGCGGTCGTCGTCTGGTGTCAGGCTGCGCCCAAGAACTGGCGAGACCCCGAGAACGTCGAACGTATTGCCCGAGACGAGCTCAACCTCGACGCGTTCGGCCTGCCCGCGTGAGGTGAGCGTGGCCGCCGAGCCAAACCGACCGACCAATCCGTCGAACACATCGTTGCGGTCCCGTAAGTCGACATACATGGGATACGAGAACGTGCGCTCGTTCATCGTTCGGCCACTGAACGGCCCCGGACCATCGAGTTGGACCAGCGACTTGGGATCTTTGACCGGCAGCAGCCGCAGCAGCACCTGGTCCATCAACGAGAAGATCGCGGTGTTGGCACCGATCCCCAAACCGAGCGTGATGATGACGACCAGTGAGAATCCGGGGGTGCGTGCGAGCGTCCGGAGGGCGTAGCGAAGATCTTGAGCGAGCGACGACATCACCTGATCCCCTTGGCTAACCACGTGCCAGCTGGCCGCCGTGCGCAAGTGCAGCTAATTCTGATGTTTACGGGAATGCCCACAGCACCGCGCGCGCTCCGGTGACCGCTTCTGGGACGAGCGCCGCCTGCTAAAGGACAGCACTAAGGCAGGTGCCGCTGGTGCCGCGGGTGCCGCAGGTGCCGCGTGTGCGGCGGGTGCTGCCCTGGCTTTAGCGAGGTCCATCGAAAAAATCCACGATGCTGCGAGCCGTTCGGCCCATGCGATCCTCGAGCTCCGCGTACGGCTCACGAATTCCGTTGGTCAAGAACGACACGACGATGGGGCCGGAGCGCGAGTAGATGATGCCGACGTCATTGGCCAGCATCGGCGGGAAGTCGCCCGTCTTGTGGCCAACGGCAACATCGAGGAAGTGCGGCAATCGTCGAGCGCCAGATTGCTGGCGGCGAAAGGCGCGATTCATCTCTGCGCAGCTTGGTTTCGTCAGGACGGTACACTGCTCGATTGCCGCAAGTATCCGACCCACGCCGCGAGCGGTGATCTGGCCGAGCCAGGTCGATGGTTCTTCGCTCACCTGCCGATTCAGTTCAGCGCTGAGCCCCGGCCGCTGCATTGTTTTCTGCACTTCGTCGAAGCGTGACTGCGACATCGATGCAAACGACGGATCGCCCGTTTGGGCTGCGTACACTTCTTCGGGTGTCAGTGAGTCGAGCGCGGCGTCGGCGAAGGCATATCGCCGCTTGAAGACCTCGTAAATGGTCGTGTTGAGCTTGAGTTCCGAATAGCTGTTGGTTTTCAGCCACTGATTGACAGCGTCGACCCCGCCAACCTGCGTGATCATCATGTCGGTCGCGGTGTTATCGCTCGTGATGATCATCTGAGTGATGAGATCGCGAACGGTCGGCTGCAGCCCGAGATCGTGGTATCGCAGGATGCCGGACCCGCCCCGTACATCGCCTCGGTTCATCGTTACTCGAGCATCGAGTTTCAGCTTGCCCTGTTCGGCGAGCTGATACGCAAGCACCATAATCGGGATCTTGATCACGCTGGCGCTGTTGAAGGCTTCGTCAGCGCGAACGGCCGCCTCTTGTCCAGTGGTCAAGTGCTTCACGTAGATGGCAGTCTTGGCCGGAAAGCGCGCCAGGTCGCCCTGCAGCATGCGCTCGAGCGAACCCTGGGCCACTTGCGATGCGGTTGTTCCGAGGGTCAGGCACAGCGTCAACGCGGAAATCGACGAGATGAGCCAGGCGCGACGGTTGTTCATGCGGCGAATTATAGTGAACGGAGCATGAGCTACGTTGCGCGTCGGCCGGTGGCCCGTCTTCGCGGGCTCGTCGATCGTCTGTGGCATGTCGAGGAGGCTGGCGGCGCAAGCCCTGAGACGATTTGCCCGGACGGGCGATCCGAAATCGTGCTCCATATTGGCGATCCGATGGCCGAGCGCGTGGGCGTTTGCGATTACCGCCAGCCGCGACACCTGCTCGTCGGCCAGATGACGGCGCCCATCACCGTGGTCGCGACCGGACGAATGATGATGGTCGGCGCTCGCTTCGCTCCCGATGCGCTGTATCGATTCAGCCGGATGCCGCAAGACCGGATCCTCGGGCAGGTCGTCGATCTCGAGTCCGTGTGGTCGCGATGGACTCGTGACACTGCCGACGCGGTCTCTGAAGCGCCGGGAGCAGAGGCACGGCTAGTGGTACTCGAACGCGCGCTCGAAGATCTCCTTGCAGCCGCACCAACGACTCGGTCATCGCACTCGATCAGCACGGCAATCGATCAACTGGTGGTCACCGGAGGCCACGGGTCGATCGAGCTCCTGGCACACGCTCATGGACTGAGCCGACGACAATTCGAACGCTGTTTCCGCGAACAGGTCGGTCTTTCGCCGCGGCTCTTCGGTCGGATTGTGCGTTTCCAACGAGCCTTCAATGCCCTTGGCGTCGAAAGCGGAGCGGACATCGCCGCGCGCTATGGGTTTGCCGATCAGGCTCACCTCGTTCACGAGATTCGACGGTTCGCTGGACAGCCGCCATCGGCGTTGGCGGAGGCAAGCGGACTGACGGCATTCTTTCGGGCGTAGCCTCCCGAATACGAACCACGGAAACGCAGAAACACGGAAATCAATTCACGAGAGCACGAAGCGCAGGAAGTCACTAACGTACGTCTGGACGAACCCGCAACGGCCTGCGAAAGGCGCCTTCTTCCGCGGATATCGTCTCCGCTCATTCCCGACTTTCGCGGATTGTCGCGAATCTACAAGCCGACACCCACGCCAAGCCACTACGATGTCGGATCGGGAGGACAGGTGATGCAACGTGTATGGGTATTTGCGATCGTTGGGGCGCTGACCGTTCCGCTGTGTAGCCAGACGCCGGCCACGACCGCGGACCTGGCTTTTCTCACGGGCTGCTGGAAGCTCGAGAGCAACGGTCGCGTGGTAGAGGAACACTGGTTGGCGCCGGCGGGCGGCTCGCTCATGGGTGTGAGCCGTACGGTCGCGAAGGGCAAGATGGTCGAGTTCGAATTCCTGCAGATTCTCGATTTGCCCGAGGGGCTGACTTACGTCGCGCGGCCGTCGGGGCAACCCGAAGCAAAGTTCAAGGCGACGACGAAAACAGCGGACGAGATCGTGTTCGAGAATCCAACGCACGACTTTCCACAGCGAGTCCGGTATCGCCTTACGGGGAACACGCTGAACGCACGCATCGAGGGCACGATGAACGGCAAGGCGCGCGGCATGGACTTTCCCTTCGCACGCGTACCCTGCGCGCCCTGACTCCAAGCTGGAGTCGCGATATTCTTGGGTCCCTGACCGAGTTTCGCTAGGAGGGCCCATGTTGTCGCGACGCGAACTGATTGCAGCCGGAATGGCCGGAGGGCTTGCCGCCCCCAACACTGCTGGCGCGGCCAGCCTTGAAGGGGAAGCGCAGGACGCCGATCGAGCAGGCCAGCGCGAAATCGCTCAGCAGGCTCAAAACATCGACACGACGCTGAAGAACGCGTTCCTCAGCTCTTCGGTTGCGCACGGCATCATCGGCCGGCTTCGCACCGACATGGAGACGTTTCTCAGGGCAAACGCGAAGTTTCCGGATTACTTCGAGGTCGGCGTCGCCGTCTTCTACGAGATCTACGACTGGCACATCAAGTACGACCAGCCAATCGTGGTCACACGACTTGCCGACGGTCGCTACATGCTTCAGTTCATGTTCTCGAACCTGGTTCTGCGACCGGATCAGGATCGCAATTTCGTCGGCGTACCGACCGATCGCGCCTAGTCGTCGGCGTTCGCGCGCGAAACGATGGAACATTCCACGCTGCGAAGCGGGAGGCGCGAGACGAGTCGCTCGCTACACTGACAAACCAGCTGCACGTTTTAGCGCGACTCATTGGTCGTCAACCGCGGCAGTACTTGATCGTGCAGCACCCCGTTTGAACTGACCGCGTCTCCGCCATCCACCACCACACGCCCGCGCCAGTCGGTGAAGCGGCCACCCGATTCCTGAAGAATCGGGATCAGCGCCGCGCAATCCCACGGATTCATTCGCGGGTCCAGCATGACGTCCGCTCGCCCGGTCGCGACCAGCGCGTGTCCATAGCAGTCACCCCATCCGCGCTGGACCGACGTTTCGGTCAATAGACCGTTCCAGTCGTCGCCAAGCCGACTCCGCACATTGCGCGCATCGGTGTACACCACGGTCGCTTCAGCGAGTGAGGAGACGCCAGACACGCGGGCGATGCGACCATTCCAACGACAGCCCAGGCCGATTGCCGCAGACACCATTTCGTCCAGCGCTGGGAAGTACGCCACACCGACCTTCGGAATACCGTCGATCTCGAGCGCAAGCAGCACGCCGTAGAACGGCACGCCGCGCACGAATGTCGTAGTGCCGTCGATGGGATCGATGATCCAGCGATGCGATGAGCGCGCATCGTCTGCACCGAATTCCTCGCCGACGATTGCGTGATCGGGAAATCGTTCCGTAATCAACCGACGGATCAATTGCTCCGCGGTTCGGTCGGCGATCGTAACCACCGACTGGTCGCGTTTCCGCTCGATCGCGACGCCAGTCTGATAGTGCGCCAACGTCGATCGACCGGCCTGCCACGCCGCATCGACCGCGAAGTCGAGATAGTCGGAAAGAGTTGGCGTCACACTAGTCTCCGGTCTCCGGTCTCCGGTCTCCGGTCTCCAGTCCACGGTCCACGGTCTACGGGCCGCAGTCCACGGTCCACGGAAGAATCACTGATCACCGATCACTGATCACCGACCGAAGCCGGGCGATGCCTTCGGTGATCCGGTCCGGTGACGCCACGAGTGGGCCGTATGAGATGCGCACACCGTTGACGAGTGAAGGACCAAACCCTCGACCAGGTACCACGAGAACGCCGGTTGCTTGCAATGCGCGCGGGACGAATTCGTCGGCATCGGTTCCAACATCGACGACGGTGTAAAGACCACCCATGGGAGTCAATCGAGGAAGTCCCAGGTGCTTGTCGATTGCCTCCAATGTGATGGTAGCGGCGCGTCGATACTTCTCGTTTGTGTCTGAGACGTAGGCGCGCAACGAGCCGTCGTCTATGGCTTTTTCCAGGTAGCGCGCCATGGCCATCTGGGTGAGTGTGTCGGGACAGAGCAAGCTGCACTGCTGCACACGTTCAATTGCTTCAACGACTGCCGGTGTCGCGGTGAGCCAGCCAAGCCGCCGGCCGAGTCCCCGGCCCCACTTCGAATTCGAGTGGATCCCGATCACGTGGGGATGATCGGTTGGCGACCAGGCGTAGTAGGCAGGTAGATCCTGAAAGAACTGACACTTGTAAGCGAAGTCGATCGCGAGCCACGCATTGTTGTTCGCGGTGCGTTCGCGCATGGCATCGACCAGCGCATGAGGAAGAATCTGGCTCGTCGGATTGTCGGGCGCGCCAAACAACACGAGACGCGGCTGATGCTCATCGAACACGCGATGAAAGGATGCGATCGCGCGTTCAGGCGCGTCGGTCGGCGTGTAGGACCACGTGTCGGGCTCCAGCAGCCCCAGCCTGGCGATCTGGGTACCAGGGACGGCAAACGCCAGCTGTCCTTCGTAGTTGGCGTACGTGGGATCCATCAACAGGACGGTGTCCCCGGGATCCAGCAGCGTCCGGAACAGATCGTGTGTCAGTTGCGTGCTGCCGACTCCGATGGCGATGTGCTCCGCGGCAAGGCGTGGCACTCCAAAGAGGTGCGTTTCGAAACGGGCCAGCTGTTCGCGACATTCGCCGTCCCCAAGCGTTGCCGTGTACCCTCCACTCTTGTGGAACGACGCGACGTCTGCGGCAATCTCCTCGTATGCTCGCCTCAACGGCTCCGGTGCGGGATGATTGACCCATCCACCGCCGAACGAGATGACGTCGTCCGGGTTGAGCCCCATCGCCAGGATGTTCTGGCGCTCGGCCATTTTCATGATTTGGCGAATCGGAGACGGTCGGGCCATCTGGTCGCGGACTAGACGCGACAGGGCGATATCGCTCACACGTGACATGGCCAGCGATGATTTCACATCCGTTGCAACCGTGGCGACCTGATTGCCCGTCTAACCACGGAAGGTGGAGATTCCAATGACGACTACAGATGCCTTGCGCCAGGATTTCAAGGGAGCGTTGCGGGGATTGTGGAAGAGCCCGGGCTTTGCCATGGCGGCTCTCCTGACGCTCGCGCTCGGCATCGGCGCCACGTCCGCCATCTTCAGCGTCGTCAAGGCCGTGTTGCTGGCGGCGCTGCCGTACGACCGCCCGGAGCAGCGCGTGCAGATCTGGAGCAAGTGGATCAGCTTCGACAAGACCTGGCTCTCCACGCAGGAGATTGCGGACTATCGATCGTTCGCGAAGACGATGACCGACATCGCCGCATGGTCCACGGGACAGCAGAACCTGACCGGCGATGGCGAGCCGGTGAGGGTGGGCGTTGGATTTGTCACCGCGAACACGTTCAATGTGTTGGGCGCGCGTCCGTTTCTCGGGCGAACCTTCAGCGCCGCCGAAGACCTTCCCAACGGTCCTCCGGTGGTTGTGCTTGGTTATCCGTTATGGCAGGCGCGATACGCCGGCGATCCCTCCGTGATCGGGCGTCGCATGATGCTGAACGACGTACCAGTCGAAATCGTCGGGATCATGCCGAGCGGTTTCCGCTTGCCGACCGACTTCAATGTCGATGCTGCGGAGCCCACGCAGGTGTGGCGGCCGCTGCAGATCGATCCGCAGAACCTGAATCGTGGCAACCATGGCTTCTACGGTGCGGCGATTCTCGCGCCCGGCCAGACGGCAGCTTCGGCTACCGAAGAACTCCGCGCCATTACGCGACGGCTCACCGAACAAGGTCAATATCCCGAAGCCATGCAGTTCACCGCATTCGCTGTGGGCCTTGACGAGGAGATCCGAGGCGAGGTGCGGCCAGCGATGTGGCTCCTGATGGGAGCGGTGGGGTTCCTGTTGCTGATCGCGTGCGTGAACGTTGCCAATCTCCTGCTCGTGCGCGGGGACGCGCGTTTGCGTGAGATGGCGGTCCGAACGGCCATCGGCGCATCGCCGAATCGTCTGTTCCGGCAGTTGTTTACCGAAAGCCTGGTCCTTGCTGTCCTCGGCGCGCTGTTGGGCCTCACGCTAGCCGCGGGAGCGCTTCGTGTCCTGACCTCGCTCGATCCAACCAGTCTGCCGCCACTCGCTCCCGTCCGCCTCGATCTCACCGTGGTCCTCTTCACGCTGGTCCTGTCGGTCGTCACGACGCTCCTGTTTGGTCTCGCGCCGGCGCTCCGGACGCTTCACGTGAACCTCGTCGAGTCGCTCCGGGAAGGCAGTCAGCAGGCGACGCTCGGTGGGCGCCGCCAGCGACTTCGCGGCGCGCTCGTCGCAGCCGAAGTCGCACTGGCCGTGATCCTGGTCATTGGCGCTGGGTTGATGATTCGCAGCCTCGCCGCGCTCGGCCAGATCGACCTTGGCTTCGATCCGGATCGTGTGTTGACGATGCGGCTGGCGGTGCCGAATGCGTCGTACGACACCGCCGAGAAGGTGGTTGGCTTCTACGATCGCTTGCTCGATCGCGTTCGCGCGCTACCTGGTGTCCAGCATGCCGGAGTCGTACGGGCGCTTCCACTAGCGACCACAATCGGGGATTCGGGGGTGGATGTCGACGGGTTCGAGGAAAGCCCTGGCAACAACGCCAAAGGCGATTGGCAGATCGTGTCCGACGGCGCGTTCGAGGCGCTCGGAACTCGACTGGTCAGGGGCCGATGGTTTACGCCGCAGGACACAAGTGCCAGCGCACCAGTCAGCGTCATCAACGAAACGATGGCTCGGACGTATTGGAAGGATGGCACCGCGCTCGGTGGCCGAATGCGAATGGGCAACCCCATGCGACCGTGGACGACCGTGGTCGGTATCGTGGCAGACGAGCGGCACAACGGCGTGACCGGCATCGTGAAGGAGAAGTTCTACGTGCCGCACAGCCAGTGGCACGTTGCCACCGGTGGATCGATCATCCGCAACGTGTTCCTGGTCGTCCGAACGACCGGCGAGCCACTCTCACTCGCGGGCGCGATACGTGGCGAGATCCATCAAATGGACGCCAATCTGCCCGTGGCGAACATTCGTCCGATGTCCGACATCGTCTCGACCGCGTTGGCCACGCCACGGCTGACCAGCTTCCTGCTCGGCGCATTCGCCGCGATCGCGCTCGCTCTGGCTGCGGTGGGGATTTACGGCGTGCTCGCCTACCTCGTCGCCCAACGCACCCATGAAATCGGGATCCGTCTCGCGATTGGCGCCAACCGTGCGCAGGTGCTCGGCATGATCCTCAAGCAAGGGATGACGCTTGCGCTGGGTGGCATCGCGATCGGCGTGGTCGCGGCGTTCGGTCTGACGCGATTGATGCAGAGCCTGCTGTATCAGATCACCGCCAGCGATCCGATGACCTACGTCATCGTCCCGATTGCGCTCTTGCTCGTGACGCTCGTCGCCAGCTACCTGCCCGCTCTTCGCGCCACACGCGTTTCACCCACGACGGCGCTTCGCGTTCAATGAGCGAATGGGTGATTGGTGGATTGGGTGATTGCATTTGGTGATTGATTGAATTGGTAATTGGATTGAGCCATTGGTTGATTGGTGGGCAGGAAGCCTCAATCACCAAATCTCCCAATACAATCAGCCAATCACCCAATCACGGAATTCAATCACCCAATTCTCCCAATCACCCAATCGCCAAATGTCAGCGACCCCCGCGATCCATGTTCTTCGAAAGCATGGCGTCGCCTTCGAGGAACACGAATATCGCTACGAGGAGCGAGGTGGAACCCGTGTGTCGGCGCGTGAGCTTGGTGTGGACGAGCACTCCGTGATCAAGACGCTGGTGATGCAGGACGATCGGGGCGATCCGTTGATTGTTCTGATGCACGGCGATCGCGATGTCTCCACGAAGCATCTCGCCAGACAAATCGATCGAAAGAGCATAATCCCCTGCGATCCAGCGGTGGCACAGAAGCACACTGGGTATTTGGTCGGAGGCACGTCACCCTTCGGCATACGCCGTGCGATGCCAGTGTTCGTCGAGCGCAGCATCCTCGAGCTCGAGCGGCTCTACATCAACGGTGGCCGACGAGGGTTTTTGATCTCGCTGACGCCGACGGACCTCGTGCGAGTCCTCAACGCGACGCCTGTCGACGTCGCAATCTGACGGCATCGATCGCGTGTCGCCAGTCCCCGGTCTGCAGTCCCCGGCACGGCGGTTCTCCCTCAGCCCTACGGCCTGATCGCTCGCAGGACAACGACGAAAGGAACTGAGAGAGAACCATCGTGCCGTGGACCGTAGACCGTGGACCGGAGACCGGTGACCGCCGACCTAGAATGTTCCCTCCGATGCATCCCGAGCTACCTCTGCTGTTGAACATCGCGATAGCGCTGGCCTACGCCTTCGTCGGCGGTGTCGTCGCCCGTCGTGTCGGCCTTCCGCCCATCGTCGGCTATCTGCTCGCCGGCGTTGCGATCGGCCCATTTACGCCGGGGTTCATCGGTGATTCGGAATCCATCGGGCAACTCGCCGAACTCGGCGTGATCTTTCTGATGTTCGGCGTTGGGCTGCACTTCTCCCTCCGCGATCTGTGGCAGGTGAGAGACATCGCCATCCCCGGCGCGATCATTCAGATGGCCGTCGCCACCGGGGCTGGTTATCTGCTGACACAAGCGTGGGGCTGGCCGAAAGTATCGGGGCTGCTTCTCGGTGTTGCGATCTCGGTTGCGAGCACGGTGGTGTTGTTGCGTGGGCTGATGGACAACGGCCTGCTCGATACGCGCCACGGTCGAGTGGCGGTTGGCTGGCTGGTCCTCGAGGACATCGCGACGGTGATCATTCTGGTGCTGTTGCCCGCGCTCGGGCCGACCAGCGAAGGCGGCGCCGGCTTGTCGTCAGCCGGAGTCGCGATGGGGAAGGCGGCGGCTTTTATTGCCTTGATGCTCCTGCTTGGCAACCGCGTCGTGCCGTGGGTGCTCGTTCAGATTGTTCATACGCGTTCGCGCGAGCTGTTCATTCTGGCGGCGCTGACAATCGCGCTGGGAACGGCATTGCTGTCGGCCTACATGTTTGGCGTCTCGCTTGCGCTGGGTGCCTTCGTCGCAGGGGTTGTGGTCGCCGAATCACCGTACAGCCATCAAGTTGGCGCCGACCTGCTGCCGTTCCGCGAAGCGTTCGCCGTGCTGTTCTTCGTATCGGTCGGGATGCTCGTGAATCCTGCGTACCTCGTAAGCCACTGGATGGAGGTTTTGCTGCTGTCCGGCCTGGTGATCGTCGGCAAGGCCCTGATTGCTCTTTTCACCGGCCTCATGTTTCCGCATCCAGCGAAAACTGCCATCGTCGTGGCGGCGGGCTTGAGCCAGATCGGCGAGTTCTCGTTCATCGTCGGGCAGGCAGGTCTTTCACTGGGGCTGCTCGATCAGTCGCAGTACTCGTTGATCCTGGCGGGAGCGCTCGTATCGATTACCGTCAATCCGTTCATGTTCAAATTGATCGGGCCGACGGAGCGCGTACTCCAGCGATCGTTCCTGTGGCCCTGGATCGCACGGACACCCCCTGATACCACGGCGGGAGCCGCGCGCGACACGACCAATCATGTGGTGATCGTTGGCTGGGGACGGATCGGCCGCCACATCACCGAACTGTTAGGGAGCCTGAACGTGTCGCGGCTGGTCGTCGAAGCCGATCCGGCCCGCATCGATCAGCTGACGAAACAATCCATAGCCACGCTGTTTGGCGATGCTGCCAACTCCGAGATTCTGCAGCACGCGCGGCTGAATCATGCGCGAGCGCTTATTATCACGGTGCCTGACGACGCGGCCGCCAGCATCATCGTCGCCGCGGCGCGTCGGCAGTGTGAGACGCTGCCCATCGTCGCGAGAGCCGGCACCCAGCAATCTGCAAAACGCCTGGCGGCCCTCGGCGCTACCGAAATCGTCCTGCCCGAACTCGAAGGCGGAATCCAGATCGTGAGACAGACGCTGTTGCTGCTCGACTTTCCGGTCCGTGAGGTGCATCTCTACACGGAAGCGATTCGCCGGCAGCAGTTGGAACATACGGATGTTCGTGACGAGAGGGTGCGCGTTCTGGATCAACTGATGCTCGCCGCCCGCGACCTCGAGATTGGGTGGGTGACGTTACGTCAGGAAGGTGTGCTCACCGGGCAGTCGCTCGCCGACGCTCAGCTTCGCGCGCGAACTGGCGCCTCAGTGGTCGCGCTCGCGAGGGATGGCAAACTCTCGAGCAATCCCGACCCGACGACGACGTTGAAGGCAGGTGACCATCTCGCGGTCATCGGGTCGCCCGAGCAATTGGCTGCCGCCTTACTCCTGGCGTGAGGCCACCTTCGCCCACGTATCCTTCAACGATACCGTGCGATTGAAGACCGGAAGCTCCGGTGTCGAGTCGGGATCCACCGCAAAGTATCCAAGCCGCTCGAACTGAAACCTGGTGCCGGCGATTGCTCGGGCAAGCCCAGGCTCGAGCTTGCAACCTCGCAGCCGTTGAAGCGATTGCGGATTGAGGAACTCCGTGAAGTCCTTGCCGGCCTTGGCCGAGGCGTTATCTGGATCCTCGACGCTGAACAGCCGATCGTAGAGCCGCACCTCGGCGGCGACGGCATGCGGCGCTGATACCCAGTGCAGCGTCGCCTTTACCTTGCGCCCGTCGGGAGCGTCTCCGCCACGCGTGGCAGGGTCGTACGTGCAGTGGAGCTCGACTACCGCTCCCGACTCGTCCTTCACGACGTTGGTGCAGGTAACCAGATAGGCGTTCCGCAACCGCACTTCGCGCCCCGGGGCCAATCGAAAAAACTTCTTCGGCGGATCTTCCATGAAGTCGTCGCGCTCGATGTAGAGCGTGCGCGAGAAAGGCACTTTCCTTGTTCCGGCGGCCGCGTCTTCAGGGTTGTTGATCACGTCGAGATGCTCAACGAGGTCTGGATCGTAATTGGTGAGAACCACCTTGAGCGGGTTGAGCACGGCCATCGTACGAGGGGCGTGTCGATTGAGATCTTCGCGGACGCAGTGCTCCAGTAGACCGACGTCGATGACGTTTTCTTTCTTTGCCACGCCGATCCGGGTGCAGAAGTCACGAATCGATTCCGGCGTATAGCCACGACGCCGCAAGCCCGAGATCGTGGGCATTCGCGGGTCGTCCCAGCCGGTGACATGACCCTGCTCGACGAGCTGCAGCAGCTTGCGCTTGCTCATCACCGTGTAGTTCAGGTTGAGTCGCGCGAACTCGTATTGGTGGGGACGATGAACGGTGCCGGCGGATGCCACGACCCAGTCGTACAGCGGGCGATGGTCTTCGTATTCGAGCGTGCAGAGCGAGTGCGTGACCCCCTCAATCGCGTCCGACAGAGGATGGGCGTAGTCGTACATCGGGTAGATGCACCATGCGCGGCCGGTTCGATGATGCTCGGCGTGCCGGATGCGATAGAGGACCGGGTCGCGCATGTTGATGTTCGGCGACGCCATGTCGATCTTCGCGCGCAACACGTGCGCACCGTCGGGAAACTCGCCCGCCCGCATCCGGCGGAACAGGTCGAGATTCTCCTCGATGGACCGTGTCCGGAAGGGGGAGTCGTTGCCGGGCTCGGTCAGCGTTCCGCGATGCTCACGCATCTGGTCGGCGCTGAGGGAGTCGACGTAGGCAAGACCTTCGCGAATCAGGTGCTCGGCGAATTGATACAGCTGCTCGTAGTAATCGGACGCAAAGTACTCGCGATTGCCCCAATCGAACCCGAGCCAACGGACATCGTCCTTGATCGAATCGACGTACTCGACATCCTCTTTGACAGGGTTCGTATCGTCGAACCGCAGGTTGCAGTCGCCGCCGAATTCCGTGGCAATGCCGAAGTCGAGCGAAATGGCCTTGGCGTGCCCAATGTGGAGGTAGCCGTTCGGTTCGGGAGGGAAACGAGTGACTACGCGTGAGCCGACGCGGCCGGCAGCCACGTCAGCGGCGACAATCTCGCGAATGAAGTCTTGAGGCGCCGCGAGCGGCGCCATCACTTTCTCGTCCGGCATCGATGAAGTAATCAGATTACCTCAGGGACGCCGGACTTGAGGCCTTACCCCTGGCAGGGCTCGCCGACCAGCGTGGCGAGGACGATCAATGGATTGCG
The DNA here is from genome assembly GCA_963724485.1 of uncultured Acidobacteriota bacterium. Lineage (GTDB taxonomy): Bacteria > Acidobacteriota > Vicinamibacteria > Vicinamibacterales > UBA2999 > JACCSI01. The sequence goes on from CAVRUW010000008.1 coordinate 422,828, forward strand.
TCCTTTTCGCAGTAGAGAGTACGACGTGCCGCGCGGAACCAATGCGTAATGACCGGCCACGAGGTTCATCTCGCGGCCATCGATGCGTAGCGTGCCCTCACCGCCAATCACGTACACCATCGTGTCAGAGGTTTCGTTCTGCCGGTTTTCCCACGGCTCACGAATCTGCCAGAGCACGCTCTGCGCCAACCCGCTGCAGGCCACGGGTGAAGCCTTCTGCGGCTGGCTGTTCGAGATGTAGTTCTTCTCGATGAAGTCGGGCAGCGAGAGGCTGACCGGCTTGCCGGGCGGCGGAATGTTTGTCTTCGGCGCAGGTGGCGGCGGTGGAGGAGCTGGTGGTGGTGGCGCTTCCGTCAAGGTTACCGACGGCGCAGGCGCTGGCTGACCGGCCCGCCACTCGAACTCGCGCTCGAGCGTGGTGAAACCGTCCTTGGTCAGCCTGATGCGATAGACGCCAGGCGCGAAGCCCGTCGAACTTGACCACGCCGTTGGTTTGCGTTGATCCCGATCGATCCAGCAGACCAGTCAGCATCACACGAACATCCGGGATGGGAGCCCCCGCCTCGTCGGTGACCGTCACGGTCGCCACAGTCGTGGCCGACGACGACTGGGCCGGTGGCCGTGGTTTTGATGCGGGTGGTTTCTGTGGCGTGGCATTCGCTGGCGGCTTCTGTGGCGGAGCAGCGGGAGGCTGGCGAGCATCGACTGGAACCGCCAGGAGCAGTGCCAGTATCGCGATCGGGGCGAGCTTCATCATTTCATCGTAATTCAGGCGGGCGGATCTTCGCTCGGGCATCACGGTCGAGCTCCCTCTATTTCCATCAAAAGCCACAGCCACAACGCGGCCGCCGCAAGGGTAATCAGCGTCACTGGAGTTCCAATCCGTGCGAACGTCCTTCGATTGATGGCATAACCGTGCCGCTTGGCCTGGTCCACCACGGCGATAGTGGCCGTGCTACCAACAATTTGGAAATTACTCGCGAATGAGGAGGACAGGGCCATCACAAGGCCCGCAATCTCGGCCCGTGCGGCTGGAAGGAGCAGCATGACGGCTGGAACCGTCGAGACGACGCTCGTGAGCGCCGCGGTCGCCGCAAACAACAGAGGTGGGCTCGCGAGGTCGGCTCCTCGCATCCGCGGGATCATCAAGTAGTAGCTGACCAGCCCAGCCCGCGCGACGGAATGATTGACGATGAAAAGACCAGTGAACAGGACCAGCAGTCGCCAATCGATCAGCGTCAGGAACCTTCGGTACCACTGCTGACCGTGATCTGGTGACGTCGCGGGATGTGGTGCTTCCGAGCCGTCTGCCGCTGTGTCACGAGCCCATCCATTTCGATAAGTCCACGCGATCACAAGCCAGACCACCAACAAACCAGCGAGCACGGCCGGTCCGGCGTCCACCACGTACTGCCCGAACGACAACTGCAGTGCCTGTCCGATCAAGATGGTCTGCGGGCTACCAATCAGGGTGGCGGCTGAGCCGATGTTGGACGCACAGGCGAGCGCGAGCAGGTAGGGAACCGGATCGAGATGGCTGCGTCTGCAGATGTCGATCAAGAGCGGGAGGATAGCCAGGCAGACGATATTGTTGGCGAAGACCGCCGAGAGAAGACCGGCAACGAGGATCACGATGGCGAGCAGCGTCGCAGGGGACTGGCTCGCGCCAATGAGTCGTCGCGCAATCACCGTGAAGGCTCCGGTAACTTGCAGCAGCGCCGAGACGACCATCATGGCCAGGAGGAGGGCGATGGTCCGCCCATCGATCGCACTCAACGCGTCTGCCGGTGTCAACCGGCCAGAGACGACAAGCGCGATCGCCCCGATGAGGGCAATCCCCGCGCGGTCGAGCCTCAAGGCGGCCAGACCGCCGAGTGCCATCCCCGTGTAGACGAGGACGAAAACAATGCCGACTACTGGATCCAACTAGTAGCGCCAGCTCTTGAGATCGGCGCCCGCCGGCGCCGTCTTCGACATTCGTTCAACTGCCTTGGGAATGAACATCTGGTGATAACGCAATCGCGAGAGCGCGTTGGGTCGCGTCTGGTCGCCATTCCAGCAGTGTTCGGCACGATCGCCGTAGTCGACTTCGCCTCCGTAGTAAGGATTCCGGGTTGATTCCAGGAACTCCTCCACGAGATACACCGCGTTGTTCAAGTAGTAGTTGTCCATGTCGCCGACGTAGATCGACAGCTTGCCTTCGAGCTTTTTGCCAAGACCCTTCTCCCAGTCGCGGCGAAGAATGTGGGACAAGTCGTAGTTCTCTCGCCAGTAGTCGGCCACCTTGCGATCGATGACTCCGGTTCGCTTGTCCCAGATAGGCGCCGGATAGCCGTCCGGACCGACTGGTGAATACGTCGCCTCCCACACGTCCCATTGCTGCCCCGAGCGAGTCTTCGTTCCGAGCACGAGCTCGAGACGATTCATCTCCTCGAGCGTCGAGGAGACATGTCCCAGATAGTTGCGCAGGCCTGGTCGAGGTGTTTTCTTCCACGTGTCGTCGAGGTAATACGCGTTCTTGTCCTTGTAGAGGTCGACGACCGTGTAGGCACGAAAGTCGATTGGATCGGGGCACGCGACATAGGCCCCGTTGAAGACCTCGGGATAAAAGACTTGGGCGGCCATTGCTTCCCAGCCGCCGGTCGAGCCGCCGTACATGAATCGCGCCCAGCCTTCGCCGATCCCGCGATACTTCTTCTCGATGTAGGGCAACAGCTCCTTCACGATCGCGTCGCCGTACGGGCCGCTGTTCGCCGAGTTCACCGCGTAGCTGTCGTCGTAGAACGGCGTCGGGTGCTGAATCTCGATGACGAGCGCGCGCGGAAAACTGGGTCCCGTCCAATCCTTGTAGAACTGGTGCGCATACTGTTGCTGAATCCGGTTGTAGCCCTCGAGACGGAAACGGGCGGCGAAGTCGGGCTTCAGGTTCGGATCGGGAGCCTCCTCGCGAAATCCGGTGAAGGTATGCGGAAAGTGTCCGTGGTAGATGAACAACGGATACCGAGCGTTTGGATGCGTCTCCCAGCCTTCGGGCAGCAGCACATTGGCGCCAAGGTGCATCGGTCGACCCCAGAACTTGGTCAACAGCGCACTCTGAATCCGCTCGTGCTTGATGTACTTCGTATCCTTGGCCGGTGCGATCGGCGGAATCACCTGGTCGAGCGCGATGTCAATCGTGCCGCCCTTGCGCGGATCGAAGGTCACGCGCTTTGGCGTTGAGTACAGATTGCCAGGGGCCTGCGCCCACTGCTGACCCTCGCCACGATCCATCGGCATCTTCACCGTGTGACCGTCGCCTCGCTTGAATGTTTCGTAACGGTGGAGCAGCGCCTGCACCGTGTAGGTACCCGCCGGAATGTCGTTGATGCTGTCGAGCGGGAAGCCGCGTACGCTGCCATCGATCGTGGAAGGTTTGCCACCCGCCCAGTTCTCGACGTCGATGCCAAACACCGGCTGGCCAGTGGGGCCATCCGTGACTTGAAATCGAGGCTCCGTTCCCTCAACTCGCGAGACGATCACGAGCAGTCGCCCATCGACCGCGGCCGACTGCGTGGGAGGCAGCGTCACCGAAAATCGGAAAGGCTCGCCCTGGGCGGTCGGCACGTCAGCCGCCCACCCGAGGAGCGCCAGGATGGTCGCAACGGAGAGCGAAGCGATGTAACGCATGGGCGGATTTTAGTTCGGACTGCTATATTCCCCCAGTGACCCTGCCTCGTTTGCGCAAGCTGTGCCTCTCGTTCCCCGGGGCGACCGAACAAATTCAATGGGGCGCCGATCTGGTCTTCAAGGTTGGCGGCAAGATGTTCTGCGTTGCCTGCACCGAAGTGGCCCCGAACGTCGCGTCATTCAAGTGTGACGATGAGACGTTTGCCGAGCTTTGTGAGCGCGAGGGGGTGATACCAGCGCCGTATCTGGCCCGTGCCAAGTGGGTCGCGCTCGAGCGATGGGATTCGATCGACGATCGGGAGCTGGCCGGATTGGTCGAACGGTCGTATACGCTGGTCAGGGACAAGTTGCCGAAGAAGGCGCAGTCAGCGCTGTCAGCCCCCGCTGCAAAGCGGTCGGCGAAGGGTTCAAGACAATCGGCGAAGAAGGTCGTGGCGCGTAAGCAGTCAAAGAGGTAGCACCGTGCACATCATCATTCTGACGACCGCACTCTCACTGGCTCTGGCCACCGTCGCAAGTGCGCAGGAACCCCCACCCGCGCCGCCCGCCGACTGGGGTCCCATGAGCATCAATCTCGAAGACGTTCCTTACCCGCATCCGGTGTCGTTCCTGTCCTTCAACCTCGAAGGACAGGATGTGCGCATGGCGTTCATGGATGTCGCGCCATCTGGCAACGCGAATGGCAAGAGCGTGATCCTGCTGCACGGCATGAACTTCTTCGGCGAGGCGTGGACCGACACCATCGAGGTGCTGCGCAAGGAAGGCTATCGAGTCATTGTCCCCGATCAGATCGGCTACGGCCGTTCGTCAAAGCCGATCCTCCACTATTCGATCAGCACGCACGCCGCGAACACCAAGCGGCTTCTCGAGCATTTGAAGATCGCCACCACCGATATCGTGACGCACTCGATGGGCGGCATGGTCGCCAGCCGATTTGCCGCGTCGTATCCGGATGCCGTGGGCAACCTGGCGATGATCAACCAGATCGGTCTCACTGATGCACGAGCCGCGCGGCCCTGGCGCGATACCGCCGAGGTCTACAAGGGCGCGCTCGCCCGAGACTATGCGGAAATCGTCAAGGGGATGCGGGCCTACTACGTCAACTGGAAGCCGGAGTACATGAAGTACGTGAAGATTCATTACGGCTGGACGAAGAGCGGGGACTGGCCCCGCATGGCGATGGTCCGCGCTCTGCAGCAGCAGGCGATCTACGCCGACCCAGTCGTCTACGACTGGCCGCGGATCAAGGCGCGCACGCTCGTGATCGGCGGGGAGAAAGATGGACCGAACTTTCCCGAGCAGGCCCGCCGCGTCGCCGAGACGGTGCAGAACGGGCAGCTTTATCTCATTCCCAGCATCGGCCACAATCCACAATTCGAGGCGCCCGACAAGCTGTATCCGCCGCTCCTGAGATTCCTCAAGGGTGAGGATGTCGGGATCAAGAAGACGCCGACGCAATAGACCACAGGGAGAACAGGGAGACGGGGAACCTCAGAGCCTCAAGAAACCTACATTTCATTGAAAAGTTTCCTCTGTGACTCCCTGAGCTCTGTGGCTTGTTAGTTACATCCGCTACTTCTTGCGGACCACACGGAACGTGGCCGAGTGGTCCAACTTGCCGTGCTCCCAGTTGTCCCACGTGCCGCGAATCTCGTCCGCCGACAGGAACTCGATCTTGGCCGAGTGCATGTGGCTGGTGTGGTCCGGATCGATATTGGTGCCACCGGCGAAGGCAAACGTCAGGGTGTTGCCCTGTAGCCCGGACGATTTCATCCGCGGCTGGGTGTTCGACGTGCAGTAGTGGGTGAGCACCAGGTCATTTCCTTCGAGGTGATAGACCGTCACCATCTCGTTTGCGGTGCCGGCGGGAAAGGTTTCGATCACCGAATGTCCGCCGGACGTCACCTTGTAGGTCACGCCGACGGCGCCCTTATTGCCGAAGATGCCGTCGACGTCGATCCAGGCGCCCTCGAGCGTCTTGAGCCGGTTGAACGCCTGTTGGGCGGCGGACGGGGTTTGAGTTTCGGCGGGAGTCAGCGAGCCCAGGCTCAGCATGACCGCCAGCACGAGTGCTTTACGCATCGAAGCCTCCTCCCTCATGGTTCAACGGACCCACCCGGGTTCTTTATTTGTCGCGGCGGTAAACGCTGCACTACGGCGTTAGTAAGTAGCGTCAGTCTACCCGTGTAAGATAGCCCGTGCATAAGGAGGGCGAATGCGCTCTTTGCTGTTGAAAACCAGTGTCGTGTTGACCGTCATGGCGTCGTTGTCGATCGCACCGGCCGCGCAGCCGGCCGCGTCGCAAGCCGCCAGTTCAGGGCCGGTATTCAAGTCGATTGGACCGCTGACTTTCAGTCCTGACGGGTTGTTGTTCGCCGGCGACACGCAGTCGGCCACCATCGTTGCGCTCGAGCTGGGTGCGTTGGCCCAGGGCGGCGCTGAGGGCGCCAAAGCGATTCCTGGCATCGATCAGCAGATTGCCGCGCTCCTCGGCACGGATGTTCGCGAGATTGCGGTGACCGACCTGGCTGTCCATCCCAAGACGCGGAACGCGTACTTGTCCGTGATGCGTGGCCAGGGCGCCACGGCCAGTCCCGCTCTTCTGCGCGTCGATGGCGCGGGAAAGATCGAGCTGCTGGCCTTCGACAAGATGAAATCCTCGAAGGTCAGTCTCCCGAATGCACCGGCCGCCAACGACGCGAACCCGGCGCGCAATCCCAGAACCCAGTCGATTACCGACATGGCCTTTGTCGATGGCCGGTTGTACGTCGCAGGGTTGTCGAACGAAGAATTCTCGTCGAAGCTGCGCTCGGTCGCTTATCCGTTCACGAGCGCGGACAACGGCACCAGCGTGGAGATCTATCACGGCAACCACGGCGCGTTCGAGACGCGGTCGCCCGTGTACACGTTCGTGCCTCACAAGAGCAACGGCGAGACGAATCTGATTGCCGGGTATCTCTGCACGCCGCTGGTCAAGTTCCCGGTCAACAGTCTGCAGCCTGGCGCGAAAGTCATGGGAACGACGATCGCCGAGCTCGGCAACCGAAACCGTCCGCTCGACATGATCGTGTATCGCAAGAACGGCACGGAGTTCCTTCTGATGTCGAACAACAGCCGCGGCGTCATGAAGATCCCAACCGCGGGGTTTGACAAGGCGACGAAGATCACCGCTCGCGTCGAGGCCGAGACGAGCGGCGTTCCCTTCGAAGCCGTCACGTCGATGAAGGGGGTTGAACAGCTCGATCTGCTCGACGCCAACAACTCGATCGTGCTCGCACGCTCCGACGCGGGCGCCCTGAACCTCGCGGTGATGGCGCTGCCTTAGGGCTGGCCCGCCTTCGCGGCCGGAGGCCGCTTCGGCGAGGTCTCGCCGTAGCTCGCCGGCTTTTTCGCGAGCGGAGGCGGATAGGGCGGGTGGGGCTGGTAGGGCGGGCAGGCAGGTGAATTTGGCGAGACGAACGACTCGAGCGAGCGCGGCGTCCCTGGCAAAGGGCGTCGCGCTCTTGCTCTTTCTGGCGTCAACACTTGGTTGTCGAGGCGCAGCCGCGCCAGCCGATCCGGTTGAGATCCGTCTCGAAGCGCCGCACGGCAGCTCCGCGGCCATCGCGGTCACCAACGTCCCGGCGGACCTGATACGCGGCCTGCGCGCGTCCGAATTGAGCCGCGAGCAGTGGGCCGAGGTCTTGCGCGTCTCGGTGGGAGAAACGCAAACGGCAATGCTCGGCGCGTATTCGGTCGCCGATCACACGATTCGTTTCGTGCCCTCGTTTCCGTTTGATGCCGGGCGCCCATATCGAGCCGTGTTTACTCCCGCGGCGGTGCCCGGCGCGTCGCCGAGTGCCGCGCCTCCGCTGGAGGCGACCGTTTCGCTCCCAGCCGTTGCCACCGACCCCTCCACGGTGGTCGCGCAGATCTTTCCGTCAGCGGACGTGGTTCCCGAGAACCAGCTGCGCCTCTACATCCACTTCTCCGCCCCGATGGGACGGCGTGGCGGCCTCGACTACATCCGGTTGCTCGACGATGGGGGACGAGAAGTGGTGGATCCGTTTCTGCCGCTCGACGCCGAGTTTTGGAACGACGACTTCACGCGCTACACGGTGTTCTTCGATCCGGGCCGGCAGAAGCGCGGCATTCTGCCGAACGCGCAATTGGGCCGATCGCTGGTGCCAGGGCGGCGCTACACGCTGGTCGTGAACCGCGAATGGCGCGATGCCAATGGTCTGCCGCTGAAAGCCGAGTACCGGCGAAATTTTCGTGTCGTAGAAGCTGACGAGCGACCGATCGATTTCAAGGCCTGGCGGATCGAGGCGCCGACCGCCGGCGCAGCGTCGCCACTAGTGGTGACGTTTCCCGAGCCGCTCGATCATGGATTACTGCTGCGTGCCCTCGGGGTTACTGCGGGCGATCAGCGATTCCTGGGTGGGGACGTACAGATCGAGAACGCCGAGACGCGATGGAGCTTCAGGCCGCGGACTCCGTGGCAGGCCGGACGCTATCACCTCGTCGCGTTGGCGATGCTCGAGGACATGGCGGGGAATCGCATCGGACGTGCGTTTGAAGTCGACCGCTTCGATCGCGCCGATCGATCCGCTGAACCCGAGCGGACCGTGATTCCGTTCGAAGTCAAGTAATCATCCGCGGCCTGCCACCGGCCACTAGTCACCAGCTGGCAGGCGGCCGAGGATGGCCTTACCCCGCAACGAGTCGCCAGAGCTGGCGACGCTGTGGCACGGTCAGCAGCCAGCCGCCGGCAACTGGCGGCCGGCCACCGACTACCGCGTATCAATCAACGCGAGCAGCGCCCATCCTGTCGTAGAGATTCGCTGCGCGTAACTTTCCTGATTCGCCGGCCTAGTTGTCTCCGGCCAACTGCCATCGGCCACTTGCTGCGACAACAGAAACGTCCGCCCTCTCGCGATCATCGCGTCGAGGTCAGCGGGCGAGATGATGGCAGCTCCGAGCTTGCTCTGACGAACACCGTTCAATGCGAGCAGCGCCAACGCGGTATCGAAGACCTCTGGCGCGGCGGTCACGTAGGGTCCCCAGCCACCGCTTTGCGCCTGCCCGCGGCGAATGGTGTCGAGCGCCTTGGTCCGCTGCGTCGTCGCTGCCCCGTCGGCCCCGCGATCCAGCCCGAGTACGACCGCTGATGCGTCGAGGACGGTTGCAACGTTCGCCGTGCGAAGCCAGCGATCAGCGCGGACGATTGCAGCGGCGAATTGCTCGTCAGCCGCTGCCACGAGGCTACGGCGTGCCAGCCACGTCGCGATCGTCGTTCCATAGGTCGTCGGCGACCCGATGCTCTGCGATGTGTCGAGTTGAAACGAGCCGTCTTCCTTCTGGTCTGCGGCCAGCAAGACAACAGCTTCGCGAATCGCGGTGCGCGGTGCGCGTTGCTGATCGACGGCAATTGTCAAAGCCCCGGCAAACTGGACTCGTGCGAGTGCCTTGTCGTCGATGCCGCCTTGCGTCTTGTTGTCTTTCCAGGCGGTCGGGCGCTGCAGCCATACCAGTGTGTCGTCGAGTGCCTCACCGGTCTTCAAGCCCGCGGCGGCGGCGACCAGGAGCGCCCGCGCCGCATCTCCGTTGTTGTGACACGAGTAGCAGTCGTTCTCTGCCTTCCATCGAGGAACCTCGCGTGACAGGAACGTCACAGCGCGGATTTCCGCATCTTGCGTCTGCGCCGGAAGAGACTCCGGACCACTGGACAGGATCAGTGTGGAGAGCGCGACGCCGAATACGACCGATGAGCGCAGGAAGATCGGCTGCAACTGAATCGATCTACGGAGCGAGCCTGAACTGCACAGTGACAGTCATGATGACGGGAACTGGATTGCCATTGAGAAGTGTCGGCTCGAACTCCCATTGACTCACGGCATCGATAGCAGCCTGGTCGAGCAGCGGGATCGAACGCATCACCTTCCCATCGGCGACCTTCCCCGCTTCGTCGATCAGCACTTCGAGAATCACGACGCCCTGGATGCCCGCTTGTTGCGCCGCTGGCGGAAAAACAGCGTTTGCATCCTTGGTCTTGTTGGGTGGCTTGATGTTCCCGCCGACGCGGACCGCGTTCGGCGGGTATGGCCGCGATGCCTGCGCCGTCACGGTTGCTGACCCGGCAACGCCGCTGCTTTGTGGAGCGCCCACGAATTCGCGGGCGCCCTCCTCGACCTCCCGAGTCAGGCGGTCGCGCTCCTGTGGATCGTCGGTAAAAGGGATGCGCTGCTTGAGCATGCTCAGTCGGAAAGCACGGATCATCCGATCGTCAGGATCGATTCGTTGCGCGTCCGTGAGCACCTCAATTGCGCGGTCGATATGAACCAACGATTCAGACGGCTGATCGCGTGTCAGCCCCGCGCGAATCGCGTGGACCTGCGCGGCGAGGAGTAGCGGCTTGTTGTCATTGGGCGTGGCGCTCAGCCACTCTTGAGAGAGGGCGAGTACGGCCTCGGATTCCTTGGTGATGTCGTGCAGGCCGGCAAGCGCGCTGTACACCGCGCCTGAATCTCGATTGAAGATCAGCGCGTTGCGCAGCACCTGTTCGGCGTCTTGGCGGCGGCCCGAATCCTTGTACAGCCGCGCCAGTCGCAAATAAGGCAGTAGGTCCGACGGCCGGGCGGCGATCAGAGCCTGCAGTTCGGCCTCGCTTTGCGCGGGTTGGACCTGCGCCATGGCAATCAGCGGGACCAGGAGCGTCAACGCAGTCAACCACGCCGAAATCGGTTGCCGGATCGCGCGCATTTCCCCTCCCGATTGTCGTTGAAGCGTACTACGAACCTACTCCGGCAGGTCTTCACCCTTGGGTTCTGGAAGCAGCCAGCTGACCAGGTACCCGACGAAATACACGAAGAATCCGACTAATGCCGCAGCGTAGGCCAGTCGAGTTTGCGGTGTTTGGCCTGGCATCACGTTCGTGAGTTGTGTCGTGACGAAGGCGAACCCCGTTCCCAGCATGCGGCCGCCGATGTTGGCAGCGAATCCCTCTCCGGTACCGCGAAGGTGGGTGGGGTATACGCGCGGCAGGTAGTTTCCCCAAAACGAGAACTGGGCAACTGTGAAAAAGCCCGCGAGGAACATCCCCCACTTGGCCAACTCGAGGCTCGTCGTGCCGGCGTAGAAAAACACGGCCGGCACGATCAGCATCCCTGGCAATTGGAACAGGTGCAGCAGCTTCCGGCGAGAAACGATGCGGATCGCGAGATACGCGAGCGCGAATCGTCCGACGAGACCGCCCACTTCCTGGAATGCCTGGACCAGGCTTGCGGTTTGCTGCTGTTGAGGCACGGCAAGCGACCGCACCTCCGGCAACCCGGGCACGATCCTCGGCATCTGCTGAATGGCGCCGAACGCTGCACCATACGCGCAGGCAAACAGAATGGTGGTGACGATCGTGGTTCGACGTAGCTCGGGCGTGAACAGCGCCGCGAGACTCGGTCGCCTGAGAGTTCCGGCGGCCTTCTTCTCACGCCAGGCCGGTGACTCTGGCAGGAATGGACGAATGATGATTAGCGGCAGCGCAGGGATCACGCCGGAGATAAGCGTGTATCGCCATGGAGAGTGAGAGCCGTTGATGGCGGGGAAGCTGTCCGCGTACGTGACCGCGATTGCATAAGCGGCCGTGACCATGAGTCCGCCGATCGACGAGAACGCCTGGGTGTAGCCGAGGGCGGCTTCGCGCTGCTTCGGATCCGGGAACAGCTCCGCTATCCATGCCACCGCCGCCACGAACTCCACGAAGACGCCGATATACGTCGTCGACCGCAGGACGAGCAGCATCTCGATGCTGGTCGAGTATCCCGCGGCAAACGCCGAAAACGCATAGAGGAGGATGCTCCACACCAGCACGCGTCTTCGGCCATAGCGATCGGTCAGATAGCCGCCCAGCAGCCCGAACGCGCCGCCGACAATCGCGGGCACCCAGAAGAACAGCCCAACCCAAGAGTTGTAATTGGGAGTGCCCGGACGATCGCCGGTGAGCTCGGCGATAGCCGGGCCGACCACGAGAGGCGCCATCAGAACCTCGTAAATGTCGAATGCGAAACCGAGTGAGGCGATGGCGCAGATCAGCCACTGGATTGGGGTGAGCCGAGGGACAGGCATAGTGTTAGAGGAGCTGGAAGAAACGAAACGTCATGCGCTGGGCGCGCGTAGTATACGAGAAGCCTTATGAATCGTCGTCTTTATCGAATCTTTTTGCTGATTATTCTCATTGGCGCATTTCCGTTGACGGATGGCTCCGTAGCAGCCGGCGGCAGGGTACAGGTGACGACCGCGACGCTCGCCGGCCGGATTCTCGACTCGAGTCGGGCGGTCCTCCCTGGGGTGACGATCACTGCGAGACAAACGGAGACAGGTCTGCAGCGCACGACGGTCTCGGATGCGCAGGGGCGCTATCTCCTCCCGACGTTACCGCCGGGCACCTATGAGATCCGCGCCGAGTTGCAAGGGTTCCGCCCGCTCGTGCGCACGGGCGTCACGCTGACAATTGCTCAAACCGCGGTGATCGATCTGACGTTGACCGTCGGCGGCGTCGCGGAAGCCGTCACCGTGGTTGGTGAAGCACCGGCAGTCAACACTCGAAGCGGTGAGCTCAGCTATCTGGTCGACGAGCGCACAATCGAAGAGTTGCCGTTGAACGGTCGCAACTACACAGACCTGGCACTGTTGCAGCCAGGCGTTGTCGCTTATCCGCATCGCGACGGCGGATCGGTGGTCGCGCATGGCCTCGGAATCAGCGTCAACGGGCAGGATCCTCGATCGAATGTCTACCTGCTCGATGGCACGCTCCTCAACGACATGACCAACGGGCCCGCAGGGAGTGCGGCAGGCACCGCGCTGGGCACCGAGAGCGTGCAAGAGTTCCGGGTGGAGACCAATGCCTACAGCGCCGAATTCGGCCGCATGAGTGGCGGTCAAATCAATGTCCTGACCAAAGCGGGCAGCAACGACGTTCAAGGCAGTGTGTATGAATTCCACCGCAACGATGCCTTGGACGCGCGGAACTATTTCGATGTGAACGGCAAGCCGCCATTTACCCGCAACCAGTTTGGCGGTGCATTTGGTGGGCCGGTCCGGCGCGACAAGCTGTTTTTCTTTGCTGGCTACGAGGCGCTGCGCGAAAACCTCGGTCGAACGATTACATCAACGGTCCCCGATGAAAATGCGCGCCTCGGGTTGATCCCCGATCCCGCCAACCCGAACGCACTACTCAACGTGGGTGTGAACCCTGGCGTCGCGCCGTACCTGGCCGAGTATCCGCGGCCGAACGGGCGCGTCTTTAGACGATGGCACGGCGATCCACGCGTTCCAGTTCAATCAGAAGTTGGATCAGCACTTCCTGCAGGGTCGCGCGGACTACAACGTTGGTCCCGGAAGCCAGCTCTTCGCTCGCTACACGCTGGACGACGCCGATCAGTACCTTCCGACTGATTACCCGCAGTTCCCCCGATACTTCGTGTCAAGAAATCAATTCTTCACGGGTGAGTACCGCGACGTAATCTCGAACAGCACGCTTGCCACCTATCGCATCGGCTACAGCCGGACCCGAGTTGGCCAGACCGTCGAAGCCAATACGACGACCCCACTGGCGCCATTCGTGCCGGGACGTCAGTTCGTCGGCAATATCGACGTCGGCGGCCTCAATCGATTTGGGACGCAGAGCTCGGTTGACGTCCGGTTCCTGCAGCAGGTCATCGGGCTCCAGGGAGACATCACCTCGACTCGCGGCCGGCACTTGCTGAAGTTCGGAGGGCTGGCCGAGCGCTACCTCCAGAACATGGTGAATCCCACGTTCAGCCTCGGCACCTATTCGTTTGCGAACCTGCAGGCCTTTCTCGAGAATCGAGCGACGAGCTTCATTGGGCTCACACCGGAAGGGCAGTTCGATCGCTATTGGCGTTTCTGGATCCTTGGCGGCTACGCGCAGGACGAGTTTGCGTTGACCGATCGCGTCACCCTCAATGCTGGTGTCCGTTACGAGGTGATGACGATGCCTCGCGACATCAACGGACGAGACTCGGCGTTGATCAATTTGACCGATCGGGCCGCAACCGTAGGCCAACTCTATGAAGGCCCCGACACCAACAACCTGTCGCCGCGAGTAGGGTTCGCCTGGAACGTGACGGGCGATGGCTTGACGTCGCTGCGCGGTGGTTACGGGATGTACTTCAACACCAACAGCTCGCAGAACCTCATCGTCACGGTGACCAATCCGCCGGCGACCCCGCGCGTGGTGTTTCCCAATCCGACGTTTCCGAACCCGCCGTTCGATCGCGCGTCAGGGTTGTCGGTCCGGCCAGTGCAGTGGGATGTCGAAACGCCGCGCGTGCAAGTGTGGAACCTGAGTCTCCAGCGCGAAATCTTCGCGAATACTGCCATCACCATCGGGTACGCCGGCTCGCGAGGCGAGCACTTGCTGCGAAGCAACGACGTGAACACGGCGGCGCCGATCACGGGCGCCGACGGGTTGCCGTTCTTTCCCGCGGGAGCGCCTCGAATCAACACGGCGTGGACGACCATCGAGCTGAAAAGCTCGGATGGCGACTCCTGGTATCGCGCGCTGCTGCTCGAAGTGCGTCGTCGATGGTCGAAAGGCTTGATGTTCCAGTCGTCATACACGTGGGCGAAGTCCGAGGACACGACACAAGCGTCGACCTTCTTCTCGGACGCCACCAACGGGACGACGTCGGCCTTCCCCGAGTTCATTCCCGACTACAACAAAGGCCTGTCGGACTTTCACGCCGAGCACAACTGGGTCTTCAACTTCAGCTACGACCTGCCGTTCGGCCGCGACCTCACAGGCCTCGCGGGCGCCCTCGCCAACGGATGGCGTGTATCGGGCATCGTCAACGTCCGCAGCGGGGGTCCGTTGACCGTGTTCGTACAGAACAACCGATCACGCTCGCTGTGGCAGCCATCACTTGGTCCTGGCATCGGCCGCGATCGTGTCAGCTACGCACCGGGCTTTGGTGCTGAAGACGCCATCACCGGCGATCCCAACGGTTGGTTCAATCCGGCCGCCTTCGCTCTCTCCACGGCCGGAACGTTTGGTAACACCGGTCGCGGTGACTTCATCGGCCCCAACCTGCGCACCGTCGATCTCTCGTTCGTGAAAGACACTGCCTGGACGCAGCTCGGCGACGGCGGCCGCCTCGAAGTGCGAATCGAAGTCTTCAACATCTTCAATCGCGCCAACTTCGGTCCGCCGCAACTCATCGCCTTCGCCGGCGCCGCCGATGGCGAGCAACCGCTGGCCAGCTTCGGTCGCGTTCGCAACACCATCACGTCGGCGAGGCAGGTGCAGTTGGGAGTGCGGGTGAGGTTCTGATCGGTCCACGGTCTACGGTCCACGGTCCACGGCCGTGCGTGGGTAGTGCGAACCTACGCGAGCTCGTCATGGGAAGCTGCTACCCGTCGAGCGAGAACTTCCAGCCCGCGAACGACTCGGTCGAAGCGTTGCTCGAGGTTCTTGGAAACCTCCGGGCTCATGTAGCCAAGACGGCCGGCGAGCGAAACTAGATAGCGCGCTTCGCTCGCGGAGCCGCACGCGATTCGCAGAAAATGCGCATAGTCCTTGTTGGAGGATCGTGCGGAGCCTTCCACAATGTTGCAGGGAACAGATACACTGGCGCGCCGAAGTTGGATCTGCAGACCATAGCGTTCCTCGGCGGGAAAGCCGTTCGGCGTGCGATAGATATCGATCGTGAGTTGATCGGCCATGCGGAAGACATCAAGTTTCTTGAAGTCATGACTCATGCTGTTGTATAGCGCAATGGCCATGCCTGGTGGATTCGGAGGGAATCATGTCGTGGATTGTTTTTGTCGCGGGAGCCGTGCTGTCGTGGGGTCTGTACGGCGCATCACTCCACCGCGGGCAAGTGCTACTCGGGAATCCTCTGAAGGCGCTGCTGTGCGTGGGGATTGCGTATGTATTGATCGCGGTTTTCGTGCCGGCGGGCGCGCTCACGGCTCAAAATGAGCTTCGTGGCTTCAATGCTGCAGGCGCGTTGACCGCGACAGTAGCAGGAGCCTTGGGCGCACTTGGCGCCGTGTGCATCATCTATTCCTTCCGGGCGGGCGCGTCGCCGCTTTACGTCATGCCTTTGGTGTTCGGCGGGGCCCCTCTAGTCAACGTGTTAGCGACGATGGTGATCCATCCACCGAAGCTTGCTCCGAACCCAATGCTGTACTTGGGGTTTGTGTTGGCAGCTGTTGGCGCAGGAATGGTCCTGTACTACAGACCTGCGGCCTGACACCCTCCTTACGTAGACCGTAGACCGTAGACCGTAGACCGTAGACCGTAGACCGTAGACCGTAGACCGTAGACCGATCTACTCCACCGTCCGCGTCCCTCCGCGCTGGCCGATCGCCCACAACCAGCCGGCGGTACGCAAGAAGAGCTGTCCTTCTTTTACCGCGATGGAGCTGAGGGTGTAGTCGTCCATCTTGTTCTCGGCCAGCAGCTCGAACTTGGGGCCGGCGCGATAGACGCTGGCGACGCCGTCCTCGCTGGTGATGTAGATCTTCCCGTCAGCGAGAACAGGAGAGGCACTGTAGGTGCCGGGTGTGAGCCGCTCAGGGCCGTAGACTGGTTTGCCGGTCTTCAGCTCGAGGCAATACGCGATTCCGCGGTCGTTGATGACGTAGAGATACGTGCCGTCGGTGACGGGTGTCGGCACGTCCGGGCCGTTCTGGAAATCCCACAACTTGTGCGAGGTCGTGACGTCGCCGCGTCCGCCCGCTTTGAGAATCAGCATCGGTCGCTCGCGCGTGGGTGCGATGACGATGTCGCCGAAGGTCACCGGTGAGGCCACGATGCGATAGGCGGGATTGTTGTCAGGATTGAGGCCATCGGCCCGCCACAGTTCCTTGCCGCTCGCCGGCTCGTGGCCGGTGACGACATCGCCGCCGTTGATGATGATCTCGTGCGCGTTGCCGACCCGGGCCAGCGCCGGCGTGATGTAGGCGTCAGGCGATTCGCGAATCGCCTTGGTCGGACGCTCGATGCGCCATTCGGTCTTGCCGGTCTTGCCGTCGATCCGCAGGAGGTACGACGGGTCGTCGGTCTTCATTCCGTGAAGGACCGGAACGATCAGATCGCCCTCGAGCAGGAGCGGCGAGTTGGCGTAACCCCAGTTGAGCCCGAAGCGGCCGTAGTCCTTCTGAATGTCGCGCGTCCACAACTCGGTGCCCTTGAAATCGAAGGCCCTGAGAAAGCCTGTGCCTGTCATCACCCACACCGTCGTGCCGTCAGTGACCGGCGACGGTGAGGACATGTTCTGCTTCCGCTGTTTGTTGTTCCCGGTGCTGAGCGGCTTCTTCCACAGCACCTCGCCCTTGGCTCGATTGACGGCCCACAGCGAAAGCGCGTCGCCATCAGCCTCGGCGACGTTCAGGAAGATCATGTCACCCCAGATGACCGGCGTTGCGCCGCTCCACTGCGGGAGCGCCAGCTTCCACGCGATGTTTTGCGTCGGGCTCCATTTGATCGGCAGATTCTTTTCGGTACTCACACCATCGCCGTTTGGTCCACGCCATGCCGGCCAGTTGGCCGACAACATCGTGCCGGCGGTGACAATCAGCGACAAAATCAGCCCGGGTTTACGCATTCATCACTCCGCTTATGTCGTAATCATCGTTCTTACGGTCGCAGGAGTCCAATCGCTTACTCGACGGGCCGCGGCCTCGACCGTAGCCAATCGCTTCTGGCCACCGATCACCGATCACCGACGAGCCAGCAGATCAGCTTATCGATGTCCTTGATGAGGATGTTCCGATCGACAACCGCTGGATGGGCCCACACCGCCGAGCTCGCGATGGTATAACGCTTGATCTCTTCAAAGCGTGCCGGGCTTGCGCGAGCCACGATCAATTCAGCATTGGTGGTCGACAGCAGGAGCACGTCGCCGGCGAGAATGATCGAGGCATTCTCGCCGTCGCGCCCAGGAGTAGTCCACAGGGTCTTGCCGGTCGACAAATCGAGCGCGAAGAACTGACCGCGATTACGGTGCGAAAGACCGAAGAGCGCGCCGGCACTCGCCACCGGCGTGCTCATGTACATCGACACTTGCTCGTTCTTCCACACCGGCGCCGTCGTCCATGACGTGCCCTTCGATACGATTCGAATCGCCGTGGTGCCGCTTTCGAGGCCTGAGTAGATCACCAGGTCTTTCACCACGACTGGCGTAATCGAGTTCTGGTCATAGCTTGTTTTGAACGGGACTCGCCAGAGCAGTTGTCCGTTGGCAACGCCAATGCCGACCACGGCGTTCTCGCTCTGCGTTACCAGTTGACGGGTGCCGGCGATTTCGGCGACTACGGGTGAGGCGTACGATGGACCGTCGCCGGTCCATCGCCAACGAGGCTTCCCCGTTGCGGCATCGAAGGCCGACAAAGCACCGGAGTCGTGTGCGCCGACATGGACGATCACGTTCGAGTCGACGACGATCGGCGAGGTTGCAGTGCCGAATTCCGGTGGTGACGCCGGAGCCTCGGTTCTCCACAACAATCGACCGGTCGAGAGATCCAGAGCCGACAGAATCCCGCTGATACCGAACGTGAAGATGCGTTGACCGTCGACGGCCGGCGTCGATTTTGGCCCTGGCCCATGACCGCGGGCCGCGGAATTCATCGTGTAGGGCGCGGCGTATTCGTTGCGCCACAACTCCTTGCCGCTCGAAAGGTCGAATGCGCGCACAACTTCGCGTTCGCCTTCACGCGCATGCAGCACAACGCGATTGCCGGCCACCACCGGCGAGGCATGGCCAGCACCCACTGTGACTTCCCAGCGCTTGGTCAATGTTTGTGGCCACGTCGCAGGCAGCGCGAGCCGCGCCACGCCATCGCGCGCCGGTCCTCGCCACTGCGGCCATGACCCGGTCGCGCTTTGCCTGGTCTCGGCTACCAGGGCAGCACCAAACACCGAAAGCGCGATCACGAAAAGCACGCTGTGCATGCTGTGCACCCTCAGCACGTGTAGCACCGTAGGCACCCGCACCATAGGCACTCCAGGCACCGCGGCACCTGCGGCACCTGCGGCACCTGCTTACTATTCACTCTTCACCGCTTCGACCACGCGAACTGAAGTTGCAAGCCGGATTGCCGCCAGAGCGGAGAGGAGGCCGGTTGCCAACACGGCGCCCAGAAGTAGTCCCAGGCTGCCGAACGGAATCGCGTTGGCACGTTCGCTCAAGGCCGGTGCGATGGCGACAAGAGCGGCAATGGTTCCAATCAGAATGCCCGAGCCCACGATCACCGCGCTCTCGGCCGCGACCAGCGTGCGTAGATGACTTGCGGTGAAGCCAATCGCCCCAAGCAATCCGAGCTCGCGTCGACGCTCCAGGACGTTGCGCGCCATGATCGCCGCCAGCCCGGACGTCCCGAGCAGTAACCCGAGCGCACCCAGGACCTGGAACGTTGAAAGATAGGTGTTTTCGACCTGATGGTACGCGTTGAGACGGGCCCGCGTATCGGTGACGTCTACTCCAAAGTCCGAAAGTCGATCTTCGAGCAGCGTGGTGATCGCGGCCGCCTGCGCTTCAGGCGCTTCGATCATCCACACGCGATAACCCTCGTGATGTGGAAACACAGTTACGAATTGGCTCTCGCCGATGATCAGCTCCGACTGCAACACGCTGTCGGCCAGCGTCCCGACGATACGCAACCGGATGGGCTCGCGGCCCTCTGGTGTGAGCACGAAGTCGTCGCCGACCGCGAGGTGAAAGACGTAGGTCAGCGAAGTCTGATCTGCGATTGCCGGTATTGCTCCATCGCTGAAGCGACGATTGAGGAGCAGCCACGGATTGGCCCGTTCCGCGTCCGATTCGGCGATCGATTGTGCAAACGCGAATCGGGACTCGTCCAGGAACGATGCTTCGGGCGCGACGATGCGAGGGTTTTTCGGCTGATAGAGCGTGAGACAGCTGGCTTCATCCCCGGGTCGTAACCGGAATCGAGTGATGTGGGCCGAATCGAACTCGGAATATCCGGTCAAGCTGAGCTCATCGCGTCCCCGTGGAGTATTCGGATTATGCATCAGGGGTGCCACCGACTCGGCCATCAGCGCGAAGCCGCCCGTGCCAGATCCTCTCGTCAATTGATCGTTCAAGGGATCGCGCCGAAACGCTCCCACCGACACGATGACAAAACAGGCAAAGGCGATCACGCTGGCGGATAGCACGCTGCGGGTTGGCCGCCAGCGCGCGTAGGCGGCGCCAAACTTGGCGATGCTCGAGCGCGCATCCGAATGGGCCGTTGGCCGCCGCAACCACCACGCCAGCGCCGCCGACCCAGCGATCATCAAGAGGCCGCCGGCGCCAAAGAACGACGCCACGCGTCCGACGACCCCCGCAAGAGCCGCGACGATCAGAATGATGGCTAGAACAAATGCCCGCAGAGCGATGTAGCGCGGCATGTTGCGCGAGGGAACCCGTGTCGCCTCCGCTTCAAGTGGGGTGAGACCAGCGGTCAGCAGGGTGCGGGCGGATCGCTTTCGAATCCTGCGCAGCGACCACCAGAGAGCCGCGACCGAGGCGAGTGCCGCGCCGGCCACACCAGCGATCAGCATCAACGGGTCGACGTGCAGCGTGAGCGCAGTCGTTCCGACGGCGCCGACCCACCACGTGCGAAGGCCGTACATGATCGCCCCGGCGTAACCAATGGCACCGGCGATCCCAATCAAGCTGCCGGCCACAGCGAGGACGCCAGCTTCAGTCAGCAGCGTCCGACGAAGATCGGCATGACGAAAGCCAACGGCAAGGAGGAGTCCAAGCTCACGCGCCCGCTGTTCGACGGTGAGCGCAAAGAACATCCCGGCGAGGAGTAACCCGGCCACGACGAGGAAGAAGCTGAAGTAGACGAAGTACTCGCCAAAGTCCGTTGTGCCGTCCGCAGCCGCGAGTGCTTCCGCTCGGGCGTGACGCACCGTGAGACCGCCGTCGGTCACGTTGACGTCGCTGATTCGTGGCCACTGGTCGCCGGTGGCCGTCCACCGCAGCGAGGACAGCACCCCAAAGGGGCTCGGCCACAGGCGCTGACCGACTTCGAGGGGGATGAATGCCTTCGGTGCGGAGCGCCACGTGTCCCAGTAGTCCTCGTCCTCCTTGCGGACGCGCTTCAAGTCGACGGGGAACGGTGGGTCCCATGACGTCACATCGCTTGCGTCCGTGATGCCTGGATACTCGGGCGTGAGCGTACGGTCGCCGCCGGCGCCTGACATCGGAACGACACCAGCGAAGCGGAACGCGGCAGACTCGGTGCGGAGGCCATCCTGGTCCGACCAGACGTAGTAGTCGATGTCGACCCGATCGCCAGGCACCGCGCCGAGATTGGTCGTGGCCCATTCATTCAGGCGAATCGGTGGCAGGGAGGGAGCGGCCTGCGGCTGCGCTGCGGATACCGTTGCCGTCTGCGACATTGGCGTCTGCCCGCGGAGCCGATCGTATGTCTCGAGATCGATTGCCGCGATCAGCGAATAGGGAATGTCTCGCCCGCGGACGCGAATCGAATTGGCAAGGTAGGTCAGGGAACCAACCGTGAGCTTGTTAGCCTGCGCCGCGGCTGCCGTAAGGGACGTCACCACACCGCCGGAAAGCAACCCGGTTCGATTCTCGAGGATGTCGACTCGCGCCTCGGGGTTGGGACGTATCTTCAGTCCGAGATCCTCGAATTTGGCCGCGGCCTGAGCGGCGCGGCGAACTGTTGCGACATCCGTCTCTGAATCGGCTGCAGGCGTCGCCATGCGAATGAGAATGGCGTTGAGCGTTTGCTGCAGCCCGAGATCCTGCTGCAATCGTGAGAGCGGAACGAAGATCGATAGGGCAGGCCCCTGAGAAGGGAGCAACGAGAACTCGCCGAGCTCTTCGCGCTGCACGACTCGGGTGAGGCTGAGACGAATGCGCTCGCTCACGTCTTCCCGGCGGCCCTGCAGATTGCTGAGCGGAATGTCGGTCGGCTTGGCAATCCGCAGCAACAGCGTGTCGTCGATCTTGGCGCCTAGCTCCGCGGCCAGTCCGGGACTCATCCACGCTTGACGATCGGTCGGCGCTGTGCCGGATTGCCCGTGGAAAGCGAGGAATCGATCGTCGATGCCGAAGACCTGCACGCGCGCGGCCGTTCGCCGGCTGTCCTCTTGGGTGACCGAGGCTGTCAATACGAGCAGGGGCGTCGTGCTGTGGATACCCGACCCCTCGTTCGACTGCCGCAGATCGTCCGCAAACGTGTCGCGAAAAAAGCCGGTGGACGACAGGACCAGTTCGGTAGCGCCGAGACGCGCGATCGCCAGGTCGCGCAGGCTTGCCCGGACCGACGAGCCAACGAGCAGCGCGCCAGCCAACACCGCGACCGCGACGGCGATACCGACGATCACCAGTGCGTGTAAGCCGCGAAAGTGCTTGAGCGTGGCGAGGACCAGCCGGTTCATGACCACGAGTTACTGGGCAAGATGCCCGCGCTCAATTCGCCATCGTCTTCCGAAGCGTTCGGCCAACGGTGTGCTGTGCGTTACCACCAGCAGGACCGTACGGTGACGCTGGTGCAGTGTGAGGATCAGATCGGCCACGCGATCGGCGGAGTCGGCATCGAGGTTGCCCGTAGGCTCGTCGCACAACAGCAGCCGTGGTTCTCGAATGAGCGCGCGGGCGATGGCAACGCGTTGCTTTTCTCCACCCGAGAGTGCCGCAGGCCGATGGTCGAGCCGCTCGCCGAGCCCGACGTCCTGGAGCAATTGTCGCGCGCGCTGTAGAGCGGCTTCATCGGTCCGTCCGACCAACGTCGGCACGAGCACGTTTTCGAGCACCGTGCATTGCGGTAGCAGGCAATGGTCCTGGAAGACGAATCCAACGAGCTCGTTCCGAAACGTGGCAAGAGCATCGGGAGCCAGCGAGTACGGATCTTTGCCAGCGAGTGTCACGACCCCGCTCGTCGGAGGCTCCAGTCCACCGAGGATGTAGAGCAACGAGCTTTTTCCGGAGCCCGACGGCCCCATCACGGCCGCCGAATCTCCCGATTCGAGTGAGAACGACACATCGCTCAACACCGTGAGCGGTCCACCGGGTGAATCGTAGGTTTTCGTGAGCTGCCGGGCGTCGAGCACAGGTCGTGGTTCTCGGGTCAGGCGGTCGCTGCGTGCGCCGACCGCTTGGGTTCGGTCAGCTCGGAGTAAACGGCGAGCATGGCCGTCGCCATCTGCTCAATCGTATAGGCTCGCCGCACTCCTGCGGCGCCGCGCGCGCCCATCGCCGCCGCTCGCTCCGGATCGCCCCACAGCTCGAGGATCGCATCTGCGATGTCCGATGGCTTTTCGGAGCGCGCCAGCAGACCACCGCCGGTGCGTTCGATCATCTCGGGGAAAGCACCATGATTGGGCTGCACGACGGGCACGCCCGAAGCCATCGCTTCGAGCAGGTACAACCCCTTCGGCTCGTGATAGCCGCTGGGCACCGAGAGCACGTCGATTGACTGCAGAAAGCGAATCTTCTGTTCACGGTCGACAGTCCCGAAGTACTGAAATTCCTGGCCGAGCCCCGATGCGTTCAGTGATCGCTGGATGCCTTCGAGATAAGCATGATGCCCGCCTCCCATGTAGCCGGCAGCCACGAGCCGTGATGGCGGCAAGCCTCGCTCCTTACGGAGAAGCCGATAGGCCTCGGCGAGGTTGTGCAAGCCCTTTTCAGGTGCAATACGCGCGAAATATCCGATCGTAAAGGGCGACCGATCGAGAGGCGCCGGCGCGTCGAAATCCTTCGAAGCGACGCCGAGCGGCACCGTTCGCATCTTCGTCTTCGGGATGCGCAGGTAGTCGGTCATGTACTTCGTGTAGTACTCGCTGACCGAGACGAACAGATCCACGTCGGCGATCTGCTGGCGGATTAGCTCGAGTGCCTCGGTCTTGTAAGGCTCGGTCAGTCCGTCGAGAAACAGGTCGTCACCCTGCAGGGTCACGACGATCGGCCGGCGCCACAGCCGACGAATCGGTGCAGCCAGCGCAATGAGCATCGAGTTGGGCAGGTTGACGATGTCGGGCACCGGCTCGTGCCCGAGCCAGTGCACGAGCTTGTCGATTTCCTTGCGCTGATAGCCGCTTTCGCCACGCAGTGTCGAGACGGTCAGCGCACCCAGCATGCCAGGGTCGACCTGGATCGATCGACTGGCGAAGCGCTTGATGACCGCGGGCGCATCCCACAACTTATCGAGCAGCCACGGAGTGTGCCTGAACAGCGCGACATGCTGCTGAAGGTAGACGCTGATGCCGCCGAAGAACACCGGGCGCCCGGCGCTCACGTTGGGCTCGTCGGTCACGGTTGGCGTGTAGACGGGCAGGAGCGTCACATCATGCCCGCGAGCGATCAGTTCGGCCGCGAGTGCATTGTCGCGCAGACAACTGCCGCAGAACATGTCCGCGGCGCCGGCGGTGATCGAGAGGATGTTCATCGTCAGTTGTCAGTTACCAGTTTCCAGTTCAAAGGAAAGCCAACTTTGAACTGATAACTGAAAACTGGAAACTTTTTCATGCGAGCCGTTGGATCGCGCGGCGAGCATACAAATGCTCAAACAGGTTGCCCTCGTGCGGCTGATCCCATCCGATCTGTGTCGTCGCTATCGGCCCAAGGTTGAGGCGATCGACGTGGGGCGACGCGACGAAGCGCTCACGGAACGGCTGGTCGTCGGACAAGCAGGTCACCACCAGGGATGGTCCCAGGATCGACGGCAGATCGTCGGCCGGCGCTTCCACGACGCTGGCAAACGGGAACAGGAACTCGCGATTGGCGAGCGAATGCGCCGCCGAGCAACGGATGATCGTTGGCAGCAGGTAAGTGCCGCCGTGAACAGTGACGACGCGTTCTGCGCCGCGCCGAGCGGCGGATGCATCGTGAGCCGTGACAGCGCCCTCGTCGCCTCTCAAGTCCTGATCGATCGTTGCCGAGATCCGCTGTGCGGTGACGGGATCGGCGAACGGCGCGAGGATCGCTTCCGGATCCTCGGCCGGTCGAGGCGCAATGGCGGCCAACCGATCGGCCAGAGCCTCCGCGATGCGATCCGCGTGTTTCGTGACCCAGACTCCAGACGCGTTGACGCACGAGCGTCCGCCGTTGTTGGAGATGGACTCGACCATCACGTCGAGGTAGCGCTCCCAGTCGTCGGCGACGTCTGGTCCGATCACGATCTTGCTGAAGCCGGGACCATGGACCTCGACACGTGGGTCGGCTTTCCAGCGCTTCGTCGATCCGACGTCGCCAAACACCATCCCGCGACCGGTGGATCGAAGGATCTCGTTGCCGCCGGCGTGGTCGGCCGGGTAGTACGCGAAGACGTCGGGCGGCGCGCCCGCCTTGATCCAAGCCTGAATCATCCGCAGTGGCGTCCACGGTTCCGCGCTACCAGGCTTGAGCACGAGCGGCATCTTGAGGACGGTGGCTGGCGCCCACAGCGAATGCACACCGGGCGAGTTGCTCGGCAGGACCACACCAAGCGAATCACCGCGAGGGAAAAAGCTGAGCATGCGTCCGTCGCGCTCGCCAAATCCTTCGTCGAGCACGCCGAGATCCAGACCGCGGGTCAACCCGCCAAGGACCTCGTCGACCCGGCTGAGGACACCATGAACTTTGGCCATGTTGCGACGGACGTTGGACCACGGCATCCCGGTCGTTGCCGACACCTGCTCGACATACTGTTCGGGCGTCTGCATGACACCCTCGGCCGGATCGAGAGGCAGCGCGTCGTTCGCGAAATGCTCGGCGGCGGCCTTCGCCATTCGCACCAGCTCGATCACCGGAATCGCGGCAAGCCGTTCGCGCGCCGCGCCCTGACGCAGCAAGTCGCGGCGAATCACGCCGACGTTCGCCTGGCTCATCTCGACGAACGGTTCACGCGTGCGGAAGTGCGGCACGACGTTACGATCGACGCTCTTGTACGGGGTGCCCCAACGGAGAATTGGTATGTGAATCATGGGTTGTGTATCGCGAACCGCATGGCCTAGGCGGCCCCTCAGTAAACCCCCTCTACCACGGCCTTAGCGAATCGTGAGAACGGCCTGACGTTGCGCACGCCATCCCACGGATACTTCGTGCAGGGGGGTTCGCGTTCGGCCTCGTCTCGTTCGAGGAAACGGGGCATGAAGAATTCTTTGGTCAGGGTCGTCAAACGGACTCGCCCGGTCTCGCCGTAGCCGACCAGCCGTGTCGGCTCGTCGGGATCGACGACTTCGATCATGGCGCGTGGGGCAGGGGGGAAATAGATGATGGCCCAGTTGTCTTCGGGGGCCGGCTCCTTGTGCGCGGCCAGACCCATCAACGTGTTGCCATAAGTTGGCGCGAAGTAGGCGCCCTCCATCAGTTCCTCGACGGCGAATCGATGGAACTGCGGCGTCATCTCGGTGCCGCCACAGAAGACACCGGTAATGCCAGCCTTCTTGAGCGACACGCGCTCGCAGAGCGCTTCGAGCAGCTTGGGTGTCGTGAAGAGGCAACGGATCGAATCGTGTGCCTTCAGCAACGTGAGGGCCTGATCGATGACGTGGCGTTTGTAGGCCTCCATCATCTCCATCTCCCCCCACTTGATTAGCTTGATGACCCACCGCGGATCGAGGTCGAGGCAAAAGGCAATGCCGCCGCGATGCTGGGCGAGGTGTTCGATGGCCAGCCGCAATCGACGCGGCCCGCTCGGCCCGACGTGCAACCAGTCGGCGCCCTTGGGAAAGTACTGCTCGGGCAACGTGCGGCTGAACATCTCGTAGTCGGTACGAAAGTCGTCGATGTTGATCCGCGACTTCGGCACACCGGTGCTGCCGCCGGTTTCAAAGGTGTAGACGGGTTTGTCGCTGTAAGCGCGGGGCACCCAGCGCCGCACCGGGCCACCGCGCAGCCATTCGTCCTGAAAGAAGCCGAACTTGTCGAGGTCGTTGTAGGTGAAGACGTCGCGACGTGGATCCCAGCCCGCCTTGGCCGCCCATTCGAGCCAGAACGGGCAACCAGTCTGCGGGTTGAAATGCCACTGCATCAGCTCCCGCACCCAGCTATCCACCTCGGTGCGAGCCGCTGAAAGTGCGGAATGATCGGGGACGGTCGCGGTCGGCATTCCTCCATTCTAAGTTCCAGGGTTCCAAGGTTCCAAGGTTGGAACCCCGGAACCCTGGAACCTAATTGCGAACGAACTGATGCTCGCGCAGGACCGTGGCGACTTCGATGTGGTAGTAGTGGTACCAGCGTTCGCGTCCCTTTTTCTGCGCTTCGCGATGACGTTCGTCCTGGCGCCACGCCGCCTGGAGTTCGTCGGTTTCCCACCACACGACCGTCAGCCGCTCGCCGTCCTCCGCCTTGAAGCTTTTCATCGCGACGAAGCCGGGATAGGTCTTCGCCCGCTCGAGCATTTCGACCGACATGGCCGTGTAGTCATCTCCTGCCTGCGCCGTCAATCGTGACCGAAAGAGTGTGACTACCATGCGCGATCCTGAGATCAAATAATGAACGATGTCAATCGTGATATTGTATGCATACAATGTGGCGGCCTCGCCTCGACCGGAAGTCCGGCCCTCTCTACCTGGCCCTCGCCGAAGCCATTGCTGATGACATCCAGGCGGGTCGTCTGACCTCCGGTGATCGCCTGCCGCCACAACGCGACCTCGCGGACCAGCTGGGCGTGAACGTGACCACCGTCACCCGCGGCTACACCGAAGCGGATCGACGGGGCCTGGTGCGCGGCGAGATTGGCCGCGGGACTTTCGTCCGTCCGCCGGCTTTCGCGATCCCGCAGATTCAAGCCGCTGGGCTCATCGATCTCGGGACCAACGCGTTGCTGCCGCTCGCGCATGCCGGTGAGCTCGCTGCCGCGCTCGCCGCGCTCGTCGCGCGTACGGCGCCGGAGCAGTTGTTCAACTATCAGCCGCACGCCGGGCGGCCCGAGCACCGCGCGGCGTCCGCCGCGTACCTGCAACGCCTGGGTGTGCCGGCGGTAACCGGAAACACGATCCTGACCTCGGGAGCGCAACATGCGATGGCCGTCGCGCTCGCAACGCTCACCGCGCCTGGTGAATCAGTGCTTTGCGAGGCCCTCACGTACACGGGCATGCGGTCGCTCGCCAACCACTTGCACGTCAAGCCGCAGGCGGTCGCCATGGACGGCGAAGGCCTGATTCCGGACGCACTCGAGGATGCAGCGCTCGAGTCCGGAGCCCGAGCGCTCTACTGCATGCCCTCGGTTCACAATCCCACCGGTCGCATCATGTCGCGCAAGCGTCGCCACGAGCTGGCGCGCGTGGCGGCACGCCTCAATCTCTTCGTGCTCGAAGACGACACCTATGGGTTCCTCGCCGAGGGGCAGGAGTCGATCGCCTCGTTGATTCCTGACCAGACGTTCTACATCACGAGCCTGTCGAAGAGTCTCGTGCCGGGTCTGCGGGTCGGACTCCTGCGAACACCACCGGGTTGGTTCGACCGCGTCGTCGGTGCCGTGTTCGCGACCACGGTGACGGTGACGCCTCTAAGCGCAGCGGCCGCGGTGGAATGGATGGAGAACGGGACCGCTGATCGCGTGGTGGCCTGGAAGCGCGACGAGGTCAGGGCCCGACAGCAGATCACCCGCAGCGTGCTGGGAAGCGCGGCCGCCGGCGCGCCCGAGAGCCAGCACGTGTGGTTACAGTTGCCGCGCCATTGGCCAGCGGACGACTTTACTCGCGAGGCACGCCAACGGGGCATCGTCATCACTTCGGGCCGTGATTTTGCCGTCGCCCGGCACGACGCCCCGGGGGCTGTTCGCATCTGCCTCGGCCCGCCGGGTGAACGACAATCGCTGAAGCGCGCGGTCACGACGCTGGCCGAAATCCTCAGCGACACCCCGCAAGCATTTGGGACGTCCGTATAGGTGAAATCAGTCAGTTTCCAGTTATCCAGTTTCCAGTTCAAAGACGTCGGAGCCCCTTTGAACTGACAACTGGTAACTGATAACTGACTCATCAGCGCCTAACGATGTCCTCGGGCCTCGGTGTGAGTGCCCGCAGATCCGGCCGCAAGTCGTTGCGGGGCAGTGAGAGGAAGTACTCGATTGCGGGCTTGTCATCCGTCAGAATCGGCCCGTCACCCAGC
The DNA here is from genome assembly GCA_963724485.1 of uncultured Acidobacteriota bacterium. GTDB lineage: Bacteria > Acidobacteriota > Vicinamibacteria > Vicinamibacterales > UBA2999 > JACCSI01. The sequence goes on from CAVRUW010000008.1 coordinate 451,567, forward strand.
CATGCCTTGATCTGATCGGGCCCTGCCAGGTACGTGCGAACGATCGTCTCGAAGTTCCAGTCGAACAACTCGCGGAAGCGCGGATCTTGGTAGCGCTGCTCGTAACCGGCACGACTGAGCTCGAACGGTTTCACGCTTCCCAACATCAAGGTTCCATCCGCCCACAGCGTCGTGTAGGGGAAGACCGACATGAACGTGCGCAGGATCATGCGATAGGTAGTGTCGCTCTCGGCGCCGTTCCACTGCAGCGCCAGCCCGCCTTCCGCGAGCGAGTCGCGCACGAGTTGAAAATACTCGCGCGAGTACAACGCGCCTGCGCCGGCATGTCTCGGCAGGATGATGTCAGCCGTTACAACGTCGTAGCGCTTGTGCGTCGTCAGTAAGTAGTTGCGACCGTCGTCCACCCGGAGTTGAACGTTGGGCCGGTCCAACAGATCGAAGTTGATGTGACGGAAGAAGGAGGCACCGTTGACGACCGCGCTCGACAACTCCACGACATCAACCGTCAGCCCGGGGTAACGTGCCACCGCTCCGGCCGTGGCTCCGCCGCCGAGTCCAACGACCAACGCGTTTTCCGGTCGCGGATGCAGGACGACCGGCATCGCGCCAATGCGATGGTGGACGAAGCTCATGGTGCTGTAATCACTGGCCTGGTGCATGCCGTCCAGAAGCATGATCCGGTTGGTTCGCGACCCCTGGCCGACCTCGTGCACGGCAACGGTGGTTTGAACACCTTCCTTGCGCCACATGACGCGCTCGTTATCGCTGCCGTGACTAGTGATGGTGAACGGATCGACGGCATTCACCGCTGACATGGCAAATGCGATTGGTCCGACGATGGTCATGAACCCGGCGAAGTTCGGCCGCATGCGCCGCTGCGCGAGTGCGAGCGCCACGCTCGAGAGCAATGCGAACGATGCCGTGGCGATGAGGCTCCAGCGACTGCCGAGCAGCGGCAAGAGAATGAACCCTCCAAGAATCGACCCGACGATCGCGCCGCAGACGTTGAGCGAATAGAAGACTCCGATCCGCCGGGACGAATCAGGCGTTGCGCCTGCCCAGAGCGAGAGGCCAATCGGGAACGCAAAGCCGAGCAGCAGCGTGGTTGGAAGCATGGCCACCAGGCTCGCGATGATTATCGGGACGACGTACGGGTCCAGACCGAGCCCTGCCAGCACCGGCCCCATTCGTGGTGAGACGGACTCCAGACTGCCAAGTGAGTTGAGAGAAAGCACGGACACGATACTGATGAGGAGCTGAACGACGGTCAGCACCTGCAACCAGCGGCGCCCGCGTCCAAGGAGCGGCGCGGCCATCGCACTGCCAAGCGCGATGCCGGTCAACACCGCGGCGAGCATGATCGTGAAGGCGTACGCCGTCGGACGCAGGAGCGTGACGAGCACGCGGAACCAGACGATCTCGAGTGCCAGCGACATCACGCCGGAAAGGATGAACGTGAAGAGAATAGCGCCGCGAGCTCCCGGTGAAAGGGCTTCGCCGATGTCGGTCGATTGACTTCGGGAGCCTTCAGCCTCTACGGGCTTCAATTTCGGCACGGCTCGCGCGGCGAGGATGGCGACAACGCCGATCGCGACGTTGGTCAGCGCCGCGATCTGAAATGAGCGAGCGACGCCGACGTTGGCGACCAGATAGAAACCAGCCGTGAGCGAGCCAATGATTGCGCCCGCGGTATTGATGGCGTAAAGAAGTCCGATTCGACTGCCGATCCCTGCGTCCGTGACCAACGCCGAACGCATCACGATCGGCAGGGTGGCGCCCATCAACGTGGTCGGGACGATCAACACCGCGAATGCACCTGCGAACCTCGCTACTGTGAGAAAAACGAGCGAGTCTGGCAAGGACGGCTGCAACGCCACCCAGAGCTGCTTAATCCAGTCGAGGAGCAGCGGGGTCGCAAGCGCGCTGAGCCCTACGCCGATTTCGATCAGGCCGAAGGTGCGCAACGGAGACCGCAGGCGTCCGGCCACTCGTCCCGCGAAAAAGCTGCCAATCGCGAGCCCACCCATGAAGCTCGCCAGCACGGTGCTGGCGGCATAGACCGTGACGCCAAACACCAGCGCCAGGAGCCGCAGCCACATCACTTGATAGATGAGTGCGCACGCCCCCGAGAAGAAGAACAGGAGCGAGAGAAGGGGCAACAACCAGGCGGGCACGCAGTGCTCGTGGTCTAACGGGGCGGATAGCGCGCCGCGAGGTAGTCCACGAGCGCGTCCTTGTCAGTGGGTGAGACGTTAGCGCCCCAGCGAATCATCTTCTCCACCTCACGGACCCATCCTGCCCGCGACAAGCGTTGCGATTCAATCAAATCGTCCTCGTGGCAGGTGAGGCAGGCACGTTTGTAGAGGGCTTCGCTGCCCGCGGTCGCCACCAGGTGAGACGCCGCCGGCTTGGGAGCAAAATGCGCGGACAGATAGTCGAGCATCGGCTCGCGCTCATCGGTCTCCACTGTCGCACCCCAGCGAATCATCTTGTCGACGGATCGCCCCCACGCAATGCGGTTCAGTCGCTGCTGGATGATCAGATCCGGCTCATGACAGCTCACGCATCGCGTCGTGACGAGCTCTCTGCCGGGGCCGGCCGGCAAGTCCTGTGCGATGACCGTTGAGGCGGAGACGATGAAGATCGCCGCAATCCGGGCGATCACGCCTTGACCTCGACACGGACCGAATCCGGAGCATTCCAGAGATAGCCGGAAGGATTCCAGGGCGGCGAGGTGGGCTGAGTCCGTCCGCTCGAATCCGTCGCGCGTGACAGGATCAGATACGACTCGGCGCGGTTTGCGTCGAACGTGAACTCGAAGCGTCGCCACGAGTACTTGGCCTGCTCACCAACCAGCCGGGCCGATTGCCATGTGGCACCGTGATCCGTCGAGACCTCGACACGAGCGATGTCGGGTTCTCCCGCCCAGGCAAAACCGGCGACCTCGATCTTGCCCGCGTTGAGCGATGCGCCATCAGTGGGTCTCGTGATCAGCGACTTGACGGCCAGACCGGTCAGTGGGGCCATGTCCTTGGGATCCACCGCCGCGCCAGGCGCCACCCGTTTGGTCGGATAGCGATAGCCCGTCGTCACCCAGAAACTGTCGGACTCGCGATCCGAGACACGCAGGTTGCTGAGCCATTTGACCGCGTAAGCACCCTCCCACCCTGGGACGATGGCGCGGAGCGGGAAGCCGTGAACCGGCGCGAGCGGTTGGCCATTCATCTCGTAGGCCAGCAGCGTGTCCGGGTGCATTGCCTTCTCGATCGGAAGCTGCCGGATGAAGTCGGGCATCGTGCCCACCGGACGGTCCGCGGCGTTCATGATGACGAACTTGCCCGTCGTCTTGAGACCCGCGCGCTTCAACACGTCGGCCATGCGCACGCCGGTCCAGCGTGCGTTCCCGATCGCGCCTTTGGTCCATTGAATGCCCGCGACTGGAGGGTCGAAGAACGCGCGCCCGTTGCCGGCGCATTCGAGGATCGCGGTGATCGACGTTGACGGCATCTTGCGCAACTCATCGAGCGTCAACGTCGTGGGAGTGTTGATGTCACCCTCGATCTGCAGCGACCAGCTGTTGACGTCGAGCGCCATCGGAATCGGCATGTGGGAGCGAACGTAGAAGTGCTCAATCTGCGTGATGAACGAGTCGAGCAGCGCGACCGGCGTCTCGTAGTCGGGTGGTCGCAGCGATCGAACCAGCAGTTTTTCTTTTCCAGGGGCCACTGCTGGTCCCGTGCCCTGGGCGAACACTTCGGTCCACGCTGCGGCGGGTAGGAACACACCGGCCGCACTGACCCGAGCCATCGCGCTCAGGAGGTCTCGACGAGAGAGGGGCATGGCGACGAATTGTACGTCAGCTCTCGAGCTTCTCCATCAGGAGACGCCAGCGACGCCTGGCCACGGGCAGCGTCAGACCGTTGGTGAGAATCACCTCGCCCGTCCCATCCGGGAACGGCTTCGCCTCTCGAATCGCGTCGAGGCTGACGATTGCCCCCCGTGAGACCTGAAAGAAGGTGTCGCCTTCGAGTCGCCGGGCAAGTGCCGCCAGAGTCGGCTGCATCCACAGTTGTTCGGTTGCCGTGTGCAAACGCGTCAAACCCTCAGTGAACGTAAACGCAACGACTTCTTGCCGCGGGACGACTCGCAGTCGCGCGGCCTTACGTGCCAGGAAGCGCGCGGGGGACAGCGCCTCCGCTCGCGTCACACGATCGAGTTGGTGATCGCGCTCGACTTGACGCAGCTCGCGTACCCGCGCGAGGGCCGCGCCGAGGCGGGCGCGATTGACGGGCTTGAGCAAATAGTCCACGGCATGAAGCTCGAAGGCATCAACCGCGTACTGATCGTAGGCAGTACAGAAAATGATCGCCGGACGCGGACGCCCGAGCGAAGCCGCCACCTCCAGCCCGCTACAGCCGGGCATCTGGATGTCGAGCAGCACCAGATCCGGCGTCAGCTCGGTGATCCGCTCGATCGCTTGCATGCCATCCTCGGCGTCGCCGATGACTTCGACCTCCGGGATCGCCGACAACAGCTGGCGCAGCCGGACCCTTGCGGGTTCTTCGTCGTCGACGACCAGCGTGCGGATGGGCATGAGAGTGGATTCTACGGCGATGCCTGTCTCTGGATCGCCAGAACCGTGACGTCATCATGTGCACGCCTCGGTCCCGTGTGGGCGCGAACGGCCGCGACGACAGCCTCGCACACTCGGGTTGACGATTCGCCGGCGTGGGACCGGGCGCATTCGATCAAGCGTTCCTGATCGAACTCGCGATCGTCTGTGTCAGTCGATTCGGTCACGCCGTCGCTATAGAAAAGGACCAGGGTGTTCGGCTGGAGGTCGACCGTGACATCGTCGAACTTCGCCTCCCTGAAGATTCCCAAGGCCGGCGACGTAGATGGGATCCAGGCTGGCTCGCGCCCGGGCGTCAACACGAGAGCCGGCAAGTGACCCGCGTTGACGACCGTCAGGCGCGAACGCTCGCTATCGAGCTCCGCATAGATCAGCGTGGCAAAGCGGCCAGACTCAGCCGAGTCGCACAGCGCACTGTTCACGTCGGAGACGAGGGCCGACGCCGTTCCGCGACCGTGATGTGCGACCGCTTCAATACGCGCCTGCAGGCTCGAGGCCACTATGCCCGCTGGCATGCCTTTGCCCGACACGTCTCCAAGGGCCAGTGCAAACCGGGTCGCATCGATCGGCTGCCCGATGAAGAAGTCGCCGCCCACACCGCGAGCGGGTATGGTGACGGCCGCGGAATCGTAGCCAGCAATGACTGGCAACGTGCGCCGCTGCATTGCTTGAGCGGCCGATGCTTCAGCCAGGTCACGCTCGAGGTCCGAGTGCCGGGAGAGCTTCTCGCGGACGCGTTCGAGGGTGCCTGACAATCGAGTTCTCGTTATCGGCTTGACCAGATAGTCGGTTGCGTCGACCGCAAAGGCGGCGAGCGCATACCGTTCGAAGGCCGTCGCGAAGACGACGAACGGGCGCGGCTCCGGAAGCGTGGCCGCGAGCTCGGTACCAGTCACTTCAGGCATCTCGATGTCGAGAAAGACGACATCCGGGCGCGTCTCGACGATGGACTCGCGCGCTTCGACAGCATCTCCCGCCTCGCCTACGACGAGCACGTCGTCAAGCTCGCTGAGCAGCTGACGAAGCCGGACTCTCGCGGGCGGCTCGTCGTCGACGATGAATGCGCGCACGATCATCGAACCGCTCCAGCCACGCTGGCGAGCTCGTGAATCAGCGGGAGACGAATCCGTGCGACTGTTCGGTCGTTCTCTCTCAGGAGCGTCAGCGATGCCTGCTGACCGAAATGTCCTTCGAGGCGATCGCGGACGCTGCGCAATCCAAAGCTCTCACCACTCGAGGTTGGGTATCGGCGGGTTGCCTCGAGGCCGGGGCCCGTATCTCGTACTTCGAGCACGAGATCACCAGCCTGCTGCGAAGCCGTGACATCGATGCGGCCCGGAGTTCGCAGTTGAGAAATCCCGTGCTTGACGGCGTTCTCGACCAGCGTCTGGAGCAGCATCGATGGAACTTGCGCACCTGCGACGTCGGGAGACGCATCGATGGAGAACTCGAGCCGTCTGCCAAAGCGTGCCTGTTCGACGTCGAGATAGGCGCGCGCCAGCGCCAGCTCCTGATCCAGAGGCGCCCATTCCTGTTCGGATCGTCTGAGCGTGTACCGGAAGACCTCCGCGAGCTGTTCGACAGCTGCATCGGCTCGCGCGGGATCAGTGTGAATCAGTGACGCGATCGCGTTGAGGGCATTGAAGAGGAAGTGCGGATTGATTTGCGCTCGCAGGGCCTTCAGTTCCGAGCGGCTCGTCTGCAGCCGCAGCTCGTGGGCGACTTGCTCCTGTTCCTGCCGCTTGCGCTGCAGTCGCACGTTTTCGAGCATGAAGGCGAACACGCCACCCAGCGAGCGGAGCAGTGCGTGATCTTCGCTCAGCAGCGGCCGGCCAACCAGGCCGTTCGTCACGAATCGAATCGGTGAAGATGAAGCGGAAAGGCGCACATCGGCCGCGACCGTCGACCCGGGTGGAATTGGCTGGTCTTCCATCACGATCGCCATCGGGCGCCGGAACATCTCGGCAAGGGTCGCCTGCGTGGCAGCGACCAGTTCGGCTTCATCCGTGGCCTGCTGCATGCCGCCGAGAACTCGTTTGACGGCCTCGACCGGCGTGAACTCGCGTCCAAACCACAAGCGATCGAGAAGGCGTCCGACGCGATCGTGCATCCACGGAAGGAGCATCACGATGGGTAGCAGGGCGACGGCGAAGAGCCAGGGTCGCGCCATCCCGCCTGGCATCTGCTCGAGCCACTCGAGGCTGACTGCCAACGTGACCACCACGGCCATCAGGCTGAGCAGCATGATGACGCCGCGCTTGATCACGAGGTCATAGAACTCGGTGCGGTTTTCGAAGTACACGGATACGAGAAGGAAGGCCAGGGGTGTGGCTCGCGTGAGGACGCCCAACAGCTCCATCAACGCCTTCTGCTCGCGCAGGAACGACAGCGCCAGGAAGATCACCATCATGATGACGAAGAGGGTCATCATCGCCTTTCGCAGGCGACGCTGGTCGGGGGTCGCTGATGGTTTGCGCCGCGTCGCCATCAGCGTGAGGCACAGAACGCTGAGAACCGTAAAGAGCACGCCCATCGAGATGCCGATGAAGGGGCCAATCACGCGCGGCGCCGGAACGAGCTCGAAGATCGCGAGCGGGAAATAGATGCCGAGCCCCAGACCTGCGGCATACAAGCCCAGAAGTGCAGCTCGCCAGCCAGGGATCGCAATTGCCGGCTGGCTCTCCCCGGCGTCGGTCTCGAGAAGCACCGTGTGGAGAATAAGCCCCGGGAAAACAAACGCCAGTTCGAGCGCCGCGAGGTCGATCAGGTCGTTCTCACGCGATTCGCCCATCAGATAGCGAAACTCGATGATGCTGTGGAGGATGAACCACGCGGTACAGATGAGATACATGGCCATGCCGGGCTTGCGCAGGGCACGCAGAGGCAAGGCCAGCGGCGCGCTGATGTGCTGCCACACCGGGCCGCGATGGCGGACGGTGAGGATGACCACCGAGCCGTAGGCATAGGCGCCGAAGAGAAACACACAGAGCGCGACGATGCTGAGCGCCATCAAGTCTCTGATGCAGAATACGTTGTCGGCGAGGCTGGCGGACGATGGGGTCCGGCCGAACGGTCGGACGCGCTGATCGACTGGCCGCGATGGGGCCCGGCCGGGGTGGGGCGGGGCCGGGTCTGTTCCAAGATTCTGCGATCCGGGGCCGGGTCCTGGAGGATTTCGCCAGCGGGGGTCGGGTCTATTTCACATTTCTGCGTGCCATCCAACCGGCCAATCGATGCGCGGCGGCTGACAACGGACGTTGGCGCACGAGTCGCGGCGCCTTTGACGCGATTCGCGCCCGCACCTACCGGCTACTTGCACCTCGGCCACGTCGTCAACGCGATCTTCGTCTGGGGACTGGCACGAGCGCTCGGCGGTCGCGTGCTGCTGCGGATCGAGGATCACGACCGTCAGAGAAGTCGGCGTGAATACGAGTCGGCGCTGCTCGACGACTTGGAGTGGCTCGGGTTCGCGCCCGACCTCTTCCCTCCGCGCGATTTCAGGTCCGGCGAGACCCCGGGGCGACAGAGCAACCGCGATGCGGCGTATCGGGAAGCCCTCGCGCCGCTCATCGCGCAAGGACTCGTCTATGGCTGCGACTGCTCACGCCAGCAGATCGACGGCCCGGGGTACAACGGGCGATGCCGCGATCGCGGCCTGCCACTCCGCGACGGTCTCGGCTGGCGCCTTCGCGTCAGCGCGCACGACGAGCGATTCGTTGATGCGCTGTTGGGGCCGCAGCAGCAGTCACCCGCGGAGCAGTGTGGTGACCTCCTGATTCGCGATCGTCTGGGAAACTGGACCTATCAATGGGCTGCCAGCACCGATGACACGCTCCAACAGATCGACCTGGTGATTCGCGGCGAAGACCTGCTCGAGTCAACGGGCCGCCAGATCATGCTCTCGCGACTCCACGGCCGAACGGCGCCGCCGCTGTTTGTCCATCATCCGCTGCTGATGAAGTCGTCGACTCAGAAGCTAAGCAAGTCGGATGGCGACACCGGCGTGCGTGATCTTCGAGAGTTGGGATGGAGCTCGTCACGCCTGATTGGCTGCGCGGCGCACTTGGCCGGCTTGCAGCCCGACTCGACGCCTGTGGAGGCCGCCGAAGTCGCGCGTCTATTTAGATAGTCGGACTAAGAAGTGATCGTTTAGCGTCGCTTGATGACCTGTCCCGGCCGCGCCTGCGTGTGTTTGTCGCCTTGCACGACCACGACGCCATTCACCAGCACCGCAGTGATACCTTCCGGGAACTGGTGAGGCTGTTGATAGGTGGCCCGGTCTGCGACGCGCGCCGGATCGAAAATGACCACATCGGCGGCCAGGCCGGCGGCCAGCCGTCCTCGATCGCGAAACCCAAAGTGCTCCGCGGGAAGGGCCGTCATTTTCCGAACCGCCTCCTCCAGTGCAATCGTCTTGCGTTCGCGCACATACCGACCGAGTGCGCGCACCGAATTGCCGTAGCCTCGCGGGTGCGGGACGCCCTGGCCGACCACGTTGAGTCCACTGTCGGACGCTATCGAGACCTGCGGATGGCGAAGAATCGGCTCGATGTCATCTTCGGTCATGAACTGATAGACCATCGACGCGCCGCCTGCCCGTAACATCCGACGCATGGCTTCGAGTTGCGCCTCGAGATCGTCGGCGGCCACCAGCCGGCGCGCCACTTCCGGGATCGTCAGACCATTCAGCGAGGGATCGGATCGGTAGGACGCGACTCGGGCGAACGTATAGTTCTCGAGTCCACGCTCACGAATCAGCTTCTTCATCTCTTCCTTGATTCGCGCCCACGTTGCCGCATCGTCCAGCCGCTCGTTGACTTTGTCGTCGCCGCCTTCGAGCACCCACGACGGAAAACGAATGCCGAGCGACGAGCTTGCGGCGTCATAGAGGTAGACGTCGGCGTTGACCTTCAGGCCCTTGGCGCGCGCGGCGTCGATCATGGCGAGCGCCTTGGCACTCGCACCCCAGCGACTTGGTGCGTCGACCTTGAGATGAGAGATTTCTACGGGACACTGTGCAGCCTCGCCAATCGCCAGCGCCTCTCGAACGGCGCTTTCGATTTCGGTGCCCTCGTTGCGCATATGTGTGGCGTAGAGCCCACCCGACTTTCCGGCGACGGTGGCGAGCGCCGCGATCTCGGACTGTTCGGCGTAGGTCCCGGGCACGTACTGCAGGCCGGTCGAGAAGCCAACGGCGCCATCCGCCATTGCCTTGGTGACGAGCGCCTGCATCCTTTCGAGTTCGACCGATGTCGGCGCGCGTCGCTCGGTACCCATCACCGCGCGCCGGACCGTGTTGTGGCCGACGAGTGTCGCGTAGTTGATTGAGATGCCCGTCTTCTCGATCGTCGCGAAAGCCTTGCCGACGTCTTCCGCCGATCCTCCGCAGTTACCGGCCACGACTGTCGTCACTCCCATACGGACGAAATGTTCAGCCAGTGGGTGATCGGCGATCTCGTCGGCGTGCGTGTGGACATCGATGAATCCCGGCGCGACGACAAGTCCGCGCGCGTCGATCGTGGTGCGTGCGGTCGCATCACGCAGGGAACCAACGGCCGCGATTTTGCCGCCGGTGATCGCAACATCGCCGTCTTTCGCCGGCGCACCCGTGCCGTCGACGAGTCGTCCACCGCGAATGATCAGGTCGAAGGTCTGCTGCGCTGCCACCTGAACCGTGTCAACCGTCACGCAATGCAGCAGAACCAGGACAACGGGCCCGGCAAGTCTCGTGATGATCATCCGCATCGTTCGGGTATTCTAAGCCGCGGTAGCCATCGAGGTAGCTCGTGCCGATTGTTCTCGACCCACTCGATGTCGGCTTCGACCGCGCCGATTTCGAGAGAGCGTGGCAGCTTGACGACAGCGAGCCGCGCCACGTTCAGGTCTCGCCCGAAACCGCGATTCTCGTGCGCCGCAACTCGCCGCACGACTTTCAGGACCGGCAAATCTACGTCTGGATCGACGACGAGGCGCTCGGCAAGATTCGCTACGGCGATGCGATCAACTGGCCGATCGAGCCGGGGACTCACACCATTCGCGTGTTCAACACGCTGCTGACGCGCACACTGACCGTCGATGCCGCGCCGGGAGAACAGGTTCGCGTCCAATGCGGAACCGGCATGCCGACGGCGGGATGGTTGATGATGATGTTCTTGCACGTCACGTACTTGCGGGTGTGGTTGGTGCGGGAGTAAGTCCCACCCCCATCGACGATTACGCGCGACGTACTTGATGACGTGCTAGACCGTGGGATCCGCAGCAACATCGATCATCAGCCGCAGGAGATCTTCGACAGCAGCGCCGTCAGCCTGAGTGAGTGACTCGGCTGGCACCTCCCGCTTCGCGTCATGGAAAAAGGGCTCTCCGCGCACAGTCTCACGGTGCCGGCGTCGGCTGCTTAGTCCGAGCGGTGTCATCAATCGTTTGCGCAAATGGCTGGTTTCAACGGCGGTGGCGAATCAGGGCCGCCACCGTAGTATGCGCTCCGAGACCCTTTTTCCTGCACGTGTCATGACGCTCAGAGGTCAGCGCCAGCCGATTCACTCACTCTGGCTGGCGGCTGCGAGTTCATACCGGCCGGCTGCTGACCTCATTACTCCGCCACGGGAGTTGAAACGACACACTCTGTATCGATGTAGCCCGTTTGCGGAGCAAACCGTGTGGAGCACGCCGTCACGATCACGAAAAACGCTGCGGAGGCGAGTAACACCGCGTGGGGATGGGGGTCCCCACGCGTTTGGACAGGGACGAGACGCCGGAGCGGCGTTTTTCCGGCGTGCGGAACCCGGTTTGTGGAGCAAATGGGCTGCATCGACGGCCGCGAGGTGGAGGCTATGAAGAATCCCCCGTGCGGGTGGACGCGAGCCCTATAATCCCCGGCGTGAAACCGCCCTATCGCGACGTCACTGTCGGGACGCTTCTGCGCCTCCTGGCCGACGCACAGCCAGACCGCGAGGCGCTCGTCTACAATCACGCGGGCATCCGCTACACGTTTCGCCAGCTCGAAGACGAGGCGCGGCTGATTGCCCGCGGCCTGATGACCGCCGGCGTCGCGAAAAGCGACCGCGTCGCGGTGTGGGCAACGAACGTCCCCGAGTGGGTGGTGCTGCAGTTCGCGCTCGCCAAGATCGGCGCGATACTCGTCACCGTCAACACGTCGCTTCGCGCGCACGAGATCGAATACCTGCTGCGTCAGAGCGAAACGTCGACGCTCCTGACGATTCACGGCTTCCGGACGGTCAATTATCTCGACGAGCTGCGCGCGATTGGCGCGATTGGAAGCACCGGCCAGCGTTCGCTTCCGAATCTCGAGCGCGTATTTCTCATCGGCGACAACTGTCCGGACGATCTGATTCCCTACGCTCGCCTTCGCGAACTTGCAAGTCAGACCCCCGACACTGCACTCGACGCCGCCGAGCGCGCCGTGAATCCCGACGATGTGATCAACATGCAGTACACATCGGGCACCACGGGCTTCCCGAAGGGCGTCATGCTCTCCAGCCGGAACATCGTCAACAACGGATATTGGCTCGGTGGAGGCTTGGGGTTTACACCCGCTGATCGACTTTGCTTGTGCGTCCCGCTCTTTCACTGCTTCGGCTGCGTGATTGGCGTCCTCGGCGCGTACACGCATGGCGCCTGCCTTTGCGCCGTCGAGGCCTTCGACGCGCGCAAGGTTCTGGAAACGATCGAGCGCGAGCGATGCACAGCCCTTTATGGTGTCCCGACGATGTTCCTCGCCGAGCTCGAGGATGCAGAGTTTTCGCGATTCGATTTGACGTCGCTCCGGACCGGAGTGATGGCGGGCGCATTGTGTCCCGAGCCGCTGATGCGGAAGGTGATCGACGTGATGCACCTGCCGGAGATGACCATCGCGTATGGCCTCACCGAGACGTCGCCGGGGCTGACGCAGACACCGCGCGATGCGAACCTTCAGGAGCGTACGCAGACCGTCGGGCGCGTGCTTCCGGAAATCGAGGTGCGTATCGTCGATCCGGCGACTGGCGAAGACGTGCCGCCAGGAGGCCACGGCGAACTATGGGCGCGCGGCTACGTTGTCATGAAGGGCTACTACAACATGCCCGAGCAGACGGCCGCTGCGATTACGCCCGACGGCTGGCTCCGGAGCGGGGATCAGGCGTCGATTGGCGCAGACGGCAGCATTCGCATTACCGGACGCATCAAGGATTTGATCATTCGCGGTGGCGAAAACGTCGCGCCCAAGGAGATCGAAGACGCGCTCCGGCATCACCCGGCGGTTGCCGACGTCTCGGTGTACGGGATTACCAGCGAATTCTTTGGCGAGGAAGTGGCAGCGGCGATACGTATTCACGCGGGCGGATCGATTGACGCGGCCGAGGTGATGACCTTCTGCGAACCGCGTCTTGCGCGCTTCAAGATTCCGCGGTTCGTGCGCATCGTCGACAACTTCCCGATGACGGCGTCGGGGAAGATTCAGAAGTACAAGCTGCGCGAGGCGCACGAAGCGGAACTGAAGGCGGGGCTGACGCCCACCGCGCCGGTCAGTGCTTCTCGATCTTCGACGGCGTAAGCCAGGTCTTGCCGTCTTTCTGCGAGACGCTGCCGGTCACGGTCGCCTTGATCTCCTGCGTGCAAGCCTCGCCGGCCTTTTCAGCGACTTCGTTCTTCGTGATGTAGAACTCGGTCTTGGCGCCCTTGGCGTCGGTCACGATCAGGACATCCTGGCACTCGTGGGCATCGGCTTTTTTGAGCGAGCATTTCGCGCACAGCAAACTGCCGCTGAAGATTTCGTCCGCCGCAATCGCGGGCGCGGCGACAAATGCCAGCAGAGCGAAGGCAACCGCGACCCGAATCATCGTCTTCATTTTCACTCCTCCGAAAGTGAATATTGTAGCTCGTGGACAAACATGACGAAGCCACAGAGTCACAGAGGCCCCGAGACGAGACCATTCGATTTTCTGTGTCTCTGTGCCTCTGAGGCCCGTACGTCGATTTCCTTTGAGTCTGTTTACCAACCTGGCGGTTTTCGCTTCGTTGGGTCCGGCGTTTCAATGTTCTCGTCGGTTCGCACCTGGAACTGCCGGAACTTGCCGTAGCGAGCCACTCCGTCGATGCGTGCGCCGCGCGCGTCGTAGCGCTCACGCATTTCAACCGGGACTCTGAATCCCAGCAACAACTCCGACTCGTAACTGACGTCGATGACCGCGCGAACGCTGCCGCGATCCATGACCAGCTCGGTCATCAGGACCGTGCCGGTTGCAGGCTCGATCCAGAAGCGGCCGGTGGCAGGGAAGCTACGCCCTTCGTTGGTTCGGATGATCGTCGGCCGCTGCGTTTCTTCGAAGTCGATGACCCAGATATCGGTCGAGACGCGAAAGTCCGCCGTCCCGCCGCGCGGCGCCTCGTAGCCGGTGAGGTTTGGCGTTCTCCGATTGGCGCGCTTGAACTTGAATCGTGGCTGCTGCGCAGGCAGCAGGAAGTACAAGGGCAGCATCGGCGTGTTGATGTTGCGGGGAATGTCGCCGATGTTGTGTCGCGCGCTCTCTTCGATCACCTCTCGCATCTGATCGGAATTCGGATCGCGGCTGAGAAACAGCTTCGTGAGTCGCTCGTCGCGGTCGCGGACGCGATTGCCATCGACTTCGAACACGTCACGGAACTCGACATAGCGGTCGGCGCCGACGGGCAGGACGAGCAGGAAGTCGGAGCGGAGTTCGCGCCGGTTCGACCGCGCCATGGCTTCGCTGGCCTGCCGTTGCCGGACTTCCTGGATGTAGAACTCCTCCGCGACGATGCCAGAGAGCTGGCGATTGAAATTCGCCACGTACTCCGTCGCGCGAGAAAGCACGGTTTCTAGTGAAGGCTCTTGAACTCGAGCGGCCGGCTCGGAACGCAGGGACACCGATGTGAGGGCCGCCAACAGGAAGAGCGGCGCGAGCCGGCCAGCCAACTTCCTTTGAACTGTCAACTGGTAACTGATAACTGATATCTAGTCCGACCCTACGCCCACCTGTATCCGTGCTTGCTCAGGGGCAGCGAGCGCACGCGCTGGCCCGTCGCTGTGAAGATCGCGTTGCACACCGCGGGCAAAATCGGCGGTAACGCCGGCTCGCCAAGACCCGTCGGCGGGTTGTTCGTGATCTTGAACTTCACTTCGATCTGCGGCGGCGCCTGGCTGATGCGGACCAGCGGGAACTGATTGAAGTTGCTCTGCACCGTGCGGCCCTTGTCAATCGTGATTTCCTGAGCCATCAACTCGCCAAGGCCGTCGATGATGCCGCCCTGGACCTGGTTCTCTGCGTTGCTCGGGTTGATGATCTGGCTCCCGACGTCGCCCGCGACCCAGACCTTGCTCACCTTCACGCGCTTCTCCGAGTCCACGGTGACTTCCGCGACCTCGGCAAAGTAGCCGCGATGGCTGTAGTGACACGCGATGCCGAGCGCCGAACCTTTGGGTAACTGTCGCTTGCCCCAGTTCGACATCTCGCCGGCGAGTTGCAACACGCCCTTCATCCGCTCGGCGTTGAAGCCGTCATCGCCTTTGCCGCCTTCGAGCGGCTTGCGCGGCACGCTCAACAGATCGAGACGGAACTGCAACGGATCCTTGCCGGCGGCGTTGGCCATCTCGTCGATGAAGGATTGATAGACCCAGGCGACCGCGTTGCTGCGCGGTGCACGGAGCGCACCGGTTGGGATACCAAACGGCTGGTTCGTGGCGTGAATCGCGAAGTTGGGTACGAAGCCGGCGGGGAATTCGGTCGGCGGAATGTTGGCTGACGCGGCGAAGCGTTCGCCTTCGCCGTAGCTGACGAAGTGGCCGCTCCACGCGACGAGCGCACCGGTCGCGTCGACACCACCCTTCAGATAGTGAAACCCGCCTGGCCGATAGAAGTCGTGGCGCATGTCGTCTTCACGCGTCCACAACAGCTTGACCGGCTGTCCCACGACCTTGGCGATCCAAGCGACTTCGACCATGTAGTCGTTGCTGAGGCGACGGCCGAATCCGCCGCCGGCTTGAACCAGGTGTACGGTGACGTCTGATTCCGGAACTCCAAGCGTCTGCGCAACCATCTGACGCCCACGTTGCGGCGTTTGGCTGGGCGCCCAGACTTCGAGCTTGCCGTCCTTGAAGTGGGCAAGGCAGTTTTGCGGCTCGAGCGGCGCGTGAGAGATGAACGGATATGAGTAGCCGCCTTCAACGGTCTTGGCCGCGCTTTGCAGCGCCGCGGCGACATCGCCATCCTTGCGAAGTGTGAACCCCGGGCGGCTGCTTCGAGAGTTCATCAGCGCGCGCGGCGAAACCAACCGAGCTCTGCGAAGCGGTCGGCCCCTCGTTCCACGTGACTTGCAGCTTGTCGCGTGCCGTCTTCGCCTGCCACCAGCTGTCGGCGACGATCGCAACGCCACCCAGCAGCCCCGTTAGTTCGGTGCCGCCCTCCACAACAAACGCGTGGCGAATGCCGGGCATGCTCTTGATCGCGTCGATGTTGGCCGACGCGACTTTGCCGCCGAAGACCGGACACTTCTCGAAAACGGCCCACAGCATCCCGGGCAGGACCATGTCGATGCTGTACACGGCTTTTCCGGTCACGATGGCTTTCGAATCGACGCCGCGAGTGGCCTTGCCTATGATCTTGTAGTCCTTCGGATCCTTCAGCGCCACCGTCTTGAGTTCGGGAGGCGTGAGCGACGCGGCCTTGGTCGCCAGTTCGCCGTAGCCGAGGGAGCGATTGGAGGCGCGATGGTGCACGCGACCCGAAGCCGTTGTCAGGTCGGTTTCAGGCACGTTCCATGTCTGCGCTGCCGCGGCCACGAGCATCTGCCGGCCCGCAGCGCCGGCACGACGGAGGGGCTCCCAGTTGGTCGGGGTTCCAGTGCTTCCGCCGGCATTCTGTGGGCCATACGCCTGCGGATTGAGGTCGCCCTGCTCGATGCGGATGTCCTTCCAATCGACGTCGAGTTCCTCGGCCACGAGCATCGGCAGCATCGTCTTGATGCCCTGGCCAACTTCAGGATTCTTGGCGATGATCGTGACCACGCCATCGGGCGTGATCTTGATGAAAGCATTCGGCGTGAACGTGGTTGACGCGGGCTGACCGAAAAGCTCGGTGGCCGCTTCGAGCTGGGTGGCAATCATCAAACCACCGCCGGCCAGCGCCGACACGCGAAGGAAGTTGCGGCGGGTCACAGTCATGGTTGCCATGGCTTACTCCTCGCCCTTCCCGCTACCGGCTTGATTCGTCGTGCTCGTTGCCGCAATCGCCGCCGCGCGGTGGATTGCCTGGCGAATGCGAACGTACGTCGCGCATCGGCACAAGTTGCCGTTCATGCCTTGATCGATGTCGGCATCCGTCGGCTTTGGCTTCTGCTGCAGCAGCGCAACCGCCGACATGATCTGCCCGGCCTGACAGTAGCCGCACTGGGCGACGTCGATTTCCTGCCACGCCTGCTGAACGGGATGAGTGCCCTCCGCCGAGAGTCCCTCAATCGTCGTGACGGGGGCGCTGACCGTCGACACGCGAGTCTGGCAGGACCGCACCGCGCGGCCGTTGATGTGAACCGTGCACGCGCCGCACGCGCCAATCCCGCATCCGTACTTGGTGCCACGAAGGTTCAAGACATCTCGCAGAACCCAGAGCAGCGGCATGTCGGCAGGGACATCGACGGTAGTAGATTTGCCGTTGACCGAAATCGTATACGCCATAGAAGTTCTTATTGGACAAGAAGTTGGGACCGAAGGGCAAGTCACAGGTTGTCTCTCGAGAGGGCTGGTAGGGCTGGTGGGGCTGGTGGGGCGCGTAGGGCTGGTGGGGAAGGAGCGCTGTGGGGTGAACGGCACAGCCGCGGTGATGGCTGGCACGTCGGAACGGTGGTTCCAGGTTCCGTCCGACTTCAAGATCGAGTCCGAATCGCCCGGTTTGATGAAGCGACGGCAGCCGCCGCCACAATAGCCCTGACGAGCGGGACTCTCGGCATGCACGCTGCCTGCACGCCGGGCTCTGGGGATTGAGCCGGTTGAGGCGTTGAGGCAGAACTGAAACTCGAGAACCCGCTGTTACTCTTGCCTCAACGCCTCGACGACGTTGACCCGCCCGGCCCGCCACGCTGGCAGGTACGACGCGATGAGGGAGGCGATGGCGAGGACGGCGATCACTCCAACGTAGGTAGGAGGGTCGGTCGGCGTCACGCCGAACAACATTCGTCGGGCGGCGAGTCCGACCGCCAGGCTCAAGACGAATCCCAGCACCAGTCCGGCAGCCGTGAGCCGTAACGTCTCGATAATCACCGCCCGTTGCACTTGACCTGTCGACGCCCCGAGTGCGAGCCGGACGCCGAAGTCTCGCATGCGGCGTCGCATGTTGAATGCTGTCATCGCGTACTGCCCGAGGATCGCGACCAGCAGCGACAGCACTGCGAAGAAGACGAGCATCCTCGACACCGTCCGCTCCAGAGAGACCACTTCGTCGAGGCGATTGTTCATCGTGGCCATCGACACGACTGGCATGTCGGCTTCGACTTCAGCAATTGCCTTCGTGATCGCGGACGTCACCCCTTCCAGTCCACCGCGGTATCGAACGTAGAAACGCGGATCGGTCACCGTATCGCCACTGACTTGCTGTTCAGCGACGAGCACGTAATGAGGTCTCGGATCTCGGACGGGACCGTCAAACAGGGCGTTGGGGACGACGCCGACGACTTCGACGACCTCCCGATCTCGACCGATGGCCAAGGTTTGACCGAGGGGTGATTGCCCGGCCCAGAGTGCCGTCGCCAGATGCTGATTGATCACGGCGATGCGATGACCACCGCGTCGATCAGCCACCGTAATTCCGCGGCCGGCCAGCGGCGACACGGAAATGACAGATAGATAGTCGGGCCCGACGGGCCGCACCATCACTTGTACCGGCTCAGTCTGACCGGTGGGCCAGGCTGGTGTCGTGCTCAGCCAGTAGGCGCCCGGCACTCGCCGCGAATAACTGACGGCTGTGACGTTTGGGACCGCCGTGAGACGCTCGCGGACCCGTTCGAGCGCCGCAAAGCCGGCTTCGCGTTCCGCGGGCGTGCGCCCCGCGTCGACCGTCGCCCCCGTTCGACGCGCACGCACTGTAACCAGCACGAGCTGTTCCTTGTCGAAACCGACATCGCCTGAATCAAGCATCGCAATCGAACGATGCGCCAGGCCTGCGCTCGTCAGGAGCAGAACCGAAAATGCGAGTTGAAGGACCACCAAGGCTCGCGACAATCGCGACCGCTCGGGCGACGTTCCCTGTTCGCCCGCCTTGAGCCATGGGAGTAGCTGTTGACGCCACGTGCGAACTGCCGGCGCGCTCGAAAACGCAATCGTTGCCACCATGGCCAGTACGAAGGCGTAGGTGACGATGACCCAGTCGAGCCTGAAGTCGGGGAGTAGCCCTTGTCGAGAGGGCTCGAGCACGCGAACCAGCAGCTTCGACATCCAGAATGCCACGGTGAACGCCGCGATCCACGCGACAAACGACACCGCAAGTCCCTCGGCCAACAACATCCGAACGATGCGCCCGCGCGAAGCACCCAGCGACTGTCGGACTGCCGTCTCCCGTTGTCGAGCGACGGCGCGAGCCAGCATCAGATTGGCGACGTTGGCAGAGACGACCAGCAAGGTGATGACCGTGATGACGCTGAACAGTGCCAGTAGTCGGGGGCCCATCTGTCCAACCGGCAGCATGGCGGTAGACGAATAGGCGGCTACCGTCGACCGTGCGTCCTTGTTCTCAACCGGATAGGCGGCCGCGAGCTGCGAGGACAAAGTCTCGAACTCCGCTTGCACTTGCCGCCGTGTCAGGCCCGACGAGACTTGGCCAAACAGCATGACCGTCGACCGTGCCCGGTCGAGCAGGATCGAGCGACTGCCGATCATGTCGTAGTACGGGCCGATGGGGGCCCAGATGTCCTCGCCCGGCGTGAGCAGTGCGCCGAGAAAGCGTGGCGCGCTTACGCCAACGATGGTTGCGGTGTTGCCATTGAGGGTGATTCGCCGGCCGACGACCTCGCGATCGCTGCGAAAGCGATCCCGCCAGAGGCGATGGCTGATGACCGCTGTCAGGCCGCCTGCGGTGAGTGTGCCATCCTCCTCGTGCAGCGCCCGACCAAGAGCCATTCGGACACCGAGCGTGTCGAAGTAGCGCGTCGTGACGAGCCCGCCAAACACTGCGTAAACGCCGTCATCGGTGCCAATGGTGAACCGCTCGTTGCTCACAGCCGCGATCTGTTGGAGCGAACGCGCCCGGGCGGCGTAGTCCTGGTAGTTGGCGTAGCTCATGTAGGGCTCAACCAGGAATGCGTCCGAATTCGACAGGCCGACGGTCACGAGTCCTGTGCCTTCCACCCCGGGTGCCGGCGCGGTCAGGAGGTTGTGAACGACGGAGTAGATCGTCGTGTTGCCACCAACCACCAGGGCGACCAGCAGGATGGCCGTCGCGCTGAGGCCCGGCGAGTGCCACAGTATTCGCGCACCAAAGCGAAGGTCCTGAATCAGCTGCTCGACGGTCGGCCACGTCCATATCTCGCGGGTGTTGCGCTGGACGAGATCGACGTTGCCGAATTCTCGGCGGGCCGCGTCGCGCGCGTGGTCGGGCAACTCACCGCGGTCGATACGTTCGCGGGTGGCCATTTCGAGATGCGTCTCGATCTCTTCGCGAATCTCTCGACCTCGGCGTCGTCTGAACATGAGCGGTCTCCGGGCTACGGTCCACCGTTCTTACGTCCTTCTTGGTCTTGCCAACGCTGCCATCGCGTCGACGAACTGTGCCCAGCGTGACTGCTCGGTTGACAGTTGCCGCCGGCCACTGGTCGTGAGCCGATAGTATTTGGCGCGTTGCTTGTTCTCGGACGTCTTCCAATCCGACGCGACCCATCCGCGCTTCTCGAGCCGGTGCAACGCAGGGTAGAGCGAGCCGGTTTCCACTTTGAAGGCGTCGTGTGACGCCGAGTTGATCGCGTGGCTGATGCCGTAGCCGTGTTGTGGTCCCCAGCGCAGCGTTTGAAGAATGATGAGGTCGAGCGTGCCCTGCAGCAGCTCGATGCGGTCCTTGTAGCGTCCCTCGCCAGGCATGTAGACAATCTACATCCATGGATGTAGGACGTCAACTGCCTTACGTCGTCTCCACGGGGTTCTTCACGATGGTTCTCCACGATGGTTCTGGACGGGGGCTTTGTCGTCGGGAGTGCTGAACGGGGGGCAGTGGTAAACCGCTTCGCACATCCGTCTAAAACCACTGTAGAGAACGTCCGTGTGAAAAGAACAGTTGTGAAAGAACCCCCGTGAAGAACCCTCGTGAGAACCCCCGTCACGAACCGTCGTGAAGAACCCTTCGTGAAGAACCTCCGCCGAGAACCCCGGTGAGAAACCTCCGTCAAACCTGTATGATGAACAGTCGCCCTCCTGCCGGCTTTTCGGCGTGAACTAATGGTCGGACGCACGATCTCTCACTACCGCATCGTCTCCCCGCTCGGCTCGGGCGGGATGGGCGTGGTGTATCAGGCGGAGGACATACGCCTGGGCCGCGCCGTGGCGGTGAAGTTCGTGTCCGAGGATCTGGTTACGGATGAGCTGGCGGTCCAGCGCCTGCGCTCCGAAGCGCGCGCCGCCTCCGCGCTCAACCACGGCAACATCTGCACGATCTACGACGTCGGCGAAGACGAGGGTCGACCGTTCATCGTGATGGAGTTGATGCGCGGCGAGAACCTCCGCGATCGACTCGCCCGTGGCCCCGTGAAGGTCCATCAGATCGTCGACATCGGCATCGAGATCGCCGACGCCCTCCACGCGACGCATTCCGACGGCATCATTCATCGCGACATCAAGCCGGGCAACATCTTCCTGACCGACAGCGGTCACGTGAAGATCCTGGATTTCGGTCTTGCCAAGCTGACGCCAGATTTCACCGGCTCGAGCACGATTGGCGCGACGCTGCAGGCGACGGTGGCCGGCGTCACGCTCGGCACCATTTCGTACATGTCGCCGGAACAGGCCACCGGCGAGGAGCTGGATCCGCGCACCGATCTGTTCTCGCTCGGGGTCGTGCTCTACGAGTGCGCCACCGGCAAACACCCATTTCCTGGCAAGACGTCAGCGGTCACGCTGGCGGCGATTCTAAAGGACACGCCGATTTCGCCGCTCCTGCTGAATCCCGAGCTGCCCGTGCGATTGCAGGAGGTCATCAACAACTGCCTCGAGAAGGATCGCGAGCTGCGCTATCAGTCGGCTGCCGATCTTCGGGCAGACCTGCGGCGCCTGCGCCGCGACGTGGAATCGGGGCATTCACGATCGATGGAGGTTGGTTCGGTCAGCGGCGCGGCGAGCGCTGCGATGGGCAGCGTGCGAAGTGACATCGGATCGCGGCAAGCGAGAGCCTCAGGCAGTGCGGTGCTGCCCGATGCGCCCGCTCCGTCCTCCGCCAACCGCGTGACGTGGATCGTCGGAGGCGCCATCGCCGTGATGATCGCGGTCGCCGGGGGATACGCGCTGTGGCGCAACCAAACTCCCGAGCCGTCCCCTGCACCGAGTCAGGTCTCGACCGAACCACCACCGTCACCGGCATTACCGGCATCACCGGCGGCCGGTGCCACCGTGCAGAGTCGGCTCTCCCTCGCGACCGCCAGCCTCGAAGCTCGTAACTACCGAGCGGCCGCAACGTACGCGGGCGAGGTGCTGGCTCTCGAGCCCAACAACGCCGAGGCGATCAAGGTTCGAGACGAAGCGCAGGGAATGGTCGCGAGATTCGATACCGCGGTGGCCGACGCGCGACGCCGACTGTCATCGGGCGATCTGGTTGGCGCATCACGCGCGCTGGATACGGCTCGCACTATCGATCCTGCGTCACCGTCGGTCGTCGAACTCGCGTCGCAACTGAACGACAGCTTACGACGCGCCGATGCTCGTGTGCGCGATGCGATCGAGCAGACACGCGCCGCCGCGGCGCCACCTCGCGTGCCACCGCCAGCCGCACCACCTGCTCAGGATCCTCGCCGCGATTCGACTCAGGCGGCGCCCGCGGTCACGTCGCCGGTGATTCCCACGCCGCCGCCGCCACCCGCACCTCAAATCCCGTCGCCGCCGCCGGCGCCTCCGGCGCCCGCTGTCGCCGAACCCGCGCCGGCACCGGTGACCAAGCCCGCCGTGCCGACGCCCTTGCCACCAGCCTCGCCGCGGCGAGAAGCTGACGCCGCACCGGCCACGCCGTCAGCCGAGCAAGACGATGCGGCGATCAAGCGACTGGTGGGCTCGTACGGCCGAGCCATCGAGGGCAAGGACGTCGCGCTGTTCCGATCGATCAAGCCCAACCTGTCTGCGGCGGAAGAGCGCCGCTTGCAAGAGGGATTTCGCGCCGTCGCGTCACAACGCGTCAACTTGACCGTCAATTCGATCGATCGCAAAGGCGACCGGGCCGTCGTGTCGGTCAGACGTCGCGACACAATCGACGTCGGCGGCCGCCAGCAGACCGCCGAGACTCAGCAGACGCTGACCGTCGCGCGCGACAACGGTAATTGGGTGATTGTTGATATTCGATAGGACGAAGGGCACAGGCCCAGCGCCCTTCGCAAAGCAAGGAGCTCCCAGTGCGGCAGTGGTTGATGGCAGGTGTGTGTCTCGTGCTGTTTGCGACGCCGGCGATGGCGCAGAATCCCTACAACCTGACGGCGCCGGTGACGAACCTGGCGACGCTGTTCACCGATCTCTTCGGGCCGCGCGGGTTGATCGTCGATAGCCTGGCCACGCTACCGGGCGAGCAGCCGCACTCGGCACACTTCACGAGCGACTTTCAGTTCAACTTCAACCAGTTCAGCACGGCGCTGGTCAGTCAGCTGGTCAGCGTCCCGTTGCCGTCACCTGGTGGCGGCTTCACCTATCAGTTCGACCCGTCCCTCGGCGTTTTTCAACGAACCACTCAAAGCTTTGGTCCCATCCTGGCCGAGCGCGCCGAGACGATTGGTGCACGGCGGGTGTCATTTGGATTCACGTATCAGCGGTTCCGGTTTGATTCCATCGAGGGGATCGATCTGAACAGCGTGCCGGCGGTGTTCTCGCACGACAACGCGCAGCTCCTCGGCGGCCGCGAGGACGTGGTTACGACCGTCAACTCCATTGAAGCGACCGTGAATCAGGCCACGACATTCCTGACCGTTGGCGTCACCGAGCACTTCGATGTGTCGTTCGCGGTGCCGGTCGTCTCGAACGATCTCAAGGTCGTCTCGGCGGCCACCATCCACCGCATTGGAACCACGAACAACCTCACGCATTTCTTCCGGCAGTCGGACGGTGAAGTGGGGGAAGAGCGCATCTTCACCGCCGTTGGTAGTGCGAGCGGCATTGGCGACATCATGGTTCGCTTCAAGGGCAATTTCCGAAAAACCGCGAACAGCAGCTTTGCCGCGGGCCTCGACGTGCGACTGCCGACGGGCGACGAGTTGAATCTGCTGGGTAGCGGCGCTCCGGGCCTGCAGCCATTCGGTGTCTGGTCGGGAACGTTCCAGAAGCTGTCGCCGCACGTCAACGTGAGCTACAAGTGGAATGGCTCGAGCGTGCTGGCGGGGAACCCGGCGGAGGGAGAGTCAGCGCCTTTCGGCGATCAACTCGCGTATGGCGTCGGCGCCGACTTGAGCGTCAATTCGCGAGTCACACTCGCCTTCGATCTGCTGGGCCGATATTTCATCGATGCTGAACGGTTGCGAGCCGAAGACTTCCATGCGCTCGACGGCCGCTCGGTCTTTCCCAACATCGTCTTCGGGAAGGATTCGTTCAACGCCATGAGCGGGGCAATCGGTCTCAAGGCGAACGCATTCGGCCGATTCCTCATCGACGTGAACTTGTTGTTCAAGCTCGATGAACACGGCCTGCGCGACAAGGTGACACCGCTGATTGGCGTGGAATACAGCTTCTAAGGGAAATACAGCTTCTAAGGGAAGAGGGGGTCGACCGAGGGGAAACCGGGGGTCGGGTCCCGGCCCCCGGTCTCCAGTCCCCTCACGAAGGAGGAACCCTTCGTGGCGGAGGCCGGAGACCGAAGACAGGCAACCCAGCTAGTAACTAGCCCTTTGGCTGTACAACGATCCGGGTGGCCAACTTTGCCTTCGCGCCGGCGTCGTCGTTGAAGTGCACCGTCACGCGGCTATCCTTCATCGTCGCCAGTCCCGCAACGCCGTCCTTGGCGCCCGTGACTTCGGTCTTGTCGTTGTAAGCGAACTGCATTTCCGATCCATCAGCAACCTTCACCGTAATCGTCTTCGCCGCGGCGTCGACGTTCACGAGATCGCCCTGGATCTGGGCTGCCTTGGCCTGCTCGGCTGGCCGAGCGCGCTCCGGCTGCGGCGGCGGCTGACCAGGAGCGCCCGGCGGCTGACCCTGAGCAAACGCTGTTGACGCAACGAGAGCAAACATCGCGAATCCCATCAGTAATGAACGCACATCTACCTCCCTTAAAGTCTGGACGACCCGGGGAGGGGCAAGTAGTGTGCCCGGAGGTTCGGCGCTGACTTAGGGGGTATCACGTTCTCCGTGCAGGAGTTGCGAAACCGTTACTACGGTCGAGTTGCCAAAACTGCATCGTAATTTTTTCGTAAGGGGGGTAACTTGTTCACAGTTAGCTCATCCGTATGCTAGCTTAGCTATACCCCCGTTATGCGCGGCGCGTTCGTGTCGAAAGCAGCGTCACTCACCGTTACCGCGGTGATCGGTCTGCTCGGCTCGAATCCCATCCAGGCCGAACGTCGCGCTCCCAACCCCGCAGCTCAAGTTCAGCTCGTTGTCGATGAGCTCAAAGGCCGGTTGACGATTCCGTCGGAGGTCACCGTCTTGGTCGTTGCGAGCAACCCGCTGCTTGTGTCAGTCGAGCCGGACAAAGGTCGCCGCGGGACCTTCGTTATGTCGTTCGAAGAGACCTTCCTGGCCCAGCTCGATCCGACCGAACTGCGCGCCGTCATCGCGCACGAGCTCGGTCACGTGTGGATCTTCACGCATCACCCTTATCTGCAGACCGAACGCCTCGCCAACGATGTCGCGATGCGAGTCGTCAGCCGCCAGAGCCTCGAGCAGGTCTACGGCAAGGTGTGGGAACGGGGCGGTGCGAAGGGCGATCTCGTTCAATTCCTGGGCGCTACGCAGTAAAGCCCTTACTTCCTTAGTCGAATAATCTGATTCGAGTATGCGCTGCTTTGCGCATTCATTGCGCTGGTGTCGGTCGCGACGCTAATCGCCCTGAATCAGTCGATCTCCGAGGCGTTTGCCGTCCAGGCGGACCAGTGAAGAGGCGGCCGCCCCGTAGGACGACGGCCTTCACTTCGATTACGACGTTGCCGTCGGTGGTGATGTCAATCGCCACCGAGTCTTTTTCCGCGAGTGGCTTCTTCAGCGCCGACAGCCGCAGGTGCGCGCTGTCTGGCGTCATTTCAAGCGTGCCGAACGCCGGCACCACCAGCTCCTTGACCTCTTTCGTGGCCCCGGCGGTGCCTTGGCGGAACGTGATCGCACCTGCGACGTCGCTCCTCGCTGAAACGAGATAAACGTCGTACATCGTCGGGTTCTCGATGGTGACAAAAGCCGCGGTCGAGTCGCCCTCGGCGGGTAGCTTTACCCACGCAGCCCCCGCTCGCCACCGACTTCTGCGTTGCGAGCGTGGCGCTTGCATGCCCAATCGATATCAGCACCAGGAGCCCAACGAGGATCGCGAAGGAGCGCATCGGTGGATTTTAGTCGGGAGAGTTCCGCGTTCCACGTTGCTGGGTGTCCATGCGGGACCGGCTTGCCCGCGAGCTCGGCTAGCCAGAAGCGAAGGTGGGTGTATCGTCACCATATGGTGATCCGCGCAATCGTTTTGATGCTGCTCCTGGCGGGCGGTGCGTGCTCGGCTCCGCCGGCTTCCGCGCCGTCAGCTACCACTGGTGCAACCCCGGCCGCAGCGTCGGCAATCGGCGAGCGGAAATATCTCCTCGACCGAGTGGATGACGCCGCAGTCGTGCAGTTATATGCGGATGGTTTTGCTGATCTCCCGCTCAACGACAAGGTGCTCATCTGGCATCTCTACCAGGCGGCGATTGCGGGTCGCGACATCTTCTACGATCAAAAGCATGAGAACGCGCTCGAGATGCGCGGCATCCTCGAGCAGATCATCTCGCATCCAGCGGGTGTTGACGCGCAGACGCTCGCGGAGATCCAGCGCTATACCAAGCTGTTCTGGATCAACAACGGCCCCTACAACAACCTCACCGCCCGCAAGTTCGTACTCAAGTGCCCTCCGCAGGCGTTTGCGGGTGCAGCCAAGACTGCATCGACGAACGGCGCCAAGTTCGCGCTTGCATCAGGTGAATCGCTCGAGGCCGCGCTCGCGCGGCTGCAACCGATGTTCTTCGACCCGGCCGTCGATCCGATCGTCACCAACAAAACACCGGGGCCTGGGAAGGACATTCTCGCCGCCAGTGCCAACAATCTGTATGACGGCGTCACGATGGCGGACTTGAATGGCTTCGTCGAGAAGAACGGTCTCAACTCGCGCCTTGTGAAGCGGCCGCCTTCACCGAACGCCTCCGGCGGGTCAGGTGGCTCGCTCGTCGAAGAGGTTTACAAGATCGACGGACGCTACGACACGCAGATCAGGGAAGTGGTCCGGCATCTCGAAGCCGCCGTGCCCTTCGCAAGTCAGCCCATGGCCAACGCGCTCCGCGCGTTGATTCGGTGGTATCGCACCGGTGACGATGGTGATCGCGCGAAGTACGACATCGCTTGGGTCCAGGATAAGGCGTCGACGGTGGATACGATCAACGGCTTCATCGAGGTTTACCTCGATCCGCGCGGCGTCAAGGGCTCGTGGGAGGCGCTCGTTTTCTATGTCAACAAGGCCAAGACCGAGCGCATCAAGAAGCTGGCCGACAACGCGCAATGGTTCGAGGATCGCATGCCATGGGATCCGAAATATCGCAAGCCAAGCGTCCAGGGGATCGTGGCCAACGCGATCGATGTCGTGATCGAGACCGGCGATTCCGGCCCGGTGACGCCGATTGGTATCAACCTGCCGAACGATCAATCGATTCGCGAGCGCTATGGCAGCAAGTCGGTCGCGTTGTCAAACGTCAACGACGCCTACAGCCGCTCGACGCCGCCGACGATGCGCAGCGAGTTCACCTGGGCGCCCGACGAAGCGGAACGAGCGGCGAAATTCGCCGACTTCGGCGGCGAGTTGACCACCGACATGCACGAGGTGATCGGTCACGCCTCGGGGCGCATGGCCGCCACGGTGAAGGGCAGCCCGCAATCGCTCTTGAAGGAGGAGTTCTCGGCCCTCGAAGAAGCACGAGCCGACCTGGTCGGTCTCTACTTCATCGCCGATCCCAAGATGGTCGAGCTCAGCATCATTGCCGCGGCCGATCACGATGCGACGGTGCGGGCCGAGTACGAAGCCTACACCCGCAATGCGCTGGTGCAGCTGCGCCGCATTCGCGAGGGAACGCAGATTGAAGAAGATCACATGCGCAATCGCCAGATGATCGTTCGCTGGTTGATGGACAACACCAAGGCGATCGAGGAGCGCACGCGCGACGGAAAGACCTATCTGGTGATGGTCGACCAGAAGGCGTTCAGGGAAGGCGTGGGACGGCTGCTCGCCGAAGTGCAGCGCATCAAGTCAGAGGGCGACTATGCGGCGGCGAAGAAGCTGTTCGAAGCGTACGGGGTGCACTTCGATCCGAAATTGCGCGATCAAATCGTCGCGCGCGTCGAGGCGCTCAACCTGCCGTCCTACACCGGCTTCGTGATGCCGAGGCTGACGACGGTCCAAGCGGCCGACGGCAAGGTCACGGACGTGCAGATTTCGTATCCGTTGGATCTCACCGCGCAAATGCTTGAATACGCCAGAGTTAGACAGTGAGAGGACTTAGAGGTGGTGCGCTGAGGACACGCGCCGTCGAATTGGTGCCAGGAGTCGCCTCCTGCCGCGACTAAATGTCTCTATCGGCGCTTCGTGTCATTTGAAGTGCGCGATATTGCCAACTTTCTGATCCCCGGCGCAAAAATCGGTCAACTGATTGGCGGAGCACTGGTTCCAGCCATTGCGAAGTTCGTCAGAGTCCCTTTTTTGTCCAAAAACAGCGCAATTGGTTGACGTTTTTGCGCACCCGTCCGCTTGAAGCCCAACCATAGAGGTTCTATCCTGCCTCATCATGCAGCACGCAAAGAGTGAACGTGGCGCAATATTGATCATGGCGGCAGTCTGTTTGTTCGTTCTTGTCGCATTCAGTGCGATAGTGGTCGATTACGGAATCCTGTGGACGTCTCGCGGTCAAGCGCAGACGTCCGCGGATGCCGGCGCCCTCGCCGGCGCCCTGGCGATCGGCAAGGGGCAGACCAACGCCGTGTCCCGTGACGCCGCCTCGGTGATCGCGCGACAGACGCCGGTCTGGGCGCGAGACGACTGCCGCGGGTGACGTGGTCGTCTCGAGTCTGCCGTATCCTTGTCCCGCCAGCGCCGGCGGCGGCACCGAAGGCTGCATTCGCGTCGACGTGATGCGCGGCGCGCTGGACGATCAAGGCGGCGCGCACACCAACGCGCTCCCGGTGTTCTTCGCCTCGATGCTCGGCGTCACGCAGCAAGGTGTCCGAGCGACCGCGACCGCACAGGTCACTTCCGGCAACGCCGTCAAGTGCATCAAGCCCTGGGGTATCGCGGACAAATGGGAGGACAACTCGGGAACCAATCAAGCCGGTTGGGATCAGCGTGACGCGTTCAATCCCGGCGTCGATGTCTACATCCCGTCGACATCTCAGGGCACGACCGGCTTCACGCTCGAAAACGACAAGGGTCTGCAGATGGCCCTCAAGGGCGATCACGGCAGCTGGCTGGCCGGTTGGTCGAACGAAATTCAGTTCCCGGGCGCGACCGGCAGTTCGGATTACGAAGCCGCGATTATTGGCTGCCCGTCCTTCGTACCGGAGGTCGGCTTCTACGCGGGCCAGCCGTGCGACGACAAGGATGACGAGGATCCGGCGCGTGGATGTTTGCGAGTCAAGCAGGGCGTGTCGCAGGGGCCGACCACGCAGGGCGTCGATACGCTGGTCGGCTCTGACGAAGACGCGTACTGGAATGGCACCGAGATCGTCGGGAGCGACTTCGCCGAGAGTCCGCGCATCGTGCCGATTCCGCTCTTCGATCCCGCGGACTTCGTCGTCAATCAGGCGTCGTCCTGTAGTGGATCGAACTGCGTCATCAAGGTCGTCAACATCATGGGTTTCTTCGTCGAAGGCGTTTGCAAGGACGTCAAGGCGCAAGGGCGACTCGACGCGTCGACCTATTGCGACGACGACAACAAAGACATCGTCGGCCGGCTGATGGGTTATGTCGGCACGAGGCGTGGCGGCTCCGGGAATGTGCCGACCGGCAACTCTTTCATCATCATTACCCGACTCGTGCGTTGACGCTTTTGGCGGCGTGAAACGGCGCTCGCAGCGTAACCAGGTGGTCAATGGCGGCTCGAGCACCAAACTGTCGTGATGAGGCGACCCGTTATCCATCAGATTTCGCCAGGGTGGCAACACGCACGCAACTCATTGACCGACAACACGTTGCTCTTTGACAATTTGACGACTCGGAGACTCGATGCCGAGAAAGATGTTCCAGAACGGGGCAGTCCACTTACAAATTTCGTTTTCCGTCGTTGAAACCTCAGCAAAACACGAGGTATTCTGCGACGGTCATGAAATATCCCCCCTACGGCGAACGTGGCGCAGTTCTGATCATGGTTGCGGTCTGCGTGTTCGTCCTCGTCGCATTCAGCGCGCTCGTGGTCGACTACGGAATTTGTGGGCCAGTCCGCGGGCAGGCGCAGATCTGCGGCGGACGCTGGTGCGCTCGCAGGCGCGATCGCGATTGGCGGGCGCTGCGAGCAACGCTCACGCGAGATACGGCGTCACGTCGTTCGCTCAGCAGAATCCAGTTTGGGGCGTACGACCGCGGCAGGTGATATCATCGTCATCCGATCTCCCGTATCCTTGTCCCGCGAGCGCAGGCGGCGGGACCGAGGGATGCATTCGCGTCGACGTCATGCGCGGCGCGCCAGACGCGATGGTGGCGCTCACACGAACACGCTTCCCGGTCTTCTTTGCTTCGATGCTGGGTGTCGCAGTCAGAGCGTGCGAGCGACGGCTACGGCACAAGCGACAGCTGGCAACGCGTCTGAGTGCATCAAGCCCTGGGCGGTCGCTGACAAGTGGGAAGACAACTCCGCGGACGCCGTACAATCGACCCGACTGGATGGGATCAGGAAGACTTGTTCAGATCTGGCGTCGATGTCTATCGCCCGCCACCTCGTGGGGAGCTGGTCCACCGACTGGTTTCACGCTCGAGGCCAACAAGGGCTATCAGCTCGCGCTCAAGGGCGATCATGGCGGTGGCTACGCCGGATGGTCGAACGCAAATCGAGTTCCCGGGTGCGACGGCGGACGCGTGATTACGAAGCGGCGATCCGTCGGCTGCCCCGACTTCGTTCCCACGGTCGGGTTCTATGCTGGCCAGCCTTGCGACGGATGGAGGACGAGGACCCTGCGCGCGGATGTCTTCACGTAAAGCGGGCGTATCCCAGGGCCCCACACCAGCACGGCGTCGACGATCTGATCGCGGCCGGACACGATGCGGAGTGGGATCCGGGGACGAAACGATCGTCAACAGCGACTTCGCAGAGGCGTCAGTCCGCGCATCGTCCGATGGCGCTCTTCGATCCCGCGGACTTCATTGTCAAACAGTCGGCATCGTGCAGCGGCACGGGGTGCGTGATCAAGGTCGTCAACATCATGGGCTTCTTCATCGAAGGTGTCTGCGACGATGTTGCGGCGCGTGGCAAACTGGAGACCGGCACGAAGTGCGGTGCGCATCCGAACAAGGACGTCGTCGGAAGGATCATGGTGATACGTAGGCGACGAAGGCCGGTGGTGCTGGCACTGACCCGGTCGGCAACTGCCTTATCTCGTGTCATTCGACTCGTTCGATAGACGCTTTTCGTTACTCCGTTGAATCGAAATTGAAAAGGCGACGCGCGCCGCCGCCTCCGCCTGCGCGCATTGAAAAAAGAATTGTGTCAGACCGCGCAAGTCACCGCGTGGACTGCGGAGCTGCGTCCGAGAAGACGGCTATATTTTCTACTATGGTAGCCAAATCTTCGGAACGCGGTGCCGTCTTGATCATGGCTGCGGTGGCGTTGATGTGCCTTGTCGCGTTCAGCGCGATCGTTGTCGACTACGGAGTATTGTGGGCCGCCCGCGGCCAGGCGCAGACATCCGCTGACGCCGGTGCGCTCGCAGGCGCTCAGTCGATCGGCGCCGGGATGCCCACTGCGACGTCGCGAGTGACGGCGTCGAACGTCGCGCGCGAGAGTCCGGTGTGGGGCGAAACCACATCGCCGGCCGACGTCGATCGTCTCCAACCTTCCTCATCCGTGTCCGGCGAGTGCCGGCGGCGGCAACAGTTGCATTCGCGTCGACGTCATGCGTGGCGCGCCGGACGACGCGGCCGTCACGCATACCAACACGCTGCCGGTGTTCTTTGCGACGATGCTGGGCATCACCGATCAGGGCGTTCGAGCCACCGCGACGGCGCAGGCAGCGCGGCGCCAATTCAATCAACTGTGTCAAGCCGTGGGCCGTAGCCGACAAATGGATCGACTCGTCGGGTCCAACTCTCCTGGGATCAGTGGGACGCTTGGGAACCCGCTGCCGGAGATGTCTATCGAGCGCCGCTGAAGCCCGAAACGAATCCGACAGGGTTTCTCGCTCGCCAACGATCGCGGAATGCAGATGGCGTTGAAGGCTGGGACCGTCGGCACGTGGAGCGCCGGCTGGACGCAGGAAATGGACTTCCCGGATGCATACGGGCAGCGACTAGCTATCGAGGAAGCGATCGCGACATGCCCTTCATGGATCCCGACGGTTGGCCTGTGGGCGGGCAGCGATGTGCAACAACCCGAGTGATCACGGATCCCGAACTTGGCTGCGTCTCAGCTCAAAGACAGGGATGTCGCAGGGACCGACTAGGCAGGGCGTCGATGACTCATCGCCCTCGACTCGGGGCCTATTGGGACGACCGGCACATGATTGTGTCAGATGATCTACGCAGGCAAGGAGTCAGCGCTACGTGCCAATCGTGCATTTTCCACACGCACGACTACGCCGCCAGCGGATGCACCGGCACCGACTGCATCGTCAAGGTCGTGAACATCATGGGCTTCTTCGTTGAAGGGATGTGCGACGACGTCGCGGCTCAGGGACGCCTCGACCCGACGACTTATTGCGACGAGCCCCAGCAAGACCGTCGTGGGCCGGCTGGTTGCCAGGCCGCCCAGTATCAAGGCGGGCCAGGCGAACAGCTCGCCTGGCGCGGCGTTCCTACAGATTTACAGCCTGGTCAGGTAGTCGGCGACTGAATCGCGTTAGGCCGGAACGGCGGGGCGATCTGAGGGCCCCGCCGTTCGTCTGTACGGCCGATCTTCGGGGGTGTCGGAGCGCTCTGGAGCCCGCCCGCGTCACACCAAATCCGCCACAGGCGTGGCAAAGCTGTCCTTGCTGAGCTTTTGAAAAGTGATTTCCTGTGCAGCGCAATTCGGTGCATGATATGCCTGTTTTGAACTTTGACGTGCGCTAGTTGCGCTCGAGAAGCGATGCGAAAGTGGCCCGGAAGTTGTTGATGCAGCAGATCTTGGCGCCGGGGACTCGGTGGGAGCGCTTCGGCCAAGACGACTGTCGGAAGCCTGGCTGGCCGTATGGCTGGGCTTCCGGCACAGACCATGCAATCCCTCGCCGCGTCTGGAAGGCCTGGTACGACCGGGCCGATGTGGGCCTCGCGGGGGACGCCAATTTGCACTTAACCCCGGACGCGAACGGCCGATAAAAAAGACGGATCGAGTTTCGCCGCCGGGGCGGAAAACCAGTAGCCGGGCGCAGACGGTTGCTGGGTCACAGAACGACCTGCGCAGGGCACGACGCTAACTCCGGGTCCGTTCGTCAGATTTGGCGAAACCTTCACCGGACGCGGTGAGCCAGGAGCCACGCGAGGAACCGTCGGATCTGACTCGCCGCTCCGGGTAATAACGGCCCGGACGGCCGGATAAAACCTCTGGTTAATAGGGAGAAGATAATGAAGAATCTGTTCAACCGTTTCGTTCGTGACGAGCAGGGCCAGGACCTGATTGAGTACGCGTTGCTGGCGGGGTTCATCTCGCTCGTGGCCGTTGCCGCTATCACTGCGGTCGGCACCGGCGTGAACAGCGTCTACACCGAGCTCAACAGCCAGGTCGACAAGATCCCTGGCTAGTGCCTTACGAATCAGGCGGGGAATACCCCGCCTGATTCAATTCTCAATGCTTTGCACAGCGCCGGAGCCGATCGCATAGGAGGTTGGCGCCACCATGGAGAAAGGTAGGGCAAAATGAAGCGGCTGATCTCCCGAGCGCTTCGCGACGAATCGGGTCAGGACCTGATTGAGTACGCAATGTTGGCGGCGTTCATATCCTTGATTGCAACGGCCTCAATTACATCGATCGGCACAATGATCAATGCATGGTACGTGGATTACGCGGGGCAGATAGACAAGATTCCAGGTTAGCGATTGCTCGTGCGCAACTTTCTTATTCGATTTATCGTCGACGACTCGGGCCAGGACTTGATCGAGTACGGTCTTCTGGCTCTTGTTATAGGCACCGTGGGAGTCCTCGCGTGGGACGCGGTCGCGTACAGAGCTCGGAAGCAAGTACGAGAACTGGGATACCGGAGTGCAGGACCTCTGGGAGCCCGAAGATCCCATCACCCCGTAAGCAGCGCCTGTACGTAGCGCGCGCCATCATGACTGCCTTTCAAATTCGTCGCACTCGGCGTCGTTTTCATCGCCGTAGTGTGGGACGTGTAATCGCGTCGCATTCCTAATTTGCTTACTTTCGGTTCCGCGCTCGCGGCGATCGCCGCGCACGCGTACATCGGCGGGTTGTCGGGATTGGGTTTCGCTCTTATCGGATGGGTCGTTGGTGTGGCCATTGTTCTTTCCCGTGTTCGCGCTCGGCGGGATGGGCGCTGGCGATATCAAGTTGCTCGGTGCGATCGGCTGCGTGGCTGGGCGCCGCGTCAGTGATTTGGGTGGGATTGTTTTCGGCTATTGCTGGCGGTGTGCTCGCGATCATCGTGGCGGCCTACTCTGGTTATCTCAAGCAAGCGCTTCGTAATGTGTGGGGACTCCTCCTGTATTGGCGTGTCGCTCGGTATTCGGCCACAGCCGGAGCTCACGCTCATGGCTGGTCCCAACGCGCCGCGTCTGGCGTATGCCGTGCCCGTCCTGGCCGGCCTCATGGTGACCCTATGGTTTCGATAACCGGTAAACGACGCTTCAAATCGGAGCGCGGCGCCGAGCTGATTGAGTTCGCGTTGGTCTTTCCGCTCCTGCTGTTAGTGATTCTGGGGATCGTCGACTTTGGTTTCCTCTTCCAGCGAATGGAAGTGGTCACCAACGCGGCGCGCGAAGGCGCTCGGATCGCCGTGCTGCCAGGCTACCTCAATGCGGACGCCGAGGCACGAGTGCATGATTATATCGAGGCCGGCGGGCTGCCCACGGCTGGGGCAAGTTGGACCCGTCGTTGTTACCGACGTCACGGTTACTGTCGGCCAGCGGTTCGGTGCCTGCCAAGCGGGTGTCGGTGACATATCTTTCACGACTACATGTTTCTGGGCCCATGATGTCCTGGTTTGGTGGCACCGCCTTCTCGTCAGTGCCCGTCAGCGGACTGGCCGTCATGCGCGACGAGGGGTAAACCCAGCACCTAACGGTTCTGTTGCCATCGACCGAATAATTGGACGACACCGGCGGACGCGAGCCAGGCGTCAGGTAGTTCAGCGCGTAATTCGAAGCGGAGACACTAATGGATCGCACCACCCGAACAGCAGTCGTCGTCGGCATTGCCGTGGCTTGTGCAGCGGCGGCCAGCCTTGGCGCCTACCAGATCATCCAACGGATGCCGGTCAGAGAAGTTGAAGTCCGTAGTATCTATCAGGTTGTCGCCACACAGGATTTGGCGATGGGTACCCTTCTCACCAAGGATCACGTGAAGCTTGTGGCGTGGCCCGCAAGTGCACCTGTGACGAACGGCTTCACGGCGGTCGAGCAGGTCGTCAATCGAGGATTGATCTCGCCGATTGTCTCCAACGAACCGTTGAGCGAGTCGAAGCTTGCGCCTCTCGAGGCGGGCGCCGGGTTGCCACCGTCGATCCCCGAAGGCATGCGTGCACTGTCAGTCCGAGTCAACGAGGTGATCGGCGTTGCCGGGTTCGTGGTGCCGGGCACCCGAGTGGACCTGCTGGTGACACTGCAACGTGAGGGAAATAAGGACGCGATGACACGAGCAGTGGTGAGCGATCTTCAAGTTCTTACCGCAGGAACTCGCTACGATCAGGAAAAAGCGCGCGACGGTCAGCCCATTCCGACATCGGTGGTGACGCTGCTCGTCACGCCGGCTGACGCCGAGAAGATTGCGCTCGCGTCGAGCGAGGGTTCGATCATGTTGACGTTGCGCAACCCGCTCGATCGCAAGCCTACCGAAACCGCCGGTGCCCGCGCATCCGCCCTCATGGGCCAGGCGCCGGCGCCGCCGCCGGTCATTAAACAGGTGCAGGCCCGCCGCGTTGCGGCGCCGGCGCCAGTTGCCGCTCCGCCTCCCCCTCCGAAGATTTACACCGTTGAAGCGATTCGCGGTGCCAAGCGCTCTGAAGAGGTGGTCCGATAATGCGGAAACATTCAGGTTCGTTGCGTCGAGGTCTGGTTGCGCGGGGTGTGTTCGCGCTCGCCTTGCTGGGTTCGTCTGTCCTCGTGATTGGCCAGGAGCCTGCGGCCCCGGCTGCGCCACCGCCGCCGGCGTCGCTGCAGGCAGGTGATGTGTATCCCAAGGTCAACATCATCACGGGACGTTCGACCGTGATCCCGACAGAGTTCGACGTCACACGCATCGCCATCACGAATCCCACGATCGCCGACGCGGTGGTCGTTCAACCGCGCGAGATCCTGATTGACGGCAAAGCGCCGGGGACCGTCAGCCTGATCGTTTGGGGGACCACAACCCGCAGTCAATACGACGTGGTTGTCGAGCAGGCCACGACGTCGCTGGAACAGCAAATCCATCTGCTGTTTCCTGGTGAGGATGTCACCGTCAGCACAAGCGAAGGCGCAACGCTTCTTTCCGGCCGAGTCTCGAACACCAATGTGATGCTTCGTATCGGCGAGATCGCGCAGGCGTCGTTGCCCAAGGCGCAGGTGATCAACCTGTTGCAGGTGCCGGGCGGGAGCGAGAGCCAGCAGGTGATGCTCCAGGTTCGATTTGCCGAAGTGAATCGCCGCATCGTGTCGGAGGCTGGACTTGCGCTGTTCGTCTCCCGAGACCGGTTCGCTGGCGCGATCGACCACACAGCAGTTTGCCGCGCCGGGCTTCGAAGGCGGTAGTGCCACCGAACCACCCACGGTCACGTTCAGCGACTTTCTCAATATCTTCTTTTTCGATCGTCAGGAAGGCATCGGTGGGGTTCTCAAGGCACTGGAACAGACCGGGGGATTTCAGAGTCTCGCCGAGCCGAACCTGATCGCCTACAACAACCAGGAAGCGAGTTTCCTGGCCGGGGGCGAGTTCCCGGTGCCCATTGTCCAGGGCACTGGCGGTGGCGTCTCGGTGATTTTCAAGGAATTCGGCATCCGCCTGAACTTCACGCCGACCATCGCCGGCGATGTGATTCGGTTGAAAGTGCGACCCGAAGTCAGCACGCTTGACTTCGTCAATGGTATTACCTTGTCTGGCTTCCGGATTCCCGCACTGACGACGCGGCGCGCGGAGACGGTCGCCGAACTCCGAGACGGACA
Organism: uncultured Acidobacteriota bacterium; assembly: GCA_963724485.1. Classification (GTDB taxonomy): domain Bacteria; phylum Acidobacteriota; class Vicinamibacteria; order Vicinamibacterales; family UBA2999; genus JACCSI01. The sequence goes on from CAVRUW010000008.1 coordinate 489,076, forward strand.
GTCGTTTGCAATCGCAGGGCTGCTCGACAACGTCTCGCAGAACGATGCGGCGGCGATCCCGATTCTCAGCAAGTTGCCAATCATCGGCTATCTTTTCAGGAGCAAGACGAAGCGCGCCGAGCAGACTGAGCTGATGGTTCTGATCACGCCACGCCTAGTGCGTGCGCTGGATCCTGACGAGGTGCCTTCGCTGCCGACGGTGCCTGACTCATTTCTCCGCAAACCACCAGCCGACGGGACGAAGCCGCCCGATGGCGCACGGCTCGAGGGTGGCGCGGGCCTCGTGGACGCGCCGTTGACGCCAACGGTCACAGCCAAGAACAGCCCGGTTGACAAGCCTCGTGGCAAGTAGTTTTGTCAGATTCTTACAATCTCGCGTTCGTTAAGGAGCAACGGTGACGCCGGTCCTCAAGTTGGTCAGCTCGGACGCACAGCTCGCGCAGCAGTTGCGCGAGACAGGGATGCAGTGTGTGGTCGTGGCGCGCGACGCCCTCAGCACGCTCTCGCAGCCCGGGGCCCGGCAGCCCGAGGTGCTGGTGCTCGACCTGCGCGACCAGCAGCAGCTGCCTCCGGCCGTCGCCGTTCTCAAGCGGCAACATCCGACGACCGGCATTCTGCTCGTCGTCGCTCAGCTCGATCCGACGTTGATGCTCGAGGCCATGCGCGCTGGCGTCAACGAGATCGTGACGCATCCGGTCTCCGTGCCGGAACTGACGTCGGCGGTCAAGCGTTTGATGGGGGCGCTCACCGCGGGGACGCGGGGCGAGGTGTACGCGTTCATCGGCGCCAAGGGCGGCGTCGGCGCCACCACGGTCGCGGTGAACGTCGCGACCGCACTGGCCACGGCCAGTGCCGATTCGACCCTGCTCGTCGACTTGAACGTCGCCTTTGGCGACGCCGCCGTGTTCCTCGGTGAAGAGCCGCGGTTTTCGGTGATGGATGCGCTCGAGCACGTGCAGCGTCTCGACGAGGCGTTCTTCCGCGGCCTGGTCGTCAAGACCAAGTCGGGGCTCGAGCTGCTGGGTGCCTCCGGCAAGCCCGTGACCGGCATCTTCGATGCGACGCGCATTCGCGCGCTGCTGGATTTCACCAGCCACACGCGACGGATCACCGTGCTCGACGTGCCGCGCTCCGACACCGCGGCGCTCGACTCGCTCGAGATGGCCACCCGGATCGTGCTGGTCGCAAACCAGGAACTGGCCACGGTTCGCAACGCGAGCCGGATGGCGGCGACGTTGCGTCAGCGCTACGGCCCCGAGCGCATCAACCTGGTGTTGACGCGCACCGATCGTCGGGCCGAGATCGGTCACGAAGACATTCAGCGGACGGTTGGCATCAGCGTCCGCCACACCTTCCCGAGTGACTATCGCCTGGCGCTGCAGGCCATGAACAAGGGACGCCCGGTGGTCCTCGACAGCAACAGCGAGCTGGCGGCGGCGTTCTCCGCGTATGCGCGTGATCTCGGCGGCGTCCGCGAACCCGAAAAGGACTCGAAGGCCTGGAGCGGAGGATTATTCGGTCGCCTCTCTCCTCGTCGAGTGTAGGAACAGCAGGAAAGAGCAGCGATGTCTACTTTTGCCAGTTCACTGACGCCAAGCACGGGTAGCGCGGGTATCGATACCCGTACCCCCAATTATCAGGATCTCAAGAACCGCATTCACCAGGAGCTGCTGAATCGGCTCGATCTCGAGCGCCTGACGCGCATGCGGCGCGACGATGCCGAGCCCGAGATTCGCAACCTGATCGTCGGGATGATCGAGCGCGAGAGCGCTTCGATGCCGCTCAGCCTCTACGAGCGCGAAGCGTTGATCGCCGACGTCATCAACGAGCTCTTCGGCCTCGGCCCGCTCGAGATGCTGCTGCGCGACCCGAACATTTCGGACATCCTGGTCAATCGATGCGACCAGGTCTACATCGAGCGCGAGGGCAAGCTCGAGGCCACGTCCATCGTGTTTCGCAACGACGCGCACTTGATGCAGATCATCGAGCGCATTGTCAGCTCGGTGGGTCGCCGCATCGACGAATCGAGCCCGATGGTGGACGCACGATTGGCTGACGGTTCGCGTGTCAACGCGATCATTCCGCCCCTGGCGCTCGATGGCCCGGCCATGTCAATTCGTCGTTTCCGCACCGACCGTCTCGGTGCACAAGAGCTGGTTGTCCGTGATTCGTGGACGCAGCCGATGATGGAATTCCTCAAGTGCGCGATCGCGGCGCGCTTGAACCTCGTGGTGTCGGGCGGAACCGGTTCCGGTAAGACGACCCTCCTCAATATTCTTTCCAGCTTCATCAGCCCGGGGGAGCGGGTCGTCACCATTGAAGATGCGGCCGAGTTGAAGCTGCGGCAGCCGCACGTCGTAAGGCTCGAGACGCGCCCAGGCAACATCGAAGGCAAAGGCCAGGTCCGCGCTCGCGAGCTCGTGGTCAACGCCCTGCGTATGCGCCCCGACCGCATCATCGTCGGTGAGGTGCGTAGCGAAGAAGCGCTCGACATGTTGCAGGCCATGAACACGGGCCACGACGGCAGCTTGACCACGGTCCACGCCAACAGTCAGCGTGACGCGCTCTATCGTCTCGACACGATGGTGGCGATGGCCAACCTCAATATTCCCGAGCGTGCGATTCGTCAGCAGATTGCCTCGGCGATCAACTTGATCGTCCAGGTCTCGCGTCAGGCGGACGGCACCCGTAAGGTCACCGGCATCTCGGAGATCACCGGCATGGAAGGTGAAGTCATCACCATGCAGGAGATCTTCGTGTTCGAGCGCACCGGCATCTCGCCCGAGGGGCGAGTCGTGGGTCGCTTCCGTGCCACCGGCATCCGGCCGAAGTGCGGCGATCGCATCATGGCGTCGGGCATGACGTTGCCGATGGACATGTTCGATCACGTGAAGGCCGTGGCGTGAGGCTGGCATGCAGATAGTAGTCGGTGCCATTTTCATCGGCGTCCTCGGCCTGGTCTTTGGAGCGTACTGGTTCTTCGTCCTTCGCCAGGATCAGTCCGAGGACGCAGCGCTTCAAAAGCGGCTTCAGCCGGATCGGATCACCAAGGTCACGAAAGAAGCGCGGATTCTCCGGCCGGTCGAACAGCTGAGCGGCGTCGCGCAGCTCAACACCCTGCTCGGCCGCATGGGTCGATTTACCGATCCATTGCAGCGCGACCTGACGCAAGCGGGCCTGCAGATGACAGTCGGCACCCTGTTATTGTCATCGGCCTGCTCGGCCCTGTTCGCTTACGTGGTGGTGAGGTTCCTCACCAACATGACGTTGATCGGTATGGCCGCTGGAATACTGGCGGCCTTCATTCCCTTCATTTACGTCAAGCAGAAGAAGAACAGTCGCTTGCGAAAGTTTGAAGAGCAGTTTCCTGAGGCGATCGACCTGATCGGCCGTGCGCTGCGGGCTGGTCACGCGTTCACCACCGGTCTGGCGATGGCGGCCGAGGAGATCCCGAAGCCGGTGGGCGAAGAGTTCAAGCTCCTCTATGACCGCCAGAATTTCGGTATGCCGCTGCCCGATGCGATGAAGGCCTTTGCGGCACGCATTCCGCTCATCGATGCCCGCTTCTTTGTCACCGCGGTCCTCACGCAGCGCGAGACCGGCGGCAACCTCGGCGAAGTGCTCGACAACCTGGCCTCGGTCATTCGCGATCGTTTCCGCGTCAAGCGGCAGGTTCGTGTGCTCACTGCGCACGGCCGAATTACCGGGTGGATTCTCGCCGGATTGCCCCCGGCGCTTGCGCTTGCCCTATTCGTCATTGCCCCTGGTCACATGAACATGATGATCAGTGACCCGTTGGGGGTTCGTATGATCATCATCGCCCTGATTCTGCAGGTGCTCGGCACGCTGATCATCCGCAAGCTGGTCGATATTCCCTATTGAGACACGCGAGCTGTAGTCATGACTCCTGAATTGGTGCTCGTCGTCGTCGGCTTCTTCGTGTCCATCGCCCTTCTCGTGGGGATTGGCGCCTCGGCGATCCTTGGCCGAACCGCGCCAGAGCGCCGCCGCTTGAACGAGATGGCCGCTGCCGGTGCGTCGGCGGTGGCGTTCGGCTCATCTGAGCAGATTCGTCTCACTGAACAGCTCGATCCTCGTTTGGAGCGAATCGCTAATCGACTGCCAAAGTCGCCAAAGGAGATGAGCCGTCTTCGCAGACGGTTGGCGATGGCCGGGATTCACAGCTTTGGCGCCGCTGTGATCTATTCAGTCTCCGAACTAACCTTGCCGTTCGTTTTCGCAACGCCGGCGTTGCTATATATGAACCCGCCCACTGCGTGGGTTCTCGCCGCCATCTTGGCGATGATCGGCTACATGTTGCCGGCATTGGTGCTCGGCTATCTCATCTCCAAGCAGAAGTTGAAAATCGAGAATGGTCTTCCCGACGCGCTGGATTTGATGATCGTCTGCGTCGAAGCGGGGACCGGATTGGACCAGGCGATTCAGAAGACCAGCGTTGAGCTGGAGATCTCTCACCCAGAGTTGGCCGGCGAGCTCCGGTTGGTGACGACCGAAGTTCGAGCTGGAAAGACGAGAATTGAGGCATTCAAGAACTTCGCGGAACGCACGAAGGTCGAGGATGTGCGCTCACTCGTGGCGATGCTCGTCCAGACCGATCGATTCGGCACGAGCATCGCACAGGCACTGCGCACGCACGCAGAAACATCCCGAGTAAAGAGACGACAGCGCGCGGAAGAGAGGGCGGCCAAGATTGGCGTCAAGCTGGTTTTCCCGCTGGTGTTCTTCCTGTTCCCGGCTTTTTACGTCGTCACACTTGGTCCCGCAGTGATTCAGTTCATTCGGGTGTTTTTCGGACAGGTCGTTCAGTAAACGCAGTTCACGATTGAACGGAGAAGGAAGGACATGGGCAGCACAACAAACATCATCATGTTGGCTCTGGCGGGTGTGTTCCTGATTCTGTACTTGATGCGGCGGCGCGCGAGACTCCGCGCCGACGACTAGGATCCGGAGCCCCGTGCGCCGCGTGCTCGCGCCGCTGCTCGGCGTACTGGCGCTGAGTGCCTGCGCGAGCGGGCCCACCGGCACGCTCTCGGGGAAGTTGGTTCGAGCCGGACAGCCCGACGTCGACCTGGGCGGCCCGCCAGCCGTCGACAACCGAGCCAAGGGGTTGTCCGATGAAGAGCGTAAACCGCGCACCAGCACGTTTGGGACGACGGTCGAGAGCACCGACGCGGGGCTCGCCGCAGCGCTACTGACTGAACTGGCGCAGCCCACGGTCGACAGCCACCTGTTGGTGGCTGGCGAGTACCGGCGGCTGCACGTGTTTGACGCGGCGTATCGCCGGTATGTGCTGGCGGCGAAGAAGGCCCCGAAGCGGGCCGAACCGCACGACGGGATGGCGCGATTGTGGCGAGACTGGGGGTTTCCCGATCGGGCCCTCAGTGCAGCACACCGCGCCGTGTTTTTAGACTCGGAGTCGGCCTCGGCGCAGAACACGCTGGGAACGATTTTGGATGTGCTCGGGGACTACGACGAAGCGCGTCGGGCCTACGAACACGCGCTCATGCTGGACCCCACCGCCGCATGGGCCTCGAACAATCTGTGCTATCTCGAACTCCGGCTTGGACGTTTGTCCGAGGCGCAGTCGCTCTGTGAGTGGAGCCTGCGCGTGGCGCCGGCGCTGTCTCCCGCGAGGAACAACCTTGCGCTGACCCACGCGGCGGCTGGGAACGTCGAGAAAGCACGCAGCGAGTTGATGGCGAACGGCGATGGCGCTGGCGAGCATTACAACGTCGGCGTCGTGCAGATGGCGGCCGGCCACTTCGAAGCGGCCATTCACTCGTTCGAGGCGGCGATCAGATTACGACCGGATTTTTCGGCTGCCAAGGCGTACGCTCACTTGGCGCGTGTACGGATGTTGAAGGGGAGCAACTGAGAGCCACATGTCATCAGCAACAGAAATGCACTCGCCGGCTTCGCGGTTCACCGAGTTACCAGTGGCGCCGAAGACCCTGGAGGAGTCGGGGCTCAGCGTCGATTTGGTCCTCCAGCTTGCGCTGAAGACACTGCACTTCGCCGGCGAGTTGAACGGCGCTGAGCTGTCGCAGCGTCTCGGGCTGAACTTTGCCGTCATCGAGCCGGTTCTCGACCTGCTCATCCAACAGCGTCAGGTGGAGATTGCCGGCGGCACGATGGTCGGCCGCGCCTCGTATCGCTACCGTATTTCGGATGCCGGTCGCGCTCGCGCGGTGTTCTTCCTCGAATCGAATCACTACGTCGGCATTGCGCCGGTGCCGTTCGATCAGTACCGCAAGTACATGTTGGGCGTTCGCAGGTGGCTGTCGCGACGCGATGCGACTCGGGACAAGGTCCGCGAGGCGTTCCAGCATCTCGTCATCAGCCAGCATGTGCTGGATCAGTTGGGCCCCGCGATCAACGCCGGCCATTCGATGTTCGTCTACGGGCCTCCGGGCAACGGCAAGACCGTCATCGCCCAGGCGATTCGCAAGCTGCTCGACGGTGAACTGGCGATCCCGCATGCGATCGAAGTCGAGGGCGCGATCATTCGTTTGTTCGATCCGGTGAGCCACGAGCCGCTGGACGTTGATGAGGATCCAACCGCGGATCAGAGCCTCGACCTCGGACATCGGCCCGATCGCCGCTGGATTCGCTGCAAGCGGCCGATGGTGATGGTCGGGGGCGAGTTGACGCTCGACGCCCTCGAACTCAACTACAACCCGAGCACCAAGTTCTACCGCGCGCCCGTGCAGGCAATCGCCAACGGCGGCGTGCTGGTCATCGACGACTTCGGGCGTCAGCAGTGCGCACCACGCGACCTGCTCAATCGCTGGATCGTGCCGCTCGAAAGCCGCGTCGACTTTCTCACGCTGCAATCCGGCCAGAAGTTCGAGTTGCCGTTCATGGTGCTGGTCGTCTTCGCCACCAACATCAAGCCCGCGGAGCTCGTCGACGAAGCGTTCCTGCGCCGTATTCACTACAAGGTGTTCGCCGAGAGTCCGACCGTCTCCGAGTTCAGCCAGATCTTCGAGAACGTCTGCAGGGAGCGAAAGCTCGACTTCGACAAGAAGTTCGTCGAGCACTTGCTCCAGAACTACTACAAGCCGCGCAAGATTGCGTTGCGCGGATGTCAGCCGCGTGACTTGCTGACCCAGGTGCTGTCGCTCGCCGAGTACCGCGGGATGCCACGGGAAATTACGCCGGAGCTGCTCGACGCGGCGTGCGCCAGCTACTTCGTCGACGAACAGGAAAGCCCGGTTCTGTATTCGTAAGCACATGACGATCGGCGTTCGCGGAATTCGCGGTGCGGTGTTGGCCCTGGTGGCCGGGTTGGTACTGGTCTGTCCGAGCGCGTCGCTCGGTCAGGAACCGAGACCGCTGCCGGCAGAGCCGGCTTCGACTCAGGCGCCGGCACCTGTGCCCGCCGTCGATCCGTCTACGACCGCCGAGACGAAGTCGAACGGCAAGGGCGGTAAGAACGGGAAGGACGGCAAGGACGGCGACGCTCCCGTCAAGCTGACCGCTCGCATCACCTCGCCAATGGGACGGACCGGGGAGATCGCGACGGTTCGTATCGTCGCGCAAATCCGCCCGATTCCGGAGACCGTGCTGTCGGGTGTGCAGTTCTTCGTCGACGGCAAGCTCCTCGCGACCGTCGAAGGCGGGCCGCCATACGCGACGGAATGGGTGGACGAGAACCCGTTCGTGCCCACGGAAATCACCGTCTCGGTTGCCGACAATCTCGGCAACACCGCCACCGACAAGGTGGTGCTGAAAGGGCTTCGAGGTTACCGACCTCACCGAGGTCAGCCGCGTTCTGCTCGACACGATTGTCCAAGATAAGGATGGCAAGTTTGTCCGCAACCTGGGCCATCAGGACTTCACCGTGCTTGAAGACGGCGTGCCGCAGACGCTCGATCTCGCCGGTCAGGATCACTTGCCGGCGACGTTCGCGATGCTGGTCGACAGCAGCCAGAGCATGTCGCGGCGCATCGACTTCGTGCGCGAGGCGGCCAATCGGCTCGTCGGCTACATGCGGCCGAAGGACCGGATGCTGATCGTGCCGTTCTCGAAGGCGCTGCAGCCGATCACCGGGCCGACGGATGATCGCGACACGGTCCTCGACGCCATCTCCAAGATCGAGCCGCGCGGCGGGACAGCGATTCTGGATTCGTTGATCGAGTTGTCGCCCCACCTTGGCGGCCTCGAAGGGCGTCGCGCCATCGTGCTGATTACCGACGGGTACGACGAGCACAGCGCGAGCAAGTTCGAGGACGCGCTTGCCGCGGTGAAGGAAGTCGGTGCGACCGTGTACGTCGTCGGCATCGGCGGTGTCGCGGGCATTTCGCTGCAGGGCGAGCGCTTCTTCAAGCGGCTGGCCAAAGAAACCGGCGGCCGGGCGTTCCTGCCGAGTCGCGAGACCGAGCTGCAGATCGTCCACGACGTCCTGGCGTCCGACGTGCAGAACCGCTATCTGCTGTCTTACACGCCGCAGAATCAGGCGCTCGACGGCAAGTGGCGCGAGATCACCGTGATGACCGGCAACGAGGAGTACTTCGTTCGCTCGAGGAACGGTTACTTCGCGCCCAAGCCGCCGCCGGTGCGAGCGACACTCGAGTTCACGCTGACTGACGCCGAGGATGGATTCCCCGAACTCACGGCGGAAGACCTGATCGTTGTCGAGAACGGCGTCGAACAGAAGGTCGAATCGTTCCAGGAAGCGATCAACCCGGTCTCGATCATTTTGGCGCTCGATGCCAGCGGCAGCATGCGGAAGGCGGCGCAGGCGGCCAAGGAAGCGGCGCTTCGTTTCGTGGACACGCTGCGTCCCGAAGACAAGATGGGTCTCGCCCTCTTCGCGGACACGGCGGAGATCGTCGAGGATCTCGGGTCGTCCCGCAGCGTCATTCGCGAAGGGATCGAAAAGTACGTGTCGAACGGCGGCACCGCGCTTTATGACGCGTTGGCCGAATCGCTCGAGCGGTTGAACCGCGTCGAGGGGCGTCGCGTGATCGTGATCGTGTCCGACGGGCGAGACGAGAACAATCCCGGCACCGGCCCGGGCAGTCGCTGGACCTACGAGCAGGTGCTCGCTTCTGCACGCGAGGTCGACGCCGCAATCTTCAGCATCGGCATGGGGCCCAACGTGGACCGGAAGGTCCTCGAGGAGTTGGCCGCGGCCTCCGGCGGCGAAGCGTATTTCCCGCAGGACGTGACGCAACTCGATGCCGAGTATGCGCGGGTTATCGAGACCCTGCGACGCCGCTGGATCATTACCTACTCATCAACCGATACAGATCGTAACGGCGAGTGGCGATCAGTGGAGATCAAGACGCAAGACCCGAACACCGTTGTCCGGAGCCGGGGCGGTTATTTCGCTCCGCGGAAGTAGGCACTGATGGAAACCTCCGGGAAGCCGCGCGAAGGATGGATGACCGTGATCCCGGTCTCGGTGGCGGTGTTCTTCGTCGTGGTTGCAATGGGAGGGCCGGACAACTTTTTTCGCACTGTTTCTCTGTGGGCCGAGGACATCGTCAAGACCGTCGCGACGTTCTTCAAGCATTTGTGACGGGTGCGAAAAGGCGAGGCTATGGGCGATACGCTGACACTATCTGACATCATCGGGCGAAAGGTCACCATCGAGTGGCCCGAGGGCATCGCCATCGTCCGCGGTGTCACCGAGCAGCTCCTTGCCTCGCCACGCCAGGCCTCCACGATTCCTGAGCTCCACCAGGTGCGGCTGACGTCGTTTGGCAATGTCGAAATCGATGGTGGGTACAAAACCGATGAACCGGTGAGACGGCTCGGGCAACTGCTGCAGGCCACGCTTGGGAACTCGTCGCCACCAGTGCAGCTGCGCCTGGTCATCTCGCGCGCCACCGCCCCGTCGCCGGACTTTCGTACGGTCCTCGAGTTCGACACAGCGCTCGAATACTACGAGCGTCCCAATCGATCCGGTCTGATCAAGTCGCTGTTCGAACGCGCACAGGCTGCGCCACCCGCGGCTTCCAACGCCAGCACGACGCTCGATTCGCTCGCACCGCTGCCGACGGAGAGCGAGACGGCGAAGAAGGCAAAGCCGGCGCGCCGAAAGATCAATCCTCGTGTGTTCCGGGTCGCAGCTGCAGCCATCATCCTTGGCGTCGCGGCTGTCGCCGGGCTCCGCTACGCGCTGGCGGCCGGCGCCGTCGAAGTCGACTCGGGTGTTTCGCAGACCGCGACTGAAGTGGCAGTCAAGGCCTCCGAGAAAGTTGGCGATGCTGTAGTGCAGGGCATCTCGGCGGTCACGGAGCGTGTCGGCCTCGGCCGGCTCGTGTCGCCCGATGCCGCCCCATCGCCACCGCCGGGTGCGACGCCGACCACCGACACGCCGTCGGAGAAGCCGCCAACCGGTCCGCGCAAGTCCCTGGCACCGCTCAAGACCGCGGCGACGGTCGCCCAGGTATTCGATCTCGAGCCGCTGCCGATTGTGGAGAGCGCCGGGCCGAATTCGAGCGCGCCGCCTCCCACCGTCACCGATACCGCCTCGAACGGTTCGTCGGGGGTCGATCCGCTCACGGTGTACACCGTAACATCGGCCGAGGTAGTACCGCCGCTCAGTCTGAACCTGCCTTTGACGCGCGAACTGCCGCCGCATCTGCGCCGTGAAGATCTCACGCGTATCGAGCTGTTGATCGCGATGGATGGCACCGTCGAGTGGGTAAGGCTGGTCGGACAGCCTCAAACCGTCCACGACACGATGTGGTTGAGCGCTGTGAAGGCGTGGCTATTCCAGCCAGCTTTGAGAAATGGCATTCCTGTCCGGTATCGAAAGACCATCTGGATTGCGCCCCGATAGCAGCAGTCCGCCACAGACCGTCACCCTGGAATCTGGCGGCACGTTCGAGTCCAATCTCAGATTCGATTCCACCGCGCGTGTAGGGCGCCTGTCGCTGCCGGCGTCGATTGCCGCTCCGCTATTCACCGCAACTATTTTTACCGGTGCCTCGCTACTGTTTCTGGTCCAGCCGATGTTCGCCAAGCTCACGCTGCCGAGGCTGGGGGGCAGTCCGGCGGTGTGGAACACCTGCGTCCTGTTTTTCCAGACGACCTTGCTGCTCGGCTATCTTTACGCGCACATTTCGACCCAGTGGCTCAGTATCAAGCGGCAAACGGTTTTCCACGTCCTGGTCCTGCTCGTTCCACTGATCAGCCTGCCGTTGAGTGCGGGCGAGGGCCAGCCCTCGGCTGATCAGAGTCCGGTCTGGTGGGTCCTGCGGACCATGGCACTGCAGGTTGGCCTCCCATTCTTCATCGTGTCGACGACGGCACCGTTACTCCAGCGGTGGTTTGCGTCGCTGTCGATCCCGACTGCTCGCGATCCGTACTTCCTTTACGCGGCGAGCAATCTCGGGAGCATGATCGCCCTCCTCGGTTATCCGTTTGCCGTCGAGCCTGCGATCGGAACGAAAGCTCAAACGATCTGGTGGTCGGCGGGGTACCTCGTGCTCGCGGCACTGACAACCGGGTGTGCCCTCGTTACGCGGTCGCTCACCGCCCGACCGGTGGTGGTAACTGAATCATCGGATCATTCGGGGCATGCCCCGACATGGTCGACACGTCTGTCCTGGGTGGTGCTGTCCTTCCTGCCTTCGAGTCTGATGCTTGGCGTCACGACCCATGTGTCGACAGACATCGCGCCGGTGCCGTTGCTGTGGGTTTTACCGCTCGCGATCTACCTGGGCACGTTCGTGATCGTCTTTGCCTCACGGCAGTGGATCGCTGACAAGTGGCTCACCAGGTTGCTTCCCCTGCTGGTCTATTCCTGCATCATCACGATTCTGATGAACGCGCGCGTCTGGTGGCTGATTCCACTCCATCTTGCCGCGTTCTTCGTTGCCGCGTTGCTGTGTCATGGCGAGTTGGCGCGTCGGCGGCCTCATCCCTACCATCTGACCGACTTCTATATCTGGATGTCGTTAGGAGGTGTGCTCGGGGGGGTCTTCAACAGTCTACTGGCGCCGCAGTTGTTCAACAGCATCGTTGAGTATCCGTTGGTGCTCGCCTGCGTGTCGTTCCTTCGTCCCTCGCCGCGTTACCGAGCCGGCGAGCGCGAATCATTCGGCTTCCTTCTTGGGCTCCCAGGCTTCGTCATCGGCTTGGTGCTCGCGTTCTGGGCCTCGGGCGGAGCGCCCAACGTCGAACTTCGGCCACTGCTATTCGCCTGCGCCAGCCTGTTGGCCATCGGCTACATGTTCGCCAACCGTACCGCCCCCTTCGGCGTAATGGCGCTGACGTTCGTCGTCATGATCGTTTCCATCGGTCCCGCGGGGTCGGGTCGCGTGTTGTTCGCTGATCGCAGCTTCTTCGGCGTGCATCGCGTCATCGAGCCAGCGGACGGGAGTTATCACCTCCTGCAACATGGCAGCACGACGCACGGGCGTCAGGAAATGTCGGCAGTCGACGGCTGTGCGCCGACTGGTTATTACCATCCTGAGAACCCCATCGGCCAACTGTTTGCCAAGGTCGACCGGGTGTTCCATCGGGTGGCGCTGATCGGGCTCGGTAGTGGGGGGCTGGCCTGTTACGCGACACCAGGTGCCCAGTGGACCTTTTATGAAATCGATCCGCTCGTGGAGCAGATTGCCCGAGAGCCTCGCTATTTCACGTTCCTTCGCAACAGCCCGGGCGAAGTCGACGTGGTTCTCGGTGACGGACGCCTGATGCTTCAGCGGGCGCCGTCGGGGGTGCACGATCTGATCATCCTGGACGCTTTCAGCTCCGATGGGATCCCCGCGCATCTCCTGACCCGCGAAGCCATGCAGCTCTATTTGTCCGCCCTAGTTCCGGATGGCATCATCGCCGCCCACATCTCGAATCGCTATCTCCATCTCGAGCCGCTCGTGGCCGCTTTGACAAGCGAGTTGGGCCTGTTTGCGATCGCGAACCGCGACGTGCAGATCGACGAGGTTGCGCGTCAGAGGGGACGCCTGCCATCGCACTGGGTGCTCGCAACGAGAAATCGCCAGGCTCTCACCAATCTCGTGGGATTGCCGGGTTGGCGAGAGCTCGAGAGGAACGCGAGTGTTCGGCCATGGACCGACGATTACTCGAATATCCTCCAAGTTCTGACGCCGCGCTGAGACCTGCTATGGCTGGAAAGATCCGCGCACGGTTTCCGACTCGCTCGGACATTCGTGGTCATGCGACGGTACTGGGGATCTGCCTGGCGCTCACCTATGCCCTGAATATCGCGACTCCGAGCTTGAAGGACCGCGCTGGACAAATCAAGGGAACCGACTTCGCCAACTTCTACGCGCTGGGCTCTCTGGCCCTGACTGGCCATCATCAAGCGCTTTATGATCCCCCCGCCCTGCGTGACTATTCGGTGTCGCTCCTGCCCGAGCTCACTGGTACCTACTACCTGCCGATCTACGGGCCCCAGGTTGCGTTGCTGTTCGCACCGTTCGCACTCCTTCCATACAGTGTTGCTTTGGGGCTCTGGATCGCTCTCTCGGCCACGATGTTCGGCGTGTGCTGCTGGTTGTTCTGGCGAGTCTGTCCGAGCCTTCGACACGACGCGGCGACTGTCGCCGTGGTCGCCGCCTCCTCACCAGCGTTCTTCAACCTGGTTGCACACGGCCAGAACTCCGCCATCGCCCTGGTGTGTTTCACGGCGGCGTACTTCGCCCTCCGTCGTGAGCGCCCGTTTCTCGCGGGGCTCGCGATCGGTTCACTGATCTTCAAACCGCAACTCGGCCTGGTCGCGGCCTGTGTGTTTGTGTTGAACCGCGAGTGGCGAATCGTCCTGGGGGCGCTTGTCGGCGCAGCGATTCAACTCGGACTCGCATGGCTGTATTTCGGAACCAACGTAATGATCGCCTATGCGCGGTGGTTGCAAGGCGTGGGCGAAATCAATGAACTGCTGTCCATCAAGCTGTATCAGATGCACTCGCTCTACGCGTTTTTCAAATTGGCGGTACCTTGGTTGTGGACGGCGACGGTGCTTTACGTGTGCGCTGCTGCAATCTGCGTCTGTGCGACCTATGTCGTTTGGCGAAGTCGCGCACCCCTCGCGCTTCGCTTTGCATTCCTGCTCTTGGCGACTGCGCTGGCCAGCCCACATCTGTACGTCTACGACCTCGTCGTGCTCGCCCCTGCGTTCCTGATCGTGGTCGATGCGACTCTGGGAAGCCCAGAGAATGTTCTGGCCAAGCCGCTGCAGCGCGTGTCGTATCTGGCCTATGCGTTGCCGCTCACCGGGGTTCTCACCCAGGCTACCCATCTCCAGCTCTCGGTCGTGGCCATCGCCATCCTCGCTGCCATGCTGTTTCGCATGATCAGACCGAGGCTCTCGATCGGCACCGGTCCAGTGGGCGTGCCGCAACCAGCGCTATGACTCGCCAGAGTATTTCGCGCCGCGACGCATCTTCCGTACCGGTGGGAACGCGGTGGGAATTGGCGTACCAGGCGTTCGAAACGCCGGAGGAGGAAGTGCGAAAGTTCGTTGGCCGCCTTCGCGGCATTGGCGCGGATGCCTGGGATCGGCGGTCCCGTATCGTTGAGATCTGTTCCGGTCGAGGATCCGGCCTCCGCGCCTGGCACTCGTTGGGGTTTCGGGACGTGATTGGCGTGGACCTGTCGCCAGCACTCGTCGCCGCTCACACGGGGCCAGGGCTTTGCGTCCTCGGCGACGCGCGCGCGTTGCCGTTAGGGAGCGACTCGCGAGATGTAGCGATTGTTCAAGGGGGCTTGCATCACCTTGCGACATTTGATGACGTCGCCCTATCCCTGGCCGAAATGAGGCGAGTTGTGGTTCCGGACGGACGTGTGGTGGTCATTGAGCCCTGGTTGACGCCGTTTCTTCGCGCGGTGCATCTCTTGACGGAGCGGCAGCTGCTGCGCCGGCTGAGCCCAAAGGTCGACGCTTTTGCGACGATGACCGAAGAGGAAAGCGAGACGTACTTCCGCTGGCTTAATGCACCTGATGAACTTCTCGACGTCGTTCGGCGGCACGTATCCCCGACTACCCTGCGGAGGCGTTGGGGAAAGTTGACCGTAGTAGGTACTCCAGTGGTCTGATTGGAGAGCAACGCCGATAGTAGGAGCAGCACCGATGTCGAACACGGCGGTGGATTCTTGGCGGCCCTATCCGCACCGGACTTCGATAGACGCCCACAAGGAACCGATCGAGGTTTCTGTCGTTATTCCCTGCCTCAACGAGGATGAAACCGTCGGCGTCTGTGTCGAGAAGGCTGTGCAAGCCATGGCCCAGGCCAACCTTTCAGGCGAGGTCATCGTTGCGGACAACGGCAGCACGGATGGTTCGGTCGCGATTGCGTCGGCACGCGGCGCCCGCGTGGTGCACGTCCCGCTCCCTGGTTATGGCAATGCTCTGATGGGCGGCATACGAGCCGCACGCGGCCGTTTCATCGTGATGGGCGATGCCGACGACAGCTACGACTTCCGCGAGGTGCCTCGATTCGTGGCTGAGCTGCGTCACGGCTATGACCTCGTCCAGGGCTGCCGCCTGTCATCTGGAGGGGGAAGGGTGCTGCCCGGCGCGATGCCGTGGTCGCACCGGTGGGTGGGTAACCCCGCATTGACCATGCTTGCACGGGCGATGTTCCGCGCTCCCGTGCACGATATCTATTGCGGCATGCGGGGCTTTACACGGGTACTCTTCGATCGTCTGGATCTCCAGGCCACGGGCATGGAATTCGCGACCGAAATGATCATCAAGGCCAGCCTTTTCCGTCAGAAGATTCACGAAGTGCCAATCACGCTGTCGCCGGATGGTCGTCGCACGCGGCGGCCGCATTTACGTACGTTGCGGGACGGCTGGCGCACTCTGCGATTTTTCCTCGTATTCTCGCCGCGCTGGCTTTTCTGGTATAGCGGGTGGGCCTTGATGGCTCTCGGCCTGATTGGCTATGCCATCGCCCTGCCCGGGGTGACGATTCGCGGCATCACGTTCGATGTCCACACGCTCGTCATCGCCAGCATGGCGCTCCAGTTTGGTTTTCAGTGTGTGGTGTTCGCAGTTCTCACCACAACCTATGCGATCAAGCAACGCTTTCGGCCACCGAGTGCCAGAGTCGACCGGTTCTTTCGTATCTTCACTCTCGAACGTGGGGGCATCGCGGGTTGTGCAGCCGTTCTGACGGGCACGGTTGCCGTCGCCGCTGCGGTACTAGGCTGGTATCGCACGGGATTTGGCGCGCTCGACTATCCAACGACGATGCGCATTGTCGTTCCAGGTGCGACGCTGATTACGTTGGGCACATCGGCAATCCTCAACAGTTTCCTTTGTAGCATGTTGGGACTGGACCGCCGTTCCGCCGACTAGGACGGGCTAACACACACGCCCGATCAAGAGCGCATTCAGTTCTCCAGTCGCTCGCACGAGGGAAACGCCGGTGCGGTGGGCAGTTGCGGCAAGTCTGCGCGGACGGCGATGAAACTGGTTGCAGTGTCGTGATCGACACGATAACCATTCGCCACCAGCCAGCTTCGACGTTGCGTGAATTTGGCCGGGAGCCAAACGTAATCGGGTCGTTCGGCGACCAGCCACTCGTCGCCTCGCGGCAATCCGGCTGCTACGGCTCCCTGGGTTTCCTGGGCGGCCTGCGAGTAGACAGTCTCTCTGCGACCATCCCACGAGACCCTCAGCCGCGGCGAAAGATGCCAGATCGCATACTGGCCCCAATCGAACCATACAGCCAGGCGGCCGGTGCCCTGAGTCGCATGCAACCGCGCGACACCAGCCGGGTCCTGATCGCCGATTGGAACGCAGGAAAACGTTGCGCCCACGTTCGCTGCGACCATCGACGCAATCACAAGGAGAGGGACTAGCACCACGCCGGCTGCTGCACGAGAAGTAGCTCGCCATTCCCACATATGTCGAGGCCACCGGGCCGTAGCAAGCGGTGCGATCAACAACACGGTGACTGGCACCGCGAGGTAAGCGATTCGCGCGACCGTGATCCCCGCGTACCAAAGCATCAACATCACAGCGATGGCTGGCCACGAAGGCCAGAGTCGCCAAGCGAAGACTGCGCCAACGGTAGCGGCGAGAGGCAGCCACAGTTGCGGGATTTTCGTCCACAGCGGCTGCCACTCGACGATTTCACGGCCCGGCCGTACGGTCTCTAGCAGAAATCGCCAGAGGTCGACGCCGTACGGGTTGACCAGGGTCGCGAGAACGGCGACGCCTGGCATCAGTAGCCAAAGCCAAGGAACCGCACGCGACTCCCGCCACGACAGCACGGCCGCGACCGCGGCCCACAAGCCGACGACGCCCACTCCAAGAATGACGCCGCCATGGAGATTGATCCAAGCGGCGTAAAGAAGGGCTACTGCTCCGAGCACTCTAACGTTCGGCGCCCGTTGCAGCAGGCTCACCAGAATTACCAAGCAGAGCAGAGTCCATATTTGAGGTCGCGTGGTCCGGGTGATGGGTACTGCCCCGAAAGCCGCAATGACCATCGCCACAAGGCTGACCAGCGGATGGACCGGTCTCCAGGCTCGCCAGAGGATCGTGAATGCCGTGAACACCACGGCAAGCTTGAGGAGCAGCATTCCTGAGAGACCCGCGGTCTGGAACGCGGCCGCCATCAAGGTCTCGCTAAGCCACTCATGATTGACCCACGGTACGTCTTGGGTGAACGAGTAGGGATCGACGGCTGTGAGCTGGCGCTGAGCGAGGATGTCAAGACCGAATCGCAGGTGTCCCCAGAAATCCGGGTCGCCCGCGACACCGGAGATCAGCAGCGCAACGACGAGCCATGTCGCACCAGTCACTGCCCACGAGAGGTCAATGGAAGCGGTATCGCTCTTGGTCGACGAGCCCGGCCTGCGTAGCAGGCCTATTTCACGCACTGTCCCAACGCCTCGGCTTGTGGCAGGACTGGCAGGTCGTTTCTCACGGCAATGTAGCTCTCGTCCGTATCATGATCCAGGCGATAGCCATTCGCCGTGAGCCACGATCGTCGTGTTGAAAGGGCCGCAGGGAGCCAGACGTACTCGGGCTTGTTTTCCAGTAACCACTGGTCACCGCGGCGGCCCCCCTTCGCGACTGCGTTCTGCGTCTCCAGCGTGGCTTCGCTGTAGAGTGTTTCTCGTCGACCATCCACTGACACTTTGAGCCTGGGGGCAAGGTGCCACAGCGCATATTGACCCCAGTTGAACCAGACTACGAGCCTTCCTTCACCCTGCGTCGCGGCCAGACGCGCCGCCCCGGGCGCATCCTGATCACCAATCCGAAGGCACTCAAACGGAGTGCTCACCGATAACCAGACCGCCAGCGCGGTTGGCACCAAAGGAACCAGCATCAGCCAGGCGGCGGCTCGGGATGGCGCACGCCACTGCCAGTTGGATCT
This sequence comes from uncultured Acidobacteriota bacterium, assembly GCA_963724485.1. Classification (GTDB taxonomy): domain Bacteria; phylum Acidobacteriota; class Vicinamibacteria; order Vicinamibacterales; family UBA2999; genus JACCSI01. The sequence goes on from CAVRUW010000008.1 coordinate 507,414, forward strand.
GGGCCATCGCGCCGCCGCAACGGGCGCGATGAGCATGACTGTCACTGGAACCGCAAGGTACGCGAAACGTGAGACGCCGATTCCGCCGCACCACAGCAGAAGGATTACAGCAGTAGCGGGCCAGTCGGGCCACAGTCGAAAGGTAGTTACGATAACCAACAGGACGACGAAGGGCAGCCACTCCTGCGGGCGCTGGCTCCAGAGCGGCCACCATTCAACGATGTTGGGTCTTGGTCCGACCGTGTCCCACAGGAATTGCCAAAGACCGACGCCATACGGCGTGGCGACGGTTGCCAAGCCAACAACCGCGGGCGTAACCAGGCACAGCCAGGGGACTCTGCCAGTCGAACGCCATTGTTGAACTCCTTGGACCCAGCACCACACAGCCAAGACCACGAGGCCAAGGATGAACCCACCGTGCAAGTTGGCCCACGCGATGAAAGTCGCCACCAGAACCGCAACGCGCGGGGCCGTGAGCTCCCGTTGGAGAACGGTCATCGTCAGCAGAAGCCCCAAGAGCGTCCATATCTGGGGCCTGGTGGTGCGAATGATCCAGAGAGCTCCCAATGCCCCAAGAACCAGAAACGCGCCCGCCACGATTGGCTGAACCTCTCGCCATGCGCGCCAGATGATCCAGTAGGCGATGACTAGAACGCTGCTCTTCAGCAGAAGGACTGCGGGGATTCCGCCGGCGGAGTAGGCAAGGCCCAGGAGAACTGCTCCCAGCCATTCGTGGTAGATGATTGGCCGATCCTGCGTAAAAGAGTACGGATCGACGGTTGGAAGATCGCGAGCGCCGATGACATCGAGACCGAAGCGAATGTGCCCCCAGAGGTCAGGATCAGCCGAAGTTCCGACCAACAAAAGGAGCAGGATCATCCACGTCATGGCGGTGACGACCCATCGAAGATCCTGTTCTGCGACCGCCTGCGTCGCGATCGGTGCAACGTCTGAACGGTGTACCGGGGCGTCGTCGGTCGACGCGCTCACTTCAAACAGCGACGCGGACACCTGGTTGGGATGCGGGAACGGCGGATTTAGCCGGCTTGGTCCGCCAGATGAAGCCGTCGACAATGAAATGATGCAGGTTGATGATCACGGTCATCATCAGCACGCTCTGCGAGAGCGTAAACCCGAGTGGGAGATACGCCATCGGTACGACGAAGAAGAGAAATCCGGCGAGCACGAACGACACCACGTAGAAGCTGGTGATGTAGAACGCGGGTCGATGCAGGGCCCCCAGGGCCGGATTGTCCTTGGCCATTCGCTCCTTCGCGTGTAGCGCGACGACGATGACCATGTACTGAATGGAGTGGAGGATTGCCGACCACCAGAACGCGCTGAGATAGTCGACCGTCAACCACCAGATGCCGTTGGTCACCTGGAGCAGCGGCACGATCAGCGGAACGTTCTTCCCTCGTAGTCGATGAAATTGCCAGAAGAGTAGAACCGGCAATCCGAAAGTACCAACGCTCACGAGCGCAACGATCCCGCGATGGATGGTCGGAAGCAGGGGAATGCTGGCCAGCCGCTCTGGAGACACCAGCCAGGCTAGTCCGCGATCTGATGCCGTGAGGAGTGCGAAAACGAACGGGAGCAGACAGACCCACCAAATCAGGTTCTTGTCGCGCTGATCCAGCTTGGCGCCGGACCGCATGGCGTACATCACGGCGACCCCGTAGGCCTGAGCGGCGTAGTGATACGGCGACCATGAGAGGTAGAGAGCCGTCAAGTTCTTCCCGAGCGTTTCCCAGTAGAGGCCCATGCCGACGACCAGGAGGCAAATCACCGGGAAACCCCAGCTCAGAAACGGAAACTCTTCCTTGGCCCCGGGCTTGGTGTAGAGGCGCAGGGTCGACGCCGCGAAGTGAGCCCCGTTGATCAGGATGAACGTGTAGATCGAAATGGACGGGTCCACCGAGGCAAGGGGCCGGTAGAAGTAGACGGCGATGAAGATCGGAATCGTGATGCCGCCGCCGACCAGAAGGTAGTCGATCACCGGGTGCATGAACGTCTTGCCCACGAGCCCCTTGATCCCCCCAAAAGGGTCGGGCCGCGCCGGAACTGGAATGGCGGTCGTTACGTGCATGGCAGTCAACGGCTTTCTGAAATCCTGCGCAATTGCGCCTCAGGTGCGGCAATCTTGTGAGGGCGGCCGGCTTCAACAGCCCCGAAACTTGGGGGTTTCGGCACCGTAAGGGTCCCGGCTACAAAGCCCGTACCGGCGGCAGTCCCCACAGGACGTATCGGTCCCTGCCGGCTGGCAGTTTAGCTGGACGGTGGCTGGCAACAGGCCCTCTGAAATGTGCCGATACATAACACCGCAGATGCTCTTCGGCTCTCGCCTGGCTACGTTGGGCTTCGCTGCCATAGTCGTCGCCTTGGCGGTGGCCTACGGAACGTTCCTGGTTGCCCCGGCCGCTGGCATTTTTCACGACGACGGCGTCTACCTGGTCACTGCAAAGGCTCTGGCCGAGGGCAGCGGCTATCGAATCGTCAGTTTGCCCTGGGAGCCGGCCCAGACGAAGTATCCAGTCCTTTTTCCCTTTCTGCTTTCACTCGTCTGGCGCGTGTTTCCCGAATTCCCTGGCAACTTGCCGCTTCTTCGCCTCGTACCGCTAGGGTTTGGAGTCGCTTGGCTGGCGCTCTCGTACCGATTGCTTCGTGCGTTGGGTGAGAGCCGGGACCGCACCATGCTGGGCCTCGCCGTCGTGGCAGTCTCGCCATGGGTGGTCTTTCTCTCGACCGCGACCCTCGCGGAAACAGTGTTTTCCGCCCTGATAGTCGCGGCCACCCTCCTCCTGGTTCGTATGGACGCTGGCGGCGTCCGACGCCTTGAAGCCTTGGGCGCCGGCATGTTGATGAGTGCTGCGGTGCTCACGCGTGCCGCAGGCGCCGCTCCCGCACTCGCCGGCTTCCTGGTTCTGATCCTCCGCCGCCGGTGGCGCTCCGCCGCTGAATACGCGTTCGGCGCAGTGGTCGTCTATCTGCCATGGTTGCTTTGGGTCGCCAGCCAGCCACCCACATCGCCGATCGACCCGTTCTATGAAGGGGCGATCTACGGTAGTTACAACGTTGTCACCGACTATGCGTGGCCCGACAAACTGACGGTCGTCGGGCTCAACGCGATACACCTCTCGTCGATTGGCGAATTCTGGGGTCTCGCTGGCAGTTCGGCAGGGATCGCCGTGGGGCTCTTCGGCAGCGCCTTGATTCTGCGCGGTCTCTGGTCGGCTCGGACCAATCCGATCGCGCTGATTGTCGTTGCCTATGTCGGCATGCTGCTGCTTTTTGTGTGGCCGCCGTACCGCTACGTGGTCCCGATCATGCCGCTCCTCGTCTGGTTGGCCATCAAGGGGGCGGGATCCCGAATACGCATAGCCGCAGGGTTGGCGTTGATGCTCTTCGTCACTGGGAGTTGGGCACTTGCGAACACGACGCTCGCGGTTCATCGGAAGGGAGGTACCTGGTTCAACGCCAGAGGTGTCGATGATTGGAGCGAGATGCGTGCCCAGTACCGACTGGATCGCCCGCGAAACCCCGAAAGACTCGGTGATCGCGGGTGTCCATGACCCAACCTACTATCTGTTTACCGGGCGAAAGGCACTGCGTCCGTTCAGTTTCAAGCCGATCCTGCTGTCTTACAACGTGCGTCGAAGCCCGGAGAATCCTTTTGGTACCGCCGCTGACCTTCGAGATCGGCTTTTGGCGATGAAGGCCGATTACCTCATCCTCACTCCACGCGACGGAGTGGCGCGATTGGCAAACGAACTACTTGCTCTCGTGCCCGGCAGTCTCTCGCCAGTGTTCGGGAGTGACTCCTCTGGGCACTTGATCTACTGGGTGAACCGTGCGGTGCTGTCGAACCGCGCGAGCGAGGAAATCGGGTCGTCCGGGCGGACTACGGCGTCGATTCTCAATTGAGCGTTGGGGGTTCCTGGCGCCGGTACACGGTCCAGTCGACGCCCACCAGCTCCGAGCTCGGGTAATGACGCCAGCGGATGTAAAGGTTATCCCGACGGTCTCGATAGTGCTCGTCGTCGCCGCGCCCCTCGCGGATGATGAAGTCGGCTCCGGCATCCTCCGTCGTTTCGTAAAGCCGGAGGCGCTCGCTACCGAGCAAACCGGCGTAGTGATTGACCATCAGCCCGGTTCGAAACCGTTCTCCTGGCTTCTGACCTGTAGCGCCCACCGTCACGGGTCCGTCGTGAGCGGCTTCCAGCATGTCGGTTAGCGCCTGCCGGTAATGGCCCCGTCCGGTGGAAGCGAATCTCGCGAAATGTATCGTGTTGCCGGTGACATAGAGCGTGAGCAGGCTGACAGCGAACGCCCGCGATACGCCCTGGCGCCTGATCAGAAACGCGAGCCATTGCGAGATCGGCAGCAGCGCTAGCGCCATCGGAATCACCAGGTAGCGTGGCATCAACACGCGTGGCTGGGTCAAAACGATAAACAGCCCCGGCACGACGAAGCAGCAAGCCACATACAGGAGCCATCGGTCATCCTGACGGGCCTTCAGCCAGGCGACGGCGGCAACGAACACTGCAGCGCCTGCTGCCGCCGCGATCCAGACCGCCGGAGCGTCCATGGCACCACCAGCCAGCAGCGAAAGTGTTTGTGTCGCCACTTCGAAGAGCCAGTACGGCGGCCCGCCACCGATCCTCATTCCGCGCAGGCAGACTAAGTAGAAGACCCCAATCGCGATGCCGGGCACGATGAACGCGCGCATCGTGATGCGCGTGGCTCTCCGCACGGAGCCAGTCATCCGCTCAGAGTGCGAGTCCGTCCACACCAGCATCCCAATGAATGCGAGGAGGAAGCTCGCGTGCGCCATCATCGCCAGCAGGCTCGACACCCAGAAGCCCACGGCGTCCGACCAGCGCTGGCTGTCGCAGTACCGCCACAGCCACCAGAGCGCTAGCAGGGTCAGCATGATCGCGGTCGCGTACCCGCGCGCCTCCGTCGAGTAGTACGCCAGCGGGAACGACAACGCGAAGACGAACGCCGTAAGCCCGCCGTTCAATGGTCCGTCACGCGCGCCGATCCGCCAGGCGATGACTACGGCCCCGAGACCCGACACGAACGCGAGAAGGCGGTAGAAGGCCTGATGTTGGCCCGGTCCGAGCAAATAGAGCCACAGGCCGTTCAGGTGGTGGTTGTTATCGATCCGCAGCGTGACGAAGATGTCGGTCCAAGACTGCAGCGCGAGGACGTCGTGTAGCGACCAGACTTCATCCACCCAGAGTTCGGTGAACAGGCCCGGTAATCGGGCGCCAACGGCCAGCAGTCCAACGGCAATGACGATTGCAGACCTCATGTCGGTGGTTTCGGGATCTCCATCGTATGGACGGTGGCCGCTGCCTTCACGAGCTCGGGAGCGTCATCCGTCCGATCGCTTCTGCGGTTCGCGTCGCGTCATCACCATCCACAGACACGGCAAATACAACAGCAATACGATCCATTGGCCCATCGCCTCCCGTTCCGCTAAGTATTGCGCTCGGTTGCTCCATCCGAGCATCGGCCCGGTTGCCCACGGCACGATCAACCCCACGGCCGCAGAGCTCAAGAGGAGTAGCAACGCGTGCTCGAATCGTCGAGGAATGAGGAACAACGGCAAGGTCTCGTAATGAAAGTGTGTCTGCGGCACGCAGGCAAGTGCGACGAGCAGGCGAGCATCCCATCGACGCCAGCGAAGAAGAGCCAGGAGGATGATAGGGCCACCCCAAAACATGACGGGCGGTTTGAAATGTACCCCTTCTGATAACAGCCCCAACCATCTCTCGGGCCAGCTCGGAAGAAGAGCGATCGAGAGAACCAACAGCGCGACGCTCCCGACGAGCGCGCGCTTGGACGGGAATGCCAACCACAGCGCCGCACCAATTGTTGGCTTGCAGGCAAGGACAAAGCCCCAGACGGGAAGGAGCGCGCCACCGATCATCAAGGCCGGCCACTGTGAGAGTCTGACTGTCGTGATGAACGCCGGAGCGATCAAGGCGAACCAGGCATAGCGAAACTCCGATCTCGACGTGATCGCCCAAAGAAATATTGCTGTTCCCATGCCGACGAACCAGGCGTCGGGAAACGGCAAGAAAGAAAAGGGGAGCGCTACGACCACCGCGGTGAACGGATAAAAGACAGGAAAGGGGCCGGCCCTTACCGAATAGGGGTCGCCGCCGCGCCACCAAATTTCCGCTGCCTGGTAGAGCTGGGCGAAATCGGAGTTTTTGTCTAGGTGACTCAGGGCGGCGACCACGGCCGCGAGAAGGCTCACGCCGATCACGATCCCGAGTCGTCCGCGGCTCCAGCTGTCCGTTAACTGCGCCAGCCGCGCGGGCAGGAGGTGGCGCCACACGCCAACCGACGAATCGCGAGGCGAGCTGGTCACCGGCTAGTCCGTCCCGCACGCCTCAGAGCGGCATCGTGCCTGAAGGCAGAGACCTTTGACGTGCGGAGATACCTTCCAGCGCTTAGCGGCCGCAGCGGAGTAATCCGACCTAAAGTCTGACGATGGGCCAAGGGCTGCAATAGATTTCGAAGGCCGGATCGGAGCGCCAAAGGTTTGTCGAGACACCCCTCGCTGCGGCTTTTATCGGCTGTGGACGCCTTCCAGTTTAGGCGGGCTCCGGGGAGAAAAACTGGAGGTGGAGCGCTCAGGCACCGATAAACGGTGTTGCAAGGGGGCATCTTGGATCGCATCGGCAAGTCACTCATCGCTGTGTTTCTAGCAACAGTCGCTGTGGTGGCTGCGAGGGACCTGCTCAGGCCGCGCTCCCTCGCCGACGTGATGCGGGCCGCCGATCCCAGCGTTCGGCAACGCTTGTTCGATCTCCTCCAGCCGGTGTCGCTCGCCAACTGCGAACTCGCGCGGTTTGGCGAAGCCAATGACGGCGGCTATCTGATGTGCGCCAACCTGTTGTCCGAGGTGCAGGGCGCCTACTCCTACGGAATCTCGGGCTACGACAAGTGGGGCTGCGACATGGCGACCACAGCCGGAGTCCGGTTGCATCAGTACCGACTGCTTCGATTCCCGGCAGCCGGCCTGTCCCACCGGTGATACGGTGTTCCACGCCGAGTGTGTGGCAGGTGTCACGAAGACCGAGGACGGGCGGCCGTTCGACACCATGATGAACCACCTGCAGAGGAATGGTGACTGGGGCAAGCGTGTCGCCATGAAGATGGACGTCGAAGGCGCCGAATGGGAGTCGCTGCTGGACACGCCCGACGCGGTGCTCGAGAGCATCGACCAGCTCGCCATCGAGTTCCACTTCGTTCACGAGGAGCGCTTCATCCAGGTCGTCGAACGGCTGAAGCGCTTCTTTCACGTCGCCCACCTGCACTTCAACAACGTGAGCTGTCTTGGCGGTATCGAGCCGTTTCCGACTTGGGCCTACGAGGTGCTGTTCGTCAGCAAGAGGATTGGGAAAATCGATGCGGAGCGCCGGGTCACGCTGCCTCACTCGCTCGACGCCCTTAATAACCCACGTCTTCCTGATTGCACCGCCGCAACGCCACGACCGTGAGTAGGCTGCCCGCGTCAGTGGCTGACCCTCGCAGACCGGGCGCGCCTCCGGCAGAAACCCTCGGCGCCGCTCCACGGACCCTATCAACTGAAGCACTCAGCACCCTGACCGCGGCAGTCGTCGGTGCGCTGTGCGTCTACGCGATGCGCAGAGTCGACCCCGACCTGTACGGTTATCTTGCCTACGGCCGCCTGTTCGTGGAGCAGGGCCGGATCGCGGTCGAGGATCCGTTTGCCTACACGTCGACTGGCTCGACATGGGTCGCGTTCGAGTGGCTCGCCCAGGTGGCGCTGTGGATCGCGTACGGCACTGCCGGCCCGTTGGGCCTCATCGGACTCAAGAGTCTCCTCGGAGGAATCGCTGTCTACTTCGTGTACGACGCTGTGCGCTTGGTGTCTGGCCGCGATTACCACTGGCTGCCGGTGTTCTGCTTCGCGGCGGCGAATGTCTCTCGCTATTTCGTGTTCCGGCCGCAACTCTTCACCTTCGCGTTCTTCGCGTTGTTCGTCGCGCTCTTGCTTCGTCACCTGATGCGCCGACGAGCGCCACTTTGGGTGCTGCCCATCGTCATGGTCGTATGGGCGAACAGTCATGGAGGGTTTCTCGCCGGGCTCGGTGCAATCGGTCTGTTCGTGGCGTTGCGAATCGGCGAAAACGTTTCGGGTGGGGCGCGCGGTCCGAGTCTGTTACAGGGGACCAGAGCGTTGTGGCTGGTGCTCGGTGCCTGCATGGCCGTCACACTGGTGAATCCGCGAGGCGTCGACCTGTGGCGCTATGTGCTCACCGAACTCACGCACTCGACGAATCGGCAATACATCGGAGAATGGGGTCCGACGCATAGCAGCGGTGACATGTGGTCGTTCGCGGCGTCGATCGTGACGTGCCTGTGTCTGGCGCTCGGGGCTTGGATCTCGCAGTGGCGGCGGCCGTCATCACCCGCCCCTGTGCCGGGCCACTTCGTCCTCAGTGCCGTCCCGCTGGCGGTGATGGCTTTCCTGTCGGTTCGACACACGCCGATCCTGGCGATCTGGAGTGCTCCGGTGCTCGCGCTGACCGCCTCTCAAGCGCGTAGCTCGCAGTCGGGGGCCAGTCGCGTGCTGTCCCTGGGGCTCTTGAGCGCCGCGGCGACGTCGGTGCTCATGACATCGATCTTCGTGGCGCAGAATCCGCGTCCGGCGATCGCCGCGTCGGGCAACGTGCTCGGCCCTCTGCACCCGTGCCAGGCCGTCGGTTTCATGCGCGAACAGAGGCTCGCCGGCAACGTGTACCTTCCTCTCCCATGGGGCTCCTACGTAACCTGGCACCTGTATCCAGCCGTGCGCGTGTCGATGGACGGCCGGAACATCTCCCTCTTCCCCCGCGACATGGTGCGCGAGAGCCTCGAATACAACACCTCGAGCCACCCAGACCTCGAGACGCCCCTCCGCTACGATACGGACTTTCTCCTCGTGCGGTCGAATTTCTCGAGGCTGGAGGCGCTCGAGGCCGACACACGATGGACCGTGATCCATCGCGACAGCGACGCCGTGTTGTTCAAGCGCGTCGATGGACGCGACCGCCTGCCCGCCGCGGGGGTTAAGAGCGCAGCCGCAGAGAGCACTCCTCGCGAGGCATGCCCGGCTTTCCTGCAATAGCTGCTGGCTTTCTCACGGCGATGCCAAAGGTCGGCGCCGGATCGCGCTTTCCTCAATGCGCCACGACGACGGCCCTTTATCGCCCTGATGCCCTCCGACTCGTCGGCGCTTGGAAGTACAGGTTGTTTGGGTCCATCCGCAAGTACTTTCCGACGACGACATATCGATGATCAGTGAAGTAGTCGAGGATGGAGCCTTCATTCACTTGGCTCGAAGCACGATTTGATCACCGATGTGCGTCGCGCTGTCGAGCACGCCGGCCGCCAGCTCGATGGTTGCAAACGCGCCCCACGCCATGGCAATCCGCCGGCGGGTGACCGCATGGCGCGTCTTCAGAACCGTCCCGTCGCGTGCGACGAACAGCAGGTCGATTGCGAATCGCATTCCAAACGTGTGCACCGCGTTGCAGGGCGCGATGATGAGCGCCAGTCCGTCGGGCATCTGTTCGTACTTGAGCAGCCCGATCCGTCGCGCCTGTGAGTCGACGGCGGCCACCGGATTCGTCGCAATCACGTGACTCGTTCGCGCGTTCACGAGTTCGTGTTGCGCCGCATCGGCCTTCAGCAGCGGGGAAAGAAAGGATGCCATCGACTTGCCACGATCGTATCGGCATCTCCGCCTTATGGCCCAGTGGTCTGGCAGTCGGGCGCCTTGGGATTGTTGGGCGTGTCGACCGATGTCGGGCGGGACGGAGCGGCGTTTGGCAAGGCGGTGGTCAGTCGCTTGTTGACGAACAACACTTCGTAGGCCCAGGCGGGAAAGGGCTCGAGGCCGGACCTGCAGCTGAAGTTGTTGAAGTGGAGATGCGCCACGTGAAACCGCTCCTTCAACCGCTTCACGACCCGGACGTATTGTGGGTTTTCCACGTAGTGCATTTCGATCGCGAGTTGATCGATCTGATCAAGCGTCTCATCCGAGGCCTGCTCGAGAGAGTCCCACTCCGCGCCCTCGACATCCATTTTCACGACGAGCTGTTTGCCAACGTCGCGGTTCTTCTTGAACTGGCCTGCCATCGAGTCGAAGATTCGTTCGGATTCGATGAACGACTTCGGGGCCACGCACTCGGGGTGGAACTCGGTATCGCCGCCCGGGCATGGCTTCGGCAGCCGCGTGTCGAAGCAGTCGTACTGGTGGATCTTGATCTTGAGTTGTGTCGAGACCTCGCAGCCCCAACCGTCGTAACCGGAAATGCCGTAGGAGTACCCGGCCGTCACGTTGCCGAGCAGGTTGCCGCAGAGGATGTAGCCCCCGTCGTTGGCTTCGCCAAACCGTTTGAGGTCGCAGTTGGCAAGGGCAACGGGCTGGATCAGCTGAAACAACATCTGGCGCACCTGCTGGCGATCCATAGGGGGGAGGTCAGGTTCCGCCGTTCTGGAGCTTCGCAGTCCAACCGCGAGGGTGACCGCAGTCACAATGCCTAGTGCGGCCGCGCCCACTCGTCCCACGTTCGTCACAAAGCCGTCCTTGTTCGCATCGCGTCGTATGATCTCCTAATGCGCCGTCATCTGTTGCTCATTATCTGGTTGATGCTCTCGGGCTCCTTGAGTGCCGGGCCCAATGAGTGGCCGCAGTTCCGTGGGCCCGGGGGCGCCGGCGTTGCCGACGAATCCAGATTGCCGCAACAGTGGTCCGACAAGGACAACGTGGCCTGGGTCGCGGACGTGCCCGGTCGCGGCTGGTCATCGCCCATCGTCTGGCGCGATCGCGTCTACGTGACGACCGCAATCAGCCCGGGATCCTTCAAGGCGCCCTCGACCGGCATCTTCGGGAACGACTACGCCGCCGAGCTCGCGAAACAGGGGTTGTCGGACGACGAGGTCGTCAAGCGCGTCGTGTCGCGCGACATCGAGCTGACGAGCGAATCCGGGGCCATCCGTTATCTGGTGCTCGCCTTTGATGCCAAGACCGGCAAGGTCGTGTGGGAGCGCGAGGCGCATCGCGGGCAGCCGTTCGGCGGCCGTCATCGCAAGAACACGTACGCGTCAGAAACGCCGGCCACGGATGGCGAACGGCTGTATGCATCGTTTGGTGGCAACGTCGGCGTCTTTTGCTATTCCCTCGATGGCAAGCTGCTGTGGAAGCACGACTGGGCGCCGCAGCCGATCTATCTGGATTTCGGAACCGCCTCGTCTCCGGTCGTCCACGAAGGCCGGGTCTATCAGCTGCACGACAACGACGGGCAGTCGTTTCTCGCGGCCCTCGATGCCAAGACCGGCAAGGAACTTTGGAACGTCAAGCGGACGGACTCGGCAAGCCGATCGCTATCGGGGTGGGCGACGCCGTATATCTGGAAGCAAGGGCAGCGCAGTGAGATCGTGACGATCGGGCGAGGCTTCGTGATCAGCTACGACGCCGACGGTCGCGAACTGTGGCGATTGAAGGGGATGACGCAGGCGACACCAAGCCCGGTCGCGGGTGACGGCTTGCTCTACGTCGGATCCGGGTCACAAGGCGAAGCCAACCGGCCGCTGCTTGCGGTTCGACCGGGCGCGAGTGGTGACATCTCCCTCCGCCCGGACCAGACGTCGAACGATTTTGTCGCGTGGGCGCAGCCACGTTTCTCGGGCTACACGCCGTCACCGCTCCACTATCGTGGACGGGTTTATGCGGTGAACGACAACGGCATCCTGCAGGTTGCCGACGCCAAGACCGGCGTTGAAATCTACAAAGCGCGGATGGGCGGCGGCGGCCATACGTTCTCGAGCTCGCCGCTTGCGAGCCAGGGTCTCATCTACTTCATGAGCGAGGACGGCGAAGCGTTCGTCCTGCGCGCCGGCGACAAGTACGACGAGATTGCCAAGAACAGCCTGGGCGAGATGAGCCTCGCGACACCGGCAGCGGATGCCGACAGCCTCTACGTGCGAACGCAGAGCAAGCTGTATCGGATTCGCGCGAAGTAGTGGCCAGTGCCCAGTGATGAGGCCGGTGGCAGCTTTCGGGGCCGATTTTCAGTTGTCAATTCCAAGTGACGCGGCCGTTTTCACAGTCCGGGTAATCCCGCGCGCGCGCCGATCCGGAATTGATGGCATGCGCGGCGATGCAATCCTCGTCCGGCTGCAGTCGGCGCCCGTGGACGGTGCGGCGAACGCGGAATTGATCGATCTCATCGCCGCCGCCCTCGACGTGCCCAAGCGCAGCGTGACGATTGTCTCGGGTGAGAAGTCGCGACTCAAGCGACTGCAGGTCACCGGGCTCGATGAGACGACGGTACACGCACGGCTGGCGATTCACGGGAGCGACCGGTGATCAATTCAACCGACCAATCACCCAATTCAATCGCCCAATCACCCAATGCAATCGCCCAACCTCCCAATGCAATCACCCGATCACCCAATCGCAAAATCACCCAATTCGTTGCCTTCCTCGCATCCCTGCTCACCCTTTCCTGTGGATCGCCGCCGCAAGCGGTGCCGGCGGCCGTGGCGGCGTCGAGGCCACTGGGCGCCTGGGAAGGCTCCGGCAACCGGACGATTGGCATTACCAGCGATTCGGGCCGGTTCCGCGTGAAGTGGGAGACGACGGCGGGCCCTGCGCCGGGCGGCAGCTTCAGGCTGGTGGTGCACAGCGCCGTCAGCGGCCGTCCCCTCCAGGTCATTGCCGACCACCAGGGCTCCGGAGGGGCAACCGTCGACTTCGTCGACGACCCCCGCCCCTATAACCTGATGATCGACTCCGCCGGGGTCCAATGGTCGGTTTCCGTCGATGAAATCGTAGCCGGACGGGTTCCCTGACACCACGGTCACCGGTCGACGGTCTCCAGTCCACGGCACGAAGGTTCTCCCTCGTCCCGGTCTGGATCGGTGCTGCTAGCAACATCGGAAGGAACTGAGGGGGAACCCGCGTGCCGAGACCGGAGACCGGGGACCGGGGACCGTGGACCGTGGAGTATCCTTTACAGATATTTAACGCCGTGAATTACAGACTGAGCGCAATCGTTCTCGTGCTGCTGGCCACTGCGTGTCGCAGCACGCAAGTGAGTTCGGGGCCACAGGTCATTCAACCGGGAGCGCCGGGTCAGCAGAGCCGTGAGGTCTCGGCGACCAAGAGCGCGGTGGAGTCGCAGCTCTCGCACACCGAGGCGGACACCCGATTCATGCAAGGCATGATCGGGCATCACGCTCAGGCGATCGAGATGTCCGCGCTCGTCCCCACCCGCACGGCCAGGGATGAGATGCGCCTGCTCGCCAAGCGCATCGACGTCTCGCAGGCTGACGAAATCAAGATGATGCAGGAGTGGCTCCAGCGGCGAGGTCAGAAGCTGCCCGATCCGCACGCGCATCATCAGATGGGTGCGACGCTGATGCCCGGCATGTTGTCGCAAGAGGAGATGGCTCGTCTCGGGGCGGCCAAAGGCGATGAGTTCGATCGCCTGTTTCTCCAGGGGATGATCAAGCACCACATAGGCGCCCTCACGATGGTGCAGGAGTTGTTCGGCAGCCCGGGCGCGGGACAGGAATCGGAGATTTTTGCATTCGCGTCTGATGTCGACGCCGACCAGCGAATGGAGATCGATCGCATGGGCGCGATGCTTGCGACGATCAAGGAGCTTCAGCAATGAGATCGGTTGTGATCAGATTCGTGATGCTGGCCGCGGTGGTTGGCGCGCTGGCAGTCGAGGGTGGGGCACAGGGACCGTCGGCGTCGACCAACGATCCACGAGTGGGACTCAAGCCAGGGTTCCGCGACGCCGGCGTTGCCGCGCGCAACATGGAACTCGTCTCGAGCATGCCCAAGCCGGAGGGGTTCTTCGATCCCAAGACGCCGGCAGGCACCGGCAGTCCGCCCGAGCCGCCGGCAGCGGCCGGTACTCCCGCGGCGGCACCGAGCACGCCTCCGGCTCCAGCGCCAGAGACGCCCGCGGCCAACGCGACGCCGGGCGCTCCTGGCGGCCCTCCGCCGGGTGGCGGAGGCGGTGGTGGCAGCGGCTTGAACTTCGCCAACTCCGACCTCGCGTTCTCGGGCAACCACCTCTTCATGGGCAACTTCAACGGCTTCAACGCCTATGACGTGGAGAACACGCGACGGCCACGACTGCTGGCGTCGATCGTCTGCCCGGGTGGTCAGGGTGACATGTCGGTGCACGGCAACTTGCTGTTCATGTCGGTCGAACAGACGCGCGGCCGGGTCGATTGCGGCGTGGAGGGCGTGGCCGCGCCCGTGAGCAAAGAGCGCTTCCGCGGCGTACGCATCTTCGACATCACCGACATCCGCAAGCCGAAGCAGGTCGCTGCTGTGCAGACGTGTCGCGGGTCGCATACGCACACGCTGGTCTCGGTGCCCAACGACAAGGAAAACATTTACGTCTACGGTTCGGGCACGGGCGCCGTGCGACCGGGTGAAGAGCTCGAAGGCTGCTCCGGCGGGAAACCCGAAGAGGATTCGAACACGGCGCTCTTCAGCATCGACGTGATCAAGGTGCCGCTCGCAGCTCCCGAAAAGGCTGCAATCGTCAATCGTCCGCGCATCTTCGCCGATGAGAAGACGGGCTCCATCGCGGGACTGTGGGCCGGCGGCGATCACGGGCCAGGCACGCAGCGGACGTCGACAACCAACCAGTGTCACGACATCACGGTGTTCCCCGAAGTCGGAATGGCTGCTGGCGCCTGCTCGGGAAACGGCATCCTGCTCGATATCTCCGATCCGGTGAAGCCGGTGCGGCTCGACGCTGTGAGCGACAAGAACTTCGCGTACTGGCACTCGGCCACGTTCAACAACGATGGCACGAAGATCATCTTCACGGACGAGTGGGGCGGCGGCACACGCCCGCGCTGCCGCGCCTCGGACCTGCCGCACTGGGGCGCCGACGCTATCTTCGACATCGTCGACAAGAAGCTGCAGTTTGGTGGCTACTTCAAGATGCCGGCGGCGCAGACCGACACCGAGAACTGCGTGGCGCACAACGGCTCGATCATCCCGGTGCCCGGCCGCGACATCATGGTCCAGGGCTGGTATCAAGGTGGCTTGTCGGTGTTCGACTTCACCGATTCCGCGAATCCGGTCGAGATCGCGTTCTTCGATCGCGGTCCGCTCAGCGCGACGCAGCTGATCACCGGCGGATTCTGGTCGACCTATTGGTACAACGGCCACATCTACGGTGCCGAGATCGCGCGCGGCGTCGATATCTTCCGCCTGACGCCGAGCGAACATCTGAGTCAAAACGAGATCGACGCGGCGACCCAGGTGCGAATGACGGTCTTCAACGCGCAGCAGCAGCCGCGCGTCACCTGGCCGGCGACATTCGTCGTCGCGCGCGCGTATCTCGATCAGCTCGGCCGCAGCAAAGCGCTGCAGGCGGATCGCGTCGCGGCCATCAAGAGCGCGATCGATCGTGGCGATCGCCGGTCACCCGGCCGTGCCGACCTCGATGCGCTCGACGCCTTGGCCGGACAGCTCGAGAAGGACGCCAGCGCCGCGACCGGTCGCGACGCGACGCGCATGCGTGCACTGGCGTCGACGATCAAGGAACGCGTCACGCGGCTTCGTTGACGAGGGAGTTGAATATGCGAAAAGCAGCGACTGGATTTCTGACTGCCGCGGTCTTGGCCTCGATGGCAATCGCCGTCAGCACGCAGGAGCGCGCCGGCAACGCGGCGACCAACGATCCGCGGGTCGGCCTCAAGGGCGGGCTTCGCGACGCGGGCGTTGCGTCACGCAATATGGAGCTGCTAGCCAACCTGCCCAAGCCCGATGGCTTCTTCGATCCCGAAGCGCCGGCTGGCGCGGTGAGCGCGCCGGAACCTCCGCCGGTGCCGGGTGCACCGTCAGGTCCAGCAGCCAATCGGCCGGAAGGCGCGCCGGGTAACGCCACGCCGCCGACGCCTCAGCGTGGAGGCGGATTCACGAACTCCGACCTCGCCTTCCGCGGCACCAATGTCGTGGTCGGCAACTATCACGGCTTCAACACCTACGACATCGAGAACGCGCGTAAGCCGCGCCTGCTGGCGTCGGTCGTCTGTCCCGGTGGGCAGGGCGACGTCTCGATCTACGGCAACCTGCTGTTCATGTCGGTGGAGCAGACGCGTGGACGCATCGACTGCGGTGTGCAGGGCGTCACGGCGCCGGTGAGCGTCGAGCGGTTCCGCGGCATTCGCATCTTCGACATTACCGATTTGAAGAAACCCCGGCAGGTCGCAGCGATCCAGACCTGCCGCGGATCGCACACGCACACGCTGGTGCCAGACAGGAACGACAAGACGAACCTGTATGTCTACGGTTCGGGCACCGGCGCGGTCCGAGCGGGCGAGGAGCTGTCCGGCTGCTCTGGCCTCGATCCCAAGGAGGATCCGAACACGGCGCTCTTCAGCATCGACGTGATCAAGGTGCCGCTCGCCAATCCGGAAAAGGCAGCCATCGTCAACCGTCCCCGCATCTTCGCGGACCCCAAGAGCGGCGCCATCTCGGGCCTCTGGCAGGGTGGCGATCACGGGCCGGGCACGCAGAGCTCTCGCATGACCAATCAGTGTCATGACATCACGGTCTTCTCGGAGATTGGGCTGGCCGCCGGCGCGTGTTCGGGGAACGGGATCCTGCTTGATATCTCGAATCCCGAAAAGCCGGCTCGCCTCGATCACGTGACCGACAAGAACTTCGCCTACTGGCATTCGGCGACGTTCAACAACGATGGTACCAAGGTCGTGTTCACCGACGAGTGGGGCGGCGGTGGCCGTCCTCGTTGCCGCGCCACTGACTTGCCGACGTGGGGTGCCGATGCCATTTTCAATGTCGTCGACAAGAAGCTGGTCTTCGGCGGCTACTACAAGATGCCGGCCGCCCAGACCGAGCAGGAAAACTGCGTCGCCCACAACGGTTCGCTGATTCCCGTGCCGGGACGCGACATCATGGTGCAGGCGTGGTATCAGGGCGGTGTGTCGGTGTTCGACTTCACCGATTCGGCCAACGCGCACGAGATTGCCTTCTTCGATCGCGGCCCCATCTCGGACAAGGAGCTCGTGTCCGGCGGGTATTGGTCGACCTACTGGTACAACGGCAACATCTACGGCGCTGAGATTGCCCGCGGACTCGACGTGTTCCGGTTGACGCCGAGTGACTATCTGACCCAGAACGAGATCGATGCTGCAACGTTGGTGCGCTTCGAGGAGTTCAACTCGCAGAACCAGCCTCGCATCACCTGGCCGGCGACGTTCGTCGTCGCCCGTGCGTATTTGGATCAGCTCACGCGTAGCAAGGCGCTGCAGGCCGATCGCGTGACGGCGATCAAAGGTGCGATCGATCGCGCCGACCGTCGGTCACCAGCCCGCGCCGACCTCGACGCGCTCGACACGATGGCGTCGCAGCTCGAAAAGGACGCCGGTGCGGCAACCGGCCGCGACGCCCTGCGGATGCGGTCGCTGTCGTCAACGCTCAAGGAGCGCGTCGCGCGACTGCGGTAGAGAACGACGTAGCCACGAAGGGCACGAAGGACACGAAGCAGGTTTTGATCAGTCCTCAAAATTAGCTTCGTGACTTCGTGCCCTTCGTGGCTGACGTTTCTCATTTCCTCGTCTCGTAAGTCCCATCAGCTTCAGTCACGTTCCCTCGGGCTAGCAGCCGTTCGAGATGTAACTGCGCCGAGCGGCGCTCGACCCCTTCAACGAATAACAACGTCACGTGCGGGCGGTAGACGAATCGGTGCGCCACGATGTCGTCCAAGGTCCGGGGCCGGTCGAGAAACTCGAGCAACGCTTGTTCCCGGCGGGCGATTACGGCCTCGTATTCGCCGAGCAGCCGAAGGAATTCCTCCCGCCCTTCCACGACACCGCGATGGTGAAAGGTGACGAACCATCGCGCGTCGAGTTCACGGCAGCGGCGAAACGATGTGTCGAAGTCATCGAGGCTCGACCACGCATCGCCGTAGTACGGACCGAAGCCGGTGAGGTCGATGTCGGCGAGATACATCACGCCGTGCGGCTCGATCATGAACCCCGAATGCCCGCGTGTATGTCCAGGCAAGTGGATAGCACGAAGCTTGGTGCTCCCGAGGTCGATGACGTGACCATCCTCGTAGGCGACGGCGTCTGGGCGAGGCGTGTAGTAGAAGCTTTCGAGCACTTCGCGCCGCCACTCCTCCTCGATTGATGTCGGAAGGCCGTAGATGCGCATCAGCCCATCGATCGAGTCGAGCCCGAGCTTGTCGGCGTCGGGCACGAGGACGCGCGCGTCAGGATAGCGAGCGAGGCCAGCCAGGTGATCCTCATGGCAATGGCTGATCACGATCGAATCGACAGCGGGGATCTCCTGCGCTTCGGCAATGTCGAGTGACGGATCGATCAGCACGGAACCGCCAGTGCCTTCGACGACGACTGAGTTACCGTGAGGATAGCGGCCGCTGCTGGTGCCTCGCAGCACCTGGATCCCGTTCAGTGAAAACAAGTGGTCCACGGTCTACAGTCTACGGTCCTCGGTCTGAGTGATGCTTCGTGGTTTCGTGATCTTCGTGGCTCCGTACCACCGTTGCTGAGAGTCTCTGAGCCTCTGTGTCTCTGAGGCCAGTACGTCAGAAGAGACTTGCAGCGTGCGCGAAGAGCGCCGGGACGCCGCCGGTGTGGAGGAACACGACGGTCGAGGCCGGGTCGACCTCGCGGCGCCGCACGTGATCGATCAGGCCGGCCATCGCTTTGGCCGTGTAGACCGGATCCAGCAGGATGGCTTCAGTCGACGCCAGCAAGCGAATGGCCTCGAGGCACTCGGGTGTCGCGATGCCGTATCCCGAGCCGATGTATCGCTGATCGGTGAAGAGATCGGCTTCGCTCACGCGCGTCGTCACGCCGGCCAGCGCGGCCGCCTCGTTAGCAATCCGCAGAGCCCGCTCCTTCTTGAATGATTCGCCGCCGCTCACCGCGATACCGTAAACCGCATAGGGAGCGTTGTGAACCATGGCCCCCAGTGTCAGCCCGGCCTGCGTGCCGCGGGACCCGCTGGCGTAGTACAGGCGCGACGGCCGCTCGTCCAGCGCCTGCAATTGTTCGACGAGCTCGCGCGTGCCGGTGAAATATCCAAGCACACCGACCCCGCTGGAGCCACCAACCGGAATGAAGTAGGGTCGTTGACCCTTCGCGCGCAGGTCCTCCAGGACCTCGGCAACCTTGGCTTCCTCGATGTCGCTCGTCGCCAGCAGCGGGTCAGCTGGCGGCGGAATGTAGTGAATGGTGGCGCCGAACAGTCGATCCAGCAGCAGGTTGCCCTGAACCGGTGGGTTGTCGCCTTCGGCTGTCAGGATGAGGACGACATCCAGGCCCGCTGCGCGAGCGGCCGCAGCCGTCATGCGCGCGTGGTTCGACTGTACCGCGCCGGTGGTCACCACGACGTTCGCGCCCTGCCGGAGGGCATCGGCGATAAGAAACTCGAGCTTGCGGGCTTTGTTGCCGCCGAGCGCCAGGCCAGTGAGATCGTCGCGCTTGATCAGAATCTTTGGACACGCCGGCCCGCCCAGGGCCGCACGCAGTCGGTCGGCGGGGTGAAGAGGTGTCGGCAGAGTGGCAAGAGGAATTCGAGCCGGCAGCTGCATCTTGCTTCGTGTTGTTCGTGACTAGGTCTGTTGCTCAGGGCATGGTGCGTTGCTATATCCAGATCGAAAGGCGCTCACCGTTCCCGCCTCCGGATCGAACCGATGGCGCCAGACGCACGCGGTATCGTTGGCAAGCAAGTGGATCGAGACCGACGGCGTATCGGACACGGTCTCGACGTAGTGAATATCGCCAAGTGGCGGCAGCAACGCATAGAACTCGCCGCGCTCGATGGTTTGCCGGCGTTCGATGGCCAGTGAGGCGCGCCCTTCATCTTGCCCGTCATCGAGTCGCCGATAGACGGTCTCGTCCTGTCGCCCGCGGTAGAGTCCAACCAGTCCCCATGCAAGATGATCGTGAACTGGAGTCCGCTTGCCTGGCGGAATCACGAGCGAGAACAGGCAGAGCGAGCCGTCTTCCGCGCGATAAAGCGCGTACTGTCCGATACCTCCGCCCATTCCGCTCTTGAGATCGGGGACCGAATACTCCTCCGGCAGCCACCCCTCTGCAGCCAGCAGGGTCGCAAACGCCGGACGAAGGCGTTCCACACGGGCACCCGCATCGCCGATCTCCTTCGAGAGCCGTTCCGTCTCGGCGATCAACGCACGAACTTCCGGTACATCGACGATGAAGCCGAAGTGGTGATGGCCGCGATGGGACAGGTCGCACACGATGAGGTCTACGTCTTCGGTTTGAACGGCGTCGGTTCCGGCGGCGCGGTTCGCGGCGAGCCCGACTTCACCCACGCGTTGTAGCGCATGCGCAGCGTCTTGACCGGATTTGCGCTCTCCCCAGGCTTGGTGTTGTCGTCCGTCACGCTGAGGTAGGCGAAGTACTTCCCATCGTTGTGCGTCACGCCGACTTCATCGGCCTTGTCGGCGATCGTGATGTAGGCGACGTGAGCGGTGCGGTTGTCGCACGGCAGGGTTTCCAGCGGGTTGTTGCCGCAATTGCATCGATGGTCGCCGCCGTTGGCGTCGGCCGCTTCCATTGCCGCCATCACTCGATCGGCCAGCGTGCCCGTCGCCCGAGTAAAGGCCAACGCGGCGAGGTGCATGACCTGATCGCCCAGCAGCGTGTTGCCCTGTACCTGGTAATAGATGTCGGGACCGACCCGCCCGCCGAAATAGAGCGACGACACCGAGTTGCCGCTGCCGTTGAACCCGACCCGATTGTTTTGCGCAGTAATCGTGCCGCCATTCGGGATGGAGAGGATGCCGAACTGGCGCCGCTCGACGTTCGGATCCTTCTTCAGCATCGCCAGGATGTCCGCCGGCGGCGTGCCCTTCTTCATCTCGTTGTAGACCAGCATCTGGTTTTCGCGCGTGTTGTCCACGCCCGCCTGACAGGCGGCGACGCCGACGCCGGGAACGATCACCGCCTGGACGTCCATGAGATCGCGGGCGCCGTTTGGTTCGCGCTTCGGAAATCCGGACTGGCGGACACAGGTTGCCGACGCGATGATCACCTGCCCGGTTCGTGCATCAATCGCAATCACTGACCACGTCGCGTACGCAGTCGAGTGGCCGGCCAGGAGCAACAGCAGCGCAAGCCCGATTCTCCTCATTGAACTCTCTCCTTGTCCGAGACGCCGCGAGCCGCGGCTCCTCGGGGTTCGACGCGAAGTCTACCCGTTCAACGCCCGCGCTGGCTACGGCTTGCCGCTTGCTGGCACCGCCGTTGCTTTCCTCAGATGGGGGACGAATATCATGCCTGAGGCAGCCACACTCAAACGCGCCCGCACGGCAAAGCGGACAGGCAAGGCGCCGTCGACTCAAGCGGGTGAGTTCGTTCGCGAAGAGATTCATCACATCCGCGAAGGCAAACACGGCGCTCGCTCGGCGAAGCAAGCCATCGCCATTGGTCTGTCGAAAGCCAGACGCGCGGGCGTCAAGCTTCCGCGCCCACCGGCCAGTGCCAAGGCGACGACGAAACGAAGTGCCGCAGCCGCGGATCGCGCGGCACGCCGCAAACAAAAGCCATCGCCGAAGCGGTCCCGTGCCTCGCTGCGAAAGCTGAAGCGCGAAAGTCGATCAGCCGCCTCGTCTACGGCACTTTCACGACAGGCGCGAGCCAGTGCCAGGCGGCGCTCCGCGGCAGACCGCAGAGCTGCGGCACGCCGCGCCGTCCGCACCAAGGGGCCAGCTCGACGAAGAGCCGCGGCCAAACAGGCGGCAAGGACGAGGAAGCGCCAGGCCCGGCGGAAGACGAGCGAGCATCCGCATAGCGTTTCGGAAAGGGTAAGTGGTCTTGCGAATCGCACAAATCGCCCCGCTCAGCGAGAGCGTGCCCCACAGCTCTACGGCGGCACCGAGCGCGTGGTCGCGTACCTGACGGACGAGCTCGTTCGTCAAGGACACGCGGTCACGCTGTTTGCCTCCGGGGACTCCCGCACCTTGGCGAAGCTCGTGCCGATCTATCCGGAAGCCCAGCGGCTCGCCGGGTGCCGCGACTATCTGGCTGGACTCGTCTTACTGCTCGAAGAGGTAATCCGTCGTGTGGAGGAGTTCGACATCCTGCATTTCCACATCGCTCAGGTGCACTTTCCAGTCGCCCGCCGGCTTCACACCGCGCACCTGACGACCATGCACGGACGCCTGGACTTACCTGAGTTGGTGCCGCTTTACCGCGAATTCTCCGATATCCCGCTCGTCTCGATCTCGGATGCTCAACGCGTCCCACTGCCCGAGGCTGGCTGGACCGGCACGATCTATCACGGACTGCCTGCCGACCTACTTCGCTTCCATCCGGAACCTGGGCAGTACCTGGCGTTCCTGGGCCGCATCTCTCCGGAAAAACGAGTCGATCGTGCGATCGCGATCGCCAAGGCCTGCGGCTGGCCCATACGGATTGCGGCCAAGATCGATCCCGTCGATCGCGATTACTTCGAGCAGCACATCCAATCGCTGTTCGAGGATCCGCTCGTGGAGTTCGTCGGCGAGATTGCGGACTCACAGAAGGGTGACTTCCTCGGTGGCGCGAAAGCATTGCTCTTCCCGATTGATTGGCCTGAGCCTTTCGGGTTGGTCCTGATCGAAGCGCTGGCCTGCGGTACTCCGGTCGTCGCCTTTTCTGGCGGGTCGGTGCCGGAGATTCGTGGAGGAAGGGGTGACCGGGTTCGTTGTGGACAATCTCGATGACGCGATCGCGGCGACGCGCGACGTCGAGCGGCTCGAGCGGCGCGCGTGCCGGGCATCGTTCGAACGGCGATTCACGTGTCGTCGCGTATGGCATCCGATTATGTGCGACTCTTTGAGCAGCTTATCAGAAGGGCTGACACAGACTCTCGTCGCCTGATCGGAGTAACTGATGCCAGAAACGGTTCGCCTCGACGAACAGTTCTACATCGTCGCCGAAACCGAGCGCGCCGACCACACCGCTGCGCGTGCTCAAGAATGGCGACAGCTTTGCGGTGTTCGACACGTACGGCGATATCACGCCGGCGACATCGAGCGAGCAGGGGCTCTATCACAGCGGCACGCGGTTCCTGTCGCGCCTGGAACTGCTCCTCGGCCGCCGCCGTCCGTTGCTGCTCAACTCGACGATCAGCGAGGACAACGTCGTCTTCACCGTCGAATCTGACCAACCCCGATATCCTGCGCGACGGGCGTGTCATCGTGCCGCGCGGTGAGATTCACATCCTGCGTTCACGCGTGCTGTGGAACGGCGGGTACAGCGAGCGAGTGCGCGTGTCGAATCACTCACTGCATCCGATTGAGATACCGATTGCGTTGTTTTTCGACGCCGACTATGCCGACGAGTTCGAGGCGCGGGGAGCGGTTCGGCCGAGGCGGGGTCAACGACTGCCGGATCGTCGCGGTCACGACTACGTCCTCGGCTATGTCGGCCTCGACGGTGTGCGAGCGACGCACGACGCTGCGCTGGAATCGGCTGCCGGACCAGGTTGAGGAGGGATCGGTGAAGTTCCTGATCGCGCTCGAGCGCGCATGCGGAGGCCGACCTCGAGCTGACGCGTCGCGTGCGAGATCGACGGCCCAACCGAGTCGTCGACCTACTCGCTTTGCCGATGCGGTGGCACGATCGAAACATCTGGTGGTTGATCTGCAGGCGGCAGCAATGCTCGGTGACCAGCTCGAACGAGGCGTTCAATCGATGGATTCGCCGATCGTCAGCCGACCTGTGGATGATGATCACGGAGACACCATACGGTCCGTACCCGTACGCTGGAATCCCGTGGTTCAGCACGCCGTTTGGCCGTGACGGTCTCATCACCGCGCTGGAGCTGCTCTGGGCTGGCGCCGTCGGTGGCGCGCGGTGTGCTGACGTTTCTCGCCGACACCAGGCCACGACGTCGATCCGATCCGCAGGACGCGCAACCGGGAAAAATCCTTCACGAGATGAGGAAGGGCGAGATGGCGGCACTCGGCGAAGTGCCGTTTGGGCGCTACTACGGCAGCGCCGACGCGACGCCGCTGTTCGTGATGCTGGCGCACGCGTACTTCGAGCGGACCGGTGACATGCCGATTTCATCGACAAGACTGTGGCCGCACGTGCTTGCTGCGCTCGATTGGATTGCGCAGCAACGCCGATCGACACGCGACGGATTCGTTTCGTACGAAACGCCGAAGCGAGACGGGTCTGGTTCAGCAAGGGTGGAAGGACTCGCACGACTCGGTGTTTCATGCGGATGGCAGGCTGGCCGAACCGCCGATTGCGCTGTGTGAGATTCAGGCGTACGCCTATGCGGCCTGGAGAGGCGCGGCACAACTCGCCGACGTTCGAGGCGATCGACAAGGACGGCGGCGCGATGGACGCGCATGGCCGAGCGCCTGCGCGGCAACTTTCGAACGTGCATTCTGGTGCGATGAGCTCGGGCACTTACGCTCTGGCGCTCGACGGTGAGAACCGGCCGTGCCGAGTGCGTACCTCCAATCCCGGCCACTGTCCTGCTTGCCGGCATCGCGTCGCCGGAACGCGCTGCGAGAGTCGCCGAGACATTGCTCTCGGACGCAATCATTTGCGGGATGGGGTGTCCGAACGGTTGCGGAGGGTGAATCGCGCTACAACCCGATGTCGTACCACGACGGTTCGATCTGGCCGCACGACAACGCGCTGATCGCCGCCGGCCTGGCGCGCTACGGCTTTCACCACGAGGCCAGCCGTATCCTGAGCGGGATGCTCGACCTGAGTGCGGCCGTCGATCTGCATCGGCTGCCCGAGCTCATTTGCGGATTCGATCGCCGCGATGGCCGAGTTCCCGACGCTGTATCCAGTCGCGTGCGCGCCGCAATCGTGGGCGGCCGGGGCGGTCTTCATGATGCTCGCGTCCTGCATCGGTCTGCGGATCGACGCCGCCGCACGTCGGATCACGCTGACACGAGCTGTCTTGCCGGAGTCGATCGACTGGCTGCGCCTGACGAATCTTTCGATTGGCGATGCCTCGCTCGACCTTCTGCTCACCAGGCATGCCGTCGACGTCGGCGTCACCGTGCTTCGACGCGACGGCGAGGTCGAGATCGTGGCGGTGAAGTAGGGCACGGGTTTCAGTTACCAGTTGTCAGTTCAAAGGGCCGGTCAGTCGAATTCCACCGATTGATCGTTTGAACCCTTCGACAGGCTCAGGGTTCACCCCGACAGCGTCGAGGGTTGAACTGGTAACTGTCAACTGAAAACTAACCGGCTGTCGCTCCGCCGCCTCGACATCAGCCCAAACGGTATGCCCTGGGGATCCAGCACGATAGCGAGCACATCGCCCTCCGGCAACGTCTGCGGCGGGATGATGGTCCGCGCGCCGAGCTGCTCAGCGCGCTTCAAATAGTCGGGCACCGACTCCACGCGGATGAAGAGCTGCACGAGGTTGTGACCGTCCGCAGGTGAAGGCCAGATGCCGCCGTTGATGCCATCGCTCGAACCCGTATCGATCGTTCGATAGCCAAGCGGGTTGTCGCTATTCACCCGCCAACCAAACAGCCCGCTATAGAAGGCTGAAGCCGCTTCCGGATCTTTCGCGAGGATCTGCCACTGCATTACCGGACATGACATGAGGAGTTGGTCCTTTCTCGTTTGATTCGGGTCACCGGAAACATCGCGCACTCGATCTGATACACGTCGTCGGCCGGCCCTTCTTGCAGCAGCTCGACGAGCTGCTGGCGGAAGCGTGCGATCAGCTCGAACGCGCGCGGCAGGGTCGAGCTGTTCACCGCAATCGTGATCGATGTGTGCTCACGCACGCTCAACGGCAGCTCCGTGATGGCCGACGTCGAGAGTTGGCGATTCTGATGTTGTTGCTTCTCGAGCAGCTCCGCGCCAAGGCTTTCGATGCTGATCCGGGCTTCGCCGGACTTGTCCACCCAGCGCGTCATCGTTTCCATGTCCAGCAGGTCGAGGCGAATCAGTCGCTGGAGAGCCACGTTGACCTCGTCCACGCTGATGCCGAGCACCCGAGCGATCCAGCGGCTGTCCGGCCGAAAGCTTTCCAGTTGCGTGAGCTCGAGGATGGCGAAGTGATACCAGTCGGCGACGAGCGACATGGTCTCGGGCGTCAGATACCATGCGCCTGGGGCGGCGTCTTCGTCGCGGCTCGTTCGTGAAACGTAGTGCTGGATACGCTCCGGCGGGAGCCCCAGCGTTGCGCCAATCGACTCGATGCTCCTGGGCGTGATCGTCCGTCGCCCCCGCAGCCATTGCGACAGCGTCGAGTGGTCGACGTCCAAATGCATGGCAAACGCGCGAAGCGAGTAGTTCGGGTTGCGCGCGCAGCGTTGCGCCAGCTCGGATTGCAGAAAGAGACGGAAGCTGGTGTGAGGTGTGGGCGACGAGCCCGTGACCATCGATTTCACGCGTCGATGCTAGCGCATCGCCGGACGCGCACGGCCCGTGCGATCGCGAAAACCGGGGCACGGTGGATGCCCCGCTCGTCACCACTTCGGTAGAATGGCTGAGGAGGTCAATGGCCGAGAAACACGCCCGCCTGTCGTTCTCACTGGCCGACGCGGTGCCGCTGCTCGCGCGCACGCCCGCCTTGCTGAACGCGTGGCTCCGTGACCTGCCCGACGTGTGGCAGACGGCCAATGAGGGTGGGGAGACGTGGAGTCCATACGACGTGCTCGGTCATCTCATTCACGGCGAGAAGACCGACTGGATTCCACGGGCGCGCCTGATTCTCGATCATGCGGACGCCGTCCCGTTCGAGCGGTTCGATCGATTCGCGCAGTTCCGCGAATCGGCAGGGAAGACTCTCCCGCAATTGCTCGACACGTTCGCCAGCTTGCGCCAGGCCAATTTGCAGACGCTCCAGGGTCTCGCGATAGGAGCGTCGCAACTCGACCGTCCGGGACGGCATCCGGAGCTGGGTGGGGTCACCCTGCGACAACTGCTCGCGACGTGGGTCGCCCACGATCTCGATCATGTCGTTCAGGTCGCACGGGTGATGGCATCGCAGTACGCGGACGAGGTCGGCCCCTGGCGCGCGTACCTGCGGGTGGTGTCAGGCTCACCAGGCTGAAGCTTCGCAACCGGCAATCGTCTGCAGCCAGCAGCGATCCAGCTGTGCTATACTCCGGATTCCTTCCCCGAGGTCCCCAGCCCTCGCACCTCTTAGATTGCTCACTCGACGTGTGTCTTCGTGTGCACGGTCGTGTGATTAGAGGACGGTTTATGAAGTGGACAAGAATCGCCGGCTTTCCCCTGCTGATGTTCGTGATCCTGCTGCGACCGCAGGCGGCATCGGCACAGTCGCCCTATCAGCCAGTCTTGAACGTGACCGCGGCTGGATCGAGTGTCACGATCCAGTGGACGCCCATCGCAGGTGCTCAGGGTTACAACATCCAGGTGGGCACTGCTGCAGGAGCATCGGACATTGGTTCGATCAACCTGCCCAGTCTCATCACACGGATTGTCGTAGCCGCTCCGACGGGGACGTATTTCCTTCGCGTGCGGGCCTTTGCCGGCTCGCTCCTCGGTCCGTTTTCGAATGAGGCGAGCATCACCGTTGGCACGAGCTGTGTGCCGCCGCCAGCTCCCACAGCATCCGCTGCGGTGACCGGTGCGAACGTGACGGTCAACTGGAATGCCGTCACCAACGTGCTCGGCTATCGCGTGGAGTTCGGGCAGACACCCGGCACCACGGCGCTCGTGCAGAACGTTCTACCGACCACCACATCGTTCACGCAGAGCTCTCCCGTAGCAGGGACGTTTTTCGCTCGGGTCGTCGCCGGCAACTCGTGCGGCACGAGCACGAGCAACGAAGTGTCATTTACGATTGGTGGCGGTGGAAGCGGTCCGCGCACGCCCGATCCACCTCCGGGCCAGCGGCTTCCTCTGCCCGGCTACGGGCCGGCCGTTGCGCAGGCTGTGGCCAATGCCTATCGCGGGGATCTGAATCGCTCGTGCAGGGAAGCCGGCGGCAACAACATCTGGTTGTTCAGGCTGGTTCAAGCGTTGCGTCAACAGGACAGCCGCTGGGGTCTCAACTGGAAGCGCCAGGTCTTCGGCGACATGTCGCAGGACATCGTCACCTACAACTACGGCGCCGGTCAGGATGAAGATACTCGCAACGTCTACGCGATCGACGTCATCGTGGGCCATTGCGGTTCCAGTCCGAATTGGAACTGGCATGACGTGACGGACCCTAATGGCGCCGGCGCGCGGTGGACGCTGTTGCCGTACCTGGCCGCCGGGTTCCCGCCCTAGAACGACACACTCAGATCGGCGTACAGTGCGCGGAAGCACGGAATCACGGAAGTGTGTTTGCATTCTGTGTTTCCGCGTTTCCGTGCATCGTTCGTGAGAGAAGTCGGCCTAAATTAGCAATCATGCGTGAGCGGTTGAATGGCGGCCGCCCGAAACCCGATGCGCGAGGGCAAGAATCGTGCGAATGACGAGGGATGCCGCGACCGCGATAAAGATCGCCGAGAACGTGTAGTTGACGAACTCGGGCAGGGTAACCGTCCGGCCGAACAGTTCCACCATGGTGTTCCTCGCGCCCGCCGCATCGTTCCAAACCAGCCACTGGCGATCGGACCAGACGACCACATAGATGAAGGCGATGCCGGTCACGAGACCGAGGACGCTGCTCGCGCGGTGTGAGGCAACATCCACAGGTCGCTTGAGCCGAAGGAAGTGGTGCGTGAGCGTCAGAAGCTGCGCCACGACGAGAACCGGGTAGAGGCGGTTCATTGCTGGGCCCCACGCAACGTCCGAGGCGCCCGATCCGAACATCATCGTCGGGTATCTCAAGCCGACAAGCCACCAGACGCCGACGGCTAGGGCGAGGATGAATCCCGAGATCGTCGGCTCGCGTTTGGAGAGAACCGTTTCAGATCGAACCGCGCGAGTCGCCGCTCCAGGGACCGCCTCCAGCGCGCGGTCGACGGTCGTCGCCAGGCGGCTTGGTCGCGAGAGTGTCATCCGCGGAGTCCAACGCTCGAGGGCACGTGAGCGCGTCAACCAGTAGTCGGCGGCGACGGCGAGCACCGTCATCCACCCCAAGGCCTTCAGGGCGTTCGACACCGTTGCTTCGGCCAGTGCCGAGAGTTGCAGGGTTGAACCGCCTTTTGCGAGCAGGAGGGTAAGGCCGATGAGTTGCGTCACCACGACGAGGGTGAGGACAACTCTGACCAGCAGCCAGTAGTACGGGAAGAGGATCGGTCCGATCAGATGCCGTTGCGGGCGGTAGCGCGCGGCCGCCAAGAGCGGATGCCCGAGTTGCCGGAGAAGCTCGGACTGCTCGGCCGGTTCCAGCGGACGTCCGAGCGCAGCTTGCTTGTCGGCGGCCTGAGAGTGAATCTCCTCGGAGAGTTCACGAATGATGTCGTCCCGTTGATCTCGGGGCAGCAAAGGTCGAAGCGTTCGGAAGTAGCGGTCGAAGGGATTCATGGCTGATGCCTCAGGCGACTGATCGCGAACCGCCCACGATTCGATTGACGGATGCATTGATTTGCTGCCACTCACCGAGCAGTTCCTTGAGGACGCTCTTGCCTGTCGGTGACAACCGGTAAAACCGCTTGTTGCGCTTGTCTTCTTCCCGCCACTCGCTGACGAGCAGGCCCTGCGATTCGAGCCTGCGCAGCAACGGGTAGAGCGTCCCTTCGTCAATGTCGAGGCCGCGCTCGGTCAACTCCTTTCTCAAGGTGTAGCCGTAGTGCTCGACCCGAAGCTGAGCGAGGACGGCCATCACCAGACAGCCGCGCCGGAGCTCGAGGCGGAGCGCATCGAACTGATCAGAGCTCATTTCCACCTCGCGCTCGACGATCTCTGACCCGTGTGCTGCATAGTGTGTGGAACATACTATGTGACAAACAGTATTACGTCAAGGCAAAAGGAAAGTTCCCCGGCAGACAGCGGCAGCTGTCGAACCGAACTTCCGCCTGATGCGTAACCACTAGAAGATGCCGATAATCAGGAATCGTGGCGTTGAAATCGCGTAGGGTTGACCGCCGGACGTTTGTCGCGGGCGGCGTTCTCACGGGCATCGGCACCGCGGCCCTGGTCAGTTTGTCGTCTTCGTGGCCGGCTCGCTTTCTACGCGACCGGTTCGGCGAGCTGGGTCGCGACGTGCCGGCGGCACCACACAAGCCGTCGCCGGCCAACTGGAACGACAACGCCCTCACGCTCGCCTGGCTCGGTCACGCCAGCGTCCTGATCAATTTCTACGGCGTGCGGATCGTGACCGACCCGACGTTGTTCCCGCGCATCGGCGTTGACATGGGTGTGGGGAGCTTCGGGCCTCTGCGTCTCGTCAACTGCGCCCTGACCCCGGACGAGCTTCCCGAGCTGGATCTCGTGCTCGTCACGCACGCGCATTTCGACCATCTGGACACCCCGTCGCTGGCCGCGGTGCGAGGTACGCCGGCTGCCGTCATGGCACAGGCGACCTCCGACCTGTTGCCCCGACGCCATTACTCGTCGGTCCAAGAGCTGGGTTGGAACGAGTCGACAACGGTGAAGACGCGTCACGGCGATGTGCACGTGCGTTCGATTCAAGTGAAACATTGGGGGGCACGGTTGCAGCGCGATACCTATCGTGGCTACACCGGCTTCGTGCTCGAACGCGAGGGGCGCAAGCTGTTGATTGGCGGAGATACCGCCGACACCCCCTTGTTTCGCGACCACCGCTCGCAAGGACCGTTCGAGGCCGCCATCATGCCAATTGGCGCCTACGACCCCTGGATTCGCAATCACTGCACACCTGAGCAAGCCATTCGCATGGCGGACGCGGCTGGCGCCCGCCTTTTCGTGCCCGTGCATCACCAGTCGTTTCAGTTGAGCCGTGAACCGGTCAAAGAACCGATCGAACGCGCCCAGCGGGCGCTCGACGCCGAGCGCGGCCGTCTTGCCTTGCGTGAGATTGGTGAGACTACTGTGATAGCAGGCTGATTTCGGGCGCGGCCGCCGCACCTGGTGTGACGGGCTCGGCAGAGTCACGCAGCGCTCTCGGATCGAACTGAAACGTGAACCGCGTTTCATCCGCCGACGAAGTCACATCTAGCCGCCCGCGGTGGGCCTTCGCGATCTCGGCGGCAATGTAGAGTCCGAGACCAAGTCCCTGCTGCCCGGCTCGCCCGGTGCCGCGCACGAATGGCTTGAAGAGATCCGCGAGCGACTCAGCCGGAGATCGGGTTCCCGCGATTCGTGACGGAGAGCTCGAATGCCGATGCCGTCGACCTCACCTTGACCCAGACGGTGTCCTGATCTCCATGCGTGAGCGCGTTGGAGAGGAGATTCGAGAGCAACTGCCCGATACGGCCCGGATCGCACGTGACCGGCTCGTCCGCTGCGAGCTCGGCGTGGATGACGGCCTCCGGCCAGGCGATGCGAGTCTCAGCGATCACCTGTTCGAGCACCGGCGTTACGTGCGCGTCTTGACTTAGCTCGAGGGGCACTCCGCGCCCGAGCTGTCCGCGCGCGAAATCCATGAGGTTCTCGATAACACCCGCCATGCGAATGGCGCCGTTCTTGATGATCCCCACCATTCGCGTCGACTCGTTCGGAAGCGACTGCGTGCTCAAAAGCGTCGCCGCCATGTGAATCGCGCCGAGCGGATTTCTCAAGTCGTGGCCCAGGACGGCAACGAACTGATCGCGGAGGCTCGTCGCCTGTCGTTCGAGCGCGAGCGCGCTCTCGGTCGTACGGAGTCGCTCGCTAGCGTCGAGATGGGTGGCCACCAACTCCGCAAACAGCGTGAACATCCCGACCGTTTCCGGCGTGTTCAGTCGAGCCGGGCGAGGATCGATCCCGCACAAAGTTCCGAAGAATCGGCCGTCAGCCAGGTTGATAGGCACCGAGATATAGCTCTGGAACCCGTACATTTCCGGCGTGGGGTGCCGGCAGAAGCGCGGATCCGTTGCCACATTGTCGATGACCACGAGTTCTCCGCTGTCGCGGATCTCGTTGCAAATGGTCGTTTCGACGCGAAGTTCTCCGCCGGGTGCCAGGCCAAACGCGATTTCATCGCGGACGGCGCACGCGATCCATCGATCCTCGCTGACGCGCGCAACGGCAGCGAACCCAAGACCGGTCGTCCGGCAAATCACCTCGAGAATCTTGGGGACCGCGTCGATCCGGTTGATCGCGGCGAGGTCCTCCGCGTATGTGTTGTTCAGAAGGAACTCCAGGCGCTGACAACTCAGTTTAGTGCAAGCCCATGCACATAGCTTGCGTTACCTTTAGCAGTGTGGTGAAGCTGATGGATCCGATCCGTGAAGCGCTCGTGCGCGTACTGGACTGGGAAGAGGCCCATGCCGGGTTCGACAAGGCCTTTGCCGGTCTAACTCCCCAGCAGCGCGGTGCGCGGGCTCCGGGTTTCGAGCACAGCCCCTGGCAGCTCGTCGAACATCTGAGGCGGGCGCAAAAAGACCTCCTGGATTTCTGCCTCAACCCGGAGTACGTGCATCGACTCAAGTGGCCTGATGACTATTGGCCGGCGGACCCTGAGCCACCCGCGCCCCGCGCGTGGGACGAGAGCATCGCCGACTTCCACGCCGATCTGGAGCAATTCAGGGAGTTGATCAGCAACCCCGCCATCGACCTGTTCGCGCTCGTGCCAACCGGCAAGGGGGACCAGACCTATTTGCGCGCCTGCTTCCTGCTCGTGGACCACAACGCCTATCACGTCGGTCAATTGGTTGCAGTGCGCAAGGCACTCGGAAACTGGGCACCCGTTTGAACGACCGCCAAGCCTTGAGCGCTACTTCGGTGTCGGGCTGATCGGCTCCTTCTTGTTCCGCTCCAACATCCGGTTGAACGCCGCCAACTCTGTCGTCAACGTCCGATCGAGCCGATCGGTGTGACCTTTCAGCTCCGCCACGAGCTCGTTGAAAATCGTCTCCACGTTGCTGGTGGGCCGCCCCTCACCGGTCACCGCGACGCGCAACAGCGATGCCAGCCGATTGTTGGTCTTGATAGGGAAGTTGAGCGGATCCTGCCCGCTCTGGTTCCGTACCTGGTAGACGTCTTCTTCAACCGTCGACAGGGACATGGCCAGCTTGGCACCCGCATCCTGCACTTCCTTCGGAGCATCCTTCGTTCGCGCGGTGATGTCTCCCTTGATCCGCCGGATGTTGATCACCGCCAGGTTCGCTTCGTTGACCTTGTCACGGATGCGGCTGGCGAGGTCCCACTGGTATTGCAGATCCGCATCGCTGAACGGACGCAGCGGATGCTTGCTGATCGAAAACGGCTGCGTCTGGGTCACGCCATCCGCGGTCAGCCGCACCGAGTACGAGCCGGGCAGCACCATCGGACCGTTTTGTGTCGCGCCCCACAGGATCATTCCGGGGAACGAGACAACGGGCGTCGAGTTGAGATCCCAGAAGTAGCGATTGACGCCCGCCGCCATGGGTGCGCCCTGCGGCCCTCCGAATCCTCCGCCACCACCACCACCGCCCGGCGTTGGTTTGTCGCCAGGCTTGGCCGGCGGCAGTCCGTTGACCGACCGCATCACCTGCCCCTTGGCATCGAGAAAGTCGATCGTCAGGCTCTTGGGTTGCGTGCTGAGGTAATAGCTGATGCCGGCGCGATCGAGTCCGCGAATCACATCAGCAGGCTTGAAGAGCACCACGCTTCCCGTCGTCGCGTTGCCAAACTGGCGAAGCGCGGACAGATCGTCCATCACATAGAAGCTGCGGCCGTGCGTGCCAATGGCCAGCGAGTTCCGTTCGACCACAAGATCCGAAACCGGCGTGTCTGGCAGGCCGTTCTTGAACGCCTGCCAGCGCTCGCCGTCGTCGAACGAGATGTACGCCGCGTGCTGCGTGCCGGCGTAGAGCAATCCGCGGCGCACTGGATCTTCGCGAACGGTATGGACGTAGTCGTTGGCTGCAATGCCCGCCACGATCTTCGTCCACGACTTGCCGTAGTCGCGGGTGCGGAAAATGTACGGCGCTCGGTCGCCCAGAAGCATTTTCTTGACAGCGACGTAGGCGGTTCCGTTATCGAAGGACGAGCTGTCAATCTGACTAACGCGCCCGAGGTCCGGCATGTCGGGCGGTGTCACGTTCGTCCAGGTCTTGCCGTGATCCTGCGTCACGTGAATGAGGCCATCGTCGGACCCTGCCCACATCACATTGATGTCTTTTTTCCCAGGCGCCAGCGAGAACACCGTCCCATAGATCTCCGGGCTGTTCATGTCGTGCGTAATCGGCCCGCCGGACTCCTCGAACGTCTTGGGATCGTGTCGGCTGAGATCACCGCTGATGGCCTCCCAGCTATCGCCGCCATTGGTCGATCGCCACACGCGTTGCGAGCTCGTATAGAGCACCTTGGGATCAGCGGGCGAGTAGATGATGGGGTAGGTCCACTGCCAACGCTCCTTCACATCCTTCGACGGTTCGCCGGAGAAGAAGCGTGGATAGGCGCCGACCTCCTTGAGCTCGCCGGTGCGCCGGTTGTGTCGCGTCAGGAACGTCCCGTTGTTGGAACCGGCAAAAAACACGTCTGGGTCGGTCCGGTCCGGCGCGATGTAACCGGGCTCACCGCCGCCGACCTGGTACGGCGCTACTGGTGGCACGCCGCCGAAGCCGCCACCTCCCGCGTTGGTGTTGCTGGGGACGCACAGGGTGCTGTTGTCCTGCTGCGAACCACAAACGTGGAACGGCAAATGTGCGGTCGTGACGACGTGATACCACTGCGCCGTCGGGAAGTCTTGATCGCTCCAGGTTCGATCCGCGGAGGCAATGTTGAAGCTGATCGCGCCACCACCGTCATTGCCGTCGAGGATGTGATTCGAGTCGTCGGGGTCTACCCACAGATCGTGATGATCGCCATGGGTTCCCTGGCCGACCTGCGCGATGGTCTTACCCGCATCCGTAGAGCGGAACAGGGCCGTGTTGAGCATGTAGACGACGTCTTTGTTGCCGGGGTCGCCGTGCACGTGGGTGTAATAGAAGGCGC
Organism: uncultured Acidobacteriota bacterium; assembly: GCA_963724485.1. Lineage (GTDB taxonomy): Bacteria > Acidobacteriota > Vicinamibacteria > Vicinamibacterales > UBA2999 > JACCSI01. The sequence continues at coordinate 542,421 of CAVRUW010000008.1, forward strand.
GTTGGCGCACGTTGCGTGAATCGTTCATCAAACGCCACGTGGCGCCGGCGTCGTCCGACACGTAGAGCCCACCCTTTTCGTTCTCGACCAGCGCATAGACGCGATTCGAATCGGCTTTGGTCAATGCGACGCCGATGCGGCCGACGAGGCCCTGCGGCAGACCCTGGTTCCGAGTGACCTCGGTCCACGTTTCGCCACCGTCGGTGCTCTTGAACAGTCCGCTGCCCGGGCCGCCGCTCGACATCTGATACTCGATGCGATACGCCTCCCACAGCGCCGCAAAGATCACGTTGGGATTGTTGTCGTCGATCGCGAGGTCAACGGCACCCGTCCGGGGATCGCGAAACAGCGTGCGCCGCCAGGTCTTGCCGCCATCTGTGGTCTTGAAGACGCCGCGCTCTTCACTCGGTCCGTAGTAGTTACCGAACGCAGCAACGTAGGCGATGTCGGGATTCTTGGGATGAATGCGGACGCGCGAAATGGCGTCGACGTTGGCGAAGCCGACCTTGGCCCACGTTTTTCCGGCGTCGCTCGATTTGTATACGCCGTCGCCGGGCAGGATGTTGCCGCGAATGCACGATTCGCCCGTGCCGATGTACACGATATCGGGGTTGGATTCCGACACGGCAACCGCGCCCACCGAGGAGCTCGTGATCTGACCATCGGTGATCGGGGCCCAGTTGTTGCCCGCGTCAATAGTCTTCCAGAGGCCGCCACCCGTCGCCCCAAAGTAAGCCTCGCGTGGACGACCCTTCACGCCGGACACGGCAATCGATCGACCGCCGCGATTGGGACCGATGCTTCGCCATCGATAGCTGCCAAGCAGCGCTTCGTCAATCGACGGCGACTGGGCACCAAGGATGGCAACGTGTGACGGTTCTGGTGCACCGCTCAGAACGACCAGCAACGCTATGCTGCAAGCCGCAAGAATCGAGTGTCGGCTGACGATCATCGTGCCTCCCGAGATAGGAAGCAGCGAGTCTAGCAAAAAGGGAGGTGCGCTAGACTACGCGCCTGAGGACACCATCGTGACCCTGCGTGAATCGGAGTCACTGGGACCGTATCGGATCGTGGCTCCGCTCGGTCGCGGGGGTATGGGTGAGGTCTATCGAGCGACCGATACTCGCCTCGGTCGCGACGTGGCCCTCAAGGTGCTCCCGCGTGAGTTCGTGGCCGATTCGGACCGGCTGTCGCGTTTCGAGCGCGAGGTCAGGGCCGCCGCCGCGCTCACCACGAAGGCTTCCCGTGTTATCCCGCGTTCGAGAATGATCCCAATCTCGCCAACGTCCGCAAAGATGCGGAGTTCGTCGAGTTCATGCAGGGGCTTCGATCGCAGTGGGAGCGCTTTCGCAAGGCGCTGTAGCTGGCTTCTGTTACACGAGCAGCTCGTACCCGCTGCCGTGCACGGTAACGATGTAGCGAGGTTCGTGCGGCCGCGGCTCCAGCTGCATTCGTAGCTTGGCGATGTAGTTGTCGACGGTGCGGGTCACCGAGAACTGGTGGTAGCCCCAGACATCCCGTAGCAACTGCTCCCGGCTGACCACTTCGTTGCGATGAGCGAGTAAGTAGCGGAGCAGCTCGAACTCGCGCGTCGACAGGGGAATTCGCTTGCCCTTCCGAGTGATGAGGCGTTGCCGGACCTTGACCGTGACGTCGCCGAACGTGAACTCCTGGCCGGTTGCCGAATGCCAGTCGTCGCGGCGCACCTGGGCTTTCACGCGGGCCAGCAGCTCGCGCACGCTGAATGGCTTGCTGACGTAGTCATCCGCCCCCATCTCGAGACCGTTGATGCGATCGACTTCCTGACTGCGCGCGGTGAGGATGATGATTGGCGCCCGAACGCCGCGCCCGCGCAGCCGCTCGCACACCTCGAGTCCTGACATTCCGGGCAGCATCACATCGACCAGCAGCAGCGAGAAGGGCTGCGAGTCGAACTCGACGAGCGCTTCCTCGCCCGATCCGACACTCGTCACGCGGTAGCCCTCGTATTCGAGATTGTCGGTGAGCATGGCGCGCATTTGTGGCTCGTCCTCGATGACCAGCACGTGGTGCGGTGCCGCCGAGTCGTGAGAGGCGGTGCTGCGTGTCATGCGGTCTTCTCGTGTGCGGGCAGTGACCGGCTCGCGTGAGCGGAACCCGGGTCGACACGATCCGAACGCGTGGCGGGCAGCACCACCCGGAACGTGCTGCCCTTCCCAAGTGTGCTCTCGAGGATTACGCGCCCGCGATGGACCTTCACCAGCTCCTGAATGATCGACAGACCGAGACCAAAGCCCTTGCGATCGCCGGCTGCTGCGGAGCCGCGATAGAACTTCTCGAACACCCGGGCGCGATCCGATTCGGTCATGCCCGGTCCGCTGTCGATGACCTCGAATACGGCTTCGCTGGCCGTCGACCACAGCCGGACTTGCACCTCACGGGACTGACCCGAGTACTTCACGGCGTTGTCCAGCAAGTTCGCGAGCACCTGTTCGATCGCCGCGGGGTCGACAAACACCTGCGGCGATGGCCCCTCTTGGGTCACCGTGAAGGTGAAGTGCTGGCCTTCGAGGCTGCTTTCGAACGCTTCGACTGTCTCGTGGACGAGCGTGCCAAGGTCCACGGGCTCGAATTCGTAGTTGTGGGATTGCTGGAGGCGCGAGAACTCGAGAATGCGCTGGACCAGCGATGACAGACGATTGACCTCGCCGCGAATGATGCCGAGATACTGCGACAGCTTCTCTGGCGAGCGGACATGCGCCATTTCGACCGTTTCGGTGGCGGCGCTGATCAAGGAGAGCGGCGTCTTCAGCTGGTGCGATGCGTAGGCGATGAAGTCGGCCTGCATGCGCGCGAGCTCGTCAGCACGCCGGTTGGCATGCACGGTCAGTCCGAAACCCAGCAGCATGAGCAGGACCGACGCGCCCGTGGGCCAATAGGCTTGCAGCAGCCCGCGATCCGGCACCGGCGCATTGACCTCGAATCGCCAAGCCTGGTCGGTCAGTCCGCTCGCCACCAGTCGCGATTCGATGCGGGCGTTCGGATAGAACTCCATCGACACCGTGACGCCCGCCGCTTCCGGCATTGAGTCGGCCGGCCGAACACGACGCGACCGCTTCCGTCGGTCACGCGAAGCTCAAGCGGAATATCTCCACCGCGGCGTTTGAGCAACGACGCGAGGCTGCGCTCGTGTAGCGTCGCGAACATGTCGGGCAGCGTCGCTGGCGACACGACGTAACCAAGAATTGCGTAGTACGCCTGGCGGCTTGCATCCTTCCAGTAGAGCCGCAAGAACACCTGTCGTCGATCCGGGCCGACCTCCTGCGCCGCGTAAATATGCTGCGCATAGCTGCTCCGTTGCGCGATGTCGATGATGGTTCGGCCCAGCGCCGGGTCACGGCCAAAGCGCGCGCCGTTGAACACTTCGAGGGTGTCCCGCTCAGTCACCGACGCTCGGTCGTAAAAGAGCGCCTCGCCGGGGACGATCGCCTCCGTCTCCTTGCTCCAGACGAAGAAGGCCTGCACCTGCGGGTATTCGTGCAGTCCGCGGCGGTACTGTTCGGCGACGAGGTCGAGGCGGCCGTCGCGCAGCTCCGGATGCGTCACCGCGAGCAGTGTGTCGAACACCGGGCCATCGAGCGTCCGGCGTACTTCCGTCGCGATATCGGCGGCGGTCTGCTCGCTGATCTGCCGGAAGATGACGCGCGCCTGCGACTGGATGGCTTCCAGCGACCGGTATTGGTAGTAGAGAACGAACATCGCGGCGCACACCGTGGCCACGAGGCCGAGGGCCATCGGACGCGGTCGCGGGAGTCGGAAGCGGACACGTGACATGGTGTTCAGGCGGCGACGATATGCGCGGCCATGCGCAGTGTCAAGACACCGGGGATGGAGCGCGGCCGATCAGACAATGCGAGCGTTGAGATTGTAGAGCCCGTCCACGTGCGCCTCGAGGACGTCGCCCGCGACAACCGGGCCGACGTTTTCGGGCGTGCCCGAGTAGATGATGTCGCCCGCGAAGAGCTCGTAGTACTGGGACAGGTTCGCGATCTGCTCCGCGACGTTCCAGATCATCTTGTTTAGATCGCTCGACTGCTTGGTTTCGCCGTTCAACTTCAGCCAGATCGCCCCCTGCGCGAGATGTCCGGTGTCGTCCGCCCGGCGGAGGTGAGTGATGACAGCGGACCGGTCGAAGGCCTTGCCCAACTCCCACGGTTTCTGCTGATCGCCCATCATGCGCTGCAGATCGCGACGAGTCATGTCGAGCCCCACGGCGTAGCCGTAGACCAGCGCCAAGGCGGCGTCGGCCGATACCTTTCGGCCGCCTTTGCCCAAAGCGGCAACGAGCTCCACTTCGTAGTGATAGTTCTTCGTCATCGGCGGGTAGGGGTGGTCGATGGTCACCCCTTCGGCGACCACCTGAATCGCGTCGCGCGGCTTCTGGAAGAAGAACGGCGGCTCGCGCGTCGGATCCGATCCCATCTCGCGTGCGTGCGCGGCGTAATTCCGCCCGACGCAGTAGATCCGCCGCACGGAAAAAAGCTGCGACGTGCCGACAACTGGGATGGTCGAGAGAGGCGCCGCGAAGAGGACGTTGCCGTCCGACTCGACTTGCGGCGCCATCCCACAACCCGCCACGGCCGTCGTCCCCAGGACAGCCGTGGTGTGCAGCAACGCTCGACGTGTCAGTTCCATGGTGCACCCGGTCGGCGCGGCCGCGCGCGTTTTACTTGCGGACTCGGACGAACTTCACGAGCCGCTGCGCCTGCACCTCGCCCGCATAGATATTGCCCTGCAGATCGAGTCCGATGAACTCCATGTTCACGCCGCCGAGTCTGCCGTTGGTGATCGCAAGCGATGTCTCCGGGATGAACTCGGTTATCCACCCCGTGCGAGCGTCGCCGATACGAATACCGCTTTGGTACCCGGGGTTGTTCACACCAGGGTTGCCGGACCGCGTGGATCCCGTTGGCGAGGCCTGCTCGAGCGGCCGTGGCGACGCCGAGGTGCCGTCGACCACATAGATGCGATCGTCCTTGTCGATCGCGATGGCGCTCGGCCGGCCGAACTGCGTCCAGACCGCAATGTGCTTGCCTTGCTGATCGAAGATCTGAATGCGGTTGTTGCCGCGATCCGAAATGAAGAGCCGCCCCTGCGAGTCGATCGCGATGTGGTGCGGGTCGTTGAACAGCCCGCGCTCCATGGTGGCGGACTTCACGCCGCCGCCCACCTGCATGAGGAACTTGCCTTCCTTGGTGAATTTCACGAGGCGGTTGTTGCCGCCGCGATGTCCGTCGGTGACCCAGATTTCGCCGTTCGGTGTCACCAGAACGTGTGACGGCCCGTTGAAGTGGGTCTGGTCGTCGCCTGGAACGCCAGCTTGTCCCAGCGTCATGAGGACCTTGCCCTCAGGACTGAACTTGAAGACCTGGTGTCCTTTGCCGGCTTTGTGTCCCTCGACGCCACGTGCTTCCCCTGCAGGCGCGCCTTCGGTCACCCACACGTTGCCTTCATGGTCGACGAAGAATCCGTGAGGCCAGTTGAAGAGTCCGGCGCCAAAGCTCTTGACGAGATTGCCGTCGAGATCGAACTTCAAGACCGGATCGACCTTCGAATTGAGACACGCGTTGCCGTCGCCTTCGCATCGGCTCAGCATCCACAGATGCTTGCCACCGGGGTCCATGTAGATGCCGGCGATGACGCCGACCTTGCCGCGGCTCGCCGGCACCTTCTCCCACCCGTACACCGCACGATACGGGTTCGTGCTCACCTGCGCGGTGACGGGCTGACCCGAGGCGAACAACACCATCGCCAGGCTCGTTGCCAGAATCCATCCAATTCGACGTGAGTGAAACATCGCGATTGCCTCCGCTGCGTGTGAGAGCCGACTCGATTGGGTCCCAGGACGCCTAAAACGTCAATCTGAACCCTAGTTGGAACATGCGCGGCGCGTACGCGACGTTCTCGTTGCGCGTCGGCAGACTGTAGCTGGTATTGACCTCCGACGTCGTGTAGCCGCCATAGTTGGCGCGGTTGAAGACGTTGTAGACCTCGATGATGCCGTCGACCGCGGTGCGGCCGAAGATGTTGAAGCGACGCTGAATACGCATGTCGACGCGGTGAAGTTGATCGCCCACGAAGCTGTTGCGTTCGACAATGGTGCCATTGGGCCGCAGCCGCAGCGAGTTCGGCCGATTGGAGCCGACTTGGCGGACGTCGACCCCCCAGTTCGTCGGGAATCTCATTCCGGATCCGAAGAAGTAGAGGCCACTCAACTGGAACTTGTACGGGAGCTCCCAGATGCCGTTGACCACGGCGCGATGACGCTGATCGCCGACCGCGAGCGTGTATTCGCCGCCAAGATCCGGCGCTGTGGCGAACGGTACCGGCTGAAGCTCGACACCACCATCGCTCGTCCGCACGGGCATCACGGGTGAGGGATCGGCATCCTTGAACACCGAGAATGTGTAGGTGCCAGAGGCTTGCCAGTGGTTGCTGAACCGGCGCGTGAAGGCCGTCTGCAGCGCGTGGCGATTCGCACGGTGGCCATTGACGGTGAGGCTGACGTAGCCCCACTCCGGAAATGGCCGACGACTGATGTCGTTGAACGGGTAGTTTGCGCCCGTCGCCGGGTTGTACGAGATGTTGATCGGCAGGTCGCGCGGGTGATCGCGTGAGCCCTGATAGACGTAATCGACCTCGAACGCCATCGAAGTGCCGATTTGCTGCTGCACGCCCACCGCGGCCTGATGCGAGTAGGGCATGTGGAAGTCGGGGCCGTAAACCGCACCACCGGTCGGTGCTTCGCGTCGAATGCATCCAGGCTGAAGCGCCGCTGTGCAGACCTGGGCGAGCAACTGCGTATAGCTGGGGTCTGGCCCGTTGTGGGGATTCGAGGCGAAATCCGACCGGCCGTCGTAGGGGATCGCGAACGGAATCGTCTGCTCGTAGTACTTGCCGAAGTGGTTGTTCTGGACCGTGCCGAAATAGATCCCGTACCCACCGCGTAACACGGTGCGATCATTCTGCAGGAAGGAGAACCCCAATCGGGGCCCAACGTTGTTCGTGTCGTTCGGCTGATCGCCGGTCAGCCACGGCAGCATGACGATGTCATTGGCGAACGCGTTGAGTTCGACGTCATAGCGGAGGCCGAGATTCAACGTCAACCGCGAATTCACTGACCAGTCGTCCTGGATCCAGACAGCCGACGTGTGCCGGGGAATTTCGGACGAATGCCCGTCACCGATCGACTGCCGCCAGCGCAACGTGATGGGTGAGAGGAAATCGAGTCTCCAGGTCGTCACGTCGAACTGATCGGGGAAAATCTGCTCAAGGTTGGGAGGGATGGGCCCCCCGGTGGCTTCCAGCAGACCCTCGCAGCGCACGCAGCGGCGATCGGTGATGAGCTGGTGCAAGTACTCCGCGCCCACTCGCAGCGTGTGCCGGCCGCCCTTGGCGAACGAGAATGTGGTGTCGTTGCGAATCGATACACGTTCTGCATCTGACGATCGAGCGTTTGATCGATGCCGCCGACGTTGAAGCCTTGCAGCTGAATCTGCGGTCCCGTGTTGGGGACGACCCGCGCGCGTGGGTTGTTGAGATATGTCAGCATCTGATCGCCGAGGTAATAGGTGTTGCCGACACGCGTTTCGTTCACGACGTTGTCGTTGAACACGTGGGTGAGCGTGGCGAGCGACTGCGCCGTGTCGTAGGTGTACCCCACCATGGTGGACGGCGTACTGCTCGAGCCGCCGCCCTGCGGCGCCACCGACCACGAAGCATTCCACCGCACCATCAGCCGCGTGCGCGTGGAGAACTGCGCGTCGATCTTGATGGCGGCTTTTTCTTCGGTGTGGTTCGAACTCCGATCCATGTTGAAGAACGTATACGGCGTGTTGTAGAGGAAGGTCAGCGGTTCTTCCTCGTATTCGTAGTTCCCGAAGAAGTGCAGCTTGTCGCGCAGAATCGGGCCGCCAAACGTCGTGCTGAACTGTGAGTCCTGGTAATCGAGCACGCGGCCGGCCACCGGATCCGCGGCATTGAATTTGTCGTCGCGGAAGTACCCGGAGAGCATGCCGGCGTAAACGTTGGAGCCGGACTTGGTGACCGCGTTCACCTGTAGCCCGCTCGAACGTCCCTGCGTCGCATCGAAGCGGCTCGACAGGAACTCGAACTCGGCGATGATGTCGCGGCTGAATCGCGGCTGCGCCGACTGATTGGTGCCGGTGATGAGAACGGTGATTTGCTGCCCGTCGACGTTCAGCTCGAAGTCGCCGCCCTTGCGCGCCGAGGACGGCCCGAGCAGCCCCGTGTCGCTGGGCGCGTCGCTGGTGACATGATTCACGCGCGCGCCGGGGGCGAGTACGACCAGATCGACCCAGGCCCGGCCGTTGACAGGGAGTTCAGCCATTTGCCGCGAATCGATGTTGCCGCCGATGCTGGACGACGTGACATCGAGCAGCGGCGCATCACCCGTGACGGTGACTGTCTCCTGAAGCGCTGAAACCTTGAGTTGCAGGTTGACGACCGCCTGCTGCCCGACGAGCAGTGTGATGGCGCGAGTCGTCGGCGCGAATCCCTGCAGTTCGGCGCTGATCTTGTAGACACCGATGCGCAGCGGCAGGCGGAAGCCGCCACGCGCGTCGCTGACGGCTTCGAAGTTGTTCCCCGATGCCTCGTGTACCGCGCGCACTACGACGCCGGGCAGGGCGCCGCCCGATTCGTCGGTGACCGTCCCGCTCAACGTGGCCTCCTGCGCGAAGGTCGCTCGCGGAAGCGTGAGCATGACGGCGACGATCAACCATCGCGGGAGCGTTCGTAGTCTCATTGCAGCGGCCCTCCTCACCGAGCTGCGCCCGTCGCAGACGGCAGACCGTGGTCACGGCGACGGTACGGCCGAGACCACCCATCGGGGTGTAACAGTGAGCAGAGGGTATTGCGAAGCAGGAGACGGTGCTGTCAAAACATGTCTAGGAGTTGTCTCTGCTTTGTCTACTGGCAACTGGCAATTGGCAACTGGTAACTGGCGACCGGCAACTGGCGACCGGCAACTGGCGACTGGCAACCGGCCACTGACCTATACTGTGCGAGCGCGAAGGGGCGCATCCAGTCCGCGGAAAGGGCCGTGCCCACCCAGTCTGATTCGACAACACGAATTTCCTTTGAAGCCTGACAGGGCGGACTCCAGGCGCAGCACAAAAGGAGATTCGCATGTACCCCAACCCGCAAGACGCCCTTCCCCTCCCGCCCCGACCCAACGTCGAGCAATACCGCAAACTCGCCAAGGACCTGGTGAAAGCTTGTGCGTCAGGTGATCCCAGCGCCATTCGTGGCTGGGCGGAGACGTGGATACGCACACTCGCATCACTGCATGGCGAACCCGCCGTGTTGCCAGAGCAGGAGATCACGGCGCGAGTCGAGCAGGTCGACGAGTTCGCCCGATCGAAGCTGAGAAGCGGAGACCCATCGTCTGAGTGCAAGCTCACCGATGCCCAGTTCGTGATTGCGCGCGCGCATGGTTTTTCGAGCTGGCCGCCCTTCGTCGAGCACATCGAATCACTCGCCCGGAAGGACACGACGATCTCGGCCTTCGAGGCGGCTGTTGAAGCGATCGTTGCAGGCGATATCACCAACCTTCGACAGTTGCTCCGAGAGCAGCCGAGCCTGGCGACCACGCGTTCGACACGCGAGCACCGTGCGACCCTTCTGCACTACGTCTCGGCCAACGGAGTGGAAAACTATCGGCAGGTCTCTCCCAAGAACATCGCCAATGTCACCGAGGTATTGCTGGAAGCAGGAGCGGACGTCGACGCCGAGGCGGACGTCTACGGCGGCGGCTGCACCCCGCTGGGGCTCGTCGCGACAAGTGGCCCGCCAGCGGTTGCCGGCGTGCAGCAGGACGTGATCGAGGTGTTGCTCAGACACGGTGCGAGCGTGGATCGCAACGGCGCCGGGAATCGGCAGTCGCTCGTGCGCGCCTGCCTCGCGAACGGGCAGCCCGCTGCCGCAGCCTACTTGTTGGACCGCGGGGCTCCAATCGATCTGCCGGGCGCTGCCGGGTTGGGACGGCTCGATCTGGTCAAGCAACTCATCGAACACGATCGCGATCTCGTCGCGAACCTGACCAGCCCCAACTTGAAGGAGGCCTTTGCATTCGCGTGTTATTACAGCCGGACCGACGTCGTCGATTTCTTCTTGAGCCTCGGGTTCAGGGTGGACGAAGAGCTCCACGAACATGGCAAAGGACATACCGGCCTGCATGTGGCGGCTTTCCACGGACACGTCGACGTCGTGCAGACGTTGCTGCGACATGGTGCCCGCGTGGATGTGATCGACAAGACCTGGGGCACGCCGCCGCTTATCTGGGCCCTCACCGGGTGGAGCCGGAGGTCCGACAGGGATGCCTCACGCTTTTACGATGTGGTCACTCAACTGATCGGGGCCGGTGCACCGGTTCGCTCCGATCTGCTGGAGTGGGACAAGGTGCGCGAAGATCCGCAAATGCTCGCTGCGCTGAGAACTGCCGCGCCGCGGTAGCGGGGAAGTTACACTCGTCGATGGCATGGGCGCGGTCAACTTTCGCCAGGCGCTGCGCGCGCTCCTGAAGACAGCGCTCACTGCGGGCTTCGTGCCGGCGCAGCGTGCGTCCAACGTTGATCCCATCCGCGCACTCCGGACCGAGTGAGTCGCTCTTACTGAGGCAGGATGATTCGTCCGCTCGTCTCGAAGCGCCGAAAGTTCGAATAGGTCGCGATCGCACTGATTTCGTCTCCCTCAGGGGACGTGTACGTTTCGCGCATCTCCAAGGGAACGAGCACGTCGAGGTTCGAGTTCGTGCCATATCGCACGATCATTCGGCCGCGCAATCGGTCGACCGCGTCCGACAGCTCCAGGGATGTTTGAAGCACCTCGCCCGTCGACGAATCGATCCAGAGCGACCCCTCCGCCTGAACGTCTCGTTTCTGATTCTGAATAATCGTCGGCGAGCCGAGCTCGGCAAAGTCGTACTTCGTCGCGCGGCGGCCATTCATCATCTCCTCGCCGCTTCGTGCGTAGCCAAACCTGTGACGATAACGCTCATCGAGGAAAAGGAGGCCCAGCGTCGGTTCGTTGAATGTCCGGACGATCCGGCCGATATTGAAGCGGCCGTTTTCGGCCGCCAGGTGTTTCAGGTCGTCTGTCGTGACGGAGGGCTGCCGCAGAACCGTCGTCAAGTGACGGTCGGTCTCGGAACGGCGTTTTCCGTCGATCGCGATGACGTCACGGACCGCTATCCAGCTGGAATCCTTGGGCAGCCAGACCAACAACAACTCGGATTCGAGCTCCCGGCGTCCGGTAATGACTGAGAACCCGGTGCCAGAGGAGTTGAATCGGCGTCGGCCCCGGGCCACCTGCTCGTATCGTTCGTGCCACATCACTGCCGAAAAGGCTTTGGTGAACCTGCCAACGTACGACATCGCGCGGCCGAGGACCGCATCCGTCCGATCGAATGCTGCCCGAGGCTTGTCAGCCACGGGTGTCCGAGGCGCCGAGGTCTCGACCACGCCACTGGGTTCCTGAGGTGCAATCGTCCCGATCGCGCTGGCGATCAGGTTGCGTGCTCGATCGGCATCCTGGCTGTTTTGCAGTTGGAGCAATTGACCGGACACGCTATCGGCCACCGCCTCGATCGCGTCCTTTACATTTCCCTCATAGGGCGAGACCGCTGGGAGTCGCAGTACCTGCAGCGTGACCCCGTGCTCCTTGAGTCGCTCGATTGTTCGATCGAGATCGATGCCGTTGCTATCGCGATACGGCCACCCCGCGGTCAGGATCACGAACGTCTTCGCCGGAACTGTCGTGACGGCATCGACTAGATGCCGAAGCTTGCTTGCCGTTGCTTTTTCCGTGTCCGCAACGAATGCCGTCGCTGCCGCGTGAACCGCCGGCCCACAGTCATTCGTCCTGGATGGACAGGACCTGCCGATCACCGTATCGCGCACCGCTTCGTTCTTGCGAAGGATCTCCACGGCCTCGCTAAAGCTCAAGGAGATGCCCGAGAACTTGGGTTGCTCATAAGAAAACGGGAGTCCGAGAAACGAAGCACTGGCATCCTGCGGGACCCGGCGGATCGATCGGCCCGTGAGCTCGAAGAAAACGAGATCTGACTTGGATTCAAGCCCAGCGAGCGCCGTTGATCGTAGTGCTGTGGCCTGTTCCGGATTCGCCAGTGGAGAGTCGAAATCAACCACCACGGCGAAGCCGGTGGATGCTGGTTGACGAGCCGCCAACAGATTGAAGGCAAGCAACGTCATGATCCACAGGGCGCGCATGCCGCAGTGTACAGACTTCTTCGATCGCTAGCCCGACGCAATCAGGGCGACTGCTAGTGCTGCCAAGCTCAACCCAATGCCTTGTGGGAAGCGAATTCGCTCGCGCAGAACGGTTGCGGCCAGCATGACGGTTACCGCCGGATACAGCGAGGCCAGCACACTGGCGATTGTCAGCAGGCCTTGCTGAACCGCCAGTTGAAAGCACACCGTCGCGATGCCGGCAAACACTCCCGCGACGCTCCCCAGCCGGCTAAATCGATCGCTGGGGAACCAGGAGGCCGACATCGCGATCGCGCCGATGACAATGGTCATCACCGAGACGATCTGGCTGATGGCGAGCGGCATGAGGCCTGCGTGCGATCCCACCTGCCCGAGGGCGGAGAACTGGACGCCGAAGCCCAGGCCAGCGACGAGACCGTTCACGATGTCGGCGCGGTGGGCATCTGGCAATCGCCAGCCGCCACCCGACACGAGCCAGATCGCCGGCAGGGCCGCCAGCACGCCGACGTACTGAAACATCCGCGGCTGTTCACCGGCGAGGGTACCGACGAGCACGGGCACCGCGGCCGCGGCGATGGCCGAAAGCGGCGCTACAACTGCCATTCGCCCGCCGGCCAACCCGCGGTAGATACACACGTTGCCGATCCCGCTGCCAAGGCCCCCCAACACTCCCCACATCACCGCAGTTGTGTCCGGTTCGCCGACGCGGGTCGCAACCACAACGAACGTCAATAGCGTCGCAGTCGCCTGACTCATCGCGGCAACAGCCCACGCGCTGGCTCGTCGAGTCAGTACGCCGCCGACGAAGTCGGAAAGGCCGTACGCGACCGCCGAGCACAAAGACAGGAAGACGACGCCCACGACGGATCAGCGCGCGCCGCTACGGCACCCTCACGCTGACGACTGACGTGGGCACGCTCGTGCCGCACGCGTTGGTAGCGGCCACACTCAACAAGGCGGGGAGTCGTCGCATGGAACCTCGGAAGCTGATCATTTCATGAGGGGCGCTGCTGGAACGTGGTTTGCTCATTGTGCGAGGTTATGAGTATCCGTTACCAGGCCATGCAGTACGGGCAACGCCGCATCATGCGCAAATTGCTCCGTTCGGTGCCGTTTCTGGGAGGGTTGATGGCAGTTGCCACTGTCGCGCGCGCGGTCCGCCGCAAAGGCATCGTCGGCGGAACGGTCGACACGGCGCTTGACGTCATCCCGTTCGTCAGCGGCGCCAAGAACGTGATGGAGATCGCGCGCGGTCGCGACTTCATTGGCGATCGGCCGGGTCGCCGACGCTGACCGCCGGCTGACGCGGCGACACGATCGAGGTGTCGGCCACGTCAGCGCTTGTCCATTTGGTTAATGGCCGGCTGATGATGCCATCTGCTTGAAGAACTCCGCCGCTCGTTGCTGGATCTCTTCCTGGGTCAGGTCCTCTTTTTTGGTGGCAATCCACCAAGTGTAGCCCGCCGGATCGCCGACGGCCCCACCGCGGTCGCCCCAAAACTGATCAGCGAGAGGCGCCTGCACGGTCGCGCCTTCCTTCACGGCCTGATTGAACAGTGCATCGCTGTTCTCCACGTAGAGCCACATCGATGCTGGAGAGCCACCAAACGCCTTGGGACCCTTGTATCCCATCATGACGTCGTTCACCATGATGCGCGAATCGCCGATCGTGAGCTCGGCGTGCATGATCTTGCCGTCGGGGCCAGCGCTCCGATAGAGCTCCTTGGCGCCGAGCGCCTTCTTGTACCACTCGATCGCTTTTGCCGCGTCGTCCAACGTCAGCTGCGGCGTGATTGTGTGATAGCCCTCCGGAACCGGTCGTGCTGCTTTAGCCATGAAACCTCCTCAGTGGCGTTTGTTACCAATCAGCGACTATCCGTCGAATCGATGATCAGCGCAAGCTGGAGCTTGCTCATGTAACAGCGGCGCGACTGGCGAATCGTGCGGCGCGCCATTCTCCATTGCCCAGCACGCTCGCGAGTCGGTCGACCGCATCCCAGACATCGACGAATCGCGTGTACAACGGCGCGAAACCAAATCGCAGAATGTCTGGCGCTCTGAAGTCGCCGATGACGCTTCGTGCGATGAGCGCTTGCATGATCGGGTAGCCCTCAGCGTGCGCAAGGTTGACCTGGCTGCCACGGGCTGTCGCGTCGAGCGGCGTGACGATCGATATGTTGTGACCCGCACACCGTGATTTCACGAGCTCGATGAACAAGTCGGTCAGCGCAATCGATTTGGCGCGAATCGCTGACATCCCCCCACGTGACTCCGCCGATAAGGCGACATCGACGCCGCATTCAAGCGCCGCCAGCGACAGGATCGGCGGCGTCCCGCAGATGAATCGCGCGATGCCGGCCGCCGGGCGATAGTCGCTCGAGAAATCGAACGGCGCTGCGTGACCCAGCCAGCCTGATAGCGGCTGGCGCCACTGGTCGCGGTCCATTCGGCTGGTCCATCGCGGATGCACCCATACAAAGGCTGGAGCTCCCGGGCCGCCGTTCAGGGTATTTGTAGCCGCAACCGACAGCAAAGTCCGCTGCATCGTTGCCCTCTGCAGTTCCCTTCAGATCGAGGGGAACGGCACCGATGGAATGACAGAGATCCCAGACGGTCAACGCGCCCACGGCATGCGCCATCCGCGTGAGTAGGGAAAGGTCGTGCATCCGTCCGGTGCGGTAATTCACGTGTGTCAGCAGCACGACGGCGGTCGTGTCGTCGAGTTGTCCCGGTAACTCGTCAGCGTCGACCAGGTGTAGGACAAAACCATGGTCGCGCGCGAGCGTGTCGGCGATGTAGAGATCGCTTGGGAAGTTCGTCCGTTCCGACAGAATGTGCCGTCTCGAGGGGTTGTCGACCTTCGCGATATCTATTGCCGCGCTCAGGATCTTGTAGAGATTGACGGAGGTCGAATCGGCGACGACGACCTCGTTTGGTCCAGCACCTGCCAGCCGAGCGATCTTGTCGCCAACGCGGTGGGCAAGGGTGATCCACTCAGCGTCATTCCAGCTCCGAATCAAACCGCGCCCCCACTCGTCGGTGATGACCTGCGCGAGACGGGGCATCGTGCTCCGGGGAAGCGGACCAAGCGAGTTTCCATCGAGATAGATCAGGCCCGCCGCATCCGCGGAGTCGAGTGCGAACTCGTCGCGCAACGTCCGTAGGGGATCGGCCTCGTCGAGTGCGAAGCAGGCCTCGCGGCTGACCATATCAATCGCTCGTGACGGATGACGCGGCCGCCGGTGTCTCGCTGTTTCGGAAGAACACAATCGCGAGATAGATCGATTCAGCGATGCCCGTAATCAGGCCAATGGGAATGAGTATGAGCGTAGCAAAACAAACGCCCGTTGCCATGGAAAGGTAAGCGTACGTCGCCAACGGACCCTGAACGAGCGGTACTGCGGGCAACACCTTGTATCCCAGCAGGGTGAGGAGAAGCGCGAGGACGATGCCGAACGCGAGCAGCATCGCGTCGACGAGTTCGCGTGGTGCCACTAACTCGCCGCCAACCTCCAACAGAGTCATCACCACGAGTCCACTGATCTGCAGTGAGATGACGAGGTCGGCCGCGGCAAAGCGATATGCGTGAAGAAGCCTTCTCAGAGTCAGCAGGATGTAGATTCCCAGCGCGCTGTTGACGACATACAACATGCGGTTGAGCGCCTCCAGCGCGCGGTTGTCGGGCCAGAACGCGACCGCAAAGGCGACGATGACGAAAGGGATCGTGAAGAACGCACTGAACAGGGTGATCCATCCGGCGATTTGAAAGGCGCCGGCGTTCATCCGTCGGCTCTCAGCAACTCGCTCGGATCGACGCGCAGGCCGCGTCGAGCGGGGCCAACGGCGGAGATCAGACCGACGACCAGCATGATTGCGAGGCCGGGATACTTCACGAGCATTCGCAGACCAAGCTTAAGGTCGAGCCAGGACGGCATGGTGAGGCTAATTATGGCCGGTGCCGCGTACCGGCGTTCGCTTCGGAGTAGGATTGCCGTCGCCCGCGCATGCCACACGGAAAGAGCCCGCCATGTCTGGGAATACCGCGAACGGCAAGCCGACGCTGCAACGCCAGCTCGGTGTCTGGAGCGCCACTGCACTAGTCGTTTCGAACATGATCGGGACGGGGATCTTCACCACCACGGGATTCCTCGCCGGAGATTTGGGACAGCCCTCGCTCGTGCTCGGCATCTGGGTCGCGGGCGCCCTGTTCGCGCTCGCTGGCGCACTGTGTTACTCCGAACTCGGCATCAACTTCCCGACGTCGGGTGGTGAGTACGTCTATCTCAGGAAGGCGTACGGCCCGGTGTGGGGTTTCCTTAGCGGCTGGGTTTCGTTCTTCGCGGGATTCTCGGCACCGATTGCCGCCGCTGCATTGGCGTTTGCCGGGTATCTGGCCTTCATCTTTCCGTCACTCGGCCAGGAATCCGCGGCGCTGAAGTGGGACTTCGGCGGCATCACCTGGCAAGTCGGCGCGACACAGATGCTCGCGGCAGGTCTCATCCTCTCGCTGACCCTCTTGAACTGCGTCAGCGTCGCTTTCGTTGCCCGAGTCCAGAACGTCCTGACGATGATCAAGGTGATTGTCATCGCGTCGTTCGTGTTGCTTGGCTTGTTCGTGGGACAGGGCAGCTGGGACAACTTCAGCGGGGCCGCCGCCCGAACCTCGACGTCGCCATTGGTGGAGCAATTCGCCATCAGCTTGTTCTGGGTGATGTTTGGCTACAGCGGCTGGAACGCCGCGACGTACGTTGCCGAGGAACTCCGTGAGCCGCACCGAACGTTGCCTCGTGCGCTGATATTCGGCACCGTCGTGGTCGCTCTCCTGTATCTCGCCCTGAACGTGGTTTTCATCTACGGGACACCGCTCGAGACCATGAAAGGCGTCGTGGCTGTAGGTGCGTTGGCGGCCTCAACGCTCTTCGGTCCGCAGGCGGCTGGACTCTTCAGTGCCCTGATGGCACTCGCCATCGTCTCGACCGTCAACGCGATGATCACGATTGGGCCGCGCGTGTACTACGCAATGGCCAAGGACGGCGCATTCATCAGCGTGGCGGCACGCCTGAGTCCGCGATCGCAAGTGCCAGTGGCCGCCGTACTCTGTCAGGGTGCGTGCGCGATATTGATGACGTTCAGTTCCTTCCCGCAGCTGGTCACGTACATCGGTTTCAGCCTGACGTTCTTCACGGTTCTCGCGGTGTCGTCGCTATTCGTGTTTCGTCGCCGCCCGGCCTGGCAGCGTCTCCCGGCGGTCAGCGTGGCGTTTCCGCTCGTGCCAGCTTCGTATCTACTGATCGGTGCATGGATGATCTACTTCGGCTTCATGCTCCGGCCGGCGATTTCTGCTGCCGCTGTCGTGACGCTGCTGACGGGTGCGGCCGTGTACTACGCCCGCATTCGCGCGGGGATGCGGCGTGAGGAGATGGCGACGTAGGCACTTCTCAGCGTTGGTTGCCAGTCGACGGCCGCATCGGAAAGGTCAAGCCGAAGCGCTCGCACAGAGCAGGTACGCTGGAGATGTCGACCTCCAGCTGGTACTTCTGACGCACTTCAGCCATGCGCTCGAGATTGCCCAGTGCCGTCGCGAGCTCCTCGAAATAGTGCTCGAAGCCGGCTGGCGAGATCACCTCGATGATGTGACACGGCTGGTCGCCGTCGTTCCAGAACGTGTGCCACTGGCCGCGGGGCTTGCAGATCCATGTCCCGACGCCCGCTGATACGCGCTCGTCGCCAAGCAAGGCGCCCAGCGTCCCTTCCAGGACGTACCAGTACTCGTCCTCGTTGCGATGCCGATGAAGCGGAGCGGCCAGGGCTCGTGGCTTGAGTGGGTGATGGACGATGGCAAACTGTCCCCCCGTATGCGATCCGAAGAGTTTCCAGTGGACGCCCAAGCCACCGAAGTCCGCTCTGTTGCCACCATCGGGTGGGATGACGACCGCTTGTGACATCTCGCGAGCATACCCGACACGCCGGCCTCAATCAGCCTTGAGAATCTCCACTGGATTGAGAATCGCGGCCCGCCGCGCGGGAAGGTACCCGGCCACGACCGTCACGGCAGTCAGGAGAACGATGACACCGACATAGACCGGGATGTCCAGCGGCTGCACTTGAAACAGAACGCTCGTGAGTAGCTGCGTTGCCAACACAGCTCCCGTCAATCCAATGACCAGGCCGACCGCACCGAGACTCAATCCCTGCCCCAGTACCTGTCGCATTACTGAAGCCTGGTTTGCACCCAGCGCCATTCGAACCGCGATTTCTTTGGCGCGTTGCTCGACGGCAAACCTCATCACGCCGTAGACCCCCGCCATCGCGAGACAGACCGCCAGCACCGCGAAAACCCCGAAGAGGAGCGCACGAAAGGCCGGGTCCTCCACACCCTTCGACACTTTCGCTTCCATGGTCGTGAAAGAAACCGGCACGTCCGGCGAGACTTCCGCAACGAGGCGCCGGACCGAGCTGGCCAGCGCGGTTGGATCGCCAACGGTTCGCGCGACGACGTTGAGCGTACTGTTGTTATAGGAGTGCTGCTCGTAGGGCATGTAGCATTCGGGCCCTGGTTCCGCGGCGGGATTGCGCTGTCGGACGTCGCCGACGACACCGACGATCGTCATTCCTTCCTTTCGGTCGAAAGGACAGAAGATCGTCCGGCCGATTGGGTCCTCGTTCCCAAGCGATTGCCGGACCAGCGACTCGTTGACGATTGCCACCAACGGTCTGTCGGCGGTATCGCCGGTGAAGTCTCGACCCCGCTTGAGCGGGATGCCCAACGCTGCGAATGTGCCGGGTGCCACGATGGTGTGGAGCGTGTTGGGCTCGAGCGTACGGTCCCGCTGCTCGGGCATTCGATCGATGAAGTGGTACCCGAACCCGCATTCGACAAGTCGCCCGGAGGCGTCGACGTGGCTCCAACGGCGACAACGCCAGGCAGCGCACGGATTCGCGACAGGATGCTGTCGAAAGCCGTATTGTTCTCGCGCATCGAAAGCACACCGGTAGCCTTCACCACCAGCACGTTAGCCGGCTGAAATCCCAAGTCGACGCTTCGCAGGGCCACGAGACTCTTGACCAGCAGGCCGGCGCCGGTGAGGAGAACTACCGCGAGCGCGATCTCGCTCACCACCAGGACCCCACGCGTGCGGCCGGCACCACCCACTACGGATCGAGTTCCGGCGTACCTCAGCACGTCGATCAAGTCGACCTTGGACGCGTGCAGCGCGGGCACCAGGCCGAACAGCAAGCTGGTGACCAACGAAACAGCGAGTGTGAATACGAGGACGCCTCGATCGATTCCCGCGTCGGACAACCGCACCACGTCCGCCGGAGTCAGGGCCACCAACACCTTCGAGCCCCAATACGCGATCACTATTCCCACCGCGCCGGCGACCAGCGCCAGCAGCAGGCTTTCCGTAATCAGTTGCCTGATAATTCGGCGGCGATTGGCACCGAGAGCGGCGCGAACGGCGACTTCGCGGGTGCGTGCCGTTGCTTTCCCAAGGAGCAGGGTGGCGGTGTTGGCGCAAGCGATCAACAGCACCACGCCCACGACGCCCCACAGGAGATACAACGTCAGGCGTACGTCGCCGACGAGTTCGTCCTGCAAGCGCACCGCAGTGACACCACGTTCCTCGTTGCTCTCTGGGTACTGCTGTGCCAGGCGATCCGCAGTCGCGGATAGATCGGCCTGTGCTTGTTCGAGAGAGACATGTGGCTTGAGCCGTCCGACGGCAAAGAAGTTGTGTCCGGTGCGACTCGTAGATCGAGTCGTTTGCGGGAGCCACACATCGGTTTCGCGCGGAAACTGAAATCCACGTGGCAGCACGCCAATAATCGACCTCGGTACTGTTGCCGACTCGAATGGTTCGATCGAGTACCGGTGGGCTCCCCGCCAAAGCGGCTCTGCCAATAGGCGTAACTGATCAACACCGGTTGGCCGCCGTCTGCGACGTCTCCTGGATTGAATGTGCGGCCAAGGATCGGTTCGACGGCGAATACCTTGAAGAATTGAGGATCGACACTGGCGGTTCGCCCATACTCGGCTTGTGCGCTGCTAGTGGAGACCGCACTCTCGCCGCCGCGGTAGGTTGCCATCGCCTCGAACGAGACCGTCTGCTCTCGCCAATCACGAAAGTTGGCGATTGCCACAAGTGCTTGACTCGAGCCGGTTGCGAGAAACGTCGTCCGGAGCGTAACAATCCGATCGGAACCAGGATAAGCGAGCGGCTTCAGCAACACGGCGTTGACGACACTGAACACAGCGGTGTTGGCCCCGATGCCCAACGCCATGATGACGCTGGCGAGCACGGCGAAACCTGGGCTGCGGCGTAACGCCCGGCCGGCATACCGCAGGTCACCGAGGAAATCGGTGACGAAGTTGGCGCTTCGCAGGTCTCGGCACTCCTCCTTGCTTTTGTCGACTGCGCCCATCGCTCGCAGTGCCGCATTGCGAGCTTCGGTCGGTGTCAGACCGGAATGGAGTCCCTCGTCGATCTGACGTTCCAGGTGGTACTGGAATTCTTCGTTGAGTTCATCCTCGACTCGTCGTCGACGGACCATGGAGCGCAGTGCAACGCGAAGCCCGGAAAGCCAGCGAGACATCTCGAACCTCCGTCTTAGTGGGCGCGAACGATCGCGGAGATGGCGGCCGACAGCCGCTCCCAGTTGGCCGCCTCCGCGGCGACGGCCTTTCGTCCCGCTCGAGTCAGGGAGTAGTAGCGGGCCCGGCGGTTGGTTTCGGATGTTTTCCACTCCGAAGTGATCCAACCCTGACGCTCCAGCTTGTGAAGGGCGGGGTAGAGGGCGCTCTGCCCGACCTGCAGGACGTCGCTCGACATTTGCCGGATGCGCTGGGCGATCGCCCAGCCGTGCATGGGCTCGAGGGCGAGGATTTTCAGAATCAGCAGATCCAGCGTGCCCTGCACGAGATCGGTGGGTTTGCTCATGACGACCCCTCAGCGACTGACATATCAGTTACTGACAACATAACGCGAGTTGCATCGCATCGCAAGCCTGTGTTTCTCAGGTAGGAGATCCCGGAGGCTCATCCTGTACGATCAGCCCTTCACTCACCGCCACATTCCAGGAGCTCACGTATGCGACGCAATCTCGTATTTTTCACAGCCGCACTGTTTGCGGTCACTCTTGTCGTTCGGGTCTGGGCTCAACCCGGCAAGCCGGCGGCGTTCCAAGGCTATTGGATGGGGTCGATCCGGTCGATGGTGGCGATGCACGCCGGAGCTTCGTGCTCCAAACCAACGGGACGTTTGCTTTGGCCGCGCGTGATTCTGCGTTCACGCTCTGCGACGGCACCGATCGCGGGTTCGGCAGCTTCGATGACGGCGAGGTCGTGGGCCGCGATGTGATGCGGTCCGATTCGCTGGTTCTCGAGTGCTTCAACAATGGAGCATCCGTGGTGCTGCACGTTCGCTACGAGCTGCTCGACAAAGCGCTGATGAGAGAAGTGACCACCAGGGCGGACGGGACCCCGGTGAGTACGATCATCTTTCACAGGATTGACGGAAAGTAGTAGGTGATGGGGCGTTTACACCACTCTACCTTTACGTATACCATGGTGTAAGTGGCTCTGAACCTCAAGAACACTGAAGTCGAGCGACTCGCCGCCGAGGTCGCTCGCCTCACCGGCGAGTCGAAGACCGAGGCGATTCGACGAGCGCTCGACGAGCGTCGCCAACGGCTGACACGACCGTCGATTGCCGAGCGTCGCAAGCGGGTCCTTCGTTTCCTCGAGACGCGCGTTTGGCCGTCGATCCCCAAAACCCAGCTGGGCCGTCGTCTCACACGCGACGAGGAGGACGACATCCTTGGCTACGGTCCGGGCGGCGTATGACCGTCGATTCCTCGGCGCTCATCGCGATCCTTTTTTCCGAGCCAGGTTATTCGAGCCTGGTCGATTTCGTGCTCGAGGCCGACACGGTGCGCGTGGGCGCACCAACATTGACCGAGACCTGTCTGGTGGTCGCCGGGCGTCGTGGCAAGCCGGCCCTTCGCGAAGTTGAAGCGCTGGTACGGGAGATGGGCATCATCGTCGTGCCGTTCGGCGAAGAAGAATGGCGGGTAGCCGTGGCCGCGTTTCAGCGATTCGGGCGCGGTCGGCATAAGGCCTCGTTGAACTTTGGTGATTGTCTGGCCTACGCGACTGCGAGCGTAGCGGAAGATGTGCTTCTATTTGTCGGGGATGACTTCGCGCACACAGATATCATCTCTGCGCGTCGTTGACCTCCGTGTCTGAATCCTTCTCAGGCGTTGTGATCGGCCGGGCCCTTGCCCTCTTCGTGGCAGTCTCGCAAGTCGCGCCAATCCTCTCGCGGGAAACAGTCGCCGATCGTGTTGGACGACTCACGCGCGGGAGCCCCTGGAAACAGGTGCAATCGGTGCCGATCTCGTTCGACACCTACCACCCACAAGGGATGGTCAAGATTGGCGACACGCTGTTCGTGTCATCGGTTGCCGTGCGTGTGCCGACCAAGCATGGCGCCCAGCAGGACCCGCGCTATGACCGCGATGTGGGTGAAGGCGTCGGCCATCTCTTCAAGATCGACCTGTCGGGCCGCCTGGTCGCGGACCTCACACTCGGCGAGGGCACGATTTACCATCCGGGTGGGATCGACTACGACGGAACGCACATCTGGGTGCCGGTCGCGGAGTACCGTCCCGATAGTCGCTCGATCATCTACCGGATCGATCCGCAGACGATGACGGCCCATGAAGTGTTTCGCGCGGCCGACCACATTGGCGCCATCGTCCACAATACGGACGACCAGACGTTGCATGGCGTCAGTTGGGGCTCGCGCAGCTTCTATCGCTGGACCTTGGATCGCGACGGCAAGGTCACCAACGCTGACGTGCCGCTTGAACGGATTCGCACGCTCAACCGGTCGCACTATGTGGACTATCAGGACTGCAAGTACGTGGGGCGCCGCCGCATGTTGTGTACCGGTGTGACCGAGTATCGTGCGACGTCGTCGAGCGAGCCGTTTCGACTGGGCGGACTCGACTTGATCGACCTGGCCGACGGTCGTCCTCTTCATCAAGTGCCGATCCCGCTTTGGACCGATAAGGGGCTCGACATGACCCACAACCCTTCCTGGTTCGAAGCGACAACAGCGGGTCTGCGCGCCTACTTCATACCGGACGACACCTCGTCGACGTTGTTTGTTTTCGAAGTTGAGATCAACCACTGAGCACCGATCACCCTCACTGACCACCGACTAGATGCCTCCAACCACTGATCTTTCTCGCGTACGTTCAATTCTCGATCGGGACCGTGCCTGGTCGGCTTATGCCATTGGTGATCTGGCTCCGGAGTTTGCGCCTCACTGCTCATGGCAGGTGTCAGACGATGACTCCGCGCTCCTGCTTCTCTATCGTGGGTTTCATCCGCCGATCCTCTTCGCGATGGGAGACGAGCGTCAGCTCGGGGCTCTGGTGAGCGAGGTTGATGCGCCGATCGCATCTCTGCACGTTCGTCCCGAGACACTTGCAGCCCTGTCGGCGAGCGTTCGCCCGACGTATACGCGAGCGATGTGGCGCATGGCGGTCGAAGCCCCGACGTTTCTTCCAATCGATGACGCTGCAGTGGTTACGGTGCGCGAATCCGACGCGGATGCCGTGAGCCGCCTGTATGACGATGGCTGGCGGCATGACGAGGGTCCGACGTTCTTCCAACCATCGATGCTGCGGCAGGGTACATTTCGCGGGATCTGGGAAGGTGACCAGCTGATTGCCATTGCCGGGACACATCAGTTCTCCCCGGAGCTGGGTGCCTGCGCGATTGGCAACGTGTACACGCGACGCGATCGACGGAAGCAGGGCCTCGGTAGTCGCGTCACGAGCGCCGTTGTGACGCACGCCATCGCGCAACGGATTTCAACGATGGTCCTGAACGTGAGTCAACAGAACGAGGCCGCGCGCCGAGTCTACGAGCAGCTAGGGTTTCGTTGTCACTGCGAGTTCCTGGAAGGCGAGGCGGAGGTTGTGTCAGCGGCCGCCTCTTGATACTGTTCTAGCCTCACGATCAGTTGATTGGCCGCGGTGAATCGCGGCGTTCAGTCACTCACCCACGCGGCATCGCCGCGAGAAGGAGCTTCTCATGTAGACCGTTATCAACTGCAGACAGGGGCGTAGTCCCCGTGCAACTGCTCATTGACAAGCCGTCGAGGCCACGCTGCCCGACGGCTTTTGTATTTCATGGGCACTGTGCGGGCGTTTGTTGCCGCGTTGGCAAGAAGGAGATTCGCAGATGGCTCAAGCGTCGCAAACATCCAAGACAGTGGTGTACACCGTGCCAGGAATGGAGGCCGTCACCGTGCGGCACGACATGCCATATCGGGTCACGGACGATGGTGCGCTGACGATGGACTTGTATCAACCGCCCGACAGTCGGGGCGCGGGCGTCCCCGCTGTGCTCTTCGTCACCGGATTTGCCGACCCCGGCGCCGTCAGGATGATGGGGTCGAAGTTCAAAGAGATGGGTTCGTTCGCGTCCTGGGCGCGATTGATAGCCGCAACCGGGCTCGTGAGTATTACCTACGAAAACCGCGAGCCCGGCGACGTTCATCATGTCCTCCGCTATGTGCGGGAGAACGCATCAACGCTGGGAATCGACTCTCAGAGGCTGGGAGTCTGGGCCTGTTCGGGACATGGACCGAATGCGTTGTCCGTCCTCATGGAGTCCGGCGCAGACGATTTCGCGTGTGTGGTGTTGCTGTATCCCTACACGCTCGACCTGGACGGCGCGACGCGAGTCGCGGAGGCGGCGCAACGATTCCGTTTCGTCACACCCGCCGCGGGGAAAACGGTCCAGGAGCTTCCCGTCAATCTTCCCTTGTTCGTGGCAAGGGCTGGACGAGATCAGATGCCGGGACTCAACGACGCGCTGGACGCCTTCGTTGCAGCAGCCCTGGCCCGAAACCTGCCCTTGACGGTTGCGAATCACGCGGCCGGCCCGCATGCGTTTGACTTGTTCGACGACAGCCGAACGACCGTCGAGACGATCCAACAAGTGTTGGCCTTCCTGCAGTTTCACCTTCTCAGGTAGGATCGCCATCTTTCAAGGAGCATTGGCATGCCTCGTTATCTCGCGCTTTTCACGACAATCCTGCTCGCGGTCGTACTCGGCGTGCAGGCTTGGGCACAACCCAAGAAGGCAGCAGCGGGGTTCCAGGGTTACTGGATGGGCGTCGATCCACTGGACGGTGGAGATTCGCGCCGCAGCCTCGTCCAACAATCCGACGGGACGTTTGCGCTCGCCGGGCGCGACTCGGTGCTCACACTCTGCGACGGAACCGATCGCGGGTTTGTCAGGTTCGATGACGGCGAAGTCTTGAGCCGCAATGTAATGCAGTCGACGACCCTGACGATCGAATGCACCAACAACGGAGCGTCTGTGGTGTTGCACGCGAGGTACGAGCTCGCTGACAAGGGATTGATGACGGAGGTTGTCACGAGACCCGACGGCACCCCGGTCACCACGATCGTCTTTCATAAGATCAGCGAGAATTGATGGCCTTGGACCCACAATGGGCGGCAGGCGTCTGCGCGGGCGTTCACGCGTCCGGCAGTCGCCATGTCATCTACGTTCCCGACAATCCGCTGTCACACGTGCTCCGGATCCTCGGCGAGCGCTTTGCCGATATCCAAACAACGTTGGCGACGCGAGAAGAAGAGGCATTTGGGATCGCCGCAGGTCTCTACCTCGGCGGCATGAAGCCAACGGTCATGCTGCAATCGAGCGGGTTGGGCAACTCCTTGAACGCGCTGACCTCGTTGCTCCTGCCTTACAAGATTCCAGCGCTCGTCATCATCAGCATGCGTGGAGATATGGGCGAGTGGAACGACGCGCAGGTGCCGATGGGTCGCGCCGTCCGTGCGATTTGCGACGCCATCGGCCTGCCGCACGCGACCGCGGAAGTGGCCGATGCGACTGCCGAAACCGTGCGCCTCGTGGGACAGACGGCATTTGGCACGCGCCAGCCGGGCGTCTGTCTTCTTCCTCGGCGTCTCACCACGGCGCAGGTGCGCCCGTGAACCGGCTCGAAGCGACCCGTCGCCTGATTGCCACGCTCGATCGTGAGCCGGTGATTGCGAGCCTCGGTCACCCTGCCTACGATCTCTTTGCCGCTGGCGATCGTCCGGAGAATTTCTACACGTGGGGGAGCATGGGACTGGCTTCGTCGGTTGGCCTTGGTCTGGCCATCGCCCGCCAGGAACTTCGTGTGTTCGTCCTCGACGGCGACGGATCACTCCTCATGAACCTGGGATCGCTCGCCACGATCGGGTGGACTCGTCCGCGGAACCTCGTGCTCATCGTGTGGGACAACGAGCTGTACGGCACCACTGGCGGCCAGCAGACGGCTACGGCGCATGGCACGGATCTCGAGGCTGCAGCTCGCGCGATGGGCGCAGCACAGACACTGACTATCCGTACGGAAGCCGAGTTCGACACCGCGATTACGCGCGCGCGGGGCGAGGACGGGCCGTGGGTGATCGTTGCAAAGGTTTCAGAGTCGACACCCACGGTGAAGCCGCCGCTGGACTGCGTCTTCATCAAGCAGCGGTTCATGTCGGCGATCGGCAATGCCGAACCGGCCACGCAGGGCGCCGCGATATGACAGCAATCGCTCGTCTGGGCGAGTTCGTCGCCGACGCTCGACCGCCCGGTGAGGCCCGCACCCTTGCCGCGACGGCGGTGCTCGACACCGTTGGGGTCACGCTGGCCGGCGCCTCGGAGCCCGCCGGCCGCATCGTGCAGGCAATGGTCGTGGGTGAGGGTGGGACAGCCTGCAGCGTTTTTGGCTCGTCAGGCCGCGCCAGCGCGAGCGGCGCGGCATTGGCCAACGGGACCGCGGCTCACGCGCTCGATTTCGACGACATGTGCTTTGTGTCGCTGGCACATCCGAGCGCTCCCCTTGTCGCGGCCTTATTGGCCGCTAGCGAGCTGGAAGGTTCAGAGGGGAACGCGGTACTGGATGCCTACGTCGTGGGCTTCGAGATCGAGGCTCGACTCGGCCGGCTGATGAATCCCAGGCACTACCAGCGGGGCTGGCACTGCACGTCAACGTTGGGAACGATTGGCGCCGCCGCGGCAGTGAGCCGCTTGGTGGGACTCGATTCACCGACCGCCGCGCAGGCCCTGGCGATTGCGGCGTCCGAAGCGTCGGGCCTGAAAGAGAACTTCGGGACGATGGTGAAGCCGCTGCATGCGGGGTTGGCCGCGCGCAATGGGATACACGCCGGATTGCTGGCCCGCGGCGGATTGACGTCGAGCAATCTGGCGCTCGACGGGCCGCAGGGATTCCTGCGGGCGATGGACAGCGAGCAGCACTCGCTCGCCGATGCCATCGAAGACCTCGGGCGGCGCTGGGAAGTGCTGGAGACCGGCATTACGGTCAAGTTGTATCCCTCCTGTGCCGGCACTCATCCTTCCCTCGACGCGATCCTGGATCTGCGTCGGCGCGAGCGGTTCGTTGCGGAAGACGTGGAGCAGATCGATGTCGACGTGGACTCGATTACGCCGACGATCTTGATCTACGAGCGACCCAGTTCGGGGCTGGAGGGGAAGTTCAGCATGCCGTTTTGCGCCGCGGCGGCAGCCGGCCTGGGCCGCGTGGATCTCGAAACCTTCGACTCCGCAACCTTGTCGAACCCTGTGGTGATGCGCCTGATGCCGCGAGTCGCCATGCGCGTGGACCCGTCGCTGGATGGCCTTGCCGAACCGCTCACACAGGCACGCGTCAGCATTCGGCTGCGCGACGGACGTGTGCTCACGCAGCGCGCAAACGGGGCGCGCGGCTACCCGGCACAGCCGGCGACCGATACCGAATTGGATGCGAAGTTCCTGACGTGCGCCCGCCGAACCTTGCCTGAGAAGTCGGCTGCGACCGCACTCGAGATGCTGCGAACCTTCGAGAAGATCAAGGATGTCCGCGTGTTGACGGCCGCACTTGTCAGGGGTGACTCCTAGTCGCTCTCACCGCAGGCGTATAGTCACATTGGTGCGGAGGCACCGTTTCCATGGGAATGAGAATTGTGTCGGTGATCGTGGCGCTGACAGTGGCTGTTGGTGTGAGTGCACAACCAGCTGCTGAAACCGGAATGACGCCATCGGAACGCACTGAGTTACTCGAGCTGCTGCAGAAATCCGAGCAGGAACTTCTGCAGGCGATCACCGGCTTGTCCGATGAGCAATGGGCGTTCAAGCCGGGCCCCGACCGGTGGTCGGTTGGTGAGGTCGTCGAGCACATCGTGCTCGCGGATGCGCTGCTCTTCGAGACCGCGATCAAGAGCCTGGATGGCCGGCCCGATCCGAAATGGGAGGCGACACTCAGTAAGACTGAGGTGCTTCGAAAAGCGTTGCCGAATCGATCACGGCGTGTCGATGCGCCGGCGGCGATCAGGCCGTCTCAGACGCTGACCCGAGCGGCGTTGCTGTCCCGCTTCAAGGAACAACGCAGCCGGACAGTGGCCTATGCCAAGGAAACAGACAAGCCGCTGAAGGCGCATACCGCCGGGAATCCTTTCTTCGGAGACCTCAATGCGCATCAGTGGTTGCTTTACATTCCACTGCATCATCTGCGGCACAACCAGCAGATTGTGGAAGTCAAGGCGTCTGCCGGATTCCCGCGATGACTAGCGCGTCCCAGGGACGTGCCCGCGCTTCGTCTTCACCCCACGATGCCAACGTTCGGGCGTCGAACTTGACAGTTTCGCGGGCAGGCCTTATAAGCTCGCGCAAGATGCGAAGCTTCAGGATTGCGGTCACGATTGCCGCCCTGGTCGCCAGCGCCGAGGTGGTTGCGCAAGAGCCGGTAATCAGGCGGAGCGCACCCATGACCCTGACCGGTGAGATCGTCGACATCTCCTGCTACAGGCAAAAGGGGGTAGCGGCCGGCACTGGCGCTGCACACGTCGATTGCGCCAAGATCTGCGTGCGCACCAAGGATGCCGCCCTGGGCATCCTGAGCGATGGTGACGGGCTGTACCGGATTTGGGGAAACTTGGCCCGTGACCGCTACACGAAGATGATGTCTTATGTCGGTCAGACGGTGGAGATCACGGGCACCGAGGTCGTGCTCTCCAACAATTACGACGTAAGGTCATTCGATGTGCAGACGATAAAGGTCAAGAAGTCGCGGTAGGCGTTCAGGAGTCGACAAACAGGAGGCAGCAATGACCGCAAGGATCGGCGGTGGGCTACTCGGCGTCCTCGTCCTGGCACTGGTCGCCGCAAGGCCGACTGCTCAAAGTCCACAGAGGATAAGTGCACCGGCAACTGCTCGAGGCGGCGGCTCCGAGATCACCTACTCGAAGCACATTGCCCCCATTCTTCAGCGGTCTTGTCAGGGCTGCCATCGACCCGGGACGAATGCCCCGATGTCGCTGATGACCTACGAGGACGTGCGACCCTGGGCGCGCGCTATCAAGACACGTGTGCGGGACCGCATCATGCCGCCCTGGCACATCGAACGCAACGTCGGGATTCAGAAATTCAAGGACGATCCGTCGCTGAGCGATGAGGAGATCGCGACGATTGTGGCGTGGTCGGACGCCGGTGCGCCACGGGGCAACGCCACTGAACTGCCCCCGGCACCGGTGTTCGCCGACGAGGAAGCGTGGCACATCGGCACGCCGGATCTCATCGTCCAGATTCCCAAGGACCACGTCGTCCCCGCGAATGCCGCCGACCTGTGGATTGACTACATCGCCGAATCCGGCTTGACCGAAGACCGCTACCTCAAGGCTGTCGAAGCCAAGCCAGGGCCCGGCGCGCGAGCCGTTGTACACCATCTCTTGACCTATCTGATTCAAGAAGTTGACGAAGACGAGGTGTTATCGGGCCGGCTCGACGATCGCGGGACGAACAGTGAGAGCTTTCTCAACGAATATGCCGTCGGCAAGAACGGCGACATTCTTCCCGATGGCACGGCCAAGCTCGTGAAGGCGGGCGCGAAGATCCGATTCAATCTCCACTACCACGCTTCCGGGACCGAGACCGTCGACCGGACGCGCATCGGGCTCACGTTCTATCCCAAGGGATACGTGCCGAAGTATCACCAGATTTCACTGCAGATCGCGAACGCCCATCCCGACCTGGACATTCCACCGAATACGGTGTCGCGGCATGACGGCTACTATCGGTTCTCCAAGCCGGCGCGCATCACGGCCCTGCAACCCCACATGCACAACCGCGGTAAACGGATGTGTGTCGAGGCGATTCTTCCGACCGGACGGGCCGAGATGCTCAATTGCATGGGTTTCGAGTTCAACTGGCACAAGGTCTACAACTATGCCGACGAGGTGACCCCGTTGCTGCCGGCCGGGACGATGCTGCATACGATCTTGTGGCATGACAACACGGCCGCCAATCGGAGCAATCCGGATCCCCGCAACTGGGTGGGATACGGCCAGCGGACGATCGATGAAATGGCGTTCGCATGGGTCACCTGGACGTATCTCGAAGAAGAAGACTTCAAAGCGATGACCGCCGAACGGAACAAGCGCCGCACGACCGAGCGCGAGCGATAGGTTTCGCGATGCCATCGCACGCGACGACATTCATCAAGGGCGGCGCCCCTTGGCTGGGTTTCGTGCTCGCCGCCGGGACGCTGGTCTCAGTCACGACGACCGGGCAGACCCCGCCGGCAACGCCCGCGGGGGTCCAAGACATCTACGCCAACACCGTTCGCTACAGCCGCGGGCAGAGCATTCAGCCGGTGTTCGAAGGCTGGTCGCGCAACCCTGACGGTTCGTTCGACATGTGGTTCGGCTATCTCAATCGCAATTACGAGGAGCGCCTCAACATCGGTGTCGGTGCCGACAACGGGTTCAACGGCGAGGACATGGGGCAGCCCGAGTTCTTCGAGCCCCGGCGGCAGCAATTCGCGTTCAAGGTGACGGTACCATCGACCTTCCCCAAGGATCGCGATTTGATCTGGACGATCAAGGCCAACGGCGTCACGCTCAAGGCCTTTGGCTGTCTCTGGCCGGTGTGGGAAATCGATCAGCACACGATCTCGGCCAACCGCGGCAGCCGAACGGCAGTGGATTTCGACGAGCCGCCGAACGAGCCGCCAACTATTGTCGACCCGCCGCCCCCGCAGACCATCGAGGCCGGCAAGTCGCTCAGCTTGACGCTCTCGGTCGCGGACGATGGCAATCCCAAGACACGAACGGACCGGGGCGCACGCGTGGCCGGAATCAAGAGCCCCACGGCCACACCGGAGGAGCGTCCACTCAATCAATCGCTCAGAGTCAGCTGGATCCAGTGGCGGGGGCCCGGCCTCGCGACGTTTGACCCGAAAGTTGTTCGCGTGGCGGAGGGGAAAGCGACGACGAGTGTCGTCTTCGACAAGCCGGGCACGTACGTGCTGCGCGCATACGCGGAAGACGCCAGCATCCACACGCCGCACGACGTGACGGTGACTGTCGTCAAGAGTAGTTCGCAGGAGTGAAGGAACAGTCAGCGACCCGCGCTCGGGACGTGCCCGCGCTTCCAGATCATGAACGTGCGGGTGAACTCGATGACGGTTGCGCCGTGCTGGTTCATCCCGGTCGTTTTCACTCGCACGATGCCAACGTTCGGGCGCGATTTCGATTCACGGGTTTCGAGCACCTCGCTCTTCGAGCGGACCGTGTCGCCTTCGAACAACGGATGAGGCAAGCGCACTTCGTCCCACCCGAGATTGGCGACGGCGTTGACCGTCAAGTCGGTCACGGATTGGCCGGTCACCAGGGCGAGCGTAAAGCACGAATTCACGAGCGGCTTTCCAAATTCGGTGTGACTCGAGTACTCCGCATCGAAATGAATCGGGTTGGTGTTCATCGTGATGCACGTGAACCAGACGTTGTCGGCCGGTAGCACCGTCCGCCCGAGCGGATGTTCGTAGATATCGCCGACCTCGAAGTCTTCAAAGACGCGCCCGGTCCAACCCTGCTTGATTGCCATTCGCTGAGCGTATCAAGGATCTTTCGACTGCGACGCATACCATTCAAATCATCTTCTCCGTTTGCCACGTGGCGATCGTGTGGGAGTCAAATCCCAACTCTTCGAGAATGCTTCGGCTGTGCTGTCCCAGCGAGGGGATGTCGCCCATCACCGCCTCGACGTGCTCCATTTGCACCGGAGGCCTCAGCGCTTTCAATGCGCCGGCAGACGAGCCTACCTCGCTCCATCGGTCACGTTCTGCCAGCTGCGGATGCTCCAGGAACTCGCTGATCGTGTTGCGGCGTGCGTAGGCGATACCGGCTGATTCGAGACGCTGGATCAGCTCGGCGCCGGAGATGCGCCCGAATGCCTCAGCGATCAAGGCATGCAATTCCTGGCGGTGCTGCACTCGCTCAGCGTTTGATGCGAACCTGGGATCGGTGGCGACCGTCGCGTCGCCGATCACGTGTTGGCAGAAGCGTTGCCATTCTCGTGTGTTCTGGATCGCCAGGTAGATCGCAACGCCATCCGCCGCGACGAACGACTCGTAGGGGGCGATCGTGGCGTGGGCATCGCCGCTACGTTTAGGCTCCTGGCCGGCGTACGCCGTGTAATAGGCCGGCGCGCTCACCCACTCGGCAAGTGCGTCGAAAAGAGAGATCTCCACGGTCGTGCCCTGTCCCGTCGCGGTGCGAGCGAGCAGAGCAGTCAGGATCCCCGAGTAGGCGTACATTCCGGCCGCGATGTCGGCGATCGAGACGCCGACCCGGCTAGGTGTTTCTGGTGTTCCTGTGAGAGAAACCACGCCGGTCTCGGCCTGAACGAGCATGTCGTAGGCTTTCTTCTGAGCGTAGGGCCCCGACGAACCGTAGCCCGAGATGTTGCAAGCGATCAGGCGCGGATAGCCCGTACGAAGCTCCGCAGCTGAAACGTTCAGTCGATCGGCGGCTCCGGGCGCGAGGTTCTGGACGAAGACGTCGGCCTTCTCCAGCAGACGTGCGAGCACACTTCGAGCGTCCGGATGCTTCAGATCGAGCGTCAGCGATTCCTTCGATCGATTCAGCCAGACGAAATAGCTGGATAGCCCCTTGACGGTCTGGTCGAAGCTGCGCGCGAAGTCGCCGCCGTCTGGCCGTTCGATTTTGATCACGCGTGCGCCGAGGTCGGCGAGCTGGCGGGTTGCAAACGGGGCCGCGACCGCTTGTTCGATCGACACGACCGTGATGCCGTCGAGCGGACGCATCAATACGACCGGGGGAGGCCCAGCACGTGCTCGGCGACGTAGGCCAGGATCATGTTCGTGGAGATCGGGGCGACCTGATAGAGACGAGTCTCGCGGAACTTGCGCTCGATGTCGTAGTCCTCGGCGAACCCAAACCCGCCGTGGCTCTGCACCGCGACGTTGGCGGCCTCCCACGAGGCATCAGCCGCAAGGAGTTTGGCCATGTTGGCTTCGGCGCCGCAGGGCTCGCCGCGATCGAACAGCTCGGCGGCGCGAATGCGCATCAAATCCGCCGCTTCGACGTTGACGTGCGCACGCGCGATTGGGAACTGGACGCCCTGGTTTTGACCGATCGGCCGTCCAAAGACGACCCGGTCGCTGGCGTACTTCGTGGCGCGGTCGATGAACCAGCGGCCGTCGCCCACGCACTCCGCCGCGATCAGAATGCGCTCGGCGTTGAGGCCGTCGATCAGATAGCGGAAGCCCTTGCCTTCCTCGCCAACCAGCGTTTCGATCGGCACTTCCAGGTCATCGAAGAAAAGCTCGGTCGTCGCGTGATTCATCATCGTACGGATCGGACGGATCGTCAGCCCTTTTCCCACTGCCTTTCGCATGTCTACGAGGAGCACAGAAAGACCTTCTGTCCGCTTTTTCACCTCGGCAATGGGAGTGGTCCGTACAATCAACAGGATCAGATCGGAATGTTCGGCACGTGAGATCCAGATCTTCTGACCGCGGATCACGTACTTGTCCCCCTTGCGGGTCGCCGTGGTCTTCAACTGCGTCGTATCCGAGCCCGTCGTCGGCTCGCTCACGCCAAACGCCTGGAGCCGGAGCTCGCCGCTGGCGATCTTGGGGAGGTATTCGCGCTTCTGTGCCGTGGAGCCGTGGCGGAGCAGTGTGCCCATCGTGTACATCTGTGCGTGGCATGCCCCTGAGTTGGCGCCGCTGCGGTTGATTTCCTCGAGGATGACCGATGCCTCGCTCACGCCGAGACCGGAACCGCCAAACTCCTCTGGAATCAGAGCCGCCAGATATCCCGCGTCGGTCAGCGCCTTGACGAAGGCATCGGGATACGCGCGCTGCGCATCGAGCTCGCGCCAATAGCTGTCAGGGAATGCTTTGCAGAGATCGCGCACCGCGCCCCGCAAATCCTGGTGTAGTTCGACTCGTGGCACGGAGTGATCATACGCGGAGTAGTATTGGCCCTTCATGCCGGTGGTCGCGGATCTCATCGTGTCTTCGTTGCGTGTTGCGGGCGTGCACACCCTCTTCGGCGTACCAGGCGGCGGGAGCAATCTCGACCTCATCGCGGCCGCTGGGCGCGCGGATTTGCCCTTCGTCCTCACGTCAACCGAGACCGCAGCCGCCATATCGGCGATCGCACAGTCCGAGATCACCGGCCGGCCAGGCGCCTGTCTGACGACGCTGGGACCGGGCGCGGCGTCGGTGGTGAATGGTGTGGCGTGCGCATTCCTCGACCGCGCGCCGCTCATCGTGTTCACGGACAGCCACTCTGCCGCGGCCGGCGGCGCGTTCGAGCACCAGCGCCTGGATCAGGCGGCGTTGATGCGGCCGATCACGAAGTCCTCTGTCACGCTGACGCCGGACGGTGCGGCCCGCGTCGTCGCGTGCGCCATTAGCACCGCGTCTGCATACCCGCCCGGGCCAGTCCACCTCGAGTGTCCGGGCGATGTCGCGTCGGCTGAGGCGACACCGGTACCTGCGCCGAGTGAGCGACCCAGCTCGCTCGTTGGAGAATCCTGGGAACAGTTGGTCGCGGATCTCCTCACGGGGGCCAGGAAGCCGCTCCTGCTCGTCGGCCTGGGGGCGCGTCGCCCGGAGGATGCGACCGCCATTCGACGGTTGTGCGAGCGCCGCAAGCTGCCGGCGATGGTGACCTACAAGGCCAAAGGCGTCGTGCCCGACGATCACGAATGGTTTGCTGGCGTTTTGACCAATGCGACCATCGAGCGGGAAATTCTCGAGGAAAGCGATGTGCTGATCGGGGTCGGCCTCGATCCAGTCGAACTCCTGCCGCGCCCGTGGAAGTACACGCAGCCGATTATCAACGTCAGTCGATGGAAAGTGGAGGACAAGCAGGTGCCGTTCGCGACGCAGATCGTCACTGATGTCCCAGACGGGATCGCGAAGATCACCGCGATGCTTTCCACGACGGATTGGGACGGCGAGCGTCTGCAAGAGCAGGTTGCCGAGCAGCGAGAGCACGTCCGCATTGCGACCAGCGGCCTCGCCGCCCATCGTGTTGTGGAGCTCAGCGCCTCGGCGCTCGCATTGCACGTCGGCCGCGTGAGCGTGGACGCCGGTGCGCACATGCTTCCCGCGACGATGCTTTGGCCAGCGAGGGAGCCGAATCAGCTCCTGATCTCCAATGGGCTGTCGACGATGGGTTTTGCGCTGCCGGCGGCGATCGGTGCGGCGTTGGTGGATCGAAGCCGGCCAGTGGTTGCGCTGACGGGCGACGGCGGCTTGTTGATGTGCTTGGGTGAGCTGTCCACCGCTGCTCGCCTCAATCTTCGGACGATCGTGATCGTGTTCAACGATGCGTCGCTCAGCCTGATCGAAATCAAACAGCAGGCACGCCGGCTCGAGCCCAACGGAGTGGCGCTGGGTGCGATCGACTGGCGGGCGATCGCCGAGGGCTTTGGTGTGAAGGCGTGGGCCGCCGCCAATGAATCCGAGCTCGAGCATGCTCTCGGGTCAGCTCGGGAATGTGATGGTCCTAGCCTGATCGAGGCGAAAATTGACCGATCGAATTACGGCGCAACGCTGCGTGCTGTGCGAGGTGTGAAATCCTAGTTCGCGTTTGTATTGAAGGTAACTTGTAACTACCTGGAGCACTCCGCAATGGTCGAAACCGTGGAAACCCTGATCATCGACGGCACGCGAGCCAAAGCATCCGACAGCGGGACGTTCGACGTCTACGATCCGTCATCCGGTGAGGTGCTGGCTACCGTCGCCAAGTCGACCAAGGCCGACGTCGATCGCGCGGTGAAGTCGGCGCATGCCGCCCTCGAGTCGAAGGCCTGGCGCGGTATTACGCCGGCCGAACGCGGCCGCATCATGTTCCGTATCGCGCAAGCGCTACGCGATCGCGCCGAGGAGTTGGCGACGCTCGAGAGCCGCGACAATGGCAAGCCGCTTCGACAGGCGCGCACCGATGTGCAAGTCGCGGCCCGCTACTTCGAATTCTTTGCCGGCATCGCCGACAAGATCATGGGGAACACAATCCCATTGGGACCGGGGTTTCTCGACTACACCGTGCGCGAGCCGATTGGGGTGTCGGCCCAGATCGTGCCGTGGAACTATCCCATTCAGATTGGCGCGCGCGGCGTTGCGCCAGCGCTAGCCGCTGGTTGCACCGTGGTGTTGAAACCGTCCAGCGAAGCGCCGATGACCGCGCTCAAGCTTGGCGAGATCGCGCTCGCCTGCGGATTGCCGGCGGGCGTACTCAATGTGGTCCCGGGTACTGGTGCGGAAGCCGGCGTGGCGCTCGCCAGTCATCCCGATATCAATCAGCTCACGTTCACCGGGTCGGTCGACATCGGCATTGGCGTCGCCAAGATGGCGGCGGAGAACGTCGTGCCGGTGGTGATGGAACTGGGCGGCAAGTCGCCGAATATCGTGTTTGCCGACGCTGATCTCGATCTCACCGTGCAGGGTGTGGCCAACGCGATTTTCCAGAACGCCGGCCAGACATGCTCCGCCGGCTCACGACTTCTGGTTGAGAAAAAAGCGCACGACGCTTTGGTCGCGCGGCTGGCCGAGCGCGCCAAGAGTATGCGCGTCGGACCGGGCGTGAGCGACCCCGACATGGGTCCGATCATTTCGAAACGGCAACTCGAAACCATCGAGGGCTACGTGAAGATCGGCCGCGACGAGGGCGCCACGTTGGCGGCCGGCGGCGCCCGCCCCTCGGATCCCGCGCTCGGGCGCGGTTACTTTTTCCAGCCGACGCTCCTGGATCAGGTGTCGGCGGATATGCGCGTCGCCCAAGAGGAGATCTTCGGCCCAGTCCTGGCGATCATCACCTTCGATGATGTCGAGGAGGCGATCCAAATCGCCAACAGAAGTCAGTACGGTCTGGTGGCCGGTGTCTGGACGCGCGATATCAACAAGGCCATGTTGGTCTCATCGCAGATCAAGTCCGGCCAGGTGTACGTGAACACGTACGGTGCGGGAGGCGGCGTCGAACTTCCGTTCGGCGGCTACAAGAAGAGCGGGTACGGTCGCGAGAAGGGTCTCGAGTCGCTCGCCAGCTACACGCAGGTCAAGAACGTGTGCGTGAAGTTCGCGTGAAGGGAACCGCCGCCATGGAAAGGATCGGATTCATCGGGTTGGGGAACATGGGCCATCCCATGGCGTCCAACCTGTGCCGCAAAGGCTTCTCCCTGACAGTCTTCGACGTCCGTCCGGATCCCGTTCGCGGTCTTCAGGAGCTCGGGGCGCGCGTCGCTGCCGACAGCGCGGCCGTTGCCGCCGCCAGCGATGTCGTCTTCACCATGCTGCCGAACTCGGCGATCGTTCAAGAGGTCGTGTTGGGTGCGAACGGCTTGCTCGCGCACCTGCCGGCTGGCAGCGTGATCGTGGACATGAGCACCATCGACCCGCTGGTCACCGATCAACTGGCCAGCGCCGCGGATGAGAAGTCTTGTGCGTTAGTCGACGCGCCGGTTGGTCGCCTGGCCAGTCACGCCATGCGCGGCGAATGCCTGTTCATGGTCGGTGCGGACGACGAGGCCTTCGCGCGCGTCAAGCCCATGCTGGAGGCGATGGGCACCACGATCCACCACTGTGGCGGCGTCGGGAGCGGTATTCGCACCAAGCTCGTGAACAACTACCTGGCGATCGTGTCTTGTGCGTTCAACGCCGAGGCCATCGCACTGTCGCAGCGCTTTGGCTTGTCGCTCGAAAAGACGCTCGACGTCATCCATGGCACGACGGCGACGAACGGACAGCTCAAGATCGCGTGGCCCGCCAAGGTCCTCAAAGGGGATACCGAGCCAGGCTTCACCATCGATTTGGCGCACAAAGATTTGACGCTCATCGTCGAGGCCGCCAACGCGACCAACGTCCCCGTCCCCATTGCCGCGGCCGCACGCGAATCCTTCAGCACCGCTCGTGGTCAAGGGCAAGGTACGAGCGATTTCTCGGCGATGGCCGACGTCTGGTGCGACCTGGCGAAAGTGACGCGACCTCGTTTGCAATGACCGAATTCTCCTCAGGCAGGTAACTGCAATGGCCACGACATTTCCCAATCTCATTGACGGCAAGTCGCTCGACTCCGCCGATCACACCAAGGACGTCAATCCATCGAATCTCACCGACATCGTTGGCGAGTTCGCTCGCGCCACGACGTCGGAAGTCGATCAGGCCATCACATCGGCGAGAACCGCTTTCACGAAGTGGTCGCGATCGACACCGCAGGAACGGTTCGACATCCTGGATCGCGCGGGGACCGAGATCCTGGCGCGCAAGGAGGAGCTGGGTCGCTTGCTGTCGCGCGAGCAGGGCAAGCCGCTCGCTGACGGGATTGGCGAAGCCGCCCGCGCCGGCGCAATCTTCAAGTTCTTCGCCGGCGAAGCCCTGCGAGTCGGGGGCGAGAAGATTGACTCTACGCGGCCTGGCATCGAAGTCGAGGTCACCCGCGAGCCGCTCGGGGTCATCGCCGCGATCACGCCGTGGAACTTCCCGCTGGCGATTCCTGCCTGGAAGATTGCACCGGCGCTCGCCTTCGGCAACTGTGTCGTCTTCAAACCCGCCGAGCTCGTGCCGGCCTCGCCATGGACTCTGGTCGACATCGTCCAACGCGCGGGGCTGCCGACGGGCGTGCTCAATCTCGTCATGGGCCCGGGGAGCCGTCTGGGTGCCGCGCTTGCCGCGTCGCCGGACGTTGACGCAGTCAGCTTCACGGGCTCACAGGATGTCGGTCCGTCGGTTGCGGCCGCGGCGGTCAAGACCGGCGCTCGGGTGCAGCTCGAAATGGGTGGCAAGAACCCGCTGATCGTCCTGGACGATGCCGATCTCGCAACTGCGGTCTCGGTGGCGGTCAATGGTGCGTTCTTTCAGGCGGGTCAGCGTTGCACCGCTTCCAGCCGACTGATTGTGACCGACGGTATCCACGATCGATTTGTCGACGCGGTGATCGCCCGCATGAGGACGCTCGTGATCGATGACGCGCTCAAGCCAGGCACTGAGATCGGGCCGGTGGTCGACGACCGTCAGCTCGAGAAGAACCAACAGTACGTCGAGATCGGCAAGAAGGAAGGTGCGCGGCTCCTGCAAGGCGGCGAGCGCCTGAAGCGTGACACCGAGGGCTACTACATGGCGCCGGCGATTTTCACGGATACGGCGCCGCAGATGCGCATCAACCAGGAAGAGATCTTCGGTCCGGTCGCGTCGGTGATTCGGGTGCGCAATTACGAGGAGGCCCTCGCGACAGCCAATGCCACGCCATTCGGTCTGTCCGCCGGGATTGTGACCACGTCACTGAAGTACGCGACGCACTTCAAGCGGAACTCCGAGAGCGGTCTGGTAATGGTGAACCTGCCCACGGCTGGCCTCGATTATCACGTGCCGTTCGGCGGCCGGAAGAAATCGAGCTACGGCCCTCGTGAACAGGGTGGGTACGCGAAAGAGTTTTACACCATCGTCAAGACCACGTACGTGGCTTCGTAGCGCGGTCCTGAGGGCCGTGCGGGTGAGGCGCTACAT
Organism: uncultured Acidobacteriota bacterium; assembly: GCA_963724485.1. Classification (GTDB taxonomy): domain Bacteria; phylum Acidobacteriota; class Vicinamibacteria; order Vicinamibacterales; family UBA2999; genus JACCSI01. The sequence goes on from CAVRUW010000008.1 coordinate 582,607, forward strand.
CGTGGTGTTCGCGACAGGCTGCGGCCGCTCTCCGTTCTTGGTGGACGTCGCGAATCGCGGGATGTCCTTGGAGCCCCTGGCCATCGCATCAGCGTCCTCGTCACGCAAGACCGGCGCCTTGTTGGTGAGTTGGTCGAGCGCATCGGCAACGCGGGAGCTCGAGTCTTGGTAGCGGTCAGAGGCCGCGGCGCCCAGACTCTTGGCAGTGCGCGCCACCCTTCGTCGGAGATCGGTTCCGGCACGTGGCGCGAAGGCTAGTGCCACTACGGCTCCGATGATCCCGCCTGTGAGGAGTCCGATCGTGAATCCGGGGCTGGACGTCTTCAGTAACGTCGTGTCGGTTGCTTCATCTTTCAACATACCTGAACGATAGCGGGCCTACGCCCGAACTGCTGTTCGCAACAAGACAGCCGCGTCACAGCCACGAACATAAGCCACCTGTATAAGACCGCACAGCGCGCGCTAACGCCGCCGGGCTACGCTCGGAGCGCTGGAGGTCGCGATGACGTGGAGAGACAAGCCTGAACTCGGGCTGAAGGAGGACCAGATCCGTGGTCCGGAGCTGGCGACAGGACTTGGTCGGTCGCCGGAGATTCCGCTCGCACGTGGTGATCGGACCGAGATACCAGCCGCGACCAGAGTTCGCAGGGTACCGCGCCAGTCTCGGAGGACCGCTGGCATGCGGTCCGGTCCAGCAAAGCGCAAGGTGTAGTCAGGCCTATGGGACCTTCCATGCGCATCGTCGCGATTGTGCTGCTGGCAGTGGGTGTTCTCGCGCTCGTCTACGGCGGGTTCACATATACAAGAGAGACCCACCAGGTCGATATCGGCCCCCTAGACTTCTCGATCACCGAAAAGGAACGGGTCAACGTACCCGTGTGGCTCGGCGTCGCACTCACGGTCGTCGGGGCAGGGGTCCTGCTCAAAGTGAAGCGCTAGCATGAGTGCGACCCTCCGAGAGCGTGCCGTGCCGCCGGAACCCACCGATGTCACGATGACCAAGGAGCCCGCCACGGCTGAGCCATCCCGCCCCCTGAAGGTGAAGGCGTTTGGGATCACCGACAAGGGAAAGGTGCGCACGACCAATGAGGACCAGTTCCTCATTGCCGAACTCACCAAAGCGATGCGTGTCTGGCAGACGAGCCTGCCGGAGCCGAAGCTGCAGGTTGGCGAGGAGCGCGCACATCTCTTCCTGGTGGCCGACGGCATGGGCGGGCACCAGGCGGGCGAACGGGCGAGTGCCATTGCCGTGGCCGCCATCGAACAGTTCACCCTCAATACGTTCAGATGGTTCTTTGGTGCGAACAGCACTGAAGCGCAGAGGGCCCTGACGCAGTTCCAGTCGGCGCTCAGTCTAGCCGACGCGCGCATTCTCGCCGAGGCGGCAGATCATCCGGAACTGAGCGGCATGGGGACGACGGTGACGATGGCGTTTCATCTCGGCGCGCAGCTGTGCGTTGTGCACGCGGGGGACAGCCGCGCGTACTTATTCCGGGACGACGAGTTGCACCAACTCACCCAGGACCACACGCTGATGGCCGACATGGTGCGGAGCGGCGCCATTCGGCCAGACGAGGTGGCCGGACATCGCCTCCGCCATGTCATTACCAACGTTGTCGGCGGCCAGGAGCCCGGGGTCACAGTCGAAGCCCACGCGCTCGAGGTGCAGGCTGGCGATCGCCTGCTGTTGTCTTCGGATGGACTGACGGAGATGGTCACGAACGACGCAATCGCGGCCACGTTGCGTGCGGAGCCATTACCCGAAGTTGCTGCCCGGAAGCTGCTCGCGCAGGTCAATGAGGGCGCGGCGAGCGACAACATTACGCTACTGATCGTGCGGTTCGACGAGGCTGATACCGCGGACTTCCCAACCGCACGAGCCGAGCAGGTCGCGCCGTAAGGTCGTGAACGGCCCGTGCCCTAGTTGGAGTTGCGCTCGGCCGCGTCCCTCAGCTCACGCAGCGTGCGACGCATCTCTTCGACGACCTTCATCTGTTCGAGCGCAGCGTTCAAACTGTCAGCGGTGGCGCGCACTTCATCAGCCGCCGCCTCCCGAACCGCTTCGCTAGCGTGGCGGGCCTCCTCGTTGACGAGGCGTGCCGCTTCAGCGGTTTCGCGCGCTTCCTCGGCTACTCGCCTGAATTGTTCGGCTTCACTCCGCGCCGCTTCCGCCGCGCTCGAGTGGTCTTTCGGGATCGTTCCCGGCTGATGAGCCGGACGATCTTCCGCGGGAGATTTGACAGGCTTGTTCATGACATCGACCAACTTGCAGCGTAGCAGGCGCGCGGCTCGAGAGATGTGCTCAAAGGGACGTTGAGGCGCCATTGGTGCGGGTTGTTCAATTCTGAACACCGGTGTTTTGGGAGGTATGCGACGCTGACGAATCCTTCTAGACGTGTTTACAAAACTCGGCCGGGTGTGGCCTGATGCGTAGCGCCTTTGAAAACGCGTTCACGCACGCGCCGATCGGCATGGCGCTCGTGGATATGAGCGGCCGGTTGTTGCGCGTCAATGACGCACTGTGTCGGATCACCGGCTACAGCGCTGAGCAAGTGTTCGCTCGCTCGTTCCGCGACTTGTCGGACCCGTACGATGTCGACGTCGATGCGCTTCAGATGGGGGAGCTGCGCGATGGTCTGATCCAGAAGTATCAAATCGAGAAGCGATTTCGCCACGCCTGGGGTCATTCGGTGTGGGTGCTCTTGAGCGTGTCTCTTGTTCGTGACGACGAGGGCCGTCCGTTGCAGGTCATCGCGCAGGTACAGGACATCTCCGAGCGCAAGGAGCTCGAAGGGCGTTTGGAGCACCTCGTCGATCACGATTTTCTAACCGCGTTGTTCAACCGCCGACACTTCGAGCAGGCGCTGGCCCAGGAGACCAAGTCCGCGGCCCGCTATGGCGGCGGCGGGGCGGTGCTGCTGCTCGATCTGGATCACTTCAAAGCGGTCAACGACCAGTTCGGTCACAAAGCGGGCGACGACCTGCTCAAGACCGTCGCCGCGGCGCTTCGGGACCGGATCCGCGAGACGGACGTCCTGGCACGGTTGGGCGGTGACGAGTTCGGGATCATCCTGCCCCAGGTGGATGCCGCGCAGGCCGAGGTGGTCGCGGACGGCATGGTGAAGACGCTACGCCGCCAAACGGCGATGCTGGCCGAGCACCAGATTCCGGTGACGGCCAGTGTCGGTGTCGCACTGTTCGACGGACTCACGAACATCGAGATCCTGGCGGCGGCCGATCTCGCCATGTACGAGGCGAAGGAAGCCGGCCGGGACCGGTTCGCCGTCTATCGGCCGACCTCGGACGGGCAGCCACGCGTCTCGTCGCGGCTGGCGGAGGCCGAGCGTATTCAGCGCGCCCTCACACACGATCAGCTCGAGCTGCACTGCCAGCCCATTCTCGATCTCGCGACCAACGTGGTCAGTCAGTACCAGTTGCTCCTTCGATTGCGCACCGATCACGGCAGCCTGCTTCCGCCCAGCGCCTTTCTGTACGTCGCCGAACGGTTCGGCACCATTGTCGCGATCGATTCCTGGGTGGTCCGGCAGGCGGTCGCCCTGATCGCCATGGAAGCCAAGGCAGGCCGCTCGTTGACGCTCAACGTGAACATTTCCGCCAAATCCATCGGCAACCCGCAACTCATCACGGTCATCAATCGAGCGCTCGCGGACGCGCGCATCGACCCTGCGTGCCTCGTCTTCGAGTTGACCGAGACGGCGGCGATTGGCAACATCGACCACGCAAAAACGTTCACGACGGAGTTGAAAAGTCGGGGTTGCCGCTTCGCGCTGGACGATTTTGGCTCGGGCTTCGGCTCGTTCTATTACTTGAAGCATCTCCCGTTCGACTATTTCAAGATCGATGGTGACTTCATTCGTGGCTTTGGCGCCAATACCACCGACCAACTCGTCGTCGAGGCGATCGTGGGGATCGCCAAGGGGATGGGGAAGAAGACTGTGGCGGAGTTCGTCACCGATCAGGGCATGACGGATCGTCTGCGGCGCAGCGGCATTGACTACGCGCAGGGCTTCCATATCGGTGTGCCGCAGCCAATCGACGAGACCTTTGCGGAGGCATGCGCTCAATTGACCGGCAGGTTTGAACGGAGCGCAGCAGTCTCGCGCTAGGGTCTGGCTTCGGGTGCGTGCGTCAGTCGCGCAGCACCACGCTCAGGAGGGAGTTGTTGACCTTCAATCCGCCGTTGTAGTCAATGAACCCGAGCTTGCGAAATTTGTTCATGAAGAAGTTGACCCGCGAGCGCGTGGTGCCGACCATTTCCGCCAGGACTTCCTGAGACACTTTGGGCAGGGTACGGTGAGACGCCTGAGGTTCACCGAAGCGCGCGAGCAGCAGAAGGGTGCGTGCCAGCCGCTTCTCGCTGGAGTTGAAGAGCTGATCGAGCAGATCTTCTTCAATGCGGATGTTTCTGGTCAGCATGTGCTTCAGGAACCGATCCGCGAAGGTGGGCTTGGCGTGGAGCTGCCGCACCATTTCGGGCTGTTCCACGATCAGGACCGTGCTCGGGACCATTGCCGTGGCGGTGGCCATCCGTTGCGACTGGCCCGCCAAACAGCCCTCGCCGAAAAAATCGCCGGCGTCGAGCACGGCGACCACGGCCTCTTTTCCCGCGTGCGACACGACCGATAGCCGCACGGCGCCTGTCTCGACATACAGGACGCTCGTGGCCGGATCGCCTTGGGCAAAGATCGTGGCCGCGGACCCGTACTCGACGCGCTCAGTGCGTGCGCCGGTCCAATCGAGTGGTGCGGTGGATTTGAGCGCCGGTGCGCGTTTCGACTTGGCCATTCAATGCCGTCCTTTACAGGAATGCTGCCCCACGGCATACGAGTTCACTGGCGAATAGCTGACATTCGCCTTGTTCAGAGTGACACGACACCGTTCAGCGTCGGTGCGGCTTCTGCAACCACCAGTGGTGGTCGAGGTAAGTGAATGTCGTTACGCAACTACCGCTCGCGGGCGGCGCTGCTCAATAGGAGTCACGCAACGTCGGCGTGCCGTTCGAGGCCAAGTGCTACTTCAGGTGGGTCCGTCGTGGCCTGGAGCGGGACCCGCGGAATCTCCCCGAGGCCGCCGACGTATTCACGCGTCTCCGCCAGCGTTGAGGCCACGTGATTCGCGCCGGCATCGCGCAGTGCCTGCGTACTCTCGTCCGCCAGCGCCGGTGGGCCCCATCGGCCAACGAGGATCCGCAGGTCAGGAAATGCGGCGCGGAGCCTTCGAACGAAATACCGGGTTTTCAGGAACGAGCTGGGTGGCAGATCGGCGAGGCACACGACCGAGACGCCGCGCTCCTGGACAAGGGACACCAGCTCCGAGGCCATCATGCGCGTCTTGGTGATTTCAACGGCGATTGGGAGATCGTCGAGCAGGTGGCCAAGCATCGTGAGCGCCAGCTCGTCAGGGACGCCATTGCTTGCGTAGCCGAGGACCCGCAGCGGTTCGCGCGCCTGGTCGTCCCGTGGAGCGTCCAGCGCCGAGGGCAGTTTCGCCTCCAACCGCTGGATCGATTCCGCAGTGTCCGACAGTAACTCCCGAGTCGCATCAATCACGGCCATCTCCTCCTCCTGCGACAACCGCCGCTCCAAGCGGTCGCGCTCCGCATAGTTCAACGCCGGTAGCAGGAGGAGGTCGTAGACCGACCGCGGGGACTCGGTCTTGATGTGCGCGTCGATGAGGTCAGCCGCCTCGCCCTGATCGCGCGCCAGCAGGCGCTGATAGAAGCCATGGTCCCGAGCGAGGGCGGGCGTGTCGGCCATCAGCGTCCCCACGAACTCGAGACCTGGAACGTGCTTGCCAAGTACCACTAAGCAGACGGTCAGCGGTGTAGCCATGAGCAAACCGAGCGGCCCCCAAAGCCACGTCCAGAACGCGACGGACATCAGTAAGGCAACCTGTGACACGCCGGCGGCCCCTGCATAAAGCACAGTCTCGAGCACGAGATTGGTGAAGAGTTCCAGCGCGACAAACAACGCCAACACCTCGAGTGGTCCGGTCCAACCATCGAGAGCCGCAAGGCTAACGAGGATCGGCGCGCCGGCAGCAAGCACAGGCCCGAGGTAGGGAATGAACCTGAGCGCCGCGCCCAATGAGGCCCAAAGTAAAGGGTACGGTACGCCGATCAAGGAGAGTCCGAGCCCGACGGCGATTCCGTACACCAGATTGACAAGCGACTGCATCAGCAACTGTCGGCTGACACGGCCCCCGGCCTCATCAATCGCTTTCGTGGTGATAGCCAATCGGCCGTGCCCGAACAGTCCAATCAACCGGTCGCGCAGATCCCGACGCTCGAGAAGCATGAAGATGACCGTTACCAGCACCAGCCCCGCGGTTCCCAACGGCCCGACGATTGGACCGAGCAACGCGAACCCCAGGACGGGGACAGATTCAAAATCTGTCCTCGCTGCTTTCGAGGTGTCGACGACGGGTCGCGATGCCGTCCGCTTGGCCCCCTCCGGTGCTCCCAGGTCGGTCTTGATGCCTTCGATCGTTTCCTGCAGCTTCCCGACCGCACCACGTTTGCCGGCATCGCGAACGTCCGCGATTTTCGTTCGAATGTTTTCCCGGTAGACGGGCAGATCCTCCGCGAGATTGTCCAGCTGTCGCGCCACGCCCCACCCAGCGAGTCCGAGCACCGTGAACACCAGCGTGACCACGACGAGCACTGCGGGGACGCGACCGACCCAACGCTCGAGTGCAGTCACCGGTGGAGTCAAGACGAATGCCAGAAGGATGGCGAGCGTGAAGGGCACGAAGACGGCGCGGGCCCAGTACAGAACCATCACCACCAGCACACAGCCCGCGAACGTCACCCACGGTTTCAAGATCTTGACCGAGTCATCCACGTCGGAGGTCCTTGGGCTTATCGAATGTAATGACGCACTCCCGTGCGAGAACTTTGGCAGAGCCCTGATCGCATTCTACGGACGCTGGCGAAACGGCGATGTGCAGTCCGGCACGGTCGGCCGGGTATGCACCACGGCGCGGATTTGGGCGCGAAACCGCCTGTACAAGACTGCACATCGCGCGCTCACACGCCGCGCTATGCTCCTGTTCAGACACAATGTCGGAGGGAACATGGACACGAACACTCTAATCATCGTCGTGGTGCTGCTGCTGCTCTTCGGTGGCGGGGGACTCTATTACAGACGTCGGGCCTGACGCTGGCGGGACTCCACATCACGGACTGGCCGGACCGCGTGTGCGAAAGAGAAACGATGGTGTCGGTTGGGCTCTGAGCTGGGGCCCGGATGGAGATTTCGCGTGGAGAGCGTGGACGCGGTGAACGCGGGGTCAGGCGTCTACCGCGATCGGCTCGTGCCCTACTCTTCGCCAGACAGCCAGTTCGGGGCTAGGCGGCTGTGCGGGTTTTTGAGCTCACGCTTCGCGCGAAGCCAATCGTTGACATCAAAGCCGTCTGCGTAACCGCGATCTTCATAGATCTGGTAGGCCCGCTTGGCGATGTCGTTCGCAGACACGATAATGAGCGCCGGCCGAACAGTGTCATAGACCATCACGAGCCTCCTGGCACACAGTCGTCGGACCATGTGCATGCCTGCCGAAGCATTCCAGAAATCATGTCGCATTCCGATCGAACCCGTTGTGCAAATGGGTACATCCCACGACCAGGTAGAGGAGGGGCGACGACGCCTCTGCACATGCCGGGTCGACTGCAAACGAGTGTCTGCGTTGTTCCTACAACCAGTTTCTGAAGTTGAACCTGACGGACGCCGAGAAGCGCGACTTGATTCAGTACCGAAGTCACTCTAACCGCCGTCCCGTTGAGGCTGATGGTTTGCGGTCATGACCTCGGTCACGGGATCAAAGAGAAAGGCCAGCGATGACAACAACAATCCCACATGCCGGAATCGTTTCTCGAGATCAGTGGCTCGTCGAGCGGAAGAAACTCCTGGCGCGTGAAAAAGAGCTCACTAAGCACCGCGATCGCATAAATGCCGAGCGACGCCGGCTTCCCATGGTGAAGATCGAAAAGGCCTATGCCTTCGACGGCCCGAATGGCAAACAGAGTCTCAAAGCCCTCTTCGACGGCCGTCGGCAGCTCATCGTCTATCACTTCATGTTCGACCCGGCATGGGACAAGGGCTGCCCAGGCTGCACGGGTTATGTAAACGCCCTGGGCGATCTGTCGCTGCTGAACGATCGCGACACGACTTTCGTGCTGATTTCTCGTGCCCCGCTGGCCACGCTCGAAGCGTATCGAGCGCAAAAGGGGTGGAGCGTCCCGTGGTTTTCGTCTTTTGGCAGCGATTTCAACTACGACTTCCACGTCACGCTGGACGAGAGAGTCGCGCCCATCGAACACAACTTTCTGGATAAAGCGGAGCTGGAAAAGAGGCAGCAAGACGAGCCTTACTTCATGAAGGGCGAACAACACGGCCTGAGCGTTTTCTTTCGCCTCGACGAAGATGTTTTCCACACCTACTCAACCTACGCGCGCGGCACCGAATCACTCACCGATGCCTACACCCTCCTCGACACGACACTCTATGGGCGGCAGCAGGACTTTGAGGACTCGCCCCCCGGTTGGCCTCAGAAGCCGACCTATGGATAGGTTCAAGGCGTTACCTCGACCTGTTATCGTCAACTCCTTGCACTGGAGGACTCATGACGAATGGATTCAGGCGAATTGCCGACGTAACCGGGTCTGTGGTCGGCTCTCCATGGGCCTTCACTGCGAACATCGCGTTAACGGCTCTCTGGCTCCTGCTCGGTCCTGTTTTTCAGTTCTCGGATACGTGGCAGCTCACGATGAACACGGCTGCCTCTCAGGTGACGTTTCTCATCGCATTCCTGCTGCAGAACACGCAGAATCGTGATACGCGAGCGCTGCAATTGAAGCTCGATGAGCTCATCAGGAGCACCGCAGGGCGGGATCACAGGATTGTGTTGCGCGCGCGGGGCGCAGGACCAACTAAACCAGTGCGGCGGTGGGGACTGGGAGCCGCGGCAGGTCGACCGTGAAGACGCATCCTTCGTCCGGTAGGTTGCGCGCGGAGATTCGGCCACTGTTCGCTTCGGCGCCCCATCGGCTGAAGGCCAGGCCCAGGCCCAATCCGGTTCGATCGGCGCTGCGCTGCTCGAACGGCCGGAAGAGCTCGTCGACGCCGCCAGTCGGGAGGCCGCCGCATTCGTCCCGGATTTCGATGAGCACGCGCTGGTCGCTGGCGCCGACACTGAGCGTGACCGTGGTACCAGGGCGGGTGAACTTGAATGCGTTCTGCAGCAGGTTGCCTACGACCGCCGCGAGAACTTGCCGGTCCGCCTCGATGGCCACGCCGTCATCGACCGGCATGACGATGAGTCTGATGCCGCGGGTGTTCGCCTCTAACGTAGCCGCCGGTGCGAGATCGTCGATGAATCCGGACACCAGGAATTGCTCCAGATTCTGGACGCCCTGGGTGAGGCGGACCTCGGCGAGCGAGCGACCAACGAGCGCATGTAACCCCATGAGGGTGCGATGGAGCACGGTTCCCGTGCTCCCTGCCACGCCGACGTTCCCCGTCTTGAGTACCTCGAAGGCCATGATCGCGGTGTTGATCAGGTTCCGCAGTTCATGCGCAAAGAACCCAAGCCGCTCGCTGCCTCGCGCCGTCTCTCCGTCGAGGGTGGACTGATTTCGTTCGCGTCCGTACTCGGTGACGGCGCCGGCGATGGCCTCGTCCAAGCAGTGGTTCAGCATCCGAAAGTCGGCCGTGTTGATCGGCGCGTTCATTTCGACAGCCAGTTCCGTGATGGCCTGGCAGACGTCGCCATAGTCGTGCACGACCTGGGAGACGGTGAAGCCCTGCTGCAGCAGGGCATGCCCATGATGGACCGCGCTCCTGCCAATCTCGGGGCTCGAGGTCAGCCCGAGGCGCAAGGCGTCGACAAGTTGATCCAGGAAGACCGGGACGCCGTGATCGCTCGCCGCGTCGGTGGGCGGTGGAACCGACCTCGAAACCACCTTCGCCCGGCAACGACTGATGATCTCGTCGCGGTTGAGGGCAATGAACTCATGGAGCATCCGCGGTTCCAGGACGCGATGGTAGGTCAGAGCTCTGCGACCAGGTGTTCAGAACAGCACACAGGCCAACTCGGGACTCCTCAGAGCACCAACACTGTCCAAACGGCTGCGATTGTCAACGCAAGGGCCCCAATCAAGCGCATGTTCCGTCCGACTCGTGCGTCATGGCGCACCCCCTGGTCTCGCCACCGCGCCCATCTCTGGTCGGGGGTGAGAGTGATCGCGCTTATTGATTCGTTCATGATGATCCCTTTCAGGGCCGAAACGTCGATCGGTTAACTCGCCTGGCTTCCGCGTCCTTGACGCGGTCCCCTGGTGTTTGCGGGTGCTGGCGTTCGATGCCTCGTTGGGGAACCGTTAACGTGTCCAGCTGGTACGTGTCGGCGATAGCGGCCTGGGCTAGGGCATCAAGCCGGTACTGAAACCACCACGAGTCCAAACGTGGACTGAGGAAAGGACGTGATGAGGTCAAGTGAATGCTGCGAGTCTTCCCAGTGCGCCAGCATGTTGTTGGTGTCGTTCGATCCGGTGTTTGCGGACGGCTTTTCGGTGACGCGCAATCGGGCAAGTCCGTACCTCGTGGACATCGCCTCGACCAGGTCCTCAGCGGTCAGCCCCAGCGTCCTCTCACGGTCATAAGTGACCACGATTCTGAAAAGCTGGTCGTTGTAGAAGCTGAAGAGAACCTTGGCCGCAGACTCCCGCTGCAATGACGACGCCGCAACGCGGGGGGGCTGCCACATCAGCTCTTGAATCAGTTCGGGGGCTCGGTGCACAACACGGGGCTCCGGCATGATGCCGGCCTGTCGCGCGACCGTGATCATCGGCATGCCCAACCGAAATTCACGATACCTGGACAGATCTTGGGCAGAGATCACAGAGGATGAGATCACGATCCAGGCGATGGCCGTGGCGAGAATCCGAACGCCTGTCATGATGAATTACTCTCGGAGCCACGGGTGACGTTGAACCGCCCAACCCTGTTATCTCTGGTTTTCCATGACCGTTCAGCAGGCAACACCGCAGCAATGGCGAGCGGTTCGTGCCACAGCATGAAGATGACGAGAGGAACCGTGATCCCCACGATGAGCAGAAGCATCGACATGGCGACCGGCATCGGCCATCCGGACCACGCAAACAGCGTGAACGCGACGATCCAAACGGGAATGACTGCCGTACGGTTCAACATCATCGACATGGTGGTTAACCCTTCACGCCCGATTTACGCGGCAACTTCGACCTTGATGTGTGTGGGCTTGGTCTCCTCGCGGAGCGGTAGCCGGACCGTCAAGATGCCAGCGTTGTACGCTGCCGTCACTTTGCCCGGGTCGACGGTCGAGGGCAGGCCGAAGGACCGCGAGAACGAGCCGAAACTGCGCTCGATGCGATGGAATTTTTCCTTCGTCAGTTCGGTATCGAGCTTGCGCTCGCCGCGCAGCGTCAGCGTGGTTCCGTCGATGCTGAGCTCGATTTCGTCCTGCTTCATGTCGGGCAATTCGGCCTTGAGCACCAGCTCGCGATCGCCCCTGCTGTAAATGTCGACCGCCGGTACCCAGGAGCCCTGGGCCAGCTCCGCCTGCTCATGTGCCGACTTGCCCTCGAGGACTCGAATCATCCATTCCTGCGTCGGACCCATGTCGTGCAGGGAATCCCAACGAACAATGTTCATGGCGTTTTCTTTCTGAAGAGGGGAAAAGACAGGTAACCTAATTTGGTTCAGCTACCTGCGGTCTTGGCGCACTATCCGCCGACTTGTGAACCAGATTAGGTTAATTAACTTCCAATGTCAAGGAAGATGTGCAAAAATCACGCTTGGCTTAATCGATGTTAGTTAAGGATCTGAGGAGCACGTGGATTTTCCCGTTTTCATTCGCCAGCGACTAAGAGAGTTAGGGACTGAGCAGAGGGATCTGGCGGCGGCCGCCCAGGTGACGGAGTCCTACATTTCCCAGCTGTTGACGGGAAAGAAAGCGCCACCAGCACCGGAGCGCACCGATATCTACGACCGGATGGAAGGGTTCCTGAAGCTTCCTCCGGGGCAGTTGGCTTCCCTGGGGGAGCTGCAGCGTCGGGACGCCTTGAAGCGCAAGCTGGCAGATCCTCCGGCACCGCTTTTCAGAGAGGTTCGCGAGCTGATTCTCCGGAAATGCGAACCCGGCAAGGCACAGCCCATTCAGGTGATGTTCGAGAAGGAGGCATTCGGAGCCCTCGAACGCCTTGTCACCCAGAAGTTGCTGGACGTCGTCCAGAGGGTCACGAAAGAGGAGTTGGACGACGAAAAATGGCTCCGCCAGTTAGCTCGACTCAACGGCCGCAGCTATCAGCAGATGCGAGTCACAGTGCTCGACTTTCTGGAGACTGATGTCTTCAATGTTTCGGTCGAACACTGCGTCACCTTTCTCGATCCGCTGATTGAAACGTGGGACATCGACTTGGCGACATTCGGAATGGAGATTGTCCTGAACCGGCGGTTGGCACCCGGGCATCCCAGGCGATTCGAGTTCGTCGAACGGCCGCCCGTTCCAGAGATCGACGACGAGCCGGGGCTGCAGGCCTTCCTTCAGGATCCCACGTTGAGCGGTGATGCGACGTCAGAGGAAATAGAGTTTCTCAAGAGGCTGCGATTCACGCGACAGCGGCCGACGCCGCTCTATTACTACCGCGAGCTGCAAAACCTCCGTGACCCGCTCCACTTTTCGACGCCGGCCGGCCGGCTTGTCGGTCGGTGACCGCTGGCGTCGCGCCTATGGGTGCGACGCGCGGTATTCGGCGAGCCAGCGCTCGCTCATCCACCCAAGCGTTGCCGCGTTCATGCCCGCTCGCACTCTGGAGAGGATCACCATCGCGGTCAACGAGATGAAAGCGCCGGTAACTAGGAGCATAGGTTCCGCGAATTCCGGGTCAGGTGGTTAGAAGTAGCGCTGCCTGTCAGCCGTGTATTTGCCGCTCCCCGGGCGGTCATGAAACTCACGGCTGTTTGCCCACGTTGATGCGTCGTCTTCGGCGCGAGGCATGCTGCCAGGAGTCTGCGCATCGATACCGGGGAGGACAGGCGAGTCCTCCTTCGTGACGTGGGTGTCTTTCCGCGACGCGTTTTTCATCATCGAGTGCCTACGCAACTGACCGAGCATAGGCGGCGGCCGTTGCCAGACGCGCGGCGGTCCACCTCTGACCGCACCTGGAGCACGTCCAGATGGCGCCCGCGGCAAGTGCCTCTCTCGTCATGACGTGCTCTGGCGTGTGGCACAGCGGACACGTTGGAGATTGAACGGCCGGAGTATCGTGCAGCGGTTCAAGAGTAAGCACTTGAGTCATCGGCTGATCCTTCCCAGGGTGGTGATGCTCCTGGCCTCTCAGGATCATGGCCGCAGTGCAGCGTCCACTTCTGTACTGTTGCGCACAGCTCAAACGGGCCGAACGAGAGGGATTGTTTTTGAGGACGAAAGGCGAGTGATTTCCGGGGGCTTGACATTAGTTAGATGATTAGCTAAATATCTATTCGTGAACAGCGTCTTCAAGGCCCTGTCGGATCCAACCCGCCGCCGAGTGCTGCAACTGTTGCGCGAACGGCCGTTGTCCGCGGGCGAGTTGTCGGACCACTTCGCCGTGTCCAAGCCGACGATGTCGGCGCACTTTGCCGTGCTGCAGGAAGCGGGGCTCGTCGAGGCGGAGAAGAGCGGCAGGACGATTTACTACCGGCTGAAGATGTCCGTTCTCGAGGATGCGCTGCTTGGCTTCGCGCAAACGTTGGGATGGGAGATGAAGTCCCCAGCCCACGCCCGCCGCCGCTCCCAAAGTGTGGACGCGAAACGGCGGGCGCTGAAGATGGGAGTCTGATGATGTTGCCTCGTTCCATTTCTCACTATCTGCCCGTCGTGCTGCTTGCGCTCAGTACGCTTTTCACGATGGTCAATTGGTATCTCCGTCCCGAGCGTGCGATGGCCTGGTCCATGAGCGCCGCGTTGCTTGGCGTCATGAGCGTCGCGCTGTTGATCGAATCCACTCGCCTGACAAGCGATGGCGCTCGGCGGTCCGCGGGCGCTGCAATCAGGGGAAGCGTCGGCGTCGCGGCGTTGATCATGTGTTTGTCACTGGCCGTGAAGTTGGTGGAGGCGCTCGGGCTGACGACCGACCCTGATTGGTCACGCCGGGCATCGCTGATGGGAATGGGCGTGTTCCTGATGTTCATGGGGAACTCGATGCCCAAGACGCTGACACCGCTGGCGAAGATGAGATGCAATCCAGCGAGCGTGCAGGCCTTTCAACGTTTCGCAGGCTGGACCTGGGTCCTGACCGGCCTTGGATTCTCCATCGCGTGGCTCGTGTTGCCACTCAGCGTAGCCAAGCCGGTGTCCATGGCGCTGCTCTTCACTGGGATGTTTCTCATCCTCGCGCGAATGGCCCGCTGGCGGTGGGCCTGAGCAACAACACCGTGGCGCCACAGCCGAAGCGAAAGTAGAGCTTCGGCAACGCGGCACGTCGCTTGAAGGGCCTCCATGGATGAGGCGTCATCGATGTTTGGCCGTTACAGTTTTGGTTGGGGCCTTGCTGACTCTTCCTTCCAGCGCGGCCGGATATGCAGTCTTCGCGCACGAAGCGCTCATCGACTCGACGTGGGAAGCGCAGGTCCTGCCACTACTGAAGCGACGGTTTCCCGACAGCACCGCAAACGAGCTTGCCAAGGCTCGGGCCTATGCCTACGGTGGGTCGCTGATTCAAGATCTCGGGTACTACCCCTTCGGCAGTCGCCTGTTTTCGAACCTCGTTCACTACGTCCGCTCTGGGGATTTCGTCGAGGCGCTCGTTCGGGACTCGCAGAACCTCCACGAGTACGCATTCGCGCTTGGTGCGCTCGCACATCACGCTGGCGATGATGCGGCACATCCGCTCGCCGTGAACCGATCGGTGCCGATTCTCTATCCCAAGATGCGCACGAAGTTCGGCGACGAAGTGTTGTTCGTGAATTCACCCTCACGACACGTCATGGTCGAGTTCGCCTTCGATGTCGTTCAGGTCGCTCGTGGGAATTTCAAGTCCGACCTCTATCAGAACCTGATCGGCTTCGAGGTTGCGATTCCCGTACTCGAGCGTGCGTTTCGTGAAACCTATGGGCTCGAGCTGAAGGACGTCTTTGGTGACACGGACCTCGCGATCGGCACGTATCGCTACGCCGTGAGCCGGATGATTCCTGACATGACGCGTCTGGCGTGGCGCGAGAAGCGCGACGAGATTCTCGCCGCGACGCCTGGACTCACCGAGAGTGACGTCGTATATACGATGACCCGGCAGCAATACGAGGCGACCTATGGCACCAAGTACCGAAAGCCCGGGGTGCTCGCGCGGTTCGTGGTCATGCTGGTCAAGATCCTTCCCAAGTTCGGGCCGTTCAAGCCGCTGGCGTTCGAGCCCCTGACGCCCGAAACCGAGAAGATGTTCGGCGAGAGCTTCCAGGTCTCCAACGCGCGCTACCGTGCCGCGCTGGCCGCCCTCCGCGCAGGACAACTGGAGCTGAAGGACGTCGATCTCGATACCGGCAAGCCATCAATGCGCGGCTCGAATCCGCTGGCTGACGAAACCTACGCGGACTTGCTCGAAGAGTTTGCCGACAAGAAATTCGCTGGTGTCCCCGACGAGCTGCGCCGCGATATCAACCATTACTACGCCTCCCGAACCGAATCGCAGGCGGCCGACAAGAAGGCCGCCAAGCAGGAACGTGAGGCCGCGCGGCTCCTTGCCGCGCTCAACGAATCAAACGCTCGAAGCCAGTAGATCCGGAAATGATGTTTGACGCCGTGGTCAGGCCGAGAGCATGACCTTGATGTGCTTGCGGTTCTGGTGCACTTCGATGAACGTTGTGACCAACTGCACCGGACACCAGCCAGACGCTGCCTCTGACAGCATGATCTTGTAGGCCGCCTCGATCGTCATCGCCTTTCGGTAAGGCCGATTCGTCGTGAGCGCGTCGAACACGTCGACAACGCCAACGATTTGCGCCAGCAGAGGAATGTCTTCGCCAGAGAGACCGTCAGGATACCCACGTCCATCGATCCGTTCGTGATGGGACCGAACAATCGGCCTCACGCGTTCGAGCGATTTGACGGTGCGGCAGAGGCTGTCGCCGATGATCGGGTGTTGCCGCATCAGCGCCAGTTCCCGAGGGTTGAGTCGGCCTGCTTTCAGGAGCACCGTGTCAGGCAGCCCGATCTTGCCGACATCGTGCAACGCGGCGCCACGATTCAGGGTGTCGAGATCAACGCGCGTCAGCCCCAGCGCCCCGCCCAACGACGTCGCGTAGTCGGCAAGCCGCTGGCAGTGTCCTTCGGTGTACGGATCGCGGGCCTCGACGATCTGCCCGAGCATCCGCACGATCGCCTCCGTCGACTCGAGTTCGTCGATGAGGCTCTTCATTCGAAGGAGCGAGCGAACCCGGGTTTGAAACTCGGTCACTTCGATTGGCTTGCGGAGGAAGTCGTCAGCGCCCGCCTCGAGTCCCTGGAGTCGATGGCTCCGTTCCTGACTCCCCGTGACGAGCACGACCGGCGTCAATCGCGTCGCATTTCTGGTCTTGAGTTCCCGACATACCTCTACGCCGGTCATCTCTGGCATGACGACGTCCAGCAGGACCAGGTCGGGCACATCATCTGCGGCCAGGCGGAGGGCTTCGTGACCACTGTGGGCAATCCGCACGGTGTGGCCGGCCGCGACCAGCAGGTCGCCCATCGCGCAGGCGTTGGGCACGTAGTCGTCGACCACGAGGACCTTGCCGGTGGGTTCCATCTGAGAGAAATCTCGGTAGTTTGAGGTGCCGGCAACAGTCCGTTTCGGGTTCGCCGCGGAGCCTTCTCTTGGGCCCTGTAAGTAGCTGGAAAATAGGCCCTTAGGGTGTGTGTCCTAAGGCGCCGCCCCGGGCCGAAACGGCGGATGTGACGTTCTCGCGTACCGGTGTTGCAGATTGTGACAGCAGAACCCGGTCATTCTGGCCAACCCGCATCAACTCTGCGCTTGCAGTCCCGGGGCCCACTTTGCGAGATAGTGCTCCGTCCGTTTCGACAGCACGCCGAGCCAGTCGCGCTGGAAATAGAGGCCGTCCAGAATCTGCGCGCACAACGTGGCGGGCAGGACTGAGAAGTCCACGTCTTTGGATCCCCAATCGGGCCGCCGGCCATCGGCATCGGTAAACCCAAACTCGCGTCCCAGCTCCCATGAGCTGAACAGATGACCGGAGCGCTTCATCACTTCCGGGTCCTGCGCGAGCGCCACGATCCCTCGACCGACGAAGAGCGGCGATTCCGATTCGAGAAAGTTGCTGTCCTTTTTTCCCGCCTCGCGCCAGTTGGCTTCGGTGACGCCGAAGTGCTCCAGCATCCGCTCGGATCGCAGAAATCCGGGGGTCACCGCCACCGCGGCTACGCCATGCAGACGCAGTTCGGATGCGAAAATCGTCGCGAGAACCTTCTGCGAGGCCTTCACGATCTGCGTGAGCACGTTGCCGCCCGCCATCAGCAGATCGTTCTCGGTGACCTCGACGATCAGACCGCGCTTGCGCTGCATCATGAGCGGCGCCGCGTGCTTGGCCGTGATGACGTGGGACAGGAGCGCCTGCCGCAGGATGGCGTCGCCGTTGGTCAGGTCGATTGCCCAGAACGGTCCCCATTCACGCGTCATCGGGTCCTCGCCGGCGATGCTGTTCACGAGCACGTCGAGCCGCCCGGCTTCCTGTTCGACCCGTGCAAACAACGCCTCGACCTCGCTCGCGACCGTATGATCGACGCGCAGCGCAATCGCCTTGCCGCCGTCCGCTTCGATCATCGCCGCGGTTTCGTCGATGGTTTCGGGCCGGTCGTAGGGGGACGGCCGTCCGGGGACACTGCGGCCGGTGCAGTAGACGGTGGCTCCCGCTTCACCGAGCGCTCGTGCGATGCCGCGCCCGGCGCCGCGCGTCGCGCCCGCGACGACGGCCACCTGTCCGGCGAGAGATTTGGCAGATGAAGGCAGCGGTGCGGTCATGGTGGCCTCCCTTGCGGGTTTGTAAATGGCGGTTTGTTTATATCGGCGAAAAGTAAACGTTCATTTACTATTTGTCAAGCATGTCGCCACGCCCGCGCACGAAAGACGACGCCGCAATCCTCGAAGCTGCCGGCCGAATGATCTCGCGACTCGGACCGGCGAAGTTCACGCTCGCCGACGTCGCGCGCGAGGTGGGGCTGTCGGCGGCCACCCTGGTGCAGCGATTCGGCTCCAAGCGTCGTTTGATGCTCGCGCTCGCCGAATCGGCGCGCGATTCAGTGGACGCCTGCTTCGAGGCGGTGCGCGGCCTTCATTCCTCGCCGCTGCAAGCGGTCATTGCGGGAGCGACGGAGATGACCAAGTTCGTCCAGTCGCCGGAGGAGATGGCGAATCACCTGGCGTTCCTGCAGATGGACTTGAGCGACCCCGACTTCTATGCGGTGATGCTCGAGAACTCGCGGCGCATCGATGCGGGGTACCGGCGTTTGCTGGACGAGGCGGTCGCAGCGGGGGAGTTGACGCGATGCAACACGGCGCGCCTGGCGCGAGCGGTCGGTGCGATTGCCAACGGATCGCTGATTGGATGGGCGGTGTCGCGTCAGGGGGCGGCTGAAGGATGGGTGCGCGCGGATCTGGCGACGCTTCTCGATCCGTACCGAACACCGAAGACGGCGGGCGGACGTCGCGCCACTCGACGCCGGCGCGACGTTGGTCCGCGAGCGAATCGGTCGCGGTCGCGGTGAGCGCTTGAAGACGGAGCGCGCGATTCTTGTGTTAAAGTTGAGGTTTCGTGCTCATGCGGCGATCGCCGCAGAGTGCGTGGACACCGCCAGCACCCTTCAGTGGGCCCGTAGCTCAACTGGCAGAGCGGTGGGCGCGATGTCCAGCGGCTCGCTGATCGGGTGGGCGATCTATCGCGAGGGAAGGGCCGAGAAGTGGGTTCGTGGGGATCTCGAGACGTTGCTCAATCCGTACCGCACCGCGACCGTGCCTCGACGATCACCGCGGGCAGCGCGTCGCCGCCGGCGCGCGAAATCGACCTAATGTCGCTTGCCGCCGAGCGGATCCGCGGTGATGATGAGGCGCCGCCGCTGAAGCGGCCAGCGTGATCGGGTCCACATGCAACGCTGGACCCATCGCACGAGCGAAACCCAATGGAGGGTTCAGATGACAGAGTCGACCAACATGGCGACCGTCCGCCGTTTCTATGCCAACCTCGGATCCCCCGAGGTGCTCATGGAGGTGTTGTCGCCGACTATTCGGTGGGAGATCACCCCTGGATTTCCGTATGGCGGGGTGTACAACGGCGTCGGCGCCGTCTTCAATGACTTCTTCGGCCGCGTCCTCGGCGACTTCGATGACTGGAAAACCGAGGCGTCGGAACTGCTCGATGCGGGAGACCGGGTGATCGGTCGTGGCGCCTATTCCGGTCGCTGCAAATCCACCGGCAAGCGATTCACCGCCCAGTTCGTCCACGTCTGGACGGTGGCGGGCACCCAGATCGTTCGGCTGCAACAGTGCGCCGATACGGCTCAAGTCAGCGCGGCTTCCACACCGTAGGTTCGAGCAGCATCCCGACGCACGTCATGTGGACATGCACCAAATGCTCTCGGCGATTCGCCAATCGGAATCAAACACATGCGTGCGGACGGCACGAGCTCGAGCCGCACTTCGAGGGCAAGCCGCCGATCATCCGTCACATCTTCGATGAGTTCGTCGCAGCCTTGCGGGAGAACGGAACCGTGACCGTTCTCCCAGAACGGACACGAATCGCCTTCCAGGTCCGCATGTCCTTTGCGCAGCTGACGCCAAGACGCCGTTGGGTCGACGGTCATCTCGTATTGGCACGCCGAGTGGAATCGACTCTCTTCACGAACGTTGAGACGTTCTCCCCACGGAACCATCTCCACGCGTTCCGATTATCGACGCCGGCGGACATTACGCCGCAACTCCGACGCTTCATGTCAGAGGCCTACGCTGTTGGGGAGCAGCAGCACCTCAAGGCCAAACGTTGACCGCGTTGCCGTCGGGTTTTCCGTGCCTTCGCTTGTGTTAAAGTTGAGGTTTCGCGTCTGGGCGGTATTCCTCGCATGCGCGAGCAAGTCGCCAGCACTCCTCGAGTGGGCCCGTAGCTCAACTGGCAGAGCAGCAGACTCTTAATCTGTTGGTTGAAGGTTCGATTCCTTCCGGGCTCACCACTCCTCGCTTCGCTCGGAGTGGTTTCGCCACGGAAAGTCTCAGGCGCTCGTCGCAATGCTGCGCTTGCGTCTCGGGCACGATTCCTTCCGGGCTCACCACCAAAATCAGGCAAATCACTGTTCAGGCTAGGCTCGAGTCGACATAGCAGCGACTTTGACGCCCACGCTGACGCCCACCCGCATCCCTGGCGGGCTACTCGGTCGTCCGCTTGTGCTTGCTCGCAGAGCAAGTACCCAGTTCCCGATCTCCTCGTTCGGACAAAAAACGTAGCGTTTTGCCATTAAGAGCGTGCGTCGGTTAAGTGCGTCGATGAAGTCATCGTCGACCGCGACGACGCCGTCGGTCCCTCGCCAGCTTGCAAGGAGACCTACGGATTTGGTGATTGGCCAAACGAGTTCGGTGCCTCCCGCTTGCAATCCGTGCCCATAGAACGAACCTGCCGTGTCGGGGTTAGTCCAGGACACCGGGTTGTCACTTGTGACGAGTCGGCGACACCCTTCGGCCGAGCAAAAAGTCCAGCGCATTCCAAGAAAAATCTCAGCGAGCTGGTCAGCCATCTGCAATCCATGACCCAGTGACGTCGCGGGATTGATGAGAGGGTATACCGTCGGCGGTCGCGATCAAACTGTAGAACTCTGTCGATCTCTTCTTCAGTGAAGTCGCGTTCAGGATGCGACTCGCGGAGGAGTCGAGCGTATAGGGCCCGATCTCGGGTAGCGACAGTCAGCAATTTCGCAGTCACGTCGATGTAGAACTGGTCGATTCGGTCGCGAAAAGCGGGCACCCTGACAGTTTGAAAAGCCATGAACTCCGCTAGCATCGAGTGCTCGTCGTCATTCAAGTTGAAGTCTTTACCCTCCAGTTTCGCGAGAATCGCGTACCGTCTGGCGCTTCGGCCGAGTGTTCTTGAAGTGCTCCAAGTGCCGACAGCTCTCGACACGCCTCTACTTGCCGACTGTGGAAACGCCAGCGTGGTGCCGGGCGATGCTGGGGGCTTTCGTACGTTTCGCGAAAGGCAAACTACAGAGGCGGAGGAGCTCTCGGAGGATTGCTCGGCTCCTGGGCGGAGGCCGAACCGACCTTGCCCGCGAGACGGCGCTTGGCGTCGGCCGAGCGGTACGCTGAACGGCAGGAACTCCTCCGGCTGGATGGGTCCAGCCGCCACTCTCCTCAGTGAGAGAATCCCGAAGGTATCGCCAATTTAGCCGGGCCCGGCGGCGACCGGGCTCCGCAGAAGACGACTCCCTTGATATTGCTACTGTTCCCCTAAGAGGAAGACCAACATTCTCTTGGCCATTGCCCTTCGCGTCCTCGTCCCGTTGGTGTGACCCGACTCTATTCTGGACCCAAGACGGACGGCCAGATGTGAGGTCGGAGACTCTTCGATTGGTGTGCGAGCGTTTTCGCGAGCGCTGTGGCTCGTGCGAGGTCACCCCCCGAGAACTTGAACTGATGCTGCTCGATCAGTTTGCGCCACGGTCACCGGTGGCTTGATGTTCAGCGCCTCTCGTCCGAGGACCGCCGGCAGCAAGAGATGTTGTGCGAATACCGAAGGTGACTTGTCGGTGATGACGAACCCTTGGATGACCGCGTCGGCCGTCTCTTCGTAAGTCACCTCCTGGTCGACGGTCATGAAGAGAGCGTTAATCTCATCGCCAAGCGAATCCAGGCGGTCGCCGTTCGCATCCTTGAAATGCGCGTCGGTGATCTCTGCGTGCATGCTGACAATGTCGCCATCGGCATCCCGCTCTGGCTGCGACAGCTTCTTCAGTGTCATGTGCATTCCGACGCCTACCCGCATCGAGCACAAGAAGTCACCGGCGAGCTCGCACATGAGAGTGTTCTCGATCGCCAATTTAGCGTCCAGGTGGTGGTTGACGTTCGCTTTCCGGAAGACACCGACATCGTTCAAGGTCCAAAGGCCCTCGTCTTGCCATTGCACGGCGACGAGAAGTGGCAACTGCAGGACCTCCGCATAGTGCTTCGCCATCGTTTCAAGGTTTGGGCATGTCGTTCATTTTGGTGTCAAGATGGCTTTCTAACGATAACGGTTCAGCGCGAACCGCGTTAGCGGGCGGCATATGATCCCTCTCTGATCAACAAGGCAAAATGTGCGGGCGCGGTGCCGCACAGAGCTGCTCGTTCGCGCGGTCGATGACAGCTTGGGCCCGAATCCAGACCTTTTCTACAGTGTGAGCACTCACGGCCTGGAATCGTGCGCCCGTCTGTCCGTTCGTATGCTCCGTTACTGTCAAGTCTAGTGACCGAGCAAGGGGCAGCAGGGATTCCGCGTTGCCGTGAGGAAGTTGAAGAGGAATTAGCCCTGCAAAGGAGGGATCGTTTGCTCGACTTTTTCGCTCCCAAAGCGTATAGCTCAACTGATACAACCGTAGACCTTCGCGATAGGCGGACAAAATGCGTCGATCTTCGGGCGTCGGCCCAAGGTTGTAGGCTCTCACGGACTTCGCTTTCCATTCGCCGAAGCATTTGACTCAATTCATCTGAAGCACAAAAAAGGCCCGATGCGGTAGCTGCCTCGATGACTTTGGCCTTGTAGTAAAGCGGAGCGAGCGCCACCAAAGTAATGCCTGTGCTCATGGGAGGCGACGACTGTAACAACGAAACGCGTTCCGAGGAACAGCCCGCTCCCCACACGAAAGTGAGAGCTGAAACTTGCAGAATCCAAGTAATCGCCGCCTTCAGTGTCTGGACGCGGCACCGTTGGAAAGCAACGCTACCGATACATGTGCGAACGTCTGGTGACCGGCGGTCAGCGTCACGGGGTGAACAGTGCGTGTGCGACAGCTCCAGCGCTCAGCCAACCAGCAACGACGGCCGCGGGTCCTAGGGCTACGAGCCACATCCTCCTGACCGCTCTTTGAGAAGCGGGCAGGGGATGCGCGGGGAGGTCGACCTCGGAACCCAAGAATGCGGCAAAGCCAAGTACCAGCCCGGCCCCCAGACCAAAGGACAGACTGATTCCCGCGTTGGCTGACGCCATTGAGATGGCGGCCGTGAGAATCCCCAAGATGAAGCAGTCAATCCGGTCGTTGTGCAGACGCCTGTAAGGCAAAAAGCAATCCTGCGTCCAGTCGCGCACTCAGCGACTCAGCGACTCGGCGCACAGCCTTTGCGAGCACGCTTCCGACGGCAACGGCAAGCCAGATCGCCATAGCCGACTGAATGTCAGGGTTGCATCCCAAGCAGTGGCATGAGATCCGTGATCGAGCGTCCAGCAAACGCGTCGCGGTATTTAGGAAATAATGTCTGAACTTCCACGGGAAAGACTTCCGCGATCAAGCGGGTAATGTCGTACTCTTGGCCCTTCACGACCGGCTCAATCTGCATGATGTAGACGGCGTTACCCTGTGCTAGTTGGGTTCCTTTGAACACGCGCCAACCCGCCGCCTGAGCCTTTCTCTCGGGTTCCCGGCTGTCGGCCAACGCCTCTTTCAGCTTGCCGAGCACCATCTCGAAGTCCGCGGTCTTGTCCGGCTTGATCAAGAGCGTCACGAGCACCGAGTCGCTCTCGAAGGTCAAGACGGGCTTCGAAGATTCCGAGGCGCTACCTTGTTGAGCGTTGGTGCCGACCGTCAGCGTTAGAATCGCGATGAACATCAGGATGCGCTTCGCATCGTGCGTTGAACCCAAAATGATCTCCCCTTTGCGAACACGGACCGAACAAAGGCCCGGCATCGGTGATATCGGGCCCGAATCCCTGATTTAGAAGTCGAAACGCAGGCCGAATCGAACGATTCGCGGATCCAAGATGCCAGTCACTTCTCGGTAGTTGACTGTTGTCTGGCGGAACGCCGTGACGGTACCCGAGTTGGTCGCATTGAAGACATCGACCTGGCCGGTGAGTCTGCCAAAACGGCCGAGCGTGAAGGACTTGTCGAATCGAAGTCAAGAATGCCAACGTTGGGGGAACGGTTGGCTGTCACGGGCTCGACGCGGATGCTGGTTGCCATCTCCTGGGAAGTTGACGCTGATCGTTCGGCCCCACTGAATGCCACTCTGAACCTTCCAGGAGCCTGAAAAACCGACGTCGAACGGCATGACGTATCGGCCGATGACTTTGTAGTTCCAGAACGTGGAGGTCTCGCGACCAAATTCGTCGCCGAATAGTCGTCGCGCGGGCCGATACGGATAGAACCGGCCGTTTGACGTCACGTCATGAAGTTGATTGCGCCACGTATAGCCAAACGATGACAACAGCATCCAGCGACCTGCGAAGCGGCGGTTGACACCGAGCTCGACGGTGTGAAAATCGGCATCGTTTCCATCGGGGTCGGTGTCCACGCGGTAGTTCGATCGTCGACGGGCAATAGAAGGTTTGAAGGTTTGCTCGTCCCCAGTTCCGACGCGATTGTCGGGCCCGGGGTCGGTAATCGTGATCGGCACCGTATAGGCCGGAGTGCGAACCGCGTCGATTTCTCCCCACTCGTTGCGGATGTTCTTGTAGACGTAACGACAGGCGTCCAGAAAACCCCTCTGCGAGTTCGCGCTCCACGTTGGTGGAGAGTTCGTTGCCCGTCGGTCGGATCAGGTCGCGATCGATTCGCACGAAGCCGGCCGCCACGGTGGTCAGCAAACGGCCGATTTCTTCCGGCCCATCGAGGAGCCGGTTTCCGTTTACGTCATTAAACTGATAGCGAAGTTGAGCTGTGCCGACCGGGTTCTCGCGGTTCGCTAACGTGTCGGCGGAGTTGAATCGAAACTGGCCGAGGTACGCCTTCAGGACGGTCCGATTGTCACCGGTCAAGTCATAGGCGAACCCGACACGCGGTGCGACGTTCTTCGTGTCTGCGACCGTGCGCGCTTCGACCGTTCGCGGCTCAACAAAGGAACGATAGGTCGAGTCCGGCCACGAAGCCAAGCGGGATGTCCATTCGGCGAGAAGTCCTGCTCTGGCCACCCTCGCGATAAGCCTCGAAGCGCAGGCCCAGATTGAGCGTTAAGCGGTTAGTGACCTTCCACGTGTCGTTGACCCAGAGCGAGTTGTAGACGACATCGTTCAGTCCCGTCACAGGGGTGTTGTACAGGTGCAGCTCTGAGGTCGCCGTATTCCGGTCGCGGTAGAAGATGTCGAAAGGCTGATCGTTGAACAAGCTGCGGCGATCGCGCTTCCAGTCGTAGCCGAACTTGAGGTCGTGGCTGCCCTTCCAGCCATCCTTGAAGTAAGCCATCGACACATAGACCTGGGGCTTGTAGCGTTTCTGATCTTGGTAGCCTCGTTGATGCTCCCGTCAAAAAATATCAACGTCGCCAGATCCTGGGCGGCCCGGACCCCACGGCCATCGTAGAGGCCGAAGTCGCGCTCGCCGAAGCGGGAAAAAACGGTACCAGTTGCCGGCCAACACATCGAGAAAAGCGCGGCTCCCGAGCACACTCGTCCACTCCACTTTCCATGGATAGTTCCGTGAACTTTGGTAGAGCGCCGCTGACAACGGTACCGAGGGTCCGAAATCCCGCTCTCCCCCAGCTTTTCGGTTTGTTGAGGAACTCAATGAACTGGTTATTGCGGGTGAGCTGGAATGTTCCCTTCAACGTGTATATGTTGGACAACCTCGATCGTTCCAGCAGGTCCGAGCCGAGCGTGTATTTGTACTGATCATTCAGTCGCCAACCGGTGAACCACCATGCCTTCCCTTTCCACAGCGGGCCACCAACGTTGAAGTTAATGTCATATTGACGATCGATCGGATTGCCGCGCTCCAAGGCCTCCCTGACGTAAAAGCCATCGTCATCCGTCTGAAGCGAGGTACGCAGATTGTCAGGAACGTTGTCCGAAATCGTTGCGTCTCCCTGCCAATCGCTATACCAGTTTCCGCTAAAACGATCGCCACCTGACTTGACGCTAATGCTCAGGACTGCGCCGCCGGCGAATGACGAGGCGTCGCTACCTGCGCCACCGACCTGAAACTCTTCAAACGAGCCAGATTCAAAGTAACCGGCGTTCGCGGCCGTCCCTTCGGTCGTGTCGATCCCCTCCATGCGAGTCTGGTTCTGCGTGTCGAAGCCGTAGGTCATATAGCCAGTCTGGTTTCCCGTGCGGGAGCCACCTACGCCGTACGACGTCATTTGTAGCCCCGGAGCTCGTGGCATAGCTGCCCAGATGTCGCGGGCGTTGGGTATCTCGGTCAGCAGCTCCTTCGTGAAATTCGTGCCCATCGTTGTCGTCGACGTATCGACGATTGGTGGCTCCGCCCGTCGCCAGTGACGGTCTCCTGAAGCGTGGCGACTTGCAGTTGCTGATCGACCGTGAGTGTCTGATTGATGACGACCCTGATGCCGTCACGTTTGATCGTTTGGAATCCGGACAACTCAAAAGTGAGCTGCGTAGACACCCGCAGGTAAGGCGAGAAACCGAAAAGATCCATCACTGCCACTCACTTGAACCTGCGGCTGAATCAGCGCCACGCTGCTCGTGGTGACGGTCACGCCCGGCAATACCGCTCCGGTGTGGTCGGTGACGGTCCCATTGATTCGACCGCGAAAGTCCTGAGCGTGCGAAACGACGGGAGTGGTCACCCCTAGTGCCAGCGCCAACGTCGCACCGACGAGGAGAGTGCCCATTCGCCAACCTCCAGAAGAAAGCGCGGAATCCCGCGCGCCAGTGCCTAACTCTGGCCCGTCCGTCCCAAGCGCGCTATACGGTGAAGGCTGTATTTCTGGAGCGGGTGAGGCTGTATTGCGCCCGGTGCAGCCGAGCCGCTACAACAACGCGAGTTTCTCGCCCGTTTGTCAGCGTGTTGTTTGTGTCTGTCGACTTGTCATGACGGCGTGCCCTTGCACGTGTTAGGAGGATTTGATGAAAGCCCCCTTTTTCGGGAGCCTCGCTTGCCTTTTGACTTTGATTGCGGCAGGCCCAACATGGGCGCAAGGAGGAGGCGCTAGCTCCACTGGAACCATCCAAGGTCGTGTCGTGGATGCGCAGGGCGCATCCTGGGTGTGACGGTCACCGCGACCAGTCCTGCGCTCCTCGGCGTTCAATCGGCCGTGACGTCGGACACCGGGAACTACCGATTTCCCGCCGTTCCCCCGGGGACATATACGCTGAGCTACGAATTGGCGGGCTTCAATAGCGTCAAGCGGGAGAACATCCCGATCTCGATGGGTTTCACGGCGAACGTGAACGTGGAGATCCAGGTCGCGACGTTGCAGGAGAGGGTGACGGTGACGGGCGAGTCGCGGGTATGGACACGACGGCGACGCGTATCCAACAGAACTTCAAGCTCGAACAGCTGCAGTCGATCCCCAACGGCCGCGACCTGTGGGCGCTGCTGGCGGTGACGCCATCGGTGCACATCGCTCGCGTAGACGTCGGCGGCAACCGGGCGGGTCGCAGACGGCTACACCGCCTACGGCTTCAATGGACAGAACGGTGCTCGTCGAAGGCATCAACACGACCGATGGCACGGCGACGCCAGCTCCTGCATGGACTACGGCGTCGTTCGAGGAAGCGTTCATCGGTACGGTCCGGGCAGACGGCGCCGAAATGGCGAACCCGGCGTCCAGAGCCAGATCCTCGGCGAAGTCGGGCGGCAACCAGTTCCGGGCGAGGTACTGCCGCGATTACGAGAACAACTCGTTGCAGGGCGGCGAACATCCCCAAGCGGGTCCACGGTGCCAACCGCCTTTAACAACAGCCCGATCCGCGCCGGCAGCAACGAGATCAGCAACTACTACGACACCACGATCAACATCGGCGGCCCGATCAAGCGCGACAAGATCTGGTGGCACTTCACCTATCGCGAGCAGGAGAACCAGGTTGCGCAGCCGAACTTCCGGTTCGAGTCCACCTTCAATACGAAGCTGTGGAATCCCGTCGCCAAGA
>CAVRUW010000009.1:0-729724 GCA_963724485.1 uncultured Acidobacteriota bacterium
GGACGTGGACGAATCGTTGGTCGAGACCCCGCAGCCGGCAGCAGACGCAACCCGGCTCGGTGATGTCCCTGTTCCCGTCACAGGTCTCGACGACGCAGCTGGCGCTCGCTGCTCGACCAACGAGAACGTCGGGCCTTCTTCAGAGGACTTCCGCCATACCGGCGCAGGCGTGGAGCCAGGACTCCCGGGTGCCCTCGGAGAGCTGGGCGTAGGGCACCACCGAGCCGGAGACCAGGATCGGGTCGTAGGGCACCCGGTAGACGGCGCGGGTGCGCTGCTCGTAGACCTGCTCGAGGTCGTGGGCGAGCTTGGCGTCGACGTGGTCGGAGGGATCGGAGATGACGCTGATGGTCTTGCGCTTGAGGTCGGCGTACCCGGCGTCCTGGAGGGCGTCGAGCATCCACAGCCCGCTGTAACCCGTGTCCTCGCGGACCGTGCTGGTCACCACCAGCAGGTCGGCTGCCTCCGCGGCGGCGAGCCAGTTCTCTGCGCGCATGTTGTTACCGGTGTCGACCAGGATCACCCGGTAGAAGCGCTCGAGCAGCTGGTGGACCTCCTTGAAGTCCTCGGCCCGGATCATGCCGGTCACGTCGGGCCGCTCGTCCGAGGCGAGGACGTCGAAGTGCGCGTCACCCTGCGACCGCACGAAGGCCCCGAGGTCGCCGATCCGGGACTGGTAGACGTCCTTGAAGCGCTCCAGGTCCTCCAGGAGCTCACGGGTGGTGTTGCGGTGGGAGCTGCGGGTGCCGCGGATGCCGAGCGTCCCGCGGGTCTCGTTGTTGTCCCACGCCACCACACCTCCGCCTCGGACGGTGCCGAACGTGAACCCCGCGGCGAGCACCCCGGTGGTCTTGGCGGCGCCGCCCTTGGGGTTGATGAAGGCGATCGTGCGCGGCCCGTCGAAGTCCTTCTGGATGGCGTGCCTGGCCTCCTCGTGGACCTGTTCCTTCGCGCCCATGCGCGGCTTGACCAGTCCGCCGGACCAGCGACGGACCCGACCGCGCCAGCCCCAGTTGGCCGGTCCCAGCTCCTTCTCGCCGTCGCGCCGGTCGAGGAAGTCGGTGGCCGTCATGAACCGCCGCGGCTCCTCCGGGGGCGCGGCCGGCGGCGGTGCGTGCGGCGGCGCCGACGGCGGGGCGGACAGGGGCACTGCGGAGACCTGGATCGTGTCGTCGGTGCGCACCGCCTGCGGCCACGACAGCGGGGGCGCCTGCGGATCGGGGGCGGCGAGCGGTGGCGCGGGTGGCGGGCCGGACGGCGGCGGTGCGGACCCGAACCCGGGGATGGGATCGCTCAGCGGGTCACCCTGCGCCTTCGCGGGTGCCGCCGTACGTGTGGACTCGTCGAGCTGCTGCCGCGCGAACCGTTCGAGGTCCTCGGCGGTGAACAGCCGATCACTGGTATCGCCGTGCACTGGATCCTGAGACATCGTGTACCTCCGAGAACGCTCCGGGCGGCGTGCCCTTCCACGCCGACCCTATGTCACGTATATGCCCAGTTCAGGCCAGGTCCAACCCGCCCACGGCCGACTCCACGGCGCGGTGCAGCGTGGGGTACGCGTAGTGCATTGAACGAAGGGTCGCCACCGGCACCTCCGCGTGCACGGCCGTCACCAGCATCGACAGGATCTCGCCGGCGGCAGGGCCCACCACGGACGCCCCAACCAGGATCCCGCGCTCGCGGTCAGCCACGAGCTTGATGAAGCCACCCTCCTTGAGGATCCAGCCACGCGTCCCCAGGCCCTCGTCCAGCCCTGTGCTGACGTCGATCCCCTGGTCGCGTGCCTGAGCCTCGGTCAGGCCGACCCCCGCCACCTCGGGCTGGGTGAACGTCACGTGCGGCACCGCACGGTAGTCGGCCCAGGGGCCGTCCTCGCCGAGAAGGTCGCGGACCGCGACCGCTGCTTGGTACATCGACATGTGGGTGAACGCGCCTTTCCCGGTGACGTCGCCGATCGCCCACAGTCCGTCCTGGACGCGCATTCGTTCGTCGGTCTCCAGGGTGCGCGCCTCCGGATCCAGGCCTACGGTGTCCAGCCCGAGCTCGGCGAAGTTCGGTTTCCGGCCGGTGGCCACGAGCAGCTTGTCGCCCGTTACCGACACGTCGCCTAGATCCACGGTGAACCCGCCGTCGGCGTACGCGACCGATGCGATGGAGACACCCGTGAGCACTCGCATCCCGGCCGCGGTCAGCGCCCCCTCGAGGGTGGCCGACGCCTCGGGCTCCTCCGGTGGCACGATCCGCGGCGCTCCTTCCAGGATCGTCACCTCGACTCCGAAGGCGTGCAGCGCCTGCGAGAGCTCGACCCCGATCGCTCCACCACCGATCACCAGCATCGAGCCCGGCAGCTCCTTGAGCTGCACCACGTCACGGTTGGTCCAGTACGGCGTGTCCGCCAGCCCCTCGATCGGCGGGATCACCGGGTCGGTGCCGGGGTTGAGCACCACGCCGCGCCGGCAGACGTACGTCGTGTCGCCGACCTCGACCCGTCGATCGCCCGTGAGCCGGCCGGTGCCGCGGGCGAACGTCACCCCGGCGTCCTCGAGGCGCTTGACCGCGACCGTGTCGTCCCAGTCGTCAGTGGCCTCGTCGCGGATCCGGTCGGCCACGGGGGTCCAGTCGGGGTGCACCTCCGCGGTCCCGGCCCTACCTCGGATGCGACGCGCCTCGTCGAGGGACGCGGCGGCCGACAGCATCATCTTCGAGGGCACGCACCCGTAGTACGGGCACTCGCCCCCCACCAGGCGGCTCTCGACGGCGACCACGTCGAGACCTCCCTCCGCGAGCCGGGAAGCGACGTACTCGCCTCCCGGCCCCTGACCGATCACCACGACATCCACTTCGGTGCTTGCCGACATGCGGTCAGCCTCCCACGATGTGCCCATGCGCACCCCCACTCGACGCCTCTTTCTCGGCGCCGGCATTGCCGGCGGGGCCGCCCTGGTCGCGGGCTGTTCCGACGACACTCCCTCCTCAGAAGCCGACTCCCCGTCGGCCACCCCGGATCCGCGCGCCTGGGACCCCCAGGACTGGGACTCCATCCGCGCCCAGTTCCTGCTCGATCCGGAGCTGGCCCAGTTCGCTGCCTTCGTCCTCTCGCCGCACACCCATCTGCTGGACGCGGCCATCGCCGACCACCGCGACCGGCTCGGCCGGGACACCGAGGACGCGCTGCTCACCGGGCAGGCCAGGGAGCAGGCGGTGCGAGACGCGGCGGCGGCGTTCGCCGGCGGTGCCGCATCGCAGTACGCGCTGACCGACAGCACCACGATGGGCATCGCCATGATGTACGGCGGGCTGACCCTGCGCGAGGGCGACGAGGTCCTCACGACCACGCACGACTTCTTCTCCACCGAAGACGCGCTACGGCTCCTGGAGCTGCGGACCGGCGCGAAGGTCACCCGCGTCGATCTCTACGACGACCCGGCGGCCGCGACCGTGGACGACATGACGAAGCGGCTGCTGGACGCCGTCACCCCGAAGACACGCGTGGTCGCGCTGACGTGGGTTCACTCCAGCACCGGCGTGCGGGTGCCGGTGCAGGAGATCGCAGCCGGGCTCCGCGACGACGTGACCCTCTGTGTCGACGGCGTGCACGGGTTCGCCGCCGTCGACGTCGACCTGCCCGACCTGGGCTGCGACTTCCTGGCCACCGGCACGCACAAGTGGCTGTTCGGGCCGCGCGGTACCGGCATCCTGTGGGCCAGTGACTGGGAACCGCTGACCGAGCTGATCCCCTCGTTCTCCGGTCCCGAGGGCCCGGCCCGGCTCACGCCGGGTGGCTACCACGCGTTCGAGCACCAGTGGGCGGTCAAGGACGCCTTCGAGTTCCAGCAGAGCATCGGCCGGGCCCGGGTGGTGGAACGCACCGTCGAGCAGGCCTCGCAGCTGAAGGACGGGCTCGGCGGCGTCGACGGGCTCACCGTGGTCACGCCGACCGACCCGGCGGTCTCGGCCGGCATCGTCTGTGTCGACGTCGCGGGAATGCCGCCTGCCAACGCCGTGCAGGAGCTGCGCACCCGAGGTGTGGTCGCCAGTGCCACGCCGTACCGCCGCTCCTACCTGCGGCTGGGTCCGAGCATCGCCACCTCCCCCGAGCAGGTGGACCAGGCGATCGCCGCGCTGCAGGAGATGCGTCTAAGACGTTGAATCGTGCCTAGTGGTCGTTCGAGTCGGTGGTTGTGGTCGGGTGATTCGTGACTTTCTGGTGATGCCTGCCCTCGCCACAAGTCCCGACTCAACGCGCCATAACCCCCTATTCGGTGTCGCGCCTAGACTCGCCGGGCCGTTCCCGCTGCTCGGCGCCACCATCCTCTTCTTCGGCTTCGTGCTGGCCGCGCGCGTCCTGGCGCTCGCGTTCCAGCGCCGAGGGCCCTGATCCGTCAGCCGTCGAAGTAGCGGGCCTGAGCGAAGCAGAACAGCCCGTAGGCCGCGAAGCCGAACGCGATGGCGGCAAGCAGGACCGGTCCGAAGGGCTGCTCGAGGACCTCCGAGAGTGCCTGGTCGAGGCCGCCGGACTTGTTCGGCTCGTGGGTGGCGGCCGCGTAGCAGAACAGCGCACCGACGATCCCGAAGGCGACCCCTTTCGCAACGCAGCCCACCTTGCCGAGCCAGACGTACGCGGTGCCGCTCGGCCCGCTGAGACCCTCGACGTTCATCTCCTTGGCGAACTCCTCGGTGTAGGCCTTGCGGATCAGCGCAACACCGATGGCCGCGATCGCTACGCCGATCGCGCCCACGATCAGCTGGCCGCCGGTGAGGTCCATCAGCTTGGCGGTCGCGGAGTCGGTGCCGCCGCCGGAGGATCCCGATCCGATCGCCACGCTGAGCGCGGACAGAGAGATGAGCCCGTAGACGACGGCGCGTCCAGCAGACGTCAGCCGCTTCCGGACTCGCTTGAAGCCGTCGTACTCACGATGGCCGAGTGTCGCCTCCACGATCCGCCAGCACATGAGCAGGAACATCCCGACCGCCACCAGCCAGACCAGGACCAGCCCGAAGGGCTGCTCGGCCAGCTCGCGGATCGCGCCACTGCTGGAGGCGGAGCCGGATGGGTCGCCAAGGGCCAACTGTAGGGACAGCCAGCCGATGACCACATGGACCAGCCCGTAGGCCACCAGCCCGATCCGTGCCGCGTGGTCGATCCAGTCACTTTGCCGCGCCCGATGTGCCAGCGCTTGTCCCTCCGTCACGGAGGACCGGTACCCCGTTCAGGCCAGCGTGGACTTGTTCCGCTGGATGTTGCCCAGCACGCCGTTGACGAACGGCGGCGACTCGTCGGTGGACAGCTCCCGCACGAGAGCCATCGCCTCGCTGACCGCAACGCCGTCGGGCACGTCGTTCTCGAAGAGCAGCTCGTAGACGCCGAGGCGCAGCACGTTGCGATCGACGGCGGGCATCCGATCGAGCGTCCAGCCCTCGGAGTACGTCGCCAGCAGCTCGTCGATGCGGGAGGCGTGCTCGACCACGCCTCGGACCAGCGTCACGGTGTAGTCGTTGGTGGGGCGCTCGCCCTCGGCGATAGCCCGGTCCAGCGCGTCCCCCGCTCCCTCGCCGCGCAGCTCGGCGGCGTAGAGCAGGTCGAGCGCCCGCTTGCGAGCCTTGGACCTGGCGCCCATCAGGACCCGGACCTCAGGCCTTGACGCGGCCGAGGTAGGAAGAGTCGCGGGTGTCGACCTTGACCCGCTCGCCCTGGGTGATGAACAGCGGCACCTGGATCTCGTGGCCGGTCTCCAGGGTGGCCGGCTTGGTGCGGCCAGTGGCGCTGTCGCCGGCGACGCCGGGCTCGGTGAAGGTGATCTCGAGCTCGACCGAGGCGGGCATCTCGATGTAGAGCACCCGGCCCTCGTTGGTCGCGATGATCGCCTCCTGGCTCTCCAGCAGGAAGTTCTTCGCGGCGCCGACGATCGCCGGGTCGACCTCGAGCTGGTCGTAGCTGACCGTGTCCATGAACACGTAGGAGGTGCCGTCGTTGTAGAGGTACTGCATCGTCCGCTTGTCGACGTTGGCGACCTCGACCTTCACGTCGGCGTTGAACGTCTTGTCGACGGTCTTCCCGGACTCGACAGCCTTGAGCTTGGTGCGCACCACCGCGCCGCCCTTGCCGGGCTTGTGGTGCTGGAACCAGATGACCTGCCAGAGCTGGCCGTCCAGGTTGAGCACCATGCCGTTCTTCAGGTCGTTCGTGGTTGCCATGCGCGCGCTTCAGCCTTCGGATAGACGAGGGGGTGGCCGCGGGGCCAGCCGAGTCGGCGGTCGGGGGTGGCCGGGCGGCCAGCCGCCGAGTCTATCGAGTCGGGGAAGCGTTCCCCGCATTTTCTCATCCGGTGGCGAGCTGGGGCAGTGACTCAGCGACTGTTCCGCGCGGCGGTTCGGTCGTATCCGTGCTGGAGACCCTGCTCGGTTCGTCCGGCAGCTTCGGATGGCTCGGCGTCTTCAGTGCCGCGGCCGTGATCGCGTTCTCCTACATCGGGTTCGACCTGATCGCCACGTCGGCCGAGGACGCGCACCACCCGCGCACCAGCTCCCCCGCAGCATCTTCGTCTCCCTCGGCCTGGTCACGATCATGTACGTCGCCATGGCGGCGGTGCTGGTCGGCGTGCGGCCGTACGCCGAGCTCGCCACGGGTGCACCCGTGTCCGACGCGTTCGCCGCCGCAGGCGCGGGCTGGACCGTCGACGTCGTCAACGTCGGGGCGGTGCTCGCCCTCACCACTGTGATCATGGTCGTGCTGATCGCCCAGAGCCGCGTGCTCTTCGCGATGGGCCGCGACGGCCTGCTGCCGTCGACCCTCGGCCGGGTCTCCTCGTCGTTCTCCGCGCCGGGCGCGGCGGCCGCACTGGCGGGCTGTGCCGCGGCCGTGCTGTCGATGTGGTCCGGGCTCGTCGACCTGGAGCAGCTGCTGGTCATCGGCGCGCTCTCGTCGTTCCTGATCTGCTCGATCGCGGTGATCGTGCTGCGCCGCACCCGCCCCGACCTCGATCGCGGCTATCGCGCCCCGCTGGTCCCACTGCTGCCGGCGCTCTCCACGCTGGCGACCGCCTGGCTGATGCTCAACCTCACCGTCCAGACCTGGCGCAACTTCGCGATCTGGATGGCCGCCGGCATGCTCTTCTACCTCGTCTACGGACGGCAGAACAGCGTGGTCGCCCAACAGCTGCACCCACATCGAGCCAACCACCATCACCACCACGAGTGACGATCAGCGTCCGGCCACGAACTCCAGGACCGCACGACGGATCTCGGTCGGCCCGCCCGACTCGGAGGTGAGCAGCTCCTGGGCATGCCCGGAGCCCCGCGGCACGAGCAGCTCGGCGGTCGGCGAGGCGTCGGCCAGCGGACGGACGTCCGCCGGCTCGGCGTACGGATCACCCTCGGCGAGCACGTACAGCAACGGAACAGTCGCGGCGGCGGCAGCGCCGACGGTGGTCAGGTCGGATCCGGGGACCTCGAGGCTCAGGTCGGCGGGCGACAGTGCCACCGCCGCGTCGACCCCGCTGTCCGGGACGGCCGCTATCTGCGGCGCCATCGGCCCACCGGCGGACGCCGCCAGGACGACCACCCGCTCGGCCCCGTCGTCGCGGGCCGCCGCCACCACGGACGCCAGGTCGTCCACGGGTGCGGGCTCGTCGGCGTCGCAGGTGCTGTTGCCGACGCAGGCGGCGTCGTAGCCGATCACCCGGTGTCCTGCGTCCGCGAGCCATCCGATGTCCGCCGCCCAGGCGCACACCCCGGTCGTCCCCGAACCGTGCACGAGCACCACGGCGGTCTCGCCGCTGCCGGCCGTGACGGCGTACAGCTGCTCCCCGGTCGGGGAGTCGACCCGGCGAGTCTCGGTCTCCGGTGTCTCGATCCCGCCGCACCGCTCGGTCAGCGCCTCGGCCGTGACCCGCGCGACCTCCGGTTGCGGCGAGGGATCACCGGTCTCCTCGCTGCACGCCGTGGCCAGCACGGCGACCACCAGCAGCCCGAGAGCTCGCCTCATCCGGCCACGAACTCCAGCGCCATCCGGTAGCCCTCGATGCCCTGCCCGGCGATGACGCTGGCCGCGTGCGGCGTCACCACGGAGGTGTGCCGGAACTCCTCAGGCCTCTGCTCGGGATCAGAGATGTGCACCTCGACCAGCGGGGCCGTGAGCTGGGCGCAGGCGTCGAAGAGTGCGTACGAGTAGTGCGTCCACGCGGCCGCGTTCAGCACCACCGGGGTGACCGTGTCGGCGGCCTCGTTGAGCCAGTCGAGCAGCTCGCCCTCGTGGTTGGTCTGCCGCACCTCGACGTCGAGACCCAGCGCGGTGCCCCAGTCGACGCACAGGTGGGCGAGCTCGGCGTACGTCGTGCTGCCGTAGATCTCTGGCTGCCGACGACCGAGCCGGCGCAGGTTCGGCCCGTTCAGCACGAGCACCTTCATCGGTCCCCTCCGATCGCTGCGTAGGCCGCGCGTAGGTCGTCCTCGTCCGGTCCGGCCAGCACCGCCGGGCGGGCCAGGTCGTCGAGGACGACGAACCGGAGCTGGTTGCCCCGGGCCTTCTTGTCGATCCGCATCGCGGCGAGCAGGTCCTCGAAGGACGCGCCGGAGTACGTCGTCGGCAGGCCGACCCTCGCGAACGCCGATTGGTGCCGGTCCGCGACCTCTCCGGGGAGACGCCCCGCGCGACGGGCCAGCTCGGCCACGTACACGCAGCCGATGGCCACCGCCTCGCCGTGCCGGATGCCGTAGTTCTCGACGCGCTCGATGGCATGCGCGAGCGTGTGGCCGTAGTTGAGCACCTCGCGCCCAATGCTTCCGGTGGTCGAGCCCGTCGAGACTCCGCCGGTCTCCTTGAGGTCGGCCGCCACTACATCGATCTTCACCCGGATCGCCCGCTCCACGAGCTCGCGGAGCACCGGAGACGCCGGGGTCAGGTCGTCCGGGACGGTCTCCTCGACCAGCCGCAGGATCTCGGGGTCGGCGATGAAGCCACACTTGACCACCTCGCCCAGCCCGGACCGGAACTCCTCGGTCGGCAGGGTCTCCAGCAGCGCCAGGTCGCACAGCACGCCGGCGGGCTCGTGGAACGCCCCCACGAGGTTCTTGCCCGCGTCGGTGTTGATCCCGGTCTTGCCGCCCACCGCGGCGTCGACCATCGCCAGCAGGGTGGTGGGCACGTGCACGACCCGGACTCCGCGCAGCCAGGTGGCGGCGACGAAGCCGCCGAGGTCGGTCGTGGCCCCGCCGCCGACCGTCACCACCGCGTCGGATCGGGTGAAGCCCTCCTTGCCGAGCACCTCCCAGCACGCCTCGGCGACGCCGGCCTGCTTGGCCTCCTCGCCGTCCGGCACGGCCAGCATGGTGATGTCCAGGTCGGCGATCGGCTCGACAAGGTCGTCGACGAACGCCTCGAGCCGGTCCGGGCAGACCACGGCCACCCGCTTCACCCCGGGACCGAGCATGGCCGGCAGGTGGCCGGCGAGGTTGCGCCCGACCACCACGTCGTACGGCGAAGCCCCGCCGACGTGCAGCAGCGTCTCGTTCATGCGTCCAGCGCCTTCCGGATCTCGTCGGCCACATCTTCCGGGGAGCGCTGATCGGTGTCCACGACCAGGTCGGCGACCGACTCGTAGACCGGGGTCCGCTCGTCGAGCAATGCCTTGATCCGGGAGCGGACGTTGCCGAGGAGCAGCGGGCGGGACGTGCCGAGCCCGACCCGCTTGACCGCCTCGGAGAGCCCCACCCGGAGGAACACCACACGGTGATCGGCGAGCAGCTCCCGGGTGGTCGGGTCGAGCACCGCCCCCCCGCCCAGGGCGAGCACGCCGTCGTGACTGGCCAGCGCCTCGCCGACCGCGGCCCGTTCGAGCTCGCGGAAGTGTGCCTCGCCGGAGTCCACGAAGATGTCGGAGATCGACCGGCCCGCCGCGGCCTCCACGTCGGCGTCGGTGT
Source organism: uncultured Acidobacteriota bacterium (assembly GCA_963724485.1). Classification (GTDB taxonomy): domain Bacteria; phylum Acidobacteriota; class Vicinamibacteria; order Vicinamibacterales; family UBA2999; genus JACCSI01. The sequence goes on from CAVRUW010000009.1 coordinate 9,919, forward strand.
CGCGGGCGGTCACGCCGTACGCCGTGGCCAGCAGCCGGGCGACCGTCGACTTGCCGGAGCCCATCGGGCCGACCAGGACGACCAGCGTCATCGAAGACCTCCCGTCATCGGAAGCGGAGCGTGTCGAGGTAGCTCTCGGCGTTGCGCCGGGTCTCCCCCACCGAGTCGCCGCCGAACTTCTCGAGCACCGCCTCCGCGAGCACCAGCGCCACCATCGCCTCGGCGACCACACCGGCGGCAGGTACCGCGCAGACGTCCGACCGCTGATGGTGGGCGACCGCCTCCTCGCCCGTGCTGACGTCGACGGTACGCAGCGCTCGGGGCACCGTGGAGATCGGCTTCATCGCCGCCCGGACCCGCAGGATCTCGCCGGTGGTCATCCCGCCCTCGGTGCCACCCGACCTTCCCGAGGTACGGCGGATGCCCTCGTCAGTGGGCACGATCTCGTCGTGCGCTTTCGAGCCGGGGGTTGCCGCGAGCGCGAACCCGTCACCGACCTCCACGCCCTTGATCGCCTGGATTCCCATCAGCGCGCCGGCCAGGCGGGAGTCCAGTCGGCGGTCCCAGTGGACGTGCGACCCGAGACCCGGAGGAAGCCCGTGGACCACGACCTCCACCACCCCGCCGAGAGTGTCGCCGTCCTTGTGCGCCTGGTCGATCGCGGCCACCATCTCGGCGCTCGCGCCGGGGTCCAGGCAGCGCACCGGGTCGTCGTCGAGCCGGGCCACGTCGTCGGGCCCGGGCCACAGCCCGTCGGGCGCGCGCACCCCACCGAGCTCGATCACGTGCGCGACCAGCCGAGCGCCGACGGCCTGCTCCAGGAAGTTGCTCGCGACCCGGCCGAGGGCAACCCGGGCCGCCGTCTCGCGGGCGGAGGCCCGCTCCAGGATCGGCCGGGCCTCGTCGAAGGCGTACTTCTGCATGCCGACCAGGTCGGCGTGACCGGGACGGGGGCGAGTGAGCGCCTCGTTGCGGGCGAGGCCCTCGAGCTCGACGGGGTCGACCGGGTCGGCGGCCATCACCGTCTCCCACTTGGGCCACTCGGTGTTGCCGACCTGGATCGCCACCGGCCCGCCCTGGGTGCGTCCGTGGCGGACGCCGCCGGTGATCGTCACCTGGTCCTGCTCGAACTTCATCCGCGCACCGCGTCCGTAGCCGAGACGGCGGCGGGCCAGGGCGTCGGCGATGTCGTCGGTAGTCACCGCGACGTGCGCCGGCAGCCCCTCCAGGATCGCGACCAGGGAGGGGCCGTGGGACTCACCGGCCGTCAGCCAACGCAGCATGGCGCCATCCTTTCATTCACGACCTCGCGGCCGACGCCGGTCACCCGACGGCGAGACCGCCGAGCAGAGGGTCGCCGACCACGATGCCGAGCAGGGCGCCGAGGAGCAGGAACGGACCGAACGGGTACGCCTTCTTGAGCAAGCTGCGGTCCCGCCGGACCAGCGCCAGCAGCAGACCCGGCAGCGCGAACAGCAGGAACCCCGAGTAGAGACCCAGGGCGTACTCCGGCCATCCGACGTAGGCCAGGACGAACCCCAGCAGCGCCGAGAGCCGTACGTCACCGAAGCCCATCCCGGCGGACCTGATGAACCAGAGGATCCAGAACACCGCCCGTGCAGCGACCATGCCGATCAGCCCGCGGACGAGCGACTCCGAGTCGCCGGTCAGCGGCCAGGCGACCAGCCCGTAGCCGATCGCGGCCAGCGTCGCCGGGATCACCACCACGCGCGGCAGCAGCCGGGTCCGGAAGTCGACGACCGCGAGCAGGGTGCCGACCGGGGCGAGCGGGAGCAGGAGCAGCAGCAGCCAGTCGAGGCCCGTCACCCACCCGATCAGCGCCCCGGCGACACCGGAGGCGGCGGCGGTGAGCAGCGGCAGGCGCGGCAACGCGCCGAGGTCGGCGTAGAGCTCCTTGGGTCCCTCCTCGAGCAGCACCTTCTGGGCGGGGGTGAGCTCCGCGCCCTCCTCGGGCTCGGGCACCGGCGGCGGCTCCGGGAGCCTCCGGATCACCCACGGCACGACCAAGCCGGTCGCCACGCCGACCGCGCCTCCCAGCGCGGCGGCCGCGAGGTCGCTCATGATCCGGGGTCCCCGCGGCGTTGTTCGGCGGAGGAGCGAAGCGGGGGAGGCGAAGAACGTCGTGGGGTGGTTGCCAAGGCCCGGAGACCGGCGTCGCGCATCCGCTCCAGCGGCGCAGGCAGGCCGGAGAAGATCGAGAACTGCAGCGCGGCCTGGTGCACGAGCAGATCGAGCCCGCTGACCAGCACCCGCTCCCCCGCCGCAGCGGCCAACGGGGTCGGCCACGGGTCATAGACCACCTCGAACAGCACCGCCGGGTCCGCACACCGGGCCACCAGGGCGACATCCTGGGCGGCCGCCGGGATGGTGGAGACGAGCACCTCGCCTCGCGGCCGGCCGTCGGTCAGCGAGCCCAGCTCCACCCGCGGGGCGTCCGGGTGCCGCTCGATGGCGGCCACCGTCTCGGTCGCCCGGGAGGGGTCGCGAACGAGCAGCAGCAGCGAGCGCGCCCCGAGGTCGCACAGCGCCAGGCCGACCGACGCGGCGGTCGCACCGGCGCCTAGGACGGTGGCCGAGGTGACCGGGCCGTCGTAGCGCTCCCGGATCGCGGCCGCCGCGCCCGGTAGGTCGGTGTTGTCGGCATGGACCTCGCGGTCGACCAGGACCAGCGTGTTCGCCGCCCCCGCGAGCCGGGCGCGCGCGGAGACCGTGTCCGCGAGCGACAGCGCCTCACGCTTCAGCGGCATCGTGAGTGAGAGCCCACGCCACGACCCGTCGAGCGCGGCCAGATGCGCGGCGAGCCCACCCGCCGACACCCGCACCGCGTCGTAGCTCCAGTCGAGCCCGGTCGCGTCGTACGCCGCCCGGTGCAGCACCGGGGAGAGCGAATGCGCGATCGGATCACCCAGGACCGCGCACCTCACCAGAGCCTCATTCGGGCCTCAGCAGGCCTCGGAGGTCTGGCAGTACTCGTTGAGCTCCTGGACGTTCTGGTTGTGCTCCTCGGGCGTCTCCGCGAACTTGGTCTCGCCGGTCTTCAGGTTGACGGTGACGTAGTAGTACCAGTCGCCGTCGGCCGGGTTGGCGGCCGCCTGGATCGCGGCATCGCCCGGCGACTCGATCGGTCCGGGTGGGAGCCCGACGACCTGGTAGGTGTTGTACGGCGAGTCGATCAGCCGCTCCTCGGCTGTGGTCCGGGCCCCGATCTCCTTGCCGTGGGCGTAGTTGACGGTCGCGTCCAGCTCGAGCCGGCCGGTCGTGCCCGCCGCGCCCGGGTTCTCCAGCCGGTTGTAGATCACCCGCGCCACCTTGGGCATGTCGTCCCCCCTGCCCTCGGCCTGCACCAGGCTGGCCACGGTCATCAGCTCGTGCGGGGTGTACCCCAGCCGCTCGGCCGCCGCCTCGAGGTCGGCGTCCTCCGCCGCCTGCCTCCACCGGTCGACCATGGCCCGCAACATGCTCGTCGGGTTCTCGTTCGGACCGAATCCGTACGTCGACGGGAACAGGTAGCCCTCGGGGTTGCCGCCGGCGTACTCCGGCAGGCCCAGCTTCTCGGGCTTGTCCAGCGCCTTCTCGAACTGCGCGCGGCTGAAGTCGGTGTTCTCGACGAACAGGTCGACGATGTCGACGACCCGCAGCCCCTCGGGGAACGTGATCCGGGTGGTGATGATCTGCTCGGGATCGACGAGGATCTCGAGCGCGTCGGCCGCGCTCATCTCCTTCTTCAACGGGTAGAAGCCCACCTGGATGCCGGTGGCACGAGGGTCGTCCGACGCCACATCGGTGAACGCCTCCACCGACGCGACCACCCCGGCCTCCTCGAGGTTGTTGCCCATCTGGGTGATCGAGTCGCCCTCATGGACCTCGAACGTCACCGAGCCCTTGCCGGGGCCCGGGTAGTCCTCGGGGTCGCCGAACTGCTCCTCGATGAAGTCCTTGCCCCACATGAACCCGAAATAGAGGAGCGCCCCCACGACAGCGAGCACCAGGATGACCGGGATGCAGCCCGAGACGCGGCGACGCTTGCGCCGCGCACCGCCGGAGGGCAGGCGCAACGGCTGCTCCGAGTGTGGCACGGTCTCGGGGCTGGTCTCACTCATGCGTCTCCTCAACGATCTCGCCCGGCGGCCGCCCCGTCTGCCGCTCGGTGTCCAGAGCATGCTGCAGGATCAGGACCGCGGCAGCCTGGTCGACCACAGCACGGCGGTCACTGCCCTTCCGCCCCCGATCGCGCAGCATAGCCTCGGCCGACACAGTGGTCATCCGTTCGTCGACCAGCCGCACCGGCACCGGCGCCACTCTGTCCGCGAGCGAGCGCGCGAAGTCGCGCGACTTGGCGGCGGCCGGTCCCTCCCCGCCGGACAGCGAGCGGGGCAGCCCCACGACCACCTCCACGGCCTCGGACTCCTCGAGGATCCGGGCGATCCGCCGGAGGTCGCCCTTGCCTCGGGGCACGGTCTCGACCGGGCTGGCCAGGAACCCGGACGGGTCGCTGCGGGCGACACCGATCCGGGCATCGCCCGGGTCGATCCCGAGGCGCACGCCCATCCTCATCCGCCAGTCGCCGCCCTGGCGACCTCGGTCGGCACCAGCGCCAGTGCCTCGTCGACGCGGGAGGTGTCGGCGCCGCCACCCTGGGCGACATCGGCCTTGCCGCCGCCCTTGCCCCCGACCAGTGGCCCGATGGCGCGCACCAGCTCGTTCGCGCTCTGCCCACGCGACTGGGCCTCGTCGTTGGTCGCCGCCACGACCGACACCTTGCCGTCGCTGGTGCCGATCACCACCACCACCCCCGGCGCACCGGCGGGCAGCCGGCCACGGACATCCAGTGCAAGGGTGCGTACGTCGCCACCCGCGGCGCCCTCGACGCGGTGGGTGACCACCTTGACGCCGGCGATGTCCGCCGCGCCGGCCGCGAGCTCGGCGCCCGCCGAGAGCAGCTGCTGCACGCGGATCCGGTCGATCTCCTTCTCCGCGGCGCGGAGGCGCTCGACGATGTCGTCGACCCGCTCGGGGAGCTCCTCGGGGCGGACCTTCAGCGCCTCCGAGAGCTGGGCCACGAGCACGTGCTCGCGGGCCAGGAACCGGTACGCGTCGCCACCCACGAGCGCCTCGACCCGGCGGACGCCGGAACCGATCGACGACTCGCCCATCAGCTTGATGATGCCGAGCTGGCCGGAGCGCACCGCGTGGGTGCCTCCGCACAGCTCCCTGGCCCAGTCGCCCACGGAGATGACCCGCACCTGGTCGCCGTACTTCTCCCCGAAGAGCGCCATCGCGCCGGCCTTGATCGCCTCGGACTGGGTCATCACCTCGGCGTGCACGGCGAGGTCCTCGATCACCACGTCGTTGACCCGCGCCTCCACGTCGGCCATCACCGAGTGCGGCACCGCGCCGGTGGCGGAGAAGTCGAACCGGAACCGGCCCGGGGAGTTCTCCGAGCCCGCCTGGGTGGCGGTCTCGCCGAGGGCCTCGCGGAAGGCCTTGTGCACCATGTGCGTGGCGGTGTGCGAGCGCGAGATCGACCGGCGCCGCTCGATGTCGACCAGGGACCTGGCCTCCGTGCCGACCATGACCTCGCCGGCGACGACGGTCGCCTTGTGCACGATCAGCCCGGTGATCGGCGACTGCACGTCACGGACCCGGACCCGGGCGCCGTTGTCGAGCTCGATCACTCCCTCGTCGGCGAGCTGGCCGCCGCCCTCGGCGTAGAACGGGGTCCGGTCGAGGACCAGCTCGATCTCGTCGCCCTCGCGGGCCGCCTCGACCGCACCGGAATCGGCGACGATGCCTCGCACCCGGCCCTCGGAGACGACCTCGTCGTAGCCGGTGAACTCCACCGGCTTGCCGAGGGTGTCGGCGATGGCACGGTAGGCCGTCGCGTCCTTGTGGACGCCCTTCTTTGCGCGAGCGTCGGCCTTGGCGCGTTCCCGCTGCTCGGTCATCAACCGACGGAACTCGACCTCGTCGACGGTGAGCCCCCGCTCGGCGGCCATCTCGAGGGTCAGGTCGATCGGGAACCCGTAGGTGTCGTGCAGCGCGAAAGCCCTGTCGCCGGAGAGCTGTGTCTGCTTCTGCTGGGTGGCTTCGGTCGCCGCCAGGTCGAAGATCTGGGTGCCCGCCCGGAGCGTCTGCCGGAACGCGTCCTCCTCGGCGTAGGCCACCGTGCGAGATCCGCTCCCAGTCGCGGATCAGCTCCCTGTAGGTCTCGCCCATCTTGTCTCGGCTCACCGGCATCAGCTCGGGGAGCGCCCGGTCCTCGTAGCCGAGCAGCCGCATCGAGCGGACCGCGCGACGCAGCAGCCGGCGCAGGACGTAGCCGCGCGCCTCGTTGCCCGGGGTGATCCCGTCGCTGATCAGCATCATCGAGCTGCGCACGTGGTCGGCGACCACTCGGAACCGCACGTCGTCGGCGTGGTCGACGCCGTACTTGCGTCCGGTCAGCTGCTCCGCGCGCTCGATCACCGGGAACATCACGTCGATCTCGTACATGTTCTGCTTGCCCTGCAGCAGGTAGGCCACCCGCTCCAGGCCCATGCCGGTGTCGATGTTCTTCTTCGGCAGCGACCCGACGATGTCGAAGTCCTCCTTGGACCGCACCGCGCTCAGCTCGTCCTGCATGAAGACGAGGTTCCAGATCTCCAGGTAGCGGTCCTCGAGCTTCTCGGGCATCGAGGTCCGCGTCGTGGTCTCGAACTCACCGTCCGGCCCGTGCTCGGGGCCTCGGTCGTAGAGGATCTCCGAGCACGGCCCGCCCGGGCCGGGGACGCCCATCGACCAGTAGTTCTCCTTGGGGCCGAGCTTCACGATCCGCTCGGACGGCAGCCCGGTGACCTTCATCCACAGCTCGAGGGCCTCGTCGTCGCCCGCCAGGACCGACGGCCACAGCCGGTCGGCCTCGAGGCCGAAGCCACCGTCGGTCAACGACTTGGTGACCAGGTCCCAGCCGAGCTCGATGGCGCCTTCCTTGAAGTAGTCGCCGAAGGAGAAGTTGCCGCACATCTCGAAGAACGTGCCGTGCCGGGTGGTCTTGCCGACGTCCTCGATGTCGGGCGTGCGCACGCACTTCTGCACGCTGACCGCCCGTGGGTACGGCGGGGTCTCCTGGCCGAGGAAGAACGGCTTGAACGGCACCATGCCGGCGTTCACGAACAGCAGGTTCGGGTCGTCGAGGAGCAGAGGGGCCGAGGCAACCGCACGGTGCGCGCCCACGGTCTCGTTGTGCTCGAAATGAGCCACGAAACGGCGGCGGATCTCCGCGGTGTCCATCAGCTTTCCTCTCTCGGTTCTCCGGTGGTTGAGGAAGGCGCGCTAGCGCCTGTCTCGAAACCCCCGCTTGGAAGTTCTGGGACCCCATGAGGCACCAGGCCGAACCTCTCCCGCAACCCGGATTCGGCGTCCGCCCGGCCCTGGGCGACCTCGTCGCGGAACATGCGTGCGCCGACGACGGCCGCGCCGACCCGGTCGCGCATGCCGTCGACGGTCATGGCTTCGGCGGCCCGACGGGCGCGGATCATCCCGTAGATCCCGGCCCCGGCCCCGGCCACGAACCAGAGGCCTCGGTTCATGCCGCGGATCCCCCCGACCTCGCATCGTCGAGGTCGACGTCGGCTCGCTGCCGCGCCTCCCACTCGCGGCGCGCTTGGCGCAGGTCGGACCGACGCTGCTTCCGGGCCCGCTTGACTTCGCGGCGCATCTCGAACCGGATCCGGTTGCGGACCTCCGGCGAGAGCGCCCGGCGCAGCCCCGCGGCCAGCGATGCGGCCTGCGTAACCGTCTCCCGCAGCACGATGTCGGCGAACATCGGCGCCGGCACCGTGTCCACGGCCTTCTCGGTGGTTGAGGAAGGCGCGCCAGCGCCTGTCTCGAAACCACCCAGGCCGGTGATGACGTACTCCTGCTCCTCCCGGACCGCGGGGGGCTCCTCTATCCGTCGGCGGATCTCCTCGATCTGGACGCGCAACGCCTCGGCCTCGGTGTGAGCGGCGTCCAGCCGGCCGGCCACCCGGCGCCGGCCGCGCAGAGTGACCAGGGTCAGTGCGAGGACGACGAGCAGCAGGCCCGCCACCACCGCGGCGACGGCCCACCAGGGCACGGTCACGTCCTGCATCACAGCGGAACCCTACCCGCCGCGGATCAGGCGGCGGACCCGCTCCCAGCGCTCCTTGACCGCCGCCTCGGCGCCGAGGGCCGTCGGCTGGTAGTACTCCGCGTCGAGCACCACGTCCGGCGCGTACTGCTGCTCGGCGATGCCGTAGGGCTCGTCGTGGCTGTAGGTGTAGCCCGCGCCGTGCCCGATCTTCTGGGCGCCGCCGTAGTGCGCGTCCCGCAGGTGGGCCGGGACAGCACCGATCTTCCCTGCGCGTACGTCGGCGCTCGCGGCGTCGATGGCCTTGATGACCGCGTTCGACTTCGGCGCCACCGCCAGCGCGATCACCGCCTGGGCGAGGTTGAGCCGGGCCTCGGGCATCCCGATCAGCTGGACCGCCTGTGCCGCAGCGACCGCCGTGGTGAGCGCGGTCGAGTCCGCGAGCCCGACGTCCTCGCTGGCCAGGATCACCAGGCGACGGGCGATGAACCGAGGGTCCTCACCCGCCTCGAACATCCGGGCCAGATAGTGCAGCGCCGCATCGGCGTCGGAGCCGCGGATCGACTTGATGAATGCGCTGATGACGTCGTAGTGCTGGTCTCCCTGGCGGTCGTAGCGGACCGCGGCCTGGTCGACCGCCGTCTCGGCCGTGGCCAGGTCGATCACGTCGCTGCCCCGCAACTGCGCCGCTCCGGCGGCCGCCTCCAAGTAGGTCAGGGAGCGCCGTGCGTCGCCACCGGCCAGCCGGACCAGGTGGTCCAGCGCATCTTCGTCCAGCGACAGCGCGCCGGCGAGTCCTCGCTCGTCCCCGACCGCCGACACGATGACCCCGCGGATGTCGTCGTCGGTGAGCGAGTCGAGCCGCAGCAGCAGGCTGCGGGACAGCAGCGGCGAGATCACCGAGAAGAACGGGTTCTCCGTGGTGGCCGCGACCAGGGTCACCCATCGGTTCTCCACACCGGGCAGCAGGGCATCCTGCTGGGCCTTGCTGAACCGGTGCACCTCGTCGACGAACAGCACGGTCTCCCGGCCGCCGCCGTTCAGCTCGGCGCGGGCCGCGTCTATGGCGGCCCGGACCTCCTTGACCCCCGCGGAGACCGCGGAGACCTCCACGAACCGCCGCCCGGTGTGCCGGCTGAGGATCGAGGCGATCGTGGTCTTGCCCGTGCCAGGTGGCCCCCAGAGCAGCAGCGACATCGCCTGGTCACCCTCGACCAGCTGCCGCAGCGGCGATCCGGCGGCCCGCAGCTGCTCCTGGCCGACCAGCTCGTCGAGCGTGCGCGGCCGCATCCGGACGGCCAGCGGCGCCCCGGCGTGGTCGGCCGCCGTGAGCGACCCACCAGGCCCCGGACTCTGCCCCGGGATGTCGAAGAGCGCGCCAGACACCCCGTCAGGCTACGGGGTGGCCGGCCGGGTGGCGGAGATCATGGAGTCCTCCGCGAAGTGGCAGGCGGACAGGTGCGCCCCGGCCAGGTCCGGCCGGTCGATCAGCGCCGGCTCCTCCTTCGCGCAGATGCTCTCGGCCATCCAGCACCGCGTGTGGAACCGGCACCCCGACGGGGGGTTCGCCGGCGACGGCACGTCGCCCTCGAGCTTGATCTCCTCGCGGGTCCCCCGGACGGTCGGGTCCGGCACCGGCACCGCCGAGAGCAGCGCGCGCGTGTAGGGGTGGGTGGGTCGCTCGTAGATCTCCTGGTCGGTGCCGAGCTCGACGATCTTGCCGAGATACATCACCGCGACCCGGTCAGAGATGTGCCGCACCACCGAGAGGTCGTGGGCGATGAAGACGTAGGCCAGGCCGAGCTCGTCCTGCAGCCGCTCCATCACGTTGACGACCTGCGCCTGCACCGACACGTCCAGCGCCGAGACCGGCTCGTCGCACACCAGCACCTTCGGGTTGAGCGCGATGCCGCGGGCGATGCCAATCCGCTGCCGCTGACCGCCGGAGAACTGGTGGGGGTAGCGGTTGATGTGCTCGGGGCTGAGCCCCACCATGTCCATGAGCTCCTTGACCCGCTGCTCGCGGCCCTTCTTCGGCACCGCGTCCGGGTGGATCTCGAACGGCTCGCCGATGATGTCGGAGACCGACTTGCGCGGGTTGAGCGACGTGTACGGGTCCTGGAACACGATCTGGATGTCGCGGCGCAGCCGGCGCATCGCGCGCCGGTCCTGCTGGTACATGTCCACCCCGTCGAAGTGCAGAGCCCCCGCTGTCGGCTCCTCCAGCCGCATCAGCAGCCGGCCGAGCGTGGACTTGCCGCACCCGGACTCGCCGACCACGCCGAGGGTCTCGCCCGCGCGCAGCTCGAACGAGACACCGTCGACTGCCTGGACGTGCCCGACGGTACGACGAAGCACGCCGCCCTTGATCGGGTAGTGCTTGACCAGTCCCTCGGCCCGCAGGATCACCTCACCTGGCTGTGTCACCGAGCACCTCCTCGGCGAAGTGGCACTTGCTGGTGCGGTGGTGGCCGACGACGCGCAGCTCCGGCTCGTCGCTGCGGCACACGTCCTGTACCCGCGGACAGCGGGGGTGGAACGGGCAGCCGGTCGGCATCCGCAGCAGGTTCGGCGGCAGCCCCTTGATCGCGTACAGCTCCTGGCCCTTCATGTCCAGCCGCGGGATCGACTCCAGCAGACCCTCGGTGTAAGGGTGGCCCGGATTCGTGTAGAGGTCGAGGACGTCCGCGCTCTCTGCGATCGAGCCGGCGTACATCACCGCGATCCGGTCGGCGATATCGGCGACCACGCCGAGGTCGTGGGTGATCAGGATGAGGCCCATCTTGCGCTCCTCGCGCAGCTCGGACAGCAGTTCCATCACCTGGGCCTGGACGGTCACGTCCAGCGCGGTCGTCGGCTCGTCTGCGATGAGTACCGCGGGGTCGAGGGCGATCGCCATCGCGATCATGATCCGTTGCCGCATCCCGCCGGAGAACTGGTGCGGGTAGGCGTTCACCCGCTGCTTCGCTGCCGGGATCCGGACCCGCTCCATCAGCCGGACCGCCTGGGACTTGGCGTCGGACCGGTTCATGCCCCGATGCACCCGGAACATCTCCGCGATCTGCCACCCCACCGGGAACACCGGGTTCAGGGAGGACAGCGCGTCCTGGAAGATGATGGAGATCTCCGGGCCCCGGATCCGTCGCCGCTCGGCCGGCTTCATGGTGAGCAGATCGCGCCCCCGGAACAGGATCTTGCCCTTCGGGATCTTCGCGGGCGGCATGTCCAGGATGCCCATCACCGCCTGCGCCGTCACCGACTTGCCCGACCCGGACTCCCCCAGGATCGCGAGCGTCTCGCCCTGGTCGAGGTGGAGGTCGACCCCGTTGATCGCCTTCGCGATGCCGTCGTCGGTGTGGAACTCCACATGGAGGTCCTCCACCTCCAGCAGATGGCCGTCGTGTTCGGTGCTCGGCTGGTCGTCGACCAGCGTCACCGGCGAGCTCTTCACGTGCAGGTTCTCCTAGCGCGACTTGGGATCGAAGGCGTCGCGGATGGCGTCGCCGAGCATGATGAAGCTCAGTACCGCGAGGCTGAGGAACACGGCGGGGAACAACAGGGTGTGCGGCGCGGACGACATGGTCCGGGTGGCGTCGCTGATCATCACGCCCCACGAGACCGTCGGCGGCTGCAGCCCGATGCCGAGGAACGACAGCGAGGCCTCCACGGCGATGAACACACCCAGGTTGATCGTGGTCACCACGATCACCGGGCCGAGCGCGTTCGGCAGGATGTGCGAGGTCACCACCCGGAACGGCGAGGCGCCCAGCGCCCGCGCGGCCTGCACGTAGTCGTTCGGCTTCACCTGCAGCACCGAGGAACGCATCAGCCGGAAGATGCTCGGCCAGCCCAGCACCACCAGCACGGCGACCACCTTGAAGACGATGATCAGGTAGACGTCGGAGGGCGGCAGCGAGGTCAGGATGATGATCCCGCCGAGGAGCAGCGGCAGCGCGAAGAAGATCTCCGCGACCCGGCTGATCAGCGCGTCACTCCAGCCGGTGGCATACCCGGCGAGCAGGCCGAAGAACGACCCGATCACCATCACGCCGAACGCGGAGAACACGCCGACCAGGATCGAGGCCCGGGCGCCGTAGATGCACCGGGCGTAGAGGTCGTAGCCCTGGGAGTCACGGCCGAACCACTCCTCGCTGTTGGGCTTCTCCCGAGCGTCGGCAAGGATCGCCTCGCGCGGGCTGGTGTCGGTGAACAGCCAAGGCGCGATCGCCATCACCGCGAAGATCACGATCAGCACCATCGAGATCCAGAACATCGGGTTGCTGCGGAGACGCCGCCAGGCGTCGCCGCGACGGGTGCGCACCGGCCCGCCGTGATCTCCTTCGTCGGGGCGGGATTCGAGGGCGGCTTCGGCGCCGGCGAGCTCAGTCATGGGAGATCCTCGGGTCCAGGACGCCGTAGAGGAGGTCGACGATCAGGTTGGCGAACAGGTAGATGATGACCAGCGCGGTGGTCGCCCCGACCACGACCATGCCGTCGTTGTCGTTGATGCCGCGGAAGATGTAGCCGCCGATCCCCTGGATGTTGAAGATCCCCTCGGTGATGATCGCGCCGCCCAGCAGGGCGCCGAAGTCGTAGCCGAGGAATGTGATCACCGGGATCATCGAGTTGCGCAACGCATGCAGCCCGATGACTCGCGTCTCCGGCAGCCCCTTGGCGCGTGCGGTGCGGACGTAGTCGGACTTGACGTTGTCGCCCAGGTTGGTGCGGGTGAGCCGGGCCAGGTAGGCCAGGGAGGCCGACGCGAGCACCATGGCCGGGAGCATCAGCTCGTAGAAGGTCGCCTCGAACGAGACGGTCACGGGGAAGATCCCCCACTTGACGCCGAGGTAGAGCTGGGTCACCTTGCCGATCACGAAGATCGGGATCGAGATCACCATGAGGGTGCTGACCAGCACCAGGTTGTCGATGAACCCGCCCTTTCTCAGACCGGCCAGCACGCCCGCGATGATGCCGATCACCGCCTCGAAGGCGAGCGCCATCCCGGCGAGCTTGGCGGTGGTGACGAAGCGCTCCTTGAGCTCCTCGCTGACCGGGATGCCGTACTGGCTCTCGCCGAAGTCGCCCTGGAAGACGCCGGCCATGTACTTGCCGTACTGGACGAGCAGCGGGTCGTTGAGGTTGTACTTCTCGTTGAAAGCCGCGACGTACTCCGGCGGACAGGGGCGCTCGCCGCACTTCCCCGCGGTGGGATCGCCCGGGAGCGAGAACACGAGCCAGTAGATGATGAACGTCACGCCGAGCACGACCGGGATCATCTGCAGCAGCCGTCGAACCGTGTACTTACCCACCGGGGCCTCCCGATCACTGGTGGCGTTCTCCGCGGGCCGGCCGGAGCCGACCGCGGGTGCTACGAACATGCGAGCAGAACGGTGGGCTGACCGCAAGCACGGCCAGCCCACCGCTCACGTTGTTACTTCAGGGTGATGTCCGCGTAGACAGGAACGCCGAAGGCGTTCATGTGGACGTTCTCCACGCGGTCGGACCAGCCGACCTGCTCGGCGGTGTACCACAGCGGGATGGTCGGCATGTCCTTCGCGAGCTCTGCCTCGGCCTGCTGGTAGAGCGCGTTGGCCTCTTCCAGCGTTTCGGCCGCGGCGGCGTCGCGGTTCAGCTGCTCGAACTTCGGGTTGTCGTAGTCTTCGTAGTTCGACGCCGCGCCCTTCGAGTAGAGCGGCACCAGGAAGTTCTCGATGGACGGGTAGTCCATCTGCCAGCCCCCGCGGAACAGACCTTCGACCTCGCGCGCGTCGATCTGACCGAGGAAGGTGTCGAAGTCGACCAGCGGGGTCGGCTTGCACTCCACGTCCAGGGCCTGCCGGATCGAGTTGCACGCGGCCTCGACCCACGGTGCGTGGTCGGAGTCGGCGTTGAAGGTCAAGGTGAGGTCACCCTCGATGCCGCCGGCCGAGTCCCAGAGCTCCTTGGCGGCCTCCGGGTCGTAGACGCAGGCCTCGCCGCACTGGTCCGCGAGGTAGCCGTCCACGACGGGCGACACCCAGCCGGTGGCCGGCGTGCGGGTGCCGGCGAAGATCTGTTCGGTGATCGTGTCGCGGTCGATCGCCATCGAGATCGCCTTATGCAGGTCGGGGTCCGCCAGGCGCGGGTCGACCTCGGGGTTCATGGCGATCCACTGGATCACACCGACCTCGCGCGACTCGCCGCGGTCCTGGAGGTCGGTCAGCCAGGCGTCGTCGGTCAGGTTGTCGGTCGGGATGGTGTCGGTGACGTCGATGTTGCCCGCCTGCAGGTCGGCGTAGGCGGCCGCGTCGTCGGTGTAGATCTTGAAGGTGATCTTGTCCACGTTGCCCGCGTACTCACCGCCGTACTCAGGGTTCTTGACGAGGACGATCTCCCTGTTCGGGGTCTGGGACTCCACCATGTAGGGACCGGCGGAGACGGGTGCCTGCTCGTACGCCGCCGGGTCCTCGAAGAACGCCTCGGGCATCGGCGCGAACGCGGTGTAGCCCAGCCGCACCGGCAGGTTCGAGACCTGGCCGGTGGTCTTGATCGTGAACGTGGTCTCGTCGACGACCTCCAGACCGGACATCGTCTCGGCCGCGGGCTTGCCGCCCTTGCACGGGTCCTCCGGGTCGTCGCCGGTGCACTGCACGTCGGCGAAGCCCTCGATCGGCTCGAAGAAGTAGCTGCCCTGGAAGGCGTTCGGGCCGTAGGCGGTGTAGTTCCAGGCCTTGACGAAGCTGTCGGCCGTCACCGGCGTGCCGTCGGAGAACTTGTAGTCCGGCTTGATCGTGACCGTGAAGTTCTGGTTGTCCTCGGTCTCGATGGACTCGGCGATGTCCATCTGGGGAGCCGCGTCCTCGGTGTCGTAGTAGATGAGCTTCGCGGTGGTCACGTCGAGGACGTCGCCGCCGCAGGTCTCCGCGGTGTTGCCGGGGACCAGGGGGTTCTCCGGGTTGCAACCCCGGACGACGATCTCGCCGCCTGCAGAGCCGCCCTCGTTGTCGCCGTCGTCGTCGCCGCCGCATGCCGCGAGCAGTCCCGCGGCGAGTACGGTGGTGAAAACGAAGGCCATGGAGCGTGGAACGCGTCGCATGAATCGTTCTCCTTTATAGGTACGCACGCGCCCGAGTCCCGGACGCTCGCGCTGAACCATATGTGACCGATCCCGCACGGACGATCACTCACGCGTAACAATCTGGTCTCGACCAGAACGGCCGCTGATCACCCTGGCGCCGGCGAATCCTTCTCCTCCGGCGCCGCGTCGATACCGGCTTCCTTCCGCTGGTCCGCCGTGATCGGCGCAGGCGCTGCAGTGAGGGGGTCGAAGCCTCCTCCGGACTTGGGGAACGCGATCACGTCGCGGATCGACTCGGTGCCCGCGAGCAGCGCGACGATTCGATCCCAGCCGAAGGCGATGCCGCCGTGCGGCGGGGCGCCGTACTTGAACGCGTCGAGCAGGAAGCCGAACTTCGACCCGGCCTCCTCGTCGTCGATGCCCATCAACGCGAGCACCCGGCGCTGCACGTCCTCACGGTGGATACGGATCGAGCCACCCCCGATCTCGTTGCCGTTGCACACGATGTCGTAGGCCCAGGACACGGCAGAGCCCGGGTCCAGGTCGAACGACTCGGGGTCCTTGGGTGCGGTGAACGCGTGGTGCACGGCGGTCCAAGCACCGCTGCCGACCGCGATGTCACCGGCGGCGGTGGCCTCGTCGGCCGGCTCGAACAGGGGCGCGTCGACGACCCAGACGAAGCTCCACGCGGTCTCGTCGATGAGGTCGCAGCGGCGGCCGATCTCGAGGCGGGCGGCGCCGAGCAGGGCCCGGGTGGACTTCACCGGGCCGGCACCGAAGAAGACGCAGTCGCCCGGCTGAGCGCCCACGTGATCCGCCAGGCCGGCGCGCTCCTCTCCGGAGAGGTTCTTGGCGACCGGTCCGCCGAGCTCGCCGTCCTCCTGGAAGAGGACGTAGGCGAGGCCCTTGGCACCGCGCTGCTTGGCCCACTCCTGCCAGGCGTCCAGCTGCTTGCGCGGCTGGCTCGCGCCCCCGGGCATCACCACGGCTCCGACGTACGGCGCCTGGAAGACCCGGAACGGCGTGGCCTTGAAGTAGTCGGTGCACTCGACCAGCTCGAGGTCGAGTCGCAGGTCGGGCTTGTCGGAGCCGTAGCGGGACATCGCTTCGTCGTACGAGATCCGCGGGATCGGCGTGTCGATCGTGTGGCCGACTAGCCGCCACAGCGCGGCCAGGATCTGCTCCGACAGAGAGATCACGTCGTCCTGCTCGGCGAAGCTCATCTCGATGTCGAGCTGGGTGAACTCGGGCTGGCGGTCGGCGCGGAAGTCCTCGTCGCGGTAGCACCGGGCGATCTGGAAGTAGCGCTCCATGCCGGCGACCATGAGCAGCTGCTTGAACAGCTGCGGGCTCTGCGGCAGGGCGTACCAGCTGCCCGGCTGCAGCCGCGCGGGCACGAGGAAGTCGCGGGCACCCTCGGGGGTGCTCCGGGTCAGAGTCGGGGTCTCGATCTCGACGAAGCCGTGCTCGTCGAGCACGTCGCGGGCGGCCTTGTTGACCTGGCTGCGCAGGCGGATCGCGGCGTTCGGGCCGGACCGGCGCAGGTCGAGGTAGCGGTGCTTGAGCCGCGCCTCCTCGCCGACGTCGAGGTGGTCGTCGATGGGGAACGGGAGCGGCGCCGCGGCGCTGAGGACCTCGAGCTCGGCGGCGACCACCTCGACGTCGCCGGTGGCCAGGTTGGGGTTCTCGTTGCCGGGCTTGCGCGCGGTCACCTCGCCGGTGACCTTGATGCAGTACTCGCTCCGCAGCTGGTGGGCGACCTCTTCGTCGCGGACGACGACCTGGACCACCCCGCTGGCCTCTCGCAGGTCGAGGAAGGCGACACCCCCATGATCCCGACGCTTGGCCACCCACCCGGCGAGCGTCACAGTCTGGCCGACGTGCTCGGCGCGCAAGGCACCGGCGTCATGGGTGCGGATCACTTTTCCTCCTCGTTGGGCGGCTGCACAACCTGCGGTCGCAGGTCTGCCTCCGGTGGGCTCCAGGCGTCCGGATCGGCGGCCACCTGCTCCCCGCTGCGGATGTCCTTGACCTCATGCTGGTCGCCGGGGAACCAGACGAACGGGATGCCCCGACGCTCGGCGTACCGGATCTGCCTGCCGAACTTCTGCGCTGACGCCGCGACCTCGCAGGGAATGCCCCGCGCGCGCAGGCTTTGCGCGACCGCGTCGCTGTCGGGGCGCGACTCGTCATCGACGAGTGCGACGAGCACGACGCTCGGCACGGGACGGCTGCCGGCGACGACACCGTCGGCCAGCAACGGGATCAGGGTGCGCGAGACGCCGAACGAGACACCTACGCCGGGATACGTCGTCCGACCGTCGGAGGCCAGGGCGTCGTAGCGCCCGCCACCGCCGACGGACTTCAGCCGCTCGTAGCCCTCCATGAAGATCTCCACGACCGTGCCGGTGTAGTAGTCGAGACCCCGGGCGATGCGCAGGTTGGCCTCGATGGTCACCCGCCGCCGCTCCCCCGCGCCGCACCCCTCGACCACGGCAGCGAGCTCGTTCAGCCCCTCGTCGAGCACGGGGTCGTCGACTCCGAGGGCTCGCACCCGTTTGACGAAGGACGTGTCCGACACCCTGATCGTGGCCAGCTCCAGGCAGCGCCGGGCCTGGTCGGGACTGGCGCCGGCGTCGCTCACCAGCAGGTCCGTCACGGCGTCGGCGGGCAGCTTGTCGAGCTTGTCGATGGTGCGGATCGCAGCCGTGACGTCCGGTACGCCGAGCCCGCGGTAGAAGCCCTGGATCAGCTTGCGGTTGTTGAACTGGAAGCTCAGTGGAGGGACGGGCAGCGCGTCGAGGGCGTCGACCATCACCCGCATCACCTCGACGTCGTGGTGGAACGGCAGCTCGTCCTTGCCGACGATGTCGACGTCGGCCTGGGTGAACTGGCGGTACCGGCCCTCCTGCGGCCGCTCACCGCGCCAGGCCGGCTGGATCTGGTAGCGGCGGAACGGGAACTCGAGGTGCCCGGCGTGCTCCAGGACGTAGCGCGCGAACGGCACGGTCAGGTCGAAGTGCAGGGCGATCCCGGCATCGCCTTCCCCCTCGGCGGCCTGGAGCCGCCGCAGCACGTAGATCTCCTTGTCGATCTCGCCACCCTTGGCGAGACGGTCCAGGGGTTCGACGGACCGGGTCTCGATGTTGGCGAAACCGTGCAGCTCGAAGCTGCGGGACAGTGACTCGACGACATGGCGCTCGACGACGCGGGCGGCAGGGAGCAGCTCGGGGAACCCGCTGAGCGGGGTCGGCCTGTTCATCGGGCTTACAGCCCCCGCGTGACTCGGCCGGCAGCGCCGGAGTCCTGCAGCTCGAGCAGGAAGGGGTTGGAGACCCGTTCGCGCCCGATCGTCGTCTGGTCGCCGTGACCGGGCAGCACCACGATGTCGTCGGCGAGCGGCAGCACCTTGTCGGTGAGGCTGCGCAGCATCGTCGGGTGGTCGCCACCCGGCAGGTCGGTGCGGCCGATCGAGCCGGCGAACAGCAGGTCGCCGCTGAACATGACCTCGGTGACGTCGCCCTCGTCGTACGGCGTGCGGAAAGTGACCGAGCCCTGCGTGTGGCCGGGGGTGTGGTCGACCACGAAGCTGATCCCGGCGATCTCGAGGTCCTGGCCGTCGCCCAGCTCGCGTACGTCGTCGGGCTCGGCCCACTCGTGGTCGGCGCCGAGCAGGCCCGGGAGCATGCCCTTCGTTTCTGGGGACATCCCGGCGAGCGGGTCGGTGAGGAGGTGCCGATCGGCCGGGTGGATCCACGCCGTGGCGTCGTAGGTGCCGGCGACCGGGGTCACGCACCAGATGTGGTCGAGGTGCCCGTGCGTGGCCAGCACCGCGATCGGCTTGAGCCGGTGCTCGCGGACGACCTGGGCCACGCCGTCGGCGGCGTCCTTGCCGGGGTCGATCACCACGCACTCCGTGCCCGCAGCCGTGGCGGCGACGAAGCAGTTGGTGCCCCACGGTCCTGCGGGGAAGCCGGCGATCAACACTGGCTCAGCCTATCCAGGCGGATCGGCCCACGTGAGGGCGGCCGTGACTATCCTTGGCCACTGCGCTGCGCATGCCGATGTTGGCTATGAGGAAAAGGAACGCCTGTGACGAGCTCCGAATGGGGTCGGGTCGACGAGGACGGCAACGTCTACGTGAAGACCGCCGACGGTGAACGGTCGGTGGGGCAGTATCCCGCGGGGACCCCCGAAGAGGCGATGAAGTTCTTCAGCGAGCGCTACGCCGCACTGGCGTTCGAGGTTGAGCTGCTGGAGAAGCGGGTCCGGTCCGGCGTGCTGTCGCCCGAGGAGGCGAACGAGTCGGTGAAGACCGTGCTCGGGCAGGTGACCAACGCGAACGCCGTCGGCGACCTCGCCGGGCTGTCGACCCGCCTCGAGGCCCTCAGCCCGGTCATCGAGGAGCAGCGGGAGTCGCGCAAGGTCGAGAAGGCCCAGCGCGCCGCGGAGTCCAAGGAGCAGAAGGAGCGGCTGGTCGCCGAGGCGGAGCGGATCGCCGAGGGCTCCGACTGGCGGCACGGCGCCAACAAGCTGCGCGAGCTGCTCGACCAGTGGAAGTCGCTGCCCCGGATCGACCGGCCCTCCGACGACGCCCTGTGGCGGCGGTTCTCGGGCGCGCGGACGGCGTACACCCGACGCCGCAAGGTGCACTTCGCCGAGCAGGACGAGAAGCGCGAGGGTGCCCGGGTCGTCAAGGAGCGCCTGGCCAAGGAGGCCGAGGAGCTCGCCGACTCCACCGAGTGGGGTCCGACAGCGGGTCGCTACCGCGACCTGATGCGCCAGTGGAAGGCGGCCGGTCCGGCGCGCAAGGACATCGATGACGAGCTGTGGAAGCGGTTCCGCGGCGCACAGGACCAGTTCTTCGGCGCTCGCGACGCCGCCAACGCGGCCCTCGACGCGGAGTTCGCCGCCAACGCCGAGGTCAAGGAGGGGCTGCTCGTCGAGGCCGAGGCGCTGGTCCCGGTGACCGACATCGAGGTGGCGAAGCGCGCCTTCCGCGACATCGCGGACCGTTGGGACGCGGCGGGCAAGGTGCCCAGGGAGCGGATGAAGGAGCTCGAGGGCCGGATCCGCAAGGTGGAGCAGGAGATCCGCGGCGTCGAGGAGGAGCAGTGGCGGCGCTCGGACCCCGAGAAGTCCGCCCGCGCCGACGACATGGTCGCCAAGCTCGAGTCCGCCATCGCCGAGGTCGAGGCAGACCTGGAGAAGGCCCGCGCCGCAGGCAACGAGAAGAAGGTCAAGGAGCTCGAGGACAACCTCGCCTCCCGCCAGTCGTTCCTCGAGATGGCCAAGCGCGCCTCGGAGGACTACTCCGGCTGAGCGAGCCGCCGCCCGCGCAAGCGCCGGCCACCTCGTTTGGTCACAAACCGCAAGGAATCACCCCGAAATCTGCGGTTTGTGACGAAACGTGGCCGAACGCCGGCGGCGTCCTCCCGATAGGCGCGAATCACGGCCGGAGTTGGCGATGTCAAGGGCGCGAAGCGGCGAAGCGAACCCTTGACATCGGCATCGGAGGCCGCACAATCGCGCCGTCGGGAGGACGACGCCTTACGCGGACGAGGCCTAGTGGGTAACGCGGTAGGCGTCGAACACGCCCGGTACGGAGCGCACGGCCTTGAGCACCGTGTCGAGGTGCTTCGCCTCGGCCATCTCGAACGTGAAGCGCGACTTGGCCACCCGGTCACGGGTGGTGTTGAGAGTGGCGCTGAGGATGTTCACGTGGGCGTCGGACAGCACCATCGTGATGTCGGAGAGCAGCCGCGCGCGGTCGAGGGCCTCGACCTGGATGTTGACGAGGAACGTCGACTGGCCGGTGGGTGCCCACTCCACCTCGAGCACCTTCTCCGGCTGCTTCAGGAGCTCAGCTGCATTGGTGCAGCTCTTCCGGTGCACCGAGACTCCCCCGCCCTTGGTGACGAAGCCGAGGATCGCGTCCGGCGGTACCGGGGTGCAGCACTTGGCGAGCTTGACCCATACATCGGGAGAGCCCTTGACGATCACTCCGGAGTCGCCGCCGGCGAGCTTCGGCCGACCGCGGCGCCCGGTGATCGTCACCGCCTCGGCCAGGTCCTCCTGGGCGCCCTCGTTGCCGCCGTGCAGGTCGACGACGCGGCGGACCACGGCCTGGGCGCTCAGGTTGCCCTCGCCCACCGCGGCGTACAGGGCGGTCACGTCGAGGAGGTTGAAGTGCCCGGCGGCCAGGGAGAGCGACTCGTGGGAGAGCAGCCGCTTGATCGGCAGTCCCTCCTTGCGCATCAGCTTGGCGATCTGGTCCTTGCCGCGGTCGATCGCCTCCTCGCGGCGCTCCTTGGTGAACCACTGCCGGATCTTCGAGCGCGCCCGGGGGGACCTCACGAAGCCCAGCCAGTCCTGCGACGGCCCTGCGTTCGCGGCCTTTGAGGTGAACACCTCGACGACGTCGCCGTTCTCCAGGGTCGACTCGAGCGGCACCAGGCGGCCGTTGACCCGGGCGCCGATCGTGTGGTGCCCGACCTCGGTGTGGACGGCGTACGCGAAGTCGACCGGGGTCGCCCCGGCGGGCAGCGCGATCACGTCACCGCGAGGGGTGAAGACGTAGGTCTCCGCCCGGTTGATCTCGAAGCGCAACGACTCGAGGAACTCGCCGGGATCCTCGACCTCGCTCTGCCAGTCGAGCAGCTGGCGGACCCAGGTCATGTCGTCGAGGTCGCCGGACTTCTCGGTGTCGCGCCCGGCCCGGCCGTCCTCCTTGTACTTCCAGTGCGCCGCGACGCCGTACTCCGCGCGGCGGTGCTGGGCGAAGGTGCGGATCTGCATCTCCACCGGCTTGCCCTGCGGGCCGATCACGGTGGTGTGCAGCGACTGGTACATGTTGAACTTCGGCATCGCGACGTAGTCCTTGAACCGGCCGAGCACCGGGTTCCAGCGCGAGTGCAGGATGCCGAGCACCGAGTAGCAGTCGCGGTCCTCGTCGACGAGGATCCGGATGCCGACCAGGTCGTAGATGTCGGAGAACTCGCGGCCGCCCACGATCATCTTCTGGTAGATCGAGTAGTAGTGCTTCGGCCGGCCGGTCACCGTGGCCTTGATCTTCGCCTCACGCAGGTCCTGCTCGACCTGGGTGATCACCTCGGCCAGCATCTGGTCCCGCGACGGCGCCCGCTCGGCCACCATCCGCACGATCTCGTCGTAGATCTTCGGGTGCAGCGTCGCGAAGGCGAGGTCCTCCAGCTCCCACTTGATGGTGTTCATGCCCAGCCGGTGGGCCAGCGGGGCGTAGATGTCGAGGGTCTCGCGCGCGGTGCGCTCCTGGCTGCGCTGCGGCACGTAGCGCAACGTGCGCATGTTGTGCAGTCGGTCGGCGAGCTTGATGACCAGCACCCTGATGTCGCGCGACATCGCGACGATCATCTTGCGGATGGTCTCGGCCTGCGCCGAGTCGCCGTACTGGACCTTGTCGAGCTTGGTCACGCCGTCGACCATCTGGGCGACCTCGTCGCCGAAGTCCTCACGGCACTGCTTGAGGGTGTACGGCGTGTCCTCGACCGTGTCGTGGAGCAGGGCCGCGACCAGGGTCGGCTCCGTCATCCCGATGCCGGCCAGGATCGTGGTCACCGCGAGCGGATGGGTGATGTAGGGATCGCCGCTCTTGCGCATCTGGGTGCCGTGCATGGTCTCGGCGGTCGTGTAGGCGCGCTCCAGCAGGGCCAGGTCGGCCTTGGGGTGGTTGGCGCGGACGGCGCGGAACAGCGGCTCGAGGACCGGGTTGGAGGCCTGGCTGCGGGTACCCATCCGGGCCAGGCGCGCGCGCATGCCCCGCCCGCCGGCGGGCGTGCTCTCGGCAGCCGGCTCGGGCGCGGGTTCCCGCGTCTCCGGGACGGTGCGCTCCTCGGTCACTGCACCAGTCTAGGGCTGGGCGCGTGAGGCCCTTTGAGGCTTGGCGTCTTCAGGGTGCGTGCAGCGCAAGGCGGAGGAGCGAAGGTGTAGCCGGCCTCCTGCGAGCGACGACAACGCGGCGAAGTGCGTGCCATGGTGGCGCGAAGCGCCAAGGACCTCGCGTGCCCTGCCCGAGGAGCCGGGTCCAGTGGTCAGACCGTCATGAGCGACGTCAGCGGAAGATCGCCGATGGTCTGGCGACCCGGGAGGAACGACAGCTCCATGAGCACGGCGGCTCCGACCGTGACGCCGCCGCACAGGCCGACGAGCCCGCGTCGCGGCGAGGGTGCCGCCGGTGGCGAGCACGTCGTCGATGACCAGCACCCGGTCGCCGGGCGCGAGGGCGTCCTGGTGCATCTCCAGCGTGGCCTGGCCGTACTCGAGCGAGTAGGACACGTCGTGGGTGGCGCGCGGCAGCTTGCCCGCCTTGCGCACCGGCACCATGCCGACCAGCAATACGACGAATGAAGTAGCACGCACATAAACACCAGATGCTGGTTGTAGGCTTCGACACTTGCCGTGAGACTCGCCAATGTGAATGATGCGCTCGGGGTTGCCCATGGCCTCCAGGATTGGGCGCACTCGTTCGAGCGCCGCTGCATCACCGCCGACCATGATGGAAAGCGTGCCATCGATGGCACCAATCTCGCCGCCGCTCACGGGCGCGTCGAGGAGCGTCGCGCCACGTGAGCTGGCCTCGTGGGCCAGGCGTCGCGCCGTGTTCGGCGCGATGGTGCTCATGTCGATCAGAATCGAGTCTTTCTGCAAGCCCTGAAACACACCGTCCTCGCCGAGCAGGACCTGCTCGACGTCCGGCCCGTCGGGCAACATCGTGATGATTCGAGTCGCCTGTCGTGCAACATCGGCTGACGACTCAGCGGCGCGAGCGCCAGCGCTTGTGATCTCATCAACCGGACCACGGCTCCGACTGTGAACGACGAGGGGGAAGCCGCGCTTGAGAAGATTGCGTGCCATAGGTCGTCCCATGACACCGAGGCCAATGAAGCCAACCGTCTCTCTTGTCATGGCGCGACGTTAGCACGTCGCTGCCTCGACTCATCCGCGGCGGGATGGGACAGGTCGCTTCTTGGCGGTCTTTCGCGTGGCGGTCTTTCGCGTGGCGGTCTTGGCGGTTCTCGACTTGCTTTGGCTTTGGCTTTGGTCTTGGCTTTGGTTTTGGGTTTGGCCTTGGTCTGGGTCTTGGCCTTGGTCGCGGCCGCAGTTCGCGCGACCGGCTTGCGAGAGGAACGCGCCTTGGACCGCGTGCCGGCAGGTCGATTACCGGCTGGCGGCCCGACGGGGGCGGGGGCCTGCGTCGGCTCCGCCTGCTCTTCCGTCCGCGGTTCGTCATGTCTGGTCATCCACGGCGGCATCGGCTTCGTTGAGCGATCACGGAGAGCCGTCACCCTCGCCGAATTTTGGTTCCTGCGCTCGCGGGCCAGATCATCGGTCGATAACCGGCCGGCGACCTTGTAGTGATCGGGATTGACCTTGTTGTGTCGGCTCATTGCGATCTCACAGTCTGAAACGAAGCCGTGCGCCAACGCCGCCATACGCTTCCAGCAGCGCCGGGTTCTCGATCATGCGAACGCGAGCCGCGGTCTGCTCGGCCCGCTGAACCAATTCACTCGCCAATCGGTGGCGCTGCTCGTCACCATCCGCCGTCGAAGTTTGGGCAACGACCTCTCCCTTCGGAGAGTCTTCTGGAAAGTTCTGAACCGGCTTGAGCGTCTGCACTCGCGCGCTGAGCAGCAACTCGTCTACTTGTCCACGCACCAGCGCGGACAGCGTTGCTTCCGGACCGACCACGCCGAGCCCGCTGCCCTGCCAGGCATCGACCACCTCGGCGACAGCCTCTGCATCAGACTCGGCATCCTTTTGCCGCATGGCATCCAGAGTCGCCAGCACTATCTCGGCATCGGGAGCCTCGTGAGCCATCGACGGAATATCGACCAGCTTGTCAATGAGGTGCTGAGGCAGCTGCTCTTTCAACATCGTCACGACCACATCGTCTCCCGCGACGACAATGCGCTGCACCTGTTCGTCCTGAACGGTACGGCTGAGCGTGTCGACCACTTCCTTGATGTGATGCAGATGAATGTTCTCGACATGACGCTGATATCTCGCCTGTGACCATCCTCCCATCGACGTGCGGCGCGTCTTGAGGCCCGCAACCTCTTCGCGATGTTCGATCGCGCCGAGCGCGACGACGAAGATCCGAGCGTGGTTTCGATCGAGGAGAACGGCCGCATATCTCGGGTACTGATCGACCAGGCGCGCCAGGGGATACAGATGAGGCACCGGGGAAATGAACAGCGCATGCCCGTCAAACGCCGCCTCGAACTGCATCTCTTCGAACAATTCATCCCCGCAGAACGTCGCGAGGCCGTTCGAAGATGGCTTGAGTTGCGTCTCGAGAAACGCAGTGACCCGTTCGTGGGCTCGCTCCAAGGTTCGATGCTCTGGCGAACCCGCCGGCGTGGTTCGTAGCCGTTCACCGAACGCCTTCTTGACGAAGGTCGCGTATTGGTCGCGGCCTTGTTGATTGGGTCTCAGGTCGAGGTAAAGACTGACCACCGGCGCATCACCGGGCTCGAATGCTGCCAACTTTTGCAATTGATCATGCAGAGGTACGGCATCTGCCGGACTGGTCCTTGCCATGTCCGGCTAGCACTGCAAGCTACATTCCTGAGGTGCGGTCGTATAGCACGCTGTTCTCACCGCGCTCGCGGATGAGTTGGCCGATCCGCGACACGATCAAGAGACGACGAGCCATGACCGCCTCGATTTCCTGCGTGGTCAGATACTTGTTCGTGACGCGTTTGACATCTGCCTCGGTCAGCTCTTCCAGCTTCCTGTACAGAGCGCGATCGCAGTGCTGCACGGTGTCCGGGTTGCGCAGTGCGTGGTCCAGGCGAAACGCGCGCGAGAAGTCGATCATGATCAAGCGCCAGTCCTTGGTGTAGACGACATTTCCCTTGTTACGGTCGACGTCTCGCAACAGCTCGGCAAAGATCACCATCTGCTGCCGCTGCCGGGCGAACCTCAGGACGTTTGGCGGACTTGTGTTGGACTTCTCCCGATCGGTCTCGTCCATCAAAACGTCGTCAACCCACCACGAGAGCGAACCGATCTGGTTGCGCCATCGGCGTTCGACGGTGACCGGCATCATGTCATCGAGACCAACCAGCCGGGCGATCTCATACGCGGCGATGTTGTATTTGTACGAATCGACGAAGTTGGCTTCCCCAGCACGACGTTTACCCTGGGCGCGCTCGGTGACCGACATCCGATCGTCAATCGATTGAAAGCCGGCGTCATGCGTGACGACGCCATCGCTCAAGGTGAGTCGTAGAGAGCCGGTGATTCCCTTGCCGGCTGGGCGTGACCCGATCACCTTGGCTTCTGCCAAGAACGTCCGCTGCTGATCCGGCGTCAGGCTGACGGCGGTCTGCGCAATCGAGTCGGCGACGGAAAGAAAAAGAACGCTGGCGACAGCCAGCGCAAGACGCGTTCGCACGCGGTCATTGTATGAGCGGTTGCCCTTGGCGCAAGCGCCAATCCCGCCCACCGCTGGCACCGACTGCTGAAGAACGCCTATTCGGACCGGAGGGCGGTCAGCGGATCAATCCGGGCCGCTCGACGCGCCGGAATCCAGGAGCCGCGAGGACTAGACGCCGAGACGGCTGGGAGGCGCGACCTGCAAGGCGATAGCCGAGGCGTTGAGAACCGAATACTGTCGATGATGAACGACGCGATCGTATGGCAGGGAAACGATGGCGGTCGCGTCGCCTTCCGCATCGGGATGCACCATGACGTTGACCGGCTCGACCTGTCGATCGTGCGCGAGTTGACTGGCTTCGGCGGGCGTCACGAATCCGATGACCGCGATCACCCCGTTCGCCATGCGGTGAATCTCGAAGTTGCGATGGTGACGCATGGCGAAGAGTGGCGACGCCAATGCCGGCGAGCTGGTGAATCCGTAGACGCCGTCGGGAAGATGCTCTGCGGCGAACCCCTCCTGCGAGGGGCTGACGAGGGCGACGTTGTGCTCGCGGCGCAGCGCGTCGCGAGCCGAGTCCGTGGTGGAAGTCGTCATCTCTACCCCCTATTCGGCGGCCATGAATGGGTATTTGAAGTCGCGCGGGGGTGAGAAAGTTTCTTTCACGCTGCGAACGCTCACCCACCGCAGCAGGTTCATCTTCGATCCCGCCTTGTCGTTCGTGCCCGAGGCTCTCCCGCCACCAAACGGCTGCTGGCCGACGACCGCTCCCGTCGGCTTATCGTTGATATAGAAGTTGCCGGCCGAGTAGCGCAGCGCCTGGGATGCCTGCTGGACCGCACGGCGATCACCGGCAAAGACTGCGCCGGTCAGCGCGTATGGTGACGTCGAATCGACGATCTTCAATATTCGTGTCCAGTCAGCATCCTGATACACGTAAGTCGTCAACACGGGACCAAAGATCTCTTCGCACATCAGTCGATGGTCGGGCTTCTTCGCCTGCACCAGGGTGGGCTCGATGAAGTAACCCTTGCGATTGTCGGCGCCCCCGCCGGCGATGATCGTCGCGTTCTTCTTTGCCTCAGCCAGGTACCCCGCGATCTTGTTGAAGGCGTTGGCGTCGATCACTGCGCCCATGAAGTTGCGGAAGTCGCGAACGTCCCCCATCTTGATCTCCGCCATCATCGCGACCATGCGCTCCTTCACGGCGGGCCACAACGACTTCGGTATGTATGCGCGGCTGGCAGCAGAACACTTCTGGCCCTGATACTCGAACGCGCCGCGCACGAGTCCGACGGCAACTTCCTGCGGATCCGCCGACGGATGCACCACGACGAAATCTTTGCCGCCGGTTTCTCCCACGATTCGCGGATAGGACCGATAGTGGCCGAGATTCTGGCCAATCCGCTGCCAGATGCTGTTGAAGACACCGGTCGATCCGGTGAAGTGCACGCCGGCAAACTCTGGGTGGTCGAGCACGACGTTCGAGACTTCCGCCGCATCGCCAGGTACGAAGTTGATCACGCCAGGTGGGAGACCGGCAGCCTCCAGCAACTTCATGATGTAGTGCGCGCTGAGCATCGCACTCGACGCTGGCTTCCAGACAACCGTGCACCCCATCAACGCGGGCGCCGCGGGCAGGTTGCCGCCAATCGCCGTGAAGTTGAATGGCGTGACGGCATAGACAAAGCCCTCGAGACCTCGATAGTCGGATTGATTCCACACGCCGTGGCTGCTGATCGGCTGCTCTCGATAGAGCTCCTCGGCGTAGGCGACGTTGAATCGCCAGAAGTCGATGAGCTCCGACGCTGCGTCGATCTCGGCCTGAAACACCGTCTTCGATTGCCCGAGCATCGTCGCGGCGTTGAGTGTCGACCGCCACGTCGTCGTCAACAACTCGGCAGCGCGGAGGAACACCGCGGCACGGTCTTCCCACGGCCAGTTCGCCCAGTCGCGCCGCGCACTGAGCGCTGCCTGAATGGCCTGACGAACCTCCTTTGCACCCGCCTTGTGGTAGGTGCCCAGCACGTGTGAGTGCTTGTGCGGCATGACGGCCTGCCCCGTCCTGCCGGTTCGGATGGCACGGCCGCCGACGACGAGATCGATCTCGACGCGTTCCTTCGCCATGTCACCCAGGCGCTGCTTGATTTCGGAGCGCTCCGGCGAGCCTGGCGCATAGCTGAAATTTGGTTCGTTCGTGGGTGGCGGCACTCGCCGCACCCCGGAAAATGATGAAGACATAAGAGAATCCTAGTTGAAACGTACAGGCCTCAGAGTCACAGAGACTCAGAGATTATTTCCCCAAAAACTCTGTGTCTCTGAGTCTCTGAGGCTTGTGAGTATGGGATCACGCTCTCGCCCCCTCGACTTCGACCTTGATGTGACGCCACTTGCCTTGACGGAAGCGAAGGACGCTGAGGACGCACCGCGTGAAGTGTCCAAGAACGATCGCAAGCCAGATGTCGTTTGATTCGAGGGGCCGGATCGCTTGGATCAGGCTGCACAGCCCGATCGGAATCGCAACCTGCGAGGCCAGCGTGATGAAGAGTGGACTTCTCGTATCGCCGGTTCCCTGCAGGCCTCCTGTAAACACGAGTGCCGTCGTAATGAAGAAACCCGATACGGCCAGGTACATCAGCAGGCTCTCGCCGATCGTCGCGACGTCCGGCTCCGTCGCACCGAAGATTCCGAGCAAGGCATGGGGAAAGGCGACAAACATCAGTCCGACGACGGCCGCGACGGTAATTCCGATCCGTGCCGCGTGATACACGCCCGCAATCGCACGCTCCGGATGACCGGCACCAAGATTCTGCCCGGCGATCGTTGACGCCGCACCCATCAGGCCGACCGAGGTCCACGTGATCATCGAAAACAACTCGGTGTAGCCAATCGCATACGCGGCTTGTGCTGCGGCGCTCTGCTCGAGCGAGCCCATGAAACGCAACATCAGCACGCCGCCGACGTTCATGGCGATGCCCTGCACGCCGGTGGGCAGGCCAAAACGAAAGAGCGCCTTGATGATTTCCCAGTCCGGCCGCCAGTTCATGTGACGTGAGAAGCGAATGACGCCGTTGCCCTTGAACAGGTGCCAGAGCGCATAGATGCTGACCGCCCCTGACGCGATCGATGTGCCCAGCGCGGATCCGGCTGTGCCCAGGGCGGGAATCGGACCGAAGCCGCGTATCAAGAGCACGTTCAACGTGACGTTGAGCACCGTCATCGTCAGGCCGAGCCGCAACGGTGTGCGCGCATCGCCCGCCGCCCGCATGGCGGCGGAGATCATGAAGAACAGCAGCATGCCGATGCTGCCGATGAAGGTGATGCGGAGGAACGGCAGCGCCTCCTGCTTGACCTCGGACGCGGCGTGGACGAGATCGAGCAGACGTGGCGCGGCCGCAAATCCGATCGCCGCCATCACCACGAACATTCCGATCGCCGTCAGAAAGGACTGCTGCACGACCCGATTGACGCGCTCGGAATCACCGGCGCCGGCAAAGCGGGCGACCAGAACCGCCTGCCCGGTGAAGACCGACGCCATGAAGACGATGACGACGAGGAAGATCTGCCAGCTGACGCCGATGGCGGCGTTGGCGGTGTATCCGATCAGCTGACCGACGAGGACGTGATCGATGACACCCTGCAGCCCGGCAACGAGGTTCTGGACCATCGTCGGCCACGCCAACTTCCAGACGGCTGGGCTGATCGGACCTTCGACGAGCGAACGATCGAACGGAGATGATTTCTTCGCAGGCGCCGAATCTGACATTGTGCCGAACGTATGATTCTACGTCACGAACCAGACCAGCGCACCGACAACTGCCGCCAGGCCCAGCACTGTAACCGGCCACAGGGCCGCAGACGCAATCACGAGGATCGTTAGTACCGCGATGAACGCGACTGGTCCCAACGGCCAAACCAGAGCCGTTGCCAGCCGTGGACCGATGGGATCCCGCATCACGACGAGGCCGATCAGAATACCGATGACGTAGATCGTCAGGAGCGTGTTAGACATCCAGCTCCTGCGCCTCTTCCGCGCGTTCCATGATGAAGCGGAAGCGAGCCGATGCATCCTTGCCCATCAGTTCGTTGATCACGCGATCGGTTATCAGCTGATCGGCAACATCCACACGCAGCAAACGGCGCGACCGCGGATTGAGCGTCGTCTCCCACAGCACCTTCGGCATCATCTCGCCGAGTCCCTTGAATCGCGTGATCTCGGGCGTGGCTCGCCCGGCGCGTTGCTTGAGGATCTGCGCCTTCTGTGAATCGTCTAACGCCCAGAAGGTCTCCTTGCCGATGTCGATGCGATACAGAGGCGGTTGCGCCAGATAGACCTTGCCGGTGGCGATGAGCTGCGGCATGTGGCGATACAGAAACGTGAGCAGGAGCGTCGCGATGTGATGGCCATCCGAGTCGGCGTCGGCGAGGATGATGATCTTCCCGTAGCGAAGCCGGGATTGATCGAAGCCCTTCCCCACCCCACAACCGAGCGCGGTCACGAGGTCGGCAAGCTCCTTGTTCTCGAGGACCTTGCCTGTCGCCATCCCTTCCGTGTTCATCACCTTGCCGCGCAACGGAAGGATGGCCTGTCTTGCGCGGTCGCGCCCTTGCTTCGCCGAGCCGCCGGCGGAGTCGCCCTCGACAATGAAGATCTCGCTGGTGATCGAGCCGGGATGCGTGCAGTCCGAGAGCTTGCCCGGGAGCGTCACTCGACCCGACGTCGGGCCTTTACGCACAACCTCCTGTTGTGCAGCGCGGCTGGCCTCGCGCGCGCGCGCCGCAAGGATGATGCGTGCCACGATCGATTCCGCGATCGACTGGTTGTGATTGAGCCAATGCTCGAGCCCTGGTCGGACCATGCCGTCAACCGTCGACAGCATCTCGGGATTGTTCAGGCGATCCTTCGTCTGTCCCTGGAACTGGGGCTCCTGGATGAAGAGCGAAAGAACGCCGGTCATACCCTCGCGGATGTCCTCGGTCGTGAGGGTGACGCCCTTCGGCGTCAGATTGTGGGTCTCGATGTAGTTGCGAACGGCCTTGCCGAGCCCGGCTCGGAACCCATTCTCATGGGTGCCGCCGGAGCCCGTCGGGATGCCATTGACGTAGCTGCGCAGGTGCTCGTCGGTCGATTCGGTCCACTGAAGCACGAGTTCCGCGCGAACCCCGTTGTCTTTCTGCAGCACGAACGGCGTATCGTGCACGGGCTTGCCGCCGCGCTCCGCGATGATCCTCCTCAGGTAATCGGCGAGCCCCTCGTCGTGCTGAAAGACCGTCTTGTCGCCCGACGTCTCGTCCTCGAACGTGACCTTGACACCGCGATGCAAGTAGCTCGCGACTTCCAGTCGTTCGCGGATCACCGCCGGATCGAACTCGATCTTCGGAAAGATTGTGGGATCGGGATGAAAGTAGACAGTGGTGCCCGAACCCCTCGCCGCGCCGAGCTTTTTCAGTGGCGTGACCGGCTTTCCCTGCTTGAAGCGCATCTCCCACTGAAACCCATCCCGCCGAACGGTCGCGATCAGATCGCGTGAAAGAGCGTTGACCACACTGGCGCCGACGCCGTGAAGGCCGCCAGCGGTCTTGTAGTTGCCCTTTTCGAACTTTCCACCGGCATGGAGGACAGTGAAGATGACTTCGAGCGCGGTCTT
The DNA here is from genome assembly GCA_963724485.1 of uncultured Acidobacteriota bacterium. Classification (GTDB taxonomy): domain Bacteria; phylum Acidobacteriota; class Vicinamibacteria; order Vicinamibacterales; family UBA2999; genus JACCSI01. The sequence continues at coordinate 42,153 of CAVRUW010000009.1, forward strand.
CTTCGTCTTGGGATGCACATCCACGGGAATCCCACGCCCATCGTCTTCAACGCTGATGGACGTCCCGTCCTTGTGCAGCGTCACGCGGATGTTCGAGGCATGCCCGTTCATCGCCTCATCGATCGCGTTGTCGAGCACTTCCCAGACGAGATGGTGAAGGCCGGTAGCGCCAACGCCGCCGATGTACATGCCCGGGCGTTTTCGAACAGGCTCCAAGCCTTCGAGAACAGTGATGTCTTTAGCGGTATAGGAGGACACTGGTGGGTGATTATAGGGAAAGAGAGAAGATTGGGATCAGTTGTCAGTTACCAGTTATCAGTTCAAAGGGGCGCTGATGTTCCTTTGAACTGACAACTGACAACTGGACACTGACGCGTCTTTATGCCATCCGTACGCGGCCTGAATCCCATCGCCAGACGGGACCGGTGCCTTTCAACTCGACGCCGCCAAGCCAGCGATCGATGCCGCACGCACGGACGCGATCGAGGCGGTTCTCCAACACGTGCTGGCCGTCGGTCGTCAGGTTCACATCGTCATCCAACGTCAATGCCCTCGTGGGACGGCCGGCTCGGAGCAGTGGACGTGACGAACGCAGCAGCGAGTCGATGTGCGCGATGAAAGCGGCATCGCCCATGAAGATCGCATCCTCGCGTCCGTGGTGCGAGGCCCGGTAGAGCTCGTGAACACTGGTAACGCCACTCGCAATCACCTCGAGGGCTTGTTGCTCGGTACGGGACAGGCCGTTCTGCATCGAGGGAAACTGCTCGAGATGACGAGTCAAGGCTGCCCGAAGGTGAGGCAGTTCAACGACGCGAGGCAGCACGTCGACTATCGTTCGTGGATCATCGGAGCGGAACGCCACCCAGGCATCGCGCGCCGCCAGGCGTTGCGAGGATGTGACGTCAGCACGGGCGGCGAAGAGTCCGGTGAAACGAGACGCTGGTTGCGTGCCGAGATAGTCGCTCGACGGAACCGCCGTGACGCGCGGGGTCCCGTCCAGCGGCAGGCGATCGAGTATCTGCAAGAGGTGGAGCTGATCGTAGAGATCGTGCTCGAACCACAACACGATCTCGTCGATGGGCGCCGCTCCAGGCGAGCCCACCAGCGCGCGGTCCAGTGCGCTATCGCGGTCCGCAAGCTTGCGCCCGATTGCTTCAGCCGATCCCCAACCGCACGATGCCATGAATGTGGCGCGGCGTTCGCGTAACGCCGCAGGATTGAGGCCGGCGGGCACCGGGCCCTCGTGGAGCACATCGTCCCACGGCACCGTCGTGCCGTCGATGCCTGCCTGTCGGATCAACGGAATGATGGCGGTGCCGTTGGTAAGATGCAGCATGGCTCGCGTGGCGCTGGTCGTCATCTGGCTTGGTGCCGCCGGGATGGCTGGCGTCCTCGGATTCATTGGCTACGAGTTGTCTCGATCACGGCCGATCGCAGCACAGCCAATGACGATCGAGCGCATGCCTAATCGTCAGCCTCACAATCGACTCACGCGATGGTCGGTGACCGAGCATCTGTCTGCCCACCGCGTTCTCATCGCTCACGTCGAGACCGAGTTTCTACACGAAGCGCCAGCCATCGCGCGTGAGCTCACCGAACCGCTCAGAGACCGGTATGCCGAGGTGCTGATCTACTTTCACCGGCCCGGTCGACCCGACACGCTTGCGCCGCGCCGCGTTCAGTGGACGCCGGCACTAGGGTATTCGGAGATTGTGTACGAGTTGCCCGGGCTAAAGCCCGGGCCCTCACAGTAGGGGCAGCCCGGCGTTCCTTCCTACTCGTTGTCGTTGTTCCGTCCGCGAACTGGCGCCCTCCGCCTTGGGCGCGGCGCTTCGCTCTTCGACTTCGCAGCGCGAGGTGCACGTCGAGCCGGAGCGCGCTTGGCTTTCGTCGTATCGCTCGCCACGCGACGCCCCTTACGCACGACTTTGGGCTCGGGGGCATCCGGCGAGACGACCCCGAACATCGCGAGTTGATCGTCGCCCTCGGTTTCATCGATCGAATCCGATCCGCCGGCCGCAGCAGCTACCGAGACTGGCGTTCCATCGGCAGACTGCGGCATTTCACCGGCAAGTTCAGCCGCCTCGTCCAGTTCGACTGGCGGTGCAGACTCCATGCTCTCCAGGCTCGCCCATCCGTGTGGAACGTTCGTGGGACGAGCAGCGCCGGCAAAGGCGCGTAGTCCGCCTTGACGATCTCGTTCGAGTCGCAAGAGTCCGTCCTTCTGACAGGCACGCAACAATTCGGGCAACGATCCGTAACGGCGCTCATCGAAATCGGGTCGCGCCGCTCGAATGAACTGCTTCATTTGCCGCAGGTACATCGGCCACCGTGGCGGCGTCGGGGATTCGGCGAGCACCGCCCGAACAAGGGCAACGCCATCGGCAAGCGAGAATTCTGGAGTCGCTGAAACGGGGGCAGACTCGTCAACTGCCGGACTCTCGAGCACTGGCGCAACGGCTTCGGAGCCGTTGACTACACCTTGCTTACCGTTCTCCGACATCTCGACGATGGTGGTGCGGCCGGAGTGCTTGAGGGTGACGAGCCCCTGTTGTTCGAGCTTTTCCGCGAAGTCGCGGAACGTGCTGGCGCCGTAGTCCCGTTCCGAAAACGACGAATCGAGTTGCAGCAGCGTGCTCTTGAGCAAGCCAAGCTGCGGTGAAACTTCGCGATCCGCCAACACCTTGAGCGCGCGCTGAACGAGCGGCACGACCTGATCCAGTGAGCTTTGACCGGATCGACCACGATCGAGCCGGGGAGCAGTGCGGGCGCGGTCCCCGCCGCCGCTGCCAGCAACGTTTTCGTAGGCGATGAATTCCGTGCAGTTCTTCTGCATCACCTGGCTCGTGAACGAGCGTCCGCCGATCACGAATACCTTCTTGTCGTACTGCTTCAGTTTCTCGACCAGCGTGATGAAGTCGCTGTCGCCGCCCACGATGACAAAGGCGTTGATGTGGTCGTGGGTAAACGCCATTTCGAGAGCGTCGAGGGCGAGGTTGATGTCAGCGCCGTTCTTGTCCCCGCCCGGGGTCATGACGCGCTGCACGAGACGCACGGCGTGTTGAGCCATCGTGCGACTGTGGTCGCCCGCTCGCTTCCAGTCGCCGTATGCGATTTTGGTGATGATTTCGCCGCGCTCTTTCACGGCTTCGAGGACGGCGCCAACATCAAATTGGCGGCCGAGGGTGGTTTTTACACCGATCTCGACATTGTCGAAATCGATGAAGACAGCAATCTTCAGTCGTTGATCGGACATTTCTTTCAGCAGTCAGTGGTTTGTGGCCGGTGATCAGTCTTTCAGTGATCGGTTGTCAGCAATCTGTGGTCCGGGACCACGGCCAGTGCACACGGGGCGATAGAGAAACGCGCCAAGTTCAGTGGCCAGGATCGAAGAACCCAGGGAGGCTACAAACTTCGGGGACGCGACACGCGCGACGCAGAAGTTACGCTCCCCAGTATAGCCTAGAACCGGAAGTATATGAAATCAAACGAGATCTGGCCTCTCATCTCATTGCGCTTTTGAGCTGCGCGATCTGGCCCGAATGATAGACGGTGTGGTGAATCAGGCCGTGCAGGGTCAAGTAGTGAGAGAGTCCAGTGCCCAGCGCGTCGTTGCGATAGTCGAGCACCGGTTTTTCGAGACCTGCGGGATCGATCGAGCGAATCGCGGCTGCGAGCTCACGATGCACCGCGAACAGATCCTCCTGCGCCTGACGCCAGCGTTCCGGTGTCGGGTCGGTGACCGCCGGCCAATCGCCCGCCTCGGGTTCCTCGGCGGCGCGACCGCCAATCCGTGCGGTTACCTCGCGTGCCCACCCGGTCATGTGAAGAACGAGTTCCCAGATGCTGTGAACGCCGCCCGGTGGCCGGCGCGCGGCTTGCGGAGCGTCAATTCCGTCGAGCACCTTTTTCACGCTGGGCCCGTGCCACGGGTCGCCCGCCATGATTCTTTCAACCAGCTCCGCTATTTCTCTGCTTTCCATAGTCGGTACATTCGTTGCACAGTAGGCCACGAGGAGAACCGTGATGCCTGCGAACCGTCACTCCCTGAGGTCACTGGCCCTCGCCACGCCGATACTGCTCTTCTCGGCGGCCATCGTGGCCGGCCAAGAAGCTACGGTTCAAAAGTTGATTGAACGCGGATCGCTCGACGAGGCCGTGCAAAAGGCCGAAGGCGAACGCGACAATCCAGAGTCTACTTATCTTGCCGCGCAAGCCTTCGGCAAGATGGATAACGGCGGCCGGGCCAACGAGGAGTATTCACGACTTCGCGAGCGCGGTGAAGAGGACTGGAAGGCCATTGGCGAGTCCGGCGCCGCCCTGGCGGGGGGAAATGTCGACGAGGCCATGGCAGCCGCGAATCGCGCGGTGTCTGCCAACGGCGGCAACCCGTACGCGCACTACCAGGTTGGCGTGGTCGCCAGCAGGCAGCAGAACTTCGCCCAGGCTGCGGAAGCCTTCGGCCGCAGCGTCCAAGCGAAACCCGATCTGGCCTACGCCCACTACTACGCCGGGCTTGCCAATCAACGGATCAAGCAGATTCCGAAGATGTCGGAACACTTCGAGGCGTTCATGCGACTGGCCCCGGATGCCCCAGAACGGGCAGGAGTTCAAGCGATTTTACGGACGCTTCGACCACGACGATGACGTCACAGGGGTTCTTCGATCGACTAGAAGATATGCCCGATGCCGAAGTACCAGCGGCCGCTCTTGAGCCTGTTGGCGGGCCGGTCCGACGAGACCGTCGATCCCGGAATACCGAAGTCGACCCGCAGCATCGCGTAGGGTGAGGCGAGCCGTAGTCCAACGCCGTATCCGGCTGACAGATTCCCGAACGACAGGTCCCGGCGCGTCACGAAGACGTTTCCCGCATCGAGAAAGCCGACGCCCTGGATCCATCCGCGGATGGGGAACCGCAGCTCGCCGTTGAGCGCCAGGATCGCATCGCCGCCTGGCAGGCCGAGCCCGTCACGAGCACCCAGGCTGTCTTCCGCGTATCCTCGAACCGTCGTGGCGCCTCCCAGCAGGAAACGATCGGAGACGACCAGTGATTCGCTGCCCACCGCCGTTCCGACGATCGCGCGGCCTGCGAGAACCAGACGGCCGAGACCCCGATAGTAGGACTGCTTCACCAGGAGCTTCGCACTGGTGAAGTCGGATCCGAGAGCCTGGACTGCCTGATCCCAGTTCGCGGAAGTAAACCATCCTGCACTCGGGTCGGTGATGTCGTCGCGTCGGTCCAGAATCATGCTGGCTGTCAGCCGTGCGACGTGTTGGACCACATCGAGCGGGATGACAGCGTTGGTAGTTGAGGCGTTCGGATCGAATATGTGTTCACGCTCGAACCGGTAGCCCCAAATCACTTCCGAGTACCGGAACGGACGCCATCGTTGTTCGGCGCTGACGCCGACACGACGGTCGATGGTGGTGATCTCGTCGACAAAAAACCGCTGCCGCGAGCTGAACACGAACCCGCTCGAGCGGATCGGCAGGCCAAAGAACGAGCTGTTCGACAGGAAGAGACTGCCAGCCTGCCGATCGCGCTCGTAGCGCCCGGCAATGCCGGCGGTTATCGCGCGACCGAAGAGGTTCTGGTTCTGGAGGTCGGTCAGCACGCCGATGCTCAGCAAGCGCGGCTCGGTTCCGTCAGGATCCGGCACTTCGGATTTCTCGTCGTTGAACTGCGCGCCATAACGCAGGCGCCAGACGGGATACTCGACGACTCGAACTACGGCGCGCACCGGTTGAAGGCCAGCCGCGGACTCTTCGGTGGTCGGCGCCAGCGCTACAGGCTCGATGTCGACCTCACGGAACACGTTGGTGTCGTACAGCCGCTTTCGCGCCTGGGACCATTGCGCAAGGTTGACCGGCTCGCCCGTTCGCAGCCGTAGTGTGCGGATGAGAACACCATCACGCGTGAGCGTTGCTCCCGTGGTTGTGACTTCCCGCAGGATCTGCTGGACGCCTTCGAGGATCGCGAACTCGATCGCAACCGTCCCAGCATTCGGGTCGGGCTCCGCCTCGACTTCGATCTGGAGCGTGTTGAAGCCCTCCGTAGCGTAGAGATCTTCCACGCGCTGGCGCGCTGCGTCGATCTCCGCCACCACATAGGGAATCCCCGAATCCAGTCGCGCCGCGGCGGCAACGCTCGCAAGGCGGTTGGGACTGACGCCAGGGAACATCAAGCGGCCGAGGACGAACCGGGTGCCCTCCGTAATCGTGACTGGAAGCACGCCACGATCGGCCTGGACCCTCGGCGGCTCGGCCTTGACATTGACTGAAAGGTAGCCCTCTTCGCGATAGAAGTTCGAAACGGCTTCGGCGACGCGCGTCGGCTCGATCCAGCCGTCGATCATGAGCACAGCGTCTTGCACCACCGCGTCGAGGCGATCGTTGTCGAATGCCCGATTGCCGGAGTACTGAACTGATCTGTGCTTGACGCTCGTGCCAGCGATTACGTTGACACGAATCTGCTTGCGCTGCGGCGTGGACGAGGCCACCACGACCTCAACCTTGCTGCCAATGATGTTCTCTTCCATCATGTGGCGCTGAATCCGCGCCTCGATGTCTTCGATCAGGAAGCGATCGAAAATCGTCCGCCGCCAGGCGTCGCGAATCGCTTCTTCCAGCTCCGGTTCGAGCGGGTGGCCTTCGACGGCGAGCTCCGAGATGGGGCCAGGTTCGATCCGATATTCAAGGGCCACCGTCGAGCCGTCCTCACTCACTTGCCGCAGACCGCGCACCCGCGCCTCGTAATGATTCCGCTTCTGGTACTCCTCGCGAAGGTGATCGACGTCGCGTTGCCAGGTGTGGAACTCGAAGGTGTCGTCAGAATCGAGCTCTAGCAATTTCAGAAGTTCTTCGGCAGGTAGCCCAGGTTCACCCGTGATCCTGACCTCGGAGACCTTCGGTGCGGGCGTGGACGCCGCTGGATCGGTCTGTGACCCGCCACCAAACGTGACCTCGTGTCGGAGCGCCACCGATCGATCGAGATTGTCGGTGGAGGCCGCGCGCAGCTCGATATTGCGCCTGGGTTTGTAGCTGACGACGGCGGTCAAACCACCACTTTCGCGAAGGCTCTGCGAAAGGATCAGCTCTACGTCCGGCCTGATACGTTTCGACAACGTCAGTCGGGTCGACGGGTCGGTTTCGTTGGCAATCAGGCCAGGGTCCGCTCGAAACTCCTCCGTCTCGAACCCTCGTTGCACGCGAAGCGTATCGAGACCAATTGCACGACCGGTTGCACCCAGAAGCTCCGCAGACAGCAGCGCTACGGCATCTTCGCCCGTGCCTCCCACTAACATCGCGATGGCCTGTCGCGAATCGATCGTCGGGTCAGAGGATCGGACTTCGGTCTCCAGGCGATCGAGCGGCCCTTCGAGGGTCACGCTGATATCTCTGCCTGACACAAGCGTCCGCAGCTCGATATCGAACTCAGGCACGACGCGATTGGGGTTGGCGAACGAAATGCTGCCACGAGAAACGTAGAACGTGTTGCCAGCGAGATACATTTCTCCGCCTTCTCGCAGTGTGATCCGCCCACCCAACACCGGCTCACTGACGGTGCCACTGACTCGCAAGGCCGCTCCCGCTTCGAGGCGCCCGTAGTTGTTGTCGAGCCGCATGTCCTGGAGAGTCGACAGGAACAGGTTCAATCGAAGCCGTTCTGCCCAGGTCGGCTCTCCGGGCGGCGTTGGCACTTGGCTGCGGCGCGCCGCGATCAGGGCGGGCAAACTAATCGTATCGGTGTAGGCGCTGCGCTCTACGTTGACGTCGCCGGTCAGCGTCCAACCCGTGGCACTCGGCGCGAGGGTGACGAGCGCGTCGACTTCGCTTTGCAGCCCGGCCGGATACTCGAGCGCAGCCCCGTCGATGACGACGGTGAGTCCCCCTCGGGTCGCCGTGAATCCCTCCAGCAAGAACCCGCCGTCGAGCGTCAAGGGCCCGCCGTTGAGGCTGCCTCGAAGGCCATCGAACAAGATCCGCTGCCCATCGAGCGCGATCGTTCCATTGATCTCGGACACCAGGATGCGCGGCTCGCGAATGGCGATCTCGGTGTTGGCCACATCGATGCGCCCACTGAAAACGGGAGCGCGGAGCGCGCCGCCGATTCCCATGTTGATCTTGGCCTCGCCATCGGTGGCCACGGTCGGCGCAAAGGCCGAGATGATGCGCAGATCAGCCGTGCCCTGCAACGTGAGATCGAGCGTCTGCTTATCAGCGGGAGTGAGATGCGCCGTGCCCGTCAAGGTCAGCGGACTGCCGCCCGCGTCGAACGCAACGTCCTTGATCGTGACGACTCCACCTTGAATGTCGAGAATCGACGGGCGGACCTGAGCGACCTTGACGCCTGCGAGCAGGAAGTCGGCCTCTTCGAGCCTGAGCGATCCGGCGACGCCCTCAACTGAGGCACTCGTGATTTGAGCGTCGAGCACCGCGGACACACGACCATCAATGCTGTCCACGACAGCGGAGCTGACGAACGGCGCGAGTGCTGTCTCGCTGAGGCCGGTCACGCGAAGCTTGGCAAACCCGGGTGGGCCGGTCGGAAGTGGTGGCGCCGGTGTCTGCCGAGCCTCGAGAACGGCTCGTGGAATCGACGCGGTTCCTTCGATGCCGCCGTCCTGCCATTGGCCCGTCAGTCGCGTGACATCGAGCGTGGCGCCATCGAAGTCGGCGTCAAGCATCAGGTTGGTTACCGGCGGCAGCTCGCCCCAGGCGATCGTGCCTCCCGACAATCGCAGCGTCGCCGTCGACTGCTCGATGCCGCCTGTCGACTGCCACGTGAAATCGATGGGCCCGGAACCGTTCAGTTCTGAGGGCACGCCAAATGGCCGGCCGATCCGCAGCACATCGCCAAGCTCGCCTTTGAACTGACTATTCCACTTCGCGCTCGTCAATCCGCCTTCGGCCAGTCGCCCTGACGCGGTGAGGCGGCCTGTCCCAACCGTGACGTCGAGGCCGTCGATCGAAAGCCCGGCGCCATCCCACGACAGGCGCGACGGCGAAGCGAGCCGGACGGGAACATCGGACACATCCGCCGTAATATCTTGCAAATTGATGAAGGCTTGCGACTTGGCGATCGACGACAGCTGCCCCTTGGCAGTCGCGCTCAAGCTGACGGAGCCGGTTACGTGCCCCTCTTCCAGCCCGGCGAGCGTGATGACCGGTGGGAGATTGATCCGGTTCATCACGATGACTGACTCGTAGTCAAAAGGCTGACGTGGCTGAATGGTTGCGTTGATGAAAGCGCCCAGCGATGGAATGTTTCCGGTCACGCGCGCCGATTCGCCATCGAGTCGCACATTGGCGATTCCCTTGTCGATCAACTCTCCGGCGAGTCCGCCTGAAACGGTGAACTCAATCACACCGACACCGGTCGGGTGATCGATGTCACCGCTACCAGCAAACTTCAGCCCGAATCTGGCTTCCGCGTCGCCAAGCCGGGCCAGGGTGCCACGCCATTTCAAGTCCTGCCCGGTGACGTCCAGGCCGTAGGTGCGGTTCGACCAGGCGTAGCGGCCAGTGGCCGTCAGCGAACCCTCGCCCTGCCGCAACGTCAGCGATTCGACGGTCACACCACCATCGACGACACGAGTCTTCGCTTCTATGGAGTCGATCGGCTGACCGCTGAGGCTCAAACTGCTTCCGTTGACTTCGGCGATCACTTCGGGGGCATCGACCGTGCCGGCCAGGGTGGCGGTCGCCGCCAACGGTCCGTCGAGTCGCAAAGGCTCGGGCAGGGCGTTCAGCAGATCGGCCGCTGACGGAGTTTCGAGCGTGAACTGACCGCTCAGCCCTCGGTTTCCGAGATCTGCGGCAACGCTTCCGCGAACATTGGTTCGCCCCGGTCCCAAGACCGCGGTCGGTGAAATCGTCGCTTCGATCTCGGTCGCGTTCAGCCAATTCGGAGACACATCGAAATTGGCCGAGAGGGTCGTCGACCCGATGGACGGCAGGGTGATCCCGGTCGCACTGCTCAGGGTTCCAGTGAAGCGCGGCGCCTTGAACACACCGCCAATCTGGGCGGTGGCGTCGACCGGCCCGGTCGCATCGCGAACGATCGCGGGAGTGGCCAGCCCAAACAAGGCCGCGAACCTGGCAGCTTCTCCGACGTTTTCGGTCCGGACCACAAGCTGACCGTCAAAGGTGGATTGCGTGACCGACTGTCGATTCCAGATCCCGCCGATAGGGCCGTCAACCGACGTGGCGCCAACTCGGTGACGTTGATTGGCTCGCCAGCGATCACGTTCGACGAGAAAGTCCACGACACCGGACAGCGGTGCCGTTCCCGCCGCCGACTTCGGTGCCGACTCGTTGTGGGCCTGTAGACGAAACGGTTCGCCGGCAACGCGATCGATCCGAGCGTTGCCAGTCACCGATGCACCGAAGGCCAACGGATGTACATCGGCGAGTCTGAAGGCCGCTGCGGCATCGAGACCACGCCAGGTCGCAGCCACCCACCATGGAGCCTGCTGACCAAACCCGACGTCTGCTGTTGCCTCGACCGTGCCGCCGGTCGCGGGAACGATGGTCGAGCGCGTAACGGTCACGCCGTTAGGTGTCAGCCGCGCCTGGGCGTCGATTGCAACGCCCTTCTCCGTCCCCACCGTCGAGTCCTTGGTCTTCACCGACGCATCCAGCACGAATTGCGACGGCGCTCCTGTCATCACGGCGTCAATCGAAGCCGGACCCAACAGGCTCACTGGAGGGGTCGTCCAGCGCTCGGCAACCTTCAGATCCGTCGTGCCCTTGAACTGCAAGTTCAGGGTCGGCTGATCCAGGACCCGATCGATTTCACCAGCCAGCAGGAACGTGCCTTCGGAAGTCGCCAGACCGACATCTTCGAGTTCGACGTTCGAGCCGCCGAATGCCATCCGACCCTTCACCGGATCGATGGTTACCCGCTGTGTGCGAGTCCGCAGCTCCACACCACGCTCGATCATGAATGGACCGACCGCACCCTTCCCCAGTTCGTAATCGAGATCGGTCTTGAGTCCAGCAGCCTTGATCTCGACGCTCCGGCGCTTATCGCGGTAGTCGAAATCGAGGGTGTTGACCGTCAGCCCACGAACGTCGAGGCGTCGAACCGGCGCATTGGGATTTCGACGGCCACGGCCCGGAGGAAGGTTCGAGCGATCGTTTTCGTCTCGCGTGATGGTGACGAGACCATGGTCGACCGCGATCTCGTCGAATCGCAGCCTCCCTGTAAAGGCCGCCAATGGCAATCGTACGGTCACGGCGTTGGCGGTGAAGAAGGGATTGTCACGGTGGCCGATTGCTGCCAAACGAACGTTGGTCAGCACCACGCGACGCGCGGCGAGGTTGTAATGCAGGTCGTCAGCGGCGAGGTCGAGATCGAATCGGCGTTCCACCTCGCCGATCGACCATGACAGCACGCGTGACTGAATCGGATTGGTGTGAATGACGATCAGTGCGATGACGATCGAGGTGGCGATGGCCAAGGCCGAGATGGCCAGCACACGCATCAACCGTCTACGCACGCTACGATCTTACTGTGGTGCCTGGGTGCCTATCGTGCCTCGGGTGCCTTTGGTGCTGGTGCCATGCTGCGTTGGTGCATTTGGTGCCTGCGGTGCAGTAGCGATCCTCGAGGCCACCGTGGACCGTAGACCGGGGACCGGGGACCGCACACCGTGGACCGTGGACCGTGAAAGCCGCCAACTCGTCCTTTTGATACGATGGGTCATGTCGATGCGCACGACGCTCAAGCTCGTGGCGGGTGTCATGGTGGCAGCGGTTGCCGGGATCACCGGTTGGGGGCAATCCAACGTGGAGCTGAAAGTCGGCGACGTGGCACCCGGCTTCAACCTTCCCGGCTCCGACGGGAAGACCCATCAACTGAGCGACCACATGGGCCAGCGCGCGGTCGTGCTCGCCTGGTTCCCCAAAGCCTTCACCGGCGGGTGAACCGCCGAGTGCAAGTCGCTCCGTGAGAGCGGCGATGCCATCCGGCAATTCAATGTGGCCTACTACGCCATCAGCGTGGACGACGCCGACACCAACAAGAAGTTCGCGGAGCACGTCGACGCGGATTACCCGATCCTCGCGGACGCGGGCAAATCAGTCGCGACTGCGTACGGCGTCATGAGCCGTTTCGGTGTCGCCTCGCGGTGGACGTTCTATATCGGGACCGACGGGAAGATCCTCTACATCGATAAGGCGGTCCGGACGTCGAGCGCCGGGCAGGATGTGGCGGCGAAGCTGGCGGAACTTGGCGTCGCCAAAAAGTAAGAATCGAGTCTCAAGGAATTGAGCCACGAAGGCACGAAGCGCACGAAGAACTTTCAGGATTGTCTTCGTGACTTCGTGCCCTTCGTGGCTACGTTACGTTCCCCAAGAGTCAGTCCTGCCCTTCGAGTGTCGGGACCACGACCTCCGACGGCAGCACCCGTACAAATTGACCTCTCTGCAACAGCTCGCGACCCTTTCCACCCCGACCTGTCACTTCATATTTCGCTGTGCTGATCGTCTGCTCAGCGCCTCGACTGGTCTCGACCGTCATCAGATCGCGATCGCCGCTCGATACACGCGCGCCGATTACCTTGTCGTCAGGAAACGAGACCTTGATCAGGATCACGCCGCGACCGGGCCCTGAAAGAAAGTTGACCTCGTCCGCCTTGCACAACAGCGCTCGTGCGTCGCCGGTCGCCGCGATGACCACCTCCGCGCCGGTCGTGGCACTGACGGCGACAACCTCGGCCCCGTCGGCAGTGCGGGCGTAACGCCTCCCGGCGCGGGTGCTCGGCTCGACAAGTGGCTCGAGCGAGAAGCGAAGCGCGTAGCCATCGCTCGTGACCGCAATCGCATGGACAGGCGGCTCCTCGCCTTCCTTTCGAGCCGTAATGGCTCCCGCCACGCGAGGATCCAGACTGAGGGCGGCGATCACCTTCTCCCCATCCTTGAGCTTGAACAGCTTCTGAATCGGTTCGCCGTAACCAGTTGACGCCGGAATGTCGGCAATGCGCGCCGTATAGGCAGCGCCGAAGTTGCTGAAGAAGACCGTGGTCGCACGCGTGCTCCCTGCTAGCGCCGCCAGCACACTATCGCCCTCGCGAAGTCGCGTCGTCGAAAGATCCTTGACTTCTTTCTGACGTTTCACCCACCCGTCACGGGACACAATCACGACGTTGTCTTCGTCGACGATGAACGCGTCGGCGGAGTACTCGACGTCTTCGGTTTCCTCGATACGTGTGCGGCGCGGCTCGCCGTACTTCTTCTGAATCTCCTCGAGCTCCTCTCTCACCATCGCCCAGCGCGAGTCTTCGTCCTTGAGCAGTGCATTGATCTGGCGCGCTCGCTTTCGACGCTCGGCGAGCTCCTGCTGAATGACGAGAATTTCGAGGCGGGCCAGTCGATAGAGCTTGAGTTCGAGAATGGCGTCCGCCTGTTCGGCATCCAGCGAGAACCGCTTGACGATCTTCTCGGCCGCGTCAGCCTTGCCATCGGACTTGCGGATGATCTTGATGATCTCGTCCAGCGCATCGAAGACCTTCTCGAAGCCTTCCAGGATGTGAATCCGGCGGCGCAGCTGTTCGAGCTCGTGTTCGAGGCGGCTGGTGACGACCTTGAGCCGGAACTCGAGAAACCACCACAGCACCTCGTGCAGCTCGAGGCGCTTGGGTTGGCCGACCTGCTCGTTCTCGGTCGGGATCAAACACGTGAGGTTGACCGCAAACGTGGTCTGGAGCGGCGTGTTCTTGCACAAATACGCCATCACCAGGTTCTCATCCGCACCAGGCTTCAGCTCGAGCTCAATCCGCACGTCGTCTGTCGACAGGTCTTTGACGTCGACCAGGTGCGGCATCTTGCGACTGAGAACGACGTCACCGATCCGCTCGACCAATTGAGCCTTGTTGACCGCGTAGGGAATGCTCGTGATGTAGATGACTTTTCCGCTGCGCGTTGCCGGACCGTTCTCCCACGTGGCACGAACGCGAACGGTGCCCTGTCCGGTCTTGTAGATTTCCTTGAGCTCGGATGGCGAGTTGAGGATGTGGCCGCCCGTCGGGAAGTCGGGACCCTTGATGTAGCGGCACAACTGGACGCTGGTGAGCTCTCGGTTATCCAGAAACTTGATGAGCGCGGTGCAGACCTCGTTGAGGTTGTGCGGCGGAATGTTGGTCGCCATGCCAACGGCAATGCCGGTGGCGCCGTTGACGAGCAGGTTGGGGATCCGCGCCGGCAAGACGACCGGCTCGTTGCGCGTGCCGTCGTAGTTGGGCCGAAACGGAACCGTCTTCTGCTCGATCTCCTGCAGGATCTCGTCCGCGACACGTGCCAGCCGGCACTCGGTGTAGCGCATCGCCGCCGCGGCATCGCCGTCGAGCGATCCAAAGTTCCCGGACCCGTCGATGAGCGGAACACGCAGCGAGAACGACTGCGCCATCCGCACGAGCGTCTCGTAGATCGCCGCGTCACCATGCGGGTGATAGTTGCCCATCACATCGCCGACGACCTTGGCGCACTTCCGGTGCTTCGCATCGGCCGTCAGGTTCTGCTGCCACATCGTGTAGAGGATGCGGCGCTGCACTGGCTTCAGGCCGTCTCGCACGTCTGGCAGCGCGCGAGACGTAATGACCGACAGGGCGTAGTTCAGATAACGCGACTGCGCTGCCTCGTGCAGCGTGACGCTGGTGCCGTCGGTGAAGCCACCTCCGGGCGGCCCTTCCCCGGAGGGCGGCGGAACGTCGCCACTTTGATCGTCAGAGATGTCGAAGAGAGACGGTTCAGGCTTGCGCTTGGCCACGAGCGACAACTCTAACAAGGAAACGACGGAACGCGAATTGACGAACACGAGAATTTAGCCACGAAGGCACGAAGAACACGAAGAACAAAGGTCTGGCTCCCCTGAAATCCTACTTCGTGTCTTCGTGCCCTTCCGCCTACGCTGAAGCTTCGGCGGACCGCCGTAGCCTTGGCGAAGGCTGGTCGTGGCTACGTTTCTGAACTCACATATCCGGTATGAGTTTCCCCGGGTTCATCAGGTTGTGCGGATCGAGGGCTCGCTTGATAGCGCGCATCGTCTCCAGCGAATCGCCGTGCTCCTCTTTCAGATACTTCAGCTTGCCGAACCCAACGCCGTGCTCGCCTGTGCAAGTGCCGCCAAGCCGTAGCGCTCGTTCAACCAATCGCGCATTGGCCGCTTTCACTCGCTCCATCTCCTGCGCGTCGCCGGTATCGACCATGAAGATCAGATGAAAGTTTCCATCTCCGGCATGACCGACGAGCGGAGCGATGATCTTGGACCGTCGCAAGTCGTCCTGCGTCTCGAGAATGCACTCAGACAATCGGGAGATCGGGACGCAGACGTCGGAAGTCCAGGGCTTGGCGCCGGGACGCGAGGCGACCGTCGCATACAGGACATTGTGGCGCGCTTGCCACAAGGTCGCCCGGTCCTCCGGCGACGCTGCTCCGCGGAAGCCCAATGAGCCGTTCTCGGCGGCGATCGCTTCAACTGCACGGGCGTGCTCGTCGACCGTCTCCTTGCTGATCCCATGGAACTCGAAGAACAACGTCGGCGCCAGGGGATATTCCGTCTTGGAGTAGCGGTTCACAAGATCGAGCTGCTGCTCGTCGATGATCTCGATACGTGCCACGGGGATGCCGAGCTGAATGGTCGTGATCACCGTCTTGGTCGCACCCTCCATCGATTGGAAGGGACATACGGCCGCGGCAACCGCTTCAGGCCGTCCGAACAGGCGCAGCGTGACCTCCGTGATCACACCAAGCGTTCCCTCAGACCCTACGAACAATCGTGTGAGGTCGTAGCCGGACGATGACTTGCGAGAGCGGCCGCCAGTGCGCACCACGCGTCCATCAGCCAGAACGACGGTCAACCCCAATACGTTGTCTCGCATCGTTCCGTAACGGACGGCCGTCGTCCCGGACGCGCGGGTCGCGGTCATCCCGCCAATCGTCGCGTCCGCGCCGGGGTCGACCGGGAACATCAGGCCGGTGTTCTTGAGGTGATCGTCGAGTTTGCGATGCGTGAGTCCGGCTTCGACCGTCACGTCGAGGTCCTCAACCGACAGCCGCAGCACTTTCGTCATCCGCGTCAAATCGATCGTGATGCCTCCATGAACCGCGTTGACGTGTCCCTCCAGGGAGCTGCCAATGCCAAACGGAATTACCGGCACGCGGCCCCGGTCACAAGCCGTGACGATCGCGGCGACTTCTTCGGTTGTCTGGGGAAACGCAACCGCGTCCGGCGGTGATGGGTCGTGCCAGGACTCGCCGTGGGAATGATGGTCGCGAACCGCCTGAGAGGTAGACAGCCGGTCGCCCAGCAACGGCCTGAGTTCGTCAACGACTAGACGCCAGTCACCCACTCAGACAATGAAATCACAGATCGCCCAGCAGCTCATTCAACAGCCGTTTGCATGGGCGGCTAACTTGGGCGTTTGTGGCGAATCAGCGCCGCCACCGCAACGGGCGCTGCGAGGTGGGTTTTTCTGCACGAGTCACGCCACTCACACGGGCGGCGCCCCTCGACCCGCCCGCGCCCACACCGCGGATGGTCGAATTGTTCTCCGCGCTTGCCTGCGATCCCCCGGACGTCACGCACTTACCCCAATCACCCAATGCAATCGCTCAATCACTCAATCACTCAATGCAATCGCCAAATCACCCAATCGCCCAATCACCAAATAGAAAGGGCGCGAAGCCGAAGCCTCGCGCCCTCTTTCCGTGCTTCTTGAGTCTTCCGTGCTTCCGTGTCTAGAAGGAGAAGCGGAAGCCGAGCTGTCCGACGCGCTGCTCGGGGTTCTGGAAGTCGCCCGAGAACTCGTTCGGCTGCATGAACCGCGCGCTCTGCCGATTGGTCACGAAGGTCGACGGATTCTTCGCGTTGAACAGGTTGAAGACTTCGCCGATGGCTTCGATACGCGACCGGCCGAAGAGATCGAAGCTGTACGAGAGGCGAAGGTTCATCTGGGTACGCTTAGCGCCGCGACCGCAGTTCCACGTCTCGCAAGCGCCAATGTCCTTCGGCGGGTTGCCCACGCCGTCGAACTGCCACGCGCGATCCGGCAGGTCGTTATTGTCGCTGTTGTTATTTCGGTCAACACCCTCGATGGTGGAGACCGGCAGCGCTGACCGGTAGAGGAAGATCGGCGAGATGGTGAAACCCTTCACCATCATGACTGCCGAAATCGAGCCTGAATGGCGCGCGTCGGTGCGCGAGGTCGGACCGAAGACCCGCGGATCGTCATAGAGCAATTTCGCGTCCTGCAGGTTGTTCGCGTTCAGCTCGTCCGCAGCAGTACCGATAGTGCTCTTGGCTTCAGCCAAGGTGTAGGTCACGGCGAAGTCGAACCCATTGAGCATCCGCCGCTTCACGCCGGTAATGAGCGCCGTGTATTCGCTCTTGCCCGCGCTGATTCCGGGGCGGGTCCCGATTGCGTCGGGGTTCAGGCCGAGGGACGACAACACGCGCGGCGAACCCGCCACATTGTTGATACGCACGTTGATGCGTGGGCGCACGTTGAGATCACGGCCGTCGGCTCGCACGAAGTCGAACGTCATGACCGTGCTCGGCATGATCTCGTGCGACCAACCCAGAGAGGCCTGACGCGTGTAGGGCATCTCGAGCCGGGGATCCGTCCACTGTCCGAAGAGTGGGAACGCGCCAACCACGGCCTCGTTCTGGCTCTGAATGTTCGAGATCGGCTGTCCGACTCGATAGAAGCTGCCATCCGGGTTGCGGATACCTGCCTGGTTGTCCACTCGCAGGACGGCGCCAAAGCCGTGGCCAGTTGCGTCACTCGCCGCAAACAGCGCGTTCGAGTTGGTGTAGCCCATGTCCATGTAGATGCCCCACCCACCGCGAACGACGCTCGTTCCGTCGCCCTTGACGTCGAGGGCAAAGCCAATGCGCGGCTGGAAGTTGTCCTTGTCATTCTGCGGTTCGAGACCCGCATTCTCGAGGCCCTTGATGCCGGCCAGTTGTCCAGCAGCGCCCGCCGCCTGAACCTTGATGAAGTTCGGATTCAGCGATTGATCGAACTGGTAGCCGGTGATGTAGTCCCAGCGCAATCCACCGTTGATAGTCAAGCGATCGGTGGCGCGCCAGTCGTCCTGGAAGTAGAGCGCGTACTGCTTCAACGGAATGTTGGCCGACGCATCGCCGTCGTTCAACGTGACGATCGAAATCGGGCCGTTCGGGTCGTCGGTCAGGTGCGTGTGCTGCAACACACCCTTGCCCGAGTTGAACGTGATGAACAGGCGCGGCTCGTTGATGAAGTTGACGCCAGCCTTGAAGTCGTGACCGATACCGCCCATCCCGGCAACCGACCATGAGAAGTCGTCGCGGAACTGCCACTTCTTCTGCTCGGTCGTCTGCGGCGTATTCGGGCTTTGGCCGATGCTGACGCCATTGGGGAACAACTGGTACGGATCCTCACTGTTGGCGCCGATGTGGTTCTTGAAATCCGCGTACTGGAAGATGAACTCGTTCAGCTTCGAGCCAAGAACCCAGTTGTGATTGAGGTTGATCGAGTTGAACCCGTTGTCGCTCGTGCCCCACCCGTTGGGAGGGGTTTGCGGGTCCGCGCCGTAGGGCTGCGCGTTGGTATTCCGTCCGTAGCGAACCGACAGGTACTGCGACGCATTGACGGCCGCCGTCACCTTGCCGGTGATCAGATTCTCACGGTACGGTGTCGGGAAGATGCCGTCGAGTGACGGGAACAGGCCGTCCGTTTCGACCAGCTGAAAGGTGTCCTGCTGTGTCCGCTCGGCCGCGAAAAAGTAGTGGGCCTTGTCCTGAACGATCGGCCCGCCGAACGAGCCACCGAACTGATAGCGGCGGTAATCCTGCTTCTCCGCTTCGTTGGTTTTCTCAGTCTCAGTGATGGCGTTCATCGCCGTGTCACGGAAAAAGGTGAAAAAGCTGCCACTCGGCACGTTGGTGCCGCTCTTGGTGACGATGTTCATCACGCCGCCGTTGCTGCGGCCGTATTCGGCCTTCGAGCGCGACGTGATCATGTTGAATTCCTGAATCGCTTCGAGCGGGAACAGCTGCAACAACCCGCCGACCGTGTCGTCGTTGTTGTCACCACCGTCGATCTGGTAGTTCAGGTTGCGGCCGTTGCCGCCGTTGACCTGAGGCGAGTACTGCGTGCTCTTGGTCGGGTCGGAGTGGAAGCCGAGGCCAACGCCTGGAATAGTCGCGGCCAGGTTGGCGAACTGCCGTCCGTTGAGGGGCATGCTCTCGATACGGCCGATGTCCACGACACCGCCGACCGATGACGCCGTCGCTTCAATCATCGGCGACTGACCCGTGACCGTAACAGTCTCTGCAACCGATGCCACCTTGAGGGCAAAGTCGATCGAAATGTTCTGGCCGACGTTGACGACCACGGCTTTCTGCTCGACGCTCGAAAACCCGGACAACTCGGTGGCCAGGTCATAGGTGCCGACCGGCAAGGCCTGCAGTCGGTAAACGCCCTCCTCGTCACTAATAACACTGCGGGTAAAGCCCGTTGCTGCATTGCGCGCGGTAACGGTTGCGCCCGGTACAGCGGCGCCCTGCGCATCTAACACACGCCCGGTGATATTTCCTGTGGTCTGTTGGGCGAAGGCACCGGTGGAAATAAGCGCCGACAGGCCAAGGAGAAGCGCGGCGAACCGCATCATCCTCATCGTCCGTCCTCCTGAGTGGGGTTCATAACAAGCTAAACCCCGCTATTTCAACAGGATAGAGGCGCGAAGTCAAGTTTCGTCACTTGTTGTAACGCGTTGGTAAACAAGGATTTAAGGCGAAATAGGCGGTTCACACACTATTTATCAGGGACGAAATTGCGGCTGCCGGTCCCTTATTTCGCGCGGTTTGGCCCTCGAAAGAGCCTACTTCACGGCTTCCAGTAGCCTCTGAACTTCGGCTCGCTGCGGCGCATCGGGCGGGAGTTGACCGAGAAGCGTCTGGGCCTGGCTGGCAGCTTCAGCGCGTCGCCCGGCGCGGCCAAACGCTCTGGCCAACGCGAAGCGCGCCTCGTGGAAATTGGGATCGAGCTGAAGCGCGGACTCCAACCACCGAATCGCACCCGGCGTATCGTTTCGCGCCAGGGCAAGGAGCCCGAGGTTGGCTTCGACGACTGGGTTTCCGGGTTCGAGCTCACGGGCGGTCTCGAGCGCGCGGGACGCTCCGGCCAGATCGTTGGAACGACCGCGGCAATCCGCGAGGGCAAGGCCAGCATCAGCTGACGGAATTCGGGCGGCTAGCGCCTTTTGCAGGTGCGGCTCAGCCAGATCGCAGCGTCCGCGATCGATCTCGGCATAGCCAAGCCGAAGGTGTGCCTGCGGATTGTCGGGATCGTCCCGCAGGATGGCTTCGAGCCGCCGCCGTCGCGTGTCCCCTTGAACCTCGCCGGATGTCACTTCAGCAAGACGCGAGGCAACCTGGATGCGGTCCTTCGGATCCGGACGGGTTCCGCCAGCGCTCCGCGCCGGTCCACTGCCCAGATATCCAAGCGAGCGCAGGCGGTTTACCGCCTCACTGTCCGTGGGTGTGCTCGGCGATTCGGCACTGCTGAACGCCTCGACCCGGCCGAGAAGCCGTGCGGCCCGCTGTGGTTCGCTGGCAACGAGATCCGCCGATTCGCCAGGGTCGCCTTCGACTTCATACAGCTCCGGCCTCGGTGCGGCGATGTACTTCCAGGTCGCCTCGCGCACGCTCCGGAGAGGACTCCACCCGAAATCGAGCAGCGGGGCGAACGACTCGGCGTAGATCACTCGATCAGCCAGCACGCCATTGCCTTCGAACGAGGCCGAGAGTGAAACGCCGTCGGCGTCGAAACCGGTGACCCCCAGGAGTGGCAACACGGTCGGCGCGACGTCGACTAGAGACACGGGAACAGCCACTTCCCGTCGGGCTGGCACGCCAGGCCCCCTCATGACCAGCGGAACCTGGAGAGTGGTGTCGTAGACAAAAATGCTGTGGCCGATCTCGCCGTGCTCCCCAAACGCTTCGCCATGATCCGCGGCCAATACCACGAGCGTCGAATCTGCACGTTCCCCCAGCGCTTCGAGCATCCTGGCAACGGCTCGATCTGCCGCAGCGACCTCGTCGTCGTACCGAGCTGACACGTTCCGGCCGCTGCTGGCGTCGCCGTACGGCGCATGCGGTTCGAAGAGGTGGACCCAGAGAAAGATTCGCTGGGTGTCGCGAGATGCCAGCCACTGGACAGCGCGCCGCACTGTTTCGTCGCCCGCTCGCTCGTTGAGCGGCTTGCGATCCGCCCCTCGCGGCAGCTCGTCGTCGTAAACGTCGAAGCCACGCGCGAGGCCAAACCGTTTGTCGAGTGGAAACGCCGAAACGAACGCACCGGTCGAGAAGCCCGCCTGCTGAAGGGCGGTGGCGAGTGTCGGTACCGAAGCCGACATTGCAAGACCGTTGTGCCGTGCGCTGTGACCGGGCGGATAGCGACCGGTGAGCATGCTGGCGTGCGCGGGCAAGGTAATCGGCGCGGTCGTGAAAGCGTGCGTGAATCGAACCCCCTCGCGAGCAATGCGATCGATGGCCGGCGTCTGCGCTGGCACATATCCGTACGCGCCCACGCGATCGGCACGCAGAGTGTCGATGGTAACGAGCAACAGATTCTGCGCGGGAACGGCCTGTCGTGGACCCTGAGCATCATCGCGACCGCATGCGGAGGCGACCATTGCCATCGCGGCAAGACAGCAGAAAGCACCGCGGACCGCAGACCGCAAGCCGCAGACTGGCATCAACGTCCCTCCAACTGCTGTCGAAGGGCGCGTGCGGCGGAGCGGTCGCGCGCGTTTGCCGACGGCAAATGCTCGACGATCCGGTACTGCGCAACCGCTCGATCGCGTTGACCGTTCTCGTGCAAAGCGATCGCGAGGTTCAACTGCGCCTCCGCAAACGTGGGATCGCTCGCAATCGCTCGCTCCAACCACGGAATGGCCTCCCCAGCCCTTTTCTGTTGGACCAGGATGACGCCGAGGCCGTTGGCAGCGTCCGAAAGTGTCTGATCACGGTCCAACGCCGTCTGGTAGGACTGCCGTGCCCCTTCAAAGTCGCCGAGTGCGCGGCGCGCGTTGCCAACGTTCGCGAGGTAGGAACCATTGGAGGGATCACGCCGGCTGGCCTCCTCGAACGACTGCCTGGCCGCCGCGTGATCGCCGGCATCGGCCAGGAGCAGCCCCAATCCGTTGTGCGCCGCGGCGAATTCAGGATCGATGGTCAGCGCGGCTCGTTCCGCACGTTGTGCTTCGTCTGCTCTACCGGCGGAACGTGCCACCACCGCGAGCTCGTGATAGACATGCGCGTCACCCGGGCGTCGGCTGACCATCGCGCGCAGCAGTTTCAACGACTCCGCAGCACGGCCAGCATCGGCCAAGGCTTGGGCGTACGTCGTTTCGAAGATCGCGCTGCCCGAATACCGACGCGCGAGATCCTCGAACACGGGCAACGCCGTTCTCGTATCGCCGCGCGCGCGCGCTGAAAGCCCTCGTTCGAACGCCGCCCACGCGTCGGTGTGATCGGCCGGATCCTGGTTCGATCGCCGTCGAGTTGGGTGCCGAGGTCGCGGTCACATAGCCGAGCGCACGAAGGCGTGAGGCGGTCTCAGCATCCAGAGCACGTGAAGGAGACGAGGCACCGGCCGATGGCTTCGCCAGTTCATTCAGCCGGTTCGACATGGCCGCGCGCGTTTGTCCACGGGAGTCGGACAGGTTGCTCTGCTCGCGTTCGTCCGCCGAAAGATCGAACAGCTGTGACCTGCCGGACGCGATCAGCTTGAAGCGGTCCTGAACCAGGGCGCGCCCCTTCTGCCATCCAGCAGCTTCGGGATAGTCAGTCTCTGCATAGATCTCGCGGCCAGCCTCGCCCGCCTGGAGCAAGTTTCTCCCCGGCAGGGCTGAATCAGAAGTCACGCCAGCCAGCGCGAGCAGCGTCGGCGCCACGTCGATGAGACTCACCGGGTCCTTTCGAACAGCAGGTACGACACCAGGCGCGCCGACGACCAACGGCACCCGCAAAGTCGAATCGAACAACAGCATGCCATGGGTCGATTCGCCGTGATCGCCGAGTCCCTCACCGTGATCTCCGGCAATCAGAATCGCGGTCTGCTGACGCACTCCCAATCGATCCATCGCCGCGAGGAGACGCCCGAGCTCACGATCCGCGAAGCGCACCTCCTCGTTGTAAGCCGACGCGAGGTCACTTGTTGCACCCGGCCGCTCGTACGGAGCGTGCGGGTCATAGAGGTGCACCCAGAGGAACCACGGCCGTGACGATTTATCGGACTCCAGCCATGAAATTGCGTGATCGACCACGACGTTGGCAGGACGCTCCGCTTCCAGCCGATCTATCGCCGCAGGATCTCGTTTGATCGCGTCGTCGTAGGAATCGAACCCTTCGCCCAAGCCAAATCGCCGATCGAGCACAAACGCCCCGACGACGGCGGCCGTGTTGTAGCCGTGCTGACGCAGGCGATCGGCGACCGTCGGTTTGTGTGACGAGGCCACTACGCCGTTGAGACGCACGCCGTGCTCGGGCGGCCGCAGGCCGGTCAGTATCGAGGTGTGCGCAGGCAGCGTAAGGGGAGCGACGGTACGCGCGTTGATAAAGCGCAGACCGTTCGCAGCAACGCTGTCAATGGTGGGAGTCACCCCATTGCCGATGCGATCGGCTCTAAGCGTATCTACGGTGACCAGCAGTAGATGAGGGCGAGACGGAGTGAGCGGCGGTTGCGAGGCGCAGGCGGTCGCGATCGACACGAACAACGGAAGCCAGAGCCTCGGAGTGGCGCTCATGTCTCCTCCGCATGATATGCGAGCGTGTTGGGTCGGCCGCCTCCTTGCAGAGCTGGCGGGCATGCGTCGAAGTGTTCTGACAGGGACCGGGCTTTAGCCCGGTCATTTTTCCACTCGCTTCGCACCGAGCGTCGCGATTGCGAAAAGCACAGCGCCTGCGGCAAGAGCCGCGACGCCGGCCAGCCGCTGTTCGTTGGTGGCGCCAAACAGGATCCCGAGCGTCACGATTGAAGCGACGATTGGCACCACCGGCCCGCCCGGGATGGTGAACTGGGCCGGACCCATCACCGGATCAGGCGAGCGTCCTCTCAACACCAGTGTTGCTGTGCACACCGCGAAGTACATGACCAGCCGGGCGACGGCGCTGACCGCGGCAAGCGTCACGAACGACCCCGTCAGTGCCAGCACGAGCGCGACACCCGCCGTGAACAAGATTGCGTTCGACGGCGTGCGATGATCCGTGTGGACCTTGGCAAACCAGCGCGGCAGATCGCCATTCTCAGCCAGCGCGAAGATCGTTCGCGATCCGGTCAGCACCTGGCCCATGTTGTTGCCGGTCATCGAGATCGCCGAACCGACGGTCACAATCAACGCGCCGATTCCGCCCATGACGAGCGCCGCGCCGTCGGCCAGTGGCGTCCGAGTGGCGCTCACGTCGGGGAGAAGGCCGGTGGCCACGACCGACGTGAGCGTCATGATGGCCGCCACCGTCAGGATGGTCATCACGAAGGCAAACGGGACATCGCGTCGTGGATTCGCCGCCTCGCCGGCAGGAATCCCGGTCACTTCGTAGCCGCCGTAGGCAAAGATCAAGAGCAGCGCGGCCGTGCCGGCCTGCTGCACGGTGACGGGTGGGAGCGTCGTCAGGCGCGCGGTATCGATGAACCAGATGCCCACGAGAATGAACAGCACGAGGGGGGCGAGCTTGCCAATTGTGAGCGCGTTGACGACCCACGATGATTGCTTGATGCCGCGGATGTTGATCCACGTCAACGTCACGGTCAAGCCCGTGATCAGCAGCGCTCGTTCAAAACCTGGCAGCGTAACGCCAAACGAGGTCGGGTATTGGTTTGCGAGCGACGGCCAGTACAACGCGAGCGCGACGGCTAATCCGTTGGCGACGGAGGCCTGGCTTGCGACCCGCGTGAACCACATCATCCAGCCGACCTCGAAGCCTATGAATCGACCGTACGCAGCACGAGCAGGCAAGTACGGCCCTCCGGTGCGATCGAATCGACTACCCACCTCCGCGAAACACAGGGCGATGGTCAGGGATGCCAGCCCCACGGCGAAGAACGCCACAGGGCCCCACGCGCCAATCTGGCGCGCAATGTCGGATGGCAACAGGAAGATGGCGCTGCCAATCACCTGATTGACGCCAATTGCCGTGAGGTCCCAGCGGCCGAGTTCGCGTCTCAGGGAGTCGGATGCAGGCCGGTTCACAGGTGCGCTACCTTAACACTGAGTCATGAGTTCGCCGGCACATCAGACGCTCCCCGCTCGCGTCTATACCGATCCAGCGTGGTACGCGGACGAGATGGAGCGGATCTTCGCGGGGATGTGGCTCGCCGCATGCCGTGTGGATCAGATCGAGCCTCGCGGGGCTTTCGTTCGGCGTGACGTCGCCGGTGCCAGCGTCCTGATTGTCGGTGACGGCGAGGGCGGGGCTCGCGCGTTCCACAACGTGTGCCGGCACCGCGGCACGCGATTGTGCGATACCGAGACCGGGCGCTTCGCCGGTAGCATCCAATGTCCGTATCACGGGTGGACCTACGATCTGCAGGGCCGCTTGATCGGCGCGCCCCAGATGGAGGAGGTCGAAGGATTCGCCCGCGAAAATTATCCGTTGGCGAGCGTCGGCTGTGCCGTCTGGGACGGCCACGTCTTCATCAACCTCTCAGCGTCTCCCGCACCAATCGCCTCACAGCTCGGCGAACTTCCGCAGCGTTTTGCCCCGTGGCGGATGGGCGAACTGCGCAGCGTTCATCGTGTCGAATACGACGTGCGCGCCAACTGGAAGTTGATCGTGCAGAACTACAACGAGTGCCTGCACTGCCCAATCATCCACCCCATGCTCAATCGGATGCACCACTACCTTGGCGCGTCGAACGTTCCGTCAACTGATACGTACTGTGGTGGAGCGATGGGGTTCAAGGACGGGGTCGAGACATTGAGCTCCGACGGGCAGCGAAGAAGATCCGTGCTGCCTGGTCTCGGACCGGACGAGCAGTCGCTGGTCAATTACTTCGCGATCTACCCGAACTTCCTGTTGACGCTTCATCCGGACTACATGACCACAGTCACGCTCTGGCCGCAGTCACCTACGCAAACACGTCTCGTGAGCGAGTGGCACTTCCACCCGGACGAAATTGCCAAGCCTGATTTCGTCTTTCAGGACGCGGTCGAGTTCTGGGACGTCACCAATCGCGAGGATTGGGCCATCTCGGAGCGATCGCAGCGTGGCATCTCCTCACGCGGCTATCAGCCAGGCCCGTACTCGAATCGCGAGGGTCAGTTGTGGGAGTTCGATCGGTTTGTGCTGTCGCGCGTAGGGCAAAGGGCATAGTCAAAAACAATTGGGCCACGAAGGCACGAAGGACACGAAAGCCTTATACCTTTTGCTCCGTGACCTCGTGCCCTTCGTGGCTATCTTCTTCACAATGTGCTGCGATCCTAGCGAGAGAGCCAGCCCCCATACAGCTCCGGGCGCCTGTGTTTCATGAACAGTTCGCGGGCGTGGGATTTCGCGGTCGTACCGAGGTCGACGTCGGCATACAGGATCTCGTCGCGACCCAACGCCGCGCGCGAGACGATGGCACCGTCCGGTGCGCACACGAACGACTCGCCCGCGAAGTCGAGACAATCTTCCTGGCCGACGCGATTGCAGAGAGCAACGTAGTAGCCGTTCTGGAACGCTGCGACGCGCATCTCGCCTTCGTACAAGCCATCCGGCCATTCACCGACAGCACCGGCCTGCGGAACGACGACCAGCTCGGCACTGTCAACGGCCAACGCGCGCATGTATTCGGGAAAGTGTCGGTCGTAGCAGATCGCGACACCCACCCGTCCTACCTTGGTCTGGTAGACCGGCGCCCCCTGGTCGCCGGGCGTGTAGTACCCCTGCTCGTGGAAGCACGCGTACTCGGTGATATGCACCATCCGCGTCACGCCCAGGAGCGACCCATCGGCATCGATCACCGGTGACGAATCAAACGTCTCAGCACCATCGCGCTCGAAGAGATTCAGCACCAGGACGACACCGAGCTCGCGTGCCTTCTTCTGAAAGGCGGTGACGAGAGGGCCGTCGAGCGGCTCGGCCAGCGCACGCACGTCGCCCGTCGCCGGACGTTGCGGATGAAACCACTCAAACGCTAACTCGGCGTAGCAGGCCAGCTGCGCGCCGTCCCTCGCTGCGGTTTCAAGATTCGCCAGCCCGCGAGCCACGTTCGATGCCTTGTCTCGCGTAGCGTGTTGTTGGATCAACGCGATCTTCATGTATTAGAAACTCCGAGGTCTCCGGTCCCCGGTCTCCGGTCTCCGGTCCCCAGTCTCCGGTCCACAGTCTCCGGTCCACGGTGACCGGCGACCGGCGATCTCACCGTCCCACCGCCGCCAGATACCCAGCCCGATGACGGATGACGACATTCTTATTGGTGGACTCTACCTTCAGGGTTCGGTACTTGCCATCGGCCGCACGCTTGGGAACATAGCCCAGCGTGTACTGCGAGCGCAGCTCTTCGAGAAATGCCCGTGCGGCGGCCTCGCCCGCTTCGGGGCTCTTGACCTGATAGACCGTGCCTCCTGAATTGCCGACCAGATCCGGCAGGAAGTCGCTGAATGCCCGATTGACGGGAGGCGCGAACTTCGACGGCGGCAGATCGGTGTGAATGCCATAGATCATCGTTTCGCTCTGGCGACGAGTAGCCGCGAGGCTGGCGAGTGATGTGCCGCTGGCATTCTCGCCGCCGTCGGAGATGACGACGATCACCGGCAGCGGATTGCTGGCCTGCTCGATGAGCCGCAAGCCTTCCTTCATCGCATCGATCAGAGCGGTGCCGAGCGACAGGCGCCACTCAATCCACGAGACCGGGCGAACATCTGCGGCACGCGTCCACGGGAACGCCACGCGCGGCTTCGATGCAAAAAACACCATCGTCGCTTCGTCCTCTGGCGCGAGCGACGCGAGCAGAGTGTCGACCGTGCGAATGGCGAACCGTTGGCGTGTCGATGCCATGCTCGGGCTCGAGTCGAGCAAGATACAGATGCTGAGCGGTCGCGGTTCATGACTGACGAGCGACAGCTCTTGAGGCACGCCGTCCTCCAGGACACGAAAGTCAGCAGGTCCCAATTCACCCACGCGCCATGCCTCTTCGCGGGCCGTGACCGTCACGGGAACGGTCACCAGATCCACGCTGGAGCGAAATGCGGGTTGGGCCTGAAGCACCGCGGCCGTGGCCAACACGGCGACCGTGACAAGAGCACGAGGCATGCTTGCAAGTATTATGGGCGGAACGCCTGTGAGGCTTCGCACAGCCACCGAGACGAGATGGTCGATCGGCTCCGCTCTCCTGCGGGTCACATCACTTTTACCCCGCTCCGCGGCGCCTAGACTCTCCTAAGGCATCTTCGAAAAACATGGTTAATTTTCACGTCCTCAGCCTCAGGAGATTCTAGTAATGCCAGCACTCACACGAACCGTCGGATTTCTGCTCATCCTGCTCGGCGTGGCGGGCTACGTTGCAACCGGCGGCGTCAGCATCACGGCGCTGATTCCGGCATTCTTCGGCGCGATCCTTTTGATCCTGGCGATGGTGGCGAGAAATCCCAACGCGCGCAAGCATGCGATGCATGCGGCCCTCGCCCTCGCCTTGCTGGGTGTGCTGGGCACGGCGCCGCGAATTTTCGCCGCGATCAATGCGGGAAATATCAGCCGCCCCGCGACGCTCGCCCAGATCGCGATGGCCGTCGTGCTGCTCGTGTACATCGCCTTAGGCGTGAAGTCCTTCATCGACGCGCGCCGAGCGCGACCAGGCTAAAGCCCGGTTGCTCCCCTCCGCGGAGCGGCCTTATGGCGGCGTCGAGGTCTTCCGTGGCGGGTTGAAAAACGGCGTCTTCACCACGGTCGCCGACGCTCTGTGGCGTTCGGCCTCGACCGTGATCTCCAGTTGCAGGCGAGTGCCTTCTACGTGGTGCGGCGCATCAATCGTCGCCAGCCCGATGAGCTTCTTCAGCGTCGTCGACCAGGTCGTTGAGGTGGCGCGGCCGACTTGGCGTCCGTTCCGGTACACCGGCACCGCGACCCGCGAGGCGGCGGCCGGTGCGGTTGGTGGCAGGCCCACAGCTTCGTACAACCGCTCGACCTCAGTCCAGTCCACCTCGAGACCCACGATCTGCTGGCGGGGGCCGCGGCGATGCTCGGCAGCTAGCGCCGACCGGCCCACGAATGGACCCTTGCCGAGATCCACGAGGCGCGCCATGCCGAGCTCGAACGGCGAGTACTTCTGCGATTCAATCAGCGCCTTGCGGCTGCTCTGAAAATCCACTTCGATGAGGAGCAGCCCGGCTTCGACACGCGCCACGTCGAGCGCGAGCATACCGGCCGGATGGAGATCGAACGCTCGTCCGGCGGCGGCAATTGCATCCCAGACGCGGATGGCAGCTTCCCACGGCATCCAGATCTCGTAACCGAGATCGCCGGTGTAACCAGTCCTCGAGACGTCAACGGGAACGCCGGCAATCGTTCCGGATGCAGCCCTGAAGTACTTCAACGTGTCGATGGGCACGTCGCTCACCTGTCTCAGGAGACCGGCCGACGTGGGGCCCTGCAACGCCAGCGCCGCAGTAAGCTCGCTGATGTCCTCGACACGCACATCAAGTCCAGCGGCGTTCTCCGTCAACCAGCGCAGATTCGGATCCGCCGCCGTCCAACGATACGTTTGCTCGTCCAGACGCGTGACAGTACCGTCGTCGATGACCTTGCCTTCCTCGTCACACCACGGCGTGTAGTAAACCTGGCCCACGGCCATTTTTTTCGGATCGCGCGTGATCACCCGATCCACGAGCCTGGTCGCGTCGCGACCCGAGACTCGATACTTGTAGAGTGGCGACACATCGATCGCTGCACACGCGTTGCGGATGGCGTTGTACTCGTGCTCGTGATGCGTCTCGTAAGCGCTGACCGCGTAGTAGCCGGCCCAGTCGCGATAGTTGAGGCTTTCGCACAGCTCGTGCGTGCGCTCGTGAAACGCGGAGGGAACGGGCACAGGCGAATCTTAGCCTAGACGCCGCGACGAAGTTTGGGGTGGAGCTTCGCTAGCACATACAATTTGCTCCGTGCATTACGACGCAATCGTCATCGGCGGCGGGCACAACGGGCTGACTTGCGCGGCGTACCTCGCTCGCGCCGGGCGCAAAGTTGTCGTCCTGGAGAAACGTCACGTGCTCGGTGGCGCGGCCGTTACCGAAGAAGTGTTCCCGGGATTCAAGTTCTCGGTCTGCTCATACGTCGTGTCGTTGCTGCGTCCCGAGATCATTCGGGAGCTCGACCTGCCGAGCCATGGCATGGAGTTGCTGCCGCTCGACGGCACGTTTACGCCGATGCCGAGCGGAGACTATCTTTGGCGCGTCAACGATCACTACAAGACCCGCCGTGAGATCGCGCGGCATTCGCGGCTCGATGCCGAGGCGTACGAGGAGTACGGCAAGGCGATGATTGAGATGGGCCGCTTTGCCAAACCAATCCTCAGCCTGACGCCGCCGGATCCAACCTCGCTCGACCCGCGCGGCCTGCTCGAGCTGTTGTCGATCGGCAAGCGATTCCGCGCCATGCGTCACCACGATCGCGTCAACCAGGTCCAGCTGTTGACGATGAGCGCGGTGGACTTTCTCGACCAGTGGTTCGAGACGGACGTCCTGAAGGCAACGATGTCGGCGTCCGGGATCATCGGGACGTTTCTTGGCGTCCGGTCCCCGGGCACGGCTTACGTGCTGTTGCACCACTACATGGGCGAGATTGATGGTTCGTTCCGCTCGTGGGGGCTTTCGCGAGGCGGAACCGGTGCGGTGTCGAACGCCATCGCCGACGCAGCGCGACGTTTCGGTGCGGAGATACGCACCAAAGCGACCGTTGCCAACCTCCTCGTCAAAGGCGATCGCGCGACCGGCGTCGCGCTCGCAAACGGCGACGAGCTCACCGCCGACGTAGTCATTTCGAGTGTGGATCCCCACCTGACCTTCCTCAAGTTGATGGATCCGCGCATGCTCCCGACGGACTTCGTCGAGGGCGTCCGGCGCTACAAGTTTCGCGGCTCGTCGGGCAAGGTCAATCTCGCCCTGGATGCACTTCCCGAGTTCACCTGTATGCCAGGTGAAGGACGACACTTGCGTGGGGCGATTTCCATTTCGCCGTCGATCGACTACATGGAGCAGGCGTACGACGATGCGAAGTACGGGCGATTCTCGAAGCGGCCGTACATGGACATCGTCATTCCATCGCTGACGGATCCGAGCGTCGCCCCACCCGGCAAGCACGTGATGTCATGTTTCGTGCAGTACGCGCCCTATCACTTGAAGGAGGGCACGTGGGATCAGCAGCGTGAGGCGTTCGGCGACACCGTCATCGACACGATTGCGGAGTATGCGCCCAACATCAAGAACATCATTCGACATCGACAGGTGCTGACGCCTCTGGATATGGAGCGGGAGTTCGGGCTGACCGAGGGGAACATCTTTCAGGGCGAGCTGACGCTGGAACAGCTGTTCTTCCTGAGACCTGTGCCGGGGTGGGCGCAGTACGCGACGCCTGTGAAACGGTTGTACCTGTGCGGTTCTGCGACGCATCCCGGCGGCGGAATCATGGGAGCGCCTGGCCGGAACGCTGCCCTCAGAGTGCTGAAGGAGATTGCCGCGTGAGCAATCTCCCGGTGGTGATCATCGGCGGCGGAATCAACGGACTCACGTGTGCCGCCTATCTCGCGAAAGCCGGCCTCGCACCAATCGTCCTGGAGCGGCTCGATGCAGTCGGTGGAGGCGCACGAACCGGCGAGATTGCTCCGGGGTTTCGATCGCCGACTCTCTCGCATTCCGCAGGGCCGATGCGGGGCGATATCGTCGACCACCTGCATCTCGAGAGCCACGGGCTGGAATTCCTTCGCTCCGAGGCCAGCGTCACAGCACTCGGCGGTGATGGCAAGGCACTGACGCTTTACGAGGATCCCAAGCGAACAGCAGAGTCCCTGCGCAGTTGGTCAGCCCATGACGCCGACGCGTGGCCGCGATTCTTCTCGTCGCTCGGAGCGTTGGGGCATGTCATCAACACTCTGTTCTCGTCGACGCCGGCGTCGGTTGACGAGCCTGCAGGACGCGATTTGTGGGCGCTTCTGCGCACGCTGCGAGCCTTTCGCGCACTCGAGCGGGCTGACGCCTATCGCCTCCTGCGATGGGGACCTATGGCGGTCGCCGACCTCGTCGGCGAAAGTTTCGAACACGAACGTGTGCGCGCTGCCGTCGCCGCCGACGGTATCTTCGGAACGCGGCTCGGGCCGTGGTCCGCGGGCAGCGGATTGGTCTTGCTGCTGAGAGCAGCAAACGTCGCCGGTGGATCGCCAGGCTCCTGGTTCGTGCGCGGCGGACCAGGAGCGATCGCCACGGCGCTCGAACGCGTCGTTCAAAGCGGCGGTGGTTCCATTCGGACCGGAGCGCCCGTCCGTCAGATTGTCGTGAAAGACGGGCGGGCACGTGGCATCGTGCTTGCGGACGGCACTGAGATTGCCGCACGCGCAGTTGTATCGGGAGTTGATCCGAAGCAGACGTTTCTCTCGCTATGCGATCCGACTGACCTCGCCCCGGAGTTCCTCTGGCGAATGCGGAACTATCGCGTGCATGGAACCGTTGCCAAGATCAATCTGGCGCTCTCGGGATTGCCGGTATTTACGGGGGTCGATCGACTGGCGATGACCGGGCGAATACGCATTGCTCCCGAGATCGACTATCTGGAGCACGCGTTCGATCATTCCAAGTACGGACGTTATTCACCCGAGCCGTACATCGAACTGACGATTCCATCGGTGCTCGACCCGTCGCTGACGACCAATGGCGGCCACGTCCTGTCCGCCTACGTGCAGTTCGCTCCCTACACGTTGCGCAACGGGTCGTGGGACGAACAGCGCGATCAGTTTGCCCGCGCCGCCATCGACACGATCGAACGCCAGGCACCGGGGCTGCGCTCGCTGATCGCGGCGCAGCAAGTGATTACGCCGCTCGACCTCGAACGCGAGTACGGCCTGACCGGCGGTCACATCTTCCATGGCGAGTTGGCGCTCGACCAGCTGCTCACAATGCGCCCATTGCTGGGCTGGGGCCAGTATCGGACGCCTCTCAGAGACCTGTTCCTGTGCGGATCCGGGACTCATCCCGGCACCGGTCTCACCGGCGCATCGGGGGCGAACGCCGCCCGCGAAATCATGCGCGCGCTGCGCTGAAACCGGTCGGCGGTGCTCGGTGGCGGGTGGCCAGTCTCCAGTCCCCAGTCCCCAGTCCCCAGTCTCCGGTCACCGGTCACCGGTCTCCAGTTGCTGGGCGCTGCGCGATAAACCGTTTGGCCCGACAATTCGTAAGAAAGAAACAGCCGTAGACCGAGGAGCAGAGTCCCAACGGGTTTCGGGAGCCCGGCTTCCAGAGGCGCTATGAAGATCGCTCACTTCGCACTGATTGGCGCGATAGTCACATCAACCTTCACTGCCGCGGTTGCCCAACAGCCCACACCGCCTGGCGCGGTGACGCCACCGGCGCAACCTCAGATGCCCCAGCGCACGCCCCCACGTGCCGTGCGCCCGGGTGAAGACCCGCAGAAAGGCACGTCGGTCATCCGAGGTTTCGTCGTCGCAGCCGACACAGGCGACCCTCTGCGGCGTGCCATGGTGACGGTTCGGTCGATAGACGGGCGGAGTGGAGGCATGGCGACCACTGATGCCCAAGGGCGCTTCGAGATCAAGGAATTGCTGGGCGGGCGCTACAACGTCAGCGCGCAGAAAGCCGGGTATGTCAACACCAGCTACGGACAGCGGCGGCCGGAGCAGCCCGGAACGCCACTCGAGATCCTCGAAGGTCAAATCGTCGACAAGTTGACGCTGTCGCTACCGCGCGGCGGCGTCATTACCGGCAAGGTCGTCGACGAGTTCGGCGATCCCATCGCCGGCGCGCAGGTCAGCGCTCTCCGATTCCGCTACGTCAACAGCACTCGACGGCTGACGCCGAGTGGTGGCGGCCAGACCGACGACCTCGGCAACTTTCGAATCTTCGGACTGTCGCCAGGCGACTACTACGTTTCCGCGGGGCTCCGATCGCAGTCCATGGGGATGAATATGGGCATCTCTGGCGGCAACATGTCCAGTAACGTCGAAGGGTACGCCGCGACCTACTACCCTGGAACGCCAAATGCCACCGAGGCGCAGCGCATCACGGTGCGCGTGGGACGGGATGCAACCGACGTCTCCTTTGCGCTCACTCCTACAAGGCTCGTGACGGTTTCCGGGCGCGCGGTATCGTCCACCGGCGAACCTTATGTGCAAGCCTTCATTTCCGCCATGCCTGCCGATCGCTACAGCGGCATGACAATGTCGCTGGGCTTCGGCAACGCGATGACCAGGCCCGACGGCACATTTCAAATGTCAGGGATGTCGCCGGGGACCTATAACCTGTCGCTGCGCCCCAACAACATGAACGGCCGGCCCGACGCCAATACCGAATTCGCGAACATGCGCATCGTGGTCGGGCAGGACGACTTGAACAACGTGTTGCTGGTGTCGTCGCGCGGAGCGATCGCACGCGGGATTTTGGTCAGCGACGATGGCTCCGAGCTGCCGGTAAAGCCGCCGCAGATCATGCTCAGCGCACAGCCGATCGACCCCGACAACATATCGATGTCGTTCAGCCAGCCCAAAGTGAACGACGACTTCACGTTCGAGATTCCAGGCTTGTCGGAGGCGCGTCTGATTCGGGCGAATATTGGCGGCACAGGAGACTGGGCGCTGAAGGCCGTGCGCTACCGCGATCAGGACGTCACGGACACACCCATTGACTTCATCCCAGGACGGGACGTCGACGGGATTGAGATTGTCTTTACAAGGAAGCGGACCGATCTGTCCGGGCTGGTCACTAACGACCGGGGTGAGACGGACACCGACGCCACCGTGCTGATTTTCTCGACCGATCGGGAACGCTGGACCGCCATGACGCGATTTGTCCGGACCGCTCGACCCGCGCAGGATGGGCGTTACAACTTGCGTGGCATGCCGCCGCACGACTATCTGATCGTCGCCGTTCGCAACGTTGAAATGGGTCAGTGGCAGGATCCGGAGTTCCTCGAAAGCCTTCGCGATCAGGCGATTCGCGTATCGCTCGGCGACGGCGAGACGAAAGTCCAGGATCTCAAAGTCGCGAAAAACTAGGCGGGTGCCGCAGGTAACTATAGAGGGAGGACGTATGGTCGGGCGCGTGCTGCCGTTAATGATTGCCTTGCTTCTGGCAGTGCCAGCCACGCCGGCGGCGCAAATGACGTTTCGGCTGCGCGGAACGGTGCGGGACAACGAGGGCAAGCCGGTCGCCGGTTCGAAGGTGCGGGCCGAGGCGCTCCAGGGATTTCGGGGTGAGCAGTTCGTCGGGCAAAAGGAGTTCGAGGTCACAACCGGCACCAATGGCGAATGGGTCATTCTGGGGCTGACATCGGGGATCTGGGCGTTCGAAGCCACGGGCCCGGAAATCATTCCGCAGGTCGTCGTCCTGCCAGTCAACTTCACCAATCGCAAACCACAGTCGGCGCAAGGCGGAACGTTGTCGTGGGATCTGCCACTGGTCGTCCGCCGGACCAAGAACGAAGGGTTGACTCGCGCAGCGGACGCCGCGATGGCCAAGAAGCCTGAGGAGGCCGTTGCGGCAATCAGTGGACTGCTTGGCGAACAGGATCAGGAGGTGGTCTGCGCGGCGGGTGAAGTCGCGTTGCTCGTGCGTCAGAACGGATTGGCGAGCGCGCTCTTCAACCAGATCCTCAAGGCCCAGCCCAAGCATGGCTGCGCCACACTTGGCGCCGCTTCGTCGGCGTTGATGCAGGGAAATCTCGACCTCGCCTCGAAGATGTTGTGGGCCGCAACCGATGTTGTGCCACGCGAGCAGAAGCCAGCGTTGGGCGCAGCGGTTAGAGATCTGGCGCAGATAACGGGGGTTAAGTGAGGCAGGTGCCGCGGGTGCCGCAGGTGCTGCGAGTGCTGCCAGCGCTCGGAGCGTTAGTCGTGTCCCTTGCCATTGCCTTCGCGCAAGAGCCTACGGCGCCCGTAGGCGCTGGCATCCGAGAGCAGGTGCGCCAGGTGACACCGCCACGCGGTGGGCCGCGTGAGATGCCGACTGGCACGGCGACCCTCCGCGGCTCGGTCGTGGCTGCCGACAATGGCAGCCCGATTCGACGCGCGCAGGTGCGGATCTCCGGCCAGGGCGTGCCGCCGCGCCTGGCATCGACGGATGCTCAAGGCCGCTTCGAGTTGCGTGACCTTCCGGCTGGGCGATACACGCTCACCGCTTCGAAGGGTGGGTTCGTCACGCTGCAGTACGGTCAGCGCAGGCCCTCGGAGTCGGGAACGCCGCTCGAGATTCGAGATGGGCAGGTGCTGGAGAAAGTAGTGATCGGCCTGCCTCGCGGCAGCGTAATCGGCGGGAGAATCACCGACGAGTTCGGGGAACCCATCGCCAATGCGGTTGTCTCTGCGATGCGATATGGCTATTCCGGTGGGACACGGCGCCTGATGACGCCGCCCGGCGGCAACTCGCGCGACACGACCGACGATCAAGGGCAGTTCCGGCTCTTCGGCCTCGCGCCCGGCGAGTACGTGATCAGTGCGATGCTCCGTGTGGGTGGGCCGGAAGCGACGGACCCGACCGGTGAAGCGACCGGCTATCCGCCCACCTACTATCCAGGAACCGCCAACCTCGCCGAAGCGCACAGGGTTCCACTGGCGGTCAGTCAGGAGCAACAGGGCATCACGTTCGCGCTGATCGCGACTCGATTGGTGCGAGTCACGGGAGCGGTAATCAATTCGCAAGGCGCGCCAGTGACCGAAGGCATGATCATGCTTGCCCCAGCCAACGCGAGGCCTGGACCGGGCAGCAACATGCAGAGCACCCGGCTGGACGGGGGCGGTCAGTTCCGCATCACGAACGTCGCGCCAGGCCGCTACACCGCGCAGGTCCGAACGAATCGCGGCCGGAATGCCGGCGATCTCGAGTTCGGGAGGCAGGACATCACCGTCGGCGGCGACGACTTGCACGGCGTCGTGGTCATCACCGGACCGGGCGCCCGGATCACTGGTCAGATCGTCACTGATACAGGCGCGACTGCTACTCTTCGCCCCCAACAAGTGCAGGTCGCGGCACGGCTGGCGCAGGCAGATCAGACGATGCCCGGCACCGCCGGCAACGCGCGGATCAACGAAGACTGGACATTCGAAATCACCGGTCTCTTCGATTCACGTTTGTTCCGAGTCAGTGCGCCGCCAGGATGGACGTTGAAATCGGTGTCGCTGAACGGGCAGGACATCACCGATGTCCCGATGGACTTTCCCTCGGGGCAGTCATTCGGTGGACTTCAAGTGACGATCACGAATCGCTCGACCGATATCAACGGCCGTGTCACCGATACGCGCGGCACGGCCATCACTGATGCCACCATCGTGGTGTTCCCGGCAGACGACTCGCGATGGACGTCCCTGTCGAGATTCATCCGCACCGCGAGGCCCGACCAGGATGGCCAGTTTCAGATGCGAGGATTGCCAGCGTTCGACCGCTACCTCGCGATTGCCGTCCAG
Organism: uncultured Acidobacteriota bacterium; assembly: GCA_963724485.1. Lineage (GTDB taxonomy): Bacteria > Acidobacteriota > Vicinamibacteria > Vicinamibacterales > UBA2999 > JACCSI01. Next base: position 79,799 of record CAVRUW010000009.1, read on the forward strand.
GGAATGGAAGAAGGACAGGCGAACGACCCCGACTTCCTCGCCACCCTCCGCGACAAAGCCACCAGCTTCTCGTTGAACGAAGGGGAAACCAGGGCGCTGGATCTGCGCTTCAGCGGGCGGTAAAGATAGCCTCGAAGGGCACGAAGTCACGAAGAGACTATTGCAAGAGCCGTTTCGTGGTTAGAGGTTCCTGGTTTCGTGTCCTTCGTGCCCTTCGTGGCCCAATTTGGACCGATCAGAAATAATCACTCCGCCAATACACCACTTGCGACGCTTCGAGCGGCGGCAGAGGCAAGGTTCGATCTTTGAGCGGACGGACCATCAGCACTTCCCTCGTCGGATGTATGTCCGAACGCGTGAGTTGCGGTGGCATAAACCCGTGTGGCAGCCACGCATAGATCTCAGGCGATGGCAGGTGCGGTGTGCGCGCGAGCATCACCTGCAACATCGCGCCCATACGCGCCCCCGCAGGATCGCGATCACCAGCCTCTTCAATGAACCACCGACCCTCATGCACGGTGGAGATCACATAGGCCACGGCCTGATGGCCTTCCTCCGTTACGAGGAACTCGGTCTCGCGGAGTCCGGGAGGGCCAAGTCCGGCGAGCAGACGACGCTTCGCAAGGCCGAATTTGATCAGATCCTCGGCGCGATCGAGGGCGAAGCGGGCACCACTCGAGCGATCCGCCGACATCTCGACGAGTGCCGGGAGATCGCGGTCGTCGCCCGCACGCATCAGGACCGCTGGAGCTCCGTTTTTCCGCTTCACCTCCAGGCGCGACTCGAGTACCGGGATGGGAACGAACTCGAGCGCTTCGTAGAACGCCGGGTCGATCTCGGAAAACAGCATGGCGTACTCGAAGCCTTCCGTTTCCGCAGCCTCGAGCATCATCTGGATCAGGCGCCTGGCGCCGCCACGCCCCCGCCGTTCCGGTGAGGTGAAGACCGCGCCAATACCCAGAATCCTTCGGATCCGGCCGTCGATGCGCGCGCTGAGATCGTAGCGTTTGGCACTGGATGTGACGCGTCCCTGCTCGACCATCGCCACTCGGTCGAGGTGTGCGGCGCCCCATGCCGTTCGGCGCTGCGCTTCCCAAAATCGCCCATAAGCGTCGGATGAGAGGCCGTCGCCCCATAACGGAAAGGATTCTCGAAGGATTTGTTCGAGATACTGGCCGGTGGCGGGGACAAGTTGTTCGGTCACCCGTTAAACCCCCCGGACATGCGCGGTGTCCAACAAAGCAGGTGAGAGGGTACCGCATGAGCGCTTTCTTCGTAACACCTCCGCGTGTCCTGCTGGTGGTCGTGGTGCTTGGGATGGCGGTGCTGGAGCGGCCGGCCAACCTGACCGCAGCAGCGACCATCCCCAACGACGAACGAGCGGTCCTCCATGCGCTCAATCGGCTCGGATTCGGCGCCCGGCCGGGTGACGTCGACCGCGTGCGGGCCCTGGGCCTCAGCGTGTGGATCGATCAACAGCTCCGTCCGGAACGGATCGACACCTCTGCCCTGGACTCGCGCCTGGCTCGTTTGTCGACTCTGTCCCGTGAACCCGAAGAGCTCGCGCAGGATTTCGTCGCCGTCCGCCAGGAACGCCGCCAGCGGCAACTCGAAGCCGGACGCGACGGGACTACTCCGCCGAGCACTCAGGAGCCACCGATGGATGCTCCGGACGCAATGAACGGACGACCAAACCGGGGCCAACAGCCGCCGTTGATGAGCGACGCCGCGCAGAGCACTCGCCGGGTTTTTGCCGAGATGGCCGAAGCCAAGATCCTGCGCGCCGTGTACAGCGAGCGACAGCTCGAAGAGGTGCTCGTCGATTTCTGGTTCAACCACTTCAACGTCTTCGCCCGGAAGGGACAGACCGAGATCTACATCGGCGAGTACGAACGCGAGGCGATCCGCCCACACGTCTTCGGCAGTTTCCGCGAGCTGTTGGGCGCAACGGCGAAGAGTCCCGCGATGCTCGTGTATCTCGATAACTGGATGAGCGCCGACCCGAACGCTACTTCACGAATGGCCAATCCCCGGCGACCAAACACCGGCGCCAACCGGCGCGGACAGGCGCGCGTGGGCGGCCAGCGGCCACCGAACTCTTCTTTGCCGGCACGACCGTCGCGGGGAGGGCTGAACGAGAACTACGCACGTGAGTTGCTCGAGCTCCACACGCTCGGCGTCGATGGCGGCTACACGCAAAAGGACGTCGTCGAGGTCGCGCGCGCATTCACGGGATGGACGGTTGGTCGTCCAATGGATCCAGGATTCCGCTTTGCCGCACAAACGCACGATCGCGGTGAGAAGAAGATGCTTGGTCACACCATCGCGGCAGGCGGTGGAGTCGAAGACGGTGAAAAGGTGCTCGACATCCTGGCCGCGCATCCGGCCACCGCGCGTCACATCTCGTTCAAGCTTGCCCAGCGCTTCGTCAGTGACACTCCTCCGGATGATCTGGTGGATCGCGCGGCGCAGACTTTCACGAAAACGAAGGGCAACCTTCGCGAGGTCGTACGCACGATTGTGACGTCACCCGAGTTCTTCGAGCCCGCGGCTTATCGCTCGAAGGTCAAGACGCCGTTCGAGTTCGTGGTCAGCGCGCTTCGCGCCACGTCGGCGGACGTTCGCCAGGCAACAGCCACGGTCCGGGCACTCGCCGGCCTTGGAATGCCGCTCTACCTCTGTCAGCCGCCAACCGGCTACGACGAAACCGCCGCGGCCTGGGTGTCGTCCGGTGCGCTCGTCAATCGCATGAATTTCGCGCTGGCCCTCTCCGGCGGACAGATGCGCGGGGTCCTGGTGAACGGTACGGCGAATGGCGGGCTCGAAGAGGCGCGGCAGCGCATCGTTCGCAGCGCGTTGGCGGGAGATGTGTCGTCGAGCACGCTCGAGACGGTGGCGAAAGCCGCGACTGCGGAACAGGCGGTCGCGCTCGTTATCGGCTCGCCAGAGTTCCAGCGCCAATAGCCCAGCACACCGAGAAGCGGAGAACGGTCATGGTTACCAGACGAATCTTCTTGAAGTCGAGCGGCTTGGCGATGGTGACGCTCGGGTTTGCGCCGTCGTTCCTGGCTCGAACCGTGGAAGCGGCCAACGTTCGGCGCAAGCTTCTGATCGCCATCTTTCAGCGCGGCGCGGTTGATGGGCTCAACATGATCGTGCCCTTTGGCGAGTCGGACTACTACAAGTTACGACCCTCGATCGCGATTGCACGCCCCGGCAAAGGAGAGGGAGCCGCGGTTGATCTCAATGGGTTCTTCGGCCTGCATCCGCGCATGGCCGCCCTCAAGCCGTTGTGGGACAACAAATCGCTCGCGATCGTGCACGCGTGTGGGTCGCCAGACAGCACTCGCTCGCACTTCGACGCGCAGGACTACATGGAGTCGGCGACGCCTGGCGTCAAGAGCACCAAAGATGGGTGGTTGAATCGCTACTTGCAGGTGACGCAAGAAGCCGAAAACCCGCTGACGGCGGTCGCCATGACGCGGCAGATGCCGCGATCGCTGCAGGGTCATGCGCCCGCACTAGCCATGGGCAGTGTTGGCGAGTTCGGCGTGCGTGGCGGGATGGGCGCCCGCGAGTCGTTCGAGGCCGCCTATGCGTCAGCCGCGGATCAAGTGCTCAAAGGCACGGCGAGCGACGCGTTCAATGCGATGCGAACGCTCTCCAGCGCCTCGGGCCAGCGCCAGTATCAGCCCGCGAACGGCGCCACTTACCCCCGTACGCCCTTCGGTCAGTCACTCCAGGAGATCGCGCGGCTCGCCAAAGCGGATGTCGGACTCGAGATCGCGTTTGCCGAGAGCGGCCAGTGGGACCATCACATCAACGAAGGCGGCGCGACGGGCCAGATCGCAAATCGACTCGCGGACTTTGCCGGCGGCATCGCGGCCCTCGCTCAGGATCTCGGCGATCGGATGGCCGACACGATCATCCTGACGATGTCGGAGTTCGGTCGGGCGGTGGCGGAGAACGGCAACCGTGGAACCGATCATGGTCACGGCAATGCCATGATGCTGATCGGTGGCAACGTCAAGGGCGGCGAGGTCTATGGGCGATGGCCCGGGCTCGCGACCGAGCAGCGCTTCGAGGCTCGCGACCTCGCGGTGACAACCGACTTCCGTGATGTGTTCGGTGAAGTCGTCATCCGTCACCTGGGTGCCAGCGAGCAACTGGCGGGGAAAGTGTTCCCGGGGTACGGCGTCAAGCCGAGCGCCTTCCGCAATCTGATTCGAGCGTAGTCGGCCGTGAGGGCCCGGGCTTCAGCCCGGGCCACACACATGACATCATGACGATGTGACCCTGAACGATCTGGCTACGCCCGCGGTGATCGTCGACCGCCAGCGGGCGTTGCGCAACATCGATCGGATGCAGGATGCGGCCAACAGCCGCGGCATTCGCCTGCGGCCGCACGCCAAGACCCACAAGAGCCTGGAGGTGGCGCGCTGGCAGATCGATCGTGGAGCGATTGGGATTTGCTGCGCCAAGCTTGGCGAGGCCGAAGTATTCGCGGCCGCAGGTTTCACCGACATCCGGCTTCCCTACCCGATTCATCCGATCAACGCACCGCGACTCCTTGCCCTGCTCGTACGCACTGAGGTCTCCTTCATCGTCGATCACCTCGAGGTCGCTCGCGCCTGGTCGGCGGCCATTTCGGCGGCTGGTCGAACGGTGGACGTCTTGGTGAAGGTCGATGTCGGGTTTCACCGGTGTGGGATCGACCCCGATCTGCAAACCGCGGTGCCGTTCATCAAGACTGTCGCGTCACTGCCCGGGCTTCATTTTCGCGGGCTGCTGGCGCACGCAGGTCACGCATACCACGCCACATCGGAAGCACATCTGCGAGCGATCGCGGAAGAAGAGGCACGAACGTTGCGCACGCTGGCCGATGCCGCTCAAGCCGAAGGCGTGGGCATCGCCGAGTTGAGTGCTGGCGCCACGCCACCAGCGCGCTTCTCGCTGGAAGAAGAAACGCTTACGGAGTTTCGCGCCGGCAACTACGTCTACTTCGATCGCACGCAAGTAGGGTTGGGAGCTGCGTCGATAGACGACTGCGCGCTGACGGTGATGGCCACCGTGGTGTCGAAGCCAACCGCGGACCGCATCATCCTGGACTGTGGGAGCAAGACACTGTCCTCGGACGGCGCTCGCGGCTTCGTCCCATTGGCAGGCCACGGTACGGTCTATCGCGATGCGCTGATGCCACCTGGCAGCAAGCCCGACGAAGACTTGATTGTCGAGCGCCTCTCGGAGGAACATGCCACGGTCCGTGTTGCGTCAGGAAGGACGGCGCTCGAGCCGGGCGATCGAGTACGACTGATTCCAAACCACTCGTGCGTGGTATCGAATCTGGTGGACCAGGCATGGGTCCTGGATGGTGAATTGGTGACGGCTATGCCGATCGCCGCTCGAGGACGGTTAACCTAAATTGAAAAGAACCCTGGAACTTTGGAACCCTACAAATGGCCAAAAGTCCGACTGACACGACGACCGCTCCAGAAGTGGGCGAAGCCTTGGGGATGATCGAGACCCGCGGTCTCGTCGGCATGATCGAAGCCGCCGATGCGATGGTGAAAGCCGCCAACGTGGTCTTCGTCGGCTGGCAGAAAGTCGATGCTGGTCTGGTGACCGCCATCGTCCGCGGCGATGTTGGATCAGTGAAGGCGGCGACCGACGCCGGCGCGGCCGCGGCTCGAAAAGTTGGCGAGCTTGTCGGAGTTCACGTTATCCCGCGGCCTGTCGACGACCTCGACAAGATTTTTCCGATCACGGCGAAGAAGACTTGAGCTTTCGCAAGGCCGCTTTACGAGCGCGTCGTTTGCCAGGACCTCGTTGCTCCCTCGCGACGAGTTGCCGCAGCTTCAGATCCTCTCCTACCATCAACAACGGCTGCGTGGGGTTCTCGAGCACGTTGTAGAGCTCGCCTGATTCTGTCCGCGCAAAAATCTGATCGCCGTCGATGAAAAGTGTCAAGGGACCTCCGCCCTCGATGGCCTCGAACAATCTCACCTTGAACCGTGTGCGCAGCGCATCGAGCAGACGCCGAATCGAAGGAATCGAAAATCCACGGCGCCGCAAATCCGCCAACACCATCAACTCGAGCAACTCGACCGGCGTGTAGCGACGCTCGGTAAACCCACCTGACTCTGTCTTCTGCGGCGGCACTGACGGAATGAACAAACGGCGCGTGTGCCACCACTGCAATTGCCGGGCACTGAGGCCGGTGAGGCTGGCCACCTCGCGAGATGTGTAGAGTTTCTTGAGGCGCAAGGTGTCTATCGCGGAAGTCCGGACACCTGATCGGCCATCGCCGCTCCCGCAAAGTCCTTCTCGGTGAGTCCGCCTTCCGAGTGCGTCGAGTAGGTCAGGGTGACCTTCCGGTAGTTGATCAGGATGTCGGGATGGTGGTCCGCAGCTTCCGCACCCGGGACCAGCCGGACAACGAAATCGACCGCAGCCGGAAAGTCCTTGAAGGCGAATTGCTTTCGAATCCCGTTCCCCTCGAGCGACCACCCGGGTAGCTCTCGAAGACGGGTTTGGATATCAGCTTGACTGAGTATCGCCATGGCTAGCTGTTGCCTACGAACCCGAGGCGATGCACGGAAGCGCGGAAGCACGGAAACTGACAGTCTCCTGAGCAGTTCGTTCTCATTCAAATCCTATTCAGTGTTCCCGTGTTTCCGTGTCCCGTCCGTATCGTCGCCCTCTCGACCGCTAGAGGCGCCCGAGGCGCGCCGGCGAGATCTCCGCAGGCGCCTCCGATGAATCGTTCAACACGAGATCTTTGACAATCGCCGCCGTCAGCGGTGCCAGCAAGACTCCATTGCGATAGTGGCCGGTCGCGTAGACCAGACCCGGCACGGCGGTCGATCGTCCGACGATCGGCATGCCATCGGGTGAGGCGGGCCTCAAGCCAACGCGCACCTCAGCGAACGAAGCTTGCCACAGGTGCGGCACGAGCGCGCAGCCGGCCTCGAGTAGATCTCGCACGCCGGCAGCGGTGGCGCGCTCGTCGAAACCTGTATCTTCGACGGTCGCGCCTACGAGCACGCGTCCGTTCAACCATGGGACGATGTAACAATCCGTCCCCCAGAGAACGTGGCGCAATGGCTGCGCGGTGGGCCACGCGAGGTGCAGCAGCTGACCGCGCACTGGCTTGACGCCAACCGCCTCGAGGCCATCGACGGTCACCTGCCCCGCCCAGCTTCCGGCCGCCAAGACCACGCGATCAAAGTGCGATGGTCCACTCGGCGTTTGAACGACGACGCGATTGTTCGGGCCGGAAGTAATGCTGAGAACGCGAGTCTCGAGCGCGAACGTCGCGCCTCCGCGCATGGCGGCACCTGCGAGCGCTTCGGTGAGGTCTGGGACGCCGACAAACCCATGATTCGCCATCAACAAGCCGCCGGTGGCGCCGACCGCCGCCAGCGGCTCCAGGGTTCGCAGTTCCTCGGGCTCGATCCACCGCGCCTGGACCGCGGACTGCTCCAGCGACGCCGCCGCCGCACGCAGTCGATCCGCATGGTCGGCATCAAGCGCGACTTCCAGCGTCCCGTTGCGCGCGTATTGAATCGGCAAGCCGCTCGCCTGCATCACGCGGCGAACGAAATCGTCGTAGAGGTCGAGGCTTCGCCGTCCTAGCTCGCGTAGTGGGCTCGAGTCGTGGCCTTCAATGTAGGGAGCGAGAACGCCGGCTGAAGCGTGAGAGGCGCCGCCGCCTACGCGGCGGAGATCGAAAACGCTGACACGTGCGCCCGCCGCGACCAGTTCGTAAGCGCAGGCGCAGCCGATAACACCAGCACCAACAATTGCGACCTCGGGGGAAGGCACCTGGCAAGCATACCCCTCGGACGCGCGAAGCGCCGAGTCGAGGGACTAGAAGCTCAACGAGGCTCCCACCTCCACGCGTCTCGCCGCCGCAGCCGAGGTTGCAGTGCCGAAATACGGCGACAGCTGATTGCCGACGAAGGAGTTCAGATTGACGGTGTTGAACAGGTTGAACACCTGGACATAGAGGTCGAGGCGATACCGGCTCGCCGACCCGTCCATCGTCACCATTTGGACCGGGCTGCCACCTTCGCCGGCGCCACCCATGGGTCCGCGTTGCGCGTTCGCCGATGGTGGGGGTGGCGGTGGCGGCGGGGCGCCAATCATGACCGGACCGTCGCCAAGAAGGCCGCCGAGGTTGAACGAACGATTCATCCTGAAGCTGGCGTTCCACTGCGACGCGCCACGAACACTGTTACGACCAACGCCCTTGGGTCGATCGTTGAAGACCGTGTCGCCGTTGTCGTCGACGCCAGTCGTGATCGTGTACGGCGGAGCCGACGAGTACTGCGCCTGCATGCTGGCGCGGACGCCGAGTCCGAGCGGCGTGTTGGCCATGAAGAAGACGCGGTGACGGATGTCCATCGACGACGGACCCCAGTCGAGGTCGGGGATATTACTGTTTGATGGCAGCGCGAGAGGTGAGTCCGCAAAGTTGCGGGCGTTCGCGTATTGATACATCACGTTGCCCATGATGCGGCGGTTCGGAATCCGCAAAGACATCGCGACGGTGATGCGATCCGACGCACGTTCGCCGGTCGAGCCGATCTCGGTGACGTTGCCAACCGTTGGATCCGGCCGGATTCCAAAAATTGGCGCGTTGATATTCACGGAGCGCAGGACATCGGTCGCCCGGGTGAACATGTAGTCGGTACGGAAGTTCCCCCAATCGCTGAATGCGCGGTCGTAGCCAATCGATGCCTGATGAATCGTCGGCTGGGTCAGTTGCGGCCCGAGTTGGATGCGGCTCGCGGCGAGTGAGGTGCCCGCACCTGAAGTAACGTCCGGATAGGACGGGTTCAGAATGATCTGGTCGATTTGATGGGTTCCGTCGACGAGAACAGTCTGCTCGTAGACGCTCGACTCGAGCCAGTCGTAGAAGATGCCGTAACCACCGCGGAGGTTGGCCTTGCCGAGCGACCAACTGAACGCAACTCGTGGAGCGAGGTTCCACTTGTCGTCAATGTTGGTCTGAACTTCCTGACGGAGACCAAGACTCAGGTTGACGTTCTTGCTGAGACGAAAGTCGTCCTGGACATACCATCCCGCCTGGAATTGTGAGTAGCTGACGTTGGGATCGCCCACTCGCCGCTGGTACGTTTGTGCCTGCCCCGCCAGGTAGTCGTCGAGGCTCGAGAAGGTGAACGTCCCGTTGGCGTTGGTCTGAGTCGTGCTGTCCCACCAGCCGCCATCCACTTGCAATCCCGCACGCCACGCGTGCTTGGCAATCGTGAAGTCGAAATTCTGGGCAACGGTGAACTGCCGACCGTCTCGAACGCCGGACTGACCGGCGCCACCTGACGTGAACGCCTCGAGCACGCGGACCGTCGGTGCGATTGATCCTGACAAGTACGGACGTCTGCGCCTGCGTCGCTTCGAACCGGAGCTCACTGAACACCTTCTTGCCGATCGTGCGCGTGTTACGCACTCGCAGCATGTCGTTGATCGTTTCGGTCTCGTAAGCCCGCTCGGCGAGATCGAAGTCGCCGACGCCGAGGTTTTGGCGCTTGTCGTTTCGTCGCGAGTACTCCGCGCGAATGCTGCTGGTTGGGCTCAAAGCATGTTCGAGCCGGACATTGGCGTTGACGTTATCGACCGGCCGGCGCACCTGGTCGTTGACCTGCCCACTTGGGGTGGTGGCAACGATCGTGCGAGCGTCATACGAAATGTTCCCGTCCGCGGCGATCGACAAGCTGGTCTTGCCCTTGGCGATGGGTCCTTGCGACGTGAACATGAATCGCTTGTGTTGCTCGGGCGCGCGTTCCGTCGCGAACGCGTTCCGCGCATTCATCGATTCGTCGCGGAACCCGAAGTTGAAGTTGCCTCGCCAGCCGCCCATGCCGGGTCGGGTGATGACCTCGACGCGAACCATTCCTGCCTCGTGATACTCGGCAGCGTACGAGTTGGAGTGGAAGCGAATGGACTGGATCTGATCCTTCGGTGGCAATCGACCACCACGGAACCCATCGATGAAGATTTGAGCTCCCGGTCCGGCCATCTGACGCAGCTGTTCGGCCATCTCGTCCGGATCATCGGACAGTCCGTCGATGTCGTCCTTGCTCAGCGTCTGCGTGAAGCCATTGTCACGTCGTAAGGCCGCATCCTTCTCCTGGACGAACACTTCCTCTCGCATTGCCACCGTCATCGTGGCCATCGCGTTGTTGTTGCCACGCCGAACGTTGAACGGCACCGTGAAGCCCTGGAACCCTTCGGCTTCCACCTTGATCTGATGGGCCCCAGGGACGAGCCCGGTGAAGGCTGCGACGCCCGCCTGATCGACCACCGTCTGCTTCTCGGTGCCCGCCGGGTCGATGAGCGTGACGATGGCGTGAATGAGCACCGCCTCGGTCTCGTCGCGCACCGTGACACGGAGGGCTGATTGGTTCTGCGCGGCTGCTGCCGTCGGCAACAGCACGCACGCGACCGACACCGCCAGCCACAGCGCGCGCAACATCGCAGTCTTCATGGCGCTACTTCTTTTCGAAGAGATCCGTTTTCACCGACGGATTGACCTTGACCTTCTCGAGCGTCCACTCTTCGACCGGCTTTCCGTCCGCGGCCTGCGTCAGTCGATGCGGCAACATGATCCCGTCGACCTTCTTGAAGTCCGCGAGATAGAGCGTCATCTGGCTGGGCGCCGGCGGCGGCATGGACTCCATGCGGCGTCGGACTTCCTCGGGATTCGGCCGCTGCCCGTCCGCGGGAGCACCAGCGGCCGGGGCTCCACCACCGGGAGGTGGCGGTGGCGGCGGACCATCCGGACCTCCGGGCCCTCGGCGTCCGCCGCCTGGTCCCCCCGGACCACCTGGCCCGCCCATCATGTTGATCCGCGGGCGGACTTCCATGTACTGCAGCATCAGCGGCATGTGCGTCTGCTGATCGACGAAGAGCCGCACGGCCTGCCCAGCGTCGTTCTTGACTTCAACCACGTCGGCCTTGCCTTCGGGTGCTTCGGCGACGGCAACAAACGTCGGCTGCAGGTTGGCGCCGCCGGTGAACGCGAGCAGATAGCGATTGAACTCAGTCTGAAAGCGGCGCACACGGGCTTGTTCTATCTGTTCGGCGTTGAGCTCTTGTCCCGGCGGTCCCGGACGCATCACGATCTGCACCCCGCCACCCATGCCGCCGCGGTTCTGCATGTCTTCCCACGCCGTGGTGCCAGCGAGAACCGAGGTCCGCTCGATCGACACGCCGCCCATGAACTCGGTGTCTTCACTACGATGCATGTGATCCGGCAATTGCATCGTCAACACCATCGTGCCCTTGACCTGCCGCTGCCCCATCTCGCGAGCGAACGGGCCTTCGAGGCTGAGCGTCTTGAGTTGCGCGAGCTTGTCGCCGCCGAGCGCCTGCCGAACTTGCGCCATGATCTCTGCGCCCTTTTGCGTGCCGTCCTGCGCGGTGACTGCCGTCGAACACGCGGCGACGATTGCCGCGATGACCAAGCGATTCATTGTGTGTGGCTCCTCATTTGGGCGGGTGGGGCTGGTTGGGCAGGTGGGGCTACCCGCCTTACCTGACCAATCCGACCTACCAGACCTACCAGACCAACCCCGACCTACCTGCCTAACAATACGCGGGCAATCGAACTTCAGACGTTAAGCCTCGGCAAAGAGGTTGTTAAGGATGTAAAAAGCGATTTCAGCCCGATTTTTGGCCATTTTTCGCGTGCTAGACTGCCTTGGTGATGAAGCGTCGCGCTCGTATTTCGGGCGTTACGGCACTGGCGGCCGCCGTGCTGGTGTTGCTCCCTGCACTGGCGTGGTTGCAGGTACTCGTGGCTCGAGCAGATTGCGGAAGCCGACCGCGATCGTCGTGGGCGAACACTTCAGACAGCCGCCTCGCAACTCGCACAGGACCTGGACCGGGAGGTCGGCCGGGCAGTAATTGATCTGCAGATCGAACCAGCAGTCGTCGAGCAGGGAAACTGGTCCGAGTATGCCTCGCGGTATCAAGAGTGGGCGGACAACGCGATCGCACCAGAGATCGTCAAGTCGATCTACTTCATCGAGACCCCGGAAGGCCATCTGGCTGACGAATCGCGGCTTCGAGTGTGGAATCGCCAGACCCGAACGTTCGAACCCACCGCATGGCCCGCCGAGTTGGCATCGCTGAGAGCCCGCTTCACGAACGAGTCGCGATCGGTTTTCAGTTTTCAGATTCCTGGACCGCGACGGGACGAGCGCGCGGGGCGCGGCCGTGGAGCCCAGCGACTCGTTTTGCCCCCCACGCCAGCCGGTGACGAACAGTCGATCGTCGTGCCGGTCATGCGGGTCACCGGTGCCGTGAGCGAGGGGATCCCAGCGTCACCACCGGCCGTCAAAGTGCTTGGCTTCTCGATCTTCCGACTCGACATCGAAGCCATGGGCCGTGGGCTACTCCCGGCCCTCGTTCGTCGTCATCTCTTCGACCCCGACGGCCATAGCGACTTCCTGGTCGCGGTCGTCTCACGCGAAAACGCCGCGCGCGTGCTCTACGAGTCGGAGCCGGGCGCCGCTCGAATCGCGGAATCGGCGCCAGACGTTGGCGTCCCGCTGCTTGGGCCCCGACTTGGGCCGCTGCTCTTCGCGACCCGCGATGGCAAGAGAAACGGGCGAATGGATCTGAGTCACGAGCTCGAGCAGGTTCCACCGCCACCCCCACCGCCACCGCGGCCAACCGAGGAAAGTCGCGTGGTCGTCGATGTGATCGAGGCACGCGGCGGTGCGAATGCGACGCAACGGCGAACGATCACCAGTGGTGAAGGCCATTGGCGACTGGTCGCCAAGCATCGCTCGGGATCCCTCGAGGCAGCGGTAGCGGCCGCCCGCACCCGCAACTTCGTCCTCAGCTCCGGGATCCTCCTGCTGTTGACGACGGCGATTGGGCTGATCGTGGTTTCGGCCCGTCGAGCGGACCGATTGGCGCGGCAGCAACTCGAGTTTGTCGCGGCCGTCTCGCACGAGCTGCGGACGCCAGTCTCGGTGATCGGCACTGCCGCCGGCAACCTGGCAGACGGCGTGGTGGAAGAACCTGGACGGGTGAAGAAGTACGGCGCGACGATTCAGGCAGAAGCCAGGCGGCTTGGCGAAACGGTCGAGCGCGTCCTGCAACTGGCGGGTATCGCGACCGAACGTGGCGCCTCGACGGTGACGCCGATTCCGATTCCGGATCTGGTCCGAGACGCGGTGGCGGCCAGTCAGTTCGAGATTGAAAAGGCAGGGGCGACCGTCGAGGTCGACATCGCACCGGCGCTGAAGCAGTTACCGACGGAGCCGGGTGGCACGCAGCGGATTATCGGCGACGCCAGCGCGCTTCGCTCCGCGCTCCAGAATCTGATCAGCAACGCCATCAAGTACGGCGGGCCATCGCCCTGGGTGCGAGTCAGCGCTCAGGCGCCGTCACAGCGTGCCGCACGGATCACCGTCGAAGATCGCGGCCTTGGGATCGCCGCTGAGGACCGTAAACACATCTTCGAGCCGTTCTATCGCGGCCGCGAAGCTGTTTCGCGCCAGATCCAGGGAAGCGGCCTGGGCCTGCATCTCGTTCATCGCATCATCGAGGCCCATGGCGGCCGGGTATCGGTCCAGAGCGAACCCGGACACGGCAGCACCTTTACGATCGAACTCCCCGCCGTCCACAACGTGATCTTGCGACGCGCCTCCGCCGAGGAGCCCCTCCACGAGCGCCTGTGATCGCGAGACGCGGTCCCTACCTCATTCGTACGGAGAATCGGTAGTGGCCGCCGCCCGCCTCTTGCTGGTCGAAGACGAACCCGGTCTGCAACTTGCGCTCACCGACCGCCTGGTGGCTGAGGGCTATCGAGTCGAGACCGCGGGCGATGGCGACACCGCAATCGACCGCGCAACCAGCGAACCGTTCGATCTCATCGTTCTCGACGTCATGCTGCCCAAGCGTGACGGCTTCGACGTTGCGCGCACGGTTCGTGGCCAAGGCGTGCAAACTCCGATCTTGATGTTGACCGCCCGAGGACAAGTGGTCGATCGGGTCGTCGGCCTCAAGCTGGGGGCGGACGACTACCTGACCAAGCCGTTCGAGATGATCGAGCTACTGGCCCGCATCGAGGCGTTGTTGCGACGGGCACCCACGATGTCAGGCGTCTCGATCGAACGCTATCAGTTCGGCGATGTCTTCGTAGACGTGCGCAAGGCGGAAGTGACCCGCGCCGGCGCGCCGGTCGATCTTTCGGCGAAGGAATTCCACCTGCTCTGCTATTTCCTCGAACATCGCGGTGCGACGATCTCGCGCGACGAGCTCCTGCAGCAAGTGTGGGGCTATCAATCGACACCTTCCACACGTACCGTCGATGTGCACATCGCCTGGCTCAGGCAGAAGCTGGAACCCAACCCTCGCGTGCCGCAATACATCGAGACGGTGCACGGCCTCGGCTATAAGTTTGTTGGCTGACGCCGTGTAGTTGCCAGTTGCCAGTTATCAGTTCAAAGAATCACCCCTTTGAACTGGGAACTGTCAACTGGAAACTGTCCGGTCTCGGTCTACGGTCTCCAGTCGCCGGTCTGTCTCCGCTGACTGGACTGGGGACCGGGGACTGGAGGCAGGTCACCGGCCACTGGAGACCGGCCACCGGTCACTGACCACCGACCACGGCTACGATTCGTTCCTATCGATCCACTTCATCACGGCCGGCGGTTCCCAGCTCGCGATCCGATCGAGAAGCGACACTGGATCGGCATCGGCGACGACAATGTGCCGATGGGTCGGTTTGAGAAACTCTTCGGCGAGCGCGTGTTCGAAGAACTGCAGTAAGCCGTCGTAGAAGCCATTCACGTTCAGCAGACCGCACGGCTTGGCGTGCAGCCCTAACTGCGTCCAGGTGACCGCCTCGCAGAATTCTTCGAGCGTGCCAAAGCCGCCCGGCAAGGCGATGAACCCGTCGGACAGGTCGGCCATCAACGCTTTGCGCTCGTGCATCGAGTGAACGACACGAAGGCTGGTCAAACCCTGGTGAGCGATCTCGCGAGCGACCAACGCATGTGGGATCACGCCGGTGACTTGACCGCCCGCTGCCAGAATGGCGTCGGCCACGACGCCCATCAGGCCCACGTTGCCGCCACCGTAGACGAGATCGATCTTGCGCCGTACCATCTCGCGCGCCAGCAGTCGCGCGCTGGTCGCAAACACCGCGTCGACGCCGGTACTCGAACCGCAGAAAACACAGAGACGCACGGGCCATTCTAGTTCGGGGTTCGGAGTGCGGGGTTCGGAGTTGGTCCTTCGTTCGGAGTTGGTGCTTCGTACGGAGTTCGGAGTTCTGGTGTTCTTCGTTCGGGGTTCTGAGTTCTGACTTTACGCGGACCGTCCGCCGAACATCGCACTTAGAACGGAACCTAGAACTCCGAACTCTGGACTGCGACCAAGAACGCAGAACTCGGCACCAACGCCGAACTAAGCACTCCAAGCTCCGAACTTGACAGCAAGCCGGCAACCGTCGATTGGCACCTGGAGACTGGCGGACCACCAGCCAAGTCGTCTACGCGACGTTGTCCCGCGCCGCGGACCGCGCAATGGCGTCGACGATCACCCACCGCTCAGGTCGCGGCATCGCCAGTGCGGCCGCGTACGGCGGACCACTCCACCCACCGGCCAGATAGTGCTCCGCGGCGAGACGTGCCAGCCGCCGCGCTTTGGCGAGGCGGCCGCGCAGACGGTGAACTTGCGCCAACCGATCGTACCGTGTGGCGAGGTACAGGTGGGTGTCGGGGCTCAGCTCAACGTCCCGGCCGACGCTCGCGGCCCAAATCAGGACCTTTGCGCTTGCGAGATCGACACGCAACCGCCAGGCGGAGTCGGGCGGTGGGTTCTTCTCCACCTCGCCATTTTACGCCTACCGACCAGCGGCGATGGGATGTCTCGGTTCGTACAGCAGCATCTCTACACCACCCGGAAGCTTCATCGTGATCGAAATACCCCACCCTTCGTTTTCCGGCTCGCCATCGAACGAAATGCCCTTGGCCTTCAGTTCGCGCACGGTTCGATTGATGTCGTCACACATGAACGACACCTGGTGACGCATCCCTGAATCGTAGGTCGGTCCTTCTGCGGGATGAACGCCGAGCTCAGCGGGGGGAAGCGAGAAGATGAGCCACCCATCGCCGGCGTCCACGTGCTTGAAGCCGAATACGTCTCGGAGAACGCTGCGAAGTGCCTCTGGCTCCGTTGTGTACAGCAGCATGTGCGTGCCGGTTATCGCCATGTCTTTATCCTTTCCGACCAGCCTTGCGGCGTTCGAGAATTTTCACGAACGAACGTCCCAGCAACTCGTCGTGAGTCAACCCGGTCTCGCTCGCTTCGTCCATGGTGAGCGCCCCAGAACTCAACCCTCTCACGAAGAAATTCAACAAGCCCTGCCCAGTTGCGGCGTCGTCGAACACGTCGCCAACCAGCGTCGCTTGTGCCGCCTTGTCGACGAATGAACGCAGGCGTAGTGTCGCCGCGGCTCGAGCCGACAGAAAGAAGGCATACACCGCGGCATAGCGCGTTGGCAGCTGCGCCGGATGCAAATCCCAGCCCTGATAGTAGCCATTCACCAGCGAATGCGTCACATCGTCGAAGTGAGTCTTCCACGCGCGATGAACAGCTTCGTGATTTTCGCGTTGCTGATTCGCGGACAGGGGAACGCCTTCAACGGGCTTGTGAACCGGCACCGGCATGATGTTCGTGCCGCCATCGGACAGGTTGACCCCGGTTTGAGCCAACGACACCTGCATTACATGCCGCGCGAAGTCGCACGCCTCGTGTCGCATGTGTTGCCACGCAGCGGTAATGCCGCACAGCGCGGTGTAGTCGTAGGTGCCAAAGTGAGCTCCGACCACCCGGCCGTCACCGGCCGCGACGAGCGGCCGAAGTGCCGACGTTCCTGCGATCGAAATCACGGACTGCGGTGTCTCGACCATCACCTCGAGGCGAATGCACTTAGCCGGCAGCTTGAGGCGGCGCTCGAGGAGGGCGCACGTTCGCGCGACCGTTGAAACGTGCTCCGGCGTCATGACTTTGGGAATCGTTACGGTGAAGTTTGGTGGCAGCCCGTTGCGAGTGGACCGCGCGAGCGTGGTGACAAAACGATCCAATGTCCTGAGGCTTCGTGTGTGCAGTTCTTCGGACAGCGGTTTGATGCGTATGCCGATGTACGGCGGCACCGTACGCGCTGTGAATCCTCTGCCGACCTCCTCCGCGACGCTTTCCGCATGCCCGTCTTCTTCGCTATCGCTCCGAGTCCCGTATCCATCCTCGAAATCGATTCGATAGTCCTCGATTGGTTCCCGCTTCAACTTCTCGACGATCCGCGAACGTATCGTCGTCGCGAGAGCGGCGTCCGTCAGGCCAATCGCGCTTGCCAGCGAGGCGCCGTCCGGCGCGTACTCGTCCAGCGCCGCGGCTGCGAGCGAGCCCAGGCGTGGCGCGGTATCGGCGCGAAACAAGTGCGCGCCGCCATAGAAGGTATGAACGGGCTGACGATCGCCGTTCTCACCCGGACAGGCACGAGCGACCCGTCGGTTGGCCCGGTAAAGGGAGCTCAGAAGCGGCTTCAAGTCGCGGGCGGACAGTGTTGTTGCTGATTTAGGAGCCACGGTATGTCGAATAACCAAAGGGGCTGACGAGAAGCGGCACGTGGTAGTGCGTTTCGCCCGGAAGGGTTTCGAAGACGATCACGACATGTGGGTAGAACGTGGTTACCCGCGCGCGATCGAAGTAGCGCTGTGTATCGAACGTCAGCCGATAACGCCCTGGAGCAACTGTCGCGGCCGCCGGCATCAATGTCCGAAGGCGTCCATCGCCGTCCGTTTCGCCGCGACCCACGACCTCCCAATTTGCATTGCCGCGGTCCCGCTCAAGAACAACCGCAACCTCTGCCGCTGGCCGCCCCACGGACGTGTCCAGAACGTGGGTCGTGATCATGCGCGGCCCGGATATCGATCGGTGTGCAACTGCCGCCCCCGAGGCTCCCCGCAGCACTCCCCGTCACGAAACACTACCTCGCCACCTAGCAGGGTCGTCTGCACTCGCCCACGCAAAGTCATTCCCGAATATGGAGTCACGGGATGACGATGATACAGCGTCGAACCGGCGATGACGGTGGTCGCGTCGGGATCCCAGACGACGAGATCCGCATCGCGCCCGGGAGCAACGGTGCCCTTTTGCGCGTCGATCCCGGCAAGCCGCGCGGGGCGCTGCGAGAGCCACGCGCCAGTTCGTTCGAGGGGAAATCCTCTCGACGCCATGCCGGTCCAGACCGCGGCGAGACTCAACTGCAGCGATGAAATGCCTCCCCACGCATCGAGAAAGCTCCCCGTGTCGAGCGCCTTGAGTGCGGGCGGAGCCGGCGAATGATCGGTCGCGATGAAATCGATAGCGTCGCCCATCAGACCAGTCCACAAACCGTCACGGTGCGACCGTTCGCGAATCGGCGGCGCGCACTTGAGCGAGGTGGCACCGTCCGCGATCTCCTCTGCAGCAAAGGTCAGATAGTGGGGGCACGTCTCGACCGTCACCCGCACGCCCGACTGACGCGCACGTTCAATCCGAGGCAGCGCGTCGGGCGTGGCCAGGTGAACGATGTGCAATCGAACACCGTACTGCCTCGCAAGAGACAACAGCAAATCAATCGCCGCCAGTTCACTCTCCGGCGGTCTGCTGCGGAGCCATGTCTCGTATCGCCGCGGATCAGTCGTCGAAGAATTCAGGCTTCGAGGGTCCTTCAAGAGAGCCGGGAGTTCAGCGTGGACCAACAGCGGCAGGTCCAGTCGAGAGACTTCTGGCAGCGCCTCTCGAAGGTCTTGCTCGCTGACATGTTCGAACTCGGCTACACCCGACGGGCTGAGAAAGCACTTGAACCCGAGGACACCTGCGTGCGCGAGCGGCGCCAGATCGGAGGCGTTGCCAGGGACGACTCCGCCCCAGAATCCAACATCGACGTGACAACGGCCGGTGGCTGCCGCTTGCTTGGCGGCAAGACCTGCGGCGGAGGTTGTGGACGGAATGCTATTGAGCGGCATGTCGACCAGCGTGGTGACGCCGCCTGCAGCTGCCGCCCGGGTCGCATGCTCGAAGCCCTCCCAATCAGCGCGACCGGGATCGTTGATGTGGACGTGGCTGTCGACAAGGCCCGGAGAGACCACCAGGGAGCCAACATCCAGTTCTTCGACACCCGCGGGCGAATCGCCGTGAGGGCCGACGTCGCTGATCAGCCGATCGGTGATCCGAATGGTGGCGGGCCGCACGCCATCCGGCAGCACAACGCGCTCGCTGCGGACAAGGAGCTGACGCATCAGCGGGTGAGCGTGGCCTCGATCAGCCCGTAGGGTTCGTCCGTCGCCACGAAGATCTCGTTGCGATTCTCTTTGCCGAACTTGGTTAGATCGATCGGGAGATGGTGCTTGTTCGGCATCACCAATCGAATGGCGATTACTTCGTCTGCCGCGTCGAGCACTGTTTGACCCATGGCGTAGAGGGTGTGCTGGACCGATTGACTGTCATGTTCGGCGAAGGTCTCGAGCAGCGTCTGTCGCACGGCGTGCCATCGCGGGCCAAAGTCGGTATCGACATCGGCGTACTGCCAGGTGGCAGTCATCGATGTCGCGAATAGGCGATCGTGCGTTTCCGGAAGCGTGGTGTACTCGTCGCGCGGAAAGCCGGCGAACGCCGAACCCGAGGACTTGAGAATCATCAGGTCGCTGATACCGGCGCCGACCTTGATGCGATCACGACCGCCTTGTACCGTCGCCGTGCGTGTCTCGGGCCCTCGCCGCAGGAACGACTGTCCGTGATTGCGGCCGCCAACCGTAATCGGCTGCCACGGATGTTCGGTCAGGTCGATGCGAACTGCCTTCAGGCAGGGATTGCGTTTGAGAAAGTGCTCGGCCAGTCGGATACCGAACGGCTCAGGATCAGCAAGCGTCTGATCGGCAGCCAACGCATACACGGTGTTCTTCATCGTGTCGGTAGGCAGGACGTCGCTGTTGTCGCCGTCGGTGTACGAACCGGCGTATTCACCTTCAAAACGGATGGCCACGGTGAGATCGCGCAGGCTATGCTGAGTGCCGCGACGAGTAACCTGGACGAGCCTGATACTGGACTTGCCGTAGGCCGATTCAGCCAACATGGCGAGCTCCGAAGAAAGGACTGACCAACGAGTGGCCGCCGATCATAGCACCGCATCGTTTACGACTCTGGCGGACCTGGCATCGGCGCGTGTGGGCGGGCGAGCGATGGCGGCATCGGACGAGTTCTTCGCACCCAAGTCGAACCTGCTCAAGCCGACGCCGGCGATCTTCATTCCGGACAAGTTCACGTCGCGCGGGAAGTGGATGGACGGGTGGGAATCGCGCCGACGTCGCACGCCGGGGCATGACTGGTGCCTCATCGCGCTGGGCCTGCGCGGGGTCGTCCATGGCATCAACGTCGACACCCGTTTCTTCACCGGCAACTACCCGTCCCATTGTTCGCTGGACGCGGTCGACGGGGAGAAAAGGCGGTCCCCTTCTGCCATGCCGTGGACCACACTCCTCGATCGCGTCGAGTTGCGGGGCGATTCCGACAATTTCTTCGCCATCGGCGATCGGCGCCCGTGGACGCATCTCCGGCTCAACATTTTTCCGGACGGTGGCGTCGCTCGTTTTCGTGCCTATGGGGAGGCGGCCATCGATTGGGAGCGGGCGGCGCGATCGCGGCACGCCATCGACCTCGCTTCGATTCTGAACGGTGGCCTGGTCGTTGACGCCAGCGACATGCATTTCGGCGCGCGCGACAACATCATCATGCCCGGACGCGCCAAGAACATGGGGGATGGCTGGGAGACGCGGCGACGGCGCGGACCCGGATTCGACTGGCTGATCGTGCGTCTCGGCGCCCCGGGTCTCGTGCAAAAGATCGAGATCGACACCAATCACTACAAGGGCAACTTCCCTGAGAGCGCCTCTCTCGAAGGCTGTCTGGCACCTGGCGCGACACCAGATGCGCTCAAACACGCGAGTTGGTCGGAGATCCTGCCACGCACCACACTCAAGCCTCATCATCGGCACTTCTTCTCGAAAGACCTTCAGCATCAGGGGCCAGTTTCGCACGTACGGCTCAACATCTTTCCCGATGGCGGCATCAGCCGGCTCCGAGTTCATGGAACCGTGGCAGCGGCTTGATACCGCCAGCGCCGAGGAAGCCCGCGCGCTGCTCACGTCATGCTGTGGTTCAACTCGATGGGTCGATCAAATGATCACCCGCCGCCCATTCCGCGGGCAGTCGGCACTTTTGGCGGTCGCAGCCGACGAGTGGAACGGGCTCACGCCATCTGACTGGCTCGAAGCGTTCAGCCATCACCCGAAGATCGGCGATCGCGAGTCGCTACGCAGCCGCTACCCGGCGACGCACGATCTCTCCGAACGCGAACAGGCCGGGGTTACCGAAGCGCCGGATGCGATGCTCGATGCGCTTGCCGAAGGCAACCTCCAGTACCGAAGCGCGCTTCGGCTACATCTTTATCGTGTGCGCGACGGGCAAGACCGCGGAGGAAATGCTGACACTGCTCTATCAGCGACTGCCGAACGACCAGGACACCGAATTACGGATTGCCGCGATGGAGCAGCAGAAGATCACTGCTATCCGGTTGAACGGGTTGCGTTAGCCGGAAGCGTCGCTTCCTATTGGCCGCGATCTTCATCGCCGATTCAACCGTTCTCTCATGCCCATCAACCGGTAACTCTCACGAATCCATCCTTGCACTTCACCATCGACCGAGAGTTGCTCGTCCGCAAGAGTGCCAGAGATTCCGCGTCACGAGCTTTGCGCCACACTTCGGACAGGTCCACAACGTGGGGGCTGAAAGCTTACGTGCCGGCATTGAGCGTCAGGGCTCTCAGCCCCGCCTGTATGTATTCCGGTCGATGATGCTCGAGACCAAACGACACGTCGAGCACTCCGCGGCACGCCGCCAGAAACTGAGCTCGCCGGTGCTGCCCCGCGCGTAGCGGACCGTCATATGCACTCTCAACCGCCTTCACGAGCGCTCGACCACCCCAGTGGTAGATGCCCGCGAAGTCCGCCGCACGATCGCCCACTGCTGCGTCGCTCCAGTCGATCACCCCTGTGGGCCTCCCGCTTTCGTCGACCAGGACGTGCTCAGCGGCGAAATCGTTGTGCAGCAGCACGATCGAATCGTCATTGTGATCGACAACGTCGGCTGCCTCAAGCCAGGAACGCCAGTGCTCGAGTGATGCTTGCGGCGCCACGTTCGCGACTTTGGGGAATTCTTCCAGTGCCTCCTGTCGCATGTCGTCGACAAACGCCGCCATGTCCTGCGCTTCCAAACCAGCCCCAGCCAGTGATTCCAGCGCGATGCCATGAAGCCAACCGAGAAAGCGGCCAAGTGCTGGTGCGATCTGTTCCAGCTGATCGCCGGACCATGCCTTCCGGATCGCGGGGTCACCGGGAATCTTGGGGTAGCCGGCAAATCGAAAGGGAAAAGCCTCGGTCGGACGACCTTCGTAACGAATACGTGGAACTGCCAGCGGTGGGTTTGCCGAGGCCAGCGCGTTCAGAACCTGTACGCTCACCTGCGATCTGCGCTTCGACATCCGCCCGCTTCGGAAATCGAAACACAAGGCTCCCGTTGACGTCGAACGCGATGCTGTCGCACCCCTCGTTGAGGTACTCAACCTGCGTCGCGTGAATCTCTGGAAACTGGGCGCGTAGCAGGCTTCGAACCAGCGCCGCGTCAACAGTGCTCACGGCAGGGGCGCGTGTCGAAGCTGCTCGATCTCGCGCAGCATTCCCTGAAGGGTGGCTGCCACCAATTTTTCACCCTTTTCACGCGTTGCCAGCGTCGCATCCCCGTAAATCCCACTTGGTGAATAACGCCCGGGCTTGTCCTTGTCAGGGGTCAGCACGCCTTGGCCGGTGGGGTAATCACGTGATGCCTTCGGCATGTCAACGGACTGCGGATCGATGACCAACATCTTCGACGTTTCGATCTCGTCCGCATGCGTACCTTCCTTCTGCTGCGTCAACGGCTTCGCGACGCCGGACGAAACCTTGATGATGTCGGTGTAGTGGAGCAGGATGCCCTGCTTGGCCAAGAGTTCGGCCGAAGGCTGGAGGGCACGCAGTGTGGAAACGCCCGTGTTGATGATGTAGAAGCGTCGAGGGCCGTGCTTTGCAAGGCTCGCGCAGATGTCCACCACCAGGTCGCGCGCGGTCTCGAGGCGGAGCGTCGTCGAGCCCGGATACTCCACGAACGCCGGATAGAAGTGATAGTTGATTGTGGGCGCAACTACGACCTCGCTCGTTTCCAGGATGCGCCGCTTGAAGTATTCGGCCATCGTCCAGTCGTTTCGCAGCTTGAGATGAGGACCGTGCTCCTTCGATTCCGCACCCAACGCGATGACGATAACGGTGTTGGCGTTCAGCGTGTCACGGGCCTCCATCCACGTCATGTCGCCAAGCAATCGGCCCTTGGCCTTCGACGCCGCCGGTGGTTCCTGGGCGACGCCGACCGTGGCAACCATGAATGACGCGATCGATCCGAGGACGAGCGACTTCAGTAGGCTCACGTGGTTGGCCCTCCGAAAAACGCGGAATCGAAGTTAAGAGCGGTTCTGACCAGTACGGTTCTGAATGATACGAAGCAGCGCCTCATACCCGGAATCGCTTTGACCCCGGGCGGCATCCGCCTCGTTGAGGTGCTCGGCAATGCGCTTCATGCCTTCTGCGAGGGTGGGCCCAAATCCTCGCTGCACCTGCGCTACGTAGGCTTCAGCGTTGTCGCCGGTCAACCGGATGCGTTGAGTCAGGAGGGTCCGGTTATCGGGCAAAGGGTCGAACTGCCATTCGAAAGACAACAACGCCCCATCGAGCAGCACTTCGACGACATAGGACTTGCCTGGGACGACGAGGCCAATGACCCAGCGCAAGGGATCCTGGCCGGGAATGATTGTCGTTCCACGTGCGCCCTGGCCGAACGCACCCTCGATCGAGAACCGCGCCGGCGGATCATCCCAGTTCGAAACGTCAGTGCGATCCTGCCAGGCGACGTCGGGAGTCACCGCCGCCTCAACTGAATGCTCGAGCACTAACCCGTCACTACGCATGAGTGCGGATCTCCGCAAGTGGTTTCGAGCCTTTCATCAGCCCGAGATAGATTGCGAAACTCGAGATGAAGGTAACGAACCACGCGTAGGTGTACAGCGCGTCGAACACGGTCGGATTCGCGACCTGGCCGCCGGGCGTCGTCGCAGCACGAATGAAGCCGGGCACTACTGGAAGGATAGCAAGGCCAAGCGCGATCATTGCACGCGAGTTGATGCCGTTCGAGTAGCGGTACGCACCATCGAGCATGAAGAGATCGGGCACGGAGATCTGGCGCCGACGCAACAGCCAGTAGTCCGCAATCAGGATGCCACCGATGGCACCCATCAAGCTGGAGTAGCCGATGAGCCAGGTGAAGATGTACGCGGCCGCATCGGCATAGAGCTTCCACGGCATCATCAAGATCCCGATAACCGCGGTCATAAGACCGCCGGTGACGTAGCTGATGCGCTTCGGCGCCAGACTCGAGAAATCATTGGCCGGCGAAACGACATTCGCTGCCATGTTCGTGGTCAGCTGAGCAGCCAGGACGATGAGGGCGCCCAGGATGATGACGGCGGGCGAACCGATCCTCGCAATCAGCTTGATCGGATCCCAGATCGCTTCGCCAAAGACGACGATGGTTGCGCTGGTCACGGCGACGCCGATGAAGGCAAAGGCTGTCATCGTCGTCGGCAATCCAAGCGCCTGTCCGAGTGCTTGCGACTTTTGGCTGCGTGCGTAGCGCGTGAAGTCCGGAATGTTCAGACTGAGGGTGGCCCAATAGCCGACGTTGGCGGTGAGCGCGGCGGGAAAAAGCGTCCAGAAGGGCGTCTGCGCTTGTTGCAACCTTTGAGACTCGTCGAGAATCCGTCCAAGCCCGCCGCCGGCATCGACCGCCCACCACAGGAGCGCCACGCCTCCACCCAGGAGCAGCGGCGCCGACCAACTCTCGAGCATCTTGATGCCCTCGAGCCCGCGCAGAATGATCGCGACCTGCACCAGCCAGAACGCGAGAAATGAGATCCACAGCTGCCCCGGGATGCTTGCCCACGTGGGCCAGGCCGCGATCAACAGCTCATTGAGCGCCAGGCCGCCAATCCAGGTCTGAATGCCGAACCAGCCGCACGCGACGATTGCCCGAAGGATGGCGGGGACGTTGGCGCCGCGCACGCCAAACGCCGCGCGACACAACACGGGGAACGACACACCGTACTTGGTGCCGGCGTGTGCGTTGAGGATCATCGGGATGAGGACGATCGTGTTGCCGAGCAGAATCGTGATCATCGCCTGCCACCAGTTCATGCCCTGCTGCATGATGCCGGAGGCCAGCGTGTAGGTGGTGATCACCACGCTCATGCCGATCCAGAGCGCGGCGATGTTGTAGGTGGTCCACGTTCGCTGGGCCGGTGTCGTCGGCGCCAGGTCGGGGTTCCACAGTGGACTATCAGGAAGCTGCAAGCTCAGACCCGGCCCTGCGCCGCGTAGCCTTCAGCATCATGACCGCCGTGATACTCCTTCGACTCTGGCCGTCGGATCTGCGAGTGCGAGACGACGCGATCTCGACGCAGGCCGCGGAAGTCCTCCAATGAATTCCAGCCCTTGTCAGCGTTTCGGTCGAGAAACGCTTCCATGCCGCTCGTGAGCGCCTTGATGATGTTGGGACCAATCGCATGATCGAGCATGGCCGCCGTGCACACTTGAACGGTGCCGCAGCCAAGCAGGAAATAGTTGAGTGCGTGGTCGAACGTTGCGATGCCGCCGATGCCGGAGAACGCCCGATCGGGGAACCCCTGCGTCATCTGCGCCATCTTGGCCAACGACTGCGGCAGAATGGCTGGTCCGCCGAGTCCGCCACTCGACACGAAGCCGTCGACATTCATCTCGAACTCGAGCGATTGCGCGTCGATCAATGGGATTGAAGGAAACGTGTTGGAGGACACGATGGCGTCGGCGCCACCAAGAAACGCGCCCTTCGCTTCCACGACGATGTCGGTGGTTGAGGGTGTGAGCTTGGCCCAGACCGGAACGCGGGCGACCTCTTTGACGACCTCGGTAACGATTGAGATCTGCTCCTGATCCTTGCCGATGTTCGAACCCATGTCCTTTCGATCCATGTGCGGACACGACAGATTGAGCTCGAACGCATCGGCGCCTTCGTCCTGACAGGCCTTGGCGAGCGTCTGCCAGTGCTCGAGCTCGCGGTCGCTGCCTGATCCGGCCATGATCGAGGCAACCAGAATGCGATCAGGATGGGCCTTCTTGATCCGCGAGATCCGCGGAATCCACCAATCGAGCGGCTTGTCGGAAATCAGCTCCCAATTCCACGACGAATGCAGCGCCGTGCCGGGCCGTTTCTGCATCGACAGCAGGCCCTCGGGGGAGGCCCGCAGGAACTTCGTCTTGGGTCCGTCGACGTTGACGACCGGATGGAGTCCGATGGTCTTCGTGACCACACCGCCCCATCCCGCGTCGAAGGCACGGATGATGTTGGCGTCGGACTCGGTCGGCGGCGCCGACGACAGCAGAAAAGGATTCGGAAAGCGAAGCCCAGTAAAGGTGACCGCGAGCCTGTCTGCCATGCCCACTCCTCTCAGGCCCACTATAAGTGGTATTACCCTGCGTGGTCGCTCGGTTCCCGTTCGTACCAGTCCGCGTGGCGCGACCAGCCATGACACCGGTGGCACGACGTCCACTGCCACTGATGGGAACACCCGGGGCACAGGCCCTTGGTCTCGAACGTGTTCCAGATGGTCTCGCAGCCGCCGAAAAAGGGCTCCGGCGTGCCGAAACTCTGACAGGCCCACACGCTCGAGGATGTCGGCTGCCAGTTGCACAACGGACACCGGATGCGGCCATAGACCAGATCTTCGAGCAGGCGCTTGACCTCGTCGATGAAGACAGGCGTCTGCGGGGGGCCAGGTTTGAAAAGCTGCAGCGACATCGTTGATTCCGGAGCGCGTCTAACCGTCCAACTCCTCTAATTCGAGGGTCGCACGAATTGCCCGGCTACACAACATTTTGGGGGGCTGATCCGCTGAAAAGGCGAACCGGCGGAGGCAAGCCGTGTTTTCCGCGTTTCCGCGTTCCGCGTTCCGCGGTTATGGTTTCCTGCCAATCGCAAACAGGTGCTTCGCCGAGCGCAGGTACATCACACCGTCGGAGAGCGCCGGTGTCGCCATCAGCGACTCACCCATCGAGTTGGTGGCGATGTGCTTGAACGTCGGTCCGGCGGCAATCACCAGCACATCGCCGTCTTCGCTCGACAGATAGATCTTGTCGTCCGCGGCAACCGGTGAGGCACTGAAGCCGTTGCCGACTTGCGGAAGCCGCTGCCGATAGACTTCTTCCCCGGTTCGCAGGTTGTAGGCATCGAACACGCCGTTGTTGGCGAGCACGTAGACCAGGCCCTTGTAGATGAGCGGCGTCGGCATGTACGAGCCGCGGCCGGTCTTGCTCCACGCAACCGACGCGCTGCTCGTTTCACCATCGCGCAGCGTAAGGTCGCCACGCGCGTCGGGCTTCACGACGAAGATCGGGCGCTCGGGCGCGCGGCCACTGGCGATCACGAAGAGCCCCTCATCGAACACCGGTGTCGGGGCGGTGATCTTGGAGCTGCGGCCGATGCGCCAGAGTTCCTTGCCTGACGTCGGATCGTAGGCACGAACGTAGTTCGCGGCGTTGGTCACCAGCACCGGACCGCCAGGCGTCGACGCCACGGTCGGCGTTCCCCACGACGGCAACTCGTCGCGATCGGCCTTCCACCGGGTTTCACCGGTCGCCGCATCGACGGCAAGCAGGAACGAATCGCCCTGCGTGTCGCACTGGACGATCACCAGATCGTTCCAGATGATGGGTGAGCTCGCCGGCCCCCATTCGAAAGTCGGGATGTCGTAGGCGCCGAGATCGATTCGTCCGAGGTCAACTTTCCACAAGGACGTGCCGTTCAGGTCGTACGCGTGTAGACCCTGAGATCCAAACCAGGCGACAACGATGCGGCCATCGGTCGCCGGTGACGCGCTCGCATAGGTTGATTTGATGTGACGCTTGTCGATCGGTTGGCCTTCGTGCGCGACACGCTCCCACACGGTCTTGCCAGTGCGTTTGTCGATCGCGTAGATCATCCATCGATGCCGCGAACGATCCGCGGAAGCATCGCCATCGCCGTAGAGACCGGGCTTGAACGTCGCCGACGCATCGCTGCTGACAGCGCTCGTGACGAAGATGCGATCACCCCACACGACGGGGCTGGAGTGGGCCAGACCGGGAATCGGTGTCCGCCAGAGAACGTTGGTGCCACTGCTCTGGTCCCACTGATCGGGCAGTTGCTGGCCCTCGGCGATCCCTGAGGCTCCCGGCCCGCGAAACGATGGCCAGCTGCCCCTCGCGGCGGAAGCGGGAGGCAAAGAAAGCTTCGGGGCGAGACCCGTACGAACTATCTTTCGTGGGGCGATGGTCTCGGCCTCGGTCGCGGGACGCCAGTCGCTCTTATCGAGAATCATCGTCCGCGGCTTGCACGCGTCATTCAGGAGCTCAAAGCCCACGTGTTGATTCACGATGCGGACGCGATAGGTTCCTGGGCCATCGCAGCCTCCCGGCCCTCCTGGCGAGACGAGCTCGATCCGATCGCCCTCAACTTTCCAGTTGCCCTTGAATGCTGGCCAGCCCTGCCCCTCCAGGCTGAATGAGCCATCAACCGCGAAGCGCGCCGAAAAAGCGCCGAACACCAACGGAGTCGATGGAATCGCGGACTGTTCAAGGGCAGTCGCCAGCGTGAATTGCTCCCTGACTAACGAGCAAAAGGCTGACGAAGATTCTGAAGGATGTTCGCATCGAGGCGCCTGCGGTCAGGCGGACAGACTATCACTCCGCAGGGCTCTTGCCTGTTCAAGCGTGCGCAACCAGCAGCAGGCTCTTCGCAAGATCCGCGGCTTCCGGCAGACAGTGCTGCAAGCTATCTGGATCGAGCTCGGCGAAGCTCTCGTCGAGCACCAACAGATCGCCCATCACAAGGTTGAAGGCCAGTGTGTCGTTTGGGCAAATGATTTCGGGTCGCTTTTCATAAACCGTGAGGCGTGAGCTCGGGTCGGACCTCACGCCTCGATCCGGGTTACTGCGTTCAGCAGTACTTGTGTGTCCGCTTCCTCTGTCCGCAGCCGCAGCCACCACCGAGATTGATGTCGATGTCGACCAGGATCCCCAACAGTCCAAAGCCAGCGTTGACGTCGGTCTGAACTTTCATTGCGCCCTCCGAGGGTATCGAGAGCCGCTGATCCTGCGACGGCAGGGAGTTGCTCTCGTGCTCGGACTGACGATTTTTCGGTCTGGCCATCTCAATGAATCCTCGGGCACCTGAAATCGACGTCACTCAAACTCTGCCCTGCCGCTCGCGCAACAGGGCAAGCAGGTCCTGCGCGTTCGAGGCCTCGCGCACTGACGACACGTCGAGACCCGCCGAGATGATCTGCTTGAGCCTGGCGCGCACTACCGGATGATCATCGCAAATGATGACGTCCATCAGTACGGCTCGATGGGCGCTCGTCGTCCGGTGAGCGGAATCCACGCAAGCACCCTGGTCCCCCGCGGAGATACGCTCGAAACCTCAACTCGTCCACCGAGAGCGGCCGCACGTTCCTGCATGCCCCGCAGCCCGAGCCCTGGCGCTGAAGAAGGTTCCTTCTTGGCAACCAGACCCTTCCCGTTGTCGTGGACTTCGAGGCGCGCCGACGTGCGCGAAACTGTCAACGTGATCTGCACGCGCGACGCCTGTGCGTGACGTGTGACGTTCGTCATCACTTCCTGGAAGATTCGGAACAGCGCCGTCGAGCATTCGGCATCGAGGTGACTCGGTGTGCCGCGGCAACGGAACCGGCAACGAACACCGGTCCGGCGCACGAAGTCCTGCGCCTGCCACTCGAGTGCGGCAACGAGCCCGAGGTCGTCGAGGACGTGCGGACGCAACTCGTGTGCGATGCGTCGAACGCTCTCGATCAGGCCATCGACGGCGGCGGGCAGGGCCTTCAGCGTTTGAGTCTCGTGCGGCGGCGCCTGGTGGTGCGCCAGGCGGGCCAAATCGATCTTGAGGCTGGTCAACGCCTGACCGAGTTCATCATGAATCTCTCGCGCGATGCGCGCACGCTCGCGCTCCCGCACGCGCTCGACATGACGAGACAGCGACTGAAGCTGCTCGCGTGCGCCCTGTAACTGCGACAACAACTCGGTGTAACCAACCGCCGTGCTCACCTGACGCGCGGCGGCTTCGGCTACCGCGAGCTCTTCACGCGACGGCTGTCTGCGGCCATCGCTCCAGAAAAACGTCAGTGCACCCGAAATCAATCCGTTCACGCGAAGCGGATGAACGAGCATCGTCCGATGAACGGAACGGCGAAGCAGCTCCTGCATCGGCTGACGGCTGACGCGTGTGCTGGTGCGATGAGCGTGAGCCGGCGGATGCAAACGAACCATCCGGGAACGCGCTGGAATTTCGCGAGGCAGCAAACCGACGCCCGACCACACACGGGGATCGATCTTCGACACCGGCTTCAAACGATCGTCGCTGGCATCGATCCACCAGACGATGGCTTCGTCGGCCCCAAGAACGCGACCGAGGTGAAGAGCGGTCCGGCGCAGAAGAGTAGCTAGTTCGAGACTCTGCCCGATCGCACGGGATACCGCGACGAGTGACTCGGCCGTGGGGCGTCGGCGCGCCTCACGCGTCCCGAAGCCGAGAACCTGGGAGGCAACTTTCGGCATCTATACGCGCGGTCACAGCAATCGGCGTTCCCGCAGAGATTAACTCGGCACACCGTCATTGCGACGCATTCCGTAAAGCTCGACGAGAGCCAACGGCTGCCTTGGAGACAATTGTCGCGCCGCCGGCAGAATAGGCGGCTGGGCCGTCAATCGAGAGGGCGTGCGGAGCGCTGCAAAAGCGCGCAAAGTAACACCCTGGCGCGCGGCCCTTCGATGAGTTTCGACGGTGAAACGCGACGACGACCATCACGTTGAGGCTTCCTCCCGACAGCGCGTCGGCGTTGGTGGTTCGGAGATTCATCCTTCGCTGGGTTGCCCCATCGCTCGCGGCGTTTCTGATCAGCGTCACCGCGACCGTGTGGAGTCTTCGACGCGCGGAGTCGCAGTCGTTCCCATCAGTTCAATCGGAAGAGCAGATTGCAACCGCGCCCGCTAACACTCAGCCGGCTGGAAGATCGCCGATGTGAGCGCGTCACCAACCGATCGCAGCGCGGCGCGAGGCGGAAGCTACTAAGTTCGATTCTCGCGACGCCTACTCTGGCCGTCGCCCCCAGGTCTGGACGATTCTGGGAGTGCCCGCAAGCGTTGTCTGGTCCGCCGCAAGATCGTACAACTCGCGAATGATCTGATCGATCTCCTCGCGAGTCGCCAGGCCATCTTCCAGCACCGGCCCCGCAATGTTCTCCATCGTCAGCGCATTGATTAGTTTGGCGTCGCCCTGAAGAGCGACGGGCTGGACGACGTGGACCCCGACGCTGGCGAATCCGGCCGTCTGAAGCAGGCCGGGCAGCCGTGGCCCGATATTCGGATCGCCGCCGCGGCGCCGGACACTGGTGCAATACATCTCGCAATAGCGATCGAAGGCCCGGCTGGGCGGATAGGTGAAGGCGCCACTGAAGTCGATGTCTTCGACCGCGATCGAACCGCCAGGGCGCAGGTGATCGAAGAACGACGCCACGACGCCGGCGGGATCGTTGAGATGGGTGAGCAGGAATCTCGCGTAGACAATATCGAACGGCTGGCTGGACGACGCCTGTCTGATGTCCGAGGCCTTGAAGTCGACGTTCGTCACGCCGACTTGTCGTGCCTCGGCGCGCGCGATCTCGAGCTTGGTCTCGTCGATATCGATCCCAATTGCCTTTCCATTGGGTCCTACGCGCCGCGCGAGTTCAAGCGTTGCATCACCGCCGCCGCATCCAACGTCGGCGCACGTCAGACCATCGCGAAGTTCGAGGCGATCGAAGAGCGCGGAGGACGTCGGGTGCATCACGCGCGAGAGCACGCGAAGGCGCTCTCGCCCCTGAACACCTCCGCGAATGACGTAGTGAGTGGCATCGGACATGGCGGGCTCTGGATTGAGAATAATTTCACATCTAGCGGCCGGCGACAGGGGACTGTCCCTCGATGACAGGGACTGTCCCCGGCCGATGAGGGTGCCGGCCCGCGGCCGACGCTATATAGTGAGCCAATCATGGTGGAACCCGAACTTCTTCCGCACTTCATCGGCGGCCGTTGGACCCCTTCGGCGGCCAACGACTTCGTCCCCGTCCACAACCCCGCGCGCGGCAAAGTCATCGCGCGCACGCCGCTCGCGCCGAAGGCGGAGGTGGACGCCGCCGTCAAGGCCGCAACCGCCGCGTTCCCCGCGTGGAGCGAAACACCTCCCGTGACGCGGGCGCGTTCGATGTTCAAGCTGCGACAGCTGCTCGAGGAGCACTTCGACGAGATCGCCCGGATCGTCACCACCGAGCACGGCAAGACACTCGACGAGGCACGCGGTAGCTTGCGTCGCGGCATCGAATGCGTCGAGGTCGCCTGCGGCGCGCCTTCGATGCTGATGGGATACGGACTCGAAAACGTCGCCAACGGTATCGACTGCGTGGCGATGCGACAACCCATCGGCGTGTGCGCCGCGATTGCCCCGTTCAACTTCCCGGCAATGGTCCCGCTGTGGTTCCTGCCATTCGCGGTGGCGAGCGGAAATACCTTCATCCTCAAGCCCTCGGAGCAGGTCCCACTCTCGCAGAAGCGAATCTTCGAGTTGCTCGAGCAATGTGACTTGCCGCCCGGCGTGGTCAACCTCGTCAACGGCGGTAAGGATGTCGTCGAAGCCCTCTGCGATCATCCAGGGATTCGCGCGGTGTCGTTCGTCGGATCGACCCCAGTCGCGCGGTTCGTTTATCAACGCGCCACTCAAGCCGGCAAACGCGTGCAATCGCTGGGTGGCGCGAAGAACTTCATTGTCGTCATGCCCGACGCGGATTTCTCGCGCAGCATTCCGGTGATCACCGAGTCGTTCTACGGTTGTGCCGGCGAGCGCTGCCTGGCCGGCAGCGTGTTGCTCCCGGTTGGCGAGGCGCACAAGACGACCCGCGAGCTGCTGATCGAGTCGGCCAGATCGTTGAGGGTCGGCGATGGCCTCGAGCCTGGCGTGACGATGGGCCCCGTGATTAGCGCGAAGCATCGAGAGCGCGTGCTCGGCTATGTCGAGAAGGGCATCAGCGAAGGCGCCAAGCTCGCACTCGACGGCCGCAGCCTGAAGGTGAAGGATCGCGAGGAGGGGTTCTTCGTCGGTCCGACCGTCTTCGACAACGTCTCACCAACGATGGTCGTCGGTCATGAGGAGATCTTTGGCCCCGTCGCTGCGCTGCACGCGGTCAAGAATCTCGACGAGGCCTTCAAGGTGATGGAGGCGCATCCCAACGCCAACGCCACCTCGATATTCACGTCGAGTGGCAAGGCGGCTCGCGAGTTTGCGCATCGTGCAACCGCGTCGATGGTCGGGGTCAATATTGGTGTCGCCGCACCGATGGCCTACTTCCCGTTCGGTGGTGCGCGCGACAGCTTCTTCGGCGATCTGAAGGTGCACGGGCGCGACGCGTTCGAGTTCTATACGGATAAGAAAGTGACCATATCTCGCTGGTTCTAGACGTACGCGCCTCAGACACAGACGCTCAAGAGTCACCTGGCACACCACGTTGATATGAGTCTACTGATCAAGAACGGCACCATCGTCAACGCGAGCGACATCTATCGCGGGGATGTCTTCGTCGAAAACGACACCGTCACGACGATCGGCACGAATCTGTCGATGCCGGCCGACAAGACGCTCGACGCGACCGGTCGGTATGTGATCCCTGGCGGCATCGACTGCCACACTCATCTCGACATGCCGTTTGGCGGCACGACATCAGCCGACGATTTCCAGTCGGGAACCATGGCCGCCGCGTTCGGCGGCACGACGTCGATCATCGATTTCGCAATCCAGTACCACGGTCAAACGCTTCATTACGCGTTGGACACGTGGATGAAGAAGGCCGAAGGCAAAGCCGTCATCGACTACGGCTTCCACATGATCATCACCGAGCTCAACGATCAGGTGGAAGCCGAGATGGATGCGCTCGTCAAACAGGGCGTCACCTCCTTCAAGCTGTTCATGGCTTACCCCGGCGTCTTCATGCTCGACGACGCGTCGATTTTCAAGGCGATGCTGCGAACCGGCACGAACGGTGGGACCATCTGCATGCACGCCGAGAACGGCGGTGTGATCGACGTGCTGGTCCAGCGGGCGCTGGCGGAGGGCAAGACGGCTCCGAAGTATCACGCGCTCACTCGACCGGCGCGCGCCGAGGGCGAAGCCACACATCGAGCTATCGCGCTAGCCGAGATCGCGGACGTTCCCGTGTACATCGTTCACCTCTCGGCCGCTGAAGCGCTCGAGATGGTGACGGAAGCGCGCGATCGCGGGCTGCACGCCTACGCCGAGACGTGTCCGCAGTACCTGTTCCTTTCTTACGACAACTACGAAGAACCGGGGTTCGAGGGCGCCAAGTATGTGATGAGCCCACCGCTGCGACCCAAAGAGACGCAGGATCGCTTGTGGCGCGGCCTGGCCTTCAACGATCTCCAGGCGATTTCCACCGACCACTGCCCTTTCTGCATGAAGGAGCAGAAGGAACTCGGTAAGGACGACTTCTCGAAGATCCCGAACGGTGCTCCTGGAATCGAGACACGCATGAGCCTGGTTTTCGATGGCGGGGTGCGCAAGGGACGGATTTCGCTCAACCGATGGGTCGAGCTCACGTCCGCGTCGCCTGCGAAGATCTTCGGGCTGTTCCCACGCAAAGGAACCATCGCGCCTGGTTCGGATGCTGACATCGTGATTTTCAATCCGAACACGACCACGAAGCTCTCCGCCAAGACACTCCACATGAAAGTCGACTACAACCCCTACGAGGGACGGGACGTGACCGGGGTCAGCGAAACCGTGATCTCACGCGGGAAAGTCATCATCGAAAACGGTCAGTTTGTCGGGCGGTCGGGGGCGGGGCAGTTCTTGAAGAGAAATCCTCGGAGCTGAAACGGTCTACGGCCTACGGAAGAAAAATATGGCAGTCACAGAGACGAACACCGCAATGTCAGGTGAACAGATGGTTGCGCTGTCGCGTGAACACACCATCTTCGAGTGGTCCGCGCAGTCGAAAGTCGATCCGATACCCGTCGCGCGGGCCAAGGGGATCTACTTTTGGACACCTGAGGGCAAGCGCTACATCGACTTCAACAGTCAGCTGATGTGCGTCAACATCGGCCACGGCGACGAGCGTGTCATCCGGGCGATTCAGGAACAAGCGGCGGTGCTCGCGTATGCCAATCCGTTCATGGCGACCGAGCCGCGCGCTCGCCTGGGCGCGAAGCTCGCCGAGATCTGCCCCGGCGATATCGACGCGTTCTTCTTCACCAACGGCGGTGCCGAAGCGAACGAGAACGCGATCAAGATCGCGCGTTGGTATACCGGGCGTCACAAGATTCTGGCCTTCTATCGCTCGTACCACGGCGGGACCGCCGGATCGATCAGCCTCACCGGCGATCCTCGGCGGTGGGCGGCGGAGCCGGGCATCCCCGGCATCGTGCACGTTTTGAATCCGTATCACGGTATTCAGCGCGGGTGGGATGACTCATCCGTTGCTCTCGCTTACCTCGAGGAGATGATTCAACTCGAGGGACCCAACACCATCGCCGGCTTCATCCTCGAGCCAGTTGTCGGAACCAACGGCATCCTCGTGCCGCCCGAGGGCTACCTCCAGGGCGTGCGGGCACTTTGCGACAAGCACGGAATCGTCATGATCGCCGACGAGGTCATGGCGGGCTTCGGGCGAACCGGCAGATGGTTCTCCATTGACCACTGGGACATCGTGCCGGATGTCATGACGATGGCCAAAGGGCTGACCAGTGCGTACGTTCAATTGGGCGCTGTTGGAATGCGACGGAAGATTGCCGACCACTTCCGCGAGAACGTGTTCTACGGTGGGCTGACCTACAACAGCCATACGTTGGCCTGCGCCGCGGCGCTCGCGACGCTCGCGGTGTACGAGGACGACAATCTGATCGAGCGGGCGGCGCAAACAGGGGTCCTGATGAAGAGCCTGCTGGCAGACCTCGCCGCGCGGCATCCGTCCGTCGGGGCGGTGCGCTCCATCGGGCTGTTCGGCATCGTCGAGCTCGTGCGAAACCGAAAGACGATGACGCCGATGGCGCCGTTCAACGGCACGTCGCCGGAGATGCAGGCGCTCGGCAAGTTTTTCCGCGCGGAGGGTCTCTACACGTTCGTGCGATGGAACACTTTCTTCACGAATCCGCCGTTGTGCATCACCGAAGCCGAGCTTCGCGAAGCTTTCGCGATTATCGACCGCGGACTCTCCGAGGCTGATCGTGCCGTTGAGTAGCGCGCTACCGTCGACGTTTCTGTTGTGGCTGGCCGTGTCCTCGACGCAAGCGACCAGCGTCGTGCTCGACAATCCGTATGTCCGCGTCAATCGCGATGCAGCACCTTGTGCGACCGCGTCACCGACGTGTGCTGAACGAGTGATCGTCGCGTTGGGTGCGACCGAAGTGCGGACGAACGGGACCGCCAAGAAGCTGATTCGGGGTCAGGTGGCGGTGTTTGCCGAGGGTCAGTCGTACGCGGTTCCGACCGGCGGACCGTACTTCGAGGTGGCGTTCAAGCCGAAGCGGCCACCAGTGCAGTCACCGAAGGAAATGATCCCGCCCGACAAGAACGCAATCGTCCACGATGCGGAACGATTTTTCGTTTTCGAGGAACGTCTCGAGCCGGGCGACACCCGTGCGCGTCACAGTCACAGTCAACGAGTCGTCGTGCAGCTCAACAAGACGCGTCTGCAGCAATGGCCTGACGGCGAGGCCGAGCTGGTGCGCGACATCGTTCCCGACGGCGCCGCGTTCAATGCGCCGGTGATTCATGTGGTGAAGAACGTGGGCGAGCTGCCGCTGCGCGGCATCGTGATCGAACTCAAGCCCGAGCGTCGGTGAATAAGGGACAGTCCCCTGATGACGGGACAATTCCTGTCGCTGAATGAAAGGACTGTCCCCTGTCGCAGTTTCTGCAAACTCAGCGGCAGGAGTGCCATCTATCATCGTTTATATGGCCACTCCCAACCGCCGCACCGCATTGCAACCTATCAATCACAGCGCCCCTCGCATCGACATCGGCATCAAGGAGCCCGATCGCCGAAGGATCGCGACCGGGCTGGGTCGCCTGCTCGCCGACACGTACACGCTCTATTTGAAGACCCACAACTTTCACTGGAACGTGACCGGCCCGATGTTCCAAACGCTGCACGTGATGTTCGAAGAGCAGTACACGGAGCAGTGGCAAGCTGCCGATCTGATCGCCGAGCGGATTCGCGCACTCGGATTTCCCGCGCCGGGCACGTTCAAGGAGTTCCTCGCCACTACGTCGATCAAGGAGCCGGAGGGTACGCCGAGCGCCGAGGACATGATTCGCGAACTGGTCGACGGGCAGGAGGCCGTCGTGCGGACCGCGCGATCGATACTGGCGCCGGCTGAGAAGGTCGACGATCAACCGACGGTCGACCTTGTGACACAGCGGTTGCAGACCCACGAGAAGGCCGCCTGGATGCTGCGCAGTCTCTTGCAGACGTAGTGGTCGGTGGCCGGTGCTCAGTGGCCAGCGATCAGTGATCGGTGGCCACTGGTTAGTAGTCTGTGCTCGGTGGTCCGTGAGCTGTGGTCGGCGATTAACTACTTGCGTGCGTCCGTGAGACGGGCCAGGCTCGCCGCCAACTCCGCCAGCTTGATGAATTCCGCACGCGTGCCCTCGGGATCATTCTGCCTGAACTTTCGCGCCCGGGCGACGGCCGACTCGTAGCTGGCCGTCGGGGCGTGCTTCGAGTCCCGCAGGAGCATTCCGACCTCCGCGACCGCAGACGCGAATCCCAGATTCGCGCGTATTTCCTGCGGACGATTGGTCATCACCGACGAAATCAGCCGGCTCTCCTCGCCATCGGGCGCCTTGTAACGCAGCTTGACCGTCATCAGTTCGTCTGATGACGCGACGCTCGTTGTTTGCGTCGGTGTCTGATACCTCAGCGGATCGACACTGGACGCAGGGACATCCACACCCGCGGGAACGATCTCATAGAGCGCCGTCACGGAGTGGCCGGCGCCAATCTCGCCCGCATCCTTCTTGTCGTTGTTGAAGTCCTCGTGGCGAAGCATCCGGTTCTCGTAGCCGATCAGCCGATAGCCGTTGACGGCCTTGGGGTTGAATTCGACCTGGATCTTCACGTCCTTGGCGATCGTGACGAGCGTGCCTCCAGCCTCGCGCACCAGCACCTTGCGCGCTTCGTGCAACGAATCGAGATACGAGTAGTTGCCGTTCCCCTTGTCCGCCAACTTCTCCAACGTCGAGTCCTTGAGGTTGCCAGTGCCAACACCGAGGAGCGACAGAAACACGCCACTCTCGCGCTCGGTTTCGATCAGTCGAATCAGCTCGTCCTGGCTGGTCACACCGACGTTGAAGTCGCCGTCGGTGGCGAGGACGACGCGATTGACACCGCCGCGGATGAAGTGTTCCCGCGCGACGCGGTAGGCGAGCTGGATGCCGGCGCCGCCGTTAGTAGACCCGCCCGCCGCCAGTTCGGCGATGGCCCGGTGAATCTCAGACTTCTGATCGCCCGGTGTCGACGGAAGCACCAATCCCGAGGAGCCGGCATAGACAACGATGGCGACTCGATCGCGCGCATGCAGGACGTCAGTCAGCATCCGTAGCGACGTTTGCACGAGCGGCAGCTTGTCCGGCGACATCATCGAACCCGAGACGTCGATCAGGAAGACCAGATTACGAGGCGGCACATTCCGTTCTTCGATCTCTCGACCTTGCAGTCCAACCAGCGCCAGCCGGTGTTTGGGATTCCAGGGACACTCAGCGAGCTCAGTCGTCACCGAAAACGGCTGTTCGGAGCTTGGTTGTGCATAGTCGAAGCGGAAGTAGTTGATCAGTTCTTCGATGCGGACCGCACCTGCGGGCGGAAGCTGACCGTCGCTCAAGAAGCGCCGCACGTTCGCGTATGACGCGGTGTCGACGTCGATCGAGAACGTCGAAAGAGGATCCGCCGCGACGCGACGAAAGGGATTCTCGTCCGTGTGATCGTACGCCTCGGTATTGAACGGACCGGCAAAACGTCCGCGAAGGTCGAAAGTGGCCGGTGGGGCGGGCGATGCACTGGCCTTCCCGGCAATCGACCGCGCCGGCGCGTCGAGAGCAAGAAGCGTGAGATCTGCTCGCTGCCTGGCGATCGCCGGCGACAGTTGCGCTTTGATCGTCGTGGTGGCGCCGACGCGCACGGC
The DNA here is from genome assembly GCA_963724485.1 of uncultured Acidobacteriota bacterium. GTDB lineage: Bacteria > Acidobacteriota > Vicinamibacteria > Vicinamibacterales > UBA2999 > JACCSI01. The sequence continues at coordinate 119,333 of CAVRUW010000009.1, forward strand.
TGCGGTCTGACTCGCCGCGGAGAATCCGGTCAACACGAAACTGAGTTGATACGTGCCGGGCGGCAAGGCATCGAACGCGAACTCACCGCGCGGGTTGGTCAACGCACGCCGGGTCAGCGGGCCGGTCAACTGAACGGTCACGCCGGCCTTGGGAATGCCTGCCGGGTCGACGACTACTCCGGTAATACGGCCCCGGTCGGCGGCAGTGGCACCAAGTGCCGCGCACAGGCAGATCACGACTAGCAACGCGCTCGTTCGAGTAGACATTGCGATTCTCCAAAAAGAACTGCGACAGGGGACGGGCCTTGTCATCGGGGGACAGTCCCTGTAACGGGCGAACATCGACCTTTGAACGGGGCGGACAGCGGGCCTTGCAGCCCGGGCTACCGACGGGTGGTTGAAATACCAGCTTGGGTGGTCGAAACCGGGCGAACTCGAAGAGGCCCGGCTCCGTCTGTAGCTTTATAGACGAGAATCTTTATTGACAAGTATCTTGACCATCGAGATAATTCCAATGGCCGCAAATGGACGAGAAGAACAACACTCGATCGGCGCTCCTTCGCGCGGTGGACGATGCATCGCGGAAGGCGGGAGCGCAGTCGGTGATCCTGAGCGAGACGGTGGCTCGCTTGGCGGGTTTGAATCCAACCGATCTCGAGTGCCTGGACCTGCTCAACCTGGCCGGGCCCCAGACGGCTGGCCAGCTCGCGGCGCAAACGGGATTGACGACCGGCGCGATGACCGCCGTCATCGACCGCCTCGAGCAATCGGGGTTCGTCAAGCGACGGGACGATCCGAGCGATCGCCGGCGCGTTCTCGTCGAACTGCTGCCGAGCGGTCCAGTGCAGATTGCTCCGCTGTACGAACCGTTGGCGGCGCGAATCGGGCGGGTGCTCGATGGCTTCTCCGATCGCGAACTGCGGATCATCGTCCGCTTCCTCCAGAACGCGACCGCGGCAACGACCGAGCACGTGCAGTGGTTACAAGGGCAGCCGGCGATTCGGCCCCGTCGTTCGTTGCGGCGGGCCGGGCGGGCCTGACCGCGCCGTTCACACGGTCGTGAATTGACTTTCGTTTTTTATTCGTATAATCTCGGCCGCCCGAAAATCGAGGGCTGCCGCTATTTATGACAGCGCCTGTCATTGTTGGACGCCGAAACTGGGGACACCAATTCCGTGACTAACCCGACCGACGAGCTGGCCGCCCTTCGCATCGAGCGAGCCCCCACCCGCGTCGACAATCGCCGCTGGGTGCGGTGGATCGTCCTTCTGGTAGTGCTTGCCGGAATCGGTACCGGTGCGGCCGTATGGGCAACCCGCGAGCGGCCCGTCGAAGTCGAAGCCGCTGCCGTCACTCAACGTGCGGCCGGCACTCAAGCCTCGGTCCTCAACGCCTCGGGCTACGTGACCGCGCGCCGTCGCGCAACGGTCTCGTCGAAGATCACGGGCAAAGTCATCGAAGTGAACGTCGAAGAGGGCATGGCCGTCCGCGAGGGACAAGTCCTCGCTCGACTCGACGACTCCACTTATCAGGCGACATTGGCATTGTCACGGGCGCAGGTGGAGGCCGCCCGAAGCGTCTTGCGCGAAAGCTCTGTGCGGCTGGCCGAGGCAAAGCGCACGCTCGACCGCCGTACGCAGCTGCTGAAGGACGGACTGGTTCCGCAGGCGGACTTCGATCAATCGCAGGCCGAGTACGACTCGATTGAAGCGCGCATTGCGGCCAGCGCTGAGCAGGTCAAGGTTGCCGAGACTCAGGTCAGCGTGCAGCAAACCGATCTCGACAACACAATCATTCGCGCTCCGTTCAGCGGCGTCGCGATCTCGAAGGACGCGCAGCCGGGCGAAATGGTCTCGCCGGTGTCCGCCGGCGGTGGGTTCACCCGCACGGGCATCTGCACCATCGTGGACATGCGCTCGCTCGAGATCGAAGTTGACGTCAACGAGAGCTACATCAATCGGGTCAAGCCTTCGCAGGGCGTTACCGCGGTTCTCGATGCCTATCCGGACTGGCAGATTCCGGCACGCGTGATCACCATGGTGCCGACGGCAGATCGCCAGAAGGCCACGGTGCTCGTGCGAATCGGGTTTCTCGAGCTCGGCGATCCGAGGCTGCTGCCCGACATGGGTGTCAAGGTGACGTTCCTGCGAGAGGCCGACGACAAGGCCACGCCGGCCGCACAGCCTGTGACCTTGATTCCCAAAGGCGCCGTGCGAACCGAGGGCGATCGCAGCTACGTTTTCATCGTTCGTCAGGACACCGTGGAACGCCGAGCCATCCAAACCGGGGGCTCTGACGGAGATCGGCTGGAGGTCGTGGCCGGTCTCTCGACATCGGATCGTGTCGTGGTCTCACCACCGGCGGAGCTCGCCGATGGAGTACGAATCGCCGTCAAGCAGTAGCGACCCTTTCTCCGCGTCGATCATCAGGAGCAGCTGTTCATGAGTGCATTGGTCAGGATCGATAACGTTCACAAGTACTACACCAGAGGAAGCGAGCGCATCGACGTGTTGCAGGGAGTGAATCTCGAGATCCCCGCGGGAGATTTCCTCGCGCTGATGGGACCCTCGGGCTCCGGGAAAACCACGCTGCTCAACCTGATGGGTGGACTGGACTCGCCGTCTTCCGGCTCGGTGAACGTCGGCGGCGTCAACATCACGCAACTGTCAGGTGGTCAGTTGTCGCGGTGGCGGGCGGAGAACATCGGGTTCGTCTTTCAGCTCTATAACCTGCTCCCGGTACTAACGGCGGAGCGAAACGTCGACTTGCCGTTGCTCCTGACGAAGCTGTCACGGTCGGAGCGCAAGAAACGCGTCGGCATCGCGCTCAAGGTCGTCGGACTGGCGGAGCGTTCGAAGCACTATCCCAAGCAGCTGTCAGGCGGTCAGGAACAGCGCGTCGGTATCGCGCGCGCGATCGTGACGGATCCCACGTTGCTCCTGTGCGACGAACCGACCGGCGACCTCGATCGCAAGTCGGGTGATGAGATCCTCGATCTGCTTCAGACCCTGAACCGGGATCACGGCAAGACCATCGTGATGGTCACGCACGACCCGCGTGCGGCCGAGCGCGCCAAGCGCACGCTTCATCTCGAGAAGGGGCTGTTGATGGGAGCTGCGGCATGAAATTCCTACCACTCCTGTGGAGCAACCTCTGGCGGAAGAAGACGCGAACCATCTTCACGCTGCTTTCGGTTTTTGTCGCATTCCTGCTGTTCGGCTTGCTGATGACCATCCGGACGGCGTTCACCTTTGGTGTCGAGATCGCCGGCATCGATCGCCTGGTCTTGATTCACAAGGTCAGCCTGATCATGCCGCTGCCGGTTTCGTATCAGGGCCGACTGCAGGCGACGCCTGGCGTACTGCTCGCAACCCACAACACGTGGTTCGGCGGGATCTATCAAGACCCGTCGAACTTCTTCGCGCAGATTGCCGTCGATCCGGAACCGTTCATGTCGCTCTATCCCGAATACCGATTGCCGCCGGACCAGATGAAGGCCTGGCTCGCGGATCGTCAAGGGGCCATCGTCGGCGTCGATCTGGCCAAGCGATTCGGCTGGAAGATCGGCGATCGAGTGCCCATCCAGGGCACCATCTGGCGGCCCAAGCAGGGCGACGTCTGGGAATTCAACATCGTCGGGATGTACGACGCGGACTCCGGCGTCGACAAGACGCAGTTCTTCTTTCGCTACGACTTTCTCGACGAGAACCGCGTTCAGGGTGCAGGACAGGTTGGCTGGTACATCGTGAAGATCGAAGACGGGTCGCGAGCACAGCAGATGGGCTCCACGTTCGATTCGATGTTCGCGAACTCGTCAGCTGAAACGAAGACGACGACCGAAAAGGGCTTCGTCGAAGGCTTTGCCAAGCAGGTGGGAGACATCGGCGCCATCATGGTTGCGATCCTGGTGGCCGTCCTGTTCACCATGCTGCTCGTGGCTGGTAACACGATGGCGCAGGCCGTTCGAGAACGGACCAGTGAGGTCGGTGTGCTCAAGACACTCGGGTTCTCGAACGGGTCCATTCTCGTGCTGGTGCTGGCCGAAGCGATCTTCATCTCCGTTCTCGGCGGCGGCCTCGGGTTGCTGCTGTCGTGGCTGTTCGTTCAACAAGGCGATCCGACTGGCGGCATGCTGCCGATCTTCGTGTTGCCTGCCCGTGACGTCGCGATCGGCGCCGGATTGATTGTGCTGCTCGGCCTCGTTGCCGGCCTGCTGCCGGCCCTCAATGCCATGCAGCTGAAGATCACCGACGCGCTGAGGACGAACTAGGTAAGGAGATTCGAGTGTTCAACTGGATTGCACAAACCATCGCCGTAACCGCACTCAACCTCCGCACCATTCCGCGACGACTCGGATCAACGGGTGTCGCCATTGTCGGGATCGCGGGCGTCGTTATCGTGTTCGTGTCGGTGTTGTCGATCGCGGCGGGTTTTTCGGCAGCCATGCGCGGCTCGGGGTCGCCGTCCCGCGCGCTGGTGATGCGGAGCGGCGCGGATAGCGAAATGACCAGCGGGCTCGGAGGGCCCGCGGTCGATGTCATCAAGCAGGCACCAGGGCTTCGGCGCGACGGCAACACGGTGATGGCGTCAGCCGAGCTGTACGTCATCATCGATCTGCCGAAGAAGTCCACGAACACGGCTGCGAACGTGCCAATGCGCGGCGTCGAACCTACGGCTATGCCGGTCCGCGATGAGGTTTCGATCGTGCAAGGCCGGATGTTCGAGTTCGGCACCAACGAGATCATCGTCGGGCGCGGCGCGAGCGGACAGTTCGAAGGACTGACCGTCGGCAACGAGCTGAAGTCGGGCCAGAACACGTGGCGAGTCGTCGGTGTCTTCGAGTCCGATGGCGGCGTCGCGGAAACCGAGATCTGGTGTGACGCTCGCGTGCTGCAGGGCGCGTATCGTCGCGGCAATACTTACCAAACGGTGCTGGCCCGACTCGACAGCAGCGACAGCTTCGACTCGTTCCGTGACTGGCTCACGTCCAATCCCCAAGTCAACGTGCAGGTCCGTCGCGAAACCGAATACTACGCTCAACAGTCCCAGGCGCTCAGCAACTTGATTCAGACAGTCGGCTTCGGGATCGCGGCACTCATGGGCATCGGTGCCGTGTTCGGCGCGATTCTGACGATGTACACAGCGGTATCGACGAGATCACGAGAGATTGCCACTTTGCGAGCGCTCGGCTTCAACTCGACTTCCGTCGTCATCTCGGTGATCGTCGAGGCATTGGCGCTGGGGGCCATTGGCGGGATCATCGGCGGCGTGGCGGCGTATCTCGCCTTCAACGGCTACCAAACGTCTACGATGAACTTTCAGACGTTCAGCCAGGTCGCATTCGCGTTTCGTGTCACGCCACAGTTGTTGACGATGGGTCTGGTGTATTCGCTGCTGATGGGTCTGGTCGGCGGGCTCTTCCCGGCCATTCGAGCGGCGCGACTGCCCATCCCGTCGGCACTGCGCGAAATGTAAGTTCCAAGGTTCCAAGGTTCACGGTTCAACGTTCCAAGGTTCTGATTGAAGATCCGTCGAGCAGAAGTAAGCGAAGCCGCAGAAGTCGCTGCATTGGCCGAGCGGACATTTCGTGCCACCTTCGAAGCGGACAACACCGCTCAGGACATGGACGAGCACTGTCGCAAGGCTTATTCAGCGGCGATTCAGAGAGCGGAACTTCATGATCCGGACATCGTGACGCTCGTATGCGAAGCGCCAGACGGAGAGTTGATTGCCTACGCGCAACTGAGATCGGGTGCGCCACAGCAGATCATCGGTCCTGCGCCACTCGAGCTCTGGCGCTTCTACGTCGATTCTGCGCATCACGGTCAGGGAGTCGCGCAGGCGCTCATGAAATCAGTAATGGACACTGCTGAGAGCCGGGGGGCGCGAACACTCTGGCTGGGCGTTTGGGAGCGCAATCACCGCGCGCAGACGTTCTATCGAAAGGTCGGGTTCGTCGACGTCGGCTCTCACAACTTCATCGTCGGCAAGGACGTCCAGACAGATCGGCTCATGACACGTCCCGTCGGCTCGCCAGTCGACGCTGTGGGTTCCGGCACTTAGGCACCTACCCGGCCCGCCCCACCCGCCCCACCAGCCCCACCAGCCCCAAAGAGCCCTACCAGAAAAACCGGCGGCCGGCGGCCTCATGGGCAAGTTGCAGGTAGAGACCGTGCGCGACGTCCGCCGGCAAATAGGGGATGTTGACGCGAGTGGATTCAGACGCGCCCGCAGTATCAATCCGCACGCGTGCCATCACCGCCCGCCGGTCGAAGGGGCTGGCCGCCAACGTCACCGTCTGAATCTTCGCCAGGCGAACGATGCTCACTCGTCGCCACAACCAGCCAGTTCGAAAGAAGACGGCGTCGGGGGTGAGGGCCCACCCCAGGTGGGCAATGGTCTTGCGCGCGCCGACGATGGCCCACCCGAGGAGGCCTGGGGCAAGCAGCAGCGACCAGGGTCCAAACAATGCGAAGGATGCTGCCTGAGCGATGAGGGACATGACCAGCCAGCCTTTGACTTCGCGCCGGAATGCTCGCGACGACACGGGCTGCCAGGCTACCGCCTCGAAGCCGTGAACGTCGGGCAGCACTTGCTGAACGAACGTGGGGAGTGCGTCGCGCGGAAGAATGGGCGCGAGCGATTCGCGCTCTCTGCCGCGGCCGCTGCCATCTTTGGGTTGGCCACCGGCAGTGTCCGCCCGGACCGCCACGCGGCCGACCAGACGATGAAGCGGCCCCTCCTTGATGGTGAGCGTCTGAATTCGCTTGAGCGGAATCGTCGCGACCACGCGCGTGGTGAGCCCGTACTCGCTGCGAAGATCGCCTGCCGCCAACGAGAGCCGAAAGCCGTACAGGCGTGCCAATGCCCAGACCATCGACAGGATCCGCACGAAGAACAGCAGGCCGATGAATCCAATCACTGAGAGGGCAATCCGCTCGAACGCCACTTCAGCATTGCTGAAGATCCCACGTGCGAGGTCGCGCACCATCCGACGGCCCGACAGTTGATTGCCGAACCTCGACATGAGGCGATCCATCAAGCCGATCTCCCAGGCCAGTCCGAGACCCGCGGCAATCAACACGCCGCCGCGGTTCTCCAGGAACCCGCACAGCAATAGCTCTTTGGGAGGCAGTTCCAACAGCACGGCGGACCCCGGTGTTTCGGCCACGGTCGGCGCGGCTTCTACCGCCGGCTCGCCCATCGCAAGCGCCTGGCGCTCCGCAAAGACGCGCGCTCGCATCTCCTGAAACGCACTGACCGGCAGAACGCTCATGGTCGCTTCGGGAGTCTGCCCACCCCCGGTTTCTATCCGCACCTCGACGACGTTGAGCAGGCGATGAAGGACGTTCTGGACCGCGTCGATGTTCTGGATGCGGCCGTAGGGAATATGCCGTTCTCGCCGGAAAACGAGGCCGCTGTGGATGACCAGCTCATTGGGGTCGTAACGAAAGCGATATGTGACGTAGCGAATCACCGCCACGATCGCGTTGGGAATCACGAGCGCCATCATCCACGGCTGCCACCAGTCGTCGCCGCCACGCGAGCTGGCGCCGATCATCACCAGCACACCAGGCAGGATGAAGGTCCGGATCTGCGACAAAAACGCGAAGAGGACCGAGAAGGGATGCAGGCGACGCTCAGACGGCATCGCTGCCCTCACGTGGCAGGAGCAGATCGCGAATGCCGATGGCCGCCTGGTGCTCCAGGCCAGGGAGTTCCACTCTGGAATGCTCCGTGCCAGCCGTGTGAATCAACAACCGGCCCAGGCCATGCCGCCGTTCGAGCGGGCCCTGAATCACATCGGTGTGCTGAACCCTCGAGCGCGGCACGTTGATGATGCTCCGCCAATAGACGCCTCGGCGAATCTCGATGCCGTCGGCGTCGATGCGATACGACCAGTGCCGGTATTCGATGGCGGGCCATCGATAGAACAGCCAGGCCAGGAGGCAAGTCCCAAGGATCCAGAGGGCCAGGCACCACAGCCAGCGACGCGGCGTCAGCAACACGACGAGGCCGATCGCGAGGCCAATCGACGTTACGGCGGTCGTGATGATGCCGACCTCACGCTGCAGGGTGATGTAGCGTGGATCGAGAGGGAGCTTGGGCTCCGCATCGATGACTTCGGTCACGTGCGGGTCATGCCTTCCATTCCGCGTCCGGTTTTCCCAACCACGCCCACGCAATGTAGTCAACGAGTGGCGGCTCGGAGCCAACCTCCCGCAATCGCGTGTTGACCTGTCCTCGGTGATACGTCGAGTGACTCGTTACCTGGAAACAGGTATCCGCCAGCGTGGTCCCGTGCGGAGTCGTCCCGAGATGTTCGGCAATCATCTGCGCCCACGGCAGCGTCATCGGCGCAGCGAGCTTCTCCTGGTTGAGGCTTACGACGAAACGCGACGCTTCGCCGTAGAGTGGCTGCGCCCATGACCTCACTGCGCCGAGCGTCTCGAAATCCTCGGCCTTCCTGAAAGCCTCGGTCACAGGCCGACCTGTCCAGGCTGAAAAGAACGCTCGCTGGACCACATGGATGTGGACCAGCAGCTCGCGCAGCCGTGTGTCAGGCGGACCATCCAGCGGCGTCGCGGCCCACACTTTTGCATCCGCCCACTCCATGTGCCGGTACAACTCGATAAGCACCGATTGCGACCACATCGCCGAAGCATACCTGCGGAACGCATGGAATCGCTATCATCGAGCAGCATGCTCGACACGCTGCGCCAGCTACGGGCCCTGTTGACGTCGAACGAGCGTCGCCAGTGGCTGGGACTCCTGCCTCTCGCGGCGCTCGCGGTGCTGCTCGAGGCCGCCGGTGCGGCCGCGTTGATCACGTCGATCGGTCGTGCGCTGGGGACACCAGGGACCGCCGGACAAACAGCGTTTCTCGCCATACTGCTGTCGGGGGTGTTCGTGCTACGAGGTGCGGTCGTAGCCTCGGTCGTCAAGCGGCGCGAACGCGCCATCGCGGAAACCATCAGCGGCCTGACAACCCGCATGCTCGACGGATATCTGCGCGCTCCCTACGAGAGCATGATCAGCCGTCACTCGTCGCTCACGGCACAGCGTGTCACTCAAACCGTCGAGCAGGTGGTGACACTCAGTCTTGTCGGAAGTTTTACCGTCGCGATCGAGCTTTTCGTCGCGGTGGCGGTCGTCATCGTGCTCCTGATTGCAACGCCTCTCGCGGCGCTGTCGGCCGTGGCTGCCACGACTGCGTTGGTCGCTGGCGGGCTCATGCTGGTCCGGCCCCGTTTTTCGGCATGGAGCACACAGCAGCTGGGCCTTCATCAACAATCCATGAAGGAACTGCACGAGGGATTCGGCGCGCTCGCCGAGATCAAAGTGCTCGGAACCGAGCCGTTCTTTCACCAGCGAATCACCAACGACCGGCGAACGCTGGCGAACATACAGGCTCACCGCCGGACATTGTCGGAGCGCCTTCGCATTGCCATCGAGACGACGGTGCTCGCGGCCATGCTGCTATCCGTGATCGTCGTCGTCCTCGACGGCATGTCCGCGGCCAATGCGGTTTCTGTTCTCGGACTCTACGCTTACGCTGGACTGCGGCTTGTTCCTTCCGCAAACCGGATTGCAGCCAGTATCGGGCTGGTACGGTCGGGCCGCGCCTATCTGTCGGACCTGTCTGCGGAGTGGCAGTGGCTCTCCTTGCTGCCGCAGCCATCGGAAGAGGTCGCCTTCCCGCTCCGGCTCGACTCGACGATCCGGGTCGAGAGCGTCGGATTCGAGTATCCGGAATCGGCACGGCTCGCCCTGCGCGACGTCGAAATGACCATCCGTCGCGGCGAAGCCGTGGGTATCGTGGGGCCAATCGGTGCGGGAAAGAGCACGCTGATCAAACTCCTTCTTGGCCTATTGCGACCAACACACGGGCGCATCCTGATCGATGGCGTGGACCTGCACACGCGCCTTGCGTCGTGGCAGCGGGCAGTGGGCTATGTGCCGCAGAAACCGTTTCTGCTGTCGGACACCATTCGCCGCAACATCGCTTTTGGGCAACCTGACGTCGCGATTGACGAAAATGCCGTTCGGTGGGCGATCCGCACGGCTGGTCTCGACCCGGTCATCGATCGACTTCGTGACGGCATCGATACCGTGCTCAAGGAATCTGGCGCTGGCCTGTCTGGCGGCGAGCAGCAGTTGCTGGCGGTCGCTCGCGCACTTTACCGGCGGCCAACAATCCTGGTGCTCGACGAGCCGGCGGCGGCGCTCGACCCAGTCGCTCGAGCCGAGATCGCCGTCGTCCTGGCGGCGCTGAAGGGAAGCGTCACAATCGTGGCCGTTAGTCACCGGCCGGAGGACCTCCCGTGGTGCGACCACATCTACGAGATTCGAGCGGGACAGCTGATCGGCTCGAGCTAACGCATTCGTGACCTGACCCCGTGGACCTCCGAATCGTCCAGCTCAACCTCGCGTACGACGACGCTCTTGCGACGCCGAGCGAGCTTCTTGATGCGTACCGGACGCTGACGGGATGGAGCCGGGCCGTAACCCGAGCCGGCGCAACGGTTCATGTCGTTCAGCGTTATTCGAGGGACGCTCGACTGCTTCGCGACTCGACGACCTACGAGTTCGTGGGCGATGGGCGGACGGGAATGCCGGATCCCTGGCTCTCGTTCGAACGCGTCCTGACCGCGATCGAGAAGGCTCATCCTGATGTGGTCCACGTCAACGGCTTGATGTTCCCGGGAATGGTGCTGGCGCTACGTGAGCAGCTTGGTTCCGAGGTCATCATCGTGCTGCAGGATCACTCGGGTCATGTTCCCCGCCCCTGGGCACCTCTGCGCACTTTGACAGCCAGCCGATGGGGCCGTGCATTTGCCAACGTTGACGCCGTATCGTTTACAGCGCGAGAGCTCGCCGATCCGTGGCACCGCGTCGGACTGCCGCTGGACGCAACGATTCTCGAGGTCCCCGAAGCAAGTACCGGAACTCATTCCGGATCCGAGCATGAACACCCACAGTAACGAGGGATCTCCGACGATCTTGTGGGTGGCTCGCCTTGCTGAAGGAAAAGACCCCATGACCGCGTTGACAGCACTGGAGCTGGCGTTGCCCCTTCTTCCCAAGGCGCGATGCGTGATGGTGTTCCAGGGGGGCGAGTTGGAGCCTGCGGTCCTCGAACGGATCGGGGAAACACCAGTGTTACGGAGCCAGGTGACCACCGTTGGCAGAGTGGACCACAACGCGTTACCTTCCTATTACGGCGCGGCCGACATATTCCTGAGCGCGAGCCGTCACGAAGGAAGTGGGTACGCCTTAATCGAATCGATGGCCTGTGGCGTCACCCCTTGCGTCACGGACATCCCGGCGTTTCGAGCATTGGTCGGAGACTGTGGACGACGTTGGCCGATCGGCGATGCACGCGCGGCAGCAGATGCGCTTGTCGATCTCGCCGCCGCGGATCGTGAGCAGGCACGCAAGCAGGTGCGTGCACGATTCGAAAGCGCATTGAGCTGGGACGTCGTCGGCTCGATGACGGTGAATGCATACCGCGCGTTGTCGTTGAAGCGGTTCGGGGGGACCTCATGAAGATTGCCATCGTCGTGACCGGTGGCTTGCATCCAAGTGGCCGTGATCAGATCGTACCGGCTTGGCTTTGGCTGATTCAACGTTTGTCAGCTGCAAACGAGGTGCACGCTTTCGCGTTGCGCCATCTGCCCGAGCCCGCAACCTACTCGCTCGCGGGCGCGACGATTCACGACCTCGGCCGACCAGAGGGGCGCTGGGCGCAGTGGAAGGCGTTGCGGAAGGCGCTCACGAGCGTTGGTCCGTTTGATGTGATTCACGGATTCTGGGGCGATCCCGCGGGTGTGCTCGCGGCGGTTGCCGCGCGTCGCCTCGGCACGAAAAGCGTGGTGACTTGCGATAGTGGTGAGTTCAGCTCGATTCCGGCAATCGGCTACGGTTCACAGCTGACGCCGCAAGGACGAGCAGCGGTGGCGCTGGCGTGCCGGCTGGCGACTCGCGTGCATGTGACCACACGGTTCATGGAGACACGAGGCGCCGACCACGCCCAGCACATCGCCAGGATTCCGCTCGGCGTCGACCTCGGCTCGATCTCATCGGCAAGTCATGCCGAAGGCCCACCGTGGCGACTGTTGCAAGTGGCTAGTCTGAACCGTGTCAAAGATCAGTCGACCTTACTCGAGGCGGTGGCGATTGCCAACCGCAGCATCAGCGTCAAGCTCGATCTCGTCGGCGAGGACACGATGGGCGGAAAACTGCAGCGAGAGGCAGCGTCACACGGCCTTACCGGGAGCGTCACCTTTCACGGATTCCAACCGCACGATGCACTGATGCGCTTCTATCGCACCGCACATTTGTATGTTCAATCGTCGCGGCACGAGGGAGGGGGCATCTCGGTCCTCGAGGCAGCAGCCGCTCGCGTCCCGATCGTCGGCACTCGAGTCGGGTATGTCAGCGACTTCGAGCCGCATGCCGCGGTGGCCGTCCCTCCCGGCGATACGCATGCCCTTGCTGACGCTATCGTCAGGACGCTTCGCGATTCGCTGGGGCGGCGGACGATATCTGCTCGGGCACGACAGTTCGCCGAGGGCCATGACGCGAACTGGTCGGCGCAGCAGATGATGGCGCTCTACGAATCCCTCGGACAACCGCCGCTGACGTGACTCCTTGATGCCTACGCTCTTGCCCAGACCGGCAGGGCTAGCGAGCAGACGCACCGCTGGCAGGTCACGTTGGCCCGCACATCGAGCTGCCGGCGAAACTCAATCGCCGGCGTGGAGTTGAGCACTTCGTCGAACGATTCGTTCCCGTCGGAGGGATAGACAGGGTGGAAGAAACAGGGCCGGAGTTGATTGCCAGGCTCGAGCACCGCCGATATCCACGGCGCATTGCATCGCACCTCGGGAAACGGCCCCTCGTCGAGCAGCGCGCGATAGTAATCACGAATCCGCCACAGCGATGCGATTCCTCCGGCAATGAATCCGCGGCCCAACAAATCGGCACAGCTTGATTCGATCGTGCGGATGGAGCGCTCGAGGGCTGGCAATTGCTCGCTCGCCACCGCCACCTCGCCGCGACGCGTGGCGTCCCAGGCCTCCGCACGGTTGAACGCATGCGAGCTGACGTCCGCCGCGAGAAACGACAACTGGTCGACGCCCAGTGGATCCACCGCCCGGGCGGTCTCTGCCACGTGGGCATGATTCGCCGATTGAATCACGGTACGGACGATGACCATGGGAGGGACCGCCGCCTTCGTGACCTTCGTCAGACCTCGCGCGATGCGATCGAATCCATTAGGCACGCGTCGTATCGCGTCGTGGATCTCCCGAGGGCCGTCGATTGAGACAATGAGATCATCGACGGTTCCCACGATCGAATCCGCGTGAGTTTCGACGAGCAGGCCGGTGGTGACCAGCGTGATGCGGATGCCTTCGCGCCGCAACCGCTCGCACAGGGCCCACAGGTTGCGATGGAGAAGCGGTTCGCCGCCGGTCAGCATGACGCGTTGAACGTGCAGCCGGCGAATGCCCTCCAAGTGATGCTCGAGCTCGTCCACTCCGATCTCGCGCTTGTCGGCATTGGCCTTCCAGATGTCGCACATGATGCAGCGACAGTTGCAGGCACTGTGCACGGACAGCGCGAGAATCGGTAGCGACTGCAGTCGCCCGGTTAGCTGCCCTACTCCACGACGCTGGACCTCGGCGACGGAGACCATCAGGCGACTTCCAGTCCAGGCTCTGCCATGGTGAGTCGGGCGACACGCCGTGCGATCCATTTCGCCATCAGCCGCTCACTGCCATCGACACGGACGGGCGCGAATGACTCGCGCCGCGCCCGGAAGATGTCCGCGAGATCAGGGGTCGCGACCATCGGTTGCCCGTCACGCATCACGAGCCGCAAGTCGGCACGCGTCGAGGAAACGATCGACTCGAGCGGATCAACGGCATTGCGCCTGAACACTGCGAGGTCGGCAGGCAGTCCCGGTGCCAGCCGGCCCGCCGTCGGCAGTCGCAAGACTGCTGCGGCCTGGGCCGTGACCGCCCGGATCAACGATTCGTCCGAAATCTGGCCCGTGCTCCGAGCCGCCCTGAGCTCGTCGAGGAGATCGCCCTCGCCACTCAGGCGCGAGTCGGTGCCGAGAGCCAGACGGCCGTCGGCGTCGAATGGCCGCACGTCGGCAGTGCGGCCAAAGAGAAACTGATTCGAGGTTGGACACCAGACCAACGACACTCCACGAGCGAGCAGACGCTTCGCCTCGCCGTTGATCGCCACGCCGTGCACCAGAATCGTGGAGGCGTCGAGGCATCCGAGGCTATCCAGGGTGTCGATTTCACTACAAGCTTCTTCGTCAACGCCCTCGGCGGCGTGGACGATCCATGGCCAGCCCCTCGGTGTCGCGCGATGTGCGGGACCCACCCGAGCGCCATCGATCTGTAGTGAGTGACTGAGTCCAAACCTCGTGACCAACCGTACCGGAAACTTCAATCGCAGCACGCGATGCAGTGGATTGTGATGACAGACAGTTGTCACGCCCGACAACAAGTTCTTGAGACCGCCGACCCATACCCGATCGGCCAGCGTGTCCGGACGAGCCATGGCGAGTTGGGCATCGGTTTCAAACCGTGGCTGAAAATCCGCAATCCAACCGCGTACGTTGTCGTACTGAGTCCGCCACTTCATGCGACCAAACGAGTTCAGCTCCAGATGATCGTGCGCGTTGATCAGGCCTGGGACCACAATCCCGCGATCAAGATCGATCACCAAGTCACGCGAGTCCGGACTCTCATTGACAGCGTCGATCCGCCCCTGTCGGACGCGAATCGACTCGGCAATCTGGCCGGTGCCAGTGATGACCTGCCCGTTGATGAACGTGATTGCGCGGGCGCCCCACATATCGTTCACATTGCGCGTATGGCGCAGACGACGAAGGCTACCGGGTTGTTGTCACCTAGTGTCGGCTCTGCGATCGCTTCGATGCGAAGGCCGGCACGCTCGCAGGCACTTCGATGATCCTCGGGTGTGTGCCAATGTGCCGGAAGCTCGTATCGGCCCCGCCGGGTCTCGAACGTCCGGGCCCAGCCGCGCGCGGCACCGCTGGGGTGCAGCGTCGAGTAAACAGCAAGACCGTTTGGCTTGAGCACCCGACGCCATTCGTGGACCACGATCTGCAGATCTGGCACGTCTGGAACGGCGAGTCCTGAGACGATCACGTCGACTGATTCGTCGCACAGTGGCAGCCGGGTGAGGTCACCGCGAACCAGTCCAGCTGCAAAGCCCTTTGCGTGTGTCAGCATCGATTCGGAGCGGTCGAGTCCGACGACATGTCGTGCGCCGCGCTCCTTCAGCAGGCGCACATAGCGACCGGAGCCACACCCCGCATCCAGCGCCCGCAAGCCGGCGAGCGGCGGCAACATCGCGAGCACCGCTGACTCTTCCACTTCCATGAGCGGGTTATGCGCACGGGGCGGGTAACTCGCCGCCCATTCGGCGTATGCGCGGTCGCGATCGAGCACCGTCGGACGCATCAGAAGCCTGTCGTCTCTGGACGCTGATAGTGAAAGACGCGTTGTAACAAGTTCAGCTCAAAGGGCCGAGACTCGGCGCCTGAGTGGTAACGCCAGGAGGCTGCCGCGCGCAGCAATCCTCGCCGCCACCGCGTGAGACGCATGTCCGTGACCGTCGGGTAGTACGCATTGAGCACGGTCTCGAAATTTCGGACCCGTCTTCGAATCTTCGCCGGTGACCACGGCGTCCGCGGATCGCGGCGCAACGAGAACGACTGCCAGCGCTCGCTGACCCATTCGTCGAGACTCTCCGGAAAGGCGAAAGTCTTGCTGGCCGCGGCAACCGGTGAGTAGACGTACAAGATGATTTCTGCGGCGGGATTGATGTGCTTGACCTGTCGCACGAACGCCAACGTTTGCGCGAGATCACCCTCCGGATCAGGAGGATGACCGACGACAAACGAAAACTCTGGAACGACGCCGAAGCTCTTCATCCGGCCGGCGAGCTCGAGCGTCATCTCGGCGGTCGCAGTGCCGCCCTTGTTCATGTGCGTCAGGGTTTCCGTTGATCCTGACTCGGCGCCACAGAACACCATCTTCAACCCGCTGCGCTTCATGGCTTCCCAGGTCGCAGCGCGATACCTCATGAGCTCGTCAACACGGCCGAGCGCCCACCAGGTCAACCCGAGTCCTTCGATGCGATCGGCGATAGCGCGCGTTCGAGGCTCCGAGATGAAAAAGTCCATGTCGTGGAACTGAACCGCATCCGCGTCATAGGCTTGCTTGAAATGTTCGAGGATGCTGCCCACTCGATCCGGCGATTCGGCCACCCATTTCCGTTTGGCGATTCCGACCACCGCGCAAAAGCTGCACGCGTGGGGGCATCCGTACAAACTGTGATGCGCACCGACACGATCGCCGAGGTAATGCTGATGGAAATAACGGTCCATCTCGAGCCGGTGATACGGATACATCGGAAGCTCGTCGAGCGAGAACAATGACCCGCTCGGGTTGTGACGCGCGCTCCCGCCATGCCGAAAGCTCAGGCCGCTGATCCCGTCGAGCGAGCCGCCGCGTGCCAGGACTCGCATCAACTCGAGAAACGATCGCTCACCCTGCCCGCGCACGCAATAGTCGACCGCTGCATCTCGCAGACAGACGTCCGCGTGCTCCGAGGGAAAGTAACCACCCCACACAATGGGAACGCCGGGCAATCGCGCCTTGAGCTCGCGACACAGGCGCAATGCCGATTGGAGTTGTGGACCAGGCATGACCGTGACACCAATCGCCAGCAGGGGCGAGCGCTGGTGCAGCTGCATCACGCGTCCGGCAACGTCTGGCATCACATTGCCGTCGACAATTGCGTAGTCGAACTCGTCTTCGAGTAGCGCACCCACCGCCAGGAGCGACATCGGCAACGGCGTCTTCGGCGACGGCGTGCTCCAGGGATTGATGAGGGCAATCACGGTCGCACCCCTGCGTGAAGCTGCGACGCCCCAGTCGACGGCTCGCCCTGAGTGATCGCCATGCCAATTCTGCCGACGACGGCAGCCGTCGCTGCCCGGACCGCGCGCGCGTAGCGGCGGCGCTGCCAATGCTCGTGTCGCGCGACCTCGCCAGTTATCCACCGGCGGGCGAAGTCGTAGTAGCGACGCGAGGGACGACCTGCGACCTCCAGATCACGATCGGTGGTCTCGCCCCACGGGCGCGTTCGTCTGAGCCTTGACGACACGGCGTCGTAGTAAGGAGTGCCCTTGATCGGATACGACACGGTCGTGAGAAAGATGTCAGGAGCGGTACGCTTCAAGTGCTCAACCGTCGCGCGCAGATCCTCAGTGCGCTCGCCGTCGTAACCGAGCATGATGAACATCCCGACCTGAATGCCACGGCGGCGCAGGCGCGCTGTGGACTCGGCCACTCGGTCGATTGCCACTCGCCGCTGCATCGCGTCGAGGATGCGCTGCGATCCGCTCTCCGCACCGATCCACACCCGCCAGCAACCCAGCTCGTGCAACGCATCGGCTACGTCATCGTCTATCCGCTCGGCACGCGAGATGCACTCGAACGGCAGGTACAACCGACGCCGCTGCAATTCGGCCGCATATGCGAGCGTCCAGCCACGATGAATCCCGAATACATCGTCCGCATACCAGAGCCGATCGGGCCGGTAGCGGTTCCAGATGTCCTCGACTTCGTCAGCGACGTTTGCCGGCGACCGACGGCGGTGTGTCGTACCAAACACTGAGCGGCTGCACCACGTGCACGTGTAGGGACAGCCTCGCGCCGTGACCAGGGAGACTGGTGCGAAACCATGGCGCCCGCGCCACGCCGCCAGGTAGCGCTCGATGTCGACCGCTCCACGGTCGGGGAACGGTTGCGGATCGAGATCAGCCATCAATGCCCGCGGCGGCGTCCGAATCAGCGTCGCTCCGCTCGGGTCCTGGAACACGAGGCCGGGAACATTTGCCAACGCCGCAACATCGCCATTGGTCAGCGGTCGCAGCAGTTCCTCGAGCGTCTGTTCTCCTTCGCCAATGACCACGACGTCGGCGCCGGCTTCCAGATACTCGGCCGCGTAGTACGGAGGGTCAGGTCCGCCAACGACGACGCGCGCGCCTGCGGCCCGTGCGGCCGCCATCATGCGAAGCGCGTGGCGCTTGGTCATCAGATTGATGGCGAGCCCGACGATCGGTGGACGCTCTCGCTGGAGAAGCTGCTCGAAGTCCGCAAACCGCTGAAAGGTACTGTCGAAGACGCCGACGTCTACGCCGCGAGCCTTGAGATGCGAAGACAGATAGAGAAGCCCGAGCGGCGGGTGCGGCCGCATGATGCGTTGTTCCTCGGCATCCTCACTCAGGAAGAATCCGTGAGCCAGCAAGAGGTCCATCAAGACACCTGCTGTGGTGGCCGCATGAGCTCGACCAGTGCCTTCTCGATTGGAAACGCATACCAATCGTTGTCGCATCGCCAGCGAGATGCGGCCCGGAGCGGCCAGCGCCAGACGCCGGGCTGCCAGATATGGCGCGCATAGAACTTGAAGCGCTCGACGTTCCGCCAGCGCTCCGCCGAAATCCACGGTCCACGGCCGGCGACGTAGTCGAAGTCGGCCCACTGCTCGAGTCCGCGTGGAAACTCGTAGCCCGACTCGCGCGCGGCGTCGGCAATCGGATTGCCGGGGTACGGGCGGTAGTAGAAGATGGGGGTCTCGAACCCGGGATGCATTCGACGCAGGCGCTTTGCCAGCGCCAGCGTCTGATCGACGCTCGCTTCAGATTCTCCCGGGAACCCGACAATGAAATTGAAGATCGCGCTCACGTCGCGGCGGGCACACATCTCCGCGGCCGTGATGACTTGATCCAGGCGAACGTCCTTCTTCAACCGATCGAGCGTCGCCTGCGATCCGGATTCGACGCCGACCATCACCCGTTTCAATCCGGACTTCACGCATTTCTCGAAGAGCGGAACTCCCATGCGGCACGCCTGGTCGGCCCGCAGTGTCGCCGTCCACGCGACTCTCACACGACGACGCAACAGCTCGTCGGCGAGGCGATCGATTCGGGCCGCGTGTGTGAAGAACGTCTCGTCCTGAAACGCAACCTCTTCGATGTCGTACTGTCGATCGAGCGCCGCGATCTCGTCGGCGACGCGTTCAGGGAAAAGACCAGTCCAGCCCCGCGCATAGACCGCCGGATCGGCACAGAAGGCGCATCGGAAGCGGCATCCCTGCGACGAGATGTAATCGAGCTGCCGTTTTCCCTTTAGCGAGAAGTAACGCTCGACTTCGATGTGCCCGTAATCGTGCGCGGGCAGGTCGTTGAGGTCTCGAAGCGTGCGTGGCGCGCCGCGCACAATCTCGCTACCCGACCGCACCAATGTCCCGGGGCACCCCGCGAGCGATTGATTGTTCAGACGTCGCTCGACAATCTCCCGCAGCGTCTCCTCGCCTTGACCGATGACAGCCACGTCGACGCAGTCGCTTTCCAGGCACTCGTCGGCAAACAGCGATGGATGCCACCCACCCCACACCACAACGCACTCGGGATGTGCCGCTTTGACAGCTCGCGAGATCGCCAGGGCGTCGCGAATCGGTGCGCCGGTGAGGACACTGATTCCGAGCAGCAAGGCACCATCGGTCGCATCAACGACCGCCCTTACCGGATCCGATTCCAGTCGACCATCGACGACTTCGACGTCGACATTGGTCTCGCGCAGCGCGGACGCAAGTGCAACCAATGCGAGCGGCATCGTGTAGAACACGGCCCGCGGGTTGTACAGAACGACGCGCGGACGCAGGCTCCCCTTCATGAGACTCGTCCGCTCGAAACCGGCGTCATCGGTGGGCTGCCTGATCGCGCGAGTTGTTGCAGCCGTCGGCGCGCAAGGGGCAACGCCGCGCGGTTGTAGACCCACGAGGCGACCTGCCTGAGATCCGACGCGCGGGCAATCGATGGCCGCGAGGCCAGCGAGCGCATGTGCCGTGCAATCCGACGCGCTCGGAAATCATGATGAACGACGTGATGCAGCGTTCGATAGAACTCCGGCTCGTAGGTCGCGCGATACATCATTGCGAGATCGTCGGAGTCGAACCAGTTTTGCTTCTCGCCAAGCTGGGCGCGAACGCGCTCGTAGAACTTGGTGCCCGGCAAGGGGTACGACACCGACACCCCGATGTCTTGCGGGACGATGTCGTGCACGAGGCGAAGAGTCGCCTCAACGTCGTCCCATTGCTCGCCGGGATAACCAAACTGGAGGAAGAGGCCAACGTCGATGCCGTTACGCTGGAGCTCGTCAGCAGCGTGGCGGATCTGCTCGACGCGAACACCTTTCTCCATCGCGTCGAGAACGCGCTGCGATCCTGACTCGGCACCCATCCACACCATGCGACAGCCAGCCGCGACCAGCGCCCGGGCCACGTCGTGGTTCACCTGATCGGCGCGCATCAAGCAGCGGAATGGCACACGCACGTCGCGTCGCTCTACAAGCTCCGCGAAATGTTCAACCCACCCCGGCTGCAAGCCAAAAACGTCATCCACGACGGCGAGCTGATCCGGCGCATACCGCTGCTTGAGCCACGCGATCTCCTCGACAACGTTTTCTGGGCTTCGGACCGCATATCGCTGGCCATAGATCGGCTTCGCACACCAGTTGCAATGGAACGGACACCCGCGCGTCGTCGCGAGGTTCATGGCGTAGTAGCCGTGTCGCTGTCGCCAGATCGCGCGATAACGTTCGACGTTTACGAGGTCCCAGGCAGGCATCGGCAATTTGTCGAGTGCGCGCAGGAACGGCCGCGCCGGCGAGCGGTGCACGGCTTCATCGCCGCCTAGAAAGGCCACCCCGGCAACGTCGCCAGCGGCGCCACCATTGGAGAGCGTCGCGACCAGCTCGGGCAGCGTGACTTCTCCCTCGCCAACGATCACCGCTGACGCACCGCCGCGCAGGTAGAGCTCCGGACGATCGGTTGCGTCCGAGCCGGAGACAATCACTTGACAGTTTCGCGACCGCGCGAGCTCGATCATGTGGATGGCTGCCTGGCGCATCCGGAGCAGGCACATCTTGGTGAGGTAGTTGAAGCTGTCCTCGTAGATAACAGCAAATCGCGGCTTCGCTCGGTCGAGCGCCGCGGCCCACTCCGATTCGTCGGCGGCCAACATGGCATCGAAGAACGCGACCGAGAGTCCCGCTGCGCGGAGCTGCGACGCTGCATAGAGGGTCCCGAGGGGCGCATACGGCTGCTGTGCATCCCACAACTTGGCGTCGAACCGCAGGTAGTACGCCTGCCCGAGGAGTACGTCATGCATGGGCAGGGCTAGCCTTTGTGAAATGCAGCAGAACGTGATCGCCCACGCGATTGAATGGCGGCCACGGCGCCAGCAGTGCGTCGAGGCGCGTCACCGCTCCTCGAACCGACTTGGGGAGCGATTGCCACCGAGGCTCCAGGTACGGCGGGGGCACGGCGACGCCGATCCCCTCGACGGTATCCAGGGAGAGGTCGCCGCCGAGCGCCGTACGCACGTCAGCGATGCGGTGATAGAACGTCGGAACTTCAACGCCCGCCACTGAGACCGCCACGGGGCCCTCGCCTCTTCGTCGACTGGCAAGATCGGGTCGACGAGTCGCGAGAAAGTAAAGGACCTCGAGTGCGCAGGTCCGGGCCATGAGCCCGAGCATCACGACGCCACCGGGCCGTACATACCGCTTGGCCAAGGCGCCGAGCGGCGCGAGATCCTTCACGCAGTTCAAGGCGCCGAAGTTGGAGATCATGCCGTCGAACCCTTGTGGTTCAGCCAGAGCATCGAGAAATGACGACAGATCCTGGAGACCACACGGCAATACGGTTGCGCGGTCCTCGCAGCGCGCATGCGCCAGTCGTCGCAAGGAACGGCTGACCATTTCTTCAGAGGGATCACAAGCCAGCACCCGTACGCCGTTCAAAGCCAGAAAGCACGTATCGAGACCCGTGCCACATCCGATCTCGATGACCCGCGAGCCGCTGGCGAAACGTCGCGCAAACGCCTGGTGAGTGCGAGCTCTGAGGTGCTTGAAGATCTCACCTTCCACGAGCGCGTCGTACTCGGACGCCAACCGATCGAATGCCAGCGTCGCCGCGGGACGTGACGAGGCAGCCATCACAGCACCGCCTCCCGTGAGATGGGCTCGACCGCGACGTTGCCGTCGATCTCCGGCCTGGCGGCCGTGGGGGTCGCGTGTGGAACCGCAAAGCCCGCCGCTTGGGCGTAGATCGCGAGCATCCGCTGTGCGGTCCGGGTCCACGAAAACTCTCTGGCGCGGAGCAATCCGCGCTGCCGAAGATCCTCCTGGCGATGGCGATCCGTCGCGACGGCAACAATGGTCTCAGCAAGAGTGTCCGTATCGTGCGGGTCAACGGTCTCGGCGGCACCGGCGGCGATCTCGATGAGCGATGAGCTACTGGCAGTGATGACGGGCGTTCCGCACGCCATCGCCTCGACGACCGGCAAGCCAAAGCCCTCGTACAGCGATGGAAAGACGAACAGCTCACCGAGGTTGTAGATGAGCGGCAGATCTTCGATTGGGACATAGCCGGTGAAATGAACGACGCGGCCGAGACCAAGGCGATCGACGTGCTGATAGAGGTCCCGTGATGACCAGCCGTAGGGTCCGACGCACACGAGCTCGTGCGGGATGCCTCGCGCTCGCGCCGCCGCAAAGGCCTCCATGAGTCGCGGAAGGTTCTTTCGCGGCTCGATGGCACCAACGTAAAGAACGAATCGCTCGGGCAACCCGTAACGCATGCGAATTCTCGCGCGTCGTACCGGATCGGCAATCGGCAAGAAACTCGGCCCGGCAGCCTCGTGGACGACGGAAACTCGTTGCGCGGGCAGCCGATGAAAATGCAGCAGATCGCGGCGTGCACTGTGCGAAACGGTCACCACGGCGTCGGCGACGCGAGCAGCCACGCCGAGGAGAGGACGGTTGATCATCAGACGCCGCGTCGGGTGACACCACGGGAAGAGCCTGAGGCTCATGTCGTGAATGGTGACGACCCGGGCTGCACTTGCTCCGAGCGGGAGCATGCCGTTGGTGAAGTGCGCGACGTCGGCGCGAACGTCCTCGAGGACCCTTGCCGCAAGAAACTGCATCCAGGCGATGCGAACGGGAAAGTACCTGCGGGTGTACACGCGAACGTGTGACGGAAGTGGCTTGGCAGTCTCGATCGGCTGATTGGAAATAACAATCAGCTCGTCGCCCGTCGTCTCGACTTCACTCGCCAGATGCTGCAGCAGGTGCTCGGTGTAATAGCCGACTCCCGTTCGCCCGGCCGTCAACGTCGTCCCATCGAAGGCGATCCGCATCAGTAGTCTCCAGGACTGACGTGACTCTTGAACGCGCGCGCGAACGCGAGACCAGCCGCCATCGCAAACGTCAGATACGTTGTCGTGAAGGTGAGAAAGGAGTCGACGAGGCCGTGACCGGCCACCATGACCCAGGCTGCCATCATGGCGACGGCAGGCATCAGATGCTCTGGCGCGACTCGGACGCAGCGTCGCACGAGAGCCAGGCCGACGCTGCCGACGAGCAGGAGCAGCAGAATGAGGCCTGGGATCCCGGCGCCGGTCAGAACCTCCAGATACATGTTGTTGGCGTGCACGCGGGTATCCCAGCGCGAGAGACCGGTGTAGCGGCCATACACGTGACGAAAGCCATCAGGCCCGACACCAACCCACGGGTGCTCGGAAGCGATCTCGAGCGCCGCGCTCCAGAGAACCGGACGTGCCGGCCGAATCGTCGCCACTGGTAG
This sequence comes from uncultured Acidobacteriota bacterium, assembly GCA_963724485.1. Classification (GTDB taxonomy): domain Bacteria; phylum Acidobacteriota; class Vicinamibacteria; order Vicinamibacterales; family UBA2999; genus JACCSI01. Next base: position 143,105 of record CAVRUW010000009.1, read on the forward strand.
TCGATCCATCCTGGTGACCACCGTGGAAGAACGAGCGCCTGTGACGCGAACGTCGGTTGTGGGTGACGTCACGCCTTCCGTGCTGAGCCAGGCGCGAGTCTCGTGAACGACATCCCACGCAAGCGTGTAAGTTCCTGGCTCGCCTGGTGCTGTTATCTGCACCGGCAACGTCACGGACTCGCCGGGACGCACGGGATTCGGGAACGGTGTTCGATCGCCGTCGAACTGCACCACCGTGCCATTGGGTCGCAGCCAGTGGTACGACATCGTGAAAGCTGGATCGCGCTGAGAGTCCCAGGTCAGGCGCCCGGTGTTCTGCAGACCAATCGAGATCGCGTGCGTGCGTCCGGTGTCGAGCTGCAGAGTCGACGGCACCTTATATCGCGCGCCGTACCACGCATCTGACCCCTCCGTGCTCATACGTGTCGCCAGCAGCTCAGGCGAGCGGCTGAGACCGACGACGGCAACGATGGCGACAGCGAGAGCCGCGATGGTACCGAGTTGCGCATTGGCCATCGACAGACGCGCCACGCGAAACATGGCCACCAGCAACAGGCAGACGAACATGCCAACGAGTCCGGCTCGTGTGAAGGTTGCCGTGATGCCCGCGGCGATCACGACAAGCGAAAGGAGTGACCCAGCGCGCGAGAGGACGGGCCGACGGGGAGAAGGGTCAAACACCAGCCACAATCCCAACGCAAACGCCACTTCGAGATACATCGACGTGATCGTTGGATAGAACAGCGTGCTCGTCGCACGAAGCTGGCCGGCAACGACGTGAAAACCCGGACGGAAGATGGTGAGCCCACTCATGACCCCGGGCACTTGCGCGGCTTCGAGCACGGCAATGAAGGCGACAACCGTTGCGACTGCCACCACGATCGCAACGAGCGTGCGGGCTCGCCGCACTGAGTCGACGCAAGTCGCGAACAACACGCACAGCATCGCGGCAATGGACATCCGGGCAACGAAGCGAAGGGCGTTGCCGGCTTCAACCGGGGCCGTCGCCGCGGCGACCGCCCACCAGGCAAGAAGCACGAGGCCGGGAAGAACGACGGGCTTGGGCCATTCGAACCGGATTCCGGAAGCTGCTCCCGAGAGGCCGAGCGCAAGGGCCACGAGAATCGCTGCCTCGACCGTGGTCAGCGTGAAGCCGCCAATCGTCAGGAGCACCCGCTCGAAGGGCGCGATGATGACCAGACTCGACACCGCCAGCCAGACGACGCGATCACGTGTGGCGACACGTGTATCGGTGGGCGCCAGAGGTCGAGCAGGATCAACTGCGAGAGTATGCGCGAGGCCGGACACAGATCAATTGCGGGTTAGCGCGCCCGATTGAAGTGCAATCGGTATTCCACCAACCATCGTGAACGCCGGGCACGAGAGGTGCATCGCAAGCGGATATCTTCAGCAACCGATCGTCGTTCGCTCGATTGAGCGTTGCTGGAAGTTACCAATCGTGAAAGCGTTTTCGCGTTACGTAAGCAACGTGCGCCTGGGAGGCGTGTCTTCGACGACCACGAACGAGTCGTCGCGACGTCTTGTCTCCAACGTCGCCTTGAAGACGATCGCCGACGTCGTCAGCAAGTCCGTGACGTTGATCGTCACCGTCGTCGCGGCGCGCACCCTGTCGACAGCGGACTTTGGCGTGCTCGCGATCGCCATGACCACAGGGTGGCTGTTGAGCGTGGCGAGCGATGCCGGGCTCCCGCTCTTTCTGGCGAGGGAGGCGGCGCAACCAACCGGTGGGCGCCAGCTCTCGCTCGAGTCGGTCCGGCGCGTGGTCCGCATCCGATCGATGTTTGGTGCGGTCGCGCTAGCAAGCAGCATGGCAATCGCGTTGATCGTGGTGCCGCGCGCCTCCGTCCTCACTTTTGTGCTGATCGTTTGCGCACAGCTCGCGACAGCGGTGGTCGATACGTTGTCGCACGCTTACCGAGGCATTGGCCGCAGTGACATCGAGTCGCTGTTGATGCTTGTCGTCCGGATTACGACTGGCGTCCTGGCCGTTACCCTCTTGCTGATATCGCCGTCGCTCCTGGGGTTGGCCGTTGTTTTCGCGGCACTCCCGCTCGCCGCGCTGCTGGTCTCGCTGGGAATCTCCGCACGGGTTTTTCCGCGCGGAACCGCGGGCGAAGTGCTGGACCTATCCGCCCGTCGGTTTGCTGGAGACATTGGCCCAATCGGCGCCGGGATTCTCGTGTCCGCTATCTACTTCCGGTGCGACGTCTATTTCGTCGAGTGGTGGCACGGCATCGACACTGTCGGCGTCTACAACGCCGCCTTCCGAGTGGTCGAAGCGTTGAGGCTTTTCCCGGCCGCCGTACTGGCAGTCGCCTTTCCGGCATTGTGCCGCGCGCGTGATGTTCGACCGGTGCGCCATCTGAGCGTTTTGCTGGTGGTGGGCGGCGGTCTCTTGACGAGTCTGCTGGTTCTGGCGGCACCGACGCTCCTCGAGGTGTTGTATGGCCCGCGCTTCATCGAAGCGGGACCGGCCCTTCAGATTCTCGCGCTCGCGCTGCCACTCTTCTTCATGAACTATGCGCTCACGCATCAAGTCATCGCCTGGCAGGGCCAACATGCGTACTTGGCAATCACACTGATCGCGCTCGTGACCAACCTCGCGGGCAACGTGATGCTGATCCCGACACAAGGCATGATTGGCGCCGCAGCCGCCACGCTCGCCACGGAGATCGCCGTGTCCGTAGGGTGTGTCGTGACGCTGATGCGCATGCGGCGGCCGGCCGATCAGGCGTCGATTCACGCTGTTGTCGACCTGACCAGCAGCTCAGTGAGGGCGCAGTGATCCCGCCACGTGCTTCGGCGATGCTGGAACAGGCATTCCTGCAGTCAGTTATCTACGCGTCACTGTTCGACTATCCGGTGACGCTGAAGCAGTTGCGAGAAGGATTGATCGGACAGAGCGCGAACGAACGTGACCTTTCTCGTTGCTACGCGTCCAGCCCCCTGTTGCAGGCAACCGTCGAGTGCGTGGAGCCGTACTACTTTCCACGCGGCCGCCGCGACCTGCTCGACACGCGGCGCCGGCGCGAGGTCCGCAGTCGCCAGCTGCTGGGAGATCTCGCGACCCCGATGGCGGTGATGACTGCGATGCCATTCGTCCGCATGGTGGCGCTCTCGGGCAGCCTCGCGCACCTCAACGCCGAAGGGGAAGCTGACCTCGATCTGTTCGTGATCACGAAACCAGGCCGCGTGTGGAGCGTCACCGTGACGGCACTCGTGATCGCCCGCCTCTTCGGCTGGCGCGCGCGCCTGTGCCTCAACTACGTGATCTCAGAGCGCGCATTGATGGTCGGGCCTGCCGACCTCTTCTGCGCAAATCAGATCGTGTACTTGCAGCCAGTGAGTGGACATCCGACCTACCTGGCGTTTCTGAAATCCAACCGCTTCGTCGAGCGGTTCTATCCGAACTTCCGACCGCGCCCCATCTCGAAAGCTCCGCGCGGTTATGCCCGGTTACGGCGCGTGATCGAATGGGCCACCGACTGGACGCTCGCGCCAGTGTACGAGCGCGTGTGCCGGTTGGCTTACCGGCAACATCTCCGCCGCCGAGCACATACCTGGCGCTCGCGGGATCAAGTCCGGCTCGAGAACGAATGCCTCAAGCTGCACACCAGCAGCCATCGGCGAGAAGTGATGGAGAGGTTCGAAACCGCCCTGGAAACGGCCATCGAACGAGCACACGCGGAATCGCTCACACTCGCAGAATCGTCGCTGATGCAGGTTGCCCGGTGATGGCTGTCAGCGCTTCCGCATACAGCGCGATCTGACGTCGATAGTCAGCCTCGGCGGCTCCGAGCTCAGCGTCGGTTTTGAAATCCACGACCGTCCAGCCTCGGCCGTTTTCGAAAGCGAGGTCAATCTGCCCATCGATCACGATCCCGTCTCGCACGATTGAGATGGGCGCTTCACGACGGCAGGCCCGGCCCGCCTGCTGGGCCGCGCGTGCTTCGGCGAGGATGCGATGCGTCAGCGCTCGCTCGACGGCCGCGCTCGCCGCATCTCGCTCGTCATCTGGTGCGCCCAGCACCCGCGCGTGCAACGTGGCGAGATCGCGAACATGCGCGGAGGTGGCGTCGACTGGCACCGCGGCAAGAAGCGCGTGAACCAGGACGCCAAAGCGTCGGCCGGACGGGCGAATCCCTGCCATCGAGGCATCTTCAACAGTGACTGTGGCCGGGCTGAAGCCCGGCCCCTCGGTGAATCCTTTTGCGTCGGAAGGCTCCTCGGGTGGCTGATCGAACAACGAACCCTGCCCCACCCGCCCGACCTGGCCCACCGGCCCCACCGGCCCCACCGGCCCTACCGGCCCTACCGGCCCTACCGAGGGCCCCAACTTCGCCCACTCTGTGGCGGTCAGCACGTCAATCGACGGTCTCGCTCCGCGCTCGATGGTGTCGGCTCGAGACTGCTGCCACGCCGCATACCGGTCGCGATCTGCCGCGACATCCTCGGCACGCGCGTCCTTGGCAATGAGATCGTCGCGTCGCAAGCCTCGCGAGTCGTCTCCGGGTCGATCGGTCAGCGTCGGATCCCACCAGACAACCGTGTAGCCTTCGCCAGTCGTTGCGTCGGTCAGGGCGTATTCACCGGGCCTGACCGTCGTGCTGCTCGGCGTTTCACCATCCGGCCTCTCGAGCACGGAATCCTTGCTCTTGAACTCGGGAACGCCGTCCGCCTTTCGAGGAGACTGCCGGCTCGATACCGGCGGATAGAGCGCATCATTCAGTGGGCTGACCCAACCAGCGTCGAACTGCGCATCGCCCACGGCTGGAACCACGAGCAGATCGCGTGCGCGGGTGGCGGCGACGTAGGCGAGTCGCACGCCCTCGGCACGATCGCGGTTGGCCTCGCGCTGGTTGTTCTCGATCAAGTCGAGCGGTGCCCACCCGGCGAGCCTGATCGCACACAAGCCACGCTCCGCGTCCAGGTGCCGTTGCGCATCCTCACGACTCAAGCCGCAGGTGATGTCCGCGAGAATCACGACCGGAAACTCCAGACCCTTGGCCTTGTGCACGGTCATCAGGCGTACGCCTTCGCTGCCATCCTCGAGGATTGGCGCCTCCGGGGCCTGCGCACGATCGGCGGCGGCTCGAAGAGCTTCGACGAACCCACGAAACGACAACCCCCCTTCGCTTTCGTACTGTCGTGCGAGTTCGGCGATGTGCAGAACATTGGCGAGCACCTGCTCCCCGCCGCGCCAGAGCATGAATCCGGCATGCGCACGCGTCGCGTGTATCAACCGTCCAATCGTGTCAGCGACTGGACGATAGTTACGACCCGTATGGAGCACACGCAAGGCCTCGAGCGCTTCGGCGACCGGCGCGAGATGGGACGGAACATCCTTGGCCACGTGATAGGGGTGAAATGCGTGCCCCTGTGACACCTCGCGCACGCGAGCGTGGTACTCGAGCAGATCCTCGTCGCCAAGCGCGAACAACGGACCACGCAGGGTCGCGAACACGGACAGCTCATCTTCCGGCCACTCGATCGCCGAAAGCGCCGTCCTGAAGGCGTCGACCTCCTCGCGTTCGTGAAACGTCTTGCCCCCAACCAACAAGTGCGGCACGCCACGCGATTCGAGGGCGTCAACGTAGCTGCGCGTGATGTCGTCCTGAAAGGCGATAAAGCGTCGGAACAGCAGGCACACGTCGCTGGCGCGGACCGGGCGCGGCGATTCGCCGGCAGTGGTCACCTTCCAGCCGCTGTCGTCAATCAGCCAGCGCACGAACTCGCCCGTCGCTTCGGGCAATGAGTCCTCAATGCTCTGTTTCGCAATTCGATATCGTCCATAGGGACGCGGAACCGGCAACACGACAACCGACGGCTGTCCTTGGATCGCCGCGCGGTATTGAACGAGCTCGACATATCCCGGCTGCAAGACTTCGTCATCTCGACGCATGGACTCACGAAACGCTGCGTTCACGAACCGTTGGAGATTAGGGACGCTGCGGAACGACTGCCGGAGAAGCACCGGCCGGGCGGCCTGCCGTTCGAGTCGATCACGAACGCGCTGATACATCCCGATGTCCGCGCGACGGAACCGATAGATCGACTGTTTCGGATCGCCGACCACGAACAGCGCGCCAGGTCGGATCGAGTCGCCGCCTGCTTCACCACCTGCCAGCAGCAACAGAAGCTCCGCCTGAACCGGATCGGTGTCCTGGAACTCGTCGACCAGGATGTAACGAAACCGTCGCTGAAACGCGACGCGGACCGGAGCGCAATCGCGCACCAGGTCACGAGCACGAATCAGGAGGTCGAGGAAGTCGACCGTGCCCGTCCTTTGCTTGCGGTCTTCGTACTTCTGGATGCAATCCTGGAGCTCGGCGTGGACCAGCGCGGCGAGATCGGCGTCAGCGATGTCGCGGAAGGTCCGCAACGCGCCGAGGAGCGACGCCCGATCGTCCACGACGGCTTGCCGCGTGATCGTCTTCGAGTACATCGCACCGTTCCCCTTGCGCGTCTTCGCGAGGTCGCGATCGCGAGCGAGGTTGGTCAGCAGCGCTTCCAGACCGTCGTAGTCACGCGGCGACTGGCGGGCTGACCGTTCGATCTCCTTGGCTTGACGACGGAGCGAGACGGTGTCGAGGAAGAGGAGGTCACGCTCGTAGATGGGGGACTCGGTTAACTTCGCAACGTTGAGAACCGTCTCGAGGACCTGGTCGATCGTGGCTTCTCGCTCCCACTGCGGCCGCTTCCACGGCGCGGGATGGTCACGCCACTGCAGGAGTTCTTTACCGGCCCGGCGGAGCCGCTCGATCGGGCCATCAGTATCGTCGGCGTCCCGCCACCATGACACATGGCGAGGGCGACGCAGCGAACGGCGAACGCCGTCGCCCGGATTGCGCAAGGCCTCTTCCATCCACGTCGAGAAGGCTTCGTCGAACAGCTGGTCGCTGCGCGTTTCGGTGAGGACCTCGAAGGCCGGATCGATGCGCGCTTCGACGGGGCGCTCGCGCAGCAACTCAGCGCAGAAACCATGAATGGTGCTGATGTGGGCTTCTTCGAACTCGAGCACGGCCGCATCGAGCCGGCCACGTTCGTCGGCGCCGGCGGCATCGGCGATTCGCGCCCGCTCGAGTTCCTCGCGCAGTCTCAGCTTCAGCTCGCCGGCCGCTTTCTCGCTGAAGGTGACGGCGACGATCTCGGTGATGCGGGCGCGGCCCGACTGAATGAGCAGCACGATGCGCGCCACTAACTCGGTGGTCTTTCCGGTACCAGCCGCCGCCTCGACGATGAGGGTATCGTCGAGGGCAGTGCGGATGAGATCTCGATCGTCCTCAGTCACGGTGTCCTCCTGAGGGCATCGAGATCGGCAAACAGCCCTGTCGGTTTCCGACCCGTGCGTCGCTCTTCGTCCGTTCCGCACACGGCAACGAAATCACAGCGTCCGCACGCGCCTTCGGCTGGGCGGGCCGCCAACGTGCCGTGCTCGATGGCTCGATCGATGACCTCGAGGACTTCGAGCGCACGGCGGCGACTGACGTCATCCAACACGATGGGATGCACGGTAAACCCGCCGACCGCCGTACAAAACGACAGTCTTCCTTCTTCGACCCGTTCACCCGTGATCTGTTCCAGCGCCATGCCGTAGAGGATTGGCTGCAGCACGCGGCCGCCGTCCACCATGGTTGCCAGCGTCGTACGATTTCGCCCGGTCTTGTGATCGGTGACGCGCAACGAAGCACCGTCGTTGCGGCGTTCGATGAGGTCAATCGACCCGCGAATCTGGAATCGCCCATCGACCAGCGCCGGATCGGCGACCGAGCGCGGGTCGCGATCGAGGTCTCCTGGAAGACCGAACGCAAACTCGAACCGTTCAGGCGTCCAGTGCTCGCCATCGCGCGCGAGCAGTTCGAGCCACGCCCGCAAGTCGCGGGCGATCGAGGCGAGCTCATCGTTCCAGACGCGATCGATCGCCGGCGCCAGATCGTCTTTCGCCTGCTTTGACACCGTGGCAATCGCCCACTCGAGCATCTTGCGCGCGGCGTCCACACGACGTCCATTGACCGGTAACAGACCGTTCTTCTCTAGAGCACGAAAGAACTCCGCCTGAATTCGATGAAAGAGGCTCCCACGCGTCAGAGGATCGAGGCGCTGTAACGGCGCCGGCTCTTCGAGCGGCGCCAACCTGAAGATGGCGGACAGGTGGAACTGGTAGGGACACTCCGCAAAGCGCTGAAGGGCGGACAACGAGAACGGCCGTGCGCCGAGACGCTGACGCTCGAGCGCCGGGGCGGTCGCCGGCGTCGTCCGGATCAACCCATCAGCCGGATGCCAGCGCCGCTGCCACCGTGCCCAGCGTCCAGTGAGTGAGCGCTGCAGGTGGGGACTCAACTCGTACAGATAACGTCCGCGCCCTTTGGCGCGCGCGTGATCGTCGTCTCGAAGCAGCCCATGGAGCATCGACAGGTCGTGCTCGAACTCGTCGATCGCCCGCTCGGGATGCTCCGGCGCGGGCCAGGCGAGTGTCGCGCCACCAGCGACGAACGCACGATCGCGCACGGTGGCATAGGCAGGAATTCGTCCTTCAATGGCGCGGGCGACATCGAGAACGTAGAAGGACGGTACCCGCTGACGGGATTCCTGCAACTCGACGCGGGGCCAGGAGAGATACGCGCGTTCGCTGGTCGCGCCGATCGCCAGGCGAAGCTGCAGTCGCTCCTCGTCCGCGCGTTGCTTTTGCCTGGGAAGAGGCGCGTTCAGCAAGTCACGTCGTTCGTCGAGCAACAGCGCGTCCTCACGCAGACGTTGCGGAAACACGCGTTCGGCGAGACCGGGCACGAACACGACCTGAAACGATCGGCCGCGGACCGCCGCTGGCGTGCCAACGAAGACGCGACCGTGGCGCCGGCGTGGCGGATCGTGTGTGAGGGTGAGGAGTCGTGTGGAGAGCACTTCTCGAACTTCGCGCAGCGAGACCGGACCGACCGCGCTGAGTGGTCCCAGTTCTTGCAGGATGCGCAGAACCCGCGAGGGATGGCGCAGGACGCGTGGCGCGAGATCGCCGAGCGTCACCAGCCAGCGCCCCCATTCCCATCGCGGTTCGCGGGGCCAGCCGGCCATCTCCGTCACGATCGGTAGAGCAAATTCCCGCAAGTGATCGAGCTGCTCGATGTCCCGCTCGATGGCCGGTATGCGTGGCGACTCGGGCTCGTCCGAGACGAGCTCGTCGAGCCGGAGGCGATACTCTTCCCGGAGACCTTTGAGGCGCCGCTCCCATCGATCGGCGCCGTGCATCACCGCCGATTCGACGAGCAGTTCCTCCCAACGCCATGGGGCACGAAGCGAGCCACCGACGACGCCACGACGCTCCGGCTCCGCAGCCGCCTCTCTCGCTTCTTCCTCGGGATCGGAATCAGCCGCTCGATTGTCCGGAGGAACGACGGATTCGGTGATCTCGTCGCTCGGCGCCGACCAGGAATCCGCAACGGGCTCCGCGCCTGGCGGTACCTGTCCCAATGACAAGTACTCGGCAAAGCGACGAGCGGACAAGTTCTCCTCGACGCACGCCAGCAGTGCCAGAAACGCGCGGCCGGACGGATCGGGACGTCGCGTGCCACGCTCGAACCACGAAGGGACCCCGGCACGTTGGAACGCGTGCTCCAGAAAGCCGAGATAGGATTGCGGCGACCGCAATACCACGGCGATCCGGTCGAATGGCACGCCCCTGGCCGCCTCCTCCATCACCCGACGCGCGATCTCGACACACTCCCGTCCTTCACCAGGTGCCGAGAACAACACCACCGACTCGTCGAGGTTGCCCGGTTGGAGCGCTTCGCGCGAGAAGAGATGCTGCTGCAGTCGATCGAGTGCACTGGCCGAGGATGTGGCTCGTTGGCGACGGACGGGCATCTCCTCGAAGCCGGCTGCGCGAAGCGAGTCGAGCGTCGATTCGTCGCCGAGGGGCACCGTAGCCAGAACAGAACGCGCCCGACGACTGATCGCCTCAACCAGCCGGCGATCCGCCAGAGTGCTGATGGGGACATCGAGGAGGACCACCTCGAATCGTTCAACCGCGCTTCCATCCTGATCGAGAGCCTCCGCTGCGCTCGTCATCACATGTGCGCGATCAACGGCGCCGGCTTTGCGAGACTCCTCAACGACGCTGGTCAGCAGCTCGCCGAGATCGCGACCGGCATCGCCCAGGGTGACGAGGTCGGCGGGTGTCACACCCCCCAGTCGCAGTTCGGCGAGCGTTCTCGCCAGCGCTCGAGGGAACCCTGGAAGGTCACCGACGGGAGCGAAGTAGGTCAGCCGGCCGTTGGCGGTGGCTTCGAACGCCGCGCGTGCGGCAAACGCCTCGGCGCCAAACCCACCCGTGGGACTGAGACCCTTGGTCGCCAACGATGGGAGGGCCAGCTTCGTGGCGAGCTCCGCATAACTCATGCGAGTCACGCCGAAGAGGCCGCCCAACTGCTCGGCGATCGCAAGCGCCATCTCGTCTGCCGCCGCACGAGTTGCGCCGACGATGATCGCTTCGCGATCTGGACCCCGGCCAGAGAGCGTGTCGCGAACGACGTGGAGCCTCGCCTGACCGGAAGCCGACGTGAAGAACCGTAGCGTGGAGGGCAAATCCGTACTCGCAGGGCAGAATAACTCGACAGCTAGAATGGTGCTGAATGGCAATGTCGGTCGAGCGACCATCACGGCGAAGGCTCGACCGTCGGACGACCGCTGCTCTCACCGTGGCGGCAATCCTGGCGGTTCCGCATCAGCTCGTCGCGCAGCAATCTGATGCAGTCCATGAGGCCTACGTCGCGATCTATTCCGGCGACGCCGTCGAAGCCACTCGTCAGTTTGAGGCGTTGCGCAGCCGCGACCCCCAGGCGTTGCCCGCCTGGTTTGGCGTCATAGCCGCTCAGCTCGCTCGACTGGATCTCGAAGAGGCGCTGATTCCATCCTTTGAAAAGGATTTGTCAGCGTTCATCGACCACGCGGAGCGACGCTACGACCGTTCTCGGGTGGATACGGAAGCACTGTTCTACCTGGCGCAGGCGCACATGCTGCGCGCGACCTATCGATTCACGTGGGAACGTGGCATGTGGGGAGCCGCGCGCGACGCCGCGCGTGCGAAAGGCTTGAGCGATCAGTATGTCAAGCAACATCCTGAGCATGGCGACGCTTACCTCACGCTCGGTCTGTACAACTACTACGCCGACATCGCACCGGCCTTCGTCAAGGTCCTCCGGGTGTTGCTTCTGCTGCCGTCAGGCAGCCGCACGGAAGGCTTGAAGCAGCTGGAACGCGCATCGCGAGAGGGCGACCTGTTTGCCGCGGTCGCGGATGGCGCGCTGGCAACCATCTATGGATCGTTGGAGAACCGCTTCGAGCAGGCCATCCCGATCGCGGAACGCTACGAAAAGCGCTACCCAGGGAATTCCGACATTCGGCTCGGATTGGCGCTGTTGTACGCCCATCCGACCGTAGAAGCCTACGACCTCGCCGCTGCCCAGTATCAAGCGATCCTGACCAAAGCGACAACGTCCTCTCGCCGCCACACCTACGACCGGCAGCGCGCGACGCTCGGCCTGGCAAATCTCCGACGTACTCAGTGGCGACTGGACGAAGCCATCCAGTTGCTCGGACCCCTGATCGAGCAGCCGATGGACAAACCGACCTGGCTGGCGCCCACGGCACGGCTCCGCCGCGCCAACTATCGGATGCTGCTGAACGATCCAGCCGCGGCAGACGATGCGGGGTACGTGCTGAAGCAGGCATCGATGGCCGAGTGGCACCGGCCGGCTCGAGATCTCATCGCGGCAGTAGAGTCGCGTCGGCAAAGCGACGAAGGTGCGATTTACGCGGCGCTGATTCCCGGCAATCGGTTTGTCGCGGAAGACCGCTGGCAGGAAGCCCGAGCAGTTTACGAGCGGGTTGGCGCCACCAAGCCAAACGATTGGCAGGTGCGATATCGCCTCGCGTTCCTTGACTTCGCGCGTCACGACTATAAGGCCGCAACGCCGGCATTTCAGTCAATCGCTGATACGCCTTCGCGCATCCCGGATTGGCTGCGTGCCGCGGCGCTGCTCAACCTTGCGTGGTGTCACGATCTCGCGGGCCGCCGCGCCGACGCCCTCGCCATCTACAAACGCATCGTCGACGACTACGAAAACGAAACCGTCGGACCGACGGCGCGCCTCGGTTTGATCGCTCCGTATCGCGGTCCCGTAGCGATCAAGAGATAGGCGTCGATCCCGGTTCAATGTCTCGTGCCTCGGTGTCTCGGTGGCCTGTGCGGTTCCTGGTATCTCTACTTCCGGGTCAAGTCGATGGTTTGCGTCGAGGCGTTGCTCGGCACCTCGACGACGAACTCCGCTTCGATACTGCCAAACGTCACCACCTCGCCACTCTCGAGCATCGTCTCTCGATCAATCCGGTTGCCGCCCACACGCGTCCCGTTCTTGCTCTCGAGATCTCGAACGACGGCTTTACGTCCTGCCACCACTATCTTCGCGTGCCGTCGTGACACGCTGGCGTCATTGATGACCACATCGCATTCGGCATCGCGGCCGACGATCGACTCGCCTTGCCCAAGGATGACGCGGCGCGTACCGATCCGGATGAGCGCCGTCGGCCCGCGCGGCGCGGCGGCCGTGCGCGCCATCTCGGTGACGTCACCGATGAAGCTATAGCCGATGGAAAAGTGGGTCTTGATGAAACGCGGTGCCCGGGCCGAGTCGCCGATCGCCGTGCGGATTTCCGCGATCAGCGTCGGCAGATTGCATTCCGCGACGAACACGCCGGGCCAGACTTGCCCCATGAGTTGTTCCTTCGTCATCACCGCTGGCCGCGCCGACAGCAGCGCGACCAGCAGGTCGAAGGCTTTCGGCGACAGGTGTTGCTCTTTCCCGTCGCGCACCAACTGACGGCGCTCGGAGTCGATCCGGCACGGTCCGAGTCTAAACACCATGAGGGACGTCGAGTTCGAACGTGTAATCGTCGAACAAGCGCTTGTAGAGGTACTTGTTGCCGACGACCTGACGAGCGAACGGAAAATACGGTGACTTCAGCGACGGCAACCACCTGCTCGTCCACCAGAGTGTCTCGTCGGGGCGTGCTTGCAGTGACTGGGCAAACTTGCGGTTGTTGGTGAAGCGGAAGTGCAAGGGCTCGTCGTCTCGGACCTTGAACGCACCCACTACCCCGTACCCGAGAGCAGGACTGAAAAGCGAAAGCAGGTTGTAAGGAGCCAGGGCGTCTCCGACGTCGTACACGATTCGAGCAACGTGTTCGTGTGGTGACGCGAGCAGTTGGCTCAAGCGCGGAATCTCCCAGCTGTGCGCCCGCGATAGCAGCGCCTGCCGCATCGCGTCGACGGACGTGAGGGCCACCGTCGTTTGTCGAGGTGATGGGGGTCGCCACACATACGGCGGAACCGGCAGCCTCCGTGATTTGCTGAACTTGTCTGCCAATGCACGATCGAACGGGGGGCCATAAACCAGGGCGACGAACTTACCCGCGTAATGATTCAAACCAGGTGGCGAAGGAGTGTTCTTGATCTTCAACTGCAAGCCAGCCAGTTCGACTTCATTCGGCCCATCCGCCCCATCCACGTACGTCAGTCCCTCCTGTCTACAGCCATCGACATAGGTATGGGTCACACCTGTTTGCTGTGGCAACGGGTCAAGAACGATCATGAAATTCAGGTTCGAGGTTGCGTCGTCCACACCCACGCCGACGATAACGACCCAGTGATCGTTGTTGTAGACATTGAGGATCGCGGGCATTCCCGCCTGCAATGCGACGATGAGATCAACGTAGATTGAAGGGACATCGCCTCGAACAGCCAACCGCCAGTCGGAAAACCCGGACAGCTCCGGCGCATTCTTCATGATGTGCAACAGCTCGTCCGGGTGCGTGAACCACGACTCGTTCTTCGTATCGTCGACAATAAATTGCTCACGCTTCCTCAACTCATCCTGTGTGACCGGAATTAATGCGATCTCGTCCGCGGGAGTCGGCGACGTCCCCGTGGGGGGCCCCTGGATCAGCGACGAGATCACCATTTGGGCGCACGCCCGGCCGCAGAAGGAGGCGTCGTCCTGGGAGTGTTCGTAGACCGGCCGGTTCGTCACATACTGGGCCATCACATACCTCGTGCGATTGACGGGTTGATTTGCCGCATCACGAGATGACTAGTCACACGCACCGCCGCCACCACTGCCGGATGGGCAGAACAGCGGCTTGATCACTTCCAGGGTGACGAAGATCTGGGCGAGAGTCAGCGCGCCTGTGCCTTCCGACACAACGGTTTTCCGCGCGAGGACTCCATGTTCGAAAGCCGCCAACAGCGTCTGGTTTCGGACGGACGGGATATCCCAGTGAATGTCCATGAAATTGGTAACCGTGCTGTTGAATAGGTATGCGTAGAAGGCTCCGCACACTGACGGAGAGTTGAAGATGTCTGCGTTCGTCGGCGTACCACCCGGCGATTCTCGTTGTCGCTCCGCAGCGTAGCCGCCGCCAAAGTGAGTGAGTATCTGCGCCACGATGGCCTGCGCTTCCTTTTCGATATTCAGAACGACGACCACTTTGTCAGCGAGTCTCGCTCGAAGCGGTACGACGCTAGAGACCAAACTGCTTCGCGCCTTTACCGATTTACGCTGTGACTTGGCCATTGGGGGACTCCTTGAGTGAACAACGACGTAACCGTTGAGCGAACACCGTGGCGGTTGCGGGACGGTTCTCTTGAGGTCCGAGCGCCTCGGCAAAGAACGTTTGCATTGACGTCGGTAGCAACGGCATCGCGTCCGCGAGTCGGTGCGTCTCGCTGAGCACACGCGCCACGGTGGCCGCGACATTGGCGGCGCGAAACGGGTTCGCGCCCGTCACGCCTTCCAGCAAGGTCACCGCCAGGCTCCACAGGTCATCGCTGACCGCCGGAGGGCTGCCGGTCAAGCACTTGCGGAGAGAGGTAGGCGGGTGTCCCACGCACTCCGCCGACTTCGGTCGAGAGATTGATTGACCAAGTCGAATCTCCCACCGCAGTCGCGTGAGGCGATTCAATCGGACCTCTCGGAAGAAGACGCGCCAGCCCAAAATCCAGCAATTTCGCGGTGCCGTCGGCGGTGAAGCCGATGTTGCTCGGCTTGACGTCGCGGTGAAGGATCCCCGCGGAATGCAGCACACCCAGCGCATCGGCGAGGTGCGTACCCAGGTCGATGGTCTCGCGCAGGGTCAGTGTCCGGCGCTGGAGATGCTCGGCGAGCGTGCCGCCTTCGAGGAACTCCATGACCAGCATCGGCGCGCCGCGCCAGAATTCCAGACCGTAGAGCAACGCAAGATTGCCGTGACTCACCGTCGCCATCGCTCGCGCTTCGCGTCGCAATCGGGACGCGAGTACCGGGATCCACGTGCGGGAGCGTCTTGACGGCACGTGGCTGTTGAAGCCGCAGGTCCAAGGCACGGTACACGACCCCCATGCCACCAGCGCCCACCCGTTGAAGGAACCGCAAACGGTCGCCGAGCGCGTGAGGAGCCGCCGCCCGCTGGAGCAATCCTCCGCAGACGCAGGTGCTGGCATCCGCCGCGAGCACGAGCCCACACTCGAGGCATTCGCGCGCTGGCGGATCAACACTCCTTCCATCCTCAACGCTCGCGTCGCGCGCTGAGGCGAGCACGCGATCGAGGGCGAGACCGCAGGCACTCCCAACGGCTGCAAGCAGAGTTTGGTCTTCGTCGCTATACGGGAGCTCGCTGCGCTTTCCACCCAGGGCTACTACGCCGAGCAGTTCGTCTCCCGCACCACGAAGAGGCAGCAGGATGCACGCGCCAGAGTTCCGCAGCCACTCCTGATCCGGTGACGCCAGTCGGTGAATGATCCCGGGGGCGTGCGATTCGACGTCGAACGGTGCGTTGCTGCCCGCGACCAGCTGCGCCAAAGCCGAGCCGCGAGAGAGCGGCGACAGTTCGGCATCGAGCGCGTGCAGTTGATCGTCCGATCCAGCCAACGCCGTCAGGATGGTCGTCGGATGAAACGCTGACTCCAGCGAGCGCGTCAGCGTTTCACCGAGCTCGTCAATGGAGGCGGACTGGCGAACGGTACCAGCAACCGCCATCAACGTCGCACGTGCATCGACCTGCTGCTCGAAAGAATCGCGCATCGAGCAGCGCCAGCAGCCGTCGCCGTCCCAACGCCGCTGCCAAGCCAGCTATCGTCAGCCCGAGTAGGACGACCCCTGTTCGCCCAGACAGCAGATCGGCGACGGATCGGTTCCGGTTCAAGCCAATCATCACGAGCAGAACCACGAAAGGCGACACGCTAACAATGACGATGAAGGATCGGGCCAGCACGTACTGCAGTGCGGCGCGTACGACGAGCCGGACGTCGAGCGTCCGCTGCACCAGCGCGGCATAAGCAGCCGCCAGCGGAACCGCCGTAAGAGCGAGAAAGATGATCAGCCCACGCAGCCGGTTATCCGGCGCCACGAGCTGGACGTAGCGTTCGGAAAACGTTACGAGGAAGACGTTGATGACGAGCGGTGAAAACCCGACCGCAATTCCCAGCGTCAACCAAACGAACCGGCGGCGATCGTCGGGCCCGGCTTCTCTGAGCTTGAGCGGCATCAACACCAGCAGCGGCATCAACCACAGAAACTGCAGCGTGAAGTACCAGTCGCTTTCTCCCGGCGAGTTGCGCTGCAAATTGGTGGCAAGCGAGGACACCGCCCTCGGAATCTCACCGCCAAACCGAGCAAGGGCGTCCATGGTCAGCAGGCCCACGCCCAGTGCCAACGCCCCAGCCGTCCCGATCGCCATCGTCGCTGCAAGGGTTCGATTGATCGCGGGCTTTGGAAACGCGCTGGCGAAGAACCACAAGAACGCCGCTTGAAAGGCATCGGTCCGAAGACGCATCGCGAACCACGTGATTCCCGACGGCGAAGGGATTTCGCGGACGAAGGCCTCGAGCAAGGTCGCCGCGGCGTCGAGAATGAAAACACCCAGGACCCAGGCTCGCCGATCCGACCGGCCGTACCAGAGCAGTACAAACGCCAAGGCGATGAAGAAGGTGGCTTGCGAGATGGCCGCCCAGGGCGGCACCATTCGGCCGGGCGCGACAGCCCATGGTTCGAAGAGCACCGCGAGGACGAAGATGGCCGCGC
Source organism: uncultured Acidobacteriota bacterium (assembly GCA_963724485.1). Classification (GTDB taxonomy): domain Bacteria; phylum Acidobacteriota; class Vicinamibacteria; order Vicinamibacterales; family UBA2999; genus JACCSI01. Next base: position 160,234 of record CAVRUW010000009.1, read on the forward strand.
GCGCGACGACCAGCACCGCGAGCACGATCATTGGCCACGCCGGAAACTCGATCCGGCGGGCTATCGAATCGGCTTCGTGGCTGATCTGCTCTCGGCCGGAACCGCCCTCAGACTCGTTCATCGCACCTAAACACTCACGGCGAGGAGCGGATATTGGCAGTAGCGCGACCACGCCGCAAGTCTATTTCCATGGGACGGAGCAAAGACCGCGCACGCAAGGGACTTCAACGAAATCCCAGAGAAAACTCATTACTTCCCAAGACTTGAGGGTGCCTCGGGTGCCTGTAGTGCCTGGGTGCCTTAGGTGCTGGTGCTTAGGGTGCGTGCCGTGCTTGAGTACCGAGGGTGCTCGATGCCAGGGTTTCCGTGTTCCCGTGTTTCTGCGTTTCTGCATTCCGCGGTCCGTGGTTTCCGCGGTCCGGGGTTACGCGGAAACGGGATCATGTGATTACGAAAATGCAAGATCGCCCCCGCACTAACGATCCTGAAATCAATCTCGGCGCGCCTGCGCAAGAAAGAGTGCGATTCGATGAAAGGCCCTCTTTCTCGCCCTTCTAGACTGGCTGAATGTGGCGGCGCGTCACCACGTTGTGCTGCGTTCTCTGCTGCACGCCATCGCCTGCGATCGGTCAGATGTGGACCGAGATCGACAACCTGGTCGTCGACCGTTTCGTGCGTGATCATTTGAATCAGCCGATCCAGCAGCTGATGCCGGTGCTCGCCGAGGCGCTTGCGAGCACATCGCCGGGGATACGCGGCGGTGCGTTGTCGGTGATCACCGCTCGATGCGGGTTTCCCTCCATGCTTGCGTCGCCGCTCAAAGAGACCTATCCGACCGACGTGGCGCGACTGCGAGAATTCGCGCCGACCGTCGAACCGCTTCTCGCGGCGTCGCACGAGCAAGTGCGGCACGAAGCGGTCAAAGCGTATGCGTGCCTCACCAGCACACCCGAGGAAACCGGCTGGCGCATGGCGAATGGCACGATCGCACGCTTCCTCGAGCGCTATCTGAGCGAGACGTCACCGGCGATTCGATCGGAGATCACGAAGACGTTCGCGCTCTCGACCAATGACACTCCCGAGATCCGCGCGCACCTGCTCACTCTGCTGAAGAGCACCAACTCCGCCGAGCGGTCGCAAGCCGAGATCGCTCTGCGTCGCTTCTTCCCGCGCGAGCGGATCAGCGATCTCGTCGTCTGCGTCTCCGACACCAACGTGTGGATGCGCTACGCATGCTCCATCGCACTGAGCTTCTACCCCGACGAAGCTGTCCCACATCTGCGCAAAGCTCGAAGCAGCGCTCAAGGCCGAACAGGATCCGGAGACGCGGCGTCAGCTCCAGCGAACAGTGGACCTGCTCCGGCGTTGGCCGAAGCGGTAGCCCTGACGGCACCGCGGCGACTCGAGCATCACCGGTTCGCCTCCATCAACACGATGTCGCTCGTCCAGTCGTGCTTCCCGAAGATGATGGCGCGACCGTCGCGGGTCCAGGTCAAGCCCCGGATGCGCGGACCCGTCGGCAGCTGCACCAGCTTCGTGTTTTGAACCGCCGCGTCGGGGTCGACGATCCAGATCGAGGCCGAGCTATTCGACTGTTGCGCCACGACCGCCAGACGTCGCCCGTCTGGCGACCATGCCAGCACTCCGTTTGAAAAGCCGTTGCTTCCCAGTTCCGGTGGCGGAGGCAGATCACGCAGTGCCGTCCCCGATGGATCCACGAACGCCACGCTAGTCACCGAGAAACTCTCGCGTTTGATCGACAGATACGCAATGACGTCGCGCGTGGGGCTCCACGCGGGCTCGCTCGCAAACAACGGCGTCGTGATCCGTTCCGGACTTCCACCTGCAGGCGAAACCTTCCACAAACCGGGGCCAGCGCCAATCCCGGCTGAATAGACGATCTGAGTGCCATCGCGCGACCACGTCAGCGCTCCAGTGGGGAGGGCGTCGACGACTTTTTGAGGCGGCCCACCAGCGATCTCGACGGTCCAGATCCCCAGTGTGCCGCCGCGGTCCGACACGAACGCGATTCGCTGCCCGTCATAGGACAGGGCGGGCCTATCGTCCTGAGACGCACCCGATGTGACCTGGCGTGCTTCTGATCCATCGACGCGCGCGATCCAAATGTGTCGGTTGCCGTCTCGGGCTGAACTGAAGACGATTCGATCCCCTGCAGGGGTCAGGACGGGATCGAGATCCCCCTGGAATCCGTCCGTAATGGGGACGATCTCAGTGCCCTCGCCAACGGGAACGCGCGTCAACGATTGCCGCAACTCATACAGGGCTGCCACGATCGTCCGGCCGTCCGCCGAGGCGCGCGGCTCCGAGTATTCCCCAACCCCGGTCGTCAATTGCTTCGGTGCACCGCCAGCCGCTGACCGCCACCATAAGCGCAGTTCAGCGGTCGACGGATTCGCGGCGTAAACAAGGCCCGGCGGGCTGGACAGGAGAAGCGGGTACATCGCGCGCCGAGTCGTCTGCACCACAGGCTCCATCTGTTGGCCAACCTCGGGACGGATGCGATAGACCTCCGCGTTGTCGAGGTTGCCGACGGTCGTGAAGGTGCGGAGAAAGTAGATGTGACCATCCGAGGACCACGTCGGCCAATGAATGTGCATGCCGTCGCGTGCGGCCACCAGCTCCTCGCGATTTGTACCGTCGCCGCTGGCGACGAACAACGCATCGCCGGCAGCGGAACCTGCCCTGATGAACGTCATCCGCTTGCCATCGACCGACCATCTGGCCCCGAGGTAGTTGGTTTCCAGCACCTTTCGCGGTGTGCCCGGCAATGGCGCAGGAATCTCATACGTAGAAAACGGCTCGACCGTGCCGGCGGGACGTGCCATCACCACGATGCGGGTGCCGTCAGGAGGAATTTCCAGCCCGCCGACGCCAGTACCCATTCCCACTGTGAGGCCACTGTTGGCGGTCAGATTGGCTGGATCGCCCCCAGCAATGAACTTCACCCAGACGTTCGGGGTGCCACCCGCATCAGAAAGGTAGGCGATCCACTTCCCGTCGGGGGAAATCGCAGGTGCGGCCTCGCGCGCCGGACCACTCGTCAAGCGGACCACACGTGAAAAGTCCGGCGCGACAGGTACTGTCGGCTGACGCAGCGTCGTAAACGCCAACGCAGTCGCGACCGCGGCTCCCATTAGGCCCGCGAGGCCAAGCGACTGCCACGATGCCCGCCGTGGTGGTTCGGGGGCCGGCGTGGGCTCGATCGCGCCGACACTTCGTGCCTCTTCTATCTCCAGTCGAGCGTCAGCTGCATCCCGCAGCCGCTGACGTGGATCTTTCTGCAGACAGCGCTTCAGCAGACGACGAATGGCGGTGGGTGTCGACGGCGGGAGAAGAGACCAATCGGGTTCACGCTCGATCACTGCCGCAATCGTCTCAGTGATGGTGTCCCCAGGAAATGTTGGACGTCCCGTCAGCAACTCGTGGATAACGCAGCCCAGCGCCCAGATATCCGCTCGTTTGTCGACGAGCCTCCCGCGGGCTTGCTCGGGGGCCATGTATCTGGCCGTGCCAAGGATGGTACCCAGTTGTGTCGGCGCGGTGATGGTCGGTGAGTGCGACGGATCGCCGGACGCCTGACCGTCGACGACTTTCGCGAGACCGAAGTCCAGCACCTTCACAGTGCCGTCCGACCTAAGCTTGATGTTCGCGGGCTTGAGATCCCGGTGGACGATGCCCGCGCTGTGCGCTGCGTCGAGCGCGTCGGCAATCTGGGCCGCAATCTCCAACGCCTCGCGCAGATCAACCGGCCCGTGAGCGATGCGTTCGTCGAGCGTCTGTCCCTCGACGAGCTCGAGCACAAGCGCGCGCAGACCTCCGGACTCCTCGATGCCAAGGATGCCGGCGATATGAGGATGGTTCAGCGAGGCCAGAACCTGGGCCTCGCGTTCGAAGCGCGACAGGCGTTCTGGATCCCGAGTGAACTGGTCGGGCAGGACCTTGATCGCGACGTCGCGATTGAGTCGGGTGTCGCGAGCGCGGTAAACCTCGCCCATTCCGCCGGCCCCGAGGGGGGCAGAAATCAAATAGACGCCTAGCCGGTGACCCTGTTCCAGCGACATGCGCCGTCTGTGTGTAGACGACTATAGTCGACGCTATTGCTGGTTGGTCTCGGTCTTTGCCGGCTTTCCGGCATCCAGATCGTTCCAGTTCAGGATCGTGTTGAACCCGAGGAAGTACGTCCCCTGCGTCTGCCATCGCCAGAATGGCCGGATCGCAAACATCACGACGTGACCTTTGCCGAGCGGAGCATCGACTGACCTGCGCTCGATTGGCCAGGAACTGACCGCCGGACAGCGTACCCGACAGCAGCATGTCGTTCGGGTTCTGCGGGAATCGCAGGACGACTCGAGGCGTGACCTCATCGAAGACAATGCCGAACTGACGCGCCATCTGACGGAACTGCGCCATCTCGTCGACCTGCGGGCGATCGGGTTTTTGCGTCGCCGGGTCCGGCTCCCACACCGATAACGGCAGCCGGGTCGCCATCGGCGTCGTGTTCTGCCCCACTCCCGGGATCGGCGCGCCGCCGCCGAATCCACCAAAACCGCCAAAGCCGCTGCTCACATTCAGGACGGGATCCTGATTGAAGTAGACCGGCACCTGCGCCTCGTAGCCGTAGGCAATCGGACTCTTTCGATCGGCAACCACGCCCCGCATGATCGACCCGCGCGCGAACAGCTGCGTTGGGCTCTCGACGGTGATGCCGCTGCTGATCCCGTATTCGGGGAAGATCACGGAAGTCGATCCCTCGACCAGCAGCGTGCCGCCTTCTCGCACGAACTTGGCAAGCTCCACCAGCCCTTCCATGCCCATGCCGCCACGAATGTCGTCGGCCTGATCCTGCGCGCCAAGGTTGGGCGTGAGCTCGCTCTTCTTGTAGGGCACAGGCTCCGGACCGCTCAAGCCGTTGACCTGCTGTTGGGCGGTTCCGCCAACGTGCGGATAGACGATCACGTCGTACTTCGACCGCAGGTTGCCTTCGCGCAGCTTGATGTCGGAGAAGTAGGTGTACGGCACGCCGAAGTGGTCGAACGCCGCGCGCACCCACCCTTCGTCCTGCGTCCTGGCCCAGCTGTGAACGTAACCAATGCGCGGCACGTCGAGCTCGTGCGACTTGACCGTCGGTGCAGCGGTCACCGCCATCGCCGTGAGACTCAGATCCTTCAGCGTCGGCTCGAGCGCGGCACGATCGGCGTTCTCGATGATGAATGCGCCCGCACGAAACTTCCGGCCACCCATCTCGAAGTCGTCTTCCGCCGCGCGCATCTTGATGTTCGCGTGCTTGAAGCGCAGCGACACCAGAGAGTTGTCGGTGGTGTGATCGACGATCAACGTGTTGCCCGTACCATCGATACCGCCAGCGGGCTTGGCATTGGCGGTCATCAGCGTCATCGGTTGATCCAACAGGCTCTTATCGGCCACGTTGTGGAACTTCACATTTCTCATCAGCTGCATCGTCCAGCCCGTATCGTCGTAAGGCCGCGGATTGGCCGGCGAGTAGTTTTGAATCGAGGTATACATCTCGACGAGCGTGCGATAAGGCTGATCGCCGCGAATGATCCAGTCGCCGGCTTCGACTTGAACGCTCCCGACTTTGAACGAGGCATTCGCGGTGTGAACTTCAGCGCCCTGCTTCTTCAGCTCGTTGACCATATCAGCGGCGTTGAACTTTGCTCGCTGGCCGGCAGGAATCACCCAGCCGAAGAGGGGGCCGTTCTTTCCCTTCTCCACTGCCCGCTTGTTCTTCAGCCAGTAGTTCTCGAGATACATCTCGCGATTCTTGGCGACGTGATTGAGCGCAAAGAGAATGGCTGACTGCTGGATGTTGGTGTTGTTGCGCGGTCCCCACTTGATCTCCGGCAGCGGCGGATTGGGCCGGAACCACTCACGGCTCGTCGTCGTCGCGCCGGGCCGCACGTCGTACGGATCCGGGCCATAGCTCTGAACTTCGTAGAAACGCCCGATCGCGTTGTGCGAATGGGCGATGAAGAACATGTAGTTCGGCACCCAGCCGTCGTAGAAGCCATACGTCCACACGCCGGGGACGCCGCGCTTGGTCATCTCCATCACTTCGGTCTTGGCCAGCAGCCACCACTCGTCGATGGTGATTGGATCGATCTGCTCGTTATAGGGGCCGGTCCCAGTCGAGGCATAGAGATAGGTCTGCGCCTCGTGCAGGTCGTGCATGATGGTCGGCTTCCATTCGAGCTGCACCTTGGTCACGTTCTTGGTGAGCTCGAGCATCTGTCCCATCCCGTCCCGGTTGTTGTCGTGCGCGACGTACTTGCCCCAGTACATCAGCGGCGGGCGCTGCTTGCCGGTCTTCTTCCCGTAGTAGTACGTGTCCACCTGCTTCTCGCGGCCGTCAACCTCGATCACCGGGGTGATGAACGTGATCACGTTGTTGCGGATCTGTTGGATGAACGGCGTCTCCTGGACCACCAGCCGATACGCCAGCTCCTGCAGCATCTCGGGCCCCCCGTTCTCGGGCGAGTGCATGCCGCTCGTGATGTAGTAGATCGGTTTCGCGGTCTTGAGCAGTTGCTGCGCCTGCGCTTCGGTCGTCTTGCGGGGATCAGTCAACTGCGTCAGCATGTCCTTGTATTTCGACAGCTGCTTGATCGTCGCTTCGTCCGCAATCGCGAGCAGCACCATGTCGCGACCTTCTTCGCTCTTCCCCAACGACCACATCAGCGCACGATCTGACGCCTTGTCGATGGCTTCGTAGTAGCGATGAATATCCTTCGCGTAGGTGAGTTCGCCAGGCTGCCCGACGATGCGGCCGTGAAACTTGAGGGGCGTTGGAACGGTCTCTGATGCCGGCAGATGATCGACCAGCTCGGTCGTGATCCGTGAATCCTGCAGCAGCTCTTTGATCTTGGCGGTGTAATCCGCGTCGACCTTCTGCGTCGTGCGCGTAGTCTGCGCGTCGACTCGCCAGTCACCGAGAGTGACCAGCGCCGCCACGGCCAGGATTGACGCGCCTGACCTGACGAAGTGTCTTGTGGCCGTGCTCATTTGGTCTCCTAGGAATGAAGTGCCTTGGGTGCCTTAGGTGCCTATTGTGCCTAAGGTGCGGGTGCACTGGGTGCGATGGGTGCTTGGGTACGATGGGTGCTGAGGTGCGGTCAGCTGAGCGCACCCAGGCACTCGCACCAAAGGCACCCCAGGCACCGAGGCACTCAGGCACCTTGAGAAACAGTCCTGTCCAACGGACATCTGGCAGGTGACGGGAATGGGCCAAAGTTGTAGACTCTCAACCGTTTACGCCTCAATAGCACCACGGTACGGGGCTTGCTGTTGAGCGCGAGCAGAGACCGAGGTGTCCTCCGGCGGTACCTACGCACGGCGGGCCTCGCGCACCATCATGGAACTGAACAAGCTCGTTTTTGGCGCCCTTTCCTTGGGATGTCTCGCGGCCGCAGCGGCGGGCGGATACCTGGCCAACTCGCAGCGCGCTGAGACTGCGCCTGCTGCGGTCACCTCGCCGGCACCGGCGGAAGCGCCGGCCGATACGACGGCGGCCTCGAAACCGGTCACGGAATCGGAAGGCGTGATCGCGCCCGAATCGTCGCCGGCGAAGGCAGAAGCGGTGGCGGTCGAAACCGCGAGCCCTCGTCGCGAGGCGGCCTCACGGCCCGCGCGCACGACGCCGCGTCCGGAACGCCGTGCCGAACCGGCGAGTTCGCCCGCGCGTCCGGCGCGGACCGAAACCGCGTCCCGCGAACCCGCGAGCGGATCGAACGGATCGAGCGCAAACGGATCGATGTGGGAGACGCGTCCCGCGGTTGAACCGGAGCGCGCACCGGTTGCGGCCGAACCCGAGCCGCCGCCGGCGCCTCCCGAACCCGTGATGATCGATCTCGTCGTGCCCGCCGAAGCCGTGCTTGGTCTGCAGATCGAACGCACGGTGACGAGCGAGAGCGCACGCGTGGAAGATCGCGTCGAAGCGCGCGTCACGCGTGACGTCCGCGTCGGCGATCGGGTGGCGATTCCTGCGGGCTCAGTCGTCCAGGGCTCGGTGATGGAAGTCGAGCGCGGCGGCAAGGTGAAGGAGAAGGCCCGGCTCGGCATCCGCTTCCACACGGTCGTGCTGGCCGACGGATCGCGGCTGAGCATCCGGACCGATTCGGTGGTGCGCGAAGGCACGTCACCGGCCGGCGAGAGCGCGGCAAAGATTGGTGGAGCCGCGGTCGGCGGCGCCATTCTCGGCGCCATTCTAGGCGGCGGCAAGGGCGCGGCGATCGGTGGCAGCATCGGCGCCGCGGGCGGCACGGCTGCAACGATGGCCGGTGGCCGTAACCCGGCGGTCCTTCCTGCCGGCACGACCGTTTCGGTCCGCGTGCAGCAGCCCGTAACGGTGACGGTGGAGAAGAACTAGTTCGGTCTGGCTTGGGCTGGTGGGGCGGGTGGGACAGGTGGGTCGGCTCGGTTGATCCATCTGACGCACCAGCCCTACCCGCCCGACCTGCCCTACCCCGACCAACCAGCCCGACCCGCCCCACCAGCCCACCAGCCCCACCGGCCCTACCAGACCAACGTATGATCCCCCTCTGGGAGGATCGATCATGCGTCGTGCATTACTCGCAGCCCTGCTGCTCTCCGTGGTGACCGTCGCGGCCGCGCAAGAGAAGATGGACCGGGCCGGCGTCACCAATTTCACGAAAGTCGATGCCGTTGTCGCGTGCGGTGGCGCCACCGAAACCGCGGCGCTCGAAGGATTGAAAAGCGACGGGTTCAAAGCGGTGATCAATCTTCGCCAGGCGTCGGAGAACGGCGCCAACATCGAAGAGAACGCCACCCGCGCAAAAGCGCTGGGTCTCAATTACATTCACCTTCCGCTCAACGGCCAGGCGCCGGAGACCAAGATCGTCGACCAGTTCCTGGCGGCGGTAGCGGACAAGGCGAACCAGCCGGTTTACATCCACTGCGGGGGCGCCAGTCGCGTGGGCGCGGTGTGGCTGATCAAGCGCGTAATGCAGGACGGATGGCCGGTCGAAAAAGCGACCGAAGAAGCCAAGTTCATCGGGCTGCGTGGCGCGCCGCTCGAGCAGTTCGCCCTCAAATACATTGCTGAACACAAGAAGTGAGGCCCGTGACCGCCCGCGTGGGTAGTCGCCGGTTCGATACGCTTTTCCCCACGGTCTCATTGACAGGGCCTTTGCCGGAGGGGGATACTGTTCAGTCGTCTCAGCGCGGCGATTTCCACGACTTGATGGGCCGCGCACGCCACCGCCTCGAGCGGCTGCGTCCTCTATCTAAGTCGCGTAACCCGCGACACAGGCCGCGGGTTTTTGTTTTTTGAGAAGGTTCTTTAAGGAGTTATTGAATGTCGCAGTTTACGTTTTCGTCCGAGTCGGTTTCCGAAGGCCATCCCGACAAGGTGTGCGATTACATCTCCGACTCGATTCTCGACGCGTGCTTCGAGCAGGACGCGCAGAGCCGCGTCGCCTGCGAAACGCTCGTCAAGAGCGATCACGTGGTCCTGGCCGGAGAAATCACCACCAACGCCAAGCTCGATTACGACCGGGTCGTGCGTCAGGCGGTAAAAGAGATCGGCTATACGGACAAGAGCGAGCCGTTCTGCGACACCACGCTGAAGGTCATTTCGCTGATCACCAAGCAGTCCAACGAAATCGATCAAGGCGTGACCTCGGCCACCAGCCAGAGCGGTGATCAAGGCGCCGGCGATCAGGGGATCATGTTTGGCTACGCGACAGACGAGTCAGAGGAGATGATGCCCCTGCCGATTCTGCTCGCGCACAAGCTCACCTACGGTCTCGCCGTCGATCGCAAAACCAACAAAGTCGATTTCCTCCGGCCCGACAGCAAGTCTCAAGTTTCAGTCGTCTACGACGGCAACACGCCCAAGCAAGTTGCCTGTGTCGTCGTCTCCACGCAGCACACGCCCGCCGCGGATCAGAAGCGCATCACCGAATATGTTCGTGAGGACCTCGGTCCTCGTGTGCTGGGTTCGTGGTGGCGGAAAGACCTGCAGTTGCTTGTCAACCCGACCGGCAGCTTCACGCATGGTGGACCATCGGCCGACGCCGGCGTCACCGGCCGCAAGATCATCGTCGACACCTATGGTGGCTGGGGCCGGCACGGCGGCGGCGCATTCAGCGGCAAGGACCCGTCGAAGGTCGATCGCAGCTCCGCATACTTCTGCCGATACGTTGCGCGCCAGGTTGTCACCAACGGCTTCGCGAAGAAGGCCGAGATTCAAGTCGGCTACGCCATCGGGATGGCCAAGCCTGTCTCCGTCAAGGTCGACACGTTCGGGACCGGCGACGAAGACAAGGCCGCCAAGTACGTGATGGACAGTTTCGATTTCCGCCCGCGCGCGATTATCGAGACGCTCAATCTCCTGCGCCCGATCTATCGCCAGACGACCAACTACGGTCACTTCGGCCGCACCGGTCTTCCGTGGGAAGAGCCGGTGGCAGTCGCGGCGAAATAGAACGGTTGCCAGTCGCCGGTCTCCGGTCCACGGTTCTCACGGTCCTTTCGCTGCATCCGAACTGCAGCGGTGGAACTGAGGAGACCTTCGGAACCGGAGACTGTAGGCCGTGGACCGTGAGACCTCTCGGAGGTGAGCGCAGCGAGCCTCCTACTGCAACTGAAACCTCACCGTTACCGTCATCACCACTGAGACCGGCTGTCCGTTGAGCCGCGTGGGTGTGTAGAGCCACTGACGCACAGCGGCGAGTGCCGCCTCGTCGAGTAGCGGCGCCGATCGCAAGACGCGGGCATCCTGCACGCGACCATCAACCCCAATCACGGCCTCGATGATGACGACGCCTTGCGCTCGCGCCGCTTGCGCGATTGGCGGATAGACCGGAGCAACGTTGCGGATCCTCTCGGGCGGCATGATCTCTCCGCCGATCCGCACCGGCTTGTCTGGAGCGGGTGGGCGAACCGGTGGAGGTGGCGGCTCGATCAACGCAGTCTTTCCTTCGAAGATCCCGGGGTCGTGAATCCCAACGGCGTCAGGAACACCAGTTTCGAAAGTCAACTCGGGTTCCTTCGAGATCGTGTCCGGCGTCACAACCGGCGCTGCGTTTTGATGCACCGGAGGTTTGGGCAAGTCCGAGCGGTGCACGGGAGGCGGCGCAGGAAGCGGCGCGGACATCACCGGCACGAAGATCACTTCGTTGTATGGGACCGGCAAGGCGCCGGTCGCCATCAACGGCACGATGACGGCCGTGAGTACCGCAACGGTGTGAAGCGCCAGCGATACCGGTACCGTGTACCACTTGCGGCTGCCGACTTTGATAGACGGATCTGTGACATCGCCGAAGAGATCGCCGGGCATTGCACCCTCCTCCGGGAGGGAGCACAGGGAGATCGGGGAGATCAGAGAGAAATTTTGTCTCCTGATCTCCCTGATCTCCCTGTGCTCGCTCACCACGAATACGCGACCATCGGCCGATGTCGTCAGTCTGTCTACGTTAGACACCACAAAAATGAAAAGGCCCTGCAGGAAATCCTGACAGGGCCTTCTTGTTTGGTCGCCGGTCTCCGGTCCCCGGCCACCAGTTCTTACTGGCGACTGGCAACTGGAGACCGTCGTGTTCTTATCGTCAGTTGGCTGGCTTGATCGACGTGACGGCGATCATCTTCTGGCCGTCCTTCTCGGTCACGGTGCCGGTCACCGTCACGCGCTTGGCCACGAAGTCGAGCAACTTGGCGTTGCTGTCCGCAGCGTAGTCGCCAGTAATCGTGAAGATGGCGTCGCTGGTCATGAGGCCAACGGGCAGGCCCTTCTTGGCACACGCCATTGCGCAACCGGCGTGATCGGCGCCCTTACCGCCTGGGGCCTTCTTGATGGCGCACCCGACGTCAACAACTTCACCGGTCAACGTCTGTGTGGCCTGGGCGAACAAAGGTGTCGCAAGTGCAGCCACGAGCGCTGCGCTAGCCGCCACCGCAAATATCTTCCGCATCTCCGGAGCTCCTTGAAAATTGTGTCTGGCTGAATCGAGCCCATCACTTGTAGCGTCACGAGTCTCGAGTGTCAACTAATACGCTAGGACGCACGCGGCGGTGACAAGGATCCGGTCAGCGAAAATGGGGGCGAAAGCACGGTGCGTGTGGTAGCTTGGCGATTCTTCCGAGGAGTCCAGAGCATGTACAGGGTGGCCTGTTCGATTGGGGCGGCTCTCCTGCTGAGCTTAGCCATTGCCCGTCCTTCCGCGCAGTCGTCGTCGCCGACGATCGACGATCTTCTGAATCTCAAGCGCGTGGGAAGTCCCAGCATCTCGCCAGACGGTCGCAGCGTCGCGTACACACTGCGCGAAACCAACTGGGACGACAACGAGTTCGAAACCGAGATCTGGATTGCGAGCGCCGGGGGCGAGCCACGGCAACTCACCAGCGCACGCAAGTCGAGCTCGCAGCCGGCCTGGTCACCCGATGGCAAGTGGTTGGCCTTCATTTCGGATCGCGACGGCAAACGGCAGCTCTATCGCATCGCCGTGGATGGCGGCGAAGCTGAGCGACTGACCAACGGCGACGATGGCGTCAATGCGTTTGCGTGGGCGCCGGATAGCGAGCGCATCGCGTTCACGATGACCGATCGGATTGCCGACACCGTCAAGGAGCGCGAGAAGCAGTTCGGCGAGATGCGCATCGAAGACGAAGACCGCCGCATGGCGCACCTCTATGTCATTCACGCCAATCGCTCGAGCTCGACCTGGTCGCCGCCCTCACCGCTGACGAAAGGCGCGTTTGTCGTCGGATCGTTCGACTGGTCGCCCGACGGCCGTTCGATCGCGTTCGATCACCGGACTTCCAGCGACCCGGCCGATGGCGGGTCGGCGGATATTTCCGTGGTCTCCATCGACGGCGGCGTCCAGACCAAGATCGTCGCGCAGGCTGGACCAGACTCGAATCCTCGATGGTCGCCGGATGGAGCGCGTTTGGCATTCGTCTCCTCGATGGCGAAACCGTTCTTCTACTACCAGAACAGCGTGATCGCCGTCGTCGAGCCACGAGAGGGCGCCAAGGCTCAAAGCCTGTCCGACGCGTTCGACGAAGACCCGGGATTGATTGCGTGGAACGCGCGCGGCATTTTCTTTTCGGCCTCACAGCGGACCGCGACCGCGCTCTTCCGCCTCGATCCGGCGACTCGGGAGATTCTCCGGCACCAGCCGCACGACCAATGGATTGGAACGGGATTCTCGTTCTCACGCGATGCGGGCACTGTTGCGTTCGTCGCTTCCGGTCCTGCTGATTTTCCCGAGGTCTATCTCTCGCCCGCTGCGGCGCTCGCCAAGGCGCAGAAGATCACCAACACGGCAACCCAAATCGCTGCCTGGCCGAAGCACCTGCGTGAGGTCGTACGTTGGAAGAGTCAGGACGGCGCGGAGATCGAAGGCGTGCTTCACAAGCCGGCAGACTTTCAATCTGGCCGACGCTATCCCCTGCTCGTCGTGATTCACGGCGGACCAACCGGAATCTCGCGGCCAGTGCCGTATTCCAACAATGTCGGGTACTACCCCATCGATCTCTGGCTGGCACGCGGGGCACTGGTGCTCGAACCCAACTATCGCGGCAGCGCAGGATACGGCGAGAAGTTTCGCTCGCTGAACGTCCGCAACCTCGGAATCGGAGACGCGTGGGACGTGCTTTCGGGTGTCGACCACCTTGTCGCTCAAGGGGTGGTCGATCGCGATCGCGTCGGCGCCATGGGTTGGAGCCAGGGCGGTTACATCTCCGCGTTTCTGACCACCAAGCACGCCGATCGGTTCAAGGCGATTTCGGTTGGTGCGGGCATCTCGAACTGGATGACGTACTACGTGAACACCGACATCCATCCGTTCACGCGTCAGTACTTGAAGGCAACTCCGTGGGATGACCCCAAGATCTACGCTGATACGTCGCCGATGACCTACATCAAAACAGCAAAGGCACCGACGCTCATCCAACATGGCGATCAGGATCAGCGGGTCCCGGTGCCGAATGCGTTCGAGCTGTATCAGGGACTGCGCGATCAGAACGTGCCCGTGCAACTCGTGCTGTTCAAGGGATTCGGCCACCCGCTGAACAAACCCAAGGCCAATCGCGGGGCCATGCAGCAGAACCTCGATTGGTTCAACAAGTATTTGTGGCCTACGGGGGACACAACACATTGAAGGATTGGGTGATTGCGTAATTGGGTGATTGCATTGGTGATTGGTGGTGATTGGGTGATTGGGTGATTGGATTGAGCGAGCGAGTGATTGGAGCTGCGACCATGTTGCGATTCCTTACCGTTCTATTACCGGCGATAGCCCTGACCGCCATCGCGCCGGCGCGGCCGTTGGCTCAGGCGCCTGTGCAGGCGACCACGGGGATAGTGGCAATCCGGGGCGCGACGATTCTTACCGTGACCCGCGGGACGATTCAGAACGGGACGATCGTCTTGCGCGATGGGAAGATTGCCGCGATTGGCGGAGCCAATACTCAGGTTCCCTCCGGCGCTGACGTTATCGATGCGTCGGGCCGCTTCGTCTCGCCCGGCATCATCGACGCCCACTCACACATCGCCGCCGACTCCATAAACGAAGGCGGCACGACCGTCAGCTCGATGACCGGTATCGGCGACGTTCTCGATCCAACTGATGTCAACGTGCTTCGCGATCTTGCCGGTGGGCTCACCGTGGCCAACGTGCTGCACGGCAGCGCCAACCCCATTGGCGGCACCAACGCGGTGATCAAGTTGCGCTGGGGCAAGACGCGCCCGAACGAGTTGCTCTTCGAGGGTGCGATGCCAGGCATCAAGTTCGCGCTCGGAGAGAACCCGAAGCGGCCGGGGAGCGGCGGTCAGACGGTTCGTCGTTACCCGGCCACACGCCCTGGTGTCGAGTACGTGATCCGGGATGCCTTCACTCGCGCCAAGGCGTATCAACGGGACTGGCAGGACTACGAACGACGCCGGAAGGCCGGCGAAGATCCATTGCCACCGCGGCGAGATCTGCAGCTCGATCCGCTGGTCGAGATCCTGGAGGGCAAGCGTCTCGTGCACGCGCACAGCTATCGCGCCGACGAGATCCTGATGCTGATTCGGCTCGCCGACGAGCTGGGCTTCAAGATTGCCACGTTCCAGCACGTGCTCGAAGGCTACAAGGTGGCTGACGAAATCGCGGCTCACGGCGCCGGTGCTTCGACCTTCTCCGATTGGTGGGCCTACAAAGTCGAGGCCGAGGACGCCATCCCGTACAACGCCGCCATCATGCACAAGCGCGGTGTGCTCGTTTCCATCAATTCGGATAGTGCCGAGCACGCCCGACGCCTCAATACCGAAGCCGCCAAGAGCATGCATTGGGGAGGACTCACCGAGGACGAAGCGCTGGCCTTCGTGACGATCAATCCGGCCAAGCAGCTTCGTGTCGACAGCCGTGTCGGCTCACTGGAAGTCGGCAAGGACGCCGACGTCGTGATCTGGAACAAGCATCCGCTGAGCACCTACGCGATTGCGGATCGTGTCTATATCGACGGGCAGCTGTACTACGACCGTCTGGCCGAAGAGCGCCGGCTGACGGACGCGCGCTCCGAGAAATCCCGACTGGCGGCCGCCGAAGGCCAGAAGGCACCGACGACCGATCAGACGTCACCTCCGCCACAGCCGCAGCGTGCTGGATCGAGTCGCGACAGCGGAGAGGGGCTGGGCGGTGTCGTCGAGCAACAGGCGTCGATTCCGGCGACTGGTGCCGTCATCGCGATCACCAACGCCCGCATTCATCCCATCTCGCGGCCGACGATCGAGCGCGGCACCATCGTCATTCGCGGAGGCGTCATCGCATCCGTTGACGCCAGCACGACGCCGCCCGCGGGCGCGCAAGTCATCGACGTCAAGGGTGCCGACATCTATCCAGGCTTCATCGATGCCCGCAGCACGCTGGGCCTGATCGAGCCCGGGCCGCGCGGGTTCGAAGATTCGCAGGAGATGCTGGACATCAACGCGGCGGTTCGTGCCCAGCGATCCTACAACTCAGACAGCGACGCAATCGCCGTCGCGCGCGTCAATGGCATCACCACCGTCGGTGTCGTTCCGGCCGGCGGATTGATCGGTGGTCAGGCCTCTGCCATGAATCTCGACGGCTGGACCTGGGAAGAGGCGACGTTGAAGCCGTTCATTGGCGTCAGCTTCCAGTTCCCGAACATCGGCGGCGGCGGTGGTGGCGGCGGCGGTGGCTTTGGGCAGCCCCCGGAGACGCGCAACTACGAGGAGCTCAAGCGCGAACGCGATCTGCGCGTCAAGAAGGTTGACGATCTGATCGAGCGTGCCAAGGCCTACGCTCGCATCCCGGCGGCTGAGCGCCGGACCGATTGGACACTCGACGCCTTGGTGCCGATCGTCGAGGGGCGACTGCCGATGTTCGTATTGGCGAACAGCGAAGCGCAGATTCGCGGTGCCATTGCGTTTGCAGATCGCCACGGCCTGAAGATCGTTCTCACCGGCGCCATCGAGTCGCCGGTCGTCGCGCCTCTTCTCAAGGAGAAGAACATCCCCGTCATCCTCGGCTCGGTGCTCGCGCTGCCGACGCGTGACGATTTTCATCATGCCGCGGCCTACCGTGCGGCCGGCGAGTTGGCAGAGGCTGGCGTGAAGTTCGCCTTCGGCACCGGCGACTACAGTGACGTGCGACTGCTGCCCTACGAAGCGGCGATCTCGGTGGCCTGGGGCCTGCCGCGTGAGCGCGCCTTGCGTGCGATCACGATCGAAGCAGCCGAGATCCTCGGCATCGCCGATCGGGTCGGCAGCCTCGAGCCCGGCAAGGTCGCCAACCTGACGATTTGGAACGGAGATCCGCTGGAGCTTCGCACGCCCGTGCCACGGGTGTTCATCGCCGGACGCGAGGTCGGTCCGGAAAGCAAGCACACGTTGTTATACGAGCGTTGGCTCAATCGGCCGGCGCCAGCCAAGACTGGAGCGTCGCGATGACCCGGCATCTCAGGCTCGTCGCAATCGGCGCATTGGCTGCGGTGCCACTGCTAAACGCGCTCCATGCGCAGGCGCCTTACAGCTACGCAATTCAAGGCGCGCGCATTGTCCCCGTGTCCGGGCCCGTGATTGACAACGGCACGATCGTTGTTCGCGATGGCGTGATCACGGCTGTTGGCCCCGGCGCTGCCGCCCCCGCCGGCGCCCAAGTGCTGCCCGGCAAAGGACTGACGGTCTATCCCGGCCTCATCGACATGGGAACGACCACGGGACTCGACATGCCTGCGGTCCCCCGCGCCGAGAATCCACTGACAACGGAGGATGTCGAGCGGGTGAAGGGGGACTACCTGCTGCGAGCGCACTTCCGCGCGGCAGACTATGTCAATCCAAGCGCAGCGGCACTCGCTCGTGTCGCCGCGTCCGGCATTACGTCGGTGCTGGCGACGCCATCGGGCGACGCCATTCGTGGTCAGAGTGCGCTGGTCAACACCGCGCTCCCGCCGGACGAACCGCAGATTGGCGCGGTCGCGGACGAACGCAAAGGCGCACTGGTGGTTCGAACGCCGGTCGCCCTTCACGTGACGTTTTCGGAGCGGCCGGCGGGTGGCAATGCATATCCCAACTCGCTGATGGGCATCATTGCGTTCGTCCGGCAGTCGTTCCTCGATGCGCAGCACTACGCGCTCGTCGAGAAACGAGCGTCGGCTACGACGGCGAAGCCTGCGCGTTATTCGCTCGCCCTATGAGCCATCGTTCGAAGCGATGCAAGCCGCACTCTCTGGCCGACAGCCAGTGGCGTTTCGTGGACAGTCCGCGCGCGACATCCTGCGGGCGCTCGACATGGCGAAAAGCTTCAAGCTCGATCCGATCATCACCGATGCTCGTGAAGCCGATCAGGTTGCCGTCGATATCAAGTCCGCCAACGCTCGGGTGATCTTCAGCCTGAACTTCCCCACCAAGCCGGAAACCCTGGCGCCTGATGCGGATGAACCGCTGCGGACGCTGCGCATGCGCGCGAACACGCCCAAGGTTCCCGCGGCGCTCGACAAAGCGGGCGTCGTGTTCGCGTTCGAATCCGCCGGGCTCAGTGAGCCGAAGGACTTCATCAAGAATGCGGCGAAGACGGTGCAACAGGGCCTGTCGCGAGACGAGGCGCTCAAGGCCCTGACGATCGACGCGGCAACGATCGCGGGCGCCGCTGACCGGCTTGGGTCACTCGAAGTCGGCAAAGTCGCCAATCTTCTCGTGACGGAAGGTGATCTCTTCGACGAGAAGATGACGATCAAGCACGTGTTCGTGGAGGGCAGGCCGGTGAATCTCGATATCCCGAACCCGCGTAACAATCGTCGGGGATCGCAATAGACGACAAAGCCGCAGAGACTCACAGAAGTCTCGCAACGCAGCCACGGAGAACACGAAGGCCACGAAGCAAGATCCAAACAAGCCTTCGTGTCTTCGTGCCCTTCGTGGCTACGTCGTCTCACGCATTCTGCAGCGGTTACTTGATCGCACTAAACGGAGTATCCAGGATCGGATACTCCTGCCAATCCCTGAAGTTGAAGTGCCACCACTCGTTGGGTTCGACGGTGTAGCCATTCCTCTCCATCACGGCGCGTAGCAGATCGCGGCGACCGCGGGCATCGGGCGGTCCGCCCCGGTAGTCCGGATAGGCGCGCCGCGTGAACTCGTCGTAGGCGCTGGGCATCTCGACCGCCGTACCAAAGGCGAGGTCGTACATCGAAAGGTCAATCGCCGCGCCGCGATTATGCTTGGACCCGCTGGCAGGATCGGCCACGAACTCACGTAAGGCGGGTGGCGTCACTTCCCAGAACAGCTTGGTCACCGCCCACGGGCGATACCCGTCGTGCAGCAGCAGTCCGTATCCGTGCGTCGTCAACTCACGGTGGGCCTTTACGAGCGCCTCGGCGGCGGGGCGCTGGAGAAAGGCGCGCGCCTCTGTGTAAACAGGCTTGCCCACGAAGTTGTTCGTGCTGGCGTAACGGATGTCCAGCTTGATCGTGGGGTCGAGCTTGACGATCTCGACGAGATCCGCCGCGCGAGTGGCCTTTGGGTCCTGGGGCGGGCCCTGGGGAGCGGCAAGCAAGCCGGCGAGTGACGCACCGAAACACAGCGCCAGGACGCCCAGTTGCGAGCACTTCGTGGGTCGTTTGCTCATGATTTGGCCCCATCGAAGAGACTACAATATTGGGCCAGCTTCGTTACAGGGCCTGTCCCCCGGTGACAACTGATGACAGGGCCTGTCCCCCGATGACAGGGCCTGTCCCCCGATGACGGGGCCTGACCCCGATCGCGAACGGTGATGCCGGCGTGAACGTAGTTTCCAGATCAAGGGAGATTCTGCAATGACGGGTCGTTATCGCGCCACCTGGACCGTCACTATCGGCACGGCATGCCTGGCCGCACTCGTCACGGGCATGGTGGTCCCCGTTGCCGTAACTGCGCAGGCGCCTGGCGCGTCGCCCGAGGTGACCTTCACCAAGGACATTGCTCCCATCCTCCAGCGGAGCTGTCAGAACTGTCACCGGCCCGGACGGCGTCGCCCCCATGTCGCTGACGACCTACGAGGAGGTGCGGCCCTGGGCGCGCGCGATCAAGCAGCGCACCGGGTTGGGTCCGCGGGCTGGCGTGATGCCGCCGTGGTACGTCGAGAAGAACATCGGGATTCAGCACTACAAGGACGACCCGTCGCTGAACGAGGAAGAGCTCGCCAAGGTCGCGAAGTGGGCGGACTCGGGCGCGCCACGGGGCAACCCCGCGGACATGCCGCCGCCCATCAAGTGGGCCGATGGCGGCGAGTGGCGGATT
The DNA here is from genome assembly GCA_963724485.1 of uncultured Acidobacteriota bacterium. Classification (GTDB taxonomy): domain Bacteria; phylum Acidobacteriota; class Vicinamibacteria; order Vicinamibacterales; family UBA2999; genus JACCSI01. The sequence continues at coordinate 180,011 of CAVRUW010000009.1, forward strand.
GGCAAGCCCGATCTCGTCGTTTCAACCAAGGAACTGCTGGTCAAGGGCGATGCGCCCGATTGGTGGGGCGAGATCGAGAGCGTTCCGCTCGGCCTCACCGAGGATCGTTATGTGGCGGCCGTCGAGATCCGCGAAGTGAACGACGTGCCGAAGAGCGGCACTGGTCGCGAAACGGTCGGCGGCAAGTACGTCTTTCACCACATGATCTGGAGTACGCGCGTGCTCTCGGATGTTCCTGAGAACGCCGAGTTGACGTTGGAGCTCGTGCTGAGCAACCCGGACGCGGTCACGCCGTGGCCGGTACACGAGGTGGGTCGCAACCCCGACGTCTTCGACGAGCTCTCCGGACGTTTGCTGAAGGCGGGTTCCAGCATCGTGTCCGATTCGATCCACCTGCACTCGAACGGGCGCGACACGAGAGCAAAGCTCGAGGTCGGCTTCAAGTTCCATCCCAAGGGCTACGTGCCGAAGCTTCGTCGTTCGCCCACGCGCCAGTTCGGCAACGGCGTCGACATCGACATCAAGCCGATGGAGGCCAATCAGCAACTCCACGCTTACACGGTGCTCCAGGAGCACACCAAGCTCACCTCTTTCGAACCGCACCTCCATGCACCGGGCGCGCGCATGTGCCTCGAAGCCATCTGGGGATTCAACATCCAGACGCTCACCTGCGCCGGCTACGATCACAACTGGGTTCGCGGCTACGACTACGACGACGACCACGCGCCGTTGCTGCCAAAGGGAACCATCCTGCACATCATCGGTTACATGGACAACTCGCCGAACAACAAGAACGTTCCCGATCCGCGCAACTGGCAGGGCTCCGGTAACCGGTCGGTGGCCAACATGTTCATCGACCTCGGCATGGGCCTATCGCTCACCGACGAGCAGTTCGAAGCCGAGATGGCCAAGCGGCGAGAGAAGATGAAGCTGACGCAGCAGGACGTCATGATCGGTTGCCCGTTGTGCAACGTGCCTCCTCGTCGGCCTGCACCCACGACGAACACTACGTCGTCGCCATCCGCCAGCACGAGGCCGCCGCAGCAATGACTCGGCGGCTGGGTCTGTCGACTGGACTGCTGCTCGTCTGCGCAGTCGTCCTCACGCACGCGCAGAGCTATTCGAGCGGCCAGAACGCATCGCCCGCCTTCGAAGGCTGGGAAAAGAACAGCGACGGCTCGTTCAACTTTCTCTTCGGTTACATGAACCGGAACTGGGAAGAGGAGTTGAACGTCCCGATTGGGCCCGACAACAACATCGAGCCGGGCGGCCCCGACCAGGGCCAGCCGACGCGACTGCTCCCACGGCGCAATCGATTCGTCTTTCGTGTCCGAGTGCCGGCTGATTGGGGGAAGCAGGAACTGATCTGGACGCTGACCACGAAGGGCAAGACCGAAAAGGCCTATGCCTCGCTCAAGCAGGACTACTTCATCGACGATGTGGTCATCGCGTCTGAGACGGGAGCGCTGGGCGCCGGAACAAGCAGTCCCGAGATTCGCGCCAACAAGCGGCCTGAGGTCAAGCTCGATGGCGACAAGACACGCTGGATCAAAGTCGGCGAACCGTTGACGCTCGTCGCGTGGGTCGCCGACGATGGCGTGCCGAAGGGCAGAGCGGGTGGCGTGGGATCGGCGCCACGCCCGTCCGCCAACGTCACACCCACGGTGCCGCGCAACCCGGCGTTCACACCGCCGTCACGCATCACGGTCGGCAAGCGTGTTGGACTTCATCTCTCGTGGTTTGTGTATCGCGGCGAGGGCAGCGTGCGCTTCGATCCCGCGCAGGTCAAGGTGTGGGAGGAGACGCGGGCGGGCGCCAACTCTCCTTGGGCGCCGCTGTGGGCGCCGCCAGCCGGTTCCTGCCGAAGGCCGGCACGAAGCCCGCGCAACGTTTGCCACGCCTGGTACCTACGTCCTGCGCGCACGCGCGGACGACGGTGCACTGTTCGGCGACGCGGATCTGACGGTAACAGTCACGCAGTAACCCAGCGCACGAGCTGCAGCCAATTCTGTACCGACGGTGAGCTGATCCAATGTCGACTTCGGATCGCTCTTGACCATTGCGAAACGCTTTCCATCTGGAGCGACATCGAACGAGGAATCCTGGCCGGCACCAGTGTATGACCCCGCGAACAGCCGACCGGGCCTTTCTGTTGGAAAGCCTCGAGTCGCATCGACGCGCACAGCCATTACCGCGTCGCCTGTCGATAGAACAGCTCACGCCCATCTTTTGTCCACGCGGAATCGTCGTAGAAATCGCGGCCCGAAGCGCAAGATTTGGAAAGGGCTGAGATAAATCTCGTATCGCCCAGATTCGTCGGACATATAGGCAATCCAGCGGCCTCGGGCGAGATGTCCCTGCCACTCGTTCGCGGGCCGGCAAGCAACGGACGAGGCGTCCGCCGCGACGGACCACCATGAGATTCAGGCTCGTGCCGTCATGGACATGAGCACAATCTTGGCCGTCGGGCGTCCATGATTGAGGGTAGTAATCAGGAGGTCCGCCCTTCACGAGAACTGCTTCGCTGACCGTGGGCATTCGCGGGTACCTCTTCGATACCGCAGACCCGAGCTGAAAGTCAGCCGCGTGCCATCGGGAGTCCATGGGCGACTGTAGGTTATGGCCTGGGTCGTCACGCGCCTCTTCGTTCCACCCTCGGATTCATACACCCAGAGATCGGATCGTCGCGTGTCGTCGTTGATCGAAACGGCAATGCGCCGTCCATCAGGCGATACGTGCGGGACTCGAATGGCAGCTCTGTCATTGCTGATGGGTGTTTCGACTCCCTGTCGATCGACCCAGACGAATTGGTGCCGATCTCCTGTGCTCGTGTACGCCAAGAGTCCGGATTGCGAGATAGCGAAGAACACTGCCCCCGATCCGGGACCGCGTTCGACCGAATCGACGATCGACACTGGGGAACCGGTGATGGTTAGTGAATCGAGCTCAAAGGGGACTACTCGAACTGATCCAGGCGACTGCCCGTACACGATGTGGCCGCTGCGTGAGAACCGCGGCTGGGCAATCTCGACGGTGCCGAGCATGGCCGGTCCTTCAAGCGCCACGTCGGACCTCCGCGCGAGAATCCGCTTGTCACTGCCGTCGCGCTTGATGATGGCGAGCGCATCGTGCGGAAAGCGATCGCCTGTCGAGTACAGGATGGTCTGACCTCCCGGCAGGATGTCAGGCCAGGCGGCCAAGCCAGCGCCCGCTAGCTGCTGGGGCGCTCCGCCTGCCGCACCAACGCTGTAAAGGTTTCCTGCGACGGTCGCAAAGACGATCACGTCGTTGGCGCCCCAGCTGCCTCCAGCGCTGAGTGCCGGGAGGTCACAGATACGAATCGGAGTTGCCGCCGGCAACGGACGCCCTCTGCAGAGTCAGGCCGGTGAAGAACGCCACCGATCGGCCATCGGGTGAGAAGAAGGGTTGCCGAGCCCCTGCCGAGCCTGGAACCAGTCTGGGCTCAAGGTCCTGAAGCTCGCGGATGAACAGTTGCGAGTGCCCTTCGAACTCTGAAACGAACGCGATGGCCGACCCATCGGGCGACACCGCGATTGGGTATGCGCGATCACGAACGGTGAGCTTGTGGCCCGGTGGCAAGTCGATGAGCGTGCGCGTGATCGGGGCAGGCGGCCGCTGGCGGGGTCATAGGGCGGAGCCAAAGAACTGCGCCCAGTGCGAGTGCCAGCAGCGCGGCGGCGACCCAGCCGAGCGGTGCAAGCTGGCGACCTCGCGCGGACGGTTGGCGATGCGCCAGCCGCTCCCGATTGTACTGTCGCGTCGATCAGGTGCCGCGCATCGCCGATATCACGCAGGCGGTGTTTCAGATCTTTTGTCAGGCAGCGACGCAGGAGCGTGTGAATCCCGGCCGGAAGGTCACGTGGGCAGCTGCGTCCAGTCGGGTTCGCGGTCGAGGACCTTCACCAGCGTGTCGGTGACGGTTGGTCCGACAAATGCCGCACGGCCGTGCGAGCATTTCGTACAGCACGCAGCCGAACGACCAGATATCGGTGCGCTTGTCGACTGTTTGTCCGCGCGCCTGTTCGGGACTCATGTAGGCGGCGGTTCCCAGGATGATGCCCGTGCGCGTCGCCGCTTCGAGAACCGTTGGCGATTGCGACGCGTCTGCCGGATCGCCGGTGGGTCCTGGTTTAGCCAGTCCGAAGTCGAGCACCTTGACGATACCCTGCGCCGTCACCATCACGTTGGCGGGCTTCAGATCGCGATGGACGATTCCTCGTTCGTGTGCGGCGTCCAGCGCTTCGACGATGCCGCCGGCGATGGCCAAAGCGTCTTTGACTCGCAGTGGCCCTCGACGGATTCGCGCGGACAGCGTCTCACCAGTCGACGAGCTCCATCACGAGGGCGTGACCATCGGGCGTCCGTTCCAGCGCGTGTACGGTCGCGATGTTGGGATGATTCAGCGAGGCGAGCACGCGTGCTTCTCGCGCAAAGCGCGCGAGCCGTTCATCGTCTTTCGAGAATTCCGACGGAAGGACCTTGATGGCGACGTCACGCTCCAGGGAGAAATCACGGGCGAGGTAGACCTCACCCATCCCGCCTGCCCCGAGCGAGCTCGACGACTTGATAGGGACCGATCCGCGTGCCAGGTGTGAGCATTTGGTCGCGAGTGGCCGGATTATCGCTCGATTCAACCGGAGCCGCGGGCACCGGCGGGCTCGTTGTCCGGTTCGTTAGAATCGTGATGTGCCCATTGACTTCAGTGAATCGGTCGGCCCCGACGGCTTAGCCCTCAGAGCGTTTCGTTCCCAGAAAGACTGGAAGCGGTGGCTTCATCGGGAGCACGCCAAGACCCACGGTATCTGGGTGCGCTTCTTCAAGAAGGGCACCGGGATCGACGCCATGAACTACGCCGAGGCGCTGGACGAGGCGCTTTGTTATGGTTGGATAGACGGCCAGGCCCGCGGTTTCGACGAGAAGTCCTACCTCCAACGCTTTACCCCGCGCCGCCAGCGGAGTCCGTGGTCGAAAATCAATCGCGACCACGTTGCACGGCTGACCAAAGAGAAGCGGATGCAGCCCGCAGGTCTCGCTGAAGTTGATCGCGCCAAGAAGGATGGCCGGTGGAACGCGGCTTACGATTCATTCAGCATTGCGACGCCGCCGGACGACTTCAAGGCAGCGTTGGCGAAGAACAAGAAGGCGAAGGCGGTGTTTGCGACGCTGAGCCGTCAGAATCTCTACGCGATCTACTTTCGTCTGCACCACGCCAAGAAGGCGGAAACCAGGGCCAGGAGAGTGGCACAGTTCGTCGAAATGCTGGCGGAAGGACGAACGATTCACCCGCAGAAATCGAAGCCGTCGGGTTCTCGCTTTTCCAAGTGAGACTGACCTCTAGCGCTCGCAGCGATCACAACGGTCGACGGTAGAGCCATTCCAGAACTCGACCGAAGCGGCCCCCCCACGCGCTTTCACTATGCGTGCCACCAGGGGCTTCCTCGTAGTGGAGATCATCATGATCGACCCATCCCGCCTTCAACAGACCCACCTTCAGCAGCCGTGCATTCTCGAGGTGCTGACGGCCCTCGCGGGTGCCCATATCAACCCAGATACGAAGCCGCGGCTTGGGTCGTGACTCGCGGACGTTGCGGAGAATGACTCGTCGATCCCACCAGACTGAGGGGGACATTACGCCTAAGCGGCCGAACACGTCCGGTCGTTTCAAGCCGAGATACAAGGTCACGAGGCCACCGAGTGACGAACCTGCCATTCCCGTGTGTATCGAATCGGGCAGCGTTCGATAGGTGGTATCGATGAGCGGCTTGAGCTCTTCGATGATCAGGCGTCCGTAGTTGTCAGCTTCACCGCCGCCGCGACGCCGGTCATGCGTCGGCGTGTACTCGTGAACTCGCCGAGGGCCCGTATTCGCCAGGCCCACGATGATCAACGGATCGATCCGGCCCGCGTCAATCAGCTCCGAAGCCGTTTCGCCAACGCGCCAATGCTCACCTTTCTTGAAGGCCAGTTCGGGATCGAACAGGTTCTGGCCATCATGCATGTAAAGCACTGGATATCGAACATCGCGGGCCCGTTCGTAGCCTGGTGGAAGAAAGACCGTAATATCGCGTGCATCCGGGAGGAACTTGGAGCGGAATTGCGAATGGGTGCGCAGAGTCACCGTCGAAGTCGGCACGTGCATTCAGTATAGGCTCTTACCGAACGACCGATCACCTCATGCATCGCACTCATCACAAGTGGTACTCGCGAGCGCTTCAGCGCGACATGCAGCTCTTGATCTTTGGTCACGCGGGTCCGCCGATGATCGTCTTCCCATCGTCCATGGGCGCGTTCTTCGAGTACCGAGGACCGAGGAATGATCGACGCCGTTGCCGGAAAGCTCGAACACGGCGGCCTGCAACTATTCTGCGTCTCGTCGGTCGACGGTGAGAGTTGGTACAACCGCGCGACCCACCCGCGGAATCGCATCCGGCGCCATCTGCAATACGAGGACTACATCCTCGGGGAACTCGTCCCACTGATTCATCACGTGAATCACCACCCGACGATTGGCGTGACCGGCTGCTCGTTTGGCGCGTACCACGCGATGATTTTTGCGATGCGGCAGCCGTACACTTTCAACTGGTGCGTGACGATGGGTGGCGCGTTCGAGATCAGTCAATTTCTCGACGGCTACTTCGATGAAGACTGCTATTTCCTCAATCCGAACGCGTTCCTCCCCAACCTGTCGGATGCTTACTATCTCGACCAGTTTCGGCGCAATAAATGGGTGTTGGTGACGGGCGAGCACGACATCTGCCGCGCCGCGAACGAGTCGTTCTCGTCACTTTTACACCACAAGGGTATCCCGCACAGCCTGCACGTCTGGGGAAACGGCTCCAAGCACGATTGGCCCGACTGGCGCCCGATGGCAGCGGCGTATTTGCCGTAGGTCGGTGCCGCACGTGCCACGCGAATCGTCTTCAAGGTAAGCTGTTGAGCCCGCGTACGCGGGCACCTGCGGCACCTGCCTATGAAACGAATTGGCGTCTTGTTCGGAATGGAAAACACGTTTCCGCCCGCCCTCGTCGAGCGTATCAACGCGTTCGAGATGCCAGAGGTGACAGCGGAATACGTGCAATTGGGCGGCGTGCGGATGGCCGAGCCCAGTCGCTATGCGGTCATCGTCGATCGAATTTCCCACGACGTGCCCTTCTATCGGGCCTATCTGAAGAACGCCGCGCTGGATGGCGCCTACATCATCAACAACCCGTTCTGGTGGAGCGCGGACGACAAGTTCTTCAACTACGCACTGGCGACGAAGATTGGCGTCGCCATCCCCAAGACGGTCGTCTTGCCGCACAAGGAGCATCCGCCTGGAACGACGGATCGATCGATGCGGAACCTGCAATACCCGCTCGACTGGCCCTCGGTGTTCGACTACGTCGGCTTCCCCGCTTTTCTCAAGCCGTTCGATGGCGGTGGCTGGCGCGATGTGCACAAAGTCAACTCGCCGGAGGAGTTCTTCGCCGCCTACGATCAGACGCGAACGCTTTGCATGACCCTGCAGACGGCGGTCAACTTCAAGGAGTACTTCCGCTGCTATGTCGTCGGTCAGGAAGATGTGCGGATCATGCCGTATGACCCACGGCAGCCGTTCCATGAGCGATACGTCAAGAATCCGCCTGCGTACGATCCCGCGCTGCTGGCGAGAGTCGAGCACGATGCACGGTTGGTGTGTCGCGCGCTTGGCTACGACCTGAATACCGTCGAGTTCGCCGTCGAAAACGGGACACCGTATGCGATCGACTTCATGAACCCCGCGCCGGATGCCGACGCGCACTCCGTCGGTCAAGCCAACTTCGAGTGGATCGTCAACAAAGTGGCCGAGCTCGCCGTTCGCAAAGCCGTCGCGCCGCCGGAACCGGTCACCTATCGTTGGGACAGGTTCTTGAGGGGAGAAAGCAGGTAGTGATTCTTTCAGTTATCAGTTGCCAGTTGTCAGTTCAAAGGGGAGCGTGGCAACTCGAACCGACCGGCCTTGGAACTGGAAACTGACAACTGGAAACTGACACCGACAGTCACCATGAAGCCCTCCTTCACGCTCGGCATCGAAGAGGAATACCAGACGATAGATCCCGACACGCTGGACCTCCGCTCCCACATCAATACCGAGCTCATCGCGCAGGGCAAGATGTTGCTCAAGGAGAAGGTCAAGGCGGAGATGCATCAGTCGGTCATCGAGGTCGGCACGGGTATCTGCCGGACGATTGGCGAAGCGCGGGCGGATGTTTCGGACTTGCGGCGTCGAACGATTGGCCTCGCCCGCGACCACGGGCTATTGCTGGCAGCGGGCGCGACGCATCCATTTGCGGACTGGCGCGTCCAGGACATCTATCCCGACGAGCGGTATTTGCAAGTCGTCGAGGACATGCAGACCGTCGCGCGGTCCAACTTGATCTTCGGCTTGCACGTTCACGTGGGCATCGAAGATCGCGAGGCCAGCATCCACTTGATGAATCAGATGCGGTATTTCCTGCCGCACCTGCTCGCGCTGTCGACGAATTCGCCCTTTTGGCTGGGGATGAATACGGGGTTGAAATCATATCGCGTCAAAGTTTTCGACAAGTTTCCCCGAACGAACATTCCGGATACATTCACGAGCTGGGCCGACTTCGATGGGCTCGTCAACCTGTTGATTCGTACGAATTGCATCGACAACGCCAAGCGCATCTGGTGGGACATCCGCCCGCATCCCATTTTCTCGACGCTCGAAGTGCGGATCTGCGATCTGCCGATGCGCATCGACGAAACGCTCGCGATTGCCGCGCTGATCCAGGCCACCGTCGCCAAGTTGTACAAGCTGCATTCGAGGAACCAGGGCTATCGGCTCTACAGCCGCGCCCTCATCATGGAGAACAAGTGGCGCGCCAGCCGCTACGGTCTCGACGGAATGCTGATCGACTTCGGTCGCGAGAAGGAGCTGCCCGAGCGCGAACTGATTCTCGAGTATCTCGATTTCGTGGACGACGTGCTCGATGAGCTCGAATGCCGGAAAGAGGCGGAATACGTGCAGACCATCCTCGATCGCGGATCCGGCGCCGATCGTCAGCTGAAAGTCTTCGCCGAGACCAACGACTTGCGGAAGGTCGTCGAGTATATGGTCTCGGAAACCGCGGCAGGTCTGTGATTCACCTGGCAGATTTCGATCGATTCCGTCACTCGCTGCGTACTTGGTTAACATAATAAAGGGGACAGTCCCCTTTTATGCATGACAGTTCTTGGCACATGATCTCCAGAGCCGTCGATCCCGAGCTTCTTCCCGGCGCGCGCAATGCGATTCGCGTCTGCCTCGCAGTCAAGCCGACCGAACGCGTCACGCTGATCACCGATCGCGCGTGCGAGGAGATCGCCGCCAGCCTCGTGCACGAAATCGAACAGATAGGTGCTCCATATCGCGCGTTCGTTCTGGAAGATCTCGCATCCCGACCGCTCACCGCGCTGCCCGCGGTCGTCGCCGACGACATGGAGCGCAGTCAGGTCAGCATCTTCGCCGTGCACGTGCAATCCAACGAGCTGACCTCGCGCATGCAGATGACCGACATCGTCAATCGCCGAAAGATGCGGCACGCGCACATGGTCAACATCAACCGCCAGATCATGCTCGAGGGCATGCGCGCGGATTATTTGAAGGTGGACCGACTGAGCGCAAAGGTCCTCGATGTTGTCTCCGCCGCGCGCGAGATTCGGGCGACAACGCCGTCGGGAAGCGATTTCAGGGCGAGGCTCAATCCCGACTACAAGTGGTTGAAAACGAGTGGCCTGATCAGTCCGGACAAGTGGGGAAATCTACCCGGCGGCGAAGTGTTCACCACGCCAGGCGAGGTCAACGGCACCTTCGTCATCGACGGCGTTGTCGGCGACTACCTCTGTGAACAGTTTGGCAGCCTCGAGCAGATGCCGCTCACGGTCCGGGTCAAGGGCAATCGGCTCACGGAAGCATTCTCAGCCAATCGCGACCTGGAAGAGGCGTTTTGGAAATATACCCATACCGATGAGAACTCCGATCGGGTTGGCGAGTTTGCGATCGGAACCAATATCGAGCTCACGCACGTTATCGGGCACATCCTGCAGGACGAGAAGTTCCCCGGAATTCACATCGCATTCGGGAACCCGTACGGCGCTCACACTGGCGCCGACTGGTATTCCTCGACACACATCGACGTCGTCGGCACGCGATTCGACATCTGGGTCGATGATCAACCAATCATGCGCGACGGCAAGTTCCTGATCTCGGCATAGCACACCACCAGCATGCATCCCTGGCACGACACCTACGTCGACGAATCGGTCATCGCCACCGACTTTCCGGTCGTGATCGAAATTCCCAAAGGCAGCAAGAACAAGTACGAGCTCGATAAGGAAACGGGACTGCTCCGCCTCGATCGCGTGCTTTACAGCGCCGTGCACTACCCAGCGGACTACGGATTCATTCCGCGCACGTACTGCGACGATGGGGATCCGTTGGATGCGCTGGTGCTGGGTCAGGAGCCGGTCTATCCGCTGACGATCGTCCAGGCTCGTGCGATTGGCGTCATGCGGATGCGTGATGACAAGGGCATCGATGACAAGATCCTGGCGGTCAGCGTCCGAGATCCAGCGTTCGCCGACTACACCGACAAGTCCCAGCTTCCCGGGCACCTTCTCCGCGAGGTGAGGCGCTTCTTCCAGGACTACAAAGTGCTCGAGAACAAGCAGGTGGTCGTCGAGGATCTGCTGGGGCCTGCCGAGGCGATCGGGATTATCAACGAAGCCCTCGCGCTCTACCGCAGCCTGCGGCGCGGAGAACTGACCAAAGCTCACTCGTAGTGCGTCGATGATTCCCGCGCTGCGAACGGCCTTCAACACCCAATGGCGCGAGGAGCGATATCAGGCGTTTCTCGACCGTATCCGTGCACGGGTCGGCGTCCCCATCGAGTTTCCGGTCGCGGAAACGCCCTGCTTCTTTCCCCGTGATCTGATCGACTCGCTCGCGAGCACCGGCGAAGAGCTCATTCGTCAGTCGCTGTCGGGCGAAGGGGCAGCCGCATCGGCTCGCGTCGTGCCCGAACGCTTCCGCGGGCCGAATGCCGGTGCCACGCCAACGTTTCTTCAGGTCGATTTCGGGTTGGTGCGCGCTCCCGATGGCTCGCTGACGCCCAAGCTCGTGGAGCTCCAGGCCTTCCCGTCGCTCTACGGATTTCAGATCGCGCTTGCGGAGGCATACGGCGAAGCATTCGACCTGCCGCGTCATCTCGATGCCTACCTCGACGGACTCACCACTTCGCGCTACTCAGACCTCCTGCGCCACGCCATCGTCGGCGACCACGATCCGACGGAAGTCGTGCTCATGGAAATTGAGCCCGCGCGTCAGAAGACCCGCCCGGACTTCGTGATGACCGAGCAGCTGTGGGGCGTGCGGGCAATTGACACGGCGGACGTCACGCGCGAGGGACGACATCTTTTCTACAAGCGTGACGGCAAGCGCACGCGGATCCGGAGGATCTACAACCGAGTGATCCCGGACGAACTCGAGCGCACACAAGTCACGCTGCCGTTCGACTACCGTGATGACCTGGACGTCGAGTGGACGGGCCACCCGGAATGGTATTTCCGGATCAGCAAGTTCTCCATTCCGTGGCTCGCGCACCCGTCAGTGCCGCGCACCTGGTTCTTGAACTCGGTGAACGCTCTGCCCGAGGCGCGAGAACGATTGTTGCTCAAGCCGTTGTTTTCATTTGCCGGTGGCGGAATCGTGTTCGAGCCGACGGATGCACAGCTCGCGGCGATTCCTCCGGAGCGGCGCGACCAGTTCATCCTGCAGGAGCGGATGACGTTTGAACCGATCATCCAAACCCCTGATGGCGCGACGCAAGTCGAGATCAGGATGATGTACGTCTGGACCGATCGTCTCCGCGCGGTGCTACCGCTGCTCCGAATGGGACGTGGCCAGATGATGGGCGTCGACCACAATAAGGGCCTGCGCTGGGTCGGGGCATCGGCGGGATTCATCGCAAGGTAAATGCACTCCGCGCCCGCACACTCTGAGCTGATCGCGCAGGCCGCTCAGCGCCGCCAATCAATTCCCGATAAGCGACGCCGAGCAGTCGAATTCCTTCCTCAATCTGCTTCGATTCCAGCAATCCGTAGGCGAGAATCAATCCCGCGCGCGGGAGTGGACGAGTGGCGTGATCGCCGATCGAATAGACGCCCACGCCTCGTTCAGCGCAAGCCGCGAGCAGCGCCGACACCTGATTTGGAGGCAGCTTCGGCAGCCACACCGCGACATGAAGTCCGGCTGCGCTGCCACCAATCTCTGCGGCATCACCCAGATGACGTCGGAGCGCTGACAGCAGTGCCTGGCGTCGAACTCGATAACGGCGCTGCATTCGCCGGACGTGACGATCGTACTCTCCGGTCGCCATGAGCGTTCCAACCATCCGCTGAAGAATCAACGACGAAGACAGATCGTGGAGCCACTTGCAACTGGCGGCTGCCGCGGCAAGGTCCTGCGGGACCTTCATGTAGCCGAGTCGAAGCGATGGAAACAACGGCTTCGCGAAGGTGCCGCAATAGATCACGGGCGTGTTCGGCTCGAGCGCCGCGAGAGCCGCAATCGGACGACCGAGATACCGAAACTCGCCGTCGTAGTCATCCTCGATGATCAAGACACCGCGTCGCTTCGCCCACTCCAGTAAGGCATAGCGGCGAGCAGCCGGCATGACAACGCCGGTGGGAAACTGGTGTGAGGGTGTGACGTACAAGGCGCGCACGGGCACGCGATCACCAGGGAGGGCCGTCAGGTCCAGCCCCTGCTCGTCCACCGGCACCCGGATGACTTCCGCACCGGCGGCGGCAAACACCGCATGGGCTGCGGGATAGCCTGGATCTTCGACAACCACTCGATCTCCGGGGTCCAACAGAAGGCGACAGCACATGTCGAGCGCCTGCTGAAATCCGTTGGTCACAACGATCTCGGCCGGCGAACAGACGATGCCCCTGGCCGCGTGCAGGCGATCGGCCAGCTGCTTGCGGAGATCCAGATCACCGGCGCTCGGGCCGTACGAAAACGGGCGCGTCCTGATGGCGGTTGCAAACGCGTTTCGCATGCGCTTGATGGCGCGCTGGTCCGGCTCGCATAAGCCGTAGATGAAGTCGAGGGGTGCGCCGCGCCTGGCCATCGCCGGTCGAGCCACTTCGGCCACTTCGACCGCCAATCGCCCTCGACGCGAGAGCCGCACACTCGGCGACGGGTCAGCTGCGTCCGACGGAATCTGTGCCGATCGGCGGGGCAACTCGGGTGAGACGTACGTGCCGCCGCCCTGCCGCGTAACCAGGTAGCCCTCGAGCACCAGTTGCTCGTAGGCGAGGAGCACGAGATTGCGGGAACACCCCAGGTCCCGCGCAAGGTCTCGCGTCGGAGGCATCCGAGCCCCAGGAGTCAGGACGCCTTGTTGAATCAGGCCGCACAGCGCGCGCGTGATTTGCGCGTAGCGTGGCCCCGATCCGTCGAGCGATAACAGCATGTCAGCGTGTCCAATTGGATCTATACCCATGGCCACAATTGGATCTTTCCAATGGGCCAGTTCTGTCCGTAGCTTAACTCAAGGTCAGTGGCCGGTGGCCAGTGCCCAGTGGTCGATGTTCGGTAGCTGATGGTCGGGGACCGGTGGTCTTTCAGGACACCGACCGCTGATTACCGGTCACCGATTGAAGTGATTTGCAAGTCCCCACAGGAGGATCCATGAAGCGGCTCAGCATTGTCTTGGTCTTGCTACTGGCGTTCGCCATCCCGGCGCGCGCGCAGCTGCAAGGTGGAAGTATCTCGGGCACGGTTTCGGACGAACAGGGCGCGATTCTGCCCGGCGTGACGGTCACGTTGAAAGGTGTGGACGCTACTCAGGAAGCAACGACCGAAGGGAACGGACAGTTTCGGTTTCTCAACCTTGCCCCCGGACTGTATTCAGTGACCGCAACACTGCAGGGGTTCACCACGCTCGTTCGCGATCAGGTGCAAGTTGTCGTGGGTAGAAACGTCGATCTCCCCTTGTCGCTCAAGCTGGCGTCGGTTGCCGAGACCATCACGGTCACCGGTGAATCACCGCTCGTCGATACGCGAGCAACCGGTACGGCTACCAACTTCACCAGCGAAGAGTTGACGAAGATTCCCACGTCGCGCGATCCGTTTGCGTTGATGCGGGCGGTGCCCGGCGTGCTCGTCGACCGCGTCAACATCGGCGGCAACGAGACCGGCCAGCAGTCCAACTTCGTCTCGAAGGGCACGCGCCCTCAGGACGCGGTCTGGACGCTCGACGGCGTCAACATCACCGACATGGCAGCCACCGGCGCGTCGCCGACTTACTTCAACTACGACAACTTCGAGGAAGTGCAGGTGGCGACAGCTGGTCAGAGCATCAAGCAGCCGACGGGTGGCATCGGGCTCAACATGATCGTGAAGCGCGGCACCAATCGGTTCAGCGGCGGGGCTCGCGGCTACTTCACGAATGACTCGCTCGAGTCCAGTAACGTGCCAGACGAGCTCAGCGCCAGTGGTGTGACTGCCGATACGACGGATCACAACGATCAGATCTCCGACTACGGGTACGACATCGGCGGTCCGATCTTCCGCAATCGCGCCTGGTTCTACCACTCCTACTCGATTCAGGACGTCCGCCTCGTGCGACGCGCGGGCGCGCTGGTCGATCGCACGATCCTGAAGAACCCGAATGTGAAGGTGAACTGGCAAGCCACCAGCAAAGACATGGTGAGCTTTCTCTACTTCGACGGCTTCAAGGTCAAGGACGGCCGCGCTCCCGGGATCTCGGGCATTCTCTTCGACGCACCGACGGCCACCTTCCACCAGGACAACGCGTACGACGACAACCCGCTCCACGGCCTGTGGAAGATCGGCAACGACCGGACGATCGGATCGCAGACGTTCTTGTCAGCAAAGGTTGCCTACTACAACACCGGCTTCATCCTCGACCCGATGGGCGGGATGGACATGCTGGCTGGACGAAGTCTCCTGGAGGCGCGGTCCTACGGCTCGGTCAACCAGAGCCTGAACGTGCGGCCGCAGAAGACCGCCAACGTTGACCTGACCCAGTTCGTCAACGCCTTCGGCGGATCGATTGATCTCGCGGTGGGTGGCGGCTTCCGGACGGTCGACACCATCAGCGGCACGTTGTGGCCGGGCAACGGCATCCTGGCACTCGAAAACACTGCGACCGACAAACGGGCGCAGGTGTTTCGCGAAGGCTATGGCGGCAACCGTGCCAACTACTTCGATCTTTATGCGGGCGGCACCTACGCGCGCGGCCGAGTGACGAGCGACTTCGGCGTGAGATTCGACCGGCAGTGGGGTCGTGCGCTGGCCAGCCAGACACAGGCGAATCCCGCATTCCCTGATCTCGTGCCGGGCATCGACTTCGCCGGCTACGACTCGCCCTTCACGTGGAACAACGTCTCGCCGCGCGTGGGGGTCACCTACGCGATCGACGACACCCGCCGCACCGTCGCGCGCGTCAGCTTGAGCCGCTTCGCCGGACAGCTGAACGCGGGCTTTGTCGGCGCGAGGAACCCCAGCTCGGTCGCCGGTTCCGCAACGTATCGTTGGATCGATCACAACGGTGATCATCTCGCCCAGGCCAACGAGGTGCAGACGGATCAGTTCATCACCGCGGCAGGCGGCTTCAATCCCGCCAACCCGACCGCCGTCACGTCAGCCAACGTGATCGATCCTGATCTTGCCGCGCCGGTCACGACCAGCTTCGTGGCGGGTCTCGATCGTGAAGTGGCCTCGAATCTTGCGGTGACCTTCAACTACAGCTACACGAGAACGAGCGGCTTCCCGGGCGTGACCACGCCGCGGGTCGGCGTCACGCTGGCGGACTACACACCAGGCCCCACGCTCACCGGCACGCTGCCGACGGGAGAGGCCTACAGCGTGGAGACCTTCGTTCCCGATCCGGTGAAGGTTGCTGCCGGTGGCAATGGCTTCGTCCTCGACAATTGGGACGGGTTCAACACGGACTACCACGGCGTCGAAGCCGGCTTGATCAAGCGTCTGTCCAACCGCTGGATGGCGCGGGTCGGATTCGCCCTCAACAACTCACGGGCGCACTACGAAGCGCAGGCGTTGCGCAGCGAGAACGGCAACCCGACGCCGACGATTGGCGTGCCGCTCGACAACGGCGGCCAGTTCGCGCCGCAAAGCGCCGGCAGCGGTGCCGGGACGATCTTCATGAG
Organism: uncultured Acidobacteriota bacterium; assembly: GCA_963724485.1. Lineage (GTDB taxonomy): Bacteria > Acidobacteriota > Vicinamibacteria > Vicinamibacterales > UBA2999 > JACCSI01. Next base: position 196,256 of record CAVRUW010000009.1, read on the forward strand.
CGCCAAGTGGCAGTTCAATGCCAACGCGCTCTATCAAGCGGCTTACGGCATTGAGCTCAGTGCCAACGTCTTCGGGCGTCAAGGGTATCCGTTCCTGATCTATCGTCCGCAGTCGCTCGGCGCCGACGCGGCGGTGCAGGTTCGCCTGACGCCGGAGGTCGATACGATCCGCTTCCCCAATCTGTGGAACACGGACGTCCGCGTCGCGCGAAGCTTCAATGCCGGCAACGTCCGGCTGCGGCTGGTGGGCGACATGTTCAACCTCTTCAATGCGAACACCGCGCTCGTCCGGAACAACAACATCGGCTCGCCGACGTTCAACACGTTGGCGCAGAATCTCAGCCCGAGAATCCTGCGATTCGGGCTGATTGTTGGCTTCTAGTTGACACGTCGCCACGACCAGCCTCCGCTAAAGCTACGGCGGTCCGCCGTAGCCTTGGCGAAGGCGGAAGGACACGAAGCCACGAAGGAAACCAGGCCAGAACGTTAACAATGGTTCCTTCGTGATTCGTGCCTTCGTGGCTAACTTCCTCTGTGGACAATGTTGAAAGTAATGCCGATGAAACCCCCAAGAGCCTTCGACACAATCATCTACGGCGGCTTGACTGCCGGTGCCCTCGACATCCTCGACGCCTTCATCGTCTCTGGGCTTCGAGGGGTTTCGCCCGCGCGGGTGTTGCGTTACATCGCGAGCGGGGTGTTGGGGCCAAGCGCCTCTCAAGGCGGACTGGAAGTGGCTGCCCTCGGACTCGGCCTCCACTTCGTCATCGCCTTGGGTGCCGCCACCACGTATTGGGCAGCGAGCCAGAAGCTCTCGATCCTGGTTCGCCGACCCGTCATCTGCGGTCTCGCCTTCGGGCTCGGCGTCTGGGCTTTCATGCAATACGTCGTCGTACCGTTGTCGTTGGTGCGGGGTGGCGCAGGGTCACCACCACTGCTGTTGCTGCTGAATCAGTTCGGCATTCACGCGTTCGGAGTGGGCCTGCCGATCGCACTGTTTGCGAGTTGGTCGGCGCGGCGGTCGCAGGATGCCAAGCCGCGGAGTCTGAGAGGCACCGAGCAGACGATGTCGATTTGAGGAGATTACGGGCAGCCCTTTTCTTCGTGGCTTCGTGCCCTTCGTGGCTTCGTTTCATTGGCAACGAAGAACGTTCCTAGCAATCCACTACTACGGCATCCGCTCGTTATGTCGCAAACGTGACGTTCGTCGTCTTGCCATTGCCATCGTCGCGCACATAAATCACGCCGATCGTGTTGCCATCCGGCGACCGGACGGGGACCAGGAACGGAGGGTCTGGAGCACAGTGTGTTTCACGAGAACGGCGTCATAATGCACCCTCCGTTCAGCCCCGTCTGGTCCAGGGGGTCTCGACGAACGGGTGAAAGAGAGGTGAGTCGTGCGCGCACCCTCAACGATCACGGTCTGGCTGGCACTGACGCTGAGCGCCTGTTCAGCGCCTCCCGCGCGGGAATTCGGCAAAGCCGATGTCGAGAACATCAACAAGATGCTCCAGGAGTTCACCACCACCTACAACGCCAAAGACGCCGCCAAGCTGGTGAACTTCTTTACTCCCGGTGGCGTCGTCCTACCGCCTAACGCCTCGACGGTACGCGGCACCGAAAACGTACGGGAGTATTACGTGCGCCGCTTCGCGCGCGGCGCCTCCGACCTGAAGCTCGAGCCGCGCGACATCGCGGGAGTTGGCTCACTGGCGTTCGCCAATGGCGACTACTCGCTCAACATGGCACCGCCAGACGGACCCGCGAGGCGAGACCGTGGCAAGTTTCTGTTCGTCCTGCGCGATCTCAAGGGCACGTGGCAGCTCGATCACCTGATGTTCAGCAGTGACTTTGCGCCGGAGACTGCGCCGACGCCCTCGAGTTGAACGTTACGGAGTCTTCGTCGAGGGTCTGACACTCAGCGCGTCGTTGAAGCGAACGACATGCCGCTCGAGCTTTGTGATGATGCCGGTCGGTGTTTCTTCAGGAGTTCGGCTGGTCCAGGTACTTCACGAACACGACCTCGTTCCGCTTCTCGTTGTAAAGCAACTCGTCGACACTTTCCTGGACCATCAGCAACCCGAATCCGCCCGGCCGAATCCCTTTGTCCTCACGCACTTGCATGTGAGCGATTGGGTCATCGGGCGGTTGACCGATGGCGGCGTGCGGGAGGTCTTCGATATTGAAGCCTTCGCCCGGGTCGGCAATCCGATAGATGAGCATGCGTTTGGCTCGCAGGCACGCGACCCGCACCTTCCGATTGGGATCGAGCTTGCCGCCCCACTCGATGGCGTTGGTCAACAGCTCGCGGAAGGCATAGGCGATGGTGTCTCTCAGCTTCGGGTCGAGTTTGGTTCCGAGTTGCGCCATCACCGCATGAATTCTTTCCGCGGCTTCGTGCGTGCACGGGACCACGAGCTCAACCCAGTCCGGGCGCGCCGACACGACTTCAATCGGAGTTGGCTCCGGTGCTTGCAGCGCTTCGCGGACGGTTTCCAGCAGCTTTGCCGGTTCCACCGGCTTGTGGACATACATGAACGCCTGATCGCGCACGGCCGTCAGAAGCGTTTCCGGTGTGTCGTCCGAAGTCATCACGACGACCCGTGGCCGTGCCGTGTGAGTGCGCAGCTTCGCGAGCAGATCGAGACCGGTCATTCGTGGCATCCACACATCGAGCAACAACAGATCGAAAGGCTCACCATCGAGAGCCTTCAAGGCCTCGAGACCATCACTGGCGATGGAAATCGAGAACCCGGCGTCCGCGAGGACCTTCTGAGCTACGTGTCGCGTGATCCGGTCGTCATCAACGATCAGGATTCTGCTCATGAGCGCTTTCGCTTTCTCGTAGACGATGAACTGCGAGGCTTTCGAATCGGGGAAGCGAGCCCAGCCCGAAGGAACTCCTGCTCGAGAAACGTGACCTGTCGGCTCAATGACTCGAGAAACGGAGCTGCATCCGCGACGCGATGCGCACGCCCCAGCCGTTCGAGCTCGGCCGCCAGCCGACGCCCCTCTTGCCCGCCAATCGTCGCGATCGATCCCTTCAAAGCATGCGCGGCCAGCGCGAGCGCTTCGTCATCACCCTTGTCGATCGCGCGCTTGATGGCTCGTAGCGACTTCGGACTGTCGGAGCGAAACAACGCGACGATTTCCTTGAGCAATTCTCGATCGCCACCGGTATGCAGCAACGCCGCTTCTTCGTCGAAGATGACGGCCGAACGCTGGTCTGCCTCAGCAGGTTCAGGGTCCTCGATGGGCTGGCGAGCGAATCCCTCGACCGTTGCAATGAGCTGATTCACGTCGATCGGTTTCGGAAGGTAGCCATCCATCCCGGCGTCGAGACAGCGCTCGCGGTCGCCCTTCATGGCATGCGCAGTGAGCGCGATGATTGGCAGGCGTGATGAGGTTGGGTGTTCGTTCGCGCGGATCGCGCGGGTCGCCTCGATGCCGCCCATTTCCGGCATCTGAACGTCCATCAGGACGAGGTCGATGTCCTCTCTCGCCCTGCCGTCCAACGCGGCGAGGGCTTCGCGCCCATTCTCGACGGAACGGACGTCGTGACCACGCTTCTCGAGAAGCGTCGTCACGAGTTTCCGATTCACCAGATTGTCCTCGGCAACCAGTATCCGCAGCCGACGCTTCGGCGCCTTGGCCGCTTGCGCCAGCGCTTGACTCACAATCTCGTCTTCCAAGGGCCGCCGCGTTGAAACGCCCACGCTGGAGGACAACGCCTCGAGAAGGTCGGAATGCTTGACTGGCTTGGTGAGGATGGCATCGACGCCGATGCGTCGACACCTTGCCGCATCTTCGGGACGGCCCACAGACGTCAGCATGACGATGGGTGTTTTCTCGAGGTCCTCATCGTCTTTGATGCTGCGAGCGAGTGCGAACCCGTCGACGTCGGGCATCTGGCAGTCGCAAACCACCACGTGAATCGGCTCGGCACGGAGCGCTTGACGCAGCCTGATCAGGGCCGTTGCCGAATCGGCCACTGATGCCGGCCGCATGTGCCAGCTCGCCAGCATCTCTTCGAGAATGCGTCGGTTCGTCGAGTTGTCGTCGACGATCAGCACTCTCAGCCCCTCGAGCGCCGCTGGACGGTCGATGACCGGGATCGCCGATGTGCGCTCGCGATCGAACACTGCGGTGAAATGAAACGTGCTGCCCTTTCCGACCGCGCTCTCGACCCACAGTCGACCACCCATCAGATCCACTAGCTTCCGCGCTATCGCGAGGCCGAGACCCGTGCCGCCGTAGCGTCGGGTCGTCGAGCTATCGGCCTGGGTGAAGGCCTGGAAGATCTCTTCCTGTTTTTCCGGATCGATGCCTATTCCGGTGTCACGAACGCTAAACAACAGCGTGGCACTGGTCGGCATGAGCTTGCCGACTGACACCGAGAGCACTACCTCACCCTTGGACGTGAACTTGACGGCGTTACCAAGGACGTTGATCAGGACCTGACGTAGTCGGCCCGCGTCTCCGACGAGGGCATTCGGAGCGCTCGCAGCGATGTCGACCGCCAGCTCGATCCCTTTTTCCGATGCGCGCAATGCCAACAGCTTCGCGGCATCGCCCACTGTTTCGCGCAAGTCGAACTCTTCGTGTTCGAGGTCGAGACGGCGGGCCTCGATCTTCGAAAAGTCGAGGATGTCGTTGATGATTTCGAGCAGCGACTCGCCGGAGGACCGGACCGTATTCAAGTATTCCTGTTGTTCGCCAGTGAGCGAGGTCCTGAGCGCCAGGTCTGTCATTCCGAGGATGGCATTGAGCGGCGTGCGGATCTCGTGGCTCATGTTGGCGAGAAACGCGCTTTTGGTTTCCGCTGCCTCTTCGGCCCGTCGTTTTGCGATCTCGAGCTCCTTGACGAGCTGAGCGAGCTCGACATGCGACGCTTCGAGGTCATGGGCATACCGCGACATCGTCTGCTCGGCAGCCTTGCGCTCGGTGATGTCGCGTGCCGCCGCGTAGAGCGCCTTCAACTCGGGAAACGTTGCGACCGACCACAGCAGCCAGCGGACGGTGCCGTCCTTGTGAAGGTAGCGATTCTCGAAATAGACGAGGTCCTTTCCTTCGCGTAACCCTTGGGCGGCGGCCAGCGTCGCTTCGCGATCGTCGGGATGAACGAAGTCCATGTAGGGACGCGTGAGCAGATCCTCTTCGGTCCATCCGAGGACGCGTTCCCAAACCGGATTGACGCGTTTGAAATAGCCATCGAAGTCGGCGACACACAGCATGTCGAGGGAAAGTCTGAAGAACCGGTCGAGCTCGTCCTGCGCTCGGCGTCGATCGATGAACATCCCGATCTGATTGCCGACGGTCGTGAGCATCGCCAACAATTCTTGGTCGGGCTCGCGAATCTCGCGGCTGAAGAACTCCATGACGCCCAGGACCTCGTCGCGCAGCAGCACGGGAAATCCAAACGCCGCGTGGAGTCCCTCACGCGCACCAACGACAGCGCGAGGGAAGTTGGTGTCACGGGCGACGTCGGGAATCCACGCCGGTTCTGCAGTCGCCCAGACACGGCCGGGAAGGCCGATGCCGCGAGCAAACGTCATGCGGCGACTGACGGCGTTGAACTCGGGAAAGGCGGCAGACGCCGTCGTCCAAATCTCGGCGCAGCGCAGGGTGTCGGTTTCACGGTCGACGATCCATAGCGCGCCGTGCTCCCAGCCGAGGGTCGAGCAGATGGTTTCGAGGATCTTGGGCGCTGCTTCCTCGAAGCTCGTCGCGTCGAGGAGGACACGAGCGGCGACATACTCAGCGGTCAGCCGCCGCTCAGAAAACCGAGGGTCGCCGGGCCGTGCTGCCTCGCGGGTCATGTCAAACGCTTACGCCTTCTCTCAGATTCTGCGACGACGGGCGCATAAAAGGGGACTGTCCCCTTTTATGCAGTTGACACTCTTTGTCACACAGCGTGTCGGCGGGGGCGGCTATTGCGACCGCCCGCGTGCGGTCACGGGCCAGACCCCGACGACGCGATCATTTCGGGTCACGTACATTTGGTCGTAGAGATTCACGACCGGGTCGCAGTGAGGAACGATCAGCTCGAGCCGGTCGCCGATCTTGTAGCTCTTCGACGCCTCTTTCACGGTGATGACGCCAAACTCGTCGGACCCCGCGTTGTAGTCCATGTGCGGCTCGCCGATGACGCCCGCCCGCGGCGTGTTGAGCGTGAGCGCCTTGGCACCCGCATCGGTCGTCAGTCGGCCAGGGAATCGGTTGTTGAGAATCGTCGTCAACACGGTCAGCGACGTCGCGAAGTCGTTGTAGGTCGGTGAGCCATCCTCGCTGCCGATCGCGAGGTACTGCATGTCCATGAAGACATAGCTGCCAACCTGGACGTCGGTGAACCCGGGCGTCAGATGCTGCACGCTGTAGGTACCCGTGCCGCCGCCGCTGAAGATTTCCATGTTGAGACCGCCGGCTTTCAGCGCCTCGAACGTCTTCGCGTTCTCCTCCATGTTCTTCAGCGCCCGCTCCTTGCGCGCGGCGAATCCATCGACGTGTTGAGTCCCGCCGTCATACGACAGGACGCCGCGCAGTTTCAGATTCGGGAGCGTGTCGATCAGTTTGGCTAAAGCGATGGCGCCATCACCTGCGGGAATTCCGCTCCGCGTTCCGACTGCGACATCGATGACCACGTCGGCAACGACATCAGCTTCTTTCGCCGCCGCTGACAGATCCCGGGCATTCTGCTCTTCGTCGACCGCTTGAATGAAATGGGGAAAACGTTTCCGCAACTGCATCGCACGACGAATCTTGCTGACCGAGGGATTGCTGGTCGTCATGCAGATCCGGTCGATCCCGGCGCTGAGCAGCGACTCGGCTTCGCTGACCTTGGCGGTGCAAATGCCAATCGCCCCGGCCGCCAGCTGCAGCCGGGCGATGTCGGCTGACTTGTGGGTCTTCGCGTGCGGTCGAGTCGCGATGCCGTTCTTCTTCACCACCGCCTGCATCTTGGCGATGTTGGCTTCGATCCGATCGAGATCGACACACAGCGCTGGCGTGTCCAGATCCCATTTCGAGATGCCAGTCTCGGCGCCCGTGGCACGAGCGAGCGCGGCTTGAACATCGCCGACGGAGTATCCGTTAACGACTCGAGGCATGTGCATAAGCGGGGCGACAACGACCGACGATGAGAGGAACGCGCGCCGTGAGATCGACCAGGATCCTGTGCTCATCTGCGACCTCCTGCGAAGCAGGGTCATCTTAACGCGAGCCGAGTCGTGAACGACCCGGTTCAAGCCATCTCTGGATTCAGCCGGAGATGATCGACTTGGTACTGAGCGTAGCGGCCATCGCTCAGGAAGATGGTGAAGATCTCGTGAACGATGTTGACCGCCTTCCGCACCCCGTATGCGGCGTGGTCGCCCTTGAGCGTGCAAACGAGTGAGACCACACCGCCGCGGTTGAGAATCTGAACGTGGAGCTTGCGGCGATCGATCCGGCGATGCTCCGGACGCGCGCGAGAGTGCTGTTCGTGCAAAAACCCTCGTAAATCCTTGTCCATGGCCGATCTAGGCGGCACACCCGGAAAGAGGTCCTGAAAGACCAACCGGCGGGAGGCCGGCACGAACGTGACGGTGAACGCCAGATCGCGGAACCACGTGAAGCGAAACACCGAGACGCGGCCACGTGGGGCCGCCTCCGCGAAGCTGCGAAACGTACCGAGGTTTGCGTAGTGCTCGAGACTGTGACGAACGACGGCCTGGTCACGGCCCGCGGCACGAATCGCCATCCCGTAACAACCTTACCCGAACATTACGTGACGGAATCCGTCCTCTTGACCGATACTGGTAGTCACAAACTTTTGCAATAGAGGAACCCATGACTCGAGCGATCGCGGGAATTTCGGCGGTTTTCGGGATTGTCTTGGCCGGCACGCTGGCCGTGACCGCGCAGGGCCAGGCGACTGGTCAGGCGGCAGCCAGCCGGCCGGCGCAGTCCACGGCCGCCAATGCTCCCACCTACAGCAAGGACGTCGCACCCGTCCTATACAAGCACTGCACCACGTGCCATCGACCGGGCGAGATTGCGCCCATGTCGCTGATGACCTACGAAGAGGCACGGCCCTGGGCTCGCGCCATTCGCGAGAATGTCGTCAGCGGCGCGATGCCGCCGTGGCACGCGGATCCGGCTCACGGCAAGTGGCTCAACGATCGTCGTTTGTCCGATGCAGAGAAAGATGTCATCAGTCGCTGGGTCGCGGCTGGCGCGCCACAGGGCGATCCGAAGGATCTGCCGGCGAAGCCGGTGTACGCGGAGGGCTGGGCGATCGGCGAACCGGATCTCGTCGCGAAGATGGAAACCGCATTCGAAGTGCCCGTAAGCGGCACCATCCCTTACCAGTACTTTGAAGTGCCGACGAACCTCACCGAAGACAAATGGGTCGAAGCACTCGAAGTGCGTGCTGGCGATCGCTCGGTGGTCCATCACGTGTTGGTCTACGTGCGTCATCCTGGAATGACGGCACCGACGGTAGCCTTCCGGCCAGCGAATCCTCCGGGAGGTCCAGCGCCGCCGCAGCAAGAGGATCCGTCGCAACTCACCGGTTCGTCGCGCCCTCCTTCCGGAGCGCGTCGCGGTCCACTCATGACGCAAATCGCGCCCGGGACGCCGCCGACCGTCTACGTCCCTGGAACCGGGCTCTTGCTCAAAGCAGGCTCCGTGCTCACGTTCCAGATTCACTACACGACCAACGGCAAGGCAGCATCGGATCGCAGCATGGTCGGTTTCAGGTTTTCGAAGGAACGTCCCACGATTGAAGTGCGAACCAACGCGATGATGAACCCACGCTTCATGATTCCAGCGGGAGCGGAAAATCATCCGGTCGAATCCGGGGTTTCATTTGTCGAAGACGTGACGATTTACGGACTGATCCCGCACACTCATCTGCGCGGCAAGAGCTGGAACTACACAATGACGTGGCCCGACGGCAAGACGGAGACGATTCTCGCCGTTCCGAAGTACGACTTCGATTGGCAGACCGAGTACGTGTTTGCGACGCCACTTCGCGTGCCGAAGGGTTCGGTCCTGAAGGCAGTCGCGGTCTACGACAACTCGAAGAACAACAAGTCGAACCCCGATTCGACCAAGGACGTCTACTGGGGCGACCAGACGTGGGAAGAGATGCAGTACACCGGCATCACTTTCAGCATCGACAAGGAACGCGCCACGACGACCGCATCGGGACAGAAGCAGTAGAACCTACAGGCCTCAGAAACACAGAGATCAGAGAGGGGAAGGGATAGCCACGAAGGACACGAAGTCACGACGACAGATCCAAATGGTTCTTCGTGCTCTTCGTGTTCTTCGTGGTTTCGTTTTGTACCGTTCCGTGGTCTCTGTGTCTCTTAGGTCTGAGGCCTGATCCGTTTTAGAATGACTCGATGACCAACCGGGTGGCCGCGTGGATGACCTTTGCGGCTGCGGCGCTCGCCGCGGTCATCGTGCTGAGCCCCTCTCCCGTCTACTCGCACAAGCCAATTACCACGAGTGTTCTCTTCAAGAACGAGATCGCGCAGATCTTCCAGCGCAAGTGTTTCCAGTGCCACTCCGAGAACAACCTCGGCGTTTCGCTGACGACCTATACCGATGCCAGGCCGTGGGCCCGCGCGATCCGGGAAGAGATTCTCGAGCGAAAGATGCCGCCCTGGACCGCCGTGCCCGGGTACGGGCACTTCTCGAATGACATCAGCCTCAGCGCGCGCGAGATGGAGATCGTTCTCTCGTGGACGGATGGCGGTGCACCAAGCGGAGTCCTCAAAGTCGACGAATCGACACCGCCGGTGTACGTGCCACCGGCACCCGCATGGGATCGAGGCACGCCGGACAAGGTAGTACCGATCGGCGGCGGTCAATCCATCGACGCTGGCGCCCCCTTCGAGGTCAAACGCTTCGTCGTCGACACGGGGTTTGATGCTGCGAAACGTGTGCGTGCACTTGCGTTGAAGCAAGGCGACAGGCGCGTGGTTCGTCACGCCGCTTTCTACGAGAACGCAACCGGCCGATGGCTCGGCGCATGGACACCCTGGCAAACGATCGCGACTCTCCCCGAGGCCGGTGCGTATCGACTTCCGGCACGGGCTCAGATCCTGGTTGAGATCGGGTACTCAGGCACAACGGAAGCAGTCACCGACAAGAGCGAGCTGGGGTTGTACTTCGACACCGGTTCGGGTCCCAGCGTCGACTCGATGGCGCTGCGCTCGCCGGAAACTTCATTGCCCGCGGGTGCGACGGCGCATCGGGTTCGGACGGAGACGAAGATCTCGGCCGCGGTTTCGGTCGTCGCGCTGTGGCCGACACCAACGGATGGCGCGCGCTCGATCGAGATCGCCACGACCTCGCCGGATGGCGTGGTCTCGCCGTTGCTGTGGATCAAGGATTTCCGACCGGAGTGGCGCTCGCCCTACGTCCTGTCCTCGCCGGTTTCGCTGCCCGTGGGGACCCGCGTCACGATGACGACGTACTTCGACAACCCCTCCGACAAGACGAGCGTCGCACGAGCCCAGGCGTGGCTGGCGGTGGTGGCGAGTGGGACGGGAGGGACGGGTAGGTCGGGTGGGGCAGGTAGGGCTAGTGGGTCGGCTCGGTCCGGCCTACTGCGGTGACGCGTCACCAGGTCGCGGCGCCGCAAAGGTAAACGACACCGTCGACAACCGATCGTTGCGTTGGAACTGCAGCCACGCGCGGTAGCGGCCCGGCTTCGGCAGCAGCGCATCGAAGATCACTTCCGGGCCACCGGTGGGACCAGCATTCGGATCCGGCTGCGTCTCCTCGCGCGGGTGCGCGTGCACGTAATCGGTCATGTCTTCGCTCAGGATCAACAGGTGACCCCAGGCGCCTAGGTATCGTTGGAGATCCGTGATCGGCGCATCGGTCTTTGCGTCGTTGAAACGGAAGACCAAATCGATCTCTTCACCACCAAGAAACTGCGTCTGCTCGTTGAGCAGCGAAACCTTCACACCATCGGCGGTCCTGACCCACGGCATGTCCGGCTTCAGCTTGGCTTGCGCGGCGGTGATATCGGGATCCGCACCGGCCGTCACGATCGGAGTCGCCGTGATCTGCGCACCGCCACCGCGAGCGAGAAAGTCCGAGAAGAGCACGTAGTGACCGGGCTTCGGCAACGTGTGCTCGATCGTGAACGAGCCGTCTTTGTGCGGCTCCGGATGAATGTGCGCGAACTCCTCGAGATCGCGGCTGATCACGAATAGATGAAACAGCTTGTCGTGCACGGTAGCGAACTCGCTCGCCTGTTCGCCGGTGATCGGATGATGGGCGGTGAAACGGAACTTGATCGGTGTCCCGGCTTTGATCACCTTCGGCGTCGTCTCGACGCGGAGACGGAAATCCGGCATCGTGATCGGGCTGCCGGCGACAAGCTCCATGTCGCAGCGAGGGCACCTGCCAGGCGTTGCCGACATGACGTCAGGGTGCATAGGACAGACGTACACGCTCGCCGGGGCGGCCACGAGCTCCATGCCACATCGCGGGCACTTGCCCGGGACGGCCGACATGACGTCCGGGTGCATGGGGCAAACATAAACGGCGGCCGTCTGCCCTTCGCCGATGGGTGCCTGCTGGCTGGCGTGGCTGTGGACTGACAGGGCCGACGCGCCGATCGTCGCCACGAGCAGGAGACTGGCCCAAACTTGTCGCACTATCTGCTGATTGTAGGAACTTTCCGCCAGCCGCGCCAACTTGCATAAAAGGGGACAGTCCCCTTTTATGCAGGTGACCAGTTTCGTCAATGAATAAAAGGGGACAGTCCCCTTTTATTCATTCGTAGTGCGCGGGGACGATGACGGAGATCACCGCGGGCGGCGGACCTCGACTTCGACGACCTCGGCATCGCCGCCAACGCTGGCGATGGTGTGCTCCGCGTCCCCGTCGAACCAGGCGAACTGACCAGGCTTGTCGAGTGCCTTCGTCGAAGGTCCACCAGCTGAAGCGCGACCGGTGATCAAGACGACGGCGACCGGATTGCGATGGCGATGGGGCTTGGCGTCGGCCGTGAGCGCCCATCGATAGCCTCGGAACCAGCGGTTGGTGATCTCAGGCTTCGCATCAAACCCCTCGCTGGGTGCTTCGGTCTCGTCTCCCGCGGAACGATTCAGGATGCCGATCAGCCGAAAGAGGCCTTGACCCACGTTGTTGACACGATGCGTGAGCGGTTGCTTTGCATAACTGGTCGTGCTCGTCATGCGACCTACGGCAGGTGCCGCAGGTGCCCCGGGTGCCGCAGCGGCACCGGACGACGGCTTGGCGCCAGCACCCTGGGCAGAATCGCCACCCGACCACTCGCCGCCGAGACTTTGTGATCTCGTTCGAGACTGGCTCATCGAGACGTACAAGATCGGGTCGCTGTGCGTGTGGAACAGCGTTGTGTCGCCGGCGGGAATCTGCACGTCGAGAATTCGCGTCGCCGGCGCTTCGAACACGAGATGATGACGAGGCTCTTCATGAACCGGTACAACTTTCTCGGATTGCGCAACACTGACGGGAACACGCAACACCAAGAAACACGCGACAACGGCTGCGTAACAGGCTGCTCGACGACCCATGATCAATGCCTCCCTCGAATCCACCGCTATTGCTTGGGCGATCCCGCTTTTGGCGGCACACGAACCTCAAAAACACGGTTGCGCCACTTCTTGAGATCAATCGCAACACTGGAGATTATCGTCTCGGTCCCCGGACGCTTGATTCGCACTTCGGCGTACACCTGAGTCACCATTGGGACGGCAAAGTGTACCGGCAGATCGTTCTGCGAGTTGTAGCCGCTGCCAGCATCGACGAGCCGCGCACCCATCGGAACCTTCGAGCCGTTGATGAAAACGCTCACCTCCGCGCCAGGAAGCGTCGCACGTCCAGCTTCGTCGACGACACGAACGAAGAAAGCGTTGCTGGTTGGTGCCGTCGTCAGCGTGTTCCGCAGTAACCAGTGCATCGCGTCCTTCTGAACGCCAGTCAGGGCGAGGTCTAGATCGCCATCACGGTCGTAGTCGGCCCATTGCGCGCCGTGGTCCCCGGCTGGTGACCCGATCTCCGCCGGCGTCACATCCTCGAAAGCCTTGCCGCTGTTGCGAAACAGGTGGTCGCGGTAGCTCTGGCCACCCGTCACCGTACCGTTGACGTAGAGATCCAGGTTGCCGTCGTTGTCCATGTCACCGAAAACGCACGTGTCGTAGCGGGCGTCGATGGCAACCCCCCAGGCGCTCGATGCGTCCTCGAACTTCCCCTTGCCTCGATTAAGAAACAAGCCGTTCTTCCCATAGTTGGCGAAGAACAAGTCGAGATGTCGATCGTTGTTCACGTCGGCGACGCAAGGCCTCACGGTCCCGTTGGCTTTGTCGTTCGGTGTCCGTCCCCCCCAGGCAACGCCAACCGTTTCGGCGACGTCCACGAATCGACCGTCGGCATAGCTGTAGAGCCCGTTCGCATCCCCGTCCATGTTGCCGGTTATGACGTCGAGGTCGCCGTCCTCGTCGTGGTCGAACCAGACCGCGCCCACCGTTCGGCGCGGGTCTGCGAGACCGACCTGTGGCGCTACGTCGACGAACTTCGCACTCTGATTCCGAAAGAGTGCGTTTGCCTTGTCGCGAAACGCGACGAACAAATCGAGGTCGTGGTCACCGTCGTAGTCGACCCACACGGGTTGGCGAACTGCACCAGTCGCGACCGTCAACCCGGCAGCCGTCGTGGAGTCGACGAACTTCCCTCCATCGTTGCGATACAAACGTAGCAACGACGCGCCATCGGGCGAGGGGGTGAATCCGACGACCAAGTCCGGATCTCCATCCGCATCCGCGTCGCCCCATGCCACCGCACGCGTTGGTCGCGCATCGGCGATGCCAGCGGCGCCGGCGGCGTCCACGAACGTGCCGTTGTCGTTACGATACAAGCGATTGGGCATCCCGTCGAAGCCGACAAACAGGTCGGGATCGCCATCGGCATCGTAATCGGCCCAGGCATTGACGAACGACGACCCCGCCGCGAACAGATCCTTCTGCACATGCTCGAATCGAGCGCCCTGGGCGTTCGCGATCAGGAGTGCGCAGCATAGAATTCCCGACGTGACGCGAACTGTCATTCTCAGCATTCTTCTACTCGTCTCCGCCGTAGGTTCCGCCCAGACGCCCCCGGCCTTTCGCGTCGAAGAGGTCAGCATCGCGGAGATCCACGCGGCGCTCAAAACCGGGCGGGTCACCTGCCGCGGGCTGGTCGAACACTATCTCCGTCGCATCGACACGTTCGACAAGAACGGCCCAGGAATCAACGCCATTGTCCTCACCAACCCGGAAGCGGTGCAGCAAGCCGACGCCCTCGACGCGCGAGCCAAACAGGGCAGCTTTGTTGGCCCCCTCCACTGCATCCCGGTGATCGTGAAGGATAACTTCGAGACGATTGGTTTGCAGAGTGCCAATGGTTCGCTGGCCCTGTCGGGGTTTGTCTCTGCCAAGGACGCCTTTCAGGTGCGGCGCGTCAAAGACGCCGGGGCTATCGTCCTGGCCAAGTCGAACATGGCGGAATGGGCGTTCACCCCCTATGAAACACTCAGTTCCATCCTGCCGGGTTACACGAAGAACCCGTACGCCCTTGACCGAGTGACGGCCGGCTCCAGCGGCGGTACCGCCGCCGCCATTGCGGCCAGCTTTGGCGCTGTTGGATTGGGATCGGATACGGGCAATTCAATCCGCGGACCCTCATCGCATCAGGCGCTCGCCGGCATTCGCTCGACGATGGGCCTGACGAGCCGGGCGGGGGTGATGCCCCTCAACCTGTTGGCCGACATCGCCGGGCCAATGGCGCGAACGGTCGCCGACGCCGTCGCGGTCTTCCAGGTGATCGTCGGAGAGGACCCTGATGATCCCGCGACAGCCGCAGCACGGAATCGCAAGCCAGAAAACTATGCTGCCGCCCTGGTCGCGGATGGCCTGCGTGGTGCTCGCATTGGCGTGCTGAGGCAAGCCTACGAGCGTGACACGACAGATGCCGAGATCGGGCAGGTTTTCATGAAGGCGGTCGAGGACCTTCGACGCGCTGGCGCCACCATCATCGATCCGGCCCGTGTTGATGGACTGGACAGCATTCGTCGTGCGCAAGGGATAGGACCGTGCATGGGGTTCAAGTACGACATCAATCGCTACCTTGCCTCACACGGCGACAAGATTCCGGTGAAGTCGCTAGCCGAGATCGTCAAGTCGGGGCGTTTTCATCCAACCGTGCAGCGGCGACTGGAGCAAGCGAATGACGGCGCCGAAAACGGTCCCGACACTCCGTCGTGCAAGGCTGAAACGGACTACCGCGAGCAGGTGCGCGCCGCGGTACTCAAGATGATGGACGCGCAAAAGCTCGACGCGCTCGTCTATCCCACGTGGAGCAATCCACCGCGGTTGATTGGCGATCTCAACACACCGCACGGAGACAACAGCCAGTTCTTCTCGCCAACGACCGGGTTTCCGTCGATTCAAGTGCCGATGGGCTACACGCGAGGCGTGCTGCCGGCGGGAATCACGTTCTTCGGGCGTGCATGGTCGGAAGCGACACTGATACGGCTCGCGTATTCGTATGAGCAGGCCACACATCACCGAGTGTCGCCGTCCAGCACGCCGCCACTGCGGTGAGCAGCGAGCGCGATGGGGGGATGCGGACCATTTGCTTCGGAAACCGGTTACGCAGGCCGGAAAAACGCTGCTCCGGCGTCTCGTCTCTGTTCAAGCGCGTGGGGACCCCCATCCCCACGCGGTGATACTCACCTGCGCAGCGTTTTTCGTGTCGCCTGACGGCCTGCTCCACACGGTTTCCTGCGCAAACGGTCCGCATCCCCTACCGCGAGGACCGCACCCGTGCCGGCGAATTATCTCGCCATCACGCCTCGCACCGCGGCGGCAATCATGCGATTGACGGCGGCGATCGAAAGGCCGCCTTCATCGGTCGGCGGAATCGTCGCAAAGCCAATCGCCGACGCTTTGTCGTAGCGCTTGAAGATCTCTTCGAACACTCGCGCCAACTGTTCACTCGACGGTCCGTTCGGCACTTTGTTGCCATGTGCCATGACCTCGCGAGGGTCGAGGACGTCCATGTCGATGTGAATGTAGATCTTGTCGGTCAGGCGGTTCAGCCGATCGAGTTGTGTCCAGATTGCAGGCGTCATGGTGCGCAGATCGTCGACGCTAATCTGCTCGATCATCGAGTTGTCGAGCAGGTGCTGCTCCAGCGGATCGGTGAGCCGTACACCGGCCATCACGATGTGACGATCGGGAAGCGGCGGATCGAGCTTGGCGTCGAGACGCATCACCTGCAACGCGCGCCCGGTGGCCACTGCGACCGGCATGCCGCCGAGCGATCCGCTGCGCGTGGTCTCCGGAGTGTTGAAGTCGGGATGTGCGTCGAGCCACAGCATGCCGATCTTCAGCGGCTCACGGGTAGACCCCGATCGTTGTAGTCCGGCAACCAGCCCTGGCATCGACGGGCACGTGGCCAGCAGTCCAACCGTGAAGTACCCGTCCCGCTCGTTCTTCGTCACGATGTCCGCGAAGTGACCGAGCGCCATGCCCAACCGCTTCCACCCGCCATACTCGGTGTCTTCCTCGGCGGTCAGGCGGGCTTCGTCGATTCGAATCGTCGCGCCGAGATCGGCAAGGATCTTCTGGATCCCTCCATCCGCCATCGTGGCCGGTCCCTTCGAGAGACCGTTGGGCGAGAACGGCTGCTTCGCGAGCGCGACGCGAAGTTTCCCATCCGGCCCTTGATACTTCTTCTGCTCAG
The DNA here is from genome assembly GCA_963724485.1 of uncultured Acidobacteriota bacterium. Classification (GTDB taxonomy): domain Bacteria; phylum Acidobacteriota; class Vicinamibacteria; order Vicinamibacterales; family UBA2999; genus JACCSI01. Next base: position 213,029 of record CAVRUW010000009.1, read on the forward strand.
CATTTGGCGATACGCCCAGGGTGACCGACAGAACAAAAGCGAGGAGAACGGGACCATGCCGTTTCATCGGAAACTCCGTGGAGAACGATTGGAAGCCATCACCGGCGTGACGAGCGAGCCTTGGGTTTGCCCGCGAGTCGCCAGAACTGCTCCTCGTTCAGGATCGTGATTCGGTGACCTTTCTCGCGTAACCGCTTGATCTCCATCAACTTGATGCCAGCATCCCGGCCAGCCGCTTGAAGCTTGTTCGGACGTCCACGAATCACCACGGACGTCCGGGCCGACGGACCACTGTGCACGATCGCTCCAGCCTTTCGCGCCGCCTTTGCGGCCTCGCTGCGCAACGTGCTCAATATTCCCGTGAATGCGACGTGCACGCCCTTTAGGGTTCGCAGCGCGCCAGCTTTGAGCGACGCCGGCGGATTCGTCAAGGCATCGATCAGTTCGTCCGCGTTTTCGTATCGCTTTCTCCGCTCACCGATGCAGCGATAGATGATCTCCTTCAGGTGGTCACTGCAGGGGAATCCTCGGACCTCCGGCGCCCGGATGCGGGCATGCGCGTCGCCCTTCACCAGCATCCCCAGCAACTGACCGACCTGATACACGTCATCACGCGCCTGCCACTTGGGTGCGGCGCCATCGAAGATGTCGCTGGGCGCCATGTGCGGGTTGAGCGTGCGCGCGGTCACCCCGCGTCGATCGCTTTGCTGACGGACGATACCGAAGTCACCAAGTTTGAGGTGTGTCTGGTCGCAGACGAACACGTTGAGCGGGGTGAGATCGCGATGCAGCAGCTGCCCGCGGTGCAGCTTGACGAGGACCTGGAGGATCCCCGCAATCTCACGTCGGACAATCGTTTCCGCCCAGCGCTTGCTCGTCCGACGGAGGTAGCTGCTGAGGTCGCCTTCGCGCGCATACTCGAGCGCCAGGCAATAGAGCATTTGACCGTCACTCGTGATCAAGGGGAAGGCGTCGTACATCCTGATGGCGCGAGGATGTTCGCCCAGCAACTGTCCGAAGTAGGCCTCACGCAACCACCCGTCGATCCGCTCGCTGGCTTTGATGCAAACGACTTCTGGAACGGACGCCGATCGGCCAAGCCGCGTCGACAAGTAGACCTGACCGAATCCACCCTGGCCGAGCAGCGGGCCTATCCGGTAACGCACACGCGACTCGGGACTCTCGATGACTTCCGCTTGATTCAACAGCAGTTGTCGGGGGCCGCCATTGCCTCGCGTCACACCTCGCGTGCGCGTGGTGGCGGCGCTGATGCTTTTCACCATGAAGACTTCCCACCATCATATTCACAGATGACCGCCCATGACGCTTCGCGAGTCGCGATCGTCGTGACGGCTTCCCTCAGCGGCGCGACTGATTGATAGCGTCCATGTTTCGACGCGCGTTCTCATGACGAGGATTGATGCGGAGGGCTTCGGCAAGATGTGCCCGCGCGGATTCCAGATCACCGACACGAGCACGGATGACACCAAGATTGGCATGCGCATCGGCGTGTGCCGGGTCAACGTCGATAGCCGTTCGCAACAGCTGCTCCGCGTCTTGAATCTTGCCCAGCTGCAGCAGGACGACCGAGAGATTCGAATAGGCGTCTGGCGAACCAGGGTCGAGCCGAATGGACTCCCGAAGATGACTCTCCGCTTCGCTCAACCGCTCGCTGCGCGCCAGGAGCAACCCGAGGTTGTTGCGAGCGCTCGCGAGCCCTGGGCCGAGCGATACCGCACGCCGGTAGCTGGCTTCGGCTTCCTGCAGGCGATCACCGCGCTCGAGCACGAGCCCAAGGTTGTAGTAACCCACGGCATCGTCTCCCGCGGCTAAAGCCTCCCTGAGCGAGCGCTCGGCCTCGTCCAATCGGCCGAGATCGGTATAGCACTTGCCCAACTGGATCAACGACTGCTGGTCTCCCGGGACCATGCCGAGATGCTGCGTGAGATACGGCACTGCATCAGCGGGCCGGCCAAGCTGCTGCAACAGGGACGCGAGCTCGGAGAGGACGTCCGGATTGTCGCGATCGACTTCGACGGCGCGGCGAACCAGTTGTTCGCGACGGGCGGCGGACTGCCGGAGATCCAACGAGGCGGCGTGGCGGAGCAGAAAGACACTGCTGTGCGACTGATCCGCGAGCGCTTCGATCAAAGGGTCTCGTGGCGCCGTGTAGGCGCGTAGCGTTGCCGCCCGCGCTGCTCGTCGCTCCGCATCCTCTGGTCGGCCGATCGCACGGTAGGCATCCGCGAGTACGCGATGGATGGCGCCCAGACGTGGCCAGTCACCCGCCAGCTTCTCGAGAATCGCGATCGCACTCTTCGCATCTCCCTTGTTCAAGGCAATTCGTGCCTGGCCGACCGTCGCAAGAGGAACAAACTCGGCTTCCTCTTGAACCTGCGGCGGCTGCGACGCCGCCTGCTTGTAGGCAGCCTCCGCTTCGTCAAACTTTGCCTGCTTGAACGCGCTCTCTCCAGCACGCCACCAGGCGAGCCCGAACTGCGGTCGTGCTTGGACCACATCTCGCAGTGCATTGCTCGCCAGCGCCGCGTCGCCTCGCTCCAGGTGAACCAGGGCGCTGTAGTACGTCCAGCGCCAGTTCGAGGGCTCCAGCCTTGTGGCCTCGGCATACGCGGCGAGCGCCTCCTGGTAGAAGAGATCGGCGTGATAAGCCATGCCGAGAGCTCCGACCAGGGCGGGATCCCGCGGTGAACTCCGCGCTGCGGCGTCGGCAGTGGTCACGTGTTGCACAAGCGCCGGCGGCGCACCCGCCAGCGTCGGGGGCGCCGGCAATCGCGCAGCCGCCATGGACCTCTCGCGCTCGAGCCACGCGTAAGCCCCGCCAGCGGCCACGATGGCCGCGACAACGAACCAGACCAGCGGGCCGCGCGCGCGCTTTTTCGGAGCTTCAGCGGGACGTTGCCGCTGCCTGGCCATGATTCCAGAGCGTAATGCGAGAAAGGCGGTCGAATGGCCGATTCATGTGCAGCCCGCCGGTTACGAGCTCGTCGCGGCCATCGCCGGTGAAGTCAGCAGCGCCCACCGAGATCAAGTGCGTTGGCGATCCCGCAATCGGTCGGAGGGCAAACGTCATGTTGCCGGTGTTTTCGAGCCAGACGAGACTCTGCGCCGAGGGGTTGTCCCAGTCGTTGTAGGCGCTGACGACCGCGACGTCGAGATCGCCGTCTCCGTCGAGATCGACCGGCTGAGGGCTCGACGCGCCAGAGAACTCGGCAATGCGACGCACGGTGAAAACCAGGCCGCCGTTGTTCTCGATCCACTGCACTCCGTGCCAGGGTCGTCCGCCGCCCGTGGCATAGTCGAAACCGTCACCGTTGCTATAGAGGAAATCGATATCGCCGTCGCGATCGAGATCGGTTGCGGTCAGCCAGCTCGAACCGAAGTCGTCGTTCGTCGATCCCCAGATCAACTTCGAGGTGAAGCGCCCTTTGCCGTCATTGACGTGAGCGTAGACCTCTTCCCACTCCTGACTGACCAGTGAGGCGATATCCTGATCGCCGTCCTTGTCCAAGTCGACGATCTCCACGTTTATCGGACCCGAAAGGCTCTGCAAGACGGTGCTGGTGAATCGCCATCCGCCATCGTTGCGCATCCATCGCGTCTCGCCTTCGTTGTAGCCGAACTCCGCGACCGCGAGATCGAGATCGCCATCGCCGTCGAGATCGCCGGCTCGAACGTCAGAAACCCGTGCGATCTGATCGACCAGAACGCGGTTGACGAACTGTCCGTTGCCCCGATTCTCGAGCACCACCACCGAACCGATCTTTGCGTTGTTCGGGAACAGCACTCCAAGGCTGGCAACCAGCACGTCGAGATCGCCGTCGCGATCGATATCGGCGGCTTCAGCATGGGCAGGCGCCAGGACGGTGTCACCCAAGATCGCTTCCGTGAACACGCCGCGTGGTGATTGTCGAATCCACACCACGCGGTGCTGAACGAGATCGCACGCCAGGACGTCCATCATGCCGTCTCGATCGAGATCGATAGGCTTGACGTGCGCAATTTGTGGTCGATCGCGCGGTGTAAAGGACTGGCCAATCGGCTGAGGCGCGAGTTTGAGGGATGGCGGTGTCGGCGCAGCTGGCCGCGGCCCACCGGACGGAACCGCCGGTGAGTCGCAAGCGGCCGCAAACATCAGACCGGCGACAAGCGACGCCCAATGGGGCTTACGACGACGTTCGAGCAACCTTCAGGATCTTGATCGGCGGGGTCAGTCGTTGTGCTTCGGCGTTCGTCTGCCGATCAGCCGACGAAGGCGCCATCTGGATCTTGCGGACGACGTCCATCCCCGACACGACGCGCCCGAAGGCCGCAAACCCCTGACCATCGGGGTTGCGCTTGCCGCCGAAATCCAGCGAGGGTTGATCGTTGATGCATATGAACCATCCCGACGTGGCGCTGTCCGGCTCTCCACGAGCCATCGAGACGACACCGTCCTTGTGAAGAATCCCGGTTACGCTCGTGCGTTCGATCGGAATGGGCGGGAACCCGCTCTTCGCGACCTCCTGATTGACCCCAGCCTGGATCACTTCGATCTTCACGTCGCTCTGCGGCTGGTTGTCCATCTTCACGGTGCGATGGAACGTGCCACCGTTGTAATGACCGGCTTCGACGTACTTCAGGAAGTTCGCCGTGGTTCCTGGCGCCTTGGCGGCGTCAACCTCGATGACGATGTTGCCAAGTTCGGTCTGGACGAGCACACGAACAGGCTTGGTCTGCGCCCAGATGGGAGCCGACATCAGCGATACGGCGATAAGGATGACAAGTCTTGGGATCATTGGGAATACGTTAGCCACGAAGCACGAAGAACACGAAGGAAACGAATCAATGTTGTCTTCGTGTCTTCGTGCCCTTCGTGGCTACGTTCTACGAATCAGAAGCGATACGTGCCGGCAAACTGGAACTGACGCCCCGGTAAGACGTTGGAGCCCCCCGAATGCTGGCCGAATCGCGCGTTCCCGACCAAGGCGAGCGTCTGGTAGCCGCCCGAGAGCAGGTTCTGGTTGTTGAACGCGTTGAACATCTCGGCGCGCACCTCGATCTTGTCTGTTCCCACAGCGAACACTCGGGCCAGCGACACGTCCGCGTAGTTGATGAATTTGCCGCGCTCCGTGTTCCGGGCTCCGGGCTGACTGAACTGGCAACCACGCGAGCTGCAGCCACCGGTCAATCCACCCCCCGTCGGGTCGCCCGCGTACCGGATCGTATAGGGGCTACCGCTCTGGTGGTGCGACACCGAGCTCAAGCGCCAGCCGCTCAGCACAGGGCCGCTGCCTGGCAGGTTCCATGTGATGCTGGTCACCAGATTGTGTGGCGTGTCGGCGCCCGTGGGCCCGCGATCGAGCTCCGGATCGGCGCTGTTTTCTGGAGAGAACCAGTGGTTGAGACGGTCTTCCGAGTTGGAGAGCGTATAGGACGCCGTCAGCATGAGAGGGTTCGTCCGATGCTGGACGGCGAACCGGATGCCCTCGTACCAGGACCGGCCTTCGTTGGTCAGCAGGTCCATTCGCCTGAAGCCGTTCGGGCCGGGCGCAATCGGGCGAGTCGCATCGGCCTGCGCCTGTGTCCGAATCGCGGCGTTGGGATTCGGAGCCAATGCTGCGTTCAGGACATCCTTGGGAATCGGCGCCGCCTGGTTCATGTCGAGGAACCCGTGCTTGACGCCGCGATTGATATTGGCGTCCACGGCGAGGCTGGTCCGCGGACCGAGTAGCCGCTGGAATCCCAAACTGGCCGTCCACGCGTGCTCATTCTCGAGATCGGGCGAGATCTCCTGGATGTCGCGCGCTGGCAGCACTGCTCCCGGCGGGAACGCCGGCAACGCATTCGGGAACGTTGGGAACAACGGATCCGTCGGCGTGAGTGACAAAGTGACCTGACCGTTGCGGCCGCCAACACCGCCCTTGACGATGGTGAAGATCGCGTATTGCTGGGTGAATCGACCGAAGCCGCCGCGAACTGACCATTTCTGATCACCCTTGGGGTCCCAGGCGAACCCGACACGAGGGTCGACATTATTCATGTCCGTCCCAGCCGGCCAGTCGGGGATGCCCTTGACGATCTCAACGTCGTAGCGGAGTCCGAGGTTGAGCGTCAGGTTGTTGCGCACGCGCCAGTCGTCCTGAATAAAGCTCGCGATCACGTAAGCCTTCGGGAACATCAGCGCGGCTTCCGGAACTAGCGCGAACGACTGCTGGAACTGGAACGGGTTGGGCGCTGCCGCAGGGCTGCCGGTGAAGCGGTACACGCCGTTTTGCAGCGGTTGATACAACTGCTCGGTCACGTCATAGGTGAACGATGCGCCGGTTTTGATCGAGTGGTTGCCCTTCCACAGCGACACCGTGTCCGAAATGTCGTAGGTCTCCTCAGGCAACACGCCCCACGTGCCGAAATCGTACCCGCCAGTGGTGGCGTATCCAGCCCGCTGAATCGACACGCAGTCGCATTTCGCGGCGCGACGATCCGTGTATCGCGAGTATTGACCGCGGACCTCGTTCAGGAACCGATCGGAGACAACGGTCAAAAACGTGCCGTGGATAGTGTCCACGTTGTTGTCCCACAGGAAACCCGTGCCGGGGAGGTTCAACCCGCCAGTCTCGTTGTCCTTCTTCCACCTCACCATGTTGTAACGCACACCGAGCGTGTTCATTTCCGAGAACCGGATGTCGCCCTTGAAGTGACCCTGATGCTCGTCAGCCGGCGTCGGCACGACGAGGCCAAGCGCTTCCTGCGAGGTCACGATGACCTCGCTGCGCTCGCGACGACGCTCGTAACTGCCGAAGTAGAACGCTTTGTCCTTGATGAGTGGACCGCCAACGGTGCCGCCGAACTGTTGCTGGTTGTACGGCGCCTTGGTCTTCTCTCCATTCACGATGGGCGCCAGCGGCGGCGCCGCGTCCCAGTCGCCAGGCCGCACCATCACGAATGCCGACCCGTTCAGCTCGTTGGTGCCGCTCTTGGTGATCATGCTGGCCACGCCAGCGGAATGCCCACCGAACTCGGCGGAAAACTGGTTGGTAATGATCTGGACCTCTTTGACCGTTTCGATCGCGAACCCGCTGGAGCCAAGCTGTGGCGCCCGCTGCAGCGTCAGCCACTTCGAGTGGTTGTTCGTGCCGTCAACGTAAGTGCCGAAGTTCCACACTTCCTGGCCGCCGACATTCACCGCGTTCGAGCCGGTTCCGGTCGCGACGACGTTGGAGTCGAGGGTGAGGAGCCTGAAGTAGTTGCGCTCCTTGGCCGGAAGAGTCTCGAACGCCGTGCGGTCGATGGTGGTTGACACCTCCGCCGACGTCGTTTGCACGAGCGGCGACTCGCCGGCGACCGTGATGGTCTCCTGCACCGAGGACACCTTCAGCGTGAAATTGAGCACGACGTTCTGGCCGGCGTTGAAGACCAGGCCCTCCCGTCGCTCGGTCGCGAACCCAGGGATCTCGACCTGCACGTTGTAACGGCCCTCGGGCGGCAGCGCCCGGACCACGAAGCGCCCGCCGTCGTCGGTCGTGACGGTGCGCGTCAGGCCGGTCGCCGTGTTTTGGACCGTGACGGTCGCGCCCGGCAGGACCGCCTGCTGCGCGTCGACGACAACGCCCTCGAGGGCGAATGTGGGGTTCTGGGCATACGCGATGTGACTCGCGCCCAAAGCCAGGAACAGACCGATCGCGAGACCGAATCGTGGCAGCCTCAATTTGCGCATGGCGCGCCTCCGCTGGGCGAAAAACAAGCAAGTTGGAGCAAACAGCTGAGGATGCTACCACCAATGGGGGTGGATCGGCGCCATGGCCATCACTGGGATGGGCGCATTTCGCGAGGGGCCGGTGGCGGTGGCTCTCGAGGAGGAAGGAGTTGGGTGCAGTGCACACTCGGTGAAGCAAAGCTAGGACGCCTACTCCTGGGGCCGGCCGAACAAAACGAAAGGGCACAGGATCCATCTCCTGTGCCCTTTTCAACTCTGCCCTAGGCCCGAGGCCCTACCCAATTCAGCCGCGGCTCGCCGTCGTCGTCGGAGCGCCCATGACCTTCTTGAAGGCGACCATGAACCGATCCATCTCTTCCGGAGTCCCGACCGAGACGCGGAGATGCTGCGTCATCGGTGGGAAGGGACGGCCGACCAACACGCCTTCTTCGCGGAAGGCCTGAATCACTGGCTGCACGTCACGACGCAGGTGGACCATGAAGAAATTGGTCTGCGACGGGATGACGTCGTAGCCGAGCGCCTTCAGGTCCTTGGCCGCCTTGTCGCGGCCAGCGATCGTCTTGGCCTTCACTTCCGCCATCGCCGCCTTGTTCTTCAGTGCAGCGACGCCGCCGTACTGCGCGAGCACGTTGACGCTGCCGGTCGAGAACGGACGCATCTTCTGCAGGAGGTCTGGCGTCGCCACGGCGTAGCCCAGGCGCATTGCCGCCATACCGGCGATCTTGGAGAACGTGCGTGCGACGATGACCGGACGTCCTTCGTTGACGTATGGCATCGCGGTCGCGTAGTTCGGATCGTCGACGTAGTGGTGATACGCCTCATCGATCAGGACGGGCATGTCCGCCGGAATATTGGCCAACAGCTCCTTGATCTCGTCCTTGGTGACGATCACGCCAGTCGGGTTGTTGGGGTTGCAGATGTAGACGAACCCGATCTCGCTGGCGCGCTTCTTGGCCGTATCGATGATCACGGCCATATCCTGGCGGTAATCCTTCGTCAGCGGCAGCTTGATCGCTTCGCTCTTGATAGTCGTCGCGTGTGAGTAAACGGAGTTGTACGACGGCTCGACGCCGAGGACCTTCTTGCCTCCGAGCAGGAACGTGGTGCCCACCACCTGCAGCACTTCGCCGCTGCCAGCCGTAATCATCACGTTCTCGGACTTCACGCCATCGAATTCAGCGATGGCCTGTTGAATCCCGGCATTGGGGTAGCCGTAGCGACCAGCGTACTTCCAGGCGCCTTCCATGGCCTTCATCACCGAGTCGGGTATGCCCCAGTTGTTCTCGTTGTTGGCCAGCTTGGCCAGCGCGTCGTAATCCGCCGCGGTCTGCTGCGGACGCGGTGCTCCACTTGGCCGTCCCTGTCCGGCGGCGCGCCCCTGTGCGAACACATCGAGACCAGTTCCGGCACTGACGTAGCCGAGTGCGGCTGCCAGTCCGCCCACGAACCTGCGTCGTGAAACCGCGTGCTTGAACTCCATGAATTCCTCCGGTTTTTTGAGCCGACCTCGCATTCTACACCCGTTTAATTGCCACGATTGGGTGATTGGGCGAGTGAGGTGATTGCAGTGCGTGATTGGGGGATTGGGTGATTGCAGTAGGGGATTGGGTGATTACAGTGGGTGATTTGGTGATTGCAGGGGTGATTTGGTGATTGCGGGGATGGCCAGTGAGGGTAGCGGATAGGCAACTGGACGATTGAGAAACTGGGCAGTTCGAGGATAGCCGGTTTGGGCGAACCGGGCATTCTGCCTCAATCGCTCAATCCAACCACCCAATCACTCAATCGCCATTGCAATCACCCACTCACCCACTCACCCAATCAATCAGTGTTTCTAGGGCACTATGCGGAACGGCACGTGCTGCTCCGCTTGCCGGTCCGCGGTGCGTGCTCTCACGCGGAGCACGTACACCGCGGGGGCGAGACTCTGAAGCGGAATCTCGAAGCGAACCTTGTTGTCGACAGCTGCCGGCACAGGAAGCGTGACGAGTGACTCGCCTTTTTGATTGAGTAGCTCGGTCACGAGCTCTGGAGCCCCACCGGCACTGTAATACTCGAGTTCCACGAGTAGCCGATCGGTCTTGCGCAGACGTCGCGACGCCGTCGGCGACGCCTCGGGAGCCTCACGAAGGCCACGCAGCTCGAACGCCGAGCGGGCGGCGAAAAACCGTGGCGTCGCCAGCGATAACGGATCCTTCGCGATCGCGGGCACGGTGAGTTCAGCTAACCATCGATCCAGAACCTCGCCTCGCGAGTCGTAGCTGGTCAGCCGAAAGTGAGTCTTTCCGGGGTTGAGCGCAAAGCGGGCCGCCGCGGTCGCCGCGGGCGAGTCTCGTCGATCGATCGATTGCGCCGCGCCGGTGACGGTTCCATCGCTCTGCACTTGCTGCACGTCGAGACGCGTTGCCGCAGACGATCCCGTTCTGGTCGTCGGATCCCAGGTGATCGTGAGGTCAGTGAGCGCCTCGTTGCCTCGCGTGAAACCCACCCAGACTTCCGCCGTCCGCCCAAGCTTCGGCTCGACGAGGTTCGTCAATGCGTCCATGACTTCGGCGGCGACCGGCACCACGGCGGGTACGTTCAGCTCTTCCGCGCGCGGCGCATAGTAGCCGCGCCGTGCGACGACGCGCGAACCGCGCCGTTTGACCTCGACGTCGATCTTGTGGAACTTGCCGTCCGCCATCTCACGAGACGGCGCGTAACCGACCAGGTAGTACGCGCTCGCATCTTCAATCACGTCGTCGAGATGCTCCGCATGATCGTTCGTGTTGTGGATGGCGCGGCCTCCGGTTTCATCGGAGAACCGGCGCAGCACCATGTTGCCGCCAAACTCACTCGACCCGAGCGGTCGGGGGTCGAGCGTGTGAATCGTCACGTTGCCGCGGTTCGCGGAGTTGACGACATCCTCCATACGAGGCCAATTGATACTGCGAAGACTGACCGGAGGACCCTGACTGACGAAGAGGATCGACTTGCGTCCCTCGCGAAGCCCGCCAAGATGCGTTGCGACCGCGTTGACGGCGTCGAGCGTGACGCCAGCACGCAACTCCCAGATGTTGCGCTGCGTCTGCTGCATCTCTTCAGCGGCACTCTTGACCGGGAACAACTCGCCGCGGCGGCCTTCGAACTTCGAGACCCTCTCGAGCATGGCGTTTCGGTCGCGCGTGAACTCGATATGCGTGAGCGGCGTGAGCGGATCCACAATCGCCACGAGATCGTACGGTCCCAATTTCTCGACGAACGCACGCAACGTGCGCCGCAGCGGAATGATGATCTGCGGCGCCTTGTCGATGTGGTAATCGTCCAGGAACAAGACGAACAGCCGCACATCATCTCGCGCGGCTTGCACCCGGGCATGCTCTGGCGATCTGATCTCGATTGATTCCTTGAGATCTTCGGGCACACCACCGTTGAGTCGAATGAACTGAGCCGTCTCGACCGTTTGCACGATCCCGTCTTCCTTGACCACGAAGTCGGATGGCTCGAGCGTTTGAATCGCATGACCATCGCGATCGGTGACCGACACGTCCACGCGCACGATGTTCACCTTGGCGCGGAAGATGGGCGATTCTGGCTGTTCTGGTGTTTGATTAGTTGGTTTCTGACCGGACGGCTTCGGCTCGGGCTTCTGCTGCTCCGCCTGTGAGACGGCCGCAGCTCCTGCAGTTGAGTAGGTAATGCCGTACAGCCCAATAGCCGTGCAAAACACAGGGACCAAGGCGAATCGAACGCGCATCATGGCTTCACGTTTGTGCAGGCAGGGCAACCTTCATTCTACCTGCAGGCCAGACGAAGCCTAGACTCCTGGTTCCGCGAGTGAGGCGAGAGCCGCGCTGTCGGTAAATGCGAGCGATTCCGAATTGACGCAGTATCTCAGGCCAGTCGGCCGTGGGCCGTCCTCGAAAACGTGGCCCAGGTGGCAGTCGCAGCGCGCGCAGAGAATCTCGACGCGACGCATTCCGTAGGTTTGGTCCTCTTCGTTGACGACATTCTCGTCGGCGATCGGCTGGAAGAAGCTGGGCCAGCCGGTGCCCGAGTTGAACTTGGAGTCCGACGTAAACAGCGGAAGCTGACAGCAGATGCAGCTGTAGACGCCCTGCTTCTTGTTGTCGAGCAACGTGCCACAGAAGGGCCGCTCGGTGCCCTTTCCACGTGCGACCTCGTACTGCTCGCGCGTCAATTGCGCGCGCCACTCGGCGTCGCTCTTCTCGACCCGCGGCATTTCGATCGGCCCGACGAGCTGTCCGGCCGTGTTGAAGACTTTGACTCGTACGTTCACCGGTTCCTCCTAGAACAACCCGACTCTGCCGGCGACCGATGCGATCAGCTTGGCCGGGTCGAATCCCACACCACGACGAAACACGGTCTCGACCTTGCGAATGTCAGCGATGGTCGTCGAGGGATCTCCCGCGACGACGACCAGGTCGGCCTGTTTGCCCGCCGCAATAGTTCCGATGCTTTTCTCGCGACCGAGATACACGGCACCGTTGAGCGTGCTGATGCGGATCGCCTCGAGCGGCGTGAATCCCGCATCGACCAGCAACTCGACCTGACGTTGATTGGAGAAGCCCGGAATGACCCCACCCGCCCCTGTGGGATCCGTTCCCGCGATCAACATCCCTCCGGCCCGTGCGAACGCTCGCTCGAGCGCCATTGCCTTGGGCAGCAGCTTGACGTAGTTCGATGTCGCGTTTTTAGCGACGCGGGCATGCGTTTCCTCGAACTGCTGTTTGAGGGAAGGCGTCAGCACCTCGAGACCTGGTGGCATCGGACGGCCGGGTGTAAACGTCTCGAACACTGTCAACGTCGATGTGAGGGCAACGCGCTTGTCGACCAGTTTCTGTACAAGCGATTTGAATGCGGCACCCGTTTCGTCGACCGCCATCAGCGCTTGCTGACCGCGGCCCTGACCAGGACAACTGTCAGGCTGTTTATCGGTCACAAAATCGGTCGCGGCGAGAAACCCATGCTCGAGATTGTCGATTCCGAGATCGGCAGCCTCGCTGTAAGTGACCGAACAGAGATGGCCGGTCACCTTCAAACCACGTTTGTGCGCTTCTTCAACGGTTGTCCCGAGAGCCGCGCGGGATATTTGCATGTACGCCTTGAACGACGTCGCACCCTGGCCCGCCCAGTACGCCACATGCTGGCGGGCATCGTCCGCCGTTGTCACCGTGTTCATCTGCTGAAACTGGTTGCGACCGTTGACGTACGGTGCCGTGGCATCGATTGCCGGGCCGGCTTTTTCACCCGCCTCGATGGCCCGCTTCAGGTTCAAGTCCATATACCCGTTGAGATTCCCGCCGGTGCGCATTGTCGTCACGCCACCCGCGAGATAGAGACGGGTGAAGCTTTCGCCGAGTTGTCCGTAGACGCCAGGTCCCGTCGGGTAATAGAGATGCTCGTGCACCATCACGAGCCCGGGGATCACGCTCTTTCCGGTGAGGTCGATTACTTCGGCGCCTGCCGGGGGCGTCAGGCGTGATGAATCGCCGACCTCCGCGATCGTGCCGTCGCGAATGAGGATCGTTTGCTTCTCTCGCGCCGGCGCGCCCGTGCCATCGATGACGCGCGCATTGGTGAGCGCAATGATCGGGGCGCTGGTCCGCACGTACGCCTTCACTGCCTCCGAGGGTTGCGCTTGTTCGGCGCTCCCGGATGAGGTCAACAGAGCCAGCACTATGGGTGCAATCAGTCGTTTCATCGCTACTCAGTCCAAGGCCAGGGAACCTGTATAGATCGCCATTCCGACGACTGCGTCCACGCCCATCTCATGAAGGGCGTCGATCTCCTCACGTGTCGTAATACCACCGGCGGCCGTCACCTTACGAGCGGTCGCGTCGCGCAGCACGCGAATCGCGTCCATATCGGTGCCTTGCATCAGTCCCTCCTTGTCGACGTGTGTGTAGAGGAACTCACCGCAGTACGGATCCAGGGCCTTCACCGCCTGGACGCTCGAGATCGCCAGCGGTGTCCGCCATCCGTGAATGACAACCCGGCCTTCCCTGGCGTCAACCGCGGCGACGATCTTGTCCAGACCGACCGCATCGCGAAGGGCTTCGGCAAAGTCGAACTTGATCACGCTTCCGCCATCCGCCCCACGCCGGACGTCAAAGAACGCCGATCCCACGATCACCGCTTTCGCGCCCGCCGCCAGGACATCCTCGGCACGTCCCACCGATCGGATCCCACCACCCACGCGGCACGGAAGGCGTGTCGAAACGTGACGCACCAATTCATCATTGGTGCCCGTCCCCATCGCCGCATCCAGATCGATCAACTGGATGGCTGGAAACTTGGAGAACCGTTCGATCCAGCCGTCGAGATCATTCGATTCGATCGCGACCTTCTCACCTTGCACGAGCTGGACAACCTTACCGCCTTTGAGATCTATCGATGGAATCAGCATGCGTCACACACGAGGCACGGAAGCACAGAAACACGGAATCAAATCTTACGATCAGTTGACAGGGCACTTGCCTAACCAGTTCCCGTGTTTCCGTGTTTCCGTGGCTTGTACGTTGGTCGTCACAGACGCACGGGAACGCCCCTCTTGAATAGGAACTCCTTCAGCTCGCGGACGCTCTTTTCCTTGAAGTGAAAGATCGAGGCGGCCAGGGCGGCGTCGGCCCGGCCGGTGGTGAACACCTCGGCAAAGTGATCGAATGTGCCAGCCCCACCGGATGCGATCACGGGAATTGGCACGGCGCTCGAGACCGCGGCGGTCAGATCGCAGTCGAACCCCGCCTTCGTCCCGTCCCGATCGATTGACGTGAGCAGAATCTCGCCGGCGCCTCGATCGGCTGCCTCCTGCGCCCACTCGACGGCGTCGCGCCGTGTTTGATCGGTGCCGCTACGGGCATACACGTCGTATCGACCTGACTCTCCGCGTTTGGCGTCGATCGCCACAATCACCGCCTGGCTTCCATAACGTGACGCGAGACGTGAGATCAGGGAAGGCTCGGCGAGAGCGGCGGTGTTGAGACTCACTTTGTCCGCGCCGGCTTCGACGGCGGCCGCGGCATCATCTTCCGTACGAATCCCGCCGCCAACGCACAGAGGCAGGAAGATTTCGCGGGCTACCGCCTGGATGGTGTGGGCGCGCGCGCGGCGAGCCTCGAGTGTGGCCGTCACATCGAGGATGACGATCTCGTCGATACCTTCGCGGTTGTATCGCGCCGCGAGAGCTGCCGGATCTCCCGCCTGCCGCAGGTCCTCGAAGTTGATCCCTTTGACCACCTGGCCGTCACGAACGTCCAGGCACGCGATGATTCGTTTAGACAGCACGGAGCCAGTTGCGGAGGACTCGAAGGCCGACGTCGCCGGATTTTTCTGGATGGAATTGCACGCCGGCAATGCGGCCGCGCTCTACCGCCGAGGCGAAGGTGACGCCGTAACTGGTGGTCGCGACCGCGACTTCGGTCACCGGGGCGACGTAGGAGTGCGTGAAATACACCTGCGCCTCGTCCGCAATCCCCTCCATCAGCCCCGACGCCCTCGGCATCTCCACCCCGTTCCACCCAACATGGGGAATCTTGCGACCCGGGGTCGGGTCTGTTTTCGGGTTCTGCGCACCTTCCTCGGCCAAATGGCTGCAGGCGCCTGAGAAGGCGCAGAATCCGCGTATTCCTGGGGCCTCGGTGCTCCCTTCGAATAGCCACTGCATTCCGAGGCAGATCCCGAAGAGGGCGGCGCCACCATCGAGCGCCGCCTGAATCGCGACGCGCCACCGGTCATCCAGCGCCTGCGTCGCCGCAAAGTGACCGACCCCCGGGACGATGATGCCGCGTGCCTCGACGAGATCGGCGGCGACGGCGGGCGTCTTGACGTCGGCGTCGAGCGCCGCCAGCGCCTTCCGGACCGATGCGAGGTTGCCTGCACCATAGTCGATCAGCGCGATCACAGCAGACCCTTCGTGCTCGGCAACTGTTTCGCCATCCGTCGATCCTTGGCGCACGCCACACGCAAGGCGCGACCGAAGGCCTTGAAGCACGCTTCGATCTTGTGATGATTCGAACGCCCGTACATCACCTTGATGTGGACGTTGGCGCGTGCGGCGGAGGCGAACCCCTCGAAGAAGTCATGCACGAGCTCCGTCTGGAGATCGCCCACCAACCTGACCTTCACCTTGGTATCGACAACGGTGTGTGGCCGACCACCAAGATCGATCGCCGCAACGGCCAGCGTCTCGTCCATCGGCATGACGAAATATCCCGCGCGATTGATCCCCCGCCGAGTGCCCAGCGCCTTCGTCACGGCTTCACCGAGAGCGATCCCGACATCCTCGACGGTGTGATGTTGATCGACATCCAGATCACCAGTCGCTCTCACCGTCAGATCGAACCCGCCATGCTTCGCGACGAGGTCGAGCATGTGATCGAGGAAGCGAACTCCTGTGCGGTTATCGAAGCGGCCTCGCCCCTCGAGATTCAACGACACTCGAATCTGCGTTTCTCGGGTGACCCGCGCGATCAGAGCCTTGCGCACACCGCCTCCAGCACTTCGATGGCCTTCTGCGTGTGTTCGACCGGACCGGCCGTGATGCGAAAACAGTTGGCACAGTGTGGTTCCCTGGTGCGATCGCGAACGAGCACACCCCCAGCGATCAGGCCGTCGATCAGCGCCCGTGCGTGGGCACCACCGTCAACCAGGATGAAGTTGGCGGCACTTCGCCAGTAGCGCAGACCATGCCGATCCAGCGCCTGATAGAACATCTCCTTCGATCGCGTCGCCTGATCGACGAACCACGGTGTGAACTCGGTATCGGCGATCGCGGCACGCAGCGCGGCCACGGCAACGACATTCAGATTGAACAGCGGCATCACCCTGCGGATCGGCTCGAGTACATCCGGCTGGGCGATCATCACGCCGGCTCTCATGCCCGCAAGGCCGTGCGCCTTGGAAAACGTTCGACCCACGATAACGTTGGAGTACGTGAGCGCTTCATCGAGAAAGTTCTCGCCCATGAAGTCCTGATATGCCTCGTCCAGAAAGATGAGCGCGTGACCGGCCTCTCTGATGACACGACGGATATCGTCCTTCGAGACGCGCTGGCCGGTGGGGTTGTTGGGATTGTTGATGTAGATCAATCGCGTGTTCGTGTTGACGGCTGATAGCAGTGCATCAACAGGAAACGCGAAATCGGGACCTGGCGGCACCGTGACCACGCGAGCGCCCATTGGTTTCGCGGTCGAGATGTAGGTCTCGAACGCCGGCAAGGCCATGACAACTTCCGGCTGACCGGACGGCGTCACGAGGGGCGCGCCAGCTGCCACCAACGGCGCGGGCGTTCGCGCACCGAGATATGCAATTGCCGTCAGCAGCACTCCCTCGTCCAGCCCGTTGGTCAGAACCACCCATTCCGGATCGACACCGAGAAACGACGCGGTCTCCATCACCGCGTGACGGTAATCCGGATACGTCGCTAACCCACGAGCGTCGAAACCACGTACCGCTTCCACGACTTTCGGGGAACACCCGGAAGTGTTCTCGTTGAGATGCAGACGCAGGCCGGGACCGAGGTCGGGAATTCCCTGGATTCGAGGCATGGAAGTGTTCACGTGGTTGAAACCCTGATTGATATCGACGCTGCGTGTGCGGCGAGCCCTTCGGCACCGGCGAGCGTCAAGACGGTGGGCGCCAGCCGCTGGAGCCCCCGTCGCGACACGCGTTGGATGGAGACCTGACGGACGAAATCGGCGGTGTTCAACCCGCCCCTGAACCGCGCCGCCCCCGCGGTGGGAAGGACATGGTTGGATCCGATCGCATAGTCGCCGGCAACCTGCGCCGTCCACGGGCCGACGAACACCGCACCGGCCGATCTGACCTGGCCAACCAACGATTCGCGATCGACGACCAGATGCTCGGGCGCAGCGTCGTTGGCCAAGGCCATCGCCTCTTTTAGCGTGCGCGTCACGATCACGCCACCGTGTCGGGCAATCGACGCGCGCGCCGGACCATCGGCCGGCAGCAACCGCTCTACGCGGCTCGCCACCTGCTCCGCAAGCCGCCGACTTGGCGTGATCAGCACCGCGCGAGCGTCCGGATCGTGCTCCGCCTGCGCCACCAGGTCCGCGGCAATCCAGTCGGCCGGTCCTGTCGCCGCCACTATGACGATTTCCGTCGGGCCGGCGTAGAAATCAATCGCGCAATCCGGGCTGACCAACGCTTTGGCCGCTGATACCCACTTGTTGCCCGGACCAACGATCTTGTCGACACGCGGCACCGTTGCAGTGCCGTAAGCCAGCGCCGCGACGGCATGGGCGCCGCCGACGCCGAACACGCGATCAACACCCGCCTCCATCGCCGCGGCCAGCACGACCGGATGAGGCTTGGGGCAGGTCACAACCACCTCGCCGACTCCAGCGACTCTCGCTGGGATCGCCGTCATCAACAAGGATGAAGGAAGTGGATAGCGGCCTCCTGGCACGTAACAGCCGACTCGGTCCAGTGCAATCACTCGTTGTTGGACGACGACACCGGGTCTGACGGTTGTTCGAAACTCACGGGGCCGCTGAGCGCGAGCGACGTGACGAATGTTCCGGGCCGCACTTCGAACCGCGCGGCGCACGCTAGGCGAGAGTGAAGCCGCCGCACGCTCCCAGGTTGTTGGAGGTATTTCCAGCGGCCCCTCCAAGTCGTCAAGAGCGACGGCATATCGCCTCAGGGCGCGATCCCCATTGCGGCGAACGTCGGCCACGATACGTCCCACGCGACGCTCGACGGACGCGTCGCGGGTCCGGCTGGCGGACAGGAGGGCGCGGACTGCGGCACGATTGCTGGAAGCGATGATCCGCATGCGAGTTACAGCACGATCTTGTTCAACGGATATTCGACGATGCCTTGACCACCAGCGATCTTCAGCTTGGGAATGAGATCGCGGACGGTCCGCTCTTCGATGATCGTGTTGACCGCCACCCATTCGGGATCGCTCAGCGACGAAATCGTCGGTCGCTGCAAGGCCGGCAGCAAGCCAAGGACCGACAGCAGATCGGTCTGCCTCACGTTGAGCATCAGCCCGACCCGGCCCTGCGCCTCGATGGCGGCTTGGAGTAGCAGCGCGATGTTTTCAATCTTGGTGCGCTTCCAGGAGTCACCGAGCGCCGTCTGGTTGCCAATCAGCTGCGTGTTCGATTCGATGACGGTGTCGAGAATTCGCAGCCGATTGGCCCGCAGCGTCGACCCCGTTTCAGTCGCTTCGACAATCGCGTCTGCCAACACGGGTGGTTTGACCTCGGTCGCGCCCCACGAGAATTCGACGTCGACAGTCATCCCCTTCCGCGTGAAGTAGTTCTTCGTCACGCGAACAAGTTCGGTCGCTATCCGTTTGCCGTTGAGATCCTCAGCGCTCTTGAACGGGGAGTCTTCGGGCGCGGCGAGAACCCAACGCACCTTGCCAAAACTCTGTTTCGCATAGATCAGGTTCGCCACCGGGATGAGCGGAACCTGCTCAGGGTGGCCGAGCTGATGCTCCTCGATCCAATCAGCCCCCGTGAGCCCCGCATCGAGGACGCCATCCGCGACATAGCGCGCCATCTCCTGAGCGCGAATGAGCATGCATTCGATCTCGGGGTCGTCGATTGCGGGAAAGTACGATCGCGTGCTGACGAGCACATTGAACCCGGCACGCTGGAACAGCTGCACCGTCGCGGCTTCCAGCGACCCTTTGGGGATTCCCAACCGCAGCTTCATCGGGGTAACTCCACGAAGCAGGAACGCGCGCCGGTATGACAGACGTTGCCATCGCCCTCGCGGTGGGCCTTGATCAACACCGTGTCCTCGTCGCAATCGACCAGCAGTTGTGCGACCGCCAGTCGATTTCCCGACGTCTCGCCCTTGGTCCACAGCCGGTTTCGCGTCCGGCTGAAGAAGGTGACGTAGCCAGTTTCCTGAGTAATCTCCCACGCCCG
Organism: uncultured Acidobacteriota bacterium; assembly: GCA_963724485.1. Classification (GTDB taxonomy): domain Bacteria; phylum Acidobacteriota; class Vicinamibacteria; order Vicinamibacterales; family UBA2999; genus JACCSI01. The sequence continues at coordinate 232,652 of CAVRUW010000009.1, forward strand.
TTCGTTCATGAAACCGACCATCAGCACTTCGCTGCTGACGGCGTCCTGGACGACGGCCGGGATCAATCCATCGAGTTTGCTGAAATCCATAGCCCTGAAAACAAAAAGCCCGCCGGGTTCGGCGGGCCTGTGCTTCTCACGAAACGGTCGCGTTTGCCTTACACGCGCAGCCCTGCCGACCCGCTCGTGGAGCGGTGGTGATGGGTATGGTGCGCGTGGACGGGAAACATGGAAGCCCCAGCCTATCCGAACCGCATCGAGAGATCAAACGCGGCTGGTGCTCCAGTCTGCTAGAGTGTCGGCGAAGTCCTTCGTCGCCATGCTCACGGCTGGCCAAACCCTTTCCCACTTCAGGATCCTCGGCGAAATCAGCCGCGGCGGCATGGGGATCGTCTATCGCGCCTTCGACACGCGCCTCGAGCGGGAGATTGCGTTGAAGGTGCTGCCGCCGGCGCTCCTCGCCGACCCCGACCGCAAGCGGCGATTCGTCCAGGAAGCCCGCGCCGCGGCAGCCCTCAACCATCCCCACATCGGCGTCGTTCACGAGATCGACGAAGACAGCGGCGTGACCTTCATCGCCATGGAGCTGATTGAAGGGCGCCTGCTCACCGACACGATGAGGCGCGAACGGTTGACGATCGGACGCATCCTGACACTGGCGATCGAGATCGCCGGCGGGCTGACACGCGCGCACGAGAAAGGAATCGTGCACCGCGACCTCAAACCCGGCAACGTGATGGTGACCGAGGAAGGCCACTCCAAGATCATCGACTTCGGCCTGGCCAAGCTGGTCGAAACGCCCGAACAGCCAGAGACGGAGCGTGGAGAAACCACTGTCGCACATCGCACGCAGCCCGGCGTGGTCATGGGGACCACGGCCTACATGTCGCCGGAGCAGGCGCGTGGCGACCCCGTGGACTACCGAACGGACGTGTGGAGCTTCGGCGTGCTGCTCTACGAGATGGTGACGGGGAGCCTTCCTTTTCAAGGTCGCACCGGCACCGACGTGGTCAGCGCGATCCTTCGCGATCCCACGCCACGATTTCCCACCGTCGGCGACGAGGTGCCGCGCGGGACCTTGGAACAGCTGCAGCGCGTGGTCGACCGCTGCCTCGAGAAGAATCCGCGCGAACGCTATCAGAACATGCGGGACACGGTCCTCGATCTGCGAGCGATCGATCGGCACTCGGATGCATCGATGGCTTCGCACGTTGTCGATCGACGAGCTCCGTCGCGCACGGTGGTGTGGGCGGCCATCGCCGGTGCCGCGCTATTGGCGCTCGGTGGCTGGTTGTTCATGACCAGAGCACCGAGGGAAGGCGTAGATGCGGAAAACGCTCGACCGGCGGCAACGTTCCGTCGATCGGTGGCGGTGATGGAGTTCCAGAACTTGTCGGGACGGCCCGAAGCCGATTGGCTTTCAACCGCACTCTCGGAGCTGTTCTCCTCCGAGCTGGCCGCGGGCGAGACGCTGCGCACGATCCCTGGCGAAACCGTCGCGCGGGGACGGATCGAACTCGCGCTCGCGCGCAACGAGAGCTTCGGGCGCGAAACGTTGGCGCGCATCCGGACGAATCTGGGATGTGACATCGTGCTGGTCGGTTCGTACCTGTCGATGGGAGAAGCGGGCGGGCGCAAACTCCGGCTCGACCTTCGTCTCCAGGATGCGGTCATGGGCGAAACGGTGGCGTCCATCACTGACCTCGGCAACGAGTCGGATCTGCTCGAGCTCGTGTCACGCACGGGGGCTCGACTGCGCGAACGCCTCGGTGTCGCCGGCCTCTCCGCCGAGTCTGTCGCCACGGTTCGCGCGTCGCTGCCGGCGAACCAGGAAGCCACGCGTCTCTATGCCGAAGGGCTCTCGCGACTTCGGCAGTTCGAGACCATGAAGGCGCGCGATCTTCTCCAGCAGGCGGCGACGGCTGACCCGAAGCACTCGTTGATCCGGTCGGCGCTCAGCGAAGCCTGGTCGGGCCTTGGATACGAAGCCACAGCTCGCCGTGAAGCGCAGGTCGCATTCGATCTTTCCGGCCCCCTCTCACGCGAGAACAAGCTGCTGGTCGAAGCCCGCTATCGCGTCGTCACTCGCGATTGGGACCGGGCCATCGCGATCTTCGGGACCCTCGTCGAGTTCTTCCCTGACAATCTCGAGTACGGCCTGGGACTCGCCAGTGCCCAAACATCCGCATCCAGGGCCCAGGCCGCTATGGGAACGGTCGAGAAGCTGCGTCAATTGCCGACGCCGGCCTCGCTCGACCCCCGCATCGATCTCGCCGAGGCCTCCGCTGCCTATTCGCTGTCCGACTACAAACGGGCAGAAACGGCGGCCGCGCGGGCCGCAACGAAGGGTGCGGCACACGGTGCTCCGCTGCTCGTCGCCCGGGCGAAGCTGCAACTGGGCAACGCGACCGATCGGCTGGGCGACAAAAAGAGCGCCGTCGCGGCCGCGGCCGAAGCCCGGCAACTGTTCGCCTCGGCAGGCGATGTCGCTGGTGTCGCCCGCTCGCAATTCCTCCAGGCCGTGATCCTTCGCGCGCAGGGGAATCTGACCGAGGCGAAGGCACTGGCCGAACAGATTCTCGCCACCGGACGCGAGACCGGCGATCAGCGGGTGATGGGGAACGTGCTCACCCAGCTGGGCATCATTCAGTCGCAACAGGGCGACATCGCGGGCTCGCTCGTCCCGCTGCGCGAGGCGCTCGCGCTATATCGAAAGCTCGGTGACAACAACGCATTGGCCAGAGCGTTGAACAACCTCGCCGCATCGCTTCAGTTGAGCGGGCAGCTGGACGAAGCGGCGACGATGTACGACGAGAGTCTGACGCTCTACCGCGGGTCCGGCGAACTTAGCGGCGTGGGTTACGCGCTGAACAACCTGGCCGAGGTTCGCGAGACGAAGGCAGAACTCAAGGAAGCCAGGCGCCTGTACGAAGAGGCGTTGACCATTCGGCGCGATCTGGGCTTCAAGGAAGGGATTGGATACACCGGCACGCGGCTGGGTGCGCTGCTGATTGCGCAGGATGACTTCGCGGGTGCACGGGCGAGGCTCGAGGAGGCAATCAAGGTTCGCACCGACCTCAACGCCGAGGGCGACGTCGCCGACACTCGATTGTTTCTCGGGACGCTGGCCATCGAGGAGCGTCGCCCGGCCGAAGCCGAGCAACTGGCACGACAGGCGGCGCAGGTGTTCGAGAAGGAACGCATGACCGATCGCTCAGCGGCGGCACATGACCTGCTCGCACGCGCCCTGCTGGCCCAGAAAAAGAACGCCGAGGCGCGCGCGGTGATCGATCGTGGTCGCACGCTAGCCGGTGACACGCAGGATCGATACGTGCAATTCGCCGTTCGACTCACCGCCGCACGGGTGCAAGCCGAAGAAGGTCAGCTCAAGGAAGCGCATACTGCGCTTCAGGCACTCCTGGCGGATACGCAGAAAGCCGGCTTTACAGAGGTCGGGCTGCACGTCCAGTACGCGCTGGGTGAACTCGAGTCACGACTCGGACAAGGTCGTGGCCGTTTGACGGCGCTGCAAAAGGACGCCGCCAATCGAGGCTATTTGCTCATCGCTCGAAAGGCCGGCCAGCCGCGCTCCTGATGCTCATTGTGTCGCCGGTCGTCCCGCGATGACCTTTCGGGGAAGCTTCTCCGGCCAATTCGCGGTGTACCACGCGAAGACTGCCGCGACGGTCGCCTGCTGAATGAGATCGTCCCGCTGAACCCGATCCACGAAATCCATGTTGGAGTGATGCGTCCGCGAGTTGTATTCGAGCCGTTCCTGGATGAACTGGAAACCCGGGATGCCAGCCGAATCAAACGACGAGTGATCGGTCGCACCGACCGAACGCGGACCGACGAGCTCGGCATCGAGATCCTCGACTGCCTCGATCCATTCGCGGAACAGCGCCATCGCGCCGAGATTGCCTTGACCCCAGATGCCGCGGATCTTTCCGGTGCCATTATCGAGGTTGTAGTACGCCGCCACCTTCGCATGGGCCGGCTTCGGGCTGGTCTCGGTCCCGTAATGCTCTGCGACGTAGGCACGTGATCCCAGGAGCCCCTGTTCCTCACCACCCCACAGCGCGACGCGAATCGTGCGGCGAGGACGCAGCCCGAGGCTCTTGATGATGCGGACCGCTTCCATCATCGCCGCCGATCCCGTCGCATTGTCGGTGGCGCCCGTGGCGCCGGTCGTCGTGTCGAAGTGCGCGCCCATGATCACCACTTCGTCCGCGAGATCGGTTCCAGGGATCTCGGCGAGCGTGTTGATCCCGTTCGGTGTCCCCGCGGCTTCAGGATAGAACGTCGCTTGAATGTTCATCTCGACGCGAACCGGAATGTTCTTCTCGAGAATGCGAACCATTCGGTTGTAGTGCTCGACGGCAATCGTCGCCGATGGCACCTGGGCCGGGATCTTGGGATCGCGGCTGCCGCCACCACTCGGGAAGATCGTGCCGCCATCGATGCGTTGCGTCTGCCACGACAGGTCGCTGCCGCCCGCCGACATGTCGCTATCGGAGCCGCGCTCGAGAACCGCGGCCACGCCTTCGGCCACGTAGAACTGCGCGATGCGCTCGCTTGTCAGAGGCGCAGCCCCACTCGCCCCAGTAGCCCCACCAGCTCGCACCGGTCCCACCAGCCGAAGGGATCGGCGTCGAAAGCGCTTCGGCGATGTCTTCCTCATTCATCCGAAGAATGATTCGGTCCTCGAGCATCCGCACGCGACGAACCGGCTGCGGCAGGACGATCTTGTCCTTGAGCGTGCCCTTGTACTTGGCGAGATCCGCTTCGCTGCGGATGTCGACACGAATGACGTCGCCGCTGATGGTGCCCTTGGTCGAGGGCGAGAACGTACGCGGATAGCCGATGATCGGCTGCGGCTCGGGCGCAATCATGTGCACCGAAAACCGCTCGACGCGCCAGCCCTGGCCAAACGCAAAACGTTCCTGATGAACGTTGGCCAGCCCCCACTCGGTGAGCTGCTTCATCGCCCATTCGCTGGCCCGCTGAAAGTTCGGCGTGCCCGTGACCCGCGGCCCGTAAACGTCGCTCATCCAGCCGACGTGTTCCATCACCCGCGAGCGCGTCAGGGCTTCCTGCTTGATGCGCGAGATAGTGCCAAGATCGATGGGGGCCTGCGCAGGAACTGTTACGACGGCTAACGCCAGGCCGGCAAGCAGAGCAAACGCGCGTTTCATCTGAGTCCTCGAACGAAGAAACCGGGCCAATAAAAAAGACAGCCACGAAGGGCACGAAGTCACGAAGGAGGATCCAACCATTTCTTCGTGTTCTTCGTGCCTTCGTGGCTACGTTTTTCGGGAGCCGCCGTCTCCCTGCCTACTGCTGCTGCGCGGTCGTTGTGACCGCCGGCGATCTCTTGTGCTTCTCGAACCAATGCCGCAGATATAACTGCGTGCGAATGAAGTTCGACGGCCGTGACGTCGTGCCGTGCCACTCCTCGTTGAAGCGAATCATCGCCGTTGGCACCTTCAGCAGCTTCAGCGCGCTGTAGAACTGCTCGGTCTGCGGCATCGGCGTGCGCAGGTCCTGCACGCCGGTCATCAACATCGTCGGCGTCTTGACGTTGCCAACGTAGGTGAGCGGGGAGCGTCGCAGGTGCTCCGACGGGTCTTCCCACGGCAGCTTCTCGAAGTTGTAGTACCAGCTCGCACCGTCGGTCGTTCCGACGAAACTGACCCAGTCGATGACGGGACAGTTGGAGGATGCCGCGGCAAAGCGATCGGTGTGACCAACGACCCACGCCGTGAGCACGCCACCGCCGCTGCAACCGGTCACGAACATGTTGCGGGGATCGACGAAGCCCTTCTTCAACAGCTCGTCCACACCAGCCATCAGGTCGTCGTAGTCCTTGCTCGGATACGCGCGCATGATCTGGTTGCCAAACGAGCTGCCATAACCCGTGCTGCCTCGCGGGTTCGTGTAGAGAATCACATAGCCATTGGCAGCGTGTTCTTGCCAGCCGTAGTTGAAGCCGACGCCGTACATGCTGTGCGGCCCGCCATGGATGTGCAGCTGCATTGGGTACTTCTTGGCGGGATCGAAATCCGGCGGCGTGACGTACCAACCCTGAACTTTCAGGCCGTCCGGCGCCGTGTACCACATCTCAGTGACCTGGCCGAGCTTCTTGCCAGCAAGAATGTCGTCGTTGACGGACGTCAACTGCTTCACCTGCCCGGGCGCGCTCAAGTCGTAGCTGACGATGTCAGCGGGCTTCTGCGGTGAGGACAGTGTGCCAACCGCTTTGCCTTTGGCCATGCTCGACGTCGTGAGCATGTGCGTGCCCTTGGTGACGACCTGAACCTCGTCGGGCCGGCTTCCAGCCAACGGCAGGAAGTACAAGTTTTGCGAGCCCGAGTCCTGCGCGGTGAAATACAGGCCCGTGCCGTCTTCCTTCCACATCACGCTCTGCGGCGAACGATCCCAGGCGCCGGAGACCATCCGTGGACTACCGCCGTCGATGTTCATGACGTACAGCTTGCTGTCCTGCCACGTGTCCTTCGACCAGTCGTTGCCGGTGTAGGCAATGCGCTTGCCGTCCGGTGACACCTGCGGATTGCCGTCGGGACCCTTTCGTTTCGTCAGCTGCGTGATCGCACCGGTCTCGGTGTTGACGGAGTAGATCTCCGACTCGCGCCACTGGTATTCAGCGTCCTCGGTGCGCAGCGAGCCAAAGAGGATCTGCTTGCCGTCCGGGGTCCACTCGACCCCGTTGTGGTGCCAGTTGCCATCGGTGAGCTGGCGGGGCGTCCCGCCGGTCGCGGGCACGACAAAGATGTGCCGATACACATCGTCATCAAAGCCCGTGCCGTCCTGCCGATAGTCGAGCCGTTCGACAATGCGCGGGGTTTCGACCCAGCGAGCGCCTTCGGGAGCTCGCGGCATCTTGATCGGCCACGACACTTTCGATTCGACGTTCATCACGAACCCGACACGCGTGCCATCAGGCGACCAGGCGATTGCACTCGGCGCCTTTTCAACGCGTGTGATCTGCGATGTAGCGCCTTCCGCATCCATGTAGCGAACGAAAATCTGCGAACCGCGCGGCTCGCCGGTGGCCGTGTAGGCGATTCGGTCGCCGCTTGGCGACCATCGGGCGTTGCTGCCTCGAACCAGGAAGCGGTTCTTGGTGCCGTCCGCATTCATGATCCAGAGCGAGGTCTCGCGGCGGTCCGCCTGTTTGTCGACCCAGCCGCGGGTATAGATGATTTGCGTGCCGTCCGGTGAGACTTGCGGATCGGTCACGGTTTCCAGCTCGAGATACAGGTCGAGGTTCAGGCGGTCCGAACCGGGTGCCTGAGCTGCGATCAATGTCGGCAAGCACGCGAGCGCGAAGGCTCCCGCCAGTCGCTTCATAAACCCTCCCCCTTTTTCTGGCGCAGATTGTAGCGCGGGTGCCCATGCCTGGAACCGGCTCAAAGCGTCCGCCCTGGCGCTCGAAGTCATACTAAACTGCTTAGGTGGCGACCAGCGCGCGTCGAATGCTCATGTTCGGGCTGCTCGTGGCATTTGCCGCCAGCCCTGCCGCGCAGCGACCAGTGCGCAAGGAGCTGCTCGTTGCCGCCGCTGCCAGTCTGAGCGTTCTAGGACCACAACTCGCGAAAGCACTACACGACGCGACTGCGATCGACGTGCGGTTCAACTTCGCTGGATCGAACACCCTGGCGCGTCAGATCATCGAAGGCGCTCGAATCGAGATATTCATCAGCGCTGATCCGACGCAAATGGACGTCGTTGAACGCGCCGGGCGGCTCGTACCCCACACGCGCGTCGACGTCATCAGCAACCAACTCGTGGTGATCACGTCGGTCGGACAACGACCGCAGCAGTGGCCGGACGCGTTGGGATCCCCGGCGATCCCTCGTGTCGCGATGGGCGATCCGGCGGCAGTGCCGGCTGGCGTGTACGGCCGTCAGTGGCTCGAGACCGTCCGACTCTGGCCGGCTGTCGGTTCGAAGGTGGTGCCGCTTCCCACGAGCCCGGCCGTGTTTGCTGCGGTTCGTGCCGGAGGCGCGCAAGCGGGCATCCTCTACTCGACCGATGTCCCTTCTGGAGAGCAATCGCAAGGCGTCTCAATCGTGCATCGTGTCTCCGATGCCGATGCTCCGGAGATTGTGTATCCGGCGGCCGCGATAGTCGGCGGCCGCGTATCCGAGGCGCGAAAAGTCGTCGAGTTCCTCCGTACCAAGGAAGCGCTCGAGGTTTTCGTTGCCGCGGGGTTTCGGCCGCTCTCCCGCTGAATGAGCGCGCCTGCCCTCGGCATTGCGGGTTTCAGTGCCCTGGTGGCATTGGTCGCGACGCCGTCGTCCTGCCACCGGGTGTCACGCTCGGATGGGCAAGCAGTTTCCCGGTCGCACAATCGTTGAAACGCTCGCGATGCTCCCGATGGTGATGCCACCGGTAGCGACTGGTCTCATCCTGCTGCATTTGTTTGGTCGACGAAATGCACTCGGACCTCTCGTTCGAAATTCGGCTCGAGCAAGGCGAGTTCGTCTTGCGCGCAGGTTCGCCGTCACAGGTGCTATAGCCGGGCGGCGACGTATGCTAGATGGCAGGAACGTGCTGACAAGAGGCATTCCACATCTCGTGATGGGGATGGGACTCGCGGCTTGGATGTCCGTCGCGGCGCAGGCCCAGCAACCCGCCGATGGGCCGAAAGCTGTCGTGCTGGTCAAGACCTTTGCCGACGGTCGAATCACTCGCACGGTCGTCAGCGCCCGCAAGACCGGATCGTGGACGCCGTTTTTCCCGCGACTCAAGAGCTGGACGCCACCGCCTGGGAAAGCGCCGATCAGCGCTCTGCGGGTGTCGCACGTTCTCACCGAACAAGGCGTGCTCGTGCAGGTCTCGATCCTGCGCGGATCCCCGCATCAGGAGGAAGAACAAGTCGAGTCCGTGACCGTGCGGGCGGATCAACCCACGGTCGTTGAACGACTGCGCGACTTTGGTCTCGAACCAGTAACGTTCTCCTTGATCCCGCTCGATGCGACGACGCTGGTTCCTCCTCGAGTGGACAACCAGACAGCAGGACTTTCGGTTGAAAACATCGAAATGGTCCTCGATCCCGACCCAAGGTATCGCGTGACGGTCAGGAACCTGACGCAGAAACCCGCGATCATGTTTTTCGTGAAGACGTTCGTGGCCGATCAACTGACCTCGAGCGGGCGGCAAGGCAACCAAGACGGCACTGCCTTGATCGGCCCTGGAGACGCCTTTGAATTCCTTGTTAGTGGGTCGAGCCGTTCGAACCCCACGGCGAGCGGCTGGTCACCCGGTTCGCTCGACGCGATTGAGCTCGCGGCGGTGCTGTGGGATGACGGCACGTTCGAAGGAGAGCCCGAACATGTCGCGACCTCTCTTCTGCTGTACGTGGGTCGTCGCGCCCAGCTTCGGCGAGTGGTCGACATCATGAACGCCGCGATGGATCCGGCGGACGCGGTAAAGACAATTACCCGCCTGCGGACGCAGTTCGAGGCGCTGCCCGTAAGGGTAGACGCAACGACACGCGAAGCGGCTCTCGAGCGACTCAAGATGGTTCTTTCAACGCCGCCGGCGGACTACGAGCAAATCATCGAAGCTGCACTGGCCTCTGTGAGGACTGGTGCCCTTCGAGACGTCGGCGACGCACCAACGTCCTCACCGGCATTTTCACAGTGGCATCGCGAGATGGTGGCGCAGTACAACACCGCCCGAGCCAATTTGGCGAGGCGCTGATCTTGCCTGTGATTTTGGAAAAAGCACACGCTCAAGACGTCCCGGGCATCGCCGCTCTTCGAACAGCGGTCGCCGAGCGTCTGACCCGCGATTTCGGTAAGGGACACTGGTCACAGGGCGGCACCGAGAGCGGCGTCATCCGGGATATGGCCATCCCCGGCCTCTATGTCGCGCGGGATGGTGGAAAGTTGATCGCAAGCCTGCGGCTGGCTGCCAAGAAGCCATGGGCGATCGATCCCGCCTACTTCAGCGCCAGCCAGTCGCCGCTCTACCTGACCAGTATGGCCGTGGATCCGGATCGGCAACGTCAGGGGGTTGGTCGCGGCTGCATGATCGACGCGCTACGGATTGCGCGCGAGCGCTCTGCCAACGCGATTCGTCTCGATGCCTACGACAGCGTGGCCGGCGCCGGGGGTTTTTACGAAAAGTGCGGATTTCGCGAGGTCGGTCGCGTCGTCTATCGAAACACCCCGCTCATCTACTACGAGATGTTAATCGGATAGTTACAAGTTCCAAGTTACAAGTTACCAACCAAGGAACTCTGAACTGAACTTGTAACTTGTAACTTGTAACTTGTAACTTATCGCCATGATCCACTCACCACCGGTGATCGCTCTCTTCTTCACGCTGATCGTTAGCAGCGATGCGTTCGCGCAGCGAACGATGCGCTTCGACTACTTCCACACCGGAAATGCGAAGCAGGAGATGTTCAGCGTCGACCGCGTGGTGATCGAACCGCTCGAATGGCCGGGCAGCCCCTCGAAGACCATCGATCGCACGAACCTTGGCAAGTACTTCTTCGAGGTTCAGGATCGCGGGAGCGGTCGCGTCCACTACTCGCGCGGCTTTGCGTCGGTCTACGGCGAGTGGGAGACGACAGACGAGGCGCAGAAGGTCAATCGAACCTTCCACGAGTCACTACGATTTCCCGAACCCTCTGGACCCGTACGGATTGTCGTCCGGAAGCGCGACGCGAAGAATCAGTTTCAGGAAGTGTGGAGCGCCGAGGTCGATCCCAAGGACATGTTCGTGGATCCCTCGACGCCGCCGTCGCCAGGCCCGCTCATCACGATCGAACGAAACGGCGACCCCTCGACGAAAGTGGATTTCCTGCTGCTTGGCGATGGCTACACCGCCGCCGAACGCGGCAAGTTCGAACGTGATGCGCGCAGGATGGTCGACATTCTCTTTGCCACATCACCCTTCAAGGAGCGTCGCCGCGACTTCAACATTTGGGGGCTGGTGCCGGCCTCGGCCGACTCCGGCATCTCTCGCCCCTCCACGAACGTCCATCGTGCCTCGCCGATCGGTACGACTTACGACGCTTTTGGTTCTGAACGCTACATCCTGACATTCAACAACCGTGCGTTCCGCGACATCGCGGCATTTGCGCCCTATGAGTTCGTGGAGATTCTGACCAACACCCGGACCTATGGCGGCGGTGGCATCTTCGGACAATACGGAACGGTCGCCGCGGACAGCGACCAGGCGCCCTATGTGTTCGTCCACGAGTTCGCTCATCACTTTGCCGCGCTCGCGGACGAGTACTACACGTCGCCGGTCGCGTATGCGGCTGCGACGGGCCCCCGCATCGAGCCGTGGGAACCCAACGTCACGGCTCTCCTCGATCCCAAGACATTGAAGTGGCGCGATTTGGCAGAACCGGGAACTCCCCTGCCCACACCATGGTTGAAGGAGGAGTTCGAGAAGGCCTCGCGGGCGTTTCAGGAACGGCGCGGGAAGATCCGAGCCGAGAATCGTCCGGAGTCCGAGATGGAGGCGCTGTTTGCCGAGGTCCGCGGCTTCGAGCTGAAGCTTTTCGCGCGCGAGAAATATGCAGGGAAGGTTGGGGCCTTCGAAGGTGCCAACTACGAGGCCACCGGCTATTTCCGGCCCGAGGTCGATTGCATCATGTTCACGCGTAGCCCGGCGTTTTGCGCCGTCTGCAAACGCGCGATCGAGAGCATCATCGCGATGTATACAAACTGACGGACGAGCCTCAGAGACTCAGAGAGTAATCAAGTTACGAGAATTGAGCCACGAAGGGCACGAAGTCACGTCCTTCGTGGCTGACTTCGTCCTGTGTCTCTTACTCAGTGATCACTGCTGCGTCGTCGGTGTCGCGCTCTTCCGCTTCGAATCGAAAAAGTCGAAAGCCTTCGGAATATTCGGCACCACCATGTCGGTGTGATTGCCGCCAGGCACTTCGATGTAGACGTGGTCGACACCAAGCTTCTTCATCTCGGCCACCATCGTGCGCGATCCGGAGACATTGACGGTTGGATCCGCATCACCGTGCACGACGATTTGCGGGATGTGCTTGAACGTCGCAATCGTCGAAGGATTGCCAAGCCCTGAAAACGGCGCCAATGCCGCCCAGATGGTCGGATGCTTCGCGGCAATGGCCCAAGTGCCGATGGCGCCCATCGAATGGCCCATCAAGTAAATGCGTGATTCGTCGATCTTGTAGTCGGCGCGTGCTCGCTTCAGTACTTCCATCACATCCTGCTCGCTCAGCTCCACGCGCCGGCGATCCGCTGGCGATGCATCCGTCGGCAGGCTGAACCCATAGAAGCCATCGACTCGGAATCCCAGCGGCGCTACGACGATGTAGCCGCGCTGCTCGGCGAGGGTGGGAACGGTCTTGGCGTAGCCGTCCATGAACGAGTCTTCGTTGGCGCCGAGGCCATGGAGCGCGACGATCAGCGGGTATGGCTTGCTGCCGTTGTAGCTGGTGGGGATGTACACGCGGTACGGCATGATCTCTTTCGCGGCGTCCAGCACGTAGTGGCGTTCGAAACCTCCTGTCCGGCCAACGAACGGATTCTTGCCACCCTTGGCCGCCGCTGCGATCGACTCTGCGGCTGCGATTTCGGTCGCGACGTTGAACTGACCCAACTCCACGGCGCCGCGATTGATCTTCCGGATGTAGTCGGCCGGGTAATGAAGGTCGTCACGGATCTCGGCCGGCGCCGCCGCCACGGCGGCCTCGATCTGACGCAATCTGGCGTCGAGACCCCTCTGGAGCGACATCCTGAGGCTGACCGTTCCGAGCGATCGCTCACCGTCCCTGACCTCGACACTCAATACCTGGGGGCCGTCGGCAATCTTCGAGAAATCCAGATCCATCGCGTAGGGCGATTCGCGCAGATCGCGAGCCACCTGTTCGAACTTGCCGATCTCTGTTCCCGGTTCGCTCGTAGCTGGTTGTCCAGGAGGGCCTGGAGCAGCAGGCGGCCGGATCGTGGCGATGGCCGTCAGCGGTTTCGTGAGCGTCGTCGCGGGCGCGAAGATCTGCTCGATCCGGACCGTCTGGGGCTGCGAGGAGTCCAGGACGACGTTGCTCGTCCGAAGCACCAGCGAGCTCTGGAACTCCTCGACCTCGGTCCAGGGGCGGCCCGCCAGTAAGGCGAGACCCTTCGCGAAGAGTCTTCGTACGTCGCCGGTCCGGCCTGCACGCGTGGCCTCCGCCAGCTCCTTGTCGACCTGATCGAGCTGTACTTTGAGCTCGCCGTCAGGCTTGGTCGTACTTTTCTGCGTGTTGTAACGAACACGCAAGGAGTTCAGGTTGGGGAGCGCCTGCGCCCACGCACTGGTCGACCCGACGAGAAGAGCAATCAAGGGAAGCGCAGCCGTCCAAGTCTTCAAACGTGTGGACATCGGTCTACTCCAGGCTGAAAGCGACGAGCTCGGCGTTGAGTCCGCCACCAATGGCAATCACCACGAATTGGCGGCCCTGATAGAGATACGTCATTGGGGCGTGAGCCGGCGACAGCGGCATCTCGTGCTCCCACACAATGGCACCGGTCCGTTTGTCGAGCGCCCGGATCTTGGGGGTCTCGCGCGGCAACGGCTTGCTCAACGGACGACCCTGAAAGGGCTCTGCCGCTTCACCGCCGCGAAGGCCCTCGCCGCCGTGCGTGTGAAACAGCAGCGTGCGCGTCACGATTGTATATCCGCGCGCGTCGACACCCAGTGGCGGGAGCTTGAGATGCTCGATCAACGGATGATTGCGCGGGCCATCGCCGGTTGCCGTCATCCACGCAATCGTGCCGGCATTGAGATCGTAGGCGGTGATGCGACTGTATGGGCCCTTCCAAATCGGCAATCCGTCGATGGTCGGCAATGATTGCACCCCGCCCCGCCGATAACGAAAGTTGCTCTTCGCTGAATCGGGCTCGACCAGTTGGACGACGATCGGACTGCGATACGACGGCACATACAACAGGCCGGTTTCAGGGTCGAAGGCGGCGCCGCCGAAATTGGCGCCGCCCGCCCATCCCGGCATTTGCACGGCGCCTCGAAGCGACGGGGGTGTGAACAACGGGCCGTAATCGAACCGCTTGAGCAGTTCGAGCGCTTGCGAGCGTAGCTCCGGCGTGTAGTCGATCAAGTCGTCTTCGCCGAAGCCCTGCGATTCAAAGGGTGGCGGTTTGGTTGGAAATGGCTGCGTGGCGGATAGCCGTTCACCCGGCACCGTTGAAGGTGGCACCTTGCGCTCCTCGATAGGCCACACCGGCGTGCCAGTACGGCGGTCGAAGACATATGCAAAGCCTTGCTTGCTGACCTGTATGGCGGCACGGATTCGTTTCCCACTCACCGTGATATCAGCCAACGTCGGCGCAGCCGGAAAGTCGTAGTCCCAGACACCGTGATGCACGCCTTGAAAATGCCAGACGCGCTTACCGGTGCGCGCGTCGAGCACGACCAGGCTCTCGGCAAACAGGTTGTCACCCGGTCGATGTCCGCCGTAGAAATCGTTCGTCGGCGTGCCAAACGGCAAATACACATAGCCGAGATCTTCGTCGGCGCTCATGTACGTCCAGACGTTGGTGTTCCCCGTGTACTCCCACGATCCGTCTTCCCAGGTGTTGTGGCCGAACTCGTCCGGGCGCGGAATGGAATGAAACGTCCACAGTCGCTTGCCGGTCACCACATCGAAACCGCTGATATCGCCCTTGGGCGCCTCCTTCCTCATTGGTCCATCGCTGATGCTCGCTCCGACCACGAGCACGTTGCGACAGATCACCGGTGCGGAGGTCACCGCGTAGTTGGTTGCCCGCGTGACGTGGCTGAGGCCGTCGACGAGGTCGATTCGTCCACCCTGGCCAAAGCCTGGGTCGAGCTTTCCGGTTGTGGCATCAATCGCCAGCAGATAGGCGTCGCCCGTGCCCATGAACAGCCGCTCGCGACTGCCGTCGGTCCAGTAAGCAAGTCCGCGATGCACAAAGCCAAGATTGGTGGGCCGTCCCGCCTTCCAGCTTTCAGGATCGAAGGACCACCGCAAGGCTCCACTACCTGGATCCAGAGCGGCCACCTGTCCGAGCGAGGTCACGGTGTAGAGCAGACCGTTCGCCATGATCGGAGTGTCCTGGTAGGCACCGGGCCTGGACAACGGATTGGCGCTGACGATGGCGTTGTCCGGAGAGATCCACCGCCACGCGATCCTGAGTTTGCCGACGTTGTCCTTGGTGATTTGATCCAGCGGCGAGTACTTCTGGCTCAAAGCGTTGCCGGCGTAGTGGCGCCACTCTCCGGGCGTGCCAGAAGGATTGTTCTGTCCTTGTATGTCGAAGGTGACCAAAACGGCGAGGGTCAGAGCGAGCCTGTGTGGTCGCATGGCGTCCCTTCTACGCGCGCATCCTACATCACCGCGGTAAGTTACACTCTCGCGCGACTGGCCGCGGCGCCAGTATGAGGGCCTATCGATGCGAACACGCACCTTTCTGATCTCTGTGTCCCTGTGTCTCTGTGGCCTGTATGCGATCGCCGGCGCACAATCGAAGGCCAACGACTCCGAGGTGCAAAAGCGCTTTGTCGGCCACTGGCGCCTCGTCAAGTTCGAGAATTTTGACGAGAAAGGGGGCGCCCGGCTCGCTGCATACGACGGCGGCCGAATCATGTATGACACCGGCGGGAACATGTCGGCACAGCTGATGCGCTCGGAGCGGAAGCCGCTGGCGACACCGTCAACCGAGCCCGAGAGAGCTGCCGCCTATGCCACATACACGGCGTACTACGGCAAGTACACGATCGATCCCGCGCTCGGGAAAGTGACGCACCACGTGGAAGGCGCGCTCAATCACAGCTGGGTCAAGACCGACCTCGTGCGGTACTACGCGTTCGCGCCAGATGGCAACCAGCTGATGCTGTCGATCAAGAACGCAGAAGGTCGCGTCACCGGGACGCTCACCTGGGAGCGACTGCGCTGACGAAGCGGTGTCTAACGTGACATGCCCAACGAGCTCGACGACCTGAGAGAGCACCTCGATCGCTATCGCGCGGTCACGCTGCAGCACTTCGACCTGTTGTCAGATCAGGATCTCTCCTGGCGCCCGCGGCCCGATGCCTTTTCATGCGCGCAGCAGTTGCTGCACATCCTGCAGAACGAAGACTTCTACGTTCGTGGTCTGTCGATAAACGAGTGGGACATCGAGCGCCTTCGGTTCCCTCGGCCGCTCCCATCGAAAGCCGCGCTGCGGCGGATGTTCGATGAGGTTCGACAGACGACTCACAGCTATCTCGACACGCTGACCGCCGACAGTCTCAACGAGATGCGTCGACCGGGACACGCACCCATCGATGCCACCGTACGAACATGGCTGTGGTTCGTGCTGGAGCATGAGATCCATCACAAGGCACAACTCGCCGAGTATCTCCGCGCGTTGGGACACGTGCCACCGTACTTCGGCATGCCACTGCCGCTCGGCACGCGGCCCGATATTGCTGCGCGAGAGAACCTTGGAGGGGTCGGCCAGTGACCGGTGGCCGGTGTCAGTTGTCAGTTGCCAGTTGTCAGTTCAAAGGCAACCGAGTGCTTCTCTGAACTGGGAACTGGTAACTGATAACTGGAAACTGACGGCGCTACCTATCGGCTTTTTGCTTTTCCGTAGGCTTTCGACTGCTGCCCGACGATCTCGACGAGGTTGCCGATCGCGAGATGGACGTCGATCAAGTGCAGGCCCCAGCTTGGTACGACCTTGCCGTTGGTGACGACGTCGCCACCGATCTCGTCGGTTCGAGGGTCGTGTGGATCTTCGTTGACCGTCACTTCGAGGTACGACCCCTGGTCGTTCGAGACGCACTGAGCCGTCAGCAATCGCGGAAGGCTGACGAACGGTGTGTTCACTGCTTGCGGCGGCGTCACCCACTCGCGGCCGGCGGCGCTCAAGTGCGCCTTCAGCTGACCCTTTCCGCCGGCTAATGCCGCGGGATTCGTGCACGCCGCCTCCATGCCTTCGCCCTGCACCTTGCCAAATCGCGAATCGGCAGGAGGTGGAGTCGTTGAGCGGAACGACACGTATGAGATCACGCAGCCCGTCTGATCCGACGCACGGCAGAGCGGAATGCTCTTGAACGCTCCGCCCACGTCCTTGCCCTTGGGCACGGCGACATTGGAGCCGGCGAGGATGGCAGACACGATCTGTGACTGAATCGGCTTGCCCTCAATCTCTCGTCGGATCAGTTCAGCAAGCACGCCCGACCCTTGCGAGTGGCCAATCAGCACGATGCCCCGGCCCTGGTTGTCGTTCTTGAGGTAGTGGGTCCAGGCGTTGAGTACGTCGCTGTAAGCGAGCGGGCGGTCGTTCGCGATCGGCTTGCCGGCAGTCGCTGCGCGGAGTGACGTCAGCGTGATCTGCCGGTACAGAGGCGCGTAGAGCCGGCACGTTGCAGCAAACCGGGCGAACTGCGCACGAATGACGTTGCGCTCCTCCGCCCCTGCCGTCATGTCGCTATTGCCCGTCGCATCGAGCGAGACGGTTGGATAGACGTAGAAGCAATCGATTGGCGGACTCGAGTGAGCGGCAAACGCTTCTCTGGTGAATCGCCCATCTTCGGTGACGACCGTGGTCGTCTGATCGACGGCGCACGCATCTTGCGCGGCGGACAGGCCGGGACGGCAGAGCCACGACTCGGGCTTGCCGTAGTCGTTTGGCGGCGCGGTCGTCTGCGCGGAGACACTTGCCGCCAGAGCGAACGCGATGGGCAGAGCGGTTGCGAGTGTTCTCATTTCTTTTTCGCCAGGTACGCTTTCGACTGTTTGCTCACGATATCCAGAAGATTTCCCATCGTCAGGTTGACGTCGATCAGGTGCAGCCCCCAATTCGCCTGCGGCTTCCCGGCCATCCCGAGATCGCCGGGGATATCGTCGGCGCGTGGGTCGGCTGGATCCCCGTTCACCGTGATCTTGAGGAAGTGTCCGTTCTCGTTGGTGGCGCACTCGGCGGTCAAGAGGCCGGGCACGCTGACAAACGGCGTATCAATCGCCGCGCCCGTGCTGACCCACTGGTGTTTCTGTGGTGCGCCGCTCGCGATCAGGGTGCCCACGCCGGTCAGGTACGAGTGCAAGGGAGCGCTCCCGCCGGCGAGTGCCGCCGGGTTGGTGCAAATCGCCTCCATCCCTTCACCAGGAACGCGACCGAAGAGCGTGTTTGCCGGCGGCTGGATGGTCGAGCGGAACGACGCGAAGGAGATGACGCAGCCGGTTTGCTCGGCCGATTTGCAGGTCGGTATGGTTTTGAAGGCACCGCCGACTCCCTTGCCCTTCGCTGCAGCGACGCTCGCTCCCATCAGAATCGCGGAGATGACTCGCGGCTGCGCGGGAGAGCCCTCGATCTCGCGAGCGATGAGGCCGGTCAGCACGTACGAACCTTGCGAGTGGCCAATCAGGACAACGCCACGACCGTTGTTGTCATTTTTCAGGTAGTAGTTCCAGGCGTCCTTGACGTCGTCGTAGCCGACGCCCTGATCGAGCGACACCGTTCCCCCCGCAAGGGCGGCCCGGAGTCCCGTGAGTGAGACCTGGCGATAAAGGGGCGCGTATGGGCGGCACTGCGAAGCAAAGCGCGCGAACTGCTGACGGATCACGTTGCGCTCTTCGTTGCCCGCGGCCATATCGCTGTTGGGCGTCGGGTCAGCCGACACGGTCGGGTAGACGTAGAAGCAGTCAATGGGCGCCTTCGGATTGCCGGTCCACGTCTCTTTCGTCAGCGTCCCATCCGCCGCGACGACGGTCGTCGTCAAGTCGATGGCGCAGGCATCGTCTGTGCGTCCGGGGCGGCACAGCCAGTTCTCTGCCTTGCTGTAGTCGTTTTTCTCTGGTGGCGCTTGCGCGAAAGTGGTGCCGCCGAAGGTCGTCGCAATCAAGCTCGCCGCTATCAAAAAGTGCCGCACCATCGGGATTTCCTTTCGACTGGGAGTTGCAAGTTCCACAGTTCCAAGTTACAAGTTCAGTTTGCCAGTTGCGCAGCGCACGCGGTTTGTAACTTGAAACTTGTAACTTGTAACTATCCCCACCACTCACTCTAGTGGGTCATTGAATAAAGAACGACGTTGATCCCCACCGCATAACCATCGATCGCGAAGTGATAGAAGTAATTGGGATCATCGCCTTCGCGCTCCCAGGAATCGCCGACGTCGGTGTTATGCGTCATCAGCACCATCATGCGACCGCCTTCGTCGAATATCGCGCGCGCCGTGGGCGTTGCACTATCGGCGCCGCGCTCTGATGTATCACCACCGCTGCCCATCCAATAGTTGATCGATGGTATCTGCGGGACCTTCTGCACCACGAAGTGCGTGCGGAAGAGTGGATGATCAAGCGGCAGTTCAACGATTGGATATTGCCCTGACGGGAAGACGCGTCGGATCTGGTTCTCCCACGACTGCCAGGCATAGCTTCCCCAGAAGTCATCAGCCCAGAGAAATCCGCCCTTCAACAGATACGCCCGCAGTTTTTCGACTTCCTCATCATCGAAGTAAGTTGCCCCCACTTCGGTCATCATCACGAACGGGCACTGAAACAGCGCTTCGTCCGTGAGCCGTACGACGAGGTGATTCGGATCGCGATTGGTGTCGAAGCTGACGGGTGTGCGCGTGAGCTCGGACAATCGAATCGATAGATTGACGTCGGCCTGCGGATAGTCGACGCCCCAGCCTCCGCCGTCGCCGCGTCCGCTGCGATAGGCGGCGCGGCAGAAATGAAAGGCGCCATCGGAGTCGGTGACTTCCGCCATCCGTACCGATGACGTGAACCGGCCACGGCGTTGCGCTTCGCCGTCGGATACGCCGGCGAGCAGCGCCACTAGTATCAATCCCGGAATAGCACGGGAGGCCGACACAGGCACAGTCTATTCCGGTTTGCGGTTAGGTGGCCGGTCGCCAGTCGGCCCGCGGCGCGAGTGCTTCTGTCCGATCCGGACCGACTACACTCCTCACGGTGGCTGACGACTCGACGGCGCGGACACTCAGGGCTTTGCTTCTGCTCCTGACGGGCGGCGGGACGCTTGCCGTTTGCACCGATCTGCTGCTGCTCGGTCACTACAAGGACTCCAATCAGCTCATCCCTCTGACCGTCGCGGCCGCCGGCCTGCTCAGCATCGCCTGGGTCGCCACAGCGCCGCGTCCTGGCTCGCTGCGAACCTTCCAGTTTGTGATGTTGTGCTTCATTGGCACCGGCCTCATTGGCGTCACTCTGCACAGCAAAGGCGGCATCACAGCCCAGCGCGAAGTCGATCCGTCACTCGAGGGGCGAAATCTGTTCTGGAAAGTGGTGGCTGCCCCCGACCCACCCGTCCTGTCGCCGGGCATCATGGTGCAGCTGGGCCTCCTTGGGCTCGCCTATACGTATCGCCACCCGGGGCTGCGGGAGCGGGACTAGACCCACAGTTTCCAGTTACCAGTTACCAGTTCAAAGGGGGTTGCGAGTTAGCCTGAACGTCTCTTTGAACTGACAACTGGCAACTGACAAACGCTTCCGCCTATGCCCTTTGCAGATGGTACGCATCGACATTCGAGTTGCCGTGGCGTAAAGTCGCCCTGCTGAGCGTTTTCTCGCGCTCGACGCGTTGACGCGGCGCGGCTGCTTAGGCTATACGGAGGCTTCTCATGAACTCGCGGCCCGCCCCTCCCGCTCAACGTGTCTCGCGACGCCGGTTCCTGCGCGACGCGACGGTCGGCGCGGGTTCGGTGGCCGCTGCGTCCAGCGCCCTCGAGGCGAAGCAGGCCACACGCCAGAGCAGGGCCGCCGGTGCCCTCGACCGGACGGCCAGAACCACTACGCCACCCGCCGCCCTCGACATTCGAATTCCCGATGAGCTGACCTCAGGATCCAACGCCGCCGCGAGCGAGATCCAATTCCCCATGACCGGCGCGCAGGTCTTTGCCCGGGCATGCAAGGAAGAAGGCGTGGCCGCGCTGTTTTGTTGCCCCGGCAACTATGGCGTCATCCATGCAATCGCGAGCGCGGGGATTCCGACCTACTCGGGAAGGCACGAAGGCGCAATGACCCACGCGGCGGACGCGTTCATTCGCGTGACCGGCGAGATTGCGGTGGCCTCCGGGACCGAAGGGCCGGGGTTCACCGACATGATTTGCGGCATCGCCTGTGCGAACGCCGCCCGCACGCCATTGCTCGTCGTCGCCAGCAACATGGCGCTGTTCCAGGAAGATACCGAGGCCGGCATCCAGCTCGCCTATCAGCAGCCCACCACGGTCGGGATGAAGAAGTACGGCAAGCGGTTGGTCACCCCCGGCCGTGTGCACGAGTACGCCGCGTATGCCTTCCGGCAGTTGCGAAGCGGCGTGCCGGGACCTGTGCATCTCGACTTTCCTGCTGAAGTCGCCTCTGCGCGATTCAAGGACGCCAGCGAGCTGTCCTATTACTTCGAGAAAGGCAAATACCGCACGGAGAGCTGGCCGCACCCGTCGCCCAAGCAAATTGACGCCGCGGTCGCAATGCTCAAGGCCGCCGAGCGGCCGATCATCGTCTCCAGCAATGGTGTCTTCTATCGCCGCGGATGGGACGCACTGAAGCGTCTCGCCGAGAAGGCTCAGATTCCGGTCGTCGAATCGGGGGCGATGAAGGGGCAGTTCTCCGACGCGCACCCGCTCAGCGCGAACACGGCTCCAACCGCGCTCGCCAGCGCGGATGTCGTGGTGCTCGTTGGACAGCACTGCATGCCGACGGTCGGCGAGTTCGCGTTCGGCCCCGACGCCCGCTACATCCGCATCGATCAGTCGCATGAAGACATCGGTCGCAACCTGCCCATCGAGCTTGGCATCGTGAGTTGCGAGAAGGCAGCGCTCGAAGCATTGGCCGATGCGATGCCAGCAACGCGGCATGACGCATGGGTGGCGGAAATTGCAGCCGCGCGGGACAAGTTCGAGGCGCAAAACGACGAGTACTACAAGATCGGCGCGAGTTATACCGACGCGCTTCATCCGGCCGTGATCGCGAAGGAGCTATCGGATTTCTTGTATCGCGGCAGCATTCCTCGCGAACAGGTGACAATCGCGTCCGGCGGCTACGGGATTGCGCGCTACACGCGGCGCTGGCTGCGGGGCTATCGGCCCGGGCAGATCATGAATGGCGCTTATCAGTACGGCGCCATCGGACCCGATGTGGGCTACTCGTTAGGTGTGGCCGCCGCGGTTCATCACGGCATCGGACCTCAGGCGGCCGCCAAGGGCAGTCCCATTGTCTGCATTACAGGGGACGCAGGCTTCGGATACACGGCCATGGAGATGGAAACGCTGAGCAAATACCGTCTCCCGGTGATTGTGCTGGTTTACAACAACAATGCGTGGGGCACCTGGACGACGGCCCGGGAGGCCAAGGCGCTGCCATTGCATCTTTTCCAGGAGAACGTCCGATACGACAAGGTGGGCGAGGCCTTGGGCGCCCACGGAGAATACGTCACCAAACCGGGGGATTTCCGGCCCGCTCTCGAACGGGCCTGGCAAGTTGCCATCAAGGAAAGCCGCCCGTCGGTGATTAACTGTCAGGGCAAGAAGGAGTTTTGGCTTCGCGACCAGTACCCGCCGGGGATGCTTGGCAAGATCGAGCCCGGGTGCATGTCGGTACTACCACTAGGGGCTGCCACGTTGCGGCCGCACGGTCCACGGTCCCACGGTCGCACGGATCGAACGGTGGCTCCCGGGAGTCCTACCGTAGACCGTAGGCCCGAATTGGAGACCGGGGACCGGAGACGATGCGACGGCGCGAAGCCGCCGTCGCGAACAATGCGGCGCGCGCCTCGCCGCTGCTGGCTGATGTGCAGACGTTCGTAGAGGTGATTCGCGTCGATGGGGGGCCCCGACGCGCGGACTCAGCGCGGTGGGGTGCAGATGGATCGGTTCGCGGCGTCGTCCCGTATGGTGTGCGCAGCAGTCTTGTGGCTGGGCGCGTTCACCGTG
Organism: uncultured Acidobacteriota bacterium; assembly: GCA_963724485.1. Lineage (GTDB taxonomy): Bacteria > Acidobacteriota > Vicinamibacteria > Vicinamibacterales > UBA2999 > JACCSI01. The sequence continues at coordinate 255,578 of CAVRUW010000009.1, forward strand.
CAGACACAGGACGCCCATCCACCCCGCCCGCACCGTCATCCGTCAGCACAGCAGCTCGTGAATCCGGTGCCGTCGACGCCGGTGTCGATCGCAGCCGGGCGGCGCACTTACGTCACGCTCTGCGTGCGCTGCCACGGCCCGAGCGGCAAGGGTGACGGTGGTGGCGCAGGAGGCGGCGGACAACCCGCCGATTTGACCGATGAAGTCTGGGACCACGGGTCGAGCGATGGCGAGATCTTCGTGGTGCTCAGGGATGGCACGTCAGTGGACATGGAGGGATACGGCGAACGCGTCAGTGAGACCGATTTGTGGCACTTGGTGAACTACTTGAAAAGCTTGGCGGCGGCGCCCGCGACGCCTGGGTCGCGCGCCCCATTTGGAGACCGATCGATTAACCAGTAGCAGGCAAGCCATCGTTTCGGGCCCGCCCGTCGATGGCTCAGAAAGGGGCTGGGTGATGCGTAGGTTGTGGTTGCGTACTTTCCTCGCACTGTCGTGCGTGGTAGCGCCGGCGATAGCCGCGGCGCAGACGAGTAGCATCTCGGGTCAAGTCCGTGATGCCTCTGGTGCAGTCTTGCCGGGAGTTACGGTGGAGGTCGCCAGTCCGGCGCTCATCGAAAAGGTCCGCACGGCGGTGACCAACGATGAGGGTCGTTACTCCATCGTCAGCCTTCGACCAGGCACGTATACGGTGACCTTCACGCTTCCCGGGTTCGGTGTGGTGAAGCAGGAGGGGATCGAGCTCACGTCGGACTTCACCGCCAACGTGAATGCCGACATGAAGGTCGGCACGCTCGAAGAAACGATCACGGTGACTGGTGAATCACCCATCGTCGACACCCAGGCCATCACGCAGCGCCACGTGATGACCCGCGATGTGCTCGACGCCCTGCCCACGGGCCGCAACATTCAGGCAGTCGGCATCATGATCCCTGGCACGGCGCTCGCGCTTGGCGGCGGCGGCGCGCTGTCGCGCGACGTCGGCGGATCGGGCTCATTGCAGCAATCACCGTTGCAGTACCGCGGCTCGGGCGACACGGTGCAGACCATCGAAGGACTGCGATTGAACAACTTGTGCGCGCAAGGTGCCTACAGCGGCGTCTACTGGAACGACGCCAGCTTCGAAGAGCTGAGTTACGTCACCGGCGCCGATTCGGCGGAAATGGGCCAGGGGGGCATGCGCGTCAACATGGTGCCGCGCGATGGCGCCAACCAGTTCCGCGGCCAGCTCATGGGCAACTTCGCCGGAGACTGGGGCTCTGACAACTGCGATTCGGGCGGAATCGGGCAGGCGTGCTCGCGATCGAACCTGAGCGGCAGCCGATCGTTCAATGCGAACAATTTCCTGACCAACGTCAGCGTGATCGAGAAGATCTGGGACTTCAACCCGTCGTTGGGCGGCCCGATCCTGCGCGACAAGCTGTGGTTCAACTACACGTTCCGCCACCAGGGCGTCGAGAAGACGGTCGCCAACAGCTACGCCGACTTGAATCCGTCACAGTTCATTTACGAGCCGGACTTCTCGAGCCCCGGTATCGACGACGGGCGAATCGTCAGCAATGCCGTTCGCGTGTCGTGGGCCGCTTCCGGCAAGGACAAGCTGTCCGTGTATCACGACAACCAGCGTAAGTATCGCGACCACTGGGGCATCAACGCGACGCGCCCGCCGGACGCGACCGCCATTCAGGTCACACCGACCAGCTTCGTGAACGTCACGAAGTGGACCCGCACGCACACCAATCGCTTGCTGCTCGAAGCTGGCTTCGGCATCTACAACCAGGAATACACCGAGTTGTATCAGCCGATCGTCACTGGTCTCGAAGAAAAGGTGTGGGACCTCGAGGCGATTCGGAGATCGACCGTCTACAACGTGATCGACACGTCGAACAACCAGCAGACCAACGCGTTCTCCGCGCCTGCGGACCACTTCTCGGTGCTGCGGACGTTCATGGGCGCGGCATCCTACGTCACTGGTTCACACAACTTCCGGTTCGGCGCGACGCTGAGCAATGGCGACTGGCGCCTGATCGAAGCGTGGACCGGCGACGTGCAGCCGATCAACTTCAACGGTGGCGCGCCACAGTCGGCCACGCTGCGTCTGCCGAGGGATATGCGCAACGGCATCAAGCGCGATCTCGGCCTGTTCGTGCAGGATCGCTGGACCTTTAGTCGCATCACGCTGAACCTTGGGCTGCGGTACGACCAATTCATCGGCGAGACGCGCGAGAGTGAAGTCCTGCCGAATCGTTTCACCTTCACGGACCTGGCCAATGGCGTGAAGTACGGAGAATGCCCGGACGGCAAGGCGGGGCGCGGCTGCTACGGCGAGGTGCAGAACTGGAAGGACATCTCTCCTCGCGTTGGCTTTGCGATGGACGTTTTCGGCGATGGCCGCACAGCTCTGAAAGCCAGCGTCGCTCGGTACGTCGCCGGCCAGAACGTCGCGGTGGCGCGAGAGATCAATCCTGTCGAAGGCCTCACTTCCACCGATACCCGCACGTGGACCGATCGGGACGGCAACCGTCTGCCACTCGATGCCAGTGGTGCAATTCAGATCGACGAACTCGCACCCTCGACGTCAACGGCCACTTTCGGACGCAACGTGTCGACGACGTCCTACGATCCTGGTGTGCTCAACGGCTGGCACAAGCGCGGCTACAACATGGAGTACACGATCGCGGCTCAGCATCAGCTCGCGGATCGAGTATCGGTGAACGGTGGCTATTACCGCCGCGAGTTCGGAAACCAGACGTTCACCGACGACCTGCGTTTCGATGCCAGCAGCTACAACTACTTCTGCCTCAACGCTCCGAGCGATGGCGATCTGCCCGGCGGCGGTGGCTATCAAGTGTGTGGACTCCCGGATTTGAAGCCGGAGATCTTTGCCCTGAACCTTCCGCAGAATAGCTTGATTCGCTTCTCCGATGACGTTGGCGGCGAAACCAACATCTATCAGGGATTCGACATCAACCTCGAGGGTCGATTCCGCAACGGCGCCTTCCTGAAAGGCGGCATCGGGGCAACCACGCGCACCTTCGACCAGTGCAATCTGCTCGCGGCTGGTCCGGAAGCCACAACGGTGGCGTTGACATCTCTTGGGACCGAGACGTACAGCGACGGCACCAACTATTGTCACCGCGAGTACCCCTATCGGCCCGATGTGAAGCTCTCAGGCAACTATCCGTTGCCGTGGGGTATCCAGCTGGCCGGCACGTACCAGTTCAGCCGCGGTGTTCAGACTGGTGGCGCTGGACCTGCCATTCTTGCCAGCTACACGCTGAGCAACGCGCTGGTCACTCCGATCAAGGGGAGTGCGTGGACCGGCGTGGCATCACGAACCGTCGCGTTGATTCGTGAAGGCCTCGAGTACGGCGAGCACAATTTGAGCCAGCTCGATATTCGACTCGGCAAGCGTTTCGAAGTTGGTCGCGCCCGTCTGCGCGTGGACTTCGATCTCTACAACGTCTTCAACAGCAGCTGGCCCTACACCGTGACGAACACCTACTCGGCGACGGCAACCAGCCAGTGGCTGCGTCCGACCAACGTGCTGCAGCACCGCTTCTTCAAGTTTGGAGGGCAGTTGTCATTCTGAGGGCCGAGAACAGGGAGATCGGGGAGATCAGGGAGTTGGAATTTTCTCCCTGAACTCCCTGAACTCCCAGTCCTCGTCCCGCGTTAGGCTGGTAGGGCGGGTGGGCCAGTTCGGTCCACTCGCCCTTTCTCTTCGTATGAAACGTCCCGGGCTACTACGGCCTTCCTGCCTCGTCCTCGTTGTCCTCGCTCTCGCACCTTCGGCTGTTGCGCAGCACGCGGCGCATCGCCTCGCGCCGATTGCGTTGGAGATTCTCGAACGGCCGCTCTCCATTCGAACCGCGATCGGGCGCGCGCCCGACGCTGTGTCGACGACGTCGAAGGACGCACAGGCGTTTTACGATCAAGGGCTCGCTTTCCTTCATTCGTTTACGTGGATTGAAGCCGCCAGGTCATTCCACACAGCACTCCGGCACGACCCGAAACTGGCATTGGCGCACGTCGGGTTGAGTGTTGCCTACGTCGAGCTCAATCGACCGGCCGAGGCGCGCAAGGCAATCGACACCGCGCGTGCAATGGCGGGAACACTCCCCGATCACGATCGTCGTCACGTGGACGCGCGCGAACTGCAAATGCGCGCGGAGGATGCGCCCGGTGACGCTTCGCGGCTCGCCGCGTATCGCAAGTCGCTCGACGACGCGATCGCGGCGTTGCCGAAAGACGTCGAGTTTCTCTTGCTGCGCGGCATCGCGGAGTCGCCTGATCCAGCGGACCGCGGTCAAGGCAGCGTCGCGACGGCCATGCCGTATTACGAGAAAGCCCTCGCGATTGCGCCGGGCTCGTTCGCCGCGCATCACTACATGGCGCACGCCTACGAGAACACCAACCGTGCGGCCCAGGCCTTGCCTCACGCGAGCGCCTTTGCCAAAGAAGCATCGACGATTCCGCACGCCCGGCATATGCACGGACACAGCTTGTGGCGGCTTGGTCGTGTGTTCGAAGCCATCGCGGAGTTCGAAGCCGCAGACCGGATTCATCGCGAATACGCGAAGACCGAGAAAATTCCTCTCGAAGCGGATTGGCACGTCGAGCACAATCTCGGTCTGTTGGGAACCTCGCTTTCCTACACCGGCCAAGTGAAGCGCGCCGAGACACTCCTGAAATTCTCGTTCGCTTTGCCGACCAACCTGCTGGTGCAGGCGTACAACAAACGGGAGTGGCCGATGTTCCTGCGCGCGCGTGGGCGTTACGCCGAAGCAGAAGCCGCAGCCAAAGCGCTTCTGGCGGATCCCAACCCCGTCGTGCAGGCGACCGGTCACATCGAAGTCGGACACGTGCTGCTGGCGCAGAATCGTTGGGGCGATGCGGCCACTGCCTCGAACGCTGCACTACGCCTCTTGCGGAACGCGCCAGGTGGCGGGATCGCCGCCGCCGCATTGCTCGCCCTTCAAGGCGAGTTCAACCTCCGCACCGCCGAACGTACGAAAGGCCGTGCGACGCTCGAGGAGGCCGTTCGTCGAATGCGTGCGGCAGCCGGGCCCGATGCTTGGGTGCAGGCGACTTTTCAGATCGAGGCCATCGCACGCGCCGCACGAGCCGTGGGCGACTGGGAACTGGCCGGAGGAATGGCCAAACAGCTGATCGATCATGATCCGTCGTACGCCGGATCGCATTACGCCATGGCTCTCGTGGCCGAGCACGATGGCGACGCCGCGGCCGCGAAGACGGAGTTTGCGTTGGCGACCAAACACTGGGCGAAGGCGGATCCGGATCTTGCGGAATTGGTGGAGTCGAGGAGGAAGGCGAAATGAGAAAGTTGTCAGTTACCAGTAACTGGAAACTGATTCTGCCGGCGGCACTAGTTCTTTCGGGGACGCTGGCCGGAGCGCAAACCTCGCCGCCAGCGCAGCCGACCGGCTTCCACCATCTCCACCTGAACTCCACAGACCCCCCGGCTGCCATCGCCTGGTACACCAAGACCTTCGCCGTGACCTCTCGCGCGACGGTGGCGGGATTCGAGGGCATCGCGACCGAGAAGATTCATTTGCTGTTCACGCGAACTGACAAAGCGCCTAGCAGCGCACTGGACTCGCCAATCTGGCATTTCGGTTGGGGCAGCCCGGACATGCCGGGCGACTTTGCGATGCATCAAACCAACGGCGTGAAGTTCGCGACCCCCCTCAGCAAGCTCGCGCAGGGGACGGTGTTTGCCTACATGAACGCGCCCGATGGCGCGCTCGTCGAAATCAATTCGGCTCAGAGCCGCGCCTTTGTACACGTCCACCTGTACAGCGAGCATCCGGTGTGTGCGGCTGACTGGTATGTGACGCACCTCGGGGCGGCACGACGCGGCGCTGCACGGGAGGTGCCCCTCGACTTCGCTCGGGACAAGCCCCTCGACTCCGCTAGGGGCAAGCCCCTGCGAGGCGCCTTATGCCGCGCCGAGCGAACCGCTGGCCGTCATCCGCTCGCCTGCCGCGACCGTGCGTTTTGACGACATCAGCCTCATAATCTACCCACGCCAGCGGCCCGGGGCGCTGGTTTCCTCAGCCGGACACGTTGTCGACCATCTCGCTCTTTCGGTGGCGGATCTTGCCGCGACCGTCAAGCGTCTGGAAGCCACAGGCGTGAAGGTGCTGCGCGGCGTGCATCCGTTTGGCAGTGGACAGGGCAAGGCAGCGTTGATAGAAGGTCCAGACTCGATCGTCATTGAACTTGTGGAGCAGCCATGACCAGACGTTTTCTCTTCGTCGTTGTAGTAGGACTCTTGACAGCAATACCGATGGCGATGGGCACCTCAGCCCAGGCCAAGATTGACGTGAGCGGAGAATGGGCCTTCGAGGTCCAAACCGACGGCGGCGCCGGCAGCCCGACCTTTGTGTTCAATCAGGCTGGCGACAAGCTGACCGGAAAGTACAAAGGCACGTTTGGTGAGGCCGATCTCGCTGGCACGGTCACCGGTAAGACCATCAAGTTTTCGATCAAAGTCGACGCGCAGGGTACGCCGTTGACGATCGTTTACGACGGTGAGGTCGAGAGCAACACCGCCATGAAAGGCAAGGTCGATCTCGGCGGGATGGGCGCCGGGACCTTTACGGGAAAGCGAACCAAGTGATGTCGCGCCGCGCCGTTTCGCTCGGGCTGCTCGGCGCAGTCGTGACGCTCTCGGCGGTGGTGCTGAGCGCCACAATCGGGTCGCCTGAACGAACAGCCTCACTGGAGGGACGGGGCTTTAGCCCCGTCGATTCCGTCCAGGCCGCCGACGGCGCTCGCGTCTACAACGAACGGTGCGCGACCTGCCACGATGCGCCCGACAGTACACGCTCGCCCGGGCGAGAGCAGTTACGCACGCGAACGGTCGCGCAAATCGTCGCAGCGCTCGATTCGGGTGGCGTGATGGCCGCACAGGGTCAACCGCTCTCGCCGGCTGAGAGACAATCCGTCGCTGCGTTCCTGGCGACGATGACCGACGCGGCCGCGGCGACAACAGCCAAACCAACGCCACCGGCGACACCACCAGCCGCACCCGCGGCTGCTGCGGTTGATCCCGCAGTCGGCGCTTGCGCGCCCTCCATGATGAACTCATCGTTGCCAAATCTCTCCGCTCACCCGATGTGGAACGGTTGGGGCAACGATCTGGCGAACACGCGATTCCAACCCGCCAAGGCTGCCGGGTTGACCGCCACCGATGTCCCCAAGCTCACGTTGAAATGGGCATTCGGTTTTGCCGGCACGGCCGCTTCGTCAGGACAACCAACCGTCGCGGGCGGGCGAGTGTTCGTGGGAAATCCCAACGGGTTCGTGTACTCGCTCGACGCGACTACGGGATGCACCTATTGGTCGTTCAAGGCGGATGGCGGCGTTCGTACCGCGGTCAGCATCGCGCCCATCGCCGGAGGCAAGCACGTCGCGATGTTCGGCGACATCCGCGCCAACGTGTACGGCCTGGACGCACAGACGGGCGCGCAGATCTGGAAGATGAAGGCTGACGATCATCAGTTCGCTCGGATCACCGGTGCGCCCACCTACGCCAACGGGCGCCTCTACGTGCCCGTCTCCTCGATCGAAGAGGTAGCTGGTGCACGTCCCAACTATCCCTGCTGCACCTTCCGGGGAAGCGTGATTGCACTCGATGCGGCAACCGGCAAGCAGTTCTGGAAAAGCTTCATGATTCCTGAACCGCCCAAGGTCGTCGGCAAGAACTCGGCGGGCACCGAACAGTGGCGAAGCGCTGGCGTCGCAGTCTGGACATCGCCGACCATCGACGTCGGGAAGAACATGATCTACGTCGCGACCGGCAACGCCTACACCAGTCCAGCTGCCCCCACGAGCGACGCCGTCGTGGCACTCAGCATGACCGACGGTTCGATTCAGTGGTCGCAGCAGGTGACGCCCGGCGACGTCTACGTCATCGGCTGCAAGCCGGGAGTCGAGAACTGTCCCGACGATGTGGGGCCCGACTTCGATTTCGGCAACTCGCCGATCCTTCGTACGCTGCCTGGCGGCCGGCGGATTCTCACGTTGGGCCAGAAGTCGGGTGTCGTCTACGGCATCGATCCAGACAACAAAGGCAAAGTCCTCTGGCAGGTCCGCGTCGGTAAGGGAGGCGAGCTGGGCGGGATCGAGTGGGGCTCTGCGGCGGACGAGCAGAACATCTACGTCCCCGTATCCGACGTGCTGCGACCCCCGACGGAGGCCGGCGGCCTTCACGCCGTCAAGCTCGCGACCGGCGAAATCGCGTGGAGCGCACCGCCGCCGCCGTTGACCTGCAAAAGCGGTCCTGGATGCACGGGGGCACAGTCCGCCCCAGTCAGCGTGATTCCAGGGGCGGTCTTCTCGGGTTCAGTAGACGGTCACATTCGCGCCTACTCGACGACCGACGGCAAGATCATCTGGGACTTCGACACCATGCGGGAGTTTCAGACGGTCAACGGAGTGAAGGCTCAAGGCGGATCGATTGACGCCGCGGGCCCGGTGATTGCCGGCGGCATGCTGCTCACCACCTCCGGATACGGGCAGTGGCGCGGTAAGGGTGGGAACGTGCTGCTGGCCTTTACGGTGGAATAGCGGGGACGACACGACAAATCAGTTGTCAGTGATCAGTTGTCAGTTAGGACGGGCGGCTGAAGTCAGCTGTTCGGTTTCTTTGAACTGGAAACTGGTAACTGATAACTGATGTCGGTCAGGAAAGGTTCGCCGCCTTCCCCAATGCCTCATACATCATCAGCACCAGGGCGGCTCCCAGCCAGATCATCGCGTACACGGTCGGCTTGACCGTCGGCATGCGGTGCCGAAGCACCGGCCACGAAATCGCACCGTAGACGTAAACTGCGATGGCCGCGGGCCACGGTGCCGGCATGCCCACGAAACGAAGGACAACAGCCGTCATGATGGCGACGATGGCGGCGAGGAAATAGGTTGGGTGGTGTTCGGTCATTCGTAGTGCGTATCGGTCGGCGCCCAGCTCGGCTATATCTCGATCCTAGCGTAAACCTTGGCCAAGGTGACCCCGTCTATATCCGGTGTTGGCGAGGTTACCCATGATGCCCAGAGTTTCGCCTGTTTTCGCCCTGCTCTTCGCCCTGATTCTCGCGGCGCCGGCCGCCGCCCAGCGTAATCGCGACCGGGACCGTGATTCGGACCGCGATCAGGATCGCGGACCACGTGAGACCGAGAACGTCGACCGCACGTTGGCACTCCAGCCTGGTGGCACAGTTCGGCTCAAGACCTTCTCGGGACGCGTCAACATCACCGGAGGCAGCGGCAATCAGGTCGTCATCAAGGCCGTTCGTCGCGCCACCCGCCAACGTCTCGATGAGATCAAGCTCGAGATCACCCAGAACGGTAACGTCGTCGACATCGACGCCAACCATCGCCTGGTCGAGCGGCGCAACGACAATGTTGTCGAGACCGACTTCGATATTCAAGTGCCCTCGCAGGTACGACTCGACTTGCGGACGTTCAGCGCGCCGGTGACGGTCGCGACGGTCGCCGGCGATCTCGAGGTCGAAGGGTTTTCCGGCGAAGTTCGGCTCACCGATGTTTCCGGGCCGCTGCGCGTGAAGACTTTCAGCGGCGGCGTGAGCGTCGCGGCCAATGATTGGCGCGATGGCGACAACCTGACCGTCAACACATTCAGTGGTGATGTCACGCTGCGGTTGCCTGCGGGCGCGCGCGGGGACTTACAGTTCGACAGCTTCAGCGGCAGTTTCAACAGCGATCTTCCGGTCACGCTCACGACGTCCAGCAAGCGCAACTTCCGCGGATCGCTGAACGGTGGCGGCAGCTCGGATCTGAGACTGACCACCTTTAGCGGGGATGTGACGATTCGGCGTTGACGTACACGCCTCAGAGGCTCGGAGACACGGAGAATTCTTGGCAAGAGAAGGTGCCATCAAGTCTCTGTGTCTCGGTGTCTCTGAGGCCCGTTCGTTGAAGTATTCTGTGCGCGTTTGATCGCGCGACTCCTCGCGAAAGCCGGGCTCGTCACCCCTGAGCAACGGGCCTGGGCCTGGTACGACTGGGCCAATTCGGCCTACTTCACTACGATCGTCACCGCGGTCTTTCCATCCTTCTTCGCGACCTATGCGGCTGCGGGGCTCGAGCCTGCCCAGGCTACCGCACGCTTCGGCGCGATCACGACCGTCTCAGTCGCGCTCATCGCCATCGTCTCGCCCATCCTCGGTGCGATCGCTGATTTCACTGGCATTCGTAAGCGACTGCTCGCCGTCTTCATGCTGATCGGTGTGTCGGCGGCCGCCGCACTCGTGCTGGTGGACCAGGGCGATTGGATGTTGGCGTCGCTTCTGTTCGTAGTTGGGAACCTTGGCGTGTCGGGCTCAACCGTCTTCTACGACTCGCTGCTGCCTCACGTGGCGAAGCCCGAGGAAACCGATCGCGTGTCGTCCGCTGGATATGCCCTCGGATACCTCGGTGGCGGCTTGCTCCTGCTGATCAACCTCGCGTGGATCCTCAAGCCGGCGACGTTCGGATTCGCTGATACGGTCGCGGCGACGAAGGCTTCGTTCGTCAGCGTGGCGGTGTGGTGGTTGGTCTTTTCGATTCCCTTGATGCGGACCGTACCGGAACCGCCGACTCAACTCGAGCCTGGAGAAGATCGGAACATATCGGTCCTCAAGGCTGCGTTCGGCCGACTGGGGCGCACCTTTCGCGAGATGCGGAAGTACCGACATGCGTTCATCCTCTTCATCGCGATGCTGCTGTATCAGGACGGGATCCAGACGATCATCCGGATGGCGTCGGTCTTTGGCGCTGAGATCGGCATCGACATCAACGCACAGATCGCCGCGTTTGTGATGGTGCAGTGGCTGGGAATTCCCTTCTCGTTTCTATTCGGCATGCTCGGCGCACGCATGGGTACCAAACGCGCTCTGTTCATCGCGCTGGCCGTCTACACGCTCACCGCGATCATGGGCTACTTCATGCGGACGGTGACGCACTTCTTCATCCTTGCCGGGCTGGTGGCAACGGTCCAAGGAGGCAGCCAGGCGTTGAGTCGCGCGCTGTTCTCGCGATTGATTCCGGCAAAGAAAGCGTCGGAGTTCTTCGGCTTCTATGCGGTGGCCGAACGGTTCGCGACCGTGCTCGGCCCGCTCGTTTTCACGTTGAGCGTCGCGCTGACCGGTTCGAGCCGGATCGCGATTCTGTTCATCATCACGTTCTTTGTAGCCGGCGCCGCACTGTTGTCACTGGTGGATGAAGAAGAGGGGATGCGGGCTGCTGCTGAATCTTGACGGTCTCCGGTCTCGCATTCTTGACAGTGGCTCTTCTGCGGGCGGCCGAGACTGAACTCCGACGCAGCCGGGGTGTCTCCCTTACGTGTGAACAGATCGTCATACTTCCATCACCGTTCCAGTCGGAACTGACGAGTCGACGAGCCACCTTCGTGCGCTCGCGTCGGCACACCGCCGAGACATGCAATGACCAGTGCGCGCGACGACGGCGTGACGCACCGTCGGTGTCTGGTGATCAGGCCAGACGCTTGCTCGATCGAAGGGTTGCCAAACCGAGAATCACGAGACCCCAGGCCAGCAGGGCCAGCGCCTGTGGCCAGAACGTCTCCAACCCGACGCCCTTGAGGAAGATTCCTCGAAGAATCACCAGAAAGTAGCGCAGAGGGATCAGGTAGGTCGCCGGTTGAATCCATCCCGGCATGTTTTCGATCGGAAAAATGAATCCTGACAGATAGATCATCGGTGTCAGGAAGAAGAAGGTCGTGGTCATCATCGCCTGCTGCTGGGTAGCCGAAACGGTGGAGACGAACAGCCCCAGACCAAGAGTCGTCAGCAGATACACAAGGCACATCGCGAACAGCAGACCCAAACTGCCGCGCATCGGCACCTCGAACCAATAGATGGCGACAATCAGCACGAGGACAACATCAATCATCCCGATGAGAGCGTATGGAAGGAGCTTGCCGGCAATGAGCTCCCATCGTGCGAGCGGCGTCACGTTCAGCTGCTCGAGGGTGCCCAATTCCTTTTCGCGGACGATCGCCATCGCCGAAAGGTTGGTCGTGATGACAAGGAGCAGCAGCGCCACGATGCCGGGAATCATGAAGTCGCGACTCTCCAGGTCCGGATTGAACCAGACGCGGATGTCCGCTCTGACCACCGGCTCCGGCGGTTGTCCTCCGATCCGGTTGGCGATCAGCTCCTCCGAGTAACCGGCGAGAAGAACGCGGGCATAGCCCAGCGCCACGTTCGTCGAGTTCGAGTCCGTACCGTCAGCGACGATCTGGATGGTCGGCGTCTGGCCCCGCGCAATCATCCCTCCGTAGTCGGGTGGGATGCTCAACGCCATCCAGGCATTGCCCGTTTCGAGCCAGTCATCGATTCCGGAAGTCGATCCGATGACATCCACGATCGTGAAGTTGTCCGACGCGTCGAATCGGGACAACAGCTCGCGACTCGCCGTCGATCGATCGGCATCGACGACCAGCATCGGTACGTCCTTGACGTCCGTGGTCGCGGCGTAGCCAAGCACGGTGAGTTGCAGGATGGGCGCAACGATCACGATCCCGAACAATCGTGGATCCTGCCGAAGCTCCAGCAACTCCTTTTTCATGAGATGCAGCACTCGTCTCATCGACTATGCCCAATCCCGGCTTAGCCGGACCGATGCCAAGGTCAACATCGCCGCCGCAAAGATGCCCAGCGCCAACAGGTCGAACCAGAACGCAGCGACATCCGCGCCTTTGAGAACGATGGCGCGAAGGGCGACGAGAAAGTAACGCGCCGGAATCACGTGCGTGATGATCTGAATCACCTGAGGCATGCTCGAAATCGGGAAAATGAAGCCCGAGAGAATAAACGTCGGTAGAAACGATGACAGCAGCGCAAGCTGAAACGCGACTTGCTGCGTTGGGGCGACGCTCGAGATTACGAGTCCTTGCGCTTGAGCCCCGACGAGAAACAGGCCGATCGCGCCACAAAGCACCAGCCATGACCCGCGCATGGGCAGCTCGAAAAGCGCCATCGCGACGAAAATGATCAAGAGCGCCGAGGCGAACGACAGCACGAGATACGGAATCGTCTTCCCGACCACATAGGCTGCCGGGCTGACCGGCGACATCCGCACTTGTTCCATCGTCCCGCGCTCCTTCTCGCGGACGATCGAGAGAGCCGTCGAGATCACGGCGGTAATCATCGAGATGTAGGCGATGAGTCCGGGAACCAGGAAGAGCGTGCTGCGAAGCTGGGGGTTGTACCAGACCCTCGGCTCGAGGTTGAGCGGCGGCGCGACCGCCACGATCCCGCCCTGCGCCGCCGCCACCTCCGCGACAATCGATTGGACATATCCGACGACCGTCGTCGCCGTGTTCGAATTGTCGCCATCGATGATCACTTGAACGCGGGTGGGACGCTGTTCTATGACGTCACGTCCGTACCCCGTTGGGATGACAAGCGCGGCGCGGGCGTCACCGCGATCCATGATCCGCTCGAGATCTCGATCCGAGAGCACCTCTGCAACGAAATAGAAGTAGCCGGAGTTGATGAACGCCGACACCAGTTCACGACTCTGGGGCGTCCGATCGCGATCGTCGACCGCCAGTTTGATGTCCCGGATGTCGAAATTGAGCGCGTAGCCGTAAAGCAACAGGAACAACGCTGGTACGAAGAGCAGGATCGTCAGCGTTCGCCGGTCACGGCTGATCTGACGAACCTCCTTGACGGCGACCGCCAACGCCTTCCTCACGCGCCCACCTCCGAGATCTCCTCGACGACATCGAGGAAGACGTCCTCGAGTGACGGCGTGACCCGCGCGACCGATGTGACGGTCTGGCCGGTACGGGTCAGGGCGTCTTTCACGAACGTGACATCCGTCACGCCCGGGCGAAGCACGGCGTGCACAGCTGTGCCGAAAAGGCTGGTCTTCTCGACCTGCGGAAGACCCTCCAGGACAGTCGACGCATCAACGGGATCGCTGGAGTGGATCTCGACGATTGGTCGGTCCGCAAAGCGGTTCTTGAGGGCCGAAGCCGTCCCCAACGCAGCCAACTTGCCCGCGTGGATGATCGCGATTCGATGGCAGTGTTCCGCCTCGTCCAGGTAGTGTGTCGTGACGAGCACCGTAACGCCTTGCCGAGACAGCTCCCCAATCAAGTCCCAGAACCGTCGCCGCGACAGTGGATCGACGCCACCGGTCGGCTCGTCGAGAAAGACGATGGGTGGGCGGTGGAGCACGGCGCAACCGAGCGCAAGCCGCTGACGCCAGCCGCCCGCAAGGTCGCTCGTTTTTGTGTCCTCGCGGCCTTCGAGACCGGCCATTTCGAGCACGAACTGCCGCCGGGTCTCGAGCTCCGCGCCACGAAGCCCGTAGATGCCGCCGAAGAACTCGATGTTCTGGTCGACCGTGAGTTGCTCGTAGAGCGAGAAGCGCTGCGACATGTAGCCGATTCGGCGCTTTACGCCTTCGGGATCACGATTGACGTCGATGCCGCCGACCATTGCCGTGCCAGAGGTCGGACGCAACAAACCGCACAACATCCGGATCGTCGTCGACTTGCCGGCGCCGTTGGCGCCAAGGAAGCCGAAGATCTCGCCCGGTTGGACGTCGAACGACAACCGATCGACGGCCTTGAAAGCGCCGAACGTGCGGGTCAAGTCCTTTACTTCAATCGCGGCCATCTCATCGTCCCAACGCTCGATCGAGGCGTGCCTCGGCCAGTCGAATGGCGGCCAGCGCACGCGTACGATCGAGCTCGGCCTGTAGCAGCGCAAGCTGAGCATCGAGCACTTCAGTATTGGTCGCTACGCCAACCGTGAAGCGCTCCGCGACGACGCGCCTGGCTTCAGCGGCGCTGCGGACGCCGTCGCCCGCGGCGACGAGCGACGCACGAGCGGAATCGAGATCGAGCGATCGCTGGCGGATCTCCAGGGCGAACAACGAATCGAGTTCTTCCAGCCGGGCGCGGGCGGCGGTTGCCGCCGCATCGGCTTCGAGAACCTCCGCGGCCGTCCGGCCGCCGTCCCAAAGCGTCCAGTTGGCCGTGACCCCAACTTCCCACGACTCCTGCCACTTCTCGGCGCGCGGAAAGATTCGCGGGTTTGGATTGGCGTAGTCCACCGCGCCGTTGACGGACACAGTGGGACGACGCCCGGCCTCGGCGGCGCGGCGGCGTTCGTCGGCGGCAATGATTCGCTCGGCCTGGGCTTGCCGCTCGGCTCGGGCCGAGGCCTCTAGCGTCGCCGTGGTGCCGGGCTGAGCCGCCGCTTCGAGCCGCTCCGCGATCTCGATCTCCTCGGTAACACCGGTGAGGCGGCGCAGATCTTCCATCGCGCTGCTGCGAAAATTGCGCGCCTCGATTTGCAGTACCTGCTGCCGGGACCGCTGCGCCTCAGTACTCGACACTTCGTTTGGTGGAATCAATCCATTGTCGAACTGGGCTCGCACGTCGCGGACATGCGCGTCCGCACGTGCGAGCGCCTCGTCCAGCACCCGAAGCGATTCGTTGGCGGTCGCAAGCGCCCAATATGAGCGCACGACCTCGAGACGAAGGTCGGCGCGCGCCGCGCTGACGTCGGACCCAGCCGCTCGGGCTTCGGCTTCGGCCGCCCGTTGCAATGCGTCGGTCCGGCCGCCCGTGTAAATGGGCCACTGCAACGCCACTCGCGAGAACAGGTTGTCTGGAGCATCGGGATAGATGACTCGCAGCTCACCAGGTTGAAAAACGCGAAACTCTTCCACGTGATTGGTTCGCGTGTATCCACCGCTCAGATTGACCGTCGGCTGGTCGGCGGACTCGCGGACGCGTACCGTGGCTCTCGCTCCTGCTTCACGTGCGTTGGCTTCCGCCAGGCGATGGCTGGCCTGCATCGCGCGATCGACGGCCTCACTAACAGTGAGTCGAACGGTTTGCGCGTCGGCTGTGCCGACCGCCAGCAAGGGCAAGAGGATTCCAGGAACGAGCCAGTGCTTTTTCATCGTGTCTTCTCTGCTTCCGCCAGCCGGGCGATATACACGTCTTCGAGTGAGGGCGTGATCTGGCGAACGCTGGTTGCGCCGATACGCTGAGCGACGCCGCTCTGGAAGCTCTCGACCGTGGTCCCGCTGAGCGGGTCCAGCCAGACGTGCAGACGATCCCCAAACAGCTGGGACTGCACGCCCTCGCGCGAGAGGGTGGCCTGTGCCGTGCGCGGATCGGGGACCACTACTTCGAGCAGCTCGCCAGGCAGGCTCGCGCGCAGCGCACCGGGCTCGTCCAAGGCCAGGAGGCGTCCGCGATCGAGCAACGCCACCCGGCTGCACCGCTCGGCCTCGTCGAGATAGGGTGTCGACATCAGAATCGTGATGCCGGTGGCGCGAAACCGCGAGAGGAGCCGCCAGAACTCACGACGCGATACTGGGTCGACGCCGGTGGTCGGCTCGTCGAGCAGGATGATCTCCGGCTCATGAACGAGCGTGCACGCCAGCGCGAGTTTCTGCTTCATTCCGCCCGACAGCTGCTCAGCGAGGCGTGCGCGGAATTTTGTGAGCTGCGTGATGTCGAGAAGCGTGTCGCGTTTTTGTGCGTAGTCGCTGACGCCGTGAATTTCGGCGAAGAACGAGATGTTCTCGTCGATGCTGAGATCGCCGTAAAGGCTGAAGCGCTGCGAAAGGTAGCCAACCTTGGCGGTGATCGCCCGGTGGTCCTTGACTGGATCCTGTCCGGCGACCCGGATCGACCCGCTGTCGGCGTGCAGCAAGCCACACAGCATGCGAATCGTCGTCGTCTTGCCGGCACCATCGGGGCCAATCAGTCCGAACATCTCGCCCCGCGCGACCGTGAAGGAGAGTTTGTCAACCGCAACCGTCTGGCCGTAGCGCTTGGTGACTCGATCGAAACCGAGAACGTCCGTCCCCTCCTTCGCTCGCGAAACGCTGCGAGCTACGGCGGGCAAGCCTTGAGCCGTCGACTGTGGGCCGTGGACCGTGGGCCGTGGGCCGTTCATGGCACCGCCTGCAGCGGAATCACCGCCTCGACCGGCATCCCTTGCTTCAAGACGCCATCCTTGTTGTCCACCGACACTCGAATGCGGTATACGAGCTTCGACCGCTCTTCGGAGGTCTGGACGTTGCGCGGTGTGAACTCCGCCTTCGGCGAGATGTATGTAACCGTTCCAGCAAGACCGCTCCCGCCGGCGTCCGTGAACACCATCGCTTGCTGGCCGAGCTTGATGCGAGGCACCGTTGGTTCGGGTACGAACACGTCGGCCCACACGGCAGATAGATCAGTAATGACGGCCACCGGAGCGCGCGGCGCGATCATCTCGCCGAGTTCCACCAGCTTTTCAGTCACGATCCCGGTGACAGGTGCGACGAGGCTGGTGTCGTCGACGGCTTCCTGACTGGCAGCGACTTGAGCGGCGGCGGCGGCGACGCGCGCACGCGCCGCTTCGATCTCCTGAGGCCTGGCGCCGGCCTTGAGTCGCCCCACCGTTTCTTCGGCGGCGCGGACCTGGCTCTCCGTCGCGCGCACTCGCTCGCGAGCAACGTTGCGACGGGTAGCGGCGTCATCGCGCTGCTTGCGAGAGCCCGCGTTGGCCTGGAGCAAGGCTTCGAATCGCTGCAGGTCGGCTTCCGCCGCCTCCAGTTCTGCACGCGTGGCCGCGAGCTCGTCACGCACGGCCTGCGCCTGCGCCTCGGACTGGCGGACGTCTTCGCGTCGCGAGCCGGCTTGCAGCAGACGAAGCTGCGCCTCGGCCTGGCTCTGGTCGGCCTTGGCCCGCTGCACCGCCAGCTCATGATCGCGGCTGTCCAGCCTCAGGACCGTGGCGCCGGCATCGACCCGGTCACCCTCCTTGATCGACAGCAGCACAATCCGGCCGCCCACTTCGGGAGCCAATCGCACGTCCGTGGCTTCGACATGACCCGACGCGCGAATCTCATTCTCGGGCGGTTTCTCATTACAAGCAGCCACGACAAGGGAAAGCACGATGACGATCGGGGCGCGCATTTGATCAGTCCTTCTTGAGCATTTGCAACGCGACGTGTTGGATATGTCGCGTCAGGTCGGCATGAGAAACGGGGACGAACATCGGTAAGTGGTCGCGGCCGGGGACGGCGGCGGCGCGCTCGCGCGCGGCGTTGAACAGCAGCGGACCCAGGATGCTCATGTAGGCCAACACCGGGTGGACCGGCCGGAACACCCCGGTCTGCTGTCCCTCTGAAAGGATCCGGCCAAAGGCCGTGAAGACAGCGCGCATGAGCGCGAGGGTGTCCAGATCGAGGTGCGGCGCGCCCTCTGAAATCTCCCGGAGCATCATCGTTGGAAAGTAGGGACGGCTGTCGGTCAGTTCAACGAACTGCTCGATGAAGCGCGCGATCTTCTCGGCGGGTTGCGCGTCGGCGTTCGCGATGGCGGTGACGCGCGTGCCGGCCTCGACCAGCATGTCGCACACGATGTGGCGATAGAGCGCGAGCTTGTCCTTGAAGTGGTAATAAATCATCGCCTTGTTCACGCCGGCGGCGCGGGCAATGTCGTCGACCCTGATGCCGTCGAAGCCGCGATGCGAGAAGGCGACGGCCGCGGAGGCGAGGACGGCGCGGCGGGTCGCGCTCGAGTCGGCGCCTTTTCGCGGGCCACCGCGACGGCGATGCGCCTGCGGCCTGGCCTTGGGGGTCGCCGGTGCTCTGGATCTCGTCCGGGGCATTAACTAAATGGTTAGTTAACACAACGGTGCTTGTCAAGCTCGAGTACCGCTATGCTGAACCCGCTCGACACCCGACCCGCCGCTAGGAGGAGCTATGAGCCGTCAGATTTTCGCGCTCGCGCTCGCATTCGGGACCTTGCTTGTGCCCGCGACAAACGCTCAACAGCGTCCCGACTTCTCAGGCACCTGGACCATGGACGAAGCCCGCAGCGATTCCTCGACGCATGAGGGGTTCGTCGGGCCCGTCACATGGTTGATTCGTCAGTCGGCGCGACAACTCGTCGTCGACATCAAACGCGGACCGAAGTCGATGACGCTCAACTTCACCATCTACGACAAGCCACCGGGCGGCCCCGCATCGGCTGGAGTACCCTCGTATGTCGCCTATTGGGTTGGCGACACGCTGGTTACGGAAACGGCACAGAACATTCAAGGCCAGACTGTGACGTCCAAAGAGATTCGCACACTACAGACCGGCGGACAGCAGATGGACGTCGAGCGAACACTTCAAGTCGAGCACGGCTACACCCTCAGACGCGGACAGAATTACAGCACCGCCAAAGACGTTTTCATCAAGGGCGCGCCGTAGTCCGTGCGAATCGTACTGGCCGGTGGTTCCGGATTCCTCGGGGGCGCACTCGAGGCCGTTCTAACGCAACAAGGCCACTCGGTCGCACTCCTGACGCGCAGCCCAAAGCCTGGAACGACCAATCAGATCGCTTGGACACCCGACGGGTCAGCAGGCTCGTGGGTCAAGCAGCTGACCGGCACCGACGCGATCGTGAACCTCGCGGGCGAGGGCATCGCCGATCACCGCTGGACGAACGAACGCAAACGCACATTGCGCAACAGCCGCTTGCTTCCGACTCGCAGCCTGGTTGCCGCCATGCGTCAGCTGTCCCCCGCGCCAACGGTTTTCGTGAGCCAGTCAGGCATCAATTTCTACGGGCCGCGTGGCAGTGACCTCACGACGGAGTCTACCGCCGCCGGATCGGACTTCCTCGCCGGCCTGTGCGTCGAGTGGGAACAAGAGGCCGAGCAGGCCTCGTCGTTCACACGCGTCGTGACGCTACGCACGTCACCGGTCCTCAGCCACTCCGGCGGCGTGATGGGAAAGATGCTGCTGCCGTTTCGTTTCGGCGTCGGCGGGCCGTTCGGCGACGGCGCCCAATACATGCCGTGGGTTCACATGAAAGATTGGCTCGACCTTGTCCTATGGTTCCTGACCAACGACCGGACAAGGGGCGCTTTCAATGCGACGGCGCCGGGGCCGGTCACGAATCGTGAGTTCGCGCGAACCCTGGGCAAGGTGCTGCACCGCCCTGCGTTCATCCCCGTCCCAGGCGTGGCCCTTCGACTCATGGTCGGAGAGCTTGCCGAGATCCTTCTGACAGGCCAACGCGCGGTCCCCGCCCGTGCCGAGGAGATGGGATTTCGCTTCGCCTTCCCACAACTCGAACCGGCACTGCGCGATTTGCTTGGCAGAGGAAAGACGTAGCCACGACCAGCCTCCGCTAAAGCTACGGCGGTCCGCCGAAGCCTTGGCGAAGGCGGAAGCACGAAGACACGAAGCAAAGTACTTCAAGAAGATCTTCGTGTTCTTCGTGTCTTCGTGGCTACGTTTCTGCCCTGGTTCTATTTTCCAACAGCGATCAACTCGTCATCGCCGCGCAGAAACAATCGCCCGCGTGCGACGGCCGGCGACGCGACGATGTGCGTACTGAGTTTGTTGCGCGAGAGGATGTCGGGCTTTCGTCCTGCGCGCAAGACGACCACTTCCCCGGTCTCGCTCGCCAGATAGACCTTCCCATCACCAGCGACGGGCGAAGCCGTGAAGACACCGCCGATCCGCTCCCGCCAGACCGACTGCCCGGTCGCGGGGTCGAGTGCGCTGACGATCCCCATCTCGGTCGCCATATAGAGCAACCCGTCGAAGTACACGAGAGACGAAACGTACGGCGCACCGGTTGGGGTCTTCCATACGACGTGACTCTTGCTGACGTCGCCGCTGCCGCCGAGGCGAATCGCAAGATACGGGCTGCTGCGGTATCCCCGGCTCATGTAAAGCACGCCCTCGTGGTGTACGGGCATCGGAATCGGAAAGCGATTGTCCTCGAGCACTTGCCACAGCGGCGCGCCGGTTGTCGGGTCGAACGCCTCCACACCGCGACTCGAGTTGAGAACTAACGTGGCGCGCCCATCGTGTGTAACGACGAGGGGCGTGCTGTATGAATGTGCTCCGGGTTCTCGATCCCGCTTCCACCGGACGGCGCCGGTGCGCTTATCGAGCGCAACGAGATAGGAGCCGGTGTCGTGGTAGCAGGGAAAGATCGCGAGGTCGCCGTGCAAGGTGGCCGAGCTCGCGTGGCCCCAATTGATCTCGAAGGCGCCGTACTCCTTGCCAAGATGCTTCGACCACAGCGGCTTGCCGCTCGCCGCATCGAGCGCAACGACCTGCCCCGTGCCGAACCAACCGATGACGATCTGGCCATCGGTTACGGGGCTTGGCGTCGACAGATTGTGCTTGTCGTGGACTCCAATCAGCGGACCTTCGGCGTTCGTTTCGTGCTGCCAGGCTCGTGATCCGTCGGTCCATCGATAGGCCGTGATTGCGAATTTCACGATCGCGCCAGCCGAGCCAGGGCTGCCACTGAGGTTCCTCTCACCAGCAGTTGCCGGATCAGCGCCCTGCACCAGCGACGGGTGGTTCCCCGACCGTCTCGTCCCACTCCCAATCTGCGCGGTCACAAACAGGTGTGGGCCGGCAACCACCGGAGTCGAGACACCGGCGCCTGGCAGCTTGATACGCCACGCGAGCCCGGTGCTATCCGACCACTGTTCGGGGAGACCCTTCTCGCTGGTGACGCCAGTCCCGGCCGGCCCTCGCCAAGTCGGCCAGTCGTCGGCGTAGGCGAGAACGCCGAGAACAGGCAGCATCAACCACGTGAAGACAACGCGCGTCATGACACCTCCGGACGGACAAGCCTCAGAGACACAGAGACTCAGAGACAAGGATAGCCACGAAGGGCACGAAGCCACGAAGTCGGTTGACCCGAGCGATCAGACTTCGTGACTTCGTGATCTTCGTGGCTGTCTTTTATAGCACTCCAGAGGAATCGTGCCTCTACAGGATGTTCGGTGCGCCGGGCTTGAAGTCGGCGCCAAGAATCTCAACCGAATTGGCGCCCAGCCATTTGTCGAGCACCGATGCGTAGACCGAGCGGAAGTCGGTTTCGAACTTGACGTCGCCCGCGTTGTTCTCGAGCGTTGGGTTGGCGGGATCCTGCCTCAGATCCGCGGCGGTGCCGTAAATCCCCCCGCGCACCGAGCCGCCGAGCGCCATCATGATGCCGGCAGCGCCGTGATCCGTGCCAGCGCTTCCGTTCTCGCTGATGCGTCGCCCGAATTCCGAGAACACGATCACGAGCGTCGATCCTATGAGTCCCTGATTGCTCAAGTCGACGTAAAACGGGGCGAGACTATCGTTGAGCGTCCCCATGAGGTTGACGTAGGTGCCGGCGTTCGCGCCTTGACCTGAGTGCGTGTCGAAGCCACCGGTTTGCACCCAGAACACCTTGGTGCCGATTTGCTTGTTCATCGCCCCGGCGACGGCGCGCAACGCTTGCGCGAGACCGTTGTTGGGATACACGACGGTGGACTGGTACGTAGCGACCTTGGCAACCTGATCGAGTGTGCCGAGGGCCGCGCGCGCCGTGGAATTGACGAACGCCAGATGCGGCCGTTCGACAGGAATGTGCGACGAGATCTTCGTGGCCGCCGCCCGCTCGAGCACGGCTTCGTTACCGTTGTTCGGGCTCGAAAAGCTGTAGGTCGTTGGGTTCGTGATGGCGGGCACGCCAACGCTGCGAGCGAGCAAGGCTCGCGGCGTTTCGCGCGTGGTGTTCCACCCGGCCAGCGCATCGACCGGCGCCGGCAACGTATCGAGATAGCGCCCCAGCCATCCCGTTCCTTGCGAGTTGGTGGGATTGGCCGTGCCCCAGATGTCAAAACCCTGAAAGTGGGAGCGACTCGAGTTCAGATAGCCGGTGCGCTGAACGATCGCCAGGCGCCCCTGATCGAACATCGATCGCAAGTCGGTCAATCGAGGATGGAGGCCAAGTTCGACGCCGGAGACATCGGTCCCAATCTGCAGCACGCTGCCTGCTGGCACTGCCAGAGTTGGGCGGCGGCTGTAGTACGCGCTGTCGCGGTACGGCACCACCGGTACTCAGCGCATCGTTGCCACCACTCAGATACAGGACCACGAGATTTCGACCGGGAGCAGCCTGCGCGAACGCCAGGTCGGTCAGGAACTGCGGCGCGGCAAAGCCAACCGTGAACGCCGAGACGCCGCCCTTTACGAACTGTCGACGTGTGAACTTCATGGCGCCCTCAGTTGAACTGGTACTCGGACGAAGCCACGATCAAGCGTGCCAGCCCCGCGGACTTGTCTCTCACCTGTGCCTCGCTCCCGGTCCATGCTCCGCCGCCACGCGCGTATTCGAGCAATGCGTTGTACACGTCCTGGGTGATCGGCGCGAAGGTGTAGTGGTTGAGCAGGTAGTCGAGGATCGCGTTCGGTGAGTTCCGGTACGGCGTGAGCTCACGCCCGAGATTGAACTTCTGGTTTCCCATCAGCGTCGCGGCATAGTTCATTCGCGAAAGCATCGAACCGGTCGAGAACCAGTCGGAACCCAATGCCCAGCCATTGACGTCGGGCGGCTCGTAAAGCGACTGTCCCATGTTGACGAGCGGCGTCATCGCCGCGTCCACAGACAGTCCGTTCCAGCCCGTCTCCTTGATCGATCGCACGACGAACTCGATCGGCCAGGAATAACGTGCGAACTCCGAGCCCAGGAACGCCTCGGACGAGAACAAGGCGCGCAAAGTTGCCTTGATGTTGCCGTCGTTCTGCATGAACGCGTTGGCGGTTGCGCTGATCGCGCGTTCGTCGGGCTCGGCGATCTCGCTCACGAAGTAGGCATACAGTTTTCGCGCGAGCCGATGCGCGGTCGCTGGATGACGGGCAAGCCCGGCAATGAACTCGAGACCATCTTGCATGCCATCTGCCGCCGGCCGTGCCGGGATGGTTCGCCGGCCATCGGGATAGATCGCAAACGTGAAGGTCTTGGCATCCGGATCGTGCTGCGCGGGGGTATAGATGAACTCGTAGTACGCAGTGTCTGGCGTTGCACGGTCTCCAACGAGCCGCAGCCCCCATCCCGTGAACACGCGCGCGGCCGCGTAGACGTCCTGCTCTGTGTACACTCCGAGACCGACCGTGAACAACTCCATGATCTCGCGACCGAAGTTTTCCTGCGGCCGCGCCCGCGTGTTGAGACGGCCATCGAGCCAAACCAGCATCGCGGGATCACGCGCGACTTCGACGAGCAGTTCCCGGAAGTTGCGCGTCGCGAACTCGCGGAACAGTTGATACTGCCCGCGCTGATTGCCCGCGACCTGATCGGGACGGCCCGCCATCATCTTGGTGGCAATGACCGAACCGTAGGTGCCGTTGACCTTGCTGTAGGCGGTGGCGAAGTGGTTGTGCCAGAACAGCGCCATCTTTTCCTGGAGCGGGCGCCGGCTGTGCACCATCCGGAAAATCTCGCGCTGACGCGCGTCGTTGATCACCGTGTTCGGTGAAAACTGACCGCGTGTCGTGACCGCGATGTAATCTGGCTTGCCGATGTTGTCGTCGGCATCGTCTGGTTCCTGTTCGTAGTTCAGGAACGAATCGATGACGCTGCCGATCGGGCGACCGGCATGGCGGCCGACCTCACTGGGATCAGCGCCGAACCCGAGCCGCCGAAGTACGTGTTCAAGTACCCGATCACCCCTGGGCATGGCGCACCCCTCGCGATATTTCGTCCGAGGATTCTAGCCGGTCGGAGAGTTAGACCCGAACCAAATTGAGAGGTTTAACGACGGGCGGCCGGCGACGAGGATGCCGGCTTGGGGGCGTTCCCGAGACTGATCAGATTGGCCAGCAACCGGAATGCGCCGTCGGTTCCGGCCGGAAGCTGGCGCCAGAGGCCCAAACCGACGTAAATCCAGCGGCCCTCGCCAACTTTTGCCTCGACGAGCGCACCACGCTTGGGTCCCTTGTTGTAAGGAAACGGATCTTCGAGTTCGACCAAATCCACGATCTGAGGGTCGCGATTCGCTGTGTCAAAAAAGTACAGCCCTCGCTCCTGACGCCATCCCTTCCAATCGGCGTCCGTGATGCGGTTCGGCGTCGTGAACGCAGGATGCTGGGGTTGAAGCACACGGACCACTGAGTTCTCGTCGGTGACACGCTCGCGTCCGACTTTCCCGGGATACGGTCCGTATTGGGCTTCGTTGAACTCAAACTTGTTGTAATTGACGATCACCGTACCACCGGCGCGGGCGTAATCAATCAACCGCTGGTTATGGGCGCGAAGATCGGGCCGTCGCTCGTACGCACGCACACCGGTCATGATGACGTCGAAGCGATAGAGATCGCCCCAGGCCAGCACGTCGGCGTCGAGAAACTCGACGCGTGCGCCCAGCTGCTCGAGCGCCGCCGGAATCTCGTCGCCGACTCCCATGACGTAGCCGACGGTCAGGTTGGGCTTCACCTTCACATCGAGCACCTTGACCACGGCCTCCGGCGCGCGCAGAACATGCCGACGCGCGGTGTGCGGATACTCCACTACCTGATAGCCATCCGCCTGACTGGTCGCACCTTCGCTGACACGCGCTTTGATCGTTTGATCTCCGGGCTTCAGCATCGGGCCAGGAGGGACAAGCAGCCGGAACCGCACGGTCATCGACTCGTCCTCGCGGCTGAAACTGACCGGTGCCGACGCGGGCGAGGCCGTCCATCCAGATGGCAAATCCAGCTGCACGGCGGCCTTTGCCGCACCAGCGGCGTGATGGGTCACGGTGACGCGAATGTCCTTTTCCGTGCCGCGAGCGGTCGTCGGTGTAACGCCATACGGGACGATCGCAATCTCAGGTGTAACACTCACGGAAAACCGCGGTGTGACGTGAAGCTCGGCGCGCTTTTCGCCGCTGAAGATGTTGCCCTCGGAGCGGAACTGCACGGGGATCGTCGTGCTGATGTCGACTCCAGCGATGTTCAGGAGAAACGTCCCCGTGAATGGTGTCGGCCTGAAGGGCAAACCCGCGGGCACATCAGGGTCGAGCACGAACCGCGCCGCGTCGGTCGCGTATTTGAAATGGGCCGCGGTCAGTCGAGCGTCGGCGGGAATCCGCGCCTTGATTGAGCACGCCGATTTCGTCTCAGGACCGCGCAGAAGAACATCGTCTTTGCACAGGTCACCCGTCGTCTCGAATCCAGCCACTGATCGCCGCGAGATCATCACGGGGATCGTGGCGCTGCGATTCGCGATCATCAGATCGACTTGAATGTTCTGGCCGCCCACGACGATGCCGTCATTGGCGACGGCGTCGAGCTGCACGCCGGCGGCGAGCCGCATCGCTTCCGAGAACTGTGAGTCCTTGAACTTCAGCCGATGGTCGATCTCGTAGCGCGCGTCCGACTCGATTGGCATCGACGCCAGATTGGTTCGAAGCTCCCGAATCGCCATCAAGCCTCGTACCAGTGCGGGAACCGTCGCGGTCGCTCCGCTAGTGGCCATCGCCTTGCGAGCGTCCCCAACGGCCGTGCGAATCCGTTCGAGCGTGGCCGTGAGCGCCGTCGGTGGTGTGGCGCCGGCAAAAGTGACGAGGCTCGTGATACTCGTGTCGATGCCATCGAATGGATCGCGATCTTCGCGATTCACGCCGCCTTCGAGCACTGTGTCACGCAATCGATAGCTCCGCGCACCGCCAAACCCTTGATTACCTTCCGCAGGCAAAGGCAGGAGCTGTGACATCCCTTGACACTTGTGCATGCTCCGCGATTCCGCACCGATGTCGGCGAAGGTCCGGCCGAGCACCGGATCGTACGCATCGGGCGCCGTGAACGACATCACCTTCGAAGCGCCTTCACCGGCAAGCGTCTGTCCGGGCGCGCCAAATCCGGCCGTGTAGTAGAACTTCTTGGCCTGCCAGGGCCGCAGGCCCTCTTTCTGAATCTGTTCGGGAAACGCATTCGGATCAGCCGCGGCACGAAACGCTTCTCCACTGAGGCGCGACGATGCCTGGTGATGCTGACCGCCGCCGGCGCCATCGAAGACGAAGCCGACGATCACGTCGGGCCGAATCGTGCGGATCATGCGAACGTAGTCGCCGAGAATCTCTTGCTTGCCCCATTTCTCCAGCGTCTCCTCGATGCTGAAGGAGTAGCCGAAGTCAACGGCACGCGTGAAGTACTGTTCGGCGCCGTCGAACCGGTGTGCCGCGAGTAGTTCCTCGGTGCGCAGCACCGCCAGCGCTTCGAACAGCTCGGGGCCGATCTCGTTCTGGCCTCCCTCACCGCGCGTTGCGGAGACCAACGCCGTTCGAAATCCCATCCCGTGCGCGTAGTACGCCAGCATCCCGTTGTTCTCGTCGTCTGGATGCGCGGTCGTCATCATGAACGTGCCGACCGTATCGAGCTTGCGGAGCACCAGTTCCAGCGCGGGGCTCCCACGCAGTGTGCTCACCGGCACAAGACGATGCTGGGCTCGTGGTGAGGCGGTGAGACTGATGAGAAGGACGACCAGTAGCGGGAGGCTGAGGCGCGAAAAACGCATGCCTTCAGCGTACCGCAAACTCAGGATCTACCGCCGGCCGATCCGCACGGTTGCCGACAGCGCGACCGAGCGGCCGGGCGCTGGAATCGCGCGGACGTCCTGGCTGGCGAGGTAGTCATCGTTCAAGAGGTTACGCGCGAGGAGACGAAGGTCGAGACTGTCGAGGAGCGTGACTCCAACGGCGCCGTCGAGCAGCGTGTAGCCCGGTGCGATCCGTTCGGTTGGACCAGGACGCGTGTCTTCGGCAAACCACGCGGTTCGGACCTGCCAGAACAACCCCCGCCACTCGTGCGTCTTGCGCAGCTGAAGCGAGAAGGTCTCAGGCGAAATGTCGTCGAGGTAGGTATCGTCGTCCAGTGCACGACCACGCGCAACCTGGAACGCGCCTTCGAGCGACAAGCCCCAGCCCATGCTGGCCTGCGCCTCGGCCTCGAAACCGCGGACGCGGGCCCGTCCCCGATTGCGAAAGAAAAAGAAGTCGGTCGCGGTGGTGTAGCGCTCGATGAGATCGTCGATCCGGTAGTTGTAGAAGTAGGTGGCGGCGCGGAGCTGGCTCCCCGTGTAACGAAGTCCGAGATCGGTCTGCAGGCTGGTTTCGGGTTCGAGATCCGGGTTGCCGGTGATGAATCCCCGTCCTGACGGTCCGCGGAAGTAACGATCCGAGAGAACGGGATCCCTGAACCCGCGTGACAGTTGGGCGGTTGCACTGAAGCCGTTGAAGCTGCCTGCCGTCACCGCGATGAACCCCGACCCGGCGCCGTTTTGGGCGTCGCGATCGCCGAAGAATCCACCCTCGTTCCTGGTCGTTACGTAGTCACCACGCACGCCACCGGCAAGTGACAGCGCGGGCAGCACTGCGCCCTCGACCATGGCGTAGACGCCGGTATCGGTGCGTCGAGCCGAGTCGATCGAGACGTTTTCCGTCGCTCGCGCCAGCGTACCATCCAGGTTATAGGCTTCGATGATGTCGAGGGCTCGCAATCCATAACGACCATTCAGATCGACACCGACCTCGAGGCGACTGGTGCCGAAGAGCCGCTCGGCCGAGCCGCGAAGATGAAAATCATTGGCACTGACGTCCGCTCGTTCGATGCTGCGCGCGGTAGTGGCCGTCGGAAATCGATCTTGATCCGTCACCTGCGAGTAGCTGCCGGCGAAACCGGTAAACATCACTCGTGAGAAGCCGACGACTTCGCGAAGGTCGTAGCTCGCGGTGAAGCGGTGTGAATCTTCAGTTGGGTAATAGAAGCGAACGGTTTGCGAGTTGTTGCGCGGCCGCTCGATGTTGCGCCCGAAGTCGCTCTGCCAGCCCGCGCTGAGCAATCCGCCACCCAACTCATAGGTGGCGCGGCCCAGGAAACCGTGGTCCTCGAACCCCGAATTGAACACCTCGCCGTCCGGGCCATCGTAGTCGTCGGCGTCCCGTGTATGCGTTGCGAACAATACGCTGCCGCCTTCGAACCCCTTCGACAGCTCGAGCGCGGCCCGGTGATCGGGAACACCGGCGCCGAGGCTGCCGCTGAAGCGCGCGCCAAACGGCGCCCCTGGTGGGACGCTGCGCGTCCGGACCGAGATCACACCGCCAAACGCATCGGAGCCATAGGCCACAGATCCCGGACCGCGCGCGACATCGATGCCTTCGATGATTTCGGGATCGAGATACGTCCCGCTGGGCCCGACACGGCGTTCGGAACTCACGCGGGCGCCATCGAGAAGGATCAGCGTTCGTCCACGGGCCAATCCGCGAATCGCGGGTACCGCCGCCTGACCCTCGGACACCTGGCTCACGCCGGCAACGTTCTCGAGCGCCTGCATGAGGTTCGCAGGCCGTCGCGTCTGAATCTCGGTCGAGGCCAGCGTCGCTGTTCCAGCCGCAGGCGCCGTCACGATGCTTGCCGCTGATCCGGACACCGTAACGACTTCGTTCAGGAACGGTGCGACCTTGATCTCCAGCACACCCTCCGAGAGTTGCTCGATCATTACGGGCTTCATGTAAACGCCGCCCGGCCCAACGACCAGAATCTCGAAAGGAGGCGCGGGGTCAGGCGTCCACTGGAACTGGCCGTCGCCGTTCGTCACGACCGCGCCGGTTCGGCCCAGGATCGTGACTTGCGCGCCCGCCAGAGGGCGTCCGTCAGGACCCAGAACGCGACCTTCGAAAGCGTCGGCACCGCTGGCCATGACAAGCAACGCGACGAGTGAAATCAGGGCCGTTGGCATGGGCCGTAGCGATCGAGGGTACGGACCAACTGGAACTACTACCAGCCCACGTACTGGGATGGTCGTAGTCCCTTAATCAGGTAGGGCTAGGGAGGTCACCGGCGGACCAGGAGTTCAAACGCGTCGTGGAGTTTGTGCAGCACTGCCGTCGACTGCAGGGCGATGGCGATGGCCACCGCACAGCTGACGCTAATCCAGCCCCAGTGGAACCCCCGCGACCGGGCAGGCGACTCGAGCAGACGACGAACGCGGTGTTCGAGGTCGTCACCGCCGATGAAGGCGCTGACGGGCAAGATTTCCGGCGTCGCGTCGGCTGCCATTCTGGCCACCTTTGTCAGCGCCGACGCCAACTCGACGCCGCCGTCCTTCGCACGAGCCCTCGCATCGGCGGCTTCTTCCGCCGCGACGGTCCACGCGCGCTCGATGGGGTCGGCGATAGCAGCCGCAATCGAAACTCCCGGTGTCAGCCGGAACAAGAGCCGCAGCAGATTGTCTCGCGCATCGACGTGAGCGGCTTCGTGGGCCGCGATCGCCGCCAGTTCACGGGGCGTGCACCCTGCCGTCACCTGTCGCGCGACGAACAGTTGTGGCCGCACGATGCCGACAACGGCCACGACCGGGAACCGACGGCGTATCGTCCACGCACGGCGAGCCCAGGCCGGCAGCGTGATTGGTGTCGCCGACTGGCGCCATGCACCGACGATCTGTTGCGTGCGACGCCACGAGCGAACCCCGTTCGCCAGTGCATCGATCAGGAGCGCGGCGCCCAGCATGGCGAGGCCAATCAACAACGGGCCGGCCGATTCAGGACCTCCGGCTTCGAAGCGAGCAAATCCCATCATCTGGGCCGGGACAATCACGAGCACGAGCGTAAGGGGCATCAGTCGCGCCTGGGCGAGGAACGCCGCTCGAGTAGTTGCGTGCAAACCGCTGATTCGCCGGATCACACCGCCGGCGAGCGCGGCAACCAGCCAGCCGGCAATCGTTGCCAGCGCGACCGCCGCCAGCGTGAGCAGCACGCCAAGGACGGGTGTCGGTGTCATTTCTGATCCTCACTGTTTGACTGGCGTCGCTCCAGCACGAGGCGTTCGAGTGCGGCCAGGGATTCGCGGTCCTGACGACTCACGGTCTCGACGAAGAACGAAAGAATTGGCTGGAGATCGGCGGCGCGACTCCCGAATACCGCCTCGAGCGCCTGTTCCGCCAAGCCGGACAACAGCGCCTCGCGCGAATACCGGGGACGATAGAAGAACGCCCGCCCCGACTTTTCGCGGTCGAGCACACCCTTGCGATGCAACCGATCGAGGGTCGTCATCAGCGTGGTGTAAGCGACGCCTTCGAATGAAGGCTGCAAGTCGCGGACGTTCTGCGGTGCATCGGTCCGCCACAACGCTTCGAGGACCTTGATCTCCAACGCGCCGAAGAACTGTTCGAGATCGCCCGTCTTCCTCCCACGGAGAAGCTGCATCAAGCCTTTTGTCATGGCCGTCCTAGTATCGATCAGAAGATGAACTTGAACCCCAACTGGAACTGGCGCTGCTCGTAGCCACCAGTCGGCGGCAACACGTCGCCGCTGGTGGGCAACGGACCGTTGGGCACGCCCGCTGTGTTCGCCGGGATTGTTGAGTTGACGCCCGAGATCTGCACCGAGTTGAACAGGTTCTTGATCTCGGCGATCACCTCGGCAGCCATCGCGCCGCGAATCTCGAAACGACGAGAGTATCGTGCGTCCACGTTGTATCGATTCGGCAGCGTGAGCGAGTTACGGGGCACACCCACCGGTCGATCGCTGGACACCTGATCGCCGTTGCGATCGGCGCCTACGCGCAAGTTGACCGGAATCCCGCTGGCGATCTGGACAGCGAGTCCGAACACGTTGTTGTTGAGAATCGCCCCGGCCATGCCTTCCTGCTCGAATCGTGGCATGGCGACGACGCTGGCCGTCACCGTGTGCCGTTGATCGAGAATGTTGGGTCCGATGTCGCGGTCCAAGTCGGTCGGATCGACGCGGCCCACGTCACCCTGCACGCTGAGCGCACTCGTGATCGGCGCATTGTCCTCGCTCTTGCCAAGAGTGTAGGCCACGTCGAAGCCGATACCGTTGATGTGCCGGCGCGTGAATTGGAAGGTCAGGTTTTTGTAAGTCGATTCGCCGATTGACTGGGTGCTGAAGATCACGTTATAGCGCGGGTCGAGACGAGTTGCCGCGCTCGACGTCCCGAAGATCGGCAGCCCGTCCGTCGTCGTGCCAATCGGGTTGATCAAGTTGATGTTGTTGACTACCGGCAGGTCATAGCCCTTGACGTACGCAGCGCCGACGCTCACCGAATAGCGATCGCTCAGCCCATGCTCGAACTGGATGTTGTTCTGCCACGACCGCGCCACCTTGAAGTCCGGATCCACGGTCCACGCCGTATTGGGTGAGGCACCCGACCCCGTGCTGAGCACGGCCGGAAACGCCGGCGCGCCCGCCGTGGCCGGAGTGAACGTGCCCGAGGCTCGCGCGTTGGTGCCGTCGTTCTGCAGCGCCTGCTCGTAAATCGCGTTCAGTGTCTGGTCGTACATGATGCCGGTGTTCACACGAATCACCGAGTTTCTCGCTTCGCCGACCGACCACACCGCACCCACGCGAGGCGCGAAATTGCCCTTGGACATTGGGAACTCATGGGACGTCTCGAGTGGGCCGCCGCTGACGCCCTCCGGGACACCATAGACGTCGTAGCGCACCCCGTAGAGCAACTTCAGGTCCGCGTTCAGCCGCCAATCGTCCTGAACGAAGAAGCCAAACTGGTTGCTGTCGTATTCGAGATCGGGCAGGCCGAAATACTGCGTGAAGCTGGTGTATCCCAACCGGTTCGTGCCATTGGCGGCATCTTGATAGGCGGCGACGCTCGGGAATGTGTACAACGCCGCCGGTGCAGATGTTCGCGTATCCGACACGGTCTGAATGTCGATGCCGGCTTTGTAGGCGTGGTTGCCGCGCACGAGCGTCACGTTGTCGTTGATCTGAAACACGTTCTGCGTGAAGCCGAAGCCTGAGTCCGTGGTCGCGGCGATCGGTCCGCCGAAATTGGCGACGCCAGAAATTCGGATCGCCGGGCCCGTACCGGAGAGCTCGTTCGGAACACGGTTCTGCGCGCGCGTGGCGTACTGCACGCGCAGCTCGTTGACCACGTTCGCTCCGATCGTTGAAACGAGTTGAGCACCAGTAGAGTGCTGACGATCAGCGAAATCGTTCGCCTGTTGGACCGAGTTGGGGATGTTTGCGGTGGCGCCGGCGACGTTGGCGGTAATGAAATTGTCGAAGAACATGTAGCGAACCGACAACCGACTCGCGCTGTTGATCTGATGATCGACTTTGCCGATGGCAAACTCGGTGTTCAACCCGCGTGGCATATAGGACGGCTCGTTGAGCCCCAGGGTTGACTGGGTCGCTTGACTGAGGGTGATCACGCTCAAGCCCGACAGATCTCGTTCGGTGTGCTCGTAGCCGCCGAAGAAATGCGTCTTGTCGCGTACGACCGGACCGCCCACATCAAAGGTGTAAACGTTGACGTCAGTGGGCGGCTTTCGATCGCTCGTATGGGGACCGGTCGTAAAGAACGGAAAGGCAACCATCGGTTTCCGTTGCATGCGGTAGCTGCCCTGGCCCTTGTAGACGTTGGTCCCAGACGGCGTGATCGCGTTGTAGACCAGACCCATGGTCTGACCAAATTCCGGCGCGTAACCGCTGGTCACGACCTTCACTTCGCGAATCATGACCTCTGACATCGGCATCTGCCGCAGGCCAGCGCGATCCTTCTGCGTGTTGTTGCTGCCATCCACCTGGTAGTTGACACGCAGCAGGGCACCGTTTGCCGTCAGCCGCGGAACCCCAAACTCATTGGTTTCAAACCCGACCACGCCAGGCTGCAACAGCGCGAAGTTGTAGGGATTCCTCGACGTCAGCGGCAGCGTCTTGATCTCGGCCTCGGTCAGCGTGCGTCCCTGCTCGATCTTGGCCAAATCGACCAGCGGGGAATCCGCCGTCACGGTAATCGTCTCAGCCAGTGCGCCAACCGACAACGACACATTGATGACCGCCGTCTGACCGGCTCGCAAGGTAACGCCAGACTGTTCGAACTTCTTGAAGCCCTGCAGCTCGGCTGAAACGCGATAGGTGCCGAGCGGCAAGAGAAGCGCTCGATAGAGACCGTTCTCGTTGCTCACCACGACGCGAACGTCGCCGGCATCGAGGTTGGTCACCGTCACCGTGACGCCAGGCAGCAAGGCGCCCTGATCGTCGACAACCGTGCCTTCAATAGTGCCGTTGATGGCCTGCGCGCCTGCAGCCATCGGCGCGCTCACCGCCAATGCAAACAAGATGGAAGACAAAATGCGAAACATGCGACACGCTCCGCTTCGATTGTAGTAGGGCGTAGGGCCTAGGGCATAGGGCGTAGGAGGGCAAAGGGTCGC
Organism: uncultured Acidobacteriota bacterium; assembly: GCA_963724485.1. Lineage (GTDB taxonomy): Bacteria > Acidobacteriota > Vicinamibacteria > Vicinamibacterales > UBA2999 > JACCSI01. The sequence goes on from CAVRUW010000009.1 coordinate 289,608, forward strand.
AGGCCCCGACTCCCCCACCACGCCCCAGGGCCTGCGCCCTATCCCCGTGTGAAAGCGAAGAAAGAGTCGGCCCGGTCCGGTTCGCCGAGGTAGTGGCGCAGAAGGATCCGGCTCGCCAGAAACGCTTGCGCGGGGTCGTGCTGGGTGCCCCAGGCGAACAGATGGCGAGGGTAGTTGCGATGTGGCCCCGCGTACATCACACCATCCGCCGGCGTCCCTATCGGCAGGCCCCATCCGTGCGTGGGAGCTACCCCCGACACGTCGGGGTAGAGGCGCGAGAGCTCGTACATCAATTGCCCGGTGCGCTGAACGAGGGTCCGATCTTTGAGCCTTGCGGGCGGACGCGGTTGATCCGCCCCCGCCATCACGACGCGGCCGTCCTCCATCCAACGAACGAAGTGGGGCGGGGTGTCGGTATCGGTGACGAGCGGTGCGCCGACCCTGAGGCGTTTCCGCAGCGTCGCCGGCAACCGGTCGGTCACGACCACGTAGCGCTCATCGAACCGCACGTGCCGCTTGAGCGACCGAAACAAGTCGGTCGGCTCACCGGTGCAGACGATCACCGTCTCCGCAGTGACGGCGCCTCCATCGACCAGCACCTCGACGTCCCGACGACGAACCTTGATGCGCTTGACGGGGGAGCGCTCGTAAATCGCGGCTCCGCGATCGATGGCGGCGGCGCAAAACGTGGCCAATACGGCGTATGGATTGGCCTGGCCCCAGTCGCGCAGCTTCATGGCGGCGCGCGCGCGCTCCACTGCCGATTCGCGAACCGCCTTGCCGGCTTTCAGCAAGACGGCCTCGAGCCCGGCATCGCGCCTCAGTGAGATGTCCTTGAGGAGCGCCTTCTCCTCGCTGTCATACGAGGCGAGAACACGCAGCGCGGGCTGCACGTCGACCGCGCTCTTGACGCCAAGCCGCCGGGCCGTGGTGGCCAGGTCGAGCACAGCGCGGCGGGATGCGTCGAACATCGCACGGGCCGCGCGACGGCCATAACGGGCTTCGATGTCGCGATACGAGTCGGTCGCTTCACCGCGCAAGATGCCGGGGCCGCGGCTCGCGCCGGCCAGCCCGACGCGGTCGGCCTCGAACAACGCGACCTTGATGCCGGCGGCCGCAAAGGCGTAGGCCGTCAGACAACCGGCCAACCCGCCGCCGACGATAGCCGCGCTGACCGACTCGGTACCTTTGAAACGAGGGAATTCGGGACGTCGCCGCTTGGGGACTTCATCCACCCACGGCGACTCGCCGTATCGCGTGCGGGCCATGCAGACCCGGGGATCTTACTTCGACTTTCGCGGACGCCTAGACCGACCTCGGTCAAGCACGGCCTCAGCCGCCAGCAATCGCTCCTTGCGCTTCGCACCCCAACGGTATCCGCCAATCGCGCCGCTCTTCGCCACGACTCGGTGGCACGGGACCACGAGACAAACCGGATTACGCGCACAAGCGCTCGCGACGGCCCGAACCGCCGCCGGCCGGCCTACCGCGCGTGCGACCTCAGAGTAGGAGCGCGTTTCGCCGGCCGGAATACGTTGAAGCTCACGCCAGACCCGCCACTGAAATGCCGTGCCACGAACGTCGAGCGGCAGGGTCAGCTCACCACGGCCGTCCTCGAGGCGGTTGATGATCGCGTTCACCCATTGATGTCGCACGTTATCGTTGGCGCTGATGGTTGCGGAGGCGAACTCCTTCCGCAGGTCGGCCTCGAGCGCACCCGGACTATCGCCAAGCTTCACCGCGCACACACCTTTGTCGGTCGCTGCCACCAACAGCCAGCCCAGAGGACATCGGACGGTCGCGAAGCCAATGTGGGCGCCGGCGCCGCCCTTGCGATAAGTGGCCGGGTGCATGCCGCGGCCAGTCGGCGACGCCTCGTAGATTCGGCTGGGCGATCCATAGCCGGCCTCGTACATCGCGGACGTGACGTCTCGGCCCGACTGCAAGTGCTGACGAAAGCGGTCTGCCCGGCAAGCCGCCTGATACTCGCGTGGTGAAAGACCCAGCGCCCGCTTGAATTCGCGCTGCAGGTGCGACGGGCTCGACCGAACGATGCGGGCCAGCTCGCCAAGCGGCACCGATTCGTCGGCGTGCTCCTTCAGGTAACGGGACGCGCGCTGGATGGCCTCGGCCACAGACGAGGTCGGTCGAGCACTTGTCGGGCGGCATCGCTTGCACGCGCGAAATCCGGCGTGCTCTGCCGCTGTTGTCGTGTCGAAGAACCGGACGCGGTCAGGACGTGGTCGACGGCTGGGGCAAGTGGGCCGACAGAACACACCTGTGCTGGTCACCGCATAGACGAACTTCCCGTCGAAAGTTTGATCGCGGCGCAGAACCGCATCCCACCGAGGATCAATCGGCGAGGGTGCGGTGCGCGCTGGCTGAGGCATGGCCACGGTCTGCTCAGATACAACATGCAACATACCGGCAGATTAGGCCAGCGCCGCAGCCGCCGGCGATCCGATTACTGCTCCAAAGTGGTCCTCGGCCCACCGGCTACGGTCCACCTTAGAATGATTGGAATGCTCCGTCGGCTTGCGTGGTTCTCGCTGGCCTTGGTGATGCTGCTGGTTCTGGCCGTGATCGGCAGCGGCTTTTACCTGCGACGACAACTCAACGCCAGCTTGCCGATTCTGGAAGGGAGCCTGACGCTGGCAGGCCTCGAGGCCGAGGTGCGGGTGGCGCGAGACTCGTTGGGGGTCCCGACGATCGTCGCCGCCTCGCGCCGCGACGCAGCCGCCGCCCTCGGCTTTCTTCACGCGCAAGACCGATTTTTTCAGATGGACCTGCAGCGCCGCCAGGCGGCTGGCGAACTCAGCGCGCTGGTTGGCGCACGCGCGGTGCCTCTCGATCGGACCGCCAGAGTGCACCGGTTTCGCCACATCAGTCAGAAGGCGCTCTCACGCACGGGCCCGGGCTATCGCGCCTTGCTCGAGTCCTACGCAAATGGCGTCAACGCCGGCCTTGCTGCATTGCGATCGGCGCCCATCGAATATCACGTGTTGAACGTGGTTCCCGAGCCCTGGAAGCCCGAGGACACACTGCTCACCGGGTTTGCGATGTTCAACACGCTTCAGGGCCGTCAGCCACTTTTTGAAGCGACGTTTGGCACGCTCGCGGACACGCTCCCGGCGCCCATGTACGAGTTCCTCACCGCGCGAGGTTCTGAATGGGACACTCCGCTCAACGGCGCCACGTTCCCGCGTCCGGCGGTGCCGTCCAAGGAGGTATTCGATCTCCATCGAAGAGACGTACGGGCCTCAGAGACTCAGAGACTCAGAGTAACCAGGCAAGAGAAGCCTTCTGATCTCTGTGTCTCTGTGGCTCTGTGGCCTGTCTGTCTCGAGAACGAGGAAGCTGCCGGTCTCGGCAGCAACAACTGGGCGGTCGATGGCGAGCACACGGCCAGCGGTGTGGCGCTCGTCGCCAACGATATGCACCTGGCGATTGGCGTACCGAATATCTGGTACCGCGCATCGATCAAGATCTCGGGCTCGCCGGCGGATCTGCGCGAGGAACAAACCATCACCGGCGTCACCCTTCCAGGCGTCCCCAGCGTCATCGTCGGCAGCAACGGCCACGTGGCGTGGGGATTCACCAACACGGGCGGCGACTGGAGCGATCTCGTCGTGATCGAACCCGATCCGCGGCAGCCGGATCACTATCTGACCCCCAACGGACCGCGAGCGTTCGAGGTCTTCGACGAGAAGATCGCCACCTCAGAAGGAGCTGTTGAAACCGAGCGCGTCCGCTGGACTATCTGGGGACCCATCGTGCGGCGCGATCAGCGAGGTCGCGAGCTTGCTCAGCGATGGGTGGCGCATGATGCCGAGGTTCTCGCGGGTGATGTGACGGCTCCCGAACGCGCGCACACGATCGACGAGGTCCTGACGGCCGCTTCTGGACTCGGTATCCCGGCGCAGAACTTCGTGGCCGGTGACTCCACGGGACGAATCGGATGGATCATCGCCGGACCGATTCCGAATCGCATTGGTTTCGACGGTTCCCGTCCGGTTTCGTGGGCGGACGGATCGCATCGATGGGATGGGTACTTGCCACGGCAATCCGTGCCGAGCGTCGTGGATCCTGTCATGGGCCGGATCTGGACGGCGAACGCGCCGGTGGTCGATGGCCCGATGCTCTCGGTTATCGGCGAAGGCGGGTATGCGGACGGGATTCGCGCGCGTCTGATCCGCGATCGACTGATGCAGGTTGAAAAGGCGACGCCCGCCGACATGCTCGCAATCCAGTTGGACAACACCGCGCTCTTCCACGAACGGTGGCGAGCCGTCGTGTTGAAGGTGCTGTCTCCCGAGGCGATCGCCGGGCAGGATCAGCGCGCGGAGTTCCGTCGGCTCGTCGAGTCGACATGGAATGGCCGTGCCGATCCCGCGTCGGTGGCGTATCGACTCGTGCGGACGTTTCGAGCACACGTCTCACGAATCGTTTTCGACGCGTTGACCGCTCCCGCAAAGGACGTGGACGCCGACTTCGATTTCTCCAGGGCCATGCGCTCCGAGGGTCCGTTGTGGCAGTTGATCGTCGATCGACCCATGCACTTGCTCGATCCGGAATACAAGTCATGGGACGATCTACTGGTCGCGGCAGTGGATCGCGCCATCGGCGAGCTGACGGTGAACGGCGGCCGTTTGAGCGATCGAACGTGGGGCGACTTCAATCGTGCGAGCGTCACGCACCCGCTCGGCGCGGCGCTGCCATTGGTGGGCCAGTGGCTCAACATGCCGGCCGATCCGCTACCGGGCGATATCTACACACCACGTGCGCACTCGCCACGAGCGGGGCCTTCCGAGCGCATGGTCGTTTCCCCCGGACGTGAACAGGAAGGCATCCTGCACATGCCGACCGGACAAAGCGGCCACCCATGGTCACCCCACTACGGTGATCAACATCACGCGTGGTTGACGGGTGAACCGCTGCCCTTCCTGCCCGGTCCGACGGTCACCACACTGACGCTCGCGCCGGCTGCACGCACGACCACATCAAAGTGACCGCCGCCTTGTCAGGAGGCGCGGGCAGCAAGTTTTGCGATCAGGTCGTCGAACCCTGGGGCTTTACGCAAAGCCGCGAGCGCCGGATCGATCGAGATGAGCCAACCCGCCTGCCCCGGCGGGGCGCTGTCGAGGAGGCGATGAAGCACGCTGCAGCCGGAATCGAGATCGCCGCGCGCCGCGGAGGTGGCTGCACTAATCAGCGCGGCTTCGCCAAGACGTCCGCCCGTCCCAAGTTCCGCGACGACTTCTTCGACTCGCGCTAACAGAAGATGTGTCTCTGGCGCCAGGCTGGTGTTCGCGAGGGCTTGATAAAGCCCAAGCAGTGCCCGCCCATTGCGCGGCAAGGTTTCCAGCGCCGATCGAAACGCTTCGGTCGCGCCGGTCGCATCGTTGACCGACAAATGCGCGAACCCGGCAGCGACCTGGGCGTTCACTCGAAACTCGTCGGCGTAGATGCGATCGTGGCGGGCGGCGTCGATCTCGCGGCCGAACTCGGTGATGGCCGGCCCGATTTGTCCCAGCCGGAGCAGCAGCAAGCCGTGCAGCCAGTGCAACCCGACGGACGGAAAGGGCACACCATCCGAATCGATCTCACGAGCTTGCGCCACGGACCCCTGGACGGCTGCGACCATCGCCGGCTCGAACGCCTGGCGGGCGATGAACACCATTGCCGCGAGAAATCGTCCGGGCGCGAAGTTCGGCAACAGCGACAGCGTGCGATCGACAGCCCGCAATCGCTCTTCTCCCCAGGAGGCAACCCCGAGTCGAAAGTGGTGACGCCAGCTCGTTGGCTCGAGTGCCGCGGCCCGACGTGCGGCGGCCCGTGCTTCTTCACCCTGCCCCGCTGCGGTCAAGACGAAACCAAGCGTGGCCCACGCCTCACCGAGGCTTGGATCGAGCTCGCAGGCGCGACGGGCGGCGAGCACTGCGCGCGTCAGCGGCTCGCGATTCGGCGCGTTGTGCGCGCGCGTCGTTTCGTAAGTCAGCAGAAATGCGTTCGCCAGACCCGCATGCGCCGGCGCATACTCCGGCGTGGCGGCGACGGCATGCTCGAAGGCTTTGATCGCCTCAGGCAGCTTCGTCGCGTCGAGCATTTCGAGCGAGAGCCGCCCGCGAACCCACTCGCGGAATGGATCCTCTGCTGGCGATGACCCAACATCTTCGCTCCTAGAGGCCGCGTTGCCGGGCGACCCCGCGCCGCCGACCTCACGCGCTGGCTCGAAGGCCGCGACAAACCGGTATCCCCGACGCGCCACGGTCTGAATGAATCGCGGCTCGCCTGGATCATCTCCCAGCGCTTTGCGGATGTCAGCGATCGCGCGGGTCAGTGTGTTTTCGGTTACGTGAACGTCGGGCCAGAACGCTTCAAGCAATGCGTCCTTGCTGACAATCTGTCCGGGTCGCTGTGCCAGGAAACTGAGGATGTCGACCAGATGCGGGGACAAGGCGACGTCTTCGTCCTCGCGCATCAGGACATGGCGTTGCGCATCGAGCGTGAATGGCGGGAAGCGAAGCAACGAATCACGCCCCACAAGGCCGGATCATATGACTATCCAAGCAGATCCCTGGCCATCACGGCCTTCTCAACCGCCTCATCGACGGTATCTGCCAGTGCCGTCAGGTGGCCCATCTTTCGTCCGACTCGTGGATCGGGCTTGCCATAAAGATGCAGCTTCACTTCGGGAATCGCCAGCGCGCTGCTCCAGTCTGGTTCGCCGTCGAGCCAGAGCTCGCCGAGCAGGTTGACCATCGCGGCCGGGCGCAGTTGTGCGGTTGAACCAAGCGGCAAGCCACACACAGCGCGGACCTGCTGCTCGAACTGGCTCGTGAGGCACGCATCAAACGTCAAGTGCCCCGAGTTGTGCGGACGAGGAGCGATCTCGTTCACCAGCAATTGCCCAGTACGAGTGAGGAAGAACTCGACGCAGAGGACCCCGACGTACTCGAGTTGTTCCATGATCGCGTGCGTGATGCGGACGGCCTCGGCCGCCACGGATTCTGGCACGCGGGCGGGTGAGACCGAGCAGTCGAGGATGTGGCTGCGATGCGTGTTCTCGATCGCACCAAAGTGCGCGAAGGCGCCGTCGAGCCCTCGTGCTGCCACCACGGAGAGCTCGTGGCTGAAATCAACGACGCGTTCGACCACTGCATCCTGATGCCCGATCCAGCTCCAGACGCGCTCCGCGTCCTCGATCGATTGAATTCGATGCTGGCCTTTTCCGTCGTAGCCAAACGCTGCCGTCTTGACGATGACGGGAGTGCCGATCGCTCCGAGCGCCACCGCCAACTCGTCGATTGTGCGAACCGCCGCACACGGCGTGGTGGGAAATCCGTGATCGGCCAGAAACGCCTTCTCACGCGCGCGCTGCTGTGTAACGTGCAGCGCTGCACCACTGGGACGCACGGGCACGATCTCAGCCGCCGCTGCAGCGGCTTCTGTCGACACGTTCTCGAACTCGAAGGTGATGACGTGGACGCCTTTCGCAAACGCGCGAATGGCATCGAGGTCCTCGTACTCGGCGGTGATTTCGAGGTCGGCGACTTGACCGGTCGGCGTGTCCTCACCCGGGGACAGGGTGTGGATGCGATACCCCATCCGCCGGGCCGCAATCGCCATCATGCGGCCAAGCTGACCGCTTCCCAGCACCCCAATCGTCGCCCCAGGCAGGACGACGCGGCTCACGGCAGGCGGTCCTCGCGAACCTTGGCGGTCTGCTCGGCGCGGTAGGCGCGAAGCTTCTCACGAAGGTCAGGTCGAGAGGTCCCCAGGATCGCCACGGCGAGCAGTCCCGCGTTCGTGGCCCCGGCTTTGCCAATCGCGAGCGTCCCAACCGGCACGCCTCCGGGCATCTGCACGATGGAGAGCAACGAATCCAGGCCGTTGAGCGCAGCGGTTTGCACGGGAACACCGAGGACAGGGAGACAGGTGTGCGCGGCGGTCATTCCCGGCAGATGCGCAGCGCCACCCGCACCCGCGATGATGACCTCAATACCTCGAGCCTCAGCGCCCTGCGCGAACTCCGCCATCCAGACGGGCGTGCGATGCGCGGACACAACGTGTTTCTCGTACGCCACGCCAAAGCGCTCGAGCGCTTCGACGGCATGCGTCATCGTCTCCCAATCGGAAGTGGATCCCATGATGACGGCGACGAGAGCACGATTGGCCATCGGAAGAATTTAGCCGCGAAGGCACGAAGAACACGAAGCAGGACACATCGTACTAGCCCAAGTGTCAAACGGCTGGTGTCTTCATGCCTTCGTGGCTAGCGTTTCAGTCCCTACTCACCCTGCCCCAACGAATACCCGCGCTGTCCATCGAACGTGTACAGCCCTTCGGTCTTGACGATGTCGAAGCCCGCGGATGACACGCGCTGTTGCAACGCGACCGTCTGTGAATGAGTCACCGCCGATCCGTTTTGCGCAGCCAAGAAACGGCAGTTCCAAAGGTCGGAGTACACGAAGTCGGGCAGCTCGCCTGGAAACACTTTCACGCCACGATTCGAGATCGACTGCAGCTTGAGGTCACCGGCGAGCTTTTCGAGTTGCGGGCCAAGCTGGCTCGCGAGACCGCCGGTCCAGTCGAGAAACAGATCGAGACCGACGTATTCCTTCTTCGATCGCGTGCGCGGGGTCGCCGCGGCCTGCGACACGGTGTGCTTCGGCGCCTGTGAGTAGGTCACCGCCTTCAGCTTCTCCGGTTTCTTACCGACACGGTCGACGACCGCCTGCGCGAACTCTTTGGTTCCGACCTTCTGCTTCGACACACCTTCTTTGTAGATGTCGTAGGTGTGGATTCCGTCCTCCAACGTTCGCAGCCAGGCGTTGTGAACCTTCCCCGCGACATCCGGCTGATCGATGTGAACGAGCATCATCACCGCGCCGAGGAGCAGGCCTGATGGGTTGGCGAGGTTCTGACCGGCGCGCCGCGGCGCCGAGCCGTGAATCGCTTCGAACATCGCGCATTGATCACCGATGTTGGCGGACCCGGCGAGACCAACCGAACCCGCAATCTGCGCCGCGACATCCGACAGGATGTCGCCATACAGGTTGGGCAGCACGATCACGTCGAATGCTTCTGGTGTATCGGCCATCTTGGCGGAGCCGATGTCGACAATCCAATGCTCTTTTTCGAGATCCGAATAGTCGGCGCCGATCTCATCGAAGACCTTGTGGAACAGGCCATCGGTCTGCTTCATGATGTTGTCCTTCGTGAAGCAGGTGACCTTCTTGCGATTGTTGCGTCGCGCGTACTCGAACGCGTAACGCACGATCTTCTCCGAGCCAGGCCGCGAGATCAGCTTGAGGCACTGCACGACGTCCTGAGTCTGCTGGTGCTCGATGCCCGCGTAGAGATCTTCTTCGTTCTCGCGCACGATCACGAGATCCATCTGCGGATGCTTGGTGTCGACGTAGGGGTGGTAGGAAACGCAGGGGCGAATGTTGGCGTAGAGGCCGAGCGTCTTGCGGGTCGTGACGTTGAGGCTCTTGAACCCGCCACCCTGAGGTGTGGTGATGGGTGCTTTCAGAAACACTTTGGTGCGTCGCAGCGAATCCCATGCACGGGGTTCGATGCCGACGCTCACGCCGCGCTGGTAGACCTTTTCGCCGACCTCGATGGTCTCGACGTCGAGCCGGGCGCCCGCCTCCTTCAGGATGTGAAGGGTGGCCTCCATGATTTCGGGCCCGATCCCATCGCCATGCGCAACTGTGACTGGTGTTCCCGCCATCTCTGTCTCTCCCTCGCGGTATATGACAAAAGGGAGAGTTTAGCAGAAACCAGATGGCGTCCGGATTCAGTCGTCGAGTGACATCGCGATCGCAAACATGGTCAGGATCGCGCCTGCCCCGGCAGCGAGCCCGACACCCAGCGCCTTGGCGACACTGAAGCCGCCGCGCTCCGACCGTTCAAGTCGCGCGAGCTCGTCGAAGCGAATCGTCACCGCGGGCTCTGGCACGCGCGCTTCGCGCTTCACGACAATCGCTTCGTCATTGACCGCCATCAGCGTTGCCGTCATCCGGCGACCCGATCGGCTTTGAACCTTCACCCGAGATCCCAACGGGATCGCGGCCGCCATCATCTGTGCTGCTTTCACTTCCTCCGCCGTCGTCGCCTCGCGCTGCGCCGCCGCCGCGACCGTTGGACCAAACGCAATCAGTGTCGCGAGTGCCGTGGCAACCATCGCTCGCATAGCTTCCTCCTCTTCTTGTCGCGGTCCGGTCTCCAGTCTCCGGTCCCCAGTCCACGTTCCTACGCCCTATGCCCTGTCTAAAAATCCACGCCCACCCCAAGCCGGAAGGCGACGTGGCGGCCGCCTTGGCCCGTACCAAATCGACCATCCGCTCGTACGAACACCTGCTGATTGGCGTAGAACTTCCCGCCGCCACCAAACAGCACTCTTGCGTGGGTCGTTGTCTCAGGTCCTTCTCGGATTTCGTCGGTAACGACAACTTGTGAAGGTGGAAGCCGTGAATCGCCGACGAAATACGTTTGCCGCGCCGTGTACGACCGTACGCGATCGAAATCGCCGGCGACACCTACGAGGACGAAGGGATGCGCCCACTCGTTCTCGAAGAACTGATAGACGAGCGAAGCTGAGACCTCCCGGAGGGTGCCGAATCGCTCGGTGCCGTAAGGCAGGGGAAACGACCCGCCTGGGAGGGTCACATGCCTGGTGATCCATTGGCGCCCTTCGGTGCTGGTGGACAGTTCCACTTCGGCTTTCAAGTTCGGCGTGAAGTAACGCCCGAGAGCCACCCCGGCCTGGCCAGCGTCGTACCAACGATCCGCATAGCGGTCCAAGAGTTCGATCTCGGGTCTCACGCCGAGGTACCCCGCGACGAACGACACGTCCCACGAGGAGCCCTTCGCCGGCACGGACTGAGCCTCAGCGGTAGTAGCCAACGCCACCGTCGAGGCCAGCATCAGAAGTGCCAGACAGGAGTTGGACTTGTGGCGAACGGTGTGACGAAGCATCGAAGTTTCCATGACCTTCTGGCTGGGTAATGTGCCGGGAGCAACGAGAGTGGCTCACGGGTACAATCCGGGTGCCTCGGGTGCCGCTAGTGCCGCAGGTGCCGCGGGTGCCGCGGGTGCTGGCGGCTGGCAGCCGAATGAGCAAGCAGCAGTTAGAGGGAAAGATGCGACATCGATTTCTGTGCGGCTTGATGTTGGGGACGATCGCATTCGGCGCGGCGGTTGGCGGTCAGGCGCCCGCGAAAGGCGGAGACGTCGGCGCGCTCCGCGTGCCGTACACGGAGTTCACGCTCGCCAATGGTCTGCACGTCATCCTGCACCGCGACGCCAGCGTGCCGGTCGTGTCGGTCAATGTCTGGTATCACGTCGGATCGGGCAGCGAGAAACCGGGACGCACGGGCTTCGCGCATCTCTTCGAACACTTGATGTTCGAGGGATCGAAGAACGTCCCCGAAGGATCGTTCGACAGGTGGCTCGAGGCCGCCGGCGGCAACAACAACGGATCGACGACGACCGATCGGACGAACTACTTCATCGACATTCCGTCGAATGTGCTGGATCTGGCGCTGTTCCTCGAATCGGATCGCATGGCCTATCTGCTCGACACCATGACGCCAGCACGCGTCGATGGTCAGCGCGATGTCGTCAAGAACGAACGTCGCCAGAGCTACGAGAATCAGCCGTATGGGCGTGCGTTCCTCGAGATCTTCGGGATGCTGTATCCCAAGAATCATCCGTATAGCTGGCCAACCATCGGATCGATGGAAGACCTGAGCGCCGCGAGCCATCAGGACGTCGTGGATTTTTTCAAGACCTACTACGCGCCGAACAACGCCAGCCTCGTGATAGCGGGCGACATCGACCTCGGCGAAACGCGCAAGCTCGTGGAGAAATGGTTCAACGAGATCCCGCGCGGCCCAGCCGTACCGCCGATTGCACCGCCGGCGGTGATGCTGGACGAGGTCAAGACGCACACGATGACGGACAAGGTCCAACTACCGCGGCTCTACATGGCCTGGCACACACCAGCCATCTACGAGCCGGGTGACGCGGCGATGGACATCGCAGCGGGGCTCCTGACCGGCGGCAAGAATGCGCGGCTGTATCGTCGGCTGGTCTACGACCTGCAGATCGCCCAGGATGTGAATGCGTTTCAGCAGTCGCAGGCGCTTGGCAGCGTATTCCTGATCATGGCGACGGCACGACCCGGTCAGAGCCTCGACAAGATCCGACAGGTGATCGACGAGGAGATGGACAAGCTCCGCACGACGCCAGCGGAAGAACGCGAGATGGCGCGCACGATGAATCAAGTGGAAGCAAACTTCTTCCGTCAAATGGAGCGTGTTGGCAGTTTCGGGGGCAAGGCAGACCAGCTGAATGCCTACTACACGCGCACCGGCATGCCGGATTATTTCGCCGAAGACTTGAGTCGCTATCGTGCGCTGAGCGCGACTGACATCACCTCGGCGATCAGTCATTACTTGCCGAAGGACAAGCGCGTCGAATTGTCGGTGGTTCCCGAGAAGTGATGGCGCGGTTTACGGTTGGAGTCTTACGAATGAGTTCCATCGCCGCTCGTCTCATCGTCGTTACCGTCGCCGTCTTCCTCACAAGTGCGGCAATTGCTGCGCAGAAACCCGATCGCGGAACGGTGCCGAAGCCGGGCGCACCACCCGCGCTGAAGCTGCCGCCAATCCAGAAACTGAAGCTCGCCAATGGACTGCCGGTCTGGATCGTCGAACAGCACGAAGTTCCGATGGCACAGGTCAACCTGATCGTGCGAGCTGGCAGCGGCGCCGACCCCGCGGGCAAGTTTGGCGTTGCCAGCATGACGGCGAACATGCTGGACGAAGGCGCCGGAGGAAAGTCCGCGCTCGAGCTGGCCGACGCCATCGAGTTTCTTGGCGCCGCTCTGGGCACATCAAGCACGTTCGACTACTCCGCCGTTCGCGTGTCGGCACCAGTCGCACGACTTGGCGACGCGCTGCCGCTGATGGCGGACGTCGTGCTGAATCCGAATTTTCCCAGCAACGAGCTCGAACGCTTGCGGAAAGAACGGTTGACGCGCCTCCTTCAAGCTCGCGATGACCCTGCCGCCATCATGGAGATGGCATTCCCTCGCATCGTCTTTGGCGAGAAGCATCGTTATGGAACGCCAGCTGGTGGAGGCACGGCGGAGGTCAAGGCCATGACGGTCGACGACCTGCGCAGCTTTCATCAGACTTACTACCGGCCCGAGAACGCAACAATGCTGGTCGTCGGTGACGTCACCGCGGCGAGCGTGATGCCGTTGCTCGAACGCGCCTTTGGTTCGTGGAAGGGTACTGGGCCAGCCACCGTGGTGGCCAAGATTCCCGAGGCACCGCAGCTGACCAAGCGTCAGATCTACATCATCGACAAGCCTGGCGCCGCGCAATCGCAGATTCGAATCGGTTGGGTGGGTGTCCCACGTTCGACTCCGGACTATCCAACCATCCAGGTGCTGAACACCGTGCTCGGCGGCTCGTTTACGTCGCGTCTCAACACGAACCTGCGCGAGACGCACGGCTACTCGTACGGAGCGAATTCTGGTTTCGAGGAGCGCGTCTCACCCGGATCCTTCTCGGCGAGGGCCGGCGTGCAGACGGACAAGACGGCCGAGGCGTTGAAGGAGTTCTTCAACGAGCTCACCGGCATTCTCAAACCCATCCCCGGCGATGAACTGGACAAGGCGAAGAACTATGTCGCGCTCGGTTTCCCCGCCGAGTTCGAGAGCACCGGCGACCTTGCGCAAAAGATGGAGGAGCAGGTTGTGCACAGCCTGCCCGACGAATACTTCCCGAGCTACATTCGTTCGGTCGTGCAAGTAACCGGGCCGGGCGTCGAGAAAGCGGCCGGGCGCTACATACAGCCTGACAAATTCGCCGTGGTTGTCGTCGGCGATCGCAAAGTCATCGAGTCGGGTATCAAAGCGCTGAATCTGGGCCCGATCGAGTTCATGACCGTCGAGCAAGCTGTCGGACCCATGTAGGGGTTTCAAGGTTCCAGGGTTCACTGCGATGTTGACGCTGACGTTCAACGAATTACTCGCCTACACCGATGAAGAACGCGCGAAGTGGCATCGGTGGCTTCGCGACAATCCGTCGGCTCTCGGGTTGAGCCTCCAGCCTGATGGCCGTTTCGCGACGGTGGGCGGGCTGATCGATCACATCTTTCTCGTCGAGGCGCGGCACCTTGCACGATTGCAGGGTGTGCCAGTCCCGGAGTCGTCCGGAATCGCGCCACACGACGTCGATGCGCTGTTCCGCTACGGCGCCGCCGTCAGGCTGGCGCTGCGAAATTTTGCTTCGTCGCTGAGTGACGAGGACGCGTCGAAGGTCCGCGAGTTCGTGGTGCAATCCGGCGCCGCGAAGTTGAGCCCGCGCAAGCTGCTGTTCCACATTGGCCTGCACGAGACCAGGCACTGGGCACAGATTGCACTCGGCATTCGCCAATCCGCCGTCGCGCCCCCCGGCAACCACGATCTGTTCTACTCGTCCGCCCTTTCGTGAGAGCGCGCACGGGCACCAGCCTCCTCGCTCGACGATGATCATCGTTGTCGGAGCCGGCGCCGCCGGGCTGATGGCGGCGATCTTCGCGGCGCGTGGCAACCGCGGCGTCCTTCTGCTCGAACGGACTCCTGATGGTGGTCGGAAGATCCTGATTAGTGGTGGGGGGCGTTGCAATGTCCTGCCCTCGATCCTTGCCCCCGAACGATTCGTGACCGACTCTCCGGCACATCTCATGCGGGGCATGCTCAGGTCGTGGTCGCTGGTTCAGCAGCGAGCGTTCTTTGAACACGATCTCCGTCAACCACTGGCGCTCGAAGCCGAAACCGGCAAACTCTTTCCGGTTTCGAATCGCGCACGCGACATCAGGGATGGGCTCGTCTCCCACGCGCGGCACGTGGGCGTCTCGATCCAGTTCGATACGGCCGTGACCGGATTGTCGCCGACATCTGAAGGCTGGCGCGTGGACACGAATCGCGGGGCCATGGATGCAACGCGCGTGGTCCTCGCGACTGGCGGTCTCTCGGTACCGACCACGGGCAGCGATGGCGGCGGCTTGCGAATCGCGGAGCTTCTCGGTCACCACGTGAACACGGTCTACCCCGCGCTGACGCCGCTCGTGACTGAGCCAGCGGTGCATGCGGCACTCAGCGGCGTTTCGCTTCCGGTGCGTCTACGCGCGCGCCGAGGCCGGCGCGTCACGGAAACAAAAGGCGGCTTTCTCTTCACTCATCGCGGGTACAGCGGCCCATCGGTTCTCGACATCTCTCACGTCGCGGTGCGAAGTCAGAAAGAAGACGAGCGTGCCGTGGTCAGGGCGCAATGGACTTCGTTCGACGGGGGTGAGTGGGAGACAACGTTCGCAGCGACGAATGGCCTCGTCGCGAACGTGATTGCCGAGCGTTTGCCGCAACGTCTGGCGACGCAATTGGTCAAGGAGGCTGGCATCTCATCCGATCGCCGTGCCTCTGAGCTGCGGCGTGCGGAGCGCCTTTCCCTGATCGACCGGTTGACCTCATACGAGCTTCCGTGGACCGGTGACGGCGGATTTGCAAAGGCGGAAGTCACGGGAGGCGGAGTCGACCTGCGCGAGGTGAATCCTCGAACTCTCGAAAGTCTGCGGCATCGAGGACTCTTCCTTTGTGGCGAGATGCTGGACGCGTTCGGACCTATCGGCGGCCACAACTTCGCGTGGGCCTGGGCGACCGGCCGGATGGCCGGGTTAGGAGCCACTGGGAGATCAGGGAGACCAAGAGATTCTCCCTGATCTCCCTGATCTCCCTGTGCTCCCTCAATTACAATGGCGGCCTCCACACTACAGGAGCTCTGCCATGCGTCGAACTCGACTCGTCGCGCTCACGATCACGATTGCCACGACCTCAGCACTGCTTTCCGCTCAGGGACAACCGCGGCCCGCTTCCACCGGCTACCAGCTGCCGCCTCAGGCCATCGTCGACATGCTCGACGCCGCGCCGCCGCCGACCCCGGAAGTGAGCCCGACGCGTGAGGTGGTCGCTCTCCTGCACCGGGCGAGCATGCCGACGATTGCGGAGCTGTCGCAGCCGATGTATCGCATCGCCGGCCGCCGCATCAATCCGCGGACGAACGGCCCGCACCGCGTGAACTTCAGTCGCGCAATCACCATCAAGTCGATCGTCGACGGCTCAGAGAGGAAAGTCACGATTCCGGCCAACCCGATGTTGTCGTGGATCGGGTTCTCGCCCGACGGCAAACGGTTCGCCTTTTCGCAAACTCGCGAGAACGGCATCGAGCTGTGGGTTGGCGAATCAGCAACGGGACAAGCGAAGGCGATCACACCCGCGGAGCTCAATGCCTCGCTGAGCGCACCCTGTGAGTGGGTTGGCGACGGCGGCTCCCTCCTGTGTGCCGTCGTGGCCGCCAATCGCGGCGCGGCGCCACCGGCACCGAGCGTGCCCACGGGACCCAATGTTCAGGAAAATCGCGGCGTCACGGCCCCGGTTCGCACGTATCAAGATCTCCTGACCAGCGAATACGACGAGCGTCTGTTCGACTACTACGCCACGAGTCAGCTCGCCTACGTCGATGCGACGAGCGGCGCCCGCACGCCAGTTGGATCGCCAGCGATCTTTGAGACCGCCTATCCATCGCCAGACGGTAGCTACGTTCTCGTCGGCAGGGTCCATCGTCCGTATTCGTGGCTGGTGCCCTATACGAGCTTCCCGACGACCGTTGAGATTTGGGATCGCAAAGGGGCGGTTGTAAAACAGATCGCCGACCTTCCGGTTGCCGACACCGTGCCGAACGGCGGCGTGCTTCCCGGACCACGAAACTATCAGTGGCAGTCGCTCGCTCCGGCGACCGTCGTGTGGGCAGAAGCACTCGACAAGGGCGATCCGAAGGCCAAGGTCCCACATCGTGACAAAGTTGTAACGCTCGCCGCACCGTTCAGCGGCAGTCCAACCGAGCTGACCAAGACTGAGTACCGCTTCAGCAACGTGTCGTGGACCGACAAGGGCGTCGCGGTCGTCTCGGAAAACGACCGCGCGCGACGGTGGACACGCTCGTGGTTGATCGATTCCCCTGGTGCGGCCCCGCGGAAGCTGTTCGATCGCAGCGCGGAGGATGCCTACAAGAACCCCGGCACCCCGCTACGCCGCGGTGGCCCGTCCGGCACCTCGACGATTCATCAGGCAGGGGGCAGCATCTTTCTTTCGGGTCAAGGGGCCGCCCCCGAGGGCGCCCGGCCGTTCCTTGATCGCATGAACCTGACGAGCCTCCAGACAGAGCGTCTCTTCCAGACGACGGGTCGAAGCTACGAGACCGTTGTGAGTGTGCTGTCGGACGATGGCACGACCATCTTGACGCGCTACGAAACTCGCAGCG
This sequence comes from uncultured Acidobacteriota bacterium, assembly GCA_963724485.1. Classification (GTDB taxonomy): domain Bacteria; phylum Acidobacteriota; class Vicinamibacteria; order Vicinamibacterales; family UBA2999; genus JACCSI01. The sequence goes on from CAVRUW010000009.1 coordinate 306,986, forward strand.
ATTCGCCAAACCTGTATGTTCGCGATCTCAAGTCGAACGGACGGCGTGCACTCACGTCGTACCCGGATCCCTGGCCACAGCTGCGCGGAATCCAGAAGCAGCTCGTGACCTACAAGCGCAACGACGGTGTGGAGCTGTCGGCCACGCTCATCACGCCTCCGGGATGGACACCAGCCAAGGGCCCGCTGCCGACACTGCTGTGGGCCTACCCGCGCGAGTTCACGGATCCGAACGCGGCCGGTCAAGTGACGACGTCCGCCGATCGCTTCACCACCGTCGCGGGCGCATCACACCTGTTGTTCCTGACGCAGGGCTACGCCATCATCGACGACCCGACCATGCCGATCGTTGGGCCTGGTGAAACCGCCAACGATACCTACGTGCAACAGCTCGTGGCGAGTGCGCAGGCCGCCGTCGACAAAGCGGTGTCGATGGGCGTGACCGATCGCAATCGGGTCGTCGCCGGTGGTCACAGCTACGGCGGCTTCATGACCGCGAATCTGCTGGCGCACTCGGACATCTTCCGCGCTGGCCTCGCGCGAAGCGGCGCGTACAACCGGACGCTGACGCCATTCGGATTCCAGAACGAGCAACGCACGTTCTGGGAAGTTCCGCAGATTTACGCCAACATGTCGCCGTTCAATTTCGCGCACAAGGTCAACGAGCCAATTCTGTTGATCCACGGCGAAGCGGACGACAACAGCGGCACGTTCCCGATTCAGTCCGAACGCTTCTACATGGCGCTCAAAGGTCATGGAGCGACCGTGCGCTACGTCACGCTCCCGTACGAAGCGCATGGCTATGCAGCGCGTGAGTCAGTGCTGCATACCGTGGCCGAGATGCTCAATTGGGCTGACGAGTTCGCCAAGAACGCGAAGCCGCGGGCAACTACGACATCTCAGCAGCAATGAGGCGTCAGCTATACTGCTAGCAAGGCTCCGGCTGAGACTGCGGAGAACGAGACGGTTCGGCTCCGCCTTGCTAGCGGCAGTGTTTGCTTTCCCCGCCTCCGGCGGGGGGTCAGGTCCACTGGAAGCTGGGTTTCCCCCCAGGAGGCACATTCGATATGAAACGTACGTGTCTCGCCATCCTGCTCGCGGCGGGGTTGGCGATTCCCCTGTCGGCCGACGTTGCGATCAAACAGACGACCGGCGGGAAGGGGATGGGTTTCTCGGGTAACGCAGCCGGGACGACCTCCATCAAGGGCAACAAGATGCGATCGGACCTCCAGGTGGGGGACAAGGTCCAGTCGATGATCTTCGACCTCGACGGTCAGAAGATGTACATGTTCGATTCCAAGAAAAAGGAAGCGGACGTGTGGGACATGGCGGAGTTCGGCGCGGAGATGTCCAAGAACGTCGACGTCTCCGGGATGAAGGCGTCAATCAAACCAAACGGCCAGAAGAAGGCGTTTGGTGCGCTGAGCGCTGACGGCTACGACATGGAGATCTCGGTGCCGGCGACGATCGGCGGCAACAAAGACATGCAGATGACGATCACGATGACTGGTCCGGTGTGGATCGTCAAGAACGCGCCCGGCGCTGCAGATTACAACCGCTTCTACAAGACGGCGGCGGACAAAGGCTTCATCTTTGGCGATCCGCGCGCCGCGAAGGGCCAGCCTGGTCAAGCCAAGGCGATGGCCGAGATGTATCGGCAATTCGCCGAGATCGGCGGCATCGCTTACGAAATGGACATGCAGATGAAGATGGGCGGAGGGTCTGGTCCTCTCGGCGGCATCATGGCCCGCATGGGTAACATGCAGATGACGACGCTCGTGGACGATGTGCAGACAGGTGCTTTGTCGGACGACCTGTTCGCGCCTCCGGCAGGCTACAAGCTGAATCAGAAGAAGTAGGCACACGAAGGGCCGGGCTACAGCCCGGCCAATTCTTGATCCCCCGGCAATTGACCTCTTTTCTCTCCCTCCTCCGCACATCTGATGCGCCCGTCGTAGCGGTGGAACTCCGTCCGCCGCGCGCAGAACTACAGTCGGCCGAGGGCATCGACGCGTGGATCGATACCTATCACTCGATCCGATCGCTCGCGCGCCAAAACGTCCGCGTGATGATCACGGATAGTGCGGTCGGAGCGCAGGAAGAAAACAACCTTCGCCATCTGGTGGCGAACCTCGGTCCGGAACTGGCGCGAGCGCATGTCGTGCCGTTCCTCACCACCAAGCACTCGCTCGAGTTCTGTCTCGGCTACGCCGACCAGACGGCGCACCATGGCTTCACGTCCGTCGTCGTGCTCGGCGGCGACAAGCATGTGGGTCGCCCCCGGTGCGTGGAACACGCGTGGCAGCTGAGGCAACACTTGCGTGCACGTCATCCCGATCTCGAGCTGGGAGGATGGGCCAACCCGGCGGACGCGCCTGAACGACAGGTGGGCTTTCTACTCGACCCCAGCGCGAATGCCGACTTCTATCTCACCCAGATCACGTCACACCACCAGGCGCAGCAAGTCGAACGATTCCTCGCAGAAGCGCGTCAAAGGGGTCTGACGATACCGGCGGTTTTTGGAGTCTTCTACTATCGCAGCGCGAACCAGGCAACGCTGAAGACGTTGCAACAGTTCCTGCCTGTGCCGGTCGATCAGCTAAGCGAGGAGTTTGCCGCGGGTGCAACACCTGTCGATGTCTGCGCACGCACGATACGGACGCTGCTCGATCTTGGCGCGCGCCACCTCTACGTCAGCAACCTGCCTCTGCGCCGGACAGCGCAGATCCTGAACGAAATCCTCGACAAGGCGGGAGTCACGGCAAAGGCGATCTAAACGTTCTGGGGCACTATAAGAATCATGGCTTCTTTCCTCGACCAGGTCCCTGTCTCCGCCATCATCAAGATTCGTGACCTGATGCACACCGTCAAGGATCCGTTTCGATTGGATCAGGGTGATGTGTCCTTCGACGCGCCGGACACCGTCAAGCAGGCGATGGCCAAGGCCATCACCGAAAATCGCACGCACTACTTGCCGACATCGGGCGTGCCGCGCCTACGGCAATTGCTCGCGGAGAAGATGCGCCGCGACAACAGCATCCCCATTGGCAGCGACGAAGAGATCGTGCCGAGCAATGGTGGCACTCACGGAATTTGGGCCATCTTTCACGCGCTCTTCGAACCCGGCGACGAAGTCATCGTCTCGGACCCCGAGTGGCCGGCGACGATGGCGATTGGTATGGCGGCGAAGGCCAAGCCGGTGATGGTGCGGTTGCACGAGCGGTTGGGCTGGCGATGGGACCTCGATGAAGTCGAGCGAGCAATCACGCCGAAGACGCGCGCGATCTACGTCAACTCGCCAAACAATCCGAGCGGCGGCGTGATGCTGAAGGCCGATCTGGAAAGGATCGCGGCAATCGCTCAGGAAAGGGACTTGTGGGTGTTGTCGGACGAAGCCTACGAGCACATCCTGTTCAGCGGCACGCATGTGAGCATCGCGTCATTGCCGGGAATGTACGAACGGACGATTCCGATCTACACGTTCAGTAAGTCGTACGCGATGACCGGCCTGCGGCTCGGCTACTTTGCGATCCAGGACGCCAGGCTGCGCGCCCGCGCCACGAAGGTGATCGCGTACACGACCAACAACGTCAATTCGGTCGTGCAATATGGCGGCATCGGAGCGCTCGAGGGGTCGCAGGATTGCATCGCGTCGTTTCAGACCGAACTCAAAGCACGGCGCGATCTGTTCTACGCGGGGCTCGCCGATGCAGCGCCTGGAATCTTGAGCGGCGCGCCGCCTGAAGGCACGTTCTACGCGTTTGTGAAGATCAATCCAGACTGGGCGCGCGACGCAGGGCTCACCGGGCCGTCCGTGTCGTGGTCGACGGCGGAGCTGCTGATCAAGAACGGTCGAATCGGCTGCGTTCCCGGCGTGGACTTCGGGCCCGCCTCGGAAGGCTACATTCGGTTCTGCTTCGGTCGGGAGCGCCGCGAACTGGAAGGCGCGCTGGCGTCGATGAAGAGCGTGTTCACGGGCGATACGGTGAGGACGGGACGGTGATCGACTGAACAGTTTCCAGTTATCAGTTACCAGTTCAAAGGAAGCCAAGCTTTCGCGTTACTTCGTACTCCCTTTGAACTGACAACTGGTAACTGACAACTAGTCCCTAGTTGTCTGCGAGGGGCCGGGCTTCAGCCCGGCCTTTCTCTTTCAGCCCTAGTTCAAGTTTTTCCCGATTGCGCCCGTTGATGTAGCCGAAGGTCCCATGCGCCGGTCCCATCAGAAAGAAGATGAGGCCTGAGTACGCCAGGTACTCAATCGGCAACAGGACCGCGATGCCCACCGAAACCAGTCCCAGCGCGACGCTGACGGCGTGCCGGCGCACGCTGGCTCGCGCATCGTAGATCGCCATCGTATCCAGCCCGAGCGACTGGCGCTGACGGAGCGCGTTCCAGTGCAGCAGCATGAAGGTCGCAAACAATGCGACGAAGCCACCGCTGTACACCGCCATCAACAATCGGCCGTTCGCCGACGTCATCCCCTCGTTCACTCCAGGGCCGATGCCCATCAGCGTGCCGCTGACCAGTCGCGTGAACATGAACTTCATCGGGTAGGCGTAGAACACCACGAGGAACAGCAAGACGCAGTTGAGGACGACCGTGAATCCGTCCTCGAGGTCGTAGCGCCGAAAGAGGAGGTAGTGCTCGTACCAGACCCAGCAGATGACCGTGAAGGTCACGGCGAACGCCGGAAAGCCGACGAGGATGCGCTGGAGTTCGGCGAAGCTTTCGGGAACTTCGAGGGAGACGACGAGGAGGGTCAGTGCGAAGCCGAAGACGGCGTCGCTGAATCCCTCGATGCGCGAGACCTCGCGGCCACGGAGCACGGGGCGAGTTTACGTCAGTCTGGTGGGGCCCGCCTCACCTGACCTACATGACTTCTAGAACTTGTAACGCACCCCGAGCCGGAACACGCGTGGGGAGATGATCTCCGTTGGCTGGAGAAACGTCGACCCGTTGCGGTTGTTCTGCGCCGTGATGGTATTGACATTGATCGAGTTGTTTGCAGTCGTCAGTTGTCAGTTCATCCCTCGACGTTGCTCGGGATGAACCCTGAGCCAAGTCGAAGGGTTCAAAGGTGGCACTGGTCCCTACTTCAGGTGCCTGCCCCCGTCGACTCGAATCGTTTCGCCCGTGACGAAGTCAGATTCGATGAGAAACCGCACCGCTTTGGCGATCTCGCCGGCCCCGCCCCAACGGCCAAGCGGCGTCGCGGACGCGACGGCGGCGTGTTCTTCTGCCGAGGTGGATGGCGGCGCGAGGATGGGACCGGGAGCAATGGCGTTGACGAGAATCTGATCGGCAGCCAGCTCGAGCGCCATAGCCTCGGTCAGGGCTTTCAAGCCTGCTTTCGCGACGTAATACGTCAGCATGCCTTTGTATCGTGGACGTCCACTCGTTGGCAGCCAGTCGCTGAAGAAGATCACGCGGCCGCCGCCTTGACGCCGCATTGAAGGGACGGCGGCGTGCGCGCACAGGAACGCTGAACGGAGCTCAACGTTCATCTGGGCGTTCCAGACGTCAGGCGACAATTCCTCGAATGCGGTGCTTTCGTACAGGCCGGCCATCGCTATGAAGATGTCGATGCGCCCAAGTTCGCGCATCGTCGCCTCGACCACGCGGCGGCACTCGTCGACCTTGCCGAGATCCGCCTGGATCGCAATCGCACGACGTCCGGCTGCCTGCACGGCGCGGACCGTAGCATCGGCTTCGGCCCCTGATCGGTGATACGTGAGCGCGACATCGACGCCATCAGCCGCAAGCGCTTCGGCGACAACCGCACCAACTCGCTTCGCACCAGTGAGGAGCGCCACCTTTCCCGCAGCCTGCATGGTCAGTGCTCGATGAGTCCGATGAGGATCAAACCAAACGTCAACGAACCAGACGAGGTCTTGATCTGAAAGGTCATGCCTTGATGATCGAGGTCGTTCTTGTAGGCCGACAGCGGAGCAGCCGTGGACACGGGAGGATCCAGACTCAACGCCCCAGGGTGCGATGTCCCAACGGTGAGCTTCGACAGGGCAACGGTTCCGTCAAATCCGAGGGCCTTGGGGTCCTGGTCCGCCGCGGCCGGACTCAACAACAGGTATTCGCGGAACGCTGATGCACCGAGGTGATCGCCGTTCTGCGGCTGAAGACCGAATCGCAAGGTGTAGACGCCTGGACTGACGGGCTTGCCACGAATCTCTTTGAACGGCCCACTCACACGAACCACACCAACCAGCGAACCCTCCGCGACCTTGCTCCACTCCGCGGCTCCTCCGCCGGCGACTGGCAATGCACTCACCCACCAAAACTCGAGCGTCGTTTGTCCGATCGAAACCTTATGACCTTCAGGCGAGAGCTGCTGGCGAATCGGTGCGGCCACGGTATCGGGGGCAGGCGCCGCCAGCGGAGTCGCGGCCGGTTGCGCGGCTGCGGGGGCAGCCGCGAGCAGGACACCAACTACCAGTGCGTGGACGATCAATACGAGAACGTTCCCCAGAAGGCGGAGCGCTTGTGGGGAGCGCTCCACTTGCTGCCGAGACCGGCACCCGAAAACGTATGCGCTTCGGCAGTACCCATTGCAGACGAGGTCAACTGCGGTGAGAACGGCTTGAACCACTGCATCGCGCCGCAACTCGGGTCGTGCGTCATCGCTTTGTTCACGCTCAAGGTCAACGCATCGCTGGCGCTCACTTCGATATGCGTGTCAGTACTCTCAAATCGCACCGGCGCGCTGTCGACGCGCACGACATCGGTAATCAGGCCGCCAGCCAGCTCACGTGCCAGCTGCACCAACGCATCCCTCTGCGCTTCGGTCGCTCGCTGGTCCACGGTCAGAATTGCGCGCACGTCCTGTGGCGCTTCGCCACCCATCTCGCGCATCCCGAGGTTGCGATCGCCGGCAACGGCAGCGGCGATGCTCAATCCGTCCAGCGTCACGCCGTTGTAAATGCCGCGCGTGATTCGCCAGGCCATCACTGCCTGACGACCAGCGGTCTCCGCTTCGCTGTTCATGATGCAGCCGCCGGCAAATACTTCGGCAGTTCGCGCCTCGACATATTCACCGACGACGTGACCATGGTCGCCAGCCGAAGCGGCTGACGCCACGAGCACGAGAGACATCGTGACGCTGAAAATCCTGATCATGATGTCCGCAGGATAACGTCGAAGAAGGGCTGGATCAAATCTTCACACCACTGCCAGCCCTACCGCAGTAATTGGTACCAAGCGTGTCCTTGCATGGACCCGATCGTCCCATATCCGAACAAGACATGAGACGAACAGGACTGCAACGGCTCTGTTTTCAGCACTTTACATGCGGTACATGTGGGAATGGCCCTTGCTCTTGGACTGATTGCCGGCCACTGCTCCCAACCATCCGGCCCCGGGCTCCGTCACATCAACCGACGTGGGCGCCGACGGATTTGGGACCAATCGCCGGAGACCAAGGATCATGCGAATTGAATACATCTTGAGTTTGCTGTTCTCGCTGGTTGTTCTAGCCGGAGCAGTAGCCATGACGCAGAACGGCCCGACGGCCGAAACCGCTTTGTCATGCCGTCCCGGACGCGCCTCCGCGCCGGTCGTCCTGAAAGGCATGAGCATCTATCCTCGCTGCCCCGGCGGCGGGAAGCGCGGGTAGTTACGTAGTTTCCAGTTACCAGTTTCCAGTTCAAAGAAGAGAGGTGAACGTCCTTTGAACTGGTAACTGATAACTGACAACTGCCGTTCGTCACCCCTTCTCATCCGCCTCGTACGCCGTCAGCAGCCACTTCTCTACGAACTCATCCACCTGATCGATCGACTCGATAGCGATCCGGTGAGTGATCCGATTGCCCTTCGCACTCTTCACCGGTTCGATCCGCTTCGGCAACTTCGCCTTGACGTTACCGAGCGCCAGTCCGAGATCGATACGGGCGTTCGTCGCTGGCTTGATCTCGGCGAAGACATGCTCGCGGTAGAGCGGAACGATTGTCTTGCAGGGACACGCTTTCGCGTCTTTACCCATGCGTAGACCGAGCTTGAGCAGTTTGTCGTAGATCGGCCGGAGGCCCGAGCGCTTGCCGGCAAACATCTCCTCCACATATTCCGGCGCCTTCCGCAGATAGGCCTCGGGGTCGCCATCGTCCTCACCCTTGCCCACCGAACGCTCGGCGATCCACCACGCGTAGTTCGTCCCGAGCTCGTGCCGTTCCTTCAGCCACGTGCGGCGTTCGCTCTCCGTCCTGGGACCGTCCTTCTTGACGAACTCGACCCATTCATCGATCGACCGGCCGGTCTTCGTCTTGAGCTTCGAGATGATGTTCTGGACGTAAGGAATCGACGGATGAACGCTATAGAGGGATTTGGAAGGCATCGCGGCTCCTCGTTGGAAAGTTACAAATTACAAGTTACAAGTTCAAAGTTGCCGGCCCCGTTTGTAACTTGGAACTTGTAACTTGTAACTTCCACCTTTTAACTCATCCGGTGTCGATCCGCAGCCAACTCGTTCGACGTCTGATTAGAAGCAGGAATTCTTGAAGGAGATTGACGATGCGATACCTCTGTGTTTATCGACCCTCCGCCGCGGAAGGCTGCCCGCCCAGTCAGGACGAAATGGCCCAAATGGGTCGGCTCATCGAAGAGATGACCCAGGCTGGCGTGTTGCTCGGAACCGAAGGTTGTCAGCCCAGTGCGAAAGGGTTCCGCGTTCGGTTGTCGGATGGAAAGTTCTCGGTGACCGACGGACCATTCACCGAAACGAAAGAGCTGATTGCGGGTTTCGCCCTGATCAAGGTCGACTCGAAACAGGAGGCGTTGCAGTGGTGCAAACGCTTCCTGGAAGTCGCCGGTGATGGTGAGAGTGAAATCCGTCTGCTTCACGAAGCGGCGGATTTTGTGCAGAGTTGACGCCGGAGATGCGGGCGCAAATGGCGGAAAACTGACGATTCGTCAGTTAAGAGTCGTCCTCGCCCTCGCAGCAGGCCCGTCCTGCCCCGTGCCTGCACGCGTGGGCGCTGGCCGCCTGGCGATCGGGGCCAAAGCCTGATTGGGTGCACGCGCACCAATAGGCGGTGGCCTCGAATCGATCATAGAAGGTGAACTCGTCGGGATCCGCGACGCTGAGGACATACATCCCCTTGTGCCGCAGGTTGCCGCAGTGCTGTTCGGTTACTAGTTGCGAGGCTGGCTTGGGATGATCCATGTCACACCACCTGGAGCCCGGCCGCCTTCAGGAGGGCTCGTTTGACAGCGGTTCGAGCGACTTGAATCTTGTAGGTGTTTCCGCTGAGCCCCTTGCCTCCCGCAACGGCGGCGGTTGCGACCTCGAGCGCAGTCGCTTCACTGATGGTCTTGCCTGCCAGGAGACGTTCCGCAGCCTGAACGCGCCAGGGAATCGGTGCAACCGCACCCATCACGATCCGCGCGCTCTTGACCGTTGTGCCCTCCATCACGAGGTTGACCGACGCCAGCGCCAGCGGCCAGTCGTGTGACTGCTTGAACCGCACTTCGTAGCTGGCGCTGCGCTGCCCCGGCGGCGGAAGGATCACATGCGTAACGATCTCGTTCGGCTGCAGCACGGTTTCGCCGTACAGATTCACATTCGGCAACTGAAAGAATTCGCCGGCATCGACCTCACGCGCGCCCGACGGTCCGACGACCCTGAATCGTCCACCGTACGCGAGCACGGGGACTGCCAGACTCGAGGGGTGGACGATGTGGCACGGGCCATCGCCGAAGATCGCGTGGTACTGATTCTCGCCGTCGACGGCATAGCAGCGTGAACCGCCTTTCTTGAGACAGTGGAACTCCTCATTCCTGAAATACCAGCACCGTGGACGCTGCATGATGTTGCCGCCCACCGTCCCCATGTTGCGAATCTGCGGCGTGCCAACTTCTTCAGCGGCGGTGGTCAACGCGGGATAGAGCTTGCGAGCTCCGGCGTGATCGACCAGGTCCGCCAGCTTCACTGCGGCGCCGATGCGGAGGCCACCGTCGGCAGCAGCAACGGTCGCATCGAGATTCTTGATGTTGACGACGCGCTCGGGGGAGACGATGTAGTCCTTCATCAACCCGAGGAGATCCATGCCGCCGGCCATCGGCAGGAATCGTCCGCGCTCGGTTCCCAGCGCGGCGATCGCTTCTTTCTCGTTCGCGGCGTTAACGTAGGCGAAGGCTTTCAATTCGTCCCTCCGGCACGCTCGAGCTGCGTGAGCAACTTGTCGGGTGTGATCGGAATGCTGCGGATGGTTACGCCTGTCGCGTTCCGCACGGCATTGGCAATCGCCGCCGCCGTCGCGACTGCTGGCGGCTCGCCGATGCCAATCACTCCACGCTCGGGCTGGTCGACGAGGACGACGTCGATCTCGGGGATGTCGGACTGTCCGGCAATCAGGTAGAACTCCATGTTGGGGTTCACCATGTTGGCCGTGTTGCGATCGAGAATCCGTTCCTCGAGCACCGCGTAGTTGAGGCCACTGATGATGCCGCCGTAGCACTGTGTCTCGGCGGTCTTGAGATCGACGATCAAGCCGCAGTCCTGGACGCAGACGATCTTTCGGACGCGCGTCACGCCGGTCTCGATGTCCACCTCCACATCGGCAAACTGCACGCCTGTCGTCCCGCTTGCCGAAAGTCCTCGTTCCCACTGCCCGTCGACCGAGACCGGTTGCGTACCCAGCAGTTTGCAGGCGTCGCGCCAAGCCAGGCTGCGGCCGTTGGTCACGTTGATTCGTCCGACACCCAACTCCAATTGGTCGGGAGTGGTTTTCAATGCCGGCGCGATCCGTTCGAACAACTGATCCCGCGCCATCCCCGTGCTCACGCGGATGGCCGGTGAAACCGACGCCGCCGTTGTCGATCCACCGCTGCCACCGCTGAACGGATGATTGCTGTCGCCGAGCTCGACGCGGATCTGGTCGACGTTGAGTCCAAGCGTCTCGGCGGTGATGATCGCCATCAGGGTCTTGGTGGCCGTGCCGATGTCCTGAGTGCCCGACCGGATCAGGACGCTTCCGTCGGGGTGAATCTCGCAATGAGCGCGCGTGCCTTGCCCGGCGCCGCCCCATCGATTTGCCGAGCAGCCGAAACCGCGCTTGATGGGGCCCGGTGTCGGGTCGCCGGTCGGATGACGTTTGCTCCAGCCGATGCGCTCAGCTCCCATCGGGAAGTAGCGACGCCACATCGCATTGGGCGCCAGCGGCGGCAGGTTCTTGATCCGGAACTCCATCGGGTCCATGCGAACCGCGTCGGCCAATTCGTCCATGACGACTTCGGTCACGAAGCAGCCTTGCGGATGGCCCGGCGCGCGCATCGCTCGCTGAAGACCAGCATTGATGTAGACGTCGGTGTGAACCCGCCGACGATTTGGAAACACGTAGATATACGGAAGCGGGTAGCCGGAACCCGCCCCCGCGCCGCCGGTACCCCAGCTCTGCGCATCGAACAGGGTCAGCGTACCGTCCTCAGCCACGCCGGCTTTGACCGACGCGAACGCGGACGGTCGATTGCCGGTCGCCAGATGTTCTTCCTTGCGATCGAGCATCAGCTTCACCGGCACACCGGCCGCTTTGGCCAGGCGCGCGCAGATCAGCCCCTGGGCATCGGGGCCGAACTTGCTCCCGAAGCCGCCGCCCATGAACTCTGTGATCACCCGCACATTGGCTTGCGGAATCTTGAGACCGCTGGCGAATCCCTCACGCGTACCGTGCACGGCTTGCGTTGAAACCCACGCGGTCAGGTTCTCGCCACTCCACTCACAAACGCAGCCGTGAGTCTCGAGCGATGCGTGGGTCTGCACCTGCGTCGAGTAGGTACCTTCGACGAAGTGAGCGGCCGCCTTGAGTCCGGCCTCTAGATCACCTTGTTCCTCGGCGTTGCCTCGACGAGTGTTGCCCGGTTCGAACACCTTGGGCGCTTCGGGCCGCATCGCTTGCTCAACCGTCGCGAGATGAGGCAGCACCTCCCAGTCGACCTTGATCAAGCGCACGGCATCAAGCGCCTGTTGCTCGGTAACCGCTGCAACGGCGGCAATCTCTTCGCCGGCGTACATCACTTTCTGGCCGGGCTGGATAGAGGCGAGGGCCGACTTGACGCCCGGCGCCTTCTGCGCAGCAGAGATGTCGATGCTGCGCACTCGCGCGTGCGCGTGAGGCGAACGCAGGATCTTGCCGTAGATCATCCCGGGGCGCGAGATGTCGTACGAATACTTGGCGCGGCCGGTTGTCTTCACCGGACCGTCAACACGACTGATGCGAGTGCCGAGAACGCGTCCTTTTTCCGGCCAGGGATAGGTGGCGTGGGCGGGTGCCGCAGGTGCCGCTGGTGCCGCAGGTGCCGCTTGTGCCGCGGGCCCGATGCGGTTATCCACGCGACACGCCCTTCGTTTTCAGCGCTGCGGCCAGGACGCCGACATTGGTGCCGCACCGACAAATGTTGCCGTCGAGTGCGCGTTTGGCTTGTTCGACGGTAGGCGTCGGATTTTTTTCCAGCAGCGCGACCGTCGACATGACGAACCCTGGCGTGCAGAAGCCGCACATCAAGCCATCGTTGTCGCAGAAGGCCTGTTGAACGGGATGCAGCGCGCTGCCTTGCGACAGCCCTTCGACCGTTCGGATGTTGCGGCCCTGCGACTCAATCGCGAGCAGCGAACATGAATAGTAGGTGCGGCCATCGATGATCACCGTGCAGGCGCCGCACGATCCACGATCGCACACACGTTTCATCCCGGTGATGTCGAGTCGCGTCCGCAGCGCGTCGAGCAGGGTGACGCGCGGTTCGACCTTCAATTGGTGCCGCTGGCCGTTGATCGTCAGCGTGATCGCCACTTCGCCCGGCCCGACCGCGGCGGGGCCCTGCGCTTGCACACCACCGCCGACCTGAACGACGGCAGCGGCCACCGAGCCAGCGCCTACGGTCTTGAAGAAATCGCGGCGAGATACGTCGGCCTCGCGGCGTGCTTGCGGACGGCTTTCTCGTCGTTTTCGCGCCATCCCGGCCCTCGTCTCCTAGTGGAACAACGAGGATACACCCGGCTACGCTTCGGGAGCCCAGCATTGCTAGCTCGAGGGGAGTTTCCACCTTACGCCCCCCGTAAGTGTTTTCACCACCCGTAACTTCGCCGCGGCTAACTATCGGGGCGGGTTGAGGAGCGTGACACCGCAGGGCGAGGTTTTCAGTCATTCTTACGCCACCAAACTGGAGTGGTGGCGGGGTCGGGCGATCGCACGGCGTGGCCCGTTTCCTGCTATCCGGTTTCCGCGCCGTTTTTTTTCCAGTTCAAGACCGGCGAGAAGGAGTCAGCGATGCGACGTGTGATGCTCGTAGCAGTGGCCGCAGTGTTCATGCTCGGACTGGCAGGAACGGCCCAGGCGCAAGTAGTGCGGTTCACCGCAAATCTTTCCGGCAACCAGGAAACTCCGGCACCCGGCGTCTTGACCGGCGCGTTCGGCACCGCGACCGTCACGATGGATCTGGGAAGCCGGACCGTTACGTGGAACATCGACGTATTCAACATGCCCAGCGGCACGAACAACGCCCACTTCCACGTCGGCGGCCCGGGCCTCGCGGGACCAACCGTCGTGAATATCGCATTCCCGGCCAACGTCTCCAACGACTTCAATCTGTCTGGATCAGCCACGGAAGCCAACTTGACCGCACGGCCGGACCAGGGCATTCGCTCCTGGGACGACTTCATCCAGTCGCTGCTGGGTGGCCAGATGTACCTCAACGTTCACAGCGCGGTGAACGGAGGCGGTGAGATTCGCGGGCAGGTCACTCGCGTACCCGGTCAGTAGGAGAAAACTTTCGAGTTCGGAGTGGTGTAGGCGCATATCACTCTGAAGGCCCGGCGCCGCCTGTCCCCGCGGCGTCGGGCCCTTTGTTTAGGTGCGACGGGTGCGCTGTTTGCGGCAGGTGCACAGGTGCGGTGTCGCCTAACGGGGCCCAATTTCGGCCTACAGAACGCGACGAACCGCGACGATACATGCATGGATGACAGCCGCCGGCTCGGCTGTAGCTATGCCGAGTCCTGTAGAATCAAAGCCCGTGCGCCTCTCCGTCGTGATGCCCTGCTACAACGAGCGGGCTACCATTCGTGAGATCGTCTCTCGGGTCCTCGCGGTCGAACTCCCCGGCATCGAAAAGGAACTCGTCATCGTCGACGATGGGTCTCGCGATGGGACGCGGGAAATCCTCGCGACCCTGGACGGGCGCGACGGCATTCGGGTCCTGCTGCAGAGCCAGAACCAGGGGAAGGGAGCCGCGGTAGCTCGAGGCATCCAGGAATCCACCGGTGACTTCGTCATCATCCAGGACGCCGACCTGGAGTACGACCCGCGTGAGTACCCGCTCTTGCTGCAGCCCATTCTCGAAGGGCGTGCTGACGTCGTCTACGGCTCGCGCTTCCTCGGATCGCCACGCGGGCATCGCGTGCTCTACTTCTGGCATTCGGTCGGCAACAAGATGCTGACCCTCCTGTCCAATGCGTTCACCGACCTGAACCTCACGGACATGGAGACCTGCTACAAGATGTTGGTCAGGGACGTCGCCAACCGGCTCGACCTCCAATCGAAAGACTTCGGCATCGAGCCCGAGATCACCTGCAAGATCGCCCGGATGCGCGCGCGTGTCTTTGAAGTGCCCATCTCGTACAACGGCCGCACCTACGAAGAGGGCAAGAAGATCGGCTTGAAAGATGCCTTCAAGGCGATCTGGGTGCTCATCAGGTATTGCCGCTGGGAAGCGCCAGCCGATGATGTGGGGGCGATCACACTGCGGCGAATGGCGTCACTCGGGCCGTATAACCGATGGCTGCACGAACGATTCGAGCACTATCTGGGCAGCCGCATCCTCGAAGTCGGATCGGGCGTCGGCAATCAGACACGGTTCTTCGTCGACGATCGTGAGCAGGTCATCGCGTCGGACATCGAGCCGCATTACCTTCGCGAGCTGGTCGGCCGCTTTGGCGAACGCAAGAACGTCCGCATCGCGTCGTACGGATTCCCCCTCAGTCATACGGACGCCGACGAATTGCTGTCCTCCAAAGTCAACACCATTGTCTGCATGAACGTGCTCGAGCACATCGAGGACGACCACACCACCCTGTCGGATTTCGCGCGGGTGCTGCAGCCCGGTGGTCATCTGGTGCTGCTGGTCCCGTCGATGAAGGCGCTGTACGGCACGCTCGACAAGCATTTGAATCACTTCCGCCGGTACTCGGTGGAGGAGTTGCGAGCTGCCGTCACCGCGGCCGGATTCGAGATCGAAACGTTGCGGTTCCTCAATCGGCCGGCGGTGTTCGGCTGGTGGCTCAGCTCGCGAGTTCTGAAACGGCGCGTCATGCCCAAAGGGCAGCTCAAAGCCTTCAAGTGGGTGATGCCGTTGCTTCGCCTGGAAGAGAAGAACGAACCCGGATTCGGATTGTCGTTGCTCGTACTCGCCCGCCGCACGTAGTCTCCAGAGCATCAGTGTCAGTTATCAGTTGCCAGTTATCAGTTCAAAGACAACACTCAGTTCTTTGAACTGGCGACTGATAACTGGAAACGCATGCGTCTTTTCTCCTTCCAATCGACGTGGGCCGCCGCGGCGCTGATCGCTGCACTGACGCTGATCGCGACCTGGCCGCTCGGGCTGCGGCTCACGGATAGCCTGCCGGGAGACTACGGCGACCCGGTTTTCGTAACGTGGGCAATCGGCTGGGTCAGCGGCACGCTGACCGATACGCTCACGCAGCCGTCGGCGCTGGCCCGGTTGTGGGACGCGAACATCTTCTTTCCCGAGGCGCAGACGCTTGCCTTCTCTGAGCACTTCATCGGCCAAAGCATTCTGACGCTCCCGTTCTACTGGGCCAGCGGCAACCTGCTCCTTTCGTACAACGTTGCGTTCCTCGCCAGCTTCTTCCTCACCGGCCTTGGCACTTTCCTGCTGACGCGCGCATTGACGGGCAGCGCGATCGGTGCGCTCATCGCTGCGGTCGTTGCCACATTCAACGAGTACCGTCTGGTCTGGGCGCTATCGCACCTGCACGTCCTCTCGATTCAGTGGCTGCCCTTCGCGCTCTACGCCCTTCACCGCTACTTCGAAACCGACAAGCGGCGTTGGCTCCTCGGAGCGGCCGCGGCACTCATCGCGCTCAACCTCTCGTCGATCTACTACATGGCGTACTCTGCGCCGCTGATCGTCCTGTTCGTCGCCTTCGAGCTGGCGGTCAAGGGGCGCTGGCGGACACCGCGCCTGTGGCTGGAGCTGTGGGCGACCGCCGCCTTCGTTGTCGTCGTGACGTTGCCTGCGATGCTGCCGTATGTCGAAGTGCAGCAACGATTGGGGATTGAACGGTCGACCGCGGAAGTGGTGCGCTATTCGGCCACGCTGGATCAGTATGGGCAGTCGTTCGCCGGTCTGGTCCCAGCGCTCGTTCTCGCCATCTTCGGGCTTGCTGGCGCCGTTATCGGTGGGCGACGTGGTCTCCGCTGGGTCGCTCTGCTTTCATTCGTTCTTGCCGCCCTGTCGTTCTGGCTCTCGCTCGGTCCTGTCATTCAGTTCAGAGGCGAGCCGCTCTCGGCGCCTTCGTTGTATGCGTTGCTGTACCAGCTGCCTGGCTATGACGGCCTCCGGGTGCCGGCGCGCTTTGCGTCGATCTTTCTCTTGTTCCTGGGGGTGCTAGCCAGCCTCGGCGTGGCAGCGCTCGAGGATCGGTGGCCGACCATGGCGCGAATCGCCGTGGTCCCGTTGGCCGTTGGTCTCGTGATTTGGTCGAAGCCGTACCTATTACCGTACAACCGGCCGATTCCATCCGAGGGACTCGCGGTGCCGGCCGCAGATCTCACGCCGTCGAAGGCGGCGCCGCCAATCTATCAGGCCGTCAGCTCGCTGACGACAGGCGCGATCGTTGTGGAGTTTCCATTCGGCGACCCGGGCTACGACCTGCGCTACATGTACTTCGCCGCCACTCATCGCCGCCGCTTGTTGAACGGGTACAGCGGCGTGTTTCCGCCGTCGTACCTCGAACGCCAGCGTGTGCTGGCACAACCGACGTTGGATCCTCAGGCGGCGGCGCGTGCGATTCGGATGGCGACGCACGCTGTGGTGCATCGGACCGCGTGGAAGGACAACTCAGGGGTGGTGATTAGCGCGTGGCTGGAAACGCTGGGCGCTCAGGTGATTGCCGAACACTACGGCGCCGTGCTCTACGCCCTGCCGCAACGCGAGGAGTTGGCAGGATTGAAAAGGGAGTAGGGCCCTGGGGCGTAGGGGGCCGCTAAGCCCTGCTACGCCCTTTGCCCTACGCCCTGCCCTATGTCTTACGCGAGGACCTTGATCACGACGCGGCGGTTCTGCGACCGGCCGTCGCGGGTCTTGTTGTCGGTCGCCGGCTTGTCTTCGCCGTAGCTGATCGCGTTCATCTTGTGGAGCGGCACCTGGTGCTGCTCATAGAGATAACGCTTCACGGCTTCGGCGCGCTCGAGACCGAGCTGTTCGTTGTAGGTCTTGCTGCCAACGTTGTCGGTGTGACCCTCGATCTCGATCCACACCGCGCTCTTCTGCGACTTGATGTTGTTGACCATCGAGTCGATCGCCGACTTGGCCTCGTCCGGCAGCTCCGTGGCGCCGAACTTGAACTTGCCCTGGTCCTCGCTCAGCACGACTTCGAAGAGGATCTTGCGGCTGGCGGCTTCGATCGAATCGGTGCGGGTGTTGACCCTGGTCACGCCTTCGTTGGCGGAGACGGCGGTCTGCTGCGCGGTGTTGGCCGCGCCTTCAGCCTTCGACGCGGCGGCCTGCGCGCGCGTGTCGACGTCCTTGATCTGGGCCTCGTTTGCACGGACACGCTCTTGCGTCTGCTCGAGCGAAGTGCTCAGGGTCGTGACCTTGTCATTGACCTGACCGACTTCCGTGCGCACGAACTTCTTGGTCGCGCAAGCCGGTGCGACCGCGAGTGTAAGAGCAAACAGACTTACGACGAATACGGACTTCCGCATAGCTCCTCCTAGAAAACCGGCCGGACGACTGTCCCGCCACCACTCACTTGGCCGCGCGGCCCTCCGGCCATGTAGCCACTCCGCGCGCGCACGATGTAGTCCTTGTCACGAGTTCGAATTTCGAGCGGCCGCCATCCACTGGCACGAGCTGGCTCGAATGCGAGAACGTACTGCTGCCTGAGTTCATCGAGCACCTGCCGGGCGGCGTTACTGGTATCAGCAGGTGTGCTCGCGTAAAAAGACGCGCCGCCGGTCCACGTCGCCAGGTTGGCGACACTACCATCCACGTCGATGGCTTCGGGTTCCGGACGCGCAGACCCCTCGCGGCCGGGATGATCGATGGGGAGAACGGTCGCAATCACGTAGACAGGCACGTCGATCGCACTGGCAATGCCTGACACCTCTCCGGGCGTCAGAGCACTGGACGTGTCGATACCGTCGGTGATTACGACCACAGCGCGACGGCGACCGGTGCGAGTCGCAACGCGCTTGGCGGCTTCGGCGATTGCATCATGCAGAGAAGTGGCCCCGAACGGATCGACCTCCCCCAGCGCACCCTGTAGGGCACGCGTATCGACCGTGAACGGGGCCACTTCATGCAACCGGCTGTCAAACGTCAACAGCGCGGCTTCGTCGCGGCCATTTTCGAGCCACGAAAGCACGTGGCGGGCCGCAAACCGGGCGGCAGTCATGCGGTCGGCTACCCGCATGCTGCCGCTGATATCGAACAAGATGGCGAGACTGACCGGAGAAGGATCGTCGCGGAACTCGGTAATTGTCCGCTTTTGACCGCTGTCCAACACCTCGAAATCCGCCTTGGCAAGGCCTCTGACGAGTCGTCCGCGCTTGTCCCGGACCGTGGCGGTCACGGTCACGAGATCCACGCCGGACTTGAACGTCGGCGTTTGCGGCGTTTCGGGTTGTTGCCCGAAAGTCGTCGCAGGCGCCATCGCCAGCGAGGCGAGGAGGAGGAGGAGGCCCCGTCCCATGACCCCCAGTACTCCAAGGTGCTTGCCAAACCCGTAAGTTGTTGAAATCAAAGCTATTCTTCCTTCCTACCGAGGTGAGCCGCGGCTGTAAATGTTGGGAAACAGGTAGTTCTTACATGGTGAACCGGACGGGCTGGCCATTGTGTGAAAGCACCGGGGACCTCCGGTAAGATTCCCCGGATGCCCGCCACCGCGATGTCGATCCGCACCGCCCGCCGTGTCGATCGGTTCAGCTACGCCATCCGAAATATCGTCACCGAGGCGCAGAAGGTGGAGAGGGCCGGTAAGAAAGTCCGGTATCTCAATATCGGTGATCCGATTCAGTTCGGGTTTGCGACCCCGCCGCACCTGATCGACGCGGTCGCACGCGCCATGCGCGACGGCCACAACAACTACACGTCGTCGGCCGGCATTCTCGAAGCGCGGGAAGCCGTAGCGGCGGATTTTGCCAGTCGCGGCGTGACGGTGTCGCCGGATCGAGTCCTGATCACGTCGGGCACGTCCGAGGGGCTGGAGCTGGCGCTTACCGCAATCGTCGACGAGGGCGAATCGGTTCTGGTGCCTTCGCCCACGTATCCGCTCTATACCGCCGTGCTCGCGAAGATCGGGGCCGAGCCCCTGTACTACCGCACGGATCCGGCCAATCACTGGCTACCGGATCTGGAGCACATGCGGTCGCTGATCACGTCCTCGACTCGCGCCCTGGTCGTCATCGATCCAAACAATCCGACCGGGGCGGTGTATCCCGACGAAGTGCGGCGAGCGTTGATTGCCTTGGCTGAGGACCACGGCCTGATGATCCTTGCCGACGAGGTCTATGGTGATCTGGCGTACGACGGGTCGATCGCGCCGCTGGCGACTCTGGATCTCGACGCAGCGATCATTTCGTATTCGAGCCTGTCGAAAGCCTACTTGGCGCCAGGATGGCGCGCCGGCTGGATGGCGGTGGGCAAGACGCCGCGCCTCGACGCCGCACTCGCCGCGATCAAGAAGCTTGCTGATGGCCGGTTGTGCAGCCCTGGGCCGATGCAGTACGGCGTGGTCGCGGCGCTGACCGGCGACCGCTCCCATCAGGCAACTTTTCGACAGGAGCTCCGGGCTCGCGCCGAGCTCACCACGGCGCGCCTCAATGCGATCCCAGGCATCTCGTGCGTCGCCCCACAAGGTGCTTTCTACGCCATGCCGCAGGTCGCGCTTCCGGCCGGGCGTTCCGACGCGGACTACGTCCTTGCGCTGCTTCGCGAGACCGGGATCTTGTGTGTGTATGGCTCGGGATTCGGGACCGATCCGGCCCAGGGATTCTTCCGAGTGGTCTTCCTCGCTTCGCTCAGCGAGCTTGGTGACATTTACGACGACATCGCCGCCTTCACACGCAAGTACCCTAGGGTGAAAAACAACCCTGACCACCCTTCCGAGGAGCTCGCGGCCCGACGGCACGATCCGCGTCGTCTGATCGTCTTCGGTGTTGGTGCCGCGATTGGCGGCCTGTTCCTGGCCTGGCTGATCTACACGATCCGCGACACCCTGGTCACGGTCTACATCAGTGCGCTCTTCGCGATGGGGATCTCTCCGCTCGTTCGGATAATCGAGCGTCAGCGGGTGATTCCGATCGGGTCGCGACTGCCACGCTGGTTTGCGATTCTGGTTGTCTACGCTGCCGTGATCGGGTCGATCGTAGGGATTGCGATGGCGCTGATTCCACCGCTCGTGGACGAAGCCCAGGCACTGTGGCAATCGCTGCCGGAACGCGTCGAGCAGGCGCAGCAAGCGCTCGTGCGACTTGGAATTCTGCGCCAACCAATCACGCTCGGCGAAGCGGTGCGCCAAGCGCCAACCACGG
Organism: uncultured Acidobacteriota bacterium; assembly: GCA_963724485.1. Classification (GTDB taxonomy): domain Bacteria; phylum Acidobacteriota; class Vicinamibacteria; order Vicinamibacterales; family UBA2999; genus JACCSI01. Next base: position 327,759 of record CAVRUW010000009.1, read on the forward strand.
GCAGCGCCACTGCCGTTTCGACCATTTTCGGTGCCGTACGCAACGTGGTCGGGGGCCTCTTCGGCATCGTCGCCGTGCTGCTGCTGACGTTCTACATGCTCGTGGAGTCGCGCGAGATCCGGTCATTTTTCGTCAGGCTGTTTCCCATTCGAAAGCGTAAGCGCGTCGCTCTCGTCAGCGAGACCGTCACACTCAAGGTCAGTGCGTGGCTGGGCGGACAACTGATGTTGTCCTTCATCATCGGATCGACTTCCGCGATCGGCCTATGGCTGATGGGCGTCCCGTATGTGTCGGTGCTCGCGCTGATATCCGCCGTCGGTGAAATGATTCCGATGGTCGGTCCGATTCTGGCGGCGATCCCCGCGATCCTGGTCGCGGTGACGGTGTCGCCAGGGCTCGCGATCGGGGTTACGATTTTCTTCATCCTTCAGCAGCAGCTCGAAAACACGGTGCTGGTGCCCAAGATCATGGGGCGGCAGGTCGGACTCAGTGCCGTGAACGTGATCATCGCGCTCGGCATCGGCAGTCAACTGCTCGGCGTCGTCGGCGCAATTCTCTCCGTGCCGACCGCGGCCATAGTGCAGGTGCTCTTTGACGAGCTCGTCGCGCGCGACGAGTAGCTATCTGCTGATCACACTCGCGATGACCTGGCCGTTGCTGCCAGGGATCGCGAGAGACGTGCCGGGCGACCTCGGCGACTCTTTGCTCAACATGTGGATTCTCGGCTGGGGCGCCGAGCACCTGCCACGTGTCCTGAGCGGACAGATGTCGCTCACCGACTTCTGGAACGCCAACATCTTTCACCCCGAACCGCTCGCGCTCTCGTTGTCCGAGCACCTGTTCGGTCAGGTGCTGCAGATTCTCCCGATCTACCACCTCACCGGAAATCTGATCCTTTCTTACAACCTCGTTTACCTGTCCTCCATCTTCCTGTCAGCCGTTGGCATGTACCTGCTGGTCGCTGAGCTGCTCGGCGGCACCGCCAATGCCCGACGTGCGGCCTTTGTAGCAGGGTTGATCTACGCGTTTGTTCCAATGCGCATCGCGCAAGTCGCGCACATTCAATCGGTGAGCTCTCAGTGGATGCCGTTTGCGCTATACGGTTTTCGACGATACCTCGCGGCATCAGGATCTCCGTGGAGCAACAAGCGCCTCCGGCCACTGGCTGGCGGCACCGCTGCCTTGCTGATGCAGAACTGGTCGTGTGGCTACTACTTGATTTTCTTTGCGCCGGTTGTCGTCGCGTTTGTCATCCATCAGATCGTGACCGCCGGCGTTGCGCGTGACTGGCGGATCTGGGCGGGCTTCAGCGCTGCCGCCGCAGTGGTAGCGATGGGGACGCTGCCGTTCCTCATGCTGCTGTACATCGAAGGACAACGCGTGCACGCCCTCGAAAGGCCGTTCGGAGAAGTCGTCCGGTTTTCAGCCGATGTCTTCAGCTATTTCACCGCGCCGGAGGCGTTGAGGCTCTGGGGACGCTGGCTGCAGATCTACCCGAAGCCTGAGGGCGAGTTGTTCTATGGGCTCGTGCCGCTGGCGCTGATCGCCCTGGCCGTCGGTAAACATGCGACCGCGCTCCGTTCTCTGCGCTTCGAGACGAACGGCCGGCGGCTGGTTGCGTGGCTGGTCGCGATCTTCATTGCTGTGCAGTTCATCGGGTTCGTCGCCATTCTCCTCACTGGCGGCTTCGTGACCTCGCTGCTCGGCGTGCCGATTCGAGCCAACAATCCGACGCGACTGCTCGCTGGCATCTCGATCGGCCTGGCTGTTCTTCTGGCCATATCGTCGGACGTCCGAAAAGTCGCACGCGACACGGTGCGATCGCCGTTGACACTTGCGTTCGTGTTGATGTTCTTTGCTCTGTGGATGTCACTGGGTCCGCTGCCTCAAAGCCGCGGACAGATGCTGCCGGCGTTCGGGCTCTACGGTTGGTTCTACGAACACGTGCCCGGCTTCGACGGTCTTCGCGTCCCCGCGCGCTACGCGATGATTGGCGCGGTGTTCCTATCGATTGCGGCTGGATATGGCGCCGCTTTGCTCCTCGAACGTTCGACGCGACCGGCCCTTCTCGCGATGAGCCTTTCCATCCTCTTCTTGATTGAGGCGGCGTTCCTCCCGATGCCGCGCAACCACACGTGGGGTGATGGCGCCATCATGCCTCCCGCCCGGGTCGAGCCGGCTGCCGCCGCGCCCCTCATCTATCGCACGTTGGCGACCCTGCCGGAGGTTCGAGTGATTACGGAGTTTCCGTTTGGCGATCCCGCCTGGGAGCTTCGTTACGTCTACTACTCCACGGTGCACTGGAAGCGCCTGGTGAATGGCTACAGCGGCGCTTTTCCTCGCGCATACCACGTCCGAGTGGCGCGGCTCCAGCGCTTCGCCAGCGATCCAGAGAATGCGTGGCAAGTGCTGCGCGAAACAGGAACCACACATGTCCTCGTTCACCACGACGCGCTGCCGCCTGGAGAAGCAGAGGCGATCGAGCGATGGCTGCAGCAAAGGGGCGCGGCGCTGAAGGGCCGTTTCGACAACACGACGCTTTGGGAGATACTTTCCAGCGAGGCTGCGGCTCCGATCACGGGCATCTAAGTGCGCTCCGCCTCGCCGGCTGGCTGTTTCGTTTGCCCCGCTTCCAGCGGGGCAGTCGCCTTGACGGAGTTAGGTTTGCCCGGACATCAACATTCGAGGCCGTCAAGGCTCCCAACTATGCGTCCTGATCCCTTGCAGTTCCTGTCGACCGAACTCGAATCACTCAAGCAGCAGGGCCTCTACCGTCAGCTGCGAGTCCTCGATGGTGAACAGGCGTCGCATGCCAGCTTCGATCACAAGTCCGTTGTCAATCTGTCGTCGAACAACTATCTCGGCTTGACGACGCATCCGCGTCTGCGCGAAGCCGCGTTGAAAGCCGTGCGTGATTTCGGCGCCGGGTCAGGATCCGTCCGCACCATCGCCGGAACGATGGCCCTGCATATGGAACTCGAGGAACGCCTCGCGGCTTTCAAGAATGTCGAGGGCGTCGTCGTGTTCCAGAGCGGATTTGCCGCCAACGCGGGCACCGTCTCCGCAATTCTCACGAAAGAGGACGTCGTCATTTCCGACGAGCTCAATCACGCGAGCATCATCGATGGCTGTCGTCTGAGTCGGGCGGCGATCAAGGTGTTTCCGCACAAGGATGTCGACGCGGCACGTGCGATCCTGCGGGACCTGCCCGCAAGCCAACGAAAGCTGCTCATTACCGATGGCGTGTTCTCGATGGACGGAGATCTCGGCGCCCTTCCCGCGTTGTGCGAAGTCGCTGAAGAGTTCGGCGCCATCATGATGGTGGACGACGCGCATGCGAGCGGCGTGTTTGGACGGCAAGGCCGTGGCACGATCGATCACTTCAACTGTCACGGGCGCGTCGACATTCAGGTCGGTACGTTGTCAAAGGCCATCGGCGTACTCGGCGGCTACGTTGCCGGCACCAGGGCATTCATCGACTTTCTCTACCATCGTGCGCGCCCATTCCTGTTCTCCACGTCGCATCCGCCAGCGGTGGCGGCCGCTTGTATCGCGGCGCTCGACGTGCTCGAACAGGAACCGCAGTGGATGGAACGGCTCTGGGACAACACGAAGTTCTTGAAGGCCGGTCTTCAGACGCTTGGCTTCAACACGGGCCGCAGCGAGAGCCCGATCACACCGGTTATAGTCGGCGAGGCGCATCAAGCCATGGCGATGTCCGATGCGCTGTTCAAGGCCGGCGTTTTCGCTCAGGGAATCGGTTTCCCGACCGTCGCGCGCGGCCAGGCGCGCCTGCGCACGATCGTCACCGCCACCCATACTCGGGAGGACCTGCAGTACGCCCTCGACGCCTTCGGGAAAGTCGGGAAGGAACTGGGAGTCATCTGAAAACGTCCCTTGTTAGTTGTCAGTTTCCAGTTACCAGTTCAAAGGTCTTCGGAGCGGTAGGACCGGCTGAACTGAGAGCTCCTTTGAACTGACAACTGGTAACTGATAACTAGACAGCGAATGCCCTCCTCTCCCCGCGCCTTCTTCGAGGCTTACACGAAGGACTTCACCAAAGAGGACCTCGGCAAACTCTTCACGTACGAAACGCCTGAGGCCTACAAGTTCTTCGCGCGCGGCATCAATACGGCGGAGCTCGAGGGGCTGCCCCGGCATCGCCGGGCGGTGCGGTATCTCCAGGCGTTCTTCCTCGCCTTTACGATGCGTCTGTCGCCGGCGCGTCGCGTGATTTACGGCCTGGCGCTCCTCACCGCGGCTGTCGGCATCTTCCAGCTGTTCGATGGGTTCGGGCTGATCTCCGTTCGTCCCATGTTTCCGCTCAACTTCATCAGAATCCGGGTGCCCGGCCCGATCTTCTCGCATGGCACCTTCTGGCTGGCGGTCGGGTTCCTGCTGATGAACCTCCTCGTGCTGCTGGAGGTCGCGGACCGGCTCTCGCTGAAGCGCGACCTCGAGGTTGCCCGTGAGATTCAGCAGGCGATGCTGCCGGAAGGACTTTGGTCCGGCCCTGGTGTCGAAGCGTTTGGCCTGACCAAGCCCGCCAACACCGTGGGCGGCGACTTCTACGACATCCTCCCCCAGGACGACGGACGGGTCATCGTTGCGCTGGGTGACGTCGCCGGGAAAGCCAGTCCGGCGGCACTGCTGATGGCGCTGTTGCTGGCCATGCTCCGCACGCTGGTCGACGAGAAGCTCGAGATCGCCAAGCTCGTCGCCCGACTCAACGCGCAGGTGATCCGACACGCTCCTGCTTCACGCTTCATCACACTATTTGTTGCCTCGTACGACCCACGCACCGGGAACATGCAGTTCGTCAACGCGGGTCAGACGCCTCCGCTATTGCGGCGGCAAAACGGCGCGATCGAGCGGCTCATGACCGGCGGTATCGCGCTGGGGATGTTCGAAGGCGCGACGTATGAAGCTGGCTATGCACACCTGGAGCCTGGCGACTCGCTCGTGGCCTATAGCGACGGCATCACTGAAGCCGAAGATCCAACAGGGGAACCCTTCGACGAGGCCGGACTCGAGCGGACTTTGGCCCTATATCCCGGGACGTTTCCCGAGGCCACCGCGGCGAGTGTCGGACAGGCTATCTTTGATGCAGTGGAACGGCACCGACGCGATTCGCGGCTCGGCGACGACTTGTCGGTGCTCGTGCTGAGTCGGCTCAGAATCTGATAGCCCGCGCGCCGTCACCTGGCGTCTAATCTGTCGAGTTCCACCCGGAAGGTGTGTTGGCTTGCAGGGACGATCGATTTGAAGCGCGTCCTTCTGTTTTGTTGCATTCTCCTCGGCGCGTCTTCCATCGACGCTCAACAGCCGGCAGCCGGCCAGAGCGACGAAGATCTGTCGATTCAGTCCCTCCTCCAGGCGATCGAGACCGCCATTTCAACGACAGACGGTGCGCGGTGGCGAGAGCTGCTCTCGGCGAACGCCGATCGTGATGCGGCGATCGAGTTCTTCGACTCGATGGTGCCGCAAGGCGTAACGCACGTCGTCGTGCACGAGCGCGATCGCGCGCCGCTGCTCGGCACGCTACCCGGAGAGGGATACGTGTTGATCGCCGATGTCTTCACCGAGACCGGGGCGCGTGGCCGCATCCATACCTGGCGGCTCGACGTTCGGCGGCCCCGTGAGTCGACCGAACGCCAGCCGTGGCGCATCGTCGGCCAGGAGCGGCTCGCTGCCATCGAGGGGCTGCATCGACTCTCGTTGCATCCGCAGAAGCAATTCGCCGCACGCGATCTCGTGATCAAGTCGGTCGACTTCGAGCTTCGCTTACCGGTCGGCGATGTCTTCGTCGCCGAGACGTCGGAGGGGGTGACTGCTCTGGTCATGCTCGGTGACGGCACGATGGCGTTCACGCCAGCGCCGCCCGAAGAACGCGGCCAGGTGCGACTCTTCGCGGGAACCGACACGATCGAGACGCCGTTCACGTCTGCCTACATCCGCATCAATCCCTTCGAGTTCGATCAACAGCTCAAAGGCCAGTCGGTCGCCGAGACGCCGGTCGACAACCGGACGTTCCGGCGCGCTCAAACCATCTTCGACGAGGAAGTCGGCAGGTCGTTCAGCCTCGACCTGCACGACCTGAGCCGCGAGAACTGGTCGCTGCTCCCACAGGTCGGTGATTTTCTCGCCGAGGTCAGGACGCGTCGCTTCAACACGTTGACCTTCGCGCGGTCTACCGGCGAGGCGGAGGACGTGACGCTGTTTCATCGCGAGCGCAAACGCAACATCGCCGCCTACGCCTCGGAAATGAAGTTGAGCAGTCGAGGGCGGTTCTTCAACGAGGACGATCTCGTGGAGTACGACGTCCTCGACTACAAGATCGACGCGACCTTCTCACCCGAGCGTGAGTGGCTCGATGGACAGACACGACTCAAGATTCGGGTGAAGTCTTATGCGCTGGCTGCGTTGACTCTTCGGCTGGCCGAAGAACTCAATGTCAGGTCGATCACGAGCGACGAGCTCGGGCGCCTCATGTTCCTGCGCGTTCGCAATCAGAACAACATCGTCGTCAACCTGCCGTCTCCCGTCTCGCGCGACTTCGAATTGACGTTGAACGTCGCGTACGCCGGAAGAATCCGGACTCAACCGATCGAAGAAGAGTCGTTGGACGTTCAGGGCGGCCGGGCACCGCAACGCTCCGAGGACATTCCGTTCGTGCCGCCGGAGCCGAACTGGCTGTTCAGCAATCGCAGCCAGTGGTATCCGCAGAACCAGGTGACCGACTACGCGACGTCGACGATCCGGTTCACGGTTCCGTCCGAACACACCGTTGTCGCCAGTGGCGTTCACGCCTCGGGATCGCCCACAGCAGCGCCGGCGGCGGGCCCGGGATTGCCGACGCGCGCCACCTACACATACGTCGCGGCACAGCCGATGCGGTATCTCGGGGTTGTGGTCAGTCGTTTTTCCAGAGTCGATGCCGCTACCGTGGCGCTCGACATCGTGGCTCCCACGGTTGAGGCAACAGTGGCGCCCACCCGTCCCGGGGTGCCGGTCCTCGGGTCTCGCAACACCATTGATCTTGCGGTGGAGGCCAACCGGCGCCAGCAGGAACGCGGACGCGAGATCGTCAACACCGCGGCGGAGATTCTGCGACTCTATGCAGCCACGATCGGTGATGTTCCGTACGAGACGATGACGCTCGCGATGGTCGAGCACGAACGGCCAGGAGGACATTCGCCGGCGTACTTCGCGGTGATCAACAACCCGCTGCCGGCGATGCCGTTCCAGCATCGCAACGACCCCGCGTCATTCATGAACTTCCCTGAGTTCTATGTCGCGCACGAGCTCGCGCATCAATGGTTTGGTCAGGCCATCGGTTGGAAGAACTATCACGAGCAGTGGCTCAGCGAGAGCTTTGCGCAGTACTTTGCCGCGCTCTACGCGCGCGAGCGTCGCGGCGATGAAACCTTCCGCGACGTGCTGCGGCAGTTCCGCCGCTGGGCGATGGACCAATCCGATCAAGGCGCCGTCTATCTTGGCTATCGACTCGGGCACATCAAGGGCGATAGCCGCGTGTTCCGTGCCCTCGTCTACAACAAGGGCGCTTCGGTCCTGCACATGCTCCGGCGCTGGGTGGGCGACGAAGCGTTTTTCAAGGGCGTGCGTCGCTACTACGCGGAAAATCGCTACAAAAAAGCCGGTACTGAAGATCTCCAGCGCGCAATGGAAGCCGAAAGCGGGCGAAAGCTCGAACGTTTCTTCGAACGCTGGATCTACCAGTCGGGCCTTCCCCGCATCCGTTACTCGACGACGATTGAAGGGCAGGAAGTGGTCGTTCGCTTCGAACAGGTTGGCGACGTTTACGACGTGCCAGTCACGGTCACGGTCAACAGCGATAAGAGCGTCGACACGGTCGTCGCGATCACCGACGCCACAGTCGAAAAGCGAATTCCCTTCACCGGTTCTCTACGGAACGTCGAGGTCAACGCCGATAGCGGGGCGCTAGGGACGTTCGAACGGCGCTAGATCGCGTGCGACGTTCGGCGTGCGGGGTTCGGAGTTGGTGCGGGGTTCAGAGTTGGTGCGGGGTTCAAAGTTCTAGTTCACGTTCCGAGTTCGGGGTTCTGAATTGCTGTGCCGCGTGCGACGTCCGGAGTTCGGCACTGTGGCGACGACGTCCTCTGGACTTCGGACTTCGGAAACTCCGGACGCCGGACTTCGGAAACTCCGGACGCCGGACTCCGGACTCCGGACTCCGGACAGAACTCAGAACCCCGAACTCGGAACGTGAACGTAGAACTTTGAACGCCGCACCAACTCCGAACACCGTACTTCGAACACCGAACTAGTCGGAGTTCTAGGGCAGAAACACCCCCGACACCCGCATAGGCCCGCCGCGTTCGAGGCGTTCGCAGACCACGAAAAACCGGGTTCCATCGACGACATAGGTGCGCGTGCGGCGTTCGCCGAACTCTCCGGCGCTGGCGAGCGTCGGACCTTGGGCCGCGTTTTCGGGCAGCATGGAGGTGACACGCGATTGGAGATCGCCGGTGCGAATCTCTCGGCCGTCGAGCAGCATGATGCCGGGCACGTTCATGGCGCCTGCAGGCACTCCGGGGGGCAGGGTGGTGGGTACGTCGACGAGGGCTGCGTCAACGCGTGGGCCGATCAGGCGCTGCGCAGGGACGGACAGCAGCCAAATGAGCGCTCCGACGCCGGCCGCGGCGGCGAGCCACTCGAAGAACGAACCAACGCGGAGTGGGCGCTCCTCCACCGGCCAAGTGTAACCGTTTTGATATGATCCGGCTTTGCTTATGGAGACGGTAACCCTCACGATCGACGGCCGGCAAATCACAGTGCCGAAAGGCATAACCGTACTGCAAGCGGCCATCGAAGCCGGGATTCAGGTGCCGTACTACTGCTATCACCCTGGCCTTGGCATCGACGCGTCGTGTCGCGTCTGCCTCGTGAAAATCGAAAAGATGCCGAAGCTGCAGACGTCGTGCTCGACGATCGCCGGCGAAGGCATGGTCGTGCACACGACGGATGCGGAGTCGGTCGAGGGCCGCGCCGGGGTGTTCGAGTTCCTGCTCATCAACCATCCGCTCGACTGTCCGGTTTGCGACAAAGGTGGCGAGTGTCCGCTGCAGGACTTTTCCTACCAGTTCGGCAACGCCGAGAGCCGCATGGACTTTCCGCGGCGCGTGTTCGATGGCGAAGGCGTTCGCGCCGACGTCGACTTCGGTCCGACGCTCATGCTCAACCGCAATCGCTGCATTTTGTGCACGCGGTGCACGCGCTTCATGCGTGAAGTCGACGGTGATGCGCAGATCGGCATCGTCGATCGGGGCAACGGCAGCGAGATCGCGACCTTCAACGAGCAAGGGGTCCACTCGATCCTCTCCGGCAACTTGATGGACGTGTGTCCGGTCGGCGCGATTACGACACGGCAGTACCGATTCCGCTCGCGTCCGTGGGACAACCCGCACGCGGTCGACACGATCTGCACGATGTGCTCGAAGGGGTGCAATACCACCGCGTGGATCAAAGCCAAGCCGGAATGGGCCAAGGGATCGCAGCTGATACGCGTCACGCCTCGCTACAACCCTGACGTGAACGACTTCTGGATGTGCGACATCGGCCGCTTCCAGTACACCTGGGTCGAAGGTGACGGCCGGCTGCGGAAACCGCTCCGACTCTCGAAGGACGGCGTGCAGCAAGCGGTGCCCTGGAGAGACGCGCTCATGCGCGTCCGCGATCTGGTCGACGAAGCTGGTCGCCGCGATCCGGCGTCGGTGCGTTTTCTGACGTCAGCCCACGCCTCGCACGAGGAGCTGTTCCTCTTGAAACGCCTGGCCGTCGAGATGAAGGGTGAGAACGGCGGCAGCCACGTTCACGTGACTTGGCGACGGTCCGAAAAGCGGCAGCCGGCTGACACGAAATTCCGTGTGCCAACCGTCGACGCGCCGAACGTGCACGGAGCCCAGGCACTTGGCCTCGCCCAGGCAGAACCCGATCTGGCCGACTTCCGCGCTGCCGTCGAACGTGGCGAGATTCATTTGCTTTACGTGCTCGATCCCGGGCCCGATGGGTCGCTGGGCGAAGTGGATTGGATAATCGAGGCGCGACAATCCGGTCAACTCCGCAGTTTGATCTACGAAGGCGTCCAATCGACTCCGCTCGCCCGGGTCGCCGACGTCGTATTACCAGGTGCCGCCTGGGTCGAAAAGGATGCGACCTATACCAACGACCAGGGACGCCTCCAGGCCGCGTCGCGCGTCATGAATCCCCCCGGGGAATCGGTTGAAGACTGGCAGATTCTGACGAGCGTGGGGGCCTCGTTCGGCTTGTCCTTCGCCTACAAGAGCTCCGCGGAAGTGCGTTCGGCGGTTGCCGGCGCAATGGCTGCGACACCGGGATTCGAGGGCATCGCCGGTCAGGTGTTCAAACGGCCGCTGCCGCTGAAGCATTGGTTGCAGGCGAGCAACCCGATGGAACGCTGGAAGTGGAACGCCATGTTCCAGGACCTGCCCCCGGTGAAAGGCCACAACGTGCAGATGGAGTCTGTGCCAGTACCGGCCGTGATCCCGCTGAAGCTTGTAACCGACGAGATCTCCCGAGCGTCAGAATAGACGATGGAGAACGTCAGCCTCTTCGCCGCGTTTATCGCCGGAGTCCTGAGCTTCATCTCGCCCTGCGTCCTGCCGCTCATTCCCGGGTATCTCTCGTTCATCTCCGGAGTGTCGCTCGACGAAATGCGCGGCACGCCCGCAGCCGCGGTGGCCGGTGGCGGCACGGTCGCGGTCACGCCCACGATTGCCCCCGCGGTTCAACGCCGGGTCATCGTGACGTCCCTGTTTTTCATTCTGGGCTTCTCGCTCGTCTTCGTGTCGCTTGGCGCGTCCGCGACGGTACTCGGCACGTTCCTGATGGAGCGGCTGACGCTGCTCGGAAAGATCGCGGGCGTCGTCATCATCATCTTCGGCTTGCACACGATGGGCGTCCTGCGCATCGGGTGGCTCTATCGCGAAAAGCGGTTTCAAGCATCGAACCGACCGACCAGCATGTTGGGAGCGATGCTGGTTGGAATCGCGTTCGCGTTTGGTTGGACGCCATGCATCGGACCCATCCTGGCGGCCATCCTTACCGTTGCTGCTGGCCAGGAGACGGTGGGAGAAGGCATTCGGCTCCTCGCCGTCTACTCGGCTGGACTTGCGATCCCGTTTCTGATGACGTCGCTCGCCATCAACAGCTTCTTCACCGCCTTCGCAAAGATTCGCCGTTACTACCACGCGATCGAGATCGTCTCCGGTGTGCTGATGGTCATCATCGGCATCCTGATTTTCACCAACCGGTTCACGATCATCGCGCAGTGGCTCACTCCGTACTTGCCTGTCTTCTAATTCGACTTCGGCGTGCGGGGTGCGGGGTGCGGAGTTGGTGCGGCGTTCTAGGTTCTGAGTTCGCGTTCTGAGTTCGGAGTGCGGAGTTCTGTTCGGAGTGCGGAGTTCTGTTCTGAGTTCTGTTGAGAGTATGGAGTCCGCATCGGGACGCCTCGGAACCGCACTCCGTACTCCGAACAGAACTACGCACCTATTCTGAACTCCGCACCAACTCCGAACTCCGCACCAACTGCCGAACTCCGCACCACGCCGAACTCCGCACCAACTCCGAACTCCGCACCAACTCCGAACTCAGCCCGCCGAACTCCGTACTCGGAGTGTGCACTTCTCTGCTATCCTGTGCGCGTGTCGAACCGCTGGTTCCGGTTCGTAATAGCTCTGCTTGCGATTGGTTTGGCGAGTGGTGCGGCCTATCGGATCGTTCAGCACGAACGCCAGCTCGCCACGGTCACCGACGCCTCGCAACGCGTCAACGATGCCGCCGAATCGTCGATCGCGACGGTTTCTGAGCTCAAAGCCGCCCTTCACGCCTACGTTGCTCCCGGTCAGGGTCAGGATTTCTGGACTGCTCGCTCGGCCATGCTGCTCGAGAAGCTGCGTGGATCGCTGCGGGATCTCGAGGCGTCGGCGACAAGCCTCAACCTCGCGTTGTCCGACGAGCTGGACCTTTCGGACCGTCTGGCGGCGGCCGAGCAACGCGCGAGAGGGCACGTTCGCAACTCGCAGTCCCTTCTCGCCGGTGAGGTGATCTTCACCGAGGCACGCGATCTACTCGACTCGATGCGTTTGCAGGCAGTACGGATTCACGACGAAGCGACTCAGCGAGCAGCCACTGAGACGGCAACGATTCGGCGAGAGCAAATGTTGCTCGCCGCAGCTGCCGCCGGAGTGATGGCGCTGGCGATCCTGGTACTGGTGCCTCCCGGACGCTCCACACCGGTCACTCAACCGGTGTCCACAGCGGCAGTGACCTCTCCCGCAGCGGATGTTCCTCTCAGCACGCGTCCGGCAAGCGAGGCCCGGCCCGCGGAATCCACAAAGGCTGCAGCCACACTGCCGCCCGAGCGGCAACCCAAGGTCCGCGTGGGGTCCATCGAACCGACGCTGCGAGTGGAAACACCGCCTGCGGTTGCGGCGGTGGCTCCGCCCGCGCCGCCGCCTGAAAAACCAAAGCCGCCTGCGATCGATCTCCCGGATGCCGCTGCGGTCTGCACGGCATTTGCTCGGGTTTCGGAGAGCAGCGAGATCAGCGCGCTGCTCGGTCGCGCAGCAACCGTGCTGACGGCATCGGGCGTCATCGTCTGGGTGGCGTCCGCGCAGGGGACCGAACTGCTCGCCGCGGCCGCGTCCGGGTACGACGAACGGCTCTTCACGCGGCTCGGGTCGATCGACCGCGAAGCGTCGAATGTCACGGCCGCCGCGTTCCGGGATGGCAAGGCTCAGACGCGCAGCCGTGGAACCGGCACGGCGGCCGCACTGGCCGTGCCGCTGATGACGCCTATCGGACCGGTCGGGGTTTTCTCGGCGGAACTGCGCGAGATCGCCGATGTGGATGCCGACCGATTGGCGCTCGCGTCGATCTTCGCCGCACAACTGGCCAACCTGTTAGGCTCGATGGCGGCGATCGGTGAGATCTCGCCACGAGCCCAACAAGCGCAAGCGTAACTAGACCGGGCGTCGCCGCATCGGTCGCGGCCTGTCCTCGATTGTCGCCTTCAGATTCGACGCCTTCTTGTCGCGCAGGACGCCAATCGTGACCTCCTGACTGTCGACGTCCCGCAACTCATCGATCAGATCGTCCGTATCGCGAACCGCCTTGCCGTTGATCGACGTAATCACGTCACCAGCCTTGAGTCCGGCCTTCTCCGCGGGCGATCCGCTATTGATGCTCGACACCAGAACGCCGCCGTCCTTGGCGCCGAAGTACTCAGCCAGTTGCGGCGGGAGATCACCGAGCTGCACGCCAAGCCGTCCCCGTGGGCTCGTCCAGCCAGGCGTGAAATCGAAATTGAAGTCCATCGGTCCATCGAACCTGAACTCGCGCAATCTGGGCTCCAGCTCACGCAGCTTGGGTTCGAGCTCGCGCAGCCTGGGCTCGATCTCGCGAAGGCGAGGCTCGAGGTCGCGAAAACTTCGAGCGATCTCGCGACCAATTCGATCGCTGTCGACGCCAAACCCGAACGCGCGAGCCTCGGGCGTCACCGAAATGCTCTGCCGCTGCCCATTCCTGACGACTCCCAGAGCGACGCTTCGTCCCTCGGGCGTCTCCTGAATCAAGCGCGAGAACTGTCGCGCGCTCCGTACGCGGTCGCCGTCTACTTCGACAACGATGTCGCCCTCGCGCAAGCCGGCTTTGGCCGCAGGGCCGTCTTGATCGACCTCTTCGATCCGGACGCCACTGGTAGCCCCTCCCGCCGACTTCAGCTCCTCAGCGGTCACATCGTCGACCATTACTCCAAGCTGCGCGCCGCGACCGTCGAGGGCCATGATGCGCGGACGCGCCCGCAGTTCAACTCTCGGCTCTGGGGCTTGCGCCACCAGGCTCGAGATTGCGGTTGCCACCGCCGCGGCCAAAACAACGCCAAATACCGCCAGTTTTCTATACATGTCCAACCTCGCAGACAACCCGTTGAAGAGTGCCCCCGCCCCACGCCTCCAAACTCTCAGACGCCTCGGCGGCGGCAACGGTTGGTCTCCTCTGGGCCGCTTGCGGATGGCCGCTGCGCGGGTGGCCCTCGCTATCGCTCGGGAACTGGGCTCCCTCCGCGAAGCGGCCTGCGGCGCAGCCGCGCCTTCCCCGGACAGCCCTGCCGCGGGCCTTCCCAAGCGGAGCGAGGGGCCTTACTTGGACGCGCCAGCCGCCTTCAGCATTGAGACGATGTGGGTATGGCCCCGTTTGGCGGCCCAGGCGAGCGGGGTGGCCCAAGGTTCGTCGTCCGGGAGATTGGTCGGAGCGGCACGGGACAGCAGCAGTTCGACCATGTCGGGAAGGTCGCTGCGGGCAGCCCAGGCCAGAGGAGTGGAATGGTATTCCTCGTCTTTCGCCGAGATCGTGGCGCCTGCGTCGAGCAGGATGATCGCGCACTCGACGCGATTTGGCCGAGGTCGTCCTCGGGCATCACGGCCGCATAGATCGTGCAGCGGCGTTGCCCGCTGCCAATTGGGCAAGTTGGGATTCATTCCGCTCGCCAGGAGGATACGGAGGATCTCCGGGTCTTCCAACAAATAGGAACGACATGCCGTCACAACCGGCGGGACTCGCGCGCCGGCGTTCAACAACCGCACCACGAGGTCGCGTCTCCCCAGCGTCGCTGCCGCCGTGAACACGCCACCGCAACCAGCGTTCGCTGCAGCGGGATTCTCAGTCACTCGACGCACTACCTCATCGTCTTCTCCAAGCCAGACGAGGTCGTAGCAGTCGAGAACGCCGCCGCGCGACATCAGCAGCTTGCGCAGTTCCGGCGTCTTGGCTGCCCACGTCGCACTGCCCGAAGAATCAACATGCCCGTTGGGATCCGCTCCGCGATCGAGCAGGAGTTCGACCAGTTCACGATTCCCGCGACGGGCGGCGGAGTGCAGGGCAAAACCGTGAGGGGCGTCAGCGCCCTCTGACCAGTTGGGATCAGTGCCCCTATCGAGCAGGAGGCGCACTATCGCTTCGTGCCCAAACTCGACCGCCGCCGACAAAGGGCGCTTGCCCCACGGTCGCGTGCTGCGAATGCTGTCCGGATGCTCATCGAGTATCGCGTTCACGCGATCGAGATCGCCAAGCGCGGCGGCGATCGTCAGATCGTACGCGGCGCCACGTGCAAGAAGCAGCCGGGTCGTCTCGACGTCACCGCGGCCGTGAAAGAACAATGCAAGATCAATTGGCTGGAAGTCGACCGCGGCATATCCTGCGGCGTCGCCGGGGCCCGATCCGTGGAATGCATTGATATTTGCGCCTCGATCGAGGAGCAACGTAACTACATCGCGAGCCGACGCCGCGGCGGCGCGATGAAGCGGTGTCCCTCCCTTTCGATCTCCACGGTGCACGAGCTCCGGCTCGGCATCGAGCATGCGCCGGACGCGTTCCACATCGTTCGCATCGGCCATCACGTGAATCGAATGGTCGGCCACCGCATTCTCGGCCGGCGCCGTACGAGGGCTTCGGTTTCTCACGGTTTCGAGAAACGCTACGACATCGTCATGTCCGCGGTCGCGCGCAACGGTCGCCAGACTCTCCTCACCACCGCCGGAGATGTCCAAGTCACCGCCCGCTTCGGCCAACACTTGTAATGCCTCCAAATGTCCCTCTCGCGCGGCAAAGTGAACAGGCTCCGAATAGCGCGCCAGGTTTGGGTCGCGTTCGAGCAATCGACGCAGTGCGGGAACGTCGCCACGGCGTGCGGCATCGAGCGCATCCCACACATCTGATCCACGACTCGCCCATGGACCGTATGGGCGGTCTGTCGCTAGCTCGTCGGGTTTGATGAGTGTGGCCGTCTCGTCGCTCGGGGTCTGACTCGCAAGTTTCCGGGTCAGCGCCGTCCAACCTTCAACGCCGTGTTCGCGTGCGAGCGCGTACTGAATGTCGCGAAGAGCGGGTTCAGCCGGCGAGTCGACATGCGCTCGTTGGAGTCGCGTGACGGCAGCCGCGTCCTTCGCTCGGATCGCTTTCAGCCAGCGCTTGGCTTCTTTCTTCAGGTTTTCGAGAGTGCTCGCGGCGGTGAGCTGACGGGGCATGACAACCTTCCTTCCGTTGAGTGCCTGGCGTCCGCTGAATTCAGGCCGGAAGAAGGTTCGATGTTACGACCCGAACCGATGGGTGGGAGTAATCTCCCTTGCCGCGGACAGGAGGCGCCCCGAAGCGCACTGCCCCGAGTGTTGGCCAGCGCTCGCGAGATGTCAACTTGCTTCGCAGTTCCCAGGTTCCAAGGTTCAAGAGTTCCAAGGTTCCAGGGTTCAAGGTTCCAGGGTTCACCTAGAATCGAGGAGTGGCCGACCTTCGCAAAGAAGTCCTGCAGCGTGCCGAGCGTGAGCGCGTCAAGTTCCTCCGATTGCAGTTCACCGACATCCTCGGCGTGATCAAGAACGTCGAGGTCCCCGACGGACAGTTCGAGGAAGCGCTCGACGGCCACATCATGTTCGATGGGTCATCCATCGAAGGGTTCGTCCGGATTGAGGAATCGGACATGTACCTCAAGCCGGACTTGGCGACATTCCAGGTCTTTCCGTGGACCGATTCGGCGGCCGGGTCGAGCGCAACTGCCGGCCCCGCTCGCGTCGGCCGGTTGATCTGCGACGTTGCCAATCCCGACGGCACGCCATTCGCCGGCTGTCCGCGCACGACGCTGAAACGCGTCATCGCGATCGCGGCTGAGCGCGGCTTCACCATGAAGGCCGGGCCCGAAGCCGAGTTCTTCCTCTTCCAGCGGCGCGACGGCAAGCCAACCACCGAGACACACGACGCCGCTGGTTATTTCGACCTGGCTCCCGTGGATCTCGGCGAAGACGTACGCCGCGAGATTGTGCTCACGCTCGAGCAGATGGGATTCCACATCGAAGCCGCACACCACGAGGTGGCGCCCGGCCAGCACGAAATCGACTTTCGCTACGACGATGTGCTGGCGACAGCCGACAACGTGAGCACGTTCCGGTTCGTGGTCAAGAACGTGGCGCTGAGATACGGGCTGCACGCGACCTTCATGCCGAAACCGGTCTTTGGACTTGCCGGCTCCGGCATGCACACGCATCAATCGTTGTTTCGCGGGAAGACCAACGCCTTTCACGATGCCGATGGCCAGTGGCAGTTGAGCGGCACGTGCCTTCACTACATCGGTGGTCTGTTGAAGCATGCCAAAGGGTTTTGCGCGATCACCAATCCGCTTGTGAACTCCTACAAGCGGCTCGTCCCCGGATACGAAGCGCCGACCGCCATCGCGTGGTCCGAGAAGAATCGCAGTCCTCTCGTCCGCGTTCCGGCCACACGCGGTGCGGCCACCCGCATCGAGCTGCGGATGCCAGACCCATCGTGCAATCCCTATCTCGCACTCTCGGTGATGCTGCGATCGGGTCTGGACGGCATCGAACAGACGATTGATCCCGGACCACCGATCAACAAGAACATCTACAAGATGAGTCACCGGGAACGCCGCCATCTCCGGATTGACGATCTGCCCGCCAGCTTGAACGAAGCGCTCGACGAGCTCGAAAAGGATGACTTGATTCGAGAAACGCTGGGCGAGCACATCTTTCAGCACTTTCTCGAAGCCAAGCGAGAGGAGTGGGGCAACTACATCCGCCACGTCTCGTCCTGGGAAACCGAACGCTACCTGCGGATCTACTGAACGGCCGATTCACCGGTGGCCTTCTCGCGTTGAGGACACTAGCCGTCCACCGCGATGGACGAACCAATCAGGCCGATCTCCCCAATTTGTGCGTTTTCTCGCAGGATTTTTCTGATCTCATCGATGGCACGCCTGTTGATATCAGAGTCATCGGCCGCGACGGATCACCGGGGTGCGCAAACTTCAGGCAGGCGCTGGCATCGCCGCATCCCGGCCGCAAGGTTCACGATTCCGTCGCGGCCTTTCGCACCTTCGCCTCCCAGAGGTGGCGACTGGCGCAAGGAGATAAAGTCCATGACTCGCGTATCGCGCGTTCTCGCAGTGGCCGCTGTTGCGGCATTCACCGCGGCGTGCGCCTCGGGCGCGTCGATCGGTCAGCTCAAGACCAATCCGGGCCGATATGTGGACCGCAACGTCACCGTGCAGGGCACGGTCACCTCGTCTTGGGGAGTGCCCTTGGTGCCTTTCAAGATGTATCAGGTGGACGACGGCACTGGAGAGATTCTCGTGGTGAGCGATGAACATCGCACGCCATCGCGCGGGGCCCGGGTGAGGGTCACCGGCAAGGTTGAAGAGTTTGCCGTGCTGGGCGGCCGGTCAATCGGCCTGCACCTCCGCGAACGAGACCTGGACTATCGAGATCGCTGAAGTTCCTCGCTCGTCACGCCGCCCGGCGCCGCAAATGCGGCGCGGGTGGGACCCTAGGCCGCGGCTTGCCCCCGCGGCCTTTTTTTGTGTTTTTAGGCGGTAAATCGAACGTCAGTGCGGTCGATCTGCCGAGTCGAGGAAGGCTTTGCCGACCTCTTTTCGACCCCTTGTGAAAAGAGGTACAATCTCCGGCTGTGGAAGCCCTGGAACACCCGTCCCCACTCGTCGAAGGCATCAATGCGCTGCTCGCGCCGTTCGGGATCCACGTCCCTGATTACCTGGTTTTCTGTGCGCTGATCGTCCTGATCGTGCTGGCCGTCGGATTGCTGATTCGCGCGAAGTTGAGCGTCGACAATCCTGGCCGCCTTCAAATCATTCTCGAAGACATCACGATGTTCGTCGTCGATCAGCTCGAGAACGCCATCGGGCACGGCAAGGGTCGCAAGTACCTCGCAATCTGCGGCGGCGTCTTCGTCTTCATCCTGCTAGGGAACCTGATGGGTCAGGTCCCCGGACTTGGAGCCCCGACGAGCAACGTGAACGTGCCCTTCGGCTGCGCGATTACCGTGTGGCTCTACTATCACTGGCAGGGTATCCGCACGCAGGGCCCGTTCTCGTACCTTCTCCACTTCGCATTCCCGCCGGGCGTGCCCAAGGCGATGGCGCCGCTGATGCTGCCCATCGAGTTGATCAGCCACTTCTCCCGCGTGCTGTCGCTCACCTTGCGACTGTTCGGGAATATCTTCGGAGAGCACCTCGTCGTCCTCATCATCGCCAGCATCGTGCCGCTGATTGCACCGCTGCCGATTCAGGCGCTCGGATTGATTGTCGGCCCGCTGCAGGCGTTCATCTTCATGGCCCTGACAGCGATCTACCTCAGCGCTGCGGTTGCGGTGGACGAGCACCACTAACGACTTTAGTGTTGGTCCTGCGTGCCGGTATGGTGCCTTGAGCGCTGCTTCGTACAGCCGCTGGTTCTACAGAACGCACTACCGCACTTAGGAACCCCTGGACGAACCTTCGGCACCTAAGGCACCTTGACAGTCTTCAATTTGTCAGCTTCACCACCACGACTGTCTGGTCGTCGGTCTGATCGGCGTTTCCACGGAACTGACGCATCGCTCCAAACACGGCGTCGACGATTTCCTTGGCGGGCTTGTCCTTGTGCTCCCGGACGGTCGCGACGACTCGCGGTGAGCCGAACTCCTCGCCGGTCTCGCTGAAGGTTTCGGAAATCCCGTCCGAGCAGAAGGCGATGACGTCACCTGGCTTCAGGTCGATGCTGATTTCGTCGTAGGACGACATGCCGAATGATCCGATGGGCACGCCTGGCAGCTCGATCTGGCCGGCCTTATCGCCCGACACGTGAACCGGGTAGGGCAGCCCGGAATTTGCCAGCGTCACGACGCGACGCTTGAGATCGAAGATGGCGTAGCAGAGCGTGCAGTAATACTCTTCGAGCCCTCGCTCGTGGAGAATCCGGTCGAGCGACATCAGCATGGCGGCGGGACTGCTGCGCTCGGGCATGAAGCGGCGGCGATACGTCCGGCCGCGAACCACTTCGCCCACGAACGAGCTGTAGAGCGCGGCGGGCACGCCCTTGCCGGAGACGTCTCCCACCGCCACCACCAGCGTGTTGGGCTCGGGGGACAGGAACTCGTAGATGTCTCCGCCAAGCTCGCGTGCGGGATCGAAGTGCCAGGCCACGTCCACGCCTTTGAGCTTCTTGGGAAGTTCCTGCGGCAGGAGCGCCATCTGCACGCGTTGCGCAAATCGCACTTCCTTCTCGAGCCGCACCTCGTTGCTCCGGATGTTGTCGTAGAGCCGAGCGTTCTCGATCGCGACGGCAGCCTGCGAGGCCAGCAGGGTCAGCAGCTCGAGGTGCTTGGTTGAAAACGCATTGAGCTCTGGGCTCTCGAGATCGAAGACGCCGATACATCGATCCTTGAGGAGCAGCGGAATTGCGAGCTCGGATCGAACATCGCTGACCGCGTTGATGTAGCGCGAGTCCTTGGACACATCAGGGACGAGCACCGGCTCTTTGTGGAGCGCGGCGTGGCCCATCAACCCCTCCCCCAGCTTGACGGGCGAGACCGCCTTCGCATCGCCGTAGCTGATGGCGATTTTCATCTCGAGCATTTGAGTATCTTCATCGAGCAGCGCGATGCCGAACGTCCGATACGCGACGACCCGCTTGACCAGATGCGCCACGCGCGTGAGCAACTCGTCGAGATCGAGGATGGCGCTCATCTCGCGCCCGATCTCTGCCAGAGTGGTCAGCGTCTCCGCGTACTCGAGCTCCGACTCGAACAGCCGGGCGTTGACGATTGCCTGGGCCACGTGCGCGCCGAACAACCGCAGCGTGACCTCGTCGCGCTCGGTGAATGCGTCTTTGCGATCCGACAGGAGATTCAGTGCGCCGATCGCCTTGCCCATGTGCTCGAGCGGCACGGCGAGTCCTGACTGCACGTTCTGAACAATGCCCATGTAGCGCGGGTCCGTGGTGACATCACCCACACGGATCGGGCGGCGCTCGGCGACCGCCGTTCCCACCACGCCCTGGCCGACGCGAAGCCGGAACGTCCTGACGACTTCCTCGGGATAGCCGAGGGCATAGGCGATGCGCAGATCACCCCGCCGCTCGTCGATCAAGTAAACGGCAAAGACCGTGAACGGCGTGACCCGCGCGATGAGCTGCGGGATCTTTTCGAGCAGCTCATGCAGATGGAGAACGGAGGTGACTTCGCGACCGAGGTCGAAGAGTGTGGCCAGCAGCTCGTTGTCCGAGCTGCTGGTCTGAGCATCTGAAGGTAGATCCGAAGGAACTGATGGCGTCGTCATTGAGTCGTAGTCTTCGACGGAGCGAGCGTGTATCGCATGACCCAGTCGGAGATGCGGGTCAGTTGATCCTTGCGATGGTAATACTCGCTGATGCCGTGGCCCTCGCGAGGATAGAACACCAACTCGGTGGTCTTGCCGCGATCCTTGAGGCCACGGAACAGTTCGTAGGCCTGACCAGTCGGGACGCGTTCGTCGTTGGCGCCATGCAGAATCAGCGTCGGCGTGGTCACGTTATCGATGAACGACATCGCCGATCGGCTGGCATACAGCGGCATCGTCTGCTTGTTCGGAATGCCGCCAAAGTAAGTGACGAGCACGTTGGGGATATCGTTCGTTCCGTACATGCTCGCCATGTTGGTCAGGCCCGCTCCCACCATCGCCGCCTTGAAGCGGCCGGTTTGCGATACCACCCAGGCGGTCATGTACCCCCCGTAGCTCCATCCGATGTGCGCCATCCGCTCGGGGTCCGCGATGCCGCGCGCGATCAAGGCATCAACGCCAGTCATGATGTCGCGATAGTCACCGCCGCCCCAGTCGTTGACATTGGCGCGGAGGAACTTTTCGCCATAGTTCGTGCTGCCGCGTGGATTTGGATAGAACACGACCCATCCGCGACCCGCCCACAACTGGCCGCCTTCCAACCCGCCGACGCGGTAGTTGTTCACGAATGCGCCTGACGGACCGCCGTGCGCCACGACCAGCAACGGGTAGCGCTTGGTTGAATCAAAGCCAACCGGTTTGAGCAGCACGCCCTCGACCTCCTGTCCATCGTTGCTCTTCCAGGTGACCACCTCGGTCTGTCCCAGTTCGAACTGGGCCGCCTGCGGATTGGTGTCGGTCAGTTTGCGGAAGGTCGTAAATGTGCTGTCGGTCGCATAGACCTCGCTGGGCGTCTCCGGTGAGTCCATCGTGACGACGATGACCTTGCCGTCTTTGCTGCGCGATCCGTATTGGAGCGTCTTCTGTCGCGAGAGCTGCGAGTACTTGCCCGACGCGACGTCAAAGCTGAACGCTTCCGAATAGGTCCGTTTGCCGCCCGTAAACAGGATTTGCCGGCTGTCAGCGGTCCATTGCGGTGCGCCACCGTCGACATCGAAGTCGCGACCCCACACGTCCTTCGCCGCTTTCTTGGCCACGTCGTAGATCATCAAGTGGCCGTGTCCGATGTAAGACGGATAAGTTCCGTCGCCAATCGGCTTGGCGTCCACCGGCTCCGAGACGAAGGCGATCGATGCGCCATCGGGCGACCACTGTGGTTGCGAATCGCCTCCAGGATTGCCCGTGATTTTCTCGACCGACGTGCCTGTTGCATCAGCGATGTAGACGTCCGTCCGTTGATCGCGAAGCATCGTCGTTGGCTTGGCGCTGAAGACGAATCGCTTGCCGTCTGGCGCCCACGAAGGCGCTCCAGAAACCGTGAAGTCGCGTCCCTTGGTGACCTGCGAGGCCGCCTTCGAGTCGACCGCAATCGTCCACACATGCGCGTAGCGGAAGTCGCCCTCGAACACGCGCTCGTCGTCTCGCTTCCGGATGGCGGTTTCTTCGTCGCCGGATCGTGCATCGGTCGTCACGTAGGCGAGGCGGGTGCTGTCGGGCGACCATGAGTACGACGTGACGGCTTCCTTGGCGTCGGTCAGCTTCCAGGCCTCACCACCATCGCTCCGCATGATGTGAATCTGCGCCCTCGGCGCGTCCTCGCCAGTGCCTGCCCCTCGTGCCGAGACGAAGCTGATGTAACGGCCATCTGGCGACCACTGCGGCTGGTTGTCACCGCGCTCACCAAATGTGATCTGTCTGCCGGGTCCGCCCGCGACCGGCACCTTCCAGATTCGCGTGCGCGACTCCATCCGGTCCCGCTCGGACTCCCAGTGGCGCACCGTGTAGAGCACCTGCGTGCCGTCGGGCGACACGGTCGCCGCACCGACCGCTTTGAGATCGAGGAGGTCGTCAATCGTGACCGGACGCTTCTGCGCGAAGGCGCTTGGCGCGGCCAACAGAATCAATGCCATCGCCGCCAAGGTCTTTTTCATACGCGCAGTATACTGACCTTTCGCCTCATGCCTGATGGTCTCACTCTGCCGCTGGATTACGCGGCGATCGAACGGATTCTGCCCCACCGTTACCCCTTTCTCCTGGTGGATCGCGTGGTCGCTTTCGAGCCCGACAAACGGATCGTCGGCGTCAAGAACGTCTCCGCGAACGAGCGTTATCTTTCGCCTTCGAAGGCGGGAGAGTCGCCGGTGCTTCCGCTGACGATCCTCACCGAAGCCATTGCCCAGGTTGGCGCCATCCTGATTCTCTCGAAGCCGGAGAATCGTGATCGGCTGATCTATTTCATGGGCATCGAACGCGTCCGGTATCGAGGCACCGTTCACCCTGGTGACGTGGTCGAAATCGAGGTCGTGGTCCGCCGCTTACGTAGCCGAATGGGTGTGCTGAGCGGTCACGCGCGCGTCGCCGGCAAGGTGATCGCGCACGGAACGATGACGTTCGCGCTCGGCCCACGCGCGGGAGGTGAATGAGACGGCTCCCGCGGATCGACGAGTTCACACCTGACGCGGAAGGCTGGGGATACTTTCTCTGCGTCGGTAAGGAGATCCGTCCGACGCGCAGCGGCGAGATTCTGCTGCTTACCCTGCAAGACGCTTCCGGACAACTTGGCGCGAAAGTCGCGGACGATATCGAACGATTCAAGGACGAGTTCGACGTCAGCGAGTTCGTGCGTGTCGAAGCGCGAGCCGTGCTCTTCCAGGGGCAGCCCCAGTTTCTCGTCACCCACATCCGGCGCGTCAATCCGCCGCAGGATCGTTTGCAAGGGTTTCGCGAAGAGGAGTGCGTCCTCTCAGCGCCACGATCGATCGACGAGATGTGGCGCGAGCTTCAGGCACATCTCGAGCGCGTGCGTGATCCGCACATTCGCGTGCTGCTCAACCGCATCACCAGCGACCACGAGACGCTGATTCGCGAGTGGCCCGCGGCCCAAACGATTCATCACGCGTACCGCGGCGGGCTGCTCGAACACAAACTCAAGATGGCTGATGTCGCCATGTCGGTCGCACGCGCGTATGAAGCCAGCGAAGATCTTTTACTCGCGGGCGTCCTGCTGCACGACATCGGCAAGCTCCAGGAGCTGCAGTACGAACCCGGTGGTGCAACCTACACCCGCGACGGCAATCTGATTGGCCATATTGGCCTGGGGTTGATCATGGTTCGGGAAACAATCAACGGGATTTCCGGATTTCCCGACGACCTGCGCGCGCAAATCGAGCACCTGATCGTCTCGCATCACGGGACGCGAGACCATGGCTCGCCAGTCGAGCCGCGCACGGTGGAAGCCTTCATTCTCGCCATGGTCGATGAGCTCGACACGCGGATTCATCAGGTGCGGCGTGCGATTGACGAGGATCCCGGGACTGACGAGTTCACCGGCTGGCACAAACGACTCGGCCGGGTCTTGTATAAGGGGAAATAGGCCGAAAGCCGCGGCTAGGCGACGGCTCGCTGTTCCGACTCTCTAACCGGTGCGGTCGCAGCTTTCTTCGGTGACCAGCGCACCACGGCAATCCCCGCAAACACCAGCGCCGAGGCCAGGACAATCCGCATCGAGAACGGCTCTGAAAGTAGCAGCGTGCCCAGAATCACTGCGATGATCGGGTTGACGTAGGCGTAAAGCGAGACGGTCGAGATCGGCAAGTACTTCAACGCGTAGACATACGCCGAGTAGCCGACAATCGATCCGCACAGCACCAGATAAATCATCGCGCCAGCGGTTCGACCATTGAACGACAGCCGGCTCCACTCGCCCGTCGCCGTTCCAATCGCAATCAGCATGACGCCGCTCAAGAGCATCTGCATCGCCGACGCGCCCAGAGGGCTGCCGCCGATCGCATTCCGCTTGGTGTACGAGGTGCCGAGCGCCCAGCCGAAACAAGCGATCTGCAGTGCGATCACGCCGGCGATGAACATGCGGCCTTCTTCACCGCCAAACCTCAGCTCCGGCCACACCAGAACGACGATGCCCAAAAAGCCGATGCCGAGACCGATCAACGTGCGCGCGGTGAGCTTTTCACCCTTGGGGAGCGCGGCTTCGATCAGCACCGTCCAGAACGGCACCATGGCGACGACGACCGCGGCAAGACCGCTGGCGACGTACTGCTCAGCCCAAACCACGCCACCGTTGCCGATGACCGCCATCAGGAAGCCGGCAATCGCTATCGGGCCCCACGTCCTTGGATGTGGCAGACGCTCGCCAAACAACGGCAGCAGCGCTGCGAGCAGGACACCGGCACCCGCCCAGCGAAGCCCGGCGAGCAACGCCACCGGCACCGTCTCCAGCGCGACACGGATGCCGAGATACGTCGTGCCCCACACGAGGCAGACGACAATCCACGCGCCATAAGCCAGCTTGCGCTCGTGGCGGCTCATGACGCCTCCTGCAGCCGTTCCTTCGGACGCCCGGGAACGATGGGAATACGGGAGGTCTCCTTCACCGTCTCGAGAACAATCGTCGTCCTCGTCGAGGTGACGCCCGGGACCACCGCAATCTGCAGCCGCAGGAGGTGACCCAGGTGCTCGGCGTCCTTGGCTCTGACCTTCAGGAGATAACAGTCTTCGCCGGCGACGTGATGGATTTCGAGGACCTCGGGAATAGTCGCCAGCGCCTTTGCGGCCGGCTGCTCCGGCCCGAACTCGTTGGTCCTTACGGCAACGAAGGCCAGGAGGGCCCGGTTGGCGACATGCGGGTCGATGGCCGCGACGTACTCGCGGATGACGCCTTTGGCTTCGAGCTTCCGCATGCGTTCCAGGACAGCCGACGGGGCCAGGCCGACGGCCTTGGCGATGTCGGCTTGGGTCGTGCGGGCGTTTTCCTGGAGCACGCCCAGGATCGCGGCGTCAATATGGTCGAGCGTTCTGTCCATTGCCAGTATTTCAGAATTATATTCATCATAGACGCCACTTCATCCATGAAAATTCTGAAGAGCTCGCATGAGCCAGAATCATTGCGCCTCAACTGATGAGCTTGTGCAGTTTCGTCGACAACTGACACCGGCGGACTCTACAGGCCCGGACGCCTAACACCGATGAGACGGGTATGTTCATCAGCCCAACAGGTGTGTCTGGATTGATGCTCATCGCCGCGTTGATTCTGTTCACGCTGTACATCATGCGTCGGCGGTCTCGGCAGGGTCTGCGCACACCAAAGTTCTGAAGTCGAGTCACCACAACCGATCAGTCGCTACATTGGAGCCGCTATGTATATGAGTTCTTCCGGGGTCGCGTTCGTCGCACTGGCGCTCGCAGGCATCTTGATGACGCTCTACATCATGAGACGCCGGGTTCGTCTGGGCCGCCGCACGCCAAAGTTCTAGCCCTGTCCTCGCTGGTTCGACCATCGATCCCCCGCGGGATCGAGAGACCGGCCGTCCGCGTGTTACAACCTGACGACCATGCTCGGGTTCTGGCACGCGGCGTCGCCCGACGCTCGTCGGGCGTTAATCGCTGCTTCACTGGGATGGCTCCTCGATGCCTTCGACGTGATGCTGTACGCCTTGGTCCTGGCCTCCCTGATGGCCGACCTGGGCATGGACCGAGCGACCGGCGGTCTCCTTGGCTCGCTGACCCTCGCGGCTTCTGCCGCCGGCGGCATCCTCTTCGGCGTCATCGCTGACCGCTGGGGACGGACGCGAGCCCTCTCACTCAGCATCCTGATCTATTCCGTCTTCACCGCCGCCTGTGGGCTGGCCCAGGACGTTGTCCAGCTCGCCGTGTTTCGGCTGTTTCTCGGCTTGGGCATGGGTGGTGAGTGGGCCAGCGGCGCCGCTCTGGTCTCCGAGACCTGGCCGGCAGAGCATCGCGGCAAGGCGCTGGGATTGATGCAGTCCTGCTGGGCCATCGGCTACGGTGCCGCCGCACTGGTCAACATGTTGGTACTGCCGCGTTATGGCTGGCGCGCCGTCTTCTTCGTCGGCATCCTCCCCGCTCTCTTCACCCTCTGGATTCGTCGTCACGTCGCTGAGCCAGCGTTATGGCTGCAAGCCCGCGAAGCGGCACCGACCTCGCGACCCAGCGTTTTCTCGACCCTCCGCGGGTCGATGCTCTCGCTGACGATCGCGCTGACGCTCATGAACGCGGCGACGATGTTTGCCTGGTGGGGATTGAACCTGTGGATCCCGTCGTATCTCTCGTTGCCGGTCAGCGAGGGAGGGATCGGCTTGTCCACCGAGACCACGTCGCGATTCGTGATCTACATGCAGGTGGGTATGTGGTTCGGCTACGTGACGTTCGGATTTGTCAGCGATCACCTAGGGCGTCGTCTCACCTACGTGACGTACCTCGTAGCCGCGGCGGCGCTCGTCTTTCTTTACAGTCAGGTCAGCACACCTTTGTCGCTGTTCCTGCTCGGCCCGTTCGTCGCGTTCTTCGGGACCGGCTACTTCAGCGGCTTTGGCGCGGTGACCGCGGAGTTGTACCCCACCGCAATTCGCGCGACCGCGCAGGGCTTCACCTACAACATCGGCAGACTCGCCAGCGCGGCAGCGCCATTCGTGGTTGGCAGCATGGCGCAGCAACGCGGATTCGGGGCCGCGTTCTCGATGACCGCCGCAGCATTTCTAATCGCCGCGGCGATGTGGGTGTTCATTCCGGAGACGAAGGGGCGAGAGCTCGCTTAGGCCGCGAGGGCCTTTAGGTCTGCGCTGTCACCCCGGGATTGCGTCCATCGGTCGCGGCGACGCCCTCGTCGAACATGACGCGGACGCAGTTGCGACCCTCGGCTTTCGCGCGATACATCGCCGAGTCGGCACGGTCAATCATCTGGCGCGTGCTCATTTCGCCGGGCAGCGCCTGCGTCAGGCCGAAGCTTGCCGTGATGTTGAGCGTATGACCTGCCCACAGGATGGGGCGATCGGCAATCTCCCGTCGAAGTGTTTCGGCCACGCGCCGCGCACCGGGCAAGGGCGTCTCGTGCAGCAGGACGAGAAACTCTTCACCACCGTAACGGCACTTCAAATCGGAACCACGCAGCACGTCGCGCATGCAGCGGCCGACGGCCGCGAGCACGCCATCACCGCAGAGATGTCCAAACTTGTCGTTGATCTGCTTGAAGTGATCCAGGTCGAACAGGATCATCGAGATCGGCATCTGACTGCGGCGGGCACGCCGGAGTTCGGCGTCGATAATCTCCGATGCGTGCGCACGCATCACGCACCCGGTCAACGGGTCACGCATGCTGTTCTCGCGCACTTCCTTGAACAGTTGCGCGTTCTTCAGCGAAACCGCCAGCAGCGCGGCGGCCGCTTCGACCGCGCGATGTCGAGCCTCATCCAGGGCCTCGGCCACCGGCTTCACACCCATGACCCCGATCGCCGTTCCGCCGACGACAAGCGGAAAGCCGATCGTTTGACCACCCTCGGCCACACCTTCGCCACCGATGATTCGATCGGAAAAATCGGCGCGTTCGATGACTTCCTCCGCGCCGCGGGTGTCGCCGGCAAGCGCCTCCCACGAGCTGCCCTGACGGAGCATGACCCAGACGTGTTCTGTGCCTGCGAGTCTCCCGAGGTGCTGATTGATCGCCGAGCGAATCGCCTCGTGATCGAGCGATCGAGCCAGGGAATGCCCGAACATCACGAGACGCTCGAGATCCTGCACGCGCAGTTCCGCTTCAGCATGGGCGGCCCGGACCGCCGATTCACGGGCCTGGCCTTCCAGCCGCTTACGCAGCTGGTGGAATATGAACACCCCGGCGAGAACAATCAGCGCGGGGAGCAGCGTCACCCCGCGTTCGCGTTCCATCTCGCGAGTGAAGTCGAGCAGCTGCGAAATCGATGGAGAAAAAATGATGATGAGGGCGACGGTCAGCCCAATCAGCAACAGCGCGTCTTGGCGTTGAAAGAGGCGCATCTCGCCCAGAAGGGGGAGCTCTACAGTAGCAAGGTCTCGAATGAAAGTGAACCGTTTCCAAGCCGCTGCCGCGTGAAAAACACGTGCACCAGACGACACTCTTTGGCACGCGATCAAAGAGTGCGCTCGCGTCGACTTCTGTCCGTAGAGAACTGTAGAGAACAGGGAGATCAGGGAGATCAGGGAGGGCTGATTTCTCCCGGATCTCCCCGATCTCCCTGTCCTGCTAAAATGCGCGAGATGCGACGCTTGTTTGCACTCTCGGTCGCCGCGTTGCTCGTCGCCGGCGGTGGACTGTTGCTGGGCCAGTCATCGACGGCGACAAAACTCAGGTACTCCACCAATCCCCAACCCGGGATTCGTGCCGAGCCGACCCGTCGACGTTGTTCGCTCGGTCTATGAATTCGCCGGACAGCATCCAGAAGTGCTGAAGTTCGTGCCGTGTTATTGCGGCTGCGAAGCCAACGGGCACCCCCACAATGAATCGTGCTTCGTCAAACGTCGCGACACCAAAGGCAATGTTGTCGAGTGGGATACGCACGGCTTCGGATGTCAGATCTGCATCGACGTCGCGCGCGAGGCGATGATGATGTACCGGTCCGGTGCGGATCCCGTTGCGATCCGCTCTTCGATTGAGAAGAAGTGGACACCCAAGTTCCGCACCAAGACCCCAACCCCGAACCCGCCAGCCAAGAAACGCTAGGCGCGCGCGCAAGTGCGCTCGCGCGGCTCTTCGAGGCGGTCCATCAGGGCGTTTACATCGGAGTTGTCGGAGCCGATGGCACCCAGACGATCGCCGCGAACCCGTTTCTCAAGCTGATCTTCGGCTTCTCGCCCGACGTCCCCGACGAGACGGTTCGTCCCTTCGAACCAGAGTCGTTTGGCGACGACGCCGCACGGTCGGCGTTTCTCGATCGACTGAGAACCGAAGGCGCGGTCAGCGACTACCTGCTCCGACTGCACAAGACCGACGGCGCGCTCGTCTGGATTGAGGTCACCGCCCGCGCCGAATCCGTGGGCGACGCGCTGCACATCGACGCCCTGATCCGCGACGTGAGCGACCGCAAGAAGCTCGAGGACCAGTCGCGCGACTTGTATCACCAGCTGCTCCAGGCCGAACGGATGGCTGCTCTCGGTCAGACAATTTCCGGCGTCGCCCACGAGCTGAACAACCCGCTGGCGACAATTCTGTCCTGGGCCGAGCGGCTTGCCGAAGCACCGGTCGACGAACGCGCCAAGCGCGGTCTGGAGGTGATCCTCGGCGAAGCGGAGCGCGCCGCGCGGATCGTGCGAAACCTGCTCACGTTTGCTCGCAAGCGCCAGAGCACCCGGATGATGGTTGACGTCAATGAGGTGCTGCGCGAGACGCTGAGCATTCGATCCTACGAACAGCGCGTTTCGAACATTCAAGTGATCCAGGCGTTGGCTGCCGGTCTGCCCGAAGTTTTCGCCGACGGTCACCAGGTCAAGCAGGTTGTCCTGAATCTGATCATCAACGCCGAACAGGCGATGCTGGCCGCCAATGGCCGCGGGACACTGGTCGTGCGCACCTGGCAGGATGCCGAGCGTGACTCGATCGTCCTCGAAGTGAACGACGACGGCCCGGGGATCGCGGAAGAGTCGCAAGGGAAAGTCTTCGATCCGTTTTTCACCACCAAGGAAGTCGGCAAAGGAACCGGCCTCGGCCTCAGCGTCGCTTACGCCATCGTTCAGGAACACGGCGGACGGATTTGGCTGTCGTCGCGAAAGGGGCTGGGTGCGTCGTTCTTCGTGGAATTGCCGGTGGCCGGGCAGGCGCTTCAGCAGGCGAAGCCAACACCGGCGCCAATTTCGCTCGAGGCGTTCAAGGGACTGAAGGTCTTGGTGGTCGAGGACGAACCAGCGTTGGCGGCCGCGGTTTCAGAAGCGCTGGAAGATGCCGGATTCGTGGTGGATCGTGCCGGGGACGGCGAGGAGGGACTGACCCGCCTCGCCCAGGGCACCTACGATCTCATCGTCTGCGATCTGAAGATGCCCCGGATCGACGGGATGCAGTTCTACCGCGCGATGGCTGCCGCAACGCCCGGATTGGCGCGGCGGGTGATTTTCGTAACCGGCGCGGTCGCGGGCACCGACGCCGAGCGGTTTCTCGAAGAGACCGGCTGCCGCTGGCTCGCCAAGCCATTCCGTCTCGGCGACTTGCTGCGGGCCGCGCGCGACGCGCTGGCGTAATCGACGACCACCGCACGACGAGTCGAGGCAGCTGCCACAGCAGGCTCGGGCTCGGGACGAGGAACCAGAACGGGCGCCTTCGGTCGAATGTCGGCCTTGGCCATTTTCGGTCGGGCGGCAAACGCCAGGATGGCGCTGCGCAACGTCGCTGCCGCAGCGGCCGGGGCCATGTCGGGGCCAAGCGCCTCGCGCAGGCGGCGCAGGGCACGAGCGTGCAGCTGCGAAACGCGCGACTCGTTGACACCGAGCTCGGCGCCGATTTCCTTCATCGTGACTTCTTCGTAGTAGTAGAGGCAGATCACGCGACGTTCGCGGACCGGCAATGTCTCGATGGCCGTGCGAACTCGATTGCGAACCTCGCCGCGCTCGTATGCGTGATCCGGACGCTCCGGTTCGGCCGGCACGAAGACCGCCGGCAATTGCGCCTCGTCGACGTTATCGCCGCACGACAAGGGCGAGGTCGACTCAATCGTGTTGATGCGAACGATGGTCTTGCCAAGGCGCTTCTCGTCGGAGCCGACGGCGGCGGCAAGATCCGCGAGCGACGGCTCGTGACCGAGCGAAAGCCGCAGCTTCTCGCGCGCGGCTTCGAGCTCGCGGCGAACGCGGCGGACACCGCGCGGCCACGCATCCTTACGCAGCGCGTCGATCATCGCTCCGCGGACGCGACGCTCGGCAAAGGTCTCGAACTTGATGCCACGCTTCTCGTCGAAGCGCTCGGCGGCATCAATCAGGCCGATGACACCGTCTTGAACCAGGTCACTCAAATCAATCGAGTGCGGCATCGTGGCCGCCATCCGCCGCGCCAATGCCTCCACAAAGGGAAGCCCTGCTTCTACACGAGGGTGAGTCGGTGCTGCGGTCGTTTGGGCGCTCATCGGTCTTGGTCTCCTGCCGCCACCCACATTGGGAGCGGCCGGGCTGCCCAGTGGCAACGGCAATGCCAAGCTGGTGCAAGGGCGTGGTGGGACGTGCAAGTACGTCGATGAGCTTCGCTAAGTGGTTCTAATGTCAGTCACTTACGCGCATTTGCATGAGCAGGTTCGTGCAGCACAGAATTTCTGATCTGGGGCGAAAACGCCAAGGTCTTGACTATAGTGCCGCAGTCACGCCAAGACTTTGACAAGTTCATTACAAATTTTGTTCGGAACTCACATTTTTGTGATCGAGCCGAGCGAGAACGAGCGTACAGGGCTCGACCACCGCTCAAACACGGTGGTTTTTCGAATTGTACTGACGAAATCAGGCGGATTGACGTTCGAGACTGGTCGAAATGTGATCGCGCAGAACGCGCGTCACGGTCATGGCTTCGAGCGTGGCCCCGACGACATGGGCCGCGCGCGCACGGTTGGCCTCGTCGTGCGCCTTCGCCTCCAGCAGTTCTGCGTGCGCCAGGATGACCCCGAGCTGATTGTTCAGCCGGTGAAACAGGGCACGAAGATCGCCGATGCTGGAGGTATTTTGGCGATCTTCGATCATTGCCACGCTAGGCCGCCGACGTCGGGGCCGATGCCCGCAGGCCGTCCGGCTGCCGCCACAGCGAGTCGGTGAAGATGCGGATGCTGCCGCCAGCCGTCCGAACATATTCGACCTTCCCTGCCGCAATCCAGTTGTAGATCGTGCGCCGACTTACGCCGACCATCTCGCACGCCTTCATGATGCTAACCGTCTGGCGCTCCATCGTGTCGTATGCCTCCAAGCAGAGGTATCGGACCCTCCGGCCCTCAGATTAGGCCATTCGATGCAATCCCACGAACTTGTGCGGGTTGGGGTTCAAAAGACGATCCCCGTGGGCGACGCGACGTTTGCTCTTGACCAGGGAACTGATGAGCGCCAATATTCTGGCACTCCCCTCGATGGCTGACTCTCAAACTCATTTATTACTGGTAGACGACGAACCAGCGCTTCGATCCGTGGTGGCCGAGCGCCTTCGAGAGGAGGCGTTTGAGGTCACGGAGGCCGAATCCGGCGAACGCGCGATCGACCTCTTGAGCGAATTCGCGTTCGACGTCGTCATCTCCGACCTTCGGCTTCCTGGTGTCAGCGGCCAACGCGTCATCGAGGAAGCCGTGCAACGTTATCCCGGCATTGTCGCGATCGTCGTCACCGGGTACGGCACGGTGAAGGACGCCGTCGAAGCACTCAAACAAGGCGCGGCGGATTTCGTCAACAAACCTTTTCAGTTCGACGAACTGCTTCACGCGGTGCGCACCGCGCTCGAACAACGACGCTTGCGCAACGAGAACGCGTACCTTCGCAAGCAACTGGATGAGCGCTTTGGTCTCGGCGCGATGCATGGCCGCAGCTCGCGAATGCGTTCGTTGTTCCAGACGATCGAGACGATTGCACCAACCACGACGACCATCCTGATCACGGGCGAGACCGGCACCGGGAAAGAAATGGTCGCGCGCGCGATTCACCAGGCCAGCCCGCGGCGTCCGCAGCGGTTCGTCGCGCTCAACTGCAGCGCGATTCCAGAAGGACTCCTCGAAGCCGAGTTGTTCGGTCACGTGCGCGGCGCCTTTACCGGCGCGATTGGCTCGCGGCAAGGCCGGCTCGAGCAGGCCCACAAGGGCACACTGTTCCTCGACGAAGTGGGCACCATGGCCATGTCGCTGCAGATGAAATTACTGCGCGTGTTGCAGGAACGAGAGTTCGAACGCGTCGGGGATAGCAAACCGATCAAGGTGGACGTAAGGGTCGTCGCGGCAACGAACTCCGACCTCGCGAAGATGGTCAAAGAAGGAAGCTTCCGCGAAGACCTCTACTATCGATTGAATGTCATTCAGATCGAGTTGCCGCCGCTTCGCGATCGAAAGGAAGATATTCCACTGCTCGTTCAGCACTTCGTACAGAAGTACAGCCAGAAGAGCGCGGCCGGAGACGACGGTGGCGACGCTTCCGAAGCACTTAAGGTAAGAGAGGACATCGTTTCGCTCGAGGCCATGCGGCGATTGATGGCATTCCCGTGGCCCGGCAATGTTCGACAGCTCGAGAACGCGGTCGAACGCGCCATCGCGCTGCTGGGCGGCCGCACGACGATCGAAGTTACTGATCTTCCGGCTGAAATCCAGACCGCGCAGGTTTCCGTGGTTCCGGCCGTCGACTTCCCGGATGGCGGAGTCGACCTCCCCACGCTGGTCGAACAGATGGAACGCGATCTCATCGGCCGCGCGCTGACGCGAACCGGCGGCAACAAGGCCGCTGCTGCTGGCTTGCTGAATCTGAAGCGGACGACGCTGGTCGAGAAACTTCGCCGGCTTCCGGATATCTCTCACTGACGGTCGGTCGCCGGTCTGAAGACCGTCGAGATTCTGATCAGTAAACACCGTCACATCCGCCGACTGGGCGACAACGAGATCGATCGGCGTGCTGGCTGACTTGCGGCCGATCGCCTGCTTCAGCACTGGCGCTTTTCGCGGACCGACGGCAACGATCCACGTGTGCTTCGTCTCGAGGACGTAGGGCATCGTCAGGGTCATGCGTCGCGGCGGCGGTTTGGGCGCGTCCTCGACGACGGTCACGCGTTCGTCGGTGATGAACAGTGCCGGATGACCAGGAAACAGCGAGCACACGTGGCCATCGTCGCCGACGCCGAGGATGAGCAAGTCGAGCGCCGGCGGAAGTTGCTGGCCATAGCTGAACGCGGCCGGGGAGAGGTACGGTTCATCGGCGGGCATTCGCGCCGCGTAGGGTGCGCGGGCACCGAGGGGTGAAAGTAGCAGCCGGTCGGCCAGCCCGAAATTCGAGTCGACGTGATCGGGCGGCACCGCGCGTTCGTCTCCCCAGGTACAGCGTGACGCGCGACCAGTTGACGGCCGCCTCGCGCAGCGCGCCCAGGAAAATGAGGGCCGTGGCACCGCCCGTCAGCCCGCAGGTGAACGTGTGCGGCTCGGCGCCGGCGGTCGTTCCTCGATCGACGATCGCTGCGACGGCCTCTTCGAATCGATGCGTGAGTTGGGTCCGCAGCTCAGCGATGGGGGCGACGACCAGGTCCATTGGGTAAGAGTATTCTGTGCTTCCTGTTTCCGTGTTTCCGCGGTTAACCCGTAACATACTCACATGCCCCCGCGCCACGCGTACTGGACCATCATCGTCGACGATCAGCCGACCGCGTTCCGTGCGCACGACGCCGAGGAACTCGAACCCACCCTCAACCGGCTCAAAGAAAAACACCCTTCGGCGGTGATGAAATGGTTCGAGCGAGGAAAGTTGTGGGATTCGCGAGACGCGGCTCGAGCCGAAGGCTTTGGACGGGGTGAGCGGCGGTGGGAAGGACCTCGGCCCGAGCGGCCAGAAACACCCGCAGGTGGAGAGACCCGCGAAGGCCGCCCATCTGGTGACGGGGAGAAGCGGCGGGATCGCACGTGGCGGCCGGGCGGCGAACATCGCGACCCCCGCCAAAAATACAAGGACGCCAAGAAGGCAAAGTGGGATCGCTTCAAGAAGAACGTTCGAGAGCGGACGGAACGGAAGCGCGAACCGGCCCCCTCTGATGCCGACCCCTCAAAGTTCACACCGCCTCACGGCGATCCGATTCGCGATCAGATTGACGAGGCAAAGCGCAAGAAGCCGTGGGTGCCGGCCGGCGATCGAGACCGTCGCCCAGCGCGGCCGAGAGGCGACGGAGACCGTCGGCCCGAGTGGAAGTCGCAGGATCGACCGGATCGCGATCGGCCGCGATCGGAGTGGAAGGAGCGGCCGCCACAGCGGGAGTGGAGGGACCGCCCGCCCGATCGGCGAAGCCGTCCGCAAGGCGACTGGCGCGACCGTCCACAGGCGGACAAGCGGGAGCGGCCCCAGGGCAACTGGCGGGATCGGCCGCAAGGCGACCGGCGCGACAAGCCCCAGGGTGATTGGCGCAGTCGTCCCCAAGGCGACTGGCGAGACCGACCGAAAGGGGATCGACCCGATCGACCCAAGGGCGACTGGCGAGACCGACCCAAGGGCGATCGACCCGATCGACCGAAGGCCGACTGGCGGGATCGTCCCAAAGGAGATCGGCCCGACCGACCCAAAGCTGACTGGCGGGATCGTCCAAAAGGAGATCGGCCCGACCGACCCAGGGCCGATTGGCGCGATCGACCCAAACCTGATTGGCGGGATCGGCCGGCAAACGCGGACCGAGCGCCAAAAGATCGCGATCGGGGCCCGCGGCAAGAGGGCCGAAAGCCTTGGAGCCCGAAATCAAAGAGTTATTCGAAGCCCAAGGGCGCGAAACCGTTTGGCGGTCGTGGCCCGGGCGGTCCGCGACGTCCTCAAGGGCCACGCGGCCCGCGCAAACGCCGCGACGACGAGTAGTTGCCCGTGATCGCTCACGTCGTGTTGTTTCGACCGAGGACCAACCTCTCCGTCGAGGAGCGTCATGTGCTCGTCGACGCCCTCGCCAACGCGATCAAGCAACATCCCGATGATCCGGCGGGCCCATGTCGGACGCCGTACGGTCCTCGGCCGTCAGTACGACAACATGAACGCGCAGCAGTTTCCGTACGCAGCCATTCTCGAGTTCGACAGCGAGGCTGACCTGCGCGCGTATCTCGACCACCCTGCTCACGAAAAACTCGGTGAGCAGTTCTACTTCACCTCTGATGGTGCGCTGGCATTCGACTTCGAGATGCTCGAACCCGACCGGGCCCGCGAGCTACTTTCGTAGGAAGAAATCTCCGAGCGCGAGGATGTCCAGACCCGTGCCGTAGAAGACACGGATTGCGTCGCGAGGCGAGCAGACCAGCGGTTCGTGGAAGCCGTTGAACGATGTGTTGACGAGCACGGGCGTGCCCATCTTCTGACCCCACATTTCAAGCAGCCGCAGGAACCGCGGCTCGTCTTCGTCCACGGTGTGCACGCGAAGCGTATCAACGCCTCTCGGCATGATCGTCCGGAACTTATCCGGATCGCGCGGGCGATACTCGAACTGCATGAAGGGCGACGCCTTGCTGCCCGGCGCTTCGAACAGTGTCTCGACCTGAGATCGAGGGACGCTGACACCGTAACTTCGATACCACGGGCGGCGTTTGAGAAAGCCGTTGAGGTTTTCCAGGACGTGCGGTGCGAAAGGATTCGCGAGCACCGAACGGTGGCCTAACGCACGGGGCCCCCACTCGAGCCGGCCATGAAACCAGCCAACGAGCCGTCCCCGAACAAGAGCATGAATGACGGCGTCGTTGAGTCGGTCACCCTGCACGAAGTCGTAGGACAGCTTGCAGTTGTCCAGTGCCTCTTTGATCTGGCCATCTGAGTAGCCCGGACCCAGATAGGGTGAACCGCTTTCTTTCGCCGTGATGAGCCCCGCGCCACCAGCTATGAGCGCGGCACCAAGTGCCGTACCGTTGCGCCCTGGATGCGGCGGCACATAGACCCTCTGGAAGGTCTCGCACGTCGCCGCGGCAGTCGTAAAGAAGGTGTTGAAGAACAGCCCGCCCGAGAGACAAAGATTCTCAGCCACGGCAGGGTCCGACTCGAGCGCTGCAATGCGATTCAGGAGCTCGACGAGACACTCGCCCAATCGTTTCTGAACCGAAGCCGCAACATCACGGGTCGCCCGATCGGCATCGGCTGAAGTCGCGGCACGCCGGACCACGTCGTTGAAAGCCGGATCGACGACAACTCCCCGTTCGGCGAGCGTGATCAGATCCGAGACCTGAGTGGCGGTCGGCGATCCTGACCGTGCCATCGCCTCGACCAAGTGTTCGTCGCGCATGGGCTGGAATCCCATGGCCTGAGTGAGCTGTCCGTAGATCTTCGCGAGCGGAAAGTCACCAAGCGACTCGCCAATCTCTCGCGGCGATTGCTGGCCGGTTTCGAAGCGCCACGCCGTCCAGCCACGCGGCTTGTGAACCTCGCTGACGAGTACCAGTCCACTACGAAACCCGGAAGCATGAAACGCGTATCTCGCATGGGCCTGGTGCCCATCAATGCTCACTGCGGATGCACCGCCATCCGCCCACGAGATGTTTCCTTCGTCGTCGACGACGCCGACTGCCGAGATGTCGGTGGCTTGACGCTCGAGGAAAGCCAGGAGTTCCGTCCGCGCCAGAACTGGCGGCCCAGGCGGCGGGGCATATCGTGCGCGCGTCAGCCGGTTTTCTTCGCAGGCGGCGGCCAGCCCTCGGCTGCCATCGATCAATGCGGCGGCCGGCCCGACTCTCGCACGCGCCATCCCGAGCACGAGACTTCGTGAACTAGTGGTCAGTTTGCGACCTCGGCGAGGGACCTGTCGGCAGGCCTGAGCAAGAAGAAGTCCTCGATGATAGCGCGGAGTTCGTGCAGCGATGCGGCCTGGTTCACGGACACTCGCAACGCTGACCCACCGTCCAGCCCCTTGGTATACCACGAGCACAGCGCACGAAGCTTGTTGATCACCCAGCGATCGTGACGCGACGCGGCTTGCATCGTGCGGCCGGCATCGGCGCCCGGCGCGACGTGCCGAAATCCCTTTTCCTCGTGCACGCGCTCGTTGAGAAGCAAGCCGATGTAGTCGAGCAAGAACCGTCCGCGTTGCTCCGGCGCGATCAAACGAGCCGGACGCCCCTGCAGCAGGTCCTGCGCCTGCGAGAGAATCCATGGGTTGCGAAGCACACCACGGCCCACAAAGACACCGCTCACTCCTTGTTGGAGGCGATCGACGATCTGTTCGGGCTCGACGCAATCACCGGATCCAAACACGGGCACCGACACCGCCTGCGCCACGCGAGCAACAAACTCCCAATCTGCGGACCCGCTGTACGACTGCTTGGCGGTGCGCCCATGGATGGTGATGGCCGACGCTCCCGCACCCGCGACGCGCCTGGCTACTTCGGGCGCGTTCGTCTGATCATCGTCCCATCCCTTGCGCATCTTGACTGTTACGGGGATGTTGACTGCCTTCACCATCGCCGAGATGATCGACGCCGCATGCTCGGGTTCACGCATGAGACTGCAACCCGCGCTGTGCTTGGCGATCTTCGGCACCGGACATCCCATGTTCACGTCGACGATGTTGGCGCCCATGCCTTCGACGATCTGTGCGGCGTCTGCCATCTTGACTGGATCGCCGCCGAAGATCTGAATCGACACCGGTCGTTCCTCTTCGGTGTACTCCGCATACTCCAGGGTGCGATCGATCCCGCGCACGAGACCCTCGCTGCTCACCATTTCGGTGACGACGAGACCGCAGCCGCCGTGGCGCTTGACGAGCCGGCGGAACGCCGTGTCGGTCATCCCAGCCATCGGGGCAACGACCAGCGGCGAAGTCAATGCGATGGAGCCAATGCGCATGCTGATTCTGTCGCCGTTCCTAATACGGCCGTACATCGGCGGCGTCCACTTCGACGCTGACCGCCTGTCCAATCAAGTCTACCGACAACACGAGCCGGGCATGCGCACCCTTGCGCACGAGCCGGCCGACAACGCCTTTGAGCGGCCCGCTCTTGACCTCGACCAGCATACCTTCCTTGATCAGCGGACAGGGATCGAACGACAACTCGCTCGTGATCAATTGGCGAATGCTGTCGATTTCGTAGGTCGGAATGGGCGACGGATGGCCGTCCGTTCCAACGATGCTGACTACGCCGTCGCACTTGAGGATCGGGAGCCGGTCGGCCAACTCGAAACGGGCAAAGCAGTAGCCGGGAAACAGCGGCCAGTCGACTTTCTTCTTACGGTCCTTCCAACGACTCCACTTGGTGATGGTGGGAAGAAAGACCTCCACCTTGCGCTCGGCGAGCTGATCGCGCACGAACTTCTCGTGTCGCGACCGCGTCCAGATTGCAAACCACTCGCCGGCCGTCTGTGTCACTGCGTGGGAGCGGCGTCAGCCTGCGCTTTCACGCCGACTTCAAACGCCTTCTTCACTTCCTCGTTCTTCCAGTCGATGATCGCGCGTTCACGCAACTGCTGCAGGTACTGACGCATCTGGCCGCGCTGCTTCTGCGCCGCAATCTTGTCGGCAATCTCTGGACGCGCTTCGTCGACCGTCTTTACCTTGGTAGCAGTAACGGTCTCGAGCTTGATGATCTGATACCCGCGGGTCGTTCGAATGGTGCGCGTAAGTTGTCCTTGCTTCAGCCCATCGATCTCCTTGAGCAGATCAGGGGAGAGGTCCGTTCGATTGATCGGACCAATCAAGCCGCCGTTGGCTTTCGATGGAACATCCGACACCTCGG
This sequence comes from uncultured Acidobacteriota bacterium, assembly GCA_963724485.1. Lineage (GTDB taxonomy): Bacteria > Acidobacteriota > Vicinamibacteria > Vicinamibacterales > UBA2999 > JACCSI01. Next base: position 368,196 of record CAVRUW010000009.1, read on the forward strand.
ACGCCAGTTGGGCAAACGGCTCGCCCGCCTCCAGCCGCTTGCGAATCTCCTCGGCCTTGGCCCTGGCCGCATCGTCTTCGGCGACGTTGACGCCTTTTTCGCTAGAAGCAACGTTGATCAGAATCTCACGAAGGGTGATCTGAGGCTGCGTGGTGAAGGTTTCCTTTGACGTCTCGTAGAACTGCTTCACTTCGTCGTCCGAGATGCTGATCTTCCCCATGACCTCGTCCTGCTGGACGCGGCTGACGAGCATCTGCCGCTCGAGCTGCCGCCGCAGGTCGTCCATCGTCAGACCTTCCTGTTTCAGAGCGGCCTGAAAAGCTTCCTCGGTGTCGAGCTTGTTCTCGGTTTTGATCTGATCGACGATCTTGCGAAACTGCTCGGCGCCCAGGCTGTAGCCCATTTCCCTGCCGCGCTGCACGAGCAACAGCTCATCGACCGCGTTCACGATGACCTGTGGCGTGACTTCAGCCAACGCCTTCTTGAGTTCGGCGTCGTTCGAAGGCCGGAAGTTGGGGTCGCCCTGTCGGAGGGCAGCGATCTGACGCTGCTCGAGGTCGGTCTTGGTAATGATGTCGCCGTTCACCTTGACGAGAATCTGTTCGATGATCTCGCCCTGGGCCGCGGCCCACGAGGGTCCGGCGAGGACGAAGGCAAGGGCCAGCGCTAAGAACTTCATAGGGCAAATACCTGCAATCCAATAGTTTACCAGTGGCCCGCGATCCGTGGCCAGAGGCCAGTAATTCGTGGTCGGTGGCCACTCATAAAGACGTCACTGCGTCGAGGAAGGCCGCGACCCGAGGTACTTCGCCCACCACTGAAGCTCGTGGTGGTAGCGGTGGACCGTGTTCCAGGGGCTCCAGCCACCGTGATACATGTCGGGGTAGCGGATGAACTGGGCCGGAACCCGGCGCTTTTTCAAGGCCACGTACATCTGCTCGGCTTGTTCTATCGGGACACGAAGATCAGCCTCCCCGTGGACGAACAGCGTGGGTGTCTTGACATTGGCCGCGTGAATTACCGGGGACTGTTTCAGCAGCAGGTCGAGGCCGGCCGGCTCCCAGGGCGTCCCGTTGAACTCACTCTCTTTGGTCCGCGGAATGTCAGCCGTGCCGTAGTCGCTGATCCAGTTCGAAATGCCAGCACCAACCACCGCGGCGGCGAAACGTGGTGTCTGGGTGATCACCCAGTTGGTCAGGAAGCCGCCGTACGAATATCCAGTCGCTCCCAGTCGACGCTCGTCGATCGGATGACGCTTGATCGCTTCGTCGACAACCGCCATCACGTCCTCGAAGTCACGATTTCCCCACCCACCCCACGTTCCCCAGAGGAACTTCTCGCCGTAGCCGGTTGAGCCTCGTGGGTTGGTATAGAGAACCGCATAGCCATTCGCCGCCCACAATTGAAACTGGAACGCGAAGGTGTTGCCATATGCGCCGTGCGGGCCGCCGTGCATCGCAAGGATCATGGGGAGTCGGGCGGCTGGCGTGGCTGTAGCCGGCTTGAGCAGCCACCCTTCGATCTCGGTTCCATCCTTGCTCTTCGCGAGAATGCGCTCCGCCGGAGCAGTTTGAACGCCACGAACCCACGCGTCGCTGAATCCAGTCAGCCTTTTCTCGTCCGTAAACGTCGTCGAGGCCTTGTAGACTTCGGCGGGCTGTTGAACGTCCGTCGCCGTGAAGACCCATTGATCGAAGGCACGGGAGACCGAGAACGAACCAAGTTGCCGATCGCCCTTGGTGATCTGGCGAACTGCGCCGCCCTGCGTCGAGACACTGAACAGATGCTCGTTGCCGCCGATGCCGGCCGAGAAGAACACGGTTCGGCCGTCAGCGCTCGCCATTGGCCGGCCCGGAAGTAGATCCCAATCAGCGGTCAGGTTCTGCAGCCGGATCGTCGCCGATTCAACGGCTGCTCGATATAGATCGACCGGCGCACCGTGCTGCTGCTTCGACGCGATCACCTGGCTGAGCCCAAGCTGCCGACGGAAGTACAAGGCTGTTCCATCCGGAGACCACGCCACCGAGTCGTGATCGTAGCCATCGTCGGTCACTCGTCGAGGCGCCAAGCTGTCGCGAATGGTTGCGATCCACACATCGGAGCGGTCATAGACATACTCGTCGCGTTGATGCGCGTTGGCGATGAATGCGATCGCCTTCGAGTCGGGCCGCCACGCGAAGTCCTGGATGTCGACACCCATTGACGTCACTCGTTCGGCTGTTCCACCCTCGCGCGGGACCAGATAAACCTCTCGCGGCGGGGTCGCGGACGCATCGCGCGGATCCGGGAGGTAGCCGCGGCCATCGAAGCGATAGTTCATCCAGTCGACAATGCGGCCCTTGAAGCGCTCCTGCATCTTCCGCTCGAACTCGTCGGCGGGCTTGTCCTTTCGTTCTGGCGGCAGGGCCTTCGTGAAGGCGATCCACTGGTTGTCGGGGCTGAACACCGGGGCGCCGTCGACGCCAGGGATCTGAAAGGCTTCGCCGGCCGCGCGATCCATGCGAAGGAACCAGGTCGAGGAACTTGCGTCGCCGCCTTGCCGTCGCGACGTGAACGCGAGCAATGTGCCGTCCGGGCTCCACCGCGGTGCGGAGGCGCTGGAGGCAGGAGATGTGAGGCGGACGGGGCGGGTCGACAGGTCGGTCGGGACCAGCCAGATCTCGGACCGCCGGCTGTTGTCAGCTTCGACGATCACGGTCCGGACCATCGCGACCTGCGTCCCGTCCGGCGAGATCTGCGGATCGCTGACCGTTTCGAGACGGTAGTAGTCCGCCAACTCGATCGCGCGCTTCGCCTGCGCGCCGACGCCAGCCGCCAAAGCCACTACTGCCACCGCAACGACGGGCGCTACTCGGCGCATCACACACCTCCCGAAATGGGGTCGGTTCTACTTGCAATTCCTGCGAGCGAGTCTCCGAATGTCTCGCGGGGACTGTCCCTGTCTTTCGGGGACTGTCCCCGATCTCGGTTTCTGCTTCAGCCTCGCAGATCGTCCAACAAGTCTTCGACTCGCTGGAGGATACCTCCGGGAGCGCGGGGATCCTCCTCCTTCGGCCGGAGAATCTCAGCCTTCGAGAAGCCTGCGGTGACCGCGCCACTGGTCGCACGGGCCGTCCACCACGCCGGCTCGGCCCGGCGGCGGACAACTCCGCCTCGCGTCCCCCCACGCCCGCCGGCCTCATGCGCCTGCTTGATCGCGGCGGCGCTGCCCGACGCAGGCGGCGGCGCCGGAGCCTTCTTCAGATCCACCTTGAGCGTCACGGGAGGAATCAGCCGCAAGTCCTCTCGTTCGCGGACCAGGTGAATCAGGTGGATCGGATCGACTTTCGCCTTCTCCCGGAATCGGATGGCGACGACCGCGCCCTCCCGTTCGATGCTTTCGATCCCCAACTGATCGGCCATCACGCGGATCCGGCCGTAGTCCGCAAGGTTGAGCACCGGCACCGGCGGCGGACCATAGCGATCGCGAACCTCCTCCATGATCTTCGTCAGCTCGTCTTCCGCCCGTGCTGCGGCGATGCGCCGGTAGATCATCAGCCGCTGGTTCATGTCGGGCACGAACTGCTCGTCAATGCGGAAGTCAATCCGCAGGTTGACGGTCGAACGAACATCGTCTTCGAGATCTTCGCCCTTCAACTCGCGAATCGTTTCTTCGAGAAGCTTCATGTACATCTCGAAGCCGACCGCATCGATCTGGCCGCTTTGCTCACCGCCAAGGAGATTCCCTGCCCCGCGGATCTCGAGATCCAGCGCGGCGATACGGAAGCCGCTCCCGAGATCACTGAACTCCTTGATCGCCGCGAGGCGCTTGCGCGCAACGGGCGATAGCGATTCTTCCGGCGGAATCAGCAGGTAGGCAAACGCGGGACGATCACTCCGACCGACGCGGCCCCTCAACTGATAAAGCTGCGAGAGCCCATATCGATCGGCACGATTGACGATCATGCTGTTGGCGTTGGGGATGTCGATCCCGTTCTCGATGATTGTCGTCGAGAGGAGGACGTCGGCTTTGTGCGCCATGAAGTCGAGCATCGCCTTCTCGAGCGTGTGCTCCCCCATTTGTCCATGACCCACGACAATCCGCGCTTCGGGCACGAGCCGCTGAATGAGGTTGCCCATCGAGTAGATCGACTCCACGCGGTTGTGGACGAAGAACACCTGGCCGCCGCGACCCAGCTCGGTGCGAATGGCGCGAGCGATCACCTGCGCATCGAACTTGACGACGTTGGTCTGGATCGCCAGTCGATCCTTCGGCGGTGTCTCGATGATCGACATGTCGCGGATTCCCACCAGCGACATGTTCAGCGTCCGCGGAATCGGCGTCGCCGTCATCGTCAGCACGTCTACTTTCTTTCGCAGCTGCTTGATCCGTTCCTTGTGTGCGACGCCAAAGCGCTGTTCTTCGTCGACGATGAGAAGGCCGAGGTCCTTGAACTGAACGTCCTTCGAAAGCAAACGATGGGTGCCAACGAGAATGTCGAGGTGACCGTCCTTGAGCCTCTCGAGAATGGCTTTGCTTTCCTGCGCCGTGCGGAACCGATTCACCACGTCGACTCGAACGGGAAATGCGGCGAATCGCCGCTTTAGTGTTTCAACGTGCTGAAAGGCCAGGACAGTCGTCGGCGCGAGGAGTGCGACCTGCTTGCCGTCCAACACCGCCTTGAACGCCGCCCGCATCGCGACTTCGGTCTTGCCGTATCCGACGTCACCGCACAGGAGGCGATCCATCGGCGCCGGCGCTTCCATGTCGCGCTTGATATCTGCAATCGCCGTCGCCTGGTCGGGCGTCAAGTCCCACTCGAACGCGTCTTCGAACTCTTCTTGCCAATGGGTGTCCGCGGCAAAGGCATGACCCGGCATCGCGCGTCGGGCCGCATAAAGCTTGAGGAGCTCTTCGGCCATGTCGCGCATGGCCTTCTTGACCTTTTTCTTCGCCTTGTCCCAGGACGTGCCGCCCAGACGATCGAGCGCGGGACTGCCGGCACCGGTGTATTTCTGGACGAGATCGAGCCGCTCAACCGGAACGAACAGCTTGTCCTCGCCGTGATACCGCAGCTCCAGAAACTCCTGGACGATATCGCCCTGGCCGACATTGAGCTGCTTGAGACCGACGAATTGTCCAATCCCGTTGTCGACGTGAACGATGTAGTCGCCGACTTTCAGGTCGCGCAGGTCGGAAAGAAAGGTCGCGGCGAGCGAGCGTTTCCGGCTCGCACTTGTCCGCCGGCGATCCTCCTCGAAGACGTCGGCTTCGGCATAGATCTGGAGCGCCGCCGAAGGGATGCGAAACCCGCGAGACAGCAGCCCCTCGGCAACGAGAACGGCACCTTCCACACGTTCCTCTTGCCCAGCCGGCAGTGCGAGAACGTCATAGTCACGAAGGAGCTCAACGGTTCGTTCGGCGCGACCATGCGTGCTGGCAACGAAGAGCACGGTCTCGGCGCGGTCGCGGGCCTGCCGAACGTCGGCGACCCAATCCGCGATACGGCCGCGAAACTCCTGCGCTGGCTGCGACGTGACATGCATGCCCGTCGGCGGTGGCGTGGTTTCGTCGCCTGGTTCGTCGACCGCGAGCTCCTCCAGCGTGACGGCGTTCGTCAGAAAGGGCGCTATCTCGTCTGCCGTCGCAAAGAGCTCGTTCGGAGCGCGACGTTCCCCACCAGGCGCCACCTTGTCGCTCGTCCGCTCTTCGAACGACGCCTGCAGCTGCAGTGCCCACTTCTCAATCTGCGTGTGAATGTCCTCTGGCTCGGCGCACACCACCCTCATCGCTCGTGATGCGCGAAGGTAGTCGAAGATTGTTGCGCCACCGCTCTCCCCACCGGCGGGCTCACGAACCGGAACAATCTGAAACTGGTCCAGCGTTTCGATCGAACGCTGCGTTCCCGGGTCGAATCGCCGAATCGACTCCACGGAATCGCCGATGAACTCCACGCGGATCGGAGTCGCCTCTCCCGCTGGGTACACGTCGAGAATGCCACCGCGAAGGCAATACTCGCCGTGCTCATCGACCGGATCCTGTCGTTCGTAACCACCGTCGACGAGAATCGCGGACAGTGCGTGCGGATCGATCTCGGTTCCAGGCCTGAGATCGAATGACGTCGCGAGCACGCTCTCAGGTGACGCCAGGCGAGGCAACAAGGCTTGAGCGGATGCGACGATGATCCGCGCCGAGCCAAGCGCTGAGGCATGCAGGGCGCGGGCGCGCGCCGACGTCACGCGAAAGTGCGGCGCGAGCCCTCGATACGGGTCGACCTGATGCGACGGGAGTGGCAGGACCACCCGTTCCGCGACCGCCTCGGGCAACGCTTCGAGAGCACTCAGAAAGAATCGCGCGTCAGATGTGGCGTCCTCGAGATCGTGGTCTGTCGGCACCACCCACAACACGATGGCCTCTCTGGCGTCGTGAGCCAGTCCAGCAACGGCAAATGCCTTGGCTGCTGCAGTCAGCCCTCTGACCCGACGGGGTCGCGCCGATAGGCCGCTCTTGGCGAGCGCACTATTGAGAAGTGAGCGAACGGATAGGGACGTTGCGGTAGACATGCGTACAGACACGTAGCCCGGAACCCGACAGCGGGCCCAGGCGCATGGCGAATGACCTTCTTATTTTACCGGTGTTTTTCGAACACTTTCGATCAGCTTCGTCGTCGAATACCCCTGGGCCAGCGGAATGCGAACGACCTTGCCCCCATGCGCCTCGACGATGTCCGCGCCGACGATGGTGCCGGGCGCCCAGTCAGCACCCTTCACGAGGATATTTGGTAAGAGAGCAGACACAATCGCGTGCGGCGTGTCCTCGTCGAAGATGACCACAGCGTCCACACACGCCAACGCGGCAATGACCTCAGCCCGCTCCTCGGCGGGGTTGGTTGGCCGCCCTTCCCCCTTCTCGAGTGCACGCGCCGATCGGTCGGAATTGACGGCAACGATGAGAGCGTCGCCCAACATTCGTGCCTCGGCGAGGTATCGAACGTGGCCTGGATGCAGGAGATCGAACACTCCGTTGGTAAAGACCACAGTCCGGCCCTGATTTCGAAGCTTCGCGGACCACTCGGCCGCGCGTTCCCGCGACAAGACGCCGGCTGACACGATCACTTGAATCGGATGTTGGGCGTGAACTCCCAACGATGCTCGGGCCGATAGATGCCCCGGTCCTTGGTGCGTGATTTCACGCGGAACGTGTAAAGCAGCCGGTGATAGTCGTACGGATAGCCGTCGAGCTTATGAACCGCGACGTCGATCTTGTAGGTGCCTTCCACCAGATCGAGACTCGCTATGCGAAACGTCAGCTCACCATTGCCTTCGATTGCCGCAGGCTCGAGCTCTTCGATGTAGGTGTTCGTGCCGTAGCAGCAGACCCCGTCGGCATTGAACAGCCCGACGCCGAACACAAAATCATTCGTGGGTTCGTGTGCCCGTGTCTTGATCCGCAGCTCGAGTGGTTCGCCCGACTGAAAGACGTGCCCGGGTACCCCGTTCTTGCCAACGAGTGTCACCTCGGTGATCTCGACCTCGCGGGATCCCCAACGTCCTTCGGTCGCCTGGAACATGTCGGCGGGAGTGCTCACGACGTCCGCAGGCTGACTGCTGGCTGCTCCCTCTGGCGCCGTCTTGACCTCAGCGACTTTGGTCGCGTCATCCTTCGCCAGTTGCTGCTCTTCGGACTTTTCGACGTCGATCAAATAGGCCGCGACGACGCGCTTCGGCTCGCCTTCGGCCAGCGTCTTGCCTTTGTCGAGCCACAACGCCCGATCACAGAACTTCTCAACCAGGTCGAGCGAGTGCGTCACCAGCAAGATGGTCTTGTTACGGCGCCGGAACTCGGCAAACTTGTCGAGACACTTGATGGTAAAGGCCTGATCCCCCACCGCGAGCACTTCGTCGATGAGCAGCACCTCCGGATCGACGTGTATCGCGACGGCAAATCCGAGTCGCATGTACATCCCGGACGAGTAGGTCTTGACCGGCGCGTCGATGAAATCCTTGAGCTCGGCGAAATCGACGATCTCGTCGAAACGCCGTTGGATCTCACGTTTCGTCAGGCCGAGCATGATCCCGTTGATGAAAATGTTCTCGCGTCCGGAGATCTCCGGATGGAATCCCGCGCCTAGCTCGATCAGCGCCGAGATGCGGCCATCAACGTGGATGCTCCCTTCGTTGGGCCGTGTGATCCCCGCCACGCACTTGAGCAGCGTCGACTTCCCGGACCCGTTGCGTCCGATGATTCCGTAGGTGCAGCCCTTGGGCACACTGAAGGTCACACCTCGCAACGCCGGGAAGGTCTCGTCCGGCTGAAGGTCGCGGATCAAGCTGCCCTTCAGCAGCGCGGACTTCAGCGTCGCGAACTGCTTCTTCCGGGCATACCGGCGGTACACCTTCGTGACGTTGATGGCTTCAATGGCGGCGGTCATAGTCAGTTTCGTGCGGAGTCCATGTTTCACACCTCCTCCGCGAACGAATCGCGGAGCCGATCGAACACGAAGTATCCCGCCAAGAACACGCCTACGGAACCGATCAGCAATGCAATCAACCACTTCCAGTGCCCATGAGGACCAATGTAGAACAGCACCTCCTGATACGAGACCACGAGGTGTGTCATGGGGTTGAGATTCAGCAGCCAGCGGTACTTCTCCGGCGCTTGCGACATCGGGTAGATGATCGGCGTCGTGAAGAACCACAACGTCATGAGATTCCCGAGGAGGTCCTTGAGGTCCCGGAAGTGAACGGTCAGCGCTGCGACCAGGAGTGAGAGGCCAAGCAGCAGAAGCAGCTGCACGAACACGATGACCGGAAACCACAACAGCTCGATTGGATCGAGGGGGCGCCGATAGTAGATGAGAAACGCGATTAGGATCGGCAGCCCCAGGAAGAAGTGCATCATGTTGGCCAGCACGGTCACGATCGGCAGAATCTCGGCGGGAAACAGGACCTTCTTGATCAGATTGCCGCCGCTAATCAGCACGTTCGAGGCTTCGAGGATCGAGGCGGAAAACCAGGTCCACGGCAGGATCCCGCAGAACATGAACAACGCGTACGGTTCCAGGTTCTCCGCGCGTGCCCCTAACATCACCGTCGAAAAAACGAACGAGTAGATCAGGAGGAGCAGCAGGGGGTTGATGAACGACCAGAAGAACCCCAGGACCGACCCGCGATAACGTGCCTTGAGGTCGCGCGCAACCAGGGTCTGAATCAGACCGCGATAGCGGACGAGCGCGCGAAGATTCTGAAGCATGAAGGGCCCAGGGCCGGGCGGCCTGGGCCGCTAGTGGCCCGCGCCGCGACGCGCCTCTGCCTGGAGCTGTTGAAGGGTCCTGAGCAGTGAGAGACGGGCACGTTCGAAGTCGATCTCCATCGGCGCGTGGCCCAGCATTTCCTGAGCTCGCGCCATTCCGGCCTCCGCACGAGCCTCATCGAGCTCCTCGGCACGCTCGGCGACCTGCGCCAGGACCGTCACCCGATCCGGCAGCACTTCCGCAAACCCCACCGACACCGCCAGAAAATGCTTCTCCGAGCCCTGACGGTACCACATCGTCCCCGTCCGCAGTCCGGCGAACAGCGGCGTGTGACCGGGCAGCACGCCGAAGTCACCCTCCTGCCCCGGGAGTGCGACCTCGTCCACCTCGTATACCAGCGCTTGGTCGGGCGTGACGACGTGCAGTGAGAGTTTGGTAGGTAGCGCCATGTTTTTAGAACGGTGAGCCCAGGCTCTAGCCGGGGCAACTACTGTTTCAATGTCTTCGCGTTCTCCAGAACCTCTTCGATCGTCCCCTGCAGGTAGAACGCCTGTTCCGGCACGCCGTCGTGCTTGCCCTCGGCGATCTCCTTGAAGCCCTTGATCGTATCGGCGATCGAAACATACTTGCCTTCGCGGCCGGTGAACTGTGATGCAACGAAGAACGGCTGCGACAGGAAGCGCTGAATCTTGCGCGCGCGGGATACCGCCAGCTTGTCCTCTTCGGAAAGCTCGTCGATCCCCAGAATCGCGATGATGTCCTGCAGGTCCTTGTAACGCTGCAGAATCTGCTTCACCTGCCGTGCGACGTCGTAGTGCTCGTCGCCCAGGACGCGCGGGTCGAGAATCCGTGAGGTCGACGCCAGCGGATCAACCGCCGGGTAGATACCGAGCTCGGCGATCTGACGCGACAGGTTTGTCGTCGCATCGAGGTGCGCAAACGTGGTCGCCGGCGCCGGGTCCGTGTAGTCGTCGGCGGGCACGTAAATCGCCTGCACCGACGTAATCGAACCCTTCTTGGTCGAGGTGATGCGCTCCTGCAACTCGCCCATTTCGGTCAGCAGCGTCGGCTGGTAGCCGACGGCGCTGGGCATGCGTCCGAGCAGCGCCGATACTTCCGATCCCGCTTGCGTGAACCGGAAGATGTTGTCGATGAAGAGCAGAACGTCCTTCCCTTCCGCGTCACGGAAGTACTCGGCCACGGTCAAGGCCGACAATCCGACACGCTGACGAGCGCCTGGCGGCTCCGTCATCTGCCCGTAGACCAACGCGGCGCGCGACTTCGACGGGTCCTTTATATCGATGACGCCCGACTCCTGGAACTCGAGCCACAGGTCGTTGCCTTCGCGCGTGCGTTCGCCAACGCCACCGAAGACCGACACACCGCCGTGCTTTAGCGCGATGTTGTGGATCAACTCCATGATGATGACGGTCTTGCCGACGCCGGCGCCGCCGAAGAGGCCGATCTTGCCGCCAGTCAGGTAAGGCTCGAGCAGGTCGATGACCTTGATGCCGGTCTCGAACATCTTGAGCTGGGTGGACTGCTGCTCGAGTGTTGGAGCGGCTCGATGAATCGGCCAGCGCTCGGTCGCCTCAACCGGTCGATCGGGAAAGTCGATCGGCTCGCCGAGGACATTCAGCACACGACCCAGCGTGGCTGCTCCCACGGGTACTGAAATGGGCGCACCGGTGTCTTCAGCGTCCATGCCACGCTGCAAGCCATCGGTGGGCTTCATGGCCACGGCGCGAATACGACCCTCACCGAGGTGCTGTTGGACCTCGCACACGATGTCGACGGTTTCGCCGGCGACGTTCCCGGTGATCCGAATCGCGTTGTAGATATTCGGCAGGTGACCGGCCTGATACTCGACGTCAACTACCGGGCCGATGACCTGAATCACCCTGCCGATTTTTTCTCGGGTTGCTGTTGCTGTAGCCATATGAGCCTTAGACTGACTGTGCGCCCGCGACGATTTCGATGATCTCGCGAGTGATCGCCGCCTGCCGAACCTTGTTCATGTAAAGCGTGAGTCGATCCACCATCTCGCGCGCGTTGCGCGTCGCGCTGTCCATGGCCGTCATCCGCGCCGCGTGCTCGGCGGCCGAGGACTCCATCAGTGCGCGAGCCACCTGGACCGCGACGTGGAACGGCAGCAGGGTGTCGAGCAATTGCTCCGGCGACGGCTCGTAGAGATAGTCGATCGTCGCGGCCGACGGCTCCTGCTCGAGCTTTGCGATCGGCAGCAGCCGCTCGAGGACCACCTGCTGCGACAGGATCGACCTGAACTGGTTGTAGACGAGGTAAACCGACCCGATGTCGGGGGCCAGAAACTCCTTGATGGCGGTGTTCGCAATCGCTTGCGCATGCGACCACTTGACGTTCTGGAACAGGCCAACCTCTTCGTAACGAACGTCGAATCCGCGGCGCAGGAAGAAGTCACGGCCCTTGCGCCCGACGAGTGCCAGCGCAACCTGCTGGTCCGCGTTGCCCGGGTGCTCGGTGATGAACTCCGCAGCGCCCTTGATCACATTGGCGTTGAAGCTGCCCGCCAGGCCGCGATCAGCGGTGATGACGATCAACAGCGGACGCTGACCATATTGCTCTTGCAGCAACACGTGGCGCGCCGTTTCGGTTCGCGTCGCCAGGCTGTTGAACACGCGCAGCATCTCCTGCGCGAACGGACGGCTTCGCAGAATGCGCTCCTGGGCGCGCCTCAGCTTGGACGACGAGACCATCTTCATGGCCTTCGTAATCTGCTGCGTCGACTTCACCGCGCGAACGCGGCGCCGGATGTCGATTAGAGATGGCATGTTGGCAACACAGACAAGCCTCAGCGGCTCAGAGACTCAGAGCCAAAATTCTCTGTGTCTCTGTTTGTGCTCTGTGGCTTGTACGTTTATCCTCTCGCCACCGCCGCGCGCGCGGCGATGAACTGCTCGTTGAACTCCTTGATTGCGGCCCCCAACACCTTCTTGATCTCGTCGTCCAGATTCTTCTTTTCGCGAATCGTCTGGAGAACGTTGCCGAAGCGGGCCTCCATGAACCGGTGGAACTCGGTCTCGTACGCACGAACATCGGAGACCGCGACAGCATCCAGCATGCCCTGGGTGGCGGCGTAGAGGATGGCCACCTGTTTTTCGACTGGCAGCGGCTGATACTGCGGCTGCTTGAGCACCTCGACGAGCCGCGCGCCGCGATTCAACTGCTGCTGCGTGGCCTTGTCGAGGTCGCTGGACCCGAACTGTGCGAATGCGGCGAGCTCGCGATACTGCGCAAGGTCGAGTCGCAGGGTGCCGGCCACCTGGCGCATCGCTTTGATCTGAGCTGATCCGCCGACGCGCGACACCGAGTTGCCAACGTTGATCGCCGGACGCACGCCCTGGTTGAACAGGTCCGATTCCAGGAAGATCTGGCCATCCGTGATCGAAATCACGTTCGTCGGGATGTACGCGGAAAGGTCGCCGGCCTGCGTTTCGATGATCGGGAGCGACGTCAGCGATCCTGCGCCATTGGCGTCGTTCAGCTTTGCCGCGCGTTCCAACAGACGGGAGTGCAGATAGAAGACGTCTCCGGGATACGCCTCGCGTCCGGGCGGGCGTCGGAGGAGCAGCGAGATTTCGCGATACGCCTGCGCGTGCTTCGAAAGATCGTCGTAAACGAGCAGAGCGTGCCGACCGCTGTCGCGGAAGAACTCGCCCATCGCCGTTGCCGAGTAAGGGCTGATGTACAACATCGGCGCCGGGTCGGCCGCGGCCGCGGCGACGACGATGCTGTAACGGAGGGCGTCGTTTTCCTCCAGCGTCCGTACCAACTGCGCGATGGTCGACTGCTTTTGACCAATCGCGTTGTAGATACAGATGACGCCGGTTTCTTTTTGATTGAGGATCGTGTCGAGCGCAAGGGCGGTCTTGCCGGTCTGGCGGTCGCCGATGATCAGCTCGCGCTGGCCACGGCCGATCGGCACCATTCCGTCGATGGCCTTCAGCCCGGTCTGCATGGGTTCGCGAACTGGCTGACGGGCGACGACGCCCGGCGCGAGGCGCTCGATCGGCGCGAACTCCTTGGTGAGGATGGGGCCCTTGCCGTCGATTGGCTGACCGAGCGCGTTCACGACGCGACCCAGCATCTCTTCGCCGACGGGAACCGAGATGATGCGACCGGTCCGCTTGACCGGATCACCTTCCTTGATCTCGCGATACTCGCCCAGCAGCACGCAGCCGACGCTGTCCTCTTCGAGGTTCAACGCAATGCCGAAAACGCCGTGCGGGAACTCGAGCATCTCGCCCGCCATGGCACGTTCGCAGCCATGCAAGCGCGCAATTCCATCGCCCAGCGACGTTACCGTGCCTACTTCGGCAATGTCGACGTCCACTGCGAAGCTGCCTATCTGCTCGCGGATGATCTTGGAAATCTCGTCAGCTTTGAGATTCATGTTTCAGTTCCCTGATTGCTCCCAGAAATCCTTAAGTTGCCACCAGCCACCGGCCACCGATCACTGATCGCCGATCATCTGCTGTCGCAGCTTCTGAAGCTGCGTTCGAATGCTGCCGTCGTACACGGTGCTGCCGATCATCGCGACGACGCCGCCAATCAAGGCCGGGTCGACCGCCGTATCGAGCTGCACTTGCTTACCAGTCCGCGCGCTCAAACTCTTGGCTAACGCAGCGACGCGATCCTCGGACAGCGGCGCCGCCGAAGTGATGTGGCCCCGCACGATATTCGAATGGGCCAGCAATCGCTCGCGATAGACATCGAGCAGATGGGGCAAGAGCTCGAGCCTGCCTCGTTCCGCGAGCATCACCAGCAGCTTCGCAAGCGGCTGCTGGACGCCAGATTGATCCGCGACGGCCTTCACCAGATTGACACGCGCACCTTGTGGAACGCCGGGACTGAGCATCGCGCGACGCAAGTCCGGCGTCGATGTCATCGCGTCGACAATGCCGGCAAGATCGGTCTCGATTCGAGACGGATCCGATTCTTGAATCGCAACCTCGAGCAGAGCCTTCGCGTACCGTGTGGCCGATGTTCTCAAAGACATTTCAGTGCGTCGTGTCGTCGGGGTTTTTCTTCACCTGATTGAGATAGCGATCGACCAGGAGATCCTGGTCCTCAATCGAGATCTGCCGCTGCAATCGATCAGACGCGAGTTGCACGGCCAGATTGGCGGTGTGCTCCACGAGATCACGTTTTGCCAGCCGGAGCTGAAGAGCGATTTCTTTGCGCGTCTGTTCGAGCAGGCGGTCTCGCTCTGCCGCTGCCATCGCCGAGATTCGCTGCTCCTCGGCGACAATTTCTTCCGAGCCTCGAGCGCGTAGCGCTTCGATTTCTCCGGGCAGTGCGCGAAGCTTTGCCTCGATTTCCGCGAGTTGTGCTGCGGCGGCGGCTTTGACGTTGGCAGCCTCGACCAACTCCTTGCGAATCGTGCCGTGTCGATCGCGAAGATAGTTGGCGAAGGGCTCCTTCAGGTACCACCACAACCCACCGACGAGAATGAGGAAGTTCACGGTCGGCCAGAGCAGCCCGGCCCACACGCTGTGTTCTTCAGCGGCGTGTTCCTCAGCCGCGTGCTCACCCGCCGGCTGCGCGTGATCGGCCGCGGCCGACGCTGCAGTCGTCGCGTGTTCCGCCGGAGACGGGGAGGGTTGATGAGCGGCCAGGAGCGTCGCGGTACCTGCGAGGACGAATGGACTCGCGAGAACCGCCAGAATTACGAGGATTCGCGAGACCTTGTTCATTAATTCACAAGCGATGCGGCGTGACGACGACAACTGCACGTTCGACCCCCCGCTACGATGCGCGCTCGAGAACGCGCGAAACGATGGCGCCGGCAAGCAAATCCGCTTCGCGGTCCAATGAAGCGCGGGCTTCGTCGGTTTCCTGTCGCAAACGACGCGACGCATCCGCCAACTCGCCTTCGGCGACGTGGCGCGTCTCGCCAAGGAGCGCCGCGCGTGATTCGAGAGCTGTGCGACGCTTCTCGTCCATCGCTCGATAGACGTCGGTGCGCGCGGCGTTGAGCTTCTGGGTGTATTCGTTGGTCGCGGCGTTCGCGCGTTCCGCGGCCGTCTCCGCCATCTGGCGCGCATCGGCGACGGCCTGGCCGCGGGCTTCGATGACTCGCAGGATGGGTTTGAAGATCAACGCGTTGAGGAGAAACGTACACGTCAGCAGGAACCCGATCACCCACAGGGTCGTGATGTCAGGAATCACCGCGACTCTCCCTCAACTGTCCGCTTTCCTCGATACATGGGTTGATTGCGGGGAACGAACTGCCGGAATCCAAACAGTTGTTTATATCATAGGGCAGCCTGCCGCTTGCACGTGGAGGGCGGGGCGGCGGCGGCCATTCGGGCGCCTGCGGTCAAATCACCTAATTATGATGGAGGCTGACGCCTGCCGAGGGCCGACGCTACCAATCCTCGCAGCCTGAACCCCCGCCTTTTCAAGGACTTGTAGCGCCAAGTCGGCTTGGAGCTGGTCGATGGAAACTAGGAGACCCCCGGACGTCTGAGGGTCGAACAGGATGTCCTGAAGATCCGGCGGCACCTTTCGATCGATCTGCGCGATGGCTTCGAAGTACTCCCGGTTGGCCGACATCCCTCCCGACCGGTTGCGGCGGGCAAATTCGAGCACGTTGTCAAAGACCGGCACATCCCCCGCTCGAATATTGAGAGTGACCTGACTCGCCACCGCCAACTCCGAACCGTGTCCAATGAGACCGAAACCAGTCACATCCGTGCAGGCATGCACGCCATCGATTGACGCCAGCGCATCGGCCGCCGCGCGATTCAGCCGACGCATCGAATCGACGGCTTGATCGATCAGCGCCTGCGGCGCCCGACCAAACTTGATGGCAGTGCCAACAACGCCCGTGCCGAGCGGCTTGGTCAGGATCAGCGCGTCTCCCGGTTTGGCACCTGCGTTGGTCAAGACGCGTGCAGGATCGACGGCCCCGGTCACCGCGTACCCGAACTTGATCTCCTCGTCTTGAACCGTGTGGCCTCCAAGGAGCGCAACGCCCGCCTCACGCAGTTTGTCGAAGCCTCCCTGGAACACGGCTGCAATCACATCCGGCTCGAGTCCCGTCTTGGGGAATCCTGCAATCGCCAGCGCGGTCAGCGGCCGTCCGCCCATCGCATAGACGTCGCTCAAGGCGTTCGCGGCGGCGATTTGCCCGTAGATATAGGGGTCGTCCACGATCGGCGTGAAGAAATCCACCGTCTGCACCAGCGCCGGGCCGCCCTCCCACAAGTACACACCGGCATCGTCATGAGTCCTGAAGTCGACCAGGACCCGGGGATCATTCGACGGCGGCAGATGGCTCAGGACCTGAGCGAGCTCGCTAGGCGCGAGTTTGCTCGCTCAACCAGCGCAACTGACCATCTCGGTCAGTCGCTTCCTGTGGTCGAAGAGTGACATGCGACGATCTTAACCGCGATGGTGCGATTAACTCCGTCCGGGCATCAGCGACGGGAGTCGGTGAGATATTCGTACAAGCGTTGCAGTTCGTCGGCGCTGTTGTACGCAATCTCGATCGTTCCGCCCTTGCCGCGGCTCTTGATGGTGACCCCAGTGCCGAGGGCCAGGCGCAGCTGCTCCTCTGCCGCCCGCGTATGGACATCCTTCGTTGGAGCTTGACGCGCGCTTTTCGGGATTCCAGGGGCAGAGATGTTTTTGACGATGGCCTCGGTTTCGCGGACCGAGAGCCCGCGCGAGAGAACTTCGCGTGCGACGCGACGCTGATCGGGTTCACCAGCGAGCGCAACGATGGCGCGCGCGTGGCCCATCGACAGACGCCCTGACGCGACTTCCTCTTTGACCTCGTCTGGAAGCTTCAGCAAGCGCAAGGTGTTCGCGACAGTGGAACGATCCTTACCCACTTCGGTGGCGACATCCTCATGTCGCATGCCGAACTCCTGGACCAGGCGTTGATAGGCGTGGGCTTCCTCGATTGGGTTGAGGTTCTCGCGCTGGATGTTCTCGATCAACGCCATTTCGAGGCGGCGCTTGCGCTCGTCGCCGCTGATGTCCTTGACCACCACCGGCACTTTGGTCAGCCCCGCACGCTGTGCTGCACGCCATCGCCGTTCGCCGGCAATGATCTGAAAGCGTGGTGATGCTCCTGGTGGCGTCGGGAGTTGCCGCGCGATGATTGGCTGGATCACACCGTTCGACTTGATGGAGCGAGCAAGCTCCTCGAGTCGCTCGTCGTGAACCGCGGTTCGCGGCTGATAGTCGTTTGGCTCCAGCAGGTCGATGTCGACGTCGATCGAGGCGCGTTGTGCGGGCAGCGGCTCGGGCGCGTCGGGGATCAGCGCGCTGAGGCCTTTGCCGAGAGCGGGTTTGCGATCAGGCATCTTCACCTTTCCTGGAGGGGTCGGGGCTATTCAAGATTTCTGCGCAGGCAACTATGGCAAATCGCACCCCCGGCCGCAAAAATTAGTGAGCAGTTTCCATTTGCCAGTTCAAAGGAAATCCCGCGTTGAACTAAAACTGGTCACTGACAACTGTCGGCTAGCCCGCGCCACGACGTCACACCGCTTCCACTTCGTTGGTAGCAGGGGCGGGAGTTGAGAGTTCGTTCCGCGCGCACACTTCCTTTGCCAGCGCGGCGTATGCCTCGGCGCCACGTGATCGTGGGTCGTATGTCATCACGGACTGGCCGTGACTGGGTGCTTCCGCAAGTCGGACGTTGCGCGGGATCACCGTGGTGTAGACCTTCTCCTTGAAGAAGTCTCGAACATCACGCGCGACCTGTTGGCCCAGATTGGTTCGCTCATCGTTCATCGTCAACAACACGCCTTCGATATCGAGTCCCGGGTTGAGAGCGGCGCGAACGCGTCGAAGCGTGGCCACCAGATCGGCCAGGCCTTCGAGAGCGAAGTATTCGCAATGCAGCGGGATCAGTACCGGTGTCGGCCGCCACCAGCGCATTGAGCGTCAGAAGCCCGAGTGACGGTGGCGAGTCGAGGATGATGAACTCGAACCGCGATCGGACGGCGTTGACCAAGGCATGCAGGCGCCGCTCCCGCTGTTCGAGGGAGATCAGCTCGATTTCGGCGCCGGCGAGGTCGCGGGTCGCGGGCACGACGCTCAGGTGCTCGACTGTCGTGGCAAGGATGAAGTCGTCTGCAGCAGGCGCGGAGGACATCAGCGCTTGATAGATGGTCCCACCTGGTGCGGTCTGCCCTTTCAGCCCCAAGCCGCTGGTGGCGTTGCCCTGGGGATCGACATCGACGACCAATGTTTCGTGCCCGAGCAGTGCGAGGGCCGCGGCCAGGTTGATGGCGGTGGTGGTCTTGCCGACGCCACCCTTCTGATTGGTGACGGCTATCACCTTACTGGTCAGTGTTTTACTGGCAGCGGCGCGGTCGGAGGGTGTGCCAAATTCCGGAGGCATCATAAATTTCTGGTTTTTGCCCTAATTTAACCGCTGGGATGGCGCCTGTTTCCGAAGACAGCTTACGCCTGGCGGGATCCGGGTGCAAGGTCTTGTGTGATTGCGCCAGATTCAGGGCACTGGAACCAGGGGAGTCGACAGTTCCACGTGGAACTTACCTCCTGCCCACATCCCTCTTTTCCAACACCACCAAGCGGGAGCGCAGTGATTCAACGAGCGGGTACGTAGCGGCCCATGCCAACGGCGGTGTGATCGCACCCGCCAGGTCGGCACCGCCGGGACCGCGGAACAGAAAAATCTGCCCGCCCGGTTTCAGAAACGCCTGAAGACTCAGGAGCGTCCGCGGTTCGACGCGCACGGCGCGGACGGTGACGACATCGAGGCCCTCGTGTAGCTCGGGGCGGGTGAGTAGCTCCTCGAAACGCGAGGTCTCGACCTCGGCACGCCCAATCTGCAGCTCTCGGATCGCCTCCCGCAAGAACACGGCTTTCCGGGTCTTCGCTTCCACCATTCGGAGATGAAGCCGGGGCGCGGCAAGGGCGAGCGGGATCGCCGGCGACCCGCCACCCGAACCGATGTCGATCAGATCCCGCACGTGCGGCTGAATATGCCGTGCGGCGGCGAGCGGCTCGATCAGCAGCCGGTCGATGCTCTCGTCCTGACCCGCAGGTTCCAGCCGCGAGGTCAAATTGATCTTCGCGTTCCAACGCGTCAACAGGTTGTAGTAGCGCTCGAGTGCATCTGCCAGGTCCGCGTCGATCGCCACGGCGGCCCGCCGGGCGCGGCGGTGGAGGCGATCGCGAAACTCGCGCGCCGTCACCCGCGAGCCTCGGATCCAATCGGAGGCTCGGTCCAGCGCCGAAGAAATGCGGAAACAACAGCGATGGCTGCAGGCGTTGCACCCGGGATCCGGAGCGCCTGACCCAGCGTCTCGGGGCGTGTCTGGGTGAATCGCTGCACCAGTTCCCGTGACAGGCCGGGGACTCGCTCGAACGGGAATCCCACCGGAATCCCAACGTGTTCCTGCCGCTGGCTGCGCTCGACGGCCGCCATTTGCCGCCGCAGGTATCCCTCGTATTTGATGGCTGTTTCGGCGGAAACCAGGTCCAGCTCGCGATCAGAAGGTGGGCAGTCCTCCATGACGACACGCCCCTCCTCGATGAGACCTTCCAGGGTCACCTCCGATCGCTTCAGTGCCTGGGCGACCGTCATCCGAGCATTGGCGAACTGAATGGGCGTCTCGCGAAAACCCTCCAGATTTCGTTCGAATCGCCGCTTTCTGGCCGCAAATCTCCCCCATCGCTCCTCGTCTACGAGCCCGAGCCGCCGCCCGATTGGCGTTAGACGAAGATCCGCGTTGTCGATCCTGAGCAACAGCCGGTGCTCCGCGCGGGAGGTAAACATGCGATAGGGCTCGAGACATCCCTTGGTGACGAGGTCGTCGATCATGATTCCGATGTAGGCCTCATCACGGCCCAGGACGACCGGAGTCTCATGCTGCGCGCGCCGGGCCGCGTTGAGTCCCGCCACAATGCCCTGCCCAGCCGCTTCTTCGTATCCCGACGTGCCGTTGATTTGTCCGGCGAGAAAAAGCCCTGCGACTCGATGGGTTTCGAGCGTCGTTCGCAGTTCGGTCGGCTGGATGAAGTCGTATTCGACCGCGTAGCCAGGGCGCAGCATGACTGCATCTTCGAGCCCCGGCAGGGCCCGCACGACCGCCTCCTGGATCTCGCGGGGCAGGCACATCGACAGACCGTTGACGTAGGTCTCGTCGACGTCGAGACCTTCGGGCTCGAGAAAGATCTGATGCCGCTCCCGATCGGGGAATCGCATCACCTTGTCCTCGAGCGACGGGCAGTATCGTGGGCCGATTCCAGCAATCTGTCCGTTGAACAGAGGGGATTCGCCGATGTTGCCTCGCACCAGTTGATGAACTCTGTCTGTCGTGTGGACCAGATGGCAAACCACCTGATTTCGCGGGGTACGTGTCGCGACGTACGAGAACGGCGACGTGGGATCATCGCCATGTTCCACGTGGAACACTCCCCTTGCTACGGCCTGGTCCCAGTTGATCGAGCGCCTGGATAGTCGCGGCGGCGTGCCTGTTTTTAGTCGACCCCACTCGAATCCAAACGACTTGACCGATTCAGCGAGGTCACGCGATGGCGGTTCGTCGGCACGGCCGGCTGGCCGTTGTTCTCGCCCGATGTGAACCAAGCCGTTGAGAAATGTCCCGGTCGTAATGATCAGCGACGCACACTGGATCTCGGAGCCATCCTCGAAGGCGAGACCAACGACCCGGTTTCCTTCGCAGACCACCCGCCCCACCCGCCCGAGCAGCCATTCGATCCCAGGCTGATTCTCGAGCGTCGTCCGCACCCAGTCGCTGTATCCGCGCTTGTCTGCTTGGGCGCGTGGTGACCAGACGGCCGGACCTCGACTGCGATTGAGCATCTTGAACTGCAACCCGGTAGCGTCGATGGCCCGCCCCATCAGTCCGCCGAGCGCATCTATCTCTTTGACCAGATGACCTTTAGCCGTTCCGCCGACGGCGGGATTGCAAGGCATCAAGGCGACCGTCTGCTTGGAAAGCGTGCAAAGCGCGACCGAGCAACCGAGTCGAGCGGCTGCCCAAGCGGCCTCTACGCCGGCATGACCTGCCCCAATAACGGCCACATCGAATTTAGTCATCAAAGTCGTCTTAACTATCTTATTTTGTGATGCTCGGCGGCGCGCTCTGTCACTGATAGCACACCCCACTCGCTGACCCCTGACTTACTTCCCGATGCAGAACCGCTCGAAGATGTGCCGCAGGAGATCGTCCGTGGTGCGTTTGCCCGTGATCTCCTGCAGATGCGATGCGGCTTCTTGCAGATCCGCGAGGATGAATTCCTCCGAGATCGCGGACTGATCCATCAGGGCGCGGCCTGCTCGAGTCAGAGCGTCGAATGTCGATTCCAGCAGCACGACATGCCGCACGTTCGTGACGAGCGGATCATCGCGGGTCTCGGCTTGATCGCCCAAAGCGGCCGCGATGGCATCCATCAACCCAGCGAGTCCCTCGCCGGTTTTCGACGACACTTCAATCGCGTCGTCGATCGCTTCACGCCCCAACGTCCACGCTGCCGGCAGATCCACCTTGTTGACGGCCAGGATGCGCGCTCGTGCCGGGTGGGCATGTAACAGCGCACGGTCGTCGCCGGATAACGCGCGCGATCTGTCGAGAACGACG
Source organism: uncultured Acidobacteriota bacterium (assembly GCA_963724485.1). Taxonomy (GTDB): domain Bacteria; phylum Acidobacteriota; class Vicinamibacteria; order Vicinamibacterales; family UBA2999; genus JACCSI01. The sequence continues at coordinate 390,061 of CAVRUW010000009.1, forward strand.
ATGACCAAGTCCGCCTGACCGGCCGCGCGCCGCGCGCGCGCCATCCCTTCCAGCTCCACTACATCTGTCGAGTCACGAAGGCCAGCCGTGTCGACGAGGCCGATGGACAGTCCGCGAATGTCGGCTCGCTCCGTCAGAAGATCCCGCGTCGTCCCCGGAATCGCCGTGACGATGGCACGCTCGGCGTTGAGCAGTGCGTTGAACAGGCTCGACTTGCCGACGTTAGGCGTTCCGAGAATCGCGACGTTGGCGCCTTCGCGGATCAATCGCCCGTGTCCGGCTCGCGTCAAGAGCGTCGACACGTCCTCGGCCAGCGTTTGAATTTCCTCGCGCGCGGATTGACGCTGAACGAAGTGATAGCCCTCGTCTGGGAAGTCGAGCGATGCCTCGAGCCGCGCCATGAGGTCGAACAACCGCTGCTCGATCACCGCGATTCTCGCGGTCAATGTGCCCTGCAGCTGATCGAAGGCCGCTCGCGCTTGTAGCGGCGTCACCGCCTCGATGAGATCGCCAACGGCTTCCGCCTGAACCAGATCGAGCTTGCCGTTGAGAAAGGCTCGCAACGTGAACTCACCAGGCTCGGCGAGACGCGCGCCCTTCGCAATCGCCTCTCGAACCACGGCTTGCAGCACCATAGGGCTGCCATGAACGCTGATCTCAGCGACGTCTTCGCCGGTATACGAATGAGGCGCAACGAAAACCGTGACGATCACTTCATCGCAGACACTCGCACGAAGCCGTGCCAGCGTGGCATGCCGAGGCGCAAAAGGCTCCGAACGCTGAACCAGATCGCGAGCAATCGTTATTGAGGTGGGGCCACTGAGTCGCACGACGCCGAGGCCTGATCGCCCAATGGGCGTCGCGATTGCGACGATGGTGTCGTCGGTGGCAAACATCGCAGGGAGTCCGGGAGGTTTACAGGGAGCTCGGGGAGAGCAGGGAGAAATTTCTTCTCCCCGATCTCCCTGATCTCCCTGTCTCCCTGTCTCTAGCCGCTACTTCACCGAGATGATGACGGTCTTCTCGAATGCGTCGCCGATGCTCTCCGAAGAGACGGATTCAACCTCGCCCACGGCCAGGTGGACGATTCGCCGTTCGTACGGATTGAGCGGCCCAATCTCCTGGGCGAGGCCGGTATCCCGCGCTTTCTGAGCGAGGAACGTCGCCATCTGCTTCAGCTCCGCATCCTTGCCGCGTCGATAGCCGAGGCAATCGACGACGAGGCGACGCTTTTCGTCCACCTCTTGCCGGAACACCGCGGCGACGACGTGCTGCAACGCGGCTAGCGCTTCGCCTTGCCGCCGAATCAGCAGCGAGCCGTCTTCGCCGGTCAGGTTGATGCGCAGACCGTCGTCCATCTGCTCGGTTTCGGCTTTCAACGTCAGCCCCATCGCAGCGACGACCTTCTCGACGAAAGCTCCAATTTCAGCAGGATTTGCCATGAGTCTGTTCCGAATGAGTGTTTGGGCGATTAGGCGATTGCAACTGGAACCTACTGTTTCGGGCGCGCGGGCACCTTCTGCGGACCCAGTAACTTGTTGGTGAAGAACTGCTGACCGATCGTCCACACGTTGCTGACCAGCCAATAGATCACCAGCCCCGCCGGCGCGAACAGCATCGTCACCGTGATCATGATCGGCATGAACATCATGATCCGTTGCTGCGTCGGGTCGGCCGACGTCGGGGTCATTCGCATCTGCCAGAACATCGAAATCCCCATCAGCACCGGCGTGATGTAAAACACGTCCGAGCGCGACAGGTCTGGAATCCACAGAAAGTCGTGACCCCGGATTTCGATCGCCTGGCCCAGCATCGCGTAGAACGCAAACAGGAACGGCATCGTCAGGAGTGTGGGCACGCAGCCGCTCGCCGGGTTTACTCCGCGGCTCCGATACAGCTCCATCACCTCCGTGTTCATCTTCTGGCGCTCGGGATCGGTGATCTTGTATTTGGCGTACCGATCCTGAATCGCCTTCATGTGCGGCTGCAGTTCCTGCATCTTCCGCATCGAAACAACGCTCTTGTGACGGAGCGGCGCCATGGCGAGGTTGATGATGATGGTCAGGACGATGATCGCCAAGCCCCAATCGCCGACGAATCCGTGAACCCATCGGAGCGCATCCAGAAGCGGCGCGGCCAGCCAGGCGAACATTCCGAAATAGATGGCGCGCGTAAACTCGGGGTCGATGCTCCGCATCACATCGAGCTGTTTCGGCCCGAGGAAAAATCGCACGTTTTCTGGCGGCGCCGGAAAGCGCACCGCGTACGAGACATACTGGCCGACGATTGGCGGGGCGGATCCGGTTGGAATCGGAATCGGCTTGTACTCGAGACGCACCGGCGACGGTGGATCGAGCACCGCGCTGATGAAGTAGTGATCGTCAACGCCCGCCCAGCGATACTGCCCTTCTCGTGTAATGCCGGTTCCCATGGCCGTCGCAGGCTCGCGCACGGCCTCGCCATCAAGGTAGTAGATCGCCTGAGCGAGATACGTGTAAGCCGGTGATAGAAATGATCCCGGCTTGGTGCGGGCGATGTCGTCGCCGAGACCAGGACCCCACTCCACGGTTGGATTGAGCGCCTGATCCTTCAGCTGCACTTGCGCACTGAAGGACAGCACGAACGAAGCCGGCTCGAAGGAGAACGTCTTGCGCGCACGCAATCCCTCCGCGGTCTCGAGCTCGAAGCTGAGGGTGACTGGTTTCGACGTCGCATCAACCGTCGTTCCCTCCACGCCCGTCACTCGATGGAGCGACTCGTTCAACTGAGCGGTAGTGGCGGGATCGTCGACCTGGAGCGAGAAAGGCAACGGCAAACCCGCCGGGATGGTCTCTGGAACCAGGTCCAGCGGCTGACCGGAGTCGCTCTTGTATTCCTTGAGGATCCAATGTCGAAGCCGGGCGCCCCGGTTTGTGAAAACGGCTCGAACCTTCTGGGTCTCGACCGTGATTTCATGTTCAACCGTGTCCCCCACGAGCGGCGGAGCCGTGGCGGCCGGAAGCACAGGAGCCGCAGTCGTGGCAACTCCGGCCGTCAGCGTGGAAGCCGGCGGCGTCGGCGAACTCGCAGCCGGAACCGTGGCGGTCGAGGGGCTCACGTTCGCGGGCGGGGCCTTCGGGCCGAACAGCGCCTGGAAAGCGAACAGGACCACGAAGGACAGCGAGATAGCGAGGAGAACGCGGCGTTCCATTCAGTGGGCCGGGTGAATGTGAGAGTGCTTAACCGGCGGCACGGGGTCGAGCCCAGACCCGCCGAACGGATGGCAACGGCAAATCCGGGCGGTCCCCAAGATTCCGCCTTTGACCAGGCCGTGGCGAGCAATGGCCTCGGCGGTGTAATCCGCGCATGTCGGCATGAAACGGCATGCGCCAGTAAGCCACGGAGAAATAAGGTACTTATACGTTCGAATCAGGGCGAGAGCCGCCCTTGCGGCGAGCCCCGGATTGGCCGGATCCGCGGCGACGGGCTCGATCGAGAAGGTCTGTGAGTTCGCGCTCGAGGTCGAGGTAGGGGGCATCAGAGAATTCGCGGCGCGGGACAACGATGATATCGACGCCGGTATCGGGCTTCAGATGACGGAACAGTTCGCGTGTAAGTCGCTTGGCCCGGTTTCGAACAACCGCCCCGCCAATCTTGCGTGTCGCCGCGATACCGAGACGGGCATGCTCACCATCGTTGCTCTTGACGAACACCGTCATGAGTCGCCCACTGAGACGAATACCGGTCTCGTAGGCTCGCTCGAAATCCGCACGGCGTCGGATGTGTTGTGCCGGCCTGAATCGGGGCATGACGCGCTGTCACGCCGGCGTGTGGGCACAGCGTGCCGTCGGGCTACCGCTCGTCGGAGACGGTCAACCGCTTTCGCCCTTTCGCGCGACGGCGCTTCAGGACCTGCTGTCCATCTTTGGTCGCCATCCGGACCAAGAATCCATGGGTCCGCTTGCGGCGCCGGTTGTTTGGTTGAAACGTACGCTTACCCTTCGCCATCGATGAGTCCTCAGGAAACTTCTGATTCTAGCACTAGCGAGGCTGTGCCATTGCACGTCGCGCATGTGACTGGTGCGGCTCGCTAGGTAGCAGTATTAGCCTTCCCCGCTCCGCGGGGCAGCTTTCCCCTGCTCCATGAGCCAGCTTTGCCCAGCTCCGCTGGTCGGCGTACGCAGTCCCCGCACAACCGGATCGATCACATCCGCCAGTGCCGAAACGGGCATGTTAGGATCGCCGTTTCGCCTCGCGGCAGTTTTCCACAACTGTGGAAAAGGTTGTGGAAAAACCTGAGGAAACACGGCCGTAGCGGCCGCGGATCGCAGTTTTTCGGGCGTTTCCACGACGCGAAGGGCCTCGGAAGGCTTAAAACTGCTGTTTCGCCGCGTTGATGGTTGCAAAGACCGTGTAACGCCGGGCTCGGCGAGGGGCGAAAGTCGCAAAGACACCAAGTTTCAGGGCGTTTACGAGCATGTCCGCCACATCGATTTGGGACCAGGTCCTCAGCCGCATCGAGTCCAAGGTCGGCCGCCACAGTTTCTCGACCTGGTTCAAACCGACCTCGATGCTGGTCGACGATGGCGCCAAGGTGGCCGTGAAGGTGCCCACCATCCTGTTCAGCGAATGGCTCCCCAAGCATTACTCGGTCGTGCTCGCCGAGGCTCTGAAGGACGTTGGCCGGCCCAACACCGAACTGGTCTTCATCCCGGACGACGGGAGCCCGACCGAATCGGCTGACCTGGTCGCTGAACCGGCCGTGCAGGAGGTTGGGACGACCCCGTCGCCAACCGCGCCCGCCGGCCTCAATCCCCGCTACACATTCGACACATTCATCGTCGGTCCCTCGAATCAATTTGCCGATGCGGCCTGCCGGGCGGTTGCCGAGGCACCCTCGCGTTCCTACAACCCGTTGTTCATCTACGGCGGTGTCGGTCTCGGAAAGACGCATTTGATGCACGCGATTGGGCACTACGTCGTGCAGCACAGTCGAGGGTTCAAACTCACCTACATCTCGTCCGAGCGTTTCATGAACGAGATGATCAACGCACTGCGCTTCGATCGGATTCTCGACTTTCGCGAGCGCTATCGCAGTGTCGACCTGCTACTCGTCGACGACATTCAGTTCGTCTCGGGTAAGGAGGGCACGCAGAACGAGTTCTTTCACACCTTCAATGCATTGCACGACGCGCAGAAGCAGATCGTCATCAGCAGCGATCGCCCACCGCACGAGATTCCCGCCCTCGAGGAGCGTCTGCGATCGCGATTCGAGTGGGGTCTCATCGCGGACATCCAGCCGCCCGACATCGAGACGAAAGTGGCAATTCTCAAGAAAAAGGCTGAAACCGAGGGCGTTCCGCTGCCAGACGGCGTTGCACTGTACATGGCGAGCCGCTTCAAGTCGAACATTCGCGAGCTCGAGGGATCGCTGATTCGACTGATCGCTTACGCGTCGCTGCGGGGGCAGGCGTTGTCGCTCGATCTGGCGCAGGAGGTCCTGCGGAACGTGAAGGACCTCGACGAAAAGGCGATCACGATCGAACAGATTCAGAAGTTCGTGGCCGACTACTACCAGTTGAAGTTGACGGAGCTCAAGTCGCGCAACAACTCGAAGTCAGTCGCGATGCCTCGTCAGGTCGCGATGTATTTGTGCAAGTCGCTGACACACGCGTCGCTGCCCGAGATTGGCCGGAGTTTTGGCGGCAAACACCACTCCACCGTGATTCACTCGATCAGGAAAGTGGAGGATTTGCGGAAGAAGGACTCGTCGTTCAACAACCTGATGAACAGCCTTCTGGAGTCGTTTAAGTAGATTTCCACAACCTCTGCTGTTGACATCCTGTGGACGCGTCCATCCGACCCAAAACCGGCTCGGAAAGGCTCCGATTCTCCGCCCCGGTACCACAGAAAAATCCACAGTGTAAGTATTTGAAAATATTAGGTTTATCGGCACAGTAAATTTCGTGAACAGGACCTTATTCCTGTATAATTTCTTGTCTACTCTCATCACCACAACTTGAGTCGTACACCGGGGTCCAACGGACCCGTCCAGCCGGGGACAATTTCATGGAACTGGTCGCCAGGAAAGCCGATCTTGTGCGGGAACTGCAATTCTTCCAGCAGATCGTCGAGCGCAAGAACACGATTCCCATCCTGGCGAACGTGCTGCTCGAATCGAATGGCAATGAGTTGACGCTGCTCGCGACCGATTTGGAAGTCGCGTTGCGCAGTCGGTGTGAAGCGGCTGTGGACAAAGCCGGCGCTGTTACGCTGCCGGCCAAGAAGCTTTACGAAGTCGTGCGCGCGCTGCCGGAGTCCGACGTCAAACTCGCGACCGAAAAAGGCGGGTCAGGCGTGAAAGTGTCGGCCGAGAAATTCGAATCGCGAATGCCGACTCTCCCGCGCGAGGATTTCCCGAGTCTGCCGGAAGCAGGCACCGGCATTCGCTCGAGCATCAAGGGCACCACGCTGCGCGAGATGGTGGCCAAGACGCAGTTTGCCATCACCGGAGAAGACACCCGGTTCTACTTGAACGGCGCGTTGTTCCTGCTGCGCCCCGATTCGATGACGCTCGTTGCGACGGACGGGCATCGTCTGGCGCTGGTCAACGCCCGCCGCGAACCGGAAGGCAAAAGTGGCGACGAGATCAAAGCCATTCTTCCCCGCAAGACGTTATCGGAGCTTTCGCGGCTCGTCATCGACGACGGCGAAGTGCAGTATGAGCGTGGTGAGAACCATCTGTTTTTCGAGATCGGACCACGGCTTCTGATCTCACGAATGATCGATGGCCAGTTCCCGGCATACGAGAAGGTCATTCCGAGAGCGAACGACAAGCGGATTGAGTTCGAACGAGATCGTCTGACCAGTGCGGTCCGCCGCGTGTCGATTCTCTCGAACGAACGCTCGCGCGCGGTGAAGTTCGTCATCGAAAAGGGCAAGGTCGAAGTGACCTCGAGCAGCCCGGAATTTGGTGAGGCCCGAGAGCCACTGACGGTGGACTACAGCGGCCCACCGCTGACGATCTGCTTCAACGCGCAGTACGTCCAGGACTTTCTGAACGTCGTCGACAGCGATGTCGTCGCGCTCGAACTGAAAGACGAAGTGAGCCAGGCAGTGATGCGACCGGTCGGCGTCGAGGGCTACGACTACACGTACGTGATCATGCCGATGCGGGTGTGATGTAAGGGCAGGTCGGTCGGGTGGGGCAGGTCGGTCGGGTGGAACTACTTCATCTTCGACCGACCAGACCAACCCGCCCTACCAGACCCACTTGACTCTAAATGTCCCAGACTGAAGAACAGATAACCAACGGCGCGGCGGACGAGTACGGCGCAGAAAGCATCAAGGTCCTCGAGGGCCTCGAAGCGGTGCGCAAGCGACCGGCCATGTACATCGGGTCGACGGGACCCTCCGGTTTGCATCACCTCGTCTACGAGATCGTCGACAACTCGATTGACGAAGCGCTGGCAGGTTTTGCGACCGAGATCAACGTCACCATCCACATCGACAACTCGGTCACGGTGGTCGACAACGGTCGCGGCATCCCGACCGATCTGCACGAAAGCGGCCGATCCGCGGCTGAGGTCGTCCTGACGGTCCTGCACGCCGGCGGCAAGTTCGACAACAACAGCTATAAGGTTTCAGGTGGACTGCACGGCGTCGGCGTCTCCGTCGTCAATGCGCTCTCCGAACGTCTCGATCTCGAGATCTGGCGGAACGACCAGGTTTTCCAACAGGTCTACGAGCGCGGCACACCACAGGCCGCTCTGGTCGTCACCGGGACCACCAAGAAGCGCGGCACCAAGGTCACCTTCAAACCCGACAGCCAGGTCTTCGAGACGATCGAGTTCAGTTTCGACACCTTGGCACAGCGCCTACGCGAGCTCGCGTTCCTCAATGCCGGTGTCACCATCACGTTGGACGACGAGCGCGACGAGAAGAACCACAAGTTCCACTATGACGGCGGCATCGTTTCGTTCGTCGAGCACCTGAACAAGAACAAGGGGATCGTCAACGAAAAAGCAATCTACATGCGCGGCGAGCGTGACGGCATCGAGGCCGAGATTGCGCTGCAGTGGAATGACGGCTACAACCCGCAGGAGTTCTCCTTCGCGAACAACATCAACACTCACGAAGGCGGAACGCACCTGTCAGGATTTCGCTCGGCGCTGACCCGAACGGTCAACTCCTACGCGCAGCACAACAATCTGACGAAGGATCTGAAAGACGCGACCATCAGCGGCGATGACATCCGCGAAGGGATGACGGCGGTCATCAGCGTGAAGATTCCGCGGCCGCAGTTCGAGGGTCAGACGAAAACCAAACTCGGCAACACCGAGGTCAAGGGCATCGTCGAGTCGATCGTCAACGATCGATTGGGGGCCTACCTCGAAGAGAATCCGGCGGTCGCGAAGCGCGTGCTGATGAAGGCGATCGATGCCGCTCGCGCCCGCGAGGCGGCACGCAAAGCGCGCGACCTCGTGCGTCGCAAGGGTGCGTTGGACGGAAGCTCGTTGCCCGGCAAGCTCGCCGACTGTCAGGAGCGCGACCCCTCCCAGGCCGAGATTTACATCGTCGAAGGCGAGTCCGCCGGTGGCTCGGCGAAACAGGGACGCGATCGACGATTCCAAGCGATCCTGCCGATCAAGGGAAAGATCCTCAACGTCGAGAAGGCTCGCATCGACAAGATGCTCAGCTCCGACGAGATCAAAACGATCATTGCCGCGATCGGCTGCGGGATTGGGACCGAAGACTTCGATTTGAGCAAGCTGCGGTATCACCGCATCATCATCATGACGGACGCGGACGTGGATGGCTCCCACATCCGCACGTTGCTGCTGACGTTCTTCTATCGCCAGATGACGGCGTTGATCGAGAACGGTCACGTATTCATCGCTCAGCCGCCGCTCTTTCGCGCAAAGCGTGGCCGTCAGGAAACGTTCATCAAGGACGAACGTGCGCTCGAGAATTTCCTCGTTCACCGGGCCGTGGAATCCCGTCTCGTGAAGCTGGCCGATGGGTCCGAGCTATTTGGCGAGACGCTGGAGAAGTTGCTTCACGGCGTGATTGGTTACCGCCGGGTGATGCAAGGGGTGGAGCGCCGCGGTCATCCGCGCGACGTCGTCGAAGCACTCCTTGATCGTGAAGTGCGCGACCGCAGTTTGTTCGATAACCAGTCCGCCCTCGAAAACCTCGCCTTGCAGCTGACGACGCCCGTTCGCGAGGTCACCGTGGCGCGAGATGACGAGCACAACACCTGGCAGCTCAAGATCGACGATCGGTCGAACGGGTACTCGCGAGTGGACCTGCTGGGCCCGGAGTTCATTACGACGGGTGAATATCGCACGCTGACGGCTAGTTATGCGGACATTCGCGACCTCGTTCGAGCCATGCGCAAGGGCCCGGTCGAGATCCGCACCGTGGCTGGTGCGCGCGAAGAAGAGCCAGTCGAGGATTCCGCCGAGGCGTCGTCCGTCGAGCGGACCGCCGCTGAGCAAAGCGCGCTCGAAGAGCTCGGCGTCGCCCCGCGTGAAGGCGATCAAGGGGCGGGTGCGGCAAGCGTGGCCAAACCAACGCGCAAGGACAGCACGCTACAGATTCGCTCGCTCTACGAGTTCGTCGATCACTTCATCGGGTTGGGCCGCAAGGGCGTCGCTGTCAATCGTTACAAGGGTCTGGGGGAGATGAATCCCGACACCCTGTGGGCGACGACCATGAACCCCGACACGCGGACGCTGCTGGCCGTCAAGGCCGAGGACCACACCGAAGCCGATCAGATGTTCACGACGCTGATGGGCGACCAGGTCGAACCGCGCCGGAAGTTCATCGAAGAACACGCGCTTGACGTTCGCAACCTCGATATCTGACGACGACTCGGTTGCCAACGCAGTTGCCAGTTTCCAGTTGTCCAGTTCAAAGGGCAGGTTGCTCGAGTTCCACCCTGTTCGCCTTTTGAACTGGGAACTGACAACTGGAAACTGACGCCCTTCACCGAAGCATGACCACAGAACAGCGGATCCCCGTAACCATCGAAGACGAGATGCGCCGCTCGTATCTCGATTACGCGATGAGCGTGATCATCGGGCGCGCGCTGCCGGACGTTCGCGACGGATTGAAGCCCGCGCATCGACGTGTGCTTTACGCGATGCGGCAGATGGGCCTGGCCTCGAATCGTGCGTACCGCAAGTGCGCGAAGATCGTCGGCGAAGTCATCGGCAACTACCATCCACACGGCGACACGCCGGCCTACGACACGCTCGTCCGTCTCGCGCAGGACTTCAACATGCGCTACACCCTGGTCGATGGTCAGGGCAATTTCGGATCGGTGGATGGTGATCCGCCAGCAGCTTATCGATACACCGAAGCGCGTCTAGAGGCGTTGTCCGAATCGATGATGTCGGACCTCGACAAGGACACCGTCGACTACGTCCCCAATTTCGACGAAACCACGCATGAACCAACGGTCCTGCCGACTCCGTTTCCAAGCTTGCTGGTCAACGGTTCGGCGGGCATCGCGGTCGGCATGGCCACCAACGTCCCGCCACACAATCTTCGTGAGGTGATCGAAGGGGCGGTATGGCTCATCGAGCAGACGCTGATGCCGCCAACGCCGGGCGCGGCGCCCACGCCCGCTTTGACGCGCGAGCAGAAGCTGAGGGGCCTCATCGAGCGGATCCCGGGCCCGGACTTTCCTACTGGCGGGCAGATCGTCGGGAGGTCAGGGATTCGGGAGGCCTACCTGACCGGCCGCGGCGGCGTGCAGATGCGCGCCAAGGCCGAGATCGAGCCCATGAAGAAGGGCGATCGATCGCAAATCGTGATCACGGAAATCCCCTATCAGGTCAACAAGGCGAGGCTGTTGGAGCGGGTCGCTGACCTGGTTCGCGAGAAGACGATCGAAGGCATCTCTGATATTCGAGATGAGTCCGATCGCGACGGGATGCGAGTGGTCATCGAGTTGAAGCGCGGCGAGGTTGGCGAGGTGATCCTCAACAACCTCTACAAGCACACGCAGCTCCAACAAACGTTCGGCATCATCATGCTCGCGATCGTCGCCGGACGGCCACGCGTGCTGACGCTGCTCGAAGTCGTCGAGGAGTTCGTGCAGTTCCGGCGCGAGGTCGTCCGCCGCCGGATCGAGTTCGAGCTGCGCAAGGCCGAAGCCCGCGCCCACATTCTCGAAGGCTTACGAATCGCTCTCGACAAGCTCGACGAGGTGATTTCGCTGATTCGAGCGTCGAAGAATCCAATCGAAGCCAAAGCGGGACTTGTTTCGGAATTCGGCCTCAGCGAGCTGCAGGCGCAAGCCATCCTGGATATGCAGCTGCAGAGGCTGACCGGCCTCGAGCGCCAGAAGATTCTGGACGAACTAGCCGAACTCGTCACTCTCATCGGCGGGCTGCGCGAGATTCTCGCCAGCGACCGGCTCGTGCTGCAAATCATCATCGACGAGCTGCGGGGCGTGCAGACCAAGTTTGGCGACGATCGCCGAACGGTGATCCTCGATCAGGAAGGCGAACTGAGCATCGAGGACCTGATTGCCGACGAAGATGTCGCGATTACGGTCACCGACACCGGCTACATCAAACGGACTCCAATCTCGACGTACCGGAACCAGAAACGCGGCGGAAAAGGCCGGATCGGCATGCGGACGCGCGAAGAGGATGTCGTCAATCACCTCTTCGTGGCCTCGACCCACGCCTACATGATGGTGTTCTCTGACCGGGGCCGGGCCTACTGGCTCAAGGTCCACGAGATACCCGACGTCGGCCCCGACGGCAAGGGCAAAGCCATCGCTAACCTCGTCCAGATGCAGGCTGGCGAGAAAACGGCGGCGATGTTGCCCGTCCTCGAGTTCGACGAACAGCACTTCATCGTCATGGGCACGCGCAAGGGCGCGATCAAGAAGACTGAGCTGACGTCGTTCAGCAATCCAAGGGCCGGCGGCATCATCGCCATGGGCATCGAAGAGGACGACGAAGTGATGGCGGTTCGGCTGTCCGACGGCGCCAGTCAGATCTTCATCGGGACTCGAATGGGCATGGCAATCCGTTTCAATGAAGCCGACGTTCGCAGCATGGGACGCACGGCCTATGGCGTGCGCGGCATCCAGCTCCGCGAAGGCGATCAGGTGGTGGCGATGGAAGTCGTCAAGCCGGGTGGCACCCTCCTGACGGTCTCGGAGAAGGGCTACGCCAAGCGGACGGATCTCGACGAGTATCGTGTGCAGAGCCGCGGCGGGCTCGGGCTGAAGAATCTCGAAATTACCGAGAAGAACGGCCTCGTCGTCGGGATCGCCCAGGTGCACGAGAACAACGAGCTGCTGGTGATCACGGAGCAAGGCAAGATTCTCCGCACCCCCGCAGCTGATATCCGCACGATCGGCCGCGCGACACAGGGTGTCCGCGTGATGGATCTCGGAGAGGACGACAGCGTCGTCTCCGTTGCTCTTGTAGAACGTGATGAAGAAGTAGTAGCTTCTGCGCCTGAGGAGGGCTAGATGTCAGTATCGAAGGTCCGCGCGACGATTGCCAGTGCTCTGGCGATTGCACCCCTCGCGTTGCTTACGGCCGCGTGCTCGGCCCCGCCCGAGCAACAGACGCTGAATCAGTTCTTCCGAGCGGCCCGCACGCGCGACAACGAAACGTTGGCGCGCATGTCAGCTGTCACGTTCGATCCTCGTCAACAAGGCGAGGTCGTCAACTTCGAGATCGCCAGCGTGTCAGACGAGCGGCGCAGCCCGCTCGAGTTCAAGCCGCTGATCGACGCGGAGCGCAACGCTGCGGCCGCCGAGCTCGAATACCGCAAGAAGCGGCTCGAATGGGAATCCAACAATCGCCAGGCGCTTGAAGCGATCGCCAAGATGGAGCGGGATCCCAAGGCCAAGCTTTCGGCCGCGCAGCAGGCCATGCAGTCCGAGTGGACGAAGTGGCGGAGCGAAGCCTCGACGATGCAGAAGGCCACGGCGTCGGCGAAGGCGGCCCTGGCAGCCGCGATAGGCCCAGCCGAGGCGTCACTCTCGCAACCCGGTCAGCCACCCTTGGCGCCCGACAAGTTCCAGGGTGAGTTGCTCAGCAAGGACGTCACGCTGAACGCGGAGGTCCGATCGCCCACGGGTCAAACGTCGCAGAAAACGCTCGTGGTGACGATTCAACGGGTGTCGGGCACGATGGATGGCGCCCAACGGAGCGGCCGGCCGATCATCACGAGAATTCAGGGAGCGTAAGAAACGAGAAACCAGCCACGAAGACACGAAGGACACGAAGCAAGTGAGGCCTTCCGACTTCGTGATTTCGTGTACTTCGTGGCTACGTTCTCAGGCTAGTTCCAACTTCGCATACCTCGCCCGCAGCGTCTTCGTCCCTACCGTCACGAATTTCACGACCAGCTTCATGTCGTCGTCCAGCTCCTCGATGCTGAGGACCGTGCCGACGCCGAACTGGCCGTGGCGCACCTTCTTCCCCGCCGCCAGCTTGCCAGGGACCGACTGGTCCTCCTGCGCGTAGTCGAAGGGCGCGGGCTCTTCGCGCGCGCGGGGTGGGCGACTACGGCGACCGTATGGGTTGGCTCGATATTCCCAGCCGCCTCGAGTGCTGGCGTAGGGTGAGGTGTAGGTGGAGAACTCCTGCTCGACGAGGTCAGCAGGAATCTCGTCCAGGAAACGTGAGGGTTGCGTCGCCTGGTAGTCGCCGAAGACCCGCCGCCGCGCGGCGCTCGTCAGCACGAGCTTCGATCGCGCGCGAGTGATGCCGACGTAACACAGCCGGCGCTCCTCTTCCAGTTCCGCCTCGTCTTCGGCGGAGCGGGAGTGCGGAAACAGGCCCTCCTCGAGCCCGGCCATCACGACGACCGGAAACTCGAGGCCTTTCGCCGAGTGCAGCGTCATCAACAGCACTCGAGCCTCGCGAGTCCCCTGCTCTTTGTCGACGTCCGAGAGCAGCGACAGGCGATCGACGAATCCGCCGAGCGACGGTTCCGGCTCGCGGGTTTCGTACTCGCGTGCGGCCGACACGAGCTCCATCAGGTTCTCGATTCGCGCTTCGGCCTCTTCGCTGCGATCCTCGCGAAGATCACGGAGATATCCCGATTGATCGAGGACCTTTCCGAGCGCAATCGAGACCGACTCCAGCCGCGCCATCTCCGCAAGAGCAACGATCAAATCCCGGAACGCTCCCAGCGCTGCCACCTGCCGCGGATTGAGCAGGCGCCGGTCGACCGCGACGTTGAGTCGCGTCCACAGCGAATTGGACACGACCTCGGCCTGAAGGCCCGCGAGGAGAGGCGGCAAGCTGTCGTCGGCCTGTCCGGCGTCGACGTGTTCCAGCGCGTCCATGACACCCTTGCCGATCCCTCGGGCAGGCACGTTGATGATGCGGCGCAGCGCGAGGTCATCGTACGGGTTCAGGATCAGTTTCAGGTAGGACAGCGCGTCCTTGATCTCTTTGCGTTCATAGAAACCGACGCCGCCGAGGACGACGTATCCGATGTTTGCCTGCCGGAGACCGTCCTCGACGGAGCGAGATTGCGCGTTGGTTCGGTAGAGCACGGCCATCGTGTGCTCGATGTTCTCGGCGAGCGCCTGACGCGCGACGCGGGTGATGTAATCCGCCTCTTCGAGCTCGTCGGCGCCGCGAAAGTAGATGATCTTTGCCCCGCCCTTGCGGTCGGTCCACAGGGTCTTTTCCTTGCGGTTTCGATTGTTCGCGATCACCGCCGACGCTGCGTCCAGAATCACCTGAGTCGACCGATAGTTCCGTTCGAGTCGAACCACGACGGCTTCGGGAAAGTCGGTCTCGAAGTCGAGAATGTTGCGGAGATCGGCGCCGCGCCACTTGTAGATCGACTGGTCCGGATCGCCCACCACGGCCAGGTTGCGATGCAGTCCCGCAACCTGCTTGATCAAGAGGTACTGCGGCCGGTTGGTGTCCTGATATTCGTCCACCATTACGAACTGGAATCGCCGCGCGTATTTTTCGCGGACATCGGGCACGCGATCGAACAGGTCGACTGTCTTGAGCAGCAGATCATCGAAATCCAGCGCGCTGGCGTCCTTCAAGGCGCGCTGGTAGCCCGCATACAGTCGCGCCACTTCGCGATCACGAGGATTCCAGCTCTTCTCGAATGTTTCGGGCCCTTCCATCCGATTCTTCGCGTGACTGATCCGGCTGAGAACCGCGCGAGGCTGGTACGAGTTGTCGTCGAGGCCGTACTCCTTGATCAGCTGTTTGACTACCGACTGCTGATCACTCGAGTCGTAGATGACGAAGTCGCGCGAAAGGCCAATCCCCGGTGCCTCGCGACGCAGCAACCGCGCACACAGGGCATGAAACGTGGAGATCCACATCGTCTGGCAGTTGGTGCCGAGAAGCCCTTCGACGCGATTCCGCATCTCCGCGGCCGCCTTGTTGGTGAAGGTCACGGCCAGCACGCCGCCAGCGGGCGCGAATCGTTCGGCAACCAGGTACGCGATGCGGTGTGCGATGACGCGCGTCTTCCCCGAGCCAGCACCGGCGAGGATCAGCAGCGGGCCAGAAGTGTGCTGAACCGCAGCCTGCTGTTCGGGATTCAGACTGGAGAGAAAGTCCATTAGATCAGTGTCCAGTGACCACTGATCACTAGACCACTGGCTATTCTACAGTGACGCTCTTCGCGAGATTTCTGGGTTGATCGACGTCACAGCCGCGTCGCACGGCGATGTGATACGCGAGCAGCTGCAGCGGGATCACAATCGCGACCGGCGCAAGCTCGGGTGGCATGGCAGGAACCGAAATGATCGAGTCAGTATTGCGATCCAGGAGGCTGTCGAGCGTATCGTCCCCTGCGGAAGCAATGGCAATCACCGAGCCGCCGCGTGCTTTGGCTTCCTGAATGTTGCCGAGCATCTTCTCATACACGTGATCCGAAGGCGCGATGGCGACGACCGGCATCTGCTCGTCGATGAGAGCGATCGGCCCATGCTTCATCTCACCCGCCGGATAGCCTTCAGCGTGAATGTAGGAAATCTCCTTGAGCTTGAGGGCTCCCTCGAGAGCGATTGGATAGTTGATGCCTCGACCGAGGAAGAGGAAATCACTCCGGTTGTAGTAGCGACCAGCGATCTCCTCCACTTGCTTGCTGGTGTGGAGGACTTCGTCGAGTAAGTGCGGTAGCGCGAGCAGATCCTGAATCAGTGCCCGTCGCCGAGCTTCGTCCAATGTGCCACGCACCTGCCCGAGGTACATGGCGAGCAAGTGCAACGCCACGAGCTGGCAGGTGAACGCCTTGGTTGACGCCACGCCAATCTCGGGCCCAGCGTGGGTGTAGAGCGTCCCTTCCGCCTCTCGTGTCGCCATGCTGCCGACGACGTTGCAAATGGCGATGCTGCGGGCCCCTTTGGACTTGGCTTCGCGCAGCGCCGCCAGCGTGTCCGCTGTTTCGCCGGACTGCGTGATCACGACCGTCAGCGTGCGTTCGTTGACGATTGGCCGGCGATAGCGGAACTCGGATCCGTAGTCCACTTCCGTGGGGACACCGGCCAGCTGTTCGATCAGGAATTTGCCGACGAGTCCGGCGTGCCACGAGGTTCCGCACGCGAGCAGTTGAACCTTGTCGATGGACCGGAGGTCAGCGTCGGCGAGCGCCATCTCGTCGAGGAACACCAGCCCGGTATCCTGCGAAACACGGCCCAGAATCGTCTCGCGCACGGCGGTGGGTTGCTCGAAGATCTCCTTGAGCATGAAGTGCTTGTAGCCGGCCTTCTCGGCCTGCACGGGGTCCCACGTGATCCGCTGGGGGCGTTTGTCGATGGTGTGACCGGCGAGGTCGGTAAAGGCCACGCCGCCGCGCGTGATAACGGCCATCTCGCCGTCGTCGAGAAAACTCACGTCGCGGGTGTGCTGGAGAATGGCCGGAATATCCGAGGCGACGAACCACTCCTGATCGCCAAGTCCGACGACAACCGGTGGACCGTTGCGAACGGCAACGATCTTCTCCATATCGTCTGAAGACAACAGAACGATCGCGAACAGGCCGCGCAGGCGCTTCATTGCCCGTCGAACGGCGTTCTCGAGCCCATCGCCTTTCGACTCGGCCTCGACCAGATGGGCAACGACTTCAGTATCGGTCTCGGTGACGAAGCGATGACCTTTGCCCTGGAGCTCGCGCTTCAGTTCGAGGTAGTTCTCGATGATGCCGTTGTGGACGACGACGACCTTGCCGGTGCAGTCACGATGCGGGTGCGCATTCTCTTCGGTCGGCCGGCCATGCGTGGCCCATCGTGTGTGTCCGAGTCCGTAAACGCCCGACAGCGGATCGTTGGCGAGAACTTCTTCGAGGTTGTGCAGCTTGCCCGCGCTGCGGCGCACGTCGATCCCGTGCCCATTGACGACCGCAAGTCCCGCTGAGTCGTAGCCCCGATACTCGAGCCGTCGCAGCCCCTCGATCAGAACCGGAACGACAGGCTTCGGCCCGATGTACCCGATGATCCCGCACATACTGTCATCTTGTCAGGTTTCAGTTAACAGTTACCAGTTCAAAGGGGTGTTTCACGTTTACAGTTCTTCGGCCTTTGAACTGGCAACTGACAACTGGAACTATCGTGTTTGCGCCTCGCGTTTGCGTTTTTCGACCCAGCCCTCTTTGTTCTCCTGCCTGGCCCGTCCGATGCCGAGCGATCTCGCCGGCACGTCCATTGTGATCGCCGAGCCCGCAGCGACGTACGCTTCGCGGCCAACCGACACAGGTGCGACGAGCGTGGAGTTGCTGCCGACGAATGCGCCGTCCTCGATGACCGTCTGGTGCTTGGTGGTGCCGTCGTAGTTGCAGGTAATGGTCCCTGCCCCAACATTGACCTCCGAGCCGATCGTCGCATCGCCAAGATAGGCCAGATGGTTCGCCTTGCTGCCGGGCCCCATCGTTGTCTTCTTGAGCTCGACGAAGTTGCCAACGCGTGTCTTGGCACCGAGGTTAGCGCCTGGTCGAAGATGCGCGAAGGGCCCCACGGTGGCGCCCTCTGAAACCGTCGCCTCCGAGATGACCGTGTGGTTACGCACGATCACGCGATCACCGATGGTCGAGTCGACGATCCGGGTTCCAGAGTGAATCTCGCAGGCTGCACCAATCCTGGTCGTGCCTTCGATGAACACGCACGGATAGACGACGGTATCGGGTCCGATTTCCACGCCGGAATCGATATAGGTCGTCGCCGGATCGATCAAGGTGACGCCGGCGGCCATGAGCTCTTCGTTCTTTTGCTGTCGCACCATCCTGCTTACCTCTGCAAGTTCTGTTCGACTGTTGATGCCACGGATCTCGACTGCGGCCGCCACGCTGAACGTCGTGACGACGCGTCGGCGGCGCCGATAGATCGCGACCAGATCGGGAAGGTAATACTCCCCTTGCGCGTTGTCGGACGCGATCTTGTCGAGCGCGCCGAACAACGGCTCGAGGGCAAACGCATAGATGCCGGAGTTGATTTCCGCGATCTTCCGCTGCGCGGGCGAGGCGTCACGTTCTTCCACGATCCGAGTGATTCGCCCTTGCGACCGCACGATGCGGCCGTATCCGAAGGGTCGTTCCACCACTGCTGTCAGGACCGTAGCGACGGCGCGAGCTTCGTCATGCACATTGACCAGCCCTCGCAGCGACGCGCCCGAGAGCAGCGGAACGTCGCCCGACAGCAGGACTATCGTTCCCGTGCGCCCCGCGAGCACTGGCGCCGTTTGGAGGAGAGCGTGCCCTGTCCCAAGTTGGGGTTCCTGGAGCACGCAGTGAGTGTTGGACCGGCCGGCAAGATGCGCGCGCACGTGGTCGGCCCCGTGGCCGACGACCACGGTCGTCGATTGCGGGCTCAGCGAATCCGCGGCGTCGAGGACGCGGTCGATCAACGCCCGTCCGGCAATCCGGTGGAGCACCTTTGGCAGATCGGACTTCATCCGAGTGCCTTTGCCGGCGGCCAGAATTACGACGTGGAGGTCGGGCATTGTGCAGGAGATCGGGCGTTCGTGGCCCGACGGTCAGCTACGAAGCAGCGCGGAGAGCCCGGCGGTACCGCGGAGGGCGTTGAGATCAGGATCGACTCGTGCGAGCGAACGGTTCTCCGGGTTGGCCTCGATCGCCTGTGACAGATAGCGTATCGCGAGTTCGAGGTTGCGACGCTGGGTGTGGACGACGGCCAACATATACAGGGCCTGATCGTTGGCAGGCTCATCCATGCAGATACGGTCGAGGTAGCGCGAGGCGCCGTCAAAGTCGCCGGCGTTGAGTGCCAGCGTGGCTGCGTACAAGCGCTCTCGGTTGTCGATGGGATCGGACACCAACGGCGTGAGGTGACGAAAGCAGAGCGCAAGATACAGGCGGGATCGTTCGACCAGGTCACGCTCGAACGGATAGACGGCGGTCAGATGACCGAATAGCTCCGCCGCCTTGGAGAAATTGTGCTGCTGGAGCATTCGCATGGCTTGCTCGTACAACGCCAAGGCGTGGGCATGCGTCGAGAATTCTCGTTCAGTCTTGGTGGCAGGCGTGCGTCCGACCGGCGGGGCTGCCGCAGTGGACACGGAGGGTGCAGGGCGTCGAGGGGGCTTCGCCATGTGCGTCCCGTGAGGTCAAAGCAAGGTAGCAAAGCCAAATTCGCCGGTCAAGATGGGCTGGCTGGGGCGAGGGCGCAGTCTATTTAGGGCTTTTGCTAGAAATCTTGGCACGCTCGATGGCGGCGTAGATGTGCTTCTGAGGTTGTCCGGTCTGCCTGGCGAGGGTGCGAATGGCCTCCCGCCTGCCAATTGCAGCATTTTCTATCAATTGACCAAACAAAGCGCGCAATCTCGTTATCCGATAGCTCCGCAGGATTTTCCTGGGCGGTCGGACCCTGGGGAATTACGATGACAAACTCCCCCCTGGGTTCACCGAGCTGGGACGCGAGCGCGCCAACGGACCCGTGGAGCCACTCCTCGTGGAGCTTGGTCAGTTCCCGAGCCAGGAATATTGGGCGATTACCCAATATCGCTTCAAGGTCTTTCAGCGTGCGACGTAAGCGATGGGGGGCTTCGAAGCAGACCACGGCGAGATCTTGAAGCGTTGAAAGCCGGTCAAACCAGCGTTTACGGTCATTTGACTTAATTGGGGGAAATCCAAGGAACGCGAACCCTTCGAACTCCAGCCCCGCAGCACTGAGGACCGCCGTCACCGAACTCGCGCCCGGCACCGGCTCCACCCTGATACCAGCCTCCCGGGCAATGGAGACGAACCGGGCTCCCGGATCCGAAATACCCGGTGTCCCGGCATCGGTGACGAGCGCCACCGACTCCCCCGCCTGCAGTCGCGAGATCAACTGACTACCGCGGCGAAGCTCGTTGTGCTCGTGGAGACTGACGAGAGGGGTGTGGATCTCGAAGTGGCGCAAGAGGTTGCCGCTGCGCCTCGTGTCCTCGGCGGCCACGACCGCCACCTCGCGAAGCACCTTCAGGGCCCGGAGCGTAATGTCCTCGAGGTTGCCGATCGGCGTGGCGACCACGAAGAGCGTCCCGGACTCGGAGCCCTTCATGCGCGGATTTTATTGTACGATTGGTAGTTCACCCAACGCCGGCTGAGCCGGCTCACCCCTAGGATCAGGTTTGACCGAAGGCACATGCACGCTGCTGAACCATTTCCGCACTTTGTCGACGACTACCTGAATTATCTCTACGAAGCCCACCCGAGCAGCGCGACCCTGGATGGTATCCACCTCCATGACGACCTGCTCGAGGACTTCCGCCGGCCGGCGATCGACACCCATCTGAGTGCGCTGGCAGGGTTTGCGCGTCGCTTGGACGCAATTCCGGTGGCTCCCCTGCCCGAGACCGAGCAGGTCGAACACGCCATCGTGGCTTCGAACATTCGATCGCGCCAGTTCGACTTCGAGGGCACGCGGTCCTGGGAGCGCAACCCCCAGGTCTACGCCGACGTCATTGCGTCGAGCCTCGCCGCGCAGGCCATTTTCGACTACGCCCCCGAGCAAGAGCGCGCCCGTCGAATCCTGTCGAAGTTGCGGCAGGTCCCACGACTCGTGCAAGCGGCTCGCGACAACATCAAGGAACCGCCGGCGATCTTCGTCAAGGTGGGCCTCGACACGTTCCGAGGCGTGATGTCGTTCATCAATACCGACTTGCCGCGTGCGTTTCACAGCCTCGACGACTTGCACCTGCTCGCCGATCTCGCCGACGCGTCGACTGAGGCCGTGCAATCGGTCTCCGAGTATGTCGACTATCTCGAGAACGACATGCGCCCAAAGGCGAAAGCGTCGTTCCGGCTCGGCCTCGATAACTTCGAGCAGAAGCTCCGGCTGGACGAAGGCATCTCGATGCCCGTCGACCGGCTGCTCGCGATCGCCGAGCGCGAACTGCGCACGACTCAGGAGGAATTCCGCACGCTGGCCGGTCGCCTCAACGGTGGCGATCCGATTGAATCGTGGCGCAAGGCGAAACAACAGACGCATCCGGAACCAGGCCAGCTGCTGGCAACGGCGCGAGAACAGATTCGCGAACTGCAAACCTTCCTGCAGCGCAACGCGATTGTCTCAATGCCATCGGACGCGAACGTCGAGGTTGCCGCAACGCCGGAGTTTTTCCGCTGGTCCTTTGCCAGCATGTGGACGCCGGGGCCGTTCGAGACGCGCGCCTCGCGTGCGATGTATTACCTGACCGACGTGGACCCCTCATGGCCGCGCGATCGTCAGCTCGAACACTTGCGCGATTTCAACCTCCCGACGCTGTGGACCATCTCGATTCACGAGGTGTTCCCTGGCCATTTCCTGCACTTTCAGCATCTTCGCAACGTGGAGTCGAAGGTGCGGCGCTCGACGCTGTTCGCGGCTTCGTCGTACCTCGAAGGATGGGCCCACTACTGCGAGCAGATGATGCTCGAAGCCGGGTTTGGCGGTCGCGACTACACCATGAAGCTCGGCCAACTCGCCGAGTCGCTCGTTCGTCTCGCCCGCTTCGTCGTCGGCATTCGCCTGCACACCGATGACTGGTCGGTGGAGCAGGGAATGCGTTTCTTCCGGGACGAAGCGTTTCTCGAAGAGGCGAGCGCGCGTCGGGAAGCCGAGCGCGGGACCTTCGATCCGACATACCTCGTGTATAGCGCCGGTAAGCTGGGACTTCTCAAACTGCGGCGTGAATGGCAGGAGCAACAGGGAGGGAAGCCCTCGCTGCGTGCTTTCCACGACACGCTGCTGTCTCATGGCTCGGCGCCGCTGTGGGCGCTTCGCCGCCTGATGCTCGGTGGAACCGGCGACGGGAAAAGCGCTCGCGCCGCGGACGCCGTTCTCGAGTAACGACGTTGCCACTGTACGAGTACCAGTGCGACGCCTGCGGCCATCGCTTCGAGGTGATTCAGAAGTTTTCAGATCCGCTCGTGGCGATCTGCACGAAGTGCGGGAGCGGGCCGGTGCAAAAACTTCTGTCGTCGCCGGCGATTCAGTTCAAAGGCTCGGGGTGGTACATCACCGACTACGCCCGCGCGGGGAAGAGTGACAGCGGCGGCAAGGACAAGCCCGCCAAGGCGGGCGACTCGTCGGGCGACTCGTCGGGCGACTCCAAGTCCGCTTCCACGAGCGAGTCGTCGGGTGATAGCAAGAGTGAGTCGAAATCCGAAGGCAAGACCGAGACGAAGAGCGAGTCGAAGCCGGAGTCCAAGTCGCCATCAACTTCGTAAACTGGCACAAACACTGTCACGGTTGCCACGACAGCCTTCGCCAAGGCTACGGCGGTCCGCCGGAGCTTTAGCGCAGGCGGAAGGGCACGAACCCACGAACCCAGGAACCGAACAATGCCTTCGTGTTCTCCGTGCCTTCGTGGCTCCGTTGTCTTTATCTATCTCTTTACTGCGGCACGCAGGTCGAGGCTCTCCAGATAATCGCGGAACGGCTCCGCGAGGTCGGGCCGTCGCAACGCGAAATAGACCATCGCCTTCAGATACCCCAGCTTGTTGCCGGTGTCGTGGCGAACGCCTGAAATCTCACAGGTGTAGATCGGTCTCGACTTCAGCAGCTGGCGCAGACCATTGGTCAGCTGAATCTCTCCGCTGCGGTCCGCGGAGGTGGCTTCGAGTGCGGTGAAGATGTCCGGCGTGAGAATGTACCGGCCGATGATCGCGAGGTTCGACGGCGCCTCCGATCGTGGCGGCTTCTCGACCAGATCTCGAATGCGATGAACCGCCGGTCCCAGTGATTCCGCCGGATCGATGTCCACGATGCCATAGCTCGAGACGTCGGCTTCAGGCACGCGCTCGACGGCGAGGACCGGACCATCAAGCCGGTTGTACACGTCGATCATCTGCTTCAGCGCCGGCGGATTCGCATCGATCACATCGTCACCAAGCACGACGGCGAATGGTTCATCGCCGACAAGTGCCTTGGTGACGAGCACGGCGTGCCCGAGGCCCAACGGCTCGCCTTGTCGTACGTAGCTGACATTGATCAGGTTCGAGATCTTGCGGATTTCGTTGAGCAGGTCGGTCTTGCCGCGTCGTTCGAGAAACGCTTCCAACTCGGACGACACGTCGAAGTGATCTTCGATCGCGTTCTTACCGCGACCGGTGACGAGGATCAGGTTCGACACGCCAGACGCGACCGCTTCTTCCACGCCGTATTGAATCGTGGGTTTGTCGACGAGCGGCAACATCTCTTTCGGTTGCGCTTTCGTCGCCGGGAGAAAACGTGTCCCAAGGCCGGCAGCGGGGAAGACGGCCTTTCGAATGAGCTGTGGCATTCGCTATAGGATAACCCTCGAGATGTTGGACCCCGTATTCATTCGTGACCAGATCGACACAGTTCGCCAGCGGCTGGCCGCCCGTGGGCTCGACCTCACGGCGGAGCTCGAGCAACTGTCGACTCTGGAGGCGCAACGACGGCGAAGCATTCCAGCACTCGAGGGTCTGAAGCGTGAGCAGAATACCGCCGGGGATGAAGTGGCGCGCGCGAAACGGCAAGGGCTGGACGCGACACCCATCTTCGAGGCGAACAAACAGCGGGCGCAGAAGATCAAGCAGCTCGAGATTGAGCTCTCGTCGGTAGAGCAGCAGCGGTCCCGCCTGCTGGCTACCATCCCCAACATTCCCCACGAGTCGGTGCCCGTTGGCACCAGTGCGGCCGACAACGTGGTCGTCCGCACATGGGGTGAGCCACGTGCCTTTGAGTTCGAACCCAAAGCGCACTTCGACCTTGGTCCAGCATTGGGGATCCTGGACTTCGAACGTGCGACGAAGATCTCAGGCGCTCGTTTTTCGATTCTGATGGGCGCCGGCGCTCAGCTCGAGCGGGCGCTGATCAATTTCATGCTGAGCCTTCATTCCGGCACGCATGGCTATACCGAAATCGAACCGCCATTTCTCGTTTCGAGCACAACGCTGTATGGAACCGGTCAGCTGCCGAAGTTCGAACAAGATCTCTTCAAGATTGCCGGTGACTGGGATCTCTATCTGATCCCGACGGCCGAAGTACCGGTCACGAACCTTTATCGAAACGAAATCCTCGACGGCCGCGTGCTACCGCTCAAATACACGTCGTACACGCCGTGCTTCCGCAGCGAAGCCGGATCCTACGGTGCCGATGTGCGCGGGTTGATTCGTCAGCATCAGTTCGACAAAGTCGAGCTCGTCAAGTTCAGCGCTCCGGAAACGTCATACGACGAGCTCGAAGGATTGACGGCCGACGCGGAGCGAGTGCTGCAGCTGTTGGGTCTGCCGTACCGCACGGTGCTTCTCTGCACCGGCGACATGGGCTTCTCCGCGGCGAAGACCTACGACATCGAAGTCTGGCTCCCGAGCCAGAAGACGTATCGAGAGATTTCGTCATGTTCCAATTGCGAGGCGTTCCAGGCGCGCCGCGCCGCAATTCGGTATCGCCCGGACGGATCGGGCAAGGCCGAATTCGTTCACACGCTCAACGGATCGGGGCTCGCGGTTGGGCGCACGTGGATCGCCATCGTCGAGAACTATCAGCAGGCCGACGGCTCAATCGTCATTCCCGAGGCGCTCCGGCCGTTCATGGGCGGCCGCGAGATCATCAGCGCGTCGCGTCCGTGACCGTCAGCGAATCGCCACTTCCGCCGACGGCGGGCTGACCCCGCACGGGCTGACGGCATAGATGCGAACGTAAGCAGCGAATCCGGGCCCGACCGCAGCGCTGATCGACGTGCCCGGCCCGACCACACCTTCGAAGATGTCGCTGAGGCCTGGGCTGGAACCTGCCTGCACGCCATAAGTGGTCGCGCCGGGCACCGGCGTCCACGAGATCGAGGCGACACCCGACTGCACGGACCCCGTGACGCCGGTTGGGGCCGCGGGTGGTCCACTGCTGCAGCCGCCAGCCGCCGATCGAGAACTCACTTCGTTGGCCGCATGTGCCGATGTGCGTCGTGGTGCGGGGAACCTGACGCGGACGAAGTAGGTGCCGGCTCCGACGGTTGCCGAGAGTTGCGTGGTCGGTTCCCACCGAGCCGCTGAAAATGTTTCTCATCCCGGTCGCGGTGCCCGCTTCGAGCAGATAGTCGACGATCGGTGTCGAGCTTTGCGACTGCCATCGCAACGTCACGGTCGATCCGTTGACAACGGGCGGTTCGAGCGCCGCGACTGCGAACGTTTCGAGGACGTGCGAGACCTCGGTGGCTTTGGGGCCGACGTGCGGCTTTGGTTTGTAGGCGGCAACGGTGAAGTAGTAACGCTGCCCGGGAACGCCGTCGGAATACACATAAAAGGTGTTCTTCCCGACGTCGATCACCTCGGTGTAGACCCCTGGCTGGGTGCCGATGAAGACGGTGTAGCCTTCGGGATCGTCATCGTTGGCATCCCAGGCGATGCCGACGGGGACGGCTTGGGCTGCAGCGGTCGTGGGAAGGCTGACGACGCACGCGAGACAGAAAGACCAGATCAGGAACCGACGAATCATCAAGGACTCCCCGCGTCCGTGGGGGGACCGGCCACGCGTTGCGGTGAGTCATAAAGCGAAGATGCCGCGGCAATGCGGAAAGGCAACGTGACGCGTGGGGTCGCGGCCGGTCGTCAGGCGTACGAGCACTGTCAAGTGCGCAACGATCAATCACTTCACGCTCAAGGGTTGGTGTGGAAGGCAGGCGGACTACAGCGTGATCAGCGATCGACACGCACGCCGAACCGCGGGGCTGGACAGCAACGCACGTGCCGGGATCAATGCGACGTCACTCCGCGATTCCTCGCGAGTTTTTGCACGCAAAGATCTGGTTCGCGCCAGCTGGTGCGTCAAAATTGCACACTTGTGTAGTTTTGGGAAAAACCTGCGCCGGGTGACGAGCCTCCGATTGACTTGGCAAAACCTGCCCCGGTCACGAATGCCTACTTTGGCAGCAATGCAAAGTGATCGGCGAAATGCTGGTCCGGCAGTGCGGTGTCATAAACCGCAACCTTCTCGATTCGTCCCTGGAACGCGTAAAGGACGCTGCCCTGATGGAGTCCCGCCCCGATCGAGAGCGGGCGATTCGTGGGCGTGAGATAGGAATTGACCTCGACACTGTTGATGAACGTTCCGTTCACGAACAGCCTTGCGAACTGTCCGTCGAACGAAACACCGACATGCGTGGGACTGTCGACAGAAATCGCACCACCGCTGGTGGACACTCCATTCTCTCCCTCCCCCTGTCCGCCGAGAAACACTTCACACTTGTTGCCGGGCGCTACGTAAAGTGCATAGCCACGGAACTCCACGCCTGGCACCTGCTCTGATGAATCCAGCACCGTATAGAAGTGGGCGTTCGGATCATCCGGATCCTGCTCCTCACCGTCAAAGCTCACCCAGGCCTCGGCGCTGAAAGTCGCGAGGTTCATCGACGGGTTCCCAGGCACTTCTACGTGCGCACCGCCCGCGAAGTAGGTACTCGAGGCGTCGACCATGCCCGGCTGGTCCTGGAGCAGAATGCCGCCCTCCTTCTTGTATTCGCCATGATTGTCGTTGCCCGACTTGTCCTCGGCCATTGTCGCGAACGAGGCTGGATCTGGCGGTTTCTCACTCAGCGGCCAGTACCCGACCAGGTTTGGCTCGAACACGATGACTTCGTCGTAGGTGGGGTCTGGATCGGAAGACGGTGGCCAATCGTCGGCGTCGGCAAGCTGAGAGCAACCTGTGAACACAAAAAGCGACACGATCACAAGAAGCACCACGGATGCGATGAGCAGAAGCGTCCAGTCCATCTTGCCTCCCGCTTGGCTCTTCAAGACGTGTTGGCGCTCATCAGTCGATGAACCACAACGCCAGCCCGACCCCGAACACAATCGCCAAATCCGCTACGTTGAAGACAGGCCAGAAACCGACGTCGATGAAATCCACGACGCCGCGACGCCAGAGGCGGTCCGCCAGGTTGCCGGTGGCACCGCCGATCGCGAAACCCAGACCGGTCCGAGAAGCGCCATCCTGAAAGAGCGGGCCAATCGCAACGAGCAACGCAATCGCAACGAATGTCAGGGCCCAGATGAATAAGAACGCCGCGGCAGGAAAGACCCTTCGTCCGCCGCCGCGGACGTTTGTAATCCGGCGGAGTCGCAGGAATGAGGTCTCACGAGCGACTTCGCCTTCGCGCAGGCAACTGACCACGACTTGCTTGGCAACCTGGTCTACGGCGATGACAACGGCGGCGGCGATGAGCAGGACAAGCATGGATCCGACCACTCTCCGCGCTGCGCTCCGGTAAGTGGGCAATGTTACTCGACACCCGTGGTCGAGCTGGTTGCTCGAGCGCTCTTCGCGCTTCGATTCTCATCGCGTCGATCGAGTGTTACTCTCCTGATCCCCAATCGAAAAAACTGGAGGCTCCAGTGTCCAACGGATTGACTGGCGGCTTTGACGCCGTTGTGTGGATACGCCTCGAGGTCGTGAACTGTCTTCTCGCCACGCTGCACCAGAATGGCGCATCCGAGGACGCATCGCCGACGTGTCCGCACAGGATCACGACGCGCATCGGTGATCCCCAGAACTCTGGCTCAATCGCTGTGTCCACCCGGGGCACAGTCCGCGTGCAGGTTTCGACGCCGACAATCACGCTTCCCGATGGCTCAACTTCGGAAGTGATCCTTCACTGCGATCTGAGGGCCCACTACGAGCCAGATGACAGTACCGCCTTGCTCCCCGAACCAATTCACGGCGAGCTCCAGGCCAGCTTTTCGATCGAACAAAGCAATTCGGCCGTGAACGGGAAGAGGCTGCTCGAGGCGAAGCTCACTGACGACGACAACAAGATCGTGTTTATTCCGGCACACCAGAACTGGACGCGGTCTGAGATCGAACGAATCACCACGGAGGTTCGCCGGTTCCTCAGAGAGAAGCTGGGCCCGATAAATCATGAGCTACCCGAGGGGTTCGGATTCTTGCAGTTCAAGCACGTGAGCGCGGGCGGCACCGATGCGATTGCGCTACCGTTGCAATTGTCCGAGGGCGGATTGGGATCACCGAATGGCCTGAGCAATGTGCCATTGGGAGCTGCGGATCACTTCGCCGTCGCGATCAGCAAGGAGTTCCTGGCGCCATTGCTCCAGCCACTCCTCGATTCGTTGCAGAAGATCGATCTCAATCCCAAGATACGGCTTCTCGGTATCACGTGGGCCACGTACGACGTCAAGGTGTCCACGGTTGCCGTTCAGTGGAAGCCAGGTGCAATCGTTTTCACGGTCAGGGGCAGAGCGACTAGCGGGGCGGTCGGGTTTTCGGATTATTCCTTCGAGATGGTTCAAGGAGTGAAACTGACACTCGATACCGACAGCCAGCTCTCGCTCGAACCGGTGGGCGACCCTTCGATCACGGGCTTACCGTCGTCTGCAAGGGAGGATACACTCGAGAAGATTGTCGGATTGCGCGACAAAGCATTGGCGAAGGCGCAAAAGGAGATTCAAAAGGCGCTTACCAGAAGGGTGACGTTCGAGCGTGGGCTGCAAACATTTGACGCGTCGGCCACATCGAAATACACCGAGGTCGAGATCCTGTCCGAGGGCCTCCTCCTGCGGGGCACGTTGTCGGCAGGTCCACGACCAGACGTCGTCGTCCATTTCACCAAGAACGCCGCCGGAACGGCGTTCACTGCTTTTGAGAGCTGGATACCTGCGGGTACCGTGACGTCCTATTCGTGGACGTGGGCGATTCCGCCACCGCATGGCGCGCTCGCTGGCGGACAAACGGTGAAGGCGTTGGACGAGGACCGTTTCATCCTCCCCGTTCCGGAGACGCTCCCGCACACGAGTCAAGTCTGCCTGGAGATCAGGGGCACCAGGATCGGGTCGAAGCCAGGAACACTGCAGCAAGTGACGTACGGGACAGTGTGCGAGATTTCGGCGCCGCCCTGGATGCTACGCCCATCAGTTGCAACCGCCGCCAACATGATGGTCGTCCCGATTTTCGGGGCGAATGCTCCACCCGATAGCGCAGTGGATCACTCCATCGTCGCGCACGTCGATGCGCGAGACACTGGTGATCTGTCAGCCGAAGCGAGGACGAACTCTCTCATCCACTTTACTGATCACGAGGTTGTATCGGCGTTGGAGATCGTCGGTGAGGCGTTGCGCGGGAGAAAGCCGAATCGCGCGGCCATCTCGGTAATCCTTGTGCTGCCGTCTGGCACGATCGGCACGACACGAGTTTCCATGAGGGACCGTGTGGAAGCCCTTTCCAAGGAGCTCTCGACTCCAATTTCGGTCACCGAAGATTACGAAGGTGGATGGACGCGGGGCCTCAAAGTAGGAGCCCGGCCCGCGACTTACTTGATGAACCGCCGCGGTCAGCCGCTCTGGCAGCAGCACGGGCCGCCTGATGTCGTTTCGTTGACCGCTACGCTCAACAAGCTCGCAACGCCTGCCATGCCAGTTGCGTCCGGGCTCTTACGGCTTGGAGTGAAAGCGGGTGAGCGCGCACCGGACTTCTTCTTCGAGCACGACCAGGGCCGGCGCATCGCGTTTCGCAAGTTCAGGGGCCAACGCGTTTGGCTGAACTTCTGGAAGTCCTGGTCGGCGCCTTGCCTGACCGAACTACGTCGGCTTCAAGGCGTGCGCGATCACGCCGGGCAGGATGGTCCGCTCGTATTCGCCATTGACGACGGTGAAGACGTGCAGTCTGTCGCTCGGGTGCGACAAGAGTTGGGTCTGACGTTGCCGCTGATCCCTGATCCCGATCGCACAATCGCTCAACGATATCGAGTGACCTGCTGGCCGACGACTGTAGCGGTGAATGAAGCGGGGCGAGTTGACTGGGTTCACTTTGGGATGACGCCGATGCAGTAACTCGTCGCCTTCTTGCGGACGTTGGCAGCCAATGCTTGCGTCGTCGGTCTGGAACGGTCAGCGCTCAGCGGACGAGCATCAGCGCGAGAGCTGCAGCGGCGACGAAAATAAACGAGAGGGCACCTTGAAGCGCAACCGGTCCGATACGATCGGGCCGTTCGCGCAGCCGTTCGAGCACGACGCGTCCAAGGCCGTACGCGGCGACTGCACTGAGAAATCGCGTGCCGGCCGGCGTCTCGGGCCCGACGAGCAGCTGCGACAACGCCAGCACGACGAGACCCCAAGCCGCCTCGAAAAGCTGGGTGGGGATTCGTCGCTGCCATACGCCGCGATGGTCGGCAAGGTAGATGCCGAACCGACTGGTCGTCGGGCGGCCCGCACAACAACCATTGAGCAGGCATCCGACGCGCGTGAATGCCATGCCAATCAAGATCGTAATGATCGCGATGTCCCAGAAGCTCCAGAACGGCAAACCAAACGCGGAAAGGAGTGGCACGGACGCGGGCACGGCGAGCAGCAGTCCGCCATACATCGCCATGCCGCCTTCCGACCGGTTCCAGATTTGGCTGGGTGCTCGACGATAGCGGGTCCAGTGCGAGGCCACGAAGAGGAGCCGTGCCCCTGCCAGCGCAGGGACGAGGAGAATGATCGTCGCAGCGAGAACTCGCGCCGCGGGAAGTTCCGCTCGAGTTGCTGCCCAGTGGCCGATGGCAACACCGAACACCAATCCGACGTAGAGCATGGCGCGGTAGCTCGAGACCGGTCTCCCATGCCAACGGAAGAGTACTCGGCGCATTGCACAACTCGCTCACGAATCAGGCGAGCAAATAATTGGCGGAGGGAGAGGGATTCGAACCCCCGATACCCTTTCGGGTACAACGGTTTTCAAGACCGCCGCCATCAACCACTCGGCCATCCCTCCGGCGCGGCGTTTGTGAACGCCACTCACTATTATCTCACCCGCCGTTCCATCACCTCCATCCGCGAGGCGATACTAACCACGCCGTGGCCATCCGCGTCTTAGCCGTCGTGCTCGGGCAACCCGCGGCGCGCGCGGTCTCGTGTCTCTGTCTCTGTGGCTTTTGGTTCTTCGCCGGCAAGGAAACCAAGAGCCTGGCCTTTGTGCAGGCTGGTCCGCGAGTAAACGTCGGGGCCGACCAACTGATCGCAACCTCGCTACCGCCACGACCGCTGGTCGAACCACATGTCGCGACGAATCCGAGCAACTCTCAGCATCTGGTGGGCGCAGCGATCATGAGCGTGCAGAATCAGGCCGACCTCATGCAGGGCCGATGCGTCGCGCTGGCGAGTTTCGATGGCGCGCGAACATGGGTGTCCCACGTATTTCCGTTCCCGCGGTGCTACGACCCTTGGGTGGCCATCCTGGATGATGGCTCGGCGGTCTTCGTTGCGCTCGAGACCAATGACGCCGGTGCGGTGCCGCACCTCTGGTTCTATCGGTCGCCTGATGGCGGGCGAACCTGGTCGGAGCCGCCGTACTCGTTCGGGCGATCACATGATCACCCGACGCTAATCGTCGACCGCACAGGCGGCCGGTTCCACGGGGCGTTGTATGTCGCCAGCATCCGCGTTTCGCGCGACCAACAAGGCAGGACGCGAACCAAGGCCTTCGTGGCGCGCTCAATGGATGGCGGACGTAGCTTTCCGCAGGCCACCGAGCACGAAGCCTCGAACCTGAATTCCACGACGATGACTGTAGGTGTGCTGCCGGACGGCGCGTTGATCCTGCCGCAATCAGCGCATCAGCGCTACGTCGCCGACAAGCGGTTCGCGGTTTCGTTGCAGCGTCCCCTCCATTGGATCATTCGATCGGAAGACGGCGGGGTGCGCTTCGGCCCGCCGATGCTGATCACCGACGGCTGCGCCGGGCCGGTGGGATTCCCGTCGCTGGCGGTCGATCTCTCGAACGGCGCCCAACGCGGTCGGATCTACTTCGCCTGTCATGATGGGCCGCGGTCTGGGCCGTACGTGATGCGATCGGACGACGGCGGCGATCGATGGTCCGACCCGGTTCATGTGCCGAAGACCCAACCGTCGGATGCGTCAGGGCAACGGCAGACGACGAGCATGGCCGTGAACCGCGACGGGATAGTCGCGGTGACCTGGCACGATCGCGGTCCCGCTCCGGCGAGCAAGTGCTGGGACGTGTTCGCGGCGTTTTCGAGCGACGGTGGCGAAACCTTCACGGATGCCCACAAGGTGTCTTCGCGCCCCTCGTGCCCGGCGACGAATGGCAACGGGTACGCCGCGGAGTCCTTTCCAACAGGTGGTCACTACAGCGGTCTGGCGGCGGCGGCCGATGGTACGTTCCACTTGTTCTGGGCCGATAGTCGTGGCGAACGCTACGAGCTGCGGACCGCGCAAGTGCAAGTCACGAGATTGCGCTGACCATCGATCATCGCGCTCGTAGTCCTAGCACTTTGATCCGCGAGGCGAGCGTCGTCGGCTTCATTCCCAGCAGACGCGCGGCGCCGTCTGGGCCGAACACTCGTCCTGACGTTCGATCGAGTGCGTTGGCGATCGCCTCGCGCTCCAGCGCGCGCAGCTCCTGACGCGTGAGGATCGATGTTGGGGGAGAAGCCGTCGCCGTTTCAGCGGCAGGACTCTCCAGTTTCGCGGCCGACATCGGTTGTTCGAAACGCACGAGAACATCCGCGAGACGCGCGGCCGCGTACTCGGCGAGAAACTGAAGTTCGGCGACGCGATCCTCAGCGGGAGTGGAGCGCTCGAACACCGCGAGCACGCCCAACACGTCGTCTGCGTTCACGAGTGGAAATCCGAAGAACGCGCGAACGCCCTGGCGCGCGATCCATCCAGGATTACTGATCCAGTCCTCGTCGCCGCGGACCGATGTGACGATGGTGGGTTCGCGGCTCGACGCGATCCGGCCAATCTTGCCGACGCCGGCGTGGATGAACGCGAAGGATCCATCGACGTTCGTGTAGCCGCCGCCGCCAGCGGGCGTCCCGGAGCTGGCTGTCAGCCTGAGATCGCCTGGTGGGACCAGCAGCCAGAGTCGCGCAAGCACCACGCGAGGCGACCGGAGCCCCGACACAATCGCCCGCGCGATCTCGCTCGTCGTCTTCGCGCCGGCAGCTCCCAAGACCGCGTCGCGAATGGTCGGAAGCACGGCGCAATACTACGAGAATTCGTATATCAGGCCAAGTGGTTGATTTGAATGGCAAACGTGAACGACGATATTTCGTAGTGAGGCTTTAATGACTACCCTTGGCTTGATTACGAAATTTCGTAGGATTGTCGGATCCCGACGCCGATGCCCGATGCCCGTCCTCCACCAAAGCCCCTCGCTCTAGGCCCCCTTTGACCCAAATTCTCCGCCCTACGCCCTCCCTCCCACCCGTGCTACTTTGACGCCGTGAAGACTCAGAGACTTGCAGTCATGTTGTTCGTAGCCTCGCTCGCCCTCCTTCCGGCCTGCGGCGGCAATGGCGAGGAGCCAATGGCAGATTCAGGGATTACGTCGCTTCAAAAGTCGGACGTCACACCAGGCACCGGAGCCGAAGCTAGTGCTGGCCAGGTCGTTCGCGTGCACTACACCGGATGGCTGTACAAAGCCGACGCGGCCGACCACAAGGGCACGAAGTTCGACAGCTCCAAGGACCGCAACGAGCCGTTCGACTTCAAGTTGGGCGCCGGGGAAGTCATTCAAGGTTGGGACGAGGGCGTTGCGGGTATGAAGGTTGGCGGCACCAGGATACTGACGATCCCGCCGAAGATGGGATATGGCGCGACGGGCGCGGGTGGTGTCATTCCACCAAACGCGACGTTGCTCTTCGAAGTCGAGTTGTTGGACGTTCGCTAGTCGCAGGATCTCCGATCGCGTCGCCGACCCCCTCCCTTGAAAAAATGCCAGCACTTCGGGGTTTGTGGGGGGTGCGATTGGCAGAATCTCGCGTATGACACTCAGCTCGCGCGGAAGCATGCGCGGCTGGTTGATCTCCTGACGTCCGCACTGGGTTCGCGTGCGCCAGCAGTCGATGACGTCATCGGCATGCAAGTCGACGGCACCGGCGCGCCGTGGGCGTTTCGACACAAAGCGGCATTCGTTTTCGGCGAATCCGCTGCTCAACGCGGAGCGACGATTGGGCACTTTGCCGCGCACTCGCGGCGAGTCATCCCGATCGTCGAATGCCCGGTACACGCCGCCCGAGCCAATCGGCTGGCGTTCGCACTGCACGAACACCTGGCCCGGGCGCACATTCCAGCGGCAGGGCCGGCGTTGCGCGGCATTCTGCGTCATCTCATCGTCCGAACTGCCCGCGATGATCGAGAGGCCGTCGCGATGCTCGTCGTCACTCGCAACGACAAATCACTGCGACGTCCGATTCGGGCATTCCTCGAGACCGAAGAGGCTCCCGATGGCTTCTACCTGAATATCCATGACCGCCCGGGTCCGTACATGGTGGGTTCAGAGACGATGCGGCTCCGTGGGCGCAGCCATGTGCGCGAAATGGTGGGAGGGGTGTCGTTCCTGGTCTCGCCCACGGCGTTTTTTCAAACCAACGTCGAGGCGGCTGAGCGACTCGTTGAGCTCGTGCTCGAGGCGACGCCTGCTCAGACAGAGGACGTGCTTGATCTCTATGCCGGCAGCGGGCTCTTCACGCTCCCGGTCGCCAAGCGCGGCCACGAAGTGACAGCCGTGGAGGAAAGCGGTGTTGCCATTCGTGATGCCGAAGCGAATATTCGCTTGAATCGACTGTCGACCACCGCCATACGACTTCACGCGTCAACCGTCGAAGCTGCCCTCGCGCGCCTGCGGCGCGAACGGTTCGACCTCGTGATTCTCGATCCACCGCGTTCTGGCTGTCCGCCCGCGGTGGTTCAGACACTCTTCGGGCAGATGCGGCCATCACGTGTGCTCTACATCTCCTGCAATCCGGAGGCATTGGCGGGGGAGTTACCGGCGATCGTGACGCATGGCTATCGCATCGCGCGCGTTCAACCGGTCGACATGTTCCCGCATACGACCCACATCGAAACCTTCGTGGTACTTGACCGCGAGTGAGTGTCGACGAAGACGTAGCCACGAAGGCACGAAGAACACGAAGACACTCTAGGATCTTTCTTTGTGACTTCGTGCCCTTAGCGGCTATCGTTGTTGCCTTTCTCTGAGTCTCTGAGTCTCGGTGGCCAGGTACGTGATCACCGCGACTTCCCAACAGTTTTCTCGAGGTATTCGCGGACGCGGTTCTGAACGATAGGGCTTTCCCAGGCAGTGGCGACCTCGGCGTTGAGATCGATCGACGCCTGGACCGTGGCGATGATTGGCGCTGTGAAGGCCCGCTTCGTGAGTTCGAAAGATTTCGGCGGGATTGATGCGAGTCGCTCTGCGGCCGCCTGCGCCTGAGCCATCAGACTCTCGGGCTGAACGACCTCGTCGACGAAACCAACCGCCACGGCTTCGTCTGGTTCGACGACTCGCCCCGTGTATACCAACTCGCGGAACTTTGTCCTTTCCACGCGGGAGCCAACGATCTCAAACGGCAGCACGGGAAACGGCACACCAACTGCGAGCTCGGCAACCCCTATTCGTGCCCGCCCAGCCGCCATCAATCGATGATCGCAGGCTGCGGCAGCAATGCACCCGCCTGCAATCGCGTGTCCATTGACGGCCGCAACCGCAGGCTTGGGAAACGTCAGGAGCGCTCGAAAGTACCGATCGAGCGCCGGAAGAAATCGTTTGAGATAGGCCGACCCTTCATTGAGCAGCCGGAACAGATCCACGCCAGCCGAGAACGTCGAGCCCGTTCCCGTAAGCACGAGAGCGCGCGAAGGCCCGCGCGCGATGTCGTTGAGCGACGCGACCAGCGCGTCGCAGAACTCCACGTCGAGCGCGCTGACCTTGCCGTGTGCCATCCGCAGGACGGCAATCACACCAGAATCCTCTCGAACAATCACAGCTAGACGATATCCTTATCCGGTGCCCGTTGCCACCCTCAGGCCGGCAGCCACCGTCGTCGTTGCACGAAGGTCGCTGGCTGATGAGTCGTTCCATATCCTGATGGTGCGACGAAATGACAAGGTCGCTTTCATGGGCGGCGCGTACGTCTTTCCGGGCGGCCGAGTCGACGAGAACGACGAGGCGGCAGCAGCGGGTGCTCCTTCACCAGTTCCAACACGTTTCACTGACCTCACGCCCGAAGGTGAGCAGGCGTTTCGACACGCAGCGGTTCGAGAGCTGCGAGAAGAAGCGAGCGTGACAGTTGATCCCGCCGCGCTCGTTCCTTTCGCGCATTGGGTGACGCCGGAAATCGAGACGCGACGCTACGACACACGGTTTTTTCTCGTCGAGATGCCCCCCGGTCAGGAGGCACGACACGACCAGGACGAAACGACCGACCTCCGATGGCTGTCACCGCGGGACGCGATTGCCAGCTGTCTGGCGCACGAGATCATGCTGCCGCCGCCAACCTGGACGACGTTGAAGCAGTTTGCCCGGTTCAGCTCTCTCGAGGAAGCGCTCAGCTGGGCGCAGTCGCGGCGCATCGTGCGCGTTCAACCAGCTTTTTTTCGCAACGACGAGCGCACCATGCTGACTTTGCCCGGGGACCCGACGTACCCAGCAATCGACGGGTGGGAAGTCCCCGAAGACACGCGCTTTCTCCTTCGAGAGGGACGATGGCTGCCAGTTCGCGAGTAACCGCACTCATCGACGAATTGATCGACGTATTCAATCGAAGGGTTCTCGACTTGCCTGATGGTGTCTTCACGCGACACACGCAGCTGTTGCTGAACGGGGTTCCATTCGAGCAGATGCTTGGGCGGCCGCCCGACGATCCACTGGTTCTGATGCTCACGCGTGGGGTGGCTGGCGTTCGGTTCACCGCCAAAGCCATTCAGCACGCCATGCCCGACGCCGACCTCCAGCGCGGCGACCTCGAGGAGGCGTCCGACGAAGGCAATCTGATCGTGACCGGCAAGTGTTGGATGTCCGGTCATCTTCGTGGACTGGGTGATCGGGCCGATGTCCTGGTGGATTTCAAGGTCCGTTTCCGCGGCGCCACCGTGGTCAACATCAACGCCCTGATCGACCCGCAATCGCTGGAGCGGCTTCAGGAAGCCCGCCTCAGACCCTGAGTCGATTCCGGCTCCCTTCGATCGTCATCACTCAAATGGCGAAACTTCTGACGGTAATCGTGGCGGCGATGGTGCAGACGGCGCCTGACGCCCTCCTCGGGAAGATGGCGGGCCACTGGGTTGGCGAGGGCACTGTTTTGAAAATGCCCGCAAAGGTGCAGCTGACCTGGGAGTGGACGCTGGACGGCCAATTCTTGCGTCTGAACTTTGTGAATCAGATGGGGCCGTCGCGCCGATTCGAAGGGCATGCGTACTATCGCGCTGTCGGCGAAGGGCGCTATCGAGGCACCTGGTTCGATAACAGCGGAATGATCAGACCCATCGAGGCGAGTCGCAGTGGCGACAGTCTGGTTGCGAAGTGGGGGACTCCCGAGACGGAGCTCGGCGAAACGACGTATCGACTGTTGGCGGATGGGTCGATGGAAATTCTCGATCGCGTGCAGGGCAAAGACGGAACGTGGCGCGACTTCGGACGCGTTGTCGTTAGACGACACTAACCGGTGGCCGGCTCAGTCCGGATTGATGAAGCGATACAGCACTCGAATCAGGCGATAAGCCTCGGGCATCGTGTCGCGAGTGAAGGCGACGGTGTCTGGTCCGACCAGCTCGATCTCCCGGAATGCTGTCGCGACTTCGGGGAACGTGAAGTTTCGATAGCGCAGAACGACCTTGAACGGTCCTTGACGCTGCGGTGCGGGTTTCTTGGCGCCCGCGACGCCGTCACGTGCGGCGTCTTGAATCTCACGACGCGCGATCGCAAGAGGCTTCAGCTCGACCGCCCTGATATTGATGGCGCGCTTGACCGCTACGCTGCGAACGTTCGGCACCGAGTCCTTGACCTCTGCGATGGCGACATCGTCGCCGCTGACCGCCACGACGGGGACGCCGTACCAAGCGGCCAGTGCCGCGTTCATGCCGCCTTCACCGACCGATCGGCCATTGATCTGGAGATCGCGGACGACGCCAGATCCCGTGTGAGCAAAGAGTCCACGCGGCGCATCGGCCTTGGCGTGATAGCCAACGAAAATCACGGCGTCGAACGACTCGTCGAGGCCCTCCATCATTCCGTAACGCTTGAAGCTGTGACTGATTAGTCGCGCTCGCGGATCGAGGTCCTCCGGGAGGAGGTTACGTTGACTGCCGTGGGAATCGTTGACCAGGACGTCGGTTGCGCCGCCGTCAAAGGCCCCGCGGATTGCTGCATTCGCATCCTCGGCCATCAATTTCCGCGCCCGCGCGTACTCTGGCTGGCCGGCTGCGGTTTGATCGTCGCCGTTAACGCCGCTGATTCCCTCCAGATCGACGGAGATGTAGACCTTCTTGCCTTGCCGTGCCGTCGGCAGTGCCGTGACGAGCAGCAGGGCGCAGATCAGGCAGGCGATCGAACGGCAGGGGGTCGACCTCACAGTGCCTCCTCAGGCTGGAGACGTTTCGTTTTCTTCGGGCAGTTGCAGGACCGCACGCACGAACATTTCTTCAGGAAGGGCGCCCAGGATCTCGACGGTCTCATTCACGATTGTCTTGGGGACACCGGTCACGCGGTATTTGCGCGCGAGATCCATGAATTCCGTGGCTTCGATAGCTGCGGATGTGATCATCGGATTCGAGAACGCCATCTGGTGTGCCAGGACGACCGCCCTGGGACAATGCGGTCACGTCGGTGTGCTGAAGACCTGGATATTCGTCGGCTTGTCAACCGATGCGATCAGCGCCAGCGTTTCGGGTTCGAGATCGACCTTGCCAGTGCCGGCAATGAGAACCGCTTCAACCAGCCCAACGAACTCGTAGCCGGTCGGGGCGCCGTATAGTCGCATGCGCGTGTCCTGCCCATCACGCAGGACGACGATGGCGGGAGCCTTGTCGACGCCGTATTTGGTACGGTCATCGACGTCGAGCACGAAGTTCTTATCCTCGACCTTGATCTTTTCGTTGAGCCGCGCGACTTCCGACAGGATCTGCTTGGCTACCAGGCCGCTTTCGGATCCACCGATGGTCTGTGTGAACAGCAGCAGGGTAACCGGCTTGTCGATCGCAGCAAGGTGCTGGGTGAGGGTCTGCTCATCCTGAGCCGACAAGAGGGCCATCCGTTGATTGTACGCCTGGCGAACGCTAGAACTTGAAGAGGTCGTCGAACGCCTTCTTGGCGCCTGATGGCTCAGACGGCTTGCTGGCAACGACGGATGAGGTCTCGCGCTCCCAGGACGTGCGTGGCGAGAAGTATGTGCAGTCGTTGGCGGCGTCCTTGGGAGACACTCTCGCCGCAATCGGCTGCGTGCATTCCAGACGAGCGCTCGGATCGAAATGAACGCACTGCGCGCACGAGCGCAGATCTTGTCCGCACTTGGTGCACTTGCTGCGGGAAAATACCTGCGCGTCGACCAGCGTGCCGCACCGCGAGCACCGCGCCACTTCGCGGAAGCCGGGCATGTTGGGATTCTTCGCGCCTTCCGACGAGATGCGGCGCGCGCCGGCCGGCGCACCAGGCAGGCGTTCGGGCCGGCCTTGTGCCGGTCCATTGACTTGGCCGTCTTGCCGCGGCGGGCGACGATCGCGATCGTCGTCCTGATAGCCGCGCTGCTTGTATTTGCGGTCGCTCATGTAGCGGGCCGTAACTCTGATCGCGGGGTCACAGCCGGTAGCGTGTCAAGCCTAGGCTGGACTACAGCGAAACGCAAGCGGCTTCAATACTTCCAGGGTTCCAAGGTTCAAGGTTCCACGGTTCCAGATTTCCCAGTTCAGCGTTCGAAACCTTGGAACGAGAACCCTGGAACCTTGGAACCGTGGAACTCTTTATTTAGGAGTCCGATTTCGGGAAGACCGTCTTGCCGCCCACCACTGTTCGCACCACTTTGATGTCCTTGATCGTATCGGGATCAACGTCGTGGGGGTCGCGTTCGAGCATGACGAAATCGGCGAGTTTCCCAGCGGTAATCGATCCCTTGAGGTGCTCCTCGTGTGACGCGTAGGCGCCGTTCATCGTGGCAATCGTCAGGGCTTCGTCGACGGTCACCCGTTGTCGCGGTCCCCAGACATTTCCGTTGTAGTCCTTCCGTGTGACCATGCTCTGGATGGCCATGAGCGGTTCGAAGGGGCCCGGGCCGTAGTCGGACGCGCCGGGAACGGGAATCCCGGTCTCGAGGAACGACTTGTGCGCGAACATCCACTGCATCTTGTCCGCGCCGTATTCCTTCCACTTCTCGCCGTGATAGTGCGCGTAAGTCCAGAATGGCGTGGGGATCGCACCGATGGCCTTGATGCGGCGCAGCAAATCGGGATTGACGAGCGAGCAGTGCTCGATCCGGTGGCGCGTATCCGGTCGAGGAAACTTGCCCAGGACCCGCTCATAGGCCTGCAGCACCATGTCGATCGTCACGTCGCCGTTGGCGTGGATGGCGACGCGGAAGTCATGTCGATGCGCATCTTCGACCGCCTCGTCAATCTCGGCCTGAGTCATCGTCAGGATCCCGTAGTCGTTCGTGCCGACGTAGGGCGTGCTCATGCGCATCGTCCGTTCCGAGGCCGACCCGTCAGCGCCGTACTTGACCCCACCGACGCGAATCCATTCGTCGCCGAATCCGTAGTGAATCCCAGCGGCCTTGAAGCCGGCGAACGTCGAGTTTCCCCGCACGAGGAAGCACGCCCGATGACGAAGCTCGCCGTTTGCCCTGGCGTCTTCGTAGGCCACGATTCGATCGCGATCGGCGCCGGCGTCGTGAACGGAGGTCAAACCGGCGGCGGTCAGCAGCTCCGAGATGTGCCGCATCCCGTTTCGCGAACGCTCCCGTTGCTGTTCCGGTGTGAACGTTTCCCGTGTTCCAACCTTGCCGAAAACGTTGCGAGCGAGCTCCGCCACGCGTCCGGTCAACTCGCCTTGTCCATCGCGGAAGAAGCGCCCATGGTCCGGGTCAGGCGTGTTCTTCGTGATACCGGCCAGCTCGAAAGCCTTGGTGTTGTACCAGCTCGTATGACCGCCGCGATGGCCGACGACGATCGGGTGTTCGCGCGACACTTCGTCCAGATGCTGACGCGTCAGGGGCACATCGAGCTTCG
The DNA here is from genome assembly GCA_963724485.1 of uncultured Acidobacteriota bacterium. GTDB lineage: Bacteria > Acidobacteriota > Vicinamibacteria > Vicinamibacterales > UBA2999 > JACCSI01. Next base: position 431,455 of record CAVRUW010000009.1, read on the forward strand.
TGTCGTCGAACATCACCGCGGTGACCCACTGACCTGCAGGGGTCTTGTCCGCCTTCTGCCGGAGATTCCCCAGTAGCTCACGAACGCGGCGAACGTTCGCGTTCACGCTGTACAGCTCGTTCACGCCGCTGACGTGGCAATGCGTATCGATGAATCCGGGTGTGATGGTGGCTTGCTGCGCGTCGATGACTCGCGTCCGGGACGTGGCGAGGTTCCGCACGTCGGCGGTTGATCCAACGGCGACGAACCGGCCGTTTCTGATCGCGAAGGCTTCAGCGCGTGGTTGAGCTTGATCGACCGTGTGGACTCTCGCATTCACCACAACGAGGTCTGGTTCAGCGGCGGCGCCGGTCGGCGCCGTCTGCGTCGACGTGGTGACGCTGGGCTTGCCAGCTCGTGTGACGGTGGCGCCCAATCCCCCGGCGAGTGCTGCGCCAAATCCCAGGAACTGGCCTCGCGTGATTCTTCGCATGGCGACCTCGTTTCTCTTCTCCGTGCCTTCCGACCATCCCGCGGATTCGGGATTATAATCGCGCCTTCTTTCCGTCTTCGTACCGCGCGGCGAGCCCTGTTTCTTCCAGCGTTCGGCGTTCCGTTTGCGGTTCACATCCGGTGGGCAATCGTCAGCTTCGGCTGCCGATTGGCGATTCCCTCTCTGCGGATGAAAGGAGGCGGCATGCGCGCAGTCCGTTTCGTCTTTTCCACTCTCGTGCTCATTGGTCTCACGGCAACGCTTGCGGCAGCGCAAGCTGTGAGCGCTACTACCGGCGCCATCAATGGTCGCGTCACGGATAACACCGGTGCAATTCTGCCCGGCGTGACTGTGACGCTGTCGAGTCCGGCGATGATGGGCACGCGGACTGTCGTCACGACCACCGAAGGGCAGTATCGCTTCCCGGCGATTCCCCCCGGCGTCTATCAGCTCACTTACGAACTTGCTGGCTTCGGCACCATCAGGCGCGACGAGATCCGCGTCACGCTGGGCTTCACGGCGACCGTGAACGTCGAACTCGGCGTGGCATCGCTGCAGGAAAGTGTCACGGTCACGGGCGAGTCACCTGTCGTCGATACTCAGTCCACCAGCATCACGACGAACTTCGACGCCAAGCAGTTGGCCAACCTGCCAAGCGCGCGCGACCTGTGGGCCATCTTGGCGGAATCCCCCGGCGTCCAGATGAATCGCATCGATGTCGGCGGCAGCGCAGCCGGCACGCAGACCGGATACGTGACCTACGGCACGACCGGTCAGAACCGGCCGACGGTGGAAGGGATCGTCGCCACCGAGGGGACCGATGCCGCTGGTTTCTACTATGACTACGGCTCGTTCGACGAAGTCGCAGTCAACGCCGCTGCCCACAGTGCCGAGATGCCCTGGCCGGGCGTGCAGTCGAACTTCATCAGCAAGTCCGGCGGCAACGAGTTCCACGGCACCTTCTACGGTGACTACGAGAACGAGAGCATTCAGGCGCGCAACACGGACGACGACCAGATTGCACGAGGTTTGACGGCGGCCGGCGGCCTGCAGCCAAGCGACCTGAATCGGCTGTTCAAGTATCACGATGTCAACGTCGGCGCCGGTGGGCGCATCACGAGAGATCGGTTGTGGTGGTATGGCTCGTTTCGGGATCAGTATGTGTCAGCGCGGATCCCAAACTTTCCGGTCAAGCCGCATCCCACCAGGCTCACCAACTACGGTGGCAAAGGCACCTACAACCTGAGCACGAACAACAAGCTGATCGCTTACGCACAAGCTGGCCGGAAGCATCAGCCGCTCCGTCAGGATTCGTTCCTGCTCGGCAACACCGTTGGTATCAACGTCAACGAAGACTCGACCTGGGAGCAGCTCTATTGGGGCTGGGTCTGGAAAGGGGAGTGGAACGCGGTCGTCAACGACCAGACGTTCTTCGAGGTGCGCGCCGGTCAGTTCGGCTACAACTGGCCGAATCATCCGAACGGCACGGGGCCGCGGTTCGAAGACACCGGCAACAACATCATCACCGGCGGCAACCGTGACTGGAACCGCGATCGACGCCGCGACCAGGTGCTCGGCTCCCTCAGTTACTTCAAGGATGGCTGGGGCGGCGATCACAACTTCAAGGTCGGCGGCGAGATCTTCCGCGAGACCACCGTGGACACGTGGCTCGATGGTTACCCCGGTGACGTCCTGCATCGTTTGAACAACGGCGTGCCGACGGACGTGTATCTCTTCGAACCAGGTGAAGGCATCGTGGGGTTGTGGACATATGCCGCGTTCGTCAACGATACGTGGCGCGTTGGCAATCGGCTGTCACTGAACCTCGGCCTCCGGTTTGACAAGTACGGCGGCTTCCTTCCCGAGCAGGAACACCCCGTGAGCCGCTTCAATGCGGTTGCGATCTCGTTCCCGGCTCAGGACGACGTATTCAGCTGGAACCTCTTCTCGCCGAGAGCGGGAGTCACCTACGACATCGCCGGGAACGGTCGCACGGTGGTCAAGTTGAACTACGGCCAGTACCTGGTGGAACCCCGGGGCCGACTTCCTGTTCAACGTGAGTCCCAATGTGAACGGTGGGTGGAACAAGCGCTACGCCTGGATCGACCGCATCCCGGGGACGACACTTGCCACCAACGGGAATGGTGTGTGGGATCCTGGCGAGCAGGGCTGTACGGCGACTGGATGCACAGGGCTGCCGGTCGCGACGAGCGGTGGCGCAGCCACGGAGTCGCTCGATCCGAATCTGGAAGACACCTACACGCGGGAGCTCGCTGGCTGGTTCGAACGGGAGCTGTTCGCGAACTTCGGCGTCCGCACCGGGTTCGTGTGGCGCGGCCAACGGCAGCGGTTCCAGCGAGTGAACACATTCCAGTCCTTCGAGAACTTCACCGTGCCGGTCACCGTTCCCGATCGCGGACCGGACAACGTGGCGGGGAACAGCGACGATGGACCTGCGATCTCGGGGTTCAATTTGGCCCCGGAGTTCGTGGGACGCACCAGCAACGTGCAGAAGAATGTGCCGAACTCCGACAGCGACTTCTACACGTGGGAGGTTACCGGCACCAAGCGCTTCAGCAACCGCTGGTCGCTGCTCGCGAGCTACGCACACACGTGGGTGAAAGAGTTCTCGAACGGCTACTTTGGCAATACGGTTCGCCAGAATAACCTGCTGGTGACGCCGAACGATCTGATCAACACCGACGGTGGACGGCTCGAGTTCACGACCTGGCAGGCCAAGCTGCACGGCACGTGGGATACCCCGTGGTGGAACATCAAGATGACGCCTATCCTGCGCCACCAGGCAGGACAGCCGTATGGGCGGACCTTCCAGTTCGGATTCAACTACGGCACGCAGTTTGTCCTGGCCGAGCCGATCGGCACTCGCCGACAAGACAACATCACGTTGCTCGACTTGCGGGTCGAAAAGGTGATTCGCTTTGGTGGGACGTCGGTCTCGGGGTTCCTCGACGTCTTCAACATGTTCAACAACAACGCCGAGCAGAACATTACTTGGAGTTCAGGCTCGTCGTTCCTGCGACCGTCGAACATCGTCCCACCGCGGATTGCGCGGTTTGGGGCGAAGTTCGAATGGTGAGCACAGGGAGATCAGGGAGATCAGGGAGGGATGCAACCTTCTGATCTCCCTGGTCTCATTGTGAGCTGGCGGGTCTCAACTCCACATAACCAATGTCGTCGCGAATCGTGATTTTCGTCCCCATCGCGGCGGACAGTTTCACCAAGTCTCTGAGAATTTTCTGCCCGAGGTCACCATCGGCGAACATCGGCCGGCCGCGAACGCTGCGCGACTGGCCGAAGCCCAACGTAATGGGGTGAAGGGCCAGTTCGATCAACTGGTCGCCACGGAACTTGGGCGTAGCGACCACAGCCTCCCAAATCATCCGATCAGCAGGGAATCCGCTCTTGTCGAAGTTGTAACGGGCGTCGTTGAAATCGTTGACGTGGGAATCGGCACCAAGATCGAATGGCTCGTAGTTCTCCGCGGGCAGCCGCAAGAGCGTCTCGTTCTGGAAGATGAAATCGCCGAGGCTGTAGAGGATCGGCTTGCCCTTGTAAATCTCGACGCCGCGCAAGACATGAGGGCCGTGACCGACCAACATGTCCGCGCCGGCATCGACCATCGCGCGAGCGAACGTCACCAGGAAGTCTGCCGGCAGGACGCGATCCCGTCCGCCCTCGTGCGCGTGAATGGTCACGATCGTGTAGTCGGACAGCCCGGCGGCGCTCTTCACGACCGCGGCAATCTCGGCAAGGTCCTCCTTGTTGGGCTCGGTCCGCACCCCCGGCTGCTTACCGGTTGTAAACCGGCGGCCGAAGAACGTGTAGGAATCGCCGGTCGCCGTCACGGGTCGCCCGTTGATCTCGCCGGCAATCTGTTTCAGCGTCTCGAGGCGCTCCGGCGTGACGGTGGTGATCGTCTCGAAGCGAAGAGGATTCAGGCCCGGCCGCGCCGGCATGTCGCCGCGTGTCCGGCCGGCTCGGGAGTGATCGGGAAACGTGGAGGCGACCGAAATCAACGCCACGCGGCCCTTGGGTGTTTCCAGGAATTTAGCTTCACGTGCCTCGGCGAGACTCTGTCCGACGCCGGCTTGCACGAGGCCAGCTTCCGCCACGTACCTGGTCGTCAGGTTCATCCCGAGCACGCCGTAGTCTCCCGAGTGATTGTTCGCACGTGCGACGAGATCGAACCCCGCCCAAACGAGCTCCTTCACGAGCGCTGGCTCAGCGCGCATGTACGTGCCGCCACTCGCGCTCATGGCGTAGGGCTCGTAATCGTGAAACAGCATCTCGAGGTTGGTGAAGGCCACGTCCGCGTTGCGAACGAGTTCGACGATCCGCGTGAAAGCCGGCTCGGAATAAACCGAGAGGCGCCGCGTGATGATGGAGTCGCCAGTCAGCGCAAATGACATTTCGGCTGGTTGGGCAGCGAGCGGCGCCAGCAGGCACGCGACCAACAACGACAGCCAGGTGCGTATCTTCATGACGTCCCCCGGCGGACTTTACTGCGAACTGAGTCACAGGAGATCAAGGAGATCGGGGAGTCTCAGAAATCGACCCTGAGTCCGAGCTGAACCTGTCGCGTGTTCTCGCCGTTGCTCGGCCGCCCGAAGGTTGCCGAACGCTGGTTGCCATCGAAGGTGATCCAGTTCTTCTCGTTGGTGACGTTGAACACCTCCGCGATGATCTCGATGCGGCGGCCGCCAACCGTGAAGGGCCGCGTGGCACGGATGTCCGCGGAAAAGAGCCCTGCGCCTCTGGCGGAGTTCCGCTCGACGCCGACCGGCCGATCGTTGGTTTGCGTGTCGCGATTGTCGTCGGCACCAGTAGTGATGTTGTACGGTTGCTTCGAACGCGCGGCGATCAGCGTGCCCACCTGGACACCCCCGGGAATTTCAACGGTGAGAGCCGCGGACACGCGATGGCGCGCGTCGTTGCTCGCCGCTCCACGCTCTGCCGCGTAAAAGCGATTGTCCACCGGGAAAAAGTTGAAGTCCTCCGTATCGCGCTCGGTCTCGCCAAGGGTGTACGCGATGCTGTAAGTGTGTCGTGAGGACAGGCGTTTCTCGACACCCATCTGCAGACCCGTATACCAGGAGTTGCCCAGCGTTTCGACCACAGTGATGCGCTGGAAATTCGGGTCCGGCCGGCGCCGCAATGGATCATCGAGATCCGGATAGTTCAAGTCCGACGATCGCAACAGCCCGTATCCACGTGCGTTGACGAGATCGACTCCCACAGAGAAGGTACGGCCGATCTGCTGCTGGAAGCCCACCGTAATCTGTTGGGTGTAGGGCGTGCGATTGCCCTCGGCGAATCGCGTCGAACTTGGAATGGGAACGATCGGCCCGCCCGTGCGATTCGGATTCGGTCCGTAGGGATCCGGATAGCCTGGGTTGCTGATCAGCGTCTGGGTGAACTTCTTGGCATTCTCCGCGTTGAGCGGGATGTTCAGGAACACCTGGTCGTAGTAGATCCCGCCGCCCGCCCGCAGCACGCTGCGGCCCGTCCCACTCAGGTCCCACGCCAGGCCAAGGCGTGGCGCAAAGTTGTTCTTGTCGTGTTCGATGCCAACCACGTCCTCGTAGTCCCATCGCACGCCGTAGTTGATCGTCAGTCGATCAAGCGGCTTCCATTGATCCTGGACGAACACCGCGTAGATGTTGTTGTTCAGGAGGACCACGGGATCGCCGACGTTCTGCGTGAACTGCGTCGGATAGGTCGCGGCATTCGCCACATCGAACGGCGTCGTCGTAGTGAACGTGAACGTGCCATCGAGGTTGTTGTGGAACAGTGAATAGAGATCGATGAAGCTGGCATCGATGCCCACTTTGAAGGAATGATCGCCAAAACGATCTGGAACGATCCAGCTGAACGCGTTGGCGAACTGCCATCGATCCTCAGTACGGCCCTGAGGCATATTGCTCGCCTTGCCGAGGCCCAGACCCGGCCGATTGACCGTCGGACACTGCGGGCAGTATGGCGTCACGTCCCAGTTGAAGTAGCGACGCGAGAACTGCATGCGGAACTCGTTGAGCCCGCGCGAGCCGACGATCAAGTTGTCGTGAATCGCGAGGTCCTGGTCCTTCCGTTCGCGATCCTGGCCGCGCTCCCGTGTGGCAGTGCCGCCGATTCCGGTTCCAATCAGCTCGTCGCTGTCGATGCGATAGCGTACGGCGAGCAGGTGCTGTGCCGTCAGGTTCGTGTCGACCTTGCCGATGAACTGGGGATTCGTGAACGGCTGGGGAAACACCACCGGATCGTTGGGCAGAAATAGCGGCGCAGTCGAGGCGGTGACGACGTTCTCCGTGAGTCGATCGGTGTACTCGACCGACGCGAAGTAGAACATTCGGTTGCGCCGGATCGGCCCGCCGAGGAACCCCCCGACAATCTTCTGCTCGAGTTTCGACTTTGGCGGCGCCGGTGTCACTAACTTGGACGCCGCCGTCGCGGCGTCCCACGAGTCGTCGCGGTGGTAGTAGAACCCGCGACCCACCGTCGTATTCGTCCCCGATCGCGTGAGCACATTGACGATCGCACCCGAGGCCTGCCCGTACTCCGCGCTGAAGCTGTTGGAGACGACGACGAACTCCTTGATCGCGTCCACGGAGAATCCGCCACGCTGACCGGCAACCGAGTCATCGTCGTTGCTCAAGCCGTCGATCAGGAAACGTGTTGTTGCGCGTCAATTGGCCGGACGACGAGATCCCGGTGCCGCCGGTGCTGGTGATGCCAGGCGTCAGTTGCGCCAGAGTCGAGAAATTGCGGCCGGCGATCGGCAGCTCCTCGATCGTCCGCGTCGAAATCGTGGTTCCAAGCGACGACTTGGTCGTCTCCACAATCGGTGTCTCCGCGGTCACAGTCACGGCTTCTTGAAGTCCAGCGAGCTTGAGCGTGGCGTGGAGTGTGATCTCTTGAGCGATTCGGAGGATCACGTCGGACTGCATCGATCGAGTGAATCCGGCGAGCTCGACGACTAATTCGTAGCGCCCGGGTGGGAGGCCGACGAGTTTGTAGTTCCCGGTCGCATCCGAGGTGGCGGTTCGTACCTGCCCCGTCTCGACGTTTCGAATCGTGACGGTTGCTCCTGGCAACACCGATTTCTGTTCGTCGAGGACAGTGCCAGAAATGGTGGCGGCGGTGGACTGTGCGAAAGCCGACGGCGACGAGGCAAGCAGCGCGACGATGAGCGAAGAGACCAACCTGGCGCGTCTCATGTGGGCTCCTCTCGACTTGTTGAATTTGCCCATCCTTATGCGCCGTCGTTTCGTACCTGTCAAGTGGGTGTTGGACCCCAAGATGAGGTGGTTCAACACTTTGAAGTGGCATTGACGGGGGCGTAAAGCAGTCAAAAATTAGGTCATTTCACCAAAATGACTTCACGAGACGTTATTTCTAATGGGACGTTGCGGTTTCTCATGGGACGTTGCGGCCGGGTTTGTTGAGGGGCGGGTCGATCTGATATAACCCAGCTTGAGAAACTTTTCACAACGTACGCTGCGTGGCCAAACCGGGGTAGAGTGCTCGGTTTATCCACTCTTAGTGTTCTGATCCATGCCGCAGGTTTTCCCGAAGAGTGCCAATCAGTGGTCCCGCGCAAGTCTGGTCGGGGGGTTGTTCCTGATTCTGGGACTTGGATGGTTCATCCTGATGCTGCAGCGGTCCGACTTCGTGACCTCGGCAAACACATTTCGCGAACAACCCGTCCAGTTCTCGCATCAGCATCACGTCGGTGGCATCGGCATCGATTGCCGGTATTGCCACACGTCGGTTGAGGTCGCGTCCTCCGCGGGCATTCCGCCGACCAAGACCTGCATCAACTGTCACTCCCAGATCTGGTCAACCAGTCCATATCTGGAGCCCGTGCGTGCCAGCTTCCGCGACGACAAGCCGTTGCGGTGGATCCGCGTCCACGACCTGCCGGACTTCGTGTATTTCAACCACAGTATCCACGTGAAGAAGGGCGTGGGATGCGAGACGTGTCACGGTCGTGTCGACCGCATGCCGCTGATGCTGCAGGAGTCGTCGCTGCAGATGGAGTGGTGCCTCGACTGCCATCGCGATCCCGCGCGGTTCGTTCGCCCGCGCGAAGAGATCGTCACCATGGGCTATCGCCCGGCGGGCAACCAGCGTGAGATCGGCGAACAGTTGGTTCGCGACTACAAGATTGCGGGCGTCCGCGAGCTGACGAGCTGCTCGGTCTGCCACCGCTAGGCGTCGACGCGGGCAGACCCGCGTTGCGCGCTCGTGACGGCAAGCCAACAGCAGAAGGCAAAGGTTTAAGGGGACAGATGGAGAAGGCGGGAACACCGGATCTGGCCGATATTCGCGCGCGCGTGCGTGGCACCGGCGGCAAGCAGTACTGGCGAAGCCTCGAGGCGCTCGCCGATACGCCGGAGTTCCAGCAGTACCTGCATCGCGAATTCCCCGAGAACGCCACGGAGTGGATCGATCCGGTGGGCCGTCGATCGTTTCTCAAGCTGATGAGCGCGTCGCTTGCGCTCGCAGGCGTCAGCGCGGCCTGCACCGTTCAGCCGAATGAGCTGATCGTCCCCTACGTCCGTCAGCCGGAAGAAGAGATCCCCGGCCGCCCCTTGTTCTTCGCCACGGCGATGACGCTTGGTGGCATGGCCACGGGCCTCCTCGTCGAAAGCCACGAAGGCCGTCCCACAAAAGCCGAAGGCAACCCCGATCACCCCGGAAGCCTGGGCGCCACCGACTTGTACGCGCAGGCCTCGCTGCTGACGATGTACGATCCGGACCGCTCGCAATCAATCGTCCAGCTCGGTGAAATTCGGCCGTGGAGCGCGTTCATTGCGTCCGTTCGTGCCAGCCTGTCAGCTCAGTCGGCAACCCAAGGCGCAGGCCTCCGCATTCTCACGGAGACCGTCGTTTCGCCGACGCTCGGCCAGCAACTGCAAGCGATCCTGAAAACACATCCTGCGGCGAAATGGATTCAGTGGGAGCCGGTTCCGGCCGCGGACAACGCGCGCGCCGGACTGCGCGCGGCCCTGGGTCAGTACCTCAATCCGGTGTACGACTTCACGCGCGCCGACATCGTGGTGTCGCTCGACGCCGATTTCCTCTCGTCAGAAGGTGCGGCCAACCTGCGGTATGCGCGTCAGTTCTCGTCTCGCCGCCGTCTCGATGCCCAGCCCGATCGGCTGAATCGTTTGTATGTCGTGGAGCCGACGCCGTCGGTCACCGGAAGCAATGCCGATCATCGGATTCCGCTCAAGGCCAGCGCGATCGACGGCTTTGCGCGCGCAATCGCCGCGCGCGTCGGCGTTGCCGGCGCGGCGGGCACGCCTCCGGCGGGAACCGAACCGTACGTCGAGGCGATTGCCCAGGATCTTTCCAGCCATGGCGGCACCTCCCTGGTCGTGGCCGGAGAAGCGCAGCCCCCTGCCGTGCACGCGTTGGTGCACGCGATCAATCAGGTGTTGGGCAACGTCGGCGCCACGGTGACCTATCAGCCGACGCCTGAGATCGTCGCGAGCGATCAGCACGCGGCGATGCGCGACCTGGTGTCGGACATGAACGCCGGCCGCGTCCAGATGTTGATGATCGTCGGCGAATCGAACCCGGTGCAGACCGCACCAGCCGACCTGAGATTTGCCGACGCACTGAGCAAGGTTCAGACGCGATTTCACACCGGTCTCTTCCTCGACGAGACGGCGACGTTGTGTCACTGGCACGTGCCCGCGGCGCACTATCTGGAAGCCTGGAGCGATGCGAGGACCGTCGACGGAACCGTGTCGATCGTCCAGCCACTGATTCAGCCGATGTACGCCGGCAAGTCGGCGCACGAAATCATCGCCACCCTGTCCGACCGTCCCGAGAGGTCCGGCTACGACGTGGTCCGCGAGTATTGGATGGGGCAGCCACAGGCAGGTGCCGCAGGTGCCGCAAGTGCAGGTGCCGGAGGTGCTGGTGCCTCTGGTGCTGGTGGTGCGTCGAGTGCGGCAGGTGCGCCGAGTGGGGCAGGTGCGAGAGGAAGGTTCCGTTCGTGGCCTTGGATGGCAAGCCGCCCGCCCCGGCGCGTCCGGCGACGTCACCGTTCACCCCGGCGCCTGGCCAGCAGGCTGCTGCGCAACCAGCGGTGCCGCCGCCCCCGCCGCCGACCCCTGAACAGATTGCCGCAGCGAACTTCGAGAAGAACTGGCGACGATGGCTCCACGACGGCTTCATTGCTGGAACGGCCTTCACCGCGCCTGCGGCACCTTCCGCACCCGCACCCGCGGCACCCGCGGCACCTGCGGCACCTCGCGGCACCTGCCGCAGTGCCTGCCTTCGAAGTCAACTTCCGTCGCGATCCCACCATCTACGACGGGCGGTTTGCGAACAACGGCTGGCTGCAGGAAATGCCGAAGCCGGTCACCAAGCTGACATGGGACAACGCGGCGCTGATCGCGCCAGCGACCGCGGCGCGTCTGAACCTCCACAACGGCGACCTGATTCGTGTGACGCATGAAGGCCGCGAACTGCGCCTGCCGATCTGGATCAATCCGGGCCACGCGACCGACGCCATCACGATTCACGTGGGCTATGGCCGGACGCGCGCTGGACGGGTTGGGAATGGCACTGGCTTCAATGCCTACGTCTTGCGTGGCAGCACATCGCCGTGGTTTGGCGCGGCAGAAGTCTCCGCTACGGGCGACCACTACGAACTGGTGTGCACACAGGATCACTGGGCCATCGAGGGCCGCAACATCGTTCGTTCGGCGCCGCTCGAAGAGTTCAAGAAGACGCCGACGTTCGCCAAAGAGATGGAGCACATGAAGCTCGACAAGCCCATCTCGCTCTACGCGCCGGTCGAATACACCGGCAACCAGTGGGGCATGGCGATCGACCTCAACACCTGCACGGGGTGCGGCACCTGCGTCCTGGCTTGCCAGGCCGAGAACAACATTCCAGTCATCGGCAAGGAGCAGGTCAGCCGCAATCGTGAGATGCATTGGTTGCGCGTGGACCGTTACTACACGGGTCCACTCGACAACCCCGACACGTTCATGCAGCCGATGCCGTGTCAGCACTGCGAGAACGCGCCATGCGAAGTCGTCTGCCCCGTCGCTGCCACTGTTCACAGCAGCGAAGGCCTGAACGACATGGTCTACAACCGTTGCGTCGGGACACGCTACTGCTCGAACAACTGTCCGTGGAAGGTGCGACGCTTCAACTTCCTGCTCTATCAGGACTGGAACACCGAAACGCTCAAGCTCCAGCGCAACCCTGACGTCACGGTGCGAAGCCGCGGCGTGATGGAGAAGTGCACGTACTGCGTGCAGCGCATCAACACCGCGCGCATCCAGGCCAAGCGCGAAGATCGCGAGATTCGCGATGGCGAGATCCTGACCGCCTGCCAGTCCGCATGTCCGACCGATTCGATCGTGTTCGGCAACATCAACGATCCCACGAGCCGGGTCGCTCAGCTCAAGGCGAGCCCGCGCAACTACGCGACGCTCGAGGAGCTGAACACGCGTCCGCGTACGACCTATCTCGCCGCGGTTCGTAATCCCCATCCGTCCCTGCCGACGAACGTGAGCCTGGGTGGCCATGCTGGGGACACGCGCAGCACGTCGGGCGAGCAGCACTGATGGCGAACAACGTTCACGCGCACGGCAGTTCAGCGGGCGTCCTCGACGTACCGGTCATCGCCCCGGGTCATGACCTGGAGTCGGTCACCGAAACGGTGGCGCAGATCCCGCTGTCCAAACGCACGCCGCTGGGTTGGGTGTTCGGTTTCCTGATCGGCTTCACGCTCCTGATCGGCCTCATGACGTCGCTTTCCTGGTTGCTGCTCCGTGGGATTGGCATTTGGGGCAACAACATCCCGGTCGCGTGGGCGTTCGACATCATCAACTTCGTCTGGTGGATCGGTATCGGCCACGCCGGCACGCTGATTTCGGCGATTCTGCTGCTCTTCAAGCAGCAGTGGCGCATGTCGATCAGCCGGTTCGCCGAAGCCATGACCATTTTCGCGGTCATGTGCGCCGCGATCTTTCCCATCTTCCACACCGGTCGCCCATGGGTTGCCGCGTATTGGTTGTTCCCGTATCCCAACACGATGGGGTTGTGGCCGCAGTTCCGCAGCCCGCTGATTTGGGACGTGTTTGCGGTCAGCACCTACGCCACGGTGTCGATCGTGTTCTGGTACGTCGGCTTGATCCCCGACCTCGCGACGATGCGCGACCGCGCCGTGTCGAAGGTCAAGCAGGTCATTTTCGGCATCTTGTCGTTGGGTTGGCGCGGCTCGGCGCGTCACTGGCATCGCTACGAAGTGGCCTCGCTGATTCTGGCCGGCCTGTCCACGCCGCTCGTGCTCTCCGTCCACACGGTGGTCAGCTTCGACTTCGCGGTTTCGGTGATGCCCGGGTGGCACGCGACCATCTTTCCGCCCTACTTCGTCGCGGGCGCGATCTACTCCGGGTTCGCGATGGTGCTCTCGCTGGCGATTCCAATTCGCGCCGCCTACAAGCTCGAAGACTTCATCACGATGAAGCACATCGACAACATGGCCAAGGTCATGTTGGCTACTGGCTTGATGGTCGGATACGGCTACACGATGGAAGCGTTCTTCTCGTGGTACAGCGCGAGCTTCTACGAGAAGGCGATGATGTGGAACCGCATGTTCGGACCGTACGGATGGGCGTACTGGTCGCTCATCTCGGTCAACATCGGGCTGGTGCAGCTGCTGTGGTTCAAGCGGGTTCGGATGAACCTGAAATTGCTCTTCGTGCTGTCGCTGTTCGTGAACTTCGGCATGTGGCTCGAGCGCTTCGTGATTATCGTGACGACGCTCAACCGCGACTTCGTGCCATCGGCCTGGGGCATGTACTACCCAACGCGGTGGGACCTCATGACCTACTTCGGGACGATCGGCCTCTTCCTCACGCTCTTTTTCCTCTTCATCCGATTCGTGCCGATGATTTCGATCTTCGAAGTGCGAACCTTGCTGCCACAAGCGAAGGTCGATCATCATCATCATCAGGGGCACTGAGGACGCGATGCACGCACCTGAATCAACCAATGTGACCTATGGCGTGATGGCCGAATTCGATTCGGCGCAGGCGCTCGTTGACGCCGCCCGACGCGTGATGGCCGAAGGCTTCACGAAGGTCGAGGGCTACACGCCCGTTCCGGTCGAAGAGCTGAACGACATCATCCACAAGAAGCGGACCATCCTGCCGTCGCTCGTGCTGGCTGGCGGCATCACCGGAATGCTGACCGGCTTTGTTCTTCAATATTGGGCGGCGGTGATCGAGTACCCGATGAATGTGGGCGGTCGCCCGTTCGCAAGCTGGCCGGCGTTCGTCATTCCGTCATACGAACTGACGATTCTGTTCGCGTCATTGACGGCCGCGGGCGGAATGATCGCGTTGAATGGCTTGCCGCAGCCGTACCACCCGGTGTTCAACGCGCCGCGGTTTTCGCTCGCCAGCTCCGACAAGTTCTTTCTCGTGATCGAGGCTGAAGATCCGAAGTTTTCGCCGACCGACACGGTGGCATTTCTCGAGCGGATTGGGCCGAAAGGGGTTTATGACGTTCCGGCGTAGGGGCGTGAGCTGGATCGTGGCTCTCGCGCTCTTTGGCGCGGCCTGCCGGCAGGACATGCACGACACACCGCGTTACGAAGCTTACGAAGCCGGTGCCCTGTTTGCCGATGGTCGCGCGTCACGAGTGCCGCCGACGGGCACGGTTGCGCGCGGATGGCTTCGTGAAGACGAGGCGCTTTACACCGGCAAGGTGAACGGACAGCTCGTGGAGGCCGTTCCGTTTGCCGTCACGCACGACGACCTCAAGCGCGGGCAGGAGCGCTTCAACATCTACTGCACGCCCTGCCACGGCCGCCTCGGCGACGGTCAAGGCATGGTCGTGCAACGCGGTCTGCGGCAGGCGGCGAGCTATCACCAGGACCGCCTGCGACAAGAGCGTATCGGCTATTTCTACGACGTCATCACCAACGGGTTTGGTGCGATGCAAGGCTACGCCGAAGCGGTGCCCGTTCGTGACCGCTGGCTGATTGCGTCGTACGTTCGTGCGCTGCAGTACAGCCAGTACGCGCCGGTCAACGATGTGCCGGCCGACCGCCGGAGTGAGCTCGACGGCCCGCCGGCTGGGGGAGCAGCGGCGCCGGCGCCGACGAAACATTGATCATGGCGACTTCTGAAAGCTATCAAGCACCGGACACGATCAGTGGGGTCCAGCGCCTCGGCATGGGCGCCGGACTCGTCGGCGTCGTGCTGACCATCGTCGGTTTCATGATGACCGACCTGGCGCGGTTCTATCAGGCCTACCTGGTGGCGTACACGTTCTGGATGGGGCTCGTGCTCGGGAGCATGGCGCTCCTGATGGTCCAGCACTTGTCCGGCGGCGCGTGGGGTGTGGTAATTCGCCGGCCGCTCGAAGCGGCGGTGCGGACGATGCCGATCATGGCCGCTCTCTATCTACCGATCGTGTTCGGGATGCACGATCTCTATCACTGGACGCATGTAGAAGCAGTGGCGAGTGACCCGATCCTTCAACAGAAGGAGCCGTATCTCAACGAGACCTTCTTCCTGGTTCGGCAGGTGCTCTATTTCGCGATCTGGATCGCCATCTCGTGGGCCTTGACCAGGTGGTCGGCTGAACAGGATCGGACGGGCGATCCCGGGCTGGTTCGAAAGTTCTCGATTCTGTCCGGCGCCGGGCTGGTGATCTACAGTCTGACGGTGACCTTCGCGATGGTCGACTGGACCATGTCGGTCAATCCGCATTGGTACTCGACGATGTGGGGGCCGATGTACATGGTGGGTCAAGGACTGTCGGCCATGAGCTTTGCGATTGTGGTGCTGATCATGCTGTCGCAGGTGGCGCCGCTCGACCGCGTCATCACCAGCGCGCACCTGCACGATCTCGGAAAGCTCCTGTTCGCGTTCCTGATGCTGTGGGCGTACCTGACGTTCTCGCAGTTCCTGATCATCTGGTCGGCCAACGTCGTCGAAGAGATTCCGCATTACCTGATTCGGTGGGACAACGGCTACCAGTGGGTGAGCGTGTTCATGATCGTGGCTCACTTCGCGCTGCCGTACGTCTTGTTGCTCTCGCGTGACCTCAAGCGCGATTGGAAGCGGCTGCGGATGGTGGCCACGTGGGTGCTGATCGCCCGAATCGTCGAGTACTACTGGCACGTGGCGCCAGAGTTCCACACCGAACGGTTGAGCGTGGGGTTACTGGATTTTGCTGTGCCGATTGCCATCGGCGGGATTTTCCTGGCGCTGTTTGCCGCGAACTTGAAGGGTCATTCACTGTTGCCAGTGAAGGATCCGGGATTGTCGAAGGCGCTGACTCATCATGTCCACTAACGACACCGACCGCGAATACGGGCCGACGCCGGCGGGTGCGCAGTACGAGCACACCGACATCGAGCCGACGATTGCGACCAAGTTCGCAGTCTGGCTGACCGTGGCGACGATGCTCTCGGCCGGAATCGTGTACGGCACGTTCTGGCTCTTCGAAGGACAAGAGTCCGAGGCGAGTCGGGCGGTGCAAACGTTTCCGCTTGCGGCGGGTCAGGTGCGCGAGCCGCAAGGGCCGCGGCTTCAGACCCAACCATTCAAGGACGCCTACACACTGCGGGAGAGCGAGCGCGAAAGGCTGACGACCTATGGCTGGGTGGATAAGGGCGCGGGCGTCGTGCGGATCCCGATTGAAGATGCACTGCGCTTGATGAGCGAGCGCGGGGGTGCGGCAGCGGCGTCAGAGGCGCCGGCCGGATTCAATCAGGTAGTCCAGGATTCATCGTCGGGGCGCACGGTGGCGCCGCGATAAGGCCACGAGCGAAGGTACTGCAGGTATCACGCGAATGTGCGAAGAAGTCATGAAGAGAGCACGAGCATTATCAACCGCGGCATTTCTGGCGGTGGCGGCGATCAACACGATGGCGCAGTCTGACGTACCGGGCGTGAACCCGCGGTCGGGCATCCCTTCCAGTCAGATGCCGGCGGTGCTCGCCAGCGTGTCGTATGATCAGCGCCTCAACGAGCAACTGCCACTCGATCTGCCGTTCAGAGACGAGGAAGGACGCCAGGTCAAGCTCGGCGACTATTTCGGCGCCAAGCCGGTCGTCATGGCGTTCGTGTACTACGAGTGCCCGATGCTCTGCACGCAGGTCCTCAATGGGCTCACGACCTCGCTCATGATTCTCGAGGAATCGGTCGGCCGGGAATTCGATGTCATCGCGGTGAGCTTCGATCCTCGCGAAACACCGGCGCTGGCCAACGGCAAGAAGAAATCGAATCTCGATCGTTACAAGCGGCCCGAGACCGCGAAGGGCTGGCATTTCCTGACCGGGGACGAGTCGTCGATCAAGGCGCTCACCGATGCCGCCGGGTTTCATTACGCATGGGACGAGAAGACGCAACAGTTCGCCCATCCGAGCGGCATCATCGTGACGACGCCCGAGGGCAAGCTGTCGCGGTACTTTTTCGGGATCGAGTACGCCCCCCGTGACGTCAAGTTCGCGCTGATGGACTCGTCGGCCGGGCGCATCGGCAATGCGATCGATCAGTTGTTGCTCTACTGCTATCACTACGACCCTGCGACCGGGTCGTATGGCTTCGTGGCGATGCGTGCCGTTCGAGTGGGCGGCGCCGTGACCGTGCTGGCGCTTCTGGGGTTCGTGGTCGTGTCGATTCGGCGCGAAGGTCGCACCGGCTCGCCCCGCGGAGACCACCCCACCGCGCAAAGCCCGCGCGGCGGGGACCCCGGAGCGGGGCAAGGCAATATCGCGACTAGCGAGGCGGGGCGGTCCCTCCATGCTCGCCGGTCTGAGGCGGAGCCTCGCTAGCTTATGTCTTTATTCGGCATTCCGATGTTCCCCGAGCAGGCGTCCTCGTTTGCGATGGACGTGGATGCGCTCTACTTCTTTCTCGTCGCGGTTACGGCCTTTTTCGCGCTGCTGATCGCGGTGCTCGTGATCGTGTTCGGAGTGAAGTTTCATCGCCGGCACGCCGGTGAGGTTGGCGCGCGGATCGAGGGCAACCTCGCGATGGAACTGCTCTGGAGCGTGATTCCAACCGTGGTCGCAATGGTGATGTTCGGCTGGGGCGCGTCGGTCTTCTATCACCTGCGACGGCCGCCAGAAGAGGCGATGCACATCTACGCCGTCGGCAAGCAGTGGATGTGGAAGTTCCAGCATCTCGAAGGTCAGCGCGAAATCAACGAGCTGCACGTGCCCATGGGTCGGCCGGTCAAGATCACGGTCACATCCGAAGACGTGCTGCACAGCCTGTACTTCCCAGCGTTTCGCACCAAGATCGACGCCATTCCCGGACGCTACATGGAACTCTGGTTCGAGCCGACCAAGGCCGGCACGTATCACATGTTCTGTGCCGAATACTGCGGCACCAGCCACTCAGGGATGATTGGTTCGGTCACAGTGATGGAGCCAGCCGCATATCAGAGTTGGCTGGCCGGTGGCGGCGAAGGCTCGTTGGCAGAACGTGGCGCGGCGATGTTCCAGCAACTGGCATGCAACAGTTGCCACCTTGATACCGGTCAGGGCCGCGGCCCCTCGCTGAAGGACATCTTTGGAAAGCGCGTCGAGCTCGCCGATGGCTCGACGGTCATGATCAACGAGGCGTACCTGCGCGAGTCGATCCTGAATTCGCAGGCCAAGATTGTGAAGGGCTTCCAGCCACTGATGCCAACGTTCCAGGGGCTCATCAGCGAAGAAGGGTTAATGGCCCTCATCGAGCACGTGAAGTCGATGTCGCCGAATTCGGGTGCCACGGGTGCGACGGGTGCGGCTGGTGCCGCGAGTGCCACAGGTGCGGCAGGCACGACAGTGACGGTGCCTCCGCCTCGGCAGCCGTAGCGCGGGACGACGAGTCTTGGAAACAAGCGAGGCCGAGTACGAGCGCGTTCAAGCGCAGCGTTCGCGCGACTTTCGGCCGCTGGCCGCACAGCAGGTATGACTATGGAGCAGGCTCCCGAGCGCACCGGCCCGCCGCCCCGCCGCGGTCCCTCCGTCGACCTCGACCCGAACGGGATCGTCACGGGTAAGGACCCGGACAGGCAACGCCGCCAGTTCCTGAACTATTCGTTCTACTGGCTCGACCCAGTGTTCCGGCGGCTCCCCGGCGACGAGCGTCGGGCGGCGGCGGCCGAGTTCATCGAACTGGTGCGGAAGTGGGAGTCTTCGGACGACCTGATCCTCCGCACCTACTCGCTCGTGGGCTTGCGCGCGGGCGTGGACTTCATGCTGTGGCGGATCGCGTTCGACCCGGAGTGCTTCCAGTCGATGGAGGCGACGATCAGACGGTCGCAGCTGGGCGCCTACCTGTCGCAGGTGTACAGCTACCTCTCGCTGCAGCGCCGGTCGCCCTACGTCAACAAGATGAAGGGCGCGGGGGAGGGCGTCGAGCTGTTGCCGGGGGAGGGCAAATATTTGTTCGTGTACCCCTTCACGAAAACGCGGTCGTGGTACCGCCTTTCGCCGCACGCGCGGCAGGGGATGATGGACGAGCACATCGCCGCCTCCGCCCCGTTCAAGGGCGTCCGTCTGAACACGAGCAACAGCTACGGCATCGACGATCAGGACTTCGTGGTCGCGTTCGACTCCGACTACCCGCAGGAGTTTGTCGATCTGGTGGGGCGGCTGCGTTACACGGAGGCGAGCCTCTACACGCAGCGGGACACGCCGATGTTCGCGTGCGCGAAGGCGCCCATTGACACGATCCTCGCGCAGCTGGCGAACACGGATTAGCGCGGCGTGAACCGATGCGGATGTTGGTGCGAGGGGTCGGCCAAGGCTTGAGTGGTCCGCCATGGCTGCCAGGAGCGTGTCGGAGTAATTCCGGGACCGCAATTCTTGCGCAGGTGCGCAGGGAGGACGCTCGATGTTTCGTCACCCCGATCCTGAGGTTCTCGTCGTCGGCGCCGGTCCGGTAGGTCTCGTCGCTGCCCTGTTCTTGCAGCAGCACGGAATCCGCGTAGAGATCGTCGACACGAACCAACGCACGACTCAGTACAGTTACGCCCTGGCGATCCATCCGAGCACGCTCCGGATTCTGGACGAGGCAGGACTCTCCGAAGGGCTGATCGCCGCGGGGCGGAAGCTGACGAAGGTTGCCTACTACGAAGGGCGGGAGAGGCGCGCCGAGATCGACTATTCGGTCCTCGCGACCAAGCATCCGTATCTCCTCGTTGTCCGCCAAAGCCTGCTGGAGAGGGCTGCAGAGGAGGCGCTCCATCAGAAGAAGCTCAAGGTTCTCTGGGGACACCGCCTCCAGTCCCTCACCATGGATGGCGGGACTATCGGGGCGGAGGTCGCGAAGCTCGACCAGGTCGCGACCGGCTACCCCGTCGCGCGAACCGAGTCGCTCGTGGCGCGAAGCGAGACGATCCGACCGACCTATGTGATCGGCGCCGACGGGTTCGACTCGGCCGTGCGGCGGATGGCTGGCATCGAGATGGCCGAGCACGGCGGGGGCCAAATCTTTTCGATCTACGAGATCGAAGTGACGGGGGAGCTTCCCGACGAAGTGCGCGTCATTCTCGATCCCGACCTCACGAGCGTCTACTGGCCGCTCGAGGAGGGGCGATGCCGTTGGGGATTCCAAATTCCGGACGCCGCTGGACACCTGCCGTCAATGCAGCGGCTCGCGCAGCTCATCGCCGCGAGGGCTCCGTGGTATACGGCGCGGCCGACGCAGATCTACTGGTCCACTCTCGCGGTGTTCGAGTGGCGCCTGACGCGGAGCCTTGGGAAAGGCGGCGTCTGGCTCGCCGGGGACGCCGCGCACCATGCCGCTCCTGTCGGCGTGCAGAGCATGAACTCGGGGCTGGTCGAAGCGCGTGAGCTGGCAGCACGCATCGCGCAGATCCAGCACGCTGGTGGCGCGTCGTCACTGCTCGAGGACTTCGCCACCGAGACGCACGAGGCATGGCAATGGCTTCTCGATGTCTCCACCCCAGCGCGTGAAACTCGCGCGGCGGGGACCCCGGCCGGCCGAGTGATCCGCGCACTTCCGGAGGCAGCGCCGTGGGTCCGGGCGACGGCAGCGAGAATCCTCACCTGCGTCCCTGCCTCGGGAGACGATCTCGAACCGCTGCTCCAGCAGATCGGCCTCACAACCGCGCCGTGAACGGGCCACGCGTTTCGACTCGCCCCCGCCACGAATCGCTCAGCGAGGTCGCGCTGGAGCGCGCGTGACCGCATGCACGGTGGCGGACGCTTGACTCCTACAATGCGCGATGGTACAAACGCGCCACTCTTCGAACTAGCGATGCTTGGCTTGGGAACCGGCGAACAAGTTGCGTGGGCGCTCCGCCTCGCTAGTCGACGGTACTAGATTGCCCGCCTCGGGCGGGGCGACGTCTTTGAAGACCGCGTCGAAAAACTTGTAAGGATTCTCGGTCTTCCAGACGTCGAGGGCGGGGGACACGTTTGGCCCAGACGGAAGCTGAACTGCTAGACAATCCTGTCGCGGGCCATCCAACGCTGATCCTGCGCTCGCCGGATTTCCATTCGATCACCGAGGCCGTCGCGGGGCCGGTCGAACGGCCGACGCCGATCGGTTGGTGGCTCTTCTTCATCCCCTCCCTCGCGCTCCTCGGTCTTCTGGGCGTGGCGGTCTCGTGGCTCTTCTGGGAGGGGATCGGCATCTGGGGTCTCAACGTCCCCGTCGGCTGGTCGTGGGACATTACGAACTTTGTGTTCTGGATCGGGATCGGGCACGCGGGGACTCTGATCTCGGCGATCCTCTTCCTCTTCCGGCAGACATGGCGCACTTCGATCAACCGCGCGGCCGAAGCGATGACCATCTTCGCCGTGATGTGCGCGCTGTTGTTCCCCGGGATCCACGTGGGACGCGTCTGGGTCGCCTACTGGATGTTCCCGCTGCCGAATCAGATGGGCGTGTGGCCCAACTTCAGGAGCCCTCTTCTCTGGGACGTCTTTGCGGTCAGCGTGTACGGAACTGTGTCGGTGCTGTTCTGGTACGTCGGTTTGATTCCAGACTTGGCGATGATGCGCGACCGCGCCAAAACTCGCACCCGGAAACTCGTCTACGGCTTTTTCGCATTGGGATGGCGGGGCTCGGTGCGCAGTTGGAACCACTACGAAAGCGCCTATCTCGTCCTCGCCGCTCTCGCGACGCCGCTGGTCCTCTCGGTTCATTCGATCGTCTCAATGGATTTCGCGGTCTCCGTCCTGCCCGGGTGGCATACGACGATCTTCCCGCCCTACTTCGTCGCGGGCGCGATCTTCTCGGGGTTCGCCATGGTGCTGACGCTCATGGTGATCTGTCGCACGGCGTTCAGCCTCGAGCACATCGTCACACTCCGGCACTTCGACTACATGGCGAAGATCACGCTCGTGACCGGGTCGATGGTCGGCTTCGCCTATGCCACGGAGTTCTTCACGGCCTGGTACAGCGGGAACCCCTACGAGTACTTCACGTTCCTGAACCGCGCGGGCGGACCGTACGCCTGGGCCTATTGGATCATGGTCTCCTGCAACGTGATCAGCCCTCAGGTTTTCTGGTTCAAGAAGGCGCGCACGAGCATCCCGATCCTGTTCGTCATGTCGATCATCATCAACATCGGCATGTGGTTCGAGCGGTTCGTGATCATCACGACGTCGCTGCACCGTGACTTCCTCCCCTCGGCCTGGGGGTACTTCACTCCCACGATCTGGGACATCTCGTGCCTGCTCGGAAGCTTCGGGCTCTTCTTCACCATGTTCTGCCTGTTCGTGCGCTTTCTTCCGATGGTGGCAACCGCCGAGGTCAAGACCGTCCTGCCGCAGGCCAATCCGCATTGGCCCGGCCCCGAACGCGAGATCAAGGACCACCGAGCGGCAACGCGGTCCCGTGGAGCGTCGGAGCCCGCTGCGGAAGGAGCCTCTTGATGCTCTCGCTTCGCTCGCTCAGGGCTATGCCGCTGGTCAACCGGCTCCCAGAGGGGCCCCACTACGGAATCCTCGCGGAATTCGCGACGCCGGCGGACATCTATCACGCATGCGAGCGGGTGCGTGACGCGGGCTTCACGCGTTGGGACGCGCATACCCCCTTCCCGGTCCATGGCCTCGAGACAGCCATGGGCATCCGGCGCTCGCCGCTTCCCTGGATCGTCCTCGCCACGGGATTGACTGGCGCCGCGCTCGGGTTCGTCCTGCAGTGGTGGGTACACGCCAGCGCGTACCCCCTTGTGATCAGCGGCAAACCGTTCTTCGCCTGGCCCGCGATGATTCCGATCACGTTCGAGCTGGGAGTCCTCTTCGCCGCGCTCGGCGCCGTCCTCGGCATGCTCGGCCTGAACCGGCTCCCCATGCACCATCATCCGCTTTTCCGATCCAAGGTCTTCGAACGGGTGACCGACGACGCCTTCTTCATTTCGATCGAGTCTTGGGATCCTCAGTTCGATCCGTCGGCCACCCGGAAGCTGCTGGAGTCGCTAGGCGCACGACACGTCGAACTATTGGAGTCCGAATGATCCACGGACGCGATCACGTCGCGCTGCGGCCCGAGCAGGCCACGATCCCGCCGGGGCACCCGTGGAACCGCATTCCGGTTATTGGCGCCGTCGCCGCTCTGCTCGGGATAGTGGCCTGCGCGATTCTGGGGATGGCGAATCCGAAGCAGTTCTTCTTCTCGTGGCTCGTGTCATTCCTGTTCTTTCTGAGCCTGGCCCTGGGCGCGCTCTTCTTCGTGCTGATCCAATACGCGGCCCAGGGAGGATGGGGGATCGTGTTGCGACGGATCGGAGAGACGACCTTCGCCATGCTCCCCGTGATGGCGGCCCTCTTCGTGCCGTTGCTTTTCGGCCTGCACGATCTGTATGAGTGGTCCCATCCTGAGGCCGTCGAGCAGGATGCGCTGCTTCGCTGGAAGGCGCCATATCTCAATGTCCCGTTCTTCCTGATCCGTGCGGCGCTCTACTTCGGAATCTGGTCCTTCATCGCCATTCTGTACTACCGCGGCTCGCGCGGGCAGGATGCGACGGGGGATCCCGGAGTGTCGGCCCGCCTGCGCCGCTTTGCCGGACCCGCGATCATCGTCCTCGCGCTGACCCAGACGTTCGCCTCGGTCGACTGGATCATGTCGCTCACGCCGCACTGGTACTCAACGATGTTCGGCGTGTATTTTTTTGCTGGTTCCTTTGTGGGGTTCATCGCGCTGCTCTCGGTCGTTGCGGTGGCGATGCGCCGGGCGGGGCTGCTCGACACGGTCATCAGTCCCGAGCACCTGCAAGATGTCGGTAAGTTCCTCTTCGCGTTCACCGTGTTTTGGACCTATATCGCCTTCTCGCAGTTTTTCTTGGTTTGGTACGCGAACCTCCCTGAAGAGACGACTTGGTACAAGGCGCGGATGGAAGGGTCCTGGTTGACGGTCTCGCTCTTCCTCATGGCGGGACATTTCGTGGCGCCGTTCTTTTACTTGATGGGACGTGCCGTCAAGCGGAAGGGAGCGACGCTGGCCGTCGGGGGAGCGTGGCTCCTCGCCATGCACTACGTAGATCTCTACTGGCAGATCATGCCGACGCTCCATCCCGAGGGCCTCAGTCCGTCGCTTCTTGACATCGCCGCGCTCGTCGCTGTCGGCGGGTGCTTCGTCGCTGCGGCGAGCTGGCTGATGCGACGGCAGGCGCTCGTACCGCTACGCGACCCGAGGCTTGCCGAATCGCTGGCCTTCGAGAACGTCTGAGGGCGCCTCGTGCGACGTCGTCGGACGATGTGACGATGCTCGATGAGATCGATGGCGCTGTGCGTGTCGACAGAAGGGCGTGGTGCGCTTGACCAGGTCAGAGTTCGTGGATAAGATTCCGGCTTCATCGAACGACATTCCAGTCGTTGCCTGCGAAGAATTATTTCGGTGCGCGAGGATGTGGCATAAATCCATTCCGGACTCGCGGCTTGGGCAACTGTCCACCGGCGCTCCGGAGTCCTAGGCAGTGGGCCAGATCTTTCCCCCTTGGTGGAACAAACTCCCGATCGTGGCCGCCATCGCGGGCGGCCTCGGCCCCATAATCGCGATCGCGTTTGTCTGGTACTACTTTTCTCCGTGGTACACAGACGTGGGCTACCGTCCCGTTCAACCGGTCCCGTATAGCCACCAGCTCCACGTCGGCGAGCTTGGTCTCGATTGCCGATACTGTCACGCCTCGGTCGAGATTTCTCCCGTCGCGAACCTTCCGCCCACGCAGACCTGCATGAACTGCCATACGACCGTGAAGAGGGACAGCGAAACGCTCGCACCGATTCGGGAAAGCGCCCAGAGCGGCCGGCCGATGCGCTGGATTCGGGTGCACAAGCTTCCCGACTACGCCTACTTCGCCCATAACGTGCACGTGGCGGCAGGAATTGGCTGCGTCACCTGCCACGGCCGCATCGACGAGATGGAGACGGTCACTCAGACGACGCCGCTCAGCATGAGCTGGTGTCTCGACTGTCATCGCAACCCGGCCCCCAACAGACGCCCCGTTTCGCAGGTCACCAACATGAAGTGGGCCCCACCTCGGGACGTGTCAACGCTGGCGGCGCAACTCGAGCGCGACCGACCGGTCAAACCGCCGACTGACTGTTCGGGGTGTCACCGGTGAAAACCTATTGGCGAAGTCTCGCGCAGATCGAGCAACGCCCCGAATTCCGCGATGCTCTCGAGCGGGAGTTTCCGGAGGGCGCCTCGGAGCTTCCCGAAGGCGTTACCCGCCGCGAATTGATCCAGCTGCTGGGCGCCTCGATCTCGCTTGCGGGCCTCGCGGGGTGCAGGCGCCCTGTCGAAGAGATTGTTCCCTATGGCACCGCCCCCGAAGATGTCGTCCCGGGGATTCCCCGCTACTACGCGACGAGCATGCCGTTCCGCCGCAGCGCTTACGGCGTGATCGTCGAGAGCCACGAAGGACGACCAACCAAGATCGAGGGAAACCCCTCGCACCCGTCAACGCTCGGGGCTTCGAGCTCGCGCATCCAGGCGTCGGTGCTCGGCCTCTACGATCCCGACCGTTCGCAATCAGTCACGCTCAAGGGCGAAAACAAGTCCTGGAACGATTTCGTGGCGGCCTGGGAGTCGTTGTCTACCGCTCATGCCGCCGACGGCGGGGCGGGCCTTGCCGTACTATCGGAGTCCTTCTCCTCGCCGACCATGGCGCGCCTGACCTCGCAGCTCCGCGCGCGTTACCCCAAGTTGCAGTGGGCGACCTACGACGCCGTCAGCGACGAGAACCGGCTCGCCGGTTTGCGGCAGGCTGCCGGGCGCGACCTCGATGTCGTGCTCCGGTTCGATCGAGCGTCGGTGATTCTCTGCCTCGACGCCGACCCGCTCCTCACCGACCCGGAGATGATCCGGCACGCGCGAGGGTTCGCGGCCGGACGGCAGGCAGGAGCCTCCGGCGGTGCGATGAACCGGCTCTACGCCGTTGAAGGCATCTACTCGCTGACGGGAGCCATGGCGGATCATCGGCTCCGTCTCGAGAGCCGCCAGATCGCGCCGTTCGTTGCTGCGCTCGCTGCGCGGCTCGGTGCGGCAGGAGCCGCGCCCGGGGCCGGTGTCGCGGGTGTCGACCCGCGCTGGATCGACGCGCTAGCCAAAGATCTTCTGGCGAATCGCGGCAAGGGGTTGATCGTCGCCGGGGAACGCCAGCCCGCGGCGGTCCACGCCGCCGTGTGCGCCCTGAATAGCCACCTTGGCAACACGGGGACGACGGTCAGCTATTACGAGACGAAGGATGCGGCGCTTCCCAGCGTGAGCTCGCTGGCCTCGCTCGTCTCCGCGATGCAGGGAGGCGCGATCCAGACGCTCGTGATCCTGGGCGGCAATCCGGTCTTCGATGCCCCTGCGGATCTCGACTTCACCTCGGCGCTGTCGAAAATACCTCACTCGATCGCGCTCGGGCACGCGATCGACGAAACATCGTCCAGGGTGGAGTGGCACATCCCGCGTGCGCATTACCTCGAATCGTGGGGAGACACGCGCGCGGTTGGCGGCACGCTCAGCGTCGTCCAGCCGTTGATCCTTCCTCTGTTCGGCGGACGAACGCCCGTCGAAGTGCTGGGATTGATGACAGGGGACAAGATTGATTCGCGCACGACGGTCCCGCCTCCGCCGCAACAGGAACGCTCCGGCTACGACATCGTGCGGGAGACCTGGAAACCGATCCTGGGCGAGGCCGACTTCGACAACAAGTGGAACCGCGTCCTGCATGATGGGTTGCTTGCCGGCAGTGAGCTTCCAGACGTCGTGCCCGATTCCAAGGCGGAGGCGTTCGCGGAACTTGCGCGCATTACCGGATCTTCGAGCGGCTTCGAGGTCGTGTTCCTGCCCTCCGCGTCAGTTCATGACGGCCGTTTCGCGAACGACGGGTGGCTGCAGGAGCTTCCTGATCCGCTCACGAAGCTGACGTGGGACAACCCCGCGCTGGTAAGCCCGAAGTTGGCGGAGACGCTCGGTGTCGCGAGCGGGGATGTGGTCCGCCTCGATTATGCGGGCCGCGCGCTCGAACTGCCGGTCTCGATCCTTCCAGGGATGGCGGACAGCGTGGTGGCGCTCACCCTTGGTTACGGTCGTGCGCGTGCGGGACGGATTGGATCTGGAGTCGGGTTCGACACGTTCACAGTGCGAGCCTCCAGGGCGCCTGGCTTCGACAGCGGCGTCTCGCTCAGCAGGCGCGGAGGCACGCATGCGCTCTCTGCGACGCAGAACCACGGCAGCATGGAGGGGCGGCCGATCGTCCGCGAGTCCACGCTCGCCGAGCTGCGATCGCAATCCGCCGCCGCGGCAGTGGCGGCCGAGGGCGCGCATGCGCCAAGTCCGCATCAAGCGCCGACGGGAACCCCGAGCGCTCAAGGTGTCTTCCCGGAGAAATCGCCTCACTTCTCACTCTTTCAGGAGCGTGCCTACGATCAGGGCCATCAGTGGGGGATGACGATCGACCTGAACTCGTGCATCGGGTGCAACGCGTGCATGGTCGCCTGCCAGAGCGAGAACAACGTGCCGGTTGTCGGCAAGGCCCAGGTCGCAAAGGGGCGTGAGATGCACTGGATCCGGGTCGACCGGTACTTCTCCGGCGAGCCCTCCGGCAGCCCGGAGGTCGTCTTCCAGCCCGTTCCCTGCATGCACTGCGAGGACGCTCCCTGCGAGCAGGTCTGTCCCGTGGCAGCCACCGTCCACGACGGGGAGGGCCTCAACGTGATGGTCTACAACCGGTGCATCGGGACCCGCTACTGCTCGAACAACTGTCCCTACAAGGTGCGCCGCTTCAATTTCTTCAACTTCACCAAGGACACGCCCGACATCCTCAAGCTGGCGATGAACCCGGACGTCACGGTCCGCGCCAGGGGCGTCATGGAGAAGTGCACCTACTGCACGCAGAGGATCAATCGGGTGAAGATCGATGCGCGGCTCGCCGGACGCGAGCTGCGTGACGGCGACGTCAGAACGGCCTGCCAGCAGGCCTGCCCCGCTTCGGCAATCGAGTTCGGAGATATTCGGGACCAATCTAGCCGGGTCGCGAAGGCGAAGGCCGATCCGCGCAACTACGCGCTCCTCGACGAGCTGAACACCAAGCCGAGGACGACGTATCTGGCCAAGGTGCGCAACCCGAATCCCGATCTCGAGGGCGTGCGAACGGACGCGCTGACATGACCGCTCGTCGTCGGCGCCTGCTCGGCGCCCTCACGCTGACGTCCGTTGTCGGCCTCACTGGATGCGCGCGCGGCTGCACGTCGAGCCGCCCTCCCATCCATCTCAATCCGAGCATGGATCACCAGCCGAAGGTGCGCGCCCAGACGGCCAGCACGTTCTTCTACGACGGCGCGTCCATGCGCCAGCCCATTCCAGGAACGGTCGCAGTTGGCGGGCTCAAAGAGGACACGGCCTTCTTTACGGGCAAGGGGGCGGACGGACAGTTCGTTGCCGCGATCCCTCATGCCGTAGACGAGACGCTTCTCGAGCGCGGCCGCCAACGTTTCTCGATCTACTGCCAGCCTTGCCACGACGCTCGTGGGGACGGCCAGGGCATCTTGTTTCAGCGAGGCAACGTCCCCACCGCCTCCTTCCACCAGGAGAAGATCCTCAAGTATCCGGACGGACAAATCTTCGACGTCATCACGAACGGGACAGGGCTGATGGCCGGGTACCGCTGGCCGATCCCTCCCGCGGACAGGTGGGCGATCGTCGCCTACGTGCGAGGGCTCCAGCGCGAGCGGCAGGCACGCGCCGCGAGCGCGCCCGCCTCCGCCAACGCTACGGCGCGACCTCCGCCAAGCTCCGGCGGACAAGCCCGCGGGCAACCGCTAAGGGAGGCAGCAGGATGAACGGCGTAATGAACCGCAAACTGCTGTTCGTGCTCGGTCCCGTCACCGGTCTGGTGATGTTCGGCGCCGTCCTCATGGTCGCCACGTTCCTGACGAACCGCGAGTACAAGCGAGCCTTACCGGGCTCCTGCTGCGGTCGTCGACCCGACGCCGCGCGCGGCAGGACTGGAAGCTGAGAGAGCAGCGGCGGAGGCGTCGGCTCGGGCAAAGCCGTACGTCGAGGCCGAGTACCGAGCCTTCCCCGTCGTCGGGAGCCGCGTGGCCATCTGGGCGGTTGCGCAGCTCCACCTTCTGTTCGCGGCGTTCGTCCTTGCCGTCCCGATCTTCGCGGTTCTGATCGAGGCGATCGGCTACAAGACGGCTGATAAGCGATACGACCGGCTCGCCTACGAGTTCACGAAGCTCCTCTCGGTCTCGTTCTCGCTCACCGCGACCTTCGGAGCGTTCCTCACGTTCATGCTCATCGCTCTGTACCCGAAGTTCACCAACTACCTGATGAGCGTGTTCTCGCCGACGTTTCTCCCGTACGTGCTGCTCTTCTTCCTGGAGGCCTTCTTCCTCTACGCCTATTACTACGGCTGGGGGAAGTTTCATCCCCTGGTGCACCTTGGTCTGGGGATCGGCCTCAACGTCGTGGGCACGGGCATCATGCTGATCGCCAATGCCTGGCTCACGTTCATGATGTCGCCGGCCGGGATCTCGGACAGCGGGGCGGTCATCTCCGTCTCGGACGCGATTACCAACTACACCTGGATGCCGATCAACGTCCATCGCGTCATCGCCAACGTCGCCTTCGGCGGATCGGTCGCAGCGGCCTACGCGGCCTTCAAGTTCCTGCAGGCGGAGACCGACGAGGAGCGGGCGCATTACGACTGGATGGGATACATCGGGAACTTCGTTGCCATTATCTCCTTCCTCCCGCTTCCCTTTGCCGGCTACTGGCTCGCGAAGGAGATTTACGCCTACTCGCAGACGCTCGGGCTCACGATGATGGGCGGGGCGTTCTCGTGGCTCTTCATCATCCAGGCGGTCCTGATCGGGAACCTCTTCCTCGGCTGCGAACTACTACCTCTGGCTGGGAATGGGGCGGGTCGAGGGGGCGCAGCCGTTCCAGAGGTTCGTCAAGTACCTGCTCGCTGCGATCGTGCTCTGTTTCATGATCTGGGCGACGCCTCGGTCGATCATCGCGACGGTCTCCGAGATCCGGGCCATGGGAGGAGGGACGCACCCGATTCTTGGCTTTCTCGGTGTGATGTCCGCGAAGAACACCGCTGTGAACATCCTGATCCTCACGACCTTCATGAGCTTCCTCCTCTACCGCCGGACCGGGAAGATTGCGACCGTGACATGGGCGAAGACGGGCCAGGCAGTGCAGCTCTTGATCTTTGCGGCCGCGGCGATCTTCGTCATCTTCCTTGGCGTCTACGGGTACTTCGTCGAGGCGAGCGTCAGGATCGGCCTCTCGGTGCCCCAAGTCAGCTCGGTCCTGTTTGCCATGGTGGCCATCACCGCGATCGACATCTTCCTCTACCGCCGGCCGAAGAACACCGGCGAAACGCGCTGGGGAAGGATGCCGGCGATCTCGCAGTACGTGCTGATCTTCATCGCGGTCACCTTCACCTGGCTCATGGGGCTGATGGGCTACGTGCGGTCCGGTCTCCGCCAGCACTGGCATGTCTACGGTGTCATTCGTGACACCTCGCCCGACGCCTTCACACCCACCCTCGGCTTCGCGACGCAGGTCGTCTCGGCGACGGTGCTCGTGTTCTTCCTCCTGATCGGATTCGTCTTCTGGCTCGCGAGCCTGCACGACCGGCCGGATTTCGATGAAGGGACCAAGGCCCGCCACCTGCATGGCTCCGGCGAGGTCTCGCCGGAGTTCGCCGTGGAAACTCCAGGCGAACATAGGCGGACGTCGTGATGATCCCGCTCCCGGCCAGGATCGGTCTGCTCGTCCTCGCGAGCACGGCGTTCTATACGTATGTCGGCCAGTTGGTACCGCAGAAGGAAGTTCTGCCTCCTCAGGAAACCGTCATCAGGAGCGACTTGACCACGGCCGATATGGTCAAGATCGGCGGCGAGCTCATGGCAGGCAAGGGACTCTGCCTGACCTGCCACACGATCGGCAAGAGCGGAGCGCTCAGATTTCCCGATCTCGACGGGGTCGCCGCCCGCGCAGCGACCCGCGTTCCGGGCCTGAGCGAGGTCGAGTACTTCGCCCAATCGATGTACGAGCCTGACAAGTTCATCGTGCCGGGCTTCAATCCGGGAATGCCCACCATCAACAAGCCTCCGATCGGCCTCACCGATCAGGAGATCCTCTGCGTGATGGCCTATCTCCAGACTCTCGGCGGGACGGCGACGGTGACGCTCCAAACGAGCCACAGCTACTACACTGCACCGGGCGCGACGCCTGGCGAGAAACCAGACGAGAAAGCCGAGCCTGGCGAGAAGCTGCCTCTTACCGCGCCGCCAGCCGAGAAAGCGGCGCCAGGTGCGCCTCCGCAAGCGCCAGCCGGGGCGCCGGCTCCCGCCCCCAAAAAGGGCGAAGGTCCGAGACCATGAACATCCCCGTCGTCCTCGCCATACTTGTCGTGTTCGGGCTTCTAAGGTTCCGTCGGGCCAATCTGTTCACGTGGGCGATCGCATGGTGGGTCGGGATGCTACGTCTTTTTCCGATTTGGATTCACCGCGCCGATTCCCACCTCCGTCATCTCGATCTACATGGGAATCGTCTCGCTCGCGATCCTGGCGTTCGTGTCCTCGAGCGAGGAGCGTCGTGAAGAAGTCTCCCGGCCGCTCGTCCGGCTCATGACGGAGAAGCGGTACGCGCCGCTGCTCGGATTAACGGTCGTCGCCATACCGGCGCTCGCGGCCGCGAACGTCTACGTCCAGATGAACGTCCCGATCGAGCCGCCGTTCTTCCCGCGGACGGTTCATCCGGCGTCGCCTCCCATGATCACGGTTCACGACAAGAGGGTCGAGATCGAGGCCGGAGACAACCCCTTCCGACAACTCGAAACGTCGAACCCGGAAGAGTTCCGCAAACATGTCGAGAACGGGCGCCGGGTCTACTACCAGAACTGCGTCTTCTGCCACGGCGACAACATGGGTGGCAATGGCATGTTCGTGCACGGGCTGGACCCGATCCCGACGAACTTCGCCGACGGGGACACGATCGCAAATCTTCGAGAGACATTTCTGTTCTGGCGAGCTGCCAAGGGAGGCCCGGGGTTACCGGAAGAAGGCGGCCCTTGGGATTCGGCCATGCCGGCCTGGGAGAAGCTCCTGACGGAAGACGAGATCTGGGACGCCGTCCTCTTTATTTACGATTTCACGGGCGAAAGGCCTCGGGCGAGGGAGACCGAGCACCAATGACCGCTCGTCTGATCGCGTGCGGGTGTGTGGCTGTCCTGTTCGCCTCGTTGTGTGCGGGGACGACGGTGATCGGTGCGCGCGCAGAATCCCGACATCGGGACCGAGGCGCAGCGCGAGTCGGGCAAGGTCCTCTACAACAAGTACTGTGCGCAATGCCACGGCGAGAAGGGGGACGGTGAAGGCTATGCCACGCCGCACTTGTTCCCCAGACCCCGGGACTTCACGACCGGCAGGTTCAAAGTCCGGACGACTCCGAGCGGCGCGCTCCCGACTCATCAAGACCTCGTCAACATCATCAGGCGTGGGATGCCCTACACCTCGATGCCCGCCTGGCCCAACCTGACCGATCAGGAAGTCTCGGATCTCGCGTACTACATCACGACCTTCTCCCCCGACTTTGCCGCCGGGAGTGCTCCCGAACCCGTACAGCTCCCGAGCGCCCCGGCATCGACGGCCGAGTCGATCGAGCTCGGGAAAAAGCTCTACGTGGAGGTCGGCTGCGTCAAGTGCCACGGCACGCTCGGTCGAGCAGACGGACCTTCGGCTCCCACCCTGGTCGACGACTCGGGGTATCCGATACGGGCGGCGAACCTCACGCAGCGCTGGACATTCCGTGGAGGCTCGACGCGCGAGGAGATCTTCAGGACGATGACCACGGGGCTGAACGGCACGCCCATGCCGTCGTTTCTCGACGCAATGCCGCCAGAGCAACGTTGGGCGATTACGGACTACATCGTCTCGCTCGAGCCGAGCCACGAGCCGGG
The DNA here is from genome assembly GCA_963724485.1 of uncultured Acidobacteriota bacterium. Lineage (GTDB taxonomy): Bacteria > Acidobacteriota > Vicinamibacteria > Vicinamibacterales > UBA2999 > JACCSI01. The sequence continues at coordinate 464,384 of CAVRUW010000009.1, forward strand.
CTATACCAACCTCGTCGTCGCCAAGCACGTGCTCGATCCGATCGACCTGGCCAAGGGGGTCGCGAATTTCGCCACCGCTCCTGTCGCGCGCTTTCCGATCATCGGACAAATCATGGAGCCCGGGCGTCAGTTCCACCCGCCCGCGACCAACGTCACCGTCCAGGCGATTTACGATGCGGAGTCCATCGCCCTCCTCGTTCGATGGCACGACATGATGGCCGACAGGACGGCAGAGAACGGGCCGTCGCTGGTGGTGCCGCCGGAGGAGGAGGAGGCGAAGACACCTTCTGCACCTGCGACCGCTGCCGCTGACGATCCCTTTGCGGACCCGTCGGCCACGCCGGTCGTCGCGGCATCCGAGTTCTCCGACGCGGTGTCGATCCAGATTCCTTCGCAGGTGCCGACGGGCGCTCGCAAGCCGTACTTCATCTTCGGCGACGCGCAGAACTCGGTGGATCTCTGGTTCTTCGATCTGGCCCGCCCCGAGCCCCTTCAGTTCACCGGCCGGGGCAGCACGGACATCGCCGCCAACGACACGGGTGATGTCACGGGCGTCGCGAGCTACAACGAGGGAGAATGGTCGGTCATCTTCAAGCGGCCCCTTCGCGCAAGCGCGGGCGTCCCGTTCGTGCCCGGACAGTTTCTGCCGATCGCCTTTTCGGTCTGGGACGGGTTCTCGCGCGAGCGTGGCAACAGGCGAGGTCTCACCGCCTGGTACTCCATCTACGTCGAGCCAGAGGTCGTCCCCTCGGCCGTCGGCCCGATGGTGAGGACGGCGTTGATCATTCTCGTCATCGAGCTGGTCGTGATCGGCTGGGTGCGGTGGCGGAATCGCCATAGCGCCCGCGGGGAGCTCGGCGGTGAGCCGAGCCACCCGGCAGCCAACAGAGCGTGAGCTGCCTGGCGCGCCGAAGCTTCAGCGGAGGCGGGTCGGTTAGTCGGAGGATTCTATGTACAAGAGCATCTACGTTCCCGTCGATAACTCAGACCACTCCAACCGCGCTGTCGCTTGCAGCCTGGCGTTGGGCAAGGCGTTCTCCGCCAAACTGGTCGGCTGCCATGTCTACGCGGCAAAACTGCACGACTATCGCTTCAGGCAGATGGAGTACACCCTGCCCGAGGAGTACATCGACGAGGTGGAGCTGGAGCGCCAGCGGAAGATCCACGACAGCCTCATCACGATGGGCCTCAAGCTCATCTCCGACAGCTATCTCGATGGCATGTCGCGCCTCTGCAGAGAGTCGAGCCTCGAGTTCGAACCGCGGATGATGGACGGGAAGCATCACGCCGAGATCCTCAAGGATCTCGACGGCTCGCAGCACGATCTGGTCGTGATCGGCGCCTTGGGGATCGGACGTGCCCGGGACAGCGTGATTGGCTCCGTCTGCGAGCGCGTCGCCCGCCAGGCCGCGCGTGATGTCTGGGTGGTCAAGCACGTGCCCGAGCCGGGCGAGCTCGAACGGGACACGATCCTCGTAGGCATCGACGGAAGTCCCCAGTCGTTCGGCGCCCTGATGACCGCCATCGACCTGGCCCGCGAGTTCGGCAAGAAGGTCGAGGCGATCTCCGTGTACGACCCCTACCTGCACTACTCGGTCTTCAACGGCATCGTCAACGTCCTCACCGAGCAGGCGGCGAAGGTCTTCCGCTTCGAGGAGCAGAATCAACTCCACGAGGAGATCATCGACACCGGGCTCGCGCAGATCTATCAGTCTCATCTCGAGGTAGGAGAACGGATGGCGAGCGAGGCGGGCGTCGCGATCAAGAAGACGCTCCTCGATGGCAAGCCCTTCCAGAAGATCCTCGACCACGCGCGCAAGACGAATCCCTGGCTGCTTGTCCTGGGGCGAATCGGCGTCCACAGTTCGAAGGACGAGACGGCGCTGGGGAGCAACGTGGAGAACATTCTCCGCGGCGCGCCCTGCGACGTCCTCCTGTCCACGCGCCTCGAGGTGCCGCGGCTCGACGTGCGCGCCGAGGAGACCGTCCGATGGACGCCCGAAGCCGAGGAGCGGATGAAGCGCGTGCCCGAACAGGTCAAGGGCATCGCCCGCACCGGTGTCCTTCGCCTTGCGCTCGAGAAGGGGCATTCGGTGGTCACGAGCGCGGTAATTGACGAAGCGATGGATCGGTTCATGCCAAAGAGCGCGTCGAACGCGACCAAGGCGCTGGCCGAGGCGGTCGCACTCGAGCGGGCGAAATCCGGCTCCGTGTCGATGTGCCGGGCATGCGGCGTCACCGCCACGCAGAGCGACGCCGTGAGGTGCACCGTCTGCGGCGCGACTGATTTCGAGGTGATCTCTCGCGAGATGATCGAGAGGATCGCAGAGGTGGAGGGTGGTCTCGAGGAGGAGACCACCTACGACGGGCGCAAGCTGCGGTGGACGGAAGAAGCCAGGAAGGGCCTCTGGACGATGAAGAACGCGTACCTGCGCCGCCGCGTCAAGGCGCGTGTCGAAAAGAGCGCCCGCATGAAGAGGCTCGACGCGATCACGCTCGAATTCGCGCGACAGGTGATCGAGGAGGAGACCGGTGCGCCGCTCGAGATCCAGTCCCCGTCAGCCGACATGACGCGAGCGCGCACGACCGAAGCCGCCCCAGCCGAGAAGACCGGCTCCGGCGCAGGGAGCGAGGCCAAGCTCATTGCTCGCGACGAGCGAAAGAACCCGTTGATCTCGACATTCGACTGGACCAACGACGCGGTGCAGAGGATCTTCCGGGTCCCGGCCGGCTTCATGCGGACCAAGACGCAGGAGAGGATCGAGGAGCTTGCGCGGGAGCGCGTCGTGGCGGCGATCGACCTTGCGCTCGTCGAGGATGGAATCGAGATTGGCAAACAGATGATGGCCGAGATGATCGCGACCTACTCATCAACCTCCTCAAAGGGCGCGAGCGCAGGCGTCGCGGCCGCGCGAGATTCCGCGGGCCCCGCTGACACGGCCTCGGATGCAGTCGATCCTCGAAACGGAGCGGCAGCCGCGCCGGCGCAGGAAGTCCCGGGGCGCAGCTACCTCAACGAGGTGAGACCGTTGCCGCCCTCGTGATCGATCCTCCAGCCGACTGGAGCCAGTGGTCGGATCGATTGAGGGCCTCGCGATGTCGGCGTATCGCTTCTGCCGCTCAGACGATATCGGGCTTCTCGTCGACGCGCTGAATCGCTGCTGGTCTCCATACTTTCCCGACGAGCCGGCCATGACGCCGGCCGCGTTCAAGCGGTCGATCCGTGACCTTCAAGTCTGGTGCAGCAGCTGCATGGTCGCCTTCTCGGGCTCCGACCCGATCGGCGTCCTGATTGGCGCCAAGCGGCCCTCTGCCACACTCGTCCACAAGATCGCCGTCCATCCCGATCATCGGCGACAGGGTCATGGCCGTCACCTGCTCGCCTCGCTCAGCTCGAAGCTCGCGATTCTCGGCCCCCCTCGAATGATCGCCGAAGTCCCCGAGACTCTCGCCCCTGCCTGCGAGCTGTTCAGCGCAAGCGGATATGTCCAGGAAGCGCTTCTGACAGACTACGTCTTCCACCCCACGGCGCACACCACGCGCCGCGGGGGCCCCTTGCACCGTGAAGAGAACGATGTGCCGCAGACAGGAGGGTTCGTGATTCCTGTCACCATTGACGATCTCGCCGCCAATGGTCTCCTCGAAGCGCCGCATCCGCAGGTGTGCTGGCAGCGCTCGGTCGAAACCCTCACTGCGAGGAAGGACGACATCGCCGGACTCGCCGTCGCCTCTGCCGAGCGAATCGAGGCCTACCTCTTGTACGTAAGGGGTGCGCCGGAGGCGGAGGTTCTGTCGCTCCGTTCGTTCATCGACGACAGTGGAGCCCGTCTGAAGCAACTGCTCTTACGACTCGGCACGCGGACCTTCCGGTTCTCGAAGGTGCACCCAGCGGAAATCTCGCAAGAGTATCTGGAAACGTTGGGTTTCCGCCCCGCCGGCGTGAATGTACTCTACGCGGCGACGGCGCGGTCCGAGTAGCCACCGCTTACTCCACCCCTGGTGCGGAACGGTGTAGGCTATCGCAAAGTGAAGGGCTATCACGACATCGTTGGCGACGGAGGATCCAGAGTCCTCGAGCAGGTTGCCGAGCAGCGCACCCGCATCACCGACGGGCTCGCCGGAGTACGTCATCTCGTGGCCGTGGGCTCCGGCAAAGGCGGGGTCGGCAAGAGCACGTTGACGCTGCATCTCGCGGGCGCTCTGCGCGCCCGGGGGCTTCGGATTGCGATCCTGGACGCGGACTTCAACGGCCCTTCACAGGCGCGCATGGCAGGCGTCCAGGGCGCTCTGTTCGTTCCCGGCAGTCAGAAGGTCTCGCTCCCGCGGACCAGAAACGGGATTGGTGTCTTCTCGATGGGATCGATGATCCCAGAGTCGGAAGCGCTCGGGTTCGAGAGCACGGCGCACGGAGAGTCCCACACGTGGCGCGCCACGAGGGAGTTTGCTCTCCTGGGCGAGATCCTCGGGTCCTTCGAGTGGGGAGCGCTCGATCTGCTGATGTTCGATCTGCCGCCGGGAGCCGAGCGGACTGTGCAGTATGCCGATTTTCTCGGGCCGCGGACCTCGTTCCTGCTCGTGACAATCCCTTCCGAGGTGGCACGGGGCGTGGTCGCGCGCTCGGTCGCAGCTCTGTCGAAGGGACCCAATCGCCTCCTCGGTTACGTCGAGAACATGAGCGGCTACTACTGCCGCGACTGCAACGCCATCAAGCCGCTCTTTGTCTCACCCGAGGCCGCTCGGGATGACCCTGAGCGTGTCGAAGGGTCAGGGCGGGCCATCGGTCCTGGAGATCCCCTGCCTCGGGACCGTCCCCTTCGATCCCGAGCTTGCACGGCACTGTGATCGGGGGATCCCTCTCGAGGACCTGCCCGGAACACCCGTTGGCCGGGCCCTGGAACATGTGGCGCAGCAACTTCTGGACAGCCTCCCATGAAATTCCTTTGTGTCCCCTGCGACAGCCCGATGAAGCTTCAGTCGATCGGTCCCCCCGAGCGCGGCTCGCTCTCGGTCGTCTACTCGTGCCCGGAGTGCGGCTACGAGATGGCGATGCTGACCAATGCCTACGAAACGCAGGTCGTGCAGTCACTCGGTGTCCGCATCGGCCCCGACCGCCTTCGCGCCGAAGGCGCTTCGGCGAGTCAAGCTGAAGCTTTAGCGGAGGCGGGCGGAAAATGTCCGTTCCCGGCGCTGATTCCCGGCAACGAAGGCGCTGCGGACCGCTCTGCTGGTGAACCGGCTTCCGTTCGGTGGACTGTGGCCGCGGAAGCCAGGCTCGCGAACATTCCCGAGTTCGTCCGCCCGATGGCGCGGACAGGCATCGAGAGATTCGCCAGAGAGAGAGGGGCCCTCGAAGTGGACGAGAAGATCCTCGACGCGGCCCGCGACTTCTTCGGCATGTGAGGCATTTGCCTACGCGCTGCGCGCTTCGACAAGCCGAGTCCAGAACCCCGAGCTCCGATGAATATGCCGCATCCGGACACGAGCGCTCCTGCCCTGAGCCGAGTCGAAGGGTTCGCCCGACCCTACGTCGTCTCCTGGAACCTCACCTACCGCTGCAACCTCGCCTGCGAGCACTGCTATCTCGACGCCGGCGGCACGCCGCTGGTCGGCACGGAGAACTTCGCCGATCGGAGCGAGCTCGGCACCGAGGAATGCTTCAGGGTCATTGACGAAATCGCCGCCTTCGCGCCTGAATGCCTGACGATCCTGACGGGCGGCGAGCCGCTTCTGCGCCGCGACATCCTCGAGATCGTCCGACGCGCGGCGGAGCGTGAACTCTGGGTCGTCGTTGGAACCAACGGCGTGACCATCACAGAGAACCTGGCGAGGCGCCTGGCGGAGGCCGGAGCGCGGGGGCTCTCGCTCTCTCTCGATGCTCTCGATCCCGATCGTCACGACCGCTTCAGGAAGGTGCGGGGCGCCTGGCGGAACACGGTGGAGGGAGCGGAGATCTTGAACAGGACCGGGCTGCCCTTCATCGTACAGACGACTGTGGGCTCGCACAATCTCGGCGAGCTCGATGCGATCGCCGACTTCGCGCACGCTCGTCTCGCCGCCAAGGTCTGGAACCTCTACTTCCTGGTGCCGACGGGGCGCGGGCAGTTCGTGTCGGACATCACCCCGGCGCAGTACGACGAGGTTCTCGACTCGCTCTACCGGATCCAGAGGAAGTACGACCGCCGGATGCTCGTCAACGCGAAGTGCGCTCCGCACTACATCAAGACCGTTCTGGAGAATGCCCGCCTTCGCGCGGAGGAGTGGAACGCGATTCCGACGGATGCCGGATCGCCGAGCCGACATCGACGCCGCTTCGGGGACGCCATCGTCGACTCGGCTGCAGGCCGAAGCCTTGGCGTGGCCGGGCGTGTCCCAGATCAGGACCTACTCCGGAGGCGCCGGCGGGTGCCCGGCGGGGACGCATTACATGGGGATACGGCCGAACGGCGATGTCACGCCTTGCCCCTACCTTCCGGTCTTCGCGGGAACTCTTCGCAGCTCGAGCCTCGCGGACCTCTGGACGTCCTCGGAGCTGTTCGGCAACATTCGCCGCCGTACCTCGCTCGGCGGGCGATGCGGGGCGTGCGAGATGAACGGCCACTGCGGGGGCTGCCGCGCCCGCGCCTACGGGATGACCGGCGATCTGATGGCCGAGGACCCCCTCTGCACCCACACCCCCGGCAAGTTCGCCGGGTCCCCCCTTCTCGCCGTCCGCGGCCGGCGCGTCCGTCGCGGGGGCGCAGGGGACTCCCGCGATCGAGTACGGCCCTGAATCGCCGACGACCATCGCGTGGGACGATGCGGCCGCAGCGCGCATGAAGAAGATCCCCGCGTTCGTCCGGGGGATGGTCGTCAGGGCCGTCGAGGAGTCCTGCCGCAAGAGCGGCCTCGACCGCGTGACCGTCGAAGAACTCGAGCGGATCCGCGCACGGATGCCGACCCCGAAAATCTTCGGTCAGGTCGAGGAACAACCGCACTCAGAGAAAGCTCAGGAGTAACGGCTTGTTTGGCTTCACCCTTGCATTTGGATCCGGCGGAGGAGGCCTAACGATGGAACTCACCACCGGTCTCTGGCTAGGAATCGGGTTGTTTCTGTTGATCCTCGTGCCGTACCTCGTGTTTGAAATACGCCGGGGCAAGAAGCATGGTCACACGTGGTTCACGTGGTGGAAGCCACGCGGCCACAGCGATATCGGACCTGATGTGGGCGTTCCCTACACGAAGCCGGGTATAGACGAGGCGCGGGGGTTGCGGCACTGACGTGTGCCGCGGAGGCCAGCTAGTCAATCCAGTAAGGGCCTATCTAAAGGGGTCTGCTGCGCCCTCGATCGCCTCTTTGACCTTTTCGTCCAACCACGTCTGGAACTCTTCGGCGGTCTGGACGGTGACAAATCCCCGCATCGTGGCATGGCCCAAACCGCAGAGCTGCGCGCAGGCGATCTCGTATTGGAACTCGGGATTCCCCTTCCGGGTCCGCATCTCCGCGGTCGTGACGGTGGGGACGAACCAGATGGGAATTGTGAGGCCGGGGATAGCGTCCTGCTTCACGCGAAGCTCGGGCACACCGAAGCTGTGGATGACGTCCTTGCTCCTGAGCCTTACGATGATCGGCTTGTTCACGGGCAGATAGAGCTGATTGAGCGTCGTGACGTCGTCTTTCGCTGCAGGATCGGAGCGATCGAGTCCCAGCGGGTTCGATTGGAGATCGAGTAGCTTGAGGTCCGTGCGGCCGAATACCCCGTCGGGGCCGGCATAGTGGATGTTCCAGGCGAACTGCTCGCCGGTGACCTGAACGACCAGCGATTCGCTCTCCGGGGGCATGTTATCGACCCTCGCGGCCCACAGCGGGATCGCGAAACCAATCAGGAGAACCGCTTCGACGACGGCCACGCCGATCTCGGAATAGGCCGACGCGTGCGACTTGACCCCCGTATAGTCCGCCACCGGATGTCGCGATCGCCGGAAACGGACCAGGCAGTAAACGAAGAACCCTCCCCACCCTACGAACAGGATGAGCATGAAGACGTGCGTCCAGCCGATCATGCTGTCGATCTGCCCGCCATGAGCCGAGGCGAGCGCCGGGAGTCCAAGCCATTCAGTCATGATGTCCTAGGCGAACTTTGAAGCTCCGACCATTCGGCGTCGAGCTCCATGTCCGCGATGCGCTTCGCGCGCTTGCGGAGATAGATGAAGAAGCCCACGAACCCGCCCTGCACCGCAAACGTGATGGCCAACAGCACCAAGACGCCGAGCTTCGTCCCGGCGATCATCGAGGTCTCTTCCGCCCCGAAGCACATCGGGCAGGCGAGGACGCTCGAGCTGCCGCCGATCACCACGGCAGCCGCCGTCGTGAAGGCCCGTCTGATCCCGAGGCGAATCCGGGTCATCACAGTGTCCTCGTCTTGCGCAGGAACCACGAGTCGTAAACGACCAGGCCGACCGCCACGGCGAAAGCCGCGACCGCCCCCACCAGGCTCGCGACCCCGTCCTGTCGCCCGTACTGGCCCAGGCACCAGACCCCGAACAGCACCGCGAGGGCCGCGGAGAGGAGGATCAGCAGCGCGTGGACCATCCTGAGGTTCATTGCGGAATCCAGTAGCCGTTGTTGTGCGTCAAGACGGGAAGGGCCAGCAGCGCGACGAAGAAGGCAGCGGTCACCGCCAGGACCGCGTAGATCAGCTTCTTCTCGGAGATGAGGTGCATGAAGTAGCACGCCACCAGCGATCCCTTGATGATGGCCACGAGCAGCGCCACGGTCACGGCAATCGGCACGGGAAGGTGGACGCGGGAGATCGCCACGGTGACGATTGTCAGGATCATGAGCGTCACGAAGACCGTGATGTAGACCCTGACGTGTTTGTCGATGTCAACTGCGTGGTCGCCCGTCGCTGCGTGTTCGCTCGTCATGTATGCCGCCTACAGAAGGTACAGAGTCGGGAAGAGGAAGATCCAGACCAGATCCACGAAATGCCAGAAGAGGCCCGAGTGCTCGACCCGGTTGGTAAACCAGACCGGATTGGTCTTCCAGAGCTTCGCGCCGGGACCCCAGAAATAGGCGTTCACCACCATTCCGCCGAACACGTGGAGCATGTGCAGGCCGGTCAGGGTGTAATAGATGGCGAGGAAGTTGTTGGTCCTGGGAAATTCCCCCAAGTGGAGATGGTGGCTGTATTCGAAGTACTTGACGACGAGGAAGGTCAACCCGAGCAGGATCGTCCCCCCCATGTAAATTCGATAGGTCCCGAAGCGGCGCCGCATCAGCGACGCCCAAGCCATGACCATCGTGACGGAGGAAGCAATCAGGACGATCGTGTTGAACGTGGCGAGCGGGACGTCCAGAATCGTGTCTCCCCGCGGCCAGCTCGGCGCCCCCGTCCGGATCAGGATGTAGCTCGCAAACAGGGCACCGAACAGCATGACCTCTGAGGCCAGAAAGAGCCAGATACCGATCTTGCCGTTGTTGAGACCGGTGTCGCGGCGCAGTTCTACGGTGTAGGGAATGTCCATCGCGAATCAGGCCTCGTACTGCGGCGTAAAGTCCTTGGCCGCCCCGGGAACGCTGTACTCGTAAGGCCCCCGGTACGCCTGCGGGGCCTCGACGAAATTGCCATGCGGCGGAGGCGAGGGAGCCGCCCACTCGATCGTCGTGGCCTGCCACGGGTTCTCCTCGGTCTTCTCCCCCCTCCAGATGCTCCAGAAGAAATTGAAGATGAAGGGAATCTGAAAGATCGCGAGCGTCCACGCGCCCCACGACGACACGACGTTCCAGTGCAAGGTCGGCTGCGCAAAATTGTAGGCCGCCCCACCGTCGAACAGGCGGCGCGAGACGCCGGCCAGCCCCACGAGGAACATCGGCGTGAAGACAACGTTCATGCAGACGAACGAGCCGAAAAAGTGGATCTTGCCGAGCGTCTCGTTCATCTTTCGCCCGGTCGCCTTCGGATACCAGTAGTAGATCCCCGCGAAGAGGGCGAAGATCGTCCCGGGAGCGACGACGTAGTGGAAGTGGGCGATGACGTAGTAGGTGTCGTGCAGCGGGATGTCCGCGATGTTGAAGGCGAGCGGAAGCCCCGTGAGCCCGCCGATGCCGAACATCGGGAGAAAGCCGGCCGCGAACAGCATGGGCGTGTTGTAGCGTATCGATCCACCCCAGAGCGAGATGATCAGGGCGGTGAGGATCACGACCGATGGGATCGAGATGATCATCGTGGTCGTCTGGAAGAAGGCCGCCATCGCCGTCCCCATACCGGTCATGAACATGTGGTGCGCCCAGACGATGAACGACATGAAGCCGAGGAAGACGAGCGAGTAGACCATCGAACGATAGCCCCACAACGGCTTCCGCGTGTTGTTCGCGATGACCTCGGCCACGATTCCCATGGCGGGAAGAATCAGGACGTAGACCTCCGGGTGCGCCAGGAACCAGAACAGGTGCTGCCAGAGGACTGTGTTGCCCCCGCCGGCCACATCGACTACCTGGCCGCTGACCACGAGGCCGCTCGGCAGGAAAAAGCTCGTGCCGGCCACCCGATCCATCAGCTGCATGAACCCTGCAGCCTCGAGCGGCGGGAAGGCCAGAAGGAGGAGGAAGGCGGTGACGAGCTGGGCCCACACGAAGAAGGGGAACCGCATGAAAGTGAGCCCCTTGGCGCGGAGCTGGATCGTCGTCGTGATGAAGTTGACCGCTCCGAGCAGCGACGAGGTGATCAAGAAGATCATCCCGATCAGCCACATCGTCTGGCCCGAGCCCGCAATGACGGCGAGGGGCGTGTAGGAGGTCCACCCGGACTGCGCGGCTCCCCCGGGGACGAAAAAGCTGGCCAGCATCGTGACGCCGCCGAGGAAGAGGCACCAGTAGCTCGCCATGTTGATCTTCGGGAACGCCATGTCCGGCGCTCCAATCTGGAGCGGGAGCACGAAATTCCCGAACCCTCCGACGGCGAGGGGTACGACCCCGAGGAAGACCATGATGGTGCCGTGCATCGCCCCGAGCTCGTTGTAGAACTCGGGGAGCATCGTTCCACCCGGCATGCGCGCCTCGCCGAAGAGCCCGCCGATCAACGGCAAGGGGACGCCCGGATAGGCGAGCTGCCAGCGCATCAGCATCATCAGCGAAAAGCCGAAGAGGAGGAACAGGAGGCCAGTGACGGCGTACTGGATGCCGATGACCTTGTGGTCGGTGGCGAAGATGTACTTACGCCAGAAGCCGAGCTCCTCGTGATGGGCTTCGTGCGCTACGTGCGACGTGGGTGCGGCGACAGTTCCCGGATGACTCATGGGGCTTCTCTCGGATCGCTACTTCCCAGGAACGGCGAACTTGAAGTCCTGGGTCTTCGTATCGCTGGCGCCAACCGTGACCGAGGCCGTCTGCGTTCCCAACCTTTCGTGCCAGGCGGTGATCTCGTAAGTCCCCGGGTCGAGGCCCGCGATGGAGAACTTGCCGTCCTCGCTCGTCGTCGCGAAGAAGGGGTGGGTGAAGACCCCGATGAAAGCGCTCATCCAGGGGTGGACGTCGCACTTGATCTGGAAGATCGGCTCCGGCTTGGCGAACGTCGTGCTCGCCTCCTTACTGGTCGCCGGCATCGCGCGGTTGAATGACGGGTTGACCTTGGGAAGCGTGTGGATGTTGTGGAGGATGCCGTCGGAGTTGAGGATCCTGTAGGCCTGACCGACCATGATCCCCATCGCGTGCGGCACGTACAGACAGCCCTTCTGATCGAGAGTCACTGGCGTTTTGGGGGCGGGCCAGGTCTTCCCGGCCGGGAGTCCCTTCGAGACGTAAACGATGACGTTCCCCATGGTGGAGCCGCTGCCGAGGACGAGCATCTCGGCCAGAACGGGCTTCGGGTGCTTCTTAGCGCACGCGGGGTCGGCGTCCATGGCGAGCGGCTTGAGAGCAGGGGCTTTCCCGGCGAACGTAACTGTTCCCGTGACGGTCGACGCGGCGACGGCGACACCCGGCCCAACCAACACGACCAGCCCTGCCGCCAGCCACAAACTTTTCGCTGTCACGCGCATGCTCAGCTCCTTGGTCATCGCAAACCTCGTCTCCGTCGACGCTGGCTTCAGCCCCTCGAATGGGCCCGAATGTACACCGGGCCGGACCGTCGGTGCAACCCTCGCACAGCCTCGTGTCAAAGACTCGTTAGAAATGTTTCCGTTGCTAACTCGATAGAAATGTCGCTCCACTTTCCAGTTATTCAGCTGCCATCAATTGCGGCGGTGAGGCCGCTGGATGCACACCATCATCCAAAAGTTGACGATGATCCCGTTTACGAGGAGGGTGATGCCGACCAACAAAGGGTGTCATCCGTCCACGGCCGGCTCGACGGATTGAGAGCGCCCGCACAGCCTTCACCCTGTAGCGACGGGCGTGGCGGACTGCCCCCCTCGCGCGGCTCGTCCGTCAACCTCCAGGGCTTCTTGTCTGGCCCGTTGCGATGTGGTACAAACCCATCTTGAGAAATTTTTCACAAGGTTGCTGCAGCGGGGTGGAACCGCAGTAAGTGCCTCCGTGTGTGAGCTTTCGCGAGAACGGGCCGCTAGGCTGGATCCGCGTTCATGATCTGCCGGACTTCGAGTATTTCAACCACAGTGTCCACCTGAAGAAGGGTGTCGGCGCGAGACCTGTCATGGGAGCGCCGATCGGATTCCGTTGATGTACCAGGAATCGTCGCTGCAGATGGAGTGGTGTCTCGATTGCCACGGTGATCGTCGCGCGACGTTCGACCGCGAGAGGAGATCTTCACGATGGGCTATCCTGCGACGGCGACAGTAACAGTGTGGGGCGGGACTTCCGCCTTCGCTAACGCTATGGCGGACCGCCGTAGCCTTGGCGGAGGCTGGTTGGTCCGCCGGTAGGAAATGATGCAAGACACACCCAAACTTCCCGCGCTGCATTACCTGAACAATGGTCACGGCCTCAAGTCGTGGCTGTTGACCAAGGACCACAAGCGGATCGCGATCATGTACTTGATCTCGATCTCGGTCTTCTTCTTCCTCGGCGGCCTCATGGGCGTCGGCGTCCGCCTCGAGCTCGCGACGCCGGCGGGAGACTTCGTCTCGGCAGACACCTACAACAAGTTCTTCACGATGCACGGCGTGATCATGGTGTTCCTCTTTCTGATCCCGTCGATTCCGGCAACGCTCGGCAACTTCCTGATCCCGCCGATGATTGGCGCGAAAGACCTGGCCTTTCCACGGGTCAATCTTCTCAGTCTCTATATTTATTGGGTGGGTGGCGTCTTTATCGTCTACTCGCTGGTGACGGGTGGTGTGGACACCGGGTGGACCTTTTACACCCCGTACAGCGCAGCGGCGTCAAACACCAGCGTGATTCCGACCGCGCTGGGCATCTTCATCGCCGGCTTTTCGTCGATCCTGACCGGTTTGAACTTTATCGTCACCATTCACCGCATGCGCGCGCCGGGGATGACGTGGTTCCGACTGCCGCTGTTTGTCTGGGCACATTACGCCACGAGTTTGATCCAGGTCCTCGGCACGCCGGTCATCGCCATCACAATCGTGATGCTGTTCGTCGAGCGGGCATTCGGCTTTGGCATCTTCGATCCGGCACGCGGCGGCGACCCGGTGCTCTTCCAGCATCTCTTCTGGTTTTATTCGCATCCGGCGGTCTACATCATGATTGTGCCGGCGCTCGGCGTCCAAAGCGAGCTCATCGCAAACTTCGCGAAGAAAAAGGTCTTCGGCTACAGCTTCGTCGCGTTCTCCAGTCTGGCAATCGCGATCTTCGGGTTCATCGTCTGGGCGCACCACATGTTCGTGTCGGGCATCTCGGTGTACGCCGCGATGGTCTTTTCGTTCCTGAGCTTCTCGGTTGCGATCCCCTCAGCGGTCAAGGTGTTCAACTGGACGGCGACGCTCTACAGGGGTTCCATCTCGTTCGAGACCCCGATGCTCTACGCGTACGGCTTTATCGGTCTGTTTACGTTCGGCGGTTTGACGGGACTCTTCCTGGCGACGCTCGGCACCGACATCCACATGCACGACACCTATTTCGTGGTCGCGCACTTCCACTACATCATGGTCGGCGGGTCGATCATGGGCTATCTGGGAGGCCTGCACTTCTGGTGGCCGAAGATGGTGGGAAGGATGTATTCCGAATTCCTGTCACGCATCGCGGCGATTCTCGTCTTCGTCGGCTTCAACCTGACGTTCTTCCCCCAGTTCATCGTGGGCTATCTCGGCATGCCGCGGCGCTATCACGCCTACCCCCCAGAGTTCCAGGTGCTCAATGTGATGTCGTCGGCCGGGGCCACGGTTCTTGGCGTCGGCTACGTGCTGCCAGTGTTGTATCTGGTGTATTCGCTCAAGCGAGGGGCCGTGGCGGGCGCGAATCCATGGGGCGCATCCGGTCTCGAATGGGAGACGTCGTCGCCGCCGCCGACGGAGAACTTCCCGGTCACCCCAATCGTGACGTCGGAACCGTACGAATTCATCCCGCACATCGTCAGGGAGACGAAGGTCGTCAGGGAGATGAAGGTTGTCTAGCACAGTCGTGCACGCTGACGCTCCCGGCCACGCCGCGCACCATCCGGCGCTGCAACATCAGTTCGAGACGATGTCGCAGCAGAAGGAGGCTGCGGTCCTCGGAATGTGGGCCTTCCTGCTCACCGAAATCCTGTTCTTCGGTGGCTTGTTCATGGCCTACATGCTCTACCGGACGTGGTATCACGACGCCTTCGTCATCGCCAGCACGTCGATCACGATTGGCTGGGGTCTGCTGAACACCGTCGTCCTGATCGGCAGCTCTCTCACGATGGCGCTGGCGGTCCGCTCGGCGCAGACCAACAAGCGCAAGGCGACAGTCAACTGGCTGATCCTGACGATGGTGCTGGGGATGGTCTTCCTCGGCGTCAAGGTCATCGAGTACGCCGACAAGTTCGAGCATCATCACGTGCCTGGTCCGGACTTCGTGTTCATGGATCCGGCACACGAGCCGACCTACGCAATTGGCCCGCACGGCAAGGAGATTCTGAGCCGTCACACGCCGGAAGAACTGAACCGGACGACGCAGCTCTTCTTCAGTCTCTATTTCACGATGACGGGGCTGCACGCCTTGCACATGATCATCGGCGTTGGCCTGATGCTGGTGATCACGTGGATGGCGTGGAAGGGGAAGTTCTCCAGCGAGTGGTACACGCCAGTCGAGATGAGCGGTCTCTACTGGCACTTCGTCGACATCGTTTGGATCTTCCTGTTCCCGTTGCTGTATCTCATCGATCGGTCCTGAACCATGTCTGGACACGTTAGCCCGCTGAAGGTTTACATCGGCATCTTCCTCACCTTGATGGTGCTCACCGCCATCACAGTTGCCGTCGCGTACGTCAATTTGGGCCAGTTGAACAAGGTCGTCGCCATGGGCATAGCGAGCCTCAAGGCGACCCTGGTCGTGCTCTACTTCATGCACGTGAAGTACGCGAGCCGCATGACGAAGCTGATCGTCATTTCCGGTTTGTTCTTTCTCGGCATCCTGCTGTCCCTCACGATGGTGGACTACAGCTCGCGTGAGTGGGTCAACCCGCCGGCCATCCTGCAGTAGGGACTAAGGGCAGAAAAACAGATGCGTGGCTAGATTAGTCACGCCAGTTTGGCGATTTCTTACTCACTTCGAATAGCTTCGATCGGGTCGACCCGCACGGCGCGGATGGCTGGCAGCAGGCAACCGAGCAGCGTCATCAGTACGGCGAGCGATACCGCTCCGACGAACACAGCGGGGTCTGAGGGGCTGACGCCCGCCAGCACCGATTGCAGCGCTCGACCGGCGCCGAAGGCGAGCGCGACACCCACGACGACGCCGACGGCGGCGAGGAACGCGCCGCGTCGTACGACCATGGCGACGATCTCGCCGGACCGGGCGCCGAGTGCCATTCGCAGGCCAATTTCACGGATCCGGCTCGAGACTGCGAATGCCAGGAGTCCGTGGATACCGACGCCCGCCAGGAGGAACGAGATCGCCGCAAAGCCCGCGAGCACGCGTACTTGGACTTGCCTTGCCGCCGTGTCAGACTCGACGACCGCTGACAGCATTCGAACATCCGAAATCGGCTGTTGCGGGTCCGCGCGCGCGATGATTTGGCGCACCGCGGGCGCCAAGGTGGCAGCCGGCACCGTCGCGCTGATCACGAGATCCTTCGGAGCGTAGAAGCCCAATGCGCCGTCAGGCACCTGGCGAGAGGGAAGATAAACCTGAGGCTCGCTCTGGCGTTCCAGCCCGCGCACGTGAACGTCGCCGACGACACCAACAATCGTGCGTTCGCGAAACGCGATGAAGAACTGGCGCCCGATTGGGTCCTGGTTGGGAAAGATCTGCTCCGCGAATGACTGACTGACAACTGCCACCCAAATCGTGTCGCGAGTGTCGGACTCAGCGACATCCCGACCTCGAACGATTGGGATGCCAATCGTCGAAAAGAAGCCCGGCGTCACATACCGCAGAATCGCCATTCGGGTTTCCGTTGGGTCGGGTGCCCAGCTCTCCCGCGCCTCTTTGCTCAGCCGGGCGAAATCGAGGATCACTGGCCAGATGCCCCCGCGCATCGTCATCGGCAGAAAGCTGATGAAAGAAGCGTTCGAAACACCGGGCAGTGCCCTGGCCTCGTTGACGACGCGATCGTAGAACTGCTGACGTCGTTCGGTCGAGTCGTACTTTGGCGATGGAAGGGCCGTTCTCATCGTCAGGATGTTCTCCGATCGGAAGCCCGGATCGATCTGTTGCACTCGCCACAGTGCGCGAACCAGGAGGCCCGCCGACACCAACAAGACGATGGATGCCGTGACCGCGGCAATGACGAGTACCGAGCGCAGGCGTTCAGTCTGCCGGCTGGGTCCGCTGCGCCCGCCCTCGTGCAACGCCAGCGGATCGGCTCCACGTGTGAGACGAAGAGCCGGCATGATCCCGAATGCGATGCCGGTGACGAGAGTAACCAGTGCCCCGAGCGTCAGCATACGAAGGTCGGCGCTCGGCGCTTCCGGAATCGGCATGGTGTGAGGAACGAGGCGCGACACTAACGGAGTGGCAGCGATCGCGACGACGATCCCCAGCACTCCGCCCGCCACCGCGAGGACGAGGCTTTCGGTGAACGTCTGACGGATAAGCCGCTCGCGCCCGGCACCAATCGCAGCCCGTACCGCCAACTCTTTCTGCCGCATCAGCCCGCGCGCGATGAGCAGGTTCGCGAGGTTGGTACACGCAATCAGCAGCATGCAGAGCGCCGCCCCGAGCAGCGTCATCAACAGCGTGCGCGACTGTCGAGACACTTGGTTGCGGAGGAGCTCCACGGTTGCGCTCGTCTGCGCGTTCTCTTTGGGATAGGCGGCTGCCAACTGCGCCGCGATGAGTCGCATCTCGACGCGCGCGTCTACGAGCGACACGCCGTCTTTGAGACGGGCGACGACGTCGAGGTAGGTGTCGGTCCGGTCAGCAAGCATGGCTGGGTTGAATTGCGCCGGCACCCAGTACTCGGTGTCGCGGTTGGGGAAGTCGAAGCCAGCTGGCATCACGCCGACGATCACGAATGGGCCGTCGTCGAGAATGATCGTGCGTCCAAGAACATTGGCCGCGCCGCCAAACTTCGCGCGCCACAGGGCGTCGCTCAGCACCACGGCGCCACTCGATTGCTCGAGGTCGTCGACACTCGACAAAGTGCGGCCCAACGCAGCTTGCGCGCCAAGAACCCGGAAGAGCTCTGACGTGACCAGGGCGCCGGATACCCGTTCAGGGTCGCCTTCCCCGACCAGATTGGCGTCTATCGTCGTGTAGGCGGACATCCCCTCGAACGAGGTCGCCATCTTCCGCCAGTCAACAAAGTTGCTTGGCGAAAGCTCCATCTGCGGATACCCGCGAAACGCCTGATCCTGCCAGAGACGAACCAGCCGGTCGGATTGGGGGAAAGGCAACGGCCGGACCAGCACGTGGTCTGTGATGGAAAACGCCGCGGTCGTCGCTCCGATCCCGAGAGCTGCGACGAGGATGGCGGTCAAAGCGAATCCCTTCGCTCGAGCCATGCTTCGAAGCGCGTATCGGACATCCTGAACGAGCAGGTCCCAGTGGAGCTGTGCCGCATTCCGAAGGATGTCGACGATGGCGGCGGCCCAGACGATGCCACGAGATGCACCGCCAGCCTCCTTCAGTCGGTGAGCGAACATCGCGCAAAGGTCGGGACCGTACTCAGCCCGAAACGAAGCCGGATACAGGTGGAGGAGCGCTCGGTACAGCCGCATCACGCCCTCTTCGGCACGAGTCCGCTGGCGCGCGCGAGCTTGACCAGATTGGCCAAACGTCCTGCTTCGGCCCGAGCAACCGCCTCACCGAATCGTGTGATTCGGTAGTAGCGGCGTCGCTCGTCATCGTCTTCCGGAGCCGGCCGGCGATGGAGCTCTTCGATCAAGTCCTGATCCAGCATCCGCTGAATCGAGCGATACAACGTGCCGGCGCTGAGGCGAACGTCACCACCGGTCCGCGCGGCAACGTGCTGGATGATGGCGTAGCCGTGCAGATCGCCTTCGGCCAGTGCCATCAAGATATGGAAGGTTGCCGACTGAAGTGGCAACAGGGATTCGGGCTGCGGCTGATCGTCGACCACCCCTGTACTATATGCGGTGTGGATATATTGTCAACGCATAGAGTGGAGCGTTTCGATTTCGCGGGCCGCGCGGTAGCCGCTCTCGACCGCCCCGTTCATGTAGCCCTGGAACTTTTCGCTCGTATGAGATCCCGCAAACACCATGCGGCCCATCCCGCGAGCGAGCAGATGACGGAGACCCGGATCGAAGGACGGCGTGAACACGCCGTATCCACCGCGTGCCCAGGGATCCTCCTCCCAGCGAACAAAAGCCGCCTCGGCCTCGTGGCCCTTGGCGTCGCCCAGCCAACCGAGCCGGCTCGTCAGAGCTTGCGCCCCGCCCCGCTCTAGCGTTTCCCAAAGCGTGTCGCTCGTTGAGGCGCCGCCAAAAAGCGTCAGGCAGGCAGCACGAGGTTGTTCCTCGGCGGATTCCCAAACCGCGCCGATCGGGAGGTTCGTACCAAACGCTCGCGGCAACCCTGGCCTTCGCCACCATGCCTTCGAATACTTCAGGATGACCTTGGTCGCGGCTCCGTATGGGAAGGCTTCGAATGCCATCCGCTGTGAGTCCGGCAGCTTGGGCGAGAACGTCCACTCGCGCAAGATGGAAACAGGCACGGTCACGACGAGATAGTCGGCATCGAGTTCGGTTCGCCGTCGTGGTCGTGCTTCGACGGTGACCGTGATCGACGAATCGCTTTGCGTAACGCGCCGGACGACATGCTGCAGGTCGACGCGGAGTCTCGCGTCGCGGGCGATGGCCTCGACCAGTCGATCAGTGCCTCCCTGAATCCGATACATGGCGAGCCAACTGGCATTAGCGCCGCTGAGCACTTGCTCGATTGGCACAATGGCGGAAATCTCGTGCGGATCGGCCAGCAGCAGCCCTCGCCACGACTCCGCAAGCGCATGGAGCCGACGGTCTGCCTTGGCTTGTCGAAGCAGATCGGCGAAGGACAATCGACCGATCGCGGCGGCGGTTGTCGACCTCCAATCCTGCTCAGCCGCGTCGAATGCCTTGGCCCATGGTTCGAGCGCGTCCTCGAGTTGTCGCCACAGCGGCGTCTGAGTCGTATAGACCCGGACACGTTTCCTTACGCGAAGCGCTGCGCCAAAGCCTCGACGCAGCACGCGGACGAGATCCAGATCGAGCTCTCGTGCGAGTGATCGAATCGCGTTGTGTTCTTTGTCGATGAACTCACCGCCCAGCTCGACGTGGAACGGCGCAATGGGTTCCTCGCGAAACGTCCAGACACGGCCGCCGACTCGATCGCGTGCTTCCAGAACGCGAATCGACGCACCCTTTCGCTTGAGCTCGCGTGCCGCCACCAACCCGGCCAGTCCAGCCCCGACCACGATGACGCGCACGCCGCGCAACGGACCTTCGGACATCGAACCGCTCGAGGAACCGGACTATGCGCTTTTCGAAAGGGGGTCTTGCCTGAGCTCGGCGAGCACGGCGTCCATCATCTTGCGCGCATCACCGAAGAGCATTTGCGTGTTGTCTTTGTAGAAGAGTGGGTTTTCAACCCCAGCGTAGCCGCTCGCCATCCCCCGCTTGAGGACGATGCAGGTCTTGGCTTTCCAGACTTCCAGGATGGGCATCCCGAAGATCGGGCTGGACGGATCGTCAAGCGCGCCGGGGTTCACGATGTCGTTCGCGCCGATCACGATGGCAACATCTGTCTCGGGGAAGTCGTGATTGATCTCTTCCATCTCGATCACGATGTCGTACGGCACGCGCGCTTCCGCGAGCAGGACGTTCATGTGACCGGGCAAGCGTCCAGCGACTGGGTGGATGGCGAAGCGAACGTCGATGCCACGCTCGCGCAGCAGCTTGGTGACGTCGAACACTGGATACTGCGCTTGAGCGACGGCCATGCCGTAGCCGGGGATGATGATGACCCGCCGCGATTGCAGCAGGAGTTGCGCCGTTTCTGCCGCCGTGATGCTGTGGACTTCTCCGGCCGGGGCCGCACCGCTTGCCGGCGCCGCACCCTCATCGGCGCCGAAACCTCCAAGAATCACGCTGACGAACGAGCGGTTCATCGCCGCACACATGATGTAACTCAGAATCGCGCCGCTCGACCCGACCAGTGCGCCGGTGATGATCAGCAGATCGTTGGACAACATGAACCCGGCGGCCGCTGCGGCCCATCCCGAGTAGCTGTTCAACATCGAAACCACGACCGGCATATCCGCACCGCCGATCGCCATCACCAGGTGGACACCCACCAGCATGGCCAGAACGGTCGCCGCAACCAATGGCCACAGCGCCGGCGTTCCTTCGGCGCCGACGAAGATCACGCCCAGGCCGACGCAGGCGACGACGGCGGCGAGATTCAGCAGATGACGGCCCGGAAGCAACAGCGGCTTGCTGCGGATGATGCCTTGGAGCTTTCCAAAGGCAATGACCGACCCGGTAAACGTCACCGCCCCGACGAAGACCCCGACAAACGTCTCGACCTGGTGGATCAGCGCCTCGGTGCCCGTGAACTGCATTGCGGGGTCGAGCGTGATCGCGAATCCGACGAGCACGGCCGCCGCCCCGACGAAACTGTGCAGGATAGCGACCAGCTGCGGCATTGCCGTCATCTGGACTCGTGCCGCCATCGCGGCGCCAATCAGGCCGCCGGCTGCCAGCATGGTCAGTAGCACGCCGTAGCTCGTAACCCCGGGACCGAGCATCGTCGCGATGACGGCGATGGCCATCCCGATGATGCCGAACAGGTTGCCTCTACGTGCCGACTCCTGAGCCGAAAGGCCGCCGAGGCTCAGGATGAAGAGCACCCCGGCAATCAAGTAAGCGATGGTGACGACGGTTGAGGGCATCGCGTCCTTATCGCCTGAACATCCTGAGCATGCGCTGCGTCACGAGAAACCCGCCGGCGATGTTGATGGACGCCAGCAGAATCGCCGCAGCGCCCAACATGACGGGCGCCGACGTCGTCGGTCCGCTCACCGTCAGCATGCCGCCGACGACGATGATGCCGCTGATGGCGTTGGTCACGCTCATCAGCGGTGTGTGAAGAGCCGGGGTCACGTTCCACACAACCTGCCAGCCGACGATGCAAGCCAACGCGAAGACGGTCAGATGTGAGAGGAACGCCGGTGGCGCCACGTAGCCCAGGGCGAAGAGTGCGGCCGCGAATAGGGCCAGCGTAACGCTGAGGCCAACGCCGCTGCTTTGCTCCGCGGTCTTTGGCTGGATGGCCGGCGTCGCCGCGGATGGCGCGCGTGGAGGAGCCGGCGGTGGATCCTTCTTCGGCGGTGGCCAGACGATCGCGCCGTCGTGCGTAATCAATGAGTTGCGGACGACCTCGTCGTTGATATCGATATGAAAGTTGGCGGCCCCGCCGAGATCGTCGAGGAGAAACGCCAGGTTGTTGCCATACAGCACGCTCGCCGTTGGTGCGAGGCGGCTGGGCAGATCGATGTAGCCAATGATGTGGACGCCGTGACGTTCAACCACCGCGCCGGGTTCGGTGAGGGCGCAGTTGCCGCCGTTCTCGGCAGCCAGGTCGACGATCACCGATCCCTTCTTCATGCTCCGCACCATCTCCTCGGTGATGAGGACAGGCGCCGGGCGATTAGGAATGAGTGCGGTTGTGATGATGATGTCGACGTCCTTGGCTTGCGCGGCGAAAAGCGCCATCTCGGCGGCGATGAACGCCGGGCTCATTTCCCTCGCGTAGCCGCCGCCGCCTTCGCCTTCTTCCTCGACTTGGACCTCGAGAAACTCCGCGCCCATGCTCTTGACCTGGTCGCGAACCGCCGATCGCGTATCGAATGCGCGAACGATCGCGCCTAGCCCTCGCGCGGCGCCAATCGCCGCAAGCCCGGCGACCCCGGCGCCGATGATCAGGACTTTGGCTGGCGGCACGCGTCCGGCCGCGGTCATCTGTCCGGTGAAGAATCGGCCGTAAAAGCTTGCGGCCTCGATCACCGAGCGGTAGCCGGCGATGTTGGCCATCGACGACAGCGCGTCCATCTTCTGTGCGCGCGTGATGCGCGGCACTTGGTCGATCGCAATCGCCGTGACCTTGCCGGCCGCCAGCCGCTCGACCAGCGCCTTGTTCTTGCCTGGCCACAGGAAACTGATCAGCGTCGCGCCGGGCCGAATGAGATCAGCCTCGTGGACTTGGAGCGTGGGATGTTGGTCGGGTGGCTGTACCTTGAGGACGATGTCCGCGTCGTGCCAGAGCTGACGGGTGTCGGCAACGACTGTCGCGCCGGCCGCACTGTAGTCCTCGTCGTAAAAAGAGGCGTTGGCGCCGGCTTGTGACTCGACCAAGACCTCGAAGCCAAGCTTCTTCAGCCGGGCGATGGTCTCCGGCGTCGCGGCGACACGACGTTCGCCCGGACGAGACTCTTTCGGGATCGCGACTTTCATCGTTTATTGCTGGCTCGTCTTCGCGCTGGCGAGGGCCTTGTTGATGGCGTTGACGGTCAACTGCGCTCGAAGCTCGACGATCTTCTTACCCATCTCGATGGTCTTCTCGATCGGCACCAGGCTGACACCGTTGATCGTCGTCTTGTTGGCTTTCTTACGCTGCTCGATTCGAATCGTCGACGGATCGGCGACGGCCATCAGGGCATCGATCCCGTACTCGTCGTGAATTCCGTCAGATCCTGAGCTCGCGCCAGGTTCGATCTGCTCGGCGATCCCGCTCGACTTCACCAGTTTCTGCACCGAGTCGTAGTCGTAATACTCGGGAATGAAATGGAAGCGAGCCGGATTGCCGTTGTGCTTGGCATTCAACGCCGCAGCGACCTCTTTCATGCCGGTTTGATTGCCGCCGCTGTCGCCCATCAGGATGACGTCTTTGAATCCCATCGATTTCAGGCTGAGAGCCATGTCGGTGAGAACGGCGCGATAGGTCTCCTGCGAGAGGAACACACTACCGGGAGGCACCCGTGGTCCATCCGGTCGGCCAGGCTCCATCGTCACGATCGGCGCGACCAACGCGTTGCCCAGCTTACGAGCGATCGCTTCGCCCATGACGCTGAGGATGATGTTGTGTTTGCCCGTTGCGAGGAACGGACCATTGGACTCGACGCCCCCCGTCAGGATCAGCGCCGTGGTCTTGCCGCCAGCGATAGCGTCGCGGACTTCCATCCACGTGAGTTTTTCCATCCAGACGCTGTCGAGTGCGTCGATGGGGCGTGGCGCCTTCATCTCGGCTTCGCGCTTTGCGGCCAGCGCCGCCTGCTGTTCTGGCGTCATTGGCGGCCGCTGATTGCCTCCGCCCGCTGGCGGTTGTGCCAGCGCGGTAGTTGCCAGTGCGGAGCAGGCAAGAAAAGCGATCAATCGTGTGATTTTCATAGCCGACCTATCGACGGGCAAAGCCGTAAGAGCCTAACAGAATGATGTCACCGAATGTCCCGCGGGGACAGTCCCTGTCATCGAGGGACAGTCCCTGTTAAGGAATCCGATTGCGCAGTTTGGCGAAGATTGGATCCTCGGCCACGCGTGCGCGCCACTGCGCTGGCTGCCGCTTGATGGCGATCGAGAGCCACTTGATCGCGTTGTCCGCATCGCCGGCCTGCGCGTACCGCTGTGCCAGCGCGTAGTGCAACTGCTCGCTGCGCGGGTTGATCTCGAGAGCCTTCTGAACCTCGGCGATCGCTTCCTTGAGCTTCCCCTCGGCGGCCAGCTTTGTCGAGGATTCGACCAGCCGGTTGGGGACACCCGTGGTCATGTAGAGCAGTCGGCGCAGTTCCTTGAACGGCTCTTCGTGATCGTCGACGCGAATATCGACGATCCGCTCGACCGTATTCGTCGAGCCCGGCGCAAGCGGCCGGACAACGAGGATTCCTGCGGATTGCATCCCTCGTGTATCTCCGCCCTTGGCTTGGCCGGCGTCGAGCGCATCCATCAAACGTTCGCCCATCGAGCCTTTGCCTTGCTCATAGGCTGCAGCCATTGCCTTGACGACCTCCACGCTGGCGAGCGTGTTGCCCTGCGCCGAGTAGTTCTTGCCGGCGACATGCCCTGCATAGCCACCAAGGTGTACGAGGTCCTTGGGATCCGAATTTCGCTCGATGACCCGGCGTCCGGTGTAGACCGCCGAACGGCCTTTGGTGTCGATGACCGCCACCTGTCGCGTATCGCGCCCGTCGTCTTCGTCGGTGATCCGCTTGACGACTTCTTCCGGCGAGAGGCCCTGCTCGAGCAACGCGATTGCCTTGGGTCCGTATGAACGATTGGCAGATGCCTGCGTGGCGACCGCTCCCACGCCAGGCTTGGCGTAGGGGACCGCCGCACCGGCGCCAAAGGCGCGCGACTGCACGCCGACGCCGAGATCGCCGGTGGCTGGATCGAATGCGATTATCGAGAAAGTGCCGAACCACGGATCTTCAGAGTCCGCCGGCGGCAATTGCTGAGCGACGCCCAGTGCGCCGCCGCTCGTGACGAGCGACAGCAGGATCACGCGCCAGGTCGGCGCCAGCCAGGCTTTGCCTCGAAAAGTCCGAAGAACCATGGCGCATTATAGGGACGCGAGGCCCCCTGCCAAAGCTGTGCGCCGTTGCCCTGGATCAGGGCCACCCCACCCGCTCAGGGCGATAGGAGTGATTCTCGTGGGCGAGGATGTGGTTGGAGCGGGCGAAGAGCTTGACCAGCACGACGCCGCCGACGAAGCCACCGACGTGAGCCCAGAAGGCGACGCCGCCGCCGCCCGCGTCAGCCGCCAGGCTGTCAACGAGGCCGCTGCCGACCTGGATAGCCATCCAGTAGATCAACATGACCCACGCCGGCAATGCGATTGTCGTCACGAAGAATCCCAGGATGACGAGCGTGAAGACACGGACGCGAGGATAGAGCACGAGATATGCGCCCATGACGCCGCTGATGGCGCCGGAGGCACCGACCATTGGGATCGCCGATGCTGGTTCCGCGTAGACCTGGGCGATCGCGGCGGCCACTCCGCAGATCAGATAGAAAGCGATGAATCGTGGACGGGTCATCGAATCTTCGATGTTGTTGCCGAAGAGCCACAGGAACCACATGTTCCCCAGCAGGTGCATCCAGCCGCCGTGCAAGAACATCGAGGTAACGATGTGCGAAGCCTGTCGTCCCGGATCGGTCACACACACGAGACCGTCCCCCAGCTCGAAACCTACGCCCGCCCGCAGCATGCCGGTCAACTCACCCGGAATCAGTCCGAGATTACAGACCGCCGTCGCCAGCGGCACGCTCGAACCGGCGCCCTGAATGAAGATCCAGGTGAGCACGCACAACACGATGACGGCCGTCGTGACGACGGCGGGGCGTTGCGTTTTGTTTTCGTCGTGATACGGGAACACGTCCCGATTGTACAGTCAGCGTGTTTGGAGCTTCGCCAGGGCGGCTCGCGCATTGTCCAGGGTCTTCTGGTCGGTCCCTTCGATGGCGCCGCCGCGTTTCAGCGTATCGAGAATGCGGATCGCCTCTTCGTAATCCGTGATCGCGTCGGCGTTCGACTTGAACTGCGTATGCGTCTCGGCTCGCCCGATTAGTGCGAGCGCGACCGCGATCTCCAGCTCGACATTGCCCGGGTTGCTCTTCGCGAGTTCGCGACTCAGATTGATCGCGTTGCCGTGACTCGACAGCGCTGCCGCTCGATCGCCGGCCTTGGCTTGCGCCAACGCCAGCCCGCCGAAGTCGGAGGCAATCTCCTGCTTGAACCGCTCGTTCTCAGGATCCTCAGCGACGAGTTTCTGATGGATGGCGAGCGCTGCCTCGAAGCCGCGAAGTGCCTCCGCCATCCGACCGCGAGCCATCAACATTTCACCCATCTTGAATTCGCTGATGGCCACATCGTTCAAGGCGAACACGTTAGCCGGATCCGCCGTGGCGAGCGCCTCGAACGTTTGTTGCGCCCGGCGCTGGCGTTCGAGGGCTGCGTCGGTGCGGCCCAGCACCGTCAGGACATCCGCAACGTTGGTGTCGATGACGGCTGCGTTCCTGCGAAACACGGCGTTGGTCGGATGCGCCTGCATCGCCTTGCGGAAGACCTCACCCGAGCGCTCAAGATTCTCGAGTGCACCTTGATGATCGCCGACGTTGGGATAGTTGGGGTTTCCCAGTGAGTTGCCCAGCTTGTGGTACGCAACGCCAAGCTGACGGATGTTGTTGACGTCGGTTGGCGCGAGCGCCGACAACATTTCCATCATCGCCACCACGGCACGCCGTTCGTTCAGCGCAGTGGCCGTTTCGCCAGTCGCGGACAAGAGATCGCCTATCTGACTGCGGGCGATGACCATCTCGCGACGCACATCGGGCGACGCTGCGAGTTCTCCCTGAATGCCATTCAGCAGATCGAGGCCACGTCGCGCCTGTTGGAGTGCCCCCGAGGTATCCCCGCTATCCGAAAGAATCGCGCTGAGCCGGAGGTAAGCACTCGCCGCGCCACGACGCAGCCCGCCATCGGTCGCTTGCGCCGGTGACAGCGAGTCGTACATCGCGACGGCCTTCTGATAGCTCGACAAGGCGCCGGCGGTGTCGCCGAGATTGGGGTTGAGCGGACGCCCTTGCACGTCGCCCAGCCGAAGATAGGCGTTCGCGATCTCGGTCCGCAGGTCGGCGCGATCGCCGGCATCCGCGACCAACTTGTCGAGGTACTCGAGGCCCTTCGTCACGAGCAGCTGACGCGCCGGGGTCGATCCTGGCAGATCGCGAATCGCGTCATGCAACTCGAACAGGTACGCATTCGCCAGCTGACGCACATCGTCGAACCGTTGCTCGGCGCGGGCCCGCTCGCGTGATGCAACACGAGCCTGCCATCCCGTCGCGACGACGCCGGCGACGAGAACCACGAACGTCGCAATGCCGGCGGCCACGACGGCCTTGTTGCGCCGCACGAACTTTGCGGTGCGGTACCGGACGGTGTCCTTTCGGGCGATGACCGGAAGACCGGCCAGGTGGCGACGAATGTCTTCTGAGAACTGATCCGCCGACGCGTACCGGCGATCCTGCTCCTTGTTCAACGCCTTGAGGACGATGTTGTCGAGATCGCCGGCGAGTCTTCGTCTGAGTCGATCGGGGTTTGGCGATCGGCCTTCTCCGGGCAGCGTGACAACCGTGCTCGGGCGCTCGGGTTCGGCGTTGCAGATGACATTGGCAACGTCGGCGAGGGAGCGGCTCGTCAGCTGGTACGGCCGGCGCCCGGTCAGCAGCTCGTAGAGAAGTACGCCCAACGAGTACACATCAGTCGCGGTCGTCACCATGTCGCCGCGGACCTGCTCGGGGCTCGCGTAGTCCGGCGTCATGAGCTGAAGGCCGGCAACTGTCGGCGCCAGAGTGTGAGCACCAACCTCCGGATTCACGAGCTTGGCGATGCCGAAATCGAGCAGCTTTGGCGTCCCGTCGGTCGTGACGAGCACGTTCGCCGGCTTGATGTCGCGATGAATGATCAGGTTCTGATGCGCGTACTGAACCGCGGCGCAGACCTTTCGAAACAGCTCGAGCTTTGCTGACGTGTCGAGCTTGCGGACTTCACAGAAATCCGCGATGTTCTGACCTTGCACGAACTCCATCGCGAAGTACGGCAAGCCATCGGAGGTGGACCCGCCGTCCAGCAAACCGGCGATATAGGGATGCTGCAGGCCGGCGAGAATCTGCCGCTCGTGTCGAAAGCGTCTAATGATCGCGTCGGTATCCATTCCGCGACGCAGCACCTTGATCGCGACCCGCTTCTGAAACTCGTCGTCATCGCGGACGGCGAGGTAGACCGTGCCCATCCCGCCACTTCCAATTTCGCGAATCAGGCGGTATGGCCCAACCACTGTGCCGGGCAGGTCGGGGGCGTCGGGGTCAGCGGGCCTGGTGAGATCGTCCGGAACGGTCAGCGCTCGAACTCCAAACCTCGATTGTGACCGATTCAACGGAAAAGCGGTATGGTGTGGCCGCAGGAGAGGACTTAAATGCTCAAGGAATTCCGCGACTTCATCAACCGTGGCAACGTGTTGGACTTGGCGGTTGCAGTCGTGATTGGCGCGGCGTTTGGTCGAATTGTGACCAGTCTCGTCGAAGGCGTCCTGATGCCGCCAATTGGAATGTTGATCGGCGGAATCGATTTCTCGAGCCTGTTTTTCGTTCTCGATAGCACCAAGGGGACGCCAGCCTCGTTGGCCCAGGCGAAGGAGATGGGCGTGCCCGTCCTCGCCTATGGCGCCTTCGTCAACGAGATCATCAACTTTCTCGTCGTTGCCTTCGCGATTTTCATGCTGGTGAAGCAAGCGAACCGCTTCAAAGCACCCGCGACCGTGACGACCAAGGCCTGTCCCAAGTGCCTTTCGACGATTCCGATCGCCGCCACTCGCTGCGCTTCCTGCTGCACCGACCTATAGAGAACAGCCGAGACTGGAGACCGGGGACCGGAGACCGTGGACCGTTAGGACGTCCGGCGAGCGACCCACTCGCGATACAGCGAGTCGCTGACGACGTAGCTGCTGGAGTTTTTCATGACGACGTCCTGCCGGGCGAGGGCGGCGAGGGCTGACTGGACGCTCGACGCACCCGGCAAGCGATAACGCGCGCGGACGTCCGCCGAGAGCAGCTCGCGGCCGTTCTCGAGCACGAGGGCACGGAGGACGGCGCGCTGCGTGAGCGTCAGTCGTTGCCACGACTCCTCGAAGATCGTGTCCTGCTCGCCAAGCAGTCGCGACAACGTGAGGTGCAGATCTTCGAGTCCGACCGAGCGTCTGCTGCCGGTGCGGACGTCGTCCCAGGTTTCGTGGGCGAGGCGTTGAACGTCGTAAGGGACGTTGCCGGCCAGCTCGATGATCGCGAGGCCCAGGCCGGGCTCCACCGTCAACCCACTCTTGGCAAACCGCATGTCGAGGAACCGGGCGAACTCGTCCTCGTCGATCTTCTCGAGTCGTACGACCGGTCCTGCTTTGTAGAACGGCCGGCGCGGGCCGAGCATTCGTTCCATCAATGACGGCTCAGACCCGGCGAAGACGTATCCCACCTGGCGCTGCTCCTGGACAGCCGCACGGAGCGCATGCTCGACGCTCCCGCCATCAAAGCTCGCAATGGTCTGAAACTCGTCCAGGGCGATGGCCAACCGCCGCTTCCTGGCGGCGGCGATCCGGCCGGGCAACGCGAATACCTCGGCGGCAAGACGCGCCACTTCCCGGGATGTTCGAACGGTGGGGAAGGCCAGCGAAAACTTCGCGTCGCCCGCACCCGCGGGATCGAAGCGCAACTCCGGCGTGATGCCTTGCAGCAGTTCGGTCGCCCAGCGTCGTAGTCGAGCGGCTGGGGTGTCGGCCGATACGAGCGCACGGGCGTAGGTTTCGAGAAACCCGACATACGAGCTGGAAGCGGCGACGGTTACTTCAATGGTGAGGATGCGCTGGCGGGCGAGGCCGCGCATGACATCGCGGATCAGCGAGGACTTGCCGTAGCGGCGCGGCGAGATGAGGAAGACCTTCTGGCCGGCGGCAAGGTCACGGCTGAGCCGGTCGCGCTCGACCTCCCGATCGGCAAAGGCGCCGGCGGTGACGATTTCGCCGTAAACAAAGGGGTTGTCAGACGTCATTACGCTGTTCTCCGTAATCGTTACGTAGAATAGCGTAATCTGTGTCCGGCGTCCCGTGGCCGGCGACTGGTTTGTCTACTGATCTCCGATCACAAGGTCGCCGTTCACCGACCACTGATCACCGATCACTGAGGAGGAGCCGGTCCACCAGTCCGGCCAGACGCCGCCAGCGGACGGTTTCCTTTTCCAGCGCGCGGGTACCTGAACGAGTGATCGAGTAGTACTTCGCCTCGCGGTTGTTCTCGGTTTTCTGCCAGGCGCCCTTGATGTGTCCGCGCTGTTCCAAGCGAACGAGAGCGGGGTAGAGCGTGCCCTGATTCAACGTGAGCGGATGCTCGGCGACCTGCTCGAGGCGCGCCGCCAGGCCATAGGCGTGTTGCGGCCCCATCGTCGACAAGGCGCGCAGAACAATCAGATCGAGTGTGCCTGGCAGCAGCTCGACGCGGTCGGTTTCACTGGCCATACAAGTGAAGGGTCGAGCCACGGTGACACGCTTTCACTTGGCTGTCAACTGGAGCACCGTCCAGGGTTCCAAGGTTCGGCTCCAAAGTTCATCGTTTTCTTGGCTCTACTGTGCGACCGCGGAACTGTCTTGAATTCTGAACATTGGAGCCTTGGGATTCTGGAACCTTGGAACTTAGATGTTCCAGCGTTGGCACCCAACCTGCAGTCAAGCACGGTGAACGAGTCAATGCGAGGTGTCTTCATGATTCGAACTACTGCTGTGATGTTGTCGCTGACGCTGCTGGGCGTGGCGACGCAGGCGGACGCTCAGGTCTGGGGCAACCGGCAGGACCGGCGCGATCGGAATGCGATTGCACGCGACCAAGGCGTGCCGCCGGGTCTACTGCCGCCAGCCAATCTGTGCCGCGTGTGGTACGACAACCGCTCCAATGGCCGGCAGCCGGCAGCCACCAACTGCCGCGAAGCCGAGTTGATTGCGTCGCGCAACCGCAACGCACGCGTGATCTACGGTGAGAATGTGTATGCGGGGTATCGCGACTACGATCGATATCCCAACGACCGAGGCGTCTATCGTGATGGTCGCGATCGACGCTCCGGCGATCGCACGCTCTACACCACGCCGGGATTCCAGAACGGCTATCGCGACGGGTTGAGCAAGGGCCGTGAGGATAGCAACGACAACGACCGGTTCGACGCCACCCGTCACGACTGGTATCGATCGGCGACCCGTGGCTTCGAGAACGAGTACGGGAGCCGTTCGTCGTACCAGTCGATGTATCGCGAGGGCTTTGAGGCCGGATATGCCGATGGTTATCGCGCCGCGGACCGTTGGTGACGAGTAATCGGATCCAACTGGGCCGTGTCCCCCGCGGCCCATCTTCCTGCTAGCGACGCCGCCTCCATCCATCTACTTCGGTAAATTCATTCGGGTGGAGGCGGCGTATATACTCCGCTATCCAGGAGGATTTCGTGCGCAATCGTCTACTCCTGACGTTGGTGGGGATCGCGGCCGTGACAGGTTTGGTCATGGCGCAGGGAACCAGTCAGCGTCTCAACCCGGTCATCGACCTTCTCGTTCAAAAGAAGCCGGTTTTCGGCCTCTACGCGCCGAGCAATCGGCGGCCGGGGCGCCCAGGTGGTCCCGGTGGCGCTGCGGCAGCGCCTGCGGCACCAGCAGCTCCCGAAACCCCACCGAAGTCTCCGGCCGAATTGGCCAAGGAAGCCGTCGCCTACAAATCCAGCGACTTCGTGTTCGACGGCAGCATGGAAGGTGGTCTCGAGCGGGCGCTGCCGGCGTTCACCGCGCTGATGAGTGGTCTGCAATCCGCTGGCGTCGTTGTCAAGTCGCCGCTTCGACTGACACACCCGGTGATCGTCAAGACGCCGGAGCTGGATGTGCCGACGATTCACGCCGACATCGCGAAGCAATTGGACTTGGGGGTGAGCGGGCTGATGTTGCCCAAGGCTGAGAGTGCCGAACAGGTTCGGCAGGCCATCGCGGCCATGCGCTTCAAGTCCAAGGGCGGCACGCGACCCGACACCGTTGGCAACGCTCCGGCGTTCTGGGGGCTCGCCGAGGCGGACTACAAGCGCCGCGCCGATGTGTGGCCGCTCAATCCCGAGGGTGAGCTGATCAACTGGACGATCATCGAGAGCAAGGAAGGCCTTGCCAAGGTTCGCGAAATTGCCGCCGTCAAGGGCATCGGCGTTCTGTGGCCGGGGGCCGGCACCTTGCGCGGAGTGTTCTCGACCACGAATGCGGCCGGCGAACGGCAGTTCGACGAAAAGGCGTGGGAAGGTGCCATTCAACAGGTACTCGCAGCGTGCAAGGAGTTCAACGTCGCGTGTGGTTTCCCCGCCAATCCGAATGACATCGAGATGCGCATGAAGCAGGGCTTCAGCGTCTTCGTCATGAACTGGGGCGACGCCGGCTTCAAGGCGATCGACATCGGTCGCAAGGCGTCCAATCGCGCGACCAACGACTGAATCAGTGGTCAGTGGTCAGCGGCAGGCAGTGAACGCTCATCGTCGCGGTTTGGCGCTCACGGTTCTCTTGCTGGCCACTGGTCGGCTCGTGGCCGGCCAGGAATGGCCGGCATTCCGTGGTCCCGACGGACAGGGACACTCGTCTGAGCGCGGTCTTCCTCTTGAGTGGAGTGAGTCGAAGAACGTTGTCTGGAAGACGCCCGTGCCCGGGATGGGCTGGTCGTCGCCGGTGGTCGGCGGCGGACGCATCTGGCTCACATCCGCAATCGACGAAGGCGACATCGTCTTGAGAGCGCTCGCCTACGATGTCGAACAGGGCCGCGAGGTCGTCAACCGCGAGCTGTTCAGATTGAAGAACGCACGCGATATCAATCCCAAGAACAGCTTTGCGTCACCCACGCCGGTCCTCGACGGAGATCGGGTCTACGTTCACTTCGGCGCCGACGGCACCGCGGCATTGAACACCGCCGGCGAAGTGGTTTGGAAGACGAAGCTCTCCTATCAATCGCAACACGGCGCCGGTGGTTCCCCTATCCTGTACGGTGATCTACTCATTCTCAGCTGCGATGGACACGACGCCGCGTTCGTCGTCGCCCTCGACAAGCACACCGGCAAGGTGCGCTGGAAGACGAATCGCCGTCAGCCCGCGGATCAGGCCTACACGACGCCGCTGGTCATCCGCGTCGGTGAGCGTGACCAGGTCATCAGCGTCGGCGCCTATCGGGCCGCGGCCTACGATCCGCTGACCGGCCGCGAGATCTGGCGCGTCAGCTACGGCGAAGGGTTCTCGAACGTGCCGCGACCGGTCTATGGCCATGGTCTGGTGTTCATCGCGACCGGATTTCAACAGCCGGCGATGATGGCGGTTCGTGCTGATGGGACCGGCGATGTGACCAAGAGCCACGTCGCGTGGACGCTTCAACGAGGCGCGCCGTTGACGCCATCCCCTTTGCTCGTCGGCGACGAGCTCTACATTGTGAGCGACGGAGGCATTGCCTCGTGCCTCGATGCAGCCACCGGCGCTGTGCACTGGCAGATGCGGCTTGGCGACACCTACTCCGCGTCACCGGTTTTTGCTGATGGTCGTATCTATTTTCTCGGGGAAAATGGCGGGGCGATGGCTATCGCACCCGGCAAGCAGTTTCGCCGGCTCGGCAACAGTCGGCTGGATGGCGCCATGCTCGCGTCGATGGCGGTTTCGGGAGGGTCGTTTTTCATTCGCACGGACAGTCACTTGTATCGAATCGCGGAACCGCGCCCAGCCACGGGGTCGGGGTTGCCGCATTGATCGCTGGGAGAACCTCAATGAACGGACGTTTCGTATGTCGGTCGATGGTGTTGTCGTTAGTCGTTTCGTTGGCGGCTGTGTCCGCGTTTGCCCAGGCGACGCAGCCCGCAAAGCCGTTCGAGCCGACGGTCGGTCAGGCCGGCAAGGACGTCGTGTGGGTACCGACGCCGCAAGCCCTGGTCGAGAAGATGCTCGACATGGCCAAAGTCACCCCGCAGGACTTCGTGATGGATCTCGGGTCGGGTGACGGGCGCACCGTGATTACCGCGGCCAAGCGCGGCGCTCGCGCGATGGGGATCGAATACAACCCGGACATGGTCGAGTTGTCGCGCCGTAACGCGACAGCCGCCAAGGTTACTGACAAGGCGACGTTCGAAAAGGCCGATCTCTTCGAGACCGATCTTTCGAAGGCGCAGGTCATCACGATGTTCCTGCTGCCCTCGATCAACATGAAGCTTCGTCCGAAGATTCTCGATCTCCGTCCCGGCACCCGCATCGTCACCAACTCGTTCACGATGGAGGACTGGCAGGCCGATCAGTCCGAGACGGTGACCGAGGACTGCAGCAACTGGTGCACCGCGCATTTGTGGATCGTGCCAGCCAAGGTCGAGGGCACATGGCAGATGCCGCAAGGGAATCTCGCGCTGAAGCAGCAGTTCCAGATGATCTCGGGGACGCTGGGATCGACGGCGATTACCGAAGGACGGCTGCGCGGCGATCAGATCGAGTTCACGGTTGGCGGGACGAAATACACCGGCCGGGTGGACGGTCAGACGATCCGCGGCACCGGCGACGACGGAAAGCCCTGGACGGCTACCAAGCGCTGACTACGTGGAGCCAATGGATCGGCGCTTACCCCGCCGGTCCATTCGCGTCTCTGGCGTTCATCGACGCGCATCGGTCAGGCCGTGCCGTCGTTAGCATCACCTGGATCGGGCCACCCAGGCACTTCAGGCACACCGGCACCTCCAGAGTGAGTGGGTGCTTGGCTTTCCCCTTTGAACTGGAAACGGGTACTACAACTACCAAGGCGTCCCCGTCCGTGTAACATCTGCACGTGCGTCGTTGGTCCTTACGCACGAAGATTCTGCTGGCGTCGAGCGTCATCCTACTCGCCCTTATCGGCGCGACGCTCGCGTACGTCGGTTGGCAAGCGAACGATTTCGTCGGCGAGCGAATCTCGGGCGACCTCGAGGACAGCAGCGCCGTCATCGCCGCCGCCGAGGCCGATCGCTTTGCCATGCTGCAACTGACGGCGCAGGTGCTGGCGTCGTTCCCGCAGCTCCGTGCGCTGCTCGAAAACACCGACGCCGCGACCATTCGCGACGTCCTGCTCGACTACATCCAACGAACGGCGGGTGCCGACTCCAGAGCGCAGCGCGCAGACCTGTTGATTGTCTTTTCGCCGACCGGCGAGACCCTCGCTCGAACCGATGCCATCGCGGCTGTCGACGTGCCGGATGTCAAGGGACGCTGGATCGATCCCTTGCTCGCCGGTCAACGGCCGGGTGGGTTTGTAGCTACACCTACTGGCGTCTACCAGGCGGCGGCGGAGATTGCGGAGGCTGGTGGCTCCGTCTTTGGCTTTCTCCTGGCCGGAGCGCGCATCGACGACCGCTTTGCCCAGAAACTTCGCAGCGCCACCGGCGAGGACGTCGTCGTGCTGTCGGAGAGGCAGGTGCTCGGGTCCACGATTCCCCCAGGCGATCTGCCTTGGAAGAGCGGAGCTGAATGGAAGGCGTTTGCTGGCGACCGATCGGCATTCCCGGCAGTAACGATCGCGACCGAGCAATATTCCGTTCGCGCCACGCCGGGAACCGACGCATCGATCACCTATCTGACGCTGCAATCACGCGATCGCGCGCTGGCGCCGTACCGAAGGATTCAGTTTGGCCTGCTCGCGCTCGGCGCCATCGCGGTTGCCGCGGGCATCGCCGCGAGCGCCCTGTTGGCGCGCACGATTACCGCGCCGGTGGCGCGACTGGTTGAGGCCACCGAGCAAGTGTCGGCCGGCAACTTCGACCACGCCGTCGATGTTCACACGCAAGACGAACTGGGCGCACTGGCCGAGTCGTTCAACAGCATGACGAGGGGCCTGCGCGAGCGGGCCGACATGCAGAAGTTCGTGTCGCAGTCGACGATGGAGATGATCCAATCGAAGTCGAAGGCATCAGCCAGCGAGCGAAAGCGGCTGACGATGTTGTTTTCCGATGTCCGAGGGTTCACGCGCTTTGCCGAGCAACGGCAGCCCGAAGAAGCCGTCGAATGGCTCAATCGCTGCCTCGGGCTCCAAGCGGACCTCGTTCGCAAGCACAACGGCGATGTCGACAAGTTCGTCGGCGACGCAGTCTTCGCGCTCTTCGATGGCGAAGACATGGCGTTTGACGCCGTGCGTTGCGCGGTCGACATTCAACGTCAGATGGACACGCTCGAAGTGCCCGACGGCTCCCGCCTCGAAGTCGGCATCGGGATCGTAACGGGAGACGTCATCCTGGGGAGCATCGGCAGTCACGATCGCCTCGACTACACGGCCGTCGGCAACCAGGTGAATCTCTGTTCGCGCCTCAGCGCGATGGCTGGTCCGCGCGAGATTCTAATTGCTGATTCCGCCTTCCTGCTGGTGCGCGACCTGGTGAAGGCGGAGAAGCTGGAGTCGATCGCCGTTCGCGGCCTTGCGAAGCCGGTGGATGTGTATCGCATGGAAGTCGCGCGAAGCGACTGATGAAGGCGTCACGTAGCGACGAAGAAGCAATCTTTGAACTGGAAACTGTGAACTGGTAACTGCAACCGCAGCCAGGTCGCGCTACTTCTGCACTACCCAGGTCGTCATACATCGCATGTCCTGTACGTTCGTCGTCTTGAGCGGATCCACGAGCGCTCCGCCCAGGGTCGACGTCCAGGTCATGAGCGTTGGTTCGTCGACGACGAAGCGTTCAGAGCCATCGGGCAGCCGGACGCGCCCAACGGCGGCCGAAAGGTGGCGCTCGAGGCCGATACTGGTGGCCAACCGAGCGAAAAACAGCCCACCAGGCGCCAGAACACGCCACATCTCCTTCAACATGCTCGCGAATTCCCGCTCGTCACGTGCGAAGTGCAGAACAGCGCTGCAAATGACCGCGTCCGTCGAGGCGTCCTCCCACGGAAGCGAATCAAGCGGCCCGCAATGAATCTGGTCGGGCTGCAATGCCACGTTCAATTCGGCCACGAGCCGATGCACCGAGTCGATGGCGCCGCTGTCAACGTCTGCGATCCGTACGTCGAAACCGTGTGTCAGGAAATAGGGCAGATTGCGACCGCCACCACATCCCGCGTCGAGAACGCGCCGCCGGCCGTCGAATCGGCCTCGAAGAAGTTGATCGAAAAGATAGATGTCAATTTCCCCGAACTCGCTTCGGAGCTCGGCGGACACGGGGCGGGGCACGGGAGATGATATCGCGGGGGCCAAGTGTCAATTCCCAGTTTCCAGTTGCCAGTTCAAAGGACGCGCGTTCTTCTTTGAACTGATAACTGGTAACTGACAACTAACGTCCGTCCCCCTTCTTCTCGTAAGCGCTCGCCGGATAGTCCTGGCCGAACTTGTTCTTGTGCGGCACGGATACGAACTGCGATTCATCCAGCTTGATATCGGGCGCGGCCTCGTTCCCGGTCTTCACCGTCAACTCTACGGTAGTCGGCGCGGCTCGGTCCGACCGCGCCGTGACGCGGTAGGTCCCGGCAGGTAGCTCGAGCGAGTAACGTCCGTCGTTTCCCACCGTGGCGATATACGGCGTCGGCACGACGACGATGAAGGCGGTCATTTGGGGGTGAATGTTGCAGAAGACTCGATACGTGCCCGGTTGGGCAAAGGTCCGTTTCTTCGTCGCCCCCGCGCGATAGAGGCCGAGGTCGAACGGCGCTGGCGATGATAACGAGAACACATTGTGAAAGATGTCGTCCTGATTGGGAAAGTCCACGGTCGATCCCATCGGCACCACCATGACTGCGGGTATGAAGGTTTTCTCACGCTGGAGCAGTTGCAGCGTGACGGGTCGGACCGGTGCCGGACGATCGATGGGCTCGGCGTAGACGATCGCCTGCGCCGCGCTACTGCGAGGTGCAGTCAACGTCTCGACCCGCCCGGTAATGTCGGCGAGCGCGGCGGCAGGGACAAGCACAACCATCCAGATTGCGATAAACGATGAGCCTGTAAACGGGCCGCTCCGCATTCGCCCCAGTATCACCCGGTTGTTGTCGAAACGTTGGTCAGGGCTCGGTGTTGAATTCGTTTCCGTTGCATTAGAACGAGTACGCCACCGCCCAATTGAAGTGATGATTCCGGCGACGCTGCAGGCCAGCCGAGGTTTCGAGCCAGCGATACTCGAATGAGGTTGCAACTTCCGGCGTCGGCCGGAATGTGAGACTGCTGTAGGCGGAGTTGTTTCGCGTGAGCGGCACCGGATCCTCCGGTCGATCGGTCCCGCCGCCGAAGACGACCTCCCATCGATCGAGCGGCTTCACCCGCGCTTCGAGGAAACCGCCCCTCGACTCAGAAACCTGTCCAAGCGCGCCGCCGAAGGCATCGAGGTTGTCGCCGACGAACGCCTCGCCAGCGAGTCCAAAGCGCGCGCCCTGGACGTGAAAGTCCACAGCCGCTGCGCTACTCGTCAGCAATTCCTCGACCGGTCGCTCGCGACTGTAGTGGCCCGACACACCAAGGGACGCACCGCGATCGTTGTCGCCGCGCTGCCAGGCGACGCGTGCCTGCACACCGGGATATCGTGAACGCTCGCCGCCGAGGGCTGGCGGTACGAACGTGTAGTCGGGAACACGATAGTCACCGCCGATCGGCGCCACGATGCCGAAGGCCACGCGAACTTCACCGCTGTCCGATCCCGCCAGTCGGCGTTCCACGCGCGCCTGCGGCGTGCGGAGATACAGGTTGCCCGAACGGAACAGCAACGGAAATGACAATGCGGCCACCGAGGTTGGATTTCGCGGCGCAAGCATCATTTCGTCCTGGCCCACCTGCAGCGCGGTTTCTCCTCGTTCGAATCGAGCGAATGCGTAAACCAATCGCGGCAATCCCATCACATGGCCGGTTTGGAAGGCAGGAATACCTCCGAAGAAGTCGAAGACGACCGCCCCACTGCCTTGCCACGAGCCAAGCGCGAGGCCTTCAGCCCGGACTCCGAGTCGGGTTTGCCTCAGCGTCGAGCTGAATGAGCCAGTCCGCGACGGAGCAGCGGCGACAATATTCGGGTTCTCCAGCCAGTTCGCTTCACCGCTATTCGCGGCGACACTCGAGTGGACGGTTCCCAGAATCTTGAGCGGCATGCGCGACGCGGATTCCACCTTGGTCTGCGCGTGCTCGGCAACCTGAGTCTGGAGCATCTCCACGGCGGCGGCGATCGGCGCCGCCGGTTCCGCCTGGGGAGAGGCGCCGCCCTTGAGTTGATCGAGGTCAGCCCGGAGCTTCTGAAGCTCTGTGCGCGTCTGGGTGAGTTCGGCCCTCAAAGCGCGGAGTTCCGCGATGACATCGGGCTGGGTAGTCGCCGCAGTCTGGGCGCCGGCCACGCCAGGCAGACAGGCAACGGCCAGCAACGCGATCATGAAAGAGGCGGATTGCATCCGGCCATGATAACGGCCGGCTTCGAGGCGACAGAACGAGTCTCGTCCTCTCGAACTGTGTCTCGGACCAGCACATTAGATGAGCTCTTCCGGGACATTAGACCTAACTTCTTGTATTCAAACAGGTTCATCGTGGAATGCTGAGCGCCTTTGTTCCGTTTGGGTACAGATTGCTTTTGGCTCCATTAAGCCAGACACACTGCAACCGCTTGAGTTGTCTATGTTTACGATTCGGCGACCCGTCGGCACCCGCCTTGCCATCCGTTTGGTGTGCCTGGTGCGCAGCGATTACATGTGTGGGGCGACCCGACGTTCACCCTGAGCGACGCGGACTGGGGTCCCGTTGCGGCGAATGAGGTCAGCCACCGGTCCCGTCTCGGGGAACGAGTCGGAGTCATGAGCGGCAACCTGCGACGCTTGCAGTTGTCGCGCGCGGTCTACGGAGCAGTGATAGGGGCGGGAGCAGGTCTGCTCGCTTTGCGGCTCCCGCAGATGACCTGGGACAAACCATTTCTGTTCCTGTCATTGCTGGCGGGCGCGTTCGTGATCTCGGGA
This sequence comes from uncultured Acidobacteriota bacterium, assembly GCA_963724485.1. Taxonomy (GTDB): domain Bacteria; phylum Acidobacteriota; class Vicinamibacteria; order Vicinamibacterales; family UBA2999; genus JACCSI01. The sequence continues at coordinate 504,394 of CAVRUW010000009.1, forward strand.
CTCAAGGTCCACTTGCCGATCGCGCGTGGCAAAGCGACCCTCTCGATGTTGTACTTCACCAACTTTCTGGCGCTCGTGCTTCTCGGCGCGGACGAGGGGATGATCATTGCCGGCGCCAGCGCGGCGACTCAGTGTCTGTTCATGTCGCGCGGCAGCTCATCGCCGCTTCGGACGATTTACAGCGCCGCCGCCCTGATCATCACGGTTGAGGCGACGAGCCTCGTCGCCGGCGCGCTTGGAGGGTTTTCCGTGCCTGATCCATTGGTCCTGGGTCAGGTGACGACTGTCGCAATCGTGACCTTCTTCGCTATCAACAGTTGGCTAGTGGCCACCGCCATCGCTCTCAGCAAGAACGAGCCGATTGCCCAGATGTGGTACGAGCAATTCCTGCTGACGGCGCCGGCGTGCTTCGTGGGTGCCGGCTTGGCCGTGCTCCTCTCGACGACGACAAGCATCTTGATCTGGGCGCCAGCTCTGGCCACCGGGCCGCTGTACGTCACGATCAAGGCGTACCGCACCTATCTCGGGCAGGTTGAAGAGCAGCGGCGACATCTGAAGGAGATCTCCGATCTGTACCTGGCGAGCGTCGAGGCATTGGCGCGTGCCATCGACGCCCGCGATCAAACCACCGAACAGGCGAACACCGGCGAGAACCACATCCGCCGTGTCCAGGCTTGGGCGACGGTCTTGGCCGAGGCGGCCGGCATGGCACCCCAAGAAGTAGAAGCCGTCAAGATCGCCGCCCTTCTGCACGACATTGGCAAGCTTGCCGTGCCGGAGCACATTCTGACCAAGCCAGGGCGTCTGACCGCGAAGGAGTTTGCGCGAGTGCGCATCCATCCGGTCGTCGGTGCGGAGATCATCAAGGCCGTCCCATTCCCGTACCCGGTCGCTCCGTTGATCCGCAGCCATCACGAGCGCTGGGATGGATCAGGCTATCCCGATGGATTGAAGGGCGAGGAGACGCCGCTTGGGGCACGGGTGCTGGCGGTGGTGGACTACTTCGACGCGCTCACCTCCACTCGCCCCTATCATGGTCCGACCGATCAGCGGCAGGCCATCCTGACGCTTCAGGCCGAGGCTGGCCGCGCGCTCGATCCACTGCTCGTGGACTTGTTCATCAACGTCCTGCCCAAGCTCGACGAGCCGGAGCGCAGTGTCCCGTCAGCGGTCCGTTATGTTGCGAAAGCCGGACAGTCGGTCGCACCGAGCAATGGCTTTGCCGACGATGCCGCACGCGGTACTTCGTCTTGGGTTTACCAGAACATTTCGCTGGCGACTCACGAGATGCGCGCTCTCCACGACATCGCGCAGACGCTCGGCACGCGTCTTAGCGTCGAAGACACAATGGCGCTCCTGACGTCGAAGCTGAATCGGCTGGTGCCGGGATCCAACTGGGTGCTGTTTCTTCACGAGCGCGGCGAGGATGTACTGCGCTGCCGTTACGCGACCGCGCTGTCGCCCGAGGCCATCTCACGCTTCACGATCGCCAACGGCAAGGGGCCGAGTGGCTGGGCGGCCCGTAACCGCAAGCCGGTTCTCAATGCGCACGCCGCCGCGGACTTCGAGGCCGCCGGGCTTTTCGGCACGGGTCGCCCGTTCAAATCGGCCCTGTCGTATCCGCTGGTTGATTGCGACGAGCTGATAGGCACGCTCACGATCTACCACGTCGACGTCGAGCCCTTCCGCGAGGAACATCGACACATCCTCGATCACATCGCACCGCAAGTGGCATCGGTGCTGCGCAACGCCATCGCCTTCGAGCGGATGCGTGATGTGTCGTTCACCGATCAGCTGACGGGGCTCCCCAACCCGCGCGCGCTCGCCGAGTTTCTACGGCAGCATGTGGTCGAGGCGGAGGGCAACCGTGCGCCGACGGCTCTCATCATGGTCGACCTGGACGACTTCAAAGCAGTCAACGATGGACACGGTCATCAGAAAGGGGACGAGGCGTTGAAGGCGGTGGCGGAAACGATTCGCGCCCACGTCCGAGGTTCAGACTTTTCCGCCCGCTATGGCGGCGACGAGTTTGTCGTGGTGCTTCCGGGCTGTGACCGGATGGAAGCCGAGGAGCGAGCGCACCGCCTGCAGGACGGTGTCGCACGCCTCGTTCTCGAGACCGCCAGCGACGCTGTCCAGACACTCGGCATCAGCGTCGGGGTCAGCGTCTTCCCCGATGACGGCGTCAGCATCGACAGCCTGATCACCGCGGCCGACCGGCGAATGTACCTGAACAAATCAGGTCGGCGGTCGCTCGGGGAGCTGAGCGCAATCTCGTTGGCCGGGTAACCTCCGACCTTCACGCTCTCCGTGTCATCATCGTGAGTCCAACGACTCATGGTGAAATCTTCGATTCTTCGACAACGCCTTCACAATCAGCGATTGGCCGGCAACGGTTTCCGTCAGCCAGAGGACGTTGTGGAGTGGCACGGCGCTGTCCAGGCGCAGGATTACTCGGGCGCCAAGTGGGGATTGGGCATGCGCGGCCAGGCTTTCACGGATGAAGCCGTCGATCGGGCTTTCGACGAAGGCCGCATCCTCCGCACACATATCCTGCGGCCCACCTGGCATTTCGTGGCCCCAGCCGATCTTCGTTCGTTCTTGTCCATCTCGGGCCCGAGAGTTCAAGCGTTGAACGCCTACTACTACCGAAGGTTCGAGGTCGACGCCCCTCTGCTCGTGAAGAGCCACGCGGCAATCGCCGTCGCGCTCAGCGGTCGTCGGTATCTGACCCGGCCCGAGTTGTCCCAGGCGCTGGCGAAGACCCGCGTCAACGTTCAAGGCCTGCGTCTCGCCGCCGTCGTCATGCACGCGGAGCTCGACGGGTTGATCTGCAGTGGTCCGCGTCGCGGAAAGCAGTTCACCTACGCCTTGATGGACGAGCGCGTCCCACGAACTCGGGTCAAGCCTCGCGACGAGGTCCTGGCTGAATTGACGCGACGCTACTTCAGAAGCCATGGTCCTGCCACGGTGAAAGACTTCGTCTGGTGGTCAGGGATGACAGTGGCTCAAGCGAAAGCGGGGATGGCCGCTATCGAAGGCGATCTCGAACGGATTGAGAAGAACGGTCTGACCTACTGGGCAGTCCCCAGGTACCGAGGCCGTTGAGCGTTCGCCGGCGTCGACTTTCCTGCTCCCCAACTACGACGAGTTTCTGATTGCCTACAAGGACCGCGACGAGGTCCTGGCGCACCGACGAACGGTGACCTATCAGCCGCGTACGATTGAAGAACCCCCACACCACGTGATCCTCGACGGCGTGCTTGCGGGCTTTTGGCGGCGCGTCGTCAAAGGATCTGACACACACGTCGACGTCAAGCTGTTCGCACCGATCAAATCGGCGCGCAACCAACGCGAGCTGAGAGCGGCTCGCGGCCGTTTGTCGACCTTTCTCGGTTCTCCAGTCACAATGGCGATGTCATGACGAAAGTGTCCCCCGTTGATCTCCTGGTCTTCGGTCCACATCCTGACGACATCGAAATCGGTATCGGCGGCATCGTCGCGCGGCACACGACTGCCGGCCACCGCGTCGGGCTGTGCGACCTGACACACGCCGAGCTATCGAGCAACGGCACGCCTGAGCAGCGCCAGAAAGAGGCTGAGGCGGCCGCTCGAGTCCTTGGCGCAGCCTGGCGAGAGAACCTCGGGTGGCCGGATGGGGGAATTGCCGCTACTCCGGAGATCGTCCGAGCGGCGGTCGCGTTGATTCGGCAGGCCAGACCTCGAGCCGTTGCGATTCCGTACTGGGACGATCGTCATCCGGATCACGGGAACGCCAGTCGTGTTTTACGTGAGGCCATTTTCAAGAGCGGACTACGACGTTACGACAGTGGCCACGAGGCCTGGCGGCCGGAGTGGACGTGCCATTACTTCATCAATGACGGCGCGACACCGTCCTTCGTGGTGGATGTGTCTTCGGTCTATCAGCAGAAGCGCAAGGCGCTCGACTGCTTTCGCAGCCAGTTTTCGACCGGCGAAGAAAGCACGATCGTCACGCGGCTGACCGCGCCCACGTTCCGGCAGTTGATTGAAAGCCGCGACGCGCAGTTTGGAGCGCTCGCAGGTGTCGCGTTTGCCGAGGGGATCGTCGTCCGCGAACCGTTGGTGCGGGCGAGCCTCTTCAAAGACCAGTCATGAGAATCGGGATGGTCTGTTACGCGTCGCTCGGTGGGAGCGGCGTCGTAGCGACCGAGCTCGGCCGAGCGCTGGCCGGTCGCGGTCACGAGGTGCATCTGATCAGTAGCGAGCCGCCGTTCCGCTGGAGGCCCGACATCCCCCGGTTGTCATTCGAACCCGTGGTCGTCCCGTCGTATCCGCTGTTCCGCGAGCCCCAGTACTTGCTGGCGCTCGCGACGACCATCGCGCGGATTGCCGAATCAAAGCACCTCGACATCGTTCATGCGCATTACGCCGTGCCGCATGCCACCGCGGCCTATCTCGCGGATCAGATGCTGATGTCGTCGACGGGGCTTGTCGCGCCGCGGACGATGACGACTCTCCACGGCACCGACATCACCTTGATCGGCAGCGATCCCTCCTACGCGCGTGTCGTCGCATTCTCGATCGAACAGTCAGATGGAGTGACCGCGGTTTCGGAGAGTTTGAAGGCGGATAGTGTCGCGGCGCTAGGTGTGCGTCGACCGATTCGAGTAATTCCGAACTTTCTCGATTGTTCGGAGTATCGCCGGCAAGTCGACCCACAACTGCGTGCCCAGGTGTGTCCGTCCGGGACGCAGGCGGTGATCGCGCACATGTCGAACTTCCGGCCGGTGAAGCGCCTGGATAGCGTAGTCGAAGTGTTTCGTCGCGTGCGGCAGATGGGACTTGCTACTCGCCTGCTACTGATCGGCGATGGTCCGGTACGCCCAGATGTCGAGCAAATGGCAGCCAACTACGGATTGATCGATGACGTGATCTTCGCGGGTGAGCAGCAGGATCCGGTGAGATGGCTTTCGGTGTCCGACTTGTTCTTGCTCCCGTCGGAGCAGGAAAGCTTCGGGCTCGCTGCTCTCGAGGCGATGGCGTGCGAAGTCCCGGTGATTGCCTCAAACGCTGGCGGCCTGCCGGAGATTGTCGAGCACGGTGTCACCGGTTTCATCAGCCCCGTCGGAGCGGCCGACAAGATGGCTCAGCACGCGCGGGAGTTGATTGAGGACCCCGGTCGCGGAAAGGCGATGGGTCGGGCGGCGGCCGAAATGGTCCGCACACGGTATTGCACCGAGCGGATTGTTCCTCTGTACGAACACGCCTACGACGAAGTGCTGTCACGCTGACGGGTCGCTGACCTTCGCTTGAGCAGCGCGCGCAATGCCGGGTAGTCGACTTTTGCGTTGTGGCGCTTGTCCACCGGGATCGCATCGACGACGAGGACCTCTGTAACTCTCGCCCACGCAAGTTGTCGCTGAAGCATGCTCGCGACATCTTCAGACACACCGGGCTCGAGTTCGACGGCCAGGACACGGGCGCCGCCGTGCTCCACGAGCGCACAGCGGTGCACCGCTTCAGCGGACATCGCGGCACATTCGACCGCGAATGGGTACACGATCCCATTCACATCGACCAGCTTTGCGGATGCTCGCCCGAGCAGCCAGAGCCGCCCAACTTTGTCGAGGTAGCCAGCGTCGCCTGTTCGATGCCAGGTGCGATCGCCGACTTTGAACTTCGTTTCGTGATCGCCCAGTCCATCCAGGTAGCCGGTTAGCACATGCTCGCCGGCGACCACGATCTCTCCCGTGCTAACCGCAGGTAACGCGTCTCGGTCGAACGTATTTGCGGTGTAGGGCCCAATCACATGACCCCAGCGGTCGGGCAGAATCCGAAGGTCGATTTCGGCAACAGGATGGCCGACGAGCAGGCCGGCCCCGCTTTCCATCGCCCGCAGATCTTCAGGCTGCATTTCGTCCCACGCGATCCGCGCGATCGGCTCCGCTTCGGTGGATCCATAGACTGCGACGACCGTGGCCTGTGGGGCGACCCTCTGCAAGAGGCGAAGCAGCCGTGGAAACACCGGTGCTCCACCGGTGTAGATCTCCTCGAAGGTCTCCAACTGGTGGTTGTGAAGCGCGGCGTGAGCGGCGAGCCGATCGAGTAAGGCAGGCGACGCGGCCACCCGCGTCGGTTGCATCAACCGGATCTGCCGATGCAATCTGGCCGGAGCGATCTCTCCGGGCGCTCGCAGATCAGCATCGGGAATGATGCTGGTCACCCCGGACGCGAGGTTGGCGAGCACGAAAATCGGTAGAGCGGAGAGGTCGCGCTGCCCCGGCTGCAAGTTCAGGTCGTGAGCCAGCACGCGATGCTGGGCGAGAAGGAACCCGTGCGATCGGACGGCGGCCTTGGGTTGTCCGGTGCTCCCGCTCGTGAAGGTAATCAACGCTGGCGTCCCATAGTCTGCCGGTGCGATTGTCGGGTCTCCATCAGTGGCCCCGTCGATCGTCAGTTTCCGCGCGCCCGGCAGCCAGCGCGCAATCGAGAATGCAACCGGAATGCTTCTGATGGACGGCGACACCACACGCAGCGCGTGAGCCCGAGGTACGGCCAGGAACAGCTTTGGCGATGCCAGCGCGCAACATCGCTCGAGTTGTGCTCTTCCAGTCGAGGGGTCGAGAAAGACGGCGGTTGCGCCGCAGCGCCAGATGCCCACGAGCACTGCATACAGCGCAACCGACATCGGGCAGAACACGAGGACGCGATCGCCGGCCTGAATCCGAGCATCGCGTAGCTGACGTGCGATGCTGCCCGCCATTCGGTCGAGGCCGGCAAACGTGACGATCCGGTCGCCCTCGATCAACGCGGGCTGGTCCGCGCTATCGACCGCGCGTTCTCGCAAGACGGTGGCGATGTTCATCCGCGGGCAGCCCGCGGGAAGCGACGCACATAGAGAGCGTAGCGACGGATCCTGTGCGCGTAGCGGCGGCTGATGTGTTGCGAAACATTCTGCTCGTGCATCAGGGCATGAATCGCTCGGCGAAAGCCCAGCTCACGAGCTTTGCGTTGCACGAGTCCGACGAGCAATCCGCCGAGCCCGTGACTCGCCATGCCAGGAGAGACCGCGACGGTCTTGATGATGAGCGTATCGATTTTGTCGCGACGTTGCCGCTGCGCAACGTCGGGTATGGCAAACGCGAAGCCGACGAGCTGCGAGTCCCGCTCAGCCATCAGTACCAGATCCGGCACGACGAACGGCAGGACGCGGCGGTTCTGATCGAGGAACTCAGCTTCTTCGATCGGCGAATAGAGATAGTTGGATTGAAAGCTCTCCAGCGATAACTTGAACAGCCGCTTCAACTCGACGTCGGCATTGGCGGTGTCAAACGCACGAATCAAGACCCCCTCGCTGTCCAGCTTTGCGGCGGTGGTGTCGAGCCGCGGGTTCTCCTGCGTCAGGTCACTGGTCACGGCTGACGTGTAGGTTGCCATCACGCGGAAACCGGCCCGCTCGAACTGCTCACGCCACGCATCAGGGTTATCTGGCTCGAGGAAGAACGTCGGTTCGGTGCCGCGCTCCGAGATGAATCGATAGCGTCGCCAGGTGTTGCCGTCCATCGGCCCCACGGCGATCGTGCACCCCGCGAACTCGAGGAGATTCAATGCCTCGCCCAGGATGCTCAAACCGCTCTTATCGTCGGTCGCTGCGTAGTGTCCGATCAGGCCGACGCGGTGCTCGGGCAACGCCGGCGCGTTGGTCCACCAGCACGAAGCGCGTGCCAACAGCACTCCGCGATCATCCAGCAACATCAGATGCCGATCTGGGCGATGAACGCGCAGGTCGTCGGGACTCAATGTGGGCGCGGCCGGGGTCGAGGTCACCTCGGGCATCACGTCGTTGAACGCGAGCTCAAGCAGTTGAGGCATGGCGTTAGGTCCAGCGATCGAGTCCGGTCATGCCAAGCCAGCCGACCAATGAAGCCGCGGAGGCACACAACGTTTGTCGAACCCACCGAGCGTGTGTTTGTGGAGCGTCTCGAATCGCCTGCTCGGTCTTGGTGAACAGCGCGACGCCCGCGATCACGGCCAAGCCTCCCCACAAGGCGAGCATGGCTCCTCGGGTGGTCAAAGCGGTGGTCGCCACAAAAGGCAGCAACAACATCATCCAGCTGCGAAGGACCGCTGATGCCGCCAATGTTGTCAGTGGCCGCGTCTGCTGGCTGTGCGCCGTCCGGCTCAAGCTGAAGATCGCGACGTGGGTGGCAAACACAAGAGTGAAGGGATACAGCAGCGTCGGTTCGCCAAACCACAACGCGAGCATGAGCCATGCAATCGCGGCGGCCCAGATCGACAGCATCGCGGCCATGGTGTGAAAGCGCCGCCCGTCGTTGGGTGCGTCGGGAGAGTACAGCGAAAAGCCGATAAAGCCTATTGCCGGGGGGACAATCCAGCGCCATCCGGCGAGAGCCCACGTCACATAGCAAAGAAACGCGCCGGCCAGCAGCGAGTCGTCCAGCATCGTGGTTGAGCGCCTCGAGATGAGAACGGCGAGCACCAGGATCGACGTGACGACGAAGCGCCGCAGGAGTTCGTTCGCATCAAGCGGCAGGTAGGCCTGCAGCAGAAAGAACCCGCCGATCGGAATGAACAAGTTGTCGAGACCACGCCACGCGCTTCCCTCGAGCAGCATCACCAGCAACGCCATGGTGAACGAGATCAGGAGCGTTTCAGCGCGCCCGACCGTACCCCAGAGCAATAGCGGGATGTGAATACAGAGAAAAGCGACGATGAGGAAAGCGATCGATCCTTCGACGCTCTTGCTGGCACCTTCGAAACGTGTCTGGCCGTATCGAAGGCCGACCAGGGCGCCGGTGGCGTCCGCCAGCGTCAGGACGAGGATAGGGATGCAGAACAACAAAGGCGAGCGGCCAAGCGACAGCCAGAAAACAATCGCAACCGAGATCGGAAAGTAGATTTCTCCCAGTGTCGTGCGAGAGACGTTGTCGACGACACCCCCCGACAGTTTTCGCAAGGGCTTGAGGAACTTCACGGCCGCTATCAAGCTTGCGCTGCCTCCAGTCAACAACAGCACCGGCCACAGTCGATCGAAAAGGAACGGGAACGAGAGCGTCAAGAGCCCGGAACCAGCGTGCAGCAGCTTTCGCGGCAACTCAGGATGCGGCGAAAACCGATGCTGGTACCACCTCAGCGCAACCAGCAGCAACACGAATGCAGCCATGAAGGCTGCCACCGCCGCCCATGGCTCGAGCAAGACACTCGGCTCCCCGCTCAGATGACCTCCTCGACGATGAATGCGCTGTAGAAGAATGCCTTGTCGGCGAGGTGCAGGCGCTGCGCGAGCTCGCTCAACGGCACAAGCTTCGCAGCCATGGACTGCGGGCGACTCCGCGGCGCCAGCATGTTCCAGTACGCCAATCGAGCGCGCGAGCGTGCGGCAGCGGCCAGGGTCTCGAGCAAGCGGTGGTAATGGTCCATCGAGACGTACTCGAACAGATCGCTCAGATTGTATCGATCGATGGCGCCAGTGCCGACGCTGCCGACGAACTCCTCGATGGACTGGCATCGGCCTTCCAGCCGATCGAGATTGCCGCGAATCTTGTCGAAGTGCTCCGCTCGTAGATAAAGGGGCAGGGCTGCGCCGTGGTCTCCGGTCAGGATCCAGTGGAGGTACGGGTTGACCGCGGGATCGAGTTCGATCATCGCGTGACGCGTGCGGTCGAGAATGCGAGAGGCGACGTCGCCGGTCACGTAGCGGAAGAACTCGGGATCGCGACCGAGTCTGCCCATCGCCGTGCGCGAGAAGAACACGCGAAACAGCAGACGCCATCGCCACGTATTCCACTCTCTCTCGTAGAACTGCTCACGGCCCGCGCGATCGCGTGGTGTGAGCAGGTCCAACACCCGTCGGCGCGAATGGACCAGAGGAAGCACGCGATTCCTGAACAAAGCGAAGTAGCGCTCGAACTTGCCGGCGCTGCCGATCCCAGTGGCGATGGCTTCGGGACGAGCGTCCCAGAACCGCCGGCTCGCATCGTTGAGTGCAGTCCGGCATCGAGAGTAGAGGGCCGGACGGCGAGACGATGGACGCGAGCCGATGAGTTCGAGGAGGTCCGCGTGCGACAGCACGCGAAAGGCCGCGACCCTCAGCTCGAGGCAAGCGAGTTGCGCCGGGCTGAGATCCAGGGCGAAGACGCGGGCTGGATCTTTGGTGAGCATGGCGAGGGCGTTGTCGCCCGCTGACGCGATCGACACGCAGACGTGCCCGGGTTGCACATCGAGGCCATCGAGAAGGACGTCGGCGTCCTCCCAGACCTGCGCGTAACGAATCTCGGTGAAGCCAGCACGTGTGGCTACTTCACTGCGCATTGGCTCCCTCACCGCCACGATCGAGCTTGCGAACGACTCCGGTGCTGCCATCGAGCTCGACCAGGTCGCCATCTTTGAGCCACCGCGTCACGCCTGGGATGGAAACCACCGCGGGAATCCCGAGCTCGCGCGCAACGATCGCCGCATGCGACAGCAGGCTTCCCCGCTCGACCAGCACACCCAATGCCGAGGGGAAAATCAGAATCCAACCCGGATCCGTGTGCTCGGCGACCAGGATCGATCCGTGTTCGAGCTCGACGGTCCTGGGATCGGTCACCACGCGCACCTTGCCGCGGACGACTCCGGGACAACAACCCAGGCCGCGGAGCTCGTCGCCCTCGGTCGTGGTCACTTGGTTCGGGGCTGAAAAGGACTGTGCGTGATAGACCATGCCGCGGGTCTCGAACCGATCATCCGGTGCCGGCATCGCCCGGTACGCATCGAACTCCCGCCGTCGAATCGCCACGAGTTCGCGCAGGGGGGTGGTTGTCGCCCGCCCTTCGACGAACGCCAACGCCTCGTCGACTTCGAGATAGAAGATGTCTCGCGCGTTATCGAGCAGGTTCAGAGCATTCAAACGACGTCCGAGCTCGAGAAAGATTCGTCGCACGCGACCGAAAAGCCTGGTGCGCTCGAGCCGCAGGTTTTCGCGATCGCGGACTCGCGCGCGCGCGTGACGAAGCACCCAGTTGAAGACAAGTCGTCGGATCGGGTGGCCAGACAGAGCGGCGGTCACCCGGCGATCAGCGGCTGCCCGCAACGCATCGCCTGACACTGGCGGCCCCTTGGATGCGTCGCCATGCGTTTCGCCGGATTGCGCGAGCCGCCCAATCGATCGCAGGAGCGGCAACGGATCGTCGTGGAGGGTTTCGGTTTCGAGCTTGAGCTCGTTCACAGAGCGTTCGCCGAACTTGTCGAGATAGCCGCGATACTCGGCGGCGAAGGCCTCATGCGTCGAGAGTGCCGCCTCGACCTCCTGTGGTGAACCCGTCGCAAGAAGCCGGATGAGGGTCTGATCGCCGCGGGCGAGCGCCGCGAGACGAGTGAGACGAAGGGCGGGCTCGGCGCTGACCAGCCCACCCTGTCCGCTGATCAAGTCGTTCTGCAGCGTTCCTTCCTTATCGCCGCACCACGTTTGCGCCAGTCTCCGCAGGACGCCATAGAAGATCATGGCGAAGAAATCGTTGACGAGCGGCGCGTCCCAGTGAAGAAGGAGACGGTCCCGCAGATCGCGATAGTGGGCGACGAGCTCGTCTGGGAGTCGTGCCGCCAGCGGCGGGTCAGGAGGCGCCAGCGATTCGTCGAGCCGCCGGTAGAACTTGCGGACGCGCGAGTCGATCGTGAGGTGCTGAACGAGAAGTCCGAAAGCGCTGTTGACCAGGTGAAGCGAGTCGGCAAATCGGCTGGTCGACCGTTCTCGTACGATGCCTTCCGCGAGGGCGTCCGGAAGGCCGACCTTGACGCCCATCATCTGCTCCATGAACTGACGGTTGATCGTGAACCCGGGGAGCAACGCGAGCACGCGATACCAGTTGAGCAGGTTGTAATAAAGACGGCCTCTGATCAGGCCGAGCATGTTGCGAAATGTCTGATCGTTCCGATCGATCTCGTGGCGAGGCACCCGCATCATGACGCAGAACTGACGGTAGACGTGCTCGTAGATCTCCGAAGCAAACGAGAACGTCATCGGCGTCGTGACGCCGCTGTAGCTCTCGACGATGTTGCTGTTGTCCCAGATGATGAGCGTGCCGTCCGGATCGGGCTGGTGCGTCAGCGACGTGATGGGCCGTGACTGCAGCAGGTAGAGTCGGCGATTCTCGACTCCCCACTCGATATCCTGCGGTCGGCCAAAGTGACTTTCAGCGAGTCGCGCCAGCGTCGCGACCTCTATGACCTGCTCGTCGGACAGTGAAGGCTTGTCAGCGACGTCCGGCGGAACCGGCTGCGCTCGTACGCCTTCGAGGTTCGACTCGTCGTGCCTGTGAGCGGTGCGTTTGGCGACAACGCTTCGCGAAACGATGACGCCCGTTCGATCGACGTGCCACGTGTCGGCATCGCATTCACCAGAAACGAGGCCGGTCCCAAGACCGAGTGCGGCGCTCACCACAGCAACGCTTCGCTGGCCACTCACAGGATCCGCACTGAACGCGACGCCGGACACGCTCGACGCGACCATGCGTTGAATCAGGACCGACGGCGGGTGAGGCAACCCGCTCAGGCCATGTTGCCGGCGGTAAGCCAGCAGTCTCGCGCTGAATCCCGATCGCCAGACCGCGGCGACCCGATCCGGCACATCCTCGGGCCGCACGAACAGAAACGTCTCGAGTTGTCCTGCGTACGAGTGCTCGACGCCGTCTTCGTCGCTGGCGGATGACCGCACGGCGACCGACGATCCGTCTGAAGACAGCTGGGCGAGTGCTTCTGCAATCGCCGCCCTCACTTCTGGAGCAGGAGTGATCTTGTCAATGACCTGGGCGATCTGCTCATCCTCGGGAAGGCGAAGGACTCGAGAGGTCTCGTCGCCGAGTGACGTCCAAAACGCGTCAGGCGAGACGACAAACCACGGCGGCACCGGCAGGCGTGCTTGCGCTAGTCGATCCAAAGCCCGCGCCTTTCCGCCCAGCAGCCGCGCTTCCGAAACCTCCCCCGGTCGAAGGATTACTTTCACGGCGCTGGCCGCACACCCAGGAGCGCTGGCAACGCGCCGAGGCTCAAGTACATGAGTAACGTCCAGATCCCCGCCGCAATCTCGATGTTCTTGCCAGCGCCCTTTGCTGGTGTGCGAAGAAATCTGAGGCTGACGAGAAGGCACGCGGCAACCAGCACCACGAGGATGGCGACTACGGTGCGCTCGAAGTGAATGCGTACGGCCGCTTGCCACGCGACGAGGGCGGTTACGGCAATCGCCGTCATCCAGAGCGTGGTCGACGCGGTTCGACCCCACAACGCCGAGTAGGTTTCCACGCCGTGCTCTTCGTCCTGGGGTGATCGAATCTTGCGGCCAAGCTCCACCACGATGCCATTGAAGTAGCTGACGATGAGAAACCAGTAGAGCCCTGCAGGTGGTCCGGTGAGTCCGGCCACCAGCCAGTCGCATGCGGTTGCGTAGAGATCGATCAACGGAATGATCACCATGTGGCTGGCGAGGTAGACCGTCGGGTGTGCTTTCAGCCACTGCGGAACGAAGAATTCACGCGACATGAAGGCGAGATAGGTCCAGGCAAGGACCAGCAGCCATACGAGCGAGGGTTCGAGCCAGAGCGCCAGCCCAAGTTGAATGAGCGCTGCGGCCATGCCGACCCAGCCAAGCTCCCGCAACGTCACCAGCCCACGCGGCACCGCCCTGTACGGTCGATACCGTGCGTCGTCTTCGAAATCCTTGAACTCGTCACTGATTCGGAGCTGCAGGAAGAAGAGCAATGCCGTCACGAACGCGACTGCCAACGAACGTGGTGCTGGCAGCCCCGTCTCTCCGCGAACCAGCCGCGAGTAGCACACGGCCGACGCGCTGAACGCCGCGACCAGCGGTGCGTGCGCCAGCAGCGGAAATCGCTCGTGCTGGTAGGTGATCCAGCGATTCACGAAGAAGCGCTCTTGTGAGCCGAATCCTTGGTCCCGCGTGAAAGGCGACGATGGGCATCGGTGAAGTGCCCGGCGGCGAGCGCGCCAGTGATCGACAGTTCGCCGGCCAGCGCGAGCGCGGCAGCGACTTCGGCGAGCGCTCGGGCATGGCCCGCGCCTGCCAGCCCCATGATCTCGAGGCAGGCACGTTGTGTCGGCAGTCCCGTCCCGCCGCCAACCGTTCCGACAATCAAGTTGGGCAGCGTGACCGATGCGTACAAGCCTCCATCCTCCAATGGCTCGAAGCGGGTTACGCCAACCGCGGCTTCGGCCACGCAGGCCGCGTCCTGGCCGGTCGCGATGAAGAGTCCCGCGAGGCCGTTGGCATAGTGTCCTTGTACGCCGATGCTCCCGCTCATCACACCGCCGAGGGCCGACATCCTCCAGTAGTCCATCATCCGTGCGGTGGTGGTGTGGAGTCGTGTGGTGACCATTTCGGCACTCAAGCGGACTTCGGCCGTCACCTTACGGCCACGAACGGTCGCAAAAGAGTGCGTCGTCGCTTTCTTGTCGCCAGAGAGATTGGCTTCGACGAAGTAATAGCGTGGATGTGTGGGTGCACTGGTCGCAATGAATTGGCAGATGGCGTCGGTGGCAATCGTCACCATGTTCTGGCCGGACGCATCGCCGGTCGTGAACTCGAACCCCAGGTAAACGTGATTGCCCTCCAGCGTGATCTGCAGATCGATGAGTCGTCCGTGTCGCGTGGTTTCGCTGGCGATTCGACGGAAGGTCTCCATTTGGGTCGTGGCCCATGCGACGAAGAGCGCGGCGTCCACGATCGAGTCGAATGCGAAGCCGGGCGCTCGGCAGACCCCTTCGTTGAGCAGGATCGCTGTACAGCCTCCCGCTTCGGTAATCAGTCGCGCACCTCGTGAATGCGAGGCAATCAACGCCGCTTCGGTGGTGGCCAGCGGGACGTAATAGTCGCCGTTGGCATTCAAGCCATTGACGCGAAGCGGGCCGATCAGCCCGAGTGGGACTCTGACAGCTCCGACGAAGTTCTCGATATTTCGAACATAGAGCTGGGCTTCAGCAGCGGTGCGATCGTCGAGCAATGCCTCGCGCGCAGCGGTTGGAAGACCAGGAACACGCCAACGGCTCTCGATCGACTCCGGGGTGATATCGCTCCCACTTGGGATTCTTGGCGGAGGCGGATCGTGGTGGGGGTTGAGCTTGGCGATCTGCTCTGGTGGCTTCGTCGCCACGGCGTCTCGGAGAAAGTCGGCAACGCGACGGTAGTCGGTAGACATAGCTGGATGCGGTGCCCGTCATTGTAGCCACGGTTCTGCGTAACGCGTGGTTCTTCACGACGGTTCTGAACCTTCGTGGAGAACCCTTGTGGCGAACCCCGGTTGAGAACCCCCGTTTAGAACCCTCCGTTGAGTGCATCGGGAAGCAAGGCAGCGTATGCTTGTTTCGCGAGGCTCCATGCGCGTGCTTCTCCTGTCGATGCCCGATTCGTTCGAGCACACGCCGACGCTTGCCATGCGGATGCCGAATGGCGCGCTGGCGTCGCTCGCGGGCAATGTCGACCCGCATCATCAGGTTGCGATCGCGGATCTCATTTTGATCCAGCAGGCGGTTGGGAAAACCGTCGTGCGTTTGATGCACGACGTCCAACCGGATGTCGTTGGTGTGTCGGTCATGACGTTCCAGCGCCGGACCGCGTTCGAGCTCATCCGTTTGATCAGGCAGGTAAAGCCCGACGTAAAGGTGGTTGCCGGAGGTTACGACCCGAGCCTGGCGACCGCGGCCTACGAACCGCCTTCCACCGGTGTCGACTTCATCGTTCGTGGCGAAGGGGATCTGACGTTTCGGGACCTCATACGCCATCTCGAGCGCAACCCAGACCCGGACAAGGTGCCCGAGACACCAGGGCTGTCCATCAGGCGAGGCAACGGGTTCGTTCACGGTCCACCGCGCCACGTCAGTAACCTGCAAGACGCTGCGATCGCACCGCCGCGGCGCGAGGCGCGCGTCTTATCCGGGTACACATTTCTCGGGAGATCGGTCGATGTGGTCGAGACATCGCGCGGCTGCACGTACGACTGCAGCTTCTGCTCGATCATCGAAATGCGGGGCCGCAATTTCCACACCCTGAGCTTCGATCGCGTTCTGGCGGACATCACCGATGCGAGGCGGCGTGGCGCGCGCGCTATCTTTCTGGTCGATGACAACCTCACCTTGAACGTGGCGAGGTTCGAAGGACTTTGTCGAGCCATCATCGGCGCCGGGCTCAACGATGTTCACTACATCGTCCAGGCCATGACATCAGCCATGGCGAATCACGGAGAGACGCTGGCTCCATTGATGCAGCGCGCCGGGTTTCGCTACGTGTTCCTCGGAATCGAGAACATCATCGAGGACGATCTCGCGTTTCTCAAGGCATCGGCGAAGAATGCGCGGCGCGAAGGCGGCAAACGTACCGGCAATGCGACGATTCGTGCCATCGAGCTGCTCCATCAATTCGGCATGTATGTCGTTGGCGGGATCATCGTGGGCAATCCCAACGACACGAGTGACGACATCGAGAAGAACCTGGCCTTTGCCCGGCGCTACGTCGACTGGCCCTACATCCAGCATCCGACCCCTTACCCGGGCACGCCAATGACGAAGGACTTCGAGCGGCGAAGTTTGATCGTCAACGATCGGCTCGACGAGTACGACGGGACGACCGCGGTCGTTCGGAGCGAACATCTATCCGCCGAAGACATCGAGTTCATGCGTTGGCGCGCCGAACGTTGGATGAAGCTGCGGCACATTCCCTCGGTGATGCGACACTATCCGTGGTTCGTGTTGCGGAACGGTCGCCGTATGTTGGCGCACACGTTTCGAGGTAGTTCCTGGCGGTCTGCAGTGGGTCTCGAGGATTCCCGAACCGTGTTTGCGCGTTACAAAGCGATTCGGCGAGCAGAACGGCAATATGTGGAACCCACGCAGACAGACCCCTTGACTGCGTTCGACTACTCGCCGAATTGGCATGCCGCCAACGCCCCGGGCGAGTAAAATCGCCCGCTACATAACGAAGGAGGAGCGATGAGGACTCTGCTGAGATGTGGAGCGGCGGTGTTGGTCGCGACGGCGGGTTTCCTGACGGGTCATGCGGCGGTGCCGATGGCCACGCCGGAGTCGGTCGGGTTCTCCAGTGCCGGCCTCAAGAATTTCGAGCAGCAGATGCACGCGCTCGTCGACGAGCAGCAGCTGGCCGGTGTGACAACGCTCGTGTCGCGACGCGGCAAAGTCGTGGCCTTCAACGCGCATGGCTTTCAGGATGTCGAGACCAAAACGCCGCTGGCCAAGGACACCATTTTTCGCATCGCGTCGATGACCAAGCCTATTGCCGGCGTTGCGATGATGATGTTGTTCGAAGAAGGCAAGTGGGCGCTCGACGATCCGGTTGCCAAGCACATTCCTCAGTTCAAAGATCTCAAGGTGGCCTCCGCAAACGGGCCGGTGGCGCAGTCGCATCCGATGACGATGCGAGAGCTGATGAGTCACACGGCCGGATTCGATGTGAGTGGAGCAGAGGCGTATCAGAAGGTCCAACTCACCGACCGCACCAAACCGCTGAGCGCGATGATCGAGAAGCTGGCCGCGCTTCCATTGGCAGTGCAGCCTGGAACTGACTGGCGCTACGGGCCAAGCGTGGATATTCAGGGATATGTTGTCGAGAAGCTTTCCGGCCAAACGCTCGACGTCTTCCTGCAAAAGCGCATCTTCGATCCCCTCAAGATGAAGGACACCGGCTTCTGGGTCGACAAGTCGAAGGTGGGTCGTATCTCGCGCGTGCACACCTACGGTCCCGACAAGAAGATCACGACGGTAGAACGTTCCAGCGATCCTTCGGTCAAGCCGGCTTTCCTGTCTGGAAGCGGTGGTTTGTTGTCGACGACCGAAGACTACTGGCGCTTCGCCCAGATGCTGGCAAACGGTGGCGAGCTCGAGGGCGCACGGTTGCTCAAGCCCGCGACCGTCGAGCTGATGCGCAAGAACGTCCTGGCTGAAGGCGTGAAGGTGGACACGTTCGGCCCCGCACTGGAGGGTGTCGGCTTCGGTCTGGACTTCGCGATCGTTTTGGATCCAGCGGCCGCCGGTTCTCCTCAAGGGCGCAACACTTACTATTGGGGTGGCGCTTTCGGTACGTGGTTCTGGATCGACCCGGTCAACGACGTCATCGTTGTCGGCATGATCCAAAACCTGAATGGCAGCACGCCCGGTCGTGGCACTCCGGAGCTACGTGCCCGGTCGGCGAAGCTCGTTTACCAGGCGCTCACCGAATCGACAAGGTGAACCTGCACGGCGCACTCAGGTCTTGAAAACGATGGCCATCAGCACCGCGACATCGTTCTTCTTGATGTCCGGTGAGGGTGGCCGGTTCTTGAACGTATCGAGGATCTCGAACTTGAGCTGCGTGCGCGTCGACATCGACGCGGCGACGCCAATCCCGAACGTGTAAAGTGCGTCGGCGAATTCCTTGGTCTTCCAAAGGGCGGCGAAGGACTGCGTCAAAGTCGTCGTGGTCGTCAGCGTCTGCACCAGCTTTTCGCCCGCCGTGACGGCGCCGGAAACATCGACATCGAATCCAGGGTTCTTTTCCCACACGGCGCCAAGACCGCCATCGACCTCGAGCTTGGTCTTTTCGGCGTTGAGAAGTTTGTAACCGAGTCCCCCTGACGGGGCGATCAAGTAGTCGATGCTCTTGAACTCGTCGCGCAAGTACTGGTTCTGTCCGAACACGAACGCCCGCTCGGTGAGCTTGTACTGATCCCTGACGTTCAAGCCAATTCGATTGGCAGACAGTTCACCATCGGTCTTGCTGCGAATCATCAGGCCGTCCGACTTGACGATGTTGCGCGTCAATGGGTCATAGACGAGGTCGTACGCGGCATTGACGTTTGACGTCTCCTTGTTGCCGCTGGTCAGCGCGAGCCCGGCGCCGGCGGCGATCTTCCAGACCTTGTGCTCGGGCGGGGGCGGCGCCTGGGCCGCAGCAGTCGCTGCGAATGACAAGACGACGAGGCAGAAAATGGCTTGGTGCGCGCGTGACGGCATGGCCATCAGCTTACCTGACAGAGTTGGACCTATCGTCGAGTCCGTCGAGCGCGGCGATGAGCGAAAGAGGATCGACCGTGAGGCCCTGCAACCGGACCGCCCAGTGCACGTGAGGGCCGGTTACGCGGCCTGTCGCGCCCGCGTCACCGAGTCGATCCCCGGCCTTGACCACGATGCCGGGTGTGACCGCGACCTGTGAAAAGTGTGCAAAGAGCGAGAGCAGTCCGCCGCCGTGATCGATGATCACCGTCTGGCCGGAGAAGTAGTGGTTGGCGACCAACACGATCCGACCAGCATTCGGTGCGACCACCGGCGTTCCGGTGGCGGCACGAAAATCCGCCCCCTGATGTCGTCCGCGGGACACACCATTGAGCACGCTCAGTCGCCCGAAGCTGCTGGTCGATTGCCCGGGCACCGGTCGTCGAAACCCGCTGCGCCAGATGCGTTCCGGCTGTGAGTTGGCGAAGATTGCAGCGAGCGTCTCGGATTCTCTGGTGATCCGCGGAATCATCGACTTCGGCGGGTTGACGAAGCGCTCGGCGACCTTCAAGCGACGTGTTTCGAAGGCCGCGGTCGCAATCGTGAGCGGTACGGTGCTGGTCGTCGATTCGCCGTCGAGCGACGTCGCCTTGAGGGTGATTGTCGCGGCCCCTGGCGTCGTTTCCAGCGGGATGCCGGTGAGCGCATACCACCGCGACGCGCTGTCCTGCCAGACCGCGGCGGCGTGATCGAATCCAGCGCCCTCGAGGGAAGCAAGAGGGTGGGACGGCGTAACCGTCAGCAGGATGGCTTCGCCGGGCTGTAGCGCTCGCGCGCGAGAGGCAACCTCGAGTGTGAGATCGTCCGCGGTCGCGACTCGCCCGACGCTTCCGACGGACAGAAGCAGGCCGAGGACACACAGCCACAACTTTCGGTTACCGCGTCTCAACGTCGGCATAAGGGGCCTACGCTGATTGTAGCGACGCTCAGCCCGCTTCTTCGTAGTCGCGGCGCAGGCTTTCGACCACCTTGGCTTCGCGTCGTACCCAACGACTCAAGCCGGTCAACCACAAGGCCGCTCCGCCGCACATGCCGATCAACAGCAGCCAGGGCCATGCGGCGCGATTTGCGCCAGGTCCACCGATGACGTTGGATCGGTACCACACCCAGATCGTGAACGCGATGGCTTCAACGGCCAGCAGGATCCAGCCGGCATAAAGCGCTCGTCGAAACCGTGCAAGGCGGCTCGAGGCCAGCTCGAGATACACCGCAGTCGTCTCCGAAGTTGCCTTGAAGGATCCTCGCCAGTTCAACCATCCGAAGACGAGCATCCCGACACACGCCACGGCCAACGTGCCCATCACGGTCCGTTCGACGGGATCGACCAGCGTCCACCATAAAAACGCGAGCACGATGGCGCCGACGACGGCGACGGCGGTTTCGATCGCGATGCTGATGATCAGCAATCGGCTTCGTCGCCGCACGTATTGCCTGAGCGCATCGCTCGCGGGCCTCGCCGCATCCGCAACCTGCCAATCTGCGATCCAGGTCTGCAACTCTTCGTTGTTGTTCGTCATGTTCATTCCCTGATCGCGGCCAAAGCCGCGGCCAAAGCCTTGCGAGCGCGAGTTGCTCGCACCGCGACGTTACCATCGCTGATTCCCAGAACCTCGCCGATCTCGCGGTGACTCAATCCTTCGAGCAACAGGAGGATCACCTGGCGAAGTCCGAGCGGCAGGGAACGGATGGCAGTCGCCAGCGCCGCTCGCCGCTGCGATTGGCTCGCAACCTCCTCCGGATCCGCCTCCGTCGTTGCAATCGGCTCTTCGTCGTCCAGAGGTCCCGTAGCCCGCAGGCTCCAGTGACGAATGTGACTGATAGCGCGGTTGTGAGCCACGCGCAGGATGAATGTCCGCTCACTGCATTGCCCCGCGAATGACGGCAACGCCTGCCACACGGCAAGGAGAATCTCCTGCTCGAGGTCCTGACGTCGCCCGGCATCGCGCTCGTAGCCAAAAGTCAGACGACGCAACGTGTTGCCATGCTCGCCGACGATCCGGAGGAACCGCGAGTCGCGATCCTCTGTCGTCAAACGGGTCCTCGAGCCACGCGCTCACGGGTGAGCAGCCTCGCCGAGATGACGATGGCCGTCAGGGCGACGAGCAGCGTTGTCAGAGCCGGCAGCAGGATGGTGAGCACGCCCGGTATGCGCCCCGCGAGCACGTCGCTGACGAGCAATTGCTGCGACAGAATCGGGGCAACGCGGTGCCACCACTTCTCAGTCAACGAGCCGAACGCCAACAAGAATCCTGGAATTGTCGGCACCAGCAGCAGAAGAGACACCTGCGTCTGTGCCTCCTTATAGCTGGTGGCAAACACGGACGTCAGCATCTGCAATGCCGGGGCGAGGAACGCAAGCGGCACGAGAATCACGAGCACCACGATGGCGTCATTGGATGACAAGCCGATCGGCAAGTCGATTGACCGAATCTGTGGGAGTGACAGAACGCTGGCGGTAATCACGACCATCAGAACCAACGTCGCCGCGCTCACGAGCGCGGCGGCGGCCCACTTGCCGAGCACGATCGCGTCCGGCGACACCGGATGAATGAGTAACGTTTCCAACGAGTTGCGCTCGCGTTCTCCCGCGGTTGCGTCGATGGCCACGCTCATGCTTCCCGCGAAGGCGGCGACCAACAAGAAAACCGGCAGCATCGCCAACATTCTCCCGGCGCGGCTGGCGGCGCTCGAGATGTCTCGATCCTCGATCTTTACGGTGTCGGCGACCTCGGGCGTGATCCCGCGCAGGAGGAGCCGCGTATCCGCCACCTGCTGGTCGTAAGCGTTGATCAGCCGCCGGAGCCGGTCGGCTTGCGCCAGTGAAGCGGACCGCGAGCCATCGTAGAGCAACTCGACCGGCGCCGGTTTGGCGTCCTCGAACCGGGATCCGTAGTCGTCGCGAACACCAAGCGCCACTTGGACGGCCTGCGAACGGATGGCACCCTCGAGGTCCGGCGAACGCTCGACGAGGGTCACGGACTGCTGTTGGAGGTAACGGACCATCGATCCGGCGCGCTCGGCCCCTTGTATGGCGACGGTCAGTGGCTGATCCGGTGCACGATCTCTAGCGATGGCGCTCAACGCGATGCCAACTGCGACCGGCGCCCAAACGGCATACATCGAGGCCGAAAGCAGCGAACGCCGATCGCGAAGGGCGTCCGTAATCTCTTTCCTGAAGACGACGATGGCATGGTGCAGCATTAGTTGAGTCCTTCGGCGGATCCGATTGTTCGAACGAATGCCTCTTCCAGCGTCGGCGCTCCCGTGCGCTCCTGGATCTCTCGTGGTGTACCCATCGCGACGACTTCGCCCTTCGCCAGGACAACGATGCGATCGCAAACGGCGGTGATCTCGGGCATCACGTGAGTCGAGACAATGACGGCGCAACCGCTGGCCGCAAGCCGCCGGATTTCGGCGCGCACGTCGCGAACGCCCAGGACATCGAGGCCGTTGGTTGGCTCGTCGAACACGATGTTGGCCGGCTCGTGAACGAGCGCACGTGCCAGCGCGACACGCCGGCGTTGGCCGAGCGAGAGCGT
Organism: uncultured Acidobacteriota bacterium; assembly: GCA_963724485.1. Taxonomy (GTDB): domain Bacteria; phylum Acidobacteriota; class Vicinamibacteria; order Vicinamibacterales; family UBA2999; genus JACCSI01. The sequence continues at coordinate 526,962 of CAVRUW010000009.1, forward strand.
TGCCGCCCGGCGACTGGCCAAGCGCGTGAGGTCAACGCGTTCGAGCACGGTATTGACGCGCCGGTTCAGGTCGAAGCGCTTGCCGCCGTGCAATTCAGCGGAGTAGAGCAGATGCTCACGAACCGTAAGTCGATCGTAGAGGCCGACCGTTTCCGGGACGACGCCGAGGCGCGCTCGTGCGTCGAATGGCAGGCGATGCGCGTCGATGCCATCGATCAACACGGTGCCGTTCTCTGGTCGGAGCGCGCCGGTCAGCAGGCGAAGCGTGGTGGTCTTGCCGGCGCCATTCGGACCGAGCAGCCCAGTCACTACGCCATTCATCGCCTCGAACGAGACATCGCGTACCGCAACGATTGCCCCGAAAGTCTTGCGCAGGCCTTGAAGGGCGATCATGGCCGCCCTCCGGCGAGCGATGTCACGAACGGGGGCCGGGCGATCTCACCGGCGCATGATGCATCGAGTAGCTTCCAGTCGGCCGCGTCGAGGAACTCGGCGATCAATCGAGGAATGCAGCCGCTGAACGAGACGTTGTGACCGCCGCCCGGCGCGATGACGTGCAGGCTGTTTGGAAAATGCTTGCGCATCTCCTCTCCTCGACTCGGCGGCGTCACCGGATCCAGATCGCCAGAAAGAATCAGTGCTGGATTCTCGAGCACCGTGTCTTTGGAGACGGTGAGCGAATGCCCCTTCGGCCAAACTTTGCAGCTCTCGACCCAGAAGTTGATCGAGCCGTGGCCGAACATCGTGTCCGCGAGCGATGCCGGCGCCGGGTGCCTGCCGACATCTTCAGAACACAGAATCGCGAACGTCTGACCCATGGCCATCGTGTCGACCGACCAGCTCGACGCGCGCTCAGCCATCGCGACGACTGGCGCAAAGTCGCCACGAACCGCTTGCTGAATCGCCATGACAATTCGACTCGCGTCGAGCGGGGAGTAGATGGCAGCGCGAATCACTTCAGCAGCCGTTTTTCGATCGATCCGAATGACCAGCGGCGCGGCCGAGCGAGGATGGCGGATCGTCGCCACGACAGGCTGACGCTCGAGGTTCAGAAGCCAAGCATTGATGTCGTCGCGAGCCGATGGGAAGGTTGCGCGGCACTGCGGGTCGCTAGAGCAGTCGCGAAAAAGGCTATCGAGTGCGCGCGCCGCATCTGTGGGATACGACCAGGGAAAATCCATGGACCAGGCCACGGCGCCGTCCAGTACGACGCGGCGGACCAGCTCCGGATACGCTGCGGCGAAGATCAGGGCTGAGCGTGTGCCCCACGAACCGCCCCACAGATTGATCTGACGATAGCCGAGTTGCTGAACGACGTCTCGCAGATCGGCCATCGAGTAGTAGTGCGTGTAAAACCGCGCGTCGGCGTCGAGACTGTCAAGGCACTCTCTGGCCGTGTCGGCAGGGTCGTCCATCGCGGCCAGTAGGCTGACCGTGCCGTCATCGTGCGGGCACTTGAGGGGTGATGAGTCACCTGTCCCACGAACGTCGACGAGCACGACGTCTCGCACTCGTCTCACTCGCTGGAAATATCGCGGGATGAGCGGTGCATAGCTCCGCGCGCCCTGGCCTGGGCCGCCCGCCAGGATCAATAGCGGATCAGGCTCAACCTGTCGGCCGAGTGCAGGCAGCACCGTGATCTCGAGCTTGATGCGCCGGCCAGCGTTCTTGTCACGATCCTCGAAGACTTCGAAACTGCCGCAGAGGACTTGCTCGGCGACACCGTCAACGTGACATGGAAATAATGACAACGGCGACGCTGGTGGCGGCGCCATCGCGTTCAGCACCACGCCGAAGATGGCGAAGATGACCGCCACCAAGCCTTCCCACAGCGACGACAACAAACCGATCACGGCGTACCCTCCTGCGCGATCAGTCGTTGGCGCGTCAAAAACCTTACAGACGTCCATTCCTTCGGGACACGGGGCTAATCTCCTCGGCGGGTCGCTACGAAAAGTACGTCTACAATCGTGTTGGTGAGAGGTCGTATGAAGGTTTGGGCGGTTGGGCTGGTCCTGATGGCTGCCATTGCGTGCAGACGCGGGCCGCTTACGGTAGACACCATCCAGCTGGGACGGTCGCTGAATCCTGACAGCAGCGTCGCCAGCCATACCACCACGTTCACGCGCAACGAAACGGTCTACGTCTCGGTACTGACGACCGACACCGGCGCCGGCACGATCGGCGCCAAGTGGAGCTATGCCGGCCGCGTCATCGACGAGCCCAAGAAGGAAGTCGCCTATAAGGGCGCCGCGGCGACCGAGTTCCACCTGCAGAGTGCGGGTGGATTTCCTCCGGGCGAATACAAGGTCGAGATTTTCGTGGACGGCGCACCCGCTGGCAGCCGGACTTTCCGAGTGGACCAGTAAGGCTGGTAGGGCTGGTGGGGCGGGTAGGGCAGGCAGGTAAGGCTGCTAGGGCAGGTCAGGCGAGTAGGACCGGTAGGCAGCTAGAGCGCCTCACGGTAACATCGCAGGACTGAGGCCGCCCATGAGATCCACTCCTGTACTGCTGGTGTCCGCCGTTCTCGCCACTGGTGCCGCTGTTTTCGTCCTCGCTCAACAGAATGGCGCCGATCCCAGCCCGCCGAACGCCCCGGATCAGAAGCCCGCATTCGCTGGACAGACTCGTGCTCCCGTCGTTCGCTCCGACGTCGCCTTCGACGTCGTGACCGTTGCCGAGAAGCTCGAGAATCCCTGGGCGCTGGCGTTTCTTCCCACCGGCAAGATGCTGGTGACCGAGCGGCCCGGCCGGTTGCGAGTGATAGCGGCCGACGGCACCTTGTCAGCCCCCGTTTCGGGTATTCCCGCAGTAGACGCGCGAGGTCAGGGTGGGTTGCTCGATGTCACGCTCGACCCGGCGTTTGCGAAGAACGGGTTGATCTATTGGAGCTATGCCGAGCCACAGGAGGGCGGCGTCAACAACACCGCCGTCGCTCGCGGCAAGTTCGTGGATGACGCGGCCGCACCGCGGGTCGAGAACGTGCAGGTGATCTATCACCAGGCGCCAACGCTCAATTCGAGGCTGCACTTCGGCAGTCGCCTCGTCTTCGGCCGCGATGGCACATTGTTCGTGACCCAGGGCGAACGGTCGATCACCGAGGGGCGCATGCAGGCACAGAAGATGGACGGCCTGCTCGGCAAGATCGTGCGCATCAACAACGACGGGACGATTCCCAAGGACAACCCGTTCGTCGGTAAGGACGGGGTACGGTCAGAAATCTGGTCGTTGGGTCACCGGAACGTTCAGTCAGCGACGCTGCACCCGACGACCGGCGAGTTCTGGGAAGTCGAGCATGGCACGCGTGGCGGCGACGAGCTCAATCTGGTCCAGAAGGGCAAGGACTACGGTTGGCCGACGATCGCGTACGGCATCGAATATCGTGGCGGACCGATTACCGGTGGCATCACCGCACAAGAGGGGATGGAGCAACCGCGTTATTACTGGGACCCGGTCATCGGGCCTAGTGGCATGGTGTTCTACACGGGCGCGATGTTCCCGGCCTGGAAGGGCAACCTTTTCGTTGGTGGCCACCAGACCCGCGATCTCGTGCGACTCGTGATGGAAGGCGACCGCGTCACCGGTGAGGAACGTCTGCTCACCGATCTACAGCCGCAGCGGGAGCGGCTCCGCGACGTTCGCGAGGGGCCCGACGGTGCGATTTACGTCGTCACCGACAGCGCGACGGCTCGCGTGCTGAAATTGGTGGCGAAGAAGTGACGTAGCCACGAAGGACACGAAGCCACGAAGCTATTTTTGGATAAGTTGTCCTTCGTGTCTTCGTGCCCTTCGTGGCTAACGTTTCCGTGTTTCGGTGTTCTGAGCTTCCGTGCTTCCGTGTTTAGGCCCCCGGCCGCCCACGACGCTGCGGCGGATTCTTCAGCAGCTTGAACTGATTGATTGCGGCGTTGACCTTGAACTCGATGCCCATGCGGCCGATTTCGGCGGTTGCCTTCATCGGATCGCCTGAAACGCCCGAGTCCGCTGGCCCACCCCACGCCTGGATCTGATCCTTTCGAATTCCCGTTGGCCGCACGTGGAGCATCTGCGACGTGTCGCTGATGCCGGCGTGACTGCCGATGATCGTTTCGTCGTAGCTGAAGGCGGCTTCCAACCAGGCGCGGTAATGCACCCGTCCGTCCTCGTAATAACCAGTCAGCGCGTACGCCTTGGCGCCGCCGTCCTTCCACTCTTCGTTGAGCTTGTTGGCGACGTTCGTCATGCCGGCCTGATTGCCACCGCTGTCGCCAATGAAGAGGATGTCGGTAAAGCCGTGCGCTTTCAGGCTGCGCGCTGCGGCATCCAGGAGCATGTCGTACGCCGGTGAGGGCAGTGAGATGACGCCGGGGCCAGAACGATCGGGATCGCCTTCGGGCACGTACTGAATCGTTGGCGCGACCAATGCGTTCTTGAGACGGCGCGCCATCAGGTTTGCGCCGTGGGTCACGACGTAATTGTGCTTGCCGAGAATCATGTGATACCCGTTCTTCTCGGTCCCGCCGGTGGGCACGATCACCGTCGTCTTGCCTGCCTTGATCGCGTCGCGGGTTTCTTCCCACGTGAGCTCGTCGATGAAGACCGTGTCCGGCGCTTGCGACGGTGAAATGCCGGCCGGTGCGGTAGTGACCGTGGGCCCCGTCGGTGGTGGGGCATTACCGCCGCCTGCGCCCCGTCGTCCACCGCCACCGCCGCCCGGTCCACCTCCAGGAGCTTCGGCTGCTGCGGGCTGAATCGTGCCAGCCATCAATCCCTTCGCCTGCGCGATGGCGTTGTCGATCTTGATCTGCAGGAACATCTTGCCGAGTTCGGCGGAGGCTTTGGAGGGGTCGCCGCTCACGCCGCTGTTCTCGTAGCCGCCGCCGGGCGCGATCTTGTTCTTCCGCACGTGCTTGGCGTTGACGAACAGCAGCTCGGACGTGTCCTGGATGTTGGCGTGGTTGCCGATCTGCTCGGCGGGGATGCCGAGCTTGCTGGAGATGTAGGCGCGCTGATCGGCGTGTGATTTCGTGTAGTAGTCATCGACCCAGAACGCCTTGGCCTCGCCCTTCCATAGTTCGTTCAGCTTGGTGGCGGCCGTGCGCATCCCGGTGCGATTGCCACCCGACTCGCCGACGAAGAGGATCGTAGTGAAACCACCGGACTTGAGACTGCGGCCGGCATTCACGAGCAGTTCCACGAATCGATCTTCGGGAAGCGTGATGGTGCCGGGCTTACCCATGTGACCGGTCGGGGTATCCCAGCTGCCTTCGGGGACGTAGGTGATGATTGGCGCGACCAGGGTCTTGCCGATCGCGCGTGCAATCTTGTCGGCCGTGTACTCGAGCACGAATTTGTGCTCGCCATCCACCATGTGCGGGCCCTTCTGTTCGGTGCCAGCCGTGCCAATGATGACGGTCGTCGTGCCGGCCTTCACCAGGTCTCGAGCCTCGGCCCAGGTCAGATCTTCGAGGAAAACGGTGTCGGGGGCCTTGCCGGCCGGTCCGGTCGGCGGGGCGTTGGCCGGGCGTTGAGCGGAAACGCCGGCCAGCGACAGCAAGACCAGCGACGAAAGAGTCACGAGTGTTTTCATAGGGAACTCGGCGCTATTCTAGCCGGATGACCACCAAACGGGTGACCCGCCGCGACGTCCTGCGTCAGATGACCGCAGTCGTGGCCGCAACCGCCCTCCCCGGTGCCGCCAGTGAGGCCGCGTCGCGGATGCAGGCCGCCAGCACCAGCGGAGAGCCTCGCTTCTTTCCGGGCTTCAAGCGGCTCAGTATCCAGGTGACCGGCGCGACGATTAACGGCGTCATGGCCGGGCAAGGACCGCCAGTCCTCTTGTTACACGGCGCCCCGCAATCGCACATCTCCTGGCGGCTGGTTGCGCCCGAACTGTCAAAGGACCACACGGTCGTCATCACCGACCTGCGCGGGTATGGCGACAGCAGCAAGCCACCGGACGGTGATAAGCACGAGAACTACTCGAAGCGGGCAATGGCACTTGATCAGGTCGAGGTGATGGGCAAGCTCGGGTTCGAGAAGTTCGCCGTCATCGGTCACGACCGCGGTGGTCGCGTGGGGCACCGCTTGGCGCTGGATCATCCCGATCGCGTAACGCATCTCGCCGTGCTCGATATCGTGCCGACCTACTACTTGTATTCACATGTGACGCTCGAATTCGTGCAGGCCTACTTTCATTGGTTCAACTACTTGCGTCCCGCGCCCGCGCCCGAGAACCAGCTCAAGGAGGAGATCGAACGCCTGGCCCCGAAGATGACGTCTGAGGTGAACGCCGAATATCTACGGGTACGCAGCAACCCCGACAACATTCACGGGATGTGCGAGGACTATCGCGCCGCGGCCTCCATCGATCTGGAACACGACAAAGCCGATCTGGACAAGAAGATCGCGTGTCCGCTGATGGCGTTGTGGGGTGCGAAGGCTCCGATGGGCCGACTCTACGATGTGCTCTCGATCTGGAAGGAGCGGGCGAACACGGTCTCAGGCCGATCGCTTCCCGCGGGTCACAACCTGCAAGAGGACGCACCTGACCTCGTACTGACGGAACTGCGTGCGTTTGTCGGGGGGCGGCCGTCGCCGAACGCGCGCGTGCGCCGCGGCCGTTTCTCTCGTCGCTGACCCGGGACACGCGTTTTGACGTGGCTCTTCCTGCTGGCCTACACCTGTTCAGGGCTGGCAGGGCTCATCTACCAGGTCGCCTGGACGCGGCTGCTGACGCTGTATCTCGGCCACTCGACAGCAGCGGCTAGTTCGGTCGTCGCCGCGTTTCTCGGCGGCTTGGCCCTCGGTGCCACGATCGGAGGTCGTCTCGCGCCTCGCCTTCAGCCGCGTCACGCGCTTGCCGGATACGCAGTCCTCGAGATCGCCGTTGTCGTCTGCGCGTTTGCTCTTCCTTACGAGTTGAGCGCGTTCACCCCGATCCTGCAGTGGGCTTATGCAGACGGATCATCGAGCCTGCTGTTTTCCTCGATTCGAGTGGCTTCTTGCGTCGCGACGGTCCTCGTGCCCGCGACGGCACTTGGCGCCACATTCCCGTTGGCAATTCGATGGTTTGCCAGTCGCGCGGCGAACCGGGCGTGGTCGACGAGCGTGTTGTACGCCCTCAACACGATGGGTGCAGCCGCCGGCGCATTGATCGCGGGCTTCTGGTTGATCCCAGGGCTCGGTCTGGCGGGTACGACACGGGTCGCCATGGTTGCAAGCGGAATTGCCGCGTGCGCAGTGCTTGGAATCGTCATCTGGGGCTCGCCGATCGGACAGCCAACGAGCCCCGTGTCGGATGTCCGCGCTCGCCACCGGCGCGGCAAGAAGGCGCTTGGCAGCAGCGTCACGGCTCCTCAATCGAGCAGCGTCCAGACTCTTGTGCCGATGATCGTGCTTGGGATCTCGGGCCTCGCAGGATTGATTCACGAGATCGCCTGGACTCGAGTCCTGACCCTTGTACTGGGTCCGACGATCTATGCCTTTGCCGCCACCCTCGCAGCGGTCATTCTCGGGGCGGCGATTGGGTCTGGCCTCGGCGCCGTCCTGGTTGCGCGGTCGCAACGCGTTGAAGGCTGGCTGGTATTGACGTTGACTGGCGCCGCCGCCGCAGCGAGTTTGACCTCGTCGATCGCGGGAGGGGCAGTCCCGCTAATGGTGGCTCGTCAAGTTGCGTCTGGGTCCCTGACCTTCGATCAGATGCTGTTGCAGGGCCTCCTGCTGACGGCCGCTCTAATCCTTCCAACCACCATCTGTCTCGGTGCGACTTTCCCACTCGCGCTTCGATTGGCGGACGATCCCCAGCGGTCGGCTGAGCGAAGGTTTTCAGCCCTCTATGCACTCAACACGATCGGTGCGGTGCTGGGTTCGCTCGCGGCGGGATTCATTCTGATTCCGCTCGTCGGCCTTCAACACACCATGTTGGTCGTCAGTGCCTGTCTCGTAGTGGCCGCACTGGCCGTCATTCTTCGGTCGGAGCTCACGCGCGCCGAGCGCATGCGCGGTCTTGCGGCGAGTGTCGTGACGGCGCTGCTGGTTGTGTTCAGCCCCCCGTGGGATCGCGTTCTGCTGGCAAGCGGCGTGTACCTGTATGCGCCCTTCGTACCGAAGGATCTCGATCTCGAAACGCAGCTGAAAGCCGGCACGCTGCTGTACTACCGCGAAGGTGCAGCCTCGACGGTCTCCGTCAAGCGGCTGACCGGCACGACGACCCTCGCCGTTGACGGAAAGACGGATGCGTCGAATCGCGGCGATATGCTCACGCAGAAGCTCATCGCTCATCTGCCCTTGCTCCTGCACGACAACCCACGCACGGTGGCCATAGTCGGTCTGGGCAGCGGCGTCACTCTCGGCTCGGCACTCCGACACCCAATCTTCCGTGCGGATGTGATCGAGTTGTCGCCGCAAGTGGTGGAAGCGTCACGCTATTTCTTGGAAGAGAACCAGCGAGCGCTCCAGGATCCACGAACGCGCTTGATCGTCGGCGATGGTCGATCCCACCTGCTGCTTTCCAATCAGCGATACGACGTGATCGTGTCGGAGCCCTCCAACCCTTGGATTGCCGGAGTCTCGGCGCTGTTCTCCCGGGAGTTTTTTCAGACCGTCCGCGAACACCTCGAGCCTGGAGGGATCGTCTGCCAGTGGGCCAACACCTACAACATCAGCGACGCTGACCTGCGAGCCATCGTCGCGACGTTCAGATCGGTGTTTCCAGACGCAACAGCGTGGCTGGTCGGCGGTGACGACCTCCTGCTGTTGGCCTCCAATGCCTCGGTTACTCCAAGGTTTGGCAACGTCGAACGACACTGGGCCAGGCCGGGTGTTGCGGCGGATCTCGCACTGGTTGGTGCGCTCGAACCGTTCGCGATCTGGTCGCTGTATGTCGGCGGACCGGAGGAACTGTCGCCTTACTCGGCGGCCAGCTCGATTCTGACGGACGATCGCATGTCGCTGGAGTTTTCCGCGCCGCGTGAAATTCATCGCCGGGATGCTGCCAGCAACGTGACTTCGCTTTCGGCTCAGACCTCAGAAGGAGGGCTCAGAGGCCCGTCAACCGTTCGCAACGCCCTCGCATCAGCGACGGCTGCGCAGTGGCGAAACCGTGCGCTGATGATGGCCAGGCGCGACGCGCACACCACCGCATTCGACGACTATGTTCGCGCGTTGACGCTGGACCCGGCTGATGTCCAGGCCCTCGATGGTTTCGTTCGGAGCGCCGTGTTGACCCGTCGTGCCGGAGATGCGCTTTCCTGGCTGGCGACGCTGACGGCTGATCGGCCACCGATACCCCTGGTGCTCATCGCGCGCTCGAAGCTGTTGTCTGCCAACGGAGCTGCGGCCGAAGCGATGGAGGTTGCGCGGCAAGCGAGCCTTCTCGAGCCAACGTCTCCCGAGGCAATCGACCAGATTGCTTCGTTGCAGGCTGATGCCGGCGATGTGGTCCAGCTCGAAGCTACAGTCGATCGGTTACGCGAGATCAGTCCACCCCGCGCCGTTACGCATTACTACGCGGCGGTTGCGGCGTTTCTCCGAGACCGCACAGAAGAAGCGGTGACGTCAGCGAAGGCGGCTATCGGGTTGGATCCGTCATTTGCCCCCGTCTACGATCTATTGGGGGCCGCCTTGACCAAGCTCGGCCAGAATGCGGCAGCGCGCCAGGCATTCGAGACCTCTCTTCGATTCGATGCGCACGACAGCACCGCGTATACCAACCTGGGACTACTCGAACTTGCCGGCGGCAACCGGGCCGCTGCGCAAAACTACTTCGCTGAAGCCCTTTGGCTGGCACCCGATTCGAGCACGGCGCGTCAGGGACTTCAGCGCGCGAGCCAGCGATGATCATCCGACACCAGGGAACGACGCCTTTCCTCATCACGCAGCCAGATCACGCGAACCTGGCCGCAACCATCATGCACAAGTGGCAAGCCAATGGATTGCCGGACTCCCCACGCCGAGCGGCAATCCTGCTAGCCGTCAAGGAGCACGACAATGGCTGGCACGAGGTTGATGCCCAGCCCATTGTTGACACCGAGTCGAGTGAGATTCTCGATTTCATGCACCTACCGGACGACGAGCGGCGAGGGGTGTGGCCGCGAGGTGTTCAGCGGCTCGCTGATACGCCGTACTCGGCGGCTCTCGTCGCCCAGCATGCCGTCCATATCTACCGGCGGTATCGAGACGACGCCACGTGGGCGCCATTTTTCAGCGAAATGGCAGGCCTGCGCGACCGTTACTTGCGCCAGGCACACGACGCGACGATGGACGAGTTGTTGAGCGACTACATGTTTCTCCGGATCGGCGACCTTGCTTCGTTGACTTTCTGCAACGGCTGGGCCGACGCCCCCGATGAGACAGGACACGCGGTCAGATTCGACGGCAAGCGTCTAACGATCTCGCCAGACCCGTTTGGCGGTGAGACGCTATCGATCGCAATCTCGGCTCGTCAGCTGATCTCGACGCGTTTTGACTCGGCGGCGTCGGCCGCTGCCGCTTTCGCAAACGCACCGACCGTGACCCTCAGCGGCTCGGTAAATGGCTCGTCGCGCTGACGAAGTCTAGCGTTCAGATCCCTCGTGGAACTGCATGTTCTGGATGGAAATCGCGAGATAGCGGCCCAGCAATTCGATCAAGGACTTGTCTTCCTCATGAAATCGATACGGCGAGTCGCTTTCGAGGCACAGAACACCGACGAGCTCCCCGCGGACCAAGAGGGGGACACCCAGCTGACTTTCCGGGTTTGCCAATCCGGGGAGCGGAATGCGTTCTCGTTGGACCATCGGCTGTGGTTGCGCACCACGATGCATCGCGTTGGCGTAGAGCCTCCCTCGCATCAAGCCTGAGATTCGAATCGGCTTCTGCGCTTCGGCAACCATGCCGATGATGCCCTCGCCGACACGCGCCTCCGCGCCGGCGCCGTTCTGTGGATAGCCGCGGGTTGCGATCGTGACCAGGACACCCTTTTCTTCGGCGGGAATCAGAATCATCGAGTTCTTGAACCCGAAACTCTCCTCCATACCGAGCAGAATCGAGTCGACCAGCGCTTCGAGTGAATCCGCGCGCTGGATGCGATCAGCAAAATCCTGAAGCGCCTTCAGCGTAAAGACGGGATCACCTGCTCCTGGGCTCCGTGCTGGTTTCGTCCGGGGGGCGGCACTCGTGGGTTGCTCCTCAACAGCCGGCTCGATCGAGCGAACCTCGTAGATATCGGCGGCCCTCAGTTTGAAAATCCCCTTCAACCCGCAATACGAAGCAATCGCTTCGATCCGCAGTGCCATGCGTTCGAACAGCGAGCCTTCAGTCTCCGATCGCACGTAACGCAGCCGCAGTTGCCATCCCTGGCCGGTATCCGGGTCCAACACCATCACCATCGCGTTCGGGTTCTCTCCGATGTTCCGACGGCTCTTGTTGAAAAACTGAAACGACAGGGCCACGTGCGTCGCATCAACGTAGTCGACGTGACTGAGGTATGCAGCGTTCGGCACTCCGTCCAGCGAGCACGTGAACAACATCGCCGGATAGAGTCCCTGGAAGCACGTCGACAGTGATTCGAGGGTCACGCTCATCGAAGGACGGTGCCAGCGTCGGGCCCCGGCGTTTGATTGAACAGCGCGGTGACGCGCAGGCGAATGGCGACCGCGGGCCAGTTGACCCAGCCCGCCGCTACGGCTCGCGGAATGCCAATCGTTCCGAGCTTGTCGAGGTAACCATTCCACTGCGCGAGGACTACGAAGCGCTCCTCGGTCGTGGCAGCGCGTGACTCCACGAAGATTCCCTTGACCTGACATGCTAGATCGTCGGTCGGGCGGTCAAACACGACCGCGGCGTGCCCAGTCGTCTCGAGGTCGGGCAGCACGCGATGGGCCGCGATTGTAGGGACGTAGACAATCATCTGCCGGCCCGCATCCTCCACTTTCACAGCAAGGCCGCGCGCGCCATTGGGCTCCATTTCCGCGGTTCGCGTGCCGATGTGAATGCCTAGTCCGTCCTGAAGGAACGCGGCCAGTTGTGCGTCGATCATCCTGAAAGTTCAGGAGTATACGTGCTTCAGAAGTCTTAAATCCGCGAAGGTGTATTCAGTGAGGTGAGGGGATTCGCGGCGACCTGGTGGCCAATCGCCGCGATCGGTATGCCGATAGAGGCACGCTACAAGCGAGTCACGTGCGCTGACACCGCCAGCCATTTGCCATTGCGCTTCGCCCAAACGTCCGTGTAGCGGCCAGCCTTCGCCGATCCGTCTGGCGCGACGAACGTCGTACGGGCATGAACGATCGCGAAATCGCCCATGAGCCTGATGTTGACATCGTGCGCGGCGAGTTGCGAGATTGTTACCGGCTTCGCCGTCATCTCGAGGAACCGCGCGCGATCGAGCAGGCTGCCATCCGGCAGCGAACACAGAAAGTCGTCTGCGAGGATCTGACTGAATCGCGCGACGTCCGAGGTTTGTACGGAACGGATGTAGTCGTCGTTCAGTTTGACCAGCACGTCGAGATCGGCTCCCGCAATCGTTTCCGTTGACATCACCCTCTCCTTGCCAGCCGGCGCCGGCCGGCCGGTCTTGCGAAGCCCGCGAAGTGTGGCTTCATCCACGTTCACGACAACCGTGGTGTAGCTGATGATCTCAGCCAGCACGGCCTCGCGAGGGCCCTTCTTCCATTCGTCGCTGCCATAGAATGCGTCCTCGCTGATCTGGCGTTCCGCCACCCCGGGAAATCCACGCATCAGGAAATACGAGTCGGCGTCGTGCAGCGACGGACCGTAAGCGACGACATCGACCTTCCAGCGTTGGAGCATCGGTAATGCTTCGCGGAGGAAGAGCTCATGGAATCGATCGCGCGAGCCCGGTTTGAGATTGTAGGAGCGGATCTCCACCACGCGGCTCACCGGCGCTGGCTTCTGCTGCGCGAACAGAGGTGAACTGCCGGTCACTAACGCAAGCAGCGACAGCTGTCAATCTTGCGCGAATCATCGTCGCCCACTCCTGATCACTAATCACTGATCACTGAGCGGTGACCACTGATCGCTGGCAGCTGAGTGCCCGCCTTCACTCGCACCCAATTCTCGGCCGAGCTTCGGCGAGGTCTCGCCGTAGCCGCCTGCGGCGGCGGAGGCGGACCACAACAGCATCACGGCATAGGAACGCCATGGCCGCCACGCCAGCGAGCGGCGTTCGAGCTCCTTGGCGGTGCAACCGCCAGCCGCTCGTCGCAGCACGAGGTCGCTGCTCGGGAACGCATCCGGCTCGCCGTAGGCGCGCATCGCGATGTACTGGGCCGTCCAGTCACCAATTCCAGGAATCTCTATCAGGGCGGCCGCCACCGACTGCGCTTCGCTCCCCGCTTCGAACGAGAGCGACCCATCGGTGACGCGACGCGCTAGCGCACGGATCGTTCGTGCCCGCGCCGGCATGACCCCGACCTTTTCAAGATCCGCGGTCGCTAGCGTCGCGGCCGTGGGAAACAATCGATTGAGGCCGCGGTCGTCAACGATAGGCTGACCGAATGTGCCTGCAATACGGCCAGCGATTGTTGTTGCCGCGCGGACAGACACTTGCTGACCAAGAATCGCCCGGACCGCGAGCTCGAATCCGTCCCAAGCCCCTGGCGTGCGCATGCCAGGGTGCAGAGACAAGGGATTGCGCAGCAGCGGGTCGTCGACGAGATGCTCGCGGATGACCGAAGGATCCGCGCCCAGATCGAACATGCGTCTGACCCGCTCCACTATCGACAGCAAGGCTTGTGGGTCTGGAAACCGGACCTCGAGCGCCAGTGCCGCACGCGACTCTACAGGTGTGATCTCGACGACGCCATGCTTGCGATCCACGGTGATCGTACGTCGGTAGTAACTGGGCCCAACCGTTTCGACGCCGGGAGTCGCTCGCGCCGCAAGAAACCCGAGCATCGCCGGCCAGTCGTACGGCGGACGAAATGCGAGCCGGAAGCTGTAACGTCCCGGTTCATCCGGCTGCTGGCGTGCCCGCCGCCGGAGCTCGGATGGTGTGCGAGAGTAGGTGCGCCGCATCTGGCTATTGAAACGACGCAGGCTCCCAAAGCCCGATGCAAACGCAACCTGGCTGATGGGAAGCGCGGTTTCATCGAGGAGCTTCTTCGCAAAATGCACGCGACGCGTCATCGCGACGTCGAGCGGCGTCGCGCCCAGATGCTGGAGAAACAGACGACGCAGGTGCCGTCCGGTGATGCCGAGCCGGTCGGCGAGCGATTCAACGCCGGCATCGTCCAATGCTCCGTCGGCAATGAGTCGCAGCGCGCGCGACACGAGACTGGAAGTGCCGAGCCATGCCGGCGTGCCTGGCGAGGCTTCCGGACGACAGCGCAAACAGGGGCGAAATCCGGCCGCCTCAGCCGCCGCGGCCGACGGAAAGTAGCGAACGTGCTCGTCCTTGGCCGTACGGGCGGGACAAATGGGCCGACAGTAGATGCCCGTGGTCGTGACGGCGATGAAGAAGCGGCCGTCGAAGCGGGCATCGCGGGACCGCCGCGCGCGATCGCAGACCTGCTGATCCAGTTGCATCCCAGGCGAGCTTAACGCGAAGGGCGTCTTGGCTCTGGTCAAAAACGGACGCCATCAGAGACACTGTTCATCGCAAATGGCCCGCGGAGATGTCCTCACTGTCGTCTGTGCCGCTTTCAGCCTGGGTTATGCACTGCAGGTCAGCAGCGGCTTCTACCACCCGATAGCCCTGACATTGCTGACGATTGCAATCGGGTGCACCGCGCTGGCCCTGACCGGCTGGCCCGGACGCATCCTTGGCAACCGGGTGGGCGACGCGGCAGTGGTGGGGATCATTGCGGTTGGGCTCGCGGTCAACTTCGTGATGCTGTCCACGATGAAGATCGGCTTCTATCTCGCGGAGCCACTGCCATCGGCGCATCCCGAGTTCCTCGCTGGGCTTGCTGTCGCGTTCGCTCTCCTGACGCTGGTCGTCGTCGATCCACGAAGGGCGGCGCGCGCGTGGTTTCCGTTACTACTCCTCACGTTTGTGGCTCTCGGCGTATGGATGATCCGTTCCTCTCCCAATCCGCAGATCGACGTCATCACCGTTCATCGCGCGGCCATCGAAGCGCTTGCCCGCGGCGAGAGTCCCTACAGCGTCACCTTCGAGAATATCTACGCGAACAACGAGTTCTATTCACCTGAGGTGGTGCAAGGCGGTCGTGTGCTCTTCGGCCTGCCGTATCCGCCATTGAGCCTGCTGATGGCTGTTCCGGGTCACGCGTTGCTCGGCGACATCAGGTTCGCGGAGCTCGGGGCGCTTGTTCTCGGCACGATGCTGATTGGTTACTCGACGGCCAGCCGCGTATCAATGCTCGCCGCCGCCTTCGTCCTCTTCACGCCACGAGTCTTCTTCGTCGTCGAACAAGGCTGGACCGAATCATTTGCTGTGTGCTGGCTCGGCGCGACGGTGTTTGCACTCCGTCAACGGGTCGCCGGTGGAGCATTGGCTCTAGGCCTGCTCTGCGCGGTGAAGCAACACCTGGTGATTGCACTGGCGCTGTATCCACTCGGCGAGTCGGGGCGGAGCCGGAAGTCGATCCTGCTGGCTTGCGGCGTTGCAATGCTCGTGACCATCCCGTTCGTGCTCTGGGATCCGACTGGATTCTTTCGCTCGGTGATCTGGCTTCAGCTCGTCGAGCCGTTTCGTGAGGATTCGCTCAGCCTGCTCAGCTGGATGTCACGCATGGGCGTTCCGATTACTTCGTCGACTTCCCTTGTCGCGTCGCTTGGTGCTTTGATCGCTGGAGGCCTTCTCGTCTGGCGGAAGGCGCCGAGGAGCCCTGCAGGGTTCGCGCTGGCCCTTGGCTTCGTCCTGATGGTCTTGTTCGCATTCAGCAAGAAAGCGTTTTGCAACTACTATTTCTTTGTCCTCGCCACACTAGCGTCTTCGATCGCAGCCAGTCCGGAAGACCCTGCCGAATCGCGGTGAACTGAAGGAGACGGAGCCATGCCAACAGATTCGCGGGCGGTGCAGCTGACCCCTCGCACCGAGCAGGCGTTTCCCAAACTGTCAGCCGATCAGATCGCTCGTGTCGCTCGTCAGGGCCGATTGCGATCGATCGCAAAAGGGGAAGTGCTGATCGAGAGCGGAGCAGCGACGCTCCCGTTTTTCGTCGTGACGCGTGGTGGCCTCAAGGTCGTTCAAAACCCGGGCAAGAAGGAAAAGCTCATCACCGAGCATGGCCCGGGCGAGTTCACGGGTGAGACCAACATGCTGTCGGGCCGCCCGTCGCTCGTCGAGATCCGCGCGTCCGAAGCCGGTGAGGTGATCGAGCTCGCGCGCGAACGCTTGTTGTCGCTCGTTCAGACCGACGCTGAGCTGAGCGAGATATTGATGCGCGCGTTCATTCATCGCCGCGTCGAGTTGATCGCCCAGGGGTTGGGTGACTCGGTCCTGATCGGATCCAGCCACTGCGCCGGAACCCACCGTGTCAAAGAGTTTCTGACCCGCAATGGGCAACCCTACGCTTACATCGATCTCGATCGCGAACAGGATGTCCAGGCGCTGCTGGATCGATTCAACGTCGGAATCGACGACGTGCCGGTGCTCGTGGTGCGCGGGGCCAGCGTGCTGCGAAGCCCGAGTAATCAGCAGATCGCCGAAAGCCTGGGATTCAACGAAGGGATTGATGCCACGCAGCTACGCGACATCGTGATCATCGGCGCCGGCCCATCAGGCCTGGCGGCTGCTGTTTACGGCTCTTCCGAGGGGCTCGACGTCCTGGTTCTCGAGTCATCGATGCCCGGCGGTCAGGCCGGGTCCAGTTCGAGGATCGAAAACTACCTGGGTTTTCCCATGGGGATCTCAGGCGAGCGGCTGACCGGCAGCGCCTACACGCAAGCACTCAAGTTCGGCACGCAGTTCATGGTCGCGAAAGGGGCAAAGCAGCTTTCATGCGAGCGCCGGCCACACATCGTCGAGCTGGAGAACGGTCAACGCGTTCCATCGCGGACGGTGATCATCGCGACCGGAGCTGAGTATCGAAAGCTGCCGCTGCCAGACATCGCTCGGTTCGAGGGTGCCGGCGTTTACTACGGCGCGACGCGCGTGGAAGCGCAAGTGTGCAAGGGCAAACCAGTCATCGTCGTCGGGGGCGGCAATTCGGCGGGACAGGCGGCCGTGTTTCTGGCCGACAGTGCGGCGCTCCATGTCCACATGCTCGTGAGAGCGTCAGCGTTGGCCGACACGATGTCGAGGTATCTCGTAAGGCGCATCGAGGGCCACCCGAAGATCACGTTGCTCACCAACACCGAGATTGTTGCCGTCGACGGCGACACCAATCTCTCCCGCGTGACCTGGAGAAATCAGCTGACGTCAACCGAAGAGACGCACGACGTGAGTCATGTGTTCGTCATGACCGGCGCATCGCCATGCACCGACTGGCTGCACGGGTGCCTGGCGCTTGACTCGAAGGGCTTCATCAAGACCGGTCCCGACCTCACGCAAGAGGACTTGGAAGCGGCCGAATGGCCGTTGGCACGGCACCCTCACCTGCTGGAAACCAGCCAGCCCGGAGTCTTTGCCGTCGGCGACGTTCGGGGTGGCAACATCAAGCGTGTAGCTTCCGCAGTGGGTGAGGGCTCGATAGCGGTCGCCTTCGTCCACCGTGTTTTGCAGGAGTAGTGAGGCACGATCATGACGTCTGAGGGTTGCTCACATATCGGAGAGATCGCCGAGGTCAAACACTCGACCACTCGCCGCTGCGATGAGTGCGTAAAGATCGGCTCGACCTGGCTCCACCTTCGAACCTGTCAGACCTGCGGGGCTACTCTCTGCTGCGACAACTCGCCGCAGCGGCATGCCACGAAACACGCACATGGAACCGGGCACCCCGTCATTGCTTCGGCCGAGCCGGGCGAACGGTGGCTCTACTGCTACCCGGACGACACCTTCGCCGAGTACTAGGCAGATTCTCTAAACCAACCTCCAGGGCCGCGGCCACGTCTATTGGTCGGGAGTTTCCATGCTCAAAGACCTTCGTCACGGCCTGCGGACGCTGCTCCACACAAAGGCTTGGACTGCAGTCGTGGTGATCTCGCTGGCCCTGGGGATTGGCGCAAACACGGCGCTCTTCAGTGCGGTGAACGGCGTGCTGCTCAAGAAGATCGACGTTCGAGACCCCGATTCGCTGGTGCGCCTCCGATGGGCCGGTCGCAACGACATGTCGACCAACCAGAGCGACTACGGATTCTCCGGCGTTGATGCCACCGGCCAGAATATTCGCGCGACGTTCTCCTTCCCGATGTTCCAGCAGTTCCTCGCCGACAACCAAACGATGGAGGAGATGCTCGCGTCTGCGCCGTACAACCGTGTGAACCTCGTGGTCGACGGACAGGCGGAGCTCGCCACCGCGTTCATCGCGACAGGAAACTATTTCCGCATGCTCGGTGTGCAGGCGAGCCTCGGACGCACGTTTGGTCCGGACGATGACGAGCCGACCGCTGCGCCAGTCGCGGTGATCAGCCATGCCTTGTGGCGTTCTCGGCTCGGCGCTGACCCGACAGTGATCGGCAAGAGCGTGAACATCAACAACGTGCCGGTCACCATCGTCGGGGTGCTCCCTGTGGGGTTCACGGGCATTCAACAGGCTGCAGGCGAAGCGCCTGAAGTCACCGTGCCGCTCGTCCTCGATTCCCAACTGAACACCGCGGAGTCCCAACGGCTGAAGCAGCCGACAAATTGGTGGCTCCAGGTCGTGGGACGTGTCAAGCCGGGCATCACGGCGACGCACGTGCAGAGCAATCTCGAAAACGTTTTTCGAAACACGGCGCGAAGCGGGTTGGACAGCTATCTGGCCGGGTTGTCGGCTGAAGCGAGATCAACAGCCCGGAATCGCAGTCGAAAGGAAATTCCGCAGCTTCGTGTCGACTCGGGCCGACACGGCGTTTACAACGCCAACACCACGGACACACGCGCACTGGCGATCCTGAGCGGCGTGGTGATTCTGGTACTGCTGATCGTGTGCGCGAATGTTGCGAACCTGCTGCTGTCGCGAGCAACGGCGCGCCAGAAGGAAGTGTCCGTCAGGCTCTCGCTTGGCGCGACTCGAGCACGATTGATTCGACAGTTGCTCACCGAGAGTCTGCTGCTGGCCGCGGCAGGCGGCGCGATGGGTCTCGTCCTGGGTCACTGGGGCAGGACGCTGTTGCCTGGGGCTCCCGGCCGCGCGACGCCAATGGACTGGCGCGTGATTGCGTTCGTCGTCGGCGTTACCTGTTTGACCGCCATCGTTTTCGGGATAGCGCCGGCGATTCGGGCCACTGGGATCAATGTCAATGCAGCTCTCAAGGAAAGCAGCCGTTCCGTTGCGGGATCTCGGACGTGGCTGACCAAGGCGCTCTTGATTGCCCAGGTCAGCATCTCGCTGGTTCTCCTGATCGGCGCAGGACTGTTCCTGCGAACGGTCCAGAACCTGCGCAGCGTCGACGTTGGTTTCAACGCGAACAACCTGGTTCTTTTCCGCGTCAGCCCGCAGCTCAATCGATACGACGAGAAACGATCGCGCCTTCTTTACCAGGAGATGTTGAGCCGACTCGGATCGGTTGGAGGAGTGCGATCCGCCGGCTTGTCCCAGCCCGCGCTTCTGTCTGGCAGCGTCAATTCCACCAGCCTCTTCATCCAGGGCCGCAGCTACACAGTCGAGCAACGCGACAGCATCAACCGGCTGGTTGTGTCGCCGGAATTCTTCCAGACGATGCAGATCCCGCTGCTCGTTGGCCGTGGCTTTACGACGGCCGATACCGAGGGGTCACCGCTGGTCGTAGTGATCAACGATGCGGCGGCGCGTAAGTACTTTCCCAACCAGAACCCGATCGGCCAGAGGGTCGGGTCGAGCGTCGAGAACGCCAACCAGCTCGAGATCGTGGGCGTCCTGCGCGACGCCAAGTACAACAGCGTTCGTGATGAGGTGCCCGCGACAATGTATGTCCCCTTCCTCCAGGCCGGCGCCTCCAATCCGTCGTTCGCCGTGCGAACTGCCGGAGACCCGACGAGCGCGGTTGGCGCGATCCGCGAGGCCATGCGGCAGATCGATCCGGCGCTGCCGATCACGGACGTGTCGACGCAGATGGAGCAAGTGGAACGGCGACTCGAGCAAGAGAAGCTGTTCGCCCGCGCTTATGCGCTGTTCGGAGGAATCGCCCTGGTATTGGCCAGCGTCGGGTTGTTCGGCCTGATGTCGTATAGCGTCGCGCGTCGCACCAACGAGATTGGCATTCGCATGGCTCTCGGTGCGCAGCGGGTCGATGTCCTGAGACAAGTGCTCAAGGAATCGATGACCCTTGTAGTCGTTGGCGTGATCGTCGGGCTGGCGATCGCCTTTGGCGCGGGTCGCCTGGTGTCCAGTCAGCTCTTTGGCATCGAACCAACGGACACCACGACGCTGGTCCTCGCCATCTTGACGATGGTGGTGGTCGCAGCTGTCGCCGGCTATCTTCCTGCGCGTCGGGCTGCGGGCGTCGATCCGATGGTCGCCCTTCGCAGCGAGTAGTTCCCCGCCTACGACGGTTAGGTTCTTGACCGACCAATCTGGTCGGGTTTATGCTGACCAGCGGATGTTGAGATTCGGTCTCACTTTCGACACGAAAATGAGACTGGTCGCAACTGAGTGTTAGTGGCCCCGCCGGCGCTCGAGACGCCGGCGGGGTCGTCGAACGTTGGTCTGGCAGACCTATCAACCGCTCGCGCAATTGACGCGTCCGACTTCCCGATCTTACGGAGCGGCCAGCGTCGGCGCAACAAAGGGAGTTCGGAAAATGCGTCCCACGCTCGTCCTCACGTTAATTCTGGCGTTGTCCCCGGCCGCTGCCGGCGTCGCCCAAACCTTGGCGCCAAACGCAGTCGATGACGCAGTTCAGGCCGGGACCGCCCAGTTTGCTCTGCAGGGAACCGTTCTCGACCCCACGGGAGCGCCGGTCGCCAACGCACGAGTGACGGTGGTGCCAAGCGCGCCCGGCCTTGCCGGGTCGACACTGACCGATCAGCACGGCCGTTTTGTCCTGGGGTTGGCGCCTGGGGCGTTCACGTTGACGATCTCCGCGTCCGGTTTCGCCGACGAGGTCCGCGCCCTCCGGGCGGAACAGGTCGGCTCCTTACCGCGCGAATTCGTGCTTCAGGTCGCCGGCGTTCGCGAAACCGTGAGGGTCGGCGGGGCGGCTCCCTATCAAACGCCCGCGACCACCAGCGCGACCAAGACGTCCACACTGCTGCGCGACATCCCGCAGGCGGTGAGCGTCGTGACCAGCACCCTCATCGCCGAGCAGCGAATGCAGAGCATGAGCGACGTCGTCCGCTACATGCCTGGAGTCGGAATGGCACAAGGTGAGGGCAATCGCGATACGCCGATCCTGCGCGGCAATAGTTCCACCTCCGATTTCTTCGTCGACGGCGTCCGGGACGACGTGCAGTACTTCCGTGACATTTACAACGTGGATCGGGTCGAGGCGTTGAAGGGGCCGAACGCCATGGTGTTCGGGCGAGGCGGCGTGGGCGGTGTAATCAATCGGGTCACTCGTCAAGCTGGCTGGGGCCAGTCACGCGAGTTGGCGGTGCAGTTCGGGTCGTTCGAAAACCGCCGTATGACCACGGATATTGGCACCGATTTCAGCCAGAAGATGGCCGGCCGAATCACAGCGGTTTACGAGAACTCAGACTCGTATCGAAATGGTGCCGGGATCGAGCGATACGGCTTCAACCCCACCGTTGCCTTCGTCCTCGGTCCCAACACGACACTGCGCGCGGGCTACGAATACTTCTTGGATGAGCGCGTCGCCGATCGCGGCATCTCGTCATTCAATGGCCGGCCAGTCGAAACCGATCCGTCGACGTTTTTCGGTGATCCAAGCCGAAGCAATGCTGACGTCAAGGTGAACTTGTTCAGTTCCGTGCTGGAGCACCGATTTGGCGGCGGGGTCCTGCTGCGCAATCGCACGAGTTACGGGGACTACGACAAGTTCTATCAGAACGTGTTCCCAGGGGCCGTCAACGCGGCGGGCACGACCGTCAGCATCAGTGCCTACAACAACGCCACCGACCGGCAGAATTTCTTCAATCAAGCGGACGTGATCGTGTCGAAGCGGACAGGAGGTTTCGATCACACGGTGCTTGCCGGGATCGAGTTGGGCCGGCAGGGAACGACAAACTTCAGAAACACCGGTTACTTCACGACGCTCGGCGCGAACACGACTACGGTCACGGCGCCGTTGTCTTCGCCAACCATCTCCCTGCCGGTGGAGTTTCGGCAAGGTGCCACCGACGCCGATAACGACGGGGTCGCGACCGTGGCGGCTCTGTACGCGCAGGACCAGGTCGCGCTGACGAGCAAGGTACACGCCGTGATTGGCCTGCGATACGACAGCTTCAAGGTCGACTTTCGCAACAATCGAACGGCGACGGACTTCTCCAGCCGTGACGGGTTGCTCTCTCCGCGTGTCGGCCTGATCTACAAGCCGATCGTGCCGGTGTCTATTTACGGCAGCTACAGCCTGTCTTACTTACCACGTGCGGGCGAGCAGCTCTCTTCGCTCTCGCTGACGAATCAGGCCCTCGACCCCGAGGAATTCCGCAACTACGAAGTAGGCGCGAAGTGGGATGTTCTGCCGGTGTTGTCACTGACGACCGCCATCTATCAGCTCGATCGCGGGAATGTCGCCGTGCCCGATCCAGCGGATCCGACGCGGTCGATCCTGGTTGACGCTCAGCGCACGAGAGGCCTCGAAATCGGCCTCAGCGGCAACGTCACCCGTCAGTGGAGCCTGATCGGTGGGTATGCCTTGCAGGACGGCGAGATCACGCAGTCGATCTCAGCGACCGCGGTTGAAGGTGCCGTGCTCGCGCAACTTCCGCGGCACTCGTTTTCCCTGTGGAACAAGTACGACCTGACGCCGCGATGGGGCGTTGGCCTCGGTTTGATCCATCGCAGTGACATGTTCACCTCCACCGACAATCTCGTGACCCTGCCGGGGTACACGCGAGTTGATGGCGGTCTCTTCCTGAACGTGACGCCCAAGGTGCGGGCTCAACTCAACGTCGAGAATCTGTTCGATGAGGAGTACCACCTCTCCGCACACAGCAACACCAACATCACGCCAGGTTCACCGCGTGCGCTGCGGCTGACGCTGAGCACGCGGTTCTGAGAGCTGGTGCTGGACATGCTTCCGACGAGGACCCTCGCGTCGCCGGCTACACCGTTCCGGCAGTCGCGCGTCGCAACAACCGAAGCGGCGCTGGCTGTGCAAGAGCTCGGCCTTCGGTTTGGACAGGTCAGGGCCCTCGAGGGCGTGTCGCTGGAGATCCGCCGCGGCGAAGTGGTTTGCGTTCTGGGCGCCTCGGGATCGGGCAAGTCCACACTTCTCCGGCTGGTCGCGGGAGTTGCGCGTCCGACGTCCGGGCGCGTGCTACTTGGAGATGTCGAGGTCGCTGGACCGCAAACGTTTGTGGAGCCAGAGAACCGGCAAGTGGGGATGGTCTTTCAGGACTACGCGCTGTTCCCCCACCTCACCGTGGCGTCGAACATCGCCTTTGGCCTACGAGGGCGCCGCCGTCCTGACGTCGATTCGATCGTTCGATCGCTTCTGGAACGCGTTGATCTCACGCGATATGCCGAGAGCTACCCCCACATGCTGTCCGGTGGTGAGCGGCAACGCGTGGCGCTTGCGCGTGCGCTTGCGCCGCGGCCACAGATGCTCCTGATGGACGAACCGTTCTCGAGCCTCGATGGAAGGCTACGCGAGCAGATCCGTCAGGACACCCTCGATCTCCTGCGAGATACCGGCACGACGACAATCATCGTGACCCACGAGCCAGACGAGGCACTCCGCATTGCCGATCGAATCGTGATCCTGGACAAAGGGCGGCTGGTCGAGAGCGGTACACCCGAGGAGCTCTACAACCGGCCAGCAACAATCTTCGCCGCCCGCCTGTTCGGACACTTGAACGAGTTGCGCGGCACCTGTCAGAACGGCTGCATCATGACCGCGCTCGGTTCGTTCGAGGCCGGCCACCTCGCTGAGCACACGCCGGGCAGCGTCTTCATCCGCCCACAGCATGTGCGGTTGGCCCAAGGCTCCTCGAATATCCAGGCACGGGTCATTCGGACAACTTTTCTTGGTGAGGTCGATCACGTGCTGCTGGAGGTCGCGGGGCTCGAAGCCCCTGTGGCGCTGCGGGCGTCCGGCCGCACGCGACTTCAACCCGACGAGGTCGTGCATCTCGATATCCATCGAGACGCCGTTTTCGTCATCCCGCACGAAACCCAGAGCGTCGCGCTCGATTAGCGGCCCTTTTTTTGGAGTCTCATAAATGACCAGACCGTGGAGTCTTGCGCGCAGGGCGGCGGCACTTGCCGGCCTGATCGCTTTCGCAACCGTTCCGGCCAGTGCGCAGGAACTCAACCTGTACACCACCCGCGAGCCGGGCCTTATCAAGCCATTGATGGACGCGTTCACCAAGTCGACCGGCATCAAAGTGAACAGCGTGTTCATCAAGGACGGCCTCGCAGAACGGGTTGCAGCCGAAGGCGCGAAGTCGCCAGCCGACGTGCTGATGACCGTCGATCTTGGCAACTTGATCGATCTGGTCGAGAAGGGCCTCACGCAACCGGTGAAGTCCGCCGTGCTCGAAAAGGCAATCCCTGGCAACCTGCGCGGAGCGAATGGTGACTGGTTCACCTTGTCGCTGCGTGCGCGCGTCCTGTACGCGGGCAAGGATCTCGATCTCTCGACGTTCAACTACGAGTCGCTCGCCGATCCGCGATGGAAAGGGAAGGTGTGCATTCGTTCCGGGCAGCATCCCTACAACACCGCGATGATT
This sequence comes from uncultured Acidobacteriota bacterium, assembly GCA_963724485.1. Classification (GTDB taxonomy): domain Bacteria; phylum Acidobacteriota; class Vicinamibacteria; order Vicinamibacterales; family UBA2999; genus JACCSI01. The sequence continues at coordinate 551,764 of CAVRUW010000009.1, forward strand.
GCCGCCTACATCGCCAAGCACGGTGAGGCCAAAGCCGAGGCGTGGCTACGTGGCATGAAAGCCAACCTCGGTCGCGCCGCGACCGGTGGCGATCGCGACGTCGCGCGCGACATCATGGGCGGCATCTGCGATATCGGTATCGCGAACTCGTACTATGTGGGGCTGATGCGAAGCGGTGCCGGCGGTCCCGAACAGATCAAGTGGGGCAACGCGATCAAGGTGATCCTGCCGACATTCGAGGGCGGCGGCACTCAGGTCAATATCTCTGGTGCGTCGATCGCGAAGCATTCGCCGAACCGCGCCGGCGCAGTCAGGTTTCTCGAGTATCTCGTCTCAGACGAAGCGCAAAAGATTTACGCTGAGGCCGACTACGAGTATCCAGTGAAGGCCGGCGCGCCGATTCATCCGCTCATCGCCGCTCTCGGAACGCTGAAGGTCGATTCCATTCCGCTGACCGAGATCGCACGCTATCGCGCGGCCGCGAGCAAGTTGGTCGACAAAGTCGGTTTCGACCGTTGACGGATTCGACACCGGGCAGGTCTGTCGCCACAGGATTCAGCCTGTGGCTGCCGCTGTCCGGTGTCGTGACCCTGCTGGTTCTCTTGCCAATCGCCGCGCTGTTCGCGGTCGCCGGCCAGGGATCGACTGGTCTCTGGGCGCACCTCCTCGACTACGTCCTTCCTATTGCACTCCGGGACACGGTAGTCCTGCTCACCGGTGTGGGACTACTGAGCGGCGTCATCGGCGCCGGTACGGCCTGGCTCGTCACGTTCTACGAGTTTCGCGGCCGCTCCCTCGTGTCGTGGGCCTTGCTGCTGCCGCTCGCGGTGCCCACCTACATCATCGCCTACGCCTATCTCGACATCTTGCATCCTGTCGGGCCGTTTCAAACGGCACTGCGTGCGATCCTCGGCTTCGACAACCCTCGCGAGTTTCGGCTACCTGACATCCGCTCGATGCCGTGGTGCATCGTCCTGCTCTCGTTTGTCTTGTATCCCTATGTCTACTTGCCCACGCGCGCGATGTTCTTGATGCAGGCGGCGAATCTGATGGACGCTGCTCGCACGCTGGGTGTGCCTCGGTCAGCGTTGTTTTTCCGCGTCGGTCTGCCGCTCGCACGTCCTGCGGTTGCCGTCGGGTTGAGCCTGGCCTTGATGGAAGCGCTCAATGACATCGGGGCCTCGGAGTTTCTGGGCGTCCGCACGCTCACCGTGTCGATCTATTCGACATGGGTCACACGGTCAGACCTGGCGGGTGCCGCGCAAATTGCGCTCGCGATGCTGTTCGTGGTCGTCGGATTGGTGCTGTTGGAGCGCTGGGCCCGCCGCCAGCGGCAATACGCTCACGACGCGCAACACCCGCGAACGTTAGAGCCGCAAAGAATTCATGGGCCACGCGCAGCGATAACGCTGCTCACGACATTGGTGCCTGTCGTCGTAGGGTTTCTGGTTCCGGCTGCCTACCTGGTTCACGCGACGGTTGTTCGAGTGCGGTTTGCAGGCATCCCTTCGAGCCTTGTGATCGAAGCGATCAACACGCTGTGGGTTTCAGTGATCGCCACCTCAATCATGATGGCGTGCGCCATCGTGGTCGTGTATGCGGTCAGGGTCGGCCACAGTAGGCTTCCATCGGTTCTGGCAAGGCTGGCCACCCTGGGGTATGCGGTGCCCGGCACCGTGCTGGCCCTCGGACTCCTTCCCGTGACGTCGATCATCGATACCGTGGCCGACGGGATCACGGTTAGCCTCTTCGATCGCACCGTCGGACTGCTCATGATCTCGTCGGGCGCGGCCGTGATCTACGCCTATGTCGCCAGGTTCCTGGCAGTGGCGGTTGGTGGCGTGGAGACTGGGCTCAGTCGAGTCGCACCAACGCTCGACGCGGCGGCGCGGACGTTGGGCCAGAGCGCGGCTGGCGTACTGTGGCGGATTCACGTTCCGCTGACACGTCCAGCGCTCGCGACGGCTGGCCTGCTGGCGTTGGTCGACTGCATGAAGGAGTTGCCGGCAACGCTGTTGCTCCGTCCCATCGGCTTCGAGACCCTGGCGACCCACCTCTACGGCGAGGCGGCGCGCGGTACCTATGAGGACGGCGCAATCGCGGCACTGGCGATCGTCGCGATCGGCATCCTTCCCGTGATCGTGCTCGCACGAATCGGGCAGTCCATCCGGTAGAGGGCGTCTATTCCGAGCGAAGAGCCGTGACCGGATTGATTCTGATGGCTCGACGCACCGGCGCGAAGCTCGCGATGAGCGCCACCAGCAAGAGCACGGCGATGGCGAGCACAAAGGACCACACATCAGTGGCCGCCACCTCGAACAGGAATGCTTCTATCGTGCGCGTCATGCAGAATCGCGCCAACGGTACCGAGAGCCGCGCCGACGAGAGCCAGCGACAGTGTGTCCTTGAGCACCATCGCCATGACACTCCAATCGCTTGCCCCAAGTGCCATTCGAACGCCGATCTCTGACCGTCCGGCGCGATACGGCATAGGAGACGACACCGTAGAGTCCGACGGCGCCGAGAAGGAGAGACAGTCCCGCAATCGCGGACAAAAGCGCGGTCCTGAAACGTGGTTGTGCGGCTGCCTCCGAAATCACATCGTCCAGTGCACGTGCGTTGCCTCGCGTGATCTCACGATCGACCTCATGCAGGGCCCGCTCGATCGTGGTGGCCAGCGCGTGCGGATCGCCCGAGGTGCGTGCCACGAGCGTCATGTTGCGGAATGGATACTGGTCGAACGGCACGTACAGTGTTTCCGTGGCGCCCGCATCCAGACCGCTGTACTTCACATCGCCGACGATTCCCACCACGGTCTCAGGCGTGCTCTTGCCGACCGGCAGAGGCCTGCCAATCGGGTCCTGTTGTCCAAAGAGCGCACGCGCAGCGCTCACACTGAGAATCGCGACCCTGGCAGCGGACGCATGATCCGCATCCGTAAAGAGGCGCCCCGCCACCAACGGAATCCCCAACGCCGCGAAATAGTCCGGCGTTGGATTCACCATGTCGAGGCGCCTGAGAGCTTGAGCACCGGCGGCCTGATTGGGGTCCTTGAACTCGAACACCATGCGAGACCGGTTCGGCGGCATGGCGTTGGCGGCACCGGCAACGCTCACGCCTGGAATCGTGCGGACCCGATTGAGTAGCTGGTTGGTCAAGGCAATCTGCTGAGTGGGCGGCAGCTGACGGCCCATTGCCAGATTGAGCTCGACGGCGACGACGCTGCTGGCCGAGATGCCCACATCGGTGCGCAGGAGATTGACGAAGCTTCGCGCCAGGAGCACGGCGCCGACCAGAAGAGTAAGGCAGACGGCCAGTTGCGCGACAACCAACGCAGAACGCAAGCGTCGTGTAGCAGGACCGGTCGAGTGCGCCACGGCGGCTGGTCGAAGCGTCGCGGCCTGACCCGCCCATACCCGAGCGATGGGAGCGGCTGCCGCAAGGAGAGCGGCGAATGAAGCCGCGGCCAGTGCGAACAAGGCGACCGGGAGGTCAACACGAATCGAGTCCACTCGCGGCAGGACTCCCGGATCGATGACGAGCAACATGCGAATCGCACCAAAGGCGAGAGCAAGACCGAGCGCTCCCCCAAGAGCCGCAAGCACGATCGTTTCGCTCAACTGTTGAAACGCGAGCTGGCGCCGCGAGGCCCCCAAGGACATCCGAACACTCATCTCGCGGCTTCTCGACGACTGACGAGCGAGGAGCAGGTTTGCCACGTTGGCACACGCCACCAGCAGGACGAGACCGACCGCGCCAAGAAACACCCACAGGACCCGGACGGATCGCTCCGGTCAACTCGTCGGACAGCGTGGACAGCGCCGGCTCCCATCGTTGATTTGTCGCCGGAAAGTCGCTTGCGATAGACGCGGCCACGGACTCCACCATGGGTTGCGCCTCCGTGATGGACACGTCCGGCCGTAATCGGCCGACGAAATAGAAAGACCGCTGCTTGCGATCGGCGATCGAACTGTGAAGCTCGCTTGGCGCCCAGATGTGAGGTTTCGCAGCCGGCGCCCCAAGACTGCCCCGGGTCTCGAGCGGCAGTTCGAAGTCGTTCCTGACAACCCCCACGATTGTGTACGGCTGTGAATTCAGCCGCACCTGACGCCCAATCACTTGTGGATCAGCGGCGAAGCTCTGTCGCCACAGCCGTGCACTGATCACGATCTCGGCGGCGCGCGAGTCTATGGACGGACGCCCAAGAAGCATTGGTGCGCCTGTGATCGTGAAGAAATCGGCAGACACCAACGCGCCCCTGACGGTCTCGAATCCGCTGGAGGTTTCAAGGGCGAACACGGTCCGCGAGCACAGCGCGATCGATTCGAAAAAGTCCGCGCGCTGTTTCCAGTCGTTGAGATCCGGACCCGAGAAGCCAGCTGGCGAGACGCGTCCCGTCAACCGATCGCGACCCTGGACAACGACCACGGAACTCGATTCGCGATAAGGAAGCGGACGCAATAGCACGCCGTAAACGACGCTGAAGATCGCGGCGTTGGCGCCAATTCCCAACGCGAATGTCATCACGACGCTCAGCGAGAATCCAGGCGCCTTACGCAGCGTGCGGCTGGCATGCCGCAGGTCGCGCAGGCCGTCCTGAACCCAACGAGAGATGTCCATTGCGACAGCTTAATCTCGGCTCGCGAGCAAACACGAGCCCGAGTTGACAAGCTCGCGGGCGCCATGGGACGATGCGCCATCGTGTTCGTGGCGCTGACCTGCGCGTGTTGTTGCGTCGGAGAAAAAGCCTCCGAAGGTCGCGCTGCGTCTGTCAAAGCCGAGCTTATATAGTCGGTTAGCACGAGCAATCTCACGCAGTTCAGGCCCGGAAGGCTTTCCAGCTTTCCGGGCCTTTTGCTTTTTCTGGGCCCCGTTGCGTAGATACAAGGAGCATGAGATGAGAGGCAACAGACTCGAGCGGGTGGGCGCGGTTCTGGTGATGGCTCTCTTCACCGCGGCATCCGCCTCCGCTCGCGACCAAGCAGGCGAGCTACGGCGAGACCTCGCCGAAGCGGCCTCCGGCCGCGACGGCGGGCCCGCCCCCGGTCTTTGGGACGCCGTTGTCGTGGCGAATGACGTCGAAGTGCCGTTTGCGCTCGAGATCGTCTCGGAGGGGGCCGCGCTCAAAGCATCGTTTTTCAACGGCGAGCGCCGCATCACTTCGGCGCTCAGCCGATTCGAGGACGGGATTCTGGTGCTTCCCTTCAATCAGTACGGTGCGAGCCTGCGGCTGACGTTGCGCGAGGGCGAGTTGAGCGGTGAGTATCGGCGGGCCCGTGGTGCACCGCTACCTGTTCGCGCCAAGCGCCGGACCGCCGCACAGGCGGCGTCCACTGAAGCGCCATCGATCGAGGGCACGTGGATTGTCGGCGCCAGGGGCTCCAAGGGCGAGGACAAGAGCTCCAAGGGCGAAACCGCATGGCGCTTCATCGCCAAGCAGTCAGGCAGTCAGCTGTCGGCCACGATTCTTCGCGTCGATGGTGATACCGGCACGCTGACGGGGTCGTATCGTGATGGCCGGTTCGTCCTCAGTCACTTCTCCGGTGCGCGTCCGCTGTTGCTCGAAGTCACGCCGCTCGAGGGCGGGAAGCTGCTGCTGAAACAGAACGGCAAGATCGAACTCACCGCCGCGCGCGAAGAAGCCGGCGCCGCCGCGTCGTTGGGGACGCCGACGGACCCCTCGCTGCACACAACCATGAAGGATCCGGCGGAGCCATTTCGTTTCAGTTTTCCTGACCTCGCGGGGAAGGTCGTCAGCAATACGGATCCACGGTTCGCGGGCAAAGTGGTGCTGGTCAACATCAGCGGCAGCTGGTGCCCGAACTGCCACGACGAAGCCCCCTTCCTCGCCTCGTTGTACCGGAAGTACCGCAGCAAGGGATTCGAGATCGTGACGCTCTCGTTCGAGGAACCCGATCAGCTTGCCAATCCCACTCGCCTGCGTGCGTTCATCGCGACCTACGGACTCGAGTACACCGTGTTGCTCCCAGGCGATCCCGACCAGCTCGAAGAGAAGGTGCCGCAAGCGACCAATCTCAACTCGTTTCCGACGACCTTCATCCTCGGCCGCGATGGCCGTGTGCGTGCCGTGCACGCCGGGTTCCCGAGCCCAGGCAGCGGTGAGTTCTACTTGAAGGCCGAACGCGACATCACCGAGCAGGTCGAACGGCTCCTGGCTGAGCGCGCGGGCACGAGGTGACCGTGCGCCTGACCGCAATTGCCGTAGGGATCGTGTTCGCGCTGGCAGGCGCACCAACTGTGAGTGGTGCGCAGGCCCAGCGGCCACGCGCGCAGTTGACAGCGGTCAAGCCAGGCGGGGAGGTCCGTGCGGGAACGACCTCCACGGTGTCACTCAAGGTTCAGTTGCCGTCAGACGTCCACGTTCAAGCCAACAAACCCAAAGATCCCTCACTCATTCCTACTGTGTTAACCGTCGATGCCTCGTCTGGCGTCGTCGTCGAAGAGGTGATCTATCCAGCACCGACCGACTTTGCTCAGATCGGTCGAAAAGAGCCTCTCGCAGTCCTTGGGCCCGAATTCACCATCGACGTTCGTCTGTCGATTCCCGCGGGTGCCACCGGCACTCTCAAGGTGCCAGCACGGTTGAGGTATCAGGCCTGCAACGACAAGGTTTGTTTCCCACCGACAACCGGAAGCGCTGAGTGGCTGCTCGACGTTCGCGGTCAGTAGCGTCAGCGTGGGTTGGATCCGGCGAGCTTGTTGACCAACGTGGCTGACCACGCGGGAAGTGGCGCCGGGCTCGAGGGCTGAGTGGCCAGTGCTTCGTTGTAGGACGCGAACAGCTTTCGAGAATCGCAAAAGGCCTCGACGAGGCGGGGGCGTCCAAGGAGTCGTTCGATGGTGACCGCCATTTGCCACCCGACGGTGTACCAAGGTCCTTGTTCGCCAAAGAATTCAAACCCCGCCTTGCTCACCGAGTCGCCCGCGAGGTGCTTCTCCAGCACGCTGTTGAAGAACGCCTCGATCTTTGACTGATCGGCAGCAACACGTGCCACGTTGCGATCCCAGGTCGCGCGTTCCACGGCATCGCTGACCGCGTGAGGATGAACTTCTGGCCCGCCGGCCGCAGCGAGCATCGCGAAGCCTTCGCCGAACGCTCCAATCCACGTTAGCGCTGTCCTGATTTCTGGTGGGAGTCGCTCGATCTCGCTTGCAGCTCCCTTGGAAGGACAGCTGCCGCCAAAGCCGATGTGATGCAGTTCGTGAGTCACGGTGTTTCGAAACTTGTCTTCGCCGACTTTTGGATCGAGATACAAGAAGATGGCGGGGTCACCGGCGAGATCGAAGACGAAGCTGTTGGTCGCCGGTTTGATGACCGGGTAGACCTTGGCCCTGATGCGCGCGCCTCGAGGAAGGTATCTCAGAGCGTTCTGCCCAAGTGCGTCCATGTCGGCCTTCGACCATCGTTCAAGTGTCTGGCGCAACTCGATCGCCTTTTTCGATAGCTCAGGGGATGAGAGAAACGATTTGAACTGGCCGTCGTCAAACGTCCGCTTCATCGATGCTTCACGAGCTTTGAGCCTGACGTAGCCTTCCGACGTCAGCAGGCGTGACCAATCGGCGTCGGTAATGGTCTCGCTACTTCGCTGTTTGTCGAGGATCGTGAGCACGGCTTCCGCTTCGTCGTTGATTCGCTGGACGAGGACCGGCTTCGACTCCTGATGTTCGAAGGCGGGGGCGACCGTCGCGATCAACGACAACACGACGACGATCGGCAAGCGCAGCATGACTTGCAGTTTAGACGGGCCACTGTTGCCACGGGTAGCACGGCTCCTTGCCTGATGCGCCGGGATAGACTGCGCGCATGTGGCCAGCGACCACAGACGGCGCGCTGATCGGGATGGGCTGCATGCGGCTCTCTACACGCCCGGACCGTGAGGACGAAGCGTCACTGCAAGCGGTTCATGCCGGCCTTGACGCGGGCGTGTGCCTGCTCGACACGGCGGATGCCTACTGCTGGGATGCGACCGAGACTGGCCACAATGAACGACTGATTGCGCGAGCCCTGTCGTCGTGGAATGGCGATCGCGGAAAGGTTGTCGTTTCCACGAAAGGCGGGCTGACGCGGCCGGATGGACGCTGGGTCCCTGACGGGCGTGCACGGGCGCTGAAGGCGGCGTGCGAACGGAGTCTGACGGCCCTCGACGTTTCGCGCATCGATCTCTATCAACTACACGTCGTCGATCCGAATGTTGGCCTCGCGACGAGCGTGCGCGCGCTGGCGGCGCTCGAGCGCGATGGCCTGATCGCCGCGGTTGGCCTGTGCAACGTGACCGTCGGCCAGATTGAAGAGGCTCGGCGACTCGTCGAGATTGCCTCGGTGCAGGTCGAGCTGAGCTTGTGGTCCGACACCAACATCCTGAATGGCGTCGCCGATTACTGCCTGACCAACGGCATTCGCCTGTTGGCGTATCGACCGCTAGGGGGAGCGGACCGTCGTCGGCGAGTCGAACGAGACCCACTGCTCATCTCGCTTGCCGAGCAGCACGGTGCCACACCAGCCGAAATCGCGCTGGCGTGGTTGAGCGACTTTTCGCCACACGTGACACCGATCCCAGGACCGACGAAAACCGAAACCGCGCGCTCAACGGGGCGAGCGCGGGCGATCACGCTGAGCGATACCGATCGCCAGCGACTCGACGAGCGATTCCCCGCCGGCGCCATCTTGCGTCGTGGAGCCGCGAGACCGGTTGCACGAAGGCAGCTCGACACATCACGAGAGGTTGTGTTGATCATGGGCTTGCCGGGCGCGGGCAAGAGCACGCTGGCCGCGAGTTCGTTGCTGAGGGATATCGAGCGCCTCAATCGTGACATGAGCGGCGGATCGCTGAAGGAGCTTCTTCCAGAACTCGATCGACTCCTGGCATCAGGCGCGTCACGAGTCGTTCTCGACAATACGTACGTGACCCGCGCATCACGGGCGGCGGCGCTCGAGACGGCGCGGAAACACGAGGTTCCGGTTCGCTGCGTTTCGCTCGACACGCAAGTAGACGATGCCCAGGTGAATGCGGTGATGCGGATGCTGGCTCGCTACGGGCGGCTACTTCCGCCCGAAGAGATGCGAAGCGCCAGTAAGAATGACGTCACGGCTTTTGGCCCCGGCGTTCAGTTCCGTTATCAGCGCGACTTGGAACCGCCAGACGTCGTCGAAGGCTTCGCCGCGATCGAACGTCGTCCGTTCGAACGTCAGCGAGATCCATCGCATGTCAATCGAGCGCTGATCGTGTGGTGCGACGGTGTTTTGTGGGGCAGTCGATCCGGCCGCCGATCGCCTGCTACACCGGCTGATGTCGAGATCGTTGCCGGACGCCGTGAAGTTCTCGCGAGATATCAGGAAGATGGATGGCGGCTGCTGGGATTGTCGTGGCAACCAGAGGTTGCCGAAGGCAACATGACGGGCGCTGATGTCCAGGCCAACCTCGCGCACTTGAGAACGTCGCTGGGCGTTGCCCTCGAAGTGGAGTATTGCCCTCATGCCGCGGGTCCGCCTGTGTGCTGGTGCCGGAAGCCGCTCCCGGGTTTAGGTGCGCTGTTCATTCACCGCCATCAACTCGATCCCGCCAGCTGCATCTATGTAGGAAATGGCTCGCAGGATCCCGGCTTCGCGCGCAAGCTCGGGTTCCAGTATCGTCAGGCGAACGAATTCTTCCGATAGACCGCGGGACTCTGGAACACTGGAACCCAAGTATGAGAGTCGCGATCGTTGGTGGACCGGGGATCGGCAAGAGCACGCTGGTGCGCCAGCTCGGTGACCTGTATCACAACGGCTCGTACGGAGAAGGCGAGAAAGGCGTCTGGCATCCTCAGGTGCTGGAAGACATCGCCGCCGGACGTAATGCCGTCGGCGTTACCGCATACTTCGCCGCGCTTTACGACGCCAACTATCGCGACGCCGCCGCGCACGATCGCGACGGCAAGGTGATCTTCTTCGAGGGTGCCCGCATCACGCTCGAAGCCCACTTCGCGGAATATCCGGCGGAAGATCATGCGGCACTCCGCGACGTGCTTTCGGTCGGCGACTCCTGGAACCCTGACCGTGTGATCGTGCTCACGTCGAGCACCGACACCATCGAGAAGCACATCCGGATGCGGAATCGGCCATTCGAGAGCGTCGACAACATGATTCGGCGCTTTCAACTCATCGACGGCGAATTCAGGCGCCTGGCACCGCTCTATCCCGACACGATTGTGATCGACCGTGACGGTTTGGAGTTTCACGAGCGCGAGGGGTTGGAGGCGATCATCGCCGCCGGAAGGCTGCCAAGGTTCCCGGAAATCCCTTACGCCACGCTGTCCTGACCAGCCTGCACGGCGTTTCGCCACAGTCGTCAGAAGCTCTCTGCACGACGCTGCGCCCCTCTTCTCGCCGTGACAGCGGTGATGGCTTGGCGCAGTGATGGCCCTGCGCTTGCTTCGTGCACTTTCTGCCCGGTCGTGCTGACACTGTCAAAGATCGCGAGGCCATATGAGGGTTGCTGCGCGTTTTGTCCTGTTCGTTATCGTCTCCGGCGCGACGTCCGCCTACGCCCAGACCCCCGAAGCGGCGGGATTGGTCAAGGTGACGTCCGGATCAGCGGTGATCGTGCGCGACGGCGTGGAGCGGCCGGCACAGATTGGCCTCCCTCTATATGCCAGCGATCACATCAAGACTGGTGCCGACGGTCGGCTCGGCCTGACGCTGAGAGACGACACACGCGTGTCGTTGGGACCCAATAGCGAGCTCCGATTGGATCACTTCGAGTTTGCGCCGGCCGCGGGCCGTTTCGGCCTCGTCCTCAAATTCGTCCACGGTGTCGCCGCCTATGTCTCCGGCCGCATCGCCAAGCTGTCGCCCGACGCCGTCCGCCTGGAAACGCCCGCCGCCATCGTCGGCGTACGAGGAACGACGCTGGGAATTCGCGTGACCGATTGATGCGCACCCTCGGCAGCCGCGGCACGCTCCTTCTGATTTGCCTTGCGGCACTCGCCGCTTGTAGCTCGCGAGCGGGTCGGCGCATCGAGTCCACCGGGAAACCAGGTGGTGGTGAAACCCTCGCGGTCCTGTTGATCGACGAAGACAAGTCGGTGGGTCGTGCCGTCGTGTCGAACCCACACGGTAAAACGGAACTGCCGGTCGCGTATGCCTCCACTCGCGCGACGCTCACCACGGCGCCAACGGCGGTCGTGATGATGAGCGAAGCAGAGGTCCAGAGGATCTTCGGGGACGCACTGTCGGCCCTGCCGCCACTGACCCAACAGTTCACGGTGTTCTTCCGATTCGAATCCGAAGAGTTGACGCCGGAGAGCCGCGCGCAGCTTCCGACCATCCTGGAAGCAGTCAAGAATCATGCGGCGCGCGAAGTCGTCGTGATCGGTCATACCGACACCACTGGCGCACCCACCCGCAATTACGATCTCGGCCTGAGCCGGGCAAGGACCGTTCGCGACAGCCTCGTGTCGATTGGGCTCGAGTCGGCAGTCATCCAGGTCATCTCGCACGGCGAGGCGGACCAACTGGTGAAGACGCCTGATGAAATCTTCGAGCCCAGGAATCGACGAGTCGAGATCATGGTCAGATGAAGACGCGTCACGGACGAGTCTTCCTCCTCGGCGCGATGGTGCCCTCGTTGTTCGCGGCACTTCTCTGCATCTGGCAACCGTCGCGTTTTACCCGCCTGGAACAAAGCGTCTACGACGTCATCGTTCGAGCGTCTGGGACGAGCCCGCACAGTGGTCAAATCCTGATCGTCGACGTCGATGATCGCAGCCTGACCGCTGTTGGACAGTGGCCCTGGTCGCGACACACCATCGCCGGGCTGCTCACGAAGCTGCGCAAACTCGACGCGTCGGTGGTCGCGCTGGACATCATGTTTCCGGAGCCCGATCGCCACGACGGCGGTCCCGTGGCGCCGGACGCGGCGTTTGCCAAGGCGCTCCTCGAGGGCGGCGTCATCCTGGGCTATGGGTTCACGTTCGACCCGCGTAAGGAAAGGGAGGGTGCATCGCCACCCTGCTTGAAACATCCGGCCAGCGTGGCCGTGTTGCAACGTGCGGGTGAGCATTCGGCCGGACCGTTTTTTCAAGCGACCGAAGCCGTCTGCAACTTGCCCATTCTGGCCGAGGCGGCGGAGGGGGCCGGCTTCCTGAACGCCGCGCCGGATACCGATGGCATTCTCAGGCGAGTCCCGCTGCTCATGGAGTATCGCGGCAGTGTCTACCCCAGCCTGGCGCTCGCGGCGATCTCAAAGGCCGATCGTTCGACGCGCGCGATGGTTCGGGTCGCCAACGTCAATACCACGACGCTCATCTTGTCCGATCCCGACGGACCGTCGACGGCTGCTCGCCAGATTCCCTTGGATGGCCGGAGCAATCTCCTCGTCAGGTACCGGGGCGGCAAGCGCTCCTTTCCTTATGTGTCGGCTGTCGACGTGCTCAACGGCACTGTTGCCGCGGAAGCCGTGAGGAACAAGGTCGTGTTCGTCGGCGCGACCGCGCTTGGCACGCGAGAAGTCGTGGCGACGCCGCTCGACACGCTGTTCACCGGAGTGGAGGTTCAGGCGACCGTTGCGGACAACCTCCTGCAGCAGGACTTCGTGCGGCGACCAGAACACGCGGTGCTGATGCAAACGCTGTTCGTGCTGGCGCTCGGTGCCGTCATTGGGGGCATTGGGTCGGTCACCGGCGCCATCGGCGCCGCGATCGGCCTCCTTGCACTGCTCATCTCGTGCTGGATCGCATCGATTGCGCTGCTCTCAACTCAGGGGATTTACCTATCCCCTCTGTTCGCAACGATCGCCCTGGTCGGTGTCCTGGCTGGGTTGGCGGTGGCTGGCCTGAGTGTCGAACACGAAGACACGCAGCAGGCCCGCCGTGAGCGTTCGGACTCGCGCCGCCTGATGGTCGAGACGCTCCTGTCGCTGGTCGAGATCCGTGACTCGGAAACAGGCCGGCATTCCCGTCGCACCCAGGAGTACACGCGGATCCTGGCTGACGAACTGAGCGGACGGCCCGGATTTCGCGAGTACCTGACTCCGGAGCGCATCACACTCCTTTCGACGCTGGCGCCGCTCCACGACATCGGCAAAGTGGGCATCTCGGATCACATCCTGCACAAGCCAGGGGCGCTGACGCCCGACGAGTTCGCCGAGATGCGGCGACACCCGATCTACGGCCGCGACGTGATCATCAACGCCGAGCGGGCCGCGGGCGTTCGCGACGACGCCACGCTGGTGGTCGCCAAAGACATCGTGTATTCGCATCACGAGAGATGGGATGGCTCCGGCTATCCAGACGGTCTGAGCGGCGACGCGATTCCCATCGCCGGCCGCATCATCGGCATCGTCGATCTGTACGATGCCTTGCTCTCGTCGCGCCCCTACCATCAGGCGCGAACTCACGCCGCGGCGATTGCTTTCATCGCCGCACGTCGCGGGACGCATTTCGATCCCGAAGTCGTCGACGCCTGCCTTCGCGTCGCCAATCGTCTCGAAGCCGTACCACGCGGCGAGCGCCAACAACTGGCAGCCAGTTGACCCGCTGAATGTGTGCAAGTTCGCGAACGGATGAGCTGGAAAAGATAGGGCCTCGGTCGTCTACCAGACCGAGTTGGTGGTGGTCGTGGCACTACCCCTATCGTCCTGAAAAGTTGCACCGATATGGTGTGCAGTTTCGTGGAGTTTAGGTACGGAGGTGCGCTTCAGGGGCGTGTTTTCTCCTGTATAGTTTCGCGGGCCTCCCCCCAGCGGCAATTGTCGGAACAGGGTTTGTCGAACGTGCAGGGGACAAGTGCGTTCAGGCGCGTCCGGCACACACGGAGGGTGACACATGAAAGTAAGTAAGCAGTCGAAAGTGATGTTGCTTGCGGCAGGCTTGGCGCTGCTTGCACCGAGCGCGATGAACGCGCAGCAGCCGACGGTCAGAGCCGCTGCACGAGCCGCCTGACGTTGCGAAGTCGCAGCAGATTGTCGCGGACCTGCAAGGCGATCGAGTCCGACCGCGCCAGCGCGGAGAGCGCGCTCATTTCGCGATGGGAATCGGTGCTGGACCCGAACGTCTATGATCGTCCGCGGCGAGATTGGTTCGCATCGCAGCTCGGGCCCCGGCCTGGCAGCTCTATGGAGCCTCGAAGGCTCAGCGATTTCGCGACGATGGTCGACGTCTTGAGGGGCCGGAATACGCGCTCGGCCTATATCGATGGGCTCAAGGAGCTGATTCCCGGCCAGATGTGTTCGGGTCGTACGGATGATCAACTCGTTTACACGCCCGATTGCCCCATGCCGCGTGCGTTGACACGCGCGGAGTCGGCGCTCGGACGGGCGTCCTCGGCTGCCGGCGTCGGCCGCACGTTCGACCTGACAACCGACGGTTTTTTGAGGGCCAGGGTGGCGCGGCCGCCTGCCCCGGACTTCCGGGCTATCAGCCACGTTGGTTGGGCGGTCAACATCACCGTGACCGGCAACGCGCGGCAACGGCTGGCTCACGATTTGGCCTTTCAGCGGCACCGAGCCGGTGGCGAGCCAGGTCAACTACGCTGCGGGGATCTGGTCCGTCGCAAACGGCCTCAACCTGACTGGCTGCGACGGCTGCGTCGACGACATCACGATCCGCGCCAACTGCGGCGGCACGCACGTGATCATCGACGTCGTTCGGCTACTACCAGAACGCGGTCGTCGGTCAGCGTCGGCCGTCACGCGGCTCGCTGGCACGGCGACCAGCGTTCGTCGAACAACGCCAGAGCGTTCGTGTCTGGCGCAGCGTGCCCGGCCGGGACTACGCTGATCGGCTGGTGATGTCGACATGGCTGGATTTGACGTTGCCATCGGCGAATGACACCGGCTGCTCGGAAACTGTCTACACGAGCCTGGATGATCAACCGAACGGTGCGATTGCAACGGCCGTCACTGTCATATCGCGGTGTCTCGACACGCCGATATACGTGTCCGTAACCACCTAGCCATCGCCCACGGGCTTCGTGCCCGTGGGCTGCTTCACTTCCGCTCCGCCACCACCAGCATCTGCCCCGCCAGCGGCCGCACCGGCAGCATCAGATAGAACGGCACCAGGAATCCCAGCCCGCCGCCCGCACCTTTTACCGTCAACGGCATGAATCGCGGCTCGGAGTGCACGACGGTCAACCCGTTCGCCTCGAGCCAATCCTGCAGTGCGACATCGGTGAAGATCGTCCGGTGCGTGAAGTCGTCGAAATAGCGATTGGGCGCCAGCCGGAAGTTCGGCTGCACCAGCCCTAAGCGACCACCCGGCTTCAGCGCTCGCACGACGAGCGGCAGCATCTCGTTGAGCGCGCCCATTCGAAGTGCTCGAAGAAGTTGCTGGCGAATACGAAGTCGAACGAATTGGCGGGCAACGTCCGCAAGAATGCCAGTGCGTCGCTGACGTGCGCCTCGACCCCTGGCGCGGCGTGCTTCGCCAGGTCCGGAAACAGGTCCACAGCGACTCGTCGTCTCGCCGGCACCTGGTTGATGAAGTAGCAGTAGCCGGCGCCAAGCTCCAGCACGTCGGCGTGATTCGGCACGAAACGAGACAGGTACTTGACGAGGTGGCGCCACACCTGCGCGCGGCGCTGGTCCTCGACGAATCGCGTCTTGAAGTAGTCGTCGGCAGTCGTCACGACAGCCTCTCGCGCGCGGTGGACGCTTCGCCGGCCCTCGATGTCCACAGGTCTTTCCGGCTGCCTTCGAATCGATGACGCGTGATCAGCCAGATCATCTGGATGCCGAGCCAAAACGCCTTGGCTGGATCGCCGGTCACGGCTGATTCACCGACGCGCGGCAGGTAGTTCACCGGCACTTGAATGACGTGGAAGTGCTCTTTCAATGACAGCACCATCATCTCGGGCCCGAACTGGCTGCCGTCGATCGTGAACCTGTCCCGCAGGCGTTCGGCCACCTCGCGACGAATCAGCCGCATCGTGCAACCCACATCGGTGAGACTGGTGGCGTTGTAGAGGAACTGCATGTATTTCGCAACCGCCCAGTTTCCCCAGCGGAGGAACACGCCCATGTTGGCGCCCTGCCAGATGAACTGCTGCGAGGTCCGGCTGCCGTACACCACATCGAAGTCGTCGGCGAACGCCACCAGCTTGGTGACGTCGCGCGCCAGGAACGTGCCATCGGGTTCGCAGATGCAAATCAAATCGCCCCGCGCCTCGACGAGGCCGCGACGGATTGCCGCACCATAGCCCTGTCGCGACTCGAAGATCTCCCGGGCGCCCGTTCCGGCAACCTCTTCGGACGTGCCGGCAACCGCGTTGTTGTTGATCACGAGCACCTCGCTCACCATGCCAGTCGCGAAGAAGTCTTCGACCACTCCTCGAATCGAGTCCTTTTCGTTATAGGTCGGCAACACCACGCTCACGGTCCGCGGTCCCCCGGTCAAGCGCCGAGGCAGCTCGACCCTGGTGCGCCACCACTGTTGCCCCCAGTGCGGCAGCAGGAACGACGCACCGATGAGCATCGCCAGGTGAAACGGAAGAATGGTCTTGTAGCCGTACGTCCATGGCGCCCCGATGATCATCGCGATTACGTGGGAGACGAGAAACACCAGCAGCACCTGGCGCGGCGCTCGAGGGATGCGGCCGAGCCAGAGCGCCAGCGCGAACAGGACCGGCCAGACCACCAGCGCCTTGGGCATCGGAATGGTTTGTGCCGGTCCGAACTGCAGGAATCCGAAAGTAAAAAGGATCTTCTGCACCTCGACCCACGCCGTCTCGACGTGGGCGCTCAGCCCAGATACGAATGAAATCGCCGACCGAACCGATCAGGCTGTTTTCGGAGAACGTGATGACCGGAATTGGTTCATCCGGCATGTAGAGAAAGTAGGGCAGCATGATGAACGACGACACCAGCAGCACGAACTTGTGGGCGACGATCCAGTTGCGAATCGTGAATGGCGCGACGCCGCAGAGGAAACCGGCGCTGAAGATTGCAATCTCACGAATGCGCCGTGCAAGTGCACCGGCCTGAAAGTCGAAGAAAAGCGCGAGGACGAACACGGGCGCGAAGAATACGAATGATGGCCTCGTGGCAGCACCGAGAGCCGTCAAGACACCGGCAATCCACATCAGCCAGCCGCGCCGCTGTTCCACGGCCGCGACGGCCACAGCGATGGTGGCAAACACGACTGGAAAATACAGGTTGTCTGAAAACGACGTGTCTGCGTAGGTGAGGTAATAGAAACGCAGCATCAGTCCGCAGAGGACCAGGGCAAACAGAAACGCCCCGCTCGTGAGGTATCGCTTCAAGATGAAATAGACCGCCAGGCCGACCAGCCCGAGGCAGATGTAGTTGAAGGTGATCACGCTCGCGAACTTCTCGCCGAAAATCAAGTGGGCTAGCGCCACGCCATACGGATAGAGGGGATAGGCATGGTAGGTCTTGCCGATCCCTTCGTCGTTCGTCATCAGGAGTCCGTTGAACACCACTTGCCGAGCCATTGCTTCGTACCCAAGGGTGTCGTCCCCATGAGTCAACGGAAAGGTCATGGACCCTTGAGGAATTGCGTGTAGCGCACCACTGATCGCGAAGTAGACGAAGAATGCCAGAGCGCCCAGTTTCTTCGGTGCGAGCCACAGACTGAACAGCACCAACTGGCTGACCGGTGCATACGCGCTGGTGAACGCGATGATCGCGACAAGCAGCGCAATCCATCCCAGTCCCGACGCCGTCCACCGCCGCCACTCGGCACTCGCGATCTGCTGCGGCGTGGTCGGAACAGGAAAGACCAAGGGTGCCCCGGCCAACACGATGTTCGGCACCACCATCGGCGGCTTCTCGTAGTCGACGATGACGCGATGTTCACCGGCGGGGACGGCGGTGTGAACCGCAACATCTCGAGGATTGACGAAGCTCAGTGGCGCCGATTCGTCGATCTGCAGCGTCACCTTGCCGTTGGCGTTGATCGACCAGCGAATGCCATCGGCAGTCGGCGTCCGCGCGTATCCGAGCCAGCGCACTCGGAGGGGAAGGGCGATGTCGCGTGGCCCATCGGTCGGCTGATCGATCGCGATGTCGCTGTTGATGAAGTGCAGCCCCCACAAGCGGCCGTCGAACGCGATTTCCCGATCGATTCGATGATCGGCGAGTGTAAAGAGGTCACCTTGAAACCGGACGGCCTTCCACTGCTTATCCAGTCCGACAGTCCAGTACGACGCGTGCCATCCGGTCCGGACCTGGTCGAGGGACAGAGCCGTCTTGCCTCCGACCAAGACCACCAGGAGCAGAATCCAACCGACGTGCACGCGCGAGGTCGGTGGGAACAGCGACGTGAAGACCAGGAGAACCAACGACAGGACGAACACGAGTTGAGCTTGAGATGAAAGCGGCACTCCGGAGAACGGTGATCCGGCGGGCCCCGGTGTAATCAGGAGGAGGAACAGGAGAGCGACCACCGTCCACCATCGCAGGCGAGCGCCGGGAATGGATGAACTGTTCGTGATCGTTCGAGCTCATTGCATCTGTCGACAGCACTTCGGGCAACGCTCAGTATTGCGAATCATGATGAGGTTGTCCACGAAAGCAGCGACAATGTCGGTCGCCGCCGAGGAACAGCGATGGTCATCGTGCTCTGGGTGCTTGCCGCCGTGCTCGTTGCAGTGGGAATCGTCGGGACTGTCTTGCCCGCACTGCCTGGGCCGATCCTTGTATTGGCGGGCCTGATCGTCGGTGCATGGGCGGATGGCTTCTCGAAAGTGGGCCTCTTCGTCCTGCTGGTGTTGGCCGCGATGACTGCGCTGGCTCACGTGATCGATCTCTACACGACGGCCAAGGGCGCCGAGAAGTTTGGCGCCAGTCGTCGCGCCGCGATCGGCGCCGCTCTTGGTTTGTTCTTCGGAGGGCTGCTGCTGCAGATCCCGGGCCTCTTGATCGGCCCGTTTCTGGGTGCCGTCATCGGCGAATACACCGTGCAGCGAAAACTGATGCCGGCTGGAAAGGCCGGCTTTGGCGCCTGGCTTGGTCTCATCACCGGCATTGCGCTCAAGCTGGGCCTGGTGTTCGGGATGATTGCGGTATTTTTGGCGGCGTACTTCTGGTGGTGAGAACTAGTTCACGGAGGGAAACAATGCGGATTGGTGTAGGAATCGCAAGTGCGATGCTCGTCGCGGCGCCGGTATTCATCGCCGCCCAGGCGCCTGCGGGTGGCGCGCAACCGCCTGGTCAAGCCGCACCCGCGCGGCCGGCGATGGTGTTGACCACGACGGCATTCGCCGACGGCGCGCCAATCCCTGTGAAGTACACGCAAGCCGGGGAACAGGTGTCTCCGATACTCTCGTGGAGCAATGTGCCTCCCGGCACACAGAGTTTCGTGCTCCACATGCGTGATCCCGACGTGGCGCGCAACAAAACGACAGAGGATCAGGTGCACTGGCTGGTCTGGAACATTCCGGGTACCGCGACCGGGCTCCCCGAAGGCGTCCCCAAGGGCCCGCAACTCCCGGACGGGAGTCAGCAGATCAGCGCCAGCGGTCCCGTCTATCGCGGACCTGGCGCGCCGGCGACCGGGCCGATGCATCACTACACGTTCGAACTCTATGCGCTCGACACCAAGCTCGATGTGCAGCCAGGCGCTGATGCCTGGGAAACGCGAACGAAAATCTGGTCGGCGATGAACGGCCACATTCTCGGCAAGGCGGTGTACGTCGGTTTGTTCAAGCGTCCGCAGTAGCGCGTTCTACCAGACGCCAGGAATCAAACGATATCGAACCCGCACTTGGTAGTCGACGTAGCCGGGCAGTCGCTGCGTCAAGTAACGCTCCTCTTCGAGCAACCTGACGATGACACTCCCGATCAGAGCCAGGACGGGGAGAGAAGACCAGAGAGCCCCCAGAGCGACGGGCGTTGCGAGAAAAAGGATCACGGCGCCGAAATACATGGGATGGCGAATCCAGGCGTACGGGCCGGTGGACGCAACAGCTTGCCCGTCCCGCACCTCGACGACCGCAGATGCGTGCGTGTTGGCCCGGAACGTCAGGAAAATGATCAGGAATCCCAGTACGACGAGCCCATCGGCCAACAGAATCAAAGCGATGGGAATTGGCGGAGACCAGCGGGCGTGGCGATCCAAACCCGCCACCACGTACGTGGCAACAATCGAGGCGTTTGCAGCCGTCTGGATCTTCTTCTGGCTCGGTTGCTCTTCCGCTTTGGGGCCGCTTCTGAGGCGACGTTCAATCAATCCGGGATCGCGGGCGAGGAAGTATGCTGTCGTGACGAACGAGCACGCGAAGAACACGGCCCAGTAGAGCCAAGCCTCCCAGTACCGGAACGACCGCGCTGGCAGAAAGATGATCAAGGCCAGCGCAATCTGAAACTTCAGCAGCGCCATCAGGGCTCTCCGCTTCAATCCCGTTCCTTCAATCGAGTTCATGGGGTGGGCTTCCAGGCTCCAGCGAGAAATGACAAGGCGGCCTCCGCGAATGGCGCAGCCAGCGGACCGAACACCGGGCCATGCCCGCCGTTGGGAACGATCCAGAGATGGGATCGTGGTATCGCATCATGAAGCTCCATCGCCAGCGAAACGGGGTACAACGGATCCCGATCACCAAATACGATCAGCGTATCGGTCGTGATGGTTGCCAGGAGCGGCGGAGTGAAGCAGACATCGTCATAGCTGTCGGCGAACCCGCGACCGATCGCAAAGAGCCGATCCAATTGATCGGCACCGCCGGTGTGACGCTGGCGCATCAACTCCCTCTCCACGTCGCTGAACATCGCCGTGGACATCTGCCGCTGAATCGTGCGGGCCGCGGCGGGGAAATATGGTGGTGCGCTCACGACGATCATCGAAGACACTCGTCTGGGGCGAGTAGTCGCGAGATGGAGTAGTGCGATACCTCCACCGCTCAGCCCGATGGCTTTGGTCTCTTCGATTCCCAAGTGATCGAGTAACCGACTGACGTCGCCGGCGCATGCTCGAAACGAGAAGGGTGCGGACCAATCGGATGCGCCATGCCCGCGGAGGTCTGGCGCGATCACCCGGAAGCCGCGTGGTGCTTGCTGGAAGATGTATCTCCAGTCGGGGCCGGCTCCCATGAAGCCATGCAACCACAGCAATGGTTCGCCCTCGCCCAGGGTCTCGTAGTGCAGCCGCACGCCATTCGCATTGAACTCCATTCGACCTCCTGTCGCCGATTATGCGGAGGCGGCGGTGCGAGAAACAGTCTGTGCAATTCCGCAGGTATAATAGAGATCCCTTCTCAAGTAGCGGCGCCTCGTCGAGCGCTGCGTCATTCCTCGAAAAATCGGCCGTCCAAGCCTCGTGCCATAATCACCGCCTCGGCTCACCCTGAGGCAAGGTTTCTCTGGCAGGAGATGGAAATATGGCTCGTACAGTCGCAGGCACGCTAGCGCTTGGCATCGTTCTGTCCGTCGGAACCCTGGTTTCTGGCGACACGGTTTTCCGCTCAGCTCTACACGACTACCGTGTGGTCACTGTGGTGGAAGCGTTGGTCCAGCCGTGGTCCATCGCCTTCTTACCCAACGGAGACACGCTGATTACCGAACGGCCGGGCCGCTTGCGAATCGTGAGGCAGGGCAAGCTCCTTCCTCAGGCGGTTGAGGGTCTTCCTCCTGTCTTGCATTCGTCGCAGGGAGGGCTGCTCGAAGTCGCGACTCATCCAAACTTCGCTTCGAATCGCTTGCTTTACCTGACCTATTCAAAGCCGCAGGCTGATGGCAAGCAATCGACGACCGCGCTGATTCGCGGCCGCTTCGAAAACGACCGGCTGTCGAATGTTCAGCAGTTGTTCGAATCGGTTTCGCAGGGACGCGGACACTTCGGCGGAAAGATCGCGTTCGACAAGAACGGCTATCTCTTTCTGACGCTGGGCGATCGGCAGGTTCCGCCAGAAGGCAACCTCGAAGCGCACCCCGCGCAGGATCTGACCAACCATCACGGCAAGATGATTCGGCTACACGATGACGGGCGTGTGCCGGACGACAACCCCTTCGTGAAGCGTGAGGGTGCGCGGCCCGAGATCTGGAGCTACGGCCATCGCAACGTGCAGGGCATTGCGATTCATCCGGAAACCGGCGACGTCTGGGCCGATGAGCACGGACCTCAGGGAGGGGACGAGCTGAATCGTGTGCAGTCTGGCCGCAACTACGGCTGGCCGGTAATCGGATTCGGCGTGAACTACCAGACCGGCCTGGCGATCCATGCCGGTACGCACCGACAGGGGATGGAGCAACCGGTGCACATCTGGGTCCCCTCGATCGGGATCTCGGGAATGATGGTCTACACCGGCGATCGTTTTCCGCAGTGGAAAGGCAACTTGTTCGTCGGCGGGATGGTGGGCCAGCAGCTTGCGCGCCTGACGCTGCAAGGGCAGCGGATCACGAACGAGGAAACGCTCGTGCCTCAGATGGGACGCATCCGCGATGTTCGACAGTCGCCGGATGGTTACATCTACCTGGTAACTGACGATCGTGACGGCAAACCGACTCCGGTGTTCAGGATGGAACCGGTAGAACGGACGACGGCGAAGTAAGCCGTCGCGTCACGTTGCGCGACGCGTCTGAGCGAGTACTTCGAGGCTCTTGAGAGCGGCCAGCCACGCGGCCAGCCCAAGCGCGTGCCGCACGTAGTTCAGACTGGCCCAACGCGTCGCAGTTGCGACAGTGCCGGGAGAGTCAGCCGCTCCCATTAGTCCAATCATCGTCGGGATGAAGTACGAGAACGTGAACACGCGCTCGACCGACGCGGCCACCGCCGCCAGAAGCCACCAGCTTCGAACCGGCCCCGACGAGACCCACGCTGCGTAGAGATTGGCGAGCGTGAGGAGTGTGAGAGGCACGGTAGTGGTGAACGCCCAGAAGCGCCGTCCGGTGTCATCCTGGCGGACGGCGGCGGCGTTCCAGTGCGTGCCGGATTCCGGTGACGACTGCAACCATCTCGGCACGATGATTCGATGCTCGAAAAGCCCGGCCCCGAACGCGATGCCGAGGTTGAGGATGAAGAGCCACAGCAGGATCGTCTGAGTTGTGTCTGACATAGCGTTGATGACAGGTTGGCCTGGCAACGACGTGCCTGTCTTGCCGGCCATGGCTGCGTTTATCGAGATCGTGCGGTGAGACGTCGCACGCCAGCGCCCGATGCTCAACGCAGCGTGCTCATCGATAGCGTTGGTTTCGAAGTCGTTCGGTTTCAGGAAGCCTCGAACACCGTCGATACCGTCGCTGCCGCCATCCTTGCAGTCGACCGGCGTGATCTGCCTTGCATCACGTTGTTGCTCTTCGGTGGGCCGGCGTCGCCTCATCAGCTGGCCACGATCCTGCGGATTCCGATCTCGGCGGCTCGCGACACCGTTGCCAGACTCGAGTTGGCCGGTTACGCGCGTCGTATTTCGGCGATGCGCGGAGCTCGCGTCGAGCTCACCGAACATGCGCGCGAGCTGATCGCCAGAATCTGGGAGCCGTTGCGCCTTCGCGGTCAGCGGATGCTAGCCCAATATTCCAGCCGTGAATTGAGCATGGTCGGGAAGATTCTTCGTGCCTCCAGCGAGCTTCAGGAATCGCACGCGGGAGAGCTAGCACGCCTGCTCGAGGAACCGCGGTCGTCGAACCGACGTCATCAGCGAGGCGGGTTGTCGCCGGCCGCGCTGCGACGAGTGCAGTTGTTCGTTGAATCACGGCTGGACCAACCGCTGCACATGGCCGATCTGGCGCAGCGCGCGGGGTTGAGCATCTCGCATTTTGCTCGCGCGTTCCGCACAACGACGGCCATTACACCGCGAGCATTCGTTCAGCAGCGACGTGTGGCGCGGGCTCAAACGCTGATTGAGGAAACGGACCAGTCACTCGCGGAAATTGCCGTGGCGACGGGATTTGCCACCCAAAGTCAGTTCACAACTGCTTTCCGGCGAACCGTCGGTTTCACGCCAGCCGTCTATCGCCGTTCGTGTCGCTCGTAGAATTGAGCATGGCCGGGCACGAGTGTTACCACTGCAAGCAATGGGTTGAGAAAGGCGAGCCGCACGACTGCTGGACGACCACCGAAACAGCATTGACGCAGGACCTGTCGGAGGACTTGCGGGATGCTTGGGAGCGTTTGCGTGAGACCGCCGTCGAGTTTGGTGAGCAGCGTGTGTACGCGTCGCACCACTCGATCATGTTCGCGCGCAAGTCCTGCTACTTCTTCGTCCGCCCGAAAAGAAGCTTCCTCGAGGTGTGCGTGTTCCTGGGCCGGCCGATCAAAGCGCCGCAAGTTCGGCGTGTCACGCCAAGCTCACGGACCAAGTTCGCGAATATCTTGCAGGTCAGACACCGTGATGAAGTGGAATCGCCGCTTACTGACTGGTTGCAGGAAGCCTATGAGGTGTCCGCCACGCTGAAGGCAGCGGCACCTGCCGCTCCCAAACGAAAGGCCACGGCCTCCCGCAAGCCGCCGGCCAGGAAAGCGAAGCGCAAGAACAAGGCGTGAGTTGTCTACGAAAGTTCTGCCTCGACGATGCTCACATCAGATGCGGTCGGGATTACGCGCGTCATTTTCAGGCTCGCCGCTGCCAGCAACGTCTTGTATTCACGCGCGGTACGTTCTTCACCACCGGGAATCGCCAGCATCACCATGTCAACGAGCTTGCCAAAGTGCGGCGTATTGCCTTCCGGCAGCACGAACTCGACGATGAGCAGTTTTGCGCCTGGCTTCATCGCCTTGCGGCAGTTGCCGAGGATCGTCAGGCACTGTTCCTCGCTCCAGTCGTGGATGATGTGCGACAGGATGTAGACGTCGCCGCCAGTGGGCACGCTTTCAAAGAAGTTTCCATGCACGATCGAGACACGGCTCTCCACTCCGCGCGCGCGCAGGAGGGCTGGTGCTTCGGTCACGACGTGAGGTCGATCGAAGAGGATGCCCCTCGGCTGAGGATGTCGGGCCAGGATGTGGGCCAGCATGTTGCCGGTGGCGCCGCCAACATCGACGATCGAGGCAACCGCAGAGAAGTCGTAAGCGGCGGCAACCGTAGGCGGTTCGGCGCCATGGATGCCGACCATCGCCTCGCTGAACCGTGCGGCCTCGTGTGGGTGCTGCGCCAGATAGTCGAAGATCGGCATGCCGAAGACCTTCTCCATCGCGGTCTTGCCGGTCTCGAGCGAGGTACTGAAACTCGCCCCACGCTTTCCACATCCACGGTCCCGCCATCGTCAGAATCGTCGATCGCGCAGATCCGGGAGCGTCGCTCTTGAGCGCTTCGCCGAGGGGGGTGAGCGAAAACTTGTCGCCATCGCCCTGCGTCAGGATGCCGAAGCTCGCGAGTGTGCGCATGAATCGATGAAGCGCGCGCGGATGGCTGCCAGTCGTCCCGGCGAGTTCGGCAGCGGACTTGGGACCGTCAGCCAGGTGATCGGCAAGGCCGATACTGGCGGCCGTCGAGATCAGCTGCGACACCCAACAGGCCGTGCCCATCTGGATGACTTGAACGTGTGGTGGGACTGCGGTTTGTGACTCGGACATCTCTGTTCTCACGCTCCGCGAAAGACGGTAGCACGGCAGCTCATCAGGTCCGAACACAAAACAGTACGGCAATCGGGTGACCGGTGACTGGTGACTGGTCACTGACAACCGACAACTACCCGAGGCTATTGTTGCTGCGCTGTCGTCGTTGTCGACTGTGCGGGACGCGGGCCTTTCAGCACGCGGTCGAACAGCTTTACGCGTCGTCGCATCTCGTCGAGCCGGCTGTAGTCCTGCACGAAGCCGTGCGGTTCGATCGGATACGGGATGAGATCCCAGTTGTCCTTCCGTAGTTCCATCAGTCGCTGCGCGAGCCGCACCGAATCCTGGAAGTGGACGTTGTCGTCCTGCACACCATGTGTGATCAGCAGGTGATCCTTCAGGCCCTCGGCGAAGTAGATCGGCGAGCTCCGCTCATAGGCTTCCGAGTCGTTGAACGGGTTGTTCAAGATCCGCGTGGTGTAGCCGTGGTTGTAATGCGCCCAATCGGTGACCGGCGCGTGCGCGGCACCAGCGGCGAAGATGCCCGGATACTTGAACAACGCCATCAGCGTGAAGAAACCACCGTAGCTGGCGCCATAGATTCCAATGCGATCGCGATCGACCTTGTACTGCTTGACGAGGACGTCCACGGCTGCCAGCGCGCTCTTGATCTCGGTGTCACCCATGTGGCGATAGATGCCCGTCCGGAAGTCGCGACCGTAGCCGCGGCTGCCCCGGTAGTCCAGGTTCATCACCGTGTAGCCTTCTTGCGCGAGGTACTGCATGAAGGGGAACGCGCCGCCCCACCGTTTCGCAACACCCTGCGCCCAGCCAGCTCCGTGGACCTGGATGATTGCCGGCCTTGCTGGATGCGGCTTGGCGGGTTTCCACACCTCGGCGTAGATCGTGTGCCCCTCGCCGTCGTCGAAGGTGACGATCTCACCGGCCTGCCACGGGTAGCTACGGAACTCGTCGGTCGTCGACGTGGTGAGCCGCTGCGTCCGCGCCGATGGCTGGTTGGGCATCACATAGAGATCCCCAGGTTCGGTCGGGTTGCTGTAAACAACGGCGATCGATTTCTCGTCGGGCGACAGCGCGTAATCATGCCAACCGGTTGCCGACGTCAGCCGTGTTCGCGGCCCTCCGCCAATCGGCATGGAATAGACCTGATGCTCGCCAGGGTGCACTTCGGTCGAGGTGAAGTACCACGTCGTGCGATCGCGCGACATCCGGAGATCGGCGAGCTCGAACTTGCCGCTGGTCAGGGCGGTCGGCTGCCCGCCGGCGAGACTTGCCGTGTAGAGGTGGAAGAAGCCGCTCCGCTCGGACAAGAAGTAGACGCTCTGATTGTCCGGCATGAATCCATAGGCGATGTCGTCGCCATCTGCGAGGCGTCCCGTGCGGAAGCCGCGCACCCAGGCGTCGTCGTGCTCGTGAACCACCACGCGCGAGGTTGCGCGCTCTGGATCGATGGCGAGGAGCCACGCGTCCTTGTGATCGCTCGAGCCGGCCCACGCCATCGCGTGCTTGCCATCTTCCGACCAGACCGGAGCGTTCATCGATACGGCGCGGCCCTGCTGCCCGTGATCGATCCAGGCAATAGCGCCGGTCCCGGTCGCGATGGTTCCCAGAGTGTGCGTCATGACGGGCTCACCCGCTTTGACTCGGCCGATCTCGGCGCCAGTATTGAGCCGCTGCATCTCGGCGAAGCCGCTCTTGGTCACGTACTTCGGCATCTCGGTCGCCTTGGCTTTCTCGGCCGGCCCGCGATCGGCGAGAACAAAGGTCACGAAGCGTCCATCCGGGGAAAGCTGCAGATCGACCACGCGCTGACCGTCCTTGAGGTAATGGGGGTCGATGCCGCCACGTTCGGCCTTCTCACGAGCCTTACGTTCCTTGTCGAGTCGATCTGTCTTCTGCAGGTATTCGAAGAGCGACATTTGCTGCTTCTCGAGATATTCCTGCTGATCGGTGCCCTTGGGGTCCTCGTCCGGGTTGCGCCCGGTGCGGAAGTTCGTGATCTGCCGAACGAGGCCCGTGGTCAGATCCGAGGCAAAGAGGTTGTTGTCTCGCTCGAAGGTCACTGCCTTGCCATCGAACGTGAAGTGAGGGTTTCGTTCGGCGGCATCCGTGGACGTTACCTGGCGCAACTGGCCATCGGCGAGGGTCACGACGAAGATGTCGCCGAAGACCTCGTACACTTGTGCCGTTCGGTCGCGATTGAAGCGGGCCGTCTCCGGCACAACGAACCGGCGTTTGTCATAGGGAACCTTCGTTGGAGTTCCGCCGCCGACTGGCAGCGTGTACAGCTCGGAAACGTCGGCGCGCTCGGGATTCCAATTGAAGTACAAATTGCGGCCGTCGACCGACCACCGCACGTCCGATGGTGGCGTCCCGATCCACTTTGCGTTGTCTCGTGAGATCGCCTCGAGCGTGAGACGCGGCGAAGTATTGCTGGCGCGGGCTGAGGCCGGCTGAGGCGAGGACGCCTGGCCGGATCCGCGGCCGTCAGGCCAACGGTGCCGGCGACGACGGCGATGAGGAGTGGCGCTGCAGATCTGGAAGACCGGAGATAGCGTGGAGAGTCGTGCGCATGGCACCTCCGGCTGGGGGTCTACAAAGAGTTCAGGGAGCTCGGGGAGCATTTTATCTCCCTGACCTCCCTGATCTCCCTGTCCTCAATACGTAATGCGGAACCCGAATTGGACCTGGCGCGGCTGATAGAAGATGTTGGTCGAGTTCGCCGGCCGCAAGTA
Source organism: uncultured Acidobacteriota bacterium (assembly GCA_963724485.1). GTDB lineage: Bacteria > Acidobacteriota > Vicinamibacteria > Vicinamibacterales > UBA2999 > JACCSI01. Next base: position 579,966 of record CAVRUW010000009.1, read on the forward strand.
GGTTGCCGCGTAGAAATTGGCGTTGTAGTTGGTCAGGTTCCAGGTGTTGAGCACGTTGAACACATCAACGATTCCCTGCAACGAGACACGGCTGATCGTCAGATTTTTCGAGAACCGCAAGTCGAGCTTCTTGTCCCATTTCTCGGTACGCTCGCTGTTTCTTGCCAGGATATTGCCGGCATCGTCGAGCCAGCGAGCGGTGTAGCCGAGACGGAATGGGTCGAGCGTCGTCGCCACATTGATGACGCGCTCGGAGCCGAGGAAGTAGATCGCCGACAGTCGAATGTCGAACGGAAGCGGCACGATGACATTCGTCGTGAAGCGGTGCCGCTGGTCCTGCTGCGACTCGGCCCATTCGGCGTCCAGATCGAACGGGTTGGTCGGCGTGCCGCCGCGATTGCTGGTGTGGTTATCCATGGTCTTCGACAGCGTGTAGCTGCCCTGGAACTGGATCCTGTTGAACCAGCCTTCGCCAACCGGGCGGCCGTTGAATCCCATCTGCAGCGCGGTGTACTCGGACTTGCCGGTGCTCTGCGTTCGCTGGATGCGCGTGTAGCGCGGATCGCGATACCCGAAGATCGTGGGATTCCGCGGCAGGCCCGTCGCCGGATCCTGGAAGAAGTTGGCGTCGACGACCATCGGTTCGTCGCGTCCCTTCGAATAGACGACGTCGGCCTGCACGCCATACCGTTCACCGATCTGCTGCGCGAGACCGAACGAAACCTGTTCGTTGACCGGCGTCTGGTAGTCAAGCGCAATCACGATCGTGCTGGCCGGAATGTTGCGGGCTTTGTAGTCCTCGTAGGTCAAACCGCCAAGCGGATTGCCAAAGACCGGGTTCGGAACCGTGACGTTGATGATCTGCCCCTCGATGACCCGGCGTTCGTTGCTGGTCAGGTTCAGCATCACTTTGTCGTAGTAGCGACCGTAGCCGCCGCGAAGAATGGAGCGGCCGGTTCCGGTGATGTCGTAGGCGAAACCGAGGCGCGGCGCGATGTTGTCGATATCGCTGTTCCGCTCACCGGGCTCCGCCGGGTGCTGATGATCCTTGTTCGTGGTACCAGTCTCCAGGTCGTAGCGGAGGCCGAGGTTGAGCGTGAGACGCGGCGCGACGGTCCAGTTGTCCTGGAAATACGCGGCGTATATGGGATTGCTGACTTCGTACGAGGTGTCGCCTAACGGAATCGTGTACGACGTCGGCGCCGGATACGTCGACGGATCGTTGAAGTCAGCCGGATCGCGGCTGAAATTGTACGAACCATAGGCTGGCTGCGGGAACGCGCCCCAGAAGCTCGGCACGAAGATTTGCAGTCCCGCCTTCAGGTTGTGCTCGCCTTTGAGATCGGGCACGAAGTACGAGAGCGATTGATTGATCTGGGTGTTCATCTCCTTCCACCACTGTGGCGAGTTGGTGGGTGAGCCCAGGGTCGCTGACGGAAAGTTGAGCCGCGGTGTTGGCGAATTCGAGTTCAGCCGGTTGTCGATCCGCGAAAATCCCCCACGCACCTCGTAGAGAAGGCGCGGGGTCACGACCCATGTGTCGCCGATCGAGACGTCGATGTTGTCGGACGGGCGGGAGTAGCCGCCGGAGATCGTGGTGCGGGTGTCCACGTCCACGTTGATCTGATCCCAGTTGTAGAGCGAGCCCCGCACGAACATCCGGTGCTGCGCATTCAACTGCACGTCCGCGCGAGCCGTCACATAGTGCCGCGTGATGTCCTGCGGAACGTCCACGTCGAATTGTGAAAAGCCGGTGTTGGGGCGGGAGGTAATCGACCGGTCTTGAAACTCGTAGCTCCCGAAGAAGTGGGCTTTATCGCGGAGGATGGGTCCGCCGCCATTGAAGCCGACCTGCTTTTCGTTGAACGGCGAGACCGCGCCGGTGAACGGGTTGTCGGCATCGAACCGATCGTTGCGGAAGTAGCCGAAGGTGGTCCCGCGGAACTGGTTGGTACCGGACTTCGTGACCGCGTTGATGACCGCGCCGTTGACGCGGCCGTACTCGGCGTCGAAGCGGTTGGTGAGCACCTGGAACTCGGCGATGTTCTCCTGGCTGTATCCGGTATTGGCGCCGCCACAGCACTGATTCGTGATGTCCACACCGTCCACGTTGTACTTCGCCATGTCGCTGCCCGACGCGCCGGCCTGAATGTTGCCGGGGTTGCCCCGTGCCCCGGGCACGAGCGCGACAAGGTCCAGCCAGTTGCGGCCGTTGAGTGGGAGTGCTTCAACCTGAACGGTGCCGACGCGGCCGGCGATGCCTGACTGCTTCACGTCCACCAACGGTGTTTCGCCGGTGACCGTGATGTTCTCCTGAACCGACGCGAGGTTGAGCGTGAAGGTCAAGTTGGCGGACTCGCCAACACCGAGCCGCAGGTTCTGCTGCGTCAGCGTCGAGAAGCCCGACAACTCGACACGCACGTCGTAGGCACCGACCTGCAGCGAGGGCAACACGAACGAACCAGTTTCCGAGCTGACCGTCGTGCGCACGCTGCCGGTCTCGCGATGTGTCATCGTGAGCGTGGCACCCGGCAGCGCCGCGCCGCTTTCGTCGATCACGCGGCCGCGGAGTTCAGCGACAGCGCCTTGCGCCGCGAGCGTCGAGCCAACGGCGGCGATTGCCGCCGCAACGGTGAACGCGACAATCCAGACACGTACGTAAGAGCCTCGCATTTCGCCCTCCTCTCAAGCCAATGGGAAACGATCCGTTTGAAACCTCGTACTCGCGCGGAGCATTCGGGATGACGGGATCGTGGGAGGAGACACCGGCCCGTCACACGAGTCAAGAGGCTCAGACAGCTAGTGATGCGAAACATGGGACGACCGGTGCGTAGTCTGGGATGAATCGGATCCGCCCCGCAACCTCGTCCGTGCCGCTAGCTCAGCGTGAGGCTGGTTTGATGGTTGATGCGGGTACGGGTGGCACCTTTTGAACAATCCCTTTCTCGAGAACCATCCTCTCCATGTCATCGAGCTCCATCGGAATGAAGTTCGTGAAGTTCTCGACGCCGGTTTCGGTGACGACCACAGTGTCCTCGAATCGCAGGTATAGGTTCTCTTCTCGAACCCAGAGCTGTGGATCGATCGAGAAAACCTGGCCGGGCTTGAGCGGACCATTGCGATAGCCACCAACGTCGTGCACAGCCATGCCGACCGTGTGCGAGAACACGCCGCCGCCGGTGTCGACGAGGGTGCGCGCCGCCTGTTCGTAAAGCGGTTTTGAGAACTTGGTGCGCGCAAAGACCGGCTCCATCGCCTTCTTGGCTTCATCGTGGATCTGTGTAGCGGTCACGCCTGGACGAATACGCGTCAATACGGCCTTGTGAAACTCCAGCACGAATTGGAGCAGCTCGCGCTGCTGTGCGGTGTACTTGCCGTTGACTGGCCACACTCTGCCGATGTCGCTCACGTAGTAGCGATAGTCCGGCGCAAAGTCCATCAACACCAGGTCGCCATCCTTCAGCGTCGACGTGTTGCGAAAGTAGTGCATGTTGTTGATGTTGTCCGTGCCGCTGGCCGTGATCGACCGATAGCCTTCGAGCCGGGCGTCGTTGACGAGAAACACGTAACGCGCCGCCGCGTCGAGTTGGTACTCGGTGACACCCGGCTCGGTGCTCCGCATTGCTTCCATCAGGCCGAGCCCGGCCAGCTGCGACGCTCGCCGCACCATCGCGATCTCGCGAGGGCTCTTGACGCTCCGCAGCTCGTCGAGAACGGGATTGAGGTTTCGCAGTTCTGATCGCGGATGACGCGCGCGAAGCAGCTCCACGAAGCGGCGTTGGCGCGAGCCCGTGCCGTCCCAGGGATCGTTGACGCGAGCAGTCTCCGCCGCCACGAGCTCGCCACGGCTTTGCCCCTGGTTCTCGGCTGGACTGAATTCCGCAAAGATCGTCGCCGCGGCCTGGTTGCGTGGGTTGCCAGTCGATGCTGTCGCGTCAGTGCTGATCAGCGGCCAGTTGGTGTCCACCATTTGCTGCAACGGCTTGACTTCGTCCACCCCGGAGATCCGCCGCACGAGGTCGGCATCCTCCGCCGACAGGACGCGACCTTCCGCCGCTTCGAGCCGAGGGTTCCGGGCTGGGAGGTAGATCGTGACCTTCCTGGTACGGCCGTCCAGCAACAGGTAGGCGCCAGGCGTCTCGATGCCCGACAGGTAATAGAAAGTGTTGTGCTGTCGCGGCAGCGTGAATCCCTCGGTTTGAGGCACACCCTGCACAACCGCAATCGCCGTCGACCCGATGTGCTCGAACACCGCGGCATGCCGGCTGCGAAATTCTTCGGACGGAAAGTCGGTCTGGTAGTACTGCGCGTGTGAGTCGGCACTCAGGAGCAACAGCGCGACGGCAGTCCAGAGAAAGAGTTTGGCGGGCATGTCTGCTTCTCCCAGTCCCGGGATACTAGCCCAGGAGACCTAACCTACTATTCCCCACATCGTCTAAGGCTCGATCGGGACAGGACGAAGAAAAGGAACCCCACATGCAGCGCACCTTGATGCTCCAGGACTTCACGCAGGACGTCCGCATCGCGTTCCGCAGCTTGCTGCGCGCGCCGATCCTGACCTTGACGATCCTCGGCACCGTGGGCCTGGGCATCGGCGCGACGACGGCGATTTTCAGCGCCGTGGATGCGGCACTCTTGCGTCCGCTGCCGGTACTCGGCGCCTGACGAGCTCGTGCGCATCTACACCGACACACCTCCGTTCAGGTTCCGGTTCTCAGTCGCCGACTATCTCGCCTTGCAATCGCAACAGACGCACTTCGCGCAGATCGCGACCTACACCGGCCGCGCGATGACCTTCAGTGATGGGACTGTCGCGGAGCTGCTGCGCGGATCCTTCGTCTCGACGACGTATTTTTCGCTGCTGGGAATCCGGCCGGCGATAGGTCGTGACTTTACGGAAGTCGATGGACGTCCCGGAAGTCCGGCCGTCGTGCTCGTGAGCCACGCTTTCTGGCAGCAACGTCTTGGCGCTCGCGCCGACGCGATTGGGCGGCCGATACGACTCGATGGTGCCGACTACACCGTCGTCGGAGCCCTGCCGCAACAGTTGGGGCCGCTCGAGCGAAACCAGGAGTTTTTCGTCGCGCAGCAGTTCTCGCCGCCGCCGCGACGAGGTCCGTTCTTGCATACGGTGATCGCTCGGTTCCGGCCCGGAGTGGACCACGCTGCTGCAGCCGAAGAGCTCCGCGCCATCAACAAGCGAATCTTCCCAATCTGGAAGTCGTCGTACCAGGACGACAAGGCCACGTGGAGCATGATGGATCTCAAGACCCATGTCGTCGGGGACGTGTCGAACGTTGCCGGTCTCGCGCTCGCGGCGGTCGCGCTGGTCTGGATCATCGCCTGCACGAACGCTTCGAACCTGCTCGTCGCTCGCGTGACGAGCCGGCGCCGCGAACTGGCGGTGCGCGCCGCTCTCGGTGCCTCGCGCAGCCGCGTCGTGCGCTACCTGCTTGCGGAGAGCAGTGTGCTCGCCGTGGGCTCCATGATGGTTGGTGTTCTCTTCGCGAGCCTCGGCATGCAGCTTCTGCGCGGAGTCGGAGCCAACTACTTTCCCAGAATGCAGGAGATCGCTTTCGGGGGGCCAGTCCTCTGGTTGCTGGCTGGCCTGATGGTCACGAGCGGCCTGATGTTCGGCCTCGTCCCCGCACTGCACGGGACGAGCGGGCCAATGGACGACTCGCTACGTTCGATCGGACGGTCGTCGACCGGTAGCCTTGCCGTCCGGCGCTTGCGCAGGGTGCTGGTTGGCAGCCAATTCGCCGTCGCGACACCGCTGCTGGTCGTTGCGGGGCTGCTCCTCGCCAGCCTGAACCAGTTGAGACACGTCGATCTTGGCTTCGACAGCCGCAACCTGATCACGGGATCGGTCAGGCTGCCGTCGGCTTTGTATGCCGACGAGGGCCGCGTGCGAAGTCTCTGGGACGAGATGCGACGAAGGCTCGAATCAACACCGGGTGTGTCGCTGGTGGCGTTTGCCGACGGTCGGCCGCCGAACAACGTCGGCAACATCAACAACTTCGATCTCGAAGATCAGCCGGCGCAGGCCGGTGAATCGCAACCAGCCACGCCCTGGATCGCGGTCACGCCGGAGTATTTCCGGGTGCTCGGCCTCACGTTGATCGAGGGGCGGCTACTCGAAGATCGCGATGCCCTGGCCGAGAATCTCGAATCGGTGGTCGTTGACCGAGCGTGGGCTCGTCGATTTTTTCCAAGTGAGAGCGCCGTCGGCAAGCGGTTTCGCGAAGGCGGCTGTACAAACTGCCCGTGGACCAGCGTCGTTGGCGTCGTGAGCAACGTGAAGTATGTCGGACTGGACGAGCCCGACCAGGGGACGGTTTATACGCCGCTGCCGGGAGGCTTGTCGCGCTACCTCATGATTCGAACTGGAGGCGATGCGCAGGCGATGCTGCCCGCGATACGGCAGGCGGTGCGGGAGTTGGAGCCGGCGGCGCCTCTGTCGAGCGTCGCCACGATTGAGGATCTCGTCAATCAGTCGCTCGAGCAGCCGCGTTCGCTCTCAATGCTGATTGCCGGCTTTGCGCTGATAGCGCTCACGCTGTCGGTGTTTGGCATCTACGGTGTGATGGCGTACTACGTCCAACAGCATCTGAAGGACATCAGCATCCGAATCGCGCTCGGTGGCAAGTCGGGCGACGTTCTCAGACTGGTCATCGGCCAGGGCATGAAAGTGGTTGCGATCGGAGTCGCGCTTGGTTTGCTGGCGGCCTTCGCAGTGGCGCGACTGATGGCCAGTCTCTTGTTTGGCGTTCAACCCGGCGACCCCCTCATTTACCTGTCGGTGAGCGCGCTGCTCTTGACCATCGCCCTCGCGGGCTGCCTGCTACCGGCGCTGCGCGCCATCGGCCTGCAGCCTGCCGCGGTCCTGCGCAACGAGTAGTCGGCGTCAGAAGTCTCGACTTGCTGGCAGCACCGGCTTGATATCGAGCACGGGGGTGCCATCGAGCGCTTCGATTGGCCCAATCCGAAGGCGATTCTTGGAGATCCGACGAATGGTCACTCGATGCAGCCCGATCGGATTGGGACGGTCGGGGGAACGTGTTGCGAACACGCCGGTCAGTGGATTGCGCCGGTCCGAGCGCGGGTAGACCTTCAGTACGTCTCGCCGCGCCCGGTGGAACCACGTGAGGATGATGACCTCGCTGCCAGCCGTCAGGCGGTGCAGCCCCTCGATCGCAAAGGCGCTTACTTCGAGCCATGCATCGGGAGCGCCCTCCGCGCCTTGTTTCGGCGCTTCACTCCGTTTCTTCAGTGAAGATCGAATGACGCCAATCGGACGAACTCGCGCACCGCGCCCATCTTTCACTCGTAACCTCCATCATCCGGATTGTATGAGCGACTCCTCGAGAATTGACGTCGAGATGCTTATGGTCGGACCGCGGCATACTCGTGCGCCACGATCAACGGTGACGGCGAATGACGGACACTAGCCTTCAACTTGCGGCTCGGAGGTCTGAGGGCCCACGATGCAACGGCGATGGCGAGGATGACCAGCGGTACGATGGCTTTCACCGCCGCGCTGCCCATCGCGACGTGCGAGAGCGTGGCGCCAGTCAGTTCGAATGCGATGCCGGCGTACGCCCACTCCTTCAGCAACGGGAAGCGTGGTGCCAGGATGGCCAGACCGGCAAGCAGCTTCCAGCCGCCGATGATGGAGACGAAATACACGGGATAGCCTAGTGCGACCACGCCCTGCACGGTGTCCTCAACTCGCAGGAGGTTGGCGAAGCCGCCGGACAGGAATGAAAGAGCGGTCAGAATCGTGGTCGTCCAATAGACGACGGGGCGGATCGCCTACCGGATGCTCGGCTCCGCCAACGAGGCAGACGACGCGGTTCAGGAGGCGTGGCTGCGACTCCGGCGGTCCGATACCAGCGGCGTCGACAATCTCGGCGGTTGGCTCACGACCGTCGTTTCCCGCGTGTGCCTCGACATGCTGCGATCGCGTAAATCGCGACGCGAAGAAGCGTTGAGTCCAGAAACTCCCGAGCCGATGGTCCGCGCTGACGCCAGCCTCGACCCGGAGCATGGCGCGCTGCTGGCTGACTCGGTCGGCCTTGCACTCATGACGGTGCTCGAGACCCTACCGCCCGCCGAGCGCGTCGCGTTCGTCCTGCACGACATGTTCGACCTCTCGTTCGATGAAATCGCTCCAATAGTCGGCCGCTCCTCGGTGGCAGCCCGGCAACTCGCAAGCCGCGCTCGTCGTCGCGTGCAGGGCGCATCGGTATCCGATCCGGATCGCACACGACATCGGGAAGTGGTCGACGCCTTTCTTGCGGCGTCGCGCGGCGGTAACTTCGATGCGTTGCTGGCGCTACTCGATCCTGACGTTGTCGTACGTGCGGATCAGGCGGCGGTGCAGACCGGAGCGATGGCAGAGATTCGCGGTGCGATGGATGTCGCGAAGAGCTTCTCCGGACGCGCGAAGTTCGCCCAGATTGCGCTGCTCGACGGAGATGTGGGCGCGGTGTGGGCGCCTGGTGGCCGGCCCCGTGTGGTGTTTGGCTTCACGATCGAGGGTGGGAAGATCGTATCGATCGACCTGCTCGCTGACCCAGTAACGATTGGCGAGATGAGCGTCACGGTGTTGAGCGACTGAGAGATCCAGCATGTAAGCTGGAAAGTGAATGCCAGAGTTTCACGCGGAGCCCTACATCTACCTGCCAGCCGTCACACATAAGTCGGTCCTGATTGCCTGGGGTGCCTTCTACTTTCGTGTGACGAGCCGCGACCGGTGGAAGCTGGTGAATGACGAAGACCTGCGGTTCGTTCATCCGCCACGCAAAGACTCGATCGGTGCGTGTTCGGCACCGTACGGTCCGGCGCATGTCGAGGTCTACGATCGAAGTGGCGCCATGGTGGCGCGCGCGCAGACGGAGGCCACGAATCACTGTTGGGTCGCCGGGCTGGCGGCCGACACGGATTACACCTACAAGGTTTTCGTGAAATCAGAGGAATGGGCGGCGGGAGAGCGCTGGGACTGGTCGGCGGAGGAGAAAGCGCTCGTTCATTCAGGCGGCAAGTACGACAATCGCTTTCGCACCTTCCCGGATCCCACGACGGCAGCGAGCTCGTTGACGTTTGCCGCGATTGGCGACTTCGGCGTCGGCGTGAAGCGTTCCTCGGAGTCGCGACGGCAGCAGCAGGTGGCCAATGCCTTGCGTCAGACAGTCGATCGAAACGACGTTCGCCTGGTATTGACCACAGGGGACAACGTCTACGCCGCAAAGAAGCTGCTCGGTGTCCCGCTTGGATCGACTGGCGACCAGGATGACGATTGGTTCTTCACTTACTTCCAGCCGTATCGCTACATCATCAATCGCATTCCCGTCTACCCGTCGATTGGTAACCACGACGCCGCTGAATCCGAAGATTGCGACGATCGCGCGCAGGTTGAAGACAACTTCTATATCGTCGAGCGGATCGCTGGCGAAGAAGCAAGCGGACGGGCCTCGTTTGGCCCTGGTCTCTTCTATCGCGTGCGATACGGCTCGACTATCGAGTTCGTCTGCATCGATACCTCGAAGGAGGCTTTCTTCAGCGGGCATCGATTGTTCGAGTTTCCCAAGCACTGGGCGTTCGTCGAAGCGTCGTTCACGGATGCCGGCGACCAACCCAGGTGGCGCATCCCGTTTGCTCATCACCCGCCCTTCAGCGCCGGGCCGCGGCACTACAACACCGTTGGCATGGAGCGCTTGATTCCGTACTTTCGCCGAGCCGGGGTCAGGGTGATGTTCAGTGGCCACGAGCACAACTTTCAACACTCGCGTGTCGATGGTATCGATTACTTCGTGACCGGCGCGGCGGGCAAGTTTCGTGGCGGGATCCCCGACCGGTTCGAGGAAGCGCACACGCTGTCGTGGAGCGCTGCGTGCCACTTTCTTCTGGTTCGGATCGACGGCGATCGAATGGTGGTTCGCGCCGTCGGAGAACAGTCGGATCCGTCGGCCTCGCCGTCCGACATCGTGCGACGAGACCGGAGCGGCAATCCGGTAGAGGCGCCGATGGAGATTCGACGGTAGTCGTGCGTCGGATTGAAGCCTGCGCGTGAGCCTCCGCGAAGCCTTGCTCTACGTGGTGGTCGCGCTCATCGCGATCCTGGTGGCCCGCGTCCTGCTCGGTGGACTCTGGCGCGGTGTTGGTCTCTACCGGATTCGGCGGGCCGGACCTCGACCGCTGCACGCTTCAACGCATCGCATCTGGCGTGAGCCGGCTCCCGTGGAGAACCTCGATCCGATTCATGGGCCCGGAGGTCGCGACGGCGCGCCGCTCCCGCCGTTCGGGTTTCTGCAGGAGCACTTCACCGGTTCTCAACCCTGCGTCTCGGTGAGGGACGGTCGTGGACGGGTGTGGCGAGTGAAGTGGGGCGACGAAGTGCGGAGCGAAACGTTTGCCGTCAGGTTTGCCTGGTCGTGTGGGTACTTCGCCGAGGTGACGTATTTCGTGCCCGTCGGAACCATCCGTGGTGCGACAGAGCTACGGCGCGTACGGCCGATGATCGAGACGGAGACGGGTGCCTTCCGCGACGCGCGATTCGAGCTCGACGATCCAGCCGTCAACAAGATGTTCGAGGAACACAGTTGGTCGTGGGTTGAGAATCCGTTCGTCGGCACGGCGGAACTAAGCGGCTTGAAGATAGTCGTGATGCTCCTGTCGAATTGGGACACCAAGGATCGCCGCGACGTCGCTCGTGGGTCGAACACGGCCATCTTCGAACACCGCCTCGCGAACGGAAGACGCGAAGCGCGCTACCTGCTCACCGATTGGGGAGGGTCGATGGGGCGCTGGGGATCGAACCTCGCAACGCGAGGACGGTGGGACGTTGCCGGTTACGAAGAACAGACACCGCAGTTTGTGCTCGGGACCAAGGACAACGTGTTGCTGTTCAGCTACGCCGGACAACGGACCGCGGACATCGCCGGCGACATCCCAATTGAGCATGCGAAGTGGTTTGAGCGCTACGCGCGACAGCTGAGCGAGCAGTACCTCAAGGAAGCGCTGTCGGCAAGTGGGGCGACGCACGACGAAGCGACACGATTTGCGCGTGCGCTCAGGAATCGCATCCGGCAACTCGGAGATGCCGTTCGCGCCGAGCCGTCATCTCCTTCGTAACGCCGGCACATATAATTGGCGCCTTCATGTCCCTCAGTTCGGGCACTCGACTAGGACCGTACGAAATCGTTTCGCCTCTCGGCCGCGGCGGCATGGGCGAAGTCTGGAAAGCACTCGATACCCGCCTGGATCGCATTGTCGCGATCAAGAAACTCGATAGCGGCCATTCTGAAGGCTTCGAGAGCGAAGCGCGCACGATAGCCGCGCTGAATCATCCGAACATTTGCACGTTGTACGACATCGGTCCGGATTTTCTCGTCATGGAGTTCATCGACGGAGCGCCGTTGAGCGGCCCGATGACCCTCGAAGATTCCCTGTCGTTCGGCCAGCAGATTGCAGCCGCACTCGAGGCAGCCCACGATCGAGGCATCCTCCATCGCGATCTCAAACCGGCCAATGTCCTGATGTCGGGACGAACGGCCAAGCTGCTTGATTTCGGGATCGCGCAGAGGACAGGCCCGGGGGATGCGGACGTTACGCAGCCTCGCTTCCACCTGGTGACCGGCACCGCCGGCTACATGTCGCCAGAACAAGCGCAAGGCCAGGCGCTCGATTCGCGTTCCGACATCTTCAGTTTCGGGATCGTTCTCTACGAGCTCGTATCGGGCGCGCGCCCGTTCAAGGGCGAATCGGTCGTCGAGGTCGTGAGTGCGTTGCTACGGGACGATCCGGCGCCGCTGCAAACTGACGAACGTCTCGCCCAGATCATCACGCGATGCCTCCAGAAGCGACCGGAGGAACGATTCCAACGGATGAGTGACGTCCGAGAAGCCCTGTCGGCGGTCATCGCAGGTCGACCTGATGCGCGGCCCTCCATTGCCGTCTTGCCTTTCGCCGATCTCAGCCCGGGACGCGACCACGAGTACTTCAGCGACGGGCTCGCCGACGAAATCATCAATGTGCTGGCCCAGATTCCGGGTTTGAAGGTGATTGCCCGGACATCATCATTTGCCTTCAAGGGACAACACACCGACATCCGCCGCGTTGCAGAAATGCTCGGCGTGGCGGCAGTGCTCGAGGGCAGCGTTCGCAAGGCTGGCAACAGGATTCGCGTCATCGCGCAGCTCATCACCGCCAAGGACGGAAGTCAGTTGTGGTCCGAACGCTACGACCGCAATCTCGAAGACATCTTCGAAGTGCAGGACCAGATTGCAGAGGCGATCGGGAGCGCGTTGAGGGCGACGCTCGAGAAGGAAACCAGCCGCGGTCGGAAATACATTCCCTCCATCGCCGCCTATGACGCGTACCTCAAGGCGCGTCATCATCAATGGCGCCTCACGCCGGAATCGATGGCGCTCACCCGAGGCTATCTCGAGAGCGCAATCGCCCTGGATCCGCGGTTCGCGATGGCGCACTTCCGCTTGAGCGGGTACTACTTTGGTCTCACGATGATGGGCATCCTGCCGGGACGGGAAGCCGCCCCGATCATTCGTGCCGGACTCCAGCGCGCATTGGATCTGGATCCCTCACTCGCCGAGGCTCACGCTCTTCTCGGCATTCTCGCGGCAGTCCACGACTTCGACTGGAGCGAGGCCGATCGCTGTTTCGCAGCGGCGCGAGCTCGGGAACCGATCCCGTCCGAGGTCCGGGGGATGCACGCGGTGTTCCTCCATGCCCGCGGGTCGTCGCCCGAGGCGGTCGAACAACTACGGCCGGCCTTGAGCGAGGATCCGTTGTCGGTGATTCTGCACCACCAGATGGGAGTCTGCTTGTTGGCCGGTGGGCGTGCCCTCGAGGCTCGGGCGCAGTTCAGCGAGGCCCTCAGGCTCGAGCCGACGTTCGCCATCTCACAAGCGCTCAGAGCCGCAAGCTATCTCGCGGAAGGCCAGATTTCGCAGGCGCTAGCTGACGCGGAGCAGACCCACACCATGATCTCGAACGATCCGGCGTCGGTCGGCCTCCTGGCGGGTCTGCTCGACCTGTCAGGTGACAAGACACGTGCCATGGCACTCCTGAAAGATCTCCAAGCGAGCGGCCGATACGGTACGTCCATGGCTCGGGCAATCCACGCCATGATTTCGGGAGACCTCGAAGGCGCCGCCGCCGCGGTCGAGCAAGCCTTGTTGGAGCGATATTTCCCGGCGTTGGTTTTCATGCGGTTGCCATTCGGGGACGCGCTGCGGGCGAGTGCTCATTGGCCGAAGATCGTCACGATGATGAACTTGCCGACTGTCTAGACTCCACCCGGAATTCCGCTTCAGCTCCTCCACAGAGTAAGCTCACGGCATGTCTTGCAAACGCTTTGTGCCCCTGGCGGCGCGTCCCCGTTGTGGAGTCCTCAGTCTCTGTGTGCTGTCCGCCTTTCTTTTCGCGTGTCGGACGGCGCCGGCATCGAGTTCCCCGACGGTTGCCGTCACGGCCGACACGTGGGCCGTCGTCAACGGGCGCGAGATCAAGCGGGACGAGATCGAAAAAGCCTTCCGGCGGGTGTCGCAGCCCGGGCAACCGCTATCCGACGAAGAGGCACTCACCGCCAAGCTCACCGTCCTCAACGACTTCATCGTGCAGGACATCCTGTTGGCGAAGGCGCGCGAACTGAAGGTCGAGCTGCAGGACAAAGAACTGGACACCGCATTCGCGGAGGCCAAGAAGAATATTCCGGACGAGACGTTTCAGCAGCAACTGACCCGGCGCAACCTGAGCCCCGCCGATATGCGTGAAGGGCTTCGTCGCGAGCTGCTCTCGCAGAAGGTCATCGAGCGGGAGGTGACGTCCAAGATCAGCATCACCGACCAGGACATCAGCGACTTCTACAACGCGAACAAGGCGCAGTTCAACTTCGCCGAAGAGGCGTTTCGCCTCGCGCAGATCGTCGTGACCCCGGTTCGAGATCCCCAGGTGAACAATCAGACTGGAGACGATGCGACGACGCCACAAACGGCGATGAGCAAGGCACAGATGTTGATGACGCGCCTGAAGGAAGGCGCCGCGTTTGGTGACCTGGCTCGCGACTTCTCGGAGGACCCGGAGACCGCGGCGCGTGGTGGCGATCTCGGGTTCATGCCGCTGTCAGCCCTGAAGCAGGCGCCGCCGGCGTTGAGGGATGCCGTGATGAAGCTCTCCCCAGGCTCAGTTCGTGTCGTGAGCGTAGGCGGCGCACACACCATCGTGCTGCTGGTCGCACGCGAACCTGCCGGGCAGCGCGATCTCTCGACGCCTGGCGTTCGCGAGAACATCACGAATGCGCTCCGCGGCCGCAGGGAGCAGCTGCTTCGGACCGCCTATCTCAGCGCAGTCCGCAGCGATGCGAAAGTCGAGAACTACCTCGCGCGACGGTTGGTCGAATCGCAAGGAAAGATGCCAAGCCTGGGGCCATCGGCACCAGCCGGCAGGTAACCAGTGCGAACGCGATAATCAGGGGATTTGAATCGTGTCTCCTTGGCGAGGCACGACACAGTTCGTCCGGCACTCCGGAACGCTTTCACCCGCCTCGTGGTGATAGATCACGATTCGCCGGGCGTCGATTCGCTGGTTGCGCTTGAGCGCCGATCGATACAGCCACGGCGAGATGAATGCGACATCGAGATTTTTCAAAGTCCCGAGGTGATCGACGCTTTCGGTGTCGCCGCTGAAGTAGAGCCGGCGGCCGTGCCAGGTGAGAACGTACGAGTAGTGACCGATCGAGGCGTGCGGTGTCTCGATCGGTTCAATCTGAACGGTGCCAAACGTCGCTCCACGCGCCAAAGGCAAGACCCGCGAGGCGGGGACGTTAGCGATCACGTCGAGCGGCCCGGCGACATTCCACCCGGTCTTGTCCGACAGCGCGGGATCCCAGTGGTCGAGATGACGGTGCGTGATCAGCGAAAGCGTGCTGGGAGTGGCCGAGCGAATTTCATCGGCGGGATAGGTCATGTAGCGGCTGTACCCGGATTGATACGGGAAGTCGGTCATCACAGTGACGGCGCCATCGCTGATGGCGATGGCCATGTTGCCAATGAAACGCGCTTCAAGCGGAGCGGGCTGCGGGAGCCAGGCGAGTGCGGCGAGGAGTATCGGGAGAACGCGCACGGTCATGTCGATCTGGGCCGGCGGCGATTCTATGGTCCGCGGCCGAATGCTTCAATTCATCTCGAGCCGGTCAAGGAGCGACGGTACCTCGAGCAGCCCATGCACGCGCCTTGAGCTCGATTGGACGATCGGCCCCGTCACCCAGGAGGCGCCGGCGCAATCGCAGGCGCAGCTGTTCGCGCTCGGCCACCGTGAGCATTGCGGCGAAAGCGCCCGCCGGGCCCTGCTTGTCGAGAAACGGCGCCCAGTAGTCATCGAACGACGAGAACCGCAGCGGAATCGTCAGCGCCTCTTCTGTCACGTTTTGCAGTCCATGCTTTTTCCACAACGCGCCAAGTTCGCCCTGGCGGCAGAACGGCATGTTGCGCTCGTCACGAGCAGCCAGATCGGGCTTTAGAGCAATCGCCTCATCCCAGAACACGCGGAGCATCTCCATATCGCCGCCGTAGTCCCACACGGCCGCTGCGATCGTGCCTCCAGGACGCGTGACGCGGATCATTTCGGCAACGGCTTTTCCGGGGTCAGGGATGAAATTGAGCACCAGGAGGGACACTGTTCGGTCGAACTGCCGGTTCTCGAACTTCAGGTCCTGGCCGTCCCCGACTTCGAATCGCACGCGATCCCCGAGACGAAGTGACTGGGCAAAACGGACATAGGACGCCGACGGATCGATGCCGACGACTCGACTCGACGGAGCGGCCGACGCAATAGCCGCGGTCAGCTTGCCGGTACCCGAGCCAACGTCGAGAACGGCGTCGCCATCCCGAACACCGGCAAAGCGGACCAGGAGTGGAGCCAGGTCGCCGCTCCACCTGCCCATGAATCGCTCGTAGGCCTCACCTTCAGAGAACAAGGCTGTCTGGGTCTGTAAAGTGGCGTTGATCTCGAGCGGTCCAACTATCGCCACCGCGATAAGCACCGCGATCGAATGGACCACTGCTGAACTGATTGATTGTGGCATGGCTACTCACCTTCGGCAGACGCGACAAAAACAGGCCGTCGTAGCGACCAGTGGCCGACGCGGCGTCCAGCTGTTTGGCAGTCGCGGACATCACCTGCGGATCGCCGTCAGTATCCATCGAGACAAGCGTACCGACGGCGTCCCCAGAACCCCGTCGCTCAGCTGCCCGCCGTTCACACGAACGTTACGGCGAGAGGCGCGTGGGATAACAGTTTTTGACATTTAAGGCTAATTCTTGCTATTTTGCGAGCGCGGCCCTTTCTGAATGAACGTGTCACTGACGCCGGAGCTCGAGCAGCTGGTGAACGAGAAGGTCCGTACG
Source organism: uncultured Acidobacteriota bacterium (assembly GCA_963724485.1). Classification (GTDB taxonomy): domain Bacteria; phylum Acidobacteriota; class Vicinamibacteria; order Vicinamibacterales; family UBA2999; genus JACCSI01. Next base: position 596,393 of record CAVRUW010000009.1, read on the forward strand.
GGCCTGTATCAGACCGCCAGCGAAGTGGTGCGCGAGGCGCTCCGCCTGCTCAAACAGCGTGATGACGAGACCCGGCGCGCCGATCAACACGCGGCCTTGGCAGTGGGCGCGTCACGACGAAGGGTAGAACGACCCGCGAGCGGCGGAAGCCGACGGCGCGAGAAACGCTGATTGCCTCTGTAACTGGGGACGCTTCGACAGGAGTCAACGGATGGCGCGTGCAGATCGACAGGCAGCGGTGATTCCCTATCGGATCCGCAAGGACCGCGTCGAGGTCGCACTCGTCACGACGTTCCGAGGGAAGCGGTGGATTGTTCCCAAGGGTTCGGTCGATGAAGGTGAACAACCCCGTGAGGCCGCCATTCGCGAAGCCGAGGAGGAAGCCGGCCTGCTCGGCGTGGTCCCGCGAAAGCCGCTTGGGCGATATCGCTACGTGAGCGGGAACAGTCGCTGCCGCGTGGACGTTTACGCGATGCGGGTCACCGAGGTGCTCGATCATTGGCTCGAAGCGAAGTTTCGCCGCCGCCGCTGGATGCGGATACCTGATGCGGTCGCCTGTCTTCGCGAGGAGCTTCGCGAGTTCGTCTCTGACATCGAGCACGTCGTGAGGCGTGATTCTTGAGCACGGTCGTCGACATGCGCGCCCCAACGTCGACCACGCTCGAATCCATCTACGTGGTCCGTGGTGACGTGTCAGCCGACGCAGTCACCAGAAGCCTCCAGGCACTGGTGGCGACACAGCACCACACCATTCGACGAGGCCGGTTGACGGTGTTCGACACCGTCGATGGCCGTATCAGGCGAGCCGGCGCTCGTCTGACTCGACGAGCCGGCCGCGACTCCGACAGCGTCGCATGGCGTCGGCCAGGCCGAGGGACCAACCTGACGCTTCGAGTCACCGGGCCGGTGAGCTTTGCCTGGGACCTGCCCCATGGTCCGCTCCAACGCGCCCTCGCACCAGTCGTCGGAGTGCGACGACTCATGGCGCAGTTCGAAACCGAGACGACTGGGTCGCTGCTCGACGTTCTCGACCCTCGGAACAAGACGATCGCCCGCATACGAGTTGAATCGGGCCATGCGCGGTTGCCGCTTCCCGGCCATGCCTGGCAGCCCTTGCCCAGCCTGATCACGCTGTCCGGCTTGCGCGGCTACGAGGACATGTATCACTCGCTCTTGCCGCTCATCGAGAGCCGTCCGGGTGTCGAATCTTGCCGGGAGGGATTCGATACGGAAGCGCTTCGACAATTGGGCGCATTGCCGCCGATTCTTTCAGCACCCGGAACCGATCTTCCTCCGACCGTCCTGGCGGAGATCGGCGCCCGCTACATTCACAAGGGTCTTCTTCGCATCCTGCTCGCCAACGAACCGGGGTTGCGCGCAAATATCGACACCGAATTCCTGCACGATTTCCGGGTCGCGGTCCGTCGTACGCGCTCGTTGCTCGGACAGATCAAGCGAATCTTTCCCCCCGAGGCCCTCGTACACTTCTCGACAGAATTCTCGTGGCTCGGAAGGCTCACCACGAGCGCACGAGATCTCGACGTGCTCGTGCTCTCGCTTCGGGCGGAAGCGGACCAGATTCAGCCTGACGACATGCAGGCGCTGACGGCTTTTCTCGGCGACGCGCAGCAACGTGAGCATCAGAAACTGGTCGCGGAGTTGGACAGCGAGCGGTATCGAAAACTTCTGACGGAATGGGCAACGTTTCTGGAGCGGTCGGCGCCCCTGCACGCCGATGCTCCCAATGCAAAGCGTCAGCTCACCGACATCGTTGCGCAGCGTGCCTGGAGACTGAGCCGGCGCATCGGCAGTCGCATCGAGACGATCGACCTCAACACTCCGCCTCAGCAACTGCATGAAGTGCGCCTCGCCGCCAAGAAGCTGCGCTACCTGATTGACGTCACACCGACGTTCTACGATCCGGTGGACCTCGAACGCATCCTGAGCGCGTTGAAGCGGATGCAGCGCGTGCTCGGCGACTTCAACGACGCGCAAGTGCAGGAGCAACGACTGACCGAGTGTGTCCGAGTCTTGGCCGCAGCCGATGGACCTCCTGGCACCTTGCGAGCCTTGGACCACCTGGCCGACCAATGCCGCCTGCGTCGCGAGCGTTTGCGAGGGTTGGTGACGGACGGACTCGTGAAGTTCCGCTCCCCCAGCACCCGATCGGCTTGTCGGCGGGCGTTCAAGCGGGCCAGGCCGGCGGAGCACGCCACATGAGAGTCATCGCCCTCTACAACATGAAAGGCGGGGTAGGGAAGACCACCACTGCGGTCAACCTGTCATATCTTGCCGCGACCGCCGGTCAGCGCACGTTGCTGTGGGATCTCGACCCGCAGGCAGCCTCGAGCTTTGCGCTCCGGATCCGCCCTCGAGTTGCCGGGTTCGATAGAAAGAGCCTCGAGAGTGGCGAAGCGCTCGCGGCCGCGATCAAAGAGACCGACTACACCAACCTCGATCTGCTTCCGGCCGACTTCGCGTATCGCAAGCTCGATCGCCTGCTCGCCGATCTCGGTAAGCCGAAACGCGTGGTGACCGAACTGCTCGAACCATTTGGCCGCGACTACGACGTCGTCTTCCTCGACTGCCCGGCCGGCTTCTCGCTGCTGACCGAAGGACTGTTCGCTGCCGCCGATGCGATGCTCGTCCCGACGATTCCGACCGTCCTCTCGTTGCGTACGCTCGCGCAGTTGATCAAATGGGCCGATCGCTCCGACTCGCGGACCGTGCTCGCCCCGTTCTTCAGCATGGTCGATCGACGTAAGACGTTGCATCGCCGCGCTTGTGAGTGGTCGGAGGATGGTTCCGGGATGTTTCTCACCGGACAGATACCGTATGCGAGTGTGGTCGAGCAGATGGCAATCAGGCGCATGCCGCTCGCGATGTTTGCACCACGTGATACGGCGACGCTGGCGTTTGCGGGCATTTGGGCTGAACTCCAGTCCCGCCTCGAAACGCGTCACGAACGCTCACCACGTCCCCACGGCCATTGGGCGCTTCAGCACCGAGCAATCGAGCTGCTCATCGCCCGTCTGGAACCGACGGAAGAGCAGGAGGTGTTGCAGCCGAGGCCCAAACAACCAACCAACGACACCGTCAGCTTCGTCCACGACTTCGACACCGAGGACCGGGATCTGCAGCGTTGCGGCTATGTGCTCCAGCTACGCGAGCAGGCCGGGGCCTTTACGATTGTCGCTGCGCGATCGACCGTCAACAACGACCATGGCGGCCTCGCCGAATGCGTCGAGATACGAATCGACGCATCATGGGCAGCCCAGATTCTGACGGGAGCGAAGTCGCCCCTGTCAGTGCTGGAGCGAAGGCTGCGTCCTCAGCAACAGTGGCTGCAGCAGGACATTCGCGCCACTATCGGATCCGCCCGGCTCCAGCGCGTCGACTCGAGTACGGTCAAGCCAGTCACAAGAGGTAGTGCGAAAGCAGCAAAGCCCGATGACTCAAACCACGTGGAGGCGTTGGACTCCGCGACTGTTGGTCATCGCTAGTCCATCGCCTCAACGATCTCCTGGCGGGAGGCGGAACGCTGCCATCTCCTGGCCGTTGCGAGCAAGCAGGATATCTCCCACCACCACCGGGTGATTCCATGTCTTGCCGTCGAGGGCCGGAATCTTCGCGATCTCCGTGTACTTGTCCGGGGTCGCGCCGACCAACGCCAGTTCGCCATCCTCGGACAGGACGAGCAGCAGATCCTGCTCCGCCAGCAACACCACCTGGCCGTTCCCGTAACGTCCGCCCTTCCACTTGCGCGATCCATCCTGGAGGTCGATGCACGCGAGAATGCTGCCGTCGAAGCCGAAGGCATAGCCCTTATGGACGACGAGATCGTTGAAGTACGGCTTCAGTCCGCGCGTCGTCCATCGCTCTTCGACGTTCCATCCCTGGTTTCCCTTCGCAACCGAGACGCGGCGAATACCGAGCCCTCCCATTGCATCACCAGTCGTGATCAGAACGTCGCCGTCAGCCGTCATCGCCGGCTGAACGATGCCGACCCCCGGTATCCACACGTGCTCCCACAGCAGCGTACCGTCGGCAGGGGAGACGCTGATGGTACGGCTGCCCCTCAGCAGCAGGACTTGAGGCACACCGGCGATCGTCACCAGGTGTGGCGAGCTGTACCCTGAGCCTCCCTTCGGCCCGAACCATCGCGGGTCACCGCTTCGGGTTTCGTAGGCGACAAGCTGACCGCTCACCGCGACGATGACGGCGTTGTCGGTCACCAGCGGTGAGCTGGTAAAGCCCCAGCCGGGGAGTTCGACGGCTGCGTCAGTCGCGGCATTGCGCGACCAAATGACTGCGCCGGTGGCGGCATCCAGCGCGTTCACGATTCCGGTCGCCCCGAGGCTGTACAGACGCCCATTGCTGAGGGTCGGGGTTCCACGCGGGCCCGCGCCGCCATTCGATTCCCAGAAGCGCACTGGATCGCGGTGACGCCACACGGGCTCGCCCGTCGAGACCCTGTAACACGCAACGATCTCGTCGTTGCCACGCTGCTCCTGGGTATACAGAAGGTCGCCGTCGACTGCGAAGGACGACCAGCCCGGCCCGATCGGTCGACGCCAGATCTGCACGGGCGGGGAGGCCGACCAGTCAGTCTTGATCAGCACACCTCGAATCACACTGTCGCGATTGGGTCCGCGAAACCCAGGCCACTCGACTCGCGCGGTCGCGTGCTCGCTCGTGGCAGGCGGCTCGACTGGCGTGGTCTTCGCTTCGCCCTTGGCAGGCCCTTCGCCGCGCGCGTTCTTTCGCTCGCTCGGCACTGCCGGAGCCGCGGGTTCGGCCGTCGTTGGTGCAGGAGATTCCAGCGGAGTCGCCGACGCAGCCGGAGCCTTCGACAGGTCCGGCGTTTTCCCGAGTTCAGGTGATGGCGAGGGTGCTGCCGTAGGCTCGTCGCGCACTTGAGCCAGCAGAATTTCTTCGGCGGTCGGCGTCCAGCGCCACTCCATGTCGGCGAGGCCACCGTGTATGCCGTTCGTCCGCGCGAACGCCCACACGCCGCAACCGAGCAGCATCGCGACGACCAGCGTCGCGTAACGGCTACCCACCGAAAGACGACGGCTCGTACCTGCCCACGCGACCAAGGCCAGCGCCAGCGTCGGAGGAACGAGAAAGAACAGCAACATCCTCTCCATCATTCCGTTCTGAATGGAGGCATGCATCAATGGTCGCGTCACGAAGAACGCACCGATCATCGCGGCGATTGCGAGCAGCCGTTCGGACCACGGCGCGCGACTGAAAAACAGCCACCACAGAACGATGACCACGCCAAGAGCCAATCCGGCGAGCACTCCAACAATCTCCAGCGGATATCCGAAGACTTCGGCGCCAGGGAAGATCGCAGGCAGGATGAAACGCAATAGCCATTGCAGGGTGACGATCACGACAGCGGGCCACAACCGAAGATGTCGCTGTGTTGTTGCGTCGGTCGTTTGCGTGATGTTCATTTCTTAAAATGCTCCATGACTTGCGCTGTCAGCCGCTGCGGCAACCGTGGCCCGACGTGACCCGAGGCCAACGAATCCATCAAAGGTTCGCGTGTTGCGGAGGCGCCACTGCCAATACAGCATCGAGACGATTGGCAACAGGACTCCTGAAGCCAGGAGTGCAGGATGGCGAAACGCTTCAGGCACGCGGTTTCGCCCGAGGAAAAACGCGATTGACGCAATGAAGAGCGCGACACACATGCGCCACAAGTGCCTGACGAGGCGCGGGCGGCCGCGAAGGCCACCGGACCGCATCGTCCGCAAATCGCCGCGGCTCCGCCAGCAGGGCGACGAGGCCGAACATGAACAGCGGGTAAGCCATCCCGGCCTCCCGGCTGCCGTTGGCGATCGCTCTGAACCCGAGCGCAAAGCAACCGATCGCAATCGCGAGCGCCATCAGCATCGCGGCACGGTCCGCCCAGCGCAAACCAGGAGCCGGAGTTCGAACCGTGGTGAGCGATGTGATGACCAGGTAGAACACCAGCAACGCCGAGGGCACGTTGATCTCCGGTGCCACGCCCTCCACCGCCGAAATCAGCATCCCGGTGATAGCCATTGTCAGCATCACGCAGACGAAGAGCATTCCGCTCCTGCGATGCAGTGTCGCGCCCTTCGTTACAGAAAGCGCGACATAACCGGACAGAAGTCCCGCGCCACCCGCGAGGATGTGGATGAGCAGGATCGTTCGCATGACCTACACTCTCTCGATCGCTGCCTGCGGTTCGTTGACCGCGAGCAGGGGAGGAATCCTGATCACTTCGGGTGCGAGAACGCTGGTCGTCACCGCGAACAGGACCGCGGCCACGTCGATCCATGTATGTGCCTGGCGGCGGCGGACCGTGACGAGCCCGGTGGTGACGAAATAGAACGTCAGCAAACCGGCCACCACGTTGGCCGACGTCAACGACTTGGTGATGGCCTCCATCAACGCACCGCTCAGCGACATCGTGACCATCGCGAAGACGAAGAACAGACCCGCCTTGCGATGCAAGGTGGCGCCCTTGGTTGCGTAAAGCGCGACGTAGCCGAACACGAGGGCCAGCACACCCGCGAGGATGTGCGCCGGCAGAATCATGGGGACGAGCCCTTGCAACTGCACAGCGTCTACTCGGATCGGAGCGCCTGCAAAACATCCACGCGCGATGCGCGAACGGCAGGCATCATCGAGGCAATGACCGCGGCGCTGACGAGCACAGCAGCCGCACCGATCACCGCCATGGCACCGGGTAGCTCCACGTTCTCGAAGTAGCTCGCGGCCACTTTGGCGAAGACATAGCCGCCCGCAATACCAGCGACCAGTCCGGCGACAACGATCGATGCGCCCTCGGACACGACCCGGAGCAACAGATGACGCGGTGCGGATCCAATCGCCAGCCGCACACCGAACTCACGCGTGCGTGCGCTCACACCGAACGCCAGTACACCAGCGACGCCGACGACTGCGATCAAGAGCGCGACACCGGCAAAGCCGGAGAACACAAAAGCGTTGAGCCGCTCGGGCGCCAGCACCTCAGCGCGGATGTCCTCCAGCGTCGCGACGCGCTCCACTGGCTGAGTCGCTGACATCTCATGAATGACGCGAGTGACGGGCTGAACCAGCAAGTACGGATCTCCCGATGCTCGCAGGAACATGCGGCCGGCGACGCCCATTTGCTGCACGGGGTGGTAGACCGCGAGCACGGCGCCCCGCGCGATGTTCTCGTCATCCACGTCCCCAACGACTCCGACGATGCGGCGGGGTTGTGGCTTGCCAAAATATGGGTCCGTCCACCACATTTTTCGATTAAGGGCTTCGCCGTTGGGGAAGATGCGCTGCGCGACGCTCTGGCTCACGATTACGACGAGCTCAGCCCCGCGACGGTCATCGGCCGTGAAGTCTCGACCCGCTTGCAGCGGCACGCCGACGATATCGAAGAACCCGGGTCCGACCATGCGCATTCGGGCGAGCGGATTACCTTCGCCATCGGCGGGTGTGTAGCCCTCGGCGGCGAACGACGCGCCTGCACCGAAGCGGCCGGCATCTCGCCACGGCACGAAGCTTCCAAGCGCCACACCTTCCACGCCGGGCAACTCGTCGATACGGCGCGTCATCTCCTGGTAGAAAGCGATCTCCTTTGCCGTTCCTACACCGAGCGACGGAGTCGGCACATCGATCGCCAGAACATGCCGCATGTCGTAGCCGGTGTTCGTCGTTTGAAGCGCAATGAGCGCGGCGATGAGCGTGCCTGCGCCGGCGAGCATCACGAACGAGAAGGCGATCTGAGTCATCGCGAACATTCGGAGGCGGCGATTGGTGCCCGGCGTGATCCTCAAGCTGCTACTGGCTAGTCCGAATCCCGTGGGTCCGCGATCGGCGGCGTTCCGGGTGGTCCATCGCAGCCACGAACGGTTTGGCGCAGCGGCCTGCGTCGCGGGCAGTCGTGGGACATACGCCAGCAACACCGCCGCGGCAATCGCCAGGCCGGCGCCAACCCAGAGCAGGCTGGCGTCAACGGTGACCTCGAGTGCGCGGACGGAGAAGCGGGCGGCGAAACGTGACACGACGGTGACCAGGGGACGCGCCAGCAGTACGCCGAGGACGGCACCAGCGCCACACAGCACCAGACTCTCTGCCAGCAGCGTTCGCCGGAGTGCGCCGGCACTGGCGCCAAGCGCAGCACGCACGGCCAACTCGCCCTCGCGGCGCACCGAGCGAGCCAGGATCAGGTTGGCAACGTTCGAACAGGCGATGACGAAAACCACCGCGGCCGCCGCAAGCAGCACGAGCAGTATCGTTCGCGCCGGTGCGGCAATCTGATCGCGGAGCGGCTTGATCGTCACCTGCGAGTTGGCTTTGGCCAAGTACGACGCGGGGTGCTCTTGCTTCATCGCGGCATACACCGCGGTCAACTCCGCGCGCGCGGATTCAACTGAGGCATCGGGCGTCAGCCGCCCGAACAGCTCGGTCATCCGATGCGTCCGCTCGGTGACCATCGTTGCGCCCAGATGATGCGGGCTGGTCACCATGTTCGCGATGATCTCCGTGTCGGCTGGATACGGCACGGAAGGCTCGAGCACGCCGACGACGGTCGCGGTGCGCGGCCCCAGTTGGATCGTCTTGCCGATCACCGTCGGATCGCTGCTCAGTGACGTCGACCAGAAGCGGTACGTCAGCACGGCGGCCCCGGCAGCCTTAGCGCCATCGTCGGAGGGGCTCAGGAGGCGGCCCAACACAGGGCGCAGGCCCATGACGTCGAAGTACGAACCATCAACGACACCGGCCTGGACGACGCGCGGTTCGCCGAACCCGATCATCGTGAATTCGACGGTCGAGAACTCGCCGAACGCGCCAATCGTGGTCGCGCGTGAGCGAAAGTCCTTGATCTCCGGAACCGAGAACGTCCAGTTCGCGGCGCCGATGCCCGGCGCGCTCTGCCGGATGTAGATCAGGCGATCTTCACCGCGATTGACCAGCGGGCGAAGAAGGACGCCGCGGACGACGCTGAAAATCGCGGCGTTGGCGCCGATTCCGAGAGCCAGTGTGACAACGACTGTGGCAGCCAGGCCTTTGGCCCGCAGCAGCGAGCGCAGGCCAACGCGCAGGTCCTGCCCCAGCGCTTCGGCGGCGTCATACCATCGGCTATACCAGACCCGTCGCATCGACTCGCGTGCGTGAGGGATGTAGCCGAATTCCCTCAGCGCGGCCAGGCGAGCGGATTCTGGATCCTCCCCCCGATCGATTCGTTCCTTGATGCTGATGGCCAGGTGGCCTCGGATTTCTTCGTCGAAGGCGCGTTCATCAGGGCGCATCGGCTACTCCTTGCTTGCCGCCGCCGGATTCATGATGCGGCCGATCGCGTGCACGAGTTGCGACCAGCGATCCTGCTCGCGCGAGAGTTGAGCCTTGCCGGCGGCTGTCAGCTGGTAGTACTTCGCGCGCTGATTGGCCTCGCTCACACCCCACTCGGATTTCAACCATCCGTGTTTCTCGAGGCGGTGCAATGCGGGGTAGAGGGAACCGGTTTCGACTCGGAGGAGATCGTCAGACTGCGACCGAATGGTCTGGCCGATGCCATGGCCGTGCTGAGGTCCCCATACGAGGGTCCGAAGAATGAGCATGTCGAGCGTGCCTTGAAGCAATTCAAGGCGCGGAGCGTCCGGCGTCTTGGCCATAGTTGTAGAAGGTCTACGGCTTAGACGTAGATGCTCTACTACTTGTTCGAGGGGCCCTGCACCTGCGAAAAGCGGCGTGATTTGTCGTTATTTAGCAGTTCTGCACGGTCTTTCATTGACCCTACGGCTGAGGTAGCGCATACTCCCGCCTTCGCCCAGTCAATCGAAAACTTCGAGAGGAGCCGCTCTATGAAAGCGTTGAAGGCACTGTTTGTGTTCTCGCTCGTTCTGTCGTGGTCTGGTTCGGTGTTAGCCCAGGATCCCGTGAAAGTGGATGCCACTCACTACAAGGTAATTCTCGAGAACGCCAGTGTCCGGGTCTTGAAGATCGACTATGCGCCTGGAAGCAAGAGTGTGATGCATCAGCACCCCGATGCGATTGTGGTTCCGCTGACGGCCTCGAAAGTTCAGTTCTCGATGCCGGATGGGAAATCTGAGACACAGGAATTGCCCGTGGATGGCGCCTTATACACGCCTGCCGCCACCCACTCTCCAGCCAACGTCGGCTCGACTCGGGTGGATGCGATCCTCGTCGAGTTCAAGGCAGCCGCACCTGGTAAGGCGACGATCCCAACCTCGCGCGATGGGCTCACGATGAAGCCGCTGGCCGAAGGACCTCGAGCGACAGCGACGCGGACGACAGTCGGTCCCAAGTTCACGGAACCCGCCGGCACGAAGCACGACTACGACCAGGTGATCATCGCGCTGCAGCCTGGCCAGGTTTCGCTGTCGATCGATGGCAAGCCGGCGAAGACGACATGGGCGCGCGGCGACGTCCAGTTCATCGGGCGCGGCACGGGTCACGAGACGAACAACACCAGCGGTAAGCCGGTAGATCTCGTGATCGTTGCGATCAAGTAGGCTCACACGACAGGACGCGGGGCGGGCCAGGTCCGCCTCGCGTTTTGATGTCTTCAGCGTCCGCCATTCCCTCTCCCGTACGCTCTCCAATCGAAGCTGCGGAAGTCCGAGTAGGTCGCCTGCGCGGTGACGACATCATCGCCCTTGCGCCTGGGATTGTCGTAGCGCTCGCGCATCTCGAACGGTAGGCGGAAGCCGAGTGACGGCTCCAACCGATAGTTCACCGTGATGGTTGCGCGGGCCGGCAAATTTCGGGTGCCTCCGAGAACCATCTCCGAGCGAACGACGACGCCAGTCGTTGGATCCACCCAGAATCTTCCCTGCGCGGGGATATCGGTTCCATCCGGCTTTCCACTGAACGTAGGACCCTTTGTCTCCCGGAACGCGACGATCCACGTTGTGGTGTTTCCGACGAGTTCCTCTCCGCTCTTGCTGAATTCAATTCGCTTGCGGTGTGCCGGCCGCAGAACGCGGAGCGCAAACGTCGGCAGATTGACCGTGCGATAGTACAACTCGCCGCCAAGATTGAAGGTGGTGGCGTCCTCCGCCATTCTCATGGCTCGTTCACCGAGTTGTTGCCGCGGTCCCGCAAAGAGAGCCTTGAGCCGGGCGCCGCGATCGCCAGCCGGGATGCCATCGACATCATAGACATCACGGAGCGCAACCCAGTCTTCGTCTGGAAGCTGCACGAGCAAATAGTCCGAGAGGAGCGTCCGTTCAGCCTGAGGGGTTCCCCTTCCGTCGAGTAGCTGCTGGAAGTAGCGTTCGTGAGCGATCACCGTCGAGAGCTCGTGGTCCTCATAGACGGTCACGTATTCGTGGACCCGCCGCATGACCTCGGCGAAGGTCGGCGATTGTGCTGTGGAGGTGCTTGCGGCCAGTAGCGTCGCGAGCGAAAGCACGAAACACAAAACTCGACCGTGCGACACCATTCGACTCCGATCGCGAGTCTAGCATCGCGGCTGCGATCGTCAGCTGTTCCTCGGGCTCGATGCCAGCAAGCGCGCCTGCCGAACTCCGTCAAGGATGTGCTCGAGATCCTCAGCGTCCCACGTCCACGATGCGAAGATGCGCCGGACAGTTTCGTCATCGGTGGCCACGCCCAGGCGTGCCAACGCATCGAGGGCAGCCCGGGCTTCGTCGCGAAGACCGAGATGGGCAGCGGCTGCTGCGATGTGGAAATGCAGCTTGGGAAAGAGCGGCATGTTGACTTGCTTGACGTATCGCAACGATTCGGCGTACTCGCGACGTCGGAAGTGGTAGGTGGCGAAGGGAAAGTGCAGCCATCCTGGATAGTGCGGGTTCGGCCGCATGGCTTGGCGAATGATTTCGAGGCCGCGCTCCCAGTCGCCCGCATGAGTCAGCAGCATGCCGCACGCAGCCACCGTGGCCGTATTCAACGGGTTGATCGCGATCGCCTTTTCCGTTGCGGCATGGACCGTTCCGGCGTCACGGCTGAAGAACGCCACGCTTGCCGTTGCGCGCCACGCTTCCTGACTGACCGGGTTCAACGTCGTCGCCCGTTCCGCGGCGGTGCGCGCGCGATCGAGCGAATGCGGCAGCGGATTCAGTTCGTGCGAGTGCTCGTGTTCGAACAAACTCGAGAGGCATGCCCATCCATCGGCATGGCCAGGCTCTCGCTCGAGGGCCGCAGTGAAGCCGGCGCGAAGCGCCGCGTGCTCGGCGGGGTCGAAATGCTCGCGATACGCGTGAAATCGGATGACCAATTCCGACACATCGAGATCTGTCAAAGGCCGTTGCTTGAGCGATGCCGCCATCGATCGCATGAGCACACCGTTGACGTCGGCCACGGTCGCGACAATTCTCGAGGCAACGGCTTCGTCAGTCGGCTCCGCGTTCTTCGAGGGCGGAACAATGCCGCGGCCTTGCATGCGGTTGCGCACTCGTTTGCGAAGGCTGGTTGCGAGGGATTGGTCGTAACTGTCGGCCCACAGTTGTGCGCCGGTCGAGCCGTCGACCAATCGCGCGGTTACTCGCAAAGTGGTGACGTCGCGTCGAACGCTGCCTTCGAGCCGATATCGTGCCGCCGCTGGACGAACCTTATCCGCGTCCTGACTGGGCAACACCACGCGCAGATAGGAGAAGCGCGAAAGTCCTGTCGTGACATCGTCGGTGAGGGCCTGGGCGAAGGCGTCGTCACTTTTCGTGCCGCGGGCGGTGAAGGGTACGACCGTGAGCGACAAGTCTTGTCGGTCGGGCCGAGCATCGCTCTTGGGCCGAAGGTCGCTGCCTGACGACGACCGCTTACTGGTCGAAGCGGCGGTGCCGCGAAGCGCAACGGCTCTACGGTAACCCTCGACCATGTGGTCGGCGTCCGTGGCCTTCCATTTCCAGACTCGCGACGCCGTGATCATCGTTTCCTCATCGGCAAACTCGGGCGCCAGCGAGAAGACCGTGTCGAGCGCGCTTGCGGCTTCGCTTGCCAGCCCGAGCTGGCCCGCCGCCATCGCCATCTGCAAGTGCGCCCACAAGTGCTGGGGCATGTTGATGCGCTTGACGGCCCGGAGGGCGCCTTCGTAGTCACGCAGAACGTAGCAGCGATTCGCGATCGCGAAGTGGTACCAACCGGGATGATCAGGGTTGATCGCCATGGCCCGCGTGGCGAGCGCTTCGCCGCGGTCGTAGTCGCCGGCGTGCACCGACAGTGCGCCCATCAACGCCATCGCGTTGGCGTTCCTGGGGTTGAGTGCCGACACCCTTTCCACGGCATGCGAGAAACCGTCGCGGTCGTGCTCGAAGAAGTAACTGAACGCAAGAGCCTCCCACGCGTGCTGGTTCATCGAATCGATCTCCAGCGATCGCTCGACGGCCCGACGTGCGCGAGCGAGCGGCTCGGGACGCGTGTTGAAGTGAAATCCGTATTCGTGCAGATACAGGTGCGCGAGCCCAGCCCAGAACGGTGCGACCCCAGGCTGTTGTTCCACGAGTTGCTCGAAGCGGTCGCGCAACAAGCCATGCTCAACCGGCGCGTGTTGACGATGGTAGGACCAGTATCGAAAGCGCAGTTCCTCGATGCTCAGGTCGGCGAACGGCCGCGCGCTGACGCCGAGGCTGAGCGAGCGCATCAGCGCCCCGTGAACATCCGCGACGGTCGCGACGATCCGATCCGTCAAGTCGTCTTGAATCGCGAGCAGCGTGTCGGGTTGCAGAGCGTGGGTGTATGTCTGGCTCCAGAGCTGCGCCCCGGTGCTGGCGTCGATCAATCGGGCTGAAATACGCACGCTCTGTCCCGCTTGGCGAATTCCGCCCTCGATGAGATACCGGGCGCCCAACGCTTGACCAATCTGGCGCGGATCCGCGGTGGCCGCGTTGTGCTGGCGAGCCGACTGAGCGGTCACGACCGACAAATAGCCAAAAAGTGCGAGGCCGGCCGTGACGTCTTCGGTCAACCCTTCCGCCAATGCCGTGACCTCGTCATCAGCGCGACTGGCGGTGAACGGCAACACGGCGATCCATCGTGAATCGAACGCCGGCAGCCCCCCACTCGTCACGACAACGGCCGGGGCTGGCCGGGCAGCCGTGCGCTGACCGGTCGACTCCGATTGTCGCTGTACGTGGCGCAGCTCGTTGAAGACGTCGCGCGCCGTCTGCACGCGATCCTCCGGCTGCTTTTCGAGGCAACGATCGATCAGCCGGCTGAGTGCGTCTGGCACTTCCGGTCGCAGCGCGCTCGCCGCCCGCGGAGAATCTCGAAGGATCGAGGACATGATCTGCGCCGACGAATCCCCGGAGAAGGGACGCGAGCCGGTCAGCATCTCGTAGAACATCACCCCGAGTGAAAACACATCGGTCCGATGATCGAGCGGCTTTCCTTCGACTTGTTCGGGCGACATGTATGGCATCGTGCCGATCACCATCCCGGGTGTCGTTACCTGGGGCGAGGTCACCATGTCCGCCGGACCAAACACCGAGCCCTGTTGAGTGGCCAGTCCGAAGTCGAGCACCTTCACCCGGCCGTCACGCCCCAGCATCACGTTCGCCGGCTTGAGGTCGCGATGCGTGATCTGCTTCTCATGCGCCGCCTGGAGCGCGTCGGCGAGCGGGATCGCCAGTTCCAGGAACCTCGCAATGGGCAGGCCGGTGGAGGGAATCAGCGCATCGAGTGCCTGGCCCTCGACCAGCTCCATCGTGAAGAACTTGAGACCGTCGGCCTCTTCAGTCGAATAGATCGTGACGATGTGAGGGTGATTGAGGGCAGCGATAGCACGGGCTTCGCGCGTGAAGCGTTCATGTCGCGAACGGTCACCAGACATCTCGGGGGGGAGGACTTTGAGCGCAACATCACGACCGAGTCGAGGATCGTGAGCTCGATAGACTTCACCCATTCCGCCTGTTCCGAGCGAACTCGTGATCTCGTACGGCCCAAGTCGTGTCCCCGGGGTCAACATGGTGAGAGCGCCGAATTATAGCTAGCGAGGCTGCTCCTGGGGTGACCCGCAGTCGGAGAACGACCTAATATCTCCGCCATGCCGCAACGTCTCACGTCCGTGACCATGGTCCTGGTGGCAGTTTCAATCGCGTGCGCCACTCCCGCCCCGGCCCCATCGCCACGGCAATTCGAACTGATCGAAGCCACCATTCCCCAAATGCAGGAAGCCATGGCCGCGGGCCGGCTCACCTCTCATCAGCTCGTCGAGATGTATCTCGCTCGTCTAGGGATGTATCAGCAAACCCTGAAGGCGGCGATCTATGTGAATGCCAATGCGCTGAAAGAAGCCGATGAGCGCGATCGTGAACGGGCAGCCGGCCGCGTGCGTGGCCCGTTGCATGGGATCCCGATTGCACTGAAGGACAACATCCATACGACGAACATGCCGACCTCTGGCGGGGCGCTCGCCTTTGACGGGTTCATCCCGCCGTATGAAGCGACGTTGACCGCCAACCTGACGAAGGCAGGAGCGATCATCATCGCGAAGGCCGGTTTGTCGGAACTTGCGGGATACACCGCAGGCGCGCCGACACCAGCGCCCGGCGACTACAACGCAGTAGGCGGTCAGGGTTACAACCCGTACGACCCACGACGAGATCCACGTCCCGCCACGGCAGATGGCCGGCCAGCATTGAACACCGGCGGCTCGAGTTCAGGCATCGGTACCGCTGCCAATCTGTGGGCTGCGAACATCGGCACCGAGACATCCGGATCGATCCTGGGTCCCTCGAACCAGACCATGCTCGCCGCGATCAAGCCCACCGTCGGCCGCGTGAGCCGCTGGGGAGTGATCCCGATCACCGCCGATCAGGACACCGCTGGTCCGATGGCTCGGACGGTCACAGACGCCGCGATCCTTCTCGGTGCCATCGAGGGAACCGCCCCTGATCCGAATGACGCGGCGACGTCACGTTGCACGCCGCCGCCGAACAATGACTACACCGCGTTCCTGAAAGCGGATGCCCTGCGTGGCGCGCGTATCGGCATCCCTCGCGCGTTCTACTACGACCGGATCACACCACCTGGCTCGAAGGAGCCGCGTGGTGGCCTCAATCCCGCTCAGGCCAAGGCCATGAGCGAGGCGATCGAGATTCTGAAACAGCAGGGCGCGGAGATCGTCGATCCAACCGACATTCCAAGTGTTCTCGAGACCGATCCAGCCAAGACGATTCTCGAATGGAACTTCTGCGGCGGCGCAACCGATGTCCGCGGCAAAGACTCGCACTGCACCATCGTCGTGAAGTACGGCATGAAGCGTGACTTCAACAAGTGGCTGGCGACACTCGGTCCGAGTGCGCCGGTAAAGACTCTCACCGAGTTGCGCGAATGGAATCTCGCGCACCAGAAGGAAGGCGCCATCAAGTATGGGCAGTCGAGGCTCGACATCTCTGATGAAGTCGATCTCGAGAAAGATCGAGCCCGGTATGAAGCCGACAAGGCGCGGGACCTGTTGGTGACGACCACCAACGGCATCGACGCGGTGATCAACAAGTGGAAACTGGATGCCATCCTGTTTCCTGGCTCGAGCGGCGCCGGCGTCGCAGCGCGGCCCGGTTATCCCAGCGTCATTGTGCCGTTTGCGTTGTTGCCGAACGAGCCGACGCCGCCGTTTCCGGCCGGGTTCGACGCGAAGCCTGGCCCGTACGGTCTCAGCTTCAGCGGCCTCGCTTGCACTGAGCCTCGATTGATTGGGCTGGCATTCGCATTCGAGCAGGCGACCAAGCGACGCGTGCCGCCGGCGCCGACGCCTTAGGTCACGTCACGGACTGCGCAGCGCCTGATGGTCGTCACCGATTGGCAGGCGAAACTCGGGATGTAGCTAGAGGGCTGGTCGCCGCATTTGTCAGCCCCGATCTCAGGAGCGTCACCGCGGCATAGGTGACGACAATAAGAACGAGCCAGCGCAGCGCGT
This sequence comes from uncultured Acidobacteriota bacterium, assembly GCA_963724485.1. Taxonomy (GTDB): domain Bacteria; phylum Acidobacteriota; class Vicinamibacteria; order Vicinamibacterales; family UBA2999; genus JACCSI01. The sequence continues at coordinate 613,269 of CAVRUW010000009.1, forward strand.
CGAGCGGGAGCGACTGCACGAGCCACGCCGCAATGATCACGCCGGGAATCCCTCCGGCGGCCAGTCCAAGGGCGGCGCGCCAGTGAAGCCGCCCCGCGCCGATGAAGCGAATTCCCGCGATCGTTCCGACGAAAGCACCGGAGCCCATCATGATGGGAAAGGCAGCTCTCGGATCCATCCCGAGAAGGCTGAACATGATCAGGCTCGGTGCGTAATTGCCGATGCCAAGCGTGAGCAGCGCCCCTAACGCGAAGTTGATGGCGAGCGCGAAGGCAAATGTTGTCGGTGTGAGCTGTAGCGCGGTCCCGCCAGCCGGGAAGAACCCGAGCATCCCGAACAGCATCAACGTGGCGGCGACGAGCAGCGCACAACCCATCCCGATCTGCACGGCGCGGCGGGAGAGCGAGGCGACGACTCCGGCGCCTAACCATCCCCCAACCACGCAGACGACGATGAGCGCGGTCATCTGCCAGGGATCGACGCCGATCGCACTGACGAAGAACAGCGCTTGGGTGACGACCGGTAGCGCGTGACCGACGAGCAGCGTCCCGGGAATCAGTTCATCGGGCACGAGCCGCAGGAGGCGAAAGATCGCCGTCGTCGGAGCAAACGATCCGATGCCGAGGGTGTCGAAGAAGTTGGTGACGAATCCAATGAGAAGCTGAAGGGCGGTAGGCGCCGAGCCGCTCTGGTCCGGCAGTGCCGGTTTTGCCGCCGTCACCCACCGGATGATCAGCAGCAAGCCGCTCGCCGCCAACGCGCCGAGCAGCATCGCTACGAGCGTCACGCTGTGACGCTATAGTACGGCGGTCCTTTTAGCAAGGAGCCGTCATGATCGATCGTGATGATGCGTTCGAGCTCTACGATCTCCGTGTCGAAGTGGTGGCGACGGATCGTCCGATGGTCTGCGGTCACCGTGCCGGGGACTGGCTGGAAGTCCGCGGGGAGAATCTCACCTTGCCGGCAGGCCAACCTTTCTCGATTTATGCCCTGTCCGCGCTGCTGCCGTTGCTTCCGGCCAAGCAGCGCAACACCCACGCGAACGACTGGATGACGACGGACACCGATATCGCGTGCCCCGATCCCAACTGCGGAGCGCGGTTCCGTATCACCCGGATTGCCACGCGCACCTTCCGCCATCGCGACGTGACCGTCGTGCCGCTGCCCCCGAATGAGTGACAGCTTTCCACGCGTTGCACTGGCGCCCGGCTACACCATCTCGCGCCTGTTGAAGGGCGGATGGCAGCTTGCCGGTGGTCATGGTGCGATCGACAAGAACGATGCCTTTGCCGACATGGACGGATTCGTCGATGCCGGTATCACGACCTTTGATTGCGCGGACATCTACACCGGTGTCGAAGCGCTGATAGGCGAGTGGCTGAAGCGACGACGGGTCAAGGGAGCCCGCCCGGTACAGGTGCACACGAAGTACGTGCCGGACCGCGATCGACTGCCCAGACATTCGCGTTCCGACGTCACACGCGGTATCGATCGGTCGCTGGCTCGACTCGGTGTGGACAGCCTGGATCTCGTGCAGCTTCATTGGTGGGACTACGACGTGCCGGGCTATGTCGAGGCGGCCGCATGGCTGGACGACATGCGGCATGCCGGCAAGATCCGGCATCTCGGGCTGACCAACTTCGATCGCCGCCGCCTCAGCGAGATCGTTACGGCCGACATCTCAATCGTTTCGCACCAGGTGCAGTACTCGGTGATGGACCGGCGGCCAGCAGATGGGATGGCCGCACTGTGTGCCGACCGTGATATCGGCCTTCTTTGTTATGGCGCAGTTGCGGGCGGGTTCCTATCCAATCGGTACCTCGGAGCTGCGGATCCGACGCCGCCACTCGAGAACCGATCGCTGGTCAAGTACCGGCTGATCATCGAAGAGTTCGGGGGATGGGAACGCTTTCAGAAACTGTTGGCGGGCTTGAACGCGGTGGCCACTCGGCACCGCGTTGGTATTGGTGCCGTCGCCATCCGTTGGGTGCTCGATCAGGCTGGCGTCGCTGGCGTCATCGTTGGCGCCCGTCACGCGCGCCACCTGGATCAAGTGGTTCAAGCAGCCACGCTAACGCTCGATGCGAGCGATCGCGAGGAGATCATCCGTCTGCAGGCGACTGCGTCGGGTCCCGCCGGCGATGTCTACGAACTGGAGCGCGTCAAAGGCGGGCAGCACGCCTCGATCATGCGCGACACACTCAACCGCCAATAAGCGACGGCGACGCCTCTCCTTGACAAGTTAGGAGAGGTACACATAGGCTCTCCTATATCGATTAGGAGAGCGTGAATGGCCGAATCAGCGGAGCTTCTCCCGGGCACTCTCGACCTGCTCATTCTGAAGGCGGTCTCCCTCGGCCGGCTGCACGGCTATGGCGTGCTGCTTCGAATCGAGCAGATCTCGGGCGATTCATTTCACATCCAGCAGGGCGCGCTCTATCCCGCCCTCTATCGGCTCGAAAAGCAAGGCCTGATCGAGAGCGAGTGGGGCATCTCGGAGAACAACCGTCGCGCCAAGTATTACAAGCTGACCGTCATCGGCCGCCAGCGGCTTCGCACGGAATCGGCAAGCTGGAACCGGCTGGTCGATGCGATGGCCGCGGCGCTCCGCGCGACTCCCGAGGAGATCTGACGTGCCCGGTGTCATCGCGCGCCTGCGTTCACTCTGGCGGGCACTGCGCCGGGAGGGCGACTTCGACGCCGACATGCACGACGAGATGCGCTTTCACATCGAGATGGAAGCCGAGCGTCTGATGCGGCGGCACGATCTTTCCCTGGAAGAGGCGCGCCGGCGCGCGCACGTCGCTTTCGGCGGCATCGAAAAATACAAGGTGGAAGGACGTGATACGAGTCGATGGCGGCGAATCGATGCGCTGCGTTTCGACACCCGCCTCGGATTGCGCATGCTGGCCAAGTACCCGGCCTTGACCGTGGTCGGCGGGCTGGCGATCGCGGTGGCCATCGCGATCTGTGCGACGTTCTTCGAAGTGACATCTCAGCTCCTCGAGACCTCGATGCCGATTGCGGAGGGCAAGCGTGTTGTTGCGCTTCAGCGCGTTGCGGCGGACGACTTCTACTCTTGGAGCAACGAGCTCACCACCCTGCAGCAGGTCAGTGCCTTTCGGACCGTTCGGCACAATCTCGCCGTGGGCGACACCGCTCCTGAGCCGCTGAAGATTGCCGAGATGACCGCTTCGGGTTTCGCACTGGCCCGCACGGCGCCGCTGCTCGGTCGCTACCTGCTCGCGGCGGACGAACGTGAGGGCGCCGCACCGGTTATCGTGATCGGCCATCAAGCCTGGTGGTCGCGCTTTGGCGGCGATCCGGAGATCGTCGGCCGTACCATCATGCTCGGCGGGGTCTCGCACACGGTTGTGGGTGTCATGCCCGAGGAGTTTGGGTTTCCCCACAGCCATCAATACTGGATTCCCGTTCGCGACGACCTGTTGAGGGACGCGGCATCGGCAGCGCCGCCCTTCTCCTTCTTTGGCCGCCTCGGTCCCGGGGTCACTCTCGAGGAAGCGCAGGCGGAGCTGAGCACGGTCGCACAGCGTGCTGTCACACCGGACGCGAAGCGAGAGGGGCTGCCTCAACCACTCGTGGTCCCCTACACGCTCGCGCATGTCGATCTCAGCAACCCGATCCTCGTGTGGATGTTTCGCGTTGCCCAGTTGCTCGTCGGTGCGCTGACGGTGGTGGTTGCGGTCAACCTGGCGATCCTGATCTATGCGCGCACCGTGACTCGACTCGGGGAGCTCTCCGTACGCACGGCCCTCGGCGCGAGCCGCAGCCGCATCCTCGCGCAGTTGTTCATCGAAGCATTTGTGCTCGCCGTCGTCGGGGCTGCGATTGGCCTGGCGTTCGCCGGCGCCGTGTTGAGAGGGATTCAGGCGGTGGCGCGCAACAACGGCGACGTGCCGTACTGGATACATTTCGGCCTGTCGATCGAAACGATGGCTTATGCGCTGGGCTTGGCAGCCCTTTCAGCGATGATCATGGGGGTGCTGCCCGGCGTGAAGGCGTTGGGCAGGAACCTGCACGCCAATCTTCACGACTTGAGCGGCCGATCGGGGACGAGGCTCGGACCTGTCTGGACCACCCTCGTCGTCACTCAGGTCGCGGTCGCCGTCACGATTCTGCCCGCCGCCGTTTTCGCGGCCTGGCAGGCCATCAACTTCGAGAGGCTCCAGGCAGGGTTCGCGGCCGACAAGGTCGTGGTTGGCCTGGTCTCGCTCGCGGGAGACGGTTCTGCGGTCGATCCTGATCGGATCGCCCAGCGACAGCTCGAACTCGAGACGCAGCTCACAAGCGAAGCGAACGTCTCCGGCGTGACGTTCTCGTCCAGCATTCCCGGCTTCGCCGGCTCGAAGCGGGTTCGATTCGAGGAGGGTGTGACTGCAACCGACGAGACACCTGACCCCGGCTCCCTGGATGTGAGCATCGACCTGTTCGACACGTTGGGGGTCGAGATGGTTGCCGGACGTCCCTTCAGCGCCAGCGACACGGGCGCGGCAGGCGCCGTGATTGTCAACCAGGCGTTCGCGAAGGCGTTGCTGGGCGGACGTAGTCCGCTCGGCTTGAGCTTCCAATACGAAGACGAGAGCACCGAGGACGACGTCCCGCCCGACCCTCGGTGGTACCAGGTTGTCGGCGTGGTTCGCGACTTCCCTGCGTTCCAGCCCGCGTTCACGATGGGGATTGATGCGGCACCGACGGTCTACCATGCCGCGTTGCCGGGCGCGAACGACCCCTTCGTCGTTTCAGTGCGATTCGCTGGTAACGTGCCCGATGGTTTCGCGGGCCGCTTGCGCGAGATTGCTGCGGACATCGACCCGAGGCTGCAGTTGCGTCGTATCGAGCTGCTGTCCGACTTCTACGGCCAGACGCGATCGTTCTGGCGCTACTTCGCGTGGGGCATCAGCCTGGCGACGACCAGCGTCTTGCTGTTGTCGGCCGCAGGCATGTATGCGTTGATGTCGTTTGCAGTCGCACGGCGCACGCGAGAGATCGGGATTCGCGCCGCGCTCGGCGCCAATCCCCGCCGCATCCTTGTGAGCGTGTTCGGCCGAGCGATGTTGCAACTCGGGCTCGGGGTCCTCGTGGGCTCGTTGTTCTCGAGCGCGGCATTCTCGAGTCTCGGGCTCGGCCTCGATCGGGCGACACCGCTCCTGGTCGGCGTCGCGGGACTCATGTCGATGGTGGGTATGCTCGCGGCGATCGGTCCGGCGCGCAAAGGCTTGCGGATACAGGCGAGTGAGGCGCTGCGGGCGGACGCGTAATGTCCATTCTCGCAGCCAGTCCAGCCCGTAGCTTCTGACCGTCGCGCAAGGATTCAGAAACCTCCCGACCAATTCGTTTGTTGTGCCGGCGAAGGTGCAACTTCGCGCAAATTCGACCACTCCCCGCATGCCTCTTGACATAGTGTTTCTAAGACACTATTATTAGTGTCCATAAGACACTAATAAGGAGTTCAGCCATGCTTGCCTACATGAAGACCCCGCCGACGACTTACGTGCTGCACTTTCACAATGGCCAAGTCCGCCATGAAGGGCCCGGTTTGGCGTTCTGGTACTTTCGGCCGGCTTCGACCATCGTTGCCGTTCCGCTCGCCAGTCGCGACGTGCCGTTCGCATTCAGTGAGGTGACGGCAGATTTTCAGCCGGTCACAATCCAAGGGCAGCTGACGTATCGGGTGACCGATCCCAAACGACTAGCCGCCCTCATGGATTTCAGCGTGGGACGAAGAGGTCGTTTCGTGTCTGATGATCCGGAGAAGGTGGCGGAGCGCCTGGTGCAAACCGCGCAAATCTTTGCGCGCGCCGTCGTGCAACGGATGGCGCTGCGCGAAGCGCTGGTGAGCTCGGACGCGATTGTGGCGGAAGTAACAGCCACCCTCCGTACCGCAGATCCCGTACTGATGCTAGGCGTCGAAATCCTCGCGTTCACCGTGTTGGCGATCAAGCCAACGCCCGACATCGCCAGGGCCCTCGAAGCCGACGCGCGCGAGGGGCTGCAACGCAAAGCGGATGAGGCGATTTACGCTCGTCGGAACGCGTCGGTTGAACAAGAACGGCTCATCAAGGAGAGCGAACTTGAAACCGAGCTCGCCGTCCAAGAGAAGCAAAAGCAAATCCGCGAGAGGCAAATCGCCGCAGACATCTCGGTCGAAGAACGGCGGACAGCGCTGGTCGAACGACGTAGTGAGAACGAGCGGCGAGACGCTGACGCTCGCGCATATGGGCTCGAAAAGACTCTGGCACCTGTCCGCAACGTCGACTGGAAGACACTGCTGGCCCTCAGCGCCGGCGGCGCGGATCCCAAGCTGATGATCGCCCTCGCTTTTCGTGAGCTGGCCGAGAACGCGGCGAAGATCGGCGAGATCAACGTCACGCCTGACCTCTTGACGTCGCTGACGACGTCCAACCGGTGAAACGGCAGTGTCAAGTTACGAAAAGATCATCCTGGTCACGCGGCGCACGCGGCTCGACGAGCTGATCGACCGGTTCAACACGCGAGGGCAGGCGAGGTTCTACATCGAACGGGCCGGGGGCGACTTCAGCGACTTCGAGCAGGAGCACGACGCCTATGCTCGTTCACTCGATCGGCTGCGGAGGGATCTCGACTTCGGCATTCCCTGTCAGCTGATCGATCGAAGTCTCGTCCCCACCTTCATGTTTGGCGGTCACGATCTCGTCGTGACGCTCGGGCAGGACGGGCTGGTGGCGAACGTGGCCAAGTACGCGGGCGATCGGCCGATCGTGGGCGTCAATCCTGACCCACATCGGTTCGATGGTGTGCTACTGCCGTTCTCACCGGCACAAGCGCGCGACGCCGTCATCCGGTTGATGAAGGGAGAAGCCGTCACGCGAGCCGTAACCCTGGCAGCGGTTGAACTGGCTGACGGCCAAAAGCTGCTTGGCTTCAATGATCTGTTCATCGGCACACGAACCCACTCCTCGGCTCGTTACCGGCTGGCCACGGACGGCGCCACGGAAGTGCAATCATCGAGCGGGGTCTTGGTGAGCACGGGTGCGGGATCAACGGGGTGGATGTCGTCGGTCTTCAACATGGCGGCTGGAGTAACGGCATTTGCCGGGGGGCAGGTGGCGCGGTCGATCCAGTTCTCGTGGGAGGATCCGCGATTGATGTTCGCTGTTCGAGAGCCGTTTGTAAGCCGGCACTCCGCCGCTTCGATCGTCGCGGGCACAATCGAACCCGGACACGAGATTGTGATCGAATCACTGATGCCGTCGGGCGGCGTCATCTTTTCTGACGGCGTCGAGTCGGACTTTCTCGAGTTCAATGCCGGCGCAGTCGGCAGGGTGCGCAAGGCGGCCCAGTGCGCCTGTCTGGTTGCCGCCGGAATCTAAGTCATGACTCAACGGACTGATGTCCAGGTAACCGTCGATCTCGTAATCTTCGCCCTGCGTGAATCGCGCTTGAACGTTCTTCTCGTAGAACGCGCCTTGCCGCCGTATGAAGGGCGTTGGGCGCTGCCGGGAGGGTTCGTCCGTGATGGTGAGTCGCTCGAGGCCGCTGCCAGACGTGAGCTCGACGAGGAGACCGGCGTCCGAGACGTGTTTCTTGAACAGCTCTATACCTTCGGTGATCCACATCGCGATCCGCGCGGACGAGTAGTGACGGTTGCCTACTACGCGCTGATCACAGGCGAGGCCGTGCCCCTGACCGCGGGTACCGATGCTGGGGCGGCGAGGTGGATGCCGGCTCGAGAGCATCCTCCGCTGGCGTTCGATCACGAACGGATCCTGGCTTATGCCCTCCAGCGTTTGATCAACAAGTTGGAATACACAACCGTTGGATTCCAGTTGTTACCGAAGAAGTTCACGCTCAGTCAGCTTCAGCGGGTCTACGAGGAGGTGCTCGGTCGGGACCTCGACAAGCGCAACTTCCGGCGAAAAATGGCACTGCTGGGGATCCTGAAGCCGCTCAAGGAATTCATCCAGGACGGTCCCAGCCGGCCGGCGCAGCTGCACCGGTTCTCACCGAAGGAATTCGAACGTCTTCGCGACAAGGGGATCCTGTTTCCGTTCTAACCGTTCGCTCGCAAAGCGACGATGGGATCGACGCGCGCGGCACGACGTGCTGGCAGATAGGTGGCGACGAGCACCACCAGTGCCAGCGCCGCTGATACGCCGGCATAGGTCGTGGGATCCATCGGGCCAACGCCGAACAGCAATGCGGACATGACGCGGGTCAGCGGGAGTGCGACCCCGATGCCGAGTGTGATGCCGGTGGCGGTCAGCCAGAGGCCATGCCGCAAGAACATGGAGCGCACGTCTTTGATCTGGGCACCGAGCGCCATGCGGATGCCGATCTCGCGGACCCGCTGCTTCGCGACATACGCGATGACCCCATAGATTCCCACCACGCCGAGCAGCACCGCCGCCGTCGCGGCAATGCCCAGCATCACCATGGCGAACGACGTCCGGGCCATGGAGCGCGCCTGAATCTCCTCGAGCGTCTGCACCGTGGCGAGTGGCAGGTTGGGATTGACGGCCCACACCGCTTGCCGAATCTCACGCATGAAGCCTTGCGAACCGACTCGACTCGACCGGACCGCGTATGAGAACGTCCGCAGGCGATAGCTGTCGTTGAGTAGTGGCCAATACACGATTGCGGTTGGCGGATGATTCAGCCCGTCGTCTCGTGCATCGGAGACGACGCCGACAATCTCTCGCCACGGATCCCGCCGGCCCCCGCGGACGCGCTTGCCGATCGCACGAGCGGGTTCTCCCCAATACTCGCGCGCCAGGACCTCGGAGATCACGATCACAGGCCGCCGTTCGTAGATCTCGGTCCAGGTGATGGAGCGCCCTGCCACCAGCGGGTTGCCCATGGTCTCGAAGTACCCGGGCGCGAAGCTCTTGTAACGCCGGAGCGGTGTCAGCGTATCTGGCGCGATCGGCGCCTCCTCGACATAGAAAGTGTTGCCGTTGTCCTCGCCGTCCATCGTGATCGATGACGAGATGCCCACCGAGGCTACTCCCGGTACCTGCGCGATACGCTGGGCGATCGCTTCATGAGTCCGTATCGCCTGTTCTTCATCGCCGATGAGACCTTCCGGAATGGCCACGCGGAAAGTCTGTACTTCGTCTGGCCGTGTGAAGCCAGGGTCGACGCTTCGCATGGCAACGAACGTTCGGATCATCAGTCCGGAGACGATCATCAACATCAACGCCAACGCGACCTGCGTCACGGCCAGCGCATTTCGAGTGCGATGGCGTCCTGGCGCGTCGCTTGTCGACCGGCCCCCTTCCTTGAGCGCGGTGACGCTCGCCTTCCCGAACCTCAGAACGGCGAAGAGGCCGAACAGGACTCCGCTCGTCATCGAGATGAGAAGCGTGAAGAGCAGCACGGCGGGATCGATGGCGATCTCGTCGAGACGTGGCAACTCCGCTGGCGCCGCGGTGCGCAGTAGTCCGAGCGCGGTCTGTGCCAGGAGGACACCCAGCAAGCCACCGGCGAGTGCCAGCAGAAAACACTCGGTGAGCAACGCGCGCGCGAGACGGCCACGGCTCGCGCCCAGCGCCGCACGCATCGCCAGTTCTTGTTGCCGCGCTTCAGCGCGGATCAAGAACAGGTTGGCGACGTTCCCGCAGGCAATCAGCAGGACGACGCCAACAGCAGCGAGGAGAATCCAGAGGATGCGCCCCACGTCGCCGATCACGTAGTCGGCGAGCGGCCGAACGTTCGGTTGCATCTTCAGCCGTTCGAACATCCTCGGCAGCAGCGGGATCATGCGCCCCAGATCTTCGTTCGCCTGAGACAGCGGTGACGCCCGGCTTCAAGCGCGCCAGCACCTGGAAGTCGAACTCGATATGGAACGCGTTGGCGCGATCGAGCTGCATCGGTATGACGAGCGCTGGATTACTGCGCAGGAACTTGAATGACGCCGGCAGCACGCCGATGATCTCCGCGGGTGCGCCGTCGATCTGGAGCGACTCGCCGATGACGCTATCGGCACCGCCGAATCGCGTCTGCCAATAGCCGTAAGTCAGGACCACTCGAAGAGGACTGCCGGGCGTATCGTCTTGCGCATTGAAGAGTCGTCCGCGCAGGGGCTGCACGCGCAGGAGAGGTAGCGTGACTTCGCTGACGGCGATCACGTCCAGACGCTCTGGATCACCTCGCCCGGTGACCGAGACCTCGTTCGACTCCCAGGCGCCGATCCCTTCAAATGCCCTTTGATTGTCGCGATAGGTGAAATACGTCGCTGGACCATGATTCCAGCCGCGATGGCTCACATCGACCAGCCGCTCCGGCTCGGGGAAGGGAAGCGGCCTCAGCAACACGCCGTAGACGACGCTGAAGATGGCGGTCGTAGCGCCAATGCCGATCGCCAGCGTCAGCACCGCGACAGCCGCGAACCCAGGTTGCTTCGAGAACATACGCGCGGCATACCGAAGGTCCTGCCAGAGATCGGACAGCGCGTGACCCGTTGATGTGCCAGGTGTCACCGGTGGCGCCGCATGCGCTTGCCGCAAGGCCGTCATCTGTTGCGCCAGCACGTTGCCGCTGCGGAAGTCAGCGAGCGCAAGACGCTTGGCCTCGTCTGGCAATGCGCCGCCCGCAATCATCTCGCGGTAGTGATCGTCGAGGTGCTGTGTCAGCTCGTCGACGATCTCGTTCTCACGAGTGGGGGACAGGCGGAGCGAGGCCAGTCGGGTGCGGACTTCACGTGCCCACGTTGCTCTCACGGCGCTTTCATTGGCCGCGTTCGACTCAGACATGTTCGCCTCTCGTCACCCGGCGCACTGCGGCCACGAACGTCTCCCACGTTTCGAGCTGCTGAGCCAGAATCCGGCGGCCTTCGGCCGTCATCTTGTAAAAGCGGCGTCGACGTTCGCCGGGCTGCTCCACCCACGTGCCCTTGATCCACCCGCGTTCTTCCAGGCGATAAAGCAGGGGATAGAGGGAATCGATGTGAAAGGTCAGGTCACCGCCCGACCGGACGTGGATCAATTTGCTCAGTTCGTAGCCGTGGCGAGGCCGCGCGTCGAGGAGCGAGAGGATGAGCAGCTCGGCGGAGCCCTTCTTCAGCTCCCGATCCAGAGCCCGGCTGTTGATACCTGTCATAGGCAGACATTGTATAGACAGGCCTCCTGCGCAAAAGGTTGGAATCAACCTTCGTGGCTTCCTGGCCGTGGCCTCCTCCGTTACGATTGACCGCCGATAAGTCCCTCGGCATCATCGAGCGTCATTTATGGGCTTGCCCATCGGCTCTCACATTGGTCCCTACCAGATCGTGTCCACCTTGGGAGCGGGTGGCATGGGTGAGGTCTATCGAGCGCGCGATTCGCGCCTTGGACGTGATGTTGCGATCAAGGCACTTCCCGAGAGTTTGGCCGGTGATGCGGAGCGAGTCGCCCGATTCTGGCGTGAAGCGCAGATCCTCGCATCGCTCAACCACCCGCACATCGCAGCCATCCACGGGCTGGAGGAGGTGAGCGGATCACAGTTTCTCGTCCTCGAACTGGTTGAGGGCGACACCCTCGCGCGCCTGGTGGACAAGCGTCCACTTCCAGTTCCGGAGGCCCTCAGACTCGCGCGTCAGATAGCCGATGCCCTGCACGCGGCGCACGGGAAGAACGTCGTCCACCGCGACCTCAAGCCGGCGAACATCGCGTTGACCGCCGAAGGTCGGGTGAAGGTCCTCGACTTTGGTTTGGCCAAGTCGCTCGAGCCGACGCCCTCTGACGGAGACGCGTCCCACTCACCAACGCTCACTGGGGCCGGCACCAGGATCGGCACGGTCGTCGGCACCGCCGCGTACATGAGCCCCGAACAGGCCAGGGGACTTCCGATCGACAAGAGAACGGACATCTGGTCATTCGGCTGCGTGTTGTACGAGATGCTCACGGGACGCCGTGCCTTTCCTGGGCGGACGACGTCAGACGCCATCGCAGGCGTTCTGGAGCACGAGCCGGATTGGCGACTGCTTCCCGCGGCAACGTCGCCGAGGATCCGGTGGCTGCTCCACCGCTGCTTCGCGAAGGATCCGGACCAGCGGCTGCACGACATGGCCGACGCCCGAATTGAGATCGACGAAGCGTTGAAGGATCCGGCTGGGCGAACGGAGTCAGCCGCACCGTCGGCGAGTGTCGCCACGACGCGGGAACGCGTCGCGTGGGGCGTTGCGGCGATCTGTTTGCTTGGTCTCATCGCGGCGTTGGCGATGCGTCGCGGTGGAGCTGGCGATCAAACGGCCGCCGAAGTTGCTACTTACAGCACGTCGATCGTCCTTCCAGACGGCGTCAACCTATCGGGCCCGCCGCCAGGGCGCTTTGCCCTTTCCCCCGACGGTCAACGGCTGGCTGTTGTGGCGTCGGATTCAACCGGCCGCTCGCAGCTCTATATCCGCCGTCTCGACCGCCGGATCGCGCAGCCGTTGGGGGGCACCGATGACGCCTCGTTTCCGTTCTGGTCGCCCGACTCGCGGTTCGTCGCTTTCATTGCGGAGAAGAAGCTCAAGAAGATCAATGTGAGTGATGGAGAAGTGGTCACGATTTGTGATGCTGGATTCGCGGCGACCGGCACGTGGAGCAGCAGCGACGTGATTCTTTTCACGCCGAGCGGGAACGCACCCTTGTTCCGCGTATCGGCCGCGGCGTCTGGCACCCCGACCGCAGCAACGACGCTGGACGAGCCGAGCGGCGACGTGCAGCACTCCTATCCCTTCTTTCTTCCAGACGGCCGGCGCTTCCTGTATTTCGTGGTGGGGGGCAAGGGAGGACGAACCGTCCCGCGCGGTGTTTATGCAGGCTCGCTCGACTCGAAGGATCCCGGCAAGCTGATTCTGGAGAACGCCGCGAACCCGAAATATGCCAACGGTCATTTGCTCTTTCTGCGCGCCGGGACGCTGCTCGCGCAGCGCTTTGACGTCGAGCGCCTGGAGCTGCAAGGCGATCCAGTGCCTCTCGGCGAGCAGATCCAGGTCGCGGGTCGCTCGGCTTCCGAAGTGACCGGGGCATTCACGATATCTCAGACGGGCATGCTCGTCTTCCAGACCGCGTCTCGGGTCCGGTCCCAACTCATTTGGTTCGATCGCAAAGGAACCCGACTGGGAACGCTCGGCGAGCAGGATGACTACGTCGACGTGGCGTTGTCGCCCGACGACTCGCACGTGGCCACCAGCATACTGGACGACGACCGCTTGACCCGAGACCTTTGGATCTTCGACGTCGCGCGGGGACTCGGGGAACGCTCGACGTTCGCCGCCGGCGATGACTTCGCTCCGAACTGGTCACCGCGGGGCGACCGCATTGTGTTCAGTTCGTTGCGAGAGGGAAGCATTCACTTGTACGAGAAAGCGGCGAGTGGCGCCGGCAGTGAAACGCTCCTGCTCGAAGACGAGCTCGGGAAGTTCAACGCGCACGCGTCCTCGGATGGCCGGTTCCTGGTTTACGTCGCCGGCGGCGGCATCATCGGCCGCAGCGATATCTGGATGTTGCCGCGGGCCGACCCGAAGAAAGCGTCGCCCCTCGTGGAGACGACGTTCATCGAATCCCAACCGCAGTTCTCTCCTGACGGCCGATGGGTGGCGTTCATGACGAACAAGTCCGGGCGGCAGGAGGTTTACGTCACGCAGTTTCCCGGGCACGAGAGCGAGACGCGGGTTACAGCGGCCGGCGGCAGCCTGCCGCGGTGGAATCGCAACGGACGCGAGATGTTCTACGTAGCGCCGGACGGCGTGCTGACCGCGACCGCCGTCGATGGCCGCACGTCACGCTTCGAGGTGGGTGCGTCGCGAGCTCTGTTTCCGATCCGTACACGTCCATCCCGGCTGGACGCTTTTCCGTACGACGTGACGTCAGACGGTGAGCGCATTCTCGTGAACGAGTTCGTCGACGAAGTGATGCCTCCGATGACGCTCATCGTCAACTGGACTGGGGCTAAGTAGCCAGTCACTTCTGGAGCGGCCTGCCCGGGATCGTAATCGGCCCGGCCGCCTTCACCTGCCCCCAAATCCTCCGCCCCACCTTGTCCGCCTCCGCAATGATGCTCCCCTCATCCAACGTCAACACCTTCCCGCTCCGCATCACGAACTGGCCGTCGATCATCACGGACTCGATGTCGGCCGGTTGACCGTTGTGGATCCACGCGGAGACGATTCGTCCCGCGGGAACGAGGTGAGCGCGGAGCGTATCGACGACCAGAAGGTCGGCCTTCTTGCCGACTTCGAGCGAGCCGACGACCTTTTCCTGGCGCACGGCGCGCGCGCCGCCGAGCGTGGCATCTTCGAGCATGTCCTCCGGCTGCGGTCGAACGCCCGGGAACGCGTCGTCGCGTCGGATGCGTTCTGTCAGGAGCGCAATCCGCATCACTTCGAACAGGTCGTTGGTGTTGTTGTCGGTGCCGTTCGCGATCGGGCAACCCGCGGCTCGCAAGGCAGGGATAGGCGGGATGACGCCGCGATTCGCGGCCATGCCTGCCTGATGCGAGACGATCGTGCCCGACTTGCCGAGCACCGCGATATCGCCGTCGTCCACATATCTGCAATGAGCGGCGAAGAGGCGCGGGCCAAGGAAGCCGTGCTTGGCCAGAAACGCCGGTGGGCGCAGGCCATGGTGTTTCACCATGAAGTCCACCTCCGCGCGGCTCTGCGAGAGGTGGATGGTGTAGCCGAGATCGTGCTTCTCGGCAAAGGCGCGCACCGCTTGCAGCAACTCGGGCGACGCGGTCTCGGCGAGCGCGGCTGCGGGAAACACACGAATGCGTCCCTGGTTGGCACCGTGCCACTTGCTGAACAGGTCGCTGATTCGTTGCAGCCCTTCGTCACGCAATTTGGCCGAGAACCTCGGCGTTTCACTTTTGGCGAGGCCGTCGGGCGACATCGGGCCCGCAACGTTTTCGCTGTCGCGGATCGATTCCGCAAACACCCAGCGCAACCCCGTTTTCGCGAGTGCATCGGCGTGCCGCGCGATGCCTCCCGAGTTCTCCACCAACGTCGTCGTGCCGGTCCGGATCGCTTCCAACGCGCCGATGGTGACCATCAACGTGGCCTCTTCTCCTTGAAGAAGGCTGTTGGGTTGAACTTTCAGCCGCGCGGAATTGGGGAAGCCAAAGTCTTCGTTGAAACCACGCGCGAGGGTCGCGGCGAGATGGGCGTGGCAGTTGATCAGACCCGGAAACAGCGCCTTGCCTCGCCCGTCATAGACGTCGGCGTTTGGATATTTCTTGAGGATCGCATCAGTGGGGCCAATCGCCGCGATCCGATCGCCTTCAACCGCAAGCGCGATGTCGTCCTGAACCGTGTCGACGGTGACGACGGTGGTGTGAGAGAAGACGATGGCTCGTCCAGAGGTCGGTTGGGCGAGAAGATCGCGTGAGTCGAGGACCAGCGCGGCGGCACCCGCCCCCGCGCCAGCGAGCAGTTCCCGCCGGGAAAGGGTGACCTCATGGCGATCCGAGTCCGAGGACGGGCGATCCGGGGTCGTTGGCATGGGCGCAACGTACCGGCTCGGCCCACGCAAGTCAATGCGACGCGGAGGAGGGAAACCCAGACTCCTGCGTCACGCGTCGCGCCTGCTCGAAGTGCCGGCGCTCGTGCGTCACTATCAGGCGAAGGCCATCGAGGACGCTGTAGGCGATGAACGACGCGAAGGGCGACACCATGATGATGCGCCCGACGTCGCGTTTCTCGAGCGAGCGGACACGCGCAGCGGCTTCGTGCTGATAGGCAACGAAGCGCTCGATGATGCGTGAGTCAATCGCGCTCGACGCCGGAACCGCCTTCGGCGGTGCCGTAAACTTCCGCGTCGACTGTGGCATCTGCGACTTGACCATGATCCGCCCGAAGACCCCGGGCAGAACCGGCAAGCGCTGCCAGATTGTTCGCGATCGCGAATCGTCCAAGGCGGCGTCCGTTGCCTCGAACATCTCGCGGTTGGCGTTCAACAGGTGATCGAAGCACTGGGCAACGCTCCACTTCGTCGCGTCTGGCCGCCAATTGAGCTGTCGTTCGTCGAGATGTCCGAAGACCGACAGCGTGTCGCGGGCGATGGCGGTGAACTCCGACTCGATGTCGGCAAGCGACAAGGACGTGTAATCCACGGCTGCAGTTTGCCAGCTACCGGTCCAAAGGCGAAAGCCCGAGTCGCACTTCTGGCCGGCTCCGGCCTGCTGCGATCTGGACAGGTTGATCGAATACGGACAACATCTTGCACTGTCGCGCGCGCAACGTCCGAACCAACGCGCCCGCCTGCCGAACCCCACGAAACGGTCTCGAGTTGCCATGGCGTCCACCATCGTGCCGTCCATCGATCCGAAGGTTTTCGCACTGGCGCCCGGGTTCCGCGCATTGAGCCTCGTCGCAGAGGCGAGCGGAACCCCCGATGGAGCAGTGGCGCCGATGGCGCTCGCGAAGGCCCGCACGGTTCTGGAGGCGGGACAGCCCGTATGGGCCGACGCACATCTCGACGCCTGGAGGCGCGTGTTCCAGCGTTTCGGCGCCAAGGCACAGCGAACCCCGTCTTCAGCCGAGGCGCTTCGCAAGCGGTTTCTGCGGGACGGTACCTTGCCGCAAGTCAATCCCGTCGTCGATCTCTACAACGCGATCAGCCTTCGGTTTGCTGTGCCGGTTGGTGGAGAAAACCTGGCGGCGTACGTCGGTGCCCCTCGTCTCGTGATTGCAACGGGCGCGGAAGTGTTCGACACGATGAAAGACGGGCAACGGATAGAGGACCATCCGGAGCCTGGAGAAGTCGTGTGGCGAGACGATGTTGGCGTGACCTGTCGTCGATGGAACTGGCGACAGGGCGTCCGCACTCGTCTCGATCACGATGCTCGGCGAATGTGGTTCATCCTCGAAAGCCTTCCCGAGATGCCGATCGAGGCGTTGCACGAAGCAGGTGAGGAGTTGGCGAGCGGCCTTCGCGCGATGATGGCCGAAGTGGATCTCGAGACGACTCTCATCGAGGTCTGAGGGTCTGAGCTCGCCACCTTCGACGTGATCCGTCGGCCGCAACGCCATGGTAGGGTTGCGGTCGTGTCACTGGCCGCACTCGACTGGATCATCATCGTTGTGTCCTTGCTCGTGTGTTTCGCGCCCGCGCTGTTTTTTGGCAGGCGCGCCGGCCGGAACACGTCGGAGTTCTTCGCCTCGGGCCGCGCCGTTCCATGGTGGCTGGCCGGGCTCTCGATGGTCGCGACGACTTTCAGCAGCGACACCCCCAATCTCGTCACCGACATCGTCCGGCGCGATGGCGTAGCCGGCAACTGGGTGTGGTGGGCGTTTGTGTTGACGGGTGTGATGACGGTGTTCTTCTACGCACGCCTGTGGCGGCGATCCGGCGTGCTGACGGACCTCGAGTTCTACGAGATTCGATATTCGGGCAAGGCGGCCTCTCTGGTGCGTGGCTTTCGCGCCTTGTATCTCGGGCTCTTCTACAACTGCATCATCATGGCAACGGTCAACCTGGCCGCGGTCAAGATCGCCGGAATCCTGTTCGGGCTCGATCGATGGCAAACGCTCCTGGGGGTTGGCTTGCTGAACGTCGTGTTCGCGACCTACGCCGGGCTGTGGGGCGTGCTGGTCATCGACATGATCCAGTTCTTCATCAAGATGTCCGCGGTCATCGCGGCTGCCTATTTCGCGGTGATGTCGCCGCAGGTCGGCGGTCTCGGCGGGCTGATGGACAAGCTGGCCACGCGTCGCGGTCCCGGCGGGCTGGATTACACGAGCTTCTTTCCAGATTTCTCGAGCAACATCGACCTCGCGATTGCCGTGTTCGTCATGCCGATCGCGGTGCAGTGGTGGGCGGTCTGGTATCCAGGGTCGGAACCGGGAGGCGGCAGTTACATCGCGCAACGCATGCTGGCGTCGAGGTCCGAAAAGGACGCGCTGCGCAGCGTGCTGTTCTTCAATTTCGCCCACTACGTTCTTCGCACGTGGCCGTGGATTCTCGTCGCCCTGTGCTCGCTGATCGTGTATCCCGAGCTGTCGGATATTCAGCGAGCGTTTCCCAATCTGGATCCGACACTCCTTGGTCATGACATCGCGTATCCGGCGATGCTGCGATTCCTGCCGGTTGGGTTCGCCGGCCTGATGGTCGGTGGTTTAATCGCGGCGAACTCATCTACCATCCTCACGCATCTCAATTGGGGAGCGTCCTACCTGGTGCACGATTTCTACCGGCGGTTCGTGCATTGCGACGCGAGCGAGCAGCATTACGTGCGAGTCGGTCGGCTCGTCACCGTTGGCCTGTTCCTCGCCTCCGCCGCGACGGTTTACTTGATGGATACGGCCCGGGATGCCTTCGGCGTGATTCTGCAGATCGGCGCGGGCACTGGCCTCTTGTATCTCGTTCGATGGTACTGGTGGCGCGTGAACGCGTGGTGCGAGATCGTGGCCATGACGAGCTCGCTCGTCGTATCAGTGAGTCTTCTCGTGATCGCGCGCGCCGGGTCGCCGCTCAGCCCGCACGTTGGCCTGCTGGTGACCGTGGTGATTACGACGATCTGTTGGATTGCGGCGGCGTACCTGGGACCTGAAACCGATCGAGAGACGCTGATCAGTTTCTACCGGAAGGTCAGGCCCTTTGGACCGGGTTGGGAATGGGTTCGCCGAGAATCCAACGTTCCGGTGGGCGAGCGCCGTGAGGACAACATTCCGCTGGCGCTGCTTGGGTGGTTTTCAGGATGCACTTCAATCTGGTCCGGATTGTTCCTGGTAGGCACTTCACTCTACGGCCGATGGTCGCAGGCCGCCTGGCTCGCAATAGTTTTCCTGATCAGCGTGGTCGCCCTCACGTGGGTCATGAGGAACATCTGGTCGGAATCGGCGACCGCATGATGGCTGGTGTCGCGGTTACGACTGCGAAAGCACTTCCACCGGATCGACGCGTGTTGCTCGTCGCGCCGGCACAACACAGGCCAGAAGGGCGACGCATCCAGTCGCCAGGGCGACCGTGGTGAGCAGTATGGGATCGGTCGGCAGCACGCCGAAGACGATGGTCTTGAGCGCTTGCGCCATGGCGACCGCCCCAGCCAAACCGAGGATCAGGCCAATGCCGATCAGCGTGACGCCTTCGGTCAGCACGAGGGTTGCGATGGCTCGCACGGTGCTTCCGAGCGCCATGCGAATGCCGATCTCGCGCGATCGACGCGCGACCAGATTGGCCAGCACGCCGTAGATCCCCAACATCGACAGCAACAGCGCGACCACTGCGAACATCGCGGCCAGATTCATCGCGAGCCGCTGCGAAACCAGTGACTGCGCGGTGCGCCCGCTCATCGTCTGGATGTCAGAGATTGGCAAGTCCGGATCGATGTCGGCGATGGCCGTCCGCAGGGCGCGCACGATAGCCGCCGGCTCAGCGGCCGACTTGATGGCGATCCACCGCAGTCGTGGCATGGGCGGCGCCTGAGTATGTGGGAAGTAGGCGGTACCGATCGACTCGATCTGGACCGTGAGTCCTTCGAGACGCATTTCGCGCACGACGCCCACGACCGTAAACGGTCCGAACTCGCCGCGCGAGATGCCCTTGCCGATCGGATCTTCGTTCGGCCACAGCCGCTGTGCCAGCCGTTCGTCAACGATGGCGACGCGCTGAGTGTCCTCGCGGTCGCTGCTGGCAAAATAGCGGCCGCGCACCAGACGCGTGGTCATCGCTTCGAAGTATCCAGGCGTTACCGAAACGACCGACGGAATGATCGCGGCTTCCCCTGGCACCGAGCGCCCGGTTGCGGTGACGCCCGACGGGCTTTCAAACCCACTCAGTGCGATGTTGGACGTGATGCCGGCGGCCTGCACGCCTGGAATGGCGCGTACCTTGTCGAGCACACGATCCTGCAGGGTCGCCGCCGCTTTGGCGTTGGCGTAGCGCGACGGCGGAGGAAAGATAGTCGCGGTGACCACGCCAGCGGCCGAGAACCCCGCGTCGAGGCCAATCAAGTGACGGAAGCTGGTGAAGAACAACGACGCGGCGATCAAGAGAACAACAGACAGTGCGACTTGCGTCGTCACCAGGACACGCCGGAACAGCTGCGCGGTTCGACCGCTGGTGCCGGAACGGTTGCCGTCGCTCAGCGTCAGGTTGATCGACGTCGCGCCTGCCATAGTCGCCGTTACGAGACCGATGAGGAGTCCTACCGCCAAAGAGACCGCGCCAACGAAGGCAATCGAGGTCGCGTTCATTCGGACGTCTGATGCGTTCGGCAAGTCGTGAAGGCCGGCGAACGAGAGTGCCTGAAGGATTGCCGCGCCAATGGCAACGCCAGCGGCCCCGCCAAGGGCGGCCGGAGCGATTGACTCGATGATCAGCTGTCGCGCCAGTTGGAATCGGGCCGCTCCCAAGGCGAGACGAGTGGCCAGTTCACGCCGGCGGGCGTTGCCGCGGGCGAGCGAGAGATTCGCGATGTTGATGGTGCCGATCAGCAGGACGAACCCGGCGCCGGCCCATAGCAGGTACAACGTTCGACGGATGCGCCGCGTCAACGCTTCCTGCAGCGGCGTCGCGGCTGTGTACATACCGAGCTCGTCGTATCGAAACTGTGGAAACCGCTTGGCGTTGGCGGCGCGAAGAGCATTGAGCTGCGCCTGCAGCTGCTCGACTGAGGCCTCCGCGCGCAACCGTCCGACATGGTAGAAGCCATAGCGAGTCCTGCCGCCATCGGACTTCTGCTCCGGCGTGAAGGCCAGCGGAATCCAGAACTGCACGCCATCCGCATCGGCGTGGCCACCATACCCCTGATCGAAAAATGAGAATCCGGCGGGCATCACACCCACGATCGTGTATTGCTTGCCGGTCCAACCGAGCCGCAGCGACTGCCCGAGGACGGCTGTGTTGCCGCCGTACAGCCGCTGCCAGAGCGGGTAGCTCAGGATGACCTTCTGCTCCTCCCCGATCTCGCCGTCAGCGTCGGCAAACGCTCGTCCGAGTATTGGCGACACACGCAATACGCGGAGGAGCGATGGCGTGACTCTCATACCGCGCACTTCTTGCGGCAGGCCATCGATGGTCAGCGTATCGAACCAGAAAGTGAACATTCCCTGTTCTTCAAGCGTGGTGAGCTCCTTGAGTCGATCGAAGTAGGAAGGAGCGTCATTCGACAGGATGTCGTTGGGCGTGATCGTGGGATACACATCGCCGATGCCGACGATGCGGTCAGGGTCTGGAGCGGGCAAGGGCCGCAACAACACGGCGTGGACCACCGTGAAGATGGCAGCGTTGGCGCCCAGGCAGATGGCCAGCGTCAGAACGACGGTGAGGCTGAAGCCTGGATCCTTGACTAGCAGCCGCAAACTCGCGGTGACGTCGCGGACAACTCCGGTCGTTAGTGCCTTCCGCAGCCCGGTGATCGCGCTGCGCATCGTGCGACGCGGCAACGGCTCGCGTTGGGCGTTCGGCGGGCGAAGGAGGGCCGGTTCCAGGTCGAGTTCCTTGCCGTCCGGGAGCTGACGCTGGATCGCGCGCCATGCTTCCTCGTCCGTGAGGCCGTCGGCGCAGAGTGCGTCGTAGTTTTCCTCGAGCTCCGCGGCCCATTCATCGACGACCTTCTGCTCGCGATCGGCCGCCAACCCCAACGCCGCGACGTGTGCGCGTACGAAAGCCTTGAAGTCACGCATATAGAAGCCCCGCGGCCTGTTGAACCGCACGTATGAAGGCGTTCCATCCCTTACGTCGTTCCGCCAGGACGCGGCGGCCCTGGGCCGTCAGCCGGTAATAGCGCCGCCGGCGCTGGCCGGCTTTTTCCACCCAACGGCCGGCAATCAGTCCACGACGCTCCAGGCGATAGAAGACGGGGTAGAGCGAGGCCGGTTGAAACGACACGGCGCCTTCGGACCGGGCGGCGATTCGTTGAGCGATCTCGTAGCCGTGTCTGGCGCGGCCTTCGAGCTGCGCGAGCACCAGAAGTTCCGCCGTCCCTTTTTTCAGCGCCAGGTCATCCGGTTCCGAGTCGGCCATATGGTTGAATCATATATATATCGATTCGCTACTTCAAGGGCGGCGGACACGGAGCAGGAACGCGGGCCGATTCGAGCGGATCAGCCTCCGTGATATGATCGCCAGCACCGGATCTTCCCACGCGCTCTGCCACCTGTAGGCGTAACGAGCCACCCCAGGCCCGCTCCTCCTCACATCCAGCTTAGCTAAGAGACGAATCCGTTCGAGGCCTCCGCCTCGAATGCACGTTCGCGCCATGCCGGCGCGGCTTGATCGTTAGTTGCCCCATGGCGTCGCAGGGAAACGCTTCGGGTCTGAAGGACCATTGTTGATGTCATTTTCGAAACTCGGGCTCTCGCCATCGTTGTGTTCACCGCTCGCCCGGCTTGGCTATGCCGAACCGACGCCGATTCAAGCCCAGGCCATCCCTATCGTCTTGAGCGGTGTCGACCTATTAGCACGTGCGCAGACGGGAACGGGCAAGACAGGAGCATTCGGTCTGCCGATGATCCAGCGGCTGATGCTACGCCCGGCGGGAGGCACACGCCGAATCCCGCGTGCCCTCGTTCTGGTGCCGACGAGGGAGCTGGCGGCCCAGGTTCATAGGGCGCTGGCGAGCTATGCCGTACCGGCGAACCTCCGAGTCACCTCGATTTTTGGCGGCGTTGCCATGGGGCCGCAGATCCAGGCGTTGAGGCAGGGCACCGACATCGTCGTTGCCACGCCGGGACGGCTCATCGACCACATGGAGCGGCGAACAATCGATCTGTCAGGGATCGAGATCCTCACGTTGGACGAAGGCGATCGAATGCTGGACATGGGCTTCCAGCCCGCCCTTCGGCGGGTGAGCGCCGCGTTGACACGCAATCGTCAAACGCTGCTGTTCTCGGCGACGATGTCCGATGCCGTTGTCCGGCTTTCAGCGGAGTTCACGCGAGACGCGACACGCGTGGATGTATCGAATGGGCAGGGCGTCCCTTTGACGGTGACGCACCAGGTTCATCCCGTGACTGCCGATCGCAAACCGGATGCGCTGATGCACCTTCTGACCCAGCCCGGCAAGCAGCAGGCGCTCGTCTTCTGCAAGACCAAGCACGGATCGGATCGTGTCGGTAAGTACCCTCGAACGTGCCGGTGTGAAAGCCGCGGTCATTAACGGCAACAAGAGTCAGGGCGCTCGAACTCGCGCCCTCGATCAGTTCAAGTCGGGCAGGGTGTCGGTTCTCGTTGCCACCGACGTTGCAGCTCGCGGGCTGGACATCTCGCACTTGCCCCTGGTCATCAACTACGACTTGCCGCTGGTCGCCGAGGACTACATCCATCGCGTCGGCCGGACGGGTCGTGCGGGACGCACTGGACGTGCGATTTCGCTCGCGTCGGCGTCAGATTCGCGGCTGTTGCGCGACATCCAACGGCTGCTGACGACGCCGCTCGAGCGCAGCGTCATCCCGGGCTTCGAGGCGGGTCACTCGCGGCCGGCGGTTCAGGAACGCGGTCGTCTCCGCTCGACTCGCAATGCCCGCGCGCCGCTGATCTTGTCATCGAGCAACTCGAAGGACACCTGGTCGCCGACGACGAGCTCGTTGAAGAGCGAGCCTTCGCGCACGTCACTGCGATGAAAGAAGATCTCGCGATCATTGGTGAGGCGGATGTACCCGTGGCTCTGGCCAATCAGGAGCCTCGCGATGCGACCGTGCGCTTTCTGGCCTTGCTGGTGAGTTCTCACGCCGACGAACGCAAACCCGCGTGCCTGCCCGGCTACCTGCTGACCCATAACGCCGACTCCTTTTGTCGCTCGTAGCCAGGCTGAGCTTCAGGAGGATCGAGTCACGGGTGGCTCGAACGCACTGGAGGCCGGCACAGAGGCGGGATTTGAGTCCTATACTTTAGCGCGAAATCAGAAAGCGGGGCGCCATCGGGCCCGCAAAGCGTTCCAGGCGGTAGCGGACGTGACGCTACGGTGAGTTTCCCACCGCGTTCTGCGGCAGGGCAAAGGCGACGATCGAACTGCCGGAGGGTGCGCCGTTCTTTCCACCCCCACAAACTATGACCACGAATTGACGGCCGCCGAGGGTGTAGGTCGACGGTGTCGCGCTACCAGCGGCCGGAAGCGTCGTCTCCCAAAGCAGCGCCCCGGTGAGCTTGTCGTAGGCGTGGAACTTCCGATCGAAGTTGGTTGCGCCGATGAACAGCAGTCCTCCTGCCGTGACGAGCGGACCGCCGTAATTGTCGCTCCCGGTGTTTCGCTGGCCCTTGGCCACGAGCTCTGGGTACTCGCCAAAAGGGATCGTCCACCGAATCGTCCCCGCATTGAGATCGATCGCATTGAGCGTCCCCCACGGCGGCGTGATTGGCGGGTAGCCGTCGGGATCGCGGAGCAAGGTGTAGCCATCGATCCGGTAGTTCAGCCAGTTCGGATCTTTCTTCATGGCCGGATCGGACGACTTGTCCTTGCCGGTGATCAGGAAGTCCACCACGTCGTCGATGTTCCGACCGCCCATGTCGGGGAAGCCCGGCATGCGACCGGTTCCCTCGCGGACGATCGTCGTGATCTCGGCGCGCGTACGCCGCTCGCCAATGCCTTCGAGTGATGGCGCAGCGGGCGAGCCTTTGCGATCCTCGCGATGGCACGACGCGCACATGGCGTTGTAGACGGCTGTATCGCTGTTGGGAATCAACCGCACGGCCCACGGCATCTCGTTCGAGTTCACATACAGCAGCGCCGTATCCGGGTCGAATGCCGCACCGCCCCATTCCGCACCGCCGTCCACTCCGGGGAAGATGATCGTGCCGTCGCGCGACGGCGGCGTGAAGAGGCCACCCGAGCGCAGCTTGCGCACCTGCGCGAGTACTGCCGCGCGCGCTTCAGGAGTACGTGTCGTCACGAGGTCTTCGCTGAACCGCTGGCGCGCGAACGGCGGAGGCTTCAGCGGATGGGGCTGGGTCGCGGCAGCTCTCTCGCCGTTCACGTCGGATTCCATCGCCCGGCGGTACTCGATCGGAAAGAGGGGCGTGCCGTTCCGTCGATCGAGAACGAATACGTAGCCGGTCTTGGTGATCTGCGCGACAGCCTCGACAGGACGGCCATTGCGCGTAACGGTGACCAGGCTCGGCGCCGCCGGCAAGTCCCAGTCCCAGATGTCGTGCTTGACCGTCTGAAAATGCCAGACGCGCCGGCCCGTGCGAGCGTCGAGCGCGAGGACGCAGTTGGCAAAGAGGTTGTCGCCATGGCGGCTGGACCCGTAGAAGTCGAACGACGCTGATCCGGTCGCGGCGAAGACCATCCCCGCTTTTGTATCCACGGTGACCCCGGCCCAGGCATTGGCGCCGCCCGAGATCTGATACGAGTCCTTTGGCCAGGTGTCGTAGCCGAATTCGCCCGGCTGGGGGATGGTGTGGAAGATCCAGCGTTGCTTGCCTGTGGTCACATCGAACGCGCGAATGTGGCCCGGCGTCCCGGGCAAAGTTTCCGGAACGCTGCTGCCGATGATGAGCAGGTCTTCGAAGATCGCTCCTGGTGTGCTGGCGCTCACCGTGACCCGCTCGACCGGCCTGCCGAGGCCCTCCCGCAGATCGATTCGACCTCCAGCGCCGAAGCTCTCGATCGGCGTGCCGGTCCGACGGTCTACCGCCCACAGGGAGCTCCGATACGTAACGAAAACGCGATCCTTGTGCACCGTCACGCCGCGATGCCTGAAGCGGCTGCGCGCACCGGTTCCACCAGATGGATCGAACCGCCATCGCTCCACACCCGTGGCCGCATCGATGGCCACGACCTTCAGCGTCGGCGTCGTAGCAAACAGCACCCCCTCGACGACGACCGGGTGGCTCTGCATTTCAGACCCCGGAAAACTGTCGCCCGAGTCGAAGGTCCACGCGACTTGCAGTTGCGCGATGTTCGAACGGTTGATCTGTGTGAGCGGTGAGTAGCGGATGTTGTCCACGCCACCGTGCATCGGCCACTCGACGTCGCCCTGGCGCGCGAGCGCGAACGCCAGCACCGCACCAACGACAACAAACACAGCTTCCCGCATAGCGGTCGTGATTCTAACCGCGAACGGAGGGAGACTGTTGGCAACGATCACATCCGCGGAACACGAGAAGGAGTAGAAGGAAGCCATCCACGGAGGAAGACAAAGCCGCGGAATCACGAATCGTACACATCCGCGGAATCACCGGTGGCTGAAACTCTTGGCTGTTGACCGTGATCGGAATCGCGTTGGCGCAGGCGCTAGCGGATCGGCCTACACTGAGCGGCGGCGAGGAACGGTGATGATGACCCGCACGATCTGGCTTATCGCGATAGCCGTCTCGGGATGGTTGGCCGTCGGCCTTGATTCCCAGACGCCAACTGACTTTTCAGGCCGCTGGACGGTGGAGCCCGCGCCGGTAGCCGGACCCAGCGCAGCGCCCGGCGACATGGGGAGCGGCTGGGGACCGACGATCACCATCACGCAGGACACAAAGCAGCTCGTCGTCGAACCGCTCGTGTTCACACGCTACGACCTGCAGCCGCAACCGCGGTTTGTGTATGCGCTCGACGGCTCCGAGTCTCGCAACACGGCCATGATGGGACGCGGGTTTCAACCTCAATCGTCGCGCGCGCGGTGGGAGGGTCAGAGTCTCGCGATCGCGACGGTGCACTCGTTCGCCGATCCCGCGTCCGGGCAGCCGCTCACAGTTGACGTTACACAGAAGCTCTCGCTGGAATCGCCGAACACGCTGGTCGTCGAAGTGACGCGGAGCGGCGCGCTCGGCGGACGCTCATCGACAACGCGAACCGTGTATACGAAAGGCTAGCTACCGGTTGCCTTAGTCACGTGCGGGAGCGTACGGATCGCGTGCGTTCACCGGGACATGTGGATACTTCTCGGTGCTCGCCATGAACTCGGTGACGATCTTGTCGATCACGCTCGGCACCCACGGATTGGCATCCTTGATGTCCGTTTCCTCCTTCGGATCCGACAGCAGATTGAACAGCCGCATCAACGGTGGAACCGCCGGTCCGCCCGCCTCGGGCGTGTAGACGTAGTGCAGCTTCCAGTCCCGCCATTTCACCGCGCGCAGCTGAGCGTTGGTAAAGAAGATCACGTGGTCGCGATTGGAGCGGCTCTGTTTGCCCTCGAGGAACGGCAGCTGGTTGACACCATCGATCGCGCGATCCTTCGGGACGATGTCGCCGCCGACCGCGGCAGCCAGCGTGGGGAACAGGTCGATTTCATGGACGATCTCGTTCGACACCTGCCCCGCGGGGATGCGACCGGG
This sequence comes from uncultured Acidobacteriota bacterium, assembly GCA_963724485.1. GTDB lineage: Bacteria > Acidobacteriota > Vicinamibacteria > Vicinamibacterales > UBA2999 > JACCSI01. Next base: position 640,442 of record CAVRUW010000009.1, read on the forward strand.
CCAGCGGATGATGCACGGTGTACGAATGCCGCCTTCCATCACGCTGTTATAGAAACCAGACCACGGTCCCGGCGAGCCGCGCCATGGACGCCGCTGCTCGGGTCCGTTGTCGGTGCACCACAGCACGATGGTGTTGGACGTGATCTTCAGCCTGTCGATCGCGTCGAGCACCCGCCCGACGTTTGCATCCATCTCGGCCATCGCGTCGCCGATGTCCCCGGCGCCGGTCTTGCCGGCGAAATCGGGATGCGAGAGCGTCGGGAAGTGGATCTGCGTCATCGGGTAGAAAAAGAAGAACGGCTTGCGCTCGCGCGCGTTGCGCTCCATGAACGCGATGCCGCGATCGGCCGCCTCGCGATCGATGGTGCGGCGCGTTTCGAGATTGAACGGCTTCACGTTGCGCGCGGGTTCCGTTGCTGAGCCCTCCCAGAGAAAGGACGTGCCCGGCGTCTTGTCGCCTTGGGCAATCGTGGTTTGCGCTTCATTGCTCGTGCGAGGAATGCCGTAGGTACTCGTCGAAGCCTTGCCGTGAAGGCTCACGTCCCTCGGGACGATCGCCGCCGAGATGCCACTTGCCATAGAGCGCCGTGGCGTAACCCACCGACTTCAGTGCTTCGGCGAGCGTGACTTCCCACAGTGTGATGCCAGCACTTTGCGTCGCGCCGGTCCTGATCGCGTAGCGTCCGGTCATCAGCGCCGCGCGCGAGACCGTGCAGGAGAACTCGACGTTGAAGTTGTTGAGCCGAATCCCCTCGGCGGCCAGCCGGTCGATGCGCGGGGTGAGCTGGCCGCGCACGCTGCCATATGCGCCGACCTCGCCCCACCCAAGGTTGTCGGGGAACATCAACACGATATTGGGCCGAGGCGGTTGTGCACAGAGAACGGTGGGCGAGCCACCGACGGCGCCTGCGAACACGAGGGCCGCACACAAGCCGAGCGACGTTGGCCAAACAAGCTTTGTCATGAACCCCATCCATCTCCGGCCCGCGAGCTACCAGTGGCCTGCCGGGGCCAATTCTAGTACCTCGCGGCGACATCTGGATCCTGTTGTTGACCGTCGTTCGCCGGCCCCCCGTTTCTACCGATCTGGCCGGATTGACACCGGGGCGCATCCTTCCGCCTCGAGTGAGGATTGTTGGATACAGTTGATCGAGAGGTGTCATGAGTACCGGTACTGGTGACCGGTGGCTCGGGATTCGTGGGGAGCCACATCATCCTTCAGTTGCTGAACGAGGGACACGCGGTTCGGACGACGGTGCGGTCGCTGAACCGCGAGGACAGCGTTCGCGCGATGCTGAAGGACGCCGGCGTCGAGTCTGGTCAACGGCTCGCGTTCTGTGCCGCCGATCTCGAACACGACGACGGGTGGGCCGAGGCGGTCGCTGGATGCGACTACGTGATCCATGTCGCGTCGCCGATGCCTGCAGCGGCTCCGAAGAACGAAGACGAACTGATCGTGCCGGCGCGGGACGGCGTGCTGCGTGTGCTCGGGGCCGCACGAGATGCGAACGTCAAACGGGTGGTGCTCACCTCATCGTGTGGCGCCATCTACTACGGTCATCCGCCGCAGACGGCTCCGTTCGACGAGACGAGCTGGACCAACATCGGCGGCGAGATGAGCGCTTACGTGCGATCGAAGGCGATCGCGGAACGCGCCGCGTGGGACTTCATGAAGGACGAGGGTGGAGCCCTCGAGCTGTCGGTCGTCAATCCCGCTGGCATCTTCGGGCCGGTGCTCGGGCCCGACTTCTCGTCGTCTATCGAGCTCGTAACGCGTCTGATGAACGGAGCGCCAGGCTGTCCCCGGCTCTACTTCGGCGTGGTCGACGTGCGCGATGTCGCCGATCTGCATCTCCGCGCGATGACGCACCCGGCGGCGAAGGGCGAACGCTTCATTGCGGTGTCGGGCGGGATCATGTCGATGCTGGATATTGCGACTGTGCTCAGGGCCCGTTTGGGTGATGCGGCGAAGAAGGTGCCAACACGCCAATTGCCGAATTGGCTCGTACGATTCCTGGCGATATTCACCCCTACCTTACGGCCGCTGGTTCCTCTTCTCGACAACACACGTCATGCGACGAGCGCGAAGGCACAGCGCGTGCTTGGCTGGAAGCCGCGGTCACGCGAGGACACTATCGTGGCCACCGCCGAAAGCCTCATGAAGTTCGGAATCGTCAGCCAGTCGGTGGCCGCTCGCAGTTGAACGGCTGTTCCGCGCGAACCGTCATGTCTTGCGGGACGTGAACGCGTCGCGGAGCTTGTCCGCGAGCGATCCAAGACTCTCTCCCGACGTGTTCTCCGCGCGCTGCGTGTACTCACGCACTTCTTCGACTTCCTTCGCCTGCACGACTGCCTGGCTGCTCAGCCGCATTCGTCCTGCCGTCGCGTCCACTTCGAGGATGACGACCTCGACTTCAGCGCCTATGGGAAAGGCCTTCTTGAGATCGACGTCGCGGGCAAGGCCGGCTTCGCTCACTGGGATGAGGCCTTCAATACCTGGCTCCAACTCCACGAAGGCGCCGAACTGCGCGACGCGCGTGACTCGACCAGTCCGAACCTGGCCCGCCGCGTAACGTGCCTCGACAGTCGACCACGGATTGTCCGTGAGCTGCTTCAGCCCCAGCGCAATCTTCTGCTTGTCATCGTCGACGCGGAGAACCTTGACGGTGATCTCGTCCCCGGCCTTCATCGCCTGAGACGCGTCATTCACCCGGGACCATCCCATCTCGGACACGTGCAAGAGCCCCTGTACGCCGCCACCGAGGTCCACGAAAGCGCCGAATTCACGCACCGATGTCACCCGGCCGGTGATCACAGCCCCGACGACGATAGAACGACGCGTCTCGTCGGCAATCGCCCGCTGCTCCTCCTCGAGGAGCGCCCGCCGCGAGACGACGAGGTTCCTGCCGCCTTCCTTGTATTCGATGATGCGGAATTGGTAGACGCGTCCTTCGTGTTGCGACGGGTCGGTATTGCGAACCGTGTCGATCTGCGAGATCGGACAGAAGGCGCGCTGGCGCGCAACGCGCACTTCGTAGCCGCCCTTCACCGCGCGTTCGACTTTTCCTTCCACCGGAAGGCCGGCACGGAACGCATCTTCGAGCTGCCGTGCCGTGGCCGCGCCCAGCGCCAGCTTGCGCGAGAGCTTCAGCCCTCCGCTGGTTGACACCACCATCGCTTGAATGCGGTCACCGATCGCAACGGCGAGCTGCCCATCATCATCCTTGAGCTCGTCGATCTCGATGACGGCTTCGCTCTTGCCACCGACGCTCACCAACGCCACTTCCGGTCCGATCGCGACGATCAAGCCGTCGATGGTCTGACCCCTGTCGATCCGCTTCGCCTGCTGCGAAGCCTCGAACAAGGCCGCGAAATCCTCGTCTTCCTCGCTCACCAATACGCTCCTCAATAAGATGGCACCTGAAGCACCCGTCGCACCCCGGCACCTGAGGCACCGCGGCACCCGCGGCACCTGCGGCACCCGCGGCACCTGCCTAGTGCGTCGTTCCGCGTGGCGCGAGCGCGGCATAGACCAGGTTCGCGGAGTCAGCGCGGAAGTTCATCCCGTCAGGACGGCTGCCTCCCATCATCTGGATCATCCCAATGAACGCGAGGTCGTTGACCGGGTCAACCCAGAACCACGTGCCCGCCGCGCCACCCCAGTAGTAACTCCCTTTCCCATGGGGCAGACCGACCGACTTCGGGTCGGTGTAAACCGCAAAATCGAGACCGAAGCGCACGGTTGCAGCGCCGGGTTGCGGTCGCGTGCCGTCGACGCCCACCTGCAAGTCACCGATATGGTTGTCGATCATCAGCGCGACAGTTTCCGGCTTCAGGATGCGCTTGCCGGCGATCGTGCCTTTCCCGAGCAGCATCTGGCAGAAACGCGCGTAGTCGTGTGTCGATCCGACGAGGCCGCCTCCGCCCGACTCGAGTCGCGTCGGATCTTCGTAGCCACCGCGATCCGTCCGCGCCGCGTTCATCACGAGTTTCTTCTGCTCGCGATCCCAGCGATACACTTCGGCGAAACGTGCCTTCCGATCCGGCGTGACGAAGAACATCGTGTCCGTCATGCCCATCGGGCCGGTGACATGCTGCTTGAGATAGTCGCCAAACTTCTGGCCCGACAGCTTCTGCACCAGATATCCCTGGATGTCGACCGCGATGGAGTAGGACCACTTCGTCCCCGGCTCGTACAACAACGGGATCGCCGCGACCTTCTTCATCATCTCGTCGAGATTCGCTGATGCCAGCACGCGATCGTCCCGGAACGCGCGATTGACCGGATCGTCTCCCGCGAGCCCATAACCGAAACCGGCCGTATGACTCATCAACTGGCGCATCGTCGGTGGAGTCTTCGGGGTGGTCAGCACCGGCTTGCCGTCCGCGTCGGTGACGACCTTGCCGTCCTTATCCCAGGTGAGCGCTTTCAAATGTGCCAGCTCGGGAGCGTGCTTGCCGATCGGATCGTCCAGCTGCCATTTACCCTGCTCGTACAGCTGCATCAGCGCGACGCCGGTGATTGGCTTCGACATCGAGTAGATGCGGAACAACGAATCGAGCGCCATCTCCGTGTCGGGCGTTTGCTGACCGAAGCTCTTGAAGTCGGCGACCTGGCCATTCCGGATGAGAATGATCGTCATGCCGGCCGTGTCGCCGTCCGCCACCGCCTGTTTCATCCGGGCGTCGAGCGCGTCGAGACCGGCCTTCGTAAATCCCAGCGTGGTCGGATCGGCAACCGCAGCCTGTGGCCACGCTGGATCTGCGGGCCCGCCTGCCGCCGCCCGCTGAGCGACAGCACGTGCGGCGGGTGCCGCCGACTGCGCCACCGTGTTCACCGTGAGCGTCAGGGCCGCGAGGCCGACGAGGCAGAGGCAGGTGCCGCGAAGAGTCTTCATGGAGTCTCCTTCAACCGGACAATGGTGCACCATCGACAGTGCCCCGAATGAGGCCGCAAGTCTAGCGCAGACCGGCGTCGGAATCGGTCAACCATCCGCGACGTCGGCGACTCCGCGGATAGAGAGGATTAGCTTCCGCGACTTCCCTTCATCCGCGGATTGTTTTCTTCCGGTGGTTCCCGATTCCCGCGGATATATGGCAGCGCGAGCAAGTCGGCTCGCGCCGCCCGCTTCGCGCCGCGGAAAACCGGCCTCTCGCGTCAGAACTGCCGATGGCGGCGGCGGCTTCAATAGTTCGAGCGTCGTAGACAAATCGTTTGGGCCGACGGGTTGCCCGATCGCCGGTGGCGAATCAGGGCCGCCGCCCACAGGTAAGCGCGCCTTCCGCGACTTCGGCGATTCCGCGGATCGAGAGGATTAGCTTTCGCGATTTCCCTTCTTCCGCGGATTGCTTTTTTCCGCCCTTTCCTCATTCCCGCGGAGATGAGGACGCCCCCTATAATCCGGACACCTTCCGTCCATGTCTTTCCTGCCCGGCAGCCACCTTGGCCCGTTACTCGGGCGGTGCGACCTTTTACGCCAAGATTGTCGCGATGGTGCTGTTCGACACGCCACCCGCGCCACCGGCGCCGGGGTTTCAGACAGGCTGGCAACTGATCGGCTCGACCTACACGCTGACCGACGAGAATCGACTCAACCTGACCGCAAGCGTCCAGTTCTACGACATCAACCGTCAGCTCTACCGATCAGCATGTGCTTCGGGAACGGCTGAGCAATTCAGGTAGATCTTCGCCCTGATGAACGGACGAGCGTCAGCGGATCGCCCAAGCTAATCGAGCCTTCGACCAGGACCTCGGCGTTGAGTGCCAGGCGTCCTCGGAACCGGCGCCCGATGTCTTTGAGCACCTCGGGATCGCGCTCTAATGTGTCAGGGTCCACCGTCGTCATCGGACAGCGCCCGCGCAGAGAGTCGAGGCGCACGATGATCTTGCCGATGTGCAATTCCGCGCCTTCCCAATCGCGCTCGTCGAGTCCTGGGACGCCGCCAATCAGAATGTTGGGACGGAGACGGCGTACGTCGCGACCGAATGCGGCGACGGCGCCGTCGGTGGCGACCAGCAGCGGCAGTACGTCGAAGCGCTCCATTTCGTCCGATACCTCCAACCAGGCGTCGGCGCCAGCGGCGTTTTTGACAAGTGCCAACGCTTCCTTGCTATCCCAGGGATGACCGTCGATGAGCGCTTGCCCGTCGGGGCTCAACGTTCCGTGCAAGCCGAGCAGTCGATGGTGCCGACGCGCCGTACGGACACCCTCCGGACCCCGCACCCACACGATCCGATCCCCTGGAATGCCGTTGGCGCCGATCACTGCCGCTGACAGCGACTCTCCGGCAAGCGTCTTGACCGGATAACGCCACAGCCCTGCGACGTACAAACTCATGTCCATACGATGCCGAGGACTCGGCCTGCGTGACGGCCACTGCTGGATCAGACGCGGTAACGGTCGGGAAAGCTGGATGAGCCACGTTCCGCGTATTTGGCGCATTAAGGGCTAAGGACAAGGTTTAGCACCATGCACGCGAACAACATGGTTTCTCCGACTGAAGCGTATCGCTCTCATCACTTTGCTCTGTTTCTCCGTCAGCACGGTGGCCTCGGCCCAGACGCGACGAGTCCTCACGATGCCGGTCATCGACTCGACAACGACCGAAGCGACCCAAGTCATCGGGCAGCGATCCGATCCGCTGTGGAATGGCGCCCTCATTGGGGCGGGTGTCGCGGTGGCATCAGGACTGTTCCTGTGTACCCGAATGGAACCCTGGAGGAACTGCAACGACGACGTCGGACCGATGTTGGGGATTGGCGCGATCGGCGCCGGGGTTGGCATCGCGATCGATGCGCTCATCCGAAAACGTGCACCCTCCAATGACACCCAGGGTAAGGCGCGTCTCTATGCAGCGCCAATCGTCGGTGGTCAGGCGCGAGGGATGCGGATGGCGATCACGTTTCTAGTCACGCCGTTGAAAAAGGTGCTTCGACGTACTACTCCGATCTCATGACGGACAGCGGACTCACTCGCAGTGCCCTCAGAGCCGGCAAGAGGGAACCCGCGAACGCCATCAAGAGCGCCAGGCCGACGGCCGTGGCGATGGTTGCGGGGTCGCCAGGCGCTACGCCAAAGAGCAACGCGCTCATGCCCCGCGCCGCCGCGTAGGCAATCGGCACGCCCAGCAGGATACCCAGCGCTGCGAGACGGATCCCATCGGAGAGGATCATCCGAGCGACGCTCGAGGGCTCCGCACCCAAAGCGAGACGCACGCCGATCTCCTGCGATCGCTGCGAAACGGTGTAAGCCAGCAGCCCGTGTATGCCGACCCCGGTGAGCAGAAGAGCGACCGCCGCAAGAGTACCAAGCACCTGGAGCTGGGCGCGTCGAGTAGCGGTCTCACCCGCCAACACGTCGTCGAGGGTACGGACGTCGGAGATGGGCTGATCAGGATCGGCCGCATGAACGATCTGGCGAATGGCGGGCACCAGCCCGGTGCCTTGCCCCGAGTGGCGAATCACCAGTTCTTTCGGGTCGTATGCAGGGAATATTCTGTCGGCCACTTGCGCGGCGGGGATATACATCTGCGGCTCGCTGGTTCGCTCCAGGCCGCGCACCTTGACGTCGCCAACCACGCCGACGACGGTTCGGGGGCGATCCGTGTACAGGAACGACTGGCCGATAGGATCCTGATCTGGCCAGTAACGTTTTGCGAATGACTCGCTGACGACAGCAACCCACGCGCGATCGCGGGTGTCGCCGTCTTCGACGTCCCTGCCCTTCAGGATGGGTATGCCCATGGTGCTGAAATACTGGGGCGTGACGAAGCGGCGGCTCACGATGTTGCTACCATCGCGCCGAACTTCCTGCCCTGGAATCTGGATACTGCCAATGCCTCCCGTCATGATCGTCGGCAGGCCGCTGACGTAGCCCGCGCTCTGGACGCCTGGCAGGGCACGTGTTTCCCGGAGAACCCGCTCGTAGAACTCAACGCGGCGCACCGGGCTTTCGTACTTGGGTCGCGGTAACGCTGTCCGGATCGTGAGTACGTCCTGAGTAGAAAATCCAGGTTCGATGGCCTGAACACGCCACACCGCGCGAATCAGGAGGCCGGACGTGATCAGCAGGATCACGGACATCGTGATTTCGACGGTGACGAGCACACCGCGCAGACGTTGTTTTCGCCCGCCTCCTGCGCGGTTCCCCTCGCGGAGCGCGGCGAACCCCGCACGACCGCCGGTGCGGAGGGCAGGGAAGAGTCCGAAGCCCAGGCCGGTTAGCATTGCGAACAACGCCGCCACGCCGAGTACCTCGTAAGTCCAGAGCGGGCTGGTTGTCGATCGGCAGCGTGGCCGGGACGAGGTTTGAAAACAGCGGAACACCCAAGGCAGCCACGAGCACTCCGGCAAAGCCACCCAATAACGCCAGGACGACGCTCTCGGTGATCAGCTGCCGCACCAGTCGTTCCTTGCCCGCGCCCAGCGCCGCACGCACCGCGAACTCGCGCTCGCGCGCGCTCGCGCGGGCCAGCAGCAGGTTGGCAAGATTGGCGCAGGTGAGGAGCAGCAGGCACAGGCTGGCGCCGCTCAACCCCAACAGCATCACGCGATAACGCGGCGACATGTTGTCGCGCATCCTGAAGAAGCTGATCCCGGTCTCCTCGTTGGTGTCCGGATATTCCTGCGCAAGGCGAGCCGCGATCGACGTGAGTTCTGCACGTGCCTGTTCGAACGTTACGCCACGATTGAGCCGGCCGACGGCCTCGATGTAGCTGTTGGTGCGGCTCTCGTAATCTGCCTCACGAAACCGCAGCGGCGCCCACAGTTGAACCTCGCGTGTTGGAAACTGGAACGTCGCTGGCATGACGCCGATGATCACGTAGGGGGCGCCGTTGAGGTTGACCGTGCGTCCCAGTACGCTCGGGTCTCCGCCGAATTGCGATTGCCAGAGGCCCTGACTCAAGATCACGGCGCTATCGTCGTCGTTTCCCTCAGAACCGAACACGCGTCCGAGAGCCGCCGGCACACCGAGCAGCGGCAACAGCTCGGGTGTCACTTGAGCGATCGAGAGACGCCGAGGTTCTCCGCCGCCAACCATGTTCACGGCATCGCTCGCGAACGCGCCGATCTGCTGGAACGACGAGCTCATGGCTTTGAAGTCACGGTAATTGGCGGGTGATAACTGGTTGTTGCAGCCCCAGCCGCCGCCAGTACGCGGGCCCTCACAGAGCCGAACCAAAGTGTCGGGATCGGCGAACGGCAACGGGCGGAGCAGCACGAAATCGGCGACCGAGAACGCGGCGGTGTTGGCGCCAACGCCAAGTGCCGTGACGAGGATTGCGGTGATGGCAAAGCCGCGCGCGCGGTTGACCGAACGAACGGTGTAGCGCAGGTCTTGGATCAGGATTGCCCGGTGAACGGCCAGCGCGTTCACAACCTCGTCGGCGATGGTGCGTAGCAGCAACCCGGCCTTGCCCAGTGGAGTGGCCGCGGCGCACGCTTGTGCGAACACCGCCATCATCTCGTCGCCATACTCCGTCCGGAACGACGCTGGATAGAGGCGGAGCAGGGCGCGGTAGAACCGGATCACGACTGCGGCGCCACCCGCAAGACGCCCTTGGCCATCCGAACCAGTTCGGTGAGCCGGGCAGCCTCGGCCCGGACGACGGCCGTGCCGAATGGAGTGATGCGGTAGTAGCGCCGCCGCGGGTCGGTCTTCAGGGCCGACGACTTTCGCGGCTCTTCGATCAAATCGTCATCGAGAAGGCGCTGGATCGTGCGGTAAAGGGTGCCAGGGCTGAGACGCAGCGCGCCGTTGGTTCGCGCTTCGACGTCCTGGATGATGCCGTAGCCGTGGCAGTCTGCCGCACTCAACGCCAGCAAGATGTGAAAGGCGGCAGGCGGCAGCGGAAGTGCCGCGCCAACATCCGCTGGGTCGTATGTCATCGCGCGCCACCATAGTCCGGTGTGGATATATTGTCAACGGATATAACCATGTTGGACTGTCAGCGCGGCCTGTCGTACCTGAAGACGCGCCTCACCGCCAGAGCCACGAGGGCCGGTACGCCAAATACGATGAGAAGAATGGGGAGCTCCTGCGCGACGGAGTATCCGGCACGGGTCACACCCATGTACATGTTGATGGCCGACCCGAGCAGCCAGAGCGGCAGAAATAGCAATAGCGCTCGTCGCGCCCCCGGCCACCCGCCCCAGATGTGCCCAATCGTGATAGACGCGGCCAGGAGTAGCAATCCGCCGCTGATCACGAGAATCGTGTGCATAGGTCAGGGCTCTCTACATCGCCGCAGAGGGCGCGGGTTTCCACAGCGGCAGAGACGACAGAAATGCGCCCGCGTAGAGTCCTGCCGCGAGGATGTAAAGGAACTGAAACCCAAAGTACATAGAGTTGTATTCCAGCAGCCCACCGCACATCGCCCCGAAAAGGTTCGCCGACATGGCCCCCGCGATGTCGCGTTCGCTCGCTAACAGCGATGAGAAAACGATCCCCGAGAACAACATCGGTGACGTCAGCACAGCGATTGTTCCGAGCTGTCCGGCGAAGGAGGACGGCAGACCCCCACTTCGAGCCAGCAACAGGCCAAAGACGAGGCTACCCAATAGACATACGTACGGGATGGTTGTCGAGCGAACGTTGAGCCGCATCACGAGGTAGTTCGCGCAGAACGCCATGAAAAGGATTCCGCTGATCACGATCCCTATGACGAGCCACGTATTCCCAAACGTCAAGCCCATCTCGGTAATCCCCTTGGTCTCGATGAGCATGAAGCCAGCTCCCAGGAGGAAATAGGGCGTGTGGTTGAGTGTGGGTCGCTGACTGAAGTGACTAATCAGAAAGAAGGAGATCAGCACGATGACTGCAATCATCGCCAGATATGAGGTTGGGTACGTCCGTTTCGGCATGTAAAAGAACGGCCAGTCATCAGTGGACACATCCGTTTCCAGGGACCGGCTCGCGAACCGGCCCGTACATTCGCCGAACCCCATGGTCGCCAGCTCGTTCTCAGGCAATTCCAGTTTTGTGTTGCTTTCAGCCTGGAAGAACGTCACTGAAAGGTCATAGCGCCCTTCAACGCACTTCGGCGCGACGCCGTCGAACGCCGCCGACAGCATCCGCTGAATCTTGCCGCCGACCTCTTCTCGGCCGAGTGCAAAAGAGAGCGAGAGAATGCCGCCATCTCTGAGTTTTGCGCGGGCATCTCTCAGCCCCTCGACGGTGTACACGAAGGAGTCGAGGCGAACGCTCGATGCGTGACTCAGCAGGGTGTGAGAATCGAGCAGCCCATAGACGATCATGTCGTAGCGTCGGTCCGTGGTCCGCAGGAATGTTCGCGCGTCGTTGACAATCGCGCGCACTTCCGGTCGCCCATACGGATGCTCGGGGTGGTTGGCCTTGCCCAGTGCGAGGATCGCCGGGTCAATCTCTATCGCGTCAATGCGCTCAGCGCGGGCTCTGACGGCAGCGGCAACGTCATTGCCACTGCCCGCACCAACCACGGCGACGTCGTGGGGCTTCCCGTGAATCTTATAAGGGAGGTCGTAGTAGTTCCGATCGCGCTCTTCCTCGGCGCTTAGTACCCGGTCGGCCGAAAAGTCGTGAACTCGCTGAAAGTAGTGGCCAGCAGCCCGGATTTCCATCAACCCACTCTGCGTGTGACCGACGGCCAGGTTCTGATAAGGCGAGTAGATCATGTGCCACGTCGGTTCGACGGGCCACGCGAGAACGATCAACCCGGCCAAGGCGGCACATCCCGTCCACGCCACGCCAGTGCTACTTCGCGGTAACAACAGCATGACCCCTGCAAACGCAAGGGCGTACCACACGACTGGTGGCGTCCAGAGAAAGCTGACGACCGACGTCAACGCTACGCCAACCAGGCTTCCCAGGAGATTGAGGCCGTATGCGCGTAGGTTGTTGCGTCGCTTCATCAATCGCCCACACACCTGGCCAATTGGTACGAAGGTCAATGCCGTGAGAACGAACGCAACCGCCAGAAAGTAATAGGTCGCGATGCCCTCGCCAAGCGTGGACGCGGCATTCACGCCCATGTTGAGCTGCTCTCGGAACGGGAGGCTGCTGACGCTTGCCAGGTCACGTTGGCTCATCCCGTTTCGAAACGAGGTCAGGAATACAAACTGCCAGAGGAGCAGCGGGACAACGGCGGCAAACGGGATGCGATCGCGGCTGGCGAGCGAGTAGCCGAGGCCCAGCCCGGCAAAGCAACAGAGGAGGCTGAAGTTCTTATAGAACGCGAAGAACTCGAACACCGTGCCTTGCCACCGAATGACCGCCAGCTCGAGAAACAAACTGAGTGCGGCGGCGCCTGCAATTGCCAAATCCAACCAGCGCACCGGAAGGTCATCCAGAAAGGTCACTTGTCGCGCGAACAAGTCGTCAAGACGCCCGACCGCAGCAGCGGCCGCGCGAAAAAGCAGCCAGGCAAGAAAGGAGACCACTATTGCAGCAACGACGTACGGCACGACTGAGCTGTTCGCGCCTGTCTGCAGCATGAGACGGCTGCACAAACCAGTGACGACAGGGACGGCGAGCGTGGCGCTCACGGTAAATGCCGTCAATCTCAGAAAACTACGGGTCAGTTCCAAGCCGATCTCCACTCGATGTTCCAAAGCCGTAGCGATTATAGGTTGGCGTCCACCAGTGCACCGCGGCGCGAGTCGTCATCGATCGAGTTGACCCACGCGTCGCCGGGAAAGAGATAATCAATCACGTGCCGACGCTCGCCTCCGGACAGGAGCTTTCGCACTACCGCGTGATCTCGCCGCTTGGCGCCGGCGGCATGGGCGAGGTGTATCTCGCGGAGGATTTGCGCCTCGGGCGGAAGGTCGCGCTCAAGATCCTGTCGCGTGCGCTCACTGCAAACGACGACCGGGTCCGCCGGTTCCGGCAGGAGGCCCGCACGATTTCGGCCCTGAACCATCCGAACATCCTGACCATTTACGACGTTGGCGACGCCGAAGACGTGCAGTTCATCGCCACGGAGTACGTGGACGGTGAGACGTTGCGCGAAAGACTGGTGAGCGACCGAATTGACCCCGCGGAAGCGGTCGAGATCGCGGTTCAGATCAGCCGCGCGCTGTCGGCGGCGCATGCCGCGGGCATCGTGCATCGCGACTTGAAACCCGAGAACGTGATGATTCGTCGAGACGGTTACACCAAGGTGCTCGATTTCGGCCTGGCCAAGCTGCGCGACACCGCCAGTGCGCTCGGCGCTCCGTCCGACACTCCCACCGAAATGCTCGTCGAAACCAACCCGGGCATCATCATGGGCACGTTCAAGTACATGTCGCCGGAGCAGGCCCGGGGCCGTGAGGTGGATGCGCGCAGCGATCTGTTCTCACTCGGCGTCACGCTCTACGAGATGCTCTCCGGGCAGGTGCCGTTCGGTGGTGACACCGCCGCCGACGTACTGGCTCGATTGATCCATGACGATCCGGCGGCGGTGTCGACGATCGGGTCGGCACCTCAAGCCCTCGATCCGATTGTGGCGCGCCTGCTTCGCAAGCAGCCTGAGCACCGGTATCAAAGTGCGGACCATCTCGTTTCCGACCTCCAGGCAGTTGCGCGCTCCGTGGAGCGAGCTCGCGACAGTGACGCGATGCCACTGCCGCGCACCGAGGAAACGATGCACGCCGAGCGCTCCGAGCAGCGCGATACGCCCGGCGAGGGTACTCGCACCACGTCCAAGCGACGAGCGAAGCGCAGCGTGGATTCGGTCGCGGTGTTACCGCTCGAAAATCTCAGCCGTGACGAGAATCTCGACTATCTGACCGACGGACTCACCGAAAGCCTGATCAACAACCTGTCGCAGCTGCCGCGCATGAAGGTGATGGCGCGGAGCACCGTGTTTCGCTACAAAGGTCGCGAGGTGGATCCCCAAAGAATCGGCCACGACCTCGGCGTTCGGGCCGTGCTGACGGGACGCGTGCTGCAGCGTGACGAGAGCCTGATGATTGGCGCAGAGCTGGTCGATGTCGTCGACGGTTCTCAGATCTGGGGCGCGAAATTCAGCCGCCGACTGTCCGACATCTTCAGCATTCAGGAAGAGATTTCGCGCGAGATCACGGAGCATCTGCGGGTCAGGCTGACGCCCGCCGAGCGCAAGCGGCTCGTGCGGGGCCCAACGGTCAGTGCCAATGCCTATCAGCTCTATCTCAAGGGCCGCTACTTCCTCAATCAGCGCTCGCCGGGTCCCGTGAACAAGGCGCGCGATCTTTTCGAGCAGGCAATCGCGGCCGATCCGGGATTCGCACTCGCCCACGCGGGTCTCGCTGACAGTCACGCCATCTCGGCGGCTGGGATCGGCGGGTCTGGCCGGCTGCGAGCGATCCAACAGGCACGGGCCGCTGCGAATCGGGCACTCGAGTTGGATGAGACCGTCGCCGAAGCTCACGCCTCACTCGCGTTCGTCAAGTTCCGTTTCGACTGGGACTGGACAGGAGCGGAAATCGAGTTCAAGCGGGCGCTCGCACTGAATCCGGGTGATGCCCATACGCGGTACTGGTTCGGGCTGTATCTCTCGTCGCGAAACCGACTGGATGCCGCGTTGCAGGAAATGCTGCGCGCGCGAGACGTCGATCCCTTGTCGCCGGTCGTCCTCACGGGATTGGGTCGCGTCCATCACTTCGCCGGGCGCTATCCCGAGGCGATGGAGGTGTTTCGGCAGGTGCTGAAGGCCGACCCGAAATTCGTCGGCGCCCAATTCGGCCTCACCCTGGCACTGGTGGCGACTGGTCGGTTCGACGAGGCCGATGCGCAAGTGGATCTGCTGGTCGAGCAGATGCCGAACAATGCTATGGGGATCATGTTGCGGGGAACCACCGCCGCGCTGGCTGGCCGCCGGCAGGACGCGGAGCGGGCGCTTGCGACGCTCACGTCGATGGACGAAGCGACCACGGCTCCAGCCGACGAGCTCGCGCTGCTCGCGTCGTGGCTTGGCGACTACGATCAGGCCTTGCGCTGGTTGAAAATAGCCTGCGAACAACGCGGTTCGAGCCTGCCGTTCGTCCAGGTGGAGCCCACGCTTGCCGCGCTCACCCGCGATCCTCAGTGCGTCGAGTTGCTGCGGCAATACGATCTGCTGAAAGAACCGTGAGCTGCTTTCCTCGCCAAGAACTAGCGAAAGCCACACGAGCGCAGGGGTCGTCACTCGGTTCGCATGGCGATCACAGGGTCTATCTTCGTCGCCCGGCGAGCCGGGAACCACGAGGCACACTCTGACACCAGCAGCAGCATTGCCGACACCGCGAGGTAAATGAGCGGATCGGCCGCGTCGACCTCGAAGAGCGCCTGCTGCATCAGCCGCGACACCGCAAAGGCGCCCGCGATGCCGAACGCGATGCCGGCGAGCGTGAGCCGGCGGCCATGACCGAGCACCATCCGCATGACGACGCCGGGTGATGCGCCGAGAGCCATCCGAATGCCGATCTCACTCGTGCGGAACGCTACGAGGTGAGCCATCACGCTGTAGACGCCCAGGCTGGCGAGCAGTAGCGCGAGAGCCGCGAAGCTCGCCAGGAGGACCAGCGCGAGCCG
Source organism: uncultured Acidobacteriota bacterium (assembly GCA_963724485.1). Lineage (GTDB taxonomy): Bacteria > Acidobacteriota > Vicinamibacteria > Vicinamibacterales > UBA2999 > JACCSI01. The sequence continues at coordinate 655,957 of CAVRUW010000009.1, forward strand.
ACGCGCGGCGATCGTCTCCGCAATGCGAGTCGCCAGCGCTTGTGGTTGCAGCAGCGGCAGATCCGGATCGACCGCGCGCAGGGCCTCCCTGACGGCCGGCGCCATGGCGACGGCACTGATATTCGTGCGCACCAGGATGTTGGTGAATGTCTCGGGCCGCTGCAGCGCCGGCAGGAAGTAGTCAGCCTCGGGCGGTTCGTTCAAGCTGGTGCTGCGCACGTCAGCCACCACACCAACGACCTGCGAGGGCAACTGTCCCATGCCCGTGATCAACGTGCGGCCGACGGGATCCTCGCCGGGGAAGTGTTGCCGGGCGAACGTCTCGTTGACGATCACGACGTGGGGGACTCGCGCGCTGTCGCGCTCGTCGAAATCGCGTCCGGCGCGGATGGGAATCCCCAGCGTGCTGAAGTATTTCGGCGACACGAGATGGCGGTTGGCGAGCGGGCGCTCGCTCATTGGCGGCAACGAACGCCCCATGACTGCCACCGGCGCTGGTGTTTGCCCTCCGGTGAGCGGCAGGCGATCGGTGAGTGCCGCGGACGTACTGCCAGGCAGTGTTGCCAGGCGTTGATACAACTGTTCGTAAAAGGCGACCAGTTTCTCGCGGTCGTATCGCTGCTGCGGCAGCACCACTTGTGCGGTGAAGACGCCCTCGGGCTCGAAGCCCGGCTCGACTCGCTGAAGACGCGCGAAACTGGTGAGCAATAGGCCAGCCGCGATCAGCAGCACGAGCGACAACGACACCTCGGCGACCAGGAGCCCCGCACGCACACGCTGGCCCCCTCCCGTAGAGCCGCGGCTGGCTTCCTTGAGCGTCTCGTGCACGTTCACGCGCGCCGCCTGCCACGCGGGCAGGAGGCCGATCAGCAGCCCGGTGACGATCGTCACCAGCAACGAGAAGCCCAGCGCGACCGGGTCGAGCCCAATCTCCACGGCCCGCGGAATCAAGTCGGCCCCCAACACGACCACCGCGCGGAGCGCCCAATAGGCCAGCAGCAGGCCCACCGCGCCACCGAGCATGGCGACGACCATGCTTTCTGTCACCAACTGCCGCAGCACGATCGCTCGACTGGCGCCGAGCGCAAGGCGCGCGGCGATTTCCTTGCGGCGACCGGCAAAGCGAGCAAGCAGGAGGTTAGCGATGTTCGCGCACGCGATCAGAAGCACGCAGCTCACCGCACCAAACAGCATCAGGTAGCTCTGGCGCTGCTCACCGACGGCATCGTCCAGGACCGGAACCACCTCGATGTGCGACGGGGCATCCACGTTGGTCGGATTCGCCGTGCGGTAGCCCGCAGCGATGACGTCCATGGCCTCGCGGGCCTGCGCCAGCGAGACACCTGGCCGCAGCCGTGCAGTCGCTTGGAAGAAGAAGCCGCCATTGTTCAACTGCGCGGGCACGAGAAAGGGCACCTCGGCGGGCCTTGGCACCCAGATTTGCAGCTGATTCAACGGAAAGGCCGACGCAGCTTCCGGCAGGACGCCGATGATGGTGTAGGGCGCCCCATTGAGCGTAAGTGCCTGACCGAGGACCGACGGATCACGGTTGAAGCGCTGTCGCCAAAAGTCGTGGGAGACGAGTGCCACAGGTGTGCCCCCGGGGCGGTCCTCGTCTTGCGAGAAATTACGGCCCAGCAACGGCTGGAGCCCCAACGCGGGAAGCAGGGTCGCCGAGGCGTGAAGCCCGATGAGTTGCTCGGGATCGCCCCGCCCAGTCATCGTGAACGCATTCCCCGCCGAGAGCGCGAGGTCGCTGAACACCTGCTGGCGTTGCTGCACTTCGAGAAAGCGGGGATACGAGAAACCAACGCGTGTGAGGTTCTGCGCTTCGTTGGTCGAGCTCAGTCTGACCAGCCGGTCCGGCTCGTGGTAGGGCAGCGGACGAAGGAACACCGAGTTGACGACGCTGAAGAGCGCCACGTTTGCGCCGATCCCGAGCCCAAGGCCGATGATGGCGACGAGCGAAAATCCCGGCGACTTGAGAAGTTGACGGACGGCGTAGCGGAGCTCGGAACGCACGGCGACCTCCGATCGGATGCGAGCTCGACGAGTTTCGCTCATTTCAGACGCACGTGTCGACCGACCGGCTCGGCTGAGCTCGCGCCGAACTGGAGGCGGACCAGACCTTGCATCTAAAGGTCCGTCAGACTGAATCCTTTGTAGGAGGCATTAAATGAAGGCGCACGACATCATGACCGAATATCCGCAGGCGGTAACGCCATCCGATCCGCTCTCTCACGCCGCTGCCTTGATGCGCGATGGTGACATTGGCTTCCTTCCCGTCGTCGACGACCGGAACTCGCGGAGATTGGTTGGAGTGATCACCGATCGCGATATCACGATCCGTCACGTCGCCGATGCGCATGACGACGAGTGCCGCATCAAGCAGCACATGACCGGGGATCGACTGGTGACGGTCGCGCCCGACGCGGACACCACCGAAGTGCATCGCCTGATGATTGAACGGCAAGTGCGACGCATCCCGGTGGTCGACTCCGATGGCCACGTGCTTGGCGTCATCGCTCAGGCAGACGTTGCCACTAAGGAGCAACGCGATCGCCAGACGGGGCAAATCGTCGAGAAGATTTCGGAGCCAGCGAACCTGTCGCGCTGAACATCACTGCTAGGGCTGGCGCTTTTTACGTCTCCACACATCCCAGGTGAGCGGGCCGGCCTCGTCATTCGTGATGGCATGGCCCGCCAGCTTCAGTGCCAGCTTGATCTGCCCGTGGTGGTAGCCCTCGTGCCATAGCAAGAGTTGAAGCAACAGGATCGGGTGGTCGTAGTTGAGATCCATGTCCCGGCCCGCCAGCACCCGTCCCCTCACCGCGTCTCGAACCGCCCGGGCGCTTTCGCTCAGCATCTGCGCGATGCGATCGCGGTCTTGCTCGACCATCCATTCGTCTTTCGGTACGGCGATGGCGAACTCGGGCGCCTCTTCGAAGACGGATATGAGCCGCTCATGATGTATGTGCATGAATTGCTGCGCGACGGACGGACTGCTCTCGATCGCTTTGACCTCGAGCCCTCCCTCGGGGACGGTGCGCAGCAGGTTGAGCATGATGGCGTGATTCCGATCCCAGGAATCGAGCAGCGCTTCGAGCAGTTGGTCTCGTTCATCCGTCATGTACGTCCCCTGGTGGCAATGTAGTCCAGCCGAGGCGATCCGCAGAACGGGTAGACTACCCGGCGACCGCTCGCATGCACGCGGTAGACTCGATCACAGATGTCAGAACAGTTCGAGTTCGGTCTTGATACCTTCGGCGATGTGACGGCCGCGCCGGACGGCACACTCCACTCGCAGGCACGCGTGCTCCGCGACGTCGTGGAGCAAGCAGTTCTCGCCGATGACCTCGGCATTGACGCGTTTGGCGTCGGCGAGCACCATCGCCGCGACTTTGCGATCTCCGCACCCGAGGTCATGCTCGCCGGGATTGCCACACGCACCCGACGCATCCTGCTCGGATCCGCGGTCACCGTGCTGAGCACCGACGATCCCGTGCGTGTATTCGAGCGATTCTCCACGCTCAATGCGCTCTCGAGTGGACGCGCCGAAGTCATTCTTGGCCGGGGATCGTTCACCGAGTCGTATCCGCTCTTCGGCCACGACTTGTCCCGCTATGAGGAACTGTTCGAGGACAAACTGTCGTTGTTCGCCGAGTTGCTGAAGGGAGGACCGGTGCAGTGGAGCGGCTCGACGCGTCCGCCCGTGTCGGCCGCGGCGATCTACCCAGCGATTGAAAACGGAACGCTCAAGACCTGGATTGGCGTCGGAGGGAGCCCCGAATCCGTCGTGCGCGCCGCCCGCTACGGTCTGCCGTTGACGCTCGCGATCATCGGCGGCAATCCGGTGCGGTTCACGCCGTTCGTGAATCTATATCGCGACGCGTTGACGAAGCTTGGCAAGCCCATGCTGCCCATCGCCGTGCACTCGCCGGGTCATGTTGCTGCAACGGACGAAGAGGCGCGAAACGAGCTGTGGCCGCACTACGAAACCATGATCAACCGCATCGGCGGCGAGCGCGGCTGGCCGCCGGCGACGCGCATGCAATTCGACCGCGAGGCGGGTCCAAGTGGCGCGCTCTGCGTTGGTTCGCCAGAGACGGTGGCCGCGAAGGTCGTGAACACGGCGCGCGTGCTGGGACTGTCTCGTTTCAATCTCAAGTACAGCAACGGCACGCTATCTCATGAGTCGCTCATGAAGAGCATCGAACTGATCGGAACGGCGGTGGCGCCGCGGGTCCGCGAAATGATGCAGGGGGTTCAGAACTGACGCCGGCCGTTGGCTCCCAGGCGTCGACCGACGTCGAGCACGATGTCGCGAAACCACCGTGCGGCGGCGTCTCGCTCCCGAACTCGCGGGTAGAGCAGGTATTCCTGGTAGGTGCCGGGATCGAGAGGTGAGCGCAGTACGACAAGCGACAACTGCGCCGACAGCCGCTGCGCCAGACGCTTCGGCACGAACGCGACCAAATCAGTGGCGGCGGCGGCATGAAGCGCCTGCAGATAGCTCGGGACCGTCAACGCCAGTCGGCGTTCGATGCCCTTCTCGAGGAGCCATGAGTCCACCGGATCCTGCGTTCTTCCGCGGCCGACCACCGCAACATGGCTGGATTCGAGAAATCCCCGCAAGTGCTTGAGACGTGACGCCGCCGGATGACCCCGGCGGACGACCACTGCCTCGGTATCGGTGAAGAGCGCAGTTCGTTCGAAGCCGTGGACCTGATCGGTCGAACACGAGATGCACAGATCGATTGAACGCCGGCGTTCGGCCGGCATCGACACCGGGTTCTGCCAGGGCAGCAACTCGAGCCGAGCGTGTGGCGCCTCACGATGCATCCGGTGTACGAGATCCGGCACGAAGAGATCCGCAAGGTGATCCTGCATGACGACCTGAAACCGCCGCGCGCTCGTGGCGGGATCGAAGGCCTCTGCAGTCAGGAGGTTGCGAACACCGTCCAGCGCTTGTGGCACGGAGGCCCTCAGCGAGGCGGCCCGTGGTGTCAGCTCCATTCGGGAACCAATCCGCACCAATAGCGGATCGCCGAACAGTTCCCGTAGCCGCAACAGCGAGTGGCTGACCGCCGGCTGCGAGCGCCCGATTCTGCGCGCGGCGCGTCCAACATGTGCTTCAGCCAGGAGGGCATCCAGGGCCACCAGGAGATTCAGGTCGATTGACGCCAGATTCATCATGTGAATGACGACGATTCTAGCAATCGATTGGACGAATCAGTGTGTCCAGGCCGAGACTGGTGTCGTTGGATTCATGACTCAGTTACGGTCGCAGCACCTGTTTACGATCACAATCACGCTCCACCCCATTGAGGAAATCGGCCCGACGCCGGCAGGAAACCGTCGCGTGTTCCCGGTTGCTGGTGGCAGTTTTGTGGGCGAGCGCCTCCGCGGGGCGATACTGCCGGTTGCGGGTTCCGATCTGTTGTTGACTCGCCCTGACGGGTCTTCGCAACAGGACGTCCGAATGATTCTGCGAACCGACGACGGTGCCCTCGTCGTGATGACGTATCGCGGTGTCCGTCACGCGTCGCCCGAGGTCAACGAGCGCATTGCCCGCGGCGAGACCGTGGCCCCGTCCGACTATTACCTCCGCACCGCGCCGTTCTTCGAGACGTCATCGGCCGCGTATGCGTGGCTGAACAAGATTGTCGCGGTCGGCGTCGGCGAACGCCGTCCAACCGATGTCGTCTATGAGGTCTTCGAGGTTCTATAAGAGAACAGGGAGTTCAGGGAGTTCAGGGAGTTCGGGGAGCCAAGAGGGTTTGCGACGGCTAGCGTGACGATTGGGGGCATTCCGGGCCGGATCTCCCAGTGCTCCGAGAATTACGTTCCCGCGAACGCGGGGTGAAACTGAATCATGCCTTCTTTACCCCGCAGTGCCCCGGACTCCAGTTCGAGCGCCATGAACGCCTCGTCCGGAACGTCGTACGTGGTCGTGAACCCAAAGCTGGAGGCGCGCACGAAACCGAACCTCGGGTAGTACTCAGGGTGACCGATGACGACTACGCCGACGACATCGAGACGCCTGCACGCTGCGATTCCCTCTCGCACAAGCGCTGAGCCAATGCCGTGTCGTTGCCTCTCGGGTGCCACCGCCATTGGCGCCAAGGCCATAACGCGCGTGTCAGGCTGCGACGAGTGAGTCACCGGCGAAAACAAGATGTGCCCAACCACTGCATCGTCGATCACTGCGACGAGGGAAGCGATCGGCTGAGCCTGTTGCCGTAAGGCGTCGACGAGATTCGCCTCGAATGAAGTTTCGAAGGCGGCTTGAACAACGTGACGAATAGCAAGCACCTCGGCCGGTTCCTCGGGTCTAACGATGAGCATCGTGCACGCAACATTAACCGTTCGAAGCGATGTTTGGAAAATGCCCTTGGCGGTCTTCGTGTCCTTGGTGGCTGCTTCGTTTGTAACTTGCAACTTGTAACTTGTAACTGACGACGATCCCTCCAGCGCTCGGTACTTGACATGTGACCAAAAGGTCACATATGCTCGGACCCGTGAACGACGACCGCATCTTCAAGGCACTGGCGGATGCGTCGCGTCGTTACCTGCTCGACCTGCTCTTCGCGCGCGATGGGCAAACGCTGACCGAGCTCGAATCGAAGTTGGAGATGACCCGCTTCGGCGTCATGAAGCACCTGCGCGTGCTCGAAGCCGCCGGCCTCGTCGTCACGCGCTGGTCAGGCAGGGAGAAGCTGCACTTTCTCAACCCGGTGCCCATCCGGTTGATCCACAACCGGTGGATTCACAAGTACGCGGAGCACCAGGTGTCGGCGCTCGCGGATCTCAAGGCGGAACTGGAGGCAAAGGCATGTCGGCAGACACGAAAGCGAGCGTGATGACGCAGGTGTACGAGGTCTACATCAGAGCGACGCCGCAAGCGATTTGGGACGCGATCACCTCACCCGACTGGACGGTGAAGTACGGTTACAAAGGCGCTATCGAGATGGAGCTCCGTCCCGGCGGGACGTACCGCGCGCACTCGACTCCTGATATGCAGGCGTTTGGCCTGCCCGACGTCGTCGTCGATGGCGTCGTGGAACAAGCCGATCCGCCAAAGAAACTGGTGCACACCTATCGCTTCCTGTTCAGCGATGCCAACAAAGCCGAAGGCTTTACGCGCGTCACGTGGGAGATCGAAAAGGTCAACGCTGGTTTCTCGAGGCTCAGCGTTGTCCACGAGCTCGAGGGCGCGCCGATCATGGCGAGTATGGTGGCGAGCAAGTTCTCGGAGCAGGGCGCGGGTGGCTGGGCCTGGATTCTCAGCGACATGAAGACGCTGCTCGAGACAGGCAAGACGATGTAAGAACCGCTGTTGTTTGCTGGCCTCAGAGGCTCAGGGCCCAGCCCCTGTGTCTCTGAGGTTTGTTTGTCATTGGGAGGCGCTTCGCAGCAATTGCGGCCAGTTCACGGTCAGCGTGAGCGGCGTCGGCGACGCGTCAGACCCGGGCGCCATGAGGAGAAACCTGCCATCGGGTGTCACGTCGTAGAACAACCGGCGGAACCCTTCCGGGGGACGACCGTCGAAGAGTGGCGTGAGGGCTGTCACTTCCAGCGACCCCGCCTCAGGCTTCAGCGTGGCCGCCATCATCTTCCCACTGTTGTAGAAAAAGAGCTGACGGCCATCGCGGCTCCACCGCGGCACGTCGCCACCGTTCACCGACACGCGCACCTGCGTTTGGCCACCGGGAAAAGCGCGAGCGTAGATCTCTTGTCTGCCTGACTCATCGAAACATACGCCACCCACTTTCCATCGGGCGAGAACTGCGCGAAGCGCTCGGAGAACAATGAATTCATGAAGGGCGCGGCTTTGTCTGGCGAGTCGATCGGCAGTACCCACACGTCGCCGCCGGTCGCTGCGTTGGCCGTGTCAAAAAGAAGAAACCGGCCGTCGCGGGACATGCTCATCGGCATCTTCGACCGGTTGCTCGAGAGCAGGAGGGTTTCCCCGCTCGTTGCATCGGCTGGCTTGCGAAACAGATCGAGTCCGCCTTCCTTGCCCAGGTTGACCACGAACGACTGCCCATCGGCCGACCACACACCGCCGCTCAACTGATTCGGCGGTGTCGTCAACGCGACACGCGTGCGCACGCCGCGCTTCCGCACGCCGCGCTTCCGCACATCACAAGTATGCCGGAGGACGACGATGGGTAACGCGAACCTTACTCATCAGCGCCGCATTGGAGACTTGGGAACTTGGCGGCGGCCGGTTGACTACCCGTCAACCGGGGACGACAATCCGGAACAGACCCGAGGAGAACTGCAGAACCATGCGCCGCAGCGACGCTGAGGGACCTCATCGAATCGCGGGTCAGATCGGTCGCGCCCGCGATCGCATCGCCTCGCTTCTGCCAACCATCAGAGGCCGTCTCTTCGCGCTCGTTCTCATGGCGTTGGTGCCAGCGCTGGTCATTCTCGTTTACGACGGGTGGCGGGCGCGGGAGCAGGGTTTCGCGGCGCTGACCGATCTCTCAACCCGCGTCGTCCGCTTGCTCCTGCGGGAAATGGACGACCGTGTCTCGCGTGGCGCGCAACGGCTGGAACTTCTCGCCGCCGACCCTGACTTCATCGGACTGTTGCCGCCCGCAACGCGCAAGCTGGTCGACGCTCTGCGCGAGGATCGCCTGTACAACAACGTGCTGCTCGTTGACGGCCCCTCTGGCGAAGTGCGAGCGAGCGCGGTGCCGCTGGAGACCGGAGCAAACATACGCGGATACCTTGCGTACGAGCGGGCACGCCGCACGCTAGCGTCTGCGACTGGCGCCTTCCTTCGCGATCCGGCAACCGGCGAGCCGGGTCTCAATCTCGCACAACCTGCGATCAACGACCTTGGCGTCATGTCGGCGATGGTGTGGGCCAGCCTGGATCTCGATTGGGTGTCGGCATTCATTCAACGCGCGGGCCTTCCCGAGGGCACTGTCCTCACGGTTCTCGACGACAACGGCATCGTCCAGTATCGGTCGGCGGATCTCGAGCAATACATGGGGAAGGCGGCGGGGGAGTACGCGAGTGCGCTCCGCGCCACTGGCAACAGCGCCATCGACGCGACCGGCCTCGATGGCGTGGAGCGTCTGTACGTGGCCCAGCCCCTGGAATTCCGCGGTCAGCCGACGGGTAGTCGCGTGACGCTTGGAATCCCACTCGGCCCCCATCGGGAGGCCATGAATGCGGCGCTGCGCCGGAATCTGGGCTTTCTCGCATTGGCCACGGTCATCTGCTTCTTGATGGCGTGGCTGGTAGGCGACGCGCTGTTCTTACGGGAAATGCGCCCGATCCTCGGCACCGCGCGCAAAGTATCGGCCGGCGATCTCGAGGCTCGGACCGGCGTAGGGGAGGGGCGCGGCGAATTGCGCGAGCTTGGACGCGCCATCGACGACGCAGTGGCGGCGCAACAGACGTCTCACCGCGAGTTGGTGGACGCCCGCGAGCGTGCTCTCGAGGCGAATCGGGCGAAGAGCTCGTTTCTCGCGATGATGAGCCACGAGATCCGCACGCCGATGAACGCAATCATCAACATGAACGCCCTCGCCCTCGAATCGGATCTCCCTCCAAAGGCACATCAATACGTTCGTGTTGCGCACGGATCGGCCCGCAACCTGCTTGGCATCCTGAACGATATTCTCGACTTCTCGAAGATCGAAGCGGACAAGCTGCAGCTCGAAGAAGCGCCCTTCAGCCTCCGCGAAGTGCTCGAAGAGGTTACCGAGACGTTCCGCGCCTCTGTGATTCAGAAGCACGTCGAACTGATCATGCATGCCGTGCCCGAGGTTCCCGACCGGCTGGTCGGCGACGCCCTCCGTTTTCGACAAGTGCTCACGAATCTCGTGGGTAACGCGTTCAAGTTCACCGAGGAAGGGGAGGTCGTGGTCAGGGTGGACCCGGTCGCGGTCGAAGGCGATCCCCCCAGCTATACGATGCTGCGCGTGAGGGTGCGCGATACGGGAATCGGGATCCCGAAAGAACAGCAGGGCAACCTGTTTCAGGCGTTTACGCAAGCGGACAGCTCTACCTCGCGGCAGTACGGGGGCACTGGCCTCGGTCTCGCGATCTCGCGCCGGCTGGCGCGCCTCATGGGCGGCGATCTCACCTTCGAGAGCCTGCCGGGTGTAGGCTCGACCTTCAGTTTTACCGGACGATTTGGCATCCAGGTCCAGCAGGACGAGTCTCGCCCCGCGGACTCGCCGCTATCGGGAGGCTCCGTGCTGATCGTCGAAGACTCCCCGGCGAGCCGCGAGCTGCTCGAGACGCTCTTTCACAGCTGGTCGTTTTCGACAATCTCGGTCGCCAGCGCAGAGGAGGGTCTGGCGCAACTCGAGGCGCACAATCGTCCTGGCAGCGCGAGTCCGTTCAACCTGGTGATCCTCGACTGGATGTTGCCGGGAATGAATGGTCTCGATGCTGCGGAGCGGATCCGAGCACGCAGCGAAACTCGCGCGTTGCCGCTCATCATGATCTCGGCCTATGGCGGCAAAGAAGAAGAGGCACGCTGCGCCGCGCTCGGCGTCAACGTGTTCCTCCGCAAGCCAGTAACCGCCTCGTCTTTGTTCGATGCCGTCGTCGAGTCACAGGGGGCCAGCGTGCATTCGTCGCGGCGCGGACTCGACGCGCCCATCGATGCACCGTTCCAGGGCCTGCGCGCGCTTCTCGCCGAGGACAACGAAGCCAACCAGATGGTAGCGACCGAGCTCCTCGCACGCCTGGGCATCGAGCTCGACATCGCTCGCGATGGTGTGGAAGCCGTGGCGATGGCTCAAGCGTCGCCCACCAAGTACGCGGCGATTCTGATGGACATGCAGATGCCCGAGCTCGACGGGCTTGGTGCGACTCGGGCGCTGCGCGCCGATCCGCGGTTTGCGAAGCTGCCGATCATCGCGATGACCGCGAACGCGATGAGGTCGGACCTCGATGCGTGCCTTGCCGCCGGGATGAACGATCACGTGACGAAGCCGATCGATCGCAAAGTCCTCGCGGCGACACTCCGCCGCTGGCTGCCCGCCCAGCCAGCAAGGTCTGATGCGGCAAGCGTCGCGACGTCGTCCCTGTCCAGCAATGCGGCCTCGCCTCGCGACGAGGTTTCGCCACTCGAAGGAATCAACGTAAACGGCACACTTCAACGTCTCGGGATCGAACGCGCAAGCCTCGATCGGATGCTGCTGCGCTTTGCCGACGGACAGCGGGACACAATCGAGGCGCTTCGCGCCGTCGTTGCCGGCGATCACGCATTGGCTGCGAAGCACGCGCATGCTCTTGCTGGTGCGGCCGCGAATCTTGGCGCTGAAGGGTTAGCCGCCGCGGCAAAAAGGCTGGAGCACGCGGGCCGGGCAGGGGAGGCGAACCTTACCGATCTTCTCGCGGATCTCGAGCAACATGCGGCAGTCGTCTTCAACGCGATCGAGTCGCTTCGCTCGACCAAGAATCGCGGGGTCGAAATGACCATCCACCCCTTTGACCGTGCGGGGGCAGGTGCGGCCCTTGAACGACTCACGGCCGCCCTGGACGATTTCGACCTCTCATCAGCAAGCGGTGCCTTGGCGGACCTGGGCACGTCGGGTCTTCCATCGTGGGCGGCCGACGATCTCGGCCGCCTGCAGCACAGCGTCGACGGATACGACTACACCGAGGCTCGCGGGATCGCCTCCCGCCTCCTGGCCCGAGTGCACGATGAGCAGCCGTGATCGCGACTTGTCAGGAGTCTGAGGTGAAAGAGCTGTCCGACTGCCGCGTGCTGATCGTCGACGATGTTAAGGCCAATGTGGACGTTCTGGTGCAGGCATTGAGCGGGGAGTACAAGCTTTCGGTTGCCCTCTCTGGGCAGCAGGCCATGGATGCGGTGCGGCGGACCCCGCCAGACCTGGTGCTGCTCGATATCGTCATGCCCGATATCGACGGTTACGAAGTGTGTCGGCGGCTGCGTGCTGCAGAAGCAACCCGCGAGCTGCCGATCATGTTTCTCAGTTCGCTCGAGGACGTAAGTGACAAGACCCTTGGCTTCGAAGTCGGGGGCAATGATTACCTGACGAAACCATTCGAGGTGCTCGAGGTCAAAGCCCGCGTCCGTTCGCTGTTGAAAGCCAAGGCATACGCCGACGCCGTGAAAGAAGCAGCTGAGCGGGACCTTCGCATTGCGCGGGAGATCCAAATGGGTCTTCTGCCTGCCAACCTCCCGGCGCTGATCAACGCAACTGGACTCGACATCCACGCGATACTCGAGCCGGCGCGTCAGGTGGGCGGCGATCTCTACGAGGTCATGCGGCTGGGCGCCGATCGTGTGCTCGTGGCGGTCGGTGACGTGTCCGGCAAGGGCATTCCCGCGGCGCTGTTTATGGCGGTCACAATGACTCTGCTGCGCACTCTGGCTCGAGAGGGCCTTGGTCCCGAGGAGATCCTGCGCAGACTGAACGACGAGTTGCTGGAGCAGAACCCCCGTGGCATGTTCGTGACGATGCAGTGCTTACTGTTCGACCTCGCCGCACGGACGGTCGAGTGCGCCAGCGCCGGACATCACGCGGCGATTCGGGTGATGCCCGGAGGCGCGGCCCAACCGGTGTTCACGACGTCCGGGCGCGTGCTTGCGCTGATGCCCGCTGAGCGCATCGCCAGCGAAACGATCGAACTTCGCAAGGGCGAAAGCCTTGTGCTCTTTACGGATGGCGTCAGCGAAGCCTTCAGCGTGAGCGACGAAGCTTTCGGCGACGACCGGTTGATCGCTCACCTTCAATCTTCGCCAGGTGCCGATGCGCACGAGACGACCCTCGGCGTCCTGGAAGCGGTTCGCCAGCACGCTGCGGGAGCAAAACAGTCAGATGACATCACCGTCATGACGGTTCGCTGCATGGGCGACGCAGCCTGACCCGACCGACTTGAACCACTCCCCACCTGGTGGGCGCGGCTGATGAAGTAGCCGCAGCCTCCTGGGAAGATCACTCGGAAGCTGCCCTCAACGCTTGTTGTACTCGTCGTGGCGGCGAAACCAGAGGCCTGTCTCATTGCGTCCCCTGGGAGCGCGATCGAGCCACTGGTACATGCCCCACAGGCTGTCCACTCCCCTCGCGTATGCGGAATACGTGTGATAAACGGTGCCGTCCTCTAGGACGAATGCGCTCATTCCCGGCCGCTCGCGGGTGTAGGTGGCCGGGTCGGTTCCGCTCATGGCCGAAAAGACGTCAGCCCCCTCGTCGCCAGATTTCGGGACGCGTGTGCTGTCTTGAGGCGGTGGCGCCGACGGCTTCTCGCGACGGTAGTTGTATTCGACGCCCTCGCGTTGCTGCTGCTCGGTGAACCCGACGCCCAAGTCGGGGTTGAAGTCGCTGCCGAACGACGAGGCCCAGGGGAAAGTCCATCCCATCCGCCGCTTGTATTCCTGTAGCTTTGCCAGCGGTGCCCGCGACACCGCCCAAAGCATGACGTCATGGTTGGCCAGGTGCACGGTGAAGCCGTTGAAGCCATCAGCAATCGCCGAGCAGGCCGGGCAGCCGGCGGTGTAGTCGGGCCCGAACATGAAGTGGTAGACGAGGAGCTGCGAGCGCCCTTTGAAGAGGTCGGCCAGCTGGGCGCTTCCCTCGTCGGTCTCGAATCGATACGCCTTGTCGATCCGTACCCACGGCAGTTCCTGCCGCCGTTGCGCCACTTCGTCGCTGCGCCGCGTGAGCTCTTTCTCTGCCTGGAGCAGCTCGAGCCGCGCTGCCAACCATTCTTCACGCGTCCCAGTCTTGTGCTTCGTCATCGCACCGTCTCCTCGGATTCGTACGTCACAATTGCTTACTATGCCGGATTCGTCGACTTCGCTTGGACGAGCTGGAGCGAGAGCCACTGGTTGATGCAGCTACGCTGATCTCTGGGACGCGACATGAACATCACAAGAAATGGCGCACAGCCATCCGGCCGTGGGCCCTCGGAATACTTCACGGGCACCGTGCGCGTCGATTTGCCATTCCAGAGGAGCGCGCCCGCGCGCGTGGCCGGCGCCATCGTCACATTCGAGCCGGGGGCACGCACTGCCTGGCACACGCATCCTCTCGGTCAGACGCTCATCGTCACTTCGGGTCTTGGACGCGTTCAGCTTGCCGGCCGCCCAATCGAGGACATCCGGCCCGGCGATGTGGTGTGGATTGAACCCGGCGAGAAGCACTGGCACGGCGCGTCGCCGACGACGGCGATGACGCACGTTGCGATTCAGGAACAACTCGATGGCAAAGCGGTCGAGTGGATGGAACACGTGACCGACGACCAGTACCAGGCGCGGTAACGAGGAGAGTCATGCAGAAACGTTTGTTGGGAAAAAGCGGCTTGGAAGTTTCGGCCCTCGGCTTTGGCTGTATGGGGATCAGCTCCGGGTATGGCCCCGCAACCAGCCGCGAGGAAGGTCTTGCGATCATCCGTGCGGCCGTGGACGGTGGCGTCACGCTCTTCGACACCGCCGAAGCCTATGGTCCTTACACGAACGAGGATCTCGTCGGCGAAGCGCTCGCGCCGGTCCGCGATCGTGTGGTGATTGCGACGAAGTTCGGCTTCAAGTTGGAGGGCGGCAAGCAGGTGGGCTTGGACAGCCGGCCCGCACACATCAGGGAGGTCGCCGACGCATCGCTCAAACGGCTCAAGACCGATCGAATCGATCTCTTCTATCAGCACCGCGTCGACCCGAATGTGCCCATCGAGGACGTCGCCGGGACTGTCCAGGATCTGATTCGAGAAGGTAAGGTCAAGCACTTCGGGATGTCAGAAGCGGGTCTGCAAACGATTCGACGCGCTCACGCCGTGCAGCCGGTGACCGCGTTGCAGAGCGAGTACTCGCTATGGTGGCGGGAACCAGAACGTGAGGTACTGCCGACGCTCGAGGAGCTTGGCGTCGGCTTCGTTCCGTTCAGTCCGCTCGGCAGAGGTTTCCTCACGGGAAAGATCAACGAGAACACGACGTTCGACAGCACCGACTTGCGCAACATCGTCCCTCGTTTCACAGCGGAGAACCGAAAGGCGAACCTCGCGTTCGTCGATTGGCTCACCAGATTCGCCGAACGGAAGAAGGCGACGCCCGCGCAGATCGCGCTTGCCCGGCTGCTCGCGCAGAAGCCCTGGATCGTCCCGATCCCGGGGACGACGAAGCGTCATCGGCTCGAGGAGAACCTCGGGGCGGTCACGATCCAGCTGACGCCAGATGATCTGCGCGAGATCGATCGCGCTGCGGCTGAGATCTCGGTACATGGCGCTCGATACCCGGAGCATCTGCAGAAGCTGGTCGGCCGCTGAAACGCTGAGGCTCCGGCCGGGGGATGTTCCCCCTGCACCATGAGCCATTCCCATCGGCGTTCGCACATTGCGCGATATGCACCCCTCGCGCCTACGTGTCATGACTTTCTTGACGCTGTTGATGTGGGCACCAGCACTAGCCGGCGAGCGTGCATTTGCTCAGACACCCGCCGCAGCATTCGAGGAAGCGCACGCCAGTCTCAGGCCCGGAGACCGCGTGATCGTCACCGACACGCAGCAGCACACGATCAAGGGTCGCGTGGAAGAGATCTCGACGTCCTCGCTGCGAATAGTGGTCGACGAGCGACGTCACGACTTCGGGCCGCACGACGTGTTGAAAATTGAGCGCCGTAAGTCGGACTCGTTGCTCAACGGAGCGCTCGTCGGCGCGGCGATCGGTGCTGCGGTGTTTCTGAAGTACTACTCGGAAAATGCCCTGTGCCAGGGCAACTGTCAATTCACGTCAGGGGCATTGGCGATGGTTGGTATCGGGACCGCGGCAGGCATCGGACTCGATGCGTTGATCGCCAGGAACGAAACGGTCTTCGAACAACGGCTACCGCCTCAACGAGTACGCGATGCCAGTCACGCGACGAATGGTGCGCGGTTGTCGATCTCGTTCCAGATTGAATGGTAGTGCTTCGTAACGAGCTGGTCAGTTAGTCGCCGCCAGTAACGTCAACGCTGGTCCGCGCACTGTCTTTGCAAGCAACGCATCATGGCACTCTCTAATGACCTCACGCATCACGTGTCTGAACCCGTCACTCGCTCCGCCGGTGTGCGCCGACTCGGCAATTCTCGAGGCCGTTCTTTGTTCAGCTATAGAAGCCTCTGGAGCGTCTTGAGCGCCTCGAGCGTGTTGTCGGTGGCAAGCGCTGCGTCGCTCCTCAGCATCGGCAGCTTCGCGTCGATTCTCAGCATTGGGAGCAGCAACAGCGTGCTCAGCATCGGTAGCGACGGAGGATTCTTGTCTATCGGCAGATCGCGTCGCTCGCGATGACCATTGAGCGCCGCGACGGCGAACTATGGCTGCGTGGCTGAGCCGTGCGCGGCAACCGCGAGCGCCGCGGCCACCTGCGCGTTGTGACGCAACAACGCCACGTTGGCGCGCACGCTGTCTCCGCCGGTCACCGCGCGCATGCGATCGAGCAGGAATGGCGTCACGGCGCGACCCCGGATGCGACGCGCATCAGCCTCCGACAATGCCGTACGGAGCGCGCGCTCGTAGAGCTCCGACGCCATCTCGTCGGCAATCGGAATCGGATTCGCAATGAGCACGCCCGTGCCGAGGCCAAGCGACAGGTGCAATCGCACGGCCGCCGCGAGCTCCGCGATCGAGTCGTACCGGCGATCCACGGGGAGTCCACTCGATCGCCGATAGAACGCCGGGAATTCGTCGGTTTCGAATCCAAACACGGGCACGCCGAGTGTTTCCAGCATCTCCACCGTCCGCGGCAGATCGAGGACGGCCTTGGCACCGGCAGACACGACGGCGACGGGAATCCGCGAAAGCGCCGTGAGGTCGGCCGAGATGTCGCCGCTTTCGGACGCGTCGCGATGCACGCCCCCGATGCCGCCGGTTGCGAACACCCGTATCCCGCTGACGTGCGCGGCGAACATGGTCGCCGCCACGGTCGTGGAGCCAGGCTCACCTGAAGCAACGGCCGCGGCCAGATTACTGAGATTGATCTTGGCGACGTTCGGTGTTTTCGCGAGCTGCTCCAACTCGACGCGCGTGAGCCCGACGCGGATCGCACCGCCGATGATGCCGATAGTCGCCGGCGTCGCGCCAGCCTCGCGGACGATCTCTTCGAGCGACACTGCCGTGGTCACGCCATCAGGGTGCGGCAGGCCGTGCGTGACGACGGTCGTTTCGAGTGCGACAACCGGCGAGTTGCCCGCGAGGGCCCGTGCGACTTCGTCTCCGTATTCGACGCGTTCCTTCACCGCCGCTCCTCGACGCCGTACCATTGACGCAATCGGGCTTCGGCATCTCCACGAGTCGCCGCTGACAACCCGTCGTGTCCCCAGCTCGCGACGGCAAAGCTGGCAGTGACGATGGCGCGTTGCAGGCACGCTTCGATTGGAAGCCCCTCGAGGTGCGCCAGGACGAGACCAACCCCGAACGCATCTCCGGCGCCGGTCTGATCGACGAGGGTTGCGGTGCGAGCCTCCCACGTGTAGAAGCGCTCGTCATGTGCGTCGTAAAGGATGCCGCCCTTTGCTCCACGCTTGTAGACCACGAAGCGAAGTCTGCCGTTGACGAGGCGAGTCAGCGCCTGCCGGGGATCCACCTGCGCACCTTCGAGCAAGAGTTCATCTTCACTAGGAAGGAACGCATCGGCGTCCGCGAGCACGACGCGCCACTGGTGCAGCGTCTCTTCTGTCACCGGCTCGTGAGGATCGATCGAGACGAACGATCTCCCTGATCTCCCTGATCTCCCTGTTCTCAATGCCATCAGCAGCGCGCGTTGCACCTCGAACGGCATCGGCGCGAGATGAAAAGCGCGAGCAGCTCTCCATTCAGGAGGAATCAGTTCCGGCCGCGGCGACACCTCCTCGTGCGTAGGGCATTCGAGCCGATGAATCAGTCGCCGAACGTCACCTTCGTAGAGCAGCCACGTACGCACGCCGGCACGGCCCAGGCGATGCACGCCGCTCAGATCGACGCCGCGTTGTTGAAGTTGCTCGAGTGTCTGCACGGGATAGTCGTCGCCCAGGACGCTGACCAATCCCGGACGTGACTCCCACACTGTTGCACCAAGCGCGCCGTACAACAGCGCGCCGCCTGGCTGCCCCATGCGCGTTGTCCCGTCGGCCAGAACCACGTCGTCGACGAGCAGATTGCCCAGCAGCACGATCGACGGGATGTCCATTGAGGGCGCTCAGACAGCGCCCAGGCGCGAGAGCACGTGGTAGTGCGACGCGCCGAGGTCTGGTAGCCGTGGCGCGCTGACAGATTCCATGGAACCGGCTCAGCATATCGCCAATTCGGTCCGTGTCGACTCGCTCACAACAGCTGATCAAGGCCGACAAACGTCTTTTTCGAGCCCTTGCGGATCTCAAAGCCGAGCGTGTTGTTCTTCCACCGCAATCGCACGCGGAATGCGAAACTCGCCGCCAGCTCGCCAAGGCTGTGATCTTCGACGCTGACCTTGAGATTCGTCGGCACCTTGAACAGCTTCTTTCGGCCGAAGACGAAATTGTCGCCGAATTCGTTTCTCAGCCAGTTCCTCAGTCCATCGGTCATCATGAAGCGGGCTTGATCGATCACCGGGATCCTGAGACGTGCGCGAATGAATTGCTCGCTTCCGCTCGTCGTGATCACCGGAATGGGCACGACGACATCGGACATGGGGATGAAGTTCATCCCGACTACGTGAATGAGCTCGAGGTTGAGCGGCTGTGCCGGGGCAATGTGCACCTTCTGCATCGCCAGAACGAACGTTTGACTGGGCTTGCCCCCGGGCAAACGCACGCCGAGCGACCAATCGATATCGATGGCGTGAGAGCTCTTGCCGCCATTGGCATTGAATCCAAACCGTGCGGCGAAGTCGGCGCGTAGAAAGAGACTCGCAACCTGGATTCCCAAGTCGCGCGGCGTGAGGTCGAGCACCACCGACGTGCGACCGGCGAGCTCCGCCGAGCCGTCGCTCGCGAGCGCCATGCGCGCCGCAAACCACGGTTTGTCGAACCACAGCAGCTCGCCCTCGGCGGCCACTTTGAAGGAGTCGCTGTCCGCATCAATGGCAAGTGCGCCTTGAAGCTTCGCGCCGAGCGCTTCGATGGCCCCGTGGCCGCGCAGCCGCAACCGTGGCGAGGTCTTTCGCCGCGCATCTTCGCCGTAAACGAACCGGCCATCGAGCTCGCCCGAAATGTGCGTGTCGAACTTCAGCCTGCCGACACGCCAGGCGGTGCGTTTCACGGCCGCGTGCACCGCGACCTCGCGATCGCTCAGCCGGACAGATGCGTCGGCGACCGTCAAATCGAAGAGCCGCAGGACGCCGCTGCCGTCGAAGCCCCACTTCGATCCTGGCCCGATGTGCAGCGCGCCACTGGCGAGCAGCGCCACGGCCGGCTTCTTCTTCGTCCCGCCGAGTGCCAGGTCCAGTTCACCGCTGACCATCAGGCTCGACTCGGTTGCGCTCAACGCGCCGGTCATGCGCAGCCCGCCGCCGAAGAACTCGACGAGCCCATCTCCCGCAATCGCAAACCGCCCCGTCGACGCGATGCGCAGCTCCACCGGCCGCTTCACGCCCGCGGCGACGCGAACGATGCCGGGCACGATGTCCCACGTCCCGGTCCCTTGGGCATGGATTGCGGCAACGCGGCGGTTCGTGTTGACCTGACCTTCCAGGCGCAGCCGGCCGCTGAACTCGAAGGGCAGCTCGATGTCGATGCCATTGATGCGGAGCGGCACCATGCCGCGACGTCGCGCGTCGAGCGCAGTCACCAATGCGAAGCTGCCGTCATCGGCAAGCCGGCCAAAGAAACGCGCCGTGAACGCGCCGAATAGATCGACCCGCGCCGCTGCGAGGACAGCGGTGATTCCCGCCGCCGGTGCCGGCAGTGCGGCCAGGTCAGCACGGCGAAATGGCTGCAGGCTCGGAAGCTGCCAGATCGCATTGACCGCCGCACTGTCGCGTGTCGCGTCATCGGGCGTGATCAGTACGATCGTCGCCGACGCGTCGAACCCCGCGAATGACAGTTCGGCGTGGACGGCCCGGAGTTCGGGTGGCAGCAGCGCGAGCAGCTCGCCGGGATCGACGCGCGGTGGGTTGGCGGCAAGATGGTCGAGTGCTGCCGCTCCTGTTTCGAACGCATCCTGCACCTGCGACACCAAAGGCCCCGCGGTCCGCGCCGCCCACTGAGCCGCGGAGATCAGTGTTCCGACATTGAGCTCGAGGTCGATCTCCTCGCGAACGAGCTCGGCGCCTCCCGGGATGAGTGGCCGCGCCCACGCCGGAATCGACACATACGCATCGTTGAGCGCGATTCGCAGCGAACGCGCCAGCGGGCCGTCGGGCTCGATTGGCGCGAGCGGGTCGGCAAGCAAGGCCAAAACTTCGAACACGAGCAGCGGGTTGGGTGAGGGGAAAGGACGTTCGAGGTCGAAGTTGATGCCAAAGCCGGCGCAGCGAACGTTGACGCAGAGATGGTCGAAGTACGGTGCCGCCGGGTCGACGAGGAACGTGACCGGATAGGGATTTGGCATGCTGCCGATGCCCGCCAGCCACAGCATGTTGTCGCAGATGATGGTCACGCCGGATGCGTCGTTGCCGATCTGCACATCGCCGTCGAACCGCACATTGATCGCCGGGATGATGCCAAGCATCGGCGACAAGGCGAGGGCCTTGATGTCGGCGCGAATGATGCCCGGTACGTCGATTTCGAGGCCGTCGAAGTACGGCTCGCATGGGTGCGTGCCGCGTAATGCCGGCAACCCCGGCGTTCGCAGATCGATCGAGAACTCGACCATCGGGACGACCGGGATGGGCCCCGGCACCGGGATCATGTCGAGCCGAAACGCCAGCCGGTTGTAGCGCGGCAACTTGATCCCGAACCCCACGACGTCGGAGGTATTCAGGTCTTCGGTCAGCTGGTCCGGGTAGACAAGTTCACCGGCAAAGGCGACGGCCAGCGAATTGCGCGTGAAGCCATAACCGATCGCGAGTTGTGAAAGGCTGATGCTGCCGTCGGTGTAACGGCCAACTGGCGGGAGCGGGATTGGCTCGCCGCTGCCCTCGAGCGCGAAGTAGATCTGATCCGGTGACAACCCGAGGCGGAGGGTGAGTCCGTCGAGGCCGTGCAGCGGGTCGTCGTCCGCGAAGCCGCTGATCGTTGCGCTACCCTCAACCGCGATCTCGCGCGGGTCTTCGAACGGTACGCGCAAACGCGCGCTCCCGATCTGGAGCCGGACGTCCGACTGGGTGTGTGTCAGCTGAGTCACGTCGTCGACGATCGTGATGAGCGCGATGACACCATTTTGATAGCGGCCACGCGCATCGTCTGACGAGAGCGAGGACCAGGTGTCGCGCACGAACACCAGCAGCGCTTCTTTCGCGACGAGAAGGCCATGGGCGCTCGCGGCCGCACGGCCGCTGCCAGCCATGGCCGCGGCGTCGGCGCGCAGATCGGCGACCAGCGCATCGAGCGCAGCCCTCGACCATCGCCCATCCGCGGCAACGGCGGCCTGCAGGTCCTCCGGCGCCAGCGGAAATTGCGGGAGGCGCAACGGAATCTCTGCGCCTTCGATGCCGATGATCAGCTCCTCGGTGGACACCCGCACGAACACGGGCAGCGTCGCACCGGCGATCCCGGCGACGAAACGCAACTCGATCGATGCCGGTAGGGAGTCGCCGAGAGTGTCTTCGAGATCCCCGATCTGAACGGCGAGACCATCGAGCGCAAACCGGAACGACAGATCGATGTCGAGATCCTGTCGTGCTTGACGCTGCTCTTGCCGCTCGCCGCGCTCCGCAGCGCCGGGACCAGCCGCAAGGTGGCCGATTTGCTCGAACAAGTCGAGCTCGAGTTCCGCTCCGCTGACGTCCGCCGCGAGCGCGAGTGCCGCGCGGCCGTCTTCGAGCTCGAGCGTCGCAGTCACCGTCCCGTGAAGGGCAAGCGATGTGAGGGGCTCCAGGATGGCCGCCAGCTGCGGACCAATGAGCGGCGACACATCGAGGGACGCTGGCAGAACTCCGAACTCGCCCTTGAACTCGATGATGGCAGACGTGTCGGCGGCATCGCTCGCAAGGGTCATCGTGGCGCTGGTGAGCGAAGCGGAGAACAGCGGGCCATCGGTGATAGCAGGGAGCGTGATCTCGAGCGCAATCGGCGACGCGACTTCCATCGAGAGATCGGCGCTGCCGTCCGCCTGCACCGCGGCCCGGATCGCCGCATCCACGAAGCCATCGGCATCGCCGGCGTCGAGCGTGACCATGCCGTTGTTCTGCAGCAGTTCGGGAAGTGTCGGGCGAAAGCTCACGTTGGCAAACACTTCGCCCGCAATCGGATCGCCGGGCTGACCGGTGAAGAAATCCGCGGCATCGGCGAACGAGGCGCGAAAGCCGAATGACACGGACCGGACTTCCGGCCGAAACGGCGCGGGTAAGAACGCGAACGCGTTCGTCACGTCGCCGGCCGAGGCATCGAGTGTCAGCGTCAAACCGCCCTCGTCGTCCCATTGCACCGACGCGGTCACCTCAGCCTCGTCGGATGGCAGCGGCAAGTTGGGGGGCAGGTTGGCAAACCCGAGCTGGGCGGTAACATCACGCCACACGAGCGTGGCGCGAATACCAAATGAGTCGAGGTGCGGGCTGTCGTTCTCGTCGCTACTGAAGCGGACATCGAACGACGCGACCGCCAGAGTGCCCAACGGGCCGAGTCCCACGTCGCGAAGGGCCACCGAAAGAGCGGTGTCGCTGCCGCTCATCTCGAGCGACGACTCGAGCGTCACAGCGCCGCTCGTCCATCCAGGCAGGTCGATGGTGACGCGCGCCGCGCCGGTCACCGACAGGCCCTCGTCCGTCAACAGGCCTTCGCTCGACAGGTTTTCGATCGTGAGCTCGCCGACGCCCAGGTCTACGCGTGCGCGCGTGCCCGCTTGCTGGGTCAGCGTCAGGCCGATGAGGCCCGTCTCCAGCTGCGGGTCGCGGTGGGCAAAGAACCGGACGCGCAGCAGCGCTTCGAGCGGCGCCAGCTCGATCCAGCCTTCGAGGGAGAAATCGATCGGCTCGTTCCGCAGCACCGTCCCGGTCGCGCGCTCGAGCGCTACGCGTACGCGACCCTCGAAGAGTCGGCCGAGCATCGCTGAGCGGGCAGAAAGCCGGTGCGGGGCTTCGGCGATGCGTTCGACCGCCCACGTCTCGTCGAGCGTGAACGAGACGCCGCTGCCATCGAGCAGGACGTCGCGGAAGTCGAAGCCAAACCCAGGCAGCAGGGCTTCTGGAAATCGAAACTGCGGCAACCAGTACAGTCGCGCGCGGCGTGCGTACAGGCCGTCGACCTGGGCCGCTCCCGCGTCGGTCAATACGTCGCGGAGCGCAACGGGCACGCCAACGCCGTCAACCGCCGGCCGGCAATCATCGAGCGCCACCACGATTCCCGTTCGCCCGATCTCGAACGGTGGAATCGTCAGACCGAAGCACTCGCAGTCGGTCGATCCATCGGCCGCGACACGGATACGCCCGTCTACTTCGAAGCGAAACGGCTCGTTCGACGGTGCCCACGTGATCGGATCGACGCGATGCAGCCAAGGCTGCGCGAGATCGATGGCAAGGCGGAGATCATAAACGTCGAGCGCCGGCGCGGCGCCAAGCGTGATGCGCACGAGCAAAGGGCGGTCGACGGTGGGGGGCGCTGCCAGACGCACCGTCATCGGGCCGATCGACAAGAGCCTCGCGCCGTCGGCGTCGATCAGCACGGTCGCTTCAGCCACGAGCGACGCTGGAGGCTCGTGGCGGACAACGAGATCGGTGATGGCAGCGCCCGGCAGCCACGTTAGATCTGCCGAAGTCGATGCCGAGACCAGCGGTTGTGCGCCGAGATCGGTCAGCGCATCGTCGAGCGAGCCGAGGATGATGGTAGCGGCCATCGGTCAGACCACGCGTTGGTCCGGACGCACCAGCCAGTAGTCGCCCTGCATGGCATCGTTCCAGCCCCACTTTTTGGTTTCGTCCTTGATCTGCTTGTCGAGTTCGGCGACTTGCTGCTTCAACCGGCCAACTTGTTCCTGGTGCTGCTTCGCCCACGCCACCATTGAGATCACGTCCTCGTCCATTGCGAGCTCGGTCAGCGTTGCCAGCACGGGAAGGAGTTGCTCTTCAGATGGCGTGTCGGCTGAGTCCTCGGCAATATCAATCTTGGCGCGCGTCTCGGCAATCGCCTCCTGCAGCGCAAGCAGGCGCGAGGTGTCGTCTGGGCCGCTGCTCACCACTTCATTCACGGCGCGCGCGAGCGGATCCACCATGACGGTGTGCAGCTGCTGCTGCAGCGCCGCGAGATCCTTCGTGAGCTTCTCGTAGTCGACAATGAGCGGCGGCTTGCTGTTCTCCGAGTGCATGTCGCGGACGCGATCGAGCTCGGCGTGGGCGGCGTTCTCCTCGTAGTAGGTGCGGTTCACTTCCCGGTGGTAGTCGATGAGCGCCATTCGCAGGCGCATGAAGTACGGCGACACCTGGCACCCTTGTGAACCACTCTTGCTGAACCCGCCGTTGTGAATACGGATGCCACCTTTGCCCAGCTGGTTGGGTCCGAACGGCACTAGCTTGCCGGGCGGGGCGCTGTCGTCATCAAACGTCGGCTTGAAATAGAAGCGCGCCTCGCGCGCGCCATCATAGACGAGGAGCCAGTACGGACTCGGCGAGGCCGGTACCGCCGTCGCCGTGGACTTACCCACGCGTAACGTGTTGTTAGCCGAATCGACGGAGTGAATCGACGCGACGCTGAAGCGTGGTGGCGCCGCTTGAATGAAGTAGATGTTCTGGTACTGCGCCACAAGAGCACTCATCACTTCCACAGGGGCGACCCCCGGCCGGCCGTTCTGCGCCGCTATAGGCGTCTGGCGACGGCCGCGCGGCATGCCCTGTGGATCAATCACGCTGAAAGCGACGTTGATGTACAGGTTGCGCGAAAACACCGTCGCAAAGCGGTAGTGCAGGTTCCCCTTGATCGACGAGTGGAAGCGAATGCCGCGCCCTTTGTGATCGAGTGCCCGCGACGTGTACGACGTCCAGGGAAACGCGCAACGCACTTCACCACCGCCGACGAGAAACAGCATTCCGTCGTAGTGATCCCATCCCCACTGAACGCTGGCGGCTTTCTTCGGCTTGCTGCTCAGGTAGCCTTGCACGCCGCCGACGCCCGCCGGGATCGTCCACGCTACGCCGCCCGCGGGCAGAACCATCGCTCGGTCGAGCGACAGCCGGGCCGTGCGCGCGGCGCGATCGATCGCTGACACCTGTTGAATCCGCGCGGCGCCCGATGACGAAGTTGCCGTGCCTAGCGCGATCGTCTCATACGGATTCACCTGTGCCAGCGCCTGCAGCTGTTGATCCGACAGCGCCTGGAGCTCGATGGTTGGCCCGCCCGCCGAGACCGCGCGAGCGCCTTGCATACGTGCGCCGAAACAGTCGATGTGGATCAGCGTGGGGCTGTCGAAAATCCGCCATGCGCTCGTGCCGCCGCCAATCTGCGGCGCCGCATCCACCGTGACTCTTGGTCCACCAGGCACGTCCATGATGCGGAACTGCTTGCCCGGCCGCGTTCCTTCGCCTTCGAGCAGAAGTGTGTCACGTCCAGCCGACACGCGAGTCATGTCGAGCTGATCGTCGAGCGTCACGTCGAGGCCATTGACCTGGGCCGCGGTGCCGTACAGCGAGAGCAAGTTGATCGGCCGGTAGACAGGCGAATCTGGTGGGAGCAGCGGTGTCGTCGCATCCCAGGGCTCCGTGAGGTTCATGTAGAACTCGACGACGGCTTCCAATTGAAAGATGTTGAACATGTCGTCGACGTCGAAGTCGAATCGAGCTGTGTTCGGCGGAGCGTTTGCCGGACGGACACGCGCCAGCAACTGCGCACGGTACTTGGCTTTCTGCAGATCGCCGAGACGCCGCCACTCGCTGTAGCTGAGAGTCTTCGCGCGTTTGTAGTCAACGAGCGCCGACCAGTGCCACAGCCGATCGTTGCCGACTGTATCCACTGCCCGCGCGGAATCGATCACCGGCACGCGCACGCCAAGCCGCGTGGCCAGTGCTTGCGCCGCCGGCGGATTCTGCACGCCGACCGTTCCCGCCATGGTGGAGTAGAACGAGCCGAGGTCGACCATGCCGAAGTGCGTTCGCAGGGCAACGGCCACTTGTCTGCGGTTTGCAGGAATACCCGGGAGATACGATGGCCCTGCCGCACCGATACGCTCGCCGGCTTGGACGAGAATCTGCCCGTCACCGGCAAGGAATCGATCCCACGCTTGGTCGTCACATCCCGCCGCGGCTCGAGCCGGACGCGTCTTGATGCGATTGCACAGGGCCGCCTTGGCGTCGGCGACATCGACATTGCGGTAGACGAGATAGCCGATGCTGGCGGCGCTGAGCGCAGCATCGAAGTTGCCGTAACGCGGCGTGATTGCTTGCGCGAGCGCCTGCCATTCCGGATTCACCTTCGCCGTAGTCGGCTGCAGGTACAGGGTCAGCGACGTCGGCGCCGCCGCCTCGGCGTCAATCGGTTCTTGCGACGGGCGCAGAAAGCCCGTCGGCTCAGTGGTCGAGATCTTGCCTGCAAAGCCGGCGAATAGCCCCGCTTCGGCGACGTCGTCAACCTCGAGATGCGAATAGCCGGAGCAGCGCGCCGTTGGAAGTTGATCGCCGAAGGCGATACGCGAGTGCCAGTGCGCAAAGCTGCCCGCGGCGTTGGGCTTGATGAAGGTGTCGAAGACCGGCATGGCCGCGTTCCGTCTGCTCAGTCCGCGGTCTTTGAGCGTTTTGGGTTGGCAGCGACCTCGGATGCGGCAAGCTGCTTCGACAATGCTTCGACCCGTGCCGAGAGCCTTTCAACGCGCGCGGCGAGCTTCGTCACGTCAACGGTGGGACGTATTCCAAGCCGATCGACCGCGCGGGCGACCCGCTGTTCGAAAAGCAATCCGAGCTTCTCGCTGGGACGCGGGGGGACGTCTGCACGGCGCGGCTTGCGGCCCGCTTGGGCCTCGCGCGCGAGACGCCGCTCCACGTCTTGGCCTCGCTTGACGAGCGCGTCGAGCGCCTTGGCGCCTTCCGCTTGTGCCTCGGCTAGGGCGCCGAGACCTGCCAGCCAGACCTGACGCGACGAGCTCACGACGTCAGACCATTTCTTGTTGCCGCGCCGTTTCGGCGCTGGGCGTCCGGACTCGGGTCTTGGTGCGGACATAGCGTTTCTCGCCGCCGGATCAAATGACGTGACACGGTCACACGCAGTGCCGGCGCTTGCGGCCGGCATGTTATTGCAGACTCGCTCCCGTGTCACGCGTGAGACTAGGACGCAACGCCCCTATAATTCTGGACAACACTTGACCCTTCTCTCAGGCCGGACGAGCGTTTTCTCTTTGATTCTCGTCCTCGTCGGAGCCGGACCGGGGCTGGCGCAATCGGCAGCCACTTCCACGTCTCCTCAGGAACAGCGCCCTCCGGCGTGGACGACATCGTCCGGCCTCAGCTTCACGCTGTTCCCCGTGGGAGAGGTCCATCCGGTGTACGTGGCCGATCCCCATCGACCGACGAATACGATTTTGGGCCGCTTCTACACCACCCGCGGCATTGCCTTTTCCGGCAACCCTCGCGCATGGCTCAGCGCGGGCGGGCGATTCGGTCTTCTCCGGGTTGGAAACACGGCACCGGGCTCGCGCGTCTGGCAGATCGGGCTCGAAGCGGGCATGGATGCTCTGTTCGATGCGGAGCACAAGAGCGAGAACATCGGATGGGACGGCAACTACGGCCTCACGCTGACCACGGCCTCGGCGGCGCCGTGGACGTTGAAGGTGGCGATGCTCCACACCTCGGCGCACGTCGGGGACGAGCACGCCGACCGCACCGGGCGGCCCCGAATCAACTACGTCCGCGAGGAGCTGGCCATTGGCGGCGCTTATCGCATGGGCCGTGCATGGCGCGCCTACGGTGAACTGGGGCGTGCCTACAGACGCGGGGCCGACGAACAGGAGCCCTGGCGATTTCAGGGTGGGCTCGAGTACGAGTCCGCGCCGCGGCTCTTTGGCGGCCGCTTTGCGTGGTATGCCGCGGGCGACCTCGCGTCATGGCAGGAGAGAGACTGGCGCGTCGACTCGACTATCCAGGCCGGGATCGTGACGCGGTCCAACGGTCACACCTATCGGCTTTTGGTCGAGTACCTGGACGGCCGGCCGCAGGTGAGCGAGTTCTTCAAGGATACGGAAGCGTCGCTCGGGGTTGGGTTTCGCATCGATTTCTGACGGCCCGCTGCATAAAAGGGGACTGTCCCCTTTTATGCATCCCGCCCGCTGAAAAGAAGGGACTCCTGGAATCCCGGATTGATCCGCAACGCCGCTCACGCGTCCAACCCGACGAAGCAGATGCCGTTGCCGTCCAAATCGCGGACGATGAAGTCGCGTCCGCCCCATGCTTGTCTCTTGAGCTTCTGCTCGAACGTTACGCCTGCCGCCAGGTATTTCGCATAGAGCGCCTTGACGTTCTCCACTTCGATGAACGCCATGATCAATCCGTCACGGTCGTGTGTGCCGACCACCAACACGGGCTCGTGCACGAATTTCAGATGCACGCAGGCGCCGTCGCGGGAGACGGCCCCGTAAAAAGGTGGATGGCCGTGCAGGAAGTCGATCGAGAAGCCCAGCGTATCCCTGAAGAACTCGGCGGATGCCTGCACGTTGACGACGAAGATGACTGGCAAGGCGCGCGTGAGTCGAGGTGTGGACGATTCCCGTCTGACCGGCGTGGGCTCGTTGGCAACGGCGGCCTTCAGCGCTGCCCAACTCGCGTGGCCAGCCTCCGCCGCGATGATCTCCTGCGCTTCTCTGAGCGGGAACGTGAGCGCAAGCGCCTCGCGATCGGTCAGTGTCTCGTAGCGGGCGAGGCCACGAATGCGCCCACCGATTGAGTGATTGCCCTCGCGATGCCAGCGAACGAGCTGTTTCGCCTGCTTCTTGTAGATTTCGAGACGAGACATAGACACACCCTCCCTACATTGGTTGCGGTAGGTGGGCCATGCCCTTTCGGCTGGAGCCGATGCGCCCTACGGTTGGAGGTCCGAGTTCATATTGCTGACCTCGTTAACAGCGGTCAGCCCTCCCGTAGCGCGGCTGAATGGTAGTTGGTCGTCCTGCTAGCGTCAACCTGGGGATACGAATCTCGCGAGGATTTCACGTCAGTGCCGGGAGGGTCGAGGCCCTGGGCGCCTCGTGACGCTCGCCACCCAGCTCCCGGGACGCGTCGACGTTCAACCAGAGCGCGGCGCCGATGAGCAGCAGCACCGTCATCGGGATGAATGGCGCGTCGTAGCTTCCCGTGCGACTGACGATGTAGCCGTAGAGGACCGAGCCCGTGAGTGCTCCAACCTGGGCAATCGTGTTCATCAGGCCTACCGTCGCCCCGGCGCGCGCCCCGCCGATGTCCAGGCACACCCCGAACACCCCGGACTGTTGGAAGGTGATTGCGCCGTAGGTCAGGGCGAGGAAGACCACCGTGAGCAACTGATGCTGCGTGAGCATGGCCGCAACGGTGAATGCCGCCGCGGCCATCAGCGCGGTGGCGCCAATCACTCGCCGGCCGTGCTTCGCGCCGAGCCGACGCACCAGGGCATCGCTCGCGGCGCCCCCGGCGAGGTTGGCGAACGCGGCGACCACGTACGGGAGCGCGGAGAGCAGCAGGTTGGCCTCGCTGAATCCCCGGCCCCGGACGAGGAACGTGTGAAACCAAGTCTGGAAGAAGGTGTAGACGTAGACGTAGCAGAACGCCACGCCCAGCATCGACCACACTGTGCTGGAGCGGTAAGCCACGCGCCACGGGAACGCATGGCCCGCAGAGGAAGACTCACCAGTCGCGGGTGAGGGGCGCGACAGCCCGCGCTTCTCTTCGGGCGAATCGCGGAACCACCAATACCAGACCGCCGCCCAGGCGATTCCGGCCACGCCGAATACGTAGAACGACATCCGCCAGCCGTAGCGCATCTGGATCGGGAGCACCAGCAGCGGCGCGATGGCGCCGCCCACCTGGCTGGCCATCAGGTTCACTCCGGAGATGGTGGCGCGTTGCTGCGGCGGGAACCATCGCGACACCACCACCGACGCATTTGGAAAGGCGCCGGCCTCGCCCGCACCGAACAGGAACCTGGTGAGCAGCAGCGGGTAGTAGCTCGTGACCGCGCCCGTCAGCGCAGTGAACGCTGACCACCACACCACGATGCGCGTGAGTACGCGCCGCGGGCCGCGGCGGTCGCCCATCATGCCTGTCGGAATTTCGAAGAGACAATAGGCGAGGGTGAACATCCCCGTCACCCATCCCCACCCGACGGGGTCGATCCCCAGATCCTCCTGCATGCGCGGTCCCGCCACCGAGATGCAGACCCGATCGAGATAGGTGATGGCGAACAGGAGCACGAGCAGACCGACGACACCGCGACGGTCGCTCGAGGCACTCGGCAAGGTGGCCGATTGTGGCACGATCCGGTGTGAGACAGCACTGCATCCGCGAACGCCAGCGACCAGAGACATAATGCCGCCGTGCGACGGCACCTCACGATTGGCCTGTTGCTCGTCACGCTCGGCGGCGCTACGCACGCGGGTTCGCAGCGCCCTTCGATCATTGGCGTGCTCGGCATCACGTCCGAGATCGCGCCGATCGAACAGCGACTGACGGACAGTCGCGAAGTCTCGGTCCGTGGGTTCGTGTTTCGGCAGGGCAGCCTCGGCGGCGTTCAGGTAGTCGTCGGGCGAACGGGCACCGGCAAAGTGCACGCGACAATTGCCGCCACGGTGCTCATCGGCCACTTCAATCCCGCGGCCGTGTTCTTTTCAGGCACCGCCGGTGCCGTGGATCCCGCACTGAGCATCGGTGACGTCGTCATCGGCACGACAGTCGCCCATCACGACGTTGGCCAGCAGACGCCGGACGGCCTGCAGCGCCGAGGGCCCCGCCATCCGACTTCAGGCGAGCTCGATTCAGTGCTGCTCCCGGCACCCGACGCGCTCGTCGTTGCGGCCAGGCGTGCGGTGCAAGGGCTCACATTGTCGCCCATCGAAACGGCCGACGGCACCACCGCAAACCCGCGCGTCGTCGAAGGCATCATCGTCACGGGCGAGATGTTCGTCGCCAACGTCGCACAGCGCGAGGAACTTCGAAAGCAGTTGAACGCCGCAGCCGTGGAAATGGAGGGCGCCGCGGTCGTGCAGACGTGCCGCTATTTCGAGGTGCCGTGTCTGGTGGTCCGCAGTATTACGGATCGGGCTGACGGCGGCGCGACGACCAGCTACTTGACCCTGCGCCCGCGAGCCAGCGAGAACGCCGCCGCCGTTGTCGCCGCCATTATCGGGAAGCTTGATGGCCGCTGAACGGTGGTCAAGCTTCTTCGCAGTTGATCCCCCAAGGGATGCCGAATCGGTCCACGACGGCGCCGAACCGCTTCGCCCAGAACGTCTCTTGTAGCGGAACGGTGACCCGTCCGCCGTCGGCGAGCTGCGTGAAGATGCGCTCGGCCGCTGCGGCATCGTCGAGATTGAGCTGGACTTGAAAACCCTGCGGGCGTTCGTACACACCGGGGAGGACGTCGCCGCCGGAGAAGCCCGTGCCGCCCACAGTCAGCGTGGCGTGCAGGATCTTGTCGCGCCACTCGGCGGGCGCCTGGTCGGCCATCGGCGAGTCGCCCCACGTGAGGCGGAACGTCACGGTGCCCCCGAGGCACTGCTGGTACAGACTGAACGCCGCGTCACACTCGCCGTTGAAGACCAGACTGATACGGGGCTCGATTCGCATGCATCAATCATGGCCTCCGCCGATTTCATAGTCTTGTAGAAACGGGAGCTCGCTGCGGATCCATTCACGAGGCGTGCAGCCTGCCAACGCATGCCACTCGCGCACCATGTGGGCCTGGTCGTGGAAGCCGCTGGCCATCGCCACATCGACGATGCGACGCGGGGAGCGGAGGAACAGCCGGCAGGCACGCTCGAAGCGAAAGACGCGCGCCGCCGCCTTCGGCCGGATGCCGAACTCGGACGTGAAGCGCTCGCCGAAGTGTCGCTTGCTGAAGCCGCTGTCCCGCGCGAGCTCGTGAACGGTCAGGCGTCCGTGACTGAGCGTCAGGCTGCGCCAGGCTGAACCATTACAGGTGGCATCGCAACGGGCCGCAGCCACCGCAGGAGGACGCGGTCCACGGCGGCGAAGCGCTCGAGCCACGTATCAGTGTCGGCGAGGCGCTCGATCAACTCGCGGCATAGTGCGCCGTTGATGTCGGCGAGGTGCACCACCTGCGAGGCCACCTCGCGACCGCTGACTCCAAGCAGCGCGCGGGCCGCACCGGGTTTCAGGAAGACGTGCAGACAGTCGAGGTCTCCACCCATCCGCACGAGGGCCGGCGTCTGCTGGAGGCCGGCGACAAAGGCACGGTACAAGCCCGGAGACTGCGCACCCGGCATGCGCAGGATCTCGATTGGCTTCGCCAGGCTGACAATGAGATCGAGATGGCGTGATGGCAGGCCGGCGTGCTGTCCCGGCGGAACATCGCGCATGCGCGAACCCGCGTAGTGGGAGACGAACGGACGAAGCGGCAACGCCGGCACGGCGACCGCCTGGTCGGGCCCCGTCATCGGCCAGCATTGTCGCAGCTTTCTGGCAGACGATCGCATGACAAGATGCGCCAATGGTGTGCGCCGTCATGCGCACGGTCGCTTCGACGCGGCGCATGCGCGGCCATCATCGGTTTCTATGTGTCAGTTGCTGGTCGTTCGCTCGTTGGGGGACGCTTCGACTTGCCGGACACGTCGGGCGCCAGGCACACGTGAGTGTCCGGCACGATTTCCGAAACTGACAGACTATCGCTGCAGCGATCCCTCGTGGACGAGCGTGTAGCTGCCGACCGGGCGCTCCTCGTCGCCCTCGTGCGCGGTGAGGACGACCTCGACCTCCACGAGCGGCAGCTGACGAACCCAGGCGGCCGGGACGAGGTGAATGATTTCACGCGACGCGCCGGCGACCTGACACGTCGCGCGGATCACCTCTTTGCCTTCAACGCTCTGTGTCAACGTGAACTTGCTGGCGTCGCCGAACTCGCCACGCAGCCGCAGCGCCATCAGCTCATCGTCCTCCCACACGGCACAAGGGACGACGGCGCCCGGTGAGAGCGCGAATGTCCGCACGCGCACGCCATCGCGCGCCAGTCGATTCAGCACCGCGTCGGTCACGAACCCGCCAACCTCCGCGGATCGAATCGCCGGCCGGATCGCGCGCACGAGCGCGTCGAGCTGAACGGCGCGCGCCGCGCAATCAGCACACGTGAAGAGGTGCTCCTCGATCGTCGCGGCTTCCGCCTCCGCCAGCTCGCCGGCGGCGTAGTCAGTTAGATCGGCGAGGGCGAGCCGATCGCATCCCGGAGCGCTCATTGCTCTGCACCCTGTCGACCGGAACGCCTTGACGGCGCTCCTTGTCCCAGCACGCAGTCGCGCAGGTGTGCCATCGCTCGATGCCGGATCGCGCGGACCGCACCTGGTGAGACGCCGAGATCTTCCGCGATCTGTGGCGCTTCACGCTCGGCGTAGAACGTAAGCAGCACCACCAATCGGTCCCGCTCGGCGAGCGCGCGCAGGCATGCCGCGACGCGCGGCGCGTCGAGTGTCACCGTCGACGACGGTGCGATCTCCGCCGCAGTGTCCATGAATCGCGCGGCCAGCGCCTCCCGCCGACGCGCGACCCGGCGTTCGGAGTGAGCCATCATGCGGCTGGTCCCGAGGATGAACGATCCGATTTCCTCCGGCCGGCGCACTTCACCGGCGCGCAGCCGCTCGATCGTGAGCAGAAGGACCTCCTGTGAGAGATCGTCGCTGGCTGCATCGTTCCGCAGGTGACGACGGCCGTACAGCCGCACGCGCGGCGCGAAGCGGCGATACAGCTCGGCTTCCTCGGCAGCGGTCGATCCCGGCTGGCCGCCGGCGATGCGACGCGCGAGCGCTTCGTCGCTGACGGCCTCGAGTGTTACGTGCGCGTCCGGCATCAGCCGGACGGTACTCAGGCCGCGTGCTGTCCGTCAACGGGGACCGCTCCGAGCCGCCGCTGCAGCATGTCGGCCGCGGAACGCAGCGCGGCCGCGCCGTCGCCGACGAACGTCGATCCATGCATGGCCGCGAGCACGCGCGGCTGTAGATCGGCGAGCTCGTTCAAACGGCGCCGTGTGGCGGGCGTCAATGGGAGGTAATCCATCAGCACCGGGTGCTCCTGGTAAGCCGCGACGGCGGCATCCCACCGGCCCAGGACGTCGTTGGACGTGACCGGTTCGACGTCGCCAATCTGGTGGAACAGGTCCGAGCACAGCAGCACGCCGGACGTCTCCTCGAACAACACGCCGGCGTCCCAGCCGTGCGGCAGGTGCGGCGTCGGCACATACCGGTACTTGTGCCGGCCCGTTTCAATCACGTCGTCCTTCGTCAGTCCTCGCGGCGGACGGTTTGCGAAATCCTGGATGTTGACGGCTGCGCCCACCTGGCTGCAGATCGCCTGCGCGCGAGGCGCGATCGCGAGCCACTCGTTGAGGGCGCCGCACTCGTCCACCTCGAAATGGCTCCAGCTAATCCACCGCAGCGCGGCCGGATCGATGAGCCGTGCAATTGCCTCGCGGACTTCCGGAAACATCCCCCGCATGCCGGTGTGGAACAGCAGTGGCTCATCGTCCTTGATCAGGAAATGATTGAACTGCAGGTCGAACTGCGGTGCATAAATGGAAACTCGATACAAATCTGGAGCGATCTCGTCGATCCGGGCCATCCAACACCTCCTGACGCGGTCCCTTTCGCTGCGTCCTGAGTGGAAGTGTCACGACGGTCTCAGGTGTTACGGCTCGTACCAGCCGAGGACCCGCAGCGCCCGTAACGTGTTCCACCGGCTGGGCCGAGCGTCGCCGTCCTCGAGCGCAAAGTGGACCTTGCCGGGATGCGTGTTCTCCAGCAGCCACCTGCCATCAGGCTGTCGCTTGGATCGAAGCAATTCGATCGCTTCCTCCATCCGCGCGTCCGGCGCATCGCCGACCGAGCGGAAGTAGTCGAGGGCACGCAGCACGTCGTAGTGCCAGCGGGTCGGAAACGAAAACTGCAGCCACGCTGGGTTGACGACTTCGCCGGTGCTCTTTCGTCGCATCAACCGTCGTTCGAGGAGGTACTCCTCACCCCGGCGCCGAGCCGCGATGGATTCAGCAGAGCCACCGGTTGCCCGCTCGTGCGCCAACAGTCCTTCCAAGACATTGATCGTCGTCGCGAAGGAAGAGCGGACAGAGCCGTTCTCCGCCTCGCAGTTCCATCCGCCGTCTTTGAGCTGCTCACTTAGCAGGCGACCGACGACCTGATGTACATCCTGATCGAAGTAGGTGCCCAAGGTGACGGTCCTGCCGTTGATGCACGGCTCGACCTCGCCGCTGAAAAACGGCTGCCCGGCGTGCTCCCAACGACAGTGATCTCTGACCATCGCCACTGCCCGGCGCACTCTTTCATCGCGCGGGTCGATCCCGAAATCGTGCAGTAGCTGGAGGGTTGGCAGCGTTGACGTCCAAGGCTGGCCCTCGTTCTCTTCGCGTCGCCAGCCCTGCGCCGGGAAGCACGCGCCTCCCGCCCACTGGCCGTCTTCGCCCTGTAACGCCAGCAGTCTGGCACCCCAGCCCTCGGTGGCGACGCGCGCGCGCTCCGCGGCGACGACGTCGGCCGGTGCATGCACAAGGTCGCGTAGCACTTGCCAACGGATGGCTGGATCCGAATCGAGCAGCCAGTCCAGGACGGAGGAAGCGACCATTGGATCTACAGGCGTTCCCAGATGCCACCGGCGCCCAGTGACGTCTCGATTTCGTAGGGCAAGCCGTGTGCCCGGGGCGATCCGCATGCGGCTATTTCATCAACCGCGCCCACTGCTCCGTGTCCGTGTACTGCTGGAACATCACGGCCTTGCCGTCGCGGAAGCGATAGACGTGGCAGAACGGCGAGTCGAGCGTTGCGCCGCCGGCTTTCATCGTACCGCGATAGCGACCGACCACGACGACGTGGTCGCCGCCGTCAATGAACGTGCTGGGTACCGCCGTGAAGTTGTCGATTGCTGCCAGCAGCCGCGCGAACACACCTTCTCCCACTGCCTGTGGACCCACATAGGGGTTGCGGTCCGCGAGAGGATTGCCCTCCGCCTCGTTCCAGTCGATAGCGGGATCCATGGCGGCAAACAGCAGGGAAGGATCGTTTCGCCCCAACGCCGCGTAGGCTGCCTTGATCGTTTCGAACGCTGACATGCTGCGACATCCTCCGGATGAAGGGCGGATGCTAGCACAGGAATGTTAGCGCCGACGGCACGCGGCTGTACACGTCGATCGCCGATTGGCCGTTCGATATCTGAATGCTCGAAGGCTTTCGCTGAGTTGACGGGCCGCGAGGTCTGCGCGGCGCTTAGATTCCAAGGACACGGCACGGGCCTCTTCCCGAGGCCGCGCCGCGATCTGCGCGAGGAGCTCCTCGAGCATCGCTGGAGAAAACGGCTTCGTGAAATGACTGTCGCACCCGGCTTCCCTGGCGTTGCGACGGTCCTCTTCCTGGCCCCAGCCCGTCACGGCCGCGACATGCACGAATTGGCCCTCGGGCAGCGCTCGGACGTGCTGCGCGACCGCGTAGCCGTTCATGACCGGCAGCCCGATGTCGAGGAAGATGACGTCGGGCACGAACTCGGCGGCCGCCGCGATCGCGCTCGCGCCATCGTGAGCCATGTTCGAGATGTGGCCGAGCAGCGACACCGCCCCCTGCAGCATCTCCGCGGCATCGATGTTGTCCTCCACGATCAACACGCGAAGCCGGCGGCTGGCCACGACACGTGGCGATTCCGCGGCCGCGATGGCGGTCGTAGCCGGCGCCGTGCCGATCGGTAGACGGATCTCGACTTCCGTGCCCCCGCCCACGCCCGGACTCTGAATGTCGATGCGTCCCTCGTGCATCTCGATGAGCGCTCGCGCCAGGGTGAGGCCGATCCCAAGGCCGCCGCTGGACCGCTGGAGCGCGGGCTCGGCCTGGTGGAACATGTCGAACACCCGCGGCAGAACGTCCGCCGCGATGCCGACGCCCGTGTCGCGAATCCGCACGATCGCGACGTCCGCCTGCCGATCGGCGGTGAACCAGATGTGGCCGTCGCGAGGCGTGAACTTCACCGCGTTGTTCAGCACGTTCGCTAACACCTGCACCAGCCGCGCGTCGTCGCCCTCGACCCAGATGGGGGGCTGGGGCAACCGTACCTCCAGCGTCTGACCAGCCGCCGTCGCGAGCGGCGCGATCGACTCCACCGCCGTCTCCATCAACTGCGCCAGATCGTGCGGTTGCCGATGCAGCTGGATCTTGTTGACGGTGATCCGGGAGACGTCGAGCAGATCGTCGACGAGGCGCACGAGCTGTGCGACCTGGCGTTCGATCACCGCGCGGGCCTGTGCCGGGGCGCCCTGGGGCACGCTGTCCTTGAGGGTCTCGAGCGCGAAGCGTATCGGGGCGAGAGGGTTGCGGAGCTCGTGCGCGAGCATCGCCAGGAACTCGTCTTTGCGCTGATCCGCTTCCAGCAGTTGCGCGGTGCGATCGCGGACCCGACGTTCCAGATCCCGATTCAGTGCGTCGGTATCGTCCTTCGCCTGCTGCAGACTATCGATGAGATGCTGGTTCGCGAACTGCAAGGCAAGCGAGGAGTCGATGGCCAGATGGAATCGCCACGTCGTGATGATCGTCGCGATGGTGAACACGAGGCCGAGAAATCCCATGATCAGGTGCTCTTCACCGCCCTGACTGGCGACACGCCAGGACGCGACGAGTCCCGTCGGAATCAGGAACGTGAGGAACGCCTCCGGCCTGGCCGCCAGAAGAGATGCACTCCCCAGCA
The DNA here is from genome assembly GCA_963724485.1 of uncultured Acidobacteriota bacterium. Lineage (GTDB taxonomy): Bacteria > Acidobacteriota > Vicinamibacteria > Vicinamibacterales > UBA2999 > JACCSI01. The sequence continues at coordinate 693,822 of CAVRUW010000009.1, forward strand.
TGACGCCGCCAATCACGAACACCACAAGCACTTCGTTCATGGGGACGCTTGACTGGTAGAGCGCTATGGCTCCGGCGCCCCACCCGGCGGCCGCCGCCGCCGTTCCAACCACGAACGCCGTATTCCACTGCCTGCTCGTGGCCTCCGTGGACGACGCCCGCCGATACCGTTCTGCAAGCGCGAACCTCGCCCCGCAAACGGCGATCACGTAGGCGAGCCAAGTGGCGACAGATGTGGGCGCGACGACATCCCACTGCGCATAGGCCACCAGCAGCGCGATGATGATCGTGATCGCCACTCCGGTATTGGCGTTCTCGTACAACAGGCGCGTTTCTGCGGCGCGCACCCGTGGCCGGTGATCGTCCAAGCGTCCGGAATCGTTCATGACGGAACTCGAAAACGCAGCCGCACCATGCCACCCACGCATGGCGTCCGTGACATCGGCGGCGAGGCTAACAGTACGCTGGGATGCAGACCGTCGCAAGGCACGACGGTCGATGAAAAGAAGCCGGCATTCGCTCGCAGATGCAGTATTTAAGGCGCGCTTCGAGCGGGAGGGCAGGCCATCGCGGCCTCAATCATCCAAGCCTTTGCACACTTTCGACGTCGGCACAGACGAAGGGCGGCACGTTGATACCAGGGCCATCACGATACGGGGCGGCGCAACCGTCCGCACGCAGACAAAGTAAATCCAACCTGGTCAACCGTATGCGCTGCTCTCGACACCTTCGCGCGCTGTTCCACGGATGGCGCGAAGACTTGGAGTGACTGAGATCCCCCTACCCTTCGCGCAGCACCGTCACCGGATCGAGCCGGGCGGCACGACGCGCCGGCATCCACGCGGCGAGGACGCCCACGGCAACAAGCACCGCCGCCGCGACGGCGAACGTCACCGGATCGCGCGCTTCCAGGTGGAAGAGCAGCGCCTCCACGAAACGCGCCGCCCAGAGGCTGCCCGCCAGGCCCAACGCGAGGCCGGCCGCGATCAATATGCCGACGCGCTGGAACACGAGGCGTACGATGCTGGACGGGGCCGCACCCAGCGCCATGCGCAGCCCAATCTCCGCTTGCCGCGCGCGCACCGCGTGCGCGACGACGCCGTAGAGGCCGACGGCCGCCAGGAGCAGCGCGAGCCCGCCGAAGAAGGCCGAGAGCATCGCGATGAGCCGCTCCTGGGTGACCGTCGCCTCGACGAGTTGATCGAAGGTCCCGAAGGTGAATGCGACGGTCGGATCGACCCGCGTCAACGCTGCGGCGACGTCGCGTTCCACGGCCGCGCGCTGGCCAGGCGCGGCGTTGATGGTCAGGAGGACCGTCGGCCAGAACTCAGCCGGCTCGCGCTGCGCCATAGGCACGTACATCGTCGCCAGCATGCCCTCTCGCGGCGTCGTGTAGACGGTGTCGCCGACCACGCCGACGATCTCGTATCGCGTGCTGGCGTCGAATCCCAGACGCACGCTCTGTCCGATCGGCTGCTCGCCCGGCAGATACCGGCGCACGAACGTTTCGTTCACGATCGCAACTCGAGGGCTGCCCACGCGGTCGCCAGCCTCGAAGTCCCGGCCGTTCCGCAGCGGGATGCCCATCGTGTCGAACCAACCTGGCGTGGTGCCGTTCAGCCAGAGCAAGGGCCGGTTCGGGGACATCGCCCCATCGCCGATAGCGACTCCGCCGCTTGCCCACCCGCCTCCGGTGAGCAGCCGTTCCGAAGAGACCGCCGCCGAGCGGACCCCTGGCACTGCCGCCGCCGCGTCCCGCAGGCGCTCGACGCGCGCACCGCGCTCTTCGGGCGGGCCGCCTCTCGCCTGGAGGTTCAACTCCACGACGAGCAGCGGCTCTGGCACGAAGCCGAGCGGCAACTGGTTGAGCGACGCAAACGTACGCAGGAACAGTCCTGCCGCGACGACCAGGATGAGTGATACCGCAATCTGGGCGACGACGAGTGCACCGCGCACGACAAAGCGGCGGTCGCCCGCAATTCCGCGGCCCATGTCCTTGACCGCCTCGCCCGGGGTGACGCTCTTCAGCCCGAGCACGGGAGCCACACCGGCAGTGAGCGCCGAGAGACACGCAAGTGCCGCCGTGAACGTGAGCACGCGCCAGTCGAGTGCGAGGTCCAGCGACACGGTGCTCTGCCACGTGCTCAACTGCTGCACGAGGAGCGCACCGCTCCACCTCGCGAACACCAGCCCGAATGCCGCACCGGTCACGGCCACGATCAGACTCTCGACGAAGAGCAGCCGCGCGATCCGCGCGCGTGAGCTCCCCAGCGCCAGGCGCACGCTGAGCTCGCGGCGTCGCGACAGTGCTCGTGCGAGCAGCAAACTGGCGATGTTGGCGCACGCGACGAGCAGCACGAGCCCCACGGCCACGACCATCGCGAAGAGTGGTGTCTCGAAGCGTGTGCGCAGCGACGAGTTACCCGTGGCAGCCGGTGCCAGCGTTAGCGGCTCCTTGAGAGTACGAGTTGCGCCTTCGGTGATCTGTGGCTGCGCAACCCGGAGCGCGGCGTTAGCCTGTTCGATACCCTGCCCCGGCTTCAGACGCACCATGATCTGAAGCCACCACGAGCCCTTGCTTGCCAATCGGCTCTCCGAGCCTCGCATGAGCGGCTCGGCGGCGAAGGGCAGCATCACGTCCATCACCCGACCGACGTCCGGACCGAAGAACCCGGGCGGCATCACGCCGACGATGGTGAACGGCACGCGTTGCACGGTGAGCCGGCGCCCCACGACGTCGCTGGCGCCGGCGAAGCGTTGCCGCCAGAGGCGATGACTGATGACGGCGACCGGGCCGTCCGCCCCTCGACTCGCGCTCGGGGCGTCCTGAGCAGTGCCGAAGGACGGCGTAGCGCCGCCGTCGTCGGCGGGCGTGATCATCCGGCCGCGTGTCGCTGTGACGCCGAGCACGTCGAAGAGCCGGCCGCTGACGTACGCGCCGTGCACGGGGTCGCTCTGGCCGCTCGGCGACAGGTCGAAGCTCTGGCTGGACCACGCGAACGCGCCGTCGCCCAGCTCGGTCTCGCGTGCCCGGATCTCTTGCCAGATCGGGTAGGACCATGACCCGTTGGTGAGCAGCGCGAGGCTGCCGGGATCGCGGACTGGCAGCGGGCGCAGGATCAGGCTGCTGAAGATCGAGAAAAGCGCGGTGTTGGCGCCGATGCCGAGCGCGAGCGTGCCGATGGCCACGAGCGCGAAGCCCGGGCTCTTGCGTAGCCCACGCAACGCCGCACGCACGTCCTGCCACATGCTGTCGGCGGTGCGAATCGTCCAGACATCACGCGCATCGTCGACGGCGAGCGCGACGTTGCCGAGAGCCCGCCGGCTCGCGTCTGCAGCGTCCTCTGGCGCGAGACCGTCACGCTCGAACGCGTCCTGACGCAGCGCGCGGTGCGCCTCGATCTCCTCCCGTAGATCGGCATCGTTACGCGACGAACGGAGGAGGTGCAGCACCCTTCGGAAGAGCGTGTTCATGGCATCAATCCCTCAGGTCGTCCTCAGCACGCGCTGAATCGCGCCAATCATGCGATCGAACTCGGCGTGTTCGGCGGCCAGTTGCTTGCGGCCCGCGGCGGTGAGTGTGTAGTAGCGGGCGCGACGATTGTTCTCAGACGTGCCCCATTCGGCTTTCACCCAACCGTTGAGGAGCAACCGCTGGAGTGCGGGATACAGCGCGCTCTCGCCGACGCGCAACACGTCGTCGGACGTCAGGCGCAGGTGCTCGACGATGCCATAGCCATGCTTGGCTCCACTGACAAGCGTTTTCAGGATCAGGAGCTCGAGCGTGCCTGGCAGGAGATCGGAAGGAGTATTGGTAAGTCCCATCAGCTCTTGATGGGACGATACGCCAACGACGAGGCGTCGTCAATTGCCATCAATGAGTGAGGGGGACACACGCTTATTCTGACCGCAGAGCCAGCACGGGATCGATGCGCGATGCCCGCCTCGCCGGCACATAGCCGGCAAGCCCGGCGACGATCGCGACAACCGCCGCCACACCGCCGAACGTCACCGGGTCCGACGAGACGACACCGAAGAGCAGGCCCCGAATCGCTTTCGCAGCCATCCATGCAGCCGGAAGGCCGATGGCCAAGCCGATCGCCGCGAGGGTCATCGTCTGCGTCAGGATCTGACGTTGCATGGCCAATGGTGCGGCGCCGAGTGCCACGCGGACACCGATTTCCCGAGTTCGCTGGCTCACCGAGTATGAGATGACGGCATAGAGCCCCAGCGACGCCAGAATCAGTCCGAAGCCGGCGAATCCCGCGAGTAACTGCACGATGATCCGCCTGGTGAACACCGACCGATCCACGAGTTGCTCCATCGTTCGGAAATCGACGGCCGGCAACCCGGGATCGGCACGCTTCAGCGCCGCTCGTAAGCCGGGGATCAGGCTTGCTGGAGGTACCGCGCTCCTGACGACGAGATCGACGGTCTGATAGTCGCCAGTCTGTCTGAGGAGCATGTACATTTCCTGGCCGGTGTCCCGTTCGAGGGCGAAATAGCGAACGTCGTTGACCACGCCCACCACCCGATAGTCCCGGCCGGACGCTCGGAGAACGCCGCCCAGGGGATTCTCATCCGGCCACAACTCGCGCGCCAGCGCTTCGTTGATGATGACGACCCGTTCGGACGTCGGGTGATCTTCGGGTTTGAAGCCGCGGCCGGCTTTCAGGGCGATGCGCATGGCGGAGAAATAGCGGTCGTCGATCATGCGAGCGAGCGCGTTTGCGCGCGCGCCGGGATGGGTCACGCGATCTCTGGCCGAGACGCTCCATCCCCGCCACCCGAAGTTGTCGCCAAGCGGCAGCGCGTCGGTCAGGCCGACGGCTTCGACGCCGGGCACCGAGCGAACGTGGTGAAGGACCATATCGAAATAAGCGTTCCGTGTCTCGAGTGTCGGATGCTCCAGGCGTGACGGGTCCACGCGCAGCGCGATCACGTTGTCGGATGCGAATCCCGGATCGACGTCGAGGACGCGGCTGAGGCTCCGCGTGAGCAAGCCGGCGCCGGCCAGGAGGACGCAGACCAGCACGATTTCGGTGACGACGATCGCGCGGCGCATCCAGCCGCCTCCGTCGGTCGCGCCTCGACCGGTGTCCTTCAGCGCGTCCAGCGGCGCGGATCCCGACGCTTGAAGCGCCGGCAACACGCCGAAGCCGACCCCTGTGAGCACCGCCACTGACGCGATGAACACCATCGCCAGTCCGTCCACACGGACGTCCTGGAGGAGTGGAATGCTGGCGCCATCGAGATGCGCGATCAGGCTCGTGCCGCCGAACGCCAGCGCCAGTCCCAACGTCGCGCCGCTGCAGGAAAGCGCCAGGCCTTCGACGAGCATCTGGCGGACCAAACGCCCGCGCCCGGCGCCGAGCGCCATCCGCAGCGCCATTTCCTTGTGCCGCGCCGACCCCCGCGCCAGAAGCAGGCTCGAGATGTTCGCCGAGACCAGCAGCATCAGGAACCCGACCGAGGCCGCCAGCACCGCAAGCGTGCCGTGAAACCGGCCGCTGATGCGGTCCTGCAGCGGACTGAGGTTCGGACGGAACGCATTTCGGCGCCGACCGGGTTCGACCTCGGGTGCCGTCCGGCTGATGCGATCGACAGCCGTTGTCGTTTCGACGGCAGCGGTCGTCAGATCGATCCCCGGTTTCAATCGGCCGATCACGGCAAGCGTGTTCCCCCTTCGATTCGTTTCAGGACTCAGCGGAAAGGGGAGGAACAAGTCGGCGGGGCGTCCCGGCGAAAACGTGCCGCCGAAGTCGAACGACGGCGGCAGCACGCCGACGACCGTCGTGGGTGCGCCATCGAGGATGATCGACCCGCCGATCACGTCGGCCTTCGCTCCCAGGCGGCGCTGCCAGAACGTGTAGCTCAGGATCGCGGTTCGTGGTGCGCCCCAGAGGCATTCCTCGGCGGTGAAGTCTCGTCCGAGCCAGGGACGTACGCCCAGCAGCGGAAAGAAGCCCTCCGTCACGGGTACGCCGGTGACGCGCTCAGGTTCGCCGGTGCCGGTCAGCCTGATGTCGCCGATGCCGTAGAACGGCGAAAAGCCTGCGAGGCTGGTCAGCGACTGGCTCTGCTCCCGCAGATCGACGACATGTCCGACTTGAACGGCCTGCCTCGACAGGTTCTCCGACGGTCCGTTCGCGACCCAGACCAGGCGTCCGGGGTCGTCGAACGGAAGCGGCCGAAGCCACAGCGCGTTGACGACGCTGAAGACGGTCGTGCTGGCGCCGACGCCAACCCCGATGATCAGGATCGCGAACGTCGTCAACGCGGCGTCGCGCCGCAAGGTTCGCACGGCATATTGCAGGTCGCGCATCGGCGTCTCGACGAGGGAAAGGATGCCCGCTGCTTGGATGAAAGGGCTAATCGATTTGGTTGCAAGGAGGCGCAGCTGACGAATCGAGCCACGAAGTGCCACCTATCGGCTTGCGCTCCGTTTGCTCGCCCCCACCGGTCGCTCGCGTTCTGCCTCCTCCGGCTCAAACCGGAGAATGTCGCCAGGCTGGCACGAGAGTGCCTGACAGATCGCATCGAGCGTCGAAAAGCGGATCGCGCGCGCCTTGCCGGTCTTGAGGATCGAGAGGTTGGCCAGCGTCAGTCCGATCCGATCCGCGAGCTCGGTCAGCGTCATCCGCCGATCGTGAAGGAGGTCGTCGAGCTTGACGGCGATCGCCATGTCACACTGTCCCTTCGAGGTCTTCGCGCATGAGCGCGCCTTCCGCGAACACGCGGGCCAGCAGGAACGTGAGGAGTACGGCGAGCCAGCCGCTGATCGAAAAGCCGGCATCGAGATCGACCGGATACGCCGGGCTCGAAACGCTCTTGCCGATCGTGCCGATGACGAGACTGAGAAGCTGCAGCACGAGCAGCGACCAGGCGATCGCCTGCAAACGGGACGCGTTCGCGGCGACGAAGGGGTCGCCCGCGCGCACCGTCTCAACGATCGCGAGCAGCCGTTTGAGGACGACATAATTGAGCGGAATCGCGCCGAGACCGAGCACGGCGATCGCGCGCAGGCCCATGACCAGCCGCTCTGCCTCAGGCGAAGGCGAAAGGTCGAAAGCGCTCATAATCCATTGCTCGTTCGGGAGGGCAATCAGCAGAGCGAGGATCGCGGCGGCCATCAGCCAATTCGCGACGATGAGGATCCGCAGCACGTTGTACGCGATTGGCAGCGCAGCGGATGACGAGGCTTGCCTGGACATGATTCATCACCTATTTATCGAATATCAATAAACTATTTATCGATTGTCGTCAAGTAGATTATTGGCAGTCGATAAGGTGCGAATTGAAAAAGCCACCACGCGGGACGTCGGGATTTCCCATTCCGACGAGCCGCAGAGTTGGCCGCCTTCAACACTGACCTGCCCAAAACTTGCATGCGCTCGCCGAGGCCACCGCTGTAATGCCGAAGGCCGCCCTAATCGAGCACAAGGAGCACCGACAACATGAAGCCAAAGAACACGATCTGCCTCTGGTTCAACAAGGACGCGCATGAGGCGGCGCGCTTCTACGCCGCCACCTTTCCGGATAGTAAAGTGACCGCTGTTCACGAGGCGCCCAGTGACTACCCGAGCGGTAAGCAGGGCGATGTGCTGACGGTGGAATTCACCGTTCTGGGCATTCCCTGCCTCGGTCTCAACGGCGGCCCGGAGTTCAAACACAACGAGGCCTTCTCCTTCCAGATCGCGACGGACAATCAGGAAGAGACGGACCGCTATTGGAATGCGATCGTCGGCAACGGCGGCAAGGAAAGTGCGTGCGGTTGGTGCAAGGACCGCTGGGGCCTCTCCTGGCAGATCACCCCGCGCGCGCTCACCGACGCGCTCGCGGCTGGTGGCGGTGAGGCCAAGCGTGCCTTCGAGGCGATGATGCCGATGAAGAAGATCGACGTCGCCACCATCGAGGCAGCACGGCGGGGCTGACGGATGTGCCAATTCACTTGGCGCGGGTGGCGAGTGGCATCGAATCGTGTCGGACAAGCACTGGCAACGCGCGGCGACGGCGGACCCGCCACAACCAATAGAACATCGCGCCAAACAGCAGCAGGATCGGCAGCGCGCGCATCGGCCCAGTCGTGAACGGCTCGGGAAGGATTCTCGCCACGCGCTCTTGGATCGAGAAGAACGAGCCGGCGGCGATGAAGAGGGCGAAGCACATGCGCCACAGATGCCGCGCCAGGCGTGGCCCACCGCGAAGCGGGCCGAAACGCATGATGCGCAGGTCGCCCATCGCCGCCAGCAGCAGAACGGTGGCGAGGATGAAAGACATGACGCCGATCGTGCGATCCGGGACGCCGTTTGGAGTAAGCAGCGGGCTGTTGACGTTCTTGAACCCGCCCACAATCGCGAGGAGCGCGAGTCCGACCGCAAACGCGAGCGCCGCGACATTGATCCGGCCGGTCCACGGCGACGAAGGGCGGACAGTCGTCAACGCCGTGGCGACGAAGTAGATGGCCATCAAGCCGCCGACCACATTTCCCAGGATCGCGGCGCTGATGCCCATGACGAACATGGCGTAGACGAATAGCAGCCCGCTGCGGCGGTGGGCGGTCCCGCCCTTCTTCACCAACAGAGCCAGGGCACCGAGAACAAGGGCGAGCCCGCCAGCAGCAATGTGGATTGGTAGGACCATGGACTACCTCGGCTGGCCTCGTCGCAGGCTCCACAGTCCGCGCGCCGAAAGGATGAAAGTGAGCCCCCCGAGGCCGCCGAGCGCCCAGAGTGTCCAGACGAAGAAGAAGCCGCCGGCGGACTTGGCGATCTCGCTGTAATGTGCCCCCCTCATGTGGATGACGGGCATGGCTGCCGCGAACAACCCGACGAGCAGCATGATGACGTGCCCCGATCGCCTGTCGGCGAGCACGAGGGTCCCGTACAGGAAGAGCACGAGGACGAGCAGGGCAATGTTTGAGGGTTCGGCCTTCGATATCCCACGGACGATGTCGTCCGTAATGTGAAGCGTCAGCAAGAGGATCGAGAGCAGAGACGTGACGACCAAGATTGCGTTTTGCTTCATTCGATGCTCCCCGTGCGCGCCACCATAGTGGCGGCACGCGTGCGCTCGAACAACCAGCGTGCGACGAAGGGAGGATTGGCGCGGACGAACGACGGCCTCGGGCGCCGAAGCCTAGGCGCCCCTCGACGTCGCTCGGGGCGCCCCTGAGGCTCTCGAAGGGGCGAAGGCGGCTACATCTGCCGGAACAGATGCAGGTAGTTGCGGCTCACTGGCAGAACCTCGTCCCGACCCTTCAAGTGAATCTCCGCCGTTTCGTTGTCATGCCGCTTCACATGGCTGATCGCGCGCAGATTCACGACGACCGACCGGTGGACTTGCGCGAATTGCTCCGCATCGAGCTGCTCGAGCAGCTCCTTCAGCGGCGTCCGCACCACCGCCTCGGCCGGTTTTCCGCCATCGCGCCAGGCGACGGTGGTGTACTTCGCGTCAGAGCGAAGGTAATCGACGTCGTCGATCGCGATGAGGCGCACGGTTTTCCCCGCTTGCGCGCGAATCCATCGCAGCGCCTCGTGCTTGCCGGCGCCGGTCTGCAGCTTTACGAGCTGCTCGCTCAGTTGCTGCAATAGCTGCTCGGTGTTGATCGCCGGCCTCGACGAATGCAGACGCTCCCTGAGACGGCTCACGGTTTCCGCGAGCCGCTCCTGTTCGACCGGCTTCAGCAGGTAGTCGAGTGCCCCCTGCGCAAACGCCTGCACGGCGTAGTGATCGTACGCGGTGACGAACACGAGATGCGCGCGCCGGCCGATGTGGTTCGCGGCGTCGACGCCGGAGAGTCCCGGCATGTGGACGTCGAGGAAGCAGATGTCGGGATGACGCTCGTCGAACAACCGCACCGCCTCCCGTCCGTTCCGCGCCTCGGCCACAATCTCGAGCTCGGGCCACACGATCGCCAGTTGGCGCCGCAGCGCCTCGCGCAGCAGCGGTTCATCGTCCGCGATCAACGCTGTGACGCGGGCGTTCATGTTTGTGCCGGCATGTCGACTTCGACGACGACGCCGCGGGGAGCGCCGGCGATCAGGCGCAGTTGCGCGGCATCGCCGAAGATCAGCTGTAGCCGCTCACGCAAAGTCGTGAGCCCGGTCCCGAGACCGCTCGCCGATTGATGAAGTCCGGCGCCAGTGTCGGTCACGCGGACCACACAGCGTTCACCATGCCGTTCGATGTCGACGTCGATCCGGCCGCCTTCTTCGCTGGGGTCGATCCCGTGTTGCACGGCATTCTCGACCAGCGTCAACAGCGTGGTCGGAGGACAGCGAACCGTCAGCGCCAACGGGTCGACGTTCATCGCGTACTGGAGGCGATCGGGCATGCGCATCTGCATCAGCTCGAGATATGGCCGAACCAGCTGCAGCTCGCGCTCGATCGTTGCAGCGGACTCGTGGAGCAGCGGGACCGCCGCGCGAAGGTACTGGATGAGGCTCCGAAGCACGGGCGACGCGTGCGGCGAGCCCGCATCGACGAGCGCCTGCACGTTCGCGAGTGTATTGAAGAGGAAATGCGGCGCGACCTGCGCCTGCAGCAGATGTAATCGCGCGTCGAGCGCCTGCCGCTCGAGCTCACTGCGCTCGAGCGCGAACGCCAGCGTCTGCTCGCGAGCAAACGCTTCCTTCTGCCGGACAATCGCGGCGAGCGCCGTCCACGGCGCGAGGAGGAGGCCGGCGAACGTCAGATGCGTCCACCCGTCCATACGGCTGGGAACCTCCCAGAACGGCGGCGCACCCTGGGGAGTGGACAGAACGTAGATGAGCAACGTCGTCACCGGCATGAAAACGCCGACCGCAACGACTTGCAGTACCCATCGCTGGAGCCACCGCGGCAGGATCCGGGGCCACACCTCGAAGAGTGCGAAGGCCGTCGTCGCCGACAGGCCGAGGATGATGGTGCGGAGGAAGAGTGCGGATGGAGAACTTCTCCATGTGGTCATCATCAGGAGGCCGACGCCGATCGACATCGTCAGCGCAACGGCAACGCGCCGTGTTGTTTTCACGACGAAGCGGTCGAGTGCTCGGTCTTCTCCTGCCATCTGGCCACGTTCACGCCCTTCACGGTCAGCCACACTGCAAACGATAGCTCACCGATCAATGCCGGCACGAGGATTGACGGAAACAGCATCGAAGCCAGTTGGGGAAAGAGCAGCCGTGCGGTGCTGAGCGTGAGATAGGAAACACCCGCAATCGCCATCAGCACGCCGAGGGGCTTGGGAAACAAGCCCGAAGTAAAAGTGAGATAGCCCAGGGCGACGCACGAGCAACCGAAAAATATCATGGCTACGGCGAAGCCAACGGAATGTGCATTGAGCGATAACAGGGCCATCGCCTCCAGTTGCTCCCGACTGAAGACCTTCAGGTAGGCGGCGCCTCCGAGGACTTGCAGGGGCCTGTATGTATTCAGCACATTGAGGCCGCCGATGGCGTCCTGGACCACGTTGAAGGCAAGCATGAGTAAAGCCGCGTTGCGGTTGACCGGCTTCAGCAGCACATAGAGGATGATCGTCAACGCGACCGCGCACACGAACGTGGACAGGTCGGCGGCGAGGCCGAGGCGAAACATGAACGCATCGTTCGTGATGTTGCTCGCCGTGGCCGCTGCGTTGCCCGGCACGACGAACCGCTCACGGACGAATTCGGCGAAGAGGCCGGCAGCAATGATGAGCAGGTACAGCAGGCCGCCGAGCCGGGCATAGGACTGCGGCGCGTCTCTCAACATGCGCGCCATTGTCGCGGCACGCCTGAGTGCGGACAATCGGAACGCGACGAAGGGTGGATTCGGGCGGACGAACGGCGGCGGCCGCGAGTAGTAGATCTCGCGGTTGTTCCGGCTCCACCTCGGCTGCACACCGCCCCTCCGAGACTTGCCACTACCGGCAGATGTGACAAGATGCGGGCCTCGTGGATGCTGTGTTGTCCAATGCGCGAGCCTTCCTGCGGCGGGTTCCCGCGCAGGGCGCCGTCGGACCAATTCTCCTCTCCGCGGCTTACTATCTCGGTGCGCAGATCGGATTCGCGCTGCAGTCGCCGAACGCGCCGCAGTCCGTACTGTGGCTGCCCAATTCGATCCTGCTCGCGGTGCTGCTGATCGTGCCGTTCAGGAGGTGGCCCGTGTACCTGGCCGCCGCGTTCCCGGCGCAGATGCTGGTTGCGGTGGGGACCGGGGCGCCGCCGCTGACGCTGGCGCTGCTGTTCTTGACCAACTGCGCCGACGCCTCGCTCGGCGCGTTTCTCGTCCGACGCATCACGCGCTCGCACCGTCCGTTCGTTTTCGACGGTCTGGCCGCTACGATGATCTTCGTCGCCTTCGGCGCCACGCTTCCGACCGTGCTGCTCTCCTTCGCGGACGCGGGCATCTCCGTCGCGACCGGGTGGAGCGACAGCTATCAAGCCGCGTTCGTCACGCGCGCGAGATCCAACGTGCTGACGCACTTGATCGTCGTGCCGGCCATAGTCGACCTGGCGGCGCGCGACTGGCGGCGCATTCGCGCGGCAGGCGTTGTCGAAGGGGCGGCGTTGACCGGACTGCTGCTCGTCACTTGCGGCATCGCCTTCTCGCGATCGGCGGAATCCCAGGCCTTTGCCGCCGTGTTGTATATGCCGCTGCCGCTGCTCCTGTGGGCGGCGTTCAGGTTCGGACCGGGAGGTATCGGCTGGGCCGCGCTGATCGTCTCGATGGTCGCGAGCTGGAATGTACTGCTCCACCGCGGCCCCTTCTCGTCACGTTCCTCGCTCGAGGAAGTCGTGTCCCTGCAGCTGTTCCTGCTGGCGAGCACGCTCCCGCTGCTGTGTCTGTCGGCCGTGATCCGGGAACGGGACCGGGCATCGCTCGCCGTGCGGGAGAGCGAATCGGCGCTCCGCGAGAGCTACGGTCGCGTTCGAGAGCTGGCTGGCAAATTGATCACCGCGCAGGAGTTGGAGCGCTCCCGCATCGCGCGCGACATGCATGACGATCTGGGCCAGCAGCTCGCGGCCTTGTCGATCTCGATCAGCGCGCTTCGCCGACGCTCGCTCCAGCCGTCGGAACTGAATGACGCCCTTCGCACCTTGCAGGAGCGGACCAGCGAAGTGGTCGTCCACGTCCGCGATTTATCTCACGATCTGCATCCCGCAGCGCTCGAACACGTCGGGCTCATCCCGGCGCTGCGTACGCACTGCGCCGATTTCGCTCGGCAGAATCGGCTGGACGTCCGCTTCAGCGCGGATGAAGCGCTCGCGCCGCTTCCGCGCGATGTCGCCGTGTGCCTGTATCGCATCGCGCAGGAAGGACTGCGAAACTTCGCCAATCACGCCGGGGTCCGAGATGTCAGCGTGTCGCTGACACAGACACCGGATCTCGTCGAGCTGAGAATTGTCGACCGCGGCCGAGGATTCGATCAGGAGGGTGCGGCGGCGCGCCGTGGTCTCGGCTTGCTGAGCATCGAGGAACGCGCCCGGCTCGTCGGCGGGGTTTTCAAGGTCACGTCGACGCCCGACCGTGGTACAGCTCTTCACGTGCAGGTACCGGCTCGAGCACCAGGCGTGGCCGGTTCGGTGCAGATCAATTCCTACTCGTCGGAAGGAGCACCGCTATCAGAACTGCAACCCCGGCGCGACGACGATGGCCGGACTGCCTAGAGCGCCGTGGGCCATACGGTGGAAGACGCGATCGCGACTCCTTAGAACGCTGCTTCGGGTCGATGATCGACTACAAACGCTAGTCGCCTTCGTCGAACGCGGCCAGCGCCCCCTGCGGCGGCTCGGCGACGTGCGAGAATGGCGCATGATCGCGGCGGCTGGCAAGCCGGTGACGCTTATCGTGACGTCCGGCCGACCCCGTCATGCAGCGCCGTCACTCATCGGTGTCGGTCCGGCGATCCGGACCCCATGAGGCTGGCCCAAGGCACACGACTCGGGCACTACGAGGTCATCAGTCCCATCGGCAAGGGCGGGATGGGCGAGGTGTATCTCGCTCAGGACGTCCGCCTCGGCCGCCGGGTCGCGCTGAAGGTTCTGCCGGCCGCATCTGCCGACGATCAAGACAGCCTGGCCCGGTTCATCCGCGAAGCCATGGCGGCGTCGGCGCTGAATCACCCGAACATCATCACGATTCACGACATCGGCGACGCGGCGGGCACGCACTTCATCGCCTATGAGTTCGTGGACGGCAGGACGCTCCGCGAGGTCGCCCGAAGCGCTCCGCTCGACGTCGCGACGGCGATCGACATCGGCATCCAGGTGGCATCGGCGCTGGCCGAGGCTCATCGCGCCGGCATCGTCCATCGTGACCTCAAACCCGACAACGTGATGATCCGGGCGACGGGGCTCGTCAAGTTGCTCGACTTCGGCATCGCCCGTCTGTCGAGGCCCGCCGAGATGGATGCCACGGTGACGGCGATGCCTGGGCAGACCGTGAGCGGCATGCTGATCGGCACGCCGCAGTACATGTCGCCCGAGCAGGCACGTGGCCTGGAAGTCGATCAGCAGACGGACCTCTTCAGCTTTGGCGCGCTCCTGTACGAACTGCTGTCGGGGACGTCGCCGTTTGCTGCCGGCACCGCGACGGACATCATCGTCGCGGTACTGACGCGCGAACCGCCGCCGCTGACGGAGGTGCCGCCGGCCGTGGCCGATATCGTCAGTCGGGCGCTGCAGAAGGACCGCGCGCAGCGGTATGCGACGGCGGCGGAGCTGCTGCTCGACCTCACCAATGCGAAACAGGCGCTCGGCGGCGGCGTCGGCCGAGCGGGGCCGGCCGCGCGCCAACACGCCGACACGCCGCTGCAGCTCGCGACGACCGGGTCAACGGCCACGCCGCGCGCAATGACGTCGCTCGCGGTGCTGCCGTTCGCCAACATGAGCGCCGACGTTGACAACGAGCATTTCTGCGACGGCCTGGCCGAAGAGCTGCTGAACGCACTGTCGAAGATCGACGCGCTGAAGGTGGCGGCGCGCACGTCAGCATTCACGTTCAAGGGCAAGACCGTCGATGTCGGCACCATCGCGAGGACGCTCGGCGTCACCAGCGTGCTCGACGGCAGCATCCGGCGCTCCGGCAATCGCCTGCGGATCTCCGTGCAGCTCGTCAACGCCGCCGATGGCTATCAGGTGTGGTCGGAGCGCTACGACCGCGAGATGCGCGATATCTTCGAGCTGCAGGACGAGATTACCCTGGCGGTCGTCGCTGCCCTGAAGCTGAAGCTGTTCGGCGAGGAACGTGCCGCGGTGCTGAAGCGCTACACCGACAACGCCGAGGCCTACGAACTGTTCCTGAAGGGCCGCCACTCCTCCTACAAGTACACCGCGCAGGGCTGGCAACGCGCGATCGAGTTCTTCGAGAAAGCGATCACCCTCGAACCAGACTACGCGCCGGCCTATGCCGGCATCGCGGCGTCACGCGGCTGCCAGTGGTTTTTCGGCATCCTGCCGGCCGAGCAAGTGATCCCGCAGTGCAAGGCGGGCAACGCGCAGGCGCTGGCCATCGACGACGGCCTTGCCGAGGCATATCTCTCGCTGTCGATGACCACGTTCTTCTACGACTGGGACTGGCGCGGCGCCGAGCGGACGTTCATCAGATCGATCGAGCTCAACCCGAACAACGGCGAGGCCCTGTCGTACTACGGGTTGTTTCTCGTCTTCGACGGGCGCGTGGACGAGGCCATGGCGGTCAGCCGGAAGGCGCTGGCGCTCGACCCACTCGCGCCGCTCATCAACATGAACGTCGGCTGGACTTACTTCGCCGCCGGACGGCCAGCAGAGGCGTCGCAGCAGGCCGCGAAGATGATCGAGAGCGATCCGGATTTCTACGGCGCCTACTGGCTGCAGGGCGCCATTCATCTGAACGCAGGCGAGTACCAGGAGGCGGTCGGCCAGCTGCGGCGCGCCGTGTCGCTCGGCGGTCATCAGGTAGTGGTGGCCGACCTGGCGTCGGCCTGCAGCCTGGCTGGCGCCACCGGCGAGGCCACCGCCATCCTCGACCGGTTAGTGGACCTGCGGCGGCAGCACTACGTGCCAGCCATCTGCCTGGCGCGCGTCTACAGCCGGCTCGGGCACACCACGACGGCGATCGAGTGGCTCGAGGCCGCCTTCGCCGAACGCAACGGGGAGATGGTGTTCCTCGAACAAGAGATCGCCGGTGCTGCCGACGACGATCCGTTGCGGCAACTGGCTGGCGAACCAAGAGTCCGAACGCTGCTCGAAAGCATGCGCCTGCCCAAACCGGTGTGAACAGATTCCTAGACACGAGGAGAGATATGACGACAGCGTTCGATGAACAAGGTATCCGAGAGGCCATTACGTTCTACGCGGAGGGAATGCGGACCGGCGATGTGGAGACGCTGAAGCGCGGCTTCCACGAGCAGGCGATCCTGTGCGGCTATCTGGGCGACGATCTCATCGCCGGCCCGATCGCCGAGCTCTATGACTGGGTGGCGGCGAATCCTGCCCCGGCCGCTACGGGCGACCCGTTCTCGTGCGAGACCCTCGGCATCGAAATGACCGGACGCGTCGCCACCGCGAAGGTGCGCGAAAGCGATCATCACGGAGTGGTGATCGACCACTTCCATCTGTTGAAGGTCGGCGAACGCTGGTCAATCGTCAGCAAGCTCTGGGACGCCGAGCCGTAGCGGCCACGGTTTAACCAGTTAGATTCTTTCCGGCGCCCCGTCGCACGCTCGATGGATGAGACCGGGTCCGCGCCGCAATTTACGTTGGTGTTCCCAAGGCTGGCCGCTCGGTCGCCAACGCCAGGCCATGCGCTAACACCAACTGGTCGTAGAATGCCCATCGGCGACGCGCACTCTGCCGTGACTTCCAAATTGGCACACCCTGGCGTAGAGACATCCCGATCCGTTCACTCGTATAGCGTTCGCATCTGTCACTGGGTCAACGTGATCGCCTGCGGTTATCTGCTCGTGAGCGGCGTTCACATCCTTCTCGACTTCCCCGAGTTGTACTGGGGAAACACCGGCTATCGTGGCTACCCGGCAATATTCAGGCTCTCGGACTGGGGCCTCTCATGGGAGGCGGCAGGCGCGCTCGGAGACCGCCGGTGGGGACGCAACTATCATGTCACCTTTGCCTGGGTCTTTCTTATCAACGGCCTCGTGTACGTCGGGTGGAATCTTTACACGACGCATTTTCGCAAGCGGATGCTGCCGGCCCGCGACGAGCTGACGGTGACGCATGTGCGGACGGAGCTGCGCGATCATCTGCGCTGGCGATCGCGCCGGCATACTTCCAGCAGCGGCTACGGCACGCTCCAGAAAGCCTCGTATCTGCTCCTGATCTTCGTGTTCGTGCCGTTCATGATCCTGACAGGTGTCGCGCAGTCACCGGGCTATACGGCCGCGATGCCCGTGCTGCTGGATCTGTTCGGCGGCCGTCAATCGGCGCGCACCCTGCACACCATCGGCACGGTCCTGCTCGTGCTCTTCGTCGCCGTCCATTTGCTGGAGATCGCCGCCGCGGGATTCGTCAACCAGGTCCGTTCGATGATCACCGGAAAGGAGTCGATCCCCGTGGATAGAGGAGAGGTGACACCATGACGAGGCGCATCTCACGTCGCACGTGGCTGGCGAGCGTCCCGGCCTTGGGTGGTCTGTTGCTGACCGGATGCTCGCGCGAGAGGTTCATTCCGCCCCGGGTGCGCGGGGGCCTGATCGGCGCCGCCGATGTACTGACGATGAGCACCAATCGGCTGCTGCTATCCGGTCAGCAGCTGGCGCGCGAGTACTCCTCGAGCGACGTCGCCGACCCATTCCCCACCTGGAACCAGACCAATCCGAAGAACCCGGAGTATCAACGGCACTTGTCGGAAGGGTTCAGGAACTGGCGACTCCCGATCAGCGGTCTCGTCGCGCGCCCCCTTGCGTTGTCGCTCGACCAGATCAGGAGCCTGGCCGCCCGCACGCAGATCACCGCGCACGTGTGCGAACAGGGCTGGTCGGCGATTGGCGAATGGACGGGGGCGCCGCTCCAGCGGGTGCTCGAAGCCGCCGGCGGCGTCACACCGGCGGCGCGCTACGTCGTTATCGACACGTACGATGGCTGGTACGAGGGATACGATCTCTTCGAGGTCGAGCATCCGCAGACGATCCTTGCCTACGGCCTCAACGGTCGCGACCTTCCGACGGGCAACGGCGCGCCGCTCCGCCTGCGCGTCGAACGACAGTGCGGCTACAAGAATCTCAAATTCCTGAGATCGATTCGGGTCGTCGACTCGATGGCCGGCATCGGCAAGGGCACGGGGGGCATCAACTCGGACGTCGGGTTCCACTGGTTCGCGGGCGTGTAGTTCGTGTGGGCAGTGTGAATCGCCCTTAGCGTGACAACACGCCGGGCAGCGCCCTCATGAAGAGGCGAATGTCGCCGATCTGGGCGGTCGTCGAGATGAACTCGAACGCCGTCGGGCTGACAGACGTCGTGCGGCGTTCGAGAATGGCGGTCAGCGCCGCCGGCAGGATGGGACATTCGTCCAGCAATCCAAGCACGCTGATCCAGGCGGTCGTGTCCAGCATCGCGAGCACGTCGGCGGCGTCGCGCGCGAGCCACGGCGTGCCGGCCTCCCGCTGTTTCCCGAGCTTGCGCTGCAGCGCTCGGAGGCCGCGGCGAGTGTCGGCGTCGACACCATGAAGATCGGCCAACGTCGACATGAGCTGATCCGCCACGAACAGGCTCACGTCCTGGTACAGCACTGACCAGCCCACTTCGAACGCCGTCACGAGGTCGTGATCCACGAGGAACGCGTTGGGAGGCATGGCCGTGTCGAGTTCTCGTGGCGACGACGCACCCTGCGAGGTCGCGCCCGGCCAGCGCGCGGGCCAGCATTCGAGACCCAGGTTGCAGATGCATGCAGCCGCATCGGACGCTTCGCGGGGCGTGAACGGCCGCGACTGAACGGAGGATCCCGCGAGCAGCGTATTCGCGAGGAACGCAAGCTCGCGACTGCGCGTGAGGTACGCGGTCTCGTCGTGGTGCAGCACGAACTCCATCAGCCGCCTCAGGAGCGGGAGTCTCGCTGCTCGAGGGTCCTCGTCGGCGGCTTCGAGCAGCGCCCGCGGCTGTTCCGGCATCACGCCTTGGCCGCCGTAGCCTTGGCGGAGGTGGGCAGCGTCGGCCAGCAGTTCGATGACCGCGTCGATCGCTGTGGGGATGTCTTCGTCGCCGCGGCCCTGCCTCGCCGAAGCCTTGGCGAAGGCGGGCGGGGAGACGTCTGTCGCATCGTGGTGTGGCGCACTTTCAGGCGCACCTGCAGACGTGCCTTCTGGTGAGGTGTCTGCTTCTTCTTCGGCCGCGCGAAAGTAGGCCGTGGCGATGGGGTTGATCGCGATCGGGCCGTCGGCTGCCGCGCCATCTGAAGGAAGGCGCGCGCGTCGGCCGGTGTCGCGTAGCCGTGCCGCGATCTTCGTCGCTCCCGTTCGATCGCGACGTCGTAGAGGTGCTGCTCCGGCGCCATCAGCAGATCGTCGAGGCCGTCGATCTCCGGCCTGGAGTTGGACAGGCGGCGGCATCCCTGCATCACCGCGTGAAAGTAGTGGTTGTGCTCGGTCTCGAGCGTGACGAGGAGCGTGACGATGGCATCCCACGCGTCGGTTCTCCGCGCCCGCACCAAGTAGCCCCCCACTTCACACTCGAGCACGTCACCGCTCGTCTCGCTGTTCATCATCTCGTTGCGATCCATCGGCTCGTCATCACTCGATGCTGTCGGTTCGAACGTGCCCGGGTCGAATACACGTAGGTAACGGCAGAGGCCGACGATCACCAGGTGCTTGTCGAGGGCGGCGACGGTGCGTGCAGCCACCGAGTCTCCGGTGTCCACCAGCACTTCGAGCCATTCGCCGAAGCGATCGACATCGAACTGTTCGTCGCGTCCCGGCTCCGCGGGGCGCCACAGATCGAGGTCGAGCAGGGAGGTGAGCTGCGCGGGCGTCGCAGACGTGACGAGCTCGCCGCACGCATCGAGCCCGCGGTACTGAATGAGCTGATGCAGCGTCTCCGGCGCGAGGTGCGGGACGACCCGCGCGAGGAGTGGCGTGTCCAGGAGACGCGCGAGCCGATGGTCCACCGAGCCCCCACCGCGGGGCGCCGTTTCGCGGTTCGTGGTTGTCGACATGGGCCGGCGATGATACCGGTCCTGCGGGCCAACAAACAGTCTTGAAGAGTGGGGTGGTGTGAGGCGATACTATTAGTGGGATCGACGTCCGTGATCCCGGCTTGGTCCTCCGGGCCTCACCTTCCGACTGCGTCCCTCACCTTCAAGTTCCTCAGCTTCATCCAGCCTAGTACAACGCGTTCGCGCCTTTCGCGATCGGCATCGTATAGCACACCGCGTCGCCGTCGAGGACGAGCGTTCCGTCGTCTCTGGTGACGCTGGTCTTGAGCTTCGTGATGGGTTTATCGGTTCGCACTTCGACTACCTCGGCGCGGCCAGTAATCGTGTCACCGGGCCGAACCGGTGCCTTGAAACTCCAATTCACCTGAAGGAATACGGTGCCAGGCCCCGGGAGGTCTTCGGCCACGACCGCGTTGAGGATCGCGCTCGTTACACCACCCTGGACGACAATCTCGCCGAACCGGCTCGCCTTCGCCACGGCCTCGTCGTAATGAAGTGGATTCCTGTCTCCGCTGATCTCCGTGAACCGTTCGATGTCTTTCGCGTTCACCGTGCGCGAGCGCTCCGCGACTTGCCCAACGCGTGGGATGCCACCAGGCCAGATTTGATCGAGATTGCTGCTCATATGTCCCAGTTCGACTCGACTTTCTACTTTGAAACCTCGTGCTAATGTTATCCGCGTCACTGCCCCATCCGTTGATTTTGATGTCGTCATAGTCGGAGCCCGTTGCGCCGGCGCGGCCACCGCGCTGCTCCTGGCGAGACAAGGCCTTCGTGTGCTCGCGATCGACCGCGGTCGCTACGGGAGCGATACGGTCTCGACCCACGCCCTCATGCGCGCCGGCGTTGTCCAACTCTCTCGCTGGGGCGTTCTAGAGGGCATCAAAGCGGCCGGTACGCCTGTGGTCCGAACGACGTCGTTTCACTACGGCGATGAGGTCGTCGCGGTGCAGATCAAACCGCAGCACGACATCGATGGTCTCTACGCACCTCGGCGTACTGTCATTGACCGATTGCTTGTCGATGCCGCGCAAAAAGCCGGTGCAGTGATCACGTTCGAAACGCAACTCGTCGATCTGGTCCGTGCGGACAACGGTCGCGTCTCCGGTGTGCGCCTCAAAGATGGTCATGATCGGGAGCGGCAGGTTTCGGCTGAACTCGTGATCGGGGCCGATGGTGTCCGTTCGACCGTCGCGCGTCTCGTCGGCTCTGAATGCTACCGAACCGCTGGTCATGCGACCGGCATTGTCTTCACCTACTGGTCAGGCCCTGGGTTCGACGGCTACCACTGGTACTACAACCCTGGTGTGAGCGCCGGAGCGATTCCGACCAATGACGGGCTGACTTGCGTATTTGCCTCGGTTCCACAGAGACCGGTTCCACGAGAGGATCAGACACGGTACGGACGCTGGCTACCGGCAAGTATTGAGGGAATGCGGATCCGACTTGGCGGCGGTTGTGGAGCAGTCGGAAAGGGTTGAAAAGTACCGCGGTTTTTCGGGAGAGCTAGGATTCTTTCGACAATCGTTTGGACCCGGATGGGCGCTCGTGGGCGATGCCGGTTATTTCAAGGATCCGCTGACGGCCCACGGAATCACAGATGCGTTCATCGACGCGGAACTGCTCGCGCAAGCGGTGGCCGCCGGCACGGAGGAGGCGTTCGCGGGCTACCAGACCGCTCGTGACAACTTGGCGGTCAAACACTTTGACGTGACCGATGCCGTCGCATCCTTCGAATGGGACCTCACAAGGGTCCAGGAGCTCCATCGCGCACTGAGCGATGAAATGAAGAAAGAATCGCTCGCGGTGACTCGTTTCGCTATGCCGGCGTAGCCAAGAAATCGGCCAAGTGATCGACGAGCTCACGCGCATCGTCTTCAGCACCACTGATGAACGTCGACTTCCGTCGCCGAAGGAACGGCAACCCAAGCGCATACAGGCCTGGCGCATCAACGACGCCTCCGTCGTGCCGCAGGTGTCCTTTGTCATCAATCACGGGCAGGTCTAACCAGCTGTAGTCAGGTCGGAATCCCGTCGCCCACACGATGGAACGGATTTTTCCATTCCGCAGATCGAGTTTCAGAGTTGACGACTCCGGCGCGCGTGTCGGTTCAAACCGTTCCGGAGGACCGACCTCGGCCTCGCGGGCGTGGCTTCGAGCCCACTCATCGAACGTGCCGAGCAACCGGTTCATCTTCAAGTCTGCCAGCGCAAACTGATTTCGCAGTCCACCGGAGAACAATGCCTGTCCGTCTCGCACTGCGGACAGACGGCCGACAATCTCGACCCCGGCGGAACTGAGTGCGTTGAGATCCAACGTCGCTCGCTCAGGTGTCCCAATGAGTTGGGGTGAGGGGAGGCGGCGGACACGCATCAGGTCGTCGACTTCGTTGTAGCGCTGATTCCACACGCCCGACGTCTCCATCCACCAGAGCACGTCGCGACCGCGATACGTGCGTGGCAGCCTGACGTGCTCGCCGACGGAAAGAGTGACCGGCCGACCGGAACGGATGATTTCGTCGGCGAGTTGGACGCCGGTGGCCGATGCGCCGACGACCAGCACTCCGCCTTCCGGCAAGTCATTCGGGTTGCGGTAGCTGAATGGCGTGAAGCGCCGGATCGATGGCGGCACGGCGTTGCCGAGCGCCGGTACGCTCGGAACGTTACAGGCGCCGCTCGCGATCATGATGGTGCGGCAGCGCAGATCACCGTTGGTCGTCGCGACGTCGTATCCCGCGTCGGTTCGCTGCACACGTGTGACGGTGGTGTGCGTGCGCACCGGCGCGCTCGACAACACGGCAAAACGAGAGATGAAGTCGATCACCTCAGGCATCGTCATATAGCCGTCCGGGTCCGAGCCGTTGTAGTGATACCCGGGCAGTCGACTCTGCCAATTGGGCGTCAGCAGCCGGAGTGAGTCCCAGCGCTCGCGACGCCAGGAGTTGGCGATCTCGCCGCGCTCGAGCACCACGTGATCGATGGAGCGCTCGTTGAGACATCGGCTCGCCGCCAGACCCATATGCCCGGCGCCGATGACGACGGTGGTGACCTGTTCGATGGTCCCGCCCCGCGAACTACGCGACTTCTACCGTGACGTTTACGGGATTGGTGATGACGTCGTACACCGCCGAGCGCTTCTGCGACTGTGCGACGAGCGCTTCGATGTCCTCTTTCGACGCATCCGCATCAATCTTGAAGGTCACTTTGATGTCGTCGTAGCCGTTGCGCACGTCGCTGTCGACGCCGAGGATGCCGCGGATGTCCATCTTGCCTTCGAGATTCGATTCCACGGAGCGAAGCTGAATGCCGCGATTCTGCGCGACCGCTGCCACACCGGCGGTCAGGCAGCTCGCGAGGCCGACGAGAATGTATTCGACTGGGGTGATGGCGTGATCCTCCGAAGCGAAGACCTCCGGATGATCCGCCCCGAGCGATGTCTCCTTCTTATGGCTCTGTTCCTGCCCGAGTCCGAAGAAGCTCTGGACCTTTGACTCGCTGTGCGTGCCGTTCTGCCACTTGCAGGACGCTCGCCACGTGAATTTGGCTGCCTCTGGTGCGCCCTTCAGCACTTCTCGCGCATCAAGCAGGGCCTGTACGTTCACGCCGTTTTTGACGCCGGTTGTCGTCATGATTCCCCCCATGTCGGTGTAATGGATCGCCTTAGCGGAGGCGCAGATGATACATCGCGGCGGATGGCCAGGAGCATCCCGCCGTTGCGGATATTAACTGGTGTCTCTTCGATGCGGATGGGCTGGCTTCACCAAACTCCCCACGTCGGTCACAAATCTCGAGAGCAGCGGGGATAGGTTGTCCTTTCTCCAGACGAGAGCCAATGGCAACGACAGCTTGAGGTCGGCGACTTCCAATATCGCCACGCCGTCCGGGCATCGCCAGCGGGCGGTTTCCACGACGAAACCTACTCCCATGCCCTGAGCGACGAGTGTCAATATCGTCGCTTCGTTCGACGCTTCCTGAACGATCCGAGGCGATTTCAGGCCGCCACGGAAACATTCGTACATCAAGCGGTCGTAGAATGGCGCACTCTCGCGCCTCGGAAACCAGATGAAACGCGCGTCCGTCATGTCGCGCAGCCGGAGGTTCTTGACCTTACCGAGCGGGTGCGCGACAGGAGCCGCCAATGCGAGCCTGTTCAAGGCGACCGGCAATTGATCCAGCTCCCGATCTGGTTTCGGCGGGTTGAACATGAACCCGGCATCCAGTTGGCCAGATCGAACGGCCTCGAGCTGTCGCAGACTTGGTAGCGGGTTCAGCTGCAGTTCTGCGTCGGGATAGCGCTCTCGGAAGAGGTGGAGCGAGTCGGGTACCACGCCCCGCCATGACGCATTCTCGGTGAATCCGACCCGCAGCGTTCCTGATTGGCCGCGCGCCACACGTTGCGCGCGTTCCGTCGCCTCGTTCAGTTGTTGAAGAATGCGGCGCGCCTCCTCGAGAAACAACCTGCCCGCCGCACTGATCTTCACGCCGCGACTGAGGCGATCGAACAACTTGAAACCAATCTCGCGTTCGAGGTCCTGAATCTGTCGCGAGAGCGCTGGTTGAGCCACTCGCAGGCGGAGCGCGGCGCGGCCGAAATGTTCCTCTTCGCCAACCGCCACGAAGTATCGAAGATGACGCAGTTCCACTCCGATACCCTATCGCGATTAGTCCGATAGGAACAATATCTTGGACGCATCAGACGGCATTTGTCACAGTGGAGCCGGAAAGGGTGGTGAACGATGCCTCAGATCGAGCATTTCACGAAGCAATTGAGCCTGCCCGGGCCGATCGCCAGTTACCTGAGGGCGGTCAACACCGGCGCCATGGCGGAATTTCCCGCGAGCTTCGCAGACGATGCCGTCGTGGTCGATGTGAACCGCGAGCTGCGTGGTCTCGACGCGATCACGGCCTGGGCAGGCGCCGACATCTTCGGGGCTCACGTGCACTTCGACGTCCTGGACGTCACAGAGCGCCCGGGACGAACCATCGTCAGAGTCAAGATTGACGGAACGTTCGATCGAACGGGATTACCCGATCCTCTCGTGATGAACCAGGAGTTCACGGTGGCAGAGGGGAAGATCACCGAACTGCGAATCGGGTTCTAGAGGACTGCGCTCGTCACGCGCAAGTTCGGTCATGCCCACCCGACCGCGATCAGAATTCAAGCAGAATCCCCGCTACTGGAAGCAACGGGAAGGTCGTCTCTGCGGGCTCGAACACACGACGCGTCACCAAGTTCACGCCGGGGCTGCTCGGGCGGAAGTTTTCGCGGTTGGTTGCATTCACGATCTCCATGAACAGCGTCAGCCGGCTCTTCCGGTACGTGAACGTGCGATCGGCTCGGAGATCGAGTCGAGCATACGCAGGCAGGCGCAGGGTGTTGCGCTGTGCGGCGAGCACATAGCCGACAGCGGCGCTCTCGATGTAACCGCGAATCGGAAAGTTCGAGCCGTACCGCATGCGCGCCGAGAGGCTGGTGCGTCCGGACCAGCGGTAGGCGACGTAGGTGTTCAGCGTGTGCCGCTGGTCGTAGTCACCAAAGAAGCGCTCGGTGAGCTGACCTGCCCCACGCGCATCCTCGAGCTTGTACTTGTTCCAGGCATAAGACACCCAGCCGTTCAGCCCGTTCGCCGATCGGCGTTCGAGTTTCAGTTCTGCGCCGTTCGCATCTCCAGTCAGCGCGTTCTGCCAGTTCGATGCCTGCGGCAGGATCACGCGGTTGTTCTCGATTCGAATCTCGGTATCTTCGAAGCGCAGCAGGTCGGTGTCACGACGGTAGTAGGCCGATCCGGACACGCGCCACGCGTTGCCGATCCCTTGCTCGATTCCCGCTTCGATGACGGCTGACCGTTCGGCGACCAGCTGTGTGCCGGGAAGCACGAACATCGCCTGATCGATGGTCGGCGCCTGGCGCTGAAGAGCAGTCCCGAACCGGAGGCGCATTCCGGAGCGAACTTCGTACTCGGTCAAGAGCCAGGGTGATGCCGCGCCCTGCTCAATCAGGTCCCATCGCTCGACACGCACGCCGGGAGCGACCAAGAAGCGAGCCGTGGGCGTCCATCGGTATTGCATCCAGCTTGCCGCACTCCAGGTGGAGACATCGGCGTTGACGAGCAAGGCTTCGGAGGTGGCCGTGAACCGGCGGTTGATGCGGGTTGCGTTCAGCCGCTGGGCCTGCGCGCCGAATTCGAGGACATGTGCGGGCTTCGGATGCCACTCGACACCGCCGCGCCAGGTGACGTCGGTGTCGCCGCCCTCATCTCGTAGACGCCCATCCGCAACGCGATTGCCGAAATCCGCCTTCAGTGCGTAGACCTGTTGTGTCACCGTGAAACGAGCCGACGGTGTGAAGCGCCACTGCAGATTCCCGATCGCAACTGCGTTCCTGCCGTCGGTGAGCTCGTTCGGTCCCGGATTCGCTTCCTCTTCTCGAAGCGCGGAACGGCCGGCGATCACCGAGGCACGGACCGTTTGACGGGGGGTCAAATCGAAGGTCAGCTTCGCCTGGCCGTCGAGATAGCCGAACGTCGCGCCGCTGGTAGTGTCGATCATCCGCAGCAGCCAGTCGAGATAACTCTGGCGAATCGCAACCAGCCAGCTCGCTTTCTTGGCGTTGCCGAATGGTCCTTCCCAGACCGTGCTCGCAGCCGACGCGCTGATCAATCCACGAACAGTGAGACGATCGCGCGCGCCGTCACGTGTCGTGAAATCGAGGCGCGATCCGAGATGCGAGTTCAAGCGCTGCGGATGCGGACCCGACATCAGCGTCGCCGATTCGAGGATGTCGCTGTTGATCAGACCGAGCGAGCCCGTGTCTTCGACGCCGCGTACGGTATGAAACAGCAGCGGGCTGTCGACCCCGTCGATTGAGATCCCCGTTTGCGACGGGCCGAGCCCGCGGACCGCAAACTCGGCGCGGAAGTCATCGTTTGAGGCAACCCCCGGCAGCAGCTGCGCGGCGCGATACGGATCATCAGCGATGAGTCCACGCAGGCCGAAGAGCTCCCGGCTGCCGAGCACCGATTGCGAGGGCACGCCAGGCTCTGCTTCCCTGAACGGACTTGCGGAGACCGTCACATCTTCGACGTAGGTGCTTGCCCCGCCTGCCACGGGAATCGAAACGCTGACGGCCTCGCCCGCAACAACAGTGACGTCACGGCGGACCAGACCGTAGCCGACGACGGAGATCAGGAGCGTCTGGGAACCTGCGGCAAGGTCGGGGATCTCAAAGCGGCCTTCCGCGTCGGAGAACACCTGCTGTCCGGTCGATTGAACTTTGATGAGAACGGCCGCCAGCGGTGCGCCGGTGCGCGCTTCGACGATGGTGCCGGTCACGCGGCCGGTCCCAGGTTGCGCAGTGGCGTCCGCGGCGAGTGACAGTAAGAAGGCAGCGCAAAGAGAAACCACCATGGTTTTTGACCACGATCCAGGTCAGTACCGTGTCGCGGTGCGTGCCTGAGCACGAACCAAGCCATCCACGGCTCCCCGGCGCTAGAAGCCTTCGGCCGACATTGTATTGGAGTCGCGGCCCTGCTTTGTGAGTGCGGGGTAACGACGCACACACGGGATCAGGCGGAAACGTTCGCTGGCTTTCCGACGACGCAGCCGTACGCGATGCCCCAGCGGCCGATGCGTCGATGAAGGCGAATGTTGCCACCCGCGGCCACGATCACCTGCGCCATCAAGAGCGCCATCCATCCGAGAAAGACAGGGCGTGCGCGTGCACGACGGTGGGAATCGTCAACGTTCCGCGCAATAGCGGTGAGAAGTACGTCGGCCAGAATCCAATCACGACGATGGCGAGCATCAGAGGCCGAGCCACACAACGCGCGCGTTCACCCTTCAGACACGCTGAGCGCCGACCGTAGGTCGGCCAGTCCCTGCCGCAACGGCGCCGTGCTTGTCTCGGGCACCGCGTAGAGTGACAGCCAGACGCCCAACTGGTGCGCTTCCTTCATCCCCTCGCGTTCGACGAACAATAGCGCGTCGTTCCACGCCGGTACAACGAAGGCGATGGTGCGCGCGGCGTGCCGCACGGCCACGGTGGCGTCGACCTCGACGCCGCCAAGAGAGAGATGACAGGCGTCGCCTGGCCGGAGCCCGCCGACCGGAGGTTGCACGCGCAAGCCCTTCGCGCCGTAGACCGGATGCTCCTCGCCGGCGCGCGCCGCGGTGGGGAAGCGTGCTGACAGCTGCAGGCGATCGATGCCGCGATGTCGTTCGAGCGCGTGCTTCAGATTGAACATGAAGTATGTCCAGCCGGCGTCGAGCCCGTCGATGTAGTCGTCCCACGAGCCGCTGTCGTCGAAGCCCGAGTGCACCAGTCGAACCCGGACACGGCCGCTTTGGGCTTCCAGGTGATAGTCGACGGCGAGGCGCACCATGCGGCCGTCGGCCGACGGCATCTCACTGGCGGTCTGCATCCGCCGCAAGGGCTCCCACACTGTAATCGGCTGGGTCCACATCTCCTTCGGGTCCCAGCCGACGCTGACGCTGCCACCTTCGCCGGGCGTCACCGCAGCGTGCGGCGCAAACCACCGCGCGATTCCCTCGCCCGTCGTGAGGGCCTGCCACACTTCCTCGAGTGTGGCATCAATGTCGATGGTCAGATCGATGACACGGTCGGTGCGCTTGCGGTCGTTGGTCACGTCGCCTCCATGTTGGCCTCACGGCCGCCTTCGGGTTCGGCCGAGGGTGATGGCACGGCCGGGTAGCCGCACGCGAACACCCGGAATGTGCGGCCCTGCGGCGCGTCGGGATGGTGGTACTTGGCGGCCAGTGTGGCGAGCGCAGTGGTGAGCTCGTCGGCGAACCGTCGCTGATCGGCCGGTGTCGCAAACCGCACGTCGGTTTCCAGCGTGAGCGTCGGCACGCGCTTGCCGCGAGCGGCGGCGGCGCGACCGAGCGCGGCGAGGTCGTTCAGCGCCCGGCCCGCCACGGCCGAAAGGTAGGCAGACGAGAAGGCGTCGGCGACCGTTCGTGAATCGACGGCGACTCCGCCCAGCGTCTTCGGGGCGATGGCGTATGACGTCGCGGTGCGGACGTAGGAGCGATCGATGCGGCGGCCAACATTCCCGTGCTCGTGCGCCTCTACCAGCCGCTGCGCCTCGAGCGTCCGCAGGTGGTACAGCACCCGCTGGCGAGGCATCCCCATCGCTGTCGCGAGTTGCGGGGCCGACTGCGGCCGCTCGAGCAGATGGAGGAGCCGCAACCGTATCGGCTGCAGAGCCGCCCGCGCGCGGGCGGGGTCGTCGATGATGTCGAGAGGGCGAGCGCGCATACGGACAAAAAAATTGGTCTGCGACGGATAAAATAAATTGTCCGCACGGCGTTGTCAACCCCCGGCTGCTTCAAAGCTTCAGGCGTTGGCCCCCCACCAAGGTCAGATAGACCATGTCCACCATTCGGTTGACGGATTAAACCACATAGTGGTTTAATCCGTCGTGGAGCATGCAGACGTGGGCCACCTCGGTGAACTCGAACAACTGATCCTCTTTGCGGTGACCGCGCTTGGCGACGACGCCTACGGCGGAGCCATCCGGGCTCATATCGAGGAGCGAAGCGGCCGCATCGTCTCGTCTGGAGCGATCAGCACGACACTGGGCCGGCTGGCGGATCGGCGCCTGGTGGTCGGGCGCGTCGGCACGCCCGCACCTGGACGCGCCGGTCGCCCGCGGAAGTACTACGCACTGACACCGGCGGGCGCGCGTGACCTGCAGGAGAGCTACACGACGATTCACGCGATGGCGGGCGACTTGTTGCAGCGCCTCAACGCACTGGCGGAGCAGGAGAGTTGACACAACGCCGGTCGCGCATCGGACGGCTCCTCGCGGCCTGGTTCATCCGCGGCGCCGAGGCGCCATTCATCCTGCGTGACCTCGACGACTCCTTCAACCACGACGTGGCACGCGGCCTGGCGCCCGCCGACGTGCGCCGCCGCGATCTCAGGAACATCCTTGCGTCGGCGGGCAGCGTCTGGGCAGAGTCGCTCAGGCCGTCGGCGTGGCGCCCGTCCGTTCGGGACTTGCGACATGCGTGGCGGCTCCTGCGACGGCAGCCCGCGTTCGCCGCGGTGGCGATTCTGACCCTGGCGCTCGGCATCGGCACGACGACCGCGGTTTTTACGATCGTGAACGGCGTGCTGCTTCGACCGTTGCCATATCGTGATCCGAGTCGTCTGGTGAGTCTTTTTTACGGACACCAGGGACGCGTCTCGCCATGGCTCTCTCCGCTGAATGTTCGCGACTACGTCGGCCCGAGCGAATCGTTTGCCGAGGCATCCGCCGTCGTACCAGTCACCGTCAGCATGACGGGGCTCGGCGATCCTGAACGGCTCCAGGGCGCGAGAGTCTCTTGGAATTACTTCAAGCTGCTGGGCGTCTCGATGGCTTTCGGTCGCGCGTTCGTGGAAGGTGACGCTCAGGGCGACGGCAACCAGATCGTGCTCTCGGAGGGCTTATGGCGACGTCGATTCGGCGGTCGTCCTGACGTCGTGAACTCAACGACCACGCTCGACGGCCTTGACGTGACGATTGTCGGCGTAGCTCCGGCCGCCCTGAAGTTTCCGGCCGCCGCAGAGTTCTGGCAGCCGCTCATCTTCAAGCCGCGTGACTTCACGCCGCCGTCACGCGGCAAACAGTGGGTGCAGGTATTGGCCCGCTTGAAGGATGACGTGTCGCCCAACCAGGCGACAAGTGCGTTGCAAACGGTGGCCGATCGTCTGGCCACGGAGTTTCCCGAGTCAGAAAAGGACGCGACGCTGTTGGCCACTCCGCTGCACGAGCGGATTGTTCGCGGCATTCGCCCCACGCTGGTGACCCTTTTCGGCTCCGTTACGCTCGTGCTGCTCATCGCCTGTGCGAATGTCGCGAATCTGCTGGTCGCGCGCGGGCAGGCTCGCCGCCGCGAGGTGGCCGTGCGGGCTGCCCTCGGCGCGAGTCGGCGCCAGCTGATCACGCAGTTGCTGACAGAGAGCCTAGTCCTGGGGCTGCTCGGCGGAGCGGCCGGTGTAGGTGTCGCGTTCTGTTTCGTGCGTGTACTGGTGCTGCTCGGGCCGACCTCGATCCCGCATCTGCCGGATCTGTCGGTCGACATGCACGTCCTGGCCTTCGGCTTGGCGATCACACTCGTCACGAGCATCGCGTTTGGGCTGACGCCGGCGCTCGCCGTATCCGGACGGTCCAGTCAACGGTTCGTCACGTTGAGTAGCTTTCGGACCGTCGTCCCGAGTGGAACGCGCGCTCGACGGGTTCTCGTCATCTCGGAGTTGGCGGGCGCAGCGATGTTGTTGGTTGGAGCCGGCTTGCTCATTCGCAGCTACGTTCAGATTCAGCATGTCGAGCCTGGCTTCACACCCGAAGGCGTCACGACGTTCAACTTGTCGTTGCCGGTCGCCAGATATGCAGATCCCGCGAATCCGCGAGCGTTCGTGTCGGCGCTGCTGTCGCGACTGGAGGCGGAGGCCGGTGTTGAATCGGCGGCGGTGGCGATGGGCCTTCCCTTCACGAGCGATCTCAACGCCATCACCGGCTTCCGTTACGAAGGTCAAGCGGCGCCGGACTCGGCATCGATGCCGACGGCCTCTATGCGGATCGTCAGCCCTCAATACTTCGAGACGATGAAGATTCCGCTCCGCGCCGGCCGACCGTTCGACAGGCGTGATACAGCAACGAGTCCGGAGGTCGTGCTCATCAACGAGCGGGCTGCACAGCGATTCTTCTCGGGACAGAACCCCGTTGGACAACAGATTCGAGTCAGCGCGGCGCTCGCGCGCGAGGCGCGCAGTGGACCGAAGACGATCGTCGGCGTCGTCGGGAACATCAAGTATGGCGGCCTCGACGAGGAAACGCCGGCCGAGATTTACCTGCCGTACGAACAGCACCCGGTGGACGCTTTCACCATCGCGGTGCGCACGTCGGCGGACCGCACCGCGTCCATTCCGACGCTGCGCCATGCTGTCGCCGGGCTCGATCCCTTGCTGCCCCTTGCAAACATCAAGAGCCTCGCCGCACTGGTCGACGCGTCGCTCGCTGAACGCCGTTTCACCATGCTCATACTCCTGGCCTTTGCCGTCATCGCGGTCGCGCTGTCCGTTATCGGCGTCTACGGCGTGCTCGCATATCTGGTCGGTCAGCGGAGGAGAGAAATCGGTCTTCGGTTGGCAATCGGCGCTTCGCCTGCCGATGTCATTTGGTTGTTCGTGCGCGAAGGCGCAGCGCTGACTCTGGTTGGCTTGGGCGCCGGACTCGCCGGCGCTCTTGCGGCCGGGCGGTGGATCTCGGCTCTGCTGTTCGGCGTCACGCCAGCCGATCCGGTGACGCTCGCAATCGTGGTCTGCGCGCTGGCGGGCGCGGCCGCATTGGCGACCTACGTGCCTGCGCGAAGGGCCGCAGACGTCGATCCAACCGACGCCCTCAGGGCCGAATAGGAGCATGCAGCGAAGCGGCCGCATCGTCTCGTCGGGAGCGATCAGCACGACACTGGGCCGGCTGGCGGAGCAAGGGAGTTGACACACCGCCGGTCGCGCATCGCACGGCTCCTCGCGGCTTGGTTCATCCGCGGCGCCGAGGCGCCATTCATCCTGCGTGACCTCGACGACTCCTTCAACCACGACGTGGCACGCGGCCTGGCGCCCGCCGAAGTGCGCCGCCGCGATCTCAGGAACATCCTTGCGTCGGCGGGCAGCGTCTGGGCAGAGTCCCTCAGGCCGTCGGCGTGGCGCCCGTCTTTGGTCGACGTCCGGCTCGGGCTCCGGACGATTGTCCGGACTCCCTGGCTCAGCTTCGTCGCCGTTAGCGCGCTCGCTATCGGGATCCCGGTCGGCTTGGCGCCGATGCATGCGGTCGACGCGCTCGAACGACCGTTGCCCGGAGATCCCGACGGTCGCATCCGCACGCTCTGCTACTGGCGCGACACCGTCCACGAACATGCCACCGCGGGCGACTACTCTCTCTGGCGGACGTCCCTCCGGTCGTTCGGCGCGCTCGCGGCCTACCGGCTGACTACCGTCAACCTCGACATGGGCGGCGCCGGTCTCTCGGTACCGGGCATCGAAACAACCGCCTCGACGTTCGATATCCTGCGCACGCCCGCGATGCTGGGCCGCGTCCTGCGCGCCGACGACGAGAGGTCCGGGGCGCCCAGCGTCGTCGTCATCGGACACGACCTGTGGCGCGCGCAGTTCGGGGGCGACCCAGATATCGTTGGCCGTCCTCTCCTGATCGGGGGCGCGCCATTCTCGGTCGTCGGCGTGATGCCGCCGGCATTTCGATTCCCGACGTCGCACCAACTCTGGATGCCTCTGCGCATGCCAGACGATGGCGGCGGTCCGCGTTCCGGCGCTAACCTCGTCGTATTCGGCAGGCTTTCCGACGGCGTGACGCCCGACTCCGCCCAAGCCGAACTTCAGGCGCTGACGAGTTCGCTGGCAGATCGGAGACTTGTCCCGCCGAAGCTCCGGAGGAGCGGAGGCGATCGGCTTCGCGCCGCAGTCCTTCCTACCTGGCACCTGACCTTCGATTTCCCGTCGCCGGGCGGGCTGCGTGCGTTGCCGGAGTTCTCCCTCGTACAGCTGTTGATGCTGGCGCCTCTCTTCGTGGCCTGCGTCAACGTCGGGCTCCTGATCCTCGCGCAGACCTCAACTCGTGCGTCGGAGTTCGCCGTGCGGACGGCACTGGGGGCGGGCCGCGGACGCATCCTCACGCAGGTCTTTGTTGAGTTCATGGTGCTGGCTGTCATCGCGGCGGGTGCCGGACTGCTGATCCTCGACTGGCTCCCCGGTCGTCTGCTGACCGCGCTGGGGATCACGCTTCCGTACTGGATCGATACGGGGCTGAACGCGGCCACCGTACTCCGCGGACTGGTTCTGGCCGCCGGTTGCGCCGTCATCGCGGGCGTCGCGCCCGCCGTCCGCATGACGGGCCGGTCGATCGATGCGAACATCAGGCGCGCCCGGGCGAGCCGGTCGGGCAATCGCCTGGGCGGGTTGTCGAGCGCGCTCATCGTGATTGATGTCGCCGTCGCCGTCGTGGCCATCGGCGTCGCTGGGGGCCTGTGGGGCAAAGTCCAGGCAACGAAGCCAAGCGAGTCCAGCGACGGGATTAGAGCCGAGGAGATCCTGTCGGTCACGCTCGACGTTCCTTCCTCGCAGCGTCAACAGGTGGCCCGGGCGCAGGCTGCGCTCGTCGAAAGGCTTCGCGGCGAGCCCGATGTGCGCGCGGTCACTTTCGCGACCGCACTGCCACGGATGGACCATCCCATTCGCCTGATGGACGTTGACCAGGATGCCGCGGCTGTTGCGGCACCGGCGGCAGGTCCCTTCAAGGTGCGCACGGCCCGGATCGCGATCGACTTCTTCGACGAGTTGGAGCAGCCCCTCGTCGCCGGGCGCGGCTTCGATTCCCGCGATCTCGAAGAGGACGCCGGCACCATCATCGTCAACACGACGTTCGCGCAGCGCGCCTTCGGTTCGACCAACCCGATCGGCAGGCGCGTGCGCCAGGCCACGTCGGATCGAGCGCCTGTCGGCCCCTGGCTCGAAATCGTCGGCGTCGTCGGGCACATGGGTGTTCACGCACTGACACCGTCACAAGACGACGGCGTGTACTTGCCTCTGGCGGAGGGTGACGTCAACCCAGTGCGACTGGCCATCTGGGTACGCGGAGACCCGGCGGTCCTCGCGCCCCGAGTGCATGAGTTGGCCAGGGCTGTCGACCCCAATGCGGTAATCGCGATGCCAATCCCGCTCGATGAGATGTTCGAGGGTGACTGGTACTTCCTCAGGGCCTTCGTCCTGGGGGCCGCCCTCCTCGTGGGCGTGCTGCTCAGCCTGGCGGCGTCGGCCCTGTACGCGATCCTGTCGCTGGTCGTGTCCCAGCGGACCCGTGAGATCGGCATCCGCGTGGCGCTCGGCGCCAATCGATGGGGCATTGCCCGTGACGTCGCCACGCGAGCAGTCGTGCAGATAGGCGTGGGCGTGCTGCTCGGCCTGCCGTTCGCGGGAGCGCTGTGTTACGAGTTCCTCGAGCTGACGGGCTCCGGCCGCTCCGTTCCCGGCGCCGTGGCGATGGCATCGGTGCTTGGCGTGTCGGTCATGCTGCTGGTGTCACTCACCGCGTGCACGGTGCCGACGCTGCGCGCGTTGAGGATCGCGCCGATGGACGCGCTCCGTAACGAAGGATAGCGGCTGATGCCGGACGAGCACGCCCGCGCCGGCGCCAAGGCGGGACAATCGAAGGAAGAAGTGCAGAAGCTCGCCGCGGCTCGGGCACCGCGACCGTTCAGCGGACGCGGGAGAAATCCGCCGGCCGTTTCTCGCGGAACGCCGCGAATGCCTCGCGCGCTTCGGCCGATCGCAGTTGTGCGGCGAAGATCTCGTTCTCCTCCGCAATTCGGGCCGCGAGCGCATCCGCGTTTCTCAGCAGACGCCTGGTGTGCCGGACCGACTCTCGCGGACGCGAGGCGACCGCCTCCGCGGCGGCGCGGGCGCGCGGCCGCAATTCGTCCGGCGCCACGAGGGCGTTCGCGATCCCCCACGCGACCGCTGTCGGGCCATCGACCGCCTCACCCAGAACGAACATCGCGAATGCGCGCGCGTGGCCGATGCGCGCGGGCAGCAGGAGCGACGATGCCGCTTCCGGGACGAGCGCGAGGTTCACGAATGGCACCGAGAGGCGCGCATCCGCGGTGACGTACACCAGATCGCAATGGAGGAGCATCGTCGCGCCGACGCCGACGGCGCGGCCCTGCACAGCCGCGACGATCGGCACGGTGGCCCTGGCGAGCGCGCTCACCAGCGAATTG
>CAVRUW010000010.1:0-706165 GCA_963724485.1 uncultured Acidobacteriota bacterium
AGCTGATGTTGCGGAACCACGTGTGACGACGATGAAGAAGAAAGTCATCATCACCGATCGGATGCAGCGCGGCTATGTCTACTGGCGTACCAAGCCGGCCGGCCGGAACTTCGCGCCGGGGTTCACGCCGGATCTGACGCCGAAAGAGATGCTGCGGCTCGGCATCTTCGGCGGGAGGTACATGACGGATTGCCAGGAGGAGTTTCCACGGAGCTGGTTCGCTCGCGCCAGGTTGTGCGCCAAGCGGCATGACCCGCGGCTGAATTGTTTCGGCGTGGACGCCTCGCAGTCGCTCGCCGTCTGGCGCCGCAGCGGATGGATCCACAAGCAGGATCCACGTGGGTGGTTCCAGTGGTATTGCCGCTACTACATGGGCCGCAGAACCGCTGACGACGCCCGGCAGATTCGCCGCTGGCGGGCGATCGCGCGGCACGTGGCGGCGATTCGGAAGCACTGCGAACCGGGCGATCTCGAATGTCGAAGGCGCCAGCGGCAGGCCGTCCTTCACTGGGCATACGACAGCCGAAAGGTATAGGAAGGGTGTGACATGCGAGTGTTCGTGACTGCAAAGCACTTATCGACGGCCCAGAGAATCGATCCGCATGCACGACGGCGTTTTCCGGGAGTTGGTGTCTAAGGTTGAAGCCGCCCTGGCACATCCACGGTAGACGGCCGCGTACGGGATGCCACATGCCGCCTCAGAGACTGCTGACAATCGGCCTACTTGCAACCTCAATCGGGCTCGGGCTCGCAGGCGACTCAGTGCAAAGCGCCCGGCAACGCCCGGATTTCTCGGGCGAGTGGGTGCTGGATCTCGCGAACAGCCGGCTCCACGAGGACTACTCGGTGCTCGAGCGAGGCGTGGTGCACATCGATCACCGAGAGCCGACGTTCACGTTTCGCAGGGTATTCACTGTCAAGGGACGTCCGAGCGAAACGTCCTACACCGTGACCACCGATGGCAAGGAACATCGCGCGATAGGTCCGAACGGAGGAGTTACGATCGCAGCCATGCGTTGGGACCGCGACGCCCTGGTTGTCCAACAGCGTATCTCTGATCCGAAAGCGGGGCCGCTTAGCAATGACGTCCGATATGAGCTCGTCGATGATGGCGCGTCTCTGCGAGCCACAGAGGATTTCGCCGGCGGCGGCCGTTCGCACCACAACGTCTGGGTGTTCAGGCGCCGGTAGCAGCGGCGCGCTCCGCTCCCCGGACAAACGCAAAGGGACAATGGCCCGCGCATGCCCCGGACGGACTTCGCGGCGATGACAGACGACTTGGGTCCTTTCCGGTCGGATAGGTAGCCGATTATTCCGAGCGGATGGGTAACAGTTACGGTGAGCTCCGTCGATTGCAGACGCTCGCCTGCCATCGACTTGATCGGATAACGCCAGATCGTTGTCACCGTCATCATTGCTCAGGCGCTCGCTCGCGCCACCTCCGTCGCCAGCTCGAAGTCGCTGCGATAGAGCTGGTACGCCTGGTGGTATTCCATGACGCGCGCGACCTCGGCGACGAAGGCTTCGTCATACCCGGCGCGCCGCAAGAGATGGAATCCGAGCTCCATCCCCGACGCGATGCCGCCGGCCGTGACGATCCGCCCCGCGTCGACGACCCGCGCGCGGCTGATCCGACATGCTGGGGCGATCTCAGCCAGCCGATCGATCGGCACCTTGCCGAAGCCGGACGCCTCGACCCGGTCGGGCTCCTTGCGGTTCGTTGCGCAGACACCGTCAAGGAGACCCATGCGCCCGTACACCCAGGACCCGGTGCACACACTCGCGAGCAATGTCGTCTCCGGCAACGAACGAACAAATTCGTGAAGGCGGCCGTTGTGCATCTCCTGCCTCGTTCCGAAACCGCCCGGGATCAGGAACGCATCCATGGCAGGGTTGTCGTGGAAGCTGTAATTCGGCAGGACCGTCAGACCGGCCTGCGTCTGGACGGGCCGGGTGGCGTCCGCGATCAGAAAGGCATCGAGTTCCGGATCGACGCGGCGCGCAACGGAAAAGACGCCGTAGGGCGCCGCAAAATCGACGACCTCGGCGTCCTTGAAGATATAGACGCCGAGTCGGAATCCGGCAATGCGTGGGCGAGACATGGGCTGCTTACGCGAGCTGGCCTGCCGTCACCAACGGGAAGTCGATGTCGGTCTGCGCCGCTCGATTGAAGTAGTTCGTAAAGACGTTCAGCGCCACGTGCGCGATGATTTCCGCAATCTCGCCGTCGGTGTAGCCGGCGGTGCGGACGCGCGCGAGGTCCTGGTCGCGAACATCCCCGCGACGATCGACGACGGCGCGCGCGAACTGGAGCGCGGCGGCGGCCTTCGGATCGGCCGCACGGGCCTCGCGAGATGCTGCGAGCTCGTCATTCGAGAGTCCTGCGCCACGGCCAAGCGCGGTATGCGCCGAGAGACAGTAATCGCACGAATTCGTCTCGGCGACGGCGAGCGCGATTTGCTCGTGCAGCGCAACAGGCAAGCGGCCGCGCCTCAAGGCGGCACCGAAGCCAAGGTACCCTTCGAGGACCGACGGGGACTGCGCCATGGTCCGCATCATGTTCGGCACGACGCCGAGTTGGGTCTCAACCGCGTCGAAGTTCCTTCGAACGCTGTCAGTGGTGGTGTTTCGATCGACAGGCGGGATCCGGCTCATTGCAATAACTCCTCTGGCGAAACCGCCTGATGGTCAGTCACTCTGACGATCGCGTACCCCATGAAATCTCAATTGCGAATGCCGATCCAACGAGGTCCACGAGACCATCTTGCGCATAGTCAGTTGTTTACGAGGATGGAGAGGGGGTCAGGTGTAATAGCGAGATATCGTTATTACAACGAATTTCCGTTCTCTGATATCGAGTATTCGTTGTAGCGTGCGGGGATGAACCCGGAGGCCCTGCAGGCGGTCGCGTTGGCCGTCGCCGCGGAAACGTCGGTCGATCGCGTCCTGACTCAGATCGTCGAGGGCTTGGTGACCCACACGGCCGTGGCGCTGGCCCGCGTCTGGCTGATTGCGCCCGGGGATATTTGCGCCACGTGCCCACTGCGCGCTGAGTGCCCCGATCAGACCCAGTGCCTGCATCTGTCGGCGAGTGCCGGCGCGCCCTTGGACGGCCGCACTGACTGGTCCCGGCTGGACGGAGCGTTCAGGCGATTTCCCCTTGGCGTGCGGAAGATCGGCCGCATCGGTGCCAGCGGGGACGGGCTCTTCATTGAAGACGTGGCCCGCGATCACGATTGGATCGCTCGCCCGGATTGGGTGCGTCACGAGCGCATCGGCAGCTTTGGTGGCCAGCCGCTGGTCTTCAATGGCGAGATTCTGGGCGTGCTGGGCGTGTTCAATCGCGATCCGTGCGACCGTCGCACCTTCGCCTGGCTTCGTACGTTTGCCGACCACGCGGCGATCGCGATCGCGCACGCGCGGGCACTCAGGCAGATCGAACAGCTGAAGGAACAGCTGGAACTCGAAAACGACTATCTGCGCGAGGACGTCCGGAGCGATGCCCCAGACGGCATCATTGGCAGCAGTCCGGCACTTCGCAATGTCATCGAGCAGGTGGCGATTGTGGCGCCGACAACGGCCACCGTGCTTGTCCAGGGCGAGTCGGGAACCGGCAAGGAACTCGTCGCGCGCGCCATCCATGATCGAAGCCCGAGACGCCACCGCGCACTCATCAGCGTGAACTGCGCATCAATACCGCGCGAGCTGTTCGAAAGCGAATTCTTCGGCCACGTGAAGGGGGCGTTCACCGGCGCGTTGCGCGACCGCGCCGGCCGGTTTCAGGCGGCGGACGGCGGAACGCTGTTTCTGGATGAGGTTGGCGAGATCCCGCTCGACCTCCAAGGAAAGCTGCTGCGTGTGCTGCAAGAAGGTCGATTCGAACGCGTCGGCGACGAAACAACACGACGAGTCGACGTCCGAGTGATAGCCGCGACCAACCGGGACCTTCAACAAGAAGTCGCCTCCGGTCATTTCCGCCGCGACTTGTTCTATCGCCTCAGCGTGTTTCCGATCGTGCTGCCACCGCTCCGCGAGCGAGCCGATGACCTTCCCCGCCTCGCGACCCACTTCCTCGAGCAAGCCGCACAGCGTTACGGGCGGCGTGCGCTCAGACTCAGTGCGCGCGCGATCAAAACGTTGGAGGCCTACGCGTGGCCCGGGAACGTTCGCGAGCTGCAACACGTCATTGAACGGGCCGTGCTGCTCTCGCGCGGTGGTGTGTTGCGGCTTGACCGTGCGCTCGCCGAACCGGAAGAAACGACTCGTGCCAAATCCAATGAGTCAACGCCAGTGGCATTGCAGGCCGTCATACCAGAGATGGAGTGGCGGCGCCGGGAGCGGGAGAACGTGCGCACCGCGCTTCAACTCGCGAAGGGACGGATCTACGGACCTGACGGAGCCGCGGACCTGCTCGGTGTCAAACCAACCACGTTGATATCGCGCCTCAACGCGCTGGGTCTGCGAGAGCCGCCCAAACGTCCACGCCGTCGAACGAGCCGATCATGAGGGTTCGACTATCAGTAAGCGGCACTTGGGCGTCGCATGGCCACCCGTCGTGTCGGATCGAGGCCTCGACGGGTTTCGTCTTGGACGACCGAACGCAAGGCAGGACTGAGCGCCTCCGACGGGATCACCTCGAATCCAAGGCGCGCGTAGAACGGCATGTTCCACGGGACGTCTCGGAACGTTGTGAGAGTGACTGAGTGGTAGCCCGCAGCGAAGGCCCAGGCGCAGATGGCACTGACGAGTGTTGTCCCGAGGCCGCGGCGCCCGTGGTGGGGATGAACATCGATCTCCTTCAGATGAGCAACGGTTGGCTCGATGACCTCGATGTGCGCAAACCCCACGGGAACATCATCCGCGAGGGCGACCCAGAGATGGCCGTGATGTTGGGCGGTTTTCAGGACTTCGTCGCTGGTCGTCTCGTTGAGAACGGACTCCGGTGCGTGGCCAACAAGGAGTCTGGCAGCCGCGAGCTCTATCGCTGGCAGCACCGCGAGATCCTTGGGCCGGGCCGGTGTAATCGTGTACCCAGGGCACGTTGCAAGATCTTTCACCGTCATCGGATGTCTCTCACCGAGTCACGATCGATGTCACGAGGGTCCAGTGCGCCCTCGCGCCGTGGCGTTTCCCGACGCCCTGTGCGGTTTACGCATAACGATCGATCGCGCCGCAGGGCGCTAATTTTTTCTACAGTCTGCCTGTCAAGAACAAGATGAGCAGTATGAGGAGAATGAGCCCGCCGAGGCTCCCCCCTACTCTCGGGCCACCTAAGTAAAAACCACCTCCGCCGAACAACAACAACAGGAGAATCAGCACAAGCAGTAAATTCATAGCGCCTTCCTCTTCGGATTTCCCGCCACGATCATCACCGTGAG
This sequence comes from uncultured Acidobacteriota bacterium, assembly GCA_963724485.1. Lineage (GTDB taxonomy): Bacteria > Acidobacteriota > Vicinamibacteria > Vicinamibacterales > UBA2999 > JACCSI01. Next base: position 5,379 of record CAVRUW010000010.1, read on the forward strand.
CGGGAACGACATTGCATCACTCTCGTCCTGGCTGTTCCGGATTGTTATACGACAGATCCCGGGGCGGCCTGACACCATCGTGACGAGGTGGCGGCGATCGTGCCTCAGCCGGGGGATGTCGAGTTATTCATGGTCAACTGCGCGTGTCGGGTACAGACGGGGCTCGCATTTTGCTCCGCAGACCGTATGCACGTCGGAGGGGAACTGCGGGCCGCCCGCGAGCAGCAGGGGCTGTCTCTCGACGAGCTGTCCGCGCGCACGAAAATTGGTCTCGAACGTCTGAAAGCGATCGAAGACGAAGACGTCGATCGCCTGCCGCCTGTTGTGTATCTCAAGGGCTTCGGCACGCGTACCGGCCGAGGTTGGTCTGGATCCCACCGCAACGACCCAGCGCTACCTGCAGCGCGTCGATCAGCATGCCCTCGGCGAATTCGAGTCGGAAGAAGCAGGGTACGTTTTCGACGAACCGGTGAGCTCAGATGAGCACGACACGCTCCAGGAACGCCACGACGAGGAACTCCTCCCGGAGAGCCCTGCGGGGGATCTTCCGTTGCGCAATGTTGAGGATGCACGTGGTGAGCTCCGCGCCCGCGTCCACGGCCAACCGACGGCCGGGCGCTTCGTACTGGTCGCTGCTGTGATGACGGTCATCGGGTTGTCGGCGTGGGGGATGCTAATGTTCGTCAGCAATCGCGAAGACGGCGCACAGCCAGCCCTCACGGTGACGAACCCAGCACGGAGCTCCGTGGAGGAGAGGCCGAGGCCCGTACCGTCAACGCCGCACGCTGGGCCGCCCGAGGGCGCCACACCCGCCGTGGTAGATGCTGCCATGCCCGCTGAGCGCAAGGCGCGAGCCGCGAAGCTGACCGGCGAGTGGACATTCACCAACCAGATCGAATCGTCGCGCGTGCCGGCCTTCAAAGGGATGACCCTTGGGTTCCGCCTTCGTCTCGCCCAGGACGGCACCGAGGTGAGCGGCGCCGGGGTCAAGTTCGCCGAGAACGGTCGCCGCCTGCCACGCCGGCAACAGACACCGATCACCCTGCAAGGTGAACTGGAGGGCGATCGGCTCGAGCTGACGTTCAGCGAACGCGGCCGGCGGCGCATCAGCAGCGGCGCCTTCGTGATGCACCTCGTGGACGATAGATCGATGTCGGGAAAGTTCTCGAGCGACGTGGCCGGGTCACGTGGCACGTCGCGTGCGGTGCGCATCGCCTCACGCTGATCCACTCCACTACGACCCCTCCTCGGAGCTCCTCAGCTGAGGAGTATCAATAGGCATTGCTCTTGCTCACTTTGTGAAAATGAGCAACCAGACCGTAAGGACGAACACTCCCGCGCCGCACGCCGGCGAAATAGAAGCACGGGCAACGCCCAAGGCTGGCCAGACGCCCGGCATGGGCGCGCCACCCCAGCAGTCAAGTGAGAATCACTGAGGAACGCGATGTTAACTCTGGCACATCACTACGAGGTACTTCTAACCACGGCGGCAGGCACTTTCAGCGCCCGCGTCTACGGCCAACGAATGGACGACGGCAGGTGGAGCGGGTCACTGGTGTTTGTCCCAGACGGCGGTGGCCGGCTTATCGCGACTGAGCGCGAGACAACTCAATCCAGCCTGGCGGAGCTCACGTACTGGGCATCAGGGCTATCAGAGGTGTATCTGCAGGGTGCACTCGCGCGCGGGCTGGCGCTGCAGCCGGAGGCGCAACTTGCCAGGGAACTCGCGCGACTCGAGCGGATTGAAGCCTCGGCCGAAATCCGCGCGGACGCGTTAGATCGCGCCGCTACAGCGGCTCGGACGCAGTCGCGTGTGGCCGAGGCTGCACGCGAGCGGACCGAAGAACGACTGCTCGAGACGATCGCCGAGAATGCTGCAATCGAAGCGGACGCGCACGAGCAGGCGGCCGCTGAATCGCGGACCGTTGCGGTGGCCGCGAGGCGAGCGGTGCGGACAAAGAAACCGAAGACGTCCGCGCACAAAAGGACACAGGAACAGAAAAAGAAGAGATAGAACGTCCTCGGCCAATCCTGGAACTCTTGCAGCGAGCGTCTCAGCAGTCCAACGGGTTGCCAGCCGTCCGCAGTAGTCCGTACGCAGGCACCTTGCCCTCGCGTCTGAAGCCGGCAAACTTCTGTGGCCTTGTCTCCGTCGAATCTCCCAGTCGCCTGTGAGAGGCGCTAACTGATCATGCAGTGGATTTCGGACTTCCGTCACAGCTGGCGGGCGCTCGTTCGCACACCGGCCTTTCTCATCACCTCCGTCGCCACCCTCGCTCTTGCCATCGGCGCGGTGGTCGGAATGTTCAGCGTCGTCAATACCGTCCTGCTCCGGCCGCTCCCGTTCCCGGATCCCGATCGCCTCGTCGTGTTGTCCGGCACGGCGCCTGGGTCGGATCTCCCTGAGCGTTTCGGCCTCGGACGGGAGTTCTACCTGCACTACAAGGAACGCTCGCAGCTCCTCGACGGCATCGTCCTGTTCGGTGCCGGGACCTCGACGCTTCGTACGGAGAATCGAGTCGAACGCATTGACATGGCGTTTCCGACGAACGACATCTACGCCACGCTCGGCGCGCGGCCGCAAGCCGGGCGGCTGCCGGTTCCAGAGGACGGGGATCGGGTCGCGGTCATCAGCGACCGGCTCTGGAGCACCTGGTTCGGCCGCGATCCCGCGGTGGTCGGAAAGACATACTTCATCGCCGGCGAGATGCGCCAGGTGATCGGCGTTATGCCGCCGGAGTTTAGCTTCCCAAGCGAGGAGACGCTGCTCTGGGTCGCCGGAGAGGTCAGGGCGGCCGAGGTCCGTCCCGGACAGTTCGGGGCTCCGGTGGTCGCGCGCATGAAGCCGGGGGTGACACACGAACAGCTCGCCGCCGAGCTCACGCGACTCTCGAAAGAACTGCCGGCACGCTTCGGCGGGCCGCCCACCTACGCGCGAATCATCGAGCAGCACAGCGCGGTCGTGGAGCCGGTGCTCGATCGCATGGTTGGTCCGACGGCGAGCACATCCCTGTGGGTGCTGCTCGGCGCGGTGACGGTCGTATTGTTGATCGCGTGCGCCAACGTCGCGAATCTGTTCCTGGTCCGCGCTGAAGGACGCCGCCGTGGGTTGGCAGTGCGTCGTGCGATCGGCGCATCGCGCGCGCAGCTCGTGCGGCTGCAGATGATCGAAGCGTTTCTCGTCGCGTTGCTCGCCGGTGGATTGGCCGTGATCCTCAGCGCCGTGACGCTCCCGCTTTTCCTGCGTGCTGCCCCTGAAGGCATTCCGCGGCTCGGGCTCGTGAGGCTCGACCTGTCCACGCTGGCTGCCGCCTTCGGGCTGGTGATAATCGCGGCACTGGCCTGCGGCGCGATACCGTCGCTGCACGCTTCGTCGCCCGATCTCAGTCGTCTGCGCGACGGGTCCCGCGGCAGCACCGGCCGCCGACACCTCGGACGCGATGTTCTCATCGTCGGGCAGACGGCGCTCGCCCTCGTGCTGCTCATCGGCTCCGCTTTGCTGGTGCAAAGCTTCCAGCGGCTGCGGAACCGTCGATCCCGGCTACGAGACCGCCGACATCTACACCTTTCAGTTCGCGCCAGAACAGGAACGCCTCACCGACGGGCCAACCTGGGGACGATTCCATCTGGACTTCATGGACCGACTGCGCGCCCTTCCCGGCGTGACCACCGTGGGGGTCGTCAACAACATTCCCCTCGACGAAGGGACCGACACGGGGCGGTTCCTTACCGACTCGATGGCCCCGGAAGGCGGCGGGGCCCTGCTCGATCAGAACTTCAGCGGCGGCGACTACTTCCGCGTGATGGGGATCGAGCTGTTGCGGGGACGCCAGTTCACACCCGACGAAGCCGTTACGCCGAACAGCAGCGTCATCATCAGCCAGTCGGCGGCCGCGCGGCTGTGGCCCGATCGGGATCCCCTCGGGCAGCGGATCCGTCGCACCGGCGACACGCCGCAGTGGTTCACGGTCGTCGGTGTGGTGGCGGACGTGAAGCAAACCGACTGGCGCGACGCGGGGGAGGCCAACGTGTACTTTCCGCTGACGGGACCGACACCAACCACGTGGGCGCTAGGATCGCCGGCCTACGTCGTCAAGTCGCCGCGGGCGGAAAGCCTTGGCCGCGAGGTGCGCGAGCTCGTGAGGCAGGTGGCGCCGGAAGCGCCGGTGTACCGCGACTACACCATGGAGTTCCTGGCGCAGCGGTCCATGGTCCAGCTGTCGTTCACCATGCTGACGCTCGGCGTCGTCTCGGCGCTGGCGATGATTCTAGGGGCGGTCGGATTGTACGGCGTGCTGGCGTACGTCGTCGCCGACCGGACGCGGGAGATCGGCGTGCGCATGGCGCTCGGCGCAACCGCCGGTGCGGTACAGCGCATGGTGATGTCGCAGGGGGCGAAAGTAGTGCTGGTCGGCATCGTCTTGGGCGTGGCGGCGGCGCTGGGGTCGACGCACCTTTTGAAGGCGTTGCTCTATGAAGTCGACGCGTTGGATCCCGTGGTATTCGTGGCGATGTCGATAATGATGATCGGGATTGGCCTGCTGGCGAGCTATGTGCCCGCGCGACGCGCGACCAAGGTGGATGCGATCGAGTCGCTGCGGAACGACTAGCGAGGGGGTCACGCGTCCAGGCCGAGGCGTTGGAAACTTACCGGCGCTTCGTCGAACTCGACGTACGGAAGCCGCGCGCGCTTCACGGATATCACGCGAACAATCACGAACACAACGGCGAGCGTGATTAGCGTCCGAGTACTGCCGGCACCTTGCAGGGACTCGTGCTGCATTTGCGCGAAGATCGAGGCGCCGACGATAAACGCGATCGCGTAGACGGGCGCGAGCGCTTTCATGTTCTCGCGGGGCAGGTACGTGCAGGTGAAAGGCACCTTGTCGTAACTGATCATCAGCGCCTCGAGCAACACGATGGCGCCGGCCAGTCCGAGGGCGGCGTGTAGCAGCGCCAGTCGTGGGCCGAGGACGAACATGAAGAGCGGTAACAGGACAACGAGAGCGGGCAGAACGAGGGCGGCGACCGCGGCGTACTTTGCGCCGGCGAGGAACGCGCGGTCGTGGTCGCGCCACGCGAGCTGAAAGCCCCAGCTGGCGCGCAACTCCGCAGGTACGCGGATGACGTGACGGAAACCGACCAGCAGGGCACCGTAGAGTAGCGGTTGCATCGCAAGCAGCCGAGCCGACGCGCCACCACCCTCGGCGACGTGGGCATTGGAGAGAGCCAAGACCGCCATTGCAAATCCCGCGGCGGCGGCGCTCGCGAGCGTCAGTCGATGGGTGTTGCTGCGCCACATCGCGGCAAGAGTGAAGCAAAAGCCCGCTCGCGTCGCAGCAGGCCGCAACAAGAGCGCGTTCGCGAAGCGCGCACTCAATCCCCAGCGCCGGCGGAATGCCGGCGGCGCGGGCGCAAGCGACGGGAGACGCCTCGCATTCCAGCTATAGGCGGCGGTTGCGAGGAGGAACGTCACGGCGACGATCAGGCCCGCGCGCCGGGCCAGCCCGGGGAACTGCCCGCGGCGTTCTCCGTACATTGCGGTGCTGAGACGGTCGTTGTCCGCTCGCCGGGCCGTCAGAGCGCCGCGTGGCAGGTCCGCGATGACGCTCCCTGCAGCCAATTCATATGCGCCGAGAAACCACATGGGGGGAGACGACGCTCTCCAACCCTCGAACCCTCGCTGCGCGATGCGATCGGCGGCAGCGGGCAACAGCAGGAGCGCGCCCCCCAACGCCACGATGAGCGCGCCCTGCGCCCAAGGCGAGACGCGGGTGAACCAGCGCCGTCCCAGCACCGCGGTCATCGTTTCACGAAGACCGATCACTGCAAGGTAGCCGAACGCCGCCGCAGTGAAGGTAACGATCGCATGCGTGACGACCAGCCCGAGCAGCTGGACGAGGCTGATCTGGCGGAAGTTGAACACCAGCAGCCACGGGAACACGATGCTCGGGAACGCATTGACGGCGACTGCGACGGCGGCTCCGAGAATCGCGACCGCCGACATCTTTGCGCGACGGAGCGTCCCGGCAGGCACGGGCAATGGCTCGAGGATCGCCGCGTCGCGCGGACTGATCACGAGCGCGTCCCACTGCGAGGTGGCCACGAGCGCGGTGACGATCATCGCCAGGGCCAGATAGAAGAACTTGTCGTCGAGCGACATGACGGCCACCTGTCCGGGGGTCAGTGTCGTGACGTAACCAAATGACATGACGACGCTCACAAAGAGCGTCAGCGACACAATCATCGCGCCAACTACGGCCAGCAGTTGCGACCGGTCTGCTTCGGGCGAGATCAAGTCGTTCTCGAGGAATTCGCGGAGGAAGTGGGCCGTCAGCAGGAAGTACGGCGTGCGCAGGCGGGCGTCGTCCACCTATGCACTCAGGGCGGAAACGTCTGCGAGATCGCGCGCCAGTTGCTCCGGATCTTCGCGGATGACCAGCTGCGAAAACACGCCCTCGAGCGAATTTCGCGACAGCAGCGTGCGCAGTCGTTCGATCGAATCGTCCGCAACGACGCCTCCTTTGTGGAGGACGATCACCCGGTCGCACACACGCTCGACGACCTCGAGGATGTGAGAACTGTAGAGAATCGCCTTGCCACGTGCGGCAAGCGTCCGCACGAGGTGTCGCAGCATGAGCGTCGTCGTCACGTCGAGGCCGCCCTCGGGCTCGTCGAAGAGGACGACCGAGGGGTCGTGCATGAGCGCGGCGGAGATGACGATCTTCTGCCGCATTCCCTTCGAGTACCGAGGCAATGGCCTGGTCGGCCGCCGAGCTCAGGCCAAACAGCGCGAGGAAGCCCTCGATCTTCGTCGTGAGGAGCTTTTCCGGAACCTCGCGCAGGCGGCCAATCAATTGGAGATATTCGCTGCCAGAAAGAAACGGGTAAAGGTACGGCTCCTCGGGAATGTAGCCAAGCTCACGGCGGAAGGCGACGAGATCATCGCGGATGTTACGCCCGCCGTACTCCACGAGCCCCGACGAGGGCTCCAGCAATCCCGCGAGCATCCTCGCCGTCGTGGTCTTGCCAGAGCCGTTAGGGCCCAGGTAACCGACGATTTCTCCGGGACGGATCGTGAAAGAGACGTCTTTGACGACACGCACACCAGAAAAGTGCTTCGACAAGCGATGCGCGCGCAGCTCGGGCACGGCAGACCCTAGTCGATGGGCCGCGCGGCCCGGCGTTCGGGCCAGAAGCAAACCATCACGGGACCGAACGACAAAACCAGAAGCACCGTGGCCACGACGACGAAGTCGGTCGAGAGCGAGATGGAGAAGACATCAAAGCAAATCAGCAGGAGGAAGATGTTGTAGCAGGCGGGGAGAAGCGTCAGCAGCAACATGTCGCTGGATGCGCGCGCCAGGTCGTCGCGAAGGCCGCCAGCGACGGCCCTGAGTACCGCAAGTCGGTTCGCCGTTAGCCTCAGCGGGGATGCGCAGTGCTCGAACTGCAGATCCGCGACTGCCGGCCCGACGATGAGTTGAAATGTGCGCTCGGACAAAAAACGCTCGGCAAGCGCCATGATCCGGGCATCGAAACTCATCGCGCCTCCGCTGGCTTGAGCGCCAGTGCGTCCCGCAGAACGGAAAATGCCTCGTGCACCTTTGCCCCGTACGGTGTCGCGCGATAGAGGCGGCGCGGGAGCCCGCTGGCTCCAGGCAGCCGCTCCTCTTGCCGCGAGTCGATGAATCCTTTCTCTTCCATCCGGGCGAGGATCACGTAAACGGAGCCGCGCTTGAGCGACCCGCTGGAGGCATCGACCAGCTCGAGACCGTACCGCTCGCGGCCGCGCAGGAGCTCCATCACGAGCGACTCGGTCCGGGACATCGACGGCAGACGAGGGTCGGTCATCGGCGGGTATCTTACATCTTGTAAGAGTGAAGTCAATAGCGTATCCGGTGCCTGAAAATGTGCCGTGATCGACACCCCCATCGGAGAGTTGATGCTTGCGACAAGTCTCGAGACTTCTACGAGATTGGGCGGCGTATGCTGGACATGCGAGGGCGACGGCTTCCGTCGCGAAAGGAGCGGTCGTGACCGAAACGCTACGTGCAACAACTGACGGTCCCGCGAGCACCGCGGCTCGGCCGTTTCGGCTCTACTCGTCACTGGTCCGCATCGACGTGAGCGCGCTGACGCATCCCGGTCACGTGCGGTCCAACAACGAAGATCAGTTCTTCGTGACGAAGCTCACGCGCTCGCTCGAAACGATGCTCACCAGTCTTCCGGCTGGTGACGTGCCCGAGCGCGCAGACGAGGTGAATTACGTGATGGTCGTGGCCGATGGCATGGGCGGACACGCCGCGGGCGAGGTGGCCAGCCGGATGGCCATCAGCGGGCTGGTTCGGCTGGCGTTGGATGTGCCCGACTGGTTCTTCAGGGTGGACCAGGAGCACGCGTTGGAGATCGAGCAGCGCGCTCGCCACGTCGTGCAACAGATCGGTTCGGAGTTGATCGAGCGCGCTCGTCAGGACGCCAGCTTGCGTGGCATGGGTTCGACGATGACCGGCGCTCGAAGCTTCGGCCGCGATCTGCTGATTGCCCACGTTGGCGACTCGCGCGCCTATTTGTTCCGCGGCGGCCGTCTCAACTGTCTGACCAAAGACCACACCTACGCGCAATTCCTCGTAGACACAGGAGAGCTCAAGCCCGGTGACGTTGCCGGCTCGGGGATGCGTCACATCCTCACCAACGTGCTCGGCGGGTCCGACGCGCATGTCGATGTCGATGTTGACCTGTTGCGCCTCGAAGACGGCGACCGCGTGTTGCTCTGCAGCGACGGGCTCACCGATCGCGTCGCTGACGACGCGATTGCCAAAACGTTGTCTGAAACAGAGTCGTCGAAGGACGCGTGCGCAGAGCTGGTGCGCCTCGCGCTCGACAGCGGAGGCCGCGACAACGTCACCGTGATCGTGGCAGCCTACACCCTACCGAACGAGCAAGAGCTGACTCCCTCAGAGTGACGGCTTCCTTCGTCGAACCTGAGGTTGCTCTCGCGATCAATCGCGAAGGCTGGAATCACGTGGCGCCGCGATTTCACGGAAGTACGGCGCTGCCAGAGTATGGACCCTTGGCGCCGACGGAGGACACGCTCCGCCTTCTGGACGCAACGCCTGACGTCCGGGCGCTAGAACTCGGCTGCGGAAGCGGGCATTCGTTGCTCTTCCTCGCCAAGCGTGGCGCGCGGGAGCTCTGGGGCATCGACCTGTCACCGGTGCAGATCGGGTTCGCTCAGCAGACGCTGCGTCCCTTTGCGCCGCGGGTTCGGCTCGTCGAGTCCCCGATGGAGGTGAATCCGGGCTTCCCTGAGAACTACTTCGATCTGGTCTTTTCGATTTATGGTCTGGGTTGGACAACCGACCTGACGACGACGATGACGCTGGTCAGCAGATACCTGCGGCCCGGCGGCTGCTTCATCGTCAGTGGGGAGCACCCCGCATACAGCTGCATCGACTGGAACGGAACGCAGTACATGGTCGCAGCGCCGTACTTCGCCGAGGGCCCCAGCAAACACGCGTCGTGGAAAGGTGTTCCGATCGTGATCCACCGTCGCACTCTGGGTACGTTTCTTGGCCAGACCATACAGGCGGGCCTGCACATCGAAGCGCTGGTGGAGACGCCAGTCGATCCGACCAGTGTGAAGGAGGAACACACCGATCCGGCGCGCTGGTATTCGGTTGCGCGGGCGCAAATGATGCCGACTACGTTCATCATCAAGGCCAGGAAGCCCGGCCCGTGAAGTGGAGATCCATCGACTGTGCTCTCGCACTGATGTCTGTGACGGTGCTCGCGGCTCCACTCGCAAGCATCCGGGAAAACACACAGGCCGTGGCCGACACGGCTGAAACTCACGTCGAACGGGCCCGGCGTGCTGCGAGCACCGATTGGACGACACTGTTCCGACTGTGCGACGCGCCGAAGCCCGCTCCGCCGCCTCCGGTGGAACAAGCGCCGGCGACACCGTCTGGCCCGCCTCCCCGTTCGGAGTGGTATGCCGAGCCAGTGAAGGTCTTCGACAATCTCTACTTTCTTGGAGACAAAGAGGACTACTCGGCGTGGGCGGTCACGACGTCGGCTGGCATCATCGTGATCGACGCCCTCTGGGATTATTCAGTCGAAGACCAGATCGTCGGCGGTTTGCGGAAACTCGGATTTGATCCGGCGACCATCAAGTATGTGGTGGTGAGTCATGGTCACGTGGATCACGCCGGAGGCGCGAAGCTTCTTCAGGAACGTTTCGGCGCGCGTGTAATCATGTCGGCCCTGGAGTGGGACACCCTCGCGCAGAACTCAGAACCGTGGCCGAAACCAAAGAAAGATCTGGCCGCAACGGACGGCCAGAGACTCACGCTCGGAGACACGACACTGACGCTCTACGTGACCCCGGGACACACGCCCGGCACGCTTTCGACGCTCATTCCAGTCAAGGATGGAGGGAAGTCACACCTGGCCGCCGCGTGGGGAGGAACAGCCTTCAACTTCACGATCAGCCCGGGCAAGGATCAGCGATTCTGGTTCCAGGCCTACAGCGAGTCAGCCCGGCGTTTCCGCGACATCGTCACCAAAGCGGGCGCCGATGTGTTGATCTCGAATCATCATTCGATTGACCAATCAGCGCCAAAGTTGGCGGCGCTGCCGAATCGGAAACCAGGGCAGCCGCATCCATATGTGGTCGGGAATGATGCGGTCAGACGTTTCCTTACTGTCGCCGACGAATGCGCGAAGGCAAGCCTGATTCGACTTGGACAATAGACGACCCGCCCCACCAGCCCTACCCGCCCAACAAGACCCGACCCGCCCGCACGTCACGCGATCCCCCGCGACCTCACATGAACCAACCCGGCGGCAGCCGCTAGCGCACACACGGTGATCGCCGACAACGCCATGAACTGGCCATACAGCGCACGCCCCATGATGTCGAACATCGTGAATCCCAACAGCGCAAGCGCAACGCCCACTCCCCATCGCCACGTCGTCGTCAAGTCTCGCCAGCGGTCCACGAGGCAGACAACCGCGGGCGTTGCAAGCAGCAGCACGTAGTCCCACCCCTGTGGCGAAATGAGCGGCATGAGCAGCATGAGGAGCGCCCACTCGAGATACGCGGGCGCCTTTACTGAACGTCTTCGTTGCCAGGCTACGACAACCAGCACCATGACCGCGATGATCGTCAGCAACGCGAGAGCCGAGGCGAGTTGACCTGGTCCAAGCCACTTGGCCCACATTGCCGCGATGGAGACGTTGTCGTTTCCGAGAAGGTTCGGCGTCGTTGAGTCCATCACCGTCACCATCCATCCGCGCAGGAGCTCGAGATTGCCGTTCCAGCCGTAGACCACAGCCGGGAACACCAGCCCCAGCATGACGACGACAGCAGCGACGCCGGCCGCTGGCAAACCCTGCGTGACGAGCAGCCATGGCAGCAGAATGAGCGCGTACGGCTTGATGAACACGGCGAGACCGACGAGTCCACCGGCGACGAGCGGGCGATTGGCGGTGATGGCCACGAGCGCGCCCATCAGCAACGCGCCGAGCATCAGGTTGACCTGTCCCAGCAGCAGTTCGTGCGCGTAGAACTTCGCCATCAACGCGATGGTGATCCACAGGATGACTTGCTGCGACAGCCGCCGATCGGGCAGGAGTGCGATAGACCATCGCAGCAGGGCGATGAGGAAGCCAACGGATGCCGCGAACCAGACGATCTTGCCGGTGTCTTCATCGAGAGCCCCAAACGGGGCCATCATCACGGCGAACAGCGGGAAGTACTTGAACTGGTAATGCCCGTCCTCCGGCCGGTAGAGCGGTTCGGCATTCAGCGCGCGGACCGTGGCCTGTCGCCACGTGACGAAATCGATCATCTCGCGACGAATCCGCGCCTGGAAAACGACGATGGCGAGGAGAGTCAGTGCGACGAATAGGAGGGACCGGACCCGCGCCGACATGTCAGAAGCGAAGAGCTGTGAGAGTGTCGCTGGACCTCACGCGAGTGCCCGCCAACGCAAGTGAATGAGGCAGGCGGCAATCAGGATGGCACCAATGCTGACAGCCGACACCGCCATCAAGTAAGCGTAGAGCGTTCGCCGCACCAGATCCCAGATGGTGAAACTCGTCAAGAAAATCCCCACCACGGTAACGGCGCGCCACGGCAGCGAGAGATCGCGGAAGCGATCGACGAGCAGCATGTACGCGGGCATTCCAATCACGAGCACGTAGTCCCAGCCTTGCGGCGATAGGAGCGCGATCAGCAGGCAGAAATACGCACCCTCCAGATAGTTCGGCTCAGCCACCTGGCGCCGGCGCCACATCACGACGAGCCCTCCGGCGACCGCAGCGATCGCAGACACTAGCGCAAGGGCCGCGGCCGTGCGCGTCGGCCCTATCCATTTCGCCCACATCGACGCGAACGACATGTTGTCGGACCCGAGCAGGTTCGGTGCCGTCGTTTCGGTAACCGTTCGATACCATTCGGCCAGGAGCGTCAGGTTGCCGTTCCAGCCGTAAGAGGCCGCGGGCAGGAGTAACCCGATCACCATCACGATGCCGAAGACGACCAGAGGGCGCCAACCCTGCGTCCAGGCCAGCCATGGCATCATCACGAGGGCATACGGCTTGACGAACACGCCGGCGGCGACGGCGGCACCGGCCGCCAGATTGCGGCCTTGTTGCGCCGCGATGACCGCCCCGATCAGGAGCAGCGCCACCGGCAGATTGAACTGCCCGAACGCGAGTTCCTTGACGAGAAACTTTCCGTTGAAGAAGAGGGTGAGCCAGATCAGCGCTCCCGCCGACATTCGGCGGTCGGGCAGGGCGGCGAGCGAGAGTTTCGCCAACATCCAGGTCATGGCGACGGTGAGCGTAAACCACGTGAACTGCGCGACCTCTTTGGGCACCCAGGTGAAAGGCACCATCGGCAGCGCGAACGCCGGCAAATACTTGTACTGGTAATGACCGTCGTCGGGCCGGTACAACGGTTCGTGCGCGATGAACCGGCCCGCCGCCCGATGGGGGACGACGAAGTCGACGAGCTCGGACCGCTTCGCCCGAACGAGGGCGTAGGCGCCGACCACGACCAGCACGAACACGATGGGTCCTATGAATGACCGCTGTCGTGGAGGCACGAACGTGAGGGTAACACCTCAGTCCACGGGAAACACCCGCGATTTGCTCATTCGCGGTCGGGTGGGCAAAATGGTGCGGACGAAACCTTGAATCCCAACCTGATGCGGGCGATCGACTTCTGGATCGGCATCCCGCTCACTTTTCTCCTCACCGTCGTCTATCGCATCCAACGGCTGCTTGGACTCGCTGCTTCGCCCGCAGGATCCCCGCGCAACATCCTGTTCATTCAGCTGGCTGAGATGGGCACGATGGTCGTGGCCTACCCGTCGCTCAGGAAGGCGCGCGAGCTCTTTCCGGATGCCAGGCTCCACTTCCTGTGTTTCACGGAGATACGGTCGAGCGTCGAGATGCTCGGCATCATCGCGCCCGAGAACATCATCACCATCGACGCGGGCTCATTCACGTCACTGCTCCGCGATACGCTTCTCTTTCCGTCACGCGCGCGCCGTCACGGCATCGACACGGTCGTCAACATGGAGGCGTTCGTCCGCTACAGCAGTCTCTTGAGCTATCTATCGGGCGCCCGACGAAGAGTGGGCTTCCACCGGTTCAACCAGGAGGGTCTGTATGCTGGAGATCTGCTCACGCATCAGGTCCTCTACAACGCACATATCCACGCCGCGCACACATTTCTCGATCTCGTTCACGCGCTCGAAAGCTCACCGGACCAGATACCGCGCGTCAAACGGCCGCGCTCGATGGATCGGCTTGACGTGCCGAAGATCACGACCGACGCTACGGCGGCTGCCGGCATCTGGCAAAAGCTCCGTGCCATGAACGCGGAGATTGGGCCCGACCGCAAGCTGGTCGCTCTCAATCCCAACGCGAGCGCCCGGTTCCCAATGCGCCGCGCACCCATCGAGTCGTTTGCCGAGCTCGCTCGAAAGTTGCTGGAGGATCCTGAGGTTTACATCCTGATCACAGGGGTCATCAGTGAAAGGCCGGATGCCCAGTACATTTGCGAACGTCTTGGATCGCCGCGCATCCTGGACCTTACTGGCCGCACCACGATGAAGGAGCTGTTGCACGTGTTCGATCTGGCGCAGGTGCTCGTGACCAATGACTCGGGGCCGGCGCACTTCGCCGCCCTGACGAGCATTCACGTCATCGTCCTTTTCGGACCTGAGATTCCTGAACGGTACCGGCCACTCGCGACAACATCGGACGTCGTTCACACCGGGTATACCTGCAGCCCGTGCATCGGTCCGCACAACCAGCGTCTGTCGCCCTGTAACGACAACCTGTGTTTGAAGACCGTCAACGTTCACGAAGTTGCCACGCTGGTCCGATCGAGACTCGAAGCGGCGCGGTCGGTACTTTCGTGATAAAACGCCCTCGGAGGATCCCCCATGGCTAGGCGTCTTCTCGGGTCTTTGAGCGGCGTCGGCAGCCTCTATGCCGGCGATCAGTTGCTGCGCACGACACCCTACGAACTCTCACTCTGGTCCGACGATCCAGAACAAGCGGCTTTCGTCGAGACCGCGACCGCAGTCGATGGCCACATCGACATCACGGGCATCGGCGAAGCCGTTGTCCTTGCCGGAGCAGACACGCTGACGCTCGAACTTCAGGATCGGCGGCGGGTCGCGATCAAGCTCACAAGTACCGGCGGCGGCGTCGAAGGCACACTCCTCAAGGAATCCTGACCCCGGGACGCTGGATGGAACGCCGCGATGAAGGAGAGACAGAAAGTCGCGGATCGTAACCCTAATGGCTGAGCTGGACTATCGGATTCAGCCGTTCTCGCGAAGTCAGGAGGGTCTCCGCCGGGCGGCCGGCTTTCGAATCGGTCGGTGCCTGGTGTCGGCCCCTGTCGCGCGACCGGCGATTGCCGTTGAGAGCGCGATGAGGAGCTGCGCGGGGTCGATTGGCTTGGCGACATGCCACCCATAACCCGCCTCGAGGGCGAGCTCGCGGTCGCGCAGGCTCGCATAGGCGGTTACGGCAATCGCGGGCAGCGTGTTGAGTGGCTCGGAAAGGCCACGGATGGCTCGAATGAGCGCGAGCCCATCTTCGTCCGGCATGCCGATGTCCGCGAGCAACACGTCGAATGGCTCGCCTTGCAGTTGATGGAGCGCTTCACCGGCCGATGCCGCCACGGTCACGACGGCCCCCTCGCCGCTCAGGATCGTCTGCAGCACATCGCGGGCATCAGGCTCGTCGTCGACCGCAAGGATGCGGAGACCTTTGAGAGGTCGCGCGGACTGGCGTCTTGTGGCGCGAGCTTTCGGCAACGATGTCGGGAGGGCGCTGCCCAACGGCAGCCGCACGGTGAACCTGGCGCCCTTGTCGAGTCCGTCGCTCGTCGCGGTCGCCGTCCCGCCGTGGGCCTCGGCAAGGTGCCGCACGATCGCGAGGCCGAGGCCGAGACCGCCGTGCCGGCGGGTCGTGGTTCCATCGGCCTGTCGGAATCGGTCGAAGACAAAAGGCAAGAACTCCGGCTGAATCCCCTGACCAGTGTCGCGCACGACGATCTCGGCGTGACCGTCATCGCGATTCAACGCGATCTCGACCCTGCCACCTTTCGGCGTGAACTTGACGGCATTCGACAACAGGTTCCAGGCGATCTGCCGCAAGCGGTCGGAGTCACCGTGGACGAGTAGCGGGGACCTGCGCGATGGTTTGAACCGCAGTTTGACGCCTTTGTTGATCGCCGTGGGATGAATTGTCTCGATCGCGGCCGCGATGACCTCGTTGAGGTTCACCTCGTCGTTCTTGATCTGAAGCTTGCCGGAGATGATGCGCGAGACGTCGAGAAGATCGTCCACCAATTGCGCCTGCGCCTTGGCGTTCCGCTCGAGCGAGTCGAAGGCCTTCGCCAGCGCCTCCTTCCGCAACGCGCCGGTGCGAATCAAATGGGTCCACCCGAGCACGGCGTTCAGCGGCGTCCGAAGTTCGTGCGACAGCGTGGCGAGGAATTCGTCTTTGAGGCGATTCATCTGCCGCAGGCTGCCCTCGATCTGCTTGCGATCGTTGATGTCCGAGAAAATGATCCCGAAGGTGCGATTCTGCGGCTGGCCGAAGCGAAAGGCGTAGATGTCGAACCAACGGCCGCTGAATCGCGAGGGCTGCTCGAATCGGACCGGTTCGCCGGTCATGGCGACGGCGGCATAGAGCTCGACCCAGTGCTGTTCGAGCTCCGGTACCAGCTCGCGCACGGTCTTGCCCGCAGCCTGCTTCAACCCCGTATGTTCTTCGAATCGCTTGTTCACCTCGAGAAAGCGGTAATCGGTGGGCGCGCCCTGGTCGTCGAGCAGCAACTGACATGTGCAGAAGCCGGCGTCGATGGAGTCGAACAGCAAGCGGTAACGGGACTCGCTGTCGGCGAGCGCGCGAACGGCCCTCGCCCGGGCGATCGATTCCCAGCAGCGATCGGCAACGAGCTGCACCAGCTCGATCTCGTCCGCTCGCCAGTTGCGCGGCAACGTGCTGTGCACCGCGAGCATGGCGCTCAGCTGATGGTCGCGAACGTGCGAGGCGCAAATCGTCGCGCTCACGTCGAGAGCAAGAAACGCGGGCGCGTCTTCCGGCAGTTCGCTCGCGTAGTCGCGAACAACGAGCAACTCGCCCCGACGCAACGTGGTGGCAAAGCGTTCGCCAAAGGCTGATAACGCCCATCGGCCGAGCAGGGTCTGATTCTGGTTTCCGTCGGTGTACTCGTGTGGAACCGTAAAGTGGTCCACGTCCGATTCGACGTCGGCGTAGGCGCACCGCGACACTCCGAGATGCGAGCCGAGCAACTCGGTCGCGAACGCCATGATGGCCAGCGGGTCGGCCAGCGCGCGGACCGTGTCGTCGAAGCGCACCAGGAACTGGTTGCGAGCCTCGGCCTGCCGCCGTTCGGTGATGTCGATGAATGCGCCAATCGCGCCGCGTGGCTCGTGATGGTCGTCGAACAGTGGAACGGCGTATTCGAGCAGTCGCACGACGCGGCCATCGTGGTGAACCACATCGAGTTCGAGGTCCCGCACCTCTCGCCCTTCGCGGGCAGCGACTTGCATGGGCAGGTTTTGCGGATCGATGTCGTGTCCAGCAGTGTCGCGGACGCGAAACCCCAACGGCCGTTCGTCAAGGGGTGCGGTCAGCGATGCGTTGGCAGACGGCGGTAGTCCGAGTGTTTGAGCAAAAGCCGGGTTGATGTTGATGGCCCTGCAGTCGCGGTCAAGTGCGATCCCGATACCCACGGGAATGACCTTGAGGAGCGTCTCGAGCTCCGCTACACGATTCCTCAAGTCCCGGTTGACGGCCGAGAGCCGCTGATGCCCCTCGCGGCGCACCCGGGACGATTCGATCGCAGCGGTCACTCGCGCCAACAGCTCCCGCGCGGCAAACGGCTTCACGAGATAGTCGTCAGCCCCGGCTTTCAGTCCTTCGACGCGAGCATCCTCGCCCGCACGCGCCGACAACAGAATCACGGGAAGATCTCGCTGCGACGGATCCGACCGCAGTGATTGCAGCAGCTCGAAGCCGTCCATGCCCGGCATCATCACATCGGAAACCACCAGGTCGGGTGTGGAGCGCTGGATGGCCGCGAGTGCGGCTTCGCCGGTGGCGACCGCTTCGACTTCCCACGTCGACTCGAGGAGTCGAACCACGTAGTCGCGCATGTCGGCGTTGTCGTCGGCGACGACGATTCGTCCGCCGCGTGCAGGCTCGATCAAGCTGTGGCGATGCTGCCTCGACTCGGCCGAACTATCGGCGGACAACCATCGCAAGGCATCCTCGACGAAGGCACGCGTGGTCGTCTGACTGGCCTTGAGGTCGAGTGTGGAATGCACTTGATCGGCGGGAAAATGCTGGTGGCCGAACGGCAGCCACACCGTAAATTCCGTGCCACGTCCTTCCGTGCTCTCGACGTCGACACGGCCGCCATGAAGCTTGACCATCTCCTGGACGAGCGACAACCCGATGCCGGTGCCTTCGTGGGTGCGACTCTTCGCCTGGCTCACACGATGGAAACGTTCGAACAGGTGCGGCAACTGGTGCGCAGCCACGCCGATGCCGGTGTCGCGGACGGCTAACACTGCGCCGTCATTCCGACGGCTCATCGTGATTGCGATCTCGCCTTCGAACGTGTGCTTGAACGCATTCGACACGAGATTGAGCACGACCTTTTCCCACATGTCCTGGTCGACGAAGACCGGTTCGTCCAGCGGGGCACAATCGACGGTGTAGACGAGGCCGGCTTTCTCGATTGCCGTCCTGAACAAGCTGGCCAGGTCAGTCGTGAGCGCCGAGAGATCGGTAGGCTGATAACGCGCAGCCGCGCGCCCAGCCTCGAGGCTCGAGAAATCGAGCAGTGAATTCACGAGCTTCAGCATCCGAAGGGCGTTGCGGTACGCCGTCTCGAGCGACTCGCCATGCAGCGTTCGGCTCTCGCTTGCCAGCGCGTCCTCCACGGGACCCAGGAGAAGCGTCAGCGGTGTCCGGAATTCGTGACTGACGTTGCTGAAGAACGCGGTCTTCGCTCGATCGAGCTCGGCCAGCGCTTCCGATCGCTTGCGTTCATCCTCGACGGCGCGCGCGTTCGAGATCGACGCGCTGAGCTGCGCGGCAATCAGGCCAAACCATTCTCGATAGTCTTCGTCGAACAAGCGGCGCGAGCTGATCCCCAGCACGACCGCCCCGACAGCCCGCTCCAACCCGCGGTCCAGCAAGGGCAGCACCATCGCCGACGAAGGAGGCTCCGGCCAGGGGCCCGCAATCACGGTCGAGAATCGATCGCTGAGCGGATGAATGTGGCTTCCCGCGCGACGGTTGGCCACCGTTGCGATCGGCCAGCCCCGTTCTTCGTCAGCCGAGTCGATCGATACAGGGGCCATGGCGTGACCGGCATCAATGCCGGTGTGCGAGACCAGTCGAAATCCACCGCGATCGTCGGCGAGATAGACCAGGGCAAACGGGACATCGGCGAAATTGGCGCTCAGGGCCTTCGTCGACAGTCGACATGCATCGGCCACGGAACGCGCATCGGCGGGCGCGGCGGCGAGGTCTCGAAGGGTGCGCAGCCTCCGCTCGCCAAGTACCTGTGCCGTGGTCTCGGTGCAGGCGCAGAACATCCCGCCGATACCGCCCGACTCGTCGGCCACCGGGCTGTAGGAGAACGTGAAGTAGACCTCCTCCGGAAACCCGTTGCGTTCCATGAACAGCATCAGGTCGTCGGACCACGTCGAATCACCTGCGAGGGCCCGATCGACGAGGGGCCTGATGTCGTTCCAGATTTCCGGCCACACCTCTTGAGCCGAACGGCCCAAGGCCCACGGGTGCTTGTGGCCTGTGATCGGCCGGTACGCGTCGTTGTAGATCTTGACGAGATGCGGTCCCCAGAAGACGAACATCGGGTAGCGCGAGTGCAGAAGAATCCCCAGGACCGTCTTCAGACTCTGCGGCCACGATTCCATCGGTCCCAGTGGAGTGGCGGACCAATCCTTGTTTCGAATCAGTTGAACCATTTCACCGCTGCCCGACAGCCAGGCTTGGGAGAGCGGCGGCGACTTCAGTCGCAATTCAGTCATGGTTCGCAGTGATCGTAGAGGACGAACCACCGTTTGAGATCGTCTATTCGTGGATGAGCTTGTGCGATGCGGGATGCTATCGCCCGATGCCTGCGTGTAGGCCTCGAGCTGGGGAGACCGAGTCGCCGACCCCGAATCGACCGCCGCGTCAGGTGTTACCGGTCATTGGGGTTGATCGCCTTGAACACCAGGGCAGCCACGACCCCGCCCAGAAGGTCCGCGACGATGTGAATCCAGATCGATGACATCGATATCAAGCCCATCATCGCTGCGCCGACAGCCACCGCCGGATTGAACGCCCCGCCTGACACGCCACCGACCGCAAACGCGCCAGTCATGACGGTCAACCCGATGGCCAGGCCGTAGAACGAATTGCCCGAGGTGGCCTTCGCTGTTGCCGTGTTCAGCACCACATAGACGAGGGCGAACGTGTAGAGAAACTCCGCGACGAACGCCGGTGCGACGGTCGGAACCAACGCGGCGCCTGTTGGGGAGCCAACCAGGAACCTGGCGACGAACGCCGCCGCAATCGCGCCGACGACTTGCGCGGCCCAGTACGGGACGATATCGGCTGCCGCGCACTTTCCACGGAGGTAAACGCCGAGGGTGACCGCGGGGTTGTAATGACCGCCCGAGACATGCCCGCCCGCGAAGACCATGACCATCAGCGCGGCACCGATGGCAAGCGGGGCAATCACGCCGGGGGCGCCGGGGATAACCGTGCAACCGATCGTCAAGACGAGGAAGAACGTTCCGATGAACTCGGTCAGGTATTTGTTCATGGGGTCACCTGCGGACGGCAGAGTAACACGGGAAACCTGTTCACCTCCCGGCACCTGCAGGCAATTGTTACGCCCGATAAGAAGGGTGTGAGCCGCTGGTTCGAGCGAGACGGGTCCGAACGACTGACGGTTCGTGAGCATGGCAACGTGCCGGCGCTCTTAGGCGTTCCGTTCGTTGCCGGCGGTCTGTTTCTCGGATTGGTGGGACTCGGCGCGGTGACGCTCGCGAACGCCGACGAAGTGCCAGCTTCCGTTCAGCCGATGCTACTTGTCACGGGAATTGTCTTCGGTGCCGTCGGGGCTGCGGTCGCGTCCGGGCAGCGGTGGGCGACGATTGACAAGACTGAGCGCGCGATAGTGGTCGAAACGTGGGTGGTTCTCCGGCTGCGGGTGCAAGTGCACCGGCTTGACGATCACGAGGTCGTGACAATCGATCTGGAAGAGGGCGACTCGCGACGGTCGAATCAGTTCCCGGTCAGCTTGCGATCCCGCGATTGGAGAACGCTGCGTTTGTGCACGCCCGCGACCTACGAGGAAGCCAGAGAGTGTGCGGTCGCGATTGCGGATCACACCGGTCTTCCGCTCGAAGATCTCACGACGGCCCGTGCGTGAGGTGTCACGCACGGGCTATTCAACAGCTTTGAACGTTACCTTCAACACGACTGGAGTCGCGATCGGCCCGCCACTGATCTGAGTCGGCACGGCGCGCCAGGTGCCGATCGCGTCGATTGCGATCTTCGCGAGGTCGGCCGGGCCACCGAGCGAGATCGGCATTCGGAATGTGCCTGCGTGATCCAGGATCGCCTGGACCGCGATCCAGTTCGTGACTGATGAGCCCGCCGGTCGCGACGGCATGGGCGAATCGAGCAGGCGCGCGCTGGCGCCGGCAAGGGGCAGCGTCAGCTCGTGGCTGCTGGCCCCGCACGTCGGGCCGTCAAATGTGATCGCGAGCGTACCGGTGCGTATGGTTTCGATCGAAAAGACGCTAGCGAGAGTCCCCGCGGCCATCGAGATGCCGGGCAAGAGGTTCGTCAGCGCACCCGTCTGGGAGTAGGTGGCCGCAGGCCGCATCTCCTCTCCCTGCGGATCCCGCAACGTCACCTCCTTCGGGAGAATCGTCTTGTCCTCGCACGACTGAGGAGCAACCAGGATGATCGTTCTTGGTGCCTTCAGCTCGCGCGACAAGGAGCTCGCGTCCAGGGGTGACCCGCCGGCGGCCGCGGATCGAGCGGATCGCATCAGGAGCCGAAAGTGGTCGAACACCCTGGCAGCAACGGGTTGTCCAACTTCGATAGGGCCGAGGTCGACTGTCTTGTCCGTCCCGCGCGCGATCGCGAGGGCGTTGAGCTGATCGCCGGCCATGAAGGGATCCGGTGGCGGCAGCCCGAGATCCAATGACCGACCGCACGAGAAGCCCTTTGGTGCGCGGGCCTCGGTGAAGTGATACCAATCGAGATACAGCGACACGGGTTGCTCGAGCCCGTCGTATGTCACCTCATAGTGATCGAGCACGGTGTCGTCGGACGTCATTCGCGAGCCCAGACGCTTGTGCCTGATTACTTGCCCGGCGGGTCCCAGGAGCGAGTCGAGGTAGCGGCGCTGCCGCGCGGCGCCGTACCTTGGTCCGCCACCAACCTGCACCGGCTGTTCGTGGCTATAGGCGTATCGGGAATCATCTGAGATGACACAGGGCGGGTCTTGGGACTGGGCAGTGGCCGTGTGGGCCGGAATCGCGAACGCTAACAGTGACACGGCCAGCGTGGCCATGGATGAGGTCCGATTCACGGCGACAGTTATACACCTCTGTCGACGAACTCGTCTGGCCACGAGCCAGTCGAGATCAGAGGTCGTCGCGCTACGACTGTGTCATGCCATCGCCGCGGTTTGCCGAGCCGGTGAAGTCATCGATTCCGTGAATTCCCCTGCCCCGGTCGGTCGTGAAAATCGGGGCTGCCCTCGACCCCATCCGGATGGTCATCCGCTCGGGGCATGCTCGACGGATCAGCCGGCGCGATCGGACGACCTTCGTCGTGGGCAACATCGGGCATTTCTTCGCCCGTTCTGCCCACGATATCGGGAGCGCCGACATCGCCAGGTGTGTTGCGACCAGTCGAATCGTCAGATTCCTGGTCTTCTCGAGGGGTTTTCCACCATCTCACTTCAGACATAGGACGCCTCACTCGACAATCGAGCAAGAGGCGTACCCAGGAGGCGGCGGGCCGGAGACGTGCCGGGCCCCGGGGAGGGAGCCCGGCCGTGCAAGCGCTATCGCTTGGCGCGGCGCTTCGCAGCCTTCTTTTTGGAACGCTTGGCTGCGCCCTTTCGTGTCGCCCGACCGGCGGACCGTGCTGCCGCCTTACGCGCGGGTTTCTTCGCGGCCTTCTTCTTGGCGGCTTTTTTCGCGCTAGCCTTCCGCTTTGCTGGCTTTGCAGCTTTGGCTTTGGCTGCTTTCTTCGGAGCGGCCGCTACACGCGCGGCTGGCTTGGCGGCTGGCTTCGGCGCCGTCTTAGCGACCTTCTTCGGAGCGGCCGGAGCTGACGCCGCACCTTCATCGGAAGACGGGTAGGCCTCGCGTGCACGTGAGATTACGTTGGAAATGGTTGATGTAATGCCACTGGTGACGGAATCGAGGCTGCCAGCGGCGCTGCCGAGTGCGCCACCAACGGTTTCAGCGGCGCCGGTCAGGCGGCCCTCAGTGATTTCAATCTCTTCATCGTCCGTGGGGAACTTTGACATGGTGTCTCCATCCGAATGGGTGGACTGCAGCCATCTTGACGGCCACGATCTTCGCTAATGAGTCAGTTTTTGATCCGTCCAAGATGGCTTGCCCCGCGGAGCGGGGCCAAACAACATCGTGACTAGCCAGGCGGAGCCACCTTCCACTCTGACTGTCCGGGGCGGAGCCTCGCTAGCGCATAGTATCGAAATCTCATGCGTTCGCAATACGCGATCTGCACGAGTCGTCCCCGAAATGAGGGGAAGTGCGGCAAGATCGATCCGCGAGGTGCACCGAAAGGGCTCCGCGCGCGCACACGGAGTGAGAACCAGCGCGCGCTGGACGTCGCCGGCGCAGTGGCGAGCGGCAGCCTGCAGGCAGCGGCCTCTTTGGCGTTGCGGATTACGAGCAGGTCGCCATACAGCGTCGACGGATTCCACGACGTCCCTTCTATTGCCTGGAACCGACCAAGTTCCCCGCTCTCGGGCTGAATTTTCCGTTTCCTCCCTATTCCGCGGATTCGTTTCGCGCAGCCGTGTGCAGAAGTCTGCCAACAGCGCCCTGCTCGGTCGCCTGATTCTCGATAAACTGCCCGAGTGACTACTTCAGTCGATCACGAGTCATTCATGCGGCTGGCGCTGGCCGAGGCCGCGTACGGGCGGACGTTGAACGAAGTGCCGATCGGCGCGGTCGTTGTCGCCGATGGAAAAGTCGTCGGCGCCGGGTGCAATTCGCCAATCAGCTCGACCGACCCGACCGCACACGCCGAGGTCAATGCGCTACGCGCCGCCGCTTCGGCGATGGAGAACTACCGGCTCACCGGCGTCACCTTGTATGTGACGGTCGAGCCCTGCCTGATGTGTGTTGGCGCGATGATTCACGCCCGCGTGGGCCACATCGTGTACGGCGCGTCTGAACCGCGCTGCGGCGCGCTCGTTTCAGTGGCACGCGCCCACGAAACGCCCGGACTGAATCATCAACTGACGGTGCTTGGCGGGGTGCTCGAGGAAGAGTGCCGGACGGTGATGCAGGAGTTCTTCAAGGAGAAGCGCTGACAGTTTTCAGTTACCAGTTGCCAGTTCAAAGGGCAGTGTCATTCTTTGAACTGATAACTGGCAACTGATAACTGACGCGGGCTCTTAGTTCGACGGAACCCCCAGCTCCTTCAACTTCGCCGCCATGTCCTGCGCCGATGTCTCGGGCTTCACGGTCTTGTCGATGGCCAGGACCTTTCCGTCTTTTCCGATGTAAAACGTCCAGCGATTCGCGAAGCCGCGATCGCTGAGCACGCCGTACGCCGTCGCGGTCGCCTTGGTCGGGTCGCTCAGGATGGGGAAGTCGGCTTCCTTCTTGTCGACCATCTGGTCGCCGAGTTTCACCGACGTTGCCTTGGCGAACTTGATGTTGTCCTCGAGCGGATCGACGCTGGCCATGAAGTAGGCCATCTGGAAGTCCTTCAGCAGGTGGCCGTTCTCCGCGAGCGACTTGCATTCGATCGTGCATCCCCGCGTCATCGCGCGCGGGAACCAGGCGACGACGACAGCCTTTTTGCCGCGGAAGTCGGAAAGCTTATAGGTCTTGCCGTCGGAGGCGGCGAGCGAGAAGTCGGGCGCGGTATCGCCGACCTTGAGCTCGACGGGCGGCGCTTGCGCCGTCATGGTGGTGGCGGCCAGAGCGAGCGCCAGGCCAAGAAGTGCCAAACGTTTCATTCGAACAACTCCTGTACGAAGGGGCGGGTCGGAGTGACCCGCGTTGAGATCTTACGCTTGGCGAGATGGATCCGTTACGCTGCGGACCAGCTGGCCCGCTTGCTTGCTATAATCGAAGGTTCCTGCGACCCGCAGCGGTTCCATCAACGCGGAGAGGTACCGAAGTGGTCGTAACGGGGGCGCCTCGAAAGCGTCTTGTCGCGCAAGCGGCACGTGGGTTCGAATCCCACCCTCTCCGCCATCTCGCTCACCTTCGGCTCGCTCGATGGCGGTTCGGGTGCTCTTCAGGCGCGGTCCGACTCGCTTCGCTCGTCGTCCCGGGCACGAATCCCACAGTAGGTCAACTCACTCAGCCTTCGGTCTCGTTCGGTGGCGGCTCGGGTGGTCTTCAGGCTGCCGCGCGGCTCGCACGCTCGCCGCGACTGGCACGAATCCCACCCTCTCCGCCGCTTTAGCTCGCGCGCAAGCCAGCCAAAGGATGACTCCGCCGAAAAGTTCTTTCTAGGTAATTTCTTGTCGTTGGCTACGGCCTGCCATATGCCGCCGACCAGCCACTCGGGCGCCGCGGCGGCCGCCACACCCATCGTTGCTCAGCCGTGTACTGCGGGCGCGAGACGGTATCCGCCCATGACGCTCCGTATGATGCGGGGCTCGGACTCAGTCCGACCGACGTACGGCCATCACTACGATCGATCAGGTCTCAGCTGCGCGGCCCGCGGGCGGCGTGGCATTCTGCCGCGCCCATAGGGTTGGAATGACAATCGCAGTTTGGATCGTTGCACTCCCCGTGGCCTTGACTGAGCATCGGCGCAAATTCCTCCGCAAACCGTCGCGCGGCCTCCTTGCGACCGATTTCGGTGAGGCGATACTCACCCGTCGCGGCGTCATGCGTCACATCACCGCGCACGACCAGGGCCGTCAACGTTCGCAGCACATCGTCAGGGCTGTGAGTCAGGAAACGGGCGATGACGTCGAGCGTTGCGGCGCCGCTGAACCCCTCGCCTTCGGTCCAGTACAGCATCTCGAGCACTTCGTCGCGCCGCGCCATCTCATGGGTTGGGTCGTTCATCATCTCGTTCACCGATCAAGGAATGCACGTGATTGGCCGCCACGTCCACGGCAGCCCGCACGCTATCTGAGAGCTCCATAGTGAGCTCGTCGACATCCGACGGCTCACAACCCACCAGGAACGTCTCCGGTGGCAGGGCCCCAAGGGCCTGCGCCACCGACAACGCCCGCGATGGCACGGCCAGATGCATATCGACGTCACGAGCTTCGGGCACTTCGTCAACCTTCAGCACGTAGACCGTTCCAGGCTGGCCACCCCGCGTCATCGCGTCGATGACGATCAGCCGATCGCACGGTGTCAACAACTCCTGAGCCAATCTCAGTCCGGCAGTCCCGACTTCGAGAAACGTCACGCCCGCCGAGTGCCGCGTGAGCTGGCACGCTTCAAGTCGGCGCAGGACGGCGATGCCAAACCCATCATCCCCCCGCAACTCGTTGCCAAACGCCGCCACAACCACGCGCATGACTACCGCGCTCCGGTCTCGACGTCAATCGCCACGCGAATCCGACCGTTCTCGGTCGTGACCGGCAGGACCTGCACGCGCCCCTCGTCGTCCAATCGTCGCCCTGAGCGGATGTCGTAACGGCAACCATGCCAGGAACATCGCACTTCCGCGCCTTCGAGCGTCCCGAGATCGAGCGGCAAGGGACTGTCGCCACACTGATTCCGGATGGCGTAGACCTCGCCGGCCACGCGTCCGAAGAGCACCGACACGTCGTTGACCAAGGCCGCGCGCAAGGTCCCCTCCGGCACTTCGTCGGCGTCCAACGCGTCGTAGTAAACGGGCCGATTGGCACGCCTGAGCGCCTCGAGTGTGACAATCGCAGATGGCGGCGCGTGCAGATTGCGATCGCGGAACTCGAGCTCCTGAAAGCCAATGAGAAACTCGCGAAGCGCTGCTTCTAGATCGGCGCGAATGCGATCGAGCGGCAGTGCATCGCGACCCTCCTGGCGGGCGACATGCAGCCGCACATAAACCACGCCTCCCACGACTTCCTGAATCTCGACGTCCACGCCATGCTCGTGGAGATGACCGCGCACCGTGTCCAGCGCCTCCTCCGCTTGAAGCCGGCGATCGACCGCGATCAGGTCGTACGACATCAGGAGCATGCGGATGGCGGGGTCGGCGATCAGCCGGTTGATCAGCGTGTCACCAGACATACCGTGCAGCGCCTGGACCAGATGCGTCAATCCGGTCCGGTGCACAGCGTCGATGCCTTCCAGCATCGTGGCGACCGCCTCGCGAACGGCAGCGTCCGGATGCGACTGCAACTCGGACATCGCGCGTTCGACCTCGGCGAGGACGTCGCGTTCCATGCCCTCAGTGGATTCGGGATGAGCCATCAATCACCCGTCCGAAGACCACACCAGTGTGACGGGCTCGAGTGGCGGCCAACGAACCCGCTGGCACTCGTGCAGCGGTGGCCGGTTCCAGAGCCAGCTGAGTGACAATCTCCCTCGCCTCGACAAGCGCTGCGTCGACCGCAGGCGTCAGCGAGCTGCCGAACTCGTGCGCGTCTGGTTCGATCTCAACGACCACAACCGCCGCGGGTAGCGCCTCGAAGTGGCGGGCGACGACCAGCGTGTTGTCGAGCGAGATGATCCCCGTGACCGCCTCGGTGATCGCCTCATGGATCTCGTCCGGGCCTGGAAGCACGTTGTCCCACCGGTACACGGACAGCGTTCCGGGAATCCGGCCCGGTCGCTGCAGCGCGCCGACGATAACGGCAAGCTCGAAGCCGCCGTCGATCGGCTCGTCTTGGAGCCGCTGCACGACCGCTATCGGGTTGTAACTGATGTCTTCGACACACACGCCAGGCGGCCACTCGAGCGCGGCGAGCGCGTCAACCAGGACCACCCCGCACGAATGATCGCGGAGGTTGCGGTACCCGATGCCCCCAATCAGGACGCGTGTCATCCGTCCAGTCCACATGCGCACGTGTTGACTTCGCGCGTGACCACGGCCCCCTCAGTGTGGATGTGCGTGGTGCACGGCATGCACGGATCGAAGCTCCGCACGGTGCGCAGCACATCGATGCCCTTGAACTGCTGCGGATCGTCTGTCTCCTCGAGAAGCGGAGTGTTGAGCACGGCCTCCTCGTACGGGCCAGGCTGGCCCCAGCGATCGGTCGGCGACGCGTTCCACGTTGAGGGCGTGATGATCTGGTAGTTGGCGACGGCCCCGCGGTCCAGGACGATGTGGTGTGTTAGATAGCCGCGGCCCGCACCCCAGAATCCCACCCCGCGCTGCTCACCCGATTTCGGAATCTCAAAGGGCGTGCTCGTCTGCGTGTGACCGAGCTTGAGCTCTTCCATCGCCACGCGCCAGTTGATCAACGCGATGAGCGCCGTGAACGGCACGCAGTACGCCCGCGCCCGATTTCGCTCGAAGGCGTTCCAGACCTCTGGCACCTGCCATTCGAGCTCCATCTCGGGCAGCGCCCCGCGCGGCACCAGGAATTTCATCGAGTGACCCGTCGACTCCATGAACGGGTTCTGATCGATCTTCTGGGCCATCGCGGTGTTGCACAGCCGCGAATAGCAGCCCGCCTCCATCGAGTAGCGGTCCCAGCGTGGCGCCGTATCCCACGTGTATTTTTCCTTCCAGTTCTGGCCCTGGGGACGCGGCTTGGTGACCTTGTTCCACGGGTGATACGGCGAGAGCGGCTTGCCCACGGGATCGGACGGGAACCGTCGTGCGGCGCCGGTCCATTCGTCGTAGAAGGAGTGCTCGACGAACTCCTCGAGGCCCATGTTGATGGTGTGCAGATCCGTCGTCACGAGCTTGCCGTCGACGATGGCGCCCGGCGTGGCCCAGCGGCGTTCTCCCCAGCCCGCAGCGTTCTCGTAGGTGGCGTCGTAGGCGTCGTGGTGATCGAAGATGCCTGTGTCGATGTGGTTCGAGCGGCGCGACCCGACCTTGCGATAGTCGGAATTGGCCTCGTAGAAGAACTCGGTGATCTCATCCCAGATGCGCGAGATCTTTTTCGAGTAATCGAAGAACTGCGCAAGCCGGACGAACATCTCGTTCATCACCGTGAGATCGATCGTCGAGCTCATGCCGCCGGGGACGATGGTCTGCGGGTGCGGATACTTGCCGCAGATCAACACGTACGCCTCGCGCGCCACCCGCGTCATGTGCAGCGCCTCGACATACAGATGGCCCGTCAGCGGATTGAGGTCATCCATCAGATCGCCGACGTAGGGGTAGCCGTGAACGTCGACGTACTTCGATTCCGTCTGCCGCGCCCTTGCGAGGAGCGCGGGGTTGGTCGGACCAATCATGGCGGCCGAATAGTCCGGGCCGGCCAGCAGATGCAGATGCAACGGGTGGTCGTACAAGAATTCCAGCGCCAGCGCCAGGTTGCGGATCGCAATCCCGAGCTTGGGCGGCCGGCATCCGATGGCCATCTCGGTGGCCAGCGCCGAGCAGGTTGAATGGACGCCGCCGCACACGCCACAGGCGCGGCTGGTGATGAAAATGGCGTCGCGCGGATCGCGGCCGATCATGATCACTTCGTAGCCGCGGAACAGCGTTGCCATCGAGCGCGCCTCCAGGACGCGACGCTCCTTGAGGTCAGCAACAGTGTGGAGCGCCAGCGCGCCGGCGATGCGCGTCACCGGATCGAAGTCGACTGACTTGACGTGTCCGTTGCGGCGGACGAGCTCCTCGATTTGCCCTGCTGACAACTGCATCGGAGCGCCGACGGGCGCCGTGCGCGTCGGCGTGTATGGATCCGCCACGCCCTCTTTCAGGTACGGACGTCCATCCTTGTCGAACTCGACGGGCAGGTTCTTGAAACACATGCAGTGTCCTCTTAGAGGTGGAACGCGCGCGCGGCGCGTCCGAGGTGCTGATCCGCGGCGGCCAGGCCGCCTGCGAGCGCGCTCAACGCGCCGTTGATGGTGACGAGCTTCTGCTCGAGGGGTGTGGTGTGAGTCGCGACGGCTTCCAGCGCGTCCGCAACGGCACTGATGCTTTTGCGCGCGTTGAGCAGCGTGAATGCTACGAGCGCCAGGAATCCTGCAAGCGCCAGCACGACGAGAGCAACGATTACGAGCGTGAGGGTGACCAGCATGACGTCTCCAATCTCTTCCCTAGCCCCGTCCAGCACGTGCTTCGAGCACAGTCGCCATCGCGTCGAGCTTCTGCGCCACGCCTTCCGCCGCTGCGAGTACCTCTGTAGCCACCGCGATTGTGCTGTCGAGCGCCGGAACCGCCGACGTGTTGGCGGCAATCGCCTGCGCCGGGACCACGATCTCCCGGGCGTAGTGCTGAATGGACCGGGCGGTGCGGAGCAGGCTGGCCAACATGTACACGGAGAGAGGAACGAAGACCACTAGCGCGAGGACGATGGTCACGGTCCAGATGGTGAAGACAGTGTCCGGGAACATGCTCGGCGCTGTCATCGCTGCTCCTGGCGTTGCACGTGGGCGATGGTCCCGGCGAGGCTGGCGTCAACGGCCCTCAGGCCGTCCCTTATCGAGGTGAGTGTCTGGTTCAATTGCGTCACCTGGGGAGCAATGTGTCCCGTATGCACTTCAATTGCTCGAAGGCCGAGGCGAATCTTCGAGAGATAGTTGACGGGGCGGACGAATCGTGTCGCGGGGCCGCCTACCCCTTCGAGCTCACGCACAATGGCGCGGACGAACAACGCCAGCGCGATGAAGAGCGCCGCGACGCCGATCAGCGTCACGATCATCAAGATGTCGAAGGTGTTCATGCCCGTCCCCCTCGAGGTCCACCGATCACGCACGTCGGGCAGTGGGGACACGAAGCGGCGTGCTGCTCGAC
Source organism: uncultured Acidobacteriota bacterium (assembly GCA_963724485.1). Lineage (GTDB taxonomy): Bacteria > Acidobacteriota > Vicinamibacteria > Vicinamibacterales > UBA2999 > JACCSI01. Next base: position 36,081 of record CAVRUW010000010.1, read on the forward strand.
AGCGGCCACTGCCCCCGCCGTCCGCACGGCCGAATCCAGAATCTTTGTGACGAAGTGGTTGGTCCGCGCAAGCAGAGGAATCTGAATGGTGTTGTTCGCCACCTTCTGACCGGAAGTCCAGATGGCTGCCGCGCCGCCGTAAATCTGCTTCACCGTGTTGAGGATCATGGTCAGCAGCACAGCGACAACGCCGACGACGACGAAGTAGATGACCAGGCTCCAGATCCAGACCTGCGCAACAGCTGATTCGCTTGGCATTTGGCTGACCTCTAGGAACGCTTGACCGTCTGACCCTCGAGCGCGCGGACCAGCGCGCCGCCCTTTTGTTCGATCGCCTCCACCGTGTGCAGAATCTGCTCAGCGACCTGGTTGGTCGTCTGCAGCGCCCACACGGGTTGCGTGTTCTTGCGAATGGTCTCGACCGCGTTCAGTGCGCGCACGGCTTCGGCGAGAATGCCCCGCGCCGTTACGAGGATGGTGATGAGAAGCCCCGCGGCAAGCAGCACAACGACCGTCGCGAGGACGATCCACAGTCGCCAGGCAGCCCAGAGTTCTGCGTCGCTCATTGATCCCCTCCTCGCACGGAGCTGTCGTCAAGGTAGTCCTTGCGCGTTCCCGGCCGATCGCCGCCCCAGAATCGGTCCTCTTCTCCGGGCGGCCGTCCCGGTGCCTTCGAACTCAGGTGCTGCCACTTCTGGTAGAAAAACTTGATCGTTTTGTCCATCACCGTCTGATGCTGCACGTGAGCCCATCCGGTAGGGACGTGGCCGAGCACGTCCCAGCGGTGTTCGCGGTTGGCCTCGCGATTCGACAGACGGCGCAGTCGGCGCATCACGGTGCCGACGCCCTGCGAGGCAAAGGTCGATAGCGTGGCGCCCGGAGGGGTTTTGTAGAACGGTGAAAACTTGTCTGGGAATCCGGGCATCGTGCAGCCGATGCAGACGCCACCGGCCTTCATGCAGCCGCCCATGTGATTGATCGCACCGCGCTTGACGATGTTGCAGTTCACGACCGGGCCCCAGCATCCAAGTTCAACGAGACACTCGGGATCGCCGTAACTCTTGGCAAACGTGCCCTCTTCGTAATAACCGGCCCGCGTGCAGCCCTGGTGCACGGTTTCCTTGAACAGCCACGCCGGACGCCCCAACTCGTCGAACGCCGGCAGCGGGCCGAGCCCCTGGAGGAACAAGAGGATCGCGAAGACTGTCTCGGTGAAGTTATCGCCGACCGGCGCACAGCCCGGCACGTTGATCACGGGGAGACCAAGGGCGCTCCGGTACTCGCCGCCAAGGAAGTCCATGACGCTCATCGCACCCGTGGGATTGCCTTCAGCGGACGGTATGCCGCCCCACGTCGCACAGGTGCCGATGGCGATCGTCGCCGCGGCGCCTGGGGCAAGTCGGGACAGCCACGTCGCCGTCGGCACGGGCTGGCCATGCTCGTCGCCATCGATCGCTTCAACGCCCATGGCGGAGAAGTAGCCGCCCGTGCGCTTGGCAATGCGCTCATCGGCAACCGACCCCTCGAAGACGACGACGTACGGCTCGCCTTCGAGCTTGCCGTTCCACGCGTTGTGGAACGACTGCACGAAATCGGCGCCGGCTTCGACCGAGAGGACTGGGTGATGCAGCAGCATTTTTGGCATCGCCGGCACGGTGCCCAGCAAGAGGCCCTCAATGCCTGGATTGGTCGCACCGGCGACGGCGATGGTGCATCCGTCGCAGCTCATCCCGGCCAGCCAATACACGTGGATGTTCTTGAGCGGCCCGAGGGGTAACCGTTCGGCCGCGACCTTGGGCTGTGTGGCCTCGGTCGGGGGCTGGGTCGCTTTGATCGCGCCGCTAGCTGGTTCAGGAGCCATGCGTCATTCCCTCGTTCCTCAACAGATACGTGGTAGCGGATCGCCGACCAGCATATCGAGCACGCGCGATCCGCCGGCCTCGGTCTTCAAGAGCACCATGTCCTCGGGGCCGTCGAGCACTTCGCCTATGATCGCGGCGTCCTGCCCGTGTGCGGCGGACCGCATCGCCCCCAACGCACGCGCGGCGTCGCCGGGCGCCACAATCGCGATGAGCTTGCCTTCATTCGCGATGTGCAACGGGTCGAGTCCCAACATCTCGCACGCGGCTCGAACGTCGCCGCGCACCGGCACCTGTCGTTCGTCAATGGCAATCGCCACGCCTGCCTGCCGAGCCATCTCGTTGAGACTCGTGGCCACCCCCCCGCGGGTCGGATCTTTCAGGCACCGCGTCGTCGGGGCTGCTGCGAGAATCGCCGCTGCCATGCGGTGGAGCGGTGCGGAGTCGCTGCGAATGTCGGCTTCGATCTCGAGTGCTTCGCGGGCGAGCATCACGGCGATGCCGTGGTCGCCGATCGGGCCGCTGAGCAGTACCTGGTCGCCGGCGCGGATATGTGCGGCCGATAACGAGACACCTTCGGCAACCAGCCCTATCCCGCTCGTATTGATGAACAGCCGGTCGGCCTTCCCACGGGGGACAACTTTCGTGTCGCCGGTGGCGATCATCACGCCGGCTGACGTGGCTGCGGCGCCTATCGACTCGACAACAGAACGGAGCACGTCGACCTCGAGACCTTCCTCGAGAATGAACGCGAGCGAGAGACACAGCGGCTGAGCGCCGGCGGTTGCGAGATCGTTGATCGTTCCGTGCACGGCCAGCGACCCAATGTCGCCGCCGGGGAAGAACAACGGACTGACGACGTACGAATCGGTCGTGAACGCGATGCGCCCTGCGGCCGAACCAGTGAGAGACAGGACCGCACTGTCCTCCTCGACCGTCAGCCCAGCGCTGCCCAGGGTCGGAAGGATCATGCCGTCGATCAGCCGGTGGCTCGCTTTGCCACCGCTGCCGTGGCTGAGCGTGACCCGCTCGTCACGCAACGGCTCGCGCAACCGCCGAGCGACGCGGGCACGATCAAGCCGATCAACCTGTGCAGAGAGCGGCGAGCGCGATGCTGTCATGGCGCAACAGGCGACTCCGCGCCCGCCTTTTTCATCAAGGAATACCGTCCATACGTGAAGTAGGCGGCACACGCGCCCTCGGGCGAAACCATGCATGTTCCAATCGGGCGTTCTGGTGTACACGCGGTGCCAAATACACGGCACTCCCAGGGTTTGATGACCCCCTTGAGGACCTCGCCGCATTGGCAGGCCTTTGGATCGCTCACGCGCACGCCCGGCACGCGGAAACGCACTTCGGCGTCCCAGTCGGCAAACTCCGAGCGCAGCTTGAGCGCGCTGTGGGAAATGAAGCCGAGCCCGCGCCATTCGAAGTACGGCCGCAGCTCCATGGTTTGTGCCAGCACGCTCAGGGCCCCTGGGTTCCCATGGGGTCTGACCACTCGCGCATACTGGTTCTCCACTGCCGGACGACCTTCATCCAGCTGCCGCAGAATCATGACGATCGACTGCATGATGTCGGTCGGCTCGAAGCCGGAGACGACCATCGGCAACCCGTAGCGCTGAGGCACGAACTCGAACGGCTGCAAGCCGATGATCGTGCTGACATGCCCGGGGCCAATGAACCCCCTCAGTTGCATGCCCGGCGAATCGAGAATCGCCTTGATCGCCGGGACGATGCTCACGTGGTTGCAGAACACGAAGAAGTTTCGGATCCCCTCGGCACGTGCGCGCAACAGGGTCGCGGCTGTGGATGGGGCAGTCGTTTCGAAACCGATCGCAAAAAACACGACTGGGCGATCAGGATTCTGACGCGCGAGCTTCAGCGCATCGAGTGGCGAATAGACGAAGCGCACATCCGCCCCCTCGGCCTTGGCGTCGAGCAAACTGCCGCGCGAGCTCGGCACGCGCATCATGTCGCCGAAGGTCGTGAAAATGACCTCAGGCTCGCGCGCAATGGCGATCGCGTCATCGAGGCGGCCCATCGGGATGACGCACACGGGGCAACCGGGACCGTGGACGAGATCGATCGAGGAAGGCAAAAGATCCTCGAGCCCGTGCTTGTAGATCGCGTGCGTGTGGCCGCCGCACACTTCCATGATCTTGATGCTCCGACCCTCTGACCGTCGCTCGATCTCGGTCACGAGCGTCTTGATCAGTTCGGGACGGCGGTATTCGTCCACGAAGCGAAGGCCGGGGCCGCTCATGACCGCAGCTCCTCCTGGACCACCGACAGCAACGCATGCCAGGTCGTCGCGTGCGCCTCCTGAATGCGTGGCAAGTGATCGCCAGGGGCAGTGAAACAGTAGTCAACCGCGACCGAGCGCGCGAGCTCTCCGCCATTGCCGCCGCTCATCGCGATCGTCAGCAGCCCTCGCGACTTGGCCTCGATCATCGCCGCCACCACGTTACGCGACGCGCCGCTCGTCGAGAAGCCGAGCGCGACATCGTTCACGCCGCCGAAGGCAATGACCTGGCGCGAGAACACGTGGTCGAATCCCACGTCGTTGCCGATGGCCGTCACGACTCCCACATCGTTGGTAAGAGCAAGCGCCGGGAACCGTTGCCACCCGCGATTGGGTGGGACGAGACAATCAGCGGCCGCGTCCTGGGCGTCTGTTGCGCTGCCGCCATTGCCAAAGGCGAGGAGTCGTCCCTGGCGCCGGACGCGGTCAGCAACAGCGCGGCCGGCCTCGGCGAGACGTGCGCCGTAGGTAGCCTGCATCTCGCTGCGTAGGGCGCAGACGTCGCGCGCCTTTTGGAGCGTAGATGCCTGGACTTCTGCGAGCAGATCGTTCAATGGCTGCGCGCCCGATGCTTGCGGCAGGTAAGCAAACAGCTCTTGCGCATCGTCTCTCTCGAAGAAGACGTGTACCAGTTCCCACAGCACGTGGTAGATGGTCTCCGACACCTCCTGCACGATCAGCGGGTCGTGGTCTGCGACCCGCAGTTCGATGTCGGCAATCTGATCGCCGTCTGCCGTGGGTCCTGCGACGAGAATCGTCAACAGTCCACGATCGCGTGCGTCGGCAAGCGCACGGCGAATCGAGGGTTCGACACCAATTCCGCAGATACCCAGCGCGATATCTCCCGGTTTTCCAAGCGTGCGAAGTGGCACGGCGAACGACTCACGTGGCTCGAGGTTACCCGCACCGGTGAATACGCCGATGTCGCTGGTCAGCGCGATCGCCGGCAGCGCGCGTTTCCCGACGATGATCGGATGGACGAACTCGACGGCCACATGCTGAGCATCACTGGCTTGCGGGCCCTCGCCCATCACGAACAGGGACGCGCCGGCGGTGAAGCGTTCAGCCATGCGTCGGCAGCATTCCGCAACGGCCGGCGCTTCGACCGCAAAGAACTTCATCGTCGCCACAACGCTCCGCGCGAAGTGTTCCTGCACAATCGATGTAGCGGTGCCAGGCATCTTCTGAGGTCGCGATGTTGGCTCGTGAATCACGTTCTCCGGCCTCCGAAGATGCCTGGCCCCGCGGAGCGGGGCGGAAATGACGCTGCCATAGCGAAGCGGAGCCGACGCGTCTTTCCCGCGTTTCGAGGCGGCGCTTCGCTCATTCGATCTTGCTCGTCGACAACTGCTCCAGCTCCTGCTCGTACGCGTCGCCAAGTTCTTCGAGAAACGCGATCGTCCGTTTCGCCTCTTCCTCGTCGATCTTGCTGATGGCAAACCCGACATGAATCAGCACCCAGTCGCCGGGCTCCAGCCCTTCCGGCAGCAGCAGGCCGACGTGCACGGTCCGCCGAACCGAAGCGACGTCCACTTTGGCGAGCTGACGTGCCTCGTCCACGAACTCAACGACTCGACCGGGAATGCCTAGGCACATGCGATGTGCTCCTCCGGAGTGCCACTGCGAATTCTGCGTATGGCCAGGAGTGCCTGTCCAAGGGACAGGCCTCCGTCGTTGCACGGGACGCTGCGATGTTCCAGCACGTCGAGGCGTGCGGCCCGGAGCCTCGCGGCGGCCTGCCGCGCGAGGAGCGCGTTCTGAAAGACGCCGCCGGTCAGCGCCACACGGCGAATACCGGTCCGGCGAGCGATGCCGCTCGCGACCTCGGCCATCATCGTGGCGACCGCCTCGTGGAACGCCGAGGAGATTTCTTCGCGCGAGCGCCCGTCGAGCACGTCCCGCGCAATGTCTCGAATCAGAGGGGCGGCGTGGATCTTCATCACGTCGGATCCCGAGTCGAGGTCGAAGCCGTAGCGGCGGTGGACAGACTCGGTGGCCAAGGTTTCGAGCTCCATCGCCGCCTGACCCTCGAAGCGCACGCAATCTCGGAGGCCAATGAGCGCCGTCACGGCATCAAACAGCCGCCCCATACTCGACGTGGGCGGTGCGTTCGTGCCGCGCGCGATCATCTGTCGCGCGAGACCGAGACGCGCGGGCGCGATTCGCTCGCCGAAGATCGCGCTCAGGGGCCCGAGATCGAGGCCGTACGCGGCCGCCAAATGTGAGACGGCCATTCGCCACGGCTCGCGGGCAGCGGCGTCGCCACCCGGCAACGGCACGTAGGCGAGGTGAGCCGCACGATGACAAGCGGTGCCATCGACGACCAGGAATTCTCCGCCCCAAATCGCCCCGTCCGTGCCGAGGCCGGCGCCGTCACATGCGACGCCAATCACGGGCTCAGTGCAGCCGTGCTCGGCCAGGCACGAAAGCACGTGGGCATGATGGTGCTGCACGGCAAGGCGGCTTGTCGCTGGATAGTCGATCGCGAATCGCGTCGACAAATAGTCGGGATGCAGATCGTGCGCGACAACGTTTGGCTGGATGCCGCACAAACCGGTCAGGTGCGTCGCCGTCTCACCCAGGGCCAAATACGAGGCCGCTGATTCCAGATCGCCGATGTGACTGGAGACATACGCACGATCGCCCGAGGCCAGGCAGAGCGTGTTCTTGAGGTGCCCACCGATCGCGAGAACGCCGACCGGCGCGTGTTCCGCGAGTGTGAGCGGCGCCGGCGCATACCCTCGCGCTCGCCGCACAATCGAGGTGCGGCCGGAAGAGACACGCACGACAGAGTCATCACACCGTACGTCGATGCGACGGTCATGGGTCAGAAAGGCATCTGCGATGCCGGCGAGTTGCTCAAGCGCGGCGTCATCGTCGCGCACCATTGGCTCGTCACTCCGATTCCCGCTGGTCATCACGAGAGGCCGGCCCACATCGTGAAGCAACAGGGAGTGAATCGGCGTGTACGGCAGCAAGACACCGACAGTGGGGCAGTTCTCAGCGATGTTCGGCGCCAACGTGGCAGGCACACGTGAACGATCGACGAGCACGATCGGTCGCTCGCGTGAACCGAGCACGGCCGAGGTCACGCCGTCGACATCGAGGGTCTCGGTTCCGGGCAACATGACGGCCAATGGCTTCGCCTCGCGTCGCTTGCGGCGGCGAAGCTCCGCCACGGCGTCGACATTCGTCGCGTCGCAGGCAAGGTGAAAGCCGCCGAGCCCCTTCACGGCCATGATGCCGCCCTCGAGCAGCGTTCGGACCGCCAGGCGAAGCGACGCCTCACCGCGCGCGCGGACACCAGCGGCGTCGCGCGCGACGAGTATTGGCCCACACTCCGGACAGGCAATCGCTTGAGCATGGAACCGTCGATCACGCGGGTTGGTGTATTCGGCCCGGCACGCGGGGCACATGGCGAAAGGCGCCATCGCCGTATCTCGCGGTCGTACGGTAACTGCCTGACGATCGTGAATCGTGGCCCGCACGTAGTGCAGGTGATGAACGGGTGACGATAGCGGCGATTGCTGGGATCGAACAGTTCGCGGCGGCAATCCTCGCAGGTCGCCACGTCCGGCGGCACTCGCACGAGGGACTCGGCAGCGGCCTGGCTGCCCGCGATCATGAAGTGCTGATGCGCGGCAGCCGTCGTGCGTTGGCAGTCGACACGATCGATTGCGGCCAGGGGCGGCGCCGTCGTCGACAGGCGCTCAACGAACGCCGCCAGCGCACCGGGTTCTCCTTCGATATCGACGAAGAGATGAGACCCACGATTTTGAACAAAGCCGCGCAGGTCGAGCGATGTCGCGAGCGAGTGAACAAACGGGCGAAACCCGACTCCCTGGACCAGGCCGGTGACATCGATCAGAGCGCGTTCGATCATGGGGGAGCGGCGCCGATGTCCGGACTATACGGGCGCCGGACCGCGCGAGCAACCTCGCTTCGGTCAACCGAAGTGGCAGTTCAGGCCTGCCGCGTGGCTATTGATGTACGTCGTCCAGCAGTCGACGCAACCGACTCAGCAGCTTGTCGCCGCTGGCTGTCAGCGTGTAGGTGCTCGTGGGCGCGGCCTCGGCAGTATGATGAGCCACGAGCTGTGCGGCTTCGAGCGCTGCAAGCGTCTCAGTCAGCGTGGATGTACTGGCTTGCGGCAGAACCGTCGAGAGCTGACGAAAACGGGCGGGTTGGTGCAGATGGATCGCGTTCATCAGGGCCAGCGAATAACGCCGGCGGATGACACGCATGAGATCCTCGACCGAGCAGTAGCAAGTCGAGGGTGAGGTCTTTCCCGGCGAGCCGCAGCCGCAAGGCGGAATCTCGACTTGCGGCGCCGTCACCTCGGGCATAAAAGGATTCTAGGACATGCGTGTAGCGATTGCCGGCAAAGGTGGAAGCGGGAAGACCACGATCTCGGGTACGCTCGCCCGCCTGCTCGCGCAGAGTGGCCGCCAGGTCATCGCCGTCGACGCGGACACCAACCCGAATCTGGCGGCCACGCTTGGCCTTCTGCCAGATCGAACCAGGGAGATTGTAGCCCTACCGCGAACGCTGCTGAAACGGGAACAGCAGCCGGATGGCTCGATGCTCTCGACGTTTCTGCGCGACCCGCTGGAAGTGCTCGACGAATACGGAACCGTGGCCCCGGACGGCGTGCGGCTGATCGTCATGGGCGCGGTGGGACACGGCGGCGCTGGTTGAATGTGCGGCGCTCACGCCACAGTTCGTGGCTTTCTCGGAGAACTCGTCGCGAAGTCCCCGGATGCATTCGACGTGATCGTAGACATGGAGGCCGGGCTCGAACACTTGTCCCGCGGGACCGGCAAGCATGTCTCGCGGTTTCTGGCAGTGGTCGAGCCGTACTACCGATCGATGGAAACGGCCCGCCGCGTTGCAGACCTGGCCTCGGAGCTTGGCATCGCTGAAGTCGGAGCCGTGCTCAACAAGGTCCGGAACGAAGCCGACCGCGAAGCCGTTGCGTCGTTCTGCGCCGCCCACCACATGACCATCGTGGGAGAGATTCCGTACGACGCCGGCCTCGCAGACGCCGAGCGCGCCGGCCAGCCGCCGTTGGACTACGGTCCCGAGTCTGCGAGCGTCGCCGCCATGCGTCAGCTTGCGACTGCCCTAGTGGCTGGGTCGTAAGGATACGTCAAAGGTGTCGCCGCTCCACGAGTGAATCGGCAATCAAGTTACACGCAAGCACCGTCAGCGTTAGCGCGATGCCGGGAAACACGGACATCCACCACGCTTCGCGCACGAAGTGCTGGGCGCCCCCAAGCAACGCGCCCCAGCTGACCACTGTCGGATCGCCAAGGCCTAGAAAACTCAAGCCGGCTTCCGCGAGAATCGCGCCACCCACCGTGTAGGACAGCTCCGCCGCCATAACCGGACGGGCATGCGGCAGCACGTGCCGGACGAGAATGCTCGCGTCAGATCCCCCGGAGGCCCTCGACGCCAGGACGAAATCGCGTCCAAGCACGCTCAACACCTGCGCACGAAAGACGCGGGCCGTGGCGGGCCATGTCGTCAGCGCGATGACAAGAATAATGACGCTGTAAGAGCTTCCGAACAGGCTGACGATCAACACAATCAGGAAAAAGCGCGGCACCGCCTGCACGAACTCAGTACCGCGCATCAGGACCTGGTCGATCGCTCCGCCTCCCATCGCCGCGGCGCCCCCAACGAACAGCGCGACGAGCGCCGACAACCCAGCGGCGACGAAGCCAACGATGAGCGAGGACCGCGTGCCGTGCACGACGCCCGAGAACAGATCACGTCCAAGATCGTCGGTGCCGAACAAATGCGTACTGCCAGGACGAAGCAGTGCATCGCCTGCTATTGCGGAGGGGGCATCGCGCGCAAGCCAAGGGGCAAACGCTGCGATTGCGACCAGCCCGAGGAGAATCGCTATGCCGATCCTCCTGCTCCAGGCGTGGCCCGACGCTCGGCGAGGCACAGCGTGAGGCGTTGAATCAGCGAGGGCTTCAGGTGACACGGGTCCGCGGATCCAGCCACGCGCACGCGGCGTCGGTCAGCACGTTGACGAGGACGACGCCCGCAGAGATGACGATGAAGGCGCCGGTTACCAGCGGGTAGTCTCGATGAAGCGACGCGTGGAGCACGAGATAGCCGATGCCCGGCCAGCCAAAGAGCGACTCGGTCAGCGCCGCTCCCGCGACGAGACCAGCCGCGTGCTGTCCAATCAGGGCCGTAACCGGTAGCGCTGCGTTGGGTGCCGCATGATGCGCGACGAGTCGCCATCCAGAGGCCCCGCGGGCGGCCGCCGCGCGAATGAACGGTTCGCCGAGCATGCCAAGCACGCTGGCTCGGGTCACGCTGGTCACGACGGCAATGAACGGTAGCGCCAGGACCACCGCCGGGAGAATCAGGTGCCGAGTCACGTCCGCGGCATAGGACACACCGACCAGCGACTCACGAACGGACGCCATTCCAGCCACCGGCAGGAGCCCCAGCTTGAGAGCAAACAGCAGCATCAGCACCTGGCCCGTCCAGAACACCGGCGCGGCATAGATCACGGACATCACGACGCGAATAGCGCGGTCCAGCCACGTGTCAGGCAAGATCGAGGCGAGGATGCCGAGCGTCACGCCGCACATCACCGCGAGCACCAGCGCCGCGCCGCCCAGGAGTAACGACGACGGAAGGTGATCGAGCAGGACGCGCGCGACCGGCGCCTGAAACATGAAGGAGTAGCCCAGATCACCGCTGAAGACGAGGCGCGTGTAGGTGAGGAATTGCGACAGCAGCGGTTGGTCCAGGCCGTAGCGGGCGCGCATGTCAGCGTAGTACGCGGGGCTCCCGCCGTCGCCGGCCAGCGCGTAAATCGGATCGCCCGGGGCCAAATGAATGAGCACGAACGTCAGAGCGGTGACGCCGGCTACGACCGGCACCGCCATGAGCGCGCGCCGACCGATCCACGTCGGCGTCGAGGTCAGGCTCTGATTCACGGCGTCGGCAGGGTTGTTGGTTTGACGGCCTCGACAAAAGCACCCGTCCAGAGCCGGAATCCGCTGAAGGCCGTGCGGTGCGCCCTGAATCCTTCGGAATCGATTAGCCAGAAGTACGGTACGTCCTCGGCCAGAATCCTTTGAATTTCGAAGTAGTGTCGTCGTCTGGCCTCGCGATCGACGGGCTCCGATGCTAGGTCGAACAGCTGGTCGATCCGCGCATTGCGGTAACCAGCACCATTGGAAAACGGAAATGGACCAATGTTCGAGGAGACGTACACGCGTCGAACGCCGATGTCGGGATCAGCACCGTTGCAGAACGAGGCGAACCCGAGATCGAACGTCTTTTTCACGAACACCTGCTCAACCGCCGCATTGAAGTCGAGCGTCTGCAGGTTCAGGGTGATGCCGACCTCACCGAGTTGCTGGCGCAACGCCTGCGCCAGCCGCTGCTGATTCGCGGCGTGCGTGAACGTGATAGCAAACCGCTCGCCGTCTTTCCCCGCCTTGAAACCCGCCTCATCTAACAACCGTTGCGCTGCGACGGCATCGTGCGGGTACTGCCTCGTCTCTGGGGTGTAGGCCCATGCCAGAAGGTGGGTGATCGGACCCGTGGCGGGAGTGCCCTGGTTGAAATAGATGCGGTCGACGATGAAGGGGCGGTCGATGGCATGCGCGAATGCGCGCCGCACCCGCAGATCGCTGAAGGGTTTGCGGGTGTTGTTCGGGATTAGGACGTCCTGACACATCGATCCCCCTGAGCCGCCGGTTCCCGCGACCACGGCGATGCCGGGAGTCTTGCGCAAGCGTTCCGCGTCAGCTCCCGGAATGCCGCCGACGTAGTCCACTTCTCCTTTTTCGAGCGCGGCCACCGACATCGCGGGATTCGGGAAGATGCGAAAGACCAGCCGATCTACGCCTGGCAGACCCTTCCGAAAATAGTCCGGGTTTCGCTCGAGCACCAGGTTGTTTCCAGGGGCGTAACTCACGAAGCGAAATGGACCAGTCCCGATCGGTCGCCGCGTCGGCTCGCCGGTGAGGAGATCCTGACCTGCGTATTGATGACGCGGAATGATCGACGCCTCGACGACGTCGAGTCGTTGTAGCAACGGACTGTACGGTCGCTTCAAGCGGAAGACGGCGGTGCGGTCATCCGGGGTGTCGATGCCGAGCAATAGGCCTTCGAGCGCCGCTCGTGTCCTAGAGTGGTATTTGAGCAGCGCGTTGTCGAACGTAAATTTCACATCCGCAGAAGTGAAGGGCGTTCCATCGTGCCACCGCACGCCATCGCGGAGCGTGAATCGGTAGGCGCGGCCGTCGTCTTCGATCTGCCACCGTTCCGCGAGCTCCGGCTCCGGATTGAGGTCGGCATCGAGGCCCACGAGACCGTTAAAAATCTGGTCGGTGACGGGATGGGTATTCCCCGAAGTCGTAACCGCCGGATTGAGCGCTCCGGGATCCCCCCCTGGGCGATAACGAGTGTTGTCTGAGTCGTCGGAGAACCTGCCGGTGATCGACAGGCACCGAGCATTACGAGCGCCGTCAGCAGCGACCCGACACGGAGCATTCGAATCAGCCCAGGCGCTGTTCGATGTGCGCTGTTAGGTCGTGGGTAACGGTGCGCAGCGCATGTGTGCCGCCGGCCCGGTGCGAATGCGTCCATTGCGTTGCTGGTGTGGGCCAGACGCACCTTAATCGAACGTCGCCGTCAGACCACCCGTCGCACTGATCGCGGGGATTGGGACGAACTCCCACGCGCGAGCCGAACAGATACTCGGACTCGCCGTATGTCGAGCCCGGATAGAAGAAGCCGCCCACCCAGGCGCGGTACCGGGACTGCGAATAGCCCACCTGAAACGTGCCGCGCTGATACCTGTCGCTTCGAATCGTTCCTACGGTGTTGAGATCCTTTGGGCCATAAAACGCCAGCTCGAAGGTCGCGCCGAATCGCCCTGCCAGCGTGTCGGGCCGCCCAAGCGGTGTCTGTGCTCCAATCTGATGCACGTAATCGGGAATATCCGGGAGATAGATGGCCCCAGGTGTCGCTGGAGTTAGCAGCCTCGCCTTTACCCACGACAGCCCGCCGTAAATGCGGGCGCCCGAAAAGACGAACCATCGCACATCCACAGATGCGCCATCCCGCTTGGATGCACCAAGGCTTTCGAATTGAACCCCGCCAGGCGGAATCCCTCGAACCTCGTTCGTGTTGTCCGCGCGCCACCAGGTGGCATCAACGTCGATGCGCGACGTCGGCCTCAGGGTCGCACCGACTTCGTAGCTCTCTGTCTCTGCAACCTCAATCCGTTCGATGCTGCCCACACTATTCCGGACTTCCGTTCGCGGCGTCGGCGAGCGCATGCCGACCACATAGTTGGCGTAGAGCTCGACCTGGCGCAGAGGCGCGATCACCAACCCCACCTTCGGCTGCCATTTGCTTGCGGAGTAGTCGTCGACGTATTCACCAGGTTGCCGAAGATTGTCGACGATGTCGTAGTCGAACCTCGAGTAGCGCAGGCCGGCGACCGTCTTCAGCCAGTTGGTGAGCCCCACTTGCGCCTGCCCGTAGACGCCGATGTCGGTCATCAGTTCATCAACGTTGTCGTTGAACGCCTGGAACTCGCGAAGCAATGTCCTCGCTTGCTGTGTCGCCGCGTCAGCCCGCTGTAGCGCGGAACCAACCGTGAAGAGCAACGGTCGGCCTTCCAGAAGCCCGCCCCACGACTGTTCGACGCGGTAGCCCCATGTGGTCCGATCGTCAGTCTGCCTGACTTGCGCCTGCGTCGGCCCCAGCAGCACGTCTTGCCTCCAGCGGGTCCAATCGCGAGCCCCGACGTAGAACGTGGCCTCGAGCGGCCGAGCGGCACTGGCGCCGACGCGATAGCGCAGCGAGTAGAGATTGTGCTGCAACTCGCCGCCGTCGGTCGGATTCACATCGTCGCGGTCGTCGACAGCACCGGAGATCAGCGCGGCTTTGTCGAGGTATCCAGGCGAGTCCCACTCCGACCAGCCATTCTGAGCGGTGAACGACAAGTCGCCGCTGCCGACAGGCACCATGATTCGGTTGAAGAGACGGTTGTGCCAGAGACCTTGATTGTCTGCATAGCCGGCGGAACCCTGGGTGCCGAGATTGCTGTAGACGGAGACGCGCCTGGTACCGGTAGCGTAGTTGCCATATTCCCCGCCCGCATTCCAGGCTCCGTAGCTGCCGGCCGACGCTGTGACACTCGGCCGGGCCACGCCGTTACGGGTGACGAGGTTCAAAGTGCCGCCGCGATTGAAGTCGCCGTAGCGAGTTTCGATCGGTCCACGCACGAGTTCGACGCGGTCGAGCGTGTCCACTACGAGGACGGTCAAGTCCAAGGCACCGTGCGAAGCAACGAATCCCGGCAGGTTCAGCGGGATGCCGTCAAGAAATCCCGCGATGTCCTGACCAAAGTTTCGATCTGTGTACCCGCGCACGGTGGGCCCCGACGGGATTCCTCCTTGGCCGTAGTAGACGAATCCCATTCCTGGGAGCGAACGCAGAATCTCTCCGGGCTCGCGGTATGGTGCCGCCTGGATTTCAGCAGGGGTCAGCACGCTGGCGCTGGAGGGCAGCGTGCGCACGTCGGCGGAGGGTTCCACGCGTTGCGGGGCCGCCGGAGCCGTCACTGTCACCACGGTCGTGATGCGCGGCGGCTCGGACGGCTTCTCGGTCGTTTGGGCTGAACCGCTCTGGGGGCTCGCCTGCGAGGGTGTCTGCGCAGCAGCATCGGACGGGGCGACCAACGACGCGCATAGGAGCAAAGCCAACCGATTAGTCCAGCACATGAGGGTCTCCGGCGAAGTCACGAGCCAATGAATCGTCGATTTGCTTCCATCGCCAACCTCGTTGATCGAGGCGGCGCATCGTATTGAAGCCGTCGGAGTGGCTTCACGCAGCATGGTATACCGGTAGCCGCGTGCTGCTGCATCCACGGAGGGGTGACCGACTTCCGGGCTGCGGTGACGAGAGCGTAGTTCGAATCCCACCCTCTCCGCCAAATTGAACTCTTAGAATCAATAGTTACGTGCGGCTACGGCCCGGATGTACCTGTTTTGTACCTGACAGGCCGGTACGTGGGTGAGATCCCCGCCGGAAAGTCGCGCGCGGCGTATTGCCTCACTCCGCGGATCGCGCCTACAATCGCGGGCGCGTACAGGACGCGCCCCGTCCGCGGGAAGGGCTGAGCCCACCTGTCAGACTTCGATCACAATTCGCGATCTTCTTTCAGCCCGTCGAGCGGACGCGGGCGATATCCGAAAGGAGATCGTCGTGTCGCTCACCCCCTCCCGTCATCTGCCGGAACGCCCGTCGCTCGAACAGCTGCGCAAACAGGCCAGAGAACATCTCGACACGCTGCGCGCAGCCGATCCGGCCGTGACGCTCGCCGCGGCGCAGCACGCGCTGGCGCGCGAGTACCGGCTTCGCGAGTTGGCCGACGCTCGTACACCACGTCGAGTCGCTCCAGCCGGCAAGTCGCATGCTGCGACCCGCCGCGCTGCGATCCGATGAAAAGCTGCTGTGGTCGGCGGGCCGCGGAACCGACCTCTGGGCGCTGATCCAGGCCTGCGTCTCCGGCGATTTCGACGCCGTTCGCGCGCTCATCGCCAGGGATCGGTCGCTGGCGCGCGCCCACTACACCTATCGCAAGCCCCTCTACTTCGCCGTTCGCGAGAATCGCGTCGACATCGCGCGATTTCTGCTCGAGCACGATCACAACCCGATGGATCTGTGGCTCGACGACAGCCCGCTGGAGATTGCGCGCGATCGCGGCTACGTGGAGATGGAGCGGCTGCTGACCGAGACGCTCTACACGAAGTTCAACGCTTCGTCGAAGGGCGAACCGATTGCGCTCGCGCTGCGGGAGCACGATCTGACGCGGATGCGCGAGCTGCTTGATGCCGAGCCCGCGCTCCTCTCGAAGGGCGACGGCCGATCCAATCAGCCAATCCACTGGGCGACGATGACGCGGCAGCTCGAGGCGATCGACGAGCTGCTGCAACGCGGCGCCGACATCGATGCTCGACGCATGGACGGCGCGCAGCCGATTCATCTGACCAACGGCGACTATTCCTATCGCGGCTGGCGCGACGTCCCGCGCGACTGGCCGGCGTCGGCGGCACAGGTGATGGCGTACCTGCGGTCGCGCGGCGCCATCGTCGATCTGCCGACCGCGTGTCACACCGGCGATCTCGATCGCGTGCGCGAACTGCTCGGCCAGGATCCGTCGCTGGCCAACCGGCTCGGTGGTCACGAGGGCTACTATCTCGGCGCCGGCGCCCCGCTCGCCAACGCCGCGGCAGCCGGTCGGCTCGACATCGTGCAGCTGCTGCTCGATCACGGCGCCGATCCTAACCTGCCCGAGGAACAGATCGCGCCGCGAGGCAAGGCGCTCTACGCGGCGGTCTTCAACGGCCACTACGAGATCGCGAAGCTCCTGCTCGAACACGGCGCGTTTCCGAATCCGCCGGTCGAGAGCTCGGGGGATGCGCTCTGGATCTCGCGCGAACGGCGGCCCGATGCGCGCATGGAGCAGCTGCTCCTCTCCTACGGCGCGACGCCGACGCGCGAGGATGCCGACGAGGCGTGGCCGGCAGTCGCCCACAACTGGCTGCGCATCACGCCGCTCCACGAAGCGGCTCGCACCGGCGACCTCGAGAAGGCGAAGGCGCTGCTCGACGCGGGCGCCGATCTGACCGCGCGCGACGAGCACCTTCGGTCCACGCCGCTGGCGTGGGCGGCGAAGTTCGGACAACGCGAGATGGTCACGCTGCTGCTCGAGCGCGGGGCGCCGCGCAGTCTGCCGGACGATCCGGCGTGGGCGACGCCGCTCGCCTGGGCGAAGAAGCGCGGGCACGAGGAGATCGCCCGCCTGTTGCAGCAATAGAGCGCGTGGCGAAGATCTGATGCCTGACACGACCCTGCCGGACCGACGGCTGTTCGAGCGATTCGCGCGTGCGGTGACTGTCAACGAGGCGTCACGGGTCGGGTCCGCCGCATGGTGATCGACACTCCGTCGGAGGCGACTGAGGTGAACCCGAGCTTCTCGTACAGCCGAACCGCTGGATTCAAGACCGATACGCTGAGCGACACACTCTCGTGTGAGCGATCGGCGCGCTGAAGAAGCTGCCGCAGCAAGTGCGTACCGACTCCAGCGCCACGAACTTCCGGACGCACGGCCACACTCAGTTCGGGAGTCAGGGCGTCGATGAAACCGTAACCGTGCTCGCGTTCCGACCAGAGCCGTAGCCACGCGGCACCGATCGGTTCGCCATTGGCCGCGACGGCAATGATGCCGGCATCTCCTTGGCGACCCCAACCACCGACGTATCGCGCCAGATCTGGATGGGTCACGACCGAGTAGTCGGGAGCAGGGCTTCCGGGTGGGACGAAGACCGCGAGATACAACATGTCGCGCAGCACGGGCTCGTCATACGGCTCCGCGCCGCGATAGGTGACGTTCGACAGCATGAGGAAAGGGGCAGCCCACTATAATCCCCGCGAATGTCGCTGGCGTCCGGCGCCAAACTCGGACACTACGAGATCATCTGCCCGCTCGGCGCAGGCGGCATGGGCGAGGTGTATCGCGCCCGCGATCTCAAGCTCAAACGCGATGTCGCGATCAAAGTGTTGCCGGACAGCGTGGCCGGCGATCGCGAACGGCTGGCGCGATTCCAGCGCGAAGCCGAAACCCTCGCCGCCCTGAACCATCCGAACATCGCGCACATCCACGGCCTGGAGATGTCGGACCCTTCGACGGGCTCAGGGCAGGCGGCGCTGGCGCTGGTGATGGAGCTGGTCGAGGGGCCGACGCTGGCGGACCGCATTGCGCGAGGTCCGATCCCGCTCGCTGACGCGATGCCGATTGCGAAGCAGATCGCCGAGGGGGTGGAAGCGGCGCACGAGCAGGGAATCATCCATCGCGATCTGAAACCGGCGAATATCAAAGTACGGCCCGATGGCACGGTGAAGGTGCTCGACTTCGGGCTGGCGAAGGCGATGGAGCCCGGCGGCGCGTCGCGCGCGGACGCGATGAGCTCGCCGACGATCCACGCGACGCAGGCGGGGATCATCCTCGGGACGGCAGCGTACATGAGCCCCGAGCAGGCGCGCGGCGCCGTCGTCGACCGCCGTGCCGACATCTGGGCCTTCGGCTGTGTGCTGTACGAGATGCTCGCCGGCAAGGCCGTGTTCGCCCGCGAATCCATCACCGACACGCTCGCGACGATCACGCGTGACGAGCCGGACTGGGCGATGCTGCCCGCAGCCACCCCGGATCGCGTCCGGCTCCTGCTTCTGCGCTGTCTACAACGCGACAGGAAACAGCGGCTGCAGGCGATCGGCGAAGCACGGATCGTTCTGGATGCGACGGACGACAGGACCAGTTCGTCGGCTTCGATTGGTCGAAGGCCGTCAGCACCACCAGCACCCAACCGACTCCTCTGGTGGGGCATGTCGATGCTCGTTGCCTTGGTGGCCGCCGGATCGGGATGGTGGGTCGCCCGCGCCAGCATTCCGACTCCTCTCGTCAGCCGGTTGTCCATCGCTCTGCAGGTTCCGCTGTCGACCCATTACGCGACCGCAAACGTCGCGATCTCGCCCGACGGCCGAACGCTCGCGTACGTCGGGGTGACGAATGACACCCGCATGATTTATGTCCGCTCGATGGACCAGATCGAGGTAAGGCCTCTGGCGGGAACGGAAGGCGCAACAGGACCAGTCTTCTCTCCCGACGGTGCGTGGATCGCGTTCGTCGCCGACCGCAAGATAAAGAAGGTGCCAGTCCTCGGCGGATCGCCCACGGTGGTCAACGAGGGCAACCCCGACACGGTCAGCATCGACTGGCCTGATGACACCATCGTCTTCACGCGTGGATTCACGTTGGGCCTGGCACGCGTGTCCGCTTCCGGTGGGGTCGCGGAAACGGTGATGACCCCAGACCCCAATAAGGGAGAAAGCGCCTATCTCTGGCCACGGCTGATGCCGGGCGCGACCGACTTGCTCTTCGTGATCAACCCCGAGAGCAATGCGTCGCTCAACGAAGGGCGGATCGCTGTGGAAACCTTGGGGCGAAAGGATTCGCGTGAGATCCTGGACGCGCAGGGTTCGTTTCCTCTCTACACCGCGTCGGGTCATCTGGTCTTTTTCGGTGGCGGTTCGCTGCGGGCCGCGCCCTTCGATCCCCGGCAACGGAAGATGACCGGGCCGGCTGTGCCGGTCGTCGAAGGCGTGTCTATCGCGCCTCACACGGGAGCCGTGCAGGCGGCGATCTCCCGATCGGGGACGTTGGCGTACGCCGCCGTTGGCGACCAGATACCAAAGAACAGCCTTGTGATGGTCGACGTAAACGGACGGGCGCAACCGTTGACCGATGCACTGCCTCACCACTTGGGTGAAATGAACGTGTCGCCGGATGGACAGCGCATTGCCCTGCGCTCGGCGAAAGCCAATGACGACATCCATGTCTTCGATATTTCACGAGGCTCGCTGACGCGCTTCACCTACGAGGGCGGCGACGAGCAAAACCCAGTCTGGACACCGGACGGGAAACGCCTGGTCTATGCATCACAACGTGGCGGCACGCCGACGATGTACTGGAAGCCAGCCGACGGCAACGGGACACCGGAGCAGATCCTCGCACCACAAAACCCCCATCGTCCGTCCTCCTTCTCGCCGGACGGCAAGTTCCTCGCGTACACCGAGGTTCACCCACAAAGCGGTCTGGACATCTGGACGGTGCGGCTCGACGACGGTTCGTCGCGCACACCGGAGCCGTTTCTGCGAACGCGTTTTGACGAGGATCTGCCGCGCTTCTCGCCCGATGGCCGCTGGCTCGCCTATCGCTCGTACGAATCGGGCCGGATGGAGGTGTATGTCGCCCAGTTCCCCGGAGCAGCCGTCAAGCGGCAGATCTCCACTGATGGCGGAGATAAGCCGCTCTGGGCGCCCGACGGAAAGCAGTTGTTCTACGCGAATGGGAATCGCATCATGACTGTGGACCTGAACAGCGAATCAGGACTGCAGCCCACCAAACCGCGTTTGCTGTTCGAAAGAACGTTTTCTTCATCGGCGACCGACAGCGGCATCTGGGGACATACCTGGGCGGTGTTTCCCGACGGCAAGCATTTCCTGTTCGTCGACCAGCCAGTGCAGCCAGAGGTCCGCGAGCTCAGAGTGGTCATCAACTGGTTCGAGGAACTGAAACGGCTCGTGCCGGCAAAGTGACACGCGGCGCTGACGCCGTCAGGCGGCCGCCGGCGGACGCAGAAGTTGTACGGCGATAGCACTGGCACTTTCGGATTAAAGCGGCGTGACGTCGGCGGTCGCACGTCGTGACCGCACCCACGACCACCCGCGACCAAACACGCGCGCCCGTGCGGCTTCATCGAACATCGAGTAATTGCACGCGATCATCACGCAGAACATCGACGGGCTTCGCCAGAAGGCGGGCAGTTCTCCGACCATCGTCATCGAAGTGCACGGGACGCTGCGCGAGGCGATGTGCATGCAATGCGACTGGCGGCGGGGGCTCATGGAGCCGGTGCTCGAGCGCGTGCGCCGGGGCGAAACCGATCCGCCGTGCACGCGGTGCGGGGGAATCTTGAAAAGTGCCACGATCTCGTTCGGCCAGCCGCTTGTCCCAGACGTGATCGATCGTGCGATGCGCGCGGCCAAAGAAGCCGATCTGCTCCTGGCGGTCGGCTCAAGCTTACAAGTCTTTCCGGTCGCGAGCATCGTTCCACTTGCGAAGTCGAACGGCGCGCGGGTGGCGATTCTGAACGCTGAGCCGACGCCGTTCGACGACATCGCGGATGCCGTCCTCCAACGGCCAATTGCCGAAGTATTGCCGTCGCTGTGCGCCGCAGCTGGTGGCCGTTGATGCGACCCAGTCGAGACCGCGATCAATTGCGCTCGACAATCCAGATGTCCGCCTCCACGCGTGACGCGCCGTAGTAAATCGTCCGGTTGTCCGGGCTGATCGCGAACATCCCGTTCGAGGTCGCCGGTCCGGGCAGCCGCGCGTCGACGACGATGCGCTGCCGCGTCACGGTGTCGAGGACGACGAGCGCCCGGCCATTGTTGGTGAAATACACGATGCGGCGGCTATCTGCCAGCCATCTCACTCCAAACGCCTCGTCCGCAGACACGATCGTGGTCGCTTGCGCGGCCAGATCGTAGCTACCGATCCCGGATGACCGACCACTTTCGGACACGAGTGGACCGGTCAGCCGCGCGCCGTCCGGCGACCATGCGGTCGGTGTGAAGTACTTCCCCTCGACCTGAGTACCGCGAAGGGTCAGCGACGGGGCTCCAGCTGGCGCGAGCGGCGCCGAGAACACGGCGCGACCAGAACTGGCGACGAAGATAATCCTGTCCCCCGTTGGCGAGAGATTCACGTAAACCGCGCCCGATTCATCACCGGCGAGCTTCCGCAGGTTACCGCCGTCAATCGCCACCATCCACAGAGCCCAGTTGCCGTCGCGATTCGAATAGAACACGAGCGAGCGTCCATCGGGCGTGAACATCGGGGCGCGGTCGCGTTGGATGTCATCGGTGACGCGCCTCATTGCGCCATCCCGCGATCCGATGAAGATGTCTTCCTGATGATCGCCGAGGCTGTACAACGCAAGTTGCATCCCGTCCGCCGACACGTCACTGGGGATGCGGCTGTTGTTTTGCGTGCCGAGCACCACGGGGACGCCAGCGCGCGTTGCCGACGGATCGAATGGAATGGCGACCGGATTGATGGCGGCCACGCGCGACCGAAACGACAGGCGCGATCCATCTTTGGAGAACCGCGGCAGTGCGGCTGATGCCTGCACACCTGTGATCACCGGCTCCGGAGCGTGCTGCGGGCGCCCGGTCGCCTGGTCGACGGCGATCCGCCATAAGTTCATCGCGCCGCCACGATCGCTGGCGAAGTAGATGAACCGGCCGTCCGGCGACCATGTGGGCGACCAGTCGGTGGCCGAATCCTGAGTTACGGCGATGCGCGTGCCTCCCGTCGCCGCGACCGTGTAGATGTCGCGCTGTCCTCCGGTGTTGCTCCAGTAGGCGATCGTCGCGCTCGAGGGTGACCACGACGGCTGCGCCGCATCGCCGTCGACCACTTTCCGCGGCGAACCCCCGGCAGCGTCCACGACATACAACGTGCTGTCACCGAGCCGAGTGGTGGGATCGACGATTTCCTCGGTGGCGAACGCGACCTGTTTTCCGTCGGATGACCAGGCCGGGTCGAAGCCGAGATCCGTCAGTCGCCGCACGGACTCGCCGGTCGCACCGGCGACGAAAATGCCTCCCAGTTCATCCGACTCGTGAAACGCGATCAGCGATCCGTCGGGCGAGAACGCGGCTCCTCGCTCGTCGCGCTGCGGATCGTTGACGATCGGCGTGGCGTTACGACCGCCGACACGCTGCGTGTAAATATCCCAGCTGCCGTTTACCTGTACCTGGTACGCGACGATGCCGCCATCGGGGGAGATCGTGGGTGATGTCTCCTCGCCGGCCGCCTCGGTAATCCGCGTGAAGTGGTCAAAGCGATCGTCCACCTGTTCCGGGGCGTTCCTTGGGAGCCATGAAAGCGCCGCCGCCAGCAGGCCAACCGCCGCAACTGCCCATGCCACCCAGGCTGCGCGTGCGCGGCGCGGCGGCGTGTCCACCGCCAGAATGCTCGACGACCGAGTCGTCGTCGTCGAGAAAGTTTCCAGCGCGAAGGCGAGATCGTTGGCTGACTGAAACCGCATGTCGGGCGTCTTCTCGAGACAGCGTCGAACGATGCGGTCGAGACCAAGGGACGTGGCCAACGGTGTCATTTCGAGCTCGAGCGGATCCTTCGTGAGGATTGCGCTCATGGTGTCCGCGGCCGTTCCTCCCTTGAACGCCCGTTGCCCAGACAACATTTCGTAGAGCACGGCGCCAAACGCGAAGATGTCCGTGCGATGATCGAGCACCTGGCCGCGCACCTGCTCAGGGGCCATGTAGGCGCTAGTGCCCATGACCGTTCCGACGCTGGTGGCAAGGCCAGCCGTCATATCGCCATCGGTCTGGTCAAGCGACTTGGCGAGACCGAAGTCCAGAATCTTGACCTGATCGTCGTGAGTGATCATCACGTTCGAGGGCTTGAGATCGCGATGCACGATGCCGCGAGCGTGTGCGGCGGCCAGACCGCGTGCGATCTGCAACGCGTAGCCGATGGCGCGGCGCGGCGAGAGCGCGCCCACTGCGAGCCGGGCATAGAGCGTCTCGCCGGCCACGAGCTCCATCACGACGAACGCGGTGATCCCGATGCAGCCGAACTCATGAATTGCCAGAATGTTGGGATGCGAGAGTCTGGCCACCGTCATCGCCTCGCGCTCGAATCGGGCGAGCGCCTGCGGGTTGGTCGCGAGCTCGGCGGGGAGAACCTTGATCGCCACCTCGCGATCCAGCCGCGGATCGCGCGCCCGATACACCTCGCCCATCCCGCCAGCGCCGATGACGCCGAGGATTTCATACGGTCCCAGACGGCTTCCGGAGGCCAGTGCCATTCAACCCCTTAATTCACGGGTCTTTCCGTCGGCTGACACGTTGGTGAGTGGTATTCATATCATCAGCTCATCACCGTGGAGCTAGTCACGTCGTGTTTTTCGCATCTTCGGGGTTCTATGTCGCATACCGACGGATCGTGGCATGATCGCCGCGAGCACCGTCCTGTCGGTCGGCTGCGAAACCGCCCTAATGGTGCTGGCCCCAGGCAGTCAGAGCTCGCTACGAGGATCTCAGCTCGCTCTTCACCGAATGCGCGCCTTTCAGCGGCCGAAACGAGTCGACGTCGAGCGCGCCTCGCTGCACCACACCAAGTTGGAGTCTGCTCCAATGCCTCGACCGCAGTTCTCCACTCACCAAGACCCGTGTGGACGAGTGCGAACACGAAAGGGGAGACGTGCTGCGCGGTTTCTCGCGCCCGGATCGTGCCGGCCCTGCATTGAGAGGGCCAGTCCCTGAGGCAAGTACAGCATCGGGTGATCGGGATCGACGCGGCGCGCATCGATCCTGCGACGGCGCTAAGACCTAAGCAGCATGCCTTATTCCTGTCGCAGCGTCCGCATCGGGTCGACGCGGGCGGCACGTGTCGCGGGGATCCAAACCGCCAGCAGGCAGGCAGCCACGACCACCAGCAGACTAGCGGCATACGCGACTGGATCGGTGACATGCACGATCTGCGAAATGGTCGCCCCGGCAGGCGAGGCGATCAGGATCGTTGCAAGAGAAGTGGCGAATCCGCCGCCGGCCAGCAGCCCGTAGATGACGGGGCGCGTGGTTTGCGCCAACATCAACCGCGTCACCTTCTGGGACGAGGCGCCAAGCGCCATTCGCACGCCGATCTCCTTGGTGCGCTGCGCGACGAGATATGACAACACGCTGAAGAGGCCCGACACCGTCAGCAGCAACGCGAGGCCGCCGAGCACGAGCGATACCCAGAACGCGATCTGCAGGAAGAATACTTCCAGCCTGGCGACTGTTCGCATGGTCACGATCATGCCCATATTCGGATCGATCCTGGTGAGGTGATCAACCAGGGTGCGGCGGGCGAGGTCGGGATCGCCGCTGACGCGCGCCACGACCAACGTCTTGGCCGTGTTGACGTGGGTCGGAAGGAAAATCCCCGCATCCTTGACATCGGAGAACCGGAACCCCGTGACCTCGCGCGACACGCCGACCACGCTGACCAGGCGCGCCGGCATCGGCGGTGCGTCTCTCGGCTGCGATTCGGCGTTGAGATCCGGCTCGAGCCGGAAGGTTTCGCCGACGCCGTTGCTATTCGGCCACAACGCGCGTGCCATCGATTCCGAGACGATGACCACCGGATGGTCGCCGTCGCGTTCCGCCGCGGTGAACGATCGCCCGCGCAGGATCGGAATGCCGAACACGTCGAAGTACTCGGGCGAGACGAACTTGAACGTGACGGGGGTTCTGCTCGCGCCGACCTCCGCGAAGGCGTCGAGCGGCCTTGCCAAAATGCCCGGCCGAACTACCCCATGCGCGGTGATGGTGGATTCGGACGCGATGGCCTGCAGCATCGCGGCGCGCTTCGGCTCATTGATGATCTCGATCATCACGGTGTCTGCGGTGCGAAGACCCGGATCGAATCGCGATGACGCGTTCGCGCTTCGCAAGAAAATTGCGGCGCAGATCAACAACAGCGCCGACGCGAAGACCTGGATGCCGATCAGTGCATTCCGGGCGCGGCCGGGACGCGCGTCCTTCACCAGTTCGCCGCGCAGCGTCCGTACCGGCTCGATCCGGGTGGCGTGCAGCGCGGGCATCAATGCGAAGAACGCCGTCGCGGCGATCGCCGCGATGACCAGGAAGACGGCGACGCGCCAGTCGGCCGCCGGGACGTTGATGTTGATGTCGCCGAGGTCCACCGGCGTCACGCGCTTCGCCCAGTAGACCGCTCCTTCGAGCGTCGCGCGGGAGACCAGGTAGCCGCCGACGGCCGCGGCCAGCGCGAGCAGCCAGCTCTCGGTCAGCAGCTGGCGGATGATGCGGCGGCGCGACGCCCCGAGCGACAGCCGGATGCCGATCTCGCGCTGACGTGCCACTGCACGAGCGAGCAGCAGGTTGGCGACGTTGGCGCAGCCGATCATCAGGATCAGTCCGAACGCAAAAAACAACGGCGTGATGATCGCGACGGCCTCCATCGGTTGCGGGAGGGTGCCTCGTCTCGGCAGCAGTATGAGGGGCTCGGCTCGGCGATCGGCGCTCGGGATCTGCTGGTTCGAATCCCACGCCGACAACTGCGCGCGGGCGCTCTCCATCGACATGCCTGGCTTGAGCCGTCCCACCACGTCCACGCCGACCTGGTCCTCGTTGCCGGCCTGGCCCGGCCGGAACTGCGCGAGCAGCGACAGGGGTGCCCAGAAGTCAGGAGCGCTGACCTCGAGGCCGCGGAAGCCCGCCGGCATCACACCGACGATCTCGAACGGCGCGCCGCTCACCAGCACGGTCCGTCCAAGCACGTTGGGGTCGCGATTGAAGCGGCGCTCCCATCCCTTGTGGCTCAGCACGGCGACCGGATTGCCACCCGATCGCTCGTCATCCGATGGATCGAGCGCGCGTCCCATGACGCTGTTGACGCCGACGACCTGGAAGAAATTTCCCGAAACGAGCGTGACTGCCATCATCTGGCCGTCGACGCGCAAGTCGACGTCGGGCAGCGCCGCATACGCATCGGTGAAGACGCGGGTCTCTCTTCGCAATGCTTCAAACCGCGGACGCGTCAGGAGCGATCGATCGCCATTGGCCAGCTGCGGCCGTTCGACGGCGTACATCTCGGTGATGTCGGGGACCGTGTCGACCCGGAACAGGAACACATTCAGGATCGTGAAGAGGACCGCCACGACGCCGAGACCGATCGCGACGGTGACCACGATCGTGATACTGGCCAGCGGCGCGCGTCTGAAGGTGCGCAGCGCGTAGTGAACGTCTCGGAGCGTGTTGGCGACAAACGCGGTGCCGCGCTCGTCGCGGCATTCATCGGCGGCGACGGTCGTCGATCCAAACCGGGCCTGCGCGGTGTCGCGGGCTCGAGCCGGCTCCATGCCCTCGTCGATCAACTTCTTCGTTTCACGCTCGATGTGGAAGGAGAGCTCGTCGTGCAGGTCGCGCTCGACGCGGCGTGGCATGACGAGTGCGCGGAGGCGAAGTTTCCAGTCGCGGAGGTTCATAGCTTAGGCAAGCTTCATGACGCGCTCGATGGCATTCGACATCCGCTCCCATTCACGCGCTTCAATGGTGAGCTGACGGCGGCCGGTCGTAGTGAGCCGGTAATACTTGGCCCTGCGGCCGAGCTCGGACACCTTCCACTCAGCTTCGAGCCACCCCTGATGCTCGAGCCGGTGCAGGGCAGGGTAGAGCGAACCTTGGTTGATCTGCAGCACGTCTTCGGAAATCTTCTGGACGCGGTCCGAGATCGCCCAGCCATGCAGGGTGTCCTTCCGCAGCGTGCGCAGGATGAGCAGGTCGAGCGTGCCGGGCAACAGATCGGGGATTCGGGTCATGATGTCGACTGTCGACACTATCGACTCTTGGTGTCGAATGTCAACACGACTACTTTCGTCTGACCTCGACAATCCTTCGCAGTCGTGCCCGATCATCGTCGGCGAGCTGTGCGCTCGTGAGGCGTTCGGCCTCCGACCAACCTCCGCCAAGCGCTTTGAAGATCGACGCGGCCTGACGGGTGACCTCGATACGACTCTGCGCCAATTGGTCCTCGGCATCCAACCGCACACGCTCGGCGTCGAGCACCGTCAGGAAGTTGTCCGCGCCGAACTGGAATCGCTGCCGGGCGAGATCGGCGGCCGCGCGCGCGGACCGAACAGCCAAATCCAGATGCCGGAAGCGTTCCCGCTCCTGCACATAGGCGGTAATCGCGCGCTCGGCTTCCTCAAGCGCCGAGAGGGCGGTTCGCTCGTACTCGGCGAGCGCGATTTCGGCGGTCGCATCGGCAGCCAGGATTCGTTGACGAATGCGGTTCCATTCCAAAAACGGCAGGGTGACGCCGATTCCGAGACCAAAGCGCAGCCCTTCATTGTTGAAGTCGCCCACGCCAACGGCCTGCAGCCCCACTCCGCCGGTGAGTACCAATCGCGGGAAGAGCTCGGCGGCCGCGACGCCGGCGCGCGCCGCAGCCGCAAGCACTGCATATTCGCTGGCCGCCACATCGGGCCGTCGGCGCAGCAGTGTGATCGGTTCGCCGATTGCGAGGGCGTCCGGTGGCGGCGGCACCGTATCGGGAACCCGTAAGTCAGCCGCCAGCGCTTGCGGCTCGGACCCGACGAGCACGCCCAGCCGGTAGATTGCAGACGACTCAGCGGCGACGAGCGGTGGAATGGACGCTCTCGTCGATTCGAGCAGCGCGATGGCTCGATCGACGTCGAGCTGGGTGCCGCGACCCGCAGTCAGCAATTGTTGCGTGAGCTCGGAGGCGCTCTCCTGGTTGGCGACGTTGTCGCGCGCGACGGCGAGCCGCGCCTGCGTGCCTCTGACATCGGTGTACGCGAGCACGACCTCGGCCGCCACCGAGACGAGCGTGAGGCGGCGAAGGGATCGCTCACGCGCGAAGTCGGCGCGCGCCCCGGCAATCGAGGCCCGACGGGCGCCGAAGACGTCCACTTCCCAGCTTGCATCCACGCCGGCGTCGAACAGGTTCACATCGGCTGTCGGGGCGACGCCGATTTGAGACCGGCTGCGTTCGAATGCGGCAGTCGCCCCGCCGACTGGCCAGTTCGTGCCCTCTTGCTCACGCAGCCTGGCGCGCGCGAGCCTCACCAGCGCGGTCGCCTGACGCACGTCGGGGCTTCGACTTAGGGCCTGCTCGACGAGCGATGTCATGCGCGAGTCCTGGAACGTCGTCCACCACGCGTCGCCGGGCTCCGTTGTCGCGAGAGCGGTGTCCACACTTTCGAACGCAGCGCGTGTCGTCGGTGCGGCAGGGCTGATGTCCGTACCCCTTACGCTGCATGCCGCGGTGGCAATCAATACCGCGCCAATCGCCAGCTGCGCTCGGCGGATCACGGCCGCACCTCGCCCTCGGGTGATGGGCTCGTCGCCGGGAGTGCAGAGCCCTGGGCGTCAATCTCACCACGGGGCACCGACGGTTCGGGCCGGAGCGCCATACGCCGGCAAACCACGTAGAACGCTGGCGTGAGCAGCAATCCGAACAGCGTGACGCCAATCATCCCCGCGAACACGGCGGTACCCAGCGCCTGGCGTGCTTCCGCACCGGCGCCGCTAGCGACGACGAGCGGCGCGACGCCGAGAATGAAGGCGAACGACGTCATCAGGATCGGTCGCAGCCGCAGGCGTGCAGCGTGCGCCGCGGCCGTCGAATCGATCGAGGCCGAGCTGATCTTCCGCCTGCTTCGCGAACTCGACGATCAGGATGGCGTTCTTGCACGCGAGCCCGACGAGGACGACAAGACCGATCTGCGTGAGGATGTTGTTGTCCTGTCCGCGAAGCAGCACGCCCGTGATCGCAGCCAGGAGGCACATCGGTACGATCAGCACGACCGCGAGCGGCAACGTCAGGCTCTCGTACTGTCCGGCCAGCACGAGAAAGACGACGATGACGGCAAAGGCGAAGACGTACGCCGCGGTGTTGCCCGCCTGCTGTTGTTGGTAGGCCAGCTCCGTCCACTCGTAAGAAAACCCCTCAGGCAGCGCGCGTCGTGCCAATCCCTCCATCGTGCTCATCCCTTGACCGAAGGACGTGCCCGGTGTCATGTCGCCGAGAACCTCGACGGCCGGATAGAGGTTGTAGCGCGTCACGCGTGTCGGGCCGCTCACGTCACGAAACGTGGCCACCGACCCGAGCGGCACCATGCCGCCGCTGTCGCTGCGGGTGCGGAGCTCGGAGATATTCCGCGCCGTGCGTCTGAACTGCGAGTCGGCCTGCGCGGTGACCCGGTACGTGCGGCCGAGGTAGTTGAAATCGTTCACGAACGACGATCCGAGAAAGATCTCGAGCGCCTCGAACACCCGTGACGGCGGCACGCCGAGCGCCTGGGCGCGGTCGCGATCGATGTCGACGTAGAGTTGTGGCGTCGAGACCTCGAATTGGGAGAATACCGTGGTGAGGCCGGGCTCACGCCCGGCCGCAGCCGTGACCTGGCCGGCGGCCTCGCGCAACGCGGGCAGTCCCCTCGCCGTCTGGTCCTGCACGATGAACTTGAAGCCGCCGGTCGTGCTGAGGCCGCGCACCGACGGTGGGGCGATGACGAAGATATTCGCTTCGGCGATCGCGGCCATCCGCTGTCGAGCGGTGCGAAGGACCGTCGCTCCGTCCACGTGCCGCGCGGCGCGTTCGGCAAACGGTGTCACGGTGAAGAACACCGTCGCGACGTTGCTGGCGTTGGTGAAGGTGGCCGCCATCGAGGCCACTGAAGCTCGCCGCATGCTCGACGCCGGGAATCGCGAGCAGATCCTTGATGGCCCGCTGCACGACGGCGTCGGTGCGCGAGAGCGACGAGCCCGGGGGCAGCTGCACGATCGTGACGTAGTACCCCTGGTCTTGCGCCGGAATGAAGCCGCCAGGCGCGCGCCAGAACTGCACACCCGTCAGCGCGATGAGCCCGGCGTAGACGACGAGCACGAGCGCTGACACGCGCACGATCTTCGCGACACCTGTGCCGTACAGGTTGGAGAGCCGATCGAATCCTGCATTGAATCCGATCGAAGAATCTGCCGACGATGCGGCCAACGAGCGAGCGCCGGAGCGTTGCTCCGGGGACGCAAGAGCAGGGCGGCCAGCGCGGGAGACAGGGTCAACGAGACCAGGCACGAAATCAGCGTGGCTGAGGCAATCGTCAGGGCGAATTGCCGGTAGAACTGACCGGAGATGCCGGGAATGAACGCCGTCGGCACGAACACCGCCGACAAGACGAGCGCGATCGCCACCAGCGCGCCGCCGACTTCGTCCATCGTGCGTCTCGCGGCGTCTCGTGGCGTCATCCCCTCATGGAGATTGCGTTCCACGTCTTCCACCACCACGATGGCATCGTCGACGACGATGCCGATGGCGAGGACGAGCCCGAACAGCGAGAGCGAATTCAATGAGAAGCCGAAGGCCTGGAGCACCGCGAACGTGCCGACCAGCGACACGGGAATCGCGATGAGCGGAATCACCGACGCGCGCCACGACTGGAGGAAGAGGACCACGACCACGACGACGAGGACCGCGGCCTCGAAGATCGTCATCTGAACTTCCCGCACCGACTCCGCGATGAACTCCGACGGGTTGTAGACGATGTCGTAATCGAGCCCGGTCGGGAAGTCGGGGCGAAGACTGGCCATCAGCGTTTCCACGCGGTGGGCCGTCTCGAGCGCGTTCGAGCCTGGGCGCTGGAAGACGGGAATGGCCACCGCCGGCTTGTCGTCGAGATACGCGTTGGTCGAGTAGTCGACGGCGCCGAGCTCGATGCGCCCGACGTCACGCACGCGAACCAGTCGGCCTTCGTCGGCGCTCTTGATCAACACGTCCCCGAACTCCGCGGGGTTGGTGAGGCGCCCGAGGAGCTGAACGCCGACTTCGTAGGCGCCTTGTTGCGTCGACGGGAGACGATCCAGCACGCCGCCGGCGACCTGGACGTTCTGACCGCGCAGCGCTTGCACGACCTCGCCCGCGGTCAGGCCGAGCGCGGAAATCCGATTCGGATCGAGCCAGACCCGCATCGAGTATTCGCGCGCGCCGATCAACCGGAGGTCGCCGACGCCCTCGAGCCTGGCCAGCCGGTCGCGGATGTTGAGCAGCGTGTAGTTCGACAGATACAGCTGATCGCGCGAGCTGTTGGGAGAGTAGATGTGCACCACCATCAAGATGTCGGGCGTGTTCTTGTTGGTGACGACGCCGAGCCGCCGCACTTCTTCGGGCAGTCGCGGCAGCGCGATGTTGACGCGGTTCTGAACCAGGACCTGGGCGGTGTCGAGATCGGTGCCGAGCGCGAAGGTCACGGTGATCGTCGTGCGCCCGTCGGCCGTCGATTGCGAGGAGAGATACAACATGTGCTCGACGCCGTTGATCTCCTGCTCGAGCGGCGCGGCGACGGTGGCGGCGACGGTCTCGGCGTTCGCGCCTGGGT
Organism: uncultured Acidobacteriota bacterium; assembly: GCA_963724485.1. Classification (GTDB taxonomy): domain Bacteria; phylum Acidobacteriota; class Vicinamibacteria; order Vicinamibacterales; family UBA2999; genus JACCSI01. Next base: position 67,856 of record CAVRUW010000010.1, read on the forward strand.
ACGATGTCGTGACGGTGATGCTCGGAGGCGCGACTTCAGGATATTGAGAGACGGGAAGCGCGAAGTAGGCGACCGCGCCGACCAGCATGATCATCACGGAAATCACGCCGGCGAGAATCGGCCGGTCGATGAACAGCTTGGAGAGTCCCATTGGCCGCTGTCCCTCAGCTTCCGGCCGGAGGCTCGATGCGCCCGCTCGTCGGCGTGACCTTGGCGCCGGGCCGGACGCGCTGCATGCCGTTGATGACGACGCGATCGTCGCGCTGCAGGCCGGCGCGCACGATGCGCAAGCCTCGCTCGAGATTGCCCGGCTCCACGACGCGCCGCTCCGGGATGTCGTCGGTGCCCAGGGTCCACACGAAGCGCTGTGCCTGGTCGCTCAGAATCGCGCTGTCGGGCACGAGCAGCGCCTCGAACTCGCCGGAGCCGAGGAGCTGAAGGCGTCCGAATTGCCCGGGGGTGAGGAAGCCGCCAGGGTTGGGGACGAGCGCGCGGCCGCGTATCGTGCCGGTCGCGGGGTCGACGCGGTTGTCGACGAAGTCCATTTTGCCGACGTGCGTGAACGAGGGCTCATCGAGGAGTCGGATGCGCACCGGATTGGGGGCGTCCCGCGAGCTCCGCCGCTCGCCGCTGGCGTTCATGCGGTTGTATTTCAGGTAGTCCGACTCACTGGCATCGAACACGAACTGGATCGGATCGACGGCGACGATCGTCGTCAGGAGCGTCGATCCGGCCTGACCGCCCGAGATCACGTTACCCACGCTCACGAATTTCTGTGAGATGCGGCCGCCGATCGGTGCGCGCACGCGCGTGAACTCCACGTTCAGCGCCGCGATGCGCTCGGAGGCGCGCGCCACGATCAGAGCCGCCTCGGCTTCCTTCCGCCCCTGCGCCCGGCGGTCGAACTCCTCCTGGCTGATGCCGCGGATCGCGAACAGCGATTCGCCGCGCGCGAAGTCGGTCGTGGCGAGCTCCACGCGTGTTTGCGCGCGGACGACGTCGGCCCGCGCCCCTTCGAGGAGCGCTTCGTACGGGCGCGGATCGATGACGAACAGCAGGTCGCCGGGTTTGACGAACGCACCGTCGCGGAAATGGATGGAGTCGAGATACCCATCCACGCGGGCCCGAACGTCCACGCGATCGGTCGCCTCAAACCGGCCGGTGTACTCATCCCATTCGGTCAGCCGCATCACCAACGGTGGCGCGACAACGACCGCGGGCGGCGCCGCGTCCGGCGGTGCATCCGCTGCGCGACATCCGCCAAGCACGGCGCCCGCGAGTGGGATGCACAGCCACACCGAACGGTGTTTCATCACGACCTCCCCGACGCGCATCAAATAGGAGGGAAACCTCGAATGTTATCAGACGAAGGTATCGCCGATAGCATCGTCGAATGGATTCGGCTCCGCGCATCTCGTGTCATACCGCACGCAGTAACCGAGCGGGGCAGCGATTGCATCAGCCAACGGTGGGTTCCTCGACTTCAGCGGCAAAGCGGTTCTCATCACAGGAGCACGCGAGACGCTCGATCTGGTGACTCGAGCCAACTCGACTGTGCGTTCAACAACGCTACTTCCCTTCAGGGCGAAGCGTGACCTGCACGTAGCGCTGAGGATTCAGGTACTCGCGCGCGGCGTCGCGTAAGCTCGTCGTCGTGAGCCGATCCCAGAGCGGCCGAAGATTGAAGACCTCAGCGATGTCCTCGCGGTTCTCCAGCGCTGTCATCAGCTCGTCCAAGAGATCGCTGTTTTCCTGAAAGCCGACCTCGAGCTCGCGCTCGAGCGCATTGCGCGCGCCCGTGAGCTGCCCGGCCGATGGCCCTTGCTCGGCGAACGCCCGAATCTCCTTCCACGCCGCCGCCGTGAGATCGTTCACGCGTGCCGGGTCGCAGGCGAAGCTGACAGAAATCTGGTACTGCGCGGTTGGAAACTTCTCGAATTGCGACTCGACGGAGACTCCGTAGGTGCCGCCAAGATCCTCGCGGAGGATCTGCTGAAGATTCCCCGCCAGCATCTGACCCATCGTCTTGATGAGCAAACGGTGAGCCGGGTCGTTCTGGAACGGCCCGCTGAAGACGATCGCAACCTGGCTCCTCGGATCGAGGCCTTTGACGACCTCTCGCTGCACGACGCCTTCCGGCGGGCGAACGCCGCGATCCACGGCGGCCTCGACCCGGTGGAGCGATGGCAGGCTTGCGAGGTAGCGCTCGACGAGCGGCTTGATCGCGTCCACCTGAAAGCTGCCGACGAACACGAACGTGAAGTCGCTGGCGTCGGCGAACCGGCTCTTGTAGAACGCCATCGACCGGTCGAGGCTCATCTGGGAAATCGAAGCGGCCGTCAGCGGCCGCGCGCGCGGATGATTCTGCGTGAGCGCTTCCACGATCGTGTCGCTGAACGCCACCTGCGGTCGCGCCGATCGGTTCTCCAGCTGCGGCAGGAGACGCGCCTTAATGGCCTCGAACTGCTCGGCATCGGCCCGCGGTGCGGTAAACCGCAGGTAGATCAGCTGAAACATCTTCTCGAGGTCTTTGCCGGACGCACCGCCGCGCATCCCCTCGTCCACCTCGCTGATGTCGGCCTGGACGCCCATCGACGAACCGGCCAGCACCCGCGTCAGATCGATCGTCGAGAACTGGCCCAGTCCGCCGGCCGCCACGACCGCGTCGGCTGTCTGAGCGGCGACGAGATCCTGGTCGCTCGCGATCGAGACGCCGCCCGGACTGATGGCCCGGAACAGGATCTCATCCTCCTTGTAGGTCGTTGGTTTGAGGATCACCCGCAGCCCGTTCGACAGCTGCCATTCGGTGACGCCGATGTCCGCCCGCGTGCTCGACTTCGCCACCGTGCCCGGTGTCGGCGGCGTGGCGAGGAGCGGCAGCGACGTGACGCGGTCGACGTATGCCGACAGCGCGGCTTTCTTCGCGCTGGCGATGACGGCCGCGAGCCTGGCCTCGGTGGGCAGCGCCATGCCGGCGCGCTCGGGGGCACTGACCGACACGACCCGGTTGCGGTCCGGAATCCACGTGCGGGCCAGCGCATTGATCTCCGCGAGCGTGATCTCCGGCAGAAATCGCGCCGACATCGCCTGCTCGTAGACGATGCCCGGCACGGGCTCTTCCTGAACCACGTGGCGCACCAGTTCGTCGGCGAGCGGACCCGATGGACTCTTGTCCTTCTCGAGCAGCGCCTGGTCCAGGTAGCGCTGGCTGTCCAACTTGTCGCGATCGAGCTCGCTCTGCGTGAAGCCGAATTGCACAACCCGCTCGAGCTCGGTGAAGAGCGCTTCGAGACCGCGCTCCGCGCCGCCGTTGGGGACCAGGGCCGCGAGGGTCGTGAGCGTCGCGGTGCGAACGAAGAGTCCCCGATTGGTCTGCGCCTCGTTGAACGGCGGATTGGGCCGCTGCGCGACTTCGTCGAGGCGCTTCGACAACAGTCGCGAGAAGAGCCGCTCGACCATCCCTTGCCGATACGCGCCGACCGTGCGTTGCTCGCCGGCAGGAGTGACGTTGGTCACGGTGACCGTCGTGGCGGTCATCTCGCGGTCGGCCGCCAGTGCGTAGAGCGTCTCATCGTGCGGGGGCACCGTGAACAGCGGCCGCGGCTTCGGCGCCGCGGCGGCGGGAATCGACCGGAAGTGGGTCTCGATCATTTTCGTGACGACCGCGGGATCGAAGTCACCGACGGCGATCACCGCCATCAGGTCCGGGCGATACCAATCCGTGTAGAACTGTCTCAGCCGGGCAGGGGTGACGTTCTGAATGATCTCAGGACGGCCGATGGGCGATCGGTCGGCGTAGCGCGCGCCCTTCAACAGAATCGGCATCTGCGCGTCGCGCAGGCGCGATGCCGCACCCAGGCCCTGCCGCCACTCCTCGAGGACGACGCCGCGCTCCTTGTCCACTGCTTCCGCCTCGAACGAGACGTTGTGCGCCCAGTCCTCCATGATGAGCATCGACCGATCGATCACGTCGAGGCGGTCGGTGGGAATCTGCAGCTGGTACACCGTCTCGTCGAAGCTCGTGTGGGCGTTCACGTGCGCGCCGAACCGCAAGCCGAGCGCCTGGATGAACGCCGCCACGTCCTGCCCGGGAAAGTGCGCCGTGCCGTTGAAGGCCATGTGCTCGACGAAGTGCGCCAGGCCCCGCTGGTTGTCGTCCTCGAGCACCGATCCGGCGTTGACGACCAGTCGCAGCTCGGCGCGCCCGCGCGGCTGCGCGTTCGCCCGAACGAAATACTGCAGCCCGTTGGGGAGCCGGCCTTCGCGGATCTGGGGATCGACCGCGATGACCTGGGTGAGCGCGTCGGTCGCCGCGGTGGTAGCCGCCCGCTGGGCCACGGCCGAGCGGGCCGCGAGGACGACGACGATGGAGGTGAGCAGCAGCCAGCGCCTGCGTGTGAACATGACTCCAGCCTACATCGACGACAGGACGGCCGGATGCGTGTTCGTGGGCAGACCTGGCTGACAGCCACACTTTCCTCCAGGCTGGACGGTGAGCGCAGGGAACCGGCGCAGACTCGCGGTCGCCGAGCGGCAACGCCCTGCCATGCTGTGACAACCCGAGCGTAACCCGCTACGCTCAGCGGGCAGGGGGAGCAAATGCGGCTCTGGAATCGGATACGACTGCGCGACTCGCTGGGATGGGCGCTGGCGGCTATGGTGTCAACGAGTCCGGCGGCCGCCCAGGAATTCGCCGGGCGCGAGAAGCTGCGCGCGCACGGCGAGCAGGAGTTCCGCAAAGACATCGTCACGGTGACGGACGGCATCTACGTGGCCGTCGGTTACTCGATGGCCAACGCGATCCTGATCGTCGGGGACGGCGGCACCATCATCGTCGACACCACCAGCACGGTCGACGATGCGCAGGCGGTGAAGGCGGAGTTCGCGAAGATCTCGAACGCGCCGGTGCGCGCGATCATCTACACGCACTCGCACCCCGATCACACCGGTGGCGCCAGCGTGTTCGCCGGCGCCGATCGACCCGAGGTCTACAGCCACCAGCTGTTCGTGGACCGGGTGCCAGATCTTGGCCGCGCGGGCCGCGACGGCGGCGATCAGTTCGGCTCGACGCTGCCGGAGGCGTTGTACATCAACGGTGGCACGGGCACCGAGTTCGGGCGTCCCTCGGGACCCGCCGCGATGAAGACCGGTCCTCTGCCGCCTACGGAGACCTTCAGCGGCGACCGCCTGGCGCTGACGATTGCCGGCGTGCGCCTGGAACTGCTGCACACTCCTGGCGAGACCAACGACGGCATTTCTGTGTGGCTGCCGGACACGCGCGTGCTGCTCGCTGGCGATCTCTTCCTGAAGGCGTTCCCGAACCTGTATGCCATCCGTGGTGCAGCGCCGCGCCCGGTGATGACGTGGGTTGGCAGTCTCACGAAACTGATCGCCCTCGGCGCCGAGCATGTCGTACCGGGCCACACGCGTCCCGTCTTGGGCGCGACCAACGCGCGCGACGCGCTGACGGCCTACCGCGACGGGATCAAGTCCGTGTACGACCAGACGATCGAGGGCATGAAGAAGGGCGAGCGCCCCGACGAACTGGTCGCGCACGTGAAGCTGCCGCCGCACCTCGCGGCGAGCCCCTATCTGCAGGAGTACTACGGCACCGTGGAATGGTCAGTGCGCGCGATTTACAGCGACCACCTTGGGTGGTTCGACGGCAACGCCACGCGCCTGTTTCCGATGCCGGAGGTAGAGCGTGCGCAGAAAATTGTGGCCCTGGCTGGTGGCGCGCAACAGACGCTTTCACGTGGCAGGGAGGCGCTGGCCAAGGGCGACTTCCGATGGGCCGCCGAGCTCGCGGACTGCATCCTGGCCGTGGACGGCGCCAACGTCGACGCGAAGCGCCTCAAAGTGCAGGCCCTGACCGAACTGGGGGAGCGACAGACGAGCGCCAACGCCAGGAACTACTACCTCTCGGTTGCCCAGTACCTGCTGCGAGATCGGCCGCCGCGATAGGCAAATCCCACCCTTCGCTCGTCGCTCACGCGAAGGGTGGACGCTTCAATCACCATGTCAGAATGAGAACTTCACCGCGAGTTGCACGACCCGTGGATCGAGCGCGGAGGTGATCGTCCCGAAATTCGCGGCGCCCAGCATCGCGGCCGGCGCCCCGTAATTCACCGTGTTCAGCAGATTGAACACCTCGGCTCGCAGCTCGATAATCCGTTCGCTCCCGAGTCGAACGACTCGCATCAAGGCGAGATCGACATCGCGGTACGAGGGCCCCCGCACCGGATTGCGCGACGCGGTGCCGAGTGAGAACTGGTTGGCGGTGGCGAACGCCGACGTGTTGAACCAGCGCGCGGGCGTTCGTTCGTCAGAGTGCAGCGTCGGGTCGCCGACGAGATTGGGCCGCTGCGTCGTGAAGCCGGCATACCCGAGCGAGTTGGCCTGTGTCACCGCGACTGGTACACCCGACTGCAGCGTTACCAGTGTCGCGATGCTCCAATCGCTCGCGAGCATGCCAAGGACGCCACGCGGCTGTTTCGCACGGCCCTCGCCGATCGGGAGATCCCAGACCAGCGAGGCGCCGAAGTAATGCGGAATGTCGCCCGTGGAGTAGTCGTAGTCACGATCCAGGTTGTAGCTGTCAGCGACGGCCGCGTTGGTCAACGGTCCGGTGAGAATCGAGGCGTCGAACACCGAAGAAGCGGTGTCCTTCAGCGTCGACCGCGTGTAGGCCGCCGAGTACGTCAGTCCGCGCGACAACCGCTGCCGGATGCTGAGCGCAAACGCTTGATATCTGGTAACGCCGACATTGTTTCGATAGAAGCTGACCGCCGTATACTCCGGGTACGGCTTCATCAGCTGGGCCACGGTGATCATCGGATCGCCGATCGACGACGAGCGCGGAACGATCCCGAAGTATGGGTTCTCCACTCGCGCGAGCAGCGCCGCGCCAAGCTGCAACTGCTCCTCGGTCAACTGATTGACATTGCTGTCCGGAATGCCAACCTGTGTGATCTTCGATCCGAGGTACGACGCCTCGACGACGGTGTTCGGCGTCAGCTCCCGCTGCACCGAGACGTTCCACTGCTGCGCATAGCCGGACCCGAGCGAACCGTTCACCGTGAACACGCCCTGCCCCAAACCGGCGGTCGGCGTGGGTTCGATCGGCGTCACCGTCGGTCCTCTCGCCAGGAGGAAGGCCGGCGCGATGTTGTCGAGCGTTCGCAGAGTGACTTCCTGCAAGAACGGGAACGTCGGCGTCGTAAAGGGGGTGGTAATGCCGGCCATTTCGATCCACACGAGCCCGTACCCCGAACTGACGATTGTCTTGTCGGTCACACGATAGACGGCGCCAACGCGAGGCCCGAAGTTGTTCTTCTTGAGCGGCCGCACGGGATCGTCGCCGGGGTAGTCGAGCTGCCGGGTCTGCAGATTGAAGACGGCGGTCTGACCGTTGATCTCGGTCGACGGGAAGTTCAGGGTGTATCGCAGCCCCGGGTTGATCGTCAGACGGTCGGACACCTTCCAGTCGTCCTGGATGAAGTACTCCTGAAAGTGCGCGCGTTCCTTGATCTCAGTCTGTTGGAACGAGATGGCAAATGTTTGCACCTGTCCGAGCAGGAAGCTTGCGAACGGGTTGCCGGTGCCGGTGACGCCTGGCAAGTCACTGCCCACCGTGCTGAAGATGAAGTTCCCGGTGGGCCATGGCGGCTGGATCACGTTCAGCCGCTCCCAGCGCCAGTCGAGCCCCAGCTTCACGGTATGGCGGCCCTTCAGCCACGTCAGCGTGTCGGCGATCTCGGTCACGCTCGTATTGAAATTCGACGCGGTGCTCAGGGGCGACCCGAGCTGCTGATAACCGTTTGGGGCAAAGGTGGGCAGGGTGTTGGGAAACTGCGCGTTCGTGGGGATTCCCGGAATGTTGAGGGTGGCGCCGGCAGGGCCTGGCAGCTGCGTCGCTGTGCGTTCAACCGAGCGGCGCGTGTCGCCGATCCGCACTTCATTCAACAGATTGCTCGAGAAGGTGTGTTGATAGTTCGACGCGAACGCCCAGGCACGGGTCTCCTGAGGTCCAATGGCTACACTGCCGGCAGGGATCGTGCCGCTGCCATCCGGAAGCGCGGTGACCGGCACGGCGGTGTCGCGGAAATGTGTCAGGCGGCCAAACACCTGATCGCTGCCCGACGCGAACTTGTGATCGACGCGCACATCGGCTTGATCCTGATCGTTGATTTCGTTGGCGGTCCGGCTGTAGTTGTTCGCCGTTCCGGCAGCGGTCGGCATCGGGTAACGCTCGAGCAGGGCGAGCGCGACGGGATCCATCGCGCTCCTCGGAATTGTGTTGCCGAGAAAGGGTGATCGACTCGAGCCGGCAGTGGTCGCCGGATCGTAAATGACGGGCACCCGTCCAGCGATCGCTTCCGTGAAGATCCCCTGGCGCTGCAGCACAGTGGGGACAGTCGATGTCACCGTGCGACCGATCTGCTGACGTTGTCCCTGATAATCCGCGAAGAAGAATGTTCGGTCCTTGGCAACGGGTCCGCCGAGCAGGCCGCCGGTACTGGCTGCGGCGATACGCCGGTTTTGTCGGATTGGCCCTCTGAAAAAAGTTCCGGGCATTGAGGTGCTCGTTCCGGAAGAATCCGAATACGCTGCCGTCGAACGCGTTGCCGCCCGATTTGGTGGTGAGATTCACCACGCCGCCGTTGAACCGGCCGAACTCTGCGGGAGGGCTGTTGCTCTCAATCTTGAACTCCTGAATGGCGTCGACAATCGGGTAGTACGCGACCTGGCCCGGCTCCGGCTGCAGGACGGAGATGCCGTCGAACAGATACTCGTTCGTGCGAGGCCGGCCCCCGTTGATGCGGGGCAGCACGGAGTTCGGCGGCAAGGCTACACCCGGTGCGATGGCGGCGAGCGTGATGAACAGACGGCCGTTCAACGGGAGCTGGACGACCTGTTCATGTTCGACAACCGTACCCAAGCTCGCGCTTTCCCCTCGGATCGCCGGTGCATCCCCGACCACGGTCACCTGTTCTTGAAGGCCGCCGACCGCGAGATCGAAATCGATGCGCGCCTTCTCACCGGTCGCCAACCGGATGCCCTCGCGGCGCACGGGCTTGAAGCCCGAGAGCTCGAGTTCCAGGCGGTACTCGCCCGGTGCCAGGCTGGCCACCGCATACACGCCATCGCCCGTCGAGACGACGACTCGCTGCAGGTTCGTCCGAGCCTCCGTGACGGTGATGATCGCGCCGGGAACGGCGGCCCCACCCGGATCCTTCACCACGCCGGTGATTTCGCCGGCCGCCGTTTGCGCACGGGCGGGTACCACCGTGGCTCCGAACACACATGCGACGGCCAGACACATTGAAAGTAAAACGCTTCGAATCATGCTCACTATCCGTCGGTCTCCACAGTTTTCAATCGTGGGATCTCGGAACGTCCGGATTGGGCGGCTGATGCTTTGCAATCAAGCCAGACACTCTAGCTCGGATTGAATGCGTGATCAAACCGTCTTAAGTCGACTCAAGTCGGTCGCGCTGGTGGGTGGGCGTCAGCGGTCGGTAGACGTTCCCATCAGGTTGTAGGCTGCGTCTCGCGGCGAGTGAGCTTCGCTACCGCCCGACGTCGATTGCGACCGACTTGACGAGCGCATAGATTGGTTTGCCGACGGTGATCGGCAGGCGCTCGACCGCGTCAGCAGTGACCTCTGCCAGCAGCCCCTTACCGCCGACCATCACCTGAACGATAGCCGTATCGTCGGCACTGCGTGCAACGCGCGAAACCGTCCCGGCCAACACGTTGTGGAGGCTGAGTCCCTCTGGGGCATTCGTCGCGAGAATCACGTCGCGCGCAGCGATCCTGACGCGGACCGTCGAGCCGTTCGCGAGCGGCGCGGTCGCCGTCAACAGGGTTCCGCCGTCAAACGCCACCTCCACGAGCCCGCGGCCGGGATGACTAGCGACGACTCGCGTGTCGAGGACACTGCCGAGGCCGACGGCGTCACGAAGCCAGGGCAGGTCCACACGGCACGTCAGCTCGTGCAGCGGACCGCTGGCGACGCCGCGTCCCTGTTCGAGGAGCAGCAGATGGGTCGCCAGCCGGACGACGTCCTCGAAGTCGTGCGTGACGAGAATCAGCGGGATGTCGAGCGTCTGCGCAATCGTCTCGATCTCACGCTGGAGGGTCCGGCGGATGCGGCGATCGACCGCGGCGAACGGCTCGTCGAGGAGCAGCACCGAGGGGTCACGCGCGAGCGCCCGCGCGAGGGCCACCCGCTGGCGCTCCCCGCCTGACAACTCGTGCGGGCGCCGGTCACGGTGCTCGGCCAGATGCACGAGCGTCAGCAGTTCCTCGGCGCGCGCCCGACGCTCCGCGCGAGGGCGATGACCGAGGGCAGTCATGACATTCCCCACGGCCGTGAGATGCGGGAACAGCGCGTAGTCCTGAAACACGAAGCCCACCGCGCGCAGGTGCGGCGGCGTGTACGCGTTCGTCTGCGTGTCGGTCCAGAGCGCCGACCCGGCTCGAACCGTGGCCATCGCCGGGCGATACAGGCCCGCGATGCTGCGGAGAATCGTCGTCTTGCCGCTGCCCGATGGCCCGAAGATCGCCAGGACGTCGCCGGAACCGCAAGTGAACTCGACGTCGAGCGGGATCGGGCCCGCCTGACGCAGTGCCACGGACAGTCGGGGATCAGCCCCGGCCAACGTGCACCCGCCGCGAGAGCAGCGTCGTAGCCATCAGCGTCGCCAACGCGATCAGGAGTAACACGGCGGCCATGGTGCCGGCGCTGCGATCGTCGAACGCCTGCATGCGATCGTAGATGGCGACGCTGAGCGTGCGCGTTTCACCCGGCAGGTTGCCACCCACCATCAACACGACGCCGAACTCCCCGAGCGTGTGCGCGAACGTCAGGATGGCGGCCGTCAACACGCTGGGCCACGCCAGCGGCAGCTCGATGCGGAGAAATCGCTCCCAGGGCGTCAGGCCACAGCAGGCGGCCGCGTCTCGTAGGGCGGCGGGAATGGCCTCGAAGCCGCGCTGAATCGGCTGGACGACGAATGGAATGTTGGCGATCGCCGAGGCCACGAGCAGCCCCTCGAACGTAAACGGCAACGCTTGTCCGAAGAGCGACTGGAAGGCCTGACCGACTGGTGAACGCGCGCCGAAGGTGACGAGCAGGTAGAAGCCGAGCACCGTCGGTGGCAGCACGAGTGGCGCTGTAACGAGCGCCTCCACCAGCAGCTTGCCGCGAAAGTGACGGAAGGCGAGAAACCGGCCGAACCAGATGCCCACCGGAAGCAGGATGGTGACGGTGCCGGCGCCGAGCCAGAGGGAGACAGCGAGTGCCGTCCAGTCCATCGCTCGCTATTGTGGCACTCCGTACCCGTGCTTTCGCAGAATCGGGCGTGCCGCATCGGTTTGCAGGTAATCGTAGAACTGTACAACCGCCGGCCGCGCCTGCTTCAGCAGTACCATCCGCTGGCGGAGTGGTTCGTAATCGGTCTCCGGCAGGACGGCATAGGTGCCGCGGTCCGCAAAGCCGGGGGCGAGGACGAGCGAATACGCGATCAGCCCGCCGACCGCGTTGCCGGTCGTCGCGAACTGCGCCGCTTGCGCGATCGTGTCTCCGAGCACGAGGCGCGGGCGCATGGCGTCCCACAAGCCGCGCTTGCGCAGAACGCTCTCGGCCGCCCGCCCATACGGAGCGACTTCGGGATTGGCGATGGCGAACCGCGTCACGCCATCCTTCTTCACCAGGTTCGACAACCCCTCGAGACGCTCATCGACCGCCAGTGGCGATCCGGACGGGGCAAACAAGACGAGCCGGCCCACTGCATAGACGACGCCTGGGTCGCGCGTCAGCCCGGCCTTCACCAGTTGATTGGGGAACTCTTCGTCGGCGGCCAGGAACAATTCGAACGGCGCGCCATCGAGAATCTGCCGTGCCAGCGTCCCGGACGCCCCAAACACCAGCTCGACGCGCGTGCCGCGGTCGCGCGCGAACTGCTCCGCGATCTCCGTCAGCGCGAAGTTGAGATTCGCTGCCGCGGCGACCGTCGGACCGCGCTGCGTGCGTTCGGACGTCGCGATGAACGCCGCTGCGCACGCGATCGCAAGGCAAGCCCCTCGAACCCGCCTCATTTGGGAGTCCTCCTGACGTGGCCGAGCAGCACCACGGTGGGCAGCAGCCGCTGTCATTTGTACTGCAGTGCGCCGCTTGAATCAATATGACACGATTCTTGTGACAGTTTGCATCGTCTCTGTGAGTGCTTCTAGACAGCCGCTGCAACCGTTCAAGCGTTGCGGCGATCGACGTTGGCGAGTCGACTTTGGGTGATACGATTCGACACGATTCGAAAGAGGAAACGATGACGCTTCTGACTGTCAGAGCGGCGGCCGAGCAGTTGGGCGTTGCCTATTCGACGTTGAAACGATGGGTCCATTCGGGTGCCGTGCGGACAACCCGCACGGCAGGCGGCCACCATCGCATCACAAATGCCGAGGTCGATCGGCTGATCGCCCACCGACAGCCGGAAAGCCCGCGTCGGGCGATCCAAGCGGATGCCGACGAACCACTGGGCGCGCTGAGTGCCCGAAATCGCCTACCGGGCTTCATCGACGAGGTGCGAATCGACGGTCTTCTCGCACAGGTGCGATTGAGGGTCGGAAATCACTCGCTGACGGCGTTGATCAGTGCTGACGCGGTTCGCGCGCTGAAGCTCAAAAGAGGAGACGATGCGTTCGCGATCATCAAGTCAACGGAAGTGATGATCGCAAAGCCAGATCTCACGATCGCGCCTGGCCAACCGAAGCGCAAGCGCAGACCCTAGCCCCGAGAGAAGCCCTACTTCTCCAACGTGTGCCCGTGAGCATGTCGAACCGCCGGCGCCTAAAGGTCTCTGTTTTCAACAACCAGCCGCTTCGATCCCACCTTCTTCGCCAAGGCAACGACGTGATCGGTCCGACTCAAGCCCGGTTCCTAACGCCGGGATCGAATGGGTCGCCAACCCAAGACCGGCTAGCGTTCTCGGACAATCAGCATGCCAGTCATGTTTGGGTGAATGGCACAATGAATTGCGGTCGTCCCGACCGTGATCATGATGAACGACTGCTGGCCGCCGTTGGGCGGCAGCTCGTCGTCTTGCGGAAATCGGTGGCATCCGGCGAATCGGCAACGATGACGTGCGTGAGCGTACGGTCCTCGCAGCGCTCGCCGATCGGTGGACCGCGGAAATGCCATGAAACGCACATGGACGATCGTTGGCGTAAATGATGTCGCGGGCAGCTTCAAGTGGTACCAGGCGCTCTTTGGCCAGCCCGAGACGCCTCCGGCGCATGACCACTTTGGTCAGATCCTGGATACGGATGGAACCGTCTTGCTCTGCCTCCACCAGTGGGGCGCGCACGAGCATCCCACCTTGATGAGTCCGGACGTGGCGCCACCTGGCAACGGGCTCCTGTTGTTCTTCCGTGTCGACGATTTCGACATGGCACTCGAGAGAGCACGCGCTCTCGTCACCCGGTTCGAAGAGGAACCGCACGTGAACCCGAACACTCGAACAAGGGAGTTCTCACTCCGCGATCCGGACGGCTACTACGTCACCATCAATGCGCTCTCTCCGCCCTGACAAGCGCTTGCGCTTGGATGCAGGCGATCAAAGCGACTTCAGATACTCAACGAGCTCGCGCTGCTGCTCGGCGGTGAGACCGAGTTTACGAACCCGGTTGTAATGCGCCACGACGTCGGCGAGCGTGGCCGCGCTGCCGTCGTGGAAGTACGGCGGATGCTGCCAAAGCGCACGCAGAGGGGTTGTGCGGTACGCCTTGCTTGCGGTGCGTGCCGCATACGCTCCGTCGACGCCAGTGTCCGCCGGGGGATGCAATGTCCCACCGTTGTTATCCGTGCCGGATCCGCCAATGTGACAGCTCGCGCACGTACGGTCAAACACGCTGCGTCCTCGCTCAGCGATAGCGGCATCGAAGCTGCCGGCCGGAGCGGCAGGTGCCGGCAGACTGTGCTGGTAGGCGCGCAGCGCCGCGAGCTTGGACGTCACCATGTCCGGCGAATGCTTGACGTCGATCCCGAGCCGCGGATCGGAGAAGTTGCCCTGCCCGCCCATCTGGGTAACGGCGACATAGGCATTCCAGTACCAGATCGGTCCTTCCGCCGTGTACGTTTCGTTCTTCACTTGAGCCAAGCCATACGCGGGAGGGAGGACGAGCGGCGTGCTCTTTCCGTCCTGGTTGTAGCGTGGGTCGTATTTGCCGGGGCCCCACGACTGGTACACCGCTTTTTTGTCCGCGGGCAGCGCGGGTGACAGGGCGATGATCGCTCCTACATTGAGATCGCGGTTGGGCCAGCCGTCCTTGCGCCGACCGATGCCAGCCATGACTGAGTTGTCCACGGTGGAATGACAGAGCGCGCAGGTGACGCCAAGCCGCGTGATGTGATTGTTGGCATCAACCGTGGCCTGCAGACCCACGACCGCATTCATCTTGAGTAGCGCGACTGTCGTGGCGGGACTCTTGAGATCGACCTTCTCGAGGATGCCGGCTGGCAGTACGTCCGCGTCGACCTTGAGCCCGACCTTGAGCGCTGTCGTCGGATCCACGTTCTTCTCGACCACCTCGTTCAGGCGAAGCTTGTCGGTCCAGAGTTGTTCATCACCGAAGGTCTCGAAACGAAAAATACGCTGGCCCTCGGTGACCTCGGCCGCCGACGACTCCTGCTTGGCTTGAGGCGCTGCAGTGGCTGCGGGCGGTCTGCTTTCGGCAGCCGGCTTCATCGTGTCGCATGCGCTCAGTGCAGTGCCCGCAGTGAAGATGATGAAGGCCAAGGCTGCCACAGGGACCGGCGTCTTTCGTTGTGTCGGCTCCGTCATGCGTGTTCCTTCGATTGCCATGTCTCCTGCCTCCGCTGAGAAAGTCAGCATCTAACCCGTTGAGCTGGGCGTGCTCATGAGCCAGATACGCAATATGCAGCTTGCGTATTCTGCAAATTAAGGGCCCTTCCAACCCCATCGTTTTGTGGCGAGTAAACTGCAGGGCAGGTCGACGACGGTCACTTGGTGAGGGTAAATGCCTGCCATATTCGGTCGACCAAGGCGCCGGATGTAACAATCGACGACAGGACAGCGCTCAACGACCCCACCTAGGTCTTCGTCGGCGCGTGCGCACATGCTCAGACAACAACTACTTGATACGGGCCGCGGGCGGATCGTCAGTCTCCTCCAGCGCGGCCCATTGACGGTCGACGACATCGCATCGAGGCTGGAGCTCAGTGCCAGCGGAGTACGAGCACAGATCACCGCAATGGAGCGTGATGGGGTCGTCAGACGCGTCGGCAGGAGGCCGGGAACAACCAGACCGTCACGAATCTTTGGGCTGACGCCCGACGTCGAGCAACTGCTGTCGCGGGCGTATATTCCGCTGCTCACCCAACTCGTTGACGTGTTCGCCAATGGCTTGCCGAGACGTCAGGTAGATGCGCTCTTGCGGGAGGCGGGGAGGAAGCTCGCGGGCGAACTATCTTCCGGACGACCCTCAGGTACCCTGCGGTCCCGTGCCATGGCGGCAAGCGATCTGCTCAACGAGCAACTCGGGGCCGTGACGCACGTGGAGGAAAACGGTCATTACATCATCCGCGGCGAGGGTTGCCCGCTATCGGCTTTGACTGGGAAACACCCTGCGGTCTGTCGGGCCATGGAAAGTCTCGTCAAGGAATTGGTAGGCGCCTCCGTTCACGAATGCTGCGACCGCGCACAGCGTCCTCGCTGCTGCTTTGGGATCTCGAACCGCTCGGCGTCAAAGGAGGCTCGCCCCAAGTCATCGCAGAATCGAAAGAGGGTTTGATCCCCTCGGAGGCGGCTTACCCCTACGGCACCGTGACGGACTGCGGCGCGGTCTCCGTACCCGAGCCGCACGGGTTCACGGCCAGCACCGTGAAGATGTACATACCCGGCCCCACGACGCCACTGACGCTGCGACGCTGCGCTCGTGCCGGCATTGTTTACCGCACGCACCGCGAACGTGGTTAGAACCATCGTCGAACCTCGTGAAGAACCTCCGCGAAGAACCTTCGTGAAGTGCTACTCGGACCGGATCGCCACCATCGGCTGGACGGAGGTCGCGCGCCGCGCGGCTGGAAGGCCGGCCAGAAGTGCGACAGAGACGGCGATCGTGGAAGCGAGCAAATAGATCAGCGGCTCCATGACGCCGAGCGGAGTTGAGCCGAGGGTGAGCGGAGTGCCCATCACGTTTTCCATCGTGCGAATCAGAACCGCCGCGAGGAGGAGGCCGCCGACGACGCCGGGGATCACGAGCTTCACGATGTCTGACAGCATCAGGCCGAACACGCGTAAACGTGTGGACCCCAGCGCCATCCGGACGGCAATCTCGCGTTTTCGCGTGGCCACCATGAACCCGACGACGCCGACGATGCCCAGCGCCGCCAGAATCAGCACCACACCGCCGGCGAATGCCACGGCAGTGGACTCCGCAATCAAATCGCCAATGCTTTTCTCGACGAGGTCTTGTCCGGTGACGATGCCGGGGAACGCCACACCGGGCAGCGCCTCAACGCCTAACTCGCGGAGCGCACTCTCCAGGGCGGCCTTCAACTTCGGTTCGTCGCCCGGCGCGCCCCGCGCGATGAGATGGACCGACGGCCCAAGTGCCTCCGGCAGCGGCAGCAGGACTTGCGGCCGCTCGGTGGTCAGTTGCGACGTGGCGAAGTCCGCCGTCACGCCCACTATCGTGAACTCCTGCTCGCGGCTCTCTTCCAGCGTGAGCGTCAAGCGTTCGCCAATCGGCTCTGTTGCCGGAAACAGTTGCTTGGCGAGTGGTTCGGAAATCACCGCGACGGGCGCGGTCCGGATTCGATCCTCGGCCGTGATCGTTCGACCTCGCAGCAGCGGTGCGCCGATGGTCTCGAGAAAGTTTTCGCCCACGTGCGTGACGTGCGCGGTGACAAACTCGGATTTGTCCGAGTTGGCGACTCGAAAGGTCCGGTAGTCGAAGTCAATTGGCATGCCCTCGGCCAGAGCAACAGAGCGCACCCCGTTTGCCTCTTGGAGATTGTCGCGAACCCTCCGGATGGAAAAGCCGGCCTCTCGCTGCGGTCCGCTTGGCACCGGCAAGCGCGCGGCTGCCAGTCCATCGGTTGGAAAGCCAAACTCCGCCGTCCGCACCCGGTCGAGCATCACGCCGCTGAGTACGAGAAATGGGACGGCGATGCCGATTTGCACAAGCGCCGCCACACGATGCACGCGAATCGTCTGGCGTCCCCCGCCGCCGGCATCCTCCTTCAGTGAGGAAATCAGATTCGGACGGCTGAAGCGCACGGCCGGCAGCAATCCGAACAGCACGCTCACGAGCAGGCACAGTCCAGACGAGATCGCGACACCGGCCGCGTCCAGATCGATCTCCTGAGGAACTGGTGCGCCCATCCACCATCCAACCATGGCAGGAATACCGAATAGGACAACCGCGCTGATCGCGCCCGATGCAAATGCCAGCAAGAGCGCTTCGAAGAACAGATGGCGAATGAGAGGCCCGCGGCCCGCGCCGAGCGCCGCGCGGATGGACAGCTCGCGCTCACGGTTGGCGCCGCGGACCAGCATCATGCCCGAGATGTTCAGGCACACGACCAGGAGCACCGTTCCCGCCAGGCTGAGAATGACGCTGATCACGCGTCGCGACTCAGGACGACCGGCCGCACCCATCGAGCTGTACTGCTCAACGGTGGCCGCCTTGAATTCGTTCGACGCGGGATATCGCTGCGCCAAGCCAGTGACCGTCGTTGAAACCAGCGCATTCGCCCGCCTGATGTCCACGCCTGGGTCGAGCCGGCCGTGGATTCGTACCCAGTCGACCGTCCTGTCGTCTCGAAGATTCGGAGTCGCTTTCAGGCGTGGGTGTCGCTCCAGCGGAATGAACAGCATGGAACCCGGAGCTTGGAAAAAGTGGAAGTGGCCCCGAAAGTCGGCCGGCGCGATCCCGACGACGGTGTGCGGGACGCCATCGAGGGTCACGGATTTTCCGATGATCTCGGGATCGGATGCCGCGCGACTCGTCCAGAAGTCATGGCTCAATACGACACGCGGTTCCGCGGTTGGCGCGTCGTCGATTGCGGGGTCAAAGCCTGATCCACGGGCGAGCGTCACGCCAAACGTACGGAAGTAGTTGGCCGAGACGTACAACGTCGTCACACGAGGAAGCGCGGTTTCGTCTGGGGTTTTCGCGCCGACTTCGCTGAAATCCCGTGTCCATCCCGTGATGTCCATACCGATGTCGGCATCACGTAGCGCCTGATAATCCGGATAGGACCATTGTTCGAGCGCCCACGTACCGGCCTTGGCGCGGAGCGGACCGATCGGGAGCACCAGGAGCTCCGTCAGCCCGTTCGTGTTGATGTTCCGCGCCGGCGCCGAGATCATGCGGCTGAAGGTTGCGAGCGCGACCATCGCTCCGATGCCAATGCCGAGCGAGATGACGCAAACCAGCGTGAACGCTCGCTCCTTCGCGAGCGACTTAGCGGCATGAGCCAGGTCGCGTCTGATCGAGTTGAGCGCATCCACCGAGCGGTCCAGAGAGAAGCGTTGTGGCATAGAGTCGGCTCGCGATGTCTATGGCGAGTTACTTTATCACGCAAAGAACTCTGTGCATATCCGTCGCGAGTATCGGCAAGACCCTCGATTCTATCGTCCGCGGTCCGTGCCCGGGTTTGTCTGTCAATCGTGACCTAAGCGACACTAGCCCAAGGTTCGCCACCCAGGCGGCATGACTGAAACGACGAAGAATTACATCACGCCCGGCGGGTACCGGCGACTGCAGGACGAGCTTGCCCGCCTGTGGAAGGTGGAGCGCCCGCCGGTCGTCACGACCGTGGCGTGGGCCGCTGCCAACGGTGATCGCTCGGAGAATGGCGATTACATCTACGGGAAACGGAAACTGCGCGAAATCGACCGGCGTATCCGCTACCTCTCGAAGAGTCTCGATCGAGCCGTGGTCGTGGACAACTCGGGCAAGAAGCGCGAACGGGTTTATTTCGGCGCGACCGTGACGATCCTTGACGAATCCGGCGACGAGCGCGAGGTCACGATCGTGGGAGTGGACGAGCTCGATGCCGGCGACGCGCGCGTGTCGTGGCGCTCTCCATTGGCCAGGGCGCTGCTGACCGCAAGCGTGGGAGACACGGTAACGGTTCGCGCGCCGAGCGGGCCCAAGCGCCTCGAGATTATCGCGATTCGCTACGACGACCTGCGCTAGCGATTGAAGTCACTTGGCGTAGTGGACGGCCAGGGGTCTCGTCGCCCGTCCTTGGACCTTCGCTCAGGCCGGGTTCGTTTCCGCGCAGCCGCGCACGCAACTGCTCCTTGAAAAGGGGCGATGGGTCGCTTCGTAGCGCGTGGAGCCAGGCTTCGTTGCTCATGTTTCCATTCCTCACCAGCGCACGCGCAGCGATTCGACCGCGCGGTGCAGAATCGTTCCCACATTGCTCTCGCTCAATCCGGTCGCGCGCGCGATGGCAGGGTTGGTCATGTCGGCGCCATACTTCATCGCGATCAACTCGCGCTGACGCGGCGACAACGTCGCGACCAGCGCGGCGAGCCGTTCCGCCTCGGACTGCTGGACCGCGCGCTGCTCCGGTCGGTCGTCCGGGACAGGCACGGCGGCCGCGACATCGAGCGGCTTGTAGCGCTGGCGCGCTCGCTGGTGATCGATGGCGATGTTGCGCGCGATCGTCAGCAGCCACGTGGCGAACCCGGCGACATCACTCCGATATCGGTGTCGGGCCTGCCAGGCTTTTTCGAACGTGCGGGCGGTGAGGTCCTCGGCGTCAGCGCAATCGCCGAGCCGGTAGCGGAAGAAATTGAACACACGCGGCAACTCCTCCGCGTAGACCAGATCCCAGTCGGGTTCCGCCGTCACCAAGCGCGCCAGCCGCCGGGGCAGCACCTGCTCGATCGTCATCTGACGCCATATACGGTGAGGTGACGGATGTATCACGGGGCTTCAATCGCGCACGACGGGCTGACGACCTAGTCCAGTATTTATACAAAGGACTTTACACTACAAAGCTTATTTTGACTCGGATCGTATCGCCACCATCGGCTGGACGGAGGTCGCGCGCCGCGCGGCTGGAAGGCCGGCCAGAAGTGCGACAGAGACGGCGATCGTGGAAGCGAGCAAATAGATCAGCGGCTCCATGACGCCGAGCGGAGTTGAGCCGAGGGTGAGCGGAGTGCCCATCACGTTTTCCATCGTGCGAATCAGAACCGCCGCGAGGAGGAGGCCGCCGACGACGCCGGGGATCACGAGCTTCACGATGTCTGACAGCATCAGGCCGAACACGCGTAAACGTGTGGACCCCAGCGCCATCCGGACGGCAATCTCGCGTTTTCGCGTGGCCACCATGAACCCGACGACGCCGACGATGCCCAGCGCCGCCAGAATCAGCACCACACCGCCGGCGAATGCCACGGCGGTGGACTCCGCAATCAAATCGCCAATGCTTTTCTCGACGAGGTCTTGTCCGGTGACGATGCCGGGGAACGCCACACCGGGCAGCGCCTCAACGCCTAACTCGCGGAGCGCACTCTCCAGGGCGGCCTTCAACTTCGGTTCGTCGCCCGGCGCGCCCCGCGCGATGAGATGGACCGACGGCCCAAGTGCCTCCGGCAGCGGCAGCAGGATTTGCGGCCGCTCGGTGGTCAGTTGCGACGTGGCGAAGTCCGCCGTCACGCCCACTATCGTGAACGCCTGCTCGCGGCTCTCTTCCAGCGTGAGCGTCAAGCGTTCGCCAATCGGCTCTGTTGCCGGAAACAGTTGCTTGGCGAGTGGTTCGGAAATCACCGCGACGGGCGCGGTCCGGATTCGATCCTCGGCCGTGATCGTTCGACCTCGCAGCAGCGGCGCGCCGATGGTCTCGAGAAAGTTTTCGCCCACGTGCGTGACGTGCGCGGTGACAAACTCGGATTTGTCCGAGTTGGCGACTCGAAAGGTCCGGTAGTCGAAGTCAATTGGCATGCCCTCGGCCAGAGCAACAGAGCGCACCCCGTTTGCCTCTTGGAGATTGTCGCGAACCCTCCGGATGGAAAAGCCGGCCTCTCGCTGCGGTCCGCTTGGCACCGGCAAGCGCGCGGCTGCCAGTCCATCGGTTGGAAAGCCAAACTCCGCCGTCCGCACCCGGTCGAGCATCACGCCGCTGAGTACCAGAAATGGGACGGCGATGCCGATTTGCACAAGCGCCGCCACACGATGCACGCGAATCGTCTGGCGTCCCCCGCCGCCGGCATCCTCCTTCAGTGAGGAAATCAGATTCGGACGGCTGAAGCGCACGGCCGGCAGCAATCCGAACAGCACGCTCACGAGCAGGCACAGTCCAGACGAGATCGCGACACCGGCCGCGTCCAGATCGATCTCCTGAGGAACTGGTGCGCCCATCCACCATCCAACCATGGCAGGAATACCGAATAGGACAACCGCGCTGATCGCGCCCGATGCAAATGCCAGCAAGAGCGCTTCGAAGAACAGATGGCGAATGAGAGGCCCGCGGCCCGCGCCGAGCGCCGCGCGGATGGACAGCTCGCGCTCACGGTTGGCGCCGCGGACCAGCATCATGCCCGAGATGTTCAGGCACACGACCAGGAGCACCGTTCCCGCCAGGCTGAGAATGACGCTGATCACGCGTCGCGACTCAGGACGACCGGCCGCACCCATCGAGCTGTACTGCTCAACGGTGGCCGCCTTGAATTCGTTCGACGCGGGATATCGCTGCGCCAAGCCAGTGACCGTCGTTGAAACCAGCGCATTCGCCCGCCTGATGTCCACGCCTGGGTCGAGCCGGCCGTGGATTCGCACCCAGTCGACCGTCCTGTCGTCTCGAAGATTCGGAGTCGCTTTCAGGCGTGGGTGTCGCTCCAGCGGAATGAACAGCATGGAACCCGGAGCTTGGAAAAAGTGGAAGTGGCCCCGAAAGTCGGCCGGCGCGATCCCGACGACGGTGTGCGGGACGCCATCGAGGGTCACGGATTTTCCGATGATCTCGGGATCGGATGCCGCGCGACTCGTCCAGAAGTCATGGCTCAATACGACACGCGGTTCCGCGGTTGGCGCATCGTCGATTGCGGGGTCAAAGCCTGATCCACGGGCGAGCGTCACGCCAAACGTACGGAAGTAGTTGGCCGAGACGTACAACGTCGTCACACGAGGAAGCGCGGTTTCGTCTGGGGTTTTCGCGCCGACTTCGCTGAAATCCCGTGTCCATCCCGTGATGTCCATACCGATGTCGGCATCACGTAGCGCCTGATAATCCGGATAGGACCATTGTTCGAGCGCCCACGTACCGGCCTTGGCGCGGAGCGGACCGATCGGGAGCACCAGGAGCTCCGTCAGCCCGTTCGTGTTGATGTTCCGCGCCGGCGCCGAGATCATGCGGCTGAAGGTTGCGAGCGCGACCATCGCTCCGATGCCAATGCCGAGCGAGATGACGCAAACCAGCGTGAACGCTCGCTCCTTCGCGAGCGACTTAGCGGCATGAGCCAGGTCGCGTCTGATCGAGTTGAGCGCATCCACCGAGCGGTCCAGAGAGAAGCGTTGTGGCATAGAGTCGGCTCGCGATGTCTATGGCGAGTTACTTTATCACGCAAAGAACTCTGTGCATATCCGTCGCGAGTATCGGCAAGACCCTCGATTCTATCGTCCGCGGTCCGTGCCCGGGTTTGTCTGTCAATCGTGACCTGAGCGACACTAGCCCAAGGTTCGCGACCCAGGCGGCATGACTGAAACGACGAAGAATTACATCACGCCCGGCGGGTACCGGCGACTGCAGGACGAGCTTGCACGCCTGTGGAAGGTGGAGCGCCCGCCGGTCGTCACGACCGTGGCGTGGGCCGCTGCCAACGGTGATCGCTCGGAGAATGGCGATTACATCTACGGGAAACGGAAACTGCGCGAAATCGACCGGCGTATCCGCTACCTCTCGAAGAGTCTCGATCGAGCCGTGGTCGTGGACAACTCGGGCAAGAAGCGCGAACGGGTTTATTTCGGCGCGACCGTGACGATCCTTGACGAATCCGGCGACGAGCGCGAGGTCACGATCGTGGGAGTGGACGAGCTCGATGCCGGCGACGCGCGCGTGTCGTGGCGCTCTCCATTGGCCAGGGCGCTGCTGACCGCAAGCGTGGGAGACACGGTAACGGTTCGCGCGCCGAGCGGGCCCAAGCGCCTCGAGATTATCGCGATTCGCTACGACGACCTGCGCTAGCGATTGAAGTCACTTGGCGTAGTGGACGCGCAGGGGTCTCGTCGCCCGTCCTTGGACCTTCGCTCAGGCCGGGTTCGTTTCCGCGCAGCCGCGCACGCAACTGCTCCTTGAAAAGGGGCGATGGGTCGCTTCGTAGCGCGTGGAGCCAGGCTTCGTTGCTCATGTTTCCATTCCTCACCAGCGCACGCGCAGCGATTCGACCGCGCGGTGCAGAATCGTTCCCACATTGCTCTCGCTCAATCCGGTCGCGCGCGCGATGGCAGGGTTGGTCATGTCGGCGCCATACTTCATCGCGATCAACTCGCGCTGACGCGGCGACAACGTCGCGACCAGCGCGGCGAGCCGTTCCGCCTCGGACTGCTGGACCGCGCGCTGCTCCGGTCGGTCGTCCGGGACAGGCACGGCGGCCGCGACATCGAGCGGCTTGTAGCGCTGGCGCGCTCGCTGGTGATCGATGGCGATGTTGCGCGCGATCGTCAGCAGCCACGTGGCGAACCCGGCGACATCACTCCGATATCGGTGTCGGGCCTGCCAGGCTTTTTCGAACGTGCGGGCGGTGAGGTCCTCGGCGTCAGCGCAATCGCCGAGCCGGTAGCGGAAGAAATTGAACACACGCGGCAACTCCTCCGCGTAGACCAGATCCCAGTCGGGTTCCGCCGTCACCAAGCGCGCCAGCCGCCGGGGCAGCACCTGCTCGATCGTCATCTGACGCCATATACGGTGAGGTGACGGATGTATCACGGGGCTTCAATCGCGCACGAACGGCCGATGACCTCGTCGGTACTATGCAAAGAACTTTACATTATAAAGGTCTTTTTGTAAAGCCATCCACCTCGTCTCCCTTGACTGCGCCGCTGGAGGTTAGCGATACGTGCCGACAATCATGTCCACGAGCTGCGCGTAGTCGCCACTGAAGTGATGCCCGTGCCCGACCTCGCGCGAGGCGATGTGAATGCCCTTGAGGCTGCGGCACGCTGAATCATCCTGGTCTGCCCCTCGAACACAGAGCACGGGCACAGTCAGCCGCTCGGCCTCAGGTACGGTGCGGTACGGCGACCGACCGCCTTGGCCAATCCAGTCGGACAGGTGAAACTCGAATTCAGCGGTCTCGGAAAGCCCAAGCAGCGCCACCGAACGCACGTGCGGCAACAACCCACTCGGCAGTCGGTTGACCAGAAACGGGACGACGTCGGCACCAAAAGAGTAGCCGACCAAAATGACGCGGTTCACCGACCACTGTGACATGTAGTGCCGGATGATGCGCCCCAGATCGGCGGCGGCGCCCTCAGGTGTCCGCGGCGCCCAGTAATACCGCAGACTGCTCCACCCCACCGTGGGAATGCCGCGTGCCGTCATTCCAGCTGCGATGTGCTTGTCGAGATCGGCCCACCCGCCGTCACCGGTGAGGATGATCGCCATCGTGTCCGTGCGTGCGGCCGGCGGCACCGGGATTTCTGTCAACGCCAGGTCGCCAATCTCGGGAGCTGTCGCGATTTCTGCGCGGCTCGTTCGGTGTGCAGCGATGGCTTGATACGCCTCGAGATACTGAGCTTCCCAGTTGCGCGTGACCGCGAACCCGTGTCCGACTTTCGGCAGAGAAAAAAGTCTGGCTCCTTGAACAGCCGCGACGAACGCACGAGTGTCAGCCGGCGCGCACACCTGATCAATCTCGCCCTGCAACACCATCCACGGTGTTCGCATCTGGCGATTGGGGGCGAGATCGAAGCCTGGGCCCTTCGCTCGCCGTGTGAAGGTCAAGCCATTCTGCTGGCACGGAGAGCGGCGAATGTCGAGGTCGGGACAGAAGCCAAGACTGATGGCGCCGGCAAAGGTTTCCGGCGGGGCCGCTGCGAGCGCGGCATAAGCCAGCGTCGCGCCGGAAGAGTATCCGACCAGAATCGGAGCTTTGTATTCTGCGAGACCTCGCTTGAGCTGTACGGTCCGTGACAGCCTTTCCAGATCGCCCGCCGGATACGCGCAACCCTCTGCCGCATTGAGCGTCCGCACCATTGCCCTGATGTCGATGCCCACCACGAGAGCACCGTGGTCGCGCAGCGTTTCCGCCATCGGAATCACACCCAGATTCCAGCCCCCATCGCCGGAGACAAAGAGCACGACCTCGGACGGCGTCGTACGAGGAGCGTAAATCATTACCTCGCCAAAGCCGGGAACGGACAGGATGTCGGAGGGGGGACTGCTCCACGCCACGCGGTCGGGGACCGCACACCATAACGATGCGAGCAGGATGACGAGCGCCTTCGTGTTCATCACACAAGTTGAACCCATGGAAGTGAGCGCGACATGAGAGCCGCATTACATGGGCTTAATGCGTGCGAATCGCGATGACGTCACATCTGTCTGGGTCTTGCCATCGGCCGTGGGCGCATGAACAGGAATTAATGGGGCCTTCACGGGCAGATCATGCCCAGTTGCGTCCAATACGAGTAGATGACGACGACATCATCGGGCGCAATGAAGCGCGAAGGGAGAAGACGTAATGCGTTCCATCATGAGAAATGCAGTTCTGACAGCCGGGGCGATCTTGTTATGTGCCGCTGGAACAGCACGAGCCAGCACGTCCACCATACTGGAGGCGAACGTGCCGTTCTCGTTCGTCGTGAACGGAGAGAATTTCCCCGCCGGCAGATACACCGTCCGGCGTGATGACATGTCGTCGTCGGTCGTGCTGATCCACGGTGAGAAGGGTAGCCATATGGCTGCGCTCGTGTTTACGACGCCGGATGGGGGCCATGATCCTGCTGGGTTGAGCCCTGACCTTCAAGCGGCACGAGAACCAGTACCAGTTGTCGAGTGTCTGGCAATCGGGAAGCGAGGGGTGGGACGTCGTTAACCGGTGAGCCTCATCGGGGCTCGGGGCTCTAGTGACCCCCGGTTCCTGTGGCCGCCCGTGCGCCCGCCGAACCACGACGCCACAGGAACCGGTGGTACGCAACCGCTGCGGTCGAGGATGTTCGACCTGCTCTTCCGCATTCCACGCGTTAGATTTTTCGTGCCGATCTGTCGGTACTCCGAGTCGCTTGGCCGCGCCGTGCGCGTTTAGCCTCGCAAGAGCGAGGGTGAGACCGTGGCGGGCTATGACATCACAGTGGCTGCCTATCGCCAGCACCGTGCTCGCGGCGTTCCAGGACGTCGAAGATAACCGGCGGAGGGTGGAATGGGGAGTGACGGTCCGTTCTGGAGCCTCACGCTCCAGGACCTGCTTTTGTTGCTGAACTCCTCACGCGCCGGTCTCGCGGCAGCGGAAGCCGAGCGACGGTTGGCACAGCACGGGCCGAACTCTCTGCGGCCCGACACCAACGGCCGCATCATTCGGCTCCTGTTGCGGCAGTTCACCTCGCCGATCGTGCTCCTTCTGCTTGGCGCGGCGCTCCTGTCCTTCGTGCTGCACGACTCCGCGGATGGGGCGATCGTCATGGTGATCGTCGCGGTCAGCGGACTCCTCGGATTCTGGCAGGAACGTGGCGCCGCCGGCATCGTCGCGAAACTGCTTGCGGTCGTCGACGTCCGCGCGACGGTGCTGCGCGACAACCGTGAAACGCAAATCGCCGCCGCGCACGTCGTTGCCGGTGATATGGTGGCCGTGTCGGCTGGTTCGAGTGTTCCCGGCGACTGCCGGCTCCTCGACGCACGTGACTTGTTTCTCAACGAAGCCGCGCTCACCGGCGAGACCTATCCGGTTGAGAAAGTGGCGGGCGAGCTTGCCGGCGGACACGCGTCTTCCCAGGCGGACCAATGTCTTGTTCATGGGCACTCATGTCGTGAGCGGCAGCGGGCGCCGTGGTCGTGCGGACCGGCCGAACCACGGAGTTCGGACGCATCTCGGAGCGTCTGCGTCTCCGCCCTGCGGAGACGGAGTTCGAGCGGGGCATGCGCCACTTCGGCGTACTTCCTCATGGAGGTCACGCTGCTCCTGGTCCTGGCGATTTTCGCCATCAACGTCTATCTTGCAGAAGCCGATCCTGGATTCGTTGCTCTTCGCGCTGGCCCTGGCCGTCGGTCTGACGCCCTGAATTGCTGCCCGCGATCATCAGCGTCAACCTCGCCAAGGGCGCGAAGGCCATGGCTGCACAAAGGTGATCGTCAAGCGGCTGACGGCGATCGAGAACTTCGGCAGCATGGACGTGCTCTGCTTGACAAGACCGGCACGCTGACCGAGGGGCTGGTGCACTTGCATTCGGCCGTGGATGCGGCCGGTGCCGAGAACGACCGGGTGCTGTTCCACGCCTACCTGAACGCGTCTTTCCAGACCGGGTTTGCGAATCCGATCGACGAGGCGATCCGCGAGCTCAGCGGCGCTTGACGATCTGAGCCGGCTGGAGAAGCTGGACGAGATCCCCTACGACTTCGTCCGCAAGCGTCTCAGCGTGCTCGCGCGCACGATGGCGCACACGTTCATCTGACGAAGGGGGCGTCGAGACTCCTGGCGATTTGCACGGCGGCGGAGACGGACGGTCGGCATGACGTCCCGATCGACGCAGGCGTGGCCGCGATTCGGAAGCGCCACCAGGCCTGGAGCGCCCAGGGCTTCCGCACCCTCGGCGTGGCGGTCCGGAACATGGCCGGTGCGCGTCGCGATCATCGACGCGAGGACGAGACAGGCATCTGACGTTCCTCGGGCTGCTCGTTCTCACGACCCGCTGAAGCCGGACGTCGCCGCGCACGCTCGCGGCCCTGGCCGTCTGGGCGTCTCGCTCAAGATCGTCACCGGAGACAACGTCACTGGTCGCTGACCGGGTCGCCCGGAAGGTCGGTCTGGCAGCACGGCGGTCCTCACCGGCGCCGAGCTCGCAGCCATCAGCGACGAGGCGCTGCCGGCCCGCGCGGCCGACGCGAGCGTGTTCGCCGAAGTCGACCCGAACCAGAAGGAGCGCATCATCCTCGCGCTGCGCAAGACCGGCCACGTCGTCGGCTATCATGGGCGACGGCATCAACGACGCGCCGGCGCTGCACGCGGCCGACGTGGGCATCTCGGTGACAGGCGCGTGGACGTGGCGAAGGATGCCGCAGACTTCGTGCTGCTCGAGCAGGACCTGGCCGTGCTCGAGGCATGGCGTGCGGAAGGCCGCAAGACCTTCGCCAACACGCTCAAGTACGTCTTCATGACCACCAGCGCCAACTTCGGCAACATGTTCAGCATGGCCGGCGCTCGCTGTTCCTGCCGTTCCTGCCGCTGCTGCCCAAGCAGATCCTGCTCAACAACTTCCTGTCGGACTTTCCTGAGCTGACCATCGCCACCGACGGGTCGACCCGAGTGGATCGCGCGCCGCACCGCTGGGACCTGCGGTTCATCCGCGATTTCATGTCGTCTTGGCCTGGTCAGCTCGGTGTTCGACTACCTGACGTTCGCGCGTGCTGCTCTGGTGGCTGCGCGCCGGGCCGGCGGAGTTCCGAGCCGGCTGGTTTCTTGAGTCGGTGACTCGGCCACGTTGATCGTGCTGGTGGTGCGCACGCGCGGCAGCGTTCTCGACAGCCGGCCTTCCCGTTTGTTGCTCGGTGCCACCCTTCTGGTGATCGCCGGAACACTCGCTCTGCCGTTCACGCCCATCGCGCCCGTGCTGGGATTCGGTGCGGTTCCGACAAGTTTCGTCGGTGCCATGGCCCTGATTGTGTTGCTTTACATCGTTGCGGCCGAGGCGGCGAAACGCTACTTCTACCGCCTGCCTGTCTTTCGCGCGTGAACTGTCAGTTTTCCGAGTAGGCGCCGATCGCGCCACACCCTAGATTCGAGTCTCGGACACTTGGAGGTGCACCTGCACCCGGAAGGGACATCGATGGAGGCGACCTCGCGATCGCGCTGGGACACGCTGTTTCGAGGGACACGCATGCTCCTCGTTATTGTGATTGGGTCTGGCCGTGCTGCAGCAGATGTGCCAACCGCCGCTGGTCGAGGCTGCTCGCGATGATCTCTCTGGATCGCCTCCAGCAGCAGCGGAAGTCCCGCGTGATTGCGATGATTCATCGGCAGGACACGGTGAGCCTGTTCGGTGTGCCGGTGACGAGCTCGATCGGCATCGAAGACTCCGAGGCGATCCTTCGCGCGATCTGGCTGACACCCGCGCACAACCCGATCGATCTCGTTCTGCACACGCCAGGTGGCCTGGTGCTGGCGGCCGAGCAGATTGCATTGGCACTGCTGGAGCTAACTGTAAGGTAACGGTGTCGTGCCCCATTACGCCATGAGCGGCGGAACATCGCTGGCACTGACGGCAGACGAGATCATCATGGCATTCCGCACGCAGTGCTCGGGCCGGTGGATCCGCAGATTGGGGGACATGCCGGCCGCGTCCATCGTGAAGCTGCTCCGTCTGAAGCCGACCCACCAGATCAGCGACGAAATGCTGGTGCTCACCGACGTCGCGCAGAAGGCGCGCCTCCAAGTCGCCGGGTCGCTCTATTATATCCCCTGAAGAACTTGCCCAAAGAGCGCGCCTCCCGTCTTAGCCACGGCACTGAGCGAGGGCCGGTGGACTCACGACCTTCCAATTACGGTCCACATGGCCAGACAACTTGGTCTGCCGGTGTCCACCGACATGCCGCCACTGATCCACCAGTTGATGGAATTCCTGTATCCGCAATCTGGGCAGGGCCGTCCCTCGGTGATTCTGGATAACGCGCCTTCTGCGATAATGCAGGGACGATGCCTCAAGCAGCAGATACCGACGCGCCGCAAACGGGAGCGCGAGGCCACGGCAACGGCATCATGTATCCGCTTCGCACTTGGGCTTCTTATCGCCTGTTGAATTGCCGCATCCTCCTTCCGTCTCGGTGGGGTGCTGCCGCTGGCGTTTGCCCTCGCGTACCGGTGGCGGCTGGCCCCGAGGCCGTCCCGCACACCGACAAACTGAAGCCCCCGCCGCGTGGTTGGTGCACGGCGGTGCGGGAGACCATCAACCTATCCGCGGGCACCAGCAGGTGCTACGTCTGTATGGGACGCGCAGCGGCAGGCCTGTGATCGTATCGAGCGGGGATGGCGGGTGGATTCATCTCGGGCCTCATGTGGCCGAAGTGCTGGCGGGCAAAGGGTTCATCGTGATCGGATTCGACGTGAAAGCCTACCGCGAAGCTTCACGAGCGGCAGCACCACGCTTCGCGTGGAAGACGAGCCGGGCGATCACCGGATGCTGATCGATTTCGCGGCGCGTGAACCGGGGCGACGAGAAGCCAATCCTCATCGGTGTCTCAGAAGGAGCCGGGTTTTCGGTGCTCGCCGCGAGGGACCGCCACCAGGGACGCGATCGCCGGGGTGTCGGCCTCGACCTGCCCGATCTCAATGAGCTTGGATGGCGTTGGAAGGACACGGTGATCTACCTCTCCCACGGCATCCCGATGAGCCGACGTTCAGCGCCAAAGCGATCGTCGATCGCGTCGCGCCAATGCCTGTCGGGGTCATTCACTCCAGCCGCGACGAGTATGTGCCACTGTCAGAAGTGCATCAGGTGTCGAAATCGAGAGCAGCCGAAAGGCTGTGGATCGTCACCGCGGCGGACCATCGGTTCAGCGACAACGTGCCAGAATTCGATCGGGCGCTGCTCGAGGCCATCGCGTGGATTGCTGAAGTTCGCCCGCGCGGGGCGAAATGAGCCGAGACCTCTCTGCGCCATTCCACGAAGCGTCCCCGGACTGTCCGCCCAAGCGCGGCCGCGACCGGCAAGGGCCCGGAGCCGGTTCGCATGGCCGCGATTCGGCGCCGCTGGATGGAAGTGCTTCCCGCCATCGTCGGGCTCGTACTGTTCTTCGCGGCGCTGAGGTCCTGCGCGTCGAGCTGCGGACGGTCAGCTGGGCCGAGCTGATGGCAGATGTCGTGCGGGTGCCACGACGCGAACTCGCGCTCGCCATTGTCCTCACAGTCCTCAACTACGCGGTGCTGACCGGATACGACCTCGTCGCGTTCGTCTAATCGGCAAGCGCGCCGCGCGCGAAATCATGCTCACATCGTTTCTCGCCTACGCCATCTCCAACAATGTCAGCTTTGCGATGCTGTCAGGCGCGGCCGTCCGGTATCGGTTCTATTCGCGGTGGGGCGTCACCGCGAGGAGCTCTCCCGCATCGTCTTCTGCTACTCGGTGACGTTCTGGCTCTGGCTTATCCACGCTCGGCGGTCTCAGCCTGGTGGCAGGCCCTTCCCATCCGGCCCGCTGCCCGCGGGCCTCGCACTGGGCCGGCTGGCTGCTCATGCTGATTCCGCTCGCCTACGTCGCGGCAACGGCCGTGCGCCGTGCGCCGTTGCGATATGGGGGTCGCACTTCCGCTGCCGCCGCCGCGCCTGGCCGTCGCACAGCTCGTGCTGTCGGCGTCGACTGGGCGCTCGCGGGCGCGGTTCTCTACGTCCTGCTGCCGCCGATCGAGGGCGTTCCTCGCATTCCTCGGGGTGTTTCTCGTCTCGATCCTGCTTGGCATGGCGAGTCACGTTCCTGGCGGTCTCGGCGTGTTCGAAGGCCTGATGGTGCTGCTGCTCAAGCCCTACCTGGAATCGCGTCAGCTGCTGTCCGCGCTCGTCGTCTATCGGGCGGTGTATTACTTCCTGCCGCTGACGGCCGCGCTGGTCGCCTCGTGGCGGACGAATCCATCAGCGGCGTGCACACGTGGCGCGCGCGGGCGCCGCGCTCGGCCGCCTCTCTGAGCAGCTGACCCCGCGTGTGCTCGCCGCGTTCACCTTTCTCGCTGGAATCTGTTGTTGTTCTCCGGCGCGACGCCTGCCGAATCGGGGCGGGTTGCCGTCCTGGGGCGCATCTTCCCGATTGGTGTGATTGAAGCCTCGCATTTTCTGGCGAGCGTGGCGGAGCCGGGCTGCTGGTCCTCTCTCAGGGGCTCGCCCGAAGGCTGGACGGCGCCTACTATTTCACGGCGTCGCTCATGGTGGTCGGCATCACGACATCGCTGCTCAAGGGAATCGACTACGAAGAGGCCGCGCTGCTGGGCCTCGTGCTCGCACTGCTGCAACGGGCTCGGCCCGCGTTCGACAGGCGCGCGGCGTTCTTCGAGACGCGCTTCTCGGCGCCGTGGACGGCGGGCGTGATGGGAGCGGTGGGCGCCTCGGTGTGGCTCGGCTTCTTCGCATTTCAGCACGTGCAGTACTCGAATGAGCTCTGGTGGCAGTTCGAGCTGCAGGGCGATGCGTCCCGGTATCTTGCGAGCGTCGGTCGGCGCCGGCGTCGTCCTGCTGCTCGTCGCACTCGCGCGCCTCATGGGGTACGCGCCGCATGAAGCCACGCCTCCGACCAAGGCCGACTTCGCGACGCGGAGAGAGCGATCGCCGCTCAGCCCGCGACCTCGCCGAACCTCGCGTTCCTCGGCGACAAGGCGCTCCTCTTCGACGACGAGCGCACAGCGTTCGTGATGTACGGCGTGCAGGGCAGGACCTGGGTGGCGCTGGGCGATCCGGTGGGACCGGTCGATCGCCTGAACAACGTCATTCGGCTGTTCCTCGAACGGTGTCATGACTTCGGCGGCGTGCCGGTGTTCTACGAGGTGACGCCGACGCACCTGCACAGGTACGCGGACTTCGGCTTGACGTTCGTGAAGCTTGGCGAGGAAGCGAGGGTCGATTTCCAAGCTCACGCTCGAAGGAGCACACGGATCGAAGTTTCGACAGGCGGTGCGGCGGCTCGAACGTGAGGGCGGCACGTTCCGCATGGTCTGCGCGCCAGAGGTTCCGGCGATCCTGAGCGAGCTGGAAACCGTCTCGAACGAATGGCTCGGCGAGAAGTCCGCCGCCGAAAAGGGATTCTCGTGGGGTACTTCAACAGGGGCTACCTCCGGCGCTTCCCGGTTGCGGTCATCGAACGCGGCGGACGATCGAGGCGTTCGCGAACGTGTGGCCGGGCGCTGACGGTGTCGAGCTCTCGGTGGATCTGATGCGGCATCGGCCGGGGCGCCCAACGGCGTCATGGAAGCGTTGTTCGTGCACCTGATGCTGTGGGGCAAGCAGCACGGGTATCGGTGGTTCGCCTGGGCATGGCGCCGCTCTCGGGATTCGAGCAGTCGCCGGTGGCGTCGCTGTGGAACCGTATGGGCGCCTTCATCTACGAGCACGGCGAGTCGCTCTACAACTTCCAGGGCCTGCGCGCCTACAAAGACAAATTCAACCCCGTGTGGGAGCCGCGGTATCTCGCCTGTCCGGGCGGGCTGCGGCTGCCAGGGATTCTCGCCGATGTATCGGCGCTCGTCGCCGGCGGATACCGGCGCATTTTTCTCAAGTGACCGCCAACTGTTTACCGTCCGAGTCGCCAGAGGCCAGGTGGCATCCGCTCGCGCACTACGGCATCGCCATCCTTGCCACCGGGATTTCCATTGCGGCGCGCCAATTCATAACGTCCGAGTTGGGCGCGAATTCCCGGATATGGCGCTCTTTCCAGCGATCGCATTCAGCGCCTGGCTGGGCGGATTCGGGCCTGGAGCGGCCTGCACGCTGCTCAGCGTCATGGGCGCAGCTTACCTATGGATTCCATCCACACAGTTCTTCGCCCGCTCACCGTCATTCGAGGATGGTCTTGGGATCGCGCTCCTCGGGGGCGTCGGCTTGTTCATCAGCGCGCTGGCTGAAGCGCCGGTACGGGCGCAGTCCCGCATGGAACGGCAGATCGAACACGTACAGCAGGCGCAGGAACGCGAGCGGCAGTCGCGCAGCGAGGCTGAACACGCGAACAACGCGAAAGACGAATTTCTGGCGATTCTCGCGCATGAACTGAGGCAGCCGCTCGCGGCGATTGTCGCCGCCGTCGCGGTCCTCCAGCGGCTCGGCGTGAGGCACCGCGTCCGCGGAACGGAGCATCGGGGTGATGCAACGGCAGACCGTTCATCTGCAACGTCTCGTCGAGGACCTACTGGATGCATCGCGCGTCGTCCGCGGGCAGGTTGTGCTGCAGCCTCAGTCCCTGAACGCGTTGGATGTCGTGAAGGATGCGATCGAAGCGGCGGGCCCGAGCGCTGACGAGCGCAGGCAGCACCTCGAGTGCCGTTTCCCCAACACGCCGGTGATCGTTCATGCCGACGCAACGCGTCTGCAGCAGGTGCTTCTGAACGTCCTCGGTAACGCAATCAAATATACGCCGCCGGATGGTGACATACGGCTTCTCGTGGAACTGGATGGGGCCTGGCTGGTAATCCGAGTTCGCGACTCGGGCGATGGCATCTCCGCAGACGACCTACCGCGCATCTTTTCGCTGTTCACGCGGGCCGGAGAGCGACGCGGTAGCGGGCTGGGTATCGGACTGGCGGTAGCACGCAGGCTGGTTGAACTGCACGGAGGCACGATTGACGCCTCCAGTGACGGGCCTGAACGCGGAAGCGAGTTCCGTATCAAATTGCCAGTCGCATCAACGCATGTCGAGCTTGCCGGACCATCAATAAGCGGCCATGAGGACACTTGCGCAGGCGTGATCGGAATAGGTGATTGAGCGAGAGTGTGCCCATTGGTCTCACGAGACGCGCATTCGCGGAGAGCGTATTGGCAGCGCTCGGCGGCTACATTTTTGCCGCTGCTCTCGAAGCGATCGTCATCCGCTGGTTGCAACCAACGGAATGGGAGCTGGCGTGGGTCAGCGACCTTGCGCTTGCGCTGGTCCTCGGCGTTGCGGTGTATCTGTGGCGACACCTCCTGGCGACGCGGCACGAGCTTGCTCAGCGCGAGCGACCGAGATCGTGGTTCAGACACAGCTGTCGGTCGCTGCCGAGATCCAGCGCCGGCTGCTTCCGCCACTTCCGATGTCGGCGAACGGTTGCGAGTGGGCGGCTGCACTCAGACCGGCCGGTCAGATTGGCGGAGACTTTTACGACTTCGTCGAGACGGGCCCGGACACGTGGATGGTCCTCGTCGCCGACGTCTCAGGCAAGGGGATCCCCGCAGCCATGGCGCTCGGATCGTTGCGCTCAACGTTCCGGGCACTCGCGCGCCAGCGGCTCGCTCCGGCCCAGATCCTCGGTCAGCTTTCCCCAGCGTTCCTCGAGGACTGGCAAGGCATGCCCTACGTGACGTGCATCGTTGCCGCGTTTGATCTCCGCGCGCACACACTCGTTTACAGCAACGCCGGGCATCCGCCCGGGATTCTCTACGGGCCGGCTCGGGCGCGATACCTGGACCGAGGAGG
Source organism: uncultured Acidobacteriota bacterium (assembly GCA_963724485.1). Lineage (GTDB taxonomy): Bacteria > Acidobacteriota > Vicinamibacteria > Vicinamibacterales > UBA2999 > JACCSI01. Next base: position 103,196 of record CAVRUW010000010.1, read on the forward strand.
TCCGCCGGCTGGACTCCTCTCGAGCGCCAGGTTCGATCAGGAGCTCCTGAGTGTGCAGGCCGGTGATATCTGTCTCCTGGTCAGCGACGGCGTGACCGAGGCGCTCGATGGCGTGCCGCTCGAGGAGCGCCTGAGGACAGCAAAGGTCCGCGGTGGATCGGCCGTGGAAGTGTGTGAAAGCGTCATGACGCAGGCGGTTCACGGTCGTGGACCGTCGGGAGATGCGGACTGGACGACGATCGAACCGTCGTGGTCGTGACCGTGCGAGGCATGAACGACAGTTAATCCGCCCGTCATCGCCTGCTCATGCTGCTCTCGTGAAATGGTCGAGATGACCTGAGGTCATCGGATCAAAGGAGGGTGACATGAGAAACATGCGCGCGACAGCAATCGTCACCGGGCTACTGACGATGCCCCCGGCGTTCTGCCTCGCACAGCCTGGCGGCGGCTCGCAGACGAAGAGCGCGGCGGTCAACCCGGCCTCAGCGACGCAGCACGCGGTGCGCGCGACCAGAGGTGTCGTCACATTCGTGGATGCCAACAAGCTGGTGATCACGCGCTCACCCAGGTACGGGCGCGAGGTGACGTTCGTGCTGGGTCCCGCAACCGAACGCGTCGGGAGTGTCAAGGTGGGGTCTACGGTCGACATCCGCTACCGCACCGAGGCGAAGCAACAGGTCGCTACAGCGGTCACGGTCGTCCATGCGAAGCAAGCGCCATCTGCCCAGGGGTCAACCTCGATCAGCGCCACTATCCTGACTCGCGCCCTGGCGAGTCTCCCAACGGCGCTCTCGCCGTCTGTACTCACTCGACGTCAGCGGCCTGAGCGTACGGTGACCGACAAATTAACTCGCGTTCAGATCGACGTTCACGCTGCCGCCCCAGAGCCACAGACGAACGTCCGTTCGGAAGAACAAGTCGATCTCCTCCGGCGTCAGATCGAAGCCCCGAAGGCAGAGCTCCGCGAGGATCTCGATCCGGTCGACGGCAAATCGGGTCCTGAGGTGTTCGTCGGTGAGCAATCGATCGACGACGACCCCTACTGCGTGCTGAGACACCTGCGTCCTCCTTCCGGGCTGGAAAGCAGGTGGGCAACAGGCGCGCCAATGCGCTCGAGGATCCTTGGGGCCGACAGATCGCGGGAAACACGACGCCGCGTTGGCAATGAAGGCGGGATGTGAGACCGCTTAGCGTGACTGATGCCAGTTCCCCACACCGGGGCCGCTTACGAATGTCTCATCAGATCCGTACATGGCACCTGCAGACGTGCTGCGGGGCGAACTAGGCCAGGGAGTAACGCGCTTTCCTTCGAGCCAGTACGCTATTCCTGCGAACGCCAGGTAGCAACCAATGCACATCGAGCAATGAACTGAGATACCGATCGTCAGCGCGAGACGGAGGGCGACACGAAAGTCTCTCCGGCCAGGACGCGGCGAATCGCGGGCAGCAAATCAGCGACGAGCCGGTCCTTGACGACAAACGCGATATCGCCAAGGGCCAGTGACTCCTGAACGAACTCGCGATCCCGCATGTTGGTCACGAAAACGACCTTCGCGGTTGAGCCGTGTTCCTTCAGACGGGCGGCCGCGGCAATTCCATTCAGCCCGGGCATCGCGATATCCAGAACCAGCAGATCGGGCTCGAGGTGCACGGCTTCCGTGACCGCGGAGAGGCCGTCTGGCACTGCGGCCACCACGTCGAAGTCGCGGGACAACATGCGGACGAGAGTGTCCAGCATTGCCCGATGGTCATCAGCGACCAGTACACGCGGTCGGCCATTCACGCCACGACCCCCTGCTGCACCGCGAATCTCACCAGCTCGGCACTGGTCTTCAGGCGCAGCTGTTCCATCATCCGATACTTGTGAAACGCGACGGTGCGCGGCGTCAGGTCCAGGATGGCCCCGACCTCTTTCATCGACTTGCCTTCTGCCAGGAGTTGCAGGACCTCGCGCTGGCGCGCCGTGAGATCGTTGCGGACTGCGCGCTGCTGGATGAGCGAGCCCACGACATCGCGCGTAATCAGGGGCGTGATGTAGGATCGGCCCCGCAGCGCCTCTTGAATGGCCTGCTTCAGTTCCTGAGCGGCCGAGCTCTTCAGCACGTATCCCGATGCGCCGAGCCTGAGCGCTTCGCCCGCCAGGTCAGGATTCGGATTCATCGTCAAGTAGATCAGCTTCACCGATCGGCGCTGCGCCTTGAGCTGCCGTCCCGCATCGAGTCCGTTGAGGAGCGGCATGGCCACGTCGAGCAGGACCACGTCAGGATGGAGTCGGGAGAACTCCTCCAAGAGCGCCCGGCCGTCGGTAACCGTCCCGACGACCTCGAAATCCGGCTCGAGTAAGGCTTTGAACGCCTCGAGCAGCATCAGGTGATCGTCGGCCATCAGAATGCGAGGCCGTGTCATGGACACCTCCCAGTACTGTCGTTCCGGTTCACACAACGATTCTCGCGCACGGCCGCCCTCTTGCGAAACTGGGAGTACTCCGAGGTCCCCGTGGAACAGTTAACAGTCAGAATGAAGGGGCTGCAGATGAAGGGCTACGTCGCTCAACAGACGCTCGGCCATCCCACACGCCTCGCCCTGATCAGGTATATGGGCGCCCTCTTCGCGGTCGTTCTGGGTGTCGTGGTCGCGTCCTGGTTGCAATCCGTCCTCGACGCCTCGGTCGTGCTGTTGTTGGCGATTCTGGTTGCCGCGTGGTTCAGCGGCTTCTGGCCGGCGCTGCTCGCGTCGGTCGTCGCGACGCTCGCGCTCGACTACTTTTTCGAACAGCCCCTTCATACGTTGACGCTCGAGTTCACGCACATACCTCACCTGCTTGTATTCACGCTGATTGCAGGCGTTTTTGTCAGCATCAGCGCCGCACGTCGGCGTGCCGAGCGATCGCTCACGCAGGCACGCGATGAGCTCGAGCGGAAGGTCCAGGAACGGACCGCCGATCTCACGGCCGCTCACGCAGCCGCCATTGCCGCACAGCAGCGATTTGGCGACCTCGTAAACTCTATCGATGGAATCGTCTGGGAAGCCGACGCGCGGACATTGCAGTTCACGTTCGTCAGCCGACACGCGGAGCGGATTCTCGGGTACCCCATCGCGCAGTGGCTCGGGGAAGCGGCGTTCTGGAAGGACCATATCCACCCGGAGGATCGGGAATCGGCCGTGAAGGCCTGCGTCACCGCGACGGCGCAGAAGCGCGACCACGATTTCGAATTCCGCATGGTTGCATCCGACGGCCGAGTCGTGTGGCTGAGAGATCTCGTCAGCGTTGTCGTGGAGAACGAACAGGCCACCACACTGCGCGGTGTGATGTTGGACATCACCGACCGCAAGCGAGCCGAACAGGAGCTGGAGGAGCTGGCCGGACGACTGATACACGCGCAAGAGGAAGAACGCGGCCGGATTGGCCGCGAGCTCCACGACCACATCAGCCAAATGCTGGGCGTGCTTACGATCCGCATGGACCAGCTCCGGGCCGAGGAAGCGACACCACCAGCGGTGGCCGGAACCCTCGAGGAACTGCGGCAGAGTGCGTCCGAGATCACGGCCGATATTCACGGCCTGTCTCATCGACTGCACTCGTCGACGCTCGATTATTTAGGGCTCGCGCCTGCGCTGCAAAAGCTGGTGAGCGAGTTCTCGGCCCGTCACGGTATCGCGATCGACTTCGAACATGGTGCGCTGCCGGCGCCATTGCCTTCGGATGTGGCGCTGTGCCTATTTCGTGTCACCGAAGAAAGCCTCACCAATATCGCCAAACACAGTCACGCGAAATCGGCACGCGTGCGTGTGAACGGTGCCTCGGACGGCATCCATCTGACGGTTGAGGATTCGGGCAGCGGATTCGATCTTGACAGTCTCGAACGCAGAACAGGCCTCGGCTTCGTCAGCATGCGGGAACGCCTTCGCGTGCTGCGCGGGACCGTTCGCGTCGACTCCGCCCAGTCGCGCGGAACGAGAATCGCCGTATGGGTGCCGGCCACAAGCCTGGTGCTAGTGACCTCTCGCGAAACCGCACACGGCGCCGCATGAACCGGCCGAAGATCCTCCTCGCCGATGATCATGTGCTGCTTGCGCAGGCGCTGGAGCATTTGCTGCGGGCCGAATTCGACGTGGTCGGAACGGTGGCTGATGGACGGGCCCTGCTCCAGGCCGCCAGCGAGTTGTCGCCTGATGTCGTGGTCGTGGACATCGGGATGCCGCTGCTCAACGGCCTCGACGCCGGCGAGCAACTGAAGGCGCTGCACCCGGGCATCAAGGTGATCTTTCTCACGCAGAACCGCGAACCGCGCTTTGCCGTCGAGGCGTTCCGGCGACACGCATCTGCATACTTGTTGAAGGACTCAGCGGCCTCTGAGCTCACCACCGCCATACGGGAGGCCTTGCGCGGAAACACCTATGTGTCACCGTCGATCGCCAAGGGAATGGTCGATGAGGCCCTCAGTACGGAGGTGGGTGACGCCACGCTGCGGGAATTGAGCGCGCGTGAACGCGAGGTGCTGCAATTGCTCGCCGAAGGCAAATCGATGAAGGAGGTGGCGGCGGTTCTCGACATCAGCCCGCGAACGGTTGAGTTCCACAAGTACCGGATCATGCAACTGCTGCGGGTAAAAACCAACGCGGAGCTGGTACAGCAAGCAATCAAGCTCGGTCTGATCGCGCCCTGAAGCGGGGGACGGCGCCAAATCGCTGAAATCCTCGTTGCAGGCCGCATAACGGGTTATACGACCTGCAGCGGAAGTCATTCAGGGTTTCGCCGCGCGTCCGGTCAATTGCGAATCCCCGCCAGGTCTGCGGGCAGCTTGTCATGGCGCACGGGCTCCCACGGTCCATTCGTCGTCCACGCTCGAAACCATCCATCAGCTACGCGCACGTAGACCTCTCGGTCTGTGGGTTCTCGGAATACCCAGCCAGTCGCATTCCGGACGTAGAGCAGCGGCGTGCCATTGAACGGCGCATATTGAGGCTCGCCGTCTGTGACAATCAGCTCCGCCGGCGTCGTCGACACGTACACCGCTGGGACCGGACTCTGAATTTGCCCAACGGCGAACAGGTCCATGTCGCTGTCGCCCAGCGCCTGCTTCAGCGCGACCTCAGCCCCCTCCGGCACCGTACCTGCAGTCGACCACGAGCCGTTGAGGTCATAGGCCTCCATCCACTTATCGCCGCGTCTGAGATAGTGCACCCCTGCGACATCACGGACGATAAGTGCCGTCGTATTGATGACGCGCCGCAAATCGGTGCCGGCAACCTGTTCGTACGTTGGCTCGCCATCGATCCGAATAAGAATGGCCGGCCCCGGCGAAAAAATAATCCGCATCCCTCGGTCGCTCGCTACCGGGGGAGGTGTACCGGCGGGCGTTGGCGAACCGGTCCGGGAGCCACCGAACGGCAAGTCTCGGAACATCCTCGACGCAGCGCGCCTCGTCACGTGGCTGCCCGCGCCGGAGCCGCTATTCAGACCGTTCGCGGCGGAGCTGTGCCACACAAGCTTCTTGGTCCATGCGTCGAAGACGTCGACCACCACGGTGCCCGATTTGTAGTCCTCGGTTCCGCCCGGCGCGCGCGTGTCCGCGAGGCGCCAGGCCCAACCTCCCCAACCCTGGTAGAAGGCATCGCGAGAGTGGGTCGTCGGGGTGGCCGTATGGACGATCACCACGGTCTGCGCTTCTTCAGGCGATGCCTCGACCAACCCCTTGTCGGTGAGCTCCATCTCCAGATCGGCCCTCAGCTGCTGGTCGACGATCGTGCTGCCGGAGGAGTTCCCTTGTAGCACGAAGAACGTTATGTATCTCGCGTCGCCGAGGGCGCTCGCCTCGTTGGGGTGCACTTTGATCCCGTGTGCGCACGCGGTCGCCACCAGACAGGCGGCGAGGATCGGGCCGAGAAGTGCTTCTCTCATGGGCGACCCAGGTACGTCACGTGGACGTAGTCGCCAAGGCGCGGGTTATAGGCGAGGTACCAGCCGTCGTGGTCGGGGTCCTCGTAGATCACCACCTGGTCCGAGTCCCACAGCCAGCCGTCGACGAACGGGTAATCGTACGGCGCCACGCCGAAGTAGAAACCATTGAACCAGAAGCGTTCGCGCGTGCCACCTCCGAGATGAAACACGTGACGAGGTCCAAATCCGCCGGTGAACCGTCCGTGCGCCCACGGATGATCGAGGTGGTAGTGAGGGTCCCGCCGGCCTGACTCGTGGCCAAACCATCTGCCGTGATCATCCACGTGCGGCCTCTCGGCCGACCCCCGATCCGGCCCCCCGCGGGGTTCGCCGCGAAAGGCCGCGGGTCCGCGAGCCGGAATGTGCCCGCCGCTGATCGCCTGATGCGCGCCCGGAATCGCTCTTTGTGCTGAGATTGAAACGCCGCACGCCATCAAAGCTGCTACTAACCCGATTGCCACTCTCATGTCTGCACCTCTCCTGGTCAGATCGCAGTTGAACGCGTCGATCCGACAAAGCAGGACGGAGCAGGCGACGTGCCACCCCGCTCTCACGTGTTCAGGCTTCACTTGTTGCGTGTTTCCGCGGATGTGTTGCTGCCAAGTGTCGCGCTCTTGCGCCAAGGGGGCCACCGGGTCTCACCATGTTGATGACGGTTACAGCGCGACTGTTCGTCGTGCAGGAGGCTTGAGTTGCCATCGCTCGCATTCTTCCTGTTCAAAGCTGTCAGTTATCGCAGTTCTCCGTCACGCACGGGTCACCTACGATGCCGCGTTAGAGGCTATCGATGATGTACGGGGCAGAGAATCACGAGACGCACGCCAGGGAGGAAGCCGTGTCGAACCATCACGCTCACAGCTTCTCGACAACAGCATCCGCGGTGGCCCCCTCGACAGTGAGTGTGGCGGAGCCCGATTCGATCGACGGCATCGTCGGACACTCACCGCTCCTGAGCGAGGTTCTGCAGCGCGTGCGGCGGGTGGCGCCCACCGAGATGCCGGTGTTGATCACAGGGGAGACGGGTACCGGCAAGGAGCTGTTGGCACGCGCGATTCACCGGCGCTCGCGCCGGGCCGCTCGTCACCTCGTGTCGGTCAACCTGGCGGCGGTTCCCGAGACACTCGCCGCGGCGGAGCTGTTCGGCCATGAAAGAGGCGCCTTCACGGGAGCTGACCGGCTTCGCGTCGGCCGCTTTGAAGCCGCCGATCGGGGGACGCTCTGCCTGGACGAAATCGGCGAGCTGCGGCCGGACCTGCAGGTGATGCTGCTGCGCGTGCTGGAGGAGGGAGAATTCGAGCGTCTGGGCTGCGGGACGACCCGCCGCGTCGATGTGCGATTGATCGCAGCGACCAATCGCGATCTCGAAGTCGAGGTGCAGGAAGGCCGATTTCGTGAAGATCTGTTCTATCGCCTTAGTGTCTTTCCCATTCATCTGCCGCCACTGCGCGAGCGGCCCGAGGACATTCGCATTCTGGCTGAATACTTCCTGCAGCGCGCCGCGCCCAGGCTCGGTCGCCGAATCTACCGCATCGGGCCGGCGTCGATGCGCCGTCTGCAGCAGTACCAATGGCCTGGCAACATCCGTCAACTGCAGAATGCGATCGAGCAGAGCGCCATTCTTTGTGATGACGGCGAGCTGGAAGTGCCCGAGACGGCCCTCTCTGGTCCGCGCAGCGGTGCCCGCGGATCAGGCACGGTGCCCGACATGTTTGCTGAGAACCTCACGCTCGAGGAGATCAAGAAGCGCTACATCAGTCACCTGCTGACGACAACCCGCGGGAACATGCTGCGCGCAGCCGCCATCCTCGATGTCGATCGCAGGTCGCTGTATCGAATGGTGGCCCGATACCAGCTGGGCACACCCACGCAGCATCGAAGGGCCGCCACATGCGTGCCGCGCTGACTGCACTGGCGGTGATGGCGAGGCCGAGGATATGCGCGTACTGGTAGTCGAGGACGATCGAAGGGTAGCCGCGTTCATTCAACGCGGGCTCGAAGAGGAAGGCTATGCCGTCGACGTGCTGCACGACGGATCTGAGGCCGGAGACCAGGCGCTTTGCATCGACTATGACGCCGCGGTGCTCGACCTGATGCTGCCGGGACGCTCGGGCTTCCAGGTCCTGCGCGACCTCCGGGCCAAGAAGGCCGACCTCCCGGTGCTCATTCTCACCGCAAAGGACGGAGTGGATGAGCGCATCGCCGGCCTCGATGCCGGCGCTGACGACTATATGGTCAAACCGTTCGCCCTTGCTGAGGTGTCCGCCCGGCTCCGGGCGCTCCTTCGGCGCGGACAGCCGCGTCAGGTCCGAGTGCATGTGGCCGATCTCGAAGTGGACCTGGTCAAGCGTATCGTGACGCGCGGAGGTCGCCGAGTGGACCTCCGGCCGAAGGAATACGCGCTGCTCGAGTTCCTGATGCGCAACAGCGACCGTCCGGTCACCCGGTCGCTAATCATCGAGCACGTCTGGGACATTCACTTCGACACCATCAGCAACGTCGTCGAAGTTCACATCAACGCCCTCCGGAAGAAAATCGACCGCGAATTCGGCATCCCATTGATTCACACCGTGCGCGGCGTCGGATACATGCTGTCGGACAAGGCCCCGTGAAACGCCTCCCGGTTCGGGCGAGCCTGACGCTGTCGTTTGCAGCGGTTCTGGTGGTGTTCCTGACGGCGCTTGGCGTTGGCTACTATGAGCTGTTCGCACGTCAGCTCGATGCCGACGCAACCACCGAATTGGCGGAGTTGACCCGCGGTGTGCACGGGTATCTGCGGTTTCAGGGCGGCCTGCCGACGCTGGAATACGACGGCAACGATCCCGAGCAAGTGGCATTCGTTCGGGAAGCCACGCGGTACTATCAGGTCTACGAAGCCGGCACTGGGCGACTGCTGGTTCAGTCGGAGGCAATCGAGCCGCTCGGACTGCAATACACGCCGGCCGAGGTCGCCGCGTTCATCGACCACCCCACGACATCGGATATCCAGACCGATCGACGAAAGATCCGGCTGTCGAACACCGTGATCACGCCAGCGCCAGGGCAGATGTACTTGGTGCAAGTCGGGGTGCCACTCGACGGGCGAGACGCGGCGCTCCGGCGTCTCGTAGCGCTTCTTACCTGGAGTCTTCCCGTTGGGCTCGTGGCAGTGCTGGGAGTGGGGAAATGGATGGCGGGTCGCGCGCTCGCGCCCATTGCGGCCCTCGCCGCAACGGCACGAACCATGGGCTTGAACGATCTGGACCGTCGCCTGCCGAGACGCGGCACGGGAGACGAGCTGGACGTCGTCGCCGACGCCTTCAACGACGTCATGGCGCGACTCGAGCACGCGGTTGCCGAAATGAGGCAGTTCAGCGCGGCGATGGCTCACGAAATCCGCACGCCGCTCGCGGCGATCAGAGCGGACCTCGAGCTCTCGCTCAATACTCGCCGCTCGCCTGAGGAACAGCGACTGGCGATCGCGAGTCAACTGGAGGCAATCGACAAGTTGGCGCGCCTGCTCGCGGAGCTGCTGACGCTGGCCCGCGCCGAGGCTGGCGAGCTCTCGGTGTCTCGAACGGTCATGGACCTTGGTGTCCTGGCGCGGACAGTCGTGGAGGCGCTCGAACCAGTCGCTCAGGCCAAGGGCACATCCCTTACCTGTGAATGCTCCGACGACGTCGCAATCATCGGAGACTATGGGTGGATGGAGCGTCTCCTGCTCAACCTCGTGGACAACGCGATCAAGTTCACACCGCCGGGCGGGGCGGTTACGGTGTGGGTGACACGAGCCGGCGGTGCCCCGACGCTCGCGGTCCACGATTCGGGGATCGGAATCCCTCCAGACGCGCTTCCACACGTCTTCGATCGATTTTATCGGGCTGATGCGTCACGATCGCCGGCAGCCGACGGTGCTGGTCTCGGACTCAGCCTGGTGAAGTGGATTGCGGATCAGCACGGAGCGACGATTGACGTAGCGAGCCGTCCCGGACAGGGCAGCACCTTTACGGTGAAACTGCCGATTGACAGAACCAGTTGCGCATCGGGCAGAAGATAGCATTGCGAACATGGATCAATCTCTAGCCGGGCTGAAGCCTGGTGCCTCGCTCGAGGCGCACATCCGCACGGTGTGGGACTACCTTCGTTTGCAGCACCAACTCGTCAAGGCCGACGCCATCCTCGTGCTGTGCAGCTACGACACGACGGTGGCGGAACGCGCCGCCGAGCTGTTCCTGGAGCAATGGGCGCCACTGCTGGTCTTCTCCGGTGGAAGCGGCGCCATCACGCGTCGACTCTGGGACGAGGCGGAAGCCGATCGCTTCGCGCGCATCGCGGTCGACATGGGCGTGCCACGGGAGCGTATCCTCGTTGAAAACCAGTCGACGAACACTGGCGAGAACATCCGGTTCACGAGGCAGCTGCTCGCCGACAGGGGTCTCGACCCGCAGACCTTCATCGTCGTGCAGAAGCCGTACATGGAGCGCCGGAGCTACGCGACGTTCAAGCAGCAATGGCCCGGCAAAGCCCTGGTGGTGACCTCGCCGGTCGTGTCGTTGGATGAATACCTGACTGAACACGCCGATCATCCTGTCTCGCCCGGCGAGGTGATCAGCGTCATGGTCGGCGACCTGCAGCGCATCCGGCTGTATCCGGCGCTGGGCTTTCAGATCGAGCAGGAGATTCCCGACGAGGTGTGGACCGCGTTTCAGGCGTTGGTGGATGCGGGGTACGACCGTCACTTAATCCGTGGCGGCGTGTAGGATGGTCTGAGACCATGCACGACGCCGGGCGCACCCGCTTCAACCAGTTGCTGTTCTACTCGCTCGTGCTCGTGACGGGGTACCTGTCGTTTGTCGTCCTGCAACCGTTTCTCGCGTCGCTCGCGTGGGCCGTCATCTTCGCGATGATGTTCCACCCCGTGCACCTGCAGCTGGCCGGGCGCGTGGGCGCCAACCGCGCCGCGCTCCTGACCACGGTCATGGCGGGGGTGTTGATCGTCGGCCCAGGCGTGCTGATCGTGTCGGTGTTCGCGCGTGAAGTGCCGATGGTCCTCGAGTATCTGAAGGGCGTCTCGGTGACGCCCGACCAGGTGCAAGAGATCTGGGACGGTGTCAGGAGCCGCAGCCCGTTCGAGTTGCCGGCCGACCCGACGTCGATGCTGCGAGAGGGAGCGCAGCGCGCGCTGGCATTCCTTGCGCCACGGGCCGGCGCCGTCGTCGCGGACCTGTTGGCGACCCTGGGCGCCCTGATCATCATGTTGTTTGCGCTGTTCTTTCTGCTGCGTGACGGGCACACGCTGGCGCGCCAGGTACGCGAGCTGCTGCCGCTTCCTGAGAAGGAGCGGGATCGAATGATCGCCGAGACGCGCGATTTGGTGATCGCGAGTGTCGGCGCGGGGTTGGCGGTGGCGGCGGCGCAGGGCTTTATCGGCGGTGTCGCCTTCGCGCTCCTCGGCATCAACGCGCCGGTCATCTGGGGTGTCGTCATGGCGATGACGTCGCTGATTCCTCTTGTCGGCGCGGCGCTGGTTTGGCTCCCCGCCGGCCTGTGGTTGCTGCTCTCGGGCGAGGTGGCGCGCGGTGTGATCCTCCTCATTGTTGGCGGCGCCGGCATCAGCATGGTGGACAACATCCTGCGGCCGCTGTTGCTCAGTGGTCGGACATCGGCGAGTGGCCTCGTCGTGTTTCTCGGACTTCTGGGTGGCGTTGCGGCGTTCGGCTTCGTTGGCTTGGTGCTCGGCCCGATTGTGCTCGTCACGGCAGGCAGCCTGCTGCGTGCCTTTACGCGGCCCGACTTGATCGAACCAGGGATCGTGAACGAAGCCAGCGCTGTGCCGTCGCGCCCGATCGCGCTCGACTGAGGCAATGCGCCGACTGGTCAGGTGTCATTCGCTTGTGCTGTGTCTTGCGGTGTGTGGCCCCGCGATCACGGCAATGACCCCAGCGCCGCAGCCCGTGATCCCCCCTGGCAATTCGTCGGTGACCGGACGAGTGACCGAGCGCGAGTCCGGGCGAGCCCTCGAGGCGGTGAGTGTGACGCTCATTCTCGTGAACACGTGGACCACGCCACAGACGACGGTGACCGATGCGGACGGACGCTACGAATTCCGTGGGGTGGCCGGTGGAGCCTACCGAGTGGAACCGCAGCTCAAGGGATATGCCGTTCAGGACAGGCCCGGCGCGGTGAATCCGTCCGATGGACTTTTGACGCTGCGCTCCGGTCAACAGCTCAAAGACATCGACTTCAAATTGACGCGCGGCGGATCGATCCACGGACAGATCACCGATCAGCAGGGACTACCCATCGCGGGTGTAATGGTCGCCGCGGTGAATCCTGGCCACGCTGGAGCCCCTCCGATGAATCGAGGAAGCTCCGCGAAGAGTGACGATCGTGGCAACTACGTGGTGACGGATCTGGCCGAGGGCAACTACCTGCTGGTCGCGACCGTGAACCCGCTAACGTGGTCGAACCCGATTCGAGTTCCGAGCAGGCAGACGTACTATCCGGGCACGACCAGTCGAGACGACGCGACGCTCGTCAAGCTGGGCCCCGCGGAGATTCTTCGCGACGTCAACATCATGGTCGCGCCGTCCGAGTTCGTGCGCCTCACGGGCCAAGTCTTGCGCGGAAGCAACACCGGCGCGGTCGAGGGCATCCTGTTGGCCACCGGCGCTTCCGTTCGCACGCTGGAGATTTCGGAAGACGGCGCGTTCGAGATCACGGACATCGCACCAGGCCGCTACACGATCTCGGTCCGCGCGCGCGACCGTTCGGAGGCGGGCGTGGCGACGTTGGACGTGCAAACGGACATGTCGGGCATTTCGTTGCCGCTGACCCCGACGTCGACCATTGCGGGGCGCCTCGTGACCGATGATGGGGGACCGTTGCCACCCGAGTATCTCCAGGTTGCTGCGGTGCTCGCGGTAGACGGCAAGCCCATCGACCCGCTCTCCCGCGATCGCTCGCGAGGTCACGTTGGAAGGCGCGTTCGAGTTGTCCGGCTTGTTCGGAGAACGCACGATGAATGTGATCGGTCTCGGTAACGGCTGGACCATCCACCGTGTGCTCCACGGCAAACGCGCGGTCAAGTCGCTCTCACTCATGCCCGGCGCCGACGTGCGCGATCTGACCATCGTGCTGCGGCGGCCATGATGACCTGTCAGGTGAGGAGCCGATCGGGTAGACTCGCCGCAACCGGAGCGGTATCAACGCTCGCAATGAGCACACGCATGCGCCAATCCGCGCGCCAATGATCTGGAAGCTCCTGGCTGCCTGGTGTCTCTTGGCCGTTACGGTTGCGATTCATGCCGCGGGGCTGGCGGCGATGTTGCCGCGCGTGACGTCGGCGTTGTCCGACAGGCTGTTCATGGCCGGTGATGTGGCGGCTCGTTCGCGTCGCGTGGTGGCTGCTCCTCCTGCATCTCGCCGAAATTTCGGTGTGGGCACTGTTCTATTGGTGGCAGAAGTGCCTGCCGGATGCGGAGTCATCGTTCTATTTCTCCGGGGTCACCTACGCCACGCTGGGTTACGGTGATTTAGTGCTGCCACAAGAGTGGCGTATGCTCGCCCCGGTGGAGGGATTGACCGGCATCCTGATGTGCGGACTGTCCACCGGGTTTTTCTTCGCCGTCGTCAGCAAATTTCTCACTGCCAAATCCGTATCCGAACAGGACTGACCCTTGAAGCCACTGCTCGAAGAAATTCAGCACAACAAACTGCTCTGGCTGCTGGTCTTCGTGCCCGTGGTGTTCGCGGCCAAACAAATCGACCACGACGCGCACACGCGTCTCTTCCTACTGTCCGTCCTCGCCATCGTGCCGCTGGCTGCTTTGCTCAGTCACGCTACCGAATCCGTGGCGGCCAAGACGGGGGATGCGGTCGGTGGCCTGCTCAATGCCACGCTGGGGAATCTGACGGAACTGGTCATTGCGCTCACCGCCTTGCGCGCCGGGGAATATGTGCTGGTGAAGGCGTCCCTTGCCGGCGCGATCGTCACCAACACGTTGTTCATGCTGGGCGCATCCCTTCTTCTCGGTGGACTCAAATATCGCATCCAGGAATACAACCGCGTCAGCGCCCGGATGCAAGCGGGCCTGCTCTTCCTGGCAACTGTCGCCCTGTTGATTCCTTCGGCGGTCTCTCAAGCAGACTCAGTCGGCGGGGCGGCGTTCACCCAGCAGCTGAGCATAGGTCTGTCTGTCCTCCTCATGGTCGCATACGGGTTGGGCATGCTCTTTTCCCTGAAGACGCACCGGGACCTGTTCGCCAGCGCCGATACTGGGGAGGCCGGCCACGCGCCGTGGCCGATGGGGCTGGCTTTGGCCACGCTGGCCGGCGTCACCGTGATGGTGGCGATGGTCAGCGAGATTTTTGTCGAGTCGGTGCAGCAGGCCGCGGAGACGTTGGGAATGACCCCGGCGTTCGTGGGGTTCATCGTCGTGGCGCTGGTCGGCGGCGCGGCGGAAATGGCGTCGGCGTTCTCGGGAGCGCTCAAGAACCGGCTGGACTTGAGCGTGGGTATCGCGCTCGGCAGCGCGTCCCAAATCGCGCTCTTCGTCGCGCCGGTGCTAGTGCTCGTGAGCTATGTGATCGGGCCGACGCCGATGAACCTGCAGTTCTGGCCCGGCGCCGTGGTGATGATCTTCATCGCCACACTGACCGCCTCGATGGTGACCAACAGCGGCCGCTCGGCGTGGTTCTTGGGTGTCCTGCTGCTCATGGTCTATGGGATCTTCGCCATGACGCTGTTCTTGTTGCCACCCCGAGTGGCATGAACGAGCCTTCGCCGATCGATAACCAAAGATCCTCCAACCCGATATGGCCGATGAAACCATAAAACCGTCCAAGCGAGTCCTGGACCCGATTGATCGCGTCTCCGAAGTCCTCTTCGGGCTGATCATGGTTCTCACGTTCACCGGGTCACTGAGCGTCGCCGAGGCCGGCCGCGATGATGTTCGCACGATGCTGATTGGCGCGCTCGGGTGCAACGTGGCCTGGGGCATCATCGATGCGATGTTGTATCTCATGGGCTGCCTCGCCCAAAAGGGCCAGGGCCTCATGACCTACCTGGCCGTGCGCAAGACCACCGATCCGCAAAAGGCCCAGCGCCTCATCGCCGACGCGTTGCCGCCGGTGGTCGCGTCGATCCTGGAGCCGGCGGAACTGGAAACGATGCACCGACGGCTGATGCAACTACCCGACCCGCCGGAACGCGCGCGCCTGAGCAAGGACGATTGGCTGGGATCCATCGGCGTTTTTCTTATCGTGTTCGTCTCCACATTTCCGGTGGTGATCCCGTTCATTTTCATGCGGAGCGTCGGACCGGCCCTGCGTGTGTCCAATGCGATCGCCATCGTGATGCTGTTTCTGACGGGCTACGCCTTCGGAAGCATGACCGGGCGTCACCCCTGGCTTGTGGGTATTGCGATGGTTGTTGTCGGGTCCATTCTCGTCGGCATGACCATGGCGCTGGGAGGATAGTCACGTGCGACTAGCACCCACCGTCAGTTCGCCGTGTCGTCTCGGGCTTCCGCCACGTAATCGAGCCCGCGCGTCTCGGAGACGAAGTCGAAGAGCACCTCGGGGTCGCCGGCCGATTCCACGATGGCCAGCAGCGAGAGGAACTGTGCGGAACGAACGCGCCGGCGCATCTCCGGTTCGGTTACCCATTCCTCGACGTAGCGCACCAGGGAGTCAGGGTCCACCCACGCGGAAGCGCTGAGACAACCCGGATCGCCCCGCGTCCCCAAGGCGATGAAACGAAGCGCGTCGAGAAGTTCCAGCGCGGGACACGTTGCACCGGGGCGGAGTGCCACCCGAAGCCGCATCATGGCGAGGTCTGAGCATTTGCCGTTCCAATCTTCCCCTTGGCTCACGTGCGACGCCACCGCCCTCCGAATCAACGCTTTAGCCGAGTCTGGCGATTGCCGGTGCGCCCTCCGCTCTCTGGTACTTCAGAGGAGACACGGCATGTCGGAGGTTCATGCGGAAAGAGCAAGGTAAAGCCGCCGATCGAGTACCCGCCGCACGGTGAGCACATCCGGGATCCGGGGCATGAACGCCGACTCATATCTCCGCGTCCGGGACCTGAGCCCTATGGGTGCCTCGGCCGAATGAGCCCCAGCTTGGCCATGCGGGTTTCGAGCGTGGTGGGCCGGAGCCCCAGCCGCTCAGCCGCTCCGCCCGATCCGCGGACGCGCCAGTGGGAGCTCTCGAGCACCCTGCGGACATGCTCCCTCTCCATGTCGGCCATCCTGACACTGCGTTCTCCCGTGGAGCCCGACGGTGAAGGCGGAGTAAGAGGAATGGTCAGTGTGGTGCCTGTCGCCACGATCATCGCCCGCTCCACGACATTCCGCAGCTCGCGGATGTTGCCGGGCCAGGCGTACTCTTGCAGCGCGGTCATGTTGTCCCTGGGAATCGCGTCAATCCGCTTGCCAAACGACTTCGCGAACTCGACGACGAAGCGCCACACGAGGAGCGGAATATCTTCGGCCCGCTCGCGCAGCGGCGGCACCTGGATCGGGAAAACGTTGAGCCGATAGAACAGGTCCTCGCGAAACGTCTCGCCGGCGATCCGCTCCTCGAGATTCCGGTGAGTGGCGGCAACGATCCGCACGTCCACCTTAATGCTTTTCGGGTTGCCGAGCCGTTCGATGTGCCGCTCCTCCAGCACGCGCAGCAACTTGACCTGGACGTCTGCGGGCAGGTCGCCGATCTCGTCGAGGAAGATCGTCGAGTGATCGGCCAATTCGAAACGTCCGATTTGCCGGACGAGCGCGCCTGTGAAGGCGCCCCTCTCGCGGCCGAACAGCTCGCTCTCCAGGAGGGTCGACGGAATGGCCGAGCAGTTGACGCGCACCATGCCACGCATGCGCCGCTCGCTCAATTCGTGCAGGTGAAGGGCGAGGAGCTCCTTGCCTGTCCCGGTTTCGCCACGCAGCAGCACGGTCGAGCTGGTGCCCGCCACCTGGCGCAGTTGTTCCAGGACGCGGGCGAGGGCCGGACTCCGACCGACGATGGGTCGGTCGCCGAGCGGCGCCGGGATTTCGGGCGGCAGGTGCAGGTTCTTCCCTACCAGCTGATCGCGGAGGCGCGATGCCTGTACCGCCTCGACGCCGGGGCGATCGTGCACTTCTTGCTCGGGCATGCGCTCGCGCAGTCGGTCGAGCTCGTCCAGCGTTTGCTGCAGCGCCTGCAGGTTGGCCTTGCGCGCCAGAGCCTGGCTGACGACTCCCGAGACCACCCGCAACTGGTCGATGGTCGCGGGCGTCCATTCACGGGCAGACGTCGTCGATCCGAAGGCAAGGGCCCCACGTAGTCCGTCGGTCGCGCCCGTCAGCACTATCGGAACAAGCGCTGCCGATCGAAACCCGTACCGCGCGAACGTTTCACGAGCGGCCTGATCCAGCACTTCGTCGAGCCGCGTGAACCATGTAGGCTCGCCCGCCTCCAATTTCGACGTGATGAAGGGAACAGCGGCCATCGGTAACGGCTCGGGCGCCGCCGGCTGCCGCTGCTCGATCCAATGGGTCGCGACGGCGCTCGTCTTGCCTGCAGCCTGCTGCCACACGATGGCCCGATCGAGGTGCAGCACGTCGGCAACCTGACGCAGGCTCTTCACGATCGTGTCGTCAATCGCGTCCGGCTCGACGGCGACCAATCGCTCGGCGATGTCGGCGATCAGCCCCTGGGCGCCCAACTGACCGCTCGTAGCGGCGACGAGACTCGCTTCCAGGCCTGGGCGCTCCGCCACATCGTGGGGCGTGTGCTCCACGTTGAAGCGGACCACGGCGCCGACGTGATCACCTTGACGTTCGGATCGATCTGGAGCGGGCACGGTCGCCCAGGGCAAGGGAACTGCCGGATCGATCGTCTCGAGTGCGCGAGTTCGTGCAAACATCAGCGTGCCTTTCGTGTACGACGGTTGTTCAGCGGCTTACTACCGAGCGGTGTCGCAGTGTTTCGGAAGGGGCTTCTCCAAATGCCTCCCTGTAAGTGGCGGCAAACCGTCCCAGCTCGTAGAACCCGTAGTCGGTCGCGACGCCGGTGACGGTGGTCGACCCCGCTGTCCCTTCGGTCAGGGCGTGCCGCACGTCCCGAAGTCGCGCCGCGAGCATCCACCGTTTGGGGCTGACGCCGTGCACCCGGTAGAACGCGCTGCGGAGACCGCGCTCGCTGAGTCCGACGAGACGGCAGAGCTTCGAGACGGGGACCAGAGTGCCGATGTTCGCGCGCACGTAAGCTTCGGCCCGCCCGACAGCCTCCTGCCGCGACAGGACTGCTGCCGGTTGCCGCTTCCGGTTGCGACACGAAGGTTTCATCGGTCGACAGGCTACAACTAACGCAAACCGGATAGAACTGGCGCAACTGTCAGAGTGGACCGGAAAGACTGACAGGGGGGGCACGTCGCCTTTACTAGGTCGGACCGATCTGAGATCGTGCCCCTCTCTGTTCGGGAGTGATCGAGCTGGATGGCACGGACGGCGAAGGTTTCGCTATCTACGACTCAGACGATGTGATGCCTGACGGCGTATTGAATGAGCTCCGCGGTCGACTTCACCTTGAGGTGTTCCATCATTCGATATTTGTGAAACGCGACCGTCCGTGGCGTGAGATTGAGCAGGGTCGCCACCTCCTTCATCGAATGGCCCTCAGCGAGCAATTGCAGCACCTCACGCTGCCGCGACGTCAATTCCAGGTCCGGCTTGTGCTCGTCGACGTGCAACAACGAACCGACAAGCCCCTCGGCGATGAGCGGCGTGATGTACGAGCGGCCCTGGGTAACCTCCCGAATCGCCGTCGCGAGCTCGGATGCCGCTGACCGCTTGAGCAGGTACCCAGAGGCACCGGACCGGAATGCCTCGGCAGCGACATCGGGATCCTCCTGCATGGTCAGAAACACGAGCTTGACGTTTCGTAACTCCTGCTTGATTTGCCGTCCTGCTTCAAGGCCGTTCAGCAGGGGCATCGAGATGTCGAGGACGATGACATCCGGTTTGAGCGTTTCGGCCGCAGCGATCAGGGCTCGCCCATCCGACACCTGACCGACCACCTCGCACTCCCCGGCCAGGAGCTTCTCGAAGGCGCCGAGCAGCAGCGCATGATCGTCGGCGAGGAGCACGCGAGGCAAGCCCATGTGCCGCTACTCTAGCGCCGCGATCATGCCCGGTTGTCACCCGATATGAACGACGCAGATGCCCACTAGCTCAGCTGAAGCAGTCGATCCGTCGAGGCACCCACATCACCTCTACTGCGCCTTGTGACGTCGGTGCGTACCCTTGCCGAAAGCGCATAGCGACCCGAAGGTCCGGCGGCAAGAAATTGGCTTTCGTATGGATGGATCCGTCGGCTCATCCATGACCGTTCGAGAGTAGACCGGCCAAAACGTTCGGAAAACGTGTCCGCAGACGCAGCAATGTGCGTCTCGACAGGCCACCACATTTGGTGATCATCACGGCATGCCGTGAGCCGACCGCATGACTGAGCTAGAGACTGGACCTGATTCGTCGCGTCGGTGAGTGGCTGCCCAGAGACTTGGCATCAGGCCAGGCGAGTGCAGCCGTGCCGGCGTTCCGGTCACCGTCAGTCCCTTCGGACCGGCCGACAGTGTCGGAATGCCCGGCGCGCCGCAGGGGCTGCACGCGGAAGACCCGACCATTGCCGACCTGCTGAAGCCACTCGGGTACATGACATCTGCTTTCGTGCGGCGGTATCTGTTGGCGCTTCTCATCGTGGCCGGGGTGGACGCGCCTGCCCGCATCGGCGCGCAAACCATGGCGGTTCTGCAGGGACGAGTGCTCGATGCCTCTGGAGCCGTCATCGCTGACGCCTCGATCAACGCGCGGGACCTGACGAGCGGTTTCGGGGCCGCCGGACACACCGACTCAGAAGGGCGGTACTACTTGGCCGCGCTTCCTGCCGGTAAGTACAAGGTCACCGTGCAGGCCGCGGGATTTCGCTCCGAAATCATCGAAGAGCTCAGTGTCGACGTTGGCCGCACGCTCGTACGGGACTTCCGCCTGGCGGTTGGCGGACGAAATGAAACGGTGCTCGTCCGCGCGGAGGCGACGCTCGTCGACCGTGCCACCGCGACGCTCGGCAATGTCGTCACTGCGCAAACCATCCAGCAGATTCCGTTGAACGGCCGCCACTTCACTGATCTCGGGCTTCTCGTGCCCGGCTCGGTGGCCCCATCGCAGGCCGGGTTTTCGTCCAGGCCCATTCGCGGGGTGGGCGCGCTTGCCTTCAACACTGCCGGCAATCGTGAAGAGGCGGTTGGATTCCTGGTCAACGGCGTGTCGAGCAATAACCTGACGTTCGGCTCGCTGATCTTCGAACCACCGGTCACCAGCATCCAGGAGTTCAAAGTGGACAACTCGGCGCTCGCGGCCGAGTACGGGCACGTGTCGGGAGCCATCGTGAACATCGTCACGCGATCGGGCTCCGACGAGTTTCGCGGTGACGTATTCGAGTTCCTGCGCAACGACGCCTTCGACGCGCGGAACTTCTTCGAGTTCACGTCCAGCGAGCCCCACCCGTTCCAGCGCAACCAGTTTGGCGGGTCGGTTGGCGGTCCTGTTTTTCGTGGACAGGCGTACTTTTTCACGTCCTATGAAGGCGTCCGGCATCGTCAAGGCGTCGACGTGAACAGCCTCGTCCTCAGCGACCAGGAGCGCGCCTCCGCCACCGATCCAATCATTCGACAGTTGATCCCGTTGATTCCCCGCGCCAACTTCTTCGATGCGGATGGGACGCCCCGATTCGTCGGCTCGGCTCCGGCCGTCGTCGACGCCAATCGCGCAACGCTCGATCTGAGGTTCAACCTCGGCACGCGCGATCGGCTGCACGCCTACCACGGGCGCCAGCAGGTCGAGGCGCTCGAGCCGGGCTCGCAAGGCAACAGCATCCCGGGGTTCGGTCAGGTCTCTCGGCCGTTCACCAGCATGACGACCGTCACCGAAACGCACATGTTTGGACCAGCGCTGCTCAACGAAGCGCGATTCGGCCGCAGCCGCCTGCGCGGAGGAACCTATCCGGCGCACGAGCTCAATCCAGCGGAGTTCGGCATCGGCAACGGGGTTACGAGCTCGATCGGGTTGCCGCAGATGATCGTCGCCGGGGCCCTCAACTTCGGCGGTCCTGGAACGCTGCCGATGGGCCGGTACGACACGTCGTACGTGTTGATGGACACATTCACGCGCGCGAGCGGCCGGCACTCGATCAGCTTCGGCGGCGAGTACCGGCACTTCATCAACGAGAACTTCGCCCAGGGCACCGGGGTGTTCAACTTTCCGAGCGTGGCGGCGTTTCTCGCCGGCGCGGCCAACGCGTTCAACATCACGCTCGGCGAACGGCGGAGCGACATCGATCAGCGCGCGGTCGGTCTGTTCTTTCAGGATCGCGTCGCCGTTCGCGACAGGCTCACGCTCGAACTCGGCTTGCGCTACGAGTGGCACGTCACGCCGACAGAACGGAACAACGAGTTCGTCGTCTTCGACGAGCGCACGGCATCGCTTCTCCGCGTGGGGATCGACGTTGACGAGATCTATCAGCAGAACAACCGGAACTTCGAGCCGCGCATCGGCGTGGCGTGGGACCTCACGGGCGACGGTCGTACTGTGCTGCGCAGCGCATACGCCAAAGCCGTGGATCAACCAGTGACGACGGCGGTCAGGGACACCGCCAGCAATCCCCCGTTCGGCGTGCCGTTGACGGCAACGGGGTCGATCTCGCTCGCCACCGCCCTCGATACGGCGCGGCCCGTCGGCCTCGCGCCGGTAACGGTCGATCCGCGATACCGGAACGCCTCCGTGCAGTCGTGGAACGTGAACGTGCAGCGACAGCTTGCCCGCGATCTGGCCGCCACCGTCGCGTACCTGGGGTCGCGCGGCAAGGACTTACGCATCTCGCGGAACATCAATCAGCCGGTGAACGGCGTGCGTCCCTTCGCCGCGGTTTCCTCGTCCAGCCCCATTCTTCCCGGCGCGCCGCTGGGCAACATCACGCAGGTGGAGAGCACGGGCTTTTCGAGCTATCACGCCGCCTGGGTGTCGGTGACCAAGCGGCTGTCGTCCGGCTTGCAGTTCGACGCGTCGTATACCTGGTCGAAGTCGCTCGACACGAACTCTCTCAATTCCTCCGGCTTCGTCATTCAGGACAGCTACGACATTCCCAATCAGTACGGCCTGTCGGACTTTGACGCCCGTCACCGATTCGTTCTCAGCGCCACTTACAGCTTGCCCTTCGCGGGACACGCCCTGACCCGAGGATGGCAGCTGGCCACAGTGGTGCAGTCGCAGAGCGGCAACCCGGTGAACATCGTCACGAGCAACAGCAACCTCAACGGCGTGGCCAACAGCGTACGCCCGGATCTCACCGGGCCCATCCGCATCATCGGCTCGGTGGATCAGTGGTTCGATCAGTCGGCCTTCGCCGCCGTGAATCGCTTCGGCAATCTGGGCAGGAATGTCGTCATCGGACCGGCCTTCCACAACACCGATCTGTCGGTGATCAAGAACATGCAGCCGGCGGCGCGCTGGGGTCTGCAGTTCCGCGTGGACGTGTTCGATCTGTTCAACCACCCCAACTTCGGCCCGCCGGGCAACATCGTCGGCACGCCGACGTTCGGCAAGATCTCGAGGACGCGCCTTCCGACGGGCGAGGCGGGCTCGTCGCGTCAGATTCAGCTGGCCGTCCGACTCTCGTTTTGAGATGGCCTGCCGACATCACGCACGCCTGCGACCCGTGGTGACGCTGGCTTCGGTCGCCTTCGCGCTGACATGCTCGATCGCCTCCGCGCAGCCGGAATTGCACAAGACGGTGCTGACGATTCACTCGGGGACCGAAGACTTCTTCACCAATCCCGTGCTGGATGCCGGCATTCGAGAGACGCTGGGCTCGCGCCCGGATCTGGCGCTCGACTATTTCGCCGAGTATCTGGAGTCGGACCGCTTCGGAGCGGAAGAGGCGTCGACAGCTCTGGCCGACTACATCAGCCGGAAGTATCGGGGCAGGCGAATCGACGTCGTGATCGCGTTCACCCATCTGTCGCTCCAGTTCGCCCTCGATCATCGCGCGGAGCTGTTTGCCGATGCGCCGATCGTCTCCGTGACCCTCGACGCCCCGGACGAGAGCGTCCGGCGCGCTGGTCCCGGCATTGCCGCCTTGACGGTCGGGATCGCACACGCTCGAACGCTGAACCTTGCGCTGGCCTTGCATCCCTCGACGGAGCGGGTGTTTGTCATTGCCAACTCGGAGAACAGGCAAAACGAAGAGTCGGTGCGGGCCGAGCTCAGCGCCTTTTCCCGGCGAGGTACAGCTCAGCTACATCGAAGAGGCGACGCTGCCTCGCCTGCTGGACGCCGTTAAAGCGATTCCGCCGCGCAGCCTGTTGTTCTACATCTGGCAATCGGTGCTCGTGCCCGGTCACGTTGCCTATTCGAACGAGGTCGCGCGACTCGTGGCCGAAGCTGCGCCAGTGCCGGTGTACGGCTCGAGCGATTTCTACATCGGCCAAGGCGTCGTGGGCGGCGTCATGCGCGGGACGCACGAAACCGGGATTCGCGCCGGAAAAATGGCGCTCCAGATTCTCGACGGTACTCGACCCCAAAGCATGCCGGTTGAAGACGCCCGGCTGGTGCCCATCGTCGACTGGCGCCAGCTGCGGCGGTGGGGCATCGACGCGGCCAGGCTGCCACCGGATGCGGACATACGATTCCGCACGCTGACCATATGGGAGTTGTACCGCGGGTACATCACTGCGATCGCCGTCGTTGTTGCCGCGCAGTTGATGCTCATCGCGGGGCTTCTCGTGCAGCGTCACCGCCGACAGCGTGCGGAAGAGACGATCAGCCAGAGAGAAGCCACCCTTCGATCGAGCTACGAGCGGATTCGTGAATTGGCGGGGCGACTGATCAACGCACAGGAGGCTGCACGCGCCGGCCTCGCCCGCGACCTGCACGACGACGTGTGCCAACAACTGGTGTTCATAGCCGTCGTCGTCAGCAATCTCAAAAGTTCGTCCGGCGAGATTCAGGACCGAGAGACGCAGGAGGTGTTCGCCGACCTCGAGCAGAAGACCCAGGGCATGTTCAACGGGATTCGCCGTCTTTCACACGACCTGCACCCGGCCAGTTTGCGACTGCTCGGCCTCGGTCCGGCGCTGAGGACCCACTGCGGCGAGGTGGCGAAGCAGTACGACGTTGAGGTGAGCTTCACGACCGAGGGCGAGCTCGGGCCGCTGCACCAGGACGTCGCCGTGTGTTTGTTTCGAATCGCTCAGGAGTCGCTTCGAAATGGCGTCGTCCATGGCGGCGCACGACGCTTCCGGGTGTCGCTCGCCCGGTCGAACGACCATGTCGAGCTGACCGTGAGCGACGACGGCCACGGATTCGACCTCGAGGTCGCGCGCCGCGATGGCAGCGGGCTTGGACTCGTGAGCATGGAAGAGCGTGCGCGCGTCGTCGGCGGCGAGGTGCAGGTCACCACCGGATTCAAGAAGGGAACCACGATTCACGTGCGATGTCCGGCAGAACTTCCGCAGTCAGGGCAGCTTGCGTCCGTCTCGCGGAGTGACTCACCAGAGGCCGTCGGGCATGCCTAGTGATGCGAAACGGTGCCCGGTGACCGCTCCAACGGCCACACGTCGAAGATCGGAGCCGAGCCGCGGCTTCAGGACGTAGCCCACGCCGCCGACGTCTCGTGCGGCTCGCACGATTTCCTCGTCATCGTGCACAGTGA
Source organism: uncultured Acidobacteriota bacterium (assembly GCA_963724485.1). Lineage (GTDB taxonomy): Bacteria > Acidobacteriota > Vicinamibacteria > Vicinamibacterales > UBA2999 > JACCSI01. Next base: position 127,854 of record CAVRUW010000010.1, read on the forward strand.
GGAACACCACGGCCGCCTGCGAGCCTGCCGCTTTGAGACGACGCGCGACTTCGAGTCCGCAGACGTCGGGCATCGTGATATCGAGCACGATGACATCGGGCTGCAACGTAACAGCGGCCTCCAGGGCCGCTCGCCCGTCCGTCACCGCTCCGACAATCTCGAAGTCGCGCGCCAGGTACTGCGACGGCGATCTCGAGCAGTTTCTTGTTGTCGTCGACGACGAGTACTCTCGGGCGTTCAGACACGGCCGTCTCCTGACCGCATACGCGAGGCGTGTGATTGTCGACTGAGGTTGTAGTACTCCATCCTTCCTGCTTCTTGATTGCAGATATTCACGATATGCGTCCGCCGGGCGTGCGGCTATGCAGTATCGGCACGAGCGTTCCTCCTCTCGAGGGTGTTCCGGCTGCGTAATGGTCTTCGGACAAAGCGCTATGGCAGCTCGACGTCGTACGACGTGACTCGCCAGGTGTTGTCTTCCTTCCGCCATAACAGACGCAGGACTGGCGCGTCGCCGTCCTGAGTGCGAAACCGGAACGTCATGCCGAAGGCTTGCCCGTATTCGAGCGGCAAGGGATCGGGCGGCACCGCGCCACTGGCTCGGGCCTCGCACTCGACGGCGTCGCCAAGTGCCGCGGGGAAGCTGGTGAGGCTGAACATGCGCGAGTACGGCTGATCCATCACACGAATCGACGTGTGGAGCGGCTCGGCAGCCTCGATGATCATCTCCAGATTGCGCCGCGTGCCAACCCACTGGCCGATGCGTTCGAGACTGGCGCGGATCTTCCGGCCGGCGTCGTCGGGGGATGTTGATGCCGGAGCGCCAGGACCCCGCACGAGGTCGAAGCACGAGTAGCTACTCGTCGACAGGTATCGAAACGCTGCATCGTAGTTCTTGCGAGTCAACCAGGTGTCCACGAAGCTCTTCGCCGCGTGAACGAGGGCCAGGTCGGCCTTGATCCGCACGACGCTCGGCTCGGGCGGCGCCGGCGGAATCGGCGTTTCATCGGGCTTCGGCGCTGCCTGCCAAGACACGATCTTCCAATAACCGTCCTCTTTGGCCCACAGTAACGCGATCGAAGTGCCGTTTCCGGGCCCGGCGATTCGGAAGGTCGCACCAAAGTGCTGGCCGTACCCGCGCGATCCCTTCGTCGGCGCGCCCGGCGTCAGCCGGCTCGCGCAGTCGAACCGGGCGGCGATATCGTCGGGCACTTCGTAGAGAACGAACTGGGCTTGATGAGGGTGGCGCACCGCGCGAAGCCCAGGGATTGTCAGGGGCACGCCGATCGTCAGGCCCTCGAGCGAGTCGCGCTTGCCGAGAGCCTCGTGGGCGGCTTTCAGATTGACCAGGATCTGAACCGGCGCCAGACCGCGGTCGAAGGCAGACGGATCGGGCGAATCCTGCGCCAAACACGCATGGGACCGTTCCGACACATAGCCCATCGCCGCAACTACGTTGCCTTCCACCAGCCACGCCTGCAGGAAGTCAGGGACCATCACATCGATGTTCTTCTTGCCCGCACGCGGTGAATTCGGCAGAGCAAACGCAGGGGTCGCATCCTTGGCGTCAGGGGCTCGCTCGAGGCCCACACCGAAGAAGCTTCGCCACCAGTTCTGAAACCCTGTCCACCGCCCGGCGTGACGCTGGGCGTTGTCGCCGGCGCGGACGTCTGAGTTCGCCGCGCTCAGGTGTCCGTTGAACAACATGCTGGGGAAGCTCGACGATCGATAGTCGACGTCGACATCGGCCAGACGACCGTCCAAAGCAATCGACACCTGAATCGACGGCGTGCCTCGTTGTTCGCGGTAGTTGAGCGGATAGCCCTTGTGGTAGACGGAGTTGTCGATTCCGCGCTTGAACTCCCGCGAGCGCTCCAGCATCTCCCGCGCGTTTGGTACCAATCGGACGTACATCCGAAACTGGCGATCGCTTGGCGTTCCCGAGACTTCTCCTTTGACGGAATCAACGCGCTCGATGAGCGCCAGGCCGTCGCCGAACTCTTGGTCCGACGCGTCGGTCAGCGGAGTCGTCATCAGGGCATGCGTGACTGCGACGAATGTCGTCTTCGTGGAGAGGCTGAGGATGTCGTCGTAGAACGAACGAGCATCCAGGCTCCGACCGGTCACCCCGATGAATCGCGCCACCCAGTCGTCGAGGAGTTGCTGACGACGTGCGTCGAGTTCCGAGTAAGCCCCGCCGAAGCGTGGGGACTGCTGGGCCATGATGTGCTCAATGGCCAGGACGCTGAGAAGCACGCTCCCAACGATCCCAAACGTTCGCGGTAAAAGGCGCAGCGACACTATCGTGAATTCCTCACCACCTGAGCAACCTCCGTGCCGCTGGCGAATCCCGATCTGGCGGATGGCAAACAGCGGCCTGCCTCGTCGCTGCTGGAATGGCGGCATCGCGGTCGCAGGTATCGAATGTCAGTCCGAGCACACGGCATTTCGGAGCGCCTACGGCAGCCGGGGGAGAAGCGCAAGGCTGGCTGAAGGCAGCCCTTCAAACCAGCGTCATTCTGGCCTCAGATCTGGCACACGACATGCGTTGACGGCGGTTGTCAAGCAGGCATTCGGTTGCAGGCTGATTCGGCACTCAAGATCGAGAGACCGGTGGTCGTGATGCTGAAAGGCTCACCGGCCCGTTCTCTTGAACCACGAGGAGGATGACGATGGGAACGACATGGATCGCGGGCGTTCTGATGGCCACCGCATTCATCTGGCCGGGGCATCCGTCAGTCGCACAAGACAAGGGGAAGACAGAGGCAGCCGAGCTCGCCGGCGCGTCGCAGGCGGCCTTGGAGAAGCTGTACGGCAGCGCCGAGCTCGCGAAACTACTCGGGCCAAAGGCGCAGGCCATTCTGGTCTTCCCGACAGTCACGAAAGCCGGCCTCGGGATTGGCGGTCAGTATGGCGAAGGTTCGCTGCTGAAGAATGGGACCGCGGTTGCCTACTACAAGACGACCGGCGCTTCCATGGGGCTACAGGCCGGGGGGCAGCAGTACGGCTACGCGATGTTCTTTATGAACGCGAAGGCACTCGATGACTTCGTCAAGGCGAGCGGTTTCGAGGTCGGAGTCGGTCCAAGCGTCGTCCTGGTGGACGAGGGTATGGCGAAGACCACCACGACCACCACGCTGAAGGACGACATCTACGCCTTCGTCTTCGGCCAGAAGGGACTGATGGCGGGCCTCGGCATCCAGGGCAACAAGATCACGAAGATAACGCCAAAGTAGCGAGACCGGCGGCGGCGTCGATGACCGTGGGCGCCGGGGCCACGGAGCCCGAACGATGAGATACGCGCGCGACTTCGTCACGGCCACACTCGTTGGGGGTTTCCTCTTCGTAGTGCCCGTCTACCTGGCGGTACTGCTGCTGCTCAAGGGCATGGCGTCGGTCGCGGGACTGGTACGGCCATTCGCAGCGCTCGTCCCTGACTGGATCCCGGCCGAGGGTTTTTTCTCTCTGGTGCTGATTCTGATGATCTGCTTCCTCGCCGGCGTCGCCATACGCACGCCATCGGGGCGCGCGGCTCGCGAGCGCCTGGAGATGGCGTTCTTCGAGAAACTTCCCGGGTACAGCTTGCTCCGCAGCCTGACTCAGCGGATGGCGGGAGATAGTGACGAGAGTGCGTGGACGCCGGCACTGGTCGAACTCGAGGAGGGGCTCGTCCCGGCGTTCATCATCGAGGTGCTCGATGATGGCCGGTTCACCGTCTTCGTTCCGTCGGTGCCTACCCCGCTCGCCGGAGCCGTATACGTTCTGCGCCCTGAACGGGTGCACATCATCGACGTCCCTTTCACCCAAGCCCTCAAGTCCATCTCGCGCTGGGGCTCAGGGTCCAGAGACCTCGTGGCAGCGATGCGAAAAGGGTGACCGGTCCAGTGCGCGCAATCATGTCTGCGGCTCGCGCCATCGCCGCGGCCAGATACGGGCGTAGGCGTGAGCGACGAGCGGCGCGAGCACCACTGCTGCGACGAGGAAGATGGCCACGCGCAGCAAGACCACATCGACGATGTGGCGCACGTCGTCGACGACGACGGCGCGCTCACCCCGCAGGGCTTCGATCGCCCCGGCCAACTCGCGGCGCACGTCGGCGATCGCCTCACGGCGCTCGGCGGTCGCCCACTCGAGTGTCGCCAGCCGCTGCGACTCGAAGCTGCGCAGCATTTCGCTGCGTTCCGCGGCAAACGCGCGGACGATCTCGCCGACCGCCTGTTCCCGTTCGACGGAAATGGCCTCCATCACCAGGGCTCGCTGCCGACTCATTTCGTCGAGGACGACCCGTCGCTCGCTCAGGACGAGGGGCGAAACGCTTTCGGCGGTTGCAGCGAGGCGATCCGCTGCTGCAGCGCTCACGTGCAAGTCGCTCTGCACCGAAGCCACGGTCTCTGCAGGCAGCACGTCCGAGCGCAACAGGTCGACCTCTCCGCGACCCACGGGATGTGACCCAGATCGCAAAATGTCGTGGGTGTCCCGACGCGTCGAACGCGCGAGCATCACCACTACTCGGTGGAAACCCGCGGCGATCCAGTCGCTTCCGCGGCGTGCGGCCGACGTTCAAACGGCTGCCGTCCCGCGGTCCCCGAGCAATGTGCAATTCCCATTCCCCGCACGCGAGATCAGGGGCGAGGAACGGGAGAATCCCCGGCTTGGACGCCAGACAGGACTTCGATGTCGCTGCCGATGGCCGACCCAAGACGCGCGGATGACACCGCCCGCCATGCCTGATTGCCCACGGCATTGCGGGCGCTCTCCGTCAGGTCGGGGGGAGCTGCGCCGGAGGTTCGCGCGTAAACCGACGGCACGTCGTGAAATCCCCAATGAATCTAGCGATTTCTGCTTTTCTCCGCACACGGCACGCGCACTGCAGCGTGGGTATCCGTTGACCCCGAGCGGCCTGGCTACCTGTCACCGCTCCCGAAAGGGTTCGCACCGCACGACGTGAACCGTCGCCCATCGACGTCATGTGGTTGGAGTGGCACGGGATTCGGTTGGTTGGAACGCGCTGCAAGGCGCGACTAGGAGGACGTATGAAACGGTTTGTCGTGGGAATCATTGCAGGGGCGGTCCTGGTGTCGACGGCGCATATGGCCATGGCCCAGAGCAGGACCGTCTCGTCAGAGATGAGAACGGAGACGGGCATCGTCGAGGCGATCGAAGCCTCGACCCGCACGGTCACGCTCAGGAAACCGGACGGCACCGTCGTGTCGACCGTCGCAGGGCCGGACATCAAGCGGTTCGCGGAGCTCAAGATCGGCGACAAGGTCACCGCTCGCTTTTACGAGAACATCGTTGTCCGGCTGAAGCGGCCCGGCGAGCCGGACGTGGTCTCCGGCGCAAAGGCCACGACCCCTGCCGAACAGGTCCTGCCTGGTGGCACCAAAGCTAAGCAAATGACGATCACTGCCACGATCTCCGCCATCGACATGGCCATGCCGTCGGTCACCTTCACCGGGCCGAACGGCTGGAAGTACACGTCCAAAGTGGTGGACACGGAGGCTCTCGCCAAGGTGAAGGTTGGTGACAAGGTCGACATCGTCTGGACAGAAGCGGTGCTGGTGTCAGTCGAGCCGGGCAAGTAGGGCCTGATTTGCGGCCAGGGGCGGTCGGTCGTGATCGCCCCGACTTCTTTAAGTCCAGGTCGTCCGACGACAAGGCGCGGAGCGAATCAATTCGGCATCCTCGGCGTGATCGGGCTCATGCCGAACATGTACCCGTGTGCGGAGCGCGCGCCTTCGACGACAGCGTGGGCCGCAGGGTGAGGAAGGCTTCGACGTTGTCGCCATCGGCGTCCATGACGGCTTCAGCTTCAAGGAATTGCGTCGTCGATAGATGTTCACGCTCGTCCGTAAACCGACTCGCGCTTTTCGGCGCCCAACGAGCCGGCGGTGGTAGTCGATGGCGCCGACATGAGGTCTTGTTGTGATGAAGTATTTTCAACCCACACTGTTGATGCTCTTGGCGATGGTTGTGTCAGCCACCGCTGCAAGCGCACAGAACATTGCTGCAAGCGCACAGAACATTGCAGCAAGCGCACAGCCCACTGACGTGACCCGCGAGCAGATCACGCTCCGCGGAACGGTGGAGGCCATCGACCCCGCCGCCCGAACGGTCAGAATCCGCGGGGATCGGGGAAACGTCGTCACGATCGACATTCCGCAGTCGGTTCTGGCTCTCGACCAGGTGCAACCCGGCGACGTCGTGAGCGTCACGTACTACGACCGGGTGAGCGTCAGCGCGCATCCGCCCGGCGAGCCCGCCATTGACCGGACCGAGCCTCCGGTCGCCACGGCAACGCCCGGCGCTCTGCCCGGCGCAACGGTCGCCTCGCAGCGCGTGGCGACGGTCACGCTCACGGGCTGGGACCCTGCACAGCGCGTGGTGACGTTCACGGGACCAACGGGTACCCTGTATTCGCGTCGTCTGCTGGATACGACCGATGCCGCCATTATGAAGGCGCTCAAGATTGGCGATCGCGTGGACGTGACGCGCACCGAAGCGGTTCGTCTCGCCGTCGAATCGCGCACGTCGGTGCAAGTGAACGCCGCCGACGATTTTCGGCATCGGTTCACGATCTCGGCCCTCTGGGGATGGGACAACCAGTTCAGCGGCAATATGATTCAGGAGGCGAGCGGGCAGTCGACTAACGGCGTGCCCATCAACCTGGCGGAGACGACCTTCGACGACGTGTATGGCCGCATGGGGATGTTCAAGATTGGCGCCGGCTACCGCACGAGCCCGCGCAGTGAAGGGGTGTTCAACTTCGTCATCTCCCGGAGCTCGGCGCCCCCGGTGAACATCGGCTCGGTGGGCGCAGCCCCTGTGCCGGTCAACGTCCAATTCGATGACTACAACTACTGGGGCTTCGAGGGCGGCCAGCGGTTCTTCTTCGCGCGCGTCCGGTTCACGCCCTACGTCGGGTACCTGGTCGGCATCAACCGGTACGACGACATCAGGGGCGTGTTCGTCGATCTCCCAGCCAACGTGTCACTACCTGGATACACGGCACAGGAAGGCAAGTTCTTCGAGAAGTCGTGGGCCCTCAGCTTCGGTCCCACCGGCGGGATGCTCATCGGCATCGGCCCCTTCGAGGTGATGGCTGAGACGCAGCTGCGCTACATGGGCGGACTGTCAGATGTCGATTGGCTCGTCGAGGAGGGCCTGCGCGACATCAACAGCGAAAGCTCGCGCTGGTCGTTACCGATTCAGCTCGGCGCCAGGATTCGCTTCTGATGACCTCCGATCACGAGGCGTGGCCATGTCGTCTGCCATGCTGCGCCTCGTGACTCTCTCGAGTCGGGAACGTCAGCGTCTCTTTGCGCTCACAGACAGTCCGAATAGATATGTACGCAACGTCCCCGGAAGGATCTGCTCCTGAAGGCCATGAACGCTCGTTCTGGCAAGGTTGAAGTGAAGACTGGTCTGCTTCTTGATTAAAGGAAGCACGAAGTCGCCGATCCGGTAGCCGAAACCCAGCGTGGTGGCCGGCTTCCAGTCGTGCCCCCCCTCGCCGTCAGGGATCATCACGACCATCACGCCAATCGCAGGCAGTGTGAAGCGTCCCGTCTCGAACACGCCGATCTGCATCCCAACGACGCCGTAAGCAGGCGTTGCTGGATACCGCGCCTGCAGCCACAATCCGGTCACGTGAACACGTTGAAAAAACGAGCTCTTCACGACCTTGTCAGCGACCGCGCCGCCCGACGTCGCCAGCGACGAACCCCGGCGTTGGAGAATGAGTAAAGGCTGATCGTCCCAGTTGCGAAGAATGTAGCAGCCACTCGCAAGCATGTCATCGGCACCGAGATAGCCCTGACATTCCGCTTCGAGCCAGGCGGGCGGTTCGGGACGCTTCTTGCGTTCCCAAATCAGCTGGTCGTTGAAGTTACGCGCAACCCTGTTCCCCCACTGCTCAAACCACTTCTCCCACGCCTGGTACTCTCGCAGCCACGTGGCAAGCTCCTCGAACCTTTGCTCGAACTCCGGTTCCACAACCGGCTCCTGCTCCTGGGCAAGAGTCGGCGCTGCGCTTGCCACCAGGGCCAACCAAGTGAGGATTGCGAACTTCATGAACACTCCTGGAAGGATCCCGCTGCCATCTACAGGAAGAGCTGCACCCGTGCGTAATCCTACGGATGAGCTTTAAGTTGAGATACTGCGGCGCTTTTCAATCGAAGTAAAGATGAATTTCTGGCTTTCAATCAGCCGTGAGCCGGCCCGTGCCGATTCTGCATAGCACTGCGTATTGGCCTGCCAATATCTGAACGCCTAGTGACCTCTTGGATTCCGAATGCGGGGCAGCAATCTTGCGGGCGGGATAAGTAAGGTCCAGCCGAGCGACGACCTGACGCCGCGACAGCGGGAAGTGGTGCAGCTGCTCGGCGAGGGCCGTTCGATGAAGGAGCGCTTAGGGACCTTGACCTGTGGCGAGCTCGGCAAGGTCGCCGACCCCGTCAGGGGCGTTTCATCGCAACTGTGCGATTCAAAGTGGCGTGCACGATGAATCGCTGCGGGGCGTCTCCGATGAAGTAGAACGGGTAGCAGGTGACGAGCGTCAGCGAGGGCGAGCCCCTGGGCTCCAGCACCTCGACCTGTTCCGGGCTGACGATTTGAATCTGGTCCACGACGTATGTGGTCCGCTCTTCCAGCGTCTGCAGCTCTATTGCGTCTCCCACGACGATGCCCCTGAGCCCGCGGAAGAAACCGTCCCTGTGTCCGGCGAGTCCGATGTTGCCCGCGTCTCCGGGCCTGGCGGTGCCCTCAATCCAGCCGACTCCACGATTCAGGACCAGATCGTCGGTCCCGTCAAAGACAGGGACCCGCAGGCGCAGCTTGCTGATCTCCAACACCGCCCAGGGGAGTCGCTTCTCGGTCGCCAGGCTTTCTTTGTATGCGCGAATGCGCTTGTCCGACCAGAGGCTGAAATCGATGTCTTCGTCATCCTGCGATGGTCTCGTGTCAGAGTCTTCGCCCGCGGATCTGGCTGCCTGAGCCTGGTCGAATGCCCTCAGCGCCAGGTGGGATGAAACCGAGCGGTCCATCAGCGCCAACGCAGACGCGGCCAGCAGCACGATGCCGGCCACCAGCAGCAGATGCTGGAAGACCCTCAGTGTTCTGTCACTCATCTCGCCGTTCCCGTTTCCTTCGTGAGAGCGATGAGAAGCGCGGACGATGGGAGCCGCCCGCGCTTTCCCGTTGTTGGATTATCTCCGGGTTATCTCCGCCGGAGCATCCGAATTGCAGATGAGCCGCCAACGAGCAACAACCCCAGCAGACCTACGAAGGGAATTGGGCTGCCAGTCTTGGGAAGCCTGGCCGGAGGAGCACCCGAGGCTGTTGACGCTGCTCCCGCCCGTGCCGGCGCGGCGCCCGGTGCAGCCGCCCCGCCCGTAGCTGCCGCCCCGCCGCTAGCTGCCGCCCCGCCGGTAGCTGCCGCCGGTGCTGCCTGCCCACGAGGCGCTTGTCCCACGACTCTGGTATCCGTCGCAATATCCACCGTGGGCTCCTCAACGATCTTCTCCGCGGACACCGTCATGCCCGCGCGCAGCTCGTTGACGCTCGCCGGCTTGCCGTTCACGATGAACTTGTACTCGGGCTTCACCACGTACTGCTTGGTTTCCCCGCTCGGCAGCGTCAGGATGACGGTACTGCCCGCCACGTAGCGCACTCTTCCGGTTCCCACAGTCGTGGTCCTGATGGTGACGGGGGTGGTGGTCCTGGTGATCGTGGCGGTCAGCTTGGTCCCCGGGGTCAGATCGCGCACGCCTACTTCTTTGCCGTCAATCAGGGCCCTTCTCGAATCGGGCACGTTGCTGAAGGTCCTGAACTCGCCGTTCGACATCCTGACGACGAGGTTGTTGCCGTCGACAAGCACCACCTCGCCGCTCATCTTCTCGGTGGTGACCGTCCCTTCACCCTTGGTCGTTTGCGTGGTGGGCTGTGGTGTCTGCGCCGCCACCGCCGCCGCGAAAAGCGCGATGGCGGTGAGCGTCATACATAGTTCAGTCGGGATTTTGCGGTGTTTAGCCATGTCCTTGTCCTCATTGGTTGAACCGACGGATGGATAGTGCACGTCCCAAGATCAGAAGCGGATGCCGAAGGTCGTCACGACGAACTGGCCGTTGGCTTTGATATCGCTGGGAGTTGTGGTGACGGGGGGCGCCACCTCGACCTCTGGTCCCCAGATGTAGTGATACCGCGCCTCGGAGCCGTGAAGCCGCCGCTGAGGATGAAGTTGACGGGTCTGTCCTGCGCCGCTGCCCGTGGGGGCAATAACCGCAGCAATCGCAAACAAGAGGACCCGTTATGTCGCATGACACGCATCCTTTCGCCCGGTGGCGAGTGCACCGGCCGTACCAGGCTGCGATAGGCTGTCGTCGAACGAACCTAAGTCGTTGTTGCGTCGAGAGATTCACTGAACGACGGCAGGATCCGGACGGATTGGGGGCACGAACCCGGCTACGTTTTCACCGGAGGTCCTCCGGAATAGTGGGGGAACTGAACCGTAGTTCCGACTCAACCGTTGCGCACTCCGCGGTGCTCGGTATCCCGCCGCATGCAATTCGGGCGTTCTCCGGTCTCCGGAGACCAGCGTTCGACCGTTGACCGTAGGCCGTGGACCGTGGACCGCGGAGGAGACGAACGCCGCTATTTCACCGAATACTTGGTGAACGCGCCGCCTGCTTGCGTTAGCGAGTTCGGGCCTTCCGCCGCGTAGACGTTGCCGTCCGCGTCGACCGCGATGCCTTCGCCCGCCGTGCCCTGATACACCCGGTCTTCGCGCTCGAAGGGCGGGATGAACGCGGTGATACGGTCCTCGTCGAGGGGTCCGATGCGGACGCCGTCACGCCAGTTCGGGTGATTCAACGGACCCGACTCTGAGTCGATCGCGTAGACCAGGTTGCCCCTGATGAAGAACCCGCTGATGCGCCCGTACATGTAGCGCGACTCGAGGTACTTGCCTTCCTGATCGAAGATTTCCAGGCGGTGGTTGCCGCGATCCGCCACCCAGAGACGGCCCTTGGCGTCGAACATCAGCGCGTGTGGAGTGCGGAACTCACCGTGGCGTACGCCAATCGTTCCCCACGACTTGACGAACTTGCCGTCCGGAGTGAACTTGCTGATACGTGAAGTGGCGCCGCGCTTGAGTCCCTCGGCGATCGCCGCGTTGGTGGTCATACCCTGCGCGTCGTGGCCGTCGGACACGTAGATGCTGCCATCAGGCCCGACGACGACGTCGTTGGGCTGATTGAATTGGCCGTCGGTGTTGCCCGACTTGCCGGCGACGCCCAGACTCAAGAGCTTCTCGCCTTTCTGGTTGAACTTGTGCACCTGGTGTCCCCTGGTGCCTTCCTTGTTGCCCGCGAAATCGGCAATCCACACGTTGCCCTCGCGGTCTACGTGGATGCCATGCGGCGTCACCATCACGCCCTTGCCGAAGTTCGCCAGTACCTTGCCGGTGTGACGATCGAACTTGAAGACGGGATCGACTGGGTTGTTTTCACAGTCCACCGGACCGCCGCCGGCTGTCCCCGCGCCGCAGCGTTCGTAACCCCAGATGTGTCCGTCTTTCGGATCGACGTCGAGGCCAGCCGACGTGCCCCACTTCCGGCCCGCGGGGAGCTCGCCCCAATTCTTCGTCACCTTCGGCGCCGGATTCGGCAGCCCTTCGCCCGTGATGGGATTCCCTACCGACGTGCTCCCCGGTTTCGCCCCGGCCTGAGCTTGCACCTTGGTGCCGGTGTCCCACGTCATCAGAAGGGCGGCGCAAACGCTGAGGGCCAACACGAGGATCCGTGACAGTGACATGGCAGCTCCTTTGTCTCGGTCCGAATACTAGAGCCGAGAAACACGGCCTGCAAGTGGGGAAGTCGCGCACCGATCGGCGTTCCTCTGTCGGCGACTCAGAAATGGTGTGGATCAGCGAACAGAAAAACGCTCTTCGTGCAGCAAGACACCATCTTCGGTCCTGAGCTCGACCCTCCAGTTGCCCGCACTCTGGCTGTTCATGGTCTCGCGACTATACGCGCGGTAACCGACGCTTGGACTGGCCTGTACGCGGAGCTCTACGGATTGGTGCAGGCGATTGTCCCGATACCAACGATGCAGGACCTTGGTGGCGCTGGTGGACTTGACCTGAGTGTAGAAGAACAGTGGGCCGGCAGGAACCGGATGGTCTGGTGGATCGCATCGCCATTCATCGAGGTCGGCGCAGAGCCGCGCCCTGACCACTGTTGGTCGCGCGGGTGTCGTCGCAGCCGTGATGCGGCTGGCGTTCACTCGATCGGGGCCGCTTGCAATGGTCTTCGCGGTCCCTTCAGGTAAGGGCATCGATTCGACAGACGCGGGGGCAGGCGGCGAAACGGGTATTTTTCGCGGTAAGTCTATTGTCGCTGATGAGGACTCAGCCCGCTCGGTCGAGCCGAGCCACGGGCGGCCCGTAGTGAGAATCACAATCAGCGCTGCGCCAGGACCCAGGACGAAAATCGCGAGCGGGCGAATTCGTCTCACTGAAGCTGTCGCCTGCGGCTCCAGATCGGCCGTGACTACTGGCGACGAAGTTGGCAACTCGATCGGTTTTCCCCGAGCTTCACAGAAATCACGAAGATTCTCTCGGCTCGTGGCCACAAAGGGATGGTCTGGCTTCATCACCGTTGTCGCGATGTCAAAGGCTCGCCGAAAGAAGTGCTCGGCGTCGATCGTGTTGCCAGTGATTTCGCACACGACGCCGAGGTTGTTCAGCGTGTTGGCGAGGTCGGGATGGAGCGGGCCCAGACTTGCCTCTTGCACACGGGCAGCCTCGCGCAAGAGTTCTTCGGCCGAGGCGTGGTTGCCAGCAGCCGCAGCCTGTTCCGCCGCTTCGATGATGGAGCGAGGTTCGAGCGGTTCCGGCATGGAGAATCCTGAAGGGGGGAGCCGTGAACAGCGATAACGTTCACCGACTGGGGCCATTCTAGAACAACGTTTCGGTTGATCGTCACTTGGTGCCGATAAACGATGCCACCGCGCGCAAAATAGCGCCATGTCGCATTTCGAGACTCTTCTGACTTCGACGCGATCACTGAGCTCCGTATCGTCAGGCGTGGAGTGACTATGAGAATAGACGTGGAGACGACGCGCCAAACGACTACGACCGTCACATCGGCGTCGATGACGATTGCCGTTTGTTTCTGCGTTGCCTTGCTGGAGGGTTTCGACATCCAGGCGTTGGGCATTTCGCTCGGCAAGCTGACCACGGAGTTCGGCCTGGATGGCACTCAGCGGACACTGCTGACCACGTTCAGCAGTATCGGCATCGTCCTCGGAGCGATCGTTGGTGGACGGCTCGGCGACTTCGTTGGCCGCAAGCCTGTGCTGATGGGCGCGGTCGCCGGCTTCGGCCTTTTCACACTGGGGATGATCGCCGCGCCGAACTTCATGACACTGTTCGTGTTTCGCGTGCTCGCGGGCCTCGGCTTCGGCGCTGCATTGCCAATCATGATGGCGATCGCCGCGGAGATCAGCACGCCCGAACGCAAGGCTTTGACGGGCGCGGTGATGTTCAGCGGCATGCCGGCGGGCGGCGGCAGCTCGGCACTGTTAGTGCAGTACCTTGGCGCCGATTTCGACTGGCGGCAGCTGTTCCTGATTGGCGGTGTGCTGCCGTTCCTCATCGTGCCGGCGATCTACTTCCTGCTGCCGGAGACCCGCGCTCGGAACACGGTGCATGAGCCGCCGGGCGACATCGCGCACGCGCTGTTCAAGGAAGGCCGGTTCGCGCCGACGTTGTTGCTATGGGCGACCTTTCTGCCGACGCTGACAATCCTGTATCTGATCCTCAACTGGCTGCCAACGCTGATGGCCGCCAAGGGCTTTGGTGGCTCGGTGCCAGCGCAAGCCACCATGCTGTTCAACTATGGCAGTATCGGGGGCGCGCTGCTCTTTGGCCGCTTCGTAGACCGCGTCGGCGCGCGCTGGCCACTGGTGTTCTCGTATGCCACGCTGATGCTCTGTCTGCTCGCGTTGGGCCGTGTCACCGAGGCGCCGCAGGCGCTGATGCTGAGTGCCGTCACCGGTTTCCTACTGCTGGGCGCGAACTACGCTCTGTACGGGATCGCGGCTGACTATTATCCGAAGCGCGTACGCGGCACAGGATCGGGCGCCAGCATCAGCATCGGCCGCGTTGGTTCCATCTTGGGCCCCTTGTTGGCCGGTATCTGGCTCAGTGGCGGCACGGCAGCCGCTCAAGTCATCGTCTACATGGCGCCCTTTGCAGCCGTAGCTGCCCTTGCGGTCTACACCCTCGGCCGCTATCCGCACGGTGAGTGACGACCGCATCGCTCATCGGAGCGGACGCTCACTCGTTGGGCGGCGTCTCGGCGAGCACCGCTGCAAGCACGGTGAATGCGTGGTTGGCCACTGGCACCCCGCAGTAGATCGCTTGTTGAAGGACGATCTCCTTCACGTCGTCGGGCGTGAATCCACCTTCGACCAATGCCGCACGCACGTGCATCCGCAATTCGTCCCACAACCCCAGCGCCAGCATCGTGCCGATCACCAGGACACGACGGCTGCGGACGTCCAGGCCGGGGCGCGTCCAGATTTCTCCCCACGCATAGCGGGTGATCAGATCCTGGAATTCGGCAGTGAGCGGCGTGATGTCGGCTGTCGCGCGATCGACGTGTGAGTTGCCGAGGACCTCGCGCCTCATAGACAGGCCGGCCTGGTAGCGTTCCTTCTCATCCATCGTCGTCACCCCTGCTTTCGGTCACGCTGCCGACTCCGCATCGCCTATACGGCGAAGAACACGGTCTCGCGGTCGCCCTGGACGACGATGTCGAAGCGATACTCCGCATCGGCAATTGCCGCCGCGATCAACGTGTCGCGTCGATTCGCCGGGACGGCGCCGAGGATCAGGTCTCGATCGTTGGTCGTTTCATCCGCGAAGTACACGCGAGTGATGTATTGGGTGAGGATTCCGCGGGCCAGCACGCGAACGGCGAGATGTGGAGAGTGCATCGATCCGTCCGCATCGGTGCGTGCCTGCGGTTTGCACGTTATCAGACGGTAGCTGCCATCAGCTTCGGTCCAGACACGTCCGATCGCGTCGAAGCCCTTGGCCCAGAATTCGACGACACCGTCACCAATACCCGTTCCGGCACCGTCGAACAACCGGCCGCTGATGACGATCGGTCTCGTCAGTGTAGAAGCACGCATCGGTCCACGCCCTTCGCGCAGGCCGATGTGAAGGTAGGGGCCGACCGTTTGATATGGCGTGAGGTCGGCCATCTCAGGCTTCCATCGGCGTTTCGCCGCGGCCGCGGAGCACGATGTCGAACCGATAGCCGAGCGCAAAATCGGCCTCGGTCAGCGCCGCATCGAATTGTGAGATCAAGCGCTGACGAGCACCTTCTGGCACCGAGTTGAAAATGGGATCCAGGGCCAGCAGGGGATCGCCGGGAAAATACATCTGGGTGACGAGTCGCGAGAGAAACGCCTGTCCAAAGAGAGAGAAGTGGATGTGCGCGGGGCGCCACGCATTGTGATGGTTGCCCCACGGATACGCGCCTGGATGGATCGAAACGAACCGGTAGCGGCCGTCATTGTCGGTCAACGCCCGGCCGGCGCCGCTGAAGTTTGGATCGAGCGGTGCGTTCCAGCCATCGCTCTTGTGAGCGTAGCGACCCGCCGCGTTCGCCTGCCATACCTCGATCAACGTCGAAGGCACCGGGCGGCCGTCCTCGTCCAGCACACGCCCTTCGACGACGATGCGCTGGCCGAGCGGTTCGGCTGCGTGCTGGTGTGTGAGGTCGTGATCCAGGGCGCCAACCGAACCGTGTCCGTACACCGGCCCCGTGAGTTCGGTGAGAGTCCTTGGCACGATGACGAGCGGTTGCTTCGGATGGCGGAGTGCGGTCGCGCGGTATGCGGGCGAATCAGGCGCCGGATCGACCATGGCCGTCCCGGATGTTAGCTGATATTTCAATCCTGCTATCAGCTGCTAATGTATGGCTCCTGGCCACGCGCGAGACTTCTAGTGGAGCGTCTCAACGATTCTGCAGTGGCCAGCAACATGCTCGGCCAAGGTCCATCGGCCGTTCCTACGGAACGGTCGCTTTGAAATTCGACTATACATCCCATTAGAGATGCAAAAGCGGACACAGGTCGGGATCGTCGGAGCGGGTCCGGCAGGCTTGACGCTGGCGCTCCTCCTCGCGAGAAGCGGGATTGACTCGGTGGTCCTCGAACGCCGCAGTCGGGACGAGATCGAACACACCATTCGCGCGGGAGTGCTCGAGCAATCGACTGTCGATCTCATGGCGGACCTTGGAGTTGGTGACCGCGTCCGTTGCGAGGGGCTCGTTCATCACGGGATCCAGCTGCGTTTCGCCGGAGAGACCCACCGCATCGACCTTCGAGGGCTGACCGGACGCGCGGTTACCGTCTATCCGCAGCACAAGGTTCTGCAGGACCTGACTGCGGCCCGCATTGCTCAAGGCGGAGACATTTTGTTCGACGTCCAGAACGTGCAGCTCACCGATGTCACGTCGTCACCGGCAATTCATTTCAGTCACGCGAGTGAACAGATCGACTTGCAATGTGACTTCGTTGCCGGTTGCGATGGCTCGCGCAGCGTGGCGCGTTCGTATGTTCCGGCCGAATTGCGCCGCGAACTGTCTCGTGCCTATCCGTTCGCCTGGCTCGGGATCCTGATGGAAGCCCCGCCGTCGACCCACGAACTGATCTACGCCTATCACGAACGCGGCTTTGCCCTCGTGAGCACTCGCTCGCCAGAGTTGCAGCGACTCTATATCCAGTGCCCGTCGGAAGACGACATCGCGTCGTGGTCCGATGACCGGATCCTCGACGAATTGCAGCAGCGATTGACAACCACCGACAACTGGCAGTTGACGGTGGGGCCAATCACTCAGAAGAGCATCCTCAACATGAGGAGCTTCGTGCTCGAACCGATGCAATTCGGCAAATTGTTCCTTGCGGGTGACGCGGCTCACATCGTGCCAGCGACGGGTGCCAAGGGTCTGAATCTCGCGATCGCCGATGCGTACAACCTGTCGCGTGCCCTCGCGGCCTTTTATGTGGAACAGCGCACCGATCTGCTGGAGGGGTACTCACGGAGATGTGCGCACCGGGTGTGGCGCGCGGAGCACTTCTCGTGGTGGATGACGTCGATGCTGCACCGGTTTCCTGACGATGACGCGTTTCAACGGCGCCTGCAGCGCGCACAGCTCGAATACACCGTCCGTTCGCCGGCTGCCGCGACCAGCCTGGCGGAAAATTACGTCGGATTGCCGCTTGATTGGGAGTACCACCGTTCATGATCCAGTCGCCCAGGTTCACCTTGGCCAGTCGCGTGCAGGCGATGCTCGACGTCGAAGTCGCGTTGGCCGAAGCCCTGGCCGATGCCGGTGTGATCCCGGCGTCGAGTGTGTCGCCGATTCGTGCGGCCGCGCGCGCTGAGCTGTACGACTTGGACGCGCTGGTCGAGGACGCTGTTGGCGCCGGCAACATCCTGATCCCGCTCGTGCAGCAACTGACGCGTCGCGTGGCCGCAATGGACAATGCGGCGGCCGGACACGTGCACTGGGGCGCGACCAGCCAGGACGTGATGGACACGGCGTTAGTGCTGGAACTGCGCGCAGCGGTTGGCGACATCGTGGTGTCGCTGGCTCGAGCAGCCGATGCTGTTGCGGATCTGGCGCGACTCCATGTGGGCACGCCGATGGCCGGGCGGACGTGGCTGCAGCAGGCCACGCCCACGACCTTCGGGGCGAAGGCCGCTGCCTGGCTCGACGCAATCGCCCGCGCGAGGCTGCGCCTGACGACATCGATGGAATCCAGCCTCGAACTACAGTTCGGCGGCGCCACAGGCACGCTGTCGAGTCTGGGTGCCGCCGGGCCCATTGTTGCGCAGGCCTTGGCCGCCCGCCTCGACCTGCGCGTAGCGGACATCCCGTGGCACACCGAGCGGAGTCGCCTCGTCAGCGTCGCGTGTGCGCTGGGCATGACCTGCGGCTCGCTGGGGAAGATCGGCCGCGACATCGCGCTCCTCGCGCAGACGGAAGTCGGCGAGATCACCGAGCAGCCGTCTTCAGGGCGCGGGGTCTCGTCGTCGATGCCGCACAAACGCAATCCTGTCGCCTCCGCCGTCGCCGCCGCGGCAGCGGTACAGGCGCCAGGCCTGGTGGCCACGATGCTGTCGGCGATGCCGCAGGAACACGAGCGTGCATTCGGAGGATGGCAGGCGGAATGGGAGACGCTGCCGGCGCTCGTCGACCTGACGTCGCGATCGGCTCGCGCGATGGCCGACGCGCTGCCACAACTCGTCGTCAACGAGGCGCGGATGCGTATCAACCTCGACGCCGCGGGCGGTGTAGCGCGGGCGGAGGGGCTTGTGATGGCCTTGGCGCCGCACGTTGGCCGGCGCCACGCGCGCTCGCTTGTGGAACTAATGTGTGATCGAGTGGCGGCGGACCGACGTCCGTTGCACGAAGTCGCGGCCGCCGAGCCACAGATTCGCGAATACCTGAACGCCGATCAGATTGCGAGCGCATTGGCCCCCGCGGGCTTCTCGGGTTCGACCAGCACCTTCATCGATCGCGTTCTGCAACGGTGGCACCGCGAGAGGCAGTGAGGGCCTGAGGCCGTCAGCCGGGTGGCTTCGGTGGCACCTTCGAATCGGTGCGCGGCTCGGGCGTGTGCTTGTAGTTCAGGTTCGGCTGATATGGCCGCAGGTGTTCGACGTCCTTGTTGTTCTCGTTGCACGTGTACGGCAGCAGCCGATCGCCGGGTTTGCCTCGCGTGAACGTGCGCGTGATCGACCACGGTCTGGTGAAGTAGATCGGGTCGTCGTAGGTGACGGTCCACTGAATGGTATCGGCGCCCGTCTTTTGGAATCGCTCGGTGAGGCGCAGCTGCGCGCTGTGTTCGTGGCCCGCTGTGTCCAGCCAACTGCGCTCGTCGATGCCCACCGTGTCGACGACCAGCGTCTCACCCTCCCAGCGCCCCACCGAGTGCCCCATGAAGTAGGGATACTCCGCTACGTCCTCGGGATGACCGCGGCCGTCCAGATAGATCGCCCGCCAGATCGACTGATACTCGAACAGGATCGACACCGTGTCGGTGTGCTGCACGAGGAGGAAGGGAAACGGCGCCGTGAAGCCTCGCGACGGGCCCACCGGCAGGCAGAAACCTGTCGGATCTTTCGAGGTGTCAACCGTCCGCCATCGTTCGGCCCCGAAGGCGGTGAACGGCGGCTGCCCACCCAACGCGACCGACAAGTCGGGCGTGTATTGATTGATCCAGAAGCCGCTCAAATCCGGCCGCGTTGACGACGCTTGGCTCTGCGACCAGGCCAATCCAGCCGACAGCACGACCGAGCCCAGCACGAGTGCGACGCGCATCAGCGGCGAGCCAGGTCCGCGCATGCTATCGACCAGGACGCTTCGGTGGTGGCGGAGCCCCGGCACCCTGCTGGCCGCCGAGCACTTCGCGGCCGTCGGCGAGGGTCACGGTGCTCATGTTGGCTAGCTTCGTGCCGTCGCGCGCGAGGAAACCGTGGACGGTCACCACGTCACCAATCTTGAGGGAATCTTTCCGCCAACCCGCCCTGTACAACGAGTTCGGCGCGCCGCCTTCGATCGCCCAGGTGGCGGCTGTGCCCGCCGGCTCTTTCACATCGATGTAGAAGTAGACGTGCGGGTTCGTCCACTCGACTCTGATAACAGAGCCCATCAGCGTCACGGGCTTATTTCGGTCGTACTCCGCGGCAAAGGAGTGATGCGCTGAGAGGTCGATATCGGTCGCCGATATCGCCAACATCAAGAACGCCGCCGCCATACCCTGCTTCATGGCAGACCTCCTTTTGACGCCCGGTTCGAGACGTGTGACGGGGTAGCAGGGTATACCGAAGGCGCGTCGAAGGGAACTCCGAACCCCACAGTCGTCACAATCGACTTGCCAAGGTCGTCCGATTGTCCGGAGGAACTCCGGCCCGCCGGACTCCAGACACTGGATCGTTAGACCCGGCCTCGTGACCGACTTCGGCCAAGTTATTCGCATTGCATGGCTTGGCCCCGCACGTCCGGCGATCCCGCGAAGGCCCGGGCCTTGCTTCTTTCAGAGCTGATGAAAACTTTCATCGTCGGCATCAGCGCGATGCTCGTCGTGGCAGCGTCTGGTCCCGCGCATCACTACGGACTGGCTGCGCAGTCAGGATCGTCGGCCCAGGCCGCAAAGGTGCCGGCGCTGACGCCGGACGCGGTCGACCGTCTCCTCGCGCCGGTCGCCCTCTACCCCGACCAGCTCCTGGCGCAGATGCTGCTGTGTGCGGCGAACCCTGGAAGGGTTGACGCGCTCGCCGAATGGCTGGCCAGCAACCAGACGCTGAAGGGCGGCGACCTTCAGGACGCCGCTGTGAAATCGGGGTTCGACCCGAGCTTCGTGGCGCTGGCTGTGTTCCCGGAGGTCGTCGACATGATGGCCGGGCAGCCCGATTGGACCCGGCAGGTCGGGCGGGCGTTCTCTGCCGACCGGACGGCTGTGTTCGCGAGCATCCAGCGCCTCAGGGCGAAGGCCAGCGCCGCCGGAAAGCTGAAAAGCACGGCGCAGCAGGAGGTCGAGACCCGAACGACGTCGAGCGGGGAGCAGGTCATCGTGATCGAGCCGGCCAATCCGCAGGTCGTCTACGTCCCGCAGTACAACCCACAGCTCGTCTACACCCAGAATCCTCGACGGTGGTCGTTCAGACGGAAAGCAGCAGCGACGCGGTCGCAGCCGGCCTGATCGGCTTCACCGCGGGGATTGCAATTGGGGCGGCCATCGACAACGACTACTACTACGGGCCCTACGGCTGGTACGGCGGCGGCGCCTACATGTACAACGATGCGTGGGACGACTGGTACGACCACCGCGAGGACGTGCGCGAAGACTGGCAGGACAACCGGGAAGATCTGGTCGAGGAGCGAGGCGAACGGCGCGAAAACCTGGCCGACGAGCGCGGCGATCGCGCGCGGACGCAGCAGGAGCAGCGCACCGAACGGCAGGCGAACCGGCCAGAAGCGCAGGCGCAGCGCGACCAGCGGCGTACTGAGGCGTCAAGGACGGCGAAACAAGGGACGACGGCGCAAACCACTCGTGGCACGAGCCAGGAGGCCCGCGGGTACAGCCGCGAGAAGACCGAAGGCGACCCGAGAACGAAGCGGCACTCGCTCTGATGCATTCTCCGGCTATTCGAACGGGCGGTCGGAACGCGCCGCCAGCTCGCGCGGGCAGCGCAGCAGGGGTTCCGGCGGAGGTCGACGCAGGTGAGATGCATCCGTTCGTTAATGGCCGTGACAGGGA
Organism: uncultured Acidobacteriota bacterium; assembly: GCA_963724485.1. Classification (GTDB taxonomy): domain Bacteria; phylum Acidobacteriota; class Vicinamibacteria; order Vicinamibacterales; family UBA2999; genus JACCSI01. Next base: position 149,196 of record CAVRUW010000010.1, read on the forward strand.
TCGCGGGCGGGTGCGCGCTGCTGGCCGTGCTCGTCGCCTGCACGCGCGCGGCGCCGACGCCGCCCTATCGAACGTTCTCCACGCCGGAAGACGCGGTGCACGCACTCACCGAGGCCGTCAAAGTTCCAGGGACGGACCAACTGCTGACGATCTTCGGACCGGACCTTCAGGAGCTCGTCGACACGTCCGATCCAGCCGGCCGGCGCGCCCGCGAGGTGTTCTTGGTCGCCGTCGCCGAGCGGTGGCGGCTCGAGGATCAGGGGCCCGACAGCAAGACGCTCGTCATCGGCAACGAGGATTGGCCGTTTCCAATCCCGATCACCAGAGACGCGAATGGCTGGCGGTTCGATACCGCCAAGGGAAGAGACGAAGTGCTCACCCGCCGTATCGGGCGCAACGAGCTGGCAGTGATTGCAATCGCGCGCACCTACGTGGCCGCGCAGCGGCTCTACGCGCGACGACCGCACGATGGCAAGCCGGCGGGCCTGTACGCGATGGCGTTCGGCAGCGACCCTGGACGCGAGAACGGCCTCTATTGGCCGGCCAAACGAGGCGAGAAGCGCAGTCCGCTGGGCGACCTCGTGGCACTGGCTGCCGAGGAAGGTACTCGAGTCGCTCGAGATGGCCAATCGCTATCGCCCTTTCACGGTTACTACTTCAGGATCTTGACCGCGCAAGGCGCTGCGGCAGAGGGCGGTGCCAAAGACTACGTAGTGAACGGCGAGATGAAGGGCGGCTTCGCGCTCGTCGCGTGGCCGGCTCAGTACAACGTCACCGGCATCACAACCTTCGTCGTCAACCAGGACGGCGTCCTCCGCGAGAAAGATCTGGGACCCGGGACCGAGGAGTCGGCCCGGGCCATGACGCTCTACAACGCCGACGAATCATGGGGCGTTGTACCGTGAGGACAGCGGCCTGGCCATGGCCTTCTCACGGTCCGCCTCGCCGTCCTGAAAATCAGAAGCTGTATCCGACGTAAACCATCCCGTAGCCGAAATTCTTGGTGCGACCGGTCGCCTGCTGAACGGCGGTCCCCGGGCTGGCGAAGGCGCCGACCAAGCTCACGGTAAAGTTGGTGTTCACCTTCCAGTCCACGTACGCATCGATCTCGAAGGCGGCGTCGCTGGACGTCACCTCGGGGCCGACCGACCCCGGCTGATCGAAAATGAACTTGAAGAGCATGAGCCCGCCGGTCACTGCCTCGCTCGGCGCGAAGTGCGCGCGGACCAAGTGCGATTTCAGGTTCGAGTTGGACAGGAAGTACTCGCCCGCGATCTCGCCCTGCCACCAGGTGCCCCAGTCGTAGAAGCCGAGGAACAGCGGGTCGAACGCTTCGTTGTCGGTGGTCGACGGGTCATCGCCCTGAAAGAACGCGTAGCGGTAGGACAACGTGGGCTTCCAGGCAACCGTGCTGAATTCATAGGCGCCCTGGAGCGTCCAGGCATTCGAGTCGAGCGCCTCGCCGTTCCGTTCCGAGGCATACTCGGCCTCGAACGACAGCTCGGGCGTGCTCGGGAACGGCGCCGTGTACGCGCGCAGGTTGAAGACGTTGAGACCATCGCGACCCGGCGTGATGTCCTCGTGCGCGAACCACTTCATATAGGTGGCGCCGAGCGTCGTCGCTTCGCCGATGCTGAACTCGTAGTTGGTTCCCCACAGCCGGCTGCCGCTGTCGCTTTCGTCGAGTTCGTCCTTGTCGAGATAGAACGCTTCGATGGTGTGGGCGCCAGGTTTGAACCGCCCTATCGTGGCGAACTCGAATGCCTTCCGGGCGTTGGTCCAGTAGCCGCCGCGGGTTCCACCTTCAGCCGCGCCGTCGAACAGCAGGAAGCCGTGCCCGAGTTGGTACTGGGTTCGGCCAATGATGAAGTCCAGCGCGTTCTCGCCGAGCGACAACGACTTGCCGGATCGCCACCCGATTGACAGGTCTTCGGGGCCGAATGACGACACGTCCTGGCCGAACGGCTCCGGAACCGAGCCGTACGTCCGCTCACCGACGGCGCTGAGCTTGCCGTAGATCTCACTGGAAGAGGCCAGCGTATAGGTCGCCGAGAGCGCCGGTCTGACGTAGCCTTCGAACCACTGATCGCTGAGGTTCTCTTCGACCCCTGGTTCCTTGGGATTGTTGAAAAGCGAGTTGCCGAAACCGAACGTCCCCCATCCGGCGTCGAAGTTGAACGTCCACTTGATCGCTGAGGGCAGCCCGGTCGGGCGCTCCTGGGCCTCGTCTGCTGGCTTGTCCTGCGGGGCGTCCTGGGCTCGCACGCTGGCCGGCGCGCCGAGACCGATGACGAGCGCCGAGATGAAAAGAACCCGTTCGATCAGCCGACGCATGCTTGCTCTTTATACTCTGCCCATGACGATTCCTGTTCACCTCCAGTTGACACAGAGGTGCAGTCCGTCTGCCATGCGCGGGCGGGAGCACGCGGTGCCAGATAAGCGCTTATCCGCGAGCGACTTGCAAGCTAGCGCGGCCAGGAACGGCAGGGGAGGAGGTCTCCGGGATTCTGGAGCGCCTGCTGCTACTCGGCCCTGAAGGGCGATGGCTGCTGTCCGGTCTGCCGCCGTCATTCCGTAGCAACTCCGGCGGAGTGGAGTCTTGGGGATTGTCACGACGGTTGGGACCGACTTCCGATCGTCGCCAACGTGCACGTGGAGTGACACTTCACGCCGTCACGTGCCGGCGCCCTCGTTGGGCATGGTCCCTGCTCAAGGGGCTGCACAAAGGGGTGCGCGGCGGAGCCCGGTAAGTCGTGACCCGCGGGTCACCTCAGGGCATAAGGGTCACCTCGGGGCATAAAGGGCGGCTTGTGGTACGTGTTTCCTAAAAGAAGAAACGCCATCATGCCGATCACAATGCAGCACGAGCGCGACAACATATATCGTGTGGAGCTCGGTGGCACCTTACGGAAGAAGGACCTCGACGGCTGTCAGGAGCAACTGGTCGGCGAGATTGGGCGCGTCGGCCCGATCAGGCTGCTGTTCGTCCTTCAGGAATTCGAGGGGTGGGAGCGCGACGGCAACTGGAACGACCTGTCGTTCTACATCGGCTACGGCGACCACATCGAACGGATTGCCATCGTCGGACCGGAGCGATGGCGGGACGAGACGATGATGTTTGCCGCCGCGGACCTGCGACGAGCGCCTGTGGCGTTCTTTGACGAGGACGCCCTCACCGGGGCACGTTCGTGGCTGTCGTCATGATGGATGGTGATGAGGGCGGTGGGTTGCGCCCTTCGAGGAAGGATGCAGAAGCGATGAAACACAAAAAACGCGCAGGGCGAACTGGGGCGATCGTGACGGCGATGAGCCTGCTGTTGCAACCGGCGGTGCCCTTGGTCGGCGGCGGACGTCAGACCGCAACCAGGCCGGCCGTGCCCCCGCAACAGACGCCATCGAAGCCCACGCCCACGCCCGCAGCAGCGCCGGCCGCGAAGACGCCGGCCGCAGAAGTGCCGGTCGATGGCGGGTGGCCACGAATGTACAGCCTGCCGAGCGGCGGGACCATGCTCGTGTATCAGCCTCAGATCGCCAGCTGGGATCGCCAGGCCCATCTCGTGGCGTTCAGCGCCGTGTCGTATCGCCCGAAGGCGGGTGACAAGCCGTCAATGGGTACCATCAAGCTCGAAGCGGACACGAAGGTGTCTGTCCCTGACCGGCTCGTCAGCTTCCAGCAGATGAAGATCGTCGAAGCCAACTTCCAGTCGCTGTCCAAAGAGCCGGTCCGCGAGATGACGGCCGAAATCGACAAGGCGATTCCGGACGATGAGCGCGTAATCGCCCTCGATCGCGTGCTGGCCAACGTCGACAAGAGTCAAATCGTCCCGAAGAACGTCGAAGGCATCAAGGCCGATCCGCCGCCGATCTTCTTCAGCAAGACGCCCGCAGTGATCGTGGTTCTCGACGGTGAGCCGATCTGGAGCCCGATCAAGGAGAACGACTTGAAGTACGCCGTCAACACGAACTGGGATCTGTTCCAGTACGTGCCGACGAACACCTACTATCTGCGCAACAACGATACCTGGCTGAAGACATCCGATATCAAAGGCGAATGGGCGCCGGCCGGTACGCTGCCCGACAGTTTCAAGAAGCTGCCAGCGGAGGACAACTGGAAGGATGTCCTGGCGAATCTGCCCGGGAAACCGCTTCAGAAGTCGGCGGTCCCCAAGGTCTTCGTCAGCCTCCTTCCCGCCGAGCTCATTCTGCTGACCGGCGAGCCCAACTATCTTTTGGTCGGGGGCACCCAGCTCCTGTGGGTGAGCAACACCGAGAGCGACGTCTTCCGGTTGGGCAAGACCGGGGCCGTGTACTACCTGGTCGCCGGCCGCTGGTTCTCGGCGCCAGACTTCGCTGGACCGTGGACGTTTGCCACGACGTCACTGCCGGAGGACTTCAAGAAGATTCCCCTCGAGCACGGCCGATCGCGGGTGCTGGCATCAGTACCGGGCACGGATCAGGCCGCTGAAGCGGTGCTGCTGGCGCAGATACCCCAAACCGCACGCGTGAACAAGAAGGAGGCGAAGGCCCCCGAGGTCGCGTTCCAGGGTGATCCCGAGTTCGCGGCCATCGACAAGACCACTGTGCAGCGCGCCGTGAACACCGACAAAGACGTCTTCAAGGTGGGCGAGCTTTTCTACATGTGTTACCAGGGCGTGTGGTTCGTCGGGAAGAGCGCCACCGGCCCGTGGGAAGTGGCCAGCTCGGTGCCCGAGCAGATTTACCAGATCCCGGTCAGCTCGCCGGCGCATCACGTGACCTATGTCACGGTGGAAGAGAGTAACGACGACTGGGTGGTGTATGCCGCGGCGGCAGGCTACACCGGGATGATGGTGGCGTGGGGCTGCACGGTGTGGGGCTCCGGCTGGTACTACCCGCCGTACTATGGGTACGGCGGCTTCTATCCGTACTACTACGGGCACTTCCCGACCTATGGGTACTCGGCCTTCTACAACCCATATACCGGCGCCTACGGCCGCAGCGCGGGCGTGTACGGTCCATACGGTGGCGCGGGCGTGGGGGCTCGCTACAATCCGCGTACTGGCACTTACGCCAGGGGTGCCGCAGCGTGCACGGCCCGTACGGCGCGCGCGGCGTCGCGCAGGCCTACAACCCACGCACCGGAACCTATGCGGCGACGCGTCAGGGATCGAATGTGTATGGGAACTGGGGTTCGACGGCGGTGCAGCGCGGCGACGACTGGGCCAAGACCAATCGCTACACGAACAATCGGACTGGCACGACCACGCGTACGACCAGGACGGACGAGGGGGGTGCGGTAACTCGTCGCGGGGACCAGGGCTTCGTTGGCGCCGGCAGCGGTGGCGACGTCTATGCCGGCAGAGACGGGAACGTCTATCGGAAGCAGGATGGCTCGTGGCAGAAGTACGACAACGGCGGATGGAACACGACCGACCGACAGCCCGCTGATCGCCCGGCAACGACCGACCGGACGACGACCCCGAGAGCCGGGACGACGGATCGCAGCACGGTCAACCAGCTCGATCGCGATTCCAACGCGCGCCGCGAAGGCTCGCAACGAACCGGCGACTACGGCACTTACCAGCGCGGCAGCGGCACCAGTGGTACCGGCAGCTACCGCGGGGGCGGCGCGCGGGGCGGCGGCGGCGGGCGCGGCGGCGGCGGGAGAAGGCGCTAGTTCGCGCGGCGGCGCGACTCGGTCACGCCACCGAGTCTGCGGCGGCCAACACGGGCGATACGGTCGTCGGGTTGCTCAACGCCACGTTGGGCAACCTGACCGAATTGGTCATCGCACTGACCGCATTGCGCGCCGGCCAATACATGCTCGTGAAGGGTCCGCTTTGGAATGCTCAGAGACAGTTCGCTCGTCGTAGATGATTCCGCCATGAAGCCACAGACTTCATTTCGCTCGTAGTCGCGTCCGGTGGCGCACTCAGACCCGCCGTCCTCGACGGTCGCCATCCATACCGCTCATCGCTGCTGCCCCGCGCTGTGACTTTTCGGGCATCAGCGCGATGACGGCTTCGGTCGTGAGCAGGAGCGAGGCAATCGACGCGGCGTTCTGAAGGGCCGAGCGGACCACCTTGGTGGGATCGATCACGCCGGCGTGAACCAGATTCTCGTACCGCTCGGTTTGGGCATTGAAGCCCTCCTCCTCATTCATCTCCCTGGTCCGGCCGACGACAATCGCGCCTTCGTGACCGGCGTTGGTCGCGATCCAGCGCATGGGTTCCTCGACCGCCCTGAGGATGACGTTGACGCCAACCTGCTCGTCGCCCACAACCGGCAAGTGCTCGAGTACCTTCGCTGCGCGCAACAGCGCTACACCGCCGCCTGGCACGATGCCCTCTTCCACGGCGGCTTTCGTCGCGTGCATCGCGTCCTCAACGCGCGCTTTCTTCTCCTTCAGCTCGGTCTCGGTCGCCGCCCCGACTTTGATAATCGCGACGCCACCGACCAGCTTGGCGAGGCGCTCCTGCAGCTTCTCGCGGTCGTAGTCGGACGTCGTTTCCGCAACTTGCGTCCGTAGCTGATTGACACGACTCGCAATCGACGTCGTGGCGCCGGCGCCTTCGACGATGGTCGTAGTGTGTGTGTCGATGGTGACTTTCTTCGCTTGACCGAGGTCTTCGAGCGTGAGGTTCTCGAGCTTCAGACCGAGGTCCTCGGTAATGGCCTTGCCACCCGTCACGACAGCGATATCCTCGAGCATGGCCTTCCGGCGATCCCCATACCCCGGCGCCTTCACCGCCGCGACCCGCAACGTACCGCGGAGCTTGTTAACGACGAGAGTCGCCAGCGCCTCGCCTTCGATGTCGTCCGCGATGATCAGCAATGGACGGCTGTCGCGCGCAATCAGCTCCAGCAACGGCAGCAGATCGTTCATCGCGCTGATTCGCTTTTCGTGGATCAGAATGGCCGGATTCTCCAGCACCACTTCCATCCGTTCGGGGTCGGTGACGAAGTACGGCGACAGGTAGCCGCGGTCGAACTGCATCCCTTCGACGACGTCGAGCGAGGTATCCATGCTCTTGGCTTCTTCGACGGTGATGACGCCGTCCTTGCCCACGCGCTCCATCGCTTCGGCGATGATTCGTCCGATGGCCTCGTCGTGGTTCGCGGAGATCGTTCCGACCTGGGAGATCATCGACCCGGTCACCGGCTTGGACATCCTCTGGAGCTCAGTCGTGATCGCGTCGACGGCCTTGTCGATGCCGCGCTTCACAGCCATGGGGTTGGCGCCGGCAGTGACGTTCCTTGCGCCTTCGCGATAGATCGCCTGCGCCAGCACCGTGGCGGTCGTTGTGCCATCGCCGGCGACGTCCGACGTCTTGCTCGCCACTTCCTTGACCATCTGCGCGCCCATGTTCTCGAGCGAATCCTTCAGCTCGATCTCCTTGGCCACGGTCACGCCGTCCTTGGTGATGGTGGGGGCCCCGAACGTCTTCCCGAGGATCACGTTGCGCCCGCGCGGTCCGAGTGTGACCTTGACTGCATCGGCCAGGCTGTTGACCCCGCGAAGGATTCCCTGCCGCGATGCGTCGCCGTACACGATTTGCTTTGCCATTGGTTACTTTCGCCTTGTCAGACTGTCTCGATCACGGCCAGTACTTCGTCCTCTCGCATGATGAGGTAGCCCTCGCCATCGAGCTTGATCTCCTGGCTTGCATATTTGCCAAACACGATCACATCACCGGCTTTGACATCGAGAGGAACGCGTGGGCCGCCGTCTCTGACGATGCCGCTGCCGACGGCGATCACCGTGCCTCGTTGCGGCTTCTCCTTTGCCGTGTCCGGGATAATGATCCCCCCGACGTTCTGTTCACCGTCTTCGAGACGCCGAACGACGATCCGATCGTGGAGCGGTCTGACATTCATGAGTTCAACCTCGAGTAGCCCCGATTCGGGCAAAAACGAAATGCGACGCCGTTAAGCCGATGGTCGCGTCACCTGCCAGCCGCCGTCATCGTCCATACGAACGAGATCCAGCGTGTCGTCCGCTATGCTCGGATTCGGCACGTCGAGCGTACGCACGCAGGTCCCCGCAGTCAGTGTGATATCCGCACGCGTCTTATCCCGGTGTCTTCTAGGCGGAGGGACGCGAACGACTGAGCGAGACGTACGCAACCACGGAACCGCACCTGGTATCGCGAAGATGAGCAGGGCGATCGCAACGACCGCTATGACGAATAGTGTGGTGGGCGGCACCAGGAATAGCGTGTTGGGCGGCGGCACTGCGAGAGCAATTGTGAAGAACGTGATTGCCCACAGCGGAATCGCGAGCCTACGCTGGAACAAGAGTGCCATCTCGTACCTCCTGCCTCTTTCAGCAAAACCTCGACGAGAGCTCGGCTGGAACTCTTACAGTGAAGGCGACCCGCGATGTTCAGCGAGCCATTGCTCGGTCGGCGTATGACGATCCTGGCAGGTTCTGCAGGTAACTGTCTGTGCGGTTGTGCACAAGGGCGAATCACTGCTCCTGAACCGGCGGCTTGACGCTCGATGCCGGCTTGGTAGCTTTGAGAATCCAGCGCTGCATGCGTCGGCCATTACCGGCCTCGCCGGTGTACATCCGGTTCTTCGAGTCGATCGCGATCATGTGCGCGCGAATGAACTCGCCGGCCTGACGTCCGGGCCTGCCGAAGCGGTCGAGGATCGCCAGATCCTTGCGGCGCAGAATCCACACGCGCTGGTTCGTGCCGTCGATCAGGTAGAGCAGGCTCTGTTCCGGGTCCCGCGAGAACTGCAGGCTGAAGCCGCTGCCCGAACTCCCGGTTTCCGGGCGGACGAAACGCTCCATGAGGTACTCGCCGTTCTGCCGGAACACTTGAATGCGGTTCCCGCGGCGGTCCGAGACGTAGATGAGTCCGTCCTTTGAGCCGACGAGGCCGTGCAGCGTCGAGTACTGTTGCGGCGGATTTTTGGGATCCACCGGATACTTGTATTTTTCCGTGTCGTCTGGACGCTTGCCGTACGCGCCCCAATGGCGCTTGTACTTGCCAGTCTCGGCGTCGTACACCACGACGCGCTTGTTGATATAGCCATCGGCGATGAAGAGCTCGTTGGTCTTGGGCTCGACGTAGAAATTGGCCGGTCCGCCGAGGTGATCCGGGTCGTTGCTGCCCTTGTTCACGCCCGGCTCGCCGATGGTGAGCACGTGCTTGCCGTCCTGCGTGAACTTCATCACGTGCATGCCGTTGCTCGTGCCCGTCCAGACGAACCCGTTGTGGTCGATGTAGATGCCGTGCTCCTGGTCGAACCACGTGTAGCCCTGGCCGGGGCCGCCCCACGTGCGCAGCACCTTGCCGTCGGGGTCCAGCTCCAACACCGGAGGCGCGGGCAGACAGCAATCGGCGATCGGCGGCTTCACCGCGGCGCCGATCTCCTGCGGCGTCAGGCTCGACGGCATGTGAATCACCCACAGATGATCCCGGTCGTCCACGAACAGCCCGCGGATGTCACCCAGGATCCAGTCGTTCGGAAGCGTGGGTGGCCACGTGGGGTCGATCTCGTAGGTCGGCAGGCGATCGGCGGTCGGCGACCCAGGGGCCGGTTTGGCGTTTGCCCCTTGCGCGACAGCCACCACGGGCAGGAGCAACGCGGCAATCAGGCCGGCCAGGGTGCGTGCGGGTTTCATCGCCCGGGATTATCGCGCACTCGAGACTGCTACCATCACCTCGACCGTGATCTCGACGGCGACAACCTGAAGATTTCGGTGTCAGACGAACAACGCGCCAGGCGGGAGCTGCAGAGTGCCAAAAGGCGACGTTGCCCTTCGGCACTCTGGAGTCCTTGACTGACGAGTGCTACCGCAGCACGTTCCGGCCGCCGTATGTCTGGAAGTCGCGCTCGAGTTCTTCCGCATGTCGCGCGTCGCGCGCGCGTGTCCCGATGACAATTCCGCCGTCGTTGATGCCTTTCTCGTATTCCTTTGCGCGGTCTTCAGGAATACCCGCGCCGATGAGCGCGCCAATCAATCCGCCCGTCGCGCCGCCAGCTCCCGCCCCGACCAGCGCCGCGGCGATGGGTCCCGCCACAACCAGACCGAGCCCGGGCACTACGACCGAGCTGCCAACGGCAAAAAGCGTTGCCACAGCCGCTCCCACGCCGCCACCGATCGCGCTTCCTTTGCCAAATCCTTCAGCTGCCTTGGTGCCACCAGAGAGCTCCGTCCCTGGCTTGGCGTCGCCAAAATGCCGCTGGCGCGTCTCATCAGACATCACGACGTTGATGTCGTCAGGACCGTATCCGTGCTTCGAGGTCAGGCCCGTATAGGCGCTGGTTGCGGCTTCCGGCGTCGGGTACAAACCGGTGACATAGCCTCGCGCTGAGTACGCCGATGGTCCGACGGTGGCACCACGCACGCCGTCTGTTTCCTCCATGACGCGGTTGGTTGCCTGACGCGCGCGCCCTTCAGCGTTCTCGCGCGCTCCGTCGCGCTCGAGCCCGCGATCGTCGGAGATGTCACCGAGCATCTCCTTCGCTGCTCCCTTCACGCGCTGGCCAACTGCCGAGATCTCTTCGCCAACGGTGTCGTCCTTCTTCTTGTTATCCACTGCTAACCTCTTTCTGGAAATTCCCTGCCGTACTTTGACGCCTCAGGCGGGGCGGGTGAGGGCAGCTGCGCGTTTGCGCGGCCAGTGGCCGATCGACTGCAAGGGACCCGCCTTGTCGGTTAGCGACACAAGCCCGTACCTAGGACGGGCCGACCTTTCCTTGCTTTCCTTGAAGATGTCCGAGCGATTGCTCGATGTCGTCGATGAATCGCACCGAACGAAGCTGGCGAGCGCGAGCAGAACTACAGAAACGAGGGCTGTCTCGCCTCCTGGCGCAGAAGGAAGACGCTTGGTACGGGAAATGCTCCTCAACAAGCGTCGCATGCGAGTTCGCGGACTTGACGATTTCCGACCATCACTGCACCGAGTCTGATTTGTCCTCGTGAGCGCATCCCCGAAAACGCTTTACCGCCGAGCCGGCCGCTTCGTAGCACCAATTCATGGCAAAGAGAACCGCCGCGCGTTTGAGCAGCGGCGGATTGAATACAGCACACGTACCAACTGAAGGAGATCCGATCATGGCAGAAGCAAGCACGCTCCACGACGCATTCATCGACGAACTGCGCGACACCTACGACGCCGAAAAACAGCTCACCAAGGCACTCCCGAAGCTGGCGAAAGCCGCGACGACTGCGCCGCTCCGCGAGGCCTTCGAATCGCACCTCGACGAGACGCAAGGACAGATTGAGCGTCTCGAACAGGTGTTCGAGAGTCTCGACGAAAAAGTGCGCGGCAAGCATTGCGATGGCATTGCCGGAATCATCGAAGAGGGCAAGTCGATCATGGAAGAGGACTTCGATGACGCCACCATGGACGCGTGCCTGATTGCCGCTGGTCAGCGAGCCGAGCATTACGAGATGGCGGCCTACGGCACGCTGGTCGCGTGGGCCCGAGCAATGGGGCATGACGATGCGGCTGAGCTCCTCCAGCAGAATCTGGACGAAGAGAAAGCTGCGGACGAGAAGCTGTCAAGCCTCGCTGAAGGCGGGATCAATCAGAGTGCGGCCGATGGCGCGCACACGGATGAGGAGCCGGCGGTGGTCGGTGCGAGAGCCAGAAAGGATGCACCGAAAGCCAAGCCGCGACGGTAGGTGCGACTGCTCGCGATCCAGGACAACGGGCGAGGGATCACACCCGGTGAGGTGTCATGCCGTCGCTCGTTGATCCGAACGCAACTCACGTTCACCACAGCAACTCGTAGACGTGCCCATTCGTCCCCCGATAGGCCACGTGCTGATTTGGCGCGCGTTGCGTCGCGTAATAAACAGGCCGATCGACGGCAAACGGTGCAGCGTAGGCCGCAGTCAGATCGATATGATGAACGCCCGTCTCACCGACAATGAACCACAGTTCGTGCAGTCTGCCGTCGTTCGAACGATAGATGACGTGCTGAGTGTTGTCGGCCGCGTTGTAGCCGCCAGAGATGTTCCCGACCGCGGGCGGCGCGCCTGAGAGCGAAGTCAGGTCGCGGCCGCGGACCGGTGCGACGCTCGGCCAGAACAATTCGTGGACATGACCGTCCGCCGCGCGGTAGACGATGCGATGCGCGTCCTCGGCGACGGTGAACCAGGCAAACGGGTCGCCCGCCGCCGGCGGGGTGTTGGCGAAGCCCGAGAGGTCGTCTTCTCCGATTGCGCCGTCAGGACCCCAATACAGGCTGCGAATGTGCCGATCGGTGCCTCGGTACACCACGATGTTGGTCGAGCGGATGGGATCGTAATAGGGCGATGGATCGCCGCCCGCGGGCACTGCCCCTGCCTGTGCCGTGAGGTCGCCGTGTCCCACGCCGCCTTGCCCTTGCCACCAGAGTTCGTGAAGATGTCCATCCGCCGTGCGGTACACCACGTGATGAAACCCGTCGTGCGTTGAGAACCAGCCAGCCGGGTCGCCCGCCGTCTTGGGCGCATTGATCGAGCCCGTGAGGTTGTCGTGGCCGACGCCGCCAAACATCCAATAAAGCGTGCGGACGTGACCATCGACCCCGCGAAAGATCAGGACGACCTGATTACCAGAGGGATCGAAATATGTGAACGGATTACCCATTGCCGCGGGTGCTCCTGCATTGGCGGTGAGATCGGTGGTTCCCTGTCCGCGTGGATCGCGCCAGATCTCGTTCATGTGACCGGCGGTATCGCGAAACGCGAGGTTCTCGATGCCGGAGCCCGGTAGCACCAGCGCGCAGGGTGGGCCTGCGGCAGTGCGTGCGCCTGTCGTTGCCGTGCGATCGATCAGATGCTGCCCGGCGTCATCGAGGCGGATCGCGAAGCCATCGGGACTCGCGCTTGTGACGGTCAGCGTCACGCCATTGTCGAGCGGCGTCGAGTCGCCGGGTTGCAGTGCCTTCAGTGTCATCAGGTAGAGCGGCTTCTTGTGCCCCTCACGCTCCTGCACGGTGGGATTGCGAATCTGTACCCGATAGGCGATGACGCCCTCGCTGGCGATGCCGCGCTCCTGTACATCGCCGGTCGATGGCATGCCGGCCTCGAACTGGTCGGTCTTCTTGCGCGCTTCGACCATCACATAGGGAAAGCCGTTGCCGATCCGCACCGCGGCCGCACGCCCCGCAATCGGCGGTTGTGCGAGCCCGATTGACTGCAGCTCATACTCGGCGGAGGCGCCGGCGTGCAGTGGAATTGCGGCGCCGTTCAGCCACCCGAGCTCGTTCTTCGTGAATGCGGTCGGGTGAGTCTGGCTGGATGCCGACATCTCGTCGAACGTATCGATGGCGCGCTCGCGGGGATCGACGTCGTTGTCGAAGTGATAGAGGTCGACGAAGCCGGTGAGGCCGTGAATCAGCTCCATCAGCCACACGCCGTTGCTTTCCGCCATCACCACACGCGACCAGAAGCGGTTATTGGTGCCCGAGCCGCGTCCGCCGAGCATCACGAGGATCGCGGCGTGCATGCCTTGATCGCGCAGCCGGTTGCCGAGCGTTCCCTCGAGCTCGTTGGCTTCGACGTGCTGCTTGTCGATGGTCTGCATCGGCAGCACGATCGGATCGATATCCGCCAGCCCGGACGAAACCGCACGCAACCACGCACGCAGGGAACGATCCGCGCCGTTGGCTTCGCGGCGCGGATCGTAAATGACGCGGCGGAGAATGACGGTTTCCCAATCGGGCGGAATCAGATCGGGTGGCGCAGCGTTCGAACGATACAGGGGGACGAAAGCAACGCGTTTGCGTCCAAGCCAGGGGGTCGCGAAGGTCATCGTACAGGCATAGGTCGCGCGGCGGCATATCATGTCGCCCGACCTCGTACCCAAGCTCAACGAACGCGTCGACAAAGTGGTCTTCACCAAGCGACTTCGCGACGGAGTCCGGCGCGGCCGGATCAGATGCAGTGTCCGCATCTGGATGCGCCCCCATGTCAAAGTGGGTGGCCGCTATCCCATGGACGATGGTCACATCGTCGTGGATTCGATTGCGCCGATTGCCCTCGACGACATTACTTACGATCTCGCCCGAGAATCGGGGTTCGAGAGCGTGGAGGACCTGCTGCAGATCGCCAAACACGGACGTGGCGAGAATGTGTATCTGATTCGCTTCCATTACTTGCCGCCAGGAGCGTGGGACACGCCAAGACGAAGTCATGAGCAAGCATCCGTCAGACGCGGAACACTGGAAGGGGCGGACAAACACATCCGCGGAACACGTAGAGGACGCGGAAGCAACTCATGATCAATCCGCCGAACACGCGGAGGCGCGCGGAATGCGACTCTTGATGAATCCGCGGAACGCGCCGAGAGCGCGCGTCGTGGGCCGCTTCTGGCAGGTGCGTCCGGTGAGGCGCCGGGATGGCACATCACGACACGGCCAGCCGTCATCGTCGGCCTTCGCATCGGTGCCGACCTGGACCTGCACGTCACGAACCTCGATCTGACGCATCGGCTCGCATTGCCACGACCGACAAAGCCGGGCGACAACTGACGGTACAGGCCGCGACCGGCCCGACTCGCGGCACGCTGACGCTGGCGTTCGCCGCGCGGGAGACGCGAATCCCTCCGACGCGCTCAAGACTTGGTCGAGCCTCGTCCTACGATCGTCGCAGCGCGGCGAGAGGATTGGTGCGCGCCGCTTTCCACGCCGGGATCAGCGTTGCCACGATCACGGCCCCGAGAACAACCGTGAGTGCTTGCGCGAACGAGACGAGGTCGGTTGCGCTGACACCATACAGGACGCTGCTCAAGAACCGCATGAGCGCAAGCGCGGCGAGGATGCCGATGGCGGCGCCGATCGCACCCAGCCGGAAACCGCGGCCGAGAAAGCCCCCGACGATCGACAAGCCACCTGCTCCCACGGCCATTCGAATTCCAATTTCGTGAGTGCTTTGTTTGACCGAATAGGACACCAGGCCGTAGAGACCCAGGGCTGCCAACGCCATGCCGGCAAGCCCGAAAACGAACAACATCGAAGAGACCATCTCGAAGATCGTCAACGACAGGCCGGTATGTTCACGGAGCGAGCGGGCGTAAGGGATCGGGAGATCCGGATCGAGCTGGTAGATGTGTGTTCGCGCCTGCTCGAGCAACGCATCGACACCGGCCGGCCCGCGAGTATGCAGCAGCATGCTCGATCGGTAGGATTGGAGAAAGGGAATGTAGACGTGCGGCCGGGGGTCTTCGTTGATGCGCGCGTACTTGATGTCGCGCGCGACGCCAATCACCGTCCGCCATCCTCCAGCGGCAACACGAACGCGCTGGCCGATTGCGGTTGGCGGATCCCCCAGAACCGCCGCGCCATCGTCTCATTGACGATGGCCACCTGCGCCGTCGTCACATCGTCGCGATCCTCGAATTCGCGCCCCGCAACGAGGCCGATCTTCAGCGTTCGGAAGTATTCTGGCGCCACGGTGTTCGACACGAAGACCAGGTCTTCGTCCTGACGTGGCTCGTAACCGTCGATCGTCACCTGCTGACGACCGGCGTCGACGAACGTCAAAGGTGAACTCGCCGCGAGGCTTGCCGCTTCGACGCCCTGACCCGTGCGAACGGCGTCCAGCAGCTGCTTGTAGAATGCGCGGCCACGGGCCTCGTCGTAGCCGTTGGGTTTGACGTCGATCAGGACTGAGGTCACATCGGTCGAATCGAAGCCCGCGTCGGCGGTGCGCGCCGCTTCAAGGCTCCGGGTGACGAGCCCGGCGCCGATCAGTAGCAATAACGACACGGCAACCTGAGAAACCACCAATCCGGCGCGAAATCGCCCTCGGGCCGCGGCTCGAGGCGACAGATCTTCGTTCATCACCGACACGAGGTCGATGCGTGAACCGCGAATGGCCGGAACGAAGCCGAACACCAGGGCACTTGCGCAGGCCGCCAGGGCCGAGAAACCAACGACGAGTCGATCGATCGACAGATCGAAGAAGAGTCGTCCGGGCGCCGCCACACTGATGCCGTTCGAGAACAAGTATGGAAGACCCAGCCATACGAGCACGACGCCGCAGATCGCGCCAGGGACCGCCAGGACAAGGTTCTCGATCAAGAGAAGGCGTAACACTCGTGTCCGGCTGGCGCCGACCGCGAGTCGCACGGCAATCTCGCCGCGTCTGGAGACGCCACGCACGAGAACGAGGCCCGCGATGTTCGCGCACACGATCATGAGCAACAACACACCCATGACGCTCATCACGATCACGGCGGGCAGCATATAAGTCTGCGCGCCGTACGGTGACTCCCAAATAGGCACCACTTTGATGTCCCGAGCCATCGAAGCTACCGGCCGGTCGCGCTTCAACTGATCCGACAGCACCGAGATTTCTGATGCTGCGGCGGCGAGTGACGTGCCTGGCCGCGGCCGGCCCATGACCATCAGGAACGCCGCCTGTCGGTTCGACAGCAGGTTGCTCGTGTCGACTGGGAGGGTCAGCCCGATTTCCTGCGCCATCATGATCGGCGCAAACAGTTCGATGTCGAAGCTGACGACCGTGCCGTGGAAGGCAGGCGCCGCGACTCCGACCACGGTCATCGGAAACGTGTTGACGTGCACGGTCCTGCCGATAACGTTCGGGTCGGCAGCAAAGGCGCGCCGCCACAGCCCGTCGCTCAACACCACGAACGGATGCTGGCCGGGAGCCACTTCATCAGCCGGAACAAGCGTGCGGCCGATCTGCGCGCGCACGCCGAGCTCCTGAAAATAGTTGCCCGTCACGAGCTCGGCCATGACTCGTTGGGCGCGGCTGCCGAGTCCCACGTTCACCGACGTAAAGGCTGACGCCGTGAGACCGTTAAACTTCTCATCACGATCGCGAATGTCCTGATAGTCCGGATACGAGAGGCCGAGACGCCGGCCCTCGGGGGTTTCGTTCAGGACTACGCCGAGACGCGCCGATCCCTCGACCCCGGACAGCGGACTGAGCGCCAGGTTCTTGAGCAGCGTGAAGACCGCCGCATTCAGGCCAATGCCAAGCGCGAGAACGCCGATGACCGTGAGTGAGAACGTCGGGCTCTTGGCCAGCACGCGGATCGCGTAGCGCACGTCGGTCAGCCCATCGCGCAACGCTTCGATCCACCAGGGTGTCCACACCGAACGTGCCGCTTCAACCGTCTTCGCGACGTTCCCGAACTCTTTCAACGACGACGAACGCGCGGTTTGCGGGTCGACGCCGTCAGCCATCCGCTCCTCGGCCGCCATCGCCAGGTGCGTTTGGATCTCTTCCCGGAAGTCCTCGTCGTCCAAACGACGTGGTTTGAGCCAGCGGAACCAGGCCATGGCTACTCCTTCGGACGGGGACTCGGTTTCATGATCTGGCCGATGGCCGTCACCAGCTCGGTCCACCGCGACTCTTCGCGGAGGAGCTGTTTCTTGCCGTCCGGCGTGATCCGATAGAACTTGGCGCGTTGATTGGCTGCGGTCTGTCCCCACTTCGAGACGACCCACCCCTTCTTCGATAGCCGCTGGAGCGCAGGGTAGAGCGATCCAGCTTCCACCTGGAGCACGTCAGATGACTGCGCTCGAATCGTTTGCGCGATGGCGTAGCCGTGCTGCGGGCCCCACTGCAGGGTGCGGAGGATCAGCATGTCGAGCGTCCCGTGCAGCAGATCGGCCCTGGCGTCAGAACTGGATGAGCGGAGCGTCATGGTATAGAGAGCCTATATCCTTGGGATATAGACTGTCTATGGCCACGAAAAGTTCCGCGTCGTCCCGTGTTTCCGCGGCTGCCGTTCAGAACTCCCATTCCGCCGACCTGAGTCCTATTGGGAACAAATAGGAGTGTGTTACCGTCATATGGGGAACCAATAGATATGACCCAGTTCGAGAAAAACGCCGTCTGGCAAGGCACCCTCTCCCTGATGGTGCTGCGCACGCTGCTGACCATGGGCGACCTGCACGGTTACGGGATCGCCCGTCGCATCGAACAGACGAGCCAGGGCAAGCTCTCCATCAACTACGGCACGCTCTATCCGGCACTCCTGAAGCTCGAGCAGGAAGGGTTGATCTCTTCGGCCTGGGGCGTATCGGAAAACAACCGGAAGGCGAAGTTCTACAAACTCACGCGCGCCGGTCGCAGGCAGATCGAGCGCGACACGCGGCAGTGGGAAGAGACCTCCGCCATCATGACCCGTTTCCTGGCGACCAACGAGGATTCCTAAAGTGAAATCCGCACGCGCGTGGCTCCTGCGCCTGTTCGGCGTCTTCGCGTCCGGTCGATCGGAACGTGATCTGTCAGCCGAGCTCCAGAGTCATCTTCAGCTGCACATCGACGACAACATCCGGGCCGGCATGACGCCTGCCGAGGCGCGGCGTCGAGCGCTGATGGCGCTTGGCGGCGTCGAGCAGACGAAGGAGCGCTATCGCGATCGCCGCGGCTTGCCGCGACTGGAATCGTTCATTCGCGACCTTCGTTACGGGGCCCGAACGTTGAGCAAGAGCCGGGGCTTTGCCATCGCCGGCATTCTGATTCTCGGCCTCGGGATCGGCGTCAACTCCGCGATCTTCACCATCGTCAATGCGGTCGTGCTGAAGCCGCTGCCGTTTGCCGACGCCGAGCGGATCATGCGGATCTGGCATACGCCGCCACAATCGCTGTTCGCCGGCTCGCCAACATTTGCGTTGTCGCCGGCCAATTTCATCGACTGGGAAGCGCAGAACCAGGTCTTCGAGCGGATGGCGATCTACCGGATGGGGCGGCGAACGCTCACCGGATCCGGCGAGCCTGACGCCGTCATCGTGCTTCGTGCGTCGGCGGATTTCCTTCCGATCCTCGGGCTCTCGCCGAAGCTGGGTCGAGGCTTTACGCGAGACGACGACCGAAGTGGTGGCCCGATGACGGCACTACTGAGCGACGCGTTCTTCCGTTCGCGGTTTGGCGGTGATGCTTCGACGATTGGCAAGACCATCCTGCTCAATCGCGAGCCGCACACGATCGTCGGCGTGGTTCCGGATGCGCCGGTGTTCATCCAGCGTGCACAGATCTATGTGCCGCTGGCGTGGAACGCCGAAGAGCAGGCGACCAGAAGCAACCATAACTACCTTGGCATCGCGAAGCTCGAGCCCGGGGTCGATGTCGCGCGGGCGCAGGCTGACATGACGGCGATCTCGACGCGGCTCGAGGCGCAGTATCCGGACGAGAACAAAGACTGGGGCGCGCTGGTGCGACCGCTCCAGGAGGACATGATTGGTGACGTGCGCACGTCGCTCCTCGTGTTGTTGGGTGCGGTCGGGCTCGTGCTGCTGATTGCGTGTGCCAATCTTGCCAACTTGATGTTGGTGCGGACGCACGGCCGCGCCAAAGAGATCGCGTTGCGCGGCGCACTCGGCGCCGGACGCGCGCGGATCGTTCAACAACTGCTCGCCGAAGGCCTGGTGCTGGGTGCCGGCGGGGGGCTCGCTGGATTTGCTGCGGCGTACTACGGTGTCGACGTCTTGAAGGCGATTTTCGGGACCGCATTGCCGCGAGTCGGTGAAGTCGCCGTGGATTCTCGCGTGCTCGTATTTACCGCGATCGTGGCCGTGGCGACGGGACTCATCTCGGCGTTCGTGCCGGCGTGGCAGTTGAGCGGACGCGATGCGAACGAGGCACTCAAGACCGGCGCCGGCCGCGGCAATTCCTCCACTGGCGACGGCCGGCTGAGGAATCTGCTCGTCGTGTCCGAAGTCGCGCTCGCGCTGATGCTGCTGATTGGTGCCGGGCTCCTGATGCGGAGCTTGAGCGGCCTGCGCTCCGTCGATCCAGGATTCGACGCGAGCAACGTCCTCACCGCCTCGCTCGGCATCCCCGAAGCGAAATACGCGACGCCGGAGCAGCGCAATCAATTCTTCGAGCGCGCGCTCGGCAACATCCTCGCGATTCCAGGCGTGGAGTCGGCCGCGTGGGTCGATTCGCTCCCGCTTCAGGGTGGTTCGAGTCAATACGTGATGGCCGAAGGCATGCCGCCGATGAAGGAATCCGAGATGCCGGTCGTAGCGATACGACTGACCTCACCCGGTTATTTCCGCACGGCGCGAATTCGAATGCTCGACGGCCGTGACTTCGAGCCGGCGGATGGATACGGCAAGCCACGGGTGGTCATCGTCAGCGAGAACACCGCACGACGCTTGTGGCCAGACCAGAATCCGCTCGGCAAGCACATCACGCTCACGATGATGACCAAGGAGCCTGCCGTCGTCGTGGGCGTCGTCCGCGAGGTCAAAATCGGATCGCTCGACGCCGGCGAAGCCGATTCGGAAACGACGCTCTACGCTCCCGCCGCGCAGTTTGCGTTCAACGGGTCCAGCCTGGCGATACGGACGTCGGGCGAGCCCCGTAACGTGACCCGCGCCATGGTGGCGGCGATTCATGCAGTCGATCCCGAACAGCCCGTGCTCGATATCGAAACACTCGAACAAGTTGTGGAGGAATCACTCGGCCAGCGCCCGCTCGCCATGCTGCTGCTGGCCGCGTTCGCTGGGCTGGCGCTCCTGCTCGCGTCGATCGGCATCTATAGCGTGCTGGCGTACACGGTGCGCCAACGTGTGCGCGAGATCGGGATTCGCATGGCGCTTGGCGCGCCGGCGGGTGGAGTCCTGAGACTCGTGCTGATCGAAGGCTTGAAGCCGACGCTCATCGGTGTGGTGGTGGGTCTGGTCCTCGCCGGCGCGTTTGTGCGGGTGATGGCAACGCTACTCTATGGCGTGAGCCAGCACGACCTTCAGACCTTCGGTTCGGTGGCCATGATCATGTTGGCGGTCGGTATCGTGGCGACGCTTGTGCCCGCGTATCGTGCCACGCGCGTTGATCCAATCGTGACGCTCCGCGCAGAGTAGGCGTCGGGCGTCAAGGTGCCTTATGTGCCTTGGTGCCTTCGCTGCCTAAGGTGCTGGTGCCTGGAGGTGCATGACGTGCCAAGGTGCATAGGGTGCCGCGCCAGCACTTAAGCACTGAAGCACCCTAAGCACAACAGTCACCCGCACCCAGGCACCAAAGGCACCCAGGCACTTCAGCACCCAAACTCTGTCAAGATCAGATCGACCTCATGGCCGATCTGCCAGAAGCGCCGATCTCCCGGCGTCAATTCTCGGTGCTTGCGGGCCATCTGCTTTCCTCCTGCTTGGTGAGCCTGGCCTGCAACGCGCGCGGCGAGAGTTCGCCTCCGAGCACGACGATCCTCAAGTCCAGACCGGCCGCGACCCACACGACGTGGGCGCCCGGCACACACGCGCTTGGACTGGGGGATTCGCGTGACGCCTTCGTTCATGTGCCAGCCGATGCCGGTAGCGAATCGCTTCCGCTCCTCGTGCTTCTCCACGGCGCCGGCGGTTCAGCGGAACGATTCCTGCGACGACTCGGTCCCGCGATCGAGGGAGTCCGCGTCGCGATTCTCGCACCCGATTCACGCGGGCGCACATGGGACGCCATCCTGGGCGAGCAGAGCACCCTGCTCGACGTCGTCAGTGGTCATCGCCGGCCATCGGGATTCGGCCCCGATGTCGCCTTTCTCGATCGCGCCCTCGAGCGGGTGTTTCAAAAGGTTGCGGTTGATCCGGAACGCATCGCGGTCGGCGGATTCTCCGACGGCGCCACCTACGCGCTGTCGCTTGGCTTGACCAACGGCGATCTGTTCCGCCGCATCGTCGCCTTCTCCCCGGGGTTCATCGTCGACGGCGAACCTCGGGGCCGGCCGCCGGTCTTCATTTCCCACGGGCGGTCGGACGAGATTCTGCCGATTGATCAGTGCAGCCGTCGTATCGTCCCCGCCCTCGAGCAGCGCGGCTACGCCGTGACGTTTCGTGAGTTCGACGGCGGGCACGAGATACCGGAGCGGATTACGCGAGAAGCCATCGGATGGATAATGAGCGGAGTTTGACCGCAGGCAACGTGTAGCGCAGGAGGAACGCCATGACGTCGGATGCGCTTCAGATTCGATGGGGCTCGGTCGTCATCGCCAGCGTGAGTGTCTGGGTACTCAGCTTCGTCCTCGTCGCCGGGGCGATTTTCATCTACGCCTTCAGCCTGGGATGGGCGGCGCGTGGTGCACCGGATTCCGAAACGATTCAGCGGTTTGCCGACGCCGTCGCGCCCGTATGGGGCGCGCGACTCGGCGTCGTTCTCACTGGCATTGCAGCCCTCTGGGTCGGCTGGCGGGTTAACGCCGGGGCGGTCTGGCACGGCGTGCTGATCGGGGTTCTCGTTGCGGGAGTGCCGCTGGCAGTGCGCCAGCCGCTCGCGAGTGAACTGCTGATGCGATTCGCGATCACGCTTCTCGCGGGAGCCGTTGGGGGATGGCTCGGTAGTCAAATCCGACGCAACCCTCAGGGGCACGAATCCCGCTGACGGACAGCGCTTCTCGAAATCGAACGAACCGGCCACGCTAGAGGCCACCAAGGTGCGCAAGTTACTGGCCGAACGGCCGCACCGTGGCATGGATGCTGCTCAGTCGTTGCTCATGCTCACCGACGCTCGCTTCTCGATTCGGGTGCTGCTCCGGAACCCGCTGGTCGCCTCCATCGCGGTGCTTTCTCTCGCGTTGGGCATTGGTGGCGCGGCCTCGGTGTTCACCGGTACTCAACGGTATTGTGCTCCGGGATCTCCCGGTCCCGAATCCGCAACAGCTCTTTACCGCCGAAAAGCATCGACGGGGCGAGGTCATCACGCGTTATTCGTGGCCGCTGATCGAACAGGCAGCGCAGGAGGTGCAGGGCCGTGCGGAGTTGTTCGCCATGACCGCCCCGACGCAGATGCAGGTTCGGCTTCCGCGTGGCACCGATGCGGCGGAGCGAAGCAACGTGCAACTCGTCTCCGGAGGGTTCTTCAACGGCTTTCGACAGCACGCGCAGCTCGGCCGACTGATCGAGGCACGAGATACAGCCGTCGCGGGTGCGAGCCCTGTCATGGTCATCAGCGATACGTACTGGCAGCGCCGCTTTCAGAGGGATCCGGGGATCATTGGCCGCGAGCTCATCGTCGGCAGCGCAAGCCTGACGGTCATCGGTATTGCGGCGCCGGGATTTTTCGGCCCCTTCGTCGCATTCCGCAATCCGGACGCCTGGATCCCGCTCACGATGCAGGACAGCATCCGGTATGCGTTCAACGCCAGCACGTCCGACGAAGCGGATAACACGAAGCCGTGGGCGCCGCAGCCTGGCATCGAGTGGTTGTCGCTCTTCGCGCGCGTGCCGGAACCGTCACATGCGACCGGCGTCGCCTCGACGCTGACGCTCCTGCATCAACGGGACGCCGCCACGCGACTCGACGCGTCGGACGTCACTGGTCGCGCCGATCTGGAGCAGGAACGCATTCTCCTCTCAAACGCCGGCCGCGGCGTGTCGTTCTTGCGCGGTGATCTCTCCGCGCGCCTTTTCGTGCTGTTGGCAATGGTCGGCGTGCTGCTGGCGATCACTTGCGGCAACGTGGCCAGCCTGCTGGTTGCACGTGCGAGTGCGCGCGAGCGTGAGATCGCCGTGCGTACCGCGCTCGGGGCCGGACGCTGGCGCGTCGTGCGTCAGCTGCTCATGGAAACGATGCTGCTGTCGTTGGTCGGCGGCGCGCTCGGGTTGCTGGTGGCCGCGTGGGGACGTGATCTATTGCTGTCGATGTTCACCGGAGGCGTCGCGACGATCGATCTCGACACGCATTTCGACTGGCGGGTCCTGCTGTTTGCGGTGTCAGTGACGATGGTCTGCGGTCTGGCGGCCGGGATCCTGCCGGCCCTGCGCAGCACGCGGGTCGCGCCGACGGAGGCCATCAAGGCGCAGGCCCGCCAGGTCGGCCACGCTGGTGGGACGCGCGGCGCGGTGGTGGGGAAGTCGCTCGTTACGGCCCAGATGGCGTTCTGCTTGCTGCTGCTCGTCGTCGCGGGCCTGTTCGCGCGCAGCATGCAGGCGCTGACGCAGACGGATGTCGGCTTCGATCGCGACCGACTGTTGGTGGCGCGAATGGACGTTCGGAGCATGGGTTATTCGGCCGATCAGCGGCAGGCGCTGTACGACCGTGTCCTCGAACGGCTCCGGCGTCTTCCCGGCGTGGAGTCCGTAAGCATTTCGCTCAACGGACCGCTCGGCACGTCGTCGCGCGCCAGCAGCCTGGTGGTCGAGGGCTATACGCCGGCGGCCAACGACAGGCTCATGACGAATGAAGAGATCGTCACCGCCGACTATTTCGAGACCGTCGGGCTCGCGCTCGTCGAGGGCCGCGGGTTCTCACCAGACGATGAGCGGGCCGGGACCCGCAACACGATCATCAACCAGTCGATGGCGCGGCGGTTCTTTCCTGCAGGCGGAGCAGTGGGTAAGCGCTGGACCTCGGACGATGCGATCCAGGCTGACTCGCCGGTGATTGTCGGGGTCGTGCAGGATGCGAAGTATATGGACGTGCGGGGCGCGACGCCGAACATGGTGTATCGCGTTGCCGGTTCGATACCCACGGAGATCCTCGGCAACCTGGAGGTCCGGGTGGCGGGCGCGCCCGTTGCGTTGGCGCCTACAGTCCGTGAAGCATTGTCTGAGCTCGACCCGGCACTCCCGGTCTTTGACCTCGTCTCGCTGGACCAGCGTGTAAACCGCGGGCTCACCAACGATCGCTTGATCGCCAATCTGACGAGTGCGTTCGGCATCGTCGCCCTGTTGCTCGCCTGTCTCGGGCTGTACGGCACTATTTCCTACGGCGTGGCGCGGCGGATCTCGGAACTGGGCCTGCGCATGGCACTCGGCGCCGATCGAGCCAGCGTGGCGTGGCTCGTGGTCCGTGAAGCCCTGTGGCTGGTCGGCACTGGCGCCGCTCTCGGTCTTCCGCTGGCGTTTGTTGTCGGTCGCAGCATTCTGTCCATGCTCTACGGCGTGGGCCCGGTGGATCCGGCGTCGTACTCACAGGCGACGGTCCTCTTGCTGATCGTGGCCAGCATCGCAGCCTACCTGCCCGCGCATCGCGCGTCGCGGATCGATCCGATGGTGGCGTTGCGATCGGAATAGGATTCGCTGTCGCGCAAAAACTCGTCGCCGCCGATCACTCGGGCTGCGCATTGGTCTCGGTCACTGGTGGGCCGCCCCCGAAACGTCTTCGCATAGCTTGCCTGAATCGTTCCCGCTGCTCGGGGCTCCTCTTTGAATGATCGGACCGGTGGCTTCCAAATCCACCGAAGAGGATCCGGCACAGCGCCAGCATCCCGAGCGCCTGCCAGAAAGTGAGCAGGGGAAAGCCGAACAGCGGCGGCAGGAGCCAATTCCACAATAGCTGGACGACTGTGCCACCGATGAAGGCAAACAGCAGAATCGCCGCAATCCCAATCGGGATCATGAAAATCAGTTTCCTCATGCTCGTTTCCTCATGTCTTCGTCAACTCGTCGTAAATGGATTGCAGCCGCTTCCGCAGATGTCGCACCGCGTAACGTTTGCGGGAGAGCAGCGTGTTGAGGCTGACGCCGGTCTCGGCCGCCATCTCCTTGAAACTGCGCCCTTCCAATTCGTGCGCGACAAACACTTCACGTTGCTCCGCCGGCAGTTCGTCGACCGCTGACTCGAGTTCCTCGAGCAGCACCGTGCGCGCGTAGAGTGCGTCCGGTCCGGCATCAGGCGACGGCAGCAGGTCTTCCAACTCGAGGAGCTCGTCGTTCTCGTCCGCGCCGGCAGTGTGGCCAAAAGGTTCTGGCTTCTTCTTGCGGAATAGATCCGTGATGCGATTGCGCGCCACACGAAACAGCCAGCCGGTGACGTGATCGATCGGCATCAGCAGGCGGTTGGCTTCCACCAGCTCGGAGAACACGTCCTGGAGAATGTCTTCAGCGTCGCGCGGGTCGGGGACCCGTCGGCGAATGAAGTTGCGCAGCCGGGACTGCTCCCGCTTGACCACTTCGGAAATCCGCCGGTCCTGTTCGGGTGCCATCCGCTCCAGACTTGCCGCGTCCTTCACCTACGGATGTAGACGAATGAGTGGGTGCGGATATTGTAGGGTCGCCAACCTCACTCGCTGTTTCCTGATGTCATACTCACGCCGGCACCATCGGACCAACGCACATGGACCTGAATCTCACGACCGAGGAACAGCAGTTCCGCGACGAGTTGCGGGCCTGGCTCACCGTGCACACTCCCAGGAACTGGGAGCACCGCCGCGGCGAGTCAGTCGACGCGCACTTCACGTTTCTCCGGCGGTGGCAGCACACACTTTACGAAGGTGGCTGGGCTGGGATCTCGTGGCCCCGCGAGTACGGCGGGCGTGGCGCCAGCCTGATGGAACAGGTCATCTTCTGGCAGGAAATGGCGCTCGCCGCCGCACCGCCGATGGCCAACGTCCTTGGCCTCGGCCTCGTCGGCCCCACTCTCATCGCGTTTGGCACCGAGGCGCAGAGGGCGCGCTTTCTGCGAAAGATCCTGAGCGCCGAAGAGATCTGGTGCCAGGGATTCTCGGAGCCGAACGCCGGGTCCGACCTCGCAAGCCTGCAGACCGAGGCGCAGCGTGACGGCGATCACTATGTAATCAACGGCCAGAAGGTGTGGACCAGTTACGGGTGGGCCGCTGACTGGTGCGAGCTGGTCGTCCGCACGGATCCGGCGGCGCCAAAACACAAAGGGCTCACGGTACTGCTCGTCGACATGCGATCGCCGGGCGTCGAGGTGCGGCCCCTGCGGCAGATGACCGGAGAAACCGAGTTCAACGAGGTGTTCTTCCGCGACGTGCGCGTGCCAATCGAAAATGTCGTCGGCAACGTAAATCAGGGCTGGGAAGTCGCCATCGGCACCCTCATGCACGAGCGCGGCACGTTCGGCGCCGGACTGCAGATCATCTACAAACGCAACATGGACCGGCTCATCGCGCTATCGCGCACGGTGCAACGCAATGGTCGACCGGCCGCTGAAGATCCCGTCATCCGGCAGAAGCTGGCGCAGTGCTACGCCGAAGTCGAGATCATGCGCGCGAACCAGATGCGCGCGTTCAGCCGCATCAGCGCGACCGGCGTCCCGGGCCCCGAGGGGTCGATCCAGAAAATCTTCTGGAGCGAGCTGAACCAGCGGCTGCAGCAGGTTGCGCAGGAGCTGCTCGGTCCTTACGGTCAGCTCGAGGCCGACGACCCGCGCGCGATCGATCACGGCGCATGGTCGTACGGCTATCTTCGAGCGCGCGGTAACACCATCGAAGCGGGCACGTCGGAAGTGCAACGCAACATCATCGGTCACTTTGTGCTCGGCCTGCCGAGGAGCTACTGAAGGCCCGTCATGCAGTTTGGACTCAATGAAAGCCAAGTGATCCTCCGCGACTCCGCGCGCGAGTTCTTTGCCGGTGAGTGCCCGCCCGCCACGGTGCGGCGGCTGATCGAAACGGACGCGGCGCACGATCGAGCGGTCTGGTCGCAGCTGGCAGCGCAGGGCTACACGGGCGTGAATTTCGCTGAGGCGTACGGTGGCGTTGGACTCGGTCTCGTCGAGCTCGTGCTCCTGATGGAGGAGGCAGGCCGCGTGCTGCTACCGGGACCGCTTTTCTCCACGGTGGCGCTGGCCGGCGCAGTGATCGATGCCTGCGGCAGCGACGATCAGAAGCGGCAACTGCTGGTTCCGATATGCCGCGGTGAAGCGTGTGCCACGCTCGCACTGCTCGAATCGGACGCGAGCTGGGATCCCGCGGCGGTGCGGATGAGTGGATCGGACGGCCGCCTCTCGGGCGTAAAGCTGTTCGTGACCGACGCCGCGGAGGCGCAGTTCATCGTCGTGGTGACGTGCGACGGCGTTCACGTGGTCGATACCAGCAGCACGGGCGTCCGGATCGAAGCGATGGCGGGCATCGATCCAACCCGCCGGGTGTACACGGTCACCTTCGAGAACACATCGACTGAAGCGCTCGCGCATCCGGACCAACTGATGCACGGGCTGGATGTGGCGACGACCGCACTGGTCGCCGAGATGGTGGGCGGTATGCAGCGAACGCTCGACCTCACGATCGAATACGCCAAGACCCGCAAGCAGTTCGGCAAGCCGATCGGCTCCTTCCAGGCCGTACAGCATCAGTGTGCGGATATGTATCTCGAGACCGAGAGCGCACGCTCGGCCGCGTACTATGCGGCTTGGGCGCTGCAGGAGCGGGCGCCGGACGCAGCGACGGCGGTGGCGGTCGCAAAGCTATACGCGAGCGACGCCGCGCGGGCCGTCGGCAATCGTGGAATCCAGGTGCACGGCGGTATGGGCTTCACCTGGGAAAGCGACCTGCACCTCTATTACCGCAGGGCCAAAGCGTCGGAGACGATGCTGGGCGACGCCACGTTTCATCGTGAACGGCTTGCGCGCCTAGTCATCGATGCTGGCGCGCTGCGCGAAAGCTGAACGATGAAGCCGATGATCCTGCTGAATGTCCTGGGATTGCTGCTGTCGTTCGGCTGCCAGAGTATTCCCGGCCAGGACGTTTCCTTTGAACCGACGCCGATGCCCGTCGTCCGCGCGATGCTGGAGCTGGCGGACGTGGGCCCGCAGGACCTCGTCTTCGATCTCGGGTCCGGCGACGGGCGCATCCTGATCGCCGCGGCCGACGAGTTTGGCGCGCGTGGAGTAGGGATTGAGATCGATCAGACCCTGGTGACGCAGGCGCAAGCGAAGGCGCGCGAAGCAGGTGTCGGCGACAAAGTGGAATTCAGGCTCGGCGACATGTATACCGCCGACGTGCGGCCGGCGACCGTCGTGACTCTCTTCCTGCACCCGCAGCCGAACCTGAAGTTGCGGCCGAAGTTGCGCTCCGAACTGCAGCCGGGTGCGCGGGTGGTTTCCTACGTCTGGGACATGGCCGATTGGACGCCGGACGAGACTCGCCGGGTCAATGCCCAACGGATTTTTCTCTGGCGCATCCCGCAGCGCGTCGGTCTGCTCATCGGCCAGTGGACAGGGTGACCTGTTGGCTTCAGCCGGAAGCTCGCTCGACTACGACGTCCTCCTCTACGGCGCCGGCGGCTTCACCGGGCGTCAAACGGTGGCGTACTTTGCGGCACATGCGCCAGCTGGCCTGCGTTGGGCGATTGCCGGCCCGCGTCGCCACACCCTCGAGGCGGCGCGCGACGCCGCCGGCGCACGACTCCGTGACAGCGATCTGATCGTCGCCCCCAGCCAGGATCAAGCGGCCGTCGACAGCATCGTTTCCCGATCTCGCATCGTCCTCAGTACCGCGGGTCCGTTTGCGATCTACGGCACGCCGATTGTTGACGCCTGCGTGCGATTCGGCACGCACTACGTCGACATCACCGGCGAGACCCCCTGGATGCGTGAGATCGCCCGCCGCTACCACGAGCCCGCTTCGGCGAATGGCACACGCATCATCCCGTGCTGCGGCTTCGATTCGGTCCCATCGGATCTCGGTGCGCTGCTCATGGCACGCTACGTCCGCGACACAATGGACGTCGCGTGCAAGGAAGTCCGCGCTTACTTCCAGTTCAGCGGCGGTCTCAACGGCGGCACGGTGGCGTCGCTGCTGAACATGCTGAAGAATCCACGGCTTGCAGACGCAGAAGCGACGTCAAAGCGTCGTGAAGGACCAATCCGCATGGTCAAAGCCCCGCGCTATGACCCGGAACTTGCTACCTGGATTGGGCCGTTCGTCATGGCGCCCACAAACACGCACGTCGTTGCGCGCAGCGTGATGCTGTCGGAGCAGTGGCACCAGCCCCACGGACCTCACTTCACCTACCAGGAAGCGATGAAGTACGACCCGCCTCTTGCTCGCGTCAAGGCCACGGCATCAGCCGTGAGCCTGGGGCTTCTCTTCGGAGCGTTGAAGCAGCCATTCACACGCCGCATCGTCGAGTCGTTTCTCCCCAAGCCGGGCATGGGCCCGTCAGTCGAGACGATGGACAAAGGGTGGTTCACCTGCGATCTGATCGGGATCGCGGAGGATGGCCGTCAGGCGCGCGGGCTGATTCGCTACAACGGCGATCCGGGCAACCGCGCCACGACGGTCTTTCTCTGCGAATCCGCGCTGGCGCTCGCGATCGATGCGGACAGGCTTCCGGGAGGACAGTCACTTGGAGGTGTCCTGACGCCAGCAATGGGATTGGGCGACGTGCTGGTTGAACGCCTGCGAAAGGCTGGAACTACGATCGACATCCCATCCAACTAGCGGCAACACCCGCGTCCAACGCGGGAATCGCGCGCGCGATACACCTCGCCCATTCCGCCTGCCCCCAGCGGGGCAACAATTTCATAGGGGCCGAGTTTGTCACCAACGGAAAGCAGCATCGAGACCACGAAGTCTACAGCTTCGGCGCGCTCTCAACTCATATTCGCTGCGGTATAGTCTCGCAACCGAAAGGCATTGGTCATGTCGCGACAGATCAAGATCACTGGCGTCACACTCGCACTAGTGCTGCTCCTGGTGCCGTGGGCGCTGGCGCAGCAGGCCGCGCTCGCTGGTTTCGACGAGAGTGTCGCCAAGGCTGTCCAAGGCTGGCGTGTGCCCGGCCTCGCCGTTGCCGTCGTCAAGGACGGCGAGGTGGTGTTCAGCAAAGGGTATGGCGTGCGCGAGCTCGGAAAGCCCGCGGTCGTCGACGCGCACACGCTGTTTGCCGTCGGCTCCACGACGAAGGCCATGACGGCGGCGCTCATCGGCATGCTGGTCGATGAAAAGAAACTGTCGTGGGACGACCCGGTCGCGAAGCATCTGCCCTGGTTCCAGCTGAGTGACCCCTACCTCACGCGCGAGATCACCGTCCGCGATCTGCTGACTCATCGGGCTGGTCTCGGAAATGCCGATTACCTGTGGTACGGGCAAGCAACCGAACCGCGAGAGATCTTGCGACGAGTCCGGTTGCTGCCGCCGGCCTACTCACTGCGATCGTCATTCATCTACCAGAACGTGATGTATGCCGCTGCCGGCGCAGTCATCGAGGCGGTAACCAATCAAACCTGGCGAGATGTGATCCGGACGCGGCTCTTCGAGCCACTCGGCATGAGCGAGACGATTGCGACAGCGGCGACGCTGGCGCAGCAGCCGAACGTCGCGATGCCGCATGACTTTATTCAGGAAAAGCTGCGGACGATTGAGAACGCGAGCGTGGACGGGGTGGCGCCTGCCGGGAGCGTGTGGTCCAGCGTGCACGACATGGCGAAATGGACGGCGCTCTTGCTCAACAGCGGGAAGGTTGGCGATCGCGTCCTGCTGAAACCGGAAACGGTGGAGGAGTTGTTCAAGCCGCAGACACTGGTCACCAAGGACGGTTTCTATCCAACGGCGCGGCTCACTACCCCGAAGTGGACGACCTACGGACTCGGGTGGTTTCAGCAGGATTATCGCGGCCGTGCCCTCGACTTTCACACCGGGAGCATCGATGGGATGGTCGCCATCCACGGGCTGCTCCGTGACTCGCGGCTCGGTGTGCTCGTGCTTGCGAACCGCGATCATGCCGAGCTGCGCCACGCGATCATGCTGAACGTGATGGATCGCTACATCGGCGGCCCTCCCCGCGACTGGAGCGCCGAGTTACAGACGCTCTACAGCGATTTGCAGAAGCAAGCTGATGCGGAGCGTCAGAAGATTGAGGCCAAACGTGTGAGTGGGACCTCGCCGACACTCGCCCTCGCACGCTACGCGGGTACATATTCGGATCCCCTGCGCGGCGACATTGTTGTAACCATTGAAGGTGATCGTTTGCGGGCGCGGTACGGAGGTGCTTACATCGGCACGCTCGAACACTGGAACTACGACACCTTCCGGGCGAAGTGGGACGCGGCGTGGCGCGGCACGTCACTGGCGACGTTTGTCATCGATGCCGGCGGGCAGCCGTCTCGGCTCGAAGTGATGGGCGCCAGCTTCGCCAGAAAGAAGCAACCCGATTAAGACTCTGCTGGTTCTGCGACACGCCAAATCGAGCTGGGCGAATCAGGCGCTCGATGACCACGACCGACCGCTGAACTCGCGCGGCAGGGCGGATGCGCCGCGCATGGGTGCGCTCGTGCGCGACGAGCGGCTATCTCCGGAGCTTGTCATCAGTTCAGACGCCCGTCGAGCGCGTCTGACCGCGGAGGCCATGGCTGAAGCTGCCGGATACACGGGGACAATTCTCCTGGACCCTCGCCTCTATCACGCTGGCGTCGGCGACATCCTCGATGTCCTGCGGACGGTGGTGGAGACGGACGTCGACACCGTGATGATCGTTGGGCACAATCCCGGCCTCGAAGCGCTCGTCGCGCATCTGACCGGTGAATTAGAGGAGTTCCCGACGGCTGCTCTGGCGCAGATCGCGTTGCCAGTCGATCGGTGGTCCGATCTCGCAACCACGACGCGCGGCACACTCGTCGCACTCTGGCGACCAAAGGAACTGGATTGAGTGCCACCTAGCGTCGACGCTTACGCCGCTCTCCGCCACCCTTTCGTTCGCCGGTTCGCCGTTGGTCGATTCGCCGCGATCGCCGGCTGGCAGATGATCAACGTTGCTGTCGGTTGGCAACTCTACGAACGCACTGGCGATCCCTGGTCGCTGGGACTCGTCGGCGTCGTGGAGCTGGCCCCGGTCCTGTTCCTGATCGTCGTCGCGGGAAACGCCGCGGACCGGTATCCGCGCCGGAACGTCGCGATCTTCGCCCACGGCCTGGTTGCGCTCGCCGCACTTGGACTCGCGCTCGTCTCGTGGCGGCAGGGTCCCACGATGGCCATCTACTGGCTGCTCGCGCTCATCGGTACCGGCCGGGCATTTGCCTCGCCATCGGTCAACACGATTCTGCCGCAGCTCCTCGCGCCATCGGAGTTCACCAACGCCAACGCCTGGTTGTCGTCGATCTTTCAGCTGGCCGCGATCAGTGGACCTGCGATCGGCGGCCTCTTGATCGCGCAGACGGGAACAGCGACGTTGCCGTTTGCGGCTGCCGCCGTCGGTCAGATCGTTTTCATGGCCGTGCTGCGGACGTTGCCATTGCGTCGGCCAACTCCGACAGGCGCGGCTCATAGCGCGCACGACGTGTTCGCTGGCTTCCGCTTCATCCGTCGCAACCCGCTGTTTCTCGCGGCCATCACCCTGGACCTGTTCGCCGTGCTCTTCGGCGGTGCCGTGGCGCTCTTACCGATCTTCGCGAAGGACATCCTCGAGGTCGGTCCGGCGGGCCTTGGTTGGCTGCGCGCCGCTCCTGGCGCTGGCGCGTTGACGATGGCGCTGCTGACGACGAGGCTGCCGCCGTGGCAGCGGCCTGGGAAGGTGTTGCTGCTCGTCGTAGCCGGGTTTGGTGTCGCGACGATCGGTTTCGGATTGTCACGGTCGTTCGCATTGTCGTTGGCGTGTCTCTTCTTGACCGGCGTCTTCGACAACGTGAGCGTAGTGATTCGGCTCACGCTCGAGCAGATGATCACGCCGGACCATTTGCGCGGACGCGTGTCGGCGATCAACTACGTGTTCATCGGTTTCTCGAATGAGTTTGGCGCCTTCGAGAGCGGAGCGACGGCCGCGTTGTTCGGGCCGACGCTTTCGGTGGTTGGCGGCGGGCTTGCCACCTTGCTCGTCGTGGCCATAGTTCGCGGGGCTTGGCCGCAACTGGCGCGGATCGGCCCGCTGCATTCGCTCGCACCACCGGAGACCGTCAATCAGCCTTGACAGTCAGTCGCCGATCGACTGCTCGGCAAGCTCGCGATAGCGACGCGGCGTAATCCCCAGGAGCCTGACGAATGCACGACGCATGACGTCCACGTTGCCGAATCCAGCCGAAGCTGCCACCTGTTTGAGGCCTTGATCGGTGCGTTCCAGCCGGCGCCGCGCGGACTCCACGCGCATCTGCAGGACGTACTGGGACGGCGTCGTGCCAACCTCGCGGGTGAACACGCGCTCGAAGTTTCGGATGCTCATCGACATTCGACCGGCGAGATCCTCCAGCGATAGCCTCGTGTCGAGATGGTCGGCAATCCAGATCTGCAGCTCGCGAATCGACGTCATTTCGGACGCCTGCGAGGCGAGCGAGACGCTCACTTGCGGCTGTCCTCCCGGTCGTCGCAAGAACAGCACGAGCTCACGAGCGGCTTCGTGGGCCAGACCAGCGCCGCAATCCTCTTCGACCCAGGCCAGCGCGAGATCGATGCCGGCTGAGAAGCCAGCCGACGTGTAGATGTTGCCGTCCTTGACCCAGATGGGATCGTGCTCGACGCAGACACCGGGATAGCGCTTGGCAAGCTCACGACCGAACTTCCAGTGCGCCGTCGCTCGGCGTTTGTGCAGGAGACCGGCCTCGGCGAGCAGAAAGGCGCCGACGCAAACGGCACCGAGGCGCCGCACCTCGCCGGCCATCTTTTTCAGCCACGCCGATAGCGCGGCATCACGCACCGATCGAGAGCTCAGGCCGCAGACGAGAAGCACCGAGTCGCAATCGCCATCGACCTTGCTGAAGTGATCCTGCGCCATGAAGGTGAGGACGCCGCCCTCGCCTTCAATCGTCAGGCGGTCCGCGCTGGTCACGAGTGCAACCGTGTAGATGGTTCGGCCCGCGAGGCGGTTCACCGAGTTGAAGACCTGAAGCGGTCCCACCAGGTCGAGCTCATCGACCGGAGGCACGACGATCACGATGATCCGGCGGCTCGACGAACGACGAGCCGAGGGCTGTCGATTCGAGCGGGATTTTCTGGACGCGCCGGGCATGCGTGCACCCACTATCTCGTCTCGTCAGCGCGTTTCGCAAGCGGAACAAACAGGTTGGCGGATTCCGACGGATCTGTGTCGCGAATGGACGTGGCGCCCTTGGATAGGCTGGGCGTCATGACAGGGCGGGTCGGGCAGGTGGGGCGGGTAGGGATGTTTCTCGTCGCGCTGTCGTTGACTGCCGTGACTCCGGCGATAGTCGCGGCTCAAAAAGAACGTGGGCCGTTTGCCCGCATCTCGATCCTTCACCCTCGCGACGGACAAACAGTGGACTTCGAAGCTGGCTACATCCGTCATCTCGACTGGCATCAGCAGGCCAAGGACAGCTGGACTTGGTACGGCTGGAACATCACATTCGGTGAGCGTCAGCGATGGTTTGTCTACGCGACGTTTGGTCACGCGGCGGCCAATCTGGATAACCCGGTCGCTCCGGCGGACGATCAGCGGGACAACATCCTGAATGTCGCACCGCACGTGGACTATTGGGGAAATGGGCTTTACGAATTCCTGCCGGCTCTCTCGCGAGGGACGGGTGTGCCGGAGCCGACCGCTCACCTCGAGCTCACCAGCGTGGATCTGGAAGCTGGAGCGGCGAAAGCCTTCGAGTCGGCTATCAGTGCCCGTCAATCCACCCTGCAGGGTGAAACGCTGTGGTATCGGATGGTGGCGGGTGGATTGTCGCCACGCTATGTCCGTTTGCGTCCCAGGCCAAGCCTCGCCGCGCTGTTGGACGCGCGGGGTGAACAGACGCTCCCGGACGCGGTGAACGAGCTGATCGCGAAGATGACTGTAGAGATCCTCACCCTGCGGCCGACGATGAGCCTCGGCCTGGAGTTGCCGAATCGCAAGTGATATGACCACCCTCGTTCGTGAGGTTCGCTACAGCTTGCGCGCGCTGCGGAAGACGCCGGCGTTTACCATTGGTGCCGTCCTCACTGTCGCGCTCACCGTTGGCACGACGACTGCCATCTTCAGCGTCGTCTACGCCGTGCTGCTGCGGCAATTGCCGTATCGCGAGGCGGAGCGGGTGTTCTGGATCTGGTCCGACCAACCTGGGCGCGATCGCACCCCGTTCAACGTCCCGGACTTCATCGACTATCGCGACTCCACGAAAACACTCTCGGGCTTCGCGGGGTTTTTCGCATTCAGCGCGAATTTGAGCGACGAAGCGGCGGCGGAGCGAGTCCAGGGTGTTCGGGCGACCGGAAACTTCTTCGATGTGATCGGCGCTCGTCCGCGGATCGGTCGCCTGTTGGAGCCCACTGACGAGCGACCCGGCGCCGACCATGTCGTCGTCCTCACCGAACCGTTCTGGTTGCGCCGATTCGGCGGGGATCCAAACATCGTCGGTCGCACTATCCGTCTCAATAGCGAGGAATACAGCGTCGCCGGCGTTCTTGCGCCAGGATTTGTGATGCCGGTGCGCGACGTCGAGTTCGTGCTGCCGTTTGCAGCGGATCAGGATCCGCGTCGCGCGGCTCGCAACTCGCTCAACTTCGTCATCGGGGTTGGCCGCCTCGGCGAGAAGGTGTCGGCAGCGCAGGCGTTAGATGAATTGACTGGGATCGCCCGCCGTTTGCAGCAACAGTTTCCTGTCGAGAATGCGAGAAAGCGCGCTGTTCGCCTGGTCGGGCTCATCGATGGCATCTCCGGCCAGTTTCGAACCGCGCTCCTGACACTGTTTGCGGCGGTTGGCGCGGTGTTGCTCATCGCCTGCGCCAACCTCGCCAATCTGATGCTGACGCGCGCGACGGGCCGTCGCAAGGAGCTCGCCGTACATTTGGCGTTGGGATCCTCGCGTACATCATTGATTCGGCAGGTGCTGGTCGAAGCCTTGCTCGTCGGTATGGCCGGAGGGACGCTCGGTGTGCTGTTCGCACAGTGGGGTGTGATGGCATTGGTGGCCCTGGCACCGACTGCGTTGCCGCGCACCGCTGAAATCCGGGTCGATGTCGCCGTTCTGGTGTTCTCGATGACGGCTTCGATCGTCACCGGCGTTCTTTTCGGCGTCGTTCCAGCACTCGCATCCTCACGCGTCGACGTTCGCGATGCGCTTCAAGGCAGCAGCCGAGGGGCCACCGCCACGGGCCAACGGATCAGGGGGGCCCTGGTCAGCTCGGAAGTCGCAGTCGCGATTGCGTTGCTGATTGTGATGACCCTGCTGGCCAAGAGCTTCGCGAACGTGCAAGCGGTGAGGCCGGGGTTCGATTCGACGCAGGTTCTCTCGGTTCGCCTCACGCTTCCAGCCAAGCGCTTCAACAGCCGGGAAGCAATCGTGACATTTCAGCGAGCGTTCCAGCAGCAGCTGTCTTCTTTGCCAACGGTGACGCACGTCGGTGCCATCACGCTGCTCCCGCTCAGTGGATTGCTGTCACGCGTCCCGTTTACGGTTGAGGGTCGAGCGGTCGAACGAGAACGAGTACCACTGGCGCAGTACCGCACCGTATCGCCCGGGTATTTCGAAGCAGCCCGCATACCTCTCAAGCGCGGCCGAACCTTCTCGGACCAGGACACCGGCGCTACTCGTCCGGTGGCCGTCATCAACGAGGAGCTGGCCCGCCACTGGCTCGATGGGCTCGAGCCAATTGGCGCGAGGCTTTTGGTCGACGACAACGACACGGGGCCGAGGCCCATCGAGATCGTCGGAGTTGTCGGCAACGTGCAACAGGTTTCGCTGGATGGAGACCCGACGTGGGATCTGTACCTCACCTATCCGCAAACTCATCCCGACAACGTCGGGGCCGCCGCGGCAAACATGTTCTGGCTCCTGCGAACGACCAGCGATCCGATGAGCCTCGCGACAAGCCTGACGAGAGAAGTGCGCCGGATCGATCCAGAAGTGGCGGCATCGCAGATCCGACCGATGGACGATTACCTGTCTGACGCGGTGGCGCCGCGCCGATTCAGCCTCTCGCTGATGGCAGCGTTCGCGTTGGCGGCACTGGCGCTCGCCGTCACCGGCATCTATGCAGTTGTTTCGTATTCCGTCAGTCAGCGCTCGCGCGAGATCGGGATTCGCGTCGCCCTTGGCGCCAGTTGGTTGGCCATCGTCCGGCTGGTGATGAGTCACGGACTTCGGTTCGTGGTGATCGGCCTGGCATTGGGTCTTGCCATGGCTGTCGGAGTGACACGGCTGCTGTCATCCATGCTCTTTGGAATGGCGGCCACTGATGTCACGACGTTCCTGCAAGTAGCGCTGATTGTCGGTCTCGCTTCACTCGTGGCTTGCGCCGTACCGACGGCCAGAATCGGCAGGCTGGACAGGAACGTCATGCGAGCGGAGTGACTTCCTGGAGCCTCCCTCGAACGGCGAAGACCAGCATCGGCACAACGGCGCTCGCCACCATCCAAACCAAAAGCAGGAAAGCGGAATCCTCAGGTAAGACGATGACCTTGGGTGCGCCTTGGATGACGAAATGCAGCAGAGCAGGCGCCCAGATGGTGCTGCCCCCCAACTCGAAAAGGCGAGCCATCGGGAAGGCGATCACCATCGAGAGGAGGACGGCTGCAAAAGCAACCGGCCATGGCATCAAGGCAAACAGTACCAGGTGAACCGCGACGAACGGCAGCATTGAGAGCCTGGCAGCCTGCCAGAACGTTCTGCCGATTCGCATGTTGCCAAACAGATAGGCTCGGAAGAGGACCTCTTCAGCGATTCCTGCTTGCGCGAACAATCCTGGGATCAGAGCCATCCATCCCGGATAGGGCGTGAGCCCGATCGCATTGATTCGGAGCGTGAGGAAGCCAATCAGCAAGAGGAGGGTGGCAATGCCTGCGGCGACCGCCAGGCCGTCGAGACGGGGAAGCCCAAGGCCCAATTGCCGAAGGGTCACGCGACGCCGGCCGACGGCTATCCACTGCGCCAGGGCGGTTGCGGCGACTACCAGTGTGCCGACGAGAATGCCCTGCTGCCCGCGGTCGCTCCCCAGCACGGTCGCCGACCAATGAAACAGGCCGAAGACGACGAAGAGGCCCAGGGCCAGCCGGACCGAGTTCATATGGCGAACACTGGGCTCGCTAGATAACAGAACAGTGCGGCTGCAATGGCCATCGCAAATCCCCACAGCAACAATTTGCGAAAGGTGCCCATTGATTTCGTGCCGGGCGGTGCAGCCGCGATGCACAGTGCGCCCGATGTCGATAGCGGCGAGGCATCCACGAGCGTTGCACCAACGGCGAGACTGGTCGCGAGCGCGAAGGGGTCAACCCCGGCAAACCGTTCCGCGATCGCGGGGATCATCGGCAGAAATGCCGGCAACACGACTGCGGTCGTACTCGAGTAAGCGGAAACGACGCCCCCCACCAGCGCTATCGCCGGATGGATGGTTTCGGGTGTGGCCATCCAGGCGAGCATCTCCTTGAACCATTCGAGCCCACCCATTCGGTCCAGCACGTTCACCAGAGTGCTGATCGTGGTCACCAGCGCAATCAACTTCCACGGCATCAGCCGAATGACGGAGGTCGGCGACGCGATACCCGCCACGCACAACAAGACGCCCGCTGCCAGTGCCGACCAACCGAGAGGCCATCGAAGGACTGCTGTGACGAAGATCCAAATGGCGAAGATGGCCAGGCTCGTCATCTGATGGCGGGTCAGCCGTTCCGGTGGCCTCGATGACTCCGATTCGATGAGTCCGCTCGATCGCAAGCCGCCAAAGAATACGTAGGCCAATCCGGCCATCAGCGCATGGGCAGATGCGACGACCATCCACATCCAGTACTGGTGACCCGCCAACTTGGCTCCCGCAAGGAGTGCGGCCACTACGGCTCCAGTCGTGGAGAACGGTGAGAGAAAGCCGGCGCCGGACCCGTGGCACAGGACGACGGCGATGAGAAACGGTGTCAGACCGATACGAGTGCCCGCGGACATCGCAAACGGTGCGAGCAAGGCCGTCGACAGAATCGCGCCCGGCCCTGCCGCTGAAGTCGTTGCCGCGAGGACGAAGATCATCGGCAACAGCATGCGCGTACGCCCGTGGCAGGCCCGTAGCGCTCGACGAACAGCCCTTTCGAACAATCCACTGGCCTGTAGGCAGGCAAAGAGGAACGTCACACCGACCAGAGTCAGCAAGAGCTGGACGGTGGCTGCCATCTTTTGTGTGTTGTTTACCGGAGTGTCAACAGTTCAGATCGCGTCAGAGATTGAAGTGAAGGTAAAGGCACTCAGTTTGAGCGCCGGCACCATGAGTGGTGACAGTCGCTCCGGAACGCCGATCGCTTCGACGTTCCACGGTGCCAGCATCGCGAGCACGCTCTGATTGAAACGCAGATTTCGGACGGGATGTCGAATCTGCCCATTCTCGACCCACCAGAGACCGTCGCGCGTGAGTCCGGTCAGCACGATGGTCCGAGGGTCGACAAGGCGAACGTACCAGAACCGCGAGATCACGAGACCTCGCGACATCCCCTTGATCATGTCGGCCATGGAGGTCGGGGGCTGCGAGCTCTCCATGATGTAGTTCACCGGACCCGCTGTCGGTTGCTGTTTCCGCTCCTGTGCCCAGAAGCGTGAGTACTGGAGCGTTTCGAGCACGCCTGCCTTGACGAGCGACAGCCTGGACGCTGGAATGCCTTCGCCGGTGGTCGGCACGGCCGGGAGCTCCGGATGCATCGGGTCGCTGAACAAGTTGATGCGCTCGTTGAACAGCTTTTCGCCGAGCCGCGTCTTGCCGTCCTTGGCCGAGAAGGCGCTGCGGCCCTCGTCCGCCGTTCTCGCGTCGAAACTGTTGGTCAGGAATCCAATCAAATCCGCGACCGCTTGCGGTTCGAGAATGACCGGATACGTCCCGGGTTCGATGGGCTTCGGCTCTCGTGACCGCACGGCCTTGTCGACGGCCAGTTCGGCGATGCGCTTCGAGTCGAGGCGGGCGAGATCGAAGTGATCGCCCGAGTAATACCCGGATCCGGTGCCATCGGCGCTGCGGGCAGTCACACTCAGCCCGGCCTCGCTCGAACGGAAGTAGCGCCGGTTGCCGTTAGCAGTCGCGGCCGCGGATGCCGACGCTCGGGCGGTGTGGAATCCGGCCCCCGTAACCTTCGCGGTCCGGCAGGCGGCCAGGACCGCCTCGAGCGCTTTGGCGCGCGCGGTGACATCGACTTCAGCAGTGGCGCTGGCGAATCCCCGCGATTCCGCATACTCGATGGGCCCCAGCGTGGGCACGTATTCGCGGTGCACTGGAGAGACGCGCGCGATCTCGACGGCTTCGTCCGCCAGCCGCTTCAGCGCATTCGCACCTGCGTCGTTGCCCGTCACGGAGCCGCGCCGCCGTCCGACCCACACGGTTGCCGTGATGTCCAGATCGTCAGACTGACCGCTGGTCGTGATGCGGTTGTCGGCAAATCGCGCATGCGATTCGACCGCGCTTTGTAGAGAGACAGCAGCGTCCTCGGCGCCAGCTGACTTGGCGTGCGCCAGCACCGTCTCGCAGATCTTCAAGGCTTCGTCGCGAGTGAGCATCACGGGCCGGTGTAAGAGGGAAGGGTATCAACCAGCATCAAGGGTTGGTCAGACGCACCGGCCGCGACAACGGAGCGGACGGTCACGAAGGTGGGGATACACTCCATCAAATGGCCGCCGTGTTCAAGACCGTGACTTGCCGGAACCGCGCAGGTGGGCAACCGTGGCTCACCGCATTGGTCTGGCCCGGCTCTCCCTTGCCGTCAGCGGAGGTGCCCCACAACTTGTAAGTGGCCGGGCCGCCGAGGCCATCGCACGAGGCCCAAAAGTCAGGAGTCCGCGACTGATATGCCGCGTCCCTCACCATCGCGCCGAGCTTGCCGTCCCTGATCTCGCGGATGACCGCGCCGCCGAACTGGAAGTTGTACCGCTGTTGATCGATCGACGAGCTGCCGCGGCCCTCGATGAACAGACCGCGCTTGATGTCGCTGAACAAGTCTTCGAGCGATACCTCAGTCGGCGCAGGCTCGAGCGACACGTTTGGCATCCTGGGAAATGGCACGCTCGACCAGTTGTCCGCGTGCAGGCAACCGTGCGATCGCTGTTGGCCGACCAAAGGCGCCAGCTCACGCGTCGTCTGCCAATCCACGAACATTCCGTCGCGCACGATGTGCCAGCGTTCGGCCTTCACTCCCTCGTCATCGAAGCCGGTCGTTGCCAGTCCGCCGGGCTGCGTGCGATCGCCGACCAGATTGACGATCTTGGCGCCGAAGCGCAGCTTGCCGGCGTCGGCGGCCTTGAGGAAGCTCGTTCCGGCCATGTTGGCTTCCCATCCCAGCGCGCGATCGAGCTCCGTCGAGTGGCCGACCGATTCGTGGATGGCGAGGAACAGCTGCGACGGATCGACGACGATGTCGTATCTGCCGGCGGCGACCGGCTTCGACTTCAGCTTTTCGACCACTTCGTGGCCGGCCTTCTCCGCGTCGCGCAGCCACGGGTAATCCTCGACGTATTCGTAGCCAACGAGCTGGGCGCGATCGACGACCACGCGGGTTTGGAAGTCGCCGCTGGCTCTGTCAGCGGCAGTGGTGGTGAATTGCGGGTAGGTGCGCACCAACCGCTGTGTGATGCGAGATCCCTCACTGGACGCGAAGTACTTCTGTTCATCGACGAAAAGAACCTGCGAGCTCACGAAGCTGACGCCGGCAACGGCCAGAGCGGTTTCGTTCAACTTCATCAGGAACGCGATCTTGGTTTCGAGTGGCACCTCGAAGGGATCGCGCTTGAAGGCGCTCGTCCACGTCGTCACAACCTTGTCGGCGTTGGCGAGGTCGACCTTTCGCGTGGCCAGCACGGCGTTCGCGCGGGCAATCGCGACGGCTTGTTCCGCAGCGGCCCTTGCGGCGCCTGGCTCCACGCGATTCGTGGCGGCGAACCCCCACGCGCCGTTGACCAGGACGCGCAACCCGAGGCCGTAACTTGTCGACCGCGAGACGTTCTGGACTTGCCGCTCGCGCGTGGAGATTGATTCGCGGCGATAGCGATTGATGCGGATGTCGGCGTACGACGCACCCAATGCAGCCGCGCGCGCGAGGGCGGCCTCAGCGGCCTCGGCGCGTGCGGCATCTTCAGCCGGTCCCGATTGAAAGGATTCGGCCCATGTCGGTAGGCACGTGCCCGCGAGGAGGGCGCTCCCGGTCGCGAGGAACTGGCGACGGGACACCGATGGAATTCGCATCGGCGGCGATTATACCCATGCCGCCGATGTTGCTCGGGTCGGCAGCGAGGCACTATGGCCTGGGACGGCAACTGAACTGATCCATACTCAGCCAATGATCGGCTCGACGCTGTCGCATTATCGAGTGCTCGAACTGCTCGGCAGCGGCGGGATGGGGGTGGTCTACCGCGCCGAGGACGTGCGGCTCGGGCGTGAGGTCGCGATCAAGTTCCTGACCGA
The DNA here is from genome assembly GCA_963724485.1 of uncultured Acidobacteriota bacterium. Taxonomy (GTDB): domain Bacteria; phylum Acidobacteriota; class Vicinamibacteria; order Vicinamibacterales; family UBA2999; genus JACCSI01. The sequence goes on from CAVRUW010000010.1 coordinate 192,071, forward strand.
CGAGGCTGCAAAACTTGCCGGTGACGTACGGCTGGAACGCTTTCGGCGGGAAGCTCGAACGGCTTCGGTTCTCAATCATCCCAATATCTGCGTCGTTCATGACATCGACGAGCACGAGGGCCGACCGTTCCTGGTGATGGAACTGCTCGAGGGGCAAACGCTCGCGCAACGTCTCACCGCAGGACAACCAGCCGAAGAGGACGTGGTGCGATGGGCGATTCAGATCGCCGACGGTTTGGACGCTGCGCACCGGAAAGGAATCGTCCATCGCGACATCAAACCGGCAAACGTCTTCGTGACGTCTCGCGGTGAAATCAAAATTCTCGACTTTGGTCTCGCGAAGTTTGCCGCAGGCGCGCGCGACGAGGCCGAACCGACGCGCCCGGAACCAGCACATACGCAACAGGGCCAGACGGTCGGCACCGTCGCTTACATGGCGCCGGAGCAGGTGCGAGGTGAGCCCATCGACGCTCGGGCTGACATCTTTTCTCTCGGGATCGTCATTTACGAGATGACGACCGGGAAGCGCCCGTTTGGTGGCGCGACGTCGGGCATCGTCTTCGACGCCATCCTCAATCGCGCGCCCGAGCCCGCGCACGCCACGCCCGAGCTCGAACGAATCATCGTGAGGGCGCTCGAAAAGGATCGAACGCTGCGGTATCAAACGGCCGCCGACTTGCTCGCGGACCTTCGGCGGATCCAACGCGGCGTCGGCAGCAGTGCCAGCCTGGGCACGACAGCGCCGGTCGTGCCACGCTCGCGTCGCCTGCCGACGGCGGCCGTGCTTGCCGTTGTTGCAGCCATCCTGGGGGTCGGATTGTGGTTTCGCCCGCGTGGCGCGAGCGAAGCGCCTCCGCCCGCCGACTTGAAGCCCATTCGTCTTACGGCGAATGCGTCCGACTATCCGATCTCCGGTGCCGCCCTGTCGCCCGACGGCCGGTTTCTCGCGTACTCGGATCCCCGCGGCATTCACCTGAGAGTGCTCCCCACGAGCGAAACGGAGTCAATTCCAGGCACTGAAGGGATGATCGCGGTCGGATGGTCCAACGACGGCACCAAGGTCACCGCCTTGCGTCAGGCCAGTGGCGAAGCCATGGCGTACTGGTCGGTCTCGATCGTTGGCGCGGGCGCGCGACGGCCGATCTCACGCGGTCTGCCGGCCCCGGATGGCGCCCACACGCTGCTGGTCGATGGCGCTCAGTTCTCGATCGAGGATAGCGGCGGTCGGCGCCCACTGGTAACGATCGAGAACCGCTTTGAGGGTCCGGGGTCGACGGAGCGGTTTCTCTTCTGGACGGCGGACAGCCGCCGGGTGCTCATCCTTCGCAGACCGCAAGACGGACAGCCGGGGGAGTCCGAGCTCGTCGCGCTGGAGATTGCCACCGGCAAGGTGGACATCGTCGCACCGCGCGCCCGACTGCCGCGATTCATTCGAGCGATGGCACCGGTCGGTGACACTCGCGTGGTCTTCAGCGTACCTGAGGTCCAGGGGATCGAAGGGCCGAACACGCAGACCGACGCGAATCTCTGGGAGCTGCGACTCGACGGCAGCGCACCGGCCCGACGAATGACGAACTGGGTCGGCTTCGACATTGCGGCCCTCAACGTGACGCCGGACGGCAAAAGGTTGGCGTTTCTCCAAAGGCAATACCAGGAGGATGTCTGGGTTGCCGGACTCGATGCCCAACGGACACGCATTCTCGAACCCCGGCGGTTGACGCTCGACGATCACAACGATCGCCCGCTCGCGTGGACGACCGACAGCCGCTCCGTCGTGTTCACGTCGAATCGAACGGGCACCGGCGATGTGTTCGTACAGGATCTACAGCGCAACGGGGAGGCCCAGCTGCTGGCGGGCGGTCCCGGCAACCAGTCCATCCCGAGAGCCACGGCCGACGGGCGGTGGGTCATCTTTGGCGATCGCGCCGGGGACGCGCGGCTGATGCGCATCGCAAGGGTTGGTGCCGTAGCTGAATTGATTGCGCCGCAGCCGCAACTCTACGCGATCCGCTGCGGGTTGGTCGCACCCAGTCCCTGCATCATCGAAGTGGGTCAGTTCCTGCGCGGGACCGATGTCCGGCTCGTCGATCCGCTGAATGGATTCGGCGAAGCTGTTGTTTCGGAAGCCTGGAGGGAGCGGCGACGCGGCTCCGTCGCCGAGCGTGGATCGCTTCGCGTATGTCGCACCCGCAGTGCCTGGTCAGCCGCAAAACGTGATCCGCGTGGTCATGCGGGATGGGACTCTCGAGCGCGAAATCACGGCGGCCGGCGCAACTGCCCTCAACTCGCTCGACTACACTGCTGACGGCAAAGGCTTCTTCACCAGCGACTACTCGACTGATGTGGGCGCACGGCTCCTCCACGTCTCGATGACAGGGAAGGTCACGGTGCTCTGGAACAACCGCGGATCATTGCGGACGTGGGGAGTGCCGTCACCGGACGGACGATGGCTGGCGATGCTGGGCTCGACCCATGAAAACAACGTGTGGGTCCTGGAAGGGTTCTGACGCTCCTCCTTTCTCCTCGCGACGTGCGGCGACGCACTCTTCCCGGAAGACCGGGACAGTCCCCCGTATAATTCCCGCCCACTAGCGTGTCTCTAAATCCCGGTACCCGCGTCGGCTCCTACGAAGTGATTGCTCAGATCGGCGCGGGCGGGATGGGCGATGTCTATCGAGCCACTGATACCAACCTTGGTCGACAGGTCGCCATCAAGGTGCTGCCCGACGCATTCGCGCACGATGCGGAGCGGCTGGCGCGATTCGAGCGGGAAGCCAAGACACTCGCGTCCTTGAATCATCCGAACATTGCGATCGTTCACGGTCTCGAACGATCCGACGCCTCAGCCGGGCGCCCGGGCATGTACGCGCTGATCATGGAGCTCGTCGAGGGCCCGACGCTCGCCGATCGGATTGCCGCGGGGCCCATTCCGCTCGACGAAGCCCTGCCGATCGCCGAACAGATTGCCAATGCGTTGGATGCGGCGCACGAGCAAGGCATCATCCATCGCGATCTGAAGCCCGCGAACATCAAAGTCCGTGAGGACGGAACGGTGAAGGTCCTCGACTTCGGTTTGGCGAAGGCTCTCGAGCCTGCCGGCACCAGTACGTCAGGCCTCACGCAATCGCCGACGATCACGTTGCCGGTGATGACGGGCGTTGGTGTGCTGCTTGGGACTGCGGCGTACATGAGTCCCGAGCAGGCGCGTGGTCGAGCGGTGGACAAGCGAACGGACATCTTCGCGTTTGGGGCGGTCCTCTACGAGATGTTGACGGGTCGTCGTGCATTTGCAGGCGACGAAGTATCCGACGTGCTGGCGTCGGTCCTGGCGCGCGACCCCGACTGGACGGCACTACCTGCCGAACTCCCGCCCGCGATCGTGACGTCTATCAAGCGCTGTCTCACCAAAGACCGCAAACAGCGATTCCGCGACATTGGCGACGTGTCGCTGGTGCTGAAAGGCGCGTTCGACGTCAGTCCTCGCGTTGCACGGCCCGCATCGGTGTCACGACCGTTGTGGCGGCGAGCGCTCCCGGCGGTTAGCGCGGTTGTCGTCGCGATGTTGATTGCCGGCCTCGGCATATGGCGACTGTGGCCATCGCCGGAGCCGCGGCCCGTCACCCGGTTCGAGTTTTTCCTCCCCGAGGGACAGACCTTCGCGGCGACGCAGCGCCCGGTCGTCGCGATGTCTCCCAACGGAGATGCCTTCATCTACCAGGAGCGCGACGGTTTCCACGTGCGATCGCTGGCAGATTTGGAAACGAAGCTGATTGTGGGCGTTACCGGAGATTTCGGCAGTCCCTTCCTGTCTCCCAATGGCCAATGGGTCGGCTATTTCTCCGCGCCGCCCGGTCAGCTGAGATCCGCGGCCCCCGGTCAGCTGAGAAAGGTCAGCGTGAGCGGTGGTGCGCCGGTGATCGTCTGTGCGGCGACGATGCCGCTCGGTGCGAGCTGGGGACCCGACGACACGATTCTGTTCGGCCAGCCGACCGGCATCATGCGAGTGTCGGCCAACGGAGGTACACCGGAGCTCATCATCCCGTCCCGCGGCAACGAACAATTGCAGGGGCCGCAACTCCTGCCCGATGGGCGATCAGTCTTGTTCAGCGTGACCACCGACACCGGCCCCAATCGCTGGAACCTCGCGCAAGTCGTGGTGCAGGACCTGTCATCCGGTCAACGAACGATCGTCGTGAATGGCGGAAGCGACGCGCGCTATCTCCCGAGCGGGCATATCGTGTATGCCGTACGAGACGCAGTATTCGGCATCGCGTTCGACGCACAAGCGCCGTGAAGTTCGAGGGGGGCCGAGGCCACTCGTGCAAGGAGTGCAAGCGACCGTCGGCGTCAATGCCGTGGCTTCGAACTACGGCGTGTCGGATGACGGGACGCTGGTTTACATCAGCGGTGCGCCGTCACAGCGCACGCTCGCCTGGAAGCAACGCAACAGCGCTGCGGCAGAACCAATCACGACCATTCCACCCGGCCCCTACGAGGATCCGCGCTTGGCTGCTGACGGCAGTCGGGTATTGGTCACGCGCGACGGCGATATCTGGACGTACGACATCGCCTCAGGGCGCAGCAGTCGCGTGAGTCGCGACGGCGTCAGCCAGATGGGCGTGTGGGATCCCACCGGCTCGCAGATCGCCTATTCGTCCGCCGCCAGCGGAAATCTGGAGGCGTGGGCCGCGCCATCCGACGGCAGCGGACAGCCTCGGCAATTGACCAAGCTCGGAGGCCAGGTGCATGTCGATTCGTGGTCGCCCGACGGGCGGTTGCTGTCGATTCATCACCACACCCCGCAAGGCCCGGTGAACATCCTGATGGTGCCCATGGGCACGGACGACCAGGCACCGCGCACGTTCCTGGATGGTCGCAGGGCTGCCGAGGGCGCGGATTTTTCGCGCGATATGCGGTACGTGGCCTACCTGGCATCAAGAGACGGGACAGCGAGAGATCTATATTCGGCCCTACCCGGGTCCGGGAGGGCAAGTGACCGTGTCCGTCGACGGCGGGCGAGAGCCGATGTGGGCCGAGAACGGCGACCTGTTCTATCGGAGCCTCGATGGCGAGCAGATGTTCGCCGTATCAGTCACGACGACGCCGAGCCTCAAGGTGGGAAGGCCGGCCCCGCTGTTTCGGGGACAGTATTATGTGTCTCCAACCGGATCGCCGCGACCGCAGTACGACATCACCGCCGATGGACAACGATTTCTCGTGCTCGTTCCCACCACCACGACCTCAACACGTTCTCACATCGTCGTCGTTCAGAATTGGGTGGAGGAACTGAAGCGGCTCGTGCCAGTCAACTGACAGGATGCTGACTAATCGGTTTCCGTACCCTTGAACTGATCGTCGGTCTCCGCGAACAACACGTTGAAGCTGGTGAGCGATCCGTAGCAGCCGGTGATGTATCCCTGCAGCTTGATCTTCCCGTCCTCCGGCAGATCCGAGGCATTCACCTGTTGTTCGAGGGTCCGCAAGCGATTGCGCAGCATCACGACCTTGTGAAAGAAGGTTTCGATGGGCCAGCTCTTCTCCTGAAGCCCCGGCTTACCTGGCCGGAGGATCATCGTGCCGCCTCGCCACTTGTCTGCGGGAGCCACGGGGCTGAGACCGGATTCTTCGCGGATGATCCGGCGCAGCAAGAGCTCCAGATCCATTGAATTGTCAGCCGGCATTGGGGTTCCGATCCTTTCGCGGTCGGTCACGAGGGGCAGTGGAGCGCTCGTCGTCTGAATCGGTCCGCGCCCGGCCGTTGCCTGACGTGGCGAGGTAGGGCGCGGTTCATCGCCCGAGCCGATTCGAGGTCCACCACGATAGTTGTGTTCGCTGCGGCAGTAGTCGCACGCGACGCGGATCGGCTGGCCCGACGAATCGACGGCGATCACGGTGTGCATCCGATCGGTTTTGCAGGCGCGGCAGTAGTCCTCGATTGACTGGCCGGCGCGATAGATCCTGGGGACTGACATGCGTGGTGCCGGATCATACGGCGATCGCGACACCGCTGTCTGGAGGGGGACAAGTTGCCTGTTATCAGTTACCAGTTCAAAGGATGGGTTGCTGGAATTCGAACCCTTGCATAAAAGGGGACTGTCCCCTTTTATGCAAGGGGACCTGTCCCGTTACCGTGGATTAACTGAGAGAAAGACGCGATATTCGCCACTGTTGTCGAGAACGTGGTCGTCGTTCACACCGAAATAAACACGTCCACTATTTCTCGCTCGGAACGACCCGCTGGCGCCAGCCGCCTGGATGGCGTTGCCAACGCGAACCAGTAGCGTGCCGGCCTTCAGGTCGGGCCTCGGGGCGTTGCTGGCCGTGCGTCCCGAGAGCGACCCTGACGGCGTCGCGCGATCGTCGGCGCCGGTGGTCATTTGAATCGTGCCCTCCGCACGATAGGTCACCAAGTCGCCGGCGTTGACATATGCACCGGTATCAACCCACAGCTGCTGTGCGTCTACGATGACCGTCTCTTCGACGAAGTCCTCGCGGTCGGCCACGGCGACGTCGATTGACGAAAGCTCACGCCGATTGAGAACGCCATCGCGATTGAGATCGAGTCGATTGAACGTCGCGCTGGTGCCACGCCACTCATCTCGCTCGATGCGACCGCTGCCGTCGCGGTCGAGCCCGGCAAAATTGGTGGTGTCATCGTCATAGGCGGCGTTGAGGTTCATGAACTCCGAGCGCGAGATCTGATTGTCGCCATTGCGATCCGCTCGGTTGAACTCGGCTCGCGTGCCGCGCCATTCGCCTCGGCTGATGAGCCCGTTTCCATTTCGGTCATTGCTGGCGAAGCTCGGATCGTTGTCAGAATCCTCCAGCATGAAGTCTTGCTGCCTGAGTTCGGTTCCCGACAGCACCCCATCGCGATTGACGTCGCGGTCCCTGAACTCCTGCAGTGCGCCGCGCCACTCGCTGCGTGTGACGACGCCATCGTTGTTGCGATCCCAGGCGCGATAGTCCTGCGCCGCCACGCTTACCGCAGTCAGGGGCAAGGCTAAGAGAAAAATGAGTCTACGAAGGCCAGCCATATTGCCCTCCTACACATGGAGGAGCACATCGTGTGCCAGCGTTACTGACGGGCTTCCGTCCGACGCGATCCGCATTGGGCAGACAGAAGCAGCCTTGGGTCGTCACGACGAAGCTGCCCGAAGGTTTGCGGAGGCATCGAAACGTGGTGCTTCCGTGCCGATTGCAATGGTCATCGCGTCGGCGTACGCGGGAAGGGCCCTCGAGGCAGCAGGCCGTTTCGATGAAGCACTCGCGCGATACCGCGACAGTTTTCGAAGCTGGAACAATTTTCCAGACCAGGTCGGCGCGACTGGAGGATATTCCGCCGAGCGCATCGCGCGGGCCGAGCGCGACCCGGCGTATGTCTCACGTGGGGAAATCGAGCGGCGAATCGATCAGCTCTCGACGTCGCTCTTAGTGCCTGGCGGGGTGGACTTGGAACGCGGCCGCGACTTGATGCATCAAGGCCGGAACAGCGAGGCAATTGCGATCCTTGAACCCCTTGTACGGAAGTTGTCGACGACTGCCGTGGGTCTCGACGCACTCGCAGTTCTTCACCGGGCGCGTCTCGAGGAGGCGATTGCGCTCGTTGATACCGGGAACGCGGCTCCGGATTCCGTCGGCGCTTTGAAGATCTTGGATGCCCTTTCACAACAGCCCTTCGATTCCTCAGTGGCTCTCGCATCAATCGCAGCTGCGACTATCCGAAGGCTGCAAGGCGACACTGTCACTGCGGACCGGGCGATGCCTGAAGCACTCAGACGATGGGTTGCCGAAGCATCGACGATGCAGCCACCAGCTGAAAACAGCCTCGAGGCCGATGTGCTCGCGATTCGCGACGCCGTGTTCCTACCGCTTGGCGGCGGTCTTCTGGCGAAACGTTGGAACGGGCAGAACTGGCCCGAGAAGCTGCCGCTTTACTTGTTGGCGCCCTCCGAGTTACGCGTAAAGTTGGCGGCCGCCGGCATCGCGCAGCGTGTGAAGGTGTCGCGACAGCCGTTGGGACTGACGAACGTAGTGTTCATATCGTCGGAGGACGTGGAGTATCTCACTCGGTTGGTGCCGCGCCTGGGCGGCATTCAGCGACGAGAACCAACCGCCATCATGGAAGTGCCCAATCAGCCGCTTGGTGATGCGCGGTCGATCATCCGGTGGTGGAGCGGCTTCTATCCCGCCCGACCTGGCCACTGGAGTGGATACGACTTGCTGACATCTCCGGCCTTCACCTCGATCGAGTTCACCAATCCCGAGCGTACGCGAGCCCTCGTCCCCGTGACTGTCGGCTATTCGGGCGCCACCATCGTTCTCGAGAAGGTAAACGGTGCCTGGACGATGAAGGAAATCGTGAACTACTGGGTCATGTAAGGCGCGGCGGCGCGGGGGTGTCGCTTCGGGGGGGACAGTCCCTGTCATCGGGGGACAGTCCCTGTTAAGGGCATCGACGTATGCTCAGCTCGGCAGGGTGGGCCGCGCGTGAAACCACGAATCGCGACGCAAGAAGCTAAACGACACTTTTCGTCACTTGTAAAAAAGGGGACAGTCCCCGAAGACGTGCGAAACGGCGATGAGTTGGCAGAAACCGATCAGTTCCAGGCGGCACTTCCTTGAACTGGCAACTGGTAACTGACAACTAGCGTCAGTCACACTCATCCCGCTCAGACACTGCGCTCGAGTCGCTCCGCGCGTGCCCTCAGATATCGCTGTTCAGGCACGCTCAACGTGCGACGTGCGGCTCGCAAGTAATGGTCGCGCGCCGCCACCGTCTCACCGGCAAGCTCCAACAAGTGGGCGCGAACCGCGTCGATCCTGTGGTGAGCCGCGAGCGCAGGATCGGCATTCGCCACCTCGAGTTGCTCGAGCGCTGCGCGAGGCCCTCGAACCATGGCCAAGGCCACGAGTCGATTCAGCGTGACCATTGGGCCTGGCTCCGCCCGATGCAAGAGCTCGTACAAGCCGAGGATCTGCGGCCAATCGGTATCCTCGGCACGCCGCGCCTCGGCATGTACCGCCGCGATGGCGGCCTGCAGTTGATAGGGACCGACCCGCGTGGTGGCCAAGGACGCCGTGATGAGCGCTACACCTTCGGCGATGAGTAGGTGATCCCACTGCGCTCGATCTTGCTCGGCCAGAGGCACGAGGGCGCCGTCAGACGTGACTCGTGAAGCCCTGCGGGCATCGGTGAGCAGCATCAGCGCGAGCAAGCCCGCGACTTCGCCATCTTCGGGCAGTTGCTCGCGAAGCTGACGCGTGAGTCGAATCGCTTCGGCAGTGAGATCCTTTCGAAACAGGATCGGGCCGGCGCTTGCCGTATGCCCTTCATTGAAGATCAAGTACAGGACGCGTAACACCGCCCGCATCCGGTCCGATCGTTCGGGCGCCGGTGGCAGCTCGAATTGAACGCCGCTTGCCTTGATACGTTGCTTCGCACGGCTGATGCGTTGGGCAATCGTCGCTTCGGGCACCAGGAATCCGCGTGCGATCTCGGCCGTGGTGAGGCCACCGACCGCTCGCAGAGTCAGGGCGACCTGCGACGGAATCGTCAGCGATGGGTGGCAACACAGAAACAACAGCGTCAGCCCATCATCCGTCTCCGACGTCGGCTGGTGGTCGGCGACGTCGAGCAACGCGACGCGTTCTTCGCGCCGTCGTCTCGCGACTTCATTTCGATAGAGTTCAATGCGACGGCGTGCCGCTACCGTCAGCAGCCAGCCCTGTGGATTTTCCGGAATGCCCTCGCGACGCCACTGGGTCGCCGCCGCGAGCAACGCTTCCTGCACGGCGTCTTCGCATGCGGCGAAGTCACCAAAGCGGCGCACCAGCATGGCAAGCGTCTTCGGGACAAGGTCGCGCAGCCGATCGTCGAGTGTTGTGTCCGTCACATCTCGAAACCGCTGAGGTCCATGATCGGGCGAACCTCCACCAGACCAAGCTCCGCTTCGGGGACCCGGGAGGCGACCGCGACAGCTCGCTCGAACGACTCGCACTGAATGAGAAAGAAGCCGGCCAGGTGTTCTTTGACCTCGGCAAAGGGTCCGTCGGTGGTCATGGTTTCGCCATTGCGCACCTCGACGCGTTTGCTCAGGCTGGTGTCGGCGAGGGCTTCTCCGGCGATGAGCTCGCCTGACGCCGCCAGATCCGCGGTCAAAGCCTCGTAGGCCCGAAGCCCTGTGGCGCGCTCTTCTCGCGAAAAACCCTTCCAGAGCTCGCGGCTCATCGGGTTGCTGTAAATCAAGATCAGGTACTTCATCGATTCCTCCATCGATTCTGTTCGCGCTTCATGAACGATGTCGAGGCCGCGCCGCCGGTCTCGACATGTCTCCTAAAGCGCCCGAAACGGGACGCCGGAGGAACACAGTCATGCTTGCGATCAACTACCTGGCGGTTCTAGCCGCCGCCTTTGGGGCCTTCATCGTCGGCGGACTTTGGTACAGCCCCTTACTCTTTGGGAGGGCTTATCTGGCGCTGCGTGGAATTGGCCCGGATGCGGCCAACGAAATGTCAACGCCGGTCGTCGTGATGCTCGCGGAGTTTGCCCGGTGGCTGGTCATTGCCTTCGTCCTGGCCAGGTTCATGGCACTACTGAGCGTGACCGGATTCGCGGCCGCGTTGAGCTTCGGGCTGTGGATGTGGCTCGTGATCTACACCGCGCTCGCGGGCTCGGTATTGCACGAGGGCACACCATGGCGACTCTACGCCATTCACGTCGGTGATGGCCTCGCGAAGATCGTGCTGATCGCGGCGATTGTCGGCCTGTGGCGCGCGGAGTAGTCAGGCGACCGTAATCGCCAATTCTTCGAGGCCGGCAATGTTGCCGACCATCCGGTCGCCTTTGACGACCGCCGCGACCCCAGCGGGTGTGCCCGTGTAGATAAGGTCGCCAGCAGCCAGGCTCACCTGCCGCGAGAGAGCGGCGATGATGTCCGGTACTTTCCAGATCATCAAATCGAGATCCGCATCCTGCCGGATCTTGCCGTTGACCGTGAGCCAGATCCGACCCTTTGCCAGATGGCCGACTCGCTCGGCGGGCGTGACCGCGGAACACGGGGCCGCCTGATCGAACGACTTGCCGATTTCCCACGGTTGCTGTTTCTGCCGCGAAGCCGTCTGCAAATCGCGTCGCGTCATGTCGAGCCCGACGGCGTAGCCGAAAACGTGCGTCAGCGCCTCGATCTCTCGTGATCTCGATGCCGCCAGACTTCATCGCGACCACCAGCTCCAACTCGTGCTGGAAATCCTTCGTCAACGCGGGGTAGGCAATCGAGGAGCCATTGGGCACGATCGCGTCTCGATGCTTGGCGAAGAAAAACGGCGGCTCCTTCTCGTCGTTGCCAAGCTCACGAATGTGTTCCAGATAGTTACGACCGACGCAGTAGACGCGCCGAACGGGAAAGCGCTGCTGACTCCCGACGATGGGCAGCGAAATTTCGGGCAGTGCGAAAGGGCTTTCGGCAGCGGCATCGGCCGAGGCCGGCCCAACCCCGACGGAAGCAGCACCGGCCGCTGCCGCGGCGCCAGTCTTCACAAACGTTCGTCGATCGATGTTCTGCGTCCTATCCATGCGATCCCCCAGCTGTAGGCGCACCCCGGCCGCTTTGCGAACCTACCAAGCCTGCCGTCCTTGAGTCTAACTTCACTCATAGGGCCTTTCACACGGCTGCTAGGATACAGAGCCCATGACAATCCGGCCTGTAATGTTCTCGGTGATCCTGTGCGCGGGAATCGCGCTCTTTCTGATGCGAGAACAGCGTCGGCGCGTGCCGCGGTTGCCGACTGCACGGCAATCACCTCCGAGAACATCGATGACTGCGTCCGGCTCAACGAGATTCAAGTGCTCGGGACGCACAACAGCTACCACATCGCGCCAGCGGCGGAGATGGTCCCTGTGCTTGGCGCGCGTGCCAGAGATATCGAGTACACGCATCGGCCGCTCACCGAACAATTGTCACAACTTGCCATTCGCAAGTTCGAGCTCGACGTCTTTGCCGATCCCGAAGGCGGCCGATTCGCTCGACCTGCGGCGTTCCGCATGGTGAAGGGTCTCGAGCCCGTGGGGCCGCGCCTGCGGGAACCAGGGTTCAAGGTGCTCCACACGCAGGACATCGACTACCGCACGACGTGCGTCACGCTGAAGGATTGCTTGACGGAAATCAGAAACTGGTCGCGGTCGAACCGAGGGCATGTGCCGATCATGATCATGATTGAAGCCAAGGACGCCGTGCCCGAGGATCCAGACGGCGTTGGATTCGTGAAGCCGGTCAAGATCGGCGTTGCCGAGTTTCGGGCGCTCGATCGCGAAATCCGTTCGGTCTTCGACGCCGATCACGTCATCACGCCAGATTCGGTCAGAGGCAAACACGCCACCCTATCGGCGGCCGTTCAATCCGATGGCTGGCCGCTGCTTCGGACAGCGCGTGGCAAGGTCATGTTCGCGCTCGACAACACCGACGATCACCGGACGGACTATCTGCGCGGTAATGCGTCGCTCGAAGGCCGGATGCTGTTCGTCAGCTCGACTCCAGGCGAGCCGGCGGCCGCGTTCATCAAGATGAACGAAGCGCTCGGCGAGGAGGAAGATCGCATTCGCCAGCGCGTGCGCGAGCGGTATCTGATTCGTACCCGAGCCGACATCCCGACGCAGGAAGCACGATCGGGCGACACGACCCGGCGCGATAGTGCGTTTCGATCGGGCGCGCAGTACGTCAGCACCGACTATCCGGAGGTCAGCCCGTTCGGATCGGGCTACCGGGCGCGGCTACCGGGGGCCGAGGGTCGTGCGGCGCGCTGCAACCCGGTCAACGCCCCCGCGGGGTGCCGGGATGAATGGCTCGAGCCGTCTGTCAGAACGCCCGGCATCAGCGAGGGGCGATCGGTGCCCCGGCCCCGGGATTGAGCGACTGCCAGTCGACGCCCATCCACGTGGCAATCGTCGACGCAATCTGACTCGTGGTCAATGGCGGGTGCTTGTGCCACTCGCCGCGAGCCGGGAATCGTGGCGACGCGAAGGCAATCCACACAACGTCGGCGCCGGGAACCTTCGCGCCATGATCTCGCCAGTCGGCGATCGTCTGCCCACGTCCGTGATCGGTCGTCAGCAGCAAATGGGTCCGTCCCCGATAGTCGGGCTGTTGCTGGAGCCAGGTCCAAAGCTCCTCGAGATACCGATCGGTGCGGGCGTAGGCGTCCATCACACGATCGTAGCGACCATCATGCGCCCAATCGTCCGTCTCGCCGAGAGCGAGGTACAGGACTCGTGGGCGAGCACTCGCCAGGTGCGACATCGCCCGCTTGAACGTGAAGATGTCGAAGCGCATGCTGGACCAGGGCGGCACGGTTTCGCGTTCCAGCAAGGCCAGCGCTCGATCGGCGCCTTCACCCGGCAGCGATTCTTCAGGTCCGGCGTTGACGAGAGTCGCACCCTCGGTGTGTTCGGCGATCTGGTTGAAAATGCCCCATGAAGCGAACGTTGCGACGCGTTCGCGCGGAAGGTTGAGCTTCTCGCGCACTCCCTCGAGCACCGTCGGAAATGGATTCCGCAATGGATCGTTGCTCTTGATCTCGTCGTCGTGCGCCTGGCCGACGAGGATTTCCGAGTACCCCGGATACGAGAACCAATGACGGTTGGTCAGGCGGACGCTGCTGCCGAGCGCCTGGTTGCCCGCAATCGACCCGTGTTCAGACATGAGAGTGCCCCAGAAGAAAGGCATCAGCTTGCGACGCCGCTCCTGCGGATCGCTCGCCCAGAAACGCTTGTAGGTGGGATCGTTCTCCAGCGCGGCTCCTTCTTTGAGCGTGCTCTTGAGCACCTGGAGATCGAGTCCCCCGAACATCTCCTCGGTCCGTGCGCCGTCGAGCGTGATCAGCACAACGCGATCGTCGGAGGTCTGCGATCGAACCAAGTCGATCGAGCCAATCGAAAAGAGCACGACCGCGAGCGACATGGTGGCGGCGGTTCGACACGTGCGAGCGGTCATCAATAGGTTCCTCGAATCGAGACTGTAGTCTGTTCCCGTTACTTCGACGTAACAGCGTTGTTGTTCTGAACCGTGATCCGGCGAGGACATTTTCCATCCGTCAGGACACCACAACGGGGGAAAGTGTCCTCTGCGGGAACCTCGTCAGAAGCCCCTCGAACACACGCCCATCCCGACCCGTATCCACTGATAGAGGCCCTGATCAACGCCTGCATCAGACGCCTCGGAGGTACGGTTGCTATGTTGCGTTCGCTTCTCGTTATGTCACTTCTCATGCTGCCGGCAGGAGCGGCAGCCCAGACTCGTGTGGACTTCGACAAACACCAGGATTTCCTTCAGTACCGCACGTTCGACGTTGCGATTGGTCCGCTCGTCCGAGCGGACGGTACGGTCGATGAGCAGAACACGCTGAACGAAGATCGACTACGCCGCGCCATCGCGAGCGAGCTCTCCGCGCGTGGTCTTGAATCGACGTCGGTTGGGGCGGATCTCGAAGTGCGCGTTTCCGGTCGCAACACCGAGCGCACGGAAGTCAGGAGTTCGGGGTTCAATCATTTTCCGACTTTCTACTATCGCCCCGTCAGGTTGCGGAACGGACGTGTTGCCTATCTCCGCACCTACGGCTACGGCTACTGGAACCATCCGTTCTACGACGATGTCTGGACGCGTCGGTACCTGGAGGGTGCGCTAACCATCGATGTGGTTGATCGGGACACGGGGCGCCTCGTGTATCGCGCCCAGGTCAACGACGAGATTGGCGGCAATCTCGACAAGTACATTGCCAAGTCCGTGGACAAGGCCTTCAAGAAGTTCCCGGTGAAGGAACGCGGGAACTAACCGGCAATGGTCTCGCGAGGCGCCCTCGGAGGAGAAACGAGGGTGCCTCGCGCGGCATCTGGGCGCGCCAAGTGTCGCATCCCCCAAAACCACAGCACCTCAAAGACGGAACTCAGTGTGCCAGGACCTTGATCGACACGCTGGGCATGGCCCGCCGCAGCTCGCCGAAGCCGTGCGGATGCAACGCCAGCCGCTGAAAGATCATGGGCTTCCATCGGCCTTCGATGACGCCAATCGCCGTGTAGACGGGGCACGCGGCGCGCTCCTGGTAGCTCACGTCGTTTAGCATAGAACGCTCTGATCGCTCAGTTTCCAATTGTCAGTTACCAGTTCAAAGAGGACCATTCTTTGAACTGACAACTGGTAACTGGTAACTGTAATCCCCGGTCCCTGATCCCCGACCACGTGCAGGAGGGTACTTCAAAGTGCCGTCTTGCGGCTCGCATGCCTGGTCGTTAGAGTCAGGATTGATGTCCGCTACTAAACTCTTTCGCGTGATCATTCCGGTTGACGATCTCGAGCCCGCACAGGCGTTCTACGCAAAGCTCCTCGACCAGGCCGGCCATCGCGTGTCACTGGGCCGGCACTACTTCGTGTGCGGCGACGTGACCCTGGCAATCTACAGTCCCGCAGGCGACGGCGACAAACGTCGTCCTCATCCCAATTTCGATCACGTCTATTTCGCGGTCGATGATCTGGACGCGGTGTATCGGCGAGCGGAGGAGCTTGGCGGGCTGTCTCAGGAAACCGGCGACGGTCAGCTGCCAATGGGCCGTATCGCTCGAAGACCTTGGGGGGAGCGTTCGTTCTACCTGCACGATCCCTTTGGGAACCCGCTCTGCTTCGTGGACTCGGCAACGATCTTCAGAGGGAAGCCGTCCTAGAGGACGCGGCCGATGCGCGTAGATGCGTCGCAGCGTAGGATCGGTCCATGGCTGGAACCGCAATCGTCACTGGGGCCTCTGGAGGGATCGGACGCGCGGTGGCCCGCCGCCTCGCCCGCGACGGCTTCGCCGTCGCCGTCAACTACGCGGGCAACGCCAGCAAGGCGGACGAGACGGTCGCGCAGATCGTCGCGTCCGGCGGGCGAGCCAGCGCGATCCAGGGCGATGTTGCGAGTGCTCCGGATGTGGAGCGACTCTTCAAGTCGTCGCTGGACGACTTTGGAACTATCGATGTCGTGGTGAACTGCGCCGGCATCATGCCGCTGCGACCTATCGCCGGCAGCGACGTGGAAGTGTTCGACAAGGTGATCGCGACGAACCTGCGAGGCACCTTTCTGGTCATGGCGCAAGCCGCGCAGCACGTCGCGCCGGGCGGACGCATCATCGCGTTCTCGAGCAGCGTGATTGCCAAGGCGTTTCCCACCTATGGGCCATACATCGCTTCGAAGGCAGGCGTCGAGGGTTTGGTGCACGTGCTCGCCAACGAGCTGCGCGGACGCAACATCACCGTCAATGCGGTGGCGCCTGGACCTGTGGCCACGGATCTGTTCCTGATCGGGAAATCGGAGGACCAGATCGAGCAGTTGCGCAAGGTTCCGCCACTCGAGCGCCTCGGTCAGCCGGACGATATCGCCAACGTGGTGTCGTTCCTTGCGGGTCCGGATGGGGCCTGGGTCAACGCGCAGGTGTTGCGCGCCAACGGTGGCTTCGCCTGAGTTGCGGCGAGCATTGCTATACTCTGCGCCTTGCGAACCTTAATCCTTCAATCTGCGAACACTTCACTGCATCGCGTCGGGTTTTGTGCGGTGGCTCTCCTGGCGACGATGTGCGTTGCTTGTGCCGCTCCACTGCGCCGCATGCCGAAACCCGCGACGACGACGGTCAGCGTTGCTAGCCCCTCGCCGTGGCAGGCTCGTGAAAGTGGCAAGCCACGCGTCGGCGTCGCGTTTGGCGGTGGCAGCGCGCGCGGCATAGCGCACGTCGGCGTCATTCGCTGGCTGGAGGAGCACCGGATCCCGATCGACGTCGCGGCTGGTACGAGCATGGGCGGCCTGGTTGGCGGCGCCTTCGCAACCGGCATGGACGCCCAAGAGCTGCAAGCGTTCGTAACCAGTTTGAACTGGGACGAGCTGTTTGGCGCTTCGACATTCGCTTACAAGAACATTCGCCGGAAGCAAGATGCCCGCGACTACCCGTCACGCCTCGAATTCGGCCTCAAAGGCGGGCTGGTGCCCCCGACTGCTCTGAACAGCGGCGAGCAGGTGGAGTTGCTCCTCAATCGGATCACCGCACCTTATTTTGGAATCGAGAGCTTCGACGATTTGCCGACGCCGTTTCGAGCCGTGGCCGTGGACCTCTTGTCTGCTCAACCTGTCGTCTTGGAAAGAGGGTCGCTCGCGGTTGCGATGCGCGCCACCATGTCCTTGCCTTTGGTCTTTCCGCCGATCGAACTGGACGGCCACGTGCTGATCGACGGTGGAACGATGAACAACGTGCCGGCCGACGTGGTCAAAGCCATGGGTGCGACTCGTGTCATCGCGATCAATGTGGGCGATCTCTCGGATCGGGATGGCGTCAGCTACACGCTGAGCGGTCTGGCTGGCAGCACCCTCGACGCGATGATGCGCGCATCGACGATGCGTGCGCTCGCGTCAGCCGATGTCGTCATCAACGTGCCGCTCAGCGATTTCGGATCGCTCGACTGGCGAAGAGCGTCGGACCTGATTCAGGCTGGCTACGGGGCGGCGGAGAGCATGCGCGACCAGTTGTTGCCGTTCGCCCTCGATGAGGTCGAGTTCGCGGCGTGGCAAAGCCAGCGGCGGGCACGACGCCGCACTGAATTGCCGCCTCCGGCGTTCGTGGAGCTCACTGGGTTCGCTTCCAGCGACGCGAAGCAACTGGAAAAGTTGCTCGCCCGTCATGTCGCTGGGCCGCTGAATATCGAGGCTCTCGAAGAGGACCTCGCCTTGGTGTCTGGTCTCGATCGTTACGAAACCGTGAGCTGGCGCGTGATTCACGACGCGAGCCGCGGTCATGGGCTGGGCGTGGACGCTCGTCTCAAGCCTTACGCTCCTCCGTTTGTCATGTTGGGCTTGAACCTGGAGAACACGACGTCGAGCGACTTCCGCATTACAACCACCGCTCGCTACCTCGCTTACGACGTCATCGGATCGGGCTCGGAGTTACGCATCGACGGGACGATTGGATCGGACCCGGCCGTTGCGATGGAGTTGTATCGGCCAATTGGGCGTACCCCGCTCTTCGTCGCGCCCTACGCGGGCGCAGGCAAGCTGACCTTCAACGCCATCGTCGATGACGCAGTGGTCGCGCGTTATGGTCAAACGCGGGCGGTGGCGGGAGTGAACGTTGGGGTGAATCTCGGGCCGCAAAGCGACGTGAGAATTGGGGCGTTTGCGGGCCGGTCGACTGCTTCCATCCAGATTGGCGACCCCGGTTTCCCTGAGTTACGCGGCAAGGAGACCGGCGCCGAGCTGGTGTGGCGAGTCGATAGCCAGGACAGCCCGGTCGTGCCATCACGTGGAGTCTTGTCAGAAGTCCGTTTGTCGCGCGTGTTCGATAGTCCGGACGTTGCGATTGATGGGCAAGCGCTCGACTACGACACAACGTTGACCCAACTCTCTGCAGCCGCCAATCGGTTCTGGCGCCGCGGCACTCGAGGCAGACTCTTCCTTTACGGCGGTGTGGGAACATCGTTCGATGATGCGCCGCTGCCGACGCAACAGTTCTCGCTCGGCACGCCGTTCCGACTCGGTGCCTACGACGCCGGTGAGCTGAGAGGGCGGCACTACTACATCGCGACCGGCGGTTATCTTCGACAAGTCGCGCGATTGCCCGATTTCATGGGCGGCCCTGTGTTCGCCGGCGCCTGGCTCGAGAACGGCGATGCGTTCGAGGACTGGTCCGACGCCACCTGGCGAACCAACGGTGGCGCTGGCCTCGTGATGGACACGCTGCTGGGTCCGGTGATCGTCGCCGGCTCGTGGAGCTTCGACGGGCGCTGGCGAACGTACCTGGCGGTGGGACGAATCTTTCGCTGACGCCCAAGGTCATGCCGACGAACCAACGTGTCGTACCGCAGGATTTCGTCGACCAGATCATTGAACGGCTGAAATCAGAGGAGCCCAATCTCCAGGCCGTCCTGCTCAACGGCAGCTTCGCGCGGGACGAAGCCGATGCTCACAGCGATTTCGACGTAGTCGCTGTCACACAAGGCAAGTCCCGCATTGGCGATCGGACGTGGTTTGAGTCGACGCCCGACGGACGGCTGTTGCATGTGTCGATTGGGACCGAAGCGCTCGAACCACCAGATCGAAGCGAAGCGGCGTCATGGGCGCTGGGTTTTCCGGCGCGTGATGTGCAGCAGTACCTGTGGGCGACTCCGCTGGCCAGAGCTGTCCTCGGAGCGGATCCCAGCCTCCGGCTCGCCGCGGGCGAGCCGCAACTCGAGGACTTCGTCGAGTGCTTCATGAAGCTGCGGCGGGCCAGGAAGACGGACGATCGCCTATTACTTCGATGGGCCGCGCGCCACCTCGCGGAATATGGGCCTGGGTTGCTACGGTCGTACAATCCGGAACGGGTCGTACGAACGCCGGTCGAGGCGATTAGCGCGACCCTGGAATTGCCAAATACTCCCGCCCACTTCTGCAATGACTTCACGATGTGCTTTGGTCTCGAGCCTGGGAGCGATAGCGAGATCGCTGCGGCAGCAACTCGTCTCACGCGAGAGTTGCTGGCCTTTCTGACAGAGCGGCTGGGCGACGAGCAGTACCCCAGCGGCGATGTACGGATCTACTTGAAGGACGGGACGATCCTGAGATACCTGTTCTCGGATTGACGTCGAATCAGCCGTTTCGAAGTGTGAGGATCGGCGATGTCTTCAGCGCTCGGACGAGCGGCGCGGCGCAGGCCACCATTGCCGCAAAGACGATCAGTCCGGCCACGCTTGCGAACACGAGCGGGTCGTATGGCGAAACGCCAAAGAGCAGCGCGCTGACTAGAGATCCGAGCGAAGCGGCGAAGATGCAGCCGGCAACGAGTCCGAAGGCCACTGGCGTGAGCCCCTCGACCATGACCATCCTCGTGATGTGCGCCGTGCTCGCACCGATCGCAACTCGCAGGGCCAGCTCACCGCGGCGTCGCAGAAGATCTGCGGAGAGGACTGCGTAGATACCCAGGCACGCGACGACGAGCCCGGTGATTGCGAAGGCCATGGTCAAGGACATTTGGAACCGGCGCGTCGCCGTGGCGCCGTTCACTACCTGTTCCAGCGTGCGCGGCTTGAGGATGGCGAGATCGGGATCCACTCTCGCGATCGCATGCCGCACTCCGGCGAGGACGGTCGCGGGATCCGCGAATGTGGAGATGACGATGGAGAGGTCGGGTCCGCTGCGCTCGTCCCAGTGAGGGACATACGCAGCCAATCCAGGCTGACGCTCCAGCGTTTCGGTGTGTGTGTCGGCGACCACGCCAATCACCTCCCACGCCTCCTGCTTCCGTGACCGCGAGAAGCGTTGGCCAATCGGATTCTGGCCTGGCCACAACGTCCGGGCAGTCGACGCACTGACGATGGCAACCCGGCGCTGACGATCGTTGAGGTCGAAAACTCTGCCCGCGAGCAAGGGTAGCTGCAGCGCACGGAAGTAGTCCGGGCTGACGAACTTATGACTCCCGACCGGCTGGGGCCGCCCGTCGAACTCCTCGGTGCCCTGTGGCACAAAGAGGTCGACGCTAGCCTCGCCTTCGAGTGGAAGCTTCTGGGCGGCAGCGACCACGTCGACGCCCGGTATTGACTGAATCGACTCGAGGAGCTGGTCGATTGCGGCTGTGCGAAAAACGCGCGACGGATAGCGAGCAGGCGACAAGGTCAAATCGAGCGCCACACGGTCGCGTGTGACAAAGCCGCGCTCCACGTTGTTCACCCGCACGAAGCTCACAAGCAACAGGCCGGCGAGGATCAGCAGCGCCACCGTTGTTGCCACCTCGAGACCCACGAGCATGCGACGAAGTCGAACACCCGCGCGCGACTCGGAGGCGTGTTGCGCACCCTCCTGCAGTACGGGTTTCGTCGGCGTGTTGATGACGCGCCACACGGGCAACAGGCACGACAGGAACGTGCAGATCGTCGTCACGGCGATGCCAAAGGCGAGGGCGCGGAGGTCGACCGCGACGTTCTCGATGCGCGGGATTTCGACAGGCGCCCAACTGACCACCAGAGCGACAGCCGCGTAGGCCACAGCGACGGCAAAGGTTGCGCCCAGGATCGCGAGGCACGTGGCCTCTGCGCTCACGTGCCGAAGCAAGTCAGACGCTCGTGCCCCAAGAGCCACGCGGAGCGCGAGCTCAGCCCGTCGACCCAGCCATCGGCCAGCCACAAGGTGCGCCACATTCACACACGCGACGACCAGCAGGGCAAGGACCGCTCCCATCAACAACCACAGTGGCTGACGCGCGGACCCGACGACACGCTCGCCAAGCGGACTGACCACTACTTCAGGACGGAAGGGAGCGTCTTCGAACGCGGCATGTGCGATGCGCGTGAGCTCATCGCTCGCCTGGACTTTCGTAACGCCTGGCCGAAGTCGCACGATCGCGATGTAGCTGAAGTCGCCCGTCGACTGCACCTGATTCGGCAGCGGGATGAACGGTACGAGAACCTGCGCGTGACCAACCCATCGGCGCATTGCCGTGAGCTGCTCGAGACGTGGGAGGCGAGGGAATTCGGGCAGTACGCCGATGATCTGCCGCTCGATGGAATCGAGCGATACGGTCCGCCCGATGACAGCGGGATCAGCCCCGAAGCGTTGTCGCCATAAGTCGTGCGACAGTAGCAAAACGCGATCGCTCCCAGCGACGGTGTCGCGGGCGTCGATCCCGCGCCCTATCACCGGACGAATTCCAAATACGTCCAGTGTGTGGGCGTCGACACGCGCGCCAACGACGCCCTGCGGCTCGCCACCCACCGAAAGCGTGGCGCTCAAACCTTCGAACGCGGCTATCTCCGAGCACGAATCGTGGCATCCCGCGCGCCACGCGGCAATCGAGCGGAGATTGGCACCGACCACAGGGTAACGGTCGCGAATCGGCGGCACGATCTGTTCGACGAGCACGAGCTCGTCGGGATTGGCAAACGGGAGCGGCGCCAGGACGATGCGATCGACCAACGAAAACATCGCTGTCGTGACACCGACGCCGAGCGCGAGCGTCAAGACGATGATGAGGGTGAAGCCTGGGGAGGCGAGAAGCGCTCGGGTGGCGAAGCGGAGTTCGGTCAACAGTCCGGGACGCTCGGTGCGTTCGGCTTCAAGCTGGTGTGCGCGGTGAGAACGGGCAGGCACGAGGCTGCCGCGCAGCCCTTCCCAATCGGTCACTTCGGCTTCGGCTTCAGTGCGTGCCTCCGCCTCCGACGCGCCCGACGATCGAGCGCGGCGATAGATCTGTTCCAGCTGCAGCGCGACCTCTTCGACGATCTCAATCTCACGCTCCGGTGCGCAACGCAGGGGGCCGAGGTGGCGCCGAACGTACGTTTGCCAATCAGGCATGGCGGAACCGGGCCACGCGGTCGACCGCGTCGAAGAGCGTGCGCCAGCCACGCCGCTGATCGGCGAGCGCTTTGCGACCCTCAGGCGTCAGCCGATAGAAGCGCTTCCGACGCTCCCCGGATTTTTCCACCCAACGTCCGGTAACGAGGCCGCGGTCTTCGAGCCGGTAGAGGAGCGGGTAGAGTGACGGGACACGGAATCGGATCTCACCGTTCGAGCGCTGCTCGATCAGTTGAGCGATTTCGTAGCCGTGCCGCTCGCGCTCATCGAGCAGCGCGAGCACGAGCATTTCAGCGCTCCCCTTCTGGACGGCCTGCGGCGAACTACTCTTCGGTGGCATATATAGCGACCATATATATCTTACCGCTACCGGTCGGTCAAGCCGGCCACCACAGGTTACTGGTCGCGACGAAACCAGAAGGTGTTCGGGACCGGCGCCATGCCAATGCGCTCGTAAAACCCGACGGCGTCCGGCATGGAGATGAGAATGACGCTGACTTGCGGGCCCAGCTCGCGACGCACTTCTTCCAGGAGCTGACGGCCGATACCCAGACCCTGAACTGTGGACGAGACTGCCAACTCGGCCACATAGCAGCACCAGGCGAAGTCGGTGAGGCAGCGGGCTACGCCGACAATGGCCCCACCCGCCCCGGCTTCCCTCGCCGTCATGATCAGGTTGGCTTCCGCAAGCATCACCTTCATGCGGGGCTCATCGTCTACCGGACGGGTCGTGCCGAGTCCGGACTCGTCCAGCACGCGTCGGAAGTCGGATACCGTGAGATCCGTTTCTCTGGCGAAGACGATCGGGGGCCGTGCGCTCATGAGTTCAGACTACCTGCTCGCCGCCTAGCGCTTCTGGTCCCGTTGACCGTATCGTTCTTGAACGTCATCGAACGAGATGCGGAGCTCGCGCATGAAGGCGACGTAGGCGGGGGTGTTGCGCAACGGCTGCAACAAGGGATCGACTTCGAACCACGGATAGCACGGGAAGCCGCCGCCCGCTGCCCAGCGTAGCCAGCGCAGCGCCTCGTCGTGGTTGCCGAGTTGGGCCTGCGCGCCGGCGAGCGAGGTTGCGACGTGATGGTCCATGTACGGTTGCGCCTCGATCGTGCGGATGATTTCGGATGCTCGCTGGTCGTTGTGGTTCGCCGCCTCGATCGCCGCAAGAAAGGCTTGACCGCGAATGTCGGGTCGCCCGCCGCGCTTCAGCCCCTCCAGGATGCTCCTGCCGCGCGGTATGTCACCCAGATAGAAGGCCGACATGGCGATGTAGGACTGAACCGCAGGCGCATCCGTACGACGCGCCAACTGTTCCGCGTGGTCCAACGCGTCCTTGAACCGTCCCCGGTGCAGCGTGATGAGCGCCAGGATTCGCGCATTTTCGACCGTCCTGGGTGCACCCGCGTCGGCGCGTGCTGTCGCTTCTTCGGCCGCGTCGAACAGACCCAGGTGAAACAGCGCGCGCGCGCGTGCGGTGTGCGCGAGATCGAGATTCGGATTGATGGCCAGGGCCCGGTCGGCCTCCGACAGAGCCGTGCGCCAGTCGAAGTTGCGATGAATCGTACCTGCGGCACTCGCCAACGCGAGATGCGCTTCAGCCAGCGCAGGATCCATTGCGAGCGCCCGGCGCGCCTCCTCCTCGGCGCGAGCCGCCCACTTCTGGGCTTCGGATTCATATGCGTAGCGAACGCTGAAGAAGGCCAGCGCGGTGGCGAGCCCAGCGCGGGCCAGCGCGTAGCGTGGATCCACTCGCAACGCTTCTTCGAATCGCGCGATCGCCTCGGTCATCGTCGCATCGGTATAGTTCGCGAGCAGCGACCGCCCACGAAGGTAGAGGGCGTACGCCTCCGGCTGTTCGGTGTAGCGGCGGAACGCGCGCTCGCGCTCGGCGCTCGTCGTCCGCAGGTGCAGTGCCTGGACCACTCGATCGGTGACGTGATGATCCTGGAGAGCGAGCAACTGATCGACCGGCAGTTCCAGCGCCTCGCCCCAGACCACGACGCCATCCGCGACTCGCAGCAGCTGCAGGTTGATGCGCGCCACGCCGCTGACTGCCTGAAGGGTGCCGCCGACGACGTGGTCGACGCCTAGATCGCGACCGACGCTCCGGGGGTCGGTACCGGCCGTGGGAGCAATCAGCCCGGTCGATCGGACGCGCAGCGTCTGCACGTTGGCAAGCCTGGTGATGATCGTGTCCGGGATGCCGATGGCGAGATGTTCGATCCCAGACGACGGGCCGATGATTTGCAACGGCAGCACCGCGATTTGGCGGATGGTGTCGGGGTTGAAGGCTGTCGGCCGCGGCGCGAGCCATTGCCAGCCTGCATAGACACCAGCAGCGGTCGCCAACAGCAGGGCACCCGCGAGAATCAGCCGTGGCGACCTCTTCCGGTCAGTTGGAGCACTGGGGGTCGAGCGGGCCCGCAGCGGTGCCGAGAATCGATAGCCGCTCTTTGGGACTGTCTCTATGAACTGCTGATCGGATGCATCACCACCGAGAGCCTTGCGCAGGACCGAGATGTTTCGAGTGAGGCTGTTCTCCTCGACGAACGTGTCCGGCCACACTCCCTTCAGCAGCTCGTCCTTGGTCAGCAGCCGGCCGCGGGCATTGACCAGCATCGCCAGCGTATCGATGGCCTTTGGAGTCAGCGATACCCGGGTTCCGTGACGCGTCAGGATGCGGTCGGCCGCGACGAACTCAAAGTCTCCGAACTCGTAGACGACCGGCGGTTGAGGGTCGGAGCGCTCGGAAAGCGCGATCACACGCCGGATCTTAGCCCGGGAACTCTGTCACAAAACAATCACACCGACTTTCACCGTGCGGTAAGGACTTCAGACTCGCCCTGCGACAGATTGTCTCCAGAAGGAGCTGTCGCTTATGTATTCGTCGTGGAGAATATCCATCCTGGCGCTGGCATTGGTCTTGGGAACCGTCAGTGTGTCGGCGCACCGCGTTATCGGCCGGCGTTACCCGACACTGGCCACGGCGTTGGTCCAGAGTCCCAATGCGGTCACCAGCGATCTTCCGGTCCCGCTCTGGGACACCGGCCTCAGCGTCGTCTGTGTGAAGGTGACGAACACTTCGACGGTCAGCGGCCGCATTACTGCGATTGGTCTCGAGTTGCCCGGGCCGATGAGCGGCTTCGGTCTGGTCGCCCCCGTGAACGCCGGCGTCACGTTGGTCGAAAACGTGTCGCAAGTACCAGACTTTGCGGGTGTGACGCTTGACGTGGTGGCGCTCGTCCCTGGGGGCCTCGCTCCGAGTACGACGCCCACAAGATTCTGCTTTAGTGGGCCTTTCGATCCGGCCGTCCCCATCGAGACCGTCCTCAATGGTGTGTTCATCGCGTTTCAAGGCGACGCCAGCCTCGGGAACGCGACCGACATCGGCGTTTGGGAGCGCCGCCCGTAAGGCGACGCCCTACCGCAACCTCAGAGCGGAACCTCCTCGTGCGACGGGAAGCCGTGCTGCTCGCGGCCCACGGCTCCCTCGTGCTCGGCGGTGGTCTTGTACAGCTCGAAGCGTCCATCGAATGCGTCGTCCGCCAGGCTTCGCTCGTAGCGCTCTCGTTCTCGCGCGTCCATCGGCGTAAAGGCGCGCGAGAGCTTGAGGTTCTGACGCAACACCTTGAGGGAATCGATGCCCGATACCGTCGAGCAAACCGGCAGGCTCATGGCGTAGCGCAGAGCATCGCTCACCTTCGCAACCCGCTTCCTGAGCGCTCGCCCATCACCGCCGAGGCTCTTCATGCCGATGGCGGCAATCTGGCGGCGCTCCAGCTCAGGGAGGACACGGCCCTGAAAACTCTTGAACGTCGCATCGAAACCGTTCAAAGGTAACTGACAAGCGTCGAACGGAAAGTCGTAAGACAACATCCGAAGGTGGATCTCGGGGTCCTTGTGCCCGGTGAACCCGATGTACCGCACCTTGCCCTGCTGCTTCGCGCGCTCCAGCGCTTCAACGGCCCCGCCTTTGGCAAAGTGGCGTTCGGGATCGTTGAAATACACGCACTCGTGAATCTGCCAGAGGTCGAGGTAGTCGGTTCGCAAGCGGCGCAGCGATTCCTCGAGCTGTCGGAGCGCGACCCTGGCATCGCGCCCATGGGTGCAAACCTTGGTCATCAAGAAAACCGACTGACGTCGCCCCTCGATGGCGCGACCCATGCGACGCTCGCTTTCGCCTTCGTGATATTCCCACGCGTTGTCGAGGAAGTTGATGCCCGCATCGACGGCCTCGTGAACGATACGAACCGCTTCGGCAACGGTTTTGACTTTGCCAAGGTGATATCCACCAAGGCCGAGTATCGACACGAGATCGGAATGCCGTCCGAATGGACGACGAGGAATTGCGGTTTGTTCTTTGCGTGATGCCATGAGAAGCCTCGTGGCCCTGGATGCACGTCCATGGCCATCTTGCGATCGCATCTTCGCCCGATGCGCCCTTGATGAGCTCAATTCACGAAGACCGACCGAGTTTCTTTTGTCGTCTCTAGTAGTTAAGGTTCCAAGGTTCCAGGGTTCCAGGTTCTGTTGAGCCGCATGTTTTCGGAAGGAGCTCTATATGTACGACGCGATCATCGTTGGTGCCCGATGTGCCGGGTCTCCGACCGCCATGCTGCTGGCACGGAAAGGTTACCGTGTGCTGCTGGTGGACAAGGCAAGTTTTCCCAGCGACACGATCTCCACGCACATCATCTGGCCGCACGGTGCCGAGATCATGGATCGCTGGGGCCTGCTCGACCGGCTGGCCGCGACGAACTGTCCACCGATTGCCCTCAACATGATTTTCGACGTCGGCCCATTTGCCCTCGAGGGAGGCGTCCTCAACACCAATCGCGGACGGGGTGGCTTCTGCCCTCGGCGCACGGTGCTGGACAAACTGCTCGTTGATGCCGCAAGCGAAAGCGGCGCCGAGGTTCGAGAGCGATTCTCCGTGGACGCGCTCAAGTGGGACGGTGATCGCGTCGTCGGCATCAAAGGTCACACTCTGGATGGTGGCACAGTCGAGGAAAGCGCTCCCATCGTCATTGGTGCGGATGGAGCACATTCGGTAGTAGCCAAGGAGGTATCGCCGACCGAGTACGACACGATTCCGCCGCTCGCCACGTTCTACTACACGTACTACAGCGACTTCGACGCTGACGATGTCGAGCAGCATGTTCGCGACTATCAGGGGGCAGCCTGCTTCCCGACCAACGACGGAGCGACGTTGATTGCGGCCGTCTGGCCGAGCCACATGTTCAAGGAGGTTCGATCGGATATCGAAGGGCATGCCAACAAGGTGTTTGCTTCGACGACCGTGGCGGATCGTCTGCGCTCGGCGCGTCGCGAAGAGAAATGGGTGGGCACCGCGGGGGTGGCCAACTACTTCCGGCGGCCGTATGGCCAGGGATGGGCGCTGGTCGGCGACGCCGGGTATCAAAAGGATCCGATAACGGCCCAGGGGATCAGCGATGCCTTTATCGATGCCGAGCATCTGGTCGAAGCGATCGATGCCGGGTTCTCCGGCAGGCGCCCGCTCGAGGAGGCGATGGCAACTTATCAATCCAGTCGTGATGAGCGGGTACGGCCGCTGTATCACTTCACGTGTGAACTGGCCAGGCTCGAACCGGCACCTCCGCCGCTGAAGGCGCTTTTTGGCGCACTGCACAAGAATCGCGAGGCGACCGGCCAGTTCTACTCGGCAATTACCGGTTCGACGCCGCTGCCGCAGTTCATGAACCCGGAAAACATCGGTCGAATCGTGGGACAGGCTTGATTCCCGAGGGCGGCGGTTGAGGCGGAGCTGCGGGCTGAAAGGTGAACCAATTCAATAGTTGAATCGTCATAACTATTTGAACGCCCTCTCCGGAGGGCCTCACCTGGACACTAATCGATGAACGCGAACGCCCAGATCTATCCAACTCAACATGAAGTGACTCGTCCTACGCCGGCCGTCGTTTCGGCGTTGCGGTCGTCCTGGTCCGCCGGCCGCCGTGTCGAACGCATCGGCTACACGATCGGAGCGCTCCTGCTGGCGAGCGGTTTGATCCATCTGGCTCTGCTGCTCATCGATGGCGGCTCGTGGGAAGGGCCGCGATCACTGCGCAAGGCCGTCACCTTCGGTCTCTCGTTCGGCCTGACGACCCTGACGATCATCTGGGTCTCCACCTTTCTAAGACTGTCCGAGCGGGTGCGTGTGTGGTTGCTATCTGTGTTTACAGCGGCCTGCGTGCTGGAGACCTATCTCGTGTCGTTACAGGCCTGGCGAGGGGTGCCATCCCATTTCAATTTCGAAACGCCATTCGATGCGGGGGTGACGCGCCTGCTGGCCGTCGGTGGTATCACGCTCGTCCTCATCCTCTTCGCGTTGACATTCATTTCGTTTCGTCGAAATGTCGCGGTCCCGCTCAGCCTTCGTCTTGCCGTCAGGGTCGGTTTCGTTGCGCTGTGTGGAGCGCTGATCTCAGGCGGGCTCATGATCGCCAGAGGCACGCAGCTGGTAGTTGACGGGAACCGCGAAGCCGCCTATGCGACCGGAGGTGCTCTGAAGCCGATGCATGGCGCGCTGATGCACGGAATACTCGTGCTTCCGCTGCTGGCATGGCTCTTGAGCTTCAGTCCGTGGAGCGAACGTCGTCAGCTCATGACGGTAACCGCAGCGGCCGCCACCTACCTGATCGTTGCCGGGGCAGTGGCCGTCGCGAATCTCATCGGCGTTCTTGGATGACCGAAGGAACCGAGACCTTCGAGAGAACTCGAATGAGGCTTTCAAGCTCGTCACGCTCGAGGCTGCTGATTTCTGGCGGTGGCTGGTGAAACTCCTTCAGCAGTTCGGCCCTGATCTTGTGCCCTTTCCTGGTCAACACGACGAGCTTTACACGTCGATCGTTTGCGATCGACCGTCGCTCGGCCAGCCCCAGCTTCTCGAGCCGGTCCACCACCCACGTCGCATTTGACGGGTCGCATTCCCAGGCCTCGGCGAGTGCACGCATCGAACGGCCTTCGTCCAGGTGAAGACTGAACAGCGCACGCGAATCATTGGGGGTGAGCCCTCTCTTGCCCAGGCTTTGCGTGCGATGCGGCGCCGTACGAATCAAGAAGTCGAACATCAGGCTCCAGGCCTGCCCGGCCAGCACGGTCTTCGAGAGGTCACGACGGGGCATGGCGCAGCCTACGTAGAGCCCTCGAATAATTCAAGGGTTGCCCGACGAAACGCTAAGATGGTCAGCGCATTTCGACACTCAGATGGGTGGAGGAAACCGGTCGATAGGCGCTGATTCAGTCAGGTTGGTGACACTGGTCATCGGCGCAATGCTTTCGATCGTGTGCCGCGCGTCGACATCCCCCAACACCCCGCTCCCGGCGTCAAGCCTCAACGGGTTCATCGAAAGCGGCGATGCGCGTCTCGGCTACCGCTTCGACCTCCCGGCGCGAACGGGACCGATCGGCGCGGTGGTCTTTGGCCATGGCTCCGGGCGGATGACGAGAGAGTCGTGCAGGTTTCTGGCGACGGGATTTCTGGCGCGGGGTTTCGCCACGCTGTGTTTCGACAAGCGAGGTGTCGGCGAGTCGACCGGGGAATACTCGGGAGTGGGCACGCGCAACAGCGTTCGCATGTTCGGATTGCTCGCCGCCGACATGGCGGCCGCGGCTCGTTTCGTTCGCGGCCAACCTGGCATCGATGGCACGCGGGTCGGCCTGGTTGGCGTCAGCCAGGCGGGCTGGATCATCCCACTCGCGGCCGCGGAGGCGAAGCCGGCATTCATGATCCTCCTGGTCGGCCCGACGGTGTCGGTTGGCGAAGAGAACTTCTATAGCGATCTAGTCGAGAAGAACTCGCTTCCTCTCGAGGATGCGTATACCAAACTCCCATCGTTCGTCGGCGAGCGCGGCTTTGATCCACGTCCCGTGCTCGAATCGCTCGACGTTCCCGGACTTTGGCTCCTCGGTGCGGAGGATCGCAGTATTCCGACGCCGGCAACGGTCGCCATCCTTGACGACCTGGCGAAGCAGGGCAAGCCCTTCGCGCGCGTCGTGTTTCCTGACGTCGGTCACGATCTCTCTACGGCCCCGGTGTGGGCCGAGATCGATCGATGGCTGCAGGAGACGTTTCGGTAGGCGCCAGACGGCCCGATTTCCCGGTCAAAGCCGGCCCAACCGGGCGAATGGTATACTAGTCCGTTCGCTTTCTTGAGTCCTGCCGCCGACCCGGCTTGTCTGCCGGTTCTACTCCAGCCCTCATCGAAGCTCCGCGTTGCATGTGCAAGGCGGCTTGCACCCGGCCATCAAGCGGTCGGGACCTGGTGCAATGGAACACCCCGCGTCTCGCGCGGGGTCGTCAACTTCGCGACCGCATCAACGGTAAGACTATGGCGCCCATACACGGAACCATCAAACGACTCGTCAGCGACAAGGGCTTTGGCTTCGTCCAGGCCGCGGACGGGACAGAATATTTTTTCCATCAATCAGCTTGCGTCGACGCGCGCTTCGATGAGTTGCGCGAAGGGCAGCCGCTGACCTTCGAAAAGGGGCAGGGTCCGAAGGGACCGCGCGCCGAGAACATCAGGCTGGCCTGACCGTGGCCCCTGCGAAAGGCTTCCCCTCCAAAGGCGATCGTGTGTCGCACGAACAGTATGGGACCGGGACGATCAGCGAGCGCGACGTCCACCATACCGTGATCGACTTCGATGCCCACGGGTTGCGGCGGTTCGTGACCGATCGTGTCGTGCTGGAACCGACTTCCACTCCGGCACCGTCCGGGAGCTCCCGGCCGTCGGGCGTTCGCCGGCGCTCGGCAGCGGCAGCAAAGACCAAACCCTGACGAGCGGGTAGATTCGTCGGGCACTTCGTCACCCGCGGCTCACAACCAGCGGGTGACGGGTTCGCCCACCGATTCGATCGCAAGACTCGGAGTGCCAGGCGTCTCGACCCACGTCAAAGTCAATCTCAGGCGGAGGCTGACTTGAACTACGACTGGGAGAGCGTTGCGAATCATCTCGGTGCCCACGGCTGGGCGCCGCTGCCCAAGCTCCTCGCGCCGAGCGAGGCCCCCACAATCGCCGGTCTCTACGGTGATGACAGCAAGTTCCGAAGTCATGTCGTGATGGCCAGACATGGATTCGGGCGTGGTGAGTACAAGTACCTTCTCCTATCCACTACCCAAGAGGATCGCAAGCCTCCGTACGGCTCTCTACCCGTGCCTTGCTCCGATCGCCAACGCCTGGAACGAGGCGATGGGAATCGACGTGAGGTACCCCGCGACGCACGCCGAGTTCATCAAGCGATGTCACGATGCGGGGCAGACGCGACCAACGCCTCTCCTGCTGCAGTACGGCGAGGGCGACTTCAACGCGCTTCATCAGGACGTTTACGGCGAGCATGTCTTCCCGCTTCAAGTGATGATTCTGCTCTCGGAGCCGGCGAGAGACTTCACCGGCGGAGAATTCGTGCTGACGGAGCAACGGCCGCGGATGCAGTCGAAAGTCGAGGTTGTGCCGGTCGGTCAGGGGGACGGACTGGTGTGGGCCGTGCGCAACCGGCCGGTCAAGGGAACACGCGGAACCTACCGCGTCAACATGCGCCACGGCGTCAGTCGTCTTCGATCAGGACGCCGACATACGGTCGGCATCATCTTTCACGACGCTCGTTAGAGAACGCGAGCTCAGCGCCCCGCCGCCGAGCGCACCGCTGCCAGCACCGACGCTCTGGCTTCTCGCGCCGTGATCCCGGTCGCTCGCGTCCGCGCGTAGGCCAGAATCCACACCGCCTCACCTTCGAGATCGATGTGCGTGGAACTTTCGGCCGTCGCTCGCTCGCGAACTGCCTCCCCGAGTTTCATGTTGAAGTCGTAGACCTGGTCCGATTGGGGAAGGTCGCGATCGGTCGAAGCTGCCGCACACAGGTCGCGTTGCGGGTTTCCTGCGACGTAATTCAAGGCTCGCGTTTCGGACTCCGGATGACCGCAGCCCTCCAGCCGGAACGAGAGATATCGTGCGAGCCCCTCGACGCGAACGTCGGTTGATGCGCCGGCTTTTCGCGCGGGGCGTCCGAGCAGGTCGCGATAGAGCGCATCCAGCTCCGTGTAGAACTGCACGAACTCCTCGGTCGACGGTATTTTTGAACGGACGACGTCGTAGGTATCACGCCAGCGCTCGTACGTCTCGGCCGAAAAGCACACTCCATAGCGGTCGACAACCGTGCACATCGGCCCGCCAGTCGGCGGAACATACTTGGGCAGCATGTCTGCCCGGATGATGTAGAGCGAGTCACTCGTCCGCAGTCCATCCTGAATTTCACGGTCGAGATCGTGGCAATACGTAAGCGCCTTCTGCCAGTCGTAGCGCGCGGTCGTTCCAGCGTTGATCGGGATGCCGGCGCGCCCGGCCAGCAACGAAAATGGACCAGGCTCGACGAAGCCATCGCGGGTGCATAGATTGGTCGGGATGAGAACGAGCCGCCGATAGTGTGGGGTCACCACATTCCAGAACTCGTTGCGCAACGGATCGCGAAACCCGAATGTACCGTTGTCCCGCACATGTTCGACCATACCCACCACATCAGCCGCCTGCACGACGACGGCGAGGAGACAGAGGGTGATGGCGCGACGCGAGGAGAGTCGGGAGGCTGCGAATAGAGCCCCGACGACAATCGCGTAGTAGAGCGGCCAGATCATTCTCCCGTTGGTACGAAAGATCGTCAGCGGACCCCACAGTGACACGTCGTACGAGTAGACACGGCGCGGGCCCATCGTGACGATCGGACCCAGTGCCATGATGAAGAGGAAGAGCAGCCCCATCAACAGCGGCACCAACCGCCAAGAAGGACGTGGCCAGCCGAGAGTGCGGATCGAAACCAGGCGAGACGCGACGACCACTACGATGAGCAGCAGTGTCCCGGCGCCGAGATAGGCATAGCCTTCGTACTGCTCGCGCCATGCGTAACGGAAGGGACCTGGAGCCAGGATGGTTGACCACTCGGTTGGGGCGATGAGCGAGAGAACGTTGGTCGACCAGCCCCCGAAACCGCCAACCTCCAATCCATCGTTGGCGCCGACGCCGAGGCTGCCCGCCTGCCACAGGGCAACGCCCGCGGCGGCCATTGCGATCGCGACGTGCAGGCCGATTCGCAGCAAGCGTTTGGGTGCTACCAGGAACTGCCGCGCATGTGCGGCAACCATCAGGATCACCACCATGAACCACAGGTACGGCTGCGTCGCGGCAGCAAATGCCACGAGGGCAGCCCACCACGCGGCCAGCGACCATGTGGGCTGGTCCGCGTCGTGCCGGAGCGAGAGCCAGAGCGATGCCAGCAGCAGCCAATGCGCCGTGAGCGCCGCGTGCCCGACGCGGAAAATCAGCGGAGGACTCAGGATCAGAAGCGCTGCGCCCAGCAGTTGAAGCACCGGGTTCGGGGTGACGAGTCGCATCAGGAGCACACCAAAAACTCCCTGCAGCGCAAAGCACGAGACCAACCAGAGACCGATGAACTGAAACGTTTCCGGAAGCAGCGGGTCCAGAAGCTTGAAGAAAAAAGCGGCGATTGGGATCGAATCAGTCAGGCCGATTGAGCTGCCGATGGGCCAGATGAGCAATGGCGTCGCCCCTATGGGCATCGTCCACGGCCCGTGACGATACAGGTGCCACCCGAGAAAATGCAGCGCGAAATCGCCGCGCATCAACCAGTCGATGTTGGTTGGATCGACCAGCGAAGGGCCGAGGCAAATCGCGAAGGTTATCGCTCCGACCAGCCCGGCAACCGCTGGCACGACCCACGGATGGTTTGAGCACTCATCGACCCACCTCGACATCAAGCTACGAATTGTAGCCGGGGTGCTCCTCTAACTCTTCCAGTTGCTCGGTCAGATGCTGCAAATCCGTTTTCTTGGCGAGGTCACGAATCTGTTCGGTGGTGACCGTCCCCCGCACGTCGAGATGCGAGGCGATGTCTCTCAACAACTGAAGCACGGCGGTCATCTCGCGCTCCGCGAGCAGGTCAATCTGCAGGTCGAGGTTCGCACGCTTGTCGGATTGGCGCGACATGCGGTTCTGACTCGACAGCACGAACAACGCGAGGAAGATTGCCTCGAGCGAGACGATCATCGTGAGCAATGGAAAGGGAAACGGGTCGAACGGCTCGAGGCCTGGAATCAGACCGGTGTTCGCCACGATCCAGGCAAGGAACCAGATCAGGTGAAAGATGAGGACTGGTGTGCTTGCGGCCGCGACGGTGATCCAATCGCTCAGCTGTTCGGCTCTCGACCGCCGAAGCAGCAAGGCCTTCTCCCATGTCTTGATGGTTTGGACGTTTTCGTCGAGCGCGTTCGTGGCCGCTTCAGATCCCGAAGCGCGCGGCCTTTCGCTTCGCATCATTGGGCATGCTCATGCTCGTGTTTCCGACTCTTCCTCCTAAGCATGACCTGCGCCAACTCGCTTTCAAGGTTCCAGGGTTCCAAGGTTCCCAAAACTAGAAGCCATCTCACAAATAGCCAGGGTTCATTGCACGCCACCCGCCGCGAGGATCTGCTTCAGCTCGTCCGTCCAGTTGACGACAATGCGCAGCTTGCCGCCATTCACACCGCGCCGAATCATGATGAACCGACCGTTGGCTGTGACGTCGTAGTTCGCGATGCTGGTGCCAGCGCCGAACTCGTAGTCGTCCGTGAAGAGCGCCACGGGTTTGCCGAACACTGGCTCCGTGCCTGAAGCGTCGAGGGCCGCCGCGACCATGCGCCGGCCACTGCGATAGTAGATCTCCCGGTTGTTGCGGCTCCACCGCGCCTGGTTGCCGCCGCCGTCCGACACCTGCCACTGCCGCTCCAGGCCCGGATAGCGCCGCACGTAGATCTCCGGCCGACCCGACGCATCCGACTGGTACAGCAGCCAGCGTCCATCGGGAGACAACTGCGCGCCGCCTTCATAGGCGGGTGTGGCGATCAGTGGCTTCGGCTCGAACGCACCGCTGATCGACATCAAGAAGATGTCCCCAGAGGTCTCCGGCCTGATTCGGAGGGCGACAAAGGAGTCCGGATCGGGTCCTGGTGACGAGGGGAAGTCGAGCATGCTCGCTCCGGGCACCACGCCGGAGCCGCCGCTGCCGTCGGCGGCGAGCCAGAACGATGCGGCGACATGCCGGAGCAGGACGCGTGTCCCGTCGGCGCTCCATGTGGAGAAGGCAGAGAAAACCGTGCCGAGCCGGGCCACCGTGCCTCGCGCCAGATCGAGCGCTTCGATGTGTTCACCGCTTCCGACGAGCAGCCGGCGTCCGTCGGGCGAAATCCGAGGAATCCCGTAGCGGCCCGATGGGAGATCGACGGCAGACGCCGAACCGTCACGGCCGACCGAGACCACACGAGCGTCCGTGAAGCCGGCTGGTATGTACAGCAGGGTCCCTGTGGACGACAAGGTGAGTCCCATTTGACCGGAGGCGATCGACTCAATCGCGCCGGCCGGCATGATCGGGGTGGCCGTGCCGCGCGGCGTCCCGGTGCCCTGGTCGAACGCCACCGCCAGTATCGCGCCGTCCCTCGCGAAGAGCAGATGGCCGGTGGGCGACCACACGGGAGTCCTCGCCCGCTCGACGACCACTGAGCGCGGTCCCCCGTCGATCGACACGGATTCGATGCGATCGTCGCCTGGGTCGGTGGTCTGACTCGAAAACAACACGAGGCGCTCCCCGGGCAGAACGACCGCGCTGTCGTGCAACACCTCGTGGCGGGCGGCGTCGGGCACCGTGAGCGCGCGCGGTTCGCCGCCCTCCGGCGGGATGATCCAGAGCCCACCCCGGCGGGTGAAGATGATGCCGGCCTGACTCCAGGTGATCGAGACGCCGAGGTCGGCCCCGGACGTCAGGACCTTGCGTTGCTGATCCGCCAGGGCAATGCGGGTGAGGAGCCCCGACCCGAGTAGCACCGCCAGGCTCCGGCTGTCGGGCGAGAACACCGCGCCACTGGCGCCCGCGGTGTCTGGTAATTCAGTCGCTACTGCGCGATCGAGTCGGCGAAGGAAGACGCGGCGCACGCCGTCTTTCATGCCCATTATCGCCACGCTCCGGCCGTCGGGAGAGATGGCAGGCGCCGTGCTTGATGGTCGAAGAGGGTTCCACGTCGCGTGGGTAGCCGATCTCGAAGTGCGCCACCTGAGGGGCGGTGGTGGTGGGCCTTGTCTGGCCCCACAGCGCCCATGCGGCGACGAGCGCCACGGCCGCGGCGAGGCCCCACGGCCCCCAACGCCAGAGCGCGGCCACCGGGGATGACTGGACCGCACCTGATGTGTCGTTCACAGCGTCCAGTGCCAGCCGCGCCTCGCCGATGTCGCGCAGGCGCTGACGGGGATCCTTGACGAGACACCGCGCGATCAGCGTGTGGACGCGTGCGGGCGTCGCGGTCGGCAACGTCGTTAGATCAGGCTCGCGCGAGAAGATCAGTCCCAGGGTTTCGGGGACCGAGTCGCCCCCAAAGAGGCGCGTGCTCGTCAGCATCTCGTGAAGCACGCAGCCGAACGCCCAGATGTCCGCGCGCTTGTCCACGGCCTTTCCACGCGCCTGCTCCGGCGACATGTACGCAGCGGTGCCCAGAATCATCCCCGCCTGGGTCATCGCGGGCGAGGTGATCGTGGGTGAATTCGCCCCTGCGTCTGCCGTTTGCCGTCGCCCGTCTGCCGTATCCAGGGCCTTAGCCAATCCGAAGTCCAGCACCTTCACGGCGCCATCCGATCGGACCTTGATGTTTGCCGGCTTGAGATCGCGATGGACGATGCCCTGCTCGTGCGCCGCTTCGAGCGCCTCGGCGATCTGTTTCGCGATGGGCAACGCCTCGTCGAGCGGGATTGCGCCGCGCGCGATGCGCTGGGACAGATCCTCCCCCTCGACGAGTTCCATCACGAGAGCATGCAGGCCACCGGACTTCTCGAATCCGTAAATCGCGGCGATATGTTGATGATTCAGCGACGCGAGCGTCTTGGCCTCGCGCTCGAACCGAGCCATGCGATCAGGATCGGAGGCGAACGCGTCGGGCAGGATCTTGATCGCGACGTGCCGACTGAGGGTCGTATCCGTCGCTCGATAGACCTGGCCCATCCCCCCCTCGCCAATGGGAGCCGTGATTTCGTACACGCCGAGGCGGGTACCGGGAGGGAGGGCCAAACCGCAGGATTATATGGGCGAGATGGACCCGCTGCCTCATTTTGTTGCGGGGTTCATGAGATGACTTCCAGAGGTCGGGACACTAGTCGGCAGCAGCGATCGGGACGTCAGGCTCACGCGTCAGCATCAGAATCCCTACGATCCACAGCGGCACGTGAATGAAGAGCGGAAGTCCGCCGAGAGGTGCGGCCAGCAGGCCTGCAACGATGCAGATCCAGCCGACCCAGCGTGGCAGGCCACCGGTTTTCAGGAGGGCGGCACCGTAAGCGGCGAGGCCGCAGTAGGCGAGCACGCTGTAAATCGCGAAGAGGACCGCGGCCCAGGCTCTCCAGGGCTCGAACCATGGCGGTGCGGAGGCCGTCGCTCGCCAGTATTCGACGGCCTGCACGACGACGCTCAGCCGGAATGCCAGGTGAAGGGTCCACAGGATTGCGCCGAACGCAAACAAAAGAAGGCCCAGCACCGAAAGGTATCGATCGCCGGCGCTGTGGAGAACCAGAGTAAACAACGCCAGACCACCCAGCGTGACGATGGTCGCGATGAGGAAGCTGACGCTTGTCCAGAGGTGCCCGGCGAGATTGCCATCGATACTTTGCAGGCTTGACCCAGGAAACGTTCTTGCGCCCACCCAGAAGACCACCGCTCCAGCAATCAGCAACGTCGCGGCGAGGCGATCGTCTGCGGGTATTTGCCTCCCGAGCCTCCACATCGCAGCTGCGACGACGATCAGGTGCAAGACGGCAATCGCACGGAACGCATCCATTGTTTGGAGGCCTGTCCAACGCGCGACGGCTTCCGCGACGAGCTGAAGGTAGTAGATCGAGAAGATGAACGCGAGCCATAGGTAGAGCTCACTCGCCCTCCGTAGTCTGTCTGGTCCTGTGACCGTCCATGTCAGTCCAGCCAACACGATGAGTAGCGACAGCAGTCGGCCAAGCGACGCGGCGACCATGCTGCGTTCTACCAGAGCGACGAGCCCGATCAGGCCCACGGTCAATGTGACCGCGATGTGCCTGGTGAGGGTGGCTCGCCGCCGGTACAATGGGCAGAGTCATGCTGGCTCCTGGTCGCGGGTGACTCGCAGTAACTCGGCCGCGAGGCGGACGAGGTATTTCGTTGCGGTCGAAGAGTCGTGTACGAGTCGCAGGTGATCGAACGATTGAAAGTCCGTCAACAGGGCCAAGGTGGCTGCGGCGGTTTCAATATCGAGGTCAGTCCTCAGGGCTCCGGCCGCATGCGCCCTTTGGATGAGCGTCGTGATCTCCAGCCGCCGGTATCGCTCGTACTTCTGAACCTGTTCCCGAACCTCCACGTCGAGTGCGGCGAGCGCCAGCGTCCTGCGTATCGCCACGGGCATCACCTGCCATGCGCGGCAGCTCTCGCGCACGGTGGCCAGAATCGCCTGGACCGGATCATCGAGCTGGGCGGCCGCGAGCACGCGATCGAACTGGATCAACCGGCCCTGATCCTCGAATACGGCGGCTAGCAACGCTGGCCGCGATCCGACGCTCTTGTAGATCGTGGCGCGACTGACGCCGGCAGCCGCCGCAACCTCGATCAACGACAGCGACGTGCCTTCGGCCTGGTTCAACAGTCGATGCGCCGCGTCGACGATGTTCGCCCAGGTCTTCGCGGCGCTCAGGTCCCGGCGCGACATGTCGTAGCGTCGGCTCACGGCGTCCGACAGAATAGTATTGAGTTGACACTATGTAAATCTAATTCATCCGCCTTTGATTTGCCACCGGAGTACACGCTGGATCCCAGCCACCTCGGCGCGCGTCATACCGTGCGGAGGAAGTAGCTTCCCAACTTTGGCAGGAGGATCCATGAATCAGCGGCTCGGGCGCGTGGTTCTCGGTATCGCGGCGACGGTGTGTGCCCTCGGTCTCCAGGCAACCGCAGCGAATCACCGTGAAGCGCCTATTACGGCACTCGATCACAAGGCCGACATCACCGACATCTACGCCTTCATGAGTTATGGGGCGGGCGGTGCCAACAAGGTCACACTCATTCTGTGTGTGGATCCCTTGTTGGACCCTGGTAACGGCCCGAACTGGTTCCCGTTCGACGACGAGATCTTGTACGAGATCAAAGTCGACAACAACCACGACGCGAAAGAGGACATCACGCTGCAGTTTCGCTTCGAGACGGAGCAGCGGCTGCCCAATCTGTTTCAGGTCTACGCCGGCGTTGGTGCGAACGGCGCGGTTGCGCCATCGAATTCACCGCCACCGGTGTCTCCGGGCACATTGGTCGTCCCGCCACAGATCACGACCTTCAATTCAGCAGGTCTTGGCCAACGACAGCGCTACTCGGTGACGGCACTGGGTGGCAACAACCAGCGATTCGACCTGACGCCGACTGACGGTCGTCGGCTCTACTCGGTCCCGACCAATGTCGGTCCGCGCACGATGGACTACGCAGCATTGTTCAACCAGGGCATCTTCGATCTGCCAGCCGGCATCAAGGTCTTCGCCGGTACCACCGACGACGCGTTCTGGATTGATCTCGGCGGCGCGTTCGACACGTTCAACGTGCGCGATTCCGTGGGCCCCGGCGTGCTGAGCGCCTCGCAGGATGCAGCGAACCAGAACTTTGCTGCGGACACGGTGTCGGGCTACGCGGTCAACACGATTGCAATCGAAATTCCCGTGGCGTTGCTGACGCGCACCGGGCGAATCGAGCCAGCCACCTCTCCGGCTGCGACTCTTGGAATCTGGGCGACGACCTCGCGTCCGCGCGTCTCGATCCGCCAGAGCAACCGCGGCGTGCCCGATCGGTCGGGGCTCTTCCGCCAGGTCCAGCGCATGGGCAATCCGCTGATCAACGAGCTCATCATCGGCACCGGTGCGAAGGATCGCTTCAGCATGGATGAACCGGCCAACGATGCGCAGTTCGCGCCGTTCTTCGCCGACCCGCAGCTGCCTCGTGTGCTGAATGCGCTCACGGGTGGCGTGTTGGCCATTCCTGCGCCGCCGCGCTTCGATCTTCGTCCACTTGTTCAATATTCGCCGCCGATTGCGGCAGCGGGGACACCGAACGGTCCGATCGCAGATCTCCTTCGGCTCAACACTGGCGTGGCGCCGACGCCGGAGGCGTCAGCGAGCCGGCTCGGTGTGCTGGGTGGCGACAACGCCGGGTTCCCGAATGGGCGCCGAGTGTTTGACGACGTCACGGACATCGCGCTGCGAGTCGTGGCCGGCGGCGTTCTCGCGGCTCCGTTCCCAGGTTTCAACCCCGCGATCAACGGTCGCCTCGGTGATGGTGTCAACGTGAACGACCTCCCGTATCTCTCGACGTTCCCGTACGTCGGCTACTCGCCAAGTGGCCGCGACCGTCGTCACATCGATCCGACCGAGCCGGGCTGCACCGGTGGGGTCGGGCCAGCCTGTCCTCCTGAGGAGTAGTTTCATGCGCACCCACTCTCGTTTCTCGATCGGTGTTGCGACACTGGTCATCGGGCTCTCGACGACGCTGACGGTTCTCGCGCAGCAGTCACAACCAACGACAGGGTCACCC
The DNA here is from genome assembly GCA_963724485.1 of uncultured Acidobacteriota bacterium. Taxonomy (GTDB): domain Bacteria; phylum Acidobacteriota; class Vicinamibacteria; order Vicinamibacterales; family UBA2999; genus JACCSI01. Next base: position 233,039 of record CAVRUW010000010.1, read on the forward strand.
CTGGCGGCGCTCGCGCCGGCGAGCGCGGCGCGGCAGGGCACTCCGGCCGAGAAGCGAATCGCGTCGGCGCGCAAGGTCCTCGCGAACGACCCGAAGCGCGTCGACGCGTGGAACGAGCTCGCGCTTGCACTCTCGCGTCGCGCGCGGGAGTTGGGCGATCCCTCGTTCTACAAAGAGGCATGGGCCGCGACGGAGAAATCGCTGCAGCTCGAAGCCGGCAACCTGGAGGCGCGTAAGCTTCAGGTCTGGATTCTGCTCGGGCAGCACGAGTTCCCGCGCGCGGTTGAAGCCGCTGAGCAAATCAACCGGACGGTTCCCGACGATGTGCTCGTCTATGGATTTCTCTCGGACGGATACGTCGAACTCGGGAAGTATCGTGAGGCTGAACAGGCGGCTCAGTGGATGCTCGACATGAGGCCAGGCAACGTGCCTGGCCTCACTCGAGGCGCCCATCTTCGCGAGCTGTTCGGCGATCACGACGGCGCCGTCGAATTGATGGACACTGCCTATCAGCGCACGGCGGACGGCGAGGTCGAGGACCGGGCGTGGATCCTGACGCAAATTGCCCACTTGTCCCTGTTGACGTGCCGTACTGAGGCGGCCGAGAAGCTGCTGACCGACGCGCTCACGCTGTTTCCCAACTATCACTATGCGTTGGCACAGATGGCCGAGGTGAAGGTGCAGCAAGGCAAGGCGAGCGAGGCGGTGTCGTTCCGCGAGCGTCAATACGCGGCAGCGCCGCATCCCGAGAACCAGTACGAATTGGGCGTGGCGCTCAATCGTGCCGGCCGCTCGGATGAAGCCCGCGCGGCGTGGCAACAGTTCGAGACTGCGGCCCGGCGCGAGATGGCGACCTGGGACAATGCCAACATCGAACTGATTTACTACTACGCCGATCACGCGAATCGCCCCGCCGACGCGTTGACCCTGGCTCGCAGTGAAGCAGCGAAACGCAGCGATGTGCGAACCCTGGAGGCGCTGGCGTGGGCGCTCCACAAGAACGGTCAGTCGCGCGAAGGCAGCATGGAGATGGCCAAGGCGCTGGCGGTTGGTGTGAAGGATCCGGTCAGCTTCTATCACGCAGGTGCGATTGCCAACGCGGCGGGCTCGCCAGCCGACGGCAAGCGCTTCCTCGAGGACTCGCTGTCGACGTGCAAGTCGTCGAAGGTCGCGGATTCGGTGCGGGCGCTGCTCGCCGAAATGGCGACCGCTCGGTGACAGCCCGGACTGAAGCCCGAGCCCTCATCGGAGTCAGTTTCCAGTTGTCAGTTGCCAGTTCAAAGTTGTGACCTTTGAACTGGTAACTGGAAACTGACCACTATACCGACGGGCCGGGCGTTAGCCCGGCCTAGTTCGTCTTCGTCAGCTTGCTCTCCATCATCGGCAGCCACTTGCCGTCCGGTGCCTGGACCTCCATCAGGAACGTGTAAGAAGTGGGTGAGACCTCTTTGAGGGTGACTCGAGACTTGAAGTTCACGCCGCCCATCTGGCTCTCGTCCGTGTACGTCCACGTGTCTCCCTTGACCGTTCCACGCGGCACCGTCGTCATGGCCATGCCCGAGTTATCGAAGGCGTAATAGGTGTAGGCCTTGATATCGGGGCTGTAACCGATGATGCCCATCCCCTTCATCGGGCCCATCGGTCCAGTACCGTCGTAGCGACAAACGATGAAAAACCGCCCGTCGAACCACTCACACGTGTCGACGGACTTGACCTTACCACCGGGCCCCATCGGGCTGGGTTTCATTTCACCCTCGTTGTTCCACTTGCCCACAAAGTAGCCGAGACGCTGGTGTGCTTCAGTAGGCTTGGGCGCAGGCGGCGCTTGGGCCGAGATGGCCACTTGCCAGAGGATCGACACAACGACGACAGCGGCGAATTCCCAAGTGCGTTTCATCGGTTTCCTCCTGAGTACGAGGCCATACTAGCAAGCGTGAAGCCGCTCGCGACGCTTCCATCCCTGAACAATCAGCTGGCTCGCGACGTCGTTTAAACCCCAGGCGGGTCGAGATCCGTCAAAGCCCCTATGACCTTCGACCATTTTCGCCAGGACCTTCGCCACGCGGTCAGAAGCCTCCTTCGGACGCCAGCCTTCACGATCGTGACGATCCTCACCTTGGCCCTTGGCATCGGTGCCAATACCGCGATCTTCTCGATCGTGAACGGCGTGATCCTTCGGCCGCTGGGATACCCGAAACCCGATCAGCTGATGTACCTCACCTCCAGGTTTCCAGCGTTTGGGTTCGACCAGTTCTGGGTGTCGCCACCTGAGTATTTCGAGTTTCGCGAGATCAACCAATCGTTCGCGGCGGTTGGCGCTTTTACGACGGGCGAGGTCAATCTCACGGCTGGCGATCGCGCACTTCGCGTCCGGTCGGCGTCCGTCAACGACGACTTGATGACCGCGCTCGGCGTGCAGCCAGTCAGGGGTCGGTTGTTCGCAAAGGGGGAGACCGACCTGACGGGTCCGCCGCCGAAGCCGGGATCGCCGCCGATCCCTCTCCCGCCCTACACCATCCTCTCGTACGAGCTATGGCAGTCCGCCTTCGGTGGGCAGGACAACATCGTCGGGCAAACAGTGGAGATCAACGGCCTCCCACGTGAGGTCATCGGCATCATGCCGCCGGGGGCGGATGTGATGGACAACCGCACCGAGATCTGGATGCCGCTGGGGCTCAATCCCGGAAATCGTCAGAATCGCGGCAGCCACTTTCTCTATCTGATCGGGCGGCTCAAGGACGGCGTCACGCATCAGCAAGCGGAGACGGAGCTCACCGCGTTGATTCAGAACTGGGGCGAGAGGGTCGGCGTCAAGCAACACGTCTACTCGCCGCTGCCGACCAATGAGGTGGATCGCAAGAACAATCCTGGGGCGGGTCACCTGCTGCAGATGGATCCGGTCCAGCAACAGATTGTCGGCAGCGCCAGTCGCGCCATCTGGGTGCTGCAGGCGGCGGTCGGATTCGTGCTGTTGATTGCGTGCGCCAACCTCGCCAATCTGCTGCTGGCACGCGCCGAGACTCGTCACCGCGAGTTCGCCGTCCGAACTGCGCTCGGAGCGGGACGCGGCCGGCTCCTGCGCCAGTTCATGACGGAGGGCGTCCTGCTCTCGCTCGTCGGCGGGGTTTTTGGGCTGTTGCTCGCCAGGGCCGGCGTGCAAGCGCTGATTCGGGTGTACCCAACGAGTCTGCCGCGAACCACCGAGGTCACGGTCGATCCGCTCGTTCTTCTCTTCACGCTCGGGGTCTCGGTCGCCACTGGTCTGGTATTCGGTCTAGCGCCATTAATGCACACGAGGGTGTCCGGTCTGATGACCGCGCTGAAGGAAGGCGGGGCGAAAGGCGCGACAGGTGCTGCGCGCCACCACGTTCGACGCGGGCTGGTCATGGCCGAAGTCGCCTTGGCCGTCATGCTCGTCATCGGTGCCGGGCTGTTGTTGCGCACGGTCGCCAATCTCACGAGCGTCGATGCTGGCTTCGATCGGGCGCGCTTGGTGACGTTCTCGATGGCGCTTCCCGTTGCCGACTATCCGCAGCCTCAGGCGCGGGCGCAGTTGTATCAGCGACTGCTGGAAAAGCTGCGCGCCGTTCCGGGAGTTCAAGCGGCCACGGCGATGTCGGGTCTGCCGCCAAACCGGCCGCTGAACGCCAACGACACTGACATCGACAACTACACCGCGCCACCGGAGGGTCCCTTCGAGAACGTGGACTACTACCAGAACGTCATGACCGACTACTTCGAGACGTTGGGCGTCCCGATCGTTGAAGGTCGATCGTTCCAGCCAGGTGATGCGGGCGCCACCGGCATGGTCGCCGTCGTCAACGAAACGCTGGTCAACACGTTCTGGAAAGGCCAGAACCCGATTGGTCAACGGCTGCGGCCCTGTTGTGGCGATCAAATTCCATGGTTCACGGTCGTGGGCGTGGCGAAGGATGTGAAGCAGGGCGGTGTCGATCAGAAAACCGGGACGGAGTTCTACTTCTTGGTTGACCAGACCGCGAACGTGCCGCCACCGAATGCCAACGCGCCAGGCAACATGAACCTCGTGTTGCGCACGACGTTGGAGCCGGGTGCGCTTCGCCAGACGATCGAACGCGTAGTGCGCGAAGCCGATCCGTCAGTCCCCATCGTGCGCCTGCGGGACATGAACGGCGTCTTCGAGGAATCGATTCGGCGCCCGCGGCTGCTAGCGCAGCTGCTGGGCGGATTTGCCGGCCTCGCGCTGCTGCTTGCAGCTATTGGTACATACGGCGTGCTGTCGTACATGGTGGCGGAGCGTCGCCGTGAGATTGGAATCCGTATGGCGCTCGGCGCCGACCAGGGAAGCGTGCTCACGAGTGTGCTGAAGCACGGTCTGATCCTCACTACCGTCGGCATTGTCATTGGCCTTGGTGGGGCGTTCGCGCTCAATCAGTTGATCGCGTCGCTGCTCTATGGTGTGCAGCCTTCGGATCCGATCACGATGATCTCGGTCGTTGCCACCATCACGCTAGTGGCGGCGGTCGCTTGTTGGCTGCCCGCGTGGCGGGCCTCGCGAATGGATCCCAACATCGTGTTGCGACAGGAGTAGGAAAAACCTCGCAGGGACATCAGGGAGGAATTCACAGGGAGATCGGGGAGTCACTCAATCCCCCGAGGGCTCGGAAGCAAGCTCTGATCCGTTTTGCGCCCTGAGCATTCACGGATGGGCTAACACTGCGTCGACGCCGGAGTACAGTCGGAGCGTGAAAATCGGCTCGATCGTGATCCGGTGCTACGAGTTCGACAAGATGCTGGCGTTCTGGCAGGAAGCGCTGCACTACGTCCCGAGGTCTCCGGCGAGCGATGGATGGGTTGTCCTTCGTGATCCGCAGGGCATCGGCCCCAATCTGTCACTCGATAAGGCGCCTGACCGGCGCAGGGCGCGGAGCCGCCTGCACCTCGATCTCTATGCGGCCGACCAGGCGGCTGAAGTGGAGCGGCTGATCGGTGTCGGCGCAACGCGTTATCCGTGGCGGTACCCCGCGCGCGCGGATTACGTCGTGCTCGAAGATCCTGACGGCAACCTGTTCTGCGTGGTCCAGAGCTGATCCTACGCGCAGGGCTCTTCTATTGCTTCGCGGCCGATTCTTCCACGCCTTGATGATCGAGATCGAAGAGAACAAAGGTCTACTTCGGGAAGCGGCGGTCGGCCTTGATCTCGCGGATCTGTAGCACGTGGCGCTGTTCGTGGGTGGAGATGAGCAGCGCCCACTGATAAGCGTCGCAGCCCTGACGGGCGACGATGTGACTTCGAAGGTCTGCGTCGGTCGTCTTGACGAACTGAACGAGCCGTTCGTGATCTTTGCGGTAACTGTCGAGGCCCGATCGAAGGTCTTTCAATTGCCCCGTCGGCACCTCGGTTGGAATTGCGCGTTCGCGCACGACAGGTGTTCGATCGATGCCGTACCAGAGGAGCCCGGCATCAGTGTTCGTCGAGGCGCCGGGCGCAGGTGGCGACGCGAGCGCTTTCTGCAGGTCCTCCCAGTAGATCGGCCCGACGAGCACGAGGTGTTCGACAACCTGCAGGATCGTCCAGCTATCGGGCGCTGGCCTGAACTCGACCTGCTCGCGCGACAGTCCCGACACTTCGTCGAGCAACCAACCCTTCGTCATCTCGAGATGCGCAAGCAGGCGCTGTCGTTCCAGATCGGTGATTGGACCGGCGTGCGACAGCTGGGGCATCAGCAGGCAACACGACGCGACGACTGAGATCGCCAGATGGCGTGCTGGCGTGCGGGCGTAAGACACCACGAACTGGATTGTCGCGCCTGTGATGCTTGCTGGTCAACGTGACGGGATGACGCTTCGCGCTGGTGCGCGATGCACGACGAGACTCTCCACGACGCCGGCGATGATCCAGGCGCCTCCACTCATCGCGAGTGCGATGATCAGGCTGGTCCACTCGCTTCGCCCGGGTGACGCGGCCAGCGCCCGCGGCGTATGCAGAATCACGACCCAGACCGCGAACATCGCGCCGAGCAGGGTGGCCGCGAGTCGCGCATACAGACCAGAGAGCAGGCTGAAGCCGGCGGCGATGAAGCACAGGCCAGTGATCAGCGCCCACGCGTCCGGACTGGGGATCCAGGAGGGAATCACGCTGGCGACATAGCCCCGATAGACAAAATGCAAGATGCCGAAGACGGGTAGCGAGAGCGCATACGCGACCCGGCCGAATCGCGCGCCTGGGGAGTGCGAGGCATCTCCTGCGACGACCCACGCGGCGCCGCACAAAGCAAGAACCTCGAACGTCGTCGTCCAGGCCCCTCCGCTTTGTGGTGCAAGCACGAGGCGTGGGATCTGCAGCGCCAGGAACCAGAGGCTCAAGACGCCGGCGATGACGGTTGCCGCGAGACGAACGTGTTTTCCCGCGACGATCAGTGCGCCGGAAGTCAGCAGGAGCGCGCCTGTGAGGTACGCCCAGGCGGCCTTCGCGGCAATCCACGACGGGATCGGCTCGAGGCCGAAGACACCGTCGCCGTAGAAGATGTTCTGAACGCCGAAGCTCGCGATTGCGAGACCAAAGATGGTGCGTCCAAGGGTTGACGTGAGTTCAATCCACGTGGGGCCGCGAGCGTGCATCGGCCGACGCTACCAAACCCTTGGCTCCAACTGTAGTGCCACTTTCAGTCGTTGGCGTGGTGCCAAGACTCAAAATTTGAACGTGACGCCGACCGTCGTGCGCCAGAAATTGAAGTCCGGAAGTGGCACTTCGTCGATGCCGACGATATCGAGCAGATTGTCGAACGTCACGTCGCCCGTGCGGAATCGCCGGAAGTCGGCGCGAATGCCAAAGTTGGGGGTTGGGAAGATATAGGCGCCGCCACCGATGTTCCAACCGAGGTCCTCGGCATCGACACTGAGGATGTCGCCAACGATCGGCGCGTCGAGTTCGCCAGTCACTCTGACCAGCCCAACGCCAGCCGATCCATACGGCTGGAAGGGGCCAGTGGGCAGCCGCGCGACGATATTCCCCATCAACGTCGTGGCGTGAGCGTCCACGCCGACGGTCGAGAGGTCCAGGTCTTCACTGCCGAGTTGAATCCGAGCGGCATCGAACTCGAAGCCTATCAGGCCGCCGAACCCGAAGGTCACACCGAAGGTCCCCTTGTTCTCTTCGTAGAGGCGACTGAAGCCCGCGTAGGGTGTCAGCATGATGTCGGCGGCGGCTTGTACCGGTGCGAACAGAACGAATCCCAGAACGATGGCGACTGCCAGTGCGCGTCGATGACTCATGATCCCACTGTAACCCGGATCGAACCACCGACCGGCAGACACGCCGATAGACTATTGAGATGACGTTGGAGGCTGCGTTTCGAGCTGCTTGATGATCGTCGTGAGGGCGAGGTTAATCGGACATTCGATGCCGTAGTGCTGTCCGAGCCTTACCACCGCGCCATTCAGGTAATCGATCTCCGTGCGGCGCCCTTTTGCCAAATCCTGATGCATCGACGACAGATTTCTGGATGAGCGAAACGTGTCGTTGATCGACTTCGTCAAGTCTTCGTCGAAGTGCGTGCCTTCGTAATGCGCGACCGCGACGCACTCGGCAATGATGGACCGCTTGAGACGATCGATGCGTTCGTCGGCCACCCAGCCAACCTCCATTCCAGTCATCGCCGTCAACGGATTGATCACGGCATTGGCAATCGTCTTCTGCCAGACCTCCTTCTGTATGTCGGGCGTCACGCGGCCGTCGAGTCCGCACGCAGAAAAAAGCGAGGCGATTGCATTGCTCGTGAGTCCTGATTCGATCGACGTATGACCGTTGGCACGAAGCGACACGACGCCCGTCGATTCCAGGAGCCCACCGAAGTAGGTAATCGCCCGCAAGACCGGGCAGGCATCGCCAACGACTTCTCGCACTTCATCTTCGACGCGCAAACCATTTTGCAGGCAGATGACTGTTGTGTCGCGTTGCAGCAGGTGTTTGAAGCCGCCGATCGCGCGTGCGGAATCGTAGGCTTTGGTGGTCAGGAGCAGCAGCGTGTCGGGGTCCAACGCGGGCAGCGCCGACGCGAATCTGACATCCGCACGATCCTCGGCGAGCCCGATCATTCGAAGCTCCGCTGTCTTCGGTTCGCCGCCGCGAGTCACGACGGTCACGTCGGTACGTGCCGCCAGCTTGATCGCGTAAAGAGTGCCAATTGCCCCGGCGCCGATGACGACGACCTTCATCGCGGCTGGTTAGTACGCGGCAAGATCTCGAAGCGCGTCCACGAGCTTGCCGACGACAGGCAGATGTGCAGTCTCCAACGCCGGTGCGAACGGCACCGGCGTGTCGGCTGCCGCAACCAACCGAACCGGCGCATCCAAATCATCGAAACTGGTACGAATGATCTCGCTGACGATTGAATGGCCGTAGCATCCCGTCCGTGGCGCTTCGCACGTGACGAGCGCTCGTGCGGTCTTTCGAACCGACCTGGCCATCGAATCGCTATCCAACGGGACGAGCGTGCGCAGATCAATCACTTCAATGCTCAGCCCGTCCTCGCGTGCGACACGGTTGGCCGCTTCCAATGCGCGGTGCACCTGGCTGCCGTACGTGATGAGTGAAATATCGGTCCCCTTCCGCACGACGCGAGCGTTGCCGAAGGGAACGATGTAGTCCCCCTCGGGAATCGGCAAATTGAGCTCGGGCGGCAGCCGTTCCGGTTTGACCCGGTAGACAGTCTTGTACTCCAGGAACAGGACCGGATTGTCGTCGCGGATCGCCGCCTTGAGCAGCCCCTTCGCGTCGAACGCGGTGATCGGCGCCACGATCTTCAATCCTGGTGTCGATCCGAACCACGATTCAGGATTCACCGAGTGATAGATGGACGTATTCGGCGCCCACCCGGATGGCAGGCGAAATACGATCGGCAGGGGGCCCATGCCGCGAACGGTTTCCGTCGCGGCATAGTTGACGATCATCTTGAACGCCTCAGACGCGAAGTCGGCGTACTGAAATTCGACCACCGCGCGCAGCCCAGCCTGGACGGCGCCCAGCGCCAGGCCCGTGAAACCGGCCTCGGCGATTGGTGCGTCCACGACCCGGCGCTGCACAAAGGGCGCGCGAGTATTCCAGACGTCGTTCCAGTCGAGGCCGTCGAAGTCTTTCGAAAACCCCTCGGTAATCTTGAAGGCACCATTCGAGATCCCGATGTCCTCGCCGATCAGAAACAGATCGGGGTCGCGCTCCATCTCTTCAGCCAGGGCATCGTGAATCGCCTGATGATACGTGGTGCAGACTCCGGACGCCGGTGGCTCGGCGAGCTCATGAGCCTCGACGCGTGACGACACGAATACTCTCGCTGCGAGGTCGAGGTCCGATGATGGAGCGCTTGATTCCGCCTTGATCGCCGCTTCCCGAACTTCGGCCGCGATACGCGCATCAATCGCCCGGAAATCTTCGTCGCTGGCAATGTCTGCATTCACCAATCGGTTACGGAACGACGCGATTGGATCCTTGGCCTTCCATGCGGTCAGCTGATCGCTCGGCACGTATGACTGAAACGGGTCCGCGAGTGAGTGTCCCTCGTATCGCATCGACACCGCTTCGATCAGGCTGATCACTCCATCCTGACGGCAGCGTTCGACGGCACGGGACACGCGATCGAAGACGGTGAGAACGTTGGTGCCATCAATCCAGTGACCCTCGACGTGACGTCCGTATGCGATCGCTCGGAGCGACAAAGTCGGGATCGCATACTGGAGGCGCGTGGGTGTGCCGAAGGCCCATTGATTGTTCTCGATGACGATCACCATTGGCAGGTGAAGCACCGACGCGATGTTCAGCCCTTCGTGAAAGTCTCCGGTGCTGGTCGCACCGTCACCGCTGAACGACAGCACGATCGCATCCGATCCCTTGTAGCGCTCCGCAAACGCGCAGCCGGTACCGACTGGAATCAACGTGCCGAGGTGGCTGACCAGGCCGATGATTCGCGATGAAAGACTCCCCATGTGCAGGCTTCCATCCCACCCCTGCGTGAGACCGTCGACTCGACCGCAGGCCTGCGCCAGAAGACGATGGATCGGTACGTCGCGAACGATGTACACGCCCAGGTCTCGAATCGCGAGCGTCAACCAATCGTCTGGGCGAACCGCGGCCGCGGCTCCGACGGCCACAGCTTCGTTGCCGGTTCCTCGCAAGTGCTTCCCGAACGCCATTCCCTTACGCGACAGCTTCACAATCTCATCGTCGACCGCGCGCGTCAGGGCCATCTGGTAGTGGAGATTGAGGAGTTGGGCAGGCTCGAAGTTCTCGGGTGTGGGGGCGGCGTCCCACACCGCGCCATTGGCTGAGATCTTCAACGACTTGTGGTCGAGTTCCTTCAGAACGTCGACCTGTTCCAACTCCTGAAGGACATCAAACGAAAACGAAGGCGATTCGACAGACATGATGTGTGTACGACGCACGGAGGCACCGGGCCCACGCGGGTCACTGAATGTAATTCCGACGATCTTAAAGGGCGGCCCGAAGAAGGTGCTTTCGAACTTCGGGCGGAAGGGGGCCGTTTGAGAAAAAGATTCTGCCGACGCTACCGCGGACGCGAAGATCGTCTCCCACCCGGAGCTAATCGGAAGGAACTCGTGGGATCGCGAGGTTCGGCAGAAGAACGTTCTCGAAAGTTGTCCGATGGCACGGACTTCAAAAGCCAATTCTCCAGCGAACTGGCGAATAATGCGTCATCGCGTTGGCACCGCCCCGCCGGCGGCGAACGAAACCGGAGACTGCGATGAGTAACGAGCACACACCGCAAACGGCATCACGACGTTCCTTCATCCGCCAGGCGATTGCCGGCGGAGGTCTTCTCTCGAGCACGCTGGTCAGCGGGCCGACGGTTGCCAGTGCGCACGAGCTGCAGTCAACGGCCGCCCAACCAACGACGGCCGCTGGAAAGCTGCGCGCGCTTGTAAACGCCCGGAAGTTGTTTCCGACCCCGGTCATTCACGACGCGCTGTCCGCCAAGCTCTCCGAGATGCATGGCTTTCAGTGCGTCTTCGCCGGCGGACTCCCGATCTCCTACACGATGTTTGGTGTCGGTGATTACGGGATGCTTACGATCAGCGAGCTGATCGAGTTCGCCTCACGCATCGCCGGCGAGATCGACATTCCCGTCATCGCCGATGCGGATGATGGCGGAGGCAACCCGTTGAACGTCTACCGTGCCGTCCAGCGATACGAGCATGGTGGCGTCGGCGGCATCATGATCGAAGACATGTACGGGGCGAAGCACATCCCCGGCGTGGGGCGCGAAGGTTTGATGGCCAGCAAAGAAGCGTTCGCCGACAAGATCAAGGCGGCGCTCGACGCCCGCCGCAGCCAGGACTTCGTGATCCTGGCCAGGAGCGACGCCCTGTCGGCGAAGGAATCACTGCAGGTCATGGAGGATCGGGTGATGGCTTATGCCGCCGCCGGTGTGGACATGCTCTTCGTCCCGGCCATGCCGATCAAAGAGATCCCACGCCTGACCGCCGCGACGAAGAAACCCTTCATGGGGATCACGACGCAGGTGCCACTGGCCGACCAGGAAGCGGCACAGATCGTCCTCGGTAGCATCTCGGTTCCGCTCGTGAGTCTGGCCGCCGGCGCCGTGCACAAAGCGCTTGGTGAGCTCAAAGCCACTGGCGTGATCCAGGAGCTTCAGCAGCGATCGCTGCCATCCGAGATCATGCAGAAGATCGTCGGCGCCCCGCAGAACGCCGAGCGGGCGAAGAAATACAGCGCGTTCCGGTCGTGAGTCATCGACCGGATGGCGCGGCTGAAAGGTCCACGGACTAGGCCCGGTTCGTGGGCTTGGCTGCGAGCGGTTCCACAGAGAAGGTTCGCTTGAGGCACCGGAGAGTGAAGCTGCTCCGGGTATGGCTGACCCCGGGCAACCGGTAGATTTTTTCTCGAAGGAACTGCTCGTAGCCGCTCGTTCCCGAGACCGCTACCTTGATGTAGTAGTCGTACTCGCCGGTGACGAGGTACGCCTCCACAACCTCCGGCACCAGCGCCAGCGCCGCTTCGAACCGCTTCAGCGTTTCATCATCATGCCGCTCCAGTCGCGCTTCGACGATGACGGTATCGGGAAGACCGAGAGCCGCCTGGTCGAAGATGGTGACGTAGCGTTCGATGACGCCCTGCGTCTCCAGGCTCCGCAGTCGATTCCAGCACGGGCTGGGAGACAGTCCCACCTCCTCCGCCAGCTGCACGTTGGTGATGCGGGCGTTGAACTGCAGGGCGCGCAGGATGCGATAGTCGAGCTCGTCGAGCTGACGGCTACGCCCGTCCTGAGTTCCCCGGACAGTATCGAGGGTCGCGTTCGGGGCAAAGTCGCGAGTCATGCGAATTCCTTCTTGGCAACGGTCATCTCAATCGGTGACGCAGCCTTCGGACGCGGAGCGAACCAGACGGATGTACTTTCCCAGGACGCCGCTCACGGCTTTCAGCGGTGGCGCAGACCATTGCCTTCGCCGCTCGGCCAACTCTTGATCGCTGATGTCGACCGACAATTGCCGCGTCACGGCATCGATGCTGATCAGATCGCCGTCTCGAATGAGTGCAATCGGACCACCAGCCTGCGCTTCGGGCGTGACGTGACCGACGATGAAGCCGTGTGAGCCGCCGGAGAAGCGGCCATCGGTGATGAGCGCGACGTCCGCGCCGAGTCCCGCACCCATGATCGCGGCTGTCGGGGTCAGCATCTCCGGCATTCCGGGACCGCCCTTGGGTCCCTCATAACGGATCACCACGACCGTGCCGCGCGCGATTTCTCCACGCTCGAGGCCGGACAGCATGTCTTCCTCCGAATCGTAGACGCGCGCCGGACCGAAGAAACGGTCGCCCTCTTTCCCCGTGATCTTGGCAACCGCTCCGTCCGGGGCAAGGTTGCCGCCGAGAATCTGAATGTGGCCGTGCGGCAGGATCGGGTTATCGATCTGGCGGACCACACCATGTTCGAATCGCGGTGGAGCAACCGCGGTGAGGTTCTCTGCCAGCGTCTTGCCCGTGACGGTCATGCAGCTTCCATCGAGGAAGCCGTGCTCGAGCAAGTGCTTCATCAGGGCCGGCGTTCCGCCGCATGCGTGCAGGTCCTCCTGCCTGAAGCGGCCGCCCGGCTTGAGATCGGCAATCAGCGGCACCCGGTCGCTGACCTGTTGAAAGTCGGCGAGTGCGAGCGGCACGCTGGCCGCGCGGGCCATCGCGGTGAGATGAAGGACGGCGTTCGTCGAGCCGCCGACCGCCATGACGACGACCATGGCATTTTCGAACGCCCGGCGAGTCATGATGTCGCGCGGCTTGAGGTCGAGTTCGAGAAGGTTGCGGACCGCTGCGCCGGCGGCGCGGCATTCTTCAAGTTTGCCGGGGTCGTCGGCCGGACGCGACGAGCTGTAGGGCAGTGCCATGCCGAGCGCTTCAATGGCCATGGCCATCGTGTTGGCCGTGTACATGCCGCCGCACGCGCCAGCGCCGGGGCAGGCACTGCGGACAATCTCGCCTCGTTGTTCGTCGGTGATCGAGCCAGCGAGATACTCGCCGTAGGCCTGGAACGCCGAGATGATATCGAGCGAGCGGCCGAGCGCGTGTCCAGAACGAATGGTGCCGCCGTAGACCATGATGGCGGGCCGATTCAGCCTCGCCATGGCGATCAGGCAACCAGGCATGTTCTTGTCGCAGCCTGGAATGCAGATCAGCCCGTCATACCACTGGGCGGTCATGACGGTTTCGATCGAATCGGCAATGAGGTCACGAGAAGGCAGGGAGTAGCTCATGCCCTCCGTGCCCATCGAGAGCCCGTCGCTGACACCGATCGTGTTGAAGCGGAGACCCACGAGCCCCGCCGCCACGACCCCGGCCTTGACATGGACGGAGAGACCGTCGAGATGCATGTTGCACGGGTTGCCCTCGTACCACATGCTGCAAACGCCAACCTGCGCCTTCTGGAGGTCCTCGCTGGTCAGCCCAATTCCGTAGAGCATTGCCTGCGACGCGCCCTGGCGTCGAGGCTGAGTCACACGCGCGCTGTACTGATTCAGTCTGGGCGGCGCAGCCACAGACCCCCGATCCTTGTTGTGCATGGCCCTGATTGAAAAACTCGGCCCACAGGGTTCGTCGAGTCCCGGACGTGAAGCGCGTCCTGGCTCGCAGCCCCGTGGGCCTACGCGATCGCGGTTACCACATGAATCGGAACCCCACTCGCGCCGTCCGCGGTGCCAGGATGTTGGCCGGCTTGAGGAATGAGAGGCCGGTCGTCTCGGTGATGGTTTCCGATGCGTGGCTGTTTGTAAGGTTGAAAAGGTCCAGGAAGAACCGAAGTTTCAACGTGGACGAGATATCGAAGGACTTCTGCGTTCGAACGTCGAAGACCCAGATGTTGTCCTGGCGTCGTGAGTCCGCGGACTCGGCGAAGATCGTGCCGTTGTAAATCAACCCCGCTGCAGTGGCCGCCGAAGCGGGCACGACTACCTGTCGAGCGAAGTTCAACCCGGCTTGATGTCGCAACACCGGCGACAATTGAAGGCCCCACGGCGCGTCGTACGAGCCGCTGAGTTTGATGTCCCAGTAATTGGTGTCCTCGACGCTCGGCGCGTTGGGATCGTTGGGGAAACCGCGGGGGAAGTTTCGGGACCAGGTGTGGCTGCCACCCAGCACTGCCGACCATTTATTGCTGTACCGCTTGGTCATTGACGCTTCAATCGTCTTATAGCGTCCGTAGGCCCCCGTGTTCATGATCACCTGGTTGACCGGAAACGCCGCCTGTTGGGCGGACGGCAATCCGAGCAACGAGCGGGTTTGATCGTCCGAAGTGCCGGAGAATCCGTCCGGCCCGACGTCGAGGAAGTTGAACGGCACGGTGTAGGCGTCGATCCCGCGCCCCGGTCGATACGCCGCCCACAGATCGTCTTCCGTCTTGTAGACGAAACCGACGCGCGACCCGATGGACTCCGTAATCCTCTGTTCGAGGAAAGTGCCGAACTCGTGGGTGTAGGCCTGTTTGATGTCCGGATCGACGGAAATGGTGCCAGCGAGCGCTGTCGCCAGCACCGCACCTTGTTCACCCGGCTGCCAGCGGCGATCGCCATTGGCATCGCTCCAAGCGTAGGTCTGGCTCTTTTGCGCCTGATTGGTGTTGGCGGTGTCGGCAAGCACGTAACTCGGGTTGTGCCAGAACAGCCCGTATGAGGCCTTGATCACCGTTGTTGCGCCGCCTCGCGGATCCCAGACCACGCCAATGCGCGGAGCGAATGCCGTATTCCAGGTCGCGAACGTTGTCTCCGGAAATGTCGCTGCTTGAATGGTAACGGGCCCCGAAGTCCCGGCGAGTTGTTCCTGCTCGGGCGTGAAGCTCCGGTAGCGATCCCAGCGCATCCCGAGATTGAGCGTCACATTGCCGATGGCCCAGGAATCCGTTGCGAAGAACCCGTCGGCGTTGACCTTGGCCTGGCTGGTGAAGTAGTCCTTGTTGCCAAACTTCGAGATGCCCTTGGCGGTGGGGAGGAAGAACGCGACCGTGCTCGGACGGCCGTTCGCATAGATGTGCTCGATGTCGCCACCGTAGCGTTGCAGGAAGCCCTCGTCCTTGGAATCGAGCGATCGCTCGAAGCCGAACTTGAGCGTGTGCGAGCCTTTCGACGAATCGATGAAATAGTTCAGCGCGCCATTGAACTGCTTTCGGTCGAGCGGACGCTCCCAGTGTTGCTGGGCGCCTTCCAGGATGCGCAGCGCGCTATCCCTCCAGAAGTAGTCAGCATCGGTGTTGGGCGTGAAGATGATGAACGAACCGAAGTTGCCGTACCGCGCCTCGACGAAGAGGTTGTTGCCGAGCGACGCGTTCCACTCCGCCTTGTAGACCCACGTTCCGGACTGATGCTCGTAGGTTGGACCTGGGTCGTTGTAAAAGTCAGAGGAGGGTGGGCGCCGTGGTTGAACCTTGTGACCGTACTGGTAATAGCCAATCAGTTTGTGATTCGGATTCAGTTGGTAGGTCCACTTGGTGGTTGGATTCCAGAGTCTCGTGTTATGCGTCTCTGGGAAGAGATAGTTGGGCAGACGCACGCGGTTCTTCTGATCGCGATAAGAAAAGTGCCACCACAGTTTGTCGCGCTTGACCGGACCGCCGACGTTGACGTTGGTGTCGTAGTAGCCCTCGACTTCGTTGCTGTGAGGCTGAATCGGGCTGTTGTTGAAGGCAGTGGGCGCCGTGTACTCGTCAGGGATGTTCGAACCCTGGAGCGAGTTGTTGTACCAGTCGAGGTAATACTCACCCGCGAATTGATTGCCGCCGGAGCGTCCGATGAACGAGCTCTGGACACCAGGGTGCGGCATCTCGGCGGTCTGCGCGCTGGTTCCGATGAACGACTCCTCAAACGATCCGTAGTCGAAGTAGAAACCGGCGAAGCCCTGCGCTTCTGTGGTGTTGATGCCTTCGATGAGCACGCGAACCTGGCCGTTTATCCCGTACACGGTGTACGGCGTTTGCGTGCCCACACGATTGCCGGCGACGTCGATTCGGCCCATTTGCACGCCTGGAGTGATAGCCAGCAATGACCACATGTCACGGCCATTGGGAATCGACTGCAGCTGTTCGAGCTTGAAGTTCTGCTGCACGCGCGTGGCGCTCGTGTCGATGAGCGGCGAACCGCCGGCAACGAGCACGGTCTCCTCCAGCGTGGCCACGCCCATCTCGACGTTGATGGTGCCGGTGAAGCCGAGCGCGATCACGATGTTCTCGCGCCTGACGGTGCCGAACCCGGTCAACTCAAAGGTCAGCGTGTAGGTGCCTGGCGGTACCGAGGGGAATCGGTAGTTGCCGGTCTCAGACGTGATGCTGGTCTGCGCGACCAACAGTGACGTGCTGCTCGCGGTCACGGCGACGCCAGGGAGCGCGCCACCTTGTGTATCGAGCACTCGTCCTTGCATTGCGCCCGTACCACTGGCCACACCGCCTTGCGCCGCGGCGGGAATGGGACTCCCCAAGAGCCCCAGGATGATGGCGCCTGCTAGCCAACGCGTCATGGTCCTCACCTCCGTACCTCGTGCAATTCAGGGTGCTCAGCCGGCGACGAGCAACGCTCGCGCGGCTGGTGGGATGAGGCCGGACATTACGTGAAACCGTACAGGCGGTCAAGGTGAATCAGGTCTATTTTTCGAACTGATTAACAAAATACAGAATATCGCGTCCGTTTCATGAACGGTCGCCGGCTGGTGGTGTTGGATGCTGACCATCAGTCTCGTACCAACCGTTCTCGCCGATCGGCCCCCAGAAGACGACCAGCGTTTCGGCATCGCAGTGGGCATAGGGACTGTGACCGCGTCCTTGGAATCGATGCGAGGCGCTCGAGTCGAGGAAGAGGGAATCACCGGGTCGGAGCATCTCCACGCGCTGCTCTCCAGCCATGTCGATCGCAAACTCCAGCTCGCCCGAGAGGAGGTACACGAACTCCTGGCCAACGTGGGGAGTGGCGAGCGTGTCGGTCGCGCCGTTGACCTCGACGTGGTACGGGAAAATTCCGCGATCCTGAAATCCTTCCGCCAGCGATCGAAAGCGACTCTGGGCTCGTTTGCCGGAACTGCCGTTGGGATCACGCCGCAGGCGGACCGGTGCTCGTTGCACCTGGTCGCGGCGAAGGACGAAATGCGAAGGGCCTTGCTCGAACGTTTCGGCCAGGAAGTACTCCACCGGCCGCTTGAATTCACGGGCGAGCTTCAGCAGCAGGTCGAAGGAGGGCGACTTGGTTTCATGCTCGATGGCGGCCAGCTGACGCGGACCGATACCGAGGCGTGCCGCCAAATCATCGACGCTCAACCGCCGCGAGCGTCGCAGGAGCGCGATCTTCTCCGCAACGGCGTGCGGCGCCGGCGATTGCCAGCTGCGCTGGTGGAAGAACGCGCCACCAGGGTCGCTGAGCTCATCGTCTTCGTAGTCGATCGCCCCACGCCGTGAATACGAAACGCTGACAATCAGCGCCGGCTCTTGAGTCGTCGATCGGTGGCAATGAGGGAGATACGAGCGCAAATAGAGGCAGTCACCCCGCCCAATCGTCTCCTTCTCGAAACCATCGTTGGTCTTGATCAAGTTCTCCACTTCACCGGACAGTACGAAGATGAACTCCTCATGGTGATGTCCGATCAGCTGGAGTTTGTCGTCGGCTAATGGATGGATCTCGGCGAGCACCGGCAGCATTCGCTTCCCGATGAACGGGTCGGCGAGCGGCCAGGAGAAGTTGTGACTGTTGGCGGCTTGACGTCCGGGGCTTACCAGATGAATCGGGCGCGGCCGTTCACCGGTCACCTGCTCGCGACGCGTCAGCAGGTAGGGATACTCCGCGGTGCGCGGCAGCAATGACGTCAGCGGTTGATTGAGTGCGCCGGCGATGCGGTGCAGGTGCTCGATGCTCAGCGGCGCTTTGCCCGTCTCGATATTCGAGAGTTGCGCCTGCGAGATGCCGGTCAGCTGCGCAAAGGGGCGCAGGGCATGACCGGCTTTGATCCGCGCCTCGCGAATCCGCCGCGAGACGCCGAGCGCGTGGTAGTTGTCCGCAAGATGTGAGCTGTAGACCGGCACGAACGCCCCCTCCGCTAAGGACGGCGTTCACGGATACAACAGCCGTCGTCGCTCCTTTTCGGAACGAGAGAGGTTTTATACCATTGCGCCGGCCAAATGGGAAACGTCGAGCGCGAACACACCTAAGGTGTGCGACTGATCCGGTCGAGTCCGGGCGGTGCTGGCCTCCGGAAGGTCATCGCGAAATAGCGTTGAACTTCTTCACGATTTCGCTGGCTTCGTTGGCACGAGTGATCTGCGCCATGACCTTCTGCGGCAGCGCGCGCTCGGTGTAGTTCTGAATCGTGCCGGACTGCTTGATGTCCTGCAGGCCGCGGTACACCGCGCCGAGGGCGACCATCGTGAACTGGATCGAATAGCACGCGATCTTGACCGCATTAGCGGTAAGCACGGAAGGCTGACCATCCGGATTCCCCGGCATCGCCACCCACATCAGTGGTTTCTTGGTGGCCTCGACGATCCGACGCGAGTCGCTCATCGCGTTCACCGGCAGGAAGACCACGTCGGCGCCCGCCTCGGAGTACGCGACCAGACGATCGAGTCCCTGCTCGAAGCTCTCTTTCGCGAGCAAGGCATCGGAGCGGGCAAGGATCACGAGGTCGCCTTTACGAGCGTCGACCGCGGCGCGGATCTTGTCGACGAACCCTTGTTTGGAAGTGAGAGGCCCCGGCGGTGCACCAGGAATGTACTTGGCGCCGTACATGTCTTCGATCATCAGGCAACCGACGCCGGCCTTTTCGTAGTTTTTGACCGTTCGATGCACGTTCAACGGATTGCCGCCGCCGTCATCTCCATCCGCCATGATCGGGATCTCGACGTTGTCGGCAATGCGCCGTGCGAACTCGATCAGCTCGGTGATCGAGATGTTGCCGTAGTCGCCGATTCCGTACATGCCGTTGGCCGCGGGCTGACCGCCGGCGAAGACCGTCGGGAAGCCCATGATTTCCGAGAGACGCGCCGTCGCGACGTCGTAGATCACGGGACACTGCACGAGGTCAGGACCGGCGAGGAGCTGTCGGAATCGTGCGCCCGCCGTTGCGGCGCGAGGCGCTGTGCTTTGCGCCGTCATATCCGCGGCCGCTCCGCTCGACGGCACCATCAAGCCAGCGCCGGCAAGCGCCGCAGACTGCAGAAACGTTCGACGCGAATTGTCTTCGTGGGGTGACCGCTCGGACATTCCATCCTCCTCTCGAGCAACGCGCCAAACGCTATGCGGCAGCGTTCACCGAAGTCAAGGATGAAAGGCGCTGGCTGGAAACGTTCAGAATTTGGTCGCACCAGTCCGTCAAAAAGAAATCAAGACCGTGAAAACCAGACGCTTCGTTCCTGAATTGGAAGCAGTTGCCGTCCTAATAGAAAACATTTCACAAAGACGCGATCAACGTCTTGACGCTGGCGAATGTCTGCAATATCGTCCGCCCATCGCTCGAACCACGAACGGCCGGCGTTCAGCTAGCACACGGATCGTTGCCAACAGGGATCGCGCACATGAGACTCACTACATTCGTTGCCGCCACGATGCTTGCCTGCGCCTGTGCAGGTCCAGATTCACCGGCCGCGTCCGCGCAAAGCGCTTCGGGAGCCGTGACCGCCTATGAAGGGGCTCGTCTCATCGTTGGCGATGGGCGAACCGTGATCGATGACGGCGTGATGGTTGTCGAAGGCGGCAAGCTGACCGCGGTTGGCCCGCGGTCGAAAGTGTCGGTTCCGGCCGCCGCTGCTCGCGTTTCTCTGACGGGCAAGACCGTCATGCCGGTGTTGGTCGATCTCCACTCCCACGTCGGTTTCTCGAAGGAGGGGATCTTCGAGCCCGAGCATTACACGCGCGAAAACATCGTCGACCAGTTGCGCCGTCTCGAGTACTACGGCGTCGGCGCGATTCTGTCGTTGGGCACGGACGTGGGTCCCGACACGTTCGTCCTTCGGGAAGAGCAGCGCGCTGGGAAACTGGATACGGTTCGAATGTTCCTCGCGGGGCGCGGCTTCGTCGCCCCGGGTGGTGGGCCGCCGGTTTCGCCCCTCGAGCACGTGCCCTTCGAGGTCGACCGCCCGGGGTTGGCCCGCTTGCTCGTGCGCGAGCTTGCCGCCCAAAAAGTCGACATGGTCAAGCTCTGGGTCGACGATCGTCAGGGCACGAAGCCGAAGCTGGCACCGGACGTTTACCGGGCAGTGATCGATGAAGCGCACAAGCAGAAGCTTCGAGTGATGGCGCATGTCTGGTACCTGGACGACGCCAAGGATCTCCTCAAGGCGGGCATCGACGGATTTGCCCACACGATTCGCGATCGTGTGGTCGACAGCGAGTTCATCCAGATGGCCAAGTCGCGCAACGTGTGGGTATGCAGCGCAAGCAGCGTTCAGACTGTTCCGACGCCCGAGTGGATCGATCATGCCGCCCTCGCCGAGACGGTTGCGCCAGCGACGATCAGCGCGCTGAAGGCACGTCTGAAAACTCCGCCAAACGCGGCTCGTAGCAGCCAGGTCGTGCAAACGCTGCTGACCAACATCAAGACCCTGTACGACGCCGGCGTTCCGATCTGCTTCGGCACGGACACGGTGACGCCAAACCACTTCTATGGGTTCAACGAGCACATCGAGCTGGCGAGCTACGTCCGTGCGGGGCTGACTCCAGCACAGGCAATCGGGATCGCGACCGAGACGAGCGCGCGGCTGCTCGGCGTGACGGATCTCGGTTCGCTTCAGCAGGGGAAAAGCGCGGACTTCATCGTGCTCGACGCAAATCCGATCGACGATATCGGCAACACGCTGAAGATCTCAGCAGTTTATCGGCGCGGTGCTGCCGTTAATCGGGCCGCCCTGAAGAAAGCGTGGTCGGCCCCGACGTCCTAGGCGAGCCTCGGCCGGCGCCGCGCCAGACCTTGATTCCTGGTCGCGTCGGAGCGACACTGCGCCATGGCGAGAATCACACTGCGGGTGAACGGCAGGAGCCACACCCTGGACGTCGAGCCGAGCACTCCGCTCCTCTACGTCCTGAGAAACGATCTTGATCTGCATGGCCCGCGCTTTGGTTGCGGCCTCGGCCAATGCGGCGCTTGCACGGTACTCATCAAGGGCGAGGCCGTTCGTTCTTGCGTGAGGCCGGTTTCGCAAGTCCAGGGTGCGGACATCACCACGCTCGAAGGCCTCGCGAAGGACGGTGTCTTGCACCCGGTCCAGCAGGCTTGGATTGCGGAGCAGGTCCCACAGTGCGGCTTCTGTCAGAACGGGCAGATCCTGACGGCGAAGGCGCTCCTCGACAAGAACCCGAATCCCACCGACGCCGAGATCCGCCAGGGCATGCAGGGTGCGCTCTGCCGCTGCATGACGTATTACCGAGTCCAGGCCGCGATCAAACTGGCGGCGAAGAACATGGCCGGTGCCAAGACACAAGGCGACCTGTCTCGAGCGAGCGACAGCGAGTCGAGTGAGGAGGTCGCATGACGACGCGCCGAGACTTCCTCAAGAGCTCCGGGATGCTCGTCGTTGGAATCAGTGCGATGTCGATCGCGCCGACCGGCGCCATCGATCGAACGATGCTGCAAGCCGGACAAGGCCCTGGCCCATATCCCGATCCCGATTTCAGGCAGCTCGACTCGTGGATCGTCATTCGAGAAGACAACACCGCGACGTTCTACGTGGGCAAGACGGATCTCGGGCAAGGGACCGGCACAGCCTTCCGCCAGATCATGTCCGACGAGCTCGATATCGCGTACGACAAGACCAGCTGCGTCATGGGCAGCACCGACGTCACGGTCGATCAAGGTGGGTCCGGCGGTTCGGATGCACTGCAAACCGACGGGTGGCCGATGCGTCGAGTGGCCGCCGAAGCTCGCCGTGTCCTGCTCGAGATGGCATCATCGCGGCTTGGAGTGCCCGTTGCCGCGTTGGCAGTCAGCGAAGGTGTCATTTCAATTGCTGCCGATCCATCCAAGAGGGTTTCTTACGGCGAGCTGATCGGCGGCAAGAAGTTCAACGTCACTCTGACGGGCAAGAACACGGATACGGCGACGGGCACGGCGAAGGTCAAGTCGGTTCAAGACCTGAAGGTCGTCGGCAAATCGCCGCAGCGGTACGATATCCCGCCAAAGGTTGACGGATCGCTGAAGTGGGCGGTCGATGCCAAAGTGCCGGGCATGGTCCACGCTCGCAATGTGCGGCCACCGATGGCTGGCGCGACGCTGGTCAGCATCGATGAGGGATCCATCAGGAACATCCCGGGATTCATCAGAGTGGTCCAGAAGGGAAACTATGTCGCCGTGGTGTGTGAACGCGAGGAGCAGGCCATCCGCGCGGCGCGGCAACTGAAGGTCAACTGGCAGAAGCCAACGAGTGCCCCCTTTCCAGCCTCCGACGACCTCTTCAAATACATGAGGACCGCGACGCCCGCGTCGAGTGGCGCGCCGAACGTCGTTGGCTCGCCGGATTCGGCATTTGCCAGCGCGACGACGGTCATCGAAGCCGAGTACGACGTGCCGTTTCAGGGACACACGTCGCTTGGTCCCGCACACGCGATGGCCGATCCGTCGAACGATCAGCTGACGATCTACTCCAACGACATGAAGTCGTACGGGTTGCGAAATGGCGTTGCGGAGTTCCTCAAGATGCCGCGCGATCGCGTCCGAGTCGTCTGGATGGATGGTTCGCAGGCGTACGGCCGAACGGCGGCCGATGACGCCGGCTTTGAAGCGGCATTTCTCGCGAAGGAGATCGGGCGACCTGTCAGGGTGCAGTGGATGCGGCAGGAAGAGACCGCATGGGACACGAAAGGTCCAGCGTACGCCTTCAAGATGCGTGGCGCGCTCGATGCGCAAGGGAACCTCGTCGCGCTCGACTACGATGCCCGGGCCGCCGATCACAATCACCTTGGCTACAACGAACACGACACGGTCCTGATCGCTCAACTGACCGGCATTCGGCGCGCGAAGCCTGCGGCTGGTCGCGCCTCGTTGCCATCGGACATGTACGCGATTCCGAATCGGCGTCAGACGACAGCCGTCGTGGCGCTTCCGATGGTGTGGGAGACGCCGCTGCGTACTGGCAACCTGCGCGACCCCGACGGTCCACAGGTGACCTTTGCCTCCGAGTCGTTCATCGACGAGCTCGCGGCGGCCGCAAAGGCCGATCCGGTCGAGTTCCGGCTGAAGTTGCTCGCGGGCAGCACGACGGACGACGCGCAGTTCAAGCGCGCGAGGTCGATCGCTTGTATCAAGGCGGCGGCGGAGAAGTTTGGATGGGAGCCGCGCCCGTCACCGAAGCCGCGCGGCAACGGCGAGATCCTCACTGGGCGAGGCATTGCCTATTCCTATCGCAGCCAGACGGTGGTCGCACAGATCGCCGAGGTCGAGGTAAATCGCAAGACGGGGCGCATCTGGGTCAAACGGTTCGTGTGCGCCCACGACTGCGGTCTGGTGATCAATCCCGAAGCGCTGCGGCGGACACTCGAGTGCGGAATGCTGCACTCGCTCAGCCGGACGCTGCACGAGGAAGTGCGCTTCGACACCGAGAAGATGACGAGCGTCGATTGGGTGTCGCACCCGTCGATGACGCACGCGGATACTCCAGAGACGATTGACGTGCTGATCGTGAACGGCGATCCGACTCCAGGTCGCCCGGACTTGCCGCACTACGGAGCCGGCGAGACGGTGTGCAAGCCAACACTCGCGGCGATCGCCAATGCGGTGTTCGATGCGACCGGCGTCCGACTCCGTCGTGTGCCGTTCCGTGAGCCTCGCGTGTTGGCCGCGTTGAAGTCAGCCAGCGTCTGAATTCGTCGCATGCTTGCGACCGAACCGGGCGGCTTCGTCAAGCACGCCGGCTGGGCGCTGGTGCTCGGCTCGTGGATGCTCGCGGGTGTCGCGTGCGGTTCAGGTTCGGCTGAACCGCCGCGGCTCAGCGATGACGAGTTCTGGAAGCTGACCACGACGCTGTCGGAACCGCCGGGGACTTTTCGGCATTCCGAAAACCTCGTCTCGAACGAAGAGCTGTACGCGCACACGATCCGGATGCTCGGGGCACGAGGCGGTGTGTTCATCGGCGTCGGCCCCGAACAGAACTTCAGCTACATCGTTCGCGTTCGACCGGCCATGGCGTTCATCGTCGATATCCGGCAGGAAAATCGCAACCTCCACTTGCTGTACAAGGCGATGTTCGAGACCTCCGGCAATCGTCTGGAATTTGTCTCGCGGCTGTTCTCGCGCGCGATGCCCTCGGGTTTCGATGCTGACGATTCTGTTGGCGACCTGTTCGCCGCGATCGACGGCGCTGCCGCATCGTCTTCGATGTATGACGCGACCGCCAAGTTGGTCCGGGAGCACTTGCTCGACCATCATCGGTTCCCGTTGTCAGCGGAAGACCTGCGTTGGATCGACTACGCGCTCAAAGCCTTCTACCTGGACGGACCGGGGATCCACTATGCGCGCTCACTGCCGAAGGACGCACCGGGGCCCTCGTATCGCGTTCTGATGACCACCACCGACACCAGAGGCGTCGCGCGCAGCTATCTGGCGAGCGAAGCAGCGTTCGCCTTTGTGAAGGACCTTCACGCCAGAAACCTGATCGTGCCGGTGGTCGGAGATTTTGCTGGACCAACCGCTCTCAAGCGTATTGGCGCCTACGTTCGAGAGCGTAGGAGTGTCGTCTCGGCGTTCTATGGATCGAACGTTGAGATCTATCTCAGCAATCGACAGATGGTGTCGTTCTGCGACAACCTCCTGGCGTTGCCGTCGGATTCGGACACGTCGTTCATCGGGGGCAAGGGTGTGCGGCCGCTTGCCATGAAGCTCTCGACGTGCGTGCCGGCTCCGGCTAAACGCTGACGCCCTGCAGGTGCTCGCTGCGCTGCTTCAGTCCGGCCGCCTCCATCGCCAAGTACCGATCGTTGATTGCAGCGGTCATGCGGCCAAGAAGGCGCGCCAGCGGACCTTGAAAATGCAGCCCGAGCGTCGCGCGTGCACCTCCTGGAATCGGCTCGACGGAATGATGAGCGTGCACCCACATCGTCGGTCCACCGCTGATCCAGGCAAAGCTGCGTCCCGGATCGATCGTGGTCACTTTCCACATCGCCGGCGGAAACTTCGGCTGACGAATC
Organism: uncultured Acidobacteriota bacterium; assembly: GCA_963724485.1. Taxonomy (GTDB): domain Bacteria; phylum Acidobacteriota; class Vicinamibacteria; order Vicinamibacterales; family UBA2999; genus JACCSI01. The sequence continues at coordinate 258,677 of CAVRUW010000010.1, forward strand.
ACTGCGCGGCTGCCGATGCGTAACGGCCCGGTATCGAACCGGCGAACGCTTCGCACGGAAGCCGTCCACTCGTGCCAGCGTTCGATGTCCGACATGACTGACCACACGATGTCTGGTGCGGCTGCGATATCTACTGAAATCTTGAAATCCAACGGTTCACTCTCGTGAACCTATTCTGACCTGAGCGCTATCAGCGGGTCCACCGCGGTAGCCCGCCGCGTCGGGACATAGCTGGCCAGGGCCGCAATCGCCAACAGGAACAGCGATGCCCCGATGAACGTCACCGGATCGGTTGGGGTGATGTTGTAGAGGAGCGAGGCCACGACTTGCGTGACGCCGAGTGACGCGACGACGCCGATCAAGATGCCGATCGTTGCCAGCCGGAGCCCCTGGCTCACCACGAGGCGAATGACATCGCTTCGTGCGGCGCCGAGCGCAACCCGCACGCCGATCTCCTGAGTGCGCTGTGACACCGCGTAGGCGAGGAGCCCATAAACGCCCGTCGCCGCCAGCAGCAGGGCCACCGCCCCAAAAGTCGCGAACAGCCAGCCGAACATACCGAACTGCCACGAGCCCAGCCGCTTGACCTCCGTCATCGAGCGCACGTTGAAGAGGGGAATGCCCGAGTCGATGCGCCTGACTTCTTCGCGAACCGCCGCTGTGATGGCAGCCGGGTCACCTGCTGCCACTCGAATCGTCACCCCGGTGTTTGGCGTGGCTCCGTACGGGTAGGGAATGTAAGCGTTGGCTTGGTCTTCGTCCTGCGGGTCGATTTCGAAGTGCTGGATGTCCCGCACGAGTCCAATGATCGTGAACGAATCCGTGACGGCAGGGTCGTTGACGCGGAACTGGCGGCCGACCGGATCCTCGATTGGGCCAGAAGCGAGCGGCGAACGTTTCGTTGACGATCGCGACGGGTTGACGCGACTGACCCTCGGCTTCGGTGAAGTCACGACCGCGCGTGACCGAAATGTTCAGGGTTTTCATGGCGTGCGCGGTCACGGCGGTGAACCCGATGAATGGTTCTTCCCCCGCCGGCCACGTGCGGCCCTCGATCAGAACGCGCCCGCCGCCACCGCCCCCGCTGAGCGGTACCCAGTTCGACCCGAACGCCGCCGTGACGCCTGGCAGCGACTCGATGGCGCGGACGATCTCATCGCCCCGTCGCGAACGAACATCCTCGGACGCGTAGGCGTCACCCGTCATGTACAACCGCAGTGTCATCAACGGTGAGATCTCGAAGCCGACGTCGGCGTTGCGAAGATTCAGGAAACTGCGGACGAACAGCGATGCGCCAACGAGCAGCACCAACGAGAGCGCCACTTCGCAGGTGACGAGTGCACTTCGGAGCCACGAGCGCGGCCCGACGCCTCCTGTACCGCGTCCCCCTTCCTTGAGCGCCGACTGCAGGTTCAGGTTGGCCGTTTGCCATGTCGGCGCGAGGCCGAACAGGATTCCCGTGAGGAGAGCGATGCCGACGGTGTAAACCAGGACGGCCGTGTTGATCTCCCAGTCGATCAAGTAGGGAATGTCATTCGGCGGAATCGCGCGCCGCATCAGCTCGTTGCCGGCGTAGGCAATCGCGACTCCTGGCGGCACGGCAAGCAGCGACAGCATCATGGCTTCGGTCATCAGTTGGCGCGCGATACGGCCACGACCGGCGCCGATGGCCGCTCGAATGGAAATCTCGCGGCGCCTGGCTGCCGCACGCGCCAGCATCAGGTTGGCGACGTTCGCGCACGCGATGACGAGCACGAGCGTCACCGCGCCCATCATCGTGAGAATGACGAGTCGTACTTCCTCCGGCACGAAGACGTCCCTGATGGATCGAACGAGTGCGGTCCAACGATCGTTGGTTGCTGGAAACTCCTGCGACAGGCCGGCGGTCACCGCCTTCATTTCTTCCTGCGCACCCTCGATCGACACGCCTGGCGTCAGCCGGGCAAACGTCATCAACCCACGTCGATCGCGCGGTTCGTCGTAGACGAGCGGCTCGAGCGGAATCCAGACCTTCTGGTAGAGCGGGAACTCGAAATCGGGCGGCAGCACCCCGACGATGGTGTGGGGGCGGCCGTTGACCAGCATCGCCCGTCCGACAACGCCGCGATCGGCCGCGTAGCGGACGCGCCAGATCTCGTCACTGAGGAGGGCGACCGGTTCCGCTCCGAGTTGATCGTCAGCCGCCACGAAGTCGCGGCCCAGTGCGGGCGCGACCCCAAGCGTCGAGAAGAGATCCCAGGAGATCGCAGCGCCGTTGTAGCGTTCTGGATCACCGCGGTCGGCAATCGCAAGGCTCAGTAGCTGCACTCCCGGGAGGCTCGTGAACGAACGGCTTCGCTCCCGCCAATCGCGCAGGTTGGCGTACGACAATCCTGCTCGCCGAATACCGCTGGGAGCGTGAGACTCGTTGAGCTCCACGAGCCGGTCTGGATCAGAAAACGGCAGCGGCTGGACCAGGATGCCATCCACCACGCTGAAGATCATCGTGTTGACGCCGATGGCCAGTGCCAGGCAGGTGGTGGCGACCAGCGTGAACCCGGGATTCAAGCGAAGCGTCCGGGCCGCGTACCGGAGATCCTGACTCAGCACAGCGGATTAGACGCCAGGCCGGGGTGAAAGTTCGAGCGCCTTGAAGTAACGCCGGTCCTTCTTCCGTGACGCGATCTCGCGAACGGTTCGACCGTCCTTCCCAGGCACGTCGGGGTTCGCCCCGTGTTTCAGGAGCAGCTTGAACACCTCGACGTCGTAGCCCTTCTCGAGAACGCTGTGCAATGGCGTGGTCTTATTGAAAGCGGCGATGTTCGGATTCGCGCCCAGTCTGAGCATTTCTTTCACCGTCTTCAGCCGGCTCTTTGCCAGCTCCGGCTTGCCTTCGACTCCTCGATAGAGCACGTCGATGGCCATGTGAAAGGGTGTGGCGCCAACGACGTTGTTCACATCGTCGCCATGCTTGACGAGCTCCTCGATGATGTCCGCGTTCCCCCACCAGGCGGCTGCAAACATCGCCGAGGCCTTGGCCCCCTGCTCCATGAAGTAGCGAGCCAGCTGATTGTTCTGCGCTTTCGCGACGGCAAACCAGACCAGCGAGAGAGTCGCCGGATCTTCTTCACCGTCCTCACCAGGTGCGGTCGTGTAAGTGATGCGGGGGTCGAAGCCGTAACCCACAAGCCACTTCGCGAGCCGCAACTGCCGGGTCGCAGCCTGGCGGTCGCCAACGGTCGACCGCTTGCAACAAACTTGTAGCAGGTTGTAGCCCTTGTCGAGCTGAAGACTCGCGAGCTCGGGCTTGGTTTCGAGAATCGACTGCACGCGCCGCACATCAAAGCTGTTCAGGGCGTCGATCAAGGCTGTCTTGCTCATCGGGATCTGACCTCGAGGACGGCAACGTTTGGAACCCTGAACCCCGGCGATTTTCGTGGCACCATGGCGTCCAAATGTCCCTGTCGTGAGGATGCCGTGAAACGTCGATACATGTTGACTGCCGAATGCCGCGTGAGTGTCTTGTTCCTGCTCTTGACCGTATCGCTTTCGGCCCAGGACTGGCCGCAATGGCGAGGTCCCAACCGCGATGGTGCGGTCGCATCGTTTCGCGAGCCGTCACCGTGGCCCGAAGCCTTGAAGCAGCAATGGAAGATCGACGTCGGGCTCGGTTATGCCACCCCCTTGGTGGTCGGCCAGCGTCTTTTCGTCTTCACTCGCCAGGGAGACGAAGAGGTGATGCTGGCGCTCGACGCGGCGTCAGGGAAAACCCTCTGGCGAACCGCCTACGCGGCGCCGTTCACGATGGCGAAGGCGACCGCTCGCCACGGCGCGGGACCGAAGTCCACGCCGACATTCGCCAACGGTCGGCTCTTCACGCTCGGCATGACGAACATCGTCACCGCCTTCGACGCGAACTCCGGCAAGCAGCTCTGGCAAAAGCCTGCGACCAAGGCCCAGCCGATCTATCACACTGCCACGTCTCCGCTGGTCGACGGCAACCTGATGATCGTTCACGTCGGAGGGCCGGGTGATGCGGCTCTCACGGCGTTCGATGTCAGCACCGGTGACGTGCGTTGGACCTGGACCGAAGACAGCCCGGCCTACGGTTCTCCAATTGTCGTGGACCTCGGCGGCACGCGGCAAGTGGTCACGTTCACGCAGCAATATCTGGTGGGGCTGTCGGTTGCGCGCGGGGAGCTCTTGTGGCGCCGGCCGTTCAAGACGCCCTCCGATACAACCGCGCAAACACCCATCGTTCACCGCGACACGATCATTCAGAACGGGCGGAGCAACGGCGTCACAGCCTTTCGCGTCGTTCGTAAGGATGGCGCCTGGACGACGGAAGACGTCTGGCAGACGTCCGAGGTCTCTCTCTACATGACCAACGGCGTCGTGATTGACGACGTGCTGTATGGGTTGTCACACCTCAACGCTGGTCAGTACTTTGGCCTCGATCTCTCAACGGGGAAGGTCCTGTGGAGGAGCGAGCCACGACAGGCGGAGAACGCGGGCATGGTCCGAGCCGGCGACAGTATTTTCTCGCTCGAAGACGACGGCGAAATGGTGGTGATGAAGGCCAGCCGGACGGCGATGAACGTGGTGCGTCGCTATCAGGTCGCCGACAGTGCCACCTGGGCACAACCTACAATTTCGGGCGGCCGTGTTTACGTCAAGGACGTCTCGAACCTCACGCTCTGGACGCTCGGCTTCTGACCCTATCGCACGTAGGTCTGGCGTGCCTCTTCGAGCTTGGTCAGGACTTCGTCGCGACGCGACTCGCGGCTGTCGAGCGTTTGCAGCAAGGTCACGCCGCTCGGCGTGACATCCGCGACCACCTGCGCACGCAACAGAGCCCACCGCGCGGAAAACTCCAGGTTGTGGAACTCAGGCGATGCCGCCACCGCTCGTCGATAGTGACGCTTGAAAATCGCATGGCGACGAATTGTCGGTGGTGGTGTGCGCATGGCTCCCCTGCTGATTGACGGTGATAGCCGAGATTCGAGGTGAGCGTCGCGTGTGTGGTGCGACAGTGCCGCCGACGCGGTCAGCGGTCCCAAGCCACCGGGCGAGTCCGGAGCCGGGCAGCGTCCGAGTCACTGAAGTATACGCCCCATCCGTCCCGCCGGTCGGGCGGTGTGCTAGAATATTGAGGTTCGGAAGCTAAACCCGCCTGTTAGTCGCCCAGATTCGATTCATTCCAGATCGCATCCGCGTCCCGCAAGCTCGAGCATCCTGCTCAGGTAAGGTTTCCCTTACAGGCATCAGACAGATGTCGGAGATAAGAATGAGTCGAAAGTTATTCGTTGGTAATTTGCCCTTTCAAACAACCGAAGCGGATCTCGAAACGCTGTTCGCCGGAAGCGGCGATGTAGCGACCGTAACCGTGATGCGGGACCGGGAAACCGGCCGCGCGCGAGGGTTCGCCTTCGTTGAGATGGCCACGGACGAGGGGGCAACGCATGCCATCGAAACCCTCAACAACTCGTCGTACGGCGGGCGCAACCTGTCGGTCAACGAGGCCCGTCCGATGGAGCCCCGCGGTGGCGGCGGCTTCGACGGACGTCGCGCGCCCCGTCGCGAACCGCGCTGGTAGCTGACTCGGTGGTCGGTGGTCGGTGATCGGGTTTCTTGATCACAGGCCACTTGACCACTGATCACTGATCACTGAAGGTGATACGAGAGGTGGGTCACGTGGACGAAGCGACCGCGGGCCCCGCACTCGCTGCCTCCTTCGCCTGTCGCGCGTCAGCCAACCCGCTCGTGACGAAGTAGAAGAAGGCTTCTTTCAGGAACCACATCCGCGAATCGACGAGCCGCAGAAGTCCGCGGGAACAAGGACGACGTGGAAGGCCCTTTCACAAACGTCCGCGCATGGCTCCAGATTGGGTTTGGAGTCCGCGTGTTCCCCGTTTCCGCGGATTGTGTCCTTCCGTCTCCTCCCGTATTTCCGCGGACGCGGACGCTATTGGATCACGCCACAGGCAATCCGGTCACCGGCATTTCCGGCGGGGTCCGTCCGGTGGTCGTCGGGCTTGGCGTGCAGCACGAGCGCCGCACCATCAGCATCGAGCACGCTATCCTCGCCTCCCAGCTGTGCCCCCGCGACGAAGATTTCGAGTTGAATCGTTCCGCTGGCCGGGACCTGAAGATTGGGCAGGTCGCCGGCGTGTGGGCCCTGGGGGCTTAACATGCCGTGCATGGCATTCATCGGATTGAAGTGGGCTCCCGCGGATTCGAACGTGGGCGCCTCGCACTTCCCGGTTTGATGGATGTGCAGTGCGTGTTCACCAGCTGGCGCCTTGTCGAGCCGCAGCTTGACGATCACGCCCTTGGGGCCACCGGCGAGGTCAGCGTGTCCGATCGTTTGGCCTTGGGCATCCTTGATCTCAGCTTTGCCGTTGGTCGCGCTCCCGCTTTGAGATGGGTTCTGCGCGCCGGCGACGGGCAGGCTGACGAGACACACAGACAAAACGAGGCTGAACAGGGTTACTGGTGAGCTATGACACGATTTCAGGCGCAACATGACGACCTCCGTCGGATGGTGTTGCAACCTTCGATCCCGATGAGTACGAGATCAACGGCCGTGGTTGGCCCAGACGGACGAACACGTCGCGTGGGGTGATGAGATGTGGAGCCTCGATTCGCGTTGGTTTGATGTGGCGATCGTCATGAGCATCTTCGGCGTCGGCAACATCCTGTTCGGCCACTTCGAGCAGCACAAACCGCGCTGGAGGCGGCTGCTCAAGGTCATCGTGGTCGTTGCGGTGTTTCTTGGTCTCGCCGAGTGGGCGGGTCGCCTGTGGGCCTATGGCGTCTTGAGCCTCCCTCTGATTGCCGCAGCCTACGTTCACATCTGGTGGCTACCGGCGCATGGAATCAACGGCTGGACTGCCGAACCGCGAGACAAGTATCTCGAGCTGGTGACACGCGGGCGTCAGCGCGCCTGACCGAACAACTGCTCGATCGTTGCTTGGCGATAGTCGAAGATGCGCTCGATACGCTAAGATCAAGACCTTCAATTCACGTGTCTCGAGCCACAACCGACTCATACTCTGAGATCGTCGCGAATGCCATTCACGCCGAACGGTTCGTCATCTCGGCGCAGTGGCTTGCCCGATTGACCGAGATTCTCGAGGTCGAGCCGAACCGGATCTTCCCGTCCCAGGAACTCCTCGATCACATCCCGCTGCTGGTGACCGAGATTGCCGCATACCTTCGGGCGCCTGCGGCCGAAGAAATCGCGGCAAATACGTCGGTCATCCAGAAGGCGAGCGAGTTGGGGACGCTGCGGCACGTTCAACGCGCCTCGGTCCATCAACTGCTGCGCGAGTATGAGATTCTCGGTGAAATTCTCGAAGGCTTCGTCGCGAACGAGACCGAGCGGCTCGGTCTGAAACCGAGACATGGCGACTGCTTCGAGCTGCTTCGCCGCTTGAATCGAGCGATTCGCACCTTGATGCGGACGACCGTCGACACGTTTGTCGCTGAATACACGACTGCCATCCAGGATCGGAACGATCGTCTCGGCAAGTTCAATCGGATGGCGAGTCACGAACTGCGAACGCCGATCGGGACGCTGACGTTTGCCGCCGCTCTTCTGAAAAGTGAGATGGTCAAGAGCGATCCAGCGCGGCTGGATCAGGTTGCAACCGTCATCCACAGCAACGTGGATCGCCTGTCCTGGCTGATTCAAAACGTCCAGCGCCTTGCGCGTCTCGACGAACCGATGGACGCACCCAATCAGCAGCGGGTCGAGATCACAACCCTCGCCGTTGAAGTTGCCCGACAGCTCGAAGAGATGGCTGCGGCCCGCGAGGTCACGCTGACAGTTCAATCGGCGATGCCGGTCATCGTGTCGGATCCGGCTCGCCTCGAATTGATCCTCCTGAACCTGATGTCGAACGGCATCAAGTACAGCGATCCTGCCAAGTCCACGCGGCTGGTCGAAGTGACTGGCGACGCCGCAATCGCCGCTGATGGCTCGTGGACGATGTATGTGCGGGATAACGGCTTGGGCATCGCCACATTGGATCAGCCTGCGATCTTCGACCGGTTCTTCCGTGCGCACGAACATCTCGATCGAAAACTGGGTATCAGCGGCAGCGGCCTCGGCCTCTCCATCGTGGCGGAGTGCGTGGCGGCTCTGAATGGATCGATTCGCTGCGAATCGTCGCTGGGAGGGGGCACGACCTTTACCGTCACGGTCGGGGCTCCAGCGAGCCCACAATCCCCAAGCGAGACATAGCCTCACGCGGGTTTCAACATCCGCGCCATCGCCTGGACGAGATCCTTCCATCGCGATTCTTCGACAGTCAGCTGACGCCGGCCCTTGGCCGTCAACCGGTAAAGTCGCATCTCGCGGCCGCTCGTCGTCGTCTCCCACTTCGAGGTGATGCACGCCGCCTTTTCGAGACGATGGAGTGCGGGATAGAGCGATCCGTGCTCGACCTGGAGCATGTCCTCGGAGGTGCGCTGAATGTGCCTGGCGATTCCATGACCGTGAATGGGACCAGACAGCAGCGTGCGCAGGATCAACAGGTCCAGGGTGCCCTGAAGCAGTGCTGGTTTACGGGCCGCCCGTCTCATGGTAGATAAACTACCATAATAGTAGATTGTCTACTATTGACTCGATTTTCGACACGGCACAGGCCGCCGCCGGGTCCCTGAACTGACCATTTCGTCTCAATGACAGAGGAAGTCGCGCAGCGCCGCGCACAGCCCTTCCCAGAAGTTCTCAACGTGACGAAGGCAGCTGAGCAGAAATCGATTGCCATCATCACGGCGATGGTGTTCTATGTGACCGTCAACGTCGGATCGGACGTTCACGCGGTCCCTCTCCCCAACGCTTCGCTGACCGATCCTGGTGTCTCCCTCCAGCGGTCGCTCACGTGCGTCGCCACCTGGTGACGGCCGTGCAGTGGTCACCACCTCGAACGCGTAGTTGGGGGAACGATGATCCGCACCTGTCCGGGCCTGCCTGCCAAGGGACGAGTCGAGGCACCTGCCCCGAGCGAGCATCTGCAGTCAATTGTGGGTCAATCCGATAACCAACCAGACGTACGCGTGTCCTCCAGGGGCTACTCCGCATGAAGTTTCTCTATGTCGCAAGCGAACGCCAGGCGGCGGAGTTGGCCGGTTTTGCCCTGCGCTCGGTGGCGCCGGACGCGGCGGTCTCCTGGGCGGCTGGCCTCGGTCAGGCCAAGCGCTGGGTTGACGAAAATCGCAATGTAAATGCGCTGATCATCGAGATCGACTCCGACACGCGGAGCTTCGAAGCCCTGGTCGGCCATGCCCGCAACGTTGGGGTCAAAGTCCCGGTCATCGGCATCCCGCTGGTCGGCACCAGCGACGTGCTGATGTCGGTCGGGGCCGTTGCTGATGAGGTGGTGTCGCGGAACGGGGCGTTCCTCGACGAGCTGCCAAAAGCCGTCGCCCGTGTCCTCAATCTCAATCGGCCACCGGCCCACCAGATCACGCCGCCACCGCGCGAAGCACCCATTCAGCATCAACTCCGCGACACCGAGGTCGTCGCCGCGCGCGCCGAACAGCGCGCCCAGGAGGCGGTGGAGCAGCTGCGTGCCCGCGAAGAAGCGCTGCACGCGATGGTCGAGCAAGAACGGACCGCCCGCAGCCAGTTGGAACAGCGGCTCACGCAAGTTGAAACGGCGCGGCAGGAAGCCGAGGCCGCTCACCGTGATGCCGATCGCCGTCGTGTGCGAGAGGCCGCAAACTTCGCCGAGGACCTCAGTCGTCGCGATATGGAACTGGCCGAAGCGGCAACCCAACGGCAGGCTCTCCAGGACAAGTTGAGCGAAGCGATCGCAACGCTCGAATCGGTGCGGCACGAACGCTCAGCCGATGTCGTCAAGGTTGTCGAAGATCACGGACGCCGCGAGTTGGCACTGAACGATCAGCTCTCGGACGCCGCTTCTCTGAAGCAGGGGCTGGAGCAGGAACTGGCAGACGCCAAGCGGGTCCTCAAGCTCGCCGACCAGCTGCACGCGACGACGAAAAGTGAGGCCGAAGCTCGTATCAGGAGCATTCAGGAACAGAGCGAGGCTCGGCTGGCCGAAGCCGCGGCCGTCACTGGCGCGCTTCAACGCGAGTTGGCAGATACGGTCGTCGCTCTCCGAAGCCTCGAACGGACCTCGAGTGCTCAGCAAGCATTGGCCGCGAAGGTCGCCGAACGCGAGGCCGAACTCACTGCTGCGTTGGCGCAGCGCCGCACCGAGTACGAGGCACTCGATAAGCAGCTGACGGATCTGGACGCGGCTCGACGACTTGCGGAGCAGCAGGCCGCCGGAGATCGACAGGCGGCGGCGGAACAGATCGCGAGGCAACAGGCGACGTTCGATTCCGCGCTGGCACAAGAAGTGACCCGCCGGCAGGCACTCGCCTCGCAACTGACCGAACGCGAGACCGAGCTCACCGCGGCGCTGGCGCAGCGCCGGACCGAGTACGAAGCGCTCGAAAAACAGCTGGCGGATCAGGAGGTCACCTTCGATTCCGCGCTTGCACAGGAAGTGACCCGCCGGCAGGCGCTCGCGTCACAGCTGGCCGACAGCGAGATTGCTCACCGGACGGCGCTTCAAGCGCTCGAGACCTCGCGGCAAGACCTCGAGGGTCGTTTGGCGGCCGCGCAGGACGCTCGCCAACTGCTCGAGAACCAGCATGCCTCCGCGATGGCGGCTGCTCGCGAAGCGCTCGCCAATTCCGAACAGCGCGCCGAACGTCTGCAATCGGATGCGACGGCCATGGCGCGGGCGTTGGAAGCCAGGCTCGTGGAGTCGGGCAGGCACGCGGAAACGTTGCGCGCGCAGCTTTCTGAGGCACTCGCCTTACATCAGCAAACGGAGCAGCGATCTACGACGGAGTTGGCGGCAGCCGACGCTCGATTCCATACGCTCAAGCACGATTCCGATGCCCGATTGGCAGAGGCGCTCGCGAGCGCCGGCAGTTTGCGCTCGCTCGCCGATACCTTGCAAGAGGACTTAGGCACTCTCCGAGGGGAAGCCGATGCGCTGCGGGCGGAGGGCACTGGCCTTCGGAAGGAAACCGAGGACCTCCGAGGGGCAGCAGCAGGCCTTCAGAAGGAAGCAGAGCGCCTGCGGGAAGAGCTGTCCGCGACTAGGGCCACCCTCACGCGCGCTGAAGCGGAAGGCGCGACCGACCGGCAGAAAGCTTCTGAAGAGGCAACGCGTCGCCAGGCAGAGTTCGAGGACGCGCTGGCTCGCGAAACGGCCAATCGCAAGACGCTCGAAGCGCAATTGGCCGAGGAGCAGGCCGCACGGCAGCGCGACGAGCAGCGACACGTGTCAGCCGTCAGTCAGGCCGCGGCGCGGCTGACCGATCATCAGCAGCAGGCCGACGCGCGGGCAGCACAGGCGGCCAGCGCACTGGGTGCGCTGCAAGCGAAGCTGGTGGAGCAGGCCGCGACACTGCTGGAAACCGAGCGGAAAGCGAATGCCGATCGACATGCGTCCGCCGAGCAGTTCGCCCAACGCCAGGCAAGGTTCGACACCGAACTTGCGCAGGAGGTCGCGCGGCGCCAGAACGTTGCGGCCAGGTTGAGCGAGGCGGAAGCCGCTCAGCAAAAGGCGGCATCCGAGCACAGCGCCGCCCTCGCGAGTGCCCGCGAACAACTCACTCGGCAGCAGCTAGAGGCTGAGAGCCGCCAGTCTGAATTCGTGGTGGCCGTTCAGCAGTTCGAGGTCAGGCTCGCCGACACCGCAAGCTTGTTGCACGACTCGGAAACACGAGCTGTGGCAGAGCGCCAGGCGGCCGTCGACCAGGCAGCAAAGCAGCGGAGCGAATTCGAAGCCGCACTTGCGAGCGAAGCCGCCAACACGCAGGCCGCGTTACAGCAAGTCGCCGAACGGGATGCCGCGATGCAACTTGCTGACGAACGGCATCAAGCCGCGCTCGTCGCGGCGCGCCAGCAGTTCGAATCGGCCCAGCAGCAGTCTGAGGCCAAGCTCGCGGAGGCTGCGGCTGCGACGGCGAAGGTCGAGACTCAGCTCGCCGATACCACTGCCGCGCTGAAGCGTGCGCACGAGCAAGCCGCGCGAGATCGACAGACCGCGGCACAGGAGACTGCGGAACGACGTGCGGAATTCGAGACCGCCCTCGCGAATGAGGTCGGCGTTCGTCAGACCCTCGAGACGCAGCTTTTCGAGGAGCGCGGTCAACGCCAGAAGGCCGAAGCACGATTCGCTGCCGACATCGCGACCGCGCGCGAGCAGTTCTCGGCCTACCAGCAAAAGTCCGAACTGCGATTCGCGGAGACTCAGCAGCAGCACACGTCGGCAATCGGTGTTGCAGAAGCGCGGCTTGTGCAGCAGCAGCGCGAGGCTGAAGCAGCCTTGTCGCAGCATCGCCAGCGTGCCGAACAGCAGCTGACCGAAGAAAAGCAGCGGGCCGAAACCCGGTTGTCCGAGTTGCAGAAGCAGTCGGACGCCGAGCTGAAGCAGCAACGTCAGGACGCCGAAGCGACGCTCGGCAGTCACAAACAACAGGCGGAAACGCGGCTCGCAGAGGTCACCGCAAACGCGGCGGCAACTCTGGAGGCGGCGCTGCAACGGGCGGCTTCCGAACGGCAGGCGGCGGCGGATCGATTCGCTCAGCAACAGGCAGCACTCGAAGCCTCGCTGGCTCACGAGATCGCTCGGCGTGAAAGCGTCGATGCCGCACTTGCCGATCTGCAGAAGGCTTCCGCAGAGGCCGAGCGCCGCTTCGTGGATGGCATCGCGGCGATGCGCCAGCAGGCGGCTGAGCACGACGCCATGCTGCAGGAACGCGCTGCCAAGGAACGCTCGGAGTGGGAAGCGACACTCGCGGATCGTCACCAGCGCATCGGCCAGCTCGAAATGGATGGCGAGCAGGCGCGGCAATCGATCACAGCGAGTCAGTCGAAGATTCAGCAACTGGAGGCGGCCAACGCCGACGGCCGCGCCAAGCTCGCGGCCCTGCAACAGGCGTTCGACCAGGCGAAGGTATCCGCCCAGCAGTCGATCGAGGCCTTGTCGCGGAGTCACGCGGATGAACGCATGCGACTGCAGGGCACGGTGGCCGAACGGGACCGTCAATTGCACGAACAGGCGACTCGCTACCACGTGGCAAACGAGGCTGCCGCCAAGGCGATGGCCGAGGTCGAGAAGCGGCTTGCAGGCGCTTTGGAGACTGGCCGCCAGGACGCGCAGGCGATCACGCACCTCGAACAACAGCTCGCCGGTTTCCGCCGGGATCTCGAGGCGCTGAATCAGCAGCGCGACCAGCTGAAGACAGAAGCCGACCGCGTCCCGGTCTTGCGCAAGCTGCTCGACGAGACACACACGGAGCATCGTCATCGCTTCGACCAGCTGCCGATTGGCATGTGGCGTTGCAGCCGCGACGGGGCGATTGTTCAGGCGAATCAGGCGCTCGTCAGCCTGCTGCGCTACAAGACGACCGACGAACTGCTGGACGTGAACTTTTCCACCAGCGTCTTCGAGTCACCCGACGAGTTGCAATGGCTTGTCGATCGATGCCTGGCGTCCAACACGACCGAGACCGTCGAGACAACCTGGAGAAGGAACGACGGCGTTGGCATCGTCGTGCGGTTGATGGCTATTGCTACTGCTCCTGAGGCTGTCGATTTCGTGGCCATCGACATCACCTCATTGCGGACGCTCGAAGAAAAGCTGCGAAACTCGCAGCGCATGGAGGCCGTCGCGCGGTATGCCTCGGAGGTCGCTGTGACCTGCGACAAGCTTCTCGGGCAGGTCAATCAGCAGGGGCAGCAGTGGCTCAATCGCATCGAAAGCGACTCTGCACGTCACCAGGGCGCCTTGCTGCTCGATGATGTAACGCGGGCGGCAGGATTCCTCCGTCAACTCACGGTCTACGGCAAGGAGGAGAAAAACGCGCCGGATTTGGTGGACGTCAAGGAGGTCTTGCGCGATCTCGAGCCCGTTCTCAAACGCGTTGCGGGCGGCCACGTCGAACTCGTAATGCCCAAGACGTCAACGCCCTACAACCTCGACGTCGAGATGGAACGCTTCGAACGAATCCTCGTGAACGTAGCCGCTTACGGGCGTGAGCGCATGCCCTTTGGCGGCCGCCTGATGATCGAAGTCAGCGCGGCGGTGATCGAGCGCACGTTCGTGGAAAAATATCCGAATGTCCGTCCGGGCGCTCACGTCCTGCTCACCGTCACCGAGGTGAAGGGTGCCTCCATGCCAGACTGGTCGACAGGCTTCCGTGATCAGGCGTCGAGTGGGAACGGCGGCGCTTCGCAAACCCTGAAACCAGGCGTCGACCTGGGTGCGCTACAGGCGCTCGTCGGCGATTGCGGAGGGCATCTGTGGATCATGGCAGAGCCGAGCGGAAACATGGAGCTCCGCATTCATCTTCCCCGTCGGGTGCTGGACGATCGCTCGCCGGCCAAGAAGACGGTCCGCAGCCGTTTGATGAGCAAGCTCGCCGGCGCCCGCGGCTAGTACAGGCGCCTTAGGGCCGCAGCTTGCTGAAGACCAGATCCTTCGCGTTGGGTCCCGAGTGACAGGCCACGCACTGTGAATCAGCAGCGGTAACCATCCGCTCGGTCTGACTGTTTCCGTTGAAGCGTTCGAAGCCCCACCCCTTCGTGGCCGCGTAGCGCGTCTTGTCCTTCACCATCACATCAACTCGTGTCCGGGCCGCTTCGGTGAAGCTGCCGTTCGCATCCTGTCCTTCCACCCAGTCGACGACGATGATCGAGCCCTCGGGGAACGTTCCGGTCCGATAGCCGGCGAGCGCGGCGGGGTTCGCATAGATGTGACGAAAGCCACCGGAACGGGCGAAATCCGGATGCCGTTCGCTGATCAGCGCACTCTTCACGTGGGCCCACGAGCGGAAGCCTTCCGGATAGGGTACCGTCGCGCTTCCGCCCGACTGAGTGGCCACGCTCCCGGTTAACGTTCCCATCAGTGCCAGCAAGGTAACCGCAAGTCGGCTCATCCGCCGAAGCGTAACTCACCGCGCAGCCCGCTGCTGTCAGAAACTTTCACCAGCGCGATGTCGATCCAACTGGCCGTGGTTCGACGTCAATAGTAGAAAGCGATTCCTTTGATAGCGCCGGCTCATGGGCTGGGCCAGGATGTCCGTGACGACTCCTGAGGGGCGTGTCAGATACGATCGAAAGTTCGAGGGAGATTGATGAAAGTTGATGTCGCACGCGTCGTTCCAAGTGGCGCGACCGACGTGGAGCCAACCCGCGCTTTTCTTCAAGACCGCATCGGGTTGTGGGCGTTCTGGGTGTTCGTCCTCTCATTCGGCTTCTATCTGACGAACGTGGTGAGTTATCCGCTCATCCGGCGTTCGTCGGTGGGGCTCGCGAACACGTTGCTCCAGACCGGGAATATCGACCACCTGGTTGCATCCCTGGTGTTCGGCAGCGTGGGGGTGCTCACGCGCCGTGTGCGATTCTCGCTGAGCGCGTTGCGCGCCCTCGACCTTGCGGCGCTCTTCGTCGGTTGCAGTCTGTTTGCGCTGATGGGCGCTTACATGATGCGGCCGATGCTGGCGGAAGGACTCGAAGCCTCCATCGGCGCTTACGCAGGGTTGCTGGCCTGTGCCAACACCGTCATGGCCCGCGCCATCATCGTGCCCAGCACGCCGCGACGCACCCTGCTCGCCAGCATCGCGGCGATGGCCCCGTTGGTGCCCGCGATTCTTCTCGCGAGTCCGGGGCACGTGGTCCGGTTGGTCAATATCGTGACGTGGTGTGCGGTCTCGATAGCGATCGCGACCGTCGGTTCACGCATCATTTTCGGTTTGCGAACCGAGGCCGCGCGGGTGCGACGACTCGGTCAATACACGCTCGAGCACAAGATCGGCGCCGGTGGCATGGGTGTCGTCTATCGCGCCAGCCACGCGCTACTGCGCCGCCCGACGGCCATCAAGCTGCTCCCGCCCGATCGAGCGGGGCAGGCGAGCCTCGTGCGGTTCGAACGCGAAGTGCAAATGACCGCGCAGCTGAGTCATCCGAATACGGTGGCCGTTTATGACTACGGCCGCACTCCGGACGGCGTCTTCTACTATGCGATGGAATACCTCGATGGCATCAACCTCGAAGAGCTGGTGCGCAAGTACGGAGCCCAGCCGGCCGGTCGAGTGGTGGCGATCCTCGATCAGGTGTGCGGAGCGCTGGCAGAAGCACACGAACTGGGGCTCGTGCATCGTGACATCAAGCCAGCCAATATCATTTTGACAGAGCGCGGCGGCGAGCCTGATGTTGCCAAGGTGCTCGACTTCGGACTTGTCAAACCGGTGGCCTCCGACGTGCCGGGCGTCACAGTCTCGGGGGCATCGGTGCTCGCCGGCACGCCGCTTTATATGTCACCGGAAGCCATGATGACGCCGGATTCAGGCGACCCGCGCAGCGATCTGTATGCGCTTGGTGCCGTCGCCTATTACTTGCTGACGGGCCAACCGGTCTTCGAAGCCGACAGCGTCGTCGAGATCGTCGGACATCACCTCCATACCGAGCCGGTGGCTCTCTCTCAGCGCACCCGGCAGCCGATTCCATCGGATCTCGAAGCCGTGGTGCTCCAGTGCCTTCGCAAGACGCCAGATCAGCGTCCCCAAACCGCCCGCGAGTTACGTGATGCGCTGCGCCGCTGTGTGGTGCCGGAGTGGACCACTGCGGATGCGACGTCGTGGTGGCGCGAGTTTCGCGCGACCGCCACCACGGTTGATACGCGCACGGACGAATCTGATCGGGCGCTCACGGTTGACGTTGATGTGGCGGATCGCTTGACGCAAACACTCGCGGGCCGTGCTTGACGAGCTTGACTCGGCGCGACACGAAAAAAATACTGACACTTCGGGGCAACGCTGATGTCGCTCCGATGGGATCACTGACGGAGGGAACGGAATGACCACAATGACTACGGATAGGAAACAAATCGTCAATCAGGTAAACGACGCCTTCGCCGCGAACAACGTGGAAGGATTTCTGGCCTTGTGCGTCAACGACGTCGAGTGGACGATGGTCGGTGATACGACGGTAAAAGGAAAGGACGCCATCCGAAAGTGGATGGGTTCGATGAAGATGGAACCACCGAAGTTCACCGTCACCGATGTAATTGCCGACGGCGACTTCGCGATGGCGCACGGGGACATGAAAATGGACGAGAACGGTCAGAAGGCCGTCCCGTACGCCTATTGCGACATTTACCATTTCCGCGGCAACGAAATCGACCAGCTACGGTCGTTCGTGATCAAGACCGCCGGCAAGTAGGCGACTGCAGGATTCCCGATGGCGTAAATCGAGATCGAGTGATTGCGAAATTGCAGCGGAAACAGATCGGACGTGCATCGAGTTGACGCTGGAGGAATCTTTGCGGCGAGCTGAGAATCATGGGTCCTGTTCGAACATGGCGTGAATCGCCGGGCGATGATGCATGGCATGGAAATGGCACCCGGTCTATCCGGGCGCACCGCATGGATTGACCGACACGCATAAGGAACAACTCAACAAGGACTTACTGGAATTCGTGCGGTCGTGATCGGTGCCCGGGGGGCAGTGGCCGGAACAGACCGGAGACCGGAGACCGAGAACGTCCCCAACCGGTGTAGTATGCCCAGAATCTCCGTAAGCCGCCGGTCTGTACGTCCGCTCGAAGTGGACGGAAAGGGGCATCCGCATGGCGCCACGTGCATCGCTCGGTCGCAGGGACTTCCTCAAGAGCGCGGGGCTCACGGCTCTCGTCGGATCGACCGGAGTAGTTGGCGCCACCGCGGCCCCCGGCACACTCGATTTTCTCGAACCGCCTGACGGCAAGTACGACTTCGACACCGTCTACAACCGAGTTGGCACGGACTGCACGAAGTGGGATCGCCAGCTCCGGCTCTACGGTCCAGGAAGCATCGCGGTCGGCATGGGAATCGCCGACATGGATTTCCGCGCCGCGCCGGCGATTACGAAGGCCCTCCAGGATCGCCTCGCGCACGAGAACTGGGGATATCTGGACATGCCGCGCTCGTTTGCCGACAGCATCGTGTCGTGGAACAAGCGACGCTACGGCGTCACGATCGATCCCGAGACCTTGGTGATCGCGGCAGGCGTGCATCCGGCACTCATCGCGGCGATTCAGACGTTTTCGCCGCCAGGGAGCAAAGTCCTGATGCAGACGCCCGTCTACGACGGGTTCTATTCGGATCTCCGCTTCGCCAGGGTGAAAGCCGAAGAAAGCCCCCTGCGACTCGTGGATGGCCGCTACTCGATGGATTTCGACGATCTCGAGCGGCGCATCAGCCACGACACGAACACGATGATTCTCTGCAATCCGCAGAATCCAACCGGCAACTGCTGGAGCGCGGAGGATCTGATGCGGGTCGGTGAGATTTGTCTTCGTCGGCGCGTCGTCGTGCTCGCCGACGAAATCCATTGCGACTTCATCAACAAGGGCCAGAAGTACACGCCGTTCGCCAGCCTCCCCAACAAGGCCGTCGTCGACAACAGCATCACGTTCAAGGCGGCCAGCAAGTCGTTCGGGCTGGCAGCACACAAGATCGGCTGGTTCTACTCGACAAATCCGGATCTGCTCGCCAAGGTTCGAACCAATCACCGCGCCGACTTGAGTACGTTGGGCGTCATCGCGAACCGCGCGGCGTACGATGGCGGTGAAGAGTGGCTCAATCAGCTCGTCAGCTACATCGACGCCAATCACGACTTCGTGCAGCAGTTCATTCGCGACAATGTGCCGCTCGTGAAGTACACCAAAGCCGAAGGCACCTATCTGGCGTGGCTGGACGTGAGCGCGGTGAACAAACGGATCGGCGGATTGGAGCTGGCCGAGGCCGCCAACAAGACGCGCACGGCCTCGACGGCGGTGCTGACTCCCGAAAACATGGTCGAGCGCCATTTCGTCGCGCATGCCAAAGTGCACATGAACCCGGGTTCGTCCTATGGGCTCAACGGCCACGACCACATGCGGATGAATATCGCGACGTCACGGAAGTTGCTGGAGCTTGCGCTCGGCAATCTCGCGGTTGCGCTGCGAAAAGCCTAGCCAGGTTACTCAAGCCGCAACTTGGCCGCTAGACCCGTGCGACCACTCACGTGATGAGTGGAACATCCCGGCCCTTCCCCTCGTCCAACCGCTGCGTGAGTGACTCGACGCTGACGCTCCTCCAAGGCACGGTCAGCCTGCTGATCCTTCGAGCGCTGCAGGGCGGACCCGCGCACGGCTATGCGATCACCCGCTGGATTCGCACACGTACCGAAGGCGCGTTGGTCATGGAAGATGCCGCGCTCTACCAGGCCCTTCACCGCCTGGAGGCCAGGCGGTGGATCCAGGCCGAGTGGGGAGCATCCGAGAACAATCGCCGCGCGAAGTATTACAGCCTGACCGCTGCCGGACGCCGGCAGCTTCGCGACGAAGTGTCCCTATGGCGACGCTACGCCGACGCCATGGTCAAAGTGATCGAAGAAGCCGGCTGAGGTGAGTGCATGCGGCCCTGGGGAGTCAAACGCCTGTTCCGGTTTCCGCTGCGCAGTCGTGCCATGGTGCGTGCGGAGATCCACGACGAGGTCGAGTTTCACCTCGAGATGCGCACGCGTGAGCTGACGGCCGGCGGACTCAGTGAGGCGACTGCGCGGGCGCAGGCACAGCGCGAATTCGGCGATCGATCGGCCAGCCTTCGAGTCTTGTCACGAATCGACGAGCGCGCCGAACAGCGCCGGCGGTTCAGCCTCTTCTGGACCGAGATCCTGCAAGACACACGGTTGGGCGTTCGTTTGTTGCGGCGAAGCCCCGGGTTTGCCGCTGTCGCGATTCTGACCCTCGCGCTCGGCATTGGGGCCAACACGGCAATCTATAGCGTTCTCGAGGCTGCCTTGCTCCGACCCTTGCCTTATCCGGAGGCGGAACGCCTGGTGCAAGTTTCGGAAACGCTAGAGAACGGCAGCACGAACAGCGTTTCCGGCGGTGCGTTCCTCGACTGGCGGAGACACCAGTCACGATTTACCGCTCTCACACTGCTGTCACGCGTCAGCTATAACCTGCGCGGGAATAGCGTGACCGAGCGAGTGTCAGGCCTGGAGGCATCTCATGAGTTCCTCCAGGTCCTCGGTATCCAGCCACTCTTCGGACGAGGGTTTGGACCTGAGGACGATCGCCCCGGCGGCCAGAACGATGTGGTGCTGCTCACGGAGGAGATGTGGCGATCTCGGTTCGGCGGAGACCTTGGGATCGTGGGCCGAACAATCGTATTGGACGAAATTCCTCGCACGGTTATCGGCGTCCTCCCGAGCGGAGCGTGGATGTTCCGGGACGATCAGTTCGTCGTTCCAGCGGTCTTGCTGCCTGAAACTCCGCGGGCGCAGCGTTCGCCGCACTGGGCGGTCGTCTTCGGCAGATTAGCTCCTGGCGTCACCATCCTGGACGCCGACGCAGATCTCAAGGCCATCAAACAGCGTCTCGAGCCTGAGTATCCGGCGTTCAAACGGCGATGGAGCGTGACGGCTCAACCGGCCATCGACGTCATTGCCGGCGTGACCCGGACGCCCCTCGTCATTCTGGCTGCCGCCGTCTCGCTGGTGCTGTTGATTGCCTGTGCGAACGTCGCGAACCTGCTCCTTGCGCGCGGCTACCAACGAGAGCAGGAGCTGGCAGTGCGCGCCGCACTGGGGGCCGGAGCGCGACGGCTGGTTCGTCAGGTGCTGACGGAGAACGCCACGCTCGCGCTACTCGGTGGCGTGGCCGGGATCGTCGTGGCGTTCGTCGGCGTGTCGGTCATGGGGCGACTGGTCGCCGAGGTCACGTCGATCGCTTTTACTCCGAGGCTCGATGCGCGCGTGCTGGCGTTCTCGTTCGTCGTCACGGTTGCCGCTGCGCCACTGTTCGGGTTGCTGCCTGCTTTGAAGGCTCGACGCCTCAACCTGAACGTCAGCCTCACTAGCGGTGGACGCGCGGTGACCTCGGGAGGACGACAGCGAACACAGTTCGTGCTCGTCGCCACCGAGATCGCGTTGACCGTGGTGCTGGTCACGTCGGCTGGCCTACTGATGCGCAGCCTCAATCGTGTTGCAACCGCGGATCCTGGATTTGATCCTCACCGTGTCCTGGCTTTCGATGTCTCGTTGCCAGACGTCACTTACACTTCATCCGCGAAGCGCCTGGCTTTTACCTCCCGATTGCTCGAACGGTTGCGCAGTCTCCCTGGTGTCGAAGGTGCGGGAAGCGGGATGTCGATCCCCTTCAGTGGTGGCGGCTACGGCGAGTTCTTCCGTCGACCGGTCGACGAGCGCAGCACGGTCACTGGCCGCTTGGACTTCGTGTCACCGGGTTATCTGGAGGCACTCGGTGCGGAATTAGTCGGTGGTCGCTGGCTTGCCGATGCCGACAATCGAGCCGACGGCCCCCGCGTAGTCGTCATCAGTGAGGCAACCGCGCGGTTGTTCTTCGCCGACGGCGACGCGGTCGGCCATCCCCTCGTGATCGCTGGTAACACCTGGCAGGTCTTGGGTATTGTCGCCGACATCGTCGATCGACGAATGGACACCGCGCGCGGAGCCTTTGCCTACGCGCCGCAGGCCTTCAACACCAGCGCCATCTCGATTGTGATCCGGACGCCGCTTTCGCCGTTGAGCCTCCTGGCTAGCGCAAGACAAGAAGTCGAGCGCCTGGACTCCGGGGTTGCGCTGGCCAACCCACGAGTGCTCGATCGCGAGATGTCCCGCTCGATGGTGCAGCGGCAAGTGCTGCTCGGGCTCGTTGGAGTGTTCGCGGTTGCCGCACTCGCGCTGGCAAGCATTGGGCTCTATGGGGTGATGGCGTACGCCGTGAGCACGCGGCAGCGTGAGTTCGGAATCAGGATGGCGTTTGGCGCCGGGCGTCGAGACCTCATCCACGATGTGTTAGTGAGAGGCGCTCGAATGATTGGGGTTGGCCTGGTGCTGGGGCTTGCCGGCGCTGCTGCAAGCTCTCGCCTGCTTGCGAGCGAACTGTTTCAGGTGGGCAGGTACGATCCGTGGGTTCTCGGGATAACCGCTGCGACCGTGATCTTCGTCGGGATGACGGCCTGTGTCGTCCCGGCGTTGCGTGCGTCACGACTCGATCCGCTCGTGGCCCTTCGCAACGACTAGAGCGCGGCTCCAGTAGTTGGCGGCGTCAGAAGCCAACGATCAAATTGATGCGGGCGGTACGTGGCAGTGTTGGGTGAAAGTGGAAGTCCTCGATGCCGGCGCTCGGCTCGCCAGGCAGTCGTGAGCGGTAGAAGTAATCGACGTCGCTGGTCTCGGTGTCGAACAGGTTGAAGACATCGAGAGCAATTCGCACTGAGTTGCTGAATCGATAGCCCACTTCCAGGTTCACCAGGCTGGTCGCGTCGGAGCGAATCGAGTTGTCTTCGAGCAGGGCCCGCGGTCCGAAATATCGCCAGCGCAAGCTGCCGAATACATTTCGCAGGCTGTCCACGGTCGCACCACCCGATACCACCGTGGCGACGGCACCTGGCACATAGTCTCCCGCGGGATCATCGTCCGTGAACTGGGCGCGCGAGAGGGAAAAGTCGGCGTCAAACGTCAACCACGGGCGAGGTGAGTAGTAATTTGCCCATTCGAGCCCGTAGCGGTGACTCGGGCGCCCGGCCTCTGTTGTGCCCGCGTCGCCGATGAAGATCAGCTCGGAATCGAGGCTCAGGGTCCATAGCGAAAGACTCGTCTGCAGTCGCGGAATCCGCACACTTCGAATGCCGACTTCGGCCCCCTTCGCACGCGCGAGGGGCGTCACTCGATCGGCCAATTCGCCCGTCGCCGGATCGATTGTGATCGTCGCACCGCGCGCATCGTTGCTGTGAAAGCCGAGCCCGGCGTTGACGTAGAACTCGGTTCCATTCCAGGGCCCGAGTATGGCGCCACCCTTAGGGCTCACCAGTCCCGCGTAGTCGGTGCCGGAGTTGGCAGGCTCGTTGGCGTTGACATTGAACCGATAGCCATCGACACGGATGCCGGCAAGGGTGCGGAGCCAAGGCGTCCACTCGGTCTCGTTTTGGCCGTAGACAGCGATGCTCGTCTGAATCACCGAGTCTTCGCGCACGGTCCCGAGCGGGCGACGAGCCACCGTGTGATAGAGCCCCACGTTGCTGATGTTGTCGTTCCGCATCTGAACCGCAATCGTGTTTTGCACCGGACGACCGGCCCAGCGATCGATGCGTCGATGGCTGAGTTTGGCACCACTGACGAAGCGATGATCGGCTTGCCGGAACTGATCCCCATTCACGGAGTCGTCGAGAAAGAAGGTGAAGTTGGAGAACAGGTTGAGGTCGTACCCGATGCCATAAGCCGTGAACTTCGTGGCGGCATTGCGCCGAGTGCGTTGCCAGTCGAACGAACCGCTGTAGCGATACGAATCTCCGCCGTCGGTTGGATCGATGGTGCCAAATCGGTCGAGTGAGCCGCTGCTGACAGCGCGAACCGGAATCTGATCGGTCGCGTCCCACATACCTCGGTAGCCCATCCCCGTCACCGAGTAACCGTTCAGGGCGTCGCCGCGGCTATAGCGAACGAGAGCGTTCACCTTTCGAAAGTCATCGGGCCGGACCCACGGTCCGTCGTTGTGCTGAACCTCGATGGCACCCAGCATGTTGCCTTGGCCCGCCACGACCGAGGCGGCCGCCAGCGCTCGCGCATACCCCTGACCGCCCCCACCGACGCGAACGATAGGACGCGCCAGCAAGTTGGTGTAGTTGATGTTCGCGGCTCCCGCCGTTGCGAAGTCGCCCTGGTCGGCGAAGTAAGGGCCCTTGGAGAATTGAACGCCGCTCACCAGCTCGGGGATCAGAAAGTTGAGATCGGAATAACCGTGGCCGTGGCCGTGTGTCGGCATGTTCACCGGCATGCCGGCCACCGTAGTCGCGAAGTCGGTTCCGTGATCGAGGTTGAAGCCTCGAAGGTAGGTACTGGTTGGCCTTGCCCTCACCGCTGTGCTGACTGATGACGACGCCTGGCACGGTCTCCAGGACCTCGCCGGAGCGCATGATTGGGCGCGCGTCGAGCTGACGCGCCGTGATCGCCCCCTGACTGGCTGATTGCGCGATGCCGACCAGGTTCCGTGTCGGATTCTCCGCATCGGCGAGATTCGTAAACGTCGACTTCGCGGTCACCGTGACATCCGCGCTCAGTGACAGATGCAGGACGACGTCAGTGCGTACCTGTCCGCTCGAGGGAATGTCGACGCTACGTCTGGCTGTTGCGAAATTGATTAGCGAATAGGCGAGGTTCGCGGGACCGGGAGCCAATCGATCGAACCGGTACGCCCCTAGAGCATCCGTTTCGGTGCGTTCGCTGGCAACCCCGGCACTCAGCTCGACGATAACCCCCGGTAGCAACCCTCCGGTTTCGTCGCGGACTGTACCTACGATCGTGGACGTTTGAGCGGATGCCGTGCTCGCGAGCAGGAGATACAGGGACAGGAAACACAAATATCGAAAAAATGCGAACGCCATTCACGCTCCGTCCACGATAGGACGCCGAAATGTGTGCTCAGGGTGCAACGGTCCAACGGCCTGAAGATTGTGGCAGCGCCGACCGGACCACCCCGGCTAGACTCGGCGGGCCTCGATCTATACGGCTCGGCAGCAGTCTTGGATGCGAGGGACCGCCGCTACCAATAGACGGCGCAACCCTGGCTCTCCAGATCTTTGATCCACGGTAGGGAAGGCAAGGTCGTCACCCAACGAAGATCGAGCTTGCAGAGTCGTGGGAGGTTCGTGAGGGGTGGCAAGGCTTCGAGCGGGTTGCCGCGCAAATCCAGATGCCGGAGGCTCTCGAGCTGGGTCAACGAATCTGGCAAAGACCGAAGCTGGTTGTTTCGCAGGTGGAGCTCGCGGAGCTGAGACAAGCGTGCAATCGAATCCGGCAAGGTCTGAAGCTGATTGCCGGAGGCTCGAAGTTCGATGAGCGAGTGCAACTCACCGAGCCAGGTTGGAAGGTCTCAAGCAACAGCATGCGGAAATATTGCCCCGGCGGCAGGCCTGGCCGGGCGACGTCGGCGTCGTAAAACCGCTGGCACAGCGTCTCGACGTGCGCGCCGAAGTCGGCCTTGTCGAGAATCTGATGCAGGCGCATGTAAGAACGGATGCGCGGCGCTTCGCGGCAGGTCTTGCGTGGCCATCCACATCGACGTCTGCTTCGGACGCCGCCGCCGTTTGCCCATCGCCGTGCGCGACGGTGTAGGACGTGGAATCGAACCTGTCGATCAACAATTGCACGTCAAGGTGCGCTTGAGGGCGACGCGCGGCAGTGCGGGAGCTGCGAGAGCGTCGACGCAGAGGACAGACGATGGGCAAAAGTCTCTATATGGTGATCGAACGCTTCAAGGGTGGCGACGCTGCCCCCGTTTATCGCCGATTTCGAGACCACGGGCGGCTCGCGCCAGAGGGCCTCTCGTACGTATCCAGTTGGGTGGACACGAAGCTCGAGCGCTGCTACCAACTCATGGAGACAGATAATCGTCTGCTCTTGGATGAGTGGATCGCACATTGGAGCGACATCGTCGACTTCGAGGTGTATCCCGTCATCAGTTCAAGAGAGGCAGCCGAAAGAATTGCTCCCCACTTATAAGTGGATGAGGGCGCCCGCGCTCTGCCGAGTCACACGTCATGACTTTCACCACGGGCTGCTTGCCCGCGCAGCTGTTTCGCCTTCCTCTGTCTTCACCAGCTCGACCTTGCGAATTTACCGCTCAGGCAATCCTGCCTGAAGGAGAATAGCCCTCCCACAACTCGACTGCTCAATCACGGCCGCGATTGGTTGGCTGCATCACGACCCACGAACGAGCGGGAATCGGAGGACCCAATGGCTGAAGCTCAAAACGCCAAAGGCGACGACTGGGACGCGACGCAGTGGTACGAAGTACGAAAAGGCGACACGCTCGCGAAAATCGCCAAGCAACTCTACGGGGATGCTGCGTTGTCCCCACGTATCTTCTGTGCGAACCGGGAGTCGCTGACGGATCCGAATCGAATCGAGGTCGGTCAGAAGTTGCGGATTCCCTGACGGAGACTCCATGTCTACGAAGACTGATTACACCGCGGAAGAATGGAAAGCGATTGCTGGAGCGCCGGTCGCGGCCGGGCTCTACATCACCCTCGCCGATGCAAGCGGACCGCTGGGTATCACCAAGGAAGCGATGGCGGTTGGCAAGGCCATCACCAATTCCGCAGCCGCCGACGCGCCGGAGATCGTTAGAGCGCTCGCCGAAAGCGTCAAGAGCGGCGGCGGACGTCCCGAACTTCCAGACGTGCCCAAGACCGACGTCGCACAGATGAAGCTTGCGCTCCAGGGCCGATTGCAAGACGCGCTTGGCGCCGTGGCGGCAAAGTCGCCGGACGAAGCCGAGGCGTTCAGGAAATGGCTCCTCTCCGTTGCTGCCAACGTGGCACAGGCGTCGAAGGAAGGCGGGTTCCTTGGTATCGGAGGGACGGTCGTCAGCCCGGAGGAACAGGTCGCGCTCGAAGAGTTGGCCGGCGCCCTCAGCTCGTGGGGCCCGGCGACCGCTTCATAGGTAGATGGAGGTCGGTATGAACATTCTCGACTCGATTCTGGGCGCGCAGGGTGGCGGTGCTACACAACAACTCGGTCAGCAGTTTGGTCTGAATCAAGACCAGGTTGCCACGGCTCTCTCGGCGCTGGTTCCGGCCCTGGCCGCCGGATTCAACAGGAACATGTCGAGCCCGCAGGGTCTCGACGGGCTGATCTCGGCGCTAAGCGGCGGACAGCATCAGCAATACGTCGACGACCTGGGCGCGCTCGGTCGAGCCGACACGGTGTCGGATGGCAACGGGATTCTCGGGCACATCTTCGGCAGCAAAGATGTCAGCCGCCAGGTGGCAGCTCGGGCCGCATCGCAAACCGGGCTGAGCGAAAACGTTCTGAAAAGCATGTTGCCCATCATTGCCGCAATGATGATGGGTTCCCTGAGCAAACAGGTTCGTCAGCCCGGCGGCACACAAGCCGGTGCGGCCGGGGCGGATGGCTTGTTTGGCATGCTCACCCCGATGCTCGACTCGAATCGTGATGGGTCGATGGTCGACGACGTGATCGGCATGCTGGGGCGGTTTGTCAGTCGTTGAGCTGAGTGCGTAAGTCTCGTCGCAAGCCGTTCGGCTGCGTCGACGATCGAAACTCCGACGGCGTGCAGTCGAACGCGCGTTTGAACGCCGCGGTGAAGTGGCTGTGGCTCGAGAAGCCCAAGTTGAAGGCCAGCGTCGTCAGGTCAGACGCGTGAGGCAGTTCGACCAGCGCGCGTGACAAGCGCAGTTGCATAACGTATCGGTGTAACGGCACGCCCTCGACGCGGCGAAATACGTCCGTCAGGTAGGTCGGCGACGCGCCGACGGCGCGCGCGACGTCACGAAGGCGGATCGGGCTGGCAAGGTGAACCTGCAGGAACTCTTTCGTCGCCCGCACGAGTCGTCGCGTTCGCGCGCTCGGTAACGCACGCCCGGATTCCGTCTGCAGTGCCTCGCGCAGCACGCTGATCAGCAGCTCCTCCGCGGCGATGCCATCCCATTCAGCCGCCAAAGCTTGATGCAGGAACCGGGAGCGCAACCCCTGCAGTTTCAGATTCGCGCGTCGGCTCCGTTGCAGAAAGAGTGGATGACCGGCGAGATGCTTCGGCGCGGTGCGCGTGATTTCAGCCAGCAACTCTGAATCCGGTGTGATGATCAGCTCGGCGTAGCGCCCGGTCACCGGCTGGCTGAGGTGAAAGCTTTCACCGCCGGCGACGAACAACACTTGATTGGCGTCCGCCACCACCTCGTCGTGGCCCACGTGCCACACGAACAGCCCGCGGTAGGGAAGACATACCTGGAAGAACGGGGAGTACGCTTCCGGCGTGCCGTTGCGCAGCGTGATCGAGCTTCGCAGGTCCTCCACGACACCCACGGATGACTTCCACAACTGCCTCCGACGAGTGCGCATCGTCTCGTAAAGCGGCGGAAAAATAGCAGAGGACGCTTCGGTTCCTACAATAGATGTCGGGATCTCGCTCGAATGACTCACTGACGTTCTCCGGTCAGACGCTTCCTAATTGTAGACGCCGGATGCTGTCTTCTGGCTGAGGAGAAAGCCGGAATTTTTCGATCGAAGGATTTTGATAGCGGCGGAGGTGCACTGGTTACTTGTTCCCGTTGGCTTTCAGCCACGACTCCATCTCCACGAGGCGCGATGGCGCCGCATTTTGGAGCGCATCCACGAACCGATGCCGGTTGCGATAGCTGCATAGGATGAGCACGCGCTGATCAGGTGCGGCGCGAACGGCTTCGAGCGCTCGATCGACCATGAATCGATCCCACTGCTCCTGAACTGTCTTGATCGCCTCGCCGATGGTTGCGTACTGCGCAACGTAGTACGCTCGCGAAAGGCTCGCCGTCGTCGCGTCGTGAGTGTCCGCCGGGTGCTGCCAGTGGGCGCGCAACACGGTTTCGAACGCTCGCTGGTAGCCAGACCACTGCTTGGCGCCTTCCGGATCGCGAGTCGTAAACGCTTTCATGGCGCTTGACGCGTCGCCAGTCATCTGCGCAAAAACCTGATCGCCGGGCTCCATCGCCACCGCCGTGATCGGTGAACCGGCGAGCAACGGCCAGATGACCTTCGGATATTCGGGTCGGCCCTGCGTTTCTTTGCGATCCGCCAGTTCATCGGGCCGGACCTCGAGGACCACGACATCAGGCTTGATTGCGACGACGATGCGTCGCAGCGCCTCGAAATCGAAGGAGTCTTCGGTCTGATGAAGCGCGTGGAGAGCGCCCAGCACATAGACGCCGGCCGCTTGTGCGCGAACACCCGACGAATTCGAAACCACGCCAGCGGCGAGCGTTCCGAGGAGAAAAACTAGCCACCTGCCGCGACGTCTCCTGCCCATAACCCCTCCCATCGTCGTCCAGACACAGACGCTGAGGGGGCCGAATTGGCCGGCCCTTGACAAGCCCCTGGCTCCTGGCGCACAGTAATACTGTGCTAGTTCAGTAGTACAGTTCGATGTTGTTTCGACCCAATCCCTCGTCGGGCGTCCCCATTTACCTGCAGTTGATGGAGCAGGTGAAGCACAACATCGAAACCGGCGCTCTACGCCCCGGCGAGCAGTTGCCGGGCATCCGGCCGCTGGCGGAGCAGCTTGTGATTAACCCGAATACCGTTGCCAAGGCATATCGCGAGCTCGAACACGAGGGTGTCATCGAGTTGCGACACGGCGCCGGAGCCTTTGTCTCCGGGCAGGCGCGCGCGCGGAAGGTCACTGAAAAGCTCCGGGCTGGTCAATCGATCGTGGCGGCAACGGTGGAACGGTTGCGAAAAAGCGGTGTGACCGACGAGGAGATCCGGCGGTTGTTCGAAGCGGAACTGGTCGGGTTGGGGAAAGCAGGAGTCAATGACTGAGTCGCTGGCAATCGAAACCGTCGATCTCACCAAGAGATATGACCGCGTCGAGGCACTGCGCGGCCTGAACCTCCGTGTCCCATCGGGATCGATCTTCGGCTTCCTCGGCCGAAACGGCGCCGGCAAGACCACCACGGCCAAGGTACTGCTTGGCATGGCCAGGCCGACCAGTGGATTGGCGCGCGTTTTTGGCATGCCCGCCGAGGACCCGAAGGCGAGCGTGGCGATTCGCACACGTACCGGGTTCGTCAGCGATGAAAAAGACCTCTTCGATTACATGACCGTCGACGAGATGATCCGATTCACCGCGCCGTTCTTTCCCCGCTGGCGGAGTGACCTCGAGCAGCGTTACATCCACCGTTTCGAGCTCCCTCGAGAGCGACGGGTCAAGGAGCTCTCACGTGGAATGCGGACGAAGCTCGCATTGCTCCTCGCCCTCTGCCGGGCGGCGGACCTGCTGATTCTCGACGAACCCACATCCGGGCTCGATCCCGCCATGACCGAGGAAGTTCTGCAGGCGTTGGTCACCCACGTCGGCAGCGAAGAAGCAACGGTGTTCTTCTCCTCGCACCAAATCGCGGAAGTGGAGCAGGTTGCCGACCACGTCGCGATCATCGATCACGGCCGTACCGTCCTGTCAGGTGCTCTCGACGACTTGCGTGAGCACTACCGCCGCGTTCAGCTCGTGTTCGAAAGCGACGCGCCCCCGGCAAGTTTTCAGGCGCCAGGCGTCGTTCGTGTTCGCCGCAACGGTCGCGTGCTGACCGTCCTTTCCAGTCGGGGCGCCGATCTCTTGATCCAAGAGGCGAAGCAACTGAACCCGCTCTCTGTTGACGTCATGCCGATTCCGTTGAAGGACCTGTTTCTCGAAACCGTCGCGGTGGAGGATTGACATGCTCTGGTACAAATCCTGGCTCGAAACGCGTTGGCGCTTCCTGATTGGACTCGTGCTCGTCATCGGCTCGGTCTGCAGCATCGTGCTGACATATCCCGAAGTGCAAGCGATTCTCCAGTCCACTCAGCCAGCCACGAGTGGAGGCATCCTTGGCCGTCAGATCGCCGAAGCGATTGCGCTGTCACGCGAGTATCGCGGCTATATCTGGTCGGAGTGGCTCACGGGCTCCGTCCCCGAGTTGTTGACGCTCTTTGCCGTGATCCTTGGCAGCGGCGGCCTGCTGGCGCAGGCAGGACGCGGCGGCGCGATCTTCACGCTGTCCTTGCCCGTCTCTCGGGAGCGACTGCTTGGTGTCAGGGCTGCGACCGGCCTCGCCGAACTGTCGGTACTTGCGCTGGTCCCAACACTCCTTCTGCCCGTCCTGTCACCGGTTGTGGGCGAGCGGTACGCCGTCAGCGATGCGATGGTCCACGCCTTGTGCCTGTTCATGGTGAGCAGCGCCTTGTTCGCGTTCTCGTTTCTGTTGTCGACCGTCTTCAACGATGTCTGGCGGCCAGCCCTGATCGTCTTGTGCGTGGCGGTCGTCGTAGCGCTCGCTGAGCAAGTCACTGGTCTGTCGCGCCACGGCGTGTATGGGCTGATGAGTGGGGAAGTCTATTTTCGCGACGGCGTAATCCCATGGCTTGGATTGTTGGCCAGCGCCGCCGTCACCGCCGCCGCGATAGCTGCAGCTGTCGCAAACATTGCCCGTCAGGATTTTTAAGGACGAAGAGGAGACTCACATGCGCGCACTCACTCGAACCATCGTGGCAGTTTCGTTGCTCGTCGTATTGACCTCACGTGGGGATGCTCAGAGCCTGCCCAGCGCCGCCGGCCATTGGGAAGGCGCCGTCCAGATTCCTGAAATGGAATTGGCCGTCGAAATCGATCTGAAGGCAAACGGCGCCGTCTATGCCGGAACGTTCAGCCAGCCGGTGCAGGGCGTCAAAGGCTTGCCGCTCTCCACCGTTGTTGTCGAAGGGAAGAACGTGCGGTTCGTCGTTCGCGCCGGGCAAGCTCCAGCAACATTCCAGGGCCTCTTGTCCGACGACGGCACATCGATGTCCGGTCAAGTGGAGCAAGGAGGGCAAAGCGTACCGTTCAAGCTGACTCGCAATGGCGACGCGAGGATCGCCCCAGTACCGGTCAACGGCCCGATTGCGAAAGAGCTCGAGGGCTCGTGGAACGGAGCGATCGAAGCCGAGGGACGCTCAATGCGGCTCGTGCTGAAGATGGCCAATCAGACCGATGGCGCGATCGGCACGATCATGAGCCCTGACGGTAGCGGTGTGGAGATTCCTATCGCAATTACGCAAAAGGGTTTGAGCGTGACGATCGGGGTGCCTTCGATTGCTGCGTCATTCGCAGGCACGCTTGAATCCTGAAGGCACGGAACTCGCTGGGCAGTGGACTCAAGGTCCCGTCACCGCACCCCTCACGTTCCAGCGATCCAAGTAGGACTGATGACCTTCGCGAAACCGGGCGAACCGTCCGCCCGGTTCGCGAAACTCGGTCGGTGACTTCAGAACCCGAACGACAGCCCCACGGTGCCGCGCCAGTACCGAGAAGTCGGCGAGATCTAAATCCACAACGAGGAACTCGATGTCGGAAAGCTGCCGGAAGTAGCGCAGGTCACCTCGGACAGCGAACTTTGGTCCGCCCATTCGAAGGCCACCGCCCGCATTGACGCCCCACGCCGTGTCGCTGATTTCATCGAAGAAACCAGTGACGTCGGAGATGTTCGTTCGCATGAGCCCAAACCCGCCGGTGACGTAGGGTTGAATCCCGCCGCCCTGATATCCGAACACGAGATTGCCCATGAAAGTAACGACGTTGCCGTCGCTGTCGAAATCGAACAGCTCCTCGTCGTCTCCGGGCTCGAAGAAGTTTGGGTGATAGGCAAAGTCGAGCTCGAACCCGACACCTGACGTCCCAAGCCACATGAGGTCGCCGCCGTAGACGAACTTGCTTTTAGGTTCGGCGGGACCGTACTTCGACGCGAACGTCCAGCCGAAGTACGGGGTGAAGAACGTGTCAGCCGCGGCACGCGACGGCACGCCCAAAAGTCCTCCGACCAGGACGACCAGAACCAACGCTCTTGAAATTCGCATGAATACGACTCCTCGATGGGTACAGCAGGCGCTGGCCCCGACCCAAATGCGAGTGAGGAGGGACTCGCGGATCCCATCCTAGCATCGCTGCGTTGCCCCGACACAGCCGGTCACCATTCAATCGGCCGGCCATCCCGGAAGAAGCCGCCCGATGGTCCATCATCGGGCAGGAGTGCGGCCCATACGATGCTGCGAGCGCCGTCCGCAACCGGACGTCCTCCTGGGCCACCCATGTCGGTCGCGACCCAACCGGGGCAGACCGCATTCACGAGAATGCGGGATCCCTGGAGTTGCGACGCCAGCATGCGCGTCAATCCGTTCAGGGCGAGCTTCGAGATCGAGTAAGCAGGAGCGTGTCCAGTCAACGACTGCCATGCTCCGGCCCCGCTCGATACATTGACGATTCGGCCGCTCCGCTGTGGCTTCATGAACCGAATCGCGAGCTGAGCCATCCGCCACGCGCCAACGACATTGATATCGATCGCGGCCGAGACGATGTCCAAATCCGCATCGATGGCGTTGGTGTCGGTGTCGTAGAACGCTGCGGCGTTGTTGATCAATACGTCGAGCCGCCCGTGCTCTCCGGCAATGGACTTTTCGGCCTCCGTGACGTCCTCCTCTGAGGCGACGTCAAGGCGAATCGCCTGAACACTCGGGTCTCCTAATGCGCGTTGTGCCTCGCGACCCGCGTCGGGGCTGCGCGATCCGAGTACGACCTGGAATCCAGCGGCGCTCAACTGCCGTACGGTTTCCAGGCCGAGACCCCGATTGCCTCCGGTAACGAGAGCGACTCGAGTTTTCCTCGTTGTCATCGCACGGCCCTGATCCTGGGCGAGGTGGGAGTCGAGAAGTTCATACGGTGCGATTCTCCAGGAAAGCTTCGGTCAGTTCGACGACACGAGCCACCTGCGCGGGTTGATCGTAGAAGTCGGTTTGTCCGCCTTCGCTCCACTCGAGTCGCTTTGGCCCAGCGACGTCCGAATAGACCCTGCGCAAATTGTCGGGCAGCACGCACCCATCGCTGTGCACGAACAACGATGGTGTCTCGACCTGACTGGCGGCGCTCAGTCCGTCGAACGTCAGCCAGTACCACCACGACATGGTGGCCATCGAATTCTTCCACGCGGGTATGGCACCGCGAGAGGCGCTGGCATAGTAGTCGAGCTCGAAGGACATGCCTGCGGCAGGATCGCCCGGCTTGTAGGCCGGTACCATCTCGACGGTGCCGCTCGTGTTGTAGCGGTCCGTTGCCGCGCTGGCGATCGCAAGCCGTTGCGCGACGCCTTCGGCGCCACCGTAAAACGGCGCCACGCTCGCGGCATCGTGATACCAACCGGCGACGCTGATGAACCGGTCGATGCGCGATCCACGAGCGAGCGCGGCCAGCCCGTACTGAGCGCTCGCGCAGATCGCGAGATGAACGACATGCTGCTGATCGATTCCGGACAGTGTCCTGACGAAGTCCGCGGCGGCACACAGATCGCCGATCTTGCGATGGGGGATCTCCGCCTGACGGGGTTCGCCCGCGCTCTGGCCGAATCCGCCGAAGTCGAACGTCAACACCGTGTAACCTCGTTCCGCCAGGAGCGGCGCGTAGACCGCCGGCATCTGCTCCTTGACGGTGAGCCATGAGCCGGTCACGATGATGGCTGGCTGCCGCTCGTCCAGTCGATCGGTGTTGCGAAAGACTCGACCAGCAAGTCGAATGTCGCCGTTCCAGAACGAAACCGAAAAATTGTGAACCACGTAAGCCTCCTGTGGGCTGAATCCCATGCCTTCGATTCAGCCTCTCCAGCTTCCACAGTGCGGCGGACCAATGCTCCGCGTCTTGGACGATCTGCGGATCAG
The DNA here is from genome assembly GCA_963724485.1 of uncultured Acidobacteriota bacterium. GTDB lineage: Bacteria > Acidobacteriota > Vicinamibacteria > Vicinamibacterales > UBA2999 > JACCSI01. The sequence continues at coordinate 292,956 of CAVRUW010000010.1, forward strand.
GTCGCCATCGAGGCATGGCCAACGCTCAACGGCCTGGTCGAGGCCTATGCCTATCCTCCGGGTCGCGCCGGTCGCGACAATGTGCATGTCCACGACGCAGTGCAGGTCTGTTGGAGCCGCGATTTTCCCGGGCGATATCGCAGTGGGCGGTTCTCAGCCGACATTCCGGCCGGTGCGGTCAGCGTGGTCGATGCATGGGAACCGCACGCGGCTGAAGACCCGGTCGATAGAGGGATCGCCGCACACTACCTGGTGATCTACGTACCGCAAGAACGCTGGGACGCCGCCGCGGAGAGCCTCGGCCGCCATCCGCGGGTCGGCATTGCAGTTCGCCGAGACGAACTCCTGGCTCGCGAGTTCGCACGAATCATGTCCAGCGACAGCCTGCTCGACGTGATGGGAAGCGAGGAATGGCTGAGTCGCGTGGTTCGCGGCCTGACCCGACGACGACGGATGCGTCGAAGCCGGCTGTCGCCGAATGGTCATCGGCTCACGACCGCACGAGAGTTCATTCGCGCGAATGCTGTGCGAGGGGTGTCGCTGGCCGAAGCTGCCAGCCACGCCGACCTCAGCCCGCAGCATTTCTCGGCGTGTTTCCGCGCCCGCTACGGTGTCCCACCGCATCGATTTCAGACTCTGGTCCGCCTCGACCGGGCGCGAGGGCTGCTGGCGGCCGGCATGCCGCCCGTTGAGGTCGCGGCTGAGTGCGGCTTCAGCGATCAGAGTCATCTGATTCGGCACTTCAAGCGCCACATCGGCACGTTGCCGGGCCAATATCGCAGGAGTCATCGGTGACCACTCCCATCGCATCTCACTTGGGGATCCGGCTCGATGAGTACGACGCTCGGATTCGAACCTTCATTCCCGATTACGAGGAGATGCTGGCCGCGGCGGCACAGACTCTTTCGCGGCTCACGACTCGCCAGGCTGATGTCGTCGACCTGGGGACCGGCACCGGTGCGCTCGCCGAAGCCTGCTTGAAAGGGTTACCGGAAGCCAGCCTTACGCTGGTGGACGGTGATCCCGAGATCCTCGAGGTGGCCCGGCAGCGACTCACGCGCCTCACCGATCGCGTCACGACCATCGCGGGCAGCTTTCTCGACGTCCCGCTGCCGCCGAGCGACGCGGTCGTCGGCTCGTTCTCGTTTCATCATGTGCACGATGGCGACGTGAAACGGCAACTCTATCGCCGGCTTCGTGCTGCACTTCGAGACGATGGTGTGTTCATGACGGTGGACTGCTGCCCGCCGAGCGATGCGCGTCTCGCCGCGGCTGGTCATGCCGCCTGGCGCGATCACCTGAGACAGTTCTATTCGGACGCCGACACCGACAGCTATCTCGCCGCGTGGGCAAAAGAGGACGTCTTCTTTTCCCTGGCGCAGGAGATCGAGATGCTCGCCGCGGCGGGCCTGTCGCCGGATGTCGTCTGGCGTCGAGAGGTGTTCGCGGTGATTGCTGCGAGACGAGCGAAGGTCTAACTCGCTCGCGGCTCCCCAGAGCCTTCTCGCGCGGACGGCACACGAGAGTCGGCCGTCTCTACACGGCCTCGCGTCACCACACCGCCATCGCAACACGCCGGACATGGGTGAAGAGTTTCTGGACTGTACGAGAAGACGCTACTTGGCCGTCGAACGCCGATCACTCCAGCCGAACGAGCCCACGTCTCATCGCCACCTTGATCGCTTCTGTGCGACTCGCGACGCCGAGCTTCTCGAACAGATGACCAAGATGCGTCTTGACCGTGCGGTCGCTGATGCCCAGCTCGCTGGCAATCTCTTTGTTGGCCTTGCCATCCGCCATCAGCCGCAGCGTTGCCAACTCGCGGGGTGTCAGCTGGACGTGGGTCACGCCCTCGGCGAGCTTGGCGGCAGCTTGCGGCGCGAGGTACGTCTTGCCCGCCAGCACGTCGCGAATGCACGCGATGAGATCGTCAGCCGAGATGTCCTTCAGGACGTAGGCTTTCGCTCCCGCCTTCAGCGCGCGGGAGATCTCATCGTCCGTATCGTACGTCGTCAAGACGATCACACGTGCGCGCGGATCCCGCTCGCGAATGCGCCGGACGGCCTCGACGCCCTCCATTTCCGGCATGCGGAGATCGAGCAGCGTGACGTCGGGGTGATGGCGTTCGTACGCTGCGACTGCCTCGGCGCCGTTGCCGGCCTCGGCGACCACGCGCAAGTCGGCTTCCTGGTTGATGATGTTGGCGACGCCGGTTCTGAGGAGCGCGTGATCGTCCACCAGCAGAGACGCGCGCCTTGCCGTTGACGTGAAGCGCTGTGTCAGCTGGCAACGTGCACCTGCGTCGGCAACGATGCGGGATCCCAGGCGAGGACGACCTCGGTCCCCTTGCGCGGGGCGGTCACGATCGTGAGCGACGCGCCAATGCGCTCGGCCCGCTCTCGCATGCTCGTCATCCCGAAGCCGGCGGCGTGACGGTCGCCGGCAATCCCGCGACCGTCATCGGCCACCGAGAGCCGCAATCCGATCGAGCGGACCGTCGAAGCGACGATCTTGATGCGTCCCGCCCGCGAATGCCGGACGGCGTTGGTCAGCGCCTCCTGGGCGATCCCGATCACTTCCCGCTCGACCGCGCCACCAAACCGCGGGAGCTCATCGACGGTGACGTCGATCGGCACGCGCGGTCGTTCTGCGGCCGACGTCGGCGATCCGTTTCAGCGCGATTGCGACGCTTTCGCCATCGCCGACGTTGGGGCGGAGCGCGCACACCGACTGACGCGCCTCGGCCATGTGGCTGCGGGCAATGTCGATCGTGGCATCGATGCGTCGAGGCGACAGCCGGCGCGAGGGGACCCGCTTCGCGCTGCGCCGCCTGCAATTGCATGAGGATGGCGGCAAACCCCTGGGCGAGGTTGTCGTGAATGTCGCGCGCCAGGCGATTCCGTTCCTCGAGAATGGCCTTGCGGCGTTCTTCCACGCGTCGTTGCTCGGCAAGCCGGCTTTGATGCAGCGCCAGCGTGGCCTGGCGGGCAATGGCCTCGAGCACCGCGACCGCCCACTGAAGCTCGCAATCCGAGGTCGGACTGGCCGAGATGCCAATCCACCCCAGGTTTCGATCGCCGAGCACGAGCGGACAGACGGCGAGTGACTGGACACCCGACTGCTGGTTGTAGGCCCGAACTGGTTCAGGCAGCCGCGGATCATCGCCCGTGTAGGTCACGGTGGTGATCCACCCAGGCTTGTAGTCGAACAAGTGCGCCGACATGGTCTCTCGAGGCAGCTTGAGCGAATCCCAATCGGCACTCGTACGCGTGTAGAGACGGTCGACCAGATACGCCATCCAGAAGTCGCAGCGTTTTTGATCCTCGTCGATCAACCAGACGCCACATGACTGTGCGTCGCACCCTTCCACCAGCGACTTCGTGAACGCGCCGAAGAATCCCTCGATATCGGGCTCGCGGACGAGCAGGTCGAGCGCCAGCTGAACCGCGTCGGTTTGAATTTGGGCTGAGCACTCTGCGCGGCGGCGGTCCTTGGTTTCACGGGCGAGAGCGCTCCGAAGCGCCGCTACATCCGTCGAGGTGGATACCCTCGGTTCGAGACATTCGCCGGTGTCTGCGGTGGCTCCCATTTCTCCATTATCAGGCAACTCTGTCGACCCTCCCATCGGCCAAAAGTCGCAGATCCAGGTCCGCTCAACGTCGCGCCTTCACCTCCCGCGCATGCCCGACCTGCGGCTGCTGCGCCTGCCCGATTGTTCACACTTGAATGGCGCGCGAGGATCATGGACATGCACACGCATCGAAAGCGCGCAGTCTGGAACGCCATGGCTGCGCGCCCACGCCGATGGAGCGCACTTGCGCCCATTGCACTCCTCACACTTCAGCGTCGCCTGCGCGGATACGTCGGCTCAGCCCGCTCCTCCAGCTCCCCCGCAGGTGACCGTCGCGGCCGCCCTGGATCGCGAAATCACAGAATGGGATGAGTTCACGGGACGACTCGAGGCGGTCGACTCGGTCGAAGTACGCCCGCGCGTCTCCGGCTACGTGTCGTCGGTTGGCTTCCAGGAAGGCGCCGTCGTTCGTAAAGGCGATGTCCTGTTCCAAATCGACCCGCGCCCATTTCAGGCGGAAGTCGATCGACTGCGCGCCGAGCTCGTGCGCGCTCGCGCGACCGTTCAACGAGCCGCCTCGGAACTCCAGCGTGCCGAGCGCCTCCGCATAGAGAACGCGATGTCACAAGAGGAACACGATCGGCGAGCCTCCTTTGCGCAGGAATCTGCGGCGCAGGTGTCGGCGGTTGAAGCCGCCTTGCGAGCGGTCGAGCTCAATCTCGAGTTCACCCGGGTGACTTCGCCAATCAGACGGGCGCGCGAGTCGCGCGCTGGTGACGGAAGGCAACCTCGTATCGAGCGGTCCAGGCGAAGCCACGCTGCTTACGACCGTCGTATCACTCGATCCAATGCACGCCCACTTCGACGCCGATGAACGAATCTTTCTGCAATACACGGCACATGCCGGCAACCGGAAGGATGGTCGCAGCCTGAACCTGCCCATTCGCATGGCGCTCGCCAATGAGGAGGGATTTCCGCGCACGGGCCACCTGAACTTCATCGATAACCAGCTGAATCCAGTCAGCGGCACGATTCGCGGACGCGCTGTGTTTCCCAACTCGGACGGCGTCCTGAGACCCGGTCTGTTCGTCCGGTTGCGAGTCGCGGGCGGCGGATCGTCGAAAGCGCTGCTGATTCAGGACCGTGCCGTGGGGACCGACCTCGACAAGAAATTCGTGTTCGTCATGGGTCCCGACAGGTCCATCCAATATCGACCCGTGCAGCTCGGGCCCGTGGCTGAAGGCCTTCGTGTCGTGCGCAGCGGTCTCAAGGCTGGCGATCTGGTCGTGGTGAACGGGCTGCAGCGAGTGCGCCCCGGCGTCACCGTCAACCCCGTGATCGTAGCGATGGACGAACCCGTGGCGCCGGCGGCGAGTGGACACGCCGCTGGCCACTGAGGACTGCCGCCATGAGGTTCTCTCGCTTCTTCATCGATCGGCCGATCTTTGCGGCCGTGTTGTCGTTCGTGATCGTGATTGCCGGTGCGCTCGCGCTGCTCCGGCTTCCGATCAGCGAATATCCCCAGGTCGTACCGCCCACGGTGGTGGTGCGTGCGATCTATCCGGGGGCCAACCCGCGGGTCATCGCCGAAACGGTCGCGTCTCCGCTGGAGCAGCAGACTCACCGGCGTCGAGGACATGCTCTACATGTTCTCGCAAGCGACGGCTGACGGCGTGATGACGCTCACCGTCACGTTCGCGGTAGGGACCGATCTCGACAACGCGCAGGTCCAGGTGCAGAACCGCGTCTCGCAGGCCCTGCCGCGACTGCCGGTGGAGGTCCAACGGATCGGCGTGACCACCGAGAAGTCATCGCCCGACCTGATGATGGTCGTGCACCTCGTGTCGCCCGACCAGCGCTACGACATCTTGTATCTGTCGAACTTTGCCCACCTGCAACGTGCGAGACGAAATCGCACGAATCCCAGGGGTTGGCAGCGCACAGGTGTTCGGTGGCGGTGAGTACAGCATGCGCGTATGGCTCGATCCCGATCGACTGGCGTCGCGCAGCCTCACTGCCAGCGATGTGGTTGGTGCCATCCGCGAACAGAACGTGCAGGTCGCCGCCGGCGTTCTGGGTGCACCCCCCGCGCCCTCCGACACCACGTTCCAGTTGTCGATCAACGCCCGCGGCCGGCTGACGACGGACGAGGAGTTCGCTGACATCATCGTTCGGGCCACCCCCGAAGGACAGATCACGCGTGTGCGTGACGTCGGCCGTGTCGAGCTCGGCTCGGACGCGTACGCGCTGCGCAGTTTGCTCGATAACCAGAATGCGGTCGGCATCGGTATCTTCCAGCGCCCGGGTTCGAACGCGATCGAGGCGTCGAACCAGGTCCGCGAGATCATGGCCACGCTCAAGGCCACATTCCCCGAGGGCATTGACTACCGCATCGTGTACGACCCGACCGTTTTTGTGCGCGAGTCGATCAACGCGGTGGTCGAAACACTCTTCGAAGCCATCCTCTTCGTTGCCCTTGTCGTCATGGTGTTCCTGCAGACCTGGCGGGCGTCGATCATCCCGCTGGTCGCCGTCCCGGTCTCGCTGATCGGAACCTTGGCGGTGATGCTCGCGCTGGGGTTTTCGCTGAACACGTTGTCTCTCTTCGGCCTCGTTCTCGCCATCGGCATCGTCGTGGATGACGCGATTGTCGTGGTCGAGAACGTGGAGCGGCACATCGCGCTTGGGCAAGAGCCGATGGAAGCGACCAAGAAAGCGATGGAAGAGGTGTCGGGGCCGATCATTGCCATCGCATTGGTCCTGTGCGCCGTCTTCATCCCAACGGCATTCATCAGCGGACTGACGGGACAGTTCTACCGCCAGTTTGCGTTGACGATCGCCATCTCCACGGTGATCTCGGCGTTCAACTCGTTGACGTTGAGCCCGGCGTTGGCGTCGCGGCTGCTCAAGTCGCACAGCGTTCAACCGGATCGGGTTCAGCGGGTCGCCAACCTGCTGTTCGGTTGGTTTTTCCGGGGATTCAATCGCGTGTTCAGGCGGGGCTCGGACGCCTACGCCGCCGGGGTATCGCGAGTCCTCCGTGTCAGCGCGGTTGCCATCGTGATCTATCTCGGCCTGATTGGGCTGACCTACGTCGGGTTCTCGCGCGTTCCCGCCGGCTTCGTGCCGACGCAGGACAAGGAATACCTCGTAGCGTTCGCGCAACTACCAGATGCGGCCGCGCTCGATCGGACGGAAGCGGTCATTCGCAAGATGTCGGCAATGGCGCTCGAACATCCGGGCGTTGCCAACGCGGTCGCGTTTCCGGGCCTGTCGATCAACGGGTTCGTGAATGCGCCCAATGCCGGCATTGTATTCGTGACGCTCAAGCCGTCCCACGAACGGCGCTCACCGGAGTTGTCGGCAGACGGGATTGTCGGTGCCCTGAACGGGCGATTCGCGAGCATGCAGGAAGCGTTCGTCGCGATCTTTCCACCGCCCGCGGTTCAGGGATTGGGTCAGGTCGGCGGGTTCAAGCTGTTCGTCCAGGACCGCGCGAGCGCCGGCTTCGAGGAGCTGTATTCGCAGGTGCAAGGCGTCGATGCAGGCGGCCAGCCAGGCGCCGGCCCTCCTGGGACTGTTCTCGAGCTTCCAGGTCAACGTGCCGCAGATCGACACCGATGTCGATCGCGAGCGCGTCAAGACCTACGGCGTGCCTTTGACGTCGGTCTTCGAGACGCTCCAGGTGTACCTCGGGTCGCTGTACGTCAACGACTTCAATCGGTTTGGCCGCACCTACCAGGTGAACGTCCAGGCCGAGTCGTCGTTCCGCTTGCAGCCTGAGCAGATCCGGCGCCTCGAGACACGCAACGCCCAAGGCGTCATGGTGCCTCTGGGGTCGCTGGTCACCGTTGAACGCGGCTACGGGCCGGACCAGGTGATGCACTACAACGGACATCCCGCTGCCGAGATCAACGGCGGACCCGCGCCAGGTTTCAGCTCGGGTCAGGCCCAGGACGCCATCGCGCAAGTCCTGAGAGAGCGCCTGCCGCCGGGGATGACCTTCGAATGGACCGAGCTTGCGTATCAACAGCTGTTGTCGGGCAACACCATGATCTTCGTCTTCCCGCTGTGCGTGCTGCTGGTCTATGTCGTGCTCGCCGCCCAGTACGAAAGCTGGACGTTACCGCTCAGCGTGATTCTGATCGTGCCGATGACGCTCTTCTCGGCCATCACCGGAGTGTGGCTGACAGAGGGTGATAACAACGTCTTCACCCAGATCAGTTTTCTGGTTCTGGCCGGGCTCGCCTGCAAGAACGCGATTCTGATTGTGGAGTTCGCACGCCAGCGCGAAGCGGAGGGCGAAGAACCACGCGCGGCGATTCTCGATGCGTGCCGCGTTCGTCTGCGCCCGGTGTTGATGACATCACTGGCCTTCATCATGGGCGTCGTGCCGCTGGTCTTCTCGTCGGGACCAGGCTTCGAGATTCGGCAGGCGATGGGTATCGCCGTGTTTGCCGGAATGCTGGGTGTCACGCTGTTCGGGTTGTTCCTGACGCCAGTGTTCTACATCGTGATTAGTCGTCTAACGCGCTCACGGCATGCGGCAGCGCGTCGACGCGGTCCAGTGGTTTCAGCGGTTGCGCCCGTGGAGGGGCATTGAAATGTTTCGTCGTGCTTTCCTGATGTCGTTGTTGTTGATCGGAGCGGCGGGGTGCGCCGCTCGCGGACCCTACGTTGCCCCGGCCGTGTCACCGACGGCGATGCGCAACGCTTCCCCGGCGATCGTCGTCGAGCAGCCGTTCGACCCGCGCTGGTGGACCCAGTTCGACGACCCGGTGCTCGATCAGCTGGTGACGCGCGGGCTTTCGACCAATCACGACGTGCGAATCGCTCTGGCGCGTGTGCAACAAGCTCGCTCCTTCTTCGACGAAGCCTCACGCGATCGATTTCCAACGGTCGGCGCCGGCGCTAGCGTCGAGCGTCGCGATCAGGTCGTCCCGGGCTTCACCGAGGATCCGCAAGGCCTGACCATCTATCAGGCCGGGTTCGATGCCTTCTGGGAGTTGGACCTGTTTGGCCGGGTCCGCTCGCAGATCCGCGCCGCCGCGGCAAACGCGCAGAGCTTCGAGGCCACGGCAGACGATGTGCGCGTGAGCATCGTGGCCGAGATCGCCAGGAACTACTTCGAGATTCGCGGCCTTCAGCAGCAGTTGGCCGTCGCCGAGCGAAGCCTCGCGAATCAGCAGGAGACGCTGCGGCTGGCGCAGGTTCGACGGGATGCCGGGTTCGGCGAAGAGCAGGATGTTGCGAGCGCCGCGGCGCGGGTGGCGGCAATCGAGGCCAGCATCCCGCCGATTCGATCGGCCACCGCGCAGCGGGAGCATCGTCTGGCGGTGTTGACTGGGACTCGCCGGGGGAGCTTGGCGCTGATTTGTCGCCGAGACCGTACCCGCCCCTCACCAAGGCGCTAGCGGTGGGTGAACCGAACTCGCTGCTGCGACGCCGTCCGGACGTGCGGGCCGCGGAGCGTCAGCTCGCGGCGGCAACGGCGCGTGAAGGGGTCGCCGCGGCGGATCTCTATCCGCGGATCACCATTACGGGATTCCTGGGGCTTCTGGCGGGGCGGGGCAGTCTCTTCGACATCGCCGATTCGCGCGCCTGGGCGGTGACGCCGGCAATGAGCTGGGCGGCCTTCGACATCGGAAGCGTTCGCGCTCGCCTCCGCGGTGTGGAGGCGGCAACGCAGGAAGCCGCCGCGACGTTCGAACTCGTCGTGCTGCGTGCGCTCGAAGAGACCGAAAACGCGCTGGTCTCGTACCGGGAGGAGCAGCAACGACTTGTCAGACTGGCCGAGCAGGCCCGCGAGAGTGCTCGTGCCGCGTCGATCGCGAGAGTTCGCTACCGCGAGGGTGCGGCGGATTTTCTGGCGTTGCTGGACGCTGAGCGAACCCAGCTGCAGGCGGAAGATGCCGTGGCGCAGGCAGAGGCCAACGTCTTCACGAGCGTGATTGCACTCTACAAGGCGCTTGGCGGCATCCCGGTCAGCGACAACTCGATTCCGTAACCGGTTGAGGAAGTACAAGCCTCAGAGACACCGAGGGACAGAGCAACCTAATAACTCTGTGTCTCTGGGCCTCTGAGGCATGTACGTGTTTGCTCTACAGTGTCGAGTACACCAGCCCAATGAACCTCTTGGGGTCGATGAAGCCTTTGCCCCATGCCGCATCGAACTCGGCGGTCGGGTTCGCGGCAATCACTTGATCCATCGTCTGGCCGCTGGACTTCAGCTTCTGCACGCGGTCGCGGACCGTCGACAACATGTCGCGATACTTCGTCAATGCCGCCCGATCGCCCAAGGGGCCATGGCCAGGCACGATCTTCGTCGTGGCATTGGCGAGCTTGAGACCAACATCCGCGGCGGAAATCATGCCGTCGATCTTGCCACCCGTTGACGAATCGATGAACGGGTAACTGCCGTTGAAGTACAGGTCGCCAAGGTGGAGCACGTTGCCCTTGGTGAAATGAATGTAGATGTCCGTGTCGGTGTGTGCGGGTGGCACATAACCCAGCGCGATTTGCTCGCCGTTCACGCTCAATGAGTGGGTCGTCTTGAAGGTCTGCGTTGGCAACGCTTCTGGCGGCGACGCCGGGATATTCATCCCCAGCAGGTTGTGGCTCTGCGCCATGCGTGTCTTCGTGTTCTCGTGCGCAAGGATGGCAGCACCAGCCTTCTGAAACGATCCGTTGTTGTCGGAGTGATCGAAGTGCCAGTGCGTGTCGATGACCAGTTTGACCGGCTCCTTGCCGAGGCTGTCGAGTGTTTCGCTGAGCTTCGGCCAAACCGACTGAACGAACGTATCTACAACGATCTTTCCGTCGCTGCCCGGAAGCACGACGACATTTCCTCCCGGTCCGGACAACATCGTCAGGCGATCGGTGAGCTTCAGGACTTGAATCGGCACGCTCGCCATTGACGCCCGGCTTTGCGCGAGGGCATCGCCAGCGGCCGGGGCCTGTTGCGCGCCCGTTCGCGCCAACCAGGGAGCGAGGTACGTGCCGGCCAGCGCTGCGCTGGTTATTGCCACGCCCCCGCGCAGTAGATCACGTCTGGTTAACTCGCGCGCACCATGCTTGTCGTTCATTGTGTCGACCTCGGAAAGGAAGCCGGATCATACCGCAACCCGTTCGTCCAAGGTCCGCTTCATTGCTGTCACACCTTGTTCCATGAAGCCGTCCACGGTGGCAGCCAGCTTGTTCGGCAACAGGTCGGCCAGCCAGACGATTCGGCTGCCCTGTTCGTGGGGAAACACTTGAAACGACGCGTTGTGATGTGTTGTTTGCCATTCGACGACGGCGTACGCCAGGCGACGAGCCTGGTCATCGACGTCGACGATGAGCTCGCGCACCACGGCGCCGTTTGCGAACGTGACGACACGCGACTCGCCTTCGAGCCGTGTGTTCGTCACGAATCCTTTGGCGAGCCGTTCGTGAATCGCGCCGACGTCACGCACCGCACTCCAGACATCTTCCGGTCGTGCCGACACGGTGAATTCCTTATGAATAGAAGCCATGGTCCTTTACTCCGCGCGCAGGCGCTTGATTAGTTGCACTTGCCCCGCGTGATAGACCGCGTGGCACGTGATACCGAGCACGAGATCGAGCTGTGCATCGTTCTTCAGCGATTCAACCACCGACGAAAGTTTGTCCTGCTCAGCATCGACCGCCGCTTGAATCTGTGGCCATGTGACGCGATCGCGTCCCGACACCGGAAACCAATCCTCCCCGTCGAGCAGGAACGGATCGGTTGGCGGCGACGACAGCTGCCCACGAACCGATCTCGTGCACCAGGCGTGGTGCAAAGCAATCTCGGCGATGTTGTGCCGATCAGGCGCCGGACGCCAGAAGGCGAGCTCTGGCGTGACGTCTGCCAAAGCCATCTTCAGGTTCGCCCCGTGCCAGGCGTTCTCTCCGTATCCCTCTTGCATGATCCGATTCAGTTTCACGATTGCCTCCAAATCTGGCTTCGGCCACCGGCTACCCGGGCCATGCTCAAGCCTCATGCCCTACGTATATGTCCCTGGCGCCGGGGAGTTCTTGGCTAAAATTGCTGTAGGAAGAGGAGCGGTCGGGATTGCGAATAGCAGCCGAGGTCGAGCAAGCCGTCGCTGAACGCGTCCGTCACGGAACAGGTGGAGGCACGAGAGCTCGAGTGCTGGCATCGGGAGACGGTTGGACCGTGACCGACGTCATCTGCACATCAGGTCCCCAGGATCGTCCGTTCGAAGAAAGCCACGACTACTACTCCATCGCCCTCGTTACGGCCGGCACCTTCCAATATCGAGCGAGCCGGGGTGAGGCGCTGCTGTCGCCGGGTTCGATCATGCTCGGCAATGCCGGGCAGTGCTTTGAGTGTGGTCACGAGCACGCCGCCGGCGATCGCTGCCTGGCGTTTCTCTACGCGCCGAAGTTTTTCGAGCAGGTTGCGGCCGACGTCGGCGTCCGCGGTCGAAGCCTCGAGTTCGACGCGGTCAGTATTCCGTCGGTGAAGGAATTTTCACCCTTGGCTTCACAAGGATGCGCTGGACTGTTGGGCGCCTCGACGGTCGACTGGCAGGAGATGAGCTTGTCGATTGCGGGACACGCCTTGCGAATGGCCGCCGGGTTGACGACCGATGCCATCCCTCCAGGGGCGGCTGAGCGGGTAAGCAGAGTCGTGCGTGTCATCGAACACGATCTCGATGGAGAGCTCACGCTCGACCGCCTTGCCAACGAGTCTCATCTGAGTGCGTTTCATTTCCTTCGAACGTTCGAACGGATCACCGGCCTGACGCCTCATCGATATATCCTGCGCGCGCGCTTGCGCGATGCGGCGATGCGGCTCGAGAGCGAAGATCGGCGCGTGCTCGACATCGCGCTCGACTGCGGGTTCGGCGATGTGTCGAACTTCAATCGGGCGTTTCGGGCCGAGTTCGGCGTGAGTCCACGCGCTTACCGCAAAGCCCGCGCCGAGTCGAAGTGCGCGGCGAGATCCAGTGCCGCATCCAGCGTAACGGGGAAGGGCACTGCCAATCGTACTGGCCGTTGACCACTGACTACTTCGGTGGCGGTGGCCCGGCGAGCCGCAAGCGATTGCCATCAGGATCCTTGAACCCCGCGAGTGAAACCTTTCCCGGAATCACGACGGTTGGTCCATCGAACACGACGCCTCGGCCTTCGAGCACTTTCCGCGCGGTGGCAACATCCGCCACGCTGATGTTGAGGACCAGGCCGCCCGTCCCGCGCGGATCGGGGACTTCGTTGAGGCCGAATTCGAGACCAGGAACATTCGTATTCAAGTGCGCGAACTTGAGGTCGTCGCGACGCTCGGTGAGTTCGAACTCGAGCGTCTTGGTGTAGAACGCGAGTGCCTTGTCGAGATTGCCGACCGACAGTTGCACGAGCAAGGACGGGCGGTACTCGACGCGAGTTCCCTGCGCCAGCGGTGCGCTCGAAACGACGCTGAACAGCAAGAGAACGCTGAGCCCCAGGATTCGTTGCATTTCGATCCTCCACGGTTGTGAGGATGAGTGCGTCGAAGGGCGGGAAGGGTTGCTTCTTGGGGCGGGTAGGGCAGGTAGGGCGGTGGGGCGGGTGGGGCAGGCATTCAATCGATCGGTCGGACGATGATGGTGCCGCCGCGTTGGGCGTGAGGGCAGGTTCGGGCGATCGATTCGGCCTCGTCGAGCGACGCAGCCGAGACCAGGAAGAATCCTCTCACACGTTCCGGTGCTGTATTCAGTGACGAGGTTTGCACGACTCGCATCGAGTCAGCGAGTCGCTGACCAGTGACGACCCGACCGGTCTCACGCAGACCAATTGCCCACCGTCGATATTCGTCAAACAGCGCGGCTTCGTTGGCGCCGTCGGCGGTCGACACATCACCGTACAGGAGAAGCGCGAACTCGGGGCTGGCGGATGGGGTCGAGGGTTGCGGCCGGCGGCTGCCGATCGCCCATCCTGCGACAAACACCAGCAACGCTGCCGCGATGGCGAGCCATGGGCGCGTGCGGTTGACGAGCGTCGGAGACAGCAGATGCTCGCGCCGCAGGGCGGCTACGACTCGAGCCTCGGCCTCCGGTGGCGGTTCTATCCCACGAGGAAGCGAGCGGACCTCCGGAAGTGGATGGGATGTGGTCTCTGGTTCATCAGCCATGACGTTGTTCCTCAACCGGTTGCCTCCACCATCGACGGAGGAGGTTTCGCGCACGCGAAAGTTGGCTCTTCGATGTGCCGGGTTCGATGTCGAGCAGCTGGGCGATCTCCTCGTGCGTGTGCCCCTCGATGTCGTGGAGCACGACGACCTGCCGGTAGCCCTGGGGTAGTTGGTGAATGAGTCGTTCGAGGTCGAACGCGAGACCGGGGACGGTCGTTGTCGAAGGCTCCTGATCTGACGGAGCTACTGCCAATCGTTTCGATCGTCCGATCTCGAGCGCCACGCGTATCGCAATGCCCGTCAGCCAGGTTCGGAAAGCCGACTCGCCGCGAAACGTCGGCAGTCCACGCACGGCACGAAGCCACGTTTCCTGGAGCGCGTCCTCAGCGTCCGAACGGTTGCCGCCCAGCAGGCGAAGGGCAACAGCAAAGGCGATGGCTGAATGACGTTGATAGAGCTGGCGGAATGCGGATTCGTCACGTCGTTTGACGAGTCTGATCAGCTCGCTGTCCGAAGCCTCCACCGTCATCTCAGATGAGTGTCGCAGGAGCCCCGCGTGGTTGCATCAGAATGGAGCTATAGGCCAAGTGACCGAGATGCGAGCGCGAAAAACTTTGTGACGATCGTGTAAATCCGCGATAGCATGTCGCCCGGCACCCCTCAAAGTGCGCGGTTCTCCTCAATCATTACTCTTCGTCTGCCTTGCGTTAGCTTTGGCCGCAGCCTGCAATCAGCCGGTGCAGGTTCCTACTACGCCAACACCACTACAAGCGACGTCAGCGAGTACACCCCCGACGGCCGGTCCACCCGGCACGACGCCGACACCGCCTGGGGGAGCGCCGTTCAATCCCACCGGCCAAACCTCAGAGGTGCTTGTGGTTGGCGATATCGGCTGGTGCGGATCGGCAGCTATACCACTGACCGCCCGGCTCATCGAACGCAATGAGGGGCAACTGCTGCTCTCGGGGGATCTCGCGTACATGCAGGGCTCGATGACCGACTTTCAACGGTGCTTCGAGCCGTTCTACGGCCAGTTTCGTCATCGCTGGCGGCCGGTGCCCGGCAATCACGAGTACGACACCCCGAACGCTGCTGGCTACTTCCAGTTCTTCGGAAACGCAGCCGGGCCGGCCGGCCGTGGCTACTACTCGTTCCGCACCGGTGATTGGTTGGTCCTGATGCTCGACTCCAATGTGGCGACCAACCCGGGGTCGCCGCAATATGAATTCGTGCGTACGGAGTTGCAGATCAACCGCAATCCGTGTGCGATGGCCGTTTGGCACCATCCACTGTTCACGTCCGGGCCCAACGGGCCGAGCGTTGGCCTCCGAGATCTCTGGGCGCTTCTACAGAGCTATCAGGCGGATGTCGTGGTCACCGGCCACGAACATTTCTACGAGCGATTCGGACGACAGGACGCCGCCGGTCGTGCTGATTCTCTTGGGTTGCAACAATTCATCGCTGGAACGGGCGGGGCTCGCCTGTATGACTTCCATCGGTCAGCGGCGAATTCGCAGGCGCGTCTCTCCGCTCACGGTGTCCTCAAGCTCTCTCTGAGCCCCGTCAGCTACTCATGGGCCTTCCTCGAAACGACGGGGGCTATCAGCGACGCCGGCTCGGAGATGTGCCACTAGGGGCCGTTCGCTTCGCTCACGGAAGGCCGCTCGCTTCGTTCGCGGAGGGCTGCTCGCTTCGCTCGCAGAGGGGTTAGGAGTGTGGGTGCGATGCGACCGACGGCGCCGGCACTGGACACGAGGACGCCGTGCGAGCCTCCCACATCGCGCTGGCAATAAGCACGACCGTGGCGAGCGCCATCAGGACCACGGGTGCCAGCAAGGGCGCGACGGCTAGCAGACCCGCGAGCGTCACCATCGCAAACAGTGGAGATAACGGGGGGTGGCCGACGATCGCCCACTTGAAGGTCCAGGTCCCCGCGACGAAGAGCAGTGGGCCACCGACCACCGCGATGGCGGTTGGCCACTCGGTGTGACCAACTGGATGGGCGAGGACGAACTCGTCGCCGACGGCTGAGAGGATGATGCCGCCTACCAGCAGCAGGTGAATGTAGGTGTAGACGAGCCGCGCGATGCGTCCGGGATCTCGCGAATCAGCAATGGTCCGAGTGCCGACGTCGGCGCTCGTGTCGAAATACAGCCACCACATGGCGAGGCTGCCCAGAAACGACACGATGAGCGCGGACACCAGCTCTTTCGTCCACGGCATCCCCGCGAAGGTTGCTCCGGTCACCAGCAGTGACTCGCCGAGCGCGATGATGATGAAAAGCCCACACCGCTCGGACATGTGCCCGCCCTCGACCTCCCAGTCCGTCGTCGTCGAACGACCAAGGGCTGGAGTCCAGTAGCCAGCCCAGGGCGCGGCGAGATCCACGACGAGTGCAACCGACCACAACAGCAGGCGTTGCCCATCATGGGCGAACGCGCCAGCCAGCCAGAAGAGCGAGGCCGCGACGACCCAGGCGAGGATGCGCTGAAAGTTGCGGGTCATCGTGCGATGACCTTGCACTGCCCAGAGGAAGAACAGTGCTCGGCCGCAGTGCATGAGCACGTAGGCCCCGGCAAACGCGACGCCGCGGGTCTCGAACGCGTACGGGATGGATGCCGACAGGATCAAGCCTGGGAGCATCAACATCAAGAGGGCGACGCGAACCGGCAGCTGATCGGGATCGAGCCAGTTCGTCCACCACGTCGTGTACATCCACGTCCACCAGACGGCCAGTGTCAGCAACGTGGTCTGGATCGCGCCGAGCATCGAGAAATGCTCGATGAGCGAGTGCGAGAGCTGCGTCACCGCGAACACGAAGACCAGGTCGAAGAACAACTCGACGAACGTCACCCGGTGATGACCGTGTCCTCGCCTGACTCGAATTAGTCCGCGGTCTTGACTCATCGTTTCAGAAGGTTTGTTCGTCGGCTGACGGACCGTAAAGTGCGGGGACCTTCGCACCCAGCAAACGAAGATAGACCGTCATCTGGCCGCGGTGATGCGCGAGATGATTGAACGTTTCACGCAGCATCTCGTGCCGAGGCACGTCAACGACCACCTGGCCGCCGACGAGCAACTTCCAGTGAGTTTTGAGAAAGTCTTCATTCGTGCCTTTGAGGGCTCCCCGCGCTCCGGTCACGGCCTTCTCGTGGGCCCGAAGATAGTCGTCACGTGAGTTGAGCGGCTCTCGCTTGATCCCCTGGCCCGGAGGTGGTTTCAGATCGAGCTCATCCCTCTCGATCGTCATCGCCAACCAGTTCGGCATCGTTGCTACCAACTCGGCGAGATAGCCAAACGCCATGGATCTGTCATGGGGTTTCCAGTCCTTCTGTGACTCAGGCATGGCTTCCAGCGCGCGCCGCGAGCGGTCGGCTTCGCGGTCCAATTCGGAAAGGAAGAGTTCGATGATGTTCATGAAGGCACCTCAACCATCTTGTCTTGCGAACTCGCGCATTATAGGGGGCTCCGGCGAAGACCTATTGCTTTCCAATAGGTCGTGTGGCAGATTTCGTATGGCCAACCAATAGGAGTCCACTTGCACAACCTCACGGCCACCACGACGCTCACCACGACGCTCTCCGCGGTTCCGAGCACGGAGCGATGGCGATGAGGACGTTGCGACGATGGATGGCGAGACTGCTCTCATGGATCGACGCCGACCGGCGCGAGCAGGACTTCAATCGAGAACTCGAATCTCACCTGCAGATGCACGTCGACGACAACCGCCGGCTGGGGATGACTGAGGCCGAGGCTCGCCGCCAGGCGCTCCTCAAGCTCGGGGGTGTCGATCAGACACGTGAGCGCCATCGCGACGCGCGCGGATTTCCGGCCCTTGAAACCGTGATCAAGGACGTTCGCTATGCCGCCCGGATGATGCGGCGCAACCCGGGCTTCAGCGCCGTCGTACTCGCGACCCTGGCCCTCGGGATCGGCGGCAACACCTTGATGTTCAGCGTAGTCGAAACAGTTCTGCTACGGCCGTTGCCGTACGATGAGCCCGAACAGATCGTCTCCGTGCGTCCCCTCGAGGGTGTGCAACGGTCGCTCGCCTACGCATCGCCCCCGGACTTCTATGCGCTCCGTGAGCAGAATCAAACGCTCGCAGGGCTCGATGCCTTCTTTGTGCGCGCCTTGAATCTCACCGGTGACCAAACCCCCGAGCGGTTTCCAGCGCTGGTGGTTTCATCCGGGTTCTTCTCGACCCTCGGTGTCCGGGCCCGCACCGGCCGGACATTTTTGAGAGAGGACGAGGTCTGGGGTAACCATCGGGTCGTCCTGATCACGGACGGACTCTGGAGCCAGCGCTTCAACCGTGATCCGACAATCGTCGGCCGTGGCGTGGTGCTCAATGGCCAACCGTACACGGTCGTCGGCGTGCTACCGCCAGCCTTCACGTTTCTCGACGAGGAGTTCAGCCTCGTCGTACCAATAGCCTTCGAGCCAGGCGACAACCTCAACTCTCGCAATAACTACTTTCTGAGGATGGTCGGCCGCCTGCGGCCAGCATGTTTCGATCGAACAGGCGTCGACCGATTTGAATCGAATTTCAGACGCCATCATCGCGGAGCAGCTGGTCAACCGGGGGATGACGATTGAGGTTGAGCCGCTCCATGAAGCGCTCGTGGCCAACGTCAGACGAGCAGTGCTGGTGCTGTTTGGGGCGGTTGGTTGTGTGCTGCTCATCGCCTGCGCCAACCTGGCCAACCTTCTGCTTGCGCGAGCTGTGGTTCGACAGCGAGAGATTGCGGTCAGGCTGGCCATTGGCGCCTCACGGCGGCGACTTCTGAGTCAGTTTCTGATCGAGAGCCTGATGTTTGCGTGCCTCGGCGGCGGGCTGGGTCTCCTGGCCGCGTTGATCGCGGTCGACGGCTTGAATCTGCTGAGTCCTCAAATCCTGCCACGCGCCGACGCGATCCGAGTGAATGCGACCGTCATGTGGTTCACGTTGGGAGTCGCCGCGCTGACCGGCCTGCTGATGGGCCTCGCACCGGCGCTCTATAGCTTCAGCCCGGATCTCGCGCAGGGCTTGAAAGACGCGGCTCGTGGCACTTCCGAAGGCCGCGGGCGTCAGCGCTTTCGCGCCGCCCTTGTCGTAGTCGAGGTTGCGCTCTCGCTGGTGCTGCTGGTGGGTGCAGGGCTGATGGTCAAGAGCACATATCAACTGTTGAACGTCGATAGCGGTTTCCGATCGAGTGGCGTGCTGACGCTGCAGGTCAGCCTTCCCGCAGCGAAATATGTGGATCGCGAACTCGAACGACGCTTCGACCCGCTCGCGTATGTTCGCGCCACCGCATTCTTCAACGAGTTGCTCGATCGTACGCGCGGCCTGCCCGGCGTCCAGGTTGTTGGCGCCATCAACGGCCTGCCCTTAATGGGCGAGATCTGGGGGAAGAACGCCACGCTTCTCGATCGTCCGCTACCCAGCGATCTCAGCGGTCTGTCGCCGATTCAATATCGCGTGGTCATCGGCGATTACTTCGAAGCGCTCGGCATCCGCCTTCAGTACGGACGCACGTTCACCGCGCGCGACACGCGCAATGCGCCCCGAGTGGCGATCGTGAATCGCGAGATGATGCGCCGCTACTACGGCGATCTCGACCCGACGGGAAAGCTCTTGACGGTCAATCCGCCGCTCGAATTGCTGCCGCCACCGCTGCTTGCTCAGTTCAAACGTGACGGCACATTTCCGCCGAACTACGAGCCTGACAAATACACGGTCGTCGGTGTGGTCGACGATGTCCGCTACGGGGGGTTGAATCAGCCTGCGGTTCCCCTCGTGTATGTGCCGTATGACCAAGGGGCAGAGGGCACTACCGGTCTGTATCTCGTCGTGCGAACCGAAGCCGATCCAATGGTCCTCGCTGATCCCATCCGCCAACAGGTAAGAGCGATCGATCGCGATCAACCCGTGGCCAACATCCAGACCATGGACGCCAGGCTGTCAACGTCGATTGCATCTTCACGGTTGCAGATGGTAGTGCTCGGCACGTTTGCGGCGATCGCGGCGCTGCTCGCGGCTATCGGCATCTATGGCGTGATGTCGTACGCGGTGACGCAGCGGGCGCGCGAGATAGGGATTCGCCTGGCGCTCGGCGCGGCTCGCGGACAAGTTCTCGGGATGGTCCTTCGCCAGGGATATGCGATGGTCGGCGTTGGCCTCGTCATTGGTCTGGTGGTTGCCGTGCCAATGACCGGCGTCCTGAGGTCATTGCTGTTCGAGGTCAGCCCCACTGACCCCACTGTGTTCGGTGCGATTGTCGCGCTGCTTGCGGCTAGCGGGTGGTTGGCAAGCTATCTCCCCGCCCGACGCGCGGCGCGTTTCGATCCCGTGGTAACGCTGCGCGCCGAATAGTCCAAGATTCCAAGGACCAAGACCTTAAAACCGGAACCCTGGAACCCTGGAACCTTGATCTATATTCGCGCTATGCGCAAAGCCCTTCTGGCTCTTGGAGCACTCGCCCTCGTCGCCGGCGCGTTCTCGTGGCACGTCTCGGCCCAGTCCACTCGGTACGACCTGATTCTGCGGGGCGGCCGCGTTGTAGACGGCACCGGAAGCCCGTGGTACCGCGCCGACATTGCCATCAGAGGCGACACGATTGCTCGGATCGCGCCGGCCATCACGGACGACGCCGCGCGCGTGATGGACCTCAAGGGTCTGGTCGTGGCACCGGGCTTCATTGATATCCACACCCACGCACGGCGCGGAATCTTCGAAGTGCCGACCGCCGACAATTACGTGCGACAAGGGGTCACGACCTTGATAGAGGGTCCAGATGGCGGCTCGGCCGTGCCACTCGGACCATTTCTTGCCAAGGTTGCCGCGACTCGCATCACGCCAAACTTTGCCAGCTTCATCGGTCAGGGCTCGATCCGTTCGTCCGTCATCGGCGAGGTCGATCGCACGGCGACAGCCGACGAGATTGAAAAGATGCGTGGCCTGGTCCGGCAGGGCATGGAGGACGGCGCGTTCGGGCTGAGCTCCGGGCTGTTCTATGTGCCAGGAACCTTCACGCCCACCTCCGAAGTCGTGGAACTCGCAAAGGTGGCCGGTCGCATGGGCGGCATTCACATCTCACACATGCGGGACGAAGCCTCGAAGGTGCTCGACAGTGTCCGCGAGACGATCACGATAGGCGAGCAAGGCGGGCTACCGACACAAGTCACCCATCACAAGATCGTCGGCAAAAAGTACTGGGGGCGATCCGTGGACTCGTTGAAGCTCGTGGACGATGCGCGCGCGCGCGGCGTCGATGCGACCATCGACCAGTATCCCTACACGGCTTCGGCGACCAGTATCGGATCGGCACTCCTGCCGGCATGGGCGCTGGAGGGTGGTCGTGAAGCGGTTCTGAAGCGTCTGAAGAATTCGGATATCCGCGCCAAAGTCCGGTTCGACACTGTGGCCATCATCCGTGACGAGCGAGGCGGTGGCGATCCGAAGAATGTCGTCGTTTCGAGTAGCCAGTTCGACCCATCGCTCGCCGGCAAGAACCTCGCCCAGATTACGCAAGGCAGGGGCCTGCCGGTCACGCTCGAGAATGCCGCCGAGACCGCTCTCTGGATCGTCGAGCAGGGCGGTGCGCAGGGTATTTTTCATGCGATCAACGAAGAGGATCTTCAGCGCATCCTCGTACATCCTGCAACGATGATTGCGTCTGATGGAGAGATTCCGATCTTCAATCAGAACCACCCGCATCCGCGGAGCTACGGGACGTTTTCGCGCGTGCTCGGAGTTTACGTCCGCGAGAAGAAGCTCCTGACGCTCGAGACCGCCGTGCAGAAAATGTCGGCGTTGCCGGCCCAACGCCTTGGATTGAGCGATCGCGGTGTCATTCGACAGGGACTGAAAGCCGATCTCGCCATCTTCGATCCTTCGCGTGTGCGCGATACAGCGACGTTCGAGAAACCTCATTCGTACGCCGAGGGGGTCAATACAGTGATCGTCAACGGCGAGGTCGCATTCGAGAATGGCGCGATGACCGCGGCCCGGCCGGGGCGCGTGCTGTATGGACCGTCCCATCGACCATCGGCTCCGACCGCGCAACCCCCGCGCCAGGGCGCGGCGGCTCAATCAGCGGCACCCGCGCCGAGTCCACAAGCCGCGAGCGCCGATCCCTACGCCAACAACGCGGCGCCTGGTGCGACGAAGTTTCCATTGGCCGCCGCGGCAGGAGCCGACAGCAACGCTCGCGCAGCCGCGCCCGCGGGTGCAGTCAATCAAGGACCATTCAATCCCGCGAGCTGGAAGTACGGTCCGGCGTTCAATCCACCGGCGGACGCCAGGGTTTGGAATCCGGCCAAGCTCAAGTTGATGCAGGGCGGCAAGGTGACGGGAGGGACGGTCTTCAGCGCCACGGATCCGTCGACCTATTGCGCCATGGCAAACGCGGGCTACGACTTCGTCTGGACCGAGATGCAACACGGTTCACGCGATTGGGATCAGGCGGCCCGCATGTGGCGAACCTGTCCACACGCGCGAGCGGTCCCCGGAGCGCGCGTCGCCTACGCCGACGAACGCGAGATCCAGCATGCGCTCGATGCCGGTGCTCTCGTCGTCGTCGTGCCGACGGTCGACACCGTGGCCGAAGCGATCGAGGCTCGCAATTGGACCTATTTCCCGCCGCTTGGACGACGCAGCGCCGGCGGCGGCCAGGCGTTCGATGCCGCAATGTGGGGCGGGGTGCCCGGCGGCTATCGCAACACGGCCAACGACAACATCGTCCTCGTGCTCATGATAGAAACCCTCGAGGGTCTCCAAAACGCGCACGAGATTGCGAAGGTACCGGGCGTGTCGGCCCTTTTTGCCGCGAGTGGTGATCTGGGCAACTTCTCCGGGTATCGACAAGGCTCGCCTGACTACGAGCGTGCGATCAACATCGTCCACGACGCAGCGATCGCCGCGGGAGTCCGGCTGTGTGGTCCGCTGGCATGGCGCGATCGTCCCGACTTCACCTGCTTCCAGGCGGGCAGCGAAACGGCCGCCATCGCTCGTGGCGTGGCCGCGGAACTCGGGCCATTGACGAATACGCAGGGCAAGCCGGAGGTTGGTCCATTCGCGCCGCCGAAGCCGTAGCGCGAAAGCCGCCAGACCAGAACTGGCGCGCTGAAGCCGGACGGCCTCATACTGAGTCCGATGGGCGAGCTGCCGATTGCCTGCACGCTGCCGGCCGATGACGTGAAACGTCGTCGAGCGGACTTGTTGCCCGGCCTGATTGCCCGCGCCGAGTCGCACGAGCCTCTACCAAACGGCGCGCGTCTTCGATTCGCCGCGTCGACGGAAACGCTCCAGGCCATCACGCAAGTGATCGACGCAGAACGACAGTGCTGCCAGTTCTTCCGATTCCAGTTGGTGGTCGAGCCTGGCCTGGGTCCCTTAGTGCTCGACGTGGAAGGTCCAGCCGGGACCTCGGATTTCCTGGCTGACCTTCTGTCGTCCACATCATCAACCCCGTCTGAGTAATCCTCGTCAAAGTAAACCGCCTGCTCGCTCGTAGGCTCTGGAGGTTGTATGCGCGTGAGATTTTCGATGTCGTGTCTGCTGGCGGTTGCGGTGCTGTTGGCGCAAGGCACGGCCCTGCTGGGTACGCAGGCGGGCGAATTAACGGTCAGTGCCACTTACAAGGGAAAGGGCGTCGTCGACGACACCCACGAGATTTTGTTGTTTCTCTTCGATCATCCCAACCCAACCGCCGAAAGCATGCCGATGATGATGCAAGTGATCACCAAGAACGGCGCGTCAGCCACGTTCAAGGGTCTCGGTGCGACGCCGGTGTATGTAGTTGCGGTTTATGACGAGAAGGCGAATTACGACGGCAACTCGGGTCCCCCGCCGGACGGGACTCCGTGGGCCACCTACGGCAAGGCCGGAAAGCCGATTGCTGTAACGCCAGCAGCCAGCGCGAAAGTGGCCATGGCCTTCGACGACTCGCGGCGGTTTGGGGGGAAGTAAATCGAGGTTCTCGAACCAACCCCAACATTCCCGTGAGCGATCTTCGGGCGATCCGCCCGGTCATCCTCGCCAGCTTCATCGGTACCGCCATCGAGTGGTACGACTTCTTCCTGTACGGCACGGCGGCGGCGCTGGTCTTCAATCGACTGTTCTTTCCGACGTTCGACCCGATGGTTGGAACGTTGTCCGCGTTCGGCACGTTTGCCGTGGGCTTTGTCGCCCGACCCATTGGCGGCATCGTGTTCGGGCACTACGGTGATCGGATTGGTCGCAAAGCGATGCTCGTGTATTCCCTCGGGATCATGGGCGTCGCGACCTTTCTTATCGGGCTGCTGCCAACGTATGACGCGATTGGGGTTTGGGCGCCCATCTTCCTGGTGATTCTTCGTTTCGCTCAGGGCATCGGTGTGGGTGGCGAGTGGGGCGGCGCAGTCTTGATGGCGGTCGAACACTCACCTGAAGGCCGACGCGGGCTCGCGGGGGCGTGGCCTCAAATGGGCGTGCCGGCCGGACTGTTTCTTTCGACGGTGGTGTTTGGTTTGTTCAGCTCGCAACTGTCAGAAGCGCAGTTTCTGTCATGGGGATGGCGAGTTCCCTTTCTGTTGAGTGTGGCGATGGTCGCGGTCGGCCTCTTCATTCGTCTGAGAATCGTCGAGACCCCCGCGTTCATCAAACTGCAGGAGGGCGCACGACAGGAGGCGCGTCCAATCGTCATCGCGGTGCGCCGATATCGGCGCAACATGCTGCTGGCGATGGGGATGCGCGTGTCGGAGAACGGCCTCTTCTACATTTACACCGTGTTCGTCTTGAGCTATGGGCCATCCGCTCTCGGCCTCGCGCGGAACACCATGTTGTGGGGCGTCACGCTAGCCGCCCTCGTCGGGCTCGTCGCGATCCCGTTTTTCGGAGGCCTGTCCGACCGTGTCGGCCGCCGTCCGGTGTATCTGTTCGGGGCGGCCTTCTCGTTTTTCTACGCTCTGCCGTTTTTCTGGCTCCTCGAGACTCGCTCCGAGCCGATCATCTGGCTCGCGATTGTGCTTGGCGTCGTGCTGGGTCACAACGCGATGTACGGTCCTCAGGCGGCCTATTTCTCGGAGCTGTTTGGATCGAGCGTTCGTTACACCGGTGCCTCGATGAGCTACCAGCTGGCGTCGGTCTTCGCCGGCGGCCTGGCCCCATTTATTGCGACGGCCCTCCTTTCATCGGCCGGGCGTCAAGCGGTTGCGGCCTACATGATGGCGCTTTCGGCGATTACCCTGGTGGCAACCTACCTCGCCGAGGAGACCCATCGCAACGAGCTGTCTTGACACGTGAACTTGGCCGACGTTCAACACGAGACCGGTCTGGGTGATGGTCGGCGGTGTCAAACGATGCCTAAGAGCGTCTAACAAAACCTCAAGACCTTGATCCGCGTCGCCGAGGTAGCGTGAACAGGAATGGCCGCCGCGCTGCCTCCAGATCCGTTGTGGGATCTTGTCGAACCGCTCTTGCCAATTCCCCCACGATGCCCACAGGGTGGGCGGCCGCGCGTCTCGGATCGCGCATGCCTCACCGGCATTGTCTTCGTCCTTCGCAGCGGCATTCCCTGGCAGATGCTCCCGCCGGAACTCGGGTGCGGGTCGGGGATGACGTGCTGGCGTCGCTTGCGGGACTGGCAACAGGCGGGCGTGTGGGATCTGATCCACTTTGCCCTACTGGATTGGCTCGCGCGCGACGACCAGATTGATTGGTCTCGGGCCGTCGTGGACAGTTGTTCCATCCGCGCGGTGTTCGGCGGCGACCAGACCTGTCCGAATCCCACCGACCGGGCCAAGCGCGGGAGCAAGCGCCATCTGATTTGCGACGGCCGGGGTGTGCCACTCGCGGTTCGCTTGACCGGCGCGAACCGGAACGACTCGCAAGAAGGCTGGCGTTAGTAGATGCGATTCCTCCACTCCACGGCGAACGGGGCCGACCACGCCAGCGGCCCTGACTGTGTGCTCGGGGATCGCGGCTACGACGCGGCGACCATACGGCGCGGTCTCCGGAGTCGTCACATCGTGCCCTTGCTGGCCATGCGTCGCGCCGCGCATGGCAGTGGCCTGGGCCGGTGGCGATGGGTCGTGGAGCGCACCTTTGCCTGGCTTAACCAGTTCCGCCGCTTGCGCGTTCGCTACGACAAGCGGGCCGACATCCACGAGGCGTTCCTCTCGCTCGGGTGCGCCCTGATTTGCTGGCAGTCGCTGCGCAAGACGTGGAGGACCGCCTGAGGGGATGGGCCCCTTTCTCCGACGCCGATCGCCAAGGTCGTGGCCTTCCGAGGCAATCGCGGTCCGCGCGCTACTCGGGAGCTTCCGTGGGTCGGAATCCGGATTATTACCCTCCGGCCTCACACGGGAGTAATCCGTCAGCAGTGCCGCCGCGCCCGTATAATCCACGGCAGTTGGCGCTCGCCCCCGGCACTCGTCTCGGCGTCTACGAAGTCACCGCGCCGATCGGCGAAGGCGGGATGGGACAGGTCTTTCGAGCCCGCGACACGACGCTCAATCGCGATGTCGCGCTGAAGGTACTGCCAGATTCCTTCGCGAACGACCCGGATCGGCTGGCGCGGTTCACCCGCGAAGCGCACACGCTCGCCTCACTGAACCACCCGAACATCGCGCACATCCACGGCCTCGAAGAATCGGGTGGTGTGCGCGCGCTCGTGATGGAATTGGTCGAGGGCGACGATCTGTCGCAGCGCATCGCTCGTGGCGCAATCCCCATCGACGAAGCCCTGACCCTCGCGAAGCAGATCGCCGAGGCCCTGGAAGCGGCGCACGAGCAGAACATCATCCACCGCGATCTCAAGCCGGCCAATATCAAGGTGCGGCCTGACGGCACGGTAAAGGTGCTCGACTTCGGGTTGTCCAAGGCAACAGGCCGCGAGCAGTCGAGGCGTCTGGCGACGCGCCGACGATGACGATCCCCGGCGATGACGCAGGCGGGAATGATCCTGGGCACGGCCGCGTACATGAGTCCCGAGCAGGCGCGTGGAAAGACGGTGGACAAGCGTGCCGACATCTGGGCGTTCGGGTGCGTGCTCCACGAAATGCTGACAGGCACGCGCCTCTTCGCGGCCGACTCGGTCCCCGAAACGCTGGGACTGATCTTCTCGCGCGAGCCCGATCTGACGACGTTGCCGACGGCGACACCCGCACGTGTCCGCACGCTGATCGCGCGGTGTCTCGTCAAGGATCCCCGTCAGCGCATGCGCGACATCGGCGAGGCGCGGTTGGCACTGGACGCGGCGAACGACACATCAGGTGCGGTCCAGTCATCCCCGGTGGCCGCGCTCTGGCGTTGGGTGCCGTGGGGCGTCGCCGCGGCGGCCATGGCGCTCGTTGCCGCATGGGCGCTGTGGGGCCAGACAAGGCCCGCTACACCCGTCCCTCGTGTGACGCATCTCGAGATCGGCTACCCACCCGACGTTGAGCCCTTTCCTCGAGCGCCCACGGCGCCTGCCATCTCCCCCGACGGCCGGAGCGTGGCGATGGTTGGCGTGAAAGACGGCGTGCGCCGCATCTTCGTTCGCCGACTCGATCGCGCGGAGGCGACCGAATTACCAGACACCGCGGGCGCCAATGGCGTGGTGTTCTCGCCCGACAGCCGGAGCCTGGCCGTGCTGCTCGGGTCGGGGCTCATCACCCGCATTGCCCTGGCCGACCAGCAGGGCAGGGTCCTGACGTCCGGGGCCGAAATCGCCGGCTCGATCACCTGGAGTCAGGCCGGCATCATCTTCACCCGGCGGGGTGGGCTCTGGATCATCCCGCCGGAGGGCGGCGCACCGCGCGCGCTCACGGTGCTCGACGCCGCCCGCCACGAGGTATTGCACGACAGCGCGGTCGTTCTGCCCGGGGAGCGCCTCGTGTTGTTTTCGAGTCAGACCACCGACCCAGCCGACGATCGCATCGAATCCGTGTCGATCGACGGGGGACCGCGCTCGCTGGTGGTCGAGCGGGCGAGGACTCCTGTGTTGTCGCCCACTGGCCATCTACTCTTCGCGCGGGGCGGCGCGATATTGGCGGTGGCTTTCGACCCGAGCACGGGGACGCCGCGTGGCACGGCCACCCCGATCATGCCGAACGGCGCGATTGAGTCGATCGGCTCCGCTCAAATGGGACTCACCTTGTCGTCCACAGGGACCCTGCTGGTCATACCAGGCGGCTTCA
This sequence comes from uncultured Acidobacteriota bacterium, assembly GCA_963724485.1. Taxonomy (GTDB): domain Bacteria; phylum Acidobacteriota; class Vicinamibacteria; order Vicinamibacterales; family UBA2999; genus JACCSI01. Next base: position 320,804 of record CAVRUW010000010.1, read on the forward strand.
CGGACGCTCGGGTGGTCTCGGTCGGCCGTGACGGTTCGCCTCGGGCCGTCGATCTCCCATCGGGCCGCTACAGGAATCCTCGGATTTCGCCTGACGGGCGCCGGGTGCTCGTCGAAAGCGGTGAACACATCGAAGCGCTCGATCTGGCGCGGGGCACGGTGGCCCGGCTCAGCACGGTTTACGCTGTCTCGCCCACGTGGAGCGCCGACGGGACACGCGTCCTGCTCCGGCGTGTCGCCGGGCCGTACTGGCTCGCCGCCGACGGCAGCGGCGTCACTGGCTTGGTGCCCGGAGGGAGCATGATTGACTTCCCCTCGTCACCGGGACCCGATCCGGATTCCTTTGTCGCCTTCCGCATCAGGCCGGAGACCTCGGGGGACGTCTTTCTGATGTCGATCAGCGGTGCGTTCGAGCCCAAACCGCTGATCGCCACATCCGCCTACGAGGGCGGCGGGCAGTTGTCCCCTGATGGACACTGGCTGCTGTACCAGTCGGATGCGTCGGGTCGGCCGGAGATCTACGTGCGGCGCTATCCGGGCCTGGAGCGGCAGTGGCAGGTGTCGGACGGCGGCGGCAGCCAGGCGCGGTGGAGCCGCGACGCGCGGGAGATCTACTACCGCAGTGGGCGGCGGATCGTCGCCGCGGCCCTCGATACTTCAGGCACGGAGCCGGTGTTCGGCAAACCCGTTGCGCTCTTCGTGGACGACTACGACTTCGGCCCGAGCATCAGCAGCGCGAACTACGACGTCACAGCCGACGGCCGGTTCATCATGATTCGGCGCGGTGTGAACGGCGGCAGGCTGCGCGTTGTCATCAACTGGACGGACGAGCTGAAGCAGATCCTCGCGGCGGGTGGCGTGCAATGAACCCCGGCAGTATCAGAGCCGCTTGCTGACCTCAGCGAGTTCCTCCATTGGAATCGCTCTATGCGTCTCGAATCAAGTGCGGCCTCCCGGCCGGAAGCTTTCGCCCCAATAAGTCGCTCTTGGGGACAGTAAGGAGTTCGCGAGCTGACGCCGGCTCCTTTAGTTGGCCTCTTAGATTGGCTGAGAGAACGGCGCGCTCAGCCACCACTCAGTGTTTCCATATCCGCCGGTGGATGCGCCCAGTCCGGCCTGGGGTTTTGTTACAGGCTCTAAGGTTTGTCTGCGAAATGGCTAGGGAAGGCGTCGGGACTGGGGCAGTGGGATAGGCAGGGCGCAGGGAGTCCCCTACGCCCTATGCCCTACGCGTCAGTCCTTAATCCGTCTTTCCTCCCCGATACCGATTCTCCTGGCCGACGAGCTTCGCGGGATCGGCGCCCTTCTTGGGACTGAATTTCTGAACGCGTCCGCCGAAGACCTCCGCGAGGTAGAGGTTGCCATCCTGATCGACGGAAATCGAATGCGGGCCGTTGAACTGTCCAGGCTGCCCGCCTGGTCCGCCCCAGCCGTAGAGGAATCGTCCGTTGAGGTCGTACTTCAGGATGCGATGTGTTCCGCCATCAGAGACCCACAGGTTCTGATCGGTGGTGATGATGTGTGCGTAGGGTGATGACCGAACTCCCGTTGTCCACATGTCCAGGAACTTACCGTTCTGGTCGAAGACCTGGAAGCGCCGGTGGCCCCGATCGACGACGAACAGCCGGCCGTCTTTGCTGATTTGAATGCTGTGGACAGTGTTGAATTCGTTCGGGCCCGGCTTCTGGGGATCCTTCGGCGGCCCGCCCCAATCCATCAGGAACTTGCCGTCCTTGTCGAACTTCGCGACCCGCGTGCCGCCGTAGCCATCGCTGATGAAGAACGTGCCATCCGGCAGCCAGTCGATGTCGGTCGGGCGATCGAACAGCTTGCCGCCATCACGACCGCGTTGCCCCTTGGTGCCGAGCGTCATGACCAGCTTGCCGTCGTACGTGAACTTGTAGATCACGTGCAGCTGATCGTCGAATACCCAGATGTGCTTCTCCGGATCGTACGGGTTCATCTTGATCTTGTGCGGCCCGCGTCCGCACGTCATCTCGAACAGCTTGTCGTGCTGTGGCCACGACTGAACCATCTTGCCCGCGCGATCGACGACGAAGATGACGTGGTGATAACGCCGCTCCCATCCACGCTTCTGGGCCGGTTCACAGGTCGCACCCAACCCATCGTCGTTTCCCGTGGCACTGCCGCGCGAAGGGTTGAGCATCGCGTACGGCGTCCACGGTTTAGCACCGGCAGGCAGCGGCAGTTCGCCGCGTTGGGCGATCCAGATGCGATCTGGTGTCTCGGCGTACACGGCGCCGACCGATCCCCAGGTCCACCCTTCGTGTTTGACGCCGTCGGGCCCGTCCGGCAACGGTTGCGGCCAGTTTTCTACCAGATCGTAGGGGCCAAACTCTTCTTGTCCTCCTTTTTCCTGCATCGAAGTTGCCACTGCGACGGGCAGAACGACACCCATCAGCACCATCAGCAAAGATCTTGGTGGGCGCATCGTGGTCTCCTTCCGATCGAGGGTTCCAAGGTCCAAAGGTTCCTTGGAACATGGAACTTTGAAACGGGACCTTAGCCGAAGATGACCAGCGCCTGCAACGAGAAGAAAGCTGGACGCAACCGTTCGGCCGGAATTGGCGCTACAGTACGCGAGCGTGGGAGCGCGTCTTCACATTCTCTCGATGCTCTTGGCGATTGCCCTATCGAGTGGCCTGGGACGAGCTGTGACCTTCGTGCAATCGCGAATGCAAGCACCAACTTACGAAGTCGATCCGGGGTGGCCCAAGCCGCTGCCCAACCAGTGGATTCTTGGTGCCGTCGTCGGCGTGGCCGTCGACGCTCGCGATCACGTCTGGATCGTTCATCGGCCCTCAACCCTGCAGCCCAACGAGACTCGATCGATCTGGAAGGCGGCCCCGCCGGTGCTCGAGATCGACGCGACTGGCGCATTGGTCGGCGCTTGGGGCGGACCCGGCGCTGGATATGAGTGGCCAGATCTCGAGCACGGCATTCATGTTGATCACGCCGGCTTCGTCTGGGTCTCAGGCGGTGGTGAGAAGGACGCACATCTCCTGAAGTTCACCCGCGATGGCAAATTTGCCCTGCAGATCGGCCGCAAAGGGCAAGGCAAAGGCAGCAACGACACGCAGAATCTCGGCGCCGCCGCACACATGGTGGTGGATCAAGGTGACGAACGAGCTTTTCGTAGCGGACGGCTACGTCAACCATCGGGTGATCGTTTTCGATGCGACGACCGGTGCGTACAAGCGGCATTGGGGCGCCTACGGCAAACCACCAGACGACAGGCTACTTCACGCAGGCCGGCGAGAAGTTGCCCGGTCCATTCAGTGGAGTGGTTCAGAACGAAAATAAGCCGAGCAATTACGATCCCAGTGGACCACCGCCGCCGCAGTTCCGCATTGTTCATGCGGTGCGGCTCTCGAACGATGGGTTGGTGTACGTCTGCGATCGTACCAACGACCGAATCCAGGTCTTTGGCAAGGACGGTAGCTTCGTGAAGGAAGGCTTCGTCGCGAAAGCCACTTTGGGCAGTGGCTCGGTCTGGGACATCGCCTTCTCGACGGACCAGGCGCAGTCGTATCTCATCGTCCCCGATGGGACCAATCAGCAGATCTGGGTGCTACGGCGAGACACGCTCGAGGTTGTCAGCGCCTTTGGCCGCGCTGGGCATTGGGCGGGCCAGTTTTACGGCGCCCACAATATCGCCACGGATTCGAAAGGCAGCCTGTACATCACAGAAACATACGAAGGAAAGCGAGTTCAGAAGTTCGCCTACAAGGGGCTCGGCCCGGCGACGCCTCCCATCATTCAGTGACCTCGGCGGCGCACCTGGGGAAGTCTGACGCGCACGGACACTCCGATCGTGTAGATTGACGCCCGGAGGCGGTCCATGAAGTGTTCGCTGGTCGTTCGGCTGCTGGTTCTGACGATGTGCGGCCTGAGCCTCGGCTCGTCGTCACCCTTGGCCCAAAGCAGGGCCAAGGCAGAAAACGTTCCGGTCATACCTCATCAGGCGGTTGCCAACTTCTTCAAGAATCCCGCCGGCATCTACACCGGCGAGAACATGGGCATCGCCACCAACTCGAAGGGCAATATCTACATCTACCATCGGGCGTATGAAACGCGGCTGTTCGAGTACACGCCACAGGGTCAGTTCGTGCGCGAGATTGGACGAAACAATTACGGCTTCGCGTTTGCCCATTCAGTGCGTGTCGATGCGCAGGACAACATCTGGGCTGTCGACGAAGGCACCGACATGCTCATCAAGTTCAGTCCCGAAGGCAAAGTGCTGATGACCATCGGGCGGCGTGAGGACCCGGTGGCAATGCTGTCCAACATGCCGGGGACCGGGCGCTTTCACGGTCGCAACGAGAAGTACCGCTTCGGGCGGCAGACCGATGTGGCATTCGATCAACAGGGCAACATTTTCGTTTCCGACGGTTACTTTGATGCGCGTGTCGTGAAGTACGACAAGAACGGTCGATTCGTCAAAGCCGTCGGCACGCGAGGCAATGGCAACCTCCAGTTCAATACGCCGCATTCCATCGCGACGGATTTTCAAGGGAACGTGTACGTCGGCGATCGCGGTAATGCCCGCGTGCAAGTGCTGGACAACGATCTCAACTGGAAGGCGAACTACCCCAACGTCGGCAACCCCTGGGCGGTCTGCGTGTCGGGAGGTCCTGGCCCCAAGAATCCTGGCAAACAGTACCTATACGTTTCCAATTCCTGGCCCGATAGTGCGCCCGCGGAGGCCGCTGAGTTCACGGGCGAGGTCTACAAGATGGAGCTCGACGGGACCATCGTCGGGAAGTTTGGCAAGGCGGGCAAGGCGGTCGGCGAGTTCGCGACGATTCACCAGATGGACTGCCGCGATCCCGACGTGATCTATACGGCCGAGATCAACAACTGGCGGTCGCAGAAGATCCTGTTGAAACCGCAGGCGATGAAACCCACGAGTCAGCGTTAGGAGATGATCATGTTACGCATCCTCAACGCCGTCGCTCTTGTTGCACTTCTCGCCCTTGGCGCTCCGCTTATCGCTCAGTCCACGGCACCGGAGATTGCGTTCGAGACCAACGCCGATCTGCTGAAGATGCCGAATGACATCTATGTCGGCGAGGTGGCCGGCGTCGGCGCGAATTCGAAAGGGCAGATCTTCGTCTACACGCGGACGGGCCATCCATACGCCACGCTCGGCGACAATCGCACGTTCTCGCGTGGCGGGTCGCGGTTGTTTCAGTTCGACCCGGGCGGAAAGTTCGTGCGCGAGCTCGGGCAGGACGTTTACGGCTTCAACGCTGCAATCGGATTGCGCGTGGACCCACAAGACAACGTGTGGACGATCGACGCGGCTGCCAATCAAGTCGTGAAGTTCGATTCCGAAGGCCGCGTCGCGCTCGTCCTCGGCAGAAAACCTGAAACGATTTCCGTGCGACCGAATGCGCCACCCGCCGGACCGGGCGGTGGTGCGCCTGGTGCGGGTCCTGGTGGCGCCGCGCCCGGAGCGGGTCCCGGTGGTGGCGCGCCGGGTGCACCAGCGGCCGCGGCTGGTGGTCCGCCCGCTGGTGGTGGTGGACAGGGAGGAAGGACGCCGGGCTCGGGCATTCCGGGTTCGGCCTTCAATCGTCCCACCGACGTCGCGTGGGATCGCGCGGGCAATGTCTATGTGGCCGACGGCATCGGCACAAACAATCGCATCGCGAAGTTCGACAAGGACGGCCGCTTCCTCTCGCACTGGGGCTCCACCGGCTCCGGTCCGGGGCAGTTCCGTGGTGTCAAAGCGCTCGCGATCGACGCGCAAGATAACGTCTACGTCGCCGACGCTGGCAACAAGCGGATTCAGGTTTTCGATTCGTCCGGCGCGTTCAAATCCGAATTCGGCAACGTCGGCACGCCGATCGCCATGTGCATGACGCGCGGATCGACGCAGTATCTCTACATCTCGCACGCCGGGGATGAGGATGGTATGGAGGATGCGGCGATCTACAAGGTGGGGCTCGATGGAAAGGCGTTAGGAAAGTTCGGCGCCGCCGGGAAACTGCCGAAGCAGTTCGGTCTCGCCAACTCCATCGACTGCCGGAGCGAAAACGATCTGCTCATCGGCGAGCTGACCAACTGGCGCGTGCAGAAGGTCAGCCTGAAATAACGATCTGAGGAGCGCGATGGCCTCGTCGCGCTCCTCCCTCCTCAACGCGCCTGCATCGCTGCGCGTCGCGCTCCTACCGCGAACACCTTGACCAGCATCAAACCGGCAATGAACCCGCCGATGTGGGCCATGAACGCGACTCCGCCGGTCGCTTGCGGGCCTTGTCCAATCACGCCAAATGCGCTGATCAGCTGAAACAGGAACCAGAGGCCGACGGCGACATAGGCCGGAACCTCCGTCAGCGTCCGCAACATGATGACTCGCACGCGACGTTGTGGGTGCAGCACGAGATATCCGCCCATGATTCCCGAGATGGCGCCAGATGCCCCGAGACTCGGAATAAAAGGGTTGTCTCCCAGCACAAACGTCGAGACGACGTGCGTGAGCGACGCGGCAATCCCGGTCGCCAAGTAAAACGCCGCGTAGCGCGGAGGCCCGAGGTCGTCCTCCACGTTGTCGCCGAAGATCCACAGAAACAACATGTTGCCGAAAAGATGCATCAGGCTGCCATGCATGAACATGGAGATCAGCAACGTCAGGTAGACGGATCCGGGTGTGGGCTGCAACGGGATGGTGGCGCTCTCGTTGCCGACCTCGACGCGAACAGGCTTGGCCACATCTTCGCCGGTGCGAATCTCCTGCGGAACCGTGGAGAAGGCATAGGTGAAGCGTTCGTTACTTCCCAGTCCCTGAAGAAAAACGAAGACCAGGACGTTGACCGCGATCAACGCGTAAGTGACTACCGGCGTTCGGACGCGGCCCGTGTTGTCGTCGCCGACAGGAAACACCACTTCGCTTCCTCCAGTAGCCGCCGCGGCAGCCAGTGCCATGGCAAAGCTTCGCGGGCGTAAGCGGAAACCGTGCCAGAACGTCGCGCGATCGGGTAGATTGAGCCCGCAGTCTCTGCAGCTTCTGTCAATGCGACCGACCAGCCTGTGGACGCTTCTATTCGTCGGCGTGTGCACCCTGTCGCCGGCTTCCAGCGCTCAGGAAGCTCGCGTGCCCACGCAAGCCTGGGCGCCCAAGCCCATCAAAACGCCTGCCTACACACCTCCACAGAAACCGTGGGTGAAGCTCAGCGATCTGAAGGCCCGACACAAAGGGCAGAGCAACTGGCGGGAATTGCTCGTGGACGATGGCCGGCTGACGGCGGAGTACTTTTCGTCGACGCCAGGAACGAAGCTGTCGAAGCGGTTTCATCCCGACACCCGCGAGTGGTTCGCGGTCGTCGAGGGTGAGATTCGCGTCGAGATCGAAGGGCAAGAGCCGTTCACCGCCACTCGCGGATCGTTGGTGAACATTCCGCGACAGACGATCTACTCGCTCGAGACTGTCAGTCAACAACCGAGTCTGCGGTTCGTCGTCAACGTCGCGCGGGCGAAAACGCTCTTCGTGCAGGAGGGTGAAGCGCCTCCTCCGCCGTCAGCGGGCTCGGCCTGGGTTCCCGTCGCCATCAATCGAACGCCGGGGCGATATGACGAGTTCAATCAGCCGCATCTCAACATTCACGACGCCGCCGCGAAGAATCCGAAGTACACGGGCGGGCGATTCGTTCGCGACGACAAGTCGGAGATGTTGGTGATCTACGGTCGCGAGAGTGCCCTGCCTCCGCTGGATCCCGCGGACAAGGGGCACTTTCACGCGGAGAGCGCGGAGTTCTGGCTGGTGTTTGCGGGTCAGATTCGCTACGCCTTCGAAGGGCAGCAGCCGTTCGTCGCGAGCGAGGGTGATGTCGTCTACGTGCCGGCGAACACGTGGCACGCGACCCGGTTCAATGGTCCCGAGCCAGCATGCCGGCTATCGATTACCGAGTATGTGGGCAACGCGCTCTTGCTGGAGCCAAAGCGTCCTTAGGGCGCTTCCCGACACCGCTCGGGAGCCGTTGAGCCTCGTCGAAGGGCGGAAACCACGACACGCGCACCGTTCGCGTGACGACCGCCGAGCGCGATCCGAGTGGGCCGCGCCGTGCGGCAGTGCCGAAGCCAGCTGGCACCCAATCGATTGTGCACGACCCTACGGTGATCCAAGGCGCCGCCGGCGTCGGCAGTCAGTCGCGGCGGGGCTGTTTTTCCACGGCGCGAAGCGGGAGGCGCGCGACGCGCTCCGCTTCGGCCGCTGCCGGCAAACGCGGCAGGAAGTCGGACGCGGCGAGCCGAGTGGCCCGTGCCGGGTGGCCGTCGCGCTCACGGCACGCCGGATTGTCTCCGCGCAACTCAAGTGGCCATCACGCAATCATCACTTTCCGCGGATGCTGCGAGTTGTCCTCGAGGAACGTTTTCTTGGTTTCCAGCTCTTCCGCCGTCGGCTGCACACGGCCGGTTGCGTCGGTGACGCGCGAGACGATGGTGTGTTCGCCGGCTGTCGCGCCCGCCCAGTTGTAGGTGAACAACTTCCACGAGTACTTGCTCGTCGTCGACGGATCCATCGTGGCCGGCTGCCACGGTCCCTCGTCCACCTTCACTTCGACGGTCTTGATCGGGGTACCGTCGTTCAGCACGATACCCACGACCTTGTGCCCTGAGCCTTCCTTGGTCACTCGGGCGACGAACGACTTGAGCTGAAGGTGGGTGATGGGAGTTTCGACCCACTTGATCTCGCCATCGATCATTTCGCCCTTCAGCGTTCGATACCACCGCGCCTGGTACTTGCCGAGGTACTGATCCTCCTGCACGTGAATCTGTGCGAGCCACTTCACATTGGGGGCACCGTACCATCCGGGCACGATCAGCCGGAGCGGCGAGCCCTGGTGTCGGGTCAACGGCTCGCCATTGAGCGCGTACGCCAGGAACGGCTCCGGTGACATGGCCTTCTCGCGCGTCAGGCTGCGGCCGTACTGCTGCTCGACCTCGAACTTCTGAGCCCTGAACTCGACTTCCTCTTTGCCCTTGTCCGCGCCGAAGAACACGAATTCGCGCGCGCTCGCCTTGACGCCGGCGCGGTCGAGAACCGTCTTGAGGGGAACCCCGGTCCATCGGCCGTTGCCGATCAACCCTTGCAAGGGACGACGATTGCCGGAGCACTCGAAGCCGGCGACGAGCTCGGTCTTGCCGAGTTTCTGCAAGTCCGCGAGCGACAGCGCCTGTGGTTTGTCCACCAGGCCCGTGACCTTCAGCTTGAAGGCATCTGGTTCGACAACCGGATGCCCGTAGTGCTGCGTGGTGAAGAACTGATCTTTGGGGGTGATGGCGCCCGTCACCGTGCGGACGTCGAGCAGCCGGCGATCGGCAGCTGGCGTGAAGTTGGCGTTCTCGGGCAGGTCGGTAAAGGGCACCACCACCTCGCCCTGAGCTAGCGCAGGCAACGCCCATTCCGGAACACCGAACAGGCTGAGGCCCGCCACCGCGAGTCCACCCTTCAACAGTTCTCGACGTGAATTCATCGTCATATTGCCCCCAAAAGGTTGGCCCATTCTACAGCCGCGGCGCCCCTACTGCGCAGCCAGCCTTTCCAGCGAAGCTGGCCGTCCGGCGGCTATACTTTCCCGCATGACGCGCATCTGTTGTTCCATCGTCGCACTGTGCCTGGTTTCGACAACCGCTTTCGCGCAGGTTCGGCCAGAAGCGGACCTGTGCGCGGTGCCGCCCGGCGCCCAGCCGCTTCTTCCCGCCAAGCTGATGACGGGCATGGGCACCACCAACATGCCGGTGACGACCTCGTCCGAAGAGGCGAGGAAGTTCTTCAACCAGGGCGTCTCGCAGATGCACTCGTTCTGGTTCCTCGAATCCGAGCGTTCGTTCCTGCAGGCGGCGACGCTCGACCCCAACATGGCCATGGCGTATTGGGGGATGTCGATCAGCGCCGCCGGTGACTATCGTCCGGCGTTTCAACTGATTCGCGACCCGAGCGAGGGCGGACGCATGTCGGGGCCCGAGGCGACCAGCGCGGCTTCGACGACCATCGCGCGAAGCACGAACGGCGCCGCACTCAATCCCGGAATCCGCGCACGAGAGTCAGCCGAGAAGGCCATGTCTCTCCGCGACAAGGTCACGCCGCGCGAACGGATGTACATCGAAGCCGAGTGGGCGCGACGCAATCCCGAATCCAAGACGCGCGACGCCGACCACATCGCCGCGCTGCGCAAGCTGATAGCAGCGTTCCCGGATGACGAAGAAGCCGGATCGATTCTCGGCCTCGCTCTTCTCGACGGCTTCGACTCGGTCACCAAGAAGCCGCGCACCAACACCCTTGAAGGCATCGCGCTCCTCGAGAAGGTCGTCGCCAAGAACGACGGCCACTTCGGTGCGCATCACTACCTTATTCATGGTTACGAAGGCAGCGAAACGCCCGAGCGCGCGTGGTACGCCTGTCGCCGATATCCGGAGCTCGTGCCCAACATCCCGCATGCGCTCCACATGCCCGGTCACATCTACGCGCAGAGCGATCGTATCGACGACGCGATCGCGGCATTCTCCGCGGCCGCCGACAACGAACGCGGCTACATGGGTGCCGACGTGCTGTACCCGAACGGGCACCACGGGCACAACGTTCACTTCCTCATTCACTCGCTGAACCTCGACGGGCGTTACGAAGATTCGATGAAGGCCGTCCGTCACTTGATGAACGATTTCAAGGAAACACCTCGCGAGCGCAGCGGCAGCAATCAGCGCGTGACGTATCGCCAGGGCTACTACTCGCTGATCAAGACGCTGGTGCGATTCCAGAAGTGGGACGTCATCCTCGACGGCACAACAATTCCCGCCTACGACCGGCCGGAGCAGCAGGCCTGGAGGTTGTGGGCCACCGGCGTCGCCCAGGCAAGTACTGGTCAGGTCGACAAGGCTCGCGCCGCGCTGCGGGAAATGTCGGAGCACGTGAAAAAGGCCGAAGGCTCGCGCCGGCCGCTCGCAATCGCCGAGATGGAGCTCGAAGCCACGGTGACCGCCTACGGTGGAGACAAGGCCAAGGCATGGACGACGTTCCGTAAGGCGGCGGAAAGCGAAGCCGCTCTGATCTACACCGAGCCGCCGTCATACCCGCGTCCTGTCGTTGAAGGGATGGCTCACGCCGCGCTTGCGCTCGGCGATTTCAAGGTTGCCGAAGAGGGCTTCCGCGAAGCGTTGTCGCGAGAGCCGGGAAGCGGGCAGGCGTTCTTCGGAGTGGCGGCTGCGCTCCAGGCCCAGGGTCGCATCGTCGAAAGCCGGCTTGCATACGAGCGCGGGAAGATGCGCTGGGACAAAGCCGACGTCGACCTCTTCAAGCGGGTTCCCTTGCTCCGGACGGAAGCGGGCCGCCACTGACGACTGATCACTGATCACCGATCACTGATTACCGATCATCGATCACCGATTGAGGGGGAGACTATGCGCGGACTAGGAAGGCTTGTGGCAACTGCCGTGGCGATAGTTGCAACGGCAGCCTGTGGTCAGCCGGCAGGCACGTTGGCTGCGGCGCGAGAGGCGATGGGCGCAGATCGCGTGCAGGCTGTCGAGTTCACGGGCAGTGGCCGATGGTTTCAGTTCGGACAGGCGGCCAGTCCAACCTTGCCTTGGCCCCAGTTCGACGTCAGCACTTACACCGCACTCGTCAACTACGCAACTCCGGCGGCACGCGTGCAGATGACGCGAGTCCAGACCGTCGAACCAGGAAGAGTGCGTCCCGCACCAACGGAACAGCGGATTGACCAGTTCATCAGCGGAACCTCGGCGTGGAACGTCGCGACACCGCCCGGTGGTTCGCCAACCTCGACCCCACAGCCGGCAAGCGTCGAGGAACGCACGATGGAGATCTGGACGACGCCGCACGGGTTCCTTCGTGCGGCAGCGGCCAACAACGCGACCTCGACGCCTTCGGCCGGCGGCTCCGAGGTAGCGTTCACGGTCGGCGGGAAGTATCGCTACGTCGGCAACATCAACGCCCAGAACCAGGTGACCCGCGTTCAAACCTGGATCGACAATCCGATACTGGGCGACACGCCAGTGGAGTTCGCCTATTCCGACTACCGCGACTTCAGTGGCGTTACGTTTCCAGGCCGCATCGTGCGGACCCAGGGTGGCCACCCGGTTCTCGACCTCACGGTGTCGGCTGTCCGCACGGATCCCGCCGGAGCGATCGCTGTTCCCGCGGAAGTGTCGGCGGCGACACCACCCCCTGTGACGGCGACCGCCGAAGTCATCGCCCCGGGAGTGTTCTATATCAAGGGCGGCTCACACCACAGCGTGGCAATCGATCAGCGTGACCACATCGTCGTCGTCGAGGGTCCGTTGAACGAGGCCCGCTCGCTGGTGGCGATCGCCAAGATCAAGGAGACGATTCCGAACAAGCCGATTCGTTACCTGATCAACTCGCACCATCACTTCGATCACTCGGGTGGCCTCAGAACGTACGTGGACGAAGGTGCGACCATCGTGACGCATCAGTTGAACCGCCCGTACTACGAACAGGCGTGGGCGGCGCCACGGACGATCAATCCGGATCGGCTGGCGCAGTCGAAAAAGGCCGCCACGTTTGAAACTCTGACCGACAAACACGTGCTCACCGACGGCAAGCGCTCGATCGAAGTGCACCACATCGCTGGCAACGGCCACAACGACGCATTCGTGCTGGTCTACTTGCCGACGGAGAAGGTGCTGATCGAAGTGGATGCCTGGGCGCCCCTGGCGGCCAACGTGCCGCCACCGACTGCTGTCAATCCGTTCGCAGTCAATCTGTACGACAACATCCAGCGGCTCAAGCTGGATGTGAAGAACATTGCCGCGCTGCACGGGCCACGCCTGGCGACGATCGCCGATCTGACAGCCGCCGTTGGGACAACCGGCACGAAGTAACAGGAGGAATCATGGGCCACGAGGAGCGGCGCTGGTCAATCGTTGGTTCGATGAAGTCTGGACGCAAGGCCGCGAGGCAACCATCGACGAGCTGATGGACAAGACATGTATGGTGCACGGGCTCGGCGACAACATGCGCGGGCCCGAGGCGTTCAAGATCTTCCATCGCGCTATCGCGATGCGTTTCCCGACGTGAAGATCACGGTGGAACAGACCATCTGCGAAGGCGAGATGGTCTGCGCCCGATGGAGTGGGGTTGGCACGCACCGCGGTGATGGCTTGGGATTCAAGGCAACCAACAAGCCGGTGCGCTTCAGCGGCATGACCATCGCGCGATTTCAGAATGGCAAGCTGGTCGAAGGCTGGAACGTATTCGACCAACTATCGATGTTTCAGCAGCTCGGGATCTTCACGCCGCCAGTCTAATCAGTGGCCGGTGGGCCACCGAAGCTACTTTCGTTCGAGCACGACCTCCACAAGATCGGCGATCTGGCGACCGGTGAAATCCTTGCCTTCAACCGCCGCAGCGAGACGTCCGTCGCGATCGATGACCGCGGTTTGGAGCGTGTGAGTGATCAGCCCCGAATCGGGCCAGTACTCGACGCCGAAGGCATCGCACACCTGCTTGATGCCGTTGTTGTCGCCGGTCAGGAAATACCAGCCGTCGACATCTGCCTTCTGCGATTTCGCGAACGCCGCCAGCCGCTCGGGCGTGTCGTACTGCGGATCGAAGGTGACCGTCAGCAGCGCAAGATCTTTTCCCACCTGGGTGCGAAAGCGCTCCCTGACTGCCGAGAGATTGGCGATCATTCGCGGGCAATAGTCCGGCAGCGGACAGCGCGTGTAGATGAATGTGACGACAACGACTTGGCCCCTGAGGGAGGTGAGAGTCAGCGGTGCCCCGCGCTGATCGATTAGCGAGAAGTTTGGCACCGGACTGCCAATCGGTACGAGCGTGGAGGTGGCGGGTGTCATGACCGCACCGGAATCGGCCGGCGCGGCCGACAGCAGTCGAAGTCGATCGATATGACTCCCATCCTTTCGCACGACGAGGCGGAACGACACGCGGTCGCCGGGCCGCACGCCGCTCAGGCCTGAGCCTCGAACATCGAACGGCATGACCATCGGCTCCATGAAGCCCGGCAACTCGTCGTGCGAGACCGTCAGCGTTGAAACGGAAGGGTCAACACGCAGGACGAGACCGGTCGCCGAATGGGTGGTTGCGCACCCGGTCGTAACCGATGCCGCGGTCAGCGCCACAGCGAACGCTCGAGAAAAACACGACACGCTCTTCCATGTTGCCCCAATTCGCCAGCGGCTGCGTACTCGCCATCGCTGTGGCCTCGGCTGCCGCTTCCTGCAGCACGCGCGCCTGGTTTGCAGGAATCTGCAGCGACAGGCGCGGGCTCGCCAATGTGGCAGAAAGCCCGAGTGGCGTTCGACCAGTGAGCCTTTGAACGATCACCAGCGCAGCCAGATAACTGCCGGCGACGCTCGGATGAAAACCGTCATTGGAATAGAGCGGCATGTTCCGATCGCGCCGCCAGGCTGCGAGCCAAGCGTCGCCAGCCGGCATCAGCAGGCCGCTCACGTCGCGCGCGGCAGCGGTGTAACTCGCGGACACACCGGGAAAGTCGCGGCGACGCGCGTCCGATGGCCACACCATGTACAACGCGGTGCGCGCGCCAATCCGGCGAACCTCTTCGTCGAAGCGTCGTGTGTATTCGCGCAGCAGTCGTTGAGACTCTGGTAACGCCGAGGGTCCTTGCTGCAACACGACGGTCGTCCACTGCCCTTGCGCGATCGCGCGTCTTGCCTCTGGTCGATTCCAATGGTCTTCGAGGCTGTGATCCGGAAAGGTGACGCTTCGGTAGTCGAGGCGATCTCCGGCCGATTGCGCGAGCGAGCGAACGATCTCGGGCAGGTCGTTTGCTGCGGTCAGGCTGTTGCCGATGAACAGAACGCGGTGGACCGTTTGATGGTGTGCGTGGGCTGTCGTCACCGCCACCGCCAAAGCGAGCGAAGCCAACGTCAGAAGGCTACTGGACGGTCGAGGAGCAGCTCCCATGAAGTTCAGCCTACCGGTTCTCAGCACCCCCCGGGAGTGATACTGTCGGAGGCCAGGAGTGCGACATGTCGAGAGACCGACGGCGAGTCATCGCGTATTCGTTGCTTGCGATGATGGTGGTTCCCACCTGGTCGGCGGCAGCTCCGCAGGACACTCCCGACAAGAATTCGATCGAGGTCGTCGTCCGCGGTTGTCTCAAGGGCCGGGAACTGACCGCCGACGAGATTTCGGGCAGCGATGCCCTGGCCAACGAAGTTGGCACGTTGTTCCGGTTGTCCGCGAAGGGTCAGGTGAGCGACGAGGTCAAGAAGCAGAACGGTCATCGCGTCGAAATTACTGGTCTCATCAAGAAAACGGCGCTCGCTGAGCCCGGTCTCAAGTTGGGCGGTGGCCGCGTCGTCATCGGCGGCAGCCCGATGAGCACCGATCCGACAAAGAATCCCGCCCGCAACCCGCAACGCCGCATCGTCCCGATGGATGTCACGCTCGTGGAGATGATCGCGGAAACCTGCCGGTCGTAGATCGATGCGCCACACGTGGGTGGGGGCGGTTGTCGCCGTCATTCTGGCGACACCGTCTGCACGCGGCGATCAACTTCCGGGCGGAGCGCACCACACCACGCTTGTGCGTCGCTTCACCGCGGCCGATCAGCAGACGGGCCGCTACCAGTACGTGCCGTTCGAGGTACCTCCTGGCACCGGGACCTTGCGCATCACGTATCAATACGATCGCGCCGATGGCGAGAACGTGATCGATCTCGGTCTCTTCGAGCCGGGCTCGCTCGACCTTGGCACAAATGCATTTCGCGGCTACAGCGGTGGGTCAAAAGCGAGCATCCTTCTGGCCACAAATGAGACCACACCTGGATATCGAGCGGGTCCGCTAACAGCAGGGCAGTGGCACGTGCTGCTCGGTCTGTACAAGGTGAGCCCTGCCGGCGTCGAGGTTCGTGTCTATGTCGAGACTCAGGAGGGCCCGACGCCGCGGATCGCTCGCGAGTACGTGAGACGTCCCAGCCCGACACCCGCACGACCAACGATGCGTTGGTTCACGGGCGCCCTCCACACGCACACGCTTCACAGTGACGGGACTCTTGGTCCTGAGGCGTTGCTCGAACTCGCGCAAGAGTCACGACTGGACTTCGTGGCCATTACCGACCACAACACGGTGACGCATCAAGACGAGTTGGCGTCACAGACGTTGAAGGAGCCGTTGCCGCTGCTCATCGTCGGCGAAGAGGTCACGACGCCTGGCGGGCACGCCAGCGTCTGGGGTCTCGGCCCGCGCGAGTGGATCGACTTTCGCGTGGGTCCGAAAGATGACCGCATTCGCAACCTGGTGTCGACGGCGCATGGCTTCGGTGCCTTGTTTTCGGTGAACCATCCTGTCTCCGCGTGCGTGGCGTGCGGCTGGTCGCACGAGTGGGTCGACGGGATCGATGCCATCGAAGTCTCGAATGGCCAGCACGGCGAAGTGGCTCGCTCACTGAAAATCTGGGACGGGCTGCTGAAAGCCGGGCGCCGGATCACCGCGGTGGGCTCCAGTGACTGGCACCGCGGCCCCGGTCCAATAGACGACGCGCATGTGCGAGTGTTGGCGCCGGCACTCACGCAGGATGCGATTCTGGGTGCGATCCGTCAGGGCCACGTGATCGTGATGAGCAGCATTCGCGACGCCACACCCGAGATCACCGTAAGCAGTGGCACCAACGCGGCCAGACCAGGCGATGCGCTGACGATCGCGCCAGGGGTGCCCGTGACCATCAGCGTGGTCTCGCCGGGCATGTCGGGTGCGCAGATGATGGTGATTGCGAACGGGGAAAGGGCGGGGACGGTCCCGCTCGACCTCACCGGGCAAGCCAGACTCGAGCTTTCGGCTCGACCCGGTTACGTGCGCGTCGAACTCCACGGCTCCGACGGTGCAATCCTGGCGATTGCGAACCCTGTCTATCTTGGTCAGCCATGAAGCGCGGTCCGCTGTTGGTTTTTTCGTTTGTGCTCTTGGGCACGGCAATCGGCCGGGCTCAACCTCTGGTCACGCCCGTTCGGATTGGGCAGCCTGATGCGCCGCTGCAACTGACGGTTTGGGCGCAGCAGGACTATTCGCATCTCGCTGCGCTGCGATCGATCTCCGACACGTTTCGAGAAGTGTTTACGGAATGGGCAGTGGCCAATCCTGGCGTGCAACTCGAAGTATCGGTGATGCCAGCCCTGGAGCAACACAAGGCCAAGCTCTTGCTGGCGGCTGCAGCCGGCCGTTTGCCGGACGTCGCGTCGATCGACAGCTTCTGGCTGCCGCTGTTCGTCGAAGGCGGACATTTGCAGGCCTTGAACCCGTACTGGCCCGAGGCGGATCGGGCGGACTTCCTCCCATTCACGATCGATACGCTGTCGGATCGCGCGGGGAACATTTATGGTCTCTGGCACGAGACTGATTGCCGTGCGTTGTTCTACCGCAAGGATCTAGTGCCCAACCCGCCCGCAACCTGGGACGAGTTGATCGAGATCGGCAGCCGTGTCTCGCGCGAGCGTGGCATTGCCGGCTATTTGTTCAACGCGGGTCGCTGGGAAGCCACGGTCTTCGATCATCTCCCGATGTTCTGGGCACAGGGTGGCGAGCTCGTCGATGCCGAGGGAAAGCCGGTCTTTGGCTTGCCCCCGCATCGCGATCATCTGATACGAGTGCTCACGTTCCTGCGGGATACCGTGCAGCGTGGCGCGGCGCCGCGTGCCGTGCTCGCCAGCAACGACTACAAGCAGTTGTCGGCCGCCGCCATCGCCGGCGACGTCGCGATGTTCCTGGGCGGTAATTGGCAGATCCGCGAGCTCAAAGACGCGTTGCCACCCGAGGAGTTTGCCAAGTGGGCGGTTGCGCCGATCCCCCAGTTCCGCGTCGGTCCCGCACCCACCGGCACGGGCGGATGGATCTGGGTGGTGTTTTCGAAGGATCCCGAGAAACGCCGGGCCGCGGCGCAGTTCATTCTCGATGTCGAGACGCCTCGAAACGCGGCCCGCATCAGCCAAGGCACGGGTCGCCTGCCCGTCCGCCGGAGCGTCTATCGGGACTATCCAGCATTCAAGGAGGAACCGTTCGCGTTCTTTGGCCAACTGCTGAGCGTGGCTCGGGCGAGACCGGCAGTGCCCATCTACAACTCGATCTCGCGCGAGCTGCAGCTCGCCATCGGCTACGCGATCGAAGGCACGCGAACACCTGCCGAGGCCGTCGAGGCCGCATGGCAAGTCGTGATCGCGGAGGACGACAGCCGGCGAACGCGCACGGCCGGTGTCAGCGGCTTCGATTGGGTCGCCTGGGTGCCAGCGGTGCTGAGTGCGCTGCTTGCGGGGTTCGCGCTCACGCGTGCCGGCGATCGCACCATTCGATTCTGGCTGGCACCGACGATCGTGATCGCGGCCTTGTTCCTGCTCTATCCAATTCTCGAGTTGATTCGCGTCGCATTCACCAACCTTGGCGCGCCCGGTGGGCCCTACGAATACACGTTGGGGGGATTTCGCGATCTGATTGGCGACCCGGCCTTCTACGGCATGATTGGCGTCACGCTCGTTTTTGTCGGCGTGTGCGTGGCTCTGCAGCTTGGTTTGGGGCTGCTGCTCGCCTGGCTTTTCGACGCGGCGGAACGGCGACGGGTGATGGGCTCGATTGCCGCGCGCGTTGCCGTCGTCAGCGCGTGGGTGATTCCTGGCGTTCTGATTGGCGTGATCTGGAAGATCCTGCTGGTCGAGAACCGATCGGGCATCGTCAACTACTGGCTGGCGCAAGTCGGCCTCGGCCCGGCGCCGCTGCTCTCATCGTCCACACTGGCGCTGGCGTCCGTGATCGTGGCCAACACGTGGAGAGGGACCGCGTTCAGCATGCTCATGCAATACGCCGGGCTGCGAAGCATTCCGCGCGAGCTGCACGAAGCGGCCGATCTCGAGGGGCTTACCGGGTGGCAGCGCCTCCGCTGGGTGATCATGCCGGCGGTCGCGCCCGTGTTGGTCCTCAACCTTCTGCTAATCACGATCTACACGCTCAACACCTTCGACATGATTCTTCCGTTGACCGGCGGCGGACCGGCGCGTGCCACCGAAGTCGTGTCGCTCTACATGTATCGTTCGGCGTTTTACGACCTCAATGCCGGTAAGGCGGCGGCGATCGCGGTGGTCATGCTGCTGATCAACGTTGCCCTGGCGTGGGGTGCGGTTCAGCTCATCATGCGACGAAGGTCGCTGGCGAGGTCGATGTGATCCGCAAACGCTGGTTGATTGCCGTTGCCCTGGCGGTGGTTGCCATCGCGTTTCTGATTCCTCAGCTCTGGCTGGTGTCGTTGTCACTCAAAGATCGCGGGGCGGTGTTTGCCTACCCACCGCAATGGATTCCTGACAGCCCATCGCTCGAGAACTATCTCTTCGCACTCACCGCGACCCAGGTGCCCTGGTATCTCTGGAACAGTGTCAAGGTGGCCGCCCTGGCAACGGTCTTGACGTTAGTCATCGGAATCCCGGCGGCGTACGTGTTGTCGCGAGAACGATTTGCCGGTCGAGGCGCGTTACTCGCGATTCTGTTAGCCGTGCAAATGCTTTCGCCGGTGGTGCTGCTGCTGCCGCTTTACTCGCTGGTGGAGCGACTAGGCCTGGCAGACACACACGCGGGGCTCATTCTGGCTTACGCGGCAATCCAGGTGCCGTTCACCGCATGGGTCTTGAAGAACTTCCTCGACGGCGTGCCTCCCGCACTGTTCGAGGCCGCTCGCCTCGACGGCGCGTCGCGGGTCCGCACACTGTG
Organism: uncultured Acidobacteriota bacterium; assembly: GCA_963724485.1. Lineage (GTDB taxonomy): Bacteria > Acidobacteriota > Vicinamibacteria > Vicinamibacterales > UBA2999 > JACCSI01. Next base: position 340,538 of record CAVRUW010000010.1, read on the forward strand.
GTCGATCGCACTGCCGATTATCGCGCCCGGGCTCGCTGCGACGACGATCTTCAATCTGGCGGCATACTGGTCCGAGTTCGCGCTTGCGCTGGTGCTGCTCGACTCACAAGCCCGTTTCACGATCCCGATCGGAGTGTTCAGCCTGCAGAGCGCTTACGAGACCGAGTGGCAACTCGTCGCTGCCGCGAGCTTCATCGGGCTCGTACCGATGATGGCGGCGTTCATCTTCCTGCAGAAATACTTCATCGCCGGCCTGACCGCGGGGGCCGTAAAGGGCTGAGCAGCGACTCGTTGACGGACGAGATCACGGAAACACGGAACCGCACACGGTGAATCACGGAAGCCACAGAGCCACAGAGCTCACAGAGCGCACAGAGACGTTGAGCTGTTTTGCGGTGGCGTGCCGGCGCCGGTGAAACCGGCGCCGCCCGAACGAATGAGTCGGCGGAGCGTCGAAGCTTGGCCTTTGCGGGAGCTCTTCGACTCCCGCCGCAGCAAAATCGTTCGAGCGCGGCCTTCGGCCGCGGCACGCCTTTGCCGATCCCGCGCTTTCCCGTCTTTCCGCGGATTGCTCTTCTCAGGTGTAATCCGCCTTCGGTGCCAAGAGGTGCTTCTCTCCGTGTCCTCCCTGTCCTCCCTGTAGTTCCGTGCCTCCGTGACGGATTCGTGTCGGGGGTCCCGATGTTTCGAGTCATGTCACGTGTTCGATGTACGATGCAGCACCCCTAATCACATTCGTCTAAATGCCAACCCACATCATTTCGCACACTCATTGGGATCGTGAGTGGTACCTCACGTTCGAGCAGTTCCGTCTCAGGTTGGTCGGGCTCGTCGATCGGCTGCTCGACTTGATGGAATCGCAGCCCGACTATCGCTACTTCCATCTCGATGGTCAGACGATCGTGCTCGAGGACTATCTCGAGTTGCGGCCGGAGAACGAACCGAGGCTGCGTCGGCTCATCGCCGAGGGACGGATCCTGATCGGCCCGTGGTACGACATGCCCGATGAGTTTCTCGTGAGCGGCGAGTCGCTCGTGCGGAATCTCGCCCGTGGGCATCGCATTGCGTCACAGTTCGGAACGTCGATGCCTGTCGGCTACCTCCCGGATTTGTTTGGACATGTCGGCCAGATGCCGCAGATTCTGCGGAATTTTGGCCTCGACAACGCGATCCTGTGGCGTGGTTTTGGTGGCCGACGGGCTGAATACTGGTGGGAGTCACCGGACGGCTCGCGAGTGCTGATGATGCACTTGCCGCCGGAGGGCTACTGCAACGCTACGCGGGTCCACTTCAACCCGGAACAAATGGTGGAACGGGCGACGCGAGCGATCAGGACCGAGGAGCAGCGGACATCGGTTGGCGAGATGCTGCTGATGAACGGTGTCGATCACGTTGAACCCCATGCGGTCATTCCGGAGCTCGCGCGCCAGCTGACGGACTCGCTCGGTGCAGCGGTGAGGCAGTCGACGTTGCCGATGTACGTCGACGCGGTCCGGAGTGGCGTGGAACAACAATCGGCTCAACCGCTCGAGACGGTCAAGGGCGAGCTTCGCGGCGGTGAGGAATACGCGAATCTGCTGCCAGGCGTGTTGTCGGCGCGTGGCTATCTCAAGCAGGCCAATGCAAGAGTGCAAACGCTGCTCGAAAAACGAGCGGAGCCCCTGGCGACTTGGGCATGGCTGCTTGGCACACCGTATCGCGGCGGCGAACTTCAATACGCGTGGAAAACGCTGCTGCAGAACCATCCACACGACAGCATCTGCGGTTGCAGCATCGATCCGGTTCACGAAGAAAACGTGACTCGTTTCGCCCGTGCTGAGCAGGTGGCCCGCGGGATAGTGGAACAGGCTGCTGACGTCGTGGCTCGCGCGGTACCAGGGGGCCTACAGGACGCCATACGTCTCGTGGCGCTGAACACCACCCACGCGCCTTACAGTGGCGTCATCGAAGCCATCGTCGACATTCCCTACGAGAGCGATGAGCCGCGTCGCGTGGTCGATCCAGAGGCGCTCGATGCTCCGGTGAGGTTCTGGCCCAAGGATGCGCGAGCGACCGCCGTGATTTCAAACGATGGTGAGCGGCGGGCGATTCAAGTCCTGAGCGAGGAGAGTCCGGTCCGCACGCTGGTCATGAGCCGCCTCGAGACGCCGTGGATTCTGCGCGCGCGTCGTTTGCGCGTCGCGTGGCAAGGCGACGTGCCAGCCTGTGGATACTCGACGTTCGACCTGGTGCTCGAGGATGCGGTGCCAGTCACCACGTCGCCAGACGACGAAGTCGTGCCCGATCAGGAGGTCCAGGACAGCGAGATCACGACGGGCGACCATTGGGCGCAGAACTCGATGGTCCGGATCGCAGTAAACGACGACGGGACTGTCGATGTGCTGGATCAACGTTCGGGGATTCAGTATGCGCAGTGCGGTGAGATCGAGGATACCGGCGACGTCGGCGACGAGTACACATACTCGCCGCCGCCGCTCAATCCCAAGTTCGGTTCCGATGATGCGACGAACGTTCGTGTCTCACGAATCTGTTCCGGTCCGCTGCGCGCTGAGTTCCGCATCGATTACACCTTGCGCTTACCAGAATCGGCGTCGGCCGACCGGAGTTCGCGCTCGGCGTCGACCGTCGAGACAGCAATCAGCGTGCTGGTTGGCATCGATGCGATCTCACCGCGGGTGTCGTGGCAGGTGTCGCTCGACAATCGGTCGAAGGACCACCGGCTCAGGCTGCTGTTTCCCATCGGCGTCGAGTCGGTCTCCGAGGTACGTTCGGAGACGGCGTTCGGCGTCGCGGTTCGGCCCGCACGCCGGAAGGTTCCAGCAGAGAATCCCTGCGAGGTGCCAGTGAGTTATTACCCCACCTCCTCGTTCACCGAAGCCGGGACCTCCGCTGGTGGCGCCATTCTCTTCGGCGAAGGCTTGATGGAATACGAAGCGGTTCCCGATGAGGAGGGGCGTGCATCGCGGCTCGCCCTGACCCTGCTGCGAAGTGTCGGGTTCCTGTCGCGCGACGATCTGTCGATGCGACCATCAGGGCACGCCGGTCCTGGCCTGGAGACACCGGGGGCCCAATGTTTGGGTCAGAATCACTTTCGGCTGGCGTTCGAACCGCGTGGCGTGCCGCCTTCCAACAGCGAACTGTTCGCGAGAGCTGCTTCCTTTGTTTCTCCGCCTTACGTCGTGCCAGCGGTCGGTGAAGGTGGATCACTTCCGCCAGCAGGTAGCTTCGTTAGTCTGGATTCGCTCGAAGGCGGATGCGTCCTGAGCGCGTGCCACAAGGCCACGGATCAGGACGCAACGCTGATCCGTCTGTTCAATCCTGATGGTCGTGCCGCGCGAGTTCGAGTTGGGTTGCAGCCGGGAATCCACTCGGCGTCGCGCACCGACTTTCTGGAACGCCCCGTCGAAGAAATCCCAGTGCAAGACGGCCTGGTTGAACTCTCGGTGGCACCGTATCAAATCGTGACCGCCATTCTTCGCTGACGGTCCACGGTCCACGGTCCACGGTCCACGGTCCACGGTCTACGGCACCCGCGGCACCCGCGGCACCCGCGGCACCTGCCTAGGCCGCTTCCTTGACCTCCGCGACGGTGACCGTCGTTCCGTTTGATTGCGCGCGTGTGGCCGCGATGCCAATCCGCAGGGCCTCCATGCCATCGTCGATCGTCACCGGCGCTTCGCGGCCATTCAGCACGTTCTGGGCGAAGTTCTGTAGCTGGTTGGTGTAGGCGTCGCGGAATCGCTCCATGAAGTAGGGCACCGTGTCGTGCGAGACACCGTCAGCCTTGGTCATGATCATGATCGGCGTTTCGCGGAGATACCCGATCCGGATGGTGCCTTCGAGTCCCAGGATCTCCGTCGAGATGTCGTAGCCGTAGATTCCACTTCGTGTGAGGTCCACGACGCCGAGCTTGCCGCTCGTAAACGTGAGGCTGGCGATCGCATTGTCGATATCGCCGACGCTTTCGAGCTCGGGGTAGGCAATGGTGCCACCGATCGCCGCCACGGTGCGCACGTCACCCATGAACCACCGCGCGAGATCGAAATCGTGAATGCCCATATCGATCAGCATGCCGCCGCTGCTCTGTGGGTTTGCGTACTCGAGGCTGGGCCTGAACGGGTCCCGTGAGGTCGCCTTGAAGACAAGCGGCATGCCGATTCGACCGAGCCGGATCTGGTTATGCGCGGCTGCGTACCCGGCATCGAACCGGCGCATGAAGCCCATCTGAAAGAAGACCTTCGCGCGCTCGATGGCCCGCTTCATGTCGGCCACTTCGTCGAGCGACAGCGCCGGCGGCTTCTCGCAGAACGTCGGCTTGCCGCGCTGCGCCGCGGCAATCACCTGATCCCGATGCACGTGCGTCGGCGTCACGATGACGACCGCGTCAACCGCGGGATCTTCGATCAGCGCCATCGGATCTGTGAAGGATCGGGGAACTTCGAACTCCGCCGCTACGTCATTGGCCAGCGAGCCAGCCGGATCGGCAACCGCAACCAGCCTGGTTTCCGGAATGCGGCCCGCAAGATCTCGCGCATACACCCGCCCCAAGCGTCCCAAACCAATCAATCCGATTCTCAAACGCGCCATAGATTCCTCAACGAAAGTGGCCAGTTACTCATAACTGAAAACTACTGATTTTCACTTGCCCAGTGTCTCCTTCGTTACCATCTCGAGCTTGACCATGAGGTCGGGGGGCAGCTTTTCGCCGTTCATGACTTTGACCGCGCTCTCGACGGCGACCTTGCCCATATCGAACGGAAACTGCGCCACCGAAGCGTCCATCGTTCCCGCTGCAATCGCCTTTTTCGCATCATCCAGCGCATCGAACCCGACGACGCGGATGGAGCCGGTACGGTTGGCCGCGGCGATGGCTTCGATGGCGCCGAGCGCCATCAGGTCGCTGGCGGCAAACACCGTATCGATGTCTCGGTGGGCTTGGAGCATGTTCTGGAAGACGTTGAAGCCCTGATCGCGCTCCCAGTTGGCTGGTTGAGACGCGACAATCGTGATGCCGGGTGATGAGGCCACCGCTTCGCGGAAGCCTCGCAGTCGCGAATCGCCGGTTTCGTGGCCAGGAATCCCCTCGAGGATCCCGATTCTGGCCTTGCCTCCAGTGATCTTCACCACGTGTTCGCCGGCCAGCTTGCCTCCGGCAAAGTTGTCCGACCCGACGAAGGTTTCAGCAGTCACACCGGCATCGCTGGCCGCTTTTGCATCCAGCCGCGTGTCGACGACGACAACCGGGATCTTGGCGTCACGTGCTTTGCGCAGGGCGGCGACAATCTCGCGTGAACCACTTGGCGTGATGCAGAGCACGCCGATGCCGGTCTGAATCAGGTTCTCGACGATCTGCATCTGCTTCTCCACGTCGATCTCGCGTTCGGCGGCTTGCACTTGAAGCTGGACGCCCAGACGGTCGGCGGCCTCCTGCGCTCCCCGTCGCATGTCCACGAAGAAGGGATGGTTGAGCGTCTTGAGGACCAGCGCGACCGATCGACGGGAGCCCGCGCCTTCCTGCTGGGGGGCTCGATTGCACGAGAGTGTTGCGGCCGCTATCGCCGCAATCAACACGACTGTGAGTTTGCGCATGGTTAGGTCCGATGACGTTTGAGCAACGTATCCACCAACACGGCGCCGACGATGACGCCGCCGATGATTATCTGCTGGAGAAAGGAGGAAACACCGAGCAAGTTCAAGCCGTTGCGCAGGACGCCCATGATGAACGCACCGATCAGCGTTCCGACCAGCGTTCCCTCGCCCCCCATCAAGCTCGTTCCACCGATCACGGTCGCGGCAATCGCGTCGAGCTCGTACATCATGCCAGCAATCGGTTGGGCGGAATTGAGCCGTGCCGTGAGAATGACCGCGGCGACGGCGCTCATCAGGCCGGCCCACCCATAGATGAACGTCTTGTGCAGGCGTACGCGGACACCAGAGAGCCTGGTGGCCTCTTCGTTCCCGCCAATCGCGTAGACGTAGCGGCCGAACGTCGTCCTCGTGAGGAGCAGGTGAGCCACGACGTAGACAATCAGCATCGTCGCGACGGGGGCCGGCACTAGCGCGATTTGTCCGGTAGCCAACGAGCGAAAGCCTTCATCGAATCCCGAGACGGGCCGGCCTTCGGTGAAGACGAGCGCGGCTCCGCGCGCGATGCTCATCATTCCCAAGGTGACGATGAATGGCGGGAGGCCGCCCCACGTGATCAGAACGCCGTTGAGCAGTCCGCAAATCGTGCCGACGCCGAGAGCGCCGAGTAGCGCGATCGGTAGCGGCTGATCGGCCTGCAAGAGCGTGCCGAGTACGACCCCAGATAGCGCGACCATGGAGCCGACGGAGAGATCGATCCCTCCCGAGAGGATCACGTAGGTCATGCCAACGGCGACGATGGCGTTGATGCTCGTCTGCTGTGCGACGTTCAGCAGGTTCCCGACGGTGAAGAAGTGGGGTGTCAGTACCCAGAGGACTGCCGACAGCAGGAGCAGGCCAATGAGGGTGCCGAACTGCCGTGCGGACGAGAGGCCGCCTATAACCACGTCAGCTTGCCAGCCCCAATGCGGCCGAGAGGACCGCTTCCTGAGTCGCCGAGGATGCGTCGAACTCGGCGTGGATCCGGCCACGATGCATTACGAGAATGCGATCGCTCATGCCGAGCAGTTCGGGCAGCTCGGACGAAATCATGATGATGCCGGCGCCGGACGCCGTCAGCGAGTTCATCAGGTTGTAGATCTCGACTTTCGCGCCGACGTCGACGCCGCGAGTCGGCTCGTCGAAGATGAAAATGCGCGCCGAACCGGCCAGCCATTTGCCGAGCACGACCTTCTGTTGATTGCCGCCACTGAGCTGGCGGACCACCTGAGTCGCAGTCGCCTTGATTCTGAGATCGTTCACGATCGGCGTGGCCAGATCCGCCTCGCAGCGAGCCGGCAGAACTCCAAAACGCGCGAGGGCCCGGCCGTGAGGTAGCGCGATGTTGCGAGCCACGGTCAGGTTCGCGACCAGACCATCCGCCTTGCGATCCTCGGGCAACAGTCCGACGCCGTGCTGAATGGCATCGGCGGGACTGCGAAATACGACGGGCGAGCCGTTGATTCTCAATTGACCCGAGTCGGGACGGTCGACGCCCGCCAGAACCCGTGCCAACTCGCTTCGACCGGCGCCGAGCAGGCCGCCGATGCCGAGGATCTCTCCCGGCCGCAACGAAAGACTGACGTCCTGCAGCATGCCGTGCCTGGTGATGTGGTCGGCCTGCAGCAGGAAGGGGGTCGGACCTGACTCCTGGCCAGGCGCCACACGGCGGCGCGGATAGTGCTCGCTGACTTCGCGATTGGCCATCTGGCGAACGAGCTGGGGGATCGAAGTGTCCGCCAGCTTCTGTGTCGATACGTGACGCCCGTCGCGCATTACCGTCACGCGATCGCCGATGCGTGAGAGTTCGTCGAGTCGATGCGTGATGTAGATGATCGAGACACCGCGCGCGCGGAGCCGCTCGATCAGGCCGAACAGCTGGTCGACCTCGCGAGATGTCAGCGCCGACGTGGGCTCGTCCATCACCAGAATCCTGCCGCCGACCTCTTCAGCCGGCTCCGAACGTACGGCCTTGGCGATCTCGACCATCTGCCGTTGCGCCAGGCTCAGTCTCCGGACCGGCGTCACCGGCGACAGCTTCATGCCGAGCTCGTCGAACAGCATCGCGGTCATCGCATGCAGACGCTTCCAGTCCACCAGTCCGGCAAACGTCGTCGGCGTCGCGCCGAGAAAGATGTTTTCGGCAGCCGAGAGCTGCGGAACGAGGTTCAGCTCCTGGTAGATCACGCGGATGCCCAGCGACAGCGCATCACGAGGCGAGTCCACCTGCACCGTACGGCCGTCAACGATGATGGTCCCGGCATCCTTGCGATAGGCGCCGCTGAGAATCTTCATCAGCGTCGACTTCCCGGCGCCGTTTTCACCGAGCAGCAAATGGACTTCACCGGCGTGCACGGTGAGGCTGACGTCGTCCAGTGCGACTACCCCAGGGAACGATTTCTTGATTCCCTGCATCTCGAGCCTTGGCTCACGAAGATCAGCGCTGGCCGCCATCTACTTGTTCGGAAGCTCCAGATACTTGAACGGGAGCTCAACCGGAGGACCGCCGGGTTTGGCTTCGATCGCACCTTGCCACGCGAAGAACGAGCGAGCCGGCTGGTCGTGCTCGTCGAGCATGAAGACCTTGTTGATCTTCGTCAGTTGAACCGGCCCGCGCAGGTTTTTCAGCGGCTCTTTGGTCTTGCGGTGATGAGCTTGCACACGGAGGCCCGTGATGTCGCGCGCTGTGATATCGGGCGGGAGAGGAATGGCCGCTCGAAAACAGCCGTCACGCGCGATGAAGTAGTCGTGGCCACGATCCGATGCGATCCACTGTCCATCAGCATTGACGGCCAAGGCGAGGCTCGCATCGTGCAGTTGTCCGCAGGCCTCGATCGTCACGAAACGCCGCGGATCGGGAATCGTGCCGTGGCCGGCCGTGTCCTCGGCAACGATCTTGTTCTCACGACGTAACTCCTGCGCGGCAAGTGTGTACAGCCACGGATTTGCGTCCATGACCTCTTCGCGAGACTGCTCTCGAAGATTGAAGCGGACAGGGGCCGGCGCGTAGCGAATCGTCGTGTCACCGGAGCCGAGCACCATATTGTTGTCCGTGCTCACCCAGAGCAGTGGGTGCCGACGTTCTCGCTTGCCATCGAAGGACAGAATCTTGTGCTCGGGACCCTGAATCTCGTCGGCGATCACGTTGCCCTTCTCATCGAAGCGAACGTTGTAGAGGTTCTCGATGTCGGAGGTGCGCCCCCACGTTGCCATCAACCGGTCGGCTGGTGTTCCGCCGTCCTCGTTGGTGAAGATTACGGAATATCGGAACTCACGTGTCTCGGGATGCTTTGTGTTTTCGACCTGTTCGTACCACATGAAGACGGGAACGTCGGTAAAACGGCCGCTGGCGTTCGCCCGTTCGTAGATAAAGGGCGCATGGGTGAGTGCGAGATAGAAAGGATCGGCGGGAACCGTGACCTGCAGACTGGTTACCCGCGCCGTGGCCGAATCCGTCGCGCGGAGTTCCCGCGCGCTATTCGCTGAATCCGTTTCCAGCGTGACGGTGTGGGTTCCTGCGTCAACCGAGCCAACCAACACGCTGTAGTCGGCTCGTCCGGTTCGAACGAGCGGCAGATGTGAGCTGTACTGGCCGTCGAGCAAGACTCGAAACATCACCGCCTCACGCCCCTCGACGTCCCAGGCGCACCGCTCGCAGGTTGCCTCAATCGTGGCGATCAGGACGGCTGGCCCGGTCGTTTGAATCGTGGCAACCGTCGGATTGTCGGTCGCGCAGGCCGTGACGAAGCAAAGGACCAGGGGCACCAGCGGCACCCGCGGCACCTGCGGCACCCTAGGCACCCTGCCTAAGACTCCCCGATGCCACCAGCGCTTCGACTTCCTCGAGAGATGGAATGCCGCCGAGGGCGCCTAGACGGGTGCAGCTGACCGCGGCTGCGGCGTTGGCGAAGCGCAGGATCTCGTCGGTGGACCAGTTGCGCAGGTACGCGTAGATGAACGCCCCACGAAAGACATCGCCGGCGCCGGTCGTGTCCACGGCATCCACGCGAAATGCGGGCGACCGGTGAACGCCGTCGGCGTCGAGCGCCATCGCGCCATGCTCGCCGAGTGTGACGCACAGCATGCGATGGTGCGGCCGGCGCATCGCCGCGAGCGCCACTTCCTGATCGTTTCCGCCCGTCATTCTCGTCGGCACATGTTCCGCGAAGATCGGGATGGATACCGCGTCGATGAGCTCCGCCGTTCTTTCGGTGAGACGGTCGATATCGCTGGTGACGGGCACGCCATGGTCGCGAGCGACCAACGCGGCGCGAATTGCCGCGGCCTGATCGACGTCATCGACGTGCAGGACCCCCGCTTCTGCAATGGCCTCAACCGGGATATCGCGATCTCGCATCAACAGCCGCTCGTCGCGATCCCACAGCACGATGCGATCGCCGTTGGTCTGGTCGACGAGAATCACCGCAAACTGATTCTGTGCGTCGCGGATGATGACGTCGGAGAGATCGATGCCCCGACGCTTGAGCTCGGCGCGAACTCGACGGCCGTTCTCGTCGGTCCCGGTGACGCCCGCGTACTTGGCTCGTAGTCCCAATCGAGCACACGCACACATGGCGGTTGCCATCTGGCCGCCGCACAGAATCTCCTGGCGTTCGATTTTCATCTTGGCGAACGTGCCGAACGGCTGTGGATAGCCAGGCAACAGGTGAACGTAGTCCACCGAGTTCGCGCCAATGCCGACAACGTCCCACGCTCCTCTTTCTTTTCGAGTCGAGGTCGCGTCCGTCATCGGGTCGGAGTATAACACCCGGGTGCGAGTGCGATTCGAGGGCGTATCGAAGCAGTTTGGCACGCACACCGCGCTCCGCAATGTCGATCTCACCGTCGAGGCGGGCGAGTGCCTGGTCCTGCTCGGACCGTCGGGTTGTGGCAAGACGACGCTGCTCCGACTGCTGGCGGGACTCGAGCGTGCGGACACTGGCCGCATCTGGATTGGCGATCGTGTGGTGAACGACATCGATCCCGCGGCGCGCGATGTCGCAATGGTCTTCCAGAGCTATGCGCTGTATCCACACTTCACGGTGGCGCAGAACATCGCCTTCCCGCTTCGCGCGCGCAAGGTCGACGGTGCGGCCATCGACACCCGCGTCCGAGCCGCTGCCGCGCGGGTTGGCCTGGAGGGTCTGCTCGATCGCCGGCCGGCGCAGCTTTCCGGCGGTCAGCAGCAGCGCGTCGCGCTGGCTCGCGCCATCGTCCGAAGTCCTGCGGTCTACTTGATGGACGAGCCGCTGTCGAACCTCGATGCGCAGCTGCGGCTTCAGACACGGACGGAGCTCAAGCGTCTTCATCAGCAGCTCGGCACGACGATGGTCTACGTGACGCATGACCAGGCCGAAGCAATGACACTTGGGGGGCGCGTCGCAATCCTCAATCACGGTGCCGTCGTCCAGATCGGTCCGCCGCTCGAGCTCTATCGCAAACCCGCCAACACGTTCGTCGCGACGTTTCTCGGCAGCCCACCAATGAATCTGTTACGCGACTCACGCGGTGGGCGAGAGGTGACCCTCGGTGTCCGGCCGGAGGATGTGCAGATTTCGGCGACCGCTCGAGATGGATGGCAGGAAGCGCAGGTTCTGGTCGTGGAACCGATGGGCAACGAGTCGCTGATCACGCTCGATCGAGACGGTCAACGCCTGGTGGCGAAGGTCGATTCAGATGTCGAAGTTGTGGCCGACCAGCGCGCGTGGATACATCTTCCGGCGGATCGGACGCTCACGTTCGACGAAAACGGTCGGCGGATCGATGCAACGTAGCCACGAAGGCACGAAGATCAAGCCATCTGATCTTCGTGTTCTCCGTATCCTTCGTGGCCACCGTGGGCGGTGAGCCGTCGACCGTGGACCTTGCTGACTAGAACCCCACCCGCACTGACAACTGCATCACTCTCGGATCGCCCGCCAGCGTTGAGATCACGCCGGCCGTAAGCGAAGTGATGTTGCGATCGGGGTTGCCGAAGTTCGCGCGGTTGAACATGTTGAAGATGTCCCAGCGCAGCGTCGCGTTGACGCGGCTGGAGATGTCAATCCGCCGCTGCAGGCTCATGTCGAAGGTGATCCACCCAGGTCCGCGGAGGATGTTGCGCCCGGCGTCGCCGAACACGCCAGATGTGACTCGCGTAAAGGCGGCGGTGTTGTACCACTGCTCCACGGTTTCGGGCCCATCCGGATCACCAGTCAGGTTTGGCAACCCGGTCGCTCCTGTTCCCACGTTGTTGGTACCTTGAGTGACCGTGAACGGCCGACCCGAGCGGGCGCTGAAGATACCGCTGACCAGCCAGCCGCCGAGAATCTGGCTGGCGACACCATCCTGCAGCATCGGCTTATCGCGGCCGAAGGGCAGTTCGGCGATGAAGTTGCCGACAATGCGATGGCGAATGTCGAAGTTGGCGTCGGCCTCCCACGCTTCGAGGTCACGGCCATTCTGCGGCCGATCGGCGTCCGGGGAAAGGTGCTCGGAGGCGTTGTCCCTGGCGTTGCCCAGCGTGTAGGAAGCCCGATAGCTGTAGCCATTCCTCAGTCGGCGTTCGAATCCGAGGTCGAGCCCGCGGTAGCTGCCTTCGCCCGTCATCTCGCGCCACTGCACGTTACCGCCGAAGTTCGGGTACGGTCGCGGCCCGTTGGCGTCGAGCGTGCCCGGGAGCGGCTGGTTGATGTTGCGCAGCACCGCAAGGTTGCTCGTAACCGAGCCGATAACGTCAGCAGACACGACGAAGCTTTCTCCGAACTGCCGTTCGATGCCGCCGCCAAACTGCTGGACCATCGTGCGCGGAGCCCGCGGATCTGCCGAGCGCAGCATCAGGTTGCCGATGACGAGGCGATCCAGGAAGTCGGCTGGGAACCCGTCGCGCAGGAACAGTACCGGCGAGGTGGCGGTGCCGGCGGCGGTGATGTCGACGCTTCGTAGGTTCGGAGGATTGAGCGCCAGCTGATCCTCCGACCCGATGCGCTCGAACTGGTTGTAGAACACACCGTACCCACCACGAATAATCGTGCGCTCATCGAGCTTGTAGACGGCGCCGAGCCGTGGCGAGAAATTGTTCTGGTCCGGCTCGACCAGCGCCCGATCGGCCAGTGAGCCGTCAGTGGCGGGGACCAGGCTCCCGGACCCGGTCGGATCGAAGTTCGTCATGCGGTTCTGCGCCTCGTACGGCGGCGTCATGAAGTCGTAACGCACGCCGAGGTTCACCGTGAGGTCGTCGGTGACCTTCCAGTCGTCCTGCACGAAGAACGCCGTTGACCACAGCCGCTGATCGACGACGAACACGTTGGTCAACTGCGCGCGCTGGGCGTAGCCGAGAAGGAAGTCCGCAAATGCATTGCCGGTGAACTGGCCGTTGAACGAGAGGTTGCCGCGTGTGGGAGCGACGTCGAAATACTCGTTGGTCATCGGCGACATGATGTCGGCGCCGAATTTCACCTGGTGCCGGCCGCGCAGCCAGGTGAGCGTGTTCAAATACTGGAACTGTTGGGTGTGTTGGAACTTCGGCATGAAGTTCGGCGAGCCCAGGCGAAGGTGGCCGGTGACGTCCATGCCGACAATGCCGCCCACGACGCGGGGATCGTTCGGCACACCACGGAAGCCGATTTCGGCATTGCCATCCACGCCGAACGGATCCTGATTCCCGTCGTTGGTCCCGCGCGCCCAGGAAAACCGCGCTTCGTTGACCAGCGTGCTGCCCATGACTTTGGTCCAGCCAAACACCGCGGCGTGCGACTTGAGGAAGTTGCGACCCCATGCCGATGTCGATGTGCCGTCGAGCGTGCCGCCAAACCATCCCGGCACGTATCGGAAGCGATCGCTGTAGATGTAGCGGGCGAAGAGGTTGTCATTGCCGAGCGGGAAGTCGAAGCGGAACAGATAGCGCTCCGATTCGTCTTCGACGTTGGGTTGGCGGATGAAGTTGTTGGCGCCGGATGCGTTCGGGGAAGGAAGCAGAGCCGCGACATTTGCCGCGACTGGATCGATGCGACCGGTCGGGATCGTGTTGTTCTCGAACGCCAACCCGGTCTGCGGATCGCGGATCGGGCTGCTGAACACGCCGCGTTTCTCCTGGTCGGTCAAGACGCGCCCGGTCCGCAGCACACCCTGCTCGATCCGTGTCGCCTCGAAATCGCCGAAGAAAAACGCGCGATTCCGGACCATTGGTCCACCCACGTTACCGCCGAACTGATTCTGGTTGTTGGTCGGCTTCGCCTGGTTGGCTCGCTCGGCGAAGTAGTTGTTGGAGTCGAGAGAATCGTCGCGGTAGAAGTCGTATGCCGTGCCTCGAATGCTGTTGCTGCCCGACTTGGTGTTGACGATGATGGCCGCGCCGGGCGACCAGCCGTACTCAGCCGCATACGGGCTGGTGACAACCTTGAATTCGTCAATAGCGTCCACCGATGGCCGCGACAACTGCGTTGTCAACTCCTGGACGTTGGTCGAGAAGCTGTTGTTGGCGACGCCGTCGAGCAGAAAATTGTTCTGAAGGCTACGGTTGCCATGCACGTTTACGCCGCCGGTGCGACCCGATGCGGTGCCGCCAGACTGCTCGGTGTAGCGGTCACTCTGCACACCGGGCACGAGCGACAGCAGGTCGTCCCAGTTGCGAATGGCGAGCGGAAGTTTCTCGACCTCGTTGCTGTTGACGACCGTACCAAGCACGGCATTCTCGGTGTTCACGAGAGGCGTCACCCCTTCGACGGTCACGGTTTCCCCAACCGAGCCGACCGCCAGCGACACGTCGAGCCGAGCACGCGCGCCGGTCGAGAGCGACACCGTCTGCTCGAACCGCTGGAATCCCTGTGCTTCTACCTGCACCAGGTATTCACCAGGAGACAAGTTGAGGACGAGGTACATTCCTTCGCCGGTCGTCGTCACCGTCGCAGCCGAATTGGTGGCCAGGCTCGTGACTTTGACCTGGGCTTTGGCGATCACCGCATCCGATGGATCGCGGATGATGCCAGTCAAGGTCGCGCGATCGACCTGCGCGTAAGCGCTGGTGGCCACCACCAGCAAGACGACGACGGCCCAAACGCCGTGAACCATTCGTGACATAACGCTCCTCTCAATCACAAGTCAATCGCTGCATCACCCAATGACTCAACAGCTTCATTCAATGCAATCACGCAATCACCAAATCACCCAATGCAATCACGCATTCACCCAATCATCTCGATCACTCAATTCACTCCGTGCGGCCGCACCATCGGCACCCTCGGGTCCGGTGGGGGCCACGCACGAAACGCCGCATAGCGCGGATCGTCGCTGGCGGCCATCGATCGGCGAGTGCCGGCCAGCACATTCAAGTAGTACGCGTTATACCCATACGCTGTAACAAATGGGTGATATCCACGTCGAATCAGCACGACGTCCCCATGTTGCACGGTGACGGCCTGGTCCGTATCGCGATCGTAAAGCCGTTGAAATCCGTACGCATCCGGGTGGGCGAACCGGTAGTAGTAAATCTCCTCGAGTTTGACCTCACGCGGCGGTTTGTCGACGTCGTGCTTGTGCGGGGGATAGCTCGACCAGTTGCCCGCTGGCGTGAAGACCTCGCACAACATCAGCCGGTCGGCGGCAAACGATGGTGGCACGATGTCGACGATTTGACGGGTCGCGTTGCCGCCACCGCGGATCTCGAACCCGCAATCTTCAGGACGAATCACCTTTGCCACGCCCGACGTTCGCGCCGGCGCACGAGCATCCGCCAACTCTGTCACATCGTCCGTTTCAATTCTGAAGCGCGTGCGCTTTGGAAGGTACAAGGCGTGAGGGTAGTCGGCGAAGACGTCGCGACGGGGACCCAGTGTGGCAATCGATTCGTGACCCTTGGGACCAAACTCGATGCGACACCGTCCGCGGAGCAGAACAAGGCAACACTCCTGATCTTTCGTGTCGTCATTCCAGGGTTGTGCTGGAGCGACCTGGCGAACCGCGAAGCTGATATACCGCCATCCAGCCCGCGACTGAGTGATCGTCACCGCGGTTCCGGTGCGGCCTGCCGGAGGCGGCGACGAGCGGAACAACACGCGAGCGCCCAATTCGCGGGAAGAATATCATTCTGACGTGCTGGGCATCGCACTTTCATTGATACGCTCGAGAGGATGATTCGCGTTGCCAATGCGCCGTGCTCGTGGGGAATCCTGGAGTTCGACCGGACCACGACTCCGGCCACCTACGAGCAGGTGATCGACGAGATTTCACGTACCGGATATGTCGGGACGGAGCTGGGCGACTGGGGCTTCATGCCGACGGACCCCCAGACGCTGCGACAGGAAATGGTCCGCCGCGAGCTGCAGCTCATCGCCGCGTTCGTCCCGGTGGCCCTTGCGGACCAAGCGGCTCACGCGGGCGGCATAGAGAATGCCGTTCGGACCGCGACGCTCCTCCGCGACGCGGCAGGTCCAGACTCGATGATCGTTCTGTCCGACGACAATGGTCGAATTCCGACACGCGAACAGAATGCCGGCCGCGTGATGCCTGACCACGGACTCAGCGATGAGCAATGGAAAACATTTGCGGCTGGTGCCGAACAAGTGGCGGCTGCTGTCAAGGATCGAACCGGGCTCCGCACGGTGTTTCACCCGCACTGTGGTGGCTACGTTGAAACGGAATCCGAGATCGATGAGTTGATGAAGCGCACGGATCCTGCCTTGCTCGGGCTGTGTCTCGATACCGGTCACGTCAGATACGCGGGCGGCGATCCATTAGGGCTTCTGACGCGTTATGCGTCTCGCATCTGGCATGTGCACTTCAAGGACTGCGACGATGCCGTTGCTGCAGACGCTCGCGCGAACAAGCTTGGATACCTCGCGGCGGTGAGAAACCAGCTGTTCTGCGAGCTCGGTCGTGGCGCCGTCGACTTTGCCAGCGTAGTGACCACCCTTCGACGTCAGAGCTATGACGGCTGGATCGTCGTCGAGCAGGATGTGTTTCCCGGCTATGGAACACCCGAGCAGAGTGCGCGGCGCAGCCGCGAATTCCTGCGCGGCCTTGGGATCTGAGGCGCTTATGTCCGATCACATGTTGTCCATCGTTGCCGCAGCGACAGCAATCGGCAGCGGATTGATGGCCGGGTTGTTCTTTGCCTTTTCGGTCGCGGTCATGCCGGGATTCCGTCGGATTACTCCCGCGCCGGACTGTCCGCCATGCAGGCGATCAACATCGCGATCATGAATCCGATCTCTTCCTGCTGGTGTTCCTCGGCACTGCCGTGGCGTCGGGCGTCCTCGTGATTGCAATGATCTGGAGAGGTATCGATCTCCTCACGGCGCATTTCATCCTTGGTGGAACGTTGTATCTCGTTGGCGTCATCCTGGTGACCGCTGTGATCAATGTGCCAATGAACAATGCCATTGCGGCGACTGAATGCACTCCGCGACTGAGAGCGCGGGACGCTGGCAGGACTACCTGCGGCGCTGGACGGCGTGGAATCACGTACGCACGATCAGCGCGCTGCTCGCGACGGCTTTTTGGTGTTCGGGTTATCCGCTTGGCACTGACTTAAAATCCAGCCACCAATCGAATGCGAATCCTCGACAAGCTGGGCGAAGACTATGGGGCGGTGATCGACTGGCGCTCGACAACCGCATCGACGATGGTGACTCCCTGTCCTGCGCGTTTCAGCATTAGCGGATTGATATCGATTGAGGCGACGACGTGCTGGCACGCGACGATGAGATCGCCAAGCTGCATCGTCACGGCACGGAAGGCGGGAAGATCGCAAGGTGCTTCGCCGCGTCCACCGTGTAGCATCGGCGAGATCCGAAGCCGGCCTATTGCATAGGTCACATCGCTTTCGCAGAACGGTGGCAGCAGGAACTGCACGTCGCCGAGCTCCTCGACGAACTTTCCCCCGGCTCCGATCATCACGACGGGTCCAAACGTGGGGTCGACGCGAGCGCCAAGCGCGAGCTCGTGTCGTCCGGTCACCACGCTCGCGAGGATCACGCCTTCGGACTCGACGCGCAACTCGGCCAGCGCATGGCTGATGGTACGGAAGGCGTCGATCGCTTGTGTTTCAGAAGTGATCGACAGCTTGACGAGACCGTAATCCGACTTGTGCGGTACGCCGGCCGAGCACCCTTTCGCCACCACATGACCGTCGAGTTCTCGAAACGCGACCCTGGCTTCTTCTTCAGTTCTGCACAGCCGCCATGGCACGACCGGCAGCCCCTGACGAGCGAGAAATTCGAGGCTGCCGGCTTCGCTGAGAAAGCGTGTCTCGCCCTGCGGCAGGTCGACGTCAGTTCGAAGTGTCGCAGCGCGTCTTGAGTTGACGCGCTCCCGTCGATGCTCGCATACCTGCGCGAGCGCTTCGAGCGCGCTGCGATCGCGATCGAAAGTTGGCACACCTCTGGCCCGCATGCTGTCGGCCACCGCGGCAACCGACGTGGCGACGACGACCGGTTTGCCAGTGCGCTCGATGACGGCTTGTGCGTCCGCGGCAAACCGCGCGACATCGTAGCCCTGTCCGGCGACTGGCAGTCCCAGGAACACCACGTCGACGCTTGGATCGTCGGCAACCATCGCGAGCGTGTCGCCAACCAATGCGCTATCGGTCAAGAGCGCACCGGTGACGTCCAATGGATTGGCCGCGCGCGCAATCGACGGCAAACGTTGAGTCAGCGACGCGATGGTGGCCGGCGAGAACTCCGCGAGATCGAGCGTGACTTCGGCAACCGTATCGGCTGCCATCACGCAGGTCGCGCCCGAATTGCTGATCACCGCCATTCGTCGGCCGCTCGGTTTCCAGCCTTTGAGATAGAGCTCGGCGGCATTGACCATGCCGTGCATGTCGGCCGCGCGCCAGATGCCATGCTGCCTGAGGAACGCCTCAACCAGCCGGTCTTCGGTCGCAAGCGACGCGGTATGCGACCGTGCGGCGGCCTGACCGGCCGGCGTGCGTCCCGCCTTGACGGCGACGATGGGCACATCGCGTTCGTGCGCAAACGACGCAACCGAGGCGAGCGCCGCGGCGTCAGGAATCGATTCGAGATACAGGAGCAACAGCTTGACGTCGGGATCCTGGAGCACGACCCACGCCATCTCGGCGAGCGTCACGTCGGCGCTGTTGCCGGTGGCGTGCGCATGCCGCACACCAATGCCGCGAGCGCGAAGAAGCGCGTAGGGGACGACGCTCATGATTCCGCTCTGGCTCACGATAGCCACCGGGCCGTCCGCTGGTTCGACTTCGAGGAACATCGTCGAAAACGTTGCGACCGTTCCCGTGCCAAAGTTCACCAGCCCCTGCGAGTTCGGTCCGACCACTCTCATGCCGGTCGATCGAGCGGCGGCCAGGACGCTTGCCTCGCGTTGACGTCCTTCGTCCCCGGTTTCGGCGAATCCGGCAGACATCACGATCGCCACTTGGGCGCCGGCGGCTGCGCAGGCTTCCACGGCCGGCACGACGCCGTGGGCCGGCACAGCAATCACGGCCAGATCAGGTGCTTCGGGAAGCGACGCGACGGAGGGGTATGCCGCATGCCCTTGAACGGTGCGACGGGTGGCGTTTACTGGAAATACACGACCCCGGTATCCGAACCGCGATAGGTACATCAGCGGTCGGCCTCCGACTTTGTCCGGATTGTCGGATGCCCCGATGATGGCGATCGACGCGGGGTTCAGTGCGCTGGAAAGCGACGTCATCGGACTCTCACGACTGATGTGACGCCGTTTCGAGCCGGCCGACGAGATCGACGACCTCGACGATTGACGAGAGTTCGAAGAATCGATCGTGGGCATTCGCCGGAGTTTCGGCGTGTTCGTGGGCCCAATTCAACGCGGCGGGAATGTGCGCTGCCGACCCACCCAGCTCGATGACCGGAATGATGTCCGAGCGCAGCGAGTTGCCAATCATCAGAAAGCGCGTCGGATCGATTCCGTGCCGTTCGAGGATCCGTTGGTAAACCGCCGGCGTCTTGTCGCTGACGATCTCGACGTGCTGGAAATAGTCCTGGAGACCGGATCGTTCCAGCTTGGAGGCCTGGTGCAGGAGGTCTCCCTTGGTAATCAGCATCAGCGGCCGGCTGGACGCGAGAGCCGACAGCGTGTCGCGAACGCCGTCGAACACGTCGATTTGCTCGCTCATCATGCCTTTGGCAAGGTGAACGAGGCTCCGCAGATCAGCACTGGTCACGCGACCGTCGGTGAGATCGACGGCGGTTTCGATGAGCGACAGCGTGAAGCTCGACACGCCATAGCCGAAATAGCGAATGTTCGCCACCTCGGTGCGTGTAACCGTGGTCTCCACTTGATCGAGGTCGAGGTCGATGCCGACCCGGTTCAGCAGCAAGCGAAAGTGCTCGCGCGCATCGCGATAGCTTCTCTCGTTGTGCCACAGCGTGTCGTCGCCGTCGAAGGCGATGACATCGAACATCGAACTCATGAGGAAACGAGTATAACTAGTGGCGCTTGATCCCGACTCCGGGCCAGGCCACCGTCCCTTGCATCGTTTCCTGGTCGCGCGTATAAGAACCAGACTGGCTGGTCCATAGTGTCGATCCGACCAACAAGCTGGAGGGTCCCAATGTCGAGACGTATCGCAATCATCGTCGGCCTTGTTTTGGCGGTGGCCCTACCGGCGTGGGGCCAGACGCAGATTACGACCGGGGTGATCCAAGGCTCCGTGTCCGACCAGAGCAGCAGCCTCGTGCCCGGCGCCATAGTCGAAGTCAGACACCTCGATACCAACTCGACGCGCGCGCAAACCACCAGTACCGATGGCCGCTTCGTGTTCCTGCAGCTTCGCCCCGGCCGCTACACGCTGACGGTGAGCCTGGCGGGCTTCGCCACCCATGTCCAGCAGGACCTGACCCTCAGCGTTGGACAGACAGTGACGGTGAACCCCGTGTTGAAGGTGTCAGGAACAGCGGAGACCGTCACCGTCACCGGCTCTTCGCACATCGACGTCACCCGCACGGAAGTCAGTAATACGCTCGATGAGACCACCATCAGCACGACGCCCATCCTGGGCCGGAAGTTCGAGGATTTTCTCACCCTCACTCCTGGAGTGAGCATCGTCCAGGGCCCGGATGGCGACGAGATCACCTTCAGCGGCCAGCGAGGCATGTACAACAACGTCAGCCTCGACGGCGGTGACTACAACAACGGGTTCTTCGGCGAGCAGCTTGGCGGCCAGCGTGCGGCGATCGACATCACGTTGGAGGCGATCAAGGAATTCCAGGTCGTGGCGAGCGGGGCCAACGCGGAGTTCGGCCGCACCGCTGGCGGCGTGGTCAACGTCATTACCAAGTCGGGCACCAATGATCTGCACGGCAGTCTCTTTCACTTCCAGCGCCTGGAGGGATTGACGGCGGACGCCTCGGATGGCACTCCGCCGACCGACTTCCACCGCGAGCAGTCCGGCGGGGTGATCGGCGGCCCGATCAAGCGCGATCGCGTGTTTTTCTTCGGCGCGCTCGAGCACATCAACGAGAAACTCCAGCGGGCCAACCTGAGTCAGTCTTTCGGCACGTGCCCTGTTCCGGTGCCCGTCATTACCAATCCTGCGCATGAACCTCTGATCATCGGCAGCACCGAGTGTCAGCGCCTGGCGCTCCTCAACTTCTTCCGGACCACGCGGGGTCAGGAGGAAGGCAACCCGATCGATCACACGATCGACAACACCGCCATTCTCGGCAAAGTGGATGCCGTCATCAATACGTCCAACACGCTGAGCGCGTCCTACAACTTCGACTACTCCAAGAACGACAACCAGACCTTCGATGTGGCCTCGTACGGAAACTCCGCCAATGGCATCGAGGGTCCGTCGAAGATCAACGTCTTCAACCTGAATTTCTTCACGACGCTTTCCGCCAGCAAGTTCAACGAGTTCCACGTGACCTACGCGCGGGAATTGCGGCCCCGCAACGCGGTCGAGTCCAATGTTCCGCCCGACACGGGCATGGGCGATCCGGTCGCATTTCGCTTCGGCAATCCGTACTTCCTGCACCCGAACGTCGACGAAACGCTGTGGCGTACGCAGATCAAGAACAATTTGTCGATCGTGACGGGGCGACACACCTTCAAAGTGGGAGGCGAGTGGCTCCATACGGTCAACGATCAGGTTTTCCGTGGCTTCTTCCTGGGCCGCTACATGTTCGGTAGCGTGAACGGTTTCCTGCGCTACGCCACGCCCGCGGGACCCGGCGGTTTTGGTCCCAACGCGGTGGCCTGCTCAAACGGCGCCTGGGTCACCCATCCAACGCCGTGCCCGGCGGGCAGCACGCTCGTCTGGAACGCCGCTCCTGCTTTACATCCAGGAAACAGGAACTGGTTTCCCAGGTGTCGATCCGCCTGGCAAATCGGTGCTCGTCAACGAGGACCTCGCGCTGTTTGCGCAAGACCAGTGGCAGATCCGTCCGAACGTCACCATCAATTACGGCATCCGCTGGGACGCGCAGCTGATGGCCGAGACGGTGGATCCGGCGACCACTGCCTATGCATCGCTGGTGAACAACCCGGCCTTTCTCTCGGATGGCACCATCCCGGATCAATGGGCAGAGTTCCAGCCGCGGTTCGGCGTTGCATGGGACGTCAAGTCGAACAGCCAGACGGTCATCCGCGCCAACGCCGGCTTGTATTACGCGCGCAACAACATGTTGAGCCAGGCCGGGTCGGTCACCGCGAATGGGCTTCAGAACCAGGGGGCTGTTCGCGGAGTATTCACGGGTCTCGTTCCAGGAGTACTTCCGATGCCCACGTGGCCGGGGCTCGTCGAGATCCCGGCGCTTCCGGCCGGCCAGTTTCCTCTGTTCAGCAACGTACGCGTAACGGCGTCCGATTACCGCAATCCGAAGATCGGCACGGTGAACTTCGCTCTCGAACAGGCGCTTGCGCCGGACTGGTCGCTGTATCTCGACTTCACCTGGGCAAAGGGTGTCGACTTGAGCCAGTTTCTGAACATCAATTCCTTTGGCCGCGGGTCGCCATTCGGCCCGCAGCTGGGTGATGTGTTCGTCCATACGAGCCTCGCCCACTCGCTTTACCGCGGTGTGACGTTCGCGGTCCGCAAGCGTTTTTCGGACGGGTACCAGCTCGAGGCGAATTACGTGCTTTCCTACGACAAAGACACCGACTCCAGCGAGCGCGATCCCTTCACCGACCGCAGCTTCGACCTGCCGCTTTCGGAGCTGGATCGTTTGTATGCGCCGTCGGACCGCGACAGCCGCCACAAGTTCAACATGTTCGCCCATGGGAGCCTCCCGTGGCAGCTGCAAGGTAATGCTCGCATCCAGGCGCGCACGGCGCAGCCGATCACGCCGGTGGGGGCCACGGCCGATGAGCGAAACAGCGACCGGAAGGACAACGAGTTCTTCACGTTCGACTGGCGGATCTCACGGACGTTCGGCTTCGGCTCCCGATACCAGCTCATTCCGACCTTCGAGATGTTCAACACGTTCAACAACGCGAACAACATCAATCCTCTGGTCACGCCGCCAGTGGTCAATTTCGATGGCTTTCTGCGTCTCGGGGTGGGCGACCCGCGTCAGGCGCAGCTGTCGGTGAAGTTCCTGTTCTAAGGGGCGGGCGGACTAGGGCAGCGCCGCGAGCGCGAGGTCGGCGGCAATCGCCGCGCCTCGACGCAACCACCACAATCGCGGGCTGCGCGGTTCGCAGACCAGCACCTCAACGGCCGGCCGCCCGCCCCCTGTGACGGGCACCACCAGCGAATCACTGATTTCCGCGGCGAGCGCCGTGCCGAGTCCCCGTGTCAGGTGGCGGCGTCCGTAGGACGCGAGCGTCGATTGCGCGGACATCGTCGGCGTCCATGCGAACCCCGAGAGCAGCCCCTGTCCCGGCAGATAGGGGCGCTCGAGCCCGACGATCGCGGAGCCTGCTTTGGACGCGAAGGGCAGCCGGACCAGGAGCGGCCTGGCCAGTCCGAGCAGGTTGAATGTGAGGTAATAAGTTGACGCCTCGAGGACGCCGCGCCCCCACGGCGGAAGGCGCCACGAGATGGAGGCTTGGTACGATCCGAGTCCCGGGATGATCGGACCGGACAACGACCACCACCTGCGCCGCTGTTCACCGAGCCGGATGATCAGATCGGCCGTCACGCCATCGGCGTTGCGCGTGACGCTGACGTCGGTCAGCGTGAGCGGTTCGATGAGCCCGATGTCATTGAGCCGTGTCAGACTGCGCCGGAGCTTTCTGACGTCGAACAGATCGCGCTCGCGGAGCGTCATGGCCCTGCGCAGGGTCGAATCGTTGATCGCGTGGTGCCCCGTGAAGTCGATGCGGCCGACCGCATACGCGGATCCCATTCGCACGTGCGCGGTGACGTCAATCGGTCCGCCGGCGGCAGCGACCTCCACCATGGCCGAGAAATCGAGACGGCCCTCGGTCTCGGCGATTCGTCTGACGTCGAGCAAGCACGCGCAGAGCGCGTCGATCGTGGATCGGCTGTGCTGCCTGTGGTCCTCGAGACGCCTGGTTAGCGTTTCAGGGGCGAGCGCGGCGTCTACCGTGAAACGCACGTCCCGAATGACCAACGGCTCGTCGGTGGCCTGCGCCGCGGCCACGGATGCCCAGGCCACCAGCCACGAGAGCATCACTGCGACCTTCACGGATTCCTCTTACGGTTAGATGCGTGGCTTGCCCGGCTGGCCGGGTCCGTTCCACGATTGCCACGCTTCGAGCTTTTTGGCGGCTCTCCCGCGCGTTCCGTTTCGGCGAAGTGGCTTCCTTCGCACGGGCGTCGGCGACCCACGGCAGGTGCAGTTATCGGTGAAGGTCGAGTTCTAGAGAGAAACGAACGAGGCACGGAAACACGGAAACGCGTCGCCACGAAGGGCACGAAGTCACGAGGTCAATTTTGGGATTGGTTTGATGATCTTCGTGATTTCGTGTCCATCGTGGCTTCGTTTTGATCGGTTCACACCTTCTGCATCTCCCCCAGGACCGTCGGAATCAGTTCCGACACCGTCGGGTGGATCGGAACAGCGCGCTGCAGGACGTCATAGGGGCGATCGGCGTTCATCATGTCGAGCACTCCGTGAATGGCCTCGTCGCCGCCGGTCCCAAGGATCGACGCGCCGAGGATCTTTCGTGTCTCGGCGTCGACGATCACCTTCATGAAACCGTTGGTCTCGCCTTTCTCGACGGCACGACCGACACGGGTCATGGGACGCTTACCAACGAGCAGCGGTCGGCCGGCGGCCCGCGCCTGGCTTTCCGTCATGCCGACGCGGCCCAGCGGCGGATCGATATAGAGCGCGTACCCGAGAATGCGATCGCTGACTTTTCGCGATTCACCGTCGAGCAGATTGGCGGCGATGATCTCGAAGTCGTTATACGCGGTGTGGGTGAACGCACCACGGCCGTTGCAATCGCCCATCGCCCAGATTCCCGGCACGTTCGTGGCCAGTGAATCGTCGACCTTGATGTAACCCCTGTCCGTCGCGACGCCCGCTTTGTCCAGGCCGAGATCGTCGGTGTTCGGCCGACGTCCCACCGCGAGCAACACGTGGGAGCCGGGCACAGTTGGCTCGCCCTGGGCGCAGTCGACGCCTACGGCGACACCCTGCTCGTGACGGGCAAACGTGATGCACTCGGCGCTGGTTCGCACCGTTACACCCTCGCGTTGCAAGATGTCGCGAATGGCTTCTGAAACGTCTTCGTCCTCCTTCGACACCAGGCGCGGGCTCTTCTCGACAATCGTCACCTTGGCGCCAAAGCGGCGATACATCTGGCCGAACTCGAGGCCGATGTAGCTGCCGCCGATCACGACCAGATGTTCGGGGACGCTGTCGAGCTCGAGAATCGAACTGTTGGTCAGATACGACACGTCCTTGATGCCCGGCATGGCGGGCACCACGGCTCGGCCGCCCACGTTGATGAAGATCCTGGGTGCGGTCAACCGCTCCTCGCCAACCAGAATCGTGTCGGCCGACTCGAACCGTGCCTGACCATCGATGACGGTGCATCCTTTCATGCCGCGCAGCCACTTCTCGACGCCGTTGCGCGCGTTGGTCGAGACGGTCTTGGCGCGGCTCTTCACGCGGGGCATATCCACGCGAATCGGACCAGTGATGACGCCGTATTCGTCTCCGCGGTGGGCGAGGTGTGCGGCGTAGGCGCTTGCGACGAGCGTCTTGGTCGGCATGCAGCCGGTGTTGACGCACGTACCGCCGTACAGCTTCCGCTCGACGAAAGCGACAGTCATCCCGGCAGCGGTGAGGCGTCCGGCAAGCGGCGGGCCGGCCTGACCGGCGCCAATGATGATGGCGTCGAAGCGCTTCATGACAGCGATGTGACGATCAGCCACGCGCTCACGATGGCGATTGCGTCCTCGATGAATGCCGCGGGCGGATCCTTCTTGAATGCTGCGGCCAGGCGTGCGCGAAACGCACGTCCACCCAACGTGCCGATGATGGCGCCGGCGATGCCAGCGACGAGACCGAGGGTCAAGGCGCCACTCGAGGCGCCAATCGCTGCGCCTGACAAACCGCCGGTCACGATGCGAGCGCCGAACTGCGGCGGCACTGTGCGGCTTGGCGTGGACGGCAACTGATCGGTCACCAGCTCGCCCAGGGCAAACGCGGTGAGGATCCACGGCGTCCAGCGATATCCGAGAAACGCCAGCCACGTTCCAGAGAGATCAATCCAGCCGAGAGCGGCCGCCCAACTGACGGCGGCCGGCGCCGCCATCGCTCGTAACCCGGCGACAACGCCGATCAAAAGCGCCAGCACGATGGTCATGATGTGCAGATTGTAGGACGGCCGATGGGGTTTCATGCGGACCGCGGCTTGATCGGCCGATAAGAGGCACCAAGACACCGCGAAGCGTCCTCCTCGAGCAACATCGCCGCACTGCCGATGCGCGGCGATGTGCAAGAGGTCCGGTGTTGCGGCGTTCGGCCGGCCATGTCAGGCTGGCACGCCTTGTGCTCGAACCATAGCAGCTGTTGTGCTGGCGCGGAGGTGATGAGCGGTGCTTCGCGAACTACTTGCCACGGATCAACGTCAGGCGCTCGAGTTCTTTTTCGTGCACCTGCGTGATGTCTCGGAGCCGGACGTCGCACGCGACGAGCTCCTCTACAACGCCAGTGTGCTGGCTCATTACGCGCAGGTCTCAACCGCGGCGTCCGATGGAATGCCGATGGCGTCGAGCCTGGCCGCGGTCTTCGATCAGTTTGTCCTGGACGTCACGGTTCGTGGCGATAGCGAGACGATGGAGGCCGCTGCGGCGCAGTGTCTCGTGCTGGCGGGATTCTTCGAGGATCAGATGCGGCGTCGCCATCAGATCTCGTGGTACGCGGAGTTGGGCGCCGGCTTTTTCAGTCGCGCCGCAGCGCAGCAGGAATCCGAACGCAAAGCGCGGTTACTGCTGGCATTGTCGCGGCACTTCGAACAGTGGCGTGCGCGTCACGCCCGACTGAGTCGTGAGCTGCGCGACCTGCCATACGTGTTGAGCCCGCCCAAGCCCAGCTGAGCCTTGGCAGCGGTCTATTGACCGCTGCCGTCGTTGCGGCGATGATCGCGGCCCGCTGCAGCCTTGACTGCGGCATTCGGAGGACCGCGATGAAACGAACGACAGTCTCGCTCGCCGCGCTGCTTGCTCTGGTCATGCTCGTCTTGTCGCCTCCGCTGCTTGCAGACCCCGGCGGCGTGGGCTCGGCCCGGCTTCAATTGGTCGAAGCAACCGTGGCGCAGCTTCAGAAGGCGCTGCAGACCGGCCTGATCACATCCGAGCTGCTCGTCGAAATGTATCTGGCTCGCATTGAGGCATACGAAGGTCTCGTCAACGCTTACATTCACATCGACAAAGAAGGCGCCCTCGAGCAGGCTCGCCGGCTCGATGAGGCGCGACACCGCGGACTCGCACGAAGCCCTCTGTACGGCATCCCCATTGGGCTGAAAGACATCATCGACACCGGGGACATGCCGACGACAGGCGGCTCGGTGACGCTGGACGGGAAGACGCCACCGGACGACGCGTTCATCACGAAGAAGCTGAGAGACGCTGGCGCGATCATCCTCGGCAAGCTGACGCTCACCGAATTCGCCAACTTCATCGCGATCGGGATGCCAACCGGGTTCAGCAGCCTCGGACGGTTCGGGTTCAATCCCTACGATCCGCGGGTGTTGCCTGGAGGAGATGGCCGGCCGGTGCTGCAGACCGGCGGATCCAGTTCGGGCTCCGGAATTGTCGTCAACGCCAATCTCGCGGCAATCGCGGTTGGAACGGAGACGTCGGGTTCGATCCTCAGCCCCGCCAACGCCAACGGCGTCGTCGGGATCAAGCCGACGGTTGGCTTGGTGAGCCGCGACGGCATCATTCCGATCACGGCGGATCAGGACACGGCCGGACCGCTGGCGCGAACCGTCGCCGATGCGGCGGTTCTGCTGGGAGTACTGGCGGGCCACGATCCGTCGGATCCGGCCACGGCAGCGTGCCTGACGCCTGGCAACTGCTTCAGCGACTACACGCGGTTTCTCGACAAGAAAGCTTTGAAGGGCGCACGGATCGCCGCGGTGACGCCGTTTCCGGCCAATCGCCTCGCTCTGATGAATGCGGCCGTTGACGCGTTGCGCGCGGCGGGCGCTGAAGTAGTAGATATCGGCGCACTTCCCGCGCAGCTGGGAACCTGCGTAACCTATCCTCCGCCGGCCCCCGCGCCACCACCGACTGGTTGCTCGACGGTTCTGCTCTATGGGCAAAAGCGGGACATGAACGCGTACCTGGCAGGACGAGGGGATCCGGTCGTCAAGACGCTCTCCGACATCATCGCGCTGAACAATGCGTTTGACCCGACCGACCTCACCAAGGCCCTCAAGTACGGACAGGCGATCTTCGAAGCCGCCGACAAGGTCGATACGTCAGCGGGCAGCACGGACACGGCGCGATATCTCTCCGATCGTGCAACCGACCTGACGCTTGCCCGTGGCGCACTCGACGCCGTCTACAACGGACCAGATAAGGTGCGCGGCACGGCGGACGACTTCCACGCGATTCTGTTGAATGGGAACAACCTGGCGAACGTCGCTGCGAAGGCGGGCTACCCGAGCGTCACGGTGCCCGGCGGGTTCATCACGCCGGTTCCGCCAGACCCGATCGCCAACCCGTTCCCCTCGACGGTGACGTTTACGGGGCCAGCGTTCTCAGAGCCGACGTTGATCGCGTTGGCCTATGCGTTCGAGCAGGCGACGCAGCATCGTGTGCCGCCGCCGCTGCTTCCGCCGTTGGAGTCAGACGTCGTCACGCGCCACACGAGGAAGTAAAGCGATGAGCACAGGGAGATCAGGGAGATCAGGGAGATCAGATTGAAAAAACTCCCCGATCTCCCCGATCTCCCTGTGCTCCTAACTTAGAACGTCATCTGCGTGCCGAAGCGCAGGTAGCGTCCGTCCTGGATGGCCTGTGGCCTGAGCCACGTATTCGTCGCCGGGTTGTTGCTGTAGGTTTCGTTGACCCTGACTACCGTGCCGGCATTCAACACGTTGAAGACGTCGGCAAAGCCCTGAATCCGATAGCGGCCGAATCGGAAGATCTTGGAGAACCGCAGATCGAGCTGATTGCGACGATCCAGGAACATGGTATTCGACTCGACCAGGTTGATCCGGACGAACGTCTGATTGCTCTGCGAGCCGAGCACCGGTCGACCAGCCACGGCTGCAGTCACGTCGTAGTTGGCGTCGACCCTCGCGCCAGGTATCGACTGGAACGAGCCGCTCATCTGGAAGTCCCATGGCAGTTGATAGACGCCGGAGAGCTTGAAGGTGGTGCGGAAAGGCGGGATCGAGTCGCAGAATCGAAGCCCGTTGGGATTGTCGCGAGCGGTGGTGGCGGCCGTGGTCGAGCCATCGCATTCGGTCGACGCTCGGCGCTCGGTCGTGATGCCACCAAAGAAGAGTGCCTTGTTCAACCGCGCGTTGGCGCTCAGCTCGAAGCCATCGTAATTCGTCTCATTCTCTTCCGAGAACGTCCGCAGATTGTCAACTGCGGTCCCAGTTCTTGTTGGTGTTCAGCGTGAACACGCCGATCGGTTGACCGGATAGCGGCAACCTCGGGTCGGCAGGCGTCAGGATACTGAACTCGGTCCAGTCGGTAAACGCGAGATTGAGGTTGTCGATCACGTCGAGGTTGTAGAACTGACGTCGGTAATACCCGGCAGTCATCGAGAGTCGCGGGAACAGCTCGTGCTGAATCGACGCGTTGTACTCCCAGTTGTAGCCACGAGCCAGGTCCGGATCGGGCCGGTTGGTGACCTGTCCGAAGTTCGAGGTGCCGCCGATCACTTCGTTGAACTGGATGTTGCCGGCCGCATCGAGGATGCTGCGATTGCCATCGAAGTCTCCCCAACCGCGCGTCTGAAATCGCGTACGTCATCCCGTTGAAATTCTGCGCGTATCCTGCAGCCGCAGAGGCGATGTACTTGCTCGCATTGACCTTGAGAGCCGTCTTGCCGTTGCCGAACAGGTCGTACGCAGCCGCGAGTCGAACCGACCAGTCGTTCCAGTTGGGGACGTCCTTGATGGCTGGGAAGTCGCGCGCGATAATCCAGGTGCCTGCGGGCGACGACTGCGCCGGAACTTCCGCATTGAAGTGATCGAAGCGCGCGCCGACATTCAGCGTGAGCCGTTGCATGGTCCACGTATCCTGTGCGAATAATCCGACGTCGCTGTTGACGCGCTGTTCCCCGGTCGCCGGACCGTTGGTCACGACCACGGCGAGCGGATTGCCGGTGTTGAACACCAACTGGTTGATCTCGAGCGTTGGACGAGAAGGTCCGCGAATTGGTCCCCCATCCCATCGTCACGCCCGACTTGATCGCGTGTGAACCCGTGACGTAGCTGGCGGCTGCCATCGAGCTGTAGCTTTTCGTCCAGCTCGTATACGGCGGGATGGTGCTGCCGGCAGCGCCGGTCAGGATATTCCCGTCGTCTGTTCAACGCGCGGAAGGTCGCAGCGGCCCGATCGGTGTCGGTGTAGTACTGCTCGTAGGGCTGGTGGTAGTAGGTGATTCCCGCCTCGAGCGAGCAACTTGTTGGTAGTGGTTTGTGACCACTTGATCTGAGGAACCCATCCGCTGCCGAAGGCGTGAGTTGAAGCTTCAGGTGAGGTGTTCGGAAGCGTATTGAAGCCGTTGTAGTCTTCGCCGTTGAACTGCTTGATCCAGATAGAAGCGGATCTTGTCACGCTGGCTGGCCTGCCAGGTCAGTCTCGTCACCGCGCTGTAGTTGCCCTGGCTCTGCCGGAAAGCACGGCTGCCGTCGGAAAACTGCGAGCTGGCCACGTAGATCTTGTTGTCCTCGAACTTGTAGGTGAAATAGAACCAGAGCTTGTCGCGGACGATTGGCCCACCGAACGACGGGTTGATCTGATAGGTGTAGGCGATCTCTGGCTCGGAACGTTGGCGGCCAGGACCTCGTCCGACCGGTTGTCCGACTGCAGCGAACCGCTGGCACCCCACAGGAAGAACGAACCGGAGAACGTGTTGCCGCCGTCCTTGGGCGTGCTGTTGATGCGAAGTCCACCGGCCTGCATTTCGGCCGATTCCGCTCCGGTCGTGAAGCTGACCTCTTCGATCGCCGCGTCATTCATGTAGAACCCGCTGTACTGACCGCTGCCACAGAGGTTGTTCACGCGCATCCCATCGATCGCAATCACGGTGTCCTGGCTCGCCGAGCCGTGGACGCTCATCGTGTACTGGCCGAGAACGAATGGCGTCACCTGGGTGCCGGGCAGCAGCAGTGCCCGCAGCGGCGTGTTGCGCACGGCCGTCGGGATGGTGTCCAGCACGTCTCGGTCGGCGACGAACTCCGAGGTGTTGTTGATGACATCGACTGTCGGGGGAGTCCCGCTGACGATGATGGTTTCTTCCAGGGTGCCGACCTGGAGGTCGCCATTGACCTGCGCGACGAACGTGCCTTGCAGCACGATCCCTTCGCGGCGCACGGTCTTGAAACCGGACAAGGTAAACATGACGTCGTAAACGCCGGGAGGCAGATCGACGATTCGGTACTGGCCCGAACCATCGCTGACAGCCGTTCGCAGCTTCTCAATCAGCGCTGGGCTGTGCGCCTCGACGGTGACGCCCGGCAAGATGGCCCCGCTCGTGTCCTTGACGACGCCGGTAATGCTGCCTTGGGCGAGAGCGGTCGCCGGCAGCGCGAGGGTGATCACCGCAACCTTCAGTGCGTACAAGACATTCCGCATCGACGCTCCTCCATTTAGGGACAGGACCGCGCGTTCGGCCGGACGTTAACACTGCTGGGTCAGGCGGTCAATTGGCGATTTGGCGGCCGGGGGCAGAGCAGTGCATCGTTCTTCACTGTGGTTGTTCTCAGATACGGAGGACGTTGGGCCTCAGCCGGCGGTAGCCGGAATCCCGGGCCCACAGGTCAAGAGCAAGAGTCGCGAGATCATCGACCAGCGGGATCGCGGTCGCATCGCGGGTCATATCGATGGTCTTGATATAGACCTGGCAGGTGAGACACACGTCGACGCGGACGGCGGCCAGTTCCTCCGCGCTGAAGACCGGCAAAGCATTGAAGTCGGATTCGCCGCAGGTGATGCAGAGCAGCCGAGGCGCACCCCATTCATGGAGGCACCAGCTGCAGAGCAGCGTGCGTTTGGCGCCGTGACTCTCCTCACGGAGGACAGCCAGGGCCGGCGGTGCCTTGCAATAAGGGCAGTCGTAGGGATGCTCGTCGCTGATGTCGGCAGCAACTTGCTCAGACGCTCGCCGCTCCGCAAACGGCGCAATCAACGTGTCGAGGACGAGGAGCGACAATTCGCTCACGTCGTTCGTCAGACGCCCTCCACTACGCCAGTAGTCGTCGAGGACGTCCGACCAGTCGTCGTCTCGCGAGAGCGCTTTCAGTTCGCTTGCGAGCGTTGGACGAGCAATCGCGGTCAGGCTGGCGACCAAGTCCGGCACGACGGGCGCAAGCATGGGTCCTGGAGCCAACGCCGGCCATCGCGCGATCAGCTGCTGCTGGATTTCGAGGACGTCGGCGTAGAAGTTCAGCGGATCGGCAACGGCTCGCTGTCGATCCGCCAGCCATCGCGCGCGCGAGATCTTGTCGCGCTGTGTCGGTCGGTTACCGCGTGCGATCGACACGGGATGGCGGGGCTGGGCGCGCGGCCGATTCGTCCGCCCATAACCGGTGATGGTGCTGTGCCCACTCGGCCGTAACGTCGCCATGAACAATCGCATGGACGCTGCCCGGGACCACTGCAACGCCCATGTAGACGTGCACGATGAACAACCCGATCGCGATCAATGCGGAGACCGCGTGGATCACGATGGCTGCCTGGCGGAGCCAGGCCGCGTCCGCCGGTAGCGCGTCGGGGAACCACAGCATCACGCCGGACGCGAGCAGCAGAATGGTCGACCACGCCATGCCCCAGAAGAACATCTTCTGACCGTAATTGAATCGTCCGATGGCTGGTACGTCGGCGTCTTCGTTTCGCGCATAGCGCGCGATCGCGCGTCGCCACTGGCGATCCGCGTCCGTCGTACGCATGTCGTTCGTCCAAATCACGAGCATCCACACCACGAACGCGAAGAACAGCACGCCCGCCCAGGGGTGCAGCAGACGCGAGAGAAAACCGCCGCCGAGTGCTTCGGCGAGCCAGAACAGCCCGGGTGTCCAGAACGCAAGGCCCGTCAGCAGCAGATACACGAAGACGATTGCCGCCAGCGCGTGCAGGGACCGCTCGGCGAAGCTGTAGCGGACGATCGACTCGACCCTCTTCATTGCGAATCCTCGGGGCCGGTAATCGGATGGCGCTCCGTCAACGTCTTGCGCCCGAATCGAACGAAGTGGATCGCTGCTCCCAGCAATCCGCCGAGGATGGCGAGATTGCCGACCCACTTCAACGGTCCCTTCCAGAAGCGAACGCTTGCGGGCACGACCGGGTCTCGAGGCAGTCCGTAGAGCTCTGGCTGGCTGCCAAACGCGAGCACGGTGACGACAGACGTGCCGCCCACGCCTGGCGGGTCGTACACCGCCGCATCAGCAACGCCATTCGCTTTGAGTTGCGCGACTCGCGTGTTGGCGATTTCCAGCATGTCGTCCTTGGTCCCGAACTGCAGGCAGCTCGTGGGACACGCCTTGACGCACGCCGGCTGCAACCCCGTCGCCACGCGGTCCGAGCACAGCGTGCACTTGTAAACGCGCTGCGTCTCGGTGGCGAATTTCGGGACGTTGAACGGGCACCCGGTCATGCAGTACCCGCAACCAATGCACTGGTC
The DNA here is from genome assembly GCA_963724485.1 of uncultured Acidobacteriota bacterium. GTDB lineage: Bacteria > Acidobacteriota > Vicinamibacteria > Vicinamibacterales > UBA2999 > JACCSI01. The sequence goes on from CAVRUW010000010.1 coordinate 374,374, forward strand.
CTGATTGAAATCGACGATGCCGTTGGCGTACTGAATGATCGCGCCCGGCGCTGGGCACGCGACGAGGCAACCTGGCTCGGCGCAGTGCATGCACTGGTCCTTGCGCATCAGCCAGTGAAACCCGCCCTCGCTTTCGTGCTCGTTGAAGCGAATCAGGTTCCAGAGCTGGGCCGTCATGTCCGGCACGGTCTGGTAGGTGCCGGTTTGACCGGACACCTCTGGCGGCAGGTCGTTCCACTCCTGACACGCCACCTCGCACGCCTTGCAGCCGATGCAGGTAGTGGTGTCGATCAGCTTCGACAGCGTCGGCGCCGTACGGATCCCTGGCGCCGGTGGCGTCGTGGCGGAGATCCGGACGATGTCGAGATTGGCAGGCATTCGCTACTTAGACAGACGAATCACGGAAACACGGAAACACGGAAACGTAGCGGATCTTGCTTCGTGAGTTCGTGCCCTTCGTGGCTGCGTTTTTCCCCGTGTTTCGGTGCACCTATACCTTCTCCAACTTCACCAAGAACCCCTTGTATTCCGGCGCGAATGAGTTCGGATCCACGATCGTTGGCGTCACGAGATTCGCCAGCGCGCCACGTTGGGCACCGCGGCCCAGAAAACCCCAGTGGATCGGGAAACCAATCTGATATGTCGTCTTGCCGGCAACCTGCATTGGCTTGATCCGTTTGGTCACCATCGCCTTGCCTTCGATCGATCCGCGTGCCGAGCTGACGCGCACTTGATCGCCGTTCGCAATCCCTTTCTCTTGCGCCAGCGCCTCCGGGATCTCCACGAAGAACTCGGGCTGCAATTGCATGCTGTACGCGTTGTTTTTCGTCCAGTAGTGGAAGTGTTCCGTGAGGCGATATGTCGTGCAGACGATCGGGTACTCGTCGGCTTTTCCGAGCACGTCGAACTCCGTCGTGAAGGGCTTCACTGCAGGATTGGAGCTGTGCGCGGCGTGGAGCGGATTGGCGACCGGCGACTCCACCGGTTCGTAGTGCTCGGACCACGGTCCGTCGACGAACTGGCCGGGCACGAAGAGTCGCGCGACCCCTTCGGGCAGCATCATGAAGGCGCCCAGCCCGGCTGCGGGCGGACTGTCGGCGGTGATGTCCGGAACATCACCAGTCCATCGCGTGCCGTTCCACCCGATGCCCGTGCGCGTAGCATCCCATGGCCGGCCCTGCGTGTCGGCGGAACAGCGGTTGTACATGATGCGACGGTTCGCCGGCCAGCTGAACGCCCACTCGGGATGTCGCCCGAGGCCGCTGGGATCCGAGGACACTCGGCGCTGCGTGAGATTGCCCTCATCGGTGTACATCCCGATGTAGAGCCAGTTGCCGGAAAGCGTGCTGCCATCCGCGCGAGTGTCTGCGAAGCGGGAAAGTTGCTGCCCGGCGCGGACGATGGTCGTGTTCGTCCGCGGATCCTGCACGTCCCTGATCGCCCAGCCGTTGATCTCCTTGGCCACCTCGTCGAGCGATGGCGCCAAGGGATTGGAGTACCACCAGTTCAAACGCTGCACGGGCTCGGGAAGGCGTCCGCCCTCGCTCGCGTAGAGCTCGCGAACCTTGAGGAAAATTCTCGCGATGATTTCCTGATCGGGTTTGGCCTCGCCTGGTGGATCGATCGCCTTCCACTTCCATTGGATCCATCGCGCCGAGTTGACGAACGAGCCGTCTTTCTCCGCGAAGTTCGCCGCCGGCAGCAAAAAGACTTCGGTCTGCACGTCTTCCGGCTTCTTGTCGACGAGCGCCAGAATGTCGTCGCGCCAGAAGGTGGCCGTCTCCTGCTCGAAGTTCTCGGCGACCACCATCCATTTGAGCTTGGAGAGCGCGGCCACGGCTTTCCGCGAGTGCGGACCATTGCTGACCGGATTCATCCCGAAGCTGAGGAACCCTTCCATGCGGCCGGCGTACATGTGATCGAAGATGTAGGCCCAGCTCCAGTTTTCGTAGCCGCCGGTCGCGGCCTGGGGCAATCGTGGGTGCAGCGAGTAGCCGAACTCATTGTCGCTCGTGGCGTGATCCCCGTAATACGCCTTGAGTTGACTGACCATGAACCGGTCGGTATTGGACCAGAAGTTCGTGGCACCTTCCCGAAGTGGCTTGGGCGTCACCGCGGCAATGAAGCGGTCGAGCGTTTCGTGGTCGGCCTTCGGAATCGCGATGTAGCCCGGCAGGTTGTGATACGCGACGCCGCAATCAGTGCCCCCCTGGATGTTGGCGTGCCCACGCAACGCGTTCAGGCCACCGCCGGGCCTTCCAATGTTGCCGAGCAGCAATTGCAGCATGGCCGCGGCGTGGATCAATTGGACCGAGTGACTGTGATGTGTCCACCCGAGCGCATACAGGATGGTGCCGGCCTTGTCCGCGCTCCCGGTCGACGTAATCAGCTCCGCAGCCGACAGAAAGTCGGCGGCCGTGCATCCGCAAATGTTCGCGACCGCTTCCGGTGTGTACCGCGCGTAGAACGCCTTCATGATCTGGAAGACAGAGCGCGCATGCTGCATCGCCGGATCGGTCCGCGCCATGCCACGCTCATCCAGTTCATAGGCCCAGCTCGTCGTATCCGTATACGCCTTCCGCTCTGGATCCCATCCCGAGAAGACGCCCTGCTGGGCATCGAATGCGTAGGTGTCCTTCACCAGGAAGGTCGCGTTCGTAAACGCCTTCACGTACTCTTCGTGGTAGCGGTTCTGCGAGAGCACGTGATGAATCAGGCCGCCGAGAAAAGCGATGTCGGTCCCGACCCGGATCTGAACGAAGCGGTCGGCGACGGCTGCCGTTCGATTGAAACGCGGATCGACACAAACCAGCTTCGCGTTACGGCGCCGGCGCGCTTCCATGACGAACCGAAATCCGACCGGATGGTTTTCCGCCGGGTTGCCGCCCATGGCGACAATGACATCCGCATTGCGGATGTCGGTCCACCCGTTGGTCATCGCTCCGCGTCCGAACGTGGCGGCCAAACTGGCCACCGTGGGGCCGTGTCAAATACGAGACTGCTGCTCGATCGGTATGATGCCGAGGCCGGCGCGAAACGCCTTGACGAGCAGGTAGTTGATCTCGTTGGTGTCGGTGCAGCCGCCGATGACGCCGATCGACGTCAGTGCATTGATGGCTCGGCCGCGCTCGTCGGCGGTGATCAACCGTTCATCGCGCGACTGCTTGACCAGCCGTGCGATCCGATCGATGGCCCAGTCCCACGTCTTCTCCTCCCACTGACGTCCTCCCGGCGCGCGATAGCGGACCGTGGTCAGCCGGCGATCGTTGACGATGTTCTGCTTGAGCGTGATGCCCTTCGGGCAGAGCGCACCCTGATTGATCGGATGATCCGGATCGCCTTCGACATGAACCACGGTTGGCGTGACGTTACGGGATCGATCGCCGAGCGTATGAATGATCACGCCGCAACTGACCGAACAGTACGGACACGTGGACCGCGTTTCTGTCGTCCGGGCGATCTTGAGCTCGCGCGCCTGAGCGAAGGCGGGCGTGAGATCGAACCCGAGCACCGAGGCGGTCGTTCCACCCAGCGCGGCGGCCTTGAGAAATTGACGGCGAGTCGGACTCTTCATGGCGATCCCTCTGACGCCGCGGATGTTACCTCCAACCGGCCTCGGAGTCACAAACACACAGACCGAGAGCCGGTCGGGACGTCGTGTCCTCGTGTGCCAGGCGTATGATGAGCGTAAGGTGACCAGCTCGATTCCTGGTGCGGCACGCGTCAGCTGGAAGAGTCCGCTGCACGAAATGACCCAGACCACGCCGACGTGCCTCTGGAACGATTCGGCGTCGCTCGATGAGCTGCGATTCGCGATGGCCCATGGCGCGGTGGGCGCCACGTGCAACCCGGTCATCGCGCACACCGTGATCAAAACCGAGCTTAGCCAGTGGAAGCCGCGCATCACCCAGCTCGCAGCGCGGATGCCCAGGGCCACCGAGGACGAAATCGGCTGGACGGCCGTGGAGATCCTGTCGGTAGAGGCGGCGGCGCTGCTGATCGATGTCTTCCATCAGCAGAACGGGCGGAATGGCCGCTTGTCGATCCAAACCGACCCGCGGCTGTTTCGCGACTCACAACGGATACTCGAACAGGCTCGACGATTCGCCGCTCTCGCGCCGAACATGATCGTGAAGATTCCCGCCACGAGCTCGGGAATTCCGGCCATCGAGGAGGCGACCGCCGCGGGGATCAGCATCAACGCGACGGTGTCGTTTACGTTGCCGCAGGCGGTCGCGGTCGCGGAGGCTGTGGAGCGTGGGCTGTCGCGCCGCGAGTCCGCCGGCCTGCCCATCGATACGATGGGCCCGGTCTGCACGTTGATGGTCGGGCGGCTGGATGACTGGCTGAAGGTGGTAATGGAGAGAGAGGGCATCACTACCGACCCAGCCCACCTCGAGTGGAGCGGCGTGGCTGTCTTCAAGAAAACGTACGAGCTCTATCGCAAAGCGTGGCTATCGTCTGCGGCTCCTGTCAGCCGCCTTTCGCAATCACATGCAGTGGAGCGAGTTGATCGGGGGCGACGTCGTGATCTCGCCGCCGCACGTCTGGCAGAAGCGATTCGTGGCCAGCGACATCGAGGTCCGCCCTCGCATCGATTCACCTGTCTCCGCTCACATCGTCGACGACCTGCACCGCCGGTTTGTCGACTTCCGTCGTGCATATGACGAGGGCGGGCTCTCGGTTGACGAGTTCGATACGTTTGCGCCGACCCGTCGAACGCTGCGGCAGTTTCAGGCTGCGTGCTGCGACCTCAACCAGCTGATTCGCGACGTGATCGTCCCGAATCCAGACACCGTGTGATCTCCAAACTGGCAAGAAGTTCAGGACGTCGGCAAAATGCGCCATAAAAGGGGACAGTCCCCTTTTATTAGGCCAAGGCCATGAAGACACTTCGATTGACGATGGCGCAGGCGCTGGTGCGCTTCCTGAGTGCGCAGTTCAGCGAGCGAGATGGCCAACGGCAGCGGTTTTTCGCTGGCGTCTTCGGCATTTTCGGGCACGGCAACGTCGCGGGGATTGGACAAGCCCTCGACCAGTACCGCGATCGGCTGCGCTATTACCAATGCCGCAACGAGCAGGCGATGGTGCACACCGCCGCGGCGTTTGCCAAACAGTCCAGCCGATTGCGGACGTTCGCCTGCACTAGCTTCGATCGGTCCTGGCGCGACCAACATGCTGACGGGGGCAGCGGGTGCGACCATCAATCGCTTACCGGTCCTGCTGCTCCCCGGCGACATCTTTGCGAATCGCCAGCCCGCACCGGTGCTGCAACAACTGGAAAGCGGTTCGACCCAGGACATCTCCGTCAACGACTGCTTCAAGCCCGTGTCGTGCTACTGGGATCGCATTCAGCGTCCAGAGCAACTGATCACGTCACTCCCGGAGGCAATGCGCGTGCTGACCTCGCCGGCGGCCACGGGCGCGGTCACGCTCGCGTTGCCGCAAGACGTTCAGGCCGAGGCCTTCGATTATCCGGCCGAACTATTCGACGACCGCGTCTGGCAGATCCCCAGGCCGCGGGCCGATCGCGAGGCCCTGGCGCGCGCCGCGGCGGCCATCCGCGACAGCCGACGCCCGATGATCATCGCCGGCGGGGGCGTTCTCTATAGCGACGCGACCGATGCGCTCGCGCGATTCGCGGTGGCAACCGGCATTCCTGTCGCCGAAACCCAGGCAGGGAAGAGCGCTATCGCATGGAATCATCCATTGGCATTGGGATCGCTTGGCGTCACCGGGACGTCCGCCGCCAATCAGACGGCACGCGAAGCGGACCTTGTGATCGCCGTTGGCACCCGTCTCAGCGACTTCACGACGATGTCGAAGACGGCGTTCTCAAACCCGGCCGTGCGGTTCGTCGCGATCAACGTCTGCGAGTTGGACGCCCATAAGCACGCTGGCATCCCGCTGGTTGCCGACGCACGCGAAACGCTGGATGAACTCGAGGCGGCTTTGCGTGGATATCAGACCAACACTGAGTATCGCTCCGCGGTCGCCGGCCGGGCTCGCGCCTGGTCATCCGAGGTCGATCGAATCGTCGGCGACCAGCGTCCCGCCCCTTTTGCACAAGCGGCCATCGTCGGGATCGTGAATGCCGCCGCGCGGCCAGAAGACGTGGTGGTCTGCGCGGCCGGCAGCCTGCCGGGCGACCTGCACAAGTTATGGCGGTCGACGTTGCCGCGCACATACCACCTCGAGTACGGCTACTCGTGTATGGGTTACGAGATCGCGGGCGGGCTCGGGGTCAAGATGGCCGACCCAGCGCGCGAGGTTTACGTCATGGTCGGCGACGGGTCGTTCCTGATGATGGCGCAGGAGATCGTGACGTCGGTGCAGGAGGGATACAAACTGACCATCCTTCTGCTCGACAGCCAGGGATATGCGAGCATCGGCGGCCTGTCGCGGTCGATCGGTTCGGGCGGATTCGGCACCGACTATCGGTATCGCGACCCTGAGAGCGGTGGTCTGACCGGAACCGCGCTTCCGGTCGACCTCGCAGCGAATGCCGAATCGCTTGGCGCCATCGTCCAACGTCCGACTGACATTCAATCGCTACGGACCGCGCTCGTCACCGCGCGCGAGGCGAGCCGCACGACCGTGATTTATCTACCGGTCGATCCCAGCCTGGGTGTGCCCGGGTACGAGTCGTGGTGGGACGTGGCGGTTGCCGAAGTCTCGGAGCAAGACACGGTTCGTCAAGCGCGACGCGACTGGGAGGCCGGCAAGCGTCGCGAACGCTACTTTCTAGGCTGACGATGATCGGTCAGGTCAAATCGCGCGCGGCCAGACCGCCTACTGCACGCGACGCTTCAACTCTTCGGCCCAGTTCAACACCACGTTCACCGCAGCGACAGCCTTGTCGGATGTCGGAGTATTGCGCACCAGCAAGAACCGCTCACCGTCGGGGCTGACATCCCAGCTGCGATTTGGCGTCGTCGCGTCGTATTCGACCGGCGTTCCCTGGAACATCGTGCGCGGCGGATCGACACGGAACGGCGCCAGCGATCGGACCGCTGCCGCCAGAAAGAGCTGCGTGCCGTTTTCCCCATAACTCCGAAAGAAAATCTCGCGGCCGTTCGGCGACCACATTGGTTCGTAGCCGGTCGCGGTTGAGATGCGCGTCTTGCCGCCGCCTCCGGGATAGGCTTGCACGTAGATCTCCTCGGTGCCCGACTCCGGAGATTGGTACACCACCCAGCGTCCGTCCGGCGACAGGTCGGAATGCGTCATCGGGAATCGCGACTCGAGCAGCAACTCCGGCGTCCGCGATCCTTGAAGCGGCAGGATCCAGATCCCGTAGGTCGCGGGGTTCGGCCTTTGTGTAAACGCGATCGTGTTGGCGCGCCGCGCCAACGAGGTTGGATTCTGCGCTGCGTCACCGGCTATCAGCCGCTCAGGCTTGCCGCTGCCATCGGCGTTGACGATGAACAGGTTTCGCGACGAATAGATGATGCGCTGACCGTCACCCGACCAGATCGCCGGACCGCCGCCGTCGAAGGTCACGCGCGTCGGCGAGCCGCGGGCGACGTCGTAGACCCATACGTCGGAGATGCGGTTTACGCCGGCCCGGACCGACACGACGAGCCGCTCGCCATCGGGCGACAGACGAGGAAATAGGTACGATCCCGGTTCGGCGCTGGCCAACGGTGTGGCGCGGCCGTTGCGGTCCACCCAGGTCAGCGCACCGGGACGGCTCGGGAACATTCCGCCAAGCACGTACGCCAACGTTCCGCTATTCGACACGGCATACTGCCCGGCAAACGTCTGGTTGCCGCTGTTACCGGCGTTCACGGCCTGCATGACGTTCTCGATCATCGCCACCGGCGAGCCGGTGAGCTGACCACTTCGAGGGTCGAAGGGCGCCGCCATCAGCGTCGTCGATCGAATGAATAGCAGGTGTCCGGTCGACAGGTAGCGCGCGTCGGCGCCTTCGACCAGCGATCGCCGCTCGCCGCTGGCGAGCGACAGGTGGACGATGTTCGGCGGGTCCGTGTACAAGAGCGCCTGGCTGCCGGGCAGCGGCCGCGGCAGCAAGTGGCGTTCACCCTTGGCCGCATCGGGTTTGGTCACCCCAACGGGCGCGCCGCCACCGGCCGGCACCTTGAAGATGCCGTCGCGCGCCGCGAAGAAAATCGTGTCGTCGTCGCCCCACCCGGCGCCGAGAAATTGTCCGGCAATGTCGCAGATGGTTGACGTGGCTCCGCCGGCGGCAGGCACTTTCTTGATCTTGCCGTCGGCAGCAAAGGCGATCCATTGCCCGTCTGGTGAAAAGAACGGCGCCACGGCGCCGTCACTACCGGCAATCGCCGTCGCGTCGGGACGATCGAGGGCACGAACGTACAGCTGGGCGGCATTGCCCCGGACGCCGGTGAACGCCATTACCCGTCCATCGGGTGAGAGGGCAAATGCAGTTCGCGAGGGGCGAACCACTTCGTCGGCGCCGGCGTGAGGTATTCGGCTGGCGACAGGCCGACTTGCGCGTGCGTCACGATCGTTGACACAGGTGACGTCTGGCGAGGGAGCACCCAGCCTGCGCCGACGCCTGCGACGAGCGCCGCCGCCACCCATGGCAGCACGCCGCGCCGGCCGGTCGCGGCCGGTTCGACCGCGCTCGATCGCGCGGAGGTGACCGCATCGCTCGACAACAGGAATCGTGCGACCGCGATATCGCCGATGCGCGTCTTCCGATCCTTGTCGAGACAGCGCTGAATCAAGGTCACGATATGCGGCGGCACGTCGGCCGGAATCGCCGACCAGTCCGGCGTCGTTTTCACGACGGCCGCGATCAGCTCCGTGACATCGTCGCCCTCGAAGGCGCGCCGGCCGCTGAGCATCTCGTAGAGCACCGCGCCGAAGGCCCACACATCGGTGCGCTTGTCGACGGACTTCGCACGCGCCTGTTCCGGCGACATGTAGGCCGCGGTGCCGAGAATCACGCCCGCTTGCGACACCGCCGGTGAGGCCAAGGTGGGCGAGTGTTCCGGATCGAGGGTGTTGGCCAGGAGTGTCGAGCTCGAGCTCTGGCCGTGGGAGCGCTCCACCGCTTTCGCCAGTCCGAAGTCCAGGACCTTCACCGTGCCGTCTTCGCGGACCTTGATGTTGGCGGGCTTCAGATCGCGATGGATGATGCCCTGATCGTGCGCGGCTTCCAGCGCCTCGGCAATCTGCTGCGCGATCGGCACTGCCTCCTCGAGCGGCATCGGCCCCTGGGCGATGCGATCGGCAAGCGTGGGCCCTTCGACCAGCTCCATGACGAGCGCTCGCAGCGCCGCCTGCTCTGAGCCCGGCGCAGGGTTGGACTCTTCGAATCCGTAAATTGCCGCAATGTGTGGATGATTCAGCGAGGCCAGCACTTCGGCTTCGCGCTGAAAGCGGGCCAGGCGGTCGCGGTCGACCGAGAGCGCCGCCGGAAGAATCTTGACGGCGACCTGACGCTTGAGGCGCGTGTCGGTGGCGCTGTAGACCTCACCCATTCCACCTTCGCCGATCTTGGCGACTATGCTGTAAGGTCCGACGCTGCTACCGGCGGCTAGCGACATCAGTCGCGAGAATTGTAACGGAATGCGCTGGGCCGCCGATGTCGGCACGATATTGACGTGAAACTGTTCGATTGGCGCCGCATCGTCGTTTACACGCACCGTTGGCTCGGCATCGGCGCGTCGTTGCTGTTCGTCGCGTGGTTCGTGTCGGGCGTGGTCATGATGTACGCCCGCATGCCTCGTCTCTCGGCCGAGGAGCGGCTGCTGCGGGCGCCCGTGCTGAATCTGTCGACGGCGACGCTTGAACCTGCTGTCGCTGCACGAATGCTCCCAGGTCCTGCGGAACGCTTGCGAATGGGGACCCTTAGCGGTCGGCCCGTCTACCGGCTCTTCGACGGCAGGACGTGGAAGACGATCTATGCCGACACGGGCGAGCCGCTGGATCGCATCACTCCGGACGCTGCATTGCGTATCGTCACCGATTTCGTGCCCGAGAACGCGAGGACGCTCGAGCATGGCGAGCGAATCACCGAGCCCGACCAGTGGTCATTGCAAATCCGAGGTCTTCTCCCGGCCCACCTTGTGAGTGTTGGCGATCCCGCGGACACGCGTCTGTACGTGTCGGAGCAGACCGCGGAAGTCGTCATGAAGACCACCCGCGAAGGCCGTGTGTGGGGCTACCTCGGTGCCGTGATCCATTGGATTTACTTCACTCCCATTCGGAAGCACAGCGACTTCTGGGTGGAACTGATCATCTGGACATCGATTGCGGGATGCGCGATGTGCGTCCTCGGGCTGATCTGGGGCGTTTGGCGCTATTCCCCGACAGGCCGCTATCGTCTGCGCCGCGTGGCCTCGCGTTCACCCTATGCGGGAATGATGTGGTGGCACCACTACGCCGGGCTGGCATTCGGGATAATGACTCTGACGTGGATCTTCAGTGGTCTGCTGTCGATGGACCCGTGGAATTGGAGCCCTGGTCACTTCGCCGTCGATACGGCAGCGGCGCGCCGTCGGTGGAGGTCCGCTCGCGATCGAAGATCTGACATTGAAACAATTGCAGGTTGCGGCGGAAACTCTCGCGTCGACGGTCCCGCTCAAGGAGATCGAAGTCCTGAAGTACCGTGGCGAGCTGTTCGCCGAAGCGTACGTTCCGCCATCCGCGCAGCGTCTTGCGGACCTGGCGCTTGGGGATCCAGGAGCGGTGCTTTCACCTCGGATCGCCCTGGAACATCGCCTCGTGTCGCTTGCGCATCCAGACCGCGGAGTGTTCCAGGAATTTGAACACTCGACACTCGTCGAGGCCGCTCGCGACGCGATGCCTGGCGTGAAAGTGGACGATATCGCCTGGCTCGATCGCTACGATGCCTATTACTACGACCGGCACGGAGCGCTGCCGCTGCCGGTGCTTCGGGTTCGGTTCGGTGACGAGGTCGGAACCTGGCTGTACTTGAATCCAAAACGCGGAGAGATCCTGCGGAAGGAAGAGCGGTTGTCGCGCCTCAATCGATGGCTCTATCACGGACTCCACAGCCTGGACTTTCCGTGGCTCTATCAGCAGCGGCCGCTCTGGGACATCGTGGTGATAGCGCTCAGCCTTGGCGGGATTGTGCTCAGTCTGGCGTCTGCCCCCGCGGCGTTACGCCGGCTCCGGCGTCACGCGCGTCGCGCACGCGCCTCGTTTCGATCATCGTCTGCTTGACCGATTTCTTGAAGGAGCTGTCACATTGGAATCGATGACCCCCGCGCGAATCATGGAAGTCGGGATGGCGTTCTGGCCATCCAAGACCCTTCTGTCGGCCGTTGAACTGGGAGTGTTCACCAGGCTCGGGGGCGGTGCGATGACGGGCGCCGAGCTTCAATCAGCGCTCGGCCTGCACGCCCGAGCGAACCCCGACTTCTTCGACACGCTGGTTGCGCTCGGTTTCCTCGACCGCGATGGCGACGGTCCTCAGGCGAAGTACCGCAATACGGTTGAAACTGCAGCCTTTCTGGACAAGAACAGTCCGCAGTTCATGGGCGGCTTCCTGGAGATGGCCAACGCGCGGTTGTATCCGTTCTGGGGTGATCTGTCCGAGGCGCTCAAGACCGGCAGAGCGCAGAACGAAACGAAACACGGCGGAGAGTCCATGTTTGCCGAGGTGTACCGCAAGCCGGAGAGGCTGGCGCAGTTCATGGAGGCGATGGCGGGGATCTCTAAAGGCAACTTTCAGGCGTTCGCTACGAAATTTGATTTCTCCCGCTACAAAACTCTGTGCGACGTCGGCGGCGCGAACGGGCTGCTGTCGATCTTGGTCGCAAAAGCGCAACCGCATATGAGGTGCGTCTCGGTTGATCTACCGGCTGCCACGGCCATCGCGGCCGAGAAGATCAAGTCGTCTGGCGTCGGTGATCGTGTGTCTGCACAGGCTGTCGATTTCTTCGCCGAACCGCTGCCCAAAGCCGATGTAATCACGATGGGCATGATCCTCCACGACTGGAACCTCGAGAAGAAGATGCATCTCGTGAAAGCGGCCTACGACGCTCTTCCGGCGGGCGGTGCGTTCGTGGTGGTCGAGAACATCATCGACGACGCCCGACGCAAGAATGCCTTCGGCTTGATGATGTCGCTGAACATGCTCGTCGAGTTCGGGGACGCATTCGACTTCACCGGCTCGGATTTTTCCGGCTGGTGCCGATCGGTAGGCTTCCGCTCGACCGAAATCATGCACCTGGCGGGTCCGGCAAGCGCGGGAGTTGCGTACAAGTAGCTGCTTTGACTTTCGCAACCGATGCATAAAAGGGGACAGTCCCCTTTTATGCATCTTGCTCGAGCTCCAGCGTCATTTCGATCATCGTCTGCCTGAATCCCGCCTGACCAAAGAGCGAGATCGCCGCGTGGTTCTGGGCCGCCGTCCAGAGCATCACGCGCGGGGCGCCGCGTTCGGCCAGCCACTGTCGTGCGGCCTCGAGAAGCTGCCTGGCAACACCGGAACGCCGTGCGGAATCGGCGACGACGATGTCATGGATGAAGCCGGCAGGTCCGCGGAGCTCTTTCCAGGACAGCGGTTCGAGTCCCGCGTAGACGTAAGCTCGCACCACGCCGTCGATCTCAGCGACGAAGATCGCGACATCGGGTTCGTTCAGCTGGGTCCCAAGGAACCAGGCATATCCGTCTTCAGGATCGTCACCGGGTTTTAGGAAACGATGCTGATCGAAGGCGTAGTGCACGCGCATCAGGAGTGCGCCGAGCGTTCCGAGCGCGGGTAGATCGTGGTGCGTTGCGGCGCGTATGACCGTGGGCACCACTGACCTTTATCACTGGGACAATGGCGACTTCAACGCTTCCCACAGCCGCTCGCGGCTGTTCAAGTGCTCCCACATGATCTGGCCTGAGGCGTTCGTGACCCGTTCGACCGTCACAAAGACGCGTGTGTCTCGTTTGATCGCGAGGGTCGGAGGGGGCGGGTCGTCGGCAAGTCGCTCGAAGGGCATCGTCGTCCAGTCGTTGCCGTCGGGGAGGATTAACAGCCGGTCGGCTCTCGTCGTGCGGGCCGGCTCGAGGCGAAAGGTGATCATGCCGTCGGGCAGCGGTCCAGCCGCGAGACGAAGCAGGAGGCTGCTCGCCGTCGTGCTGAAGCGGCCCGGTGTGCGCGCTCTGATCGAGATGGACAGAGTCTGTCGCCCCCCGAGCGTGATCGAGCCGTCTCCCAGCTCGACCGGTGCGCCCGCCACGTTGAGCGGACTGACGGGATAGTTCATGAGGAGCGGCTCGCGCCATACCTGTGCCGACAGCGAACCCGACGCGACCAACCCCATTGCGCAAATGGCCACGAGTACGCGCATGTTGCTACTTCTCCGTTACAGGGACTGTCCCCCGATGACAGGGACAGTCCCCCGACGACAAAGGACTGTTCCCGCTAACCCGCCGGTCACTGGCAATCGGGCCCTGGCCCCTGGCCGCGGCCCGACTGCCACTGACGATCAGACGCCAAGTCTCTCCACGAAGTTTTTCCGTCTAAGCAGACGTAATGACTCGACGATATTTCCCCGCCCTGTTGCTCGTCGTGCTGGTTGGCACCCTGGTCGGCCTTCACGCGCAGCGTGGGAACGACCGTAACCGCGACGAGTGGCAGAAGATCCCCGAGATCTTCACCTCGATGGGGATCGGCGAGGGCAGCGTCGTCGCGGATGTTGGCGCCGGCAGCGGGTTTTTCACCACGCGGCTGGCGCGTCAGGTGGGCCTTGGCGGGAAGGTCTACGCGGTCGATATCGATGCCGGGAATGTCGATCGGCTGAAGCGACTCAGCGGGGACGATGGACTGATGCAGGTGAACGTCGTGCACGGGACCACGACGGATCCCCGGTTGCCAGAGGGAGCCATCGACGCCGCTCTCGTGGTGAACGCCTATCACGAGTTCACCGCACACCAGACGATGCTTGGGGCCATCCTTCGGGCGTTGAAGCCAGGCGGCCGGCTGGTGATCGTTGAACCGCTCGATCGATCGCGGCGTGACTCGCCGCGCGATCGTCAGGAACGGTCACATGAGATTGCGCCGCAATTCGTCCGGGAAGATCTCGAAAGCGCAGGCTTTGAAATCGTCGACCTGATCGATCCGTTCACGAAACGCCCGGAAGGCGACGAGATGTGGCTGGTAGTGGCGCGCAAGCGGGTGTAGATAGCCGACCCACCAGCCTCACCCGCCCGACCAGCCCGACCCGCCCTATTGATCCCGAAACGCCGCTCGCGCCGTGGCGGGCTCGATGAAGAGCGCAGCCAGCAGCGTTCCAATCCCAAAAGAAATCAACAGCGCTGCCCAGCCGGCGCGCTCCGCCGGCAAGGCGATTCCGCCAATGATCAGGAGCGCGGCGAACGCGATGTCCGCCGCCCGAATCCAGCGCGCAACGTCCGCACGACGCTCCCGAAGATCCTCCGGGTAGACGCGAGACGAAAACCACAAGTGCAAACGAAGATTGCCGGCGACGACGACGGCTGCGAGGACCGCGAAGAAGAAGAGGAGGCCGGCACGCCCGAAGGAGCGATGGACGTACCAGGCTGGCCAGACCATGAACCAGTAGGAAAGTGCCGCCGCGAACTGGTGAAAGCGCCACCACCAGACGGAGGGTGCCGCAGGTGCCGCGGGTGCCGCGGGTGCACGCAAGTGCCGCAGGTGCCGCAGGTGCCGCAGGTGCGTCAGGTGCCGCGGGCTGCACCAGGTGCGGTCCCGGCGAAGGCTACTCGCGCTCCTTCGAGAGCACCGAGGAGGGCGCGCGTGGATTCGAATCGTTGCGCCGCATCTTTCTGCAGGCAACGTTCGATGATCTGCCACACCTCACTCGGGATCGCTTCGTCGCGGGCCGGCGGAATCGGATCGCTTGCAAGAATGCGTGCGATGGTGGAGGGCAGAGACGTGCCCCCAAACGGGTGGCGTCCCGTGGCGAGCTCGTAGAGAACGACGCCGAACGAGAACTGGTCGGTCCGAGCGTCCGTGTCGCGCCCGAGGAGTTGTTCGGGCGCCATGTAGGGTGGCGTGCCGGCGACCAGTCCTGGCTGCGTCAAGCGCGTCATCGACACCAGGTCGCGCGCCGGCTCTTCGAATTGCGCCAACCCGAAGTCCAGAATCTTCAACGAGCCGGTCGTCGTGCGAATAACGTTCTCCGGCTTGAGATCGCGATGCACGATGCCGCGGTCATGGGCGGCACTCAGCGCCTGCGCTATTTCGATCCCGACGCTCAAGACCTCAGGGATCGAAAGCGTCCCTCGATCGAGCATCACGCGGAGCGTTTCGCCATCGAGATACTCCGACACGATATACAGCTGGTCGTCGACCTCTTCGAGGGCGAACACGGTCGCGATGCCGGGATGCGTGAGCGCGGCGGCAGCACGCGCTTCCTGCTTGAGGCGCTCACGCTGGCGCTCCGCGCGCGAGAATCGTGGTGAGAGCGACTTGACGGCCACGCGACGATGGAGGCGCGTGTCGTAGCCTTCGTAGACGACGCCCATTCCGCCTGAGCCGAGAACAGTGCCAATGCGATACGGGCCGACGATTGTGCCTTCAGCCAACGTTGGCCGCTCGGCGTCGGCTTCAAGCGTGTCGTTGTTTTCCAGCGCACCGGGGTCTGGCGGTTTGTCGAGAAACCCGCCGGCTTCGTCGTGGGATGCGAGGAGCGAAAGGACCTCACGTCGAACTTCGTCGGGCTCCGCCGATGCGTTGACGAATGCCTCGCGCTCGGCGCTTGGCAGCACGAGCGCCGCATCGAACAACGCACCGACGCGGTCCCAGCGGTCGCTCATCCACCAGCGCCCAGTTCGCGCTTGAGCCAGGCCCTGGCCAACGTCCAGTCTCGCTTGACCGTGGCAGGGGAGATATCGAGTGCCGAGGCCGTTTCCTCGACGCCCAGGCCGCCAAAGTAGCGGAGCTCCACCACCTTGGCCTGGCGCGCGTTGAGCTCCGCGAGGCGCGTCAGGGCGGCGTCGAGCGCAACGAGATCGATCTCGTCGGTCGAGCCCGGAGACGGCGCGGGGAGTAGCTGTTCGTCGAGCGTGATGCGCGCCGGATCTCCGCCGCGCTTTGCGGCACGCCTTGATCTCGCGCGCTGCACCAGAATCTGCCGCATCGACAGCGCGGCGATCGCCAGGAAATGCGTCCGGTTCTGCCAGTTGTGCGCCTTCTCGTTGATCAGGCGCACGTAGGCCTCGTGCACGAGCGCAGTCGCTTGAAGCGTCTGTCCGGGGCGCTCACGGCGAATGTAAGAAGCGGCCAGCCGTCGCAGCTCGTCGTACACGAGCGGCATCAGCTGGGACACCGCCTTGTCATCGCCGCTTGCCGCGCGGGCAAGGAGCTGGGTTGGATTAGCCAAACCGTCAGATTCTAGTGCTATCGCTGTGAGCTCTGCCGATCCGCAATCTGCATGCTCTGCTTGGCGCGTCGGAAGGCCACGCCATACTCGTCAGCTTCATCCTGGGGCACCACGCCAAGCACGTACAGGAGGCTGCCGTCGCGCAGCGGAACCGTCGAGACAGTCACGACTTCGGCGCTGCCGGTCACCTCGGACACGTTTCGCAGCGTGGTCGAGAGCGCCGTACGTCCGCCAATAGATTCGCGAACGTAGCCGCCGTTCTGTCGTCGAATCTGGGGGTTGCCTTGCTGAAGGCTCGCGATCAGTTCGTCGGTGGCCTCCTGATGGCTGTGCGACTCGTTCGGAATCACCCCCAGCTGCAGGCCGTGAGTGAATCCCGTCTGCCCTGAATCGCCGCGATAATGCGCTCCCGGCGGCGCGAACGTGACGCTTTCCTTGCCGCTCGTCTCCTGCCAATTGCTGGGGACTTGCAGACGGAGGAAATTGCCCACTTGCACCTGGCGATATTGATTCGAGGGCAGATCGACGCGACCGTTGCCGTTGCGAACGACGCCTTCGTCATTGCCACCGCCGCTCACGCCTGGCAGGCGGCGCCCATTCGCCTTGGCGCGCGCGATCTGTTCGGCGGTGTAAGCCGGAGGCAGACTGGCCAGCCCCGCCTTGATCGACCTGAACTCGGCTTGCGTAGGCGGACGCCCTTCAACCCGCAACGTCGCCGCTTCCGCCTGGATGGCACTGTAGCGATTGCCGGGATTGGGGTGGCTGCTCAGCCACTCTGGTCCGCCACCGCCGCTCTGTTGCTCGATGGTGCGGAACATCTCGGCCATCTCGCGCGGGTCGTAGCCAGCCTTCGCCATGATCCTGGCGCCGAGAATGTCAGCCTCGCGCTCGTACTCGCGCCCGTACTTCAGAAAATAGGCGCCCAGACCGAACGACGAGCCTTGCGCAATGACGCTACCGGCCGCGCCTCCAACAATCGCTCCGAGGATCTGTCCGGCGATGGCGCCAATCTGAAACTTCTGCCCCTTGGTCGCTTGCGCGGTGCCGTGTCTCAACGCCACGTGCGCAATCTCGTGCGCCATCACGCCCGCCATTTCGCCTTCGCTTTTCGCAGCTTCGATCATCCCGCGGTGCAGAAACATCGGCCCGCCCGGGAGCGCAAACGCGTTGATCTCTTTCTGATTGACAACGTCGAACGTGTAGCGGAATGCCGACTCCTGAAATTCAGGAGGAATCGCGCGCGCAAGGTTGCGTCCGACGCCCTCGGCGTACTCGTCGACGCGCGGGTCGTTCAACATCGGCAATTCACGGCGCACCTCGTCCGCGGCTTGCGAACCAATCTCGACGTCCTGCTCGGGTGTGTACCTGTTGGTGTCACGCTTGATCGCCGTCTGGGCAAGCGCTGGCGCACCAGCGACTGCCACAGCAAGGACCACTGCACAAAGACGTCGGCTCTGATGAGTCAGCATGCGTGCCATACCTGGCTGTCTGCAAAGTCGGCACCAGATGGACCCACCGTCACGACCGCTCAATTGACACGGAATTGACGACGATTTCCTTTGCCGGGCGATCGTTGGCGCCCGTCTTTGTCTTGCCGATGCGACGGATGACGTCCAGTCCTTCGACCACTTCGCCGAAGATCGCGTGCTTATTGTCGAGCCAGCTCGTCGGTGCCAATGTGATGAAGAACTGGCTGCCGTTCGTGCCGGGACCGGCGTTTGCCATCGACAAAAGGCCCTCACGATCATGGCGCAGACCGGGACCAAACTCATCCGCAAACTGATAGCCGGGGCCGCCCATCCCATTGCCCATCGGGCAGCCGCCCTGAATCATGAATCCGTCGATAACCCGGTGAAAGGTCAAGCCGTCGTAAAACGGCCGGGTTACCTTGGCGCGGCTCTTCGGGTCGGTGAATTCCTTGGTTCCCTCGGCGAGACCCACGAAATTGGCGACGGTCTTCGGTGCCTTGTCGTCGAACAGCCGAACTTTGAAGTCGCCCTCGGTGGTGTTGAACTTGGCAAATATAGGCATGAGATGATCCTATCTCCTTCGAACAATCAAGGTTCCAGGGTTCCAGGGTTCTCAACGTTCCGAGGCTCTCTGGAAGACCATCCGCCGATAAGATTCTTGTAGATGCCTGTCGAGCCCCCTCCTCTTCCTGCAGCCACAGCCGAGTTCCTCGCGCGCGGGCTGCACGCTGACCCGTTCTCGGTGCTCGGCCCCCACGAAACGTCGCTCGAGGGGCAGCATGGCGTGATGATTCGCGCGTTCCGATCGCAAGTGCGCTCGATTGCGATTCTGACCATGCCAGACCGGCGGACGATCGTGATGACACGCGTGCATCCCGCAGGGGTATTCGAGGCCTTCGTTCCCGGCGCGTCTCGAGACCGATTCGACTATCGCTTACGGCTGACATGGGAGAACGGATCCGAAACCGAGATTGACGATCCGTATCGTTACGGACCCGTGCTGACGGCGTTCGACCAACACTTGTTCGCTGAAGGCACGCACGTGCGAGCCTTCGATCGGCTCGGCGCTCGGCCAATCATTCATGGCATTCGTTCGGGCGTCCACTTCGCGGTGTGGGCACCCAACGCTCGCCGCGTGAGCGTCGTCGGCGATTTCAACGGGTGGGATGGTCGCGTGCACCCGATGCGATCGATTGTGGCGTCGGGGCTGTGGGAGATTTTCCTGCCCGATCTCGGTATTGGCGATCGCTACAAGTTCGAGGTGGTGACGGCGCGCAATCAAGTCTTCCTGAAGTCCGATCCGTGCGGCCGTTACTTCGAGGTTCCACCGCTGACGGCGTCGGTGGTCTGGAGCGACCACTACGAATGGGGCGACGCCGAGTGGATGGCCACGAGGCCCTCGCGCGAGATGTGGGTTCGTTCGCCGGTGGCGGTGTACGAGGTCCATCTCGGGAGTTGGCGTCGGCACGCCGACGGACGATCGCTCTCCTACCGCGAGCTGGCGGACACGCTCGTGCCGTACGTGCGCAACCTGGGATTCACGCATATCGAACTGTTGCCGGTGATGGAGCATCCCTTCGCTGGATCCTGGGGTTATCAAGTCATCGGTTTCTTTGCGCCAACCAGTCGGTTTGGCAAGCCCGAGGACTTCAAGTACTTCGTCGATGCCTGCCATCGCGCCGGGATTGGCGTGATCCTCGATTGGGTGCCCGGTCATTTTCCGAAGGATCAACACGGCCTGGCGCGCTTTGATGGCACGGCTCTTTACGAACACGAGGATCCACGTCAGGGCGAGCACCAGGACTGGGGCACGCTGATCTTCAATTACGGACGGCCCGAGGTGCGGTCGTTTCTCTTGAGCAATGCGCTGTACTGGATCGAGCAGTTTCACATCGATGGACTGCGCGTGGATGCCGTGGCGTCGATGTTGTATCTCGACTACTCACGCAAGGAAGGTCAATGGGTGGCCAACAAGTTCGGCGGCCGCGAAAACCTCGAGGCCATCGACTTTCTCCGTGAGCTGAATCGTATTGTCGGCTCGCAGCATCCCGATGTGCCGGTGATCGCCGAGGAATCGACCTCGTGGCCCGGGGTCACCCGCCCGGTGCATCTCGGCGGCCTGGGGTTCACCTACAAGTGGAACATGGGCTGGATGCACGACATGCTCGACTACACGAAGGAGAACGCGATCTATCGCAAGTACCGTCACGGACGCATCACGTTCTCGTTGCTGTATGCCTTCAGCGAGAACTTCGTCCTGCCGTTCTCGCACGACGAGGTGGTTCACGGAAAGGGATCGCTCCTCGGCAAGATGGCAGGCGACGTGTGGCAGAAGCACGCGACGCTGCGCGGCCTGTATGGCTACATGTTCACGCATCCGGGTAAGAAGCTCTTGTTCATGGGCGACGAGATCGCCCAGTGGCGCGAGTGGAATCACGATGCCGAACTCGACTGGGAAGCGCTCGGCGATCCGCGCCATGCCGGGATGCAACGGTGGGTGCGCGACCTGACGGCGATCTACAAGACCGAACCGTCGCTGTACGAAGTGGACTTCGAGCCTGATGGCTTCGCCTGGATCGACTGCCACGATCAGGAGAACAGCGTGATCTCCTTCATCAGGCGCGCGAAGCATCGGTCCGATGTGACGGTCATCGTCGTGAATTTCACCCCCGTGCCGCGCTACGGCTATCGAATAGGGGTCCCCGTGCCGGGCGGCTACCGAGAGCTGCTGAACAGCGATGCCGCGATGTATGGCGGCAGCAATGTCGGCAACCGCGGTCGGGTCGAAACCGTCGAAGGGCCTTCGCACGGGTACCCGCACGTGATCAGTCTCACCGTCCCGCCGCTCGGGTTCTTGCTGCTCAAGCCGGAGTGACCCCACTCGCAGGTTCTGCGATCCGTTCAGACGAATCGTGATCCACGCTGTTGAACCGACACCGGTCGAAGGTGTCCGGATTCGGAAGGCTTCGTCTCATCCGCGTGCACTCCTCGTGCAAATCGCTCGCAGAAGACCGCGAAGTGCGGCCCGAAATCCACGCGGACCACATGCCGTGCGTTCATTACGCGCACCGCAGCCTCGCCTCGGCGTTGCGCGGCACGCGGTTCGCATGGTTGCGTCGCAACTGGACGAGCTGCACGAGCGCGTGCAATCCAGCGGAATCGGGCTGGGATCCATCGTATTAGTGTCGAAAAGGCCCCAACCAGTGACGAACTGCGGGATATGAGGGACGGATTCGCTCAACGCCTGCGGCGCCGCGACCTGCATACGCTTGACGTGCCGCAGTCGGAAGCCGATAGTGCGCCGATGCAGCCTCCCTCCGGCTACGTGCGCCCTCGCGTCATCTTCGGCGTTGCCACGGCCTTGGCGTTTTTCTCGGGGTTCCAGGGCTACTACTACGTCGCGACCTTTACCGACTGGCCGGCATCGTTGCCGTTCATGCTCGCGCTCAACCTGGGTTACTGGTATTCGTGGGCGTGCCTGACGCCCGGCATCCTGTGGCTCTCGCGATGGGCCCCTCTCGAACGGGACACATGGAAGCGTGCCGTCGCGGTGCATGTGCCCGGCGTCTTCATCGCCACCGCCCTGCACATCATGCTGACCGTCGGCAGCCAGATGCTGATCGTCTGGTTGGTGGGCCAGGAACAGCGCTCGTGGCAGACCGAAGCGCGCAACATGTTCTTCAACTATTTCGACTGGGAGATGATGACCTACTGGGCCATCGTCTTGCTCAGCCATGCGTTGCGCTATCACAGCGAAGCGCGTGATCGCGCATTGCGCGAAAGCCAGCTCGAAACACACCTCGTCGAATCGCAGCTGCAAGGCCTGCAGCGCCAGCTGCAGCCGCATTTCCTGTTCAACACCCTCAATACGATTTCGGCGCTGATGCATCGGGATGTCGATGCCGCCGACAACATGATCGCGAAGTTGAGCGACCTGCTGCGCATCTCGCTGCAGAACGTCGGTGTCCAGGAAGTGACCCTGAAACAGGAGCTCGATTTCCTGTCCAAGTATCTGGAGATCGAACAAACCCGCTTTCGGGATCGTCTGACCGTTGTATTCGACGTGCATCCGGACACGCTCGATGCGCTGGTGCCCAACCTTATGCTCCAGCCGCTCGTCGAAAACTCCATCAAGCACGGGATTGGTCCGAGACCCACGCCCGGGCAGATCGAGATCCGGAGCCGGCGCGTCGGGCGGCTGCTGGAGCTCGAGGTGCGGGACAACGGCGTTGGCCTCTCGGCGGCTCGCTTGACTGACTTCAATCGGGGCGTCGGACTGGCCAATACCCGGTCACGACTCCAGCACTTGTACGGCTCCTCGCATCGGTTCGAGTTCAGGCAGCCACCCACAGGGGGCCTGTCCGTGCTGATTGCGATACCGCTGGTGGAAATCGCCGAGGCGGCGGCGCACGAGGTGGCGGAGGGAGTGGCGTGAGCAAGATTCGAACGATGGTGGTTGACGACGAGCCCGTGGCGCGCGAACGCATCGTCGGACTGCTGCAACAAGAGAAGGATATCGAGCTGGTCGGCGAGTGTGCCGATGGCCAGCAGGCAATCAGCGCCATTCAGGCGCAGAATCCCGATCTCGTGTTCCTCGACGTGCAGATGCCTGCGTGCGACGGCTTTGGCGTCATCGAACAGGTCGGTGCCGAGCGTATGCCGGCGGTGGTTTTCGTGACCGCCTACGACGAATACGCCTTGAAGGCGTTCGAGGTCCATGCGATCGATTACCTGCTGAAACCATTCGGCCGCGACCGCTTTCAGCAGACGCTGCAACACGCGCGCGAGCACCTGGAACGGCGTCGCGCCGGAGACCTGGGACGGCGCCTGTTGGCGTTGGTCCAGGATCTGAAGCCCGAGCCGCAGAAGCTCGATCGGCTGGTCGTGAAGTCGGGAGGCCGCGTCTTCTTCCTCAGGACCGACGAGCTCGATTGGATCGAAGCGGCCGGCAACTACGTGCGGCTTCACCTGGGCGAGGACTCGCACTTGTTCCGCGAAACCATGAACAACATGGAAGCGCGGCTCGACGTTCGTCGCTTCGTCCGCATCCATCGGTCGCGCATCGTCAACACCGATCGGATCAAGGAGCTCCAACCGTGGTTCAACGGCGAATACGTCGTCGTTTTACACAACGGCACGCGCCTGACCTTGAGCCGCGGCTATCGGGAAAAGCTGCAGGAGCGGCTGGGGAAGGCCTTCTAGTTTCCAGTTGTCAGTTTCCAGTTCAAAGGGAGACACCAGCCGAATGCCTGGGCCCCTTTGAACTGCTAACTGGAAACTGAAAACTGACACGAAATTGCCCCGTATCCGTCCGTTCCCGCACATGTTTCCCCCACCCACTCGTCCCATCTGATTGTTTTCTTCGCTAGCTCTCTAACGTGAATAGGGGTATTTTTTGCAAGCAGAGCCCCTATATGTCTGAGCGCGAACATCACGGCGAAAAAGAGCTGGCGTCGTTCATCCGCGCCGGCGCGGAGCGTCGACCCGAGCAGGCCTACGGCGATTATTTCAAGGGACAGCGGGCCTCGTGTGCGCTGGGCGCCGCCTACGAAGGCATGTATCGACTGCCACGCCAGATGGAAGGCGCGCACCCGACCAAGGACCTGGATTGGTTCTTCGATTGCCTCGAGGGCACGGTCCGGCGCTGTCCCGTCGAGGGGTGCAAGAAGAAGTTGGTGCTGTCGGCCATCATCGTCCATTTGAACGATGAGCACCGCTGGTCGCGCGAACAGATTGCGACCTGGCTCGAGTCCGTCAACGGCAAGGCCAACGGCGTTGCCGCGCCGGCGCCTCCGGCGCCTCCGCAGCCCTAAGAGCATCCGCTAGCTGCCGGCCACCGGCCACTGGTCACCGATCACCGATCACTGAGAGCGATGCTGGGATCGACTCGCAGTGCACGTCGCGCCGGCACGTAGGTCGCCAGCGCCATTACCGCGACAATCGAAGCAACTCCGGAAATCAACGCCACAGCGTCGAGCGGTCCGACGCCAAAGAGTGCTCCCTGCGCGAGCATCCCCAAGGCACCACATAGCAACAGCCCCACTGCCAGGCCCGGCAGGGCAGTCGACACGGCTTCGCCGGCAACCAGTCGCCAGACGTCGCGAGCACTCGCGCCCAAAGCCAATCGCACACCGATCTCCCGCCGGCGTACGGCAACGAACCACGAGACCAGGCCATAGAGACCAACGGCGCTGAGGCCGAGCGCCAGGGTTCCCAAAGTGCTTGCCGCAGCGAAGGCGGCTCTGGTTGGCAGCAGATCGATCGCCAGATGATCGTCCATCGTTCTTGGGAAGAATCCTACGAGGCCCGGACCGACACCGTCGAGGGTACGCTGCACTGCGCGCAGCGTCGTACGTGGGTCGGCGTTGGTGCGAAACAGCAACGTCAGCCCCAGCGCCGCCGGAGTGGGACGATAAAGGTGGGCGCGGTTGGTTTCACTGAGCGTTCGGTACTTCGACGCCTTGGCGATTCCGACGATGCGCAGCGGTGTGGTTTGCTCGCCGAGAAGTACCGACCTGTCCAGCACATCGCCGTCTGGCGTCAGGCGACGCGCGAGCGTTTCGTTGACGATCACAACCGGAGCATTCGATTCGACCTCGCGCGGCGTGAATGCGCGACCGGCGATCAGCGGTACGCCGACCGTCTCGAAGTAGTGATCCGTTGCAAGGTAAAAGGTGACGTCGGGAACGACCAGGTTCGATTCCCAGGAGGCGCGGACTTGCGTCGCCGGCGTCGACTGATCGATCGGCGCACGGTTCGACATCGCGGCAAACTCGACGCCCGGTGTGGTCTGCGTCCGGAGCAATGCCTCGCGAGCCAGCGACGGGAGCTGATCGAGCGGCGGCGCTGCCGGCTCGAGATCGAAGTCCATGGCGACGAGCCGCTCGCGTGGGAAGCCGATGTCGACATCCTGAAGGGCTGAGAGGCTTCTCGTGAACAAAACTGCTCCGACACTCAGGATCAGGGACAGACAGATTTGCGCCGAGACGAGCACACGGCGAAGCCGGCTCGAACGGCGGTCACCACTTGTCCTGACGCCGTCCTTCAGTGAGTCGAACAGTTCGATCCTGGTCATCCACACCGCGGGCCCAAGCGCCAGCGCCAGTCCCGCAACGGTGCCGAGCGTCAGGACCCCAATGATCAGTTGTGAATCGAGCGGGAGGTCGAGGCGCAGGGCGAGCGTCGGCATGAGCGTCACTTCCATCAAGCTTCTTCGCGCCCATGAATAGATGCCGATGGCCACGACGGCGCTGAAGAGTCCGAGCAGTGCGCCCTCGATTAGTTGACGACGGATGATTGAGGCGCGGCCCGAGCCGATGGAGAGGTGAATGGCAACCTGACGCTGCTTCACCGCCGCCCGAGACAACAATACGCCGGCGACATTGGCCGTAGCGGTGACGAGAATGAGGACGGCCAGGCCGCCGAGGACGCCGATCAGGAGCATCGCGGTGTCCCGTTGTGCGCCCGTGATTACGGTCGCTGGAGACGTTTGAAGCCGCCGATTCCGCCAGTGGTCCGGGTACCGGTTCGCAAGCGCATCGGCCGCGACATTGAGGCGCGCATCGATCTCTGGCAGGGCGAGCGCCGAAGGTCCGTTCGAAGCCGGGAGCGCAAACGCTGTGAACCATCGGTTCTCGACGTTCGTGCGCCAGTCGCGATTCAGCGCGACGTCGGCTCGAGCATTGGTGATCCACCCGTCGACGCTGGCACCCAGGAAGCTCGAAGAACCGATCTCGCGGGCGACGCCAATCACCGTGAAGGCCTGGCCATTCACGTCGACTACAGTTCCGACGGCACGCGGCCCCCCGCCAAAATGTCGATCGGCAAACGTTTTGGTGAGGACGATCGCGGGAGAGGCGTTTGGCTGGTCGTCAGTGCTCAAGAAGTTTCGTCCGGCGAGCATCCGGACGCCGACCAGGCTGAAGTATTGACTATCGACCACCTCTACCATCGTCTGCATTTCAACGCCCTGTACCTCGCAGGACCGCGGGCTGCATGTTGACGGTGGTGATCGCCGCGACATCACGCAGGTGCTCTCGAATGACGTCGATCTCGGGAAATGAGAGCCGGAGCGACAGCCGGTCCCGCTGATCGAGAGATCCGATGCGGCGCAAGGCGTCGCCGTGAACGCTGCTCACCTCTCTCGTGAGGAGCGTCCGTGCGAGCCCGAGGGTGAGGACGACGGCCACCAGTCCAGCCGCCAGAATCACGGAACTGGTGAGCAGGATCGCCGGGGCGCGGCGAATTTCTCGGAGCGTGAGTTGAAGATCGCGGATCCAGACCGGTGAGAGATCGAAGGCGCGGGCCGCTGGCCTCACCGCATACGCCCAAAGGATTGAAGTGGTTTCCCGAATCAGCCACCAGCCGCCGTGATCGACGCCGCCGCGGTATTCGTCGGCGAGGTCGGCCAGAATCTCATCCGCGCCTGGGGACGGCGCAACGCGGCGGACCAGCCAGCACACGAGACTCGGAAGCGTTTGCTTCACGATTCGTCCAGGAGAGGTTCGAGGCCCACCCGCATGCGTTCGACCGCAGAGACGGCGCGGCGGACCGCGCGGAGACCTTTCGGCGTCACCTTGTAGTGACGACGGGGCCGGCTGTCGTCTGCCGCGTCAGGAGGTGTCGTTTGGGAACCAATCAGCCGCTTGGCTTCGAGACGTTCGAGCGTGACGTACACCGCCCCCCTGGCCACCGTGCGCCGGGCGCGACGCTCGATTTCGGTGCGAACGGCAGGTGGATAGGCTCCGCCGTCGAGGTGCATGACCGCCAGGAGGATGAGCGTTTCGAATTCACCGAGCGTAGCCGCCACGATGCCAACATTGTAGGCGTGCCGAGGTTGGTGTGTCAACAATGTTGGCATGGCTTCGCTTTGACGAAATATCAGCGTCCGCCTAGCATCTCCCACATGAAGTGGCTCATTCGCCTCCTCCTCCTCTTCGTGGTCATCGTCGCTGTCATTTACGGAGTCGGCTGGCTATTGCCGGTCGAGCATCTCGCGTCGCGGACTGCGCCGCTCAACGCGTCGCAGCAGCAGGTCTACGACACGATTGCCGACGTCGCGAACTACTCGCAGTGGTGGTCGGAGATTGAGCGGGTCGAGATGTTGCCGAGCGCGGACGGGCGTGTCCGGTTTCGTCAGCACACCGGCGCGGGTCCGATAGCGATGCAAGTCGAGGAGACGGCGCCGCCCTCGCGGTTTGTCACACGGATTGCCGATCCTGAACAGCCGTTCGGCGGCACGTGGACCTTCGAAATCGCAGCGCAGGCCCCCGACAAGACGCTGGTGACCATCACGGAGCGCGGGGAAGTCTACGACCCGCTCTTCCGCTTCATGTCGAAGTTCGTCTTCGGTCACACGTCGACGATGGACAGCTGCCTTGCGGCGCTGACGAGGAAGTTCGGCGCCTGAGCGCCGCATCGGGGAGGGACGCGCGCATAAAAGGGGACTGTCCCCTCTCAGATTTTGCCGAGAAGTCGGAACATGTTGCCGGTCCGCCGCGTATGTTCACATTGTGAACGCCGGCGCATGGTATCCAGAGCCACCCTCGGAGAATTCGAGCAGCGCGTCTTGCTGGCCATCCTGCGCTGCGATGACCAGCCCACGGCCCTCGACGTGCGACGCGAGCTCGAACGCGTGCTCGGGCGAGAAGTCTCCCGCGGCGCCTTCTACACCACACTCGAACGCCTCGAGGCGAAGGGCCGCCTGACCTGGTCCCTCGAACGCGGCAAGTCCGCTCGCGACGGTATGCCCGAACGCCGCCTGAGCGTCACCGCACAAGGGAAAGACGATCTCCGCGCGGCGCGTCAGTCGCTCCTCGATCTGTGGAGCGGGCTCGAGGACCTTCTCGACGAGGGCCGCTGAGTGACCCCACCTCGCTTCGCGACCACCATCGCTCGACGCGGACTGCCACGCGACGGTTCCGGGCGCAGCGTGCTCGCCGACTTGCAGCAGGAGTTCGACGAGCGCATCACGAGGACCGGGCCGTGGCCCGCACGACGCTGGTACTGGCGGCAGGCCGTATCGATCTGGTTGTGGTCGGCGTGGGCACATCCACTCGACTCGCACCATCAGCCGCGAGGGGGAATCATGTTCGACGTCATCGGCGACCTCCGCCACGCGATCCGTGGCGCGCGCAAGGCCCTCGGTCAAACCGCCCTCATCGTCTCCACGCTCGCCATCGCCATCGGTGCCACCACCATCGGGTTCGCATTCGCGGACACGCTCTTCTTGCGCGGGCTGCCGGTGGCCGAGCCCGCCGATACCGTGATCATCTTCGCGCTCGACCCTCGCCAACCCGATCGCCGCGCCGGCGTGTTCGGTGATGACTATCTCGACTTTCGCGATCGTGCGCGCACTCTCGAACGCCTCTCTGGCTGGTCGCAATCGCGCGCCACGATGAGCCGGCGTGGCGAGCCGTATGCCGTCACCGTGAATCGCGTCGCCGGTGACCTGTTCGGCGTGTGGGGATTGCGCATGCAGTTGGGCCGTGGCCTGAGGGCCGGTGACGATGCGCCCGGTGCTCCTCGTGTGGCGGTGCTGGCAGATCACTACTGGCGGCAGATGTTCGGTGCGTCGCCGAGCGCAGTCGGCGAGACGGTGATGATCGACAGCATCCCGCACGAGATCGTCGGCGTCGTCGACCCGGCGATCGAGCTGGGGACGTTCGCCTACATCGGCTTGTGGGCGCCCATGGTGCTCGAGCGCGGTGCCGCCCGTGACGCAACCAGCCTCGTCGTCACCGGCCGGTTGGCTGACGGCGCGACGGTCGAGAGCGCGGCCTTGGAGATCGGCAACATCGCCAGGGCACTCGAAGTGGACCATCCCGCGACCAACAAGGGTCGCGGCACGCTGGTGCTGGCTTCGAATCGGGCGATTGGTGGTCCCAACTTCGTGCTCGTGATGACCATGCTTCTGTCGGCGGTGGTGCTGGTCATGGTGATCGCGTCAGCAAACGTCGCCAGCATCCTCCTGGCGCGAGCGGTGGCGCGTCAACGCGAGTTCGGGCTGCGCGTCGCGCTGGGCGCGCGTCGGTCGCGGGTGGTTCGGCAGCTCCTGGTCGAGGGCTTGCTCCTCGCGTTTGTTGCCGGCGCGGGCGGCCTCGTCGCTGCCGAGTTGGGGTTGAGGCTGATCCGATCGGTCGATGCCGAGCCGATCTTCCAACAGATCGTGATCGATCGTCACGAAGTCCTCTTCGTCGCGGTTCTGGCGTTGGTCGCACCGCTCCTGTTCTCGCTCGCGCCGGCAGCGGCAGCGTTGCGAACGGGTCTGACAACCGTCCTGAACAGCGGCGGGCAACGAAGCGGTGGTTCGCGTGGCCGTGCCCGGGCCGTGCTCGTCGTCGCGCAGCTGAGCCTGGCGATCACGTTGGTCACCATTGGTGGGCTGGTCCTCCGGACCGGTACTGCCGTGGCACAGGCGCAGTTCGGCTTCGCACACGAGCGGTCGTTGATTTTCACGCTGGGTTTCGATGAAAAGACGTATCCCGACGTGACGGTTCGGCGACAACTGGTGGAATCCGTGAGGAGTCGCATCGAGACGGTGGCTGGTGTCGCGCGCGCCGGCGTTCTCGATTCGTTTCCGGCCGTGAGCGTCGAATCGTCGGCGCCACTCGAAGTCGGCGGTCACGTGGCGGTCGACGGGCAGCCGGTGCCCTGGGCGAACATCGTTGCGATCGGCGGTGCGACGCTCGATGCTCTGGGCGTTCCAGTCCTCGATGGAAGAGGGCTGACCGACGCGGACGTGCACGCGGACGCGTCGGTCGCGCTGGCGAGCCGTGAGGCGGCACGCCGCTACTTCGGCGGAAACGCCGAAGCCCTGGGCCGCCGTGTGACCATCCGATCGCGCGGCCTCGCACGCGAGTTTCAGATCGTCGGCATCACCGGTGACGCACGCAATCTGGAGCCAGAACAAGGCATGCCGCCACGCATCTGGGTACCGATGTCAGCGCCGGCCAACGTCGGGTTCGTGGTTCGCGCGACGGGTGACGCGGGGGTGATCGTGCCAGCCGTCCGTCAGGCGGTCCGCGACGTCGCACCCGGCGTTCCGATTGAAGGACTCGAAACCTACGATCGGGCGATCTCCCGGCGGGGCGGCAGCGACCGCGTCATCATGGGCATGCTCACGTCGTTCGCTCTCGTCGCGCTGCTGTTCGCGGCGACCGGGCTCTACGGCACCGTGACGTATACCGCGAGTCAGCGTCGCGCGGAGTTCGGCACTCGCTTCGCGCTGGGGGCGCAGGTCCGTGACGTCGCGTGGCTCGTCATGGGGCAAGCGTTTCGACTGCTCGGTGTCGGTCTCGTCCTGGGTCTCG
This sequence comes from uncultured Acidobacteriota bacterium, assembly GCA_963724485.1. Classification (GTDB taxonomy): domain Bacteria; phylum Acidobacteriota; class Vicinamibacteria; order Vicinamibacterales; family UBA2999; genus JACCSI01. Next base: position 404,473 of record CAVRUW010000010.1, read on the forward strand.
GGGGCGGGCTCGCGGCCGCGAGCGCCATGCGCGGCCTGTGGTACGGCGTCACCCCGCTCGACCCGTTCAACATCGCCGCGGTCGTCGCGTTGCTGGCCGCCGTCACGCTGGCCGCCAGCCTGATGCCGGCGATCAGAGCCACCCGCGTCGACGTCGTAACCGTCTTGCGAAGCGAATGAATAAAAGGGGACTGTCCCCTTTTATTCATGACAAAAATTGTCGAGATGAACAAAAGGGAGTGTCCCCTTTTTCTGGCAGAAACTGCCGAAAGAGCGAGTTTGTTGCGTTTCGGAACCTTTCATGCGTCGAGTGATTTCGCCGGGGCTGTTCACCGTCGTCGGCGTCATCCTGCTGTCCGCATCGATTGACGTCCGCAGAGCCGTCGTGGCGTGCAGGCGTTGATCAATCAGGCATCAGCGCGAACGTCTGACTTCGAGTCCGGCGTGACGCTCGGCGCGTCCGTGATGCCGAGCCGCTGACGTTTCAGGTAGAGCCCTTTGCGTGAAAGGCCCAGTCGCTGCGCCGCGTCCTCGAGCCGGCCGGATGATTCTTTCAACGCCTGCTGGACCATCGTCCGTTCGAGATGCTCCAAGGCGGCTGCCAGGGGCTGATCGGTGCGAACCACGACCTCAGTCGACGCGAGCATGCGCTCTCCAGCAGGAATTGTCCGACGGCTGGCTCGTATGTCATGCGACAGATGCTCGGGCATCAACACCGCTCCAGGCTCCGCAAGCGCGACGAGACGCCGCACCTCGTTCGCCAGTTGACGCACGTTGCCAGGCCACCGGTAGAGCACCAGGTATTCCATCGTCTCTTCGGCAAACCGCAGGCCGGCCTTGCGGGACTCCTGAATGCCTCGTTCGAGGTAATGCTGCACGAGCGGTGGGATTTCCTCTCGGCGCTCGCGCAGCGGCGGCACCTGGAGCCAGACGACATTCAAACGGTAGAAGAGGTCTTCGCGAAACCGTCCCTCTGCGACGAGTCGCTCGAGGTTGGCGTTGGTCGCGGCCACGACGCGAACGTCGACCACGATAGGCTTCGGCTCACCGAGCGGGTGAATCTCGCCGGACTCGAGGAAGCGCAACAGCTTGGGTTGCACGTCGAGTCCGATCTCGCCGATTTCATCGAGGAACAACGTCCCGCCCGCAGCGGCCCGGATTACACCTTGGAACGCGTCGTGCGCTCCCGTGAAGGCGCCGCGTCGGTAGCCGAATAGCTGCGCATCGAGCATGTCGCGCGGCGCTGCGGTGCAGTTGTACGGGATGAAGCTGCGGTCCTTGCGAGGGGAGGCGTCATGCAGGGCCTTCGCTAAGAGCTCTTTGCCAGTGCCGGTTTCGCCAGTGAGGAGGACGGTTATGTTTGACGGAGCTAGTTTCCGGCTGGTGCTCACTAATTCACGCATGCTCTCTGCTCCGACGATCAAACCGAGGTCAGTAGCGGTGGTCTCTTGTGGCCACAGAGCAACATCGTCCTCCCGTTCTGCGACGCTCGCTCCTAGCGAAACTCGAACAATCTGCTCGATCGCGACTAGCGCCGCTGGTCGTCTTAGTGCCAAATCTGACCGGAAACTAAGTGAATATCTCTTACCGTCTTGCGATCCGAGTGCAATCGTCTGAGCGGGGAAATCGAGGCGCTCTCCTGGCGTTTCCGTCGAGGCAGCCGACTCTTCCTTAAGTTCAGCCTGATCGTACGAACCCAGCGAGCGAAGCACAGACTGCAATTCGGCTCCTAGGGCTCGCGGGTGATTGCCCAGAGATAACATAAGGGCTACTGATTCCAAGATAGAAGCGGGATCGTCTGGCAGATCCGATCTCACCATGCCGTCATCGAGTTCATTTGTATCCAGATTTCTTTCAACGTCTGCCAGAGGGCCGATCAGCCCAGAGGCGATCAACAATCTCCTTGCGCGTCGTAGGTATCCTGCTCTCGTTGTTGCGCCTTGCTCTCTGGCTAACACGGAACTCAATCTGTTCAATTCAGCCAGACCTTCAATGCTGAGTTCGCGGCTCACCGTCGATGGAAAATCGGCCATCAAGACTGCTGCCTGAATAGAACTAGTGTTTGCAGTTGCCTCAGCTGCGAGCATTCGCATGCGAAACAACAGATTTGTGTCTGCCAATGCTTCGATGTCCTTCGATGCGCTCACAGCCAGTGACGCTGCCCCCACATAGTCCCCTTCTTGAAGCAGCCATCGTCCATGTTGCAGCTCAAACCAGAGGCGGTAGTAGAAGCGACTACCTTCTGAGTGTCGACCAAGGTGTTCACCAGCTTCGACAGCTGCTCTTGCGTAGCTATTGTCCGATGACCAGAGTCCGACGTCGATCTGAGTTGCATACAGAGCGAACCTTAGGTGGCTCAATGGGGCCAAAAGGCGCGAGGCCTGGTCGACATAGCTTCGGGCTTCGTGGTAGCGCCCTAAAAGAGCAGTGAGGTGTGCCAGATTCGCCAGCGACGATGCTTCGAACGGCACGGACCCAATCGTCCTGGCAATGGTGAGTGCTTCTTCTGCATGGGTCTTCGCGGTCGCAAGTTGGCATTCCTTTGTTGCCATGGTGGCCTGGACCTGCCGCAACTGCCAGAGTTGGTCCAGTCTTCGTTCAATCTCAAGTAGGCCCGACGCCACTTCTATTTGCGCCCGAGCCCGCCCCCACCAATCTCGAATCGCGGAGACGCGCGCCAGAGACAGGTGATACTCAACAAGGGCGCGACGGTTCCCTGTCTGAAGAGCAGCCTTGCGCAGTTGAGGCAGAACGGCCAGCGCTGGTTCGACTCCCACCCAACTTAATAGGGCTTTGGCGTAATGTCCCAGGAGTTCGGCATGAAGTTGTGAGTCATTTTCCGCTGCGATCGAGATCGCTTTTTGAAGTAGCGATAGTCCTTGGGCCGTTGCCCCTGAACGTGCCAGCGCACGGCCCGCGATATCCAGGCAAAAGGCGCGATCCGATTTTTCAAGATGTTCCTTGAGAAGCGAGTCAGCAAGTCGCTGTGCAGTGGCACTCTCGCCAACCTCAAGTTCTAGATATGCCTTGAGGATTCGATCGCTTTGACTGAGAGTTGACTTGGAATTGATCCACTGGACCGCTTTTCGGAAATCTCCCGAAGAAATCAGCTCGTACGCTCGACTCTTCGTCATGTGCGCCACCCTAATTTTCGGAAACGGCAGCGTCGAACCGGCTGTTTGAACCGTCCTTCGAGTGAAGTCGACGTTTGGATCCGCTTAGTGTTGCGACCGATGATGCCTAAGGCTCCCGGTCAAGTCTGTACCCGGTGACATCAATGAACCGAACGAACGGCTGTAGCCTTGGCGACCTTAGCGATTGCTCTCCGAGTCAGATCTTGCAACGGCTGTGTACCGAATGTGGTAGCGATGGTCTCCATGACCGCCACTTCGCGCTCGCCAAATCCCCGCGCATTATCGATATAGCAAGCGAGTGCGCCAACCGTTTCACCGTCAACGAACAAAGGAACGGAGGCACATCGGTTGACCTTAGGCGAAGGGCCTGTCGCGAAATCGAGAGCCGCATCCGCGTTAACCATCGCTCGTCCGTTAGCCATTACCCATCCAGTCACCCCAGAACCTAGGGGCATAGAGTTCGCTTCATAGTCTTTCCCAAGCGCTGGTGACACGACGGCGGCAAACGACTCGTCGGAGTTGTAGTCTCGGAGGTAAAGCACCGCTAGCGTCGCGGACGTGGCGTCAAGAAGAGACGTTAAAACGGTTTGCCCAGCACGAGCGAAATCGTCATCGACGTGATTTCGAACGATTGGACCCGCGAGTACCTCCTTCGGTGTCGCGAGGGACATCGCTAACTTCGAGTCGAGGATCGGCCTCGCGGACCGCAGTATCCAAAACTTCCTTTACGGCTGCAAATGTGTCCACGATCAGCGGGTCGTACATCGTGCCCCGTCGCTGCAAGAGAATGTCCATCGCCTCACGGTCGGATAGACGTCGTCGATATGGCCTATCTGACGTCAGCGCGTCAAAGCAGTCGATGACAGCGAGTATGCGCGCGCCGATCGGGATGTCGGTTCCGCGCAGTCCGTCGGGATAACCCGAGCCATCCCAATTCTCATGGTGATGCCGAACAATCGGAACTACCGGATACGGAAAGCTAATCGCAGAAAGAATGTCTGCACCGGCGGCGGCATGTAGCTTCATCCGCTCGAACTCACCGGCTGAAAGCCTCCCAGGCTTGTTCAGAATGTGTTCGGGCACTACTAGCTTGCCTGTGTCGTGCAGCAAGGCTGCGGCCTCAAGGGCCTTGAGCTGATTTTCATCTTTCAACCCAAGTTCCCTTGCGAGGGCCAGCGTGTGTCTTTGAACCCGGCGAATGTGGCCGTGCGTGACTTGGTCCTTAGCATCGATCGCTGTTGCCAACGTCTCAATTGTTGAGAGGTAGAGACGATTCACTTCCTCTACGTGTCGCGAAGCATCGTCAATTCTGCTGAATGAGGTCTTAAAGGTTAGGTACGAAATGATCAACAACGGGCCGATGATCCCCAAGACAGTGAGATCGACCGTCTGCGTATATGAAACCAGAAGCGCGGCAACTGACGCGCCTCCAAAGTAGTTGACTGAGAGCCAAAGGAAATTGTTCTTCCAGATCGTGAACGCATTCGTCGTCCGCTCAAGCGCCAGGGCAAGCGCCACGAACACGCTGTTGAAGACAAAGTACGAAGTCGCCAGAGCGATAAGCGGTAGAAAGAACTCAGGAAGGCGAGCTGCTGCTTCGCTGATCGGGCTAATGCCGGATAGACCAAAGAAAATGTGACCGGCAGCCCAGATGGATACAGCCGCCGCACAAACGTTGAAGACGACTCGAATCGGCTCTCGGGATCGGTGTCTGAAACGTAGTGAAGCGACGAGAATATCGAGCGCGACTGTTAGGGTACCGGCACACGTACCGAACAGCAGAACCGATGCAAAAACGAAGGTCTCGGAAACCGAAAGGCGCGCCTGAAGTTTTGGAACCTTGATCGTGAAAAAGCCGCTGAAGAGCGTCAGTCCCGCGAGTATCAGCCAGTCAGATCCGATTGGGTGGCGCAGTAGCGAACTGATGCAATCGAACAGAACCGCGAAACCAGCCGCCGAAACCGCAACGACATAAAGCTGCGCCTTGGGCCCGAGGGTCATGTACGCACAGGGTAGTAGTTCAGGCTATCCCTTGCAAGCGAGAAGGCTTATTCGCCCCAGATGATTAGTTTCATGACACGCTCCAACAGTTAACGCCGCTCATCAAGCGTTCGAGATTGCCTTACCGACAGACCAACTACTCGCCCCAGATGATCAACTTCATCGTCGTGCCCTCAGGATGGATAGCTTTGTCGCCCTAGATTGCTTCTAGTCGCCCCACATGATGGTGTCACCCCACATGATGGTGTCACCCCACATGATGGTGTCGCCCCACATGATGGTGTCGCCCCACATGATGGTGTCGCCCCACATGATGGTGTCGCCCCACATGATGGTGTCGCCCCACATGATGGTGTCGCCCCACATGATGGTGTCGCCCCACATGATGGTGTCGCCCCACATGATGGTGTCGCCCCACATGATGGTGTCGCCCCACATGATGGTGTCGCCCCACATGATGGTGTCGCCCCACATGATGGTGTCGCCCCACATGATGGTGGACGTGTTGATTGGAGTCGCTGGGTCGAGTGATGTGTGGGAAGCCAAACGACTTCCAAAAAGCATCGACAGAGTAAGTGTTGGATGCTGAGTTGGCGCTCGCAGGTCTCGAAGGTCCAGACTTCCCGCTCCTGCGGCGATGAGTCCCTCCTCGGGCATGAAGTCGGAACTCGCTTGTAGCAGCGACTTCACCATCAGCGGTTTCAGCTGCGGCTGCGACTCCAACAACAACGCTGCCGCGCCACTCACCACGGCCGTCGCCTGACTCGTGCCGCTCAACTGGAAGTAGCCGTCCTTGCCGTCCACCACGATGCGATCGGGGAACTGCTTCGCCAGCGTCGACCCGGATGCGAGCAGCGACACGACCTTGCTGCCCGGCGCGACGACGTCGGGCTTCACCAGGTGATCCACCACCGTCGGCCCCTTCGAGCTCCACGGCGCGACCACATCGTCCGACCGATCGACGGTGCCCTGCGTCCGCAGCGCGCCGACCGTGATCGCGTACGGCGAAATCCCCGGTGACGTGACCGTGCCGAGCACCAGCTTGCCCGCGGTGTCCTGGCCAAAGTTGCCAGACGAAGCCACGACGACGATGCCGGAGCGGACGGCGCGCTCGACGGCCTGGCACAGCGGATCGTCCTTGTAGCCCTGCGTCGGCGCGGTGCCGATCGACAGGTTCATGACACGAATCTGGTACTTCTGCTTGTTCGCGATCACCCAGTCGATCCCGCGAATCGCGTCGCTGACCTTGCCGGTGCCGTTCTCGTCCAGAATCTTCACGCTCACCAGGTGCGCACCCGGCGCCATGCCGACCGGCTCTTCGCCCGTGTCGTGCTTCGGGGCGCCCGCCGCGACAATGCCCGCGACGTGCGTGCCGTGGCCGTAGTCGTCCTTGTTCTTGCTCCCCGTGCTCGTGAACGCCGCGTTGGCGACCACGCGGCCGGCGAGTGCGGAGTGATTGGCGATGCCGCTGTCGACGATGGCGACGCCAATCCCGGTGCCCATGACAGCGCCGAGCTTGGCGATTTCACCGGCCCACGCGGCCGCGGCGCCCGTGGACTCCGTGACGTTGGCCATCTGCGAGCGGATGTCCCCATCACCCGAGAGGCTGCCAACTTCCGCATCCGCCGCCATGCTGGCGAGGCCGGCCGAACTCACGCTCAGAACCGCGCCGCCGTTGAGCCCCTTCTTGATGGTCGCGCCGTGCTTGCCGGCAATGCGCGCCACGAACGCGTCGTTGCCCGACACGATCACGTCGACTGTTCCCGAAACCGACGAACCCGCGCTGGCCGCCGACAAATACTCGGCGAGATCCGACGACACCCGAGCTTTCCGACCCTGCGCCGCGGCCGGATTGGCAGCGGCAACGATTCCTAGAACCACAGCGGCGGCGAATACCCACTGCGAAGCCGAGGCAGCGAGAAACCACTGCGAAGCAGACCGGGCGGCGCGGGGAGCCGGGCTCCCACCGGTTGTCAGCGTGGTGGCCATGAAGAATCCTCCGGACGGGTAGGGGGGGCGACGGGGAATGACTTGCCGAGCCGTTGCTCCTGCACCGATTCGACGAGCACCCGCTGGGATCCCCCCAGCGTGCGAATCGTTCGAAGTCGTCCTTCGCGGATGCGGTAGTAAACGGTCCGACGCGAAACGCCGAGAAGTGAAGCGGCCTGGTCAATCGTCACACTTCGGCCGAGCTGGGGGGGCGCGGGGACGGGCTGTGGGAAGAAAGCCGGGTTCATCTACAAGCTCCGGCATTCCGTAGGGCACGGCTGGTGCCAGGCTCAGCCAAAGCGGGTGTCGTGGGGCTAAGTGATTGCGGGGGAGTGAGTTGTCGCTTACGATGGCGGCCAGGTCACCACGCGCGTCTGGCTGGGGTAACGGTCAAGAGCTTGGCCTTGAACGGCCGAGCTGAAAAATTGTCTGCAAATGTTGCGCGGAATTCGCAAATACGGCCGTCGTCGTTGTTTGCTGAAACCGGCCAATGAATTAGCCGCACGGGTAAAAAGTGAACCGACAATCGCGCACTCTGCTGGTCATCCTGGTCGTTGCCGCGGTAATCCTCCCCTATTGGTACATGTCGCGGCGGAGCGCCACGACGGTGACGTACGAAGGGACGGATGCGGCGCGCGGCGGACAGATCGTCGCGACGACGCGGAGCGACCCGCGATCGTTCAACCGGCTGACCCAGACCGATGTCACGACCGACATCATCTCGATGCTCCTGCTGGGCAAGCTGGTCCGGATCAACCGGCAGACGACGGAACTCGAGCCGTGGCTGGCTGAGCGGTGGACCTCGTCGCCCGACGGGCTGACGCACACGCTGACGCTTCGGGAAGGGCTGAGCTGGTCCGATGGCGTTCCCTTCACCTCCGCCGACGTGCTGTTTTCGTTCCAGGCCGTCTACGACCCACGGGTGCAGAGCCCGCTCGCCTCCGCGCTCACCATTGGCGGCAAGCCGATCGCGGTGAGCGCCCCCGATGCGCGCACGGTGGTACTCACGTTTCCCCAGACATTTGGTCCCGGCCTGCGGGTGCTGGACAACCTGGCGATGATGCCGAAGCACAAGCTCGAGGCATCACTGGCCGCCGGCACGTTTGCGAAAGCGTGGGCGCCGGACACACCTCCGACGGAGCTGGCGTCGATCGGCCCGTTCGTTCTCACCCAGTACGTGCCGGCACAGCGAATGGTCTTCGACCGCAACCCGCGCTATTGGCGACGTGATGCGCGCAGCCACGTCCAGATGCCATTCGTGGATCGCCTGACGATCGAGATCGTTCCCGACCAGGATGCCGAGGTCCTGCGGGTTCAGTCCGGACAGTCCGACTTCATGCAGCAACCGCTGCGCGCGGCGGACATCGAGGCGATGCGCCCGCTCGAGGCACAGAAGAAGATCCAGATCGCGGAGCTCGGGGTCAGCGCCGATCCCGACGCGCTGGTGTTCAACCTGCGGGCGGACAAGTGGTCGAAGGATCCGCGAGGCGCGTGGATCTCGCGCAAAGAGTTCCGTCAGGCGATTTCGCACGCGGTCGATCGCGAGGCGTTCGCCAATGCCGTCTTCCTTGGCGCCGCGGTCCCGATTCATGGACCGGTCACGCCCGGCAATCCGCGCTGGTTCTGGCCCAGCATCACGCGCTACGAATTCTCACGCGACAAGGCGAAGGCGTTGCTGGCCAGCATCGGGCTTGAAAACCGGGACACGGACGAATGGCTCGAGGACGCCAAGGGCACTGAAGCGCGATTGACCCTGCAAACGTTCCGTGGCAATCGTGTGCTCGAACGCAGCGCGACGGTCGTGAGCGACGAACTTCGCCAGGTTGGCATCGCGCTCGACGTCGTGCCACTCGAAACCAACGCGGTGCGACAAAGCGTCATGAAGGGGGACTTCGAAGCCGCGTTCATCGCGTTCTTCACCAACGATCCCGATCCGGCGATGTCAAAGGACCTCTGGGTCAGTTCGGGCGGCGCTCACTTCTGGCATATCGGGCAGACGAAGCCGGCGACAGAGTGGGAGCGCCAGATCGACGAGCTGATGGCCAGGCAAGCGTCGACGCTGGACGAGACCGAGCGCAAACGACTGTTTATCGAGGTCCAGCGGATCTTCGCTGACAACCTGCCCATGCTTCATTTCGCGGCGCCGCGCGTGTACATTGGCGCGAGCGCGCGCCTTGTGGGTCTGATGCCGGCGCTCACCCGTCCGCACATCATGTGGAGCCCTGATACTCTGGCGGTTGCCAACGCCACGCGTTCGCAGTGATGCCGTGATGTCATTCGGGCGCTACCTGCTTCGACGGGTCCTCTTCGCCCTCCTGCTCGTTTTCATCGTTTCGTCGGCAGCCTTGCTGCTGACGCTGGTCGCGCCCGGCACCTTCGATCCCGACGACGACTGGAACCCGAGGCGGGATCCCGCGTTGGAGCGTCCGCTCGTGGTTCAGTATGTGGACTGGTTGTCTCGCGCGGTGAGGTTCGATTTCGGCGACTCGCTGCTGTACTCGCGGCCAGTCGCGGATCTGTTGCGAGAGCGCGCAGTCAACACCGCGGTTCTCGCGACGGCGGCACTCAGCCTGGCAACCATCATTGGCATCCCGCTGGGCGTTTACACCGGAACGCGGCAGCGCGGGTGGGGAGTGCGGCTCGTCCGGCTCTCGTCCATCGTGTTTCTCTCAACGCCTCCGCTGATCGCATCGCTTGCGTTGATCGTCGTGGCCGCGCGCACGGGTTGGTTCCCGATCGGCGGAATGGTGTCAGCCGACACGGCGCAGGCCGGGTGGGCGGTGTGGTTCGCTGATCTCTTGCGTCACGTGGCGCTTCCGTCGCTCGCACTGGCCTTGCCGCTCGCGGCCACGCTGGAGCGTTTGCAGTCGCAGGCGATGATCGCCGCGCTTCGTGAGCCGTTCGTCTCGGCCGCCACTGCACGGGGATTGTCGGCTGATGGCGCCGCGTTGAAGCACGGATGGCCCGTCTCGCTGAGCACGGTGCTCGGCGTCTACGGTCTGATGATCGGCACGCTCTTTGGCGGCTCATTCATCGTCGAGGTCGTGACCTCGTGGCCGGGACTGGGACGGTTGATGTACGACGGCTTGCGGGCACGAGATCTGTACCTGGTCGTGGGCTGCAGCGCGGCCGGAGCCGTGTTTCTCGCGGCGGGAACTCTTCTTGCCGACGTGCTGCTCGCCGCCGCTGACCCACGTGTTCGGCTCGGCGTGCGGACATGACGCGTCGCATCAGTGCGCTGCTTGCCTCGCTGGTGCTTATTGCGGCTGTTGCGCCTTGGCTCGCGCCCTATAGTCCGGAGTCTCGGCACACCGACTTCATGCACGCGCCGCCGATGCGCCCACACATCCTGCACGACGGTAGCCTGCGTGCGCCGTTCGTGTACACGATCGCGCTCGTCGATCGCGTGCGTCAGCACTACGTCGAGAATCGCTCCAGCACGCAGCCGCTGCCGTGGTTTGGCGATCACCTCGGACCGCCGGTCTATCTCATCGGTGCAGACAGCTTCGGGCGCGATCTGCTGTCTCGTCTGCTCTACGGCGCGCGGATCACGATCAGCCTCGCGCTCGTCTCGGTGCTCGGCGCGATCGTCGTGGGCGTGTTGATTGGCGGCGTTGCCGGCTATCGCGGCGGCTGGCTCGATGAGGTCGCGATGCGGACCGCCGATTTCGTCGTCATCCTGCCAATCATCTACGTTGTGTTGCTGCTCCGTGCGGTGTTGCCGCTGGTGTTGTCGACGTGGACGGTGTTTGTGTTGATGGCGGGCATTTTTTCGTTGGTGGGGTGGCCCTTCGTCGCGCGCGCGGTGCGAGGGATTGTGACCGCCGAACGCGATCGCGAGTATGTCGTGGCGGCGCAATCACTCGGCGCCAGCTCGTGGCGGATCGTGGGACGCCACCTGCTGCCGGCGTGTGCCGGCTATCTGCTCGTCCAGGCGACGCTGCTCCTGCCATCGTTCATTCTGGCTGAGGCGACGCTGTCGTATGTGGGGCTCGGGTTTCCGGGAAACATTCCGACGTGGGGGACGATGTTACGCGATGCGGCGAACGTGACGGCGATGACGCGGTTCCCGTGGACGCTGGCGCCGGCAGCGGCGATTTTTCTCGTCGTTCTGGCAGCCAATGTGATCCTCCAGTCGGATAAGATCGGGGTGCAGCGTTCGTGAGAAAGCGGTCGGGTCTATTCAAGGTTACGGCGTACCTATGACGCATCGTTTTGCCGGGATCTACACTCCGATAGTCACTCCCTTTACTGCCGAGGGAGAGATCGACGACCGCGCGATCGCGAGCAACGTCGATCGGTATCTCAAGAGCTCGCTCACCGGACTCGTCGTGCTTGGCTCCAACGGCGAAGCCGCACAGCTCGAGGACGAGGAGGCGGATCGGGTGATCGCCATCGTGCGCGAGCGCATCCCGCGCGGCCGTCCGATGCTGGTCGGCACGGGCCGCGAGTCGACTCGCGCCACGATTGCCGCCTGCAAGCGCGCCGCGGCACTTGGCGCCGATGCAGTGATGGCCCGCACGCCCTCTTTCTACAAGCCGCAGATGACGAGCGATGCGTTCATCCGCCACTACACAGAGGTCGCCGACGTTTGCCCGGTGCCGTTGCTGCTTTACAACGTGACGATGTACACGGGCGTGAACTTGTTGCCTGACGCGGTGGAGAAGCTGAGCGAGCATCCCAACATCGCCGGACTCAAAGACTCCGGCAACGACATGCTCCAGATTTCCGACTATCTGGCGAGGGCGAAGCCTGGCTTTACGGTCCTTGCGGGTGCTGCGCCGACACTGTTCAACGCGGCGACGCTTGGCGTGCATGGCGCAGTCCTCGCGCTCGCCGGGCTGGCCCCCGAGTTGTGCGTCTACCTCTTCGAGCTCGTAAGGGCCGGGCGCGTGGAAGAAGCTCGCGGCTTGCAGCGGCGGCTGATGCCCGTGGCGAGATCGATCGGCCCAATTTACGGCGTGCCTGGCCTGAAGGCGGCGCTCGATCTCGTCGGGCTTCACGGTGGCGTCCCACGACCACCTTTGCGCCCCGTCGCGCCCGCGGTCGTCGACATTCTGCGCGAGCAGCTCATCGCGCTTGGCGTGATGAGCCAAGAGCATGCTGCCAGCCACTGAGCGCATACTCCTCGGGCCAGGCCCGAGCCTGATTTCACCGCGCGTGATGCGAGCAATGGCGGCGCCGATGCTCAGCCATCTCGACGCGCAGTTTCTCGAAATCATGGACGACATGCGCGGCCGGCTCGGTCGCGTTTTTCAGGCGCCAGAAGGGTCCCTCGCGTTTGCCGTCTCCGGGACCGGCACGTCCGCGATGGAAGTCGCCGTCGCCAACACGGTCCAATCCGGCACCAAGGTCCTGACCATCGTCACCGGCTACTTCGGTGATCGCCTGTCTGATCTGTGTCGCCGCTACGGCGGTGATGTGCGTCGCCTTGACGTCGAATGGGGTCGAGCCTGCGATCCTGAAGCGGTCGCGGGTGCGCTCGAGGAATCGGCAGTTGATGTCGTCACCGTCGTTCACGCAGAGACGTCAACTGGCGTGCTGAATCCGGTACGAGAAATCGCGGCGATCGCGCATCGGCACGGAGCGCTTGTGATCGTGGACGCCGTGACGTCACTTGGCGCGATGCCTCTGGACGTTGCGGCATGGAATCTGGACGTCGTCTACAGCTGCAGTCAGAAAGGGTTGGGCGCGCCGTCGGGGGTAGCGCCAATCGTGTTCGCGCCCTCGGCGCTCGCGCGCAAGGTCGCCTGTCGCAGTTTCGCATTCGATCTGTCGCTGCTCGAAAGCTATTGGGTCGGCCGCAAGTATCACCACACGATGTGCGCCTCGCTGATCTACGCGCTCCGCGAGGCGTTGATGGTGGTGGAAGAGGAGAGCCTGAAGGAACGATGGGCGCGCCACGAGCGACATCATCAGATGCTGGCCGCCGGACTCGAATCGATGGGGCTGTCGCTGCTGCCTCCACCGAACGAGCGACTGTGGACGCTGAATGCGGTGCGCGTTCCGGACGGCGTCGATGAAGCCGCGGTTCGGCGACGCCTGCTGCAGCGATTCAACATCGAGGTCGGAGCGGGCCTCGGTCCGCTCGCGGGCAAGATCTGGCGTGTCGGATTGATGGGAAGCAGTTCCACGGAAGCGCTCGTGACGCTGTTTCTCGCCGGGCTCGACAAGTCCCTGCGCAACGGCACCTGACGAACCTGTCGCACCCGATCCCGTGGCACAGCCGTTGCACAACCGCCTATCAGAGCACTTCACCACCTCAAGGTTGTCCACGATGCGGGCCATTTCGTCCTCTCTCGTGTGTCTCGCGTTGGGCGCGTCCCTCGCTTGCGCCACTAACCCCGTCACCGGCAAGCGTGAGCTGTCGTTCCTGAGCGAGGCGCAGGAAATCGCCATCGGTCAGCAGTCCGACGCCGAAGTCCGCCGCGATATGGGTGTCTACGACGACCCCGAGCTGCAGCGGTACGTCTCGGACATCGGCGACCGCCTGGCCAAGCTGTCGCACCGGCCGCACTTGCCCTGGCAGTTCACCGTCGTCGATCACCCGGCGATCAACGCCTTCGCGCTTCCGGGCGGCTACATCTACATCACCCGCGGCATCCTGCCGTACCTCGATGACGAGGCGGAGCTGGCTGGCGTGCTGGGTCACGAGATCGCGCACGTCACCGCACGCCATGCAGCGCAGCAGTACACGCGCGCGACTGGAGGGACGCTCGGTCTCATCGCGCTTGGCATCTTCGTCCCTGCGGCACAACCTTTCGGAGATCTCGCGTCGCTTGGAATGAGCGTCGCCTTCCTGAAATACGGGCGCGAGGACGAGAACGAGTCGGATCGGATCGGGATGGAGTACGCCTCGCAAGGCGGGTGGGATCCGCGAGGCGTCCCCGGATTCCTCGGGACGCTGGCGAAGGTGAACGAGACCAGCGAGCGCGGCGTGCCGAACTGGCTCTCGACGCATCCCGAACCGGCCGCGCGAGTCATCGAGACCCAGCCGTTGGCCGCCAAGCTGGCAAGTTCGACGAGCAACGCGACCGAGCGCAACCGTGACGGCTATCGCGAACGGATCGAGGGCATCGTAATTGGCGACAACCCCAAGGATGGGATTGTTCGCGGTCACGCGTTTCTCCATCCCGCGCTGCGCTTCGCACTGGAGTTTCCCGAAGGTTGGGACGTGATGAACACGCCCACGCAGGTGGCCGCGCGCGAGCCCGGCCAGTCGCACTACATGCTTCTGCAGATGGTCGATCAGCCGCGCGGTCGGTCGTCCGAGGACATCGCCATCAACTCGATGAGGAGCGGCGGCTTCAAGCTCGTCGACGGCAGCCGCACGACGCTCAACGGTCTCGATGCCTACCTGGGCCTCTATCAGGGTTCCATTCAAGGCGTTGGCAAAGTGATCATGCGAGCGGCCCACATCCTCAACGGACGCCAGGCCTACGTGTTCGCCGGCTTTGCCCCGGTCGACCAGTTCGACCGCATCGACGGAGCGATCGGCAAGTCGTTGCAGACCTTCAGGCCGCTGACGGCCCGCGAGGCCGACGAGATTCGCCCCAATCGCCTGGACTACTACGTGGTCCGCGCCGGCGACACCTGGCAATCGATCGCATCACGCGGCGGGAGCCTGGTCCGCGCCAGCGAACTCGCGATCATGAACCGCTACGAGGTCAGCGAACAGCCGAGGCCCGGCGATCGCATCAAGATCGTCGTGGTCGGGTGATTAGGCCGAGAGCTCGAACGCCCGCTATCATCGCGACGTGCGGAGATTTGCCTCGCGCCGTCGCGCGCGCGCCGTCGGCCGGTGGCTGCTGGTCCTCACAACGCTCGGCTTCGTGTACCTGTCCTATATCTATCTGACGTTGCCAGACGTTCGAGTTCTGACCACGAGCAATCCTTCTACAACCGCCTTCATCGAGCTGCGAAAGCGTGAAGCCGAAGAGGCCGGCCGCAAGCTGACCATACGGCAGCGTTGGGTGCCGTATACGCAGATTTCCAACAACCTTCGTCGAGCAGTGGTGGTCACCGAGGACAGCGCCTTTTTCGATCACGAAGGCATCGACGTCAAGGAGCTCCGCGCCTCGCTCGAGTCGAACTGGGAAGAGGGCCGCTTCAAGCGCGGCGGAAGCACCATCACGCAGCAGCTGGCCAAGAACCTCTATCTGTCGCCGTCTCGGAATCCGATTCGCAAGCTCAAGGAGCTGCTCATCACGCGGCGGCTCGAGGCCGCGCTGAGCAAACGGCGGATCCTGGAGATCTACCTCAACGTGATCGAGTGGGGCGACGGGGTCTTCGGCGCCGAAGCGGCTTCCCGCGCGTACTTCGGCAAGCCAGCATCTGCGCTCACGCCGGAAGAGGCAGCACTGTTGGCTGGCGCGATCATCAATCCGCGTGAGCACAGTCCCGCTCGCCCGACACGCCGCTTGCTTCGACGTCAGCAGATCATCGTGCGGCGCATGGGCATCAAGCCTGAGAGCCAGGTCAGCACGCCCACCTCGTCAACAGAGTCGCCACATTCTGCGGACGGGCCGGTGGGGTTTTCCCCAATAAATCGGTCATCTCCGGAGCCTCCCGCACCGGCACAGTCTGTGCAATCTCCCGCCGTGAACGGCAGTACACCGCCGGTCAATCCAAGAGTTCCTTCAAACACGCCCGGCAGAAACGCCGCGGGTGGGGCAGTTAGGCCGCCACAGCCGCCGTCATGACGAGCAGAAATCGCGGGGCCGCAGGGCCGTGCGAGATACGGGAGAACGGGAGAGTTGCAGGTACTTCAAGGCAGCGCATGGCTCGAGCAGCCCTGTCGCGGTGGCGTCAACTACACCGGTCACGTCACGCGACTGATGCACGACATCGTGGAGCGGATTCCGGCGCTCGCCTTCATCGACCTGAGTCGCGTTCTCGTGTTTGCGCGGCCGGGGCGCACCAGCGCTGACGGCGCCTACGCCAGCTGCCACTGCCTCAGTCTCCCCGCCAGCGAGCCTGGATACTTCTTCTGGCGCGATCGCAACACCGGTGACATTACCCGCCGCACCGAATGGTTCGTCACCAAATCTCCTGAAGTTTCGTTCGACGGTCGCGTGATGAATTACCTGATCTCGTTCGCGCTTCCGCGCTTTACGGATCAGACGCTGACACGCTCGCGCAAGCGCGACCTGTATCCGCAGGGCACGCCTGACTGGGTGGCCAAGCTCGACACGGTGATTCACGAGCTCTACCACGTGGACCCGGACCAGGACTGCCTGCGCCGCTTTCGACGTGCGGACGGCGTCCCCTCCGATTCTCTGCACAGCCCGACGTATTTCGAAGACGTCGCCGAGCTCGTGCAGCAGTACCTCGCCACGCAGCCAGATCAACGACTCCTCGAGTTCCTCCAGTACGATTTCAACGGGCTGCGCGCGCGATATGGCGCGATCGCCGGCACGACCTTCCGCTCATTCCCGTCGTACCCGCGCCGCTATCGCGAGGCCGTGGCCGACCAGCCGATGATGGCTGACGTTCAGGCGGCGCCAGTGGAGCGCATCATCGACCCCTCTGTCCGCATATTTTCGGAAGACGATCTGCAGTTCCGTGAGTTCACCGGAACCGGTTCGCGTCAGATAGCGAGCTACACCACAGCAGCGGCTGCTTAACGGTCCACGGTCCACGGTCTACTGCCTCCGGTCTTCAGCCTCCAGTCTCCAGTCTTCAGCACGGATGTGCTCCCTCAGGTCCGCCGAAGCTCGACATAATCTTTGAGCGAAGGCGGGTCGATTTCGGTAGCCGTCGTTCGACGTGTCAGTAGAAGCTGGTTAACAGCTGGCAATTCAAGGAGACACGAACGATGCGTTTCATGCTGATTGTGAAGGCGAGCAAGGAATCGGAAGCTGGAATCCTACCTGATGAGAAGATCCTCGGAGAGATGGCGAAGTTCAACGAACAGATGGTCAAGGCAGGAGTGATGCTCGCCGGGGACGGCCTGCAAGCCAGCTCGAAGGGAGCACGGGTCAAGTTCGACGGCTCGAAGCGCACCGTGGTCGACGGGCCATTTGCCGAGACCAAGGAGTTGATCGCCGGCTACTGGATGGTGCAGGTGAAGTCTCGCGACGAAGCTCTCGAGTGGGTGAAGCGCGCCCCGTTCGAGGACGGCGAAGTCGAAGTTCGGCAGGTGTTCGAGCTCGAGGATTTCGGTCAGAGCCCAGCCGTGGAGCACCACAAGAAGCTCCAGAACGAAATGAAGAAGTAGCGTCCCCCGGCCCCGGCGGCTTGCACGGGCCGGGTGAAGGTGCTGAGATCGGTAGCCGTGACGGCTACCGATACGCATCGCGCGATCGACGCGGTCTGGCGAATCGAGTCGCCGCGACTGATCGCGGGTCTTGCCCGGATCGTGCGCGATATTGGCGTGGCCGAGGACCTCGCACAAGACGCGCTGGTCGCGGCTCTCGAGCAATGGCCGGCCGAGGGCATTCCGCGCAACCCCGGCGCCTGGCTCATGGCGGCGGCCAAGCACCGGGCAATCGACTACTTTCGACGCAGCAAGCTTCTCGAGCGCAAGCACGAAGAGCTTGGCTATGAAATCGAAGTCGGTCAGCGGCAGGTGCCACCCGACCTGGATGCCGCGCTCGATGACGATGTGGGTGACGACTTGCTGCGACTCGTATTCACCGCGTGTCACCCAGTGCTGTCAACCGAGGCGCGCGTGGCCCTCACGCTCCGCCTCATCGGAGGGCTGACGACCGAGGAAATTGCCCGGGCGTTTCTTGTCGCGGAACCGACAGTTGCGCAGCGTATCGTTCGCGCCAAGCGCACGCTCGCCAAGGCCAAGGTGCCGTTCGAGGTTCCACGGGGCGACGAGCTCGCACACCGGCTGTCGTCGGTCCTCGAAGTCATCTATCTGATTTTCAACGAAGGCTACAGCGCAACCACCGGTGACCACTGGACACGCCCCGATCTGTGCGACGACGCCCTGCGCCTGGGACGAATCTTGGCCGAGCTCACACCGGGTGAACCGGAGGTGCATGGCCTGGTCGCGTTGATGGAGATTCAGTCCTCGCGTCTCCATGCCCGCGTTGGTCCGTCGGGAAAGCCAATCCTGCTCCTCGATCAGAATCGGGCGACCTGGGACCAGCTCCTGATCCGGAGAGGCCTCACGGCTCTCGACCGCGCGGAGCGAATCGGGCGCCCGCTGGGTCAATACGCGATACAGGCGGCCATCGCCGCCTGCCATGCGCGTGCGCTCAACGCGGAGGACACGGACTGGACGCGGATCGCGCGCCTGTACGAAGCCTTGGCTCTTGCCGTGCCCTCACCCGTCGTCAAGCTCAATCAGGCGGTTGCGGTGGGGATGGCGAAGGGGCCGCAGGCAGGCCTCGAGATTGTCGATACGCTGGCCAGCGACGAAGCCCTGGCCAGCTATCACCTGCTGCCCGCCGCACGCGGCGATCTGCTGTTCAAGCTCGGCCGGCTCGGCGAAGCGCGGGTGGAATTCGAACGGGCGGCCACGCTCACACGAAACGCGCGCGAGCGCGAGGTGCTCATCGCGCGCGCGCAGGAATGTGCGTGAAGGGCACGCAGGCCTAATTGACCCTTTTCGCTCCCACGAACCGATTCGCCCAGTACTGCGCACTGAGATTGTCGACTCGTACGACACCGCTCCCGCTCGGCGCGTGCACGAACTGATCGCCCCCGACGGAGATCCCGACGTGTGATGCACCGGGTGCGACCGTCGTGAAGAAGACCAGGTCGCCCGGCTCGAGCGTCTGCGCATCGACGCGCGTGCCGGCCTGAAATTGGCGGCGCACGTCTCGCGGAACGGACACGCCGTGCTGCGCGAAGACGTACTGGACAAATCCGCTGCAATCAAAGCCCTTGGGCGTTTCGCCGCCGTCGCGATACGGTGCGCCTCTCAAGGACAGTGCCGTGGAGGAGATCGAGTAGCCATCGCCGCTGCCCGCCGGTGCCGTTGGCGCCGATGTGGCCGGCTCACGCGGCGATGTTGTTGGATCGGTCCCTCCCGAAGCCGTTGGAGGAACACCGCCCGGCACGGGGAAGGGACGAGGGACGGCACCGGTTGATGCGCAAGCGCTAACCAGCGCGGTAAGGATCACAAGGGGGGCGAGCCGTCGCATGAAACCTGCCCTCAGTATCGGACGGTCGTGCCGATCTGTGCACTCAGACATTTCCCGTTCATTGTTCGTGACCTAAACCTATTAGACCCATGGCTTTACACAGACAAGACCTTGACAGCCTCGGCCGTAGCCGGTCAAAATGTCACCAGCCCTATGGAGCAGACGCTCCTTCTGAACGCCACATACGAACCGCTCAAGGTCGTGCACTGGCAGAAGGCAATCACCCTCTGGTGCCAGGGCAAGGTCGAGATCATCGCGGAACACGACCGCGAGATCCGAGCGGTGTCGTTCAGCCTGAAGCTGCCGTCGGTTATCCGGCTCCTGAGGTACGTACGCATCAAAAAGAGGTTCGACTACGTGCCGTTCTCCCGGGCCAACATCTACGCCCGGGACGCATATACCTGCCAGTACTGCGCGGATTCATTCCCAACCTCCGAGCTCACCTTCGATCACGTCGTGCCGGTGTCGCAGGGTGGCCGCAAGGACTGGCAGAACATCGTCACGTGTTGCGTCACCTGCAACCGCAAGAAGGGCGGACGGACACCGCAGGAGGCGCGCATGCGATTGGTGCGCGCGCCGCGGCGTCCTGACTCGGCCCCGGCCATCCGCATCACGATTGGACTGCGCAACGCGCCCGACAGTTGGCGCGATTACCTGTACTGGAATCTGGAGCTGGACGAAAGCTGATCCTTTCGCTCTCGCCCCTGGCTTCTGCCGCAAGCCCCTAGAATGATCGCAGTGCCGGCGGCATCTCCCGGTACTCAACGCTGTCGATCCGCTTCGCGTCACCGAAGGCGGCCGCCTCTGGCTGCGAGGGTCAGGTCTGCCCGTGCCGGCGGCTCGCCACGAAGCCTGCACCATCGGCGGCGTCCCGGCGCGTGCGGTGTTTGCCGCGTCCGACCGCTGCGCGGTCGAAGTGCCCGCCGGGCTCGCGGGCGGTTCGATGGAAGTCAAGGTGCCGTGGCTGCCGGGCGCGACCTTGTTCGTGGAGATCGGTGCGCCTATCGCCACCGGTTTTCACCAGGTCGACAATCCGGCCATCGATGCCGAGGGTCGCATCTACGTCACCTACAGCGGTCCGCGCGGGCAGGACGCGCCGGTCTCGGTGTTCCGCATTGCGGCTGGCGGCGCGCGCGAGCCCTTTGTCTCGGGCATTGTCAACGTGACGTCGATGCAGTTCGGGCCTGACGGACTGCTGTATGTCTCGAGTCGATTCGATGGCTCGGTGTATCGCGTGTTTCCCGATGGCCAACACGAAGTCGCCGCATCGGAGCTCGGGCTCGCGTGCGGTCTGGCCTTCGCTCCTGACGGAACACTTCTCGTTGGCGATCGGTCGGGCACGATCTTTCACGTCGACGAAAAGGGGCGCAGTCGCAGCCTTACGTCCCTGCCGTCCAGCGTCGCGGCGTTTCACCTTGCCATGGGCCCTGACGATCGGCTGTATGTCACCGGGCCGACGCTGGGCAGCTACGATCGCGTCTATCGCGTCGATCTCGCCGGTCAAGTCGAAGTCGTGGATCGAACCTTCGGCCGGCCACAGGGTCTGGCCTTCGATTCCACCGGCGTCCTCCACGTCGTCGAAGCGCTTGCGGGTGTGAGTGGTGTCTATGCCCTTCACGAGGGCGCGCCGAAGGAACTCGTGGTCGGCGGCTCGCGACTCGTCGGCCTCGCCTTTGGACAGGACGGCAGGTTGGTGGTGTCAACCAGCGACACCATCTACGGCTTCGGGTAGGCTACGCGCACCAGTACTCAGGCACCCGAAGGCACCAGAGGCACGATAGGCACCCACTAAGGATTCTCATGTCTTTATTTGCGCGCAAGCCAATTGCCGAATTGCTGGCGAGTGAGGGCACCGAACAATCACTCAAGCGCGTCCTGGGCGCGGGTGATCTGATCATGTTGGCGATCGGGGCGGTGATCGGCGCCGGCATTTTCGGTGCGATCGGCACGGCGGCTGCCGGACAGGTAGGGCCCGATGGTCAGGTGATTCGCTACGGGGCCGGTCCCGCCCTGATCCTGTCGTTCGTGCTGCTTGGAGGGGCGTGCGCACTGGCTGGCTTGTGCTACGCGGAGCTGGCCTCGATGATTCCGCAAGCCGGCAGCGCGTACGCTTACTCCTACGCCACGCTGGGCGAGTTCGTCGCCTGGATCATCGGATGGGATCTGATCCTCGAGTACGCCGTGGGGAACGTTGCCGTCGCGATCTCGTGGGGTGATTACTTCAACACCTTGATGCGCGGTTTTGGCATCGAGCTGCCGGTCCACTTCACGACCGGCTACCGCACGGCGCTTCTCAGCGCGAACCCCGCGGTCAACGGTCTGATCGATAGCGCGCCGCGCATCGCAGGCATTCCAATCCTCGTCAACATCCCGGCATTTGCCATCGTGATGCTCATCACGTGGCTTCTGCTACGCGGCGCTCGCGAGAGCTCTCAGGCCAACAAGCTGATGGTTATCGTGAAGCTGATTGCGCTGGCGCTGTTCATCGGCGCCGGACTCACGGCGATCAACCCAGTGAACTACACACCGTTCGCTCCAAACGGATTCACCGGCATCCATCAAGGCGCGGCGATTGTGTTCTTCGCCTACATCGGTTTTGACGCCATCTCGACCGCTGCCGAGGAGACGCGCAACCCGCAGCGGAACCTTCCCATCGGCATTCTTGGTGGTCTGGCGATCTGCACGCTGATTTATGTCGTCGTCGGGATCGTTCTCACCGGCATGGTGCCTTACACTGAGCTCGCCGTTGCCGATCCGCTCGCGCGGGCGCTCGAACTCACTGGCTTTACGCGCGTTGGCTGGATCGTCGCGCTGGGCGCGATCTTTTCGATGTCGACAGTGCTGCTCGTCTTTCAATATGGGCAGCCGCGGATCTTCTTTGCGATGGCGCGCGATGGACTGCTGCCGCAGTGGGCAGCGCGAGTCGACGCGAAGACTCGCATCCCGTATATGACGACGCTCGTCACCGGAGTCCTGGTCGCGGTCGCTTCATTGATTGGGGACGCCGCCGAAACATACGATCTGACCAACATCGGAACGCTCTTCGCGTTCGCGCTCGTGTGCGCGGGCGTGCTGGTGCTTCGCGTCAAAGAACCCAACCGAGAGCGGCCTTTCAAAGTCCCGATGGCCTGGGTCATTGCTCCTCTCGGCGTCGCCGCCTGCGTGTTCATCATGGTGGGCCTGCCGCCACAGGCTTGGGTGCGATTCGGGTGGTGGCTGATTATCGGGATGCTGATCTACGGGTTTTACGGTTATCGGAATTCGAAGCTTCGCCGCGGTTGAGACGGAGCCACGAAGGGCACGGAGACACGAAGCAAATCTTTGGCTGCTTCCCTTCGTAACCCGCATTACTTCGTGACTTCGTGTTCTTCGTGGCAGCGTGTTCTTGGTTTCCCGCGAGTCGTAACCGTACGATAGACTTGCTGTTTGGGGTTTCCCTCGGAATCCCCACAGTAGGTCATGCCTCACGACTGGATTGCCGTGCGCGGCGCGCGCGTGCACAACCTCAAGGAAATCGACGTCGATATTCCCCGTGACAAGCTGGTGGTCATCACCGGGTTGTCGGGGTCTGGCAAGTCGTCGCTGGCCTTCGACACGCTCTATGCCGAGGGGCAGCGCCGCTATGTGGAGTCGCTGTCGGCCTATGCGCGTCAGTTTCTCGAGCAGATGGAGAAGCCGGACGTCGACCTGATCGAGGGTTTGTCGCCGGCGATCTCCATCGAGCAGAAAACGACTGGCTCCAATCCACGTTCGACGGTGGGAACCGTCACCGAGATCTACGACTACCTGCGCCTGCTCTTCGCAAACATTGGTGTCCCGCATTGCCCGACCTGCGGGCGCGAAATCGCCTCGCAGTCGCTCGATCGCATCGTCGATCTGGTGATGACGTATCCGCAGGACACGCGCATCAACGTCCTGGCGCCCATCGTGCGCGGTCGGAAGGGCGAGTTCAAGAAGGAGCTGCAGGGCTTGCGGACGCGCGGCTTTACCAAGGCCCGCGTCGACGGGCAGATGCGTTCGCTCGAAGAGGAGATTGCCCTCGATCGCCGGCGCAATCACAACATCGACATCGTGGTCGATCGGCTGATTGTCCGGAGCGGCATCGAACGGCGGCTCGCCGAATCGGTGGAGATGGCGTTGAGCCTGGCTGGCGACATCGTTCTCATCAACTCGCTCGATGGCGGCGATCGGCTCTTCTCACGCAAGCTGGCTTGCGTGGTCTGCGGTGTCAGCGTGCCGGAGATGTCGCCGCGGGCCTTCTCGTTCAACTCGCCGCACGGTGCGTGCCCGGAATGTCAGGGACTGGGGGCCACCTGGGACTTCGATCCGCAGCGTGTCGTTCCCGATGAAACGAAGTCACTCGCTGACGGCGCGATCGCGCCGTGGGGCAAAGGCGATCGGCGAATGGTCCGGGATGCGGTTCAAGCCATTGCTGCCTACTACGGCATCGATGCGACGGTTCCGTTTGGCAAGTTACCGAAGAAGCAGCGCGACCTCGTGTTGCTTGGTCCGACCGCGGCAGCTCGCGCCGCGGCGGCGGGCGCCAAGCACGCAAATGGCGAACAGGCAGAGCCAGCGCCAAAGAAGGGCAGGGCGAAAGCACCGGCTCCGGATCCATTCGGCCGCGACTTCGAGGGCGTGATACCCAACCTGCGCCGGCGGTTCGAGGAAGGCAGTTGGGTCGTTCAGGAAGAGCTCGATCCGTATCGTGGCCTGCGCGAATGTCCGGCCTGTGCTGGCAATCGATTGCGAGCCGAAAGTCAGTCGGTGAAGGTCAAGGGCAAGACGATCTCGGACTATGTCAACTTGCCGGTGACCAAAGCGCTGAAGGTTTTCGACGAGCTCGAGCTGAATGAGCGGGAGTCGCGAATCGCGACGCGAATCCTCAAGGAGATTCAGGATCGGCTCCGATTCCTCAATGACGTCGGTGTCGGCTATCTCACGCTGGGCCGATCGGCGGCCACGTTGTCGGGCGGAGAAGGGCAGCGGATCCGGCTTGCCACGCAGATCGGTTCGAATCTGACCGGCGTGTTGTACGTGCTCGACGAGCCCTCGATTGGTCTCCATCAGCGCGACAACCGGAAACTTCTCGGCACGTTGGCCCGCCTTCGCGATCTCGGAAACACGGTCGTGGTCGTGGAGCATGACGAAGAAACGATCCGGATGGCGGACTACGTCATCGATCTCGGGCCCGGTGCCGGCGACCTGGGCGGACGCGTCATCTTTCAGGGTTTGCCGGCGGATCTGCTGAAGAACGGACACGGCTCGCTGACCGGTGCTTATCTGACCGGCGAACGAACCATCGAAACGCCCAAGGCGAGGCGCGCGCCACTCAAGGGCGAAGTCGTCGTGCGGGGCGCTCGCGAGAACAACCTGCGCAACGTCGATGTGCGCATTCCGCTGGGTCTTTTCGTCGCGATTACGGGCGTCAGCGGATCGGGCAAGAGCACACTGGTCAACGACATCCTCTACAAGTCGCTGGCACGAACGCTGTATCGCGCCGCCGATGAGCCCGGCACCCACGATCACATCGAAGGGATCGATCTCATCGACAAGGTGATCGAGATCGATCAATCGCCGATCGGCAGGACACCGCGATCGAACCCGGCGACCTACACCGGATTGTTCACGTTCATTCGCGAGCTGTTCGCAATGGTGCCCGAAGCGCGAACACGCGGCTACAAGCCTGGACGGTTCTCGTTCAACGTCAAGGGTGGACGATGTGAGGCGTGTCAGGGTGATGGTGTGATTGCCATCGAGATGCATTTCCTGCCGAACGTCTACGTGACGTGCGAGCAATGCAAGGGCCGTCGCTACAATCGCGAGACGCTCGACATCAAGTATCGGGGAAAGTCGATTGCCGACGTGCTCGACCTGACGGTCGATCAGGCGCTGCCGATTCTCGAGAACTTTCCGCCCATCGCCAACAAGCTCCGCACGCTACAAAACGTCGGCCTCGGCTACATCGAGTTGGGACAGTCGGCCACGACGCTCAGCGGTGGCGAGGCGCAACGCGTGAAGTTGTCGCGTGAGTTATCGAAGCGCGGCACCGGCCGGACGTTGTACATCCTCGACGAGCCGACGACAGGGTTGCACTTCGAGGACGTGCGCAAGTTGCTCGACGTGCTCAATCGACTGGTCGATCAAGGCAACACCATCGTCGTCATCGAGCACAACCTCGACGTAGTCAAGAGCGCCGATTGGATCATCGATCTGGGCCCCGAAGGTGGCGAGGCCGGCGGTCGCGTGGTCGCGCAGGGCTCTCCAGAACAGATCGCCGGCACCAAGGGATCGCATACAGGGCACTTCCTCGCCGAGCTTTTCGCCGGGAAACCCGGCGTCGCTCGATGACTTTTCGCCGAAATCCTAAAACCGCGTCCGTCAATACGGTTCGAGGTTTGATTGACGCGCCGAGCATCCGATAAGACCTTTGCCTGCACGCCGAAGCTCGCACCAGGAGTCTCAGGCGAGCGAAGGCGTGTGGTAATTTCCACACACCTCAGCCAGTTTCCCGCGTGGTCATCGAGCCACACTGGAACAGCGCTATGACTTCGATGGATCGCCGTAAGGCACTGATAACGCTGATGTTAAGTGGTATGATGGAGCGTTTGTCTGGTGGGCATCCAGTTTGCTATGTGGACGTCTGCCTCCCGAAGCGGATTTGAGACTGAATGGACGCGCAACGGACACTACGCCGCCAGATTTCATGCGCCGGAATAGGCCTTCATTCCGGCAACAAGGTGACGTTGACGCTCAGGCCCGCCGCAGCGGACACCGGGATTATTTTTCGCCGTACTGACCTGGGCCTCGAGATTCCTGCCACAGTGCAGCACGTCTCGGCCGTGCACTACGCGACGGTGCTGGGCCGGAACGGCGCGACGGTCGAGACCGTCGAACACCTGTTGGCGGCTCTCGTCAGCGTCGGCGTCGACAACCTCTACATCGATCTGACGCACAACGAAGTGCCGATTATGGACGGCAGCTCGGCGCCCTTCCTGTATCTGGTTCAGGAAGCGGGCGTCAAGCGGCTGACGTCTCCGCGGCGCTATCTCAAGATCCTTCGTCCAGTCCAGATCGCGAATGGCGACAAGCGCATCGCGATTTATCCCTCGGATCACTTCAAGGTCAGCTACACGATCAGTTTCGATCACCCGCTGCTGCGGCATCAGTCGCGCACCGAGCGGATCACCGAGCAAAGCTTCGCCGAGAGCATCGCGCCGGCGCGGACGTTTGGCTTCCTGAAGGAAGTCGAAATGCTGCGACAGAACGGCCTGGCGCTGGGCGGCTCGCTCGAAAACGCGATCGTCATCGGCGACGCCGGCGTGCTGAACGCCCTTCGCTTCGAGGACGAGTTCGTCCGTCACAAGATCCTGGACGTCGTCGGTGACCTTGCTCTGGTCGGTCACCCGATTGTCGGGCACGTTGTTGCCCATCGCGCAGGTCACGCGCTGCACACCGCGTTGGCCGCGCGTCTACTGGAAGAACGCGATGCGTGGGTGCTCGTCGAGTCGACTGCCGACGCGATGGCCATGCCGGCCGGGATGCCGTCGCCCGCGCGCGTCAACTAGCTTCGTCGTCATCACCTCCTGTGAGCCGCCACGGCCGCGCAAGTGCGCGGCCGTTTTTTTCTTCAAGGGCGCGTAGTGGCAGGGTAAGGCCAAGGGCGTAGGGCGACCACTGATCGCCGGCGGCCACCGACTACTGGCGAAGTGCGAGCAGCGGATCCACCCTCGCCGCCGATCTCGCCGGAAGAGCGGCCGCCGTAGCCGCAACCAGGATGAATAGAGCCGCCGCGCCAACAATTACTAGCGGATCGCGAGTGGACACGCCAAAGAGCACGCCTTCAATCGAGCGGGTCGCGACGATGGCTGCAATTGCACCAATGACGATGCCGATCGTCACCGGGACGAGCGACTCGCGGACGACCATCGTCACGATGCGTGGCGCCGAGGCGCCAATCGCCATTCGCAGGCTGATCTCGGCGCGACGTCTCGCGACGGTGTAGGACAGCAGTCCATAGATTCCAAGACAGCACACCAGCAGCGTGACGCTGCCGAAGAGCGTGACCAGATCCGAGAGCAAACGTTCCCGACGTAACTGGCGTTCCCGGAGATTGGCGAACGTCGCCTCGCTGAAGGTGGGAATCTCGGCGTTCAGCTCCGTCATCGCACGCCGCACGCTTGGAATCATGGCCGCCGGGTCGGTAGTCGTACGAACCATCAATGTCACCGGGGTCGTCGAACCCTGCAGCGGTATGAAGAAAATCGGTTCCGGTTCGCCACGGAGTCCAATCTTCATGTCGGAGACGACACCCACGATGGCCGCCTTGCCGAAGGGCTGTTCACACGGCCCGAGGCTGATAGCGCGACCGAGCGGATCCTGCCCTGGATAGTACCGGTTCGCAAACGACTGGGTGATGACGGCCACCTGGTTCTTGGGTTGGTTGTCGGCCCACGCCAAGTCACGGCCCGACGCCATGCGAACTCCCAGGGTCTCGAAATACCCGGGGAGTACCGCGCTGAACCGAACCAGGACCAAACCAGCGCCCGTCATCGAAGGCGGGCAAATGGGGAACCCCTCCGAACCGATGCCGACATTGATCGACCCGCCGATCGGCGGCGACGTTGCGGCCGATGTGGCGACCACTCCGGGAAGCGCCCGCAACCGCTTGACGGCGTTCTCGAAGAACAAAGCCCGCTGATCGTTGGGCAGCCTTCCCGAGCGTGGTTCGACCCGCGCATAGAGCAGGCCTTCACCAGGGAACCCCAGATCCGCTTCGCGGAGGTTGGCGACCGTCCGCAGCAACAATCCTGCGCTGACTAGTAGCGTCATCGCCAGTGCCGTTTGCGCCAGGACCATCGCGTGCCCGGCGCTGAGGCCGAACACGCGATGGGTGGCGCCGGCTGTTGCTTGTCGGATGGTCGTAATCAGATTGACGCGAGTGACGCGAACCGCCGGCAGAATCCCGAACAGCAACCCCGCCACCAGGGCGGCGGTCACGCCAAACAGAAAGACGCGTAGATCCAGCGTCGCCGAGACGCTGAGCGATCGATCGGCGCCGTACAGCGTCGGCATCAGCTGGCTGAGGAACTTGGGAGCAAGCCCCGACATCGATTGTGCGACGGCAAGTCCGAGGATGCCGCCCAGCAGTGAGAGCACGAGACTCTCCGTAATCAACTGCCGGACCAGTCGCGAGCGTGGGGCGCCGAGCGCGAGCCTTGTCGCCAGCTCCCGTTCGCGCGCGCTGCCTCTCGCGAGCAACAGGCCGGCGATGTTGGCGCAGGCGGCGAGCAACAACCCGACCACGACGGCCAACAGCACAAGCAGAGGCATTGACGCCGCATCGCGCAGCGTGGCCAGGCCGCGGCTGCCATCGATCAACCAGATGCGTGGCAGATCGTACGAACCAGGCGCGGGCGCCGCGCCGAACCCCGGCGAGTTGGGCGGCGTCGTCGCGATCGACTGGGCGACCCACCCTTCGAGTTCGCGGCCGGCCTCCTCGTCTGAAACGCTTGGTGCCAGCCGGCCGAAGGTGCGACAGACGTTCCAAATGCGCGAGTTCGCCAGCGGATTCGTCGTGGCGGCTGCGACTTGCACGGCGCTCATTGGCACCACGACGTCGGGGGAAACCGACGGGTCCATTCCAAAAAAACCGGCCGGCATCACTCCGACGATGGCGAAGTCCTGTCCGTTTAGCTCTACCCGTTGCTGAGTGATGTCTGGCCGCTGGCCATAGACGCGCGTCCAGAAAGCGTGGCTCACCATCGCGACCGGCGACCACGATCCGGCCACGTCGTCTTCCGGCTGAATCGTGCGCCCGAGCGCCGCGGTGACGCCGAGCGTTCGGAAGTAGTTGCCGGAGATGAATTGCACGGCGCCGAACCCGAGGTCACCGAGGACGACCGGTCGTGCTTCACCGAGGTCGGCCCAGCAGGCGAGATCAGAAAACGCTCGCGAACCGTCGCGCATGGTCACGTAGGCGGGATACGAGAAGGACCCGTAGGTGTCGGATTCGCCAACCTTGGGGCCGGCCAGAACGTTGGGGCCTCCAACGAACGCCGGACGCGGCGAGGTCCACGCGACCAGGCGCAGCCCGGATGGCTGCGATACCGGGAGGGTTTTCCAGAACACGGCATTGATCTGGCTGGCGATGGCGGTGCTGGCGCCGATCCCGAGGGCCACCGTGATGACCGCGATGGTCGAGAACCCGGGATTGCGGGCCCAGAGTCGCAACGCATGTCGAACGTCGCGGATGATTTCTTCAATCAGGCCCCAACCCCACGCCGCCCGCACGTCCTCGTTCACAAGGGAGGGATTCCCGAAGGCCAAACGCGCGGCACGTGCCGCTTGATCATCTGACAGCCCCTCGCGCGCGCGCTCCTCGGCCTCGAGGTCCAGGTGATCCTGGATTTCGCGTTGGACGTCCTTGTCGGACGGTCGTCTGGGATGCCAAGTCATGAGACTACTCCTCGGCGATGGTGGGGGACATCACGAGCGCGATGGCGCCCGCCAGCGAGTTCCAGCGCGATTCTTCGGCCGCCAGATGTCTGCGCCCTGCCGGAGTCAGCCGGTAGTACTTGAACTCCCGGTTCCGCTGCTTGTGCAGCTCCCACTTCCCGGTTACGAGGCGTTTGCGCTCGAGTCGATGTAACGCTGGGTACAGGGAGCCGTGCTCGACCTGCAGCACCTGATTTGTGGTCTGGCGAATGTGCTTCGAAATGTCGTGTCCGTGCGCCGCGCCGAACTGCAGCGTGCGCAGGATGAGCATATCGAGCGTGCCCTGCAGCAGCGTTCCCTTGACCGCCTTCGGCATGGTCGACAGTCTACCCTCGAATCCGGGTTGAGGGTAGTCTGTCTACCATCGACAGGTCGAGGCCAGTTGCCGGCAGCCACCGGCCACAGATCTATTCGGTACGAATCACCCGCATCGGGTCCACGGTCGCTGCGCGGCGGGCAGGCAGGACGGCCGCGGCCAGCGAGGTTGCGAGAAGCGCGGCGGCAACCGCCCCCAGTGTCAGCGGATCGCGAGGGGACAGGCCGAACAGGAAGGCGGAAAGTGCTTCCGTCGTGAAAAACGCTGCCGTAACCCCCAGAATGAGCCCGGCGACTGTCACGACAAGGGTCTGGGTCAGGACGGCGGCCAGAACACGCGATCGCGCGGCGCCGAGCGCCATGCGAATACCGATCTCACGGGCACGCCGCGTCACGTTGTAGGACATGACGCCATACAACCCAATGGCGGAGAGAAGCAGCGCGAGAAGGGCGAAGCTGCTCGAGAGCATGGCCAACAGGCGTTCGCGTACCAGTGATGCGTTGATCTGTTCATCGATCGATCGCACGTAGCGAATCACCACGTCTTTGCTCACCGTTCGTACAGCGTCGCGAGCGGCACCGGCCAACGCGAGCGGTTGTTGCATCGTGCGCAGCTCGATCATCAGCATTGACGGTGCCGGGTCTTCATAGGCGAGCGACGTGTACACCGTACGCGGTGGCGCCTCTCGCAGACTCATCTGGTGCGTATCCTCAACCACGCCCACGATCGTAATCAGGTCGTCGGGATCGCCGCGGAAGCTGAATGTTTGTCCAATCGGGTCACGATCCGACGCGATGAAGCGCGCCATTGTCGCATTCACGACGGCCACCTTCTGCGACGGGTTGACGTCTGCGTTCGTAAGGCTCCGCCCGCGCAGCAGCTGAATGCCGAGCGTGTCGAAATACTCCGGCGTGATGCGAGTTGCCCAGGCGCCTCGTGCGTCGGGCGTATCGGGGACATTGACGCCCGGTGGCAACACGAGCGCCCGGGAGTTGCCGCTGGTGTGGACCGGGCTGGAGGTTGAGGCCGAGACCCGCTGAACGCCAGGCAACGATCGGAGGCGCTCGACGACCTGGCGATACAGTTCATCCCGCTGGTCGGGTGAGACCGGCGTCCCGAATGTGTCGAGCGTGAACAGCAGGAGATTGCCCCGTTCGAAGCCAGCCTCCAGCGTCTTGAGGTTGTAAAGCGTGCGAACCATCAGCGCAGCAATCGTCAGCACGAGGACGCTTAGCGCCACTTGTGAAGCGACCAACACATGCGAGGTCGACCACCGCCGCGACACGCCAGCGGCCACCGTCCCCTCCTTGAGCGCTGGTGTTAAATCGAGCCGTGTCGCTCTGATGGCTGGCCAGAGTCCGAACGCGATGCCGGTGAGCGCCGACACAGCGGCGGTAAACGCCAAAACGCGAGGACTCGGCGACACGTCCAGGACGACCGGCGACTCGGTGACGCTCAGCAAGCTCATGATCGAGCCGGTGCCCCATTGCGCCAGCAACAGCCCAAGCGCGCCGCCGCCAAGGGACAACAGAACGCTCTCGGTCAGCAGTTGCCTGATCAGGCGGGATCGCCCGCCGCCGACGCAAAGGCGGATGGCCATTTCCTTCGCTCGCGCAGCGCCTCTGACGAGCAGAAGATTCGCCACGTTGACCGAGGCAATCAACAGCACGATGGCGACCATTGTCATCAGCACGCTGAGCGCGGTTTCGTACTGGCGACGCAAGACGCTGGAACCTCGGGCCGCAGGAACGAGTTGCGCGTTGGCAAATGCACCACTGGTCGATTGCTCCCGGATCCACCGATTCTCGGGCGCTGACATGTACTGTTGAAATGCCATGTCGGTTGCCGCGAGAGCGGCGGCCTCGGTTCGATCGGGCCGGAGCCGCCCCACGATCGTCAAGTTCGTCCAGGTGTCGTGCAGGTCCAGGTAGTTCGCTTCATCGATCGCACGAATCGAGATGGGGAGCGTCAGATCGGGTCGCAAGCCCGGCACCAGGCCCGTAAAGCTCGACGCCGTCACGCCGACGATTGTGAGAGGTCGGCCGTCGACGTTGATCACGCGGCCGACGACCTCCGGATCCCGACCGAAGCGGCGGCTCCAGTATCCGTCGCTGATCACGGCCTGCATCGTGCTGCCGATGGCGCGGTCCTGTTCGGCGACGAAGCCGCGACCGGCCGACAGTTCCACGCCCAGCAATCCGTGAAAGTTGCCACTCACCCAAAGGCCGTCGACGCTCTCGAGGCCGTTCGGGGTCTCGACCTTGAAGCCGGTCACGCTGTAAGCAGTGACACCGGCGAACACATCGCTGAGCGCCTGATAGTGTTCGTAAAGCGGGTAGTTCGAGCTGCCACCGGCGGTGGCTGGGCTGGTGCCGTGCGCCAGGAATCGCAACGAGCCGGCATCCGCGAGCGGCAGCGTACGAATCAGAACAGCGTCGATCAAACTGAAAATCGCGGTGTTTGCGCCAATCCCAAGCGCCAGGGAGAGAATCGCGGCGGCGGTAAATCCTGGCGTTCGAGTCATCAGGCGCCACGCGTAGCGAACGTCCTGACTCACTTCGTCGATGAACCGCACTCCCCGCGCCTCCCGACAGTCCTCTCTCGCGGAGTCGACGCCGCCAAACTCCAACCGCGCACGGCGGAGCGCTTCCACACGAGGGAGCCCGCTTCGTTCGAGGTCAGCGGCGCGTAGCTCGAGATGCAACTGCATCTCGTCGCGCATTTGCCGTTCGAAGCGATCACGCCGCAACAGAACATCGACGAACGATCGAAGTCGCGAGAGCATGGCTTACACCTCGTCTGGAGTGGCCTTGAGCGCTGTCCCGATGGCGGCGGCCAATCGATTCCATTCCGCGGTCTCTTCGCGCAGGCGTCGCCGGCCAGCGGCGGTAAGCGTGTAGTACTTGGCGCGTCGCCGATTCTCGCTCTCGCCCCACTCGGCGGCGATCAGCCCTTGATGCTCGAGGCGGTACAGAGCTGGATAGAGCGAGCCTTGTGGAATCTGCAGCGCGTCACCTGAGATCTGCTGGATCCGAAGGAGCACACCGTAGCCATGCAGCGGTTTGAGCGACACCGCTTTGAGGATGAGCATGTCGAGAGTGCCCGGCAGAATGTCCGCGGTCTTGGCCATTGCGTGGTCCCGGCGTCTGTCCTAGTTAGCCTAGGAGACTACCGCAGACTCTCCTAGTTTGGCAAGTGGAGCAAGCTCGCCATCGTTCGGAGAACCATCGTGACGAACCGTCGTCAAGAACGGTCGCCAAGAACCATCGTCGAGAACGTTTACAATCGCCACGTGCCCGACGTGTCACGAAGGTGGCTGGCGGCAGCCGTGACGGTCTCAGCCACGCTCGTGCTGAGCGCGCCGTTCATCGGGCAGATTCGCACGGCGATTCGCGATGCCGCCGCCGACCGCTTCGCGCCGCTGATGGCGCTCATCGTCGGCGGCGTGGTAATCGTCGCGATCTTTGCGGCAATTTCCCGGATCAAGGATCGCCGGGCCCACAGATATTCTGCTCTTGGCCTCGCGTTGCTGGTGGGCGTTGGTTACGCCTGGCTGGCGCGAACGGGCAACCCGGAAGTCGACGCCGTCGAACGAGTTCACTTCATCGAGTACGGACTCATTACATTTCTGTTTTACAGGGCGTGGCGTGGCGCGGGCGATGCCGCGGTCCTGGTTCTCCCCGTCCTGGCCGGCATCATCGTCGGGACGTGTGAGGAGTGGCTGCAGTGGTTCATCCCAGTGCGCGTGGGCGAGGCCCGCGATGTCCTGCTGAATCTCGTCGCCATCGCCTGTGGGTTGCTCTTCAGCCTGGGGCTCGATCTCCCCTCACCGTTCTCGCTCGCGGTGTCGCCGCGATCTCGGCGTCGAATCTTTCACCTTGCCGCAGTCGCCATCCTCGTATTCGCGGGCTTCTTCCATTCAGTGCACCTTGGACACGAGATCAAGGACGCTGAGGCGGGAGTGTTTCGCTCACGTTATACGACCGAGGAGTTAGCTGCCCTTGGTGAGTCCCGAGCCCGGACGTGGGCCGTGAACCCGCCGGTGACGTGGTCCCGGCTGTCGCGGGAGGATCAGTACTTCAGCGAAGGCGTGTCGCACGTCCAACGGCGCAACGAAACGTGGGCGGCAGGCAACGTCATGGCGTCGCGCCACGAAAACCTGATTCTCGAAAAGTACTACGCGCCGGTCCTGGATACGCCGTCGTACGTCTCCGCGGCCGGCCATCGCTGGCCGCCCGAGCAGCGTGCCGATGCGGAGTCGCGCATCGGCCCCGGCTTCATGATTTACGTGAGCGACGCTTTGCCATCGCCGATTTTCATCTGGCCGAAATGGTTGTTCTGGTCGATTGTGGGCCTGGTGGTCCTGGTGCTGATGCGCGCGGCCCGTCGCGGCTAGCAGCCTCCAGGGTACGGCGGTTGAGGCTTCGCTGATAGAGTGTGCCTTCCGGAGGAGTCATGTCGTTACGATCGATAGCTAGCCTGGCGATTGCTGGGTCAATCGGCTTACTCAGCGCACGGCTTCCGCTGCACGGGCAGGCCGCGGCCGACCCCGAGCTCGAAAAGCGCGCTCGCGCGATTCACGAGCGGGTGATCGCCCTCGACACGCACGACGACATCAACCCGAACAACTTCACTGCGGCACGCAACTACACGCAGGACCTAGCGACGCAGGTCAACCTGCCCAAGATGATCAAAGGTGGACTCGATGCGTCCTTCTTCATCGTTTACGTTGGGCAGGGCGAGCTGACGCCCGAGGGTTACGCCGACGCCTACAAGCAGGCGATAGAAAAGTTCGACGCGATTCATCGTCTGACCAAAGAGATTGCGCCGGACAAGATCGAATTGGCGCTGACGGCGGCAGACGTGCGGCGCATTGCGGCCAAAGGGAAAAAGGTCGCGCTCATCGGCGTCGAGAATGCCTATCCGCTCGGCACCGACATCGGTCGCGTCAAGGAGTTCTACGATCGCGGGGCGCGCTACATGTCGCTGGCGCACAACGGCCACAGCCAGTTGTCCGACTCCAACACCGGCGAGCGTGACGGCAAGTGGATGCACAACGGACTCAGTGCGATGGGCAAGCAGGCGATTGCGGAGATGAATCGCCTGGGAATCATGGTTGACGTGTCGCACCCCTCGAAGCAATCGATGATGCAGACGGTTGCTTTGTCAAAGGCGCCGATCATTGCTTCTCATTCCGCCGCCCGTGCGCTAGCCGACCACAGCCGCAACATGGACGACGAGCAGTTGCAGGCGCTGAAGAAGAACGGCGGTGTGATTCAGACCGTGGCGTTCAACTCGTACGTGAAAATCGCTCCACCGCCCTCGGCCGAGCGGACCAACGCCCTGGCCGCCCTGCGCAAAGAGTTTGGTTTGCCGGCCGGCGGTGGCGGTGGCGGTGGCGGTGGTGGCGGTGGCGGCGGTGCCGCGTTAGCCGCCTTGCCCGCGGATCGCAGAGAGACCTATCAGACACGACTCGCGGAGCTCGACGCCAAGTATCCGCCCCCTCCACGCGCCACGGTGAAGGACTTCGTCAATCACATCGACTACATCGTCAAACTGATCGGCCTGGACCACGTGGGCATCTCGTCCGACTTCGATGGTGGCGGCGGCGTGGACGGGTGGAACGATGCCAGTGAGACGTTCAATGTGACGCTCGAACTCGTTCGTCGCGGATACACGGAGGAGCAGGTCGGGAAATTGTGGAGTGGGAACCTGCTACGCGTGATGGCGGAAGTGGAGAAGGTCGCTGGGCGGAAATAGCGGCCCACAGTCTGATAACTGACCGTGGACCGTTGGACCGCAGACCGTGGACCGATCTACCGGACCACCAATGCCGTCGTCGTAGTCTCTGAGCCGCACGCTTCGAACCAGTCGATGCCTTCGCTGACCAGGTCGAACTTCAGCGCATACCGGCCAGGCTTGTCGGGTGAGGGGATTTCGATCAGCACGTCGGCGACCCCGCCGGGCTGGATGTCGCCGGGTAGCCATGCGCGGGCGTGATCGCGATTGAGCATCGCCCCGCGATCGTCGAGAAGCTGAGCGCCGAGGCGGACCAGGCGACGGCCGTAGCTTGCCTGAGCACGGAACGGGCGGGTCGAGAGATTGCGGACTCGCGTCGGTACTGACAGCGATTGAGCGGCCTGCCCTTTCAGTGGACCTGGGAACCACCGGCGTAAGTCGATGCGCGCTCGCGGCGTCGCACCTGGAATCGCGTTGCCGAGATTGTTGTTGTCCCAAACCTCATGTCGAATGCTTTCAAGGTCAGGAGAACCGGCAACAAAGCGTCGTGAGTAGGAGTCCTCGGGGTGGTCGGTAATCTCCCAACACAGACGGTCGACGCCAAGGTGGTCCGCCATTTGACGAGCTCGCTGCATCTCCTCGTCGTTGTCGTTCCACGTGAAGAGGATGTATCGCCAGTTGAGTTGCGGTACATCTCGACCGGCGCGAGCCTTCTCATCGGTCATGGCGCGCAGATTCGCGATCGCGCCGTCGAAGTTGCCTCGTTGCCGATAGCGAACGTACGAATCTTGCGATGCCCCATCGATCGAAAACGTCACCTCGTCGATGCCCGAATGCACCAGGCGCCGCGCCTTCTCTTCGTTGAGTGCCAACCCGTTCGTGCTCGTATACAGGTAGATGTGCGGAAACTTCGTCTTGATGTACTCGCACATCTCCACCGCACGCTTGTGGAGGAAGGCCTCGCCGTAGTTGAAGAAGTCGATTCGTACCAGTGACGGTCCCGCTTCGTCGACGATGCGAGTAAACACGTCCCAGTTGAGCATGCCGGCCTGACGCGTACGCGTGATGCCGGTTTCCGGGGCGCAGCAGGCCTGAAAACACGAGATGTTGCAAGCTGCGGTGCACTCGATGTACAGCCGGCTGGGGAGAGCCGGAACATTGAGATCGCGCACGGGTGGCGCCTCGTCTGGTGCCAGTGGCAGCTTGAGCGGGCAGTCTCCACAAAACGGCGCGCCCCCGGTATTGAGGTCTTCTCGTAACTTGCGAGCGACAGGGCCACGCCAGATGTCGGTCAGCGCCGTCGTGCGAAAGTCGCCAAGCACCCGCTTCGCATACGGATCCGCACAGCCGCAGACGATGCGTCCGTCACACAGCATCACCGCAATCGACCAGGGCCAGCTGCATGTGAATCGGGTTGCGAGGTGGTTCAGGGACATCTTCGGGGGAGAGCGCTCGGTTAGTTACAAGTTACAAGTTACAAGTTACAAACGGCCGGGTCGTGTTGCTGCGATTGTTTGGCACTTGTAACTTGTAACTTGTAACTCTCATTGAGCTATTTCTTCTCGAGCCTCCGCATGTACGCCTCGAGCTTGTCGTTCTCGTATTTGACGTGGTTGAGGAAGAGGCTTTCTTCGAAATAGGCGCTGACCTCCTCGGCTGACATCTGCGAGATGAGGTGCTGGATTTCGCCCTTCAAGTCTTCGTAGGAGCGCTCCAGCTCGCGCTTGGCGGTGATCTCCTTGAACAGCGCTTCGAGGACGGCGAGGAGGTCCCCGTCGAGGACGATTTCGTGTCCGGAGGTCGTCTTGATGGTACGAGTGCGCATCGTTAGCCCCCGAAGCTTCTGACGGCGCTGGCCTCGTCTGGGTGCATCTCCAGAAAATTGTGGGCGCCGGTCATGGTCAACATGGTCTCAACGCGCTTTTGCACACCGGCGAGCTTGATGGCGCCGCCGGCCGCGGTGGTCTGACGATAGAGGTCCATGAGGCAGCCGATGGTCGCGCTGTCCACGTAGGTGACCTTGGAAAAGTCCAGCAGCAGCTTGCGCTGGCCAGAGGCGAGCAATTGCGCGACCGCGCCGGAGAAGTCCGCCAGCAGCGGATACATCATGCGTGTCTCCCCGACGCGAACGATCGCGACGCCGGAGGCCTGTTCTGTGGTCAGATTCATCCTGCGACTCCAGTCCGCCTGGTGTGGTCGGATCCTGTTTCGAGCTCATCCCGCAACCGGCGAATCTGGCGCGCAAGCTCGGTGCGCCCGCGATTGATGCGGGACTTGACGGTGCCCTCCGGCAAGTGCAGCCGGTCGGCAATCTCCTGATACGACAATTCCTGAATGTCTCGCAGCAATACCGCCGACCGCAAGGTCGGGGGCAGCTGATCGAGCGCCTTCTTGAGGAGCTCGACGCGATCACGTTGTTCGAGCGCGGCAAACGGGCTCTTGGTCGACGACGCCGGTGTCAGCTCGCCGGCGTCGACATCCCGATCGATGGTTTCCCGTTCCTTCCGAACGCTGCGGTAGTGGTCGATGCACAGATTCCGGCTGACGCTGACCAGCCAGGTCTGAAAGTTGGCGCGCCGGTCGAAGGTGTTGAGCGACTTGAAGATCTTCAGGAACACGTCCTGCGTGAGATCCTCGGCTTCGTCGTGCTTGCCCGTGAACTTGTAGGCGATGTTGAAGACTTTTCGCCAGTGTTGCCGGACGATCTGTGCCCACGCGTCCTGATCCCCCGCCAGACAGCGTTGGATCACGGCATCGATCGAGTCCGGGGTCTCGGAAGTGTCGGCCATCGGGAACGCGAGATATGGGGCGGCCGATCGTACCACGTTTTTCCGGTCGAACCGGCGTGCGGCTTCGCGGTATGATCGCGCGTACCCGACGAGATCTGGCGCGTCGGGCCTCCCAAACCCATCATCGTGCCCTCTACTCCCACTGCAGCGGCGGCCTCCGGCCAGGTCGTGGACGGCGTCCCGCTGACCGAGATTGCTGCGCGCGTTGGCACCCCGTACTACGTCTACAGCGCAGCGACGATCCGGGAGGCCTACGGGAATCTCGACGCCGCTTTTGGCGACTATCCGCACGCCATCCACTATGCATTGAAGGCGAATTCCACGCTCGAGATTGTGCGGCTGCTCAAGGCCTGTGGCAGCAGCGTTGACGCCAATTCGATCGGCGAAGTGGACATCGCCCTGCGTTGTGGATTCGAGCCCGGTCAGATCATGTTCACGGGAGTCGGCAAGAGCGCGGACGAACTGGCCCGCGCGATTAGCCTTCGGCTCAAGACCATCAACGTCGAGTCCCCAGGCGAACTGGAACGGCTCGATCAGCTTGCCCGCGAGCAGGGCGTGGTCGCGCGGGTCGCGCTGCGAGTGAATCCGGACATCGATGCCCGCAGCCATCCGCACATCTCCACCGGGCTCAAAACCAACAAGTTCGGTGTGCCGATCGATGCCGCGCCGGAGATTTTTCGCGAGATCGCCCGACGCCCGGCGCTGGAAGCCGTGGGCGTGCACAGTCACATCGGCTCGCAGATCACCTCGGTCGATCCGCTGGTTCGGGCCGCCAGGGCGGCCGTCGACCTGGCGGTCGCTCTCCGCTCCGAAGGCGTTCCACTACGGCATGTGGATTTCGGCGGCGGCATCGGGATCTCCTACGACGGCGGTGCCACCGTCGATGCCGCGGCGTACGTGCGCGCGCTGGTCGACTTGATTCGTCCCACAGGTCTCACCGCGCTGCTCGAACCAGGTCGGGTCCTGGTGGGCCCGGCTGGCAGCCTCGTGGCTCGCGTCGTCGACGTCAAGCACTTTGCCGGCGCTCGTCAATTCATCGTGCTGGATGCCGGAATGACGGAGCTGATGCGGCCCGCTCTGTACGGAGCCTTTCATCGCATCGAGCCGGTTCGTCCTCGCGAAGGCGAACGCATCATCGCCGATATCGTCGGTCCGGTGTGCGAAAGCACCGACACGTT
Organism: uncultured Acidobacteriota bacterium; assembly: GCA_963724485.1. Lineage (GTDB taxonomy): Bacteria > Acidobacteriota > Vicinamibacteria > Vicinamibacterales > UBA2999 > JACCSI01. Next base: position 444,216 of record CAVRUW010000010.1, read on the forward strand.
CGCGCGCGACCGCGAACTATCACCGGTCGAAGTTGGCGATCTGCTGGCGATCCGCGATGCGGGTGCCTACGGCGCGGTCATGGCCTCGACTTACCTCCGCCGCCCGCTGCTGCCCGAGATACTGGTTGACGCTGGCGGGTGGCGCGTCATTCGACGCCGGCAGACGCTCGACGACATGCTGAGGCTTGAAGAGTGCCCCTGATTTCGTTCGAGGGGCTGGATCAGAGCGGGAAGCAGACACAGGCCGAACGGCTCGTGGAGGCGCTCCGTTCAAACGGCCACGACGTCCATTTTCTTTCGTTTCCTGACTACACGACGGCGATCGGAACCGAAATCTCTCGAGCTCTTCGAGGCGAGCGGGATTACGCCGCTGACGCACTCCAGTTGCTCTACGTCGCCAACCGCTTCGAGCATCGACCGCAAATCGAAAGTTGGTTGGCCAGCGGCGGAGTAGTCGTATGTGATCGTTACCTTGCTTCCAGCGTGGCCTACGGAGAGGCGCAATCGCTGGATCCCGACTGGCTTCTGGCGATCCAGAAATATCTTCCTCAGCCATCGTTGACGCTGCTGCTCGATATCCCTCCCGATGCCTCGATGCAGCGCAAACAACGTGATCGCGATCGGTATGAGCGGGACCTCGCACTATTGGATCGTGTGCGCGCGAGCTACATCAGGCAGGCGACATCTCCACACTGGGTACGCCTGGACGGATCGCAGCCCAAAGACGCGGTGACTGCCGATGTGCTCAACGTGGTGCGGTCGAGACTCGGGCTGCTGTAAGCGCGCGCACCTCTCGGGCGCCAGCCGCCAGCAAAACTCCAGCGCAGGCATCCAGCGTCGCACCCGTCGTCGTCACGTCATCGACGAGCACGACGATCCTTCCCCTCGTTTGATTTGCTTCGCGCGACGTGCTGAAAGCCTCGGCAACGTTCTGGTAACGCTCGTGAGCCGTTAAATCGACCTGCGGCCGCGTTGATCGAGCCCGCCTCAGGGCTCGACAGATCGTGCGGTTGAGGCCCGTCGCCAGCGCATCTGACTGATTGAAGCCGCGCTCTCGCTGGCGGGCACGGTGCAGCGGCACGGGGACCACCAGATCCGCACCGTCGAGCACGTCGTAACCACGTATGGCCATGATGCGGGACAGACCGGGGCTGACCGTGCGGCGGCCGTCGTATTTTAGAGCGTGGATGGCGTCCCGGAGCAGCCCATCGTATTCGCCGAGCGCTGTCGCCATTCGAATCGATGGCGCTATCGAGAACGTGTGTGGCGGCAACCGCTCGAGGATCGCCCAACACGATCGGCAGACAGCGCCCTCGAGAGGCGTATCGAGCGTCGTCGCGCACGTAGCGCAAGGAGGTGCGAAGAGCGTCGAGAGAAGTGCGTTGGTGACCGGTTGCCAGAGGTTCACTGGCGCGTCCAGTCCTGCCCGTCAGGCGCGGGCTTGCTGGGTGCCCACGGGCTCGTCGTCGATCTCGATGCGAGTCGCTTCGCCCCAGAGCCGCTCGAGCCCGTAGAACTGCCGCGCATGCGATGAGAAGACGTGGACGATGAAGTCGAAGTAGTCCAGCAAGACCCACTCTGCTCGCTCGTAGCCTTCGACGTGGGTCGGCCGCACCTTGACCGTCTTGAGGCTCTCCTCGACTGCATCTGCAATGGCGTGTACCTGCCGCGGATTCGCGCCCGTACAGATCAGGAAGTAGTCGGTGAAAGCCCCCGTCTTACGCAGATCGAGAACGGTGATGTTCGTGGCCTTCCGGTTTCCTGCTGCATCGATTGCCTTCGTCAACTGACTGGGCAAACGAGGCGTCGGTCGCTTGGCGCGCGGTCGTGAGGATTTCGCCATGCAAAGGGGGCTCCAAAAGATAAGTGCCTGAGTGCCTGGGTGCCTATGGTGCCTTGGGTGCTTCGGGTGCTTCGGGTGCTTCGGGTGCCTTGGGTGCTGGCTCGGATGCGGTGCGGTACAGCGAATGTTGCTCGATGTACGCAGCCACTGCCGGTGGGACGAAGTCGTTGATCGATTCGCCACGGCTCGCGAGACGACGAATAGCGGTGGACGAGATGTCGGGAGTATCAGCGGGTATCAGGATGATACGAGGGCTTGACGTTTTCGTGACGTCACTCGCCTCGATCATTCGCGACGCGAGTTGCGGGAGACGATCGCGCAGGTTTTCGAGCGCCGTGCCGGGCCGCGTCACGACTCCGAAATGAGCAGCGTCGAGGACCTCTGGGTAGCGGTGCCACGTGCCGATCTCTGCGAATGCATCGGCACCGGTCAGAAAGACGATTTGCTGCGGCGTCATGCCCTCCGCGTGTACGGCGCGGAGCGTATCGAACGTGTAGGACGGACCGTTGCGATCGAGCTCCAGGTCGGAAACCTCCCAGTGCGTGCCCGGTGCGTCACGCTTTGTGACCGCCAGGCGAGTCATCTCCAAGCGATGATAACCGGATGCGCGCGGCCTGTCAGGCCGATGTGGCGGTTGAGCCGAGGGAATGAATCTGACGATTTGAAGGTCGAGAGCCTGTTGGGCTGCCCGCGCCACCGCGAGATGTCCGAGATGGATTGGGTCGAACGTTCCGCCGAGCAGGCCCAGCAGCGGGCGTGTGGTCATCGACGGCGAGTGCCCTTGCGACTAACTGGTGGTACAAGCGCCGGATTGTAGTCAGGCGCTGGATCCTCTCCTGGATCGTCGTTTTCGTCGAGTGCGATGGCGCGAGCCTCGTCGTCCCGCGCCTCAGCAACATGAGGCCACGCGGCTTCGAGCAGCGCGTTCACACCTTCGCCGGTCACCGCAGAGATGCGAAAGAACGGCAGGTCCAGCGCCGACGCACGAGCCGCGAGCGATGCCGGTCGCGACGGGTCGTCGAGCGCGTCAATCTTGTTTGCCACCACCAGGTGAGGCTTGTCGAGCAGCGCCGGGTTGTAGAGCTTCAACTCCTGTCGAATCGTGTCGAAGTCCTCGACCGGGTCGCGCCCGGACGCGCCAGACACGTCGACCAGGTGGATCAACACTTTGGTGCGTTCGATGTGGCGGAGAAACTGGTGACCCAGGCCGTGCCCCTCATGGGCGCCTTCGATCAGCCCAGGCACGTCAGCAACGACAAAACTCCGCTCGTCGCTCATCGTCACGACGCCGAGATTGGGGGTCAGCGTCGTGAACGGGTAATCGGCGATCTTCGGACGCGCGGCTGAAACCCTTGCGATGAACGTCGACTTCCCTGCGTTGGGAAACCCGACGAGGCCGACATCGGCCAACAGTTTCAGTTGCAGGCGGAGATGCCGTTCTTCGCCTGGTTCTCCCGGCTGGTGCTTGCGCGGTGCGCGATTGGTGGAGGTCGCGAAGTGCGCGTTGCCAAGCCCGCCGCGTCCCCCCTTGGCGATCAGCACGCGCTGACCCGGCGCGGTGAGGTCGGCGAATTCTTCGGCGGATCCAGGTACCTCGGGATCGTGGACGAACACGAGCGTCCCGACCGGAACCTTGATGTCGAGGTCTTTTCCCTCGCGACCCGACCTCAGCGCGCCTTCACCGTGGCCGCCGCGCTGCGCCTCGAACTCCGGAGTGAATCGAAAGTGGACGAGTGTGTTGCGGTGCGGATCGGCAACCAGATAGACGGAGCCGCCGCGGGCGCCATTCCCGCCATCAGGGCCACCGCGCGGGACGAACTTCTCGCGGCGAAAGCTGAGGGCGCCGCTTCCCCCGTGGCCAGCCGCGACGTGAATATCGACTTCGTCGACGAACATTTAAGCAGGTGCCGCGGGGTGCCGCAGGTGCCCGATCGGGATCGGCTGATGTGGCGCGAGCCGCCCTCGGCTACTCGACCGGCAGGATGCTGATGAAGCGACCGCGCGCACCGTGATCTTCGAAGCGCACACGCCCGGCGACCTTGGCGAACAGGGTGTCGTCCTTGCCGAGACCGACGTTGAGCCCGGGTTGGAAGCGGCGACCACGTTGACGCACGAGAATCGACCCGCCGGTCACGATGTTGCCGTCGTGACGCTTGACGCCAAGCCGCTGCGAATTGCTGTCGCGCCCGTTGCGGGAGCTGCCTTGTCCTTTTTTATGAGCCATGACGAAAACCCTATCCGCGGAACCGATGAAGCCGCGGAAACTAAACCGACCTTATCCGCGGAAGCCGCGGGAAACGAATCAATCACTCGAAAAGGTCAGCTCGTTGTCAGAGCTGGATCTCGGTGATACGCACCCGCGTCACGTGATCGCGGTGGCCCTTCGTCCGGCGATATTGCTTTCGGCGCTTCTTCTTGAAGATTCGAACCTTCGGGCCACGGCCGACCGAGTCCACCACGCCGAGCACTTTGGCGCCTGACACAAAGGGGGCACCGGCGGTGACCGCTCCCGCGTCCTGACTGACCAGGAGCACCTGATCGAAAATCAGCCCGTCGTTGGCATCGTTGTACTGCCCGCTTATTTCGATGACCGCACCCGGCTCGACACGGAATTGGCGGCCGGAAGCCTGAATAATCGCAAACACTTGGATTCTCCGAGGAAAACGGAACTTCTGAGTATAGCAGATCGGCGTCGCTTCGCGCCCGAAGGCCGCACGCTCGCGGAATGGGCCGGCTTCGCCCGGAGGGCTGCTCGCTACGCTCGCAGAAGGGTCGGCTTCGCCAGTGGCCCCTTGCTACGCTGACGGGTCGCTATTTCAACAGGACCCGAGTCCCGCGGATCTTCTGAGCGCTCATCGCGTTGAGGAAGGTCGGCAACAGCCGGTCCATCAGCTCGAAGAAAGACGACAGTGCGGGCGTCTGGGTGTTCTGGTTGTAAAGAATCTCTTCGCGGAACGTCTCGCTGTGCAACGTTTCGCCCGTCTTGCCGTCGATGAACACGAAGGTCGGCCGCAGGATGTAGCCCTGTCGCTCCATGTAGACACGCTGCGGGACGACGCGACGCCGGCCGAACTGATCGTAGATTTCCTGTTCGCGTTGAACGAATCCCGAAGTCGTGTGCGGCCGGAACAGGACCGAACCGGTCACGATCAGCGGATTCTGGTGCTCCTCGCCGATCTTCTTCCAGTAATCGACCTTGGAAAAAATTCGCTCGTACGGTTCGAGATCCTTTTCTTCCTTGATGGGCGGAAGGCCAGGCTCCTGGGTGGTCGCGGTATCGGACGGCGAGGCTGGCGGCGCCGGTCCACCGTTTTGCTGCGCCGCGATCTCGTTCAGCACGAGGGGCTCGGCCTCAACGACGCGCAGCGATCCCTTTTGCCGCAGCTGGCTACGCAGCAGGCGAACGGTTTCGAGGTTGGCATCGACTTCGTCGTCGCCACCGGCGACGAAGCCGGCGACGAGCACGCGCTGGAATCCAGCGATATCGAGCTTCGGCTGGATTGGCGTCTCGATCGGGATCTCGAAGTAGTTCGTGCAGCCGGCGAGCGCGCCGACGAGCGCCAGTGCGATGCTACCGACCGTCTTTTTTCGCCCGGTCATTGATTTCCTTGAAGAGATCGAAGTTTTGCCGAATCATCTCGCTGTTCGGATCGAGTGAGACGGCTTTCTCGTAGGCCGCACGGGCCTTGTCCAACTGGCCTTCGTGCTCGTAGGCGACCGCGAGATTGTTGAAAGCGGCGGCATAGGTCGGATCGAGCTGGGTGGCGCGTTCCCAGCGATAGATCGCCTCCCGCCAGAGTCCGCGCTGCGCGACTTGAATGCCGAACTCGACCTGCTCCTTGGCCTCGTCGCGCTGTTGGGCGAACGCGGGAGTCGCGTGCAAAGCCAGGCAAAGCCACGCAGCGAAAATGATGCGAGAGAACATGACCCCTGATCGCCACTATAGCGGCTGCTGCAACGGGGGAGCAAGGAAATTACCGGTCGAGAAACCTTGCAGGTCCGTGGATGGCGACCCTCTGAGACGGCCCATTTTCAGGGCCACTTTCGGCTCATGTCGGTCTCAGGCGCGAGTATATTGAAAGGGAGGTCAGGGGCGCCGGAACAAGCCGGTGCCATGTCTCCAACCGAAGCTGCCGCCCTTGCTCTGCTTGGCGCTCGCGATCGGCGCCTTCTCGCCGCGGTCGTCCGGTTCCTGACGAATCGTTCTACCGCTGATGACCTCGACGCTCTGCCACCGCGCGCGCCGGACGAGCCGCTCATCCCGTGGGTTTGTCGATGTCGCGCCTCGGTTGCTGACCCCGATTCCTGGATCGCCGAGGCCGCACGCGTCGAAGCCGAAGCCGCGGCTCAACTAGTCAGCGCGTCGCGACTCGGCATCGCCAGCAGATCCTTTGAAGACGACGACTACCCTCGATTGCTGGCGTCGATTCCCGACCCACCGGTGTTGCTGTGGATTCGAGGCGACGCGACCACTCTTCAGGCTCCGGCGATTGCAATCGTCGGTTCTCGCAGCGCGACGCCATACGGGTTGTCGATGGCGGCAAAGATCGCAAGCGAGCTGGTGAGAGCCGGGCTCATTGTCGTTTCCGGTCTTGCGCGCGGCGTCGACTCCGCGGCTCACGCCGCCGCGCTTACTGCTGGAGGAAAAACCGTCGGCGTGTTGGGCTGCGGGATCGATCGAATCTATCCACCCGAACACAAGGCGCTGGCCGCCAACATCGAGCACAGCGGCGCGGTGATCAGTGAGTTCCCTTGCGGCGTGCCACCACTTCCTCACCACTTTCCGCTCAGAAACCGCATCGTCAGCGGGCTGAGCGCCGCGGTCGTGGTCGTCGAGGCGCCCGAAAAAAGTGGCGCGCTCATCACCGCCTCGGCAGCCCTCGAGCAGGGACGCGATGTCATGGTCGTACCTGGTCCGGCTGCCGGCGGCCGGAATCGAGGTGGTCATCTTTTGATCCGCGACGGCGCAAAGGTCGTAGAGTCTGCGGACGATATCCTCCAGGACATGGGGCTCCTGACTCGATCTGTTGCAGGCGGGATTCCGCACCACGGCTTGGGGCAATTGCCGGAATTGACTGATTTCACGGTCGATGATGTCGCCAAATTGACTGACGAACCGCCCGGCGTGGTGCTCGCTCGCTTGCTCGATCTCGAGTTGGCGGGACGAATCCAAAGAATTGGAGGGGGGCGGTTTAGTCGCGTGCTACCGTAGATCGCTTGTAGGCTTGGACAAATCGAATGCCGAAACCGCTTGTCATCGTCGAGTCGCCGGCGAAAGCCCGCACCCTGACTCGATTCCTTGGAAACCGCTACCGGGTCGAGGCCAGCTATGGCCACGTTCGCGACCTTCCTGAATCAGCGGCTGACGTCCCGAAGGATATCAAGGGTAAGCCCTGGGGCCGGCTCGGTGTCGATACCGAAGGCGAGTTCACGCCGTACTACGTTGTCCCGGCGGACAAGAAGAAATATGTCCAGCTACTGAAGGCCGCGCTGAAGGATGCGTCGGAAGTAATCCTCGCCACCGACCCCGACCGTGAGGGCGAGTCGATCAGTTGGCATCTCAAGCAGGTCCTCAAGCCCAAGGTCCGCGTTCGTCGCATCGTCTTTCACGAGATTACCGAGGAAGCCATCAACAACGCGCTGAAGGAGGCGCACGAGGACGTCGACGAGAACCTGGTTCGAGCGCAGGAGAGCCGTCGCATTCTCGACCGTCTCTACGGCTACACCCTTTCTCCCGTGCTGTGGAAGAAGGTTCAGACCGGGCTCAGCGCGGGTCGCGTGCAAAGCGTGGCCGTGCGGCTCATCGTCGAGCGCGAGGAAGAGCGCATGGCTTTCCGCTCGGCGAGCTACTGGGATCTCGAAGCGCGCATTCGCGCCGATGACCGGGAGTTTACGGCGGCGCTGGTTCGAGTCGGCGATCAACGCGTGGCTTCCGGCAAGGATTTCGATGCCAAGGGGGCCCTGACCGGGAAAGGCGTACGTCTGCTCGACGAAGGAAACGCGCGCGACCTCGTTGACTCCCTTTCTCGCAATTTGCCGTGGTTGATCACCAGCGTCGAAGAGAAACCGTTCACGCAACGGCCTGCACCACCGTTCACGACGTCAACGTTGCAGCAGGATGCCAATCGCAAGTTCGGTTTCTCCACCGAACGAACGATGCAAGTGGCTCAGAGGCTATTTCAAGGCGTGGATATCGGCGGCGGCGATCTCGAGGGATTGATTTCCTATCACCGAACCGACTCGACAACGCTGAGCGAAAAGGCGCTGCGTGAGGCCGGTCAGGCTGTGACCGAGATGTACGGGCCCGACTATTACAAGGGCACTCGTCAGTACCAGACGAAGGTCCGCAATGCGCAGGAAGCGCACGAGGCAATACGTCCGACCGAATTCCGCCGCACGCCGCAATCGCTCGAGTCGGTGCTGGAGGCAGACGAGCTCAAGATCTACGACCTGATCTGGAAGCGCGCGATCGCATCGCAGATGGCCGAAGCCCGCATGTTGCGAACCACGGTTGAAATCACCGGCAAGGGAACGAACGGACAGGAAGCCATCCTCACCGCCAGCGGGAAGGCGATCGAGTTCGCCGGCTATCTCAGGGCGTATGTCGAAGGCAGCGACGATCCGGCTGCGGAGCTCGACGAACAGGAAACGTTGCTGCCGAAGATGACGGTCGGCGAGAAGATCTTCGCACCCGACAACATCGATGCGCGACTAATCGTGTCGGGCCTCGACCCCAAGGGTCATCAAACAACGCCACCACCGCGATATACGGAAGCTTCGTTGGTGAAGCGACTCGAAGAAGAGGGGATTGGCCGCCCATCGACCTATGCTCCGACGGTCGCGACGATTCAGCGGCGCGGATATGTATCGAAGCAAGGGAAGGCGCTCGTTCCCAGCTTCACCGCGTTTGCCGTGACGCGTCTGCTGCGCGATCACTTTGGCGACTACGTTGACGTCGGCTTTACCGCGGAGATGGAGGAAATTCTCGACCAGATCTCGAATGGCGAGAAAGACTGGCTCGATTTCATCCGCGAGTTCTACCGCGGCGACGGTAAGCATCATGGCCTCGAGAATTTGGTCGAGGACAAGGGGCAGGAGATTGCCTATCCGATGATCCATGTCTGCGAGGATCCTGAATCGGGGCTACCCATCCGGGTTCGGATCGGGCGGTATGGTCCGTTCCTGCAGATAGGCGATTCGTCCAGCGATGGTCCGCGCGCCTCGGTCCCGAATGATTTGGCCCCCGCGGATCTCACGTGTGAGAAAGCCGTCGCGCTGCTGAAAGCCAAGGCCCAGGGGCCACGGTCGTTGGGCAACGATCGCGAAACGGATCAACCGGTCTATGTCATGCACGGTCGTTTCGGGCCGTACGTGCAACTCGGCGAAACACCCACTGACAAGAAAGCGCCCAAGCCTCGCCGCGCCTCGCTCGGACGGAACTTCAGCGAGGACACGATCACGCTCGAGGACGCGCTGCGCCTGCTCTCGCTTCCGCGCGATCTTGGACCGGCAGAAGATGGCGAGATGATCGTGGCCAACGTTGGACGATTCGGACCGTACGTGAAACACGGGACGGAGTTTCGATCGCTCGAGCCCGATGACGACGTCTACACGATTGCGCTCGAGCGCGCGAAAGCGTTGTTGGCGCAGGAGAAAAAGGCGGGTCGACGGCAGCGCGGGGCCGCGAAGGAGCTGCGCGCGATGGGCAGCCATCCTCAGTCGGGTGCGCCGGTTCGCATCCTCGACGGTCGCTACGGCCCGTACGTAACGGACGGCACGACCAATGCCTCGCTGCCGAAGGGGACGGCACCCGAGGCGTTGACGATGGACGAAGCGACCGCACTGCTCGAGGCTCGCGCCGGAACGGCCAGGTCACCTCGCCGAGCCGCGAAGAAGACCAGCGCCCGTAAGCCGCGCAAAGGCAAGTCGGCAGCGGCAGCCGCTGGCCAGTGATCGGTGGCCGGTGGGCCGCGACCGGTGGCCATCAGTTTCCAGTTGTCAGTTACCAGTTCAAAGGGTGTTACCGTTCGTTATCGTCTTTGAACCCTTCGACGGGGCTCAGGGTTCATCCCGGGCACAGTCGAGGGATGAACTGACAACTGGTAACTGATAACTAGCCATGATCCACATCGTTGGCGCGGGTCTCGCGGGGAGCGAGGCGGCCTGGCAGGCCGCTGAATGCGGCGTGCCTGTCACGCTGCACGAGATGCGCCCCGAGCATCCAACCGCAGTACACAAGACGGACGGCTTCGCTGAGCTCGTCTGCAGCAATTCGTTTCGAGGCGACAAGCTGGACAACGCTGTCGGGCTGCTGAAAGAGGAAATGCGGCGGCTCGGTTCACTCGTCATGCGCGCGGCAGACGTGGCTCGCGTACCGGCGGGCGCGGCGCTGGCGGTGGATCGCGTTGTGTTCTCACGTCAAGTGACAGATGCGATTGCCGGCCATCCGCTGATTACCATCGCGCGTGGTGAGGTGGCGGCTATTCCATCAGCGGAGCAGTGGTCGCCGGTCATCATTGCGACGGGCCCGCTCACCTCAGATGCACTCTCTGAGGACATCCGGCAGTTCGTCGGTGGCGATCACCTTTACTTCTACGACGCCATCAGTCCCATTGTCCTGGCCGAGACGATCGACATGTCGAAGGCTTTTCGCGCGTCGAGATGGGGAAGGAACATCTCGGGTGCCTCGGGTGCCGCAGGTGCCTCGGGTGCCGCAAGTGCCGCGGGTGCAGGTGGCAGGGGTGCTTGCGGTGCAGAAGGTGCTCAGAGTGCGGAGGACGGTGACTACATCAACTGCCCATTGACGCGAGAGGAATACGACGCGTTCTATCAGGCGCTTGTCACCGCGGAGTCGGCGACCGTGCACGACTTCGACAAGGAGAAATTCTTCGAGGGCTGTCTGCCGATCGAAGTCATGGCGCATCGCGGCAAGGACACGTTGCGATTTGGACCGATGAAGCCGGTTGGGCTCACGGATCCTCGTACCGGGCGATTTCCGTACGCGGTGGTGCAGTTACGTCAAGACACACTGGCGGGCGACCACTACAGCCTCGTGGGTTTCCAGACCCAGATCAAGTGGGGCGACCAGGCGCGCGTCTTGCGGATGGTTCCGGGGCTCGAGCAGGCCGAGTTCGTTCGCTACGGCATGGTCCACCGCAACACCTATATCAACGGTCCAACGGTTCTCGACGACACTTGGCAGACCCGAACGCGCCGCGACCTGTTCTTTGCCGGCCAAGTGTCAGGCGTGGAGGGGTATGTGGAGTCGGCAGCCTCCGGGTTGATCGCCGGCCGCAACGCCGCGGCACTGGTTCTCGGGAAAGAGCCACAGGCGCCGCCCCGCACGACGGCGATTGGCGCGCTGGCGTACTATGTGTCGCACGCGGATCCGCGAAACTATCAGCCGTCCAACATCACGCACGGCATCATGCCTCCGCTCGACCAACCACCACGCGACAAGCTGCGGAAGAAAATCCTGATCGCCGAGCGCGCCCTGAACGATCTCGCGGCATGGCAGACCGGTCAGGACAATCACGAAGAGACCGCAGCGCCGAAACACGGAAATCAAACGTCCGAGGAGCAGGGTGCGGTCGCCCCCGCCCGTTCGCGATGAGAGAGTTGCTCGACGCGTTTCTCGAACATCTCCACTACAACCGCAACGCTTCCGATCAGACGATTCGCGCCTACGAATCGGACATCACGCAATATCTCGCCTGGGTGGCAGCCGATCGGCGCCGCAAGATCGGCGAGCTCCAGCCGGAGGATCTCGACACCACCTCGGTGCGCCTCCACGTCGCTGATCTCGGACGCGCGGGCGAGGCACGGAGCTCCGTGGCGCGCAAGGTGTCGGCGCTGCGTACGTTCGTGCGCTATCTCCGGCGCGAGGGACACATCGAGCATGATCCGACGGCGCTGACCGTCGCACCAAGGCGTGAGCAGACGCTGCCGGTCCATCTGTCCGAACGTGAGATGGCAAAGTTGCTGGAGATGCCTGACGCCGGCGACCCGCTGGGCCGGCGCGACCGCGCGATTCTCGAACTCGTGTACGCGTCAGGCTTGCGTTTGAGCGAGCTCGAGTCGCTCGACATCGAGAACGTCGATTTCAGCGGTCGCATGGTCCGCGTGATGGGCAAAGGCGCGAAGGAACGCATGATTCCGTTCAACCAGACCGCCGAGCGTGCCCTTCGTGTGTGGCTGAAAGATCGTGCGCTCATCCTGTCACGCACCGCAGGTGATAGAGACCCGAACACCGGTCGCCAGGGCCGGCCGCTCGCCAGTCAGCGGCCAATGGTCACCGGCCGCGCAAGGTCGGCGTCGTTGAGGCGGCGTGCCGCCCCCCGTCGCCGAGGCGATCGAGGCGGCGAGCCGCTGTTCGTCAACTATCGAGGAACCCGGCTCACTGGCAGGAGCGTCGATCGCTTGCTGCGGCGATACATGGCGAAGTTCAGTACGCAAACCGGAGTCAGCCCCCACGCCTTGCGTCACTCGTTTGCGACGCACCTCCTGCAGCGCGGCGCCGACCTTCGCGCGATTCAAACGCTGCTTGGCCATGCCCGACTGAGCACGACCCAGCGCTACACCCACGTAAACGCCAGTCAGCTCATCGACGTGTACCGCAAGGCGCATCCTCGATCGAACCGCCGGGGATAACCAGACGGGAGGTGGTTCTATCGATGCCTAAACACAGCACTGTTACACCGGTCGTTCTCTGCCTGTTGCTCCTTGGTTCGCCGGCGTGGGCCCAGGGGACTGACCCACAACCACAAGATCCTTCAGCGCAAGAGCCTCAATCGACGAACCTCTTTGGGTTTTCGCTGGCCGACAACGAACGCTTCAAGATCAGCGGAGTGTTCATGGCCGGATGGTCGCACGATGGTGCGCAGGCTCAATTGGGGTTCGAGAAACAAGGTCGCGTGGGGCAGGCGATCATCACGCTCAGCGGACGGCTCACCGATCGCGTCCGCTACCTCGTGTCGTTCAACCCGGTCAACGAGGTGTCCTCCAAGCCGGCCTGCGGTGAAGCCGATTTCTTTTTTCCCAATGACCCCAGCTTCTATTCAGCCGGTCCCGTGGTCCCGTGCGATCCCGAGGATGGCCACAAGCGCGTGGATACGTACAACACGTTTGCGCTCGACTACATCACTCAGCAGGGGCCACTTCGCGAGGGCTACGTCGACTGGCGCGCCACCGATCGCATCTCGGCGCGGTTTGGCCGGTTCATCCTCCCGATCGGATTCGCACCGCCCGAAGTTGGTTCCTGGACCGCGAAAGACCTCACACGTATCCAGCGCTTGAACGCCGAAGCCAATTTCGGCCTGATGCTTGGCTACTCGTATCCGCAAAGCCAGCCGGATAGCGGCCCGCCACTCTTCGAGGCGGCGGTAATGGGCGTGCTCGGTGACGGCAATCGCGAGAAGGACTATGACTGGTATTACTTTGCCGATCCCACGCTCGATACGAACAGCGCGCTGACCGCAATCGCCTCGGTTCGCGCACGCCCGCACCGGATCCTCGACGTCCGCGCGGCTTTCAAGAAGGGCTTCACCGGATCAAAAGTCGAGCGTCTCCCGAGCTACTGGGCCTCGAAGCGGATTGACGATGCGTTTGTTGCCAGCGCCCGAGTGCAGCCGCATGCCTGGGTGTCGTTCTTCGGTGAGTACGCGCGCTACGTCTGGGGGCCAACCGAGAGCTCGGCCGAAATGCTCGGCATCGACACCGAATCCATCGATAAGCCCGGCTACTACGTGGGTGGCACCTTTGAGGTGCCGGTTACCACACGCGCGCGCGTGGGCGTGACGGTGACTCGCGAAGAACTGTCCCGCGACGATAGCTTGGTCAAGTATCTGGTGATCAACGATCTGTACGGCGTGGAGATGGGGAAGAAGGATCGCGGCACCATCGCGCGTGTCTATCTGAATGTCTCGCGGTTGGTGACCTTCGGATTGTTTTGGGCCGACGTCTCGAATCCGTATCCCTGGATCAGCGGCAGCTGGCCAGTGTCGGGCCCACGCGCCTTCACGGGCCGGGCGCCAGACCGCTACGGCATCACCGTCGTATTGAAAACGCGGTAGGCGCTCCACGCCAGTTGTCAGTTGTCAGTTCCCAGTTCGAAGGGCAAAAGCTTTGAACTGACAACTGGTAACTGAAAACTGACGGCTCCACAATTTTCCTTCCCCCTTACAATCCCCGGATGCTGTCGGTGCTCTCACAGGCCTGGCACTCCTGGACGAACGCGAAGGGCATCGCTCTGCTGGCCGTTCCAGCGCTGGCGATCGGCATCGGCTCGACCACGGCGATCTACACCGTGGTGAATGGGGTGATGCTGGCGCCGCTGCCGTATCCGGACAGCGATCGGTTCCTGGTGCTCTACAGCGGTCGCCTCAGCGAGCCCAATCAGGTCGGGGCGAGCAGCGCCGTTGACCTCCTCGAGTATCAGCAGCGGACGCACAGCTTCGATGTGTTCGGTTGGTTTCGCCAGCACGAGTTGGACCTGACGTCGCCGGGCGACCCGCAGCACGTCGAGGTCCTCGCGGTCACACCGTCGCTTGCTCACAACCTGGGTGTCCAACCGTTGATGGGCCGATGGTTCACCGACGCCTCAGGCGCCGTTCTGTCTTACAACCTATGGCGCCGTCTCGGGGCAGACCCCAACTTCATCGGCCAGTCGGTCACGCTCAGTGGTCGAAGCTACACGGTCACGGGTGTGATGCCGTCACGCTTCCTGCTGCCGCTGCCGGGGCCCGGCACCGAGGGATTCGACAGCGACGTCTGGATCTCGCTGGATCCGTTAGGAGGTACGGAGCGGGAGCAGGGCTGGTTCATCGCCTACGCTCGCCGAAAGCCCGACGTCACCCCCGCACAGGCCGAAGCCGACGTAAGAGTCGCGGCGGCCGAGATCGCGCGACAGAATCCGGTCTCGCATCCCTCGTACACCGCGCACGTTCGGGGCCTGCGCGCGGCGGCGGTTGAAGGGATTCGCCCGACGCTGTTGCTGCTGTTCGCGGCCGCGGCCCTCCTGTTGCTCATCACGTGTGCCAACGTCGCAGGCCTGCTGCTGACCCGTTCGATTGCACGAGCACGCGAGACCGCTACTCGTGTGGCGCTGGGCGCTTCGCAGCGGCAGTTGGCGTGGCAGTACTTCGTCGAGGGCATGGTGTTGGCTCTGGCCGGCAGCGCGGCTGGTGTGCTGGTCAGCCTTGCTCTTGTCAGGATCATGGTGTCAATCGCCGGAGAGTACATCCCGATCACGAGCGAGATCGCACTCGACTCGAACGTGCTGCTGTTCGGCGTGGCGACTGCAGTGGTCGGCAGCGCGGTGCCCGCCTTGGCGCCATTGTGGCAGGCGATGCGGACCCCGCCCAACGAGGTCCTGAACGCGGGTGTCCGTTCGTCGGCAGGGGTGCGCGCGCGCCGGCTTTCGCGAGCCCTCGTGATCGCGGAAGTTGTGCTCGGCTTTACTTTGCTGGCTGTCAGTATCGTCCTGATCTCCCATCTGCAGACACTTCGGCGCACGTCTCCCGGGTTCGACGCCAATCAGCTATTGACGTTCCAGTTGACCATGCCCGATGCCGTCGCCTCCAATGATCAGGCGAGGGACGCATATCAGGCCCGCCTGCTCGAAGCGTTGCGCGCGATACCTGGTGTCACGGGCGCGGCGTTCGCCAATCAACTCCCGCTCGATGGCTGCTGCCTTGGCACCACGTTGTATCCGGACGGGCGGCCCGGCGATCCCGACTCGGTCGAGCGAGTGGCCTTCGTGACCGCCAGTGTCGGCTTCGTCGAGGCGCTGCGGATCCCGCTGCGATCTGGACGACTACTCGATGCGCGTGACACCGACGAGAAGCTGGTGAACGTCGTGATCAACGAGGCGACGTCCGCAAAGTACTGGCCTGGCGAAAACCCGATCGAGGCGCGCGGCCGCCTCGGTAATCCCGACAAAGGTCCGCCGATTCGCGTCGTCGGCGTCGTCGGCGATGTGCGGAATGACGGACTCGGCAAGCCGCCGGTGCCCGAAGTCTATCTGCTGAGTGCCATCACGACAGTCAACCCGATGGGTTTCGTCGTTCGATCGCCGCTCTCCACCGAGCAGCTGGTGCCCGAGGTCCGTCGCGCGATCCGTTCCGCGGATCCCACGCTTGCCGTGGACGAGATTGCCACGATGAGCGAGACGATCCGCAACTCGCTCGTGCTCGAACGCGCGGGGTCGTTCGTGATGGCGTTCTTCGCGGTCGCAGCGCTGCTCATGGCGTCGCTCGGCATCTATGGCGTTGTGGCGTATGGCGTACGACAACGACGAGTTGAGATTGGCACTCGGATGGCGGTCGGCGCCGTCAAGCGCGACGTCCTCCGCCTGGTGGTTGGCGGTGGGCTGAAGATGGCGGTAATCGGCGTGGTGATCGGGAGCGTCGCCGTGCTGGGGACAGCATTCTTACTCGCCCGTTTTTTCGACGTCTACGAACTCGGGTTGTTGCCTTTCGTCGCCTCCACCGCAATCGTCGGCACGGTGGCGGCGCTGGCTTCGTCGGTCCCCGCCTGGCGTGCCACGCTGCTCTCGCCGATGGTCGCGATTCGCGACGAGCCGCAATCGACGTGGGAAACGACCCGTCAGACGGTGCGTAGCGTCATAGCCGGCATCGGCGGCGCGCTGTCGCGTGACGATGAGCAGAACCTCCCGTCTGAAGAAGCCGTTCTGACGGAGTTCGTTGCTGCGGCGCGGCAAGCGCAGTCGTCGGCCGAGGTCGTCCAAACTGCACTAGCCACGCTGACTGGTGCACTGCGAGCGGATTGGGCTGTTTTGGCGGAAACGAGCGCTGACAAGTCGTCGTATGTGTGCAGCGCGACGACTATCGCCGGCGCCGAATGTTCGATTCCTGCGGACGGATTTCTCCTCAGCCGTCTTCGTGCCTCATCTTCTCCGCTGGCGATGGAGGAAGTTGATTTTCAGGCACTGATCGCTTGGGCGAACGAGCACAGGCCACAGCGGCTCGTCGAGCTTGTCATGTTGCAGAAGATGGGGGCTCGGTTGGCAGCGGCGCTCCGTACGAAGAACGAAGTGCTTGGAGTGCTCGTGTTTGGTGCGCCGTCGAGTCGCGATGCGTACACCGCAGTCGAAAAGCGCGTGCTCGGGCGCGCGGCCGATCAGTTTGCGCTGATTGTCGAGAACGCACGCTTGACGGATCGGGTGGTCGAGCAGGAAAAGCTGCGGCGAGACGTCGCTCTTGCCGTCGAGGTCCAGAGACGCCTGCTGCCGGAGCATCCGCCGGCGGCCAGAGTGGCGGCGATTACCGCCACGAGCGTCCCAGCGCGTTCGGTCGGAGGCGACTATTACGACTTCATCGAGATTGGGGACAATCGCATCGGCCTTGCTCTCGCCGATGTCGCGGGCAAGGGCGTCGCTGCCGCGCTCATCATGGCGGCAGTCCAAGCGTCGCTTCGTGTGATTGCCTCAGAAGACGGGATACCGCTGCCGCAACTCGTGGCCAAGATGAACCGCTTTCTCTACCAATCGACGTCCTCCGCCAGCTACGCCACCTTCTTCTACGCTCAACTCGACGAGCGCACCCGGCAGCTCCGCTACGTGAACGCCGGCCACAATCCGCCGTATCTGGTGCGAGCGGTTGCGCACACCGCCGACCAACAGTCGCCGGCGCTGTCGATTGAGGAACTGAAGACTGGGGGCGCGGTGATTGGTCTGTTGCCGCATCTGAGCTACGAGGAGGCCACGATTGATCTCCAGCCTGGGGACGTTTTGATCGCGTTCACGGACGGCGTCGTCGAAGCACTGAACACCAACGAAGAAGAGTTCGGTGAAGAGCGGCTGAAGGACTTGATTCGCCGAGTGGCCCACTTGCCGGTTCAGGAGATCTCGACGCACATTTCCGAGGAGCTCCGGCGTTGGATCAGCCACGCGGCGCAGTACGACGACCTGACGTTCCTCGTGATGAAAGTGAACGAATAGGCCTACGCGACGGTCGACATCCGGCGGCGCGGCATCTCGATGTTGAGCGTCTTGATCTTGTAGTTCATCACGCGTGGGCTGATGGCCAGCAGCTCCGCGGCGTCCTTCTGCACCCAGTTCGACATCTTCAGCGCTTCGGTGATCGCCTGACGCTCGATCTCTTCGAGGGCGATACCCTTTGGCGGAATCTTCACCGACGAGGTGGGCTCGCGCGACGCATTGTTGGAATGATCGCCGAGGCGCAGATCTTCGGATCGGATCAACGCACCTTCGGTCAGGAGCGCGGCGCGTTCGATCGCGTTCTCGAGCTCACGGATGTTTCCCGGCCAGTTATAGCGGGTCAGCATTTTCTGCGCCTCGGGGTCCAGGCCATCGAGGCGCTTTTTCAACTCGCCACTGAACCGGCGCACGAACCAGCTGGCGAGCGGCAGAATGTCTTCCTTGCGTTCACGCAGCGCCGGCATCTCGATGGTGACGACGTTGAGACGATAGTACAGGTCTTCGCGGAAATGACCGGCGGCCACCATGGCCGGAAGGTCGCGGTTGGTAGCTGCAATCAGTCGCACGTCGACCTTGATCGTGCGCGTTCCGCCAAGACGTTCGAACTCGTGCTCCTGCAGCACGCGCAGGATCTTGGCCTGCGTACTGCCGCTCATGTCGCCGATTTCGTCGAGGAACAGGGAGCCGCCATCGGCCTGTTCGAACCGGCCGACGCGTTGCCGATCAGCGCCGGTGAATGCACCCTTCTCGTGACCGAACAACTCCGACTCGAGCAGGTTTTCCTGCAGCGCGGCGCAGTTGACCTTGACGAAGTTTCTGGCCGCTCGCAGTGAGTTGTGATGGATCGCGCCGGCGATGAGCTCTTTGCCCGTGCCCGTCTCTCCACGAACCAACACGGTCGCGTTGCTCTTGGCGACCTTGCGAACGACCGCCAGCACCTTCTCCAGCGGTTCGCTGCGTCCGACAATGCGCTCGAAGTCGTACGAGGATTGCTGTTCGTGGCGGAGGTAGTCGAGCTCGTTGCGAAGCCGCTTCAGTTCGAGCGCCTTCTCGACCTTGACCTCCATCTCTTCGATTTCGAAGGGTTTCTGCACGTAGTCGAACGCTGCGTGCTTCATCGCCTCGACGGCCGTGCTCACCGAGCCGAACGCGGTCATGAGAATGACCGACGTCGACGGGTGCAGGGCTTTCGTGGTCTTCAACACGTCGAGACCGCTCGACCCGCCCATCTTGAGATCGCTGACGACGACGTCGAAAAAGCCGGAGTGAAGCTTCTCGATGGCGGCGTTGCCGTTACTGGCCTCCTCCACTTCATGCCCGGCCGCGGCCAGCCCGAGGGCGAGCCCGCGCCGAAGCGCATCGTGATCGTCAGCCACCAGAATTCGACCCATACGTTTCTTCTCAGTACCTCACGCTACGGCTATCTGACCCACGTATCGGCTTGTTCGACCGGAAGCGTCACCCTGAATGTCGTTCCCCGATCGGGTGAGCTGGTCATGTCGATGCGGCCTTCATGAGCGTCCACAATCTTGCGCACGATTGCTAAGCCGAGGCCCGAGCCTTTCGGCTTTGTGGTGATGAACGGATTGAATATCTTGTCGAGCAGCTCGGGCGCGACGCCCGGACCGGTGTCCGCGACATCGACGACCACGGTCGCCACCGCCTGATTGCCGTCCGGCAGTAACGCACCGTCTGCGGGATCGACCACCATTCGGGCGGTCAAAATTACGGAGCCGCGCCCGTCGAGGGCTTCGTAGGCGTTGATGAGGAGGTTGGCAAACACCTGGGCGAGCTGATGACTGTCCCCTTGGATTGGCGGAAGCCGATCCTCGAGCCTGAGATCAACGGACGTCTCGCCGCGCTTGGCTTTTCCATCCGCCATGGTCACGGCCACGCGGAGCGCATCCTCGACGGAGGCCCGATCGAGCTGCAGCCGCACCGGGCGGACGAAGTCGAGCATCTCCTGGACGATGGCATTCGCCATCTTGGCTTCGTTGATGATCTCGCTCACCAGAGCCTGGGCTTCGAGGTTCTCAGGCACTTGGCGACGGAGCAGGCCAGCCATGACCTCGATGCCGCCGAGCGGGTTCTTGATCTCGTGCGCCATCGCCGCGGCCATCTCGCCGAGCGCCGCCAATCGCTCGCGCAATCGCTCGCGCTCTTCCATCTGCTCGACGTGGGTCAGATCCTTGAAGAGCAAGGCAGCGCCAACGGTTTCATCGTGTTCGTCGCGAATCAGTGAAAGCGTGTAGCCAATGACCTTGCCGGTCGGTTTCAGCCGCAGCTCGGCGCGATTGGGGAGCGACGCCATCTCGAAGACGCCGCTCAGAACGCGGACGATGTCCGGATGCGAGCGGAACACCTCGGCATACGGTTGACCGAGGTAGTCGAGGTCAGGCGGCAGCTGGAAGGTGCGATAGGCCTCGTCGTTGATGAGCACCACCTCGCCAGCCGGATTGATGGCCAACACGCCATTCCGCATGTTGGCGACCATGTGGCGAAAGAAGTCGTCGGAGGTATCGCCGGTTCGAGCGCGACGCGCAGGGACAGCCGGACTGGTCATGGGTCGCGGGGAAGCCATCAGTTCGATTAGAGACCGAGTGCCCATTCGCAAACGGCGTACCTCAGCGATGCCGTCAGGACGTAGGGTCTTAAGTCTCTTGGATTACAGAAATCGAAACATGCCGCCCGGGGCGGCTGATTACAAAAATGTAATTCAAATTACGCTTTGAGATCGCGGTATTCGTGCGCTTCGTTCTGCAGCATTTCCCACTGACTCAGCAGGTCTCCGACCTGCCACATCAAGGTCTGGTGCTCGTCGATCATCGGCTGAGCTTGTTCCCGGCGTTCGTAAAAGCTCGGCTCAGCCATGGCCGCTTCGAGCCGCTTGATCGACTTTTCACATTCCGCAATCCGCGCCTCGAGCTCGTTGATCCGGGTCGACAGGGCCTGAAATGCGCGTTCCCGCCGCTTACGCTCGGCAGCTTCTCGTTTGCGGGTTACATAACTGATCTCGGTCCGTGGCGCCGGTTTCTCCACAGCCTTCTTCTGCGACGGGCGGGCGGCGTCGGCCCGAGCAATGGGGGGTCCATTCTCCTTGGCCCAGAGGAATTCCGCGTAGGTGCCGGGGTACAGCGTGGCCTTGCCGTCGACTACCTCGACGATGCGGGTGGCGAGGCGCTCGACGAAGTAGCGATCGTGTGAGACGAAGACGAGGGTGCCGCCATAGTCGGCGAGTGCGTCGAGCAGCACTTCCTTCGAGTCGAGATCGAGGTGGTTGGTCGGCTCGTCGAGCAGCAACGTGTTCGACGGCTGCAACAACATGCGTGCGACCGCGAGCCGCGTCCGCTCTCCGCCCGACAACACCGTGACCCTCTTGTAGACATCGTCTCCGGAGAACAGGAAGCCGCCGAGAATGTTTCGGATGGCGGGCACCATCGAATCTGGCGAGCCGGATGCGAGCGTCTCGTACGCCGTCAACGATGGATCGAGTCGCGTGGCTTCGTCTTGAGCGAAGTACTGAGTGACGACCTGATGCCCCTGCGCGCGTGTGCCGCGGTCTGGAGGTTCCTCGGCGGAGAGCAAACGCATCAGCGTCGACTTGCCGGCGCCGTTGTGGCCGACCAGCGCGATCCGATCCCCGCGTTCGATGTGGAGATCAACGCTGTCGAGCACCACCTTCGGCCCGTAGGCTTTGCGCGCGCCTTTCAATTCGAAGACCATCCGGCCGCTCTTCGGCGCCGCAGGGAACTGGAAATGAATTCGCTTCCGCTCGGGCGGCACGTCGATGCGCTCGATCTTGTCGAGCATCTTGATGCGGCTTTGCACCTGTGCGGCCTTGGTGGCCTTGTAGCGAAACCGATCGATGAATTCCTGAACCCGCGCGATCTCTTCGTCCTGCCGTTTCTTGGCTTCACGCAGGCGATCGAGCCGGGCGTCACGCTGCACCAGGTATTGCGAGTAGTTGCAGTGGTAGTCGGTGAGCGTTCGCAGCGAAAGATCGGTGATGCGAGTGACGACGGCGTCGAGAAAGTAGCGATCGTGTGAAACGAGGATCACCGAGTGCGGGTACGACGACAAGTAGGCCTCGAGCCAGTTGCGCGCCTCCAGATCGAGGTGGTTCGTCGGCTCGTCGAGGAGCAGCAGACCAGGCTGCCCGAGGAGGAGCTTGGCCAACGCGAGGCGCATCTGCCAGCCGCCGGAGAGGTGGTCACTGAGCTTCTCGAAGTCCTCGCTCGCGAACCCGAGGCCACGGAGGACGTTGGCCACCTTCAAATCGAGGTGATAGCCGTCCTCCATCCGAAAGCGCTCTTCCAGTTCGCTGTAGCGATGAAGGATCGCGTCGTGCTCTTCGGTCGGTACGGTCTGGTCGGCGAGACGATGCTCCAGCGTGTGCATCTCGGCCTTCATGTCGAGCAGAGGCTTGAGCGCCAGGCTGGCTTCCTCGACGACCGGCCGCCCGCTGTGTGTGAGGCCGTCCTGCGGCAGGTAGCCGATGGTCAGCGCATTAGGACGGACGATTTGCCCTTCGTCAGCTTCATCCAGCCCCGCGAGCATGCGGAGAAGCGTGGTCTTGCCGGCACCGTTCGGGCCGCACAGCCCCACGCGATCGCGATCACCGACTTGCCACGTGACGTGGTCGAGAAGAACGCGATCGGCGAATTGTTTGTGGAGTTGCTGAAGCTGAATCATTGCTTCGACAAGTTTCCAGTTGTCAGTTCCCAGTTCAAAGTTGACTGCGGACCCTTTGAACTGGCAACTGGAAACTGAAAACTCGCGCGAGTGTTACTCGCCGAGCGCGCGCGCCGCGGCGGCCAGGACCTGCGGGACGCGGAACGGCTTGGTCAGGTAGCCGGCGACCCCGAGGTTGACTGCTTCGATCGCGCTCGACTCAGTAGAGAAGCCGGTGATGATGATCACCGGGAGATCGGACTTGAGCCGCTTGGCCTCGCGAATCAAGGACAAGCCGTCGACGCCTGGCATCTTCAGGTCGGCAATGAGCAGGTCGTAGTGACCGAGGCGCAAGCGCTCGATCGCCGCTCGGCCATCGCGGGCCGTATCGACGTCGTACTCGGCCAGCGCCAGCGTCTTCGACAACAACTCCCGAATGCTCGCCTCGTCGTCGACCACCAGGACACGCGGCCGTTCGTCGGCGCGAGCCGGACGATCCGTTGTAGCGGCCTCGGTGCGCTCGCTCCGCGGGCGTTGCGCGTCGAGCCAGGCATCGATGTCGCGTTTGCGGAAGCGCCACTGCCGGCCGACACGGACAGCCGGGATCTTGCCTGCTTTGATCAAGCGGTAAACCGTGCGCAGGTTGACCTGGAGGTATTCGAGAACCTCTTCGGTCGTCAGGAAAGTCTCGTCGTTTGGAAAGTTAATGCCCACTGGGCTCCAATCGCCTATTGTACAGCCTCTGAACCGTACGGCAATTCGAGAGTAAACACCGCGCCGCCTTCAAGACGGTTGGCCGCCATCAGCCGCCCGTCATGTTCCTGCATGATTCCATAGGCAATCGCGAGCCCGAGCCCCGTGCCTTGCCCGACTTCCTTCG
The DNA here is from genome assembly GCA_963724485.1 of uncultured Acidobacteriota bacterium. Taxonomy (GTDB): domain Bacteria; phylum Acidobacteriota; class Vicinamibacteria; order Vicinamibacterales; family UBA2999; genus JACCSI01. Next base: position 467,568 of record CAVRUW010000010.1, read on the forward strand.
TGGTGAAGAACGGCTCAAAGAGCCGCGGCATCACATCGGGTGAAATTCCGGGACCATTGTCCGCGATCTGAATCTCGATGGTGCGTCGCCCGGCGAGCCGCGTGCGGAGTTCGAGTCGACGCGGGCCATCGATGGTCGCCAGGGCCTGCTCCGCATTCATCACGATGTTCAAAACCGCCTGCTGAAGCAGCAGGGCGTCGCCAGCCACCCGCGGCAGCTTGGGATCGAGGTTCTTCACGATCTCGATGGAGGTCGCCGCCGAAGCGGCCCCCCGCAAGCGCAGGACGCGGGTGATGACGTGGTTGACGTTCAGGCGGCGCCGGGTGATGCGTCGAGAGCCAGCGAACACCAGAAGGTTGTGAACGATTTTGGCGGCGCGTTCCGCTTCACGGTATACGAGCTTCAGATCGCGCTTGGACCGGAGCGGGATCTGCCCGGTCTGCTGGAGCATCAGTTCGATGTGACCGAGGACCCCCTGGAGCGGGTTGTTCAATTCGTGGGCAATGCCGGCGACGAACTGACCGAGCGCGGCGAGTTTCTCCGATTGGGTCAGACGATCGCGCAGTTCGACCCGCTCCGCCTGCAGTCGCGCCTGTTCCGTGACGTCGCTGGCCACGACGACCGTGCCGATGCGACGGTCATCACGTCCGACGAGGGGGCTGATGGTGAACAGGAATGTGCCTCCCAGCACCGGATCCAGCAGCTCACGCGACTCCACGGTGTTGCCGCCGTCGATGTCCGGGCCGAGTCGGTGGACCCAGGAGACCAGATCGGCGCCAAAGAACTCACTGAGCGGATGGTCGATCAGGTCGGCGGCGCGCCGGCCGACGCGAGCGGCGAATGCCTGGTTGGCGTGAGTCAGACGCAGTCGCGCGTCGCTGACTACCACCAGATCCGCCAGCGAGTTGAACGTGCTTTCGAGCTCTCGACGGGACCGCAGGATGTCCTCGAGCAGGAAAACACTCTCGACCACGGCGGAGAGCTGCCGGCCGACCTCTTCCATCCGTTCGAGCATCTCCGCGGGATCGTCGCCCGCCTCCATGCGGAGTCCGCTCAACTCGAAGGTTCCGAGGGCCCGGCGCCGGCCCCTGAGCGGCACCATCACGTGCGGTGCGCCATAACCCGTGGTGCCGATAATCTCCGCCCGTGACCCGCGCATGACGCGCGCGACCGTGCTGTCCGGTTCGTCGGTCGGCACTCGGCGATGCGCCGCGATTTCCGCGATGTCCGAGGAGGCGACGATGTCCAGAGAACGCGCGCGCCGGTCGTTGAGCCAGACGGAGACGCGGTCCGCGGAGAAGAGGCGTCGAGCGCGATCGCAGTAGATCTCGAGGCTGGCCGTCAAGTCGAGCGCGGAAGCGACCGATCGCGTGAGGAAGGCCCCCAACTCGCGTAGGTCCCGGTTCAGCGCAACATCGCGATCAGCGCGTGCGCGCTCCAGCGCCATCGTCAACAGGTCGCCGATCGTAGAGAGTTCGTCGCGAGCGTTGGCTTTCAGGTCAGCGTCGACACCGATCGTCAACAGCCCCAGCCGGACGTCGCGACTGAGCAAGGGGACCAGAATGACCGCCTTTGACTGCAGGCGGGTCGCTGCTTCCGGCACGTCGCGAACGAAGACAGGCCCTTGTTCCTCGAAGGCCCGGTCGATGGCCGCGACCGCCCGGGCACTTGTGAGCCAGGGTTCGACGTCGAGTTGATCGAGTCCGGCGGCGGAAGTTCCGTGAAACTTTCGCGTCGCGGGGCTGAGCCGGAGCAGCACGCTTGCCCGGCCGCCCGTGATCCGGAGCGCCTGGTCGTGGATGGCGGCGACGAGGTCGGCGAGGCGGTGGCGGCGAGCCACGGCCTGTGCAACATCAGCCAGAGTGGCCAGTTCACGCACGCCGGAATTGTAAGCTGGTCTTGACGGGCTGGTTGGTCTGGTCGGGCGGGTGGGGCTTGGTGGGGGGTAGGGCGGGTCATCTGATCCAGTCGACGGCCCCTACCAGCCCGACCCGCCCGACCAGACCTGCCGCCCGACCAGCCCCACCAGACCTCCCAGACCCGCGCGCCTGCCCCGGCGTCTTACACTGTGAGAGGCGAGAGCAATTACCCGGGAAGGAGCCCCGCCTGGTCCGGACAGAAGGGACCGACGAAGAGCTCGTCGCTCGGTCCGTTAATGGCGACGCTGACAGCTTTAACCAGCTAATCCTCCGCTGGGAACGGCCGATTTACGCCCTCGCGTACCGGACGATCGGCCGCGACGAGGAAGCCCGTGACATCGTCCAGGAGACGTTCCTTCGTGCGTTCCGCGCGCTTCCAGGCTTCAAGGGGCAGGCAAAATTCTCTTCCTGGCTGTATCGCATTGCGCTCAATTTATGCCGGGACTGGATTCGCAAGCAGCGACGCACGCCGACCGTGGCCACGCCCGAAGGCGTCGATCTCATCGAGCTGGCCAGCGAGCAGGGACCGGTCGAGTCAATCGAGGAGTTGGTCTCGCGTCGCCAGATGAGCGAGGCCGTGGCTGAAGCAATGAAACGGTTGCCCGAAGAACAGCGGACCGCGATCGTGCTGAAGGAGTATCACGGGCTCACGTTTCAGGAGATCGCCGAGTTGCAAGGTTGTCCGCTGAGCACGGTCAAGACCCGGTTGTATCAGGGGCTGTCAGTGCTGAGGCGTCAGTTGGAGTCGAGTGGGATGACCCGCGGATCGGGTCGAACAGGAGCGAGCGAGAAGGCATCATGAGCGAAACATTTCGCTGCGACGACAAGGAAACGCTCGTCGCATATCTTTACGGCGAGATCGATGCGGACGGGCGACGCGAAGTGGAACGTCACCTTCGCACGTGCGCTGCATGTACTCAGGAGACCGAGGGGTTGCAGGCCGTCAGGCGCGATCTCGAATCCTGGATGCCACCGGATGTGGACCTGGACTTCACGATCGTGCAGAAGCCAGCGCCTGTATTGCGACCATCACGATGGGCATCCGCCAGGACATTGCCGGCTTGGGCCCAGGTCGCGGCCGCGGCGCTCGTGATCGGCGTGGGTGCCGCCATCGCGAACGTTCAGGTTCGCTATGGCAACGACGGTATGGTGGTGACGACAGGCTGGATGACGCCGGCTCCCTCGGCAGTCGTGCCAGCGCCGGCTCAAGTTGCGACGAGGCCATCGGAGGATTGGAAGCCAGCTCTCGTTGCACTCGAGCAGCAGCTGCGCTCCGAGCTCTCCGAGATGAAGAGGACTGGCGCTCCAGAGTCAACCCTGCCCGTCGCGACGCCGGTGTCGGCGGATAGCTCCGCGGTTCTTCGCCGCGTGCAGACGATGCTCGAGGAGAGCGAGGAACGGCAGCGGCAGGAAGTGGCGTCGCGGATGGTTCTGATGGGCCGCGACTTCGAAGCGCGTCGACGCGCCGACCTTTTCAACATTTCGCAGAGCTTCGGCACCTTGAACAGCCGAACCTTCAAGACGGCAGCAGATCAGCAGGATCTCGCGAACTTGGTGCGACGCGTCGCAACGCAGCCAATTCCCTGATCGAAGGGTATCGATATGAGCAGGACAGCTTCTTTTTTCGTTACGGTCGCTCTCATCCTGACGTTGGCGTCGGTGGCGCATGCCCAAACACCGACTCCGACGCCGGCGCCAACCGCTCCGCCATCCGTGGCTCGCGTGGTCGATCGCAGCGACATCCGGCGTCACGTGTATGTAATGGAGGGCGCGCTGGTTCGCGCCGTGTCATTCGGCGGTCAGAGGTTGACGAGACAGATCAAGTCGGTCGTTCCGGAGATGTTGGCCGTCTCCGGTGAACCGCATGCCCGTGGCGTCTATCTCGAGAACTACGGTGTGTTCTTCGATGTCGGTGTTCCGGTTCTTCACCAGAGCACCATCTGGGGACTGCAAAACTTCCTTCGGCAAGACGATCAGGGACTCATCCAGACCATCGAGTTCTTGCGACAACAGTCCAAGGGCGCGCGATCGCCCGCGGAGCGCGCAGCGATCGACAACACGATCAGGCGCCTGGAGATGCAGAAAAATCCATTCGCGGGCGTCCAGACGCAAGCCCAAATCAACTTCCCGGGATCGACTCCACCTGCTGACCAGCAGATTGCTGCGACGACCGTCAACGAGACACGCCCGGCCGAGCCGGAACGGACCATCGACTTCAAGTACTTGACCGACCCCAACGCGATCAACCGCGCTTACACCGAATCCGTTCAGCAAGCGCTGATCGACGCGATGATTGATTTCAGCGTCCCCATCATCATCGCGCCCGAAGAGTTCCTGACCGTTGCGGCTCGCGACAACATGCCGCGTGACAGCCTGGCGCCGCCCGATCCTTACGAGGAAGTGGTGACGGTGCTCCTCCGGATCAAAGGCTCGGATCTGGCGGCCTACCGGGCGAGCCAGATCGACCGCGTCGAGGTTCTCAAGAGGGTACAGGTCCGGGAATTCTAGACGGCGCCGAGCACAGGGAGATCAGGGAGGTCAGGAAAAGCTTCTAGCTCCCTGAACTCCTGATCTCCTGTGCTCGCCTCCGGGAACATTGCCAGGGGGCCGGTGTCTTAGACTGTCAAGATGAACCGCACGCTTTCGGGCCGCCCCGCGATCTCTAAGACTGCTTGGTTGGTGCCATGCGCGATGCTCATCGTATCGATGGGCTGCAACCGCGGCGTGGACCCTATCGCCGTCCTCGAAGCGTACGACGTCGTTACGGGCTGGTACGACGCCGGAATCGTCGAGGGAAACAAGAACAAGCTCGTTCCCAGCATCTCCCTCAAGCTACGAAACAAGTCGAACGAGCCGGTTCGTTCGATTCAAATCAACGCCATTTTCAAGCGCGTCAACGAACCCGAAATGTGGGGTGAGCATTACGGCTGGGTCGTGCAGCGCGACCCGCTTGCTCCTGCGGCTTCCACGAAAGAGCTGGTGTTGCGTTCCGGCCTCGGCTACACCGGCGAGCAGCCGCGGATGCAGATGCTGCAGAACCGCGAGTTCGTCGACGCGAAGGTTGAAATATTCCTGCGGCAAGGTTCGAGGGTCTGGGCTAAACTCGCCGAGTTTCCGATTGACCGGCAGCTGCTGACCCAGTGACCACGACGACGAAGAGTTCAACCACTCTCGAACGACGCCTCGGACCTCTCGACGCAGCGGCGATCATCGTCGCCAACGTGATCGGTGGCGGGATCCTGTTCTTCCCGCCGCAAATCGCCTCCAACGCGCCCGAAACCTGGGCCTTCCTCTCGACGTGGCTCGCCGGCGGTCTGCTCGCATTCTGCGGCGCCATGGCCTACGCCGAGTTGGCTGCGCTGCGGCCGCGCGCGGGCGGCGAGTACGTCTACCTCCGCGAGGCCTATGGAAGCCTCGCCGGATTCTTGACCGGCTGGACGTCGTTCGTCGCCGGGTTTGCCGGCGCCATGGCCGCCAGTGCGATGGTCATCCCGCTGTATCTCGATCGGTTCGCACCGGGTGCGGCCAGTAGCGCGCCGTGGCTCCAGATTCCGATTCCCTACCTGCCGGTCACGGTCTCCAACCAAACCATCATTGCCATCGCCACCGTCTGGATTCTCGCGTTCGTTCACGTTCGCGGTGTCGGCCCCGGTCGAGCGCTGAGCAACGGATTGACGCTCTTGAAGGTCGGTTCTCTGCTGTTGTTCATCGCACTCGGCCTGACGATGGGCGGCTCGCCGGCGGCCGTCAGCCAGCAGGCCGCGGGAGAGGTGACCGGCACGGGTTGGTTGCTGGCGTTGATCGTCGTGATGTTCGTGTACTCGGGCTGGAACGCTGCCGCCTACATGGCGGAGGAAGTGCGCGATCCAGGGCGCAACTTGCCGTTGGCGCTGGCGCTTGGCACGGCGGCCGTCACCGTCATCTACCTGCTGATCAACGTGCTGTATCTGTCGGTGATTCCGATCAACGAACTGGTGACAGTGAAGGGCAGTGTGCTCGACATTGCCGCTGAACGGCTCCTCGGCGAGCGCGCCGGCGACATCATGGGCGTCATTTCCATCATCAGCCTGCTTGCCAGCGTCAACGCCATGACTTTCGCCGGCCCGCGTGTGTACTTTGCGATGGCACGCGACGGCTTGTTTTTCCCGGCGGCATCGCACGTGCACCCGACGTACAAGACGCCATCTACATCCATTGCTGCGCAGGCCGTGTGGGCGACGGTGTTGATCCTAACGGGCAGCCTGGATGCGCTCGGCAACTACGTTGGGTTCGCAATCACCTTGTTCGCCGGCATTGCTGTTGCCGCGGTGTTTGTGTTGCGCTACCGCGATCCTCACGCCCCGCGCCCGTTCAAGGCGGTCGGCTATCCGGTTACACCGGCGATCTTCGTGCTCTTCAGTTTCGTAATGGTGGTGAACGCGATCTATCGCGAGCCACGCGTCACGGGGCTGGGACTGCTCGTGATCGGCGCCGGGATTCCGCTGTATCTCTGGTTCAAGAGCCGCAAGTAAGTAGAACCTTGGAACGTTGGAACTATGGAACCTTGGAACTTTTGAGTAAGGCCACCAGCGACAGCGCCGCCATCGCTCCATCACTCACCGCAAACAATAGGAACGACGCGGGCGAACCCCGCGTCAGGTAGTCCGCAATAAACGCGATCGCGCCCGCGGTCTTGAGAGCGACGCCAAAGATCCACATGTAGCCGCGATAGCGAACGGGGTCGCGCAGCGGCAGCAGGTAGCCAACGCCAACGCTCGTCACGAAGATGGCATTGAGATCGACGTGAATGGGAGGAACGGGAGCGGGAAGGCCGAACCAGCTTTGCAACAGGCCGCGAAAGAACAGCAGCGCGATGCCGATGCTGATGTCGTAGACGAGCGACGCGGCGGCGACCGCGCGGATCACTGCGTAATTCTATTCCGGTTCTAACGACGGACTAACGATGAACGGAGGTTCCACGGGGTTCTGACCGGTGGTTCTTAACGAAGGTTCTGGAACGATGTTCGTTACGCGTAGGACGATGCCTTTGCGGAACCACCGTCGTAGCCTCGTCGCAGAACCCTCGCCAAGAACCCTCGTGGAGAACCCCCGTTAAGGAGTCGCCTTCATCTCGCCGCGATAGGTAATCGTCCGATCCGGCTGCACGTGCACGTCGAACACGAGCGTTTCGAATCCCGGCTTGCGAATCTCGATCTTGTAGCCGCCGCTATCGAGCTTCAGCGCTTGGAAGACGCCATCGAAGTCGTCCACGGTGCCGGCGTAGTAGCCGTCCACGAGCACCTCGGCGTCGCGTGGTTTCACCTTGAGCTTCACCATCCCGAGGTCGTAGCCGCGAGCGATGTAATGGCCGCCCCCATACCCATACCCATACCCATACCCCGAACCCCAATAGCCCGGACCATAGCCCCAGGGCGAGTAGTAGAAGTAGCCGAGGCCGTACACGCCCCGTAACCAAACGGGTCGTAATAGTGGTTGTAGTAAGGGTAGTTGGGGTAGTAGTAGACGCTACGCGGAGGATTCGGATCGCTGCGACGCGGCACCGCGCGATCACGCGTGTCGGTGGCGCCGATCGACCCGCCGTCTGGTCGTCCACCGCCCGATGAACCGCTTCCCGATGGACGTCGGACGGCGCCACGGCGTTGAGCGTTGTTCTCGCTTTGGTCGTCCGAGCGTGCTTCGACGGTCGCGACCGTCGGCGGCCGGCGTCGCTCAGCCTGACTGGCCGAGCCGGACGAATCTGGCTGCTCGGCGCGAGTGGCGGCACTCGGACGCGGGCGTCGAGCTTGCGCGCCTTCTTCCTGCGCAGCCACGAGGGCTGGAGATGTCACCAACATGGCGGTGGCAAGAGTGGCTGCAGCAACAACGGAACCCATAGGATGCTCCTTCGAGGGTCAGTTTCCAGTTATCAGTTGCCAGTTCAAAGGGCCAAATGTCAAATCTCCCAAATGCCCTTTGAACTGATAACTGGCAACTGAAAACTGATCCGAACTCCACTGAAAGCAACGCCCCTGCCAGCTCGGCTTCGAGCGAATCTGCGCCAGTTTCGTCACTTTTGTTCCGGATCAGCCGCCTTTTGCCGTCCACTTCCGCGAACATGCGGTCCGCGTTTCTTGACACTGCTTTCGGGCAGCAGATAGCCTCGACGGATGTTCCATGCCACGACCATCCTCGCCGTGCGGCACAACGACAAGGCCGTGATGGCGGGCGATGGCCAGGTCACACTCGGCTCATCCATCGTCAAGCACGGCGCACGAAAAATCCGGCGGATTCACAACGAGAGCGTGCTCGCGGGCTTTGCCGGCTCGGCGGCGGATTCCTTTGCCCTCTTCTCGCGATTCGAAGCCAAGCTCGAACAGTACCGCGGCAACCTCGATCGCGCGGCGGTCGAACTCGCCAAGGATTGGCGGACGGATCGCGCCTTGCGCCGCCTCGAGGCCATGCTCGTGATCATGGACCAGCGGTCGACTTTTCTGCTGTCTGGAACCGGTGATCTGATTGAACCGGATGATGGCATCATCGGCATCGGGTCCGGCGGCGCTTTCGCGCAGGCCGCCGCGAAAGCGTTGGTCCGTCACAGCGCACTCGATGCCCGGGCGATTGCCGAGCAGTCGATGAAAATCGCGGCTGAGATCTGCATATATACGAACAGTCAGCTGACCATCGAAGAACTATGATCGATCGGTAGATTCATGACCGTCATCAGACTTCCGGAACGTACCAGCACCTCCATCGATGCGCTGACGCCGCGCGAGATCGTCGCGGAGCTCGACAAGCACGTTGTCGGCCAGAAACAGGCCAAACGTGCGGTTGCCATTGCGCTGCGCAACCGTATGCGCCGTCAGAAACTCCCGCCGGAGCTGGCGGACGAAGTCGCGCCGAAGAACATCCTGATGATTGGTCCGACTGGCGTCGGCAAGACGGAGATTGCGCGACGCCTGGCCAAGATGGCGCAATCGCCGTTTTTGAAGGTCGAAGCCTCGAAATTCACCGAAGTCGGGTACGTTGGCCGCGACGTCGAGTCGATGATTCGCGATCTCGTCGAGATTGGCGTCGCGATGGTCCGCGAAGAGCAGTTGGTCGAGGTGCGCGCCAAGGCTCAGCAGAATGCCGAGGAACGTTTGCTTGACCTGCTCCTGCCGCCGCGTCCGCACGCCCCTGACGAAGATCCCGGGCAAGTACGAGACGAGGTGCATCGCACCCGCGAGCGACTGCGCGAGCAGCTGCGGGAAGGCCGATTCGACGATCGTCTGGTCGAGATCGAGGTCCGCGAGAAGGGATTTCCCTCGCTCGAGATCATCTCCGGTGCGAACGTCGAGGAAGTCGAGTTCAACCTGAAGGACATGATGCCGGGTCTGTTTCAGGGGCGCTCGAAGAAGAAGCGCGTTCCGGTCAAACAGGCGAAGACGGCACTGGCGCAGGAAGAAGAGCAGAAGCTGATCGACATGGAACAGGTGAGCCGCCTCGCCGTCGAGCGCGTGCAGCAGGCCGGGATCATCTTCCTCGACGAAGTCGACAAGATCGCCGGCCGCGAAGGCGGCCACGGGCCCGATATCAGTCGAGAAGGCGTTCAGCGCGACATCCTGCCCATCGTCGAGGGCACCACGGTCAATAGCAAGCACGGCATGGTGCGCACCGATCACATCCTCTTCATTGCCGCCGGCGCATTCCACGTAGCGAAGCCGTCGGATCTCATTCCAGAACTCCAGGGGCGATTCCCGATACGGGTGGAACTCGAGGCTCTGGGAAAAGCCGAGTTCGTGCGCATTCTCACCGAGCCACGAAGCTCGTTGGTCACTCAGTACGTGGCGCTGATGGCAACCGAAGGCGTCGAGCTGACCTTTGCAGACGATGCGATCGACTTGATGGCGGAGTTCGCGGCCATTGTCAACGAGCGGACCGAGAACATTGGGGCTCGGCGGCTGCACACGGTGATGGAACGGCTGCTCGACGAGATCTCATTCGAAGGCCCGGAGCTCGCAGAGAAATCGATTACCATTGACGCCGCGTACGTGCGACGCATGCTGTCCGATATCGTCAAGAATCAAGACCTCTCCCGCTACATCTTGTGAACTCGCATCGGGTCCCTCTCGGGATTCTCCTGCTCGCCTTGACGTTGACGACGGCGTGCGGCAAGAGGGGCAACCCGCTGCCGCCGCTCCAACGTATTCCCAGAGCTCCAGGCGAATTCAGCGCCGTTCGAGTCGATCGGGATGTCTACGTCCGCATGATCGCGCCGACGACGAACGTCGATGGCGCTGGTCCGGCGGACGCGGGACGTGTCGAGCTCTATGCGATCACTGCTGACCAGGCGCCACGTTTCGACGAGCCGGAGGCGTTGAGAAAGCGAGCGACGCTGGTTGTGAGTCAGCCGGTTCGACGGCCGCTGCCGCCGCCCCCTCCTGTGAAGGAAGGATTGCCGCCGATTCCGCTACCGCCGCCTGGCCCGGGTGTTGACCAGGGCGCCGCGATCGCCGTCCGCGAACCGCTGACCGCCGAGTCCGAGAAGCCGGTCGCGCTGCCGCTCGATCGACCGGAGGGAACAGCGGCGCCCGGCATCGAAGCGCCGTTGATCGCCCCCGCGGACGGGGGCGCACCGCAGCGTTACTACTGGGCCGTGTCGGTGAGCCCACGCGGGCGGTACGGTCCGCCGACCGCAGTCGTTGCGGTGCCGCTTGGCCCGACCAGCTCCGCGCCATCGCAACCGCAAATCACGGTCGTGGAACAGTCGGCGACAATTCGCTGGCAGCCGCCGGCCGATGTTCGTGGAGGAGTCGAGCCGACGCCCGAGGGGTTGCTGCCTTCGCGTCGACTCGTACCGGGACCGCCGCCGACGACCTACGACGTGTACGAGGCGCCACGAGAAGCGCCCGTGAATGCGTCGCCCAACGCACCGACACCGCTGACCAAAGCGCCGATCGGCGCGCTCGAGTTCTCGCAGTCGGGTATCACCCTCGGCACGGAGCGGTGCTTCGTCGTCCGTCCAGTCGACATCCTGGCCGGAACGCACGTGCGCGGACCTGCATCTCCCATCGGCTGCGCGTCATTTGCGGATACCTTTCCACCAGCGCCGCCAGGTACGCTGCAAGCGGTTGCTGTAAGCGGTCGGATCAACTTGATTTGGCTCCCGAGCCCAGCTGCGGATGTGGCGGGCTATGTCGTGTTGCGCGGCGAGGCACCGGGTGCCACACTCACGCCGTTGATGAAGCAGCCGATCGCGGGCACTACGTTCGCCGACGACTCCACGCGTCCCGGCGTGACCTATGTGTATGCGGTCGTCGCCGTCGACAAAGCGGGCAATGCGAGCCCCGAGTCGAATCGCGTGGAGGAAACGGCTCGCCAGTAATCGGTGGCCGGTGATCAGTGATCGATAGCGAAGTCATCTTATGGATCGAATCTACAGATTTCGACATGGCATGGGTGGGCGCTACGCGGTGGAGCGCGACGGCGGCCTGTACTGGCTCGAAGGAAACGTGTTCGGCGACTATCACACCGGCATGTTGATCGAGGAGGTGGGCATGCGGCTGGCGCCGCCGGTGCAGCCCTCGAAGATCATGGCCATCGGTCTCAACTACAAGGACCACGCGGCCGAGATGAACAAGAAGCTTCCCGACGAGCCGCTCGTGTTTTCAAAGCCGCCGACATCGGTGATCGGCCCCGAGGATCCCATTCGCATTCCGTCGTGGGCCGGGCGGGTGGACTACGAGGCCGAAATGGCGGTTGTCATCGGGCGGCGCGCGTCTCGCGTCAAGGCCAGCGACGCGATGGACTTCGTCCTTGGACTGACGTGTCTGTGTGACGTGACCGCTCGCGATCTGCAGAACAAAGATGTGCAGTACACACGGGCCAAAGGCTTCGATACCTTCGGCCCGATCGGGCCGTGCATTGCGATTGGTCTCGATCCATCGAAGCTGGCCATCGAAGGCTGGGTCAACGGCGAGAAACGCCAGTCGTCGAGCACGAATCAGCTCATTTTCCCGGTGCCGGAGCTCGTGGAATTCGTCACCCGCTTCTGTACTCTCGAACCCGGGGACATCATCACGACCGGCACGCCCTCGGGCGTCGGCCCCCTCAAACCAGGCGATCGGATGATGGTCAAGGTCGAGGGCGTCGGCGCTTTGAGTAACCCGTGCGTAGCCGTGGAATGACGAACGGGCCTCAGAGACGCAGAGACTCAGCGGATTCTTTCCAAATACACATGAATCCACTCGACAAACTCAAAGACCTCGAACGCCGCGCCGAGCTTGGTGGTGGCGAAGAACGGCTCCGCAAGCAACATGAGCAGGGCAAACTGACGGCTCGTGAGCGGATGGAGCGACTGTTCGATCCCGAGACCTTCGAGGAGGTCGACAAGCTCGTGACGCACCGCTGCAGCGATTTCGGGATGGGTGAGCAGGTGATGCCCGGCGATGGCGTCGTTAGCGGGCACGGCCGCGTGAACGGCCGCGCCGTGTATGCCTTCGCGCAGGACTTCACGGTGTTCGGTGGGTCGCTGTCGGAAACCAACGCCGCCAAGATTTGCAAGGTCATGGACATGGCGGTGCGCAATGGCGCGCCCGTCGTCGGACTCAACGACTCCGGCGGCGCACGCATTCAGGAAGGCGTGTTGTCCCTCGGCGGCTATGCCGACATCTTTCTGCGAAACACATTGGCCTCGGGCGTAATTCCGCAGATCTCCGCGATCATGGGGCCGTGCGCCGGTGGCGCGGTGTACTCGCCCGCCATCACCGACTTCACGATCATGGTGAAGGGCACGAGCTACATGTTCGTGACCGGTCCGGACGTGATCAAGATGGTGACCCACGAAGATGTCACCAAGGAAGACCTCGGCGGCGCCATGACGCACAACGAACGCAGTGGCGTCGCGCACTTCGCGGTGGAAGACGACGCGGAGTGCATCGCACTCATCCGCGAGCTGCTGTCGTTCATGCCCGACAACAACCTGGACGACGCGCCGATTGTAGCAACCCAGGATGCCAGCGATCGGGAGGACGAATCGCTGGACCATCTCATTCCGCCCTCACCCAATCAGCCGTACGACATCCTCGACGTCATTCGGACGGTTGCGGACGATGGGTATTTTCTCGAGGTTCACGAGCACTTCGCCAAGAACATCGTGGTCGGGTTTGCCCGGCTTGGCGGCAGGGCGGTAGGAGTGGTGGCAAACCAGCCGGCGCATCTTGCCGGTACGCTCGATATCAACGCGTCGGTCAAAGGCGCACGGTTCGTGCGGTTCTGCGATGCCTTCAACATTCCCCTCATCACCTTCGAGGACGTGCCGGGCTTCTTGCCCGGGACAGTCCAGGAGTACGGCGGGATCATTCGGCACGGCGCGAAACTCCTTTACGCGTTTGCCGAGGCGACGGTGCCGAAGATCACGGTGATCACGCGAAAGGCGTACGGTGGGGCGTACTGCGTCATGGCGAGCAAGCACATTCGCACTGACTTCAACTACGCATGGCCGAGTGCGGAGATTGCCGTGATGGGGCCTGAAGGTGCCGTCAACGTGCTGTATCGACGTGAAATCGAAAAGGCCGCCAATCCGGCGGCACTGCGTGCCCAGAAAGTCGCGGAGTTCCGCGACAAATTTGCCAATCCGTACGTCGCTGCAGAGCGCGGGTTCATCGACGAAGTGATACGGCCCCGCGAAACCCGTCGCAAGTTGATTCAGGCGCTGGGTACCCTCGAGCACAAACGCGACAAGACGCCGCCGAAGAAGCACGGGAATATCCCGTTGTAACCGTTGTGACCCGCTCGCAGACCTGCCGTGATTGATCGATGGCGGCCCAATGCGGCGCCGGGCCTGAGCCATCGCGCCGCTCGGAGCCTTCTCATCACGGTGTTCTTCGTGGTGTGGGGCTTGATCACGCACGGGACCCACGCTGGCTCCGGCGACGAGCTTCACTACTTGATGATGGCGCGGTCGATCGCCTTCGATGGTGATTTCCGTTTAGCAAACGATTACGACGATCCTCGCAATCTGGTTGGAGCTGGAACGGCCAAGGCCGAAGCTCACCTGAGGCCTGGCCGCGACGGCGTGCCACGTCCGGTTCATGACATCGGCTTGCCACTGCTCGCGGCGCCGTTCGTGCGCGTCATGTATCCACTGGCCGAGTGGCTCAGCCGGCGTCTGCCGCCGGAGTGGATGACGAAAGCGAAGCTGAATGCCTCTCTGCTCCTTCGCCATCAGATCAGCCTGGCGATGGCGATTCTGGCCGGCCTGTTGACCATCGAGATCGCGCGCGCTCTCTTGGCAATCGGTATCGCCGAACGTCACGCGTTCTGGTGGGCACTTCTCTTCGGGCTCTCGCCACCCCTCCTGTCGTTTTCGTTTCTCTTCTTCACCGAGCTCGTCGCGGCGCTCATCGTGATGGTCTCGCTCCGGCGCATTACGCAGCCATCGTCCGCGGGAGCAGAGTGGTTGTTGACGGGTTTGCTCGTGGGACTGCTGACGCTGGTCCACATCCGGAACGGTCCATTGTCGTTTGCGCTGGTCGCGATCGCAGTGGCGAGTCATTACCGGCGCCTCCGACTGCTCGTCCCGTTCGCGATAGGAGTGCTCATCGTCGCGGCGATTCGCACTGGCTTCAATTGGCTCTTCTGGGGTCGCCTGGTCTTCAACGATCACGCGCGGCTGGGGACGGTGACTGGGTTGGGTGAGATGCTGCGCGAGATCGCCTTCCGCACGAGCGGCCTGTTCTTCGATCAGGAATTCGGGCTCTTCGCGCTGGCGCCAATCTATCTGCTGGCCTGGCCGGGGCTCGCGAGGCTGTGGCGCCGCGATCCCGCGTTCGCTTTCCCGGTGGCCGTGCTCGTCATTGTGGGGATTGGGGCAATCGTGTTTCCGCCAATCAATCCGTACGGCTTCGTCGGCGGCTGGTCTCCTGCGCCACGGTTCATCGTTCCGATCGTGCCGTTGCTGGCCGTGGCCGCTGCCGGAATGGCGCGCAGTCTGGGAATGGCTCAGCGGGTGTTCGTCGGCGCGCTGATCGCGGTGCAGGTGGTGATCAACGCGGTTGTCTGGAACGATCCGAAGATCCTGTGGGAGGACGGCAACGGCAGCAATGCGCTGACCCAGGCGTTGCCGCAACTGGCCGCACTCTTTGGCCGCTTGCCGACGTGGTACTTCAGCGACGCCTCCGTCTGGCCGTTCGTTCTCGCATTCGTCACCTGGGCCGTCGTTTCGGCGTGGTTACTCAAAGGCGTGGCTCTACCACCGCGTCCTTCCACCACTTTCTGATCGCTCGGGGGATAGCAGTCCCGCACGCACCTTCCCTTCGCGGATGGAGCGTTTGGTTGCTAGAATCGTAAGGATCTTCCCTGTGAAAAAGGTTCTCGTAGCCAACCGCGGCGAGATAGCCGTACGTATCATTCGCGCGTGTCGCGACATGGGCATCGCGACCGTCGCCGTTTACTCGGAATGCGATCGGACGGCACTCCATGTCCGCATGGGTGACGAGGCGTTCGCGATCGGGGGTAACCCGCCGCGCGAGAGCTATTTGCGGATCGACGCGATTGTTGATGCGGCACGGCGATCCGGCGCGGACGCGGTGCATCCGGGCTACGGATTCCTCGCCGAGAACGAAGACTTCGCACGTGCGTGTCGTGAGGCAGGGCTGATCTTCATCGGCCCAACTGCCGAGGCGATTGCGTTGATGGGCAGTAAGACCGCGGCCCGGCAAGCGGCGATTCGTGCCGGCGTGCCGGTCGTGCCGGGCACCGAGCAGCCACTCGACGAGAAGGTGACAGATCGCGAGGTGTTGTCGATCGCCGAGGGCATCGGGTATCCGTTGATGCTCAAGGCCGTCGCGGGAGGCGGGGGCAAGGGGATGCGGATGGTGGCATCGCCCGACGATCTCCCTGCCGCGCTTCGCGCCGCACGGTCCGAAGCCGGATCCGCGTTTGGCGACTCCGCGGTCTATCTCGAGCGTCGCATCCTGAAGCCGCGCCACATCGAAGTGCAGTTGCTCGGCGACCATCACGGCACGATTCTGCCGTTTGTCGAACGTGAGTGTTCGCTGCAGCGCCGCCACCAGAAAGTAGTGGAAGAAAGTCCGTCGATGGTCGTCTCACCGGACTTGCGACGGGCGATGACGACGGCCGCCGCGGCGGTGGCGCGAACGGTGAATTACACCAATGCCGGGACCATCGAATTTCTGCTGGATGAAGACGGGTCGTTCTACTTCCTCGAGATGAACACGCGATTGCAAGTCGAGCACCCGATCACCGAGCTGGTGACGGGCGTCGACCTCGTTGCCTGGCAGATTCGCATCGCTCGCGGCGAGAAGCTGACGCTCGATCCCGAGACGTTGCTCGAACCGCGTGGGCACGCCATCGAGTGCCGCATCTACGCCGAAGACCCCGACAGCGGTTTCATGCCGTCGCCTGGCCGGATTGCGGGTTTGCGGGTTCCGCAGGGACCCGGCGTTCGCGACGACAGTGGCGCCTACGAGGGTGGCGAAGTGCCGATCTACTACGACCCGATGATCTCCAAGCTGATCACCTGGGGAGAATCGCGACCGCACGCGTTGGCCCGCATGAAGCGGGCGCTCTCCGAATACGAAGTCCTCGGGATCAAGACCACCATCCCATTCTTTCAATGGGTGTTGGACGACGAGGATTTCGTGGCGGCGAGGTTCGACACTGGTTTTATCGATCACAAGTTGAGCGCCAGGAATGGCCGTCCGCTGCGCGAGCCCACCGAGGAACATCACGAGCTGGCTGCAATCGCCGTGGCCTTGTCGCGGGTGGTCAAAGGCGAGGGTCTTCAGTCGAGCAATGGCGCCGCTTCGCCAGCGATCCCGCCGAGCCGATGGAAGACCGTGGGGCGAGTCGCCTCCCTTCGGTGACGTGCATCCGGTCTTTTGAAAAATGACTTTCCAGTTCGACGTAGCCGACCGTCCCCGCGTTGTCGAGGTCAAGCCACACGAGAACGGCTATCTGGTGACGGTCGACGGCCGAACGCGGTTCGTGAGCGCGGTCCGCGTCGATGGCCAGACGCTGTCGCTCCTGGTTGGCGACTCCGACCGCGAAGAATCGCTGAGCATCGAAGCATCCCTGATTCCGCTGCCTGGCGATGGCATCGTCGAGGTTCATATCGACGGATTTCGCATGCCCGTCGGCACGCGAAACGGTCACGATCGGCGTCTCCGTGGTCGCGGGGCACAGGCGACTGGCACCCAGAAAATAGCGGCCCCCATGCCCGGCAAGATTGTCCGTGTGTTGGTCAAACCCGGTGATGTCGTGAAGCCACGGCAAGTCCTCGTCGTAGTCGAGGCGATGAAGATGGAGAACGAGCTGCGGGCGACGCGCGAAGGTACTGTCGCCAGCGTTTACGTCTCCGAAGGGCAGTCCGTCGAAGCTGGCACCGCCCTCGTGACAGTGGACTAGGCGTGCTGAAGGCAACCTACCGACGTGTTCGTGCCGCGGTCGTCGTGGTTGCCATTCTTCTGGCCACGGTGCTCGTGTCGACCGTCTCGATAGACCTGGGACCCGTGTTGCGGGAGCGTGCCGAGGTCGAAGGCTCGAAATGGCTCGATCGCCCGATGCATATCGGGCGTCTTGGCGTCGAGCTCGGCCGCGGTCGCTTCGTTATCGAGGACCTCCGCATCAACGGACTGACGCCGGAATCACGCCCGTGGCTCGTCGCCAAGCGCATCAGCATTTCATTGACCTGGGGCGCGCTGTGGAACCGCGAAGTCCTCGTCGACAGCGTCGAAATGGCCGACTGGAAGATGCTTGTCGAGAGCTTCCCAAACGGCCGTCACAACTGGCCTCGCCTCAATGGGCCGCCACGGCCGGAACGTCCTGACCAGCCGAGTCGCGTCGTGACCACGATGAAGTTCGTGCGGGCGACCCGTGGCGAGTTCGAGCTCGACGATCAGGGCTCTCGCTGGGGTGTCGTTGCGCGAAACCTCGAAGTGACGGCGGGGAAGTTCGGGGACTACCGGGGACGCGCGCAATTTCGCGGCGGCACGATTCACTTTCGCGACTTCGAGCCGATGTCCGCCGACATGTTCGCCAGCTTCAAGGTACAGAACGGTCGCATCGTCCTCGATCGGATCGACATGACGACCGACGGCGCTGAGTCGAAGCTCACCGGCGTGGTTGACGCCGCCCGCTGGCCGGAAATGTTCTATCAGGTGCAGTCGCGTGTGCAGTTTGGGCGCATGCGCGAGATCTTCTTCGCGAAAGATGCGTTCTCACTGCATGGCGAAGGGGACTTCACCGGAACATTTCGTCTCTTCAAGGGCGGACGCGAGCTCAAGGGCAACTTTTTCAGTCGCGAAGCGGGAATCAACGCCTATCGCTTTCGAAATCTCGAAGGCGCACTGGAATGGGTGCCCGACCGCTTCGAAGTGATTCACGCCAGCTCCGAGTTCCTGGGGGGCCGCACGCGCTTCAAGCACCTCATGGCGCCACTGGGGCGGCCGGGCCAACGCGCTCGTGCCCGCTTCGATGTGGAATACGAGCACGTCGACCTCCAGTCCCTGACCAGTTTCTACGAGCTCGCGGGCATACGGCTCGCGGGCCGAGCCACGGGTCACAATCGGCTTGAATGGCAGCTCGGATCATTCAGCGATCGCACCGGCCAAGGCTCGATCGCTGTCGCGCCTCTGGCCTCATCCACTCCTCTCGCACGAGACCTCACCGCTCAGCACATCGCCGCGGCAGAGGATCGCGCCAATGACTGGGGGCCATTCAGCAACCACCTGCCTTTGGCGCCGGTGTCGATCAGTGGTGCGCTCGACTACGCCTTCGACGGACAAGCGGTTCAGCTGTCAAACGGCCAACTGGCAACGGATGACACCTTCGTCACGTTCGGCGGTACGACCACCTGGCGAGGGGAAGACTCGCAGATTCCATTTCATGTCACGAGCGCCGACTGGCAGCAAAGCGATCGATTTCTGGCCGGCATCATGACTGCGTTCGGCTCGTCCACTCGCGCCGTGCAAATGGACGGCGCAGGCGAGTTCGACGGCGTCCTCACCGGCGCCTTCCGTCGCCCGCGCATCGAAGGCCATTTCAGTGGCAACGCGATGCAGGCCTTCGATGTCACATGGGGCGATTTCGAAGGCGACGTGGTTATCGAGAACTCATATGCGCATGTGGGTCGCGCGGTGATCACCCGTGCGGATTCGCGGCTCGACGTCTCGGGGTCGTTCTCGCTTGGCTACCCGCGCCGAGATCAGGGCGAGGAAATCAATGCTCGCATTCGCATCGAAGGGCGTCCTGTGGACGACCTTCTCGATGCCTTTGATCTCGAGGACTACCCGGTCAGTGGCGCGCTATCCGGCGAGTTTCATGTCTACGGCCCCTACACGCGCCCGTTCGGCTTCGGCCGGATGACCATCGCCAACGGACGCGCTTACGGCGAACAGTTCTCCACCGCATCAGCGGGCCTGCGATTCGAAGGCACGGGCGTCAGGCTGGATGCCATTGAGATCGCGAAGGGCACAGGCTCGATTACCGGCGCTGCGTATGTCGGTTGGAACGGAACCTACTCCTTCAATGCCGACGGCCGTCGCCTCGCCGTCGAGAATCTCGACGTCGCGACTTTTCCTGAATTTCCTCCGCTCACGGGCGTGCTCGAATTCTCGGCCGGGGGGAGCGGTGAGTTCGACGAGCCTCGTTATGACGTTCGGATCGGCGTTCAGGATCTGTTTGTCGGTGATGAGGGACTTGGTGCGGTTACCGCGCGCCTTTCCATCCGCGGCGAGTTGCTCACGTACGAGCTGGAGGCGGCATCGTCGCGGCTCTCGGTCTCTGGGACTGGTCGCCTGGCACTAGACGATGAGGGCGAAGCTGATATGTCGTTCCGGGTGAGCGACACGTCGCTCGACCCCTATGTCCGTGTCTTCAAGCCGGACCTATCCCCTTACACGACTGCCGTCGCCAGCGGGACGGTTCGTGTGGTTGGCGACATCTACAACCGCGACGCGTTGCGCATCTCGACCGTGATTGAGCAGCTGGACCTTCGGCTCGTCGACTACATCCTTGCGAAATCAGGGTCCGATCCAGTTGGCCGTCGAAGGACAAACGCTGCGCCTGGACAACTTGCGGCTTGTCGGCGATGACACCGCGCTCGATGTTGCGGGCAACGTCGACCTGGCGAGGGAGGGGCTCTCGTTGCAGGCGAACGGCGCCGCCAATCTCGCGGTGTTGCAGGGCTTCATGGGCGACCTGCGGAGCTCGGGACGCGCCGACGTGTCGGCGCTGATCGGCGGCACGACGGCCCGGCCGATTGTCTCGGGCCAAGCAATGCTGACCGAGGGACGGCTGCGCCATTTCTCGTTCCCTCACGCGCTCGAGAATCTGAACGGCGTCATCAGCTTCAACGCTTCGGGCATCCGACTGGATGACCCGGGCTACACCACGCCGCTCAACGGGCGCCTGGGTGGCGGCGCCGTGAAGTTCGGCGGTCGCATCGGATTGTCCGGTTACCAACTGTCTGAGTTCGACCTCACGGCGACGGGCGAGGATATGCGTCTCCGTTTTCCTGAGGGTATGAGGTCGGTTGTCGACGCCACGCTGGCGTTGCAAGGGCCCGCCTCGGGACCGACGCTGACCGGGACCGTCACGGTCGATAACGCGACTTGGACACGTGGGTTCGATGCTTCGGGCAACGTGTTCGGGCTCGGCGCCAGCGATGACATTGGCCTGCCCGTGGCGCCCGGAGCGATTTCATCGTCCGGGCTGCCGCCATTGCGTTACGACGTCCGGATCGTCGCTCCATCGACGCTGCACGTCGAAAACGAGATGGCTCGCATCGTGGCGAGCAGCGATCTGAGTCTGCGCGGAACCTTCGAACGCCCGCTGCTGTTCGGCCGCGCCGAGATCGAGCGCGGCGAAGTTCGGTTCGAGGGCCGGCGGTATCAGGTGACCCGGGGCAGCCTCGATTTCACCAATCCGAACCGGATTCAGCCGTTCTTCGACGTCGAAGCCGAGACGCGAGTGCGAATGCTGCAACAGACGTATCTCGTGACGCTGCGCATGGCGGGTACCACGGAGCGGATGCAGCCTGAGTTCACGTCGGATCCCCCACTGGCGCCCATGGATATCCTGACGCTCCTGTTCAGCGATACAGCGCCTCAGGGTGATGTTGAGCTGGCCTCGCTGCGCCAGCCCAATCAGCGGGAGCAGGACATCTTGCAGGCGCGCGCCACCCGCGCGCTCACAGGCGCCCTGTCGCAAGAGGTCGGCCGCGTGGTCCAACGGACTTTCGGCGTCGACACCTTCCAAATCACGCCGCTCCTGATCGACCCGACGCAGGATGCAGCTTCGCGGCTTGACGTCAACCCGGCGGCGCGGGTCACCATCGGAAAGCGAATCTCCGATCGCGTCTACCTCACTTACGCGACGAGCCTGTCGTCCTCGACGCGCGACGAGTTGATTCTGCTCGAATACGATCAGAACGACAGCCTCGGATGGGTCCTCTCGCAGAACGAAGATCGCACCTACGCGCTGGAGGTTCGGAAACGACACCTCTTCTGATGAAGGAGTCGCGTTCCCCAGGGCGCCACAGCGCCTCGTTGGCCCTGCTCGTCATCCTGTTCTTCGCGTTGCCTGCTGCCGCGGACGTCAACGAATACCTTGGTCGCACCGTGCTCGATGTGCGAGTCGAGGTCGGCGGTGTCCTGATGACCGACCCAACGGTGGTCCAATTGGTTGGCACACGAGTCGGTCAGCCGCTGTCGATGGAGCAAATCCGGGCGACCATCGACCATCTGGTCGGCCTCGGGCGATTCGAGGACGTGCGCGTATTCGCAGAGCCGGCTGGCACGGCCAAGGACGCGGTCAGCTTGAGATGGGTTCTCGTGCCGGTCGAGCGCCTGGGCCGCATCGACGTTGAATCCGGCGCCGCGATCGATTCGGGTGTTCTTCGTACGGCGATCGCCGAGCAGTTTGGGACGTTGCCACCCCGCTCGCGAATGCCCGACATCGTTCGGGCGGTGAGCGAGATCTACGCGGTGCGCGGGTATCGGCGGCCCTCCATCGAACCCCGAGTCGTGCCAGGCGACCGAGCCGAGGTCGTCAATGCGAGGTTGATCATCAACCCCGGATTTCGTACGACGATTGGCGAGGTTTCGATTGACGGTGACAACCCGCCAACGAGTGCCAACATCCTGACCGACCTGAGGCTGGGGCGCGGCCGCCCGTACGACCGCGTGGAGATCGATAAGCGCCTTGCCCAATTGGAGGCCGGCCTTCGTGACAAAGGGTATTACGAGGCGACCGCAGAGATTGCCGTCGAATTCACGGAAGAGGAGCGCGTCGCCAACATCAAGGTCAACGTGACCCGCGGACCGCTCGTCCGCGTCGTGTTCGCCGGTGATCCTCTCCCGGAGAACCGACGAAACGAGCTCGTTCCCGTTCGCCAGGAGCGAAGCGTCGATCTCGATCTGCTCGAAGACGCCAGCCGCAACATCGAGAACTACCTGCGTCAGCAGGGATATCGCGCGGGCGAGGCCACGTATGTTCGCGAGGAGCGGAGTGGCGAGATGGTCCTGACCTTCACTGTCCGCCGAGGACTATTGCATCGGCTGGCATCGATCGATGTCACCGGGAACGTCGCGGTGACACGCATTCAGCTCGAACCGCTCCTGGTCCTGAAGCCCGGGGAACCTCTCGTCGACGGTCGTGTGGCAACCGTAGCCGCCGCGGTGACCGAGCTTTATCGGGTTCGAGGATTCGCGCGCGCCACCGTAAAGCCCGAGGTGGTCGTCTTGCCAGACCAGCGCTCCAATGGACAGGAGTACCGGCCCGTCGCCGTCCGCCTCATCGTCAACGAGGGTCAGCCGACGACCGTTGACTCGGTGACCATACAGGGGGCGCAGCAGGTCGCCGACGCGCAGGTTCGCCAACTGCTGGCGTTGACCAGCGATCGGCCGTTCTACCGTCCCCAACTCGATACCGACCGCGGCGCCATCGAGCGGTTCTACCAGAATCAAGGATTCCGCGATGTTCGCGCCGAGGCGAAGACCGACGTCCGCGACGAAGGGCGCACGATCGACATCCATTGGAGCGTCACCGAGGGTTCGCAGACGTTGGTCGACCATATTCTCGTCACCGGTAACGTTCGAACCGATGAGGACGTCATCCGTCGCGAGGTGACGATCGAACCTGGCAAGCCGCTCGGTGACGATGCGCTGGGCGAGACCCAGCGACGCCTGGCCGCTCTGGGGTTATTTCGACGCGTGCGACTGGTGGAGTTGCCCCACACCGGGACGGGCAATCGTGACGTGATGGTGGAAGTCGAAGAGGCCGCTTCCACGACGATCCAGTACGGCGGTGGACTCGAGGCGGGTCGCCGCTTCCGACCGGCTGAAACCGAGGGCGAACCGGCGGAGGAGCGGATCGATATTGCCCCGCGCGGATTCTTCCAGATCAGCCGTCGCAATCTTTGGGGGAAAAACCGGAGCGTTTCGCTGTTGACGCGCGTCACCTTCCGGCCGCGCGACCCGGCCGTCGATTCAACCGATCCCAACGACGTCGGTGGCTATGGCTTCAACGAGTACCGCGTGCTGGGCACATTCAGGGAACCGCGGTTGTTCAACACACCGGGCGACGTGCAGTTCACCGGCTTCCTCGAGCAGGCGGTTCGGACGAGTTTCAATTTCAATCGTCGGGGCGTGCGGACCGAGTACGCGAGGCGGATTGGAAACGGTGTGACGGTCAGCGGACGCTGGGCGCTTGAGCGGACCCGTGTGTTCGACGTCAAGATCGAGCCCGAGGATCAACTCCTCATCGATCGACTGTTTCCCCAGTTTCGACTGTCGACCCTCACCGGCTCGATACTTCGCGATGCCCGCAACGACGTGCTGGATCCGGACCGCGGGACGGTTCTCGGCCTCGACACGACGCTTGCGGCGCGGGCGATGGGTTCGGAAGTCGGGTTCCTCCGCACTTTCGGACAGGCCTTTGCCTATCGTCGCCTACCTGGTGCCCACCGCTTGACGTTCGTGGCCGGCCTCCGTCTCGGGCTGGCCGTCGGGTTCGAGCGCCTCGTGGAACGGGAAAATGCCGATGGGGAAGTAGTCGTCGGCGAGGACGGAGAGCCGATCTTCGACGTGTTTGCCGATCTCCCGGCCAGCGAGCGGTTTTTCGCCGGCGGCGACTCCACCGTGCGCGGCTTCGTGCTCGATCGGCTCGGAACCGAGGAAACACTCAATGAAGATGGGTTTCCTACCGGTGGAAACGGGTTGATCGTCGCCAACCTCGAATTGCGGACCGCTTATTGGAAGGGGCTTGGCGCCGTCGGCTTTTTCGATACCGGCAACGTCTTCAGACGAGTCGGTGATATTCAGCTGGACGAACTGCGCCCGACGGCGGGCTTCGGTCTGAGATATCGATCGCCGCTCGGGCCTTTGCGCGTGGATCTGGGCTTCAACCTCGACCGCCAGAATCTCTCTGGCGGCGGGCGCGAGCGTGGCACGGTCTTTCACATCTCGCTGGGGCAAGCCTTCTGATGACCGTGCGCTGTCGAGTGATTGTGACCGTCGCGCTGCTGCTTACCCTGGACGTGCTGTCGGCGCGCACCAAGCAAGCAGGTGAGCTCATCGAGCGCACACTGGCCATCGTCGCTGGACAGGCCCTGACGCTGTCCGAAGTGCGAGCGGCCGTCACGTTGGGCCTCGTCAACGGCGTCGATAGCCCGGTGGACATCGCCGGTGCGACGCCGCGCCTCGTCGATCGCATGCTGATGCTTCGCGAGGTGCAGCGCTACGCTCCACCAGAGCCGCAGGAGGGTGACCTCGAACGTCAACTGGCGGCCGTTCGCGCCCGATTCCCGACACCAGATCTCTATGCTCGAGCGCTTCAGAGTGGGGGATTCAGCGAAGCCCGATTACGGGCATGGATCCGCGACGATCTTCGGGTCGCGGCGTATCTGGCGCAGCGCTTCGCCGCCGTTGCCGCGCCGGCAGATCCCGGCGCCGGCGATACGGCCAAGGATCGAGCGGTAGCCGAGCGTCAAGCGGCCCTCATCGCCAATTGGCTCGACGACTTGCGTCGCAGGACGCCAATAGTCGAGTTGTGGAAGACGCCGTAAGGCGTCGAGTGATCAGTCCTTCAAGCCCGAACTGACGACGACAGTCCGGCCACGACCTGCACGACGTTGAAGAGCGCGTGACTTGTGACATTGGAGATCGCGCTTCGCCGCACCAGATACGTCGATCCCCAGAAAGCACCCAGCAGACCGGTGACGATTGCTGCATCCCAGCCTTGCAGTGTGTGACCGAGACCGAAGGCGAAACTCGTCACCGCGAGACCGACTCCGCCACCGCCCAGTCGCTGTTCAAAACGATGGAGCAGGAACGCCCGTTGAATCTCCTCGCGCACTCCGCCCGCGATGACGACGAGAGCGAGAAAGGCGGCCATCTGAAAGGGCGACCCCAGCAGCGACTCGAAGGGATTGACCGGAACGTTGTGCAGGTGAGGGGCGAAGGCACGAATGGACAACTGCGCTGCGATGACCAACGCGAAGATCGCCGGCATCGCCAGCAGTCCCATCCCGAGTTCGGCTGGAATCGACCGCCGACCGAGAAACACGTCGCGCGGGCTCTCGCGGCTGTGGCGCAGGAACAGGAACACCAGTCCCAGGAGCAGCACGGTATCAATCGCGGAAACGGCGAAAACGAACGTGGGATTCAGCGTCGTCCCGTTCAAGGGGTAGACGCCGAGGCCCGTCAGCAGCGGGAGAACCGCGAGTTGGGTGGGATAGCCTGAACACATGACCACCTCGGCCAGCGCGCGCGGCCGGGTCAGAATCACTCGATCGGGCGGTTCAGGCGTGGGAAGGTCGGAAGTCGGGGGGAGGTCCAATGACACTGAGCGAGAATGGTACACTCGACCTGATCCAATGATAGAAACGCAGAAGACCTCGCAAGCCGAGCGCGTCCTGATCGTCGAAGACGATGCCGCCACCCGTGCCGGCCTCGCTGAGCTTGTCCGGACCTGGGGTTTCGTGACCGAAGCCGCAGCCAACGGCGAGGAAGCCCTCAAGCTCATAACATCGTTCCGCCCAGCCATCGTCGTCACCGATATGGTGATGCCGCGCATGGATGGCATGCAGCTGCTGAAAGCCCTCGTGGACGAGGCTGATCAGGTCAAAGTGATCATGCTGACGGCGCAAGGATCGGTGGAGACTGCGGTTGAAGCCGTCAAGTTTGGCGCGGAAGACTACCTGACCAAACCCGTAGATCCACAAAAGCTGAAGTTGCTGCTGCAGCGCATTGCGGAAATGAACGCGCAGAAGCGCGAGAACGAAGTTCTACGCCGGCAGCTCCGTGAAAAGGGCAGCTTCGGTCGCATCGTCGGACACAGTCCGAAGATGCGGAGGATCTACCAGGTCATCGAGCAGGCCGCGCCGACGACGGCGTCCGTCCTAATCATCGGTGAATCGGGGACGGGCAAAGAGCTCGTGGCGCAAACCATCCATCAGCTCAGCACCCGCAGCGAAGCGCCGTTTGTCGGCATCAACTGTGCGGCGATTCCGGAGACGTTGCTCGAGAGCGAAATCTTCGGGCACGAACGCGGCGCGTTCACCGGCGCCACTGATCGCCGGGCTGGATGTTTCGAGCTCGCCGATCGCGGCACGTTGTTTCTCGACGAGATCGCAGAGATGGTCCCGGTGACACAGGTCAAGCTCCTGCGCGTGCTGCAAGAGCGACGATTCCGGCGGTTGGGCGGGCGAGTCGAGCAGGAAGTCGACGTCAGAGTGCTGGCCGCCACGAACATGAACCCGACCGAGGCCATCCGTGACGGCAAGCTCCGGGACGATCTCTATTACCGCCTCAATGTCTTCACCATCGAGCTGCCACCGCTGCGAGATCGGAAGGAGGACCTGCCACTGCTGATTCAGGCGCTGGTTGACGAGTTCAATTCACGCGATCGTCGCAGCGTGCGCGATGTCAAGCCGGATGCCATGCGAATGCTGGAGACCTACGATTGGCCCGGCAACGTGCGTGAGCTTCGGAATGTGATCGAGCGGGCGACGATTCTGGCGCGCGGCGAATACATCGAAGTTCAGCACTTGCCGCGCTTCGGGCCCCCGACCAGGCCGATTGAACCGACCAGCGGCGTCACGATTGCACCCGGTATGACCGTCGACGAAGCGGAGCGCAAGCTGATTCTGGCGACACTCGAGGCCGCGGGCAACAACAAGACGCGCGCCGCCGACATGCTGGGAATCAGCCTCAAGACGCTGCACAACAAGCTCAATCGGATGAAGCAGACGACACAGTAGAAGTTGCCAGTTCTCAGTTGCCAGTTCAAAGCACACGAAGTCATCCTTTGAACTGGCAACTGGTAACTGAAAACTGACTCAGTCATGCCGCTTTCCATCAAGCAAAAGCAGGTCCTCGGCGTCACTTCCATCGTCGCGCTGGTGGTGGTCGTACTGAGCCTGCTGCATCTCGTTTCGCTGACGCGCGTCCTGCTCGAGCAGAGTCGGCATCGCGGCGAGCTCATCGCGCTCACCATCTACCATCGTGCGCAGAACGTCGTCGTCAGTGCCGAGACCGGATACCAGGACCTGCGGCGCGACCCCGACATGCGGGCGGCGCTCGAGTCCGCCTTGTATTCGGAGAACGTGGCCTACGCTGCCATCGTGGACCATGCCGGTACGGTCATTGCCCACAGTGATCCGTCGCGAGTAGGCGAGAGCTTACCCGCGGGTGATGATCTCGGCGCGCTCGCGGACGCCAGCGGCATCACACAACTGCAAGCGGTCTATCAGACCGAACGAATGCTCGAGTGGCGGCAGCCGATGTTGCTCGGCGATACGCCATTTGCCGACGTCCGCGTGGGACAATCCACGCTGCTTATCCGCGAAACGCTCACCGAAGCGCTCAAGCCGGCAGCGTTTGCCGCGGCCATCGCGCTGCTCGTCGCCATGGTCGTGGCCATCCTGCTGGCGCAGGTCGTGGTGCGGCCGATCCATGTCATCCGGAGTGGTCTGACCCGTCTTGGAAAAGGCGACCTTGGCGCCACGCTCGATCTCAAGGAGGACGAATTCAAGGACCTCGGCGATGTGTTCGCGAGTGTCAGCAACCAGCTACGCGACGTCATGCCGCATAGCACCAAACGTGCGCAGCTGCTGGAGCTGTCGAGGCGCGTGACCGCCCTCGGCCGACTCACTGCTGGCGTTGCGCACGAGGTGAAGAATCCGCTGAATGCGATGACGATTCACCTCGAGCTGCTCAAGCAGAAGCTCGCCGCCGGCGCGAGTGCGTCCTCGACCGAGTCTCATCTCGAGATCATCGGTCGCGAGATTCGGCGGCTCGACGACGTCGTGCAGGGATTCCTGAAGTTTGCGCGACCGGAAGAGCTCACCCTCCAGCCGGTGGCTCCGGGGCCACTGATCGACGAAGTCCTCAAGACCCTCGCAGTGGAGGCGGATGTCACTGGCGTCACGATCGAATCGACTGTCGCGCCGGACATCCCGGACATCGAGGCCGATGCCGGCATCCTGCGGCAGGCGCTCCTCAACCTCGCCAAGAACGCCGTGCAGGCGATGCCCTCCGGCGGCAAACTGACGATCAACGGTCACCCAACCAAGGATGGCCGCGTTGAAATTCGTGTTTCGGATACAGGTGTCGGGATCCCGCCAGAAAACCTGGCCAAGATTTTTGACCTGTATTTCACGACCAAGAGCGGCGGCACCGGGATCGGGTTGTCGCTCGTCTACCGGACCATTCAGCTCCACAATGGCGACATCGACGTCGAATCGACACCCAGTGTGGGAACGACCTTCGTGATCAAAATGCCCAAGGCCGGTTCTGGCAGCTCGGCGTCGATCCCGGTGACGTCCTCCTTGCGGGCCGAGACCCACCGACTCGGCCGTGCCTGAGGCTTAGGCGGTCCGTCCGGTCATTCGGGATCTTTATGAGGATTTCTGCGCCTCTTGCTCGACTCGATGTGCCGCCCGGGGTCTTATTCTGTAGAATCTTACGTAAGGTGCGCCTCCTCCACCTTTGCCTCGTCGTGACGATGCTAGCCGTAGGCGCGGGCGGATGCGCCAAGGCCAAAGCGAATACGTTGCCGGTGATGCCGATGCTGGAACCGCCACCACCGCCGCCGCGAGTGGTCGAAGACTACATTGACGAACCGCTGCCGACCGTCGAACCGAGTCCCGTAGAAACGGCGCTGGTCAATCCGCCGCCACCGCCTGCCCCGCGGTCGTTGTCTCCACGAAGCGAACCTCCGAAGCCTGACCTGGGTCGCACGGAAGCGGATCGTCCGGCGGTGAACCCACCGGCGCTCACATTGAAGCCGGCACCTGGAGTCGCAGCAAAGACGGAAGCGTCGATCCGTGAACTGCTGGGGCGTGCGCAGCGCGATCTGCAGCGAGTGAACTACGCGGCTCTCGACGCCGACGGTCGCGTGCAGTTCGACATCGCGCGTCGCTTCATGGAACAAGCCGAAGAAGCGTTGAAGGGCGGCAATCTCGCGTACGCCGGAAAGCTCGCTGACAAGGCCGCGACCATGGGCGCGGTGCTTGTGCGCTAGTCTCCAGACACGAAAACGCCACGTTGGTTCCTGCCTCGATTCCCCGTTAACTTGCCCGAAACCATTTCGTTGAGCGAAAATAAGACGAAGCAGGTGAAATCTTGAGTAATTCACGATATCTAGCGTCTGACCTAAAATAAAAACGCAACATCTTGTGGTTCAGGTGCTTGACAACGATGGCTCGCAAGCGCATATTGGGCGTCGCGCGAAACACCCTGGCTCTGGAAGCGACTCCCAGCCGCAAACGGAACCGGGTAGGAACGCCGGAACGAACGACAGCATTCGGACGACTTCACCGCGCACCGACCAAAGAGCCAACCGACGGATTGACGGATAGATAGGGTAAGCGCCCCATCGGGGGAAGGGTGTCGCTTGCCGCGGAGGACGCATGCACGAAGGCCCTGCTCGTAAACTCGCCGTCGCTGCTGGACAGCAGACGGTTGCCTCAACCGGCCACATCGAATCCGCCGAGCCGCCCAAGGCGACCCGTAGTGCAGCTGACGGCCCATCCCCAGGTCTCGAATTCCCGCGGTTCTTCTCGACCGCTGGAGTCGACCCGTTCGACCAAGTCGAATGGGACCTGCGGGACGCCGTGATTGGCAGCGAAAAAGGGCAGGTCGTTTTCGAGCAACGCCAAGTCGAGATGCCGAAGCCCTGGTCGCAGCAAGCGACCAACATCGTGGTCTCGAAGTATTTCCGTGGCCACGTGGGATCGCCGCAGCGCGAGCGGTCGGTGCAGCAGCTGATCGGCCGCGTGGTTGGCACCATCACCGAGTGGGCCGCCAGGCAGAAATACTTCGCGTCCGACGAAGCGCTGTCGGCCTTCAGCGCTGACCTGAAGCACTTGCTCGTCGAGCAGAAGGCCGCATTCAACAGCCCGGTGTGGTTCAACTGCGGCTTCGAGAAGGCGCCGCAGTGCTCGGCCTGCTTCATCAACTCGGTCGACGACACGATGGAGTCGATCCTGACGTTGGCGAAGACCGAGGGCATGCTGTTCAAGTTCGGCTCCGGCACCGGTAGCAACCTCTCGGCGATTCGCTCATCGAAAGAGTTGTTGGCCGGGGGTGGCACGGCATCCGGTCCCGTGTCGTTCATGAAGGGGTTCGATGCCTTTGCCGGCGTCATCAAGTCCGGCGGCAAGACGCGTCGCGCGGCGAAGATGGTCATCCTGAACGCCGAACATCCCGACATCGTCGAGTTCATCAACTGCAAGGTCGATGAAGAGAAGAAGGCGTGGGCGCTCATCGACGCGGGCTACGACGGTTCTTTCACGGGCACGGCCTATAACTCGGTGTTCTTCCAGAATTCGAACAACTCGGTGCGAGCGACCGACGAGTTCATGAGGGCAGTCGTCGATGACGGCCTGTGGCAGACACGGTCGGTCACGAATGGCGAGGTCATGGACACGTACCGGGCTCGTGACCTGATGCGCCTCATTGCCGATGGCACCTGGGTCTGCGGCGATCCAGGCATGCAGTTCGATACCACCGTCAACGAGTGGCACACCTGTCCCAACTCGGCGCGCATCAACGCCAGCAATCCATGCTCGGAGTACATGTTCCTCGACGATTCGGCGTGCAATCTCTCGTCGATCAACCTGATGAAGTTCGTTCGCGAGGACGGAGAGTTCGATGCGGAGTCGTTCAAGGCCGCCGTTCGCACGCTGATCACCGCACAGGAGATCCTGGTCGACAACTCGAGCTACCCGACCAAGGCGATTGAAAAGAACAGCCACGCCTATCGGCCGCTCGGGTTGGGCTACGCCAATCTGGGTGCCCTCCTGATGTCGCGCGGCCTGCCGTACGACAGCGATGCGGGTCGCGACTACGCCGCGGCGATTACCGCACTGATGACCGGAGAGGCCTACGCGCAGTCCGCGCGTGTCGCGCGGGATCACGGTGGCCCGTTTGCCGGCTACGACATCAATCGCGAACCGTTCCTCCGCGTCATGCGCAAGCATCGCGACTCGATGCGCGGCATCAACGCCAAGAACGTGCCCGCCGACCTCTTCAACGCGGCCAAGCAGGCGTGGGACGATGCGGTGGAGTTGGGCGAGGACTTCGGATATCGAAATGCGCAGGCGACGGTTCTCGCGCCGACCGGCACCATCGGCTTCATGATGGACTGCGACACCACCGGCGTCGAACCCGATATCGCGCTCGTCAAGTACAAGAAGCTCGTCGGTGGCGGCATGATGAAGATCGTCAACACGACGGTCCCGATGGCCCTGCGCAAGCTTGGCTACTCCGCCACTCAGATCGCCGACATCATCGACTACATCGATCGCCAGGAGACGATCGAGGGTGCGCCGCATCTGCTCGAGCGCGACTTGTCCGTCTTCGATTGTGCGTTCAAGGCCGCGAACGGTGAACGCTCAATTCATTACATGGGCCACATCAAGATGATGGGCGCCACCCAGCCGTTTATCTCGGGCGCGATCAGCAAGACGGTCAACGTGCCGAAAGAAGCGACCGTCGACGAGATCGAGCAGGCCTATCTCGAGAGCTGGCGAATGGGTGCGAAAGCGATTTCCATCTATCGCGATGGTTCGAAGCGAACACAGCCACTCAATACGTCGAAGGACGACAAAGCAAGAGACGCAAAGGCGACGGTCGAGGAAACGGTCGCGGCGGCAGTGGCGGCCAGAACACCGGTTCGCCGCAAGCTGCCGGACGAGCGGCAGGCGATTACCCACAAGTTCGACATCGCCGGGCACGAAGGCTACATCACGGTCGGACTGTTCGAGAACGGGCAGCCGGGGGAAATCTTCCTGGTCATGGCCAAGGAAGGCTCGACCATCTCGGGATTCGCCGACGCGTTTGCGCAGGCCATCAGCTACGCGCTGCAGTACGGCGTGCCGCTGCAGGCGCTGGTGGACAAGTTCAGCCACGTCCGATTCGAGCCATCGGGCATGACGAAGAATCCCGACGTCCGCTTCGCGAAATCGATCGTCGACTACATTTTCCGATGGATGGCGTCGAAGTTCCTGTCGCCAGAGGCGCAATACGTCGCCGGCGTCAACAATCGCGACGACGTCATGGAGTCGCCGTCGCCGTCGCTGAAGATCGGCATTGGCCTCACCGAGATGCCCAGGACAGCGATTCCCACGCCGCCGGCGCCAAAGAGTGCGTTTGCGGCGATTCAGAACCAGGAAGATGCGCCGCCATGCTCGACCTGCGGATCGATCATGGTGCGTAGCGGCGCCTGCTACAAGTGCAGCAACTGCGGCACGACGTCAGGATGTGCGTAGGTGGGGGTGGCGACTAGGTTTCACTGAAAGTCATCGCATCGGTGCGTTGAGGGGCGGCGCGAGGGAATCGCGGCGCCCCTTTTTGTTGCTGGTCTCGCCGACCCGTTACGATCGAGTGTGAGTACCCCGCCGCTACCTCATCTCTTCCGCGCACTTCGAAGCCCCAACTACCGGCTGTTCTTCTTCGGTCAGAGCGTGTCCCTCGTTGGCACGTGGATGACGCGCATCGCGGCCTCCTGGCTCATCTATCGACTGACGGACTCGGCATTTCTCCTGGGTCTGGCCAGCTTCTGCGGTCAGATCCCCACCCTGGTACTCGCGCCTCTCGCCGGGGTCTACATCGATCGATGGAATCGCCATCGAGTTCTGGTTGCGACCCAGGTGCTGTCGCTGTTGCAATCGCTGGCGCTCGGTCTCCTCACGCTGACGGGTGTCATTACCGTGCGCGATGTGCTGATCCTTCAGGCGTTCCAGGGTGTGATCAACGCTTTCGACACACCGGCTCGACAGGCCTTCGTGATTGAGATGGTGACTGACCGCCGCGATCTCGCGAACGCGATTGCGCTCAACTCGTCGCTGGTGAATGGTAGCCGCGTGATTGGTCCTGCCATCGGTGGCCTGGTGATCGGCGCCGTCGGCGAAGCGTGGTGCTTTCTGCTCGATGCTGCGTCGTACGTCGCGGTTATCGCCAGCCTGCTCGCCATGCGAGTGCGAAGCGCGCCTCGGGCGGCCGATATTCTTCCGGTGCGCGAAGCGCTCGCGGCCGGATTCCGATATGTCGCTGGTTTTCCGCCGGTCCGCGCCGGCTTGCTGCTCGTCGCTCTCGTCAGCACACTGGGTATGCCATATCAGGTGCTCATGCCGGTCATCGCGGCGGACGTCCTGGGCGGTGGCGCGCACACGTTGGGGCTTCTGATGACGTCAGCGGGCCTCGGCGCGCTGATGGGGACGCTTTACCTGGCGTCTCGCCACACCGTCGTGGGGCTTGGCCGTCGAATCGGTCAGGCCACGATGGTGTTCGGCATGGCACTCATTGCGTTTGCGTTCTCGGAGAATTTTTGGCTCTCGATGGCAGTGCTGCCGCTTTCGGGTGCCGGATTCATGATCGCCTTGGCCGCGACGAACACCATCGTGCAAACGGTGGTGCCCGAAGAGCTGCGCGGTCGCGTGATGGCCTTCTACACGATGGCCTTTCTCGGCACCGCGCCGATTGGCAGCCTGATGGCGGGCTTTGCCGCGCAACGCATCGGTGCCCCGGCCACCATTGCCGCTGGTGGGGCGGCATGTTTGATCGGCGGCTTGTGGTTTTACGTGCACCTCCCACGACTCCGGGCGCTGCTTCGTCCGATCTATGTCGAACGCGGCATCCTCGCCGTGCCCGACGTGGATGCCGGGACGAAGACGCTTTGACGGTCCATGGTCCACGGTCGTCGGTCCGCTTGCAATCAGCAACGTAGCCACGAAGGCACGAAGAACACGAAGCAACTTCAAACTAGCCATGACGGAGTGGAGCTTTCGTGACTTCGTGTTCTTCGTGGCTGCGTCCTCAGCTGCGGCACCCACGACGCGCGCTTAGCCAATCATTGCGCGCACGGTTTCCAGCGTATCGGCCTCGCTGGCGGGCTTGTCCTTGCGCCATCGCAGCATGCGTGGGAAGCGAACGGCGATCCCCGAGCGATGACGCGTGGACTTGGCGATCGCTTCGAAACCCAGCTCGAAGACGTGTACTGGCTCCACGTGCCGCACGGGACCGAATCGCTCGACCGTGTGCCGCCGGATCCAGCGATCCATTTCGGCAATCTCTTCGTTGGTCAAACCCGAGTACGCCTTGGCTACGGGAACGAGCTCGCCCTGGTCCCAGACGCCAAACGTGTAGTCGGTCAGCAGGCTCGCACGTTTGCCGGATCCCGGTTGCGCGTAGATCAACACGGCGTCTATCGTGAAGGGTTCGATCTTCCACTTCCACCAGTCGCCACGCTTGCGTCCAACGCCATACGGCGAATCGCTTCGCTTCAGCATCACCCCTTCGACGCCAAAGGTCCGGGACTCGCTACGAAGGCGCGTGAGGTCGTCCCAGGACTGTGCGGTGATGATCGGCGACGTGCGGAGCACGGATTGGTCGTTCTCCTGACCGTCATCGAATGGTAAGAGGGGCGCCGTCGTCGCTGACTGTTGTCGAGGGGCGAGGGCCGCGTGTTCGGCGGCTGTTGACACCATCGACTCGAGCCATACGCGTCGCATCGACAAGGGCTTGCTCCGGATATCCACGCCCTCACGTTCGAGCAGGTCATAGGCCATGAACACGACGGGAATGTCCCGAGCCTTGCGCGCGACCTGCTTCTGCCGACCGATTCGCTGCTGAAGGGCAGAGAAGGGCAGCGGGCGCTCGTCGCTGAAAGCCACGATCTCCCCGTCGAGAACCGTACCGTCCGGTAGTGAATGCACCGCGTCCACGACTTCGGGAAACCGATCGGTGATCAGTTCCTCGCCTCTTGACCAGACGTGGATTCGCCCGGCACGTTTCACGACTTGCGCGCGGATGCCATCCCACTTCCACTCAACCTGCCACCCTGCGAGATCGAATGGCTCGCCTTCGAAGGGGGACGCCAGACAGAACGGATACGGCTTTGAGAGGTCATCGTCGGTGACGCCCGGCGACATGACGGACTCGAACCAGGTTGCGCTCGGCATCCATTCGCCCATCAGCCTCGCGGCCATCGTCGTCGGGGCAACGTCCGAGACTTCCGCCAGCGCCCGCACGACCAGCGTGTGCGAAACGCCGAGTCGAAGCTCGCCGGTCAATAGCTTGAACAAGACGAGTCGTTGCCAGCGATCGAGTGGCCGAATCCATTCGATGACCGTCGCCTCCTGGTCGTCCGGATCCATCTGCCGCAGCGGCAGGATCCGTTGCTCTACCCAGTCTGAGAGCGAGATCGGGCCGGACCCATCGGTTTCGGGTACCGGGTCGAGCTGATCGAGGATGAGCGAGGCAGTCTCGGCGCCGTCACCGACGACCGAGTAGCACTCCATGAGCAGCCACTCCGACACGCCGGTGGCGCTCATCGTCCAACGACTGACGGCTGTATAAGGGACCAAGCGCTTGATGCGCCGGCCGGTGAGAAAAAAAGTTGCCCAGGCGGCGTCGGCGGGAGGGACGGTGCGGAAGTATTCGACCATGGCCTCGACCTTCGCGTTGGTCGAGTTGGTCTGATCAAGTGACGCAAACAGGCTGGCAAAGCGGTTCATTCGGCGTCCGAACCACCTTCCCCTTCCCACGCGGTCCGGATGGTTCCCGTGGTGTACCCCTGTTCACCCAGAAATCGTGACAACGCCTCGGAATGACCATGAGTCGCCAACACGCGCGGCGCCCCGCTTTCGGCGATTGTCTGTACAAGGGCCGGCCAGTCGGCGTGATCGGAAATGACGAAGCCGCGGTCGTAGGCTCGTTGGCGCCGGACGCCACGGACTCGCATCAATCCCGAGGCAAAGGCATCCGAATGCTCACCGAGCCGGCGCATCCACGGCGTACCACGTGCGGACAGGGGAGCGAGCACGAGCTCTCCCGCAAACGATGTTCCGCGTGGCTTTTCAATGAGCGGGATCGTCGGCAGCATCGAGATGCCGGCCGTCCGATACACCTCGATCATTGGCAACATCATGCCGTGCACGAAAACCGGCCGGTCGGTCACCTTGATGAGCTCGGCGAGTAGCCGCTGCGCCTTGCCGATGGAATAGCAGAACAGCAGGGAAGTCAGTGATCGCTCGGTGTTTTCACGCCACCAGTCGCGAATCTCGCCGACCACGACTTCGGTCGGGTCCCAGCGATAGATCGGGAGCCCGAAAGTACTCTCGGTGACGAAGGTGTCGCAGGGTACGACCTCGAAGGGCGCACAAGTTGGATCTGCCGCGCGTTTGTAGTCACCGCTGACGATCCAGACGCCCTGCGCGCCTTCGATGCGAACCTGGCTGGATCCGAGGATGTGTCCGGCGGGATGAAAACTCACTCGGACGCTGCCAAGTGTGAGGGGTGCACCGTATGCAACCGACTCGACGACGGCTTCTGCACCAAGTCGCCGGGTTAGTAGCGGCGCACACGGGTCTGAACATAGATACGCGGCACTGCCGAATCGAGCGTGGTCACCGTGCGCATGAGTAATGACGGCACGTGCGACCCCTTGCCAGGGGTCGATGTAGAAGTCTCCGTCAGGACAGTACAGCCCAGCAGGCGTCTCGAGCAGCATCGTACAATTGGGTCCTGGCCGCTTTGCTCCTCGCGTCCTAGTCTACGAGCACCTGTGTCTGTCGACCGCCTGCTTTCGACTCTTCAGCACTACTGGGGATACACCGCGTTCCGACCCTTGCAACAGGAGGCGATGGAGGCGGTGCTCAACGGTCGGGATTCGATCGTCGTGCTGCCGACTGGCGGCGGCAAGTCTCTGTGTTTTCAGGCCCCCGCCTTGATTCTTGACGGACTTGCGCTCGTCGTGTCTCCGCTGATCGCGCTGATGAAGGATCAGGTCGACACCTTGACGGCCAATGGTGTGCCTGCCGCTTGCTACAACAGCTCGTTGAGCAGCGATCAAAAGGCCACCGTTCGAGCGGGACTACGCGAGGGTCGCTATCGGCTGCTCTACGTGGCGCCGGAACGCCTGGTCGGCGAGGGCGGAGACGGTTCGATCTGGAGCCTTTCGTCGAGCCCGGTGAGCTTCGTCGCCATCGACGAGGCCCACTGCATCAGTCAGTGGGGCCACGATTTCCGCCCTGAATATCGTCAACTGTCGGAGCTCCGCCGCTCGCTGAACGTGGCGAGTGTTCACGCGTTTACCGCAACCGCAACCGCTCGTGTTCGCCGGGACATCGTTTCCCAGCTTCAGCTGAACGATCCAATCGAGCTGGTCGGTTCCTTCGATCGCCCCAACCTCGTGTACCGGGTGCTGCCTCGCTCCGCTTTGAAGCGTCAGCTGAGCGAAATCCTGGCCCGACACACCGGAGAGGCTGGAATCATCTATTGCCTGTCGCGCCGTGAGGTGGACGAGTTATCGGCCTGGCTGCAGGACGAAGGGTTTCGCGCTCGCCCTTATCACGCCGGACTGCCTGATGAAACACGTCATGCGAACCAGGACGCGTTCTTGAACGAGGAGGCAGACATCGTCGTCGCGACGGTGGCGTTTGGCATGGGCATCGACCGATCCGATGTCCGCTTCGTGATTCATGCCGGTGCCCCGCAATCGCTCGAACATTATCAGCAGGAATCCGGGCGTGCCGGCCGCGACGGCCTGGAAGCCGAGTGCGTTCTCGTCACGTCAGCCGCTGACTTCTTGAAGTGGCGGGTCATGCTCGAGCGCAACGGCGAGCTGACGGAAGAGCGGCGCGGCTTGATGCGAGACATGGAACGGTATGCCACACGAATCGGCTGCCGTCATCGCCACATCGTTCAGTACTTCGGTGAAACCAACGCACGGGAACGATGCGAGGCCTGCGACTACTGTCTCGGTGAGCTCGAAGCCATCGATCAGCCGGTAACCCTGGCTCGCAAGATCCTGTCCTGTGTCGCGCGTGTCGGCCAGCGATTTGGCGCGACGCACGTGGCGAACGTGTTGCGTGGAAGCGACGCCCAGCAGGTCTCCGCTCGAGGCCATGCGACGCTGAGCACCTTCGGTCTGTTACGCGATGCCTCGAACGACGAAGTCCGAGGATATATCGACCAGCTCCTTGCCATCGGACTGCTCCAGCAATCGGACGATTCGTATCCGGTCTTGCAGTTGACGACTTCAGGAGTGGAGCTGATGAAGGACCCCGCGGCCGTGAGCGACCTGTCGCTGGCGCGACAGCGACGCGTCGAGAAACGGTCCTCTTTTTCGCGCGGCGGTCGGTCCCGGATCGAGGTCGAATCCTGGGACGGCGTCGATCGCGATCTCTTCGATCGGCTGCGATCCATGCGGTTGCGGATTGCCCGGGCGCGCGGTGTTCCGCCGTACGTGATCTTTCACGACTCGACGTTGCGGGAACTCGCCCGTGTCAGGCCCCGCACGCTTCGCGACCTGGCGGGCATCCGCGGCATGGGGGATCGGAAGATTGAGACACTTGGCGCGGCGGTGCTGGAAACGATTCAATCTGCGGGTCCAGAGATCAACCCTGAGTCCCATTGAAGATTCAAGGCACCGCTTGATCCCCCTTTGAACTGGAAACTGACAACTGATCGCTACAGAATCACGCATGCCCCAATCGGACGACGAGCTTGACGCCCTCTACCAGGGGCCGCTCGATCAATTCACCCCGGCTCGGAACGCGCTCGCCAAGAGCCGCGGTTCAGATGGAGCCGCGATCAAGGCGCTCGAAAAGCCCAACGTGGCAGCGTGGGCCGTCAATCAGCTGTATTGGCACGAGCGGGAGTCGTTCGATCGCCTTGTCGAGGCCTCGGACCATTCACGCGACGAGCATCGCAAGATGCTCGCCGGCAAAGCCGCGGATGTCCGTGAGGCGGAGAAGGCGCATCGTGACGCGATTCGGGCCGCAACCGAAAAAGTTCGCGAAATCCTGGCGAATGGCGGCCAATCCGCGACTCCCCAGACCATGACAGCGGTTGCCGAGACGCTCGAAGCGCTTCCCACCGACGATCCGCCCGGCCGGTTGACGCGCCCGATGAAGCCGCTCGGATTCGCGGCACTCTCCGGTGTGCCCATTCGGTCGGCCCCGGCCAAACCGCAGCGACCCTCGATGAAGCTCGTAACCTCCAAACCCGATCCCGCGGCCGAAAGGGAGGAGGCGGAGCGCGCGAAACGGCAGGCCGAAGAAGAGCGCGAGCAGTTGAAGGCGGCGCAGCAAGAGGCTCGTGAGGCCGAAATCGCTGAGCAGCGTGCACGAACGGCGGTCGAGAAGGCCGAGCGCGACGTCGAGCGACGAACCCAGGAATTGGACGAGGCGAACGAGACGCTCCATCGCCGGCAAAGGGAATTGAAAGACGCGACAATCGCGTATCAGCGCGCCAGGCTTCGTGCCCGGCTCTGATCGTTTTCAGAAAGGCACCCGACAACGGTTGATTTCCGACCGTGGCGAGGCTTACGAGAGTCCTGCAGCACGCACCTCTGTACAAGGTTGCACTGATAGTGGAGTGTTCGGGCCCCCGTCATGCCTCTGCGCATTCCTGCGGCCAAGCCTCCGTCAACATCGTTTTTTGTAAGCGAAACGGGCGGCGATCGGCCGCTAAAACGGACACTGGCAGACGATCGAGAGGCGAGCCGGAGTCAATTCGCCGCAACGCGGTTCGTACGTATCGTTTGGGGCACAGCAAAGTGCAAAAGCCGTCGTTGACAGCAGTGGTTTCGCAACCGTATCGTTCGGAATCGCCCGGAAGATCTCCCAAACCCCCAGCCCGAGCGAGAAAGGTTGTTGTGAACACAGACGAAGATCCTCAGAGCGGTGTCGCCCCGGTGGGCACCGCGACCCTCGACGACACGCCTTCGGCCGAACCGATGGATTCGGCTGGTAGCGCCAGCCTCGACAAGGTCCGCGACATTCTCTTCGGCGTTCAGGTACGTGACATCGAGCGTCGCTTCGCACGCCTCGAAGAGCGCCTTGTCAAGGAGACACATGACCTCAAGGATGGCGTGGCCCGACGTGTTGATGCGCTCGAACAGCGAGCTGCAACGTTGGATGAACAGATGTCAACGACCCAGCGGGAGTTCCGACAGCATCAGGTCGATATCCACCAGCGGCTCACTGACGACATCCGGCAGAAGGTAGACAACGTTTTGTTGACCCTTGCGCGCGAGCTGCAGGAGCTGCGCACCGAGAAGGCCGACCGCGCGCTGATCGCCGCTATTTTCACCGAGATCGCGCAACGGCTGACCGGTGAGGTGAAGTCGCCCGGAGCCGAGGGCCCGGGCGGTGTCTGATTATTCCCACGAACCTGGACGCGATCGTCGTCCGGGTGTCGCGGTCCGCCCGAATGTGGATCGCGGAGCCGCAGAGGCCGCGAAGTTTGCGGAGCTGCGTTCGTTAATCGTTGGCCCGGAACAACGCGAGCTGTCCGCTCTTCAAGCACAGCTGGCAGATCGGGCGGCACGAACTCTCGAGGTGAGCGGTGTGTTGCCGGATGCCATCGCTCATCGCGCCAACGATCCGCACCTGGTCCGGGCGCTGGCGCCGCCCATCGAACGTGCTCTCACCGCCTCCGCTCGTCGTGATCCCCGCTCGCTCGCCGACGCACTCTTTCCCGTCATTGGCACCGCCATCCGCAAGTCGTTGGGACGCGCCCTGGCACCTCTCATCACTATCGGGTCGGCCATCCTTCTTGCCGGCGGGGTGTGGACGCTACAGGCCGTTCGCGAACGGCAGCGGTGGGACACGTATCTCGATCGCCTTGCGCAGGAACCGGGCGTCGTGGTCGTCGAAAGTGGACGGCGTGCCGGCAAGTTCTTTGTGTCTGGCCTCAAGGATCCTTTGGCCGCGGATCCCGCCAGCTTCGTCGAAGCGTCCGGCCTCACTGCCGATGACGTGACCAGCCGATGGGAGCCCTATTACGCGCTGCATCCGTCGTTCGTGGCGGCCCGCGCGCGGGACCTGCTCCGCCCTCCAAGTGGTGTGACGCTGGAATTCAGCGACGGCCTGCTGACAGCCACGGGTCCCGCCCCGATTCAATGGATCGAAGAGAGCAAGCGGCTGGCCCCGGTCGTTGCCGGCGTGCGTCGATTCGAATACTCCTTGGGGAATCCCGAGAAGGACCAGCCCCAGGCTTCGCCTCCGTCGCAATCGGACGCCGAAGGACAAATCAAACAGCGAATCGAGGCTACGGCCCTGCGTTTTCAGATGGCTGAATCGGGTATCGCACCCGGCCAGCAAGAAACGGTGCGGCAACTCGTCGCCGACTTTCGCGATTTGAATCGTGTGCTGCGCACCCGCGGCGCACGAGCCAGCGTGGAAATCATCGGCCACACCAGCGACGGGTCCAACGTTGCCAACCGCGCACTGAGTCGCGCGCGGGCGGACGGAGTGCTCGCTCTGTTTGTGGACTACTCTTTTGATGCACTCGAGTTCAAGGCGGTCAGCGACCGCAGTTCGAGCGAACCGCCGCCAGCCAGCGAGCCTGCCAAGGACTGGAGTCGGCGGGTCTCGTTTCGCGTGCACCTGACGAATCCTTCCTAATCAACCAGTCGCGAGCCGTCGGCCCAGATGATCACACCCCTTCTCAAAGACTTCGAGTGGACGACCCCGTTCATTGCCGATGGCTGTGCGGTGCTCAAGTTGCCCATCCGGCTGGGGCCGGCTCATTTGCGGTCGACGCGCGCTGGCGTGCAGATCGCGGGACGGGCATGCCCGGCACGACACGCGGGCAGCACCGACGTGTTTCTGGAGGGAATTGCCGCATCGAGTCGTGGCGATGTGCTGGTCATCGACAACGGCGGGCGGTTGGACGAAGGCTGCATCGGCGATCTGGTGGCGGGAGAGGCCTTTGTCGCGGGCATGGCGGGCATCGTGGTCTGGGGAGCGCACCGTGACACGGCAGCCATCGATGCCATCGGTATTCCCGTCTGGTCGCTGGGGACCTGTCCGGCGGGTCCTCAGGAACTGCGGACGCGTAGCCCGCATGCGCTGCAAGCCGCTTCGATCGGTCACGTCACGGTTACGCGAGACGATGTCATCTTCGCCGACGCCGATGGTGTCGTCGTTGTCTCCGCGGCAGACCTGGCGCGCGTGATTGAGGCAGCCCGTGACATCGCTACTCGAGAACAGGCACAGTCGGCTCGGCTGCTGAAAGGGGAGCGTCTTCGCGACCAGCTGCAGCTCGAGATCTATGTCGCCCGCCGCAATGCCGACCCTTCCTACACGTTTCGGGATCACCTGAAGACGCTCGGCGGGGCGATTGAGATCTAGATACTGAGGTTCTGCACGGGGGTTCTCTCTAAGAAACTTGCAACCGACACCCTATGTAGTAATACTACTAAGCCATGCGCCGGATGAGCGTCACAGCGCTCAGCGTCCTGCAGGCCATTGCTGACGGCTTCGAATACGGCTTCGACATCATCGATTCCACGAGCCTGCCGAGCGGCACTGTTTATCCCGCGTTGAGTCGCCTCGAGCGGGACGGCTACGTGCGATCCGCTTGGGAAGACGAGCGTCGCGCCCATGAGGAAGGTCGTCCGGCCCGTCGGTACTATCGCCTCACCGCACCTGGCGTGCGTGCCCTCAACGAGGCGTTGACCTACTACCGCAGCATCATCCCTGCTGCACCGTCTCCAAAGCTGCAACGATCGTGAACGGGCCCTCATCGTCCACGGCCCGCTTGTGCGCTGGCCTCCTGCAGGCCGCGGCGCCGCTGGTCCCGGCTGATCTGAGGCGCGATTGGTTTCGTGAATGGCAGGCGGAGTTACACCACACCACCCTTCGCTTGGCGCGTCAGGAGCGCCGCCGTAGATCGCCGGCCTGGCTGGTGCTGCGCTGCTCAGGCGCCTTCGTACACGCCGCATGGCTTCGATGGGACCGCTGGAGGTTTGAAATGCTCGTGCAGGACGTGAAGTACGCGATACGGACGCTGGTCAAGAAGCCGGGTTTCGCGATGATTACCGTGCTGACGTTGGCCCTCGGCATCGGCGCGAACGCAGCCATCTTCAGCGCCGTTCGTGCGGTACTGCTTCGGCCGCTGCCATTTCCGTCGCCGGACCGACTGGTTCAGCTGTTCTCGACATCGGTGAAGGCGCCGGACGGTGCGTCGGGCACGGCGTCGCCGCCCGACTTTACCGATTGGCGGCGCGACAGTCGCAGCTTCACCGACATCGCAGCATTGAATGCCGATTCGTTCGCGCTGACCGGACAGGGCGCGGCCGAGCAATTGAGTGGCGCCAGCGTCACTGGCGGGTTCTTCAATGTGCTCGGGGTACCGGCGCTCATCGGCCGTACCCTCTTGCCAGAAGACGATGCGGTTGGCGGACCTGACGTCGTCGTGCTGTCGTATTCGGTCTGGACTCGCCGGTTCGGTAGTGATGCGCAGATCATTGGTCGAACAATCAACATCGAGGGGACCGAGGCGCGAGTGGTGGGTGTGATGTCCCGGACATTCGAGTATCCGCAGCAGTCCGAACTGTGGGTGCCGCTGCGATTCAGCGAGCGTGACCTTGCCACCCAACGTGGCGCTCACTACCTGAATGTAATCGGTCGACTGAAGGACGGCGTCGCAGTGGAAGTGGCGCGCGAAGAGATGCGTGCGCTGGCCCTGCGCATTGCCGAGGCGTTTCCTTCAACGAATCGCAACTACCGTATCGCGGTGCACGAAATGCGCAGCGCGATGGTGGGCGACTTCCGTCCGCCGCTGCTGATGTTGCTGGGAGCAGTTGGATTCGTGCTGCTAATCGTTTGCGTGAATGTCGCCAACCTGGTGCTCACGCGAGCCTTGGGACGTACGCGCGAGATGGCGATTCGGAATGCCCTTGGCGCCGGGAGGGTGCGACTCGTCCGCGGTGTATTGGTCGAGAGCTTGATGTTGTCGGTGCTCGGTGGCGTCGCGGGCCTGGCGCTGGCGATGTGGGCAAGCCAGGGAATTGCAGCCTTGGACCAAAGCCTTGCGATTCCACTGCTCGATGAAACCCGGGTCGACGGGACGGTGGTGGCCTTCACGCTGGCTGTGTCGGTGATTGTTGCGCTTCTGTTTGGATCGCTGCCCGCCTGGCACACGTCGTCAGTTGGCGACCTCGCCCTCCGCATCCGCGAAGACAGTGGGAATGCGACGGG
The DNA here is from genome assembly GCA_963724485.1 of uncultured Acidobacteriota bacterium. Lineage (GTDB taxonomy): Bacteria > Acidobacteriota > Vicinamibacteria > Vicinamibacterales > UBA2999 > JACCSI01. The sequence continues at coordinate 511,968 of CAVRUW010000010.1, forward strand.
TGATCGGCACAGGCAGCGACTGCGCTCCACCCTTATCGTCGCTGAGACGGCGCTGGCCGTCGTCCTGCTGGTGGGTGCCGGACTGCTGCTGCGAAGCTTTGTTCGGATGTCGTCGGTCGAGTTGGGGTTTGACCCTTCGCGCGTGCAGACGTTCAACGTCTCGATGCCCGACATGAAATACCAGACGCCCGCTCAGCGAGCCGCGTTCGTTGGTTCCTTGGTCGCGCGCGCCTCGGCGCAGCCAGGGGTCGAGGCGGCTGGCGCCATTTTCGGGCTGCCGCTGACCAACTTCCGATACGTCATCTCGATGTCGACGCTCGATGGACGCCGTCTGAACGACGATCAACAAGACGCGCGGTCACTGCAGATCCGAGTGGTCACACCTGATTACTTCCGCGCGATGCACATTCCGATCGTTCGCGGCCGATCGCTGGGGGAGGAAGACCGTGCGGGCTCGACTCCAGCGGTTGTCGTCAACGAGCGCGCGGCAGCACTGCTGTGGCCTGAAGCAAACCCGCTTGGTCACGAATTCACTCTGGGTACTCGGCTCGGTCAAGGCGCTCTCCCGGCGGGTGGAACCGTGGTGGGCGTGGCCGGAAACGTGCGCGACCACGGGCCGATGGCCAACGTCGCTCCGAGTGTGTATTTGTCGCACGCGCAATTTCCGATGGGCTTCGTGACCCTTGCCATCCGGACCCGTGGAGAACCGACCTCGGTCACCGAACCGATGCGGGCAGTGCTCGCGGAACTGGATCCCGACGTCCCGATGTTCTCCGTCCGGACGATGGAACAGCGAGCAGCGAGTTCCGTAGCCCGCCCGCGAGTCTATTTGCTGCTGTTGAGTCTGTTTGCCGCAACCGCGGTGCTGTTGGCGGCGCTGGGAATCTATGGCGTGCTGATGCATGCCGTCGCGCAACGCACGCGTGAGATTGGGATCCGTCTGGCGCTCGGTGCGCGGCGAGGCGAGGTTGTCGGCATGGTCGTCAGGCACGCGGCGCTTCTCGCCATTGCCGGACTCGGTCTGGGGCTTTCGTTGGCGCTTGGTGCGAGCCGGCTGATTCGGAGCTTGCTCTTTGGTATCGAGCCCAGCGATGCGCTGACCTACACAGTGGTCGCCTTGGCGCTGCTTGGGATCGCGCTGCTTGCCAGTTACCTTCCCGCTCGCCGCGCCTCGCGCATCGACCCGATCCGAGCCCTCCGTTACGAATAGTGGGATAGACCGCGGAAACGGTTCTCCGCCGATCCCCGTCGAATCGGAGTGATGCTGCTTCAGGACCTTCGCTACGGCGTTCGCCTGCTGCTTCGCCGTCCCGGGTTTGCCGTCGTCGCGATTGCGACGCTCGCCCTCGGGATTGGGACCAACACGGCCATTTTCACGGTCATCGACCGCGTAATTCTACGGGCCGTGCCTTTCGAGGATCCCGATCGACTGGTTGTGCTGTGGGAAACGAACCCGCGACTTCCGGTGCCGGTCATGGTTGCATCGCCGCCCACGCTGCACGACTGGGTGACGAGAAACCGATCGTTCGAGGACGTGGGGGCGTTTCGCTGGCGAAATGTCACGCTTGGTGGTGGCGAGCCCGAGCAGATTCGTGGCGCGACCGTCACGGCTTCGTTGCTGAGAGTCCTGGGGACTCAGCCAGTGCTCGGCCGCTTGTTCCGCGACGAGGAGGATCGTCCAGGCGGCACGGCGGTCGTCTTGTTGTCCGATAGCCTCTGGCGTCGACGATTTGGCGCCCGCGGTGACGTGCTCGGGCAGCTGGTGCCGATTGACGGCGTCCCGCACGGGATCGTTGGCGTGATGCCTCCGGGCTACTCCGCGCCTCCGCCGGTGGTCTTCCGCGGCTTGCCCCCCGCAGATCGCGCGGAGCTTTGGCTGCCGCTCGCAACCGACTTACCGGGCGGGCAGCGGGGCGCCCATAACCTGAGCGTTGTTGCTCGACTCCGTCCCGGCATTTCCATCGAGGCAGCCGACGGCGACGTCAAGCGGATCGCCCTCGAAGTCGGACGCGAACACCCGGACTACTCGGAGTGGGGCGCACGCGTCGTGCCATTGACTGGCTGGGTAACGGAATCCTCTCGGCGGTCGATGAGCCTCCTCGCTGCCGCCGTGGGCTTTGTGCTGTTGTTGGCCTCGGCGAACGTCGCCAACCTCCTCCTTGCTCGTGGCGTTGGCCGACGACGAGAGTTCGCGGTCAGAGCGGCCCTCGGGGCGGGCCGAAGGCGATTGGCTGCTCAGGTCATCGGCGAATCGCTGGCGATCGCGCTCATCGGCGGACTCGTTGGCGTTGTTCTGGCGCTGGCGTTGGTGCGCCTGATCGTCACGCTCGGGCCTTCGACGATTCCAGGTGTGCGCGAAGCGTCGATGGACTGGCGAGCGCTCGCCTTTGCCGGCCTCGTTTCAGTGGTCGCCGCGGCGCTTGCCGGAGTCATCCCGGCGGCTCGTGTCATGACCTCACGCCTGAAGGACTGGTTGTCGGAGCGCGGCGCTGGCCAGGGCGTCGGCGGGATGCGGTTGCAACAGGTGCTGGTCGTTGGTCAGGTCGGGCTGGCGATGGCTTTGCTGGTGAGCGCCTCGCTGTTGATCGAGAGCTTTCGCCATCTGCGAGCGGTGGATCCGGGGTTCAAGCCGCAGAGTGTCATGACCGGAAAAATGGTTCTGCCCGCGGCGCGCTATCCGGACGCACCCGCGCGGAGTGCCTTCGTGGAGCGCCTCCTGGGTGAGGCTCGCTCGCTGCCGGGGATTGCCGCCGCCGGTATCAGCGACACCGTCCCGATGGCCGACAATCGTCAGGGCACTTCGTTCACAAGGCTCGACGGACCGGTTGCGGATCCGACGCGGCCCGCATCGATCAACTTCGCGTACGTCTCGGATGGTTTCTTCGAAGCGCTCAACTTCTCGCTGTTATCGGGCCGTACCTTTGCTCCGCAGGATACGCAGAGTTCGCGACGGGTCTTGATCATCAACGACCGCCTCGCCCGTCAGACGTTTGGCACGGAGTCGCCGCTCGGTCGCATGGTGACGGTGGGTGTCTCCACTCAAGCGCCATTTGAGATCGTCGGTGTGGTTGGAGACGATCGCCATCTTGGCGTCGATGCTGAGCCGACGCCGACGTTCTTCGTCCCGTATCGCCAGATTCCAGGGATGCGCGAGATTGCGCTGTTGACTCGAGTCAACGGCGACGCGACCGCCGTGACGAGCGACCTGCGAGCGATGATTCGCCGGATTGATTCGGAGATGCCGTTCTATCAGGTGCGAACGATGGAGCAAGTAGTGTCGGCGTCGGTCGCCACCCCTCGATCGCTCGCGTGGCTGCTGTCCGGCTTTGCCGCGTCAGGGCTGCTGCTCGCGGCCATCGGCGTGTTCGGTGTCCTCAGCCACGCGGTCAGCCAGCGCACCCAAGAAATAGGGGTCCGGGTCGCCGTCGGCGCCAGCCCCCAACAGGTGCTGACCATGGTTCTTCGCGAAGGACTCGCTCAGGTGGGGATCGGCCTGATCCTGGGGATGGCTCTGGCCGCGGCGACGTCCCGCCTATTGTCGGGTCTGCTGTTTGGTGTGACGACCGCGGCAGTGTTGCCCTACGTTGTCGTGTCAGTCCTGTTGCTCGCCAGCGCGTTGCTCGCGTGCCTCGCGCCTGCGCGGCGCGCGATGCGAATCGACCCCGCGGTTGCGTTGCGCGGAGATTGATGGGCCCCCGCGGCGCGCAGAGTATGATCTCTGGGCAGTGCACCGTCAGTACCTTCATATTGCTGCCCGCACGATCAGCTACTTCGACTCCGATCCGACGGCACGCACGGCTCGTGTCGCGCTCTTGACCCACGCATTTCCGCTGGGCGCCGCTATGTGGGAAGGGCAACACAAGGCGATGCCCGCCGGCTGGCGTCTACTAGCGCCAGACCTGCGAGGATTTGGCGGCTCAACCATGCCCGAGCCGGACGAATCGCCTGTCATCGACGACTACGCCAGCGACATCATCGACTTCATGCGCGAGCTCGGGATTGGATCTGCTGTGCTCGGCGGATGTTCCATGGGCGGTTACGTGACGATGGCGGTCTTGCGCCGGGCACCGCAGCTTGCCGAGGCCGTGGTGCTCGCGAACACACGCGCTGGCGCGGACAGCCTCGAAGGGCGCGCCAACCGGCGCAGCATGCTTGCCCTCATCGATCGCGAAGGGCCGTCCGGCGTGGCTCGCGATATGGCGAGCAAACTCCTGGGGAAGACGACGTTGGCTGAGCGCGCCGATGTCGAACCGTTGGTGCGGCGTCTGACGAAGCAACAGTCGCCGGCGGCGCTGCGCGGTGCAGTTCTGCGAATGATGGAACGTCCCGAATCGATGGCGGTAATCGCGGGCGTCAGCGCGCCGCTTCTGATCGTCGCCGGCGAAGAAGACGCCCTCATGCCAGTCGATGAATCGAGGAAGATGCACGCTGCCAATCCCAAGGCCGAGCTCGTCGTCGTTTCGAGGGCTGGACATCTCGTGAACCTCGAAGATCCGGCCGCTTTCAACGACGCCTTGCGCCACTTTCTCGGTCGGCTATAGTGCAAGGGATGCGGCACGCATTGATCATCGCGCTGGCAGTTCTGGTGGCATTGCCGCTCACGGCCCAGGAACAGGGCTCGGTGAGCTCAGGGCTGCACAAGCCATTGGATGAAATTCTCGATCTCTATGTGCGAGACGGCTTCGTCTACTACAACGCCTTGCGGCAGGATCGCGCCAAGCTCGATCGTTACATCGCTTCTCTCGATGGTTCGACCGCCGCGCAGCACGCCAAGGGTTCGAACGACCAACAGTTGGCTTTGTGGATCAACGCCTACAACGCCTTGGTACTGCGGACGATCGTCGACAACTTTCCGATTCGCGGGCGTTCGAGCGCCTATCCCTCCGTCAGCATCCGCCAGATCGCAGGCGCCTTCGACAAACGACCGCATCGCATCGCTGGCCGCGCGGTGACGCTTGATGGCATCGAGAAGGACATACTGCCGGCTCTCAACGACGCCAGGGCATTCCTGGCGCTCGGACGTGGTGCGGTGGGCGGCGGTCGGCTCCGTAGCGAGGCCTTCGACGCCGCGCGGCTCGAATCGCAGCTGAAAGCGGTCGCGGCCGAGTCTGTCGATCGTGACGAGATCGTCCGCGTCGATCAAACGGCGAACGAGTTGAGCGTCACTCCGATTTTTTCGTGGCGCGAGGCCGCGTTCGTCGCGATGCTCGGCGACAAGGCGAATGCCGTCTTCCGAGAGCGAAGTCCGCTGGAGCGCGCCGTTCTCGCGCTCATTGAGCCGCATCTGGTCGGCTCGGAGGCGGAGTTGCTCGACAAGAACACCTTCAAGATGACCTTCCAGGAATTCGACTGGCGGCTCAACGACTTGAGCACGCGCACCCAGTAGATGGATCTACAGCTCGGAGACAAGGTCGCGGTCGTCACGGGCGGGAGCCGCGGTCTTGGCTTCGCCAGCGCCCGATCGCTCGTCGCCGAAGGGTGCCGCGTCGCCATCTGCGCGCGTGGTTCAGAACGCCTGGAGCAAGCCGCCGCGGCGCTTCGTGCGTCGGCCGCCGGAAACGCCGAAGTCCTGCCGATTGTGGCCGACGTTTCCAAAGCTGATGATGTGAATCGACTGATTGAGACCGCGTCGGAGCACTTCGGCGGCCTCGACATTCTGATCAACAACGTCGGCCTCGGCCGCGGTGGCTCACTCGAAGAGACGTCTGACGAATCCTGGCACGAGGCCTTCGATCAGACCCTGTTCCCAGCCATCCGGGCCTCGCGTGCGGCGGTTCCGCAGCTGCGCCGTCGTGGCGGTGGCGTGATCGTCATCATCTCGTCGATCTTCGGCCGGGAGGCCGGCGGACGGATGACTTACAACGTGGTCAAAGCCGCCGAAATCAGCCTGGGCAAGTCACTTGCCCAACAGCTCGCTCGCGACAACATTCGGGTCGCGACCATCGCTCCGGGCTCGATCCTGTTTCCCGGGGGCTCCTGGCACGCCCGTCAGCAAGCCGATCCGCAAGGCATCGCCGAGTTCGTCAAGCGTGAGTTGCCATTCGGTCGCTTTGGACGGGCCGAAGAGGTCGGCGATGTGGTCGCTTTTGTCGCCTCTCCACGCGCGAGCTGGATTGCGGGGACGACCGTCGTGGTCGATGGCTCGCAGTCTCGTATGTTCTAGCCGACGTTGGGCCGTATCGTGGGCCTCGGAGCTTCTCTGTTTATGTGGCCCGTGCGCTCTCAGGCTGTGATCGGAAGACGAAGTAGTACACCGGAAGTCCCGCCAGTACGACGCCGAAGGTGATCGTCGTCCACTTCGGGTCGTTGATCAGCGCGTTGATGACCAGGTAGCAGGCCGCCGCGATGAACACCGCCGGCACGTACGGATATCCAATGACCTTGTACGGCCGGCTGAGATGTGGATGAGAACGTCGAAGGGTGTAGACGGCTGCGACGCTCAGGGCATAGAAGGGCCACATCGCGAGGACGAAGGTGTCCGTGAGCTGTTCGAACGTCTGCGTCATCACCATCGCAATCCCTAACCCGCAGGCCAGCAGGATGGCCACATATGGCGTGTTGAACCGCGGGTGCACGGCCGCGATTGGTCGAAAGAACAAGCGGTCGTCGGCCATCGCGAAGAAGATCCGCGGTGAGGCCAGCATGCTGCCCATCAACGAACCAAACGTCGAGATCATGACGACGACGGAGATGAATGCGGCCCCGCCTTGGCCAATGACCGCTGCCATGGTGTCGGCAGCGACTAGCCGAGAGGTCTGCATTTTCTCGATTGGGTTGACATAGAGATAAGCCAGGTTGGCCGACAGGTAGATTGTGATGATGGCCAGCGTGCCATAGATGATGGCGCGCGGCAGATTACGCTGTGGGTCTTTGACTTCGCCGCTTGCGAACGACAGATCGGCGAAGCCGTCGTAGGCCCACAGCACGGAGATCAGAGCCAGGCCAAACAGCCCGGCCTGGACTGGCGCGCCGGTCTGTGCCAGGTTCGAGAAGCTGGCGCCGGCGTTGCCCCCCAGGGCGAACGACAGCAGGACGAGAATCGCCAACGCGCCGAACTTGGTGATCGTCGACAGGCCCGTGAAGAGCGCGCCAAACTGGACGCCGATGATGTTAACGACGGCGGCAAAGGTGATGGCGCCCGCGGCAAGATAGTCGGCCCAGTTGGGATGGAGCGCGGGGTCAATGCCGAACACGCGAAGGAAGTACTCACCGAAAACTGAAGAGATGCCGCCAAGCGCTGAGGCTCTGATCAACACCAGCTGCGCCCAGCCGTAGAGGAATGCGTAAGGACGGCCCCATCCCTCGCGCAGGTACACGTACATCCCGCCGGTTTCAGGCATCGAGGCCGCGAGCTCGGCAAACGCCAGCGCGCCGCACAACACCACCAGTCCGCCAATGACCCAGACAGCGAGCATCATCGTCGGTTCGGGGACGCGGGCCGCAATTCCTGCGGGCGTGCGAAAGATGCCACCGCCGATGGTGATGCCGATCACGATGCCGATCGAGCTCCACAACCCAAGGCGACGCACGAGAGTGGGCATAGGTGGCCCAACTATATGGCATCTGTGAGAACGGAATTGACACGCCTGCGCGCGACTTGTTCGAGTGCGAGCCGTAAACCTCCGGTGGCCGGAAGCGGCCTCATATAATCAGGATGTGGCCACCAGCACAGGACTCATCGGGTCCACCATCCTTCACTATCACGTGCTCGAACGCCTCGGCGGCGGGGGAATGGGCGAGGTGTATCTGGCGGAAGACCAGCGCCTCGGCCGGCGGGTGGCGCTGAAGTTTCTCGCGTCCCAGGTGAATTCCGACTCGGAAGCCCGCGAGCGGCTGATCCGTGAGGCTCAGGCGGCCGCCTTGCTGCGTTCGCCGCATATTGCGGTGACGTATGAGTTGGGCGAGTTCGACGGCGGCTTGTTCATCGCGATGGAATACGTCGAGGGCGAACTGCTCTCGACGCGAATCGCACGAGGTCCGTTGTCGGTGCCCGACGGGCTCGACGTGGCTCTCCAACTTGCTGATGCGCTGGACGAGGCGCACGGCCGTGGCATCGTGCACCGCGACATCAAGAGCGCGAATCTGATGCTCACCGCACGGAATCTCGTGAAGGTGCTGGACTTCGGGCTCGCCAAGTTTCTGCGAACGCCGCTCGCGGATGAGAGTCGAACGCTCGCCGGGGTGACGTCGCCGGGCCTGGTAATGGGGACGCTCAGCTACATGGCGCCCGAGCAGCTGAGTGGGAGCAATATCGACCAGCGCGCGGACCTGTTCTCGAGTGGAGTCGTATTGTACGAGATGCTGGCCGCCCGCCTGCCGTTTCATGGCAACACCATGACCGAGATCGCGGATCACATTCTCAATCACGAGCCGGACGCAATTGCCCGCTACAACTACAACGTTGGCGAGGATGTCGAGACCATCCTCCGGAAGGCGCTCAGCAAGCGTCGCGAGTTTCGCTATCAGACCGCGCGTGACTTCTACATCGATCTGCTGAACGCACGACGTCGGATCGTGCAAACCGAGTCGCATCGCGGCGGCATCAGCGCGTGGCTGAGCCCCATCGATTTCGCGGACGCCGCCTCACCGATGCCGGTTGCGCCGCCGGCCGTGTCGAAGCCGTTGATGACGAGCGTTGCCGTCTTGAACTTCGCCAACATCACGGGCAACCCGGCAGACGATTGGGTCGGGCAGGGGATTGCCGAGTCGCTGACGTCCGATCTCACACGATTGAAAGCGATTGTCGTGGTGCCGCGCGAGCAGATCTTCGAGCTCCAACGGAGCTTGAACGAGATCGGGCGGAGCATCGACGAGCGTCAGGCGATCGAGCTGGGTCGTCGACTGGACGCGAGCGTCACGGTAAGCGGCGCATATCAGCGGCTGGGAGATCGCATCCGCATCACGGCGCAGGTCATCGAGGTGACCAAGAGCCGGCAGATTGCGACCGTCAAAGTTGACGGCCGCATCGACGACCTGTTCGATTTGCAGGACCGGCTCGTGAACGAGCTTGCCCAGGGGCTCGAGGTCGAGGTCTCGCAGAAGGACAAATCGAGACTCGATCAATCGGGAACACAGTCGATTGAGGCCTACGAGGCGTACTCTCGCGGCATGCTCAACCTGCGGCTTGCCGACCGTGGCTCCATCGATCGCGCGATTGCGCTCTTCGAAGAGGCGTTGCAGCAGGATGCTCGCTACATCGAGGCGAAGCTTGGTCTGGCAAGTGCCCTCGAGATCAAAGGGGCGTTCCTCTCGCGACCAGAACTCTACGACCGCAGCCTCGCGCTGGCGACCGAAGTCGTCCAGTTGCGCCCGGACAACCCGGAAGCGCACGAGCAGTTGGGCGACACGCTGATGTCGATGGGGCGCTACGACGACTCGGTCGCCGCCTTGCGCGAAGCCATTCGATTGGCGCCCGATCGCGCCTCGGCCCACGGGTCGCTCGCCCGTGCGTACTGGTTAGGAAAAGGCGATGTCGATGGCGCGATTGCGGAATTCGAAGCCACGCTGCGACTGAACCCGGCTGCGGGGTATATGCATCTTCAGCTCGCAATGCTCTACACGTTGCGCGGTGACTTCGAAGCGGCGGAGCAGCTGTCGCGCGATGCCATCCGGCTGCAGGATCAGGCGATGTCCGGTTCGACCGGCTTGATCGTCGTTGGCGCGCATTCGCGACTCGGCTACGTGCACTATCGCCAGGGACGTCATGACGAAGCGATTCGGGAGTATCGGCGTGAGCTGGAATTGATCTCAGTAGGGGATCATCTGTTGCGCGAGCGGACGAGCATCGAGTTGCAACAGAAGCTCGGAGCCGCGTATCGCAACCGCGGAGATATCGAACAGGCGGAGGTTCACGAGAACGAAGCGTTGCGCTTGTTCGAATCACGTCTGGCGGCTGGGGCTGATGAACCGTTCACGCGCTACTACGTCGCGGCGCTGTACGCGTTGCGCGGCGACGCGGCAAGGACGCAGGAGCATCTCCAGCGGCCGCTCGCGGAATTGCCGGCCTTCACCCGCTGGCGTCTGCCACGCGATCCGGATTTCGATCTCGTGCGCGATCAGCTTTCGATCTGAACGGGACCGGGTAATTACGATGGCCACGCAGGAAGGCGGCTAAGTGGTGACGTGGCTGGGCCATCGCGCGTGGGCTATTGTCTCGGCCTTTCAGGAATATGACGCGCCGGAAGGCGGTGAAGAAGTGGTGACCGGTGACGACCAGCCGATCAAGGTGTACGAGGGTGAGCTTGGTGATGTCGTGTTCCTTCGGTCGTTGATGGCTGAGGCACGGATTGAGGTGGTCACGACGGGTGTGTTTTTCGGCGCCAGCAGGGAGATTTACGTCAGGCGTGGTGACGAAGCCGAAGCCCGCGAGATCGTCGCGGACTTTGATTCCCGGAGGTCCAGAACCAAGGGCGAAGTACTGCGTGGGCCGTGGTCAACGGAGTGACATTCCGCTCCAGTCGTCCGCGCAGACGCTACTTCGTGGTTGGACGAAGGGCGGGCGATGTGCGTGCTTCGAACCATTTGCCATTGATACGGACCATAAACGTGCCGGTCGGGTTTCCTGATCGATCCGTTGCGTCCACGCGGAAGCCGATGTCGCTTCCTGAGAGGATGCGTGCGTCACCCTGGGGCGTTTGAGCGCGCGTGAAGGTTGAGGCCAGCAGGGCGACAAAAACCAGGGACGCAAGCCACAGTAGAGCCAGACGTTTCATATGGCCTCCTGACGGTCTTAGACGGGGGGAAACCACGAAAGGCCGGAAGACGAAAAAGCGCGTCGAGCCGCATCACGTATATGATTCCGCCAGATCTTCGCTTTCGCCTCCTGATCGTGTAGCATGACCAGTCCATGAGCCTTCCCGCAGTGCGTAACCTCGAACGTAAGGAGGTCGCGCTTCAGGGAGCACTCGAAAAGCTCGCGCCTGGCCCCTGGGTCGAGCGCGAGGACACCCCCAACGGCGTCATTACTGCCGTCCGGCGGATTCCAGCGGTGGAGGCGCGATTCGCGCCGTTTCCCGACTCGATTGACCCGCGACTTCGCGCCGCACTGGAGCGCCGCGGCATCGCGGAGCTCTACATCCACCAGGCCGAAGCCTTCGCACACGTCTCCGCCGGCCGCAACATCGTCGTCACCACGCCAACAGCGTCCGGCAAGACGCTTTGTTACAACCTGCCCGTCCTGGATGCGGTGCTGCGTGATCCATCGAGCCGCGCGCTCTACCTCTTTCCAACCAAAGCTCTGGCGCAGGATCAGATGGCGGAGCTTCACGAGCTGGTCGGCGAGCTCGGCGACGTCGGTGCGGATGCCATCGGAGTGCATACCTACGATGGGGACACGCCGGCGGATGCCAGGCGTACGATTCGAACCCGTGCGCACGTCGTGCTCAGCAATCCCGACATGTTGCACTCGGGCATCCTGCCGCACCATCCGCGCTGGGCCAAGCTGTTCGAAAACCTGCGGTTCATCGTCGTGGACGAACTGCACGCATATCGAGGCGTGTTCGGCAGCCACTTGTGCAATGTGTTGCGACGACTGCATCGCATTGCGCGCCACTACGGTTCGAATCCGCAGTTCATCTGCTCATCGGCGACGATTGCGAATCCAAAAGAGCTCGCCGAGCGTCTGGCCGAACGACCGTTTGAGCTCGTCGCACAGAGCGGCGCGCCACGCGGCGAGAAGTTTTTCGTGTTCGTCAATCCGCCCGTCGTCAACCGTGAATTGGGTATTCGCCGGTCGTACCTCACCGAAACGCGTCGAGTCGCTGGCGAGTTTCTCCGCCGCAACCTTCAGGTGATCGTCTTCGCACAGAGCCGCCTCTCAACCGAGATTCTGACGACGTATCTCAAGGAGGATTTTGAAGACGTCCCCGGCATGCCGGAATTGATCCGCGGCTATCGTGGGGGCTATTTACCAATGCGCCGCCGCGAGATCGAGCGAGGGCTACGCGACGGCCTCGTACGCGGCGTCGTCTCGACGAATGCGCTCGAACTCGGCATCGACATCGGCGCGCTCGATGTCGCGGTGCTTGCCGGTTATCCGGGGACGATTGCCGCCACATGGCAACGCGCCGGCCGTGCCGGACGACGATCGCTCCGGTCGGCGGCGGTGCTGGTCGGTTCGAGCGCCCCGCTGGACCAATTCGTCGTCAGGCATCCGACATACTTCTTCGATGCATCCCCCGAACACGCGCTGATCAATCCTGACAACCTCCACATCCTCGTCGATCACGTGAAATGCGCGGCATTCGAGTTGCCGTTTTCAATCGAGGATGTTTTCGGTCGGGTGAGCGTCCAGGAAGTGTTGGGTGTCTTGCAGGAGGCGGGGTTGGTTCACCTGTCACCGGGTAGCAACCGCGCAAGATGCGGCGTCCTCGGCGGGTGAGGAGCCCGCCGGGCAATGGCACTGGACGAGCGAGTCGTATCCCGCGGATGCTGTCAGCCTGCGGTCGATCTCGTCCGACAACTTCGTGGTCGTGGATCAGACGAACGCCGCGAAGGTGATCGCCGAGACGGATTTCACGAGCGGACCGCCGACTCTTCATCCGAAGGCCATCTACATCATCGAGGGTCGGCTGTTCCAAGTCGAGACGCTCGACTTCGAGGGTCGCAAGGCGTACGTCAAGCAGGTGGACTGCGACTACTACACCAATGCGATCACCTACACGCGGGTGACGATTCTCGATCGGTTTGCGACCGACGCCCAGAATGTTGCCAATCACGGCGAGGTGCACGTCGTGTCCCGTGTCGTTGGTTTCAAGAAGGTCAAGTTCTACACCAACGAAAACGTCGGTTCAGGTGAACTGGACCTGCCAGAGCAACAGATGCACACCACGGCGTACTGGCTGGAGATTCCACTCGACCTGCTCGCGGCGCTTCCGTACGCCACCGACGATCGCCGCGACGGCATATTCGGCCTCGCATTTGCGATGAAGCAGATCGCGACATTGATGCTGATGTGCGACGGCCACGATGTCGGGTTGTCGATCAATGCCGGAGCCCCGCCGCGGGGTGCGGCTCCTGCAGCTGAACCTGCGGACGGGGATACGCCACGCATTTTCATTTACGATGCTTATCCAGGTGGCATTGGGTTCAGCGAGCCGTTGTTCTCGATGCAGACGGAACTGCTCGACCGCACGCGGCAGCTCATCGCCGAATGTCCTTGTGAGAACGGCTGTCCCAGTTGTGTGGGGCCAGTCGGGCAGACCGGTCCGCTCGCGAAGACCGTCGCGCTCCGGATCCTCGATCACTTGACGGGCATCCGGCTTCGCAACGTCAGGCCACTCGAAACGCTCGCAGCAGCTGCAGCACCCGCAGCACCCGCGGCACCCGCGGCACCTGCGGCACCTGCGGCACCCGAGACTATTGAGGAGATGCCGTTCTAGTCATGGCAATCAACCTGGGCGACCGGCTGCGACAGGTGGTGGGTGGCGCAACCCGATCGACGCCGGTCCCGTTGACCGACGAGGCTCCCGCTGCCCCGACTGTGGTACGCGCGGTGCCACAGAGGATTGATGGCCACCGCCTCGCCGACATCCTTGCAGGCCAGTGGGTCGAGTCGACGGACGGTGCCGTGGTTCTCGTCGATCGCTACTACTCCTGCGATCGTTCTCACGGACGCGAACGCATCGGAGAGATCGTCGAAACGCTCGAGAGTGGGGAAGCAGCGCTCAACATTCTGGCTACGGCATGGCCCTCACGCGCGGGCGGGCGTTATTCGTCGCGGCTGTGTTTCTTCGACATCGAAACCACGGGACTCGCCGGCGGAGCCGGCACACAAGCCTTCCTGATTGGCTGCGCGATTCTCGAGAACGGCGGCCTTCGCGTCCGGCAATTTCTCTTGCCCGGCTTCGAGCACGAACGGGCAATGCTCGCCAAGGTTGCCGAGTTCACGGCCGCGCAAGGCACGCTCGTCAGCTTCAACGGCCGCACGTTCGACGCGCCATTGGTCGAGACGCGCTATCTCCTGCATCGTCTGACCTTTCCGCTGGCCGATCTCCCGCATCTCGACATGCTCCATCCGGCCCGACGGCTGTGGAAACAGCGGCCGGCGGTGGCGGGACCGCCGTTGGACGATGACAGCTGCCGCCTTTCGGTGCTCGAACGGCACCTGGCGGGCTATCACCGAATCGGGGACGTACCGGGATTCGAGATTCCATCGCGTTACTTCCGGTTCGTTCGCGAGGGACATGCGCATCCGCTCGAAGCGGTCCTCGAGCACAATCGCATTGATCTGCTGTCGCTTGCGCTCGTGACCGCTCGTGCGTTGCGCCTGATCGAACGCGGCCCTGCCGCAACCACGCACCCGCGGGAATGTTTAGGGCTCGGCCGGCTGTATGAACGCGCCGGCATTCCGGACAACGCAGAAATCTGTTACCGCGAAGCGGCGTCACTTGCTTCGCGGGTTGGACGCGAGCCCGACGTCCGCGCCGAAGCGCTGCGTCGACTGGCGCTGTTGCGGAGAAGAAACGGCCGCATGGCCGAGGCCGCTGATGCCTGGCAGGACCTCGTCAACGTACCGGGGTGTTCAGCGATCCTGCGTCGCGAGGCGCGCGAGGCGCTGGCAATTCACCACGAGCATCGCTCACGCGATCTGCAGACCGCTCGCGCGTTGGTGCTCGAAGTATTGGCCGATGACACGGCGGCCCGTCGGCGCGCGCAGGCGGAGTACCGCCTGCGCCGCCTCGAGCGCAAGATCGCCGTGCGTCGACCCGATGGCGTTGAACAGGGTGGGCTGTTTCTAGCTGGTCTTCTTGGCTGACTTCGCCTTGGTCGCCTTCGTTGCCTTTGCGGCCTTGGCGGCTGTCTTCCGCTGCTCTACAGTCTGCGTTCCGAACTTCTTTGTGAAGCGCTCCACGCGACCTTCGATGTCGAGCAGTTTCTGACGGCCGGTGAAGAACGGATGGCAGTTCGAGCAGATGTCGAGGTGCATGTCCTTCTTGGTCGACCGGGTCTTCCAAGTCGCGCCGCAGCCGCAGTGGACGGTGACCTCTTCGTACTGAGGGTGGATTCCTTCTTTCACGATCGCATCTCCAGTTGCCGGATCCGGGCTGGGAGCGAACAGGGAGATCATGGAGACCGGGGAGTCAAAAGCCAAAAGCTTGTCTCCCTGACCTCCCCGATCTTGCTGTGCTCCAAAGAACCACTTTCCGGCGCAGTAAGTAAACTACCAGTATACGACAGGCAAGCGGACCGGCCAGCAACCGGCAGCCAGCGGCCGGCAGCCGACTCTACGCGGCGTCGATTCTTCGAGGACTGGACTGTTTCACGGCCTGCAGACTGCGCTCGCGTCTTCGCCACGCCTTGACGGCCTGAAGGAGCCAGCTGAATGCCAGCCAGAGGAGGAGGACTCCCAGCGGGTAGGCGATGCCTCGCGGCCATTTGAGGCTGACGGCGCCGAGTGCGAGCAACAAGACGACGCCCCAAACCAGCATGACGCTTTCGGTCGCCCCGAGCGCACGACGGGCGGTCATCGCGGCGCCAAAGGTTCGCCCCATTCGCAGCGCGCCCGCGGCGGCGGCCCGCCGTGTTCGACCGGTGCCCCGTCGCTGCCGCCACTCGCCGGGTCGCGAGCGCGGCCGTGTCACGGCGGCGTCGCTCTTGGTGCTCGTGACGCGTGATTCGGAAAGAACGATCTCCGTCGCGTTTTCGAGATCGCCGAGATAGGCGTCCTCCATCTGGCGCGCGAAGTCCACGTCCTCGACGGCAACATCGAGCTCCCAGTTTCCGAGCCAGCTCTGGACGTTGAGATTCGTCGATCCGACTCGAGCCCAACGCCCGTCCGCGACCGCGGTCTTGGCATGGACCATCGTGCCGTTCCATTCGAAGATGCGAACGCCGGCCTCGAGCAGCGGGCGATACCCGGCGCGCGTCAAACGTTGCACGACCGGCAGGTCGGTGCCGCTGCCAGGCACCAGCAAGCGAACGTCAACCTCATCGGAGGCTGCGGCGATGAGGGCCTGAACGTACGGCGAGGCGCCGACGAAGTACGCATCGGTGATCCAGAGGCGCTCGCGTGCCACCGCGGCCACGAGCTGATCGAGCCTGAAGATTCCGCCGATCGAGGGTTTCGTGCCGATCACACGCATCGCAACTGTGCCCGTCGGGGCGATCGAGCCATCTCGCGGAACCTCGTCCACGGGCAGCGCTGAACCCGTTGCCGCCCAGACGTCCGCGAAGGCCTGCTCGATATCCGCCACTGCAGGACCCTGGACCGCGACGCCGGTGTCTCTCCACGGGTCTGCGCCCTTGTTCCGCTCGCCGCCCCACCAGACGTCGCCGACGCACAAGCCGGTCACGAACCCGAGAGTGCCATCGACTCCCAGCATCTTGCGATGGTCGCGTGCCATCCATCCGAGCGGCGAGTCGAGACGAGGCTGATTGAACGGCCGCACTTCGACACCAGCTCTTCGCAGGCGCTCCCAGTACATCCAGGTGGTGGCGCTGATGGCCCCGAGCCAGTCGTAGATGACGCGAACCCGCACGCCTCGCTTCGCCGCGGCCATCAACGCCTCCGCGAACTCGTGCCCTGTCGTGTCGTCGTGAATGATGTAGCTCTCGAAGTGGACCCAGCGCCGTGCGCTGCCGATCGCGTCGAGCCAGGCGGGGTAGTTCTCTTCAGCGTCGCACAACAGCTGGATGCTGTTGCCTTCGACCAGCGGCGCACCAGCCGCGCGCGAAAACGCCTGATCGGCCAGCGTTCTCAGGGGAGACGCCATCAAATCATCTTATTCGACCATCGGCCGCTGTGCGTGACGGAGATGAACGGTGGCGCAACAGATGGGTGAGTCGTCGTCGATAGCGAGTGCCGATTGCTTTGGGCGAGAACTCAGTCGCCACCGTCGATTGCCCACGGGCGGCAATCGATTCGCGATACTGAACGTCCTCTACGAGCCGGGTCATCAGGCTGGCGGCGTGTTCGATATCCGGCTGAGCCCATTGATTCCCCGCGCGATAGGGCCCGTGGTCGCGCTCCAGTGTGACCAGTTGGTAATCGACGAGGCACGCATTGCGGTCCGTGGTGAAGTCCATGTTTCCCGACCAGCCGGTGACAACGACCGGCTTCCCGAGCAACATCGACTCGGCGATGTTCAGTCCAAACCCTTCGGATCGGTGGAGCGAGAGGAAGGCATCACAAGCGGCTTGCAAAGCCTGAGCATCCGGCCGAGGCATTGGTGCTTCGATGAGAAAGGCGCCCTCGGTTTCTGCAACCAGCTGTCTCACTTCCTCAACGTCGGCAGGGCAGGCAGCGGCATGACTCACCTTGATGACGAGCCCGACATCCCGTGCTTCGGGGAAAGCTCGCCGATACGCTGTCAACGCGCCGATTGGGTTCTTCCGCTCCTGAACCGACAAGGCGTCATACATCATCAGGAACAGGAAGCGATCATCCGGCAGGCCCCACTCCGATCGATGAGCGCGTGGTCGAGGCGAGACGCCTACTACGTAGGGCACGTGCAGCACCGGCACCGGCGAGCGTTCGGCAATCGCGGCCTGGATGAAGCGGCTCCCAGCCCAGACTTCATCAACGCAGTCGAAGGCGCCGAGATACGCATCGGGAAACTCTGGCAGCTCCCACGCCCAGACGCCCACGGTGTGGCGATCGCGGAAAAACTCCTCGCCCAACTGCTCCGCGACGAGCGGCATTTGATCGGCGTTGACGTGAAACAGGTTGATCGGGTGCGGACCCGGCTGAGGCCGTCGAGAGCGAGCATCGACTGGGTTGGTCGCCACACCTGCCTCGGCACAGGCTTCGAGCGTGAGATGTGCCGCGGCGCCTATCCCTGTCGGTTCCGACAGATACCCCACAACGTTCATGCCCGGCGACGAGGGCCAGCGCATCGAAGGCAGAGGCGCGCCGGCGGCGGCGAGTTGCTGCTGGGCGAGCTCACTGACGTGCAACTGATACAGCTGGAGCCATCGCGTCGGGGACATCGGCAATCGACCTTCGCGAAAGGCGACGTAGGCTTTTCGCGCCGCGCCGCGTAAGACGCTCGTCGACGGCAGCTCTCGGCGCAGGCCCTGAACCAACGAGCGCGAAACCGGGCTCGACGATTGACTGGAGACGTTACCGCCGTGCGAGCCGAGGGGCTGGCGAACCGGGTCGACGTAGCAGGGTGGCACCAGCGCTTGCAGGTCGGAGGTCTGGACAAACCAGCGTCGAAACGCCTCACGATCGGCCCCCATCAAGTCGGGCCAGCGTAGTCGGACGTCCGCCCGTCCTTGATAGACGGCCAGCATCGGCCTGGTCAACGGGATCGTCTGCGCGTCGATGGGCTCGTTCCATTCCGCGCAGGATTTCGCGAATGGATCCGCGCCGGCCCAATCGGCGACGGCCGGTGTCGTCCGATACAGTTGCCGGAACACGTCCGGGATTGGCGAACCGTCATCGAGATAGCCGTAGGCGTAGGGCCACTTCTGACAGGTCGCCGCTCCATTGGCTTCGAGCCGAGCGGCGTACTGTCGCGTCAGATCACGGACCACGTCCAGGTCATCCAGTTGATAGCGATCCTGATGTTTGGAGAACACGGCTGGCCGCGTGGGGTCGAAGCCACTGAAGTGAAAGAACACCAGCGGCACGCCGTTGACCATCAGCCCATGCTCATTGCGCGTCACGGCCCGATGCGGCAGGTTCCAGTAGGCGACGTCGTAACCTTCGTTGCGGAGGATATGGACACCAGCGAACATTCCCGGCGCGAGATCCATCCAACGCTGGTCCGTGAAGAGCCCTCGCGCCAGATCGACGACGAAATCGTTGACCGATTTCTCGGTCCAGAACGCGAGGAGTGGCTCGAGATCCCTGTGGCGCGCCAGCGCGCAGAACCCAAGATTGTAGGCGCCGGACTGAAGGATGTCGTGTTCGCCCGGTCGGCGAGTGTCGGCGATACGGCCGGTAAGGTGTGGCACGAGGACCGCGAGTGCGCCAGCCTCGAAACAATCGGTGACTGCTTCAAGTGGTGAATAGACGAAGATGTCCGGGTCGAGATAGACCACTCGGTCGAAGCCACGTTGGAACAGCTCGCGAAAGAACCACGGCTTGATCGCTGTATTGAACTCCAGACGCGTGTAGCGGAAGATGAACCTCGGCGCGTCGGGCAACGGCAGTGTGCTCGCCTCGACCAGCGTGAATGGCTCATGCTCGGGGTTGAACGCGCCATCGATGCGATCCGCCAGCAGCACGAAGCGCGTCCACTGCGGTGATACTGCACTCAGCGACCGCATCAACACGCGAGCCTGGGCGAGGTAGTTTCGAGAGACGATGGTGAAGACGGCCGTTCGTGTTGGGGCGGACGGCGAGGGGACCGGGGCGGCCTGCGTAGACCGTGGGTCGGACAAGGCCGTAGTATACGTGCGCTCGACGAACGCACCCAGGAGACAAGGACGTGGGCGAGAATTCACCTAAACCTGACGAACATTCGCGGCCGGTGAACCCGTCATCGGACGTTGCGCCTATCCTCGAATGGATCCGTGGGGCTGAGTCACATTTGGCCGCTCTCCAAGCCGACCACGATCGCGTCCGACTGCTCAACGAGCAGCAGGCAATACAACTGGATCAGATGCAGTCACGAGTGGCAGGACTGGAAGCTCGCGTGGCGGATCTCGAGCGCGCCGACACCGACATCGCGGTCACCGTCGCCAGGATGCAGTCAATCGATACCACCCGATGAAGTACGGGGTCGTCATCGTCGCCTGGAATGCCGCCTCGCATCTTCGCGAGTGCCTTTCGTCGGTGGTCGCACAGGCTGCCCCGCCGGCAGCGGTTGTCGTGATTGACAATGCCAGCGACGATCGCTCTGTCGACGTCGTCGAATCATTCGAAGAGCCGCTCCGACGCGCAGGCGCGTCGCTTGTTCTCGCTCGGGAAGCCATCAACACGGGCTTTACGCGAGCAGCAAATCGAGGGCTGGACATCCTCCTGGTGTCCAACGGTGCCGTCGACTTCGCCCTGCTGCTCAACCAGGACGCGACGCTCGAGCCGGGATGGGCGGCCGGCGCAGCTCGTCTGCTCCAGGACGACAGCCGCGTAGGCGTTGTGGGGGCGAAGATCTTCCAGCCCAACGGCTTCACCATTCAGCATGCCGGCGGCTTCATCGAGCGGCCGCGAATGATCGGCCGTCACTACG
Organism: uncultured Acidobacteriota bacterium; assembly: GCA_963724485.1. Lineage (GTDB taxonomy): Bacteria > Acidobacteriota > Vicinamibacteria > Vicinamibacterales > UBA2999 > JACCSI01. The sequence continues at coordinate 532,085 of CAVRUW010000010.1, forward strand.
GGCATCATCAGCCCGATCAGAACGTCGATCTGCAACAGCCGCGCGAAGTGGAATTCGTCACGGCGGCCGCGATGGCCGTGCGCCTGACGGCGCTCAGGGAGGTCGGCGTATTCGATGAGATCTTCTCCCCTGGCTACTACGAGGACGTCGACCTGTGCGATCGGATGCGCGCAGAATCATGGAAGGTGATGTATTCGCCGGCGCTCGTCGCCCGGCATGCCGAATCGCTCTCGTTCGCCAAGCGGGACGACCTTCGTGGTCTCGCCCATAGAAATCGCTTGTTCTATGCGCTGCGGTTCCTCGCCAACCCGGAAACCCGAGAGGACTTTGCTCGCTCCGAACGGGCGTATTTGCGCAGCCGTCCACCGCTGGACGATCAGCGCGCCTTGGGCTTGGCGTACCTCTCGGCGATGCTGGGTCTGCGCCAGGCGCTCGACGCGCGACTTCTGCCGGAAGCCCGAACGACCGAGCTCAGCGAGGCGCTCATCGAGATGTTCGCTGAATTGCGACGAGACCTGCTCGAAGAGGGTCAGCGGCGCGCTCCGATTCGCGTTGCTCGTCCTGGCTGATAGCCAGGTCTCAGCGCGTCGGCTCTTCGCGGGTCGATTCGGTTCGCAGCCCGAGATTGCGAATCAGGCGATGCAGATAGGTGGGCTGCAGATCCAACGCCCGTGCCGTCTTGGCCACGTTGCCACCATTACGATCGAGAGTCTCCCGGATGATTTCTCGTTTGCTGGACGCGACCTGCGCGTGGTACCCGGTAAGCTCCTCGGCATCGCAAGCGGCTTCGTGCAGGTTCTCCGGCAGATCGTCCGGGATGATCACATCGGTCGAGCCCAGAACGATGGCGCGTTCGATGGCATTTGAGAGCTCACGTACGTTGCCCGGCCAGTCGTAGCGCGCCAGAAGGGCCCGGGCGGCAGGCGAAATGCCTTTGACGGATCGTTGGCACCGCGCCGCATGTCGACGCACGAAGTACGCGGCCAGCAGCGGGACGTCGTCACGCCGCTCGCGGAGAGGCGGGATCGTGAGTGATACGACGTTCAGCCGAAAGTACAGATCCTTGCGAAACGTCCCGTGCGCCATCGCCTCTTCGAGGTTGCAATTCGTCGCCGCGACGACTCGAACGTCGATCTTGACGCCGCGCCGCGATCCGATGCGCTCGACGATCTGATCCTGCAGGACGCGAAGGAGTTTGGCCTGCAGGGGCGGCGCCAACTCACCGATTTCGTCGAGAAACACCGTGCCGCGGTCGGCCATCTCGAGCCGGCCACGCTGCTGGGCAATCGCCCCGGTGAAAGCGCCCCGTTCGTGACCGAACAACTCGCTTTCGAGGAGAGCCTCGGGCAGCGCCGCGCAGTTGATGGCAACGAATGGCCCGCTCGCTCGTCGACTGTTCGTGTGGATTGCATGCGCGACGAGCTCTTTGCCGGTGCCACTTTCCCCATGCAGCAGCACCGTGGCATCGGTGGGTGCGGCGCGTCCGATGAAGCGAAACACCGTTTGCATCGCCGCGCTTTCACCCACCAGGCTGTGCTCGATTGCCACATCCTGCCGCAGCCGGGCGTTCTCTTCGCTGAGCCAGGCCAGGTGCTGCAAGCGCTGTAACGCCAAACCTCCGATGGAGCCTATGGCGGCGAGGAGGCGGAGGTCGTCCTCGGTGAAGCGAGACGCCTGGCGCGGCGCATTCAGACACAGGGCACCTCTCGCCGTGTCCGAACCCAGGAGCGGGACGCAGAGCAGTGGGGTGTCGTCGGCCGACACCGCCGACCGTTCGGCTATCGCTCGTTCCGCCACCGCCCGGCAGACGGTCACCGGTTCATCCGCCACGCTTTTCGACATGACGACGGCAAGGGAGTCCTCGCCCGGTCCGGTAACGAGGATGGAAGCGCCACGAGCGTTCGCCGCCTCCAACGCGTGTCGCAACAGCACTTCGTACAGCGCGTCAACCGCGGTTACGGCCTGAAGCGCGTCGCTCAAGCGAAAGAGAAGTGCCAGGTCCTGCGTGGCGCGGGGCGTCGCGGCATTAACCGCGGGTGCGAAGTAGCGTCGTCTCGCGCCCTCCATCGCCATCGTCGTCGACGTGATCGGCTGGCTCTCGATCATCGTGACGGCGGAATCGACACGCTCGAGCGGCGCCGATTTCTCCAGCATCAGGAGGACGAGCGCCGAATCACCAATGCGGACCTGGTCTCCGTCGGTCAGCGTTCGTTCGGTGACGGGGCAGCCGTTGACGAAGACGCCGTTTTTGCTGGCGGTATCCCTCACCACGACGCGATCCGCCTGACGCTCGATGACGCAGTGCTGACGGGATAGTGCTGGATCTGGAATCGGCAAGTTATTACGTTCATCGCGTCCAATCGTGATCGTGCCGTCAACGCGGACGGATCGACCACGCGCTGAACCAGCGATCACGATGAGCAGCGGTCCACTTCCTTCGGACGTCGATGCATTCAATGGGGTCTTCACGGTCGGCATGGCAGGAGCGAGAACTCAGATCGGGGATAGGCCGGATTATAGCCTTCGGTGATGTCAACAGCTCGAGACGCTAGAAACCCTATCCAAACAGATAGTTTTCCATCCGGCGGACCAGCCGCGACCGGACCATCCGATCGGATAAAGAAGCCTATCCACCAAGATATCAATCGCGCGCGTTGTAACGCACGCGTTTCCCGCCGATCGAAGAACTCGATCACCCGAACAGCAAGAGGCTGAAGGGTTTGCCGTAGGCGTGCAGCACGCGCAAGACGGCAGTCAGCAAAAGGACCTGACATTGCGCTTGGTCCCTCTGTCGCGCTCCTGGAAGCGGGCGCGACTGGAGAGGACCAGTCGTGGCAAGAACGCCGTTCGCGCTGCTGGGAGCTGTTGTTGTTGCAGGGTGGTTGTGTTCACCGGTGACCGCCCAAGTATCGGAGCCCGAGCTCACTCGCCTGAAGCCGGCGGATCCTGAGATGCGCCGCCTGATTTTCGACGGCCATGCACGTTCGGCCGCATTCAGAGATCTCGTCGACGAAGTGCAACGCTCCAACGCCATCGTCGTCGTTCAGTTCGGCTTGTGCGCGAACGGGCGGATTCGGTCGTGCGTGTCGAACGTCGATGGTGATGCGACTCGGCGCCACATTCGAATCAAGGTCAATACAAAAACAACTGACGATCGTCTGATTGCCACGATCGCCCACGAGCTGCAGCACGCTGTTGAGATCCTCAGCGACTCAGGCACGGTGGACGCACACTCGACGTTGCAGCTCTATCGACGGATTGGCACGATGGAGTGCCGGAATGGCCTGACCGACAGGTGTGAGACCGAGGCCGCCCTGCAGATCGAGTCGCTCGTCAATCGAGAACTATCGCAGCGCACCAGTCGATAACACTTGCGGCACTCGCAGCACCTGGCCGCACGCGCAGTACCTCCGGCACTCGCCTAGCGGAGCGGCTGCTGCTGTGTCAGGCAATGGATGGCGCCGAGCCCCCAGATCAACGCGCGACAGTTCACCCCGACCACCTGACGTCCCGGAAGGAGTTCCTCGAAGATCGATAGCGCACGTGAATCGCGGTCGCTCTGGCCGAAGGTCGGGACGAGCAATCCACCATTGACGAAGTAGAAGTTCATGTACGTCGCCGGCAGCCGCTGACCCTGATAAACGACGGGACGTGGCATCGGCATTTCGATGATGTCGAAAGGCTGCCCGTCCTGATCTCTGAGTTGGTCCAGCATCCGGCGGTTGGCCAGTAACACCCGATAGTTGGGATCGCGCCGGTTTGTCTCCATCCCGATCACGATTCGGCGTGGGCCAACAAACCGCGCCAGATCATCGATGTGACCGTCGGTATCATCGCCGGCAATCCCAGCACCCAGCCACACTACATGACGCTGGCCGTAAAAGCCTTTGATGTAACGCTCGACGCCCCGCTTCGACAGCTTGGGGTTGCGATTCTTGTTCAACAGGCACGAGGTGGTCGTCATCACGGTGCCGGCGCCGTTGAAGTCCACAGCGCCTCCCTCCATGACGATCCTCGGATGGAACACACCCAACCCCAGTTCTTCCCCGATCCGCGTCGGAACCGCGTCGTCGTTATCGTACGGCGGATACTTGCCACCCCACGCGTTGTATCCCCAGTCGACTACCGCCAGGTCTCGCCGGCCGCGTCGTGAGCGCACCACGAACGCCGGACCATGATCGCGAGTCCAGCACTCGTTCGTGCGGATGTGATGAAAGCGAATTCTTCGGGTCGCCACTTTTCGGACGGCGAGGCGCGCGCGAACGATCTCCTCGTAGTCGATATTCGGAACGTTGAGGTGGACGGGCTCGAAGTGCGAGATCGCGCGGATCACTTCGACGACGTTGTCGATGCATTCCTGGTAGCGGCCGGGGAACGAGATCCCTTCGGGGCGCGGCCAACTGATCCAGGTGCCGGCATGGCGCTCCCATTCGGCAGGAAAGACGAACCCGTTCCGTGCGGGCGTCCCCTTCAGCTTGCGCATAGGACGTTAGAGGCCGACGAAGCGCTTGGTCAGGTCGCCGTAGGCATCCACGCGACGATCGCGCAGAAATGGCCAGTGGGTGCGGCTGAATTCCACGCGCGCCAGATCGCAGTCGGTGATCAGCACCTCCTCGCGATCGACCGAAGCTCGGGCCATCACCGATCCGTCGGGTGCGGCGACAAACGACTGTCCCCAGAACTCGATCCCATCGGGATGAACCGGCTTTCGATCGACGCCCTCCACGATCTCGTGGCCGATCCGGTTGGGCGCACAAACGAAACAGCCGTTGGCAACTGCGTGACTTCGCTGGATGAGCTCCCACGATTCGTGTTGCGCGCGGCCGTACTCCGCCTTTTCCGACGGATGCCAGCCGATGGCGGTCGGGATAGAAGAGGAGCTCCGCGCCCTGCATGGCGGTGAGTCGGGCGCCTTCCGGAAACCACTGATCCCAGCAAATCAGCACGCCAATGGTGGCAAAGCGAGTCTTCCATGCGCGAAACCCCGTGTCGCCAGGCGTGAAGTAGAACTTCTCGTAGTAGAGCGGATCGTCCGGGATGTGCATCTTGCGATATAGCCCCAGCAACGCCCCGTCGGCATCGATGACGACTGCCGTGTTGTGATACAACCCCGCCGCGCGCCGTTCGAACAGCGAGCCAATAATGACAACACCGTGGGTTTTCGCGAGCGCCTGGAAGGCTTCTGTCGACGGGCCGGGGATGGTCTCGGCCAGCTGAAAAAATCGATGGTCTTCGACCTGGCAGAAATACTTCGAACGAAACAGCTCCTGCGTGCAGATGATTTGAGCGCCGTCGCGTGCGGCGCGCTCAATCAACGCCGATTGTCGCGTGAGATTGGCGTCGGCATCGTCACCACACGCCATCTGAGTCAAGGCCACACGGATGGTCGTCACTGCACAACGATATCAAGGAATGGAGGGCTAGCGCGGAACTGGCACGCGACGCTTCAGCGCTTCGAGCCAGTCGAGCACGATGTGCATCGGCGCCGCCGTGCGTGCCGCGACGCCGGATGTCACCCCAGCGACTGACCAATGAAAAGGAGACCGATGCGAAGAAACCGCATGCTCAGCCTTGGCTGAGGATAGTGCAAGGCGGGTTCGAGGCGCTAGCAGGCGTTCCGGTCAATGGTGCTCTCGCGGCTGACGCATTTGAGCTTCCACTTTCAGGAGGTACGCACCGGCGCTCCACCCGCTGCCCGTGTGCAGGTGACCCGCGAAAAGACACCGCCGGAGCTGTTCGGCTTCAGCGTTGAGCGCTTCAAACTCGGTCATCGGTGTCTTGTGCGCGGCTTCGTGAGCGAAGACAGCGGCCAGGAGACACCAGACGTACTCGTCGTGGGTCGTTCGGTTTCGTAACGCTCGGGCAGCCTTCACATACAGTGCGGAGTCCCGCACGAGATAGATAGGCGCATCGACCACGGTCGTGCCATCCGGCTGCTGACGATGCATCCGGAATGCGACGAGGTTCTTCACTCGATTCCACACGTGAGCCGGAAGGCTGGAGCGGTCGACGCCGAGGACGAGCGGACGCGAGGCATCGCCGTTGTGATCGAAGACGCGCGCGGCAACCGCGTCGTTCGATGGCAGAAGGCGCGTCGTATGTCGTTCCTGCGACGCGCTGCCCCGGAGACTCAGCATCACGAGCAGCAGCGCGATCGAAGCGCCAACCTGAGAGTGTCCTGCGCAACGGACTGTGCGATGTCGCGACATGCACCCCACGTTGGGAGTGCGCAGCGACGCTCACAAGCGACAGCACGCGGCATCGGCGATCGCGTCGCGACACGTGCTGAGATGTCGCTTGCTGCCGTGTTTCTAGCGGGCGTCCCGGAGTCGACGTTCGATCTCAGACCTCCATCCCTGAATGACGTTCAATCGCTCGGGGCCGTCCGTGGTGCCGCGTTGCACAATCAGAAACTTCTTGTCGTCGAGCGACACATCATGATCTGGCCCCCCGGGCTCCACCTCATAGAAATCTCCCTCGAACAACTGATGCGGTTCTCCTGGTACGAACGTACCGTTCACCGTCACGGGAACGGCCATCATCCGCCCGCCCATCCGATAGAAGAGCTCCCGCCCGCTCCTCGCCCACAGCGGCAGTCGTCCGCCTCCGGACGATACGCGCCACCGAGGGCGGCCTTCCGGAAGGCGCGCCACGTAGACCTCGGTACGACTTGATTCCACCGACGTGTAGGCAATCCATCGCCCATCGGGCGAGACGCTGCCGCTGCTCCTCCCGATGCCCTCTGGCACGATCGGGCGCGGCGCGCTTCGCCCGTCGAGAGCCACAGTCCAGAATCTCGACTGCCGGATCAACCCGGACTGATGCAGGATCAGGTTCCCGGTGTCTGTCCACCCGACGGGTTGCTTGAATGCTCCGGGGAGGAAGGCCGAGGAAGCCAGGATCCGCTCCGACACCCCCCCACCGTCCGAGCGCACCCGATAGAGATCGTTCGATCCGCTTTGTCGCATCGACACGACGAGATGCGAGCCGTCCGGCGTCCAGGCAATCGCGCCGCTGCGACCCCCAACGGTGAGTTGAACGTTGGCACCGGTCGCGAGATCGTATTGCCAAACGTTGCCCAGCTCGGCCGACGCCTCGTCAACGATTACCGCGATGCGGCGTCCGTCGGGGGATAGACGGGGCGCGTGGTACGAGGCCAGGAGGCAGGTTCAGCGGCTCCTCCCGACCGTCTCGATCAACCCACGCGAGCCGACGCGGCCGTCGCAGGTTAGGCCAATAGACGAGTGTGTCGCCGGCGTGGGTCCAGGAGCGATTCCGGATCCGCGCCCCCACGTTCTCCCACGCAGGCACGTGCGGCCCGGTGACCTGCGAGTCGCCTGCTGTCGAACCGTACGGCAAAGAGCGCGCCGTTGCGCCAGTAGACGAGCATGCCGCCGATGTCGCGCGCGTGCCGCGCATCGTCAATCAACACGTGATACTGGCCAGTGGCAACCGACACGGCTACGGCCTGAAACCGCGTGCTGTCGGGTGACGACTGTACCAGCGTGGCGAGGACGGCGTTGCCCTCATCAATCCATTGTGGCGTCAGCCAGTAGGCCGTCTCGGAATTGCCGTCGCAGCGCCGCAATGAGCTGCGGTCGGCCTCCGTCAGCAGACACCCGAAACAGTGCGTGGGACCCTTCGGGCTTGGGCGCGCCGTAGACGATCTGATCGTGGCGTCCCCAGTCTGCTCCGCCCATGAAGTCGAGGTCGATATCGGCCACGTCAACCGGTGTGCCACCCTCCACCGGTGCCCTGACAAGCTTCCCGCGGCGGAAGAATCCGATTGCCTGGCCATCTGGTGAGAAGAACGGTCCCAAGCCACCCTCCGAATCGGGAACCGTACGCCCTTCGAGCTGATCGAGCCGTCGTAGCCGGAAGCGGGCCGCGTGCGGCGTACACAACCGTGGTCCCGTCAGGTGACAAGGCCATGTCCGGCCCCCATTCCGGGAAACGATCTCCGCAGCGGGGAAGACGACCGACAGCGTCGTGAGGGGGCGCGTCGTGCGAGCGGGGCGCCCACGCCAGATCGCCACGGCCGCGATGACCATGGCGATCGCGGCGATCGTCCAGAGCAGCGGTGCAACTCGCCGTCTCGCAGGCAGCCCGTCGCAAGTGTTCTCGGAATTGTCTCGTGGATGCCTGCGCGGCCATCAGTCGCAACCATGCCATCGGCGCTGCCAGGTGGAGCTGTCACTCGCAGTCGTGTCGCCGCACGATCTGTCGGCTGCGACCATCCAAGCCAGCGATCGATCTCCGCCGAATACGCGTACGCCGTGCCTCGCTCGTCGTGTTGATGGCGATGCACAGGCAGCCCTTCGCGTTTTTCCCAGCGCTGCACCGTTCGGATATCGCGCTTCAGATAGGCAGCAATCTCTTTCCACGAGTCGAGGTACAACCCGCGAGAAGAGGCGTCCGACGTCGGGTCCGCAGACGGCTCGTTCATGGCGCGACCGCGACTGATTCGGCGCGATCTTACCGGTAGCAGTGGCGCGCTTCAACTTGCCGTCGGTCACGGCGCACTCGGAGGCCGCAAGCCGAAGAAAGGGCTCGTCGTTCGCGCGACATGTCACTCGTTTCTCCTGAGTCCAGCGACCGCCTAGTCAGGGACCTGGTGCTCTTCTAACGGAACCGTTCCCCGACCCGCGAGCTACAAAGAGACCGGAGGAATTGACGGTTGGTGTCGTAGAACGCTACCCGTCCAGCCGAGGTGAAGTTGTTAGCATTGGCCAGCGTGATCGGTCTGCTCGCTAAGCGTCCAGCCTGCCCGGAACGTCGGTGGATCGTTGGACGAATCGAATGCGATGAGCGAGAGGATGCGTTCCACGTAGTTCTACCCACCCGAGTGCGTCCAGAGACCGTGGCCACCGCCTGGCCGTTGGCCCGGGGCAGGAAGCAGCAACGCCGCGCTTTCGGTGACGGTCCCGCCCTGGTGGAAGGTCAACAAGGAACGGACCGGAGGGCCGAGCGTCGCGCCGGTCGTGCAGTCCCGCGGCGTCGAAGTGACCACCCACACGCCTTCGATGGTCTGATCCCGGCCTGGTTTGCGCGGACGCCAGTGCTGCTGCATCGCGAAAGCCAACGTCGCGGCAATCACGAAAGGGAGCTGCTGCGCGGAGCCATCTAGCCGGAAACGTCATGTTGTCCATAGGGCCTCCTTGGCTGAGTCGCAAGGTGCCCTTGGAGGTCGGGGTGCCGCAAGGGACAGAACGCGTCAGAGGCGGCCTGCCGTCCGACGGGTCGTGATGTCGCGCGATGTCGCGGGGGATCTGGACGGCGGTTCTGGACGGGTTCTCGACGACGGTTCTTACGTACGTTCCAGAACCATCGTGAAGAACCTTCGTAGTGTCGGTTATTTCCCGTTCTGCATCGCCGCCATGAACTCGGCGTTCGACTTGGTCTTGCCCATCTTCGACAGGAGCAGCTCCATGGCCTCCACAGGGGACAGCGGGGTCAGCACTTTGCGCAGGACCCACACGCGCTGCAGGTCCTCCTTCGGCAACAGCAGCTCTTCTTTCCTCGTGCCGCTCTTCTGAATATCGATCGACGGGAACACGCGGCGATCGGTGAGCTTCCGATCGAGGTGCACTTCCATGTTGCCGGTGCCCTTGAACTCTTCGAAGATCACTTCGTCCATGCGCGAGCCGGTATCGACCAGCGCACTCGCGACGATCGTGAGCGATCCCCCCTGCTCGATGTTCCGCGCGGCCCCGAAAAAGCGCTTCGGACGCTGGAGGGCGTTGCTATCGACGCCACCCGACAGGACCTTGCCGGATGTCGGAACGATCGTGTTGTAGGCACGCGCCAGCCGCGTGATCGAGTCGAGCAGGATGACGACATCTTTCCCATGCTCGACCAGACGCTTCGCTTTTTCGATGACCATCTCCGCCACTTGAACGTGCCGCTGCGCCGGCTCGTCGAAGGTCGACGAAATCACTTCGCCCTTCACCGACCGCTGCATGTCGGTGACCTCTTCCGGCCGCTCATCGATGAGCAGGACGATCAAGTACACCTCGGGATGGTTCGTGGTGATGGCGTTGGCGAGCGCTTGCAACAGCATCGTCTTGCCGGTGCGGGGCGCCGCGACGATCAGGCCGCGCTGACCTTTGCCGAGCGGCGTCATCAGGTCCATGACCCGCGTCGAGAGGTTTTCGGGGTCGAATTCGAGGCGGATGCGTTCCTGGGGATAGAGCGGCGTCAGGTTCTCGAAGAAGATGCGTTCCTTGCCGCGGTGTGGCGGCTCGAAGTTGACCGCCTCGACCTTGATGAGGGCGAAGTACCGTTCACCTTCCTTCGGCGGACGAATCTGCCCGGCGACCGTGTCGCCGGTATGCAGGTCGAACTTTCGAATCTGCGACGGCGAGACGTAGATGTCGTCGGGGCCGGCGAGGTAGTTGTAATCAGGAGCGCGAAGGAAACCGAAGCCATCGGGCAGGACTTCGAGAACGCCCTCCGAGAAAATGAGGCCGGCCTTGGCGGCCCGGGCCCGCAGGATCTCGAAGATGAGCTCCTGTTTCCGCATGCCGGTCGCGCCTGGGATCTCATGATCGCGCGCGATCTTCGTCAATGCGGTGACACTCAGTTCCTTGAGCGTCGTCAGATCCAGCGTGACCTGTTCGGCGGTGGCGGTTGGAGCAGCGTCGCCATTTCCTCCGCCGCCGTTGGCTACCGCCGTCGAGGTCCCGGTTTGTGCAGTGGCTGTCGCAGTAGTGCGTCGATCGTTTTCCACAGTTCCTTTAACCCTTCGCCGGTCTGAACGGAAACCGCTCCGACCGGTCCTTCATGTAATCGTTCGAGCTCTTTCAAGTGGCGCACGCGATCCGTGCGCGACAGTTTGTCCACCTTCGTGGCGACGACCTGACAAGCAACGCCCAGGTGTTGCAGCCAGTTCCAGGCCTGGCGGTCCGATTCGAGCCCGGGATGCCGGCTGTCGACCAGCAGGATACCCCCGCCACCCGCGTTTCGGCGCGAGCGCCGAAATACGCGCCCGTGATGGCCTCGAACTCGCGCGCCGACGCATCGCCGCCCCTTGCATAGCCGTACCCGGGCAGGTCGACGAGATGGAACGTCGGCGGTCCATCAGGCGTCACGCGATAGAAGTTCACCAGGCGAGTCTTGCCCGGCGCGGCGCTGGTGCGCGCAACTTTGCGACCAACCAGCGCATTTATCAAACTTGATTTGCCGACGTTCGACCGGCCGACACAGGCCAGTTCCGGCAGGGGTTCCTTCGGGAAGCCCGCCACGTCGATGGCACTGGTGATGAATTCAGCAACCACCACTCTGGGTCCGGTCAGTCCGGTAAGGGCCGGTCAGTCTGGTAAGCCGGGTTGGTGACCCGACATATCAGTTTCCGACGCCCACCGCGGTCCGAGTAACCCACGTGCCCACCCAGCCTCACTCGTCTGACTAGCCCTACCCGTCCTACTAGCCCTACCCGCCCCACTAGCCCCACCAGCCCGAGCTAATGCGTAATAGCGTCCGATGCCTCGTCCACTTCGACGGCGGCGTCCGGCGTCGGTGCAATCGGGGTCAGCGGACCTGCCAGCGCGTGTTTCAGCACTTCGTCCATCGACTGCACGAGGTAGAGGTCCATCACATCCAGAACGTTCTTCGGGATGTCGGCGAGGTCCTTCTCGTTGTCCTTCGGGAGGATCAGGGTCTTGATCCCGGCCCGATGAGCCGCGAGCACCTTCTCCTTCACGCCGCCGATTGGCAGAACCTTGCCACGCAGCGTGATTTCGCCAGTCATCGCGACATCACGACGGGCTGGGATGCGTGACAACGCCGAAATCAGCGCCGTGGCCAGCGTGATACCGGCGGACGGTCCATCCTTGGGGATGGCGCCTTCCGGGATGTGCACGTGCACATCGAGCCGCCGATTGAAGTCCTTGGCGATGCCGAAGTCTTCGGCGCGGGACCGGACGTAACTCATCGCGGCCTGAGCGGACTCTTGCATGACATCGCCCAGTTTGCCGGTGAGGGTGAGTCGCCCCCGTCCGGGCATCAGCGTCGCTTCAGTAATCAGGATCTCGCCGCCCACTTCGGTCCAGGCCAGGCCCGTGGCAATCCCCACTTCGTTTTGCTCTTCGGCCAGGGTCGGACGGTAGCGCGGCACGCCGAGGAACTGCGTCACCTTCTCGGCGGTGATCTCTTCGCTGGTCTCGGGATCGACGACGACCTTACGGGCGACCTTCCGGCAAATCGAATTGATCTCGCGCTCGAGGTTGCGAACGCCAGCCTCGCGCGTGTACCGGTTGATGATCGTCTGGACCGCTTCGTCCGTGAAGGTGATGTTCTTGTCGGTGAGACCGCTGCCTTCGACCGACTTGAGCACGAGGAATCGCTTCGCGATTTCGACCTTTTCCTGTTCGGTGTACCCGGCAAGCTGCAGCACTTCCATGCGATCGCGCAAGGCCTGCGGAATCGTATGCAGCACGTTGGCCGTGCAGATGAACATGACGTGCGACAGGTCGTACTCGACGTCCAGATAGTGATCCAGGAACGCGTTGTTCTGCTCGGGGTCCAGCACCTCCAGCAGCGCCGCCGACGGGTCGCCACGGAAGTCCATCGACATCTTGTCGACTTCATCCAGCAGGAAGATGGGGTTGAGGGACCCCGCCTTCTTCATCATCTGGATGATCTGACCGGGGAATGCGCCGATATACGTGCGGCGGTGGCCGCGGATTTCGGCCTCGTCGCGCACCCCCCCCAGCGACAACCGCACGAACTTGCGGTTCATCGCCCGTGCGATCGACTTCGCCAACGAGGTCTTGCCGACGCCCGGAGGGCCAACGAAGGTCAGGATCGTCGCCTTCGGCTTCTTGACCAGAGCCCGGACGGCGAGGAACTCGAGGATGCGCTCCTTGATCTTGTCCAGTCCGTAGTGGTCTTCGTTGAGAATCGTTTCGGCGTTCTTGAGGTCGCGGCTCTCCTTGGTCTTCTTGTGCCACGGCACCGCGATCAGCCAATCGAGATAGTTGCGTGAGACGGTGGCCTCGGCCGACATCGGCGGCATCGCCTCGAGCCGCTTCAGCTCCTGGACGGCCTTTTCCTCGACGTCCTTCGGCATCCGCGCCTGCTCGATCTTCTTCTTCAGCTCTTCGATCTCGTTGCCCTTCTCGTCCTTGCGGCCCAGTTCCTTCTGGATCGCCTTCATCTTTTCGTTGAGGTAGTACTCCTTCTGCGCCTTCTCCATCTGCTTCTTGACGCGCGACTGGATGCGGCGATCGACCTGGAGCTTGTCTACCTCGGCTTCGAGAATGGCGGCGATCCGATTGAGGCGTTCGAGCGGTGAATTGATCTCCAGAAGATTCTGCTTCTCGTCGACGCTGACCAGCAGGTGGGCAGCAATCGTGTCCGCGAGCTTGCCGGGGTCGTCGACTTTGACGGCCGCAAGCATCGCGTCGTAATGCAGATTGTTCGAGAGCTTTACGTATTGCTCGAACAGCGATACCACACGGCTCATCGTCTGCTCGACGTCGCCGGCGGTTTCCTTCAGCCGCTGCAAGACCTTGACGACAACGCGATGAAATCCCTTGTCTTCCTTCCACTCGATCACGCGTGCGCGGTCGACACCTTCGACGAGCACCTTGATGTTGCCATCGGGCAGCTTGAGGCTCTGTACGACGTTGGCCACGCAGCCCATCGTGTAGACGTCCTCGGAGCCGGGGTCGTCGATCGCCGCGTCGTGCTGGGCGGCGAGGAAGATCCGCTTGTCCTTGGCCAGCGCATGCTCGAGCGCTCGGATGGACGACGGGCGTCCAATCACGAACGGCATCATCATGTGCGGGAATACAACGACGTCGCGGAGCGGGACGATGGGGAGCGTTTCGTAGACTTCGACCATAAAAATAACGTGCCGAGGGTGCCTAAAGTGCCTGGCGTGCCTAAGGGGCTCAGGTGCCAAACGCACTCAACACTGAACTTGCTGGAGGGGCTGGCCGCGTTGCCAGCACCTCAGGTACTCAAGGCGCACTATGCACCTCAGGCACCTTGCGGGCGCCAGCCCGCTATCCCGCTTTCTCGATCACCTCGAGACCCGTGCTCTTGCTCAACACCATCTCGCGAGTGATGACGAACTCGCGTGACTTCTTTTGACCTGGCAACTGGTACATCAGGTCGAGCATCAAGTCTTCGATGATCATCCGCAGCCCGCGGGCGCCAATCCGACGTTCGAGCGCCATTTCGGCGATCGCATCCAGCGAATCCTCGGTGAAGCGCAGCTTGGCGTTCTCGGTACTCGAACAGCTTCTGGTACTGCCGCGTGATGGCATTGCGTGGCTGCGTGAGAATCTGAATGAGCGCCGGTTTGTCGAGCTCGTGGAGGGTTCCGACCACCGGAAGGCGACCGACGAACTCGGGAATCAAACCGAACTTGATCAGGTCCTGCGGTTCGATCTGTTCGAGGATGACGCCGACGTCCTTGCTCTTCTGCGATTTCACATCGGCCCTGAAGCCGAGCGTCTTCTTACCGACGCGCCGCTCGATGGCCTTGTCGAGGCCAACGAACGCCCCGCCGCAGATGAACAGGATGTTCGTCGTATCGATCTGGAAGAACTCCTGGTGCGGATGCTTGCGTCCGCCCTGCGGCGGAACGTTGGCAACCGTCCCTTCGAGGATCTTCAGCAGTGCCTGCTGAACGCCCTCACCCGAGACGTCGCGTGTGATCGACGGGTTTTCGTCCTTGCGGCCGATCTTGTCGATCTCGTCGATGTAGACGATGCCTTGCTGGCACTTCTCGATGTCGCCGCCCGCCGCCTGCAGCAGCTTCAGGATGATGTTCTCGACATCCTCACCGACATAACCCGCCTCGGTGAGCGTCGTGGCATCGACGATGGTGAACGGGACCGAGAGGAGCTTCGCGAGTGTCTGCGCCAGCAGCGTCTTGCCCGTGCCGGTGGGACCAATCAACAGGATGTTCGACTTGGTCAGCTCGACGTCGTTGCGGCTGCGCGGCTGCTTTTGAATCTCGAGTCGCTTGTAGTGGTTGTAGACCGCAACTGCCAGCTTCTTCTTGGTCAGCTCCTGGCCGATAACGTACTCGTCCAGGAACTTCTTGATTTCCTGCGGCGTGGGGAGCGAGGTCCGGACGCCGCGACTCTCGAACCGATTGTCGTCGGCGATGATGTCGTTGCAGACCTCGACACACTCGTCACAGATGAAAACAGTGGGGCCGGCGATCAGCTTTCTGACATCGTTCTGGTCTTTGTTGCAGAACGAGCAGCGCAAGATCTCGCCGCTGTCTCCGGTCTTCTTCACCATTCGTCTGTCCCTGAGGAAGGCGCCAGGAAAGGATTGGGCACTCGGCTTAGCTCTAGGTTACACCCGTTTCCGAATCACGTCGTCAATAATTCCGTATTCCCGGCCTTGTTCCGCCGACATGATGTAGTCACGTTCTGTATCCTCTTGGATTCTCTTGACGTCCTGGCCGGTGTGGATCACGAGGATCTCGTTGATCCGCACGCGCATGCGCAGGATTTCCTTGGCTGCGATATCGATGTCGGTGGCCTGGCCGCCCAGCCCCGAGAGCCATGGCTGATGAATCAGGATGCGTGAGTTCGGGAGCGAGTAGCGTTTGCCCTTCGCGCCCGCCGCCAGCAGGACCGCAGCGATGGACGCGGCCTGACCCACGCACAACGTTTGCACGTCCGGCCGGATGAACTGCATCGTGTCGTATATCGCGAACCCGGCGGTAATCGAACCGCCCGGGCTGTTGATGTACAGCATGATGTCCTTGTCTGGGTCCTCGGCTTCGAGGAACAACATTTGCGCAATTACAAGATTGGCGATGGTGTCGTCGATCGGCGTGCCGACGAAGATGATGTTGTCCTTCAGCAGCCGCGAAAAGATGTCGTACGCGCGCTCACCACGGCTGGTCTGTTCGACCACCATGGGGACGAGCTGGTTACGGGATTCGAGGTGACGAGAGTCGAACGAAGAAGGGTTCATACAATTCTGATCAGTGTATCGGCCAAGGCGCCGCAGGGGGACACCCATTCGAGTCTAGCGGTAATTCCCCCTAGAGTTGCACGATTCTGGCCTGTTCCATCACATGTGACAGCGCCTTCTCCCGGCGCAGACCCGCCGCGACCCGTCCCAGCCCGCCGTCCTGTTCGAGCCGGGCCCGAACCGCCGGCACCGTGAGCCCCGAACGCGCGGAGTACTTGTCCAGCTCGGCCTCGAGTTCCACCTCGCTCACGCCGATATCGTCACGGCGCGCGATCTCATCGAGGACGAGGGCGGATCCAACCGCCTCGGTCGCCGGCTCGCGCTGCGCTTCGCGAAACGCCGCCCAATCGATGTTGGTCTTGCGTGGATCGATCCGCTGGTCCATCAGCCGTCGTGCGAACTCCTCGACTCGTCGATCGATCTCACGATCCACGAGCGAACCCGGCACTGGAAACGGCACACGCGCGGCGAGCTTCTTGAGAACATCCGCGCGCACCTGGCGTTCGGCTGCCTCGGTGGCTTCAGCCTCGAGATCCTGACGCACGCGCGCTCGCAACGCATCGAGCGTGTCGAACTCGCCCATGTCCTTCGCGAACTCGTCATCCAGCGCCGGGACGATGCGCTGGCGCACGTCGTGCACCGCGATCTGAAACGCGACGTCCGTCCCAGCCAGTTCCGTCACTTCGTGATCGTCGGGATAGTGAACGCGGAACGACTTCGACTCGCCGCTCTTCATCCCGCGGAGCTCGTCGTCAAACCCAGGCGGGTTGGCGGCGGCGCCGATTTCGATCGGCACTCGTTCGTGCTTCGTCTTTTCGGCGGCCTGTCCTTCCTTGTCGAAGGGTTGCCGGTCGAGATCGACGACGACCGTGTGACGGTCGCCCACGACGCCATCCTCGACCGGCTCGAAGCGAGCGGCGCGCTCGCGCAACTGCTCGAGCGCCTGATCGACCGCGGCGTCTTCAATCGTCGCGGTGGTGCGACGCGCTTCAATCGAGGAGAACTCCCCCGGATCGAAGGAAGGCACGACGTCGAATTCGGCCTTGAAGGTGAGCGGCTGTCCTTCCTCGACGTTGATGTCGCGGATGTCAGGCGTCGCCACCGGTTCGACGCCGCGTTCAGTCAGCGCCTCCTCGACAGCGCGCTCGACGAGCTCGTGCGCGACGTCGTGCAGGATCTGGCTGCGGAAACGCTGCCGAACCACCTTGCTCGGCACCTTGCCTGGCCGGAAGCCGGGGAGTCGTGCGGCCTTGCCGTAGCGAGCGGCCACGCGCGCGATCTCAGCGTCTACCACGTCGGGAGGGATCTCGACCGTGAGGTTCCGGCGTGTTTCGTTGACGTCGACGAGCTCGGTTTTCATGTGGGACGTTTGAGGGTTCCGCCTTCGCACCGCCGGTGCTTCGGCGCGACAGACTTCGCTGCGGCTCGCGGGCCTAGACGAAGCTCGCCTGAACGGCGAGCGAAGTCTGGCTGAATGCGAAAGGGGGGAGTCGAACCCCCAAAGCCTTTCGGCTACCGGATCCTAAGTCCGGCGCGTCTGCCAGTTCCGCCACTTTCGCGTGTGCGGCGCAGGTCGTCTCTATATATCTATGAGCTGATATCCAAGGGTAGCATGCCGGGCGCGGACGAATCCAGAGGCCCGTCCGGGCCCGGCCGCCTATCACGATTCGCGCGCTCTCACGTTGCTCACGACCAGCTCCTCGACCTCGCCGCGACCATCCGCTTTCGAATTGATGGCCCGGCGCGCAGGGACCAGCCAACACTGCAAACCGGCACGACGCACGTCGCGGTGTTCGTAAAGCGCCATGACGCTCGGCGCCGTGGAGTTGCTCAGGATGACGGCCGCCCCGCGACGCGCGGCCTCCACGATTCCGTCCCTCAACCGGCTTTGGTCCTGGGGGCTGAAGCCAGCCGCGGTGTAGGACCGAAAGCTCGACGTCGTGCTGAGCGGCGCATACGGTGGATCCAGATAGATCAAGTCGCCTTCCGTCGCGCGCGAAACGACGCGTTCGAACGGCGCCCGCCGGATGTACACCCGCGCGGAGCGCAATGCGCTCGCGGCGCTCCGCAGTCGCTCCTCGTACACAATCGGCGGGTTGACATAGCTGCCGGCTGGCACGTTGAAATGACCGGAGCGGTTCAATCGAAACAGCCCGTTGTAGCCCGTGCGATTGAGGTAGACCAACATCGCCGCAAGCTCAATCGGGTAGGCCGCCGGGTGTGCGCCGGCTTGCTGCCATTCATCGCGACCCGGATTGAAACGCTCGTCGCGGACCTTGTAGTAGAACGTCCGCCCCCCGCGCCGATGGCCCGCCGCCAGCCGGTGAAGCGCCTTGATCACAGCCTCCGTATCACTTCGAATGCGGAGGTAGGTTCCGATCAAGTCGACATTCTGATCGCTCAACGTGGCGGACGCGCCGTGAAGCCTGCCCGTCGCAATCAAATCGAAGAAAACGGCGCCGCTTCCGACAAATGGCTCGAAGTACCGTCGAATCGTGGGCGGGTAGAACCGTCGGAGCTCGGTCAGAAGCTGTCGCTTACCGCCGGCCCATTTGAGGAACGGGCGCGGCTCGATCGTCGCGTGCACGCTGCCGCAATTCTAGTTCGGCCGTCCTCAAATCCGCGCGTCTTCCTGCTCGACCCACCACCAGATGCCAAGCGTCAGCGTCAGCAGCAGCATGCTGATGGCAACCGTGGGCGCTTCGCTCGCCACGATTCGTCCCGCGCTTTGCGCGACGATGTCGAGCGCCGCGACGAGGTCGCGACTGATCACCACGAGACCTGACGCGTACACCAACCCGAATACGCCGAGCACGACGAGCGCGACACCAATCCCGACGAACGCATTGAAGCTCCAGTCGAGGAGCTGCTCCGAACGCCATCGCTCGCGTCGCACGCGCGCGAGCACCGTCGTGGCGAAACCCGTCGGGCGCCGGCGACGACCTGGCCGGGACGACAAGGCCTGGTCAATCCGCTGCGCCAGCCGAAGGCGCGCCGCACATTGTGGACAGCCGGCGACATGATCCCGCACGGCGTCCGGCACGTCGTCGCCGACGGCGACGGCCTCGATCAACTCATTGCATTCGTTACACGACATCATGACGACGCCCCGAGATCGGTCTCGAGCAAGTGGCGCAACAACCGCTTGGCGCGGTGAAGATGCGTCTTGACGGTGCCCAACGGCAGGTTGAGCGCAGAGGCCAGATCCTCGTAGCGAAGCCCTTCGAGGTAGTGGCCGTTCACCAGCAACTGATAGGAGGCCGGCAGTCGCTCGATCGCCTTTTCGAGTCTATCCCGTAGTTCAAAGTCCCCATATGCGCGATCGATGGCACCCGGGTCAATCGCCGGGGCGTCACGACCGGGCAGCGGCTCGTCCAGCGAGATGGCGTTGAGCCCGGGTTTGCGTTCCTCGGCAATCACGTTGGCCACGATGCGAAAGATCCAGGTCGAAATCTTCGACTCGCCTCGAAAATACGGTAGTCCGCGGTGGACGCGTAAGAAGATCTCCTGCGCGAGCTCCTCCACGCGGGCCGGGTTCGGCACGCTTCGCCCAATCAGCGCGAAAACCAGGCGTTTCTGTTGATCCACCAGTTCGCGAAACGCTTCGTCGTCGCCATGCCGGCACCGTTCGATGAGCTGTTGCTCGGAATTGCCGCTCATCCGCGCAACAGATTAGAACGGTCCAGAGGCCGGATTGTTTCACTGAAACAATTCTCGGTGGCCCCCGGTCTAATCGTCTCAGTTGGAGGTGCAATGGACCCAGAATCCGTATTCGCGCTGATCTTCTGCTTCTTGATCATTGCCGGCGTCATCGTCGTGTATTCGGGCATGCGACATCGCACGAGGGTCCTGGAGATGATGCATCGCGAGCGCCTGGCGATGATTGAGCGGGGCATGGCGCCGTCCGGCGACCTGGACGCCACCGCCCAGCAGCTCGTCAAAGCGCAACGAACGGCGCGGAGCAATCGGCTGCTCTCGGCGGGCATTTTCATCGTCGGGCTGGGCATCGGGCTCGCGATGTTGATCGCTTTCGCGTCCAGGGAGCCCGAGATCGCCATTGGTGTTGGAGGAGCCATCGCCGTCGTTGGTGGCTCCTTGATCGTGACGGCGCTCTTGGTTCACGGACGCCAGGCCGACGACCCGTTCCGCACCGATTCTTACTCGACCAAGGATCGAAACACGCCACCGACCGACCGCTCCGTTTAGCTGGCCGCGCGCCGGCGCTCTTCCTCGTGCTGTTCCCACTAGGGCTATAGTGGGCCACGACAGCCAAGGAGGAGACTCATGGTGCGCCGCGCCGCCGCAACCCTCGCCGTCATCGCCGCATTTTCCAGTTCAGGTTCCAGCCAATCGGCGCGAGCACCGCAGATCGAGTCGATCAAGGCGTCTGAGATGCGCCCCGATCTCTTCTTCTTGTCTTCCGATGCGATGCAGGGGCGGCTGACGGACACGCGGGAGAACGCCATCGCGGGAGACTGGGTGCGGTCGCGATTCGAACGGCTCGGCCTGAAGCCCGGGGGACAGAACGGTTCATTCGATCACCGCTACAACCTGATGAAGGCGTCGTTGGGTGAAGGAAACGCGATGTCCATCGGCGCAGTGGGCACCGGCGGGACACATGCCGAGCTTCGACTCGGAGGCGAGTTCTACCCGCATCGATTCAGCGCCAACGCGGCTGCCGAAGGGACGGTGGTATTCGCGGGCTTCGGCATCGTGTCGCCCGAGCGGCAGCACGACGACTATCGCGACGGGGTCCGGGGAAAAGTCGTCCTGCTGCTCGACCGTGAGCCCGGCGTCAACGATCCCGCAAGCATCTTTGACGGCGTGGTCACCGCGGAAGCCGCGACTCCTTTGCGAAAGGTGCTGGCGGCCCAAGAGAAGGGCGCCATCGGCGTGATCTTCGTTGAGGACGTCCACAATCAGACTGGTCCGTCGAACTTTGCCGCTCAGGCCGCCAACTACTGGCCCGAGACAGCGCCGCGCGTCGAACGCTATACGTTGCGAACGTGGTCAGACCGGGTTCGTATTCCCGTGGTGCAAGTCTCGGCCGCGATCGGCGAGCGACTGGTCGCAAACAGCAATCGCTCGTTGCTGGAACTGGCCAAAGGCGCTGAAGCGCGCGGCGGCGTGACGCCGATCGCTATTTCCACTCCCGTCTCCTTCAAGTCCAGCGTCGTCCACCATACCGTTCCGGATCGAAACGTCGTGGCGATGCTGGAAGGATCGGACGCCTCGCTCAAGAACGAGTATGTCCTGGTTAGCGCCCATTTCGATCATGACGGCGCCGATGGTCCGCGGATTCTCAACGGTGCCGACGATGATGGGTCGGGCACCGTGGGCTTGGTGGAGATCGCCGATGCGTTCGCGCTGGCCGCACAGAGCGGACAACGGCCGCGTCGCTCGATCATCTTTGCCGCCTGGAACTCTGAGGAGCGCGGGCTTCTCGGCGCGTGGGGATACACCGAAGATCCTGTCGTACCACTCGACCGCATCGTTGCGGTGCTGAACATGGACATGATCGGTCGCGACGAAGAGGTGCAGGTCGGCGGTGGCGGCCGATTCAGAGGACTGGAGCTTCAGACCGCCCAGTCCAACAGCAACGCCACCAACGTCATCGGCACGCTGCGAAGCCCCGACTTGCGGACGGCGATCGAACGCGCGAATCAAGCGATTGGGCTCGACCTCCGATTCAGGTACGACAACAACGTCTCGAATCTGATGCGACGCAGCGACCACTGGCCGTTCATTCAGCGCGGCGTGCCCGGTGTGTGGATCCACACGGGCCTGCATCCCGACTATCACACCGTTTACGATCGTCCCGAGAAGATCAACTATCCGAAGATGGAGAAGATCGCGCGGATGGTCTACCAGACCGCGTGGGACCTGGCGAACGCTGCTGGGCGTCCGCGCCTGGGGTCCGCGGTGACGACGACGTCACAGCAAGAGCAATAAGAAATCCGCGAAGTAAGCAGAAAACCGCGGAAAACCATCCGCTGAAAACGCCGAAACCGCGGAATCCTTTGCCGCCTGCGAAACAAGAACGCCAATCTGCTGGCTCCATGTTCCGCGTCGGCCAGCCCTTTGAATGGATCGGCAGCCACGGTGGGTCGAGATGCACGAGGTGGCGGGCGCGAAGCGCACGAAGGTCATGGAGCTCGACGCCCGGCGACGCTGAGGGGCCGGTCCCGGCGGTGACAAACGTAGACAGTAAATGGGCCCGGCTGTCGTCCCGTAAGACCTTTCAGTCGAGGCGATTGACGGCTTGGACGGTAAAATAGAAGGCAACTGCCGTCCGAGCTCGGCACGACATCTCAGGCACGCCCGCCGATGCGTGCGATGGTTCGTGTACCAGTGCCCATGACACACCTCTTGATGCGACGACTCATTGCCGCGACCCTGCTGGTCGCGGCCACGCTGGCAGGGACCGATGCGATTAGGGCGAGCGACTGGCCCGAATGGCGAGGTCCCTGGCGCGACGGCCACTCCGATGAGACCGGATTACCGTCGGCGTGGTCACCGAAAGGCGAAAACCTGGCCTGGCGGATTCCGATCGGAGGGCGATCCGCGCCGGTCGTATTCGGCAATCGTCTCTATCTGCTCACGGTAGGCGGGGACCCCGCCAATGCGCAGGAGCGTCTCGTTGCCGTTGACGTCGACAGCGGCAAGGTCGTCTGGGATCGCAGCTTCAGCGTCTACCTCAGCGACGTGCCGCAGCATCGTGCCGCATGGGCGTCGCCCGCGGTCGACCCGGCGACGGGAAACATTTACATCTTTACGGTGGGCGCGCAGCTCATCGGGCTCTCTCCCGACGGCAAGGTGCTGTGGGATCGATCGCTGCCAGAGGACTACGGCGCGGTCACGACGCACGGTGGCCGCACGACGTCGCCGATCATTCACGGCGACATGGTGATTCTCAACACGCTGTTGCTGGCATGGGGTGATCTCAACCGTCCGGGCAACCGGTACATGGCGTTCGACAAGCGCACCGGAGAGACGATCTGGATCAGCTCGCCGCAGGCTCGCCACTACGACACCAACTATTCCACGCCGATCATCGTGGACATCGACGGGGTCGACGCGCTGATCGTCGGCGGCACGGACGGGTCGTTCCACGCGATCAAAGCAAACACCGGCGAACCGATCTGGCGTGTCGACGTGTCGAAGCGCGCCATCCTCAACAGTCCGCTGTATCGCGACGGTGTTGCTTACATCACCCACGGTGAAGAGAACATCGGCACGACCGAGATGGGGCTGATTGCGGCGCTCGATGCCCGCGGAAAGGGTGATCTGAAAGAGAACGCCTTCAAGTGGAAGACGCTGGGCTTTCTGCCGACTTACGCATCGCCCGTGATGGACAAGGAGCGCCTCTATACGGTCGACAACGGCGCGATCGTCGCCGCTTTCGATTTGCAGAGCGGCAAGCGTCTGTGGCAGCGCAGTCTCGGCACGTTGCAGAAAGGTTCGCCGTTGCTCGCCGATGGCAAGTTGTACGTCGGCACTGAAAACGGGAAGTTCTACATCCTGCGGCCAACGGCGACGGAAGTGCAGGTGCTGGACGAGGATTGGCTGGGATCACAGGAGTCGCCTGAGACGATCGTGGCATCGCCGATCGTTGCCGACGGCCGCATTTACGTGACCTCGATGGAAGCGACCTACGCCATCGGCAAGCGAGTGCCACGAAAGGCGGGCGCCAAGCCGGCTTCGCCCGCGGCCAGCAAGAATTCTGGAACGGTCGCTCACGTCCAGGTGTTTCCATACGAGGCGCTCCTGGCGCCAGGTCAGAAACAGAACTTCAAGCTCAGGCTCTTCGATGGCAACGGCGATTTCATTCGCGAAGAGCCGGCGACAGGCGGAACCTGGGCAGTCGATCAGCTAGCAGGTACCGTTGGTGCCGACGGCGTTTACGTGGCGTCGGCAACTCCCAGCGCAGGCTTTGTGAAGGCGACGGTTGGCGGCATTACCGGACAAGCCCGCGTCCGAGTGATTGCGCCGCTGCCGTGGACGTACGACTTCGAGGCTTCGACAAGCTCAGCCTCGCCCCGAGCGGAGTCGAAGGGCGAAGCGGCAGCCGCCGAGGCCCCGCCGATGTGGTGGACGGGTGCACCGGGCAAAGTGTTTCAGCGCACCGTTGAAGGCGTTGGCAAGGTGTTGGTGCGGCCACGCGACGAAACCGTTGGCCGGCGTGCGAAAGTGCTGATGGGGCCGGCGAATCTGTCGGGTTACACCATCGAATCCGACGTGCGAGTCACCGAGCAGCGTCGCCAGCGCGGTGACGCCGGCCTCATCAATCAGCGGTATGCGCTGGTGCTCTTCGGCAATGGCCAGAAGCTCGAGTTGCACCCGTGGCAGGCCGCGGATGAAATGACCGTGCGCGTGCCGTTCAAATGGGACGCGAATGCGTGGTATCGGATGAAGCTGCGAGTCGACAATCGACCCGACGGCACCACGCAGGTTCGCGGCAAGGTATGGCCGACCGGTCAGCCGGAACCGGCCGCGTGGACGATCGAGAAGATCGACCGCATCCCACATCGCGAAGGAAGCCCGGGCATCTACGGTGATGGGATCTCAGAGCTGTACTTCGATAACGTGAGTGTGTATCCGAACAAGTGATTGGCTTGACCGGGCTGAAGCCCGGTCCCACATGAGCCGGATAAGAGTAGGGAATTCATAATCAGGCAAACCAATGAAACAGGCCGTTGCAATTATTGCCCTCGCGATTCTCGCCGCGCCAGCTGCCATCTCTGCTGATTGGCCCATGTGGGGTGGGACGCCGTCTCGCAACATGGTGTCGCCTCTCAAAGGCCTGCCGACGTCCTGGGATGTGAAGGCCGGCAAGAACGTCAAGTGGGTCGCCGAGCTCGGATCGCAGTTGTACGGGAATCCGGTGGTCGCCGGTGGAGTGGTGCTGATCGGCACCAACAACGAAGCCGTGCGAGACGCCAAGCAACCGGGCGACCGTGGCGTCTTGATGGCATTCCGCGAAACGACCGGCGAGTTCATGTGGCAGGCGGCCTTCGAGAAGCTGTCGTCCGGACGAGCCAACGACTGGCCGTTTCAGGGCATCGCCTCCTCACCGCTGGTCATCGACGGCGTCGCGTACTTCGTGACCAATCGCGGCCAGGTGATTGCGGCGGATCTCGACGGGTTCCACGACAAGACCAACGACGGGGTGGTCAAGGACGAAAAGATGTCGGGCATCAACGACCCCGACTTCATCTGGATATTCGACATGATGGAGGAAGTGGGGTCGTTCCCGCACAACCTCTCGAACTCGTCGCCGGTGGCTTATCAGAACTTGCTTTACGTCAGCACCTCCAACGGTCAGGACGAGAGTCACGTCAACATCCCGTCGCCCCGGGCGCCTTCCATCATCGCGCTGGACAAGACCACCGGAAAGCTCGTGTGGGAGGACAACTCGGTCGAAGACCGCATCCTGCACGGTCAATGGTCCACGCCAACGGTCGGCGACATTGGCGGTGTGATGCAGGTCGTCCACGCGCAGGGGGACGGCTGGGTGCGCGGCTACGAGGCGCTCAGCGGCAAGAAGCTTTGGGAGTTCGACACCAATCCGAAGGAAGCCGTGTGGCCGAAGACACGAAACGAAGTGATCAGCACGCCGGTGATCATCGACAATGTCGTCTACATCTCGAATGGCCAGGATCCCGAGCACGGTGAGGGCGTCGGGCATGCCTACGCGATCGATGGCACCAAGCGCGGCGACATCACGCAATCCGGGCGGCTCTGGCACTACGAAAAGATCCGCCGCTCGATTTCGACGGCCGCCATCAAGGACGGACTCATTTACCTGGCCGACTTCAGCGGCTTCCTCCATTGCCTCGATCAGAAGACCGGCAAGCCATATTGGGTGCATGACATGTTCGCGGCCATCTGGGGCTCGCCCATGATCATCGACGACAAGGTTTACCTGGGCGATGAGGACGGCGACGTCACCGTGCTCCAGCATGGCAAGGAGATGAAGGTCATTTCCGAACAGAACATGGGTAGCTCGGTCTACTCGACCGTCGTCCCGGCCAACGGCGTCCTGTTCGTGATGAATCGCAATCAGCTTTATGCGTTGGCCGAAGGCGCCTCGTTCAAGCGACCAAGCGCCCAGTAGTTGATGCGACGTCGGGATTTTCTCGGTTCGCTCGCAGTCCTCGTCACGGCGCCTCGCTTTCTGCGCGCGCAAGTCGAGGGCCTGACGGCTCCCGCCGATGCCTGGCCGCACTTTCGCGGCAACGCCGCACTCACCGGTGTCTCGGCCGCCACAGTTCCCGCGTCGCTCAAGCGTCTCTGGGTGTGGGAGACGGGCCCGGACATTCCTGTCGATTCCTCACCGGCCATCGTCGGTGATGTCGTGTACGTCGGCACCGCCGCGGGCGAGCTCGTCGCCCTGGGCCTCAGCGACGGCAAACTGCGATGGCGTTACAAGGCCGGTGAATCGATCGGAGAGTCCTCTCCTGCGGTGATGGAAGGCCGCGTGTTCATCGGAGATCTCGATGGTGCAGTGCATGCGGTGAACGCCGCGGACGGCAAAGCGGCCTGGACGTACAAGACGAAATCCGAGATCAAGTCCTCGCCAAGCGTGGTTGGGGATCTCGTGCTGATCGGCTCGTACGACGGCCTGCTCTATAGCCTGGGCCGGGCCGACGGCAAGCTGCGATGGACCCTCAAGACCGAAAACTACGTGCACGGCACGCCCGCTATCGTCGACGGCACCGCGTATTTCGCCGGGTGTGACGAGATCTTCCACGCTGCCCGTGTTCGCGACGGCAGCAAGGTCTTCGAGGCGTCGGCCACGGCGTACACGGGGGCTTCGGTCGCGATGGCCGACGGAATCGGGTATTTCGGGACGTTCGACAATCAAGTCATTGCGTTCGACGTCAAGACTCGCAAGGTGAAGTGGAGCTACGAACACCCCGAACGAAAATTTCCGTTCTATTCCTCAGCCGCAATAGCTGCCGGCGCCGTCGTGCTCGGCGGTCGCGATCGAATGGTGCATGCGCTCGACCTGGCAACGGGGAAGTCGCGCTGGACCTACATGACCCGCGCGAGAATCGACGCCTCGCCGGCCATCGCGGGCGGCCGGGTCTTTGTCGGATCGAACGACGGGCGCTTTTACGTCCTGGACCTCAAGTCCGGCAAGGTTGTGTGGGAATACGAAGACGGGGGGGCGTTGATGTCGTCCCCCGCCATCGCCTCGGGCCGCGTCGTCTTTGGCTCGTCGGACGGACGCGTCGTCTGTTTGGGGGGATAAAGATCCGTCGCTGTGGTCCACGGCCCACGGCCCACGGTCTACGGTCTACGGTAAAGAGAGCCACGAAGGCCACGAAGCCACGAAGCAAGATCTGTCAAGTCTTCGTGTCCTTCGTGCCTTCGTGGCTACGTTCTTTCTTCGACTATCGAAATTCGATCGTCACATTCGGATTGTTGATCTTCACGCCCTTCACGTCCTTCAGATAGGGCCGCACATCGGCGATCGATGCCCCCGGGCCCACCTTGGATTGCAGCGCGGTGATAGCGGCTTCGTTCTCGAAGAGCGTGGCCATGTCCAGCTCCAGCAGCGTAATGCGCGAGCCATTGACGTAATCAGCGTTCGTCTTGACGATCTTTCCGTCCACTTCGACGTCGATCAGGACCTTGAAACCCTGGAACATTGTCTTGACCATCTGCATCATCGCCGGATCGATCTTTTGAGGCGGCGTCGATGGGTCGGGCTTGGTCCCCGGGGCGGCCGTCTGCTCGTCCACCGTGATCGTGAGCACCGAGCTCGACGCCTGCTTGGCAAATCCAAACTTGATGGGTGTCTTGGAGGTGGTTGCCTTCGCGAACGCGCCCGGCGAGGAATCGCCAAGCTGTGGATCCTGATCGAGACGAACCTTGCTGATGTCGTCGAAAGCGAAGATCGCTTTCGCGCCCTCGAACCCACCTTCCTTCAAAGGCGTCAATGACACGGGCTTGACGCCCATGCGTTCCGCCGTGCGCTTGAACTCGGCTTCGGTCAGCACGCCCGGCGTTTCCTTGACTTGCCCCTGTGCGCCCATCCCCGCCATCAGGCCCTTGAGCGTGGCGGTATTGACGAGGAGCGTCTGTTCGATGGTGCCGCTGCCATCGGGCTTGATGCGAACGAGCGATGCGCTGTTGATGCACCCCGACAGCGTGCACGCGACGACGACCACGAGAGCGAACCGGAAAAAAGCCATGAAACCTCCGTCAACGTGCACGCGGGACGAGCCGCCAACCTGGGAGCGCGGACCGAAGCGGTTCGCGACCCTGAAGATCATACACTTGGCCGGCATGGATCACGCCTCGGCCCGTCGCGCCCTTGTTACAGGCGCGTCTGCGGGAATTGGTCAGGCATTCGCGCGGGTTCTGGCCGCCGAGGGGTACGAGCTGATCCTGATTGCGCGGCGTGCCGATCGCCTCGAGGCCCTCGCCAACGAACTGAACGATCGCCATGGCACACGCTCGCACGTCCTTGCCGCGGATCTCGCCGAGACCGGCGCGTCGCAGCGGGTGTGCGAGTGGTTGGCCGCGAAGTCGCTCACCGTGGATGTTCTCGTCAACAACGCGGGCTACGGCGTGCCCGGCAGCTATGCCGGGACCACGTGGGAGCAACAACGAGACTTCCTGCAAGTCCTGGTGGTCGCGCTCGCAGAACTGACGCATCGCTTGTTGCCAGGGATGATCGAACGGCGATGGGGTCGGATCATCAACGTCGCGTCGCTGGCGGGACTTCTGCCGGGCGTCGCAGGGCACACTTTGTACGCCGCATCGAAGGCGCTGGTCATCACCTTTTCAGAATCGCTGGCGCTCGAAGTCGCGCGTCATGGCGTCCACGTCACGGCGAGCTGCCCGGGGTTCACGCTCACGGAATTTCACGACGTGACCGGCACGCGCGCGATGGTCAGCAAGATGCCGTCGTATTTCTGGTCGAACGCCGACACCGTCGCCCGCGAGTCCTACGAGGCGGTCATGGCCGGGGTTCCTGTCTACGTTCCCGGTCGGTTGAATCGATCGATCGCGGCATTGTCACGCATGCTTCCCAGACGCCTGGTGCTGGCGGCGATGAAACGACGTGCGGGCAGCTTCCGCAAGACCTGAACTTCTCCGACCCATCGACGTCTACTCTCCTATGCTGAAAGACCTGCGCTACGCCGTTCGCTGGCTTCGTCGCAGTCCCGGGTTCGCGGCCGTCGCGGTTCTTTCGCTGGGCCTCGGCATCGGCGTCAATACCGCGATGTTCTCGCTGGTCGACGCCATCCTGCTGCGTCCCATCCCCGCCCAGGATCCCGCCACGCTCGTCGACATTTTTACCAGCAGCAGCGACGGTGATGAGTACGCCACGACGTCGTATCCCGACTTCGTTGACCTCAAGGCGCAGAACACGGTCTTCTCCGACATGATCGGCTACACGCCGATGCTCGCGCCGCTCAGCCTCGGCGATCGAGCGCGGCTGGTCATCGGCCAGCTCGTGACCTCGAACCATTTCAACATGCTCGGCGTCGCCCCTTTCCTCGGCCGACTGCTCGTGCCAGCTGATGATGCGTCCGGGGCGGAGCGGGTTCTCGTCATTTCGCATCGAATGTGGGTCAGCGACTTCGGGAGCGACCGTGGCATCGTTGGCCGCTCGCTTCAACTCCGTGGACAGCCCTACACGATCGTCGGAGTTGCTCCACCGTCCTTCACCGGTGTGATTCCGCTCATCGTCCCGGAGATCTGGCTGCCCATCATTCATGTCGAGGAAGTGGAGCCGGCCGGGATCAACGACAACATTCCTTCACCGACTGGCAAGACCCGAATCGAGCGCCGCGGGAGCCGGTGGTTATTTGTCAAAGGAAGACTGAAACCTGGGACAACCACCGCGCAGGCCCAAGCGCAGATCCCCGTGCTGGGCACGCAGCTGGCGAGCTCGTATCCCGAGACGAATCGCACGCGCCGCATGGCTGCCTTTGCCACGAGCAACGTTCGATTCCTCGTCCCGCAGGCGGGTGGGCCGCTCTCGATGGGATCAGCAGGGGTCATGACCGTGGTCGGGCTCGTCCTGTTGATCGCATGCGCCAACGTTGCCGGGATGCTCCTCGCGCGCGCCTCGGCTCGCCGCCGCGAGATCAGCGTACGACTGGCCATTGGCGCCAGTCGCGGGCAACTGGTTCGCCAGATGCTGATGGAGGGCCTGGTCATCGGGCTGTCAGGCGCGCTGGTTGCAGTCGGCGTCGCGTGGACGCTGCTTCAAACCATCCGCGCTATCGACTTGCCGATTCCCGGGGATCTGATCCTCGACGTTCGACTCGATCAGCGCGTTCTTGCCTTCGCCGTTGTCATCGCCGCCGTCGCGGGCGTCGTCGCCGCACTGACACCCGCGTTGAAGGCGTCGTCGCCGCATCTGGCTGGCGATCTACGCGGCGACGCACCCACCGCGAGGCTTGCCGGCCGCCGCTGGGTGCTGCGAGACGCGCTCGTAGTCGGCCAGCTGGCTCTCACCGCCGTCCTCCTCGTCGTTGCCGGTTTATTGCTGCGAAGCTTTGGCGCCTCACGTGGAGCCGACGTCGGCTTCCGCATTGACGGTCTCGCGGTGATCTCCGCTGACATGGACATGGTGCGCTACACCCCGGAACGGTCACAGCAGTTCTGGACGCAGGCTCTCGATCGTGTGCGTGCTCTGCCGGGCGTGGAGACTGCAGCTATCGTCACACCGCGCATGCCGTTCGACGTCAACTTCAATCAGACGAGCATTCGGATTGACGGCAAGAGCTATGGCGCCGATGACCGCGGCGAGACGGTGGCGAACGTCGCGGTGTCTCCCGATTATTTCGCGACCATGGACATCAACATCGTGGAGGGGCGTAATTTTTCGCCGAACGATCGCGAGGGCTCGCCTCTGGTGGCCGTGATCAACGAGACGATGGCCCGTCGTTTCTGGCCGAACGGATCGGCTGTCGGCCAGACGTTTCGGCTCACCTTCGGCACATCGCAGTACACGGTGATCGGTGTGACGCGCGATCATCGCGTGCACACCGTGGCCGAGAACCCGACGCCGTACCTGCATTTCGCGGCGCTGCAGCGGCCGACACGATTCAATCACCTGCTGGCACGAACGTCTGGTGACGCCGAAGCACTGGTCTTTGCGATGCGTCGCGAGCTGCTGACGCTCGAGCCCGGCCTCGTTTTCATGAGCAGTTCAACGATGGAAAAGTCGCTCGAGACCTCGCTGCTGCCGGAGCGCGCCGGTGCCGTGTTGGCCGCTGGATTCGGCGGTCTGGGCACACTGCTGGCGGCCATCGGTCTTTACGGGGTCATCGCTTTCTCGGTGACTCGACGCACCCGCGAGATTGGCGTGCGCATGGCAATTGGGGCGGATCGCCGACGCGTGCTGGGTTTGATCATGCGTCAGGGTTTGGTCCTGGCAGCCGTCGGAGCGGTCGCTGGTATGGCGTTAGCCGCCGCCGCGTCGCAAGTGCTGAGCCGTGTGCTCTATGGCGTCGGGGCCTTCGATCCGGTCGCCTGGGCAACCGCGCTCGGAGTCCTTGCCGGCGCCGCGGCCCTGGCCAATCTCGTTCCCGCTCTCCGGGCCATGCGCGTGAACCCGGTCACGGCGCTCAGGGCCGAGTAGGCTGGCCGGTCCGCCGGCCTTGTCGGAAGCTGGCCTTTCGGGCGGCGAAAGCGGCCCGCTATACTGTCCCGCATGCAGCACATCCCCGCCCTTCCGATCCGCGCATTCGTGGCAGCGGCGTTTGCCGGTGTTCTGACGGTTTCCCTGGCCGCTCAGCAGATGCAGCCGACGCCGAACCGGCAGGCCGGCGAAGGCGACGGACCGTACGATCGCCTGGTTATTCGTGGTGCGACCATCATCGACGGGACCGGCGCGCCTCCGCGAGGCCCGGTCGACCTCGTCATCGCGCAGGATCGCATCACCGATATTTCGAGCGTCGGTTATCCCAAGGTGCCGATCAACGATCGCGGCCGCCCCGGCAAGGGGACCAAGGAGATCGACGCGACGGGGATGTTCGTGACCCCCGGTTTCATCGACCTGCACGTTCATTGCGGCGGCGGACAGGCCAACGATCCCGAGTATGTCTACAAACTTTGGCTCGCCCATGGCGTGACCACGGTGCGCGGGGTGCCATGCGGCAGCATGGATTGGGATCTGCAGCAGCGCGATCTGTCGGCGAAGAATCAGATTGTCGCGCCACGCATCTTTGCCTATCACCGTCCGTTCACGGGTGAGGGGTGGGATCGGACGCGACCGCAGACGCCGGAGACGGCACGGGAATGGGTGCAGTTCGCTGCCAAGAAGGGGATCGACGGCCTCAAGCTGGGCGCCTTCGACCCCGACATCATGGCGGCGCTGCTCGACGAAGCCAAGAAGCTCGGGCTGGGATCGACGGCGCATCTCGATCAGATGGGCGTCGTTCGCATGAACGCCTTACAGGCGTCGCGGCTCGGACTCGGCGCGATGACGCACTACTACGGCTTGTTCGAGTCGCTGCTCAAGACCAACAGCATTCAGCCGTACCCGGTAACGCACAACTACAACGACGAGCAGCATCGCTTCGGCCAGGTGGCCCGTCTCTGGGACAAGATCCACCCTCGTGGCAGCGATCAGTGGAATGCGCTCATCAAGGAATGGGTCGATCGCCGCTTCATCGTCGATCCGACGATGACGATCTATTCGGCGGGACGAGATGTCATGCGGATGCGAAATGCCGACTGGCATGACAAGTACACGATTCCGTCGCTCTGGGATTTCTATCAGCCCAACCGTGTTGCGCACGGCTCGTACTGGTTCGACTGGACCACGGAAGATGAAGTGGCGTGGAAGAACTTCTACAGCGTGTGGATGTCGTTCATCAACGACTACAAGAACGCGGGCGGCCGCGTGACGACAGGATCCGACTCGGGCTTCATCTATCAGACGTATGGCTTTGGCTACATCCTCGAGCTCGAAATGCTGCAGGAGGCTGGATTCCATCCGCTCGAGGTCATCCGTTCGGCAACACTCTTCGGTGCGGAAGCCCTTCATGAGCCCAAGGGCAAGAGCATCGAATTCGGCATCCTGCGGCAGGGCCTGAAGGCCGACCTGGTAATCACCAAGGAGAACCCGCTACAGAATTTCAAGACGCTGTACGGCACTGGCGCCGTGCGGGTGAACGACGCTGCCAACAAGCCCGAACGCGTCGGCGGGATCGACTTTGTCGTGAAGGACGGCATTGTCTATGACGCCAAGAAATTGTTGGCGGACGTCGCCGCCAAGGTCGAGAAAGCCAAGCAGGCGCGACGGACGACTACGACGGCCCAGTAACAACTACGGGGAACCGGGGTTCGAGTCGGCGCGTATCCGCAGATTGAGAGACGATGGCGAAACTGTTGAAGTGGTTATTGCTGTTCCTGGCGGTGTTTGTGGTCGTGGCGGCGGCTGGGGTTGGTTATCTCTACACGCAGTATCCGATGGTTCCCCCTGCCGAGAGCGTGACGATTCAGTCGACACCAGAAAAGGTCGCGCGCGGCCAATATCTCTCGAACCACGTGACCGGGTGTGTCGAGTGCCATGCGGAACGCGATTTTTCCAAGTACGCGGGACCCGTAAGGCCCGAATCACTCGGGAAGGGCGGCGAGAACTTTGGTGATCCCGAAACGCCGGTTCGAACGCTCTACAGCAAGAACATCACACCGGCGGGCATCGGATCGTGGACGGACGGGGAAGTGTTGCGCGCGTTTACGTCCGGCGTGAACAAGGACGGCGAACCGCTGTTTCCCATCATGCCGTATCCGCGGTATGCGCGTTTGTCCCGCGAGGATGCCGAGGCGATCGTCACGTACTTGCGCACGCTCAAGCCGATCGAATACACACCACCCCCGCGTGAGCTGGGGATGCCGCTGCCGTTCGTCGTGCGGACGATTCCATCGCATGCCACGTTCCGCCCGATGCCGCCCAAGACCGATCGCGTTGCATATGGCGAGTACCTGACCAATGCGGCCGTCTGTGGCGAATGCCACACGCCGATGGACGATCAGGGCACGCCATTGCCTGGGCGTGACTACGCCGGCGGCTTCGAGATGAAGTTGCCCGGCGGCGGTGTGGTTCGCAGCGCGAATCTCACGCCCGATGCCGACACCGGAATCGGCACGTGGGACGAGCAGCAGTTCGTCGACAAGTTCAAGGCGTTCGACGGCGCCGAGCATCGAACGCTGAGCGCGGCCGAGCAGCGCGAGAACACCTGGATGCCGTGGTACGCCTACGCTGGCATGACGCGCGAGGACCTGGGCGCGATCTACACCTACCTTCGAAGCTTGAAGCCGATCATCAATCGGGTCCAAAAACACAACTGACGCAGCGCGACCGGCGCGCTTATGGAAACGATGAGTGTGGGTTCTGCTCGTGGGCACAGGCATCACGAACGGAACGACATCGCGTATCATGCGGTCGTCACATTCGGAGACAACCAAAGACATACGCGGACAGTCCCACATGAAGGTGCTGAAACGGCTGCTCGTTGCATCGGCCGCGTTCGCGGTGCTCGCCATCGGCGGGTTGGTCGGCTGGCTCTATCTCGAATATCCCAACGTGCCCGATCCGGCATCGCTGCGCATTCCTGCATCACCACAGAAGGTGGCGCGTGGCGGGTATCTCTTCAACAACGTCGCGCGCTGCGTCGATTGCCACTCCACACGTGATTGGTCGAAGTACGCCGCACCCGTCGTTCCAGGGACGGAAGGCAAAGGTGGCGAAGCGTTTACACATGCGCTGATGGGGGTGCCTGGCGAGTTCTACGCCAGGAACATCACGCCGACGGCGCTCTCCGGCTGGACGGACGGCGAGATCGCGCGCGCGATTACCACCGGGGTCAACAAGCACGGCGAGGCGTTGTTTCCCGTCATGCCGTATCGAAACTACGGGGAGCTGGACCCGGAAGACGTCAACGCCCTGGTCGCCTACATCCGGACGCTGAAGCCGCAGCCCGATGAAGTGCCCGATCGGTCATTTCACTTCCCGATGCAGATCCTCGTGCGCACGCTTCCGCGGCCGGCGCAATTGACGGAACGTCCCGATCCGGCCGATCGGGTTGCCTACGGCGGGTATCTGGCGCGCACCGCCGGCTGTGCCGAGTGTCACGCGACCCGCGACGAAACTGGCGCTCTCAAGCCCGGGATGGAGTTTGCGGGCGGGATGGAATTTCATTTCCCCGCGGGCGGGATCGTGCGCGCGCCGAACATCACGCCTGACGCGGACACGGGCATCGGCACCTGGAGCGAGGCGCAGTTCGTGTCGCGGTTCAAGGTCTGGGAGATGGTTCCCGACCGTATCCTGCCCGCCAGTCAGCGATCGGCCAACACGGTCATGCCGTGGAAGCAGTTGGGCGGCATGACTCGGGAGGATCTCAGCGCGATCTACTCCTTCCTGCGGGATCAGAAGCCGGTGATTCATCGCGTGAGAAAGCGCGACCCGGCGCCGGCGCGCTGACAGACAAGTCCGCATGATGCCCGGGCTAAAGCCCGGGCCCTCAAGTGCCGAGCAACAGTCAGGACACTTTCAGCGAGGGACCGGGCTTCAGCCCGGTTGGATTTCAGTAGACTGTCACCGGTGAACTTCAATCTCAGGGGAAAGCGAGCCCTCGTTCTCGCTGCAAGCCGTGGCCTGGGCTATGCCTCCGCCCTGGCCCTGTCGCGCGAGGGCTGTGATCTGGTGATCTGCAGCCGCGACGAGCTGCGCATTCGGGCAGCCGCCCAGGCAATCAGCAAGGAGACGGGCGGCAACGTGCACGCCGTTGCGGCGGACGTGAGCGGCGAACGTGAAGCCACGCAGCTGGTCGACACCGTCGTTTCGCGCTACGGTGGTCTCGACATCGCCATCCACAACGCCGGCGGTCCGCCAGCGGGCGAGTTTCTGGCAATCACCGAGGCGCAGTGGCAGAAGGCCTTCGAGCAGAACCTGTTGAGCCTGGTGCGTTTGGTCCGCGCGTCGCACCCTCACATGAAGCGCGCGGGCGGTGGTCGAATCCTGACGATCGCGTCTTCGTCGATCAAACAGCCCATCCCCAATCTGGTGTTGTCGAATGCGTTTCGCGCCGGCGTCTGGGGGCTTGCGAAGACACTCTCGCGCGAGCTGGCGGCCGACAAGATTCTCGTGAACGTCATCGCGCCCGGCCGTATTCAGACGGAACGGATCGAGGAGCTCGATCGGCTGACAGCCGAGAAAACGGGGAAGACGCTCGATGAAGTCCGGCAGGGTTCGGCGGCAAGCGTGCCGCTCGGGCACATCGGGCGGCCCGAGGAACTGGCAAACCTGGTCGTGTTCCTAGCATCGGACGCTGCCAGCTACATCACCGGTCAGGCGATTACCGTTGATGGTGGAGCAGGCACGGCACTGTAGCGGCACTATGTCACAGCACTCACTTCGCTCGATTGGCGTTCGCGAAATCTTTCCGGGTCTGCGCGCTCGCATCGTGCACAGCGCCCGGACATCGCAGTCCTGGGTCGAGATCGACGAGGGGGCAACGTTCCCCGAGCATCACCATCCGCACGAACAGGTCGTCAATGTGCTCGAGGGCGTGCTCGAACTGACGGTCAACGGCGAGGTATTCCGGCTCGAGCCTGGCGACATCTTTGTCATTGCTCCGGACGTCCCGCATTCGGGCCGGGCCCTGACGGCGTGTCAAGTGCTCGACGTGTTTGCGCCCGTGCGCGAGGACTACCGCTAAGGCATGGAGTTCTTCCTGACCGTCCTTCGGCACGTGATCATCACTGGTCTCGTCACGATCGCCGCGGCGATCGTGCTGCAGTCCGCGTGGGTCATGGCGCCTCCCGCTATTGCGCAGGGTGGTGCGTCGCCGTCCGAGAGTCCATCGGCCCCCGCAGCGGAACGAATTGACTTCCAGGCGTTCGTCGAGACCCTGCGAGCCGAGGCGACCGAGCGTGGGATCAGCGAAGACACGATCAAACTCGCGCTGACCGACCTGGAACCGTCACCAAGCGTGATCGAACGCGATCAGACGCAAGCGGAAGTTGTCCTGTCCGTCGACCAGTATCTGTCGCGACGGTTGACGCGTCCCGTGATCCGCACCGCGCGGGCCAATGCAACGAAGCACAAGGCATTGCTCGATCGGGTGCACGATAAGTACGGGGTCTCGCCACGCTTTGTCGTGGCCATCTGGGGCCTCGAGTCCAATTTCGGGAGGTTCAGCGGAGTGCGCCCGACCATTCAGGCGCTGGCGACGCTCGCGTGGGAGGGCCGGCGCGGCCCCTTTTTCCGTGGCGAGCTGATGGACGCCCTCGCGATCGTCGATCGCAAGCACATCGCGCTCGATCAGTTGAAGGGCTCGTGGGCGGGAGCGATGGGGCAGACCCAGTTCATGCCGTCAAGCTATCTCAAGTGGGCCGAGGACTTCGACGAGGACGGCGATCGCGACATCTGGCGCTCGACGCCCGATGTGTTCGCCTCGATCGCCAACTACTTGAAATCGCACGGCTGGTCGTCACAGCACACCTGGGGCCGCGAGGTGACGTTGCCAGGGAGCATCACCGACATCCGGGAGAAAGCCGGCATGCGCACGGAGGGCTGTCGCGCCGAGCGTGAGATGACCACCCGTCTGCCGATGAAAGCGTGGCGTGATCTCGGGCTGAAGACGGCGGATGGCAAGGCGTTACCGCGCGTCGAGATCGAAGCATCGCTCATCTCCTCCGGCAAACGCGCCTTCCTCGTCTACGGCAACTACGACGCGCTGCTCGAATACAACTGCGCGCATTCCTACGCCCTCGCCGTCGCGTTGCTCAGCGAACGGATCGGTTGAGCCCTTTCCGGCCGCCCGCACTAGAATTGCAGTTGACGTGTCGTCCAAGCCCTCAGGCGTACTGGTCGCCTCATTCGCGGTGTTGGCTGCCGTGGCGATGAGCTCGGCGGTGTACTTTGCCGGCACGGGCCGTCTCCCGCTGGCGATGACTGGCGCTGGGCTGTTCGTCCTGCTCGGCGGTATTACTTTCGAACTCGCGCGCCGCCGCTCCGTCTAATTTTGTATGACCCAGCACCACAAGCCGGGCACGGCCGCTGTGCTCAGCCTGCTCATTCCCGGTGTCGGACAGATTTACAACGGGGATTTTCTACGCGGCATCTTCTGGCTCATCATCACGCCAGGATTTTGGATCGGCACGGCGGGACTCTTCGGCTGGCCATTCCACCTGATCTCCGCCTACACGGCGTACCAGCGCGCACAGGCGAAGAACCGATGGGTGCCCGCCCCGGCACCTTAGGCACCTCAGTCACCTGGCACCTTAGGCTAATCTGTAGGTCATGAACAGTGACCTGCTGAACGGGCTCAACGAGCACCTCAAGCTTGAATTTCGCGCATCGCACGAGTATCTCGCCATGGCCATCTGGCTGGCCGAGCACGACCTGCCAGGGTTCTCGAAGTGGATGCGCCAGCAGTCTTCCGACGAATTGATGCACGCGCAGCGCATCATCGACCATCTCGTCGAGCGCGATCAGAAAGTAGTCTTGCCTGCGGTTGGTGCTCCACCCACTGGGTGGGCGTCCGCTGAGGCGCTCTGCGATCACATTCTCAAGAACGAGCAGGAAGTGACCGCGTCCATCAACAACCTCTACGCGGTGGCTGAGAAGACCAAAGATCGACCGGCCACCGTCATGCTGCAATGGTTTGTTACGGAGCAGATGGAGGAGGAAGCCGCGGCGCGCGCCGTGCTCGGCCGAATCCGTCTTGCTGGCAACAGTGGCGTCGGTCTGCTGATGATCGACCAGGAATTGGCGACGGGCCGCGTGCCCGGTATGCCCGTCGAGGGAGCAGCCACCGACGGGTAAGGCGACACGTCCGTCGACGCCGCTCTCTCGTCTTACCACCATGTTTCACTCGGCGTCACTACTCGTCCCAGCACTCGTCCTCGTGATCGACGCGACAGCGTTCGCGCAGGACTGGCCATCGTTCCGTGGTCCGCATGGGTCCGGGGTTTCAACGGCGGCCACACCGCCGTCCACCTGGAACGTCACAACGTCGGCGAACGTTGCGTGGCGCATTCCAATTGCTGGCCTCGGCCACTCGAGCCCGATCGTCTGGGGCGATCGGATCTACCTCACCACCGCGGTTTCGAATAGCGCAGCGTCGCGATCGCTGACGCTGGGCGATTCTGACCAGGCGGGTATCGATGCGGCGAAAGACATGGTCCCTCACCGCTGGGAAGTCATCGCACTGGATCGTGCGAGCGGTAAGGTCGTCTGGACCCGTTCAGTGCACCAGGGTGTGCCGCGCGTCAAACGTCACGTCAAAGCGAGCCACGCCTCGGCGACGCCGGCGACGAACGGGAAAATCATCGTTGCGTTGCTGGGATCCGAGGGGCTGGTTGCGTTCGATGTCGCGGGCAAGGAACTGTGGCGACAGGATCTCGGTGTCATGTCCGTCGGCCTCGCCGACGATCCCACTTATG
This sequence comes from uncultured Acidobacteriota bacterium, assembly GCA_963724485.1. Taxonomy (GTDB): domain Bacteria; phylum Acidobacteriota; class Vicinamibacteria; order Vicinamibacterales; family UBA2999; genus JACCSI01. Next base: position 571,463 of record CAVRUW010000010.1, read on the forward strand.
AATGGGGCCCGGCGAGCTCGCCGGTCATCCACGGTAATACCGTCATCGTTCAGAACGATCGTTATCGGGATTCGTTTCTGATCGCGTTCGATCTCACGAGTGGCAAGGAGCTCTGGCGCTCCAGCCGTGATGAGCTGCCGGCATGGACCACGCCGCTGGTGCACGAGGGCGGTGGGCAGAAACCCACCATCGTGACCAACTCGCCGCGCTTCATTCGCGGCCACGACCTGAGCACTGGACGGGAGCGCTGGCGCCTGCAGGATCCGGACGGCGAGGTCAAAGTCAGCTCACCGATTGCCGCGGGTGAGCTCGCCATCGTGACTGGAGGCTACCCAGCTGCCGGGCGGCCGATTTACGCGATCCGTGTCGGCGACGGCTCGCTCGCGTGGCGACAGGAGCGCGGTTCGCCGTACACGAGCACACCCCTCGTACACGAGGGATTGCTCTACATCGTGACCGACAACGGCATTCTCAGTGCCTACCAGGTTTCGGATGGGCAGCGGGTTTATCAACAGCGGCTCTCACCCGATGCCGGCGGGTTTTCCGCCTCGCCCGTCGCCGCCGCCGGGCGGCTCTATCTCGCGAGCGAGGACGGAAAGGTCTTCGTCGTCCGCACCGGCCGCAAGTTCGAGCTGCTCGCGGCCAACGACATGCAGGAGGTCTGCATGGCCACCCCTGCACTCACCGGCGAACTGCTCCTGATTCGAACCCAAAATCATCTCTACGCCTTGCGCGGGACGTAACCTGCCAGGCTCTCGCCGCGTAGATCTCTCGATCACTGTTCGGTGACCCAAGACCAGGAGCGCGATTTCGGGCGCCTGATGATTCTGGCTCAAGACGGCGATCGGCAGGCCTACGAGGAGCTGCTGACGCAGCTGTCGAGGCTCGTCCTCGCCTTTGTCCGCCGCCGGGTCGGCGATGCGCCGTGGACCGAGGACGTGGTGCAGGAAACGCTCGTCGCGTTGCACCGGGCGCGCCACACCTATGATCCATCGCGGCCCTTCGCGCCGTGGATGTATGCGATCGTGCAAAATCGGCTGGTCGATGCGCTGCGAGCCCAGCGTCGAAGGCTGCTGCGTGAGATTCAGCCTGACGTGACCGCCGAACCGTCGAGTCGGGCGCCGCAGGAGCGAGACGCGTTGCGCGCGGACGTGCGGCGTGCCGTCGCCGGGCTGCCCGATCGTCAGCGCCAGGTGATCGAGCTGCTCAAGTTCGAGGATCTGAGCGTTCGTGATGTCGCAGCCAGGTTGGGGATGAGCGAAGCCAACGTCAAGGTCACCGCGCACCGCGGATATCGCGCGTTGCGACGGCAGATCGAGGAGTGGACTCGTGTCGACTGAGGATCTGATCCAGCAGCTGACCAGCGACCTGCAACCGGTGCGGCGTTTGCGCCCGCTTGCCGTGCGTGTCGCGGGCTGGTTCGTCATCGCCTTGGCGTCGCTGGGCCTCGTGATGATACTGATGGGCGTTCGCAGAGAGTTGGGTGATGCGGCGGACCGCGCCGACTTCGCGATCGAAGCGGCACTCCTCATCGTCACCGCGTTGTCGGCGGCGGTTGGTGCCTTGATGGTGAGCATTCCGGGTGCGGATCTTGGCAAGCTCGCACGATCGCTGCCGATCGTAGTGGGGACAACCACAATCGTCTGGGCGCTCGGCGAGCTCTTGGTGGCGTCGGCGACCGGTGCTCCGACCGGCCGGCTCACCTTCGCATGGCATTGTGTCTACAAGACGGCAAGCGTTGCCGCAATCCCAAGCGTCGTCCTCTTCATGATGGTCAAGCGGGCAGCGCCTCTCCATGCTGCGCGCGCCGGGTTCCTTGCCATCCTCGCGACCGCCGCCGTCGGTGTGCTCGGCGCGAACATCATCTGCCCGAATGATCGGCCGCTGCACATGTTGCTATGGCATGCCGCTCCGCTGATGTTGTTCGCAGCCCTGGGCGCTGGTCTCGGGACCTGGTTGCTGCGGTGGCGCCCTGACGACCCTCCGGATCGGTCCGGCGACAAACAGCCGGCTCCGCATTAGAGGTGCGCCTATCTTTCGAACGCTGCCAGCCCGTGTAGGATCGAGGGATGGCCGTCAATCGATGGAACCCGGCGCTGGACGGCGCGTTCACCGAAACCGCACTCCGAGGCAAGCTCGAGGCGCTGGGATATCGTGTGGCCCGCTACATCTACTCTCCAGGTACGGTGTTTCCCGATCACAAGCATGGTGTCGACAAGATTGATGCCGTCGTGGCCGGTCGCTTTCGGCTGATCATCGGCGGGCACGTGGTCGTTTTGCGACCGGGTGAATGGGTGAACGTCCCCGCTGGTGTGATCCATAGTGCCGCGGTCGTAGGAGACGAGCCGGTCATTTCTCTAGACGCAATCAAAGTCGATCCATTCGGGTCGGTGGCTTAGTGCGCATCGCGATCATTGGTGCCGGCGGCGTCGGCGGTTACTTCGGCGCCAGGTTGCAGGGGTCTGGTGCGAACGTCGCATTCGTGGCGCGCGGCCAGCATCTCGAGGCGCTGCGGACGACCGGTTTGCGGGTGCAAAGCCCCCGTGGGGATCTGCACTTGCGCGAGGTAACGGCGACCGACAGTCCGGCAGCCATCGGTCCCGTCGACATCGTGTTTGTCACCGTGAAGATGTACGACCTCGAGGCGACGGCTGCCTCACTGAAACCGCTCGTCGGACCCGATACCGCTGTCGTCACGTTCCAGAACGGGGTTGAGGCCGTGGATATTGTGGCGACGCACGTCGGTCGCCCGCATGTCGTCGGCGGCGTTGCTTATGTCGCGGCGGTGATCGCCGAGCCAGGACTCATTCGACATACGTCGCTCGAATCGCTGATCTTCGGCGAGCTCGACGGACACCGCTCAGATCGCTTGGAGCGGCTCGAAAAAGCATGTCAGCGCGCCGGTTTCAGCGGTCGCGTCACTGACCGGATCGAGGTCGATCTCTGGGCAAAGTTCGCCCGTCTCTCTGTCTTCAGCGGAATGACCTCCGTCACGCGATCGACCATGGGGGTCCTGCGATCGGATCCGGAGCTGCGGGCAATGCTGATGTCGGCCTGTGAGGAGACAATTCGAGTCGGGCGAGCGCGCGGCGTCCCGTTGCCGGACACCTTGATGGGCGAGATTCTCCAGATGGTCGACGGGCTTCCACCTCACGCGAAAGCGTCGATGCTGGAAGATCTCGAACGCGGCAAGCGCCTCGAGCTGCCATGGCTCAGCGGGGCTGTCGTCCGGTTGGGTAAGGCGGCCGACGTCCCAACTCCGATCCACTCTTTCATCGCAACGGTTCTCAAACCCCACGTCAACGGCGCGTTGCCAGGTTGATACCATCCTCGCTTCGGCGGCAAAGATCAATGGTGGACTGGACGTGACCGAGCGCAGGCCTGATGACGGCGTGACTCGAGGCCTGATGGCGCGTTATCAGGTGGGCGAGGTGGCGGCGTTCGACGATCTCTATGCCGTTCTGGTGCCGGCGGTCCGAAGCTTCTTGCGCCGTTCGCTGCAACACGATGATCGTGTCGAGGACCTGGTGCAGGAGACTTTTCTCCAGATCCATCGCGCCCGCCACACATACGACCCCGCTTTTCCCGTGATGCCGTGGGTTCTGGCGATAGCTCGCCACGTCTGGCTCATGGATCGCCGCACGATCTCGCGGCGTCCCATGGCGTCCGCTGACGTTTCGATGATTGCGCTCTCCACAAAGGGTGATGCCGGTCGTTATGCAGACGTGGCTGATCTGCACACGGCTCTCAGGGAGTTGCCGGTCGACAAGCGTCAGCCAGTGGTGTGGCATCACGTCTGGGGTCTGAGCTTCAAGCAAATTGCGCGACGACTCGGCGTTCGCGCCGATGCGGCCAAGCTGCGATCGAGCCGTGGCATCTCCCAGCTGCGCCATTATCTCGGCGCGCAGAGACCGCTGAGCCGAGGAGACGAGCGTGAGTAGTTCATCGCTCGAACGCGCCCCGGCCAAACTCCGGCAGACGGTCACGGCCGATCTGGCGCCGGTCCGCCGGCTTCGTCACCCGGCTGTGCGTGCCTTGGCCGTGCTTCCGTTGACGATTGTGTTGTTGGTAGCGGCACCAATCGTTTTCGAGCCACGTGACTTGAGCAGCCTCGGATGGATGTGGTCCTGGGGTGCCTCGCTCGCGCAGGCGTTCATGGGGATTGCGCTCGTCGCTGCCGGGCTGCGCGAGGCGGTCCCCGGACGATCCTGGTCGCTTCCGGCTCTGGTCGCGTGGTTTGCGTTGCCGGCGCTGCTGTTGGTCGCCGTTACTTACGGTGCGTGGCACGCCAGCCCGGTCGTATTCCCATCCTCATTCGGCGTCCTTGCGATGTGTCTGGGCTCGTCGCTGGTGAGCGGGCTGCCTGTCATCGCGCTCTCCTCGATTCTCGCGCGACGCGCCTGGCCGATCCGGCCGGCGGTAAGCGGGGCGCTCGCCGGTTTCGGCGCCGGCCTGATGGCCGACGCCGGATGGCGACTGTTCTGCGGACTCTCCGACCCGGTCCACGTGTTGCCCTCTCATCTGGGCAGCGTGATCGCCGCAGGCTTGCTCGGCGCGGTCATGTCGCGCAGTGCTCGTGAGCGTTAGTGAGGTTTGTGCTGCGTCATGCTGAACCAGTTGCCCTGACCGTCTTTCATGATCGCTTCTATCCCATAGAAACGCTCCTCGGGTGGGCCGGCAAACTGGACGCCTTTCGACTTCAGCTCTTCATAAGTCTTCTTGCAGTCGTCGACTTCGAACACGCCTGAACCTAGTACGCCCTTCTTGAGCAGCAATCTCACGGCCTTGGCCGCTTCCTCGTCGAGCATGGGGCCGGCCTTTGGCTCCATCAGGACGATCTCTACATCCTTCTGGGTGGTTGGGCCGACCGTCAGCCAGCGAAAGCCGCCTTCCATCGTGTGGTCCGTCCGAACCTCGAAGCCCAAGGTATTGACGTAGAAGTTCTTCGCCTCCTCCTGGTTGTTCACGAAAAGCGTCACGTGCGAGAGCTTGGTAATCATCGTCAGGAATCCTCCAAATCCGGTCTAGGGACGATAGCGGGCGAGGAACCGCGCTGCTTCTTCAAAATTGCTCCAATCTTTGGGTTGATCCCAATGTGGCGCTAGCGATCCGCGCGATACATCCGGACGAAGCAACCGGGTATGTACAGGTTCTTCCGGCGCTTCGCCCGAAACTCCGCCGGCGTTTCACCGGTCATTTTCCGGAAGAGGCTACTGAAGGATCCAAGACTCTGGAAGCCGATCTGGTCGCAGATCTCGGTGACGGGTTGAGGGGTCGTGATCAGCAGTTCCTTGGCACGCGCGAGCCGTTGATCGCGGAGGTACCGATGCGGCGTCTGGCCAAACGCGGCACGGAACGATCGGATGAAGTGAAACGTCGACACGTTGGCCATGGCGGCGAGGCGATCGATCGTCAGATCACGCGCGTAGTGTCGATCGATGAACTGTCTGGCCTTCACCAGCCCAGGAGCAATCCCGTCAGCGGATTGGCTCATACCGATGGCGTCAGGAACACACGTTCGATGAACCAATAGCCGCCGGCAGCCATGACGGCGACCGACCCGACGACGACGACGCGGCGTCCCAGAGTCTCGCTATATCGACGAACGGTGGCGAGGAGCCAGGCCACCGCCAGAACGATCACCAGTTGGCCGATCTCGACTCCCAGGTTGAACGAGAACAGCGACCAGCCCAGGGCGGTGATTGGCAGGCCAAACGCCTTGAGCACACTGGCGAATCCGAAGCCGTGGACCAATCCAAAGACTGCCGCGACGAGTGGTCGAATGTCGCGAGGTCGCTTCGGCGTGCTGTCTGTCTCTTCCTTCGAGCGGTCAGTCCTGCGGCGGTCGCGATGGACCAGGAGGTTGTCCGCACCGACGAAGATGATGCTCAGCGCGATAGCCGGCTCGATGATGCTCGCCGGAGGCGACAGCACGTTGAGGGCGGCGAGCGAAAGGGTGATGCTGTGGCCGAGTGTGAACGCCGTGACGATCTTGACGAGTTGCCACATCGAGCCGCCGAGCAGCAGCAACCCAATCAGAAAGAGCACGTGGTCGGGGCCGATGAGGATGTGCTCGATGCCTGATGGTACGAAGACGGCCAGCACCGCGGCGGCGCCCTGCCACGACCCGGCGTAGTAGTCGACGCTGGAACGATTCCCGTCAAGAATTGCCTGGTGTCGCAGTTCGCCGTTTTCGTAGACGTTGACGAACGTTTGATGAATCGGGTCGTACGGAAAGAGCACCGCGTTGACGCGGGCGGATCCGACACGGCCACTCCGCAGCTTGAACGACAATCGCAAACTTTGACGCTCGGGCAACGTCTCGAGCCCGACCCATTGGATTGGCTCTCGGGCTCCACCGAGCACGATCGTCAGCCGTGAATCGACCAGTCGTATCAGCTGATCACGATATTTCTCTGCGACTGCGAGGTCGGCAAGGGCTTCGGGAGGATTGACTCCAAGGTCGTGGGCGACATCGAAATCGTGCACGACGAGCGAGCCTTCATTGCCTGACTCGGCCAGTCGGAGATCGATGTAGCTGAATGGCGCCGGGTGCGCAACAAGGAATCCCGGAAAAACCAGGATCGCTACGACAGTCAGGGCCGCCCGCATTCCGGAGGGTCAGTCTAATACAGTGGCCAGTGTCAGCCGCCAGCAGTCAGCGACCGGTAGGCTGTGCGATCGGTGACGGGCGATCGGCTTCGGCACGGCGGGCGATGGCGCGAAGCCAGTTGGCCCGCATGATCCAGCTTCCCGGAAAGATCGTTCGCCAGTACGGCGTAAAGCGCCGGATCGACTCGGTGTCGCTGCAGAACACTCGAGTCTCGGTCGTGAGTCGGGTAGCGCCATTCGGAGTCTCGTCGGTACGAAAATTGAGCGCTACCTTGATCACACGTGGCCCCGTGAGTTCCTGGAACGATCGCGCGTCGCGGACTTGTGCTCGCGTCATGGCATCGGGCGCGGAGAGCGCCGCCCCGAGGACAACCTCGCGGGCATCCTCGGCCAGCAGAAGAAATCCGGTCCGCGTGGCCACCTCGATGATGGGTTTCCCGTCGGGAGCGTTCATGAGGCCTTCGGGAGCCGATCGACCAAGCCTGCGAATAGCGGTGAGGGACTGAAACAGTGCGATCTCGTCGGCCGCGACAGTCTTGACCGCCCGCATCACGCTGGCAGGCCGTGCGTCGACGATCAGCGAATGCGTTTCACGAAACTGATATGCGGGCACAATCGTGTCGATCGACGATTGCGCCAGGAACACCGCCTGCGTGCGAGGCGTCCAGACCGCATTGCCAGCGATGAGCAAAGGCGCGACGACAATCGCTGCCGCCGCACGCCACCGTGTTCGCAGACCCAACCAACGCACGGGTCGAATAATCGCGACGACACCGGCGAGGAGCATGCCAAGACTGCCGTACCACAACGTGGACAGCAGCCAGTCGCTCATTCGAGGCCTTCGACCACCACGAACTGCGCTTGCGCGGCCCCGGCACGAACCTTCCGCGCCGCGACGTATTCAGGGGAGTTGTAGAACGCCTCCGCTTGTTCGAAGCTTGGAAACTCGAGCACGACCACGCGAGCTCGAGCCGGAGGGCCTTCCAACGTCGCTGTGCGACCGGCGCGTGCCAGATACTTGCCGCCGAACTTGGCGACGATTGCCGGGGAGAGCTTGGTGTACTCCTGATACTGTGCGGGATTGGTGACGTCGACCTGCACGACCATGTACGCCTTCTTGGCCGGCTGCCATGCCGTGAGCAGGCTAGCCCCGAGTCCCAAAGATCCGAGAATGCAAGCCGCCGCGATCCAGGACCTGAAAGAAGTCTTGAGAGTTCGAGTCACGGTTTGAAGATTCCCTTCGGCAATTTCACATGCACTCCCATCGTGCCATCGACAAGCTGGGTGATTGCGACGTCACCGGCGATGCTCGTCAACTGGTAAGCGGTGTGCTTATCCATCTTCTTTGTCGACGCCAGAAAGTCGACCATCTCCTGAATAGCGATGCGAGTGGCCTTGGTCAAGTCGACGTCCGTGCCCATGCTGATGTAATGCGTTGGGGTTTCGGCCCGGGGCCACGTCAGCGTCAGACCTTTGCGCACCGTCAACTGCACACGACCGCGAAGTGATGTTTCAATTGCAGTCTGATCCACCTCGCCGTCGCCTTGTGCGGCGTGGCCGTCGCCAATCTCGAACAAGGCCCCCGAAACGTGTACGGGAATCCAGAGTGTCGTCCCGGCGACGAGCTCCTTGTTATCGAGATTGCCGGCATGAATGTCCGGCGGATTGCTGCTGACGCGCCCGCGATCGGGTGGAGGCGCCACGCCCATGCTGCCGAAGAACGGTCGGAGAGGAATCTCGATCCCGGCGGCAAAATGGCCGATCAGGCGCTTGCGATCCATGCGAATGATGCGAATGCCCGTACCGGGCGTGCAGTTCTCACGGATGAACCCACTGCAGCCGTTGTAGCCGTACTCAATGGGCAGATCGATCGCGAGGATCTTTACTTCGAGTGCATCGCCGGGCTCGGCACTCTCGACGTACACCGGCCCGGTGAGGATGTGTCCGCCCGGGCCGCGGTCCTTGACTTGCTCGACGATGGCGCGAAGCGATGACTGGATTTGCGCCGCGGGCACGCCAGCTTTCTCGAGGCGCTCGGGAGTCGAGGTCAACAGAGTATCGACGTCGAGGATGTCGCCTGAAGCAATTCGCAGCACGGGCTTGGCCTCGGACCAGTAGTACCCGTAAGCGACGGTCGACGGGGTCGCCTCGAGACGGTGGGTTCGCGGGCTCTGCGCCGTGGTCGCGACGGTGGCGCTCACCGCGAGAACCACGCAGGATGCAATTCGCTCGAGCTTGCTCAATCGCATGCTGAGCAGCCTAACCCAACGTGCGTCCCGGCCGTCAAAGATCGCTAGAATTTCCGGATGCAGGACTTTCGAACCGCGCTGCGAACCTTGTTCGCCCGGCCGGCGTTCACGGCAGTGGCCATTCTCACGCTCGCGCTCGGAATCGGCGCCAACACCGCCGTCTATACGGTGGTCCACGGCGTTCTGCTGGCGCCGCTGCCGTACGACGATCCGTCGCGGGTGGTCGTGCTGAACGAAGTGTCACCGCAGTTTCCAAATCCGATCTCCGTGTCCTGGCAGAATTACGGCGACTGGCGCGATCGCAGCCGTTCGTTTGCGACGGTCGGCGCGTTTCGCACGACCCAACTGACGCTGACGGGCTCCGGAGATCCCGAGCGCATCACGTCGCGGCAGGCCACGGCCAGCCTGTTCCCATTGCTTGGCGTCAAGCTCGCGGTCGGCCGTTCGTTCTCCAGCGAGGATGATCAGCCCGGCGCTGCTGGCGTCGTCATTCTCAGCCACAGCTTGTGGCTTCGACGCTTTGGCGCCGCTCCGGGGATTCTTGGGACAACACTGCAGCTCGATCGGCAGCCCTATACCGTGATTGGTGTCTTGCCACCGGGTTTCGAGCTCTTTCAGCCGGCGGACTTGTATGTGCCGATGGGGCCGTGGGCGGCAACGTTGCCTGACGACCGCGGGTGGCATCCCGGGATTCTGCCTGTGGCGCGGCTTCGGGATGGCGTGCCTCTCGCCCAGGCGCGAAGCGAGATGGACGCGATTGCGGCGCAACTCGAGGCGGAGTACCCGCAGTTCAATCGAAACGTGCGCGCCCAGGTCACCCCGCTGCAAGACCTGCTGGTGCAGAACGTTCGTCCAGCGCTGCTCGTACTCCTCGGTGCGGTTTCGCTGGTCCTGCTCATCGGCTGCGCGAATGTTGCCAATCTTCTGCTCGCGAGGGCTGTCGGCCGTCAGAAAGAGATCGCGGTGCGAACGGCGATTGGTGGCAGCCGCGCGCGTATCGTTCGCCAGCTGATCACCGAGAGCATCGTGCTCGCCTGCCTCGGCGGCGCTGCGGGCGTGCTGGTGGCGTCGTGGGGTGTGTCCGCCTTGACCGGCATGGTGACCGGCCTGCCGAGGGCCGCAGGCATCGGCGTCGATCTGCCGGTGCTGCTGTTTGCTCTGAGCGTTTCTTTGGTGACCGGGCTGATATTCGGAATCGTGCCTGCTGTACAGGCAACCCGCTTCGACATTCGGGAGGCGCTCAACGAGGAGAGCCGAGGCGCGTCCGCAGGTGGACTCAAGCATCAGCGCATGCGCAATGCGCTCGTCGTTGCCGAAATTGCGCTGGCGCTGGTGTTGCTGGTCGGAGCCGGGCTGATGTTGAAAAGCTTCGCATCGATGCAGCGCGTCGAAACGGGATTCAATACCGCAAGCCTGCTCGTGATCGACTTGCCGTTGTCGCCGCAGACCTATCGCGACGATCTCGCCCGCACGACAGTGGTCGAGCGCATTCGTGAACGGGTCAAAGCGCTGCCGGGGGTTACGAATGCTGCCTTGACGTCATATCTGCCGATGGCTGGCGGAGGCGCCACCATCCACTTCAATATCGCCGGCCGCCCGCCGAAAGGACCTGAGGAGTACAAGCTCGCCGGATATCGCGCCGTCACGCCTGACTATTTCGAGACGATGGGAATTCCGTTGCGACGAGGGCGGACGTTGACGGAACGGGATCGGCAAGGCTCACCAATCGTCGCCGTCATCAACGAGTCCATGGCGCGTCAATACTTCGTCGACGTCGACCCGATCGGTCAGAGATTTTCGGTCGGCACGCTTCCCGATGCCGATTCGCCAGTCATTGAAATCGTTGGCGTTGTCGGCGACGTCAGGCAGTCGTTCGACGGCGGCGCCAAGGCCGAGTATTACTTGCCTCATGCGCAGTATCCAGTGTCGGTGCTTGCCGGCATGTATCGCAACCTCTCGCTGGTAGCCAGGACCACGAGCGATCCGACTGCTCTGGTTCCGTCCATTCGCACAGCGCTGCAGGAGATCGATCGGGATCAGCCACTCGTCAAAGTGCGAACGATGGAGCAAGCCATAGGCGACACTGTCGCTCAACCGCGCCTGCAGACGTTGCTGCTCGCGATCTTTGCCGTCGTCGCCTGCGCGCTCGCGATCGTCGGTGTGTATGGCGTGATGGCCTACACGGTTTCCCAACGTACACAGGAGATTGGCGTGCGCATTGCGCTGGGCGCATCGCGACGCGATGTAGTGCGGATGGTCGTCCGGCAGGGTACCTGGTTGGCCGGGGCGGGGTTGGCAATCGGGTTGGTCGCGGCCGCAATCGCAACACGCGCCATCCAGAGCCTGCTGTTTCAAACCAGCGGACTCGATCCGATCACGTTCATCGCCGCGCCAGTCCTGTTGGGCCTTGCCGCGCTAATCGCGAGTTATCTGCCGGCTCGGCGCGCCGCGTCGGTGGCGCCGATGGTGGCACTGGGTCGCTGAAGTGCGGTCGTCCGTCCAGGCCCTTCGCGAAGAGCCTTTACGAGCGATAGTTGCCGAAGTTGAGATGTATCCCGAAATCGTGATTGCGGAGCAGCTGCATCGCCGACTGAAGATCGTCGCGTGAGGGCGACTGCACACGCACTTGGTCACCCTGAATTGACGCCTGGACCTTCTTCAGCTTGGCGTCCTTGATGACCTTGACGATCTCGCGCGCCGCGTCGATGGGAATTCCAATCTGAAGCGTGAAAACCTGCTTGACGGTTCCCGCGGACGCGGATTCGATTTCCGCTGGCTTCAGGTTCTTGACTGGAACGTTTCGCCGCACCATCCGGGTCTGCAGGATTTCGAGCAAGGCACCAATCTTGAACTTATCCTCCGCGGTCAGGGTCAGCGTGTGGTTCTTCTGGTCGAGCTCGATCGCGGCCGGTGAGCCCTTGAAGTCATACCGCTGAGCCACCTCTTTACGGGCCTGATTGATGGCGTTGTCGACTTCCTGCATATCGATCTCCGAGGTCACGTCGAACGAGTTCATAGCCGCCATGCGCAATATCGTAAGGCAGGTCGGCCGCTGACTTGATAGTTGTGCTTGTTCAGCTCCGCCCTGCCAGCTAGAGTTACCTTGCGATGACGACCTCAACCGATCCACTCGTCCTCGTGGTCGACGACTACAAGGATGCTCGCGAGATGTACTCGGAGTATCTGAAGGCGTCCGGATTCCGCGTGGTTGAGGCGGGCACTGGCGTCGAAGCCGTAGCGAAAGCTCACGCCCTGCAGCCCAACTGCATCCTGATGGACCTCTCGCTCCCGGGCATCGATGGCTGGGAGGCAACTCGGCAACTCAAGTCTGACGGCAACACAGCGCACATCCCCATCGTTGCCATTACGGGCCATACCTCGGAACTGGCGTCCCGAGATGCTCGAGCCGCCGGCTGCTCATCGTTTGTTCTCAAACCCGCTTTGCCTGACGCGGTGGTGGCCGAAGTGCGGCGTGCGATGGGCAGCGCCAGTGCGTAGTTTGGCGGACCGGTGTAATGTCGATGGATGAGTTCGCCGGGTAGCCGTAGCGTTCACCTTCAGCGAGTCAGCGGAGCCACCCAAACACTCGACCGTGATGTCGTCGCGGTCGAAGAACCGATGGAGGTCCGGGTCAACGGCGCGTCCTTCGCCGTGATCATGCGGACTCCAGGGGCCGATCGCGATCTGGCCGCCGGTTTCCTCCTTGCTGAAGATGTGATTCGCGGTGCCCACGAGCTGGCGACGATTGAGTACCGCGAAGACGCCGACGTCGAGGGCCGGGACAACACGCTGAACGTGACGGTGGTGGGCGACGCAATCGAACGTCTCGGCGTTCGGCTGGGGGAGCGGCGTCAGGTGATGATGACCGCGTCATGCGGGCTGTGCGGGCGCCGCACCATAGAATCCCTGCGCTCGCGAGCTCCGTCGGTCGATGGTCAGTGGACTGTCCGGGCGGAAGTCCTCCGCGGTTTGCCGACGACGCTCCGTCATGCGCAGGACGTTTTTGAAACGACCGGGGGACTGCACGCCGCTGGATTGTTTGCGCTGGACGGCCGGTTGACCATGCTCGCCGAGGATGTCGGCCGCCACAATGCGGTGGATAAAGTCGTAGGCCGACGGTTGCTGGAGGATGCGTTGCCGCTCGACCAGTCGATGTTGATGGTTTCGGGGCGCACGTCGTTCGAGCTGGTGCAAAAAACCCTGCTCGCAGGCGTCCCGCTGATCGCGGCGGTCTCCGCGCCGTCTAGCCTGGCGATTGAGTTGGCGGAGCAGTCGGGCGTGACGCTGTGTGGATTTCTGCGCGGTGATACGTTCAACGTCTACACACACCCGCACCGGATCCAGTAGCCGTGTCGGCAGTCTTTTTACAGGGGTGATTGGCACGTTGGGCACCAGTAGGTGACCCGTGCGGCGTCGCCGTCCTTCCTGAACGCGATCACCGTTCCGCACTTGCGGCAGGGCTTTCCACTGCGCCCATACACCCACAAGCGATCGCTTGGATTCATTTGGCCGGTCGTTCGTCGCAGCCCGCGATAGGTCACGATCCCTGAGGGGGACGCCTCCGCCACGTTCGCGCGAAGTAACGATTGCGCCTGCCTCATGATTTCCTGCCAGCGCTCGTCGTCTACCATCGTAGCTGGCGTGTCCGGATGAATGCCGCTCAGGAACAGCAGCTCTGACTTGTAGACATTGCCGATCCCTGCCATCACTCGTTGGTCGAGCAGTACTTCGTGCATGTGTCGGGACCCGGACTTCCGAACCCGCGCGAGAGCCTCGTTCGCGTCGAAGTCACCAAGCAAGTCCGGTCCCAGCGTGGCGACGACCGGATCGGTGGAAAGGAGATCGGCTCGCACGAATTCCGCGTTGTAGACATCGAACGCGACCGCAACCCACTCACGCGTTTCGAGGACTATCCGCCGAGATGACGCCGGCCGCTGCCACTTCTCGCCCGGCCGATAGATATGCCAGGAACCATTCATCCGCATGTGCGTGCGCAGGATGAGAGCCCCGGAGAACGTCATCAACAGGTGCTTGCCAACCGATTCGACGCGATCGATCGTTCTTCCCTCGATCGGTTCATCCCGATCGAGGACGGCGAGTTGTGCGAGGCCCGTTTCGAAGCGCGTGATTAGTTGACCGGCCAGCGCGCGTTGGAGCGTCCGCGCGGCCCGGTAGATCGTGTCGCCCTCAGGCACCCGTCTTCACCAGCGGGTCGTCTTCGTTGGACTCACGTTCGGTCGCAGGGGTTGACCCGATGCGACGGACGACACGTAGCTGGAGGCCCATGGCGGTGGCTGCGAAGCCTGCCTCGAGCAGGAACGGCGCGACTGGATCAGACGAGGCCGGGGCGCCGTTGATTTCCTCGATGAGCCATCCACGCTGACCCTCCGGAGCTCGATGAGCAAGCGCGACCAGCTCCCTCGCGAACCGCCGCGCCACGATTGAGCGATCAGGTTCGTCGGCGGGCAACGCCACCAGCATCGAGCGATCACCTCTCGCGATCCAGGCGGTCAAGCGGCCGTCAATCAGAACGACCCGCGCTCCCGCGAATCGTGCGGCTCGAAGGCCACTGGCAGGGCCTGTGGCTTCGGCGGTTCCGGCGTTCGGCCGCACCCAGTCCGGCCATGGCAGGAGTGCGCCGTACGGATTCGCGGGGTCCGTGGCAGCAAGTGTCGCTAGCTGCGGTTCATCGGATTGATCGCGACCGGCACGCAGCAGATCGACGGCACCGGGCTGGGCGAACTGTGCGGCCCCGAGTCCCATCACGAAGTAACCGCGTCGCACACGGCCGGTCTCTTCGAGTCGTCGCAGCACGGGGTAGATCGCGCTGAATCCACCGGGAAGTTGTTCGACAGCAGTGACCTCTCGCGTGACGACACCGTGCCGCGAAAGAAGCTGCTCGGTGAACGCGGTCGCCCACTCGGTCAGCGACCGATCGGTGGGACGTGGGACGATGGTCCATCGGCCTTCGGCTGATGGAGGAACGAGCCGTCTGGATCGGAACGGCGTGGCCCGTCCCGGGCGACGCGATCGCTCAGGCGCGCGAAGATAGGCGCGCAGTGCGTGCAGCGTGTCGTTCGTGACGAGGCCTTTCCACACCAGCGACCACAGCGCATCGACTGTCTCCGCGGGAAACCCGCCACCGACGGCTGCGTGAAGCAGCGCAAAGAAGGATGCACCACCTGCCGTGAGCTGCTGCAGCACTTCGGGCTCACGACCTCGCATGGTTCCAATGTTCCAGAGTTCCAGGGTTCCAGGGTTCTGGTCGGAGCCGTCACGAGGAACTTTGGAACCTTGGAACTTTGGAACCTTGGAACCTTCGAGAGAGGGCAACAGCCGCGACATGTGATCGGTGAGATACAAGGCAATCCGACCGTCGCGATCGCCGAGCGGCTCGACTCCCACCCACGACACTTCGCCAGCACCGAGCAGGGTATCCAGTTGCGCTGGAGAATAATCGGTGACACGCGCCGGAAGAATCTCGTGCTCGAGGAGCGAGGCGACGAGCGGCACACCCTGCAGCTGCTCGATCGTGTCGAGGAGGACGTCGAGCCCGCCGCGTCGACGACCGATCCCGTGCCATGACACGAGGAACTTTCCCAGGACCGGCGCGTCGACCGGCTCCACGGCTTCTCGCAGTCGCGCTAACGATCGCCGGCGGATGCTGCTCAGCACCTCTGCATCGCACCACTCGCGACCACGCCCACCGGGCCGGAACGCGCCTTCCACCAGGCGGCTTGTCGTTGCGACTGCAAGCGCGCCGAGCGTCGCTTCCACTTGCGAAATAGGGATCCCGAATCGCACCGCGACGTCGCTGGCCGTGAATGGACCGTGCGTCCGCGCGTAGCGCTTGACCAAATCGCCGCGGGGATCGACGCTCGGCTCGAGGAGCGTTGCTGGCAGGCCCGGTGGAAGGGGAGTTCCCAGCGCATCGCGGTAGCGAGCCGCGTGCTCCACCGCCACAATGCGGGCGTCACCCGTGATCGAAAGCTCAATTGTCCGGCGCGTCCGTAAGAGCTCATCGACCGCTGGTCGCGCGACTCCGGGGAGCGCCCGTGCCTCGATCTCGTCGCGCGTCAAATCGCCCAGGCGCAGCAGCAGGTCGTGCACGGCGTCAGTGGACTTGGCGTGAAAGCGCTGGGGAAGATGCTGGAGATCGGCCTCGACTGTTTCGATTGCCGTGATATCCAGCAGATCGCGCAATTCCGCGTCGCCGATCAGCTCGCGTAGCTGCGATTGATCCACTGACAGCGCCTGCGCGCGCCGCTCCGCCAGTGGAGCATCTCCGTCGTAGATGTAATTGGCGACGTAGTTGAACAGGAGCGAGGCCGCAAAAGGAGAGGGCGTGCGCGATTCGATCGTCGCCACTCGCAGCGACCGGCTGCGGATCCGGCGCAGCACGTCGACCAGGGCCGGCACGTCGAAGACGTCGCGCAAGACCTCTCGATAGGTCTCGAGAATGATTGGGAACGAGCCAAAGCGGGCGGCTACCGCCAGAAGGTCCGCGGCCCGTTTGCGTTGTTGCCACAGCGGCGCCCTGGCGCCCGGACGACGACGAGGCAACAACAAGGCGCGCGCAGCCGCTTCGCGAAAACGTGAGGCGAAGAGCGCGGTCGATCCGAGCTGCCGCAGAATCAGCCCTTCGACTTCCTCGGGGTCCGGCAGCATCAGCGCCGAATCCGGTGGCCCATCACCTTCGGGGCAGCGCACGACGAAGCCATCGTCGCCCCACATGATGTCGGCTTCGAGACCATGCTCGTCGCGAAGACGCGCGCTCACCGCCATGGCCCACGGCGCATGAACCCGACTGCCCAGCGAGGAGAGCACGAGCACCCGCCAGTCCCCGAGCTCGTCGCGGGTTCGTTCGATGAGCAGCGTCCGATCGTCGGGGATGACGTCCACGGCTCGTTTCTGATCGTCGAGATATTGCAGCAGGTTGGTTGCCGCCAGCCGATCCAGTCCGTGGTCCTGTTCGAGCCGGTTCAGTGCTGCGTCGGGCGCGAGATCCCGCAATTCGCGAACCAGTTTGCCAATCGCAAAGCCAAGCTCGATCGGACGGCCGCCGGCCTCGCCACGCCAGAACGGCATCTTCCCGGGTTCTCCTGGCGCCGGTGACACGACCACGCGGTCGTGAGTGATCTGCTCGATGCGCCACGTCGAGGCGCCGAGAAGGAAAGTCTCCCCCGGGCGCGCCTCGAACACCATTTCTTCGTCGAGTTCGCCGACCCGCGCTCGTTCACGCTCGGCGCCGAGCAGGAAGACGCCATAGAGCCCGCGATCGGGAATCGTGCCGCCGTTTGCGATGGCGACTTGCTTGGCGCCCTGCCGGGCGACAACGGTGCCATTCACGCGGTCCCAGGTGACTCGCGGTCGGAGCTCGGCGAATTCATCCGACGGATAGCGGCCGGACAACATGTCGAGAACGCCGTCGAAGACTCGGCGACTCAACTCGGCGTAAGGCGCCGCCCCGCGCACTGCTTTGAAGAGATCGTCGACGGACCAGCGCTCCATCGACACCATCGCGACGAGATGTTGGGCCAGCACGTCGAGCGGGTTGCGTGGATATCGTGACGGCTCGACCGCGCCTCGTTGCATGGCGCGTGTGACCGCGGCGCACGACACGAGGTCGCCGCGAAACTTCGGGAAGATGATCCCGCTGCTGACGGCATCGATGCTGTGACCAGCGCGTCCAATCCGCTGCAGACCGCTGGCAACCGACGGCGGTGCCTCGATCTGCACGACCAGATCGATCGCGCCCATGTCGATTCCGAGCTCGAGCGAGCTGGTCGCCACGAGAGCGCGAAGACGTCCGGCTTTGAGCAGGTCTTCAATTTCGACGCGTTGTGCGCGCGCGAGCGACCCGTGATGCGCGCGAACCAGCGGCTGTCCCGCCAACTCGTTCAGCGCACCAGCGAGACGTTCGGACAGGCGCCGGCTGTTGACGAAGATCAGCGTCGACTGATGTTGTCGAATGAGCTCGAGTAGCTGCGGATGAATGGCGGTCCAGATCGAAGGCGCGGCCGGCGGCTGCGCGGCGGGCCCGCTGCGAATCGTGAACGCCTCCGCGCCGGCGGCCGCACCAACCTTGGCCATGTCTTCGATTGGCACCTGGACGCGAATATCGAGTCGCTTGGGCTCGCTCGCATCCACGATCGTCACATCGCGATACGACACGGCTCCCGACGGCGCCGCGAACTCATCATCGACAACGTCCTGCACCGGTTTGGTGGGCTTTGCGTCCTTGGTACGCTTGGCATGTGCGCCGCCGAGGAACCGCGCGACTTCGTCCAACGGCCGCTGCGTCGCCGACAGGCCGATGCGCTGTAGCGGCTCCGCCACGATTCCTTCGAGCCGTTCCAGCGACAGCGCGAGATGTGCGCCCCGCTTCGTAGAGACCAGGGCATGAATCTCGTCGATGATCACGGTCCTTACCGATCGCAACCGCTCCCGGGCGTTGGACGTGAGCATCAGGTATAACGACTCGGGCGTCGTAATCAGGATGTCCCCCGGGTCGCGGAGGAAGCGCGCGCGATCGGACGATGGGGTATCGCCCGTGCGCAGGGTAATCAGGGGCGAATGAAAGGGGACCCCCTCGGCGGTCGCGAGATTGCTGATGCCGGCCAGAGGAGCCCGCAGGTTCCGCTCCACATCGACCGCCAGCGCCTTCAGTGGCGAGATGTACAGGACTCGACACCGCGCCGCCTTCTCCGGCGGCGCGTCGAACATCAGACGATCGAGCGATGCCAGGAACGCGGCGAGCGTCTTGCCCGTCCCGGTTGGCGCAAGGATAAGAGTCGACTCGCGTCGCGCGATCGCAGGCCAGCCGAGCCGTTGGGGGCGGGTCGGCGCCGCGAAAGATCGTCGGAACCACTCGCGGACGGGCGGATGAAAGAGATCGAGCTGATCGCCACGCATCCAGTTTCGATTCTATTGCCAACAGCGAAGACCTTATAATCGGTGGCTGGCCGGCGGGGGCTCCCTCAAGGAAATTAATAGGACCAAGACCATGGGTGATGCGGGCGAAGGACTTATTGATGCGGATACCAGACTCCAGGAGCGAATGGACGAACTGGAGGAGGAACGTAAGGCAGCGCGCAACCGGAAGCCGCTCGAGGATCCGGAGAAAGTCCGCCAGCGCGAGTCGTTGAAGCTGGCGCGCGCCGAGATGCAGCAGCAACTGACGCGGACCGAGCATCCCGCTCGACGGAGTCAGATCGAGCAGGCCATCATCGAGATCGACAAACGTCTGGTGGAGGTCGACGCGATCAAGAGTGCGCCGAAGGCGCGCTCAAAGCGCTAGCGAACGCCGCCGCGCTTGCCGGACGCTCGTCACGAGCGAGAGAGAGCGCCTTGATCAGCACGGGCAGCAGCGCCGCGGGTACGCCGGCGACGTTCAGTTGACCGGTCAAGTCCGTCTGTTTGATCCCGATCTCGACGATGGACCCGGCGCCAAACGGCAGGCGCCCGGTCAAGATCTCATACGTCAACACGGCCAGGCTGTAGACGTCCGCCCTCTCGTCGACCCGTTCTCCGCGAAGTTGTTCTGGCGCCATGTACGCCGGGGTGCCGACGATTGTGCCCCGGTGCGTCAAGGTCTGAAAGTTATTCGATTCAACACCTGTGATGGTCGCCACGCCGAAATCCAAAACCTTCGGACCAAGGCCGCTCGCGGGAAGCAGAACGTTTTCGGGTTTCAGGTCGCGATGCAGAACGCCGGCGCGATGCGCAAAATCAATCCCGGCGGCAATGCCGCTCACTAGCGAAATCGCGTCAGCTGGCGCCAGTTGCTCCTCTCGTTTCAAGAGACTCCGCAGATCTTCGCCGCGCACATACTCCATGACGAGGTAGGCGGCGCCGTCGGGAAGGTTCCCGTAGTCGAACACGGTGACGATCGCAGGATGTTGCAGTCGGGCGACGATCTGCGCTTCCCGTTCGAACCGGTTGCGAGCCGCGGGATCGGCGACCAACTCGGCTCGTACTACCTTGATCGCCACATCACGTGCCAGTCGCAGATCGTGTGCGCGATAGACCGCTCCCATGCCTCCACGGCCGACGAGCGTGTCGATCCGATATTTGCCGTCGATAACCGGCGGAATCCTGCCCAGCGTTGTCGGAGTGCCGGTCGGTATCGCCGTCCCAAGCACAGCACCCGCGGCGGGCCGAGATCCGGACGAGAGCCGGCGTCGAAGCCGCGATAAGTCCATCGCGACACTCATCTGGCCGGCGATGCCGCTCAAGAGACGCCGATCTTCGAGCGTATAAGGCTCCTCGGATCGCTTGCCGCCGAGGCCGATGACACCAGTCAGCGCTCGTTGATCGCCGCTGCCCGCAAAAATCGGAACCAGCAGCGAGAGCCGGTTGGCATCGAGCCAGGCGCGATCGACCGCGGGCAAGCGGGCCGCTGGGGATCGCTCGTCATCGAGAAACACTTCCAGGGGATCTTCGGACCATCGTAAGAGCGTGGCGAGCGCTCCATTTCGAGAAAGCACACCGACATCCGCCCTGAGACTCGAGACCACCTCGAGTCGCTCGTCGTCACCGGCGAGCACGGCGATAGCTTCGGGGTGCAGGGCGCTGTCGATCTCTGAGACGACCAACGCAATGAGCTGTCTCGGGTCGGCTTCTCGTGGCAGGCGATTGGCGAGCGAGACCAGGATCTCTCGAGCATCGTACTCGGCACGAAAGAATCGCTGGTCCAACCAGCGCTGCGCGACGTCACGGTATCGGAAGGTCAAGCCGGCCAGGCCAATCACTACTGCATAGAACATCGGCTGGCCCAGCACGATCTCGCGGAGCGGCAGTTCACGATTGGTCACGAGCGCGAAAATCAGCGCTGCCAGCGGTAACGCCATCAGCACCGAGAGGGTTCGCCGTGCCAGTGCGTACTGCAGGCTGCGACGCAGAACCGTTCGGGGACTGAAGACGTGCTTGACCGCCACCGCGTAGGGCAATGCCAGTGCGGGAAGCAGGACGATCGCTCGCAGCAGCCCTTCGAGCATCCAGGGCAGCTGCAGTGACACACCGGTGAGGGTCGAGAGGGCGGGAACAGCTGTGCTGATTGCGTATGCCAACACGGCGGGTACGCCCGTGTACACGACCATCTGAATCCGGCGTCGCTCGTTTGCGTCGCGATTGCCCCGATAACGTCCGGCACCCTCGAGCACGATCGCAACGTTTGCCGCCAGCGCGGCAGCGAACGAGAGATTGAACAACCACCCGTTGGTGGCAATCCACGTGACGAGCGGCAGCACGGCATCCACACCGAGGAGGAATGCCGCCGTCAACATGCCGATCACGAGCATCGGAGCGGCCGACAGGCCCAGCGCCGCGAAGATCCACCGGTGCCGGTCGAGGATTGACGCTCGTGATGGGAAGTACAGCACCGCCAGCCCAATGATCGGAAATGCGAGCGGTGTGGCAATCCACGAAAGCAAGAGCAGGACGCCTCCGATGAACGGCGCCGTTTGTTCCTCGCCGTAGAGCGGACCTGCCGTGGCGACTGCGGCACAAATGAGCGCCAGCGTCATCAGCCGCGCCGTGGTGCCCCTGGTTCCCAAGGCAATCAGCGCCAACGCACCACCGAGAAAGGCGATGACCTGCAGAAGCGGCCCGCCATGCTGCCGAAGCCACGCGGCCTGCGTGGCGCGATCGGTCCGCCAGACCGGTTCGCGGTCAATCTTGATGATCCGTCCTTCATCAGCAGCCTGTTGCACGCGGAACTCGAGCGGCACACGCGCGCCAAGGTGATAGGCGTCGCGCCAAATCGTGAGGATCTGTTTCGGATCACCCGGAATGCCTTGCGACAATTCGATTCGTCCGACGCGCGTGCTGTAGATGCTGGTGATTGCGGTGCCTTCGCGTATCGCATTCGTGCCGGAGGAAAGCGAAGGGTTCGCCCGTGCCACCTTTACTGACGTGTTGGCCACCGCCATGACGTCGGGTGGCTGAAGCTGCGGAGTCGGCCGGAGCTCGCCGAGGCTGGCGAACAATCGATCGCCATTCAGCACGATACCCGCTCCTGCGGGCCACAGATAGGGACGCACGACCGCGAGGTGCAGTCCTGCGATGGCGATGGCGAGGGCCAGGATCGTGCTGACGATCGAGCGCGCACGCGTAAGCGGGGCAGGATCGATCACGTGGGTCCTATGGTTTTTACAGTCCCTGGTCTTCCGCCTTCGGCCCGCCGCTGATCAGCGGGGCTTGCAATCGGCGTGTGCAGCAACTCCTCGAGTTGGTCGCCGACGCCCATCTCAGTCCCAATCCATTTCGCCTGGCGCCATCCGTTGTCCATCAAGTGTGACGGCAGTGGGCCCTTGTGTGGCGACCTGCCCGCAGCGTCGACGAGAACGCGCTCATAGGCTGCTGCCATCGCGTTCAACTGGTGATGTTGTTGCCACCACGTACGCGCCGCCGAGCCGAGAGCGTCACGGAAGGGTGCGTCGGTCGCGAGGCGGTCAAGCGCCAACTCGAGGGAGTGCACTTCATCGATCAGCTCGACACTCACGGCAATTGGGACACGCGATGGGTCAGGTGTAAAGGTATCGATGCGACGCCAGCCGCGGGGATCCAACATGGGCACGTCGCCGAGATGGGCAAGATCGGTGACGATCGTCGCCCGGCCGGCTGCGAGACACCGAAGCCAAGAGGCGGAGGTCTCGCCATTGCTCGGCCAGCGCATGCACGCGCAGAAGTCCGCAGCGAGTAAGTACGCGGCCAAATCCTCGTCGGCTACGTAATCGGTGAGATGGACACGGTCGGCGATCCGCCACCGCTCGGCCTCGCGCCTCACGTCAAAGTGATCCGCGGCCTGGCCCACCAGCATCACGTGAAGCTTCGGATGACGATCGGCGAGACTGCCAACCGCGCGCAGCAAGACGTCGATGCGCTTTTCAGGTGTGACGCCGCCGAAGGCCGCGACGATCGTCGCGTCGAGGGGGATGCGATGCCGTTCGCGAATCGATTGTTGTCGGGAGTCGTCCATCGCGTTCTCGAGCGGGTCACGCACTCCCATGGCCACGTGTTCGAATCGCGCCACCGGATACCGCTGCTCGAGATCCGCCTTGAGCATTTGGCTGTGCACCACCGTCAAACGAGCGCGTTCGACGACCAGTCGAATCATTGGCCAAAGCTGATACAAGGACCCACCCAGCCCGGCGATCACGAGGTTCGTGACGTCGATCGGCGCCTCGGGATGATTGGCGCGAAACTCCTCGACGTAGTCGTCGGGCCGAGGCACCCACCGCCTGGTCAGAGCGAGCGCGCGGGCCTGGTGCAACTGCGCGTCATGAAGGACGACGAGCCCCGGATAGCGGAACAAGTAGGCCCACATGTAGTCGTGCCACGAGGCGTTGCCGAGCTGATACACCGTTACGTCGTAAGGCGCACGCCGGCGCTTCCATACGTAGTCAGGCGCGGTCTTGACGGTAAAGGTGTCGACTTCGTGCCCGCGCACTGCCAGCAGCGGTAACAGCTCGGCGGAATAGGCGGCGATTCCCGACGGTGTCGGTGGAAGGGGAGAGAACCAGGCGATTCTCACGGCTCAGTTCTACACGGCCTGCAGCTTTTGGGGAAGAACCCTAAATAGCTGGCGGGCCGGGTGCCGGTCGCTGGTCGCTGACCGCTTTCTGATAGAGTGTGAGGTGAACTTGGGAAATTCTTCACAAGCTGCTCCGACTCCAAGACCCTTGGAACGCCGGACCCTTGGAACCCTGGAACTCTAGGATGGGCGGCTGGGACGGACTGATCATCATGATCGTGATTGGCGTCGGCTTTGGCGCCTTCTCGATCCTTCTGTCGAGTTTCGTCGGCCCGCGCAATCCCACCCCCGAAAAGATGGCGCCGTACGAGTGTGGCATGCCACCGGTGGGGGACGCCCGCGAACGGCAATCAGTGAAGTTCTACCTGATCGCCATGATCTTTCTGCTGTTCGACATCGAAATCGCGTTTCTCGGCCCGTGGGCGATGGCCATCCGCGACCTGTCGTGGCCGGGTTTCATCCAGATCGTTGTTTTCTTCCTGATCCTCGTCGTCGGCTACATCTACGTGTGGCGCAAGGGCGTGCTCGACTGGGGCCCTGAACACGATCCGGACTACGTCCACCCGCCGCCCCGGGACCTGCGGTCGTCAAGAGATACCAATATGGGACTCGAAACTGAATACGAAATCCCTGTATTGACGACCAACGTCGAGAAACTGGTCCAGTGGGCCCGTCGCTCGGCGATTTGGCCGGTGACGTTCGGGCTGGCCTGTTGCGCCATTGAAATGATGGCGATGAGCTGCGGGCGCTACGACATCGCGCGCTTTGGCGCCGAAGTGTTTCGCGGGTCGCCTCGCCAGTCGGACCTGATGATCATCGCGGGCCGGCTCTCGCGTAAGATGGCGCCGGCGCTGCGCCGGATTTACGACCAGATGCCGGAACCGAAGTGGGTGATCTCGATGGGTGCCTGCGCGTCCTGTGGCGGCGTGTTCGACAACTACGCCATCGTTCAGGGCTCTGATCAAGTCGTGCCGATTGACGTGTACATTCCGGGTTGCCCGCCGCGTCCCGAGTCAGTCATCTACGGCATCGTGCAACTGCAAAAGAAAATCGACGCTTCGCGGATGTAGGTCGGTGCGGCCACCAGCCTCCAAGACGCTCCAGTAGATGACGGCTGCCGAAATCATCGCCGCTCTCGAACGGGTTTTGCCCGGCACGCCGCTTCAGGCGCTGTCGCCGCTCGACGACTCGATCAATCCGACGATCCTCGCCTCGCGCGATCATCTGATTCCGGTCTGCAAGGCGCTGCACGAGACACCGGGTCTCGAGTTCGTCGCCTTCACCGACGTCACCGCTGCTGACTTCTACCCTCATCGTGACCCGCGGTTCGAGGTGGTTTACCACGTAGTGTCGCCGCATCGCCGCGCACGAGTGCGCGTCAAGGTTCAGGTCGGTAGCGGCCAGTCCGTGCCGACCGTGCAAACCATTTGGCGGGGCGCGGGTTGGTGCGAGCGCGAAGTCTATGATCTCTTCGGCATCGTGTTCGAGGGCCACGACGATCTACGTCGTCTGATGATGCCCGACGATTGGGAGGGGCATCCCTTGCGGAAGGACTATCCGGTGCAGATCCGCAAGGACGCACAGACGTTCATGGCGCTCCAGGTGACCGAGGAAGAGTTCAAGGCCAGCATGGAGCGGGATCGGCGGATTCGGCCCAAGCCGTGAATGTCGCCGATCGGCTCCGTCATGCGTCGGCCGCGCACGAGCGGATGGCGTCGCTCGGTGTAGACGCCATCGTCGCCGCCGCCGACGCGATGGTGGCGGCATTGGCGGCGGGACGGTCGGTGCTGGCTTTTGGCAATGGTGGTAGTGCCGCGGACGCGCAGCATTTTGCCGCGGAGTTGGTGGTGAGGTACGAACGCGATCGGCGTGGTTTGTCCGCCATCGCGTTGACAACGGATACGAGCGTGTTGACCGCGGCGGCCAACGACACCGGCTTCGAGCAGGTGTTCGCCCGTCAGATCGAAGCGCTGGGCCGTGCCGGCGACGTGGCGCTGGCGATTTCGACCAGCGGAACGTCGCCGAACGTCGTGCGAGCGCTGGAGACGGCCAATGCGAAAGGCTTGCTGACGATTGCGTTGACTGGTCGTGATGGTGGCGACGCCGGTCGCATTGCGCAAGTGCACGTCAACGTGCCCGAAGCGCGCACCGCAATCGCGCAGGAGGTCCATACGACGATCCTGCATGTGTGGTGCGAACTGATAGAGGAATCTCTGGAAGCGAAGTGACGGACGATGCGCGGAAACACGGAAACACGGAAAGCACTAGGCCAAGAGGTACTTCGTGATTTCGCGCCCTTCGTGGCTGGCTTTGTTCCATGTTTCAGTGCTTTCGTGACCCGTACGTAACTCGGAATCGACATGGCTGACGTAAGAACCGAGACGATGACCGTCAACATGGGGCCGCAGCACCCCAGCACGCATGGCGTGTTGAGGCTGGTGCTCGAGCTCGATGGCGAGACCGTCGTCTCCGTATCGCCCACGATTGGATTTCTTCACACCGGCATCGAGAAGACCGCCGAGCAGAAGAAATGGCAGCAGGTGATCCCGCTCGTCGAGCGCATGGACTACCTGGGGGCGCAGTCCAACAGCCTGGCGTTTGTCCTCGCTGTTGAGAAGATGCTCGGCCTCGAGATGCCCGCGCGCGTGCAGGCGATTCGCGTCCTGATCGCGGAGCTGCAACGCATCAGCAGTCACCTCGTCTGGTTCGGCACGCACGGGATGGAGATTGGCGCGATCACCGCCATGCTCTATGCCTTCCGCGAGCGCGAGATTCTGATGAATCTCAACGAGATGCTCGCGGGATTCAGGTTTTTTCCGAGCTACTTGCGCGTCGGTGGACTGCGGGAGGACATTCCACGCGGTTTCAAGGAGGCCGTTACGGCATTCCTCGATCGCTTCCCCGGCAAGCTCGATGAGTACGAGACGCTGATCACCAAGAACCCCATCTGGTTGGGCCGGACGCGTGGCGTCGGTGTGATCAGCCTGCAGGATTGCCATTCGTGGGGGCTCTACGGTCCGATCGCACGCGCTGCGGGTGACGACTATGATGTTCGGCGCGCGTTTCCGTACTGCGGCTACGACACGTATGACTTCGACGTGATTGGCGCGTCGAACGGCGACGTTTACGATCGCTATATCGTACGCGTGGCGGAGATGCGCGAGAGCGTCAAGATCTGCCGTCAGGCTCTCGAACGCATTACGCCAGTCGGCGAATGGGCGGTCAACGATCGCCGGATCGTGCCGCCGCCGAAGGACGAGGTCTATACCGAGATGGAAGCGCTGATTCAGCACTTCCTGATCTACTCACAGGGTTTCACGGTGCCGGAGGGCGAGTCCTATTTCCCGGTCGAAGGTCCGCGCGGCGAGCACGGTTGTTATGTGGTTTCTGACGGCAGCAATCGACCGTGGCGCGTGCACATGCGATCGCCCGGTCTGATGGCATGCCAGGCGCTGCACAAGTTCATCGTCGGTGGGATGATCGCGGACGTGATCGCCGTGATTGGGTCGCTTGATGTCGTGATGGGAGACGTGGATCGATGAGCTTTCATCCCGTGATGCCCTACGGAACCGACCAGTGGCATCGCTCCCGTCGAGTGACGCTGCCGGAGGGTCCGGATTTTTCTTACACGACCGAGAATCGCCAGCTCTTCGAGGACTTCGCCGCGCACTATCCACCCCAGCACCGCAAGGCGGCGGTCCTGCACGCGCTCTACCTCGCGCAGGAGCAGCAGGGCTATATCACTGCCAACGTGGCTCGTCACGTCGCCGAGGTGATCGGGATCACGACCGCTGACGTCGAGGACGTCGTTTCCTACTACGTGATGTTCTACCGCAACCCGGTCGGCAAGTTCGTGCTGCAGGTGTGCAACACGCTGTCGTGCGCGGTGGCCGGATCGGAACGCGTGATCGAAGAGTTGGAGCGGAAGCTTGGAGTCAAGCCCGGTGAGATCGATCCAACCGGCCTGTTCACGATCCAGCCGATGGAATGCCTTGGCGCGTGCGACCGCGCGCCGGTCGTGATGGTCAACAACGAACACTGGCACGAGCGACTCACGCCTGAACAGACGCCAGCGTTCGTGGACGGCATCCGCGCCAACGGTGTGGCCGCGGTCAATGGCTGTCATCTCGCGATCGAGGGCCGGCCCGAACACGAGTGGCAGGGCAAGACGACCACGCCGGTACAACCGAAAGCGGTGCCGGACTACGAACCGGTGCTGACGAAGTACGCGTTCACACCGGGCGGCAACACGCTCGACCACTACTTGCAGAACCAGCAAGGCTACGAGGGCTTGAAGAAGGCGCTGGCAATGACGCCCGATCAGGTCGTCGAAGCCGTAAAGGCATCGGGACTTCGAGGCCGCGGCGGTGCGGGGTTTCCCACCGGTCTCAAGTGGCAGTTCGTTGACAAGAAGTCGCCCAACCCGAAGTACATCGTCTGCAACGCGGACGAGAGCGAGCCTGGCACCTTCAAGGATCACCTGCTGATGGAGCGCAATCCGCACCTCTTGATCGAGGGGTGCGTGATCGGGTGCTACGCCATTGGCTCGAAAACCGCCTACATCTACATCCGCGGCGAGTTCTTCCACATGCAGTCCGTGCTGGAGCAGGCCATCGAGGAGGCGCGACGCGCCGGCTTCCTGGGCACCAACATCCAGGGCACGGGCTTTGACTGCGAGGTCTACGTTCATCGCGGCGCTGGCGCCTACGAGGCCGGCGAGGAGACCGCGCTGCTCGAATCACTCGAGGGCAAACGTGCCCAGCCGCGCTACAAGCCGCCGTTCCCGGCGGTGGCTGGCCTTTGGGCTTGCCCCACTGCTGTTAACAACGTCGAGACCCTGTGTAACGTCCCGCTGGTCTTGACTCGCGGCGTCGAGTGGTTCACGGCAATGGGTCCCGAGAAGAACGGCGGGCCCAAGCTGTTCTGCGTCAGCGGGCACGTCAAGCGTCCCGGCGTGTTCGAAGCGCCAATGAAAGTGTCGCTGCGCGAGCTGATTTTCGACTACGCCGGCGGCATTCGCGACGGTCATACGCTCAAGGCCGTCATCCCGGGTGGCTCGTCGGTGCCGATTCTGATGCCCGACCAGATCGACATCCCGGCCAGCTTCGACGATATCGCCAAGGCCGGCTCGCTCCTTGGCTCGGCGGCGATCATGGTTCTCGACGACACCACTGACATGGTGTGGCTCGCCGAGAACCTGTTGCACTTCTATCGTCATGAGTCCTGCGGAAAGTGCACACCGTGCCGTGAAGGCACCGATTGGTTGTTCCGCTTGCTCAATCGACTGCTGAAGGGTGAGGGATCGGCAAAGGACATTTCGCTGTTGCAGAGCGTTGCCGACAACATCAACGGCAAGACCCTGTGCGCGTTTGGCGACGCGGCGGCCGCGCCGGTGTTGACCACGCTCAAGTGGTTCAAGCCTGAGTACGAATCGTACGTAAAAGGGACAGCTCCGGCGCCCGCCGACTATCGTGCGCGCAAAGCGGTGGAGGCGCACTAGATCTTGGCTGAGCTCCTCACGCCGCAGCTGCTCGTTTACATCGGCATCGTCTCGGTCGTGTTTGTGGGCCTGCAGATTGGCGCTGCGGTGATGGTGTACGCCGAGCGGAAGGTCGCGGCGTTCATGCAGCAGCGCATCGGACCGTTCCTGGTGGGGCCGCGGGGCCTCCTCCAACCGCTGGCCGACATCGTCAAGCTGGTTTTCAAGGAGGATCTGCGTCCCAAGGCGGCCGACGCCGCGTTGTTTCTCGCCGCGCCGGTGATCTCGGTCGCAGCCGCTTACGTTGCCTTTGCTCCCGTCCCTTTTGGTGCGGCGTCGACGTTCTTCGGCTTGCTCGACGAGCCGATGCCGCTGCTGGTCGCTGACATCAACGTCGCCGTGCTCGTCATCTTTGCGGTGGCCTCCATGGGGGTCTATGGCATCGTGCTGGCGGGGTGGGCGAGTAACAGCAAGTATTCCCTCCTCGGTGGACTGCGCAGCTCGGCTCAGATGATCAGCTACGAGCTGGCGTACGGCATCTCGCTGGCCACGGTAATCCTGCTGGCGAATTCGATGTCGCTCCGCAACATCGTCGATGATCAGGCCGGCTACTGGTTTGGATTCATCCCGAGGTGGTTCGTTTTCCTCCAGCCGGTCGGCTTCCTGGTGTATGCGATCGCCGGCGTTGCCGAAACCAATCGAGCGCCGTTCGATTTCCCCGAGGCCGAGCAGGAGCTGGTGGCCGGTTACCACACGGAATACAGCAGCATGGCATTCGCCATGTTCTTCATGGCCGAATACATCAACATGATCACGGTGTCAGCCGTGGCGACGAACCTGTTTCTCGGCGGCTGGCACGGCCCGTTCCTGCCGCCTGAGTACGGATGGATCTGGTTCCTCATCAAACTGAGCGTGATCCTCTTCCTCTACTTGTGGCTGCGGTGGACGCTGCCGCGCTTCCGCTACGACCAGTTGATGTCGTTTGGATGGAAAGTGTTGCTGCCGGTCGCGACGGTCAATCTCCTCGTCACAGCCGCGGGGGTGCTCTATTTTGGGATCTGAGCAGCTCCTCTTCTTCGTGTTCGCGGCGGTCACGCTGCTCGGATCGCTGTTCGTGATCGTGCAGAGCAATCCGATCTATAGCGTCCTGGCGCTCATCGGTGCGTTCTTCGGACTCTCGGGTCTATACGTCCTGCTCGACGCGCCGTTCGTGGCGATCGTGCAGATCATCATCTATGCCGGCGCCATCATGGTGCTGTTCCTGTTCACCGTGATGCTCCTCAACGTGCCGCGCGAAGACGCGGCCGAGTGGGACCGCGCGCATCCGCTCTACCGGCCGTGGCCGAGACGAATCGGCGCCTTGCTGGCGCTGCTGCTGGTCGGGCAGCTCGGATGGGTACTGATGCGAACTCCGGGAGTCTCGAATGGCGTTGGGCAGGATGGTCCGGGTATTTCGGATGTCGGCGAGCTCGGCAAAGTGCTCTTCACGGATTACATGTTTGCGTTCGAGGTGACATCGATCTTGATCATCGTGGCGATGGTCGGCGCCGTCATATTGGCGAGAAAGCGGGTCGAATGACGACCGCGCTGGTGCCTCTGGAGTACTACCTGCTGTTGTCGGGAGTGCTGTTCACGATTGGCGCCGCCGGAGTGTTTCTGCGCCGGAATCTGATCACGCTGCTGCTCTCGGTGGAGATCATGCTGAACGCCGTGAACCTGACGTTCGTAGCATTCGGTCGGCAGTTTGGCAGCGTGGACGGGCAGATCATCGTGTTTTTCGTGATGACCGTCGCAGCCGCCGAGGCCGCGGTCGGCCTGGCGCTCGTGATTGGCCTGTTCCGCCATCGCGAGTCGCTCAACCCGGAAGCCTTCACGGCGCTCAAGTGGTGATCGCGTGCTGTCGCTGATTCCGCTGTTCCCGTTCGCCGGCTTCCTGATCAACGCCTTGGTTGGTCGTCGGCTGACCAAGAGGGTGTCGGGCGGGCTCGCTTGCCTGGCGATGCTTGCGGCCTTCGCCGTGTCGGTGATGGAAGTGTGGCGCCTGGCCGCGATGCCGCCTGAAGCGCGCGCGATCTCTCAAACGCTCTACACCTGGATCGCTTCGGGTGACTTCGTCATCGACCTCGCGTTCCGGCTCGACCCGTTGTCCGCGGTCATGATCCTCGTGATCACCGGGATCGGGTCGCTGATTCACATCTATTCCACCGCCTATATGCACGAGGAGACAGACAGCGAGTTTGCTCGCTACTTCTCGTATCTGAACCTGTTCGTCTTCTTCATGCTCCTCCTCGTGCTGGGCGCGAACGTCCTCGTGATGTTCGTCGGCTGGGAGGGCGTCGGTCTCTGTTCGTACCTGTTGATCGGCTACTACTACAAGCGCAAGTCGGCCTCAGACGCTGCCAACAAGGCCTTCATTGTCAATCGCGTCGGCGACTACGCGTTCATCCTCGGATCGCTGCTGATGGTCGTGACCGTCGGCTCGCTCGATTTCCAGGAGGTCGCGTCGCGAGTCGCCGCACTGCCGCCTGAAGCGACCTTCGGCACGTTGTCGCTCATCACGTTGCTGTTGTTCATCGGGGCCACGGGTAAGTCGGCCCAGATCCCGTTGTACATCTGGCTGCCGGACGCCATGGAAGGTCCGACGCCGGTCTCGGCGCTGATCCATGCCGCGACGATGGTGACGGCAGGTGTCTACATGATCGGCCGCAATGCGGTGATCTTCGAGCATGCGCCGCTGACGTTGAACATCGTGGCCACGGTTGGCGCCGCCACGGCACTGATGGCGGGGACGATCGGGCTGGTTCAGAACGACATCAAACGCGTGCTCGCGTATTCGACCGTCTCGCAGCTCGGCTACATGTTCCTCGCCATGGGCGTTGGCGCGTTTGGCGCGGGCATCTTTCACCTCTACACGCACGCGTTCTTCAAAGCCCTGTTGTTCCTTGGATCCGGTGCGGTGATTCATGCCCTGCACGGTGAGCAGGACATTCGCAACATGGGCGGGCTGAAGAAGTACCTGCCGGTGACCTTCTGGACGTTCATGATCGGTTCACTGGCAATCGCTGGCGTGCCGTTCCTCTCCGGCTTCTTCTCGAAGGACGAAATCCTCTTCGAGACGTTCTATCGCGGCTACCAGTGGCTCTGGGTGATTGGCGTGCTGACGTCGCTGCTGACGGCGACCTACATGTTCCGGCTGGTGTATCTGACGTTCTTCGGGCGTGAGCGATTCGCACTGGCCCATGCGTCGCATGCATCGCCCCAGTCGCACGCCACTGCCGCACCGCACACGGCGCACGGGAGCACCGCACCGCACCAATCGCACCCGTCGCACGAGTCGCACCTGACGCATCTACATGATGCCCCTCCAGCCATGGCCTTGGCGCTGGTGGTGCTGGCCATCGGTTCGGTCGTCGCCGGCTACATCGGGTTCCCTCACGCGCTCGGTGGTCACAACTCCCTGGGCGCCTGGCTCGAGCCCGCATTTGAGGCGCAGCATGCACCTGCGCAGACCCTGACGACGATGACGCTTGGCGGCTGCGTGCCTGGAGCCGCCGACACTACGACGGCGGGCGGTGCGCTGGCCGGCATGGCGATCGCGGACTGCGCGCCCGGCGCGACGACGCCAACGAGTGGTGATGTTGCGCTGGCGTCGAGCTTCCTGCTGACGGATGCGGCGCAACCTGCAGCCGAGCATCAGCCGCCGGCGACCACCGCAGGTGGGGCAGCCGCTCACGCGGAGTCGGCTGAGAACGAAGCGCAGAAGATCGCGCTCGAACGATATCTGATGGCGTTCTCGAGCCTCATCGCGGTGTTGGGGATCGTGCTGGCGACATGGTTGTGGCTGAGGAACCCGGCGCAAGCCGACCGGATCGCCAACCGTTTCCCGGGACTTCATCGCCTCTTGCTGAACAAGTACTACGTCGACGAGTTTTACGACGTCACGGTGGTGCAGCCCGTTCGCATCGTGTCGGAGGACGGTCTCTGGCGCGGGATGGATGCACGCGTGGTCGACGGCGCCGTCAACGGCGCCGGGCAAGTGGTGGGTGGCGTGAGCGCCATCTTGCGACTGGTGCAGACCGGATCGGTGAAGGTCTATGCCGCTGCGACGTTCATGGGTGTGGTCGCGATCCTCGCGTACTACCTCTGGAGATAGTGCGTGAGCGGACTGCCTCTACTGTCCATCGTCGTCTGGCTCCCGGTTGTGGGCGCCCTGCTGCTGTTGCTGATTTCGAATCGCGACGGGCAGCGCGACGGCCTGATTCGCCAGATTACGTTTGCCGTCTCCGTCCTCACCTTTGGGGCAACGCTGGCGTTGTGGTCTGGATTCGACCCCTCCACAACGGGTGAGGAGTTCCAGTTCGTCGAGCGGATGCCCTGGATTGCGGCGTTTGGCATCGACTACTACCTGGGAATCGACGGGATCAGCCTGATGCTGATCGTCCTGACCGGCTTCTTGACGCCGATCGCGTTGTTGTCGTCGTGGGAGAGTATCGACAAGAAGGTCAAGGAGTTCTCGATCTTCATGCTGCTGCTCGAGACGTCGATGCTGGGCGTCTTCGCCGCTCTGGATCTCTTCCTCTTCTACGTGTTCTGGGACTTCGTCCTGATCCCGATGTACTTCCTCATCGGCGTGTGGGGCTACGAACGACGCATCTACGCCGCGGTCAAGTTCATTCTCTACACGATGGCCGGCAGCGTGCTGATGCTGGTCGCCATCATTGGGCTTTCGTGGCTGCACCACACTGCCACCGGCAACTACAGCTTCGACGTCATTCGGCTGTATCAGCTCGACATTCCGGAGCAGACGCAGTACTGGTTCTTCCTCGCCTTCGCGCTGGCGTTCGTCATCAAAGTCCCGCTGTTTCCCTTCCATACCTGGTTGCCTGACGCACACGTCGAGGCGCCGACGCCTGGCTCGGTGATTCTCGCCGGCGTCATGCTGAAGATGGGCGGCTATGGTCTGATTCGCTTCGCCTTCCCGCTCTTCCCCGAAGCAGCGCTCTACTTTGCGCCGGCGCTGGCGGTGCTGGCGGTCATCGCGATTGTTTATGGCGCGCTCGTGGCGATGGTGCAGCCCGACATGAAGAAGCTGGTGGCCTATTCGTCGGTCAGCCACATGGGCTTCGTCGTCCTGGGAATCGCGGCGATGAACCTGCAAGGCGTGCAGGGGGCCACCTACCAGATGCTCGCGCACGGCATCAGCACTGGCGGCCTCTTCTGCCTGGTCGGAATGCTGTCGGATCGTCGCCACACGCGTCTCATCAGCGAGTACGGCGGCATCAAGCTGATCGTTCCACGCCTGACCGCCGGCGCGCTGCTCATCACGCTGGCATCGATCGGCTTGCCGGGGATGAACGGATTCATCGGTGAGTTCCTGATCATGCTTGGCGGATTCAAATGGGATCCGCGCTATGTCGTCGTCGCCGGACTGGGCGTGATCCTGTCCGCGGTTTACATGCTGTGGATGTTCCAGCGTGTGTTCTACGGTGAGGTCACTAACGATCACAATCGCACGATGCCAGACTTGTCGTTGCGCGAATGGGCGATCATCGGCCCGCTTGTGGCGATAGCAATCTACATGGGCGTCCTCCCGAACGTGTTCCTCAAGCCGATGGAGCCGGCGGTGAACCGGATCGTTCAACGAGTCGGCCAATTTGAACCAATGTCCGCCTCCGCTTCGACTACAAAGGGAGGAGCTTCGGCGCGACAGGCAGACGAACGCACCTAATGCACCCGGCGCACCTCCCGCACCTTTGGCACCTAGCACCTCAGGCACCTCCGGCACTCCAGGCACCCCAGGCACCTTAGCAATGCTGTCCTCCTCCTTCGACGCCGTCATTCCGGTCCTGTGCGTGGCACTCGCAGGCCTCGTGATCCTGCTGGCTGAATCCTTCCGCCAGCGCAACGAGCGCATGCCGATGGCTGGGCTCCCCATCATCGGCCTGGTGGGTGCGGCCGTAGCCTCGTTCTTTCTTTGGGATCGCAACGCGACCAGCTTCGGCGTCGTGACCGCCGACAACTTCGCGTTGTTCGTGAACCTGGTCCTCGTCGCCGTCGGCATTCTCACCGTCTTCTTCGCAAGTCAGACCGTCGAACGCGACAAGCTGCCGCCGGGCGAGTTCTATGCGCTCATCCTGTTCTCGATCGTCGGCATGATGCTGATGGTGCAGGCAACGGACCTGTTGCTGTTGTTCCTCGCGCTGGAGACGATGTCGATCGCGGTCTATGTGCTGACTGGCATGCGGCGCGACCAGGTCACGAGCACGGAAGGCGCCTTCAAGTACTTCCTGCTGGGGGCGTTTGCGAGCTCGTTCTTTCTTTACGGCATCGCGTTCCTCTACGGTATTGCCGGCAGCACCAGCCTCGATCGGATCGGTTCGGTGATTGCGGCGCAGTCGATGAGCGGCAATCCGATGATCCTGCTCGCCGTCGGACTGCTCATCGTCGGATTCGCATTCAAGGTGGCGGCGGTACCGTTCCACATGTGGTCGCCTGACGCTTATGAGGGCGCGCCGGCGATCGTGACCGGATTCATGTCGACTGGCGTCAAGGCCGCGGCGATCGCGGCGTTCGCCCGCGTGTTTCTCTCAGCCCTCGAACCAATGATCGCGGACTGGGCACCGGTCCTGTGGGTGATTGCCGCCGCGACGATGATTGTCGGGACGGTAGTGGGAGTGGCGCAGACCAGCCTGAAGCGGATGCTCGCCTATTCCAGCATCGCGCACGGTGGTTACCTGCTGGTTGGATTGGTCGCTGGGAACGACGTAGGCAAGGCAGCGATTCTGTATTACCTGGCGGCCTACGCGCTGACCAACCTGGGCGCGTTTGGCGTCATCGCGATGCTCGGCTCGCGTGAGCGGGCCAACGATGATCTGCGCGACTACGCTGGGCTGTGGTACTCACATCCCGGTCTCGCGACGCTCATGACGATCTTCCTGCTGTCGTTGGGGGGATTCCCGCCGACGGCCGGCTTCATCGCGAAGTGGTACATCTTCAGTGCCGCAATCGGGTCCGAATACTACGGTCTCGCGATCATCGGCGTGCTGTCGAGCGTCGTCTCCGTGTTCTTCTACCTGCGGGTCGTCGTGATGATGTACATGTCGGAGCGCGACGCCCGTCCGCTGCCGGCGCCGCTGAGCAAAGTCGCCTTCGCCGGCTTGGCGCTGTCGGTGGCCGGCATCCTGTATCTCGGCATCCTCCCGACGCAACTCATCGATCTCGCCCAAGGCTCCATCGCGACCATCTTCTGATCAGCGATCAACCGATCGTGAAAGTTTGCGGCGCGGTGCTCGGGCTTTGCCCGCACGCGTTGAAAGCCTCAACGCTCAGCGTGTAGAGTCATCGGCCATCATCCGGCGGTAGAAGGCGCACCGCCACGCCTCTCGTGGGACGAATCGCGATCGATCGCGATCCGCCATCACGGAACCATAAGCGTTTGAGCGGGCGTATGAGGACTTGCCCCACAGACGTTTACGGCCTGAACACTGACCGTATAGGTGCCGGCGCCCAGCGATCCCGAGGCGCCGAGCGCGGTCGTCTCAAACGACCCTGTCAGTGAGCCGCTCACCGACACCACATAAGCCGATGGCGCTGCACCTGCTGCAGGCGGCAACCACGAGAGAACCACGGTGCGTAGGTTGCTCGACGCACTGAATGCAGTGGGTACCGCAGGCGGTGAGCAAGAGCCGGGGAAGGTCAACGTCACCGCATTCGACGCGCCGCTGCTACCGGTTGCGTTGAAGGCGCGGACGGCAAACGTGTAGGTACCTGGCGGCACACCATCGAACCGGAACCGATCGGTGGGAGGCAATACACGCGTAGCCGTTCGGTCGCCGGTCACTTCCAAGAGCAGCCCAGTCGCGAGTCCGCCGGCAAATGTATTGCGCCAAACGAGATTCAGTTCCGCGTTATTGGCCAGTCCGAGCAGCCCCACCGGCGCCGAGGGCACCGCTGGAAGCCCGACGACGAGCGGCATTTCGTTTGATGCGGGAGACCTTGTCTTGCCCACCAAGGCTCGAACCCGAACGTAGAAAACCCCGGTTGGTGCAATCAACGTTAGCGTGGTCTCTGTGCTGTGTAGGCTTGCGATCGTGTCACCTGGAGTGGACCCAGCCTCGAGCAAGTAAGACGTTGGTGAAAAACCTGAAGGCGCTGTCCATCGTAGTGTCACCGTTTGACCGCTAACGGCGGGATCTAGCAATTGTGGCGATCCCAGTCCAGCCACCGTGGTTTCCGGCTGCGACGCAGTTCCAGGCCCGGCGGCGTTCACGACGCGCAGACGAAGTTGATGGAGCTGACCGTTCGACAGGCCGCTTACCGCCAAAGGTGAATGCATCGAACTCGGCGTGCGAGCGGTCCAGGTGACGCCGTCGTCGAGTGAGTGCTCCACGTTTTGAGACGCAAAGGCCGGTTCCAGTACTGCGGGGGGCGAGAAGTCGATGGTGACACTGCCGTTGCCCGAATCGATCCCGTTCACCGTCGGCGCGGCCGGTTCTGCCTGCCAGCGCGTGCTGAACATGCGGCCGATCCGCTGCCACAACAGGGTAATGTTCCCTCGGCCGTCGGCAGCGATGTACGGCTGATCGCACTGGATGGCGGTGGGCAAGGCCGTCCAGGAGCCACCGACCGGACGACGGACTGTGACCAACTGGACTCGGTCGGTGGCCCAGGCAACGGCGGCGTTCCCTGCGCGGTCGACGGTGAGTGCCGGATGTGAGTAGCCATTGGGTGCCAGCTCTTCGACCGTGCTCCACGAGCGTGTCGCGATATCAAACGTCCTGGTTCGAACCGGTCCGGCACTCTCGAAATCCGGATACTCAACCCATAGAACCACGGCATTGCCGGCGGCGTCCGTGCCCACCGCGATGCCGACCCAGTCCGGATACTCCAGGGTGCGACACGTGAACAGGAGTTGTCCAAGTCAGGCCCTGGGCCTCACTCCACACCGCGTATAGGCCACCAACAGCCTGATAAACGACAATCACCGTGCCTGATCCATCCACTGCAACGCTAGCGTTGTAGCTGCCGTTTGCGAGATCTGTCGTGGTCGCCCATGCCTTTGTGGTCGCTTGGAACTTTGCAGCGCGAAGCCCGTTTTGTTGCCAGACGACCGTCGCGTTGCCGAAATCGTCCAGCACCATTCGTGCACCGAACCGAGAGCGTCCGAGCTCGATCGAAGGCGTCCATGTGCCGGCGTTGGCGTCGTAACGTGCCGTTCGAATGGTATTGCTGGGCTCGGGCTCGAGCCACACGGCGATCGCATTCCCCGCTGAATCGAGCGCCACGTCAGGCTGGGAGCCGTTGGTTGCGAGCAGTGCGCGTTCTGTCCAGGTGTTAGTAGTGGGCGCATAGCGGGCAAACCACAGTTCGGCCTGTCCGGGATTCAGCGAATCAGCTTCGCTCCAGACAGCCAGTGCATTTCCACTGTCATTGATCGCAACTCGAGAGTAGTAGGCTTTGCGAGACGGCGTTGACAGCATCACGGCGCTGCTCCACGTCCTGCTGGCGCCGGAATACCGCGCCGCAACCAGCGACCACGCGCTGTCTGGCCATACAGCGATCTGCATCGCCGTTGGGTCCTGCCACCAGGTGTCCGAAGGGAAAAACGCCGTGCTGGGACGGACCGATGTCGGTGATGGGCGAGGACCAGCCGGCTTGCGCCGATGCAACGTGTGCCAGGCCCGGAGTCAAGGCGATTGCAATGGCGAAGGTCCAAGGCAGGAGCCAACTGGGTTTCCGTGCTCGACCTGGTAACGAGTGGCCCCGTCGTGGATGCATAGCGCGCTCCTCTAGACAGTTAACGTCGGGAGCCGTGCAGGCGGACATTTCGAGGGGCCGGCGGGAGTCCCGGGACGGAAGTCTCGGGGTCGCCAGAATTGTCCGAGCATGACGCTTACGCCGGAAAGGGTGGACGGCCAAGCCGACAGACGTGCGAATCTACTCTCAGGTAGAGTTCTGCCACGGCCGAGCCAGGCGACCCACGCGCAATATGACGGATCCAGAATCGACCTTCGAATTAATCGAGAAGGCACGCGACGGAGACGCCGAAGCCCTTGAGCGCCTGTTTGCCCGCCACTTGGCGCCTCTTCAACGCTGGGCCTCGGGCCGGTTGCCCAAGTGGGCGCGTGGCCTCACCGACACCGACGATCTCGTCCAGGACACGTTGCTCCAGACTTTCAAGCGCATAGATGTGTTCGAACCGCGTCGGGTTGGCGCGCTGCAGGCATATCTCCGCCAAGCCATCCTCAATCGACTCCGAGATGAACTTCGCCGAAAAGGTCGTCAGGGGCAGTCGATAACGCTCGACGACGTGGATCTCGTGGCACAGGGGTCACCGCTCGAAGAAGCGATTGGCCGCGAAGCTGTCGAGACGCTACGAACGCGCGCTCGAGCGGCTCAAGCCGGAAGAACGCGAGGCTATCGTGGCACGGGTGGAGCTTGGCTACAGCTATGAGGATCTGGCGACTATATTGAACAAGCCAAGCGCTGAAGCCGCCCGAAAGTCGGCCGAGCGGGCACTGATTCGTCTGGCCGAGGAAATGAAGCGCTGATCGGTCGCCGGCCTTTCATTTCGTTGGATAACAAGGCGAGGTGATGTTGTGAACACTGGCTGGCAGGTATCCATCCGACTTGTCAATGTCGATCAGAACCAGCCGGTCTTTTCCGGCAATGCGCTGCACGTATGAGACGTAGAACGTTCCAGGAGCCGGAGGCCCGAGGTTGACGGTAACAATGGACTTGCACAGGGTTGTCGGGTCGATCACCCACAAGCCGAAATCCGTCCAGGCTATCCACTCGATAGTACGGGGGTCGCCATCCAGTTCTGCGACAACAGGAGCGATAGCTCCCAGTTCGAACTGCGCCAGGTCCAGACTTTGTGCTTGTGAAGGAGCGACAACGCCGACTCCGAAAGCAAAGAGCAGTATGTATGACACGTGGTGCCTCCTTTGCGCAGCATCAGTCGGTGGGCTCACTCGATATCGTCGATAGCCAACCGATCGTCGATGCTGGGTGCATCGCATCCCTGTACATCCATAACGTTGCAAGGTGGGGATTAGAACAATTCGCCGGAGATAAGGAGTTGCCCGATTGGCGGTACAGTCTTGCTGCTACCGCGCCGGAATAGTCACTCCATGCTCGTTCTGAGCGTGAACGGCAAGTACAAGTTGTCGTAGTCCCACGGCGCACCGTCGGTGACGACGATCTGATAGCGCTGGCCTGCAACCACCGAGAGCTCCCCGACGATGAACGATCGGTCCCCTGGAATGGGTCCAAACCGGGTTCCGGCGAGGTTCATTTCGAGAACTCCCCTCGTGCGATCCCAGCTCACACGCGCGACCAGCATCCCATCGAGCGGCGCGATCAGCTCGAAGAATCTTGAACTACCATGGGCCGTTAGTAGGCCATCGACTTCAGCTCCTACCGTGATGTGGCGCACCTGATCCGGCGGCGCCAACGGTGGTGGAGGTCTTGGGGGCGGTGTGGGCGAAGCCGCGACTGTTGGCGTCGTCGGCAGAGGGGCAATTCCTTCGCGCCCGCAAGCCGCCGCGAGAACGACCCAGCAGCCGAGCAGCAGTAGATGTCGGTTCATCCTCGCGCCTCTACCCTGAAACGTCACGCGGGCGAGATCCGGACACGACCGTCGGGAAGCGCGCATAATCAGGACCGGTTCTGGGGTGATGTTGTAGTGTCCGGATCTCGAAACTGGAACGTTTAGGAATCTGAGACCCGATGCCACGCGATAGCGCTGTGCTTGCGGAAGTCGCAGGCGCGATCCTCGACGGCACCTCGATCGATTGGGCGTCCGCCGAATCGAGCGCCGATGCCGTGGAGCGCTCGCTGCTTGATCCATTGCGAGTGGTCGCGGCACGTTGCCGACGTGCATCGTCGTCTTCCGGTCCAAACGGACGACGTGCAGCCGGCGGACAACCGGAGGCTGCCGACAATTCATTCAACAGGAGCACTGGGGGCATCTCCGCGTGCTGGAACGGGTCGGCCGCGGCACCTTCGGCCGACGTGTACCGCGCTTGGGACACGCCGACTCGATCGCGAGGTTGCGCTCAAGCTCCTGCCAGCCGGTCCAGCATGGAGCGACGGCCGTGCCAGCTCGATCATCGAAGAGGGCAGTTTGCTGGCTCGGGTTCGCCATCCCAACGTGGTCAGCATCTACGGCGCCGAGCGCATCGGAGAGCAGTCGGACTCTGGATGGAATTCGTCGACGGACGGACGCTGGAACAGATGCTCCAGCAGGGACATGTCTTCGCGCAGAAAGAAGCCGTTCGCCATCGGCATTCAGCTCTGCCGTGCCGTTGCCGCCGTACATGCGTCGGGCCTCCTTCATCGAGACATCAAAGCGCACAACGTGATGTTGACGAGCGACAGCCGCGTTGTGCTGATGGACTTCGGCACGGGGCGCGAGTTCGGTGACGGACCGCCGAGTCCGTCGCCGGGACCCCGCTGTACCTTGCTCCGGAGCTTCTTGCTGGAGGCGATGCGACGCGTGCAAGTGACATCTACGGTGTCGGCGTGCTGCTCTACCACCTCCTGACAGCGGTCGTATCCCGTACAGGCGCGCAACATCCCCGATCTTCGGAGTGCGCACGAGCGAGGGGAGCGAGCCGATCTTGCCAGCGCGCGACCGGATCTAACATCGAAGCTGGTCCGCATTATCCAGCGCGCGATAGATCCGCAGCCCTCGCGAGCGTCGCTACACAGTGCGTCGACTCTTGCGCGCGATCTCGAGTTGCTCCGGCCGCCCGCGAAGGTGACCCGGCTGGCGTACGCGGCGACGGTTGCCGCAACTCTTGCGCTCGTTGGTTTGGATTGCGGCTGATATTCGCAGCCGTCAGAACCAGGAACCAGGGAGTCTGGCGTCCAGTCGGCGGCGGCACGGCGCAGAATCCCGCCGAACAACCAATGATTGCCGTCCTGCCGCTGAAGAACCTCAGTTCCGAGCCAGACAGCGACTACTTCGTGGACGGACTGACGGACGAACTGATTCGCAATCTTGCGGTCATCGACGGTCTGCAGGTGCGATCGAGCACATCCTCGTTCATCTTCAAGGACAGGCCTCGCAACCTGCGCGACGTCGCCGAACAGCTCGGGGTGAATCTCGTCGTCGAAGGGTCGGTCTTGCGTTCGGGCAACAACTTGCGCGTCAATGCCCAACTGATTCAGGTTGCGGGGGACACCCCCCTCTGGTCCGAACGGTTCGATCGCGAATTGAAGGACATCTTCGCCATTCAGGATGAGATCTCGCGGGCGATCGTCAACAAGCTTCGATTGACGCTGGGGAGGGGCCAGCGACGTTACGACGCCAACGTCGAGGCGTACGAGCTGTACCTCAAGGGGCGCGCGCTGGTCGACCGGAAAGGTGTTCCCAGCCTGGAGGAGGCCGCGCATTTGTTCGAACAGGTCCTCGACAAGGATCCGGCGTTCGCACCCGCGTATGCAGGCCTGGCGAACGCCTATGCGCTGATGTCGACGCCGACCGGGAGCACTCTCCCGTTTGCGACGGCGCACGCAGTTCTTCGGCCAGCCGCGGTCAAAGCGCTCGAGCTCGATCCTTTGTTGGCGGATGCACATGCGGCCATGGGTTGGGTGCACGCGCGCGAGCGCAACTGGGCGGATGCGGAGCACGCCTTCCAGCGCGCCATCGACCTCAATCCGAGCCTGACTCAAAGTTACACCAGCTATTCAACGTCGACGCTTGCACCACGCGGCAGGGACGAGGAAGCGTTGGCAGTTCTCCGATCCGCGCTGCAAAACGATCCGTTGTCACTCGATGTTCAGCGCGCGATCGGGGGAGTCCAACTGTACGCCGGGCATTTCGACGAGGCGATCGAGACCCTGCGGCGCGTAGTCGCGGCCGATCCAGGCTTTCCATTCGCGGCAGGATGGCTGGGCCGCGCGCTGATGTATGCCGGCAGGCTCGAAGAGGCGGTGCCCCTACTGGAAAACAGCGACGGCCGTCATCTCGGTCGCTTCAGGCCAGGGCAGACTGGACGCGCGCCGTACCTCGCGTACTTGTATGTCGCGACCGGCAGACGCGCGGACGCCGTAGCGCTGCTGGCCGACCATAAGAACTCCCCCTCCAGCCTGGCGGTCATCTACGCCGCACTCGGCGAGAAGGACCGCACGTTTGAGGTATTGGAGCAAGTGGCTGCCGTTCGGCCGCATCATGTAGGACCGCTGCTCCTGAACCCTGAGATGGCCGTGCTTCGCGGCGATCCTCGGCTCACCGCACTGCGCGAGAAATTCGGCCTGCCAGTTGCCAATGGCAAGTAATCAGTGATCACTCACCACTGACCACTGGCTCACCATTCCACCTTTGCACCGATCCGCGCGATACGCGGCGAGATGATGCTCAGCGGACGGAGGAACGATAGACCGGAAGACCAATTGAGATTCTGTTCGGCGTTGGTGTTGAACAGGTTGAAGAGATCGAGGAACGCCCGCCACGCGTCGATCGCGCGCCACGCGAAAGCCTTTCTCGAGACGCACGTCAACGATCGTGATGTTGTCCATCCGACGCGTGCCGATCGGCTCTGCAAGAATCCGAACGGTGCCGATATTCAATGAAGCTGGCGAACGTTCGCGCGAAGGGCTGACCTGACTGATGCCGCAGGTAAGGCGTAATCCGCACGCCCCAACGCGCGGCATAGGTGCCGTGAATCTTGGCCGACCACATGCGGAATCGGTGTTGCCCGTTCGGACCGGTATTGATCAAGTCATTCGGCGTAAGCGGGTAGAGGTTGTTGCGTACGGACTGTCCGAGATACGCGGAGGCCTGGTCACCATACCAGGTGTGCGCGAATCCCGCGACGAGACGACCATCGTCCAGTGAACCGCCTGGTCGCCGTGGTTTCCCAGGTCCAATAGCGACTGTCCGCCTCCGCCACGTTACGAACGACATTGTCAGGCGGCAAGCCCATCAAACGACGGCCCTAGCTCGAATGCGGTGAGGTTGGCGCCATCGTCGGCCGTTCCGGCGATGCCATCGGCACCAGGATCGATGACTGGGACCGCGACCGAGAATCCATCGAACGGTTGACTCACGTTTTGCCGCAAGATAGTTCTGTCGTTGCGTCCGCCAGACTACGCCCGTGCGTGAGTCCGGTGTTGGAAGCGAGCTCTCGCTCGAACCATCCGGCGACCTCGTCCACAAACGGAAGCTCAGGTTGGAATCGAGCGACTCCAGCGACACCCCGCCTCGACGATTCACCGGCAATTGCCCTTGTTCGCCGTCGTCCCAGAGCCGTTGTCGTTCGTGTCAGACCACCGGTATTGCTTCCACCACTGGTTGGCGTTCGGGTTGACGTTGAAGCCGAGTTGTGGTACCAGGCGCCAGCCAGTACCGCCCGTAGCTGAACTTTGCGACGGTGCGGCCGTCGCCAGCCAAATCGAGCGTCGTGCCGATTCTTGGCGCGAGGAGATTCCACGCCTTGACGTTTCGATGGCGGGGAAGGTCTGGGAGACCGGATTGAATCGGCCGACAGGATGCGATTGCTCCGGCAGAAAGACACGGTATCGATCGAACCTCAGCCCGACGTTGAGCGACAGTCGAGCACTCGGCTGCCACGAATCATTCGCATAGGCCGAGTGCGTCCACATGC
Source organism: uncultured Acidobacteriota bacterium (assembly GCA_963724485.1). Lineage (GTDB taxonomy): Bacteria > Acidobacteriota > Vicinamibacteria > Vicinamibacterales > UBA2999 > JACCSI01. Next base: position 615,953 of record CAVRUW010000010.1, read on the forward strand.
CCGCTGTCGGATCTCGAGGGCGTCTCGAACAAGTAGACGTCGACTTCGTCCTCGTTGCGCAGCACGTGCAGGACGTCATCTGGATAGCCCGTGTTCCAGATTTCGGTCGAGACCGTCGAATGCTCTCTGCACCGATCTTGAAAAGATGGTTGCCGAACCAACCGTCCTTGAAATAGTTGAGAGACCGAGCACTTGGCCTCGTCGCACGTTCTCCTGCCAGTCACGACTGCCGCCACGGACGATCAGCGTGGCGATGTCCTCGTAGCGCGCGCCCGTACCATTGGGCGTTTCCGGCCGATTGGCGTCGAATTGCCCCGCGCGCACCTCGAGAAACACGTTGTCTGTCACGGCGCGAGTTCCACTCACCCTTCCAGATCCAACCGTGTGCGAGCTGCTCGGACGTGGAATCCTCGGCCAAATGAACCGCGGTCGTCGGGCCGAGAGCTGCCACCCACTGGTCCAAAAGGACCGAGCCGATTTGGCTGATGGTTGCGTCCAGCCTGCCCAAACGCGATCATTTGTCGCGATCCGTCACCTGATACGTCGTCTTGGCGGTGAAGTTCGAGACATGCGTTCGATATGGTTTGACCGGGAAGTTGACCAGGCGCGTCGAAACGTCTTGATCGCGTACTGACGAATACCACCAGATGAGGTCCTTCTTGACGTAGCCGCCGACATCCGCGTTGACGTCACGATAGCTCCACATCCGGTTGCTGTCGCGCGGCGCTAGCCCATCCCCGCCTCGCGCGCCGCGAGCGATCTGGTCGGCATCGATGTTGAACGACTGCCAATTTCGGTTCTCGTAGTCGGCATACAGCGTGGCCCGATATCGGTTGCCACCTGACTTCGTGATGAACTGCATCTGCACGCCGGGCAGTCCGCCATTCCGGCGCTGTGTGCTCCGGTGCCGACCGAGACTTCCTCGAAGGATCCAAAGTCGAGCGCGACGCCAAACGCCAGGAGGCCACTGACGCGGATGCCTTCGACGGTCGGGCGGTTCTGGCCAAAGGTGCCATAGGCGCCGTAGATCCCCGTCAGTTCGGTATTACCGCCGACGTCGAAACGAGTCATCTGCACGGCGGGCGTGGCGGCGAGAATTGCCCCCATGCTCCGCGCGCCAGGCAGGTTGCCGAGTTGGTAAGCACTGAAGCTGGTCGTAATGGCCGTCGAATACCGGTCCACAACCGGGGCGCTGCGGTCGACCACGATGCTGTCGTCCACCGGCGCGATCTCGAGTGCGGCCGCGACTGTGGCCGTGAACCCGATGGTGACGAACACGCGTCGGGTGACGATGTTGAAACCCTCTAACGCGAAACGCAGCGTGTATTCGCCGACGGGAACGACAGGAAAGCGGAACAGCCCTTCCTGATTGGTGGTACTCGCGTGGCTGCCCATCAGGGCTTCGCTCGAAAGGGTTATGTTGACGCGTGGCAGCACTGCTCCGGTCGCGTCGGTTACACGGCCCTCGATTGCCCCGGCGGCGGTTCCAGCCGTTTGGCCGGACTCTTCGACTCCCGCCAGGAGGGTGGCAACGACGACAAGGTGTGCTCCAAGGCAGATCACGTGCAGCCTCTGTGAATCACGAGCCGTTGCCTGCTGGACGCTGGCATTCTAGTTGAATCCCGCTATTCCTACTTCCCGCGACTTGCACTGCCAGCTATTCTGACTCGACTTACTCGGACTGACCTTCGAGCCGGGCCGATTCGTGAAGATCTCAGACTTTTCCAAGAACCCGCCGCGAACATGACCTACATCGCTCTCCTCCGCGCCATCAACCTCGGCTCACACAACAAGGTCGCAATGAGCGACCTTCGCGAGCTCCTGCTGTCCCTCGGAATGCAGGATCCGCAGTCGCTCCTGATAAGCGGGAACCTGGTGTTTCGAACGGACGGGCAATCGACGGCCGACCTGGAAGGCCTGTTGGAAAAGGCATCGGCCAAGCGACTCGATCTGCAGACTGACTATTTCGTCCGCACGGCGAAGGAGTGGAAAGCCATCGTGACCGCGAATCCATTTCCCGCCGAGGCCAAACGCGATCCGGGTCACCTCGTCGTGATGTGTCTGAAGAGTGCACCTGGCCGCGAAGCTGTCTCCGCGTTGCAGCAGGCGATTTCCGGTCGCGAGGTGATCCGCGCGAAAGGCCGAGAGGCCTACATTGTCTATCCAGACGGGATCGGCCGCTCGCGGCTGACAACGGCACTGATCGAGAAGAAGCTCGGAACACGTGGCACCGCGAGGAACTGGAATACTGTGATGAAGCTCGCGGCGTTGGCCGACGCGTAACGCCGAATTGCAATGGCGCGGCACGAGGCAAAGCTCATGGTCGATCGTATTGCGTGTTGTGTGGCAGGTGTCACGGCGGCGATGACGCTGGCGGTCGCATCGCTTGTCGCACAGGCCGAGCTTCCGGCCACGCGGATGATCAGCGTCGACGGTCGCATGATGCGAGTTCGAGCAGCCGGACTCGAGTCACGCAAGGCAGGAACGCCAATACTCGTGCTGGAAGGCGGCGCAGGCGCGACGCTCGACACCTGGGATCCGGTCTATCCGGACCTGGCCCGCCTCGCGCCAACGGTCGCCTACGATCGTCGCAGTCACGGACAGTCAGAGGCAGATGCCGTTCTGCAGACGCTCAAACGCGACGTCGAGAACCTGCATGCCCTGTTGCAGAGTCTGTCGCTCGCTCCGCCGTACGTGCTGGTGGGACACTCCTGGGGAGGCGTCATCATTCGGGGTTTCGTTCACACCTATCCCACCGAAGTGGCCGGCCTCGTGTATCTCGACGTGCCGGATTTTGAATCGACTCGTGAGGAGAAGGCGGCGGTGTTACCGCCGGAGGATCGCAAGCGCGCGCTGGAGCCGCAGACGTTCCCGCCAATACCACCCGAGACACCGGCAGGTTTGCGGATCGTATTCGAGCAGCTGATGAACGAGACACGGGACGACTACCCCGTCGCTCGCTCATTCAAACAGCCTCCCGGAATTCCCGCAGCCGTCGTCGTGACGGCAAGGGCCGACCGTCTGGAAGGAAACGGTGCGCCGATTGTGCGGCTGCATATCAAGAAACAGCAGGAGTGGGCGCTCCAGTCGGCCAATGGCTTATTCGTGCTGGCTGGTCACTCTGGACATCAAGTGCATCGAAATGATCCCGCGCTCGTGGCCCACCTGGTTAGCCACGTGCTGAAATACGCCCGTGGGAAGTAGGTGGAAATGGATTTGTTGATTCGTGACGTCACAACCGGTGATGCGCAAGCCATCGTCGACATCTTCAACCCCATCATCGCCGCTCGGGCGTATACGGTCTTCGACGCGCCATTCACGGTTGAGGCAGAGCGGGCTTACATCGAGCGTTTTCCTGAACGAGGCGTCTGGAAAGTAGCGATCAGGGCCTCAGATCAGCGCCTCGTCGGGTTCCAGGTGATGGAGCCATTTGCCAGCTACACGGCAGCATTTGATCACGTTGGAACACTCGGGACCTATGTCGACCTCAAAGCCAGACGGCTCGGTATCGCCAGCCGACTATTTGAGAACACCTTTGACGCCGCCCTGGCAAAGGGTTACGAAAAGGTTTTCACCTTCGTTCGCTCGGACAATCCGGCAGCACTCGCCGCATACCGTCGTCACGGCTTCGCGGTTATAGGCACAGCCAGGCGCCAAGCCAAGATTGATGGGCGGTACGTGGACGAGATCATGATCGAGAGGTCGTTGGTATGACTCTCGGGAGTCGGCGACTTCATTTCCCACGATGATCATTCGGGAGGGCGTTCTCAAAGCAATTCGCGACGGCACGATCACGCTGGCGTTTCGGCGGTGGCGTCGACCATCTGTGCGGTCTGGTGGTTCGTTGCTGACCTCGATTGGCAAGCTGCAGATTAGAGACGTGACGCCAATCGATGTGGCTGCAATCAGCGTCAGTGATGCTCGTAAGGCCGGCTACTCGACGCGCGAAGAACTGCTCGCTGAACTCGACTCGCGGTCGGAGGGCATGATTTACCGAATCGAGCTCGGTCCGGTGTCAGCGGATCCGCGTGTAGCCCTGCGAGAATCTCGCCCTGATGAAAAGGACCTGCTTGAACTGAAGGAGCGGCTAAGTCGCCTGGACGCTCGCGCCGGGGCTCCGTGGACCGTGCGAGTGCTCGAACTCATTGAGACCTACCCCGCAGTCCGGGCGGCGGACTTGTGCAAGCGAGCCGGTCAGGAACGGCTGACCTTCAAGGTCAACGTCAGAAAGCTCAAGGCACTGGGTCTGACACAGAGTTTGGAAGTGGGATATCGCCTCTCGCCGCGTGGCGTGGCTCTGTTGCGGTCGCTTCGAGCGAGTGGCACCGAAGCCCAATAGGCATCACAGCCAACGTCGGCCTGGGACCATCCGGATAGAATTGTCTGAGTAGGAAACCACGATGACATCTCGCGAATGTCCCAAGTGCCGCACTCGTATGGAAGAAGGCTTCATCATGGACGAGACGCACGGCGCCGTGCACGCCAGCAAGTGGGTAGAAGGCCCGCCCGAGAAGAGCTTTTGGACCGGCACGAAAACACGAGGGAAGAAGCAAGTGCAGGTCAAAACATACCGTTGCTCGGACTGCGGTTACCTCGAATCCTTCGCGCAGTGACGATGAGGTTGCGGGAGCTGCTCGGCATCGACCTGCCGATCATTCAAGCGCCGATGGCCGGTGTGCAGACAGGTCGGCTCGCGGTCGCGGTGTCGAAGACCGGAGCACTGGGCTCTCTTCCGTGTGCGTTGCTGTCACTTGAAAGCTTGCGTGATGAGCTGAAGTCGATCGCGTCGCAGACCAGCAAGCCGCTCAACGTGAATTTCTTCTGCCATACGCCGCCCGCCCCCGATCCCGGCAGGGAGGCTCAGTGGCGCGAAACGCTGGCGCCGTATTACCGAGAGCTTGGCGTCGATAGTGACAGCGTCCAGCCTGGCGTTGAACGTTCGCCGTTTGGCGACGAAGCCGCAGACGTTCTGGAGGAGTTCAAGCCGGCCGTCGTGAGCTTTCACTTCGGGCTGCCTTCGCGGTCCCTGATCGAGCGCGTGAAGGCGATCGGATGCAGGATTCTGTCATCGGCCACGACGGTGGATGAGGCGCGTTGGCTCGAGACGCGAGGTGTCGACGCGATTGTCGCCCAGGGGTTGGAGGCCGGTGGTCACCGCGGCATGTTCTTGTCGAACGACGTCTCAACGCAGGTCGGGATCTTTGCGCTGCTGCCACAGATTGTCGAGGCGGTTGACGTTCCGGTGATCGCTGCTGGTGGAATCGCCGATGCGCGGGGAGTCGCGGCGGCCCTCGCGCTCGGAGCGGATGGCGTGCAAGTGGGAACCGCTTACCTCTTGTGCCCTGAGGCCGAGACCAGCGCCCTCCACCGAGCTGCCTTGGCTGATGCATCGGCTCGCCAGACGGCGCTGACCAATGTCTTCACGGGGCGACCGGCCCGCAGCATCGTCAATCGTGTGATGCGTGAGTTGGGCCCGATGAGTGCCGCTGCACCTGCGTTTCCTCTGGCAACGCGAGAGCTTGCGCCGTTGCGAGCGAAAGCTGAGAGTCAAGGAAGCAGCGAGTTTTCTCCTCTGTGGTCAGGTCAGAACGCAAGCGGCTGCAAGGCGGTCCCTGCCGCGACCATCACCAGCGAGCTCGCTGCGGCGCTGTAACATCGGTCGTCCGTGCGAGTGGTAGAGTAGGCCGCTGACCTCGCGATGATCGCCAAACGGCTATCGACTGCTTTCATTCGGCCGAACCAGTGAAACGCTTTTCGCGCGCCATCGTTGCCGCGTTCGACGGCAGCAAGATCATCGGCATTCGCGCCGGTCACAGGTCCGACCATCGGTTCACCGGCACCTGGGTGGTCGTCGTGGACGGTCGCGTTTACGCCAGGTCCTGGACCCTGAAATCTGGTGGTTGGTATCGCACATTCCTCGAGGATCCCCTCGGGACGATTCAAGTTGGCGATCGGCAATTGCGCGTGAAGGCCCTCGTCGCGCGAGGGGAGCGGATTCGCGACGCCGTCGGGGATGCCTATGCGGAGAAGTACTCCACCAAGGCGTCGGCGAAGTATGTGCGCGGCTTCCGAACTCCACGGAGGCGTGAAGCGACAATCGAGTTCACACCACGGTAGATCCGGATGACTCGCAAACGCGGCGCGGTTCCGCCGCCACGAGAATTGACTCGCTGCGGCTGGGCGCAAACGCCGCTTGGCATCGCCTATCACGATCGCGAATGGGGAGTGCCGGTCCACGACGATCGCACGTGGTTCGAGTTCCTGCTGCTCGAAGGCGCGCAGGCCGGCCTGAGTTGGGAGACGATTCTTCGCAAGCGCGAGGCCTATCGCAAGGCTTTCGACGACTTCGCGGCCGAACGCGTGGCTCGCTACACCGCGGCCCGCATCGAGCGGCTCCTGTTGGACCCCGGCATCGTGCGCAACCGGCTGAAGGTCGAGAGCGCCGTTGGCAACGCCAAAGCGTTTCTTGCTGTTCAGCGAGAGTTCGGCAGTTTCGACGCCTATGTGTGGCGATTCGTCGGCGGCTCACCCCTCGTCAACCGGCGTCGAAGCATGAAGGACGTCCCCACCCGTACCACGGAATCGGATGCGCTGAGCCGCGACTTGCTCGCGCGCGGGTTCAAGTTCGTCGGGTCCACCATCTGTTACGCGTTCATGCAGGCCACGGGGTTGGTGAACGATCACACGCTGGATTGCTTTCGCTATGACATGCTGGCGCAGTCGACGCCAGGCAGGCGCCGGAAGCAAGCCGGGTCCGCACGATCGACTGCCGGCGGCGATGGAGGTAAGAAATGATGACGGAGCAAGCATTTCGTCGCATGGCGCTTGGCTTGACGGAGGCTGTCGAAGGCGCGCACATGGGTCACCCCGACTTCCGCGTCAACGGCCGCATCTTTGCAACGCTGCAGCCGGCCCGCAACTGTGGCATGGTCAACCTGACGCCGGAACAGCAGCAGCGAATGTTGCGCGATGCGCCAGCGATCTTCAGCCCGGAGAGCGGAGCGTGGGGAAGGCAGGGATGTACGCGCGTGCACCTCGACGTGGCTGAGGAAGATATCGTGGGCGAGGCGCTGACACTGGCCTGGCGCAATACTGTCACTCGAACGAAGAAGGCAAAATCCGCCACGCGCCCCGTGCGCCGCCGGGCGAGCAAACGTGCATGAGTGGATTGCCCAAGCTGTACACCGAGCTTGCCGAATGGTGGCCGGTCCTGTCGGCACCCGCCGATTACGAAGAAGAAGCGGATTTCTACGCGGCACGGCTTGTCGCCGCCTGCGATCGGCCGCCGCAACACGTCCTCGAGCTCGGCAGCGGCGGCGGCAACAACGCGTCACACCTGAAGAAGCACTTCCGAATGACGCTCGTCGATCCGTCGGCGGGGATGCTGGCGGTGAGCCGCGCGCTCAATCCCGATCTCGAACACGTCCAGGGCGACATGCGGACCGTGCGTCTCGGTCGCGAGTTTGATGCAGTATTCGTGCACGACGCGGTGGTCTACATGACTAACGAAGCCGACGTTCGACGGGCGATCGAAACCGCTCGAGTCCACTGTCGCGTTGGCGGAGCCGTCTTGATCGCGCCCGATCACGTGCGAGAAACGTTCCGCGAGTCGACCGATCATGGCGGGCACGATGGCCCAGAGAAAGCGCTGCGCTATCTCGAATGGACATGGGATCCCGATCCGACCGACAACACATATACCGTGGATTACGTGTATCTGCTCCGTAGTCTCGACGGGTCGATAAGCGTTGAACACGATCGGCACGTCGAAGGCCTCTTCTCTCGTCAGGATTGGCTCACATGGTTGAAGGACGCAGGATTCGATGCGCGCTCCATCCCTTTCGATCACTCTGAGCTCGAACCCGGGACCTACGAGGTGTTCGTAGCCACGAAGGTCAACTGAAGGATCTGCGATGACACACGACACGGCTGGCGCTCGCGACCTGTTACGGCATGCCGTCGCGACCTTGGCTTACCGTGGCGCCAAAGCGATACGTGGTGCCCCGGCGGATTTCGGAGGGTTTACGGTGGGACCATCGAGTCGGACCCCTGGAAAGATTCTCGCGCACATCGGCGATCTACTGGATTGGGCGCTATCGATTGCGAAGGGGGCACAAGCCTGGCGCGATTCACCAGCGGACGATTGGGACAAGGACGCGCAACGCTTTTTCGACGGTCTTCGAGATCTCGACCACTACCTGGCTTCCGAGGCCGCGCTCGGCGCCCCCCCAGAGAAGTTGCTGCAAGGTCCGATTGCTGATGCACTGACTCACGTTGGACAACTGGCAATGCTGCGACGTCTCGCCGGGGCGGCAGTGAAGGGCGAGAACTATTTCAAGGCTGACATCGCTGCCGGCCGCGTCGGTGCAGAGCAAGCTGCCCCACGGCGCGAGTTCGACTAGTGATCGAGGCGCCGGGAACCGCACCGGGCCCGCCGCAAACGGCGGCGACCGACCGGGACGATTGGGTCTTAATCGTGGTTTGCGTGGTTGCGGGCGCATTGAGCGTTCGCTTCGACACGCTCGGCACGCCGCTCGCTGCGGCTGGCGCCGGCTTGCTCGGGCTGCTCGGCCTTCGGCTCTACGATTGGTCGCGGCTGCCGGCATTTGCACTCACGCTCGATCAGCAAGAACATGAGCGGCCGCCGATCGTCCAGGCTCTTCTCTGGTTCGGCGTTGGGCTCCTCGTTGGCCTCGTGATCCTCGGAGTCATGCGCCTCCTGATCGAGCCTTCAATACCCGCGATAGGCCAGCGGATCGACGCGGCAGGAGAGTTGTCCGTGGTGCGGCGGATCGTGATTGTCTACGTCGCCGCGGTGACCGAAGAACTAGTCTTTCGTCTCGTGCTGCTCTCGGCCATCGTCGGCATCGTCATTCGCGCGCTGCGTCGGACGACGCTGGTGCCCACTCAAGGTATCGTGTGGTCCGCCAACGTCGCCTGTGCGGTCGCATTTGCCGGGATACACCTGCCGTCGTGGGGCGCCGCGGGCGCGGATCCGTGGCTGGCGACCTGGGTGTTCATCCTGAATTTCGTCGCCGGGCTCGTGATGGGGTATGTGTTTGTCACCCGTGGCATCGCTTCCGCGATGTGGGCGCACGCCGGTGGCGATTGTGCCATTCAGTTCATCGGGCCACTCACACGGTGAGCTGAGCCCTCGGAGGATTCAAGTGAAGAGCGCAGCAAGCGAATTGAGCGCGGTTGGCTTTACCGTGAAGTCGGGGTGGGCCGCCGCCGTCGTGCTCACCCTTGCTGGCCGGACGCCCCGAGTGGTCGCAAGCCGCCGCGTCGAACTGAGCGATCCCAAAGTACCCGATTCGCGACAGCCGTATCACGACGGATTTGGAACCGCTCGCAAAGAAGGAGTGTCGCTGACGCGCCTCCTGGCGTCGGTGCAGTCCTTCGGCCGCCGATCGGTAAACGAAGCGCTCGACGATCTCACGACCGATGGCACCCGGTTGGCAGGTGCGGCGCTGGTGGCCGGGAGCCTGACCGATCCCGAGACCATCTCGAACGAGCACATCAGGATCCACGCGCGTGAAGGCCAGCTGTTTCGTAAAGTGATCGAGGACGCCGTGTCCACGCGCGGCCTTCCGTGCGAGATTTGTCGCGAACGTGATCTGTGGAAGCGTGCCGGCGAGACCATCGGCATCGGTGACGCTGCTCTGCGCACGAAGATCGCGGCTATTGATCGCACCGACGGCCCCTGGCGCGTCGAGCAGAAGGCGGCAACGGCGGCGGCCTGGTTGCTGCTCGCTCTCCGGCAGTGATCGGCAGCCGGCTGTCAGCTGCCGGCAACCGGCGGGAGAGCGTTTGTAACTTGCAACTTGTAACTTGTAACTTCGTCAGTTCTTCCCTGAGGAGCACACCATGAGCGTCACCGATCCTCTGCTCGCCCCCATTCGTGGTTCACAATCGCGCCAGGTGGGCGGCGTTCAGATCGATGTGGGGAAAGCGGGGGAGGCTCGCGTCAAGCGGTTGATCTATCAACCGGGCTTCCGCTGGTCGCGTGATATGAAGACGATTGTCGGCACAGACACCTGCCAGCACGCGCACGTTGGGTTTCTTGCCAAGGGCGAGATTCACATCGAGTACGGAGATGGCTGCGTGCTGGAGCTGAAGGCGCCTCGCTTCGTCGCCATTGACCCCGGTCACGATGGCTGGGTTGTGGGCAACGAGCCGGTTGTTCTCATCGAGTTCGACTTCGAAGGCGACACGATCGAGCGCTGCGGCATGCCCACGGAACATCGCCACTAGTCATGGCGATTCGGATCGTTCGACTGGGCGAGCCTCGCGGCAAGGGTGAGGGCGTACGGCTCGGGACCGTGCGGCGACCGCCTCGCGGAGTTCCGAAGGCGGATTTTTCGAAGCGCGACTTTTTCGATGCCTGGCTTCCCGAGCTGTCTCCGAGTCCCGAACTGGTTGCCTGGGCGCAGAAGTCCGCTTGGACAGACCCTCGGTGGCGCGAGTTCGGTCGGAAGTACCGCCGCGAGATGTCGGCCCCGCAGACGCGGCATCTCATCGACGCGCTCGCCGCACTCTCGCATCAGACCAACTTCGCTGTTGGCTGCTACTGCGAGGATGCAACCCGCTGCCATCGCGCGGTCCTGCAGGAGTTGTTGGTCGAGGCCGGTGCGGACGTGGCGCGGTAAGAGCTCGCGCTATTCGTCGATTGCAAGAAGCGCTTCGGTGAGCGTTTCGTCCTGATGTTCCAGCACCGTGCGCAAGTCGAGGACGACCCGACCGCTATCGACGCGGGCGATGACGGGAGGCTCCAGAGATCGGAGCCGTTCTTCGAGCGCGGTTGCCGAAAGCACCGCATGGGCAATCGCGAGCAACACCGTCGGTAGCTCGACACCTGGTGCGCTGCCACCTCCAATCGCGGAGGATCCGGTCACCAACGTCACGTTCCAGCCCGAGGAGACGAGACGCTCCGCGATTTCGGTCGCTCGTACTTCAATCGCTTCGACCGGCATTTGCACCATCCGCGCGACGGGCACGGTGGTCGGGGCGCGTCCTGCGAGATATTCGATGAGCGTGCCTTCGAGTGCTGCCAGCGCGAGCTTGTCGACGCGCATGGCTCTCATCAATGGGTGCTGCTGCAGCTGCGTAATCAACGCGCGGCGGCCAACGATGATTCCAGATTGTGACGCACCCAGAAGCTTGTCGCCGCTGAAGCAGACCAGCGCGGTCCCGGCCGCCACCGACGCTTGAACCGTTGGTTCCGAGGCAATCGAATCGAGCATCAATCCGCTGCCAAGATCTTCGACCAACGGGATATTGGCTTCGTCAGCCGCGGCAACGAGCTCGGCGAGCGTGGGTCGCTCGGTGAATCCGACGATTTGAAAGTTCGACGGATGGATGCGCATCAGGAGCGCTGTCCGCGGCCCGATAGCTGCCCGGTAGTCGGCGATTCTCGTGCGGTTGGTGGTCCCGACCTCACGCAGAATCGTGCCGGACTGCGCCATGATCTCCGGCACGCGGAACCCACCCCCGATCTCCACGAGCTCGCCTCGCGAGACGATGGCCTCGCGACCGTTGGCGAGCGCGGCCAGGATGAGGAGCGTTGCTGCCGCGTTGTTATTGACGACCAACGCGGCTTCGGCGCCGGTGAGTGCCGTCAGCAGCGACTCGGCGTGCATGGTGCGCGAACCGCGGCTGCCGACCTGCAGGTCGTACTCCAGATTCGAGTAGCCCTCCGCGACCTGACGCAGCCGCTGCAACGCCGGCAACGCGAGCGGTGCGCGGCCGAGATTGGTGTGAACGATGACGCCGGTGGCGTTGATGACCGGCCACAGCGACCCGCGGAACCGCCCGGTGAGATAGCGGTCCGCACTGGCCTCAATCCTCGCAATCAGCTCCTCTCGATCGGCCGGTAGGTCTCGCGCCGAATCTGCGGCCGCGATGCTGGCCCGCTGTTCCGAGGTGGCGAGGCGCAGCGCAGCGAGCGTGGCGACGACTCCATATTCCTGCTCCAGCGCCGCGATCCGAGGGCGCTGCCGCAGGTTGTCGATGGACGGAATGATGCGAAAGTCGGACACGTCGAAATTCTAGTGCCATCCGCGCAACGAGTGCGACAGGGGCGACAGGCGACTTACCGTGCTACGTACAACAGGTGCGACAGTAGGACAGGTGCGACAGCGGTTGCGCGGTGTTACCATCAAAATTGTCGATGGCTACCGAACGACACACCCGGCCACTCGAGCGATTCTGGCCTTACGCCGAACAGTCCGAGGAGCCCACCCCGGACGAACTGGCCGCGCTCGACCCCGATTTGCATGCCGCACTATTCGGGCCGCGCGATCTCCCGTTCTCGGTCACGCTGGTGTTTCCGCGGTTCGAGGGCGCGGACTACGCGCGCGCCCTCGAGATTGCGCGTCAGTCCGCCGAGTACCGCGAGGTGGGGACGGGTAGCGCCTTTCGCCATCGCGCTCGCTTTTTTCCCGGCGACGCGCTGCGCCTTCGCGATCTGTTCGAGATCATCAGCCGCCAGCCCGAGTCCGAGGTACTGATCGACGATCGGCCGGTGCCATATGCACGCGAGCTCTGGCTCCCGCTGATTTGGTTCTTGCTCCTCAGGTAAAGCCCGATCGGCTGATGCCGCCACAGACCAGCGAGTTCGAACGTGAGATGCAGCGTCTGGACGCGGAGATGAAGCGTCTGGAGGCCGAGTACAACATGTTCTTTGCCGGTCGGCTGCCTCGGCTGCCGTGGGAGACACGTGCTCGCGTGGATGCCTTGGTCAAGCGCTACGACCGAATGCATCTGACCAATACCGCACAACGCTTTCGCTTCGATACGCTGCAGGCCCGTTACGCGAAGTTCTGTCAGGTTTGGGAACGCGCGTTGAAGGCAAAGGAGGAAGGTCGGCCTGCGCGAGGGCGACCAGCGGCCCCGCCCCCGCCTCCGTCGCCTCCACCCGTAGAGAGTCCTTCGCCACCACCCGCGCCGGCGGCATCATCGCCTTCAACTCGGGCAGCTGCGCCAGCCTCACGATCAAAATCGCGAAAGCGTAGCGACAACGTTGTCCACGTCGCCGCGTTTCGGCAGCCGTCGCGCGAGGAATCGCAGCTGCAAGAACTGTTCGAAAGGCTTTCCGAGGCGCGTCATGAAACGGGCGAGCATCCGATCAGCTTCGATCGCCTCGCTGACGTCGTGCAGCGTCAGGTCGATCGGCTTGGCGGCATGAACGCCGAAGTCGTTTTCCGGGTCCTGGTTGAGGACGGCAAAGTGACCTTGACCGCCAAGCGTCGCGATTTGAAGTAGTGGCTGGAGTCGGGTGGTGGGACTTCCGAGAGCGACCCGGCGCCGGGGTGTGCCGGCGCCGGGCAAGTCAAGCGGTCAGATCCGGACGACGTTACCGGCCTGCGGGCCCTTGGGGCCGTCGACGATTTCGAACTCGACGTTCTGACCTTCTTCGAGAGATCGGAACCCCGAGCCCTGGATGGCCGAGTAGTGCACGAAGACGTCGCTGCCGCCTTCACGCTCGATGAACCCGTACCCCTTGGCGTTGTTAAACCACTTGACCTTGCCTGTAATGCGCATCGTTTCTTCTTCCTGGCTTGCTGGCGGCGGTGCCGTCAGACCTTCTCTTCTCGACCCATCGACTGATGAGCCGGACCTCCGAACAAAAAAAAAGACCGCACATGCGGCCTTTCTCGGGTCCCGAAAAAGCTGGACCGCTCGGGGATGATACCGGCCCAGCAGTTCAAGTGTCAATTGCGTCAAAGTGCGCAAGTCACTATACTTCACGGTTTCGCGTTAGGTTCGCCGGAACCTCTGTCCTCCGAACTTGCGCATCTCTGACAGGTGCAGTGCAAGATCATGCGGAACGCTGACGAAGGCTCGGGCGGTGTCGAACAATTCCTTCTCGTCGCCATTGCGGCACTGCTCGTGATCGCCGCGGTGCTCTCGCGCTGACGATCGACGCCGGCCGATCCGATTGATTCGCTTCTTCACCCGTCACGTGTGTGGCTTTGTGCCGCGCTCACTACACCTACATGCCCAGCCGACGTCGTGCCGTTCTCAGTGTTTCTGACAAAACCGGACTCGTAGTATTCGCGAAGGGCCTCGTCGATCGAGGCTTCGAGCTCGTGTCGACGGGCGGCACCGCTCGAGCGCTCGCCGACGCCGGACTGCCGGTGACGAGCGTCGCCGACGTCACCGGTTTTCCCGAGATGATGGATGGGCGCGTCAAGACGCTCCACCCGAAAATCCACGGCGGTATTCTCGCGCGCCGGGCACATCCCGAAGACCTCGAAGCCGCCAACGCACATGCAATTGGTCTGATCGACATCGTCTGCGTGAACCTTTATCCATTCGTGCAGACCGCGGCCACGCCCGGAATCGCATTCGAGGACTTGATCGAGCAGATCGATATCGGCGGTCCGAGTCTCGTGCGCGCCGCGGCGAAGAACTTCCCCGACGTCCTGGTCGTGGTGAGTCCCGCGGACTATTCGGCAGTGCTGACGGCACTCGACCGAGAAGGCGGTCCCGATTCGGGTTTTCGCTTCGATCTCGCTCGACGTGCGTTTGCGCACACCGGTTCCTACGACAGCGCAATTGCCGCGACGCTGGCGGAAGTGAGCGTAGAGGAAGGCGCTTTTCATCGCGAGGGCGGCACGACGTTCGCGCCCAAGCACCTCGTCATCGACGCGACCAAGCTGCGCGACCTTCGCTACGGCGAAAACCCGCACCAAATGGCCGCTTGGTACAGCCTGGATCCGCCAGCCGGGCTGGGCGCACCGACCATTGTGCAGGGGAAAGAGTTGTCGTTCACCAACCTGCTCGATGTGGACGCCGCGGCCCGCATCGTTATCGAGTTCGACGAGCCCGCTGCATGTGTCATCAAGCACACCAATCCGTGCGGCGCGGCGACCGGTGACAACCTCGCAGCGGCTTACACCAACGCCCGTGATGCCGACGCCTTGGCGGCTTTTGGTGGCATCGTAGGGCTGAACCGCCCGATAGACGAGGCAACCGCGCGCGCGATTGTAGCGACCTTCATCGAAGCCGTCGTCGCACCCGAAGTGCTGCCAGAGGCCGTGTCGATTCTTCAAACGAAGGCGAACATGCGAGTGGTCACGACAGACTTCGCGCCGCTGTCCGCGGCGCGAGGACACTCGCGTGAGATGCGGTCGATTCTCGGCGCGCTCCTTCTTCAGCAACGTGACGAGGTCATCGAAGCCCGTGAGGCGTGGCCGTCGGGATCACTGAGAGTTGTCACCAAGCGTGAGCCGACCGGAGCGGAGTGGAAAGCAATGCGCTTCGCGTGGCGCGTGATGGCGCACGTAAAGTCGAACACGGTGATCTTTACGAATGAGTTTCAGACTCGCGCGATCGGCGCCGGGCAGATGAGTCGTGTTGACGCCGTGCGGGTGGCAACGTTGAAAGCCGCCGGATGGGACTCGACGGCATCACGCCCGCTCGCTGGCACGGTGGCCGCGTCGGATGCGTTCTTTCCGTTCCGCGACGGACTCGATGCTGTGGCTGCGGCCGGCGCGACGGCAGTCGTCCAGCCAGGTGGTTCAGTGCGAGACGCCGAAGTGATCGCGGCGGCCGACGAACACGGTCTCGCGATGGTGTTCACGGGACGGAGGCACTTTAGGCATTAAGGCCGCGGCTTTGCCGCGGAAGGCCGCGCTTTGCGCGGCGGGTGTGCTTCGCACGGAAGGCGGGCTTCGCCGAGGGGCAACCGGAACCGTCGTTCGATCACGGCGCGGCGTCGAGCACCGCCGCGATCAACTCTTCCGCTGTTACGGTCGCGGGTCCGAACTTTCCTACCGCGATACCGGCCGCTTGATTTGCCAGGCGCGCCGCTTCGGCCATCGTCGCGCCCGCGGCGACGGCCAGCGCCAGCGTGGCGACGACGGTATCCCCAGCGCCCGTAACATCCGACACCTCTCGCGCCGCGGCGGGTAGCGGGCCCTCGAGGTTCTCGCAAGTGAGCCACATGCCCTGTTCGCCGCGCGTGATGAGCACCCCGTCGCATCGCGAGCGTTCGCGAAACACGGCCGCCGCGCGCCGCGCCTCGTCGTCGGTTCGGATGCGCGAGTGCGTCGCCATTTCCGCTTCAACGTGATTGGGGGTGACGAGCGTCGCCCCCGCGTAATAGTCGAGATGAGGAATCTTCGGATCGACCAATAACGGAATCCGGTGTTGCTGCGCGGCGGCGACGGCCGCGGCCATGACGCGCCGCGTGACGATCCCCTTCATGTAGTCCGAGATGACGATGGCGCCGGCCTTGGAGACATGTGACTCCAGTCGATCGACGAGCGCGCTCTCGATCTTTTCCGGGGCCGGTTCCTCGCTCTCGTAGTCCACTCTGGCGACCTGCTGATTGCGCGTCGTAACGATGCGGACCTTGGTCGTCGTCCGGCGCGTTTCGTCGGTGATGAGCGAGGTCGCGCTCACGTTGGCCGCTTCGAGTTGCTCGGTGAGCCGGGCCGCGGTCGAATCTCCACCGACCAGCCCGATCAGGTCGATCGATGCGCCCAGCGCCTTGATGTTCAAGGCGACGTTCGCCGCTCCTCCCGCTCGATATTCATCTCGATCGAACGTGACAACGGGTACTGGCGCCTCGGGCGAGATCCGGTTCACGCGTCCGACGATGAATTGATCGACCATCACGTCGCCCAGCACCAGCACACGACATGCGCGCATGCGCTCGACGATGACTCGGGCCCGATCGGGTTCGAGGATGGGGAATGAATTCACTCGGGCAGACCGCCATCTCGCTCGGCCGCAAATGGCAGCGTCACGAGCACAAGGAAGAGCATCAGGAACTCCGAGTCGCCGAAGTTGTACTCGAACATCCCGGCGGTGAGCATCGCAACGATCGCCCCGATGGCGGTGGCTGCCAATACCCGATTGCGCCCTCGTTCGAGCAGAGGCCGCAAGCCGAGGAGGGCTGCGGCGACGAACCAGCACCAGAGAACCAGGGCGGGCAGTCCGCGCTCGGCGGCGATCTGCATCGGCACATTGTGCAGGTGCAGATTGTTTTCCTGCACCGCGCCGGCGACACGGTACTGCGGGTACACGCGACCGACCATGTCGGGCCCGACGCCTGTCAGCGGATAGTCGCGCACGATCGCCACACCTGCTTGCAGCATGGCGACGCGATCGCGGCTGGTCGGGTCGTTCAAGTCGAACGTCGAGTAGATCCGGTCGGTCAATGCTGCCGGCGAGATCGCGATCACAGCCGCCGCGAGGATCGGCAGGATCGCGACGAGTCGCAAGTCTCGCAATAGCAGCAGTACTCCGACGCCTGCCGTCACGCCAACCATCGCACTGCGGGTAAACGACAGCATCAAGGCTGCGACGAGCGCCGGCATGACGACAGCCGCCCACGCGCGATCCCGATGGTCGTGCAGCAAGCGAGCCATTGCCGTGCAGATCACCAGCATCAACGTGCCTGAGTAGGTCATCCAGTGCGACAACGTGCCCTGTGGCCTTCGTCCGAGGTCGTAGTTGAGGATGGCGTATTGAACGATGCCGACGATGGCGCTCAGGGCGCCGATCGTGAGGATGACGCTGATCAGCAGGCGCGCGCGAGGGCCGCGCGCGAAGTCGTAGACGATTGGGATCAGGAGGAGCAGCGTGAGCTGTTTGCAATCGGTGACGCTCACGACCGGATCCAGCGAGAAACCGGCGCTCAAGAGCGTTACTGCCGCGTAACCCACGAGCGGCCAGAAAAAGGGCGGCGCCTCCAACCGTTCCCGGCGAGCGAGGTGCCATGCCAACCAGCAGACCGCCGACAGAGCCAAGAGGATTTGGGCCGCGGCAATCGACAACTGCGCCGCGGCCACCACGCCGATCAAGCAGTAGCGCCCAATCTGCTCGAGGCGATCGCGTGGCGCCACGCCGGCGGTCAGCGTCAGGGTGGTCATGACAGGCGATCGATGCTCAAGAGCTTTTCAGCAGCGGCCACGACACGTTCCGGCTCGATGGTCGTCAGACACCGAAAGTCACCCGGCACGCAGTGCCGCTGATGACATGGACGGCACGGCAGCTGCCCCGCATCGACAGCGATCGCCTGCGCGCGCGACGACCGCCACGGCATCGATCGTTCGGGCAATGTTGGACCGAACAACGCCACCACGGGCACGTTCGTCGTCGCCGCGATGTGCAGCGGGCCGCTGTCCCCGCCGATGTAGAGCGCCGCACGACCGACCAGGGCACGCAACTCTGACAAATCGAACTCTCCGCATCGGACGATCCGCGAGGCCGCCGGTCCGGCGCGCTCCTGCGCGGTGGCCGCGATGGAATCAGCCGCTTCGCTTTCCGATGGACCAGACGTGATGATAATCCGCCTCGCCGAATCGCGACTGGCCAGCGATGCCGCCACATGCGCAAAGTGGTCGGCTGGCCACCGCCGAAACGGATTGCCAGCACTGACGTGCATCACGACAATCGATGCGTTCTCGGTCACACCAGCGGCAGTCAATCGCCCACCGATCGATCGTGCGGCTGCCGCGTCCTCGGGCATCTCGACGGGCAAGTGATCGCGATCCGGAGGCGCGACGCCGAGCAAGGGGGCCAGAAGATCCGACTGATTTTCGACCGAGTGTCTCGGCGGCACCAGCGCGCGAGTCCACGGTAGACGCGTCGTGTAGGCCCACACCCGCCCGGGCAATGCATACCCGATGCGTTGCGGGGCTCCGGTCGCTCGTGTCAGCCACGCGCTGCGTGGTCCGCCATGAAAATCGATGACCAGGTCGAAGTTGGCGCGACGAAGGCGGCGCGCCAGCTGCAGATCGTAGATGACCCGGCGCCAGCCACGCGGCCGGTCCGCGACGATGATTTCTGTGAGATGGGGATTGTGACGCACCACCGGTTCCGCCGCCGCTTCGACCAAGTATGTGATCGAGGCGTTGGGGTAGTGGCGGTGAAGGGCCGCGATTGCAGGGGTCGTGAACACGACGTCGCCGATCAATCGCAACCGGATGAGCAGAATCTTCACCCTTCGACTCCGCTCGCCTTGCTGAGCATGTCGAGGGTCAGGGTTCGACCGTGGCCTCGTCGATGAGCATGACCGGGATGTCGTCCTTGATCGGATACACACGATGGCACTTCTCGCACTTGAGGCCCGAGCCCTGCTTGACGAGTTTCACGGGCGTCTTGCAAGCCGGGCAGGCGAGAATTTCCAGAAGTTCGGGGTCGAGCGCCATGGCAGAACTATAGCGCGAGCCGACACCGCGAATGGCCCGAACCGTTTTAATATCGCGTATGCCCCGTCTGCTCCTGGCCGCTTCGATTCTCGCCTGCAGCGTGCCTGCGCTGGCGCAGCCTGCACCTGACGCCGGCACCGCGTCAGCAGACGCCTATCTCCAGTTTCTGGTGGCTCGCCAACTCGAGTCTCAAGGCGATGCGACCGGCGCGTTGGAGGCGCTGAAGAAGGCTCAGGCATTGGCGCCCAATTCGGCGGAGGTCCTCGCCGAAATGGCGAGCATGTACGCGAGACAGAACAAGGCTGGCGAAGCGCTCGACGCCGGCGAGCGGGCGTTGAAGATCGATCCGAAGAACGTCGAGGCGAACCGGTTGCTGGGCTTGCTATACGCGGCGTGGAGCGACGGTGGCGTGCCGGCCCCGCCCGGGCGCACGCAGCAGCAGCTCCGAACCGCGGCGATCGAACACCTGACGCGCATCCTCGAGACGCCCTCGGTCGCGACCGATTTGAACCTGCAACTGACGCTCGGGCGATTGCATTTGCGGGCCGGCCGGGCGGAGCGCGCGGTGCCGATTCTCGAGAGCATCGTGGCGCAGGCGCCCTTTGCCAGCGAGCCTTACACGCTGCTGGCCGACGCGCGACTCGCGCTGGGCCGCGTGGATGCGGCGATTGAAGCCCTCGAGATGGCGGCGGAGTTGAATCCGCGGCACTACGTCAATCTGGCCGAGCTCTATGAGCGGCAGCAGCGTTGGACGGCGGCGGCGGGTGCCTACGAGCAGGCGGTCAAGAGCATTCGCAACCCCGGGCGGGATCTCCGACTGCGTTGGGCGGCGGCGCTGCTCAACATGACCGACGGCTCCGGTGCCAGCAAAGCGCGTGACGTCCTCAAAGATTTTCTGATGACGAGCCCGCAGGACGCTCGTGCGCTGTTCCTGCTCGCGAGCGCGAACCTGCAAACCAACGATTTCGCCGCTGCCGAGGAAGTGGCCCGACAGCTGGTTGCCCTCGACCCCACCAGCATTCCAGGGTTGCGCGCGTTGTCTGCCGCGCTCTCGGGTCGACGTGAGTACCGCGCGGTCGTGGACCTGTTGACGCCGTTCGCCAAGGATGTGACGACGCGATCCAAAGGACGTGAAAGCGATGCCGCGCTCCTGCTCGCACAACTCGCGCACGCCTACACGGAGCTGGGGCAGCACGATCAGGCGATTGCTTCGTTGACGGCAGCAATTGCCAGCGATCCGCTGAGTGCACCGGCACTGAACTCGCTGGGCTATACGCTCGCCGAGCGCGGCGAACGGCTGCCGGAGGCGGTCAGCTTCATCGAACGGGCGCTGAAGGTCGAGCCCGACAACCCGTCATATTTCGACAGCCTCGGTTGGGCGCTCTTCAAGCAGGGACGCGCTGAGGAAGCCGAGCCCTACCTGCGCAAGGCCGCGGACGCCTTACCATCGCAGTCCGTCATTCTCGATCACTACGGTGATGTGCTGTTGCGGCGGGGAAAGCTCGGTGACGCGATCAGCGCATGGGAACGTGCACTGGCCGGTGATGGCGAGGACGTCGATCGTACCGCCATCCAGAAGAAGATCAAGGACGCAAAGGGCCGCCAGCAGTGATCGCGCGCGTAGCGCTGGCGGCTGGTGTGGTCGCCCTGACGGCATGTGCCGCGCGGGCGCCAGTGCGTCCGACCGGGACAACCACTCCTGATCCCACCGCGGTCGAGGCCTTCACAAACGCCACGCGATCGTGCGTGGGGCTCAAGACCGTCACTGCCGAAATCCGGCTGTCCGGTCGTGCCGGCAGCGAACGAATTCGCGGCACGTTGCTGGCCGGCCTTGCGGCGCCGGCGTCGGTCCGCTTCGAAGCCGTTGCACCGTTCGGCGCGCCGTTCTTCATCCTCGCCGGGCGTGATAATCGCGCCACGCTGCTCCTGCCGCGTGACAATCGCGTGCTCGTGGATGCGGCACTGCCCGCAGTCCTCGAGCGGCTCACGGGACTAGCGCTCGCTGCCAATGACCTGCGCATGATCCTCACCGGATGCCTGGTGGAGCAGCCGCAACCAGCGGAGGGGCGCCGCTGGTCAAACGGCTGGCGGGCCGTGACCGTGGGCAATGGGATCACCGCGTACCTCCGCGATGTCAACGGTCAGCCAGTGGTCATCGCGGCGGACCATGGTCGCTGGCGAGTGGACTACGCCAATCATCTCAATGGCTGGCCGCGGCAGGTACGGATTCGGAGCGCTGATAACGACAAGAACGCCGGGCAGGCTGCCGCGATTGATCTCAGCGCCAACCTCGATCAGTTCGAGATCAACACGGGCATCGAAGACAGGGCTTTTGTCGTTGACGCGCCGCCTGGAGCCATTCCTATCACGCTCGACGATCTGCGCTCGGTTGCGCCTCTCCGCGGATCGCAGTAGCACGATGGGTTCGCAACCGCTGACGCTCTCGGCCCACGCCAAGATCAATCTCGACCTCCGAGTGCTCGGGATGCGGCCGGACGGCTATCACGACTTGCGCACCGTCTTCCAGTCGCTGGCGTTGCACGACACGCTGACCTTTTCGCATCGGTACTGGTCCGTTCACGATCGAGTGTGATGACCCGACGTTGCCGACGGATCGCCGCAACCTGATTTGGAAGGCGGCCTCGCTCTTGTGGAGAACGATGGGCCGGCGCCGGGGCGAGACGCCACGCGATGCGCGCGTAACGCTCCGCAAACGCGTTCCGGCCCAGGCCGGGCTGGGTAGCGGCAGTTCGGACGCGGCGATCGCCTTGCTGGGCTGCGCGCATTTGTGGAAGCTCGATGTGGACCCACCGACGCTCAATCGGCTCGCGGCGAGGATTGGCGCCGACGTCCCGTTCTTTCTCGTGGGGGGCACCGCGCTGGGCCTTGGTCGCGGCGATGACATCTATCCTCTTGCCGACTTGCCTCGCACGGATGTCGTCATCGTGCGACCGAAATTCGGCGTGGCGACGGTGGAGGCCTATGGCTGGTTCGACAACGAGCCGCGCCGCCCGGTGCGCGAAACCGGGCGTCGCGGTTTGCCTCAGAAGTGGCCCGAATGGGCCACGAACTTGCGCAACGACCTGGAGCCCGCCGTGACGCGTCATCATCCGACCATTGCCCGCATCAAGCACGCGCTGCTGGATGCCGGGGCGGTTTTTGCGGCGATGTCTGGCTCGGGATCGGCGGTCTTTGGGCTGTTCGATCGCCCCGACGCCGCGCGTCGGACCGCGACGGACCTTGCTCGTCCCGGGTGGCATGTGGTCGCCACCCGCACGCTGTCGCGCGCGGAGTACGGGCGACTTCTCAGCCCCGTGGTTGCAGGGCGCCGGAGGACTCGTATAAGCTAGGATGTTCCCAGGTCACCAGAATTGTGTGAAGGGGGAGTGGGTAAGTGGGTGAAATGCATCGGTGATTGAGCGAGCGGGCGGACGGTCGCTCAACCGTCGTCGACTCGCCTTCGCTCAATCGCTCAATCGCTCAATCACCCAATGGCGGCGATAGTGATGGGGCGTGGCCAAGTGGTAAGGCGCGGGTCTTTGGATCCCGTATTCGAAGGTTCGAATCCTTCCGCCCCAACCAGATCCTTCGAACGGCTATGCGACCAACCGGTTACGGCGACCTGAAAGTGTTTTCCGGCAGCGCGCACCCCGAGCTCGCCAAGGCAGATTTGCGAGTTTTTGGGAGTGTCGCTAGGGCAGGCGCGGTTGCGCCGCTTCCCGGACACGGAAGTCTCGTTCCAGATCGACGAGAACATTCGTGGCACCGATGTCTTCATCGTGCAGCCGACGAGCGCACCGGTCGATCAGCATCTGGTCGAATTGCTGGTGATGGTCGACGCGTTTCGACGGTCATCGGCCTCGCGGATCACGGCGGTGCTGCCGTATTACGGCTATGCCCGTCAGGATCGCAAGGACAAGCCGCGCGTTCCGATTTCGGCGAAGCTGGTCGCCAATCTCGTGAGCGCGGCCGGGACGAATCGCGTGCTGACGATGGATCTGCACAAGGCGCAGATTCAGGGGTTCTTTGACATTCCGGTAGATCACCTCTTCGCCGCCCCGGTGGTGATCGACTATCTCGCGCGCCAGGAATTCCCGCGCTTGACGATGGTGGCGCCGGATGCCGGGGGAGCGGAACGCGCCCGCGCGTATGCGAAGCGCCTGGGAGCCGAACTGGCCATCATCGACAAACGTCGAAGCGACGATGGCACGGCCGAAGTAATGAACGTGATTGGTGAGGTCGGCGGCCGGACGTGCGTGATCGCGGACGACATCATCGACACGGCGGGCACGGTTCAAAAAGGCGCGCAAGCCCTCGTCGACGCCGGGGCCGAGCGCGTGTTGGCGTGTTGCGTCCACGGCGTGCTCTCGGGCCCGGCGTTGGAGCGAATTGAAAACTCGGCGCTCGAGCGGTTGATTGTGACGAACACGATCCCCGTCGCCGACAAACGGTTGAAGTGCGGAAAGATTGTGGAGCTGCCGGTAGCTCGCCTTCTGGGGCAAGCCATCCGTAGCATCCACGAGGAAACATCGGTCAGTTCTTTGTTTGTGTAACTGGAACCCTGGAACCTTGGAACCTGAAATGGAAGCGACGCTCGAAGCAATCAAGAGATCGACACGTGGGAAGAACGAAGCGCGGCGGTTGCGCGCCGCGGGGCAGATACCCGCGGTCGTGTATGGCGCGCAGAAGGAAGGCGATACCCCGAAAACCATCGAGTTGTCGGTCGATCCCAAGCCGCTCTGGAGGATTCTGCACTCCGGGTCTGGCGTGAACACGCTGATCACGCTGAAGGTCGACGGCGAGGGCGACTCGCGAGTCCTGGTCAAGGAGTACCTCGTCGATCCGGTGACGAGCCATCTGCTTCACGCCGACTTCTACCGCGTGAACATGGATCGCCGCATCAAGGTGTCGGTGCCGGTCGTGATCAAAGGCGAACCTCGAGGGGTCAAGCTCGAAGGCGGCGTGCTCGACTTCGTTCATCGCGAGATCGAGCTCGAGTCGTTGCCGGGTGAGATTCCGAACTCGATCGAGGTCGATGTCAGCAATCTCGGCCTCAACGACGCCATTCACCTCCGCGACGTCGTCGGGCAGGCGCGGTGGACGCCGGTCAGTGACGTTGACATGATGCTGGTGCACGTCATCATGCCGCGCGCGGTCGAAGAACCGGTGGCGGCGGAGGCAACGGTTGCGGCGGCCGCGCCGGTGGCGGCGGCCGAGCCCGAGGTCATCAAGAAAGGCAAGACCGAGGCCGAAGCCGACGACAAGAAGGAAAAGAAGGACAAGAAGTAGACGTGAAGCTGCTGGTCGGCCTCGGCAATCCGGGGCCGCAGTATCGCGAGACACGCCACAACGTTGGTTTCTGGGTGATCGACGAGATCGCGCGACGTTGGCAGGTGAGCGACGGATGGCGCGAACGAGACGACGCGCTCTTCGTGAAGCGCGCGGGCGGCGACGGATTGATCAAGCCGTTGACCTTCATGAATCGCAGCGGGTTTGCGGTCTCGCGAATCCGGCAGTTCTACCAGGTCGAACCCGCCGATATCCTCGTGATGTTCGACGAGGCGGCGTTGCCGCTGGGGCGTTTGCGGGCGAGGCGCGGCGGCAGCGAGGGTGGGCACAACGGGATGCGATCGGTGATCGAGCAGTTGGGTACGACCGAGATCCCGCGATTACGCGTGGGTGTCGGTCGGGGAGACGAGCGGCGCGATCTTGCCGACCACGTCCTGTCAACGTTCGACCCTGACGAGCGGGAAACGATTCGGGCGGCCACGCTGCGGGCCGCCGATGCCGCGGAGATGTTTCTGACCGACGGTATCGAACGTGTAATGAACACGTTCAACGCAGCGACGGACAACGAGGGGTAATTACGCTCCTTGCCACTACGGTGGCTGGGCTTCGGTCGGGTGGGGCGGGTAGGTCCGGTGGGGCGGGTAAGGAGGCTGGTAGGGCTTCCTGACCAGACTCACCAGCCTTACCCGCCCCACCAGCCCGAGACCTATCCACAAGGAGAAGACAGTGCAACGTACGTACGAACTGGTCTACATCGTTCGACCCGACGCGACCGAGCAACAGGTCGCCGACCTGCACACGCAGGTCGAACAGATCATCGGGCGCATGGGCGGCACACTCGAGAAGACCGAGGCGCAGGCGACATTCGGCGGCCGGCGCAAGCTCGCCTATGAAATCGGACATCACAAAGAAGGCATTTACGTGCTCGAAGTGATCAAGGGCAACGGCGCGCTCGTTCACGAGCTCGATCGTCGTCTGAAGGTTACCGACGATCTTCTCCGTCACCTGATCGTGCGGGTCGATGAAGATCAGATCAAGGCCGAGCGCGCGCGGACGAAGCGAACCGAAGAATCGCGACGTCGGCGGATCGCGCGTGGACTTCCGCCGGATCGGCAGCCCGGTGAAGGGCCGCAGAACGATGATTCGGATGATGCCGGCGACTACGACGGCATCGAGACGGAGGTTTAGCCATGGCGATGGGACGAGGACGATCCGGGGGACCTGGCGGCGCACGTGGCCGCGGAGGCGACGACAAGAAGGGTGATGGCAAGCAGGGGCAGCGCCGTGGCCTGTTTCGCCGTCGCAAGGTCTGCAAGTTCTGCGCGGACAAAATCGACGACATCAACTACAAAGACGTCAAGCTCTTGACCGGCTTCGTGCCGGAGCGGGGCAAGGTACTGCCGCGGCGGATCTCCGGCACCTGCGCCAAGCATCAGCGCGGCTTGCGGATTGCGATTGTTCGCGCACGTCAGCTCGCATTGCTGCCGTACGCGGCGGATTGAGGCTGGTGACGCGATGGAAGTCATTCTCCGGGATCACGTCGAACATCTGGGTCGCCGTGGCGAAATCGTAAAGGTCGCCGACGGCTATGCCCGTAACTATTTGCTGCCGCGCAAGCTCGCTCTTCCAGCGACCGATGCGAATCGAAAATGGGTCGAACGGGAACGTAAGCTGGCGGAGGTTCGCGACTCGGAAGAGCGTGGCGCGGCCGAAGGGATTGCCACGCGACTGAACGCGCTGGACTTGCGGATCACACGCCGCGTTGGCGAAAACGATCAGCTATACGGTTCAGTCACGAACGCAGACATCGGGGAACTCTTGGCCAGCAAGGGCTTCGAGATCGATCGGCGAAAGATTCTGTTACCTGACCCAATCAAGGCACTTGGCGAGAACACCGTGCCGGTCAAACTGCATCGCGACGTAACCGCGCAACTAAAAGTCACGGTTGCGAAGGAAGGGTAGTCTGGTCTGGTAGGGCAGGTCGGGCAGGTGGGGCTGGTAAAAGAATCATGACCCACCGGCCCGACCCGCCTCACTCGGCCTACCAGCCGTACGAGTCCTCACGTATCATCCTTTCGTGGCCGAAGTCGCGACCGTTGCCGCTCCTGAGCGAACCCTTCCTCACAATCTCGACGCAGAGCGTTCCGTTCTCGGCGCGATCCTGATCGACAACGAAGCCTTCAACGTCGCCGCATCGGTCATCGACGCGCGCGCGTTCTTTCGCGATGCGCATCGTCGCATCT
The DNA here is from genome assembly GCA_963724485.1 of uncultured Acidobacteriota bacterium. Classification (GTDB taxonomy): domain Bacteria; phylum Acidobacteriota; class Vicinamibacteria; order Vicinamibacterales; family UBA2999; genus JACCSI01. Next base: position 642,651 of record CAVRUW010000010.1, read on the forward strand.
TCGATCGCATGGTGGCGCTTTCCGAGCGCAGTCAGCCAATCGATCTCGTCACGCTGAAGGAGGAGCTCGAACGCGCGGGGGAGCTCGACGAGGTTGGCGGACCTGCGTACATCGCCGCGCTGCTCGATGGCGTGCCGCGAACGACCAACGTGGAGTACTACGCGCGGATCGTCAAGGAGAAGTCGACGCTTCGTCACCTGATCTACTCCGCGAACAAGATTCTCGCGAACGCCTATGAGGCGGATCAGGACGCCGACCTGATTCTGGACGAAGCCGAGAGCGCCATCTTTTCGGTCGCGGACGACCGGATCAAGTCGGGTTTCATCCCGATGCGGGATCTGGTCAAAGAAAGCTTTCCGAAGATCGAGCAGCTCTTCGAGCACAAGAGCTTCATCACCGGTATTTCGACGGGCTTTGTCGAGATCGACAAGATGACGCGCGGCTTCCAGCGTGGCGACTTGATCATCGTTGCGGCACGTCCGTCGATGGGCAAGACGAGCCTCGTCCTCAACATCGCGCAGCACGTGGCGACCAACAATCAGATCGCCGGCTTCTTCAGCCTGGAAATGTCGAAGGAGCAGTTGTTCATGCGCATGCTCGCATCCGAGGCGAAAATCGACAACTACCGGCTGATGAGCGGGCAGATTGGTCAGAAGGAATACGGCAACATCACTCACGCGCTGGAGACGTTGAGCGACGCGCACCTCTACATCGACGACACGGCCGGAGCTGGCGTGCTGGAGATGCGGGCAAAGGCCAGACGGCTGCAGGCAGAGCAGGGCCTCGATCTGCTCGCCGTCGATTACATCCAGTTGATGACGGGGCGGGGGCGCTTCGAGAATCGCACGCTGGAACTGGCTTCGATTTCGCGCTCGCTCAAGGGATTGGCTAAAGAGCTCAACGTCCCCATCGTCGTGCTGTCGCAGCTATCTCGTGCGCCAGAGGCGCGATCGGACAAGCGGCCGCAACTCTCGGACCTTCGTGAATCCGGGGCGCTCGAACAGGATGCTGACGTTGTCATCCTCATTTTCCGTGAGGAGATGTACAAACACTCGAACGAGCCATCGGAAAGCGACGGCATCGCTGAATTGATTCTTGCCAAGCAGCGCAATGGCCCGACCGGCATCGTAAAGCTGGCATTCCTCAAGCAGCAGACGCGGTTTGCTAATCTAGCTGAGGGAGCCTAGGCAGAGGTATGGAAACCATTCAGGTTGCGCGGCGCGAGAGCTTCGCGAGCACGCAACGTGTCGACCGCTGGTGGGCCACACCAGCCGCCACGGCGCTCGGCCTCGTCATCTTTTTCGGATACCTGTTCCTCCGCGCGTTCAATCCCGCCTATGTCTGGTACGAGCCGTACATCAGCCCGACGGTCGCACCGCCACTTTTCACACCGGTCGCTGGTTATCCCGGTTCGGTGCCAGTGGATCACGCGTGGCTCGGTGCGTTTCCCTCGTGGTGGCCGTCGTTTCTTCCTCAGAGCCCGGCGTTCTTCATCCCCGGTCTCGCGATTGCGTTTCGCTTCACGTGCTACTACTACCGCGGCGCCTACTACAAAGCCTTCGCGATGACGCCGCCGGCGTGCGCGGTGCGCGGACTGTCACAACAATATCGCGGGGAAACGGCGCTGCTCCTGTTTCAAAACCTTCACCGTTACACGCTGTACGGTGCCATCTTTCTTGCTGGATGTCTCTGGTGGGAGGGCATCGCCGCTTTCTTCCGTCAAGGACAGTTTGGTGTTGGCGTGGGCACGATCGTCATGGTGATCAATGCGTCGCTTCTCACTGGCTACACGTTCGGGTGTCACTCGTGGCGTCACCTGATTGGCGGGAAGCTGGACTGCTTCACCTGTGACGGCGCAGTCACGACGCGCTACAGCTTGTGGCGGGGTTCGTCCTGGCTCAACGAGCGGCACATGTTGTTTGCGTGGGTGAGTCTGGTGTGGGTCGCCTTCACAGACTTTTACATCTATCTCGTTTCCTCGGGAACCATTCGCGACCTCAATACCTGGTAGACGACCGGCGGTCACGAGAGGGTAGGATCACTGAATGACTCCGGCGCGATCGGTCGAGATCGTGCGGCACGCCTCGCCACTGGGCCGCTGGGAGAGCGCGATCGGCTCACCGCATCCGGCGCTTCGTCCGTATGTTCGCGAGTATTACGGTGGTTCCGAGGAAACGTTCCAGCCCCTGGTCCGCCGCGAGCTGCCCACCGAGATCGCTCCCCTCATCATCAACTTCGGCCCGCCATTCCGGATTTTCGACCCGGCGGATTCTTCCAGATATCAGGAAGTTTCCAGTTTCGTGACCGGAGCCTACGATTCGTTCGTCACGGTGGGGACCACAGGGGCCTATGCTTGCCTTCAGGTCAACTTCACGTTGTTGGGCATGCGGTTGTTCCTCCAGCGACCGCTTCATGAGCTGAGCAATCGCGTCGTGTCACTCGACGATGTGTTCGGTGCATCGGCGGAGCGCTTGATCTGCGAGCTCTACGAAGCGCCTTCGTGGGGTGCGAGATTCGACATCCTCGATCGCGAGATCCTCAAACGGCTGACGGCGGCACCAGCACCGGCCGTTGGAGTGCAGTGGGCGTGGCGGCGATTGGTCCGGGCCGCGGGGCAGGTCGTGATCAGCGATCTGGCCCGCGAGGTCGGTTGGAGCCACAAGCACTTCGTTTCGCAGTTCAACGAGCAAATAGGATTGACGCCGAAGGTCATGGCGCGCGTCCTGCGCTTTGGTCGGGCGGCCAGCCTGTTGGAGACGAGCGAACGAGGCCGTTTGGCCGACATCGCGCTTGCGTGTGGGTACTACGACCAGGCGCACTTCACGCGAGACTTTCGAGCCTTCGCGGGTGTCAGCCCGACCGAGCTGCTGGCCAGCCGGCTGCCCAATGGCGGCGGGTTCTGCGCATAGAGAGGTCCAGAGGATAGCGTGCGGGTCGCGGCACTCTACGACATTCATGGCAACCTCCCCGCGCTCGAAGCGGTGATCGCGGAGCTCAAAACGCTGCGCGTGGACCAGATCGTGATCGGGGGTGACGTTCTCCCAGGTCCGATGCCGCGCGAAACCCTCGCGCTTCTTCGCGGACTGGACATTCGATGCCACTACATCCGAGGTAACGGCGATCGTGAAGTGGTTCTGCGTCGGCAAGGTGTCGAGAGCGACGGCGTCGCCCCAGCGTTTCGCGGGATGGTCCAATGGGTCGCCGACCAGCTGGATGACGACCACGAAGCGTGGCTCTCGAGTTGGCCCCTGACACACACCATGGATATTTCTGGGCTGGGCCAAGTGTTGTTCTGCCACGCGACGCCTCGCAACGACACCGACACCTTCACGCGGGGCACCCCCGATGACGTGCTCGCGCCGTTGTTCGCATCGCTTCCAAGCCCGATGGTCGTCTGCGGGCACACGCACATGCCATTCGATCGGGTGGTCGGGAAGACGCGAGTGGTCAACGCCGGCAGCGTCGGCATGCCATTCGGCGATCCGGGCGCCGACTGGCTGTTGCTGGGACCCGACGTCGAGCTTCGTCACACTTCGTACGACCTCGAGTCAGCCGCCGCGCGTGTGCGGCAAACGTTCTATCCAATGGCCGATGAGTTCGCGGCGCGCAACGTGCTGAACCCACCGTCAGCCGACGAGATGATCGCAATATTCTCGAAAGCCGAGGTTCGATCGGGCGGGTAAAAAACGTGCAAGATTTGGGGGCACTCTGCGCACTACCCTCCGGACATGACCACGCATTCCAAGTCGAACATTTCCGGCGTCTTTCGGTATCAAGATGGTCCTGCTGCCATCGAGTGGCTGGTGCAGGCCCTGGGTTTTGAGAAACACTCCGACCATCGCATGCCCAACGGTCTCGTCGCTCACGCCGACCTGCGTTTCGGGTCCAGTGTCATCGGCGTGAGCTCGGCCGCGGCCTCGGCGCCAGACAGCCCCTGGGCCGCGGTGCGACAAGGGCTTTACGTTTGCGTGAGCGATCCGGATGGTTTCCACAACCGCGCACGTGACGCCGGTGCTGAGATCGTGAGCCCACTAACGGATCAGGACTACGGGTCGCGCGATTTTTCGTTGAGAGATCCCGGTGGGCATCTGTGGGGGTTCGGTACCTTCGATATGGGCGCGACGGCTGACGAGCCCGCAGCTTGGCCTGAACTTCGATACGCCGACGCGGTCTCGGCCGTGGAGTGGCTCGAGCGAGCCATCGGGTTCAAGCGTGCGGCGGAGATTCCTGACGAAGAGGGCTGTTTGATTCACGCCGAGCTCCGGCTCGGCCCGAGCGTTCTGATGCTCGGTCCCGAGATGCCAGGTTCGGAATGGCCCGACGCGCGTCAGGTCATTCACCTGCAGGTTGACGATCCGGATGCGCACTTTGCGCGGGTCAGCAAGCACCGCCCTGTCGTCGTACGTCAACCACAGACAGCGCCGTATGGCGCACGGTTCTACGCGGTCCGCGATCCGGAAGGCTTTTTGTGGTGGGTCAGCAACTATCGCCCAGCTAACATAGCGCGGTGATCCGCTGCACGTCCGCCCATGTCGATCTCGCGGCGACACGAGCCAACTACACGGCGATAGCCGGCTACCTTGCGCGCGAGGCGGCGCTCAATCAGCGCGCCTCGCGCGAACCCGTTTCAGCCCCTGGCATCATTGCCGTCGTCAAGGCCAATGCCTATGGCCACGGCGCCACCCGCGTGGCGCGTGCGCTCGAGGACGTGGGGGCAAGCTGGCTGGCTGTCGCGGACATCGAGGAGGGCATCGAGCTGCGCCAGGCCGGCGCGCGAGCCCGCATTCTCGTGTTCGGCGCGCTCAGCGTCAGCGAGCTCGCCGGTGTTTTCGACTACGACCTCACCCCGACGATCGCAAGTCCATCGGCGGGACGCGCCCTGCAAGCGGCCGCCCACGCTCGGGACTCACGTGTTCGCTATCACCTCAAGATCGACACTGGCATGCATCGGCTCGGGTTTCGACATGAGAATCTGAGCCGCACACTGCCAGAGGTTCTTGCGAGTCCGAGCCTCGAGCTCGAGGGTGTCTATACGCACTTTGCGACCGCCGACGAGCCAGAACATCCACTGTTCGACGAACAGCGATTGGCGTTCGACCGCGCCTGCGTCACGCTTCGCGAACTGGGTGCTCGTTACCAATTTCGTCACGCCGCGAACAGCGCCGCCCTGCTACGAGACTCGCGTGTCTGGTACGACCTCGTGCGCCCCGGGCTTCTTCTGCACGGTGTCGTTCCTCCGCCGCTGGCAACCACCTTGGACCTGAAGCCGGTCATGTCGCTGACGAGCCGTGTCGTGGCAGTGAAGAACCTTCGCACGGGCGAGTCTGTCGGTTATGGCGCGCGCTTTCGACCTGATCGTCCAATCGTCCTGGCCGTGGTTCCAGCTGGTTATGCCGACGGGCTCGATCGTCGACTCGAGGGCCGCGGTGAGGTCTTGATCCGCGGTCGACGTGCGCCCATCGTCGGCGCCGTCAGCATGGATATGTTGACCGTGGACATCACGGACATCGGTGAGGTTGATCCCGGCGACGAGGTCGTGTTTCTGGGATCGCAAGGCGACGCCCCCCTGCAGGCGCTCGATGCGCGCGAGATGGCGGCCGCAATCTCGTCGATTCCGTATGAAGTGCTGTGTCGACTCGGTGCTCGGGTCATCGCGTCTACGATTGAGTCGAGCGGCGACGAGTCACGGAAGCACGGAGACACGCGAAGCTTTACCTCCTCGTGTCCGCGCCGGCGGCCTCGTTTCTTCACTTCGGATGCTTCCGTGGCTTCCGTGTTTCCGTGCATAGTTTGGCGCGCAGTGAAGAAGCCCCAAACCGTTTTCGTCTGCCAGGAATGCGGTTCGCAGTCGGCCAAGTGGCAGGGGCGATGTACGGACTGCGGCGCGTGGAATTCCCTTGTGGAGGAGCGCGCAGCACAAGCGGGTGACGCGGCGCCGCAAGGACATCGATATGCCTTGCCTGGTTCGGCTGCCCAGGGCGCGAAGCGTTATTCCGAAATCGAAGCGTCCTCGGCGGAACGCATCCCGAGCGGCATTGGTGAATTCGATCGCGTTCTGGGTGGCGGCATTGTTCCCGGGTCACTCGTGCTGCTTGGTGGCGAACCGGGGATAGGCAAGTCCACGTTGCTGCTGCAGGCAGCGGCACTATTCGCCGCGAGCCAGGGCACGGTCCTCTACGCGTCAGGTGAGGAATCGGAACATCAGATCAAGTCACGCGGAGATCGGCTGGGCGTAGGTGATGCGCCGCTCTACTTGTTGGCAGAGACCTGTATCGAGAGCATCCTCGAAGAAGTCGGACGCATTCGGCCTCGTCTGCTCGTCGTAGACTCGGTGCAGACGGTCTTTTCGTTGAAGTTTCAATCCGCCCCTGGGAGCATCGGCCAGGTACGCGAAGCCGCGACGCAGTTTCTCTTCACCGCCAAGGGCCATAACATCCCGACGTTTCTCGTCGGTCACGTCACCAAGGACGGGAACATCGCCGGACCCAAGGCACTCGAGCACGTCGTCGACACCGTCCTCTACTTCGAAGGCGAACGTCATCACTCGCATCGGGTCGTACGGGCGGTGAAAAATCGATTTGGTGCGATCAGTGAGCTTGGCGTGTTCGAGATGACCGGCGGTGGCCTCAAGCCCGTGGCCAATCCGTCGGCACTGTTTCTCGCCGAGCGGCCGCGCGCCACGCCGGGATCAGCCGTCCTGTGCTCGGTCGAAGGTTCGCGGCCCATCCTCGTCGAAGTGCAGGCGCTTGCCAGCACCACTTCTTACGGGATGGCCAAGCGCATGGCGGTCGGCATCGATCAGAATCGCCTGTCATTGCTCCTGGCCGTGCTTGAAAAGCGCGCCGGTCTGCACCTCGTGACCGACGATGTGTTTGTGAACATTGCCGGCGGGATGTCGATCGAAGAACCGGCGGCGGACCTGGCGATCGTCTCAGCGGTCGCGTCGAGCGTGAGAAACCGCCCGCTGCTGGAGGCGACAGCGGTTTTCGGCGAAGTGGGACTGGGCGGCGAGATTCGGGGGGTCCCGCAGGCCTCGCTCCGCATTCGCGAGGCCGAGCAGATGGGCTTCACCCGCATCGTCTTGCCCGCTGCCAACGTCGATAGCGAACGGGCTCAGGCTGAACTCGTTGGCGTGAGACACGTCGGTGAGGCTCTGGACGCGCTAATTGCGTGATTCCGGCCCCGAAGCCGCCCGCGAACCCAAACTTGACCTTTTGCCCCTCGGGTTCTACTGTTCGACTGTCATATCGGCGTCATATCGGAGCGAAGATCATGGCCTGGTTCATCTTGGCCCGCCTCCTGTTTACAGGTGCGGTTGCATACACGGCGTTTCTTCTCCGACCGATCGAGGCAGGCGCACTCGTCAACGTCGTCTTCGGCCTTGGCTTGGCCAGCGTTGCGGTGCTCTTCGAGTGGTTCCTACGCGACCTGGCTCTCTCCCGCGTACTTGGTGCCCTCCTCGGCGGTGGTATCGGACTGGCGATCGCCAAAGGGATCGGCGCAGCGCATTTCTGGGCCGACACCTCCAATTCTCGAGTCGCCTTTCTCCACGGATTTCTTCTGCTGGTCCTGCCTTACATCGGCATCGTGCTGGGAGCGCGGCGAGGCGAATGGCTTGAACCGAGCCGGCTCGTTACCCTGTTTCGAGCCTCAGGGCCCCAGCGCCGCTACAAGATCCTGGACACGTCGGTCATCATCGACGGCCGCATTGCCGATCTTTGCGACACCGGGTTCATCGACGGCACACTCGTCATCCCGCAGTTCGTCTTGAAGGAACTGCAGCTCGTGGCCGACTCGGCGGATTCGATGAAACGCAACCGTGGCCGACGTGGACTCGACATCCTCCAGAAGATTCAGAAGATGTCTGGCGTCGAGGTCATGATTTCTGACGCTGACTATCACGAGGTTCGCGAGGTCGATCTCAAGCTCATCGAGCTCGCGCGTTCCATGCAAGGAAAGATCGTCACCAACGACTTCAACCTGAATAAAGTCGCGCAGCTCCGCGGAGTCGAAGTGCTCAACATCAACGAGCTCGCGAATGCGCTCAAGCCCGTCGTGCTGCCTGGTGAGATCATGAAGGTCTTCATCCTCAAGGAGGGCAAGGAGTACAACCAGGGCGTGGCCTATCTGGACGACGGAACGATGGTCGTCGTCGACAATGCGCGCAAGATGATCAGCAAGACGATCGATATCGTTGTCACGAGCGTGCTGCAGACGACGGCGGGGAAGATGATTTTCGGACGTTACATCGATCCCAACATGGCGACGCAGTCTGGTTCAGGCGCGGAGCGAGAAGAGGGCCGTCCACGGTCGTCGCGCCAGATTCAGCCCGTGCAGCCGTCATCGTCCGCGGCCCGTGTCCCGATGCCGGCGGCTGCGAATGACCTGACGGGCGACCGGCCCTCAGGGGCCATCGCGCCAATGGCAGCGGCGCCGCCGGCAAACGGGAAATAGGGCTCACTTCGTTGCGAATCACTCGATCCCGCGATCACCCATTCACTTAATCACTCAAATCACGCATTCGCCCATTCGCCCATTCGCCCAATCACCCATCCAATCACCCAATCACCCAATTGCCCGATTCAATCACCAAATCGCGCAATCACCCATTCACCCAGTTCCATTGGTGGCGCACGGTTTTCTGGCTGATTCCGACGATTGCCATCTACACGATCGTGCTCGGCACGCTCTCAATAGGCTCCAGCCTGTTCGAATCTCGTGGGTACTTTGCTCATTGGTGTGCCCGTACCTGGTCCTGGCTCATTCTGGCTACGACGGGCGTTCGGGTTCAGGTGCGTGGACTGGATCGGTTGACGCCAGGGACGACGTATGTTTTCGTCGCGAATCACCAGAGCATCTACGACATCCCGGTGTTGTTCGCGTCCCTGCCATACCAACTTCGCATCATTGCCAAGAAGTCGCTCGGGAAGTTTCCGTTTCTCGGATGGCATCTGAGTCGGACGGGACATCTGCTTGTCGACCGCCGCAAAATCGACCCGCGGGGCGTCTTCGATTGGGCGAACAGCCTCACTGGCCGCGGCCTGTCGCTCCTCGTCTTTCCTGAAGGAACACGCAGCGAATCCGGGCGTCTGGGTCCGTTCAAGGGTGGCAGCCTGTATCCGGCGGTCCAAGCAGGGTTACCGATCGTGCCGATTTCGATTGCGGGCAGCCGGCATGTGATGCGGAAGGGCCGCTTGATGACGTGCCCTGGAGAAGTGGAGCTCCTTGTTCACGAGCCCATCCCGACTGTCGCCGCCGCGGAGCCCGACGTGCGCGCCGTGCGAGCACTGGCGAGCCGGGTACGCGAGATCATCGCACCGACGGTGGAAGCAGAGGCGGCGAAGCAGCCGACCTAGATCGTCGGCTCGTCTTGGGTGTTCGCTGGGCGCCGCCAGTTTCGAATGATTTCGACCACCATCGGCAGCACAGAGACGGCGACGATCCCAAGCACGACGAGCTCGAAGTTTTCCTTGACGACCGGGATGTTGCCAAACGCGTAGCCTGCGCCCACGCAGATGCCCACCCACGCGATCGCGCCGGTGACGTTGTACAGCGCAAACTCGCGGTAGGTCATGGCGGCACCGCCGGCGACAAACGGCACGAACGTTCGAACAATCGGGACGAATCGTGCCAGGACGACGGCCTTGCCGCCGTGCTTTTCGAAGAAGTCATGCGCGCGGCGCACGTGCTCGCGCTTCACCACGCGATGCATCAAGCTCGTATCGGGAGAATCATCGAGAAAGGTGCGCGCCAGGCGTCGGCCGACACTGTAGTTGACGGCGTCTCCCAGCACCGCGGCCAGGATGAGGACCGGGATCAGGAGCTCGATCGACAATGCCTGGGTCGCGGCCAGCGCTCCGGCCGCGAAGAGGAGTGAGTCGCCCGGCAGAAAGGGCGTCACGATCAGTCCAGTCTCAGCGAAGATGATCCCGAAAAGAATTGCGTAAGTGAGAGTGCCGTACTCTTTGACGAAGTCGGCGATGTAGACGTCGACATGCAGCAGGAAATCCAGCATTGACCAAGAAGCATAGACGAAGTCGCCCCGGTCGAAGACCGACCGCGGGCTACAATCGTCGATTGTGAACGTGGATTCCTTCGTGCGAGCCTCTGATCTCGCTGCCATCGTCCGGCCCAGCGTGCTGTGGTGGGAAGGGGCTCACGTGGTGGAGCGCGACGAGCGGCTCGCCCCCTATCTGGCCGAAGCCGAGCAGCGTGTCCGGATCTCGCCGCCTGAAGAGTCGGCGGCCGTGCGAACGATGTACAAACGAGTGGGGCTCGATCCCACCAAGACGCGTCCCTCGAACGAGGCGCTTCTGAGGCGGGTTCGTAAGGACCTGCCGTTTCCTCGCATCAATACTCTCGTCGACATCATCAATTGGTGCTCGCTCGAGTTTCAGTTGCCATATGGGCTTTACGATCGCCGTCAGATTCGAGGAGGGGTGACGTTGAGGCTTGGGCACGACGGCGAGGCCTATGCCGGCATTCGCAAAGATATCGTTCACGTCGCCGACCGGATCGCCCTCGTTGATGACGAGGGTCCGTTCGGAAACCCGACATCGGATTCCGCGCGAACGATGGTCACCACGCAGACCATCGATGCGCTGGTCGTTGTGTTTGCGCCGGCTGAAATCGATCGGAGCCGACTGACGACGGTACTGGACATCACCGCAAACCGAATCACCGAGCTCGGCGGAGGGCGCGAGGTCGCTCGTCTCATATGCGCGTAGCGGCCATCATCGCAGCGGGGGGCGTCGGCAGTCGTATCGGTGGTTCTGTGCCCAAGCAGTTCGCCGATCTCGGCGACGGCACGATGATGCTGTGGCGCAGTGTGGGTGCTATTTCGCGTTGCCGTCTGGTCGACGAAATCGTCGTCGCGCTGCCCTCGGACGCCTTGGACGCCTGGACCGCCGATTGCCCGGCGTTCCTGCAACCGATCTCGTTTGTGACGGGTGGCGCGAGGCGTCAAGACTCAGTGTCCAACGCGCTCGATCGCGTTTCGTCAGAGGCCGATCTCATCGTCATTCACGATGCGGCCCGTCCATTCGTATCGTCGGACCTGGTAGAGCGGGTGGTCCATGTCGCCTACGAACATGGGGCGGCGATCGCCGCACTGGCTGTTACCGACACGGTGAAGCAATCACGTGACGGCCCCGATTCTCGCGTGATTCAAGAAACGCTGCCGCGCCAGAGAATCTTCCTCGCTCAGACGCCGCAAGCGTTCAGACGTGATCTGCTGGCCACCGCGATGAAAGCCGCGGGTGGCGTCACCGTTACTGACGAGGCGATGCTGCTCGAGCGAGCCGGCCTCCGGGTCCACTTGGTTGAAGGGGAGTCGCAGAACATCAAAGTGACCACGCCGGGGGACCTGGACATCGCGCGCGAGGTAATCGCGAACGTACCCGCAGTTCCCCCCGCGCCGCGCGTATCGGAACCGGGTACGATCTTCACCGATTGGTTGCCGACCGGCCACTGATCCTGGCGGGCGTTCGGATCCCATTCGAGCGCGGCCTGATCGGTCACTCGGATGCAGACATCGTGTGCCACGCCGTCACCGACGCGGTGCTTGGCGCCGCCGGGCTGGGCGACATCGGGCGCTTGTTTCCTGATACGTCACCGCAGTGGAAGGATGCCGACAGCATCAGACTGCTGAAGGACGCGATGAAGGTCGTTCACGCCAACGGCTACCGCGTTGAGAACGTCGATGCCACGGTGATCGCTGAGAAACCCAAGCTTGTGCCACACCTTGACGTGATGAGGTCGAATCTCGCTCTCGCGCTGGCCATCGACATCGCTGCGGTCAGTGTGAAAGGCAAGACCAACGAGGGCGTGGGCGAGATTGGCCGCGGAGAGGCGATGGCCTGCCATGCTGTTGCGCTGCTGGTGAAGTCATGAGGGTTCGCTTCGCTCCTTCGCCCACCGGCCACCTGCACGTCGGCAACGCACGTACTGCGTTGTTCAACTGGCTTCTGGCCAGGCATGAGCACGGTGTTTTCATCCTGCGCGTCGAGGACACCGACATCGAACGGTCGACACGCGAGTCGGAGCTCGCGATCATGGAGGACCTGCGGTGGATGGGACTCACCTGGGATGAGGGCGTCGAAGCGGGCGGAGACTTTGGACCATACCGACAATCAGAACGGCTGCCGCTGTACGCGGAGCATGCGACCCGCCTGATCGACGCTCGCCACGCCTACTACTGCTTTTGTTCGGCCGAGAAGCTCGAGGCCGAACGGCAGGCGATGTTGAAGCAGGGACTGCCTCCAAAGTACGCGGGTACCTGCAGGGTGCTGCCGCTCGAGCAGTCGCGGGCCCGTGTCGCCGCGGGTGAGAAAGCCGTGATTCGGCTGCGCGTGCCCTCAGGTCGTGACGTCACCTTCCAGGACATTGTTCGCGGCGCCGTGACCTTTCACACCGACGTCATTGGCGACCCGGTGCTCGTAAGATCCGATGGCATGCCCGCGTACAACTTCGCGGTGGTCGTGGACGATGCTCTCATGCGGGTGACGCATGTAGTCCGCGGTGAGGACCATATTTCAAACACGCCGCGACAAGTGCTCTTGTACGAGGCGTTCGGATGGCAACCGCCGTCGTTTGCGCATCTCTCCTTGGTGATGGGACCAGACCACACCCCGTTGTCGAAGCGGCACGGCGCGACGTCGGTCGCCGAGTTTCGCGCCAAGGGATATCTGCCGGAGGCGCTGGTCAACTACCTCGCGTTGATAGGGTGGTCGCCGGGCGAGGGCGAGGAGGTTCTGCCACTCGACGAGTTAGCCAAACGATTCGAGTTGTCGACCGTGGCGCACAGCGCCGGAGTCTTTGACGAAGACAAGCTCGCGTGGGTCAATCGTCACTACCTCAAGTCAGCTGAGCCTTCACGAATCGTTGAACTGGCGCTCCCGTTCTTGCGAGAAGCGTCACTTCTCGTAGTCGAGCCGACGACTGAAGTTCGTGAGTGGCTGCTCGGCATTGTGCCGGCGCTGTCCGCCTCGCTGGACCGGCTCTCGCAGCTCCCTGAGCGGATGCAGACGATTTTCAACTACGACGCGCGCGTCACGCTCGGCAGCGAAGACGTTCGCCGTGAGTTTGCAGACGATGGTTCACGCCAGGTCGTGGCGGCACTGGTCGAGGACCTGCGTAGCGCCGGAAAGCTGACCGATCGCGACGCGTTCCGTGCGGCCGCCGGGCGTGTCAAAGACAAGACGGGGAAAAAGGGCAAGGCGCTCTTCCACCCGATTCGCGTGGCCTTGACCGGCGCCGCAGAGGGACCTGAGTTGGATCTGTTGGTGCCCGCCATTGATCGCGCGACGACACTGCCGGCGAATTCCGGCATTCCGAGCGTGATCGGTTGCCGCGAGAGGGCCGCCCAGTTTCACGCTAGCTTGCAAGTGCAAGGCTGACCTTCCCCCGTGCTCATTTACGGTATCCACCCGGTGGCCGAGGCGTTACGGGCGGGACGCGTTCGAGAAATTCGGATCGCGCGCCGTGAGGACGAACGTCTGCGCCGACTCGTGAGCGACGCGGAGAGTCGAGGCGTTCCCGTCGAGCGGGTCGCCATCGACGTGCTCGATCGCGACGCGCGGCATGGCGTTCATCAGGGCGTCGTCGCGAGCGTCGTCGATCGCCCGGTGACCACGATCGATGATTTGGTTCGCACCGAAGCGGGTCCACCATTGATAGTCGTCCTCGACGGCATTGAGGATCCGCAGAATGTGGGCGCCATTCTTCGCACGGTCGATGCCGCAGGTGCGACGGGTGTGATCCGGCAAACGCGGCGCGCTGCGCCGCTCGACGGCGCGGTCGCCAAGGCCTCGGCCGGCGCCGTCCATCACGTTGCGATTGCGGACGTCGTCAATATCGCGCGAGCCATCGAAGAACTGAAAGCGGCAGGGGTCTGGACGGTGGGGCTGGACGCCGATGGGAAAACGCCATACTATGAATTGGATCTAGCGACACCGATAGCGATCGTCTTGGGTGCTGAAGGCCATGGTCTTCGGCGGCTCGTGCGCGAACGGTGTGATTTCGTGACGGCTATCCCAATGGCTGGTCACGTGAGCAGTTTGAATGTTTCGGCGGCCGCGGCCATCGTCTTGTTCGATGCCGTGCGACAGCGCCGAAGCCGGGGGAGGCTGGGGTGAAGCCCGGTGGGAATGGCCCACGGACAACGACACCCGCGCGGCACACGTCGCGTCAAGCCGATAGCGACCCCGGAGGAGGAGCCAAGGGCCGTATCTTCGTCGGTCGACACTAGTTGCACGTCTGGCACGGGACGTGCTACGATTCCTGTTTCGTCTGGCTGGCGTAGCTCAGCTCGGTAGAGCAGCTGATTTGTAATCAGCCGGTCGGGGGTTCAAATCCCTCCGCCAGCTCCACCGACGCGAGCCGCAACCACGGGAAAGACGGCCGACAAACGCAGGCAATCCTTAACAAAGTTTCCGATTTTGAGGTGTACACGACGAGGGTGCGAGCGGCGACGGCCGCCTAAGTCACCGACTCGCCAGGACAGCGCCGGAACGGCGCCGGATTAATGGGCAGGTGGCGGAGCGGTCAATCGCAGCAGACTGTAAATCTGCCGCCCCAGCGGCTACGGAGGTTCGAATCCTCCCCTGCCCACCAGCCTTCGCTTGCTCGCTTCGCGAGTGAGCTTCGGCGAGGCAGGCGTCAGGTAGGCAGGCTAGGCAGGCTGGACACGGGTGAGAGCTAGTAACGCGGCGCAACAGGCGGGTTTACCCCGCCGAAGCGTCTGAGTGAGCGCCAGAGGCGAGGGCGCGAAGGCGGGAGTAACTCAGTGGTAGAGTCACAGCCTTCCAAGCTGTTGGTCGCGGGTTCGATCCCCGTCTCCCGCTCCAGCCTTCGCTCGACGGCTACGCCACCGAGCTTCGGTTGGCAAGCCGTGTTGCCTCGCGAGTTGAAGGGTTGTTAGGTCAGCCCCGATGTGGGCCGGCCGACTTGTCGGCCGTAGCCGCGACGGGTGAGCACAGCGAGCGGCGAAGGCCGATGTAGCTCAGTTGGCAGAGCGCGTCCTTGGTAAGGACGAGGTCACCAGTTCAATCCTGGTCATCGGCTCCATCCTTCGCGCCGTGTGAACGCAAAGGATGCCCACCACCGAGCTTCGGATGGGCCGCGAAGGTGGCCATCTGAGGCCCGCGACAGTCAGGTTCGGTAGGCGAGGAACGCAAGGTCATGACGCCGGCAAGGGGCCGGACGGTCAGTCCGCGAGAAGAGAGACATGGCGAAAGAGAAATTCGATCGGTCCAAACCACACGTCAACGTTGGAACCATTGGCCACATCGACCACGGCAAGACCACGCTGACCGCGGCCTTGACGAAGGTTGCGGCGGATAAGGGCTGGGCGAAGTACGTCCCCTACGACCAGGTCGCCAAGGCGTCCGAGTCGCAGGGCCGTCGCGACGAGACCAAGATTCTCACGATCGCGAGCAGCCACGTCGAGTACGCGACCGCGAATCGCCACTACGCGCACGTGGATTGCCCTGGCCACGCTGACTACATCAAGAACATGATCACTGGTGCGGCGCAGATGGACGGCGCCATCCTGGTGGTCAGCTGCGTTGACGGCCCGATGCCGCAGACCCGTGAACACGTGCTGCTGGCGCGCCAGGTCAATGTCCCGTACCTGGTTGTCGCCCTCAACAAGGTCGACATGATGGACGATGCCGAACTCGTTGATCTCGTCGAGCTCGAGGTTCGCGAGCTGCTCAAGAGCTACGGCTTCCCGGGCGACGACGTCCCGGTGGTCCGTGTGTCGGCGCTCAAGGCGCTGAACGGCGAGCCGGACGGAGTCGAGAGCATTACCAAACTGATGGAAGCGCTGGATTCCTACATCCCGATTCCGCAGCGCGAAATCGACAAGCCGTTCATGATGCCGATCGAGGACGTGTTCTCGATCTCGGGTCGCGGCACCGTGGTCACCGGCCGTGTCGAGCGTGGCAAGGTCAAGGTCGGCGAGGAGATCGAGATCGTCGGCTTCAAGCCCACCAGCAAGAAAGTGGTCACCGGCGTTGAAATGTTCCGCAAGCTGCTCGATTCGGGCGAGGCGGGCGACAACATCGGCGTGTTACTGCGCGGCGTGGAAAAGAACGATGTCGAGCGTGGTCAGGTGTTGGCCAAGCCCGGGACGATCAATCCGCACACGAAGTTCAAGGCCAGGGTGTACGTCCTCTCGAAGGAAGAGGGTGGACGCCATACGCCGTTCTTCAACGGCTATCGTCCGCAGTTCTACATCCGGACGACCGACGTCACGGGCTCGCTCCACCTCGGTGAGGGCGTCGAGATGATCATGCCCGGCGACAACACCGACATCAGCGCCGAGCTCATCGCGCCGGTCGCGCTCGAACAGGGCGCCCGCTTCGCCATCCGCGAAGGTGGTCGTACGGTCGGCGCCGGCACGGTGACGGAGATCGTGGAGTAGGTGCAGAAAGCATCAGTTGTCAGTTGTCAGTTTCCAGTTCAAAGGACCGGTTGCGGTAATTCACCAGGTCGTTCTTTGAACTGATAACTGGCAACTGGAAACTGAAAGGTTGTTTCAGTAATGAGAGACATCATCCAAATGGCGTGCGGCGAGTGCAAACGTCGCAACTACAGCACGACCAAAAACAAGAAGAAGACGACGGAGCGGATCGAGCTGAGCAAGTTCTGTCCGTTCTGCCGCAAGCACACGCCGCATAAGGAACAGAAGTAGGCGGCCTACAGTTCACGGGCCCGCGGTCTACGGGACTTCGACCGGCGACCGCAGACTGTGGACCGGGGACCTGAGCGAGTCGAGTAGGCCAGTAGTTCAATTGGTAGAGCACCGGTCTCCAAAACCGGGAGTTGGGGGTTCGAGTCCCTCCTGGCCTGCCAACCAGGGTTGACGGTCCACGGCTCACGGTCCACGGCCTTCGGATTGCGGGCGACAACGTTCGTGCTGGAGATCGGGGACTGGGACCGAGAGGCCGTTGGAGCGAGCAGGAAATGGCGACCGACAAGTTCGACAGCGGTGAAGAGAACACGGGGCTTCGCGCGCCACTCGGATGGTGGCAGCAAGTTACCTCGTTCTTCAGGGATGTGCGGAGCGAGATGAAGCGCGTCACCTGGCCGACGCAGAAGGAAGTGTACGCCACGACCATCGTCGTCATTCTCACATCGGCGTTTTTCGGGCTCTACCTGTTTGGCGTGGATCTGGTGCTCAACTTCGCCGTCCAGCGAATCTTCCAACGCTTCGGTGCCGCATGACCGAAGTGACGGGAAAGAACTGGTTCATCGTCCACACCTATTCGGGGTTCGAGAAGAAGGTGGCCGAGTCGCTGCAGCAGCGAGTTCAGGCGTATGGGCTGCAGGACGAAATTGGCGAGGTGTTGATTCCGACCGAGGACGTCGTCGAAATGCGCGCGGGCAAGAAAGTTGTGTCCTCGAAGCGCTTCTTCCCCGGCTACATCCTGGTCGAGATGAACATGACCGACAACGCGTGGCACGTCGTGAAGAACACGCCGAAAGTCACCGGGTTCGTGGGCGCTGGTGCGAAGCCGACGCCGCTGACCAAAGACGAGGTCGAACAGATTCTCCAGCAGGTGCGAACCGCTGCGGAGAAACCGAAGCCGAAGTACAGCTTCGACAAGAGTGACCAGGTGCGGATCAACGAGGGGCCGTTCGCCGGCTTCAACGGTGTGGTCGACGAAGTGAACTCCGACAAAAACACGCTGAAGGTGATGGTGACCATCTTCGGCCGGTCGACGCCGGTGGAATTGGATTTCTTGCAGGTGGAGAAACTTTAGCGAGCGGTGAGGCTCACGGCCCTCGGTCCACGGTCCACGAAAGAACCTTCGTGACTGGAGACTGGAGACCGGAGACCGGAGACCGACAGCGAGCACAGCGACGATGGCGAAGAAAGTACAAGCAATGGTGAAGCTCCAGATTGCCGCCGGCAAGGCGACACCCGCGCCGCCGGTAGGCACGGCGCTCGGTCCGCACGGCGTCAACATCATGGACTTCTGCAAGGCGTTCAACGCGCGCACCGCCAAGGACGAGGGCCTGATCATTCCGGCCGTCGTGACGGTCTATTCGGATCGGTCCTACAGCTTCATCACCAAGACGCCGCCGGCGTCCGTGTTGTTGAAGCGCGCCGCGAATCTCGCGAAGGGATCCGCCGAGCCGAACAAGAACAAGGTCGGCACGGTGACGCAGAAGCAGGTTGAAGAGATCGCCAAGCTGAAGATGCCCGATCTCAACGCCGGGTCGCTCGAGGCGGCAGTCAAGACGGTGGCGGGCACGGCGCGATCGATGGGACTCGACGTCGTCGGGTAGAAGGAACGGATTTAGCGTCAGTTTTCAGTTATCAGTTTCCAGTTCAAAGGACGCCTTGCTGGAATTCAGCGTTTGGCCCTTTGAACTGACAACTGGCAACTGACAACTGATACGAAGCAGGAAGTGGGAGGCGCCGCGAGGCGCCGACGACCACTGAAGGAACTCTATGAGGACTCACGGCAAGAAATATACGGCGGCGCGACAGCAGATCGAGGATCGCGTCTATGCACTCGACGAGGCATTGCCACTCGTCCAGAAGATCAAGTTCGCCAAGTTCGACGAGACCGTGGCGTTGTCGATCCGCCTGGGCGTCGATCCGAAGCATGCCGATCAGATGGTGCGCGGCACTGTGGTTCTTCCGCACGGGCTCGGCAAGTCCAAGCGTGTGCTGGTGATCGCTTCGGCGGACAAGCAGAAGGAAGCCGAAGAGGCCGGTGCGGATGTGATCGGCGGCGAAGAACTCGTCGATCGAATCGCAGGGGGCTGGATCGACTTCGAAGCCGTGGTTGCGACTCCCGACATGATGCGGGTCGTCGGCAAGCTCGGAAAGGTGCTCGGTCCTCGCGGCCTGATGCCCAATCCGAAGACCGGAACGGTAACGCCGAACGTGGGGCAGGCAGTCAAGGAGATCAAGGCGGGCAAGGTGGAGTTCCGCGTCGACAAGACCGGGATCGTTCATGCGCCCGTGGGCAAGACGTCGTTTCCGCCGCAGAACCTGATCGACAACGCTTCGGCGCTGCTCGACAGCATTGTCAAGGCGAAGCCAGCGGCCGCGAAAGGCAAGTACCTCCGCAGCATCACCGTCTCATCGACGATGGGACCGGGGGTCAAGATTGATGAAGTCCGCGTCGCGGACGCAGCGAAGAGATAAACACGAGGTCCACGGTCCACAGCCCACGGGGGACCTGGGTGTTGCCGTAGACCGTAAGCCGTAGACCTCAGCGAAGACGAGACCTCAGCGAAGAACGATATGGCAGTCACACGAGCGGACAAAGAAACCGAGCTTCAGATGCTCGCGGGAGTGTTTCAGGACGCTGATGCGGCGATCCTGATCGACTACCGCGGCATCAACGTGCCCCAGGTGACCGAACTGCGCGCGCAGTTGCGCAAGGCGAAGGCCGGCTACAAGGTGGTCAAGAACTCCCTTGCCAAGCGTGCGCTGAAGGGCACGGACTTCGAGCCTTTCGATGCCTTCTTCGAGGGCACGACGGCGGTGGCTTACACCCAGGGAGACCCGGTGGTGCTGGCCAAGACGCTGACGACGTTCATGAAGAACGCGCCGACGCTGCAGATCAAGGCAGCGGTGGTGCAAGGCCAGGCGATCAAGCCGAATCAGGTGACGGACCTCGCGAACTTGCCGGGCAAGCCGGAGTTGTACGCGAAGTTGCTGTACCTGTTGCAGGCGCCAATGGTCAACCTGGTGCGAGTGTTGAACGCTGTACCGCGCGACCTGATGAGCGTGCTGGTACAGGCGGAGAAGAAGAAGGGCGAAGCTCAGTCTTAGTTTTTCGATGATTCTGGGAGACAGAAATGGCCGAAATCAATCAGCAGCAGGTGGTCGACTACATCAAGGGGATCAGCGTCCTTGAACTCAGCAACCTCGTGAAGGCGCTCGAGACCGAGCTCGGCGTGTCCGCGGCAGCAGCGATGCCGATGGCCATGCCGATGGCCGGCGGCGTCGCCCCCGGTGGCGCGGCGGCTCCCGCCGAAGAGCAGACTGAGTTCACCGTGACGCTGACCGATATCGGCAGCAACAAGATCAACGTGATCAAGGTGGTCCGCGAAGTGACCAGCCTGGGTCTGAAGGAAGCCAAGGATCTCGTCGAGAGCGCGCCCAAGGCAATCAAGGAAGGCGTGACCAAGGACGAGGCCGCGGCAATCAAGAAGAAGTTCGAAGAAGCAGGCGCCAAGGTCGAAGTCAAGTAACTGGCCGGCCGGCCAGCGACCAGCTGTCAGTGGCCAGTGGTGGTTGTCGGTGCCAGGTTTCTGGCCATCGATCACCGACTCCTGATCACTGACCTAGCGCTCCTGTTTTCTTCGAGGTCATAAGAGATGTACAGCCTTCCTAAGAACGTCTACCGCGAGCGCAAGGACTTTTCGAAAATCAGGACCACGGTCGAGATCCCGAACCTGATCGAGATCCAGCGGAAGAGCTACGAGCGCTTTCTGCAGATGAACCGGCTCCCGTCCGAACGGGAAGACCAGGGCCTGCAGTCGGTGTTCAAGTCGGTGTTCCCGATCAGCGACTTTCGCGAGAACTCATCGCTCGAGTTCATCGAATACTCGATCGGCAACTGGGAGTGTAAGTGCAGCAAGTTGCAGGGGCTGCACCACCTGCGCAAGCCGTGCAAGACCTGTGGTCACACGTTGGTTGCCGATCCGTACGGCGACAAGGACGTGTTGTGCCCCAAGTGCGGCACGCCCAATCAGGCGCGCGGCGATGTTTGTGACATCTGCGGTCACACCGTCGCGCTGAAGCTGAAATACGACGTCGACGAGTGCCAGGAGCGCGGCATGACCTATGCCGTGCCGCTCAAGGTCACGATTCGGCTCGTGGTGTGGAACAAGGATCCCGAGACCGGGGTCAAGACCATCCGCGACATCAAGGAGCAGGAGGTCTACTTCGGCGACATCCCGCTGATGACGGACAACGGCACGTTCATCATCAACGGCACCGAGCGCGTCATCGTGTCGCAGCTCCATCGGTCGCCGGGTGCGTTCTTCCACTCCGAGGACAAGACCCTCTACATCGCGCAGATCATTCCGTATCGCGGATCCTGGGTCGAGTTCGAGTACGACACGAAGAACCTGCTCTACGTCCGCATCGATCGCAAGCGCAAGTTCCTGGCGACGGTGTTCCTGAGGGCGCTCGGTCTGCGCGGTGCTGACGAAATCATCCGTGCGTTCCACCCGGTGGATCGCATCTTCCTGAAGAACAACACCCTCAGCTGGGCGGTCAGCGACAGCCTGGTTGGCCTGCGTGCCAAGCGCGACATCAAGAAGGGTGACGTTTCGGTGCCCGAGGGTCGCAAGATCACGAAGGCCCACATCGATGGTCTGCGCAAGGCCGGCGTCGAAATGATCGAGGTCGCCGATGAAGCGCTCGAAGGCGCGTACACGGCCTCTGACATTGTCGATCCGGCGACGGGCGAAGTGCTGCTCGAGGCCAACGAGGAGCTCACGGCGCGCGTTGTCTCGATGGCGCAGGAGAAGAACGTCGACCGTATCGAGGTCTTCTTCCCCGAGCGTGACGAGGTCGGCCCCATCCTTTCGCAGACGCTGAAGAAGGATGCGGTCCGGACCCACGAGGAGTCGTTGATCGAGATCTACCGGCGGCTTCGCCCCGGGGATCCGCCGACGCTCGACAGCTCGCGATCACTGTTCGAGAACATGTTCTTCAACCCGCAGAAGTACGACTTCTCGCGGGTCGGCCGGCTGAAGCTGAACACCAAGCTGGGGCTGAACACGCCTCTGGATGAAAAGATCCTGCACCCGCAGGACTTTTACGAGGTCATCGGCTACCTGCTGAAGCTGCGGCGGAACCCGGCGAACGTGGATGACATCGATCACCTGGGCAATCGCCGCGTCCGATCCGTCGGCGAGCTCCTCGAGAACCAGTTCCGTATCGGGCTGGTCCGGATGGAGCGCGCCATCAAGGAAAAGATGTCGGTCTACCAGGAAATGGCGACCGCCATGCCGCACGACCTGATCAACGCGAAGCCGGTCATGGCCGCGATTCGCGAGTTCTTCGGGTCGTCGCAGTTGTCGCAGTTCATGGACCAGACCAACCCGCTGTCCGAGGTCACGCACAAGCGTCGTCTCTCGGCCCTGGGACCAGGCGGGCTGTCGCGCGAGCGCGCCGGTTTCGAGGTGCGCGACGTGCATCCGACGCACTACGGCCGCATCTGCCCGATTGAAACGCCGGAAGGTCCGAACATCGGGTTGATCAGCTCGTTGAGCTGCTACGCGCGAATCAACGAGTTCGGCTTCATCGAGTCGCCGTATCGACAGGTGAAGAACGGCATGGTGCTCGACTTCGTGCAGGTCACCAATGCCGGCGGCAACCCGAAGTACAAGGTCGGCGACATCGTCGAGGCGGACGAGCTCGTCAACGCCGAGGGCCGTCCCAAGAAGAAGGGCGTCGAGTGCGAACCGTACTGTTTCTACCTCTCCGCCTGGGAAGAGGACCAGTACATCATCGCGCAGGCGAACGTGGAGCTCGATGAGAAGGGCAAGCTCGTCGCCGAGCGCGTCAATGCGCGGCAGGCGGGCAACTTCATTCTCGCGCCACGCGACCAGGTGCAATTCATCGACGTCTCGCCGAAACAGCTCGTCTCGGTGGCGGCCTCGCTGGTGCCGTTCCTCGAGAACGACGATGCGAACCGCGCGCTGATGGGATCGAACATGCAGCGCCAGGCGGTGCCGCTGCTCCGCGCGCAGGCGCCGTACGTCGGCACCGGCATGGAGTACATCACGGCACGCGACTCGGGCGCTGTTGCAGTGGCGCGCCGCACCGGGACTGTTGATTACGTGGACTCGCAGCGCATCGTGGTGCGGGTCGAAAGCGAAACCGAAGCCGCGAGCAAGGAAATGGGGGCGGATATCTATCCCATGACCAAGTTCAAGCGGTCGAACCAGAACACCTGCATCAGCCAGAAGCCCATCGTTCGAACCGGGCAGAAGGTGCAGAAGGGGCAGGTGCTGGCCGACGGTCCGTGCACTGAGCTCGGCGAGCTCGCGCTGGGGCGAAACGTCCTGGTCGCGTTCATGCCGTGGCGCGGCTACAACTTCGAAGACGCGATCCTGGTGAGCGAGAAGATGGTGAAGGAGGACTACTACACCTCCATTCACATCGAAGAGTTCGAGATCGAGGCGCGCGACACGAAGCTGGGACCGGAGGAGATCACGCGCGACATTCCGAACGTGTCGGAAGGCTATCTGCGTGATCTCGACGACAGCGGCATCATCCGAATCGGCGCCTACGTCAAGCCCGGCGACATCCTCGTCGGCAAGGTGACGCCGAAGGGTGAAACCCAGCTGACGCCCGAAGAAAAACTGCTGCGTGCGATCTTCGGCGAGAAGGCTGGCGACGTGCGCGACGCGTCGCTGATTTGCCCGCCGGGTATCGAGGGCATCATCGTCGGCGTCAAGATCTTCTCGCGCAAGGGGATCGAGAAGGACGACCGAGCCAAGGCGATCGAGCAGGAAGAGCTCGATCTGATGGAAAAGAACCTGCAGGACGAGGTCCGCATTCTTCACGACGAAACCAAGAAGCGCGTGATGCAGATGGTGCAGGGATCGCAGCTGCGTTCGGACTTGTTCGACGAGTTCGGCCGCGAGCGGCTGCTGAAGAAAGGCACCGACCTCACCCTGGAGGTGATGCAGGACGTGCCGTACAACGTCCTGGTTCGTGCCAAGGTGCAGACCGACGATGCCGGTCTCGAGCCGGATCTGCGAGCGCTCGAAGAGCGCACGGAGCGTCAGGTCGAGGTCATCAAGCAGCTCTTCGAAGAGAAGAAAGAGAAGATTCGCCGCGGCGACGAACTGCCGCCGGGCGTGATCAAGCTCGTCAAATGCTACGTGGCGATGAAGCGCAAGCTGTCGGTCGGCGACAAGATGGCCGGCCGTCACGGTAACAAGGGCGTCATCGCGCGCATCCTCCCCGAGGAGGACATGCCGTATCTGCCCGACGGAACGCCGGTTGAGATCGTGCTCAACCCGCTGGGCGTGCCGTCGCGTATGAACGTCGGCCAGATTCTCGAGACGCACCTCGGCTGGGCGGCGCATGCTCTCGGCCTCTACTTCGCGACACCCGTGTTCGACGGCGCGCGCGAGGGAGAGATCAAGGGATGGCTGGAGAGCGCGGCCCTGCCGAGCAGCGGTAAGACGAAGCTGTACGACGGCATGAGCGGTGATGCATTCGAGCAGGACGTGACGGTGGGCTACATCTACATGCTCAAGCTGTCGCACCTGGTCGATGACAAGATTCACGCGCGATCGATTGGACCGTACTCGCTCATCACCCAGCAGCCGCTGGGTGGCAAGGCGCAGTTCGGCGGTCAGCGCTTCGGCGAGATGGAGGTGTGGGCGCTCGAAGCCTACGGCGCCGCGCACATCTTGCAGGAGTTGCTCACGGCCAAGTCAGACGATGTGACCGGCCGCGCCAAGATCTACGAATCGATCGTGAAGGGCGACGCGAGCTTCACGCCCGGGTTGCCTGAATCGTTCAACGTGCTGATTCGCGAGCTGCAGTCGCTGTGCCTCGACGTGGAGCTGATTTCCACGAAGCGGCCACCGCAGATGCAGCCTGTGGGGGTAGACGAACCCGCAGCACAACCAGCCGAACCCGTACTGGAGGGCTGAAGCATGAGACCGAGCTTTACCGACAACAAAACCGCCCTCCGCGCCGACTTCGACGCCATCCGCATCAGCCTGGCGTCGCCGGAAAAGATCGAGCAGTGGTCGTTCGGCGAGGTAACCAAGCCCGAGACGATCAACTACCGCACGTTCAAGCCGGAACGTGACGGTTTGTTCTGCGCCAAGATCTTCGGCCCGATCACCGACTGGGAGTGCTTGTGCGGCAAGTACAAGCGCATGAAGCACCGCGGTGTGATCTGCGACAAGTGTGGCGTCGAGGTCACGCAGGCCAAGGTGCGCCGTGAGCGTCTGGGTCACATCAAGCTGGCGACGCCTGTCAGCCACGTGTGGTTCTTCAAGGGGCTCCCGAGCCGCATTGGGCACCTGCTGGATATCTCGCTGCGCGATTTGGAGCGAGTTCTGTACTTCGAGGCGTACGTCGTCAGCGAGCCTGGGGATACCGAGCTCAAGTTCAAGCAGCTCCTCTCGGAGGAGCAGTACCGCAAGGCGCGGGAAGAGCACGGCTACACCAAGTTCAAGGCGCAGATGGGCGCCGAGGCGATCAAGGAACTGCTTCGCCGCGAGAACGTGGAGAAACTGGCCGAAGAACTCCGGGCCAAGATGCGCACGGAGACTTCGGCTCAGAAGAAGCTCAAGTTCGCCAAGCGGCTCAAGGTGGTCGACTCGTTCCGCAAGTCGAACAACAAGCCGGAGTGGATGATTCTGGACGTCATTCCGGTCATTCCGCCCGAGCTGCGCCCGCTCGTTCCGCTCGATGGCGGACGCTTCGCGACCTCCGACCTCAACGATCTCTATCGCCGCGTCATCAACCGTAACAACCGGTTGAAGAAGCTGATGGAGCTGAAGGCGCCGGACGTCATCATCCGCAACGAGAAGCGCATGCTGCAGGAGGCCGTCGACGCACTGTTCGACAACGGCCGCCGCGGACGTGTGCTGCGCGGTGCGAACAATCGGCCACTCAAGTCGCTGTCCGATACGCTCAAGGGCAAGCAGGGCCGGTTCCGTCAGAACCTGCTCGGAAAGCGTGTCGACTACTCCGGCCGTTCGGTGATCGTCGTCGGGCCGGAACTGCGGCTCAACCAGTGCGGGCTGCCGAAGAAGATGGCGCTCGAGCTGTTCAAGCCCTTCATCTATAACAAGCTCGAGGAGCGGGGCCTCGTCGCCACCATCAAGCAAGCCAAAGAGATGGTGGAGAAGCAGGTTGGCGAAGTGTGGGACGTGCTCGAAGAGGTCATCCGCGAGCATCCGGTCCTGCTGAATCGCGCACCGACGCTGCACCGTCTCGGCATCCAGGCGTTCGAGCCGGTCCTGGTCGAGGGCAAGGCCATTCGCATCCACCCGCTCGTCTGCACGGCGTTCAACGCCGACTTCGATGGCGACCAGATGGCGGTGCACATTCCGCTGTCTCCGGAGGCGCAGATCGAGGCCTCCGAGCTGATGATGTCGTCGAAGAACATTCTGTCGCCTGCCAACGGGGCGCCAATCGCGGTGCCGTCGCAGGACATCGTGCTTGGCTGTTATTACCTGACCAAGGCCAAGCCGGGTGCCCGTGGCGAAGGTCGCGCGTTCGCCGGTCTGGACGATGTGATCCTCGCGCTCGAAGCTGGCGAGCTCGAGACGTTGACGCCGATTCGGCTGCGGTACTCGGGCGAGCTGCAGGATCTGACGACCGCGCGTGACGACCAGGACGTCCTGCACACCGAGGTGCAGGCGGTCGCGAACCGGATCATCAACACGACGGTCGGCCGCGTGATCTTCAATTCCGCGCTGCCCAAGAACATGCCGTACGTCAATGGCATGTTGAAGAAGAAGGGGCTGCAGCAGCTGGTTCAGAAGTGTTATCTGACCTCCGGCCTGCAGACGACGGTCGAGATGCTCGACAGCCTGAAGCACCTCGGCTTCACCTACGCAACGCGCTCGGGGATGTCGATCGGCATCGAAGACCTGATCATCCCGCAGAGCAAGGCTGCGCTCTCAGAGAAGGCGCGCGACGAGGTCATCAAGGTCGAACAGCAGTACCTCGAAGGCGCAATCACCAACGGTGAGCGCTACAACAAGGTCATTGCCGTGTGGTCGGATGTCACCGAGAAGATCGCCGACGCGATGTTCAAGGAGATGGAGCGACGGGATCAGGAAGGGAAGTTCAATCCCGTCTACATCATGGCGGACTCCGGTGCTCGAGGCAGCAAACAGCAGATTCGTCAGCTCGCTGGCATGCGCGGCCTGATGGCGAAGCCCTCGGGCGAGATTATCGAGACGCCGATCAAGGCCAACTTCCGCGAAGGCCTGTCGGTGCTCGAATACTTCATCTCGACGCACGGCGCGCGAAAGGGTCTGGCCGACACGGCGTTGAAGACGGCCGACTCGGGTTACCTGACTCGTCGTCTCGTGGACGTTGCCCAGGACGTGATCGTGTCGGATCGCGACTGCGGCACGCTCGATGGCATCGAGGCCCGGGCGATTGTCGAAAGTGGCGAGATTATCGAGCCGCTCCGCGACCGCATCATCGGCCGGACGTCGCTCGAACGGATCGTCGATCCGCTGACCGGCAATGTGCTGCTCGACGTGAACGATGAGATTGACGAGGAGAAGGCCGCCACGGTGCAGGATTCCGGCATCGAGAAGGTCAAGATCCGGTCCGTGCTCACGTGCGCGTCACGGCGCGGCGTGTGCGCCGCATGCTACGGCCGCGACCTCGCGACCGGCAAGCTCGTCGAGATGGGTCTGGCGGTCGGCGTGGTCGCCGCTCAGTCGATCGGCGAGCCTGGAACGCAGCTCACGATGCGGACGTTCCACATCGGTGGCACGGCCTCCCGAGTGTCGGAGCAGTCGACACTCGACTCGAAGCACAACGGCGTCGTCAAGTTCGACAACCTTCAGGTCGTCGACCGGCCCAATCAGCAGGGCAGTACTGATCTGATCGTCATGAACCGCAACGGCCACCTCGTGATTCAGGACGAGAAGGGGCTGGCGCGCGAGCGCTATCAGATTCCGTACGGCGCTCGACTCAAGGTGACTGAGAACTCGCAGGTCGAAAACGGGCAGATCCTCGTCGAATGGGATCCGTACACGTTCTCGATCCTGACGGAGGAAACGGGCCAGATTCGCTTCAAGGACATCATCGAGGGCCTCACCGTTCACGAGGACCTCGACGAGGTGACCGGCCTGTCCCGACTCATCATCGTCGACTCGCCGGATGAGAAGAAGCAGCCGACGGTCGAGATCAAGGGATCGAACGGCAACGTGCAGCGGCGCTACATCATGCCGGTCAACGCGCACCTGATGGTGCAGGACGGCGAGGAAGTACACGCGGGCGACGTCATTGCCAAGATTCCGCGCGAGACCACGAAGACGAAGGACATCACGGGCGGTCTGCCGCGCGTGGTCGAGCTCTTCGAGGCTCGCAAGCCGAAGGATCCGGCGGTCATCAGCGAAATCGACGGCACGGTCAAGTACGGCGGCATCGTCAAGGGACAGCGCCGCATCCTGATCGAGCCCGACGACGCCAACATGGAAGCGAAGGAATACTCGATTCCACGGGGCGTGCACGTCAACGTCCAGGAAGGCGAGCGTGTGCGCGCCGGCGATCCGCTCATGGATGGTCCGAGCAATCCGCACGACATCCTGCACGTGCTGGGCGAGAAGGAGCTGCAGAAGTACCTGGTGAACGAAATCCAGGAGGTCTACCGGCTCCAGGGCGTCAACATCAACGACAAGCACATCGAGGTCATCACGCGTCAGATGATGCGGTGGGTGCGCATCGAAGATGTGGGCGACACCGAGTTCCTCGTCGACGAGCAGGTGGACAAGTTCCGCTTCCTCGAAGAGAACGAGCGCGTGATCATGGCGAGCGGACGGCCGGCATCAGCGCAGCCGCTGCTGCTCGGTATCACGAAGGCGTCGCTCTCGACCGAGTCGTTCATCTCGGCGGCCTCCTTCCAGGAGACGACGAGGGTGCTCACCGAGGCGGCGATCTCCGGCAAGATCGACTACCTGCGTGGTCTGAAGGAGAACGTCACGATGGGCCGGCTGATTCCGGCCGGCACGGGCTTCTGGTGGTACCGGCACGTGCAGATTCCGGTGGACGAGCCGCCACCGCCGCCGCCGGTCATTCAGCCGAGCGACGAGGACATGGAGCTCGATCACATGGAGTATCTCGCCGAGCCCGAAGAAGCACTCGATCGCGGAGCCGACGAAGGCATCTAGCCGCACGATTGTCGACGCGCCAAACCCAAAGGCACGGAGGAGCATGGCTTCTCCGTGCCTTTCTTTTTGTAGCCGCTTGACGGAGCACCGCTGACGATGGCATCGTCGTCCTGAGGTCAGAGAGGAACGTGAATTGTGGAAGTCTCTGCCTATCCAAACGTCCTGCGCGAGCGCCTTGGAATCGCGGGCACCAACGCACTCGCCGAAGTACTGGCCGTTGAAAGGACGGATATCGTGACGCTGGTCATCGATGGGTTCGAGCGTCGGCTCTCCGAGGAGTGCGGCTGCCTTCGCACCGAACTGCACGCCGGGATGGCAGCCCTTCGAGGCGATTTCCGATCGGAGATGAAGGACCTGCGCCAGGAATTGGGCGCGGACTTCAAGGTGGAGGTCGCGAACGTCCGCTCCGGCCTGATCAAGTGGTCCTTCTTGTTCTGGATCGGTCAGGTAATCGCCGTCGTGAGCCTGGCTTCGGCCTTTCGCTGAGCGCTCACCGAGTCACTCGACACACTGCGCCGTGGCTGTTTCTGCAGTCGAGAAAGAATTGGTGTGTCATCCGGACGAACTGTTGGCCGCGTTCCACGCTGTCCCAGCCGGGCACCTTGGAGAACTTGCCGACCTCGTGCAGCTTGTAGCGCTGGAAAAACTCGCCAATCCGCGATCGATCCTCCGATCGCAGCGGATGCCGCAGGGCACCGTTTGAACTGACCAGCGAAAGCACGACCTTGGAGTCAATGCCCTTCTCGTCTGCCATGTGCATCAGGCCAACGATGGCTCCATGGACGATTGTGCCTCCTTCCAATGCTGGCCCGAGAACGAGCGCGTCGAACGGGTCGCCGTCGTACGACACCGTCTGCGGCACGAACCCGTAGTTGACCGGATAGCCTCCGACCGACTCGGGCATGACCCGGTCGATGAATCGTTCGTGTTTTTGCATGTCGAACTCGAACTTTCGGCGCTCGCCCCTCGGGATCTCGATATAGGCGTTGATGGTTCCGTCAGTGTTGAACGGGGGTGAGTCCCGCCAGAGGTGTCGCGAATGGCGGGCCGCAGCCTCCAGGCTTTGCGCCAATTGCTGGCCGGCGGCCGCTGGAAGCTCGGAGGGGGCCGGCCCCGGCAACTGTGTTGCGACGAAGAAGAATGCCGCGAGGAGATGACGGTAATCGACCACGAGTCCGCTCATACATACAATGTGCCGCATGCCGGCCATCTCAGCTGCCGACCTCGGTGTTCCCCAGGCGTTCAACGCCTCCACCTGGTTCATCGATCGTCATCTCGACGAGGGCCGGGGCGAATCCGTCGCGATCGAATGTGGAGACGAGCGCGTCACCTACGCGCAGCTGGCCGAGCGAGTCAACCGGTGTGGGAGCGCGCTCCAAGGTTTGGGCGTGCGTCCCGAGGAACGGGTCCTGCTCCTGCTCGCCGACGAACCAGCGTTTGCCTACGCGTTCTTCGGCGCGATCAAGATCGGAGCGGTGGCCGTTCCTGTCAACACGCTCTTGAAAGAACATGATTACCGTTACTTGATCGAGGACACGCGCGCTGTCGTCCTCATCGTCAGCGCGGCCCTCCTACCTGCGATCGAACGGCTGATTACGAGCAACATCGGACGGCTCCGTCACGTCATTGTGGCCGGCGCAGGCGTAGCGGCAGGGACGATGGGGTTTGCCGATTGTCTTGCCTCGGGCTCGCCAACACTGCAGGCGGAAGCCACATGCCGAGACGACGAAGCCTTTTGGTTGTATTCGTCGGGGAGCACCGGTACGCCCAAGGGCTGCGTCCATCTGCATCACGACATGAGGATTTGTGCGGAGTTGTTCGGCCGCGGCATTCTTGGCATCACCGAGTCGGATCGCACCTTCAGCGTGGCGAAGTTGTTCTTCGCCTATGGTCTCGGCAACGCTTTGTACTTTCCGCTAGCGGTCGGTGCCACGACGATCCTCTGGCCGGGGCCGCCGACGCCTGCCAACGTCTACGAAATCATCGAGCGGCATCGGCCGACGCTCTTCTATTCGGTACCGACAGGTTACGGCATGTTGCTCGCGTGCAAGCGCGAAGGCGTGGACTTCGATCTCTCGAGTCTTCGCATCGCGGTTTCGGCCGGCGAGGCGCTGCCACCAGCTTTGTTCGATCGCTTCAAGCAGCGTTTCGGCCTCGAGATCATCGACGGCATTGGATCGACCGAAGCCCTGCATATGTTCATCTCGAATCGCCCTGGCGCGGTTCGGGCGGGGTCGAGTGGTCAGCTGGTGGCGGGCTACGAGGCAGCGATCCTCGACTCGACGCGGCAGCCCGTTGACGTCGGCGAGATCGGCAACCTCTGGATCAAAGGGGATTCGGTCTGCGCGAGCTACTGGAACAAGCACGAACAGACAAAGGAAACCATCGAAGGGGGCTGGCTGAGAACTGGCGACAAGTACACGCAGGACGTCGACGGGTACTTCTGGTACGCGGGACGTTCGGACGACATGTTGAAGGTCGGTGGTCAGTGGGTCAGTCCCGTCGAGGTGGAGAATGCTTTGCTACAGCATCCCGACGTTCAAGAGTGCGGGGTTGTGGGGCGGGAGGATCACGACGCGCTGGTGAAACCGATGGCATTCGTCGTGCTCCGGCCCGGCGTCGAGGGCTCGGCGACGAGGGGTATGGAGCTCGAGCAGTTCGTCCGTGCCAAACTAGCCGACTACAAGAGGCCGCGCTGGGTGGCGTTCCTGCCGGAGCTACCCAAGACTGCCACTGGAAAGATCCAACGCTTCAAGCTCCGTCAGCTTGCGTCGTCCGAAACCTAGGCACCCGAGGCACCGTGCCTCAGAGCGCATTCATCACCTCCTGCGCGCCAACGACTGCGAAGAGCGCGAGGATCGCAATCAGAAGCAGGTTCGTTGTCCAGTGATTGTGCGGGACATTCGCTGACCACTGCACGCGGTTGTTGAGATACAACAGCGTGGCTGCGAGGAACGGAATGAAGAGGCTGCCGACGATGGTGTAGGTGACGATGATGACGAGCGGACGTCCCGTGAAAGCGAATGGGAGCGGGGCGAGCGTGATAAATGCGAGGGCGAGTCGGTAGGGCGTGCTGGAGACCATCGTGACTTCACGACGCGCTTCCGGTGGCAGCCGCTTGAGAATGCCGTAGAAGTCCGCATAGAGATAGGGCACGCTCTGCCACACGCCGAGCAGCGATGCGAACACGGCTGCCCAGAATCCCAGCGAATACGCATAGACACCGAACGGACCGAGTAGCGAGCCCAGGACTTCGGCCATCTTCGGCACCGCTTGAGCGTCGGTAATCTTGACGCCGGCCAGATAGAAGGCTTGGTTGGCGATCAGCATGACCGACATGCCGAAGACTGCGGTGAACAAGTACGCGATGGCAACGTCGCCACGCACATAGCCAAGCCAGCCCGCTCCGGCCATGCGCTCCTCACGCATCCAGTAGTTGTACGAAAGCATCGTGATCGAGCCACCAATGCCGCCGATGATCGACAGGACGTATGTGCCGCTGGCCGGAGGAATGGTGGGGACGAATATGCCTGACAAGACGTGAGACCAGTCGCCGACGATGAGCAGCGCGCAGAGCAGGATGCTGAAGCCCATGACGCCGACGAGCAGCTTCATGAGTCGCTCGAACCACGCGTAGCCCCCGATCTGCACCAGCACCAAACCAATCAAGCTGTGCCCGACGGCACCCCACGACTGCGGGATGGCACCGCCGGTGAGATTTGAGATCCCGAGGCCTGTCGCGTTGGTAAGCGCGGCGGTGACTGCCACGGTCCACAAGACGAGATAGATCCCGAAGTAGTACTTCACCCACGAGGGCAAATGAGTCGCCCAACCCTCGAGCGCCGTCAGCCCCGTGGCGAGTTGCCAGCGGGCGATGCCTTCACTCAGCACGAACTTGAAGAACGCCCCGAGGGCGATCGCCCACAGGAGCAGGACGCCATAGCGAGCGCCGCCGACCGTAGCCGACACGACATCGCCGGAGCCGATACCGGTTGCGGCAACGACGAGTCCGGGGCCAGCCAATTTGAGGACGCTGATTCGTGGAGGAGCCGCTGTCCCGCTCTCAGGCGGTGCGCTGACGGTAGACTGAGGCACGGAGGGAAGTGATTATCACCTGAAACCGTTGCCGCTCGTGGCGCGGCGGCCTTACTGAGGTTTGGTGAAGCACTAAGGAGGCCTGCGTGATGCGATGGCTTGGTGGCGTGCCCCGCGCGCTGACGCAAGGAATTCGCTGGATGGCTCGTCGTCCGTTGACGGCAGTGACATCGGTTGTGTGCCTGGCGCTGGGTATTGCCGCGTGGACAGTCGCGTGGACCCTGCTCGACGCCGCACTGCTGCGGCCCTTCGGGCTCACGGCGAGCGACCGCCTGGCTGTCGTCTGGGAAGCCGATCCATCGAAGGGGCAGGATCTCATCGAGGTCTCGCATCTCAACTTTCTCGACTGGCAGCGATCCTCTCAGGCAGTCGAGTCGATGGCCGCGTTCGGATCGTCGCACTGGCCAGCGTTAGCTCGCATCGGGCCGGAGACCGTGCCGCTCGCCAGTCGTGCAGTCTCCCATTCGTTTTTCGCGACGCTCGGCATTAGTCCGGCGCTGGGTCGTGATTTCGCCGCGACGGATCTCGCCGCGAACACCGTGCAGCCCGTCATTCTGAGCCATCGTTTCTGGCAATCGCGACTCGGGGCGAACCCTTCAGTGGTCGGTGAGTCCATGTTCATCGATGGCAACGACTTCCACGTTATCGGAGTGATGCCACGTGGTTTCGGCTACCCGGACGATCCTGACGTCTGGATCTCCGTTGAACGTGCGCTGGCTGATGCCTTTGCCAACCAGCCGCTTGACCAACAACGAAAGGTCGGCGTCCTCGAGGTACTGGCCCGGCGCCGACCCCACGTTTCGAATGATGGAGTGCGCGCCGAATTGACCGGCATCATTCGCGCGTTGCGCGAGAGATATCAGGAACCGGATCAGCAGGTCGTCGCCGTCGTAACGCCTTACGCCGATGTCCTGTTGGGCCGACTCGGCACCCGTCTGTGGATTGCGATGGCGATGGCTGCCGCGGTGTTGTTGTTTGCTTGCGCCAATGTCGCCGCGGTTCGGTTGGCATATGCCCGTGAGCGTGAGGCCGAGATCGCGGCGCGATTGTTCCTGGGCGCGTCCCGATCGCGACTGGCCTTTGATTTGTCGATCGAGGCTCTCCCGCTCGTCGTCTCGAGCCTGCTGGCCGCGGCCGCGACGTGGACGGCGGTTGTGACGTTCCTGTCAGGAGTGGACGCGGTTGCCACGAGCGGGCTGGCGCTCACCGAGCATCGTGCCACTGCACTGATTGCTCTGCTCGTAGCCGGTGCCGTGGCGTGGATCCTGGTAGGCGTCGTGACGGCGTGGACTACATGCCGTCATGATGTGAACGCCGCTCGACAGTCGTCTGCACGCGTTGCGGCACGGGCGAGCTCCGTCGGGGTTCCGCTCGTGTTTGGCCAGGCCGTGGTTGCCGTTGTCGTCCTGGCTATCGCCGGCGCCGCGTTGCAGACCTTCGATCGACTGAATCGCACGGATGTTGGATTTCTCACTCGAGGAGTGACTCTCGTCGATGTCGCCATTCCTGGCTGGAAGTACCCGACCAACGCGGATCGCCGGGTCCTGATGGAGGAGCTCCGACGCGGGCTGCGGCAGGCGAGCGGCGTGGAAGAAGTCGCGGCTGTCTCGGTGCGCCCGTTTCGCTTTGGCGAGATCGTCGATGGGTTTCCCGTCCGGCGCACGGACGACGCGTTGGTGCAGCCCGATGAAGCAACCGCGGGCAGCCGCGTTGTCGCCACGCCTGAGTACTTCGCCGCCTTGGGTCAGTCGATCGTCGAGGGACGAGGGTTTACGCCCTTCGATCGCGCTGATTCGGAGCCGATCGCTGTGATCAGCAGAACCCTCGCGCGCACGCTGTTCGCAAACGCGCCAGCGGTCGGTCAGCGGATCGACACGTTCTCACTCGGTGAGAAGTGGAAGTCACGCCTGGTCGTCGGGATCGCTGCCGACGCCAAGTATCGCAGCCTGGAGAGGCCATCGATGGAGATCTATCTGCCATCGACACAGTCAGGCGGTGAGTTGAGCAGCTTCGTCGTGGCGACTGGACCATCGGTGGTCTTCTCCGATGCCCAGGTGCGGCAGGTGCTCCGCCGGGTCGAACCGGAAATCGCAATCGAGAGAATTCAAACGACCGGCGAGCTCATGCAGTCGGTGTTGAGTCCGGCGCGGCTGCTCGCGATGCTCATGAGCCTGCTCGGGGCCGCTGGCCTGCTGCTTTTGACGCTGGGAATCTTTGGCGCAGCGGCTACGGCTCTGCGCGCCTCCTGGCAGGAGATCGCGGTTCGTCAGGCCGTTGGCGCGATGCCGTTTCAGGCGGTCCGTGCGCCGCTGCGCCTGCTTGGCCGCGGCCTTGTCATCGGGATGGTCGTGGGGCTCGCGCTGACGCCACTCGCGCTCACCGCGGCCGAAGCCCTCGGGCTCCGAGCGAGCGAGGGGATTGTGACGCCGTTGATGGTTGGGATTGCCGCCGTGATCGGCGCGGCGGCGATCGCGACCGCCCCACCATTCTTCAAAGCGGTGCGCAGTTCACCTGCGGAGCTCTTGCGGCAGCAATAGAGTCTGCAGAACGCGGTTCTACTCGGAGGTTCGTCACGAGGGTTCGTCCCGACGGTTCGTCGCGATCGTTCTTCGGAGGTTCTAGCGCGTTCTGCTCAGAACCCCGTCGAGAACCGCAGCGAAGCCACGAAGCCGCTACGCCGGCGAGTCGCTAAGCTCGCGCCAACGCGCCCTTTCGCTCCGTCGCGGCCGACCGCAGCATCGTCGATGCCGTGTAGACGACAACGACAACCACCAGCCAGCGCACATAGAGAAGCGGCAGCGACTGAACGATGAAGGCGGCGATGAGAACGGCGAGCGGTCCGCCGACCGCAAGTCCCACGGCGGCGCGCAGGTTGTAGCTGTTCTTGCGGACGAACTGAAGACTCCCGACGGGCATGAGGAAAGCGCAGGATCCCATCATGATCGGAAATGCAGCGGTTGGGTCCATCCCCAACATGCTGATGAGGATCATGCAGGGTGCATACAGCCCGATACCGAGCGTCATCAGGGCGCCGAGCAGGAAGTTTCCGCCCAAACCGATCGCGAGCTTGGTGCCATTGAGCGCCAGCGCCGTTCCTCCGCCGGGCACCTGTCCCAGCAGCTGGAGCAACATGATGCTGGCGGCGCCGAACAGCGCGAGGCCCATTCCAATCTGCACGTTCCGGCGGGGGAGTCCGGCAACGACCCCGGCGCCGAGCCACGCGCCCAGGCAGGCCGCCGCGATCATGAGGAACAAGGTCTGAAACTCGACCTGCACCAGTTGGGTGTAGATGATGGCCTGGATGACGGTCGGCAGCACATGACCGACGTTGAGCGTGCCCGGGATCTGCTCGTCCGGCACGAGCTTCCAGGCACGGAACATCGCGGTTGTCGTCGCGAACGATCCGATGCCCAGTGTGTCGAAGAAATTGGTAATGAAGCCGATCGCGGTGTGAATCGGTCGTGGCGCTACCGGTTCGTGGCTGCCGTGCCCACGCGCCGCACGTTTCTGGCGCGCCATGCTCCACCACGCGAAGGCATAGCCGATGGTGATGACGATGAGGGCGGCGATGAGAATGAGCTTGGCGTCCATGGATGGTCGGGATCCTCAAATGGAATAGGGGATTGGGCGT
The DNA here is from genome assembly GCA_963724485.1 of uncultured Acidobacteriota bacterium. Lineage (GTDB taxonomy): Bacteria > Acidobacteriota > Vicinamibacteria > Vicinamibacterales > UBA2999 > JACCSI01. Next base: position 679,258 of record CAVRUW010000010.1, read on the forward strand.
AGGGCGTGGAGCATTAGAGGGCAGAGGCAGAGGGCAGAGGAGGACACCCTAGTCCAGGCCCCATGCCCTACGCCCCATCCAATTACCCAACAAACTTGTACCCGGACCCATGAATGGTCAGGATGTGCTCGGGCGCATGCGGCGACTTCTCGATCTTCTGGCGAAGCTTCGCGACGAAGTTGTCGATCGTGCGCGTGGTGGGGAACTCCTCGTAGCCCCAGACTTCGTTCAGGATCTGTTCACGGGTCACGACCTGACCGGTGTGTTGAACGAAGTAGCGAAGCAAATCGAACTCACGCGCCGTGAATTCGATGCGTGTCTTGCCGCGACGGGCCTGGTGGAGTTTGAAATCGATCTCGATGTCGCCGATACGAACCAGATCCGCGGGTGCCGGTTTGTGTGATGTCGTGCGGCGGAGCACGGCACGCACGCGGGCGAGCAGTTCGGTAATCGAAAATGGCTTCGTAACGTAGTCGTCGGCGCCGAGCTCGAGTCCGAGCACTTTGTCGGTCTCCGCGGAACGCGCCGTCAGCATGACGATTGGGGTCGCGTTGGAGCGGGCGCGCAGCTCGCGACAGACGTCGAAGCCGTTCTTGCGCGGCAGCATGACATCGAGAATGACGAGGTCGGGTCCGAAACTCGCCGCGCGTGCCAACCCCTCGTCGCCATCGGCTGCCGTCTGCACTTCGTAGCCTTCGAGCTCGAGGTTGTCACGCAGACCGAGCAACATCTGCGGTTCGTCCTCGATCACCAGAATGCGTGTCATCACGGTCTCCGGCTGCGGAAGCGTCCGCAGCAATGGGGAAGTGCAGCGAGAAGGTGCTGCCGCGATCGGGCTCGCTGTCGACTCGCACGAAGCCGCCGTGGCCGCGCATCGTGTGATCGACGATAGCCAGGCCCAGACCGCAGCCCTGAGGGCCGCCGTCGAGACCGCTGTCGATGCGATAGAACTTCCGGAAGATCTTCTTCTGTTCGCGGCGTGAGATTCCGATGCCACGGTCGATGACGCTCACGCTGACGTGATCCTTCTCGCGGCCGACCTGCACGTTGATGGAACGCGAGGGCCCCGAGTACTTGATCGCGTTGACCAGCAGGTTTTCGAGCGCCTGTTCGACTGCGTCCTCATCCACCATCACAGGCGGCAGGTTCTGGTCGACGCGTGTCTGCACATCGAAGTGCGCCTGGTTGAACTGGCTGTTCATCTCGGAAAGCACCTGGTTGGTCAACTTACCCAGGTCGACCGGCGCCATTCGATAGGGCCGAAGGCCTGCTTCCATCTTCGAGAAATCGAGAATGTTCTCGATCAGGCGCGTCAGCTTCCGGGCTTCGGTATTGATGATGCGGTAGTACTCCTGTGCCCGTTCTTGAGTGCGCACCCGTCCGAGCTCGAGCGTTTCCGCGAACAGTTGGATCAACGCCAGCGGAGTCTTCAAGTCGTGCGAGACGGATGCGACGAAGTTCGACTTGAGCTCTGCGACGCGGACCTCTCGAGCTGCGGCGCCGGCAACGAAGAACACGCCACCTGCCATCACGAGTGCCAGCACGATCATCAACGCCAGCTGCGGCTGTGTGCTGGCGCTCACGATCTCGGGAATGGTCTGCACGCCGTAGCCGGTTCGCACGCGCCATGTCTCGCGCGCCTGCTCGTATGGTGCGGCGTATTCCAGCAGCTCGCGATCGAAGAAGACGAGCGGGAGGCTCTTCTCGTCGACGAATGACATCGCCGAGGGCGGCGCATTCGGTCCGGCGATGGTCTTGCCGTTCCCGTCGAGCATGTAGATCTCGAGCGGCGGGAAGCCCACCAGCTGCTGGACTTCGGCCAGGCGCTTTTGAATCAGGCTTGGGAAATAGACCGTCCGGAGATGCTCGGCATCGGCCATGAAGCCGAGGAACCCGTTGACCCGCTCGCGGTTCGGACCAAAGCGCAACTGGACCTGCACATACTTGTGCCGCCCATCGATGACCACCGGGAACGCGACAATCGCCCGTTGCTGTTCCCCCATCACGCGGAGCATCGGCACCAGCTGCGCAAGCCGGGAGGGGGACTCTCGGAACCGCTGCTCGTAGGCGCCCGGAGGCGCTTGAAGGCTCGTCCGGTCGAAGACGAGGAACTTATCGAGACGCCCTTCTGGGTTCTCGTTCCACAGCCACAGTTCTTCGATGAAAGGACTGCCTGCCAGCCCCTCGGTGAAGACCGTGTCGAGCCATGCGAAGTCGGGTGGGTTCAGTCGGCCCTGCTGACCGGGTCGCAGCAGCAGATCGATATGCGGTCGCTTGAGGCCTTCCTCAATCGAGCGAGCCAACGAGTCGGCCGTGTCATGGCTCAATTGGCGGAGCACCACTGCCGATGCCGCCTCGAGGTCGTTCAACGATCGGAACTGGAAATAGAAGAGGACCGCAACCGGGATGGCCACGACCACGGCCAATCCGGCCGCGAACCGCACGCCACGGTCGTACAGCAGGTGGCTCAACGCGCTCGGTCGCGTGCTGTGCGAACGCCCGGACTCTGCCGAGGTCTGTTCGATCTTCATCGGTTCCCCTGCGATATACGCGAACTGAGGGTGTTGCGTGTACCAGACCGCCCCCGACGTCCGCTAGGCCTTCTTAAGCTTGCCGGGCCAACTCTCCCGAGAGCCAATCGTTGACTTGCTTCCACCCCGGCAGCTCCGGTCGATGAGTCAGCAGCGCCCACGCAATCGAATTCGTGTCTGCGAGCAACTGCTGACGGTAGTCACGTGGCAAGCCGCTGGTTGCTCGCTGCAATTCACGGAGTGCCCCGGCACTGTCCCCAACCGCCAATCGACACAACGCCAACCGGCTTGCCTGAACCGGGTTGCGCTCCCGATCGCGCTTCTGCCCCTCGACATAGGCCGATAGCGCCGCCTGGTAGCGCCCCTGAAGAAACAGGGTGTGCCCGAGATTGTAATAGCCAAAGGCCAAGTCGGGGGCGAGCTGGGTAACCCGTTGAAACGCCGCTTCTGACTCCGCCAGATTGCCCAGCTCGCGATTGACCACCCCGACGTTGTTCAGAGCCTGGTGGCTGGACGGGTCGCAACGGAGCGCCTGTTGGAAGGCTTCGAGGGCTTCGCGTGGACGATCCAGCTCGCCGAGCGTGGCGCCAAGATTTGCCCAGGCGGACCCGAAGTTGGGCATGCGGTCTGCCGCGGCGCGAAACGAGCGAGACGCGCGCTCCATGTCGTCGAGTCGAAGCCAAAGCTTGCCACGCTCGAAATGGGCAGCCGCCCACTCAGGAGCCTGCTCGAGCGCCTCGTCCAGGTCTCGGGCGGCCGCATCGAGGTCGTTGACCTCCATGCAGGCGCTGGCGGTCGCGAGGAGCGCCGGGGCTACTCGTCCGTGGTCGAGTGTCTGGACGCAAAGCGCCAAACGCTCGGCTGCGTCGGTCGCGCGAATCGCCCTGAGTGAGCAGCGCGATCGCTTCCGCAGGCAGCTGGCCCGGAGGGGCACATACCTTCGGCGCCGAGTGAGGTGCGCTTGATTCCATCTGTCTCTGCCGTATCCCACGGATCCCACTACATCGCGGGTGAGGATTTCCGGGGCATACGTCTGGAGGCTGCCCGTGTCGGCAGCACCCGATCAGCAGGACGTCCCGACCTTTCAGCGCCTCCAGCCACGCTTGCAACAGGTAGCTCGGTTGCGTTGTCACCAACCTCGTGCCCGCGGTCTGGTGATTGACGAACGCTTCGTGAAAATCAGGCACCAGAATGATCGCCGGCTCGGCGAGGAGGTCGAGCGCAAACGGGTATATGAACGGCCAGTTTTCTGACGGCCAGACCGAGCCGGTGGACGCGTTGGGATGGGCATCGAACCAAGCCTGAGCCGTGCGCGATGCCATCCCCTCAAACCCGCTCGAGCCAGGCCCCAGGAGCACCACGCTAGGCAGCGCACTCATCGTTTTTCATTCTAGCCCGCAGCCCTGCAGCCCTCGGTTTCTCTAGGTGCATGCGCTCAGGGTGATCGGTAGCGATCGGATATGCCGACAAGGCTGATCTCGCCGACGCCCTTGAGGCCTGCTGTGTCACCAACTGCGTGCTGGCGGTTTGACGGTTGACGAAGGGTAACCCAACGGTGGCGTGACAATTCGTGACCAAGCGTAGCGCCGGATTCGTATAATGAGTCCGTTCCCGCGCGTTCTCCAGCCTGCGCCAGCCGGGCCGCGCCATTCTCGCGCATGGTGAATGACCGAGATTGAGCCGACCGATAGCTCGACTGGACGCCGTAGGTTGTTCGTGGCGCGATCGTCGCCAGATCAGGCGACCATCGGCGCCGCGCTTGACTTCGTGTCCGGCGCCACGACCCTCTCACCCAGCTTCTTGCGGCGTCAGGACACTTGGCTGCGCGCGGCCGATCGCGAGCGTTGCGGCCCTAGCCTTTCTGATTGTGTTGTTGCCCGCCAACACATTCGAATTCCTGCTCGGATAGGGTTACCCTGTCTGGCAGCTCGGAAAGACGCGGGGAGAATGAGGAAGAACCAATGCGTGGCGTTTCGGCTGCACTTATAGCTTTAGCATTCGCGCTTACATCTCTCGCAGTGGGCATCGGCGCTCAGGGCACGGGCGGTAATCCCAAGGCCGCGGCGGTGAAGAACCCGGTGCCGGCGAATCCCGCGTCCATCAAAAAGGGGCAGCAGAATTACGACCAGGCCTGCCAACATTGCCACGGATCGAACGCCCAGGGCGATGGTCCGCTCGCCCCAACGAACCCAAGCCCTCCAAATCTCACCGATGACAAGTGGGATCACGGGTCGAGTGACGGTGAAATCTATTTCATCATCGCCAACGGGATCAAAGACTCCGAGATGAAGGGGGTCAGGAGCGAGATGACGGCCACTGACATGTGGCACATCGTCAACTACCTCCGGAGCATCGGTCCGAAGCCTCCATCGCGCTGACACAGGTGTGGTGACAACACGCCGCAGGGTCTTCGGCCGCGCATTGCTCTCCGGCATAGCTCTGGCCGCCGGCATCGGCTGTGGACTGTTCCAGAGCAACGTGCCCACGACCACCGCTCCACCTCTGCTGCCGGGGCAGAATGCGGATGTGTTCACGACGGCGCAGCCGTCGATGTCTGCGGCGGTGAACGATTTCTTCGGCAGACGGCCGACTCCCGTACAACCGATCGAGTTCCCGCACGACGTGCACGTCAAGAGGAAGATTTCGTGTACGGCGTACTGTCACGCGACCGTGACGACGGGTCCCGTGGCCGGGCTTCCAGGCGTCCGCACGTGCATGCTCTGTCACAACAGCATCGCGCGCGATCGGCCGCGGATCCAACAGATCACCGAGATGCGGAAGAAGGGCATCGACCTCGCGTGGCAACGCGTGTTTGGGTACCCCGCGGAGTCGCACGTGAAGTTCAATCACGCGCCGCACATCCGCGCCAAGGTGGAGTGCGCGACGTGCCACGGCAACATCGCGGAGCAGACGGTCGCTCAGCGCAACGTCGAGCTGACCATGGGCTTCTGCGTGAATTGCCACAACGAACGGAAAGCGTCGCATCGATTGTTTGGCTTGTCATTACTGATGGAGCGTATCAACGATTCCTGTCGTAGTCGGCAACAGGCTCGGCCAACGTTTATCGGCCGTTCCGACGGAACGGCCGCCATGGAATTCGACCAGACATCCGGCTAAGACACATGGATCGACGTTCCTTCATCAAGCTCACAGCCGTGACCGCATCGAGTGCGGCGCTCGCCAGCTGCGGCAACCCGGAGAACGAGCTCATTCGCTTCGTTCCCGACGATGACATCGTTCCGGGCGTGGCCGTTTGGAAGCCGAGCGTGTGCCCGCTCTGCGCATCTGGATGCGGCCTGACCGTGCGGGTCATGGATGCCGATGCCGAGGTCGTTCGCAGCGGTCAGGCAGGGAGGGTGCGCATCAACGCGGCCAAGAAACTCGAAGGCAGCCCGGCACACCCTGTCAATCAAGGCGGCCTGTGCCCACGCGGCCAAGCGGCGATCCAGGTGACGTACCACCCCGATCGGATCACCCAGCCGCTCAAGCGCGCCGGCGAGCGCGGCGACGGTCGATATGAAGCTATTTCCTGGGATGACGCGATTGCGGAGGTCGTGTCGCGTCTCGACGCGCTCGAGGGTACCGCCAGCCGCCACCGGCTCGCGTTTCTCAAGAGGCCGACCTACAGTCATCGAACCGTCCTGATCGAGCAGTTCCTTGCCCGATATGGCGCGCCCAAGCCGATCACTTACGAGCTGTTCGACAATGACGTGCTTCGGCGAGCCAACGCATTCAGCTTCGGTCGCGAGCAGCTCCCTACCTTCGATTTGCCGAATGCCCGGTACGTCCTTGGCTTCGGTGCAGACTTCCTCGGCACGTGGAATTCACCGGTGTCGCAGGGGCGCGGCTATGGCGCTGATGCGGCAGGGGCGTCCCGGCATCCGCGGCATGTTCGTGCAGGTGGAATCACGCATGTCGCAAACGGGCGCAAACGCGGACGAGTGGGTGCCGGTGCGGCCCGGCACCGAGGGTGTGCTGGCGCTCGGGCTCGCGAACGTCATCATGGCCGGGAAGCTCCGTCCCGCTGAAGCCGGAGGCCGGGCGGGGTCGCTTATCGAGGGCTGGAGCACGGGTCTCGCCGCCTACACCCCAGAACAGGTGGAGAAGTTGACCGGGGTAGCCGCACGCCGCGTCGAGCGACTGGCGCGCGAGCTCGCCGAGATGCGTCCTTCGGTTGCGATCATCGGTGGCTCGCCGCTTGCGCATACCAACGGCCTTTTCAATGCGCTCGCCGTCAATGCGCTCAACGCGCTCATGGGAAGTGTCGAGCAGCCCGGCGGCATGTTCTTTACGCCACAGATCGATATCGCTCGTACCTTCCGGCCTGCCGCCTTCGCGCGCGGAGCGCGCGTTCGGCGAGCCTCGCCGGAGCCGCAGGCGTAGGCGGAAAGCCGGAAGATCGACAACTCGAACGCCTGGCCGCCGACATACTCTCGGGCACGGACTCCTCTCCACAAGTGCTGCTCGTCGACGGCGCAAATCCGGTCTTCACGACACCACATGCGTGGAGAGTTCGCGAGGCATTCCAGAAGATTCCCTACATCGCGAGCTTCGGCAGCTTCCTGGACGAGACCAGCAGTCTTGCGGATCTGATCCTGCCGGACCACTCATTCCTCGAGTCGTGGGCCGAATCCGTGCCTGAATCGGGTGCGATGGTCGCCGTGGTCGGCGCTGCGCCACCCGTCATGCAGCCGCTGCACCAGACCCGCGCGACCGGAGACGTGCTGCTCGCGATCGGCCGTGGCCTTCGACGTCCGCTCGATCTGCCGTGGCAAACGTTCGACGAGATGCTCGCCGCCACGTTCGCGGCGCTGCCAGCGCCGAGCGCTGACACCGACGCCTGGACCGATGCTCAGGAAAAGGGTGGCTGGTGGGGAACCCTTCCAGCCGGCCTGGTCACTCCGGCACCCGGTGTCACATCCGGCACCCGTACGGTGACGTTTGTGCAGCCGCAGTTCGACGGTGACGCGCAGCAATTCCCCTTTCACTTTCTGCCATACGCGTCGAGCGCTTTCCTCGACGGATCGCTCTCGCACCTCCCATGGTTGCAGGAGATGCCCGACCCGCTCACGTCTGCGATGTGGAGCAGCTGGGTCGAGATCAATCCCACCACAGCCGAACGCCTCGGTATCGGGCAGGGAGACGTGGTCGAGGTCACGTCGGCTCACGGCACCGTGCGCACGGCGGCCGTCGTCTCGCCGGGAATTGCGCCCGATCTCGTTGCGATGCCGGTCGGTCAGGGACATCGAACCTTCACGAGGTACGCAAGCGGACGAGGTGAAAACCCGATCGAGTTGCTGGCTTCAATCAGCGAGACAGCCACGGGCGCCCTGGCTTGGGCCGCGACGCGGGTGCGAGTCTCTCGCATCGGCGGGCCCGACGGGCGGCTCGTTTTGTTTGCGGGTGGACTGCGTGAGCATGAGGAACGCGAACGATGACCGAGGTTAAGGAGACAGCCGATGCCTAGATGGGGAATGACGGCCGATCTCGATCGATGCACGGGCTGTGGTGCGTGCGTGACGGCCTGCCATGCCGAGAACAACATCTCGACGGTCGGCGCCGATCAGGCGGCGCGTGGCCGCGCGAAGCACTGGATCCGGGTCGAGCGCTACTGGGAGGGCGACTTTCCGGACGTTCGGCTCAAATTTCGCCCCGTGATGTGCCAGCAGTGCGACAACGCGCCGTGCGAGCCAGTGTGTCCGACCTACGCCAGCCACCACACCGAGGACGGTCTCAACGCGCAGGTGTACAACCGCTGCATCGGCACGCGCTACTGCGCCAATGCGTGTCCATACAACGTACGGTTCTTCGATTTCTTCAACCCGTCATGGGACAAGCCGCTGCATCTGCAGCTCAACCCCGACGTCTCGCTGCGCAGGGTCGGCGTGATGGAGAAGTGCACGTTCTGTGTGCAGCGCATCAAGGCGGTGACGATTCAGGCGAAAGCTGAGGAGCGCGGGCTCCGGGACGGCGACATTCAGCCAGCCTGCGTGCAAGCCTGCCCGTCGAAAGCGCTCGTGTTCGGTGATCTCGACGATCCCGAGAGCGAGGTGTCGCGACTCTCGAGATCGTCGCGCGGCAGCAAGCTGCTCGAGGACCTCGGCACGCGCCCCAAGGTGACGTACCTGAGCCGCCAGACATAGGAGCCTTGACGGCCGAGAATCTTCGCAAATGAATCGTCTCTCCAACATTCAGCGTGTCAACAGCGACCTGCTGCGGCCGCTGCTGCACACCTCGTGGAGGTTTTACCTCCTCGTCGCCTGCTTCGGAGGCATCGTCCTGACCGCGCTTGGTGGCCTGGATGTCGCAGGCGTATTTCGGCTTCGGCGTCACCGGCATCAGGTGGCCGGTCTATTGGGGCTTCTACGTCACGAGCTTCGTCTTCTGGATCGGCATCAGTCACGCCGGAACGCTGATCTCCGCGATTCTTCGTCTCGTGAATGCCGGATGGCGCCGCCCCGTCACGCGGTGCGCCGAAGTGATCACGGTGTTCGCGCTGATGATCGGCGCGATGTTCCCGATCATCCACCTCGGGCGTCCGTGGCTGGCGTTCTGGCTGTTCCCATATCCGAGCGAGCGCTTGATCTGGCCGAACTTCCGCTCACCGCTCGTCTGGGACTTCTTCGCCATCAATACGTATCTCACCGGCAGCGTGCTCTTCTTGTTCCTGCCGATGATTCCGGACTTCGCCGTCGTGCGCGACAAGACCACGGGGCTCAGGCATCGCATCTACAAGATTCTCGCGCTCGGGTGGCGGGGGACGCCGAAACAGTGGCACAGGCTGGAGACGGCAATGGCCATCATGGCCGTCGTCATCCTGCCGGTTGCGGTTTCGGTGCACACCATCGTGTCGTTCGATTTCTCGATGGCGCCCGTGCCGATGTGGCAGACAGCCATCTTCGGACCGTATTTCGTGGCGGGCGCGATCTTCAGCGGCATCGCGGGGCTCGTCATCGCGATGGCGGTCTTGCGCCGCTTCCTGCATCTTCGAGACTACCTGCAACCAGTGCACTTTCAGAACCTGGGGAAGCTCCTCCTCGTCATGGCTCTCCTCTGGGGCTACTTCGTGTTCAACGAGCGCCTCGTCACCTACTACGGGAACGAGCCGAGCGAGATGGCCGTCTTCTGGCAAACGCAGCGGGAGGACTTCGCCCCGCTCTACTGGACGATGGTCGTGTGCAACTTCGTCCTGCCGCTCGTGCTGATGGGCATCCGTCGGTTCCGCACGATCACCGGATGCGTCATCGCCTCGCTTGGCGTCATCGTCGGGATGTGGCTCGAGCGGTTTCTCATCATCGTGCCCTCGCTCGGGCACAAGTACCTGCCATACAGTTTTGGCAGCTATCGTCCGCAGCCGGTCGAGTTCATCATCGCCGGCGCGACCTTCGCCGCCATGACGCTGTTGTATGTGCTGTTCGCCAAGGTCGTGCCGATCATTTCGATCTGGGAGCTCAAGGCCGGCCCGCCCGCCGGAGGCGGGCAAAATGACGCTGTTACCAGCGAGGCGGAGCAACAGCCGGCTTCAACATCCTCGCCGGTCCGAGGCGGAGCCTCGCTAGAGATGCACCCATGAAAGCTGTGTACGCGCTCTATCCGGACGGGCAGTCGGCGCAACAAGCCGTCAATCGCCTGAGGGCAGCCGGGCTCGCCGATCGGGAGATCACCGTGCTCTCCTCCCAGCCGATGGACGACTACGAGTTCGGCCAGATGGACAAGGCGACCTGGATGTGGTGGATCGCCAGCGGCGGCGGCCTGCTGGGGATGGCGACGGCAATCTGGCTCGCGTGGCTGACCGAAACCTCCTGGCCAATCAACACCGGTGGGCTGCCGACGTTTGCCTGGTGGCCAAACCTGATCATCATGTTCGAGCTGACGATGCTCGGCGCGATTCTGGCCACGGTTACCACGCTGGCAGTCAGCGCGCGTCTTGGCCCCAGCTCGAAGCTGTACGACCCCGAGGTGTCCGACGGAAAGATCCTGGTGGGGGTCGAGAATCCGCCTGAAACGAAAGCCGGCGATCTGGAAGCTGCGCTTGGCGCCGCCCCGGATGCGCAGATCAAGACGATCTAACCTTGGCGCTCAGTTGTGATGAGGATCGTTGCGGCCGCAGCTCACCTTGACTTGATCCTTGGTGGGGCGTAAGCTCCGCGCAATTTCCCGATTGGGGAATTGAGTTATTGGGTAATTGGGTGATTTAGCAAGCGCGCACTGCGGCACCTAATCACCCCCATTCACTCAATCACCACAATTCAATCGCTCAATCACCCAATCGCCCAGTCATTCAATTCGTCGATCGCAGGAGCCCGCTATGGCGAAGTCGGTACGTTTTGTCCTGTCGTGCGCCGCGATTGTCACTGGCGCGATCGTCTTATCCGCCATCGTTCCGAGTGCGGCCCAACAGGCGTCGCCGGTAGGGCCCGAGGTCTACAGTCGCCTGCCGTGGCGCTACATCGGCCCTGAAGGCAATCGGATCAGCGCGGTTGCCGGTGTTCGGGGCCAGCCGCTCGTCTACTACGCCGGCTCCGCATCCGGCGGTATCCACAAGACGATCGACGGCGGCGTCACTTGGGAAGCCATCTTCGACGACCAACCTGTGCATTCGATCGGCGACATTGCGGTGGCACCCTCAGATCCGAGCACCGTCTGGGCCGGCACCGGCGAAGCGTGCATCCGCAGCCACATTTCGGTCGGTGAGGGCATCTTCAAGTCGACCGATGCCGGACGAACGTGGGCGCGCATGGGGCTCGAACAGACTGGCCGCATCGGTCGAGTCGTCGTGCATCCACAGAACCCGGAGGTCGTCCTCGCCTGCGCGCTCGGTCATGCCTACGGGCCGCAGCAGGAACGCGGCGTGTTCCGGACGACCGACGGCGGCAAGACCTGGGAGCGCGTGCTGTTCGTGGACGAGAACACCGGATGTTCCGAGCTCGACATGGATCCGACCAACCCGCGCCGTCTCTTTGCTGGCATGTGGCAGGTCGACATCAAGACGTGGAGCCGCGAAAGCGGCGGTGCGGGAAGTGGGCTGTTCACCTCGAGCGACGGCGGAACAACGTGGACGCGGCTACGAGGACAGGGACTCCCGAGCCGCGAGGTGGGCAAAGTCAAGGTCGCCGTCGCGCCGTCGAACCCGGACCGCGTCTACGCCATGATCGAGACTGGCGACGGCATCCCGTGGAAAGGCAAGGAAACCGATCGGGGTCAGGTGTGGCGATCAGAGGACGGCGGCCGGACGTGGCGCGTGGTGAGTTACGACCGCAATGCGATGGGGCGCGCCCATTACTACTCGCACATCTTCGTCGCACCGGACAACGAAAACGAGACCTACTTCCTGACCGCCGGCTACAGCACCTCGCTCGACGGAGCGCAGACCCTCGTTCAGCAACAGGGGGCTCGGGCCCCGGGCGGTGATCATCACGACATGTGGATCGATCCAGGCGATGCCAATCGGATGATCGTGGGTCACGACCAGGGATTCTCGATCTCGGTGAATCGAGGCAAGACGTGGTATCGCAATCGTCTGCCGAATGCGCAGATGTATCACGTGACGGTCGACAACCAGATCCCGTATTACGTCTACGGCAACAAACAGGACGGGCCGTCGTATCGAGGGCCCAGCAACAGTCGCACTGGCTCCGTCATTCCGCGCAGTATGTGGCACACGGTGGCGGGCGGGGAAAGCGGCTGGGCCACACCGGATCCTGTTGACGCCAATCTGATCTGGTCGAGCGCCTCCGGATCAGGCAGCGTCGGCGGCATCGTCGCCATCTACGAAGAGAGCCGGCGGCAGGCGCGCAACGTCGAAGTCTGGCCTGATCAGGCGAATGGCATCCCAGCCGACTTGCGGTATCGCTTCAATTGGACGATGCCCCTCACGATGTCGCCCCACGATCGCAACACCGTCTATGTCGGCAGTCAGCACGTGCACCGGACCACGAATCGCGGCCAGAGCTGGGAGGTCATCAGCCCCGACCTTTCCACCAACGACAAGAGCCGGCAGCAGTTTTCGGGCGGTTTGACCGGCGACAACATCGGCGTCGAGTACACGTTCACCGTGATGGCGATCGCCGAATCACGACTGGAGAAGGGGTTGATCTGGGCGGGCACCAACGATGGCCAAGTCCAACTCACCCGTGACAACGGGAAGACGTGGATCAACGTCACGAAGAGCATCCCGAATCTCCCGCCGTGGGGGACGGTTGGAAACATCGAGCCATCGCGCTTCGAGGCCGGCACCGCGTACTTGACGGTCGACTTGCATCAGGTGAACAACCGCGACCCCTTCGTCTACAAGACCACGGACTACGGTAAGACGTGGCGGGCGATCACCAACGGGATTCCGAAGAGCATGCTGAGTTACGCGCGGTGTATCCGCGAAGATCCCGTGCGTCGCGGACTGCTGTATCTGGGCACCGAGAACGCCATCTACGTGTCCTTCAACGATGGTGAGAATTGGCAGCCGTTACAGACGAACATGCCTCGTGCGCCGGTCTACTGGATAGCGACGCAGGAGCATTTCAACGACCTGGTCATCGCTACCTACGGCAGGGGCTTCTGGATCCTGGACGACCTCACGCCGCTCCAGCAACTGACGCCACAAGTTCAAGCGGCCGACGCGCACCTTTTCCCGCCGCGCGCGGCGTATCGCTTGCGCGACATCACCGGAGAAGCTTCGTCGTTCAACGATCCGACGGTCGGGCAGAATCCGCCATACGGTGCCTCCATCAACTATTTCCTCAAAGCCGCGCCGGACGGTGACGTCACGATTTCGATCCTCGATGGCCAGAACCAGGTTCTGCGAACGCTGCCGGGGCCGAAGGCTGCTGGGCTCAACCGCGTGTACTGGGACCTGCGCGATGAAGCGACGGCCGAGGTGCGCATGCGGACGAGCCCGCTTCATGCACCAGAGATTCAAGTCGGGCCCGATGGCACGCGCGACGCCCAAGGCGCCGGTCGCCTCTCGATTCTCATGCCGCCCGCTACTTACACCGTCCGCCTCAATGTCGGAGGCAGGCAGCTTTCGCAGAAGCTTGAAGTGCGAAAGGACCCCAACTCCAGTGGTACCGAGGCCGACATCAAAGAGCAGATGAAGATGTTGGCCGAGCTCAGGCGCGACATTGACTCCGCCGCCGCGCTGGCCAACGACATCGAACTGGTGCGGGGGCAGATTCAAGGTCTCGGTCGCGTCCTGCCGAATGCTGAGATCATGAAGCCGGCCCGTGAGCTCGAACAGAGGCTCATCGAGATCGAGCAGAACCTCCTGGAGCTGCGAGTGACCGGCCGCGGACAGGACGGCGTGCGGTTCGGCGCACGTCTCCTCAGCAAGTTCGGATATCTGGCAAACGGGCTGGCCAGCGCGGACTTCAGGCCAACCAACCAGCAACTCGAGGTGCAAAAACTCCTCGAGGAACAGCTGCGCAAGCACCAGGCGGCACTCGATTCGCTGTTGGAGAAAGACCTCAAGGCGCTCAATGAATTGATGCGTGGCCGCGGCGTCTCCAACATCATCGTACGCCGGCCGACTCCGTAGCGGATGTGGCCGGAGGCCTGTCGTGACCGGCGGCGGCGAAAGGGTCTGCCCCAGGGGGCGCAATGCGATTTGGAGATGCGTGCGAGCCGGCCCGCAAATGCGTCTAGGTCTGAGCGGGGAACCCCTGCTCACGCCTTGACGAAGCGCGTCCACACGCATACTCTCGACCCACCTTTCATGCCGTAGCCGTCGTAGCGCACTTCTCCTCGTTTCTCGTTTGATTTGCTTTCGGGCTCTGGCCCAAGGAGTCAGCGATGCGTAGAAACCTGGTGGCGGCGACACTCGTGTTTTTCTGGTCGATAGCGCTCCCGGCGCTCGCGCTTGCTCAAAGCGCGATCGCCGGAACCGTGAGGGACTCGTCGGGCGGTGTCCTGCCGGGCGTCACGGTCGAAGCGATGAGTCCGGTGCTCATCGAGAAGGTCCGAACGGTCATCACCAACGAGCAGGGGCAGTTCACGATCGTGGACCTTCGCCCAGGTGTGTACACGGTGCGATTCACGCTCACCGGGTTCAACGCCCACGTGCGGGAGGGCCTCGAGCTGCCCACTGACTTCACGGCCACCATCAATGCCGAGTTGCGGGTCGGCGTCCTGGAAGAGACAGTCACCGTCACGGGTGAATCGCCAGTCGTCGACGTCTCGAGCACGGCGCGGGTACAGGTGCTGTCACGTGAAGCTCTCGATGCGCTTCCCACGGGCCGCAGCATCTACTCGATGGCGCAGCTCGTGCCGGGCGTCCTGCTCAACCAGCCGGACGTCGGCGGCTCACGCGCGATGCAGCAGACCTATATGTCCACACGCGGCCTGACCTCGGCCAACAACATCGTCCAGGTGGACGGGATGATGATCAACGGCCTCGACGGTGACGGCGCCGTTCAGCAGTACATCAACAATGCCTTCGTTCAGGAGATGACCTACCAGACGGCGGGCGCCGGTGCCGACGTCTCCCCGGGCGGCATCAGGGTCAACATCATCCCGCGTGACGGCGGCAACCAGTTCCACGGGTCGTTCTTCGGCGCGTGGAACGACGGCTCGTGGCAGTCGAACAACCTGGACGACGAGCTGCGTGCGGTCGGTTTGAACAACGTGGACGAAATCAAGAAGGTCTGGGACTTCAACTTCGGGATCGGAGGTCCCATCTTTCGTGACAAGCTCTGGTTCTATGGCTCGCTGCGCCATTGGGGAGTCCACGACTTCAAATCAGGGACATATGACGTGCCGAGTGGCGCCAACATCGCTCAGTGCTTGAGCGGCGCCATCGCCTGCGAACAGGGCGTCGACGATCAGCAGATCAAGAGCGCCGTCGTGCGCCTGACGTGGCAGGCAAGCCCGCGCAACAAGATCAGCGCCTATTTCGATGAGATCGACAAGTTCCGCGGTCACGGTATCACCACTGGGAACGTGACCGATATGCTGACCGCATCGCAGATCTGGACCTCTCCGCTCTACAACGACGCGGCGATCAAGTGGACCAGCCCGCTGACGAACCAGCTCCTTCTGGAAGCGGGCTTCTCGATGAACTACGAGCAGTACGTCATCGTGAACCAGGACGGCATCAATCAGGAGCGGGGCACGCCGGCTTGGTATGCGGGCACGAGCAAGTTCGACATTGCCCGGTCGACACTCTGGGGCGGGGTCGGCAGCGGACAGGGCGGCCGCTACCCCGATCGCTACAACATCGCGGCCTCGGCCTCCTATGTCACAGGCTCACACAACATCAAAGCAGGCTTCCAATACAACTGGGGCCCCTACGAAAACACGCGTGACACCAATGCCGACTTGCAGCAGCGCTACACGAACGGGGTGCCCACCCTGGTCCGCGTCTCCAACACACCGATTCGCTCCCTGGAGCGGCTGGTTGCCGACGTCGGGCTCTACGCCCAGGATTCGTGGTCGCTGAAACGGCTGACTCTGAATTACGGGCTTCGCTGGGAGTACCTCAACTCCGAAGTCGCGGAGCAGTTCTCTCCGGCCGGCCGCTTCATCGGCGAGCGGCGGTTCGATGCTATTCCGATGCCCATCTGGAAGGACATCGCGCCGCGGTTCGGAGTCGTCTACGACCTGTTTGGCGATGCCAAGACGGCGCTCAAGTTCGGCTTCAACCGTTACAACGAGTCGCGGACAACGCAGTTCGCGACCCGCTACAACCCCCTCCAGGCCCTGACGCAGGATCTCTCGTGGACGGACCTCAACACCGACGACATCGCCCAAGGCGAGCGGGGCTGCGTCTACCTGACGGCTGGCTGCGAGATCAACTTTGGGCAGTTGCCGGCGACCTTTGGCACGCCGCGGCTGAACGTCGTCGATCCGGAGTTCAAGCGCGTCTACAATCTCGAGACCACAGCCGGCATCCAGCACGAGTTGATGCCGCGGGTGTCCGTGGGTGCCAATTGGTACCGCCGGTCGTTCCACCGACTGCGCCTCACCGACAACCTCCTCCGGACGATGAACGACTACCGGGCGTACGACGTGTTCCATCCAATCACCGGTCAGCCGTTCACGATTTATGATGTGTTGCCGCCCGCGCTGTCTCGAGTCGAAAACTTCGACACGAACTCGGACGGCCGCAGCCACGTCTACGACGCCTTCGATCTAACCATCAACACGCGTCTTCCAGGAGGCGCGATGCTCTTCGGCGGGTACGTCACCGAGCGCAACATGCGCAACATCTGTGACGAGCCCGACGATCCGAACATGCTGCTCTTCTGCGATGACTCGGAGAACGACATCCCCTACCGACAGGCGCTGAAGCTGTCGGGCACCTTCCCGGTGGGTTGGGGCATCACCGTCAGCGGCACGTGGCAGGACCTCGCCGGCCGGCCGCTCGGCCTGACGACGACTACCGGCCCCGGTCCGGGTGGGCCGTCCCAAAACAAGATCAGCGGTCCGGGCTACGGCGACACCGGCAGCCCGGTGGGAACGAACTGGTTCCTGACGAACGCGACTCGCTATCCGGCCAACTGCCCTGCCCCGTGTCCGGCGGGACAGCTAGTCTTCCCGAACGCTGACGCCCGCCTGGCCTCGGCGTCGGTGGAGGTTCCTATCGTCGCGCCTGGGACTGAGTTCCTGCCTCGCCTGCGGCAGCTCGACTTGAGTTTTGCCAAGTGGTTCGGTCTCTGGGGTAGCTCGCGCATCCAGGGCCAAGTCGATATCTTCAACGTGTTCAACGCGAACTCGACTGCTGCGGTCCGCTCGACCCGCTACGACACCGCCGCCTACGGGCTGCCGGCCAGCGTCCTGCAGGGACGCATGGTTCGGCTGGGAGTGCAGATGAAGTGGTGAAGGGCATAGGCATAGGGCATAGGGCGTAGGGCAAAGGGAGGGCAGAGGGATGAATCCCTACGCCTGTATACCCTACGCCCTCTAGCCCTGAGCGGAGGCCCGGGTTCCGGGGCCGGAGTCGAAGCCCGAGGGGCGTAACTAATCGAGGGCACTGAATGGTTCGGGCTAGCCTTCAGATATTCGAGGGTACAGAGCCACTGCGCCAAGTGGTTCCAACTGCCGCTGTTCTGGCCACACCACGCTCAAAGGACGCGGCGTGCGCTACCGACGTTTACGGCACCCTGATCCCGCAACCAGGCAGGCCTTGACGTGGCGCTTCTGCTAACTCCGTGTGCGCAAGAGCCACTCGAAACCTATCAGCGCCTGTTGATACCTCCTCCGCATACACCAGCCGTCATCCGCATGGCGGCGCGATCACTCCGGTGCTGACAGCCGGCGCCGCACCGCCAGCAGGTCGTCTTTGAGAAAGTAGCCGCACGCGCCCGCCTGTCGCGCGGCGGCCCGCCAACGCTCATCGTCGTACTGGGTGACGATGAGGATCCGCGCCTTGGGCCAGGCGGCCCGAATCCGTCGGGTCGCCTCGATGCCGCCCAGCCGTGCCATGTGCAAATCCATCAGCGTCCAGTCGGGCTGCTCGACCGCATACGCCGCCACCGCCTGTTCACCGTCGGTGCACTCGACAATCGCGTCCGCCAGGTCTGACAAGAGCTGTGTCAACAACCGACACATGTGCGGGTTGTCTTCGACAATCATCAGCTTCATCGGTCACGCTTTCAGGGAGCTGGCACCTGCTGCGGTCTGACCACAGCGGCCAGCGTCAGCGTGGTGCCGGCGACCTTCACGATCGTGACATCCTTCTCCGGCATGTGTGCGAGCGGACCGAAGCTGATGTCGCATGGTCAGATGAGGAACTGCTCCTCCATCCACAGCATCCCCGGGGCGTTCGTCTTGGTGACGATCGGGCCGTCGATGACGATCTGCTTTGGGATCGGGAGGCCGGTCTTCGGCCCTCGCGCAGCGGCGACGCCGGCGACGATGGCGCCGCCGTGGATGCGGCAGGAGGAATTGCGGACCGTGGCGTGCATGCGGCCGTCGACCACCGCCTGGATGGCCTGCGGCATCGCGTCCACGCCGCCAATCAGGATCTCGGTACGCTCGTGCGCTTTCATGACGTTGGCCGCGGCGAGCGCCATGTCGTCGTTGTGGAAGAACGCGGCATCGATCTTCGAGAACCTGGTGAGGTACGTCTCCCAGAGTTGCGCCGTTTTCGCGACGTCCCAATCCGCCGGATCAGTCGCCAGGACCTCGACGCCGGGAAACCTGTCGATGACCGATTGGAATCCGCGCGCACGCCCTTGCGCGCCGGTATGCCCGAGCGCGCCCTGCGTCATGATGATCGTGCCCTGGCCGCCGATCGCGTCCACGAGCGCCTGGGTGACCGCGGCGCCCATGAAGTCGTTGTCGGGAGCAAGAAATGTCAAGACGTCGATCTGATCGAGCGGCGCGATCAGCGTGTCCATGTCAATCACGGGGATACCGGCCTCAATCATCCTGACGACGGGCTCGGTGATCGTGTTGATGTCCACCGCCTGGATGGCGACGAAGTCCCACTTTTCAGATGCGATCTCTTCGACCAACGCCAGCTGTTTCGTGGCCGACAGCTCGGGGTCGAACCAGGTGACGTCGACGTTGAACAGCCGGCCCCGGTACTCGGCGGCCTCTTTCCCTTGCGCGCACCAGCTGACCTGCAAGCCGATGTTCGAGAACGCGGCGCGCAGCCGCCTGCGCGAGTGGCCTGCACGGGCGCCCTGCTGCGCGCCGGCGAGGAGGTTGACGCCTCCGAAGGCGGCGATGCCGGTCGCCGCTGCGGCCAGGTGGAATAAATCGCGCCTGCCGGGCTGAAAGCGAGACTCTGGATGCACTGCGTCCTCAATTTCTGACTCCGGACTCCGGGCTCCGGGTCTAGTTGGTGCTCACCCTGTGCAGCACGATCGTGCTCACCGGGCTGCCGTCCGGCAAGGTCGCGGTCTCGATCATCAGGCCGCGCTCGACCAGCTCGAACCGGAGGTGCAACTGGACCGTTGCGCCGTTGTTGAAGCACTGGATCGTCAGCGAGTTCGATTGCATCACCGTTCGACTGACGACCGTGCCGTCATCGAAGCTGGCGAAGGCGCGGTCGGTGCCGCCGCAGAGGTGAGCATGGAGTCGCGGGCCGCGAGCGCGTACGTGCCGTCGCTGCGCAGGATGAGACTGCGCCGCGCGTCGCCGCCGTCGAGAGGGTCCACGCCCATCCAATACCCTTGAAAATCGGCGTGGCCCCGGGACTGCGCCGACGCCTGGTCCGACCTGGCCGACATGCCTGCCATGAGAATGACTCCGAGAACACTGGCGGTGACGAGTGCGGTTCGCATACCTGGGCCTCCTGCGTGATGATGGAACGATACTCTATTGCTTGGATGACGCGGGTGACGGCGCCCACAGCACCGCGTGCGGCGCGTTCGTCTTCTTGTCGATCGTAAAGCCGGCGAACAACCCGTTCGAGCTCGCCACGTCCACTACCTCGAACGGCCCCAGTGAGGGCATCTCGACCATCCCGACGTCCGCGGTCCAGATGAACGCGTGCCGCCGGTGTCCCTTGGTGGTGCTCTCGCCGATGATTGCGCCAGTCTCAGTGACGAAATCGCCCCTGCTGTTTATTCCGCCGAGGGTTCCCAGGTCGATCAGGCCACCGTCTTCTGTCCACGCGATCGCGTGCCGGTCGCCGCTCGGGGTCTTGCTGTAGCCGGTGACCAGCCCCGATGAGTTGAGGTGAGAGGCCCAGCTGAAATCGCCTCCAAGCGTGCCGATATCAACGAGCCCGTTTGCCTGTGACCACACGAACCCGTGCGTCTCGCCGCTCGCCGTCGTGCCGAACCCGACGATCGTGCCGGCGTCGTTGATCGCCGTGGGCCTGATCTCGTCGCCGCCCAGGGAACCGATGTCCTCGAGCCCATTGGTCTGCGACCAGAAGAAGGTTCCCTCCGTGCCGTCCTCCCGCTGCACGATGCCCGTCAGCGCGCCCTGCCGGTTCATGTACCACGGCAGCATGTCGCGACCGAGCGAGCCGATATCGGACAGGCCTGTCGTCTCCGTCCACGCGAATATGCGCCAGCCGGTTTCAGCAAAGATGGATCCGATGATCAGACTGCCGTTCTCGGTCGCGAAGAGTCCCGTGCTGTCGACGAGACCGGTCGGATCGAGATCCACGATGCCGCCGGCCCTGGTCCACATGAACGCATGTTCAGGTCCGCCAGGGATGCGCGAGCTGCCGACAACCAGACCGCTGCTCGTGACGTCCTGCGGAATGGTGAGGCCGCCGCCGAGATCGCCAATCGTGACGAGGCCTTCCGCAGGAGTCCATATGAAGCCAAGCAGCTCTCCCCCGGGCGTATCGGCGGCGCCGGTCGCGATGCCGTTCACGCTGACGCCGGTGACAAGGCTCTGGGTGCCCCCGAGCGTGAGCACGACGAAGCCGGTCTGCGCGCTCCAGACGAAGCTGAACTCCGAACCGTCCTGGAGGTTGCCGGCAACGACTCCGTTGTCGCTGATCAAATGCGCGGTGCTGGCGACGTTCGCTCCGGTGTCCAGCTGCGTGATCGTGTAGGTCTGCGGGGACGCGAGCAATCCGATGGCACCCCACAGACACAGCACCGTGACCGTGGCTCCTGGTGATATGAAGCTTCATCGACGACCTCCTCTTTCGATCCGGTTTCGGCTCAGGAACAACTGCTCGTCACCATCTGCGCGGGGCCGTCCGGCGCCGCCCCGCCCGTCGAGGAGACGGGCACCGACACGGTGAAGTCACGGCGCGTCGTGTTGCCGGAGGCATCCGTCACCCGCAGGGTGACGACGTACACGCGGCCGTTCTTCGTGTCGTCACGTTCGGCCCGCACCTGGACCGCCTGGCAGTTCGCCGCGATCGCGACATCGCCCGTGGTGCTGCCGTCGGCATCGCCGGCCACGTCGTCGGGTTCGTCGCTGGTGACCTTCTCGATCACGACGTTCCCGAGGGCGAGCGAGGTCTGGCAGGCGTCGCTGACGCTCTGCACCATCTGGCTCGCGGTGAGGGTGTAGGTGCGGTGATTGGGCGGCCACAGCCGCATCGCCGGCCGGAGCGTGAGCGTGGGGGCCGCGGTGTCCACGACGGTGACGGTGCGCATGCTCGCGGTGGTGTTGTTCGCGGCGTCGGCGGCCGAATAGGTGATGACGTAACTGCCGGGGACGGCGGGGTCCACGGCGCCCGACGGGGTCACGGCCACCGCGCCGCCGCAGTTGTCGGTCGCCGTCGCGCCCGGATCGACGAACGCGGTACGGCAGGCGAGCGTCAGGGCTCGGCGCCGTGCAGCTGGATCACGGGCGCGTCCAGATCGCGGACCGTCACGATGGCCGAGCAGGAACTGGACAGCCCCAGCGGGTCGGCGGCCGTCAGCGTGACGCTGGTCGCGCCGAGCGCGTAGGGCCCGGGCGGCGCCTGCGTGAGGGTGAGGAGGTCGGCGTCGGGATCGAACGAGCCGTTGTCGATCGACGCGGTGGCCGTGCAACCGGGGCCGGCCGCGACCGTGAGGTCCTGGCACTGGGCGACGGGCGGCTGATTGAACAGGTCGCTGGCTTCGAGTTCCTTGACGCCGTTGCCGACGTTGACGTTGGCGTCGAGCGTGCCGCTCTCGAGCGTGCCGTCGGCGGTCAGGATGAGCACCCGGCCGCCGCCGCCAGGACCGCCATTGGCAGGCGAACCCGTGCCGCCCGCTCCGCCGGTTGCGTGCAGGGCGCCGAGGAGCGACACGACCGGCGCGTGGACGAGGATGCCGCCGCCCGCCCCGCCACCGCCGCCGCCGCCGCCGTCGACCGAGGCACTTCCGCCTGATCCGCCGTTCGCCAGCACTATCCCACCGATGTCGATGGCACCCACGGCTCCGATCTCCACGGCGCCGCCACCGCCGCCGCCGCTCCGCCTCCAATAAAAGCCGCCGCCCCCGCCGCCACTACCGCCTTGCAGCTTCAGGGAGAGGTCACCGTAGGTGATGCCGCGAACCGAAGCCCCCGAAGCTCCCGCCGCCCCCGCCCCTGTTTGACGGCGCGCCGGACCCCCCGCTGCCGCCCCCGCCCGGCTCCACGCTGCCGCCGCTCCGCCGGTAGCGCCGACACTGTTGCCCAGGGTCGCCGTTGACAAAGCCCACCCCACCGCTGCCCCGTCGTAGAACTGCAGTCCTCGCCCCCGCCACCACCCCCGCCGCCGCCGGGGCCAGCATTGCCGCCGCGATCGCTTACCCCTCCCGCGCCGCTGACGTGGACCGTGCCGTCAATGGTGGCGGTGGACCGCGACAGCAGGGCCAGCGGGCGCGAGTTCGCGTTCTGCGCGCCCTGCACCGTCACGCCGGCCGGGATGGTGAGCACGTCGAAGGTGAACACGGCGATCTCATCCCGCGCGACGCTACCGCCCGACGGCGAGAAGAAGACGCCCTGAATCGGCGTCGCGATCCCCGGCCCGCTCAGCGTCGGCGCGGCCTGGTCCTGGCTCGCGTTGATGGTGTAGGTCCCCGCGCTCGTAAACGGCGAGGCGCCGAGCGACGCGAACGCCTCCGGGTCGAGCGGGTACGCCGGGACGGTCTGGGCCGTCGCGAGGTGCCCGACGCGCCACAGGGCGCCGAGCAGCAGCGGGAGAACGATCAGCGAAGTACGGACGCGTCGAGTCATGATGGTCATCCTTTCGTGCGGACCGCACCTCAGTAATCGACGAACGATCACCCGACGACGCGAGCGATCCCGTGCGGCCAGCCAGCAGTGTGGGCGAGGCGCCGGACAGCGCCAATGGAGGGGTCTGCCGTTTTTCGATGGGCAGGTCTGCGAATTCCGCCTGGGTAGGTCTACGGATCCGCGGCGGACGCGAGTCACTTTTCATCGGCTGCTTGCTGCCGGGTACCGCTGCCATCCGTACAACTACCCATCACAATTCGCAGACCTACGGATGCAAATACGGCAGAACCCTCCATTGGCGCGGCCCCGTCAATCGCCGACACTGCGAGCGCGAGGCGCGAAAGAAGTCGCGCAGTACACAGAGGGAGCACGTATGAAGCACACGGTAATCGGACCACTTGTCATGGCGGTCCTTTTGGCGGTGGGTCTCCTCTCGGCGGCGGCGCCACCGGGGCAGGGAGCGCGCCACAAGGACTGCTCGCTGCAAACGCCGAACGGCACCTATCTGTTCGCGTACAACGGCTTTCGGATGATGGACGGCCAGCAGGTGCCGTTCGTCTTCTCGGGCCAAGAGCGTTACGACGGAAACGGCGCGATGACCGGCGTCAATACATTCAGCATCAACGGCGCCATCTCGCAGAACGTGACGTACACCGGCACCTACACCGTCAATCCGGACTGTACCGGCAGCGCCATCTTGGTGGATGACGGGACGGGCGTGACCCAGCACTTCGACTTGTTCATCCCGCGAGATGGTGACGCGATCAGCTTCGTTCAGACCGATCCCGGCGTCGTGGCCGCAGGCATCGAGCGGCGAGTGGACAAGTAAGACTCATCGCGCGACCGTCCGCGACGAGCGGATCCCGGTCGCGGTGGTCCTGCTGACCCAGCGGATTCCTTGATGAAGCTGATGATCGTCGAAGACAACCCTCAGAGGTGGCACTGGAGTCGCCGACGCACCTCCAGCAGGTCGTCCTTGAGCACATAGCCGCACGCGCCCGCGTCGCAGGCGGCCGCCAGTGCCGATCGTCGTGGCACGGCGACCGTCACCTCTTTGTTGTCGCCGGTGCTCGTGGATGTCTTGACGCGTTCGAGCCGGTTCGTCGAAATCGTCAAGGGTGGTTGAGGGGTCTAGGGATCCGCACGGCCACGGTCGTGCCCCGGCCCGGCGACGAGTCAATCGTGTGCGTCCCGCCCAGCATGTCCACGCGCTCGGCGATGCCCTTCAGGCCAAAGCCGCCGGGACGGCTCGCCTCGTCTGGCAGCGCGGGCGCGAATCCCTGGCCGTTGTCACGAATCTCGATCTCGACCTCGTGCTCGCGGCAGCGCACGCTGACATGAGCCTCGTCCGCGTGCGAATGCTTCAGCACGTTGTTGAGGCTCTCCTGGATGATGCGGTAGACGGTGATGTCGTTGCCGGCCTCGAAGACGCCGTCGACGTCATCGACGTCGCTGCGGATCGAGACCGGGGCGATCTCGGCCATCTTCTCGATCATCGCCCGGATCGCCGTCGTCAGCCCGAGCTCGTCGAGGTGGTGCGGCCGCAGGTTGTAGGAGATGGTGCGGACCTCGTCGAGCGTCTGCGCCACGGCAGCGCCGATCTCCTGGAACTGTATGAGCGCCTGTTCGTTCGGCTCCGACAGCGCTCCCAGCAGCGCACGATTCTTGACGACGAGCAGGTTCTGGCCGAGGCTGTCGTGCAGCTCCGCCGCGATCCGCTGCCGTTCACGCTCCTGCGATTCGATGAGCGCGCGCGAGAACGCCTGCTGGGCCGCCCCGGCGCGCTCGATCTGCGCGATGCGAGACCGCCAGAACAGCCAGAGCATGGCCATCACGATGGCCGCTGCGGCGGAACGGAACCACCACGTCTGGTAGAAGGGCGGCAGGACCGTGACGGCGAGCGACTGCCCGATCTCGTTCCACACGCCCTCGCCGTTGTCAGCGGTGACGGTGAAGGTGTAGGAGCCTGGCGGGAGGTATGAATAGTACGCCGTTCGCCGCGCCCCGGCGTCCACCCACTGACGATCGATGCCGCTCATCAGGTACCTGAATCTGATCGCCTGGGGACGGCTCCAGCTGAGGCCCGTATATTGAATCTCGAGGTTCTGCTGGCCGGGAGCCAGTTGAATCGGACCGCCAGGCTCGACCGGCGCCCGCTCGATCGCCGCGCCTTCGATCACGACGCGCGGCGGCTCGGTGTCACGGCGTCGGGGATCGATGACGACCACACCTTTGGTGGTGGGAAACCAGAGGGAGCCGTCGTGCATCTTCCAGCCGGCGAGTGGAGCCCCCACCCCCTCGCTGCTCAACATGCCGTCCGCCGTGGTGTATCCGAACGACTCCACGGTCGTGCGTCGGCCGTCGGCCACCTCGTTCAGTTGTGTCAGGCTGGTCCGCCAGATACCGGAGTTGCAATTCATCCAGAGGTTCGCTTCGTCGTCTTCCAGAATCTGGAAGATGTCGTCCTTGTAGAGCCCCTGGCGCGTCGAAATGTTTGCGAACTTCCCGTCCTTGAAACGGCTCAGGCCGCCGCCATGTGTGCCGATCCACAACGCCCCTGCGGCGTCCTGGTAGAACGCCTTGACGTGATTGGCCGCGAGGCCATCGCCGGTGGACCACGACGTCATCTGACCGCCGGAGATTCGCGTGATGCCGCTGTTGAGCGTGCCGACCCAGATGTTGCCGGAGCGATCCTCGAACAGCGCCAGCGCTGTATCGTCTCCCAGTCCGTCCTTCCTGGTCAGATGGGTCCGATGGCCGTTGCGCACACGGATCACCCCGCCGTCTTCGCGGACGCCCATCCAGAGCGTGCCGTCGCGAGCCCGAAGCAGCGCTTGCACACGATCCCATGGGAGCCCGGCGCCATCCGCGACCTCGACGAAGCGATCGCGGTGCCAACGCG
The DNA here is from genome assembly GCA_963724485.1 of uncultured Acidobacteriota bacterium. Taxonomy (GTDB): domain Bacteria; phylum Acidobacteriota; class Vicinamibacteria; order Vicinamibacterales; family UBA2999; genus JACCSI01. The sequence goes on from CAVRUW010000010.1 coordinate 705,235, forward strand.
CGAGGGTCGATCCTGAGAACGCCCTGGCCACGCCGTCGAAACTGCGGGCCAGGCCGCGCATCCGATTGCCCGAGCGCCCATCGTCCGTCGTGAACACCGTGAACGCCCCGTCCGCGAAGCGGCTCAATCCCCCGCTCGACATGACCCAGATGCTGCCCGCCGCATCCTGGAAAATACTGCCGATTTTGTCGCTGGGCAGCCCATCGCGCCTGGTGTAGACCGTAAAGCGCCGCTGCCGCAATCGAACCAGACCCTGGTCGGTCCCAATCCAGAGCCCTTTGTCGGCGTCCGGGGCAATGACCTCTACCCGTGCGCTCGGCAGGCCGTCGGCTGGTGCGTAGTGTTCGAAGCGGTTGGCCGCGTAGCGAAAGAGACCGCCGGTTGAGGTCCCGACCCAGATCGCACCCTCTCCGTCCTCGTACAACGACTCCACGTCGTCGGTCGTGAGCCCGTGAGCGGGACCGAACCGTGTCACCCCGTGCGAGTCCAGGCGATACAAGCCGCCGCGCATGGGCGCCACCCACAGCGACCCATCCGAGAACCGCTTCAACGTCTTGATGTCAGCGTGCGCGAGCTCGGCGGGGCCGGCATATGGACTCACGCGGCCGTCAGTAATCCTCGCGAGGCCGCGGCTCGTGCCGACCAGCACCGATCCTGGGCCGTCGTCTGCGAACGCGCGGACGAAACCGTTGGGGAGGCCATCGGCGACCGTGTACGCGGAGAAGCGGCCGTCACGCAAAGCGGTTGCGCCGCCGCTCCGCCGCCGATCCAGAGCGTGCCGGCGCGGTCTTCGAACAGGCTGAGCGCGTAAGTCGCTCGAGAGGCCGTCCCTGCTCGTGAATTGCGTGAACCGGCCGCCGGCGAGCCGCGATATGCCGCCGCCGAAGGTCCCCAGCCAGAGGTGCCCATCACGGCTTTCGAGCAGCGCGGT
>CAVRUW010000011.1:0-311671 GCA_963724485.1 uncultured Acidobacteriota bacterium
AACCGTAAAGGGATCGAGGACTCGATGCGGAAGCTCGACGCCCAGCGCGAATTGCAATCGGTTGCACACGAGACGTCGATCGAACATCGCCCTGAAAGCAACGACGACTCTAAAGAACGCTAGCAAGTTCGTGGTTAACTAGAGGTTAGCCACCACGCGCGCCCGTAGCTCAGTGGATAGAGCATCGGCCTTCTAAGCCGAGGGTCGCAGGTTCGACCCCTGCCGGGCGCGCCATCCGCCTCCGCCCGCGCGCATTCTCACGCGGGCTAGGGGCGAGCATGGCAGCTTGAGTGCTTTTGAGCGCACCGTAGCTCCAGTAGGAGCGAAGGTGGGCCGGGCGCGCCAACCCGCCCTTTGGCGGGAGTTGCCAGTTCAAAGTTCCAAGTTCAAAGTTTGAGGGCTCGCAGGCCTTAGGCGCCGAAGCTTGTACGACGCATAAGCGAAAATGGCTCGCCGCAGGCGGGCACGACCCCTATCACGAAGGTTCAGGCCCGAGTCCCGAGCGAAGTCGAGGGGGACTCGACCACGAGATGCCCGATGAATTGAACGGACGTGCGACTGGCTACCGAACGAAACGGCTCTTCAACGGGTCATGCGGATGGCGCCGCCAAAGGGGTTGACCCCCACCTTGTGCCGCGCCGTGACCTTGCGCGCCCCAACGTCAATCACCGCGACGTCCCCTTCGCCTGAATTCATCACGTATAGCTTCGTGCTGTCCGGCGAGAACACAGGGAACCCCGGGCCCTTGCCGAGCGGCACGGTCGCGACGACTGCGCGCGTCGTCGTGTCGATCAACGCGACATCGCCAGTGCCGCTGTGCGTCGATGCAGCGAGCGCGCCGTCGGGCGACACCGCAATTCGGCCGGCGCCCTTGCCGCCAGTGGGAATCGTCGCAACGACCTCGTCAGTCTTCGAATCGACGACCGTCACCGATCCGTCGCCGTCTTCGTGCAGCCACACCTCACCATTCGGCCGGAACGCGACGCCGACAGGGCCACCCTTCACCGGAATGATCTTCGTAATGCGATCCGTCTTGGTATCGAGCACGACCACGCGGTCGTCGTCGCGATGCGGGTAGTACAGCTTGTCGGTGCCTGGCTGAATGGCGAGGAAGTGCCCGCCTTCGAGCAACAGATCGATCTTCTTCAACACCTTGCGGGCCTTGACATCGTAAACGACGAGGCCGGGCACGTCGGCGTTCTCGAGGCCGATATAGAGTTTGCCGCCGTCATTGGTCAACGCGACTCCGTGCGGCGAAGCGGAGGTCTGCGGCGGCGTGTTCGGGGGCGCGTTGGGCGGGCGTCGCGGCGTGCGGGTGAACATCGGCGTGTCGATCCGCGCGACTTCCTTGAACGACTCCCCTTCAAGAATGGCGACGATAGGACCATTCGGCACGGACACGAAGACCAGTCGCCCGTCGGCAGACGTCACGCCTTCGTGCGGCTGGTTGGGCGCCTTGAACTGCTTCACGATCTTCCCCGTCTCCGGATCGAGCTGGTACGCCGTGTGGTCGTTGTGACTCAGCACGACGAGCGTATGACCGCTCGCGCCGAGAGCCGCCGAAGCCAGAGCCGCCGACAGGATGGTGACGAAGAGCCGCGTGCGCATAGGGTGCCTCCGGAAAACAACCGGCTGAATCCTACCGCAGCGGCCGAGCGCGCCAAAGCTTCGCAGGTTGTCAGTGTAAGCTGGCGGCGTGCGACGCTAGGAAGTGGGACGGCGAATGATCGCTTGACGCGACGGCGATGGAGCCTCAGCAGTCGACGCGTCGTTCGCGTACCGGATAGCAGTCTGGATCGGGCGCTGGGAAGCTGATCCTTCGCTCACACCTAGAAAGGACGCGAGGGAACCATGTTGACTCCGATCGCCGGTCGATCCGTCATCGTCACCGGCGCGAGCAAAGGCATCGGCAAGGGAATCGCCACGATATTCTGTCGCAATGGCGCCAAGGTCTTCGTTGTGTCGCGTCACCTCGGGGAAGCTGAAGCCTGCGCCGAGGAACTGCGGCGCCATGGGGGCAAGGCAAGAGGCTACGCCGCCGACGTCACCAGCCTCCCGGACATGCAAACGCTCGCGGATGCCGCGGCGGCCGCGCACGGCGGCATCGATATTTTGTGCGCCAATGCAGGGATCTTTCCGCAAGCCAGTATCGAAGACCTCTCACCGGAAGACTGGGATCGAGTGACCGCGACCAATCTCAAAGGGACATTCCTCGCTGTCAAGGCCTGCTTACCGCACCTCAAGAAATCAGATCAGGGCCGGGTGGTGCTGACATCGTCAATCACCGGACCGATGACGGGGTTTCCCGGCTGGAGTCACTACGGCGCGACCAAGGCTGGCCAGCTTGGTTTCATGCGGACGGCCTGTCTCGAATTGGCCAAGTACGGCATCACCGTGAATGCAATCCTCCCCGGCAATATTCTGACCGAGGGTCTGAACGCGCTCGGGCCAGAGTATGTGCGTTCGATGGCGGACTCCATCCCGCTCAAGAAGCTCGGTACGGTCGAAGATATCGGCTACGCCGCACTGTTTCTGGCATCGAAGGAGGCTGCTTACATTACCGGGCAGACGATCATTGTTGATGGAGGCCAAATCCTCCCAGAGAGCCTCGATGCCCTCGCTCAGGCATAGCGGCCTTTGCTGTCCTTGCTCGAGTGTCCCCACGAGGCTCCCTGCGCGGCGAGTGGCGCACGGCAAGCGCCAGTTCAACGGCCACGTCGCGCTTCCGGCGTCGACTCCCAATAGAATCTCGCTAGTGAGCGTGTGGGAATCAGGCGCAGCGATCGGGCCGTACGTCCTGACTGACCGAATCGGCGCGTGCGCGATGAGAGGTTTCGGTCCATCAACGCTCGCGCGTGTCGACGTCGCGCCCGCGCATTCTTGGGCGATGCTTCGCCAGCGGGTACACGCCGATCGCGATCCACGCCGCGTTCACGCCAACCGATGGGTACGCCCCGTAGTACGAAGAGTTCACCAGGACCAGCACCGCGCCGACAAGATTCATGCCTTGATACGTCGCGGAATCGCCCCTCGCTTTCTGAGTTGACACGAGCCAGTAAGCAGCTAGAAGCGCGACCACCCCGACCCATCCGACCACGTTCACTGCGAAAGCCATGGCATTCGCCCCTCCAACACTCCAAAGCCACTCGACCCATAGGGCAGGTGCAATCATGACGCCGAACCGAGCCAGAACAATCGTTATTGCCTCGATCATCGTGTGCGGCGCTTCAGTCTGTCAGGCGCAGGACGTCGTCGATGGCTTCGCGGCGCGCACTTTTGTCGGCGCAAACGGTGTGCGCATGCCATATCGAATCTTCGTGCCAGACCAAGAACATCGTGTCCGTGCTCTGCCGCTGATCATCTACCTGCATGGCGGCGGAGGAGTTGGTGCCGACAATCTCCGGCAAATTAGCGGAGGCAATACCAACGGCACGCACGTGTGGATTGCTCCGCAGGCTCAGTCGCGGCATCCCGCGTTTGTTGTGGCCCCGCAGCTGCCGAGCGGCAATCGCTGGGACGCCCGGGCTGCAGATGGGATCGCGCCCTACGCCAGCCTCGTCATCGAGCTCCTGGGAAGCCTCTCGCGCGAGTTTGCAGTCGATCCCGACCGCGTATATTTGACCGGGCAGTCGCTGGGTGGCTTCGGAGCGTGGGATCTCATCTCGAAACGTCCAGAGCTGTTCGCCGCTGCCGTCCCGTTGTGCGGTGAAGGCACTCCGTCTCGAGCCCGGGCGGCGCGTCACGTGCCGATCTGGGTTTTTCATGGAGCCAAGGATGAAGTCGTTCCTGTCGCTGGCTCGCGAGACATGGTTGCCGCTCTCCGCGCGGTCGGTAGCGCGGTCAAGTACACCGAGTACCCAGACGTGGGCCACGACGTGTGGACTACTGCGTACGTCGAGCGAGATCTTGCCGATTGGCTCTTTGCCCAGAAGCGCTCATCCCGCTGAATCGCCCGCCCAGCGCAGCGACGCTCTCAAGGGCCGCCAGCGCATCGCTTCCCCGATTCCTGAAGACGGAGTGAATTAGACAGACACGACCAAGCTTGAGGAGGCCCAGTGACTCCCACAAGACCCACCAGACCTACCGGACCTACCAGACCCACTCACCCAGTCGAGACGCCCGGCGACACGCGGATCGATCGCCGGACATTCATCCTTGGCAGCCTCGCACTAGCGACAGGTGTCTCGGCTCAGAGCCCTCGACTCGAGACCTTCACTCAGTGGTTGGCCGCATCGCGGCGGATACGGGAGGCCGCCTTACAGCCGTGCCTCGACCGCATCCGATCGCTCGACGATGAAATCCAGGCGTGGGTCCAAGTGCTTCCACAAGAGCCCACTGCGGATGGCCCGCTGCGGGCGATTCCGTTCGGTGTGAAAGACATCATCGAGACGAGAGGTTTGGCGACGGAATACGGCTCGCCTATCTACAAGGGCCGAATCGGCACGGCCGACGCCGCCATCGTTCGGCTGCTACGACAACGCGGAGCCCTGCTCCTAGGGAAGACGCACACGACGGCGTTCGCCTATGTCACACCCGCGCCGACGAAGAACCCGCGCAACCTGGCGCACACGCCAGGCGGCAGTTCATCTGGATCGGCGGCGGCTGTGGCGGCGGGGATGGTGCCTGTGGCCATTGGTACGCAGACGGGTGGATCGGTCATACGACCCGCATCGTTTTGCGGCGTGACGGGATTCAAGACCAGCTACGGTCTGCTCTCCATGGATGGAGTGTTCCCGTTTGCGAAGAGCTTCGACACGCTTGGATTCTTCACACATACGGCTGCGGACATGCTCGCCTTCTGGGAGGCGATGGGGCAGTCGCCGGGGCGTCCGGAGGATTTTCCGTTGGCTGCGCCCGACCCCATGCCCGAGGTCGAACCGGCAATGGCCGCCGCGTTCAAGGACGCACTTGCGCGACTTCGTGCCGCCGGCACCATGATTCGTTCGGTGGATATCGCCCCCATGCTCGCCAGGCTGAGGGTCGCCGATCGAACCGTCATGTTCTACGAGGGTGCTCGATTCCACGAGGATCGCTACAAACAATACGGTGATCGGCTCGCCGACATGGGAAACCTCGTTCGCGATGGCCTCCAGATTTCAGCGGGTGCGTACGACGAGGCCATGAAGTACATCGCGGAGTGCAAGACCAAGATCGCCGAGATCTACAAGGCCACGCCGGTCGTTTTGGTGCCGGCCGCTATGGGACCGGCCCCGTCAGGACTCAGATCAACCGGCGATTCGCGAATGAACTCACCCTGGACGGCGTTGGGCACCCCGGCGATTACGATTCCGATGCCGATTAACGCCGGCTTGCCGCTTGGACTCCAACTGACGGCGAACCATGGGCAGGACGCACGCGTGATTCGTGCCGCCGTGAAGCTGGAACAACTGCTCCGCAGTGGGTGAATTCAGGATCTCTGCGTCGAGTCGGGTCGGTGCCCCCGAGTGGCGGTCTGCCCAGCGCTGGAATACGGAGTTCTTGGTGTGCAACCGTCCAATACCGCTGTACCTCGGCTACGTCTACGCCGCACAGCACGGATATCCAGATGCCATCGCGGAGTTTCAGAAAGCCATAGCGCTCGGTCTTGACACGGCAACTACACAGATCGTTCTTGCCGCCGCGTACGCCCAGTCGGGTGACCGTGAGCGAGCGCAAGCAATTCTCACAGGACTTCAGACGGGCACGGCTTACGTATCGCCCGGCGAGCTGGCGATCCTTCTTGCCGCGCTGGGGGAACGGGAGCAAGCCTCGCGGCACTCGAGAAGGCCTACACCGCGCGCGACCTTTCGCTGCAGTACCTGGGCACGGATCCGGTCTACGATCCGTTGCGCGCGGACCCGCGCTTCCAGGGCCTCCTGCGCCGGGTGGGACTTAAACCGTTGAAGGCACAGACCGGCGTCTTCTCACCGGCCGTCAGCAATCGTGGCCGCTGTCGCCCGGGTGCCCCTCGGCGAAGTCTCCTCTGTCAATGACTCCTCCGCCAGCCAGCCCGATGTCCCTGCGTCTTCCTCGGCCCATTTCCTGCGCCGTTCGGCGCTGCGACGGCCTCTCACGTAGATGGCAGACAGTGCCAGCAGCGTGACGATCATCCAGAGGACCAAGGGGCTGGTCAGGAGGGGAAGCTGCCGTGTCCACGAGGTCAGCTCCACATGAAAACTGCGTTCGGCCTCGACGAGCGCGCGGCCGGTCGCCTGCTCGAATGCCACGTCGAACGGTACTCCGTTCGCCACGCCGGCGAGGATCCGTGCGGGCACATCGGACCCCTGAGTTTCGATGATGTGGCGCACGAACGCGCTGGCAAGCGCGTATGCTTGGCCGGCGCCGCTCGATCCGGCCTGGAAGAGATCGTTCACCTCATCCATCCGCACCTGGTCGGCGGATACCAGCGCCCACCCGAGCTGCCAGCGGTCTTCGAAGTGCCACGCGCGTTCTGCCACCACTGCCAGCCCCTCGTTAAACCAGCGCGGCACTTCCTGCCCGTCGGCCGCGCGGACGATCAGGATGTGCGCGACTTCGTGCCGCAGCACGGCCTCGAGCGAGTCATGAGGGTAGTGCAGTGATCGTGACGGGAACAGGACGATCGTGCCGGTCGCGCCGTGAGCGAAGCCCGCGATCCACGACGAAGTGGCTCGTGCGAGCTCTGAATCCTCCGGCGCGAGCATGACACGTATAGGCGGACCTGGGTCCTCGAGCCCGACAAGCTGCACGATGGTCCGCAGCCTGTCGCGATCGAGGCGGCGAAGGCGCGGCTCATCGGCCGGCCGGGAATCCAGGGTTTCAAACTGCAGCGCCGGCGGCGCTGGCTGCCGGGCTGCACCGGCTGCCGGGACCGCCACGAGGCACGCGGCGATCGCGCAGGCGGTGAGAAAAGGGGGCACGTTCGCAGCCTACACCCATTCCGGGCCGCTCGAGAGTCAGTGCGTCCATCCACGGACAGCCCGTCGGCGGTGTCTATTGATGGCTCGTATTGGTACCTTCCACTTGACGGTCGACAAGAACGCTACTATTTTCTTGTCGACCGTCAAGGAGAGGTTTCATGGGCAAACCGGTTGATCTGATCCAGGGGACGCTGGACCTACTTATCCTCAAAGCGATCGGTCCTGCGCCCTTGCACGGGTGGGCGATAGCCCAGCGCATCAATCAGCTCTCGCAGGACGTGCTGCGCGTACATCAGGGCTCTCTGTATCCCGCGCTGCAGCGTCTGGAGCGGGCGGGCTGGATCAGAGCCGAGTGGGGCGCTTCTGAAAACAACCGCCGTGCGCGCTTCTACAGCCTGACGAAAGCAGGGCGCAGACGTCTGGAACGCGAACAGGCGGGGTGGGAACGTCTGTCCAATGCGATTGCGCTCGTGCTGAGAACCGCGTAACGAGCATGCATGCTTTGACGCGAGTCGCGGTGGCGCTCCGTGGCTGGTTCCGGCCTTCCGTCTTGGACGCCGAAGTCTCGGAGGAATTGCGTTTTCATCTTGAACGTCAGATAGAAACGAATATCGAGGCTGGGATGACACCTGACGAGGCACAACGGGCGGCGCACCTAGCAATCGGAAGCATCGACGCTATCCGTGAAGAATCACGGTCCGGACGGCCGGGCGCACTCATGCGTCAGATCGGCCGCGATTTGGCGTTCGGGATACGACTGCTTCGACGGGCGCCGGGCTTTGCGGGAATAAGCGTGCTCGTTGTAGCGCTCGGCATCGGCACTACGACCGCCATCTTTAGCGTTGTCTATGGCGTCATGCTACGCCCGCTGCCGTACGCTGAGCCCGATCGGCTTGTGGCGCTCTGGAGTCGGCTTCCGAACTCCGTGCAGCGCGCGAGGGTCAATCCCGCCGACCATCGCGATTTGCGCAGCAGCAACAGCGTTTTCGAAGATATCGCGCTCGCCAACGCGCCGCAAAATTTCAACCTGATTAGCTCGGGCGAGCCGGAGCGTCTCGTCGCGGCGCGCCTGTCGTCCAATCTGTTGTCGGTACTTGGCGTAAGCCCCGAGCTGGGTCGCGCGTTTACGTCGGACGAAGAACGGAGCGGCAACGATCGTGTGGTGTTGCTCAGCGACGGATTGTGGAGGCGGCGGTTCGGCGCGGACCCGTCGATTGTCGGACGCACAATCAATCTGAGCGGAAATCCGTACGAGGTCGTGGGGGTCATGCGACCCGACTTCCAGTTCCCCGAACGCGAACATCAAATATGGATCCCGCTGACAATTAATCCAAGAGTCCTGGCCAGACAGATTGCAAATTACGATCATCTCGCAGTCGCGCGACTCAAACGTGGCGTCGGCATCGAGCAGGCGCAGCGCGAGATCGATGAGCTCGCCGCGCGGCTCGAAGCCGAGTACCCGGCAACGAATCACGGTGTTCGCGTCGAAGTCCTACCGCTGATCGAGGAGTCAATTCGCGTCGTCCGGCCGGCGTTGTACGTGATGCTGGCGGCAGTGTTCTGTCTTCTTCTAATCGCTTGTCTGAATCTTGCAAGTCTGCTCGCGACGCGGGCCGCAACCCGGTCGCGCGAATTCAGCGTTCGTCTCGCGCTGGGGGCGTCGCGTGGCCGTCTTACGCTGCAGGCGTTATCAGAAGTGGCGCCTGTGCTGGCGGTTGGCGGCATTGCCGGAGTCGCAGGAGCGAGGTTGGCGATAGCCATGTTCGTACCGGTTGCGCCTGCGACGTTGCCTCGCATTGACAGCATCGAAGTCAATGGTGCCGTCCTGGCATTTTCGATGGTCATCCTCGTGCTAACCGGCCTCGTTGCTGGGATACTTCCGGCCATGCACGCGTGGCGCGCCAATATTCCGACCGCCACGATGGGCAGCCGATCCGGCACGGCCACGCGCGGTCACGTCAGGACACGCAGCGCACTCGTTGTCGCGCAACTCGCTCTCGCGCTTCCGCTGCTCGTCGGCGCAACAGCGCTGGCGCGGAGTTTTGCGGCGCTGATGAACGTCGATCCGGGATTCCGCACGGAGAACGTCGTCAGCCTGCACATGGCAATTCCACGCTCGAAGTATCAAAGTGACGAACAAATCGCCGCGTTCTATCGGCGTATTGTCGATCGTGTCGTCGCGCTTCCTGGTGTCATCTCGGCAGGCATGGTCAACCGCCTCCCGCTGGCCGGAAATGACCTGGCCATGGCGTTCGAGTTCGAAAGCCTAACTGGGCCCCCGATATCGTTACAGTCGCGATCCGTAACTCCGGATTACTTCCGGACGTTGAGCATCCCGCTCCGCGAAGGACGCGTGTTCACTGAGCGCGACAGCGCGAAAGCTCCGCTCGTAACCGTCGTCGATGAGCGCGTGGCTCGCGCTCTTTGGCCCGGCCAGAGCGCCGTCGGCAAGCGATACCGCGTCTCACTGCCAGGGCAGCAACCAACATGGGGTGAGATCGTGGGCGTCGTTGGCAACATCCACCATCGTGGGCTGGATACCGACGACGACAGGCAGATCTATTTCAGCTATCAGCAGTTCACCGACGGCCGGATTGCGCTCGTAGTACGCAGCCATGGCGATGTGCGCGCCATTACGCCGGCGGTCTTGCAGGCGGTCCGGTCCCTCGATCCCGAGCAGCCGGTCTATGACATGAGGACAATGGACGACGTGCTCGCGCGCTCGGCGGCGCCGCGGTCGTTGAACATGACGATTATCGGCGTCTTCGCGGTCTCGTCGCTGCTGCTGGCCGGTGTGGGACTATATGGGGTCATCGCCTACGGTGTGACACAACGCACTCGCGAGTTTGGCGTGCGGATGGCGCTTGGTGCGGTGCCGTCCGAAATGTCGCGCCTTGTACTTCGGAAAGGAACCGTCCTCACCTTGTCTGGTGCTGCTTTAGGCCTCGGCGGAGCAATCGTCCTCGCGCGAGGAATGGAGAGTCTGTTGTACGGCGTTGCGCCACTCGACCCCGTCAGTTTTGCTGCCGCAGCGGCGCTGCTGCTCGGTGTCGCGCTCGCGGCGAGTTATTTCCCGGCTCGGCGGGCGGCGCTCACGGATCCAACACATGCGCTTCGGGCGGAGTGATGTCAGGCAGAGGTGGGTTTTTCGCGAATTGCGGCTTGTGACGGGCTCACGCTGCGCGATTCAACCCCTCAACCTGCCTCAGCCAACGGTCGACCTGGTTCCAACTCGCAAATGCGGCTCACCAGTTTCCGCTCTCGATCGCAGGCGAAGGTTTCCGCCAGAGCGACTCACCGTGTAGCCACTTCCTTCCTGATCGGCGCCTGGGACCACCAGAGGCGGCTCATTCCCTTTCTCTCGCGTGGGTTCGGAGCGTGGGTGCCGACCGTCTACTCCAGCGGACGTCCCGCTTCATTAGCCACAGTAGACGTCAACGCCTCGCCGCCCGACTGAGCCGCCGAAGTCCTCGCGGCGTAGTTCAGGTTCCCGAGGATCTTCTTGGCGAGTGTCACGGCAAACAGCGCTGCGACACGCTTGTGGTTGTCTTCATGGCAATGGCCGAATCGCCGAGTGCAAGGACCGCGTCACTCATGCCTGAGGTTCTGTGACCAGAGCCTCGTGTCGGAGGTGTCTATGGTCCAGTCCTTAGTCCTACGCGAGCGTGTAGAAGAGATCCACAAACGACTTCGTCGCGCCATCGATCCCCGCCACCTTGGGGTTGGCGGATTCAATGAGGTAGTACTCATCGGGCGCGTGCGCGCCGGCGCCGTGACCCATGCCGAAGATCCCAGCGGGCAGTTTGAGCGGCTCGCCGGTGAAGATCACGCCGGGCCACGACCCGGCCAGCCGCGGCCAGAGCAGCGGATCGACACCCTGCTTGGTATAGGTCCGCACCATCGCTTCCACGAGCCGCGAGTTCGGCGGTGTCTCGGTCGGGTTGTAGCCGCCAGTCATGTTGACCTCAATGTCGCCGAAGCCCTGCTTCTCGAGGTGCGCCTTGAGCTTCGCCAAAGTGCTCGTGGTGGTCATGTCTGGAACGAGGCGCATGTCGATCTTCGCGACGGCCTTGTGCGGCAGGATCGTCATGCCGCCTGGTCCGGTGTAGCCGCCGACCAGCCCTTCGATGTTGATCGTGGGCTGGCTCGCGAGCCGCACCAACGAGTCGTGCCACGATTCGTCCTCGATCCAGCGCTCGACGCCGAGTGCCTTCTTGGTGGCGGCTTCGTTACGGCGCGGAATCGCCGCCTCCAGAATCTCGCGCAACCCCGGACTGAGCGGCTTCGCATCGTCGAAGAAGCCTTCAACGGCCGGCGTGTGCCCGTCGGGCTTGATCAGCGTATTGAGCGCGCGCACCAGGCGCCACGCGGGGCTGTCGATGTGCGCCGCAAGGCTCGAGTGAATATCGGCCTTGGGGCCGCGGCCCCATTTTTCTCCGGTGGACACGAGTTCGAGCTCGACGATGCCCTTGGCGCCGAGGTTGACCTCGACAGCACCGTCGAGCGATTGATTGCCCAGCGGGATGATGATGCCCACGGCCTTGCGGAGGGCGGCCTCCACCTCGGGCTTGAACACGATCTCTTTGAAGTTCGGCGAGCCGATTTCCTCCTCGCCTTCGCAGACGAGGACAATGTTGATCGGCAGCTTCTGTTTGGCCGCTTTGAACGCATGCAACGCGGCCAGGCAGGCCATCTGCGGGCCCTTGGTGTTAGTGGTGCCGCGGCCGACCATGATCTTGCCGACGCCGGGACGATCGACGATCCGTCCCTCGAGTGGTGGCGAGCTCCACTCCTTCGGGTCGTACTGCTTCACGTCGTACATGAAGTAGATCGCCAGAGTTGTGGCCGCGCCGTTGTCGAGCGTGGCGAAGACGCCTGGCTTGCCTTTGGTGGGGATGACGTCCACGCGCGTGAACCCGGCATCGCGGGCGAGCCGCGCCATGTATTCGGCGCCTTGCGGGTAGTTGAGGTTCTCGGCCGCGATGGACGGCAGCGCGATCCACTCCCGCAGTCGTTGCACAGTGGCATCGTGCTGGCGGACGATCTCGGTGATCACCGCTGCTTGATCCGACTGAGCGATGAGCGCGTCGGATCCGGCGAAGGCCATGGCCGCCGCCCCGGCCATGCTGGTGTGAAGGAAATCCCGGCGTGTCACGTCGCGCGGCGTTGCTGGATTCATCCGTGGTCTCCGCGAAGAAAGGTGAGAAGCACTATAGATCAGCGGCAGTCGCCGAAGCGGCGCTTGAAGGTGGCTGCTTGGTAGAGCGCGAAAGTGACCACACCGCGCCAGGCTTCCGTATTTTCGGTGAATCAGAACGACGTCACTGACGGTGCGACGGCGCGACGCCACGAGTTACTTGCCGTCTGGCGACCAGGTGCGCCGCCGCATGTGTAGGCGTATTGAATGACTCACCGACCCAAGGCGGCCGTCATGTAGGCTACGGCGCTTCGCGAATCCAGCCAGTTGTGAATTTCCAGAACACCCAGTCGAACGACGATCGTTGACCATAGGTATCGAGTGACGCAGCAGTGGCGAGCGACGCCCGGACTCACGTTGGTCGCCACTGGGCGACTACCCAGGACCGATCGGGCCGCCAATTCGGCGGCGTGCCTTGAGCACGTCGCTCAAGGCGAGACCGTCCTGCCTCACAGCGTTGACTATTGGAACAGTTCCTATTTGAGCGGCAATAGTGGGTGTGCCGCCGACCGGAGGTCGCCGACGGCGAGGCGGTCGCGACTCGAACGATTAACGATTCTAGATCGGGTCGCCGCGCCCGATGGTCAGCGCTTGATGATGTTGTGAACCTCGAAGATGTCCGGCGGATTGGTGAACTGGATGCCGGCGCCGGAGAGGATCGGCATCAGACGCTCGCCGAACGCCTCGAACTGCTCCCGCGAGTTCCAGATTTCGCTGACCTTAAGGTTGCCATCCGAACCGAAGCAAACGTGGTAGTCGAGCCCGGCCGGTGGCCATTCGCCGGCGTTCTCGATTTGGCGAATCGTCTCGTCGTACTTCTTGGCAGTGAGAGCGATGGGACTGAAGCGGACAACGATACTCATGATATGAACCTCCGTGATCGGGGTCGCGAATAGATCCGATGTGATCGTGAAGCGACAGGTCGTCGCTCAAAATCATACAGCGCAGCGGTGTGGGGAGCGGATCGGTCCTCAGTGACGGCGATCAGGCTTCTGATCGCATGGTTGCCACATCGGTCGGCGGTAGGAGCGACCAGGTAGGACTTATGGGATAGGCTGTCAGCCTCCTACGCCAATACCGTGGCGTGGTCTGTTGCGACGTCCGCTTCACACCTCAAATAAAGTAAGGAGAGTGTACCCGTGAAATTCATGCTTACGTGGCGAACGCGCCCCGGCCTCTACAAGGCGGCGTTTCAGCAGTTTCTCGAAACCGGCGGTCCGCCGCCCAAGGGAGTGGAACAGGTTGCTCGGTATCACGTGCCCGGCTCGGTTCAGGGCTGGCACGTCCTGGAAACGAACGATATGACCGCCCTCGCCGAGCATGTGAACAATTGGGGCGACCTGATTGATATCGAACTGAATCCGATCGTCGAGGATGCCCAGGCAGCAGAAGCCGCAGCCAGGGTGTTCGGCAAATAGCGGTCCTCGCGTCGGGCCGGTTGAATCATCGCATGCACTTGGGTGCGGGCATGCCACCCGCACCCTGCGGCGACGAACCCGGACTGCATTCAGGTATCCGATGATCTCCCACTATTAGTTCGGCGGGCATGGACACCGAACGCGACCAGATGGCCGAGGCGAGCCTTCCTCGGGGGTGCGGCTTTCGTCGGCCGTCCCGGCCCTGCAGACGTTCCCGCTGACCCAACGGCGGGCCTGACGGTTGCCACGCTCAAGGACTTGACGGACAGGTCGGCGGCGTTGAAGGAATGGACGTCGCACATCAAAGGGAGACGCAACCAGGCGCTGCAGCCAGACGGCAGGGCATGATTGGTTTGTGGGTGCTCTCAGCCCGCTGCTGCGGCCGCGGCAGAAGCTTGGTGTTACCCGCGATAAACGCCGCAGTGTTTAGAAGAGCGCTTGCGACTGCTTCGCTGGGCAGGAGCAAGGTGCTCACTACGCTCGCTCAATCTGCAGTGTCGGCAATTTGCGAATGTGTGCGATCGGTTATCAGATCTCGCGCCCTGAATGGCAAACGCTGGCATTTCTGCGGCACGGACCCGCGTGTGGGGAAGGCAACGAGCCGCTACCTATAACCGCCTAGGTTATAAGCGTTCTGCAAGACATCGGGCCTTCTAAGCCGAGGGTCGCAGGTTCGACCCCTGCCGGGCGCGCCAACCTTCGCTCACGCTTGCCAACTCGCGTGAGCTACGGTTGGCAAGCCAAGGGAAGGTTCAGGCCCGAGCGCACCGTAGCTCTCGAGGAGCGAAGGTGGGCCGGGCGCGCCATTCTGGCCAGATTTGCCAGAGCGGGAATCGCGGTGCGCGTGCCACCGCTCAACTGGCGTATTCCGAGGCCGAGCGCGTGTCGTTGAGCATGGGGTTCTATTACATGGCGAACGCCGCAGGGAGACTGCTCGGGACTCTGCTTTCAGGCCGTGCTGTATCAGATGGGGGGAGTCATGGCCTCGTTCTGGGGAGCCGTTGTGCTCGCCGATCGCAGGCGTTACCTCCAAGGGCGCCACAGCGTGCGAGGCCCCGGCCCGAATTATTGCTGGCGTCTTAACGCGCCGAACCGATGCCGAATGTCCTCAGCCTTGACCAGGTAAAAGACCTCCTCGCAGATGTTCGTCGCGTGATCGGCCATCCGTTCCAGCGACCGTGCGAGCAGGATCATCGTCATCGACTCGTTCACTAAGTCCGGGTGACTGCCCCCGCTGAGGAGATCGCGAAACGTCTGCATATACAGGGCATCGACCTTGTCGTCAGTGTCGACCACCTGTTGCGCTCGGCTGACGTCCTCGTCTTTGACCGTGAGCAGGGCATCGCGGACCATGCCCCGCGTGATGTCCGACATACGGGAGAGGTCATCGAGCGCTCGTGACCGTGGGCTCGGCGGAAGCTGCTGGATGTACTCGCAGTTGTTCAGTGACTGGTCCCCGATGCGCTCGAGCTCCGAATTGATGCGCGCGACCATCAGCAGGAACCGGAGGTCTCTGGCAATCGGAGTGTAGACCGTCATCAGCCGGATGGCCTCGCTGTCGATCTCGATCTGAAAGTGGTCGACCCTTAGCTCGGCTTCCTCGACCCTCCTGACACTCTCCGGATGCCTGTCGACGAGGGCGGTACCGGCCCAGACCACCATCGACTCAACGACGTCGCCCATCTCGATGAGGCGCCCCTTCAGGCGGTCCAGTTCGTCAGCGAGTCTTTGCATATGTCGGCGGTTTCTTAGCCATAGCGGCCCTCCACGTAGAGCTCGGTCTCTTTTCTCTGCGGCCTGAGGAACACATCGGGTGTCCGCCCGTGCTCCATGACTTCTCCGAGCAGCATGAAAATGCACTCGTCGCTGACCCGTCGGGCCTGCGCCATATTATGCGTCACAATGACGATCGTGTACTTCTCGCGCAGGCCCTCCATGAGGCGCTCGATCGCCGCCGTCCCTTCGGCGTCGAGCGCCGAACACGGCTCGTCCATCAGGATGACGCGCGGCTTCAGGGGCAGCAGCCTGGCGATGCAGAGCTTCTGCTGCTGCTCAAGCGTCAGGCGGGTCGCGGGTTTGTGCAGGCTGTCCCGCACGTCGTTCCAAAGCTGCACCTCCTTGAGGGCGGACTCGACCAGCTCTCGGAGGCGGTCGCCCGCGCGCTCGGCGGCGTGCACGCGCAGCCCGAAGACGATGTTCTCGTAGATCGAGATCGGGAGGGGATTGGGACGCTGGAAAACCATGCCTACCGTTTTTCGCAGCTCGCCCAGGCTGACGTTCCGGTCGTAGATGTTTCTGCCGAGGATCCTGATCTCGCCGGTCGTCTTCACGTTGCCGTAGCGTTCGTTCAGACGGTTTGCCGAACGGAGGAGCGTCGTCTTGCCGCAGCCGGACGGCCCGATCAGGGCGGTGATCAACCCTTGCCGGATGTTCACTTGGACGTTCTTCAGCGCCTGGAAATCGCCGTACCAGAGGTTCAGGTCTTTGGTTTGGATGCTGTAGTTGAGCGGCGGCGCCGGCCCCATCATCCGAAGTGGCCTCGAACGTAGTCAAATGTCACCTGGCTCGTGGGGTGCTCCGAGAACATGGCGTCGGTGGAGCCGACCTCGACCAGACGCGAGTCATTGAAGAACGCGGTCGTGTCGGCCAACCGGCGCGCCTGTTGAACCAGGTTCGTTACCAGGACGATCGTCGTGCTGCGTTTCAGTTCCACGAGGACGTCCTCGATCTTCATCGTCGTTACGGGATCGACCGCGATCGAGAACTCGTCGAGACACAGGATTTCGGGCCGGTGCGATAGCGCGCGGGCGATGGTCAGCCGCTGCTGCTGCCCGCCCGAAAGCTTCGTTCCCAGCGTGCCCATTCGGTCCTTGACTTCGTCCCACAACGCGGCCTGTCGCAGGCACGTCTCCACGAGCTGGTCGAGTTCGGTCCGATCGGTCATGCCCGCCATCCGCGGCGCATACGCGACGTTGTCGTAAATCGAAAGCGGCAGGCCAACCGGCAGCGGGAACACCATCCCGATCTTTCGGCGCAGATCGTACACGTTCTTGGTGCGCAGCACATCCTCCTCGTCGACCAGGACCCGGCCCCTGACCTTCGCGTCGGCGACGAAGTCGATGGTCCGGTTGATGCACTTGAGCAGCGTCGTCTTGCCGGAGTTCGACGGCCCGATGATCCCGAAAATCTGGTTCCTTGGTATGTCGAGGTCGACGTTACGCAGCGCGGTCTTTGCGCCGTAGGTGACCGATACGTCCCGGAAGGCGATATGGGTTGACGCTGCTACCATTTTTTCCGTGATCGCAGGAATATGCGAAAGGCGATCGACAGGGCATTCACGGCCAGTACCAGACCAAAGAGCACGATTGCAACCGCATACTGCAGGCTCTCGGAGACACCGGTGACCTGGGTCGAAATGGTGAAGAGATGGTACGACAGCGCCATGCAACGGTCGAACAGGCCGTACGGCAGCACCGACTCCATGCCGTGGTCGGGCACCCCGACATAAAAGACCGCCCCGGTAAACAGGATTGGCGCCGTCTCGCCAGCGGCCCTCGAGACCTGCAAGATGACGCCGGTCAGGATCCCGCTGATCGAGTTCGGCAATACGATCGTGCGGATCGTCTGCCATCGGCTCGCGCCCATGTTCCAACAGGCCTCTCGGAACGACTGCGGCACGGCGGCCAGCGCTTCGCGGGTGCTCGCGATGATGACCGGCAGGGTCATGATTGCCAACGTGCAGGAGGCTGCCAGGACCGAACGCCCCATGCCGGCAAAGAGCACGAACGCTCCGACGCCGAACAGGGCGTGCACGATGCTCGGGACCCCGGCGAGATTGACGACTGCCAAGTTGACCACGCGGGTGAGCCAATTGTCGCCGGCGTACTCGTTTAGGTAGACGCCGGCCAGCACGCCGATCGGCGTCGCGAGCGCCAGCGAGATCGTGACGAGATAGATCGTCCCGACGAGCGGGGCCCAGATGCCGCCGGCGGTCATATAGTCCTTCGGGTTCTCAAGTAGGAAACTCAGCGACAGCGAGGGCCAAGCCTTGACGAGCAGGTAAGTCAGAATCGCGAGGAGCGGCAGGACGAGGGCCGCGGTCACCGCGGCCAATACGAACTTCGCAGTCTGGTCGATGAGCCGCTTCCTGCGCTCGGTCGGACTGGCCGCGAAGACTTCGCGTCTGGTAAGGCGCAGCCGGTCCCCGGCGCGGAGTTGCCGTGCGTCGTCGCCAGCGTCGTGAAGCTTGCCGATAGCTGCGAGTGCGCTTGCGAGTTCCGGCCACGGCAGTACCTCAGTGCCTTCGCCTCGCTCGGTGCCGGTTTCCGGCGAGAAGTAGTAAGTCCACTGACGCCCTCGACGGCGGGCATGCCCATCGGCTGCGGCGGCGTAAACAATCTCGACGGTTTCGCCGCTACCAAGCGTGCCCCTGCGCGCTGGCTCCGCTCCGTGCATTTCAAGCAGGCTCCTCAGGACGCTGCCTAGGCTTTTAAAGGGGCGCTCAGCCGTACCATCGGCTGTGCCGTCGTCGCCGGCCGGAGAGATGAAGTATCGGAACGCTGGACGTGTGTGTTCAGCCACGCGCCCTTCCTCGCATGCCCTTCACGACGAGATCCGCCGTGAGGTTCACGGTCATCGCGACCACCATCAGAAGGCTGCCGATGAGGAACAGGACCTGATAGTGGGTCCCCCCTTCGACGGCTTCCCCAAGCTCCGCCGCGATCGTAGCCGTCAACGTCCGTACCGGGTCCAACAGGCTGTCCGGAATCTGGATGGCGTGCCCCGTCGCCATCAGCACGGCCATCGTTTCTCCGACCGCGCGTCCGACGCCGAGCAGGCTCGCTGCGAGAAGTCCGTTCTTCGCGGCCGGGAACAGGACCCGGTGGACGATCTGCCAGCGGCTGGCGCCGAGGGCCACCGCCGCCTCCCGATAGGTGTCGGGCACGGCTTTGAGCGCGTCCTCGCCGACCGACATGATCACGGGCACGCTCATCAGCGCGAGGATGATGCCACCATTCAAGATGTTGATGCCGATCGGTGCGCCCGTGGTCTCGATGATGAGGGGATTGAGAACCATGTAGCCGATGAACCCCCAAACGACGGAGGGAATCGCGGCCAGCAACTCGATGACGACCTTGAGCGTCTCCCTTGACTTCGGTCCGCAGAATTCCGAAACGAAGACGGCTGCCGCGAGTCCCATCGGAACCGCGACCAACATGGCGAACACCGTCACGGAAGCCGTGCCGACTATGAGCGCAAGAATGCCGAACTGGGGACGAATTCTTGAGTCGGGGCGCCAAAAGGTGCTTGTAAAAAACTCTCGGAAATCGACGGGGCCGAAAAGCGCAGGAGCAGCCTCGCGGAAGACGAAGAAGAAGATCGCGAAGACGAAGAAGATCGCGCTCCACCCGCAGATTCGAATTGTCCATTCGACCAGCGACTCGGGAATCACGAAGGTGCGGCGCTTCGATGGGCCGCTCATTGATGGGCCACCGCGTGCGCTCGCGCCGTCTTGCCGGTTGGCGCGTTGTTAACCGGTACGTACCCGATGTCATTCACAAGTTTCTGGCCCTCCTCGCCCAGCACCCATTCGATGAACTCCAGGACGGCGCCTTTGGGCGTCTCGCGAGTGAATAGGTAGAGGGGCCGAGCAAGCGCGTACGTCCCATCGATGGCCGTTTGGGCCGACGGCTCCACGGGAGTCTCGCCTTTTTTTCGTGAGAGCTTCAGGCGTTTCACCTGAGGAATCACGTAAGCCATCCCGCTGTATCCAATCGCGCACGGCGTGCGGGAGACGAGGACCACGACGTCCTTGGAACCGCTCTGATCAATCGAGCCCATCTTGAGTTCGCGCGACGTCCCGAGAAGCGCCTCACGGAAGTAGACGTAGGTTCCGGAGTTGTTCTGTCGGCTGACGCGGATGATCTCGTCGCTTCGGCACGACGGATTCTGGACGCCGAGCTGCGACCACTTCAGCGTGGTTCCGCCCTCGCCGTAAATATCGGCGAGTTCCTCGATCGAGATCTGCTCGATCGGGTTACTCCGGTGGGTGTAGATGGCGAGTCCGTCCAGCGCGACCTTGAACTCGCTTGGCTTCACGCCGTTGTGCTGCGTCGCTCTCTCCACTTCGCCGGGCTCGATCTCCCGGCTCGACGCGGCGATGTCAAGGATCCCGTCGATCAGTCCGGCGATCCCAACACCGGATCCGCCTCCGGCGACTTGAACGGCGACGTCCGGCTTCTTCTTCTTATAGTTCTCGGCCCACGCCTGCACGAGGTTGACCATCGTATCGGACCCGGTAATGCGGATGGTGACGCTGGCTTCCGACGAGTCGGAGCGCGAGCAGCTGGCCGCAAGTACAAGGCACGCGGTTGCGGTCAGGGCCCTCAGCGATTCAGCGAATGACTTGTTGAAGATCGACATTGGAGCGCCAATCGTCAGGTTGGAGGTTATCTTCCGAGCAACGGCCATTTTGGCCCGCCGATCATTTCATTGAATCCGAGCCGTCGGCGCATGTGGCTCTCCGCAAACGAGTATGTAACGAGGATGTGACTAACGTGTAACGCGCGATGCCGATACACACTCGTTACTCATGAGCAGCGCCTTGCGGCAATCCCGGAACAGGCTGCAGCTTTCACAACGCGAGTTTGCCGACCGACTGGGCGTGGCTTCAGAGACCTACCGAACATGGGAATCGGGGCGCAGACCTGCGCCGGCCGACGTTGTCATTCGCGCACGTCTGTTTAGTGGTAGTCCAGACGACCGTGCGCTCCTGCCGTTGCGAGTACTCGCGTCAATGGTCGGCGTGCACGTCGCTACCTTGAGAGCGGCGGGCTCTCGCCGCGCTGGTGGGCCTGTGGCTGTTTCGGCGGGAGCTGCGCTGGTCGGGAATGCCACTCGACGCCACCGATGCCGGCCTTGTCGGAGTCATCGGCGGCCTCGCCGGCGCGAAGCTGCTGTGGACAGCAGTGGCGTCGACGCGGTGTGTCCGATGCGACCGTCTTGGGACGGTACTTCGTCAGCGCTGGCGTTTTGCGATTCGGCATCGAATTCCTGCGAGTCAATAAACGGGTCGCCTTTGGCCTCAGTGTCGCGCACGTCGTCTCGCTCGCAGCGATTGCTCTCGGCGTCATCGTGGTCCTAGTCGCTCATCCGACACCTCAAACTGTCCGGTCCGGCTCACAGCTTTCTGATGCGACGCTTCTATCTCATCACTCGCGACCTGCACTTGTACGTCGGCTTGTTTCTCAGCCCATTCGTTCTCGTATTTTCAGTGAGCGTGTTCTACCTGGTTCATGGCCTTGTGCAACGGCCAGCGCCCGATCAGTCCGCTTCCTCGCGCACCGTAAACGACCTTGTTGTGAGCCGCCGCGCCGGAATGAGGCGGGAAAGATTGGACGCCACGCGCTGCGGATCCGTGGCAACGATCGTTCCCACACCGAGAGGCGCCCAGAAGTTCCACGCCGATCGAACCCACGCCGCCTCCCCCGGCCACGCCCACACGGAGCGACGCCAGACGCGCGAAACCGTGCAGCCTGTTTCCTCCTATCGCTGAGCTGCTGCGGCCGTGTTAGCATGCTTGAGCCGCGCTCCCCGTGCCCGGCTGGAGAGCCATACATGTTCAGGAACCATAAACTACGGCGGCCGCTCCCGATTGTCGTGCTCGGCGTGCTGACAAGCGTTACTACGCTCGTCGCAAACCATTCCTGGGGCAACTACCATTGGGCGCGCACAACGAGCTCTTTCAACCTCACCGTGGTGAACAGCACGACGGCCGACTGGGATCCGTACGTGGATCGTGCAGTTGGTGACTGGTCGAACTCCTCGAAACTGAACATGGTTCAAGCCGATGGCTCCTCGTCGGACCTGGACAGGCGCCAGTGCCGTACGCCGGAAGGGGCGGTCCGTATCTGTAACCTGGCCTATGGCAACACGGGATGGCTCGGCATTGCGGGCATCTCCATCGACCCGAACGGGCACATCGTGACGGGCTACACGAAGCTGAACGACTCGTACTTCAGCCAGACCTTTTACAACACCCCAGCGTGGAAGCAGAGCGTCACTTGCCAAGAGCTCGGACACAACATCGGGCTTGATCACCAGGACGAGAACTTCAACAACACCTCCCTCTTTTCGTGCATGGACTACCAGAACCCTCCGTACGAGTATCCCAACTCCCACGACTACGAGCAGCTCGAGACCATCTATGGCCACACCGACTTGTACAACTCGTATGCCGGCGGCGGGAGCGGGGGCGGGGGCGGCACGTGCAACGCCCCTCCGGGAAAGGGATGCAACAAGGCGGGCGTTGGCCACGGCAACTCGCGGGCTGATTGGGGCCTGTCTCTCGGTCGCAAAGGCGCCAAAGAGAAGTTTTTCCGGATAGACCCGGATGGCACGCGCCACCTCACGTTTGTGACGTGGGTCGAAGGCCCCTGATCCGGGCACGAGTCGAAGTCGAGCGGGCTGGCAAGTGACTGCGGGACACCGCCGCCCGCCCACACGCCGACGCTGCATGCACTGACCCCGACATCTGAGCCGCACGGCCGGTTCGCGAAAACCGTTCCGCGTGCCGAAATCGGCGAACTCGACGTGGACAGCGCGAAGAAAGATGTCCGACACCAACGTGTTCGGGCTGGTCGACCTTACGAATCGGGTCGTGCCGTCGATGAAGGCGCGCGGGCTGACCGGCACGAACTACTCCAGCTCGCCACCCCACTCGAATGGTGCGATTCGAGCGTGTCCTCGGCAGGTTTAGCTAAACACTGGGCGACTACATGCGCGCGGCGCGGTCAATGTACCCAGTCGCGCGGCGTCGGGGCGCCCCTCGGCGAAGTCTCGTCCGTCAATGACTCCTCCGCCAGCCAGCCCGATGTCCCTGCGTCTTCCTCGGCCCATTTCCTGCGCCGTTCGGCGCTGCGACGGCCTCTCACGTAGATGGCAGACAGTGCCAGCAGCGTGACGATCATCCAGAGGACCAAGGGGCTGGTCAGGAGGGGAAGCTGCCGTGTCCACGAGGTCAGCTCCACATGAAAACTGCGTTCGGCCTCGACGAGCGCGCGGCCGGTCGCCTGCTCGAATGCCACTTCGAACGGTACTCCGTTCGCCACGCCGGCGAGGATCCGTGCGGGCACATCGGACCCCTGAGTTTCGATGATGTGGCGCACGAACGCGCTGGCAAGCGCGTATGCCTGGCCGGCGCCGCTCGATCCCGCCTGGAAGAGATCGTTCACCTCATCCATCCGCACCTGGTCGGCGGATACCAGCGCCCACCCGAGCTGCCAGCGGTCTTCGAAGTGCCACGCGCGTTCTGCGACCACTGCCAGTCCCTCGTTAAACCAGCGCGGCACTTCCTGCCCGTCGGCCGCGCGGACGATCAGGATGTGCGCGACTTCGTGCCGCAGCACGGCCTCGAGCGAGTCATGAGGGTAGTGCAGTGATCGTGACGGGAACAGGACGATCGTGCCGGTCGCGCCGTGAGCGAAGCCCGCGATCCACGACGAAGTGGCTCGTGCGAGCTCTGAATCCTCCGGCGCGAGCATGACACGTATAGGCGGACCTGGGTCCTCGAGCCCGACAAGCTGCACGATGGTCCGCAGCCTGTCGCGATCGAGGCGGCGAAGGCGCGGCTCATCGGCCGGCCGGGAATCCAGGGTTTCAAACTGCAGCGCCGGCGGCGCTGGCTGCCGGGCTGCACCGGCTGCCGGGACCGCCACGAGGCACGCGGCGATCGCGCAGGCGGTGAGAAAAGGGGGCACGTTCGCAGCCTACACCCATTCCGGGCCGCTCGAGAGTCAGTGCGTCCATCCACGGACAGCCCGTCGGCGGTGTCTATTGATGGCTCGCGATCAACGCCGCAGCAGGGATCCGCGATAACCTTCGAGCCGGAATCCGGCAAACGCTTCGCGACTACTCGCGAGCGATTCGACGACCGGACCCGAAGTAGCCATATGGCATTCGATTTCGCACGCCAGAGTGGCAGAGGTCGCGTTCGGGTACGCCGGGCGCGCCAATGTTTTCGGGCGTTGCGGGCGCTTCACAAACAGGCGATTTTACGGGTGCAGCCGATTTTGTCGACGTGCTGAGCTCGACGAAACGTTCGTGCGCTCGCCCGCGAATCGCACCCGCCAAACATCTTGCCCGAGGCTCTCAGTTTCTCTCGCCGGAAGACGCGCGGCCTCGAGCGGGCGAGACTCGAGCACGAACGGCAGAAAGCGACGCGCTATCGAACGGATTCGAGCGACGCCCACCCACAGTGCGTGCGCAGGACGTC
The DNA here is from genome assembly GCA_963724485.1 of uncultured Acidobacteriota bacterium. Classification (GTDB taxonomy): domain Bacteria; phylum Acidobacteriota; class Vicinamibacteria; order Vicinamibacterales; family UBA2999; genus JACCSI01. Next base: position 23,767 of record CAVRUW010000011.1, read on the forward strand.
GAATATGACGTCGTCGGCATTTCCACTCATGGACCGGCGATAACTCCTTCGCATTCCGCCTCGGCTTGTGCACGTGAGCGTGAGTGCGGTGACAACCGAGCTCGTCGGGTCGCGTTCGTACGATACGGTGGTCGGCTCGCTGCCCTCCTGGCCCCATCTGTCCTCGATGGCGAGCCCGTCATCCGCGTAAGTCGATGATGTCCAGGTCCCATCAGAGCGGCGCTGATCGGTCTGCCGGACGCGATCGCCCTCAATCCGATAGGTGAAGTCGAAGACGAATGGACGGTCGCGCCCAGGGAACCGATTGATCTGACGAATGCACCGCCCGTCACTATCGTAGATGTTCTCGAGAACGACGTCCGGTTCGGTGACGGTGTGCAGAAGGCCGGCCTCCGTGTAGGTGTAGAGACGCTCGACGCCATCGTGACCCGTGACCTTGGTTAGGAATCCCCGTGCGTCATAGGAGTACACCACCTGACGCCCGGTTGGGTCATAGGCGCGTGTCACACGATGCGCGGCGTCGTAATCGAACGCCAGCCATCGGTCGCTCGACGCCTCGATGCGGAGCAAACGTCCGAGCCGGTCGCGGCGGCCGTGAATCACGTGACCATCGTCATCGCGTGAAAGCACGAGGCCACACGGTCGCGGCTTGTCATTCCCGACGCAGGCTTCGAAGCGTAACAAGCTGCCATCCCACGCTCGCATGACCCAATCGGATCCCGTCCAACCGAGTTTCGCGCCGTAAAAATCCGAGCCTGGCTCACGAACCTCGAACATCGCATTCTTGTATGACGTGCCGCTCGACGTACGTGCGAAAGGAATCTGCGAACCATCCTCGCGAATGATCGCCACTTCCTGAAATCGCAGGGCGTCGCCGACGAGAAACCATTCGAAGGAATGACTCGTCCCGATGCCGAATGCGCGGCTTCGCAGGTCCTTGGACAGATAGGTGCGACTCAGAACGAGCGGCGGGGTCCCCCGCAGCACGAGGTCCTCGTCGCGGCGTGTGTACAGTCCGGTCGGCAAGTTGATGCCGCCACGATGAACCGGCGCGTAGTTGTCCGGTAGATCGTGCGGGACCGCCTGAACGGCGGTCGGTTCCAGCAGCGACAGGGCCCCGGAGAAGGCCGGTTGAGACATGTCAATGAACAGCCCGATGGGCACCACGATGGTCGCGATTGGCACGAGGACCAACCCGAAGCGCACCAGTTGCTGTCCGCGTGTGCGTTGCGGCCGGCGTCGCGATGACCCCCGTGTGCCACCAGTGATCTCATGGTCGCGGCCAGCCCCAGCGCGAGTGTCCATATTTCAGTGTATCGGTGGCTCACGCGGGATGGGATATCTCGTGATGACGCGAGGTCAGGCGCGCGACCTCACTTCACGACGGTCGGCCCTTCGTAAGCGCGCTCGGCTGTTCCCGAGGCGTATACTTTCGACGGCGGCGAACCAATTCTTTGTAGGCTCATCTGCGAAGGAGAGACCATGGGCTCGAAACGACCTGCTCGAAGAGAATTCCTAAAAAGCGGCGCAGCGTTGGCCGGTGGTTTCACCTTGGGGGCCGCAGCGCCCGCGCTCGGTCAGACACCGGCATCGGCGCCGATGATCAAGGAAGGCAAGGATCAGATCGCCTACGGCGAACGCTCGGGTCACGTCACCTCGGTCCGCATACCTCACGGCGGCAGGCCTTCGCCCGATAACTGGGGGCTCACGTTTCATGTGGCGGCGCCGCTTCAGGATTCGGTAGGGGTGATCACGCCATCCTCGCTCCACTACATGGGGACGACCCGTGGCTCATTTCTTCCGGACATCGATCCCCGGGAGCATCGTCTGATGATTCACGGCATGGTGGACCGTCCGCTGACGTTCACCATGGACGACTTGAAACGCCTCCCCTCCGTGACGCGCATTCATTTCATCGAGTGTGCGGGGAACCGATCGTCGCGCAGGGCGAAGACCGTTCAGGAAACGCACGGCATGACGAGTTGCGCCGAATGGACCGGCGTGCTTCTTTCTACGCTGCTCAAGGAGTGCGGCCTGAAAGGCGGAGCATCATGGTTCGTCGCGGAAGGGGCGGAGGAAGTAAAGGGAGCGTCGAGCATGCCGATTGCCAAGGCCATGGACGACTGCATCGTGGCCTACGGCATGAACGGCGAGGCCGTGCGGCCCCAGCAAGGGTTTCCAGTGCGGCTCATGGTTCCCGGCTTCGAAGGGATTTTTCACACCAAGTGGCTGCGGCGCATCAAGGTGGTGGATCGCTACTACATGAACTACAACGACTTTGGGCATCTCGATCAGGATCCTAAAGTCGCTGCGCTGGACTACCAGATCGGGCCCAAGTCGGTCATCACGTTCCCTTCCGGCGGACAACAGCTACCCGGCCGCGGATTCTACGAGATCAGCGGCCTGGCCTGGTCCGGTGGCGGCGCGATCAAGTTGGTGGAGGTGTCCACCGACGGTGGCAAACGTTGGAACAAAGCCGAGATCAAGGGAACGGCATCTCGAATGGCGCATGCCCGGTTCGGTTATATGTGGAACTGGGACGGACAAGAGACCGAGCTCCAGTCGCGCTGCACGGACGAACTGGGCCAGGTTCAACCGTCGCGCGCACAGATCGCCAAGTACTGGAACAAGCCCTTCGACGAGACATTCAGCGTGCCGGGTCTGGACAACAGCATTCAGCCGTGGAGGATCGCCAGCGATGGGAGCGTCACCAATGGCTTTGCTTAACGTTCTCGCGTTGGCGTTGCTCATGGGCGCCTCCGTGCTGGCGCAGTCGCCGACTTACGGAGTGGGACGCACGCCGACCGCCGAGGAAATCCGCGCGTGGGATATCTCGATCGGTCCCCACGGAGAGGAACTCCCGCCCGGACGCGGAACCGTCCGGGAGGGCGCACAGCTGTATCGCACGAAGGGCTGCGCAGGATGCCACGGTGCGAATGCCATCGACGGCAAGGGCCCGATTCTGAAAAGCAAAGCCGGTGCGGAGGTTGAGCTCTGGGCACGGGGACGAATACTGCCGCTGCGCGCGCCGTTCGCGACGACGGTCTGGGATTACATCAATCGCGCCATGCCTCTCAACAGAGAGGGAACGTTAACCGCAGACGAGGTCTACTCGCTGACGGCGTACTTGCTCTTCATAAACGATGTCATCTCGGAGGACGAAGTCCTCGACCCCAAGAGTCTGCCGAAAGTGAAGATGCCAATCGGTGATAATTACGCTCCCCTCCCTGAGTGGAAGCCCCGAACGCCAAGGCTGAAAGGCTACCCCCACTAGACCTTCGTCGAACGGCAATTCCTCTGGGAAACGCGGGCGTAATTCAACGGATGAACGGTGGGAGATCGTGGCTCGCAGTCGCGACGACTAGTCAGTCTGCGGGACTCGTGGCGGCACGGGAGACCGGCCTGATGTGGGCGAACATGCTGCGGGCGTTCCAGGTTGGGAAGGCTCTGACCAGCGACGGGAGGCCGTCGAGTTGGATGCGGCCCTCGCGGGTGGCTTGGGCCCACGTGAGCTGGCCGGCGTGCCATTTGACGAAGGCTTCGGCGTCCGCCGTGATGTAGAGGTCTTCGTCGAGGCCGGGGTACGTCTTGCAGATCTCGGTGTCTCCAAGCTCGATGAGTAGCCAATAGCGCTCACGGCGCGGGCGGCCGGTCACCTTCGCGCGCGGTGCTTCGGTGGGCAAGGAAATCGAAGCGGATGACGACGCGTCGATCCGGCAGCCGGTCTCGGCGGAGCGCGTTGCACATCGACCACAAGGCCACAAAGGGGTCGAGGTTCTCAGGGGCGATCTCGAGCCAACGCGCACCCCACTCGCCGAGCGACCGGCAGACCGTGAAGAGGTCGTGGCCGGCAGACGTGAGCTCGTAGTGGTGTCCACGCCCGTCGCGCTTGGGTGCCGACTCGACGACACCAAGCCGTTCGAGCTGCTTGAGCCGCTGAGAGAGCAGAGTACGGGAGAGCCCGGGCGCGCCCTCCAGGATCTCACTGAAGCTTCCGCAGCCAAGATACAGGTTGCGGATGATCAGCGGAGTCCAGCGCTCGGCGAAGATCTCCGCGCCACGAGCGATGGGGCAGTACTGGCCGTACGTCCTCACGACGCCAGTGTTGCGCACCCGCCTTCGGTTGTGAAGTCCAGATTCTTGACTTCACAGCTGCGGTCCGCCGTGGTCCGATGTGGCCATCGAGAGAGGAGGACCCGATGACCACAACGACGACAGCCGAAGTCGGCCAGGGACCGGAGGCAAGGAGCCAACCGTCGTGGAGATCGACGGGTTCCGAGGCCGGCTGATCAGTGCCGACCACGCCGACTATGACATCGCCCGTGCAGTGTGGAACGGTGCCATCGATCGGCGCCCGCGCCTGATCGCCCGATGCATCGGAACCGCCGACGTGGTCGCGGCCGTGCGTTTCGCCCGCGACCATGATCTGGAGATTGCCATTCGGGGCGGAGGCCACAACGTGGCTGGCACCGCCGTTTGCGACGACGGAATCGTCATCGATCTCTCAGCGATGCGGGCCGTGCGGGTCGATCCCGCCGACTGCAGTGCCTGGGTGCAGGGTGGTGCGCTGTGGGGCGATGTCGACCACGAGACGCAGGCGCACGGTCTGGCCACCACTGGCGGAATCGTGAGCCACACCGGAGTCGCCGGGCTCACCCTCGGCGGTGGCATCGGCTGGCTGATGCGCAAGCACGGCCTCACGATCGACAACCTTCTCGCCGTTGATGTCGTGACGGCCGACGGCGAGCTGCTACGGGCCTCCGAAGACGAGCATCCCGACTTGTTCTGGGCATTGCGAGGTGGCGGCGGCAACTTCGGCGTGGTCACGTCGTTCGAGTTCCGCCTCCACTCCGTCGGGCCCACCGTCCTGGCCGGGCCCATTCTGTGGGACGCGAGCGATGCCGGGCAGGTCCTCCGCTTCTACCGCGACTTCGTCCGCGACGCTCCCGACGAGCTCGGCACGGTCGTGCGGTTCGGTGCCGCGCCGCCGCTACCAGTTATCCCGGGGGATCTGCACTGGCGCCCGGTGGTGATGATCGGTACCTGCTACGCCGGGCCGATCGAGGACGGTGAGCAGGTGCTCCGCCCGCTCCGCGCATTCAGGACGCCCCTCCTCGACCTGGTCGGGCCCACGCCGTACGTGGGATTCCAGTGCGCGCTCGACTCGACCGTCGTCCACGGTTGGAACTACTACTGGAAGTCCACCCACCTCCCCGAGCTCCGCGACGACCTCATCGACGTGATCGCCGAGCACGCGTTCTCCTGCTCGTCGCCACGGTCGTACGCGGCCATGTTCCATCTGAAGGGGGCGGTGAGCCGAGTGGCAGAGGGCGGGACGGCGTTCGGCAACCGGCAGGCGTCGCACGCGATCACCCTCGATGCTGTGTGGCGGCCCGGCGAGGACTTCGGCGACCGGGACACCGCCTGGGCGAAAGGGTTCTTCACCGCCCTCGGCCGCTTCCGCGAAGGCGTCTACGTCAACTTCCTCGGCGGCGACGAAACCCCCGACCGGGTCCGCGAGGCGTACGGCGACTCCGTTTACGACCGGCTGGTGAAGGTGAAGACCACGTACGACCCCGACAACGTCTTCCACCACAACCAGAACATCCGCCCCGTTGAGTGATGGTGTGGGTGGGAACGCGCCCAACCCGACGCGCGTGGCACGGTCACGTGGCACGCATCGCTAATGGCTGCAACGTCTGCGGGTGCTCACACACATTCACCCTTCTAAGCCGAGGGTCGCAGGTTCGACCGCCCGTCGCGTGATCAGCAAATTCGCGGGGTTGATCGTCGGCCAGTTCATGCCGAGGAACGCTTTGTTTCGGCACCCCGATGGCATCGTAGGCGTCGTGAGCGAACTTCCCGCACTGCGTCGTACGATTGGTCTGTCCGACGAACAATTTTCGGAACCCGTCGGATTCAGAGAAGGCACACACTTTTTGCATACTTCTCTCTCGCGTTTGACGGGAGTAGAACGTCATGCCTTCGAATGCATCGGTTCCCCAGCGGTGTCCTCGTTGTCGCGGCAGTGGCTGGTTGTGTGAAGAGCACTGTGATCAGCCGCTTGGACATGACGGCTGTAAGGCGGGGGGTATACCGTGCAATGAACCGCGATGCCCTTTTAGGTGGCCCGGCTTGGCGGAATTGCCGCCCGAGAAACGTCCACGGCTCTGATCGGTGCCACGAGTAGCGCGAGCGCGCCGATGGCGGCCCTGAACAATGCTCCAACTTCTCGCACGCCCGTCTCGAAGGCCTTTCTGGAACGGTATGGCATTGGCTATTCGGCACTAACGGCAGTTCAGGGTACGCATCTGCAATTCTCTTGCTGGGCTGATTAACGCGAATCTGACTGTTTCGACCGGGAGCATCAGTCCATGTGCGCGGCTCCTGGGTGCGTAATATTCCGCTGACGCGGGAAAATTCAGGCGCGGCCTGTCGTTGACCACAGAGCGTCGAGTCATGCGGCTGACGCCTCGTGTGTAATGCGCCGTCGCGGCTGATATGCTGCGGCGGTGAATCGTGGTCCGAGCCGAAGTGTCCTGGCGTCAGATCATGGTCAACGTTATGGACGGCCGACGTCTCGATGATCGTCGTCTTACCCGCGCTGCCGATGCGCCACCTCTAGGCACCTCCGCCGGTCGCGCACTGACGCTTGCAACGATCTCCTTCGCGCTGTCGTTCGCGGCATGGGGCCTCGTCGGAGGTCTCGCGTCTGTCTTTGCTGGTCTCTACAAACTGACCGCATCGCAAACCGCACTGCTCGTAGCGGTGCCGGTTCTGCTCGGCTCGCTTGCCCGTCTGCCCATGGGCATGCTCACGGACCAATTCGGCGGACGTTTCGTCTTCACCGCGCTCTTGGCCTTTTCCGCGGTTGCTGCGTTCCTCGTTCCGCTTACTGCCAGTTATCAATGGCTGCTCGTCGCGGCCTTCCTCATCGGCATGGCCGGATCGTCGTTTGCCGTCGGCGCGGCCTTTGTGTCGCGGTGGACGCCGAGGGTTCGGCAGGGCACCGCCCTGGGAATCTACGGGCTGGGCACGATGGGGCAGTCACTCGCCGTGTTTGTTGGACCTGTCGTCGCGACGCGATTCGGCTGGGAGGCGGTGTTTCAGGGCACGAGCGCGGTATTGCTGGTGTGGGCGATCGTCTATTTTGCGTTCGCCCGCAATCCCCCGCAGGCCGTGCGTCCTGCGAGCGTCGCGGCCATGATCGCAGTGCTGCGCCGCGCCCCAACGGCGTGGTTACTCGGTGCCTTCTACTTCCTCACGTTCGGCGGGTTCGTCGCGTTTTCCATCTATTTGCCGACGCTTCTGCGGGCGCAGTTCGGACTCGCGCCAGCAGATGCCGGCTTCCGCGCCGCTGGCTTCGTCGTCGTCGCGACGCTCATGCGGCCCGTCGGTGGGTGGCTGGCGGACCGAATTGGTGGCGCGCAGGTGCTGTCCTGGGTGTTCGGCGGCGTAGCCGTGTTCTCTCTGCTCTTGACGTGGCCGTCAATGGTGCCGTTCACGGTGGGGGCGTTGGCGTGCGCGATGCTCATGGGCCTCGGGAACGGCGCCGTGTTCAAGCTCGTGCCGGAGCACTTTCCGAAAGAGACAGGCACGGTGACCGGTCTGGTCGGAGCGCTGGGTGGGCTCGGCGGATTCTTCCCCCCGCTCCTCCTCGGCGTATTCCGCGATCAACTGGGCGCGATCTGGCCAGGATTCATCCTGCTGTCCGCGACGGCGTTGTCGTTGCGCGTTGCCAATCAGCGTGTCTTCCATCCGGGCGACGTCGAGTGGACGCGTTCATTGCCGGTTGCCGCGCGACAAGCACTCGAACGGGTCAGAGCCGCCGCGTGGGCGACACTGGTCGTCGCGGGTCTCGCCGCCGCCATCGTGGTGGGGTCGCGCAACCTGCAACATTTCGACGCGGCGCTGGTCGGCTACACCTTCGCGACGTTGTTTGCCGCATTCGGGATCAGCTATCGCTACGCGATGTGGCTGAACCGTCCACCGACGCGCATGTATTGGCGACGGGGATGGCAGGCGTTCTTTTCGCGTCGGACCTTGGGCCGTAACACGGTCAGCCTCGGCCGCCGGGCGTTCGTGGAATTTGCGGCGAACGCCTACATCTTCCGGCGCGGCCGGCTGCGAGGCCTCGCCCACTGGCTGATCATGTGGGGCTGCGTGCTCGCCGCGGCGATCACGTTCCCACTCGTGTGGGGCTGGATCCACTTCGAGACGGTCCCGGGAGACCTGAACACCTACCGCACGTTCGTGTTCGGTGTCGCGGCCCAGGACTTCCCGCTGGAATCTGCGCTCGCGTTTGTGATCTTCCACGGGCTCGTATGGTCGTCGTTCCTCGTGATCGCGGGCGTCATGCTCGCGTTCCGGCGTCGCATGATCGACCACGGCGCTGTCGCGGTGCAGCAGTTCGGCCAGGACATCCTGCCGTTGCTGCTGTTGTTCGCGATCAGCGTCACAGGACTGATGCTGACCGCGAGTTACACGTGGATGCGAGGTTACGCATACGAGTTCCTCGCGATTCTGCATGCAGTCACGGTGATCGTGACGTTGCTCTGGTTGCCGTTCGGCAAGTTGTTTCACGTCTTCCAGCGTCCCGCCCAACTCGGTGTCGGCTTCTACAAGGATGCAGGCGCCCGCGATGAACAGGCAGTCTGCCGTCGTTGCTGTCAGCCGTACGCATCGATGGCGATGGTCCGCGACCTGACGATTGTGGAGCGGGAACTTGGATTTCGATACGAGCTCCCCAACGGGGAGCACTATCAGGAAGTCTGCCCCAAGTGCCGGCGAGCCCTATTCGGACTTGCGCAAGGGGCATTGTGGCGGCAACACCTGAACGCCCGTGACGAATGGGAGGTTGGGTAGCCGAGCGTGGCTGAAGTTCCGGTCGATCCGTTACGCATCATCGAGCGATTCGGTCCGCATCTCTCGTCGATGACCGGGGTCCGGCTGTCGACCAGTGTCGAGCCGGAACGCCTCGTGAAGACGCACTGCTGCTTCTGCGGCCAGCAATGCGGCATTCAACTCAAGGTTCGTGACAATCAGGTCATCGGCTTCGAGCCGTGGGAGGAGTTTCCATTTAACCGCGGCATGCTGTGTCCGAAAGGTGTGAAACGGTACCTTCAGGGTTCTCACCCTGATCGACTGACCACGGCACTCCGTCGTGACGCATCGGCCGCGGCTGGCTTCAGTGCCATGCCCTACGAGGAAGCGATCGCACGCGTCGCCAGCGAAATCAGCCGCATTCAGCAGACGCACGGCGCAGGCGCGATCGGTGTCCTTGGGGGCGCCAGCCTGACGACGGAGAAGACCTACCTGCTCGGCAAGTTCGCGCGGGTTTGTTTGAAGACGCCGTTCATCGACTATAACGGCCGACTGTGTATGGTGAGTGCGGGCGCCGCCAACAAGAAGGCCTTCGGTATCGATCGCACCACGAACCCCTGGTCCGACATGGTTGGCACCGACGTTATCTGGGTGGCTGGCTCGAACGTCGCCGAGTGCTCCCCGATCACCACCAACTACATCTGGCAGGCACGCGAGCAGGGCGCAAAGATCATCATTCAGGATCCCCGCATCACGCCTGCCGCCCGCACATGTGATTTGTATCTACCGGTGAAGCCTGGCCGGGACGCGGCGCTTTTCGCTGGTGTACTGCAGATCATGATCGAGCGTGACTGGCTCGATCACGCGTTTATCGCCGAGCATACGGTCGGTTTCGAGCAGGTCGCCGAGTACTGCCAGCAGTGGACATTGGCGCAGACCGCAGAAGTAACCGGCGTGCCGCAGCGGGCGCTGATGCAGGCCGCCGAATGGTGGGGACCTGCCAAGACCAGCTTCCTCTTTCACGCACGCGGCATCGAGCACCACTCGAATGGTGTCCAGAACGCCCTCGGCACGATCAATCTCGTCCTCGCATCCGGTCGGATCGGCAAGCCGAAGAGCGGCTACGGCACCATCGTCGGACAGGCGAATGGTCAGGGCGGTCGCGAGCATGGGCAGAAATGTGATCAGCTTCCTGGCTGGCGTGACATCAGCAACCCCGAGCATCGACGCTACATTGCCGGCGTCTGGGGTATCGACGAGCAGGAACTGCCGGGACCTGGAGTCGACGCGTACGAGCTGTTCCGGAAGATCGACAAGGGGGAGATCAAGGGGCTGCTATCGATCTGCTTCAACCCGAAGGTGTCCCTCCCGGACAATGCGTTCATCACTCGCTGCCTCGAGAAGCTGGAGTTTTACACCGCCATCGACTTCTTCCTCAACGACACGGCGTGGCACGCCGACATCGTGTTACCGGGCAGTCTCCACGAGGAGGACGAGGGCACGGTGACGCAGGTCGAGGGCCGCATCATCAAGATCAACAAGGCGGTGGAATGCCCGGGTGAGGCGCGGGAAGACTGGCGAATCATCCAGGACATTGCGCATTCGCTCAATCGGCCAGCCGGCTTCACGTTCACCGAGCCGCGGGAAATCTTTGATGAGCTTCGCATTGCCAGCAAGGGCGGGGTCGCGGACTACTCCGGCGTGACCTACGAGAAAGTCACACAGCAGCTCGGCGTGTTCTGGCCGTGCTACAGCGAGGACCCGCAAACCGGTGCCCCGATTGAGGACCACCCGGGGACACCCCGCCTCTTCGAGCGCGGCAGCTACAACCCGGTGGCGAAGGGTCAGGGTCCGTTCTATTTTCCGGACGGCCGCGCGAGGTTCAACGTGGCGGAGTATCGACCGCCGGTCGATGACGCCAGCGAGGAATATCCGATCTACCTGACGACGGGCCGCGTCGTCAGTCAATTCCTCTCAGGCACTCAGACCCGCCGCATCGGGCCGCTGGTGAAGCAGTACGCCGAACCACGAATCGAAATGCACCCGCGACTGGCGGCCAAATTGGGGATTGCCGACGGCGACTGGGCGACCGCGGAGACCCGCCGCGGAACGATGACGTTGAGAGCGCAGGTCGTGACCACCATCCGTCCGGACACCATCTTCATCCCCTATCACTGGGCGGGCCCGAAAAGTGCAAACCAGCTGACCGTGGCCGCGCAGGACCCGATCAGCAAGATCCCGCAATACAAAGTGTGCGGGTGCCGCTTGCGGAAGGCCGACGCGGCGCCAGACTACGCAGCGGTGCTCGAGCCGCAGCAATAGATCGGACCGGACCACAGCATGGCCAAGCCGGACTACCTGCACTTCTTCATCGATCCCAACCGCTGCATCGGCTGTCAGGCCTGCCTGCAGGCGTGCTCGGAGTGCGATACGCATCGAGGGGAGTCGATGATTCACCTCGAATACGTGAACCGATCCGAGAGCGTGCAGACCGTGCCCGTGGTCTGCATGCACTGCGACCAGCCGACCTGCGCGGAAGTGTGTCCGGCGGATGCCATCAAGCGCACCGGCGACGGTGTGGTGCAGTCCGCACGGAAGCCGCGTTGCATCGCTTGTGGGAACTGCGTCGTGGCCTGCCCCTTCGGAGTGCCGGAGCTCTATGAAGACCGCAAGATCATGATGAAGTGCGACATGTGCTACGACCGGACGAGCGTCGGCAAGAAGCCGATGTGTGCGACCGTGTGTCCGAGCCAGGCGCTCTTCTTCGGGACGCGCGAGCAGATCGAACAACTGAGGCCCCTGTCAACTCCAGTGAACACGTTCCAGTTCGGCAATCAGACCATTACCACGCAGGTGCACATGATGGTGCCGCGCACGCTGGCGATCCGCGCGCCGTTCGTCGACGTCGTGTCGGCGATGGACGAGCAGCCCCGCAGCCGAGCGGTGTCTCTGAAGGTTCTCCCTGGAGTTCCGCCGTCGGCCGATGCCCGCGCGGCTGACGACGATCCGTTCGCCGGGGTCGAGGTGTAGCGATGACCGACGTCCGACGCGATCCGCGTGGCCTCATCGACGCAGCGCTCAACTCGCCCGGCCGCGAGGGACTGACCGGAACGGCTCCAGCCAGCCTGTATGCGCCGGCATTCGAACGCGAGCAGATCACGATCGCGCCCGATTTCGCGCCGGCAGAGGCGCAGCCGGCCTGGCGACAGGATTTTCCTATCGACTGGCCGCAGGATTTGTACGTCGAGCGGCGCGACTTCATGAAGTTCATGGTGCTGACGAGCGCCGCGTTCACGGTGGGGCAGATCTGGATCGGCGTGCAGAACTGGTGGCGCACACGGAGCGGTGAGGCGCCGATCCAGCGCATCGCATCTGCTGACGACCTCGCGGTGGGAGGCGCAGTCGTTTTCACCTATCCGGACGAACACCAACCGTGCCTGCTGGTCAGGCTGACGACGACGGAGTTCGTGGCCTTCAGTCAGAAGTGTACCCATCTGTCCTGCGCGGTCGTTCCCCGGCCAGGCGAAGGAATCTTCTACTGTCCCTGTCACGAGGGCCGTTTTGATCTCAGGACCGGTGCGCCGACAGCGGGTCCGCCGCGACGTCCTTTGACGCGGATCGTCCTCGAGATGCGGGGCCGCGACATCTACGCCATCGGTGTGGAGGAACGAACGACATGAGCGCGTCCGCGAATCGTCCGTTCAGTCGTGAGCAGCGAACGACGATTGTCTACGGCATGCTGGTCTTCGTCCTGATCGTGGTGATTCTCCAACTGTGGCTGCTCACAGCCACGATGAACGCGTGGCTCGCTGGCGATGATTCTGTCGTGTGGCCCGCCGCCGCGGTCAGCGGCGCCGGGTTGGCCTTGAACGTCGGCCTGCTCAGATACCTGGGACGCCTCGAGCGCACTCGGAAGGCAGGAGCGTAAAGCGTCTTGGCAAGCACCCTTCCTCCCGGCGAAGTCTTCGCGTTGGACGATCTTGTCACCCCAACCACCCAAGGGATTGCGAGCCGCGTCCTTGCGCGGACGGCAGCGGGCAACATCACCCTCTTTGCATTCGACGCTGATGAAGAACTGTCAGAACATACTGCGCCCTTTGACGCGCTGGTTCTGACATTGTCAGGGACGTTTGTTCTCACGATTGGCGGTCGTGAGGTTCGCGCAACACCGCAGACAATTGTGCTGATGCCGGCGAACATTCCCCATGCTGTTCGTGCCTCTGAACCGTCGCGCATGATGCTGATCATGCTGCGCGGGCAGGCCGGGTAGACCAACCCGACAAGTCTCCAAACATTGTGGTCGTCGCGCATCGGTGGTCGAGAGCCGAATACCGTTGGCAGCGGCACACGCAATCCGTGGACCGCGCCAGCTGAGTTTTAGGACCTCGCCGCAGAGGGCATCAAAACTCGCCCTGCGCGACGTTCCGCCTCGCGCTTGGCTGGTCCAAACGACGCCCACCGAATCACTCGGATGCCTGGCGAGAGGAACGCCCAATACCAGCGGAACTTCGTTCGCGCCTGAGCGTCGGTTGCGATCGCACGCGTTTCGGTACGAAGGATGGACTCGGTTGCGCTGACCGAATCGGCGCGGAGCGTCCAGGCGATCTTCACGTAGTCAGGTTCAGCGAAAGCCACGAACTGATCCGGCGGCAGCGAGCGGAACGTGACGTTCGCCTCCCATGGCTTGGTCACGGCGCCTACCACGATCTCGCGTTCCGGGATGTCCGCCAGCACTCCCCACCCAGCGACTGCATTTCTGCCAGGAGCCCCCGTGGGCTGAGCCGGTCGACGTGCGTGGCGCCCAAAAGCAACTCGCGCGCCTGGATAATGACTCGGACGACGGCAGACTCTTGCAGGTCCATGTCGCATGCAGCGGCCAGTGCAACGGCCGCTGGTGCCTTGACGCGAACGTGATGACGCTCAACCACGTCGTACACCGGCATGAACTGGTCGAGCAAGCGGTCGCGTTCCTCGGAGTTCGGTGGCTCTGCCAGGCCGTAGCGATACCAGGTCCTGGCGGCGTACACGCCGTAGGTGGCGGCGGCGACTCCGATGCCGCCCGCCAGCCACCTCGCCGCCGAACGGCCAGTCCTTTGTGCGCTCACGGGTGACTGTGATGCATTCGTCGCGCCACAACGCTTCCTGAATCTCCGTCAGAGGTGCGAGTTCAAAGAAGGAAATTTACCTGGCACCGCGCGGCCACCGTAACGATTGGCTCGGGCGGCCTATTGCGGGTTCGCCACTGCAGTCGACGGGGTGGGTGTTCGCGCCGACGCCGCGGGCCAGTCCCATCGCCATGCCTCGGAGGTCGCGTCGCCCGTGTAGGCGATGCGGACCGGCATGGCACTCAACCGATCGAACAGCCGCGCCTCTGCCCGAATGGGCCACCAGTCGTAGAGAAAGATCTCGAGTGGTCGCCACATGGCAACCCAGCCGCCAATGAGGAGGCTTTCTCGCACCACGCCGCCAAGCTGCCCGCCGAGGGCTTGCCCGAGGAGGTTGCCAACCAGAACGGCTCCGCCGAGGAACAACAGGCCGATGAGCAGGCTGGTTCGCCCGACGCGCAGCAGCTGGCGCAGTCTGCGCCTCGTGGCCTCCGATCGAATCCTGAAGAACTCTTTGATTGCGTCGCGCAAGAGCGACGGTTCCTCGGATCGACCCGCCGAGCGGTCCAGGTGGACCAGCAACGCGAGTGGAGCATTGTGCGGTACCTCCCGCGCCCATCCGACGATGAACTCCTCGACGGCCGCGTCGAGATCCTTCTCGCGAAAAGGAGAGGGATCGATGGCATTGAACAGCTGTTTCAGCTCACCGACGTGGACCTCGATGACCACGCAGTCAGGAGGCACTGGATCACCGGCAATCTGCGCCACCATTGGAGTCGCAGTATATGCTCCCCGCCCGGCCGTCCTGGTCTGGGGAATCTTCCCGACGCCCGCGAAAAACTCCGCGATTCCCACCGGTTCGCTGTCTTTTTCCTTGCCCCGCAGAGGCTGAAGGCGAGGCACTGGAATTGCTCTTGGAGAACGCGTGACAACCGCGAGTCAACGGCTAGGCACGGCGTTGGTGCTCTTGATAGTCGTGCCCATCGCGGTCACATCCGTTTCTTCCGAGCGGCAAGATGTTCAGTTTCGACTTGAGACGCCGATTGAGCAGTCGACTGGGCTCACCGCGCGATTTTCAGACGGCCAACTCGCTCTGCTCGAAAAAATCAATCGAGTAGATCGCGACCACCTTGCGGACCTGCAAGAACTCGTTGTCCCGGAGCCGTTGACGCTCGACGAGCGGGCGTACGTCAATCTGCCGCCTCGGCATGAACCAATAGAACGACTGCCCAAACTGCTGCTGGTGCACCTGCCGGCCCAAATATTTGGCGCGTACGAACTGGGTGTGTTGGTCCATTGGGGACCTTTGAGCTCTGGTGCGCGAGCCAGCCCGACACCGAACGGCCTCTTCCATTTGAACTGGCGGTCTTTGGGCCACGCCAGCAGTGTCAATCCTGCGTGGTTCATGCGTTGGTACTTCAACTTCGGCAATCGCGAAGGTCTCGCGTTCCATCAATACGTTCTGCCGGGCGGTCCCGCCAGCCATGGGTGCGTCCGGATGCTCGAACGAGACGCCCAATGGCTCTTCGACTGGGGCGACCCGTGGACGCTGGATCGCAACGGCAATGGGATTGCCAAGACCGGCACGCAGGTCTGGATTATCGGTCAATACGACTTCGCCGTTCCGCCGCCCTGGCGATCGGTAGCGTGGCTATCCCAATCGCTCCGACTACCGCCTTTTCCGGGCGCTGAGACGCGGTAAGACGACCATGATCACCGAGGACCAGACCGAGATCATCGAGTTTCTCGTGTCACCCCTCGCGCACCGCGGCCAGGCCGTCGATCGCATCGACACGCACACGTCGATCGTCTTTCTGGTCGGGACTCGTGCTTACAAGTTGAAGCGAGCCGTGCGCTTCGACTACGTCGACTTCTCCACCCTCGAACGACGACGTCTGTTCTGCGAGGATGAATTGCGCCTCAACCGGCGCACCGCGCCGGCCATCTACCGGCGTGTCTTGCCTGTCACCCGCGAGCCGAATGGATCATTGGCGCTCGATGGATCGGGTGTCGCGATCGAATGGCTTCTCGAGATGGAGCGCTTTCCGCAAGAGGCGTTGTTCGATCGACTCGCCTCCGCGGGGACCCTCGATCTCGCATTGATGGCGCCACTGGCGGACGCCGTCGCGTCCTTCCACGTAGCCGCCGAACGCCGCGTAGACCATGGCGGCAAGGCTGGCATGTCGTGGGTCATTGAAGGCAACGCGTCCGGCTTCGCGGAATTTGGTAACACCTGTCTCGATCCGGCCATCTGTGCACGAGTGATCGACGATTCGCGGCGGGAATTGGACCAACGCGGAGTGCTACTCGACCTGCGACGCGATTCGGGTGTGTACGCCACTGCCATGGCGATCTCCACCTGCGGAACATCGTCTTGCTCGACGGTCGGCCAACCTTGTTCGACGGCGTCGAGTTCAACGACGAGATTTCCTGCATCGACGTCCTCTATGACCTGGCGTTTCTGCTGATGGATCTGTGGCGTCGCGGGTTACCCCGTCACGCGAACATGGTGTGGAACCGCTACCTGGTCCACGCTGGCAATCTCAGCGCCGCCTCCCTCTTGCCGCTGTTTCTCTCCTGTCGCGCTGCCGTACGCGCGAAGACGAGCGCCACAGCGGCCAGGCTACAGGCCGACTCGCGTCGTCAGGGCGAACTCGAGCAGGCGGCACGCGACTATCTGGCGCTGGCGGATGACCTCCTGCACCCGATCAGGCCAACACTCGTCGCGGTTGGTGGCCTGTCAGGATCCGGCAAGTCGACACTGTCCTTCGCTCTGGCGCCGCTGGTTGGTGCAGTGCCGGGTGCCGTTGTGCTGCGCAGCGACGAAATCCGCAAGCAACTGTCCGGGGTCGCGCCTCTCCAGCGGTTGGGCCCCGCAGGATACACAGCGGAAATCTCCGCGCGCGTCTATCGCGCCTTGAACGAGCGGGCGCGCGTGTTGATCAATGCTGGCCACACTGTCATTGTCGATGCTGTCTTCGCGAGCCCGGAAGACCGTCACACCATCCAGCGACTTGCGGACGACGCGTGGATCCCATTTGTCGGATTGTGGCTCGACGCTCCCGAGGCGATGTTGATCGCGCGGGCCTCGGCTCGCCGCGGTGATCCGTCAGACGCGGACGCCGAGGTCATCAAAACGCAAGTCGACCGGGACCTGGGACCCATTGACTGGTGCAGGTTGGATGCCTCGGTGCCCGCGGAGCAGGTGCTCGAAGGCGCGCGCCAACACCTCGGCGCCGAGCTGCACGACCAGGTATGACCTGCGAGCCGACGGGCCGCTAACAGATTTCGTTCAGGCTGTCCGGCAGCTCGCGTTCGAGTGCAGCACGATCCGACCGTGCCCTGGCCGACGAAGTCTCCGGTAAGTTCTCGCACCGCCCGGGGAGAATCTCACCGTCGGCCGGCGTGTCGCGCGATATTCGCAGAAAAACCTCGCCTGAACCGCCGTGTCCGCCCGGTATGCCGCTTGCACACACGGATGTTGACCACTGCACGCACGGAAGTTGAATTGATCAGGAGTTCAGTCAATGTCTCAGCTGCTTGAAGAAGCTGCGGACACGAGTCTTGCCGCGCCGCTTCGCGAAGAACACGAACTGTTAATGCGCATTTCAGCGGAGTTCCTTGAAATGCCCGGGCTGAGACTCACGTTGCCGCAGGCGGCGCGACTCTTCAGCCTCGAGCCCGCCAGATGCCAACGCGTGCTCAATGCTCTTGTGCGCACCGGCCATCTGGCCAGCGACGGCCACACGTTCAGAAAAGTAGACCCCCCGCGGCGGCGGTGGTGAGACATTTTGCTCAAAGCGACCGCGGCCGCCTCAGTATTCAGGGAGCGGTGGCACCCATCCGGATAAGTAGGTTTCGAGATAGGGATCGGTTGCCGTGCGGAATTCAGAAGCCGTGCCCTCGAAGAAGATCCGCCCTTCGCGCAGCATAAGGAACTGGGTGTCCTCGGCCTGGTCTCGATCACTCGGGACGACGGTGAGTCGACCATCTCGTTGTACGGCCTCGTGAGTCGCGATATAGAACGCATCCGGAAGCTGGTGAGTCACGACGATCGAGGTGACATTCTCTACGTCTCGCAGCTTGACGATTTCGTCGTCTACCGTCTTGGCCGTCATCGGATCGAGGCCGGAGGTCGGATCGTCGAACAGCAGCAAATGAGGGCGTGCCGCCATCGCACGAGCGATCGCCACCCGGCGCCGCTGCCCGCCTGACAGCTCCGACGGCATTCGATCGAGGTACTCGCTCATCCCGATGAAGCCCAGCACTTCCTGCACACGTTGATGTACCTGATCGTCCGGCATGTCGGTTTCTTCGTAGAGCCGATAGCCGACGTTTTCGGCCACCGTCAACGAATCAAAGAGGGCGCTCTCCTGAAACAACATCCCCATGTCGCCTCGCACCTTGATCATCTCCTCCTCCCGAAGCGTGTCGATTCGCTCACCGTGGATTCGAATCTCACCCGAATCCGGCTTCAGCAAGCCGAGAATCAGCTTGAGGACCACGGATTTGCCGGCCCCGCTCGGCCCGAGCAAGACCGTCATGTGTCCCGTGCGCATCGAGAAGCTGATGTCGCGAAGAACCACGTTGTCGTCAAATGCCAACGACACCGATCGGAACTCCACGACGGCCGCGGGGTCAGGAGATGGACCAGCTTTTGACATGCGGAATATTCCGGCCTCGTGGGGAATTCCACGTCATTCCAGCAACCGTCGACGTGTCTAACTCGCAAATTGACCACGACAAGTGGCCTAATCGTCCGCTTGAGGCGCCCCGTCACCCGGGCATCGTTTTCGCAAGATCATGGCGCGGGTAAAACGGCTTACGCCAGGTGACTCGCGCACGGCGGAACCGTCTCTTGTGCTGGTCATCCAGCTTTGCGGCGTTTTGAAGAAGGCGACAATACACGGAATCACGCAACGGGTGAAAGCCGTTGCACGCGCACATGGATACCGTTCAGCCTGACGGGGGGATCCGCCCTACACAACAAGCACGTGGCCTCACCAGCGCCGACGCTGCGTCGCTTCTGGCGGATCGAGGTCCGAACGCGCTGCCCGAGCCGGCGGCTGTCCCCCTCTGGCGGAAGTTCCTGCGTCAATTCGCCAGCCCGCTGATCTACATCCTGCTCTTTGCCCTCGCGTTCGATCTCGGCCTGTGGATGTTTGAGGAGGTTCCAGGCTGGCCAATCGAATCGACTGCGATCGGGCTCATTCTTCTCTTCAACGCGGCCTTGGGCTTGTACCAAGAGCATCGCTCCGAGGCGGCACTCAGTCGCCTGAGGGCGTTGGCCGGCGCTCGAGCGTGGGTCCTGCGTGACGGCCAGTTGGTGCACTGTCCCACGCGGGAGTTGGTACCGGGCGACGTCGTGCGCCTCGAGGCTGGCGACCGGATTCCCGCTGACGGCACTCTCTTCGACGCCCGTGGCGTCATGGTTGACGAATCGATCCTCACCGGCGAATCGGTTCCCGTTGACAAAGATAACGACGCCGAGGCGATGAGTGGCACCTTGCTCGTTGGCGGGAAGGCCTATCTTGCCGTCACAAGGACCGGTCGCGACAGCGCACTCGGGCGTGTGGCGACGATGCTCGGGGATGTCGAGGCCAGCAGGACACCGCTGGAGCGGCGAATCGATCGGCTGGGTCGACTGATCGCCTACTGGGTGCTTGGCCTTGCCTCGGTGCTGACGGTCATGGGTCTGATTGCGGAAGGAGTTGCGCGAGCGCCATCGGTCATCATCTTCGCGGTAGCGCTCGCCGTGGCCGCGGTCCCCGAAGGGTTACCCGCTATCCTGACGGTCGCTCTGGCCCTCGGCGTCGAGCGAATGGCCCGGCACCGTGCTGTGGTCCGCCGTCTGGCTGCCGTTGAGGCGCTGGGGTCGGTGACCATCATCGCAACGGACAAGACCGGCACGCTCACCGAGAGTCGAATGGAAGTCCGGTCGCTGGACGCAGCCGATCTGCAACGGGCTCTCGCGGCGATCGTGCTCGCGAGCGACGCCGACATCGCCACCGGTGTCGGCGACCCGCTCGAGCTCGGCCTGCTGCGATTTGCCGTTCAGCACGGGATCGACATCGCGGCGCTTCGCCGTGCATACCCTACCAAGTCCGAGCGCCCCTTCGACAGTGCCTGGAAGTTCTCGCGCGTTACGGTGCAGGCGAACGGACAAACCGTCAGTTACCTGAAAGGCGCCCCGGAGGTGCTCGTCGACCGCTGTGCGCTCAGTGCCGACGAACGTGAGTCGTGGAGAGAGAAGGCCGACGCCTACGCGCGGGAAGGATTTCGAGTGCTCGCGCTGGCGTGGGCCGACGGGGAAGTGGAAGAGAGGCTTTCGTTCCTGGGGCTGGCGTTGTTTTGGGACCCGCCACGATCCGAAGTGCCCGACGCCGTGCGGTCAGCCCTGGCTGCTGGCATTCGCATCGTGATGATTACGGGCGACCATCCCGCCACGGCCCTGGCCGTGGCGCACCAGATCGGGATACCCGGCGTGCGGGTGCTCACCGGTGAAGACTTGAACGACTATCAGGGAATAGCGCTGCAGGAGGCTATCGCCGAAGTGAACGTCTTCGCCCGCGCACGGCCTGAACAGAAACTGCAGCTCGTGGAGGCGCTGCAGGCGCAGGGCCACAGCGTGGCGATGACGGGAGACGGTGTCAATGATGCCGCCGCGCTCAAGCGGTCCGACGTTGGCGTCGCCATGGGGCAGCGCGGATCGGACGTCAGCCGCGAGGTTGCCGATCTCGTCTTGCTGGATGACAACTTCGCCACGATTGTCCGCGCCGTCGAAGAGGGTCGAGGGATCTACGAGAACATTCAGAAGTTTCTCCGCTTCCTGTTTTCGACCAACTTGTCAGAGGTGCTTCTGATCGCGGTAGGCGCACCACTGGCATTCGCGCTCAACCTCCGTGATTCGGCGGGACTGCTGATGGTTCCGTTGACCGCCGTGCAAATCCTCTGGATCAATCTGCTGACCGATGGACTGCCGGCGCTCGCGCTCGCGTTCGATCGCACGCCGGGCGTCATGCGGCAGCCGCCGCGGCCAGTTGATTCGCCACTGCTGGACCGGCCGTCGGTCCGATTCATCGCCGGTGCCGGCTGCATGAAGGCCGCACTAGCGTTGGGCGTCTTGTGGCTGGTGCCGCGACTCGGTTACGAGCTCGAGGTCGCCCGAGCTTCGACGTTTCACTTCATGGCTTTGGGACAGCTGTTGCTCACTTACCCGTCCAGACACACGTGGACGAGGGCCCTTCCCAATCCTTACCTGCACGCCGCCGTGCTGATGGGAGCCGGGATCCAGCTGACCGCCGCTGCGTTGCCGTTCACTGCCGCCCTTCTCGGAAATCCGGCGATACCGATAGAGCTCTGGGGGTTGGTGCTGATCGGCGCGTTGCTGGCCTGGGCGATGGCGGAATCGATCGCACGCCTCGTTTGGCGAGGGCATCGTCCGATCCATCCGTGATCGATCTCTAGTCCGATCGCATCGTGAGCACCGGACACGTCGAGTGCCGAACGACCTGGTTGGTCGTTGAACCTAGAAAGAACAAGTCTGCAGCGCTGCGGCCGTGAATTCCCAGCACGATCAATTCGCTGCGCTGTTCGCTCGCCAGTCGAAGAATCTCTCGATAGGGAGTGCCTCTTGCCATCACCGTCTCGACCGTGCACGACGAAAGCACCTGTTCCGGTACGGCCCTGGCCAGCTTCTCGCTACGTTCGTCTTCCAGAGCCTGTAGTTCTTCGCGCGCCGAGCGAGGACTCAGGATGGCGCGCCAGTCTTCAGGCATTGTTCCCGCCAGCTCGAAAACATGGGCCACCATTAGGTGCGTGTTTGCCTCTTGGGCCAGTGACATCGCGTAGTCGAGTGCGCGCATCGAGCACTTGGAGAAGTCGATCGCACACAGAATGCGCTGGTACAGCGGTGGCGTAGGAACGGCATCGCAGTGCGGCACCGTCAAAACTGGACAAGCAGCCTTGCGCAGCACCTTCTCGGCCACCGAACCCAGGACCAGCCGTTCGAGCCCGGACCGGCCGTGGGTCCCGATCACAATGAGGTCACTGGAGCTCTCGTGTGCACAAGCCAGGATCTCGTTTGCTGGAGCGCCCTCTCTGACATCGCATCGATATGGCACGGTACCGATGACTTCCTCCTCGGCGAAGCGCGTCATGGCGTCCAGGAGATCAGCGCGCGCCTCTGCCGTCAACACCATCAGCGGAAGCATTTCGGGTGCGGCCATTGCCATCGCCGCTGACGCCTGCACGTTCACCAGCGTCAGCGAGGCCTCGTACCAGCGAGCGATGGCGATGGCGTGCTTGAGGGCTCGTCGCGAAAAGTCGGAGAAATCGATGGCACACAGGACATGCCTGATGGCGATCACGTTGTTGTCCTTTCGCCGGAGACGGCTCGGGCCGGTTCGATGGGCCGGTTGACCCGCCGCGGTGGCCGCGACGCGGCGAGCTCCTGGCGCAGCCGGGGCAGGAGTCGAGCGAAACCGGCGGCATCGCCATACGGCGCGAAATGACGCTGACGCCGATGCTGAATCCGCGATCTGCCTTTATGTTTGATGGGACACCAGTATTGTTCTGTTCGCGCGGCGACTTCGCGAGTGAACGCGACCAGGCCATTGACATACCCGCAATAGGCGCAGTTGGCTTTTTGAATCGGGTTCAAATACGGCAGCAGTGCCGATCGACCACGAAGTAGTCGCGGCGCCGGACTCGCCGCAGTGCCAGCAACCGGAAACAGACGGCCTGATACGACTGGACCCAAACATCGAGGAGACCGAAGGGGATCAACAACGAGTAAGTCACTGGGAGGACGAGCGCCGCCGTGATGACCTCACGGGCCGTCCACACTTCATTGGATCGCAGCGCAGGCCGCTGGAGACGGTCGACTCGTGTGCTCATCCCTTCGGCTCCTCGACCACTAGCAGCGCAAGACCCATACCGTGCGCACCGACTCGATGAATAGACTGATCGCAAGCGCGCCGGCTCCATTCACCGGCTTTTGCCCGGGGACCAAGTGAGTGAGGGCCGGCAAAATTCCGCGGCGGCTGCGAGATCATTCGGATGTGACGGCCGCAGCCCCCGGAGTGACGACGGTCGACGACCGCCTGCTGATCGCCGTGTAGAGCTGTCGCCGTTCGCATGACGCGTCGCCATCGCCTTTGTACAGCCCGTCGATGGCGGCGCGTGTCCGTTCGCTCGTTCAACGCGTCGCTTGCGGAAAGGCTCCACGCAGAACGTCCACGATCAGATTGGCGTGCAAGTCCACGAGCACGAGATCCGCTCCCACGACACGATATTGCAGTTCGATAGGAAGTTCCGGAAGCGCGTCTCGCACACACGAGGGCAGCATTCGGCTCAAGGCCCACGGAAACGCGTCGTTGACGGTTTCCGACCAAGTGTCTGCCGGGGAATGGAGGATGTCACTCAGCCCGCGCTGACAGTCTGGATCGGCGTTTCGTGGTGGCGGTCGTGAGCGTCTTCTGGATCCCGATTGCGACCTGTCCCATGAAGACGTTTCCTTCGGTGACAGACCATCGTGCCTTGCGGATCGCTTCCGACATGGCGACCATCGATCGTTTGGCCTCGAGCGGGTCGGTGACGTCCTTGATGGGCGGCACGAACCGTTCGATCGTTCGATGCAGCGACACGTAGCGGCTGACGGCGATCTGGAAGCGATCGGAGGCCGTAGTCTCCGCCTGCTCTTGCGCCGATGTCGTCGAGCCCCAGTTCTGCGCCGCGAGCAACAAGAGGACGAAAGCGATTGAGTTCCGAGTAACGCGGATATTCATAGCACCTCCATCGACCCGTCGGAGGCATGTTGTGTGCCGTCGGCAATCGAAGTCAGAGCGTTCTTCAGAACGGCCGGCGGTGGGGGATTCTTTCATGAGGGTGCGAAAAAGTTCGCGACGGGAAATGAGCTCGCGAGGTACGAGCGGCCATCTGCCGGACATTCACAATGAACCCGCCAGCTGACCGCTGGCCTGGATGTTGCGACGCTCGAGAGTGTTCCTGACGAGGTGCTATATGCGAGCCAGAGACGTGATGACGAAGAGCATCGTCAAGGTTGGCCAGGACGTCCGCTGCGGGGACGCGCAGTCGATGATGGACTATCACGGTATTCATCATCTTTTGGTCTACGACGGCAAGAAACTGGTCGGGCTGCTCTCGGCGCGCGATCTCGAACGAGCCACGAGGCGTGGCGCCGAGCCAACCGTTGCCGACGTGATGACGACCGAGATCGTCAAAGCGCCGATCGATGCGCCATTGCGTCGGCTGGCCAATTTGATCCGCGGTCGCGCGATTGGCTGTCTGGTCGTGACCGATCGAGGGCGTGCCGTGGGTGTGATCACGACCGCCGATTTACTCGAGGCCGTGGGTCACGGCGTTGTCGTACCAACCGCCCGAAAGGCGCGGGCACAGCTCCACTATCGGACGCCTCATCGACGAAAAGCGCTGGCGAACGGAGTGTGGTGAGCAGGGCTGGCACGCCTCCCCCGACCACTGAATCCAACAACCCTGAGCCGAGGCAGCCATGGCCAAGATCGAAATCGACCACATCCTCTGTCCGATGGACTTTTCCGCGCAATCGCAGCAGGCGTACAGCTACGCCGTGGCGCTGGCGCGGTGGTATGACGCGCGCATCACGGCGCTGCACGTCGTCGCGATGCGGCCCGCGGTGGAAGCCATTCCGTCGATTTATGGCGCCATCTTGCCGCCGGCTGCGATCGACGAGCTCAAGCGCGCCCTGGCGGGGGACCTCGAACGATGTGTGCGAACAGCTGACGCTGCTGGTCTTCAAGTTGACGTGAGAGTGCTAGAGGCGCCGTTGGTCCACCAAGAAGTCCTCGCTCAGGCCCGTCTGTTGGACAGTGATCTCATCGTCATTAGTACGCATGGGCTCCGTGGACTGGATCGACTGGTACTCGGCTCGGTGACGGAAAAAGTGCTGCGGAACGCGTCGGCGCCGGTGCTGGTGATACCGTCTCACTCCGCGCCAGCGGCATCCCAGGTCCGTTTCAAGCGCATCCTGTGTCCAATTGACTTCTCAGCCGGGTCCCAGGCGGGCTTAAGTTATGCCCTCTCACTTGCTGAGGAAGCCGACGCCGAACTCACGCTGCTCCATGTGATCGACAACCTGGCGACGTCTGACCTGGTGTTGTCGTCCAGGGACGTCGAGGTGACTAAACAAGGGTGTGCTGAGGATCTCCAGCGGTTGATTCCGGCTGAAGCGCGCACATATTGCTCTATAGATGTTCTGGTCAGCGAAGGCCGGCCGGCTCGGGAGATTCTCAATGCCGCCACAGCCCGTGGAACCGAACTGATCGTGATGGGCGTTCAGGGGCGCAATGCCTTCGATCGGCTGGTCTTCGGGTCCAATACACACGCGGTCATCAGGGCCGCGAACTGCCCGGTTCTGACGGTACGATGTCTTGACAAAGCGCGGTCTCGCGACCAGCAACATCGACTGGAGGCACGACAATGAGAGCGAAAGACGACAGAACGGCGGCGGCTTCGGCGAAGGTCGGCGAGCTGATGACGTCGGGCGTGGTCACGTGCTCGCCGAGCACGAACGCGGCTACAGCGGCGGAGTTGATGCTGCGAGCCGATAGCGGCATTCTGCCAGTCGTGGCCGACGGCACGCTGGTGGGCGTCGTGACCGATCGAGACCTGTTCATTGCGCTTGGCACCAGAAACTTGCGCGCGAGCGACCTGCGGATTGGTGACGTTGCTCAGGAGCGCGTCTGGGCGTGTAGTGCCAATGACGAGGTCCGGTCGGCGCTGGAGATCATGAACACAAACCGGGTCCGCCGCCTTCCGGTCGTGGACGATGCGGGCCGTGTCGTCGGCATGCTGTCCATGAACGATCTCCTACTCGAAACTGGGGCGGCGAAGAACGTGCAGCAGACGGCGGTCGTGGAGACCCTCCAGGCCATCTGCGCGCATCATCAGCCGCTGGCAGTCACTCCCGAACAGGTTTGACGTGCTGTCTTACTCGTCGTTCTTTCGTTGAATGGACCCGACGTAGGTGACGATCGCATCGATCTGCTGTCGAGCGGTGCGGTCGTCTCCCTCGAGCGCGCGAAGGACGCGGCCCCATTCGGGCATGTCTCCGGGGGCATGGCCGGTCGTCTTCTGCTGCCCGTCCACGACGCGGGTGACATCGGCTCGAGGAAATTCGCCACCTGCGCGCAAGGCCAGCGTCGACAAGTCGGGAAGCGGCCGTCGGAAGGTCGAGGCTGCTGGCCCGTCGCCGCGTCCGGTCTGTCCGTGACAGCTCACGCAGTGCGTGCGGTAAAGATACTCACCCGAGTTGTAGTCCGGCTTCGGTTGACGCTCCTGGTTGGTCGCGAACGAGCCACTGGCGACAACCGCGACCAAAACCAGGAACGAACCGATCGACAAGCGGGAAGCCATGCGGGTAGTCTGCAACAACTTCATTGCCCCTGGCGACGCTGAATGGAGTCCAGATACTCGACGAGTCGGCGAATTCTCGAGCTAACCGTCTCTTTCGTGGCGGTCTCGCTGGATCGAAGAAACGCGTCTCCCCAGACCGGCATATCCGGACCGCCATGACCAGGAACTCGCTCGCGACCGTCGATGATGCGATAGACCTTTTCGGTCGGAAACACGCCGTCATGTCGAGTGGCGATTCCGGTCAGGTCGGGTGGCCGGCGACGAAGCGCCTCGGCCAGCGGTCCGTCACCGCGGGCAGACTCGCCATGACATGACGCGCAGTAGGTTCGGAAGATGGTTGACCCGTGTTCCGTCGGTCCGCTCGATTGGGCGGTCACGGGGACTTGCCCGGAGCCGTTCGCGACGCCAATCACGATGGCAATCGCGAGGCCTTGGCCGATCAAGTGAGCTCTCATGCTGTCCTCCAATCAGTCAACCGACAGGGGTCACGAGCGACCATGGACACCAGCGGTTGCAGCTGTGCTCGTCAGTCGCCCGTTAGTGCGCGTGCCGGTTCCATCATCTCGAATGGTCAGCACGGGGCAGGGTGCCGTGCGGACGACCCGTGCGGCGACGCTGCCCAGCACCAGACCTGTCAGGGCCCCGCGACCGTGAGTGCCCATTACGATCAGGTCAGCATTGCACTCGGCAGCGTTCTCGATGATTCTGCCGGCGGGGGGACCCACGAGCACCACACCGGATGCTCCGGGAGTCGCTGCCAATAGCGTGTCCAATTGCCGATGTGCCGTTTCGAGTATCGATTTCCGGAAGCCGGAGATGTCAGGCACATCCCCTTCGACGCCGATCGGGTAGGGCTCCTTGACGACGTGCACCACCCTGATCGCCGCCTGAAAACGCTTCGCCAACGTTCGTGCGTATTCCAGGGCAAGATCGGCGGCCGGACTGAAGTCGGTCGCCACCAAGATCGTTTTGAATGCGAGATTCATGGTCGTCTCGGCCTCTCTGGGGTATGCATCCCGTTACTCACGCGGGAACCTTGGTGGTCTTGCGATGCTGCTGGAGGGCCGCATAGGCCTGGTTCGATTTGACCGTCAGCACCGGGCACGTCGCGTAACGACCCACGTGTTCAGCCACGCTTCCCATCATCAGGTGTGACAATCCGGTCCGCCCCAAGGTTCCCATCACAATCAGGCTGGCGCCTTTTTCCGCAGCGAACTTGACGATCTCGCGAGCAGCGTCGCCAACCCGCACGTGCCGTCGCACTCTGCAGGGCGCGCCGGCGACCTGAGGAACAAAATCGCGCAGTCGCCGCGTCGCGTCTCGCACCAGATTGATCTGGAGCCCCTGGACCTCCGCTGTGTACATCGCCGAGGACCACACCCCAGCGGCCATCGGATTCTCGACGACGTGGAGGAGATCGACGGAGGCGCCCAACGCCGGCGAAGAGTCCAGCGCCCACGCGAGCGCAGCCTCGGAGTCGGGGCTGAAGTCGATGGGGACGATGATGCGAGAAAGCTTCATGACGGTCGCCTTTAAACGGAGTCCGATCATCGGGAAGGCGAAACGCGTGCCAGTTCGGTTCAAGCGGCCGAGCGCTGGCCGCGTGCGGCCAGATGTTTATTGGCGCGAGGGTTCAGCGAACTTCTTCCCCTGCATCAGGAATTTTTCCCAGTGATGCGGTCGACAACCGGTGCTCGTGTGCTGGACACGAGCCAAGTCGGCGTGAATGGTTGGCATGGAGCATGCTCATCCGACCATGAGAGTACGCACGTCATGCCACGCATCAAACGGATCCTGGTTCCTACGGACTTCGAAGACACTTCTGACCAGGCGCTGCACTACGCGATCGATCTCGCTCGCCGGTACAGCGCCTCTATCCACGTGCTCCATGTGATGGATCAGATGAAGTTCGCATCACTCCCCGACGGCTACTTCCCCGAGCTGCCCGGAATCAAGGCGTATCTGCGAAGCGAGGCCCAAAAGCAATTGGTGGCGGCAGCGGAGTGCTGCACGGCCGCGAAGGTGACCGTGACTACCCAGGTGACCGAAGGAGCGGTGGCCGACGCAATCCTGGAGGTCGCGAACGTCAGGGGCTGCGATCTCATCGTCATGGGCACTCACGGCCGGAAAGGCCTCGCGCACTTGCTCCTGGGGAGCGTCGCCGAACAGATCGTTCGCACCGCGCCGTGTGGAGTTGTCACGATTCGAGACCGGTCGGCAGCTGCCTAGCCTGAGCGTTGCCCCGGAACGTTCTAAGATTCCTGGCAGAGTCATGTCGAGTCCAGGCAACCACGTGCCGTCCGTTCCGACCAGATTCTGGGCCGCGGCCGAGCACCTTGTCGCCACATCGGAGATTGTGGTCGATCGGCCGAAGGGGTCCAGCCATCCGATGGTCCCGGAAGCGATCTACCCGGTGGCTTACGGATATCTGAAGGGAACGACCGCGATCGAGGGCGAAGGAATCGACGTTGGGTGGGCTCGCTGGAGTCGAAGACTATTACCAGCGTGGTGTGCACATTCGATCTGAGAAAACGAGACGCGGAAGTAAAGCTGCTGCTGGGCTGTACGGCAGACGAGGAACGCCAGATACTGTCGTTTTTGAACAAGGGGCAGATGGCCGCGATTCTCGTGCCGAACGCTCAGACGACGACTTCATCCCGACGCGGGGGCGAAGACACCTGAGTCGGTTCGACTGCCAGCAGCGCGTAGGTCGCGTGTTGCATGAGCCGGTCGATGGCTCCATTGTGCTGGCTGATCACAATCAAGTCCGGATTCACGGACTATGCCATTTGGTGAATCTCGGCGTAGTTACCTGTCTTCGAAGAGAAAACCGAGTGGTCCGTCTCTTCCGCCCATCGCTCAGCACAATCGCGCTCCCTGGCAGAAGGACCACACACAATTCGCCGGAATCCACCGGGCGCCGGATGCGACTTGCACGCGGGGCCCACGACGAGGACGGGACAGCTTGCCCTGCGAACGACATCCGCGGCAACCGACCCAATGAGCTGATGCGCGTTCCTTCCGCGGCCGTGAGTGCCGGTGACAATCACGTCGCTGGCCAATCGCTGGGCAGTCGCAACGATGACTTCCGCAACATCACCTTCGTCGAGGACGATATCGATTGGGTGGCCTGGGTTGGCGAACGATTCCACGAAGCGCGCCGCGCTCTGAGCCCGCTCACCGCGCTGCGGAAAGGGAACCACCGGTTCGATGCCTGCGACCAGGGCAGGAAACAGAGCGACGCGTCGTCCGACATGCAAGACAGTCACGTGGGCGTCGCGTTCCTCTGCCAGGGCGACGGCGAGCTCTTGCGCGTGTTGCACGGCTGCCTGGCGACCTTGCGGGACTTGGCCCCGATCCTAGTGGGCTACCCCTCGCTAGGATTGGTGGGATTCGTCGTGGCTGGCGTGCTGGGTCTTGGGCTGGCCGTCGGCATTCTGCGTTCGGGTCGCCTCTGACGCAGAACACGAACAACGGGGGAAACCAAGGAGAGTGTGTCATGTGTGTGCGTTTCAAGTCGCGGTGGCTGGCCATTGTCGCACTGGCCATCGTGACCTGCGCGAACTGACCGCTACCTCGTGTATCTCTACCGGGGCCAATCTCGATGTGTTCCACGGATTCTGGGGCGGGATGGTAAGAAAGATGGTGGAGCATCGCATCCGCCACGAGGTTCCTCGCGTCCTAATGGACTTTCGCAATCGACTGGACCGAGGAAATCTCGCGGGCGTCGCGTCCGGCACTCAGTAGATACTCGGTCCGGCAAAGCAACGTGTCGAGCCGACCCTTCGCCCCAGGCCGCGGCGATTTCGACCCCAGTCTTCACCGCCCGTGGCATCACCAAGGTCTATCCGATGGGCGAGGTCGTCGTTCAGGCCTTGCGGGGAGTTGATTTCGATCTCTACGCCTCCGAGTTCGTCGTGCTCCTCGGGCCATCGGGAAGTGGCAAGTCCACCTTGCTCAACATCCTCGGTGGGCTCGACCTCCCCACCGCAGGTCATGTGCTTTACCACGACCAGGACCTCACGGCGGCCGATGACACCGCGCTCACCGAATACCGTCGCCAACACGTCGGATTCGTGTTCCAGTTTTATAACTTGATCCCGAGTCTGACCGCGCGCGAAAACGTGGCGCTCGTCACCGAGATCTCGGCCTCCCCGATGGCGCCGGAAGAGGCGCTGGAACTCGTCGGCCTGACACCGCGACTCGACCACTTTCCGGCCCAGCTCTCCGGCGGCGAGCAGCAACGCGTGGCGATCGCTCGCGCGATTGCCAAGCGGCCTGACGTGCTGCTCTGCGACGAGCCGACCGGGGCACTCGACATCACGACTGGCGTCGTCGTGCTCGAGGCGCTGGAGCGGGTGAATCAGGAGTTGGGCACCGCGACGGTCGTGATCACCCACAATGCCGCGATTGCTGCGATGTCCGACCGAGTCGTGCGACTCTCGGATGGACGAATCGTCGGCGTCGACCGCAATGCGCACCGGCTCGGTCCGAAGGATTTGCAGTGGTAGCACGGCTCCCTCGCATATCGGCGCTCGATCGGAAGCTGCTTCGCGACGTCTGGGAGATGAAGGGGCAAGCGCTGGCGATCGCCGCGGTCATCGGCGCCGGCGTGACGATGTTCATCACCTACCTGTCGACGTTCGACTCCCTGGAACGGACGCTCAACGTGTACTACGAACGGCAACGCTTCGCCGACGTGTTTGTCTCGGTCAAGCGTGCGCCGCAGCGGCTGGAGGCTCGTCTGGCCGACATTCGCGGTGTTGAAACAGTCGAGACACGAGTTGTCGCCAACGTGACACTCGACGTGCCTGGCTTGACCGAGCCTGCAACCGGCCGCCTGGTATCGCTGCCTGCGGCCGGTCGCCCCTTGCTCAACGACGTCGTGCTCCGCAGTGGTCGATGGATCGATGGATCGCGTGCCGACGAGGTGCTGGCGAGCGAGGCGTTTGTCGACGCCAACGGGCTCCAACCCGGCGATCGCGTCGCGGCTGTGATCAACGGGCGTCGCCGTCAGCTCTCGATCGTCGGCGTGGCTCTGTCGCCCGAGTATGTCTATTCGATTCGACCTGGCGAGGTCATTCCTGACAATCGACGCTTCGGCATCTTCTGGATGGAGCGTCGCGCCCTGGGAGCGGCATTCGACATGGAAGGTGGCTTCAACGACGTCGCCATTGGTGTCGCCGCCGACGCGTCGGTTGACGACGTGATTCTCGAGCTCGATCGGCTGCTCGAGCCGTACGGAACGGCCGGCGCCATTCCTCGATCGCTGCAGCCGTCAGCCTGGACACTGGACAACGAGCTGAAGCAACTCCAGAGCTTTGGCTTCATCACGCCACTGATCTTCCTGCTCGTTGCCGCGTTCATCCTCAATGTTGCTCTGACGCGAGCCTTGGCTTTACAGCGCACGCAGATTGCCGCGCTCAAAGCACTAGGCTACGGGAACGGGGAACTCGCGTGGCACTACATCAAGTGGGCCCTGTTGATCTCCGCCGCCGGTTCATTGGTGGGTGTCGGGGCGGGGGCTTGGCTGGGTTCCGGATTGATCGGCCTCTACAACGAGTTCTTCCGCTTCCCGTCGCTCGATTACCAACTGTCGACGAAGATGGCCATCGTCGCCGCGATCGGAAGTCTTGCTGCGGGCGCGCTGGGCGCACAGTCTGCGGTTAGGCGCGCGATTCGCATTCCGCCAGCCGAGGCCATGCGTCCGGAGCCGCCCGCGCGCTACCGCCGCAGCGTGGTCGAGTCGATGTGGCTGCAACGGCACCTGACACACGCCACACGGATGGTCCTCCGCAACATCGAACGGCAGCCGGGCCGGGCGGCCGCCTCGGTGATCGGCATGTCGTTCGCGGTGGCGGTCCTGCTCGTCGGCTTCAGCTTCCTGGATGTGATGGACGTCCTCATCGATCAGCAATTCGTTCAGACGATGAGGCAGGATGCGACCGTCACGTTCGTCGAGCCTCGCTCGGCTCAGGCGGTGCACGATGTTCGGCACCTGCCCGGGGTCATGCACATCGAGCCCATGCGAACCGTCCCGGCCCGTCTACGGGTGGGGCACCGCTCACGAACCCTTGCGATCACGGGTCTGGTCGAGACGCCGGAGCTGAGTCGAGTCGTCGATCGATCGCGCGGGCCTGTAAGCCTTCCGCTCGAAGGCGTGATCCTGTCGAAGTTGCTCGCCGACATCCTGATGGTCGCTCCCGGCGACTACGTTCGCGTCGAAGCGCTCGAGGGACGGCGGCCGCAAGCCGATCTAGTTGTGATCGGGCTGGTTGACGACAGCGTCGGACTCCAGGCTCACATGGAAATCGACGCGCTCCGTCGGTTCATGCGGGAGGGTCCAACGGTGTCCGGCGTGTCGATCACCGTGGACCCCGCCGCGCTGAACACCCTTTATGCGGAGCTCAAGCTGGTCCCGCTCGTGGCGGGGGTCGCTCTGCGTGAGCTGACACTCGCAAACTTTCGCTCGACCTTGGCGGAGAACATGAACGTGAGCGTCTTCTTCAACGTCCTGTTCGCTGGAATCATCGCCTTTGGCGTCATCTACAATGCCGCTCGGGTCTCGCTGTCCGAGCGGGCACGTGAGCTGGCCAGCCTGCGGGTGCTGGGGTTCACGCGTGTGGAGATCTCGCTCATCCTGCTGGGCGAGCTCGCGGTGCTTACCCTGATCGCCCTGCCTATTGGTGCTGTGATCGGGTACGCACTCGGGTATCTGATCATCAATGCCTTCAACAACGAGGTCTATCGCATGCCGTTTCTGGTGACGGCGGGGACCTTGGCGTGGACATTTCTCGCCGTCATCAGTGCGGCGCTCGTATCCGGGCTGCTCGTCCGGCGCCGACTCGATCGCCTCGATCTAATCGGCGTGCTCAAGACTCGAGAGTAGCCTGATGCTGCGAATCCTGCGAAACCGACGCTTCCTGCTGACGGTTGCCATCGTGGCCGGTTTGCTGGCGATTGCTCTCTGGCCTGAGACGTTTCTGGTGGACGTGGGGACCGTGCAGTCTGGTCCGCTGCGTGTCACGATCGATGAAGAAGGCGAAACACGGATCCGCCGCCGCTTCGTCGTGTCGACACCCGTGGCGGGGCGGGTGCTGCGCATCGACCTCGAGCCAGGTGATCCGATCAAGCGTGGCGGTGTGGTGGCGCGCGTGCAGCCCGAACCGCCGGCCTTGCTCGATGCTAGAACGAGAGCCGAGGCAGAAGCGGCAGTCGTGGCGGCGCGTGCGGCAGTGAACCGCTCCCGCGCCGAAGAGAGCGGCGCTCGTGCTGCACGCGACCTGGCACAAACCGAATTGCGGCGTGCGCGCGAACTTGACGCGGCTGGCTTGACGACGCGCCAAGCACTCGAGATGCAGGAGTCGCAGGCACGAACCGCCGAGGAAGACGCACGCGCCGCGGCGTTTGCCGTCGCCGCAGCGGAGGCGGAGCTCGAGCGCGCGCGGGCTCGTCTGCGACCGACCACATCAATATCGTCATCCGCGGTTGTTGACCTCTCGGCCCCCATCGATGGGGTTGTCCTCAAGCGCTTCCGCGAAAGCGAGAGTGTGGTGCCCGCCGGTGAGACCCTCGTCGAGATCGGCGATCCGCGCGACCTCGAAGTGGTATCGGACCTCCTGTCAACTGACGCCGTGCGTGTCGCGCCGGGCGCTCGTGTCTTGATTGCGGACTGGGGTGGCGACCGCGATCTGGAGGCACGTGTGCGCCGGGTGGAGCCTTCAGGTTTCACGAAAGTCTCCGCCTTGGGCGTCGAGGAGCAGCGCGTCAACGTCGTCATGGACTTCAAGGACCCCGCGGATGCATGGGCGAAACTCGGCGATGCCTACCGGGTCGAGGTTCGCATCGTCGACTGGGAGTCGGATCGCGTGGTGAAGATTCCGACTAGTGCGCTATTCCGCCAAAGTGAAGCGTGGGCGGTCTTTGTCGTACGGGAGGGACGGGCCATCCGGACGACCGTTGACATCGGCCATCGCAGTGGTCTGGAGGCCGAACTGAAAGCCGGCTTGTCCGAGGGGACCTCGGTGGTGATCCATCCTGGGGATACGCTCCAAAACGGGGCGAAAGTAGCCATCCGAAATCAAGCAGCCCGATGAGGGCCTTTTCTTTGCAGGGTGACCGGTATGGCTCGTCCGACCGCAACCACCGCGCTTGCTCGTCACTACATTCGCGATCTCGTGTACGGCGCCAACGACGGCATCATCACGACCTTTGCGGTCGTGGCGGGCGTGACGGGAGGCGCGCTGTCGCACACGGCAATTCTGGTCGTGGGCGTCGCCAATCTCGCGGCCGATGGCTCTGTCGATGGGAGTCGGGAACTATCTGTCGATTCGAGCACACGAAAGCGCACGTCGGGCAGAACTACTGCCAGTCGAAGAAACCCGGGCCTGGCGGCACGGGCTGGCGACGTTGATTGCGTTCGTGTTCGCCGGTGCCCTACCGCTTGCCCCGTTCCTGTTTCCCATCGCGCGCGCCGATCGTTTTGGGTTGTCGGTGAGTGTCACGATGGGCGCCCTCTTCCTCGTGGGCGCCGCGCGCGGCGCGGTCACCGCGGATCGATGGTGGAAGGCCGGAGCCGAGATGCTCGCACTGGGAGTGGTGGTCGCAGCAGCAGCCTATGGGGCTGGCGCCGTCGCAGCGAGGCTCTTGAACAATCTCTGAAGCCGATCCCCGAAGCGACAACGTAGTTGCGTGAAGAGCTCGCGCGAGAAATTCCACACGACCGCGAAAAAGTCCGCTGGTCGGGATTGACCTAATCCGGATAGGCGGCGTTCACGCAGGCATGCGGCATGGCATGACCAATGCTGATTCACAACTGAGGACAGAAACATGGCAATGATCAAACGCATTCTCGTTCCGACCGACTTCAGCACGACCTCTGATATCGCGGTCGGCTATGGAATCGATCTCGCCAAACGTTATGGCGCGACGTTGCACCTTCTCCACGTGGTCGAGGACACCTACCTCGCCCATGCCTTCCCTGACGGCTACTACGCTGAGCTCCCAGGAATTCACGCGAAGCTTCTCGATGAAGCGGAGCGGCGGCTGGCCGAGACGTCCAACCGGTGTCGCGACGCGTCGGTAGCGGTGACCGATCAGATCGCAGACGGTCAACCCTCCCGGATGATCGTCGAAACCGCCAAGACAATGGGTTCTGACTTGATCGTGATGGGAACTCACGGCCGCAGCGGCGTGGCGCATTTCGTCATGGGGAGCGTTGCCGAACACGTCGTCCGCACAGCGCCGTGTCCTGTATTTACCGTTAGAGACACCGCGCGCGTTGCCGATCTGCTCGCAGCTGAGGCGCGCGCCGCGAAAGAGGTCACTGCATAGAACGCCCTTGCGGGCCCGGACCTTGAAGCTTCTTCCTGCAGGGAGTTCCTGGCGTCCCAGGTTATCTCCCGCAACTAACTGATGTTCAAAGGGTTGCGCCGAGCGTAGTGGTTCGGCGTCTGTCATATGATGGGGAAAATTTCGCGATAATGCGGAATATGTCCCAGGCGGTCAACGCAGGAGAGGGATCATGGCGCACGCGACGGTCTTGGTCGTAGACGATGAGCAACTGATTCGATGGTCGTTGGCTGAGCGCCTTCGATCGGAAGGACACGAGGTCCTCGAAGCTGGGACAGGGGCCGAGGCGCTGGAACGCGCACGGGACGGCGTCGATCTCGTGCTTCTCGACTACAAACTGCCCGACATCGATGGGTTGACCGTGCTTCGCCGGATCAAGGAACTCGATCCTGACGTCCTCGTCATCCTCCTGACCGCCTATGCGAGCGTCGACACCGCAGTCGAGGCGATGAAGGAAGGCGCGTTTCACTTCGCGAACAAGCCGTTCGACCTCGATGACGTGGCCTTCCAGGTGGCGAGGGCTCTCGAGACGACGAGCCTGCGACGCGAGGTCCGACGACTACGAGCGAGTCAGGCGCAACCCTACAGCGTCGATCGGATCGTCGGCGAGTCGACGACGATGGGCATGCTTCGGAATCTGTTGGCCAAGGTCGCCTCGAGCCCCGCGTCGACGGTTCTGCTGACAGGCGAGAGCGGTACTGGCAAGGACCTGGCGGCCAAGGTGCTGCACTTCAATTCCGACCGTTCAAATCGACCGTTCATGAACATCACATGCTCCGCGCTGACCGAAACGCTTCTGGAAAGCGAGCTGTTCGGGCATGAGCGTGGTGCGTTTACGGATGCGCGCCAGCAGAAGCGAGGGTTGTTCGAGTCAGCCGAGGGCGGCACGGTCTTCCTCGATGAGATCGGTGAAATGGTGCCGGGTCTCCAGGCCAAGTTGTTGCGGGTCCTCGAAGAAAAGTCATTCAAGCGAGTTGGCGGATCGCAGGACATCAAAGTCGATGTTCGTGTGGTCGCGGCAACCAATCGCAACCTCGAGGAAGAGGTGAAGGCTGGGCGCTTTCGTCAGGACTTGTTCTATCGCTTGAACGTGCTGCCCATCACGCTGCCACCACTCCGACAACATCTCGAGGACGTGCCAGCCCTGTTGGCGTTCTACGTGGACGGGTTCAATCGTGAGTTCCGCAAGAAGGTGAAAGGCGTGTCGCCTGCCGCCATGAAAATCCTTCAGAGCTACGGCTGGCCCGGCAACATCCGGGAGCTGAGAAATGCCGTTGAGCGAGCGATGCTCCTGGCGTCGGGTACATGGCTCGAGCCGGAAGATTTT
This sequence comes from uncultured Acidobacteriota bacterium, assembly GCA_963724485.1. Lineage (GTDB taxonomy): Bacteria > Acidobacteriota > Vicinamibacteria > Vicinamibacterales > UBA2999 > JACCSI01. The sequence continues at coordinate 60,787 of CAVRUW010000011.1, forward strand.
TCGCTCGCGGGCCGTGCTTCATCACCCGTTGGCTTCGAGCTTCCGGCGAGCGGCGTGGACCTGGAAAGCCTCGAGCAAAGCCTGGTCGTCCAGGCGCTCGAGCGCAGCCATGGGAATCAGACGAAAGCTGCAGCGCTCTTGGGAATGAATCGCGATCAGATCCGTTACCGCATCGAGAAGTTCGGTCTGACCCGACCGGTATCTTGACCGCGCTGTGCGGCACCGGTCGGGGAGGGCCCGTTCTAGGCAAAGGTGACGACCTGGCTTTCCGGCGTCACCGCAAGTTTGCCCTCGAGCGCTGGCGGCAGCGCCAGGATCACCGCAGATACCTCGCAGAGGATTCGATAGGTGACCGAGCCAATGCGAGGGCCCAGGCCTGCCGGTGCGTGCATCCCCATCACGATGACGCCGGCTTGCCGCTGTTGTGCGATCCGGGCAATCTCGTGGGAGGGGTTGCCGTAGGCGAGGATGACTTCTGGCTTCAACCGTGTCGGAACCTTGGCCTTCAGTTGCGCGAGGGTCTCTTGCCTGGCTTGCCGACGCTGGTTGTCGATCTGCGCGACCAGCGTATCGTGAGCGGGCTGCCCATCGATCGGCTCCAGGACGTGCGCGAGCAGGATCTTGGAATCGAACGCTTCGGCAAGCCCCGTGGCGATTCGAACCTGCATGTTCGTTGCAGAGCTGAGATCAACCGGCACGAGGATCGTCTGAATGGTCCTCTTCAGATCCTCGAGATGATCGGGTCCGGGATCCGTCGCGGGCGTCACCAGCACCGGTAGCGAGGTCTGGCGGAGCAGCCGAGCGGTCGTCGAGCCGAAGACCCACCGCCGAAAGCCGCTCGCGCCATGGCTGCTCATCACGATGAGATCGGCCCGTTGGTTTACGGCCGTCTCGAGGATCTCAGCGGCGGCTTGACCCGTTTTCACGACCAGATTCATCGCCGCGAGCTGCGGCGCCCGGTGCGGGAAGGTCTCTTTCAAGAAAGTGTGGAGGTGTTCCTTGGACTGAGCTGCGAGCCAACCCTCGCCCCGGGTCGCCGCCGCGGCATTCGTGAGAAGCGGATCGTCGACGGTCAGCAATGTCAGGTCACCTTGAAAGTGTTCAGCGAGTGCCGCGGCGTACCGCAACGCGCCGCGTGACGCGTCCGAGAAGTCGACCGCACACACCACCGAGGGATGACGGACCATGAGAGCCTCCGGACTGAACTACCGGCGAAAGCCGTGCCAGCGCCCTCCAGCGCTCGACCGCTGGCACCGGTCAGAAGGCGGACTCGAAGGGCTACCCATGGTCACGGAAAATTTCGCAGACGGCCGGAAACTTTCCTCGTTTCGCGACGGCTCTCAATCCGAATCGCGAGGAGTGTGGCTGGGCATCCTGATTGCAGAAGTCGTTGGCGAGAACAATCATGCAAGCCTTCCCTCACGAATACACAGTCGATGGTCGTGCCTTTCTTCGAGGGGACATCACGCTGGACAGCGATCGATTGCCGGCACTGTGTGCCGCGCCGCCTCCTGAGTTCGATGGGCCCGGAGACCGCTGGTCGCCCGAAACGCTGCTCGTAGCGGCGGTGTCGTCGTGCTACGTGCTGACGTTTCGAGCGATCGCCGCGGTCGCGGGGCTGTCGTGGCTCTCGCTCCGCTGCGTTGTGCGAGGAACCGTCAACCGCGTCGATCGCGCCACCCAATTCAGCGAGTTTCATCTCATGGTGGACTTGACCGTTCCTCAAGGCACCGATGAAGACCACGCCCGAGAGCTTCTGGCCCGAGCGAAGCATGCGTGCTTGATCACGCATTCACTGAAGGCTCCGTTCGTACTCGATGCGAAGGTCGAGACGGCCCAGCCGGCTCTGTCGCAGTAGGGCCGCTCCGTTCGGCGTTCCAGCTTGCCCCTCGAGGATTACAAGCCATTCAGCCTCTGCACGTGGCGAGGAATTTCCCATCCACACGAAAGATGTCGCGCTGGGACGCGACGCTGTCATCGAACCACTTGCTGGAGAGCCGACTTAGCATTCGGCAAGGATCGTGCGTTGACCGGTGCGGGTTATCGGCATGCCCTCACCTGTCACTGTCCTGGGTGGTCTCACCGCGATCGCGAATGACTGGCGCTGGTGCGCCATCACGTGGCACGCGTTGCTCGGCGCGTCCGTCGTGCTGTTCCTCGCTGGTTGGCGGCCGTCGGTTCGTCTGTTTGGTTACCTGCTGGTCGTTCCGCTCCTGTCCGTCAGCGTCATGGCGTGGCTATCGGGCAATCCGTTCAATGGGACGGTGTTCGCGATTCTGCCAGCCGTGCTCGTCGCGACGGCGGCTCGCTTCCCGAACACCGTCGTCCGGCTCGCCTCGTGTGCCCGGGTCGCGTCGGGTGTGGCGTTCGTCGTGTTAGGAGTGACGTATCCGCATTTCCTGCAGGTCGAGTCGTGGTCGACGTACCTTTACGCGTCACCGTTCGGCATCCTGCCATGTCCGACGCTGTCGGTCTTGATCGGTAGCACGCTCATCTTCTCGAACCTCGGCTCCACGTCCTGGAGCGCGACGCTCGCGGGGGCCGGCTTCCTGTATGGCGTGATCGGAGTGTTCAGGCTTGGCGTTCTTCTGGACTCGGGTCTGCTCTTCGCATCCGGAGTCCTCGCCGTAGCGGTTGCTCGTGACGCGGCCTGCTGGCGAAGCTACAGATTCGATGGCCTACCGGCATGGCTATCTGTGTCGCTTGCCAGCCTCATCCACTCCTTGATGCAGAGAAAGCAACCGCTGGGAATCGCGAGGCGGGTCGAGATGGCGAACAAGTCCGAACGGGAACGAGCGTCAACAGGAGAGACGTCATGTCCAGCGTCACATCGAACGGCTTGACCGTTCAAGGACACGTGAGTTCTGGCTTCGAGAATGTGAAGGACACCTTTGCTGAGAACTTCGCTCGCCGGCATGAGTTGGGCGGCGCCTGTGCTGCCTACTATCACGGCGAGAAGGTTGTCGACCTGTGGGGTGGTGTTCGGAACAAGGTCACGGGCGAGCCGTGGGAGCGCGACACGATGGTCGTCGTTCACTCGGCCACCAAGGGCCTGGCGGCAATGACCCTCGCGATCGCCCACTCGCGCCGTTGGCTGGAGTACGACCAGAGGGTCGCGACGTACTGGCCCGAGTTCGCGCAGAACGGCAAGCAGGACATCACCGTACGCCAACTGCTCGCACATCAGGCCGGCCTGTTCGCGTTCGACGAACCAGTCGACCGGAGCGTGCTGCTGGACCTGGACCGGTTGGCGCAAGTGATGGCTCGTCACAAGCCCGCATGGGAACCCGGCACACGACAGGGCTACCACGGGCTCACTCTCGGGTTCTACGAAGGCGAGCTGATGCGCCGAGTGGATCCCCAGCATCGCACCCTCGGGCAGTTCTTTCAGGACGAGATCGCGACACCACTTGACGAAGACGTCTACATCCGGCTGCCCGAAGAGATCCCCAACTCTCGCCTGGCCACACTCTCACCGCCAGGACGGATCGAGATGCTGATCGGGTTCCGCCCTCTCCGGCTCATGGTTGAGGGCATGAATCGCCGCTCGAACATCTTCCGCGCACTTGCCGTGAACCCGGGAACGTCGATCTATCTCGACGAGCAACGGGTGTACGCGCGAAATCTCGAAGTACCGGCCGGTGGCGGAGTCGGCACGGCGCGCGGCATCGCGCACGCGTACGGTGTCTTCGCCACTGAGGGACCCGAGCTGGGGCTGCGAAAGGAAACGCTGGACATGCTCGCCGCGCCAGCGATTCCACCGACGCGCGGGTTTTATGACGAATGCCTCAAGGGTGAGGTGCAGTTCTCGCTCGGTTTCATGAAGCCATGTGAGAACTGGCGTTTCGGCGGCCCGCGATCGTTCGGCTCTCCGGGATCGGGTGGCGCGCTCGGCTTTGCGGATCCGGACGCCGGCCTCGGATACGCGTACGTAACCAGCCAGATGGGAACGACGTTCACCGGCGACCCGCGAGACGTAGCGCTCAGAGATGCGCTCTACGCCGCGCTCCGGAAATCGTGAGGGCGACTATGACAACCCTTGAGGCCCTCGAAATGGCGGAACGATATCTCTGGCTCTCTTCGTGATCGTGGAGGGCGCGGGAAATGTCGCACGCTTCCTCGTCATCCCGAAGTGTTTCAGTCGATCGGCGGTTTGAAAAGCTGGCGCGCGGCGTGCACTGCGCACGTTGCCGGTCACACGATGCCAAGCGCCCCAACGCTCGTTCGCTGGTTCAACGGCGTTGCCGGCCCGGATTTCGCGCGCGAACAGCGCGGCGCGGTCAAGACGCACGACATGTCGGGGCGCAGCTAGCGGGGAAGTTCTTGTGCCGCTGGACGACGGCGCGATCGGAGGGTGATCCATGAGGACGAACGATAAAGACAAGCAACCCCTACACGATCCCTTGGCCGAGCTCGAACGCCATTTGATCAGTGCTTACGTGGCTGGCGCGGGCCACGACCTCGATGAGCTGTTGAGGCGCGCCGATGAGGACGCCAAACGGCTGCTTGCGGAAGCATCGCAGTACGCGAGCGGGAAGCTGAGTGAGGTCGAAGCGCGCTCGCACTACTTGCACAAGCTACACGGGGAGCCCTGAAGCAGCCGAATTGGGACGGAGCGTCACCGTGCTCCAGTGTCGTCATCAACGGAACGCGACCCAAGCAGCTAGACGGTTGCTCGGTGTTGGATGGCGAACCACTTGCGAAGCCGGACGGTATGGCGAATCGATTCCCAACACATTACTGGCCGGAACGAGCTTCGCGAGCGACTCGGCTGTCGCGTCTCGGCGTGCTCATCCGTCAGGTTGCGCAGCCCCCTTCTGCTTCTCTTGGGGTTCGCGGCCGGCGCCGCGGCGCTCACCGGCGAATGGTTTGATGCGGCAATCGTTTTGTTCATCGTGATCGCGACCGTCGCTGTCGGGTACTCCCGTGAGTTCAGTGCGCATGCCGCCGCAGCCGCCCTACGCGCACGCGTGCACGCTCGGACGACTGCCATCGCGATGGTCGTCCCGAAAAGGTCGCGACTGAGATCCTCGTGCCGGACGATGTCGTGCTGCTCACGGCGGGGAGTCTCGTCCCGGGGGACAGGATCGTTCTCGACGCGACCGACTTCTTCGTCAGCGAAGCCGTTCTGACCGGGAAAGTTTCGCTGTGCCCAGAAGCTAAGTGTGCTCGATGCGTCTGCCGAGCTCGTCGAGGCAGCTGCGCCAGTATTTCTGTCTAGGGGTCTCAGGCGTGTGCTACGGTGCGTGACGCGGTGGCCTGGAAGACACTCGTGCCCATTGCGGCGACTGTCCTCGTCGTGCTCGCTGCCGGAGCCACGGCGACCTTTGCCGGCCCTGCCACGCAGCCGGCATCGCGCCGTTCCGGCGCTGAACTGTACAACGACGCTTGCGCCGCCTGCCACGGGACCGATGGTCGTGGGACCGCGCCCACGCTCCTAGGATTCGATACGCCGCTTCCCGACTTCACCGATTGCTCCTTCTCGACCGTTGAACCGGACGCCGATTGGATGGCGGTGTCTCACGATGGCGGACCGGCACGCGGGTTCGATCGCCGTATGCCCGCCTTCGGCGATGCGATGACCGACGCCGAGCTGCAGCGCGTCCTCGACTACCTTCGCGCCTTCTGCCGCAACCCCGCGTGGCCCCGAGGCGAGCTGAACCTGCCGCGGCCGCTCGTCACCGAGAAGGCATTCCCCGAAAACGAGGCAGTGTTGACGACGAGCGTCAATCTGACGAGCCTCGGGCTGGTGGGTAACGAACTGCTGTACGAGCGGCGGCTCGGCGCGCGAACGCAGTACGAAGTGGTGGTCCCAATACTCTTGCAGGAAGGCGAGACGGGTGGGTGGCACCGTGGTCTCGGCGACGTCGCGTTCGCGATCAAGCACGTGCTCGCGCACAGCCTCGAGAGAGGACACATTCTGAGCGCCGCGGGCGAGCTGATTCTGCCGACCGGCAAGGAAGATGTAGGAATGGGGAGCGGTGTTGCGGTCTTCGAACCCTTCGTTGCGTTTGGCCAGCTGCTGCCGTCCAACAGCTTTGTGCAGGCGCAGGCGGGGTTGGAGCTGCCATTTGATACCGATCGCGCCGGCCGTGAGGCATTCTGGCGGGTTGCGATCGGCAAGACATTCACCCAAGGGCGTTTCGGTCGTTCATGGTCGCCTCTCGTCGAATGGCTCGCCGCGCGCGACCTCGAAGAGGAGGCCAGCGTGCACTGGGATGTCGTGCCCCAGATGCAGGTCACGTTGAACCGTCGGCAGCACATCATGATCAATGTCGGGGTCCGCGTTCCCGTCAACGAGCGTGCTGGGCGCCGCACACAGCTGATCACCTATTTTCTGTGGGACTGGTTCGACGGTGGATTGCTGGACGGATGGCGATGAGGATGGCGTGAATAAATGAGGACATCGCGAGTTGCAGCTGTCCGCCGTGGCTGCCGTCTGGCTGGTCGTGCTGTTCCTCATGGTGCCGGGAGCCGCCAGTCCTCAGGTAGGGGATCCTGCGGTGCGGTTCCCCCGCAACATCCCGGTACGCATGTTCCTCACGTCGCACGAATGCGTGGCATGCCACAACGGCCTGACTAGTCCGACCGGCGAGGATATCTCCATCGGTGTGTCGTGGCGCGCCTCGATGATGGCGAATTCGTCTCGCGACCCCTACTGGCAGGCGGCGGTTCGGCGCGAAATCCTCGATCATCCGCAGGCAAAGGACGTGATCGAGGACGAATGTGCGATGTGTCACATGCCGATGTCGAGCATCGTGGCGCGCGCTGCAAACCGACCGGCCGAAATTTTCGCCCATCTGCCATTCAGCGCGCGCTCGAACGAAATCGCCCGGCTCGCCGCCGACGGCGTGTCGTGCTCCGTGTGCCACCAGATCGGGTCGGAGCGACTAGGCACGCGCGAAAGCTTTAACGGCGGCTTCGTTCTGGCACAGCCGACGCCTGCAGGCGAACGTCGAATGTTCGGGCCGTACGCTGTGGACCTGGGCCGTCAGACCGTCATGCGATCGGCGACGGGGATGACGCCGGCCGAGGCGGAGCACCTCCGTGAATCGGAAGTGTGCGCCACTTGCCATACGCTTTATACGCAGGCTCTTGGCCCGAAGGGCGAGGTGGTGGCGGCGCTGCCTGAGCAAGTGCCGTATCTCGAGTGGCAACATAGCGCCTTCCGATCTCAGCAAAGCTGCCAGTCCTGCCACATGCCAGAGGTTGCACAGCCCACGCGCATCGCCTCCGTCTTGGGCGAGCAGCGGATGGGCGTCCGGCGGCATACGTTTCTCGGCGGCAACTTCTTCATGATGCGGATGCTGAACCGCTATCGAAATGAATTGGGCGTTGAGGCGCTGCCGCAAGAGCTAGAAGCGGCTGCCGGTGCCACGATTGCGCAACTGCGGCTGCAAACCGCAGCGCTCACGATCGCACGGGCTGAGGTCGACTCCGGTCGGCTCGCGTTCGACGTTGTGGTCCGGAACCTGACCGGACACAAGCTGCCGACCGCGTACCCGTCGCGGCGGGCGTGGCTGCACGTCACCGTGAATGACCGTGACGGCAATGCCGTCTTCGAATCTGGCGCGATCGAAAACTCCGGGTTAATTCGCGGCAACGACAATGACGACGACGGCAGCCGGTTCGAGCCGCATTACGCCGAGATCTCCAGCAGCGATCAAGTCCAGATCTACGAGTCGGTCATGCGGGACATCAACGGCAACGTCACAACCGGTCTCCTTCGCGGGATCGAATACATCAAGGACAACCGCCTGTTACCACGCGGCTTCGACAAGGCGACCGCAGTGCCCGACATCGCCGTACGAGGAGCCGCACAACATGATCCGGATTTCACGGCCGAATCGGACCACGTGCGCTACATCATCAATACTGCGGGACGGACCGGACCCTACCACGTGTCAGTCGATCTTCGTTACCAGCCCATTTCATTCCGATGGGCGCAGAACCTGCGCGTCTACGACGCCGCCGAGACCCGCCGCTTCGTCACGTGGTATGACGAGATGGCGAGTGGGTCCTCTCAGGTGCTGGCCTCGGCAACAACCTCTGTGCGATAGCGGCCTGTTCGCGGTGCCGCCGGCCAGCTTCCGCCGAGTGTCCGAAGCGTGAATGAGAGGACTCAAATCGGCATGCCGGTCCGCCGTCGTCACATCCTGGCCTGCATGAAGCGCTTGACGGGGGACCTGTCATCAACCGTTCATGATGGCATCGGTAATATCCGGTGTCAGGTCGCTAATTGTGAAGGCTTTGATAACTGCTCCCTTCTTCACTTGCCTCTGCCTCTGGATTCCTTTCCAAGTGTCGGCGCAAGTCACTCAACCTCCTTCGACTCAAGCCGCAGCCGTCGGCCCAGGACGGGTCGCGGTAACAATTTCAGTAGAGGGGATACGCATTCCCGCGGTGCAGGTTGCGCTAATGAGCCTCGACCGCAACGTCGTGGTCGGCGAGACAATCAGCGACGCGGTCGGGCAGGCGTCTTTTCCGGACGTGCCTGCTGGGCGTTATGTGCTGCGCGCCACACGCGACGGCTTCGTCGACAGCGAATCGGCGCCGTTCAGCGTCGACGGCGGCGAGACCGAGCATGTGCTGGTGGAGATGAGGTTGACCTTCATTCGCGAAACCGTCGAAGTGGTCGTGCCCGCCAACTCGCCAACGGAGAGCCTGCAACCGGTGGCGGTCAGCGACGTACTGACAGGCGCGAAGATGGAGATTCAGCCGCTTGCCGGTGACGATTTTCAGTCCCTGCTGACCCTGTTGCCGAGCGTTGTTCGCGGCCCCGAAGGGCGCCTTCGCGTGAAGGGCGGCGCTCCCACGACCGGCGCGCTGCAGATGAGTAGTGCCAGTCTCAATGACCCATCCACGGGCGATTTCGATCTCGAGCTGCCCAGCGGCGCCGTGGAATCGGTCGAAGTGCTCTCCAACCCGTTCGCGGCCGAGTACGGCCGGTTCTCCACGAGCGTCACGCAGGTTCGGACCAAGCGCGGCACCAATACCTGGGTGTTCAAGCCGGACAACCTCGTCCCGGGATTCGGGAAGGGGTTTGCCTTCGTGAACAAGTTCGAGCCGCGGCTGTCAATTTCGGGACCGCTCAAGCGCGACCGCTTGCTTCTCGGCCAGTACGTGCAATATCGCTTTGCTCGGACCGCCGTAAAGAGCTTGCCAGACCGGCCTCAGCTCGGCCTGGACAGCTTCGACTCATTCACGCGGCTTGACGCGACCTTGTCATCGCGTCACGCGCTGACTGGCGGAGTCATCTATTTTCCCCGCAAGATCACGAACGCGACGCTCTCGACGTTTCGACCCCCGGAGACGACGCCAAAATTCTCGCAGTCAGGGTTTTCAGCGGGATTGGTCGATCGAATCATCCTGTCGGATCGCGCCGTGCTCGAATCGACGCTCGCCTCGCGCACCTTCGAGGTCGACCAGAAAACGCAGGGCGAGCGGCCAATGGTCTATGCCCCGCAAGGACAGAGTGGCCACTTCTTCAATCGGCAAGAGCGCAACGTTCGCAGCCTGCAGCTCGTGGAGGCACTGACAGTGGCGCGCGATCGCTGGCTGGGTCAACACGTGTTCAAAGTCGGAGTCGATATCCAGCGTTCGCGTTTCGACGGCGAGAACTACAGTCAGCAGGTTGACGTGGTGCGTCTTGATGGCTCGCTCGCCGAACGGACGACATTCGCGCCGCCCTTGACGAACCCCGAAGTCAAGGGCACCGAGCTTGCGGCCTTCGCCCAGGATCGTTGGCTCGTCAACGAGCGCGTGAATGTTGAGCTCGGCTTCCGCGCCGATCGCGATGCCGTCGTCGAGCGAATGAACTATTCCCCGCGCTTCGGCATGGCCGTGAGCGTGCTCCCTGAGGGCCGTGCGATCCTGCGTGGAGGGTTCGGCAAGTTCGCCGAACGGACACCGCTGACCGTGGGCGCCTTCACGCAGTACGACGTTCAGACGATCAGCCGGTTCGCTGTCGACGGGACCGCTATCGGCGCGCCAGTGACGTTCACGCACGTGGTGGACGGCGCGTTGAAGATACCGGAGAGCAGCGTGCAGACCGTTGCCTGGGATCAACGGTTCGGCCGCCGCCTCTTCTTCAAGTCGGCCTACCTGCACCGCGAGGGATCGCATGCCTATACCCTGAATCCCGACGCGAGCCGTGGGGTGCTCACGCTCGGGTCAGTAGGTGCGTCGGAATATTGGGAAGTCGAGACGACCGGGCGCTATCTGGCCAACCAGTACCGCGACCTGACCGTGTCGTACGTGCACTCGCACGGCACGCGCAACCTCAATGACTACGACCAATTCTTCGGCAATTTCAGGAGTCCGATCATCCGACCTGACGAACACTCGCTCAGCTCGACCGATGTGCCCAATCGCGTGATCGTGCGTGGCACCATCGGATTGGTAGGCAAATGGGTGCTGTCGCCGCTCTACGAATGGCGGAGTGGATTCCCCTGGTCCGCGGTCGACGAGTTCCAGGACTTCGTCGGCCCGCGCAACCAGTCGGGCCGTCTGCCGAACGTCTCCACCTTCGACTTCACGCTCGTCCGGCCCTGGCACTTTCGGAAGTACCACTTCTCCGCCGGTATCAAGATCTACAACGTCTTCGACACCGGCAACGAGCGGGATGTGCAGAACAACATCGCGTCGCCTGATTACGGCAGGTTTTACAACCCGATCGAGCGGTCGATCGGGTTCGCCATCAGCACGAGTCGACCCTAGCCACGTAGAGTCGCCCCCCCCGCAACAGCTGCGCGAATCCGATGGCTGAAGGCGCCGCAGAGGCTCGTCACGACGTCTCAATATGCTTCGGAGCGACAATCGTTGGGAAGGCTGGGAGTCGTTCGGCGGTATGACGCTGGCCGTTGGCACCGAGAGCGACGGGTCTCCGATCCGGAGTCGAGCTGAGGCGACATGCGAATTCTGCTGGTTGAAGACGAGCCGCAGGCAGCACGGATGCTCGCCAAGGGGCTCCGCGAAGAGGCTTACGCCGTGGACGTGGTGAATGATGGCAAGAGCGCAGTGTACCAGGCGGCCATCACCGAATACGACGCGATCATTCTGGATGTCATGCTGCCGCTGCAGGATGGCCTCGCCGTGTGTCGCGAGATTCGCCGGGAAGGGTCATCTGTCCCGGTGCTGATGCTCACGGCTCGCGATGCTGTCGAGGCGCGGATCGCCGGCCTGGATAGCGGCGCTGATGACTACCTGACGAAACCGTTTGACTTCGGTGAGTTGCTCGCTCGGTTGAGAGCGGTTATTCGGCGGGGCCAGCGGCCCGTGACACCGTCCGTACTCATCGTTGGTCCGCTGGAGTTGGACACGCGATCACGCCAGACCCGTCGTCAGGGGCGGACACTGATTCTGACCGCACGCGAATACGCCCTGCTGGAGCACCTCGCCCTGCACGCAAATGAAGTCATTAGTCGCGCGGACATCGCCGAGCATGTGTGGGATGCTCCTTACGAGGCAATGTCCAACGTCATCGATGTCTGCATCCAGCGACTGCGCCGGAAGATAGACACGCCTGGCGAGCCCTCACTCATCGTCACTCGCCGCGGCGAGGGCTACATGCTGGTGACCGCTGGTGGCCCGCGGGCGCCACAGTCATGAATTGGTCAATTCGGACCCGTTTGACGCTGTGGTACAGCCTGGTCGTTGTGACCGTGCTCGCCTCCGGCGCTTTTGCTGTCGCGCTCGTACAGCGCAAACAGTCGCTGGAGCGTCTCGATGGAGAACTCCAGCGTCTCATGTTGACGCTGGAGGGCGTCATGCGGACCGAATTCGGTAAGGGGTTCAGTCTGCAGGCCGCAGCCGACGAAGCAAGTATCGAAGTCATCGCCCCAGATAGAAGCCTTGTTCTGACACGGCTGGACGGGACCATGCTGGCCTCGTGGGGGCAGCCACTGGGCGCGCGCTGGCTGCCGCGAACTGACGGGCCCACAATTCAGAGCATCGTGGTGGCTGCCACGCGCTACCGAGTCGTCAGCCGACCTGTGTCGCACGCAGGCCACCAGTATGTCGCCGCGGTGATGGCCCCGCTCCAGGAGCTGGAAGCAAAGCAGCGTGAACTTGTCGTCGCGCTATGGAGCGGCGTATCGTCGCGCTGTTGGTCGCCGCTGCAGGTGGGTGGATTGTCGGTCGGCAGACACTGCGTCCATTGACGGTTCTCGCGGCGCAAGCGACGGGTATCACGGAGCGCGATCTCTCAACACGACTTCGAGCTCCGAACACCCGAGACGAGCTCGGGCAGTTTGCGTCGGCCTTCAACGATTTGCTGAACCGGTTGGCCGCCGTGCTGCACGGCCAACGTCAGTTCATGGCCGACGCCTCCCACGAACTGCGGACCCCGGTGTCAGTCGTCCGGACGACAGCTCAGGTCACGTTGGCGCGTACGAATCGATCCGAAGACGAGTACCAAGAGTCGTTCGCGATCGTTGCAGAGCAGGCGACCCGACTGTCACGGCTCGTTGATGCGATGTTTCTCCTGTCGCGCGCGGAGGCCCAGGGGATTCCGTTGGCGCGCGAGCCGGTGTACGTGGACGACCTCGTTGCAGACTGCGCTCGTGCCCTTCGCATCGTCGCAGGTGAACGCGCGTCGCCATTCGCACTTGCGGCGACGCCGAGGTAACCTTCTCCGGCGACAACACCCTTCTGCGACAGATGGTTGGCAACCTCCTCGACAATGCGATCCGATACGCGCAGCCCGAAGGTCTGGTGACCGCGACTGTCACTCGAACATCTGCTGTCGTCTCGATCCGTATCGCTGACGATGGCGAAGGGATACCATCCGAGCAGCACAGCCGAATCTTCGAGCGATTCGTCCGGTTGGACGATCGAACGAATGGCGCCGGACTTGGCCTGCCCATCGCTCGATGGATTGCCGAGGCCCACGGAGGAACGTTGGTGCTCGAGTCGAGCGGTCCGAGCGGCAGCTGTTTTACAATCTCGCTTCCCTCTGATTAGTGGGCTGACTTTGTCGGCCATGACTCGAGCCGTCTTGTTGGTCGCAGTAGTGGCTCTCCGATTGGCCGACAATGCCCGCTGCAGAAAGCGCGCGAGGACACCATCTTCAGCGGCGCGCTGATAGGCGACGTCAGCTGACGAGTGGCTGCTCAGTACACTGAGACAGTTTGCGCCGGTGTCGGTGCGCTCGGTCCGCACCAATTGACGGCGACGACGCTCACGGCGTACACGCCCGGTGTGGCAAGGCCGGATATCGTGCGGCTCGTCGTTTGAATGGTTCCGCTGTAGTTCCCGCTCACGATCACAGCGTAACCTGTGACCGCGCCACCGCTGGCAGGTGCGTCCCACTTCAGCTGAATCACCCTCCCATTCACACCTGCCGCCAGATTACGCAGCTGCGCGGGTGAGCCACTGCACGCGCCGGGGAAGGTCAGGGTTACCGTGTTTGAGGGCGGACTACTGCCCGCAGCGTTCAAGGCACTCAGCGTCATGGTGTAACTGCCGGGGGGTACGCCATTCAACGAGAACGTTTCGCCCAGCGGCAGCGGTATCGTTCCCTGCCATGCTCCGGAGACGTCAAGGCGCAGGCTCGTCGGCGTCCCACCGCCGGTTGTGTTCGACCACGAGAGGCCAATTGTCGATCCGTTGACCAGTCCCAGCAGGTCCGCCGGCGCTGACGGCGCGACTGCAAGGCCGACAATGACCCGCACCTCATTGGATGGCGCACTGAAGCTCGCACCCCTGAAGGCCCGTAGCCGCAGATAAAACACACCAGGCGGTGCGGTGAACGTGAAGGTCGGCGCTGTGCCTCCAGTGGGGATTTGCCCGATTACTTCACCGGGAGCGGAACCACCTTCTAGCAGGTATCCCTCAGACACCGTCGACCCTGTCGCTGCGTTCCACCCTACGGTGACGCGATTTTCGGTCACGACTAGCACCTCGAAATTCATCGGCGGGTCAGGTGCGGGTGACAACGTCACCGAATACTGCGCGGACGCAATCCCGGGCCCCGCGTGGTTGACACCGCGCAGTCGCAACGCGGAGTCGCCGCCTGGCATCCCGCGGATGTCGAGGGGCGATGTCGGCGACGGAGGGAGACGCGGACTCCATGTACGGCCGTCGTCCATCGAGTATTCGTAATTGGTGGCGAAGAAACCGGGCTCCGCGTCCTGTCCTGGCGCAAGATGCACATGCAGCGCCCCGGGTTCGACAACGACGTCCGTGATCACTGGCGCTGCCGGCGTCGGCTCCCACCGCGTGGCTTGGACGATGACTGCGCCGGCGTCAGTCTTCTGCCAGAGCACAGTCGCCGCACCCGCGTCATCCACAGCCATCCACACCAGTGGACGGTAGGGATAGGCCGACGCGACATGGGTCATCGGTCCGAACGTGGCCGTCGAGGCGACGAAGCGGACGGCGCGGACCGCACTGAGCCCGCCGAGGATTTGGAGCCATGTGATGGTGGCATTGCCGCGGTTATCCGCTTTCACCTCGGGCCAACTGACAGCCTCGCTTTCTGGGGATATCTGCGTGGCCGGCCCCCAGGTTTGCGTCGCTGCCGCGTAAGTCGCGGCCTCGATGCGGCCGCGCGCCGGGCCGAGCCACGCATACCATGCCGCCAGCGCGTTTCCGTGTTCGTCCACGACAATTCGCGGTTCCGAAAACTCGCCTGGATACGTTGCAATGTCGCGCACCGGGCCCCAGCCGGTCGAGGGCGAGTAGCGGGACGCACGTATCGCACTGTGACCAGCGCCCGTCGTCCACTGACCCCAGAGCACCATGATGTGCCCGTTGCGATCGTAGGCGAGATCCACCGCGCCCACCGAGTGATTGGCGACGGGAATCGCCGCCGGCGCGCTCCACTGATCGAGCGCCCCCACGTAGTGTGCCCCCATAATCGCGTTGGCACCCGTCAGCACCCGCCAGGTGACGAATAGGTTGCCGGCTGGGTCGGCAAGGACCCGCGGCTCCAGTCCAATAAAAGGAAGGGCAACGACTGGTTCCCACGTGCTCGTGCCGGCGGCGAGCCGGCGCAGCCGCAGCGTGGTTGAACTCCACACGGCGTGCGTATTGCCGCTGGAGTCCATTGCGAGGTGGGCCCGTGTGAGACCAACACCACGCTCCAGTTCCTCGGCGGACCACGCGTCTTCAGCGGCGCTATACCTCAAGGCCACAAGCGTGACGACCTCGTC
Organism: uncultured Acidobacteriota bacterium; assembly: GCA_963724485.1. Taxonomy (GTDB): domain Bacteria; phylum Acidobacteriota; class Vicinamibacteria; order Vicinamibacterales; family UBA2999; genus JACCSI01. Next base: position 75,942 of record CAVRUW010000011.1, read on the forward strand.
CGCCGCATCCGTGTGACAGGACGCTACCGCGTTGCCTCGATCGTCGAGGACGAGTTGTCCGCAGACGACTCCGAATGCATCGGTCGTACGGAATACTTCGATCGGATCACTCCAGTTGCCGGTGCCGCGGTCGCGTCGAGTCGTCCTTACGACGGAGTAAAGGCCGTCGTCGCTCGGCTGGCTCCAGACGACCCTCACATTTCCCGCCGTGTCGCTGTCGATGGCGCTGAATCCAGTGCTGTGGTCCGCGGAAAAAGGATGCGAGAGGTCGGCGGCGGCGCCGGTCCAACCCTGTTGTGCGACGGCGAGCGTCGGTAGGCCACCAGCGATGACCAGAAACAGGATCACGATCAGCATGGGTGCAGCCTTTCAAGCGGCATGTGCATGCGTCCGGCCGAAGCGGCCGATCTTCCATCGCCAGGCCGCGAAGATTGCCAAGGGTACGCCGATGCCGGTGATGATCGCGCCGAGCTTGAGCTCGCCCAGAACCGGACCCATCGGGAAGACGGCGGTGGCAAAAAAGAGCGCAAAAGCGAAGCCACCGCACGTGGCAAGCGCCACGATGGCAACGTCGCGCCAGTGCAGACCTCGCGGGAGACGCAGGCCTAGGAAAACAGCGAGCGCCGTGCCAAGCATCAGGCCAAGCGGTTTTCCCACCAACGCCGCGGCCACGAGCGCCCAGGTTCCAGTGCCGTAGCCTGAGAGCAGAACGCCGGCATTTACGAGCCCGAACAGGAACAGCACCAGGTGCACGGGATACATGAACACATGCTCGAAGTGCGTCGGTGATGCATGCGGCGTGTGCGGCCGATCCTCGAATAACGTCAGCGACCGCCGTGTGTGCGGCACGAACGGCATGATGGGTACGAGTGCGAGCGCGGGGTTCAAGCCGGCCACGTACAGAGACCACCACACGAGCGGTCCGCTCACCAGAACGTAGGGCCAGAACGAGCGGACTGACACGACGCGCATGATGAACGCAAGGAAGAGCGCGAAGGCCAGAATAGCGAACCCCTCGAGTTGCCAACGCATGAACGGTTGTTGCGCGGCTACGAACGCGACGCCAGGATATTGCTGGCGATGGCGACGAGCACGACGAATGGAACGGCGGGATGCCGCCCGAAGAGGGCCCGCACCAGCACATAGACGACGGCGAGGTCGATGGCTGTCGCGACCGGCCAGCCGTTGCGGAGGACGAGCTCATGACTCCAGCTTACATATGCGAGATATACGAGCGCGGCGCCTGTCATCGCTCCGCCGGCAGCGACGACCGGAAGCAGCCAGCGGCGCCATTGATGGAGTGCGCCACCGGGCATGACTTCCTCGAGGACTTCTTGGGCGACAAGTCCGAAGAAGAGCGCCATCGCGACGTCGTTGACCCAGAACGCCCAGGAGCGTGCGAACACGAAATACTCCTCGGGCCAGAGGTTGGCGGCGATGAGAGCAATCACCCCACCGATCGGCAGCAGGAGAAAGTGATCGACGATCCAGCGAAGTGACATGGTCATACTTCCTCCCCGATCAGCTGACCGGCCGGCGGCCGATGACGCCGGAGTCGACGATGGCGCCGGTACGTGAAATCGTTTGGAACACCATGCGCTCGGCGGCGATTTCGACGAGCATGAAGGCGCGATCATGGTCAAAGGCCGCAGCGGTCGTGGCACCGATGTGGGCATCGCGACGACGCAACTGGCCACCGGACCCGGCAACGAAATGCGTGATGCCCTTTTGCGGTTTGCTTCGTTCGTAGATGTGCTCGTGTCCAGCAAACACAACCGAGACACCGTGCTTGACGAGGAGAGGCTCGAGCACGACGCGCAACTCAACGTTCGAGCCGTGTCGGCCACCGTTGGAGTAGAGCGGATGATGGAAGTAGACGATCTTCCACGGTTCGGCTGCTGCCGCGAGCGTCTGATCGGCCCACGCGAGTTGCTGTGGCTCCATCATGTTGGTGTCGAGAACGACGAAGCGTACGGCGCCGCGCACGAAGGTGTAATAGCGATGCGAGTCCATGTGGTACGCGGGGTAGTCGCGGTTCTCCGGTCGATCGTGGTTGCCCAGCGCCGCATAGAAGCGAACGCCGGCGGCGAGGAGCCGGGCGTACGGCTGCTCGAACTTGACGACGAAATCCTCAGGCTGCTGCCGCCCGTACATGTTGTCGCCAAGCGCCAGCACCATATCGAATGAGAAGGCGGCTCGGGCGGCCGACATCTGCTCGGCGACTTCGTACTGCTGGGCGTTCACCGTTGCCGAAGTCGCCGAGTACGGCAAACTTTACCGAGTCCGCCAGGTTCGGCAGGGCCACCGTCTGCGCAAGGCCCGCGCTCGTCAGGCCCATGACGATGGTCAAAGCCACGATTCGACGCGCGTTCGCCCGCGTCAGGGCCTCCATGGCTCTGTAACTTTCGTGTGCCGTCGACAGTCGCCGACGCCCGGTTGGAAAGTTCCCACTTCGCCTGGGCAAATTGTTTGGGCTCGTCATGTCGCCACCATCTAACCCACAAGATCAGCGACCCTCCGTATCTGAGGCGTCCGCCAACACGTCGATGAGCAAATCGGCGGCCAGCGAACAGACTATCCGGCACGCGCGAATCTTGCGCCGCGTTGCGCTCGGTGTAAGCCTCCGCGCGATGGGCGAACGCTGAACGCCGTCGCGCTGTTGCGCGCCACCGACATAGCGGCAGCATGACAATCACAAAGAGATGATGCGTTTTGGGGGTGTGCCACTTCTGTCACGTTGCCTGCGCCGTCGGCAGGCGCTGCGGATTCTTTCGAGCGGATGGGGGAAAATGCGCAGCGCAGACGGAGCGCAGGATATAACGTCGTGCGGCCGGTCTTGCTTCCGGCCTCGTTGAGTTCACGATGGCCGCGCACCGTCGTTGGACTCAAACGGCCGATTTCGACGCACGCAAGCGGTTAACCTGACGGACGACGCCGACGACTCAAGTTCGAGCTATTGTGGACTCTGTTGCGCGTGGACGGGCGACAACCACTTCGCAGGATACGGTGTGACGCATGACAGCCACTCCCGCCTCCGTACTGGCGATCAACGCCGGGTCATCGAGCATCAAGTTCGCCCTGTATCCGGCAGGACCGCGGCTGGCGTCATCGCTACACGGACAGCTCGACCGAATTGGTCTGGACGGAACAACGCTCTCGTGGACGACGAGCAGCGGATCGGCCGAGCGTCGCCTGGACCCGACAGACCGCGAAACCGCGACAGGCCTGCTGATCGATTGGCTTGAGACGCAGGATGTGTTCGGATCCATCCGCGCGGTGGGACATCGACTCGTCCACGGCCTGGCGCGCACGGAGCCTGCCCACATCACGTCCGATGTTCTCGCCGAATTGCATCGCGCCAAGGCATATGCACCCGATCATTTGCCACGCGAGCTCGAGTTTATCGAGACGCTGTCCGCGCGTTATCCCCGGCTGACCCAGGTCGCCTGTTTCGACACCGCATTCCACGGTGCCATGCCACCGGTGGCCAAGCTGTTGCCGATTCCCCGTCGGTACTATGCGCAGGGCGTCCGACGGTACGGGTTCCATGGCCTGTCGTACGCATATCTGATCGAAGAGCTCGCCCGAGTGGGGGGAGACGAAGCCGCGCAGGGGCGCGTGATCCTCGCGCACCTGGGCAACGGCGCAAGTCTGGCAGCGGTCAAGGGAGGCAAAAGCATCGACACGAGCATGGGCTTCACGCCTGCCGCCGGCCTCGTCATGAGCACGCGCACGGGAGATCTCGATCCAGGTGTGGTGTCCTTCCTTGCGCGCACCGAGGCGATGACTGCGAGTGACTTCCACCAGATGGTCAACCACGAGTCAGGGCTGCTGGGCGTATCGGAAATCAGTTCGGACATGCGGGATCTGCTCTCTCGTGAAGTCGCGGAGGTCCGGGCGGCGGAAGCGGTGGCGCTGTTCTGTTACCAGGCGAAGAAATGGGTGGGAGCTTTCGCCGCCGCGCTCGGCGGCCTCGACACACTCGTGTTCTCGGCTGGGATCGGCGAACGGAGCGCCGCGATTCGGGCCCGAATCTGCGAAGGTCTGGACTTCCTCGGCATCGAAGTGCAGGACGCGCGTAACGCCGCGCATGCAGCCGTGATCTCGACCGATGTCAGCAGGGTCACGGTGCGCGTCATGCGCACGGATGAGGAGCTCATGATTGCGCGCTCGGTGTTACGAGTTCTAGCGTTTAACCCACCCACAACGGAACGTGACGTATGACAGCTCAGCGCAGGCCTTTGACGGCAGATCTCGTTCGCAGGATCGACGCCTACTGGCGAGCCGCGAATTATCTGTCGGTCGGCCAGATTTATCTCTTCGACAATCCGCTGCTGAAGAAACCCCTCAAGCGGAAGCACGTCAAGCCACGTCTGCTCGGTCATTGGGGCACCACGCCTGGCCTGAACTTCATTTACGTGCACCTGAATCGCGTCATCAAGGAACACGACCTCAACGTCCTCTACATCACGGGGCCGGGCCACGGCGGTCCGGGCCTTGTGGCCAACGCGTATCTCGAGGGGACGTACAGCGAGGTCTATCCACAGGTGTCGCAGGATGAGGAGGGAATGAAGCGACTGTTCACTCAGTTCTCATTCCCTGGCGGCATTCCAAGCCATGTAGCCGCAGAGACGCCAGGTTCCATCCATGAAGGGGGCGAATTGGGATACTCGCTGTCTCACGCGTTCGGTGCAGCGTTCGACAATCCAGACTTGCTCGTGGCATGCGTCGTCGGGGACGGCGAAGCCGAGACCGGCCCGCTCGCCACGAGCTGGCATTCCAACAAGTTCCTGAACCCGGTCCACGACGGCGCCGTGCTGCCCATCCTGCATTTGAACGAGTACAAGATCGCCGGCCCGACGGTGCTGGCCCGTATTCCCCGCGAAGAACTGGACGCCCTCTTCCGAGGCTACGGGTACGCGCCGTATGTGGTCGAAGGTGATGACCCTCTCGAGATGCACCAACGCATGGCGGCCGCCCTCGATACTGCCGTCGCGGAGGTTCGCACGATCCAGCGCAACTCCCGCGGGAAAGGATTCAAGGAGCGTCCGCGCTGGCCCATGATCATCCTGCGCTCGCCCAAGGGGTGGACGGGTCCGAAAGTAGTGGACGGAAAACAGACCGAGGGCTCGTTTCGATCGCATCAGGTGCCGATGGGCGATATGGACCGCCCGGCCCACGTGAAGCTGCTGGAGAAGTGGCTGAAGAGCTATCGCCCTCAGGAACTGTTCGACAAGTCGGGCCGGCTCATTCCCGATCTCTCAGCCCTGGCTCCAACCGGGGAGCGGCGAATGAGCGCGAATCCTCACGCCAACGGCGGCCTCCTACTGCGCGACCTGCGATTGCCCGACTTCCGCGCTTACGCCGTCGCCGTGCCGGAGCCAGGCGCACTCCACGCCGAGGCTACGCGAATTCAGGGCGCGTTCATCCGCGACGTCATCAAAGCGAATCGCGACAACTTTCGCATCTTCAGCCCGGACGAAACGACCTCGAACCGATGGAACGCGGTGTTCGAGGTGACGAATCGGTGCTCCACCGCGGAGATTCGTCCCAGCGACGATCACGTCGCTCCTGACGGCCGCGTGATGGAGATACTCAGCGAACACCAATGCGAGGGCTGGCTCGAAGGGTACCTGCTCACGGGCCGACACGGCTTCTTCTCCTGTTACGAGGCGTTCATTCACATCATCGATTCGATGTTCAACCAGCACGCCAAATGGCTGAAGGTGTCGAACCAAATTCCGTGGCGCCGGTCGATCGCCTCGCTCAACTACCTGCTCACATCGCACGTCTGGCGCCAGGATCACAACGGCTTCAGCCATCAGGATCCCGGCTTCATCGACCACGTCGTCAACAAGAAGGCAGACATCATCCGAGTCTACCTGCCCCCTGACGCGAACACGCTACTCTCGGTCACCGACCACTGCCTGCGCAGCCGCAACTACGTCAACGTCATCGTCGCCGGCAAGCAGCCTGCGCCGCAGTGGCTGGACATGGACGCCGCCGTCAAGCACTGCACCGCCGGCCTGGGGATCTGGGACGTGGGCCAGCAATGATCGCGGCGGCGAGCCAGACATCGTGATGGCGTGCTGCGGCGACGTGCCCACGCTCGAAACGCTGGCAGCGGTCGAACTACTGCGGACCCATTTCCCTGACCTGAAGGTCCGAGTGATCAATGTCGTCAATCTGATGAAGCTTCAACCGCAGAGCGAGCACCCACACGGTTTGAGCGACAAGGAATTCGACGTGCTGTTCACGACCGACAAGCCGATCATCTTCGCGTATCACGGCTATCCGCTGCTCATCCATCGTCTGACCTATCGGCGAACGAATCATCGGAACCTACACGTGCGCGGGTACAAGGAAGAAGGCACGACGACCACGCCCTTTGACATGGTCGTGCTGAACGACCTCGACCGCTTTCACCTCGTATCCGATGTCATCGATCGTGTCCCTGGCCTTGGTGCGCGAGCAGCCTACGTGCAACAGGCGATCCGCGAGAAGCTCATCGAGCACAAGCACTACATCGCCAACCACGGCGAAGACATGCCGGACATTAGAGATTGGGCATGGAGTCCGACTGCGGCCGGAAAGCGCCCGCGCCAAAACGCGAGCGCGGGCTCACGAGGGAGGCGGGCGTGAGATCGATCCTGCGCCATGGTGAAGGACACCGAACGGGCCGCATCGGTTGGCTCCGCGCTGCGGTTCTTGGCGCGAACGACGGAATCGTGTCCACCGCCAGCCTCGTGGTCGGTGTCGCCGCCGCGGGCGCTGCCCGCGAAGACATCCTGCTGGCCGGGATTGCCGGCATGGTGGCAGGCGCTCTCTCAATGGCAGCCGGGGAGTACGTGTCCGTCAGCTCTCAGGCCGATACCGAACGAGCCGACTTGGCCCTCGAGCGGAGCGAGCTCGCAGCGGACCTGCCGGCCGAGGAACGAGAGCTCGCCGCCATCTATGTCCAGCGTGGTCTGGAGGCGGACCTTGCACGCACCGTTGCACAGCAGTTGATGGCACACGATGCGCTCGGCGCTCACGCGCGCGACGAACTTGGACTGTCCGACAGACTCGCGACGCGTCCGCTGCAGGCCGCACTTGCCTCCGCTTCGACGTTCGCCGTTGGAGCGCTGCTGCCGCTCCTCGCGGTGATGCCGCCAGCGCTGGCGTGGATTATTCCCGTCGTTTCAGGTGCATCTCTGATGTGCCTCGCCGCCCTCGGAGCTCTTGCTGCGTGGGTCGGGGGTGCTTCAGCGTGGGTCGGCGCGGTGCGCGTCACTTTCTGGGGCGCGGTGGCTATGATGGCTACCGCGGGGGTGGGAGCGTTTTTCGGAACGACAGCAGCATAGGTGTCGGGGCCTTCTTGAACGGCAAGAAGAGCTTGAAGGACAAAGTCCCCCGCCTGCTGCCAGGACACCGTCCCACACCGATTGAGTATTGAGATTCTCTAACCTCATCGAATCAGCAGTAACGGAACCTGCGTCAGTTCGCCTCATAATGTCGCCGTGACGTGGTCATGGAAACTGGCAAGGGTCGCGGGCATTGATGTCTACGTGCACGCTACCTTCTTGATGGTGGTCGCGTGGATCGCCCTCGTCCATTGGAACCAGACTCAAAGCCTCCAGGCCGTTGTCGAAGGCGTCGGGTTCATCCTCGTGCTCTTTGCATGTATCGTGCTGCACGAGTTGGGCCACGCGCTCACGGCGCGGCGCTACGGCATCCGAACTCGTGACATCACGCTTCTTCCCATCGGAGGGGTGGCCCGACTGGAGCGACTGCCAGACGAACCAGTCCAAGAACTGTGGGTGGCGCTTGCCGGGCCGGCCGTGAATCTGGTCATCGCGCTGCTGCTCTTCGTCTGGCTCCAGGTGTCGGGATTGTGGGAATCCGTGGACCGATTGGGCGTGGCGATCGGAGGATTCGCTGAGCGGATCATGATCGCGAACGCATTCCTCGCCGGCTTCAATTTGCTCCCTGCGTTTCCGATGGATGGCGGTCGTGCCCTTCGAGCGCTGCTAGCAACTCGAATGGAGTACACACGAGCAACTCAGCGAGCGGCGCTGATCGGTCAAGGCATGGCGATCGTTTTTGCTTTTCTCGGACTGCAGGGCAATCCCGTACTGATCTTCATCGCGCTGTTTGTATGGATCGGCGCTGGCCAGGAGGCGAGTATGGCGCTGATGAAGTCCTCGCTCGCCGGCATCCCCGTGCGTCAGGCGATGCTCACGGACTTTCGGACCTTGACTCCCGCGAATACGTTGAGCGACGCCGTGGATTTGCTCCTGACAGGTTCGCAGCAGGACTTTCCGGTGGTTAGTGACGGCCGCGTCGAGGGCATGCTGACGCGGAAAGACTTGATCGCGGCGCTGACACGAAGCGGCAGGAAGGCGAGCGTCGGCGACCACATGATGCGGAACAGCGCGACGGCCGAGGCGTCGGAGATGCTCGAGACAGTGCTGTCGCGCCTGCAAGGGCGCGACTGCCACACGTTGCCGATCACGGAACGCGGTGCGTTGATTGGCGTGGTCACGATGGACAACGTCGGAGAGTTCCTGATGATTCAGGCGGCTGAAAAGAAGAGCCTCCCAGCCGTGCCAGCGCAGTAGCGCCTTCGCGTTAGTAGCGGTCGTTCCTGGCTCTACAGCCGGCGAAGGCCAAGCGCGCCTCCAAGCGCCAGTAGCATGAGCGCGAGCGCACCACCTGCGATCAGTCGGAACGAACGACTGCCAAAGACCAGCGCAAGCCCAAGCTTCATCGCCGTATTCGCCAGTACGCCAACGGCGATAGCGGCGGCGGCAATCGCCGACGAAGTTGTCGGCGCCACCGCTCTTGCCATCGACACCGTGAGCGCGTCCACATCGGTGAGACCGAGGACCGCGGCGGATGTGAACACACCGGATGCGCCCCACCACTCGCGGGCAACATGCACAGCCATCAGCACCCCTTGAAACAGCGCCGCCATTTGAAGGGCCCCAGCAAGTTGGAGCGGATTGTCGGGCGACACCTCCGGCGTACCCTCCGCCGGCGTCGATCGGAGGGCGCCCACCACGGTCATGAGTCCCGCCACCGCGGCGGGTGCGGCGAGATAGGCGACAAGCTGAGGCACCACCGCCGGATTGAGAATCGCGGTGGCCACGATCACTCGGGGATAAAGCATCGTGTTCGCAGCCACGGCGCCGAACGCGAGAGCGCGCTCCATCACCACGTCAGTGCGACTAGTTCGCGCGAAAGTGAATGTGACGTTTGTCGAAGACACCATGCCCCCGAGCAAGCCGGTGACGAAATAGCCATGACCGGGACCGACGACGCGACGGGCGACGTAGCCCGCGAAGCTCAAACCCGAAAAGAACAGAACAAGGGCCCAGAGCTCGCGCGGGCGAACCCCGCCCAGTGGACCGTAAGGGCCGTCGGGAAGCAGCGGCAGGACGACCAGAGCCATGACCGCGAACCGCACGCCCGATCGCAGGCCCACATCGTCGATTCGTTGCACCAGCGCGTGGAGCCGCGACTTCTCGACGAGCAGCAGTGTCACGAGCGCAATGATCCCGCTCGCGAGCCTGACGGACCCGATGCCCGCGATCACGCCCGCCGCGAGCACGACGAGTGCCGCGACCTCCGTCGTGCCATCGATTTCGAGGCGACTGGCCCTGACGTAGGCTGCTGCAACGATCGTGACGGCACCGGCGAAGAGGATGGCTGCCGGCGCTGTGATGCCAGCGGTCCACAGCCATCCGCTGAATCCGCCCACCGCTCCCAGCATCGTGAAAGTGCGAATGCCGGCGAACCGCGCGGCCGGGCCCTCGGCGTGTCCAGACCACTGGCGCTCGAGACCTACGGCCGCCCCGCCCAACGCGGCGATCAACAGGCGCGCGATGTCGGATGTCGTCATGGTGACATTCTGAATGCTGGAAGACCGCGGAGGCCGTCCAGGATCACGAACAGGACCAAGGGAATCGTTCCGGCCTGGTCGCGCGGTAGCAGTGCGACCGCATCCCGGTCTGACTGCCCGCGCCGAACGAGACTCAGGGCACCTATGGAATCGAGACCGTCAGGCTATCGGTAACCGGACTGTTCCCGCACTGGTTGAATGCGTAGATGTTCAGCTGGTAGGTGCCCATAGGAACGACGCCTGAGAGACTCCGCGACGTAGTGGCAAAGCTCCCGGTGAACACCCCGCTGACGTTGACGACGAACCCGGCAGGCGCCGCGCCGTGGATCGGCAGATCCCAGAAAATCGACATCTGACTGCCGACCGTCGTCGCGAAGAAGTTTGCCGGCGTGAGCGGCACGCCCGTGCACTCGTGAGGTACGGTGAACGTGACGGATCGGCTGGGAGCTGCTGGTGGTGTAGAAGTCGTCATTGACGATCGGCGTCTGTGGGACCGCGTCTCGGCCGGCAGCGCGAATGGCATCACTGAACGCCGACTCTGGAACTACGAGCGCGAGGGCCAGCACACACACTGTCATCGAATAGCGAAAGCGGGGTTGAGACATGTGCGTTCCTCCAGGAAGACTCATTCGCGCCTCCTATGCGTAGAGTGCATCCGGTATGCCGGACCCGTGGGAGGGCCGTTTAGCCTTGTCGACCAGGCGACGGCTTCAGTCATCCATGAACTTCTTCGCACCGCTCGGGAAAATTTCCCACCTCTCGGCGTGCGACGGTGCCTTTTTGCTCCGCAATTGGCAGGTAGGGCGACTCGGACTACCCGGCTTCGGCTTTGCACAGTCGGCTGGTCGAGGAAATCATGATGGCGGCAACGACTCGACTCGACATCAAGGCACTCAACATTCCCGACGTGGTCGCGCGATACCTGCGCTACGCAATCCCGGGGAATCAACGAATTCTGACCGCGACCGTGAAGCAGGAAGGTGCGTTCAGATTCGGCTCGAGTGGACAGCACTGGCGCCCGTTCACGGCGACCGAGCGGTTCAGTGCGGATCGGCCAGCGTTCGAGTGGGACGCGGAGATCCGGGTGGCACCGATGCTGACGGTTCGTGTGCGTGATACCTATGAGCAAGGGATCGGCGCCACGTCAGCCTCGCTCCTCGGGCACACCTTTTTCAGATCCAAGCCGGCGCGCGAGCTGAATGCCGGTGCACTGCAGCGGTTCCTGGCCGAAGCGATCTGGTTTCCATCGGTGCTCGTGGCAGGACCCGGCATCACGTGGCGGGGTGTCAATCGAGAGACGGCGATCGCGACAATTCGAGACGGTTTGAACAGCGTTGCGCTGCAATTCACGTTCAACGAAGTGGGAGAGGTGACCGAGATCTTCGCGCCCGCTCGCTACCGGTCAGTGGGAGGTGCCTACGAGGAGACTCCATGGTTGGTTCGGTGTGCGGACTATGTGGAGGCGGACGGTTTTCGGGTCCCCCGGCAGTGTGAGGTCGGCTGGGTGCTGGATCAGGAGCCGTTCATCTATTGGAAGGGCAGAGCCTCCGAAGTCCGTTACCAGTGTGCGGCCGAACTCCCGATCGAATCATGGCATGAAGGCTCACACCTCAAGGCGTCTTGACATGGGAATGTGGGTTGCCGGCGGGGCCCACCTGCACCGTCCCCATGAGTCCGCCGTCGGCGTGGTCGAGGATGTGACAGTGGAACATCCAGGTCCCGGGACGCTCGTCGAACGTGACCAGGAATCGAACCGTGCTGTCCATCGGGACGTTCACGGTGTCCTTCCAGGCGAGCGGCCGCTTCGGGTTGCCCTGCTCGTCAACCACCATGAAGAAAAAGCCGTGGAGGTGGAACGGATGGTCCCACTTCGTTTCGTTCTTGACGATCCACAGTTGCGTCTCGCCCAACCGCGCGAGATATGGCGCTGCTTTCCCGAACGGTTTGCCATTGACCTGAAATTCGGATTCGCCGCGCCCGTTCATGGGGGGCAGCGTCAAGCGGAACTCGACCGGCGTCGCATCGTGCGAGGTCGGCGGCGTCAGCGAGCGAGAGACGGAGGCAGGCTTCGCCGCCGCGAGCGTCGGCTCCTTGCTGAATTCGATTGTCAGTAGATCCTCGACATTGCGGTACTCGATGCTGCCGTAGCCGCGGTTGTACAACATCGAACGCAACGTCAGGGTCGAGCCGGGCTCGCCGCGTGGCCAGACCAGCACGTCGAACCTCTCGCCGGGGGTAATGAGAAGGTTCTCGGTGGTCATCGGCCTTTCGAACCAGCCTCCGTCTCCTCCAATCACCGTCATGCGCTGGCCGTCGAGCTCGAGCGAGAAAAAGCGGCTCTTGGCTGCGTTGACGATTCGCCACCGCTGGGGGGCACCAGATCGCGCAAGGAGGCGGGGCAGGCGCTTTCCGTTGACGAGGACAGCGGCACCCTCGCGCCCAAATACCATCCCGGCAGCTCCGCCAGAATCCGCGCGTTCCAGGACGCCGTGCTGATCGAAGCCGATGTCGCTCAGTACCAGGGTGATTTCGTCGGCAACGCCAACGGACTCGGCGGGATCTTCCACGATCAGCGCACCGTACAATCCGAAGCCCACCTGCGCCGCCGACATCACGTGCGGGTGATACCAGTAGAGTCCCGCGTCCCGGAGCTTGAAGTCGTACGTGAAGTCCTCTCCACGCCGGACCTCGGGCTGCGAAATGCCGGGCACTCCGTCCATCTCAATCGGGACGCGGACCCCGTGCCAGTGCACGGTCGTGGGTTGAGGCAGCTCGTTCTTGAAGTGCACGATCAGGCGGTTACCCACTCGTGCGCGGATCAGTGGCCCTGGTATGCCATCGTTGTAGGTCCAGGCTTGGACTCGGACACCGTCGATCTCGACGTTGCTCAGGCGCGCGACCAGGTCGATCTCGACGATCTGTGGGTCCGGGTTGCGGTCGGGCGCTTCTGAGAGCTTGATGCCCGCATCCCATTGCGGCGGCGCGAGCGACGGCCCAGGCTGAGCGTAAATGATGCCAGGGCTGCACCCAGCCAGGAGGGCAAGCAGCCCGAGGTACGTTCGAGAACGGGCGGACATTCGGTAGCGGTTCATTTGTAATCGGTGATCGAAAGCGGAATATTGCATCGATGACTGTGCAACGAACATGCCGCGTGTAGTAAGGTCGGCCGGGCGTGAGTCGAGCGGCTCACCCACTCGTGGGTTGGACTTTTCCGCTCGATCGCGAATTATTCCCAATTGAATGAGCGCGCCGCGCCCAATATGTTCTACCCAACCGGAGGAGGTCCGATGCTGCGAGCGTCAGTGACCCGACCTTCAAGACCAACTCGCTGCTACTCGGCTAATTGTACCGCCCGTATACCGCGCACACCGGGATGGTTCGCCTGACCTATCTGTGGTAAGCCCGCACGAATGCGACGTCGTCCTGCGAGATGGGACGACGGTTCACCTCCGGCCACTCGTTCCGTCGGACGCGGCGGCGCTCGACCGGTTCTACAAGAGCCTTTCCGATGACAGTGTGCACCTCCGGTTCTTCGGCCTTGGTCCTGCGCCTCGCGATGTGCAGCGCCTGCTCGAGGCTGATGGCTCCAGGGAGTTTGCGCTGATCGCCGAATGTGGCGGCGGCATCGTGGCGCTGGCACAATACGCGCGGGACACCAAGGATCCGTCGCGCGCCGAAGCGGCCTTTCTGGTGGCGGATGCGATGCAAGGGCGAGGGATCGGCACGCGACTGCTCGAACAGCTTGCCGACCACGCCCGCGAGCACCATGTTGCGAGCTTTCACGCGTGGGTGATGGGCGCCAATCGGAGAATGCTGCAGGTGTTCATCGATTCCGGGTTCGACGTGCACTCCCGAACTGATCACGGTGTCATCGAAGTCGTGTTCTCGCTGGCACCGACCGAGGCGTTGGCCGCCAGGAGCGCGGTGCGAGCGAGCGTGGCGGCGCGCGCCTCGTTGCATCCGTTCTTCGAGCCAGCGTCGGTTGCGGTGGTTGGCGCCAAACGGAGCCGCGACGGTGTCGGCGCGGAAATTCTCAATAATCTTCGGACAACGGGATTCGGCGGACGAATACTCCCGATCCATCCCCAAGCGACCGAGCTCCAGGGATTGCCCGCGTTTCCGCGACTCTCTGATGTGCCGGGACCTGTCGATCTTGCCGTGATCGCCGTCCCGGCGACATCGGTCTTGGCAAGCGTGCGTGATGCTGTCGCCAAAGGCGTCAAAGCCCTGGTCGTGATCAGCGCCGGATTCGCCGAAATTGGTGCCTCCGGCCGACGCCTTGAAGAAGAGCTTCTGACCCTGGTGCGGGATGCCGGCATTCGGATGATCGGACCGAACTGCATGGGTATTCTCAACGCCGATCCTGCGGTGATGCTGAATGCCACGTTTTCGCCGGTGTTCCCACCGGGCGGACACGTCGCGTTCTCGACCCAAAGCGGCGCGTTGGGGCTTGCAATCCTTGAATACGCCAAGCGGGTCAATCTTGGGATCTCGACCTTCGCTTCGATTGGGAACAAGGCAGACGTCTCGTCGAACGATCTGATTCAGTACCGGTCCGACGATCCGAAGACGAGCGTGATCCTGCTCTACCTCGAGAGCTTTGGAAACCCGCGAAAGTTCGGGCAACTCGCACGGGACGTTGGTCGGCGCAAGCCCATCGTGGCGGTCAAGGCGGGCCGTTCGCGTGCCGGCGCGCTCGCGGCGTCTTCCCATACCGGGGCGCTGGCGGCCAGCGACACGATCGTGGAGGCACTGTTCCGTCATGCCGGAGTAATTCGTACGACGACGCTCGAAGAGATGTTCGATGTCGCGATGTTGCTCGATAGGCAGCCGCTGCCGGGCGGCCCCCGCGTTTCGGTCCTGACCAATGCTGGCGGCCCGGGAATTCTTGCGGCGGATGCTTGCGAGGCACATGGTCTGCAGGTGACCGCGCTCGCTGAAGCGACGCTTGCCGGTCTGCGGTCGTTTCTGCCAGCCGCAGCAGGACTTCACAATCCGGTCGACATGCTGGCAACAGCGTCAGCCGATCACTATGCGCGCGCCATGCGTCTCCTGCTGGCCGACCCCAACGTGGACAGTCTGTTGACGATTTTCATCCCGCCGCTCGTAACCGCTGCGGCTGATGTCGCGGCTGCCATGACGCACGTTGCTCGTGACGCGACCAAGCCGGTCCTGGCCACCTTCATGAGCGTCGAAGGTGCGATTCCGATGTTGGCGCCCATACCGTGCTACCGGTTCCCCGAATCCGCCGTCGCGGCGCTGGCCCGCGTCACCGCCTATGCCGCTTGGCGCCGGGAACCCGCTGGAACCATTCCAGACTTCAGACAAGAGGTGAGTCACGCCGCATCGATTGTTGCGGAAGCGCTGTCGAGCGGCGGCGGCTGGCTTGCACCGATGGACGCGCAGCGGGTACTCGAAGCGATCGGCGTTCCGGTCGTCTCCTCTCAATCCTCTCGGAGCGTCGACGAGGCAGTCGCCGCTGCTCGCGTGATTGGATACCCGGTCGCGCTCAAGGGCACAGGTCCTGCCATCCTCCACAAGTCCGATATCGGCGCGGTCAAGCTCGCGATCTCTTCCGACGACGAGCTCAGGCGCGCGTATCAGGATCTGACGACGAGCCTCGGATCGAAGCTCGTGGGGACGCTGGTTCAGCAGATGGCGGGTGAGGGCGCGGAGATGTTCGTCGGCGGGCTGCAAGATCCTGCGTTCGGGCCGGTAATTTTCTGTGGCAGCGGCGGTGTTCTGGTCGAGTTGTTTGGCGACGCCGCCTGTCGGCTGTGCCCGATCACCGATCGTGACGCAGTCGAGTTGCTGAACGAGGTTCGTGGGGTTGCTCGACTGCGCGGGCACCGCGGCAAACCGGTGGCCGATGAACCAGCGCTCCGAGACGTCCTGCTACGCGTGGCCGCCCTGCTGCACGCCTGCCCGGAGATCCGTGAGATGGACGTGAACCCAGTCATGGTGCGAACCCATGGCGTCATCGCGGTTGACGTCCGAATCCGCGTGGAGGCACCGGCCCCCATTCTTCCGACCCGCCGCGTCCGATACTAGACATTCTGATCATGGTGGCCAATCACGAACCGCCCGCCGCAACGCCGGCGCCGCTGCCGAATCCGGATCGGTGGAACATCGCAGCGGTGCTCCTAGCGAGCATCTTCGTGCTGGATTGGCTGGCGCCTAGAGACGTCCACGTCCCGGCGTTGTACGTCCTTCCGACGCTGCTCTTCATCTGGGCGCGACGCTTCAAGGAACCGTTCGTGGCCGCGGCCATTGCCACGGTATTGACGATTGCCGGACTCTATACATCCTCGACGGCCGTGACGACCGGCGACATCCTCAGCCGATTGGTAGTGATTGGCATCATCTGGGCAACCGCTGCGGTCGTCGTGTCGTACTTGCGGGTCGTCGAGCGCTGGAGCCAGCAGGTCTCCGTGGGCAGTGAGGCGCTCACGAATTCGGTTCGGCGCCTCGAGGAACTGCGCGAGGCGCTGGACCAGTCCGCGATTGTGGCCGCCACCGATCAGCGCGGTGTGATCACCTACGTCAACGACAAGTTCTGCGAAATCTCAAAGTATTCACGCGACGAGCTGCTGGGTCAGGACCACCGCATCATCAACTCGCAATACCATCCCAAGGAGTTCATACAGTCGCTGTGGCGGACGATTGCCGGCGGGCGAGTGTGGCGCGGGGAGCTCAGGAATCGTGCTAAAGATGGATCGCTCTACTGGGTAGACACGACGATCGTTCCCTTCCTCAACGACCGCGGAAAGCCGCGACAGTACCTCGCCATCCGTAGCGACATTACGCAGCGCAAGCAGGCCGAAGCGAAGCTGCGCGACGAAGCCGCCTTCGCCCAACTCGGGCGGCTGTCCGCGGTGGTCGCCCACGAGGTCCGCAACCCCCTTGCCGGACTCAAGGGCTCGCTGCAGGTTCTGGCGAGCCGACTGCCCAGCGACCTCCCCGGCCGAGAGATCGTCCCGCCGATGATCGCGCGCATCGATGCGCTCGAACGAACCGTCCGTGACATCCTCACGTACTCGCGGCCAATCGCTCCCAAACCACGGCCCTTCGAAGTGCACGGCTTGATTGCCGATGCGGCGGCTGGCGCACGCGCGTCAGTGCCAAAGGCGCGAATCGAATTCGTGCAGGGATCTTCGATCGCTCATGCGGATCCGGAAATGTGCCGAGCAATCCTGCTCAACCTGTTGCTCAACGCCTGTGAGGCCGGTGGCGACGGTCCAGTCATCGTGCGGCACCACGTGGACGAGTCCCATGTCGAGATCGTGATTTCCGATGCGGGTCCGGGGCTTCCCGCGGAGGTCCGTGACCAGTTGTTCGAGCCGTTCGTCACGACTAAGTCTGGCGGCACCGGTTTGGGACTGCCGATTGCGCGACGCTTGACCCAGGCACAGGGCGGCGACCTGAAGCTGCAGCCAAATGACCGAGGAGGCACGGACGCAGTCGTGCGGCTGCCGACCAGCGCTTCCGTATCGGCGACCGCCCCCCAGACTCTCGACCTCCAGTAACCCGAAAGCACAGCACGGAAAAGTCCGCAGTCCTGCGGAAAGATCACGGCGTCCACGCGAGACACGCGGCGAAAACCCGAGAGATCACGCGGGTTTCTCTGCTGGCACGCGTATGGCTCAAGAAGGGTGCACTGGAGGAGCCATGACGTTGTGGGTCGTTCGCGTGCTCGGGTGGTTGGTGGTAGCTCACGGGCTTTCGCACGCGGTGCTTCCTTTGCGGGGATCAACCGCGCCCGCACTACTCATCGGCGACTGGGTCCCGGTGGGTCTCTACGTCATTGCCATGATCGGTTTCGTTGTTGCCGGTCTCGGTCTGTTGGGCTTGCGACCCTTCGAGGCCGCCATCAGCCCCGTTCTGGTTCTCTCATCGGGCCTCTCACTGGTCGCCATATCGCGCTTCGGCGACCCAACGCTGTGGGCGGGCGGCGTTGTCGATGTCGGGCTCCTGCTTGTGGGCCTCTGGCGCGGGTACGGCGGCTGGCCAACGCATCCCCACCATCGTCGAGCCTGGCACGTGCTCGCGTTGGTGGGTGGGTTTGCGTTCGTCGGCTATGTCGCGCTTGCCACCGCGTTGTTCCCTTGGCATCGCACGTGGGGAAGCACGCGAGACGAACTCGCCTTGAGTCTGCCCGGTGACAATCCGGACCGAGTACCCGCGTTCGAGCTTCAACATGCGGTCACGATTGACGCTCCACCGGATGTCGTGTGGCCGTGGCTCGCGCAACTCGGCCAGGACCGCGCGGGTACGCTGGGCGCCGACTTGGGCTGGAAGGTTCTCGAGCTGCAGGAGAATCGAGCTCTCGTCCTCGACCACAGGGGCGCGTTCGTGCTTCTACCGGCGCCTGAAGGCCGCACGCGATTCATCATTCGGTCGCAACTGAGCGACGCCCGGGTTCCCGTGTGGGCAGCGGGTCTGCAGTTCATGGCCTTCGAGTTACCGCACTTCATCATGGAGCGGCGAATGATGCTGGGCATCAAGTCGCGCGCCGAAGAATCCGCGAATCGTCAGGCATTCAATCGCTGAGGAGGCAATCATGACAATCAGAGCTTTCGTTGCAGGATCCGCGGCCGCGACGGCCATCGTGATGCTGACCGCCGTGCCGGCTATCGCGAGGCAGCCCGAACCGAGGCCATCGCGGGAGACGATGACGGTCTGGTTCACGAAACCTGTGGTGGTGGGCGATCGAGTGCTCCTCGGGAAATACGTTATAGAGCACGACAACTACCGAATGGCGAATGGTCGTCCCTGCACACACATCTACGCCGCTTCGGACATGAGACTGCCAGTCGTGGCCTTCCGTTGCACACACTTGGACCGGCCGATGGGCAAGCAGGCGTCGGTGGTCCTTCAGCCACTCGGTGAACCGAACGGCATGGCACGACTGAGCGCCTTCCAGTTCGCTGGTGAGCACGGCGCCCACGGCATGCCCGTGATTCGTTGACGCGTCGCTTGGGGCTCGACGGCGGGTGCCTGGGGCCTGCCGTCGACCAGCCACACTCAAGCAGGTCGGTCGGCGCGCCGTCCGCTGATTTTGTCGACGTGAATGCGGAAGACGATTGGGCTTTCGTGCTCGGCGCGCCCCACAACCTTGCCGGCCCCCGGCAACCACCATGTCTCCCGCTGCTGAAACAATTCCTGGGCCTTTTGTCGCGCGGCGGAGTGCGGTCCGGATGCCCCGACCCCAACCTCTTCGTACCAACCCATAACGAGCACGGTGGTCCAATGATGCCGGTCGACGATCTCGTCGACTTCGACACACACTCGCGGGTTCCGTCGCATCCATTGAATCTTCTGGCCGAGCGTCGAAAAGCTGTAGAGGTAGCGCCCATCCGGGTCGAAGGAAAAGGAGATCGGAACGACATACGGTTGCCCGTCACGCGCACAGGCGAGCCGCCCAAGGCTGCTACGAGTGAGCAGGGCTTCGCATTCCTCGCGCGTCAAGTCGTGGATGACCATGTTGAACTCGAAGCGGAATTATACGGGGCTGCCACCGTCCGCAACGTGGTGAAGAATACCCACGGCAGCGGAAATTTCCTCAGCCAGGCAGCCAATTGCCTCGAAATGTGCCCACTATACGTGCTCGATTTCGGGCATGTCTCTTGCGCCTTGAGATCGCAGACCGCTCACTGCGGCCATCGAGCGACGGGATGCACACCATGACGATTCTCAAGTTGCGACCGCAAGACCAAACGACGGCGCTGCCGCCCCCCGTGGATATGAGCCGGATCGAGGAAGTGTTCAGAAGCAGCCCAGCGATCAGCGCATGCCACATCCATTTGTCAGCCGCCGATGGCAAGGTCCGTCTGCAAGGACAGGTTCACACGTGGAGTGAACGGAACGAGGCGCGACACTTGGTGTGGTCGGTGTCGGGTGTCGTGGCGGTGGAGGACTGGCTCGAGGTTGTGTCGACGGCGATGTAGGGGGCGAGTTCAGTATGGAATCGAGACCGTCAGGCCATCGACCGGACCGTTCCTGCGCCGCAACAGTTGCCGTTGAACACCCCGCTGACGTTGATGACGAACCCGGCAGGCGCCGGCCGGTGACCGGCAGATCGCGGTTCAGTTATCCGCGTCCCGGGTTCCCCGTATCACGCAGACGGCAGGCGATGCGCTTCGTGTCCGTGTCGATCATTCTTCCTTTCGAGAGACCGGGAAAGCTTCTCACCCGCGTCGAGAAGCTCGCGCTCGTTCACGATGTTGTACCGATCAAAGACACTGCGTGTCTTGTGCCCCGTTAAAGTCATCGCGACGCGTTCAGGTATTCCCGCACGAATCAGGTTTCGTGCCGTAGTGCGACGACAATCGTGACGGAGCCGGGCGGGCACACCGGCCGCCGCGCATGCCTCTGGCCAGGCACGCCGCCAGCCGCGGATGGTCACATGGTCCCGGCGGAATACGAGTAAATCAGTACCCTTACGTTTGGCCGCCCGTCGCCCTAACACTACCTGGAGACGCCCTGCACGCCAATTCGACGATGGCCGCGCCGATCCCTTTGACTACGTCCTGCAAGAGAGACGACGTGATTCCAGCAGAAGTTTTGCACCCGGGCGGCGTGCGTGCCATGCTCCTCGCGATGTCTCCGTTACTCCGCCCCGGTGATCGGCAGCTGGCCAGCGACGAACGGGCGACACTAGCCGAGCTGCGCGATGCTCTCGTGCGCATCGAGGCGACGCCTGAGAACCTTGACGCCCTCAGCAAGTCGATGCAGCAGCTCGATGACCTCTTTCTCCTCGTGGTGGTCGGCGAGTTCAACTCAGGCAAGAGCGCGTTCATCAACGCGCTGCTCGGCAGCCGGGTCCTGGAGGAAGGGGTCACGCCCACAACCGCGCAGGTGAACCTGCTCCACCATGGGGCCGAGGCCTCACGTGTCGAACGCTCACCACACCTGCACCTGATTTCGGCACCGGTAGAGTTTCTCCGCGATATCCATGTCGTCGACACGCCCGGCACCAATGCCGTAATCCGGGAGCACGAAGCAATCACGGCAGACTTCGTCCCGAGATCGGATCTAGTCCTGTTCGTCTCCTCGGCCGATCGGCCGTTCACCGAGAGTGAACGTCAGTTTCTTGCCGCGATTAAAGAATGGGGCAAGAAGGTCGTCATTGTCCTCAACAAAGTCGACCTGTTCGAGTCGGACGCAGAGTTGGAGAAGGTTGTGGCATTCATCGCGCAGCACGCACGCGAGTTGCTCGGCGCGATGCCGGAGATCTTTCCCGTGAGCGCGCGGCTGGCCCTACGCGCCAAGCTCGGCGAGCCGACGCTATGGGCCGCTAGTCGCTTCGGGGCGCTCGAGCAGTACCTGCACGAACGGCTGGACGAGCGCGAGCGACTCCGGTTGAAGCTGGCAAATCCGCTCGGCGTCGGTCGCGCCCTCGCCGACCGCTATCTCGGCGTCGTCAATGGGCGACTCGAGCTGCTCCAGGAGGACGTCAAGCTGCTGGACGACGTGGAGCGTCAGAACGTAGTGTACCGCGACGACATGAGTAGGCAGTTCGCGTTGCGGATCTCCGAGATCGAAAACGTACTGCTGCAGCTCGAGCAGCGTGGGCATGCGTATTTCGATGAGATGCTGCGGCTCGGCCGCGTCATCGACCTGCTCAACAAAGCACGGGTTCGTGAGGGATTTCAGAAAGAGGTCGTGGCGGATGCACCGGTGCAGATCGAGCGCGACGTGTCGGACCTGATTGACTGGATGGTCGGCACCGACCTGCGTCAGTGGCAGCAGGTCACCCTACACTTGGCGCAGAGACGTCAGCAGTACCCGTGAGCGCATCGTTGGCGACCCCGAGGTGGCAGCCTTCCACGTCGAACGCGCGCGGCTGATCGAGTCAGTAGGCCGTGAGGCGCAACGTCTCGTCGACGGGTTCGATCGACAGCGGGAAGCGGCGGCGCTCGCCGAAGGGGCGCGTAACGCCGTGGCTGCGGCGGCGGCCATCGGCGCCGGTGCGCTCGGGCTCGGCACCATCGTCACCCTCGCGGCGACCACGGCTGCGGCCGACGTCACGGGCATCCTGCTCGCAGGAGCGATGGCGACCTTGGGACTGTTTATCATCCCCGCACGACGTCGTAAGGCGAAGGAACAATTGCGAAGCAAGGTGACGAGCCTGCGCGAGACACTAGGGAAGGCGCTCCGCGAGCAGTTTCAAAAGGAAATGGCGCGTGGCCAGCAGCGCATCTCCGACGGCATCGCGCCCTATAGTCGGTTCGTCCGCGCCGAGCAGGAGTCGTTGACCGGACTGCGCTCGACTCTCGATCGGTTGCGCGAGGCACTGGCCGCGCTCCAGGCACGGGTCACAGCTCTCACTTGATGTAGGGAATTTCCGATTCGGGACGGGCGGGACACAATGGGCATTTGCCAGAGGGCCGAGTCTTTGAGTCGCGCCCGACATGCCAGCCAAACTTCGCGTCGTCCTCGGCGCGACGGTTGGCGGCGTCCGCATCTCGCACCCAGACCGCCCAATCCATCCCGATCAGGAGATCTCTAAGCCCCGCCGGCGGAGATGAAGGTTACAGGCACTGATGCGGCGTAGGGCAGGACGTAGTTGACTTAGCAGCGCGTCGTGAACGCTACGTGCCAAGATGGCGCCGAAGGAAGTCGATCATCTTCGTCTAATTTCTGGTTCCGTCGCAACGCCATCTCGAAGTCACGCGCCTTCGCTACTTGCGTGTTTACGCCGCCGGGGCGCGCTGAGGCACCGCCAAGGTAGACGGCGCGCGTCAGGGACGAATAAACTCGAGCTGAGATTTCTCAACTGTCGACTTGGAGATGCGATGGACTTTCCGCACGTCGTGGTAGCGCGTTTCTACGAACACATCGAGCCAATCGATCGGGTTGCTGACGTGCGGCCTTCTAAGGCGCGAGGGGCCAGCTTCCGATCGGGCAAAATGCGCGAGTCGTTATTCGTCATGGCAAGCAGAGTCCGAATTCTCGCGAAGTCCGGATGCCGAGAGATTGATCGCAGGTTCGGTCTGCCCCGCGCCTTCGGGGCAGACCGTATACGCCTACTTGCAGCTCTCAGCCACCATCTTCACGGATTCGACTTGCACGAACGGCGGCCTGAGCACCTTCGGGTCTGCCGGCGCTCCGTCCGCTGATGGCGGCGCGTTCGGCTGCTGAACCTTGCCCGTCACTTCCACCTTTTTATTGACGTGGCTGGCCAACTCGGCGGGTGGCGGTCCCATCAGCACGTACATCGCGGCCGTTCCACCTTCGGCCTTGTTCAGCACGTAGGCCGTGCCGCCGTCGGTTGTCTTGGCCTCTTGCACACAACCCGTGAGCGTTGCTGACGGGGGCGCTTGTTCCTTCTGGGGTGGGGTTGGTGTCTGTTCTTGCGCGAACACGCTTATCGAGCCGGCGAGCGCGAATGCGGTGAGCGTCGAGCTGACATATCGCAACATTAGTTCTCTCCTTTAAGGACAGGCGGGCTCCGCATGCTCGCCCGTTGCCGGTTTAGGAGCACTATTCCTGCCAAGCGGAAAACTACGAGGCTTCCGCGAGCGTCCTGCAGAAGAGATGTCCCCTCGCACGACAGACACCGCGTAAAAAGGGTTTCGATGAGCAAGAGCTGAGCGTTGCACAGCCGCGCTGCTCACGGTCCAGCTCGAATCCCATGATGAGGAACGGATGCGCCGCTTCCGGACCGGGCGCGATAACGGCGGTTCTCGGGCCGAGACGCGCTCGAAGTGCCGAACGTGTCCCTCGCGAGCCCGATCTTCCCGATGGCAACTGCCTGTCCGGTAATCGAGGACCCACTCTCAACGCAGTCATACATGCCTACGGCGGCGGGACCTATACAATGCACTCGTCGACTCGATGATCGGCACCACTGTTGGCGCCTACCGCATCGTCTCCCGGCTCGGGGCCGGCGGCATGGGTGTCGTGTACAAGGCGTTCGACCAGCGCCTCCACAGGCACGTGGCGCTGAAGGTGCTGCCCGCGGCGGTGTCCGCTGACGAAGGGCGCCGACGGCTCTTCCTGCGAGAGGCACGCGCGGCGTCCGCGCTGAACGACTCGCACATCATCGCCATCTACGACATCTTCGAGCACCAGGGCACGGACGTGCTCGTCATGGAGTTGGTGGAGGGCCGCACATTGCGCGAGGCGATGGCGGGCGGTCCTATGGCCATCCCGCAGGCGCTGGATTGGACGCGGCAGATCGCCGAGGCCCTGGGCGTCGCTCACGGGTCTGGCATCGTGCACCGCGACCTGAAGCCCGGCAACGTGATGGTCACCGACCGCGGCGGGCTCAAAGTGCTCGACTTCGGGCTGGCCAAGGTGCCGGTCACCGGAGACGATGCGACGCTCGCGGCGGGGACGCAGGCCGGCGACTTCCTGGGGACGCTGGAATACATGTCGCCCGAACAGGCCCGCGGCAAGCCCGTTGATCACCGCACGGACATCTACGCCCTCGGCACCATCCTCTACGAGATGCTCGCGGGCCGACGGCCGTTCGTGGCCGAGAATCGCCTTGCGCTGCTGCAGGAGATCGCCCACGGCACCCCGACGCCAGTGCGATCGTTGCGGTCCGAGGTGAGCGAAGTGCTGGACGACGTGGTGAGCCGTGCGCTAGCCCGCGATCCGCAGATGCGGTTCCAGTCCATGTGGGAGCTGGCAGCCGCTCTGAAGTTTTCGTCGAACCCGGGCGTCGCTTCGAGTCCCTCGAGCGCATGGCCTCCTGCCGCTGGGCTGCCGACCGTGTCGGTCAGCTCCACATCCGCCTCCGCGGCGCCCCCCGCGTCGGCGGGCACTCCGGAATCACGACAGTCGCGCCGCCACTGGTTAGTCACCGCTGGTGCCGTAGGCGCCGCGTTCGCGCTGGCCGCCATTGTCGCGATTGGGTTGCGCTCGTGGCCCGCGGACGACGCGCCCGCCGAACCACAGGGAGCGTTTGCAGCGCAGACCGCGGCAGCGATGAGTGGCTCGGCGCAGGAGCTCACACAGCAAGGACTCGCTCTCGTCCGCCGCTACGATCTTGCCGGGAACATCGACAAAGCGATCACCAGCCTCGAATCGGCTGTCGCGAAGGACAGCGCCTCCGCCACGGCGTGGGCCGGCCTCGCGCGCGCCTATTGGCGCAAGCAAACGGTCACGCGAGACGACTCATGGCGGGCACGGGCGTTGGACGCCGCCACGCAGGCTGTCTCGCTTGATCAGTATCTTGCCAATGCACACGTTTCGCTGGGTCTCGCAACGACCGCGGGTGGCGACATGGCCGCGGCCCGGCAATCTTTCGAGCGCGCGCTGATTCTTGAACCGAGTAATCCCGGTGCGCATCGTGGTCTCGGCGTCATCGAGAAAGCAGCGAACCGTATCCCCGAAGCCAGGGCGCACTACACGCGGGCGCTGGCCAGCGACCCGACGGACTGGGAGCTGATGTGGTTACAGGGCGAACTCGACTATCAATCGGCCAGGTACAGCGAGGCGATCAAGTGGTACACGCAGGCGGCAGACGCCGCCCCCGACAGCCCGATCCCACACCGGCTATTGGGCGCCGCGCGTCACATGATGGGCGACTACGCCGGGGCGGCTGCGGCGTTCCAGAAATCGCTTGGGCTGCAGCCCACATCGGGGACTTATACCAATCTGGGCACGGCGTTGTTCTTTCAGGGACTCTATCGAGAGTCCGTGCAGGCCTTCGAGCGCGCGGTTGAGCTGACGCCGTCGAACTTCCTCTTGTGGGGCAACCTCGGAGACGCCTATCGCTGGGTGCCGGGCAATGCGGCAAAGTCCGCGGAAGCCTACACGCGAGCCATCCAGCTGCTCCGTGAACAGCTGGCAAAAGAACCTTCGCAGGGACCTAACCGCAGCCGCCTCGCACTCTATCTTGCCAAGACGGGCGATACCGCCTCCGCGTTGGTCGAACTCGGGAAGGTAATGACGCCGGACGTGGCCGAGGTCAACACGCTCTTTCGTGGGGCAGTCACCTACGAGTTGGCAGGCCGGCGAGACGAAGCACTGGCGGCGCTCCAGCGCGCGCTTGAGCGCGGTTACAGCTTGATCGAGATCCGAATGGACCCGGAGCTCGCCAACCTACGCACTGATGTCCGCTACCACCGACTTGTCGCCCGGTTCGACGCCGTGACGCGGCCGTGATCCTCGCGCCAGAGCGTAATTCTTCGAAATGGTCGGATTCGTCGGAAGTCGTGGGACCGTCAGCTCTCACGGCCGCGCTGGCGAAGACGCGAAATCGACGTGGTAAGACCGTCTACGGTGTAGCAATACGCTACGAGTTCGCGCCGGAAGCTGGCCGTCGAATCCTAGGCGAACATCGCACTCAGCACGTCTGCATCAGAGAAATCGCGGACGTCGCCGTTTCTGAACTCGCGGCAGGATTTGAGTCCGGGTAAGTCGATTGGAAACCGCAGCGCCTTGTTGTTGTCTTCCAGCTGGGCCGACGCCTCGGCGGGCAGAAGATATCGGCGCCGTCCAAACCGTCGCCCGAGGGCGATGACGTAATAGCGGATACGGCGCGCCGTGGGTTCTATAAGCACGCCATCGAGTTCTCCGACATCCTCGCCGTTCTCGGTTTGAACATCGAGATGCGCTAGCGCTCCTGCGGGACTATCGACTTTGGAGGCGTTCAAGTAGCACAAGTGGGTGCCGATGGTGCCGTCTGGGGTGCCTGTCATCACGCCTCCATGTCCTTGGCGCGACGAAATGCAAAGGAAACGCCAGGCCCTCGACGTGAGGGAGCCTTCTAGTACGCCTGTGTCATGTCACTTCGGCCAGCCTCCGTCGTCTTTGATGCCAACACCACAGGAAGACCATGAAACATGCATTTTACTTAGTGTTTTGAGGAATTAAATTATGTGCAACCGTCTAATGCTTCTGTTAGGCTGCATCGTCGTTATTGCACAGCTTGCAACGCGGCTTCGCAGCCTGGCGTGAACCTGAGCCAGGCTATTGTGGAGCCACACGGACGACCAACGTAGAGGTCTCAAATGATTCGTAATGCTCCCTTACGCGTTCGACCTGCGGAACTGCACTTTGCGGCTTTGCGGTTGCGGAAGGGCCGTCTGATCGTCACTGCGAGGAGAATTATGAAGCCTAGTCGCGCCCCCCGAAGCTCACGGAAGAACCCAGCAACATCGCGACTGATCTCGGCCGCTGCTGTCGCCATTGCGTTGGCGGGAATGCAGACCGCGGCGCAGCAGTTGGTCGTGGGACCTAACGTGAACGTCGCTGGGGGACCCCTCATCGTCGAGAAACAGGGAAATGGATTCTCGAAATTCCAAGGGGACCCCGCCCAGCGCCAGAACGAGATTTCGTGCATGGTGGACAGCCGGAACCCGCAGGCCATCGGCTGCGCGTTCAACGACTACACTCCGGTGTTCGTCGCCAGCCTCCTCGGTGATGGTTCTGAACAAGAGACAGGTGATGCGTGGGTCGGATATTCTGTCAGCGCCGACGGCGGCTATACGTTCCGGAAGTTTCTCCTTCCTGGATATCCGCAAGACACGTCTGCCGAAGGCCTCGCCTCGCCTCTCCATGGGTATGAAGCTGGAGCCGACCCGACATGGCGGGCCTGGAAGAACGGTGTGTCATACCTTACCGGGATCGTGTTCAACCGCGCAGCCGTGACTGGAGGTCAAGGCGCACAGGGCGAGGGCGCTCTCTTCATCCAGAAATGGGTCAATAACAACAACGTCGAGAATGATCCCGAGCCGCTGAAACGTGTGGGTTCACCGGTGATCCTCGCGCGCAGCACCGGCGAGACCTTTCAGGACAAGCCGTGGGTCCACATCGCGGAGAACGGCGATGTCCACGTTGTCTATGCCACGTTCCTCGGCGGAAACAAGGCGCATTCGTCTATCTGGCGAGCACTTTGCCCCGATGGCGTCTTGACCAAGTGCCAAACGACAAAGCTGAGCGAAGGGGATCGTATCCTCAACGGCACTATTGTGACTGGTCATCCCGGCAGGACTTGGATTGACTTCGCCTACCGGCGCCGTGAAGCAAGCCAGACCGGCGGAGATCCAGACGCGATCATGTTCGCGAGATGCACGAGCAAGACGGCGTGCTCACCGGCGCAGGTTGTCGCGGCCCCTCCAAAGCTGCAGCGTACAGGGGGACAATTCACTGCTGACCGCGATGTTTGATCAGGCCTCCAGCAAATTCTCGATGCGCAACGTGTCGAATCCGGCGCTCGCCACGGATAACAGCGGCAGGGTTTTCATCTTTTGGGCTCAGCGTTTTCCAGGCGTAGATCCCACGGGGCTGAAGACGCGAGACTCTCAGATCATGATGGCGATTGGGACAACCAACACCGCCGGCGCCGTGAGCTTCTCGACGCCCGTCCCGATCGACAACCTGACCGCGCCACCGCTGCAGGGACGCGGGCACGAGTTGCGGCCGAACGCCTGGTTTGCCTCAGGAAGGCTCTATGTATCGGCGATGTTCCTGAATGACGATCAAACGATTGGCGTGTTCACCAAAAACTTCCTGCCGGACCCTGGTAATCCCGGCAGTCAGATTGTGACGTACGTCGAGTCACGAGAACCAGTCGGGGAGCTGTCCCCCTCGCCACCCACCCAGACGCAGGTTGGCCGAGCGTTCACCGAATTTCTCATTGATGCCGCACCTAATCAGCCGACGCAAGATGTTTCACCGGTGTTTGGCCTGAAGATCGAGCGGCGGCACACCTTCGATGTTGGCCTGTGGAGCTCGGCGCCGCTGACGACCGGCCCTCCGACCTTCACATTCACGAAGGTGTCGAAGTACAAGATGGCGTTCAACCCCGATACTGACCGTTTCGAGCAGGTCCAATTCAATCCGTTACTGAAATCGTTGCATTGCGGCGGCAACTGCGCGTTCGGCGGGGATTACGACGACCTCATCACGCAGGCCTATATTTCCGATGGCAAAGGCGGTTACACGCAGAATCTCTCGGCGGCGAATACGACGCCGGTGTTCGTCGGCTGGACCGACAATCGTAACCTCCGGAGCCTGGGCGGCTTCTTGAACGCGTTCACCTCTCCGCTCGATAACGCCATCACCGGAGGCGTTTGTAATCCTAAGCTCACGGGCACGCGCAATCAGGATCCCTACATCGCTCGGGTGGGGTTCGGACTTTCCGTGTACACCCTCGGTAACCAGAGGCCGCTCAACACTACGTTTTCGCGGGCGTTTCCAGTCGTGTTCCAGAGCGGCATCAACGCCACGAAGCGTTTTCGCGCGGAGATTCTCGACCCGACGTTAGGAAAAACCGGCAGCGCATCCTGGATACAGTTCGCGCCGGCGCCGGTCGCGATTCTTGAAATCACGGTCCCACCGTTCTCGATGGCGGTGCGCGAGCTCTACGCGGTATCAAAAAACCCGGACGCGGTCATTCGGGTGAACGTATTCGAGATCGACGCGAGTGGAAACACCGTGCCCAACGGTGTGCAAACCTTCACTGTCATCAATCCCGATCCCACGACGCCGGATTTCGTTGAGCCGATCGACGACGGCGTGATTGACCCGACCGATCCGAACGTCGCGGAGGTCCACACCCCAGATGAGACGAGCCCGGATGAGACCAGCGCCAACGTCGACGTGACGCCAGACAGCCTCTTCTTGGCGAACACGAGTCCCGACGAAACGAGCCCGGATGAAACGAGCCCAGACGAAACGTCCGTGAGCGCGGAGTATCCGGACGAAACGAGCCCAGACGAAACCAGCCCGGACGAGACGAGCATCAACACCAATATCAGCCCGGTGAGCCCGGACGAGACCAGCCCGGACGAAACCAGCGCCACGTTGCCAGTAGGGACGACAATCACCGATACGCTCGTCACGGTGACGAATACCAGTAACGTCACGTCGGCCGTGGGGGTGGAGACATTCGTCGCGAAGCCGCTTCCGCCCGGTTACAAACTGCAGTTGATGGCCAAGCTGCCTTATTTCGTCCCGACGCCGCGCGGCTGTTGGGAGAATGGGGTGGTGACGGTGGTCAACGCGAGCGCGACGCTGGCTTCGATTCCCAGTCCGAGGCTGGTGAGCAACGAGGCGGAGTTGAAGTTCGACCCGACCGATAAGTCGCCGAAGAACCTGACGTTGGCACTCAAGCCCGGGCAGAACGCGACGCTCATTTATCGGCTGATCGCTCCTCCGGGAAGCCTGAAAGAGGAGTACACCGATCAGCACGGCCGCAAGCACAAGGTCGACCACGGGTTCAATCCGGCCCAAGACCTGGTGTCAGTGGTCACGTCGCAGGCGGTCAGCACAGGCGGCAAGCCGGCGCTTCACGGCAAGCGTGTGTTTCCGCTAATCACCACGACCACGTCGTTGCCGGTGGCGCAATTCTCGATCGATTACTCCTTCGCACTCCAGACGAGGGGCGGAACCCAGCCAGTCACGTGGGCTCTCGTCCCCGGCAAGGGCAACCTACCGCAGGGACTGACGCTGTCCAACGCCGGCGTCATCTCCGGTAGGCCGAAGGAGACTGGCACGTTCATCTTCACCGTTGAGGGGACCGATGCCACCGCCGACACCGCGAGGAGAAGGCTGACCCTCGTGGTCACTCAGGGGAAATAAGTTCGCCGACGGCACTCCCGCGAACGAAAGGGGCCCGCTCGATGCGGGCCCTTTTCGTGTACTCAATCGAGGTGTGGGACGAGCGAAGCGTGGCCGGCGCGCCGTCAGGCGTCGATGTTTTATTGTCGTTGACGGGTCGACGAGTCAGCGCCGAAGTGCCTCGAGTACCACGCGATGCTGCGCGTGATGGTGTCTTCGACGTGCTTGACCTCCCGAATGCCGTGTCCTTCCCTCGGGTAGCGCACGAGCACCGTCTCGACACCGACATCCTTCAACGCGATAAAGAATTGTTCGGCCTCGGCAATCGGCACGTCGTTGTCGTTCTCGCCGTGAAGGAAGAGCGTTGGTGTCTTCACCTTGGCGACGTAGCGAATCGGTGATCGCTCCCACAGCACGTCGAGAATGGTTTTCGGCCGCGTGGCGATTGGCCAGAGCGCCTCGTTTACCGGTGCAAACGGTTCGTGCGGAAACCCACCAAATTCCACCGCAAGGTAGTCGTGGTAATACGCCATGTAGTTGAAGCTCGCCAGGTTCGAGATACCGGCCGCAGGAATCGCCGCCTTGAACCGGTCTGTTCGTGTGATCAGCCAGTTCGTGAGCTGACCGCCATAGCTGCCGCCTTCGACGCCCAGCCGCGCAGCGTCGAGAAACGGGTATTTCGCGAGTGCGCATCCACGCCCGCGAGGACATCTTTCGCCTCGCCACCGTTCTGATCTTGAAAGATGGCGTCAGCCAGTTCTGGCCGTAGCCGGTCGAGCCGCGATAGTTGACCATCAGCGCGGCCAGCCCGTGTGCTGCGTAAACCTGCGCCTTTTGATTGAACGCCGGCCCCTGCTGTCCATGCGGACCGCCGTGAATCATCGTAATGAGTGGGACTTTCTGTGTGGACGTCGCGTTGAGCGGCTTCGTCAGAAAGGCTTCTATCTCAGTTCCATCGAAGCTCCGAAACGTGAAGGACTCGACACTCGCCAGGGTACACCCGCTGCAGTACCCCTTCATTCAACGTCGTCAGCGGTCGCGCCATGCCGTTCGATGGGCGCAGGAAGAGTTCGGCCGGGGATGCCGCAGACGTGAAGGTGTACGCGATTGTGCCGTCGATCGCAAGCGCCCAGCTCCCGACGCTGCCACGTTCCCGCGACGAGTGGCTCAGGGCTTCCGCCATGGTGCGCGATGCGCATCAGCCGTACGTGGCCGCGGTCCTGCATCGTGAAATATAGATACTGGCCGTCGCGTGACCACTCCGGCGCCCCTGGCGGTGGTCGATGGTGCCGACCTCGCGTCGCGCCGATCCATCGGCTGCCATCACCCACACATGCGTGTCCTCCATCGTCGTTTCGGAGGAGGTGAGCGGCCGCTTCGTGCCGCTGAACGCGATCAGGCGCCCATCCGGAGACCACCGAGGGTAATACTCCGCGCTCTTCGTGTCGGTGATCCGCCGGATCGCGCCGGAGCCGACGTTGACGGCGAACACGTCGTAATTGAAAAAACGGTCGGGTCCGGACCGCGATTCGAGATGAACAGAATCTCGTCGCCTTTAGGTGACCATTCGATCGAGTGCTCGTAATAATCGCCGCTGGTCAACTGCCGGACCGTCCCGGCTGCGACGTCTGCCACGAAGATGTGCAATCGGCGATTGTCGTTCGCGCGCGTGCCGCCTTCCGACGCCGTGGGCTTGTACAGAATAGCGCGTGATCACCATCGGATCGCCGTTCGCATCGGCTTCAGGGCCTGGTACCGCCGACACGAACGCGAGGCGGGTGCCGTCCGGCGACCATGCCAGACAATCACCCGAAGAAGGCAGCGGATGGTTGGTGCTCTCGACGGGAGCGATCACCCGCGGCGACGAGCCGTCCGCATTCGCGACGACGAGGCCGGACCGGTCGGCGAGTTCACCGACGTAGGCGAGTCGTCGTCCATCCGGGGAGAAGCGTGGTTCCGTCGCCCGTTCGTTGTCTCCCAGCACGCGTCGCGTTTGCCCGGTCGCCACCGTCAGTTGCCAGACCTGCGAATACGGGCGATCCGGCCGGTCGTTGTTTACGACGGCATAGACGATCGTCTGCCCGTCCGGAGAAATCTGCACATCGCCGACGGAGCGCAATTGGTAAATGTCCGCAGCCCGCAATCCGGGTTGGCGCGCCGGTTGCGCGACAGCGCGAGGCGCACTGGCGGCGATCGCCGCCAGCATGAAGGCAAGCACAGGAACAGATATTTGGTTCATCGCCGCATCTTCCTACCAGACCAGTCGGACGGCGAATTCAGCCTGCCGTCCGGGCCGCGCCGTGAGAATGCGCCCGAACGAATCAGAAAGCGCGTTGGTGACACGTCCACCACCATACTGCGCCTGAAGATTGGTGGTGTTGAAAAGGTTGAAGACCTGACCGATGAGGTCGAGCCTGGTCGTCGCGCCGAATCGAATGGCCTTCATTGCTCGGACGTCGACTATGTTGATTCGCGACGACTCGAGCTGGCTTTCTGGAATCGGCGCCCTTCCGTTGATTGTCCGCCACGCGTTCACCGCGTCCAGATTGAGGTCTCGACTGCCGGAGTTGCGTGTGGTACCGGGTACCAGATCGGTGTTGAAGCCGTCTACATTCAGGTCTCGTCCCGCGGTCGCATTCCAGGGCAGCTGGGTGCGCATGGTCCAGACAGCACCCAGCGTCACATCGAGTGGCAGCAACACCGAACCATTCGCCACGACGGCGTGGCGCCGCTCGCCGTTCGACGGACCTTCGTCGATTTCCAGATCAAACGGATCCAGATAGCGATTCAAAGGATTATTGTCGCGCGAGTGCACGTAGGTGTAAGTCACCATGAACTGGTTCCGTTGGCTGAAACGCTTTTCGAGTTTCGTGTAAAGCGCGCGATAGCGAGCGCTGCCAGTGGATTGATTATTGTCCACGCGTGCGAACGTGGGATTCGGCCGCGTCGTCGTTCCGGGGGGCCGCGCATTGATATCGCGGATCTTGCGGTCGTGGTTGGTGTTTGTCACAACGCCGTCGACGTGCAGCGAGTAGGCCCCGACGAGTTGGTGTGAGAAGCCGGCGTTGAACTGATGTGAATAGGGCTGCACGTAGTCATTGGCGACCACCGTGATATTTGCCGGACCCGAAACGATGAACGACAACGGATCACGGCCGCCGTACGGATCTGGATACGACGGGTTGGTGATGTTGATGCTGAATTGCTGGTAATTGCGGAATTCAGTGAGATTGCCAAGGATGCGGACGTGCCCGTAATAGAGACCATAGCCGCCGCGCACTACCGTCCGCCCTGTGCCCAGCACGTCCCACGCCAGCCCGGCGCGGGGACCGAAGTTATTGGTGTCGCCACGCTGGCTCACGTCGATGTACGGAATCTCGATTGGGAAGATGGAGGGGTCGAGGTCCTCGTTCGCGGCGCCGTACAAGCGCTCCCAACGAAAGCCGAGATTCACGGTCAGGTTGTCAGCAAGCTTCCAATCGTCCTGCACGAAGGCGACATAGTAGTCGTTCGGGTGCGGGGTCGTTACCGGTGGCACGCTGGCAGCAAAAGTTGCAGCGCCGGTCAGCGCAGCCACCGAGGCGGGATCGTTCGGGTCGAAGTCCTGGTCGCGCGAAAACGAGTAGGTGCCGAGCGGATTGCCGGTGTTTTCGTACTTGTACGGCATGTGGCTGATGTCGACGCCGAACTTCACGTCGTGTGAAGGAAACGCAATGGCGTACGTGTCCTTAAACTGCCAGCGACTCTCCGGACCGATCTGATCATTGCTGCTCCCGTAGGTCAGCGACGGAAACTGAAACTGTCGCGTCAGCCTCTGCAAGCGCGCAGCGGACGTTTCGCCGATATCGGTCCAGATTTCGGTTCCTGCCGGCGAGATGTAATAGGCGGCGCGCGCGTCCTGAAAGCGGAAATCATTGAGCTGTCGCGTGCCACGCACCCACGTGTGCCCGACGACCAGCGCGCGTCGCGGCGTCTCCTGATCAAATCCAGCGGTCGATGCCGTCGTCCCGCCGCAACTGTTACACGTGGACCGCTCGTCCTCATGCGCATAGCGTGCAAAGAATGACTGAGAATTCGTGATCTGTCCGTCAACTCGCCCAAAGTACAGGTTCCGGGTGAATGGCTTCGGGAATGTTCCTTCGACGGCGGAATAGAACGCCGGTGCCCCCGTGGTCACGGTGTAGAATTCATCCACCTTCGTCCGCTCGACCGCAGCGAAGTAATGGAACTTGTTGCGCAGAATAGGGCCGCCGACGCTACCACCGTACTGATGCCGCCGATATGCTGGCTTTTCGGTTTCGAAGACGCCGAGGGCATTGAGGGATTTGTCGCGGAAATATTCAAAGGCGGTTCCATGTAGGGCGTTTGTTCCCGACTTCGTCACCACTTGCACGATGCCGCCGGTCGCGAGGCCGAACTCCGCCTTGTATTGGACATTGCTCACTTTGAATTCTTCGACCGCGTCCTCCGGCATGTTCTGACGCGGCTCGCCGTCCTCGGCAAAGTTGTTGATGACGCCATCGACCAGATTGCCGGTGGAGTTGAAGGTCACCGAGCCGCCGACGTTCACCGTCGCGAAAAGGCGCGCGTGGAATCCATGCTCGTGCCTGGCATCAACAAAGCGAGCGAGAGGTACTGACGAGAGTTGACGGGCAACGCTTCGATCTGCTGCTGAGTGACGACGCCCGAAACCTCGGATTTGGTGGTGTCGACGACGGGCGCGGTGCCGGTGACGATGACGGTTTCCGCCACCGTCTGCACCTGCATGGTGAAGTCCTGCTTCAGCCCAAGACCGATCGTGATTTCGATATCGCGCGCTTCAATCGTCGAGAACCCGACGAGCTCCGCGGAGACCGTGTATCGACCTGGGTTCAAGGCCGGAAAGCGAT
The DNA here is from genome assembly GCA_963724485.1 of uncultured Acidobacteriota bacterium. Classification (GTDB taxonomy): domain Bacteria; phylum Acidobacteriota; class Vicinamibacteria; order Vicinamibacterales; family UBA2999; genus JACCSI01. Next base: position 111,234 of record CAVRUW010000011.1, read on the forward strand.
ACGTGCCGTCCGTCTCGGTGACGGTCGTTCGCGCCACGCCGGTCTCCTGATTGCGCAACGTGACCGTGACGCCTGGCAACACGCCGCCCTGGGCATCCACGGCAGTGCCGGTGATCTCGCCGGTGCCGCCCTGCGCCATTGCCGGCCCGGCAATCCCGATGATGAGTAGGAGCGTCAGCGCCCACAGACGGACGCTCTTGTTCTGAACGGGGGAGCAATTGGTTTTCCTCCACAATCGCCGCCAAGGTCGCAACACAACCCCGCGCGCGGGTCAGCGTTGGCGCGGCGGAGGGAATGAGGGGCTTTCAAGTGAACGCGTCGAGTCTGTCGATTCTGCACCTACGCGAAGCTGGCGACGAGGGCGAATCGGCGCCAGCTGCAAGTTCTCGAACTGATCGTCAGTTCTTTCAGGTCTGGCCGAACGTCAAGGCGTGATCGGAGCCGCACTCGATGCGCGGCGCTTCGCGTCCGCGGCGAGTGGGTCGTTCGTCACGTCGGACCGGAGCGCGAGGAAGGTCTTGTAGTGGCAGCGGCCGCCGGGGAAATCCCAGACCTTCCTGCGCACGCGCCAGCCAGTAATAGAGGGGAACAATGTACCGATACGTCGGCACGTCATCCAGGAACATCGCCGTCGCCTCGCCATGACGCTTCAGGCACAGCTCAAGCTCGCGCACCGCCTCGGCGTAATGCCCCGCCCTGACAAAGGCTACCCCGAGGTCGAACCGGGCCAGCCACACGTCCGAGAGCTTCCGCGCCTCCTGTAAGGCCGCGACGGCTTCCGTGGTCCTCTCCTGCTTCAGCGCAATTTCACCTTCGAGCATCTTGGCGTAGGCGCGGCGGTCGCCTGCAACTGCTCGCCGAGTGTCGCCGCCAACTCCGCTCCCTCACGGTGCCTTCCGGCGGCGATAAAAATCCTCGCGGCCGGCACCCGGACTGCATCGTCCTGCGGAAGCTTTAACGCCTTTTCCACCGCGCTCATCGCCAGCTTTGTCTGTCCGGTTGCGGAGACGCTTCCGCCAATGCCAGCAGCTTGGCCGCCATGGCAGTGGTGTTCTTTGTCTCTTCGTCGACAGCAATGCCTTTGGTCAGCAGGGCTTCAGCCTCTTTGAATCGCCCCTGGTAGAGCGCGATATCGGCCCGACCCATTGTCGCCAGCGAAGCACCGAATGCCCCCTTTTCCATCATTCGCGCATAGGCCGCCTCCGCCGCGGGAATGTCACCGCTGGTAAGGGCCTTCATCGCGAGCGGCAGATACGCCTTTGGAAAGTCAGGGGTTTGCGCGATAACCTCCTGGGCTTCTTTCGCAGCCGTCTCGAAATCTCCGGCATACATCGCAATCAGCGCGAGGTTGGTCCGGAACGTCGGGTTCTTCGGATAGATCTCCACGGCGCGACGTGCTTCGGGGAGCGCATTGGCGAAGTCGCGCAGGTAGAAGTACACAACGGCCAGGTTGCTATGCCCGCCCCTGTCGGCAGGATAGAGCTGCACGAGCGTCTTATAGTTCTCGACTGCCTCTTCGTAATTGCGGATCATCGTCAGGTAGTACACGCCGAGCGTGCGGTACTTTCGCGTTCACTCATCCGGTCCAGTAGAGAGAGCGCGTTCTTGTAGGCGGCAATCGCTTCGTCCCGTCGGCCAAGCTTTCGCGCACTCACGCCCCAGGACGTGTACACCCGCCCGAACTTCGGATCCCGCTCGAGCGCACGTTTGTAGAGGGTGATGGCCTCCTCGTCCTTGCCATCCGACGCCAGTTCCTGGCCCTTGGAGAAGTCCTGTGCAGCCTCGAGCGAGCCGGCCGTGAAGGTCTCCATCGCGGCGAGTCTCGCGCTTTGTGGCGTGGTATCACCGAGATCGCCGCGGAGCTCCGTAGCGAGGTTGCCAACAGCCGTCAACACCTCTGATTTCGACGACGCCGTGGCACTGGCCGTCGTCACCACGGTGCGGGGAATCGGGTCGATGGCGCGGACACTCAGGCGGTACAGTCTCACCGTCCCGCGAGATGCTGCCGGCCGGTCCCACTTTGACGCCCTCGCGCTGTGACAACAAGAGAGCACCTTCTTCGTCGAGGCTCTGACCGGGGCGCAAATGAGCGTTCAGCCTTTTGGCTTCGGCTCGCTCGTACGAGGTAATGAACGACGCACCTTCCATCGCAATCGCGAGCGCCTGTTCGAGCAGGCCATCGAATGTGGGGTCCTTCGTTTCGTTCGCAAAATCGGCAATCAGTACCGACACGGGGTCGGGCTCTACGGGTGGCACCGAGAGCCACTGCGCCCCGTAAAACGTGCCGGCCAGGAGCATCAGAACGAGCACGGACGCCGCCGCCATTCCGCGCCACGTGAGCCGCCGGATGATGGGCAGCGGTTTGCCGTTTTCATCAAGCCTGTCCAATGCCGACTGCAACTCGACAGTGGTTTGGAAGCGCTTGTCAGGCTCGGGCTCAAGACAGCGGGCCGTGATCTCGTCGATAGCCGGGGGATCCCGGAATCGACGGTGCGAGGTGAGGCTGGCGCCTTTGCGATCCGGCCTTGCAGTTCGGCGATGGCGCTAGCCGCTCGCTCCGACCGTCGGCCGCCGATCAACATGTCGTAGAGGATCAGGCCGAACGCGTAAATGTCGGCCCGCTGGTCGGCCTCCTGCCCCTTTGCTTGCTCGGGCGCCATGTATTCAACGGTGCCCACGATGGCCCCCGCCATCGTGGCGCCGGACAGCATCGCAGCGGCTTCGCGCAGTTGGGTGGCCCCAATGTTGCCCACGGCCGCAGGATTCGGACCGCCGCGGCCAGACGATCGGGCGATGCCGAAATCCATGATGGTCGGCTCGTCCTCGGCACCGACCATGATGTTGGCTGGCTTCAGGTCGCGATGAACGACGCCGGCGTCATGGGCGGTCACGAGGCCCGACACAATGCCACGCGCAATGTGGAGCGCGCGCTGGACCGGTAGCTTCACGTCATTCTTGAGCACCGTCGCCAGGTCCGACCCGTTGATATACGCCATCGTGATGTACTTGATGCCGTCGATCTCTCCGAGGTCGTGAATCCGGACGACGTTCTTGTGAGTGACTTGTCGAGCCAGCAGCAGCTCGCGCTTGAAGCGGCGTTCGATGTCCAGCGCGGCGTCCGGATCGGCAGTGATCTCGGGGCGAATGACTTTCACGGCCACCGAGACGCCCAATTCTGCGTCCCAGGCTTGATAGACGGCGCCCATTCCGCCGACGCCCAGCACTTTGATGATGTGATAGCGCGACCCAAACGCCTGCCCGCTCTTCAGCGGCCCTTCGCTCCCTCCGCTGACCGGTCGGCCTGCCGCGCTCGCCGGTTGCCCCGGGCTACTGGGCCTCGCACTGCTCGTGGGACGTCGCGGCGCTGGCGGCTCGTACCGCGTGTGTTCGGTGTCAAGCGACCCGAGAACAGTGGCCCCTCCGTCGTCGTCGGCGCGAGCCGGGATCCGGCCCGGGGACTGTCGGCAGACGTGTACCCTGCGCGTCCGGAGGTGGAATTATTCCCGTGACAGCGTCGTCATCGGATGGAGGAGGAACCGCGGGAGTCGAGCGGGCGCCAGGATTCGCGTGACCGGCCGGAATCCACTCCGCGGTTTGCGCGTTGCCCGCAAACGCACCCATGAGCGTCTCGTCCCCGGGCAGACTGGGTTCGGGTGGGTCTGGTACAGGCGTGAGGACGGCAGCCGCCACGTCGCGTTGCCGATCGGGCAGACGTCGACCACAGGATCGACAATTCGTTTCGGTCGACGCACTAGGTGTGCCGCAGCCTGTGCAGACCATAGCTAAACAAGAGACGACAGCGAGGTCGTCGCTCCGATAGCGGCGGGGCGATCGTCCTCACCCGTCGTGACGCTCGAAGGGCACAAGCCCAAGGATCGAAAATGATGTGCAGGTTAACACGATGGAGGGGGATAGAAGGTGGCTTTTTTCTAAGGATTTCATCGCCTCGGGGGCTGGGGAGCGTCGCCGAGTGTCGTCTGCCCGACGTGCCTGGTCGGATCTAAGACGCCCGACATCCCTGGATTCGTCGCGGGCACCACGTCGCTCAGTGAATTTGGCAGCGGCTCGAGCCGGCGGTCGTGCTTCGTGACGCATACTGTCCTCTCGCGGCAGCCTCAGCGTTCCAGGATTCTGGACGCGATATCGAACCGGCTCGCGCGGAAGGAAGGGATCTGAGAATGTCCTCACCCGGCGAGGCGATCTCAAGCAGGGACCACGCGGACGACCGGCAAATCGCGACCGTCGGCGTCGTCGAGCACGGTAGTTCAGCGGTGCTCGTGACGGTCGCGCCCGGCGGCGAGCTGCTCGATCGCCGCCGCGTCAACCTCACCGATCCCGGTCTGCCTACGCACCCGCATCACCACGAAGGATCGTGGGCGGTGGGCCGTTACCTGAACACCCCGGGAGCGCGGGCGCTATCGCTCGCGGAGGCGGTGGTGCTCGTGGAGCGCGTGCGAGCGTCCGCCGCGCGCGGCGCGCGCGAGAGCCTCGAGGCGCTGGCCGCGGCCGTGACCATGCCGATTGCGAGCATCGCAATCCGCGCGTGCCCTCAGCTTCCGCCGACGACCGAGGAGCGGATCGCCGACAATCGCGCGCAGACCTTCGCCGACTCCGTCATGTATCGCGAGGCTCTTGCTACCGCAGCCGAGGCGCGGGGCTGGTCGGTGTATTGGTACGACCGCGAGCGCGTGTTTCGCCTCGCGGGAGCGGCGCTCGGCTGCGAGGATGTCAACCCTTTCCTGTACGCGATGGGTCGATCGATCGGACCACCGTGGCAGGCCAAACACAAGCTTGCGGCAGCGGCGGCGCTTGCGTCGAGAGCCAATTTCACGACCTGAGTCGTCCGTTTTCGTTAGCGCGCGATAGCCCTTCCCGCGGACCGCGCCGTTGCCCATCCTGCAGTACGAGGCGCTACTCCTCGCGAAGGGCCAACATCGGATCGATGCTCAGCGCTCGCCGGCAGGGCACCAGGATAGCCACACCCGCCGCGACCAACAGTGCCGCCGCCGCCGACAGGATCGCGACCGGATCGGTGGCGCTGACGCCGTACAACTGGCTGCTGATGAAGCGCTGTAACCACCACAGTGCCGGCACGGCCAACAGCATGCCAACCGCGACCAGGGTCAGCATCTCGCGAACGATGAGCAGCGCGACGCGCGACGCGAGGGCGCCGAATGCCATGCGGACCGCGATGTCGCGCGTGCGCCGCGCAACGGCGTACGACATCACCCCGTATAGGCCCACCATCGCCAGCAATGTGGCGAGGACGCCGAGCACCACCGAGAGGCTGGCGACAAAGCGCTCGTTGGCCAGAGACCATCGCACGTGCTCCTCGACCGTCCGCAGCTCGAAAACCGGCAGCGCCGGGTCGAGTTGATGAACCACGGCCCGCATGCTATCGGCGATCGAGGCCGGGGGCTGCTGGGTGCGCACGTACATGACGAGGCCACGGATCGAGCCGATGGCGAGGTAGGGAAAATACACCTGTGGCAGCGGCTCGGCCCGCAGCGTCGTGTACTTCGCGGTCGTCACGACGCCGACGATCTGCGTGGGCGTCGGTGCACCAGGATTGCGACCGCCTCCGATGCGCACCGTCAACGGATCGCGCCCGTTGAGATAACGCGTCACGAACTCTTGATTGACGATCGCCACGCGATGTGGCGGCGCCGGCGCGCCAGGGTCGACATACCGCTCGTCCTCCGCATTGAAATCTCTTCCGCTCACGAGCCTGATGCCCATCGCCGCGAAGTATCCAGGGCTGACCAGATTGTTGTGCGAAAAAATGCGTTCGTTCGGATCGTACGGCCGGCCTTCGATCGTGATGTTGCTATTCCATGATCCGCCGTCCAGGAGACGGTTGGACACAAACGCCGCACCGCTGACACCGGGAGTCGCACGCACACGCTCGAGCAGTGTCTTGGCGAACACTTTCGTCTGTTCCGGCGAGTAGCCATTCGTGCCCGGATTCACCGAAAAGGACATCAACCGAGCGGTGTCGAATCCAGCATCGACTGACAGCAGGTTCTGCAGGCTTGTCAGAAACACTCCCGAACCAACCAGCAGCAGAAGCGACAACGCGACCTGCGTGACGACGAGGGCTTTTCGCAAACGCGCGTAGCCGCCGCCGAGAACGGCTGCCGACTCGGCCCTCAGCGTCACGCCAACGTCCGCTCTCGTGCTCTGCCACGCCGGCGCCAGGCCAAACAGCACGCCGACGACAGCGCAGATAAGTGCGTTCACGGCGAGGATCCGCGTATCGGGGAGAGCGCTGACGGTGAGTGTCACGCTCGGTTGTGCAAAGAACGCGAGAAGGGCCTGGGAACCCCAAGTCGCTAGCGCGAGTCCGGCGACGCCGCCGCAGAGTGCGAGCAGAAGGCTCTCGACCAGCAGTTGACGCACCAGCCGCGGCCGCGCCGCACCGAGTGCGAGGCGCACCGCCATCTCGCGCCGCCGCACCGTTGCGCGCGCGAGCAACAGGTTGGCGACATTCGCGCAGGCGATGATCAGCACGAGCGCGCCGATCACCGTCAACGTCCACAGCGGGCCGGTGAGTTGCGTTCGGAGCCTCGATTTGCCGTAGGCGGCTGGCGTCACGCGAACCCGGCCTTCGAGGAACCGCGCTTTGTCGCGAGCCGATGCTCGCGCAAACGAATCCTGCTCCGCTTCGAATTGCAGGCGCGACAGGTAGAACGGCTGCAACGCCACTTCCGCTTCGCTGGCGCTCACGCCCTCCTTCAACCGCCCGAAGACGTTGACCCAACGCGTCCGTCGATCGCGCAGACCATTGGGGATCGGCGTCATCTGCGCGGTCATCGCGATTGGCACGAACACATCGGTCGCGGAGCCCAGGTCGGTGCCATCGAACCCTTCTCGCGCAACACCGACGACGGTCAGGGGAACGTTGTTGATGCGGATCGACGTGCCAACGACCGACGGATCGTTTTGAAAGCGCTCTCGCCAAAACCGGTGGCTCAGGACGACAATCGGATGCCCACCCGGCGACACGTCGTCACCCGCATCGAGCACGCGGCCCAGAGCGGGCATGATGCCGAGCAGCGGGAAGTAGGTGCCGGACACGACCTCGGCGCGAACCCGTTGGCCGCCACCGCCGATGTTTGCGTCGAGCTCGTCGAAGACCCGGCAGGCCATGCCCTCGAACACCTGGTTCGCCTCGAGCAAGTCCGCATACATGGGATATGAGAGCTCGTTGCCCTCGCCCCAGGCGCTGCCGTATTGAAAGCCTTCGGCCGTGAGCAGCACGAGTTGGTTCGGCCGGTCGACCGGCAGCGAGCGCAACATCACCTGATCCAGCAGCGTGAACACCGACGCGTTCGCGCCGATGCCTAGCGCGACCGACAGGATGGCAATGAGGGAGAACCCCGGGTTCCGGCGGATCAGCCGGAGCGCGTAGACCAGATCCCGCCATATCGTTTCCAGCGTGACGAGACTGTTACGCTCGTAGACCTGTTCGCGGATGCGGGTCACGTTACCGAGCTTGCGCATCGCCGCCCACCGCGCTTCGTCTGAATTCAGGCCCTCGACCATCCGGTCGGCAGTTTCCTGTTCGATGTAAGCGTCGAGCTCACGGCGAAGATCCGCATCGCGGCGCTGACGCTGCCAGAATCGAGACCACTTCATGTGCTACTCCGTAGCCGGACCCATGACACGCTTGATGGCGAGCACAAGCGACTCCCAACGACTGTGCTCGCGAACCAGATGTTTCCGGCCGGCGGCGGACAGCCGGTAGTACTTCGCCTTGCGGTTGTTCTCGGAGGTTCCCCAGAACGAGACGATCAGACCCTGGTCCTCGAGCCGGTGAAGTGCCGGGTACAACGACCCGTGTTCGACCTGCAGAACTTCTTCTGAAGAGGCTTCAATCGCGTGCGCAATCGCGTGACCGTGCGCCGCGCCAAACAACAGCGTCCGCAAGACGAGCATGTCGAGCGTCCCGACCAGCATGTCCCCCGCGCCGGCACCCGGCTTCGCGCGTCTGCGTCCCATGGCTCCACTAGCCTACACCAGAAGAACTTCTAGTGGAAGGTGAAGCGCAGATCAATCACTGTCTGGCGCCCTGACCGCCGGCATCTGAACGCGATCGCGCTTACGTCGCGGCGCGGTAGCCCTTCCCGCGGACCGTCTCGATCGCAGAGTCGCCCAGCTTACGCCGCAGGCGCCCGACGAGGACCTCGATGGTATTCGACGCGCCCTTCAGCCTGCCCGCGTAGAGGTACCCGGTCAACTCGAGTTGAGACACGGCGCGGCCACGGCGCTCGAGTAGGTACGACATCACGCGATACTCGAACTCGGTGAGGCGAACCCTGGCGCCGCGGGCGACGGCTATGCGCGACGCGCCAAGCGCGACCGTCTCTCCGCGAGAGACCGTCCGTGCGCCGCCTGGATTGCAGATGTGTTCGACCTGCGCCAGCAAGTCGTCAATCTCGAAGGGCACCGTCAATTGGTGTACGTCGACGTCGAGGCCCCGTGCGTCCAGCGGTCCTCCGTGCGATGCGTCGTGACCGACAATCGCAAGCACCGGCGCAGACAAGCCGGCCCGGCGCCACTCCTTCACGAGCGACAGGCCGTATAGCCTCGAGGCGCCGAGGTTGACAATGATCACTTCGCAGCCCGCGGCGCGCCGAAGAAATTCGACGGCGTCGCACGGGCCCGTCGATCGCACCTCGTACCCAGCCCTCATCAAGCCGTTCGGGATGCGGACGGCGGCATGAGATTGCACGATAAGAACCTGGGACGGTGACTGAGTCATCTGCGCAGGGGCGGTCTTCGCCCGCAGACGAACAGGGAGTTCAGGGAGATCAGGGAGAGCAATCCTCATAAGTTCCCTGATCTCCTCGATCTCCCTGTGCCCTTACCAGTCGAACTTCACGCCAAACTTGGCGATGCGCGGTCCGAGGACCGTCGCCGCCTTCTCGAACGAGGCGCCCGAACCCCAGGTGAGGTTGACGGCGGTGTTCGAGTTGAAGGTGTTGAACACGTCGAGGAAGAGGCCCACGCGCGCCTTGTCGGCGAAACGTACCTGCTTTTCGACGCGGAAGTCGACGATTGACACCGTGTCCTGGCGACGGGTGCCGATCGGTTCGACCAGGATGATTTGCGACGGCGTGTAGTTGAGCCCCGTTGTCGTGATGAAGCGGCCGTACGGCGCGCCGCTCTGGATCTTCCAGACCGGCGTGACGCGCAACCCCCAGCCCGCCTCGATCGTGCCGGCGAATTTTGCGTTCCAGTTGGTGAACTCGTTGAGGGTCGGCTCGTTGGGCGTCACCGGATAGCTGCCGAAGAACGCGAAGGCGCCGCCCGGAACCGCGGTGCCAAAGCGATTGTTGAAGTAGAGATTCCCGTACTCCTCGGTCCACACGTACGAGAACGAGGCGTTCATCGACCAGCGGTTGCTGTGGCGCTTGTTGGCCGCGATCTCGATCGTCTTGTAACTGCCCTCGTAGCCGGGAACGTTCTGCGTCACGTTGGTCGTGCCACGGGTGGTGGTATCGAGGTTGAGGGCCTGGATGTTCGGCCCGTTGTCGTTGAGCGTCGCGGCGTTGCCGTCCGGACCCGGATCCACGATCGACACGGGCACGTTGTAGGCCTCGTAGGGCCGCTGCACGTTCAACCGCTGCCAGCCGTCGTGGTCCTTCTTCCACACGAAGCCGGTGCGGATGCCGAGGTCGTTCATCAATGCGCGCTCGACGAACACCGATGCCTCGTCGGCGAACGGATTCTTCAAGTTGGCATCGATGGCGCCGCCTGCCGTGCCCCCAACCCGCGTGATTTCGGTGGTTTGCTCGCCGTCCTGGAAGAGGCGATCGCCGTTGGCGTCGTTCCAGTTGAAGTCGGCGTACTGGTCGCTCGTGTTCGAGTTCACGGCGTCGGCCAGGTTGACGCCGGGGTTGAAGTAGAAACGTCCCCAGTTGCCCTTGATGACCGTACCGACCGTCGCCGGTGACGTCGTAGCTGGCACCGATGCGTGGCACGATGTGGTTGAACGTGACGACCGACGAGTTCTCCGGATGGGTGACCGCGACCGGATTGAAGCGCGACACCGGCGTCGACTGTTCCGGCAACCACACCCGATAGCGATCGAAGCGGGCGCCGACGTTGAGCGTCAGGCGATCGACGCGCCACGAATCGGTCACGAACATGCTCGTCGTCGCCAGGGCGTTCTGAGAACTGGTGCCGCTGTTCCACAAGCGCACTGAGTTCGGCACGCCATTCAAGAGGTAGTGAATGACGCTGTCCGCATAGGCTTCCTGCCAGATGATGTTGCCCGACTCGTCGAGGTACTCGCCGCCAAACTTGATGTTGTGCGAACCACCGGCGAAGTTGTCCTTGAAGAAGCTGAGCGCGCCCGTGTACTGGTTGCGGCGACGCTTGTTCAGCCAATCACGGCCACCGCCCTCGACGACGTTGGTTGCGAGATCTTCGTAGCGCGGCGCGGTGGTGTTGCTGATCAGGCCGAAGTTGTAGCCGAACTGTCCGGCGCGGACTTCGGCGAACATGTTCTGGCCGATCGTGCCGTTCCATTCGCCCTTATAGACCCAGCTTGGCGAATCCTGCAGCAACGTCGAATCAGCGGTCGTGTGAATGGGCTGGTTGCTGATCCGGTTGCTGTTGTCGGTGCGGTTCGGTTGCTGCTTGGTCCCGTGCTGCAGGTAGCCGATGAACTTGTTGTTCTGGTTCATCTGATAGGTCGCCTTGCCGGTGTAGTTGAACAGCTTGGTGTCGAACGGCGTGCCGTCCAGGAACGACCCGGCAGGGGGCGCGCCGACCGAGTTCTGCTGATTCAGGTAGGCGAAGTGGCCCCAGACGCGATCGCGCACGACCGGGCCGCCGACGCCGAGGTTGAAGTTCTTGTAGGACGCCAGCCGGTTGCTATCCTCGCGAATCGTCCGTCCATTGCGCTGCGCGGCCGGCGTGCCAATCGGGAACGACTGCTCCTCGGTGAGGTTGCGCGCCTGAATGTCGCCGTGCTCGTAGTCGTAATAGAGGTTGATGCCGAGCTGATTGCCGCCGCTCTTGCCGACGAACTGCGTGATGACGCCCGGGTTTGGCATCTCGGCGGAGTTCGCCGCCGCGCCGATGAACACCTCTTCGAACGAGCCGTAGTCGAGATAGAAGCCGGCGGCAGCCGTGCCTTCCGTCGTGTTGATGCCCTCGATGAGCGGACGATTCTGGCCGGAGTAGCCGTAGGCGAAGTACGTCGTTTGCGTGCCGGCGGTGCTGCCGCCGACGTCGACGCGGTTGAGCGTCACCGACGGCGTCGTGGCCAGCAGCGACCACATGTCGCGCGCGTTCGGGATCGACGCGAGCGCCTGCTGGTCGTAGTTGGTCTGCATGCGCGTCGCCGACGTATCGATAACCGGCGATTCACCGCTCACCGTGATCGTCTCTTGCACGCTCGCGACACTCATCGAGACGTTGACCTGGGCGTTGAAGCCCAGCGTGATACGGATGCCTTCGCGAACGACGCCTTGGAAACCAGCGAGCTCGAAGGCCAGCCGGTACTCGCCCGGCGGGACGGACGGAAAGCGATAGATACCCGCTTCGTTGGTGACGGCCGTGAGCGCGCCGATCTGTGCCGGGCTCGTCGCAGTGACGGTCACGCCGGGCAGCACGCCGCCCTGCGCGTCCTTGATTTCACCACTGATGCTCCCGGTGGAGCTCGCGCCGCCGCCTTGGGCGAACGCGGGGGCCGCGGTCAGGCACACGATGGCGGCCAGGGCCCAAATGATGTTGCTCCAACGTTTCATGCAAGAACCTCCTGATGGTCCGACAGAGAGACGGTCACGACGATCGTCGACAGCTGCTTCCGACGTTGGTACCGATACCTGGGTTGTTCACGGCTGCCGCGATCGCGCAGTGGAAACGAACAGCGGTCAGCAAGGCCGATGCCTGTAGCTATCGCTTCGAACCTCCGCGGGCCGAGTTGACAGGTCGCGGATGAGGAGTGACCGGACTCGAAATCAGGGGACTAGCGAATTGCAGTTGACGAGCGCAGGTACGGCAAGTTCAAGCGCATGAAGCGGCGATCCGAGACGATGAATCTGGAACAATCCGTTCCAACCACCACTCGACCCTGAACCGTCTGACTGCTGGAGGTCCCGATGATCCGTGACATTCACCACGCCTTCCGCCTGTTCCTCCGACAGCCGTTCGTCACTATCGTCGCGGTCCTCGTCCTCGCGATTGGCACCGGCGCCAACACGGCCATCTTCAGCATCGTCAACACGGTTCTCCTGACGCCCTTGCCTTTTCACGATGCCGATCGACTGACGATGGTCTGGGGATTCGGGACGCAGGAGGGCGCGGGTATTCGTCCGGTGTCGGTGCCCGTGTTTCGCGAGTGGAAGACGCGCAGCGCCAGCTTCGAGACGCTGGCCAGTTCCAGCGATGGCCAGTTCAGTCTCACGGGGGTTGGCGATCCCGTGGGGATCGTCGGCTATCGATTCGACGCCGACTTCTTCGACGTCCTCGGCGTCAGGCCGATGCTTGGTCGGACCTTCGTCCCGGAAGAGACCGTTGCCGGCAAGCATCAGGTCGTCGTCTTGTCGCATCGGCTCTGGCAGCGGCATTTCGGCGGCGACCCACAAATCGTGGGGCGGGGCATCACGTTGAACGGCTTGCCCTACACCGTGATTGGTGTGATGCCTCCGGGGTTTCACCATCCCCAGCGCGCCGAGTTGTGGGCGCCGTTGGTGGTGAGCGCCCCGGTGCAGCAGAACTGGAATGCGCGACCGCTGCGCGTGGCTGGTCGGCTCAAGCCTGACGTCACGGTCGAACAGGCTCAAGCCGAAATGACGCGCATCGCGAACGAGCTTGCGCAACTGCATCCGGAGAGCAATGCGGCGGAGACCGCGCAGGTCATGTCATTTCGCGAGAACCTCACCGGTGACATCCGTCCGGCGTTGCTGATGCTGATGGGCGCCGCGTCGTTCATCTTGCTCATTACCTGCACGAATCTCGCGAACCTGCTGCTGGCCCGTGCATCGGTTCGGTCGACCGAGATGGCGGTTCGAAGCGCGTTGGGCGCCTCTCGCGGGCTGCTCATCCGCCAGCTGATGACGGAGAGCGTGGTGCTTGCGGTTGCCGGAAGTGCACTGGGCCTCGCTTTGACCATCGTGTTCTCCAATGCGCTGGTCGCGATGTTCCCCAACAACATTGCCAATCTCAGCATTCCTCAGGTCGAGCGACTGAGCATCGATACGCGCGTGCTGGGCTTCACGCTCCTGGTCGCGATTGTCACCGCCATCGCGTTCGGCCTCGTTCCCGCATTTCATGCCCTGCGCACTTCGCTGAACCAGCGTACCGCCGTGCATCCTTCGTCCCGGTTCCGGCGTGGGTTGCTCGTCGCCGAAATCGCGTTGACGCTCGTGCTGCTGGCCGGCGCCGGGCTCATGCTGCGCAGTTTCGTCCACGTTCTTGCGAGCGACTTGGGCTTCGATCCGACGAACCGGCTGGCGGTGCAAGTCGTCCTGCCGGGCAGTCGATACGACCAGCCCGCAAAGTTCAGCGCCTTCACAGACGCGGTCGTGCAGCGCTTGAAGTCACTCCCCGGCGTCGAGTCCGCGGCGGCCACGAACTTTCTGCCGCTGAGCGGGTTCTGGGGAACCGCGACCGTCTACGCCGAAGGGCAGCCACTGCCCAAGGCGGGCGATGAAATGAGCGTCGACAATCGTGTCGCGACGCCCGACTACTTCGCCACGATGGGCATCCGGTTGATACGCGGACGCGCGTTCACCGAGCGCGATTCGGCCGATGCGCCACGAGTCGTGATCGTCAGCCAGGGGCTTGCGAAGCGGTTGTGGCCGGATGCCGATCCGCTCGGTCGGCGGATCGCACTCAACGCGGTCAAGCCGGACTGGTTGGAGGTGGTAGGCGTCAGCAACGACCTGAAGGCTTTCGGGCAGGAAGAGGACACGCACCTCGACATCTTCAGGCCCTTCGCACAAGCGCCGTTTCCCCTGATTGCCTTCGTCGTGAAGACTGCTAGCGCGCCCGTGACGTTCCTCGCACCCGTGCGCGGGGAGATCTGGACGGTCGATCGAGACTTACCGACATTTCGCGAGAACACGATGGAGCAGCTGGCCGGCGAATCGACCGCGTTGCGCCGGATTTCGCTGCAACTGCTCGCTGCCTTCGCGCTGCTGGCCCTGCTGTTGGCGGCGATCGGGACCTACGGGGTCATGACGTACGCGGTGAGCCAACGGTTCCAGGAGATTGGTATTCGCATGGCCCTCGGCGCCGAGAGCGCGGCGATCATGCGGTTGATCATCGGTGAGGTGGGCTTGATTACCGTGACCGGTATCGTGATTGGGCTGGGCGCAGCGTGGGGAGTCTCGCGGCTGGCGTCGAGTCTGATCGTCGGTGTCTCGGCGTCCGATCCACGCGTCTACGCAACAGCCACCCTGGTGCTGATCGTCGCCACCCTCATGGCCGGTTATTTCCCGGCGAGGCGCGCCGGTCGCATCGCGCCGATGGCGGCACTGAGACAGGGGTGAGATCGTGGGGATGAGCACAGGGAGATCAGGGAGATCAGGGAGATTAGGGATCAGGGCCCCGTCGTGAGCGCGTCGACTCGCTAGATTGATGGTGAGTCCGCATCCGGGGAACCGACGATCGGATGCTCCCGCCGCGTAGGTCCTCGTTTCGCTTTTCGGTGCTGGTCCTGGGGCGAACGTGGACTTCGCCAGGTTCAGTTCCCATGTTCCAACCACTGGATCGACCACGTATGCTTACGTCGAAAGGAACGAGGTAAACCGCCAAGGCTCGAGGTTCACCGAATGGTCTGGACCGCACGAAGCAACGACTGGGAGAACAGCCGATGGCAACGACGCCTGCGAAGGGCCTCTACAGCACGCGCACGACCTTGGAAAGGACCTTGCGCATCTCATACCCAGTCGCCTCGGGACGACTGACCCTGCGCACCGAGTACGACTGGGACAAGGACATCGAGCCCGTCGCTGTCACCGACGATCGCATGACTTGGACGTTCACCCTGCGGGCCGATCAGCCGTACCTCTATTTCAAACCGTGTCTGGTCCGAGACGGGGCGACTCACTGGTCGGTCGGGCCCAACATGTTGCTGCTGATGTCGGGAGACGATCAGCGCGTGTGCTATCCCTTCTTTCACAGTCCGGCGAGCGGCGGATTCTCACGGTTGGTCGAGTTTCCATCCACCATCCTCGGACGTACACATCGCCTCCGCGTCTATCTGCCACCAGGCTACGAGGAGAACACGCTGGCCTCTTATCCGGTCGTGTACATGCAAGACGGCCAGAATCTGTTCTTCCCCGAGGAAGCGTTCCTCGGACGTGAGTGGGACGTCGACACGACCAGCGAGACGCTGCGGGCGATGAACGCTGTCGAGGACTTCGTGATCGTCGGCGTTTACTCGGGCGATCGGATGCGCGAGTACACCGAGCCGGGCTACGAGGCCTATGCTCGCTCGCTGGCCGAAGAGATCGTGCCGGAAGCCGAGCGCGTGCTTCGCGTCGAGCGGCACCGACGGTACCGATCGGTGTGGGGCTCATCGCTCGGCGGCGTCGTGTCCTTCTACACCGTCTGGCAACACCCCGAGATCTTCGGGACGGCCGTCTGCATGTCGAGCACGTTCTCGCACAAGGACAACCTGATCGATCGTGTGCTCGACGAGCCGGCGCGCGATGTGGGCTTCTATCTCGACAGCGGCTGGCCCGGCGATAACTACGAGGTGACGGTCGCCATGGCAATGGCCCTCGTCTCGCGCGGGTGGCGCTACGGGCACAACCTCCTGCACTTGTGTTTTCCTCACGCCGAGCACGACGAAGCGGCCTGGGGGCTGCGCCTGCACCTGCCCATGCAGTTCCTCAACGGCGCCGTCGCCCGTGCGTCACGAATGGGCGCGCCAGTGCTCGGCGATCAACCGTGAGAGAGCGTTCAGGCGCCTTTCGTACGGACGACCTTGTCCGTCATGTGCGGCGGCTGCTACGCTCCGAAGTGCATGCCACGAGTCGCCGGCATCGTGATTGTGAGCCTGGCCGCGTGTCTTTCAGGCTGCGCTTCGCGGAGCCCTGGAGCTGCGCCAGGTGGCAGCGCGACGAAGATCCTCGAGACGCGAGAAGGTCTGGCCTCGTATTACGGCAAGGAATTCCACGGCAAGACAACCGCAAGCGGCGTCCGGTTCGACATGAACGCGATGGTCGCGGCCCATCCTAACTATCCCTTCGGCACAGTGCTTCGCGTCACGAACCTGGCAAATGGTCGATCCACCAGCGTCCGGATTCTGGATCGAGGTCCAGCACCTCGACTTCGAGCCGATGGCATAGTCATCGATCTGTCGCGTAAGGCTGCCGAGGTCCTTGGGTTTATCCGCCAGGGTCGCGCACGGGTTCGTCTGGACGTGTTGGCTTGGGGCAGCCGCTAGCAGCCCGTGGCTGCTAGAGTCTGCCCCGTAAGCGATCCCCTGCGACGGCCTAAGGATTCCCTTTCCAGTTGAGGATCAAGGTAATCGAAGGAGGATCGATTCCGTCAGTCCGGGCGTTGACGAGGATTCGCTGGCCATCGGCCGAGACCACGTACTGCTGGCGAAGCTGAAAGTTGCTTTCGAACTCGATTCGAAACAGCGGGACGGAGCGGCCGACAGTCACCCCTCCGTTCGTCGTGAATGTCACGGGCACGGATGTCAGCCGCTGCGCCGCATCAACATAGAACAGTTCGGTGCCGCGCGATCCCCATCGCACTTGTTGGCCGCCACCCGCCGACACCTGAATCCGGTCACCCGGGCCTGGAAAGGGCTGCAGGTAGATCTCGTTATGGCCGGATTCATTCGCCTGATAGGCGACCCACTTTCCATCCGGAGAAAACTGACCGTCACGCTCTTCGAACGGCGTCTCTACGAACGAATGAGGCGTGCGATCGCCGACCAGCGACATGTACCAGAGGTCCATCGGAGCGCCTGTCGACCGGTTGTAGAGCAGGACGTGGCCATCTGCGGAGACGTCCGACGGATACAGCATCTCCGGCCGGTTCAGCAGCAGTTGCTCCGGAGCGCTCTCGTTAACGGCACGGGAGTAAATGAAGGAATGTACGGATTGGAAGATGATCTGACGACCGTTGGCTGACCAGATCGGACTGAAATCGAGCGCGAGGCTCGAGGTGAAACGGCTCATCACGCCTTCCATGTTCATCAACCAGATATCCCAGTTGCCGCCGACGACACGGCTGAGCGCGACCTGTGTGCCGTCGGGTGAGATCGAGGGATTGGCGAGGTTGGTCTGGTCAGGTGGACCAAGGGTTCCGAGTCGCTTGCCCGATCGATCGAACCAGACGAACTGCGTGCGACGCATGCTGCCCGTGCCGTAGGCAATCACCCCAGCGGGCGATGCTGCAAGCGAGGCGAGACTCACGCCCGGGTTGATCGACACCCCGCTTGCAATGCGAAACGCCGCGCCCTCCAGCTGCAGCCGTGACACGTCGAAGGCGTGAGCCAGGAGCTCTCCCTGGCGGACGAATAAGAGGTGACCAGATGCGGAATAGACTGCCGCGGCGTCCGCGTCGAGGAGCCGTCTCGACTCGGAGCCGTCGAGGCGAGCGACATAGACGCCACGGGCTTGCGGCGAGCCCCTGGCGTAGTACAGGAAATGCTGGCCACCGGGGAGAATGATCGGCGCCCGATGATCGGTCTGCCCTGGCTCCAGGCGTGTGGCGACGCTGGGCTGTCCGCCGGTCGCGGGGACGCGCACCAGCGGACCCTTCGCGGACGGCGCAAAGAGGATCGCGCCGTCGGCTTGCCACGCACCTCCTCGCGCGATCGGGGCATCAGCCACAATCTCGATCGCCTCGCTCTCGACATCGATCCGCTTCAATTTCGCATCGGCAAAAAACCCGATCGACTTGCCGTCGGGCGACCAGAACGGAAAGGAGCCGCTCTCGGTTCCTGGCAGTGTTCGGCCGGATGTTGAGCCGAGTGGTCTCAGCCACAGCGGAAGAGCGTTTGCAAAGCTGGGCGCAGCCACGAGCTGCTGACCGTCCGGCGAGATCGCGAGCTGCGCGAAGTCGGGCGAGATGTCTCGCGGGTATGAAAGGTCGAACCGGACTTCGGCTGGCGCAGCCCGGGTTGCGCCGCGCCAGCGTTAGCAGCATCGTCGCCGCGGCGACGATCACAACGGCCAGCGCAGCCCACGCGACTCGCTCTCGAACGCGAGTGCGGATGGGTTCAACTCCGGCCAGGACCGGTTGTCGTGCACCTTCCGCATCGTCGAGCTCGACGCGCACGTCGCCGATGTCTCGCCAGCGTCGCTTCGCATCCTTTTCCAGGCAACGTGCGAGCACACGCCGAACGTTTGGCGGTGTCTCTGGAGGCAACGCGTTCCAGTCCGGCTGGCGTTCCAGGATCGCTACGATCGTGTCCGAGACCGTCTGGCCGGAAAAACACAGGCGACCCGTGATCATTTCGAAGAGCACGCAGCCGAACGACCAGATGTCGGTGCGCTTGTCCACCGCCTGGCCGCGCGCCTGCTCTGGACTCATGTAGGCCGGCGTGCCAACAATCGCGCCAGCCAAGGTTGCTGGCCATGATCGTTGGCAGTTGGGTGACGTCGCGGCTCGTGCCGTCGCTCGAAAATGCCTTGGCCAGGCCGAAGTCGAGCACCTTGACGAGCCGGTCGTGAGTGAGCTTGACGTTGGCCGGCTTCAAGTCGCGGTGGACAATACCTTTCTCGTGGGCGGCGTCGAGCGCTTCGGCGATCTGCCCGGCGATTCTCAACGCTTCGGCGAGCGGCAAGCCCGACTTCTCTGTGCGACGTGAGCCACTGGCCAGTGTTTCTGCCAGCGTTGGCCCCTCGACGAGCTCCATGACGAGTGCCGGTGCGCCTTCGGCTTCTTCGAGCCCATGGATGGTCGCGATGTGCGGATGGTTCAACGCTGCAAGCAGGCGCGCCTCCCGGGCAAATCGTGCGAGGCGATCGGGGTCGGTCGCCAACGATGACGGCAACACCTTGATCGCGACGTCCCGCCCCAGCTTGGTATCGCGCGCGCGATACACCTCGCCCATGCCGCCGACATCCAGCAGCGAGAGAATCTCGTAGCCGCCGATCCGGCTACCGATCAAGCGTGCGCCCTGCTTCTCGATACACGAGCGGTGTGCCTTCTACAGAGTATCGACGATGTTCAATCCAGCACAGTGTTCACTTGCGCACCGTGCTACGCTTCGCGCTGCTGCCACGGATACGAGTATCGTGGCGGTTCCGTCCCGCACAGCAAATAGCCTGGCATTTCACCACGCCAAGTTGTCCTGATCGCACGCATGCAGCCGGCGTAAGCCCCAGGCCGCGTGCAGCCGGCCAGGGACCAAGAATTCCACGACTGATTAGGAGAGCGAATGACCACTTTGAAGAAGCTGGGACAGATCATCCTCGTTGCGATGGTCGCCTGCGTTCCGGCCCTAATTCTGGCTCAGACAGCCAGTCAATTGACGATCACGACTTCATCGAAAGAGGCGCTGGCGGTCTACGAGCGGGCGCGCGAATACGTCGAGAACGTGGAAAACGAGAGCGCGCGGCCATTGCTCGATGAGGCGATTCAAAAGGACCCCGCGTTTGCGATGGCGTACGCGCTTCGCGCGGGCACTGGCGGCGGCTTCAACAGTGCGCGGCAGGACCGCGAGAAGGCCGTGGGTCTGGTGGACAAAGTGTCCGCCGGCGAGCGGCATTTGATCATGGCCCAACAGGCGTCCGCAGATGGCGATGTGCCCCAGATCAAGGAACATCTTGCCGAACTACTCAAGCTGCACCCGGACGACAAGCATGTGCTCTACCTCGCCGGAAACCTGGCGCGTACTTTCGATGACGATCAGGCGCTCCAGTATTTCAACCAGGCGACCAAAGTTGATCCAGCCTTCGCCGCCCCCTACAACCAGATCGGGTACGTCCACATTTCGAAAGGTGACTACAAGACCGCGGAGCAGGCACTGAAGCAGTACGTGGTGACCCGGCCCGACCGGCCAAACCCCTACGATTCGTATGCGGAACTGCTGCTCCGGATGGGGCGATTCGACGAGTCGATCGCGCAGTACAACAAGGCGCTCGAGAAAGACCCGAAGTTCGTCGCATCGCTGACGGGGATCGCACACAACCATCTCTTCAAGGGCGACTACGTGAAGGCGCGGGAGACGTACAAACGCTTCTCGGTCCAGGCCGGCACGGCTCCAGACCGCGCAAACGCACAATTGTGGACCGCGGTGTCTTACGTCCACGAGGGCAAACCGACCGAGGCCCTTGCGGCGCTCGATCAGCAGCGGGTCATCGCAACCAAAGAGGGCCTGATCCCGAACGCGATCGGCACGCACCTCGACGCCGCCTGGATTCTGTCCGACAGCGGAAAGGCCGCTGACGCCCGCAAGCATCTGGAACAGGCGTGGAAAATGACGGAAGACCCGCAAGTTCCCGCACGAACGAAGAACAATCTCCAGCGGCAGATTGTCATGACCCGCGCGCTCGTGGCCGCTCGAGCGAAGGACTTCTCCACGGCGAAGGCCGAGGCGGACAAGGCCAAAGCCTTGATTACGCCGGAACTGCCGTCCGGGGTCACCGAGGGGCACGAAGGGGTACTTGGCATCATCGCGCTGGCACAGGGAGACGCGAAGGCCGCGCTGCGACACTTCGAAAAGGCAGATCCCGAAGATCCCTACACGATGTTCTACACGGCCCAGGCGATGAGCATGGACGGGAACACTGCAGGCGCGACCGCTCTCTACGCGAAGGTCGCAAACTGGAATCTGAACAGCCTGCCGTACGCGTTGGTGCGCCCCAAAGCCCGTAAGATATCCGGGACCTAGCCCAAGGGTTTCAAAAGATTTGAAGGAGTTGAGTTGATGAAGAGACTTTTACCGGTGGCGTCGATCGTGCTGGCAATGTCCGCAATGCCGTTTGCGCAAGGCGGCGTCGAGAAGGCGCTCATGGATCTGGAACGTCAGTGGGTCAAGGCGGGGTTGGCCAGCGACGGTCAGGCGCTGGCACCACTCCTGGCCACAGACTTCGTGTCGGTACAAGCCGACGGCACGGTGCAGCCCAAGGCGCTGTACGTCGCCAATACCAGCAAGAGCAAGTGGCAGGTCAATGAGGTGAGCGACATGAAGGTCCAGGTTCATGGCGACTCCGCCGTCGTGATTGGCGTCTGGACCGGTAAAGGCACCGACGCATCGGGAAAAGCCGTTGATGGGAAGGAGCGGTTTGCTGACACCTGGGTGAAGATGCCAGACGGGAAGTGGCAGTGTGTCGCGAGCGCAGCCGTCGCACTGAAATAGGGTGGCCAGTCTGGGGGCGGCGTACATCCGACGCTCCCAGCCTTCTGGTCCTAAGGAAGATCCCACCCCGCCGGCTCTTACCTTTCCAGAGGTAGACTTCGACCGACGATGACAGCATCGCAATCGCGCGTGCGGCTGCTGGCACGATTGAGTGTGCCGACACTCATCGGACTGTTTTGTAGTGTCGCCCCCGCCTTCGGCGCAACCTACGACGAATTGAGGGCCTCGGCCGTCAAGACATGTCAGGCGATTGATCCTGCTGACTACAGAAGTGGATTGATTGGAAACCCCGACGGCTACCGTTCGTATTACGTCCAGTCCGAATGTTTCCAGCGCGCCGCGATCGAATTTCGCGATCAGAAGCTGTGCTCGCTCGTGAAGCGCCGATTTTCGTTCTTTTCGTCCAGTTGGGGCTATTCCTCAACCCAATGCCTCAAACTCGTGGCAGAGGGCGTAGCGACGGATCGCACTTTCGTGGAGGACATCAAACGGCGATACGTGCAAGCGCCGATTCGACTGCGCGACTTCCGCGTCGAGCGCAATGGCAATGGTCGCGATTACGACATCATTCCGATGTTCGGCGACGGGTTCGCGCATAGCTACGTCCTGCAGCTCGACATCCTCGCCGCCACCAACCCGGTCCTTCTCGAGCGATCCAGCTTCCACCTGAGTGGCAGCGATGCGATTCGTATGTTCGTTCGCCATGGCGATCTCATCGGACGGTTTCCCGGATTGACGCGGAATCATCCATACACCGTGAGAGCAACCCTGGTGCTGGACGTTGGCAACGGAGGAGGCTCCGGCTATTGGAGTGACGCGTTTCTCGAGGGTCTGTTTCCGATTCGCGATCGAAGTCAGTCGATCGACAGGGAAGTGCGCTTCTAGCACATATGGAAGACCTTCGACTGTGGTCACTCGCAAAGGTCTTGATGGTGTCCGGCGGCTGGGTGCTTTTGTGTGTCTTGCTTGTGGCCGCCTGGCTGCTCGTTCAGTTCCGCGGCTTGTGGGCGGCACCGTCTGCGGGCAGCGGCGGCATCGGCGCAGTATCGTTTGGTCTCAGCCCCATAATGCTGGCAATTCCGCTTGGACCGCCGGTCGTTTTGATCGCAGCGTGGTTGGTCGCCCGCTGGTCCTAAGAGTCTGTAAATCGCGCGGTCGAATATCCGGGACGAAAGGGGTGCTCGGCGTGCGATACGGAACAGGAAACCGTCAACCTCCCCAGTATTCTTGGGAGGCAATGACAACTGCTCCTTCGTCGCCATCATCAGGGTGGGAGTACCGGTCGCTGTACCAGTATCTGGAGAACCGCTTTGCTGACACGGTGGTCCTGACCTTTGCGCAAATCGAAGCCCTTCTGGGTTTCACGCTTCCGGCTCTCGCACGTCTTCGCCCTGACTGGTGGGCCACTCCCGAGGCGGATGCGGTCCCGTCCTCGCAATCGCGTTCTTGGGTAGAGGCTAGCCGAACTGCTACGCCGAATCTCCGCGCGCAAAGCGTCATGTTCGAGCGCGTCTCGAACTGAGCGATCGGTAATGGTGCAAGGAAGCACCTGACAGCGCCGCGCCTTCGCAGTCATCGGCGGAGTACAGGTCTGTCCACCACAGACGCCATTCGTCCTAGCTCATCGCGAAAAAGCCCAAGGAATCGGCCGTTCTTGTCGGCCAGCCGTGGCATATCGCTTGCCTTCTGGTGGTGCAGGTCGATCGTGACCGTCGGAAGGAAGGTCCAGTTGAACCGCATCAGAACCTATACCGTGGCCGCCCTATTGGCCTCATTCGTCGGCCTGACGCCTGCGGTTGCCTTGGCGCAAAGCCGGGATCGTCGGGATCGCTACGAAGACCGTTGGGATCGACGCGAAGACCGTCGTGATCGACGCGAGGACCGGCGGGATCGCTACGAAGACCGTTGGGATCGTCGTGAGGATCGACGGGACTGGCGCGAAGATCGCTACGATGCCCGCAACGACTACTGGGATGCGGCGCGCTACTATCGGCGCGACGATCGTCGGTACGGTCAGCGACGTCTGAGCAGAAACGACAGCATCTATCGTGGCTCGGATGACCGCTACTACTGCCGTCGCGACGATGGCACGACGGGCCTGATTGTTGGCGGCATCTCGGGTGGCGTGCTGGGGCACATCATCGCCCCCGGCGGGTCAAAGACGCTGGGCACCATCATCGGCGCCGGCGCTGGAGCACTCATCGGCCGGGCCATCGACGACGGCGACGTCGTCTGCCGCTGATTCGAACAGCTACCGTAGCTAGAGCTCGAACGGGCGGCTCGCTTGCAAATGCAACACGCGAGACGGGCGCCTGTTCGGGTTCAGCTCGGCCCGTCTCAGATCGCAGGCGGCGCAGGTTAGCGCGCGGCGGCCAATTTCCACGCGCGGAGATCGCGGCCGATGATCGCGACGACCGTGTCAGGATCCGCCACGAATGTCATGCTGCGGACCGGCGTACCGCCGGTATCGAGGCTGGCCACGACGGCGTGGCTATCGGCGTCCACTATCTGGACTCCGCCCTTCGAGAGTGTCTCGTCATCGATATCGCCCATCGCGATGAGCCGGCCATCCGGCGACCACGCTAGAGCGGCCACCATCCTGGGTGCCGGTAGCGACACGTGACCCACCGGCTTGAACGTAGTGGTCTCGCGCAGCGTCAGGCGACGGTCCACGCCGCCCGACGCCAACGTCCCGTCGCGCGGGCTGAACCCCAGAGCGAACAGCGACAGGTCGCTGTCGACGAACCCGATTTCGCGCCCAGCGGCCGCGTCCCAGATGCGAAGGTCGGCCTCGGCACTGGCGCTGGCGACGATTGCAGTGCCGGGCCGAATCGCCAGGTCCTGGAGCTCGGTTCGATGACCAACGAGCTGCTGCCGCAGCGCACTGGATGCCGTATCGAACACTCGAATTTCACCGAACTCCCCGCCAGCCACGAGCATCGAGCCATCGGCGGAGAACGCCGCGGCACGCGTCGGTGCCGAGCCGAGGTCGACTCGTTGCGAGGTCGTCTGGGGTGTTGGCGAGATCACCGTGCGCGCCAGCGAGCCGTCAGAAGCCAGGCTCCACAGCTCGTGCCCATCTGAAGTCGATCCGACGGCGAGCACACGCGCCGCATGAGGCTTCAGCGTGACCGCAGGCATTCGGTCGCGAGCATTCCAAGTGACGACCTGGCCGTCGGCCAATCCCGCGACCACAGTCGACGACCGGTTGATCGCCGCCAGGCTGGTGATGTTTGCCGGGAGGGTGACCGTCGCAGACGGCGGGGCCGCCAGGACGGCGGCCTTTTCTTCGCGAGGGGACGCACACGTGATTGTCAGAAGGGCCGCGACGCTAAGCGAGGCCACGAAGGGCGCGCGCGTCACCTGATTCACGCTTTCTCGAGCACGAGTTCGAAATCGACCGTCGCTCGCGCCGAAGTCGACTGCCCCGTAAGGGTTACTGGCCGGACGAGCGTCGGCGACGTAATGAGCGGGTCTTTCGAGTAATTCTTGCCGGGATTGCCTTCGAAGACCTCGTCGGTCGAGAAGTAGAGCTGCGTCGAGAGCGGCTTGTGGCCCGGCGCAGTGACGAAGTAATGCACATGTCGCGCAACACGCGCCGGGTAGTGTCCGGGCATGATCGACTCGAACGCAAAGGCGCCGGACTGCGGCGGCTTGATGGCCGCTCGGTAGCGATAGCCCTCGAGGTCGTAGAGTCCCCCGTGATTCGCTTGCCAGATTTCGACCGTTGCACCCGGCACGGGCTCGCCGTGTACCGTGAGAACGCGACCGCTGACTGTCAAGGGCAGACCAGGATCGCCGGCCGATCGCAATGTCGTCGTCGCGGGCGCACGCTTCTTGTAGAAAGGGCCCATTTCGACATGGGCCGTCGGGGGCCGCGCTGCCTGAGCGTCCAGCCAGGCATGAAGCACGTCGTTCTCGCTCCAACGAACCGGCACAACCAGCACACCTGCAGCCAGGCACTCTCGAAGCACATCTCGGCGGGACCACTCACGTTGTGGCATGCGATTCTCTGTGGTGTCGTGGATTTACGAGAGCTAGTCGGCGGACTATAGCAGAGTCAGCAACCTTCCAGTCTTGCCCACGGCGGTGACCTCGCGATTAACTGTTGCTCCGAGCCGGTTGGGCGGGAAGGCGTATAGCATGTGCCGTCAGGCGCACCGCGATGTCATTGCCCACCCACGATGACCTTGTCGCGCTGGTCCAAGATCAGATCGATGAACGCCGTAAGGCTGTCGGCATGGTCGTGGGCGTTGCCGATGCCGACGGCCAGCGAATCGTTGCGCATGGCACCCTCGAGCGCGATGTTCAGCGGCCCGTTACATCCGAGACCGTCTTCGAACTTGCGTCCGTCACGAAAGTGTTCGTGGCGGTCCTGCTGTCCGACATGGTGGAGCGGGGAGAGGTCTCGCTCGACGATCCGGTCGAACGGCACCTTCCGTCGGGTTCCAAGGTTCCACAACGAAACGGCCGTCAGATCACCTTGATCGATCTCGCAACGCACACCTCGGGGTTGCCGCCGCAGCCCTATGATTTCCCCACACTCGACCATCCGGCCGGTGCGACCTACTCACGCGAGCAGTTGTATAGCGCAGTGGCAGCGCATCACTTGACCCGCGATATCGGGACCGAGTGGGAGTACGGCAACGTCGACTTCGCGCTGCTGGCGCATGCATTGGCGCATCGCGCCGGGACCGACTTCGAGACGCTCGTCAGCCAACGGATCAGTGGTCCGCTTGGTCTCACGAGCACAACCCTGTTGCCTTCGGGGGACATCGCGGCGCGGCTGGCGTCTGGCCACGATTCAGATTTGCATCCCCGATCGCGCCCGGCCCTTGGCGCGCTGGCGCCAGCCGGCGGAATGCTCTCGAGCGCGGGCGACCTGCTGACACTTGCGCGGGCGCTGTTGGATCTGGCGCCATCGCCGCTCAACGGACGACTGCCGTCGATGCTCGCCAAGCGGCGTTCGATTCGACCGCCGATCTGTAGGATGCTGCGCAAGAACTGGCGTCTCATGCTGCGCATGATGTTGCGGCCGCCGCGTGACGCCAAGCCGCCCGTCCGTTATTTCACACGAGCCGAAGCAGCGCTCGGCTGGTTCGTCTTCGGGCGGGAGAGCGAGGAGCTCGTCATACACGACGGCGCCGGTCCGAGCGGCGCGGCTTCGCTCGCGCTCGACCCTCACAGCCGCACCGCTGTGGTCGTACTGTCGAATACGGGGCAAACAGTGCATGACATTTCGCGCCACCTCTTGCGGCGCGACTTCCCGCTGTATCCGGCCAGGCAAGAAGTTGCCGTCGATCCCCCCATGCTCGATCGGTACGTCGGCCAGTACGAGCCTCAGGAGGGCGTGCTGTTCGACGTCAGGCGAGACGGCGATCGGCTGACGGTCGCACTGCCGGTCATCGGCCGGGTCCGCCTGCGTGCCGAGAACGAGCGCGACTTCTTCGTATCTGAAATGCCATTCGAATTCCGATTCACCGGCGAGGGCCCGCATCCCGAGATGCTGTTCCGTCCCACACCGGCTCTGCCGATGTTTCCCGTGAAGCGCGTGAACTGACTCATCGGCTGCCGTCTTCCAGCTGCGAGGGCGTGACGCCTCTGTGGCCGCTATAATTGCCGCCGCCGAGGGATCACCATCCATGAAACGCGCATTGCTTCTTGCTGGTTTAGTTGTTGTTTTCGCCGCCCAGACGGCTCTCGCACGTGGGCCGATTGCGCCACAGGCCGCGGCATCTGCGACCCGGACGGCTCGAGTCACCGTAACGGTTCCGGATACCGCAACGAGCCTGGTGCTTGACGGCAAGATCATTCCAGGCGACGGCACGTCGCGTATTGTCGAGATTCCGGCACTCGAGCCTGGCGCCACGCGGCGCTTTACCTTCACCGCGATCTGGCAGCCGAACACGTACACGGAGATCACGCGCAGGAAGGTCGTCACCTTCCGAGCTGGCGAGCCGTTGCGCGTTGATCTCACGGTCGACGATCCCAACGATCGGGCGCGTGTCCGTTACGTACCAACGCCGCCGGACATTGCGGACGAAATGGTCAAACTGGCGGGCGTGACGGCGCAGGACATCGTCTTCGAGCCTGGCTGCGGCGATGCGCGGATCACGATCGCGGCAGTACAAGGCGGCGCGGGCCGTGGAGTTGGCATCGACATCGATCCGGAGCGCGTCGAGGATTCTCGCGAGCAGGTCAAGAAGGCAGGGCTCGACCAGAAAATCGAGATTCGTCTGGGTGATGCTCTCGACATCAAAGATCTCTCATCCGCCAGCGTTGTCTTCCTCTATATGGGCGATCACTTCAACATGCTCATCCGGCCCATCCTGTGGCGCGAGCTCAAGGTGGGCGCACGTGTGGTGTCTCACCGGTTCACGATGGGCGACTGGAAGCCTGACCGGACGGTCTTCGTGAGCAGTGCCGAGGGCGGTGAATACGAACTGCACTTGTGGACGGTGACCGAGGAGCACAAGCGGAAGGCGTCTCAGCTCCGCTAGTCCGGCCTCCGCCAGCAACGACTACTCGGCGAGTTGCTGTCTCGTTTTTGCGCCCTGCGTCTCCAACCAGCCGATCAGTCGTGCAGTTTCGTGTTGCCCGACACGCTTCGCTGCGTCAGGTCGCATCGCGACATCGAGCGGTGTCATGTTTCCGTGACCGATCCAGTTGAGATCGGCGCCACGAGACAAGAACAACTCCGCTACCTGCAGTTGTCCACCATGACATGCGGCCCAGAACGCTCGAGTGATCTGCTCCTGACTCACGGCTCGATTGAGAAAGGCATCGAGATTTTCCATCAGCCCCAACGTCGCGGCGTCATTGAGGCTTGGCTTCGCACCTCGTTCGATCAACCGTTGCGCGGCTTGCCACTGACCAAAGCCGCGCGCATCGGCGAGCGGAGAGCCGCCGGCAATGACGGCGCCCGGAGCTTCGATGTCCGCGCCGGCATCGAGCAGCGCGTCAATGGCAGTCACGTCGTTGCTGCTTGCCGCCCAGTGCAGCGGTGTCTCCGAATGAGCGCCGACGAACCGGGCGTTGACATCAGCACCGGCATCAACGAGCGCGGCGATTGTGGCCACCACGTTCGGAAAGTGCCCAGGCCAGTCCGTCGCCACGTGGAGCAATGTGCGCTGTCCAGCGCAGTCGCCATTGGCAATCAGACGTGTCGTCGCCAACGCCGGATGTTCGGCGAGGATTCGTTTCAGTTCGGCGGTTTTCCCCGCGCGAATCGCATCCATCACGGCGATGGCCAGCGGATCATCTGCGGGAAGTGTTGGGGACATCACGGTTGACGACGGCGATCGTCAGCCTATCGAGCGTCGACTTGATCGATCACCCACTCGGTCCCCGACTTCTTCAAGGCGAATCGCCAGTTGCGGGATTCAACATACGACACGCGGTGACCGACTTTCGGGACATACCGTGCCTTGCCATTGCAGTTCGCGGAGGCCTGCGCCCCGGTCACCGCGACGTCGCAGCTATCGAACTCGAGGTTCTGGGTCTCGAGGCCCTTGAACGCGCGGGCGAGCGCTCGCGTGTCCACCGTCGGCCAGATGGCCTTGGCGGCATCGCTGTCCAGCACGTTGAAGGCCGCCCGATAGCGCGCCAGCACACGTTGGATGACGTCGGTGTCGGTCGGGGAGCTGCTCCTCTCGGTTGAGGGCTCCTTCACGGGAGGAGGAAGGCTCTCTGTGTTGCGAGCCATGACCGGTGAGGGCGGCGCCGCGGGAGGCATCACAGTGTTCGACGTGTCGATCGCTCGGGGAGCCTGCAAGAGGTGACGGCACGCCCGGGCGAGCGCTGACCGTGGCCGACACCGGTGGCGAAAGGCTTCGAATCGTCGGCCGAGCGATCACTTCCTTCGGTTGCGGCTGAGGGTGAACGGGCTCGATCCTGTCGCTCTTGACGTTACTGTCAGTCGTGTCTGCACGCGCGAGACTTCTCGGTCGAACCAGCGGCTTCGCGATGAAGGACGCGACCGGCTGCATGACGGCTGGAATGTCGGACATCCGCAACTGCGACGGGTTGCTGACTGGACCCTCCATCCCGGATGAAGTTGAAGAGCACCATCGCCGTGAACATTCCCATCACGATGACGGTCATCACCAGAGCCTCGGCAGACGCAGCACTTCGCCAGCGGCGGGCATACGCCGCCGACTGTGCCAACACGCCTGGCGTTCGATGGCTGACCGCGCTCAGATCAACGGGCAGCTCGAGTATTCCAGGAACCGGCTCCTCGTCGGCGAAGAAGTCCATGGGATCTTCATCGGGCGGCAGCGGGCTGGTGTCCTTGGCCAACGACTGCTCGAACACGAACGCATCAAGCGGCGATTCACCCTGTTCGCGTTGCGGCGAAGTCTCGAAGCCGTCGTCGTCGGGAAGGGCACCGCCGTTACGGTTCATGTGTCATTGTCCAAGCGAGTAATCGAACGTGAATGCCGGAACCCAGCCGGCATTCAGGCCCGCCGAAGTTAGCGGGCGAAGCACGCTGGCGTTGAACAGCCAGGTGTCCGTGATGTTCCATTTGAAGCCGCCGACCGCGACAAGACGGTTGGCGTTGTTGGCGATGCTCGTCAATCGAATTGTGTCGACCCCCGTCAATTGTGGATGTGGAGTCGTTGCTTCGGTGAGTTGGCCAAGCGAAAGGCGCCGGCCGAGGATCTCGCCAATCAGCGTCAATCGCCGGACTGGATTGAAGGTCAGCGCCCCGCGGTAATCCAGCTCGTCAGCCGATTCACGAATGGAATACCCGAGGTTACCACTTATCGCCACGTTCCCACTCTCGTATGAAGCCATGACTCGCGGCTGAAACCCGAAGCCGCTCGCGCCAAGGAGATTATCTTCGTTCCCGGTCGGTAAGCGCAGTTCGCTTCCAATCGCCACGCCGCTCCCGCCATCGCGAAAGACGTTGTACTTGCCGCGCACAACAACGTCGCCCAGTCCCGAGGCGGATACCGATGCCCCCGCTTGCAAGAATCGTCGCCCTCGATAGGTGTCGAATCGTTCGCCGCTGATGTTCAGCCTCACAAATGGGATCGCGACACTGAGATCGAGCTCATCGGTGACACCGTAATTGCCGGCGAACGTAATCGTGTCGGCTCGTACCCGCAGGGTCAGCGTTTCGACGTCGAAAGGCGCGGGCTCCGAGCGAAGCTTGGTGGCTGTCGACACGAGCGTTCCGTCACCCAGGGACCGCCCGTCGATTTCACCAAAGCCCGCATGTTGATAACTCACGCCGAAGGAGACTTGATCCTTCCCCGCGGTCAACGATCGTTCGGTGAAAAGGGGTCCAAAACTGTCGCTCGATAGCACCATCGTCCCGAGCGTGCGATCGAACCGATACGCGAAGCCACCGGCGGACGAAGCAATTGGCAGCGTCCCCAACTCAACCGTCAGGAAACGAGAAATGGTTTCGTAGGTCGCAACCGCTGCGTCGGCGTCGCGGACGAAATCGTCCGTCGCCACCGAGCGGTTGGTGAGCAGGAACAACACGATCTCACTGACCGTTTGTTGCGCCTGGGCGGGTGCGCTCGAGAGCGTCAGGGTCAACATGGTGAAGATCAACATGCGCACGTTACTTCTCGCCACGCTGCGTCACGGTGAAAGTGAGGCCGGCAATGGTGAGGGTGCCGGTCCTGCTGGCATCACTGAGATTGCGGTCGACATGGTATTTCACGTCCCCGTTGCCAGAGTCGCTCGCGCCTGACGTGATTTGTATCCAGGGCACGTTGCTGGTGGCGGTCCAGGCGCAGCCGCCTTGTGTCTTCACCTTGACCTCTTCATTTCCACCTCCTTCATTGACGGTTTTGCTGGTCGGGTCCAGCGAATAGCTGCAGCCTGCCGCCTGTGTGACGGTGAAAGTCTGGCCTGCGATGGTGAGCGTTCCCGTCCTCGAGCTGCCGCTGTTTGCCGCCACCGCAAACTGGGTCGTGCCGGGGCCGGAACCGCTGGCCCCAGACGTCACGGTGATCCACGGGACATGGCTCGCCGCTGTCCACGCGCAGCCGGCCTGCGCTCCGACAGCGACCGTGCCGGAGCCACCAGCTCCGCCTATCGACTGGTTGTCCGGCTTGAGCGAGTAACTGCAGGTCACGGCAGCTGCTTGAGTGACGGTAAACGTCTGCCCCGCGATCGTGAGTGTCCCGGTACGCGAACCTCCAGTGTTGGCCGCGATGCTGAATTGAATCGTTCCGGGCCCGTTGCCGCTGGTGGCGGATGTGATCGTCAGCCACGGGGCATTGCTCGTCGCCGTCCACGCGCACCCGGTCGCGGTGGTAATCGCAACGGGCGTGCCCGCGCCACCGCTGGCAGCCATGGACTGTGTCGTGGGATTGATTGAGAAGGCGCAGGGTGTGGCAGCGGCGGCTTGCGTCACCGTGAACGCATGCCCGGCAATCGTAAGTGTCCCGGTTCGCGCGACGCCGCTGTTGGCATCGATGCTGAACTGCGTCGTGCCCGGCCCGTTGCCGCTGGCGCCGGACGTGATCGTGATCCACGGTACCTGGCTATTCGCGCTCCACGCGCAACCCGCATCGGTCGTCACGGCAACCGGGGTGCCTGTACCGCCGCTCGCGCCGACCGACTGACTCGTTGGGGCGATCGAGAACGCACACGACGCAACTCCAGCTTGAGAGATCGTATAGGTCTGTCCGGCAATCCTCAGGGTGCCGGTTCTTGCGGCGCCGGTATTCGGACTCACGGCAAAACTGATCACGCCGGTCGCGTTCCCGCTTGCACCTGCCGTGATGCCAACCCACGAGACCGTGCTCGTCGCCGACCAGGCGCAGCCGGCGGCTGTCTGAAGCGTGACGGTGCCAGCCGCTCCAGCAGCAGGGGCCAGGACGCCTGGGCTGCTCAAGGTGAACGTGCATTGCGGTGCAAGCGGCGCTCCGTCCTGCTCGATGATTCCGTTTTGACCACCGACGCTGACGATTCCGGATCGTGCTGCTTGCGTATTCGCCGAAACGCGCAGACGAACGACTCCATTGCCCGACCCGCTTGCGCCGGACTCGATCGTGATCCACGAGTCGCTGGCAGACGCGTTCCACGAGCAGCCGCTGAGCGTCGCAACATTCAACGATCCGGTCCCGCCGGCCGCGGCAATCGCTTGCTCTACCGGAGATACCGTGAACTGGCAGGACGCCGGCTGCTGCTGCACGCGAAGCTGAGCATCGTTGACGACGATCTGGCCTTCACGCGACGCAGTGGACGCGTTTGCCGTAACGCTGAACGAGATGCTGCCGTTGCCTTGACCAGACTGCGGCGACACGCCGTTTATCCATGACGCCTGGCTCGCAGCCGTCCACACGCATTCGGGATTGGTCGCGACGGTAATGCTGCCCGTGCCGCCGTCCGCGGTGATTACGCTGGGTGATCCGCTGAGGCTGACCTCGCATTTGACCAGGGAAGGCCCCGTGGTGATTTCTGACGAGGGGCCGCAGGCGCCGGCGATCGTTGCCAGTACGAGCGCAAGCAAATGCAGCCGGCGCGGGGTACAGCATCCAGGAGTTCGGGGGGACATGAGTGAAACTCCCATGCTCGCATAAGCTCTGCTGTTGCAGAGGCTTATCTCTATCCTGAGGCGATGGGGAGAATCAGTCAAGGCGAGATAACGCCCTCGCGGACGGGCTCATCCTTCGATCACTCGAAGCGAAGCGCGTCAATTGGATCGAGCGCAGCCGCCTTTCGCGCTGGATAGAACCCGAAGAACACGCCAGTCGCTGCTGCAACGCCGAAGGAGAGGAGGACAGAGTTGCTGGTCACGACGGTGGACCAATTCATCACCTGGGTGACGATGCGAGAGACACCGACGCCGAGAAGAATGCCGATAGCGCCGCCGACGAGACTGAGAACGACCGCCTCGACGAGGAACTGCGTCAGCACATCCAGATCGCGTGCGCCAACCGAGAGCCGCAACCCAATCTCACGGGTGCGCTCGGTCACCGACACCAGCATGATGTTCATGATGCCGATGCCGCCCACGAGGAGCGACACGGCGGCGATTCCCGCCAGCAGGTAGGTCATCGTCGTGGTCGTCGACGTCAGCATTGTCGAAAGCTCGGCCTGCGTTCTGATCCCGAAATCGTCCTCCTTGCCAAGCAGCCGGTGCCGCTCGCGGAGAACGTCTCCAATTTGCGATGTCATCGGCTCGATCGCTGCGGCATCCACCGCCGAGATCGTGATGCCGTTGATGTGCTGCACGCCGAGCAGCCGCTTCTGGACCGTGGTGTAGGGCACGAAGGCGACGTCGTCCTGATCGGGACCCATGGCTGCCTGGCCCTTGGTCGCCATGACACCGATGACTTTGAACGGCTGATTGTTGATGCGCAGGGTCGCACCGACAGGGTCGGCGCCAACGCCAAACAATTCGTCGCGCGTCACCGATCCGAGAACGACGACTTTGACCGCGCTCCTCACCTCCTGAGCGGTGAA
Organism: uncultured Acidobacteriota bacterium; assembly: GCA_963724485.1. GTDB lineage: Bacteria > Acidobacteriota > Vicinamibacteria > Vicinamibacterales > UBA2999 > JACCSI01. The sequence continues at coordinate 144,958 of CAVRUW010000011.1, forward strand.
GAACGTGCCGAGCGCGGGCTGCCAGGATCGGATGAGGGGCAACTCGTCGTTCACGCCTTGAATCTGGGTGTTCCAGTTCGAGAAGTCGCCGACGAGCTGCGACCGCGTATTGAGCGTCGGGGTCAGCTGCTTCACGCCCGCGACCTGCTCGCGAATCGCTTCCGCATCATCGGCGGTGAGAGTTGTTACCGCGCCCTGCCCCTGGCGAACGGGCCCGAAGGTGCCCGACCCCGCGTTGATCATCACGAGATTCGACCCCGCGTTCTGTATCTGATTTTCGATCGAGCTCCGCGCGCCGGTGCCAATGGCGACCATCACAATCACGGCGGCCACGCCGATGATCATGCCCAGCGCCGTCAGCGCCGTACGCAAAGCATTGCGCCGGAGAGCCTTGATCGCAACGTTAAGGGTCATCAGCAGAGACATGGCAGGCTCCTCAAGCCGCGTCGGTTTCTTGTTCGAGCTTCTGTAGTTCGATCGCCGCTTGGCGCCGGCTCTCGACCTGGGTATCCGTCGTCACACGCCCGTCGCGAAAGCCAACGATTCGTGAACCGTATTCAGCGATATCAGGCTCATGCGTCACGAGCACGATGGTCAATCCAGTTTCGCGATTGAGACGCTGGAAGATCCCCATCACCTCGATGGATGTCCGCGAGTCGAGGTTGCCGGTTGGCTCATCGGCTAACAGCAGCTTCGGTTGATTGACGAGCGCACGCGCGATCGCGACGCGCTGTTGCTGGCCGCCTGAGAGTTGATTGGGATAGTGGCCCAGCCGCTCGCCTAGACCCACGGCCATCAGCGACGCAGTCGCGCTCTCCCGGCGTTCCTTCCCGGTGCGGCGCGATCCATATAACAGTGGCAATTCCACGTTCTCGACCGCTGACGTTCGAGGCAAGAGATTGAAGCCTTGAAACACGAAGCCGATCTCGGCGTTGCGCACGCCGGACAGCTCACGCTTGCTCAGCGCCGAGACGTTGCGACCGTCGAGCATGTACTGACCAGACGTCGGGCGATCGAGGCAGCCAAGGAGGTGCATGAAAGTCGACTTGCCCGAGCCCGACGGCCCAGTCAACGCGACGAATTCACCAGGCCGGACGTCGAGGGTCACACCACGGAGCGCCCGCACCTGCGTTTCGCCAAGGTCATAGGTCTTGGTGAGATCGCGCACGGAGATCAACGGTCCGTTCGAAGGCTTTGTCATCGTCTTGCTCCGGTTCGGTTCTGGCCGCCCTGCCGGTTGCCGCCCGGACGTTGCGGGATGAGCGGCGAGCTGGCGGACGGCGTTGGCGTCGTGGCGCTGGCGGCCAAACCGGTTACGACAGTGGCTCGCTCATGGAGATCGGGACTCGACACCGCCGTGGTGGTTCCGTCGCTGATTCCAACCTTGACGCTCACAGGATGCAGTTGACCGTCCTGAAACAAATAGACTTCGTCCTGCCGATTGGAATGTCGCTCCGATTGCGAGCGATCCGCTTGTCCCTCGGGACGGAACCGTAGGGCCGCATTGGGAACCCGCAAGACATCGTCCGATCGATCGATCTCGACCGTGACGTTCGCGGTCATGCCAGGCTTGAGTTTCATCGCTTTATTGGGGACGTCGATCACGGTCACGTAGCTGACGACGTTCTGCGCCACGATTGGCTCGAGGCGAACCTGAGACACCTGGCCGTGAAAGGTCTCGTTGGGATATGCATCCACGCTGAAAGACACCGTCTGTCCAGGCTTGATGCGGCCAATATCCGATTCGTCGATGCTGGCATTTACCTGCATCTCGGTCAGGTCCTTCGCGATGACGAACAGCGTCGGTGCCGACATGCTCGCGGCCACCGTCTGGCCAACGTCGACGTTGCGCGAGATCACGATGCCGTCCACCGGTGCGGTAATGATCGAGTGGTTGAGATTGACCCGGTTCTGATTGAGCGAGCCAAGCGCCTGCGTCACTTGCGCCTGCGCTGCCTTGAGCGATGCTTGCGCCTGCCGCTCGGTCGACTCGGCTGTCTCGAGGTCCATCGCGGGAATCAACTGCGCTTCGCTCAACTGACGCGCTCGGACCAGCTTGAGCCGCGCATCTTCGAGGGTCACGCGGGCCCGATCGACATCCGCCTGCAGACGCTCAACGGTCGCCGCTGCCTGATCGACCTGCGCCTGCAGGAGAGAGGGATCAAGGCGGGCGATGACTTGCCCCCGTCGAACTTCGGAATTGAAGTCGGCGTGCAGCGACTGAATGGTTCCAGAGACCTGGGTTCCCACCTGAACCGTCGTCAGCGCCTGCAGTGTTCCGGTTGCCTCGACGGCGTTCACCACGTTCCCCCGGCTCACCGAGGCAGTCAAATACTGCGGGCCTGCGGCTTGTCCGCTCGTTCGGTAGTACGCCGCGACCGATGCGGTAACCGCGACGACCGTCAACAGGATGAGGACGATTCGCTTCTTCATGTCTTGATCAGACGGGGAAGGCGTGGCGGTCCGATGGCGGTGCTGTGACAATTCGATGGCGCCGGGTGTCACAGTTTTTTCACCATTGGGTCACGGGCACACCATGAAGTCCGGTTGTAATGGCGTCGATGCTGTTCCCGCACCCGACGGCTACACTGGATGGCGACGCCGACATGGCCGCCATTACAGCAAACGCGACGGCGCTGATCGTCGAGGACGAAGCCAACATCCGGGAGTTGATTGCGCTGCACCTGGGACTGGCCGACATGGAAGCGACCGAGGTCGGCGATGGCCTGGCCGCGCTGGACCTGGCGCGCTCGCGGCGCTTCGACGTGATCGTGCTCGACCTCATGCTGCCCGGTCTGGACGGCCTCACGTTATGCCGCGCGATCCGGCGCGAATCGGCCAATCGCGACACGCCGATTCTCATGCTCACGGCTCGCCGCGAGGAGTCGGACAAAGTTGTCGGGCTCGATAGTGGTGCCGACGACTACCTCACCAAGCCATTCGGTGTTCACGAGCTCATGGCCCGCGTACGAGCGCTACTGCGACGCGGCGGCGCGCATCACGAGCCGGAGGGCGGGAAGGTTGTTGTCTACAAGGACATCCACGTCGACCCGGCGCGCCGTCGGGTCACCGTCAGCGGTCGAGAGGTCGAACTGACGGCGCAGGAATTTCAGTTGCTGCACCTGCTGCTGTCAAGTCCCGGGATCGTGTTCACGCGCGAGGCGTTGTTGCGGCGAATCTGGAGCGACGACACCCACGTGACGGTCCGTAGCGTGGACACGCTGGTCAAACGGCTCCGAAAGAAGATCGATCCAACCGATGAGCCCGAGATCATCCTCACCGTGTGGGGATCCGGCTACAAAGCGGCCGATGTCTAGCCCTTCGATCATGGCGAGGGCCGGTCCGTCGACGCTTCGCTGGTATCGCAGCCTCTACTGGCGCATCGGCATAGGTCTGGTCGCGTTCCTGGCGCTGATGCTCGCCGCCCAAGGCGCGCTCTTCGTGTGGACGCTGGACCAGACGGCGGGCACGATGCCAGCCCGATCGCCACGTCGACTCGCGGTGCTGGTGGCATCGGACCTCGGGACGGCGATCAGCGCTGATCCCTCGCTTGATCTCCAGCGCTATGTGCGCGAACAGTACGCGCACGTCTTTCAGCCGTTCGTTGTCATCATGCGCGACGGCCGAACGGTTTCGAACCACGACGACATTCCCGCTGAATTGCGAGAAGCGATCCGCATCGAGTCGACGCGCGGCTTCGGGCCGCCATTGGGTGGCCGCCCTCCGAGCCCAGGCGGTCCCTCCGTGCCTCCCGACCGCGCGTGGGAAACCGCGCCGATCTTCTCATCGGCAGGCCCCGTTGGACGCGTCGCAGTGCTCGGTGGGCCGCCGCTGGAGCGCATGGCGCGAGAGCTTGGCCCAACGATGATCCCGATTGGGATTGGCGTGTTGGCGGTGGGCATCACGCTGATTGCTGTTTTTGTGTTCGGCCCGGCGCGGCGGCGCCTGCGCGCCGTTCAAGTCGCAACCAAGCGCCTCGGTGACGGCGATCTCGGCGCCCGCGCTCCCGAGGAGGGCGGTGACGAAGTCGCATCGGTCGCACGGTCGTTCAATCGAATGGCAGACGATCTGGCGGCACGAGCCACGGCCCTCGATGCCTCTGATCGCGCGCGCAGGCAACTGCTCGCCGACGTATCGCACGAGCTGATGACGCCGCTTACCGCAATCCGCGGCTATGTCGAGACGCTGAAGATGCCGGGAGTCGAGATCGGCGGCGAAAAGCGTCAGCGCTATCTGGCGATCATCGACGACGAAACGCATCGGCTGGAGAGAATCATCGGCGACCTGCTCGACCTTGCCAGGCTTGAAGGCGGTGGCGGGACAATTCGACAGGAAGCCGTGCCCGTAGGCGCGCTCTTCGACCGTGTCCGAGCGCGTCACGAAGCAGAGAGCTCGGCGCGGAACATCGTGATCGAGACCTCAATCGAGCCGCAGGCGGCACAGGTGATTGGCGACCCAGACCGGCTCGAGCAAGCGTTGCAGAACCTGACCGCCAACGCCCTGCGACACACGCCCGATGGCGGGCGCATCCGCATCACCGCAGCGCGTGTGGGCGGCGATGTGAGGCTGCGTGTGCACGATACCGGCGAAGGCATCCCGGCCGAGCACTTGCCGTTGATCTTCGATCGCTTTTACAAGATCGACAGCGCGCGTCGCGCCTCGGGCGGCAGTGGCCTCGGTCTATCAATCGTCAAGGCGATCGCCGAACGCCATGGCGGCCATGTCGTCGCGAGCAACGATCGCGGCGCGGTGTTCGATCTCCTGCTGCCGGCTACTTCGTTGTGAGATTCCGTCCGCGTTTTCCTGATTTCCGCGGATTGATTTGCTCAACGCTCTTTCCGTGCTTCCGTGATACGTGGACTGGCTAGTCGGCACGAAGTGCCGTCAGGGGGTCCACTCGTGTTGCGCGCCGAGCGGGAATCAGGCACGCGGTGATGGCAACCAGAAGGAGCAGCGTCGTGACCGCGACAAACATCACCGGGTCGTTGCCGCTCGTGCCCATCATGGACTCGAGGAATCCGGTCAATGGCACAGAACCGACCAGGCCAAGTGCCAAACCAATCGTCACCTGCTTGAGGCCCTGCTTCAGGACGAGCCACGACACCTGCCGGCCCATCGCGCCGACTGCCATCCGCACGCCGATTTCCTGAGTGCGACGCGAGACGGAGTAGGCCATGACGGCGTAAAGGCCCATAGCCGCGAGCAGAAGCGCGATGGCAGCAAATCCCAGAAAGAAGCCGCCAAACAGCCGGTAAACCCATCGATCCTCAGCCAGTTCCTGGCGCATCGTGCGAATGGCGTAAACGGGTTGATCGCGATCGATTGCCTGAACGTGGCGTCGGACGGCATCCATGATTGATTCGGCGGGAAGGGCAGTGCGAATCATCACGGTGGCCGAACCGGGCGCTTCCTGCCGGTAGGGGACATAGACAACCGCGTTGAGATATCCGTCCTGCGGCGAACCGGTGACAACGGTTGGCGTGACCCCGACCACCGTCCGCCAGACATCAGGCTGACGGCCAGAAGGCATGTCCCGCTGCGTGAATCGAATACGGCGCCCGATCGGATCTTCGCCCGGGAAGAACTGTTCGGCCAGCATCGCGTTGATCACGACCGTTTCGAGTCCTGGCGTGCCATCCACGTCCGCAAGGAGACGCCCGCGATGCAGGGGAATGCTCATCACATCGAAGAACTGCGGACTCACCATCATGGTCGACACAAAGCGGGCCCGTTCGGGTGTCGAGTCGATGGCCCGATCGATCTCGAGCAAACGTTCGCCACCGTCGTGTGGCGGGACGGCGGTGGTGATCGCCACCGATTCGAGCCCTGGCACAGAAGCCAGTCTCGGTAGCAGCTGTTCGAAGAACGAGCGCCGGGAATCCGGGTCGGCGTATTTCACGGCCGGCAGTCGCACACGCATCGTCATGACGCGATCGAGGTCGATGCCGAGATCCATCTGGTAGTGCTTCATGAACGTCCGGACCATGAGCCCTGCACCGGTGAGGAGCAGCACGGCAAGCGTCACCTGCGCCACCACAAATGAGCTGCTCAACCAGCGCAGACGTGGGCTGCCGGTTTGTCCACGCGCACCATCTTTCAGAACCTCGTAGTTGTTCGTCTTCGACACGTGCAACGCGGGCGCGAGTCCGAAGAGCACCGCGGTCAATACACCCAATGCCGCCACGTACAGGAACACCACGCGATCCGTCGTGAACGTGATCCAGAAGAGGAGTTCCGAATCAGGAAACGCCGCGTCGAAGATCTGCGCGCCTCCGACGGTAATGTAGAGCCCGAGTACCGCTCCGATCAGGCCGAGCATGAGGCTTTCGATCAACAGCTGCCGGATCACTCGCCAACGAGTGGCCCCGAGGGCCACACGCATCGCAATTTCACGGCCGCGCTGAACCGAGCGTGATAGCAGCAGGTTGGCGACATTCGCGCATGCGATCAGGAGAACAATCGTGACCGCGCCCATCATGGCGAGGAACAGGATGCGCCCGGGTCCGCCGACGAATCGTTCGGTGAAGGTTTCGACGCGCGCCCCTCGCAGGTCGCGATAGGCGTCGGGGTGGGCGCTGATCAGCTGATGGGCAATGTTGTTCAGTTCCGTCTGCGCCTGGCGTTGCGACACACCGTCGGCGAGACGGCCGAAGACCGTGAGATCCCGGTCGGTTCGATCGCTGGCGGCGGCGGTCCGGGGGAACGTGACCCACAGATCGCTGCCATCCGGAAATCGCATGCCGTCAGGCATGACCGCGACAATCGTCGACGGCCGGCCATTGATGCGGATCGTTCTGCCCAGCACGCCGGGATCGGCGCCATATCGCGTGCGCCATACCGATGCTCCCAGGGCGACGACCGGTTCGGCATTCGGCTCGTCGTCGGCGGCGGTGAAATCGCGCCCGAGAAGAGTGCGCTGACGTAAGACCGAGAAGGCGTTGGCAGTGACGAAGGCGCCGCTGACCTCCTCCGGCAGCGTGTGATCGTCGCTGAGGTTGATGGCGCTCCGAAGATACGCCGCCATTTCCAGCGTGCGGCTCCGCGCTCGCCATTCCTGCAGCTCGATGTGCGACAGGTTTGTTCGACGATTCGATCGATTGTTCCAGGAGATCGTGAAGATCCGTTCAGGCTCGTCGAAGGGCAGCCCGCGGATGAAGGCGGCGTTTACGATCGTGAACCCCAATGCGTTGACACCGATGCCCAGCGCGAGGGTGGCAATAGCAACGGCTGAGTACCAGCGATCCCGGACCATCAGGCGAACGGCAAAGCGCACGTCCTGCCAGAGGCTGTCGAGTGCGGGTAGCCCGCGCACGTCGCGATGTTCTTCCTTCAGCACACTGACGTTGCCAATGCGCATGAGCGCCGCACGTCGGGCGTCCTGTGGACTCTGGCCGCGGCGGATGTTCTCGGCCACCAGCATGTCGAGATGGGACTGCAATTCCTCTTCGAGTTCGCGATCCAGCGTCGCAGGCCTGAAAAACGCCATGAGGCGAGCGAAGGCGCGCGCCAGAGCAGTCGCCATCTGTTCACCCTTCAGTGGCAAGCCGCAGCAGCCGGCTGATGACCCCCGATAACCGCTGCCAGTTGTCGGCCTCCTGAGCCAACTGCCTTCGCCCGGCGGCGGTGATGGCGTAGAACTTCGCCTTTCGATTGTTCTCCGACGTCCCCCACTTGGCGCTGATCCAGCGCTTCTGCACGAGCCGAATCAAACACAGATAGATCGTCCCCTGATTGACGAGCAGGGCATCGTCACTGATCTGTTCGATTCGCCTCGCGATGCCATAGCCATGCATCGGGCCCATGGCTTCGAGCGTGGTCAGGACCATAAGGTCGAGGGTGCCTTGCAGGATGGCCGAGCGATTCTCGCCCTTCCCGGCTCCTGTGGGTTGCATACAGGAGAGTCTACGACAATCCGGAGGGGAAGGTTCTCCCCAAGGCGGCGCTGCGCTCGGAGGGCCGCCTTCGGCGATGTATAACACTTGCGTGGCGACCTATCGACAGCGCATTGCCGCCTGGCTTCGGCGCGGGACTTTGGCGTTCGTGACGCTCAGTCTCGTGTATCTCGTCCTGCTGATTCATCCGCAACCGCTCTTTGCCTACGAGCTCGATCACGCCGGTATTACCGTGCACGCGACGCGTCCCATCCCGGCGGCGATGCGGACCACGCTGGAACGGGCTCGCAGCCGCCTCGATCGGGCTGGGCTCACGGAAGCCTCGATGCCGGCGCATGTATTCATCTGCGAACCACGTTGGCTCTTTGCCGTGTTCGCCCGCGGCAACTACAACGTGGGGGCGGTCGCGGATGGCTTCATCGGTCGCAACGTGTTCGTCAGAGAGAGCGACATGGCCCATGACCGGTTGGTCGGTCCAAGTGGAAAGCCGGTCGCGGCCGATCGTCCACTTTCGTACTTCATCGCTCACGAGTTGATGCACATCGCGCACGCCCGAGCGCTCGGCCGCGTGGGCTACGCACGAATGCCTCGCTGGGCAGACGATGGTCACGCTGACTATGTCGCGCGGGACATCGATCTCGCGGCGGCGCTGCGAGGGTTCAAGACCGACGCCCGGGAACTTGATCCAGCTCGCTCAGGGCTTTACCTCCGGTATCACCTGATGGTCGCGTTCATGCTGCAACGGCAGGGAATCACGGTTGCCGAGCTGGTGCGTACCGCCCTTCCACGGGAAGCCGTCGAACACCAGTTGACGGCGCTCAAAGACTGGTAGAGAGGCCGCCCTCGGCGGAAGGGGCTGCCTCGGGCCCGTGATTTGCTCTCCGCCGGGTGCACGACCGTTGGACACACGAAATTGTCGCCCGCCGAGTACACGGTTGTCGCCAGAGGTGACAACGTCGTCGTCTCAATGGTCAAACGCTCTGGGTTCCAAGGTTCCAAGGTTCCAAGGTTCCAAGGTTCCGAGGTTCCGGGTTCCTTGGTTCCGCGTTTTGCGGGTTCCCCAGCTCCGGGTTGTGGGGATTGGATGGGAGTTCGATTGACACGACTGTTTTCGCTGCAAATGCGAGGAAAATCGGAGATCAGTCCCAGGAGTCGTTGAGTAATTTCGCTCGCGACGTCCGTCTACTCCTAACAGTTACGAGGAGGCAAGAAGGAGCAAGGCTATGTCGTCAACCGATCCCCTACTGTTGGACGCTACCATTGGCAACAAGAAGCGCAAGGTGCGCGGTTCTTGGATTTCCTTTTGCGGCCGTATCGTCGCCCAGGTGATCGGCGCGGTTGCGAGCATCATGCTCGCGTTTGCCTTCCTGCAACCATCGTCCGCCAACTCGACGGCGCTGTCAGCGGCGACGGCTGAGAGTGTGCGCTCGGTGCGACACAACCCGATTCGGGACCCGCGGCACATGACAATCGCGGTGCTGCCGCTGTCGAATCTCTCGGGCAATGCGGCGCAGGATTACCTGGCCGATGGAATCACACAAGCGCTGATTGCTGACCTTGCCCAGATCGGGCCGCTCCATGTGATCTCGCGAACCTCGGTGCTGGCGTATTCACGATCGAACAAGCCGCTACCCCAAGTAGCGGATGAGCTGGGAGCCGATGTCATCGTCGAAGGCGCAGTGGTGAGGGATGGGGACCAACTGCGGGTGAGCGTGCAACTGATCGACGGCGTGCGTGATCACCACCTGTGGGCGCGAACCTACGAGCGCACCATCGCCGATCGTTTGTCGGTCGAGAGAGAGTTGCTCCCGCAGATTGTCGCCGACATCCGCGCGGTGCTCGTCCCGCTCGAACAGGCGAAGGTCCGAGGTTCCGAACCGGCGGCCACGTCCATTGGCAACTGACTAGCGCGATTTTCTTGCGCGCGACGCTGGAGGCGAGGGCAGGTCGATGTCCTCGGTCCGATGCGTCTGAATGACTGGCGGCGGTGGTGAAGCTGGCCGGACGATCGCCGATTTCATCGCTGGCAGCAGGCGTGGGGCTTCCGAAAGGAACGCAACCCCGGCCATCGTCAGGGCAATCACCCATCCCACCAAGAGCGCGATTGCCGCAGACACTTTGACGTCCGGTGCGCCCAGGTCGACCGATACCGGCGACGACACCGAGGCGGTGTCCTCAACTTTCGGCACGAACGCAACCGTCGCTTGCGGCTTCGGCCAGTCGGGCGCCAGCAGCGCAGTGGGAATGGTGCGCGGGTCGAGGCCGGTCGCTGACACGCTGGACGCCAGGCTCGGTGCCAGCGACAACGACGTACTGACCGGTGCGACCGCTGGCGTTGGTGGTGGGGGGGGCGGCGGAATTGGCGCCGGCACGATTGGCGCGATTTCTTGCCCGATGGTCAGAAGTTGTGAGTCTTCGGAATCAAACGATTCGAACGCGTGCTCGACGGTCACCTCCGGATCGAGCAGTCGTCTGGCCGCGTCATAGCGGCGGGGGAACGGTCGATTGGGCCGGTTATCTCCTCGGGAAGTGCCGCGTGGAGGCGCCAACAACCCGAATAATCGATTCCTCATGGACATGACGCCGTCGAGGTCGAACGCCCCATCCCGGCAGGAAATCGAGACTTTACTCTGGTTCAATGACAATTTTGCAAGAGAATTACAGGTTCGTAATTTCTTGGCTGAAGAAAAACAGGCAGTCGTGGGAAGGGATGAGCCAAAGCGGGCAGATCGAACCGTGCAAAACCCGATCGAAATGGGCGTTCACGCGAGAGCCGTAGTTACCAAAATCTGACCGCTTCCTCACTTGTTGCTCAGGATCCAGGCTTAGCCCGACGGCTATCCTCGATTGAGCTTATCGAGGAGGCACTAGTGCGGCTTTCCAATGGCGTGCGACTTCATGTAACTGAGCAGGGTTCCGACCGTGGCCCAGCGCTGGTGCTCATCCACGGATTTCCGGATTCGGGATTCTCCTTCAGCGCGATCACGCCGCTCTTGCCACGTGACCTCAGAATCATCGTTCCCGATCTCCGTGGGTTTGGCGAATCCGACCGGCCGATGACGGGCTACTCGATGACCGACTTCGCACGTGATGTCCTGACACTGATGGACGACCTGGGACTCCCACGCGCGACTGTGCTCGGGCACTCGATGGGAAGCTTCGTCGCACGCCGCGTCGCTGAACTGGCGCCAGGGCGAGTCGAGACGCTGGTGTTGGTTGGTTCCGCGGCGACGCCGCGCAACGACGTCGTGCGGTCGCTCTCGCAGGATGCGCACAGCTTTACCGACCCAATCGATCCTGCCTTCGTCCGCGAGTTTCAGATGAGCACGACCTATCGTCCGGTACCCTCGCGACTCATGGATCAACTAATCATCGAGAGTCTGAAAGTACCGGCTCGCGTCTGGAAAGCGGCGCTGGATGGGCTGCTGGCTTACGACATCCCAGAGGAACCGATTCGGTGTCCGACCTTCGTCATCGGCGGTGCGCAAGACGCCGTGTTCACGCGTCCTGAACAGGAAGCACTTGGATCGGTCATCCCTGGCGCGTCGTTCAGAATCGTCGATGACCTTGGCCACTGTCCGCAGTGGGAAGATCCGGAACTCTTCGCAACCCTGCTGCGTGAGATACCATTTAGGCATGGAGCTTCGGTCCGCCCGGCTGTGTCTCGATTGTGAGGAAGTGCACGATCTTCAGCAGTGCCCGATCTGCGGCTCAGAAACCTTCACGTACATGACGCGATGGGTGCCAGCGGCCGAGGGGCGGCGGCGCCCTCGTCCAACGACATCGCAGGACGCTGATGTCTATCGTCAACTGATCACGCCCGAAGAGCCGCTCGACGACGGACGACGCCTCCTGAAGCGTAGCGTGGTAGGGCTCACCGCGCTTGGCGTGGCGGGCTGGCTTCTTCGTAATCGCAAGCCGCGCGAGTCGACAAACGACGCGCCTTCGACGTCACAGCGACCCACTCCTGCCAGCGACTGATTCTTTTTCGTCTCTCGCGTCAGTTCGCTGCTCGCGAGTGCACATCACGACATGACTCTGCGGCTCGCAAGAGTCTCTTATGACAATTCCGGGTCTTGACGACTCTGTGGCGGAGCCGCAGTATCAATTTCCTGGCTGCCGATCACGTCGGCTGGCCTCAACGCGAACTGGGTTCCATCGCTGACGTTTGACTACTCATTCGGTCATTAGCCATGTCCGCGAATTGTTCGCGCCACCCGCTGTCCAGCGCCACCAACGCGGCCAGAATGCCCGACGGTGAGGACGGTCTGAGTGCGTTCGAGTTCGAGGATGACCTGCCCCCGCAGAACCTCCGACCACTTCGAAACGAACCCTCTGACGGACTTCCGGTCGGAGAGCGTCGCTGACGATTCGAGCGCCGGATCTGCTGTCGACAGCACGTGGATCAATCCCGACGACCCCTTGTCGGATCTCGTGACTGAAGATGAGTCGGTGAGCGTGGTACGGAGGTGGATGGGCCGGGAATCACAGCTGCGTGGTGTGTTCGACGTCTGCGTTGGTGTGGCCGCGGTGTTCGGGCTCGCGATTGTCCTGAACGATCCCTCGAACCCACTCGGCAATCTGCTGAGGCCCAACCCGATGGAACGACCGCCGACCACACCATCGACAGCAACGACAAGTCCGCTCCCGATGCTTAGAGCGCGCGCGGTCGCGCGGTCGTTCGCGCCGTTGCTTCAGACTCCTTGGAACCTTGACAGTCAAAATGAAGAGATCGCCGTCATTCGAGCGCGTTACGCGCGCATGACGGGGATCCCCAGCTTCCGAACCGCCTTGGTCGTCCGTCCCACGACGGCGGTTCTCCCGCTGCCCTCGCCGCCGCCGTTAACGGCCAGCGTCGTGACCACGCCGCTTGCGCCTGTCACATTGGACGCGCCGGTCTATGTGGGGACGACAAAAACCAACGATACTGGCGCGATTCACACGGTTCTCGGACGCTACCGCAACGCGTTCAGCGGGCTCGATAGCGGTGCCGCCAGGGCCGTTTGGCCATCCGTCGATGTGCGTGCATTGGATCGCGCGTTCGACCGCCTCGAGGAGCAGGCGCTGGAGTTCGAGAATTGCGACATCGACGTGAATGGTCCACGAGCAGTTGCGTCGTGTGATGGCAGCGCACGTTATGTGCCCAAGGTCGGCAACCGGAATGCGCAAGTCGCTGCCCGCCAGTGGCGATTCAACCTCCGCAAAGTCAACGAAGCCTGGCTGATCGAAGAAGTCGACTCCCGCTAGCGTAAGATCGCTGGGTGCACCGCCTCGCGCGCTGGTTCATGGCCGGCCTCGTCCTCCTGCCGGTCGCATGGGTTCTGTGGTTGCTCACGAGCGGCCTTCGTGAGGCAATTCCCAGTGCCGCATACGCAGCAATCGTCTGCGTAGCCCTGTTCACCCTCCACTACGGGCTCTGTCGTGTCGAAGATAAGGGCTGGATCTACTATCGCAAACGTCGCGGCAGCTATGGCGGGCTGGGGACGACCAGCGAGTGGTTGAATCTCTACGATCCGTCACGCCGGTATGTGCAAGAGGCCAAGAGGCGTCAGGAGTGGCAACGTGATGAGGATGACGACGGCGACGGTGGTGATGATCGCGCTGGCAATGCAGCCAGCAGCGTCGTGGCAGGCCGCAGCCGCTGATGAATTCGATCTGATCATCCGGCAGGGCACGGTGATCGATGGCACCGGCGCCGAGCCCTTCAAGGCCGACGTCGGGATTATCGGGCGTCACATCATCCGAATCGGCGATCTCGGAGCGCTGACGGCGAAACGCGAGATCAACGCCGCCGGCTTGTACGTCGCGCCCGGTTTCATCAACCTGCACAGCCATGCGTCCCCTGCTGCGCTGGCGACGGCAGAGAACATGCTGACTCAAGGCGTCACGACCGAGCTCCTGAATCCTGATGGTGGCGGCCGCACCGACCTCGACGAGCAGCTGACGGCGGCGGCGAGCGGCGGGCTCGCCGTCAATGTCGGCGCCTACATCGGGTTCAACAGTGTCTGGACCAGCGTTGTCGGCGAAGCGGACCGCCGCCCTTCAGCCGAGGAACTCGGGCGCATGCGTGAGATTGTCACGGCCAATCTCGACCGCGGCGCCTGGGGGGTCTCAGCCGGCCTGGACTACAAGCCTGCGTATTACGCCACTACCGAGGAGGTGGTGGAGGTGGTCAAGGCGGCGCAACCCTATCGGACCAACTTCACCAATCACGATCGAGTGACGCCGGAGACCAAGTACAGCTCTCGTGCCGGTGTTACCGAGACGATCGGTATCGGGGCGCGTGCCGGGCTGGTGCCCGTGATCACTCACATGAAGGTCCAGGGTCGCGAGCAGGGCGGGGCAACGACCACGCTCGCCCTCATGCGGGACGCGACCAACCGCGGCAACTACACGGCCGCGGACGTTTATCCCTATCTCGCCGGACAGACAGCACTCGGGGCCCTGCTCGTCCCCGGGTGGGCGCAGGATGGTGGCCGCGAACAAATGCTCGAGCGCTTCAAGGATCCCAAGACGCGAAGTCGCATCGTTTCTGAAGTCGAAGAAGCGATGACCGCGCGATTCGGCGGCCCGGAAGGTGTGTTCCTGCCCGCAAGCCGGCGAGAGTTGGCTGACGTCATGAAAGAGCTGAACGTCGGCGCCGGAGAAGCGGTGCTCAAGTTGCTCGAAACCGACAATCAGGGGGCGATTCTCCGGTTTGGTGTCGAGCCGGACCTGATCAAGATTCTCCAGCATCCGACCAGTTCAATCGCTTGCGACTGTGGCGCCTCCCTCGCCACACGAGTCAGCAGCCACCCGCGCAACTACGGGACGTATCCACGAGTGCTGGGGCGATACGTTCGCGAATCGAAAGCGCTGACGTGGCAGGACGCGGTTCGCAAGATGACGTTGCTGCCAGCGGTCACGATCGGAATGGTCGATCGCGGCGCCATCGCCTTGGGTATGGTGGCGGACATCACGATTTTCGATCCGGCAACCGTCATCGATCGCGCCACCTACGAGGAACCAACGCTCTTGTCCGAAGGCATTCGCCATGTGATCGTCAATGGCGTCGTCGCGCTGCAGGACGGAAAGGCGACGGGCGAACGTGGCGGCCAGGTGTTGCGCCGGTCGAAGAACATGCCCAGCAGGCCCATGCCGTCGTTCGGTCAGCACGTCGTAACCGCCAACGGTTCGATCAGTAGCCCTGAGGATCCAAAGCCTTGGACGGTCACGATCGATATCGCGACACGACCAGCCGCTCGCCGCGCGACAGGGTTGCTACGAATCGCGAAGGGCGTCGACGTTGTACTGACTGCCCGGGAATTCGGCATCGTCCAGCCCGCGCCTGGCGGCTGGGCGAGCTTCACGGCGGTCGGACGCACGCCGGCCGGAGCCGCTCACGCGGTTCGAGTGGTCGTCGAGCAGGCCGACCCGTGGGCCGCGGATCGGTCGCCGTCGGTGAGCGTTGCGGTCGAGGGTCTGTTCCAGGCGCGGGGCCGCGCAGACGTTCGCGTGAGATGACGGCAACCTGAACAAGCGGAAGGTTCAGGGCATCATCGCGGTGATGTTGCGCTTGGGCACCTGGCCCACCGGTACACGCGTGATTTCTTTCCGCGCCGCCACGTCAATCACCGAGACGGAATTCGAACCGGCGTTGGCCACGTAAACGAACTTGCTGTCGGGGGTAAACGTCAGCCAGTCCGGATGATGGCCCACGGACACGCCGCCCAGCAGCTTCAGGTCGGGCATCGAATACGCGTACACCGCGTGGTTCACCTTGCTGCAGACCCATAGCGTCTTGCCGTCAGGTGTAACGCCGATGCCGTGGGAAGGGGAGCCTTGCAGCGTGTCCCAGTTCTGCTGCTCCTTCGGCAATTCCGGCAAGTTGACTCTGCCGATCTCGCGCCTGGATGCGAAGTCGACGATGTAGAAGCCGTGAAAGTCCGAGATCTGGACGAACATGCGTCGCGTCGTCCCATCGGTGTTGGTTTCGAAACCGATCGGTCGCACGCCGTTATTGAAAAACAGCGACCAGATCGGCTCGTCGGTCTCCGAGTCGATGACCGTGAGATTGCGACCAGCGATTGAGCCGGCGATCACGTGCTTGCCATCGGGCGTTGTGAACGTGTTGTGAATTCCGCCGCGTGTCTGAATGGTCTTGGTCAGTTTGAGTGTGGCCGTGTCGATTACGTCGACGGCCCCAGGCGCCTGAATGATCGCTACATAGACGCGCCGGCCGTCGCGGCCGACGGCGAGATTGTTAGGCCGGCCGCTCAGCGGAACGTGATGGCTGACCTTGAGTGTCCGGCCGTCGACCACGTCGAGCCTGTGTTCGGCTTCGTTGGTGACGTAGAAGCGGCTGCCGTCGGGCGCGGCGGCAACACCGTGATTGACCTCGATACCGGTGATTTCCCCGGTGACTTTGTTGGTCCCTGGGTCGATGAGATGAATGTTGTCGCCGGCAGCATTGGTCTGCACGATTACCGCCCGTCGACCCTGTGAAACGGCGGGTCCGACGATCAGGAGGACGAGCAGGCAGGTTAGCGCGCCGCGTTTTTGATCCATTGCGCGAGATCCTTCCATTCCGGATCTGCCTGCGAGGTCCAGCGCTTGCCGCCAGGATGGAACTCGGTGCCGCCGGACTCGTGCGACAGTGGCATCAGCAGCAGACGACTCGCCTCAGGCTTCCCCGCGACCACCAGCCGCTGAATTGCCTCGAAGTTCTTGCGCGTGTCCTCTTCGGTCCACGACGTTGCGCCATCGGCAAAGCGCTGCAGTCTGAACGGCGTGCCTTGCGAATGGCAGACGTAACAGCGAGCCAGCCCGGGCCGCTTGTCGAGAAAGATTGGCTGCACGCGCGTGCGAAACGTGTCGTAGTCGAGCGCGGCGGGGCCGGAGGCGGATTGACTCCTACCGCCAGTGACGGCGCAAGTGACGAACAGCAGGACCGTCAGCCAGGGTCTCATGGCAGACCGGCGTAGGGTAGCAGATACCTTGGGCGGGGGAGCGGCAAATTATCAACCAAGGAGAATTCCCAATGCGGCAGACCGTGACGATTGCCTTTGCGATGCTGGTGTTTCTCGGCGCCACACCGATCAATGCCCAGGACAAACCCAAGGAACCGATGACCATGCGTCGTGTCCTTCTTGTTGGCTGGAACGACATCGGCGAGAAGGTCGTGCAACTCGCCGAGAACTTCCCCGAGGACAAGTATCAGTTCAAGCCCGCGGACCAGGTGAGGACATTTGCGCAGACGATGCGTCACATCGCGTTCTGGAACGACTATGTGACGCGAACCGCGCGAGGTGAGAAGGTAGATGGCAAGCCGAACGAGCTGCCCGAGGCGCAATACAAGACCAAGGCGCAGATCGTCGCGGCGATCAAGAAATCTGTCGCCGATGGAATGGCCCAGCTCAAGTCGGGACCGGACCCCACACCCGAGGCGATGGCGCAGTGGAGCGGTTTCATCGCGCATTCGTCGGAGCACTACGGACAGCTGGTCGTGTATTACCGGCTGAACGGACTGGTGCCCCCGGCATCGCGACCCTGACGGGTCAGTTTGCTGTCAACTGGGAAGTGACTGCGCTACCGTAAGAGCGCAGTTCATGCGTTCTTCGGCATTGAATCGGCTGTCGCCGCCGATCCCGCACTTCTGGCTCGTCCTGCTGTCAGGCCTGCTCTGGATTGGCTGGCTGCTAACCCTGCCGCCGCGACCGTCAGCCTGGGTTGTCGCGTTGTCCGGTGTGCCGCTTTTCGTGCTGGTGTCGTGGCTGTGCCGCGATGCCAGCCACGAATCGTGGCGGGCGTTTGTCGTTCGCACGGCAGATCTGCATGCCCTCGCGGCCGTCCTTCTGATTGCGCTCGGCGTGCAGTTCGAGGACACGCACGGTATCACCACTGACGGCGTCGTCTATTTTTCGCAATTGCGCAGCCTCATCTTCGATCGCGACTTCGACTTGTCGAGCGAGCTCGCGTATCTCGGCCAGCCGCCGCGGCCCTCGTATGTCGTTCCCATCGGGCCGATGTTCGTCTGGCTGCCGCCGTACCTGGCGGTGGCTCTCATCGATGGGTTTGGCCGGGTGATCGGGCTGTGGTCAGCGCCGGCCGATGCGGTCGCGATCGGCTTGACGTTGCCCTATATCCGGGCGGCGCTGGTGACGTCGTTTGTGGCAGGTGCCACCGGGCTGGTTGTCGTGCATCGCTATTTGCGAGCGGAGTTCAGCGCAGCCGTGGCCTTTGCCACGACGTTGCTCATTTTCGGTGGCACGCCTCTCGTCTGGTACATGGTCTACGAGCCGTCCATGACACACGCGGCGTCATTCGGCTTTGTCGCCCTGTTCGTTGTCGGCGCTGTGCGCTGGACGTCGCCCGCCATCGCGCCGGGACGAGCGCTGGTGCTGGGCGCGCTGCTTGGAGCGGCGTTTCTGTCGCGACCACAAGAAGCGCTCTTTGCGCTCGTACCGGCCGCGCTCCTCCTCACTGGTCCAGGGACGCTGCGCGATCGCGTGGCTGCAGCGGCAAGGTTTGCGGCGTGGGGCCTGCTCGGCGCTCTCCCATTTCTCGCCGCTCAGGCGCTGCACACCTGGCTCGTCTTGAGCCGCGAAACTTTCATCGTCACTGGCGAGCAGGGTTATCTGAATCTGTTGCGCAATCGATGGCCCGACACGTTGTGGTCCTCATGGCATGGCTTTCTGTCGTGGTCGCCGGTCGCCTACGTGGCGGCTGTTGGAACCGCTGCCTACGCTACTAGAAGGCGATGGTGGGCGGTGACAGCGCTGGTGACCTTGTTCCTGATGGCACTGCTCAACGGATCGACCGCGGACTGGGCCGCCGGTTGGTCCTTTGGCGGACGGCGGTTCGTCAGTTGCCTGATCCTGCTAGCGCCGGGACTCGCGCTGACAATCGAAGCGCTCTGGCGACGACCACTGGTTGCGACCACTTTGGTCGCTCTGATCTTCGTCGTGTGGAATCAGCTCCTGATCGCGCAGTACCGCACTGGAATGCTCCACACGACCGACGCGGTGAGCTTCGGTCAAATCGTGCGGCAGCAGGCGATCTTGGCCACGCGATCACCGTTCTTCTATCCGTTCGCATTCCCAGCCAACGTGTGGTTTGCATGGCGCAACGGATTGCCGATCGAGCGTTACGACCTGCTCGGCCCGGAGCAACTCCGCCCGGCGCTGGGGGTCGTCTTCGACGCGAGTTCGACACGCTACCTGATGGAGGGCTGGGGGCCGCGGGCGGGCGATGAATGGGGCGAACTGCGATGGATTGACGGCGCGAGAGCCGAGCTCGTGGCTCCTCTCGATCCCGCTGGCGACAGTCCCATCGAGTTTCAGATTGAATGGCGAGCGCGTCTAGTCGATCCGCCAGCAGCCGCGGCGGTGACGATTTACGTGAATGGTGTGATGCTTGGCCGCGCCTCGCCCGGCCCCGGCGCGCCGGTCGTCTGGTCAACCACGAGCGATGCCGGAGCATGGCACCGCGGCTTCAATCGCATCGTCCTCGAGAAGGCGAGCGGCTCTCCCCCGCTCGGGGTGTATCGACTTCAGGTGCGGCAGGTGCGATAGCACCCGTCGCACCTGTGAACCTAGTTCGTCGTTATCGTCCTGACCGGCTTGATCGCGACGGGCTTGAGGCCGCTCGCGCCGATCTTGTCGAAGAGTCCCGGCACCGACGTGATGAGCGCATTGGTTTCCTGAATCACTTTCGCCAGGTCACCGCGTCCTTCCGTCAACACGCGCAATTGCTGCTCGCTCGGTAATGAGTGCGAGCTCATGACCTGCCCCTTGGTCTGACCGATCTGGCCGCGGACATTCTGTTGCTGGCCACCGAAGCCCCCGCCGCCACCGCCACCACCGGCGACCGGAGTCTGACCCGGCGCTGGCACGCCGAGCCTGCGCCTCAAGTCCGCGAGCTGTTTGCCGGCGCCTTCGATGGCACTCTTCGAATCGGCCGAGGGCCCTGCCGCGATCTTCAGCAAGCCTTCGAGGGCCTGATACTGGCTTCCGAGCTGCGCCACCGCATCGGCTGCCTCGTTAGCCTGTTCCTGAAGCCTGTGGAGCGCGAGCGCCGTGTCGTGCCACGTCTTGCGATCGGCATCGGTCATCTGGACCGCTGTATCGCCTGAGACCCGCACGGACTTGGTCGCGACATCGCGTCCGTCAACCACGAGGGTGACGCGGTATTCCCCAGGCAGGACGAACGGGCCGTTGTTGCCGCCGCCACCGAAGCCGCCGCCGCCGCCGCCACCGCCACCGCCACCTTGCGGGGGCAGCGGAATGTTCGGGGGATTGGTGAGCGGCTGGTAACGGAGGTCCCAGAACACGCGATTGATGCCGGCCTTGCGCGACTCGCGCAAGTCGTTGCCAGTGATCTCGCGAACCTGGTTGCCGGACGCATCTCGAATCCGGAGCGACACCTCCTTCGCGGGTCCTTTGAGGTAGTAGCTGATTGGGGCGCCGAAAGTCGGGTTCTTGCCGCGGAATGGCTTATCGGTGACGAAGCCGCGATCGTTGGCGGGATTGAATTGCATCGCCTGTCGCATGTCGAACAGGAACGCATCCGTCTTCATCGCTTCCGCCGCCTGCTGGATCGGGTTCGCATCGTCGAGGATCCAGATGCTGCGACCGTGCGTCGCGAGAATCATGTCGTTATCTCGCGGGTGGAACACGATCTCGTGGATCGGGACTGTGGGCAATCCCGAACGGATGCGATTCCAGCTCCCTCCGCGATCTGTGGAAACGAACAACCCGAATTCCGTTCCCGCGTAGAGCACCGCAGGGTTCTTCGGATCTTCGGCGACCGTCATCACCACCTGCCCTTTGGGCAGCCCCTCGCTGATCGATCGGAAGTTGTTGCCTCCGTCGACGCTGGCATAGAGGTGATTGTTGTAGTCGTCGTTGGTGTGATTGTCGAACGCTACGTAGACGGTGTTGGCATCATGTGTCGACGCGACGAGGCCCGATACGTAGGCGTTCTTGGGAACGTTGGGAAATCGTGACGTCAGGTTCGTCCATGACTTGCCGTTGTCGCGCGTCATGTGGACAACACCATCGTCTGACCCGGCGTAGAGGACGCCAGCCTGCTTCGGCGATTCGATGACCTGGACGAGGTTGCCATACGACTGGACGCCGTCGTGCTTGGCGATCGTGAAGTCCTTGGCCGTCACACCCATCAGCGCCAGCGTTTCGCGGTCGACGTTCTGCGTCAGATCGCCGCTGATCGCCTGCCACGACTGACCGCGGTCCGTCGAGCGGAAGACCTTGTTCGCGCCGGCGTAAATAGTCGACGAGTCGTGTGCGGAGATATGGATTGCCGTATTCCAGTTCCACCGCAGGTTGGGCTCGCCGCGCCCGGGCAGCGGCCGGATGGTCTTGCGCTCGTTGGTGATCCGATCGACACGAACGATGTTGCCGTCCTGCGATTCGGCGTAGATGATCCGCGAATCGTTTGGATCGATGACCGCCTCGAACCCGTCGCCACCCTGGATCTGGAACCAATCGTCGTTGACGATGCCGTTGCGGCTGCGGACCGCGCTCGGGCCGCACCAGGTGTAGTTGTCCTGCAGGCCTCCACAGAGGTTGTACGGCGTCTCCATGTCGTACCCCACGTGGTAGTACTGGCCGAGATCCATGTTGTAGACGCCTTCCCAGTTCTTGCCCTTGTCCCACGTGATGCCGATGCCGCCATCCGTGCCATCGATGATGTGATTCGAGTTGGCGGGGTTGATCCACATCGCGTGATGGTCCGAATGCAAGGCGCCATTCTCGATGAAGGTCTTCCCGCCATCGTCCGAGATGTGAATCTGCACGCCGAGCACGTAGATGCGGAGATCGTTCGTGGGATCGATCCGGATCTGGCTGAAGTACATCGGGCGTGGGTTGACGTTCGACATCTTGCGCCAGCTGAGGCCGGCATCGTCCGAGCGATAGGTGCCGCTTTCGGTCTGATGCTCGATGCGCGCGTACACAATGTTGGGATTGGCCCGATAGACATCCAATCCGATGCGCCCCAGGCTTCCGGGGGGAACGCCGTTCGTGAGCTTCGTCCAGGTGCGACCGGCATCACTGGATTTGTGAATAGCGCTACCGGGTCCGCCACCGTTGAAGCCCCACGTCGCGCGCCGCCGCTGATACGTGGCTGCGTAGAGAACTTTGTTGTTGGATGGATCCTGGACGAGCTCGGTGGCGCCTGTGTCCTCGTTGACGAACAGGACGTTGTTCCACGTCAATCCGCCATCTGTGGACTTGAAGACACCCCGTTCCTTGCCGGGACCCCAAAGGCTGCCCAGCGCGGCGACGTAGACGACGTCGTGGTCCACGGGATCGACGATGATGCGGGCGATGTGCTTCGAGTCGCGAAGCCCCATGTGCTTCCACGTCTGTCCGCCGTCGGTCGACTTGTAGACGCCGTTGCCCCACGAGCCGCTCTGCCGGTTGTTGTTCTCCCCTGTGCCGACCCATACCAGATTGGCGTCGTCCTTCGCGATCGCGACGTCACCGATCGAGACGGCGTCGTCGAGGTCGTCGAAGAGCACCTCCCACGTCGTGCCCATGTTGGTGGTTTTCCAGAGACCACCCGTGGCGGTGCCGACGTAGAAGACGGCCGGATTCGATTCCAGCACCGCCAGATCGTCGATGCGGCCACCCATGGTGGCCGGGCCGATGTTGCGGAAGGTCAACCCCGGGAAGGGGTCAGTGGTGGCAGCAGCTGCGGGTGCCGGGCGAGTCGACTGACCATCGACACTTTCCGTGACGCTGACCGTGAGGGCCACGAGCAGGGCGGCAAGCCCAACGGGTCCAGAACGGCGTGAGACCATGCGAATTCCTCCTGGCGACCGGCCTTCGCGACGGCTTCGGCGTGGCGTTGCCGAAGCAAATGGAAGGCGGACAAATGCAAGGGCAGGACTGTACCACGACCCTCCTCCCGCCGTCGCGGCCGACGGCCGCTTTGGCGTGGCAGGCTCCGGGGGCCTCCGTTATCTGGTCGAGTTGGTCATCGGGACGGCAAAGGCGGTCAACGTCATGCCCGCCGGCATCACCACGAACTGTCGTCCATCGATCATGTAGGTCGTTGGCGGCGCGTAGATTGGGGCGCCGGCCTGATAGCGCCACAACTCCTTGCCCGACTTGGAGTCGGCGGCGATGACGTTGCCTTCGTTGTCGCCGCTGAACACGACGCCGCCGGCCGTCGACAACACACCCGCCCATGATGGCGTCGGATGTTTGATCTCCCACTTGCGCTCGCCGGAGATCGGATCGATCGCGCGCAGCGCGCCGGTCGGTGTTGTATCCATCGCTCGGGCCACGCGGCCCCCCATCGTGCGATCGCCAGCCTTGTAACCGGCAGGAGGTGCTTCGGAGAAATAGATCTGACAGGTCTCACGCGCGGAGACGAATAGCAGCCCGCTCGTGGGGTCGAAGGAGGGCGACATGAAGTTGGTGCCGCCAAAAAGATCCGGGCAGGTCAACGTGCCCTTGGCGCTTGGTCGCTGATCCGGTAATTCGATGGGCCGGCCATCGGCGCCAATGCCCTTGGCCCACGTCTGATGGACGAACGCCTTGCCTTGAATGAAAGCGCCGGTCGCGCGATCGAGGATGTAGAGGAACCCGTTGCGATTCGCGACCATCACGGCCTTGAGTGGTTTGCCGCTCACCGTCAGGTCCGCCAGCACCGGAATCTGATTCGCGTCCCAGTCGTGCACGTCGTGCGGCGTGAACTGGTAATGCCACTTCAACTTGCCGGTGTCAGCGTCGAGGGCGACCAGCGCCCCCGAGTACAGGTTGTCGCCCTTGCGATCGTCGCCGTAGAAATCCGGATTGGGGTTTCCAGTCCCCCAGTACACGAGATTCAACTCCGGGTCGTAGGAGCCGGACAGCCACGTCGGTGCGCCGCCACGCTCCCAGGAGTTCACTTCCTTCGGCCACGTCTCGCTGCCAGGTTCGCCCGGCGCCGGAATGGTCCAGAACCGCCACGCCTGTTTTCCGGTGTTGACGTCGTAAGCATCGATGAAACCGCGGATGGCAAACTCGCCGCCGGCGATGCCGGTGATGATCTTGTCCTTGACGATGAGCGGCGCGCCTGTGCTCGCGTAACCGACTTTGTAATCCGCGATGGGCGTTTCCCAGACGACCTTCCCGGTCTTCATGTCGAGAGCGACCAGGTAGGCATCGAGCGTGCCCATGAAGACGCGATCACCGTAGACGGCAAGACCCCGGTTCACCATTCCGCAGCACGCGCGAACGCCATCCGGAACGGGCCGCTGGTAGCGCCAGATCTGACGGCCGGTGCGGCCATCAATCGCCCACGCGTTGTTGAGCGGGCCGCCGACATACAGCACACCGTCGACGACGATTGGCGTCGCTTCGAACTTACCGGCGACCCCGGTCTGAAAAGTCCATTGCGCCGAAAGCTGCGAGGCGTTAGCGGGCGTGATCTGCGTCAACGGGCTGTGGCGGCGCCCCGAGTAGTCGCCGGAATAGGTCAACCAACGCGTCGGGTTGGCCAGTCCGCCCAATAAATCCTGGTTTGTGATCCCTTGCGCTCCGAGTGCCAGCGTTCCGGCACCAAATGTCAGAAGACACGCGAGCAGACGGCGAAGCAAAGGTTTGCGAGGCATATTCGGCGAAGCATACTACTTTCGCGGATGAGAACAATTCACGTCCATCTACCGAACGGGACACGGCAAGATAGCTACTAGCTTCATAAGGATCAACAGATGCCACGTCTCGAATATTTGCAGCTCGATGTCTTTACCAACCGGCGATTCGAAGGCAATCAGCTGGCAGTTTTTCTCGATGCACGCGAGTTGGACGCCACGCTGATGCAGACAATCGCGCGCGAGATGAATTTTTCGGAAAGCACCTTCATTCTGCCCGCCGAGCGGCCTGATACCGACGTGCGGATGCGCATCTTCACGCCCGGCCTCGAATTGCCGATGGCTGGTCACCCGACGATCGGCAGCACGTTCGCGCTTGCCCACATGGGGGTCATCACGAACAAGAAGGACCACTTCGTGTTTGGGTTGGGTGTAGGGCCGACGCGCGTCGAGTTGACGTTTTCGGGGGAGGCGCTGACGTTTGCAAGGATGGATCAGCCGCTGCCCGACTACCGGACGGCCAAGGCCAGCGCGGATGAGATCGCCCGCGCGATTGGCGTCGATCCTGCCGCGATCGTCCGATCGAAACTGCAGGTCGAGGAAGTGTCCTGCGGCGTGCCGTACATCCTCGTGCCGGTCGACACACGTGCCGCGGTCGATGCGGCGCATCCCGACATGACATTGCTGGCACGGCTCAAGAACGCTTTCGATATCCAGCATGTGGGGGTGTACGTGTTCACGCTCGAACCCACCGAGCCTGGCGTCACCGCCTACAGCCGGATGTTCGCCGCCGGCGTCGGGATCGTCGAGGATCCGGCCACGGGCAGCGCGTGTGGCCCGCTCGGATGCTATTTGGTCCGGCACGGAGTCGTGCAAGGCGAAGTTGCGACTCGAATGGTGAGTTGGCAAGGGGTCGCGATGGGACGTCCGAGCCGCATCCACATTGCAATCGCCGCTGATGCGTCGCGCGACATTTCACGCGTGCAGGTTGGCGGTCAGGCGGTGCTGGTAGCGGAAGGGACGCTGACCCTCTAGAGAGGGCGAGTAGGGCGAGTGGGGCGGGTAGGGCAGGTTAGGCGGGTTGGGCAGTCACCGGACTGACCGGCCACACCTGCCATACCAGACTTACCAGCCCTTATGGTGCCAGCCGTGTTCGAGCCCACGAACCATCGGCACCGCGCGTGTAGGCGATGCGATCGTGGAGCCGGCCTGGGCGGCCCTGCCAGAACTCCATGTGCTCGGCGGCCACGTGATAGCCGCCCCAATCGTCGGGGCAAGGGACCGGTTGGTTCGCGAAGCGGCGCTTGACGTCCTCGAACCGGTCCTGCAACGTCTGACGATCCGGCAGTTCGGAACTCTGTGGCGCGGCCCACACTGCCCACTGACTCTCGAGCGGACGCGAGGCGAAATACTCCTCGGACACGGCTCGCGGGACGCGCGCGACCGAGCCGGTAATGCGCACCTGACGTTCGAGGGCGGGCCAAAAGAACAGCAGGCTGGCGCGAGGGTTTTCCGCGAGCGCGAGTCCTTTCGGACTGGTGTAATGCGTGAAGAACACAAAGCCCGTGTCGTCCACATCTTTGAGGAGGACAGTTCTCACACTCGGTTCACCACTCGCCGAAGCAGTGGCCAGACTCATCGCATTGGGATCGATGATCTGCGACGCGAGGGCCTCTTCAAACCAGGCACGAAACTGAATCATCGGATTCACGTCCGTGGCGTCGAGATCGAGCGTCCGGCTGCCGTACTCCCGTCGCAACTCCTTCATGGCATGACCTCGATCCAGACGCCCAGAGGTCGAGCGTCGTTGGCCGTCGAAGTAATTTCTTTGGGCACGAAGGCCTTGTCGGCGGAGAGCTCCAGCGTGACGACCTTCCGCTCGCCGGCGGGAATCTCAATCTGATCGGGCTGCTCGCGAGCGAGCGCCAGTGACGTTTCCCATCCGGCCGCGACCACGCGCAGCCGGTTGTCGATGAGCCCGCTGTGCACGCGCAGCGTCAGCGGGGTTGAGGTGTTTTCTCGCTGAATCGTCACGAGCGTCGACCGTCCGCCCTGGACCCAGAACCCCGAAGCTTCGGGAAATGCGTGGTCGTCATGGTAGAAGACGGCGGTCGGCCCAAATTGCGCCGCGCCGAGCACCGTGGGCAGGTTCGGGCGCCTCGACAAATCGACGATGGCGAGCGGGGTGATGGAGATGTGTTTGATGTTGCGTTCGAGCTCGGGCGAACCGCGCAGGCCTATGAAGCTCGCGTCCATTGGCAGATCGAACTCCGCTGACCATCGCTCGCCGGGTCGAGGGTCGACCGGCCATGTACGCCACGCGTGACCGGTGCGCCCCATCTGCAAGGCGATGGTTTCGTTCGCCCGGGTTCCACTCCATTCGACCTCAACTCGATATTTTCCGGCGGGCACCGAGAATCGCCCATTGTGAAGAACGCGGATTGGCTGCGGATCGCCTCGCCATCCCGGCTCGACTTGAAGCTTCGCGTGGGTCGACACGTCGCCCGCTGCGACGACTTGAAGAGGTGAATACTCGATACCGACGGGGCGGACGACGCTGTCGAACGCGTCCAGAACTGGAAGGCGTGGCCGGGCTCGAAGATCGATGTTCGGCCAGGCAGGGGACGCAGGTAATCGCGGCACGACGATTGACCCAACGACGAGCGTGCCGAAGCAGACTCCAATGGCGAGCAGCGATGCCGCCCCCGGCCGACTGGTTCGTGGCCGCCCGATGAAAAACGCTGCGCCACCGGCCAAAACCACCCACGCCAACGAATGCAGCAACGCGGTGGGCGCTTCGTGATGGATGAACGAGGGCACCAACGTCCACGCCGGCCACCGCGGCGAGAGGTACTCCAGCAACGACGAAGTGCCGTCGCGACCGTTGGCGATGAGGAACCCGCCTTGCGCGACGAGCATGAGGCCGGCGATGCCAACACTCAGCCAAAGTAAGAGATGCTGAGCCGCTCGTCGCGCGCTGCCGACCGGCGCAGCACGAAACGCCACCGCGATCGGCAGTGCCAGCAGCAACAACCCCGACGTCAGCGGACGGCCCGGCGATGCCGACCCGCCCCACCAGATTCTGAATGCGCCAACCGTTGCGAGCAGTGCGGCAAAGGTGATTGCGATCTCGATCGACCGGCGCCGCATCTCGCCTCGTTCGCGCCACATCGCCCAGAGCCCCGTGAATGCCAGCGCGTAGACCGGCGCATAAGGAAGCAATCCGTATTCCTGATCGAAGAGCAAACCGGGCGCGCCGAAAACCAGGTTCCAGGGACTGGTCTGGACGAGTGCGCCATACGGCGCCTGTGGCAATGGATTGCCCCAGATCACATAGAAAAACGTGAACCACCCGGCGAGTGACGCGGCGTACGGAACCACCAGCGCCGTCAACGCGAGAAATAAGTGATTGGTCGGCGATAGTTTGCCGTGCCCGGAAGAAGGCAGTGGACGGGTGGCGCTGGCGGACGGCCAGAGGATCCGCAGCGACGCGATCGCGATCAGCGCAGCCGACATCGGCGCGTACTTGGTACTGAACCACGGCAACGCCGCACACGCGAGCGAGACGATGAGCCACTGTGTCAACGCTTCACGAGGCCCGGCCCCGCCAAACGTTACGGTCAGCGCGATCACCGCGGCGAGCGCGGCCGGTACCTCCGGGTAGATCGCAAACGAGTTGAACAGGAACGGTGTCGTGGCGACGACGGCAGCCCACGCAAACGTTGCCGCGCCGATGGCGTTGGTTGCCCGCACGACGGCATGCCACATGAGCGCCGAGGCGAGCGCCGCCATGAGTATGAACAGCGCGACGACCGCGCGATAGCCAGCGATGCCCAGTATCGGCGCGATCAACACCGGCATCCCAACCGGGTGAATCGAGTAGATCTCGTTGTCAGTGCCGCGAGTCAGATAGTGAGGCTCGAGCTCGAGCGACTGCGACGAAATATTCGCGGTAATCACCACGGGTGTGGTTGTTCTCGATCTTGAAGTCGTGATCACGCCACAGGCTCTGGGCGATCACCAGGTAGTGCGGCTCATCACCGGAGGGAAACAACACCGTACCCGTGAGTCGTGACGCGGCCAGCCCGGAGATGGCCGCCGTGAGCACGCCGATGGCGATCGCCGAACGCCGCAGTGTCCAGCGTTGCAGCCAATCCGCGCGCAGTAGACGAACCTGCCACAGCACCCAGACGATCTGCGCCACGATGGCCAGCCAGATCACCGGACGCGCCGGACCGGCGATCATTTGGAGCGCGGGGACCAGGTCGGGCACCCACGGCAGGTACGGAAACAGCAGGATCGAGAGTCCAAACACCGGAAGGATCAGCGGGCCGATCCGGGGTTGAACGGCGGTGGCCGTGCCGCGCGGCAGCGTTCGATGACTGAGCAGCAGAAGGCCGAGCGCCCCAACCGCCGTGAATCCCAGTAGCGCCAGCGGCGAGGGCAGCAAGGCGACCCGCATAGCACCATGGCTGGTCAGCACCTGGTCGAGAACGCCGCGCGAGACGTAGAGGGCCAGAGCGGTCACGATCACGGCCAAAACAGACGCCATCGGGGATTCAGTCTATTTCAGGGGCGGTGTGGTATCCTTATTAGAGTGAAGCGGTTAGGCATCCTTCGACTTCTGGCCATTATTGGCGTCGGCCTTATCGGGCCGACGGCCGAGCGGATGATGCTGCGCTAACGCAACCTTAGAGATTTCGAGACTAGACCAGGGGCCATCATCCGTTACCGGGTGGTGGCCCCTTTAGTTTTTTCTGGCACGACCGATAAAGAAAGGTGAGCGGACCATGCAGGGCACGACCAAACGCGACGAGCCGGCGAAACGGCCGACACCGTCCCAGGACCGGGGAACCCCAGCCACGGGCACGATGCACTCAGTGCGGAAAGATGTCACCGTGCGCCCGTTTGTGTCGCCTCCGCTTCCGGAGACCGACGAGCTCAAGGAGCACGGCTACGGGCACGGAGTCTAGGTCCGCGCAGTGACCGCTAGCTGCGGTTCTTGAGCCAGTAGGCCGCCACGGCCGCCAGACCGCCGCCGACAATCACGGCGCGAATGACGCGAAATAAGCTCGAAACCCAGGCAATGCCCAGCCCCAGGGCCGCCCACTGGACCCACCATTGACCGTGCCACGTCATCAGGTTGATGACGAACAAGAAGGCAAGGATCAGGGGCGCCATGAACAGAAACTTGACCGAGGACATCGTTCGAGTCACGGATCAGGACCTCAATAAACCAATTACGCTGGGACGAGCGCCGGAGTTCAGCGCCTGATGGCGGCCAGGGGATCCACCCGTGCCGCCCGAACCGCCGGAAGCAGTGCCGCGAGCAGTACGGTCAGGACCAGCGCGACGCCAACAATCACGTAGGTGGACGCGTCGGTGGCGCTGATGCCAAACAACACCGATCGCAAGAGTCGCGCGGCGGCCGCCGCAACTCCAAGACCGATTGCCGTTGCGACGACGCCGAGGAGCAGCGCGCGGCTTACCACACTCCACATGATCTGTCGTGGCGCAGCGCCCAGGGCCAGGCGGACGCCAATTTCCGTTGTGCGACTGGCGACAGCAGACGAATACGCGGCGTAGACACCGACCGCCGCGAGCAAGACCGCAAATGTGGCAAACGCGGTCAGCACGACGAGATAGAACCGCTGCATCCCGATCGATCGAAGCATCAACGACTCGAGTGACTGCACCTCGATGAAGGGCTGCGCTGGATCGAGCTCGCGGACCACGGCTTCGAGGTGTCGTCGTGCGCCGGCGGTGTCCAGCGAACTCCGGATGATCCATCGCGGAGGAAAGAACGAATGCGCGATTCGTGCGATGGACGCTTCAACCTGCGCCAGCGGAACGAACATCATGGGCCGCGGCGGATCACCAAGCGCCCAGCCGGTAGTATCAGCGACCACTCCAACAATCTCACGCGCCGGTTCCTTGGCAACGACGATGCGCCGGCCGAGCGCCTGCTCGACCCCACCGTAATGTTCGCGAGCGAACGTTTCGTTCACGACGGCGACCGGCGTCGCCCCGGCACGGTCCGCGTCGTTGATCGCGCGCCCGGCCAGATGACGGATTTTCAGCAAAGGGAAATACCCGGGCGTCACGTAGCGCCAGTTCACGACCCTCGTCTGATCCGGTTGGTTCGAGTCAGGAAAGGTTGCGGGCATATTCAGCGCGCGCTCGGCTGGCAGACTCGCACCAACGGCGGCCTCCTCGATGCCCGGCAGCGCTTTCAGTCGTGCCACGCCCGACTCGAAGAACCGAATCAGTCGATCGATATCGTCGTACTGTGGGCCCTGAACGGACATGCGTGCCGTCACGACGCCATCTGCGTCGAAGCCGGTTGGGACGTTGACGAGATTGACGAAAGTGCGAAGCAGCAACAACGCGCCGACGAGCAGCACGGCGCAGACGGCGGTTTCGGCACCGATTAGTGCCTGCCGCATCCATTGAGTCCGCCGCCCCGCCGTTCCACTGCGCCCTTCTTCTTGCAGCGTCTCGCGCAGATTGACCCGCAGTACCTCGAGCAACGGCGGTACCGAGACGGCGAGACCCACGAGCGTACACAAACCTGCAGCGGTCGCGAGAACGATGGTGTCGATCGAGAAAGTCGCGAGTTGTCCGTAGAATGCTGGCGCGACGGCTAACAATCCGCGCACGAGCAGCGGTGCGGTGATGAGCCCGACGCCGCCGGAAACCGTCGCGAGCACGAGCCCCTCGATCACGAGCGTTCGAGCAATCCGGCGTGGCGCGGCACCAAGCGCGGTCCGCACCGCGATCTCGCGTCGACGTCCAGCGGCTCGAAGGAGCAGCAGCCCCGTGGTGTTGGCTGCTGCGACCAGCAGGACGAGAGCCACCGCGCTCATCAGGCTGAGGAGCGCAGGGCGAAACGCCCCAAACTCCCATTCGTGTCGAGGGGTTGCGCTATAGGCGCGCGAGGTGCGCTCGTTGGCCAGGCGCGCCTCGCGGGCCGCATCGGTCAATCCAGCCAGTTCGGCATCGAGCGCCGCGATGGTGGACGATTCGCTCAGCCGGCAGAGCACTTCCATGTTCTGGCCACCGCCGCGACGGTCGTTGCCCAGGGGGCGATAGATGTCGGCGTCGGATGGTCGCGTGTGACGTTCAGCTAGCACGCCGACGATGGTGTGACTGCGGCCCCCGAGATCCATCTCGCGACCCACGACGCTGGCCGGGTCGATACCCTGGCGTCTGACGAATCGCTCATTGAGGATGACCACGAGTGGCGGCGGGTCGGCATCCTCAGCAGCGGTGAAGGCACGTCCCCAGGTTGGCGCGATGCCGAGCGCCTCGAAGTAACCGTGCGACACCAGACGGTCTTCCTGATGGCTCACGCGGCCGTCGAGCGAAACGTTGAGGCCCGACCCTCCGACGGTCGCAGCAATCGGCTGACACGAGCGCACACGATCTCGAAGGAAACGAACGTCGCGGTGCGAGGCGTTGCCGCGCTGTACGCCCAAGCCGCGGCCAATCGTCATCAAACGCTCGGGCTGCGGATAGGGCAACGGCCTGAGCAGGTACTGCGTTGATGAGCGTGAAGACCGCAATCGACGCGCCCAGGCCCAGGCCAAGCGTCAGGACCGCGGCGGCCGACAAGCTGGGCTGACGGCGCAGTTGACGAATCGCAAAGAGGAGATCCTGCATGGGTTAGCCCTTCTGACGAGCGCGCCGCCGCAAACGTTGGCATACTGGGCGTCAGGGATGCGCAGCGCGTTGCTCGGCCTGATTCTCCTATGCGGCGTCCCGCACCGCGAGACGACGCGGATCCGCCTCCGCTCGTGCATGCGCGGGCGAGCTACGGCGAGACCTCGCCGAAGCAGCCTTCGGCTGCGAAGGCGGGCCCGCCTTCCACCATCTCCATCTCAACGATTCCCAATGGCCGTTTCTTCTCAACTTCTACGGGCGCCTCTTTGATTCGGACGCGACGACACGCTTCACGATTGGCGACGTCGACGCGCTGCGGTCGGGGTCGATGCTGATGCTCATCAATCGCGCGTCGTCTTCCCCCTCGCACGCTTCGGCGATCTGGCATTTCGGGTGGGGCACCGTGTCGCTTGGCGAATCGTATCTCGCGCACGCGGGGCGCGAAGTCGCGTGGGAGGCGCCGCTGCCGCCACACCTCCTGCACCTCCATCTTCTGAGCGTGACGCCGTCGTCTGCCGCCGCCTGGTATCGCGATGTCCTCGGAGCGCGTGTCGAACTCCCAGCTCACCCTGCAGCGTCATCGCGTGAGTTGCCACCACCGGAGCATCGAGTTGCGGAAGCGCTGGTGTGGATTGGAGATACAGGCTTGCTGATCTATCGAACCGCGCCCCCGCTGCTGTCGACCCGAGGGCAGCGTGCCGATCACTTTGCGATTGCCATCCGCGACTTCGATCAGGTGGTGAGCAGACTGCGCGAGCGCGGAGTTCCGGTTTCGATCGGCCGAGCGGAAGGTGTCGTCGGCCGCTCGGCGATGATCGAAGGGCCCGATCAGATTGCAATCGAGATCGTCGAGGCTTCGTGAGCGAGCGCGACGACATTCGTGAACTGGAGCTGCTGGCCAACGATCTCAAGCAGCGGATCGAAAAACGAGCGGCGCCGGCTCGGTGGAACGCGGAGCCCGAAGACGTCCGGCGATCGGTCATGCAGCTAGTCTTGACCCTCGTCGACTTTATCCGCCAGGTACTCGAACGGCAGGCGCTCCGTCGCGTCGACAACGGCACGCTGACACCGGAGGAGATCGAACGCGTGGGCGCGGCGCTGATGCAACTCGAGGAGACCGTCCACGATCTCGCGCGCCAGGCCGGGATCGATCCGAAGGATCTCAATCTCGACCTGGGGCCGTTGGGGAAGTTGTCTTAGGCAGGTGCCGCGGGTGCCGCGGGTGCTGGTCCCTGCGTGATTTGGGTGCCTAAGTGCCTACGGTGCAGTTAAGACGGCGAACGCGTAGGGAGGCGAAGGGCCACTAACGCGCAGCGCCAGATCTGGCATCAATGCCGCGGCTTCTTCGACTCGCCGGCAATACAGCGCGCTTGCTCCGCGATCGATCAGCTGATAAACGGTCGCCACGACTGCGGGATCCCGTCCTGATTCGATTCGGGTCGCTCGTTGGAGATCATTGAGTGCGCCCAGAATAGACGTCACTTCCGGCGGGGTTCGACTGGAGGCCCGCCCCATCAGGTAACGTGTTCCCGCGCCCTCGATCCCCGTCGCACTTCTGGCACCTTTCGCACCTTCAGCACCAGCACCCAGGCACCCGCGGCACCCGCGGCACCGTGCGGCACCCGCGAGCGTGCGTAGCACGCGAACCGTCATCTGCTCCCGCC
Source organism: uncultured Acidobacteriota bacterium (assembly GCA_963724485.1). Taxonomy (GTDB): domain Bacteria; phylum Acidobacteriota; class Vicinamibacteria; order Vicinamibacterales; family UBA2999; genus JACCSI01. Next base: position 178,758 of record CAVRUW010000011.1, read on the forward strand.
CACGGACGAGCGCGAAGGTGTCCGCCACCCGTGTCGCTAACGGATCGAGAAGCCGCGTCAAGGACTCGATGTTCTCCACGCTGCTCCCGAAGCGCATGGGCAGCAGCGCATCGGCGCGGGCATGGAGCGCACGCACGACGCTGTCCTGCGCGATCAAGTGGTCACGACTGACTTCGGGAAGCTCGGACACCGATCCCGCAACGATCAGCGCGTTGCCGATCGGGATGACGTTCAAGGGTTCCCGCTGTATCCCCGTCACGTCCCCGACGGAGCCCAGCCCCTCGGCGATCGCATAGAGATAGAGACGCATCGACGAAGCCTACTTGGGTAGAGGCGGCAAGATGCGATCGGCGGCCACGAGCACGGCACTCAGCCGAAGATAAACGAGATCGACATCGGCCAGACCGAGGACAATCTCGCCATCGAGGACGACGCCCTTGTCGAGCAGGCTGTCGACGAGATCGAGCAGACTGGAGTTTGGCGATTCGAGCAACCCGGCCAGTGTTGCCGGCGAAATCGATTCCTGGTCAGCCATGTTTTCCGCCCAGTGCGGCAAAACTGTACGGCGGCCATGGCCCTGTCAGGCTGACCGGGCAACCTTCAGCCAGAAGGCCAGCCGCTGCGGCAGCCAGCGTGCGTCGCAGCGTGGCCCCGTTTCGCTTCTTCACCAGCAAGGCTGCGTCGACCAGCAGGTTCAGCCCCGGTTCGACAGGCCGAGTCGTGGCTTCGTCCGCTACCTCGCGAAGCGTCTCGAAAACCGTCATCGCATCTGTCGCCACTCGGTGCGCACGCTCAGTCTCGAGCTTCCGGGCATCGGCCTTCGCACGGAGAAACGCGGTGCCTGATTGACCCTTACTGCCTGAAGCGCGTGTTGCGCGCGGGTCGGCGGCCGCCCGTCGCGGATCGGGGCGTCCGATCCGTAGCACCCACTCCTCACGGCCCCTCACCCGCTCAATCGTTTTTACCAGCTTCGCTTTCGATCGCTTCATCGCCGAGACCGCTTTCGCTTCGGTCGAAAAAAGCGTGAGGAAGCGCAAGGGGATCACCGGCACAGTCTTCGCGAGCGCTTCGGATACTGCGTGATGCGCCGCGCCGCATCGCGAAACCCAATCGGGATCGGTCAGGCGCTGCTCGAGCGCCTCCGGGCTGTAGATGTCCGCCGGCACATCCGCGACGACCAGCGAGATGGTGTCGTCCAGAGGAACCAGCCGCGGAGAAGACCCGTCGGGCAGCGAAGGAAGAGCGCTCAATGCGCGCCGTGACGGATGTCCGCCGACGGCTGCGTACACATAGAGATGGCTACGAACGTTCGTCCTCCGGTATTTCGATCACGACGTCGTCAAAGGCGCTCGAATCGGCGACTCCGCTAGAGGCTTCATCGCCCCTCAATTCGCGCAGCCTGGCGAACACGTCACGTTCGATCTCGGCAAAGGTCTCTTCGTCGATCGCGCCTTCCTCGAGCTGCATTTGCGCCTCGAGCAGCTGCTGCTGAAGCGTTTCAGGATTGTCCATCTCCTGCTCGGCCACCTGCAGCACTTTGTCGAGGGCGAACTTGATCCCGTTGATCAGCAGCGAGTCGAGGATGAACATTTCAGGCGCGTTCGAGCTTGAGCCGGATATTGACGAAATTGTACGGCGGCCAGGGCCCCGTGTACTTGAAAGTCAGCTTGTCGGTAGCAGCGCCAAGCGCCTTGACCCGCGCGTCGAACTCTTCTTCGCGGTCGCGCGTGACCAGGAACGCAGCGTTGAGGATCATGCGATCCCCGATCGGCTTATTCGAGCGCGCGGCTACGGACACGTCGCGCAACCGATCGAAGATCTCGCTGACGTAGCGTTCGGACTTCGACTGGAGCGCCCCGTCGATGAGACGTCCGTACTGCATGCGGGCGAAATACGTCGAGCCCTTCTGCGCCGCGATTTCGGTCTTCAGTCGATGGATATCGTCGTCTTCCTCTTCGATTTCGCGGATCACCGCTTCGCGGTCCCACAGGACCTTGAGGCCGAACTCCAGCTTGTTCTCCATCTTGTCGAGCACGTCCGAGAAGGCGCGGTACGCGGATCGCAAGAACGCGGTCACATCGTCTCGGGTCTTGAACATGGTGCCGAAGGACATGGGCAGAACCGTGTGTTCGCGCATCACGGTTTCGTTGACCCGCTGGTGCGCGAGCACGTTGTCTCGTGTCGGATCGAGCACGCCAAGCGGCGTGTCCGACACGATTGCGGAGAGATCATCACAGCGCACGGTATAGACCGGTGCCGGCTCTTCGCCGATGCCGATGGAGCCAAACGTCAACGGTTGGTCCGAGCGAACGATGCAATACACGTAGCGACCCTTGACCGGTTGGTCGGCGGGTCGCGGCTCCGCACGGGCGGCCCCGATCGACATTGGTCGCGGGCTGGCGCGTGGTGCGGTTCGCCGCCGGGTGACCGAAGCTGCCGATTTCGCGTTCGTCTTGGCCGGTCGTTTAGTCGCCCGTGAGGCGGTGGCGCGCGCCGTTTTCTTGATGCGTGCTGCGGTTCTCTTCGCCATATCCCTGCGCTGCCTGGTGGTCAGGCCGACTGTTGTCGTTGATCCGGGTCTTCGCGATAGTGCTGCGCTCGCGTCCGTACACGAACGGGAATTGCCACGGTGAACGTCGAACCTTCGCCGAGGGCGCTGTCCACCTTGATGTCGCCACCCAGCATACGCGCAAGACGGCGCGAAATCGCCAAGCCAAGGCCAGTACCGCCCTGGGGCCTGGTAATGGCCCGCTTGGCTTGCTGGAATGGCTCGAAGATCCGCGTGTGATCCTCGTGCGCGATCCCGATACCGCTATCGCGCACGCTCAGGTCGATGCTGCCACGCGACGGAGCGTGCCGCACGAGAATGTCGACCGTTCCCTCCTTGGTGTACTTGAGCGCGTTGCTCAACAAGTTGACCAGGATCTGCTTGACCTTCTGCCGATCGCTCCTGAAACGCGGCACGTCGTCGGGGACGTCAACGGTCACCGAGACCGTGCTCTGCGCAATGACTCCCTGCAGTTCCTCGAGCACCTCGCCGACGACGTCCTGAACCGGGAACTGCGAAATCTGCAGCGGCATGCGCCCGGCCTCGATGCGCTCGATGTCGAGCACGTCGTTGATCAAAGTCGCGAGATGCTTGCTGTTGGCGTCGATTCGCTGAACCGTTCTCGATTGCTCCTCGCTCAAGTGCCCATAAAAGCCGCCGATCAGCATGAGCGAGTAACCCAGAATCGCATTGAGCGGGGTGCGGAATTCATGCGAGACGTTCGCGAGGAACTGTGACTTGGCCGCCGACGCCTGTTCCAGCGCCAGGGCCTGACGCCGCAAGAGCTCGTTCTGATGGGCGAGTTCCGCCGTCGCTTCGCGGACCTTTGCCTCGAGTTGAGCGCTGGCTCGCTGCAACTCGATGTACAAATGTTCACGCTCGATGGCTTCGGTTTGGTCGTGGAGCACCGTCACGACGCCTGTCAGCTCGCTCGGCCCGGCCATCATCGTCCCCGCGATGGCTTCCATCGGCACGGTTCGGCCGGTCTCCGGTTCGGTCACCATGAAGCGCTCGCGCCACCGCTGCTGCAGCCCACTGGCGCCGCTTTGCAGCATCAGACCTGAGACGAACGACGAGAACTTCGCGACGTTGTTCTGCACATGCAGTTGCGTGTCTTTGCCGCTGTCGCCAATGGTGAAGAAGCGCTCGGCGGGGGCATTGGTCATCAGGATGTCGCCGGCGGGGTCGGTCACGATGATCGGATCGCCGACCGAGTCCACGAGCAGATCGAGTCGATTGCGTTCCGTGCGCATCTGCGCCTCGGCTTCCATCAGCCGCCGGTAGTTCTCTTCCAGCTCCTGACGCGCACGTCCGAGGTCGGTAACGTTGCGTAGTACCTGACACGATCGCCGACGTATCGCGTTCGAGCGACATGTGCGACGTCAGCAACTCGAACAGCAGATCCGAGCCATCCTCCGGGTCGACGAGAATTACCTCTCGTGCGGCCATCTGCCTGCCGCCAACGAGTCGGCCGGCGAGTGCGGAGGAGAAGAACAGGTTGTTGATCTCGACCGCGCGACGGCGGCCCTCGCTTTCTTCGGAGCGAATTGCAAACAGCTGCTCGGCGCGGAGATTCCCGATGATCAACTTGCCCGATTCATCGGTCAGGAGAATCGGGTCGGTGACGGCGTTGATGATGCTGTAAAGCAGGTGCCGCTCACGATCGAGGCCGGGATCAGCGGTGACGTTCCGTAAGCGGAGCGCCTGGAACTTCTCGCCCAACACCTCCGCAAACCACAGCACATCGTCGTCAATCTGCGGTTCGTCGCTCTCGAGGAGCAGAATGCCAAGCGGCGGGAGTTTGTTATCGGGACGAAGTGGAACGGCGTAGAAAGGGGCGTTTTCGAGCGGCGTCTCGGGTTGTCGCGGCCCGCGACGGAAGTGAGCGGGCCGCCCGCTCCATGCCACTGCGACCAGCGGATCCCGCCGATCGTCGATGTCGAGGACGAACTCGCCGGTTCGCGCCGTTGATAAACCCAGTGCGGCCACGCCCCAGAGCCGGCTGGGGTCACTCGCGGCGGTGGCCAGCAGCGCGCGCCCGACGGCCACGTGCTGTCCCAACCACTCGAGTCCCTTTTGCGCGCAGACAGACGCATCCACGCTGCTCAAAAAGAGCTCGGTAAGCGCGAGTTTGACCTCGGCACTGATCATGGCGTCGGTGGCCGCTTACGACGACGCGGCGCCGCGATCGGTGCTTTGCGCGGGACACGCTCGCGCTTGATCAGATCGGCCTCGGTGATCAACACGTCGGCGGCGACCGGCTCGATCGCCGGACGCGAGGCGGTCGAGACCTGGCCGACGGCTTCGGCGTACTTCAGATAGGTGTCGATCGAGGCGACGACCACACGCGCTTCAACCGTGATGAGGTCGATGCCCACCAGTGACACGCGGACCCAGGCGTCGATGACGATGCCTTTATCCAGCACACGATCGAGGACGTCGACAAGACTTGTTCCACCTGCAGCTCGTTCAACGGGCATTGTCTACTCCACGTGGGGTTATCGTGGCCCGCGAGTCTTTCGCGCTCGCGCGGCTCCCTTTGGCGGTCGGGCCGCCGGAGGCCGGAGTTTGGCTGGCGCCAGCCGTGCGACGGCCGCCCCCAGTTGCTGTTCGAGCGCCGCGATGCGCTGCTCGAGTCGATCCCGCTCAGCCGTACCGGTGCGGCCGGGCGAAAGGTGATGGTCGTACATCCACCAGTCGAGTCCGATCTCTCGCGCCTTGTCCAGCGAGCAGACAATCAGGCGGATGCGAATGGTCAGCAGCTCGACCTCGGCGAGAGAGATCTTGATGTCTCCGCCGATGAACAATCCCTTGTCGAGAATCCGGTCCAGGACCTCGACGAGTCCCGTTGATCGGGTACGTCCGAACTCGATCTGATTCGCCATTGTCACAGTGGGTCGAATGATCGTTCACGAACGGCGTCAGCAGTCGTGGCGCGATCGAAAGCGGTCATGTGCGCGTTGCGTCGTTGACCCCCGACCGCGGGCCTAGTAGTCGGGAAATCTCCGCCAGCAGGTCGGGTGGCGCACACGGCTTCGCGAGGAAGCCATCGCATCCGGCCCGCTCCGTGCGCTGCCGCTCGGTCTGCAGCGCATGTGCGGTCAACGCGACGATGGGAATGTGCTTGGTCTTGTCGTTGCGTTTGAGTTCCGCCGTGACTTCCCAGCCGTCGATGCCGGGGAGCGACATGTCCAGCAGGATGAGGTCGGGAACTCGCGAGTAGGCCAATTCGAGCGCCTCCTCGCCAGTGGCCGCTTCGAGCGGCTCGTATCCCGACATCCTGAGGAAGTGTCCGTACATCACCCGAGCGTCTTCGTAATCGTCGACCAGCAGAATCAATGGGGGAGTAGTGGGTTCTGGCGCCATCAGAGTGAGGCTCTGTGGGCAAACTGTAGCATTGTTCGTTTCTCCGTCCGTTCCCAAAAGCGCGTTTCAGGCCGCGTTTCGCTTGCGAATGACCGACACATGGCGGCCCGGGAACACGTTCGCCTCGGCACAGTAAGCCACCTCGACCGCGTTGCCAGCGCGATTGCGAATAGCGTAGTTCCCACGTTGCCGGCCAGCGCGCAGAAATTCCTTCCACAGCACATCGAAGTCGATCTGCGACGCCGGGTCGCCAATGTCCCAGACGGTCAACGACTGAAGCTCTCGTGTCGACAGACCGGTCAGCCGCGCGGCCGCGCCGTTCACGATCCTGATCTCGGCAGCGTCATCGGTGACGATTACGGCTTCAACACAATCGTCGACAGCTGCAGTCAACAATCCGACACTCGGCTCTCCGCCGCCGACGCTAGCGATACTCTTGAGCTGCCGCTTGATTTCCTGCAGGGCCTGACAGGCGATGTCGATGTCGCTTGCCGACGGAAGCGGCTTCGGGGCGAGGTTTTGCCGCGATCTTTCGCGAGGCATCGACGCGTCACGATAGCACGGCTGAGCTGGTCGAAATTCGACCTTCAAGCGCTTTCTGGCGGCGGCTCGTTGAGCACCAGCCAGTAGAGACCGACCTGTCGAACGGCTTCGACGAAATGCGCGAAATCAATCGGCTTGCGGATGTAGGAGTTGGCGCCGTGGAGATACCCCCGCAACCGGTCCTGATCCTCGCGGGAGGACGTCAGGATGACGACTGGAACCAGGCGAGTCTCGGCGCGCTCGCGAATCCGGCGCAGCACCTCCAGCCCATCGATCTTTGGCAGCTTGAGATCGAGAAGGACAAGTGCCGGTTGATCGCGGTTGTCGCGGTCGGCATGCCGCCCCGTCGCGAAGAGCCATTCCAGTGCTTCTTCGCCGTCGCGTGCCACGATCACTTCGTTGCCGATGTTGTTGCGCGACAACGCGCGTAAGGTGAGCGCTTCGTCGTCGGCACTGTCCTCGACGAGCAAGATGACTTTTCGCGACATTGTTCCGGGGCTCATGACGCGTCGTCCGATCCGTCGGCGGCCTCGAGGGTAAAGAAAAAGGCGGCGCCCTTGCCGAGCTCTGCGCTCGTGCGCACGGAGCCACCGTGCTTGTGCACGATGCGCTGAACGGTGGCGAGGCCGATTCCCGTTCCGGGAAATTCCCGTTCTCCGTGAAGGCGCTGGAAGGGAGCAAACAACTTATCGACGTACTTCATGTCAAAGCCCGCGCCGTTGTCGCGAACGACGAACACGCTGGGCCGCGTGTTGGGAACCACATCGAACTCGATTCTCGGGTTTTCGATCTTCGCCGTGAACTTCCATGCGTTGCCCAAAAGGTTCTCCAGGACGATGCGGGCGAGCGGCGGGTCGCACCAGGCGTGCAGGCCGTCCTTGATCTTGAAGGTCATGTTCCGCGTGGGATTGCGTTCGGTCAGCTCTTTGCCGACTTCGCGGGACAGCTCTGACAGGTCCACGTCGGTGCGTTGGATCTGAGACCGTGTCAGCCGCGACAGCTTGAGCAAATCATCGATCAGCTGGCCCATCCGTTGCGCGGCATTTCGGACCCGCGACAGATGATCTTGTGCAGTTTCGTCCAGTTGGTCGCCCCAGTCCTCACGAAGCGCCTGCGCAAAGCCGTCGATACTGCGCAACGGGGCGCGCAAGTCGTGCGAGACCGAGTAGCTGAACGCCTCGAGCTCTCGATTGAGGAGCGCCTGCTCGTGGACCGTCCGTTCGAGCCGTGCGTTGACGTCCTTGAGCTCACGTTCCCGGGTCCGCAGGCGCAAGGATGCCCGTCGCAACGTGAGATCCAGGCTGCCGATTTCATCGAGCCCACGTGACGGCTCGTACTGCAAGCGCTCGCCGTTGGCCAGCCGTTCCGCGTTCCGCTCAAGCGCTGTGACACGTTCGGCGATGCCGGTCGCAAACAGCCACCCTGCCGCCAGGGTAGCGGCGAGTCCGCCGAAGAGGGTCAGCAGGATGATCGGCGTCAGTCGCTGACGCCGGCGTTCGAGTTCAGCCTGGCTTCGGCCGACGACTTCGGATTGGCTGCGGCGGAGATCTTCGAACGCCTCTGGAATGGCGGCTGGCAGTCGATACAGCGCGTGATTGATCGCCTGGGCACTGTTCGTTTCGCCAGTCTGGGTCACGCTGGTCAGGAAGCGATCGGCAACCGTGAGCTCCTGCCGCACGAGCGCCGACAGCTTCTCGAACAGGCCCTGGTCGGAGTCTCTGAACAACAGGACCGAAAGCCGTTCGAGGTGAACGGGAATCGTCTCTCGTGCCCGGGCGATGCGCCGCAATGAGTCGCCATCTCGATTCAGGTGATATCCACGCAAGCTGGATTCCATGTCGAGTAGCGAGATCACCAGCTCCTGCGCGGCATCGCGGCTTTGCGCGACGCGCGTGGTCAGGGCGATGGTCAATTGTTCCTGCTGACTGTATGGAATCCGCATCAACACCGCAGCGACCAGCGTCGTGAGGGGCAGAACCACGACGACGAGCAGCCCTTTGTCTCGCAGCGGAAGGTTGAGCCACCATCGCGCGAGCGGCCCGCGCCGTTCGACCGCTGAACGCACCCCTGAGGCGGTGCTGCGACTCAAGTCGAAATCCCGAGCCGCTCGTGCACCCGCGCCAGTAACTCCTGCGGCAGAAACGGTTTCTGCATCAGCACTTCGTCATCCCCGACAAACCCGGGCGGGATGGCTGAGTGCGTCGCGTAACCGGTGATATAGAGGACGCGCGTTTGCGGAAAGCGATCGAGGGTGAGCCGGACGAGATCCGGTCCGATCATCCCCGGCATCACGACGTCGGTGATGAGCAGGTCGATCGGTTCCTCGAGGGCGCGGACCATTCGGGCCGCTTCGGTACCCGACGCCGCTTCCAAGACGCGGAATCCAGCCCCCGAAAGTACTGTGCGAACGAGAATGCGCACCGACTCTTCGTCCTCGGCGATCAGAACGGTACCCTGGAGCTCGCCGACGCGACGCACAGGCCTTGCCGGTGCCGGCGCGACCTCTGGCGCATCCGCGGCCATCGGCAAGTAGACACGGAACGTCGTGCCCTGATCGGGCGTCGACTCGACCGCGATACTGCCGCCGCTCTGCTGGAGGATTCCGTAGACCGTCGATAGCCCAAGACCCGTGCCCTGGCCTGGTGGCTTGGTCGTGAAAAACGGCTCGAAGATCCGCGCCCTCGTTGCCTCGTCCATCCCGACGCCGGTATCGGTCGCGGTCATGACCATGTAGGGGCCGGGCGTGAGCTGCCTCCGCTTGGCGGCGTAGTCGTTCAGCTCGACGCGGGACGTCTCGAGTGTCAAGACACCACCCTTAGGCATGGCATCGCGCGCGTTGATCGCCAGGTTCATCACCACCTGTTCGAACTGTCCGGGGTCAACCTTCACGCGACCTTCGCCTGGCGAGGGGGGAGTCTCGAGACGCACACCCTCGCCGAGCAGATGCTTCAGCATCGGGGCCATGGCTTCGACGGTCTCGGCGGGGTCGATGAGTCGAGGCGACAGCACCTGCTGACGGCTGAAGGCGAGCAGCTGACGAGTGAATCGTGCCGCGCGCTCCCCGGCCTGCTTCACTTGCTCGAGCTCGAAATGGACATTCCGTCCTTCGTCGATCCGTTCGAGCGCGAGGCCGGTGAATCCAAGGATGGCTGTCAGCAGGTTGTTGAAGTCATGCGCAATTCCGCCCGCGAGCCGCCCGACGGCTTCCATCTTCTGCGACTGCTGGAGCTGTCGTTCGACTGCCTTGCGTGCTTCGCGTTCCTGACGCGCCTGACGACGGAGCTCCGCGTCACTCAACTCGCGATCGATCGCCGGCGCGAGCCGCGCCATGTTGTTCTTCAGGACGTAGTCGTGCGCGCCCGCACGCATGGCCTCGACCGCCGCGTCCTCGCCAATCGTCCCGGAGACGATGATGAAAGGGCAGTCAAGCTCACGCCTCTTGACAGCGGCAAGGGCCTCGGTGGAATTGAAGTGCGGAAGGGAGTGATCGCAGATGACCACATCCCACGTGCCGTTCGTCAGCGCGGCGTCGAAGCTTTCCTTCGTATCGACTCGCGAGTGCTCAACCGTATAGCCCTCGCGGTTGAGCTGGCGGCGAATAAGAAGGGCATCATTCTCGGAATCTTCAACGAAAAGCACGCGGAGCGTGCCGCGAGAGCCCTGTTCCGTCGCCATGTCGATCGGGACGGCCGCAGCCGCCCATGTGCCACCTCGTGAACCTAGGACGCGCCTGTCGCGCCTATTGCATAGAGGTATCGGTATCCGCGGAGGTAAAGTTCACGGTCCACGACGGCGGGGGAGGCGTCGAAACCGTCATCAAGCGTGTTTTCGGAGAGCACTTCGAATGTTGGCCCGTGTTTGAGCACCACGGTCGTACCATCGCGACCCGCAATGTAGACCCGTCCGGCGGCGCCGACTGGCGAAGCAAAAACATTGGCCGCCTTCTCGAGGCGCTGAACCTGATAGTGAGGTTTCCCGCTCGCGGCGTCGAACGCCGACAACAATCCGTTGTTGGTTTTCAGGATGTAGAGCACACCGTCGTACAGCAACGGTGAGGGCACATAAGGCGTGTCGCGATCGAGCGTCCAGACGACGTTGGGCGTGCCGGTGATGTCGCCCTTGGCGCCGGCGAGCTTGATGGCCTTCAGGCTATTGCCTCGGAATCCGCTGGTCGCGAACACCATTCCATCCGCCGCCACTGGCGACGGGATCGGGTTCATCGTCAAACCCGCGGTCTCCCAGATCACGTCGCCCGTGGTCAGGTCATAGCTCCGAAGGCGGTTCATGCCCGGGACGACAACATGCGACCGGCCATCGTGTTCGATCACCAGCGGCGTCGCCCACGTGTCGATCTCGTCGCGCTTGGCCCTCCACAGTTCTTTCCCTGTCCGTTTGTCGAGAGCGACCACGAACGACTCACCCGGGATGAAGTGATCCCAGACGACGATCAAGGTGTTGCCATGCAAGGCTGGCGTGGAGCCTTCGCCGAACTCATTGCGCATCTTCTTGTCGCCGAGATCCTTCTGCCACACGAGCGTGCCATTCATGTCGTAGCAGTAGATGCCTCGCGATTCGAACGACGCGATGACGTGTTCCCCATCCGTGACCGCGGAGCTCGACGCCCACGTGCCGTTGTCCTGATGAGAAGCTTCGTGCGGCGCCTCTTCGCGCGCCGTCCGCTCCCAGGCAATCTTTCCGTCAGCGCGGTTGATCGCCAGAACCTTGTAGCTGTGAGCGACGCGAGGGTTGACGCCACCGCGTGGCTGATGCGACTCTCCGGCCGGCACGCCGGCCGGGATGGCGGTCAGGAGAAACAGTTTGTCGCCCCAGACAATCGGGCTTGCTGAGCCGCGTCCGGGGATCTCGATCTTCCACTTGATGTTCTTGTTCTCGGCCCAGGCGATCGGCGGATCGGCCGACTTCGAGACCCCGTTGCCCAGAGGGCCTCGCCACTGGCCCCAGTACTTGTCCGCGTCCAAACCGAGAAGGACATTCCCGCTAAGGGCCAACGCGAGCGTCATCAAGCCGAGGGAGCGCATGCGGTCATTCTAGTAGCGACCGGGCGTTACAGGGACTGTCCCCTGATGACAGGGACTGTCCCTCGATGACAAAGCCTGTCCCCGGCATTGGGTAGCTCAGCAACTGCTCGTGGTATCGCTGTTGCAACGTCGCGGAGGCGAGGTCGACGACAAGTGTCGGAAAAGGACAACGTTGAAAGCACCGAGCGCGAGCTCAGCGAAACAGAAAAGCACGAGAACGTCGTCCGTCTCGCGTTTGGCGGTGATGAAGAACGCTTCCGCGAGTTCGTCGAGACCGTGCGTAATGGGATTCCACTCGGTGTCGGCGCCGTCCTGCGCGGCAGCGCGGTGACCGGCAGACGCTGGAAGGATGATGCGCCTTTCGACGCTGACGGACCCGGCACCAGCGACATGGACCTCACGCTCATCGGCGGCGAAGCGTTGAAACTGTTTCGGCTCGACGGGTTCTACGTTCCGGGATTGCACTCGCGGCCGCTCAGCGATGAGGAGGATCCAGCGATTGCCCCTGATCTGGTTTCGTTCCGGCAAAAGCTCCGGATGATGGTCGGGCGACCCGTGAATATTCAGGCCACCGGCGATCTCGTCATGTTCCTTCGTGGAGACTTGCTCGGACAGCCATACCTCACGCTCGTCGCTCGCGAGCTAGAGGCCACCTGACACCGAGTCCGTCGTCCGCGATGTCGCTCCGTATCCTCTCCTACAACGTTCGCCGCGGCGGCACCGGCCGCGAGCAGTTGCTGGCGGCCGTGATTCGCGATGCCGCTGTGGACCTCGTTGTTCTCCAGGAGGCGACGAGGCCTGCGGTGGTCGAGCGCCTTGCGGCGATAACGGGACTCGACATTCACGCTGCTAGCCCTGGGCGATCCCTGGCTTATCTCAGTCGACTCCCGATCGCGCACCATCGATGGGTGCGTCCCAGGTTTTCGCAACACGCGTTTCTCGAAATCATTCCTCGTGGACTCGATCTTCATGTCATTGGGGTGCACTTGAGCGCCGTTCATGCCGCGTGGACCGAGCGCCGGCGGGTTCGCGAGCTTCGGTCGTTGCTGACCGACCTCTCACAGAGTCAGACAGGGCCGCATGTCGTGATTGGCGACTTCAATACGATTGCGCCCGATGAGCAGCTCGACATCGCGAAGTTGCCGCGCCGACTGCGGCTGCTCGTGTGGTTGAGCGGTGGCCGAATTCGGTGGCAAACAATCGCGATCATGCTGGGAGCCGGTTACGTGGATGCGTATCGCGCACTGAAACCGGCCAACGCCGGCCCGACATTTCCGACTTGGGACCCTCACATCCGCCTCGACTATGCGTTCGTGCGGAGAGATGACGCCTCGAGCGTGACCGAGTGCGACGTCCTCAGCGAAGGCGACGCGGCTCGCCGAGCGTCAGACCACTTTCCGCTCCGTCTCGCGTTGTCAGTCGATTTCACGAACCCGCTCTGAGTGCGGATGTCTTCCCCACGTCTCGGTAGTAGCACTGCCACCCGTGGTTGCGGTCATCTGCCAAAAGTCCTTTAGCCCAGCCATGGCGAGGGATGAGGCAAAGAATTTGCTACTACTCGACCAGATGACACGGCGCAGTTGAGCTGCCGTTCAGGAGGACCGCGAAGGACGGAGGATTTCATGGTAGTTGCTGAGACGACAAACGACATTCTCACAGGGCTGAACCACGACGACCTGGCACTACTGCAGAACGCCTCCGAGGAAATTGCACTAGCCCGAGGGCAAGTCATGGCAGAAGCGGGGCAAACCGCTTCTCACGTCTACTTTCCTTTGTCTGGTGTGTTGTCGCTCGTGGGGACCACGACGGGGGGCGCGACCGTCGAAGTTGCGGTCGTTGGCAGCGAGGGCGTTGCCAGCCTATCGTCTGTGTTTGGCAGCGGAGGTCTCCCGTTCCGCGTCGTAACGCAGGTGCCGGGACGCGCGCTGAAGATCCCGACGGACGTCGTGCGTTCGATGCTCGTCGATTGCGGCGAGCTGCACGAGCGCCTGCTCGACTACTCGCATCAGTTGATCGCGCAGCTGTCTCAATCAGCAGTCTGCAATCGTTTTCACAACGCTCGACAGCGCCTGGCCCGCTGGCTGCTGATGACCGCCGATCGCGCCGGATCCAACGAGCTGCTGCTCACACATGAGTTCATTTCTTACATGGTCGGTGGGCCGCGAAGCGCCGTGACCGAAGCCGCTTCGGAACTTCGGGAATCCGGCGCCATCGACTATCGACGTGGGTTGATCATCATTCGGGACAACGCGCTGCTGTCCGGCCAGTCGTGCGAGTGCTACGCGGCCGTCAAGCAGTGAAGAGGTCCTGAAAGAGGGATCTTGACGGGGGTGCGGCGTTTGGCGGGACAATCTAATCGAGTCTCGACATTCGAATGGCTGAGAAGCACCCCGCCGCCGCGGAGCGCGACCGGCAGCACCTGCGCGCGATTCTCGACACCGCGCCAGAGTGCATCACTCTGCTGACTCGCGACGCGCTGGTGATCGACATCAATCCGGCCGGGCTTGCCATGCTCGAAGCCAAATCGCTGGACGCCATCCGCGGTGTCGATCTCAGCCATCAAATACTTCCGAATCACCGCGCCCGATTCCTTGATCTGCTGGCGAGCATCTTTGCCGGCGAGCGCGGGACGCTGGAGTTCGAGATAAAGGGACTGGCAAGCCAGCAGTTGTGGGTCGACACGCACGGCGCGCCGCTGTGGCGAGCCGATGCCGATTCGAGTGTCGAGGCCGCCCTCTTCATCACCCGCGACATCACCGAACGCGTTGCGGCGGAAGAACAGCGACGCGTGCTCGAAGAGCAGCTGCGCCAATCACAAAAGATGGAAGCGGTCGGGCGATTGGCCGGAGGCATCGCGCACGATTTCAACAACCTGCTCACGATCATTCAGGGACAGATCTCCTTGATTACCGTAACGGCGTCGATCGATCACGAGCTGGAGACCAGCTTGCAGTCGATGACCGATGCTACCCAACGAGCCGCTGCCCTCATCCGCCAACTCCTGATGTTCAGTCGTCGTCAACGCATGCAGGCCAGAGATCTGGATCTGGCGGTGGTGGTGACCAATCTGTCGCCACTTCTGCGGACGATGCTTGGCGACGACATCGTGCTCGAGACACGCCTGGCCGCTCATCGCATGTTCGTCCATGCTGATCCCACGATGATGGAGCAGGTGATCCTGAATCTCGCCGTCAACGCGCGCGATGCCATGCCGGACGGCGGACAGCTCACGATCGCACTTGATCGTCTCGATTCGCCGCGGGCTCAGAAGACCGATGGCGTGGCTTCGTTCGTTCGGCTACAAGTCACGGATACGGGTATTGGCATTCGCGACGAGGACCTCCCGCACGTCTTCGAGCCGTTCTTCACGACCAAAGACGTCGGGCAGGGCAGCGGACTCGGGTTGGCCACGACGTTTGGGATCCTCGAGCAGCACCGCGGTCGGCTCGAGGTCCAAAGCGAGCCCGGCCATGGCACTACCTTTACCGTGACGTTGCCTGCGGTGGATGTCGTGGCCGCCTGAGCGGCGAAGGCCTGCTAACATATTCGACATGAGACTCAAGCTCGTGGCGGCGGCCATCATGATGACCTGGGTGGTGAGCGTGACGATGATCGCGAGCGGTGCGCAGGCGCCCACCGGAGCCACGACGTGGGCTGGGGTCTACACCGAAGAACAAGCCACGAGCGGCAGTGCGGCGTATGCCAAGCACTGCTCTGAATGCCATCTCGACGACTTGGCGGGCGACGGCTTCGCGCCGGCACTCAAGGGCCCGGAGTTCATGAACAATTGGAACACGTTGTCGGTTGGCGACCTGTTCGAGCGGATTCGTATTTCGATGCCGCCCAGCAACCCCAACGCGGTGACCCCGAAAGAGAAGATCGACATCATTGCCCACCTCCTGAAGTCGTCCGGATTTCCTGCCGGCACGACCGAACTGCCCTCACAAGCCGACGGCCTGAAGGCCATCAAGATCGAAGCGACGAAGCCTGGCCACTGAGACCAGGCCTCGTGTCTGAGCCAATCCGCGGACGGTTCAGGCCGGGCTGGTCGACGAAAGTCTTCGTTGACAATTACGAACACCTTCGTATAATCGATAGCCATGTCACGGAATCTGCCACGACCAACCGACGCGGAGCTTGAGATCCTGCGGGTCCTCTGGGAACTGGGCCCCGCCACGGTTCGTCAGGTACACGAGGCCTTCTCGCGGACGCGCGAAACGGGCTACACCACGACGCTGAAGCTGATGCAGATCATGGCCGACAAGGGGCTGGTCACGCGGGATGAATCCAGCCGCACCCATGTGTACGAAGCTCGGGTCTCCCAGGAACACACCCAGCGCCAGTTGGTGAACGACCTGGTCGATCGCGCCTTTGGAGGGTCGGCCGCCGAGTTGGTGCTCAGAGCACTGAGTTCACACCGCGCTTCCGAGTCCGAGTTGCGCGAGATTCGCAAACTGATCGATGACGCGAGGGAGGAGCGGTAATGAGCAGCGCACTGCAGCTCGCCGAACATCCGCTGGTCAACGCGCTCGGGTGGACGCTCTTGCACTTCGTGTGGCAGGGCGCGCTCATCGGCCTGATCACCTATTTGATCCTGCGCGTCGTGCGACCGAGCCTGGCCTCGACGCGGTATCTCATCGGCGTTGCGGCTCTTGGCCTCGTTCTCGTCGCGCCGATCGTCTCGTTCATCTCAATTGCAAAAGACGATGGCCGCTTGCCGGCATCAGCCTCCTTCACGGCACCGTCCGGTTCCTCCGCAGCGCTGGTGACCGGCTCGATCATCGCGGAGATGGCCGCGAATCCAACCGCGACGCGACAGCTGATGCCGCCTGGGAATGTGGCACTACGCAGCGCGAGCGAGGGCCCAGCCGCACCGTACTGGCTACCGATCGTTACGGCGCTCTGGTTTGCCGGGGTGCTCACGCTGTCCGCTGCGAATGCTCGGTGGCTGGGTCTTGACACGAGTGCTGACGCGTCGCGCCGTCGCGCGCGTGTCTCCGGTGATTGAGGCGGCCGCGCACGAAATCGCCAAGCGGCTGGAACTACAGCGCGGTGTGGCGATTCTCGAATCCGCCGCGGTCACCGTGCCGACCTTGATCGGTTGGGTCCGGCCGGTCGTGTTGCTTCCAGCCGCGGCGTTGACCGGACTGTCGCCGCTGCAACTGCAGGCGATCCTGGCCCACGAGCTCGCGCACGTTCGGCGCCACGACTATCTCGTCAACCTGCTGCAGTCTGCGGTCGAGACGTTGCTGTTCTATCACCCGGCCGTCTGGTGGATCTCCGCGGAGATTCGCGCCGAACGCGAGAACTGCTGTGATGACCTCGCCGTCGCGGTTTGCGGCGATCGGCTCGTCTACGTTTCGGCGCTTGCGGAGCTGACCTCAATCGAACGTCGCGCCTTCGCGCTCGCCGCGACTGACGGTTCGCTGCTGACTCGGGTGCGTCGCATTCTCGGCCGGCCGGCCGCCGCACGCCGCGAGCTGCCGCCATCGTGGGGAATCCTCACGCTCGTCGCTCTTCTCGGTGGTGGCGCTGGTACGTATGAGGTCACCAAAGCCGACTCGCTGCCGACACCGCCCGCGCCGGTGGCACAGTCAGCTGCCGACGTCGATCAGGCGCGGCCGATCGAAGAAATGCAGCGGCGCTGGGACGAAGAACACCGGGAATTGGTGCGCGCGCAAGCCGACGCGCAACAGGCTTCGTGGTTCCACGTGCCCGAAATGCCTCCGGTCCCACCAGTGCCGCCTGTTCCGCCAGTACCTCGGGTGCCACCAGTTCCGCCGATACCGCCGGTACCGCCGCTACCACCGGTACCTGACGACGGTGGCCTCTTCGATGGTCACTTCTTCGATCGTCGCTTCTTCGATCTTCTGCCCTTCAGCGCGCAGGTGCCGCCCGCGCCGCCCGCGCCGCCCGCTCCGCCCGCTCCACCCGCTCCACCGGCGCCGCCACCAGCCGCGCCGCCCGCTCCGCCCGAACCTCCGGCGCCTCCGTCCTTCGAGGGCACGTCGATCACGCGAGGCGAGGGCAGCTTCAGCTGGAACAACAACGGCGAACGGCTGGCGGTGAAGTGGACGGGGCCCTTCCGGTTGTCGGACGACGAGCGCGACATCGCATGGATCGAGGAAGGCGCGCGTCTCACGGTGAGCGACGGCTGGGTCTTCACGGACCGAGTCGAACTCCGCGGACTTGAAGGCGGCAAGGTCGAACGCAATTTCTATCGCAGCGGGTTCAAGGGCGACTACGACGCCGAGGGCCGCTCGTTCCTGAGCAACGCGATCGCTCGCATGATTCGCAGCGGGATGTTCGCCAGCGATCGCGTGGCGCGCTTCCTCAAGCAAGGCGGTCCCGAGGCGGTTCTGGCCGAGCTCGATCGCATGCGGTCCGATTCGAGCTACGTCAAGCGCGCCTACTACTCGGCGCTCTTGAAGCAGGCCGATCCGCAGCCGCCGGTGCTGGCTCAAATTCTCGATCGAGCCGGTCGTGACATCACCTCGGACTACGACAAAGGCACCGTTTTCATCCAGGTCCTGAACGAGGGTGCCGCAACGCCCGATCACCGCGTGGCTGTCGCCCAGGCCGCCCGCCGCATCGGGAGCAACTACGAGAAGCGCAAAGTGTTGATGGCCGCCCTGGCCAAGGAGCCGCTGTCCGAGGCTCTCGCGATTGCCGCAATCGAGGCGGCCAGCTCAATCAGCTCCTCGTATGATCGTGGCATCGTGCTGGGCGAATTGGCTCGCCGAGGGGCCGTGACCTCTCGCACGAGCGCCGCCTTCATGGCCGCCGTCAACAACATGTCGTCCAACTACGAGCAGCGGAAGGTGCTCGCCGCTCTGGCCGGCAGCTCGACGCTCCCCGAGGCGGTCGCAATCGAAGCGGTCAAAGCGACCACCTCGATCAGTAGTTCACACGATCAGCGTCAGGCGCTGGCCGCCTATATGGCCCGCAGCGACTCGTCGCCCAAGGTCGCCGCTGCAGCCCTTGGATCAGCTTCGAACATTTCGTCATCTCACGACAAGGCTGAGGTGTTGCTCGAAATGGTTCGCAAGGGTAGTGTCACCGACGAGACGGCGCCGACGTTTTTCGCGACCGCCAGCACGATCTCGTCGTCGTACGATTTGACCCGCGTGCTCCGGGCCGTCGCGGCCCGGCCGAATCTCAGCGATGGTCTTCTCAGCGCACTGTTGCGCACGGCCGCATCGATTAGCAGCAGCAACGAAAAGGCCACGCTACTACTCGATGTCGTTCGTACGCAGTCGCTGTCACCAGCGAGTCGACAGCTCCTGCTCGATGCTGCTCAGAGCATCTCGTCGTCGCACGATCAGAATCGCGTATTGGCCGAACTCGTTCGCTCCGAACGTCGCTGAATTGCAGTCGGGCGGTCTCGGCCCGGGATGTATCATCTTGGGGGTTGAGACCGCTCGCTTTCGTCACCCTCCTCGCTGTCGCCGGCTGCACCCAGAGCCAGGCGCCTTCCGCAATCGATCTGCTCCAGCCATGCCGGACCGGCGAAGGTCCGACGGACGCGCTCTGCGGCACGTTTCGCGTCTTCGAAAATCGCGAAACACGCGACGGTCGGACGATCGATCTGAAAATCGTCGTTCTGCCCGGGCTTGGCACCGACGCGCAGCTTGATCCGCTGTTCTTTCTGGCAGGAGGCCCCGGCCAGGGGGCGGCGAAGATGGCCCAGCCGCTCAGCGAAGTCTTCCGCCGCGTCCAGACGCAGCGCGATATCGTGCTGGTGGATCAGCGGGGGACGGGCAACTCGAATCCTCTCAACTGCGAGTCCGATCAGAATTCGCTGGCGGCGCTGGACGAGCGCGACGAAGTCGCCATGGAGCGGTTGCGGAACTGCTTGAAGGGATTGAACGCCGATCCGCGCCTCTACACGACCACGATTGCGATGGACGATCTCGAGGACGTCCGCCGCTATTTGGGCTACGACCGGATCAACCTTTACGGCGGCTCTTATGGCACCCGAGCCGCACTGGTTTACCTGAAACAACATGGAGAACACGTTCGTTCCGTTGTCCTCGATGGCGTGGCTCCGCCCGACATGCGGCTGCCGGTGTTCTTCGCCCGTGATGCGCAGCGCGCGCTCGACAAGCTCCTGATTGATTGCAGCAGCAACGAGGCGTGCCGCGCCAAATATCCCGACCTTGCCGGCCGAACGCGGACGTTGTTGGCTCGATTGGAAAAGAACCCGCCTCGAGTGCGACTGACACACCCGCGAACTGGAGTGGCCGAGGACGTCTCGGTCACGGCTGCGTTTGTCGCGAACGTGCTCGCCGGGGCGCTGTACTCGCCCGTGATATCGGCGCTGCTTCCTGAGTTGCTGTCGCGCGCTGAAGCCAACGACTTTCAGGGGCTGCTCGCCCTGGGCCTCGTCACCGAGAACGCCGCCGAGAACATGAGCGCTGGAATGCAGCTATCGGTGATATGCGCGGAGGACTATCCGCGCATTACCGCAGACGAGGCCACGCGCGAATCCCGCGGCAGCGTGTTCGCCGATCACCTCCTTACTTCTCGGATGAAGGCCTGCGAGTTCTGGCCGCGTGGCAAGGTGGACGACTCGTTCTACCAGCCGGTTGCCGCCAATACGCCGGTCCTGATCCTGTCTGGCGATCTCGATCCGGTCACACCGCCGATTTGGGGAGAGTCGGTGCTGAAGCATCTCTCGGCCGCTCGCCACATCGTCGTGCCCGGTACCGGCCACGGAACCATCGGAACAGGCTGCGGCCTTCGTCTCATCAGCGAGTTCGTCGAGCGTGGGAGCCCCGAAGGTCTCGACACGGGCTGTCTCGAAGGCTTGCGGCGACCGCCATTCTTCTTGTCACCGGCGGGACCCGATCCGGCAGGGACCAGAGACACTCGATGATTCGCGTCCAGGATCTTCACAAGCGTTTCGGGCAGGTGAAAGCGGTCAACGGCGTGTCGTTCACGGCTGATGACGGCGCCGTCACGGGCTTGCTGGGACCGAACGGCGCGGGAAAGACGACGACGCTGCGGATGCTGTACGCGCTGATGCGTCCCGACGAGGGGTCGATCGACGTCGATGGGATTGATGCCGTCGCGAATCCGCAAGGAGCGCAGACGCAGCTCGGTGTGCTGCCTGACGTTTCCGGCCTGTACCCGCGACTCACCGCTCGTGAGCACATCGAATATTACGGGCAGCTGCATGGCTTGACCGGTGCAGTGCTGAACGCGCGCACGCAGGAGTTGCTACGAACGCTCGACATGGGGTCGATCGCGGATCGGCCGACGCAGGGCTTTTCCCATGGCGAGCGGACCAAAGTCGCACTGGCCCGCGCCCTCGTTCACAACCCGCGCAACGTATTGCTGGACGAACCGACGAATGGGCTCGATGTGATGAGCACGCGGGCAGTTCGCGACATCATCCGGCGCTTGCGCGCTGATGGACACTGCGTGCTCTTCTCGAGTCACGTGATGCAGGAAGTCTCGGCCCTGTGCGATTCGATTATCGTCATCGCCCACGGTCGCATCGTCGCTTCCGGAACGCCTGACGAACTTCGCCGTCAGACGCAGCAGGACAATCTCGAGGACGCGTTCGTGGCCCTGGCTGGCATCGACCGCGAAGCCGTATGAGCGTGTGGCAACAGGCCCTCGTCGTCTTCCGTAAGGAGGTGATCGACGCCTTCCGCGATCGCCGTGCGTTGGCGTCGATCTTGATCGGCGCGCTCATTGGGCCCGTTCTCGTCGGCTTCATGCTCAACCGGCTGGCCGATCGGCAGCGTCAGGTAATCGATATCGACATTCCGGTCGTCGGGATCGATCATGCGCCTGCCTTGGTCGATTGGCTCGGGCAGCAGGCCGGTGTGAAGGTGATTCCCGGTCCAGAGGATGCCGAACAGGCGGTTCGCGACGGCGACCAGCATGTAGTGGTTGTGATCTCGCCGGACTTTCAAAAGAAGTTCCGATCGTCGATGCCGGCGGAAGTCAAGGTCGTGTCGGACGGATCGCGATCCACATCACGCCCATATGTTCTCCGGGTACGACGGCTGCTCGAGCGCTATAGCGGTGAGATCGGGACGATGCGGCTTGTCGGCCGGGGCGTCAGCCCGGCGATTGCGACGCCGTTGGATCTCGAAGAACTGGAAGTCTCGAGTGCGCAGCAGCGGGCGGCGACCATTCTCAACTTCATCCCGCTGTTCATCGTGCTCGCTTCCTTTACAGCCGGGATGCAGATCGCGACCGACTCCACTGCCGGCGAGCGCGAACGTGGCTCGCTCGAGCCACTGCTGGTGAATCCTGCGCCGCGCGGCGCCATTGCAGCTGGTAAGTGGCTGGCGGCTGCGTTTGCCGCCATGCTCGGCGTTCTTTTGACGACGGCGCTCGTGATGGGAATGCTCCGTTTCATCCCGATGCACGAGTTTGGCGTGCGCTTCAGGCTTGGATGGCCGCAGGTGCTGGCGCTGCTCGGCGCCGTACTGCCGATGTGCTTGCTATCGACGGGAATCCAGACGTATCTCGCGACTTTTGCCCGTTCGTTCAAGGAGTCGCAGACCTACATGGGAATCCTGATTCTCTTTCCGATGCTGCCGGGCATCCTCAGCTCGGTCTATCCGCTCGACACGAGAGGGTGGATGTACGCGGTGCCGATTCTCGGGCAACACGTGCTGGCTGCCGACGCACTGGGCGCAAAGGACACTCCGATGTGGGGGTTCCTTGCCGCCGCGATGGGAGCGCTCGTGGTCTCGCTCCTGCTGCTTCAGTTGACGACCGGTCTCTTGAAGCGGGAACGAATAATTTTTAGCAGGTAGGCGTCAATGCTTGGCTGCTCCGGTGCTACCGGTGCAGCTAGGACGAGGTGAGACCCTGAGCGTGGCGCGCCAGATAGTTCACGCGATCGCCGAAGGCTGCGAAGCGTGGATCGTCGGTTTGTCCGGCCACGAAGCGGTAGTAGATCTGCTGGATTACGACGGCGATCTTGAAGAGGGCGAACACTTCGTAATACCGGATGTTGGAGACATCGCGATTTGTGTGCGATGCGTAGCGTTCGATCACTTCGGCACGCGAGAACCAGCCAGGCCGGCTCGTGACCGTGGTCAACGCGTCGAGCTGAGAGGGCGGTGCGGTCGGCATCCAGTAGGCGAGCAGAATCCCCAAGTCCACGAGAGGATCCCCGAGCGCGCTCATCTCCCAGTCGAATACGGCGACGATGCGATCGAGCTGGCCCTCGGCGAGCATCAGGTTGTCGAGTTTGAAGTCGCCGTGGACAATCGCCGGCCGCGAAGGATTTGCCGGTAGGCGGGTGATGAGCCACTCTGTGAGCGCCTCCATTTCGGGCAGCTCAGACGTCTTCGATCGCTGCCAGCGATCGGTCCAGCCTTTCACCTGTCTTTCGACGAACCCCAGGGGTTTGCCGAGATGTGACAGTCCAGCACCATCGACGTCGATCGCATGTAACTGCGCAAGAGCATCAACGACCGCCCCGCCGACGCGACGCCGCATTCCCGGATCCTGCAGCTCGACGGGCTCGTCGTGCCGGACAACCACTCCACGACGACGCTCCATCACATAGAAAATCGATCCGACCACCGACGTGTCGTCGCAGAGGAGATACACGCGAGGTGCAAGCGGAAAGACCGGGTTGACGGCCGAAAGCCACCGGTACTCCCGGGCCATGTCGTGGGCGGTGGGCGCGACCGGCCCCAGCGGCGGCCGTCGCAGGACCAGATCGACATCGCCAAAACGAATCAGATACGTGAGGTTGGAATGGCCGCCGGGAAACTGCTCGACGCGCATGGGCTGTTGCAGATCCAGCCCTGGCACATGGCTGCCCGGTAGCCGCTCGCGGAGCCAGCCCTCGAGTCGCGGCCAATCGAGCTGTTCGGTGTCGCGAACCGGTCGCGTTTCAGCGGACGCCATCCGGGTAGTACCTGACCAGCCACTCGGCAACGAGGCACGGTTTGGCTGCGCCTTCGCGTTCAACCGTAACGTTCCAAATTGCCTGTTGCGCACCGCTCTCGACTGGCGTGAGCGAGCTCAATGCGATGCGCGCACGAATTCGAGCGTCGGCCGGAACTGCTGAGACGAAGCGCACGCGGTTGGCGCCGTAGTTGATTGTCATGCGCAGGCCGCCAATGGAAATGGCATTTCGCATCAGCGTGCTCACCAACGAGAGCGTCAGGAAACCATGGGCGATCGTCGTACCGTACGGGGATTCGTTGGCCGCCCGTTCACGATCGATGTGAATCCACTGGTGATCGCCGGTGGCATCGGCAAAGGCATTGATCCGTTCCTGGGTCACGGAGATCCAGTCGCTGGTGCCGACCTCCTGACCGGCCAGTTCGCCCAGTCGTGTGAGGTCGGCGATCGCAATCATGCGCGCTCGCTGTGGAAGCCGCGACCTTCGGCCACGAGCCGTTCGAGCAGCGATGCCGGCTGCCAGTAGTCGCCGAACCGGTCGCGATATTCCTTGACCCGCGACAGCACCGTCGGCAGGCCAACCGTGTCGGCATAGAACATCGGCCCGCCGCGGTGGCGCGGGAAGCCAAAGCCGTTGTGATAGATGACGTCGATGTCGCTGGCGCGAATGGCGAAGCCATCTTCGAGCACGCGGGCGCCTTCGTTTGCCAGTGCCGTGGTGATTCGCGCGATGATCTCGTCGTCGGTGATCGAGCGTCGCGCGATGCCTCGCTTGGCTGCTTCGTCGGCCGCAATCTCATCGATCAGCGGATCCGGAATGCGCGTGCGGCTGCCGGCTTCATAGCGATACCAGCCGGCGCCGGTTTTCTGACCGTAGCGCCCCAGCTCGTAGACGCGATCCGGCACCGCCGACTGCGGCCCTTCCGCACGGGTCTGACCGATCGACTTCAAGTGCTGACGAATGCGCGCGCCGACGTCGATGCCCGCGATGTCCTGCATCCCATATGGACCCACGGGCATGCCGAAGTCGGTGAGCGCCTTGTCGATCTGCGGCACGCTGGCGCCTTCTTCGAGCAGCAGATAGGCCTCGCGCATGTAGTAGGCGATCATCCGGTTGGCGACGAAGCCGAAGCAGTTGCCGACCACGACCCCCACTTTGTTGAGGCGGCGGCCAAGCTTGAGCGATGTGGCCACGATCTCCTTGCTCGTTTCACGACCGCGAACGATTTCGAGCAGCTTCATCACGTTGGCCGGGCTGAAGAAGTGGTGCCCGATGACCTGCGCGGGTCGTCCGCTCGACTGGGCGAACTCGTCGATGTCCAGGGTCGAAGTGTTGGACGCGAGCACGCAGGTGGGCTTGGTGACCCGAGCCAAATCCGCAAACGTGGTCTTCTTCAGGTCCATGTTCTCGAACACCGCCTCGACCACGATGTCGACGTCCTCAAAGCCATCGTAGGTCGTGGTCGGCGTGATGAGCGCCAAGGTCTTGACCATCGCCTCGGGAGTCAGCTTGCCCTTGGCGACCGTCGATTCGTAGTTCTTCCGGATCGTGGCCATGCCTCGATCGAGTCCGGCTTGATCGACGTCTTTCAGGAGCACCGGAATGCCAACGTTGGCGTAGGACATGGCAATGCCACCGCCCATCGTTCCGGCGCCGATGACGGCTGCGCGCTTGATGTCGTGAGTGGGCGTGTCCTTCGGGACATCGGGAATCTTCGACACCTCGCGCTCGGCAAAGAACATGTGGATCAGCGCGTGCGACTCGGTCGACAACACGCAATCGGCGAACAGCTCGCGTTCGCGTGCCGAGCCGCCCTCGAAGTCTTTGGTCACGCACGCCTCGATGGCGTCGACCGCCGCGAAAGGTGCACGTGCACCGCGCGATGTCTTCTTGAGGGCGGCACGTGTCGCTTCGCAGGCGGCCAATCCCGCGGCTCGATCGCCAAGCTTGTCCTGCCGGTCGCGAACCTTGCTGTGCTCACCCGCCTTGGCGCGCGCTAGGGCGAAGGCGATCGCTCCGTCGAGAAGGTCGCCGTCTACGACCTGGTCGATAATTCCCTCAGCCAGTGCCCGCGACGCCGCGATCGGCTTGCCCTCGGTGCAAAGCTCCAGCGCGGTCTTCACGCCGCACAGTCGCGGCAGGCGCTGTGTCCCCCCCGCTCCAGGAATGATGCCCAGCGTGACTTCGGGCTGACCCACCCGTGCCGCGGCAACGGCCACGCGGTAGTGACAAGCCATCGCGAACTCCAACCCGCCGCCTAACGCATGCCCATGGATGGCGGCGACGAGAGGCTTACTCGCGTCTTCAATTGCCTTGAGCCGCTGATGAACCGTCTCGGATCGTTCGAGCGATTGCTCGCGCGTCTTGATGGTCTTGAAGAAGTTGATATCGGCGCCCGCAATAAACGTTTGTCCCGCGCCAATGAGGACGAGGGCGTCGGCGCCTGAATCGGCACTGCCTCGTGCGACGGCCTCCGTGATGCCTTCGGGAACGCCGGGACTCAGTGCATTGACCGGTGGATTGTCGACGGTGATGATGGCAACGCGCTGGCGGATTTCGTATCGAACCAACTGAGACATAGGGCCGCTACAGTATCATGCGCTCCGTGGACTTTTCCTTCACGCCCCAGGTGCACGAACAGCAGCAGCGGCTCTCCGCGTTCATGGCCGAACACGTCTATCCCAACGAGGATTTGTTCCGCGCGCAGATCGCCGATGGCGACCGCTGGCAGCCCACCGCTATCGTCGAGGCGCTCAAGCCCAAAGCGCGACAGGCCGGACTGTGGAACCTGTTTCTCCCGCATAGCGAGTACGGCGCCGGCCTCACCAATACCGAGTACGCGCCGCTCTGCGAAATCATGGGGCGCTCTCCAGGATTCGCTTCGGAAGTGTTCAATTGCTCCGCCCCCGACACTGGCAACATGGAAGTGCTGGTGCGTTATGGCACTGCCGAGCAGAAGCGGCAATGGCTGGAGCCCCTGCTTGCCGGCGAGATTCGATCCTGTTTCGCGATGACCGAGCCGGATGTCGCCTCGTCTGACGCGACGAACATCCGGGCGAGCATCGTCCGCGACGGCAGCGAGTACGTCATCAACGGCCGCAAGTGGTGGATCTCGGGCGCCGGCGACCCGCGTTGCCGCATTGCCATCTTCATGGGGCAGAGCAACCCGACGGCACCCAAACATCAGCAGCAGTCGATGATTCTGGTGCCGATGGACACGCCCGGTGTCCGAATCAAACGCATGCTGCCGGTGTTTGGTTTCGACGACGCACCGCACGGACACGCGGAGATCCTGTTCGAGGATGTGCGCGTCCCGGTCACCAACATGCTGCTCGGTGAAGGACGTGGATTCGAGATTGCCCAGGGACGTCTCGGGCCGGGTCGTATTCATCACTGCATGCGCCTGATCGGTGTGGCGGAACGAGCCCTCGAGCTGATGTGCGCGCGCGTCAAGACCCGCGTCGCGTTTGGCAAGACTCTGGGGGAGCAGGGCACGATTCGCGCGGATATCGCCGAATCACGCATGGAGATCGATCAGGCGCGGCTATTGACTTTGCGCGCGGCCTATTTGATGGACACCGTGGGCAACAAGGCGGCCCGATCGGAGATCGCTCAGATCAAAGTCGTCGCCCCACGCATGGCATTGCGCGTGCTCGACCGCGCGATCCAGGCGCACGGCGGCGGGGGAGTCAGCGACGACTTTTTTCTCGCCCGCGCCTGGGCGCACTCGCGCACGCTACGGCTCGCCGACGGTCCCGATGAAGTCCATCGCGAGGCGATTGCGAAGATCGAACTGGGGCGGTGCCCGCAGGGAAGCACAGAAGCACAGAAGCACTGAAGAAAACGCGCCGCCGGTAACGGTAGCCACGAAGGGCACGAAGACCGTCCTTCGTGCCTTCGTGGCTACGTTTTTGGTGTCACCTTCGTTTGTAACTCGTCCCTCAGCACGCGATACAAAATCTTCCCCACTGCGCTCTGCGGCAGGCTTTCGCGCAGCTCGATGAACTTGGGCACTTTGTAGGCCGCGAGGTTGGCCTTGCAGTGCGCCTTCAGTTCGTCGAGTGAGACGTTCGGATCGCGAGGTACCACGCACGCCTTCACGACCTCACCGTGGTATGGATCGGGTACGCCGATAACCGCGACCATCCGCACCGCGGCATGTGTGTACAAGACTCCCTCGACTTCAGACGGATACACGTTGAAGCCATCAACGATGATCATGTCCTTCTTGCGTTGGACAATTGACGTGTAACCGTCTTCGTCCATCGTTGCGACGTCGCCGGTGTGAAACCAGATCCGGCCGTCGTCATGCCGGCGTAGCGCGTTGGCCGTTTCTTCCGGCTTGTTCCAGTAGCCCTTCATCACTTGCGGACCGCAGATGCATAACTCGCCGGACTCACCAAGCGGCATTTCCTGCGTGCCCGTCTCGACATCGACGATCTTGAAGTCGGTATCCGGCAGTGCCAGGCCAATCGTCGACATCTTGCGTTTCGCCAGTTGCGGCGTCGAGTGGGTTACCGGCGAAGTCTCGGAGAGGCCGTACCCTTGCGTTAAAGGCCGTCCGATCCGCCGCTCGAATTCTTCCATCACCTCGACCGGGCACGGAGCGCCGCCGCTGTTCACCGTCTTGATCTGATCGAGGCCGTATTCCTTGACCTTGGGATGGGCGAGCAGCGACACAAAGACCGTAGGAACCGCGGGGAAGTAGGTGGGCTTGAAGTCGCGGATCGCCGCAAGGACTTGTTCGACGTCGTACTTGGGAATCAGGATCTGCAATCCACCGACCCAGATCCCACACATCATTCCTACCGTGAACGCATAGATGTGGAAGTACGGAATCACGAGCAGATAGCGTCCGTAGCCGCGCTGGTAGCTCCGGTATTGCCAGGTTTCCGTTTGCACGACGTTCGCGAAAATGTTGCCGTGAGACAACATGGCTCCCTTGGGCGTTCCGGTCGTGCCGCCGGTGTATTGGAGAACCGCCAGATCATCGGGGTCGATCTGCACCAGCGGCAGGTCCTCACCCTGATCGTCGCGTGTGAGATCGGCGAGCGACAGCGCATCGGTTATTCGCGGCGTTTCTGCCTGCTCGGCAGAGTACTCGGCGAGCGAGGTGACGATGACCTTCGACAAGTCCGTCTTGCCGCACACGGCAAACGCCAGCGGCGCCAGTTTGTCGAGCGTCACCAGCACCTTGATCCCCGAGTCGGCCGCAACCGTCAGCAACTCGCGTTCGGTATAGATCGGATTGATGTTGACGACGATGGCACCGAGTCGAAGAGTGGCGAAGGTGGCGAGGATGTACTGCGGGCAGTTCGGCAGCATGATCCCGACGCGATCGCCTTTGACGATTCCAAGTTGCACGAATGCCCGCGCCAGTCGATCGGTGCGGAGCTTGATCTCTCGAAAGGTGAGTGACGCCCCCAGGAATGCTGTCGCCTGCGCATCCGGCGTCTCCACCGCGGTCGTGGCGAGAATCTCGTAGAGCGGCTTGCCCGGATATGTCATCCGTGGCGGCACCCAGTAGTCGTAGTGCTTGAGCCATGGCCGCGCCGCATACGGTGATGAAGAGCGGTCACTCGGCATCGCCGATTCCGACGCCATCGAGTTGGTCTGAGGAGTCTGCATCACTGACCGGCGATCGTGCGGCCACCGTCCACCACGATCACCTGGCCGGTGATGTAGTTGGAGGCATCGGCGGCGAGGAACACGGCGACGCCTTTGAGTTCGCCCGCGGCGCCAACACGTGGGATGGGACACGACGCTTTGATCGAGGGCTCGGCGAGGGGGATGGCCGGGTCGGCGAGCCGCGAATGAAAGAATCCGGGCGCGATCGCGTTGACGCGAATACCTTGACGCCCCCACGACGCCGCGAGCTCACGCGTCAGTCCCATCAGGCCTGCCTTGGTCGCTGAATAGCCCGCGTAGTGCGGACCTCTGACAGATGCATGCAACCCCGCGATCGATGCGACGTTGATGATGCGCCCGTACTCGCGTTTGATCATCTCGCGCCCGGCGGCTTGAGCGAAAAGAAATGCGCCGGTCAGGTTGACGTCCAATACCTTCTGCCATTTGTCGAATGGCATCGTTTCGGGTCGCTCGCCCCACGTGATACCGGCATTGTTGACCAGAATGTCAACCTGGCCGTACGCTTTCATTGTCGCGTCAACGACCGCCTGGACATCGGCGGGCTTGGCCACGTCAGCGACGACTCCTTCGACGCGATATCCCAGACCACGAAACCGCTCGACCGTCGGCGTCAACCACTCCTCGCGCCGCGCGCAGAGCATCAGCGAGGCTCCCGCCTCCGCCAGTCCCTCCGCCATCTCTTCTCCGAGCCCACGAGAACCGCCGGTCACGATGGCCGTGCGGCCCGACAACTTGAACAAATCCTGAATGGAAGCCATGTGCGCCCGCTTATACTGGCCCTCCGTCGAGTAGGTCAAGTAGGTCGAGTTGGGCGGGTAGGGCGGGTGGGTCCGGTCGGGCAGGTACGACGGGTTTGGACCAGCCTTCCCTGCCCGACCGGCCCCACCAGCCCGAATGAGGAGAATCATCAGATGCAGGTCCAGGAGCGCGTCGGCGGCGGAACATTTCTTACTCGCGCATTGGTGGCCGATGAGATGCTCACCCGCGATGATCTGACGGACGAGCAGCGGCTCTTCGGCCAGACCGCGGCGGAGTTCATGAAGAACGAAGTCGTGCCCAACGAGTCGCGGCTCTACGCGCATGACTGGGTGCTGACACGTCAACTCCTCAAGAAGGCCGCCGATCTGGATTTGCTGCGTCTCGAGATCCCGGAAGCCTACGGCGGACTCGGTCTCGACAAGATCAGCGCGGCGTTTGTCGGCGAACAGATCGCCATCAACCCTTCGTTCGGCGGCTCCCTCGGCGCTCATACATCGATCGGCACTCTTCCAATCGTCTACTTCGGGACCGAGGAGCAAAAGGCCCGCTATCTCCCGCGCCTCGCCAGCGGCGAACTGGTGGGCGCATACGCGTTGACCGAACCGCATTCGGGATCGGATGCGCTGTCGGCAAAGACGACCGCGCGACTCTCCGAAGACGGCAAGCACTACCTGCTCAACGGTCAGAAAGCGTGGATCACGAATGGTGGATTCGCCGACGTCTTCACGATCTTCGCAAAGGTCGACGGCGAGAAGTTCACTGCCTTCATCGTCGAACGCGGCATGGGGGTCGTCAGCGGCGCCGACGAGAAGAAGCTCGGCCTCGACGGCTCGTCGACGACCGTCCTGATGCTCGACAACGTGAAGGTTCCGGTCGAGAACGTGCTGGGGACGATTGGTGAGGGGCACAAGGTTGCCTTCAACATCCTCAACCTCGGTCGCGTGAAGCTGGGCACGCGCAACATATCTGGGGCGCGGCAAGCGCTCAATCAATCGATCAAGTACGCGAAGGAGCGTCGCCAGTTCGGCAAGGCGATCTGCGAGTTTGGGCTCGTGAAGCACAAGCTGGCCGAGATGTCGGTCCGATGTTTCGTCGGCGAATCGATGGTCTATCGCGCGCTGGGCGATGTCGATCGCGCGTTGACCGGGATCGAGGCGACCGATGGGGCCCGGCAGCTGAAAACGATCGAGACGTTTGCCATCGAATGTTCGATCAACAAGGTTGCGACCAGCGAAGCGCTCGCTTATGTCGTCGATGAGGCCGTGCAAGTCTTCGGTGGCAACGGCTACTCGCGCGAGTTCCCGGTCGAGCGCGCCTATCGAGACGCGCGGATCACGCGCATCTACGAAGGCACGAACGAGATCAACCGCCTGATCATCCCGACGCGTCTCCTGAAGAACGCCAAGACGTTGCTCGCGAGCCCAGTCGAAGCGCCGCCAACCGGTTCAGTCGTGGCAGCGGAGTATCAGCTGGCGACGTCCGCCAAACGGCTGGCGATTGCCGGACTCGCTGCGGCATCGGACACGTTTGGCGAAACCGTGCGCGACGAGCAGGAAGTGCTTGCGGAGGTCGCCAACATCGTGATCGAAGCCTATGCCATCGAGAGCGCGGCGGGACGCGCCGAGAAGCTGACGAAGTCGGGCAGCGGTCGTGCCGCCCTCGCAGTGGAAGCGACACAGGTCTACGCCAGCGACGCGTCCGACCGCATCGTGCACGCGGCCAAGACGATCGTCAACGCCCTGGCCTCGCGTTCGAACGGCGCTGATGCCGTGCGAGAAGCGATGGCCGCCGTCGCGAATCATCGCGGCATCGATACCGTAGCCGCGCGACGACGGATCGGCGACGCGGCGATCGAAGCCGGCCGATATCCGTTCTAGGCCGCTCGCTTCGCTCGCGGCCTTCTGGCGCCGACCTATCTCGCGCCAGCCAATCGGGCGTAGAACGCCTGCGAGCGCGTCGCGCTCTCACGCGTCATCAGCGAGATCACGGGAATGGCAATCAATGGGATCAGCGTGGTTGGAAACGCCGGATCGATCGACTCGCCCTGCTCGACAAACACGAAGTGGGTGAGCGCATACCAGATCAGGCCACCCGCGAAGCCCAGCACCATGCCCCAGAACGCGCCGGCCTCGGTGGTCCGCTTCCAATAGAGCGTGTAGGTCACCGCCAGCGCAGGCGGGACCACCATGGCGAACCCGAACAACAACAACTCCAGGATCGAGGTGATCGGACCAAGCCAGGCGATCACGGCGGCGCCCATGCCGTAGATGATTGTCGTCGTGCGATAAGCGCGCAGGCGCCGATCCTGCGTCCAGTTCTTCGAGCTCGGGATCCAATCGCGGACGAACATCGTCGCACTCGACAGCAGGATCGGGCCGCCGGACGACACGACCGCCGCCAGAACCGCGGCCAACGCGACGCCGCCAATCCACGGATTGATATCGATCGCTAGTCGAGTGAGCGTCTGGTAACTCGCGAGTTGCGCGCTGGCCCCGTACTTGGCCAACGTCAGGATGCCGATGATGCCGGCGAGAAATGGCATCGGCATCGCGATGATGCCGCCCCAGATGAACGCGTTCCGCACGTCGCGCTCAGTGCGGCCGGCCGCGGCGAAGTTGCAATAGACCGAAGCGGCCGGCGTGTGCAGCGTGGCCGCGAAGAACATTCCAATCACCGGCAGCCAGCCGGCGCCGGCGATCGACCACCACGCGGACGCGTCGGATCCACCGGCGGCCAGCGCGGCATCGACCGCGGCCGAGACCTGAGTCCATCCTCCGAGATGATTGAGCCCGGCGACCACGACTGCGGTAAGACCACCGAGAATCGCGATGCAGTGAATGAGGTTCGTCGCGGCCGATCCCCAGATCCCTCCCGTTGCGGTGTAACTGACGATGATCACGCCTGACAGGAG
Source organism: uncultured Acidobacteriota bacterium (assembly GCA_963724485.1). Lineage (GTDB taxonomy): Bacteria > Acidobacteriota > Vicinamibacteria > Vicinamibacterales > UBA2999 > JACCSI01. The sequence goes on from CAVRUW010000011.1 coordinate 211,463, forward strand.
CACGGTGAAGCCGAAGGGGAGGCCGGTCATTGCGGTGAGGATGCGACCAATGACGTAGGGCTCGATGATGTTGACGATCAAGTACTCCATCTGCACGCACAGGCTGGTCAGCCACTGGCACCGCCGGCTGTCGAAACGTTGCAGGAAGACTTCGCCGACCGTTTGAATACCCAGCCGCCGATAGGGGACGGCGTAGAAGATGCCGAGCAGGGCGAGCGCGAGGAAGGTGTTCACCGCATACCACATGCTCCACACGCCGCCGGTGATGACATCGCCGGCCACACCGTAGGTCGCGGCACCGCCGACCCGCGTGCCTGCGATGCCCACCGCGATCATGAGAACCCCCATCTGCCCGCTTGCGACTGCCCAGTCGTCGCCGGCACGACTGCGCCGCATCATGTAGATGCCCACGAGCGTGGTGCCGATCAAGTACGCGGCTATCATCGAAAGCGCGATGGGGCTTTGCATGACGTAATGGCCTCGGGTACTTCGGTGCCTGGGTGCCTAGGTGCCTCTAGGTGCCTGTGTGCTGGTGCGTGATGTGCGTAGGGTGCTTGGGTGCGTAGGTGCTACATGCACGGTGCGGTGATGATCGATTTACGTGATTCAGGAGTCAAGCCATGATCGAGCGGGAGGGCAGATGAAGGCTCTGTTGTGCACGCGGTTCGGGCCTCCGGAGTTTCTCGAGGTCCAGGATCTGCCGTCGCCGACCGCCGGTCCGGGCGAAGTGGTGATTTCGGTCAAGGCGGCCAGCGTCAACTTTCCTGATTTTCTGATCATTCAGAACAAGTACCAGTTCAAGCCCGAGCCGCCGTTTTCTCCGGGGAGCGAACTCACGGGAGTCGTGAAGGAGGTCGGTTCAGGTGTCACCGGCGTTGCTCCCGGGGATCGCGTGCTCGCGTTCACGACCTTTGGGGCCTTTCGTGAGGAAGTGAAGACCGAGCCGGGGCGAATCATCCCTCTGCCTGCGGGGATGGATTTCAACACCGGTGCAGCCTTTCTGCTGACGTACGGGACCATGGATCATGGCCTCCGCGATCGGGGCGCGTTGAAGGCTGGTGAAACCGTGCTCGTGCTCGGTGCGTCGGGCGGTATTGGGATCGCGTCGATCGAGATCGCGAAGGCGCTTGGTGCTCGCGTCATCGCTTGCGCATCGGATGCCCAGAGGCTCGAAGCTTGTCGACAGCACGGCGCCGATGAGACGATCGACTACAGCTCCGAAAACTTGCGCGAGCGGATCAAGGCGCTCACCAAAGATCGAGGCGTCGACGTCGTCGTCGATCCGGTGGGCGGGCCGTATACGGAACCTGCACTCAGGTCCTGCGCATGGCGAGGGCGTTTGCTCGTGGTCGGTTTTGCAGCTGGAGAGATTCCGAAGATTCCACTCAATCTCACGTTGTTGAAGGGCTGCTCGATTGTCGGCGTGTTCTGGGGCGACTTTCTGCGTCGCGAGCCCGCAGCGTTTGCCGCCAGCGTTTCCCAGCTGGCGCAGTGGTATGCGGCCGGCAAACTCAAGCCGCACATCACCGCGACCTATCCCCTCGATCGCGCCGCCGAAGCCATCGCGCTCATGGGCGCACGCAAAGTCGTTGGGAAGGTAGTAGTGACGATGTAGAGCACGGTCTACGGTCCACCGCCCTGCCTCCTAAAGTTTGACCACCATCTTCCCAGTGTTGCCCCCGCGCATCATTTCGAGGAACGCGTGCGGTGCGTTCTCGAGCCCTTCGATTACCGTTTCGCGCGCTTTGAGTTGACCGCTGGCGACGAGGGGAGCAACGTCGCTCAGGAAGGCTTTGCGCTCTTTCACCCAGTCGAGCACGATGAAGCCGCGAATGGTCAAGCGACGAGTCACGACGAGATGCATGTTGCGCGGCCCTGCCTGAGCGCCTTCTTCGTTGTAGCGGGAGATCGAGCCGCACGCGGCGATGCGTCCGTGTTCACGCATGCACGCAATTGCCGCTTCGAGTTGATCGCCTCCGACGTTGTCGAAATAGACGTCGATGCCGTCCGGGGCTGCTTCCGTGAGTCGTTGGCGCAAGGCAGACGCGGTCAGCGGCGCTGCACCTGACGCTGACCCGTCGCGATAGCTGAAGGCCGCATCGAATCCCAGCTCGCTCGTAATCAGCTTGACCTTGTCGGCCGAGCCGGCGCTACCGACGACGAAGTTGCCGCGAAGCTTGGCGAGTTGCCCGGCGATGCTGCCGACGGCACCAGCGGCCGCGGAGATGAAAACGCGATCGGTGGGTTTCAGCTCAACGAGCTTGAGCCCCACCCAGGCGGTAAATCCCGGCATTCCCAGAACGCCGAGATATGTGGAGAGCGGTGTGATGCTTCGATCGACCACGCGAAGGTCTGTCGCTGGTGCGACGAAGTAGTCGCGCCAGCCGCGCATCGACTGCACGATGTCCCCGGCCTTGAGATCGGGAGCGCGCGACTCGATTACTTCGCCGATTGCGCCACCCTCGAGCGGTTGACCAACCTGGAACGGTGGCACGTACGACTTCACGTCGTTCATGCGCGCCCGCATGTAGGGATCGACCGACATGAAGAGATTTCGTACGAGGACCTGGCCCTCCGCGGGCTGCGGAACGTCGACCGTCGCGGTCGCAAAAGTTTCGGCCGATGGCCAGCCCGTCGGGCGGGCCGCGAGACGAATCTCCCTGCCCGTCACTGCCGTGACCTCGCCGTCGTCGTGGTTGCTCCACGCGAGGGCAGTGGCAGTTTGAGATAGGTGCCGCTCAGCGGCACCTGATTGATGCCCGGTTTCGAGTAGTCACAGACGCCATTGGGAAAGACAGTGCGGAGACGCTGCATCTCGTCCGCCGTGAACGGCGCGCTGTAGTCGCGTGCGTTGATTGGCTTCAACTGGCACTTGGTGATGTCGTCCGCGATGGGCGATCCGGCCACGAGCCGTGGACTCTTGTGATTCGGGAAGAGCGTGTTGCAGCGGCCGGGGCCGTCGAATGTCGCCACTTCATCGATGCGGTTGCCCTCGGCGTCCCAGCAGCCATCGACCGCTGTCGCCGGCTTCGCTTTCTTGATCTTCTCGATCGCGGAGGCTGACGAAGTGTCCTTGGCGATCGCGTCGAGCCATCTGGTCATCGTGTCGATGGCGGCAGCGGTGGCTTTCTGTCCGACCGCAGCCACTCCGTTGGGATAGACCCAGATCACCTGGTTGTCGAAGTGTCCATTGCTCTTGCGAAGACGTTCGCGGACGGTGAAGTCGCGGAAACGATCGTGAATGTCACCAATCGGATCGTTGTATGGACGGAAATGCAGAATCGGCGTGGTTGCGAGCCCGCCGGCACCAGAATTCAACCGACCTGCGGCATAGGTCAGACGAAGTGATTCGGGATCGGCGACGCTGCGTTCTGGCCGGACCTGTCCGTCGTTGTCGAAGCCGCCGACCTTGGCGTTGAGGTCAAGGAATTCGGTCTTCGTGATCGCGCCACGATTGAGTGCTTCGAGCCCGTACTGAACTCCAACGCTGTCGAGCGAGCGACGGGCAAAGCCGGTCAGCGGATCACGCCCGAACGTGGCGAGGTTGGTGTCCCACATCGTGCACCGCGCGCCCTTCGGGTTCTTGACCGGGTCGTAAACGAGCTCCGCGGGAATGCCGCAGCCACGCGTGTTGGTGGCGACGATGACGTCGACGAAGGCGCGGTCCCAGGCGCGACAGGTGCCTGGGGTGTAGCCTTCCACTGCCGTCTGCTTCTCCTGGGTCCACGTCGCAGGATCGCTCTTGAAGTAGTTGAGTAAGAGGCGGCAGTCGGTGACACCCGGGCGGACGCTCACGGAGTCCGGATAGGTGAGGCTGGGCAGGATGCCGTCGAGCAGGCCGGGGAAGTTCTGGGCGATGAGCAGTTGCTGGATTGCACCGCCGGAACCACCAAAGCCTACGGTCCAGGCCGGCAAGCCGTAGCGCTCGATGAAGTGTTCTTTGATCATCATCAGCGCTTCGCCCGACAGATTGTCATTGCAGTGCTGCTGCATCACGTTCTGCGTCGAGATTGCGTGCGCGAAGCCGCGTGACAATGCCGCGTCGCTCAGCGCTCCCGTGGCTTGATTGGTGCCCTGGTTGTAGTTGGTGCCGCAACCGCCACCAAACGTGAACATCAGCCGGCGATTCCAGGCTTCTCCCGGGGCCCACGTCGATCCGGTGCTTCGAGCGGGATCGTCAAGGATCGCGATGCGATAGATCGCGCGATTGATCGTTCCCGACTCGACGCGAACGATGTAGGGCACGGTCCTGCCGTCGGTCGTCGTGGTCTGCGCGAGATCCGAAGGTCGTGGCCCGGCCAGATCGGTCAACGGTTTGAAGTGCGGACGTTCGGCGAGCGGTTGCAGGCTCGCGACGGGCGGCGGAGGCAACGTCGAGCGGTAGAAGTAGTCGACCTTGGTCGTGGCGGAGCAGTTTTCGTCCAGCGGCTCGCCAAGACCCGATTGGACCGTATTGCAGACGTACGGAGTCAGATGCGGACCCGAGACGATGGGCCCGGTGATCGGATGATTGGTCAGTTGAAGTCGCGCCGATCCTGAGCCGCGGCGCGCCTCGATGGTGTTGGCGCCGACGCGAAGCCCTTCGACGAGACCAGTGACGGACTTCCGCGCCTCGTGTACGCGGAACGTGCCGCTGACGTCCTGGCCGTTGAGGGTAACGGTGAGGCCGTCGGTCGTCGCCGTCTTGATTTCGACCAGGGCGTTCCCCCCGCTGACCATGTCGGGCCGGCTCGAGAGCACGCCGATGGACAGCGCGCCCTGTGCCACCAGTGACGGCCCGAGCCCCGACACTCCCCAGAGACACACTGCAGAAACCGCCGCCGCTCTTGCGATTCGCATCTGAGTACTCCTGATGAGGACAGGGAGATCAGGGAGATCAGGGAATTACTTACTCCCCGAACTCCTGATCTCCCTGTTGCCACCCAATTGAATTCCCTGATCTCCCCGATCTCCCTGTGTTCTCCGCGTCCGTTAGGCGCGCTCGAAGAGCGCGGCCGCGCCCTGCCCGCCGCCCACGCACATCGTCACGACGCCATACCGTGCGCCACGACGCGCCATTTCATTCGCCAGCGTGCCGACGAGACGGGACCCCGTCATCCCGAACGGATGTCCGATCGCAATCGACCCGCCGTTCACGTTCAGCCGCTCCATGGGAATCCCCAGGCGATCGCGACAATAGACCACCTGCGACGCAAACGCCTCATTCAACTCCCAGAGATCGATGTCGTCGGCCTTCAACCCCTGCTTCTTCAGTAGCTTCGGCACCGCGAACACCGGACCGATGCCCATCTCGTCCGGCTCGCAGGCCGCGACCGCATAGCCGCGAAACACCAACTGCGGCTGAATGCCGAGCGCTTTGGCGCGCTCCGCCGACATCACGAGCGTCGCTGATGCGCCGTCCGACAACTGCGACGAGTTGCCAGCCGTCACGCTGCCTTTGCCGCTCGTCGTGTCGAACACCGGCGGCAATTTCGCGAGACCCTCGATCGTCGTATCCGCGCGATTGCACTCGTCCTTATCGACGTGGACGGCTTCTTCGCCCACCTTGTCACCGGTCTTCTTGTCGAGCACCGCGCGAGTGACATCCATCGGCGCGAGTTCGCCTCTGAAAAACCCCTCCTGTTGCGCGCGCGCGATGCGCTGCTGGCTCACGAGGGACAACTCATCCTGTGCTTCGCGCGTCACGCCGTATCGCTTGGCGACAATCTCCGCGGTTTCGCCCATCGCCATGTAGATCCCGGGATGGTGATCCTTCACCCACGGATTCGGCGAGCCGTCGCGCTGCATCATCGTGATCGACTCGACGCCGCCGCCGATCGCCGCCTCGACACCCTCCTGGGTGACCATGTGAGCGGCTTGCACGATCGCCTGCAGACCGGAGTTGCAGAATCGATTGACGGTGACCCCAGGCGTGGTGACCGGCAACCCGGCCCTGAGAGCGGCCACGCGTGCGATGTTGTGGCCGTGTGCGCCGTGGGGCTGACCGCAACCCAGGACGACCTCTTCGATCTCAGATGAATTCAGCTGTGGAACTTTCGAAAGAACGTGTTTGATGGCGTGCCCGGCCAGATCGTCGGGGCGAGTCAGGTTGAACGATCCTCGGGCAGACTTGGCAAGCGGCGTACGACTGCTGGCAATGATGACGGCTTCGCGCATTGCCGGATCATAGTCAAGTTCCAATGTTCTGGAACCTTGGAACCCAGGCTTAGCGATTCCAAGCCTTGCCGAGCCATCCGGTCAACTTATCCACCGGCCAGCAATTGATGATGCGGCTGCGCGGAATGCCCGCTAGCCGGGCGTGCGCGAGCGCAGTGTCGACGTAGGACAGCTCGGGAACGCTGTGGGCATCGCTGTCCAACGCAAACAGGCAACCGAAACCAACCGCGTGGCCCGCCAACATGAAGTCGACGTCCTGCCGCGACGGATCGCCGTCGATCTCAATCGCGACGCCACATTTCGCTGCTGCGGCAAAGACGATGTCCCAGTCCGCCTGAATCCCTGGACGTGACCCGAACTTGCGCCCACGGGGATGACCTAGGACATGAACGCCCGGCGTGCAGATGGCGCTGACCATGCGCGTGGTTTGATCGTCACTCGCACGGAGACGCGAATGCGGAGCGGCCACCACGACTTCGAGGCGCCGCAGTTCACGCGGCTTCAGATCGAGCGACCCATCGGCAAGGATGTTGGCCTCGATCCCCTTGAGAATACGGAAGCCCTTGTAGCCGCGATTCAGCTTGTCGATCTCGGTGTGTTGCCGTTTGAGATCGGCCATCGATACGCCATTGGCGATCGACAAACCGTAACCATGGTCGGTAATCGCGCAGTACGCGTAGCCGCGCGCTCGGCATCCCTCGGCCATGGCCTCGACGCTCGTCCGGCCATCGCTGTATTCCGAGTGCATCTGGAGGTCGCCCTTGTAGTCCGCAGGTCGAACTCCTTTCGGGATCGGATGACTCAGTGCATCGAGAACTTGCACATGAGAGAGGAAGGTCTGGTCACTGACTTGTCGGTCCGAGCCAACGATGCGAGCTCGAGATTCGGAAGCGGCTTCGACCGTCAGCGATCGCCCCGTGCGAAGCACCTCCATGATCACTTTCGTGGACGAGGGCCCAACGTTGGGAATTTTTCGGAGCGTACCGTCGGGTTGCACCAGCGCTTCCAACGGCTCCTCGAGTGCTAGCACGGCTTCCGCCGCGCGGCGGTAGCCCCATCGGCTGGGCCGCGAGGTCTGTGCCGCCGCCAGATCACGCAGCAGCGCGCTGACGCGGACGTTGGTGTCGAACGTCTTCACTTCGTCAGTATGAACGCGTGTAGGATTGGCCCCGTGCGTCGGCTACTGACGATCGTTCTGGTGATCGGCGTCGCAGCGTCGGTCGAGACAGCCTGGCAGGGCGCCAGTACTACTGCGCCGCCATCCAAGAAGCTTCTGTTCCTGACACACGCTGCGCTCTACAAGCACACCAGCCTTGGCCCGGCTGAAGCGGCGGTCACCGAGCTGGGCAAGCACGGTGGCTTCAGCGTGACGACGGTCGAAGGCTACAAACAGGAGGCCGACAAGCTCGACCTCGCGTTTCTCACTCCGCAGTACCTCGATCAGTTCGACGCGCTGATGCTGATGACCAACGGCAACTTGCCGCTCAGCGACGATCAGAAACGCGCCTTGGTCGACTTCGTTCGCAATGGCAAGGCGTTGATTGGTGCGCACTGCGCCAGTCTCACGCTCTACGACTATCCGGCGTTCGGCGAGATGCTCGGCGGCTACTTTCGGCGCTCCGGCCGGCAGAATCGCGTCGTGATTCTCAAGGTCGAGGATCAAGCACACCCAGCGACTCGCATGCTCGGCGCCAGCTGGCCCATCGTCGACGAGTTCTACTTGTTCGGCACGGCGGTCTGGGACGCGGCGCGCCCGAAGGACAACGTCGACGCGTTGTTTGGCAATCGCATCCCTGTCGCCTTCTCACGCGAGCGAGTCAACGTGCTGTTGAGCATCGACAGCGAAAGGTCGGATCTCACGGGCCAGCCGGAGATGCAGCGGGGTGGCGATTACCCGCAGGCATGGTGGCGATCGTTTGGTCGCGGCCGCGTGTTCTACACCTCGCTTGGGCATCGTGACGAAATCTGGTCGAGCGATCCGGTCTTTCGCGCGCACATTCTCGGCGGCATTCGGTGGGCGCTTGGACTCGAGCAGTGAGGCCAACGGTCCACGGTCCACGGTCTACGGCACGGAGGTTCTCTCTCAGCTCTGACTGTCCGGATGGCGCTGCAAATTGGTGAGAGGAACTGAGAGAGCACCTTACCGTAGGCCGTGGGCCGTAGACCGTACCGAGTAAGATTCCCCCGTGCAAATCCAAGCCGCCATCGTCTGGGAGCAAGGCGCTCCACTGTCTGTCGAGTCCGCGGAGCTCGATGCGCCTCGTGCCGGAGAAGTCCTGGTCGAGGTCAAAGCGGCTGGCGTGTGTCACAGCGATCTCCATGCGACGTCGGGTGACTGGCCGATGGGCCTGCCGTTTGTGCCTGGTCACGAGGGAGCGGGCATCGTGCGAGCTCTGGGTGAAGGCGTCAATCGCGTCAAAGTTGGCGATCGCGTCGTCTTCTGCTGGGCGCCAGCGTGTGGAAAGTGCGAGCCCTGCCGGCTGGGCACGCCGCTGCTGTGCGATCGACTCGAGAAGACCACCTTCCGCAACAAGATGCCGACCGGCGACACGCGACTGCATGCGAAGGGACAGGATGTCGCTCCCTTTCTCGGGACCGCGTGCTTTGCAAGTCATACCGTGGTCCCCCAGGAAGGGTTAGTCCCGGTATCCGACGAGGTGCCGTTCGAGGCGTTGGCGGCAGTTGGCTGTGCGGTCGTCACGGGAGTGGGGGCGGTGAGCAACGCCGCGAAAATTCCGTCGGGGGCAGTGGTCGCGGTGATCGGTGCGGGCGGGGTCGGCGTGAACGTCGTGCAGGGCGCTGTGCTCGCCGGAGCATCGCGTGTCATCGCCATCGACCGCGAAGCCGCGCCGCTGGCGGTCGCGAGTTCGTTGGGAGCGACGGACATTGTTCAGCCAACCGGCAAGACGTCCGAGGCGGTGCGAGCATTGACCAATGGACGTGGTGCCGACTACGTATTCGACACCGTCGGTAGCCCTGCAACTCTCACGGATGCAATTACTTCCGCGCGAAAGGGCGGCACGGTCGTGCTCACCGGATTGTCCCGAATCGACGCCCAGGGCGGCATCCGCATGTACCCGTTCGTGATGCAGGAGAAGCGACTCATCGGCTCCGTGTACGGGTCCGGTAACCCTCTGCAAGACATCGAGCGCCTCGTGAATCTCTTCCGCGAAGGGCGGCTCAAGCTGAACGAGTTGACGACGAGAACCTACCGCCTGGACCAGGTGAACGACGCCCTGGCGGCGCTCGGAAGAGGCGACGGCGGGCGCGGTGTCCTGCTGATCTGATGAGGCGTCAACATCCCGACGCTTACGTCGTCCATTCGCCATCTCCGCACTTTACAAACTCTGACAACAAACCGCCGATAAATCATAGAAAATGGAGTGGTTTAAGCACGCGAGGGCTTCCGTCGCCCGGCGGCGCGAAGCGAAGGTTTTCGCGCGAGACAGGGATCACGAATGCAGCGCCAATTCTTTGCGATTCCCGCCGCTCTCGTCGCGGCGTTAGGTGTCGCCGCGGCCACCAGTCAAACACCGCGCTCTCAGGGCGCCGCTCCCACTGCGCCTGTGGCGAGTCATGTGCCCGCTGCATTGACCGATTCGGCGTCCCAGACCCAACTCGTCAAGCAGTACTGCGCCACGTGCCACAGCGAGAAGGGAAAATCGGGACAGCTCTCCCTCGCGGCATTCGATGCGGCTCAGATCGAGCAACACCCCGAGCTCGCCGAGAAGATGATTCGCAAGCTGCGCACCGGCATGATGCCTCCCGCCGGCGCCAAGCGACCGGATGAGGCGACGCTCACCGCGTTCGTGTCGTCGCTCGAAAGCCGAATCGATCGCGCGGCTGCTGTTCGACCCAATCCGGGCCGCCGGCCATTCCAGCGAATCAATCGTGCGGAATACGACCTCGCGATTCAGGGGTTGCTCGGCCTCGACGTCGACGTCGATGCGCTGCTCCCGCCGGACACAATCAGCCACGGCTTCGACAACATTGCCGACGTCCAGGTGTTCTCGCCGACCGTGCTCGAAGGTTATCTGCGGGCCGCGGCAAAGATCAGCCGCGATGCGATCGGTGATCAGACCGCCGCGCCATCGGGCGTGATCTACAAAGTGCCGCGCACGGCCGCACAGCTGCGTCATGTCGAGGGCGCGCCGATTGGCACTCGTGGCGGGACTTCGCTCGTGCACATCTTCCCGGCGGACGGTGAATACACCTTCCGCATGATGTTCCACAGCATTCCGACGGGACAGCTGTACGGCAGCACCACTCGCGGCGAGCAGATCGAGGTGTCGGTCAACGGCGATCGCGTGGCGCTGCTCGACATCAACCCTCGAATCAGCGAAGCCGACCCGAAGGGCATCAGCATCGAGACGCCGCCGATCTCGGTGAAGGCGGGTCCGCAGCGCGTGTCCGCCTCGTTCCTCGCGCGATCGGAAAGCCCAGTCGACGATCTGCTCGCGCCCGTCGACTACACGTTGGCGGATACCCAGATTGGCAGCGCGCTCGGCGTGACCACCCTGCCGCACCTGCGTGAGCTCGCGATCACAGGGCCGTCGAAGGTCACCGGCGTTTCCGAAACCGTCAGCCGTAAGCGCATCTTCCAATGCCGGCCGACGACGCCAGCGGAAGAGGCACCTTGCGCGGAACGTATTTTTCGCACGCTCGCCAACCAGGCCTACCGTCGTCCGGTGAGCGGCGACGAGATGCAGGGGCTGATGGGCTTCTACCAGACGGGTCGCAAGGAAGGTGATTTCGAGACGGGGATTCGGACAGGTTTGCAGGCGATCCTGGCGAGCCCGCAGTTCCTGATGCGTCTCGAGCGTGCGCCCGCAGGAATCAAGCCCGGCCAGAACTACCGCATCAGCGACATCGACCTCGCCTCACGCCTGTCGTACTTCCTGTGGGGCACTGTCCCGGATCAGGAGCTGATTGCCGTCGCGCTGAAGTCGCAACTTCGGGCACCCGGGATGCTCGAGGCACAGGTGCGGCGGATGATCGAGGATTCGCGCTCAGACGCACTCGCCACTCGGTTCGCGTCGCTGTGGTTGCGCCTGCAGGACCTCGACAAGATTCACCCTGATGCGTTGGCGTACCCGAGGTTTGATCACTATCTGGCCGAGGCGATGCGTCGCGAGACGGAGCTCCTGTTCGAGACGTTGATTCACGAAGATCGCAGCGTGCTGGAACTGCTGACCGCCGACTGGACGTTCGTGAACGAGCGGCTGGCGAGGCACTACGGCATCCCCAACATCACGGGCGATCATTTCCGGCGCGTACAGCTCGCCGATGAAAATCGTCGCGGGCTGTTGGGACACGGCAGCATCCTGATGATGACGTCGGTGGCCGACCGCACCTCACCGGTCAATCGCGGCAAGTGGGTGATGGAAGTGCTGCTCGCCTCTCCGCCGCCGCCGCCGCCCGCCAATGTGCCGCTCTTAGAGGAGACGAGTGGCGTGGCCGACGCGCGATTGCTGTCGGTTCGCGAGCGAATGGAACAGCACCGGAAGAATCCCGCGTGCACTTCATGTCACCGCGTGATCGATCCGCTGGGGCTCGCGCTCGAGAATTTCGACGTGACCGGCGCGTGGCGCATCAAGGACAACGGCGTGCCGATCGACCCGTCCGGAACCTTGTATGACGGAACGGCGATGAGCGGTCCGGTTGGATTGCGTCAGGCGCTGATGAAGCGTTCGAACGTCGTGTTGACCAGCTTCACCGAGAGCCTGATGACATACGCACTCGGCCGCCGAGTCGAGCACTACGACATGCCGACCGTTCGCACCATCGTTCGTGACGCAACAAAGAACGGCCACAAGATGTCGGCATTCATTCTGGGCGTGATCAACAGCCCCGCGTTCCAGATGAGTCGTTCGGAGGCCGTGGAAACGACGGAAGCAGTCGGCGCGTCACTAAGGCATACGCAAGCACCTAGGCACCCTGAGCACCGAAGCACCATAGGCACCAGCACCGAGGCACTGCAGGCACACGAGGCACAAAGGCACCGAACGGCGCCTTAGGAGAGAGTCCGATGATGATCACGAAGAAGCACATTTCCCGACGCACGGTCCTGCGCGGAATGGGCGTGACACTGGCGCTGCCGTTCCTGGATGCGATGGTGCCCGCCCGTACGCTGCTGGCAAAGACCGCCGCGGCGGGGAAGGTGCGCCTCTCCTGCATCGAACAGGTGCACGGTGCGGCCGGCAGCACCAAGATTGGGCTCGACAAGAACATGTGGTCGCCCGCAGCCGTGGGCCGCACGTTCGACCTGTCGCCCACCAGCCTCAGCCCTCTCGAGCCGTTCCGCGACTACATCACCGTCGTGAGCAACACCGATGTGCGGAATGCCGAAGCCTTCGCGCCGAACGAAATCGGCGGCGATCACTTCCGTTCGAGCGCGGTGTTTCTCACCCAGGCGCACCCCAAACAAACCGAGGGCTCGGATGTGCTGGTCGGGCCGTCAATCGACCAGCTGTACGCGCAGAAGTTTGGGCAGGACACGGCGATCCCCTCGATGCAACTCGCGATCGAGAACGTCGATCAGGCCGGCGGCTGTGCCTATGGTTACGCGTGCGTCTACACCGACACGATCAGCTGGGCCGATGCCGAGACCCCGCTGCCGATGATTCGCGACCCGCGCTACGCGTTCGACCAGCTCTTTGGTGTCGGCGCGACTCCGCAGGAGCGGGCGGCCCGACGCAAGACGGATCGGACGATTCTCGACTTCATCGCCACGGAGATTTCCCGGCTGCGCAACACGTTGGGCAACGCCGACCGTGCCCGTCTCGACAGCTACCTCGAGGACGTGCAGGAAGTCGAACGCCGGATCCGTCTCGTCGAAGCGCGCAATTCGAGCGGCGAGCAGCGTGAATTGCCAGGCGCGCCCGCGGGCGTTCCCGACTCGTTCACCGAGCACGTGAAGTTGATGTACGACCTGCAGGCACTCGCTTTCGCGGGCGACATCACGCGCGTCTTCTCGTTCAAGACCGGTCGCGATGGCTCGGCTCGCGTCTATCCGGACAGCGGTGTCAACCTGGCGTTCCACCCGGCCTCGCACCACGGCGAGCGCGAGGACCGCGTGAGTCAGTTCGCGGCCATCAACAAGTACCAGGTCAGCCTCGTGCCGTACTTCATGGAAAAGCTGAAGTCGATCAAGGAAGGCGACGGCAACCTGCTCGACCAGACCGTGATCGTGTACGGCTCGCCGATGGGCAATTCCAACGTGCACAACCACAAGCGCTGCCCGTTGTTCCTCGCGGGACATGGCGGTGGGATGTTGAAAGGCGGCTTGCACCTGAAGGCCGCTGAGGCCACGCCGATGGCCAACGTGTTCTTGACCCTGGCGCATGGTTTGGGCCTCGACCTGGCGAGCTTCGGCGACAGCACTGCCGAGTTCAATTTGAACGCCGCGCCCGAAACGACGGTTTGAGGTCACCCGGCTCTGTTGGAGTGGAGAAGCTGATGCTGCGACGAAGAATGGCAAGCGCCTTGAGTTTGAGCGTCGTTGTGGCCTTTTGCCTGGCGACCGTGCTCGGTGCGGCGGCGGAAGCGCCGGTCGCTGAAGCGGCCCGCACCGGTGACCGCGAAGCGGTCCGTGCCTTGTTGAAGCAGGGCGTGGACGTCAATGCCGCCCAGGGTGACGGCATGACGGCGCTGCACTGGGCCGCGCGTCTCGGCGACGTCGAGCTCGCGCAGATGCTGCTTTACGCCGGCGCGAATGTGAAGGCGATGACGCGCCTCGGATCGTACACGCCCCTCCTGATGGCGGCCCAGATCGGCAACGCGCCGATGCTGCAGGCGCTGATCAAGGCCGGCGGTGATCCGAAAGCCGCCACCAACAACGGCACGACGCCGCTGATGCTGGCGGCCGCATCCGGCAAAGCCGACGCGGTGCGGGTACTGCTCGACAGCGGCGCCGATCCCAATGCCAAGGAATCAGCACGCGGTGAAACGGCGTTGATGTTCGCCGCCAATTTCAATCGCGTCGACGCGATGAAAGCCCTGATCGAAAAAGGCGCTGACATCAAGGTCGCGACGAAAGTGACCGATCTGGAAGGACTCACCAGTCCTGAGGAGGAGTTCTTCCGTCAGCAGCAGCAACAGCAGGGCGGCGGTCAAGGCCCAGGTGGCCCACCCGCACAGGCGGCGGCCGGTCAGGGTGGACAGGGTGGTGGACGCGCTCAGGGTGGTCCTGGTGGACAGGGAGCGCCTGCCGCGGGTCAGGGTGGTGGCGGACGCGGCGGTGCGGGCGCTGCGGCGAATCGTGGTCCTGACATCGCCGGAGTTACCCGTCAGTACCGTTTCAACGAACTCGTCAGCACACAGGGTGGATTGACGCCGCTTCTGTTTGCCGCTCGTCAGGGTCACATCGAGGCTGCGCTCGCCCTGCTCGACGCGGGTGCCGACATCAATCAGATCAGCCAGGGCGATAAGACCAGTCCACTGTTGATGGCCGTCATCAACGGGCACTTCGATCTTGCCAACGCGATGATCGAGCGCGGAGCTGACGTCAAGCTCGCGAGCGAAAACGGCGTGACACCGCTCTACGGTGTTCTCAACGTGCAGTGGGCACCGAAGGCGCTGTATCCGCAGCCGCGCGCCTACACGCAGCAGAAGATGTCGCACATCGAGCTGATGAAGGTGCTGATTGCCAAGGGCGCCGACGTCAACACGCGAGTGAAGAAGAAGGTTTGGTACTCGGGCTACAACTTCGATCTCGCCGGGGTCGATGAAATTGGTGCGACGCCTTTCTGGCGGGCGGCCTATGCCAGCGACATCGAGGCGATGAAGTTGCTGGTTGCCAACGGCGCGGATGCCACGATTCCTTCCGCGCGGCCAGCAGGGCGGCCGCGCACAGGTGACGGTGGTCGCGAACAGGTGCAGGACATTTCAGGACTGCCGCCGGTGCCGGTCGGTGGCCCGGCCGTGACACCGCTTCAGGCAGCCTCAGGCGTTGGCTATGCGGAAGGGTTCGCCGCCAACTCACATCGTTATGCGCCGGGCGGCATGCTCGCTGCTGTCAAGTACCTCATCGAGGAGCTTGGCGCCGATGTCAACGCGCGCGATCACGAAGGAAACACGGCACTGCACCACGCGGCTTCGCGCGGCGACGTCGAGATGATCCTGTTCCTCGTCTCGAAGGGCGCTGACGTGAAGGCGGTCAACCGCGAAGGGCAGACAACAGCCGACATGGCCAACGGCCCCGTGCAGCGCACGCAGCCGTATCCCGAAGCTTTGGAACTGCTCGTCAAGCTGGGCGCGAAGAACAACAACAAGTGCGTCTCGTGTTGATGGGGAAGTCGGCGCGGCTGGGCCGCGCTCCGAACGAACGCAAGTAAAAGACGAAGCGTAGATGAAGCCAATCGTTCCCTCCACCGTTGGCGCAGTCGTGTTCGGTGTCGGCCTGGCGCTTGCCGCTGGCCAGGCGCCGACGACACCGGCTGCGCCACAAACACCTGCCGCTCCGCGCGCAACGTCGAAGGCACCCGCGACTCGGTCTGCCAGCGGCACCACTGCCAAGCCCGCGGTGCCGCAACTGGCTGCCACGCACAAGGCCGCTCTGACCACCGCCGAGCAGACGGCAATGGTCAAGCAGGTACCTGCGCGGGTTGCCATAGCGATCGCGGCAAAGCCGGTCAGCTGACCCTGGCATCCTTCGATGCCGCCGGCGCCACGTCGCACGTGGACCAGACCGAGAAGATGATTCGGAAGCTTCGGGCCGGCATGATGCCGCCGCCTGGCGCCAAGCGTCCCGAAGGCGATGCCCTGCTGGAGCTGGCGAGTTCTCTCGAGGAGCGCATCGATCGCGCGGCTGCGCTCAGCCCCAATCCCGGATTCCGTCCGTTCCAGCGCGCCAATCGCGCCGAGTACGCCAACGCGGTCCGCGATCTGCTGGGCGTCGAAGTCGACGTCAACACGTTCTTGCCGCCGGACACCATCAGCGACGGGTTCGATAACGTCGCCGATGCACAGACACTCTCGCCAACCTTGATGGAAGGCTACCTGCGTGCGGCCAGCCAGATCAGCCGCCTCGCGGTGGGCGATCGCACGGCGGCCCCCACGTCGGTGACCTACAAGATTCCACGCGCTCGATCGCAGATGGCGCACGTCGACGGCGCGCCCATCGGTACGCGCGGCGGCGTGTCGGAAGTCCACGTATTCCCGGCCGACGGCGAGTACATCTTCAAGGCCGCGCTTCACTACGAGCCGCTCGGCGGCTTGACCGGTCGAGCGACGATGAGTGCGTTTGGCATGAGCGAGATGATCGACGTGTCGATCGACGGGGAACGGGTGGCGACGCTCGAGCTCAACACTCGAATGAGCGAGTCCGATCCCAAGAACAATCTCGAGCCGCAGACGCCGCCGATTCAGGTGAAGGCCGGGCCCCATCGGGTGTCGGCCGCGTTCGTCCAGAATTTCGAAGCGATCCCTGACGACCTCGTGGTGCCGCTCGAGAACACGTTGGCTGATGTTTCGATCGGTCAGGGCATCACGCTGCTCCCGCACTTGCGAGAACTGCGCATCATCGGTCCGTCACGTGTGACGGGCGTTTCAGATACACCCAGCCGGCGCCGGATCTTCAGCTGCCGTCCGACCACCGCTGCGGAAGAACCAACCTGCGCGCGCGAGATCATCAGCCGCATGGCCACGCAGGCGTTCCGCGGCCCCGTGAGCGCCGACGATCTCGAGGGGATTGAGGCCTTCTACCGTGACGGCCGGGCGTCTCGCGATTTCGAGAGCGGCATTCGACTGGCGCTCCAGGCGATTCTCGCCAGCCCGCGCTTCGTGTTTCGCTTCGAGGAAGCGCCGCCGACGGTTCGCCCGGGGCAGAGCTATCGCATCACCGACGCCGATCTGGCGTCGCGACTGTCGTTCTTCCTCTGGGGCACCTCACCGGACGCGGAGCTGCTGAAGGTCGTGGCCGCCCGCACGCTTCGCGCGCCGGGTGTGCTGGATAGGCAAGTGAAGCGGATGCTGACGGACCCGCGGGCAGAGGCGTTGTCGACACGCTTTGCCGCGCAGTGGCTGCGTCTGCAGGATCTCGACAAGGTCAATCCTGACTATCTGCAGTATCCGCAGTACGACGATCGACTGGCGGCCAGCATGCGTCGCGAAACCGAGCTGTTTTTCAATAGCCTGGTGCGCGACGATCGCAGCCTGCTCGATCTGATCACCGCGGACTACTCATACGTCGACGAGCGGGTTGCGCAGCACTACGGTATTCCCAACGTCACCGGGCCGGAGTTCCGTCGAGTAACGCTGCCAGAGAACCGGCGTGGGATTCTCGGACACGGCAGCATCCTCGTGCTGACGTCGAACTCGGATCGTACGTCACCGGTCTATCGCGGGAAGTGGGTGATGGAAGTGCTGCTCGGCAGCCCTCCACCGCCGCCGCCGCCGGGAGTTCCCGAACTGGACGAGGTCAAACCTACGGGCGGTGGCCGCACGCTGTCGGTCCGCGAGCGCATGGAGGAGCATCGCAAGAATCCGACGTGCAACTCCTGCCATCGCGTGATCGATCCGCTCGGCCTCGCGCTCGAGAATTACGATCCGACGGGGGCGTGGCGCATCAAGGACAACGAAGTGGCGGTGGATCCGGTTGGCGTCCTGTATGACGGCAGCAAGGTCGAGGGTCCGGCCAGCTTGCGCGCGGCGCTCGTCCGTCACAAGGACGCACTGGTCCTCAGCTTTACCGAGAGCTTGATGACCTACGCGCTCGGCCGCCGCGTCGAGACCTACGACATGCCGGCGATTCGATCGATTGTGCGCAATGCGGAGGCCAGCGGCTTCAAGATGTCGGCCTTCATCAACGGCGTCATCAAGAGCGCGGCCTTCCAACGCGGCCGCGCGCCGGTCGGCGAAGCGCGCGCCGCGGAGGCGGTTAGTAGCAGGTAGCGACTGACGGTGACACGATACGCAGCCACGAAGAACACGAAGTCACGAAGGAAATATTCACAGAGAACATCAGAGAAATTGCTTCGTGTCTTCGTGCCCTTCGTGGCTCCGTTGATTCCGTGTTTCCGCGTGATTAAGGTTAGAATTCGTCCGATAAGGGGCAAAAGGCGATGTTCATAGCGAAAAAGCAACTCTCGCGCCGCGAAGTCCTGCGGGGCATGGGCGTGACGGTGGCTTTGCCGTTCCTCGATGCGATGGTGCCGGCCCGAACGTCGGCGGCGCAGACTCCGGCCACCAGGCTGCGCTTCGCTGCCATCGAGATGGTCCACGGTGCCGCCGGGAGCACCAAGATCGGCATCGAGAAGAACATGTGGTCGCCGGCCGCAATCGGACGCTCGTTCGACCTCTCGCCGACCAGCCTCAGCCCGCTCGAGCCGTTCCGGAATGACCTGACCATCGTCAGCAACACCGACGTTCGCAATGCCGAGGCGTTCGAGGCGCCAGAGATCGGCGGCGATCACTTCCGGTCGAGCGCGGTGTTCCTGACCCAGATGCACCCGCGCCAGACCCAGGGATCCGATGTGCGGGTCGGTACCTCACTCGATCAGTATTTCGCGCAGAAGTACGGCCAGGATACGGCGATTCCGTCACTGCAGTTGTGCATCGAGAACGTCGACCAGGCCGGCGGCTGTTCGTACGGTTACTCCTGCGTCTACACCGACTCGATCAGCTGGGCCTCACCCGAGGAGCCGCTCCCGATGGTGCGCGACCCGCGCGCCGTGTTCGACATGTTGTTTGGTGTCGGCGCCACCCCGAAGGAGCGCGCCGAGCGCCGCTCCGAGGATCGCAGCATCCTCGACTGGATTCGCGAGGACATGTCGCGGCTGCGCAACACGCTCGGCAATGCCGACCGCGCGCGACTGAACGATTATCTCGAGGACATCTACGAGATCGAGCGTCGCATCAAGCGCGTCGAAGCGCAGAACAGCGGCGGCGAGCCGCGCGAACTGCCCGGCGCGCCGGTGGGAGTCCCGGACTCGTTCGAAGAGCACATCAAGCTGATGTTCGATCTGCAGGCGCTGGCTTTTGCCTCGGACATCACCCGAGTGTTCGCGTTCAAGCTTGGACGCGATGCGTCGAACCGCGTGTTCGCCGAGAGCGGGACCAGCACCGGCTTCCACTCCGCATCGCATCACGGCGACCGCGAGGACCGCGTCACAGCATTTGCGCGTATCAACCGGTACCACATCAGCATGCTTCCGTATTTCCTGGACAAGCTGAAGAAGACGCCGGATGGCGACGGGACGCTGCTGGACAACACCTTGGTGCTTTACGGTTCGCCGATGGGCAATTCGAACGTCCACAACCACAAGCGGTGCCCGTTGTTCCTCGCGGGCCACGCCGGTGGCAAGCTGAAGGGCGGTCTGCACATCAAGACCCCCGACGGGACGCCCATGGCCAATGCGATGCTCACGGTCGGCAATATGCTGGGCTTGGAGGTCGAGAAGTTTGGCGATAGCACGGCGCCGATGGACCTTAACCAGGCCCCGAGCACGACGGTTTAGGCGCATTTTTACGCACTGCAGAAATGGCCGAGGTTTAGTTCCTCGGCCATTTTTTTGCACCGCCCCCGGACGGAGGAGCTGGACCATGCGTCGCACGACCTTCGTCGTTGTTGTGGTAGCTGCCCTGGCGAGCGGGGCCAACTGCGCAAAGGGGGCGATGGGTCCATCCGCCTCCAGCCGCATCGATCCCGCGCCGCGCGCCATCGATCGCCTGAGCGTCGCCGAGCGCCGTTCGATTCTCGCCCACGCCCGGGTGTGGCGCCCGACCGACACCGCCAGCCTCAACCTTCTCACTGGTCCGCGCGCTACGGATGGCTTTCCCTTCGACGCCAGGGTGACCTGTGATTACCACTTTCCCGACAAGCCCCTCAGTGGTGTCACGCCAAAGTTCGAGTGCGCCCTTCAACCCGGCGGCAAAGACATCGTCAAGGTGAAGTACGGCGAGAAGAACGGGGAGGTGTTCGCGGAGGTCGCGAGCAGCCGCCTGTTCTCGGCGCTCGGCTTTGCCGCTGACCGGATGTACCCAGTGAGCGTGGAATGCCGCGGCTGCCCGGTCGATCCGTTCAAAGAGGGTAAGGACGATTGGCACCTGGGCAGAAGCGTTACTGATGCGACGCGGGTCTTCAATCTGGCCGTGATCGAACGCGACTTCCCCGGTGAGAAGGTCGAAGTGCCTGGCTACGAGGGCTGGGCCTGGCCGGAACTGGAGCTGGTCGACGAGGAATCAGGCGGCGCGTCGCGGGCTCATGTCGATGCGTTGAAGCTACTCGCGGTATTCGTGCAGCACGTCGATTCCAAGCCGGAACAGCAGGCGATCATCTGCTCCGATCAACAGCCGCGTCGAGATCGTGAAGGCAATGCCACGTGTGCCGCGCCGGTGCTGGTCGTGAAGGACCTCGGTTCAACCTTCGGCGGTGCGCGCATTTACGCCTACCAGAAGATGAAGCTCGATAGCTGGCGTGAGGTGGAGATTTGGCGCGATCCTGCGACCTGCCAGGGCGATCTGACGCGCAGCATCGTGGGCAATCTCGAGCATCCCATCATCAGCGAGGCGGGCCGGCGTTTTCTTGCCACGCGCCTGTCCATGGTCAGCGACAAACAACTGCGCGACCTCTTCACCGCCGCCCGGGTGGAACGACGTGGCGACACCACGAAGGACGCCGATGGTTCCCGACGACCGGTCACGGTCGCCGATTGGGTCGACGCGTTCAAGGAGAAGCGGGCGCAGATTGTTAAGCACAAGTGTCCGGTTTAGGGCTGGTAGGGCTGGTAGGGCTGGGTGGGGTAGGTAGGCGCAGTGCCTGTCAGACCACCGGCCCCACCCGCCCCACCAGTCCAACCCGCCCCGACCGTCGAGCTCTTGGTAAAACCCGGCGCGAAGAACAACAATAGGTGGGTCTCGTGTTAGGGCGGACGTCTCGAGATAGCCATAAGCCACCCGCCCGACCGGACCAACCAGACTAACCAGACCCACCAGACCTATTGACGAGGAGTTAACGATGCGACGTTGTACGACTGTTCTGGCGGCCGCGATTGTGGCGGCTGTTTTCGGCGTAACCCTTACCGCACAGAAGACCACTCCGGTTCATCCGGGAAAGGGCGGCAGCCCTCACGTGAAGACGGCGTGGGTGATCGATGGGGCCAACATTTCGATCGAGTACGGTCGTCCCGCGTTGAAGGGGCGTGAAGAAGCGAAGCTGATGCCCGCCGGCAGTGTCTGGCGTATGGGCGCTGACGAACAGACCACGCTCGTAACCGACAAGGCCCTGAAGTTCGGCACATTGTCCGTTCCGGCCGGCACGTATGGTCTCCACGCCATGATCAATCCGACGGATTGGCAGCTCGTGGTCAGCAAGCGGCCGTCAGGCTGGGGCATCCCGTATCCTGAGGGTCAGGACCTGGGTCGCGCGCCAATGAAGTTGGGCAAGACGGCCAAGCCGGTCGAGCAGATGACGATCTCGATCGACGACACCGCGACGGGCGGCGTCCTCCGCGTTGAGTGGGGCACACAGAGCGCCACGATTCCGTTTACTGTCGGGTAAGTGCGGCAGCCATAGTTTGACGCGATGCAGGGGCGTCCGTTCCTGCATCGCACCGTCAACCTGGTTCGACTCAAGCTATCGATCTCGCGCAACTTCATAGCCGGTTTCCATGCATCGAGTCCTTGTTTGCTCGGTCGTCGTCGCGGTTGTCTCGATGCCAGCGGTTGGGCTGGCTCAGATTCAAGAGAATGGTCCCGCCTCCACGATTGTGATCGATGGATCACCGGCGCCGGAGCCGCCGGAGACGATTACGCGTGATGCGCGCGGCCGCGCGACGGTTCGTGCGATCAAACTGACAGAGCCGCTGCGGCTCGATGGCAAGCTCGACGAAGAGGTCTATCGAACCACCAAGCCATTCGGCGGAATGTTGCAAGTCGTCCCGAAGTACGGGCAGGAGTCGACCGAACGCTCGGATATCTGGGTGACGTACGACCAGGACAACATCTACGTCACCTGTCGTTGTTGGGACACCACGCCGCCGGAGCGATGGATCGCCAACGAGCTGCGACGCGATACGAATCAGCTGCGCCAGAACGATCACTTCGGCGTGATGTTCGACACGTTCTACGATCGCCGCAGCGGCTTCATGTTCTACACGAACCCGTTGGGTGCGCTGGCCGACTATTCGGTGATCGACGAAGGGCAGTCCAACACCGACTGGAATCCGGTGTGGAGCTCGCACACGGGGACTTTCGATGGCGGCTGGACGGTCGAGATGGCGATTCCGTTCAAGACGTTACGGTATCGATCGGGCCCCAATCAGGTGTGGGGCATTCAGCTACGCCGCGCGATTCGCCACAAGAACGAATGGACCTATCTCACGCCGGTGCCGCAGAACATGGCCGGCCCGCAGGCGCTCAATCGCGTGTCTTCAGCCGGAACGCTCGTGGGCCTCGATCTGCCCCCGGCAAGCAAGAACTTCGAGTTGAAGCCCTACGCAATTTCGCGGCTGTCCACAGACAAGCTGCGGGCCCCGCCGGTCGAGAACGACTTCGATGGCGATGTTGGCGGCGACGTGAAGTACGGCGTCACGGCGAACCTGACCGCCGACTTCACCATCAACACCGATTTCGCGCAGGTGGAGATCGACGAGCAGCAAGTCAACCTCACGCGATTCAGCCTGTTCTTTCCCGAGAAGCGTGATTTCTTTCTGGAGGGTCGCGGCGTGTTCGACTTCGCCCGCGGTGGCGCCGGCGCGCAGATGGGCCCGGCGCAAGCCACGGATACGCCGACGATGTTCTACAGCCGGCGGATTGGGTTGAACGCCAACCGGGTGATTCCGATCGAGGTCGGTGGCCGCCTGACCGGCAAGGTTGGCGACTTCGGCGTCGGGATCATGAACATCCAGGCAGGCGAAGAGGAAGTTTCGCGGACGCCGGATACCAACTTCACGGTCATTCGTGTAAAGCGCGACGTCCTGCGGCGCAGCACCGTCGGCGCGATGTTCACCAACCGCTCGGTGTCGACGGTGGCGCCGGGATCGAATCAGGCGTACGGCTTGGACGCGTCGCTGGCCTTCTATCAGAACATCAACATCAGTGCCTACTGGGCCAAGACACAGACCGAGACCCTCGACGAAGACGACGACTCGTATCAGGGGAAGTTCGACTACCTGGCGGATCGATACGGAGTGCGGGCGGAGTATCTGAAGGTCGGCGACAACTTCAATCCAGAGGTTGGGTTCCTTCGCCGTGACGACTTCAAACGATCGTACGCACAGCTTCGATTCAGCCCGCGGCCTCAGAACATGCCTCTGGTGCGGAAGTTCACCTATGAGGCCGGGATCGAGTACTTGGTGAACGGCGCAGGTGATCTGGAGACACGGCAATACTCAGGGCGGTTCAACACCGAGTTCGAGAACAGCGACGGGTTCACGGTCGAAGCCACCGACAACTACGAGCTGGTGGTCCTCCCGTTCACGCCTATTCCTGGCGCAATCATCCGGCCGGGGAGTTACGACTTCCAGGACGTGACGTTTTCCTACACCATGGGTCCGCAGCGGCCGGTCTCAGGAACGATCTCCCTGCTGCGCGGCGGTTACTTTGGCGGCGACATCACGACCTGGGGATTCAGCGGCGGTCGCGTGACGGTGACCAAACGGTTCTCGCTCGAGCCACGAATGTCCATCAATCGCATCGAGCTGAATACGAGAACCTTCACGACCAAGCTGTTCGGGTCTCGCGTCGACTACGGCTTCTCACCGCGCATGTTCGCCAGCGCGCTGCTGCAATACAACTCCGCCGATCGGACCTTCAGCAGCAACCTCCGCTACCGCTGGGAATACCGTCCGGGCAGCGAGTTCTTCGTCGTCTGGACCGACGAGCAGGACACGCGGCCCAACGGCATCGGCCTCCGCAATCGCGCGTTTGTCCTGAAGATCACGCGACTGTTGCGGTTCTAAGCCGCTGAGTTTGTAGAGGACGCTCTGCGCGCTCGGCGAGCAGTCGGGTGTCGACCCAACTGGCACGCGCGCCGCACCGCCGAAACCAACTCGGACTGTGACGACCCTTCAGAAACGATGGAGATACGAAGCCTTTGAAGAACAGGCCGCGCTGCGTCGTTCGATACTCGCCTGCGCCAGTCACCCAGCGGCCATCGATGAACTCCCGCTGCTCGATCAGCGATCCGTAGCCAACGTAAGACGGTTCCCGGCCGTGGTTCGTATGACGACAGGAAGTCGGTCAGGACGCGCTTGCGGCTGCTGTCGTACTGCGCGATGCGCGCGCAGCGAGAAGGCGACCTATGAGCGTGCCCCAGGTTCTATCCCTTTCGCGTAACAGCAGCCGCCTGCTGATCGATATCGGCCAGCGGTTGGTTGAAGCCGAGTGCCTTCAGCGTGCGCAAGTTCAGACTGCCGGTAGCGTCGAGCTTTTGTGCTTCCTGAAACTTCTTGAGCTCTGCCGACAGCTGGTCTGACCATTTGCCGTCGAGCACGACGCCTTTGTGTCCGCGTTGCTGCAACGACAGTTGAACTTGTCGAATGCCGGGAGGTCCAACGAACACCGGCGCGCCGGTGAAGACGAGTGCCTTCTCCGCCAGGATTTGAGCGACGCTATCGCTTGGCAGCTTGCCCGGCTTGGGATCGGTCAGCGACGAGGTGAGGCCGAGCGTGTGAATGATGCGGAGATCCAATGTCGACGTGATCTCGAGCCCCTTGGCCTTTTCAAACGCGCGCACGGCGGTGTCTGAGCCGGCCATCCAGATCCCGAAAACATTGTCGGTCGGGTAACCCGCCTCGGTGAGCTTGTTCTGAAGCACCCGCGTCAGCCGCGGACTCAGGGAGAAGGGCGCACCACCGCTGCTTGCGGCCTGAGCGCTCACGGGAGCATCAGCGCCCGGTGGCGTGTCACCTTGAAGCACCTGAGGCATCTCGAGCGCGAGCAGCGTCAACTCGTCGAGATCGCCGCCAGGATCGAGACCCATCTTTTCCTGAAACTTGGCGAGTGCGGCCGCGGAGTTGTCACCCCACGCCCCAGAAACGGTCGGCACGGGATAACCAAGCGTCAGCAGCTTCTGCTGAATGTGTTGCACGATTCCGGGGCTGACATAAAGCGGGGCGCCTGTCGGCGGAGGAGGCTCGGCCGGCTTGGCGGGCGTCTTGTTGCCGCTGGTCTGGTTGCCCGGAGCACCCGGCGCTTGATTGCCGCCCTCAGGTGGCTTCGTTGTCTGTGGCCGCGCCGGAGGATTATTCTGGCCTGCAATCAAGGCTCGTTGGGGGCCCCAGGAGAGCAATCCAATCGCGAGCGACACGACGACAACGAGCTTCCGGACGTCCCCCTGATTCATAACAAAAGTCTATCGCATCGGTGAGGCAGCTTGGCCTTGCGAACCTCGCAGCGTTACCTTTGGAGACGACTAGCGACGCGCGAGTGCGCTCTCCAGAAAATCAAGCTGAGGCTTGAGTAGGTGAGTGCCACTCGTGATTTCGTTACCGAATTCCAGGTAGGGCTCGGTGATCGGATCGTATGGCGTCCACACAGGCAGTCCTGGGCCGTTGGGATCGCCAGTCTCGACAAAGCGCAGCCAGTAATTCGACATGCGATCCGCGAGGCGCCCGTCGGCTTCGGAATAGCGGAAGCCGCTCTCACGTGGATCCGACGAAGGGATCACGTTGAAGACATACGGAATCTCACCGGCGTGATACGCCCCGAGCATCTCGCGCTGTGGCGCTGGCGGCACGTATGTGAAGAAGTAGAGGAACGCCTTCGCCCCGGCGGCAGTCACGTGCCGCGCCCAGTTCCTCATGTGTGACGAGAACGTCGTGTCGCGTGCGACTTCGACCACGGCGCGCACGGTATCAGCCTCGGATCGAACGTTGTAGGCGACTTCCAGATCACTCGACCTCTCGCGAAAGTGCTGTGCCGCCCATCGCCGGAAGTCTTCCCAGGATCGCGGTGCGGTCTGTGCGACGTTGAACGGCGACATCTCGTCGGCGGTCGAGCCGACGATCACCGGAACGTTGTGCTGCCTTCGATTTGCGAAGATCGATCGGATCTCGTCGGGCAGGACCCAGCCATCGACGTTCTCCTGACTCCGGAACCCGTCGATCATCACCAGGGACGCTGCGGGGAGCGCACGCAGTTCGGACAGCGAAGCCGCGCCAAGCTTTTGCGCTAGCGCCAGGCCAACATTTTCCGCTGAGGGTTGCGATCCGCGATTCTCACTGAGGTGGGGCGTACGGCTGAAGCGTCCGCCGCTTTGGCCGATTGCGCTGCGAAAGAGCCCGGCTGCCAGCGGACTGGCCATCAACGTGTTCACGCTCCATGAGCCCGCCGACTCGCCGGCGATCGTGACCTTCGACGGATCGCCGCCGAACTGTTCGATGTTTCGTTGCACCCAGCGGAGCGCCGCGATCTGATCGAGCACGCCGTAATTGCCTGAAGACCCCTCTGGCGATTCCGCAGTCAGCGCCGGATGCGCGAGATACCCGAGCGGACCGAGTCGATAGTTCAGCGAGACCAGGACGATGTTCCGTTGAGCGAGCGGAACGCCGTCGCGGACGTCGCTGATGCCGGATCCATAGGTCAGTGCTCCGCCATGAATCCAGACCAGCACCGGCAGCCGATCGCCCGGCTCAGCCGCGGTCCAGACGTTGATGGAAAGGCAGTCTTCGCTCTGTGGTTGTAACGGCCGTATGTAAATGGATCCATCGGGATACTGCGGCTGAGGACATTCGTAACCAAACCGCGAGGCATCACGGACGCCGGACCACGGTATGACCGGCTGGGGTGGTTTCCATCGCAAGCCCTCAACCGGCGGCGCCGCGTACGGAATCCCCTTGAAGACGTGGACGCCGCGATCGAGAACGCCCGCGATCTTGCCTCCCTCGATGGTCACGATCCGGTTTGCATCACTCATGAGCTACGACGGATGGTAGGGCACCTCTCGCAGGAGTGCACCCTTTTTGCACTGCGCAACGTTTTGGTGCTGGCACCCGAGGCACCTTGGCACTTGAGCACCTAACGTAGGCCTGTAGGCACCGAACCCAGGCACCACGGCACCTGAGGCACCAAGGCACCTGAGAAGAGATTGCGATAGACATCACCTATGGAAGCATCGACAATCTGTGGCTCCGTGAGCCATCACCAAGGAGGAAACCGATGTTCGGCGTTCTTGGTTGGATAATCTTCGGATTGATTGCCGGCGTGATTGCCAAGCTGATCATGCCTGGCAAAGATCCCGGCGGTTTCATCATCACCATCCTGCTCGGCATCGCAGGTGCGCTCGTCGGCGGCTTCGTGGGCCGCGCGATGGGTCTCTACACCGAAGGCGAACCCGCCGGCCTGGTCATGTCGACCATTGGCGCCATCATCCTGCTTGGGATCTACCGCATGGTGGTGAAGCCGCAGCCCAAGGTCTAGACACGGAAGCACGGAAAACGCGGAAGCACGGAAGTAGCCCGCGCGGAGCAGGGCAGAGGACTCCCTGTCTCCCCCGCTACGCAGCTCCCCGTGCGTGCGCCTAATCGCGCTCGTAAAACGGCGGCGGCGTAATTCCCAGCGCCCTGAGGTAGACAAACCCCTGACCTCGGTGATGGACCTCGTTGTCGATCACGTAGAGCATCAGCACGTAGCCTTTGTCTTTGTACTGGCCGAAGGCGTTCAACGTCTCTTGAAAGCGCTCGCCGGGGATCTGAGGCCAGAGTTTCTCGATTTGCGCCGTGCTCTCGTCCCACAGCCGCAAGACCTCCTGCTTGGACTTCGCGTCGCCCGTCGCAAACTGTTTCCACTGGTTCGAGACCAGCCCCTCGGCCATCGGCGCCGCCATGGCAAGCATCTCCAGCACGAGCTCGCCAAACGGGCGCATCCCGCCTACCGAAAAAGAAAAGAGCTTGTCGTCGGGGAAGGCCTCGATCACGCGCCGGGTGAGACGACGATGGCCTTGCCAGTGGTGGAGCAGATCCTTGGCCGAGATGAAGAGTGCGGAGGGGCTTGCGGTTGCTGTCATGGTCATGACCTCGTGGATGGTGGATTGACGTCCAGAACGGCAATCCTAGCGCGCGATTCATGTCATCCGCTGTCATGATTGAAAAGAGATTTAGCGCTCTTCTCAGTCCTTGCCACTGGATGAGCTTGGAGCTATCCTCCCTTCACCGTCTCCCTTTCACAATCGCTCGTCGCTCCCGTCTTCGACTTCGTTAACGCCCTAGCAAGGAGCGCCTTGGATGAGTCGTCACGCGTTTGCCATGTCAGCTGTCATTTGCCTCAGCACCTTCGCTGGCGGATGCGTTTACCGTCCCACTGAACCCCTTTCGGCCCAGACCGCTCCGCAGACCCGCACCTATTTTGTCGCGGCGGATGACGTGGTCTGGGACTACGCCCCAAGCGGCTCGAACAAGATCTCGGGTAAGCCGTTCGAGGGTTTCGAATTGTTCGTGACCACGGCTACGCCGATGACACTGGGCCGGGTTTACAAGAAGACGGTCTTTCACGAATACACCGACGAATCGTTTACGAAGATCAAACCGCGAGCTCCTGAGTGGGAGCACCTCGGAATTCTCGGTCCACTGATTCGAGCGGAGGTGGGCGACACGATCAAGGTTGTTTTCCGGAACAACGCCAAGCATCCGCACAGCCTTCATCCGCACGGCGTCTTCTATGAGAAGGCCTCAGAGGGCGCGCAGTACGACGATGGGACCGGGCAGAAGTTTGCAGTGGCGCCGGGCGCGACGCACACCTACACCTGGCCGGTGCCGGAGCGCGCCGGGCCATCCCACGGCGAAGGCAGCTCGATCGTCTGGATGTATCACTCGCACATCGAAGAAGAGCGAGACGTCAACGCCGGCCTGATGGGCGCCTTACTGGTCACCGCCAAAGGAAAGGCCCGACCTGATGGGTCACCAACCGATGTCGATCGCGAATTCGTCGCCGGATTCCTCGAGTTCGACGAGAACAACAGCTGGCACTTCCCCGAGAACATCAAGACCTACGGCATCAAGGGCAACAAGGTGCGGCTGGTCGAGAACTTCGGCGATCCCATTTTCGTGGCCAACCTGAGGGAAACCATCAACGGCTTCTACTATGGCAACACGCCGCCGATGGTGATGAAGAAAGGCGAGCGCGTGCGCTGGTATCTCTTCGGGTCGACGAACTTCGAGATTCACGCGCCGCACTGGCACGGCAACACCGTCGTCGCCCGCCACATGCGGACCGATGTGACAAGCCTGTTGCCGATGGACATGGTCGTCGCCGACATGCAGCCTGACAATTCTGGGACGTGGCTGTTCCACTGTCACACCGGCCCGCATCTCCGCGCGGGAATGGTCACGCGTTACACCGTGGAGGACGCTGCGAACACGACGGCGGCGGGCAGGTAAAAAGCGCAGTTTTCAGTTACCAGTTGTCAGTTCAAAGTTGGGCGCCTGTGAACTGGAAACTGGCAACTGAAAACTATCGTGTAAGCAGCCTTGCCGCCTTCGTCGTCAAGTAATTGCGCTCCGGGATGCTTGTCGTGCGGGCAGCTGCGGCCTGGTAGTGCGAGATCGCGGTGACCGGGTCACCGGCCATTTCGAACAGATGGCCGCGCACGGCATCGAGTCGATAGTGGCGGGCCATTCGATCGTCGGCGTCGAGCGGCTTCAGAAGCTCCAGCCCCTTCGCCGGGCCGTGCACCATCGCTGCGGCGATCGCGTGATTGAGCGTCACAATTGGATTGTCGGACAGCCGCTTGAGCACGGAATAAAGGGCAAGGATTTGCGGCCAGTCCGTGTCCTCGGCTCGCGGAGCCTCGTCATGGACCGCGGCGATTGCGGCCTGGAGCTGATAGGCGCCGACTGAGCCGCGCGGAAGGGTGCGGGAGAGCAACGCGACGCCTTCCGCGACGGCCTCACGATCCCAGAGTGTGCGGTCCTGCTCTGCCAGTGGAATCAGTTCGCCGTCCGTTCCGGTTCGAGCGGCACGGCGGGCATCGGTCAACAGCATCAACGCCAGAAGGCCGGCCACCTCGGTATCGTCGGCCAGGACGTGGTGAACCGCACGCGTCAGGCGGATCGCTTCATTGGCGAGATCGCGGCGTTGCAGCTGCGGGCCGACGCTGCTCGAGTAACCCTCGTTGAAAATCAGATAGAGCACGTGCAACACCGCGCCCAATCGCTCGGCGCGCTCGCGATCGGTCGGGAGACTGAACGGCACCCCCGAAGTCTTGATCTTCTGCTTGGCCCGGCTGATGCGCTGGGCCATCGTCGCTTCTGGAACCAGGAATGCATTGGCGATCTCAGCCGTCGTCAAGCCGCCGACGGCGCGCAGGGTGAGAGCGATAGCCGATGTTCTGGTGAGCGCCGTGTGGCAGCACATGAACAGCAGAATCAATGTGTCGTCTCCGCCAGCCGAGTGATCGACGGCGCCCGCCGTGTCCCATCCCACCCGCGACAGTGCGTCCGGATCGGCCGCGGGCACCAGGTCGTAGTCTGGCGACTCGGTGACGACAGTGGTCTCTCGACGACGGCGAGCGCTTTCGGACCGGATGTGGTCGGTCATGCGCCGGGCGGCGACCTGGATCAGCCAGCCGCGTGGGCTGTCGGGGACACCCTCGCGCGGCCATTGCATCGCGGCGGCGAGCAAGGCTTCCTGGACGGCGTCTTCAGCCGCAGCGAAGTCGCCATAGCGGCGAATCACCGCGCCGAGAACCTGGGGCGCCAGCTCGCGCAGCAGGTGCTCGCTCGTGAAGACCATCCGACAAGCTTATGCTCGAGTGGCGATCAGGGAGCGATGATCCGGAGCGAGGGAAAGTACTTCCGGTAGCGCTTTGCGTCGCGGGTGAGCAGAGTCAATCCCTCGACGGCAGCGTGCGCGCCCACGTAGAAATCCGGCATCGGCGACCGCCGCGCGCCGCCCGATCTCCGGTATTGGACGAATGCCATGCCGGCGAGAAAGCCAGCCTCCCATGGCAGGTCCGCACGCCGGAAATAGTCCGGTGACATCGCATCGTCCATCGCTTCGATCGAGTCGAAGAGCGGCGAGATCTCGGCATAGATGATCGGATTGATGAACAGCTCGCCCTCGTCCGCGCACTCCTCGAGTGACGCGGCCGACCAGTCCAGCCATTTCTCGTCTTCGGTGAGGAGATCGATGAGCACGTTGCTATCGACCAGCGTGCCGGGCATGGCTACGCTCTCATGAGGCGCATGAGTTGTGCCGTCGTGAACCGGCGATTGCCCCGGCCGCGGATATGGTCCGCGATACGCCGTCCGCGGCTGGCCGCCGTCGGGCGCGTCGCCTTCTTGATCCGCACCGCGTCGCCATCGATGTCGAACGTGACCTCGGTGCCGGCCATCAGCCCCAGCTGTTCGCGAATTGCCTGAGGAATCGTGACCTGTCCTTTGACGGTGAGCCGCATGGTAATACTCTTACTGGTAAGAGTATTACCAAGACGCTCGACGGTCAAGGTAGTTGCTGCGGCCGACGGTCACATGTCCGTCGGCGGCGCACACATGACTTCGCGAACCTCGATCGGCATGTTCAGCGGCACGCCGCCCTTGCCGGGCGCAGCCGACGCTCGCGCCGCGATCTCGAAGGCGCGCTCTTTACTGTCGCAATCGATGACCCAGAAGCCGGCGAGAAACTCCTTCGCTTCAGGGTAGGGGCCGTCGGTTACCTCCGGCGCACCGTTCTTGCCGGCGCGAACAATCCGGGCTTCCGCCGGGAGCGCCAGGCCCTGCGCGTCGACGAATTCGCCGCCATCGGTCAGCTCCCGATTGAACCGGTGCATGAAATTGATGTGTGCCTTGACGTCTTCGGGCGGCCAGGTGCCGATTCCGGCCTCTTTCCAGCCGACGCGAGGGGCGTGCATCATGAGCATGTATTTCACGGTAAGAGCCTCCTTGGATTGGGTTATTGGTTGCCCGTTCGCTTGTAGGTCGGAGCCGCAGGCTCGCTTTCGACATACTGCCGAACGCCAAAGTTACAAGTTACAAGTTACAAGTTCAAAGTTGGCCGGTTCGGTTGGCTCGAAATTGGATCTTGTAACTTGTCGAGCGTTGTCATAGATACCCGCGACATGCCCAGCCCAGCTGCCAGATCTCCGCGAACGCCCGCGAAGACTCGTCCAGCCCGATCGACGAACCTCTCGCGGCCCGTCAAGGACGAGGTTGCCGACATCGTCGGTTGGTTGAAGCGCAACGGCAACAAGAGCACCCGCGACGGAATGGCCCGGTATGCCATTCCGTCGGACAAGGCCTTTGGCGTGCCCGTTGGCGTGATGAAGAAGTACGCGAAGCAGCTGGGGAGAAATCATGACGTCGCGATCGCGCTATGGGAAACGGGATGGTACGAGGCGCGGATGACGGCGGCGTTTCTCGGTGAACCCGATCGGCTGACGGCGACCGAAATGGATCGTTGGTGCCGTGACTTCGACAACTGGGCGGTGGTTGATCACTCCTGCTTCCACCTGTTCGACAAGAGCCCGCACGCCTGGAAGAAGGTGACCGCGTGGAGCAAACAGCGCGGGGAGTTTCAGAAGCGGGCCGCCTATGCGCTCATGGCGTCACTGGCGCTGCACGACAAGAAGGCGCCAGACGCGAAGTTCATGCCCATGCTCAAGCTGATCGAGCGCGACGCCGCCGACGAACGCAACTTCGTCAAGAAAGGGATCAGCTGGGCGCTGCGGTTGATCGGGCGGCGGAATCGAGCGCTCAATACGGCGTCGGTCGATCTGTCGCGACGCCTTGCGGAATCGCCTGATGCGGCGGCGAGGTGGGTCGGAAGGGGGGCGCTGAAGGAGCTCACGAGCGCCGCGGTGCTGAAAAGGCTTCGTCGGTAGCGTGCCGCACCGCCGACGCTGAAGCTCTGGCGGACCCGCCGTAGCTTTGACGGAGGTGGGACCTCTGAACGGCGTGATTCGAGATCCGGAAAAGCACCGTGCCGCGGCCGCGCGGCGACGGCCCTGATTCGCCACAGCCGGTCGGGTGGCCCGAGCGCCCAAACGATTCGAGTACGGCCTGGGGATCACTCAGCCGTCGCCGGCGTCGACAGGTTTGCCGCGGCACGGTACTTTTCCCACGCCGTGAAGCGGGCCCAGCCTCCGCCAAGGCTGCGGCGGGTCCGCTAGAGCTCTTAGCGAAGTAGCTTAGTCGCTGCGACTCCTCGGAATTCCTAGTCGCGTCACAAGTTCCGCCGCGCGATCAAAGAAGCGCATCCCGTCCAGCAGTCCGTTCATCCACCCATGCGTCACGCAGTACGCCTGAGCGTAGGGCGCCATGTGGTGATTCGCATGACGCTCTGGCGACAGGATCAGACCGCGCTGCTGCATCCAGCGGACAAATGCGGGTGCGGTCGGTGCGTGCGCCCAACCGTGCAGGCGATTCGTTACCGCAATAGCCAGGAAGAAGAACGTCAGGAAGAGTGTCAGGAAGATCGCGGCCCCAGTCGTCGGTGACGTGGGCGCAAGCCACACAGTGAGTGCGAGCGGCACGATCAACCCAAGGCAGTTGTTGCCATTCAGCTCGAGAAATCCATGACGCGTCATCGCCAGCGGGTCGCGGTGGTGTTCGCGGAAGGGGCCAATCAACGCCGGCCCGATGACCGGCGTGTCCTCCTCGAAGAAGTTGTCGCAGAACCAGTGCGCGAGACCTGATACCCAGTCGGCGGCGGCATAGGCGACAACGAGCGCCAGCAACGCCAGGCTGACCTCGAGGGCGCCGTCCACGGACCGCCAGGCGCGCGCCGCCAAGAGCAGCCAGAGAACAGCGCAGACGAGTATGCCCGCTGCTTCGAGGGCGCGGATCCTGGCGGATCGTTGCAGCGTCTCGGCCGTCATCGTGGCAGCATTCTAGATCCTCTCGCGTAGACTCTTGGCGTGGCATTGTTCTGGCGCTGGATGCGTCGAGCCGTCCTGGTGGCGGGGCTCGCGCTCCTCACGTTGATCCTTGGCGGCGCCTACGACGCGCGCTGGAGGCTGCCGGACCTCAAGCCGTGGCATCGCATCAGCATCGACGATGTCGATGCGGGCGTGTTGGACGAGCGGTACACGTTCGATCAGTATCTGGCCCATGAAGAGCAGCTGTTTGCTCGGGTTCGGGCATTCGAGGCGACAATCGAACCGGCCGAGCGCACGCCTGTTAATCGCTATCACGCCGGTAGCCTGTCGCATTCGTCGAGCGCCGGCCACGACTGGAATCGATCCTTCGAATCCGTGCCCGAGCAAGTCCGCGCCGGGGCGCTGCTGATTCACGGTCTGACCGATTCGCCCTACAGCATGCGCAGCATCGCTGACGTGCTCCGCAAGCACGGCGTGTATTCGTTGGCACTTCGCATGCCCGGTCACGGCACGGTTCCCTCGGCCCTGGTGACCGCCACG
This sequence comes from uncultured Acidobacteriota bacterium, assembly GCA_963724485.1. Classification (GTDB taxonomy): domain Bacteria; phylum Acidobacteriota; class Vicinamibacteria; order Vicinamibacterales; family UBA2999; genus JACCSI01. The sequence continues at coordinate 245,910 of CAVRUW010000011.1, forward strand.
TGGCGCGACTGGCTCGCCGCCGTCAGGATGGGCGTGCGACACGTGCGGAGCAAGACTCCCGCAGGAGCGCCGCTCGTGCTCGTGGGGTATTCGAATGGTGGCGCCTTGGCGTTGACCTACACGCTGAGCGCCATCGAGGGAAACGGCGACCCGGTGCCGTCGAAGCTGCTGTTGCTGTCGCCAATGATTGGCGTCACGCCAGCAGCACGGCTCGCGTGGTGGATCAGTTTGCTTGGCGCGGTGCCGTACTTCGAGAAATCGAATTGGCTGGATGTGCTGCCTGAATACAACCCGTTCAAGTACAACTCGTTCCCCGCCAATGCCGCGTTTCAAACCGCGTCGGTGACACGTGCAATCCGCGATGACCTGGCGCGTGTCGCCGCCAGCGGTCATCTCGACGCGATTCCGCCTATCCTGACCTTTCAGTCAGCCGTGGACGCGACGGTGAGCACGCCAGCCGTGGTGCACGACCTCTACGATCGTCTGCCGGCCAACGGCAGCGAGCTCGTGCTCTTCGACGTCAATCATGTCGCCGGGATCGACGTGTTCCTGCAGCCATCGGATCGATCGCTGGTCGAGCGCCTCCTCGAGCACACACCCCGCCGCTACCGACGTGTGATCGTCACGAATGGCTCGCCGGATAGCCGAGAAGTCGAAGCCCGGGCTATTGAGCCAGGAGTCGTCACCGTCACGCGCCACCCCCTGGGCATGTCGTGGCCGCCTGAAGTCTTCTCGCTGACTCACATCGCCATTCCGTTCGCCGCCGACGATCCGCTGTATGGCATCGACGGGTCGAATCGGATCGTGGGGTTGCTGCCGATTGGCCGACTGAGTCCTCGCGGCGAACGAGCCGTGCTCACGGTTGGTACCGACACACTGATGCGCCTTTCGTCCAACCCGTTCTTTCCGTACCTTGCCGAGCGGGTAGTGCAATGGCTAGGAGCGATGCCGTGATCATCGAGATGCGGACCTACAAGATCAAGCCGGGAAAGCGGACGGAGTTTCTCGAGATCTTCGAGTCGAAGAGCATTCCCGCTCACAAGGAGATCGGAATGAAGATCCTCGGTCCGTTTCTCTCGATTGAGGATGCGGACACCTTCTTTTTCATGCGGGCTTTCCCCAATCTCGAAAGCCGCGATCCGATGAAGGCAAAGTTCTACGAAGGGGAGCTTTGGAAGCGGGAACTGGAGCAGAAGCTGATGCCGATGATCGAGAAGTTCGACGTAGTGCTGGTCGATGCCCCAAGCGGACTGGGAGACTGGCGGTAGCCAGCTCGGCATTTCCGGATGCAGGTTGGTGCCGTCATTGCATCTGTCGCCTTCATGACGATTTCGAAAGTTTATGCAGCAATCAGCACGAAAGATCTCGACGGAGCCCAGCAGTGGTACTCGAAGCTCTTCGGTCAGGCGGCGGTGTAGCCATGATTGACAACACGAATCCCACGGAAGTCGTGCGCGCGTACTACGAGACATGGACCCGGAAGAACCAGCCAGCGATGGAAGCGCTGTTGACCGATGACTTTCACTTCACCAGCCCACTGGACAACCGCCTGGATCGCGAAACATTTTTCAAGCGGTGCTGGCCCGGCAGCGAGGACATCGCGACGATCGATCTGAAGCGCCTCATACCAGACGGTCACCTGGTATTCGTGACTTACGACTTGACGATGAAAGATGGGCGGCAGTTTCGAAATAGCGAAGCGCTCACGGTGCGCGATGGAAAGGTCCGCGAAGTGGAGGTCTACTTCGGTTGGGACGTCCCGCACAAGGCGCCTGAGGGCAGCTTCGTCGAGGAGGCCAAGGTCTCGGGGCCTGCGGACAAGGTGGACGAGACGGTGTCGGCCGCTACTCGGTAAGAGGTCCGACGTCTCGTCGCCGGGTCATTTCTTCGCGACCCGCCGAATGGCCAGGTAGATAGGGCCGGTGGCGCCTCTGAGGCCGATCCGGCCCCCGTCACGGAAGCCGACGGCGTCAGTAGTGTTCTCTTCATTCGTGAACCGAACGACCACCCAGTGGTTCGCGATGTCGTTCGGCATGGGCTCCCAACGCACCGATGCCATCCGCGCGTACGGAATTCGCACGGTCTTCTTGCCATCGACGAACACCAGTTCCTCAGCGCTCACGGTGAGATCGCCGGAGTTCTCGTATGCGCGCATGGAGAAGCCGCGGTCGAGCCGCCTGTACCATGTGGGCTTGAAGGTCGCCGGCAGCGGTGCGTCGGCTCCTTCGATCACACCATCGGCAACGATTGTCGATTCGCTTCCGGCCTCTCCCGCGGTCACGGCTGCGGCAAACGTCTGCGGCGTGACGTCGATCACGGGTTCGTAGAGCACTTCGCGATTTTCGAGCTTGGCGTCGCGGTAGACGCGAACCCTGGTGGCATACTTCTGGCCGGTCGCCTCCTCCAGCGGGCACTCGAATCGATACGCCTGCTTCGGCTCGAGCGTCTTCAACCATTCACAACGGCGAGAGCCATCAGGGTTGTTCACTTCGACCAGGGCCCACGACCGTTCGTTTCGTGCCGTGCTGGTGATGTTGTAGGCCAGCACATGGGCGTCACCGCGTTTCGCAATGTGCGGCTTACCTATCGTGAACCATCTGGACTCGGGCGGTGTGTCCTGCGCGCTCGCTGTCGGCACTGCGAGCAACGCGAGTGCGGCAAAGCTGACGGCGACAGCGCTCGACTTGGGCATGTGATCTCTCTGGCTGATTGGGACGTGTCGGCGCGAAACCTTTCAGCGCACGGCCATCATGCAGAAGATTACGTCGAAAGCTCCAGCCCGATGTCAGGGCGCCAGATGACTCCGTAGCCGACGAGCGCATCGGTGAGCTCGCGCCAGGAGCCATGTCTGATCGCTTGCCCCACGCGGGCGATCGGCGTCATCGACAGCGGCTACCGCGAAGGGGCTGTTTTTCCGTGACGCGAAGCGGGCCGGGCGAGACGAGTTGCCTGGTCGGGCGAAGACCACATTCAAGGCGTTGCGGCCTATCGTTTCGACTATGTTTTGGTCTGGATCCGACGGTCATTACAAAACCGCCACAAGACTGTCGCACGGCGTGCTGACGGGCGCTAGAATGCTCGGCTGCTACTCGGAGGGCACAGGGCGAAGGGCGTAGGGAATAGGACTGCGATAAAACGCAAGGAGGAGTCATGGCCAAGTTTCTCGTGAGGGCGTCGTATACCCCTGAAGGTGCGAAAGGGCTCATCAAGGAGGGTGGGACTGGACGACGCACCGCGGTCCAGAAGTTGATTGAGAGCATGGGCGGCAAGATCGAGGCGTTCTACTTCGCCTACGGCGAACACGATGCGTACGTGATCACGGACCTGCCGGACGCAGCGTCGGGGCTGGCCTTGAGTCTTGCGGTCAATGCTTCGGGCGTCGTCCGCCTGTCGACCATACCTCTGATTACGGTGGAGGAAATGGACGCCGCGGCGAAGAAGTCCGTCGCTTATCGACCACCCGGAGCTTAGGAAATTCCCACGAAAATCCAATAAGGATTTTCCGGCGGATTACGTATAGACGGTTGAGTGGTGGACCTCGGGCAAGAGCTTACCGGGCGCCGTCGCTTGCGCTTGCATAGCTTGCTCGACAGTAAGACTCGGTCTTGCTCTTCGCCCAGTCCCACATAACTCGACGCGCACGTACCGCGCGTCGACAGGCAAGGGGGCAAGATCATGCGCCGTCCCGTTCCGCGTTTCCATCTCTCACGAGTTTTTCTCGCGTTGCTGTTGCTCGTTCCGGCATTGCTGGTGCCGATCTCCGCACAGGTCGCGGGCCGCAATGTGAACATGGTCAGCGGCGGTACGTTCCCCGGTGGTGATCCGTTTCTGCAAAAGCAGAACGAGCCGTCGATTGCGCTCTCGACCAGAAACAACTGTCACCTCCTTGCCGGAGCCAACGACTATCGTGCCGTCAACCTGAAAGGTCTGCCGGCGGATCAGGAGATTGGCGATTCCTGGGTGGGATGGTACGAATCGACCGACTGTGGAGCGACATGGTACAGCACGTTGGTTCCCGGGTATCCGCAGGACACGTCGGCTGAGGGCGCTGCTTCGCCCGCGAAGGGTTTCACAACCGCCGCTGATCCGGTGCTGAAGTCGGGCACGGCCGGAACGTTCTACTACTTGTTTATCGCCTTCAATCGCGGGACCAACTTCGGACGGCTGGTCCTTGCGCGCTTCATCGACCACAACGACCGCGAGGTCTTCATCGATCCCGATAACACCTTTGTGCCGCGAGGGCAGCCTGTCGACGGCAATGCCATCGTCGCGGCTCGTCGGGCGCGAAGCTCCACCCAGTACGTTGGCACGTCGCTTATCTCGACCGGCAGCGGCGGGCGATTCGTCGACAAGCCCAGCCTAGCGACCTTCCCAGGCACAGGCACCTGTACGATGGATGGGGAAACGGTCCCGGCCACGAACGTCTATATCGCCTGGTCGGAGTTCGTCGGCAACAATCCCGACAATCAGAAGAGCAAGATCTACTTTGCTCGCTCCACCAACTGCGGCCTGTCGCTGGCAGGTCCCGCAACCAAGCTCAGTGAGGGATTTCCACTGGGTTCTGGCACCGCGATCGCGGTGAACCCGAAGAACCCCAGCGACATCTATGTCGTGTGGCGTCAGATTCGGAACGACACGTGAGGGTGACGCGATTCTGTTCGCGCGGTCCACCGATGGCGGGCAGAGCTTCACCAAGGCGCAGTTCGTGCCCAGCCTGGGGGTTGGTCAGTACGCGCCATTCGATCAGAACACCACGTCGCGCGCGATTGGCTCGGCGACGACGACGTTCCGCACGGTGGGGTTTCCGGCGATCGCCTTTGCGGATGACGGGTACATGTACCTCGCCGTGTCGCAGGTGCCCGGCGGCACGCTCGGAACGATAGGAGGAAGACAGGCGCGCATTACCTTGATGCGCACGGACGGCGCGAGTTGGGAGGGCCCGACCGAAGTCGTTGCTCAGGCGGCGGAAGGGCAGCAGTTCATGCCGGCGCTGGCGTATGCCGCGGGACGGTTGCAGTTGATCTGGTACGACCTCCGTTTCGACGAGACCGGGCTCACCAACGAAGTGCTGATCGACGATCATCAGGCGCTCGAGACGGTGCAGCGCCGTCACACGATTGACTTGCTCGGCGCTCAAGCGTTGTTGCCCGCATCGGCGTGGCCGCCGACGTTTCAGCCGTATGGAGTGTCACAGCCCGATTACAACGATCCGCCGAGTCCCATGGGGCCGCCGCTGATGCGCGGCCCTCGAATCTCCCAGTATGTGACCGGTGATCGTGACCCGGCCAATCCTGACGGCGGCGATCGGCAACTGCGTTTCAATCGCGCGAATCTTGAGGCTGTACGGTGGCGGCACCATCCCGTTCATGGGCGACTACATCGACGTGGCGCCCGTCCCATTTCTGCCAGATGGCATTGGTGGCTGGCGGTTCAACGGTCTGGTGAACAATGCGCCGCCAACCGACGCGGCCCTCGGGACGTTCCAGACGGCCTGGACCGACAACCGGGATGCGACGATCGGGCTGGCGACGACGGATCCGGTGACGCAGCAGTTGAACTACACGCCGCCCTTTGTGCTCCCCTTGGGCGCGACGATCGCCGACTTCCCCTGCCCGGTCGAGGACGGCCAGGAGTCGTGGATAACACGCAGACGCGAGATGCGAACGTCTACACGTCGCGGATCACGCAGGATTTCTCCCTGACGGCGCCGGGTAACGCAAAACCAACCAATACGCCGGGCGTCGTCCGAACGTTCGCGATTCAGCTTGCGAACAACCGGGAGCTCACGCCGCCGCCGCCAAGCGGCCCCGAACCGCCCGAGACACCCACTCGTTTCAAATTGGAGCTCTCGAGCGCTTCCGCGTCGTTCTCTCGAAACAGCTTCACCTCGTCACTGACCGGCGGAACGTGTGGCGAGAGATCGCCGCCGGTGCAAACGATCTTCGTGAATGTTCTGCCGCGTTCCTCGATCGCCCGCACGGTCTACGTCCGGTGCGGGACTGCGGCCGCCGCCAGTGTGGTGGTCACCGCCACCGAGATGATCAGCAACGTGCCAGGAGCGACCGCGTCGGTCGGTACTCAATCCCGACCCGTCCAACCGGCCGACAAGGGGTCCGGACGGGAGCGTGCTGGGAGCGGAAACACACACGCCGGACGCTGAAAACCCGGATGCCGAGAACCCTGACGCGGAGAATCCCGACGCCGAGAATCCTGACGCCGAGAATCCCGACGCCGAGAATCCGGATGCAGAAAATCCTGATGCCGAAAATCCGGACGCGGAGAATCCCGACGCGGAAAATCCTGATGCCGAGAATCCCGATGCCGAAAATCCCGACGCGGAGAACGCGAACTTTCAGGACGTCTCCGTCGATATCACCAACAACGGTGTCACCACCTCGGGATTCCAGGCGCAGGTCCAAACCACGTCGAACACGACCGGCTATTCATTCCTGTTGATGGGGCGGCGCGTCTACTCGACGCCCACGTCCATCAACTGCAATCTCGTCCGCGATCGACGGAACCAGACACTCTTTGGCATTCCGCTCGAAGGCGCGGACCTCGCGCCTCAGCCTTTCTTCGATGAGAACACCGAGGACGTCAAACACCCGACGTTCCTCGTGCGCCCGGGAGAATCGATCCGCGTGACGCTGCGAATCGTGCGCAACGCGCAGACCACGCCGCAGCCGTTCTGCTCGGCAGACCCAGAGTCGCCGGACTATTGCTTCAACAAGCTCGAATTCAGAACGCAAGCGCAAGCGCCGAATACCGGACAGACCGTGCCCGAAGAGGATTCGGTTGGGACGCTTCCGGGTCCTGACCTGACGGTGACGGACGGGCCCGTGGTCGCGACGCCGACTGTTGCGGGCATCGGCGGGTTCGTCGATCTGGATCCGCTGACGATTCAGAACACCGGGAACGAAACCGCGGAGGAGTTCACCTGGATCACCTATATTCGCTCGGCCGTCACAGGGTTGATCGGAGTCGGGATTTTCGACAGCCTCGCATTGGAGGAGGGCGAAGAGCTCCCCACGGGGCCGATCCGTCTGCACATTCCATTCACCACTTCTCGGCGACGCGACGGCAGCCTTGCCTCCCGGCGATTACTCGCCGGCGTGCTGGCGGACAGTGGGCTCGACGTAGACGAGACCGACGAAGACAACAACACGCTCGAGTCGATCGCGCCAATCAGTGTCGTGGGTTACGAAACGACGATCAACGTCAGCGATGGCTCGGTAGCGACGGGCGTGCCCTTCCCGGTCTCGGTTGGCGTGACGACCACCGGTGTCAGCCCGGACTCGATCGCGGGCGCCACCGTGACGCTCGCGCTCGAAGGCCCCGGTCCACAAGATAATGTACCGGGTCCGCCGGCGCCGCTGACGACTTCGCCACTGTCCGACACGACGGACGCGGAGGGTGTGGCGAGCTTCCTCGCCACGGTCAATCTCCCAGCGGGATCGTGTCTGCTCGGTACCGGCTTGTTGCGACTGTCACGATCCCGGCCGGGCCCACGCTGAAGTTCCAGTCCAGCAACTTCACCGTGAGTGTGCCCGAGCCCTGATGATTGAGAAGCCGAGGGCCGACGCCTGACGGTGTCGGCCCTCTACTTTGACGACGCGTTGTCCGCAGTCATTCCTCTCTTCACGCGGCGGTCCGTCGGCGCCACCGGAAGAACGGCACACCGAGCGCCACCATTCCGACGCCGAGCAGCGACTGCGCGGGTCTCTCGATGAACGTGTTCAGGACCAGGCCCGTCATCGCGACCAGGAACAGCGCCGGCACCCAGGGATATCCCGCAACCCGGTAGGGCCTGGGTGTGTTCGGCTGTTTCTGCCGGAGGCTGAACAGCGCCAGGGCGGTAATGGCGTGGAAGATCAAACTCGAGAAGAGCGAGGTACTGGAACAGCTGCTCGTAGCTCCCCGACAAGACGAGCAACGATGACCAGACACCGAGTGTCACGATCCCGGCCGTGGGGGTTCGGTAGCGAGGATGGATCCGGGCCATCCATCGGAAGGCCGGCGCGTCCTGCGACATCGGAAGCCCCAGTCGCGAGGCGCCGATGATCGCCGATGAAATGCAGCCGAAGATCGACACCAATACTGCCGCCGCCAGCAGTCGGCCTGCGGTCGGACCGAGCAGCGCGGTGGTGGCCTCCTCACCGATCCTGCTGGACGCCGCCACGTCCGCCAGCGGCATCGCCCGGAAGTAGACCAGGTTCACCAGCAGATAGAGCAGACCGACGAGCGCGGTGCCGCCGATCATGCCGAGCGGGAGATTCCGCTCGGGGCGCTTGATCTCACCGGCAGAGAGTGTCGCTTGGTACCATCCGTCGAAGTTGCCGAGGACCGCCACCACGGCGAGCCCCATGGCAGCCAGGAGGTTCCCCGGCGGCAGCGGCGCGGTCCAATCCACCGAAACGTTGGCCGGTGTCATCAAGCCGAAACCGATCAGGCCTGCCACTGAGAGAAGTTTGATCCCCGTCAGCACTCCCTGGACCGTCGCGCCCTGCCGAGTCCCGAAGTAATTCACTGCCGACAACACTGCGATCGCGGAAACTCCCGCGAGCTGTGCGGTGTTCGGCTCCCAGGTCCACGGCCCCAGCGGAATCGACGCGATCTTGTGCCCGGAGGAAAAGAACGGCACGAACGCTCCGAGATAGTCGCCAAATGCGACGCCAAGGTAGGCGATCGGGCCCGCCTGGATCGCCAGCAGCGAGGTCCACGCAAAGAGGAAGCCCCACAGCGGACCGAAGGCCTGTTTGAGGTAGTGGTACTGCCCACCCGCCTCCGGAAACATCGTTCCCAGTTCGGCGTAGCTCAGGGCGCCGGCGATGGCGATCAAGCCGCCCGCCACCCAGATGAGCATGACCAGCGTGGGGTGAGGAACCTCGCGCGGCACGAAGGCCGCCGCGACGAAGATGGCGGAGCCCAGGATGGTTCCCGCCGTGATCGTGGTCACGTCCCACAACCCGAGCGCTCGGGTGAGGCCTGGGGATGTCGGTTCTGCACTTACATGGTCTTTGACCGCTGCTGGGGGTTGGTTCATCGCGATCATTCCGAGCCGTCTGCCCGCGCGATCTCGACTTGCCGATCCTCGTCACGGCCCGACACGCGCACTCGCCACGGATTGCAGCACACCTCGCAGTCCTGGATGAATGCGCCGGTGACGTCCCCCTCGACGAAGATCTCGACCTCTTCGCCACAGAAGGGACATGTGACCAGAAAGGTGTCAGGCATCTCGTGGATGGATGCTACTGCCAGAGCTGGTCGAAGGATCGAAAGAGTTTTAGGTTATTGAGTAGGGAGACGCGCGGCCGCGTCTTTCGCCAGAGGATCGGTGGCGGGCGAACGCAGTCCAAGATACGCGTTGAAGTTTCGGGTGGCCGCCTCGCGTGCGCCCAGTCCGTCGTGGGCTCGCCCCAACCAATAACTGAGCGGTACGACGTACCGATACGTCGGCACATCATCGAGGAAGACCGCTGTGGCTTCGCCGCGCCGCCTCTCGCACTGTTCGAGCTCTGAGAGCGCGTCGGGGTAAGCGCGGAGGTCGATGTAGGCCACACCCTTATAGAAGCGAACGAGCCAAAGATCCGCCAGCTTCTGCGCTTCTTGCAGCGCCTCGAGAGCCTCCCGTGGCCGCTGGCGATCGAGAAGCACCATGGCCTGAACGAGCTTGCCGTAGGCCACGGACCGCGACGCGAGTGACGCGTCCAGCTGCTTGACGATGGCGTCGACTTCTGCCGCACGCCCTGACTGCAGGAACAGCCGTGCGAGCGGCACGGTCACCGACGCGTCGTTCGACAACTTCCGTGCTTCGGTCATGCTCTCGCGCGCTTCTTTGACGTCGCCACGTGCGAGCTGCGCCTCAGCCAGCGCCACGGTCTTCGCGGCGGCGCCGGCGGTGTTCTTGGTCGTCTGGTCGTGCTCGATCCCTTTTCGCAGCAGCGCGATAGCCTCTCCGAAGCGCCCCTGATGCATCTCGATGTCGGCCAGGCCGATGGCGGCGAGCGACGCGCCAAGCGAGCCGGTGCTGCGCGCGCTTTCGTACGAAGTCTTGGCTTCTTCGACGTTACCGTTCGCGAGCGCGCTGATCGCTATCGCCAGGTGCGCTTTAGGGAGATTCTGGTTGGCTTCGAGCGCTTTGCGCGCTTCGTTGGCGGCAGTTGTGAAGTCGCCGGCATACATCGCGTAGAGCGCGAAGTTGTAACGGTAGAGCGGACTGGCGGGGTAGATGTCGAGGACGCGCTTGCCCTCTTCGAGCGCTTTGTCGAACTGCAGCAGGTTGAAGTAGGAGATCGCCAGATTGTTGTGCGCCGCGCCATCCGCTGGGTATTTCTCCGCCATCTCGAGGTTGGTTGCGATCGCCCGCTCATAGTTGCCCGCCACGTTCAGGTAGTAGGTGCTGTAAGTGCGAAGCTTCTCGCGCTCCGTCATGCGGTCCACGAGCGCAAACGCCCGCTGGTAGAACAGCTCGCTCTCGTTTCTTCGCCCAAGCTTGAAGGCGCTGGCGGCCCACCCGGCGTACGCCCGCCCCATCTTGTCGTCCCGGGCAATCGACTTCTGGTAGAGGAGGATCGCTTCCTCGTCACGGCCAGAGTTCGCCAACATCTGCGCCTCGGCATAGTCCCGTGCCGCTTCGAGCGAGGTCGTCGTAAACGTTTCGGTGGCCGCCGCCATCGCCGACTGCGGTGTGGCGTCACCGAGCGCAGTGCGAATGGTCACCGAGAGATCGCCAATCGCGGCAAGCACGTCGGCCTTGTTGCGGACGCTTCGCGAAGCGGTTGCCAGAGAGGTGCCCGGAACGGGATCGACTACACGGACCGACACTTCGTATCCGGATCCCGCGGCGCTGATGATTCCGACGAGCATGGACTTGATGCCTTCACGTTGGCAGACCAGCCGTCCCATTTCCTCGTCGAGCCGCGCATTTGGCCGGATCTGGCGCGCGACGCGTTCCGCATCACGACGCGGAAACGCGGTGATGAACGATGCGCCCTCGACGCCGAGGCTCAACGCATGTTCCAGTGAGCCGTCGAAGACCGGATCACCCGTCTTGTTTTGAAAGTCGGCGACCAGGACCGAGACTGGCTCGCGCGGTGTTGTCGTGGGTGCGACCGTCGGCCGGCTGAGTGCCCACCAGCCGATGCCGATCGCCATGGCGGCGATGACGGCGAGCGCGCCGCCGAGCACGAGTCGTCCTTGTCGTTCGGCCTTGGCAGGCGGGGGCTGGAGCAGCGCTGGCCCCGCCACTCGAGACACGTCGTAGCCCTCGGCGTCGAGATTGTCGAGCGCGGCGATCAGGTCCTGAATCGACGCGAACCGATTTGCCGGGTTGGGATCGACGGCGCGCGCGACGATGCGTTCGAGCGGCTCTGGAACCGCTGGCTCGAGCGTGCGTAGCGACGCCGGCGCTTGCTGCATGCGCGCAAACATTTCCGACATCGCGTCGCGGTGCACACCGCTGCGGCGACGGCCCACGAGCATGTCGTAGACCATCAGTCCCCAGGAATAGATATCCGCTCGCTGATCGACCGCCTCGCCGCGCGCCTGTTCCGGGGCCATGTAGGTGAGCGTCCCGACGATCACGCCGGCCATGGTGAGGTTCGCGGTCGTGGCGCTGCGTGCGAGGCCGAAGTCCATGATGATCGCCAACTCGTCGGCGTCGAGCATCACGTTCTCGGGCTTCAGGTCGCGGTGAATGATCCCGCGCTCGTGCGCCGCGGCGAGGCCGGCCGCCACCTGCCGCGCGATCCTCAGCGTCTTCGCGACGGAGAGTTTGCCCTCACGCTGGAGAATCGTCGCGAGGTTGTGCCCCTCGACGAACGGCATCGTGAAGTACTTCACGCCGCCCAGCTCGCCGAGGTCGTGGATGCGCACCACGTTCTTGTGCGTCACCTGGCGTGCGAGCACCAACTCCCGCTTGAACCGGCGCTCCATCTCCTGGCCGGTGTGCGCATCGACGAGTTTTTCAGGGCGAATCAGCTTGAGCGCAACCGGGATGCCCAGCTCTTCATCCCACGCTTGAAAGACGACGCCCATGCCGCCCTCGCCGAGCCGGTGGAGGATGCGATAGCGCGGCCCGAAGCCAGCCCCCGGCTGCAGCTTGGAAACGATGTCGGAGGGTGTGCGGCCGAGGCCAGACGGTGAGCCCGACGGGATGTCGAGCGGTGGGGGAGACGGCGCTATCTGATCCGAGATCATCGTCTCGACGGCCTCGGGGGACACGTTGGAGACGACGCGGTTAGTATCCGCGACCCGCCGCCCACACCCTGGGCAGAACGCCGAGCCAGGCGGAAGTGCAGATCCGCAGTCAGCGCACGTGGTCACGTGGGTCAACTATAAACCTGCTCCTCTACTAGTAGAGACGACTGGAGTTGTGGAAGTTACCTGGGGATGGGGTGGTATTGATGGGGTGTTAGCTTCGTTCGTCGCGGCCTATCGAGTCGCTACGTGTCGCACAAGGCCGCACGTCGGTCGTCACGACGACACTTCGACCAGGACCTCGACAAGCTTCTCGGGCATCGTGAGGAACGGATGATTACGTGGCCTCGCCTTCTTCCGCCTTGCGCACGGCCGGCTGATTCTGAAGCGAGAGGCCGCGATCGACAACAGTTGACCACTGCGATGACGAGGTGTTGCCGTACTGGTCGTGCCAGTTCCACCACTTGTACGGCGGAGTCTGCGGGTAGCCCTCAGGCGAGTCTTCCCAATCCTCCTGGCGACCGAGCGCCGTGATATCGAGATAGTTCCAGGAGCTTCCCATCTGCTCGTCGCCGCGGTTGTTGATGAAGTAGGTGCGGAATATTTTGTCGCCGTCATGGATGAATGCGTTCGTGCCGTGCCACTCGTGCACGCCGAAGTCGTTGTCGAAGCCGTCAGTAATGGTGTACCACGGCATCTTCCAATCCATTCGTTCCTTCAGGCGCGCGATGTCCGTCTGCGGCGCGCGCGAGGCGAACGCGAGCGTGGTGTCGCGCGCGTTCAGATGGGCGACGTGCGCGACCTGGTCGGCCACGAACGAGCAGCCACGACACGCATGTTCGGGCCAGCCGTACACGCCTGGCTCGAAGAAGGCGCGGTAGACGATCAACTGACGACGGCCGTCGAACAGGTCAAGCAGGCTCGCCTTGCCCTTCGGCCCGTCGAACTCATACGCTTTCGTCACGGCAAGCCACGGCATCCGCCGACGCTCGGCCGCCAGCGCGTCACGGGCGCGCGTCAACGCCTTCTCCTTCACGAGGAGCTGCTGGCGCGCAGCCTCCCACTCCTGCGCCGACACGACGGGCGGTGGGTTTGTTGGAACGCTTCCTTTCTGCTGTTCGCTGTCTTTCTTCTTGTTCGCTTGCATTACTCTCTCCTCGTTCCGCTGTTGTTGCGCTGAGGCTGGTTCCTGCTCAGCTCCACTCGTTGGTGGTCCTCAGCCAACGTTAGCGCGAATGTTGAAATCGTGGGACAGCGGCATGCTGAGGTTGCTGATTGAGTCATAGCGCGAAGCTGGCTCGCCAGCTTGGCCTGCTCGGTCTTACCGCGACCGGGGTGTGCGCCATGGTCGGCGCCGGCATCAACGTCATCCCCTTCATGATTCAGCGCAGCGTGCCGGGCGTCGGCCCGTATGTGCTGCCGGCGTTTGCGCTGGCCACGCTTCCCGTGCTGCTGGCGGCGCTCGCATATGCGGTGCTGGCATCGGCCATGCCCCGCGCCGGCGGCACATACGTCTATGCGAGCCGCGGCCTGCATCCCTATCTCGGGTTCGTCGCTTCGTTCTCGCAGTGGTTTGCGTTGTGCGTCGCCATCGGCGTCGTGTCGTACGTGCTCGTGCCGTTTCTGCGCGACATCGCAGTGACCGCTGGATGGCAAAACGCAGCCGATGTGCTCGAGCGCGGGCCGGTGCGGCTGACGATCTCTCTCGCCGTCCTCTGGATCGCCATCGGCGTCAACCTTCGCGGCATCACCCTCTACGAACGGCTCGTCGTCCCTTTGATGTTCCTGACGTTCGCCCTCGGCGCCATCGTGATCGTGGCCGGATTTGCGTTTGACCACGCCGACTTTGCAGCGGCGCTTGCCGCACGCGAAGGCCGCAGCATCCCGGACGTGACGTCGGCGACGTTCAGCGTGCGGACGCTGCTCACCGCCTCGGCGGTGTTGTTCGCGTCGTTCATCGGGTTCGATGCCATCGCGCAGGCGGGAGGGGAAGCCGCCAACCCGGGGCGCGATCTGCCGCTGTCAATTGCGTTGGCGGTTGGCTCCGTCGCGATCTTCTACATGCTGTTCACGGCCGCCGTATACCATGCCGTGCCGTGGTCGTACGTTGCAGCCGAGGCACTGGAGCGGGATCTCACCGCGCCCGGGCTGCTGGGATATCTGCTGCCGCCGTTCTGGACTGTCATGATCGTGTCGGCTGCAGCAATCGCGCTCATCAAGGATCTGCCGCCGATGCTGCTGTCGGTGTCGCGGTTGATGTTCGCGTGGGCTGAAGATGGCATTTTCCCGAGCGCCGTGGCCGCCGTTCATCCGACGTTTCGGACGCCCCATATCGCGATTCTCGCCAGCGGTGCCATGGCGACGCTCGGTGTCATCGGCAGTCACCTGGCCGGGGACTTTCTTCCTCGGCGTGGACATTCTGGTAACCGCCATGCTGGTGAACTTCCTGCTGATGGCGGTAACTGTCCTGACGCTGCCGCGACGCAACCCGTCGCTGGCCCGCTCGATCACGGTGCTGCGGTCGCCCCGCGCGCGGGCAGTGCTCGCGGCGATCGGCGTCATCGTGCTGGCCCTGTATCTGGGCGTGCACACGGTGAAAGATCTCACCGCTCCGGCCGCCGCGTGGTACTTCCGCTCGACATACCTGTGGGGCGCGGTGTTGGCCGCCGCCTCGGTCGTCTACTGGCGCGAGGTCCGCGCGCTGAAGCGGCGAGGCGTTGACCTGCGCGAGCGGTTTGCGCAGCTGCCGCTCGATTGATCGCGCGCCGGGGTGGTCACGAAAAACGCAACCTGCCTTCGCGCGGCTAAGCTAATCGCCAACGATGATTCCTCGAATCGACCTCGCCCCAGGGCTGTCCGTCTCACGCGCCATCACGGGACTGTGGCAGATTGCCGACATGGAGCGTGATGGCCGCGCTGTCGACACCGTACGGCGCAGCCGCCGCGATGCACGCGTATGTCACGAGCGGGTTGACCACGTTCGACATGGCCGACCACTACGGCTCGGCGGAGCTCATCGCGGGCCACTACCGGGCGACGCGCGGCGGCGATGTGCAATTGCTGACCAAGTGGGTGCCCAGTCCCGGACGGGTGACGCTGGCGGACGCGCGGGCCGCCGTCGAGCGCGCGTTGCAACGACTGCGCGGCGAGACGATCGATCTGCTGCAGTTCCACGCCTGGAACTACGCCGACCCAAGCTGGCTCGAAACGCTCTTCTTCCTGCAGGACCTGAAGCGCGAAGGGCTCATCCGGCATCTCGGCCTCACGAACGTCGATGCCATCCATCTGCAGATGGTGCTGGCGACGGGCATCGACGTCGTGTCGAACCAGGTGTCGTTCTCGCTGATCGACCAGCGAGCCGCCCGAGCGCTGGCGCCACTGTGCGCCCGAGCCGGCGTGCGCCTCATTGCGTACGGCACCGTTGCCGGCGGCTGGCTGACCGAGCGGTGGCTGGGCCAGCCCGAGCCGGACTGGGAGGGCGTGGGCACATGGTCGCAGATGAAGTACGGGCGCTTCATCCGCGTCGCGGGAGGATGGGAAGCGCTTCAGCGTGTGTTGGGCGCAGCAGCGCGCGTCGCCGCTCGGCACGATACGTCGATCGCGAACGTGGCAAGCCGCTTCATTCTCGACCAGTCCGGCGTGGCGGCGGTCATCATCGGCGCGCGTCTCGGCGAGCGCGATCACATCGCGGACACGGCGCAGCTCTTCGCCTTGTCGCTCAGCGACGAGGACCGGCGCGAGCTGCAGACGGCCATCGGAACGCTGCGGCCGATCCCTGGCGACTGCGGCGATGAGTACCGGACACCGCCGTACCTCACTGCCTCCGGCGATCTCAGTCATCACTTCGAGACGATGCCAACACCCTACGAGGTCGTCACGATGGCGGACGGCCGCACGGCGTGCTTCAGCGGAACCTCGTGGGAAAAGATGGCCGGCTATGCGAGGGCGGTTCGCCGCGGCCATCGCGTCACGGTGTCTGGGACGACGGCCACGCTGGGTGATCGCGTGATCGGAGGGAACGATCCCGCGTCACAAGCGCATTTCGTCATCGACAAGATCGAAGGCGCCCTGCAGTCGCTCGGTGCGACGCTGTCCGACGTCGTCCGCACGCGTGTGTTCGTGCAGAACATCGAGGACTGGGAGGCGGTCGCGCGCGCACATGGCGCGCGGTTCGCCAATATTCAGCCCGCAAATACACTCGTCGAGGCTGCGCTCGTCGGCAAGGAGTACCTCGTCGAGATTGAGGCCGATGCCGAGCTCGCCGGATAGTTTCCAGTTATCAGACCTTTTCAACTGCGCAACTGAAAACTGACAACTGGAAACTGGCAACTAGCGTATGCGCCTCATCCCGTTCTCTCTGGCATACCATGACGCCATGCGTCGCGCCTTCGTTGCCATCGCCCTTCTTCTCGCGAGCGGGTGGCCGCTGTCAGCGCAGTGGACCAACCGGTATCAGCGCATCGGCCAGGGTCATCACGTCTACATCGAGGGCTACGATTTCCCGACCTATTCCGTAGGTCCCACGTATCCGGCGGTGTCGCCGGACGGCCGCAGGCTGGCCTTTTCCGCGCGAGGCTGGCTGTGGACGATGAACACCGATGGCGGCACGGCAGAGCGGCTGACGAAGGCTGCCGGCATGGATTCCAGGCCCGCCTGGCATCCCGACGGCACGCGCATCGCGTTCGTCCGCGACGACACGCGCAACACCGACATCGTCGAGATTGAGGTGGCGACCGGCGCGGAGCGGCCGCTTGTCGCAACGCCTGCGGCGGAGCTCGATCCCGCGTACTCGCCGGACGGGAGCGCGCTCTACTACGCGTCGGCTGAAACAGGAGATCTCGAGGTCTATCGCCTCGACCTGGCGACACAGCAGAAGACGCGCCTGACCGATGCGCGCGGCCTGGATCTCCGGCCGCAACCGCTCGCGGACGGATCGGTCGTGATCGTGTCGAAGCGTCCTACCGGCGACGAGGTGGCGGTGATCGACGCCTCAGGCACACGCCGCGTGCTGGCACTTGCCTCGATCGCGTCGCTTGCACGCCCTGCTGTCTCGCGCGACGGCAGCCGTGTCGTCGTCCCTCTGCCGGTGCTCTCGAGCACGGCGTGGGTGTTGCAGCTCGTTGACGTCAACGGCGGGCCACTGACGGAGATCGTGTCGGGCAACGGTCATCCGATCATGCCGGCATGGAGCCACGATGGTCAGCAGCGTGTACTTCGCGCGCGCCGACGCGAAGGGTCTGTTCGGGTTGTGGCGAGTCGGTGCTGGCGGCGGCGTCCCGCAGCCGGTCGTTCCAAGCGCCTGGGATTGGAAAACGCCGACCGCGAAGTTGATCATTCGTACGACCATAAACGAATCGAGCGGGCTGGTTCCCGCGCGTGTTGGCGTGGTCGCGGTCAACGGACATCGAGCCTTTGCGGATGGACAACAGTCGTGGCTCGACGGCCAGAGCGGTGCCGTCTTCACGTACTCATCGGGCACGGTCAGCTTCGAGATTCCGGCCGGCGAGTATCACCTGGAGGCCACGCGAGGGTTCGAGTACCGCGCCGCTCGAGAGACGCGCACGTTTCCACCTGGGTCGGCAGCAGGTGTAACGCTGGTTCTCACGCCGCTCGGCGGCGTGACCCTCGACGGCTGGTACTCGGGCGATCACCACTTCCATTTGAACTACGGTGGACAGACCCTGCTGGCGCCCGACGCGCTAGTGCCGATGATGCGTGGCGAGGACCTCGATGTCGCGACGCCTCTCTCGGCCAACCTGCACACGCGCCGCATCGACGAGAGCTATTTCGCGTGGGCGCGGCGCGAGCCGCCGCTGATTCAGTTCGGCCAGGAGGTACGCTCGCACTTTCTCGGGCACACCGGGCACATCGGGATCAAGTCGCTGTACTGGCCGTGGTATTGGGGACCGGGTTATCCCGTCTACGGCCTCGACGATCGATCCAATCGCGAGGCGCTGCAGCGGACGCGAGCAGAGGGCGGCGTCAACTCGTACGTGCATCCGGTGACGACGCGGACGCCATTCGGTGAGAAGGCGCCGGCGGGCCTGCCGTTGGAGTTGGTGTCGGACGCGGTGCTCGGCGATGTCGACACGATCGAGCTGGCCTGTCTCTGGAGCGACGAGCTGGGCACCGCGGAAGCGTGGTATCGGCTGCTCAACGTTGGTGTGCCGATTGCGCCCTCTGCCGGAACCGATGCAATGGTGGATTTCTTCAGGACGATGGCGATCGGCACGACACGCGTGTACGTCAAGACGCCCGAGCCGGTCACGATGGACGGATATCTCGCTGCGCTCAAGGCGGGGCGAAGCTTCGTCACGACTGGCCCGCTCGTGCAGTTCACTGCCGGCAGCGTCGAGCCAGGAGGAGTCGTCAAGACCTCGGACGCCAACACGCCCTGGACCCTCAACGTGGCATCGGCGGTGCCGTTCGAGCGCGTCGAGGTCCTGGTGAATGGGGAAGTGGCGTGGAGCGGTGACGGCTTGAAGGAGGCCGGCGCGCAGACTCACCGCGGCACGGTGAAGACGCCCGCGGGCGGCTGGATCGCCGCGCGCGTGCATGGCGGGACGACCGCGTGGCCGGCGATGGACAGTTATCCGTTCGCGCACACCGCGCCGGTCTGGTTTGGCGCCGTCGGCAGCACCGAAGCGGCAGCGGCGCGCCGCGCGGCCGCCGATCTGCTCGCGGCCCTCGACGTCGCCGAAGGTCGCGTGCAGCAGGCCTACAAAGAGGCGCCGGCGACGACCATCCTCGGGCGGATTGATTCCGCGCGAAAGAAGCTGCAGGCGCTGGCGCGGTGAATAAAAGGGGACAGTCCCCTTTTATTCACCCCGGGAACGCCAAGGAGGCGGGCGTGCAAGTGATCAAACTTCTCATTGCCATCGCAGCGATTGCCACATCGTCATCCACACTTCCGCGTCTCAGGACCCTCAGCGCGTCACGTTCCTTTACGACGCCTTCGGCCCCGCTTCGTCGCTCGAGCGAGACTGGGGATTTGCCGCGTTGATCGAATACGGGGGGCGTCGCATCCTCTTCGACACCGGCAACGACGCCGCAGTGTTCGAGCGCAACGCGACCAAGATTGGCGTCGACCTGACGCGACTCGATGCCGTCGTCATCTCTCATCGCCACGGCGACCACACCAGCGGCCTGCCGTATCTGCTGAAGGTGAATCCCGGGGTGAGCATCTACACGCCTTATGAAGGCGCGATGTTCAAGAGTGACCTTCCTGATAACTTTCTGGAACGCGAACCCGCACTCCCTCCGAGCCTTCAGGTACCGACGGAGGCCAGCCGCCTCAGCGCCGCAACGTCGGGACTCCGTGGCCGAGCGCGAAGTTCGAGACGGTCACGCAGACGACGGAGATCCTTCCCGGATTCTTCGTGTTGACGACGAGGTCGGAGAAGCCCGGCACGCGAGAGATGCAAGAGGCATCGCTCGCCATCCGAACGCCGAGGGGACTTGTCGTGATCGTCGGATGCTCGCATCCTGGGGTGGAGAACATCCTTGCCGAAGCCGCCAAGATCGATCCCCGTCTCCATCTCGTGGCTGGTGGCTTTCATCTGGTGGGCGCACCCCAGGCGGAGGTCGAACGGGTCGCCACGGCGCTTCATGACACCCTTCGCGTGGCCCGGGTCGCGCCGGCGCATTGCACGAGTGAGCGTGGGTTCGCAACGTTCCTGAAGCGATTTGCGGACCGCTTCGACTACGCGGGTGTGGGCGCGGTGATCGAGTTGCGATGACTCCCTGCTCGCGCATGTGGCTGCAGGCGCTCGCGCGGTGCATAAAAGGGGACTGTCCCCTTTTATTAGACCGCCAAGTTCATAGGGAGTTCGTTAGGCGGGCAAGTTCACCATGGCCGCCAGCGCGGGCCAACGTGCGCTTGCGCGGAGCATTTGCCCATGGGATTGCAGGAAAAACAGGACAGCAAATTGTCGCTCTCTGGCGGCTTGTTCCGCCCAATCGGCGGCTCGATCGATATCTCCAGTGTGTAGATGGAAGACCGCTGGCCCAATCGGATCGACATATCCCTGATCTGGCGATAGATGCTCTCGGACCAGAGTCTCTGCGCGGTCGGTCTCGCCATCGCGCATCAGAAGTGCCGCTCGCAGACCGACCATGGGTTTGAACCACGGTGCGAGAGCAAACCCGCGTTCGGCCAGGCTGCGTGCTTCGTCCATCTGGTCTTCGCTGGCCAAGTTCGCGCCCAACATGAAATAGGGGAAGAAGAACGTTTCGTCGAGCGCGATGAGCTGTCGCAGCTCGTCATTCGCTTCGGCGAATCGTGACGCCGATCGGAGGCAGACCGCTCGTTCGGCTCGGGTCATGAGGTTCAGCGGGTCCTCGTTGACGCACAGCGTGCTTTCTGTAACGGCTTGCTGTGCGCGGCCCGTCGGCAGAAGGCAGTACATCGCGTAGTGCTGATGAACGACGGGAGGCACCGCGTTGAGCGACATCGCGTACTTGAAGTGCCGCTCGGCTTCGGGCCAGTCGTAGTCGAACCACGCGGCGACCGTCCCCAACATCGCGTGACCTTCAGGCAGCAGCGGATCAATTGCCAAGGCTTTGCGCGCTTCCTCTCGCATCAGTGGCAATGCCGTTCGTGGGGGCAGCACGCCATAGCCGCCAAACTGCCCGAATAGATGGGCCAGTTCGGCATGCGCCACGGCAAATCGTGGATCGAGCTCGATCGCCCGCTCGAAGTGTTTCTGTGCCCGCGCCATCGATTCGGGTGTTCGGCTGCGCGCGTCGTACAAAGCCTTCAAATAGTGTTCGTAGGCCTGCAGGTTCGGTGTGTGGCGTCGGACGGGCTCGGCTGGTCCGGCCAGCTTGACGTGAAGTGCGCTGGTGATAGCCGCCGCGATCTCGTCCTGCACTTCGAACACGTCTGCCAGGTGGCGATCGTATCGCTCCGACCACAAATGGCTGCCGTCGGCGGCGGTGATGAGCTGCGCCGTGACGCGAATGCGACTTCCGACCTTGCGCACGCTGCCTTCTAGAACGTTCGTAACCCCCAGCGCTGTTGCGATTCGCCGAACGTCCTCATGCCTGCCTTTGAAGGCGAACGCGGAGGTCCGTGCAATCACCCGTAGGTCCGGAATCTTGGTCAGGAGGTTGATGATCTCCTCGGCCAAGCCATCGCTGAAATACTCATTCTCCTTGTCACCGCTCATGTTCTCGAAGGGGAGGACGGCGATCGATGGCTTCGCGCCAGGGTGAGTCGTTCGACAGGATGCCTTCGAGCGCGGCTTTGACGTCTCGCATGGACGCAAACCGCTCGTCAGGTCGCTTGGCGAGGCATCGTCGCACGATCCGATCGAGATCGTATGGCGCCGTAAGAGGTGGCGGGTCGTCCCGTAAGAGCCCAGTGATCACGTCCACGTCGGTGTCGCCAGCGAAGGCGCGTGTGCCAGCGAGCATCTCGTAGAGCACGGCGCCCAAGCTGAAGATGTCCGAGCGCGCGTCGAGCGCCTTTCCCTGCGCCTGCTCGGGCGACATATACGCCGCCGTGCCCGCGATCGTGCCTTCGCTCGTGCGCGTGACGTCCGCGTGCGACGTCATCACTTTCGCCAAACCGAAGTCGAGCACCTTCGCGCGGCCCTCGGCCGTGACGAGAATGTTTGCCGGCTTGAGATCGCGATGGAGAATGCCTCGCTGATGCGCCACCGTGAGCGCGTCGGCGATTTGCAGCGTCAAGCGGACAGCTTCTGCTGGTGCTACTGGTCCACGAACCGGTGCACCGTCGATGAACTCGAGCACGAGATAGCCTGGCCCAACGTCGTGAATCTGACAGATATGTGGATGATTCAACGTGGCAATCGCGCGTGCTTCCTGCTCAAAACGGCGGACGCGGTCGGGGTCCGCAGCCAGTTCCTGCGGCAACACCTTGATCGCGACGTCGCGGCCAAGGCGTGCGTCATGCGCCCGATAGACCTCGCCCATTCCGCCGCGACCAAGCGGTGAGAGGATTTCGTAGGAGCCAAGCCGCGTGCCGGGTGTCAGGGACAGGTCGCTAAGTTACTCTGAACGAGGTCGTCACATCAAAGGGAGCATCACCACGCTGTCGCACCTATGGCCGGGTAGGTCGAGTCGCTAGTCACTGACCACTGAGAAACGCCACTCCCCACGGACGATCGCCGACTTTCACCTTCGCGATCACTGTACGACTCGCTACATCCACAAATGACACATCGTTCGATGGGCCGTTCGCGGTGAACGCGGTTCGCCCATCGCGTGACACGGCCACACCCCATGGGCGCTCGCCAACTTCTACTGCGCCGGTGGCGGTGTTGGTGGCGGTGTCGATGATCACAAGGCTTCTCCCGCGCCCCGTCGAGACCAGCATCTGCCGGCCATCAGGTGTCGCGACCATGCCCATCGGCCGCACCATCTCGCCGGTCAACTGAATCGTCTCGATCACCTTGTGGGCCTTGGAATCAACCACGATGATCGACGCGCCGTTCTCGGCGCTGATGTAGGCACGGCTGCTATCGGGGAGAAAGCCCGTGGATCGTGGCCGTGGCCCCGCCGCAAATGTTGTGATCAGCTCGAGCGTCCGCGCGTCGATCACGGCAACCTGATTGTCCTGCTCGGATGTCACGTACACCACCTGGCCGTCCGGCCGCAGGTCCACGCCTTCCGGCTCGCCGCCGACCTTCACCGTCGTCAACAGGCGGCCGTCGCTCACGTCAATCACGCTTGCGATGCCGGCATCTTCGTTGGCCACAAACAGCCAGCGGCCATCGGCGCTGACGGCGAGCTGTTCGGGATCGGTGCCGGCTGGAATGACACGCAGGAGTTTTCCACTGCCAATATCGACCACCCCGATTCCATCCGCCGTTCGATCTGGCGGCGGCAGCTTGCTCTCGTCGGTCCCCGGCGGCGCGATGGGCGATCCGCTCAGCGCCACATACAGCGTCGATCCATCAGGACTGATCCTCACCCCGCGCGGGCGCTTCCCGAGAGGAATCGTCGCGACGACCTGGCGGGTCGCCGTATCGACGACGGTCAGATCGCCAGACATTTCATTGGTGACGAACAGGCGGCCGGCGGGTGTGGAGGCTGATGCGCGGCCGCTCGCCGGAGAAGACGTGGCCGATGGTGGCGCGGGCTCGTTGGAGCAGGCGAGGATCGCGCCCGACAAGACGATCCCGATTACTGCACCGCGAACACCCACACGACACCTCCCTCCGGCACCGCACGGAATCGATCGGGGAGCGCCTTGATCAATCGATTCTGCATGGCGCGCGCGTCGATGCCCCATCCCGACTGCACGGCGACGTACTGCTGGCCGTCGATCGCGAAGGACGTCGGCTGTCCGATCACGCCAGAGTTGGTCTCGAACTCCCACAGCACTTTTCCACTGGAGGCGTCGAAGGCGCGAAACTTTCGATCGCTGGTGCCACCGCTGAACACGAGCCCCCCGCCAGTGGCAAGCATGGGTCCCCAATTGGTGGAGTCCGGAAACGAGTGCGTCCAGACCCGGCGACCCGTGTCCACGTTCCACGCCTGTACTTCGCCGATGTGATCGGCGTCGGGGACCACATACACGTTGTTGGTGGCTCCCGTGAACGCTTTGCCAGGTGTATAGATGATCGGCCGTCCTGTCATCACGGAGCAGAGGTTTTCATTAGCGGGGATGTAGACCAGTCGCGTCTTGGGGCTGAAGGCGATGGGCGGCCAATTCTTCCCGCCCCAGTGTGACGGGCAGAAGTCTGCTTCTTTATTCGTCCCTGGTTGACGCACCGGATCGACGTCCGGCCTACCGGTCTTCGGGTCCAGGCTCTTGAAGACGTTCTGTTTCACGTACGGTGTGCCCGCGACGAACTGGATCCGGCTGGCAGGTGCGCTCGAGAAACCACAGGTAGCCGTTGCGTGCGGCGTTGATCAGCCCTTTCACCCTCCGGCCACCGCGTGTGTAATCGACGAGAATCGGCGCCGACACTTCATCCCAGTCCCACGAATCATTCGGGTGATATTGGAAATGCCCCTTGATTGCGCCGGAGCTGACATCGATCGCGACCGTGGACGAGGTGATAAAGATTGTCGCCGGGCCGCTGATCGCCCATCCACGGGCCGCCGTTCCCGGTTCCCCAGAACGCGAGCTTCGTCTGCGGATCGTACGTGCCCG
Source organism: uncultured Acidobacteriota bacterium (assembly GCA_963724485.1). Taxonomy (GTDB): domain Bacteria; phylum Acidobacteriota; class Vicinamibacteria; order Vicinamibacterales; family UBA2999; genus JACCSI01. Next base: position 270,235 of record CAVRUW010000011.1, read on the forward strand.
TCACCCACACGGACGCGCCGCCGGTTTTCCAGTGATCGCCTTTCGGCCACGTCTCGCTGCCCGGCTCGCCCGGCGCGGGCACGGTGTACGTTTTCCAGAGTTCCTTGCCCGTGTGTGGGTCGTAAGCCGCAACGAAGCCACGTACGCCTAATTCACCGCCTGACGCGCCGATCAGGACTTTTCCATCGGCGACGAGCGGCGCCAGCGACATGTAGTAGCCCACCTTGTTGTCGGCCACCGTCGTCGTCCAGCGCTCTGTTCCGGTCTTGGCGTCGAGCGCGACGAGCACGGCCTCGCCCGCGGCGAAAAACACCATGTCAGCGTAGAGGGCAACACCACGGCTGGTCGGATGGAGCAACACCGTGCCTTCGGGCAGCTGCCTCCGGTAGCGCCACAGCAGCGCGCCGGTCTTGGCGTCGAGGGCGAGCACCTGACTGCCTGGCGTCGACACGAACATCACGCCGCCGTTGACGATCGGCGGCGCTTCGTGCCCATTTTCCACCCCGGTGGCAAATTGCCAGACCGGCTTGAGGCGGCCGACCGTGGTCGCCGTGATCTGATCGAGCGGGCTGTAGCCCCAGCCGTCGTAGGTGCGGCGAACCATGAGCCAGTCAGCAGCGTCAGGCGCGAGGAGTCGATCGGCGCCGACGGTTTTGTAGGTCTCGAGGACCTGCGGCCTCGTTGGCGGAGCAGTGGCGGGCGATTGAGCGCGTGCCGAAAGGAACGGAGCTAACGCGATCGCCATTGCGGCCAGTGCGGCCGCGTAGCGCTTCAGCCAGCGTATCCGTCACGCGATGTGGAACGAGGTTGACTGCCCATATTGTGACGAGTCAGTTGGCGATTCGCGCCAGCGTCCGGGCATCAGGCATCGAGTGCCGGATATCGATGCCCAGGCCAATTGAGGTGTAGGGTAGCCGATGGGTGGGGAAAGTTATCCTGGATTTCTGCTCACTTGCGTGCGGCACAGAATAACTGCGGACTCAGAATGCCGCTAATCACACTGTGTGACCCGCTGACGGTCGTGCCGCGCGCGTTCCAGCAAACACACGCCTGCCCAGGGGCGTGATCCCTGTGCCCCGGACGATTCTGGGAGAAGCGCTATCAATCGCATCCGAAATGACAATCGCTTGAGCCGCGCAGCCGTCTTGAGCAACGAACGCACGACTGCGGGCCGCCAGCCCCATGGCTCAAAGAAGTGCGGACCAGCACTCGGCGCGAACTTCGGCAGCACGTTTGCTTCCTGCAACGGTCCTCCCATGCGCTTCTGGACCATGCGCAGCAGGCCGGGAGACTGCAGTTCGAGCACCCAATGATCGAAGCCGATGACCGCCGAAAGGTCGGAGGCAAGCGCACCCACGTCCTGCTCGCTAAGATACATGAGCACTCCTTCCGTCAGAATCAGTGCGCGTCCGTCGGATGGTCGAAGGCGCGAGAAGACGTCTCGACGCGCGGCGACGTCCGACAGGTCGCAGCGTATGCGCTCGAGCCGGCACCGTGGAACGGCCGGGGCGAGGATTTCCTCCTTGTAGTCCAGGACGGCGGGAAGATCGATCTCCACCCACTGCAGCGAAGGGGGCAATGCGAGGCGGTACGGCCGCGTGTCGAGGCCGGCGCCGAGGTTGACGATCTGGTTGACGCCAGCTTGCACCTGCTCCGTCACGAACTGATCAAATAAGTAGGTCCTGGCGATCCACGCCCACTCGTTTTGTTCGGAGAACGGCATCGCGGCGGCGATCTCCGCGCCGCGCGCGCCGGCGAGCTGACGTGCGAACGGATCTTCGAACAGCCGATTCGGCCGCTCCGTCTCGCGCGCCCGGTATAGTGCTGCCCACCGGGCAGTATCCCCGATGTCACGAATTACGGGTCCGCTCGTCGACATAGAAACCTCCACGAACGGAGCGATTTAGACCTCGGCTTACGAGAGCAGCCCATGTGATTTCGCGGGCGCCCACCACGACCGGACGTTTCGCTCGCGATTTTGGCGTCCGGTGTTGCCGCTCATCACGAATCCGTGCACGTCACGTGGCGGTGATTCTTGTCGTACACTTCGCGCATCGCGCCGTCTTCACCTGGGTGCTGCAGTGCCTGAGTGTGGCTGGCTTGGTCAATAGCACGACTTCGGCATCGACTGCTATTCCAGCTCCCACAAGTCCGGATAGAGGCGGACGAAGCCGGAGTCTGCGATGTCGAGTAGAGCGGAGTAGGGCCCTTGTGGCGACTCGTACCAATAGGTGGTCGCACTTCGCCTCTCGTAGCGTTGCGGCAGCAACGTCAACGACGCCTCGGGCATATCCAACCAGGCGACAGGGAAGTCGGCCGTTTCGCCAATGCTCAGGTTGCAGCGATGCAGCTGGAGGAAGTTGGTGGCCGGCGTGAATCCGAAGTCGAGATCGAGGCAGTGCTCGAAGCCAACGAGCGTTTCATCCCCAACGCTCCACAGACCTGATGCGCTTCGCGTCACACTGACGTCGCAACGCTGACTGCCGACCCATCCCGAAACGCCGCCGCGGCGCGTTTGCCAGTCCGTCGCGCAGTCTACCCAGTAGTCGAGGCGCGCGGGGCCAAGGTCGTGTGCGAATACGGCGGTGCCCTCCAGGCGCCAGCCGTCGGCGGTGCGAGTCACGTTTGCGGCATCGTGGCCGGGGGTATCGAGGCGTCGCCAGAGAGCGCTGCGTGCCATATCGCTCGTGGGAGCAAGCCACGTACCGCTACCTGTTTTCAGAAGCGGATCCAGGCCAGCGCACGCGGCCTGAAGCCTACGCGAGGACGATGAGGTGCCTTCGTGCTGCGTCAGGGCGTCGATGCCGGCCCGACGCCTGCTCCTAACACTCCAAACGTGAGGGGAACGTTGAAGCCCGAGCACTCTGAGCAATCGGAGATCAACGGGCTACCTGCAATGCCAACGAGGGCGCCCAGGCCAGCGCCAACGATCACGCCATTCCACAGGGAATCCTTGCGACGCGATAGCACCGTGTTTTGCTCGGCGGGCGTGAAGGACACAGTCCTACGTTCTTCCGTCAGTGCCGGCGCTTGTTCGTTGGGCTGAGTGCGATGCGCATTCTCGATTGGAGCTGCGACGGATTGGGCACTTGCGACAACCGGCGGCATCGCCAGCAGGATCGACGTTCGCGTGAGCGATTTGAACACTTGGCAGCCTCTTGGAGCGTAATGCGCCAAGGCGCTGCCAAACAGGCTCATCGATTGGTTTGCAGGTTAGGGCCAGCCTCGGCACCGATGGGAATATTCACGCCAACGCCGCAATAAACTTCTCGGTCAACTCGGTTGCCGTGCCCCAATTGAACGTTTCGTTCACAGCAACCAGAAACGTGTCGCCTTGCGGCTCCGATATCATCACCCGCTCTTTGGCAAGTCGCTGCTGAAAGGCTGAGGGATTGCTCGTTCGAACACGCATGCGAAACAGGTTCGTGCCCAATGGCATTCGCTCAATCGCAAAGCGTTCGTGTTGCTGTAGACGTCCTATGAAGGCTTCAGAGGTCCGCACCGCCTGGGAGTAGCGATCGCCAAACCCCTGCAGATAGTGGAGCGCAACCGCGGCAAACGGCCAGACTCGGGAGAGCCCTCCGCCGAACATACGCCGCGGGTGGTGCATCCCATCCAGCAGATCGCGCGGCCCGGCGAGAATCGCTCCGGACGCGGCGTTGAAGTACTTGTAAAGCGACACGTAAACGGTATCAAACGGGCGCGCCGTCTCGGCCACGTCCTCGCCCGTATATGCGGCCTGTAGAAACAGACGCGCGCCGTCGAGATGCAGGCGAATACCCTGGCTGCGCGCTAGAGTGACGATCTTCTGCATTTCAACGGGATCGAAACGCTCACCCTGCCTCCGTCGTACCGGGGTTTCGAGCGAGATCACCGACACGCGGGACATCACACGTCCGCTCTTCGTTTCATCGATCACGCGCTGCACGTCGTTGGCGGTGAAGGTCGCGCGGCCGGGAGCGAGCGGGATCAAGGTGAGGTTGCTGAGCGTCTGGGCGCAGTCGCCTTCATCGTTGTACAGGTGGCTCTGTTCCTGGACGAGGACGCGGCCGGGACCTGTTGCAAGGGCCCGGATTGCCAGGTGGTTGGCCAGCGTACCTGTCGGCATGAAGATCGCGCGTTCCTTGCCCAGCACGCGCGCGCAGTGGGCTTCCAGTTCCTCAACGGCGCCGCCCTGGGAGTAAGTGTCTGGTGCGATCGACTTCTGTTCCATCAAGTGGCCGAGAAGACGCGTATATTGCGTCGTATCGAGTCCGACACCGTCCCCAACCAATCGGACCGGTCCGTTCTCGGGCTCCTCACCGAGACGACTCCCCGCTGCTGTGGGCGCGCCGAACGCGAAACCGGCAGTGCCCGTGACTGCTGTCGCCCCGAAGCCGCCAATTTGAAGGAAACGCCGACGGTTGATGGTCGTCATGTGATCTCCTGCGAGAGGCAGCCATCACGGTGGGTGATCACGATCCGTATGTCAATCGGTCTGACTCGCGGTCGCCTCGGCGGGCATATGGCTCGTGCCCCAGCGTCGCTCGTCTTGCCGCGCCGCGAGTCCCGCCGCGAGGATGCCGCCGCTCACGTTGGCTGCCGTGCGAAACATATCAGGAATAGCGTCAACACCGAGCAGGATCCCGAGCCCTTCGGGCGGCACACCGGCAACCGCCAGCACGGGCACCATGGCGATGATGCTGCCACCGGGCACACCCGGTACGGCGAAGGTTGTCAGCACGGTTACGAGGAGGATTGCGGGTAGTTGTGAGGGCGTGAGATCCACGCCGTAGAGCTTTGCGAGGAAGAGCACGCCGACAACTTGACCGACGGCGCCGCCGACCCGCGAGAGCGAGGCCGCAAGCGGGATGAGGCACGCGATGGCTTCGGGTGCCAGCGCGAGCCCGCGGCCCGCCGCAGCCATCATCGCGGGCAGCGTGGCCATCGTGGATCGGGAGCTGAATGCGAGGCTCAGCGCGGGAGTCAACGCGCGAATCAGTGTCCTCCACGAGAACCCGGCGGCATTCGCCGCGGGGAACAGGACCGCAACTACGAACGCCACCGTGATCCCCACCACCAGCAGGACGTACGACAGAACCGTGGCAAAGGCGCCCACGCCAAGCCGCGCGCCGGCGCTCAACGCCAGGGCGAATACGCCGACCGGCGCGCACGCGAGGACCCATCCGACCAGGACGAGCATCGCATCGCGCACCGCCTCGAGCGAGCTGACCAGCGAGGAACGTCGATTCGCGTCAATCCGCATGAGCGCGAGCCCGATCAAGAGCGCAAAAACGACGAGCGGCAGGACGGCGCCGTCAGAGGCAGCCTTGAACGGGTCTGGCGAGATCAGGCCGGCGACCCACTCTCGCACGCCACCTTCACGCGCAGTTTCGGCGACGGGTTGCGATACGGTCGCGGCGGAGCGGAGCGCAGACGAAGCCGATGGACTCACGGAGACGTACGGCAGCAGGGGCCACGCCACCAGGGTGGCGAAAATGGCCGCCGCCGCCGCCGCAACGACGAAGGCGGCCAAGGCGTGTGCGAGCAGGCGGCCGACGCCGCGCGGACTGTGCCATGAGGCAACGCCTGCAACCAGGCTCGAGACGATGAGCGGCAACACCGTCATCCGGATCCCGTTGACGAACAGTTGTCCGACGAGGTCGGTGGTACCCAGGATTGGTCCGAGCCATGGACCTGCACCGGCGCCCAGAGCGGCGCCAAGCGCCAGCCCGCCGGCAAGGCCCACGAGCGTTTTCGAGGCTATCGACATCACGCACGCATCTCGTTTTCGATATCGCAATCACCACTGATTCGGCGCGCGGTCATCGCGGCATGTTGGCGTCGAGGAATGCGAACACCGACTCTCCCCACACCGCGCCACCCTGTCGGCAGAACCCGCCATGGCCCTCCTCGTTCGTCTTGCCGAACGGTGGGAAGATCTTCATGAGATGCGGCTTCTTGGCGCGCTGTGCTTCCGCCGCCAGCTCGCGACTCGGCGCCGTGTCGTAGTCGTTCTCGGCCTGAAGGAAGTAGAGGGGGATCGTGGCGTTGCGGACGGCTGCCTTCAGGCGCACCTGCATATCCGGCGAGTCGGCCCACGTCATGGCTGCGCCGGCGAAATCAATCCCAGCGCGTGCCCCGAGGCTGCGTTCCGCCGCGAGGAGGGTCTGGATCCCGCCAAACGAACAACCGGCAATCGCCAAGCGGCGCGCGTCGACGAATGGTTGTTGTTTCAGCCAGGTGAAGGCCGCGACCTGATCGTCGAGCTGCTCGGTCTCGTGCGCTTTGACGAGGAGCCGGCTCCAGCTTTCGACACCGCGGGTTTTGCGCTCCTCCGCAAGGGTGGTCGTAATCAACGTGCCTTGATCCGCCGAACGGCCATGTCCCCGTCGATGCGGAATGAAGAGGACGTAACCGCGAGCCGTGAACAGTTTTCCAAGATCGGGCATGTCGCGATTCGCGTTCGGCCCGCTGCCGTGGTTGTACAGGACCGTGGGAAATGGTCCGGCGCCGCTGGGCTTGTAGATTGCGCCATGCAGCTTCAGCGAACCGCTTGGAAACGTCACATCCTGCATCCCCGCCGCCCGCGCTTCAGCCCAGAGATCCTCTTGCTCCAACGGCGCACTCAGGAGTCGCGAATTCGTGAGCGCTCCGATAGTGCATAGCAGCACTGCCAGCACCAGTGTGTGATTGCGTGCTCTCATGGGATCGATCTCCTCAGTGACGGGTGAGGTGCTCGTCCAGGAACGCGAAGACATCGCGCTCCCACACGCTGCTGCCGCGCACGCCGAAGACATGACCGTCGCGCGTCGTCCGGCCCCACGGGGGATAGATCTTCACGCGATGCGGTTTTTTCAAGCGTTCCATCTCGGCGGCAAGGGCGCGACTCGGCGCGATGTCGTAATCGTTTTCGGCCTGGATCAGGAAGACGGGGACGGTGGCGTTGCGGGCGGCGACGAGCATGCGCTCGCGAAGGTCGGGCGCATCCGCCCAACTCTGCGCGCCGCCGGCAAAATTGACCGCTGCACGAATGCCTCGAGCCTTTTCCGCGGCAAGCATCGTCTGAATGCCGCCAAATGAACCGCCCATCACTGCGATACGCGAGGCGTCGACGTACGGCTGCGCCTTGAGGTACTCGAGCCCGGCGAGTTGATCGTCGAGGTGATCCGTCTCGAGCAGGCGAACGAGCAAGCGGCTCCAGGCAGCAGTTCCATCCTGCTGACGCTCCTGAGCCAGTACTTGCCCGATGTAAGGAGCTTGGTCGGTCGAACGGCCATGACCGCGACGCGTCGGACCGAATAGCACATAGCCGTGCCGTGTGAACAGGGGACCCAGTTCCGGGAGATCGCGCGGCGCGAACTCACTGCCATGGTTGAAAACAACGGCGGGAAACGGTCCGGGACCTTCCGGCTTCCACATCACACCATGCAGTGTGAGCGCGCCGCTCTGGAACGCGACGACGGTGCCGTTCATCGGCCGGGTGGGATCGCCGACCTCCATTGCCGCCTCGACTTCAGCGGCCGTCTTTGGCGTCGCGGACGACAGATTCTCGTTCCCGTCAGCAGTGACGAGAATCATGTCCTCGATCATGATCGCGATGTTCTGATCGGGGATGTAGATCTTGGGCTCGATGGTCACCACCATCCCCGGCTCCAGCGGGACCGAGTAATTGCGACTGTCATGCGTCTCCAGCCCGATGTGATGACCCAGGTCGCGGACCCCGACGCCACGCGGGGTGTAGGGGACGATGCCCGCATTGCGAGCCAGATAGTGCGTCGGTGACGGCATGATGCCCCACACACGGTCGGCGCCCATCTTGGCCGGGTCCTCGAACTGCTCCAAACCGTGTTTGCGGAACACCTCTGCGGATTTACGGATCACGTCGACCATCAAGACGCCGGCTTGATCGCCGCAATGGCCGCGAGTTGCGCTTCGAGCACGATGTCGTAGTACTTGCGCTGCTCCGGCGTAAAGCGGCCGGAGACCGGGAAGGTGCGGCAGATGTCGGCCGCGTAGGTCTTGTACTCGGCGGCGCCGTAGTCGACGAAGAGCAGGTCGCCGGAGCGCATGACCCGATCGGTGGTGTTGTACGACTCGCCGATGAGCGAGAAGAACGTCATGGCGTTGGATCCGGACGAGACGACGGGGGAAAAAGCGGTCCTTGGTGATCCCGCCTGCTTCCAGACGTATTCCATGAGGCCCGCCACCTCGCGATCGTTGAGTCCGGGCCGTATTCCACGCAACGCGGCTACCATCCCCTGGCCACTGATTGCCGCAGCAGTTCGCAGCGCAGCGATCTCATGGGCATCCTTGACCATCCGCATCCGCGCGACGAGAGGCAGCACGTTTTCTACTTTCCTCGTCCCGAGTCGTGCGCGGATCGAATCGGTTATCTGTCTCGCAACGCTCACCGGCACCGTGAGGCCCGGAGGCGCGTACATCGTCGCCTCGTCGAGTGGTAGGTAAACCATGCTCGAACCGGCCAGCAGCTCGTCGAGCCTGGCATCGAATCGGCTGAGTGGAAGCGCCTCGTCGACTCCTATGGCCTTGGCCGCCTCGGGCGACGGCACGAGCCGGCGTCGAGGCATGTTCCACGCCGCGCGCCGGAACGCATCGTCCTGCATCGGGAACTGGCCGCCGGCGAACTGAAACTGGTCCGGGAGGAACAGGGATGTGCGAGTTTGCCCGGTGGTGCGTGTGATCACGAGAATGGCGTAAGGCGCTTCGACGCCGGTCAGATACCAGAAGTTCGGATCCTGTCTGAAGGGCGGCTCCTGTCCGATCAGATATCGAGCCGGCACGATCACGACGGCATTGCCGGTGCGTTCAATCAGGCGCGCGCGGCGCGACGCGTACACCTCGGCCGGGAAGGCTACGTCGCTTTGAGCGCGTGAAAGCTCTGGGATCGAGAGCAGGACGCCAAGAACGAGCAGTAGGCAAACACGACGTTTCACGAGTTCCCTCGATTTAGCGACGCGCGCCGAGATCGCGCACCGACGTTGAAGTGTCCTCGTTGGCCAGGCGGGCGGCGTCGGCGAGGAGGGCACGGCGTTCATGCATCTGCCCCGCAAGGATCACGGTCTCGATGTTCTTGATCGCGCTGATGTCGGCGCTGACGTCACCGCGCACGATCACCAGGTCCGCCTCTTGGCCCGGCGCGACTGTTCCCCGTGTCTTCACGCGCAGTCCGTGCGGCGACACCCGTGGAGGCGTGAATCACTTAACAGGCGAGAGACCAGCGCCGGCCAGCAGCTCAAGCTCGCGGTGCAGGCTGACGCCGGGCACGACCCAGGGAATGAGGATGTCGGTGCCGGTCGGCACACGAAGGCCACGCGCTGCGCCGCGGCGGCGAACGCGGCCATGCCCTTGACGGAGCCCTTGGCCAGCTTGAAATGTCCTTGTTCATGACCCCGTAGCGATCGGCGCCCTTGGCCCACTCGCCTCGGTACTGCAGGGCTGACGAGCTGCAACGACGGGCCATTCGTCATCTGCGGGTCGTCGCCGTATGCGAGGGCCTCCTGCGCAACGAGCGTTGGGTCGAGGAAGAAGCGGCTTCGGCGCGACTCGAGCGCAGCCAGCAAATTCTGCGCCGTCGGATTCTTCATGCGATGGCGGACCAGAACCCTCGCGAATAATCGCGGGAGGCCCATCGGGTAGCGCGCCTCACTCGGGGTCGCCGAACTCCCAGGGGCGCACGCGAACATGTTCCAGGATGGTCTTACCGTAACCTTTGGCGGCAATGCCGTCATGCCCAGCGGCGTCCAGTCACGGGCACGTCGTCGGCGCGCCCGAAGGCAACCATCTGTTCGAGTGCTGCAGACGACACGAAGTTGTGGAGCTTGATGAACTTCGCCCCCAGCGCGCGGTTGGCTTCGAGCTGCTTGGTGATGGCAGGACCGGGCTGTAGGAATCGCTGTGTCACTCGATCGCCGTTGAGCGTGACGCCGCTCATGTACAGATGCGGCGCGATCGGCGTCTGGTTCAGCCAGGCTTTGATCGCCTCATCGTTTGTGATCGAGTTGCCGGCCTCCTTGACGGTCGTCACACCGTGCGCGAGAAGTAGCGACAGGACCCAGCGCGCGCGCTGCGCGGAGCCGAGATGAACGTGCATGTCGGAGAGGCCAGGCAGCAACGTTCGCCCCGACAGATCCACCGTGCGGGCGTTTTTCACCTGTGGGGGCTGACCTCGACCAACTGCCACGATCGTGGTGCCCTCAACATGCACCCAACTATCGGGAATTGCCGCTCGGCCTGTGCCGTCGATCAGGAGAGCGCGCGTCAGGAGCAGCGCGCCCTGTTGCGCGGGTGGAGCGCCGGCGGTCAGGGCCGCCGCCGACACGATGAATGTGGCAAGTGTTGTGCGCCAGATGTGATTTGTCACGAGATCACCACGTGAAGCGCGCACCAAGTCGGGCGATGCGGGGATTGCGGACCTGACGTGGCACACCAAGATCGACGCTAGTTCTGTCGCCCATGTCCGTGACCGTCGACGCATTCGTCACGTTGAAGACATCCACCACGAGGCCGAGTCGACGGCCTTGTCCAATTCGAACTGTCTTCTCGACCCGCAGATCTAACAGGTGATCGCGATCCGTCAGTCGTGAGCCTCGCGGTTCGGCAAACACGGCGATCACACCTTGCGGCAGCCCCTGGACACTGAGCGTTCGCGTAAACGGCAGTCCTGAGCCGAACCGGTAGAAACCACTTACCGAGAAACCGAGCGGCGCGGCATAGGTCCCTTGCAGCTTCACTTGCACGGTCTGCGTCAATGGATCGTTGCCGCGAGCGTTGAGTAGCACGTTCGGGTCGCTGAACTGGCTTGTTTGACCGGTGTCGTTGGTCGTCTGGATCACGTTCATGTCCGACCAGACGACCGATCCAACGAACTGATAGCGCTGGGAGTACCTTTTGTTCGCCACCACTTCCAGGCCTTTGTAGGTCCGCTCGTTGGATTCCGGATTGGAGAGTACGGTCACATCGCGGCCAAGAAACTCCTGCTTCCTGGCAAAGACGGTCAGCGGCCGGTCATCCGAGGTCCCGATGTTGCCGTCGTCTCCCGGATCGGTGATGGTCACGGGATCGTACGCGGTGAGGGGTACACCGACGTTGACGAGATTCGTGAGGTTTCGATCGGTGCGGTATATGAAGCTCGCGTTCAGTGAAAAGTCGGTACCCAGCTCGCGGCTGAAGCCGATGATCGCCTCATCGGAGTAAGGATGCGTGATGTTCGCATCGACGGTGGTGAGGCCGCCGCCACTCTGCGAAATCAGGCGCCCCTCTTCCCCAATCTGGTACTGCCTGTCGCCGTTCAGATCGTTCCATTGGAAATTCAACGTCACGATGCCGGCGAGGTTGGCGGCCGGGAGCTGCTGCGTTTGCAGGTAGTGGTAGTAGCGCGAAAGGCTGCCTCTGATGGCCGTCTGCGGATTGATCGACCATGCCGCAGCCAATCGGGGAGCGACATCATTCCAGGTGAGCAGATGGAGCCCGGCGATTGTCTGCCGGCGAAGCAGCGGATATGAGGTCGCCAGCCATGCCCTCGAAGTCGCCGCCACCGGCCGGCGCGTGGACGTATCGGCCGTGATTCGATCGTAGCGAACGCCCAGGTTGAGCGTGAGCGAGCCGCCCAGTGTCCACGAGTCCTGAATGTAGCCCGATGTGTACGCGAGGGTTGCGCCGACGTCCATCGGCGTGTTGAAGATATTTACGCGTGACGGCGCGCCGCTGGACAGCAACAGCGCGTGGTCGCCAATCTCGTCATACGACGCCTCGATGGGTGAGTTGATGCGACTCGCCCCGACCTTCACGTCATGCCGACCCAGCGCCGCGGGGACGAACCATGACGCGGAGCCGTTGAAATCCCAGTTGCGTGCGGGCGATATTCGTTGGAACCCGCCGGGATTCTGATAGCGCATGCCGGTGATGAGATCGCGGACAGGCACTCCCGCGCCGGGCTGGAACAGCTGATTGATTCGCAGGCTGCTGTATCCGACCGCCGCGTCGACAATCAACCTTTCGGTCAGAATGCCGTTCCATCGTGTCGTCACGGCTGTGCCGCCGGTGTCGCGGATCTTCGAGACTTCCGGACTCGCCGCCAGCGATGGTGCAAAGTTGAAGAAGAAGTAGTTGACCGTCTCGTCCCAGTGATTGACGCCGCCGGTGAGACGGTGGTCGCGTGCCAGTTGAACGGTGTTCTTCCAGAAGTACGCGTGGACGTCGTCTTCGAGATCCTCGGAGAACCCGAGTAGCTGCAATTCTTGCTTCTGCCGTCTGGCCGAACCAAACCACCACAGCCGGTCCCTCCGCAACGGGCCGCCGGCGGTTACGCTGGTGTCGAGATCGCTCAGCAGTCGATTCGACGTCGTGATTCCGAAACTTCGAAGGCGATCGTCGACGTTGTCGCCCTGCAGCGCGTCGTCCTGCCAGTGGACGCTCGTCACGCCGTGGAACTGGTTGCCGCCGGACTTCGTGATGATTTGGAAGTATCCGCCCTGCGCGAAGCCGACTTCTGCTGGTTTCCCCCCTTTGAGAACCTGCACTTCTTCGATGATGTCGTAGGAAAAGAGCTTGGATTGATTCGCTCCCACGCTCGGATCGGTCGCCGTGGCGCCGTCGATCATGAAGAAGTTGGCCCGTGGCCCCGCTCCGAGTACATTCTGGAATTCGTTCGCGCCGGGCTGATTGGTGCCGAAGTTCGTGGCGCTCTCGACGCCGGGAATCGTTGCGGCGAGGGCGTTGAAGTCGCGTCGTGTCGGGATGTTCTCGACGAGTGTCTGAGAGTAGGTGAAGGCCAGCCTCGCGGATGACGGATTGACCGTCGGCGAGTTGCCGACAACGGTGACCGTTTCAGCGACGCTGGCGAGCGCCATCGCGATGTTGACCGTGGTCGCCTGACCAGAGTTGACGATCAACCCAATGCGCTCGACCGTCTGAAATCCCGGAATTACGTACCGCACCGTGTACGTCCCGGGCGGAAGCAGCTGGAGTCTGTAATAGCCCGCGACGTCCGATACACCGTCAGGTCACGAGTGATGAGCGCCGGGCTATTTGCGATGACCTGCACACCGGGCAGCGCACTGCCATCCGGATCCTTCAGGGCGCCGTCGATGACGCCGTTCGAGGTCTGGGCCGATGCGATCCGGGCGACGAACACCACTACAGCGACAAAGGCGGCTTTCATGGGGAACTCCCAGGATGTCGCCCAGCGGTCACCGCGGTGGATGCGCGTCAATACACGCGTTACGGATCAAACGTGGGCGAAGTCGGTTGAGTATCCGGGCGGTCTCGCGACTCCACAAGCCAAACTTTGTACCAATTGTGCCAGGTTGTCTTCGTGAGCCCTCAGCTCTGGAACTTGTAACCCACGCCATGGACGGAAGTAATGCAGGAAAACGCGTCAGACTCCGAGTCCAGCTTGTGGCGCAGGCGCGCGACGAAGTTGTCGACCGTTCGACTGGTGGAGGAGCTGTCGTAGCCCCACACATCTTGCAGAAGCCGCTCCCGGGATACGGCCTCGCCCCGGTGGTCGATGAGATAACGAAGCAGCTCGAACTCGCGATATGACAGGTCGATACGCTTTCCGAGCCGCTCGACGCTGCCGCGCTTCAAGTTGATGACCAGATCCTGCAGCACGATCTGCTCGACCGAGGAGTGGAGCCGGTCGCGGCGGCGCAGCTGGGCACGGATGCGCGCGAGCAACTCCGGGACGCTGAAGGGCTTGGTCACGTAGTCGTCGGCGCCGCAGTCGAGACCGGCCACTCGTTGCGCCTCGCTCGTCTGCGCCGTGAGGACGATGATCGGCATCGAAGCGTGCCGGCCGCGTAGCGCGCGGCAAACCTCGTTGCCATCCATGCCGGGCAAGCGAAGGTCCAGCAGGATCAAATCGGGTGGTGTCCGTTCGACTTCGAGCAGCGCCTCCTCACCAGACCCGACGCACGCGACGTCGTATCCCTCGAATCCGAGGTTATCTCTAAGCAGCATCCGCATCTGCCACTCATCCTCGATCACGAGCACGCGGTCAGACACGCGGACCTCCGATTCGTCGAAGCAGGATGCGGAATCGGGTGCGCTCGTCGGGACGGCTTTCCACCTCGATGTGGCCCCGATGGGCCTCGACGACCTGCTTGACGAGCGCGAGCCCGAGGCCGAAGCCACTGCGCCCCGATCCGTTGTTGCTGCCGCGATAGAACTTCTCGAAGATGTGCGGGACGTCGTGAGGCGGAATTCCTTCGCCGTAATCCACGACGTCGAGCGCAGCGCTTTGATCGAGGGTTGAAAGCACGACGTCCACGCCCCGCGCGCCCGCATACCGCGCCGCATTGTCCAGCAGATTGATGAGTGCCTGCTCGAGGGCGTTCGCGTCAGTCAACACGAAACGAGGCTCACCCGACCGGTCGACCCGGATTGTCAGATTGCGATCGGGCAGACGGTCGCGGAATCGGCTGACGGCGCGTTCCACCAGGTCGTCCAGATTAGTGGGCTCGAAGCGATAGACGCGATCGCCGCTTTCCAGCTTCGACAGCTCTAGTGTCTTGTCGACCAGCCGCATCAGCTCGGCGGACTCGCGCCGAACCACGCCGATGTACTCGTCGAGGCGTTCGGGCGCGTGAACTCGGGCCACTGCCATGGTCTCGCCAGCGAGATTCAAGAGGGCCAGCGGCGTTCGGAGCTCGTGGGTGACGCTGGACACCAGGTCCGCGCGGATTCCGGCGAGACGAACGGCCTCTCGATTGGCGGAGATCGACAGGCCAAGTGCGACGAGCATCAGCAGAACAGCGCCGGCAGACAACCAGTAGCCGCCTGACATCGACATCGCGGATCCGGCGAGCGCGGCCTCCGGCACGCGGACACCCAGCGTCCACTCGCGTGGTGGCGGTTTCTGGACCAAGCGTGTTGGTCGAGAGGTCACAGGAAAGAAGATCATCGAGAGCGGACGCTCCGCAACGACCGCATTTGCTGGCGGTGCAACGCCGTAGACGAGATGTCCCTCGTCGTCTCGGACGTAGATTTCCTCTGGCAAAATGTCCGCGATGCCCAAGTCGCCGCGGAGCCGCGGCTGAAACAGATCCGCGAAGAGCTGTCGCCGCACGTAGTCCACGTTGACGAGATAACCCGACACCGCGAAGGTCTGCTCCCGGTCTCCAGTCCACCACCAGCGGACGACCACCTGGTAGTCGGTGCCGTCGAATCGCTGCTCGACCACCGCATACGTGACGCGATAGTCCGGCCGACTGAACGAGCGCGCGAGATCGGCCAGCGCGCGTCCGCGGGCGGGAGAACGGTAGAACCCGGCCGATCGGCCGTCGCTCAGCGACGCATGGATGGCGTCATTCGGTGCTTCGCTGCTGCGGCGGAAGAACAGCACTTCGCCCGGCGCAACCGCGTTAGTGCGTTGATTCCAGAAGAAGAACCGCTCGACGTAGGGATATCGATGACCCGCTTCCAGTTGGCCTGCGACCGCATCGAGGTCGGCGGTCACGGGGGTCTCCGCACTGGCTGCGAAGAGCGTCTCGAGCACCGCGCCGTCGAACACACGGCGAATCTCGGACGCCAGGCTCTCGGCGCGCTGTCGGCCCATGTTCTGTAGCACGTTCGCGGATTGCCGCTCGACGGCCGAAACCGAGCGCCGCTGCAGGCTGACGACGAGCAAGGCAGCACCCAGCACCGCGAGGGTGAGCCCCACCGCGACGAGATTGTTCTTGCTTCTGAGGAGTGCCATCAGCCCTGTCAGCCTCGACGGACTCGAAGAGTCGAGGCGCTGGAGACGGGATTGTAGCGCTTTGAGGCACGGCGCACTTTCGTTGTCGCTGGCTGCATAATGGCGTCCGCCTCGTTCGGCAGCCTTCAGGAGAAAGGCCTCATGTCACGTCTGATCGTGTTCATCATCGCGGCCTTCGTCATCTGCCCATTGCGTGCGGGGGCCGAGGTCAAGGCACTACGAATCGAACGGCGCGAAGTCGTCCTGGGCGGCTCGCCCTTTGGCGCGGCCGGCGCGTACGAAAAGCTGGTGGGGAAGGTCCATTTCGAGCTGGATCCGTCACTCCCGCAGAATCGTGGCATCGTCGATCTCGACCTCGCCCCACGCAATGCGCGGGGCCGCGTGGAGTTCTCCGCCGACTTTTACCTGTTGAAACCCGTCGATCCGGCGCGTGGCAACGGACGCTTGTTCTATGAAGCCGGCAACCGGGGCAGCAAGCGCATTCTCGGCATGTTCCAGGGAGCACGAGACACTGCGGATCCCACGACTGCCGAGGAGTTTGGCAATGGGGCGTTGATGCGCCAGGGGTTTGCCCTGCTGTGGATGGGATGGCAATGGGACGTCCCGTCGGGTCGCATGCGGATGGACGTTCCCATTGCAACAGCGAACGGCCGGCCCATCACGGGGCTGGTTCGCAGCAACTTTATTCCGGGCGCTGAAGGACAGGTGGCTTCGCTTGCTGATCGCGGCCATGAACCCTATCCGGTGGTGGAGCCGACGAGCGCCGAGCACATCATGATCGTCCGCACGTACCCGCTCGATGAACCGCGCGTCATCGACAGGGGTCGATGGAGGTTTACGGGCCCCACCACGGTGACCCTCGATGGTGGATTCGAGGCCGGTCGCATCTACGACGTCATTTACAAAGCGCGCGACCCGCGGGTGGTGGGATGTGGTCTCGCTGGCACGCGTGATCTGATCAGCTTTTTCAAGCACGCGGACGCGACGGCTGCCAATCCACTTCCGGGCATCAAGTTCGCGCTTGCCTGGGGCGTTTCGCAGACAGGACGCTTTCTCCGGCACTTCGTCTATCAAGGCTTCAACGAAGACGAGCGAGGTGCAAGGGTCTTCGACGGTGTATTCGATCAGGTTGGGGGAGCGGGGCGGGGATCCTTCAATCACCGGTTCGGGCAGGCATCACGCGATCAGCTGCAGCACTCCAACATCCTCTATCCCGTCGACATGTTTCCGTTCACCGACGCTGAGCAGACCGACCCCGAGACTGGTCTCACGGATGGGCTCCTGGCTCGCGCCGAACGCAGCGGCACGGTACCGAAGTTCTTTCACCTGCTGACCAACTCCGAGTACTTCAATCGCGCCGGGTCGCTCGTTCACACTGACGTGACTGGTACGCGTGATGTCGCGCCGCCGAGCACCAGCCGCATCTACTTTGTGTCCTCGGCGCCGCACATCGTGGGACCGTTCCCTCCCGCGCCGTATCAGGACCGCAACTTTCTCGGTCAGGCTCCCCTGAACCCGTTGGTCTATGCCCCTGTTATTCGCGCGCTCTTTCAGGCGCTCGACGCGTGGGTTACACAGGGCATTGAAGCGCCTCGCAGTCGTTACCCAATGTTGTCCGATGGGACGCTCACCTCGCCGGAGCGCACTGGCTGGCCCACCGTGCCGGGATTCCAGCTCCCACGATCGCCCATGACGACGTTCCGCCTAAACTTCGGGCCCGAGTGGTCGCGGGGGATTGTCAGCATTGAGCCGCCTGGGATCGGGAAGCCGTTCGTGATCCTGGTGCCGGCTGTAGATGAAGCGGGTAATGATCGCGCCGGAATCCGACTGCCGCAGATCGCGGTTCCGCTGGCCGCGCACACAGGGTGGAACTATCGGCATCAGTCGATCGGCGCACCTGGTCGCCTGGCGAGCGAGATCGGTTCGTACCTATCCGCTGCCGCGTACTCGCGAAGAGCGCGAGCTTAGCGGCGACTCGCGTTTGTCGATCGCGGAGCGGTAAATCCAGCAAGCAGACTTACCTCGATCGCATCGACGTGGAATTGGCGCGGTTGGTGACCGATGGTTATCTGTTGAGCGACGACCTGCCAAGGCTCCGTCACGAAGCAGCCGCGCATTACGACTGGGCGACGAGTGTGCCGCTGAAATAAGGGTGCGGAGTCCGGGCCAGCCTCGTTTTCGGGACGAGGCCGGCCTGTCTCGCTCGCTCTTCAGGAACGATCAGCGATCGTCGTTTTTCACCACGCCGGTGCCCTGGATGTTTACTCCCCAACTCTGAGGAAATGTACGCGCCCACCGCGCCGGAGAGGTTCACGTAGAACACTTCCTGCCCCTCATTCTGTCTGTCTCCCTTGACGACGACGGTGATCGTCTTGCTCGTCTCACCCGCCGCGAAACTGAGCGAGCCCGCCGTCGCGGTGTAGTCATCCGATTTCGCCGAACCGTCCGCGGTGGCGAAGTTCACGCTCACCGGTACCGCGGACGCAGCGGATAGGCTCACCGTGAAGACAAACGGCGTCGTCCCGGAGTGGCCTTCGTTCTTCGTCACGGAGGTGATGCCCACCCGCGGCTCGTCGTCCACAATCGTGCCGGTGCCCTGACTGTCGCCGAGCACTGCGTTCGCTGACGTCAGGCCGATGTTGACCTTGAAGGTCTCGTTCACCTCGCCGGCGCGGTCGCCGGTCACGAGCACCGAGATCGTCTTGCTCATCTGACCAGCATCGAACGTAACGGTCCCCGAGGCCGACTGATAGTCGCTGCCCACCGCGGCGGTTCCATCGGCCGTGTTGTAGGACAGCGTGACTGGCTGGGTGGGCGATGTCGACAGCGTCACAGTAAAGGTCGCCGACTGATTCCCGGCATGACCTTCCGTCACCGACGCGTCGCCGATGTTGGCGACGGGCATACCCGCTGCGACCGGTGTGAGCAGGACCGCGTGGTAAGACGCCTGTGCGTCATAGGCCACACCGGCGATCTGGCCGTCGCTGTTGATGGCGTTGGCGAAGAGGATGTGGAGGCCGGAGCCGGGCAGAACGAGGCTATTCAGGTCGGAGACGACGCCGTCGGCGTAGATGTAGGCATGCCACTTGGAGAAGCCGCCGCCGGCTCTCATCGTGCCGACCACCACGCCTGCTTCGTTGATGTCTGCGGCGTAGCTCTCCGAGCTGGGGACAGGCAGAGGAGTCATGACGCCGTTCTCGTAGAGGAACGACTGTGACGTGATTTCGTAGGTGTCCGGATCCATGGTGCCAGACGAGCCGACGATCTGCCCGAGGTTGTTGATCGCCGATGCGCCGCTGTCATCCTTGCCGGGAAGCACGCCCAAATCGATCATGTCGCCGTCTTCCCAGAGGAACGCGTGCGACATCGGCCCCTGCGCCGTGACCACAGTGCTGGACGACGAGCCCACCACCTGCGTGTTGTTATTGATCGCGAAGGCAGTAGTACCCCCGATGCCGCCGAGGCTGCCCAGGTCCGTGATCGCGCCGTTGTCCCAGAGGAACCCCTTCCAGTTAGCGCTGAGGGTGCCGACCACCTGGCCGAGATCGTTGATGCCGCTCGCCGAACTGGCCAGGCCTGGCGTGAGGTTGATGATCCCGCCAGCGTCCCAAAGAACGGCGTGACTCGTCGAAGGTGCGGCGGTGCTCGCGCTACCCACCACCTGGCCGCTGGCGTTGATGGCCGCAGCGGCACTGCCATTCCCTCCGAGCGTCCCGAGGTCGGTCAGGTCGCCGTTCTGCCAGAGGAACGCGTGGGTGCGCGCGATGCCAACGACCTGCCCGGCATCGTTGATGTCTTGCGCATGAGCGCTCTGCACGCCGCCGAAGGTGCCAAGGTCGGTCACGACGTAGGGTCCCGGCGGCGCCGCCGCTCGTTGCCCGTCCATCGCGATTGAGGGGAAGAGAATGAGAAAGAGGGCGGCTGCTGCCGCGCGCCACGAACGGAGAGGTGCCGTCATGTGTCTCCCTTCTGAATTGGCGCGCGGGTCGACTGGCAAACGTCGTGCCCGCGTACGTTTGCGCGCGGGCCGCAGAAGTCAGCCGTTTATTGTGCGCGTCCAGCGGGATGGCTTACTGCTTTCGTCGTTGCTTACGCGTGCGGTAAGAGTGAGCGCGGCGATGAGGGTGTGATGTGAATCTCAGCCACGTCTTTGTGGCAATGCGTCAGCGACGCCGGTGGGCGAGCTCATCTGGCCAGGCCGAAGTCCATTCTGCGGGAGGAGACACGGTTCCGTTGGTCCCCGATCACTGTCTATCGTGCCGGTTCGAACAGCTCGATCGGATTGCCGTCGGGATCCTCGACTTGAATCTGCCGGCCGCCCGGGCCTGTTTCCATGTCGTTGCGAAAATGGACGCCGGCCTTCTTGAGCGCGTCGATGCACGCTGGCAGATCCGCAACTTTGAGTACGACGCGGTTCCATCCGCCGGGTTCTTGACGCTGGCCGTTCGGCAATGGCCGTGACCCCGACGCTCCGGGACCACTGAGGAGAATCTGCACGTCTCCCAATGACACGCTCGCGAATGCCGGAAGCTGCTGATGTCCCAATGTGAACCCGAGATGCTGCGTGTAAAACTCAGCTGCGCGGGCGACGTCCGTTACCTGATAGCGGATTCCATGAACGCTTTGTATGAACGCGTGTCGACCGACCTGAGGTGTTGTGGCTTGTGGCATCGTGATGCTTCTCCTTTCGCACAGTCCGCGAGAATCGTGACCTCGGCGCTCAAGTACGACGCGCGCGGATGTCCACTTCACGCCGCCAGGTCTTATCGTCCGAGGCGCTCTCGGCGGTCCAGTGAAACGAATTCGCTTCGATTTCACTGAAGATCCAGCGCATCGAACCGCCCCTCGGATCCGGGCCGGTCTGGACGATGTCGCGGCCACGCGCGCGGCCGATCTGTTGTGTGAAGAAATTGGTGGCGGGATCGCTCCACAGGATTCGCCACGCGTCGAGCGCGGGATCGTAGATCCGCAGCGTCGTCCCAAACCAATTGCCGGCGCCGGGCAGCGGCTCGATTCCTGGATGACGGTCCCGCAGGCGAGGAATCATCCACACATCCTGGATGGCTCGACCCTGGAGCACCCAGCCGGCGTGAATTTCGCCGTGGCCGTGATGCGTCGTTCCATCCTCGAGGAACGTGGTCACGTCCATGTCCCATCGGCCCACGATCCACGAATAGAGCAGCAGCTCGTTCGCGCGGTCCTCAGCCGGACCATCGGCGTGCAGGATCTGAGCGAACGACGATTGAATGAGCTCCGGTATGACAGCCATGCTGATGTCCTCGAATTCAGTTGGGGTTAGGTCAGCGATACAGCTGCAAGTTACAAACCAAGCGGTTGCTTGACGTCGTCTTGCACGGCGTGATGCTTGCTACCCAGAAGTCTGATCTATAGGCATCGCGGTCTTGGGTCTCAACTCTGACCAGATTCACGACGCAAGTGAGGAGGAACGACATGCTACGAGACATGGATGCGGTTGCTACGCTCGCGGTTAAAGACCTCGACGCGGCCGGCAGATTCTACGAGAAGACGCTCGGGCTCAGTCGAGCCGGCGACCCAGATGAAGAGTCCCTCGTCTTCGAGAGTGGGGACACGACGATCAACGTGTATCGCTCGAGCTTTGCCGGCACCAACAAAGCCACGGCTCTCACATGGGCGGTCGACGATGTCGAGGACGTCGTCCAGACGCTCAAATCCAAGGGCGTCCGGTTCGAGCACTACGACTTGCCGGAAACGCGCCGCGAGGGCGACGTGCACGTCTCCGGCGATCTCAAAGTTGCCTGGTTCAAGGACCCGGACGGCAACATCCTCAGCGTCGTGAGTCGCTGAGCGCGTCTGCGGGTCCTGACGAGTCGCGTTAGGCGGGCGCCGTGTGTGCGCCCCGCCGCGCTGCCTCGATAGTGGCGACGTCGATCTTCTTCATCGGCATCATCGCCTCGAAGGCGCGCTTGGCCTCACCGCCACCAGCCGCGAGCGCGTCGGTGAGCGCGCGCGGGGTGATCTGCCAGGAGAGGCCCCAGCGGTCCTTGCACCAACCGCACGCACTTTCCTTGCCGCCGTTGCCGACGATCGCATTCCAATAGCGGTCCGTCTCTTCCTGATTGTCCGTCGCGATCTGGAAGGAAAAGGCCTCGTTGTGCTTGAACTCCGGGCCGCCGTTGAGACCGAGACAGGGAATGCCCAGAACGGTGAACTCTACCGTCAGCACATCGCCCTGCTTGCCGCTCGGGTAGTCACTGGGCGCCTCGTGAACAGCGGTCACTTTACTATCCGGAAAGGTGGCGGCGTAGAAGCGCGCCGCCTCATGCGCGTCCTTGTTGAACCAGAGGCAGATCGTGTTCTTTGGCTTCATGTGTCGTGTGCTCCTTGTCGAGGTGCCGCCAGAGGACGGCGATTTCATTGAGGCGCCGTTGCTGAGTCGCAGGCTCAGCTGAGTGCCACATATCGAACAGAAGCAATCCGCGAGCCGCTGCCAGTTTCTCAGAATCGGATCAAGGCCAGCAACCCGCGCGTATCTTTCGACAACACAGGCGCGAGCTGCACGTGAGGACGATGAGGTGCGTTCGTATTGCGCAGGGCGTCGATGCCGGCCCCGACGGCAGCGCCGATGCCCGCGCCCAACACCCCAAACGTGAGGGGAACGTTGAAGCCCGAGCACTCCGAGCAGTCGGAGATCACTGGGCTACCCGCTGCGCCAACAAGGGCGCCCAGGCCAGCCCCGATGATGACGCCATTCCAGAGAGAGTCCTTGCGACGCGGGGGCACTGGCGGTTGCTCTGCGGGTGCGAGGGCCAATCTGCCCGCACCGAACGGCTCCACTGACCTCGACGGAGGGGCAACCGTTTGCGCACCCGCGACACCTTGCAACAAGGCCAGCGCGAACAACGTTCGTGTGAGTAGTTTGAGCACGTGGGCAGCCTCCTGAACCGTAAAGCGCCAGGCGTCGCCAGATCGGCTCATCGATCGGTAGGACAGATTGGCCTGGAGTCTGTCGTACCGCCGCGTGCGACGGTCCAGGCGGCCTGTGCCCCTCGCAGCGGTCAGCATCGCGGCACTTGATCGTTGATTCGTGCTGACTCGTACCGCATAATGCCGGGCCTGGCGACACGCGAGGCCATCACCAGATCGTCGGCAGACGCGTTCTCCTGACATTCCCGAAAGTCACCCGATCCCTCCGGTGATGGCTGGCAGAGTCAGTGATCCACTTCCTGTGGGCCACTGCATGCGGCCGCATTGCCCGCAGCCAAAACGGACGTCCGAATTTCGACCCTTTCGTGAGGAAGCAAAGTCAAGGAACACAACCATGAAGACTCAAAGCACGATCTCACGCTTTGCCGCAGTCGTTCTCCTGGCTGTCACGCTGGGAGCCCACTCGGTCACGGCCACCACGTATATGTCGGTCGAGCCGATTCCGAGTCGAGATGTCGTGGGGCAGGAGGCGCTCGCCACCATCGACAGCGCCGGCTACGCAAACCTGGAGCGGTGGAGCAATCGGCTTCTCAACGACTGCGGCGTCGTCCAAAGCGTGATCGACGTGCTTGTGTTGCATGGCGCGATTAGTTCAGTCAATGACGGCAATATCAGTTTCCGTGTGGCCGCGGGCGGTTTCGAGTCGGTCACCCATCCTTCCTTTGTGGCGACGGTCCTCGATTCACAGCCTGGTGGCGTGAGCGAGGCGGACGTCAACGTGCTCAGCAACGCTCTTGGTTATGTCCTGAACCAGGGCGCCACGGCTCACTTCAGTCCCGATAACGCGCAGGCCTATCAATTCGCTCTCGACTACGCGGTCGTGACGTTCGAGGACATGCTCACCGGCCTGCAGGCCAAGGCTTTCTTCGATCATTTAGGGACGATAGATTTTGCGCTGTGGGGTGGTCAATTCGCGGGTTTCACCCAGATCGACTTCGAGGGCTCGCCGACGAACAATTCGATGCTGTTTCTCAAACCTGCGGCGACCAAGCGGCGGTTCATCGATGGCCTCTTCGCCGCTGCGAACACGACGCCGACGGCCACCTATGTCACGCTGAACAACAACGGGGAACCATCGACGGCCAAGGCCGGCATCGCCTTTCCTGGTAACGACTGGCTCGCCTTTCCCGGAGGCGAACAGTATCTGACCAACCTCGGGAACCCTTCTCAGCAGTTGCTGAATGAGCTTGCGGCGCTTCGGCTGCTGCACCTTCAAGCCGTGGCCGCTCTCGTGGACGCGATCGACGCGGGCAAGATCAAACAGTACCTCGAGCATCGATTCAGCTGCCAGGCGAGCGAGCGCCTGACCGCGCGGTGAGCATCACCCTTCCGGGGCGGGCCCGAGCGCGTCGATCCTGGCGAACACCTCGAGATACGCCGGATCGGCGAGATTCAATCCGCGCGCTTCGCTCGGTGTGAACCAGCCAAGCTCAACGTGCTCCGCGTTTCTAAGAAACGGTTCCGGCCCCGCCCAGCGGCGAACGAGGAAGACGTGATACACGGCTGGACCATGCGCTTCGGGATTGGGTTCCGGCGCCGTTTGGAGGAGCGAGAATTCCGTTGGGATTGAACCAATCTCTTCCTCGACCTCGCGGAGGAGTGCGGCTTCCGGCGTCTCCCCGGGCCTCGCGTGCCCACCGATGAGATCCCAGACGCCGGGATAGAAACGCTTCGCCGGGGATCGTCGTCCGAGAAGAATCCTTCCGTCGCGCACGAACAATGCGCACGAGCAGTGTCGCAAATCGAATTCCCTTTCGACGAGGCCGCCGGACGACCAATCAGGCCCGCGCCGCCGCGTAGGCGCGCAGCCAACTTCGCTGTGCGTCGCGACAGAGGGCGGGGTACACGATGAACCGACGGAACGGATCGATCAGCGCCATGTAGAACGGGGTGAGGCCGCTCACCGGGCTGACGTAAATCGCCATGTAGAGTGTGTAGCCCTCCGCACGCGGCACGAGGGCGAGCGCCAGGAACCCGTGCACCGTCGCATTGCGAAGCTCACTGAGGGCTTCGTTTGCGAACACGTAGAGCACTCGAAACGGACCTGCGCGAGTCCCCGGAGGCACTTCGGACTGCGCGCGATCGGCCGCGGTGAGTTGATGCATGTACGACAGAGCCAGGGAATCGTGCCGCTCGTCATCCCATCCAAACACTCGGCCCAGGGCCCACCGGAGCCTGAACAGGCCTCGAACCGCCAGCTTCGCAGGCGGTCGCTGGCTGCCGAACAGGATCGCGTGGGCGTCCCTGATCGTGCGGCCCGGGCCCCCGCCATCGAGTGGAATCGCCCAGACGTCGTGTAGAGGAACATCGGAACTCTTCTGGCCTCACCCGCATGCTCATGATCAGCTGTGGTTCTCTTCAGTGCAGTGCTCACGCGGGCGTCAGGTGTTTGAGCTTGTCTGGATTACGCACGCTGTAGATCGTGCGGATGCGATTGTCCTCGATCTCGAACGCGACGGTCTGCACGTATCCGTCGGGCGAGTGCGCGATCAGGCCCGGCAGGCCATTGACGGGCCCGAAGCGCAGTGTCGTTCCGTCCGACAACCCCTTCGGCCCGACGCCGATGATGAAGCGCGCGATGCGGTTCGATCCCTGGATGACGTTCAAGGCTGCCTGCACCTTGCCGCCGCCGTCAGCCACGAGACGTGCGTCCTCAACCAGCATACTCATCAACGCGTCGAGATCGCCGGAACGCGCGGCATCGACGAACGCCGATACCAGCTCCTCGTGTCTCGTGGTCGGGTCGTCGGCGCGGTCGCGCGCCACCGATTGGTCACGGGGCCGAGCCTCGCGTACGTGTGTCCGCGCACGCGACGCCAGTTGACGGCACGCCGCTTCGCTGCGGTCCAGTGCACTCGCCACTTGAGCGAACGAGCAGTCGAACACATCGTGCAAGAGAAACGCCGCGCGCTCGAGCGGCGACAAACGATCGAGCGCGAGCAGGAGCGCGATCGACAGGTCTTCTGCTAGCTCTGTCTGCGCATCGGGGGCCAGCGCTTTCGTATCCACCACAGGTTCCGGCAGCCACGGTCCGACGTATTCCTCGCGCCGGGCGCGTGCCGATCGCAGCACGTCCAGGCAGATCCTCGTCGTAGCCGTTGTCAGGAACGCCCGGGGATCCGTCACTTGGTCGCGATCGGCGGCGTGCCAGCGAAGATACGCGTTCTGCACGGCGTCTTCAGCCTCGGCGATTGACCCGAGCATGCGATAGGCCAGACCAAGCAGGCGACGCCGGTGCGGCTCGAAGCTGAGCGCCGGATCGATCATGAGGCTCGGCTCGCGTCCGACTGAGCCGGGGTCGGACGCCAGTGGCTGGACGTCAGGGCGCGATCGATCGCCAGCGGTGCGCCGCTGACGACCACCCGCGAACAGATCTTACCGTGGCCCATCGCGTACTTGACCGTCGGATACATGCGCGCCGTCGTGATCGCAAACGCGAGCGTCACCACGGCGCGCGGCCCCCAACGCCTGACGATCTCGTCGCGGTAGTCGTCTGCCGCCGCATCGTGGGCCAGCGTCGCACGCGTGAACCGCCACGCAAGTGCAACCTCCTCCGGCATCGCCGCCACATCGTCCTGCAGTAAGGCCCGGAGGACGTCGGGAGGCACGCCCTGCTGCTCAGCCATGGCGATCCCCAGTTGCGTACACGGGCCACAGTCTTCGGACCGCACGGCGGTGATTCCGGCTGCAAACAGGGCCGCAGAGGGCACGTCCCGACGGTAGCTTCCCAGGCTCGTTGCCAGCGTGAATTTCAATGCGGCCATGGGACTCAGATCGGCGATTTCCTTCAGGTAGCTCGCGTCGTAGTTCCATTTCCGCTCGAACGATTCGATTGTGCGCCGCAACAGCCATCTCATCATGGTCGCCTCCTGCCTCGATCGCTCTCAATGAGGAGGACGAGACAGCATGGACCGTTGTGACATCACCGGTATTCTCTCCGTCAGGAAGCCCAGCCATGCGGGTTCAGGGGCCGTCTTGCGATCATCGTCCCAGCCGTTACGGAATACGGGCGCTGGGGATGTAGCCGTTATGACGCAGGTGTACACTGCGGCGATGCCCACCTACGCGATTCGGATCAACGGCCGGACGCATCAGGTAGAAGGCGAGCCTGACGACACCTTGCTGTCGGTGCTCCGCTACGAATTGGATCTCACCGGATCCAAATACGGGTGCGGCGAGGGCGCGTGCGGTGCCTGCACCGTGCTCGTCGACAATCAGGCCGCGCGCTCGTGCGTGACACGTCTCTCCGCCGTCGTCGGCAAATCCGTCACGACCATCGAAGGATTGAGCGGCGATCGTCTGCATCCCGTCCAGCAGGCGTTTCTCGACGCCGAAGCGTTTCAATGTGGTTACTGCACACCGGGGATGGTGATGGCAACGGTGAGTCTGCTGCGCACGAACCCGGCACCGTCGGAGGCAGACATCGCCCGCGTGATGGACCACAACGTCTGCCGCTGCGGCACGTATCCGCGCATCGTTCGCGCCGTGAAGCTGGCTGCCGAACGAATGAGAAATACCGAGAGCGCGGGCTTGTCCGCCGTAGCGCGCAGCGCGAAGGCGGAGGTGCGGCGATGAATCGCCCCGTCGATATCGAGATCGAGGTCGAGCGCTACGAGCTGAGCGAAGCCGCGCCTTACCGCTTCGAGGTCGAGCGCCGCGAGTTCATGCGCATCTTCGGCGTCATGGGCGGCGGGTTACTGGTGTTCGCGTCGATGCCGGGCTCCGCGCAGGAGTCGGGCCGCACCGGACAGCAGGCCGTGTCGAGTGAGGTGTCCGCCTGGGTGCACATCGACGAGCGCGGCCGCATCACCGGGTATACGGGGAAGACCGAGATCGGCCAGAACATCCGGACATCGCTGGCGCAGGCGATTGCCGACGAGTTACGGGTGCCGCTCGAAGCGCGTTTCGCTCGTGATGGCCGATACCGATCTGGTGCCATACGACCAGGGGACGTTTGGATCGCAATCCACGCCGAGGATGGCGCCGCAGCTCGCGCGCGCCGCCGCGGCCGCCCGCGAGATGCTGATCGATCGCGCCGCGGCGCAGTGGAACGTGGACCGCTCCACGCTCACCGTCAAGGACGGGCGAATCGTGGGGCAGGGGCGGTCGGCAGGCTTCGGCGAGATCACGAAAGGGCAGAAGCTGGCCGGCGCGGTCCCTGCCGGCGTGTCGGCATCGCCGGTCGCGCAGTGGACGCTGCGGGGAACCGCTCCGAAGAAAGTCGATGGCATCGCGTTCGTCACCGGCCGCCATCGCTACACGCCCGACATCACGCGCCCCGGGATGCTGTATGGCGCAATCATCAGGCCCGACGGGTACACCGGCACGCTGGCGTCGATGGACGACAGCTCCGCGCGTGCGATCGCGCGGCGTGACGGTCGTTCGCGATGGCACGTTCGCCGGCGTGGTGGCGCCGACCGAGCGGCTCGCGCGCAAAGCGGCATCGGCGATCAAGGCAGAATGGCGAGTCCCCACCGACCTTCCCTCGTCTTCGACGGTCTATGAGCATCTCAAGAAGACCGGTACCACTGGAGGCGGGCGGGGCGGAGCGCCAATGGTCGCGGGCGATGTGTCGGCCGCCCGCGCGGCGGCTGCGCGGACGTTCGACGCCAGCTACAGGATTCCTTACATCGCGCACGTGCCGCTCGAACCGCGATCGGCCGTCGCCGAGTGGAGCGAGGGCAAGCTGACGGTCTGGACCGGCACGCAGCGGCCCTTCGGCGTTCGCAGCGAGCTCGCGGAGGCTTTCAAACTGTCGGACACGCAGGTGCGGGTCATCGTTCCGGACACCGGGTCCGCGTACGGCGGGAAGCACACGGGTGAGTTCGCGGTCGAAGCGGCGCGACTGGCCAAGGCCGCGGGCAAACCGGTGAAGCTGGTCTGGACGCGTGCCGAGGAGTTCAACTTCGCCTACGCCAGACCCGCGGGCGTGATCGACGTCAAGACCGCCGTCGACGGCGATGGCCGGATCACCGCCTGGGAATTCGACAACTGGAATTCGGGTTCCTCCGCCATTCAGACACCGTACGACATTCCGAACCGGCGGATTCAATTCCATCAGTCGGAGTCGCCGCTCCGGCAGGGCTCGTACCGCGGCCTGGCGGCGACGGCGAACCACTACGTGCGCGAGATGCACATGGACACCATCGCGCGCGCCCTCGGTGTCGACGCCGTGGAGTTCCGCCTGAAGCATCTCAAGGACGAGCGGATGCGCAACGTGCTGACGGCCGCCGCGCAGAAGATCGGCTGGCCGAAACCCTCCGCCGCGGGCCGCGCGCTTGGCATCGCGTGCGGCACCGAGAAGGGCAGCTACGTGGCCACCGCCGCGGAGCTGTCGCCGCTGGCGAGAGGATTCAAAGTGGAGCGATTGGTCGTCGCTTTCGAATGCGGCGCGATCGTCAACCCGGACGGCCTGAACAATCAGGTCGAAGGCTCGGTCGTCCAGGGTCTCGGGGGCGCGCTGTTCGAAGCGATCGAGTTCGCCGACGGCCGGCTGTTGAACGGGTCGATGGCGCGCTATCGCGTGC
Source organism: uncultured Acidobacteriota bacterium (assembly GCA_963724485.1). Classification (GTDB taxonomy): domain Bacteria; phylum Acidobacteriota; class Vicinamibacteria; order Vicinamibacterales; family UBA2999; genus JACCSI01. The sequence goes on from CAVRUW010000011.1 coordinate 299,428, forward strand.
CACGCTTCAAGGACGTCCCGGCCATCGACGTCGTGCTGCTCGATCGCCGGGATCTTCCATCGGCTGGCGCCGGAGAGACGCCGATTGTGTGTGTTGCGCCGGCCATCGGATCGGCTGCGCGGGGCTTTGGCGTCGTCGCGACACAGATGCCTGTGAAGCTTGCGTGACGTGACCACACAACGAGCGACTGACGAAGCCGACATTCGACAGCGAATCGAGACGTAATGCTGTGGCGATTCGTGCCAAGGTTTTTCCAGGTTCTTCCTCGGTGGTCGCGCGGTACTAAAGAACGCGGCGTGAGCTCGTGCGGCGGACCGGTGGCGGCTCAGGGCGAGTTGGCCGGCACGTCACCAGATTCCGGTACGAGCAGCTTTGTCTTTCTCATGTACCCCGCGTATTCTTCGCCGAATGTCTCGAGCATCATCCTTTCCTCTGCACCGATACGAAGTGCGAAGAGAATTCCAAACGCTACCAAGTACGACGGCCCCACAACCCAGTTCGGAACCACCAGCGCCTGACCGATGGAGTAAAGGAAGAGCGCAGCGTACATTGGATGACGGACATAGCGGTAGACCCCTTGCGTTATGAGTCGATGGTTCTCGCGCAGTTCAAGGGTGACCGACCAGTACGTGCCCAAGTCCGAATGTGATCGGTGGAACCACCAGAGGCCCACTACGAGGCACAAGACTCCGGCGCCCAACGGCCAAGGACGAAGTGAGTACTCGGCGAACGAGAAGACAGGGGACACGATCCAGATCAATGGAGCGAGGAAGCCCATCCACGCGAGAGTCAGCAGGGCGACTTCGCGCGGACCTTTGCAACTCCGCGCGACCTTGACGCCGCGACTCCGGCGCCCGTGAGGCGCTCGAATCACGATCATCACGACACTGGCGGCGAGAATCACCGCCTTGGCGATCCAAGGGTTCATGATCGATCAGCGGCGGGCGCGCGATGGCCGAGCAGTGCCCCGGCGGCTGCCGGCGTCCGACTTGCTCCGCATCTGGACGTTGACGAAGCGGTGTGCGCCGACCACGAGGTCCCGAAGAGCGTCGAGACGAATGCGGGTCAGCCTCACGAGCACACACGGGTGGTTCAGATAGTGTGTTTTCAGGTAGTAGGTGGCAGGGTCGTCTTCGACAAGTGCGTCACGGTCGGCGAAGGCCATCATCACGACCAGGGAGTTCGGTTCGGCGGACTTATTGGACGCGATGCACACGAACATCTTCCCGTGCACCTTCAGAGCAGGCTGGCCCCATGCGGTTGTCACCTCCACGTCCGGAAGGGCGCGGCCGATAGCCTCCACTGCTGCGAACGTGTGCCCGCGATGTTTATCGCCGTCCTCTTCGCGCGCTGACGAAGTGGGTCTTCCCGGCATTCGTCGTCCTCAGGAGTCTACGCGCGATCGAGGGCCCAGACACCGCCGACCTGTGGCCAAACGACGTGTTCACGAACGATTACTCCCCGAAAGTCGCCCAGTGCGAGTGATTTCCGCGCGTTGGTCGCCACATCGGCGTTTATCGCGAGTAAACCCTGGACCGCGCGCGCCCATCTAAGCCCTCGTCATGGCCCAATCCATTGCTGCCTCGCGGAGGAGGTTCAACCCGTGTGGATCAGACGCTGCCTCGATGCGGTGGCCCAGGATGTCCGCTACGCGCTCCGCACTCTGCGCAAGAGCCCCGGATTTACAACGATCGCCGTGCTGACCATCGCCCTGGGGATCGGCGCTAACACGGCGATGTTTTCCGTGGTGAACGCCGCGATCCTGCGGCCGCTCGATTATCCGCAGCCGGAGCAGCTCAGGTTTCTGACCGCTGGCTCCAGCGGCGGTGAGCAGGGCTCGTTGTCGCCGGCTGAATACTGGGAGCTGGCCGCCATCGATCGGTCGTTCTCCGTCATCGGCGCGTTCGTGACTGGCGAGGCGAATCTCTCGGCTGGCGATCGTCCACGCCGTGCGACGCGCACGAGCGTGAATGCCGAGCTGCTCGAGGCGCTCGCCGTGCCGGCCGAGCGCGGCCGATGGTTCCGTCGCGAGGAGACGCGCGCCGGCGGTCCGGCGCTCGTCATCCTCTCGCACGAGCTGTGGCGGTCGGCCTTCGGTGCGCAGGAGGACATAGTCGGCCGGTCGATCGAGATCGACGGCGTCAGGCACGAGGTGATCGGCATCATGCCGGCCGGGTTCGACCTCATGGACAAGCGCGTCGAGTTGTGGATGCCGCTTCAACTCGCACCTGCGCTTCGCCAGTTTCGCGCGAGTCACTTTCTGTCGGTGTTGGGCCGCTTGAAGAATGGCGTGACGCCGGAACAGGCGGAGGCAGAACTCACGTCGCTCATCGCGAGCTGGGGTGAGCGTGTGGGCGTGCGCGAACATGTGTTCACTCCCGGCAAACACGTCATTCAGATGCATTTGGTGCTGGACGAGGTCGTCGGTTCGGCGCGGCGCGCCTTCTGGCTGCTGCAGGCTGGCGTGGGGCTGGTGCTGCTCATCGCGTGCGCAAATCTCGCCAACCTCCTGATGGTCCGCGCCGAAGTTCGTCGCCGCGAGGTCGCGATCCGCAGGGCACTGGGCGCGGGACGACGACGGCTGCTCGCTCAGTTCGTGGCCGAAGGGCTCGTGCTCCTGCTGCTTGGGGGAGCGCTCGGCCTGTTCGTCGCCTGGACCGGCGTGCGCGCGTTGACGACCGCTTATCCTGAGAGTGTTCCCCGCGTCACCGGCATTGGAATCGATCCGGCGGTGCTTGGCTTCACGCTGCTCGTCTCAGCCCTCACCGGTCTGGTCTTCGGTCTCGCGCCGTTGCGATATCTGTCCGAACGCGTCGGAGGCCGTCTGCTGAATGACCGGACACCAGCCATGACGGTCAGCCGGCCGCGGGTACGCCGCGCTCTGGTCGCCAGCGAAGTGGCGCTCGCAGTGGTGCTGGTCGCGGGTGCGGGGCTGATGGTGCGGACCGTCTTGAATCTGATGCAGGTCGCTGCCGGATTCGACCGATCCAGGCTCGTGACGTTCGCGGTTGCACTTCCGGCTGCGACCTACCCGACGTTCGACGAGCGGGTGCGGTTGTATAGCCGCGTGATCGATCGGTTCACCGCCATGCCCGGGATCGATCGCGCGGCGGCCGTGGCCGGCCTTCCACCACAGCGCGAACAAAACCGCTTCGGCACCGACGTCGAGAACTATACGCCGCCACCGGAGAGGTCGGAGTTGGTGGAGTACTACCAGACGGTCACGAGCGGCTACTTCGAAGCCATGAGGATACCGATCGTGCGAGGCCGTGCGTTCCAGGAGACCGACCGCTTGGGTGCGCCGGTGGCGCTCGTGAACGAGGCATTCGTTCGCACCTTCTGGAAAGACATCGACCCGATCGGGCGGCGTGTGAGACCGCGTTTTGGCGACCAGACGCCCTGGGTCACCGTGATTGGCGTGGCGAAGGATGTCAAGCAGGGCGGCGTCGACCGGCCGACCGGCACGGAACTGTACCTACTGCTCGATCAGCTGCCGCGAATCTTCCCTACCGTTGGTGATCGGCTCGCCAATTTGTTGGGAGTCGGGAGCATGCACATCATGTTGCGGAGCGCACTGCCGGCAGCCACGCTACAGCCATCGATCGCGAACGCCGTGCGCGAGGCCGATCGGTCGCTGCCGATCATCCGGTTGCGCAACATGGAGGACGTGTTCCGCGATTCAGTACGCCGGCCCCGCATGCTGATGCAGCTCTTTGCGGGGTTCGCCGGTCTCGCGCTCCTTCTGGCTGCGATCGGCACTTACGGTGTGCTCTCGTACATGGTGACACAGCATCGGCGTGAAATCGGAATCCGGATGGCGCTCGGCGCCGAGCGTGCACTCGTGCTCCGCACTGTGATGGGGCACGGCCTGAAGCTGACGTGCGTCGGCCTAGTGGCCGGCCTGGCCGCCGCGCTCGTGCTGACGCGGTTGATGGAGACGCTGCTCTTCGAAGTCCGGCCGAACGATCCTGCGACGCTGGCGGGAGTGGCGGCGATCATCACCGCCGTGGCCGCCGCCGCCAGCCTGGTTCCCGCCTTCCGCGCCACGCGCGTCGATCCGCTCGTGGCGCTCAAGGACGAATAGCGATAGGGTGTGACCGCTTTTCCCGCTGCAGGGACCGGCTTCAGCCAGGGCCAGCCGGCGCGCGAAAGGAACAACCCCATCAGGATCTCGTCGTCTTGGCTGCCGTCTATCGTGACTTGCCGCGACAGGCAACCGCATTCGGCGAAGCGAAGACGGCGATAAAACGGCTGCGCGTGGGCGTTGGCGCCCGAGATATGGATTACGAGCTTCCCATATCGAGCTTCGCGTGCAATGGCTGCGGTTGCCTTTCACAGCTTATGCCCGACATTTCGCCCGCGCCGTAGTCCCGTGCCACCAGCGCGGCGAGTTCAATATGCGACATCGCGGGTCGAGATTACTCTCGAGTGGTCGCGAAGGCATTACGATGCGGTGGTGGGCATCGCCAAACAGTGCGGCGTTTATGGCGAGTTGAGCAACGAATGCGACGTGTACGGCCGAAATCGAGCGATGCGATGATGTCGGAGCATATGACCATCGGGGCAAAGCCGCCGGCAGAAGTAACGATCGATCGATCCTTAGTTGTCGCCCTGCTGAAGGAACAACACACCGATCTCGCGGATCTTCCGTTGACCGAGATTGGCGAGGGTTGGGACAACAAGCTGTTTCGGCTAGGCGACGACCTCATGGTACGAGTCCCACGTCGTGCAGCTTCGGCAGCCCTGATCGAACAGGAGCAGCGATGGCTTCCGGGGCTGTCCCTGCGATTACCCTTGCCGGTTCCTGTGCCACTTCGGGTCGGCCGTCCAGGCTGTGGGTTCCCGTGGTCATGGTCAGTCGTACCATGGTTCCCTGGCCAAAGTGCGCTGCTCACGTCACGGGAGGAGCTTGCGACGACCGCCGTCGCTCTGGCGAGATTCCTTCACGCGCTCCATCAACCCGCCCCAGGCGATGCTCCACGTAACCCCTGGCGGGGTGTGCCGCTCGCGAGTCGAGCAGGGACTTTTGAAAAAGATCTGCGGCAGGTTGAGGACTGCGTAGACCGTCGCGCCGTGCTCGACCTTTGGGAGCGTGTTCTCTCGACGCCTCCGTGGTCGGGACCACCATTGTGGATCCACGGGGATCTGCATCCGGGCAATCTGGTGGTCAACGATGGTCGTCTCTCGGCCGTAATCGACTTCGGCGATCTCACTGCCGGCGATCCCGCGACAGACCTGTCGGTTGGTTGGATACTGCTGCCATCACCGGCCGCCCGATCGACCTTTCGTGAAGCGTTCAGCGAGTGCGACTCGCTCGGCGACGACACATGGATGCGTGCACGCGGCTGGGCACTTGCGCTAGGACTCGCATACTTGGGAGCATCTCGGGGAGACGAGGCGATGGGTGTGCTGGGTCGGACGACAATCGATGCTGCCGTGAACGATAACTCCTCATAAGTCGCGAAGGCATTACCGATGCGGTGGTGGGCATCGCCAAACAGTGCGGCGTTTATAGTGAGTTAACGTTCCGCACAACCTGTGGCGGGCATCGCTGGCCGGTCCGGTCCCAGTCGCGCGCCCGCCGGCAGGTTCATGCGGCGGTTAGCCGGCCGTGTTACGTGTAACGCACTCATCGTGGCGCGGGCGAACGTCGCGCCCCGGCGAGAATGCGATTCAGCAAGACCCACTGCCATCCGACCAGGGCGACCCCAATCATGTTCTGGGTGCTCTCGATTCCGCCCGACCGAAACAGCACCACCTCAACCGGCACGATCGCGAGAAGAAGCACCAGCCTAACCCGGGCCGCGCGCGTCCAAGCCCATCGCGTCACCTCCCGTGACCGTCGGGCACGAAGGTCTCGGACGACCCAGACAATCGCCGCACTGGCGACGCCGCAAAATAGAACCGGACCGATTACAGCAAGGGACGCGTCGAGACCGATCGTCGCCCCTTCGAACCGGAAGCCCTGCGGATCGGTCCAGGCGGCGTACGTCACCGCCGCTGCCAACGGCACATGAAACACCAACAGCAACCAGTGAAATGGCTGGCGAGCACCCCGCCAGCCCAGATACAAGAGCGACAATACGAACCCTGCTCCGAGAACGAGCGCCCAGTACGCACCCCCGATGCCCCGGCCACCAATTCCACCGCCCAGTGCCCACTGGTAAGCAGTGCCCTGGGTTGCGCCTCGCACGAGCGGCAGCCACACCAGGACGCCCGCGAAGAGTGCGGTCCACCAGAGAATCACGACAAGCAGCGGATCTTTTCGCCACATCCACGCCTCATTCGCGTCGCGAACAATCGTCTAGACCGCCCGACCTGGCGAGGCCCGCAGCATAACGCGAATCCAGCGGCGAATCGGAATCGTCGAAAAGTGTTGAACGGATTGGGGTTCGTGCGGACTGGACGACAGTCGTCACGGAATTAGGCTGGTCTGCATAGCGTCGGCCGAAGTCTGCAGCCACGCGTGTCCCGCTTGTCAGTGGTGCTCAGTCCTCATAAGTCGCGAAGGCATTACCGATGCGGTGGTGGGCATCGCCAAACAGTGCGGCGTGTATGGGGAGTAACGTTCGCGATGGCACGGCGCGTAACCTGTTCCGTCGGCTTTATCGCGAGGTCACCTCAATCGTGACGCGTCCGCCTAAGCTAACGGCGGGCGAGTGAGCCGCGGTGCTCACGATTCCGATGCCGGCTCCAATCGCAGGTTAGGCTGCGCGGTCAGGTTCGCAACTCGCGAGAAGCTCGATCAATTCGTCGAGAGTTGCGTTGCCTGCAAGAACAGCCTCCCGCGGCAGTCGTCCAGTTGCTTCCACCGCCTCGATTGCCTCCATCGGGGACAGGCCTCGTGCGGCAACGAGCCAGGCCGCGAGCACGTGACCAGTTCGGCCATTGCCGCCCCAGCAATGGATCACCGCGCGTTCGCCGTCGGTGTCGGCGGTACGCAGAAACGGCAGAATATGTCCTCTGAGCGCTTGCCGTGAGCAGAGGTGGTGGTCAGCGATGGGCTCCATCAGAACGAAGGTTGCGCCGAACAACCTCTTGTACTCGGCCTCAAGACTGACCGGAAAGCCGGCCAACTGCCCGGCGTCGAGGAGGCAACACACGCGGGTGACACCCTGAGCACGCATGAAGTCCGCCCATTCAAAGATACTGGTCGGAGGCGCGTCAGGCGTCCGCGCCCCGTATGCTGTCCGCTCGCCGCTCCGGGCCGGCCCGAAGTGGAAATTCGAGTCCATTACCCCTCGCGAAGTTGGCCGTCAGCCTAACTGATAGTAGACCGACCTGCATATCTCGGCCGATCTTGCGAAGCTCGCAGCATAACGCCAAACGGCACCAATGGCGAAAGCTCGCATCGTCTTGAAACTGTGGGTGTTGCAGGTGTCCGATCACCATCCGTCGCCAGATTAGACCGACCTCGATAACACGACGTCACCCCCGCAGGTCGTCGCCGCGACGGCGCGCCGATACTACGGTCGGTCCCCGAAGGTCGCCTAGTGCCGACTGAACTGCGCTTTCAGTGTTGGTCGCCAGTGCGGCGTTTATGGGGATTCAAGAGCGAGCGGTCTGACGCGCTCAATCAGCAGCTTCAGAAACTCATCGCTCCTCGTCGCGATGGCGTTGTGTCCCGGCATTCGGGATCAGGACAAGCTTCTTTCTGCGGCGCAGTGATGCTATCGACATATCGCGCACCGGCGCAACCGGCGTCACGTTGTCGATCGCACCTTGAAACACAAAAAAAGGTATCGCAAAGGTGGTCCCAAGCGAAGGGATGTCCTCCTGCTCGACGGCGTCACGAAAATGATCCTGGCTAGTCGTTATTCCTCTCATGTAATCGCGAAGATCCTTCAGACTCGCGTCTCGAGTCAAAAAGCACACCGAGATCAGATCCACATTCGATAGCTGTCCCGGCTCATAGCGATTCGCCCATTTGGTATGCACCATGGCCTTCGAGACTGAATCGTACGGCGGCGGACCGTTAGCCTCGAGTTCCGCAATCGCTTGACGATCGTTTCGCGCGTGCGCCTCGGCTAGCAGTTGCGTGTACGCGACATCTCCGAAATTTCCCCTGATTCACGCTTTGGCCAGAGCCGACATAAGCGAAGAACAGCATCAGGACGCGCCAACACCATGCGGACGCCGATCGCCGACCCCCACGGACACGGCGACAATCGCCGATTTTCGATTGACCAAGCCGGGCGCGAATAAATTCGGCTACTGCGATGCCGTCGTGCGCAATACTGGTCTTTCGTTACATCGGCAGCGACAGGTCCTGATCTGCCGAACGTCTTGCCCGCACCGCGCTGATCCCAGAACACGATCGTGAAATCCCTGGTCCAGGAGAACAGGAAGTCGCGTGGCAGCGGGCTGAGGGCGATCCCTGGGCCTCCATGCAGGAGGAGCAAAACAGGATTGTCGCGATTCTGCCCGCGAATGCGAATCCACTGATCGATACCACCGATCTTCGTGAACAGAGCGTCGTCGATTCCGTGCACCGGGTCGATCACTGTGGCCCTGGCCAGTACGCTGTGTCGGTACGCACGAAAAGCGAGGCCGCCGCCAATGAGGAGAATGACAAGTACAAAGAGGCCAAAGACAGCGAGCCTTAGCGAATTTCCAAACCTTGCTGGCCATGCGGCTCCGATAGTACATAGACGCCGACAGGCGACGAGAAGTTTCTGGGGGTGTAGCCAGACCCTGTAAGGTCCTCGATGTGGAGCGAGTGCGATAGCGTAAGCCGGCCTTAATCGCTGTTGGTCGCCACTAGTCGCGAAGTGTCGAGGAATTCAGCTCGGCCCGGTCAGATCGCTGCGTCCGCTCGTAGCCTCACACTGAGGCCATCACAGACGACCGCTCTGCGACGGGCCACGACATATCCGGATGCGGTCAGCAGCGGCGTTCCCGACGGCGCTGCCTCCCGATCGCTCACCACGCCCCACGTCGCTTTCGCGGCGGCTCGTCCTCGAGACGAAGCGAGGCGAGTTCCTCAATCAAGACGTGCTTGCTCATCCGCGACCGCTCTCGTGCGGCGTCGACGCCGTCGCCAAATGCCGCAACTTGTCCGGATTGCGCACCACGTACAACGCGCGAATGACGTCACCCTCGATCTCAAACGCCGCGGTCTGCACGGGTCCCTCGGGTGCGTCCACGATGACACCAGGTAGGCCGTTGATGGTGGCAAAGCGCGTCGTGAAGTCGTCGCGCCACCACGCACCCGCACGTTTACCGCCAACCAGGAATCGCGCCACGCGATCGGCGCCTTCGACCACATGTCCGAACCGGTGCTGAGCGTTCAGCCCCGCCGCCACCTTGCCGCCGCTGTCCGTCACGACGCGCACGTCGCTCGCGAGCAATTTGGTCAGCGCATTGAGATCGCCCGACTGGGTTGCCGCCGCGAATGCAGAAATGAGCTGCACATGTTTCGCGTTGATCTCCCCCGAGCGCGCCGGTGGTGCGAAGACGCCACGTGGTTGTGTTGCGCGCACGTGCGCCCGAGCGCGTGCGGCAAGCTGCCGGCACGCCGCCTCGCTCCGCTCCAGTGCCGAAGCCACTTCGCTGAACGAGAAATCGAACACGTCGTGCAGCAGGAAGGCAGCCCGCTCCAGCGGCGACAGCCTGTCGAGCGTCAAGAGCAGCGCGATGGACAAATCTTCGGCTAGTTCCGTGCGGCTGTCGGGCGCCAGCGTTGCGGTGTCAACAACCGGCTCCGGCAGCCATGGACCGACGTACTCCTCGTGCCGTGCACGCGCCGAGGTCAGCATATCGAGACAGATTCGCATCGTCGTGGTCATCAGAAACGCTCTCGGCTCTGACACTTTGTCGCGGACAGCCCCATGCCAGCGCAGGTACGTTTCCTGCACCGCGTCCTCAGCGTCGGCCATCGACCCAAGCATGCGATATGCGAGACCGAGCAGTCGCCTGCGGTACGGCTCAAAGCTCGCGGCTGGATTCGACATTGCGCTCGTGGAGCTCACGTCATGCGCCCCGGCCCTAACGCGATGCCGCGGGAGCGGGCCAGAGCCATCCCGCCGAGTACCGCCGCGATCAGCCCCAACACCAAGGCCGCGGCGCCACCGACTACTCCGTTGCCGGTGCCGGGCCCACCGTTGGCAATGGCCAAAACGAGCCCGCCGTTGACGACGGCGATTAGCCCCGCCACCAGGGCGACGATGGCTCCGAGTCGCCCGGAGGCGGTGCCGAAACGACTGTTGGGGCGGGCCAGAGCCACCCCAGCGATGACCACACCGACCAGCGCCACCACATCGACCGTGGCGGCCCAGAGTCGCTGCGGCGTCGGGCCGTGGACCGTGGTGGCGGCTGGCTCGGACAGGTGCGCGGCCACCAGCACGGCATGCACAAGCCCCCCGAACAGGGCGGCTGCAGCCACGGCGGCGAGAATAATAGCGAAGGTTCGTTTCATAGATACCGCTAGTCTCCAACAGTGAGACGGGATAGGGCTTCGGAATGTGACAGGCTGCCAGCGAGACTGAGATCGGCGGACCTGTGCGAGTGGTCGCATAACGGTGGATTCGGTAGACGATGCCCCCGCGACTGTTTGCTATCGTCGGTCACGCGCGTGCCAGCTGGGTGAGCGTGTCCCTCGGTGTTCCTCGTGAGCTTCGCTTTCCAAGCGTGCTCGCTTCCAGCCCGTCATCCTCCTGCTCCGGTCCCAGTCTTTCCAAACCGTTGGACCTCCTGCGCGAGAGGCAGGATCACAACGACGGTCGGTTGAGCATCCAACGATCATCACCTCGGTCGCCGGCCTTGGAAGAGGACGGGATGTCGATCTCCTCTCAGCCAAGCGGCCGGCAACTCAGCCGCGCTCGGCCTCCTCTTGCATGCCGCCAATCCGTGTGGTTAAATACTGAACCAGATGGTTCAGTATTCACGAACCCGCTTTGATGCCTCGTTCGCCGCGCTCTCGGACGCCACCCGACGCGGCGTGCTCGAGCAGCTCGGGCGTGCAGACGCTTCGATCACGGACCTTGCCGAGAAGTTCCACATGACCCTCACCGGCATGAAGAAGCACGTCGGCGTCTTGGAGCAGGCGGGGCTCGTCATCACTGAGAAGGTCGGGCGCGTACGGACCTGCAGGCTCGGGCTGTCCCGACTCGAGGAAGAGGCGGCATGGATTGAGAGGTACCGTCAGCTCTGGGACGCACGCTTCGACGAGCTGGACAAGGTTGTCGAGGAACTGAAACGGAAGGAGAAGGTCGATGGACGCAAAAAGAGAAAGTGAGACCACAGCCATGAAGAACCGCACGACGGTGGAACGGAAGTCCGATCGTGAGCTCGTCGTGACGCGAACTTTCAACGGCCCGGCGCGCATCGTGTTCGAGGCGTGGACCAAGCCCGAGCTGTTCAAGCAGTGGTGGGTGCCGAAGTCGATGGGCATGTCCCTGCTTTCCTGCGAGATGGATGTTCGTGTCGGGGGCAGGTACCGTTTGGTGTTCAGCCACGATGCTCGAGCCTGGCGTTCTTCGGTCGGTACAACGAAGTGACACCGCACTCGCGCCTCGTCTGGACCAATGAGGAAGGTGGCGAAGGTGGGGCCGTCACCACGGTGACCTTCGAGGAAAAAGGTGGCAAGACGCTGCTGGTCATGCACGAGCTCTATCCCTCGAAGGAAGCTCTCGACGCTGCCGGCACCGGGGCGGCGGATGCGATGGGCGAGACGTTCGAGCAACTGGACGAGCTTCTCGTCACCCTGGGCGCGAGCGTGGGACGGTCATGAAACCGTCTATCTGTTGACGGAGGGAAAAATGACCGCCCCCGCCTCAATCACCATCACGCCAGTCCTCGTTGCCGACCTGCTCGCCGAGGGCGAGCGGATGCCGGTCTACGTGCACGTTATCGACCATCCCGATGCGCGCGTGCTGGTCGACACCGGCATGACGGAGCTGCACCCGGCGGCGGCCGACCTCGATCCCCGCCTTCGTCCACTGAGCAAGCAGAACTTCGACCTCGCCGGCATCGACATCGTCGTCAACACACACCTGCACTTCGATCACTGCGGCGGCAACCACCTCTTCGCCGGCAGGCCGATCTATGTCCAGCGTCGGGAGCTCGACGACGCGCGCAACGAGGACGACTACACCATCCGCGAGTGGGTCGAGGCGCCCGGCGTGCGGTATGTGCCCGTCGACGGCGAACTCGAGCTGCTTCGCGGGCTCCGGCTCGTCCCGGCGCCGGGCCACACACGCGGCATGCAGGTCGTCGTCGTCGAGACTGGCGGTCGCCCGGTCGT
>CAVRUW010000012.1:0-267063 GCA_963724485.1 uncultured Acidobacteriota bacterium
CACATCGTCGTCGAGGACCTCCGGATCGGGTGGGGAGCCCGCGTGCTGATGGAGCACGTCAGCTTCGAAGTCGAGCGCGGAACGACCCTGGCCATTCTCGGCGGGTCGGGCAGTGGCAAGAGCACGCTGCTCCGGTACCTGATCGGCCTGGAGCAGCCGATGGCCGGCCGCATCGACATCGACGGCGTCGGCGAGCCGCACGTCTACAGCGGCATACCGCCGTTCGGCGTCCTCTTCCAGTCCGGCGCGCTCTTCAGTTCTCTGACGCTGGCCGAGAACCTCGCGCTCCCGCTGACGACCTGGACGAGCGTCCGCGGCCCCCTCGTACAGGATTTCGTGCAGGCGAAGCTTGATCTGGTCGGCCTCGGCGCGTTTGCGGGCCACCTTCCAGGTGAGATTTCGGGCGGCATGAAGAAGCGCGCGGGCATCGCGCGCGCGATGATGATCGAGCCCGACCTGCTGTTCTTCGACGAGCCCTCCGCCGGGCTCGACCCGATCAGCGCGGTCGAGCTCGATCACCTGATCGTTACGCTCAGCCGCGACCTCGGGATTACCATCGTCATCGTGACGCACGAGTTGCCGAGCATCTTCCTGGTCGCCGACAACTGCATCGTGCTCGACAAGGAGGCCAAGGGGATCGTGGCCCGAGGCGATCCTCGGCGGCTGCGGGACGAATCGGCCATCCCGTTCGTGCACAACTTCTTCACGCGGTCTTCGCCGAGCGCGTCCGCGGCCCGGGAGCGATGAACCATGGCAGTCGAGAAGAGCTACGCGCGCCTCGGGTTGTTCCTCGTCATCGCCATCGTCGTGATCCTCGCGACGGGGCTGCTCTTCATCCAGCGGATGCGGAGCCGCGAGGTCATCGAGCTCGTCACCTATACGCAGGAGAACGTCGCCGGTCTCGACATCTCGAGCCCGGTGCGCTACCGCGGCGTCCCCGTTGGGCGGGTGTCGAACCTGCAGGTGGAGCCGGGCGGCCGCACGATCGAGATCGACTTCGAGCTGTTCACTGATCGCCTCACCACCGTCGGCGCCAATGTCACCAACCTCCAGGAAGGGGCCAAGTCGCGCGTGTTTTTCGAGCGGCTGCGCGCTCAGGTGGTGGGCAACCCCGTGACCGGCGAGGCATACCTCTTTCTCGACATGCCGGAGAACCCCCCTCCGCCGATGACGCTCGGCTTCACGCCAAGTCGGCCATACGTCCCGTCGATGCCGACCCCGATTGCGCAGCTACGGGACCGGTTGCCCGAAGTGCTGGAGCGCGTCGAGGCGACGCTCCAGGTCCTTCGGGAAATCGTCGCCCGAATGCCGGACAGCCTCGATCGGGCCGACCGGTTCTTCACCAACGTCGAGCGGATCGTCCGAGAGAGCGAGCTGCCGGCCCTCAGCGCCGACTCGCGGAAGTTCTTCTCGACGACCAGCGCGCAGATCGAGGCCATGGCGGCGAACTTGGACGGGCTGGTCGGTGACGAAGGCGAGCTGTCGAAGTTCGCCCAGGAGGCACGCGCCGCCATCGAGGCGGCGGATCTGGCCGCCTCCGGGCGCGCGACGCGTGACGCGATGGACCAGGCCAGCCTGGCGGCCGGGGACCTGCGGCGCTCGCTGCCTGCGATGCGCGAGTCGCTCGAGCAGCTCCGCGAACTCGCGCGCGAGCTACAAGAACAGCCGGAGTCGGTAATCTACGGCCCCCGGCCGGCACGAGCGAAGCCGAAATGAATCCGCGCTCGAGATCCGGACTCATTGTCCTGCTGGTAGTGGTTTGCCTGGGCGGGGGGTGCCGTCTTCGCCTTCAACGCCCGGACACCGTGCCCGCACGGATGGTCGAGCCTCGACTGGTCGAGCCGGCCGCCATGGTCGCCGACGCCCCGAACGCCACGAGCGTCCGCCTGCTCGAGACGCAGGGGCGAGGGCACATCGGTCGTCGGGTCCTGCACCAGCAGCCCGATGGCGAGGTGACGGAGGATCCGGTCTGGCTCTGGACGTCGACCCCCGATCGCTACCTTGATTCGGCTGTGCGATTCGCCATCGCGTCGAGCCCCGGCATCCGTCTGGTCGATGTCGGCAACGCGCCCTCGCTGGCTGTCACGCTAGTGGCCTGGCAACTCGAGGGGGGGGCGAGCCCGCGACTGGTCGGGGCTGTCGAGATCCAGGTGACAACGACGGATCGGGCGATCCATTGGGAGGTCGTCCGCGCGGAGGAACCGATCGCGGCCGACCTGCCCGGCGACTTGGCCGCGGCCGCCGGCCGACTGCTGGGGCGCCTCGCAACGGACTGCCTCTCGCGGGTCATACGCCAGGGCTCATGACACCGACGTCGCTGGGCCCGATCTCGTCTCGCGCTCGGGTGGGGCGATTCTTCACGCAGCAAGTTGCCAAAGCTGCAGATAATGTTGGTTGCACGCCCCCGCAAATCCCAAATCGACAAGTTCAACTCGAATCAGGAAGTTGGGACGGCGACTGATCCGCTCCATCCTGAGGACGCGTCGAACTGCAGGCGCCCGCTACCGGGTCAGCTCCCAGTACTGCCGAAATCGCCCCTGCTGGTAGCCATCGAGCAGCGCCTGGATCGGCTGCGTCTGCGACGCGCTGTTGTAGCCAGGTGAGAGCCGCGCGCCACCGCCTGGGAACACGCTCCGCACGATGACGCTCCCAGGCTGGCGGGGCAGGCGAGCCACGTTGGCGATGAATGCCTGGGCACTGCCGTCGCGGAACAGATAGAACTCCACGTTCGAGGTATAGAACGCGGACACTCGCAGTCCAGTGGCGTCGAGATACCGGCCGACGTTCGCGAGCGCGTCGCGCCCCGCCAGATCGCCGACGATGGGAACGATCCGATCGCGCGCGTGCAGTGTCTTCACGAACTGGAAGTCGTCCTCGTTCGCCAGGAAACTCCGCCGCACGGCGTCGCGGTCGACCTCGAGGAGCAAGTCTCGATACGTCGGGTAGTCGTACTGCGGTAGGCGCCCGGTGGAATTGAACTGCAGGGAGAGACCGGCCTCGACGAACCGGCGATGGAAGCGCGCAATCGTGGCGCGGTCCGTGTTCGAAAGCGGCACGCCGAAGCCGTTGATGATCGCTGCCAACCGTGCCTCGAGTCGTCCGAGGTCGGTTCGGCCAAGCGGCCTCGCCTGATCGACCAGCCGCACGAGGTTCTCGATCGACGCGTCGCGCGTCGCGGCGGGCTCGCTGCGTCCGGTCAGCGCGGCCAGGTAGCTGGCTCTCGTGGCCGCCTCCGAGAACACCGCCTTGAACAGCAGGTGCAGCAACAGGTTGTCGCGCCGGATGTCGATCAGGATCGCCAGCGACGGCCGAAGGTGCGCGATGTATGAGAAGTTCTGATCTGGCCCGACGCCGAGGTACACACCGTTGCCGCCGGCTTGCCCCGCGAGGGAACGAAGCATGGGGACGACGTGCAGGTACGACCGCTCGTTCGAGATGAGATTGTCGGTGTCGAAATAGCCGCCGGGCTCAGACAGCGACGCGATCAGCCCGGCGAGTGACTGCTGCGTCGCCGGCGTCGCAGGCACTTGCGGAGCCCCGGCGCGGACCGATGGCATCACCAACAGCAGCGCCACACCCGATGCGATAAGCAGGCGGCACATGTCAGTCCACCGTCCCTCGCTCAGACCGCGAAGAGCGGCGGCTGCTTCTCGTACCTGAGGCTACCGCTGCGCATCCGTCGACCGGTTCACCGTGCGCTCGCGCCAGAAGAACGGCGGCAGCGGCTTCTGGTGGGGCCACTCTTCCGTCATCGATTCGGCGTCGTAGAGCTCGCCATTCTTGATCACCCAGCGAATCTTCGCGGTGTTGCGGATGTCCGACAGCGGATCGGCGTCGAGTACCACGAGATCGGCCAGCTTGCCGGTTTCGATCGAACCGAGATCCGGGCCGAACCCAATCTTCTCCGCCGCATGGATCGTCGCGGCGCGCAGCGCGTCGATCGGCGACATGCCCGTGCGGCCGCCAGTGGCGCCGGCGCCGGCTTGCGCCCACAGCTCCCAGTGGTAGCCAAGGCCCTGCAGCTGTCCGTGCGCGCCGATGGTGACGCGTCCGCCGGCTTTCGCCACCTTGGCCGCGCCGTCCGCGACGATCGGGAAGTGATACTCGTCGAGAGGAATGAACATCCGCCGCCGGCCGAGGTTGTCGAATGATCGATGCGGCGTGAAGCGATTGAGCTTGGGATCGTCGTGCGGATTGCTGGTCTGCCAGAAGTAATGCTCCGCTGTCGGGCCGCCATACGAGACGATGAGCGTGGGCGTGTAGTACGTCCCTGATTTCGCCACGAATTGCGCGACGTCATTGCGCAGTTCGACCGGCAGCGAGTGCTCGAAGGCGGTGAACCCGTCGAGCGCCATGGTCAGATCGGTGTGCAGCTCGCCGGCGCCTTCGGCGGTGAGCAGCATCTTCTGCTCGCGCGCGGCTTCGGCGAACCAGATGCGCTGATCGCGGCGCGGTTGCTGATAGACCTTGATCATCCGCGCGCCGTACGCCTTCATGCGCTTCACCTGCCGGCGGGCGTCATCAAGGCTGTTGACCTCGGCGAAGATCGGCGCCTGCTGGCCGCCGTACAGCACGTCGCCCGACGAGTAGACGCGCGGGCCGGTCATGACCCCGGCTTCCACCATCTCGCCCTGCGCGAAGACGTCGAGCGAGTGCGCCGACGGGTCGTAGACCGTGGTCACGCCGTAGGCGAGGTTCGCGATGTATTCCCACTTCGTTTCCGGGAACGTCTCGAAGCCGGAGTAGTGCAGGTGCGCGTGCGAATCGATGAACCCCGGCACGATCGTCTTGCCTTTCGCATCGAACTCCCGGGCCCCGGCCGGCGCCGCGGCCGAACGAGCGGGCCCGATCGCCGCGATCCGGTTGCCGGTCACGACCACGTCGACGTTGTCGAGAATCTCGTCGCGCCCGGCCGCGTCGCGCTTCATCGTCACGACGCGCGCCCCGCGCAGCACGAACGATCCCTGCGGCGCCGGCCGAGGCATGGTGAGCGTGATCTGAATCTGCTGAGACGAGGGGACGAGTGGCTTCTCTTTCTCCTGCTCATCCTTCTTGGCTTCCGCCTTCGCTTCGTCGCTCAACGCTTTAGCCTTCTGATCCTGGACGAACTTCATCGCGTCCGCGAACGGCAGCCGATGGAACGTGTCGCCCAGCGACCAGGTGATCACGGTGCCGTTGGCGGCCCACGCGACCGATGCTCCCGCGGCGTCAGACAGCCGCCAGACCGGCACTGCGCCTTCCTTGGCGCCGACAGTAGCCGGCTCTTTGGTTTGGGTCATCGGCAGCGCCGCGACGTATACGTTGTCGCGCGAGGTGAACGCGACCCATTGGCCGTCGGGTGACGGCACCAGATCGTCGACCGCCGGCAGACGCAAGTGGGTCTTGCGATCGGTGCCGTCGAGGCGAATCGACACCACGTCGTTCTGCAAGGGATCGGTGGGCTTCGTCTGTTCGACGGACTTCCGGTAGATCAGGCGCGTCCCATCGGGCGCCCAGAAGGCCTGCGGGTGAAACCGCATCGCGTTCGCCGTCGTCACGGTGGTCACGAGGTTCGTGTCGCCTCCGTTCGCGTCGATCCAATGGATCTCGAAGAAGTTCTCGTCCTCTGGCTGCTGGCCGCGGAACTCGAGGCCCGACCCGCGAATGAGCGCGAGGCGATCGCCTTTGGGCGACCACGACGGGTTGGCGTAATGACCCGGTGCACGCGTCAGTTGCCGCGGCGCGCCGCCAGCGGTCGGAGCGCTCCAGAGCTGACCGCCCTCCGTATCGCTCCACGTGACGTAGGCGATCGATCGGCCGTCTGGAGAGAACGCAGGCGCGTATTCCCGCGCCGGCAGCGTGCCCGACGTCAATCGCTTCGGCGAGCCCACTGGCTTGCCAGCGGCGATCTCCTGCAGCCACACGCGGCCGAATGCGTCGAACGCGATCCACTTGCCGTCCGGGGACTCGGTTGTCCAGCGCAGGATGCGCGCGTGCACCGGACCGGTGTCGATGCGCTCCTGCCAGGTGACCTGAGGCGCGAAGGTCTGCTCGACGGTCGCGCGGAACGCAATCTTCTGCGTGTCGCCGCTGTCGAGCGCGACCTTCAGGACCGAGCCCTGGTGCGGCACGATGACGTGACGGCTGTCGGCGGTGAACGTATAGTTCGGCCAGACGTCCATCGGCGCGAAGCCTTCCTGCTGATCCTTGTCCATGCCGCGCAGGACGATCCGCTCGGCGCCGCTCGGGAGATCGCGCGCGACGAGCACGGTGTCCGCGTCGCGCCGGCCCAGAAACGCGAGCGTGTGCCCGTCCGGGGAGATCGCCGGCCGCACCGCGCCGCCGAAACCAGTGGTCAGCGGATGCGTCTCGCCGGTCTGCCGATCGAAGCGGACGATCTGCCAGAGGCCCTGCGTCATGTCGGGCACGTAGTTGAAGCGTGCCTTGCGCGCCGAGAAGTAGATGTACCGCCCGTCATCCGACACGACTGGTCCGGACGCGTGGTGCCACTCGTCGGAGGAGGTCAGCTTGATGCCGGTGCCGCCGAGACGGTGATACATCCAGAGTTCGACGGGCGGGATACCCGCTGGCTTGGCGTCCTGCTTTCTGGCAACGAGGTAATTCCCGTCCGGTGTCCAGGCCGCACTCCTGACATACGCGTTCTTGTCATCGGTCAGCGCACGACGATCCTTCCCGTCGACGGCCATCAGCCACAGGTTTTCCATGCCGCCTTCGTCCGATGTGAAGGCGATCGTCGTGCCGTCGGGCGAGACGCGCGGATGGTGGTCGTACGCCGGACCGCGGCTGATAGCGCGCGCCTCGCCGCCTTCGATCGGCATCGTGTAGATGTCGCCGAGCAGGTCGAACACGAGCGTGCGACCGTCGGGCGTGACATCCACGGACGCCCACGTCGCCTCGGTCGTCTCGAACGTCACCTTCCGACCGTCTGAGCGCGGTTTGTTGATCGCTGCCGCGGGATCTTTCGGCTTCTCGGGTGCGGGCGGCTTGCCCGTGTCTTTCTTTTGCGCGGCGAGCGCAACCGTACAGAGGACGACGAGGAGGGCAGCGAGCGTCTTTCTCATATGTGGAGTGTAGACGAACGTGTGCGATCCGGCTGCGGTCACCGCTCCGGCGTCACGCCCCCGACCTACTAGCGTACGAGGACCTCACCACCATCAGGAGGAGCGCCCAAGCGCGAAGAGCGCCAACCTTCCCAGATGACGACTCCGCACGGTCACAGCCCACCACCTTCCCTCGTCGACAGGCACAACGATCACGCGAACGCCCGGCGCAGCGATTCATTCCACGCGTGTGCGAATTGCCGCGACAGCGTGGTCTCGCCGAAGAAGTCGAAGCCGTGAAAGGCACCGGGCACGACGTGCAACTCCGTCGTCACGCCGGCGCTCATGAGCCGTTGGGCGTACTCGACGTCCTCGGGTGCAAACAGGTCAATGCTCCCGACGCTGATGAACGCCGGCGGAAGCCCGGCGAGATTGGTGACGCGCGCGGGCACGGAGTTCGCCGGGACCGAGGCCGATCCGGCCGGGACGCCCAGCAGTGAGGTCCACCCGAAGCGGTTGTCGTCTGCTCGCCAAATGAACTGGCCGAACTGCTCGGGAAGCGCGCGCGTCGCGCCCGTGCGATCGTCGAGCATCGGATAGATCAACACCTGGAGGCAGATCGGGAACTCTCCGCGATCGCGGGCCGCGATTGCCAGCCCTGCCGCATGTCCCCCGCCGGCGCTTTCACCCTTGATTGCAATCCGCTTCACGTCGATCCCGAGCTCCTTGGCGTTGGTGTGCATCCAGCGCAGCGCGGCGTAGTTGTCCTCGAGCGACCCGGGAAAGCGTGTCTCCGGCGCCAGCCGGTAGTCGACTGACACCGCCACACAGTTGTGAGTGGTCGAGAGCTCCTGAATATCGCGCCTCGACATCCCGGCGGAACCCATGACATAACCGCCGCCGTGGATGTGCAGCACGGCGGGCTTCGACGCGCCCGCGACATTGCCGGCCACAAACACACGCACGGACGGTGCACCGGGCGCACCGGCGATCGTCCGCTCGGTCACCGCCGGGCTCGGCAGGACCGGACGGGCATAGCCGTTCATCATCTGCCTCTGCTTCGACAGAGTCTCTGCCGTCAGCGGCGGGAACGACCCCATCGTCTTCATCAGGCCTTCGAGCGCCGGCCGCAACTCGGAATGGACGTGGGCCATCGCCTCCGCGACACGGGGCGGCAGAGCGGCCGACGACGTCGCCTGTGTGAAATGCCGGCTGTCGAGCAGAGTGCTGGCTGGAAGGGCCACCGCTGCGGACAACAGTTCCCGTCGTGTGAGCATGACGAACGGTCCTCCTCTCAGTCGTGAAGGCCGAAGGTGACGAGCGTGCGACAAGTTCTCGGGGCGGCCCTGCGGTTGCCTCTCTAGGTCGTCCGATGCGATAGCAGGAAGCTGCGCACGTGGCGCACCGCCAGCGGAATTTTCTCCGGAGTGTCTTTCCAGGGGTACATGCTCAGTTGGCCTTTGGGCGCCAGCATCGCGCTCTCAATGGCGACGGCCAATGAATGCCCGGCGGTGTCATCCGGCAGGACGAGTACCGGCGTCTGACACGCCTTCACGAAATCGCGCGTCACCGTGAACACGAAGTCAGGGTTGTTTCGGAACATCCTGTTCAGGAACTGGTCGGCCATTGCAGTCGTGATTTCGGGGCGCCGCTTGACCAGTGGTGCGGCCCAGCCGGTCGTCTGACTCTCGTACAGGGCGTTCGGCAGCTCTGGCCGGAACCCAACCGGCTGCACCGGCACGGCCGCGACGACGCGATTGGGCGCCCGCTTCATGAGATTCCAGATGAAGGGTCCTGCAATGCAGAAGCCGAGCACCATGAACTTGTCGATCTTCAGGTGATCCATCAGACCAAGATGGTCGTCGGTGTAGGAATCCCAGGGCCGGTCGATCTCGAGCGGGCCGGTGGACTGACCGTTCGAGTTGCGCAGGTCAGCGTAGATACAGCGGAACTCTCCCTTAAGTGCCTCGATTGTGTTGAACGGATTACCGGCGCGGATGCCCGCGATCGTCGAGCCGCTCAACCCACCGCCCGAAATGAGGAGTAGCGGGAAGCCCGTGCCTGTCTCCTCGTAGCGGATGCGGACATTCCCCTTCTGGTAGAACTGCCCGATCTCTCCGTTCCCGCTCTGCCGCGCGAGCACTGACGGTGTCGCGGCGAGCGCCGCGGCTGCGGCGCCAGTCTTCAGAAGCTTGCGTCTGATCCGATCCACCATATGTCGTCCTCTCGGTCAGCTCGACGTCCAAAGAGGTCGTCGGATGCCGGCGACCTCTTCGTCTGTACAGTGGCCCAAGCATGGCCGGCGGCGCACCGAGCGTCACGGACGCCCCGAATTCTTCGCCAGGTGTTCAGGCAGCCCCACGCCGGCGACCTCAATCTGCATTCCGTCGGGATCGGCAATCGTCCAGGCGAGCGGCGAATACGGCTTCGGATCGAGTCCGCGCCTCTTCAGCTCCGCTTCCACCCTGCCCCGATCGTAGTTGTCGATCACGAACCCGTAGTTGTTGCAATACGGCTCGCTGCGTCCCGCCGGGAGCGGTCGAATGAAATGCGCGTTCTTCCCGTATCGCAAGAACACCTGCTCAGGCGTGTCGTAGATGACTTTCATTCCCAGCAGGTCGCGATGGAACTCCTTCTCCAGGGCAATCTTGTCCCGGGGCACGAACAACACGACGTGGCTGAAGGACGTGGCAGTGAAACCCTTCCCGCTCGGCTTCGGAAGCTTGTCGAGGCCCTTCAGACCGGCCTCGTACCCCGCCTTGCACTTTTCGGATTCGGCGTCCTGGCAGAGCGGCGATGCGCCCGGAAACATCGCGGTGTCCTTGGTGTCCGACACAAACGGATTGAGCGGGAAGCCCGACGGGCTGTCGGAGCTCCAGCCATGTTCGCCATCCGGTTGGATACCGGTCACGCCCCATCGCTGCAATTCGACTTTCATGGCGGCCAGGCTCGGCATGATGTTCGGGACGCCGAACCCGAAGTGGTCGATGTCCGGCTTGGCGCCAGCCGCGATATTGCGGATATAGAGTCCCTCCGGCGTCGTCAGGCTGCCGAACTCCAGGGCGCACTGGCTTCCGTTGTCCCATGCGATGCGCATGCCGAACAGATCCACATACCAATCGCGCGTCCTCGCATAATCGGTCGCCTCGTATCGCACGTGATTCATCGTGGAAACTGGAAACGCCTTGCGCGGCGCTGGGGGAGCAGCTTGACGTGCGCTGGCGGCAACGAAACCGTTCCCGGCGACAGCTCCCGCGGCTACAGCGCCCGCCACGCCCGAGCCAAGAGCCCGCAGCAGTTCCCGCCGGCCGATTCGTCCCTCTTCAACATCCTTCAGGAGCCTCACAACGCTGTGGTTCATTGTTGTCCTCCAACGTGCTCGGCCCTAACAGCCGGTAACTCTATTGTCGTGCAGCAGGTGTCAACGACTGCGTGACGCGGTCGGCCTCGTAACTCTGATCGGAAGGTGGGTAGAGCCGCAATCATGATCTGTCTCCTCCCTTACTCCGATCGAAGCGCCTGTAAGACATCGATACGTGACGCGCGCGTGGCCGGCATGAGTGACGCGACGATCGCCGCGCCGACGAGCACGATCGCTGCGCCTATCACGGGCAGCGCGCCGGGCAGGCGCACATTCCCGAAAACGCCCTCCGCCACGCGCACGAGTGCGTAGCCGCCGGCCGCGCCGGCGGCGATCCCGAGCACCGCAATCCGCACGCCGTCCCAGAGCACACCGGTCCGCAGATCCCGCGGCGTGGAGCCGACGGCCAGTCGTACACCGAACTCGCGGGTGCGCGCGCTCACCGAGAATGCCAGGACGCCCGCGACGCCGACGACCGCGATGAGCAGCGCGATGCCACCAAAGGCCGAGAACACGAAGGCGTTCAACCGCTGAGGCGTCAGCACCTCGGCGCGCACATCCTCGAGGGTGGTCAGTCGCTCGACCGCCTGGTCGCCGGAGATCCCGCGGATGGTGCGCATCACGGACGGGACGAGCGCGTATGGGTCTCCTGCGGCACGGACAAAGAGCCGGCTGGGCAGGCCCAGCTGCGGCATCGGGAGATACACCGTCATCGACGGCTCCTGCACGACGTTTTCGTCATCCACGTCAGCGACGATGCCGACGATGCGACGGAGCTGTGGCTTGCCACCACTCATGCGCCACAAGTGTCGGTTCACGGCGTCGCTGTTTGGGAAAAGACGCTGTGCCACGCTCTGACTGACGATGGCGACCAGCTCGCTGCCGTTGCGGTCCTCGTTTGTGAAGTCCCTGCCCGCGACAAGAGGGACACCAAGCACGGCGAAGAAGCGAGGCGAGACGGGCCGCATCCGACACGTCGGATTCTCTTCCCCATCCGCGGGCTGGTACCCCTCGAAGCCAAACTGGAACTTCATGCCAGCGCTCGGATCGCGCCAGGGCACGATCATGCCGGCCGCGACACCCTCTACTCCCGGCAGCTCGCCGATCCGCCGCGTCGCTTCCTGGAAGAAGCTGAGCGTTGTTGCGTCGCTGACGCCCGTCGCTGACGGTGGGACGTCGATCGCTAACACCTGTCGCATGTCATAGCCGGTGTTCGCGGTCTGCAATGTTGTGATCGTCGCGATCAGCATGCCGGCGCCCGCCAGCAGCACGAACGAACATGCGATCTGAACCGTCGCAAAGATTCGAAGGCGACGGTTCGTGCCGGGCGTGACCCGCACGCTGCCACCAGCCAGCCCCAAACCCTCGGACCGATCGGATGACGGGAGCCGTGGAACGTAGGCAAGCAGCACGGCTGCGACCACCGCCAGCCCGGCCGCGAGCCACAGCACGCCGGCGTCCACCGTGGCGTCGAGTGCGCGGACGGAAAAGCGCGCGGCATAGCCGCCGGCCAGGGTCACGAGCGGCTCTGCCAGCATCAGACCGAAGATGGCGCCGGTCGTACAGAGGATCAGGCTTTCGGCGAGGAGGGTGCGCCGGAGCGCACCCCGGCCCGCGCCTAGTGCGGCGCGCACGGCCAGCTCCACTTCGCGACGGATCGACCGCGCCAGAATCAGGTTGGCGACATTCGAGCAGGCGATGACGAACACCACGGCCGCCGCTGCCAGGAGCACGAGAAGGATGGTCCGTGCGGGCGACGCGAGTTGATCGCGGAGCGTTCGGACTTGCAGTTGAACCTGAGCCTGCGCGGAGTACGCCGCGGGGTGCTCGCCCATGATCGACGCGTGCACGCTGGCGAGCTCGGCGCGTGCCGACTCCAGCGTGGCGCCTGGCGCCAGCCGGCCGAACAACTCCGTCATGCGGTGCCGGCGGTCGGTCACCATCGTCGCCCCGAGGTGGTGTGGACTCGTCGCGACGTTCGCGATGAACTGGGTTTCCTCCGGATAGGGCACGGATGGTTCGAGGACGCCGACGACGGTCGCGGTGGATGGACCGAGACGGATCGTCTGGCCAATCACGGTCGGGTCGCTCTGGAGCACTGTCGTCCAGAACCGGTGCGTGAGCACCACAGCGCCCGCCGCCCCGGGGCCATCATCGGCGGCGTTCAACAAACGGCCGAGCACCGGGCGAAGTCCCATGACGTCGAAGAACGATCCGTTGACGACACCCGCCTTCACGAGGCGAGGCTGATCGTTGCCGAAGCCAATCAAAGTGAAGTCGACGGTGGAAAAATCGCCGAATGCGGCGATCGTCGTGGCGTTCGATCTGAAGTCATTGATCTCCGGAACCGAGAAGGTCATGTTCTCGGTCCCGATACCCAGGGCGGTTTGCCGGATATAGATCAGCCGATCGGCGTCCCGATTGACGAGTGGACGGAGGAGCACGCTCCGAACGACGCTGAAAATCGCCGCGTTGGCGCCGATACCCAGGCCGAGCGTCACAATCACGGTGATGGTCAGCCCCTTAGCACGGACGAGGGAGCGCAAGGCGAACCGGGTATCTCGTGCGAACGCTTCTGCCGCATCGTACCAACGGCTGTACCAGACGCGCCGCATCTCGTCGCGTACGGCAGGCACGTACCCGAACTCCAGAAGCGCCGCCCGACGTGCGCTCACCGGATCTTCGCCGCGGTCGATCCGCTCCTTGATGTTGATCGCCAAGTGGCCGCGGATTTCCTCGTCGAGGTCGCGTTCATCGGGTCGCATGCCGCGCTCCTTCATTTACCTGAATCCGCCGGTGCCGGGTTCATGATTCGACCGATGGCGTGGACGAGCCGCGACCAGCGGTCCTGCTCGCGGAGCAGCTGCGCCTTTCCCGCGGCGGTCAGCCGGTAGTACCTCGCGCGCTGGTTGGCCTCGCTCACGCCCCATTCCGCCTTCAACCAACCGCGCTTTACGAGACGGTGCAGCGCGGGATAGAGCGAGCCAGTTTCGACCCTGAGCAAATCGTCCGACTGCGCGCGGATGGCCTGGCCAATGCCATGGCCGTGGTGGGGCCCCCACTGGAGAGTCCGGAGAATGAGCATGTCGAGTGTGCCTTGCAGAAGGTCGAGGCGGGGGTCGTCTGGGCTCTTGGCCATAGTCGTAGACAGTCTACGTCTTAAGACGTAGACCGTCTACGACTCGTTCCCGGGAACTGTCATGGCTGGAGATTCAGTACCGCTCTGCCGCTCTCGACTTCGAGAGGCACCGAGACTTGGTGGTGGGCGATGAGCCAGGGTCGAAAATCATGCCACCGGAGGCGGCAGCTCGGACACGGCCATGTCGGTCGCCCACAGCCAGGAGCCGTCCGGCTGCTTTCGCATTAGGCCCATGTAGTTGCCGCGGTCGGTGACGGGCGTCGGACCACCGATCGTCATGGCGTAAGTTCCGCGCACGAACGCGAGACTATCTCCGACACGGCGCACTGATGATCCATGTCGCTCATCCGGGCCCAGTCCACCAACGTGACCTCTGTTCGGTCGGCCTCATCCTTCGCCGATCTGATTGTGTCGTTTTTTCCTGGGCAATGACCGCACTTAAAGCTCCAGGCGACGAACGCAGGGAGCGGGCATGGCCCTGTCACGGCGTTCGTCACAGCTTTCGAAAAACTGTCGACAGCCGGGCGGAGTCTGAAGGCACGACACGCCTATGACTCGACGCGCGCAGCCCGGCATCGTTGCAATCCTGATCGTTCTCGGGGCCGGGAACATCGCTGCCGACAATTGGCCCGGACTCTGGGGGCCGGCGCGCAGTGGCAGCACGGCCGGCGAGTTGGACAGCCGTCGCGGTGAAGTGGCCGCAGTGTGGCGACGCCCGGTCGATGGCGGTTATTCGGAGGTGGCCGTAGCCGACGGGCGCGCCTTCACGCTGGAACTGCGTCGGGCCGCGGACTACGTCGTCTCCCTTGACGCGCTGACCGGCCGTGAACATTGGTCTGTACGCATTGGGCCTACCTATCGCGGCCACGGTGGTTCGGATGACGGGCCGATCTCGACGCCGACGGTCGTCGGGAACGACGTCTTCGCGCTGGGTCCGCATGGGCAGCTGATCGCCATCGACGTCGCGAGCGGTAAGGAACGTTGGCGCCACGATCTCGTCCGCGAGTTTTCTGCCGCGGCACCGACTTGGGGGTTCGCGGCGTCGCCGTTGGTCGAAGGCAGAGTGGTCATCGTGCCTACAGGAGGTCCGAACAGTCGCGGCCTGTTGGCCTTCGATCGCACCAGTGGCCGGCTGGTCTGGAATGCGGCGGTCGCCCGCGCGACCAGTTATTCCTCGGCCGTTGCCACCACGATCGCCGGCACACGGCAGATCGTTGCCGTGGCGAGCGATCGAGTCTTTGGAGTCGATCCTTCGAATGGGCGCGTGTTGTGGAGCGGGCCGGGGCCAGGCGGCACGATCGAAGTGTCGAACAGCCCGCTGGTCCTGCCAGACGATCGGGTGCTGCTCGGAAATTGGGAAGAGTCGCTCCTGATCCAGGTGGGGAAGGGCGAACAGGGGCTCACCACACGCGAGCTGTGGCGCTCGAACCGGCTACGCAACGCGAATGGCCCGACCATCTACCGCGATGGCCACCTCTATGGATTCGCGGGCGGCATCCTGGTCTGCCTGGATGCGGCGACTCAGGAGATCAAGTGGCGCGAACGCACGGGCGCCGGCACGTTGATGGCGGTTGGCTCCCAGCTCGTCATGCTCAGCGACAATTCCGGTGAGTTGATCATCTCAGACCTCTCACCGGAGAAGTTCGCGCTGCGGCACCGGTTGCGCGTGTTGCAGGACGGGGTTCGCGCTGTAACCGGCGCGTCGTTTGCCGACGGCCACTTCTACGTTCGCAACCTGCGGGAGATCGTCGCGTTTCGGGTGCAGTAACACCGAAAAAACCTGATGTCGAGGGCGAGAGGGCTGTAATGTTGCCAATCGTCATGAAGTGCATTCGCCAAGTCGCAATCTGCGCGCTGTTCTCGTGCGTAGTGGCGGGCCAAACCCCAGCGCAGGAGTCAGCCGCACAGCAACAACCTCCGATCATCGACATGCACCTCCATGCCTTCGGCTGGGACCATTCTGGCAACCCGCCGCCAGCCAACATGGTGACTGGCAAGGTTCCAACCGCTCGCACGGACCAACAAGCAATGAACGCCATGTTGGCTGAGTTGAAGCGGCACAACGTCGTCAAGGCGGTCGCCGGGGGGCCGCGCGATCATGTGGCGCGCTGGGTCGCCGCCGACCCCGGCCGAATCATTGGAGGCACGATGATTGCCGCGGACGAGCCGCTGCCGGACGTGAATGTGCTGCGGCAAGATTTTCGTGCTGGAAGACTCGGCGTACTCGGAGAGCTGGCTATGCAGTACAGCGGTATGGCGCCCAACGACCCTCAGATGGAACGGTATTGGGCACTGGCCGAAGAACTGGATATTCCGGTCGGTCTTCACACCGGGCTTGGTCCGCCGAATACTCCCTATCAGTGCTGCCCAAAGTTCCGCACATCCTTGGGGAACCCCGCCCTTCTGGAGGAGGTGCTGGTTCGACACCCGAAGCTGCGCGTTTACCTGATGCATGCGGGTTTTCCTTACCTCCAGGAAACGATAGCCATCATGCACATGTACCCCCAGGTGTACGCGGATTTGGCTGCGATCGACTGGCGCAGGCCACGCGCAGACTTCCACGCGTATCTGCAGGCGCTGGTGCGCAGTGGGTTCGATAAGCGACTGATGTTCGGGTCAGATCAGGAGGTCTGGCCTGAGGGAATCGGTTTGGCAATCGAGGGCATCGAGTCGGCCAGCTTCCTGACGCCCGAGCAAAAGCGAGACATCTTCTACAACAACGCGGTGAGATTCCTACGCCTGGATGAGAAGCGGCACGATGGTAGGAGCAGATGAACCTCGCCACCTCGCCTCAAACTCCTTTTCCTCGCTTCGAGGCGATGTCCTCGACGATGTACTTGGCGTCGCGGCCGACTCCGCCTACCAACGCCGAGCTGAGCGAGTAGAGGAATAGCAGACCGACGAAGTAGAGACCGGGGATCGCTTCGACGATGCCCCGATCCTGAACCGGGAAGCCGTGTCTGGTCGGCAGTGACGGGCCGATCCAACTGAAATCGGGCGTGTATCCGGTGCACCAGATCACGTTGGAGACATCGAGCGATCGTCCGTCGTCGAGCAGCGGACTGCCGTTACGCACTCCGGTGGTTCTCCCCACTCGTTTGATGCCGGCCGCGTTGAGGTCTTTTCGCCGCACACGGCCGAGCGGAATGCCTCTCGGAGGATCCAGAAAACGGTCACGAAGCTTTCTTCCCAGACGGGTCCGGACTGTCAGCCGCGTGGCTACCAGCCATATGAGTGGTACGAACAAACGGTCGGGGATGCTGCCAGCCCGTGTCGGTTCCTCGCCAGTGTCCGGGCCTGACAAAAAGATCTCGTGATGGCGGGTGAGATCAAGGGCGATCTCGGCCCCGGAGTTCCCAGCACCGACGATGAGGACCGCGCCATCACGCAGTTGTGACCGATTGCGGTAGGCGCTCGAGTGCAGTTGTACGATCGCCTTGTCGAGTTCCGTGGCGAACGGTGGAATCCTGGGTCGGTGGTAAGCGCCCGTCGCGATGACGACGTTCTTGGCGGATAGCGTCTCGTCGCCGCCGCACATCACTTCGAAACGATCACCGGTCGCAGAGACGCGCGTAGCGGTGACGCCACTTCGGATGGGTAGTTCGAACCTGCCGGCGTAGGCCTCCAGGTAGTCGGCGGTTTCGTCCTTCGTGGGGTAAGTGAACGATGGCCCGGGAAACGGCATGCCCGGCAACCCGCTGTAGCGAGCTGGGGTGAAGAGCCGCAAGGTGTCCCAGCGATTGCGCCAGGCGTCCCCGACTCTCCTGCTCGCGTCGAGAATGACGAACGGCAGGCCATGCTGGCGAAGGTAGTACCCGACCGACAATCCGGCCTGACCCCCGCCGATCACCACACTGTTCAGGTGATCACGAGCCATACCTCAGCTCTCGACCCGGTAGATCTCCCGTCGGCCACTCGCCACGAGTTCGTGGTAATCGGCCATGGCCTTTCTGAGGGTCTCGTTGGCCATCAGCTTCTGCTCCATGGCGAAGAAGTCGTCGATTCGCTCGACGCTTGCTTCAGCGACGATGGTCCAGAACGCCTCGCCCGAGGCGTCGGTCAGCAAGCGAAGTGGTTCGTGTCCCATCTCTTTCATCACCGTCGAGATGGATTTGAATTTCTCGACCATCGGACGCACTTTTCCCGGTTTGCAGTGCAGGATCTCTCTAATCACATACATAGTCCGCTCCTCGCCAGGCTCGCGTCGCACGTTCGTGCCTCGGCCTCGAGAGCACGATACACGGCGAGTGCCCAGCTGACATCGGGCGGATTACCCAATGTGGAGTGTTTCGATGATGGGTAATCTTGAGTAGGCCGGTCAGGTGCGGTGATGCTGGTAGGCCCAGGCAGTCGCGGCGGCGCGACTCGAGACGCCGAGCTTGTCAAAAATGTTGCTGACATGACGCGCAACGGTTTTCTCGCTGATGGACAGCTCGTCAGCGATCTCGCGATTCGACTTGCCCGTGGCCAACTTACGAAGGACCTGCGCCTCTCGTTCGCTGAGCTGTCCGGCTGGCGAACGCGCTACGCGCCTGGACAGTTCGGCCAATCGCGCCAATCCGGGTTGGGCCTCGAGTTCGTTGAAGAGCCGTCGGGCGGTTCCGAGGGCAAGACGGCAACCGTCGGGATCACCCTGTCGCTCGCAGACGGTTGCCATGAGGACGCAGGTATCCGCTTCTTCGTACGGCATCTCCAGATTGCGCCAGCCGCCCAACGCCTGATGCAGCGAAGCCGCTGCCTGAGCGGAGTCGCCATCGGCGAGTAGCACTGCGCCCGTCGCGTGTGCAGACGCAGCCGAAAGGAGAGGCGAGTCGAGTGCCGTCGAAAGCTGCGCCAATTCCAAGGCGAGCGCACGCGCGTCGTCGAGCGCACCTGCCACGAGCAGAATGTCCACCGCAGCGGCCAGCATTCTCGCGCGGCTGGGCGCAGCCTTCGTATCGAGCAACACTCCTCGCATGGCGGCAGCCGCCGCGTCGATATTGCCCTGCGCCAGACGAAGCAGCGAGAGTCCAGGCTGCGGTCTTCGACCGCGTTCGTTGGCACGCTCGTAAACTGCCTCGGCGTCCGCGAAGTTCCCTCGTAGTCGATGAATCTCGCCGAGACGGTAGAACGCTGCACCCGCCGCCGCTCTCGGCATCAGCAGCTCGATCGCGTCGGAGGCGTCCTGCGCGGCGTCGCTCCACCTGCCGCGCAGCTGCATGAGTTCAGCGCGATAGACCAGACACTCCCCGCGAAAGCGCACGAGGCCCGGTTGTGCCGCACACCATTTCACAAGTGACGTCGTCCATTCGAACGCGCGACGGACATCGAAGGTCTCCTGACACGATTCGAGCACGCTGCAGTAGATATCACCTGCCAGCATGGGTGATACCTCACCGGCGACCACGGCTGCCATCGACTCGTCGAGCAAGACGGTTCCTTCGTGGATGTGCCCCATGTGTATGAGCGCGCGCCCCTGACCGTGCCGCGCGAACGACGTCAGGTCGCGGTCTGCAAACCGGCGAGCGATCACCGCCGATTCCTTGAATGCGTCGAGGGCGGCGGCTGGATTGCCTTGCACGATGCATCGAATCGCCGTGGGGATGAGCAGGTATCCTCGGACGACGGAGTCGAGGTGGCCCTCGTCGAGAATCCGCGCCGGCCCTGGCGAACCAGCCGGAGGCCGGCGCAAACGCACCGCGCTGGAGGAGTCCCATGGCCAACCAACCGGCGGCGCGAGCGGCCCCTTCGTGATCGCCTCGATCCAGGAACAGCTGATGCGCACGCGCCCGATAGGCCTCGCTCGCCTCATCGCGACCCATGAGGTGAGCCGCGGTTGCCACTCGCTCGAGATCTTCGGCGGCGAGACTGGCTTGGCGGTCGGCGGCTTCGAACAATCGAAAGGAGTCCGCCCACGCCTTTCGCTCGAAAGCCTCGCGAGCACCTTCGAGTAACTTCATATCCCTCATTCAGGGCGCACGATACAAGACGCGTTCGCCCTTGTGTGCGCGATCGACGACCATGCCCAGCAGCGCACCAGCAGCGGTGAGCAGCAGCGGCGCTCCCCATTTTGCCGATGGCAGCACATAAGCGCCACCTGAGCCTGCGACGGCCAGTATGGTTACTGCGGTGGCGATCCCGATGCCACTCCCTATGGCCGCTCCGTTGATAAGCCCATCCTCCATAGCCGGCGATGCGATTTGTTGAACGTCGGACTTGGGAAGCGTCAGCTCGGTGCCTTTAGTAATAACAATGGATAGCGCGTCGTCGTCGAGGTCAGCCAGGGTGCCGACGACGCGACGAGTCCAGGTGACGACGATCGAAGTCCCGATTCAGCGTCCGATCCGAGGCTCGAGCTTGTGACACTACTATCCAACGGCCTGCGGAAGTCGATGCGCACCCTCCCCCTTGCGCAGCGATCAGGCTCAACATCAAATCCGGCCGAGTGTCCTCACAGGTCCTGGATCGAATGTGCCAATCCGTGTGTGGTCGGCTCAGAGGCTAATGAACCATCAATGCGATGGATACCTATCCTCGCTGACGTATGTAGTCGAGCGCCACGACGCCGGTTGGGTATGGGGTGGCAGACTTCAGCGCGAATCCCGAGTACGCGTTATCGGCCCAGATGCGCTTGCCGCGGCCGAGCGTGAGAGGGTAGAGCAGCAGGTGGAGCTCGTCGACCAGGTCGTTCGCGAGCAGCGTGCGAACAAGCTGACTGCTGCCGTCC
This sequence comes from uncultured Acidobacteriota bacterium, assembly GCA_963724485.1. Taxonomy (GTDB): domain Bacteria; phylum Acidobacteriota; class Vicinamibacteria; order Vicinamibacterales; family UBA2999; genus JACCSI01. Next base: position 20,247 of record CAVRUW010000012.1, read on the forward strand.
GTCAGGATGTTTCGTCCGGGCTGGGCCTTCAACGCCCGCACCGCCTCGACAACGTTGTCGCGGATGATGGTCGTGTCGCGCCAGATCGGCTTCTCCAGCGTTCGAGAAACGACGTACTTCTTGGGCGCGTTCATCATGTCGCCGAACTGATCTCCTGGAGGCAACGGCTCGAATGCCTGCGCATGAACGACGTACGTGCGGCGGCCGAGCAGAAAGGCATCGGCGTCCTGCATCATGGCGCCGAAGCTGGCGCCGATATCGTCGTGCCAATACGGTATCGTCCATCCGCCGTGCTCGAACCCGCCATCCAGATCCTCGTCCTTTCCCCCTGGCGCCTGGATGACGCCATCCATTGACATGAACTCAGACACAATCAGCTTTCGCATAAGTCCTCTCGTCTCACGATGCCGGGACGCTGACCCGCGCTCTATCCGGCTTTTGTAACTGACAGTCGAAGGTTATTGCTACGCGGTGCGTCGGACGCCAATCGGCAGCACTCGATGCCGCATGTACGCGACAAACGTTGCGAGGACGAGCAGCACCAGTGTGATCGCCGCCGAGCTGAACTCTCCGCGGGTGAGGTGGTAGACGGTCGCTGACGCGCTGACGATCATGACCCCGTCTGCCGCCCATGCGACGAGCCAGGGCATGATTCGGGTGAGTCCGGGAAGCGTGAGTCCCACCGCAGCCAGCACTTCAGCGATGCCAAGGAAGAGCTGGAACCACCGCGGCAGCGAGGCGTTCATCTGTTCCACGATCTCAGGTGGCGGCGAGAGAAAAAGCCAACCGTGAGCGGCGAACGCAGCCGCCAGCAGCAACTGCAAGACCCAGAGCACGATATTCATGACGCTACCTTCCCTCCTCTGTTAACACGTCGAACGGGTAACGTCCTAATCGACATGCGGCATTGGAGGGCACAGGGAGATCGGGGAGATCAGGGAGGCAATTCTCTCCCTGAAGTCCCGGACGACGCGCTGTGGCGCGTCACGCCTCCTTCAGCGCGTCAGTCGGCTGGATACGCAGCGCACGCATCGCCGGTTCGATACATGCGAGCAATCCGACGGTCAGCATCACGCCGGATGTCATCAGGAGCGCCGGGGTGACATCGGCAAGCTCCACTTCTTCCGAGGTTGTCACAAACAGCACCAACACCGAATTGCCCGCCACAATGCCGCTGCCGATGAGCGTGAGCGCGCGCGAGAAGACGCCAGCGATCAGGCGGCCGCGACCCTCGCCGAGTGCCGTCCGCAGCCCGATTTCTCGCGTGCGCCGCGCGACGCTCACCGACATCAACGAAAAGATCCCGGCGGCCGAGAGGAAAAGGCCCAGAGTCACCACTGCTGTGATTGCGCCGGCGCCGACCATCATCGGTACGTCCACGCTCCAGGTGATGCTGTCGAGCGAGCGGACTTCGTCGAGCCGCAGCCCGGCATCAAGGTCCGCGGCGATAGCGCGCACGCGTGGGGCGAACGCCGCCGGATCTCCGGCGACTCGCACTCCGACCACGAGAGGAGAAGTCGTGACGACCGATGCGGGAGTAAACACATAAGGCGCTTCGCCGCGATCTGTCGGTGTCATGCCGATGTCGCGCACCATTCCAACGATCTCGAGCCAGGGTTCGGCGTTCTCAGGGTTCGAGCTGGCGAAGCGCACGCGTCGCCCAACCGGGCTCGCGCCGCCCATGTAGCGGCGCGCGAACGCCTCGTTGACCATGACGGCTCGTCCGCTGACCGACCGGTCACTGTCGTGGAAATCGCGGCCTGCGACCAGTGGAATGTTGAAGGTTTCAAAGAACCGCGGGCCCACGCTCGCCGTCCACAGATTCGGGATCAACACCGGCGGAGTCCCCGGAGAAACCTCAGTCTCGCCGGTCCGGACGGCCGGCCCCATCCCGGGCAGGCGATCCGCGAAGGTGACGCCGCGGACGTTCGCTTCCCGTGCTATCCGCCGTTCGAGCTCGGCGTAGACGTACTCGGCACCTGAGGCCCCGACTTCATCGCGATCGAGCTCCAGGCGGATGGCCAGGTACTCCTCGGGGAACTGTGCCCGGATCCTCCGATCCCGCAACGCCTCCTCCGAGATGCCGTACGCCGGCGGCAAGAGGATGACCGTCAGGGCAACCTGCACGATCATCGCGGCCGTCCAGAACTTGCCAAATCGCAATGTGGAGCCGCCGACACCGAGGGTCCGCAGTTGCGTATGGACGTGCGACGAGGTGACCTTCAACGCAGGAAGCACACCAAGGATCGCCGCCCCGGCAATCGTCAGGATCGCGGCGTAGAGAATCGTCGTCGGCTTCAATCCCGGATCGACCCAGAACGGCGGGCCACCGTTCTGGCCCGAATAGTAGAGACGCATGCCCCATCGAATCGCCCACTGCGCAGCCGCAAGTCCAATCAGCGCCGCAGTCGACGCAAGCACCAGCGCTTCCACGAACAATTGAGCGACGATCCGCGATCGGCCTGCGCCAAGGGCATAGCGCGTGGCGATCTCCGCCTCGCGTGTAGCCGTGCGCGCGTAGACGAGTGTGCCGACGTTGGTGCAGGCGATGATCAACACGAGCAGAATGGGCAGGTGTGTGACAGCAAACTCGAGCCACGTGCGATCGCCGGGAGACTCGCCGCCGTACGACAGCACACGCGGGCGCAGGCGTTCGTGCGTCCGGGGCGAATCGGTCGCGATGCGTTCGGCCAGGGTGGTCAGCTCCGCGTTGGCCTGCGCCTGTGTCGCCTCCGGCGCGAGTCGGCCAAAGACGTGAACGGCCGGACCCTCGAGTGGGGCATAACCTGACGGCCGAAGTTGAAGCGGCACCCAGAGCCGGTGGTTGACCGGGAACGCGAAGCCGTCGGGCATTACGCCCACGACCGTCGTTGTGGTCTCGCCGAGTTGCACCGTTTGTCCGACGACGTTGGCTCGGCCGCCGAACTGCTGTTGCCAGGCGCGATAACCGAGCACGACCACAGGCGTTGCACCAGGCTGGGCGTCGGCATCGAGCAGCGGTCGACCGAGGAGCGGCGGCACACGAACTAGCTGAAAGGCAGATGCCGTGGTTTCCGCGATCGTCACCGGCTCGGGTCGCGCGTCGCCAAGAATCAGGTTCCGTTCGACGTTGCGATACGCGCCCAACTCGACGACCGTCCGAACATCACGCTGCCACATGGAGAAGTCGTGCAGCAATCGCCGCTCGTCACCGCCGGCGATGTTCCGCATTTCGATCTCGACGATGCGATCGCCGCCGGGGAGCGGAATCGTGGGACGAAGGAAGTCGCGCGTCAGGTCGTACCAGCCGGCTCCGATCCCGATTGCGATGGCGAGCGCCAATCCCCCCGCGATCGTCAGGCCTGGATACTTCAGGAGCATCCGTAGACCCAGTTTGTAGTCCTGCAGCATGTCGATCCCCTTGATGCGAGCTCGCTCGCAGCGCACGCGAATCAGCGCTGCTGACATTTCAATGATCTCGAGCGCTGTTAGCAGCCGCGCCTTTGACGCACCGTGACGCCGCAGGCGACGCCGATGCGCTTCCTCGAGATCCCCGACCACATCGTCTGCTTCCCCCGGCGGTGCAAACCATCGCACCAGCACCGTCGTCCAGCCCGGGAGTTGGGTCACGAGGTCTCTCCGATGACGTCTGACAGGCCCGCAACCATCGCTCGAATCCCGCTGGTGGCCGTGCGCACCGCGGCCATGCCGGACGGCCGTACCGCCACCAGCCGCCGCGGTTTCCCTCCACGTTCGGCCCGCGGCGCGCCGAGTCGCGTCGCGACCAACCGTTTGATCTCCAGGCGCTGCAGTGTCGTGTAGACGTTGGCGCGCCGGACCGATCGCCCCGTGCGTTGCTCGATCTCGTCGGCGATCGACACGGTGTACGCCTCATCGGGTCCGAGTCGCAGCGCGGCCAGCAGAACGAGCAACTCGAATTCTGCGAGCGACGAGGGTGCGGCTTTGTCGACCATTTAACTCACATTGTGACTATATACGAGACGGGCGGCAATCAGGTTCTCAGTCCAGCGCAAGCCGCATTTCGTTCGACGGCAGGAAGCCCATCGCCGTGTAGACCGACCGGCCTTCGTCGCTGGCGTGTAGCGACACGAGAGGGTAGGACTCGTTGCGGCACCACGCCACCATCTCGGCCAACAACAAGCGTGCGAGGCCCTGACGCCGATAGTCCGGCTCGGTGTACATGTTGACAATCCAGGGACGTTCGGGCCGCGTGTTGTTCATCTGCGGCTGAAACGGCAGGACCAGCACGCCACCGCCGGCGACGACCCGGCCTCCAGCGTCGGCGAACCACCCGCGATAGGTACCGGCCGCGAAATGATGACTGAAGAACTCCGTGGATGCCCGCTCCATTTCGGCGAGCTGTCTAGGATCCGACTGACCCATGTCCTCGTACATCCGCCGCCGATGGCGAATCACAATCGCGAGCTCCTCGGGACGTGCTTCACGGATGACCGGGCGTGTCATGCGAAGATCATAGCCGCGCGCCGAGATCGAGCATTGAAGTGCACTGAGGATTGGGCACCCAGCGTTGCAGGCGCTGGTCTAGTTCGCTTACCGCAGGCGAAGCGCGGTTCCCTGGCCTCGCTGGGAAACCACTCGCGTGCGCTACTCCTCGTCGTCCGGCGGGCCACCACCGGCCCGGACGACGTCCTCCTGCTTCACTTTGTCGATGTTGAATTTCTCGGCGCTGGCCGTGATCTTGTCGAATGCCTGATCGAAATCGATCGTCGGGGCTTTCGCGAAGCGCGTGTAGTTGACGCGTGCGACGACGAACGAGCGAAGGTAGGGACTCGTCAGCCCCTTCTTCTTCAACTTTTCCACCACCGCGCTCACCGCATCGTCCAGTTTCAGCACGCGCTTGCCGCGCCGCTCCCGTTCCTTGAGAGCCTTCGCGATTGGGACATCGAAAAACTCGTCCGTCTTGCGCAGAATCGATTGGTAGGCGCCGCCGCTCAGGCGCGGCCGTGCTTCGTATCCGACGCCGAGTGTCAGATATGGCGCCTGTTCGAACTCGAACGCGAAGCTGGCTTCGGTCGCGTCGCTCTTCTCGGCGAGCGCCCTCGCCATGCGGATCGTCTCGAGTGATTTCTCACGCAGGTTGTGCGCCTTCTCGGTGTTCAGCGCCAGGATCTTGAACGCGATGTCGGCGTCGGGCACGAGGAGCGCGATGACGGCGCGATGCCCGAGCTTCTTCAGCGCTTGCAGCCGATGGTTCCCGTTCGGTGTCCAGTAGCCGTCGTCTCCCCGCACGACGATGATCGGGTCGAGGAACATGCCGATCTTTTCGATCACGCCCATCAGTCGCTTGACGTGCGGGTCCGACGGGTCGCGTTGATAGGGCGTCGGCTCAACACGATCGATTGGTAACGAGACCAGGAGCAGCGGCTTGCCACCCACCGGATCGAGATAGCGCGCGAGCACCGCGCCCTCGTCCTTCTCAACCGCGCGAGCCAGCGCGTCGAGGTCCGCGGAGGCAGCGGCGGTCTCAGCGGTCGACAGGCCCTTCGAGAGAGCCGCGACTTTCTTACGACGTGTGGCCGGTTTGCGAGGCGGCACGAGCCATTAACTTATCCTCGCCTGCCACTCGAACTCCAGTTCGCCGCTTGGAGGGCACGGAAACTGGGAATGGCAGAGGTCCAGTCGCACGCTGCGGCCTGAACTCAAGGGTAAGATGCAGCCGTACGCCTACCCAGGAGCTCGAGTATGCACAGCCGTCTGGTCTCAGCCGCAGGCATTGGAGCCGCTGTCATAGCGCTCTTCGTCGCAACGTCGCGGGCACAACAACCGGCCAACGATGTTGCCATCGATGCCGATGACATCGGCGGGGTGGTCACCAGTCCGAGCGGTCCCGAGGCCGGCGTCTGGGTGATTGCCGAGACGCGCGACCTGCCCGTTCGGTACATCAAGAGCGTCGTCACCGACGATCGCGGGCGATTCGTCGTGCCGGACTTGCCGCCGGCCACATACAGCGTTTGGGCCCGAGGATACGGGCTGGTTGACAGCGACAAGGCCTCGGCCAAGCCGGGCCAGCGTCTCGCGATTGCTGCCAAGGTTGCGCCCAATGAAGCGGCAGCAGCGCACTATTACCCCGCCATCTACTGGTATGCGATGTTGAAGATTCCGGCGGCCGATCAATTCGGCGGCAAGAGCGGCATCCCGGAGCGGATCACGCAGAACCAGTGGATCACCTCGATGAAAAACACCGGCTGCGTCGGCTGCCATCAGCTCGGTCAGCTCTCTACGCGCACGATCCCGTCGGCGCTTGGGACGTTCGCGTCCGGTGCAGAGGCGTGGAAGCGACGCGTGCAATCGGGGCAGTCCGGCCAGCAGATGTTCAATCAGCTCACCAACCTGGGCGAGCTATCGTTCGCCAACTACGGCGACTGGACCGATCGCATTGCCAAGGGCGAGCTCCCATTCGCCAAGCCGCCGCGGCCGCAGGGTGTGGAGCGGAACATTGTCGTCACCCTGCGCGACTGGATGACGGACAAGCACTATCTGCACGACCTCATCGCCAGCGACCGACGCCATCCGACGGTGAACGCAAACGGGGCCGTGTATGGTTCGCCCGAGTACAGCTCTGATCTGCTGCCCATTCTGGATCCCGTCAAGAACGTTGCGACGACGTTCAAGGCGCCAGTGAGAGATCCGGAGATGCCGCTCAATCTTGGTCCGGGGCACGCTGCTGCGCTGGATCCTCTGCAGCCGTCTCCATACTGGGGAACCGAGCGGATTTGGGAGACGCGCGCCAACAACCACAACTCGATGTTCGGGCGCGACGGCCGACTCTGGTTGGCGGCTTCCGTGCGCGGCAACGACAATCCAGCGTGGTGCAAGGCCGGCTCGGATCATCCTTCCGCGAAGGCGTTCCCGATGGACCGCGCGGTCCGTCATCTGGCGGTCTTTGATCCAAAGTCGAAGAAGTACACGTTCATCGAGACCTGCTACTCGACGCATCACCCGCAATTTGGTTACGACGCGAACGATACGTTATGGACCAGCGGTGGTGGGCCGGTCGTGGGCTGGTTGAACACGAAAATGTTCGATGCGACCGGTGACGCCGCGAAGTCGCAGGGATGGACCGCGCTGATTCTCGACACGAATGGGAATGGAAAACGCGACGCTTACACCGAGCCGGATCAACCGCCAGACCCAACGAAGGATCGACGCGTGAATTCGCCCTTCTATTCGGTGATGCCCAATCCGGTCGATGGGTCGGTCTGGGGATCGACACTTGGCAATCCCGGTGCGGTGGTGCGAGTGTCGCCGGGATCGAATCCTCCGGAGACGGCGCTCGCCGAGGTCTACACCGTGCCGCTGCCAGGGTTCGGGGCCCGCGGCGCCGACATCGACGGCAAGGGCGTGGTGTGGGTGTCGCTCGGCAGCGGTCATATCGGCAGCTTCGATCGCCGCAAGTGCAAGGCGCCGCTCAATGGGCCGAATGCCACCGGCAACCACTGTCCCGAAGGCTGGTCGTTCTACAAGTATCCAGGGCCGGGGTTCCAGGGCATTGGGGACAACAGTGCCGAGTCGAGCTATTACACGTGGGTCGACCAGCACAACACGTTCGGCCTGGGGAACGACGTGCCGATGTCGACCGGCAATCTCAACGACGGACTCATCGCCTATGCCAACGGCCGCATGGTCGTCCTGCGCGTCCCGTATCCCATTGGCTTCTACGCCAAGGGCTTCGACGGACGCATCGACGATCCCAAAGCCGGTTGGAAGGGGCGAGGGCTGTGGGCTGCTAACGGTGATCGAACGCCGTGGCTGATCGAGGGCGGCAAAGGCACGCGGCCGCTGGCGGCGCATTTCCAGCTGCGGCCGGATCCCTTGGCAAGTGATCGTGTGACCTCCGCCGATCGAACACGATGCTGAACACCCTGGCCGTGTCGGGGTACAGGTCGCTGCGCGATCTCGTGATTTCGCTCTCGCGGCTGAATCTCGTCACCGGTCCGAACGGAAGCGGCAAGTCCAACCTCTATCGGGCCCTGCGCCTGCTCGCCGAGACGGCGCAGGGGCGAGTCATTTCATCATTGGCCCGCGAGGGCGGCCTGACATCGACGCTGTGGGCTGGGCCCGAGTCGTTTGGACGTGCCGTGCTCAGTGGCGAACATCCGGTCCAGGGCACGCTCCGAAAGAACCCGGTGAGCCTGCGGTTGGGATTCGGCGGCGACGATTTCAACTATGCGATCGATCTCGGACTGCCCCCGCCCGGCCAGGGAGCCTTCGGCCACGATCCCGTGATCAAGCGAGAGTGTGTCTGGACCGGGGTGATGCTGCGACTGTCCGCCATCCTCGTCGATCGGCGTGGAGCATTGGTCAAGGCTCGTGAAACGAAAGGCGAGTGGAACATCCTCACGCAGGGGCTGGCGAACTTCGACAGCATGATGACCCACTGCGCCGACCCGCGGAACACGCCCGAGATGTTGATGCTTCGCGAGGACATGCGCGCGTGGCGTTTCTACGATCACTTCCGAACCGATGCGACCGCCCCCGCCCGGGTGCCGCAGATCGGGACGCACACGCCAGTCCTCAGCCACGACGGTGCCGATCTAGCCGCGGCGCTTCAGACGATTCGCGAAATTGGCGATGGTGATGCGCTAGACCAGGCGATCGACGACGCGTTTCCTGGTGGCCGGGTTGCGGTCAGCCGGAACAACGGGTGGTTCGAGGTCGAAATGCAGCAACACGGGTTGTTGCGTCCGCTAAGAGCGGCAGAGTTGTCAGACGGCACGCTGCGCTTCCTGTTATGGGTCGCGGCGCTCCTGACTCCTCGTCCGCCAGGGTTGCTGGTCCTCAACGAACCTGAGACCAGCCTCCATCCCGATCTGCTTCCGGCACTGGGCCGCTTGATTGCCCAGACGGCCGAGCGCTCCCAGATCGTCGTGGTGTCGCACGCCCCTGTGCTCATCGACGTCCTGCAATCGCAGCCGGAGTGTCACTCGATCACGCTGCAGAAGAAGTTCGGTCAAACCATTTGGATCGACGCTGATGGCAAGCAGCCTGGGTGGCAATGGCCGGCGAGATAAGAAAAGTGGCCGGCGCTACTTCCGTCCACCGACGTCGATCGTTCCTCCAACGGCGGGCCGGCAGGATGCTCCAGCTTTCGATGGCTCGCGCAACCGGTCATCGAGACAGCGCGCCCACTGGAGCAGGATGGCGACGTCCCTGCGCCATTCATGCAGCCTGTCCATATGCGATTCGAACGCCGGGGCGAGCCGTTTCCGGTCTTCCGTATAAAAGACGCGCGAGTCTTCCTTCAGGCGGGGCAGGATTTCGTTCTCCGTGAACACCGCATAGCGAACGTACTTCTGTCCGATTCCGTCGCGTTCGTCGTAGTAGAAGCAAAGCTCCCATAAAAGCGTGGGTTCGATCAGTTCTGCGATCTGTGCCTGGAGCACGCCAAGGCAGGGGCTCCGCGGCGGCGTGTCGGCGCCAGAAATGCGCAAGAAAACCGGCGGCGGCGTCTCGCCGCGCTCGCGAGCCGCGTTGAAAGCCGTGAGCGAAGGAACGAGTGCCTCGTCAAATTTTTGGTCGACTGCGATCGAATCGCGGAGATCCTGCCGGAGCGCGGCAACCACCTTGCCGGTTCGCTCCTCCCGCCCGCTCGCTGCCTGCTGGTTGCTTACCCAGACCGCTACGTAGACACCGAGCACGACGACGACGAAGTCGATCGTCACAGCGAACCAATTGTGCCTCTGGACATGTTCGTAGAAGCGGCTGGAACGCAATTGAGCCTCTTTAGCGAGATCGAAGTTTAGGGTGCGCGAACCGTTGACCGCGTTGATTATCGTTCAGTGGCGCAGCGACTCGACTTCGATTCACTCGTGACTAGGGTGCACCGCCGTTTGGCGTTATGCTGCGAGCTTCGCAAGGTCGGCTGCGATATGCAGGTCGGTTGACTTTCCGTTGGTGGACTCAGGGAGGACTCAATGCGCGCGATGGTCCTGGCGATGACGGTGATGGCTGTTGCGCTCGTGCAGGCGCAATCCAAGCCGTCGAAATCGATGCCCGCGGATGTCGGTGCCGGGCGCGTTGCCTGGTTCGACATCACGACGACTGACCTGTCAAAGTCGAAGGAGTTCTACGGCAAGCTCTTTGATTGGAAGTTCAACCCCGTTCAGGGAACTAGTCAGGCGGTTGAAATCGTTTCGGGTGGAACGGCCATCGGGACGATTCGAGTTGCGGAGGGGCAGATCAGTTCCTTCAACGGCGTGGTCTATGTTCAGGTGCTGGACATTCAGGAGAGCTGCAAGAAGGCGAAAGAACTGGGTGGAACACTCGTTCCCGGATTTCCCTTCGACCTCCCAAACGGCACGGGAGCCATCGGGCTTGTCAGTGATCCAGCCGGGCATCCCGTAGGGATGTACTCCAGGACTCCGCTCGCGCCGCAGAAGCCCGGGGCCAGGTAACCGGTTCAGCAGGCCGTCCAATTACCGCCACGTGACGACGTTCACGATTTCGCGCGCGGTCACGTCCCACCTTACCCAGCGATTCGTGTCTTCGTGCCCTTCGTGGCTGCGTTTCCCCGAACCGGTTGCCGGGCGTTATCCGCGCCCCATCGTAGCCAACGCACGATCTGCCGCCGCGACTCCGCGATATTGCGCTTCCTCGAAAAGCGGCAGCCCGCTCACGTCGGAGTGGGCGTACAACAGGCGATCTTGCGGCATCCGTAGCGCGCGCCAGGCCGGATCGGCCAGTAAGCCAGGCGTCGGCCGGATCATGGCATGGCCGAGACGCATGATGTCCACCTGCGTCACGCAGTCGCGGATGTCGGGATGCGCACGGCTCAAGTCCGTGAGGATCTGCTCGCGCAACGTCGCCCAGTCCTGGTTCAACAGCCATTGGCGGGCGACGTGGGCGGGTTGATGCGCCAGTGCCCAGTAGTAGGTCCACACCGTGCGTGGCACGTATCGCCGGAGTTGCTGATGAGTGGCGACCACGTACCCCAAGGACTGTGAGCCGTAGATCACGTTGTCCCATGCGACCGGAAAGCCAGTCTCGCGTGGCCAGCGGTCGAGCGTAAGGTTCGCCGTGAACCATGGTGAGTAAGTGACTCGCGGCAGTGGTGCACCTTCGACGATGCGAGTGGCGACCAGGAGCGGCGCGGCAACGATCACGATGTCGGCGAGCCACTCCGTATCAGTGGTCAGGACCCTGAAGCCCTTGCCCCGGCGTTCGATGCGATAGGTGAGCTGGCCGGTCAGCACTCGTGGACCGATCCGTTCCAGCAGCCGGCGCACGATCCAGCCGTTGCCCTCGGGCCAGGTCAGCAGGTCCTGTTCATCCTCGCGCGCGGCAAAGTACAGGAGTCCGGCCCACGCGGAGACATCGGACGATAGCGCCCCATAGTCGTCGCGGCAGGCATAGTCGACAATCCAACGGAGCCACGGCGAGTCCAGTCGCTCGCGATCGAGCCATGCGGCCATCGATAGCGAATCCTCGATGGGTGGCGGCGAACCGTCGCTCCCAGCGGAAACCGGGATCGTGAATCGTCCGGTCGATCGGTGTTGGGCGATGCGCTCATCGAAACGCGCGAACTGATCGCGGTCGCGTTGCGTTGGACCCACGGTGGGATCCAGGCCCTCCTGCCAGCGACCGTGAATGAAGAGCCGCTCTCGCGGCGCATGGACCAGATGCCGTTCGTCCCACCGCTCGCCATCGAAGACGCCAAGATCCGTGAACAGCTCACGAACGAGTCCAGCCGAGCGGCCAGGCACCGGGACGTAGTGTGCGGCCCATGGAAACGGCGCAATCTCATTCTCGCCCCAGCGCGCGTTGCCACCCGCGGTCGGCTCCATTTCGAGCACGACGAAGTCGTGCATCCCACGTTTCCCGAGCCGCCACGCCGCGGACAGACCCGCGATGCCGCCGCCAACGATCACCACCGGTGACGTTCGCGTTTGTCGAGGCTCGGCAAACCGGACGCGGTCACGCAGTTGGTGACCGGGCACATGCGATTCGTTGACGAATCCGCCCTCGATTCGTCGCCCGCTCTTTTGCACCAGGCCGACGAGCGCAGCCGACAGAAAGCCACGACGCGAGAGCAGCGTCACCGACTGATCGTGGCCCATTCGCGCTCGTAGTAGCGGACGAGCGCCTGTGTGTGCAGACGGTTGGTTTCGACCGGCACTCGCGCCATGTCCCGTGGAAAGTCGAACATCTCGCGAATGGTCGCGAGGGTCAGGAACCGCAGATCCGGTGGGAGCGTCGAAGCGATGTTCGGGGCCGAGTCTCCGGCCAGCACGAAGCCCCATTCGCCAAACGAAGGGACGTACACGTGATATGGGGCGACAGCGAAACGCGCCTGCTCGAGCGTTGCGACGATGCACCAATAAGACTGTGGGGCGAAGAGCGGGGAAGTCGCCTGGACGACGAACGTGGCGTCGGGCGCAAGGCGCTTCCTCAGCATCCGGTAGAAGGTCGTCGTGTACAGCTTGCCGAGGGAGAAGTTCGATGGATCCGGGAAATCCACCACCGCGAAATCGAAGCGCTGGCCCTCGCTCTCCAGCCACGTAAACGCATCGTCGTTCACCACGGTGACGCGGCGATCCGTGAGCGCGCCGTGGTTCAGCCGCCGCAAGTCCGGGTGAGTCGAGAAGAGCCGCGTCATTTCAGGGTCGAGATCGACGAGCGTGACGCGCTCGACGTTGGGATGGCGAAGCACTTCGCGCAAGGCCAGCCCATCACCACCACCCAGGATCAGGACGTTTCGAGCGGATGGCGTCGCAGCAAGACCCGGATGGACGAGCGCTTCGTGATAGCGATATTCGTCCCGCGAACTGAACTGCAGATTCGAGTTCAGGAAAAGCCGAAGGTCATCCTTCCAGGCGGTCAACACAATCCGCTGGTACGGAGTCGTTCTCGCCAGGATGATCTCGTCTGCGTAGAGGTTCTGCCTCGGCCAGATCGAGAATGGCGTTCGCCTGCCACATTCCAGCCCCAAGCAGCGCCAGCGCCACGACACACAAGGCCTGCAAAATACGAGGGGCTCGGAGTGACTGCCGAAGGATCACGGTCGTCCACAGCGCGACGGCGACGTTGATGCCCCCAAACAGCATCGGCGCGCGGACGAGCCCGAGCCATGGGACCAGCACGATCGGGAAGAGCAAGGAGGCGCCCAGGGCTCCCAGGTAATCGAAAGTCAGAACATTCGCGACGACATCCTTGAACTCGAAGCGATCGCGCAGCAACCGCATGAGCAGCGGAATTTCGAGGCCGACCAGAATGCCGACGACGAGGACGAGAAGGTAGAGCAGGACGCGGAAGCCGTCGGTATAGGCGAAGGCGAGGAACAGCAGCGCGGACGAGAAGCCGCCGACGACCCCGACCATGATCTCGATGAGGACGAATCGTGTGGCCAGCCCGCGGCCGATGAAGCGAGACAGCCACGAGCCGATCCCCATCGCGAAGAGATAGGTGCCGATCACCGTGGAGAACTGCGTGACGCTGTCGCCGAGCAGATAGCTGGCGAGCGCACCTGCGACGAGCTCATAGATGAGCCCGCACGCCGCGATCAGCAAGACAGTCGTCAGCAGCGCCGCGGTCATGGGTGCCTCATTGCCGGCGCGCCGACCACGTGCTCAGATGATGGCAGCGGCAATGATGATCGACATGCCGAGCGCAATCGCGCCGATCAAAATAGCCAGCGCCGTGTTGTGTTTTTCGATGATCTCTTTCCACAACGTGTACGGCGTCAGTCGATCGACGACGACGAACGACACGATAAATACAGTAATGCCGAGCAGGGCGAATACCACCGCGGCGATCGCATTCGATGCAAGGGTGTCGGGCATCGGTCACTTTCCTCCGAACAGGTTGGGCGCCCCGCCGTAGAGTGCACGGTACGCCGCCGGGTTGTCGCGAATCGAACGAGGGACGTTTCCGATTACCGACGGACGGGTGGCGAACCAGCCTCGGGTGTCGGCGGCGACGGCACTGCTCACGATCGTCAAGCCCAGTAGCAGAAAGACAGCGCGCATGAACATCCGCTAGCTCCCGTAATCGCTTTCCTCTTGTCGCTTCACTTCGAACGACAGCGCCCTGAACGACACGGCAATCGTCGGAACAAACAGCAGCAGGAAGGCCAGGACGTAGGGCAACCGCAGCGGGATGTCGCGGCGGACGTGAATCGCATAGAACACTGGCTGGCCGGCCGTTTCGCCTTCGGGTTCAACCCGTACGTAGTATTCACCCGCCGGGACCTGCGGCAGGACCAGGCGGCCCTGTTGGCTGCCTTCGCTCCAAGGCCCGTCACTGTCCGACCCGGAGTAATAGCTCACTTCGCGTCCCACGTTCCAAGCCGTTCCAGAGTCGCTGTTGATGAGCGCGAGATCGAAGTGCAACCAGGCGTTCTGGAGATTGGTGCTCAGCGCAATCTCCAGCGTGCTAGGTTCACGGATCGCGAACGTGTCGGTAACGAGAGCGGACTCTGCGTTCGGCCGGAACTGGTACTGCCTGGACAGGACGGGCTCGCGGTCGGCCGTAAGCTGGCGTCCGACGAAGAGCAGCAGCAGGACTGCCAGGAGGGCCGCGAACGTGAGCCAGGCAAACCGGGTACGCTTCCCGTAGGGATTGGGCTGGTTGGCGAAAACACCAGATTGGCCCGGCGGGTCGCCCGGAACCGAAAATGCCTTCCAAATGGTGTTCGGATCCGTATAGGTGCCCAGTGACCACGTGGTCTCGTCGCCAGTGCTCTCACTCGACAGGAGGTATGGCGGATCCGTGTAGTCGCTGACGGCGACCGGCTCGTCGACGCGGACCCGCCAGGGGAACTCGCCGAGGACGTACTCCGTGCGAGCCACCGCGCCCTGGAAGTGGTCATAAAGGCGGCCGCGATGGCGGGCCCTGGGCCGCTTCCCTTCGACCAACTCCGGCAGCTCACGAATTGTCCGAATGTCGTTCCAGTGGCCCTCGTACACGCTGAAGTAGCGGAACCCACGATATGGGTTGAACAGGACGTATTCGTCCCAGTAATACCGCTCGTCTTCGACTTCGATCCAGCGACGCTGGAACCCAATCACTTCCCATGGGTGTCCGTCCCAGGTTCCGCGACTGCCTAGCGGGATGACAGGTACGATCGATTCGCGTTGCGCTGCCGTTTGCAAGACATGAACGTTGGGATCGCGGGGGTCGAGCAGGGCGCCGCAGCTCGTGCAGGCCACCACGCGGGTGTGCTGCAATGCGCGCAGTTCCACCGCAGCGCCGCAGTTGCCGCAGTTGAATCCACGGGTGTCGGGCGCCTTCCCGCTTACCATCCTTCGTAGGTTCGCACGTTGCGCAGCGAGAGGTTGTCGTAATCGACGAAGCGGCCAACGAACAGCAGCGGCGGGTCTTCGCCGTAGTCGATGGTCGCAAAGGCGTCATCGTGACCGCGGAGGTCGGCAAACAAGACTTCACTCTTGTCCCAGTATTCGAAGGGCAGCTCACCCTCGACGCCGACATATCGCGCCCGCGTCAGGGTCGTGACCTGAAGCGGAGGATCCCACGGATACTGGTAGCCCAGGCTGATGTTCTTTTCGGAGGGCAGCGGTCCCGGCGGCGTGACGAGCGTGGAGACCGCGTATTCGGCTTGGGCATCGGACAGCCAGCCGCTCGCGCCATCGGCAAACACCAGATGCCACTCGTTCCAGCCGCCGTCGTCATATTCGTACACGATGCGCCCAGCGACCGTGAACGAACGGCCATCGAAGCGTCCCTCGGTGCCGAGCAGAATAGGGGAGCTGTCCGGCGGCAAATCGCTGACCTTGCCCATCGCCTCGAGATCGACGTCATGCCGTACGACGACCGAGCGGCAGCTGTCGCAGACAGTCTGCACCGCGCCCGACCAGCGAAACTTGATCGGTGCGTTGCAGTTCGGGCATCGGCCGGCTGGGCCTCTCATGTTTGTACAGGACTCGCTGGTGCATATGTCCGTTCGATGGCGCGCACCGAGGTGTGGGTCGCGCCAAGAACTTCTGCCAGCACACCGGCGGGGTCGACGTCCAGGCGGGGACGGCAGCAGAACACATTCACACAGATCGAACCAAACTCAGGAAACGTATGACACGCCAGATGTGATTCGGCGAGGACGACGAATCCGGTAATTCCGCCTGGCGCTGGAAAGGTGTGCCAGACCGGTGCGGCAACCGATGTCAGCTCGAGATCCTCAATCAGCCGTTCGAAGAGCCTCTGCAGGCGCACCTGGTCTCGCAACGCCTCGGGTTCGCAGCCATAGGCCTCGATGATCCATTCCGTGCCCTGCATGCTGCGATGAATTATATTGCTCCGCAATCACGTTCCGAAGGCTGTGTCGCCGTAGCGGCGAGCGCCGAGGCTCACCTCGTCGGCTTGCGCGCGTCGAAGTCCAGGCGATTGAGCGGCACATCCCAGTGCGCCACCAGAATCTCGAACCGGCGCTGTTCCTCGCGGTCGAACTTCGCCCGATCGGGATAGAGCTTGGCGATGAACTCTTCGTTGGTCGGCGTCGTGGGCGCGTTGGGCGGAACGACCAACTCCACCGCGAACGTCCAGTCGCCGCGGCCGTCGCCATGGAACTCAGGGACGAAGGTGCGCACCGATCGGTATTGCCCCGCCTTCTCGCGGGCTTTGAGCAACGGATAGTGATTGCGCTGGAACAGATCAAGGAACTCGTCCTGGAAGCCCCACTTCACGGTGTAGAAGTACCAGGTAGTCTTCGGCTCCGCAGCGCCTTGCTTGGGCGGCGCCTGGGCACTGGTGGTGAGCGATCCCAGCAGGATGATCGCCGCGATGCCACATATCACTCGTCGTCGCATGGTCCGCTCCTTGTGCAGGACGCGAATTATAGTTGCGATGCCCTTAGAGCCAGCCTTTCTGTCTGGCCAGTCGTGTGGCTTCGATTCGGTTCGTGACGCCTAATTTCGAAATCGCCTCCGACAAGTAGTTGCGCACCGTGCCCTCCGACAGGTGCAAACGCTCGGCGATATCGGCGCTGGTCAGCCCTTCCTCGGCGGCCCGCAGGATCTGGCGCTCGCGATCGGTCAGCGGATCGCTCTCGCCCCACGCATCCTGGGCGAGTTGCGGGTCGACTACTCGCAGCCCGCGATGGACACTGCGGATGACATCGGCGAGCTTCTCGGCAGGCGCGTCCTTGAGCAGATAACCGGAGGCGCCCGCCTCGAGAGCTCGGCGCAAGTAACCCGGCCGCGCAAACGTCGTGAGGATGATGACGCGCGGGCGGCCGGCTGGCGCGCTACGCCGAATTTCGGCTGCCAGCTCCAGCCCGGTGAGCAGCGGCATCTCGATGTCGGTCAGCACGACGTCGGGCTGCGTGCGCTCGACGAGAGCCAGCGCCTCGCGGCCGTCACGCGCTTTGGCGACGACCTCGATGTCCTGTTCGATGTCGAGCAGGGCGGCCAGTGCGCCGAGGACCATGCTCTGATCCTCGGCAATGAGTACTCGAATGCGCGACACGTCAGCGTTCCGGGCCTAGTGCGAGGGCGTCAGCGAGAGCGGGACCTTGATATGGAGCCGCGTGCCTCGGTCGGTCTCCCGTTGCAAGACCCCGCCCAGCGCCTGTATGCGCTCGCGCATGCCTTGCAAGCCGTTTCCGAATGGCACATCACCGCCGCGCCCGTTGTCTTCCACTTCCATGAGCACCGAGCCGTCTCGCGCGTAGAAGCGGATGTGACACGTCGTAGCCCCGGCGTGCCGAATCACATTGGTGGCCGCCTCGCGCAGCGCGAACGACAGCGCGGTTTCCTGCGCCGGGTCGAGCGTCACCGATCGCGCGTCAATCGTGGCGTCAATGCCCGCTGTTACCAATGCATGCCGGACATTTTCGAGCTCGCTCATCAGGCCAGACGAGCGATAGCCTGTAATGGCTTCTCGGACTTCCTTCAATCCGTCACGAGCAATCCGCTCGACTTCAGCCATCTCCTGAACGGCGCGAGCGGTGTCACGAGACATCAGCTTTTGCGCCAGCTCACTCTTCAGCACCACCACCGAGAGCGTGTGACCCAGCAGATCGTGGAGGTCGCGGGCAATGCGCTCGCGTTCGGCCACCTTCGCGAGCCGCTCCACTTCAGCCTGGGCCACTCGCAGCCTCGCATTGCCGGACTCGTTCACGGCGGCCTGAATGCAAACGGCGCCGACGAGCGCTGAGATGGCGGTTGCCGGAATCAGGAACCAGATCGGCAAGTCCAGGGCGAGCCACGCTACGGCGCCCAGCGCCACTTGGCCAATCAGCGCGAACGCGGCATGCCGCGCAGGCAGTGCCGCGCCGAGCAACGCCGAGCCGTAAATGAAGAAACAGGACGCTGGAGGATTGCGCGCGCCAAAGACTACCGACAACAAGTCGAGGCCGCCGACGATCCAGAGAACCTGTGGACCGCGAACGAAATGGCCGCCAAGATACAGCGCGAGAAACACCGGATACGCGCCCACCATGGCCCATCTCTCGAGCGCACTCAGCGCGGGGTTGAACGCGGCATAGAGAAACGGAAGCGAGTAGACGAGCCAGGCATACGGCTCCCAACCCAGTCCGCGCAGCCTGGCCAGTATCCCAGACCTCATCGTCTCGCTCAGCATACTCGCCCTGCCTGATTCACCTCGTCACCGTCCCGGGTGCCACGGCCCGGGCGACGTGTCGGTCAGGTGATTGACGTCGAGTTTCCGGCCGCCCAGATACACCGAAACGACGCTCCGATAGGCATCGACGGCTTCCGTCGGGTCCGCGTCGAGGACGACGAGGTCAGCCACCGAACCGCTCGTGATCCGCCCAAGCGTCGACTGGCCGAGCCGATCGGCAGCACGGGACGTGGCGGACTTCAGCACTTCTCCCAGCGGCATGCCAGCCTGGGCCAGGAGCTCGAGCTCGCGAATCAGCGAGACGCCGTGGAAGGTCACCGGGTTCCCTGCGTCGGATCCCGCAAGGATGGGCACACCCGCACGGATGGCTCTCGACGTCTGTTCGATCGAACCGGCAAACGCCGCGCTGAGTCGATCTGCCATCGGACCTTCGGTCAGCAGTGACGCGATCGGTGACGCCTCGCCGCGCAGGCTTTGCAGAATCGCCGGAATCGCGGCTTTCCTCACGAGCTCGTCTTCGCCCGCGAGACCGCGGCGCTTCCACGAGAAGTCGAGCACCACGTTGGTGGGCGTGAACGTGACCCTTCGCGCCGCCATCAGCGCAATGGTCTCGTCGGTGAGACCTCGAGACGTGTGCTCGATTCCATTGGCCCCTGCATCGATAGCCAGCCGCACGTCCGCATCGGTACCAACGTGCACTGTGGTCTTCATCTTGCGAGTGCGTGCTTCGTCCATGGCCGCACGAAAAACATCCTCGCGGAGCCGAGGCAACGGCCGGTCCTCGAATCCCGGCTCGAGCACCAGCTTTACCAGGTCGACTCGCGCACGATCGAGCTCGGCGATTGCCGCGCGCGCCTCTTGTGGTGTCTCGACTTGTCGCGTCAGCTGTTCGGCGAGGCCCGGCAAGAAGGAGAAGAGCTCACTGGGATGGCCGCCTCGCGCGGTCACCGAGGGCCCGGCGAAGAATGTTCGCGGCGCGCGGTGTTCCGCTGCCGACACGGCTGCCGACAGCGAGCGCATCGTCTCGAGGTCGTCTGTCAGCGATACGACCGACGTCACTCCCGCGGCGAGCGCGGCGCCGAAATCGTGCGCCATGCGATCGTCCGTCTGCTCGATTGCGGCAAGGCCAATGCCTCCTGAACCGCCCCAATGAACGTGGGAATCGAAGAGACCAGGGATCACATACTTACCTCGGAGATCCTCGACGGTCGCCCCCTCCGGCATCGGCACGCGGTCGTCGTCAAGCGACACCTCGGCGATGCGATGGTCGCGAATCATGACGCGGGCTTTGACGATGCGCCCGCCGAGGCCGTCGAGGACCGTGACGCCTCGCAGGACGCGGAGCTGGCCGCTGGCCTCGCCGGCCTCGATACGCCGTGCCCCAGGCAGCTCGGTCATCCGAAACGCCGGTGCGGCAAGCGCAGCGACGCCCAGCGTCACCGCAAATGCGGTTGCAATCATGGCGAGGGACTTGCGCGGAATCGGATCGGTGCCCTCCCATCGGAAGAGCATCGAGGTGAGCACGATCCCGACGGCGCCGACGCCAAGCAAGACCGCGAGGGAGCCGGCGATTGACGCGAGACCCTCACCGCGCACGATCACGCTCGAATAGGTGTCGACGAGATAGGTGGTGGGCAGGAATCGCGCGAAGCTTTTGACCCCGTCGGGCAGCAACGCAAACGGCATAGCGGAACCCGACAGGAACATCAACGGAAAGAACAAGAGGTTTGAGATCGCGGGGGCGGTCCGAATGTCGCGTGCTGTGCTCCCGACGAGAAGCCCCAGCGGAATCAGCGCGCACGCTCCGCAGAAGAACACCCCGACGAGCGTGCTCCACGAACCGACCATCTCGACTCCGAAGATCGCCTTAGCGAGCAACATCAGGCTGACCAGCGACAGGAAGCCGGTCATCAGAGCCGTGATGCCGTGCGCCAGTACGACCGCCGCAGGTGGCAGCGGCGTGACGTGAAGCCGACGCAACAGCCCCTCCTCGCGCCGTTGGACGAGCGGCAGGGCCACGCCGAACAGCGATCCCGACATCAAGGTCGTCGTCAGCAGTCCCGGCATCAGATACGCAGTTGCTCGCGAGTCGCCTCTCGCCATCACGAAGCCGAAGAGCAATAGGAACCCGACCGGGAAGGCCGTCATCCAGAAGATCGCGGTCTTCGATCGACGAATTTCGATCAGCTGAACGCGGACGAGCGCGAGCACACTTCGAAGAAACATGGTCAGACCTCGGTGGCGGCGGGTTGAGAGGATGAGTGAGCCGCCGGCCCAACGAGCTGCAAGTAGACGTCTTCCAGCGTCGGCCGTTTCAAGCGCAAGTCGTCCAGTCGAGCCCCGGATGCGCGAAGAGAATCGGCGAGACCCATGATGGCGGCGGTCGGGTCCGCGGTGCGATAACGGAACAAGGAGCCATCGGGACCTTCGAACGTCGCCCCCGGAACGAGCGTCGTCGCATCGACGTCGCCCGAGATGGCCACCCAAAGCGTGGAGCTACCGGCGCCGCGCGCCAGGAGCTCCAGGGGCGTTCCGTCGGCGACGATCTCCCCAGACGACAGGATCAAGACGCGATCAGCCAGCGCCTCGACCTCGTCCAGGTAGTGCGACGACAGCACAATCGTCTTCCCTTGAAGTTTGAGCGTCCTGAGGATGTCGTGAATCTGCCGGCGGGCGATTGGATCGAGTCCAGAAGTCGGCTCGTCGAGGATGAAGAGATCCGGATCGTGCAACATCGCCAGGGCGATGGCCAAGCGCTGGCGCTGACCACCCGAGAGAGTGCGGACGAGTGCCTTGGCTTTGTCGATCAGGTCGACGCGTGCGAGCACATCGGTGGGAGACAGCGAGCGTGGGTAGAGCGAGGCGTAGAGCCGAAGGGTCTCGGCGACCGTCAGCTCGGGCACGAACGCCGTGGTCTGAAGCTGGACGCCGATCCGGGCGCGCAGCGCGTTGGGTGCGCGGCTGGGATCGAGACCGAGAACCGAGACGGTTCCGGAGGAGGCAGTGCGCAACCCTTCGAGGATCTCGACGAGGGTGGTCTTGCCGGCGCCGTTAGGTCCCAGCAGGCCGACTATCAGTCCGCCAGCTTCGATCGAGAGATCGAGACCGCGAAGCGCGTGAACCGATCCATACGACTTCCGGAGAGCACGAACATCGATCGCAATCATCGTGCGCCCATCGTCTCCGGACGTCGAGGGGCGGACCAGTGATGCGTGTCACTTGTTTAGGTGACAAGTGTCACCTGTGCGAGCGGAGCCTGCTCCAGCGGGGAAAGTCCACGCAGACGGCCAGAAGGGCCCCAGCGGCGGCCAAGCCGAGTATCGCCGCGCCATGAGAGCCGAGGACGTGGGTCGGCTCCGAGATCCAGCAGCTCAGTCGCCACCCGGCATCCGTCAGGATTCCCGCTGACATCCCGCACAAGGCCCCGGCGATCGCCGGCCGCGTGGGGAATGCCCGCACCGCCATCAGCGTCGTGATCAGCATGAAGGGCGCACCCAGCATCATCGGCCACGCCACGCATTCGACCCAGAACTGCCACTCGCGGCCAGGGGGCACCACCGTCGCGCTCACCGTGTTCGTCAGCACCGTGACGCCGCCGACGAGCACTGCTGTCAACGTCACTGCTATCGTGAGCGCGAATCGAGAAACGTTGCGGCCAGGCACTGCCTCACGGAAGCCCAGCGAGAGGAGCCACAACCCCAGGAGTGTTTGTGCTCCCGTCAGTCCCCACGTGACCAGTGGCGCGTAGACGGAGAGGTCGCCCCGCTGCCCCGCGAATACCGGTGCAGTCACCGCCAGCAGAATGCCAAGGGGCAACAGCATCCATACACGCCGCGAAGGTGCCGCCAACGGGCGGACCGGCGTGAGGCTGCCGACGATCTGCTGGCGATAGTCCTGTGTCGCCGGTAGCCGAGAATCACTCACCACGACCTCCCCGCAGAAGTGCTCTCATGAAGTGCGCTGCGCGACTCGACCGGATCTTCGCCGCGCCAGGCTTGATCCCGAGCTTTGCCGCAACCTCGGTGAACGAGAGCCCGAACAGATGATGCAGAACGAACGCGCGGCGGCCATCCGGAGGAACCTGTCTCAGGGCTGACTCAACTTGATCGCGAACATGCAACCGATCGGCCTGGTTCGTAACGGTGGACCGCTCAGTCTGGACGATAGCTGAACGCTCCTCGCGCAGGGCTCGCCGGGTTGCGCTACGTCGATCCATCAAGAACACCCTCTTGGCAATCGCAAACACCCACGGCCTGACTGGTTGACCGGGGGTGTGCGACGCCCGCGATCGATGGATCTGAAGAAATGTCTCCTGCAGCAGGTCGTCAGCACGCGTGGGATCGCGTGAGAGCCTGGTGAGGTACGCCTTCAGATCGGAGGCCAGCGCGTCGTGCAGGCGGTTGAAGGCATCCACACCTCCGGCTTGATACTCGGCCATCGAGATCCTCAACAGCGGATCTTCGTCCCTCGGCGCGGGCCCCTGGTGTTGCATCAATCAGATTGCGTCACCCTTCATAGCACTGTTCTCAGCATGTACGACAGCTTGACAAACACCGTGCGCCGGTTGCGCCTGAATCCTGGAACGGGGACTCCAGTCCGACGATCGAACCCATCGATGGTCGCATCATCGTTGTACCGGCGTACAGCGCGGTGCCAGGACTCGGCGTCCAGCCAAACAGGTACTGTCCGCGCAGTGTGGCGTTGACGGAATCCCAGTCGGTTCGCAGACGCACCGACGTGAAGCGCGTGAACTGGTACGTCGTCTGCCAACTGACGAGCGTCGAGTCGTATGCCGTACGACCGTTGTCATTGCGCACGAGCGTGTTACGGCTGACGTCGAGCGACGTGCGCAGGCTGTTCGTCGGCCTCCACGTGACGTCGCCGCCGATGCTTCGTGAACGCGAAGGGCCAGGATCCAGCGGCGCATTGGGGTCGAGCACCGCTGCGGGGCTGACACGGGGAAACATCGGTCCCGCCCCGAAGTCGTAGTCGAATACGTCCCAGCTCCCCGCGACCGTCGCCGAAAACGCCAGCGCCTCTGTCGGCGCGCTCCCGGCCTGCACGGTGAACCCCTCCCAACTCGTGGAGCGTTCGCTATCGCCGAGAAAGGCGCCCTCGCGACCGGGCGAACGGCGCACGCCGAACTCTTCCTCGAACAGGCGCTCGTAGTCGCGGAATGCGAACGCGCGAACATACGATTGCCGTCTGAAGTTCAGTTGAGCCTGCGGATACACGTACACGAAATTCGCGCGGCCCTGCCAGTCCCATTGAGCCTGTGTCACGTTCGTGGCGCTCCAGGAGATCAGCCGTGCATCAGGCTGCGGCTCAGAGTTGTACGTCGTCTGAATCGAGACGACATTCGTATTGACGCGTCTCGTAAAGCCCAGATCGGCGCGGTAGTCGGGACTCGACCCGGATGCGGTCACGGCCGTGAGAGAGTGCCGGCTGCGCCTTTCGACACGGGCGTAGTAGCCGAGGCCGTTACCTTCACGTTGCCGTGTGCCTCCCAGGACTGGATCGCGAAAGGGCATGTTTGCGAAGGTGCTGGCGATCTGTGCCGTGATCACGGTCTTGTCACTCACTCGCAGACGGGCGTCCGCACTGAGCAGGCTGCTGGACCGCTCATCTTCTTGCAGGCTGGTAACCGCTGCGCCGACCGTCGATTCGCGACCGACGTCGCTCTTGATCCGGAATGCTGTCTTTTGTGCGCCATCTGCGGCGTACAACGCGCCCACCGTCGCACGTCCATGCTTGCCTGTCAGCTTGACCGCGTAGTCAGGGTCGACGATGGTCCTCGTGTGAATGATGTTGATCGGTGTCTGGAAAGCGTCGATGCCTTCCAGGAAGAACGGGCGTTTCTCGTCGTAGAAAATCGGGAACCGTTGATTGACGGTCAGCACGAGCTGATCAGCTTCGACCTGCGCGAAGTCCGGGTTCGCCGTGAAAGCCGCGTTCATTGTCGGCGTGAGGCCGAGATTCAGCGTGATGCCGGGTTCCGGATCGACATTGCCTTCAGCAAAGCCGGTTGCTGTTGCCGAGCCGGCCTGGGTGGCCACGCTGGTCGGAATGATTTCGAGCGGCCGGCCCTCTCCGACATCGGTGAACTCTCCGAGTTGACCGGCCTGGTCGAGCAGGCTCGATCGATCGCGCGACAACGACATCCACGAGATCTGCTCGTTCCGGTCGCGGCGGATGAAGCGTTGCACGTGCAGTCCCCACGTTGGCGACTCTCCGGTTCGATACCGCAGCGATGCGAAGGGGATCGCAGCTTCGACCGTGTAGCCAGTGGCGTCGATGGTTCCCTTCGAGTCGATCACCAGGTCCACGGTGAGGTCAGGCTGTGCCTGGCCCTCGGTATAGATGCCATCCGCTTGAATTCCGTACGGATTGAAGAAGATGTAGTACGCGCGTCGCCGATCGTGAAATGTGTCGAGGTAAACGCCGATGACATCATCGTCGGCAATCGCGTCGCGTCGGGCGAGTGTGGCCCGCACGTTTCCGGAGGTATCAGTTGCGCGGAAGGCGAGATACAGCGCGCGCCGGTCGTAGCCGATCAGGACCTCGGTCGGCTGCGACGGCTCGAGATTGTCACCCGGCTGGACCTGCCGGAACTCGCTGAGGCGTGCCGCCCGGCGCCATATCTCCTCATCAAGGTGTCCGTCGATGACGGGGGCCTGGTCGAATCGAGCCGGGTGAAGGGCGCCCGGGCGTGGGTCGGGTTGTGCCAGGGCTGGCGACGAAGCAAAGCCCGTCAAAACCGCAAGGAATACGCTTCCGAACCACCGCTCCATGTCTGCAATATGCCGGGTACCCGATGTGTCGAGGTAAACGCCGATGACATCATCGTCGGCAATCGCGTCGCGTCGGGCGAGTGTGGCCCGCACGTTTCCGGAGGTATCAGTTGCGCGGAAGGCGAGATACAGCGCGCGCCGGTCGTAGCCGATCAGGATCTCGGTCGGCTGCGACGGCTCGAGATTGTCACCCGGCTGGACCTGCCGGAACTCGCTGAGGCGTGCCGCCCGGCGCCATATCTCCTCATCAAGGTGTCCGTCGATGACGGGGGCTTGGTCGAATCGAGCCGGGTGAAGGGCGCCCGGGCGTGGGTCGGGTTGTGCCAGGGCTGGCGACGAACCCAAGCCCGTCAAAACCGCAAGGAATACGCTTCCGAACCACCGCTCCATGTCTGCAATATGCCGACCGGGGGCGGGCGGTAACGTTTGATTACTGCGTGTGCGGCTTGCGGATTCGCTCGGTTTCGCGCGACGCGTCGGCCGACCACTCGCGGAACGTGAGTTCGGCCGACCCAATCTGCAGGACGTCGCCATCGCTCAAGGCGCGCGGCGCCGTGACGGGCTGCTGATCCACCGCAGGTACCGTTCGGTACTGTTCAAATCCTCGAGCATCACGCGGCCCGTCAGGCCGTCGACGAAGATGCGCGCGTGTCGACGAGACACACCAGTCTCGTTGAGCCAGATCCTGCACTCCGGGTGTCGTCCAACCACGTTGTCCCCGGCGGTCAAGGGAAACGTCCGATCCTTCCATTCGATCCAGAAGCGAGTGCTTGCCGCGGCCGTCGCTTGAACGGGGATGGCTCTCCTCGGTCGCTTCGGCACAAAACGCATAGCCAACCCCGTGCACGGTGCGGATGTACTGCGGCTGTTGCGGGTCGTCACCCAGACTCCGGCGGATCTCGCCAATCAGGACATTCAGGTTGGCCTCGATCACGAACGAATCCGGCCATACCACCCTGAGCAGTTCGGCCTTTGAGGCGACGTCGGGCCGTCGCGTAAGAAGGGTGCAAAGCAAGTGAAACGCCTTGGTCGACAGGTGGACTTCCGCGTCGTCGCGAAAGAGCTGCCGGCTCTGCGGGTTGACCACGAAGGGCCCAAATCGAACGGTCACGAGTCAAACACTACGGAAGCCTTGGAACTTCCTTAAGACTGCGGTTCGTAATTTCGCCATAGTGACTATGACAACATGACTCCGCATCGGCGAACCCCAGGCGCTGACGCCGGCCGAAGGCCCGCCCGAGATCTGATTGACGCGGTCCTCTCCAACATGCGGCAAAACGTCGAGCAGCTCAAGTACTCAGTGCTGGCTCCGAGCCGTTATGTCGTCTACCTCCACCCCAGCGAATACGCGCGGCTGGAGGGGGTGGTTCCGATTCTGCAGCAGGAAGCCGTTCGCGCCCTGACCGAAGCACTGGATGTGATGAATCGCCGGTCGGTCCTCGACCGCTACGCCGCGCGAGTGCTCGGGATCCGCCAGGTTCCGGTTCAAAGCGCGGGAGGCGATTGGGAGGTGGCGTTCGTCCCCGACCCTGATGGTGAACTGAAAGAAGGGGACATCCTCGTCGACTCGGAGCTCCTCTTGCCCGGAGGTCCGGAGCTGGGTGCCGGCACACGGACGCGACGAATCACGACGGTCCAGTCCGGATCGAAAACCACGTCCCGCGAACGAGTCGCCGGGAGTCCGCCAGCTGAGGCACCGCGGCAGTTTGCTCGCCTCGCCTACGAAGACAATGCGGGCAAACACTCGCATCAAGTCGTGAAGGATTCCGTCACGATCGGTCGGGGCGGCGTCGCCTATCCCGTCGACGTGCGCATCGTTTCGTCGGTCGACGTCTCGCGTGAGCACGCCCGGATCAGGAGGGATCCGCAGTCCGGATCGTTCTTTCTCATCGACCTGAGTTCGCTCGGTACCACGCTAAACGGCCGCCATGTGCCGCGGGGCTACGACGACAGCGAAGGCACCAAGCGCGAGAACGGCCTCGAAACGCCGCTGCCCCCGCGCGCTCGAATCGGGCTGGCTGACATCGTCTACCTTGAGTTCGAAGCGACCCATTCGCAGCCATGACGCTCTTGCTCCTGGCCCGATTCGTCATGCTGCTGGCCCTCGCCGCCATCGTCGGTTGTTTCTTTTGGGTCGACATGGCGGGAGACGCCTGAGGAGGCGATCAAATGCGATCAGCGCAGACGATCGCGGCAGCCGGCCTCACGAACCCCGGTCTCCAGCGCGAGGTCAATGAGGATCGATTCCACGTTGACGTCGCGCGAGGTGTCTTTGCCGTGGTCGACGGGGTGGGAGGCCAGGCCGCCGGTGGGCGAGCGGCCGACGTGGCGCTGACGATGTTGCGGACCCGTTTAGAACGTGAGACGGGACCGGTGAGCGACAGAATCCGCGAGTCGATCACCATCGCCAACAACGAAATTCATCGCCTGGCTGCCGGCCGGACGGAATGGCAAGGGATGGCGTGCGTGCTCACGGTCGCGCTGGTGCAGGACGGGCGCGCGGTGATTGGCCACGTCGGCGACACGCGTCTCTACAAGCTGCGTCACGATCGCATCGAGAAGATCACTCGTGATCATTCGCCGATCGGTGAGCGCGAGGATGCCAACGAGTTGTCGGAAGCCGACGCGATGCGGCACCCGCGGCGAAACGAGGTCTATCGCGATGTCGGCTCCGAGCATCACGAGCCCTTCGATCCTGAATTCATCGACGTCGAGCACGTTGCGTTCGAGCCGGATGCCGCACTGCTCCTCTGCAGCGATGGCTTGACCGATCTGGTCGCTTCGGCGGACATCAAACGGATCGTGAAGAGACTCGCGGGCGACCCTGACGCTGTGGTGCGTGCGCTCGTGGCCGCAGCGAATGCCGCCGGCGGAAAGGACAACGTGACCGCGGTCTATGTCGAGGGCGAGCGTTTCGCCGCCTCGAGGACCGCCCTCACGGGAGGCGGACCCGCGCGCGAGAGGCTGCTTCGTCAGACCGCGTTGGTTCTGGCGATCGCACTCAGCGTCGTGCTCGTGCCCGCGGATGTCAGGTATTCGTTATCAGGGGCGATCCTGCGGCCGCCCGTCGCCGGACCGACCACGGAGATCGTGCACCCACACGATTCAATCAACGCCGCCATCGCTCGGGCGCAACCGATGTCGCAGGTCATCGTGGAACCCGGTGAGTATCGCGAGCAGCTGCACTTGAAAGACGGAGTGCGCGTGGTCAGCCGGGTCCCACGTGGGGCGACGATTCGGCTGCCCGCCACCACCGCCGAGGAGGGGCCCGCGGTCATTGCCACTGGCCTGAGCTCGGCAGAACTCGTCGGCTTCAGAATCGTGGGAGATGCCGCCACGCCCCTGGGGACGGGATTGCTGGTTCGGAACGCGTCGTTGTCGATTGTTGACGTGGAGATAACGGGCGCCACGAGGGCCGCGGTTGATTTCGCCGACGGCGACGGCGCCGGCCTGGTCGCCAGCGACATCCACGACAACCCAGGCGCCGCGCTCGCCATCGGCTCGGGGGCGTCGCCACGAATTGCGCACAATACTTTCCTCAGAAACGGGTCAGCGGCGTCGTCGCACGGGTCACTGATCATCGAGCGCGGTGCCGTGCCTCGCTTCCAGAGGAACGTTTTTCATGGCGTTCGCGTCGATGCGCTAGGGGGGCTCGACGAAGCCGCCCGGCTGGCGTTGACGCGGGACAACTGGTTTCTGGGCTCTGCGAACGGGACGGGTTCGACGTCGGCCAATCACGCCGGTGAGCGAGGCAGATGATGGCAAGCGTGTTCCACAAGCTGGGGCCGTTCGAAATTCTCCGGGAGATCGGTCGCGGGGGTATGGCCGTCGTGTTTCTCGCGCAAGACACGAGAAACGACTCGCGCGTGGCACTGAAGCTGGTGCCGCAGGGGACCGACCGCGAAGCCCACGAGATTCTCGAGGCCGAACAGTGGGGAGCCGAGCTGCAGAAGCAGTTCTGTCAGATCAGCCCGCACGTTCCGTTCGTCTACGAGCATGGTCTGGAGTCCGGCTACTTCTACGTCGCGATGGAGTACCTGGACGGCGAGAACCTCTCTGATCTGATCAGCCGCGGACCCGTTCCCGTCGAACGCGCTGCGACGATTGGCGTCGAGTTGTGCCGCTTCCTCGAAGATGCGCACCGTTTCGAGGCCACGGTCGGCGAGCGACAGCTTCGCCGCCTGTTGCACGGTGATCTCAAACCTCGCAACGTCCGCATCACGCCGGATGGGCACGTCAAAGTCCTCGACTTCGGCATTGCCAAAGCGTTGTCCCTGAGCCGCAAGGTCACGAGGAACGACTTCGGCAGCATGGCGTATCTCTCGCCTGAGCGCCTCGAGTCGGGCGAAGTCGATGCCTACGCGGATTACTGGGCGGTCGGCGTCTTGCTCCACGAGATGCTCACCGGGAGTCAGCCATTTCAGGCGCCCGACACGCATCGATTGGAGCGAATGATTCTGGCGCGGCAACCGCCGCCGGCTCTCGCCGCCGACTGTCCCGTTGCCATGCAGGCGGTCGTCGCCAAGCTGCTCGCTCCCGATCCAGTCGCCAGATACGGCGATGCCCAGGCGATTCGCGAAGACCTCGAGCTGGCTGCCGCCGCTCAACAAACGAGCGCTGAGAGGGAGGGATGGCCGGCTCGCGCCTATGACGAGTCGCCGACGAAACGTACGCGACCACCCGAACATGCGGAGTCAGACGCGACTCGGCGGACGACACCACCGTCTCCTGCGGTTCCGCTCGTCATTCCCCCGATTCCAGGCGCGGTCCCTCCACCGCTTCCAGCGTCCGCCGCGACAGCCCTTCCAGCGTCGGCCCTGCCCCGTCGCCGCAAGAGACGATGGCTTCGACGATTGGCCGTCGCTGCGCTGCTCTTCATGGTGCTGGGAAATCTCGCGCGCGACATGTCGGTCGCCGCCGAAGCGGAACGGCTCGCCGCGACGATCCCAACGCGTGGGCTGGAGCAACTTGCCGAAGCGTGGAATCAACACGATCGGCTGTCGCGGCGAAGCGGCATGGGTTTTGGTTTGCGAGATCTCGAACGCTCGCTCACCGAGCGCACCGAAGCGCTCGCCAACGACGGTCGTCGAGAACTATCGCAGCGCTCTCCCATCTGTCAGGGAAGCGCAGTGGCGCGTGGCGCGAGGCGCGTTGGAGAAGGCAGTTGCGGTCTCGCCTAGAGATCGGCAGTTGAGGGCGCTGCTGCGCTACTGCGAAGGCCACCTGCACCGGATCAACGGTGAGGCGAAGAAGGCCCGGAAGGAGATCAGCGCGCCGCAGGAGCTCAGCGAAGCCGTGAGGGCGTTTCGCGAAGCGGCGGAATTGAGGCCTGACTGGCCCGATCCGTTCCTGGGCCTCGCCCGTACCTTCATTTATGGCCTCGATGATGTCGATCGCGGTGCGGAAGCACTCGCTCAAGCCGAGAAGAACGGCTACCTGCCCGCTGATCGAGAGACGGCACAGCTCGGCGACGGCTATCGGCTGCGCGCCGAGACCCTCGCGCGCAACGCCCGCCACGTTGCCGGGATGTCGCAAGAGCACGCCTACCTCTCGCGAGCGGCGGACGCCTATCGCCGGGCGATTGCCCACTATGCCAAGGCGGGCGACTACGCCAATGTCCCGCGAAATCTCGGGGTGTCGCAGCGCCGGCTCGACCAGGTGCTGCAGCGGATGTCGGAGCTCGATGGCTCGCCGGACCGCGAGCCTGTCGCCAAAGAACCGCCTGTCCAGCAATTGCTGCCGCGCAGCGCCGATCGGTCGTTGCCCGATCGCGAAATGGCGAAGCGCGTTCCCGAGACCCGCTAGATGGGCGTCAGTTACACCACCACGGTCGATCGCGCGCTGCGCAGCACGCCAGCGCTGACGGGCGTCCGCCTTCAGCGCCGGCTGCTCCTGGTGCCGCTCACCTCGCTCGTCGCGATGCTGGCCATCGCACTCGCCTACGGAGGGCAGCTGCGCTCGACAACGCCGGGCGACGTCGCACCGAGTTCGAGCCTGACGAACCTCAACACTGTCAGCGAGGCGCAGGGTCTCGAGGCGCCTCTCGCAACGGTTTTCACAAGTGCCGCGGACCGCCGGTTGGCAGCCCACGCACTCTTCGACCATGTCGTAGCGATCAGGCGCGAAGGCGACACGGTGTCGCACATCGGGGCGCTCGCGACCGCCAAAGTATCGGCCTCCACGATCGAACGAACACCTCACCTGGTCGCGTATCGCGAACGTCTGCAGACGGCTCGCGATCGCGCAGTCCGAGCAGGTACGGGGCCGCCGGATTCGCTCGCGGTCTTGACCGGCGACGACCTTGCGACCCTGAAGCCGTCGCTCAGTGTTCGAAGCGCTCAAGCCTTCGGACGGCAGACACTGAACGTTGCGGCGCTGTACTTCGCCGGTTTCTACCTCGTGATCCTTCTCTGGTGGTTCAGCGGGGTGCGTGGCGACCACCTGCTGCTGGCTGCTGCGCATCTGCTCACGGCGGTTGGCTTCGTCGTGATGCTCGCGCGTCCGGACCCGCTCCGCGATGTGATGCTGGTCGTGCGATACACGCAGGGCATCGCCCTGGGCCTCGGCGCGATGGTCGTCGTATCGCTTGTGGACTTCAGGCGAGCCGCGTTCTTGAAGTTCTGTTACATCCCGCTGGCTGTCGCGCTGCTGCTGTCAATGGTCCTGATGACATTCGGGCACGGGCCCGGTAGCAGCGGAGCGAAGGTGAACCTCGGTCCGGTGCAGCCGGTCGAGGCCATTCGGCTGCTGCTGGCGTTGTTTCTCGCGGGCTATTTCGCCAGACGTTGGGAGCTTCTGCGGCAAATTCCAGCCGAGCGACTGGGTGAGTATCGGATTCCTCGCTGGCTGCACCTTCCACGCGCAGACTATGCGCTCCCGATTCTGGTTGGTGTTGGCGCAGCGCTTGTGTTGTTCTTTCTGCAGAAGGACCTCGGCCCCGCGCTGTTGCTGTCGTGCACCTTCCTGGTGATGTACGCCGTGGCGACGGCCCGCACGGGAATGACACTCGCCGGGGCGGCGCTGCTGCTGGCCGGTTTCTACGCCGGCTATCGCCTGAACGTTTCCGCGACGCTCGCCAACCGCGTCAGCATGTGGCTGTCGCCCTGGGACAACGGGGTCTCCGGCGGTGATCAGGTCGCGCAATCGATCTGGGCGCTCTCCACCGGCGGCTTCTTCGGTGCCGGGCTGGGATTCGGCGATACGCGCTACGTCCCGGCGGGATCAACCGATCTCGTCCTGGCCGCCGTCGGCGAAGAGCTTGGTACGGTCGGCCTCCTCGCAGTGGCACTGGTCTATGTGGTGTTGACCATGCGCGCGCTGCGCATCGGGCTGCGAGCGGCAAACGATTACGGTTACTTCCTGGCCACGGCGGTTACGCTGTTCCTGATCGTCCCAGTCCTCGTCATGGCGGCGGGCACGCTTGGTGTCACGCCGCTGACCGGCGTGGTCACACCCTTCCTGAGTTACGGCGGTTCGGCCATGGTCGCCAACTTTGCCGCCCTCGGCATGCTGATGAGCGTTCAGGCGAACACGCAGTTCACCGAGCCGGCCGAACCGTTCCGAAAGTCCACACGATTACTTGGCAGCGGCCTTGCGGTGGCGGGGGCGGGCCTCCTGCTGCTCGTGCTCGATGTTCAGCTCGTTCGCGCCGACGCCTACCTCGTCAAGCCTCACTTGAGCGTTCAAGCAGACGGAGTCCGCCGCTACCAATACAACCAACGCGTGTTGGATGTCGCCCGCCTGATTCCGCGCGGGACGATCTACGACCGGCGCGGCCTGCCGCTCGCCACGAGCGATCCGGCCGTCGTCCTCGAGTCGCAAGAGGCGCTTCGCACGTTGACCCCGGCATTGCCGGCAGAGTGCAAGACTCCTGTCGAACGCTGTTATCCGTTGGCGGGGGCAACCTTCCATGTCCTCGGAGATGCGACGAAGCGGGTGAATTGGAGCGCTTCGAATACGTCTTACCTGGAACGCGATGCGGAATCGCGGCTGCGAGGATTCGACGATCGCGCAACTGCCGTTTCGTCGATTGATGCCTCGGGTCGCCCCGTGGTCGCGGTGCGGCGTGACTACCGCGAGCTGGTACCCCTCCTTCGCCATCAGCACGACAGGAGCCATCCGGCCGTCAAGCAATTGCTGCTCGAAAAGCATGATGTGCGAGTGACGATCGACGCCCGCTTTCAGCAGCGCGTTGCCGCCATCCTCGCGGACTATGCACAGAAGTCTGCCACCGGCAAAGCCGCCGCGATCGTCATCGACGTCGATAGCGGAGACCTCCTGGCCTCGGTGAGCTATCCATGGCCGACGGACACCAAGCGCGCGAGCGACGCAACGGCCGCGGACGACTCGCTCTTGGACCGTGCGAGATACGGTTTGTACCCGCCCGGGTCCACCTTCAAGCTCGTGACCGCAGCGGCCGCTCTTCGTCAGGGGGATGGATGGAATAACCGGACGTTCATGTGCTCGCTGCTTCCCGACGGGCGGGTTGGCGCACGGGTTCCGGGCTGGACGCGGCCGGTGCGAGACGATGTGCTCGACAAGCATCCACACGGGAAGATCGACTTGCACGACGGCATCGTGCATTCGTGCAATGCCTACTTCGCACAACTCGCCGTTCGTCTGGGGCCGGCTCCGCTCCTGGAAACGGCTTCGCAGCTGGGCATCTCGGTCACTCCCTCCAATTCGGCGCCGGCGCTTCGCGGCACGCTGGCCCACGCCGGATACGGGCAGGGTGCTGTGATTGCGTCGCCTCTGAGGATGGCGCGCGTCGCCGCGGCAATTGCGAACGGGGGAGTGCTCCGTGACGTCAGGCTCGAAGCCAATGCGGTGGCTTCGACACCGAAGGATCGCTTTCTTCCGGCGAGCGAAGCCGCGCGTCTCGCACGTTACATGCGAGACGCCGTCGTCAGCGGCTCGGGCCGACGCCTCAAGGAGCACCCCTGGCGAATCGCTGGGAAGACCGGTACGGGGGAAGTCGCTGGACTTCCGTCTCACGCATGGTTCGTTGGTTTTGCCCCTTACGGATCGGCGAAGCGACGCATTGCGTTCGCGGTGATCATCGAAAACGCCGGATACGGCGGCCTTGCCGCGGCGCCGGCTGCTGGCGAAATCGTGAGCGCCGCCGCCGCGACGGGACTCATTCAGTAACGGACCTAGAAATGAACATCCTGGGAAAGGCTCGCAAACTCGAGACGTTCATCGCGCGCACATTCAGTGACGTGGCCGAGCGAGTCGCGCCGCCCGGACCTCGCGAGCCGCTGGAGGTCGTTCACGCGATCCTGGATGCCGTCGAGGAAGAAGTGCAGCCGGCCGGCAGAGGAACGCACGTGTTCCCGTTCAATCGCCTCAAGATCACCGTGGCTGCACCGACGCGCGAGGCACGGGCAAGGCTCGAGGCGCTGTTCGACGGGTCACCGACCTTGCATGATCGAATCCTCAGCCGACTCCAGGCTGCGGGCTGCGGCGCGACCGAACTCACCGCGAAGGTTTCGTATGTCGCTCAGGCCGCGGCCGAATGGCCGCACCCACAGTGTCATGTCGAATTCGCCCGTGCAGGCTCGGTGACCCAACCGGTCTCGTCTCAGGCAGCAGCGCCGAGACAGCGCATTCAACTGGACGTGGTGAACGGCACAGCGCACAGGGCCTCCGAACCATGGACACCGGCGCGGATTGACATCGGCCGGTGCGTGGAGGTCCGGGATCACCGGCAGCGACTGATCAGAACCAATCAGATCGCATTTCT
The DNA here is from genome assembly GCA_963724485.1 of uncultured Acidobacteriota bacterium. Lineage (GTDB taxonomy): Bacteria > Acidobacteriota > Vicinamibacteria > Vicinamibacterales > UBA2999 > JACCSI01. The sequence continues at coordinate 55,332 of CAVRUW010000012.1, forward strand.
GGATCAAGGCGCTGGCGTCAATGAGACGGTATCCCGCTGTCACGCGCACGTCGAGTATCACGATGGGTCGGCGGGCTACCGCGTGTATGACGATCGCAGCGCGCACGGAACCGGCGTGCTTGAGAAAAGGCCGCACGATCGTCGTGTCGCCTGGATCGCGCGGGGTTCGACTCCAGACCGGTGATGAGATCGTGCTCGGCGAAGCACGTCTGCGGGTCACGATCGACGGCGAGGGGTAAGAAGCGCGGCGAGTCCAACGCGGATCGGGTGTGCGGGCTAAGATGAATCTCGCCGCACCCACATGCCACCAGAGGCTGGTCCGCGCAATCTCATCGCCGGGAAGTACCGCCTGATTCGTGAGGTCGGCAGCGGTGGCATGGCTACCGTCTATCTGGCGGACGACCTCAAACACCACCGCCAGGTTGCGCTGAAGGTCATGAAACCAGAGTTGACCAGCGCCATTGGCCAAGACCGGTTTCTCCGCGAAATAGAGATTGCTGCCCGCCTGAATCATCCCCACGTTCTGCCGCTCTTCGATTCCGGCGCCGATGGGGGACGGCTCTTCTACGTGATGCCGTACGTCAGCGGGGAATCGCTCCGCGCACGGTTGGACCGCGAGGGACGGCTCGACCTGTCAGAGGTCATTCGACTCACGCGAGAGATTGCGAGCGCGCTGGGGCACGCGCATCGACAAGGCCTCGTCCACCGCGACGTCAAGCCCGAGAATGTCCTGCTCGCCGACGGCATTGCTCTCGTCGCCGACTTTGGCATTGCCCGCGCGATCCATCCATCGGAGGGCGACACCGATCGCACGCAGGTGTCGACGGGCCTCGGCGCGATGATTGGCACCCCGCGCTACATGAGTCCGGAACAGGTGACCGGCGCACCGGTCGACGGACGAACCGACCTCTACGCACTGGCGTGCGTCGTGTTCGAGATGCTGGCGGGTCGGCCGCCGTTTGTCGCCGCCGCGAGAGATCAACTGATCCGGCTGCACCTGACGGCGACGCCTCCCGCGCTGTCAGAGTTGCTGTCCGGGATTCCCAGCAGCGTGTCGGCGGTCGTCGCACGGGCGCTGGCAAAGGATGCCAGCGATCGCCAGGCAACGGTGATCGACTTCGCTGCCGCGTTGAATACCGATGCTGGCAGCGCACCGACCCCTGCGCCGTTTCGCGGGCGGCCCAGTCGACTTCCAAAGCCGCGTGCGCGCTTTGTCGGCCGCGAGCACGAACTCTCTGACTGTGCCGCGCTCCTCGACGAGAGCCGGTTGCTGACGCTCACCGGCATCGGCGGTTCCGGCAAGACGCGCCTCGCCATCAAGCTGGCCGAACGTGTTTCCGATCGTTTCCCGGACGGGGTCTACTTCGCCGACTTGTCGCCGATTCAGGATCCTGAGCGCGTTGCACGAGCAGTCGCGGTCGCGATGGAACTGGCGTTGGACGAGCAGGCAGATGGACGCGACGCGTTGGCGCAGCACCTCCAGGGGAAGCAGGTTCTGTTGGTCCTCGACAACTGCGAGCACCTTCTGGTGGCATGCGCCGATCTCGTCGACCAACTCCTCACATCAGTGGATCACGCTCGAATTGTCGCCACCAGCCGGGAAGCGCTCGGCGTCGAGGGCGAGCGCGTGATCGCTGTCAGCTCGCTTGGCGTCCCGGCTCCCGACCGTCAGGACGATCTCGACACCGTGCTGTCGTCTGAAGCCGTAGTGCTTTTTCACGACCGGGCACGGCTCGTCGTGCCCGGCTTTACCGTGGACGCCGCCAACGCGGCTCCCATCGCTGAGATCTGTCGGCGGCTGGATGGCATTCCATTGGCCATCGAACTAGCCGCGGCGCGAGTGAAGGTACTGTCAGTCGAACAGATTCGCTCCAAGCTGGACGATCGGTTTCGGCTGCTTACGGACGGCAGCCGTGCTGGCGTGCCAAGACATCAGACGCTGCTCGCCACGATCCAGTGGAGCTACGAGTCGCTATCGGAGTCCGAGCAACAGCTGCTTCGCCACCTGTCCGTCTTTGCCGGTGGGTGGACGCTGCTCTCAGTCAAACCTGTCGTGGCGGCCGACAACGATGAGTTCGAACTGCTCGATCTGCTGACTCGCCTCGTCGACAAGTCATTGGTGTTCGTCGATCGCGAGAGTCCCGCCGAGGCTCGCTACGGCATGCTCGAAAGCGTTCGTCAGTACGCACTCGAACGCTTGACCGCGATGAACGAAGCCGAGGCCGTGCGACAGCGCCATGCCTCGGAGTTCTTTGCGCTGGCGCAACAGGCCTACCCCGAACGCTTCGATCGGCCTGACCACTGGGCCGATGTGCTCGAGCGTGATCACGACAACCTGCGCGTTGCGCTCACGAGCTACCGCGAGACTGATATCGTGCGTTACCTGGAGCTTCTCAGTCTCCTCGGATGGTTCTGGCAGCGCCGTTCGCACCTGATCGACGGACGTGAGCAGCTATCGGCGGCGCTGGATGCGGCCCGTGAGAGCCTCATTCGCAATCTCGTCGAGCAGGAGCGGCAACAAACCGCCCGGGATCCAGGCGCGAATCACTAAACGTCACTCACACAAGGGAGCGGTATATGGAACTCGGTGCGTTTTCAATCAGCCTGGCTGTCAAGGACCTCGAAGCCTCGAGGGCCTTCTACGAGAAGTTCGGCTTCACGATGTTTGGCGGTGATCCAGCGCAGAATTGGCTGATTCTGAAAAACGGGGATCACATCATTGGTTTGTTTCAAGGCATGTTCGAAAAGAACATCCTCACCTTCAACCCTGGATGGGACCAGAATGCGCAAAAGCTCGGCACTTTCACCGACGTCCGCGAGCTGCAGCGCCAGCTGAAGGCCCAGGGTGTCACGCTCATGACGGAAGCTGACGAAAAAACGACCGGGCCCGCCAGCTTGATCGCGGTGGACCCGGACGGAAATCCGGTTCTGGTCGATCAGCACGTCTGAGGGGTCACTCAGATCTCAGCGCCTGAATCACATCGACCCTGGATGCTCGCGCCGCCGGCATCAGCGACGCGAGAATCGCCGCCGCGACGAGGATGACGGCCGCGCCAATGATGGGCATGGCGCCCGGGATTCGCACATCGGTGACCCAGGCGCCCACCAATCGTGCCAGCAGAACGCCGCCGATTGCTCCCGCCACCACGCCGGCGACGGCAATCACGGCGCCTTCGCTCAGGATGCGCGTCAGCAAGTGACTCGGCGCGGAGCCAATTGCGAGCCGGACGCCGAACTCACGCGTCCTCGCGCTGACCGAGAACGCCAGCACACCGGCGACCCCAACGATCGCAATCGTCAACGCCACGCCGGCAAATCCACCAAACACCAGCGCGTTGAGACGGTTCGGCGCCAGCACCTCGGCGCGCACGTCCTCGAGTGTTTGCGCGCGCTCGACGGGTTGCTCGGACGACATGTCGCGGATGATCTTGACGATCGATGGCACCAGGGCATACGGATCCGTGCGTGCGTGCACGAACAAGCGCCCGCCACCGATCTCCTGTTCCATCGGGTGATAGATCGTCAACGCCGTTCCTGGCACCACGTTCTCGTCGTCGACATCCGCGACCACGCCGATGATCCGGCGTGGTTCGCCGCTGACGTCGATGAACTTGATCACCGGGTCGGTCCACATCAGGCGGCGATTGACGGCTTCCTGCGTGGGGAACATCCGCCGCGCCACGCTCTCGCTGATCATCACGACGCGCTCCGCGCCACGACGGTCGTCGGGTGTGAAGTCGCGGCCAGCGATGATCGGCACACCGAGCGCGGCAAAGAACCCCGGTGAGACTGTCCGGAAGCGGGCACGAGGATCTTCTTCGCCGTTTGCTTTGGCGTAACCCTCGACCGCGAACTGCGCCTGGAAAAATCCTTCGTCGCGCCACGGAACGTTGGTGCCTACAGCCACGCGCTCCACACCAGGCACATCGCTGATACGCCGAATGACCTCGCGATAGAAGCCGACAATTTCCTCGGGCTTCCTCGAGTACGAAACGATGGGCACGTTGACGGCGAGCACGTTGCGCGTGTTGAAGCCGGTGTGCGCCCGTTGCAGTGCGAACAGCGTCGTCAGCAGCATGCCCGCGCCCGCCAGCAAGACGAACGATGCGGCAATTTGGGTGATGGCGAACATTCGCAACCGCCGGTTCGTGCCGGTCGTGATGCGCAGGCTGCCATTGGACAGCCCGATTCCGTTCGCGGAGTCGGCCGTCGGCAGGCGTGGAACGAAGGCCAGCAGTACCGCGGCGGCCACGGCGAGGACGACGCCCACCCACAGCATGCTGGCGTCGACGGTGACGTCCAGCGCGCGGACGGAGAATCGCGCGGCGTAGCGTGATAACACCGACACCATCGGACGCGCGATCATGACGGCGAGAATGGCGCCGAGTCCGCAGAGCAGCAGGCTTTCCGCGAGCAGCGTGCGTCGGAGCGCCGTCGCGCTGGCGCCGAGCGCTGCCCTGACGGCGAGCTCACCTTCGCGACGGACCGACCGCGCGAGGATCAGATTGGCGACGTTCGAGCACGCGATGACGAAAATCAGCGCCGATGCCGCCAACAGGACGAGTAGGACCGTTCGTGCCGGCGAGATGATCTGATCGCGCAAGCGCACGGCATCGATGCGGAAGTCAGCTTGGGCGGGATACGACTCGGCATGTTCTTTCAGGATGGCGCCATGTGCGGCCTTGAGCTCCGCCCGTGCCGCCTCGACCTCGACTCCCGGCGCAAGACGTCCGAAAAGCTCGGTCATCCGGTGGACCCGCCCATCCACCATCGTCGCGTCGAGGTGGTGCGGGCTGGTGACGACGTTGGCAATGATTTCGGTTGCGGTGGGATAGGGAACCGATGGCTCGAGGACGCCGATGATCGTCGCCGTCCGATCGCCCAGCCGGATCGTTCTGCCAATCACCGACGGATCGCTCTGAAACTCGGTGGTCCAGAAGCGGTGGGTGAGCACTGCTGCTCCAGCCGCCTGCGCGCCGTCATCCGTCGCGTCGATCAAGCGGCCGAGGACCGGGCGCAGCCCCATCACCTCGAAGTACGAGCCGCCGACCACTCCGGCCCTGACCACGCGCGGGTCACCGAGCCCGACCATCGTGAATTCGATGGTGGAGAAGTCGCCAAACGCCGTCAGGCTCTTGACCCGCGCTTGGAGGTCGCGCAGTTCGGGGATCGAGAAGTTCGTGTTCTCGGTCCCGATGCCGGGCGCACTCTGGCGGATGTAGATGAGCCGGTGCTCCTCGCGGTTGACCAATGGGCGCAGGAGGACGCCTTGAACCACGCTGAAGATAGCCGCGTTGGCGCCAATGCCAAGGGCGAGGGTCAGGATCACCGTGATGGCCAGGCCCTTGACACGGCCCAGGGATCGAAGCGCGAAGCGGAAGTCAGTGAGCAGGTTCATAAGGTTCTATTCAGCCGGCGGTCGGCCGGGTTGTACGAGTCATCCTCTATTAGCTACGTCGAATCTGATCTCGCGATATCGACATCCTTCGGTCTGGTAGGGCTGGTCGGGCTGGTCGGGCGCGCCCCACCTGACCCACCCGCCCCACCTGACCCACCCGCCCTACTGGACCTTCCTGAGGTACTCGTCCAACCGCTCGAAGCTCTGCTCGGCGCCTTCCTTCATTCCGGTCTTCAGCGCCGCTTCCATCGTCTCCTTCGACGGATAGAGGACGGTTTGCGTCACGGTTGTCATGCCCTCGGCCTCGGCCAGGAGCAACGTGTTGATGGTTTCCGGCCATTCGTCGCCCCACCTCTCGGTGTGGACGACCTTCTCGGGAGGGATGACCTCTTTGTACGTGCCGCTCATCGCCATCTCGCTGCCATCGGCCTTTCGCCACACGAAGCGCCACGTGCCGCCGGGCCGGAGATCGATCTCGCAGACCGGCATTGTCCACCCCTCGGGACCCAGCATCCAGTTTGGGATGTGCTTGGGGTTGGTCCAGGCATCGAATACCAGCCGTCGCGGAGCATCGAACACGCGCGTCCACTGGACCTCACGGTCCGACGGCGTTGTGAACGTGGTGCCACCGCTCCTACTCACTGGGGTCATGATCGTTCTCCTTTTCCTTCATCTGTTCCAGATATTGATCGAGGCGTTTGAAGCTGGCTTCCCAGAAACGGCGGTAGGTCTCGGCCCAGTCGGCGACTTCCTTGATCGGCGACGCTTCGAGGCGTCGCGGTCGCCACTGCGCTTTGCGGCCTCGCGCAATCAAACCCGCGCGTTCGAGGACGCGCAGGTGTTTGGAGACGGCCGGGCCGCTCATCTCGAACGGCTCGGAAAGCTCCTTTACGGTCGCCGCACCCGATGCCAGTCGCGCCAGAATGGCCCGCCGGGTTGGATCTGCCAGCGCGCCGAACGTAAGACTGAGAGGGTCGGTAGCCATTCGTATCTAACCATTAAGTTACGTAACTGATTAGTTATATATACGAATGACGGGCGGCGTCAAGCCGTATTCCGGCCCCGCGCCAAAAGGGCGGCACCAAGGACGTTAGTCGCCACCATCGCGAAAAACGCGACCGACCAACTGAACGGAGACTGGCCGCCCAATGCGTCGAGCACCGCTCCGATCGCGAATGACGCAATCGACGCCGCGCCGAAGCCGGTCATCGAGTAGAGCGCCATCGCGGTTCCGCGACTCTGCGCAGGTGATACCGCGACCAGGCCGGAAGTGAGCGCTGCTGAATCGCCCATCACGAATGCATGGTGGATCAGGCTCACAGTAAGAACCAGCCACCAATTCTGCGATGTCAGCAGACCCACCATCACACCCAGCGTGGCCGAGGTCAGCATGATCGCCATGACCACGCGCCGCGGACCAAAACGCGCGCTCAACTCTGCACCGGCGAAGCTCCCGGGAATTCCCGCGAGCGCCAACATGGCAGCCAACGTTGTCGGAGCCGCAAACGTTGGACCGTGGAGCGTGGTGCAGAACACCAGGAACGGAATCAGCCATGCTCGCATGCCGAACAGTTCCCACATGTGGCACGCGTACGCGGCCACGTACCGCATCGTGTCTGGCGAGCGCAGCACATCGCGCCATCGTTCGTTGGAAACGGTAGCGGCACCCAGGGACTGTGGCTCGACTCGCGACAGCATCGAGTACACGAGCAACCAGGCGACGAAGGGCCCGAACGCCGCGACTGCAATCGCCGTGCGCCACGGCAGATCCTGAACGAGCTGACCAACCAGAAAGTACGATCCGCTCGAACCAAGGCTGAACGAGGTGGTGTAGAAGGCGACCTGGCGCGGATGAAGTGCGGTCGCGATGCGATCGCCCATCAACTTCAGCCCCGGCATGTAGGTGCCAGCCAGGCCGGCGCCGGCGAGCGCCTGGCACAGGACTGCGCTGGCCGGACCATTCGCCATCGTGCTGAATCCAAGCGCGCCGCCAGCCGCGAAGGTGATGGCAGTGAGCCAGACGGTGCGCGCATCGAAGCGATCCGTGAGGCTCGCGAGCACCGGGACCGCCACCATGTAGCCGGCGTAATAGGCGCTGCTGATCCACCCTGAGGTGGTATTGGACAGCTGCCATTCGCTCTGCAGAACCGGCTGCAAAGCGAGGAACATCGAGAACGGGGTCATGCCCAGAATCTCGGCGACGCAGACGACGGCGACGATGGTTGCCGGCGAACGGGCCGGACGGATGGTCACGGGCTAGGACAGCGATCTTATGCTCAGTCCTGCCTCAGCCCTTGACGATAGTTCTTCACAGCGGTTCTCTACGGTGGTTCTCTACGGTGGTTCTCTACGGTGGTTCTCTAAAAGGGTCTCCCCGACCTGCCGCGCTAGTCTTCCGATAGGATTGCGCTGCCCGTGTTACGCCTCGCACTTCTGATCCTTTTCTTCGCCAGCGGAACCGCCGCGCTCATCTACGAGCTCGTCTGGTTTCACCTCGTCACTCTCGTCGTGGGCGCCTCATCGCTTTCGATCGCTGCGTTGCTGGCCAGTTTCATGGGTGGTATGGCGATCGGCAGTGCACTGGCGCCGCGAATGATCTCTGCCAAGGCGCATCCGCTTCGCGTAGTCGCGATACTCGAATTGGGGATTGGAGCATGCGGTGCCCTCGTGCCGTTCCTGCTGCCCTACGTGCAATTGGGCTACCTCGCCGCCATCGATCACGGTTTCTCCGGCGTGCTCCTGCGAGCCGCCGTGTGTGCCGTCGCATTGCTGCCCCCAACCATTCTGATGGGCGCGACGCTCCCGGCGATTTCGCGTTGGACGGCGGCGACGCCTGAAGGCGCGTCGACGGTGGGCCTGCTCTACATGGCGAACATCGGCGGTGGTGCCTTCGGCACGGTGCTCGCGGGCTTTTACCTTCTGCCCGTCCACGACACCATCGTCGCGACTGGAGTCGCGGTCGCGATCAACTTCGCTGGCGCGGCGTTCGCGTGGTGGTTGAGCCGCCGCCACATCTATCAAGCGGCGTCAACAAGTGAACAGGAGCCGGCCTCGAATGCCGCCTGTTCACCGCTGCGGTCCGCCGCCTATTTCGTTGCTGCAATATCGGGACTCACGGCGCTCGGCGCCGAGGTCGTGTGGACGAGGCAACTCTCGTTGCTCTTCGGTGCCAGCGTCTACACGTTCTCCCTCATACTCGCGGTCTTTCTGTCGGGCCTCGGTCTCGGTAGCCTGCTCGGTTCCAACCTGGCGCGCCGAACGCGGATACCGGCGCTGGCGCTCGCCACCTGTCAGCTCCTCCTGGTGCTGGCGATCGCTTACGGGTCGCGTGCCATCGTCGACCTTCTGCCGGCCTGGCAACCGACGCGATCGTTTCTGCCGCAAGTCCGCTCGTCGCCAGACCTCCGCTTCGCATTCGATGCGCTCCGCACTGCCGTTGCGCTCCTCCCTGCGACGCTGCTGTGGGGCGCGAGCTTCCCCCTGGCTCTCGCGACCGCGACAGGCGGCCTCGATGCCGGCCGTCCGGTGGCACGTCTCAATGCGCTCAACACGCTTGGATCTCTCGCCGGGGCGCTCGTCTTCACACTTCTCGCGGTACCGATGCTTGGCAGCCACCGCGCGCAGCAAGCGTTGGTGCTTCTTGCCGCGGCAGGGGCGTTCGCGTTGTTTCTATTGGCAACCCCGCCCCGGCGCCGGAGCCTGTCGCTGACCTTGTGCGTGGTCACGGCGCTCCTGGCAGCGCTCTGGGTCGTGCCACCTGTGCCGGCGCGTCTGATCGCCTACGGCCGATCCGTCGATTCGTGGGCGTCGATCAAGCAGTTCCTGTATCTGCGCGAAGGCGCTACGGCCTCAGTCGCGGTCACGGAGGGCATCGCTGGCGCGCGCCAGTTCCATATCAGCGGCAAGGTCGAAGCGTCGGACATGGACATCGACATGCGGCTCGAACGGATGTTGGGACACATCCCCGCGCTCGTGCATCCGGCGCCCAAAACTGTCTTGGTCGTCGGCGTCGGCGCCGGGGTGACGGCGGGCAGCTTCGTGGTTCACCCGGAGGTCGAGCGAATCGTAATCTGCGAGATCGAGCCAGTGGTGCCAGCCAGCGCGCGGGCCTACTTCGGTGACGCCAATCATCACGTGTTCGACGACCCTCGGGTGGAAGTGGTGTTCGACGACGCGAGGCACTTTCTGCAGACGACCACTGAGACTTTCGACATCATCACGTCGGATCCCATTCATCCCTGGGTCAGAGGCGCGGCAACTCTCTACTCGCTCGAGTATCTGACTCTCGCACGCGAGCACTTGAACCCCGGAGGGATCTTCACGCAGTGGGTGCCACTCTACGAAACCGATGAAGCGTCGGTGAAAACGGAGTTGGCCACTTTCGTTCAGGCGTTTCCCGAGTCCACCTTCTGGAGTCCGGACCTGCTGGAAGAGGGTTACGACCTGGTCGCGATGGGAAGGGTCAGCGGTGATCCAATCGATGAGACTGCGATCGCGAGACGGCTCGCGCAGAGCCCCGAGGTGGGGGAGTCACTGAGCCATGTTGCTCTGGAGTCGGCGCGTGCCGTGATGGCGACGTACGCGGGGCGAGGCCGTGACCTCGCCCCGTGGTTGGAAGGTGCAGAAATCAACCGCGAGCGACACATGCGACTGCAATATCTCGCAGGGATGGCCGCCAATGCCGATCGGCCGTTCGCCATCTTTCAAGCGATCCTGCGCTACCGCCGCTACCCGACCGACCTGTTTGCCGCGTCGGCGGAGACCGAAACCTGGCTCCGGCAATGGTACGTGCCGTAGCGCGCTGTCCCTTCTTTTGGGCGACTAGCCCTTCTTCTTGCCGGTACCCGACTGAGTGAATTGACCGCCGGCGATATCCTGCTTGACGACGAGGCCACCGTCCTTGAGCGTGAGCGTCATCACTATCGGGATATCGCCCTGCGGACTCTGCTGGGTCCACTTCAGCACCAGGTCGGCGCCTTCCATGGAGATGTCGGTGATCGAAACCGGGCCGCCACGGCCTCCGGCGAGATCTGCCGCGACCTTGCCGCCCACATCCGTGATGCTCAGCGGACGTTCCTGGGGACCGCGACGCCCCTCGATGGTCAGAACCCACTCGCCAACAAACGCTTTGGCTTTAGCCGTGTCGAGCGTCGACGGCTTGCCCTGTGCTGCCGACCCGGCCGGAAGAATCCCGATAATGGCCGCGATACCGATGACTGCGATGAAGTGTCTCCGAATCATTTCGTGGTCTCCTCTCACATCAATGAGTCCCGTTCAGCTGACTAACAGTGCGTCGACCCGCCGCTTTCGCCGGATCGGTTCGTATACGGCCAACCGTCGGGGCGCGCTTACTCGATTGACTAATCAGCGCGAAGGACGATGGCTGGATTGGTGCCTGCCGCTCGGCGCGCCGGGACGTAGGACGCCGCCAATACAATGATGACGAGCGCGACGCCACCCAACGCGAAAGCTGCTGGATCGCCCGGGCTGACCTCGTAAAGCAAGGCACCGAGCGATCGAGTCGCCACGGCTGCGATGCCGAGGCCGATCACGGCCCCGATAGCGCCCATAGTTGTGCTGCGCCAAACGACGGTCTTGAAAACGTCGGAAGGTGACGCTCCAAGCGCCGATCGCACGGCGAGCTCCTGGCGCCGCTGGCTGACGTCGTAGGACAGCACGCCATACACGCCCACCCCCGCGAGCATCACCGCGAGGAGTGCAAACAGGCTGGCGACGGTCAGCGCGGTCCGAGGTCGTGACAGCTCGCGCGCGGCCAATTCGTCCATCGACGTAACGGAGTCGATTGCCAACTGTGGTTCTTGATTGCGAATGGTCTGTTGAATCGCGGGGACAAGCGCTTCCGGGGATCCCGTCGTTCGGACGATCAGCGCCCCTGCATTGAAGAAGAAAAACTGCGGCGCAGGGAAGTAGACCGTCATCCAGCTGCGCGTCAACTCGCGATAGCGCGTGTCGGCAGCAACGCCGATGACCGTTGTCCAGTCCATATCCCTGATGAATCGAACGCGCTTGCCGATGGGGTTCTGTCCCGGCCAGTAGCGCTGGGCCACCGCGTCGCTGACGATGACGACTTTCGCCGCGTTGGGCCCGTCAGCGTCCGAAAAGCCGCGTCCGCTGATGATCGGGATCCCGAGCGTCTGAAAGTACATCGGCATGATCGGTTCCCACGTAGCCCAAGGGTTGAGGCGTGCTTCTTCGGGAGTCTGCCCTTCGAAGATCATCCCGGCGCTCAACCCGGTCGCGCCGGTTCCCGGCCCGAGGTGGACCGGGGACGCGGCCGATACGCCTGGGATGGCCGCGATCGCGGGAATGAGTCGTTCATAAAAGGTGAGCCGCTCGCGGGCTGTCTGATATCGAGCGTCTGGTAGGAGCAGCCTGAAGACAGCCATGTTGCCGGAGTCGTATCCACGGTCAATACCTTGCAGCTGTATCAACGACCGTACGAGGAGTCCGGCCGCGATCGCCACGACGACCGCTGCTGCGACCTCGACAACAGTGAAGATGCGCAGGGCAGCGGTGCTCCGCGGGCCGCGAACTGTGAATTCGGGCGAAAGCCCCGTGTTCGACTGGCGAGCCCGGCGGCTCCACGAAGGAGCCGTGCCAAACGTCACCACCCACACCAGGGATGCGATCAGTGTGAAACCCAGAACGCGGAAATCGATCGTTGCTTGTTCAATCCGCGGAATCTCGCCCGGGCCCAGCCACAGCACGAGCGCGAGCGAGGCCTTCGCGAGCGCAATCCCGCCGAGCGCACCAATGACGCCGAGCAACAAACTCTCCGTGACCGTCTGTCGCAGGAGGCGCGCGCGGCTGGCGCCAAGCGCCAGTCGAACCGCGACCTCTCGCGACCGAGACGATGAGCGCATCAGCAGAAGCGCCGAGACGTTGACGCCGGCGATGATGAAGACCAAGCCAGCGGCGGCGAAGAGAAACCAGAGTATCTGCCGGCCGTTCCCGAGCATTGCGTCCAGCACCGGCTCCGCCTCGATTCGGGTCGCACGCAGGATGGAGTTCTGGGCAACGTACTGATCGTCGACGAGATCGAGTTCGGCTCTCGCCTGCGAGACCGTGACGCCTGGGCGCAGTCTGGCAATGCCGTGAAACTGCCGCATCGCCGGATTGTCCGCTTCGAATGTGGAAAACGAGAATGGTCCGTAGAAGGCCGCGAGCGGCATCCAGAGGTCGGCGCCCAACGGATAGTCCAGGGAGGCCGGCGCAATACCAATCACCCGAACCGAGTTGGTACCGCCCGACCGCGACAACACCCGGCCAACAAACGAAGGATCTGCCCCGCCGACGCGACGCCAGAAGCGTTCACTGACGACGACAACAGACTCCGCGCCCTTCACCTCGTCTGCCGGTGTAATCCACCGGCCGTAGATCGGCGGCGAGTCGGTCAGTACTTCGAAAAACTGCGAAGAGACCGGCGCAATGTCCACCGGGATCGATTGACCGTCGACTGTCAGGGCCACCGCTGACGCATCGGCATACTGGATCGCCGCGATCCGCTCTAGGCTTCGGCCGTGTTCGCGAAACGCCTTGATCTCGGCGTAAGCCAACGCGTGCTGATTCAGGTTGCGCTCGACGTCGTTGCCCCAAATCCGGACCACGCGCTCCTGGTCATGCGCAATGGGAGCCAGGATGACTGCATCGATGACCGCGAAAAGGCTCGTGACGACGCCGACGCCCAAGCTCAGCGTCAAGACGGTCATGCCGGCAAATAACGGGCTGCGCCGGAGACCACGGACCGCATACAGCAGGTCGTTCATGCGGGGATTCTAGTTCGAAGTTCGGGGTTCGGCGTACGAAGTTGGTGCGGTGTTCGGAGTGCGGAGTTCTTGTTCTGAGTGCTGAGTACGGGGTTCTGTTCAAAGTTCTGTTTCGAAGTCAGGAGAAGGGGAGAACTCTGAACCTTGAACCAACTCCGCACTCCGCACCCCGAACTCCGAACTAGTTGCCCCAGTTCAACGTAAAGGTGTCTAACACCGTCAATCCGCCGACCTGAAAGGACTCTCCCGCATGGGTGTCTGGCAAGACTTTCTGTTCGCTATTCGTCTGCTGGTCAAGGACAAGTGGTTCACATTGGTGGCCGCGCTGGCGCTGGCGATGGGGATTGGGGTCAATGCGGCGGTGTTCACGTTTGTGAACGCGGTGCTGATTCGGGGTTTGCCGTTCGACAACCCGGACCAGATCATGGCGCTCAGCTCTCGCGATCCGGTGCGCGACCGCAACATGGGCGTTTCGTACCTCGATCTCAAAGACTGGGCGAGCAACTCGAAGACGTTCACGGCGTTCACTGCGCACTCCGGCGCAACCATGAACGTCAGTGACGAAGGGAAGTCGCCGGAGCGGTTCAGTGGCGCCTATGTGTCCGCCAATGTGTTCCGCCTCATTGGCCAAGCCCCGGCCCTGGGTCGCGATTTCATGCCCGAGGAGGATCGCCCGGGCGCGTCCGCCGTGGTGCTCCTCGGCAATGGGATGTGGAAGAGCCGATACGGCAGCGACCCCGGCATCGTCGGTCGGACGATCCGCGTCAACGACGTTCCGTCCGTCGTCATCGGCGTCATGCCGGAGGGGTTGAAGTTTCCACAGAATGCCGATATGTGGCAGCCGCTGTCCTCGATCCAGGGAATCGAGAATCAGCCCCGTGGCGCGCGGGGCCTCGAGGTGCTGGGACGACTCGCGCCAGCTGCCACGCGTGAGCAGGCACAGGCGGAGCTCATTGCAATCGGCCAGCGGCTCACCCAGGAGTATCCGGACACCAACAAGGATATTCAGCCGCGTGTGCAGACGTTCAACGAGCGCGTGAACGGCGGTCCAATTCGCGCCGTGTTCCTGTCGCTGCTCGGTGCCGTGGCGTTCGTGCTTCTCATCGCCTGTGCCAACGTCGCCAATCTGTTGCTGGCGCGCTCCGCGAACAGATCTCGAGAGATCGCGGTGCGGGTGTCGATTGGTGCGACTCGATGGCGCGTGGTCCGTCAACTCCTCATGGAGAGCGTGGTGCTGGCTCTCATCAGCGGAGTTCTGGGCCTTGCGCTCGCGTTGGTCGGGATCCGGATGTTCGACGCGGCGACGCAGGACGTTGGGCGCCCCTACTGGATTCAGTTCACGATGGATTGGCGCGTCTTCGCCTATCTCACCGGCATCTGTCTCGGTACCGGGGTGATCTTCGGACTTGCGCCGGCCCTCCACGTGTCGAAGACCGACGTCAACGAGATCCTCAAGGAAGGTGGACGTTCAGGATCGGCGGGCATGCGCGTTCGCCGCTGGACCGGCGCGCTCGTGATTGGCGAGCTGGCGCTGACGCTCGCGCTGCTGGCCGGCGCCGGCTTCATGATGCGCAACTTCCTGACGATGTATCGCATGGACATCGGCGTCGACACGTCGAAGCTGGTGGTGATGTCGCTCCAGTTGCCCGAGCGAAAGTATCCAGCGACTGAACAGCGATTGGCGTTTTACCAGCGACTGCAAGAGCGGCTGGAGGCCAGCCCGCAGTTCCAGGCCGTGGCCGTCGCCAGCAATATTCCAATGCAGGGTGCCTTCAATCGCCGAATGGCGATTGACGGGAAACCACTCGCGCCTGGCGAACAGGCACGCATGGTCGGCATGCTGACGGTCGACCCGCGCTACTTCACAGCGATTGGCCTGTCGCCCCTTCGAGGCCGCGTCTTCAACCAGAACGATGGCGCACCTGGACAAGAGAATGTAATCATCAACGCGCGCCTGGCGCAGATGCACTTCGGCACTCAGGATCCCATCGGCCAGCGAATCGAGCTGAGCCTCGAATCGACGGCAAATCTTCCGCCCGGCAACATTCCTCCAACGGTGAACGCTACCATCGTGGGAATCGTGCCGAACGTTCGACAGCGCAATTTCCAGGAGGCCGAGACGGATCCGGTGGCGTACGTCCCATTCCGGACCGACCCGCGCGGATTCATGTGGCTCGTGGCCAGGACCGACGGTGGCGATCCTGCCGTCGTCACGGGGCAGCTGCGCGAGGAAGTGCGCGCCATCGATCCCGACCTGCCTCTCTACAACATCCGTACGATGGATCAAAACCTGGCCCAGGTTCGCTGGCCCTTCCGGATCTTCGGAACGATGTTCGCGATCTTTGCGGCGATCGCGTTGGTGTTGTCGGCGGTGGGACTGTATGCCGTGACAGCGTATTCGGTGACCCAGCGCACACAGGAAATCGGTATGCGGACAGCGCTCGGTGCCGAGTCGAAACAAGTGATGTGGCTCTTCCTCCGTCGCGCGTTCGTTCAGTTGGCGATCGGTCTCACGCTCGGTGTGGCCGGCGCATTTGGGGTGGGGAAGCTCTTCGAAAGCAGCGATCTGCTGGTCCAAGTCAATGGCCGCGACCCAGTTACGATTTTGTCAATCGCGTTGCTTTTGACCATTGTGTCGCTTGTCGCCTGCATATGGCCGGCGCGCCGCGCGACTCAGCTTGATCCAGTGGTCGCGCTTCGCCGTGAATAGTCGATCTCTCACTCCACGAGCATCGGCTCAGTGCTCTGGTCGGGGACATCGAGTCGGACAACGCAGCGTCGCATCGAGGTCGTCGATCGACGACCTCGTTGCATTTCTAGCGCGCGCGCACGACCGTGCGCCACGCATCAATCGCGACCAGCAGCAGAGCCGTCAGGTAGGGTATCAGCGTGGGAACGCCGGCGAGACCGAGCCCATAGACCACGGCGAAGGCCACGATCGCCCGTAAAGCCCATCGCCGCCACTTCGCCATACGACGCAGTTCGCTATTGTGGCCAGCCCGTGCGCGGCAAGCCTTTCACGATGCGCAGCGCGTTCTGAAAGTAGATCTTCTTGAGCACGGCATCAGGAAGGTCCATGCCATACAACTTCCAGAAGGCGTGGTAGTCGCGGTAGTAGTCGAAGTACTCGTCACGCGTTTCGAACACGCGCCAGTAATACGGGTATTCCTCCGGTTGAAAAGCGTCCTTGCCGAAGAGAATCCGATCCTGGTACTTCACGAAGAAGTCGTGAGCGGCGCGCGGTTGCCGTCCCAGGTCGTAGAGGATGGCGCCCAACTCGACGACTACATTGGGGAATGCATCCAGCATCGCGGCGGCCTTCTGTAAGTCGTTGGCGTGCCAGCCGAAATGCGCGGCGATGAATCGCGTCTTGGGATGCTTCTTGAAAACGTTGTTGCGCTCGGTCATCAGCTCGTCGAATGTCACCTGACCAGGCTGATTATTCCGGCGACTGGCAAACAACGCGAGCTCGAGCCAGCGCTCGTTGTGATTGTCGAGGGGTTGAAAGAACTCCTGCGGCTCGGCGGTGTGGATGAACACCGGAACGTCGAGTCGAGCGAAGGCCTGCCATAAAGGATCCAGCTCTGGATCATCCACCTTCAATCGAGAGCCATCCCGTTTCCGGGTGTTGAGTCCAAAGCTCTTCGAGATCTCGCCGACGCCAACCGCACCGGTCTTGATGTCGGCCTCGAGTTGCTTCACGGCCTGGTCGGCCCAGCCTGGACCGACGTTGCGGAAGTCGACGCCGGCCAGAACGCGAAAGCGTTCCTTGTGCGGACTCGCGTTGAGAGCGGCGAGCGTTCGCGCCAGGCGTTCACCGGACGAATTGTCAGCGCTGACGAACACGCGAAGGTTCAGCGAGTCCATTGCGGTGACGATGTTGTTGATACCTTCGGCCGAGCTCAACGATGGCGCATGGCCGTGAATGTCCACGACCGGAAACTTCGCCTTGGGAACAGGGTGCTGCGCGGTGACCAGGGTCGAACGAGGACGGTAGTCGACGATGCTCGGAGCCGGAAACTCGGGCGCCTGGCAGTTACCAGGTCGCGTTTCGGTTGTCCCCGGAGGACACGGATCGCCAGGCTTGACACGCGAGCCGCCGCGATTCCCCGGTCCTTGCGCGGTCATGCCGACGACGACCAGGGCGACGACTCCGAGGATTACTGCCAACCACGATGATCTGCGCATGCGGCGCTCTGCGAGCCTCCTGCGCGAATCATATCAAGTCGGCTGAGATCGATTTCGGGAAGAACACCCTGAATCGTTCAGTCACGCGGACGCAGGACGAAGTCGACACGTTTGGTGGCGGCGATGGGTTCGCCGCCGCGACGCGCCGGCTGGTACTTCCAGTTGTGCGCTGCTTCGAGCAGAAGCTTGTCGTAGCCAAGGTGAACCGGCTGAACCATGCGCACGGTCACGACCCTCCCGGTCGCGTCGATCTCGACTTCGATCGACCCGCGCAGCTCGATGGTGAACTGAGGGCCCGCGACCGCCTGGGTCCACGCCGGCATGTCCTGCCGAATGGCGACTGGCGGAGTGGTCGGACCTGTTGCTGACGATTTGCCGGTGGTGGGTGCCGGTGTCGGTATGGCCGGCGTCGCCGGTGGGGCCGGCGCGGCCGGCTTTGGTAATGCCGCCCGACTCAACTCGAGAAAACCGTCGGCGACGGTCGTGAGATCCTGCAGATCCGTATCGCCCTTACCGTCCGGATGCTGGCTGAGACGTCGAACCCGTTCGAACTTGGCAATCGCTTCGGGGTAGGCCTTCTTGTCGAAGGTGGCCTTGGCGTCCATGTACATCGAGCGTGCGAGCCGCGGCAACAGGCGGCGTCGAACGTCGGTGAAAGTCGTTCGGATCCGTGGCGGCACCTCGGCGCCAGGGTTATAAAACGGATCAGCCGTCAGGATCGTTTCGATGATCGGCGTTGCTTCCGAGGGGCGCCCGAGCGCGATCAGGCAGAGTACGCGCAAGAGATCGATTGAATTCTGGTTCTTCGAGCGTTCATCCGGCGGCAGGCGGTCGATAGCGGCGAGCACGCCTTCGTAGTCAGCGGCCGCGTAGAGCGCGCGAATCGGGTCGAGCGCAGGCTGTGCCGCTACCGCCGTCCACATGCACACGACGAAGATCGTCGTGGCGAATCGCACTACTGACCCTTCCTGAGATCGACTCCAACACGCACGGGCGGCCCGGGTTTGACGACCACGGTCGTACGCTGTTCGCCCAACTCGGGGTGCCGGAACACAACTTCGTGATTGCCGATGGGGAGCGACAGATTCGCGATGGGGGTCTCGCCTATCGCGCGGCCATCAACGGCCACTTGAGCCCAGGGCAGCGCGTTGATATGTAGCGTGCCGTTCGGCACGTCGAGGATGATAGCCGTCGTTTGTCCGGGCGCGACCTGCACGCTGCGGCGCGTCCGGAATCCCAGTGCGGTATTCGTGACCTCGACCTCGCGTTGGCCGGACGGAATCGGGATCCGCCCCGCCTCGGAGGAGCCCAGTGCTGTTCCGCGATCGCTCACTTGCACCGGGAACGGGCTCTCGATCGACAACCAACCGGCGCTGGCGGAGGCGGCCGCGGTTGAGGTCGCCGCGGCCCTCAACGGAATGAGCAGCGAGGATACGACCCCCGCTTCGATCGAGACCGTGCGTGTGACCGATCCGCGCGGGCCACTCACGCGAATCTGATGAGTTCCAGGCTTGAGGTCGGAGATCGAGACCGGTGACTGACCACGGGCGTGATCGTCAACCCACACGCGCGCGCCGCTGGGTTCGGTGGTGATGTTCAGGCCGCCGACCGGAGGTGCGGAGGACGCCACCTCGAGGGCGGCGTGGAGCGACGACTCGCGGCCGGCGCCGACATTGAGCGTGTGAGTCCGAACCTTGTCGCCCGACGTCAAATCGACGCGATGCGATCCGGCCAGTAGCGTGACCGTAAGCGGTGTCGCGCCGCGGGCTTCACCGTCGATCGAAATCCGTGCGCCCGAGGGTTCCGAGGTAATCGAGACCGACCCGTTGCGCGGCGGCGCGGCGATGCGACCAGAGCCCCACCAGAAGGTAATGAAGCTGCCTTGAACCAGCGCAACGATCGCGAGCACTCCGATGACGGAGTGGATCCAGTTGCTGCGCAGCCAAAACAACCCGGGTTCAAACCAGGTACCTGACGCGGTGGTGGCGGTGGTGGCGGAACGTAGTTGAACGGTGGTGGATCAAACTCCTGCGAATCGAACGCGAGCAAGGGATCGCCTGATTCATCGGCGGTGATGACGATCGGGGGCGACGGCGGCGGAGCGAATCGATGGACCTCCGGAGCGAACTCGTGAATCGTCGACGGGTCGGTCTTGCGCGGCGCCCTGCGCGCTCATCGGGGCCATGATACGTAAATGACAGGTTTGTTAGGAGCCGTCGAGAAGTGTGATCCCGTCTTAGTATCAGTTTGACGGCCCCTGCCACTCAAGTCTTTCGTGCGCAAGACTGCCAAAAACCTTTGAGAAGTCTGACATTTGGCGGACAACCGCGAACTCCGTGTGCCCTGCACGATACAGCCGGAGGCCCTTGGGCGGGTCAGGCATCAACGAAAAATGTCGCGAATCCGACGGCCGACTTCCGTGGCCCACCCCCGGACCGTTCGCGCTACCCGTTGCCGGAGACTGCCGCGATGGAGGGGGCAGAGCTTCGTCGGGACCGGATCCCCCTCCTTGAAGTATTCCGTGTAAAGCGGACAGCCGTCGACGGGCCGAAGGTATGAGATAGCGCACAACGTTTCATCTTCCAGGCCAGACGGTCGATCGAAGGGCTCGGCAGGCCTGATTCGCGCCGCACGGCGCATGAAATCTCCCCAGATTGGCAGCGCATAGCGCGAGCCGTAGCCGTCGCGCGCAATCGTCTTCGGCTGGTCGTAGCCGACCCAAACGGCGGCGACGACGGAGGACGAAAAGCCGACGAACCACGCATCCTTGAAGTCGTCGGTCGTGCCGGTCTTTCCGCCCGATGGAAACGTCACACCCAACCGGCGAACGGAGCTCCCCGTACCGCGATCGAGGACGTCGCTGAGCATCGAGACCATCTGGTAGGCAACCTGGGGCGAAACCACCCGCTGGGTTTCGATCCCATGATCCAGGGCGACGCTGCCATCTGCATCTCTCACGCGCACGATGTCCCGAGTCTGGACCGCATATCCGCCGTTGGGGAACATGGCGTAGCCGGCGGTGAGAGCCAACGGAGTCACCAGCCCGGTCCCCAGCGCCAACGAAGGCACGTCGGGAAGGTCTCGAAGGCCGAGATCCGCTGCGAGACGAAGCACCGGCCGAGTACCGACCTGTTGCTGGAGCGCGGTGGCGGCGCGATTGTTCGACTCGATCAACGCCGCACGCAGGGTCAACTCGTCAGCCGGACCATCGCGAACGTTCCGCGGCGCCCACTCGTCAGGTCCCTGCGGGGCGATCGAATCCAGTCCGGTCAGGATCGAGACCGGCGAGAAGCCGCGTTCGAGGGCGGCGGCGAAGACAAAGGGCTTGAACGCGGATCCCGGCTGGCGCCGGCTGCGAAATGCGCGGTTGAAGGCCGAGCGCTGGTAGTCGCGACCGCCGACGAGAGCCAGCACGTTGCCGGTCGCGGGATCCATCGCGACGAGCGCCGCCTGCAAATCGCCCTGGCCGTATCGACGGAGCCCGCTTTCGACCGCACGTTCGGCCGCATCCTGCAGCGCGATCTCGAAGGTCGTATCCACGCGCCAATCTGGCGGATGGTCGCCGCCAAAGCTGTCGCGAAACCGTTGCCGCAAGTAATCCTTGGCGTAGCCATAGCGTCCGTCACTGGGACTGCGATAGGGACGGACCCGAAACGTAGCCCGCTTGGCTTCGCTCTCTTGTGCCGCGCTGATGAATCCCGCGTCCCTCATTCGTGCGAGCACGACGTGACTGCGCTCGATGGCGCCATCGAGATTCGACCATGGCGAGAGTGTCGCCGGCGCACGCGCCAGACCGGCGATCAATGCGCTCTCAGCAATGGTCAGGTTCTTGGCGGGCTTGTCGAACACTCGTTGTGACATGGCCTCGACGCCATACACACCTGCACTGAGGTAAACCCGATTCAGGTAAAGCTCGAGGATCTGCTCTTTGGTCAGCTGTGCTTCGATGAGTACCGACAGGATGGCTTCGCGAGCCTTTCGAACGTAGCTCTTGCGGTTCGACAGAAAAAGCGTGCGCGCAAGCTGCTGTGTGATCGTGCTGCCGCCTTCGACCGTGCCAGGCTCCCGTAGATTGCGAAACACGGCACGCGCAAGAGCGATGGGATCGACGCCAGGGTGACGGAAGAACCGGTGATCCTCGACCGCGACGAACGCCTGCTGGAGATGGGGCGAGATCGACGCGATGGGCACGTCGTGACGTTGCTCGTCGAGCCGAAACCAGCGTTCGCCGTTGGCGGCGTGGAACCACGTGTCGCCAACGCCGCGAGTCAGCTTGTAAACGGAATAACTCTGCTTGCCCAGCCAGGCAGTCGCCACCAAGCCGAGCACGGCGACTGCGAAAAGGAGAAGTTTGGCGCGTCCCAGGTCAGTACGGAGCGACCCAAGCATCATTCAAGTGTGGCACTTCTTAGGACTACGAAGTGGTCGAAAAGGACGGAGATGGCGTCGGATGCGCCCCGATGTTCCACAACATGGCCTCGAGCACTAGAATCGCGCGCCAGTATTCATCGATCGAGACGTGCTCGTGCGGCGTGTGGTCGAGCGCGCTGTCACCAGGACCGTAGGCGACGATTGGACACTGCCAGATCGGTCCGACGACGTTCATGTCGCTCGTGCCGGTCTTGACGACGAAGCCCGGTTGCACTTGTGAGTCGATACTTCGAATGGCGGCGAGAAAGCTGCGGGCGAGGGCATTTTGCCGTTCGCTGCGCCACGGCCGCTCCCACCCGCGAAATGTCAGTTCAACAGCTGTTCGTGTTCCCTCGAGGGTTGCCGATGCGCCACGGATGACCTCGCCCGCGGCCAACGTTGGCACGGCCGCTCCGAGATGCGATGCCAGCCATCGCATCAAATCGTCGACCAGTTTCTCCGCGTCGAGACCAAGCGGAAGCCGCCACGCAATCTGGGCGTCGACTTCGTCGTGCATCGTGACGGTCGTCGAGGTGATGAAACGTCGCAGGCTCGGGCTCAGCTGATCGAACACTTTGGGCCGGCCGTCGTTGAACGACGCCGCGTGACCGGCTACCCAGTTCCACAGATCCACAACGACGGTGGCCAAACTGGCATCCGGTCCCGCGGTATGCGCCATCGGTTGCCGCGCGACCAGATCGAGCAACAAGCGTCCCTTGTAGCCGAGCGTAAAACGATGCCAGTGGCTCGGCTCGCCGATGACGCACGCGCTCGGGATCGGCTCCTTCTCACCGTTGAATCTCGACGCGATGAAACGCGCACCCTTGCTCGTCGCCGCCTCTTCTTCAACCGCTCCGACGACGACGAGGCGGGCAGCGGTTTGTCGGGCCCACTCGCGTCCGACTCGTACACCAGCTGCGACGAATGCCGCTAGCGGTCCCTTCGCGTCGACGCTCCCGCGCCCGAAGAGCACTTCACCATCGGCGCCGCTCTCGATTCGGACGGGGATGTCGCCTGGCACGGTGTCGATGTGACCCAGCAGCACGATCACTCGAGATGCATCCGGCGGCCCAATCTCACCAACCGCGTTGCCGGCCATGTCGACGAATGCCCGATCGTAACCGGCCATCCGCATTTGCTCGACCAGCCAGGCGCTCGCCGCGGACTCCTGTCGCGAGAGCGACGGAATCGATACCAGCCCTCGAATGAGCGCCGTGGCTGCTGCACGATCCATCAGCCAGACGCTCCCCGGACAGCCGCCGCGACGGCGCGCACGCCCTCATCGATTTCTGCATCGCTGATGATCAGGGGTGGGAGCAGCCGAAGGACGGTTGGACCGGCTGGCAGGGCGATCACGCCATGCTCGACCATCAGCGCCTTCAAGACCGCAGCGACCTTCGTGCGCAATTCGATCGCGAGCATCAGTCCGACGCCCCGAACGTCGCGGACGATGGCGACGCCATCCAGCGCCCGTCGCAGATCGTCCAGCATCTTCGCGCCGAGCCTCGCGCTGCGCTCGATGAGATGCTCATCGCGATAAACGGCGAGCGCGGCAAGGCCAGCCGCGCACGCCAGTGGCGATCCGCCGAACGTGCTGCCATGAGCGCCCTGGTGGAGCGCACCCCGAACCGCCTCGGTATAGGCGAGCGCCCCCATCGGAAAGCCGCCGCCAAGTCCCTTGGCCAGGCACATGATGTCGGGTTCGATGCCGGCATGTTCGATCGCAAACCAGCGGCCGGTGCGGCCGAAGCCGGTTTGAATCTCATCGACGATGAGCAAAGCGCCGCGGTCACGGCAGAACTTCGCGGCGCCGCGCAGAAAGTCGTGATGTCCAACGTTGACTCCGCTCTCGCCCTGGACGACTTCCAGGATGACCGCCGCCGTCGAGTCGCCTACCGCGCGGTCGAGCGCCGCGATGTCGTTGAAGGGGACGTGCGTCGCCTCGAGCAATGGCTGAAAGCCTTCGCGATATTTCGGCTCCCACGTTACCGACAGCGCGCCCATCGTGCGGCCATGAAACCCCTTGGTTGTCGAGACGAATGCCGCGCGCTTGGTCACCAACCGCGCAAACTTCAGCGCGCCATCAACTGCTTCTGCGCCGCTATTGGCCAGGAAGACGTGGGGAAGATGCCCGGGAAGGACGTCGACCAGAGCCGACGCGAAACGTGCGCGAACGTCGTTGTAGAGATAGTTGGGACACAGCATCAGTGTGCGAGCTTGCTGTGCGATCGCCTCGCTGACGCGCGGATGGCAGTGCCCGAGCATGGCGACGCCTTGCGCCGACGAGAGGTCCAGGTAACGACGGCCCGCCGCCTCGAAGAGCCAGCACCCCTCGCCACGCACGAACACCGCGTTGCCACGACGGGCGGTCGTCCCGCCCAGGATTTGCTCTTCGATTGCGGCGTAGTCCATGTCCATCAATACCGCTACGCGATGTGAGTGCCGCCGCCGGCTAATGCGCGGCTTACCGGTTGCGGAATGCGTCCGTCGGCAAAGATCACCTTTTTCACCCCGCCGTCGATGGCTTCCACGGCGCCAAGCACCTTTTTCTTCATGCGACCGGCGGCGACCGTCATGAAGTCGTTTGCCTTGGCCTTGGGGATTGAGGCGATGAGGCTCGACTCGTCGGGAAACGCGCTCAGCAGCCCAGGCACGTCCGAAAGAATCACCAACGCGTCAGCCGCAAACGCCCCTGCCACCATGGCGGCCGCACGATCGCCGTCTACGTTGACGGCCTCTCCGCTCGTCGACGCTCCTGGCGGTGTCAGGACCGGCAGGTATCCGGCACCGAGAAGCAGTCGCAGCAGGGCCGTGTTTACTTTTTCCACCGTTCCGGTCCAATCGTCACGCAGGACCATTCGACGACCCTCGACGCGGACGCGAAGCGTGTCTTTGCGCGTGCCCTCGAAAATGCGTCCGTCGAGGCCCGACAGGCCCACGGCGTTCACGCCCAGCCGCTGCAGCTTCTCGACCCACATCTTGTTCAACTGCCCGCAGTAGACCATCTCGAAGATCTCGAGCGTGCGGCGATCGGTCCGTCGGCTGACGTGCCCGCTTTCGCTGGTCACGAACTGCGGAGGATGTCCCAACGCTTCGGCGACGGCATTGGTCGTCTGCGCTCCACCGTGCACCAGCAACAGCTCCGTGCCGGCTGCTCGCAGGGCGACGATGTCCGACACGACGGCGTCGATGTCCAGAGTCGTGCCGCCGCCTACCTTGATCACGATCATTGAAGCTCTCTAGTACCAAACGCCGAAACGTAGCCACGAAGATCACGAAGTCACAAAGGAAACCATCTTGCCAAATGGTCTTCGTGTCTTCGTGCCCTTCGTGGCGTACGTCTCAGTGTTCGCGTCGCATATCAAATGGGGTGTAGGCCGGGGAACCCCAATCCCGTAGCCTCATCGCATCCCATCATCAGATTCGCGCACTGAAGCGCCGTGCCGGCAGCACCCTTCATCAGGTTGTCGATCGCGCAAAGGGCCACGACGCGGCCGGTTCCGGCATCGAACTCGAAACCGACGTCCGCGTAGTTGCTGCCCGCGACGATCTTGGGCTCCGGGTAGCGATACAGGCCGGCGCGTTCCTTGACGATCCGAACGAAGGGCTCCGCCGAGTAGACCTCGCGATATGCCTTCCAGATGTCCCGTTCGGCCGTGCCGGTCTTCACGAACGCGTGAGCGGTCGCAAGCACTCCGCGAACGTTGTCAATGGCCGTCGCACTCAGGTGAACCTCGCACTCCAACTCGCGAAGCCGGAGAGCTTGCACGACCTCGGCAGTGTGACGGTGACCAGTGGGCGCGAAGCTGCGCATCACGCCGGCACGTTCTGGGTGGTGAGTGGCATCGCTCGACGCGGCGCCGCCTTCGCTGCTGCCGACTTTTACCTCACAGATGATGCCGCGCGAGGTTTCGAGTAGGCCTGCCACTGCGAGTGGCCAGACCGCAAGAGTCGTCGCCGTGGCGTTGCATCCGACCCCACTCACGTGCCTTGCGGAAGCAATCCGATCGCGATGCAGCTCCGGTAGCCCATACACGAAGCGATCGAGCCATGCCGGGTTGGCGTGCGGGGCGCCATACCACCGCGGGTAATCGTCCGCGCGTCGCAAGCGAAAGTCCGCGCTGAGATCGACGATTCGGTCGGCGAGGGCCGCAAACTGATCGATTCGCCCAGCCGCGCTTCCGTGGGGAAGGCAAAGGAACAACAGATCCGCCTTCTCGAGCGCCTCGGACCGCACGAACTTCAGCGACGTTCGTCGTCGAAGGTTGGGGTGGGTGAAGTGGACGAACTGCCCATCGAGTCGCTCGCTCGTGACCTGCCGAACCTCGAAGCGCGGGTGGTCCAGCAGCAAGCGAAGAAGCTCGCCGCCAGTGTAGCCAGACGCCCCGACGATGGCGGTGGTGAAACGATCGGCCATGCCGCGCTACACCGACGCGCCTTCGGCGAGCGAAATGGCGGTCACGTGCGGCGCAGTGCCTTCCGGCCAGCCGTTGGCGGCGTCCCATCCGTCGTGAGCGACCTTCAAACAGAAGTCGACCATGCGTTCGGGGATGTTGACGCTCGTCGGGGCAATGCTGTTGCGGAACTCCATCGTGTAGTTGACTTCGTTGATCAGCAGGCCGCGGTCCGGGTCTTCGAAGAGATCCAGCGCGACGAGACCACCGCCGACCGCACGTGCCGCTCGTGTGCAAATGTCGGCGAGTTCCGGCGTGATCGGACAGTTGCTGGAAGACCCACCTCGAGCGGTGTTGGTGATCCAGTTTGGCGACGTGCGATAGATCGCGCAGATGGTTTCCGGCCCGACCTGGAACGCGCGGATGTCCCGGCCCGGCTTCTTCACGTATTCCTGAATGTAAAAGATGCTGTGGTGGTAACTGCCGAGCGTTTCCTTGTGTTCGAGAATGGCCTCGGCCGCGTCGCGATCGTTCACCTTGCTCAGCAGGCGCCCCCAGGAACCAACCGTCGGTTTGAGGACCGCCGGGTAGCCAAGCTGCTCGATTGCTTCGAGCGCGCTTTCGGGCGTGTAGGCCACGAGTGCTTTGGGCTGTGGCACGCCCGCTGCGGCCAGCGCGCTCGTCGTCATCAGCTTGTTGCCGCAGATATCCGCGACCAACGCCGTGTTGACGGTTCGAACACCCTGGTCATTCAGAATCTTCAGGCTGTAGAGGGCCCGGCTGTGATTGATGCACCGTTCGACGATGACGTCGAACTCGCGAAACGGATGCTGATTGACGTCGGTGATGTCGAAGATCAGCTTCTGATCATCCAACAGATCCAGCGTGACGCCTCGTCGATCGAAGGCTTCGAAGAGGAGTTTCTCCTCGACGCGAACCCGGCTGTACAGGATCCCGACCCGCGTCTTACTCACCCCAATCCTCTTCTTCCTGGGGAGCAAGAGATAACGTCAGCGGCGCCAGGCTCGTGATCTCTAACTCGGCTCCGCATCCGGGGCACTGAGTAATCTCGTTTTGCATCACGTTGGTCATCGTGACATCGGCAAAACACTCGGGGCACTGCGCTTGTCCACTCGTCGTCTGAACAGCCATCGAACGACTCCTCGCTAGTCAGGTCAACTGTGGATTGTAATCCGACCAATGTCACGCCGTCGTTGGGGAAGAGCCCGAAAAGCAGACTGGTGACGAGCTTGCCGCCTGCCAGGCTGATACCTGCGCCGATGACGAACGTTGCCTCCGTTACTGGCCTAACTCTCTCGAAGCGCCGTCATCGGATCGACGCGAGCCGCGCGGCGGGCGGGCAGGTATCCTGCGAAACCGGCCGCAACTGCGAGCGCGACCGCGGCGACGACGACCATGGTCACATCGGTAGCCACGAGGTTGAAGAGCAGGGCATTCACAAATCGCTCAGCACCATAAGACGCGGCAGCGCCAATAGCGAGGCCCGCGACGACGATCCAGGCGACGTTGCCGAGCACCTGACGCATCACTTTTCTCGGCTGCGCGCCCAGCGCCATACGAATGCCGATCTCTCCTCGTCGTCTGGTCACTGAGTAGGACATGACACCGTACAGGCCAATCGCCGCGAGCAGCAGCGCCAGCCCTCCGAAGAAGGCCGAGAGCGTGGCAACCAATCGTTCTTGGAGGACTGCCGCAGTAAGGTCTTCCGACAGCGTTCGGAAGTCGACTACCGCTTCTTTGTGAATGCTCTCGATGCTCTTGAGGATCGCGGGACGGAAGCTGTTGGGAGCACCGCTCACCCGAATGCTGATGCGCGCCGAAGAGGAGGCGGTGTCTTCCTGCGCCCACGCCGCGTACATCGTCGGTTGCGGGGTCTCTCGAAGTGTTCGGTACTTGGCGTCCGCCACGACGCCGACAATCTCGCCGGTCACCGCGCGAGGTGAACCCGGCGCGCCGATGGTAAAGCTTCGTCCCAGCGCATTCTCGCCCCTGAAAAACTTCTTCACGAACGCTTCGTTGACGAGCAGCACTCGGGGCGTGCCAAGTCGATCGGTCGGCGCGATGTCCCGTCCATACAGGATTGGCGTGCTCATGACGCTGAAATACCCGGGCGTCACGCGGTTATAGAGGGCGCTGCGGTCGCGTTCCGGCGCCTCGTATCCCGGCACGCTGATCAGGTTGTTCCACGTACTTCCGCCGACCGGCGTGACGACCGAAACGGCGCCTGCGTCGACGCCAGGCGTGGCCACGATCGCTTCGCGCAGCCGCTCGAACGTGGCGGGTCGCTCCTTGTCGGTCTGTCCGGTGCGCCGCAGGTCGACGGTCGCCAGCAGAACGCGGTCCTGTTGAAATCCCATCGGCTGCGTTGTCAGGTCGACGAGCGTGCGGACGAACAGGCTTGCACCCAACACGAGCACGAACGACAGGGCAACCTGGATTGCGACCAGCGTGTTTCCCAGGTTGAGGCGGCTGCTTCCTGAGACGACTCCCCGTGAGCTGTCGCGAAGCGCGCCAGCCGGAGTGACCGACGTTGCACGGAGCGCCGGCGCGACGCCAAACAGCAAGCCGGTGACGATACCGACCGCCGTCGTGAAGCCGAGCACGCGCCAGTCGAGGGCCAGGTCGAGGGACACCACGTTGGCATTGGTCGAGATCAGCTGCACCAGTCCCCGGCTGCCCCATGCAGCGAGAAGCACGCCACAACCAGCGCCGATGAAGGACAGCAACAGACTCTCAACGAGCAACTGACGCGCGAGATTCCAGCGTGTCGCGCCGAGCGACAGTCGTACCGCAAGCTCCTTCTGCCTCGCCGTCGATTGGGCGAGCAGCAGGTTTGCCATGTTTGCGCAGGCAATCACCAACACCACCGCAACGATCCCCAAAAGGACGAACAGTGGCTGGCTGTAGCGAAGCCGAAGACCTGAGAGTCCCGTCGCCGCGGGGACGAGCGTGAATGGCTGCGTGAAGTACTGCTTTTGATCCTGCGGCCGCCAATCCTGCGGCATCGTTGCTTCGCGCAGGGCGGGACGAACGCCTTCGAGGCGGGCCGTCGCTTGTTCCATGGTCTGTCCCGGGGCGAGACGCGCCAGAAAACTGATCCACCACGAGCTTCGTCGATCCAGGCTGCTTTCCGCGCCGCGGATCACCGGCTCCGCGCCGAATGGCACCGCGACATCGAAGGTGCGTCCAACCGTGACGCCAAAGAAGCCCGGGGGCGTCACGCCAATGATCGTGAAAGCATGACCATCGAGAAACAGGGTGCGGCCCAGCACGGCCGGGTCGCCGCCAAATTCGCGATGCCAGAAAGCATCGCTGATGACGGTCACGAGCCCGTCCTTGCCGCCGCCGCGCTTATCGTCTTCGGGGGTGAACGTGCGCCCAATCTGCGCGGCGATACCCAGCACGTCGAAGAATCGGCCGTCGACCCAGGTGCCATTGACCGGGCGCAACTCCCCAGAGGCATTCAGGCTGAATCGTCCGTTGGCCGTGGCAAGCAGGCCGCCAAAGAAATCTTGATGGTCCCGCACGTACTCCCATTGCGGATAGGTGAAGGACGTGTTCGGCTGTGACCCTGGCTGGGATGACTGCTGCTGAATGTTGACCAGCCGTTCGGGCTCATGAATCGGGAGCGCCTTCAGCATCAGGGCATTTACGAGGCTGAAGATGGCCACGTTCGCACCAATACCAAGGGCGAGGGACAGCATGGCCACCCCGCTGACGACGGGCGTTTGGCGCATCAGTCGAAACGCAAATCGCAAATCGCGGGCGAGCGCATCGAGGTGTGGCATGGCGGGCATTATACGAACACTTTCGTAGTGGTCAAGGGTTCCCGACAATGGACGGTAGAGACGGGTGGTTGGTTGGCCTAATGAAAGGCGCCAGTTTTCAGTTCCCAATTACCGGTTCAAAGGCGTGGCTTTGAACTGACAACTGGTAACTGAGAACTTTCTTGTCAGCGCTTGCGCTTGAAGGCGTAGCCCGAGAAGGTCTCGCTGACGGAGCACACCTTGAAATCCACCCAGCCGGCGGAGAGGCCGTTCGCCCGAACGGTGTTGGCATCGACGTCGGATCTGACTCGCGACCCTTTTTTTGGCCAGATTACCCACAGCGTCTGTCGATCGACGTAGCGAGAGACCGCGTCAAACTGGGCCGCAAGCTCGTGTTGACTGCGGACGACGACAAGAAAAAGTTCGCAATCCTTGGAGCCTTTGGCGGTGAACGATGTCTTCGGTGGTAACGGCGCCAGCGCATCGAGAAAGCCGGGTGGGGCACCCTGGAGGTAGACTCGCATCCCCGGTTTGATCCCCAGCTTCTCGACGGTTGGCTTGCCGGAATAGATCGACGATGGCGGAACCACAGGACTCGCAAGACGCCGCGACACCGCTTTCGGCAGCGACGTCTTCAGCCGGCCCCATGTCGTGAACGTCGCATCGGGCAGGATCGCTTTGACCTTCTTGACCTTCTCCGGATCACCATCGACGAACACGATGGGGATGTGCCGCGTGTCCTTGTAGGTCCGCAGTTTCATCGCGACCTCACAGCCGAGCGACGGCAATCGCGAGAGGTCGATCAGATAGACATCCGGAGGGTCCCGCCGCAGGCCGGCCATGATGCCGGGATGATCCAGCTCCTCGAACACCGCCTGGTGACCGAGGGACGCGACCCGCAGCTTGCGTTCGCGTCCTTCGGGACCATTCCAGTGAATGAGGCGGATCCTCATCGCGGCGAATCGCGGAGCGTTACTTCAACGTGGCGGTGAGGTTGATCGTCGGAACCCCTGCGAGCGCGCGTGAGACCACGCAGCCCTTCTTGGCGCCTTCGGCATGCTGCTGGAACGTAGCCGCATCGATGCCTGGCACCTCGCCGACGACATCGAGATCGATTTGGGTGATTGTTGGCCCGGCGTCGCCGGTACCGAGGTGCACTTTGGCGTTGGTCTTGATGCTAGTCGGGGTGTGCCCGGCGCGGCCCAGGGCGGCGGCCAGCGCCATCGAGAAGCAGCCTGCGTGCGCCGCTCCAATCAGTTCCTCGGGGTTCGTGCCAGTTCCGCTCTCGAACCGTGAAACGAACGAGTACGGCCCCTCGAATGCGCCACTGCCCAGCCGCATCGAGCCCTTGCCCTCTTTCAACGACCCCGACCACTCTGCACTTGCGCCACGCACTGCCATGAATGCCTCCCGGTCAAAAACTGACGACCGTCCATGATAGCGCCGTGGCTATTTTTTCTCGGCCTCGCGAACGATGAAGAGTTTCTCACCCGGCTTGATCAAGCCGAGCTCGCGGCGTGCGACTTCTTCGACCGCCTTCGCATCCTCGCGCAGTCGCCGGGCTTGTTCACGCAGCTCCGTATTGTGCAGGCGCGACTCATAGAGGGCCTGTTCCACCGACTCGAAGTCTCGCCGGGCCTTGATCAACGAAAGCAGTCCCTTCTCACCGACGATCGCGTCGGCGAGCAGGATGGCGGCGATGAAGCCAAGCAAGTAGCGGGTGAATCGACCGCGGCGAGGTGGGGCAGTGGGCTTGGGCGACGGGCCGGACGGCGCGGGGGCCGGCGTCTCGCTCATCGTTCGCGCCCTCGCTTGGTGATGGTCCGCGGCGGCACGCCCAGGTAGGCCTCGAGCGCGCGGATGAAGACGGTCCGGAGATCCACGCGATCGTCCATGGCGCGGATCTTGGCCGCGCGCCACAGGTCACCGGGAAGTTCGACGGTGGTTTTGACCGGCTCGCGTTCGCTGCCCTCCCGGGCCTTCGGCACGGCGTGGAGTATAGCAGTAGACCCGTGAACGCGGTTCAACATCGCGACGGGCGAGAGTATACGCACAGCGATATCAGGGAATCAATATGTTTTAACGGCTGACCGTCGAAATGTTTCTACGTGGAAACGGTTTTACGGGTCAACGGCTGCCGTCACGTCTTTGATGAACAGGACAATCCGATTCGTGTTGGTGCCGCGGCGATTGTTGGCGACGCCCCAGATGTTGGCCGTCTTGGTAAAGGCCTGTTCATTCACCAGTATCGCGATCGGCCGCAGGCCCGCGGTCCGCCCCGCCGGCACCACGATGTCCTCGAGCCGGAGTTTGCCATTGCGCACTTCACCAACTTCGAAGGCCACGTATCCACCCGGCTTGAGGAGGCGCGCAATTCGTCGAAATGCTGTTTCAATGAACCGCTGCCACGCGGCGATCGATGCGTGCAAGCCGATGTCGACCTGGTCCGCGTCAATGCCGCAGAACCAGCAACGCAACCAGTTGTCGGCGGCGTAGTCGACGATGTCGAGGAAGGGCGGCGAGGTGACCGCCAACTGGACGCTTCCGGGACGCCAGAACCGTTCGGTGCAGGAACCAGTGTGAAACCGACCGCGTTGGCTCGCCACGCCGAGCGCTCCGCGCATGGGCTCGTCGACGTCGGTCAGAAGCGACGCGCTCTTGCGCACGATGATCGCCCGCACGTCACGCCGCGGCGGCGTCTGCCCGCGACGCGCGTTGATCTTGATTTGTGACGCGACGCTGACCGCCTGATTCGGCGGCAACGTATAGACCGACAGAAAGCCCGGCGAGTGGCCGGTCAACCGGTTGACTGCAACCATCCGAATCCACCGGTCGAGATCGTCCAGCCGATCTCTCCGCGCACGATCGAGCAGATACGCCCGCAGCGCCGTGATTTCCGTGAGCGTCTCCGGATGATAGAAGGCGAGGAGCTGTTTCGGAGGGTTGACGGCGCGCGACAGATTCACCTGATCCAGCCGTTCCCGCACGTCGTCCATCGACGGAGGATGCAGCCGTGGCCAGAGCAGTGCGTGCGCGAGAGGGTTGATGTCGCACCCCGCCGGCACGCGGCTGCGGAGCGCCGCTTCCAGCAGCGTGGTGCCTCGACCGGCGAACGGATCGTAGACGGTGTCACCGGGCCGGGTCAGGCGGTCGATGAAAAACGCCGGCAGCTGCGGTTTGAAGCAGGCACGGTACGATATCTCGTGGAGGCTATTGGCGGCGCGCTGCCGGCTGGTCCAGAACTCGTTGGTAAGGAGCGGCACGCTCGCGCCAGCCGCCGTATGCGTCGTGACCTTCGTCAGTCGACGCTTCCACTTGAAGGCTGCCAGCCCTTCGACGACCTCGTCAGGCGAAGCCACCACGCCCCCGATGCGTAAGGCGAGTGACCGTCGAGCGGGAAGCGACATGTTCGCGGCAAGATTGTACCAACCTTTGGCCGCCTATCCGACCCGAGCCGCGCCTCTCTCGCGCATTAGACTGTTCGCGGAGTAACGCCGTGCCTCAAGCCGTCATCGTTCTCACGACTTTTCCATCCGACGGCGACGTCGCTGCGCTTGCGCACGCGCTCGTCTCGGAGCGTCTCGCGGCCTGCGTCAACGTCCTGCCGCAGATGGAGTCCACGTATCGCTGGCAGGGTGCGGTCGAGACCGCGTCGGAGCGACAGCTGATCATCAAGACCGAGTCATCGCGGATCGAATCGCTCAAGCAGCGATTGGCGGCGCTCCATCCCTACGACGTTCCAGAGCTCCTCGTCCTCGCTGTTGCCGACGGTGGTGAGAGCTACCTGCGCTGGATTGCAGAGTCCACTGCCTAGGAGCCCGACCGATGAGATGCACTGCTCGCTCCATGTATCGCGGCATCGCTTTGATCGCCCTCCTGGCGTTTCCGTGGGCCGCCTACGCACACGAGAAATGGTTCGCGGACGCCAATGCGTATCCCACGCAGTGGGAGCAGGTGTTCAGGTTTCCGCAGATTGTCGGCGTATCAGTCGCACTGGCCGCCACCATCGTGCTCGCGATCGTGTGGCGCAGGAACGGAGGCCGCGCGCTGCTGCCGGGGCCGGAGGCCCTCGGCGCGACGCCCGCCGGACGCGCACAGTTTTATGCGCTGGTGCCGCTCATCCTCGGGATTCATGTCGGATTGCCGCTGCTCGTGCTGGGGATCATGGGACAGTTGTTCTCGCCCAACAACCAGCTTGCAGGACCGTGGCTGTACTGGCTGGGCGTCGTGCAGATCGGAATCGGTCTGAGCGTGCTCTACGGCGGTTTGGCCCGGGTGGGCGGGGCGGCATTGTGCCTGCTCTGGCTGATCGGCGCCGGCGTCGTCGGGTTGGAGTCGATGCTCGAGAACGCCCACTATCTCGGGTTCGGCGCGTTCTTCATGCTGACGGGGCGAGGCCCCTACGCGGTCGACCGGTTGCTGTTTCCCGCCCTCGAGCCGACGCCGCGGCTGTCGCGTCTCGCGATGCCGTGCCTGCGGATGGGGACGGGGCTGGGCCTGACGATTGTCGCGTTCACCGAGAAACTCGCCAACCCTGAATTGGCTCGGGCATTCCTGCAACACCATCCACTGAACTTCACCGCCTGGCTGCGCATCCCGATGTCAGACGACCTCTTCATGTTGTGCGCGGGTAGCACAGAACTGGTGATCGGGCTCTGCCTGATCTTCGGCATCTTCCCCCGGCTCATCGTGGCGAGCGCCTGGCTCCTCATCAACATGTCGCTGACCGTGTTCAATTGGGTGGAGCTCGTCGGGCATCTCCCTTTGTATGGCGTGATGGCGATGCTGCTGGTGTGGACGCCGCAAGAGGAAGACCAGCGGCTGTGGACCGAAGGTATCCTCAGGAAATAGGGACCTAACCGAGCGCCTGATCGATGTCTTCCTTCAGATCCTCGACATCCTCGATGCCTACGGAGATCCGGATCATTCCATCGGTGATCCCGATTGCGCCGCGACGATCGGGTGGCACCGAGGCGTGAGTCATGATGGCCGGGTGGGAAATCAAGGTCTCAACCCCACCGAGGCTTTCTGCAAGAGACATCAGCTTGAATCGCGGCAAGACGACCTTCGCCGCTTCAATCGAGCCAACGTCGAACGTGATCAGGCCGCCGAAGCCACGCATCTGTTTTTTCGCCAGGTCGTGCTGCGGGTGCTCGGGAAGCCCGGGATAGATCACGGACTTCACCTTGCGGTTCTTTGCCAAGTGCTCGGCAAGCGTCTGAGCATTTGCATTCGTGCGCTCGATTCGAATCGGCAGCGTCTTGGTGCCCCGCAACACCAGCCACGAATCCATCGGTCCCAAGATGGCGCCCGCTGCGTTCTGGACGAACTTCATCCACTCCACATCGTCCGGGTGCTTGAGCACGTTGATGCCGCCCACGCTGTCGCTGTGGCCGTTCAAGAACTTGGTCGTGCTGTGGGTGACGATGTCGGCTCCGAGTTCGAGCGGCCGCTGGATGTACGGGCTCGCGAACGTGTTGTCGACGATCACCCGGATGCCGTGGCGATGGGCGATGGCACACGCCGCAGGAAGATCCGTGATCCGGAGCATCGGGTTGGTCGGCGTTTCGATGAAGAGGTACTTGGTCTTGTTGGTAATTGCCGGCTCGATCAGGTCGAGGCGAGACGTGTCGACGTAGGTGAAGTCCAGGCCAAACTTGCGACGGACGCGCTCGAAGAGGCGGAACGTGCCGCCGTAAGTGTTGTCGCCGACGACGAGATGGTCGCCGGATTCGAGCCTCGTCAGGATGGCATCGATGGCGGCCATGCCGGAGGCAAAGGCGAAAGCACCTATTCCGGACTCGATAGCCGCAACGTTCGCCTCGAGGGCCATGCGAGTGGGATTCTGTGTGCGACCGTATTCGAATCCCTTGTGCTGGCCCAGCCCCTCCTGCACGTAGGTCGACGTTTGATAGATCGGGGTGATGATAGCGCCGGTGGATGGATCGGGAGTCTGACCGGCATGAATGCAGACGGGTACTGAAGCGTGCGGTGTCCTTGAGTTTCACGGTCCCCCTTTTTACTCTGTTATCATTTTGCGAGCAATCCAGTCGCCGCGAATCTGCCTACACTTCATTAGATGACGTCCACCCGTCTCACGCTGCCCGGTGAAACACCGTCCCGCGTGCAGCTGTGGCGGCGCCAACTGTTCGGTAGCGTCCCCGGCCGCGCCGCGCTGATCGGAGTCGCCGTCAAGGCAGTGGCGACGGTGCTCGGATGGATTGCGCCCGGCTCGTCGCTGGTCGAGGGCTTCGACGCATTCGGCAGCCTGGCGCTCCTCTTTGCCGGCGGCTACGCCCTGACGCGCGGCATCATCTGGGCCAAGCGCCGCCTGCTGTGGCGAGTCCGCCGAAAACTGATCCTGTCCTACATCTTCGTCGGGCTGGTGCCGGGGCTGCTGATCATTGCCTTCTTCATGATTGCCGGGCTGATCTTGTTCTTCAACGTGAGCACGTATCTCCTGCAGTCGCGCGTGCGAACGCTCGTCGATCAAGCGGACTTCCTCGCGGAATCGGTGGTGTTGCAGGTGGCGCACGGAGACCCCGTCGACGTGCTGCGGCGAACGCTGGTTCGTCGACAGGCCACTGCGGCGGAGCGCTTCCCGTACACGTCGATCGCCATCGTGCCGGTTGAGAAGCTCAAGTG
This sequence comes from uncultured Acidobacteriota bacterium, assembly GCA_963724485.1. Lineage (GTDB taxonomy): Bacteria > Acidobacteriota > Vicinamibacteria > Vicinamibacterales > UBA2999 > JACCSI01. The sequence goes on from CAVRUW010000012.1 coordinate 91,942, forward strand.
CGCGGGAGAGACCCCGGCGGGCGTCGCCGTGCCGCGGGTTGAGCCCATGACGATTGGCCCGTGGCAGCACCTCGATCCGCCGTCGCATTTGCCGCCATGGATCTCGTGCGACGGATTCGCCGGCATCATTGCTTATGAAGGGTCGAATGGCCAGTCGCTCGAGACGCGGCTGGTCATGCGGGCGGTTGCCTTGCCGCAGACGGCGTCGCCAGCGTGGGCGGTCATCGTGGACCTGCCGTTTACGGTTGCCATCGAAGAACGGTTGCGCGAGGAAACCGGTATCCGTCTCGGCGCGGCCACTGCGCTGCCTATCCAGGATGCGCGGGTGTTGATTCCGCGGGGTCGGCTCCTCGAGCAACGCACAACCCCCGAGGCCGATGCGACCTCAGCGCTCGGCGAGGGGTGGGTCGCGTTCTTCGATGTTCGCGACTGGGAGCGGGGTGCCACGAACGTTGCCACCATCGCGATCCAACTGAACGTCCGTGACATTTACGACCGGATTACGGCCCTCTCCGCGCAACGTCAGTTCGGGCAGGTGTTACTGCTGATCCTCGCGGTCATCGGCGTGCTCTTCCTGACGATCCAGTTCGTCGCCTTTGTGATCGGGTTCGTCCTCGCGCGGCAGATCACGGGTGCGGTCCATGACCTGTTCACGGGCACCGAGCACCTGCGCAATCGAAACTTCATGCACCAGATTCCCGTGCGTGCCCGCGATCAGCTCGGCGAGCTGGCCGAATCGTTCAACGTGATGACGGGCGAAGTCACCAAGCTGCTCATAGAGAACGCCGACAAGGCGCGGATGGAGCAGGAGATGTTTGCGGCGCGCGAGATTCAGCAGAAGCTGCTGCCGTCAGGTCCGTTGAGCGTGCCCGGACTGACGATTCTGGCGTTCTGCGAACCGGCACGCGAGGTCGCGGGGGACTACTACGACTTCCTGCACATCTCAGACACCAAGCTCGGGGTGTTGATCGCCGACGTTTCAGGCAAGGGCCTGCCGGCTGGCCTCTACATGGCGCAGCTCAAGGTGCTGGTCCAGTCGCTGGCCCGGACGCACCCTTCGCCGCGCGACTTCCTGAAGGCGATCAATCGAGTCGTAGCCGACAATATCGATTCGAAGAGCTTCATCACGATGTCGTACGCCGTGATCGATCTGGAGCGCCGGGAGATGATACTGGCGCGCGCCGGGCACTGTCCGCTGATTCGGATCCCGGGCACCGCGCCAGCCGGGCTCCGCAGAGCGGAGATCCATGCACCCGATGGGCTCGTGCTCGGGCTGAAGATCGACAACGGCGAGATGTTCGATGCGATGATTCAGGAGATTTCCATACCGCTGGCAACCGATGATCTGATCGTGTTCTTCACCGATGGCATCAGCGAGACGATGAACGACGCCTTCGATTGTTACGGCGAGCCTCGGTTGGCGAAAGTGCTGGAGCAGTACGCGCACCTGCCATTCGAACAACTGCGGTCCTTCATCTTCGCCGACCTGCGATCGTTTGCCGGAGAGGCCGATCAGCACGACGATATGACGATGATTATGCTCAAGGTTGAGGCGCCGCTGGTGGCCCATTCCTTCGAACCCATGGCGCCGGTGTAGGTGATGCCAGAGCTCGCTGTCATCTTCCGGACCGCTTCGAACATCGAAGCCAGCATCGTGCAGGCGCTTCTCGATAGTCACGGCATTGAATCGGTTCGGACGTCGGGGCCGCCAGCGTCACTCTTCCCCTTCACCGTGAATCCAATGGGGGAGACCTGCGTTTCCGTACGTGAAGACGATGCCCCGGAGGCAGCCAGGATCATCGAGAGTCATCGCGAAGAAGTGGGCGGCGGGTTGGTGGTGCCGCTGCCGCAACAGTTTGCGGCCTTGGAACTCCGAATCGGCTATCGCTTTCGCGACCGCGGACTGCTCGAACACGCCCTGACCCACAAGTCGAAAGCCCACGAGGATCCCAGCGGCGGCGTCATGGACAACGAGTCTCTCGAATTCCTCGGCGACGCCGTCGTCGGACTCGTGATTGCCGATGCGCTATGCCGTGCCTTTCCCCAGTCGACCGAAGGCCACAAGTCGAAGATCAAAGCGACCATGGTGTCGACGACATCGCTGGCCGAACTCGCGGAACGCCTGCAGCTTGGCGAGCACATGATTCTCGGCCGCGGCGAAGAAAAAACGGGCGGGCGTCGCAAGCAGGCGCTGCTGGCCGACACCTGCGAAGCGCTGATTGCGGCCATCTATATCGATGGTGGTCTCGAGCCGGCACGCCAGTTCATCATGCGAGAGATGGGTGAGGCGGTCGAAGCCGCCGGTCACCCCGACTACTTCGGCCGCGATCACAAGTCGCGCCTTCAGGAAGCCCTGCAGGCCATGGGCCGGCCGCTGCCGAACTACCGCGTTGCCGGCGAAGTCGGTCCCGAACACCGCAAGATGTTTCACGTCGAAGTGGTCGTCTCCGGCGAAGTGATCGCCCAGGGAGTCGGGCGAACCAAGAAGGACGCGGAGCAGGAAGCCGCCAAAACGGCGCTCCTCGGGATCGCGCCGCCTTTGGGAGGCGGTGACATTGCTTGAGTGCGATTACTGTCAGTTTCCAGTTAGCAGTTTTCAGTTCAAAGGGAGAACACACGCTGCACGCCTTTGAACTGGCAACTGACAACTGGAAACTAATTCAGTCAATCAATCTCGATGATGCCCCACCCCTTGCGTTCCGCGCCGGCGCCGACCATGGCGAGCGAGGGCTCCGGTTGCGGCAGGCGTGCGAGGGCGTAGCTCTGGACTTCGCGGGCGACTTCGTCGACGCCGGGCGGGACGGGGCGGCAGTGGAGACGCACCCACAGGCGCAGCAGCGGATCCGAGAAGCTGTATCGCTTCTGCCTCGAGACGACGAGATCGACATCTTCCAGCCAGGACAGGTAATCCTTCGTCGACCCCGGCGTGCGTTGCAGGCGCTGGGCGATCTCGGTGAGCGTCAGCGGCTCTTCCTCGGCGAGGATCTCGAGAATCGCCTTCAAGGCGCCATAGCCGCGCGCACGGTGGAGGCGGAGTTCGTAGCGATAGCCACACCACGCGGTGAGCGCGCCATCCGAGGTGAGCAGGGCGGTGAGCGCTGAGATCGGATCGCCGGCGCGGCCCCCGACGCTCGCGCTCGCTTCGCTGATTGCGTGAACGTACGCGGCGCGGCCGTCGGCCAGCGCCTGAATTGCTCGACCGAGGAACTCGCGGTCTTCCACGGCTTCGCCCATCGGCGGCAGTATTCCGGTGACCTCGCTCGGTGAAAGCGCCGGCAGATGGATCACTTCGAAGCGAGGCGAACCGTCACGCAACAAGCGATGCGCCCGTGCGACATAGCGGGACGTCAATACGAAGCGGTTCCCGCTCTCGGCCAGCGATTGCAACAGCTCGCGCTGTACGTGGCGAAGGCCGGGAAAACTCTCGAAAGTACGCAGTTCGAGGATTTCATCCAGGAGGATAGTGGCGGGACGACCGGCGCCCCGAGCCCGTGAAAGATACGACAGCGTGAGCTCGAACGCCTCGCGGGCCGAGCGCGGGTTCTCGGTCGCCACCGGCTGAAATGGCGATGATGTAGTCACCGCCCGGAAGAAGCGCTCCGGTGTGCTGGCAGCGCGTTCGACGTCGATGTATTGGCACTGGTCGCGGCCCAAACGTTCGACCAGCGAGTGCAATGTCGTGGTTCGACCCGTGCCACACCCTCCGAGAAGCACTGGGATACGAGGCGGCGTCGCCTCGAGTGCAGCGACGATCCGTCGCTCGAGCCCGGCATGAGGCGCCATCATCGTCGTGTCTCCACCATCGGAATATGTACACCCCGCTCGTTTGCCGTGCGCAGAGCTTCTGCGTACCCGGCATCCGCGTGGCGCGCGACGCCCAGCCCCGGATCGCACGTCAGCACTCGTTCCAGCCGCTCATCGGCTTCGCGTGAGCCATCGGCAACGATCACCATCCCAGCGTGAATGGAATAGCCGATGCCAACGCCTCCGCCATGGTGTAGCGACACCCAGGTCGCGCCCGCCGAGGCGTTGATCAGCGCATTCAAGATCGGCCAATCGGCAATGGCATCGCTCCCGTCGCGCATCCCTTCGGTCTCGCGGTTGGGAGACGCGACCGATCCAGTATCGAGGTGATCGCGCCCGATGACGATTGGCGCCTTGATCGCGCCAATTCTGACCAGTTCGTTGATGCGAAGTCCAAAGCGCGCCCGGTCGCCATATCCCAACCAGAAGATCCGCGCCGGCAAGCCCTGGAAGGCGACACGTTCGCCGGCCAATCGAATCCAGCGGCAGAGCGCCTCGTCGTCAGCAAACATTTCGAGTGCCGCTCGATCGGTGACGAAGATGTCCTCCGGATCACCGGATAGGGCGGCCCAACGGAACGGGCCTTTGCCCTCGCAGAACAGCGGACGAATGTATTCCGGAACAAAGCCGGGAATTGAAAACGCATCGGCGACACCCGCTTTGACGGCTTGCGCGCGAATGTTGTTGCCGTAGTCGAAGGCAATCGCTCCTCGGCGCTTCATCTCGAGCATCGCCGTCACATGAGTGCCCATCGCGGCAACCGCCCGCTTCTCGTACTCCGGAGGGTTCGACGCGCGTAGCGCGTCGGCCGCCGCAAGAGAAAGGTGGTCGGGCACATATCCGGTCAGCGCATCGTGGGCCGACGTCTGATCGGTGACGATGTCGGGCGTGACCCCGCGCCGTACCAGCTCGGGTAGCACCTCGGCCGCGTTGCCCAACAGCCCGATCGATCGGGCTTCCCGGGCCTGTTGCCAGGCGCGGACCCGCTCCAGCGCGACATCTATATCTGCCGTCCACTCGTCCAGGTAGCGCGAGGCGACCCGCCGCTCGATCCGTTTCGGATCGATCTCGACCACGAGCGCGATGCCGTCGTTCATGGTGACGGCGAGAGGCTGGGCTCCGCCCATCCCTCCGAGACCGGCGGTCACGGTCAGGGTTCCGGCGAGGCTTCCGCCGAAATGACGCCGGGCGATGGCCGCCAACGTTTCGTAGGTGCCCTGCAGAATGCCCTGCGTGCCGATGTAAATCCAGCTACCGGCCGTCATCTGGCCGTACATGGTGAGGCCACGGTCTTCGAGATCCCGGAACGTTTCCCAAGTTGCCCACTTGGGGACGAGGTTGGCGTTCGCGATCAGGACGCGGGGGGCGTTGGTGTGTGTGCGGAACACGCCAACGGGCTTGCCGGACTGCACCAGCAGCGTCTGGTCGGCGTCGAGGTGCTGTAACTCGTGAACGATCGCGTCGAAGGCTGGCCAGCTTCGTGCTGCGCGGCCCGTGCCTCCGTACACGACCAGATCATCCGGGCGCTCGGCAACCTCGGGATCGAGGTTGTTCATCAACATGCGAAGCGCCGCTTCTTGGAGCCATCCCTTACACGTCAACGACGTGCCACGGGGCGCGCGGACCAGACGAGCGGCGGTGGTCATCGAAGGAGTCGTACGGAGGGCGAACGTGAAGCTAAGAAACTAAGCAGCGTGACTCGGCTTGTCAATCGAAATTGCGATCGACGATCGATTACTAAATCAGTTGACAACGACGCCGGAGGCGTACTCAAGTGTGCCGGAACGGATCATCTCGGCGATTCGATCGAGATCCGGGGACGGTGGACGATCATGAACGAGCATTGCAATGTCTTTTCGCACTACGGCATGCACGCGCATGAGTGGCTCCGATGATGTCAGCGGCGCCAACAAGTCAATCGCTTGACACGCGCACAACAACTCGACAGCGATGACGTGGATCGCAAGCTGCAAGGCGCGTTCCGCCTTCAATGCGGCCGCCATGCTCATGCTGACGTGATCTTCCTTGTTCGCCGACGTCGGGATCGTGTCGACGCTCGCAGGGTGCGCCAGTGTTTTCAGCTCCGACGTCAACGCCGCCGCGGTCACCTGGGCAATCATCAGGCCCGAATGCAGCCCGCCATGGCGCGTGAGGAACGCCGGAAGGCCACTCAGCGCGGGGTTGACGAGGCGTTCGGAGCGGCGTTCGCTGATCGTGACCAGTTGGGCCAGCGAAATGACGAGCAGATCGGCGGCGATGGCAACGGGGGCCCCGTGAAAATTGCCGCCCGACAAGATTTCTTCGGTATCGGCGAAGACCATGGGGTTGTCGGTCGCCGCATTCATCTCGATTCGCACCACGTCGTGCACCCAGGCCAGCGCGTCGCGGGCGGCGCCGTGCACCTGAGGTGCGCAGCGGAGCGAGTAGGCATCCTGAACGCGGCCGCAATTGGCATGTGACAGGTTGATGCCGCTGCCTTCGATGAGACGCGCGAGGTTGTCGGCGACGAGCAGCTGTCCGGCGAAGGGGCGAGCCTCATGAATCCGTCGATCGAAGGGTCGGACCGATCCCTGCAGCGCGTCGATTGAGAGGGCCGCGGCAATGTCCGCAGTGCGGGCCAGGCGCTGGGCCCCGGCAATCGCGAGCGCGGCGACCGCGGCCGACACCTGCGTGCCGTTAATCAGCGCGAGCCCTTCTTTCGCGCCCAGGACAACCGGGCTGATACCGGCTTCGGCGAGTGCGCTTCGCGCTGAAGAGGTGCGTTCGCCATCCCATACCTCGCCTTCACCAATGAGCACGAGGGCAATGTGGGCTAACGGCGCCAGGTCGCCGCTCGCACCCACGGACCCGCGGCTGGGCACGCGCGGATGAACCCCGTGATTGAGCGCGGTCACCAGCGTGTCGAGTGTCTCGAGGCGAACGCCGGAGAAGCCTTTGGCCAGGACGTTGGCGCGCAGCGCCATCGAAGCGCGGACGGCGCGAATCGACAGCGGTTCACCAACGCCGGCGGCGTGGCTGCGGAGCAGGTTGACCTGAAGCTGGGCGACTTCGTCGCGCGGAATTCGCGTCTCGGCGAAAGACCCAAACCCGGTGTTGATGCCGTACACGGCAACATCGCCATCGGCCTTGGCATCTACGACCCGCCGCGCCGCCTGCACTCGCGCCCGGGCGTCCGCCGCGATCGCCACCGCCTCGCGCCCATCGGCAATCGCCACGAGTTGATCGATGGTCAGGTCGTGGCCGTTCAGTTCGATCATGACGACAATGATATGCGGGGTTATCGGCGAAGGGTCTACACACGGTGGTTCCGAACCTCCGTGAAGAACCCTCGTGAAGTATCCTTTTAGCCGATGAACATCGTAGTGCTCGGCGCGCAGTGGGGTGACGAAGGCAAAGGCAAGATCGTCGATCTCATGACTCCGCGGTTTTCGATCGTCGCCCGCTATCAGGGCGGACATAACGCGGGTCACACGGTGTACGTGAGCGGCAAGAAATTCGTGCTGCACCTCATTCCGTCGGGCATTCTCCATCCCGGCGTGTCCTGCATCATCGGCAACGGCGTCGTCGTGGATCCGCAGGCGTTGTTCGCCGAGATCGAGGAGTTGGCCAAGCTTGGAATCGACGTTGGCGATCGTCTCCTCATCAGTGACAAGGCACACCTGATTCTGCCCTACCACCGCGAGCTGGATGTCTTGAGCGAGGCGCGGCGTGGCGAGCGCAAGATTGGGACGACCTCGCGCGGTATCGGCCCGGCGTACGAGGACAAAGTAGGGCGTCGCGGCATCCGCGTTTGCGATCTGGTGGATACGAAAGCGCTCGCCGACGAGGTTCGCGAGAATGTGAACGCGCGCAACCAGATCATCAAGGACTCAACGCTCGACTGGAACACCGTCTACAACGATCTGCTGGCCTTCGGAAACAGAATGCGTCGCTGGACGACGGATACGTCGTTGTTTCTGGCGACCGCCATCAAGGAAGGGCGCCGCATTCTCTTCGAGGGCGCTCAGGCCACCATGCTCGACATCGATCATGGGACGTATCCTTACGTCACCTCGTCCAACGCATCGATCGGTGGAGTCTGTACGGGGCTGGGTGTGTCACCTCGCGCGATCGGCGGGGTCCTTGGCGTTGCCAAGGCGTATACCACCCGAGTCGGCGAAGGTCCCTTGCCTACCGAGCTGTTCGGCGAGATGGCCGAGCGTCTGCGCGAGAGCGGCCAGGAATACGGCGCGTCCACCGGCCGTCCGCGACGCTGTGGATGGTTTGACGCGGTCGTGGTTCGATACGCCGCGCGAATCAATGGACTCGATGCGCTGGCGCTGACCAAGCTGGACGTCCTCGACGGACTCGACGAGCTCAAGATTTGCACGGGGTATCGCGTTGGTGGCCGCATCATCACCGAGTTTCCAGCGGACCTGTCCGCCGGCACCTACGAAGCGGTGTACGAATCACTCCCCGGATGGAAGGAACCGACGCGCGGGGCTCGCGACTTCGACGAGCTGCCAACCGAAGCACGTCGCTACATCGCCCGCTTGGAAGAGGCTAGCGGCGTCCCCGCCGCGATCGTCTCGACCGGTTCCGATCGCGAAGAGACCATCATTCGCCGCCAGTCGATCGCAGAGACCTGGCTTCGTCAGTGATCACTGTCGCTTGTGTCGTTCGAGGTAGCCTCGGAGCGCGTCAGGATCGGCCGTGGTCAGCGAAATACCCGCCCGGTAGCGTGGTGACTCTCCCGCCGGCATCTCGAACGTCGCCCACGCGATCGAACCCTGGCACCGCAGGATGCCGCGATCGTCTGAGAACACGACGCGGACGCGTTGATTGGGTTTGAGCGACTTGGCGCTCACAACCTGTGCGCCGATCGGCGACAGATCCACGAGCCTCGCGGTATTGCCGTCGACCAGCACTTCCACATCCTCCCTGACCGGGTAGCGCCGCGCTCTTCGGATGCACGGCCGATCGAGAGGTGGCTTCGGTTCATCGACGGGAGAGGCGTCCGCCGCTCCACGAGCGATCGTCGCAACCGGCTCGTCGTGCTGAATGACGCGCAGCTCGCAGGCCAGCAACGACGGGTCGTCCTTGATTCGATTGATCAGCGCCGTGCCGCCCGTCGTCGCGGAGAACTCGTGATCGACAGCGACGATCCGAGGCTTGCTGCGAAGAATGTGAGCGAGTGCTTCGACCGCTTCCGCGTCGGTGAAGGTGTGCATCTCGGCGCCCGAGTCCAAGCGCTCGCGCAGTGATGGAATAGCGCTTGCGGGACCTATGAGAACGATGCTCGACGACACGGTTGTTCAGTCTATCGGCTGTTCTGGCAGCCGTGCAATGCAGGAGGCTGCACAAAAGGGCAGTAGGATCGTCAGGTGTCGATCGAATCGCTCGCAGTCCGTTGCCGGGGCGTCATCAAGCGTTACGGCGATGTGACCGCGGTCGACGGCCTGGATCTCGATGTCGAGCGCGGCGAATGCTTCGGATTGCTAGGGCCGAACGGCGCGGGCAAGACAACGTCCATCGAAATTCTCGAAGGCCTGCTCGAACCCGACGCCGGCCAGGTCGAAGTGCTTGGGCGCACGTGGCAAACGGATCGTACATGGCTTCGTGTGCGCCTTGGCATCCAACTGCAGGAAACCCAGCTCGCCGACAAGTTGACGGTTGCGGAAACTCTGTCGTTGTTTCGTTCGTTCTATCCCGACGGGCCTACTGTCGATGAGCTCCTGGCAACGGTAGAACTGAGCGCGAAGCGCGACAGCTGGGTCGTCAAGCTATCGGGCGGGCAAAAGCAGCGGTTGTCCATCGCCTGTGCGATGGCGGGAAAGCCCGAGCTGTTGTTTCTCGACGAACCAACGACAGGACTCGATCCTCAGTCGCGGCGCCAGCTCTGGGGCGTGCTCGAGCGGTTTGGCGAAACTGGCGGGACCATTCTGATCACGACCCACTACATGGATGAGGCACATGCGCTGTGCGATCGAGTTGGCATCATGGACTTGGGCCGGCTGATCGCGCTCGGGACACCCTCGTCACTTGTCGCGGGTCTCGGCGCGCAGCATGTTGTCGACTTTGCAGTCGCTGATCCAACGAGACTCCCCCCGATGATCGGTTGCGCGCACTACCCGGTGTCACCGAGGTTCGCCACAACGAAGAAGCCGTGTCTCTGGCGACGTCCGAAGTGCACAAGGCGCTGCCTGCGCTTCTCGATCTGGTGCGGGAGCATCAGGTGGACCTCAGCCTGTTGACGACCCATAGCGCGACGCTCGAAGACGTGTTCGTGTCGCTCACCGGTCGTCATCTTCGGGATGCCTGAGATGCCGAGACATCCGCTCATCGAGCTCACGCTGGCGCGTTTCCGTGAGTTCATCCGCGAACCCGAGGCCGTTTTCTGGTCGTTTGCATTTCCCGTCATCATGACCTGCGCGCTGGGTGTTGCCTTTCGTTCCAGCACGGACGCGCCGGTCATCGTTGGCGTTGCGCAAACGCAAGGCGCGGAAACCCTGACGAGTGCGTTGGAGCGCGCGGGTGGTTTCGTAGTACGGGCGATTCCGCCAGCTGAAATCGAGCGCGCCGTTCGCGATGGTCGGGCGGCCGTCGTGGTCGTGGCCGGGCCGCCGCCGGCCTATCACTTCGATGCGGCGCGCGCCGAAAGCCAGGCGGCACGGCTCGCGGTGGACGAAGCGCTGCAACGCGCCGCCGGTCGATCGGACGTGTTCGTTGCGGAACGGCTGCCCGTCGCCCAGATTGGGTCGCGCTACATCGATTGGCTGGTGCCGGGGCTCCTCGGAATGGGCATCATGAGCACCGGCTTGTGGTCGGTGAGCTTTTCGATCGTGACCGCTCGTACTCGAAAGTTGCTCAAACGCTTCGTCGCGACGCCGATGTCTCGCACGCACTACCTGAGCTCGTTCGTGCTCAGCCGTCTGGTGTTTCTCGCCCTCGAGTCGGTCGTGTTGATCGGGTTCAGCTGGCTGGTGTTTGGCGTTGCCGTGCAAGGCTCGCTCGGAACACTTGCCCTCGTCTGCCTCGTTGGCGCACTGGCGTTCGGCGGCATGGCCCTCCTGGTTTGCAGTCGGGCGCGAACCATCGAGGCGGTATCGGGCTTGTTGAACCTCGTGATGCTGCCGATGTGGGTGCTGTCGGGGATCTTCTTCGCGTCCACGAATTTTCCCGACACGATGCAGCCGTTCATCCAGGCATTGCCCCTGACAGCCCTCATCGACGCGCTCCGCGGCATCGTCAACGAAGGGCTCTCGCTGGCTAACATTGCCGGCGAGCTGGCGATCCTCATGACCTGGGGCATCGTTTCGTTCGTTCTGTCTCTGAAGTTGTTTCGCTGGCAATAGCCAGTGATCAGTAATCAGTGGATCAGTGGCCGGTCGTCGGTGTTCAGCGCTTAGCGAACGCCGCAGAATCGCATGACCGCGAGCGCGAGCACCCGTGCGGTGGTCATCAGGTCATCGATGCGAACGAATTCGTTGGGCCGATGAGCGTGTCGGACGTTCCCAGGTCCGAAGAGCACCGTCGGCACATGGCCCTCGTTGACCAGGAGCCGCATGTCGGCACCGTAGGTCATGGCCTCCGTCCGAGCCGGCTTGCCCATGACGGTTGTCACAGCGTCTGCGGTCGTCGTGACGATTGCGGCACGTTCGTCGGTGTGCGCCGGGAAAAACTGACCACCCCACCATTCGACCTCAGGCGGGTGTTCGTCGAGGAACGAGTCGCGACTGGCGGTTTCGGCGATGACCCGTTCGAACTCGATCTTCGCCGCCGACATGTCTTCGCCAGGTGCAACACCGTATCGTCCCTCGCACACGAGCGAGTCGGGCACAGACGATGGCCAGTCGCCGCTATTGAGCCGACCAATCGAGAGGGCGAAAGGCAGCCGGTAACGCTCGAACAGGGTGGTTCGCAATCGAGCGTTGCGCAGCGCTTCGAGATCGAGAAGCGCGTCGTGAATCGGCCGGAACAGCTCGATGGCGCTTACGCCTTCTTCCCGTACGCAGCCGTGCGCTGAGCGTCCGTGGATGCGAATGCGAAACGAGAGCGCGCCGGCATGTGCGGTCGCGAGCATCAAGTCGGTCGGCTCCATCGAGAGTGCGCCGTCACCGCGGTGACCACGGAGGATGGTCGCCAGCGTCCCGGCGCCACCGTCCTCTTCGGCGATCACAGACTGAAGAGAAACTCGACCCTTGAGGCTGACGCCACATGCGACGAGAGCCTGGAGGGCTGCCAGTGCCGCCGCAAGCCCGCCCTTCATGTCGCACGCGCCTCTTCCAAACACGCAGCCGTCACGTATCGTCGCCTCCCACGGATTGGTCGTCCATTGCTTGCCGTCCCCGATGGGCACGACATCCACGTGTCCGTTGAGCACAAACATGGCGCCGTCACCCTCACCGACCGTACCCACGATGCCAAGGCCAGTCGTGCGTGGCACCTCCATGGCGAAGGCAGGGTGAGAAGCGAGGCTGTCGAAGTCGATGGTCCAGCAGTCTACGGTCGCGCCAAGCGACCGAAGGCGGGCGTTCATCCACTCCTGGGCCGGCGATTCGTCACCGCCAAGACTGGGAATAGCGATCAGGGCGGTGAGGTCCCCGATCAGCTCCGCCTGATCGATGGCGTTGAGAACAGTGGCTTCGAGCGGCGTGGGCATTGTCGAGATTGAACCTTATTTCGCTGGCTCCCGTCATATGTGAGAGTGTGCTAAATAATTAGCAACTGGAGCAGCGATGCGCCTCGACCTTGTCACCGCCTTCCGGCAGCTGAAACGAGCCCCCGGCACTGCCTTTGCCGCCATCCTGACGCTAGCAGTCGGAATAGGCGCGACCACCGCCGTGTTTTCGTTCGTCACCGCGGTGATGTCGACGACATCGCCTGCGCCAGACATGACTCGCATAGTCGCGGTGTGGTCGCACAATCGAGGTGAGTCCGAGACCAAGGGGCTGGTGTCACCCGCCGATTTTCTCGAATGGAGCCGACGAGCTGCCTCCATCGATGCCATGACCGCATGGCGTCGCGCACAGGTCAACGTCAGCGGAACAACGTCGGCCGTTCGGGCGAGCGCGATGATGGTTACGCCCTCATATCTGGAGATTTTCGCGTGGCGCCCAGTGCTCGGGCGCGCATTCACGGATCAGGATGCGTTGGCGGGCGCCCCGCGCACGGTGATTGCGTCGTATCCGTTCTGGCAGAACTCGCTCAACAGCCGGCCCGATGTCATCGGCCAGACGATCCGAGTGGACGGGACGCCCGCGACCATCATTGGCGTTCTCCCACGGCTACCGGCGTTGAACGGCTTGCTGCTTCCTCTTTCCCTTGATGGGCAGCAAGCGGAGCGCAGCGCGAGGACATTGTTTGTGTTTGGGCGGCTCCGATCTGGTGCGTCGATTGAGGCGGCGCGCGCTGAGATGGAGTCGATTGGTCAGGCGCTCGAACGTGAGTTCCCCGACACCAATCGTGGATGGGCCGTCAACACGCGCCCAGGCCAGGAAGAGTTTGTCGGGCCGCAGGCGCGTCTCGTTTTTGCATTGCTCGTTGGCCTCGTCACCACGGTGTTGCTGATTGGCTGTGTGAACGTCGCCAACCTGCTGCTCGCACGGGGGGTCTCGCGACGAGGAGAATTAGCCGTGCGCTTGGCCCTTGGCGCCGGCGGCTGGAGAATTACCCGCCAACTGCTGGTCGAGTGCGTCGTCCTGGCATCTCTCGGTGGGTTGCTTTCCCTACTCATCTCACGGTGGACGCTCAATCTGCTCATGACGCTCGGGCCGATCGACTCACCATGGGTTGCGAACAGCGGGATTAATCCACGTGCTTTGCTCTTGACGGCGATCGCCAGCCTGGCGGCTGCCGTGGTCGCCGGCCTTGCGCCCGCCCTTTCCGCGCGGCGGGCAAATCTCGTGACCGGGCTGCACGCGTCCGGCCGTTCCGGTGGGACGGGAACACGACGCACGACGCGCATTCTCGTGACGGCGCAAGTCGCGATGGCCGTGGCGCTGCTCATCGTCGCCGGTCTCGCCACCCGAACACTGCTCGCCGTGGAACAGTTGACGCCTGGCTTTGACATGACCAACGTCCTCACAGCGTCAGTCACGCTGCCTGACTCCATGGCCCCGGACGCCGCACGCCGCTGGATCGAGGAGTCGCTCGATCGCGCACGACGCTTGCCTGGCGTGATAACAGCAGGCGCCACCTCACGATTGCCATTCGCGGGTAGCCGTTGGAACACAAATCGAGGACTCGAGATCGAAGGGCAGTCGGTCGCTTCTTCGGAAGGTCGCTGGGCGGTCGACTATGTGATCACGCCCGGGCTGTTCGAATCACTCCGCGTCCGACTGACCGAGGGTCGTTTGTTTGACGCGACCGACGGGCCTGGGACGCAGCCGGTGGCGATCGTCAACCAGGCGATGGCGCGCCGATTCTGGCCGAGCGGTTCGCCAATCGGCGCGCGCCTTCGGCAGGGCGGTAGCGAGAGCGAGTGGCGAACCGTAGTCGGAGTGGTGGCCGACATTCGCAACGACGATGCGGATCAACCACCCCTGCCGTACTTGTACGTTCCGTTGGCGCAGGAGCCGGTGCGCACGGTATCCATGGCCATTCGTACGGCGGGCGATCCGGCACTGCTCGCTGAACCGCTGCGTCAAGCGATTGCCTCATTTGACTCTGATCAACCGCTGTACGACGTTCGAACGATGGTTGAAGTCTGGGAATCCGACCTGCGAGCGACCCGCATGCTCATCCAGGTGATGGGCGCGCTGGCACTGATCGCGCTCGGCCTGGCGGGCCTTGGCGTCTGGGGCGTTGCCGCACAGTCGGTCGGTCAGCGCACCCGTGAGATCGGTGTGCGCGTCGCGCTTGGCGCCAACGCCGCGCAAGTTGGTCGACTCATAGCCTGGCAGGGATTCGTACCGATTGCCGTCGGCCTCGCGATTGGACTGGTCGCCGGACTCGGCCTCGGCCGCCTGATGCGCAGCATCCTGTTTCAGGTCACGCCAACCGATTCCGTCACTCTCGTCAGCACGCTGGCATTGCTCGCGGTGGTTGGACTTGCTGCAACGCTCGGCCCCGCCTTACGCGCCGCGCGTCTTGATCCGTTGGTGGCTCTGCGGACAGAGTAAAAGGAGAATTCGAGTCAGTTTTCAGTTAACAGTTATCAGTTCAGAGGAAACTTGATCGATGTGGTCACTTTGAATTGACAACTGGCAACTGGTAATTGTCAACTTTGCAACTGGCGCCGTTCAATCCTGCAGTGTCGCGTTCTTGGAATACCAGTCCAGAAGGAAACGCTGAGAATCGAGTGGCTCGACGCCTTCGGGTGGGCGGACGGGTTGGTAGGTGCTGTCGGTCTGAAGCGCCCATGCGCGGTGAGAATCGCTGAGCAGCGCCTCGAGCACCGTGTCGCGCAGGTGCCGCTTGAGCGTTGGATCCTGGATTGGACACACGACCTCGACCCGGCGATCGAGGTTGCGTTCCATCAGGTCAGCGCTGCCGATATAGAGCTCCTCGTCGCCACCGTTGAGGAAGTAGTACATCCGCGAGTGCTCGAGGAAGCGGCCGACGATCGAACGCACTTGAATCTTGTCGCTGATTCCGGGAATGCCGGGTCGGAGGCAGCACACACCCCGCACGACCATGTCGAGTCTGACCCCCGCCTGCGATGCGCGGTAGAGCGCCTTGATCATTCCCTGATCGGCGACCGAGTTGTTCTTGATGATGATCCGCGCGGGTCGCCCTGCCTGGGCATGCTCGATCTCCCGGTCGATCAGCGCTTTGAATCCTTGCCGCAATCCAACCGGTGCAACGAGCAGCGCGTTGTACGACCGCTTGTTCGAGTAGCCAGTCAGGAAATTGAACACCTCTGCGACATCGTCGACGAGTGCCTGATCACCTGTGAGCAACCCGATGTCGGTGTAAACCTGAGTCGTGACACGGTTGTAGTTGCCGGTGGCAATGTGGGCGTAGCGGCGGATGCCGTCGGCTTCCTGTCGTACGACAAGCGTGAGCTTGCAGTGCACCTTGAGATTGACAAGCCCGTACACCACGTGGATACCGGCGGATTCCAACCGGGTCGCCCAGGCGATGTTGTTCCGCTCGTCGAAACGTGCCTTGAGCTCGACCAGCACCGCCACCTGCTTGCCTTGTTCGGCCGCCTCGATCAGCAAGTCGACCAGAGGCGAGTTCGCACCGATGCGGTAGAGCGTCATCTTGATCGCGACAACCTGCGGGTCGTCGACGGCCGCCCGGAGGAAGGTCTCGATCGTTGTGAACGAATCGAACGGGTGGTGGATCAAGAAGTCCTGATCAGCGATCTCCTCGAACACCTTGTCGGCCTGGTCGGGGGGCCAGAGCAGGCGGGGGTGGAAGATTGGATCCTTCAACGTCGCTCGATGCAGGCGTGTGAGCCCCGCCCAGTCAGCGAATCCCATGCGCTCCGACGTGCGAATGACGATATCGTCGCCGACCTCGAAGTTTTCAACCAGGATGTTGAGGACGCGGCGGGGCATGTCCTCTTCGACCTGAAGCAACGACAGCGCGCCGTAGCGCAATTGCTTGAGACCACGGTCGACGGTTTCGAGAAGATCGTCAGCTTCGTCTTCCTGGATCACCATGTCCGTGTCCCGGATGATCCGGAACAGATGGGCGCCCTCGACCTGGGTGCCCGGAAACAGGGCTTGAATGTTGCGGCGAATGACGTCTTCGAGGAAGACGTACGATGTGCCCGCGCCCGGGCGAGGCGACAGCGCCTCAGGAATCGCCGCGAACCGCGGCAGCATGCCGGGAACCTTGACGCGCGCGAACTTGGTGCGGCCGCTGTGCTTGACACGCACCGCCAGGTTCATGCTCAGGTTCGAGATATACGGAAATGGATGGCCCGGATCAAAAGCCAGCGGCGTCAGCACCGGGAAGATGTGGGTCTCGAAGTACTGCGCCAGCCACTGGTCCATCGCCGGCGTGTACTCCCCGGGTTCGATGAAGTGAATGCCCTCCGCGGCCAGCAACGGACGCAGTGAGTTCGACCAGCAAGCCGACTGCAAGTCCATCTGCTCGAGGGCGCGCTGTCGAATCGCCGCAAGTTCCTGTTCGGTGTTGAGCCCGTCAATCGACATGTCGTCGATCTCGGCGCGAAACTTCTTCAGGATGGTTGCGACCCGCACCATGAAGAACTCGTCGAGGTTCGACGCGGTGATGGAGAGAAACTTCACCCGTTCCAGCAGCGGGTGATAAGCGTCCTGTGCCTGCGCCAGCACCCGTTGGTTGAATTCCAGCCAGCTCAGTTCTCTATTTATATAGAGAGCCGGTGAACTCAGGTCTGCACTGTCGAGCGTCGACCAATCGACGGCTGGCGCCGGCTGTGGGCGCGGTTCGCTCGATCGGCGCGCCCGTGTCCGTCGGACGGCCGGGCGCACGAGTGTTGGGGGCGGAACGGGATGCAGATTGGCTGTTCGGCGGGAGCGGGGGGCTGTCATGCGGTGGTCGGATCAGCATAGCAAACTGGAGTGGCGCCAGCCCGGCTGTATGCAACCCTACGGAAAGCACACCGGAATCGAGGGCGGGCCGGTCCTGCCGTCGCGAGCGACCCCGCGCACCTGCACGCAGTCCCCGGGCATCCCCTCGATTTCTGCGGCCGGCTCGATCAGTTCCTGGCGGCTGCTCACCACGCCATCACGAATGCGCTCTAACCAATAGGACATGACCGCGACGCCCTCCGCATCGGGCGTCCAGCTCGCGAGCATGCGCTGGTCGCTGACCTCCGCGGTGAGCTGCGGCGCCCGAGGGACCGCCGTGAAATCTGGCACCACCCGAACGAGGGTCCCACCGCTGTAGTTGATTAGTAGCACTTCACCGTCGTGATCGACGCCAAAGGAGCTGACCATTCCTAACTGTGTCCGACCGCCGAGGCTTTCCGTGTGTTCCCGCTGATCATCCGCCGTGGCGTCGCTTGTCGCTGGATCCAGGTGCAGCCCGATCGAGAACACACGGCCTGAGATGAAGTCGGCGTAAAAGTATCGCCCGTTGAAGCTCGGGTCGAGCGCCTGCCCTCGATACAGCAGGCCGCCCGTCACGGAAGCGCCGACGTCGCGCCCATAGTCGTGAATGGGCTCGGTCAGCGGCAGGAACGCCGCTCGCGTTCGAGCGTCGAATGGCTCGCGTCCTTCACGTAGCCGCCAGCCGTAATTGCGGCCACCTCGCCCGGCAGGTTCGAAATTCAGTTCTTCCCGCGCGTCCTGCCCAACGTCGCCGATCGCCAACCCTCCGGTCCCGCCTCGGGTCCAATCGTCAAAGCTGTAACGCCACGGATTCCGTAAGCCAAACGCCCAGATCTCCGTGAGCGCTCGTATCGGTCGTTCATCAACAAATGGGTTGTCTGGGGGAACGCGATAACCGCGCGGATCGTTGTCGGCAACGTTGATGTCGATTCGCAGCATCTTGCCGAGAAGTGACTGGGGATTCTGGGCGAAGTTCATCGGATCCCCGCCGCTGCCACCATCACCCATGCCGATGTACAGGTAGCCGTCAGGCCCGAATGCGAGATGGCCGCCGTTGTGATTCGCAAATGGCTGGTCGACGAATCGCCGCCCGTCTGGCCACCGAAGGTCGAATCGCGAATCGGGGTCGGCGCGGAACGGATCGTCGGCGTTGCGTCGAAAGCGAGCGACGACGGTATCTCCGCTGCGATTGGTGAACTTGACGAAAAAGCGCCGCGATTCCGCGTAATCAGGCGCGAGAGCGAGCCCGAGCAGACCGCGCTCGCCGCCACTGCTGATCTCGCCGCGAAGATCGAGGAAAGGCTCCTCGCGCACGACACCATCGCGGACGCTTCGAACCAGCCCGCCTTGTTCGACGACGATGAGCGTCGAGCGATCCGTGGGATCCGCGACGACCGCCACGGGGTCGTTGAGACCGGTCGCTAGGACCTGAGCTGCGATCTGCGCCGCGCAGGGTCGGGCGGCCCCGAGGATCGTGAGGAGGATGATGGCGCGGCCGCGGCGCATGGTTCGAGCATATCTCGCCCCATTCGGGGACTGTCCCCCGAAGACAATTTCTGACAATCAAGTGCCGTGGATGAGGTGGCGGGAGACGTCGGTGGTGACGTCCGATCGCAATTTTGAAGTAGCAACACTTCTTCCAGCGTGCGACAAAAGCGCATGACCAAACCGAAAGTGTCAGACGAGGCCGTCAAGCGGGCGACAGGACGAGACTGGACCGAATGGTGCCGCCTTCTCGACGCCGAAGGCGCTCGCGAGATGGCGCACGCGGACATCGCCACCATCGTCCACGAGAAGTTCAAGGCGCCACCATGGTGGAGCCAGATGGTCACGGTGGGCTACGAACAGCTTCGCGGACTGCGTGTGCTGCATCAAAAGGGGAAGGTCTTCGAGATCAGCCGGAGCAAGACGATCGCCGCGCCCATCGCTCGCGTGTATCGAGCGTGGGCCTCAACCGCCGATCGGAAACGCTGGTTGGCCGACCCGGGGATCACGGTCACCACCTCCCGCGCGAACAAGTCGATGCGATTCGCCTGGGTCGATGGCAAGACACGCGGCGAGGCGCACTTCGTTGATAAGGGCGACCGGACCGCGGTCACCGTGGCTCATTACAAGCTCAGTAGCGAGAAAGCAGCGGGGAAGATGAAGGCATATTGGGGCAAGCAGTTGGAAAGCCTCGCCTCGACGCTGGTAGCCGGCTCTACTCCGTAATCCACAACATGACCGCGAACAGGATCACCGTCGCGGTCACGACTCGTTCGACCCACTTGTCTCCGCGGAGCACGGCGAGTCGCACGCCCATCAGCCCACCGGCGAAATTGCCCACGCCCAACGCGAGCCCGGTCGGCCAGTGCACGTTTCCCGTGCCCGCGAAGACAGCGACCGAGAGAAGCGTTACCAGTGACGTGGTAAAAACCTTGACCGCGTTGCCGCGCACCAGATCGAGGCCTGCGAGGCTCGTGATCGCGAGGGTGAGGAACCCCACACCCGCTTGAATGAAGCCTCCATAGAGTCCAACGACGAAAAATCCGAGAGCCATGGTCCAGTGCCATGGGCTCCGCGGTGCAGCGTTTGTCGTCGAGGTGACCGATCGACGCAACAGCGTCCACAGCGCGGTCGCAAGCATGACGAGCGAGAGAATCCGACGGAACGCGATATCGGGCACTCGCAACGCGGCCCAAACACCGATCGCGGTGCCAATCAACGCCGGCGTGCTGACGACGAGGGCCCATCGCCAATTCAGGACGCGGTAACGGTGAAAGCTGAAGGCTGCCGTCACGTTTTGGGTCATGACGCCGACACGATTCGTACCGTTCGCGACCGATGCGGGGAGACCAAGGAAGAGCAGCAGAGGCAGAGTCAGAAACGAACCGCCGGCGGCGAGAACGTTGATCACGCCGGCCACGAATCCAATGACCGCACAGGCGAGAAACGCGACCGGCGACACCCAAGGAGCTTATCGCTTCCTGTAGAGTACCGCTGTGACCGGGCACGGCATTCTGCAGGAATTGGTACTCGTTTACGCGCTAGCCGTTGTGTTGTTGATCGTCGGGGCGCGCTTGCGCGTGCCCTCGATCGTGGCGCTCATCGTGGCCGGTGTGATTGCCGGTCCTGCCGGCGTCGGGCTGATGAAGTCGCAGGAAGACGTCGACCTCCTGGCCGAAATCGGCGTGGCGCTGCTCCTCTTCACAGCCGGCCTCGAGTTCTCCCTCAGCGAGCTGCGCCGAACCTGGCGTAGCATCGTGCCCGGCGGACTCGCGCAGGTGCTCCTGACCGTCGTCGTGGCTGGCGGCCTGGTCGGCGTCATCACCCCCGGAACTTTCAATCGCTTGTGGCTCGTGGGACTGTTTGTGGCGCTTTCGAGCACCGCCGTGGTGATCAAAGAACTGTCCCGCCGCAACCAACTCCACGCGCCGCACGGGAAGCTCACAATTGGCGTCCTGCTGTTGCAGGACTTCGTGGTGATCGGGATTCTCGCGACGGTCCCCACGCTGTTCGGGCAAGGCCTCGCTCAAGGAAGCGTGGCCTCGTCGTTGCTCAACCTGTTCGTGGTCAGCGGGGGTGTGCTGCTCATCGGGCGCGTGCTGCTGCCTCGATTGCTTCACACGGCCGCGACACTGTCGCGCGAGGCATTTGCACTATCCGTGCTGCTTGCCAGCGTCGGCACGGCATACCTTGCGCAGCTGCTCGGATTGTCCATGGCCGCGGGCGCGTTCCTCGGCGGACTGATTCTCGCCGAAGGTGAGTTCAGTCATCAGGTGCACGCCGACGTGCGTCCGCTGCGTGATCTACTAGCGAGCCTTTTCTTCATCTCCGTGGGCATGTTGATCGACGTGCGCGCGATGACGCCTGTGCTGCCCATGGTGATCGTTGTCGCGATCGGCGTCGTGGGGCTGAAAGTCTCGGTCGCGTTCGGCGCATTGGCGGCAACTGGCGCACCGACTCGGGTGGCTTTGGCCTCCGCGCTTGCCCTGGCGCAAATTGGTGAATTCTCGTTCGTGCTGGGACGTGCTGCGCTCGATGGCGGCGTGATCACCGAGGACTGGTGGCAGGTGCTGCTGGGCGCGAGCATTTTGACAATGGCGGCAACGCCGTTTCTCATTGGCGCCGCGCCGGAACTGGCGGCGCGGCTGACACGCGGCCGCGGCGGTGTGCCCTCGACGCTCGAGGGGCAGCGCGAGGCTCTGAAGGACCACGTCGTGATCCTTGGCTACGGGATTGGCGGCCAGCTGGTCGCGCAATCGCTGGCAGAGTTGTCGGTCCCGCACGTCGTGCTGGAATTGAATGGCGCGACCGTGCGCAACGCGCGGGAGCGCGGCGTGAACATTCACTATGCGGATGTCGCGGCGCCTGAGCCGCTCGAAGCTGCCGGCGTCGCGCAGGCGGCCGCCGTTGTGCTAATGCTCAGCGATCCCGACGCATCGGAACGCGCCATCAAGGCCGTGCGCGCATTCAACAACGCGATTCCAGTCATTGCAAGAACCCGGTATCGGCTGGAGGCGGAGCGGTTGGCCCGCGCCGGTGCCACGTTGGCGGTGGCAGAAGAGCTCGAGGCGTCGCTCGAGCTGCTCTCGCAGCTCCTGATCCGCCTTCACATTCCTGGCAACGTCGTCGAGACCCTGGTGGACAACTATCGTCGTGTCCTCGGGGCCTCGATGGGGCGTGCGGCGCGCGCGCCGGCAGTGCCCTACGACCAGATGCCGAAGGAGATCATGGACGCGCCCGTGTCGAGCTTCCGCCTGGGTCCCAACGCCTGGGCCGCAGGGCACTCTCTGCAGGAGCTGAATCTGCGCGCGCAGACCGGTGCAACGGTGCTGGCCGTCCGACGCGGCGGAGCGACGACGACGAGTCCGGATGGGTCGTTCCGATTGCAGGCCCTGGATGACATTTTTCTGCTGGGAGACGACAGCGACATCCTGCTGGCCCGGAGCATCCTGAACGATGGGCCACGCACCCGCGGAGCGGCGTCGTAGTGACATTCGGAGACAAATTGTCACGGTCTGTGCGTTCTGGGTATGCGGTTGATTTGTCTCCCGCATTGCTGTGTAACCCGTGTAAAATCACCACGTTCACACGAGACCGTGTGGTGTGGCTGAGTTCGCGCACCATCAATAGGTAAGGAGGAAGCCCATGTCGCTGTCCCGTCGGCGACTGTTTCAGCGGTTTGGCTCGGCGCCCCTCAACGGAGAGTGGATCGCCGCGCGTGGCCGTGAGGCAGCCGTAGCCGAAGGTTCCCTGGAGTTCGCGCAGCAGCAGCGCGCGGCCGCCAGTTCGAACGTCATTCGAATCGCCAGCAATGAGAACCCACTCGGCCCCGGGCAGCACGTGGTCGACATCATCGTCGGCAAGTTCCCCGAGGCCGGCCGTTATCCGTTCAACGCCCAGCAGCGCGAACCGGTGCTCGTCAAGGCGCTGGCCAGCAAGTACGGGGTGAGCGACAACCAGATTGCGTTGGGCCCAGGCTCCGGCGAGATTCTGTCGAATTCGGTACGCGCATTTACGGGTCCCGGGAAACCGCTGGCGACCGCGTGGCCGACCTTCGAGAATCCGCGCGACACCGCCCGCAAGATTGGCACCGAGGTGCGTGCCGTTGATCTCGACGCCAACCTTCGCATCAACATCGACAAGTTGGTCGAGGCGTCCAAGGGGGCTGGTCTCGTCTTCTTCTGCAATCCCAACAACCCGACAGCCACCGTTCACGCCGCGCCGGCCGTAGCTGACTTTGTCAAGCGCGTCCGCGCGGCATCACCCGACACGGTGATTCTGATCGACGAGGCCTACCACGACTACGTCACCGACCCGGCGTACAAGACCGCGATGGATATCGCCAAGTCGACGCCTAAGGTTTTCGTCGCACGCACCTTCTCGAAGGCTTACGGCATGGCCGGCCTCCGCGTCGGTTACGGCGTCGGCGACGCCGAAGTGATCGGGCGACTCAACGAGTTCCGCATGCCTTATGCGGTCAACCTGCCGACGATTGCAGCGGCAACCGGTGCCCTCGCGAATCAGAAGCACATCGACGAAGAGCGCGCGCGCAACACCGCGGTGAAGGCCTTTACCGTGAAAGCCTTCGAGCAGATGGGGTTAAAGGCGACCGACTCGCAGACCAACTTCATCTTCGTCAACATCAACCGTCCCGTTGCGGCCTTCCGCGACGCCTGCCGCGAGGCTGGTGTCATGGTCGGACGCGACTTCCCGCCCTACGAGAAGACCCACTGCCGGATCTCCATTGGCACACAGCAGGAGATGGAGCGAGCGGTCGGTGTCTTCAAGAAGGTCCTGGCGGCCAGCACGAGCACGGCCAACCAGGGGCGGCAGTAACGGCATTGAGAAGGTGAAGGAGGATTCCGCTATGTCGCTGTCGCGACGTCGTTTCGTTCAGACTGTGGGCGCGGGTGCTGCCGGATTCTGGGTAGCGGGCCGCGGTCGCGAAGCCGGTCTCTTCGACCTGGGCTTCGACGCGCTGCATGCGCAGACGAGTTCGCCGATCATTCTGGCCAGCAATGAGAATCCGCTGGGCCCGGGTCGTGCAGTGCTCGACGCCGTGCGCGCGGGGTTCGGTGAGCTCGGGCGCTATCAGTTCGCCACGACCGCCGAAGTCACCGAGCTGGTGGCGAAGAAGCACGGCATCAAGCCGGAAAACGTGTTGCTGGGCTCGGGCTCGACCCAGATTCTCCGCAGCACGACGCATGTGTTCTGCTCCAAGACCGCACCGCTCATCGCGCCGATCCCGGCCTACGAAGAGTGCGCGGGCTACGCAGCCCTGATGGGATACCCGGTGCGGACGGTCAAGTTGACGCCGCCTCCCGAGCTGAAGATGGACGTCGCCGCGCTCCTCGATTCATCGAAGGGCGGCGGGATGGTCTTCTTCTGCAACCCCAACAACCCGGTCGCCACCGCGGTGGACGGCAAGACCACCCGCGACTTCATCGCCGCGCTCGCGAAGAGTTCACCAACCACCACGACGCTGGTGGACGAGGCCTACTTCGAGTACACGACGATGCCCGGCTACGAGACGATGATCCCGTTGGCGATCGAAAATCCGCGCGTCGTCGTTGCGCGGACGTTCTCGAAAGCCTTCGGCATGGCCGGTCTGCGCATCGGTTACGCGATCGGTCACCGCGACTCGATCGCCAAGCTCCGCAACTGGGACGCCGACGGCGCCATCAACGTCCTCGGCTTGAGCGCCGCCCGTGCCGCCCTGACTCAGGATCCGAACATCCTGAAGAACGAAAGCAAGCGCAACACCGACGCGCGAGCGTTCACGGTCAAGTGGTTCAAGGATCACGGCTACGCGCCGACCGATTCCCAGACCAACTTCCTGTTCGTGGACATCAAACGTCCGGCTCGCGGCTTCCGCGAAGCGTGCGCCAAGCAGGGCATCCTGGTCGGTCGCGACTTCCCGCCCTACGAAAAGACGCACTGCCGCATCTCCATCAGCACGATGGAGGACATGCAGAAGGCCGTCAAGGTGTTCGAGGCGGCACTCGCCGTGCCGGCTCAGGCCGCGTAGAAGGGCGACGAACGACATTTGCGGGCCCCAGTCGTGTGAACGCGACTGGGGCCCCTCGTTTTTGTGGATAGCGGTTAGTTATCAGTTGCCAGTTATCAGTTCAAAGGGCAAGTTGCTGGAATTGGCACTGACCTCCCTTTGAACTGGTAACTGGAAACTGACACGACCTCATCTCTAATACGGAGACACCGAATGGAGATCGATCGCAGAGCATTCATTGCATCGCTGGGCGGCGCGGCGGTGGTTGACGCGATGTGTCCTGAAGCCAAGGCCGAGGCGCTCGAGCATCACCTGAGCGATCTCCTGGACGAATCGCTGGGCTTCTCGCATCACCACGATGCCGAGCAGGTGGTGGCAGCTCCTCCCGAGGCGACGGTTCGCCGTGGCGCTGGCACGCTCTTTACGCCGCAGGGACCACAGGACGACCGCAAGATGCCTGTCCTGGCGCCGATGCCGGACAAGCCGACCCTGGTCGACTTCTTCAATCTCCGCTTCGCGCCGGCGAATCACGTGCTTCAGAGCGCCACCCGAGCGCTCAAGACCGGGATGACCGAAGAGGTGATCCTCGCGTGCCTGCTGCACGACGTCGTGCAGAACCTCATCAAGGTCGATCACGGCTGGTGGGGCGCGCAGATGATCGAACCCTACGTATCGGAGAAGGTGAGCTGGGCGATCCGCTATCACCAGTCGCTGCGCTTCTATCCCGATAAGTCAGTGGGCTACGAGTATCCTGAGCTTTACGTCCGCATCTACGGCAAGGACTACGTGCCGCCCCAGTACATCAAGGACGCCTACGAGTTTGCCAAGAAGCACAAGTGGTACATGGAAGCGCGCCTCATCACGGTGAACGATCTGTACGCGTTCGAGCCGGGTGTGCAGGTGTCGCTCGATCCCTTCATCGACATCATCGGCCGCAACTTCAAACAGCCGAAAGAAGGCCTCGGTTTCGACAACAGCAAGACCGCGCACATGTGGCGCACGATGATGTTTCCGGACAATCCGCTCTAGCGGCTTCGCGAAAGGTCCACAGTCTACGGCCCACGGTCCACGGTCAGCACATACCGGGAACCTGCCCTTGAACTGGCAACTGGGAACTGACAACTGACCGTAGGCCGTGGACTGTAGACCGTAGACCTCTACCCTATGTCCACGCTCACTCGAGCGATCGGCCTCCCCCAAGCCACAGCGATCGTAGTCGGCATCATCATCGGCGCGTCCGTGTTCGTGCAAGCGTCGGAGATTACCGCTCGAGTGCCGTCTCTGTGGGGCGTAACGCTCGCGTGGATCACCGCCGGGCTGTTGACGATGGGCGGAGCGTTGGTGTGTGCGGAGCTGTCGTCGGCAATGCCGCGCACCGGCGGCGTCTACGTGTTTCTGAAAGAAGCGTTCTCGCCTGCGCTGGGGTTTCTTTGGGGCTGGGCGATGTTCTGGAGCATGCACACGGGGATAGCGGCGGCCATCGCCACCGTGTTCGCGCGCTATGCCGGCTACTTCATACCAATGAGCGATGTGGCACTACGCGCCACGGCCGCAGGGGCGATTGTCATCCTGTCGATCGTGAACTATCTCGGTGTGCGTTTCGGCAGCGGGCTGCAGACGGCCTTCACCGTGGTGAAAGTGGTGGCGGTCGTGGGCATCATCCTCGCCGGCTGGCTCCTCGATCCGGCCGGTGCACCGGCGGCGGCTGGTACAAGAGTGGCTGACTACGGTGGCGGTGACTTCTTGCTCGCAGTCGGCGCAGGCCTTTTCGCCTTTGGTGGCTGGCACATGGTCACGTATACCGCCGAAGAGACCAAGGATCCAGAACGCACGATTCCCAGGTCTCTAGTCCTCGGCACGATCGTCGTCACGCTGTGCTACGTGGGATTGAACATCGTTTACTTGTCGGTGCTCTCGATCGATCGCGTCATCGCGTCGACGCGAGTGGCCGCGGACACGTTTGAGGCGCTGGTTGGCCCGGCTGGCGGCAGTCTGGTGTCCGGGCTGGTTATGTTCTCGGCGTTTGGCGCATTGAACGGCGTCATCCTTGCCGGTCCGCGCGTCTATTACTCGATGGCCCAGGATGGCCTGCTGTTCAAATGGGCGGCGGCCATCCATCCAACGTATCGAACCCCGGGCCGAGCCATCTTGCTGCAGGGATTGTGGGCGGTTGTCCTCGTGCTGACGGGTACCTATCGGGAGCTCTTCACGCGAGTGATCTACACCGAGTGGATCTTCTTTGGTTTGCTGGCCATCGGCGTCGTGGCCTTGCGACGACGGCCCGAATACCGTCCGGCGTGGCGGATGCCTGGTGTTCCGGTGATTCCGATCGTGTTCGCGCTGGCTTCCTTTGCGATTGCGGCCAATCAGATTCGCGTCGATCCCATCAACAGCGCGATCGGCCTCTTGATGGTGGTGATCGGCCTTCCCGTCTACTGGTGGTGGGTGCGCGCAGGTCAGTCCTGGTCGATTGCAAAGCAACCATCACCATGACTTTCACGAACCGCATTGGCCGGCTTCGAGACTCCCTGCTCGTTGCGATCTTGTGCGCTTCATCGGCGGCACACGCGCAAACGCAAGCATCGGCATCCGATCGTGCGATGGCGCGCGACATCTTTCGTGAGTTGATCGCGATTGATACGTCGGAGCCCAAGGGCAACCCACGCGCGGCATCCGAGACGCTCGCCAGGCGACTCGCCGCAGCGGGCTTCACAGCCGACGAGGTTCAGATCGTCGGCGCCGAGCCGCGACTGGGCAATCTTGTTGTCCGCCTTCGTTCGACGTTGAATTCCGGATCGACTGCAGGTGCAAACGGCCCCCTACTTCTGATGGCGCACCTCGACGTCGTTCCGGCACGTCGCGACGACTGGTCGATGGATCCGTTCACGCTTGGAGAAAGCGACGGCTATTTCTACGGACGCGGCACGCATGACAACAAGGCGGGCGCCGCCATGCTGGTCGCGAATCTCATTCGGCTCAAACGCGATGGATTCCAACCCCGGCGGGACGTAGTCGTCGCGTTGACGACGGACGAAGAGACGACTGGCGAGAGTATCAGGTGGCTGCTGTCGAACCACGCCGACGTGAAGAGGGCGACGCTGGCGCTCAACACCGATGCAGGTGATGGGCTGCTCCAGGGCGAGCGACGGCTCGTGTTGGGTGTGCAAGCCAGCGAGAAGGTGTACCTGAGCTATCAACTCGAGGTCCGCAACCCTGGCGGACACAGTTCGGTCCCGCGTCCCGACAACGCAATTTATCAATTGGCGGAAGCGCTAACGCGTCTATCGAAGTTTCAGTTTCCGCTGCGGCTGAACGAGGTAACGCGTGCGTATCTGGCTCGCACGAGCGAGCTTGGCGGTCCCGATGCTGCCGACATGCGCGGCGCGGCGGCAACGCCGCCCGATCGTTTGGCGATTGAGCGGCTCGCGAAGAACTCCTCATATGCCTCGGGCATGCGGACCACGTGTGTTGCGACGATGCTCGAAGGTGGCCATGCGGAGAATGCCTTGCCGCAGAGCGCGCGCGCCACCGTCAATTGCCGCATCTTGCCGGACGAGAATCCACAGGATATCGATCGCACACTCGAAAAAGTAATTGGCGACAAGGAGGTCACGATCCGTCGCGTGGACCAGCCGACGCCAAGCCCGCCATCTCCATTGACGAAGGAAGTGATGGGTGTACTCGAACGCGTCACCGCGCAGCACTTCGAAGGAGCTCGCGTCGTTCCGGAGATGTCCGCGGGGGCTACTGACGGGCTTTATGTCCGCAACGCCGGCATTCCCGTGTATGGCGTTTCGGCAATCTTCTTCGATCCCAATGACGTCAGGGCGCATGGCCGCGACGAGCGGATCCCCGTGCGAAGTTACTACGACGCCCTCGACTTTTGGTACGATCTGGTACGCGCCTTTGCTCAGTGACTAGCGAGGCTCCGCCTCGCTAGTCGACTATCTTTGTTTGCCCCGCCTCCGGCAGGGCAGTCGCCTTGACGGAGCAAAATGTGACTCATATATCTAGATATGAGGTCGTCAAGGCTCCGAAAGCCATTTTTGTCGGGGCCATCGTCAGTGCGATTGCCGTCTACGCGATTCTCTCGTGGCGTTCGCTGGAGCATGTTTCGCAGGCGGGCTTCTGGTTCGAGAATGTCACCTTCGAGTCGCCCCATCTCGTAGCCGCCGGATACGGCGGGCCGATCACCGAAGCGGAAGCCCGAATCATCCAGGATGTGGCGCTGTCGGAGGTGAAGGCGGCATTCGCCGGGCTGCGCATCCGGTTCTCGGAAGATCGCGAAGCCTTTTACCGCGTCCGCGTAGTCCAGGAGTTCGGGCCCGGAATCCGAGGCGCGGCCGGAGCCTCGCGCGTCATTGCGCCGATCGGCGGCAACGGGTCGGTGAACTACCTCATGTTGTCCAGCCAGGCCGTATCGCATGCGCCGCAGGGCGCGGATCGTTCGGCTGTGGTGCAAGCGATGGGTCGCGGAGTCGGACGGGCCGCCGTGCACGAGTTCTTGCATCAAATGCTGCCGCGGCTGAACATTCACGACAGCAAGGACGACCGCAGTTACGAGTATGCGTATTCATCGCGGCCGGCACAGGTACTATGGAGACATTCGCTGGGATATTGCTCGGCCAGCGCTACTGGAGAGATTTGGAGATGTGCAGAAACATCAAGACGCTCGCTAACTTCGCCCCGCCTGCTACCAGCGATGAAATTCGCGCCTCCGCACTGCAGTTTGTCCGCAAGCTGAGCGGCACGACCAAGCCGTCGCGCGCCAACGAGGACGTATTCAATCGAGCTGTCGACGACGTTACGGAAGCAGCCGAGCGCCTGATCCATTCGCTGAGGACCAGCGCCCCGCCGCGCAACCGGGATGAAGAGGCCAAGAAGGCGCGCGAACGCTCGGAACGTCGTTTCGCCTGAAAGTGCCAGGCTGCTGCAAGGGCGCATTAAGCGCGCACTAGAAAATTTCGTAGGAGGGTCTGATGCGGAGTCGAAGTATTCGTCACACCACGGCGTGGATCGTTTCGAGCTCTTTGGTCGCAATCGCTGTGAGCATTGGCTTGGCGCAGCAGCCACCCGCTCAGCCTCCTCGTCAAAATCCGAACTTCCCGCGGGTGCAGCCGCTTCCGTTTCCGACGGCGGCGCAGACATTCGAGACACTGGGTCCACCGGCCACCTCGGTGCGCGTCGCGCCTTTCGTCTCTGGATTGGTAAATCCCTGGAGCATCGCGTTTCTCCCCGACGGCACGATGCTGGTGACCGAAAAGCCAGGTCGTTTGCGCATCGTTCGGAACGGCACGCTGGATCCAACACCCGTTGCCGGCGTGCCCGAAGTGTTTACAACCGGGCAGGGCGGCCTGCTCGAAGTGTCAGTACATCCGCGGTATGCGGAAAACCACTTCGTCTATCTCACCTACTCGAAGAGCGGAGAACGCGGAGCAACGACCGCGCTCGCGCGTGGCACCTTCGATGGCAAGACGCTCAACGAGCTGAAGGACCTTTTCGTGGCCGACAACTGGGCGCCGGGAGGGGTGCACTTCGGTTCGAAGCTCGCCTGGGGTCGGGATGGCCTGCTTTACATGAGCATCGGCGAGCGCAACGATCGCAAACGCGCCCAGGACACCAATCTCCATGGCGGAAAGATTCTCCGCCTGAAGGACGATGGGTCCGTTCCGCCGGACAACCCGTTTGTAGGCAAGGCCGGCTTCAAGCCCGAGATCTATACCTATGGCCATCGCAACGTGCAGGGGCTGGCGGTGCATCCGGAGACAGGCGAGTTGTGGGCGAACGAGCACGGGCCGCAGGGCGGCGACGAGCTGAATCGGATCGTTGCCGGCAAGAACTACGGCTGGCCGATTGCCACCTACGGGCGTGAGTACACGGGCGAAGCGATCGCGAGCCCGGTGGCCGACGGTGTCGAACAGCCGGTGATGTTTTGGGTGCCCTCGCTCGGAATCTCCGGCCTGACGATCTACTCGGGCGATCGGTTCCCAGCGTGGAAAGGCAACTTCTTCGTCGGCGCTCTGGCGTTGATGAATGTGAACCGCGCGGTGTTCAACGATCGTGGACCCTGGGGACGCGAAGCGCTGTTCGGCACCATGCGTCAGCGAATCCGCGACGTTCGTCAAGGACCGGATGGCTATCTGTATCTCGCCGTCGACGCGCCAGCGGGAGGCATCCTGCGCGTCGAACCAGCGACCACGACGACGAGTGTTGCTGGTCAGTAAACCGGTCCACGGTCCACGGTCTACGGTCCCCGGTCCCCGGTCTAGGCGTCCAGGGCTACGGGCGCATTCTTGTCCGAGCGCCCTTGTGCCCTGGGCCCAACGTCCTATTCCCTTGAGGTAGTCTTCTCACCATGAAGACGCTGCTTCGAACCGCCGCGATCGTTTTGATCGCCACGGCGTGCCACGCGCAGGCGGTCGCGCCAATTGACCAGGCCGTCGATGTGCAGGTCAAGGCCAAGAAGTTCATGGGAACCGTGCTCGTCGCGCGCGGCGAGCAAGTGATCTTCAGCAAGGGTTACGGCGAGGCGAATATCGAGTGGGGGATCGCCAACACCTCCTCGACCAAGTTTCGACTCGGGTCGATTACCAAACAGTTCACGGCCGCCAGTGTCCTGCTGCTCGAAGAGCGGGGGAAGCTGAAGATCACGGACACGCTGAAGACGCATATGCCTGATGCTCCCGCAGCGTGGGACGGCATCACGCTTCACCATCTGCTGACGCACACATCGGGGCTGCCCAACTTCACGGCGTCGCCTGACTATCGCGCCTCGATGGCAGCGGCGACAACGGTAGAGCAGACGATAGCGAAGTTTCGCGACAAGCCGCTCGACTTCACGCCCGGATCGAAGATGTCCTACAGCAATTCGGGGTACATCGTGCTGGGGGCGATTATCGAGAAAGCCAGTGGCGTGAGCTACGCCACGTTCGTCGAGGAGAACCTCTTCAAACCGGCCGGCATGAAAGATTCCGGATACGACTCGAACACCGCCATCATTCCGCAGCGCGCATCAGGATATGTGTCGAGCCCGGCGGGACTGGATAACGCCACCTTCCTGCACATGACCATCCCGTTCTCCGCCGGCGCCCTGTACTCGACGACCGAGGACCTGTTGCGCTGGAACCTGGCGTTGTTCGGCGGGAAGATTGTCTCGACTGAGTCGCTGGCGAAGATGACCACGCCCGCGCTGAACAACTACGCGCTCGGCGTCACCGTGCGGACGATTAACGGACGCAAGGTCGTCCAGCACAATGGTGGCATCAACGGCTTCAACACGTTCCTGTCGTACTACCCGGACAGTGGCGTCACCGTCGCCGTCCTGGCAAATTTGAACGGACCTGCCGCCGATCAACTCGGCCCTCTGCTCGGCGCGCTTGCACACGGCGAAACCAGTGTGAAGCCCTGAGACGTCCGAGGGAATGCGCTTCACGTAAGATAGGGCGCCATGACGCGCGCCCTTCTAGTCTGCGCTTTGACGCTTGGGTTCCTGTCCGTCCAGACGGGTGGAACGACTCAGTCACCGTCGCCCAACGCCTTCTCCGTCGTCGAGGCAACGATTCCGCAGATGGCGGCTGCGATGGCTGAAAAGCGCGTGACCTCGCGCGAGATCGTTCGTCAATACCTGGTGAGAATCGCCGTCTACGAAGACAGGCTGAATGCGGCGCTGGCCGTCAACCCGCGGGCGCTCGAAGAAGCCGATGCGATGGACCGAGAACGGGCGGCCGGTAAGATCCGCGGCCCGCTGCACGGGATTCCCGTCGCCCTCAAGGACAACATTCATACGACGCACATGCCGACCACCGGTGGCGCGTTGGCGTTCGTTGGCTACGTGCCTCCCTACGAGGCCACCCTGACGAAGAACCTCCGTGACGCGGGAGCAATCATCATTGCCAAGGCTGGGCTGACCGAGCTCGCCAACTGGGTAGCTGGGGCGCCGAACCCGATGCCAGGCAACTACAACGCGGTCGGCGGATTTGCCTTCAATCCCTACGACCCACGGATGGATCCACGAGAAGCCACATTCGATGGACGTCCGGCCCTGTCGACCGGTGGCTCGAGCTCCGGTGTCGGGACGGCTGCGAACTTGTGGGCCGCCAGCGTTGGCAGTGATACCGGCGGCTCGGTGATCAGTCCGTCGAACGCCAACATGCTGGTCGGCATCAGACCGACGATTGGTCGCATCAGCCGCTATGGGGTGATTCCAATCACCGCGGATCACGACACCGCCGGACCGATGACACGGACGGTCGCTGACGCGGCTGTGATGTTTGGCGCGCTCGAGAGTCCGGCGCCCGATCCGAATGATGCGGCCACGAAGACCTGCACGCCGCCTCCCTCGCGCGACTACACGAAGTTTCTCGATGCGGGTGCGCTGAAGGGGGCGCGAATCGGAATTCCTCGAGCGTTCTACTACGACCGGATGACGGTTCCGGGCGAGGAGCGTCCTCGCGGCGGGCTCAATGCGGAGCAGGCCCAGGTGATGGCGGATGCTATCGCCGTTCTCAAGAAACAGGGCGCGGTGGTGGTCGATCCCACGGAAGTTCCGAGTTTCGTCGAGAAGGACGCGAAGGACAATTTCCTGAGCTGGGACTATTGCTCCGGGGGCGACCAGGGGAAGGGCAAAGACGCTGGGTGTTCCGTCAACTTCAAGTACGGGATGAAGCGTGACTTCAACGCGTGGCTCTCGAGCCTCGGGCCTTCGTCGCCCGTCAAGACACTGACCGAGTTGCGCGAGTGGAACTTGAAACACACCAAGGCAGGTGCCATTCGCTACGGCCAGTCACGGCTCGACATTTCTGACGAAATGAATCTCGAAACCGACAAGGCCCGTTTCGACGCCGATCATGCCAAGGATTGGGCGCTCAGCCGCGCGCGGGGGATTGATGGTGTCATCGACGCGAACAAGCTGGATGCGATTCTGACGCCCGGCGGCTCGGGTGCCGGCCTTGCCGCACGCGCCGGCTATCCGATCATCGTGGTCCCGTTCGGGCTGGTGCCGAACGCTCCGACGCCGGAATTTCCTCCCGGCTTCGACGCCAAGCCCGCGCCCTTTGGCGTCGGCTTCACCGGCAAGTCATGCAGCGAACCACGCCTCATCGCCCTCGCCTACGCCTTCGAGCAAGCCACCAAGCGGCGCGTGCCGCCGGCGTCGGCGCCATGAATCACCTGCGAAAACGTTGAGGAGCGACACGCAGCGGGTCGAGCGAATTCACTGCCTATACCTATGATCATCGACTTTCACAATCACTACTACCCGCCCGAGTATCTGGACGCCGTCAAGAAAGGACCCACGCGCGTCAGGATTGACTATGACGCCGACAAGAATCCTCGTTTGCACTATCCCGGCGACTACAACATCCTGGTCCCCGGCCATCGCGACCTCGACTATCGCGAAGGCGTCTTGAAGGAGCACGGTGTTGACAAGCAGGTCATCACCTTCACGACCCCCGGCGTTCATTTCGAGGACGCCACCGCTGCAGTGACGCTGGCGCGCGCGATCAATGACGCCTATAGCAGGGAAGTGCAGCGTCGAAAGCAGTTCATCGCGCTGGCCACCTTGCCGCTCAACGACCCCGCGGAATCGGTTCGTGAGCTGGAGCGAGCGATGAAGGAGCTGGGTCTGCCCGGCGCGATGGTCTTCAGCAACGTCAACGGCACGCCGCTCGCGGACGCCGTCTTCGAGCCGCTGTGGAAGAAGGCCAACGATCTGAAGGCGGTCATCTACATCCATCCCGCACACCCGGCAAGCGTGCAGGGGATGGAGGACTACTGGCTGACGGCGCTGGTGGGTTTCCTCTTCGACACGACGCTGGCGGCTGCCCATCTCGTGTTTGCCGGGATCCCCGAGCGTTATCCCAACATCAAGTGGGCTTTGACCCATATGGGCGGCGCGCTGCCATATCTCGCCGAGCGATCCGATCGCGGCTACGAGGCGTTTGCCGATTGCCGTCGCAATATCTCTAGACCGCCAACCGAGTACTTCAAGCAGTTCTATTACGACACGGTGAACTTCAACCCGGATGCCATCGAATTCGCGATCAAGTTTGCCGGTGCCGACCACATCCTGGCCGGCAGCGACTACCCGCACCAAATCGGCAGCATTCCGAAGATGCTGGATTCGCTGCAGCGGATCGACGTGACCGACGATGAAAGGCGGATGATCCTCGGCGGGAATGCCGCGAGGCTCCTGGGCGTGTGAGGATGCCGAACGGACTAGCCTCAGAGACACCGAGACACAGAGAGTAGACTGGCCACAGAACAAACCAGGCTCTAAGCCTCTGAGTCTCTGAGGCTTTCTTGTGGAGGACCCAAAATGCGATCGAAGTGGGTGACGGGTGGAGTTATCGCGGTCGTCTTTGCGGCCGGGGTTGGTGTCGGAGCGTTGCAGCAACAGGCTTCGCAAACGCGACGTGAACCGCAATTCGAAAACGAAAACGTCAGCGTGTGGAAGTCGATCATCCTGCCGAATCAACCGCTGGCGCTTCATCGTCACGACCTCGGCCGGACCATCGTCGCCCTCAAGGGGGGCACGCTCGATGTCGTCGACGCCAGCGGCAAGACGCTGGAGCAGATGACGTGGGAGTCGGGGAAGGCCTATTGGTTGGGGCCGGACCCGGCCGGCCGGCAGCACGGTGACCTGAACCGCGGCAAAGAGCCGATCGAGGTCATCGTGGTCCAGATGAAGAGGTAGAGGACAGGGAGATCAGGGAGGTCAGGGAGATCAGGGAAATCATGACTCCCCGATCTCCCTGATCTCCCTGTTCTCTGTAACGCGAAGCGACTCCGTGAACTCCCGAATCGCGCGCCAGTAGGACGCCGCGTCGGGAGGGACCGGCTCGTTATGGTCGCCGCCCGGCAGCGTGACAAACGTCTTGGGGCCGGGCAGCGCTGCATGCAGGCGCTGCCCCAAGCGGTAGGGAATGACGCTATCCCGATCTCCGTGCATCACCAGGGTCGGCTTCCGAACCGTCGCCATCCAGTCGGCCGTCGGCATGCGATAGCTCGATCCCCACGACAAGATCCACATCACCGGGTTGGTCTCGAGGACCGAGCGCATCGACGGGAAACCTGATTCAAGGATGATCCCGTCGGGTGGTCGCTGATTGGCGGCATACGCAGCCATTACCGTGCCGAGCGAACGTCCCCAATAGATCAGCGGCCGCGAAGGGTCACGCGGTTGTGAGTCGACAAAGCGAATCGTTGTGTCGACGTCGCGATACAGTCCGAGTTCCGACGGCGTGCCCGTGCTGAGGCCGTAGCCGCGATAGTCGACGGCCAGCACGTCGAAACCTTCACGCCACAATCCAACGAACACATCGCTCCAGACCGACAGGTTGCCGCCGTTGCCGTGGAAGTACACGACATCGGCGCGCGCAGCAGCCTTCGCAAGGTGCCACGCGTGCAACCGCTCGCCGTCGGCGGTCGTCAGCGTAATGGCCTGGTAGTCGACGCCCGCATCTCGCGGTGTCGCCGTTTCGCCGGCAAAGGGAAAGAACGCCAGTCGTGGTTCCAGCCAGCGAACGAGCCACAGCACAATCGCAAGCACCGCGAGAATCACGAGTGCGGTGGTCGCCCAACTTTTCACATTAGGTTCCAATTTTCCAAGGTTCCAAGGTTCCCTGGAACTGTATTCTGTGCCGCATGCCGTTGTCTCGAATAGGTCTGGTGATCGTGTGCGTCGCAGGATTGGTCTCGCCGACTGCAGGGCAGTCACGGCGCGCGGCATCGGAAGCGCCTGCGGTCGCCAGCTACGATCCCAGCGAACGTTCGATTGAGGATCTTCAGCGTGCCATGGACTCTGGCGCGGTGACATCGCGACAGCTGGTTGAAAGCTATCTCGCGCGAATCCAGGCCTACGATCAACAGGGACCCTCGCTGAATGCCATCGTGGCCATCAACCCTCGCGCTCGCGAGATGGCCGACGGTCTTGATGCGGAACGTCGCAGCAAGGGCTCGCGCGGGCCGCTCCACGGTATTCCCGTGCTCGTCAAGGACAACTACGAAACCATCGAGATGCCGACGAGCGCGGGATCCATTGCGTTGGCAACCTTCCACCCAGCGCGCGACGCGTATCTGGTCAAGCGATTGAAGGACGCCGGCGCCGTGATTCTCGGCAAGACGAACATGCACGAGCTCGCTGCCGGGATCACGACTGTGGGCTCGCGGTTCGGCCAGACCCTGAACCCGTACGATCTCGATCGCAACCCTGGCGGATCGAGTGGCGGTACCGGCGCTGCAGTTGCGGCCAACTTTGCCGTCGCCGGGATGGGTAGTGACACCTGCGGATCGATTCGCAACCCGGCCTCGCACAACAATCTCGTCGGACTACGCGGCACGCAAGGCCTCTCGAGTCGTGCTGGCATTGTCCCTCTGTCGAGTACGCAGGACATCGGCGGACCGATCGCCCGGTCGATCGAGGATCTGGCGATCATCCTTGACGCCACCGTCGGCGCCGATCCCGCGGATCCACAAACGACGGTGAGCAGCGGGCATATTCCGACCTCGTATCGAGCTCTGCTGCGCGCTGACGCTCTAAAGGGCGCGCGGATCGGTATCCTGCGCGGCCTTTTTGGTACAGCCCCCGAGGATCAAGAGGTCGCCCGGATTGTCCAGGGTGCGCTCGATGCGCTGAAGAAGGCGGGCGCTGAAGTGATTGAGGCACCTGTTCCCGGACTCGAAGATCTGCTCCGCGACAGCTCGATGATCAATTCGGATTTCAAGTTCGATCTCGCGGAGTATCTCGGCCGCGATCCGTCCGCGCCGGTCAAGTCGCTTGGCGAGATCCTCGATCGTGGTCTCTACCACAGCGCGCTCGAAGCCGGGTTTCGAGCCCGCAACAGCGTCGAGCAGCGCGAAAGCGAGCAGTCGCGGCGGGCACGAATCAAACGGTCGGCGCTTCACACGGCGGTCGAGGCTGTCCTGAGCGAGCATCAAATCACCGCACTCGTGTATCCGACGTTGCGCCGTAAGCCAGCACGGATTGGCGATGCGCAAGGCGGCACCAATTGCCAGCTCAGCGCACACTCAGGACTCCCGGCGCTGGGATTGCCTGCAGGGTTCAGCGAAGACGGCTTGCCGGTCGGCATGGACCTTCTCGGACGCACGTTTGGCGAGTCCGACTTGCTATCGCTAGGATTTGCTATCGAGCAGACGCTGAAGCTTCGGCGACCGGCGTTCAGCACGCCGGCCCTGGTTGCCGGCAAGGCGCCGGCGCCGCGACGCACGACTCTTTCCGCGGGCGGCGGCACCATCGAACTCGCGTTCGACGAAACGACATCACGCTTACAGTACGCGATCAAAGTCGGCTCGACATCGCGTCAGAAAGTGGCCGCGATCTGGATCCATGCCGGAACACCTGACAAACCGGCCGCTGCTCGGCACCAACTGTTTGCCGCCGGTCGATCGCACACGGGCAGCGTCACGCTGGCGGCCCAGGATCGCCGTGATCTCGCTGACGGACGCTTGATGATCCGGATCTACCTGGAGGAAGGACGCGGCAGCGCGAGTGATCTGCCGGTGCGCTTCGGGGAGTGAGCCTCTTACAATATGCCGTCCGTCTCGACACCTTTCCCAATTGGGGTGACCATGCTGCGCTACACGTTTGCTGCTGTGATCGTGCTCGTCGCCGTTGTCGGCGTTCGTCCGTCAGCGGATGTAAATGTCCGCGACACGCGACTGCTGCACCAACCGGCCACTAACGGCACGCATGTCGCGTTCATTTACGCCGATGATTTGTGGGTTGCACGCCTCGACGGCCGCGACCTCCGACGGTTGACCACCGACTTCGGCGTCGAGTCGAGTCCCGCGTTCTCGCCCGACGGGGGGCTGATTGCCTTTTCGGCACAGTACGATGGCAATCGAGACGTCTATACCGTGCCGATTGATGGCGGCGTACCCAAGCGCCTGACTTGGCACCCCGGCGCAGACGAAGTGCAGGGCTTCACACCTGATGGCCGCCGCGTGTTGTTCACCTCGCCGCGCTCTGTCTTCACGACGAGGTATACGCAGCTATTCACCGTCGCTCTCGACGGCGGCATGCCGGATCTCCTGCCGATTCCGAATGCCGCAAACGGGAGCTACTCACCAGACGCGCGGCGGATCGCCTACAACGCACTCCCTCCTCGATTCGAACAGTGGAAGCTGTACCGAGGCGGCACGGTGTCACGCGTGTGGCTCTACGACACTTCGAGCCATGCGATTGAGAAGATTCCCCAGCCGGCGTCGCGCGCCAATGACGTCGACGCGATGTGGGTTGGTGATGTCGTCTATTTTCGTTCGGACCGCGATGGTGAATTCAACCTGTATTCCTACGAGTCAGGATCGCAACGGGTTCAGAAGCTGACGAGTCACCAGGACTTTCCGATACTCAACCTGGCCGCCGGTGGTGGCCAAATCGTCTACGAACAGGCCGGGTACCTGCATCACTTCGACCCATCGACCAAGACCTCGCGCAAGCTCACGTTCGGGGTGTCGTCGGATCTGCGGGAAACTCGCGACCGCTTCGTAAAAGGCGCCAACTGGATCAGGTCAGCGGCAATCTCGCCGACCGGGGCGAGAGCGGTGTTCGAGTTCCGAGGCGAGATCGTCACGGTGCCGGCCGAAAAAGGTGATTCGCGCAATGTGACGAACTCGCCAGGGGCGCATGACCGTGCACCGGCGTGGTCACCGGACGGCACACGAATCGCCTATGTCTCCGACACCTCGGGCGAATATCTCCTGCACATCGCCAATCAAGATGGCAAGGGGCAAGCGACGAAGCACAAGCTCGATGGCGCGGGCTTCTACAGCAACCTTCGCTGGTCTCCTGACGGCAGCCAGATCGCTTACACGGACAACGCCCAGGCGATTTATGTGTTCGACGTTCAGAAGGCGACGGCCAGGAAGGTAGCTGCAGCCAAGGTCTACGGCCCAATCAGCAGCATCAGTTACGGCTGGTCTCCCGACTCGCGCTGGCTTGCGTACACCGCCAACACCGCGCCGTTGACGATGAGTTTGTCCGTTTACTCGATCGATCAAGGCAAGTCGTTTGCGATTAGCGACGGGCTGGCCGAAGTCAGCGAACCAGTCTTCGATCGTGGCGGCAAGTATCTCTACTTGTTCGGATCAACGGATGCCGGACCGGTGCTCGACTGGTTTGCGCAATCGACCACCGACAATCGTCGGACGCGCAGTATCTATCTCGTCGTCCTGGGTCGAGATTTGCCCTCACCACTGGCTCGTGAGAGTGATGAAGAGAAGCCCAAGGCCGCAGCGGCCACTCCGTCGACGGACAAACCTGCCGCGGAACCCGCGCCCGCGCCTGTGCGCATCGACTTCGAAGGGATCGAGTACCGCATTCTCGACATTCCCGGCGTGGCAGGCGACCTTTCGAATCTACAGGCGGCTGCCGCAGGACAGCTGTATTACCTGAGTGCGAACCCTGAGCCTGCACCTGCGTCACCACCGGGCGCGCCGCCAGCCCCTCCACGCGGCGCCAGAATGTTCCGCTTCGATCTCGCGAAGCGTCAGACCGAACAGGTGCTGGACGATGTTCGCGACTATCGGATTTCGAGCGATGCGAAGAAGCTTTTGTACTCGTCACGCGACAACTGGTTCATCACGGCGCTGTCGCCGAAGATTGTTCCGTCAGATGGCCGACTCGCGACCGCCGATCTCGAAGTTCGCATCGATCCGCGGGCGGAGTGGTCGCAGATCTTCGATGAAGCGTGGCGAATCAATCGCGACTACTTTTACGCGCCCAACATGCACGGCGTGGACTGGCCGTCGCAAAAGGCCAAATACAAGGCACTGCTGTCGGACGTCGCTGTTCGAGGAGATCTGAATCGCGTGATCCAGTGGATGTCGAGCGAGCTCTCGGTCGGTCATCACTCTGGAGGCGGCGGCGACCGATTGGACACGCCCAGGACGGTTCCCGGAGGATTGCTTGGCGCGGACTACGCCGTCGAGAACGGTCGGTATCGTTTCAAGAAGGTGTACGGAGGACTCAACTGGACCCCCCAGCTGCGCGCGCCTCTAACCGAACCGGGCGTAAACGTTCGAACTGGGGAGTACCTGCTCGCCGTGGGTGGTCGCGACGTGCGACCGCCGGCCAACGTATACAGCTTTTTCGAAAACACTTCTGGAAAAATCATCGAGATCACGGTGGGCCCGAATGCCGATGGGAGCGGCTCGCGCACGGTGTCGGTTGTGCCGATAGCCAACGAAGCCGCGCTGCGCAATCGCGATTGGGTCGAGGGGAACCTGAAGAAGGTCGATACGGCGAGCGGCGGGCGAGTTGCCTACGTCTACGTCCCCAACACCGCTGAGCCCGGTTACACGTATTTCAAGCGCTACTTCTATCCGCAGACGCACAAGGATGCCGTCATCATCGATGAGCGCTTCAATGGCGGCGGTCAGATCGCGGACTACTACATCGACATCCTCAGACGTCCGCTGATCAGTTATTGGGCGATGCGCTATGGCGACGATCTTCG
The DNA here is from genome assembly GCA_963724485.1 of uncultured Acidobacteriota bacterium. Taxonomy (GTDB): domain Bacteria; phylum Acidobacteriota; class Vicinamibacteria; order Vicinamibacterales; family UBA2999; genus JACCSI01. The sequence goes on from CAVRUW010000012.1 coordinate 133,185, forward strand.
AACGCCGGCAGCGTCGATCCAGGGTCCCAAAGTGATGATCATCGACGAAACCGCCGGATCGGGCGGTGACTTGCTCCCCTGGATGTTCCGCAGGTTCAAAGTCGGCACGCTCGTCGGGCAGCGCACATGGGGTGGGCTCGTGGGCGTCCTTGGGTTCCCGGTGTTGATGGACGGCGGAACGATCACGGCGCCTAATCTTGCGATCTGGACGCCGGAAGAAGGGTGGGTCGTTGAGAACGAGGGCGTTCCGCCCGACGTCGAGGTGGAGCAGACGCCGAAGGACGTGATCGCCGGTCGCGATCCACAGCTCGAACGCGCGATCGCCATTGCGCTCGAAGATCTGAAGAAGAGCCCGCCAACGCAGCCGAAGCGGCCGGCATTTCCTGTGCGCGGGAAGACGTTGCGGGGAACCGCTCCGACGGGGAAGTAGGGGACTAGAAGATCACGAGTCACAGGTGCAGATCAAGGAGATCAGGGACGCCTCAGTCTCCCCGATCTTGTAACTGATCTCCCTCGTAACCGTCGGCGATCACCGCGGCTGCGGAACGATTCGCAGATACGGCTTTGGCGCCTTCCAGCCGTTCGGGTATTTCTCCTTGGCCTCCGCGTCGGTCACCGCTGGCAGGATGATGACGTCTTCGCCATCCTTCCAGTTCACCGGCGTGGCAACCTTGTGCTTCGCCGTCAGCTGCATCGAATCGATGACGCGCAGGACTTCGTCGAAATTACGGCCCGTGCTCATCGGGTACGAGATGACGAGCTTGATCTTCTTGTCGGGACCGACCACGTAGACATTACGGACCGTCGCATTGTCGGCTGCAGTTCGGCCTTCGCACGTCTCGCCGGCGGTCGCCGGAAGCATGCCGTAGAGCTTCGAGATCTTCAGCTCGGGATCGCCAATCATCGGGTAGTTCGGCGCCGTCCCTTGCGTTTCGGCGATGTCCTTGGACCAGCCCTCGTGCTTGTCCACGGGATCGACGCTCAGCCCGATGACCTTGACGTTGCGTTTCTCGAAATCGGGCTTGATCCGCGCCATGTAGCCGAGTTCGGTCGTACAGACGGGCGTGAAGTCCTTGGGATGTGAGAACAGAATGCCCCATGAGTTTCCGAGCCACTCATGAAAGCGAATCGGACCCTGGGTGGTATTTGCTTCGAAGTCTGGCGCATCGGCGCCAATGGCGAGGGGGCCACTCATTGCGATCTCTCCTGCCTGAATGTTGAGGTGGTGAAAACCCGATGATATCAAACGCGTGTGTCGTCAACCGATTGCTTGGAGAGCGCGTGACGATCGACCTTGCCGAGGTGCGTCCGCGGCAGCGTGTCCAGGAAGATCACCTCACGCGGGTACTTGTAGGGCTCCAGTCGAGACTTGGCGAAGGCCTGCAGCTCAGCGGCAAGACTCGCCGATGCCTGATCGGAAACCACGAACGCACACGGTTTGACCAGCCCGCTGGCGTTCTTCACGCCGACGACGGCCACTTCTCGGACCGACTCGTGTTGCAGGAGGCAATTTTCCAATTCGCCCGGTGACAACCACTTACCGCTGATCTTGAGCATGTCATCCGCGCGCCCGCAGTAGCTGAACGATCCATCGCTGTTGCGACGCAGCATGTCCCCCGACACGTACCACTCGCCTCGAAACGCCTGCATGGAATCGTCGTGCCGCTGCCAGTAGGCGATCGCACGTGAATCGCCCTTCACCCATAACATCCCAACCTCACCATCCGCGACCTCGCGCCCGTTATCGTCGCAGAGCTTGATTTCGAAGCCATCGACGGCGTGGCCCAGCGTGCCGGGCACCACGGCGCCTGGCCGGTTGGAGATGAAGATGTGCCACATCTCGGCGGTGCCCAGTCCGTCCAGTAACTCCACGCCGAAAGTGGTTCGCCAGCGTTCGTAGAGCTCCGCCGGCAGTGCCTCGCCGGCCGATGTGGCCAGCCGAAGAGAACTCAGGTCGCTCTCGGCGGCCAATGGATGCGCCACCATCTGCTGCACCATCGTCGGCACGTTGATCAACACGGTCGGCTTGTGGCGAGCAATCTGCGCGAACACGGCCTCGGGAGTGCTTCGTTGCGGATACAGCACGCAGGACGCTCCCACCGAGAAAGGGAACAGGACGTTCGAGCCCATCGCGTATCCGAAGAACAGCTTCGGCACTGCCATCGTGATGTCGTTCTGCGTCAGCCCCAGCACGCCCTGCCCGTACCGCTCGGTGGTGTTGACGTACGAACGATTGGTCTGGACCACTGCCTTTGGCTGGCCGGTCGTACCACCGCTGAAAAGCCAGATCGCCGCATCATCGCGATGCGAATCGAACGGGACATATTCCGCGCTGGACGACTCTTTCAGGCTCGCAATCAAGTCGGCCTCCTCGACGACAACAAGGTGCGGCTTGGGTTCGATGCCTGCCATGCTCGCTTCGAGGGCGCCGGCGTGCGAGCGGTCCACAAAGGCTGCCCTGGCACGCGTATACGAAAAGAAATATGCGAGCAGGTCTGCTGGTGCATCGGGATTGACCATGACGACGGCGGCACCGCGTCGCAGGATGCCGAACAGTGCGGCGACAAATGGGATGCCGTCGGGCAGAGCGATGATGACGCGTTCTTCCGGCCGAACATCGGCCTGATGCAGGAGTCGTGCGACGTGGTTGGTCATCGCCGCGACTTCGCGGTAGCTCCACTTCTGACTGTCGACGCGGACCGCGACGCGATCGCCCAGCCCCTCGCGCACCCGCGCGTCGACGAAATACGTCGCTAGATTGAGTGTCATTCCAGTCCCAGACATCATACCCAGCCGTGGTCCCGACCCAACCGGCTCGGCACGGAACGCCCACGCCAACCAATAGCCGGTTTACATTAGGCTTGCAGCGCACGGATGACGGTTCATCAATGGATGTCGATGTCGTGGCCCGCGTTCGAGGGTGTGTCGAAGAATCGAGCCGTGGCGGTGTTGCCAATCGGTGCCCTCGAAGCGCACGGTCCCCATCTGCCACTGGGCACCGATGTCGTGATTGCCGAGGCCATGGCGCGCGCGGGCGCCGAGCGACTCGCCGCGAAGGGTATCGACACCATCTTGCTTCCGGCGTTGGCGGTCGCGCCGGCACCGTTTGCCGCGGCCTTCGCGGGCACCATTGATACGCCCGCAGTCGCGACGTCGCTCATCATCAGTGGCCTCGCTCAGAGCCTGTCACGACACGGGGTGCGGATCCTGGCGATTGCCAATGCGCACCATGATCCGGCCAACATCGCGGCGATTCGAGAGGCCGCCGCCCAATTCGACGAGGGGTGCGCCATCGTTTTCCCGGATGTGACCCGCCGCCGCTGGGCCGGTCGTTTGGGATCGGAATTTCAAAGCGGTGCGTGCCACGCGGGACGCTACGAGGGGTCGATTGTGCTGGCGGAACGGCCTGACTGGGTGAACGTCGAAGCGATGTCCGAGCTGCCCGCAAACCCGGCCTCGCTCGTCGACGCGATTCGCCGCGGTGATCGCTCCTTCGCGGAAGCCGGAGGCGGGCAGGCGTACTTCGGTTGGCCGGCGGATGCGACTGCCGCCGAGGGGCATCACAGCGTCGACGTGCTCGGCGCAATACTGGAGGAAGCGGTACTCGAGGCGCTCGACGTGAGTCCGCCTCGCGACGACCGTATGACCAAACGCGACACAACACCCGTGCCCATCAATCCAGCGTCACGTGCGCGGCCACGCGGCTTTTCTCACGGCGTTCTGGCGCCTTCAGGCTGGCGGACCCTGCATATCGCGGGTCAGACCGCCGCGGATGACGAGACCGGCGTCGTGACGGGCGATTTCGTCGGGCAGTTCGAGTTGGCCCTCAGCCGAGTCGTGGAGGTCGTCCGGTCCGCGGGAGGCGAACCTGCGCATGTGGTTCGCATGACGATCTACGTGACCGACGTCGAAGCCTACCGGTCCGCCCGACGCGAGCTGGCTGACGTGTGGAAACGATTGCTCGGCTCGCACTATCCGGCAATGGCACTTCTCGGCGTTACGGAGCTGGTCGATCGCGGAGCCGTCGTCGAGATCGAAGCGGACGCGGTGATACCTGGCGAGGAACAACCATGAATCCGTCGTCCTTTCTCCTGGACCATCAGGAAAGCACCGGTGTGACGACGATCACGCTCAATCGGCCGGAGCGTCTCAACGCGCTGACTTTCGAGACGTATGAGGAACTCCGCTCGACGTTCGAGGCGTTGAGCAGCATGCCTGATGTCCGCTGCATCGTTCTCACGGGCCAAGGCAAAGCGTTTTGTTCTGGCGGCGATGTGCACGACATTATCGGGCCCCTGCTTTCGCGCGACTTTCAGGGACTGCTCGATTTCACGCGCCTGACGTGCGACCTGGTGGGCAGCATTCGCTCGTGCCGACATCCGGTGGTGGCGGCACTCAACGGAACAGTTGCCGGCGCCGGTGCCGTCATCGCCACCGCGTGCGATATCCGAATCGCAGCGACGTCAGCGAAGATCGCCTTCCTCTTCACCAAAGTGGGGCTTTCGGGTGCGGACATGGGCGCCGCGTGGCTCCTGCCGCGTATCGTGGGTGCGGGACGAGCGGCGGAGCTTCTCATGACCGGTGATTTCATCAGCGCCGAGGAAGCGCTGCGAATCGGTCTCTACAATCGAGTCGTGCCCGGGGAGACACTCGCAACTGCTGCTCGAGAGTTCGCCGAGCGGCTGGCTCGGGGCCCGTCGTTTGCCCTGGAGATCACGAAGGACGCCCTCGATCGTGAAGCATCGATGGATCTCCCATCCGCACTCGAGGCCGAAGCGCAGATTCAGGCGGCCCTCATGCTGCACCCGGACTTCCGCGAAGCGTACGAAGCGTTTCGCGACAAGCGAGAGCCGCGATTCAAGTGAAGGCTATCGCCGCACAGCTCGAACCAGACCACCAGGATCTGTGGCGTCGCGTCTCGGAGTGGACCCGGCAAGTCTTGCAGCCAAGACTCGAACCGGCGTCAGACGAAGATGCCCGGAAAGAGGCGCGGACCCTTCTGCTCGAGATCGGGCGCGGCGGCTGGTTGCAACCGCTCGAGTCGCAGGACCTGCGCAGCGTCTGCCTCGTTCGTGAGGCGATGGCCGCAGCCAGCCCGTTGGCGGATGCTGTCGTCGCGATTCAAGGGTTGGGGGGGACCGCACTCGTCCTTGGCGGCACTGGCGATCAGAAAGAGCGGTGGCTCCGAGGCATCACTTCCGGGGAAGTGATGGCAGGCTTCGCGATGAGCGAACCAGAGGCTGGTTCCGATGTTGGGTCTCTAAAGACGACGGCTCGCCGCGAGGGCACCGAGTGGATCCTCGATGGCGAGAAGCACCTCATCTCGAACGCCGGCATCGCGGATATCTATCTGGTCTTCGCGAAGACCAAGCCTGAGTCGGGCAGTCGCGGCATTTCGGTGTTTCTGGTTCCGTCGGATACGAAAGGACTGACGTTCGAGGGCGCGCAGGTACTGTCGGCCCCACATCCGCTGGGCCGGCTTCGATTTCGAAATTGTCGCGTTCGTGAGAGCGCATTGATTGGCGAGGTCGATCGCGGGTTCAAGCTCGGAATGCAAACGCTCGATCGGTTGCGGCCGACTGTTGGCGCTGCGGCCTGTGGCATGGCGGCACGTGCACTTGAAGAAGCCGTCACACACGCCCGGCAGCGTCGTCAATTCGGTCAGACGCTGGCGGAGATGCCGATCGTCCGGGCAAAGATCGGCCAGATGGCTACCGAGCTCGATGCCGCGCGTTTGCTTGTCTATCGCGCGGCTTGGGAGCAGGCACACGGGCACGAACGAATCTCACGGTCTGCCGCGATGGCCAAGCTGTTTGCCACCGAGATGGCGCAGCGCGTCATCGACGAAGCGGTGCAAATCGTCGGCGGCGGCGGCGTGCTGGTAGGACATCCCGTGGAGCGACTCTATCGGGCAGTACGGGCCTTGCGAATCTACGAAGGCGCGTCCGATATTCAGCGCCTGATTGTCGCAGGCAGCGTTCTTGACGAGGCCGCCAAGGCGTGACGCGCGGAATGCGGATCGCCTGTGTCGGTAGTGGCCCGGGAGGGCTCTACTTTGCTCTCTTGCTGAAGCGTGCCGCCCCCCAGCACGACATCCTCGTCGTCGAACGCAACCGCCCGGATGATACGTTCGGTTTCGGCGTGGTCTTCTCGGACGCGACGATGGCCGGCATTGCCGAGGCGGATACCGCAGCGTTCGATGCGATTTCGGGCGGCCTCGTTCATTGGGACGACATCGCCATTCACTACGGCGGCGAGACCATCATTTCCACCGGCCACGGGTTCAGCGGCATGAGCCGTCACACGCTGCTGGCGACTCTCCAGCAGCAAGCCCTGGCGGCCGGTGTGCGGCTCGAGTTCGAACGCGATGTCACGACGCTCGAAGAGTTCGCCGGTGCGGACCTGGTAGTCGGGGCAGATGGCGTCAACAGCACGGTCCGACGGCTGTTGGGTGATCGAGTTCAAACCGTCATCGACAACCGGCCGAATCGATTTGTCTGGCTGGGAACGACCAAGCCTTTCGCAGAGTTCACGTTCTACTTCAGACGGAACGCGCATGGCCTGTGGCGCGTTCATGCCTATCAATATGCGCCAAGTCGCTCGACGTTCATCGTGGAGTGCCGCGACGAAACCTGGCGGGCTGCCGGAATGGATCGTGCCACCGAAGAGGAAACGGCGACATTTCTCGAGGCCCTGTTCGCCGAGGAGCTTGGCGGACATCGGCTGATCACGAACCGTTCGCTGTGGCGGCAGTTTCCGACAGTGACGGTGACGCCGTGGTCGAGCGGCAACGTGGTTCTGCTCGGCGACGCTGCTCACACCGCCCACTTCTCGGTTGGTTCCGGCACGCGGATGGCGATGGAGGACGCGGTTGAGCTCGCCAGGCAGATAGGGCAGGTGGGGCAGGTGGGGCAAGTGGGGCGGGTAGGGCAGGTGGGTTCGATAGAGGAAGCGTTGCGTGCCTACGAAGCGACGCGTCGACCCGCGGTTGAGAGCCTCCAGCGCGCGGCGGACGCTTCGTTGCAATGGTTCGAAGACACCGAACGCTACATGCAGCTTCCGGCGTGGCGGTTTGCGTTTACGTTGCTCACTCGATCGCTGCGGATCACACACGAGGACCTGCGTCGGCGTGATCCCGTCTTTCTCGATCGTGTCGATCGAGCCGTCGCTCAAGACGCCGCACATCAGGCGAGTCATTCGGCAGTCGAGCCCGTGCCAGCGGCACCTCGTTCAGCGATCCCACCGATGTTCACGCCGTTCCGGCTCAGGGACCTGGTGATTCCCAATCGCATCGTGGTGTCACCAATGTGTCAGTACGTTGCCGACGACGGGATGGTCGGCGATTGGCATATCGTGCACCTCGGAAGCCGGGCCGTTGGCGGGGCGGGGCTGGTCATGGCTGAAATGACGGACGTCAGTCGTGACGCCCGCATTTCGGTTGGTTGCGCTGGTCTCTACAAGCCCGAACACGCGACGGCCTGGCAACGGGTCGTCGACTTCATCCATCGAGAGACACCTGCAAAGGTCGGTATCCAGCTCGGACACGCCGGCCGCAAAGGCGCCACCAAGAAGCTCTGGGAGGGCGACAGCGAGCCGATGGAAGGGCCAGGTTGGCCCCTGGTTTCACCTTCCGCAATTCCATACTTTCCCGATCGATCGCAAACGCCGCGTGAACTCACTCGAGAAGACATGAACATCGTTCGCGAGGACTTCGTTCACGCCACGCACCTCGCCCTCGACGCTGGCTTCGACTTGCTCGAGCTCCACATGGCGCATGGATATCTGCTGGCGTCTTTCATTTCTCCGTTGACCAATCGACGCGAGGACCAGTACGGAGGCGCGCTGATCAATCGCATGCGATTCCCGCTGGAAATCTTCGACGCCTGCCGTGAAATGTGGCCGGCCGAGCGTCCGATGAGCGTTCGAATCAGCGCGATTGACTGGGCACCGGGCGGCCTCGAACCAGCCGACGCCGTCGAAGTTGCCAGACTGCTCAGGGCACACGGCTGCGATGTCGTCGACGTGTCGGCGGGACAAACGGTGCCGGAGCAGCGTCCCAGATACGGCCGCCTGTTTCAAACCCCATTTGCCGATCGCATCAGACACGAAGTTGGGGTGGCGACGATGGCGGTGGGAAACATTTCGTCCTACATGGATGTGAACACCATCATTGCCGCCGGACGAGCCGATCTTTGTCTGCTGGCCCGGGCTCACCTGTTCGACCCGTATTGGGCGCGTCACGCCGCCTACATGCAGGGCTACTCGATGCCATGGCCCGATCCATACAAGTCGGTCGAGCGTTACACGCCGCGGTTCGAATTCCGTTTCGGGGGAGACTGATGTCGTGGCTTCTGTAAACCTAGCTGATCCCTGCACGATCGTGATCTTCGGCGCCAGCGGCGACTTGACGCGCCGATTGCTGATTCCATCGCTCTACAACCTCGCCGAGATGGGCCTCCTGGCGGATGTGGCCATCATTGGTATCGCTCGATCCGAACTAACCGTGGAGCAGCTCAAGGAGACATTCAAGGAAGCGATCGAGAGCTCCGAAGGGCATCCGGTGGATCCTCGTCTCCTCGATCGCATGACGCAGCATCTGTCGTACATCGCCGCGGATTTCGACGACGACTCGACGTGGCAGCGTCTGGCGGATGAAATGGAAGCCAGCGCGGCAGCGATCAAGTCCAAAAACTGCTTGTTCTACCTGGCAGTGGCGCCAGAACAATTTCTCAACGTATGCGAACGCCTCGCGCAGCGTAGCCTGCTCGAAGAGCGCGATGGCTGGCGCCGCGTGATTGTCGAAAAACCGTTCGGCACGGACCTGGCCACGGCGCGAGAGTTGAACCGCCGTCTTCGCGTGGTGATGCACGAGCATCAGATCTACCGGATCGACCACTACCTCGGGAAAGAAACCGTCCAGAACATCCTCGTGTTCCGGTTCGGCAACGGAATCTTCGAGCCGATCTGGAATCGACGCTATGTCGATCACGTGCAGATTACGGTTGCCGAGACGCTGGGCGTCGAGATGCGCGGTGGCTACTACGACCAGGCTGGCGCGCTGCGGGACATGGTCCCGAACCATCTCTTTCAGGTTCTGACGTTGACGGCCATGGAGCCGCCAAGCTCACTCGACGCACAAGCCCTGCACAACGAGCAGCTCAAGGTCCTCGAAGCGATCGAGCCGCTGACACCCGACGACTGCAATCGCAGCACGGTGCGCGCGCAATACGGCAGCGGCATCCTCGGCGATTCCGTCGTGCCGGGGTACCGTTCTGAGCCACGCGTAAGTCCAGCGTCGATGACCGAAACCTACGCGGCGTTTCGCCTTGCCGTCGACAACTGGCGCTGGGCCGGCGTGCCTTTCTATCTGAGAACCGGGAAACGGCTGACGAAAAAGAAAAGCGAGGTCGTGATCCAGTTCAAGCAACCGCCCCTGGCGCTCTTTCGACAGGCGTCGATGGCCGCGCCAGAGCCCAACCTGCTGGTCATCTCCATTCAACCGGAGGAATCGATCCGCCTCCGGTTCGCCGCCAAGTTGCCCGGGCCGGAGATCGCCACCAGCCCAGTCGATATGCGGTTCAATTACGAGGACTACTTTGGCGTCGAGCATCAGACGGGATACGAGACGTTGCTCTACGACGTGATGACCGGCGACCGCAGCCTCTACAAGCGCGCTGACATCGTGGAAACCGGATGGGCGGTGGTGGACCCGATCTTGTCGGCCTGGACCCACGGCGAATGCGGACTCGCCAGTTACGCCGCCGGCACTGACGGGCCGGCCGAGGCGGACGAAGTCCTCGCCCGCGATGGACGAAGCTGGAGACCGCTCTAATCGGTCCACCCGGTCCACGGTCTACGTCAGACGGCTACGCTTCTCGGTGTCCGCCGAACTGCGCGCGCATCGCCGAAAGCATTCGATTCGCGAAGTCGTCTTTGCCGCGTGAGCTGAAGCGTCCGAAAAGGGCGGCGGCAAGGACCGGCACGGGCACCGCCGCATCGATCGCCACATGGGCCGTCCATCGACCCTCACCGGAGTCACCGACGCGCCCCTCGAAGGCCTTCAACGCCGGGTCTTCGGTGAGCGCGCGCGCCGTCAGGTCCAGCAACCACGATCCGATGACGCTGCCTCGACGCCAGAGTTCAGCGGTCTCAGGCAGATCGAACTCGTATTCGGGCGCTTGCTCGAGCAGATTGAATCCTTCCGCGTACGCTGCCATCAGGCCGTACTCGATCGCGTTGTGCACCATCTTGACAAAATGTCCGGCGCCATGTGATCCGCAGTGCAGATAGCCGTATTCGGCCGGTGTGGGCTCGCCTTCGGCAGCGAGGCGTGGTGCCGCGTCGATGCCGGGCGCGAGCGCCCGAAAGATCGGATCGAGTCGGCCGACGGCTTCGTGCCGGCCGCCAATCATCAGACAGTAGCCCCGCGCGGCGCCCCAGACGCCTCCGCTGGTGCCGACATCTACGTAGTCGATCTTGCGGCCGCTAAGGCGCGCAGCTCTGGTCCCGTCGAGCTTGTAGTGCGAGTTGCCCCCGTCGATGACGACGTCACCCGCGGACAGCAGCGGCTCGAGCGCCTCGATCGTTGCGTCGACGACGGTGTCCGGGACCATGATCCACACGGCCCGTGGCGACCGCAGCTGGTGCACCAGGTCGGCAAGGCTGGCGGCCGCCGAAACGCCGTCGCTCATGAGGGCGGCCGCGGCTTCAGGATTGCGGTCGTACGCGACGACCTGGTGGCCGCTCTTGACGAGCCGTCGGGCCATGTTCGCACCCATCCGGCCAAGGCCGATCATTCCGATTTGCATGTCGGCATTATCCGCCCTTCTGCGAACGTACAATCCGGGGGCGCATGAAGCGCTTCAAGGACCTCACCGAGCGCGAGCTGATCGCTCTCGCCATCTCACTCGAAGAAGAAGACGAGCGTGTGTACGCGGACTTCGCGGAAGGGTTTCGCGAGCACTATCCTGCGACGTCGCAGATCTTTGCGGCGATGCAGGGCGAGGAATCGGAGCATCGCCGGGCCCTCACGGCGCTATTTCGCGAGAGATTCGGCGATCACATCCCGTTGATACGACGACAGGACGTCAAAGGCTTCGTCGAGCGCCGCCCGTTGTGGCTCAATAGCCCGCTTCGCGTCGAAGCCGCCCGCGCGCAGGCCTCGGCGATGGAGCTTGAAACACGTCGCTTCTACGAAGCGGCGGCCGGGCGCGTCACTGATGCGCGCATGCGTTCGCTGCTCAACGACCTCGCCCTCGTGGAACGAGGTCACGCCGAGCGAGCCGAAACTCTGGAGCACGACCTCCGCTCCGACGGGGTTCGCAAGGACGAAGAAGCCACGCAGCACCGGCTCTTCGTGCTTCAAATCGTCCAACCGGCGCTCGCTGGACTGATGGATGGCTCGGTCTCGACGCTCGCCCCGTTGTTCGCGGCCGCTTTCGCGACACGAGACTCGTGGGACGCGTTTCTCGTTGGCATGGCCGCCTCGGTTGGCGCTGGTATCTCGATGGGATTCGCCGAGGCGTTATCTGACGATGGATCCATGACGGGCCGCGGACAACCCGCCCTCCGCGGAGCGATTTGCGGCGTGATGACCACCGTGGGCGGGATCGGTCACACCTTGCCGTATCTCATTCCCAGCTTTCACATCGCCACGCTGGTCGCCGTCCTCGTGGTCGCGGTCGAATTGATGGCAATCTCGTGGATACGCTTTCGATTCATGGATACGCCGTTCCTCCAGGCGGCCTTCCAGGTGGTCGTCGGAGGAGTGCTGGTGTTTCTGTCGGGGATACTGATCGGCAGCGCTTGAATCAATCGACGACGCGTCGTGGCAGGTGACCTCCCAGGTGCATGAGCAGATCGTAGACTGACGCTCCGCACGAAACCGCCACATCCTCCGGCCGCGATCCTTCCTCCCAATCCCACAACGTGGCCACATCTCCGATGTGGACCGCCGGTTCAGCACCGATCTCGACGATCGTGTGGCTCGCCGAGACCGAGGCGATCACCGGGTAGTGTCGGCCGTTGATCCGTACCCGCGCGCCCTTGGCCGCAATGCGCGGCCAGCCATCGGCGTGACCGACTGGCAGTGTGGCCACCCACGTATCCACCTTCGCGATGTAGGCGCGGTTGTAGCCGGCGCTTTCACCGGCGGCCAGCTTCTTCACGTAAGCCACGCGTGCTCGCAACGCTCCCGAAGGCGTCAACGACATGCGATTGGCCTTGCGGAAGTCGGGCTCGGGGTACACGCCAAAGAGCGCCATTCCCGGGCGAACCATGTCGAGCCTGATGCTCGGGTGTTGAAAGAACGTATAGCTCGAGGCCGCGTGACGAAGACCAGTGCTGAGGCCCGACTGCTGCAGATCCGCGTGCAACAGGTCGAAGCGGCGAAGCTGCTCGCGGTCGAAGGCCTCGTCTTCGCTGAACGTCATCATGAGGCCATCGATGGTGACGCCGCTCTGACCGGCAAGTTGTTTGACGAGCGAAGCAGCCTCGCGGTACGGGACGCCGACCCGTCCCAGCCCGGTATCGATGCAAACATGGATCTTGATGGACCGGCCACCGCGTGCCGCAACGCGCGAGAGGTCGGAACCGATCGGCGTGTAGACCATCGGCATGATGTCTCGAGCATGAAGGTCGGGTAGATCGGCCGCTTCGAATGGTCCCATCAACAGCACCGGCGCGGTGATACCGGCGTCTCGAATCGCGAAGGCCTCTTGCAGCTTGATGACGGCGAGCCCGCGGATTTGGGGGAGGGGTGCAAGAATCCGTGCGATGGCAACGACACCGAGGCCGTAGCCGTTGTTCTTGATGACCGCAAGAATCGGGCGGTTGCCGACACCGGCTGACACCGCGTCAACGTTCTGTCGAAGATGCGCCGATTTGACCTCAACCCACGGATCGAAGCCGGAGTCTCGTGTGGGCGAAGGCGTTGGAGTCCGAGGACCTTGCCATGGAGCGACCGACATCATCGCCGCGGCATTAAGAAATGATCGACGATTCATCTCGAGCATCCCTTGGAGACAGTTGTTTGTGATCCGTCACCGTCAGTTGGTCGTGGCTTCCTCGCGAGGCCCGTACCATGTGCCAGGTGGCCGAAGGCAGCAGCGCGATGCCAACCAGATACAGCGCGAGCGTCCCGAAGGCAACGTAGCCTTCGATGGCATTCGCAGGACGTTGTGAGACGCCGCCCAGCGTGATTCCTTCGAAGAGCAGTTGCAGGGCACGTGACACTCGACCCTCGGCAGGGGCCGAGATCGCTGCGAGAAGCACGAACTTGAGCGTGAACGTTGCGCCAAACGTCACGAGCAGGCCCCGGAGTAGCCGCTGACGGTCGGGCGCGATGGCAAAAGCTTGAAGCACCAGGCTCGTCAGGACAATCCACACCATCAGCGCGGGCAGCCCTGACTCCGGGATCAGCAGGGTGACCACCTGCGCTGACGCGAGGAACGTTGTCGCCAGGACGATGAAGCCGTTGACGTTGGCGAGCGGCGATCGCAGGCTGTTCATCAAGCGCTCGGGAGCGAGGGTTCCGCTCCGGACGTAGAGCACCAGCAGTATGGTCGCCATTACGAGCGAGGAGAGCGATGGCGCGACGAGGCTCACATCACCCGCGGGCCGAACCGCACCGGCAAGCAGGACGGTCAGAAACAGCGCCGGCAGCAGGCACGCTTCGAGGATCGGCGTCACTTGCGCTCCTGCAGCAGGCGAAGTGGGTTGAGATCGGACGCATCGCGAGTCACACCAGCCTCGAGCTCCGCTCGAAGCTCGTCCGCGGTTCGCATCGGCAATTGGTCGTCGGTGACGACCAGGCGGCCGTCTGCCGACAGGTCAATCGCCCGATCGACGTGCTTCAGTCCCTCCCGGTACATCACATCGTCTCGGTGGGTGCGATGCCACCCCTGACGGTAGTACGAGTAGGCGATATAGAACTGCGTTCGCGCGTCTCGTGATGCCGGATCGGCGCGAGCAAATGCGGCTCGTGCCTCGACGAACTGATCATTCCGGAAAAACGCGAGGCCGTCAGCAAATGCCTGGGCGTTGACGTCGTAGATGCCGACCGTCGCGGACAGTCCGCCGACGGCTTCTGCAACCGTCTTGGGTTGCGACGCGAAGAGCCACACGATCGCCGCTACGTAGATGAAAGTCGTCGCCAGTCCAAGCCAGCGAGCCGCGGGCTCCGTCAGTCGGGGGCTCATGATTGTGGGGTCCGTTGCCGCGCGATTCGTCCGAGGACCGGATGATGATCGGAGCCGTATTTGTCCTCGACCCGCGTCGTGCTGGCGGTCCACCCATCGTTCAGTCGAAAGAACAAGTAGTCGAGTCGGCCCATGCGATGTGTGCCGCGCGGATCTTCGTCGAGCAGGCTTCGCGACCATTCCCGCGCGATGGAATAGACCTCCTCTGCGGCGCCGGCCTGGATCGTATTCAGATCGCCGCCAAGGACAGTGGCCCCAGTTGGCAGTACCCGGAGCAATGCGCCGAGCTGACGTGGTCTTGGGCTGCCAAAGATCCACAGGGACGCAGGCGAGCTCAGCGGTTCGAGGTGCGCACTCACGAGATGGAGCCGATTGGGACCCTCAGGCGTCCCGACGTCGATCGATGCGCCGACGGCCACCCGGCGCTGGCGCTCGAGCGGCAACTCCACGGCGAAGAGTGCGTTCAGCCGCTCGGTGGAAACGATTGCGCTGCCGCGATCTTCGCGGACGGCTGAGCCGTTTCTCATCGAGGGAACATACAACATCGACAGACCGAGCGTCGCCGCATAGCCGCGGGCGTCCGGCGTCCTCTCGTCGCCGCCCGTGATGGCGAACGCACTGCGGCTATCGCGGGCGAACGGTGGAACCTCCGGGCCGCGGCGAAAGAGCTCCTGAAGAAGCAACACGAAACGCCGCACCGGGCGGCCGCCAGTCAGATGTCCATCACGCAGGTCCGCAATGAGACCGCGCAGGTCGCCCTCGAACAGGTGGGCATTCCACGTCAGGACCACCAAGTCCGAGAGCTCCGCTGCATCAAGTATCTGGTCGCGGGGCGACGGGACGGCGATTGGAGGTCCGACAGCCCGACACCAGCGATCGAGCTCGGCGAGATCCTCCAGCGCGCTGATGTGCCACGTCACGCTCCGCGCCTCGTTGGTCACGGTTCGAGCATCGCAGGTCCCAGCCACGCTCGCCGGGCTGACGCCGAAAGGCAGCAGCACGCTCGCCAGCACCGATGCCGTGAGCCACCATTGAACTTGCGGAGCCGTCGACCGCATCCAATCAGGATAGCGCCCCGCGTATACTGCGCGAATGATCCGCGCACTTGCGTTTATTGGCGTCGTAGCACTAATTGGTCAGCAACCCGCGGCGCCGCCCGCCGGCGGCGCGCAAACGCCGCCGGGTACCGACATCTACGAGCTCACGTTCAGTGGTCAAGTCGATGCGCTCAAAGCGGCTGCTCCGCAACCTCTGAGCGTTGCCAAGGGCTACGACAATCAACCCTTCTTCACGCCCGACGGTGCGGCGGTGCTGTTCACCGCCAACCGCGACGGCAAGCAAACAGACATCTACGAGTTCGATCGCTCGGCACGCCGCGTGCGGCAACTCGTGGCGACGCCAGAAGGTGAGTACTCCGCGACGATTACTCCCGACGGCAAGGGCTTCAGCGTGATCCGGGTCGAAGCGGATGGAACGCAGCGCCTCTGGCGTTTCGACCGCAGTGGTGGCAACCCGCGGGTCGTGCTCACCGATATCAAACCGGTCGGCTATCACGCATGGGTCGACGCCGACCGGCTGGTGTTGTTCGTTCTGGGCAAGCCCTCGACGCTGCAAACCGCGCAGGTATCGGGTGGAAAAGGAACGGTCGTGGCGAGCAACGTTGGCCGGTCGATCCTGCGCGTGCCCGGAGGCAGTGCCATCAGCTTTGTGCAGCGTGAAGAAAACGGTGAGTACTGGGTCAAAGAACTGAACCCGGCGACGGCCGCGATCACGCCGTTGGTTCTGGCCCCGGCCGGCTCGGCCGAGCGCGACTGCGCGTGGCTGCCCGATGGCACGCTCCTGATGTCGGCCGGCACGCGAATCCTCGCCTGGCGTCGGGGCGACAAGGGGTGGCGTGACGTCTACGATGTGGCCGCCCACAAGCTCGGCGAGGTCACCCGGATGGCGGTCGCGCCCGACGGCAAGAGTGTTGCGATCGTGGTGAACGAGGGAAAATAGGCACCATGAGCTTCTGCGAACACTGTCAGGGACAACGTTTCGACCGCGCCCGCGTCCTGCGCGCGCTGCGCCAGATGCGCAACGAGCTGCCTGCTCCTGATCGCGGAGGACCGCTCGACCACGCCATCCTCACGGCCCTGGAAGCCGTGCGCTCCTTGGACATCCCTCACCTCGAGCCTGAGGAGGTCGAAGAGAATCAGGTGATTCACTAGAACCTTCGGCAAGAACCTTCGTGGAGAACCTAATGGATCGCCTCATTCAGGATTTGCGAATCGCCGTTCGCACGTTGGCCCGTCAGCGGACGTTCTCGCTGGTGGCCATCTTGACGCTCGCCCTCGGTGTCGGTGCAACCACGGCGATCTTCAGCGTGGTCTACGGCATCCTGCTGCGCCCGCTCCCGTATGTCGAGTCCGATCGGATCATCACGCTCGGTCAGACCGCCAAGGACGATCCGCAGGAGCCCGTCGATGGCTCCAGCTCGCACGTCAATTTTCTCGACTGGCAGCGTTCGAGCAAGATGATCCAGTCGATGGCGCTGTATTCGGGGAGCCGTGCAGTGATCAGCAACCAGGGCGCGGCCGACGTCGTTCGCATCGGGAGCGTCACCCCCGGCTTCTTCGAGGTCTTCCGCGCGACTCCGATCTCGGGACGCGAATTCACGGCGGAAGAAAATCAACCTACTGGCCCACGCGCGATAGTCGTCAGCTATGGCTTCTGGCAGGACCGTTTGGGATCCAGACCGGATGTGTTGTCACAAACGGTCGAGATCAGCGGCGTGCCGTGGCCGATTGTCGGAGTGGCGCCGCGGGGCTTCGACTTCCCGAACGCCGCGCGGCTGTGGATGCCTGTGCGAAACAACGATCAGCAATGCGGTCGAGGTTGCGTGTATCTGAACGGGATTGGTCGACTCGCCGAGGGCGCGACCGTCGAAGCCGCGCAGGATGAGATGAGCGGCGTCGCCGCCGCACTGGAGCGTGATTTCCCCGGAGACAACAACAACGTCACAGTGATGGTGCAGAGCCTTCACGATCGCACCGTCGGCAGCGTCCAGTTGGCGCTCGTCGTGTTGCTTGCCGCCGTCACGATGGTCCTGCTCATCGCATGTGCGAATGTTGCCAACCTCCTGCTGGTCCGTGGCGCAGCACGCCATAGCGAGATCGCCGTACGAACGGCTCTGGGCGCCGGCCGTCGCGGGCTGGTCTCCTATCTCCTCACCGAGAATCTGGTCCTGGCGGTCGTCGGTGGCGCGTGCGGCCTGCTCCTCGCCATGTGGGGAATTGAGGTCCTCACCGCGCTCGCGCCCACCAATCTTCCTCGCCTCGACGCCGTGCGGTTCGATGGACCGACGTTTGTCTTTGCGTTGGCCATCGTAATGGCCACAGCCATCATTTTCGGCTTGGGCCCGTCGCTGAGCCTCTCGCGCGTCTCGCTGGCGCGGGCGCTGGGGCAGCGCGGTGCAGTGGGCACGAATCGCCCGCGTTGGACGCGATCGACGCTGCTCGTCAGCGAGGTTGCCCTGTCGCTGATTCTCCTGCTCGGCGCCGGCTTGCTGTTGCGAAGTCTTTCGGCATTGCAGAAGACTGACTTGGGTTTCGATTCTTCTGGGTCGACGGTCTTCACCGTCTCGTTGCCGCCCGCCAGATACCCAACGGAGCAGGTTGTCGCTACCCACGAACGCCTCGATGAACAATTGGCCGCGATGCCGGGCGTAACCAGCGTCGCACGCATCTCGGGGCTGCCGCTCGGCCCCAGCGAGAACGTGTTGAGCTTCACGCGCCCGGACCAACCACCGCCGCCCCCCGGCCAGGCGCCCAACGCCCTTTATCGAGTCGTCGATCCCGAATACTTCGCGACGATGAAGATTCCCGTGCTTTCGGGACGTGCGTTCCTGCCGTCCGATCGCGCAGGGGCCCAGCGAGCTGTCGTCATCAGCCGGCGCATGGCGGATGTGTTCTGGCCAGGCGAAGATCCGCTGGGGCGTCCCATACAAATCGGCAGTCAGGCTGGCGTCGTGGTCGGCGTCGTGGCGAACGTACGCTCACAAACGCTGGCCACCGCCGCTCAACCCGAGATGTATGTGCCCCACGCACAGTCGGGCCAGCGGACGATCATGTACGTGATCAAAAGCAATCTCGGGACGGCGCAAGTGTTGGGCGCGTCGCGCGAGGTCGTGAAGCAGCTCGACGTTCGACTGCCGCTGATTGGACCGAGCTCGATGCAGGAGATTGTCGACGAGCAACTCGCGCAGCCGCGGTTCTATCTCGTGCTCATCGGGCTCTTCGCGGTGCTTTCCGTCGTGCTCGCGGCGATCGGCATCTACGGCGTGGTGGCTTACGTCGTCACCCAGCGCACGCGGGAGATTGGTGTCCGCATGGCGCTGGGCGCGCGGCAGGGGCAAGTGGTCGGCCTCATGCTGTGGCAAGGCCTCAGGCCTGCAGCCATCGGGATGGCGATCGGCCTGGTGGTTGCCATCGGCGCGGCTCGGCTCATTCGCGGGCTGCTCTACGAGGTTCAGCCGCACGATCCCATGACGTTCGTTGGCGTGTCGGTGGCGCTGCTCGTTGTGGTGTTGGTCGCTTGCGCTATTCCGGCGCAGCGTGCGAGCGGAGTCGCACCGGCGGAGGCGCTGCGCAGCGAGTAACGGACGCGAGCACTGGGAGTTCAGGGAGTTCGGGGAGAAAAAGTCTCCCTGATCTCCCCGATCTCCCTGTGCCTCAAACCCTCAAACCCTCAAACCTAGAAGCCGAAGCGAAGATTCACCTGCGCCGTCCGCGTCGGGCTTCCATCCTGGAGCGCAGTGAGCTGCAGGAACGTCGCTGCTACACGCCGGTCCGCCAATACAGCCGGATTCGTTACGTTCGTCGGGTTGGCAAAGTTCGGCTCGTTGGTCACGTTGAAGATGTCGAAGAACGCGTCGATCGTCCGCCCGCCGGCGAGCCGGATGCGGTAACCGGCGCGCAGATCGAGCCGCTGGTAGTTCGGCCCGCGTGCCCCGTTGCGGCCGCCCTTGTAGTCGACGTCGTAGGCATCTTCGCCGCCAGTGCCACTATAACTGCCCGCCGGCAGATACTCGTTCGTGGTGATGCCGTTGCGGTCCGCGTCGAAGGTCGTATCGACGAGCGTGAACGGCGTCCCGCTCCTGGCGCTGTAAACGGCACTGAGCTTGAGGCCCCCAGTGTGCGGGATGTCATACGAGGCGCTCGCCGTCAGAATGTGCGGGCGATCGACCGCCGTCGGCCCGTACTCCAGATCCTGATTGAAGTCGCCGAGCACCTGCGGCGTTCGCGGTATCCGCCTGTCCGGTCGCCGTGTTGCCGCGACCGCGCGAGAACGCGTACGACAGCCGCGCCGACCAGCCGTTGCTGACGCGCTTGGTCCCGGAAACCTGGATGGTGTTGTAGTTGATGTAGCCGATGTTCTCCAGCGTATCCACGCGTGCCGCGAACTCGCCCGGGGCGCCGACGAGCGGTGTGTTGCGTGTGATCGAGCTGGTCGCGAGCCCATTGGATCGGGTCGCCGGGTTCAGATCGACCAGGACGTACTGCCGGCGTTGCTCGGAGCGGATGAAATCGACGCCGACTCCAATCGTCGAGCCGAGCTGCCGCTCGTAGCCGAGGCTGTATTGCCGGGAGTAGGCCAAGTCTCGCTCGGGGTTGTCGAAGCGGACGGTCCCGGTATTGCGGATGATCGTGTCCCGGCGGGAACATCGCGTCGATCAATGCGTGATTGACGACCGGGCCGTTGACCAGGAGAGGATCGGTGGGGAAATTGCCGCCCCGTGGACCCGGATCGAAGTTGAGCAACGGGAACGACTGCGTGAACGAATCCGAGAAGCGGCCGTTAGTGAACATGTTGGTCAGGAACGTGTACGACGTCCGCTGGAAGAAAACCCCGAATCCGCCGCGGACGGCCGACCGGCCATCGCCGCCGGGTGCCCACGTGAACCCGAGCCGGGGAGCGACGTTGTTCAGGTCCGTCGGGTAGTCTCCGGGGTCGTCGGTGAACAGCGGGTTGTCGCCGTTCGGCGTGCGCAGGAGCTCGATGTCGTATCGGGCGCCGAAATTGAAGGTCAGGCTGTTGTTCACCCTCCATTTGTCCTGGGCGAAGAACCCGATGAAGTGCCCCTTCATGTAGAAGTCCGAGGCGTTCGGGACCCGAACCGTAAGCCGCTCCGGATAGGTGCGCGGGTTGTTGCGGTCGAACGGCAGGTCGCTGTTCATGGTGAACGTGCCGTTCAGGTTGCCGAAGTCCTGATTGCGCAGCGACGAATACAGATAGCTCAAGCCGAACTTGAGGTCGTGATCGCCGCCCTTCCCGGGCACGAACCAGGCGAACACGTCGTCCGCGCCGTACGCCACGTCGAGGCGGCGGTTGGCGCGCGAGCTCTGCTGATCCTGGAAGTTCAGTTGGTTCAATTGCGGCAGCAGGCTCTTCTGATCGTGTCCGTTGGTGTTGAAGATCGGATTGCCGAAGAACACGTCCTCGCTGACCGCCGACACGCGGAACGTGTTGACGCGCGTCGAGCCGATCACCGAGCTGAGGTTGCCGACGACGGTCCAGTCGACGTCGGTCTCGGCTTCGTGGCGCGGCGGCGTGTGGTTCTCGGCCTGGATCTGAAGCGGCTGCGGCGACGTCTCGCGCAGCCAGCGGATGCCGTAGGTATTCGACGGCGTGAGCTGATGATCGGCGCGGAGGAAGGTATTCCACACGCGCGAAGATCTCGAAGTCCGTTCGTGCCAGATCGGGCCGCGATCGGGATGTTGGTCGTCACGGCAGCGTCGAGCGCGATGCGCTCGAGGCTGAAGAAGTAGTGCGCTTTGTCGCGGACAATCGGGCCCCCGATCGTGCCGCCCCACTGCTGCTGCTTGCTGTCGGATTCCTCGAGACCGGCCTTCTTGGCGAAATAGTCGACCGCGGCGAGATTCTGGTCCTGGTGGAAGAAAAACGCGCTGCCGTGGTACTGATTCGTGCCGGATTTCGAGACCGAGTTGACGACGCCGCCGGAGGCGAGGCCGAACTCGGCGTCGAACTGGCTGGTCAGCAGCTGGAACTCCTGCACCGCCTCGACCGGGACCCGCGCCTGCGCGCCGCCGTTGCCGCCGTTGAACGTGTCGTTGTTGTTCGACCCGTCCATCGTGTAGTTGACGTTGCGGACGTTCTGACCGGCGACGCTGATGGAGTCGGCGCCGAACGTCGTCGCGGAAATGGTCGCGACCACGCCCGGGAGCATGCCGAGATAGCCGGCGAAGTTGCGGTTGAACGACGGCGTGTCGACGAACTCCTGCGCGCTGATGCGTCCACCGATCTCGTTCGAGGTTGTGTCGACAATCGGCGACTCGCCGGTGACGGTCACCGTTTCGGCCACGCCGCCCACTTCCAGCTTGACTTCGATTTGAGCGGTCGCACCGACTGCGACGACGATGTCGCGGCGCGTGTATTTCTTGAAGCCCTGCAGCTCGGCCGAGACTTCATAGACGCCCGGCGTCATCGCGCTCATCAGGAACAGGCCATCGGTCCCGGTGATGGCTTCGCGGTAGAGGCCGCTCTCCTGGTGCCGCGCGACGACGGTCACGCCGGGCAGCACCGCGCCCTGCGAATCGACGACGCGCCCGCGGACATCGGCCGTGCCCTGTTGGGCGAAGGCCGCGGGAACCGACAGGAGCGTGGTGACGAGAAAGACCAATATGCGCCGACGCATCTCAACCTCCTCCCGGGGACAAGCGTCCCCGGACAACGGCAGGCGCGCGCGGGCGTCAGCGTGGGACTACGGGCGCTCTCGTAAGGCTGAAACCCTCACGCGACAAAAACGGGAATTGCGGCGACATTACAGGTGGAACCGCTGAAGGTCAAGAGGACTCTGGCCGTGATTCCTTCTCGGCTGCCGCGACTGCGGCGTCGGTCTTGGCTTGCATGAGCCGGGCGATGTCGACGCCAAACTGATCCTTGAGCATCGAGAGCATGGCCGTCATCCCGCCTCCGACGGTCCCCATCACTTTTCCGACACCGTTGGACCCACCCGAGCCATTGCCCATCTCGATGATGTTGATCTTGTCGATGCCGGCGAGCTGGGTCGCGAATGCCTGGGCGAGCTCGGGCATTTTTTCGACCACCATGTTGATGACGGCGGCTTCGTTGAAGTTCTTCCAGGCTTCCGCCTTGCGCTGCAAGCCCTCGGCTTCGGCGAGCAGCTTCTTCTTGACGACTTCGGCCTCGGCTTCACCGATCGCAAGAACCTTTGCCGCTTCTGCTCGACCAATGCGCTCGATCTTTGACGCCTCGCCGGCGCCTTCGTATTCGAGCTCTTTCTGCGTCGCTTCGGCTTTGATGATCGCGGCCTGCTTTAGACCCTCGGCGCGCAGAATGGCCGCCTGTCGCTCGGCCTCCGCCGGTTTGACGACGGTCGCCTGCAGTTCCTTTTCGCGGCGCGCCACTTCTTGTTCTTGTACGAGAACTTCCTGCTGCTTACGCACCTGGTCGATGCGCGTCTCCTGCTCGGTGACGCGTTGCTTGGCCGTGGCGGTGGCCAGCGGTCCGGCCTGTGCAGACTCCGCCGTCTTGGCTTGTACCGCAGCGTTGAATTCCGCTTGCTTGGTCTCCTTGTCCCGCAGCGACTGAGCGATGGCGATATCCGCTTCGTAGCGTTTGGTCTTGCCTTCCTGATCGGCCAGCGCCGACTTGATCATCGCGTCGCGCTGCGCCTGTGCCTCGCCGACCACGGCGTCACGCTTGACTTCAGCCGTTCGCTTCTTGCCGAGTGCATCCAGATAGCCCTGTTCGTCGCTGATCTGCTGAATCGTCAGGATGTCGATGTTGACGCCCATCTTCTTGAGGTCGACCGCGGCCTCGTCGGTCATCTTTTGCGCGAACGCCTGCCGGTCGGCGTTGATCTCCTCCACAGTCAGCGTGCCGAGGATGGCGCGCAGGTGCCCTTCCAGCGTCAGGAAGATCACGTCCTTGATCTTCTCGGTGGTCATTCCAAGAAAGCGCTCGGCCGCGCTTCGCAGCGAGGTGTCGTCGCCGGCAATCTTGACGTTGGCCACGGCTTCAACAGTGACCGGCACACCTTCTTTGGTGTAGGCGCGCGAGATTTTCAACGGGATGGAAATGACGTTGAGCGACAGGGTCCTCGACTTTCTCGAGCACCGGCACGCGCAGCGCCGCACCGCCTCGGACGACGCGGAAGCCGACCGTGGACTTGCCGCCTTTCTCGTCGACGATGGTGTGCTTTCGGCCGTAGAAGATCGCCACCATCGACGGCGGCACCTTGATGTAGTTGCGCGCGAACAGCGACATCGCGGCAAAGATTCCGAGCAGTCCGAGAAGGATCGCGATGGCGACCGCGATCGCCGACAGCTCCATACCCAGCACGGCCATCACTTTCCCCCTGTCCCTTGCGAGGACGGCGTGACGATGAGTGAGTCTCCCCGCAGGCCGCTGACGACGACCTCGGCGCCTCGAGGAACGGCAACCCCTCCGGCCGCCCGCGCCACGTGCTCGGAGCGTTCGCCCGACGCAAACAGCACGACCTGCCCGATGCCGCTCGCAGGAATCGCAACCGACACTTCAGCCGACTTGCCCACGAGACTCGACATGCGCACTTCGCTGGACGCCTGCTGTTGATAGAGCAGCCGAGCAAACTGATAGACGGCACCGGCCATGACGCCGCCGGTCAGAACGCCGATGCCAGAGGAAGCGGGATGTGAGAACCCGACGTAGCGAGCGACGACCCCGCCGACGCCGAAAGCCGTGAGAAACGCGGCCATGACCCGGACACTGAAAATACCCGGTCCACCGTGGTCGCCATCCACGTGATCGAATGCTGCGTCGTGACCGCCGACGTCGTGGTCACCGCCCACGTCGCCGAACACCAGCATCACGAGAAGAATCAGGAAGCCGACGATCCCGATGGCGGCATAGATGAGCATGCCGCGCTCAACCTACCACAAAAAATTGGGTGAATGGGCGAATGGGTGAAGTGGGTGATTGCAAGTGGGTCGATTGCGTGATTGAGTGAATTGCAGTGGGTGATTCGATTGGGCGATTAGGCGAATCAGGATGGGGCGATTCCAACCACGCACTCGCCGAAATCACCCAATTTCCAATCGTTCAATCACGCTATCAGCGACGCAATCACCCAATCACCGAATGCAATCACCCAATCACTAAATCACCCACTGCAATCACTCATTCACCCAATCAACCAATCACCCAATGTCACTGAGCTCCGACCGACTTCAAGAATTCGACCACGGCGCGATGTCGGCCGCGTTCGGCCATGCTCAGCGGCGTTCGCCACTCACTGAACCCGGCAGCCGGCTCCTCGACATGGACTCGGGCATTGACGTTGGCGCCTCGGGCCACCAGGAGTTTGACGACGTCGAGGGCGCCGGCGCCGCTGGCCTGTATCAAGGCATTCTCGTCGCCATCCACGATGTCCTCGATGTTCGCACCGCGGTCGAGGAGCACTGACACGATGTTCAAGTGCCCTTCGCGGGCGGCCATGATCAGCGGATTGCCGTCACCATGCACCGGGAGATTTACGTCGGCGCCACGGTCCAGGAGCATCAGGACGAGCCGCATGTGACCGGCACGCGCGGCAGCTATGAGCGGACTGCCATCGCCATCGACGGCCGCGTTGAGGTTGGCGCCGCTCTCCAGAAGGCGCGTGACATCTTCCGTGTCTCCTTCTTCTGCGGCTTCGACCAATGCACGGTCGATGCGCGACACGCGGTCGCGTCGCTGTTCTTCGCCGGGGCCTCCCGTTACGCGGCTGACGGCCACCATCCGAACCGGCGCAAGCGTCAACAAGGCTAGCGCGGCGACAACGGTGACCAACGCCGCGCGGGTAAGTCCCGCACGACCTCGCGATTGCCTGCCGTCGAGTAGCGCGGTGACGCGCGCCGACAGATCGCTGCGGTTGGCCATGGCGAGCGACGGCTGCTGCCCACCCGCGCCCATCCGACGCGCAAGCCTCACCAGTTGTTCCGCGTACTGCGTACTCTCCTCGCGCTCGACGACCGCGTCGTCGCAGGCGCGTTCGGCTTCCAGAGTCAGCTGGCGATAGGCGATCCAGACCAGGGGATGAAACCAATAGAAAGCGCATACTGCCCGGGCGGCGAGATGGACCCACCAGTCGCGTCGGCGAATGTGCTCGAGCTCGTGCACCAGCGCGCGGCGCAAGGCATCGTCGGCCCACTCACGAGTGTCCTGTGACACGAGAATCGCCGGACGGAGGATGCCGCAGGTGAGTGGCGCTGAAATCGCCTCGTGAATGAGCAGGTCGACAGGCCGGGTGATCCCGGCACGAGCCGCTAATTCATCGACGACGGTCCTGGCCTCGAGCCATGGCAAGCCGTTGCGACGGATTCGGCGCAAGCGCCCAATCGACAGGAGCAAAGAGGCGAGTAGCAGAGAGGCCCCCAGCGCCCACGTCGAGACGACGACGACTGATGGCGACACGGTGTTGTCTTGCAAACTGAATTGGGATTGCTGCATGACCTCGAGGCCGCGTGCATCTGCTCGCGCCACGGCGATCGGCGCTGGCGCGAGGTTTCGAGGAGTCGCGCTGGCGACCGGCAGCTCAATCGCCAGAGCAGGCAGCAGCAGCACGGCGACCGGCAAGGCGAGGACGACAGCCAGCGTAGCTGTCAGCATCGCGTGACGGATCGAGGCGCGTGCGCGGCGGGCGCACGCGGTCACGATGAGTCCTCCAGCGAGCACCAGAGTGGCCTTGAAGATGACGGACCCGGGCGTGGACGTGGCAAGCGTGGCGATCAGATCCATGAATGGGGCGGTCACGATCGTCTCCTCTCATCTCGGACCCGTTCGATCTCGGCGCTCAACGACTCGAGCTCGTCGTCGGTCCAGTTCTCATCCTTGAGCAGAGCGGACGCGGCTTCGCCGGGGGAGCCGCTGAAGAACACGCGCAGGAGTTGATGCACCGCTGCACGCCTGGCGGTTTGCCGCGGTGTCGTGGGGTAGTAGACGTAGCGCAGGCCCTCTTCGCGATGGCGGATGTGACCTTTGGCCTCGAGTTTGGCCAGCATCGCGCGCACGGCTGAGTAGCTGGGCGCGTCGCTGAGCTGGGAGCGGATGTCTTCGGCCGAGGCGCGGTCGCCGAGGGCGAACAGGATGTCCATGATTTCGCGTTCGCGTCGGGAGAGTCGTTCGAGGGGTCCGGGCAAGTGGCGTTCTCCTCCTGCTACGCGCGTAGCATAATGCTACGAACGTAGCATGTCAACCGGCGGTTTTTGAAGCGAGATTTCACCCTGTTTCTGCGGTCGTCATTTTTTGTAATCCCCCACAAAATCAACAAGTTCCGGTGTAACATCGCCCGAATTCCCGGGACCGGCTCGGGGATGGAAAACAAGCGGCGTCCGGGGTCGAAGGCGACTCGAAGCGCCCTAGCAAGTCGAGGAAGCAGGGGACATTCGTCGCATGAAACGCGCCACCTTCACCTCCCTTTGCACTGGAGTGCTGTTCGTCGCGGTCGCGACCGCCATTGGTGTGGCCCAAAATCAGCCGGCCGCGAAACCTGCCGCCACGTCGCCTGCCCAACGTCCAACCGCCGCACCTACGGCGAAGCCCGCGCCCGTCAGCTCGCACGCCGCGGCGGCGCCCGCACAGGATCACAACGCGGTTGTTCGCCGGTACTGCGTGACCTGCCACAACGACAAGCGCAAGGACGACGTGCGGGGACTGTCGCTGCAGACGTTCGATATTGCCAAGGCCGCGGACAATGCTGCCGTCGCCGAGAAGATGATTCTCAAGTTGCAGGCGGGAATGATGCCGCCGCCGGGTGCGCGCCGGCCGGATCCGTCCGTGCAGTTGTCGCTGATCCATGCGCTCGAAACGACGGTCGATCGCGCCGCAACCGCGCGTCCGAATCCGGGCCGCCGAACGTTCCCGCGCCTCAACCGAGCCGAGTACTCGCGCGCGATCCACGAGCTGCTGGCCCTCGATGTCGATGCCGGGAAATGGCTGCCGCTCGACACGATGAGCGCCAATTTCGACAACATCGCGGATGAGCAGGCGCTCTCACCGACGCTGCTCGAGTCGTACCTCAATGCGGCCGCCGATATCAGCCGGATGGCGGTTGGCGATCGATCGGCGCGTGGCATCGACCACACCTACACGAATCCAAGCTACATCTCGCAGCATCCGTGGGATCACATCGACGGCGCGCCGTATGGCACGCGCGGTGGCATGGTTGTCGACCACGTGTTCCCGGCCGACGGCGAGTACGTATTCGAAGTCACGTTGAACGCTGGCGACAACGCTCGATACGAAGACATCGATATCTCGGTGGATGGCGAGCGGATTTCGGTGCTGGCGTACGAAACCGCACCCGCGGGCGGTGCCGATGGCCGTGGCGCCAACGGCATCATGACCGAGCCGATGCTGGTTCGCGCGGGACAGCACAAGGTTGCCGCCGCATTCGTTCGACGCTCAGAGGGGCCGTACGAAGATCTCATTCGGCCGCACGACTGGTCGTTTGCTGGTGGTGGTTCGGGCGGCGGCGGCATCACGACGCTCCCGCACCTGCGAGACTTGATTATTCGCGGCCCGTACAAAACGACGGGTGTGTCGCAGACGCCCAGCCGTCAGAGGCTGTTCACCTGTCGCCCGACCTCGCACGACGAAGAGGTGAAGTGCGCCCGCGAGATCGTCACCCGCGTTGCCGGTGAGGCCTATCGACGTCCGGTGTCGCCGCGCGAGGCGGACAAGCTGATGCCCTTCTTCCAGAAGGGCGCAGAAAACGGCGGATTCGAGGCGGGGGTTGGCGCGGCGCTCGAAGCGATCCTGTCGAGCCCGCATTTCATCTTCCGGCTGGAACGTGAAGCGGAGTCCGCAGTCCCCGGGACCGCGGTGCGCGTCGCGGATCTCGACCTCGCGTCGCGTCTCTCGTTCTTCATCTGGGGTACTTCGCCGGACAAGGAACTGGTCGACATCGCCGCAGCCGGAAAGTTGTCGGCACCGGGGATGCTCGAAAAGCAAACCCGGCGGCTGCTGGCGGATAGCCGGGCCGAAGCGCTGGGGTCACGATTCGCGGCCCAGTGGCTGCGGCTGCAGGACGTCGCCAAGGTCAAGCCGGATCCGAATTTCTATCCGAACTTCGACGACAACCTCGCGGAGATGATGCGGAACGAAACGGAGTTGTTCTTCACCAACCTGGTTCGCGAAGACCGCAGCGTGCTCGATCTTTATCAGGCTGACTACACGTTCCTCAACGAACGGCTCGCGCGTCATTACGGGATTCCAGGCGTCGCCGGTTCGCACTTCCGAAAGGTGCCGTATCCGGACGCGCGCCGTCGCGGTCTGCTCGGTCAGGGCACGATGCTCGTGCAGACCTCGCTGGCCAATCGCACGTCGCCGGTGCTGCGCGGTAAGTGGGTGATGGAGGTGCTGCTCGGTACGCCGCCACCACCGCCGCCACCCGATGTTCCGGATTTGGAAGCGGCCGGCGAAGCCAAGGAAGGCCGCTTGATGACCACGCGGGAGCGGATGGAAATTCACCGCAAGAATCCGACGTGCAACTCCTGCCACCGCTTCATGGATCCGATTGGCCTCGCGCTCGACAACTTCGATGTGACCGGTCGGTGGCGGTCGCGCGAATACGGGAGCGAGCTCGACACCAAGGGCGACTTCTACGACGGCACCCCCATTACGTCGCCCTCCGAGCTGGTCGCGGCCTTGCTGAAACGGCCGACGCCGCTGGTGCGAACCTTTACCGAAAACATGATGGCGTATGCGTTGGGCCGTCGGGTTGAGTACTTCGATCAGCCAACGATTCGCGCGATTGCGAAGAAGGCTGAAGCGGAAAACTTCAAGATGTCCGCGTTCATCCTGGGAATCGTCAAGAGCGACCCGTTCCGAATGAAGCGAGTAGATGCAGCAGTGACGACCGACGACTCGAAGAGCGCGGCGCGTCAGTAACAAACTGGTGGACTAACCTCACAGTCGAGGAGATGCAGACGATGTCGTTCATCACAGGAAAGCACATGCACCGCCGGATGTTTCTCCGCGGCATGGGGGCCACAGTGGCGTTGCCCTTCCTGGACGCGATGGTGCCCGCCGGCCGCGTGTTCGCCAAGACCACGGCCGCAGCCGCGCCGACGCGGTTGATCTGCATCGAGGAAGTCCATGGCCTCGCCGGCTGCAACAACTGGGCGGCGACCAAGTTCCTCTTTGCGCCCGAACAGACCGGCCCGAACTTCACGCTGGTGCCGGACAACCCGCTCAGCGCGCTCGAAAGCTATCGCAACTACATGACGATCATCAGCAACACCGATGTTCGGAATGCCGAGGCGTTCGCGCTGCCCGAGATTGGCGGCGACCACTTCCGCTCGACGGCGGTCTTCCTGACGCAGTCGAAGCCGAAGCAGACCCAGGGTTCCGATATTCATGCCGGAACCTCGCTCGACCAGGTCTACGCCCACAAGCACGGTCAGAGCACGCCGATGCCGTCGATGCAGTTCTGCATCGAGAACCTGGACCAGGCGGGTGGCTGCACCTACAACTACTCCTGCGCCTACACCGATTCGCTGAGTTGGGCGTCGCCGAACGAGCCGTTGCCGATGATTCGCGACCCCCGCGTCGCCTTCGACATGCTGTTCGGTGCGGGCACGACGTCGGCCGATCGCCGAGCCCGGCGCGAAAGCCGCCAAGGCATCCTCGATTACATTTCGGGCGAGGTCTCCAGCCTGCGCCGCGAGCTCGGCGCTGCCGATCGCACGCGGCTGGACCGCTATCTCGACAACGTTCAGGAACTCGAGCGGCGCATCAAGGCCGTCGAGTCGCGGAACAGCACCGGCGAGCCGCGCGAGATTCCCGATGCGCCAGCGGGCGTGCCGGATTCCTTCTCCGAGCACATGAAGCTGATGTTCGACCTTCAGGTTCTGGCGCTCGAGTCGGACATGACCCGGATCATCTCGTTCAAGACCGGTCGCGACGCGCAGAATCGCGTGTTCCCGGAGAGCGGATCCAACCAGCCATTCCACCCGGCCTCGCATCACGGTAATCGCGAGGAGCGGATCCTGGAGTTCAACAAGATCTGCAAGTACCGCGTCGGCCAGCTCTCCTACTTCCTCGATCGCATGAAGTCGACGATGGAAGGCGAGGCCAGCTTGCTCGACAAGTCGCTGGTCATCTTTGGATCGCCGATGGCGGATGCGAACATCCACAACCATCGCCGTTGCCCGCTCGTCCTGTTCGGTCACGCCGACGGCGTGTTGAAGGGCAACATGCATCTCAAGGCCGCCGACGCCACGCCGATGGCCAACGTGTTCCTCACTCTGATGCACAACCTGGGGCTCGAGGATCTGCCGGCCTTTGGCGACAGCACGGGCGAGTTCTCGCTCGCGTCGGCGTCAACGACAGCGGTTTAGGTGTAGAAGTCGGCGTGGTCGGCGGGGCCTCAAGGCCCTGCCCTCTCCCGGAGACTACGTATGAGATTTCGCGTGAGTGCAGTGGTGCTGGCGGCGGTGATCATGACCGCGTCGGTGGGGGCCGCCATCGAGGCGCCCGTCGCCGATGCCGCGCGCGCGGGCGACCGCGAGGCGGTTAAGAGCCTGATGAAGGAAGGCGCCGACGTCAACGCGCCCCAGGGCGATGGCATGACCGCCCTGCATTGGGCGGCGGAGCGTGGCGACATCGAACTGGCCAATATCCTCATCTATGGCGGCGCCAACGTCGGAGCCGTGACCCGTATCGGCCAGTACACGCCGCTGCACGTTGCCGCGCGCACTGGAAGTGCCGCGGTCGTAAAAGCGCTCGTTGCCGCCAAGGCGGACGTGGCGGCGAAGGCGTCGCCGAGCGGCGTTACCGCCCTGCACCTGGCCGCAACGGGTGGCGACATCGAGACGATCACGGCGCTGCTCGACAGCAAGGCGGAGGTCAATGCGCCTGAGAACGAGTGGGGACAGACACCGCTGATGTTCGCGGCCGCTGCCGACCGGACCGCCGCCGTCAAAGTGCTGTTGCAGCGCGGCGCCGACACCCAGGTGACCAGCAAGTTCGTCGATCTCGCGCAGCAGTCGGCGCTCGATCGCGCGGCTCGTCAACTGCAACAGAAGATTCTCGACGCCACCGTCGCGAAGGGACAAAAGCCGACGGCCAGTCAGCTCCAGGCCTCGGTGCAGGCGGCTCGTGAGTTGCTGCTTTCGGGGAAGGTGCCGCCGCCGGAAGCGCGCCCCGCCGGTCCTGACACCACGGATCGCAATTTCAATCCGGAAGAGATCAATCCTCCAGTGTCGGCCAAGGGTGGCTTTACCGCGTTGCATCACGCGGTTCGTCAGGGTTTCGTCGAAACGACACGCGCCTTGATCGACGGTGGTGCGAACATCAATCAAGTGACCGCGGGCGACGGCACGTCACCGCTCCTGATGGCCACGATCAATGGGCAGTTCGATATCGCCATGCTCCTGATCGAAAAGGGTGCGGATCCGAACGTGGTGTCCAAGGGCAACGCCGTGACGCCGTTGTGGGCAGCCATCAACACGCAGTGGCAGCCCCGCACGCGTTTCCCGCAGCCGCAGAACATGGAAGCGCAGAAAACCACCTACCTCCAGGTGCTGGAAGCGCTGTTGAAGGCTGGTGCGGACGTGAACGGTCGCATCCAATCGCACCCCTGGTACATGGTCTACACCGGTTGCGGCAACCGCAATTGCGGTCTCGCCGACAACTCCGGGTCGACAGCGTTCTGGCGCGCCGCGTATTCGGTTGACGTCGACGCCATGAAGTTGCTGGTTCGCTACGGTGCGGACCCGAACATCCCGACGATGGCGCCGGCGCAAGCGATTCGACGTGGCGGCGGCGGTCCTCCGCAAGCTGGCGGACGGCAGGGCGCCCCGGGTCAGGGTGGCGCGCTCGTTGGTCGTGATGTCGGCGCCGGTGGTGCGGTCGCGCCAACGCCGGAAGAAGGGCAGGAGCGTTACTCGGCCCCGCCGATTCCTCCTGGCGGTCCAGGTGCTTTCCCGATTCACGCCGTAGCTGGCGTCGAGTACGGCGAAGGGTTCGCTGGCAACGCGCATCGCCATGCCCCTGAGGGTTGGCTCCCCGCAATCAAGTACCTCGTCGAAGAGCTCGGCGCGGACGTCAACGCACGCGACAACGACGGCTACACGCCGCTCCACCACGCAGCCGCTCGCGGCGACAACGAAGTGATCCTCTACCTCGTCTCGAAGGGCGCGGATCCCAAGGCGGTTGCGCGCAGCGGACAGACCACCGCCGACATGGCAAACAGCCCCGTGCAACGGCTCTCACCCATTCCCGAGACCGTGGCTCTCTTGATGAAGCTGGGATCGAAGAACAGCAACAAGTGCGTCGTCTGCTAGAGGGCGACCGACGCTGACTCTTGCAAAGGGCGGGACTCGGTCCCGCCCTCTTGTTGTACGGTCTCCGGTCTCCGGTCCACGGTCTCACGGTCCACGGTCCCAGCACTAAGGCACCCAAGCACCTACGCACTTCTGCACCCGCACACAGGTACCAAGGCACGCAGGCACTCAGGCACCTTAGGGACTCCCGCTGCCTTCGGCTAGCGCGATTACTCGGCGGCCGGCTGGCGCACGTAGTCCCGATCGATGCGGAGCGCCAGCGCGCTGAGTCCGATCATCACCAGTCCGAAGCCGATCAGGCTGAGTGGCCAGCCGATCGAATCCGCGAAGTGCTCGCTGGTGAAATAGCCGGTGTAGGCCAGTATCGCCAGCGTCGCGACGACGAGCAGCGTGCGACTGTGCAGGAAGACACTCAAGTACACGAAGCCAGCGGCAACTGCGAGAAAGAGCACTTCGACGGGGCTGTCTTCAACCGCATCGAAGAACCCGTAGAGAAACATCACGGCCCCGACGAAGTAGATCAACGGTGTGATGTCGGCGTGTCCGATTCTCGCCGCCCCGACCGCCGCCAGTAGCAGCATCGTTCCAAGCAGCAGCCCCACGAGCGCATCGTCCAGGTTCAACAGGTCGAACGCTGTCCACCAGAACAAAGCGGCGAACAATACCGCGACTAGTAGAACCGTGGAGCGTCGCATCGAGCCAAACAATGAGCCGAACTGAATCGCCACCACGGCCGTCACGGTAAGGCTCGCCCAGCGCCAATCGCCGCCGGTGCCAAACTCTTCGAAGGCGACCAGCATGCCGGTCGGCTGCAGAATCGCCGCGACGAGCAGCAATGGAGTCGTCGCCTTGGCGAAGCGAGCTTCGCGGCTGGCCATTACTCCCAGCACCAAGGCCACGATGCCCGGGCCCAGCGTCACGATGACCCTGGATGCCGAGTTCATCGAGTCCCATTGCAGGGCGATGAACGCGCAGATGCCGGCGAAGACGAAGGATCCCCCAAGAACGCCGAGCACACGTACCATCACTCCGCGAGCGCGACTCGCGGGCTCGACGGCCGCGGGTTCGCCAACCGCCGCTGCGATCTCCGCGGCCGACAGCTGGTGTACTCGCGCGATCGAAGCGATTTCGTCCAGCGCGCGGCGGCGCGCGTCGGTGTCAGGGCTGGCCATGATTGGTCACCCAGCCGATCGCGGATACCGGCGAGTAGTAGGCAGTCGATGACGGGAGGTTGATTGGAACCACGCGGCCGTTTTTCACGAGTGAGGCCTGCGTGCCGTAACGATTCATGCCGAACAAGTCACCAACGATGCCAGGACCGCGTTGTGCCCGCGACTCGAGTGTGTATCCGTCGGGTGCGACGGGCTGATCGAGAATCGTCCAACCGCTGACGGCTTCAACTGGAACGGTCATTGGCGACGTCGCATCGGTCACCTCGGGAATGTCGAAAGGGATCGCTTGTAGTTGCGACGTCTCATGTTTGAAGAGGAACAGCGTCGTCAGTTGCGGATAGTTGTTTTCCGGCACCGTCCGTACCGTCGCCATTACGCGACCATTGCGGACGCTGAAGTCGACGGTTACCCGGGGAGGTGTCCGGTCGTACGGACCATTCGCACGCAGTAGCAGGTCGTATTCGGGCGGCGGCACGGTCCAGCGCGGGATGGCCGTGGACACGAGAAACAGCCCGACGACGGCCACTGGCAGGATGGCGGCGGCGACCAGAAAGGCGTTGGCGCGCAGCGGGCTGCGCGCGCCCTTCGACATGGCCGGAATTCTAGCAGGGTGAGCAGGCCAACTCATGCACTCCGCACAGCCGAACTTCAGTCTGCCCAGGCGCAGAAAAGCCAAATGATTCGGGCGTAAGTCGATGCCAGGGGAGGGTGCCAAGCTGGTCCGTTTATTGAATCAGGTTTCCGCACGACGTCATTTTCACTGAGCGCTCGATCCCAACCCCCGGAGCAACGAATGCGCCTCGCACACCCTTCTCGTCGTTCGCCCGCCGGAACGACTCGGTTTTCTCTCTTTGCCGCGCTGATCATTGCGCTGACCCTGGTCGCTCCATGGTCGACCAACCCCAAGGCGCAACTCAGCGTGACCGGGCAGTGGCAGGCCCTGACTAGCGGCCCCGCAGCTTGTCCCGATCAACCCGATTCATATGGGGCTGATGACCGACGGGCGCGTGCTCATGGTTGCGGGCTCGGGCAACCTGTCCACCGAGCTGAATTGGCGCGCGACCGTGTGGGATCCAGCCGACCGATCTTTTTCTACCCAGCCCGTGCCGTGGGACATGTTCTGCAACGGCATGGTGAACCTGCCCGATGGACGAATGTTCATCAACGGCGGAAACCTCAAATACGACCCCTTCTGGGGCGAGAAGCGCAGCTCGGTCTTCGATCCGTCTACGGAAGTGTTCACCGACGTGCAAAACATGGCCCATGGGCGGTGGTATCCCACGGTGACGGTCCTGGGTGACGGCCGCATCATGACCTTTTCCGGTCTCAGAGAAGACGGGCCGACCAACAGCACCGTCGAGATCTATACGGTCGGCAGCGGTTGGAGTCCGGAGTACACCCCCACGTGGACACCACCCCTCTATCCACGCCAGCACTTGCTACCCAACGGCAACGTGTTTTACGCCGGCTCGGGTCGGGGCTCGCGGATCTTCAACACCAGCAACAACACCTGGTCGGCGGTAATCGCCAACACCGTCTTTGCGAGCGCCCGCCCATACGGCACCTCGGTACTGTTGCCCCTCTCACCCGCGGACAGCTATCGCGCTCGCGTCATGATCTTTGGTGGCGGTGATCCGGCGACGAACACCACCGAAGTGATCGAACCACTGGCTGCGTCCCCGGTATGGCGGAGCAGCGCGGAACTTCCGGTCCCGGTCACGGCCGCGATGTCGCAGGCGCGGATTCAGTTGAACGCGACGATTCTGCCAAGTGGTCGCGTCCTGGTAACCGGCGGCTCGAGTCAGGACGAGAATCCCGCCGCCGCCAGCTTGAACGCCGACCTCTTCAATCCCGATGTCACGCCGATCACTCGTGTATCGGCCGGCGCCAATGCGTATCCCAGGCTCTATCACTCCAATGCGCTGCTGCTGCCGGATGCGACCGTGCTGCTCGCCGGTGGAAACCCTCAGCGCGGCAGCTACGAAGCGCGCCTGGAGATCTACTCGCCGGCGTACCTATTCGATGCGAGCAACAACCTCGCCGCGCGTCCGACGATCACGGGCGGACCGTCCAGCTCAGTGAATTATGGGGCGACGTTCCAGATCCAGACGCCAAACGCTGCGTCGATCTCATCAGTGGTAGCGATTCGACCCGGAACGCCCACGCATGCGTTCGACATGGATCAGCGGATGGTGCGGCTGTCGTTCACAGCCGGCGCCGGCGTCTTGAATGTCGTCGCCCCGCCAAACGGCAATGTCGCGCCTCCCGGCTTCTACATGATCTTCATTCTGAACACGGCCGGGGTGCCGTCGATCGCCAGGTTCGTCCAGTTCTTGCCGAGCACTGGCGGCGGTTCGACCACGCTGACCGCGACGCCGGCCAGCGTGACGTCCGGTGATCCGGTGACGGCGACGTGGTCGAACATCAGCAGCCCCGCGCCGGCCGATTGGATTGGTCTCTTCACCACAACCGCGGCCGATGGCGCTTACCTCGATTGGGCGTACGTCAACTGCGCGAAGAAAGCCGGCGCAGCGGCAGCAGCCGGGTCGTGTGTGCTTCCCGCTACGACCGGATTGGCACCCGGCACCTACCAGTTCCGCTTGTTCCGGAACGACACGTTCACCAAACTGGCGACGAGCAACAACTTCACCGTAACCGCACCCACGGGATCGGCGACGGTAACGGCGAGCCCGACATCGCTCGGCGCGGGGGCCACGCTCACGGTCGGCTGGAGCGGAATCACTGGACCGGCGGGGCGTGATTGGTTTGGCCTCTACGCTATCGGCGCGACCAACGCATCGCATCTCGATTGGCGTTATGTCAATTGCAGCAAGACGCCCGGCGGTGCGGCTGCCAGCGGGTCCTGCGGCTTGCCGTTGTCGGCCGGCCTCGCCGCAGGACAGTACGAGATTCGTCTGTTCCGGAACGACGGGTTCACGCTGCTCGCGACCAGTAACACGTTTACCGTGACGCCGCCCCCGCCGCCCACGCTCACGGCAACACCGAGCAGCGTCGTGCGAGGTGCCTCCGTGACGGCGACGTGGAGTGGCATAGCCGGCCCGACTGGTACCGATTGGGTGGGCGTGTTTCTCTCGACGGCGCCCGACTCCACCTTCGTCAATTGGCGATACGTGAATTGCTCGCAGACCGCTGGCGGTGCCGTTGCGGCTGGCAACTGTGCCATCCCGGTGCCGGCGTCCACAGCGCCAGGGACGTATCAACTGCGATTGTTCAGAAACGACGGATTCGTGAAGATCGCGACCAGCGGCAACTTCACCGTCACGCCATGACGCCAGTCAGTCGTCGAGCGGTACTACGCGGTCTCGGCAGCGGGGCGGCGGCCATCATCACGTCACCAGTGTTGACGGCAGGCGCCGCCGCGCCGTCAGCATCGGAGTCGGGCAGAGGGTCGCCCAGGCTCCGGCGCTACGACAACGAAAACGCGTACGGCGCATCGCCCCGGGCGATCGACGCCATTCGTCATGCCGCGTCCAACGTCCACGAATACGGCGAGCCGATGGTCGCGGAGCTCCGAGAGCAGATTGCTCGAACCCACGCCGTCAATCCGCAGCGGGTGGTCGTCGGCTGTGGATCGACTGACGTGCTGCGGATGGCCGTCGCGTGCAGTCTCGCCCCCGGCAAGCGGTTCGTTGCTGCCCGGCCGACCTGCGACGCAGTGCTTGCGCTTGCAGCATCCACGGGCGCGGAGATGGTTGGCGTCGATCTGACGCCTCGGCACACTCACGATGTGACGGGCATGCTGGCAGCCAGCAGACGATCGACTGGTTTGATCTACATTTGCAACCCGGGCAATCCGACGGGTACGGTAACCAGTCGAGTTGAGCTCGACGCTTTCCTCGAGAAGATCGACCCGCTGGTCACCGTGGTGATGGACGAGGCCTATCACCACTACGTCGATCCCTCGCCCGAGTCCGTCTCGTTCCTCGAGCGGCCGGGCGGTCACGACGGACTCATCGTTGTTCGATCGTTCTCCAAGATCTTCGGACTGGCTGGATTGCGTGTTGGTTATGCCATTACTTCGCCGCGTCTGGCGAGCCAGATGACGCAGCACACTCTGCCCCTGGGTGTCAGCGCGATCGCCGCGGTCGCGGCGCGTGCAGCGCTCGACGATCGCGAGCACATCCAGGCCAGCGCGCGGCGGAATGCCGATGATCGGCAGGAATTCTTCAACAGCGCTGGCGCCCGGATGGTTCGAGTCATCGACTCGCAGGCAAACTTTGCGATGATCAACACGGGTCGATCTGCCGCTGGAGTGATCGAGCACTTCGCCGCGCACGGCATCCAGCTTCCGGGCGTCATTGCGAAGTACGACAATTACATCCGGGTCTCGATTGGCGCCGCGCCGGAGATGAACGAGTTCTGGCGCGTCTGGGATCTCCAGCCCGGGATCCATTCGCACGGGTAACAAGGTTCCAGGGTTCCAAGGTTCCAAAGTTCCAGGGTTCAAGTTCCAGGTTCAAGACCCTCCTCACTTCTGCCCACGCCTGCATCGACTTCACTCCTAGTGGAAGGAATATCGGGTACGGTGTGGATAGTTGCGGCGATTTCTGCCGATATGTGCATCGAGCATTAGCTACGGAGGTCTGATCCGGGGCCGCGGTTGACAGCCGCGCGCGTCGCTGGCTATCGTGGCTGCTGCTCTCCGCAGTATCGACCACTCCCCGAGCGGTGTTGCGGACGCCTCGACGGCGTACCAACAACAGCGCTCCACGCAGACCGACTCGATCAATCCCCAGCTGAGCGGAACGTGGTGCTGCCACGATCGTGCGTGACACACGATTGCAGTCCGTGGATCGCGCCGAGGAGTGTCATGCGTCAGATCCGACCCGCCGGCTTGTTGCTTCCTTGCTTGTCCCTGATTGCGATTATCTGCTGCCGTCGCCGAGCTGCCGCTCAGGTCACCTGTGGCCCGCTACCGGCACCGACCGGCAACGTCATTGACGTCACGCCAGCGCAGGCCGGCAGCCTGCGATCGATCGTTGGCGCCGCCAAGACCGGAGACACGGTTCGGTCTGGCCGATGGCACCTACGTCTTGCCTCAGGCGCTGGTGTTTCGAACCCGGGCGTCACGCTCCGGTCCGCCTCGGGCAATCGCAACGGCGTGATCCTCGATGGTCAGTACAAGGCTGGCGAAATCATCTCGGCCATGGAGTCGAACATCACCATTGCCGACATGACCTTGACTCGCGCCTTCTATCACGTCGTGCACGTGTCGCCGTCAGCCGGCTCGACGACCGGGACGTTGCTCCACAACCTTCGCATCGTGGATGGCGCCGAACAGTTCGTGAAGGTCAACAATGTCGGCACTGAATACACCGACAACGGCATCATCCGCTGCTCCTCGCTGGAGCTGACGGACACGGGCCGTCCTCAAGTGCGGAACGACTGCTACACGGGCGGCATCGATATCCATCAGGCGCGTGGCTGGCAGATCTACGCCAACACGTTCGATGGATTCTGGTGTGACACTGGGATTGTCCGAACACGCCATTCACGTGTGGACGGGGAGCCGCGATACCGTCGTCGACCGAAACGTCGTGTTCAATTCGGTGCGAGGCATCGGGTTCGGGCTCGAGTCAAGCCGTGTGGGGCGTACATATCCGGATCAGCCCTGCGCCGGGCGGCCATTCGTTGGTCACTACGACGGCGTCATCACGAACAATTTCGTGTTCGCGAACGATCCGAGACTTATTCAACAGTCAGTACAGCTTCGACACGGGCATCGCACTCGAGCAAGCCTGCGGTGCCAAGATCCTCCACAACACGGTGTTCTCGACCCAGCCGCCAGGTTCCTCGTCGATTGAGTGGCGATTTCCGAATACGGCGGCCGCGATCGCTAACAACCTGGTGAGTCACGACTTGAAGGCTCGCGACGCGGGTGTCGCGACGTTGAACGGGAACGTGACGAGCGCTCCGGCGCGCTGTTCGTGAACGCGACGGCCGGTGACTTGCACTTGCGACCGACCGCTTCGGCGGCAATCGACCAGGCGGCTCCGATCGCTACTCCAGTTCCGTGGGACATCGATAGCCAGCCCCGCATCGCGCCAGCGGATGTTGGGGCTGACGAATATTCTTCGGCGGCGACGTTGCTGTCCGCCGTCAGGACTTGCCGTCGCCTCGCTCGTCGGCAATGCGGTGACGCTCGTATGGACCGCGCCAGATGGTGGCGTAACGCCAACCGGCTATCTCCTCGAAGGTGGGACGTCACCCGGGGCGGTGCTGCGAGCGTCCCCACGGGTGGACGGCCCCGACCGTGTCGTTCATGGCGCCGAGTGGGATCTTCTACGTGCGCGTCCATGCCGTCGCGGGTGCGGCGAAGAGCGCGCCCTCCAACGAAGTCCAGCTCCTCGTGAACGTCACGGCGCCGCCCGGCGGCGCCGACGGGCCTTCTCGGCCTCGCGAACGGCAATCAATTGGCGTTGACTTGGCGCAATCCGACGTCCGGTGGCGCGCCCACCGGTCTTATGCTCGATGTTACGGGAGCGGCCAGCGCATCCCTGCCGATCGCGATGTCAGACAGTTTCTCGTTCAGCGGTGTGCCGGCAGGGCACCTATACCTTCGCCGTGCGTGCCTTCAACGGCACGGGCCCGAGCGGACCGTCAAACGCGGTCACGCTGACGTTCCCGGGATCCTGCGCGGCACCGTTGACCCCAACGGGTTTTTCAGCGTCGAAGGCTGGGAATATCGTTTCCGTGGTGTGGTCGCCGGCGCTGAGCGGGGGAGCCCCGACCGGCTACATCTTGATGGTGACCGGCACCTACAGCATCAATGTGCCGATTGCCGGCCGATCGCTGTCGTCCCCTGTGGGCCCCGGAACCTACACGTTCCGAGTAGCGGCGACGAATGCTTGTGGTACGAGCGCGCCAACGGCGGCCCAGACCATCACGATTCCGTGACGGCTACGGCTCGTGATGGCGTCGCGAGACGATCTGTCGAGCGACTCGAGCGAGGCCGAAAAGTGCGACCCCGAAGACCAGCAGCCACGCCGGCTCAGGCAATCGAAAGCCGTCGCCTCGAGCCTCGGCAATAGCAACTGTTATCAGAAGCAGGGTGCAAACGGTCAGCAGAATACTTCGTACTCGCATTGCAGTATCGCGCAGCAAAACGATGACCAGCGCGAGCCTCCAGTTGTATCAGCCCGATACGTCAATAGCGTGACGTTCGAGCGACGCGTTATCACCATTTACATCGTCTGGGGTGGAGCGGTTCCCATCACAGTCTTCGAAGCACAACCACAAGCTTTCAGTGGGGTTCGGCAGGGGTTCCGACAAAAACGCGGAAGCACGTAATACTAGACGACGCGCTCGTCAGTATTTCCGCGCTTCCGCGTGATGTGGCTCGGCCGTTGTGGCTAGCGGCGTCC
Source organism: uncultured Acidobacteriota bacterium (assembly GCA_963724485.1). Taxonomy (GTDB): domain Bacteria; phylum Acidobacteriota; class Vicinamibacteria; order Vicinamibacterales; family UBA2999; genus JACCSI01. The sequence goes on from CAVRUW010000012.1 coordinate 174,272, forward strand.
GCTATGGCTCAGTGCCGGCGATGATCGTCCAGCGGACGGCGTTGCGGACTCTCGTCGAGTTGCTCAGATTGAATTCAACCTGAAGCACGTGATCGCCCGCGCTGAGAAAACCGCGCGGCGCGGCGCATCGGAAGGTCTGCCCGCCACCCGTGATCCGGCCAACCTGAATGCACGAGGCGAACGCAGCCGTGACATCCGCGCCGTCCAGCTTGACGCTCCCACCGGTGACGGCGACGCCAGCGGCCGCCTGCAGCCCCACGACGATATCGAAACCTCCACGCTGGAAGAGCTTACCGGTTGCGGGTGCGATGGTCAGTCCAGCGGTTGAAACGGGCTCGCCAAACAGGAAGTCATCCATCACCGCGATATCGAGCGCGCCGGTTTCATCGGGGCCCGGCGCGGCGTTCCCGCTGATGATTCGCACACGCGCGACGAGTTCCGTCGTGAAGGAGACACCCAGGAACGACATCGTCTCGGCTCCAGGCGTCGCCAGAACGTAGCGCTCGTAGATCAACGCGCCGTCAGGCGCATAGAACTCCATCTTCGTGCTGGTTGCGCTGTCCACGTCGGTGAAGACCGATCCGAATCCGGTCACCGCGGCGGGGATGCTGCCATCACCGGGTACGAAGAAGTAGACGTCGGTCACGTTGCTATTGAGCGCGGTGAACAGACGCGGGCTGCTGAAGGCCGCGAAGTAGTTCGGGTAGTTCCCGTTGATGTCGCCGAACTCCGGCGTCGGCTGGCCGCTGATCTCGAATCCGGAGCCAGGTGTGAAGAACACCGACCCACGATTGGCAAACGTTGTCATCGGAATCGGAAACTGGGTGGCATTCGCCGCTGCACCGCCGCCGTCCCAGTTGATCTCACGGCGTCCACCTGCCTGGCTGCCCGCGGCGTTGCCGTTGTTTGGATTTCCAAGGTCGGTACGAAACTGGTCGACGGCGGCTTGAATCGCCGCAGCGTTGGCGCCGGTCGCTTCTCGCACGACCGGGCCAGCGGCAGCCTGGGTCGTCACACCGACGCTCACGGCGATAAAAAACAGGACGTTCAGCTTTCTCACAATTGCTCTCCTTATGTCTTCCCTCGAAGCGGCCTGAACTGGGTTACCCGACAGATTCGTCATTGCTTGTCTTCGTGTGGTGGCCGGTAAGTGGGGCCGGTGAGAATCTATGGCACTCGAGCACGCGATTCATCAGGGAGGAGTAACCCTTCCGTCAGATTTGGGTAATGAGTCCGACAGAGTCTGTGAAAGAATGCTGTTCGTCATTGATGAGCTAGATAGGAGCGCCCCCTATGCTGCCAATTACGCTCGTGTCCGCGAGCGTTCGCCGTGGACTCTGTTGCGCATTACTCGTGACCCTGACGCTGGTCGGATGGACCATGCCGCTGCGGTCGCAGTCGCAGCCTGTGCCCGGTCAAAACATCAACATGCTCGGCGGTCTGGACGCGGATCCCTTTCTCCAGAAGCAGAACGAGCCTTCGATCGCCTTCTCGACACGCAATCCGTGCCACCTCCTGGCCGGCGCGAACGACTATCGTACCGTCGAATTGCCTGGCCTGCCGGACGATCAGGAAACCGGCGACGCCTGGGTTGGGCTTTACAAATCGATCGATTGCGGCCAAACGTGGAAGAGCGGCCTCGTTCCCGGCTATCCACAGGATCGCTCGCCAGAAGGAACGGCGTCGCCCGCCAAGGGCTTGTCGACGGCAGCTGACCCGGTGGTTCGGTCGGGCGCGGGTGGGCTCTTTTTCTACGGCTTCATCGCCTTCAATCGCGGATCGAACGTCGGTCGCGTCGTCGTCGCGCGCTTCATCGACAACAACAACAAGGAATCCGGCGATCCGATTCAGTACCTCGGCTCCACGCTCGTCGATTCCGGAAGCGGCGGTCGCTTCCTCGACAAGCAGACGATCGCGGTGCGGATGGTGCCGGGCACGACCTGCAACATCAACGGACAGATAGTGCCCGGTCACGACGTCTTCGTGTCGTACACGCAGTTCAACGGCAATAGTCCGAACGGCAGCGCCAAGGGAACGATCTACGTTGCGCGGCTCGGCAACTGCGGGCAGACGCTGATGGGCAGCGCGAAAAAGGTGCAGAACGGCAATCAAGTTGCTCAGGGCGCCACGGTGGCGGTCGACCCGCGGGCCGGCAGCCCCAACGTGTACGTCGCGTGGCGGCAATTCGCGGATGGCAACGACCCCAACGCGATCCTCTTCGCGCGCTCCACCAACGGCGGCCAGTCGTTCTCGTCGCCGACCATCGTGCCGCTGCTCTCGTCGTCCGTCCTGCCGTTCGATCAGGGCACGACGGCCAACAGCTTCCGCACCAACGCCTTTCCATCGCTCGCGGTGGATCACATCGGGCGGGTTTGGCTCGCGTTGTCGGTGCGGGGCTTTGGACCCATACAGGATGCGCGCGTGGTGCTCACGCAGAGCGGAAACGGGGGAACGTCCTGGAGCGCGCCAGTTGCCGTGGACAGTCCCGGCTTTGACTTGGGCGGCGCGCTTCCCGAGCCGCCGCGCGGCCATCAGATCATGCCCGCGCTCGCCTACGGCGGCGGGCGGCTGCACATCGTGTGGTACGACGTGCGCGATACGGCGGCCTTCGTCGGCACCAATCCCGGTGTCTTCGGGCCGTTCATCCAGGAAGTGACGACCGGGCGGCGCCACACCGTCGACGTGCGCGGCGCCGAGTTGCAAATCTCGGCGACAGGCGCCGTCACGCTGCTGCCATACGGCGGAATCATCCAGGATGTCACGCCGGACGCGAACAATCCCGTTCCGAAGATCTCGCAGTACCTCCTCGGCGGACCCGCCAACACCAACACGGTTCAGCCGCTGCAATTCAATCGCGCCCTGCTGCGACTCTATGCTGGCGGGACGAGGCCGTTCATCGGCGACTACCTCGATGTGCAGACGGTCCCGTACTCTGCTGCAGAACGGGCAATGGGTGCCGAATCTGTTCAACACGAACCCGATGCCGTTCCAGGTGGCCTGGACCGACAATCGTGATGCGCTGGTCGTGCCCGGTGATCCGGCCACGCTGCCGTATCGCGCCCCGCTCCCGCCGGGGTCCGTGATTCCAGGTGACTGTGCGACGTTGCCGGCGACGACGCGCAATTCGAACGTGTACACGTCACGCATCATGCCTGGCGTGTTCGTCTCGGCGCCCGGGAACACCAAGACCACACTCGGCGAGGACGAGCCACGCGCGTTTCCAGTCGGCGTGACCAACCTGACGGATCGCCTGCGGCGATTCCGGCTGGTGATTCCAGCCCAGCCGCCGCTCGCATCGGCATCGTTCAGCCCATTTGGCGCGGCTCCCGTGACCACGATCTTCGTTGATATCCCGTCTCGATCCGCCGCCGCTCGAACGGTATATGTCCGATCGTCGAACGTTTACCCGCCAGTGCTGGTACTGGTGCAGGACGTCACCGGTGTCGGTGACACAGCTCCGGGAATTCCCGTGGGGAGCGCTCTCCTGAACGGCGACCCGCAAAACCCTGAGATTGAGAACCCCGAGATTGAAAACCCGGAGATCGAGAATCCGGAAATCGAGAACGTCGAGGTTCACAACCCGGAGATCGAAAACCCGGAGATTGAGAATCCCGAAATCGAGAATCCCGAGATTGAAAACCCGGAGATCGAGAATCCGGAGATCGAGAATCGCAACGTTCAGAATCCCGAGATCGAGAACCCCGAGATCGAGAATCCCGAGATTGAAAACCCCGAAATCGAGAATCCGGAGATCGAGAACCCGGAGATCGAGAACGGCAGCATGACCGACGTGACCGTTGACGTCACCAACAACGGCAACACGACCTCTTCGTACCAAGTGAACTTTGCCGTGGGCGGAGACACGCGCGCATGGGCCTTCCAGTTGATTGCCTGGCGCTCCTACGTCTCACCAACGGCGGTGGATTGCGTGCTCGCCGGATCGGCCCAGGCGCAAGTGCTCGCCAACATCGCCAATCCCGACATCAGCGGCGTCTTCCGTGATCAGAATGATCCCGATACGCGGAACGCCAGCGTGCTGCTCAGGCCGGGCGAGAAGATCAAACTGACGCTCCGAGTCATCGACAAGGATTCGGCCACCGATCCGGACGGCAATCCGCTGCCTGGCGCCGACGGCAACCCGGCGACGCCGTTCGTCCCGTTCTGCGCGCCGGGCACGACGTGCGAGGTGACGAATCCCATCGTCATCCGGACGCGGCCGCAGGCGCCCAACACCGGTGACACCGAACCGGTGGTGGACGTCGAGGTTCCGGATGCGGGGGCGAACAACTGGCCCGTTCGTTTCAACGTCCAGCCGTCAACGACCGCCGTCGGCGACCCCATTTCGCCACCGGTCGCGGTTGAAGTCCGTGATCTCACCGGTGCGGTGCTGCCCGGCGTGTCCGTCACCGTATTCCTCAAGCCGGATCATCCGTTGGCCACGCTCACGGGCACACTGACGCGGACGACGAACGCGGTTGGCGTCGCGTTCTTCGACGACCTCGAAGTGAGCCCGGCAGGCACGAACTACACGCTGTTTGCCGAAGCGGCGGGCGCAGGCGAGTTCGCGGCCACGTCGACGCCGTTCGATGTGCTTGGCTCGCCGATTCCAACGTTCATCGTGACCAACAGCGCGAGCGGTGGGCCAGGATCGTTGCGGCAGGCGATTATCGATAGCAACGCGAACGCCGGTCTCGACACCATTCGATTTGCGATCCCGAGCGACGGCGGCGTCGTCGAGATCAACCTGGTGACTCAACTGCCTCCGATCACCAGCCCGGTGTTGATCGACGGTTGGACGCAGGAAGGTTGGGAGGGCACGCCACTGGTCCAGGTCGAATGGGAAGCCGGTTTGCCGTTGGGCAACGAGGTCGCCCTCGAGTTCGCTCCTGGTTCGGCGGGCAGCACCGTACGCGGCCTGCGCCTCTCCCGTTTCGGCGACAACTCAGGTTCAGGCACCGGCGCCGGTGTATGGATTAGAACCAACAACATCACCGTCCAGGGCAACTATTTCGGCATCAACGAGACCACCGAGGTGTCCTCGATCAATCACGGTGTCCGGATCGAGGCGAGTAACGCGCTCGTGGGCGGGACGCTCTCCGTGCACCGAAACGTGCTGGCCGCCGGGTTCAACGGCGTCCGTGTCACCAGTGGCGACGCCTCGACGATTGCCGGCAACTTCATCGGGACGAACCCCGGCGGCGATGAGGATTGGGGTAATGCGGACGATGGCGTCTTCGTGACGGGCCCGACCACCAACCTCACCATCGGCGGCTCTGCCGCTGGCAGTGGGAACGTGATTTCCGGAAATGATGGCGATGGGATTCGGATCCAGGGCGGCGGTGGTGGCACGCCGAATGGAACGATCATCGCCCGCAACGTCGTCGGACTCGCCAGGCCGGGCATCGGGAGTCCCGACGACCAACTGGGGAACAGCAACTTCGGGATCTTCTCCCTCGGGCTGAATACGACGATCGGTCTGCCGGGGGCTGGGAACTACGTGGCGGAGAACGGGCTCGAAGGGATTCACCTGATCTCACCTGCCGATACCGCAACGATTCAAGCGAACGTGGTGGGGTGGGGGTTGAACAACAGCAGCCCGCGTGGGAACGCGATCTTTGGCATCCGCGTGGTCGACGTTCCGAATGTCGTCATTGGCGGCGCGCTTGGTGCGTCGACGCGAAATGTCGTCGCCAACAACGGTCGCAACATTTCGATTGAGGGGCCAGCGTCGGACGGCACGATCGTCCGAGGCAACTACATTGGCATCGACCCATCCGGAACAGTCGTTGGCCCGCAGAATGGTACCGAGGGCCTCTTCACCAGCGCGCCGAATACCCAGATCATCGGTAACGTCGTCGCTGGTGCTGGAGAAGCCACCGCGCCGGGCACGTCCACGCCGGGCGTCTTTATCGGGGTAGGCGCGAATGGATCCGACGTGCAGGGGAATCGCATCGGCACGAACGCCGCCGGAACGGCTGCTCTCGGCAACCAGGGGCCCGGCATTAGCATCGCGGCGCCGTTCACGACGATTGGCGGCCCGACGCCGGTCGAAGGGAATCTCATTTCCGGAAACCGGCCGATTGGTATCTTGGTTACGCCGTCCGGTCACGAGGCGGTCATCGAGTCGAACTTGATCGGCACTGATGCCGCCGGGACCGGGGACATCGGCAACGGTGGCGCGAGTGGGGCGGCCGGGATCGTGATTGATGCCAACGACGTCCGCGTCGGCGGCGCCGGACACACGGCGGTCAACACGATCCGCCACAACCAGGGGCCCGGCATCGTCGTCAGCAGTAGCCACACGGGGAATCACTTCCCGGGCATCCTCAGTTACGACAACATCGACATGGGGATCGACTTGAACTTCGACGACATCATCAACAACGATGCCCTCGATGCCGATGTCGGCCCGAACAACCTGCAGAACACCCTGGCGGGCATCGGTGCCGGATTCAGCGCGGGCACACTGACCCTCCGCGGGACGTTGCGGGGTCAGCCGAGTCAGACTGTCAGCGTCCGCTGGTATCGGAACACGGCATGTGCACCGGGCAGCGAAGCCGAGGGGGAGGAGTTCCTTCTCGAAACGGTTGGCGTCTCGCTCGACGGGATTGGCCAGGGCCAGGTCTCGGCATCGATCCCTGCTGCGGTCGGCGGCGGTTCGGTGTCGGCGACGCTGATTGACGCTGCGAACAACCAGTCCGAGTTCATCGACTGTGGCGCAGTGGCAGCATCGACCGGCTTCATCAACCTCGGCTCGCAGCCCGTCGCCGGCTCGAATCAGAACATCACGGTGACAGTGGTCGATGCCGTGGGCAATCCGGTGGATGCTGCAACAGTTCGAGTCACGTTTACGAACGAAAGCTTGGGCAACGGCTTCAACGACAGCCCGGCGACCTTCCTGGACGTGGTCACGAACCCGGCAGGCCAGGCGCAGTTCATTTTCAACATCAATGACGGCGACCCAACGGTGTCGCTCGAGTTCAACGCCACCAAAGTGGGGTTCTCGTTCCCACGGCGCGTGACGATCACCTTTGATTCGAGCACGCCGTAGACCTATCGGCCTAGAGCACCCACCCTTCGCGCGGCATCCTCGGCCAGAGGATCCGCCGCGCGGTTGGGGCGCAGCGCGAGGAACGCATTGTAGGAGGCGATGGCACCGGTTTTCTGGCCGGTGCCTTCGCGGGCCCGCCCGAGCCAGTAGTGCAGTGGCGCGGTGTAACGCCATGTCGGCACATCGTTGAGGAAGACTGCTGTCGCCTCACCGCGGCGCTTCTCGCTTGCCTCCAACTCCGCAATGGCCTGCGGAATGGCGTTGGCTTCGATCAACGCCACGCCGAGCCAATACCGCAGCAGCCACAAGTCCGCGAGTTTGATCCCTTCCCTCAGTGCCAGCACGGCCGCATTCGGGTCGTCACGAGCCAGCGCCAGGCGGGCGGCTATCAACCGGCCGTAGGCGCGCGGCTGCGGCGGTAACTGCGAGTCGAGCGTCTTGCCAATTTCCTCGGCTTCGCGAACACGTCCGAGCGAGGCCAGTAACAACGCGGCGGGTACCTGCACTTCTGGTGGCGTGGCCAGTTCCCGCGCGCGCGCCAGTGTCTGGATCGCGGCCGCACCTTCGCCGAGTGCCGCTTGCGCTTCGGCGAGAGCCACCAGCTTGAGCGCGGCACCGACCTGGTTCTTGTCCGCAGCGTCGACTTCGGCGCCCTTCGATCAACAGCGGAATCGCGTCACGGAACTGGCCCTCGAACATCGCCAGATCGGCCAAGCCAATGTGCGAGAGGGAGACACCCTGCCGGCCGGCCGCGGCGGCAGCCTTCTGGTAGATGCTCCGCGCCTCCGCGAGCTTCCCGCCGTCCCGTGCCACTTCCGAGAGGGCCAGCGCGACGTACGGGCGGTGCGTTGCCGCGTTCAGCTTCACCGCCTCGTTGGCCTCGGTCATCGCGCTGGCGAAGTCGCTGGCGTACATCGCATACAGCGCCGAGTTGTAGCGATAGAGCACGCTATTGGGATAGATGGCCACGAGCTTGCCGCCCTCTTCTCGTGCGCGCGTGAAATCCAGGACGCTGAAGTAGGCCACGGCCAGGTTGTTGTGACCGGCGCTGTCGGCCGGATAGCGCTCAACCAGGGCCTGATAGTTATCGATGGCCTGGTCGTAATCGCGCGCGATCTGCATGTAGTAGGCGCCCAGCGTTCGATACTTCTCGCGCTCCGTCATGCGATCGAGGAACTTGAATGCCTCCTGATAGAGCTTTTCGGCCTCGTCGCGGCGTCCCAGTTTGCGTGCGGACGCTGCCCATCCCGAGTACGCGCGACCGAAGGTCGAATCGAGCTCGATGGCCCGGCGATAGCGGGCGACCGCCTCTTCGTCACGATCCTGATTCGCCAGCTCCTGGGCGACGGCGTACTCGCGCGCGGCCTCGAGGGACGCCGTGGTGAAGGTTTCGCGCGGCGCGGCGTCGAGGTTCGTGTCGCCAAGCGCCTCGCGAATCGAGCCCGCGACCGCGCCGACGGCATCGAGCACCGCGGGTTTGCCGCGTGCGCTTTCGTTGAGCTCAGCGACCAGGCGGCCAGGTTCCACGGCCTCGATAGCACGGACAGAAACCTCGTACCGGTCGCCGTCGGCGGTGATCCGGCCGGCGAGGACCACCTTGATTCCTTCGCGGCGCGCCACAAGCGTGGCCAGCTCTTCGCTGAGGCGCGCGCCCGGCTGAATACTCTCGGCGACGCGACGCGCATCGCGCCGCGAGAATGCCGTCACGAACGACGATCCCTCGACGCCGAGGCCGAGCGCCTGCTCCAACGATCCGTCGAACACCTCGTCGCCGGTTTGGTTGTCGAAGTCCGCGATGATCACCGACACGGGATCCCGCTGAACCGCGACCGGTGCCGACGGCCGCAACGCAATCCAGATCGCCACGGCGCTCAGGAGCAGCGCGGCGGCGGCAATGAGCGGCGCCATTCGACCGCGCCTGGTGACCACGGCCACTGGGGCCGGCTTCAGGTTCCCTGCGCTATCGAGGCCGTCGAGCGCGGCCACGAGGTCTCCGGTGGTCTGATAGCGGTGAGCCGGGTCGGGCGCGAGACAACGCGCAATCACTTCGGCCATGGCCTCTGGAACGCCAGGCTCGAGCTCACGGACGGAGCGCGGAGGCCCCTTGATCCGCGACATCAGGTCGGCGATCCCGCTCTCGGTGGCCGCCGTGCGGCGCTTGCCGACCAGCATGTCGTAAAGCACGAGGCCAAAGGCGTAGATATCCGCTCGCTGATCGACGGCGCGGCCATCGGCCTGCTCCGGCGCCATGTAGTGCAGCGTCCCGACCATCGCGGCGCTGGCCATCGTCGGACCTGAGGCGGATCGCGCGATGCCGAAGTCGAGGATCGTCGCGTGATCCTCGTTGTCGAGCATGATGTTGGCTGGCTTCAGATCGCGATGGATGACGCCCACCTCGTGCGCGGCCGCGAGGCCGGCGGCGATCTGTCGTCCGATGAGCAACGCTCGTTCAACCGGAAGCTTGCCGGCGGAGGTGATGACGCCCGCCAGGTCCTGACCCTGGATAAACGGCATCGTGAGGTACTTGATGCCGCCCATTTCGCCCAGGTCGTGGATGCGGACGACGTTCTTGTGCGTGACCTGACGCGCCAGCACCAGCTCGCGCTTGAACCGGCGCTCGATTTCCGCTCCGGTCTTAGGGTCGCTCACCATCTCGGGACGAATGACCTTGAGGGCGACGGCGACGCCGAGCTCTTCATCCCAGGCGCGATAGACGACGCCCATTCCGCCTTTGCCGAGCACCTTCAGGATCTGGTAGCGGCCGCCAAACTGCTGTCCTGCCTGCAGCAGTCCGGTCATCGATGGAGCGATCGGCGGGAGGGTCTCGGCGCCTTCAGGAAGCGGTTCGAGACGGGTGAGGGCATCCTCCCAGGTGGCCGAGGTGATGACGGCCGTGGACCCGGTGGCTGGAGCCGGGGTCTGCTGGCTGCACGCGGGGCAGCCGGTTTCCTCCGAGTACTCCGGATGGCCGCAACGAGGGCAAGTCACGATATCGGACGCTCTGGCGCGACTGAAATCATAGCGGAAACGACGCGGCCGATTCCGAGGCAACCAGGCACTTTATGGGGCATCGTGGTGCGCTAGATCTTATCGGCGGGCCGGTGGCGGCTCTTCGACCCCCAGGACCTGCAGCACCTTGGTGACCGCTGCGAGATGCGTTTCGACGAAGTGGACGTTGTCGGTTGGCACGCCCTTGGGAACAAACCGCAGGGCGCCCGACGCCATGAAGCCGTACGCCAATCGCGCCCCAAACAACGTGAGGGCAAACGTCGTGTACTCGCGGGCCGTCATGCCCCCAGTTCTCAGCGCGCCCGCGAGTCCGTCATGCTGAGACAAGCGTAGCTCGAGCTCGTGAGCCACTACCGGCGCGTCGCCCAGCACTGACACGTCGCGGGTGAACAACGGCCGGTCGATCAAGTGCTGATCTTCTCGACTCACGACAGCGATCCGATCGCTGGCGGCGACGAACCGCTCGAAGACTTCGACCGTCAGGCGGTATTCGGCCAACTCTCTGGCATCGAATGCACGAGACTGCGCAAGCCCGTGCGTTCCTGCTGCCAACACAACCACAACGGCCGATAACGTAATTGCACGTTCACGGCGTCGCGTGGTGCTGGTGCCTTGTCGACGGTCCGTCACTGAGAGAAGATATCGCGACTTCGGACGCCGAGATCGCCAGAAGTCGCATGCTGCGCCTATGAACTGTCGGAACTGCGGAGCGGCCATGGAGATCGTGGCCTCTCGCCACTATTTTTTCTGTCGCCACTGCGGGACCTTTCATTTTCCCGAGGCCGTAGACGAGGGCGTTCGAGTGCTCGAGCGCGAGCCGGCCGTCGAACAGCGGTGTGGCGTCTGCAGGGTACCGCTGGCGACGGCCGTGTTGGATGACGGGTTCAGCGCCCGCTACTGCGAGCGTTGCCGCGGTGTGCTGCTCCCACGTCAGCACTTTGCCGAGGTCGTTCAAAAGCGACGCTGGTGGGCAAGGACCCCGCCGGCTTCGCCGGTGCCACTCGATCAACGCGAGCTCGCGCGGACGATCAGGTGTCCAGGGTGTGCGAGCCCGATGTTGACCCACCCGTACTACGGACCGGGCAACGTCGTGTTGGACACCTGCAGTCAGTGCGACCTCGTGTGGCTGGATTTTCGCGAGCTCACGCAAATCACGAACGCTCCAGGACAGGATCGCGGACGAGGCGGACGCCATCTGCAGAAGGAGCCGGAACCGGATCTGTTCAGCATCCTGTCGCAGCAATTTGGCAACACACGCGAACGCCGCGAGCCAGAGGTCGAGGACGAGGACGACGACTGATCGATGTCGCTGCTGGCTCGTGTCTTTCGGCTGGTCGCTGCCAATTTGGTGCCGGGCGGCGGCTTCCTTCTGGCCGGCTGGTCACCAGCGACCGCGCTGACTCTCTATTGGTTCGATAACATTCTCAGCGCGCTCGCGATGGGCGCACGCATCTTCCTGCATCGGCGCTTCACCGGCGCTGCCGGCCACAATCGACCTCATATTGGCGCCACCTACTCGACCGGTAAGGGCAGCGCGCCAGTGCCGTTCCGTTCTTTTCTCGCCGAGTTTCTCGTCACCAGCGTTTCCTTCACCGTCGGACACGGAATCTTCCTCGCGTTTGTGCTCGGGGTATTGCTCGAGCGTCCGGACGTATCGGCCGTTCGTCAGGGCGCAATGGCCATGGCTGTGTGCCACGCGATTGCTCTGACACTGGATGCGTGGCGCATCCAGGACTGGCCGTTTGCTCGGCTGCGGCATCAGGCAGTGCAGATCATGAGCCGCGTGATTCTCGTGCACGTCGCCATTCTCGGCGGCATGCTGCTGTTCGCCTATCGAGGCACTCCCGGCGCCTTCTTCTCGATCTTCGTGTGGCTGAAACTCCTCAGCGACATCGGCTCCATGCTCCCGCAATACGATCCACGCGAGCCGCCGCGCCTGCTGGTGGCATTGATGAACCTGTTTCCCAAGCAGAAAGGCGAAAGCGTTCGAGGACTACTGGCGCCGCACCAAGAAAGAGGAGGAGGCAAGGGCTGCCCAGGACGAGCAGGAGAGCTAGCCGCTGGTTTCTCCCAGACAGATAGAATGGGCCGCATTGGCCGATGCGGACCACGTTCCTCTTGCTCGTCGTAACGCTGGTGGGCGTTGGCCATGTCCAGGAACCGCAGCCCTCGTGCGGTTCGGCGTCAGGGTCCGGAGCCGACAGCGATCTCTACTGCATCGAGCTTCTTCCAGCCGGTCAAATTGCCGGAGCGTCCGGCGTCGCACGTCTCATCCCGCCGAGCTCGCCGTTCGGCATTGCCGTTTCGCCCGCGGGGGAGCAGCTCTACGACGTCGAGTTCACCCTCGCCAGCCTGCCAGACGCTGCGTCGCTGGGCCGCTACTCGGCGTTCGTGGCTTGGGCAACGACGCCACAGCTTCATCCCGTAATTCGACTGGGTGAGGTGCGTCGCGGCACGACGCGACTGGGGCGAGTGCCGTTCGATCGATTTCTAATCCTCATCACGGCGGAGGCTTCACCAGCGCCGCGCGCGCGTGCGGGCCGCCTCGTGCTCCGTGGCACGTCGGCGAGCGTCCGGATGCAGCCGCACGACATGGCGTTTCTGCTGGCCGGATTGATAGAGAAGCCGGACAGTCCATCGGCATCCGACCCTCATGCCGCTCATCGTGCAGCCCCAACTGAGCCTGGCGCGTGGACGCCGCCGCCAATGCACCCGGGCGTGTCCATGCCCCCTGCGATGATGACGCTGCGACCTGATGTGTCCTCGTACCTGCCAGTGGCCGACGACGCCCCGCTGGCTCGTCCACGTGAGCTGCTGCAACTCGATGATGGGGCCGCGCTCGATCTCATCGCGGCGCCGGTCCGACGCGTGCTCTTCGGCCGCTCGGTGACGATGTTGGGATTCAACGGGCAGTATCCGGGCCCGCTGATCCAGGTGAATACGGGCTCGACGATCGTCGTCCGTTTCACCAACCGGACTGATTTTCCGACCGCGATTCATTGGCATGGGCTGAGGCTCGAGAACCGGTTCGATGGCGTGCCACATGTCACGCAGGATCCGGTCGCGCCACAAGGCTCCTTCGAGTACCGCGTGCATTTTCCAGATGCCGGCATCTACTGGTATCACCCGCACCACCGTGAGGACGCACTGCAGGATCTTGGACTCTACGGCAACTTGCTCGTGCGCTCCCGGGACCCGGAGTTCTTTGCACCGGCCAATCGCGAAGAAGTGCTGATGCTCGACGATTTGCTCGTCGCCGAGAGCGGGCTGGTGGGCTACGGTCGCGAATCGCCCACGCACGCCTTGATGGGTCGATTCGGCAACACCCTGCTTGTCAACGGCGAGCCCCGCTGGGAGGCCCGCGCACGGCGGGGCGAAGTCGTCCGGTTGTTCCTGACCAACGTGTCGAGCACTCGCGTGTTCAATTTGTCGTTGCGAGGCGCCGCCCGAATGAAGGTCGTGGCGTCGGATCTGGGCCGATTCGAGCGCGAAGCCTGGGTGGAGAACGTGACCATCGCCCCGGCCGAACGCTACGTGGTGGATGTGCAGTTCGAGAAAGCGGGGGAGGTAGCGCTCGTGAACCGGGTGCGCGCCATCGACCACATCATGGCGAGGTTTTTTGACGAGACACATGTGCTCGGCATCGTGCGCGTCCAGCCGGAATTGGCATCGCCAGATCACAGCGCGACCTTCGCACACCTTCGCACCAATGCGGCCGTGACCGCGGAGATCGACCGCTATCGCAAGGACTTCGACCGCCCGGTCGATCGCGAGCTGGTTGTCACGCTGCAGCCCGGTGACCTGCCGTTTCCTCTCCGTCCGCTGCTCAACTTCGAATCGGTCTATCGCAACCCGGTTGAGTGGAGCGGGACGATGCCGGAGATGGACTGGATCGTGACCGGACGTACGGCGCAATGGCTGTTACGCGAGCCGTCGAGCGGACGGACGAACATGGACATTACCTGGCGGTTTCGCGTGGGCGATGTCGTCAAGCTGCGGCTCGTCAACGATCGCAGTGCGCTACATGCCATGCACCACCCGATGCACATCCATGGGCAGCGATTCCTGGTGCTGGCAATGAACGGCGTCGCAAACGAGCATCTGGTGTGGAAAGATACGGTGCTTCTACCGACCGGATTCGTCGCCGACCTCTTACTCGAGGTCACGAACCCGGGCAAATGGATGTTGCATTGTCATATCGCGGAGCACATCGAAACAGGCATGCGAATGGTGTTCGAGGTGGAACCATGATTCGAACGATTGTCGTCGTCGCGTTGGCGTTGACCCCTGCCGCCCTCATGGGGCAAGCCGTCGGTTCGCTCGCGCCCGATGTCCGCCAATACATCTCGGTCCCCGAAACCTCCGTGGCGCTTACAAACGTCCGCGTCGTCGATGGCACAGGTGGTCCGCCCATTGAGGGGGTGACCATCGTGATTCAGAACGGCAAGATCGTCAGCGTCGGACCGGCGGCGCAGGCCAAGGTGCCCACTGGCGCCCGCACGCTCGACTTGACGGGCCACACGGTGATCCCTGGCCTGGTCGGCATGCACAATCACACCTTCTACACAACACGTGGGCGCAGCGTGCAATTGCAGTTCTCGGCGCCGCGGTTGTATCTCGGCAGCGGTCTGACCACTGTGCGGACGACGGGCGGCACGTCGCCGTACCACGAGATCAACATGAAGCGCGGTATCGACAACGGACAGATTCCAGGCCCCCGGATGCACTTGACGGGCCCGTACCTGACCGGCGCGGGTGGTGCGGCAACGATGGCACAGATCTCGTCGCCGGAAGAGGCGCGACGCATCGTCAACTACTGGGCCGACGAAGGAGTGACCTGGTTCAAGGCCTACACGGATATCAGCCGCGAAACGTTGGGCGCGGCGATCAGGGAAGCGCACAAGCGCGGGCTGAAGTTCACGGGCCATCTCTGCTCGGTCTCGTTTCGCGAGGCGGTGAGGCTGGGCATCGACAACCTCGAACACGGCTTGTTCACCAACAGCGATTACGTGCCAAATCGAACTCCGGACCACTGTTCGTCGGACATGCGCGACAGTCTGTTGAAGGTTGCCATCGATGGTCCCGAGATCCAGCAAACCATTCGCGAAATGGTCAACGGCAAAGTCGCCATGTCGTCGACGCTCGCCGTGTACGAGTTGTCGTACCCCGATCGCCCGCCGCTCGAAGACCGGGTGCTCGAGGCGTTGGCCACCGAAGCGAGGGAGGAGTATCTCTCCACTCGCAAGGAGACCTCGGCGCGGGCCGCCCAGTCGACCATGCCGGAGCTGTTTCGACGCGCGCAGGCGTTCGAGCGGGCGTTCGTGAAGGCCGGAGGCTTGCTGGGTGCGGGGGTCGATCCTACCGGTATGGGCGGCGCGCTGCCGGGTTACGGCGACCAGCGAAACTACGAGCTGCTGCTCGAAGCGGGGTTCTCGCCGGTTGAGGCCATTCAGATCATGACACTCAACGGCGCCAGAATCCTTGGCGTCGATGCCCGGCTCGGTTCGGTCTCCGCCGGCAAGCTCGCCGACCTCGTCGTGATCCGTGGCAACCCTGTGGCCAACAGCGCCGAGATCAGAAATGTGACCATCGTCTTCAAGGACGGCGTTGGCTACGACTCTCCGAAACTGCTGGCGTCGGTCAAAGGGCTGGTCGGGATTCGCTAATGCGACACCGGCGGGCCTCCCTGAAGGCCGTTCAGTCAGCGGGACGTCAGCCGCAGGTCGAAGCGCTGACAGTGGTCGTCGATGTCGGACCCATCAGGGACGCGCGCTCCGTGGTTCGTGAACTCTCGAAACGGATCGGTCTCCAGCGCCCGCAGATTCAACAAGTCACCGCCGACGGCGCGGAGTGGGAAGTCGAGCCTCGAGCTCGCGTCGCTCCGGGTCGAGCGTGGGATCTCGCCGCAGCGTTGCGCGCGCAGCCCGAGGTAGTCCATGCGGAGCCCATGTTTCGTTACCTGGTCCCCGAGAACGTCACGCGTCGCGGCCCGCGGGCCAGCGGTGGCGCGCCTGTCCACGACCCCGGCACCGACAACGAGTTTGATTGGAGCCTGCGCAAGGCCAACGTCATCGACGCCTGGCCGCTATTCGGCACACGGCCGCCAGGCGCCGGCATTCGCATCGGTCACCCCGATACCGGTTACACACCGCACCCCGAACTGGCCGATCCGGGGCGACTGCTGATTGCCGAAGGCTACGACTTCGACGATGACGACGCGGATCCGCTGGACGATCTGAATGCCGATTTTCTGGACAATCCGAGCCACGGAACCGGCACCGGCAGCGTGATCCTCAGCGGCGTCGGCCCGGCATCGGCGGGTCCGGGCCCGTTCGTGTCCGGCTCGGCCCCGAACGCCTTGTTGATTCCAATTCGCACGACCGAAACGGTCGTGCTGTTTTCGATGCGCAACTTGCGGCGTGCGTTGGACCATGCGACGACGCACGGTTCGCACGTGGTCTCGATCAGCCTGGGCGGTCCGTTCGCCGGGTTTGGCTTGAGCAACTCGATTGCACGAGCCGTAGACGGCGGCACGATCGTTCTGGCCGCTGCAGGGAACGAGGTCGGATTCGTTGTCTTTCCTGCTGCCTTCGAGGACGTCATTGCCGTCGCGGCGACGAACATCCGAGACGTTCCGTGGGTCGGGTCGTGCAACGGTGAAGCTGTCGACATCTCGGCACCCGGCGAATCGGTGTGGCGCGCCCTGACGCTGCGCAACCCGGGCGGACCGTTTGAGTTTTCGGTAGAGCGCGGGACCGGGACGTCGTTTGCCGTTGCCACGACCGCAGGGGTTGCGGCGCTCTGGGTGTCGTATCACGGCTGGGCCGTGCTCGTCAGAAAGTATGGCGCCCGCAACGTCGCGCGTGTGTTCAAACAGCTGCTGCAGTCGACGAGCCGTCGCCCGGCTGGCTGGGACACGACGCGTTACGGCGCCGGTATCGTCGACGCTCGTCGTCTGCTCAGCGAGCCACTGCCCGCGGTCGCCCCAGCGCGGAAGCTTCGTGATGGACGCCGTGCCGCGGTCGCTGTGGACACGACCGGCATCGAGACGCTGGTTCATCTGATGCCCGAGGTCTCGCGCACGCGGGTTGAGGAACTCGTCGCCGAGATGCTCCACGTCACCGATCGCGACCTTCCCAGGGTTCTGCAGGACCATGGTGCCGAGCTCGCGTTTCAGCTGGCGATGCAGCCCGCGGTTCTCGACGGGTTACGCCGCGTGGCGCGCGGAGGAAAGGCCGCCGCCTCGAATCGTCGAACGGTTCGTCGAAAGCTTTCGGCTGCCAGCCTGTCATCCAGGCTGCGACGTCAGATGGCCCGCGGATGACTGCTATACTCAAGATCTCCACACAAAGCTGTTCCCCAGCGATGGCCCGCACCAAAGTCGCCACCAAGCTCAAGACGATTCCCAGCCAGGTAGCCGTGCGCTATCGCAAGGGACAGGAACGCAAGGCGCTCTCGGCGCTGTCGGAGTTCGGCACGCTCGAGGATCAAGGGACCCAGTGCATCTTGATCCTGCACCGGTCGTCGGGCGTGTCGCGGCGCGACGTGGCTGTGGTGCTCGACGACCTTCGAGACCGCGGTGTGATCGATTTCGCCACCGCGGTGTTCCGAGACGCCGACAGCGGCGCACGTCAGGTGCTCACCGACGAGATCGTCCTCCGGCTGAAACGAGACGCGCCGCAACGAAAGACGCTGGCGTCGCTCAAGGCGGAACACGGCGTCGAAATCGGCAAGCAGAACACGTACGAACCCACTCAGTACATCGTCAAGGTGCAGGATCCCTCAGGCACCAATACGCTCGACGTCGCACGTTCGCTCGATCGCTGCGACGAGGTCGAGTTTGCGAGTCCGAATTTCCTGACCGATTTCAAGCGATAGCCACGGGAGAGCGGAACCAAGCAACAGAGAAGGACGTAGCCACGAAGGGCACGAAGTCACGAAGATAAACTGCCAGGATGCTTCGTGTTCTTCGTGCCTTCGTGGCGACGTCGTTCCGTGAGGTACATCGGTATGCCCCATTACTTCGATCGATCTGGCACCCGCGTCCAACTCGACGAAGCCGCCGACTCCGTTGGCGTTCGCTTCGGACGCGAGGATGGGCCGACGATGGCGCGGACCGCGCAGCGCATGCTGACACCGGTGCCGAGGAGGGCACGTTCGGCTGTCGAGCCGGTACAACGCTTCGGTCGATTCATGGTGATCCACGAGCGCGGCGCGAGCAACGCGCCAGTCGAGACCGTCGTCAACGCCTTGTCGGCGAGACTCGCTGGGCGCGTGTCACGGACGATGCCCGTGTTCATCGAGAGAGAGTCGAAACTCAAGCTCGTTGCGACGGAGCAAATTCTCGTGACGTTCAGGCCAAAAGCAACCACTGCAACTCGTCGCAAGCTGCTCGACGGGCTGGAGCTTGCGGTAGTTGGCAGGAGCGAGTTCGATCCGCGGCGCCATATCCTGGCGACGAAGTCGGTTCGCCGGGCGTCACGAACATTGGATTTGGCGAATCAGCTCGCCGAGGCAGACGACGTTGTTGAATTCGCGGCGCCCAACTTCCTCGCTGAGATCAGAAAGCGCAGCGTGAACGATCCGCAGTTCGGCCAGCAATGGCACCTGGACAACACCGGTCAGAGCGGAGGTACAGCCTTGCAGGACGTTCGCGCGCTTGGCGCGTGGAACCTGGTAGGTGGCGGTGCCCGCGCGATCGTGATCGCGATTATCGACGACGGGATCGATCTCGATCATCCGGACCTCAAAGGCAACATCTGGACGAACCCGAGCCGCGGCGCGAGAGATCGCCACGGTCGCGACTTCTTCGACGATTCGGATCCGTACAACCCGCGACCCAAGGTGTTCAACGCCCCGTTCGACGATACCGATACCAACGACATCCACGGTACGCCGTGCGCTGGCGTGGCCGCCGCCGTGGGGAACAACGGCCGCGGCGTCGCCGGCATCGCATGGAATTGCCAGTTGATGGCCGTGAAAATTCTCGCGGGTCCGGGGTTGGCGCCGAATGATCGAATTGGCGATGCCATCCGCTATGCGGCACAGAACGCGGATGTCGTGTCCTGCAGTTGGGCGGTGGCCCGCCATCCCGACATCGAAAGCGCCCTGGACTTCGCGGTCACGCGCGGACGCGGCGGCAAGGGGTCGGTGGTCTGTGCCGCGTCCGGTAACGACAATGCCTCGCGTATTGGCTTTCCGTCCAGCGACGACGTGGTGATAGCGGTTGGCGCTTGCAATGACCGAGGAAGACGATCGCGCTACAGCAACTACGGAACGGGGCTGACGCTGGTGGCCCCTAGCGGAGACGACAATCGGCCGGGCATAACGACGACCGACGTCAACCTGCGAGGCAAGGGCTATTCGAGCGGCGCGTACTGCGACGACTTCAGCGGGACATCGTCGGCCACCCCACTGGCGGCGGGCGTGGCCGCCTTGACGCTGTCCGCTAACCGGTCGCTCGGCTGGAAAGACGTACGGGAAATCCTGACGTCCACGGCCGACAGAATCGATGCCGCCAAGGGCGACTATTCGCGAGGCTACAGCCTGAAGTACGGGTTTGGTCGTGTCAACGCTGAGGCGGCGGTAGACAGGGCGTTGAAGAGAAGGACACGCAAGAGGAAGACTCGAACGCGTCGCTGAAGCGCCGCCGAGATCTGACAATCTCGGTGTGACGGTCCGTCTATTCGCCAGAGAAACGACGGACTGGAGGTGCGCTATGGCGCGTTTCGGGATCGAGGGCATCCGCAGGTTTGGTGATGCACGTGCGGCCGGCTTCGACGCTGACGACCTCACCTACGTGTTCAACATCTGCAATGGTCTCGATGAGCAGCTGCGCGACTCCGGGCACACGCAGACCTTCTACTGGGGAAACAACGACTGCTGGGAGATCGACATTCGAAGCGTTGCCCAGGGTGGTATCGACGATGACTGGGCTGACGACGTCGATTTGTTTTTTCTACTGACACACGGACGAATCGACGACGGCGTCGCCAGCCTTCTTTACAATGTCAGCATCAACAACTGGGTCACCACGTCCTCGACGTGGCAGCTCGGCACCGACCAACTCGAGTGGCTGCTCATCTATGGGTGCCACACAATTGATCTCGGCAATCCGCTATCACACTGGGGCATCTTCCAGCGCCTGCACAAATTCTGCGGTGCGTGGGGGGACATGTGGGACGGCCTGACAACGGATGAAGTTGGTGAGGATGTCGGTGACAACCTGACCGACGGCGACACCGTGGCGGACGGCTGGATCGACGGGGTGTCTGATTGGTGGGTCGACAACCATCCGATAGTGATTGCCGCCGAGCGCGAGTCCACGTGGAACGGCGGCAACTTCGATTGGCCCAACACCACGCTCATGCGGGATCACTTATGGGGGCATGGAGGCACAGTTTCTGACGTGTTTCCCGCGAACCTCTACTGGCTCAGTTGGAAATGGTCCGAGGGATAGCATCATGGCTACCGAATCTACGCTCGTCCAGGCGCTCGTCAGCCGGCTGTCCAACTATCGCAAGTCTGCGCCGGTTTTCAATCTCGTGCAGCGGCCGCTCGACCTGCTGGAAAAGGAGGCCTTGGTGTTCGGTCATCGACTTGCAGCGGCAGCCGGCGCTGCAGGAACGCGTGCCTCCCTGCGGCGCGGCCGAGAGGCGACGACCATCACATTACCGCAAGGGGTGGCAGTGAAGCTGTTTCATGCCTCAGGCGCGCTCCTTGCGCACACCGCGATCGCTCCAGGCGCCCATCTGTTCAGAGAAATGCCCGCAAAAGAAGCCCTCGCGTCGCGCGCAACGGATGTGGTCAGACGACTCGGGCTCGAAGAGCTGCCCGGGCCGAATGAGCGGTTGGAATTCGAACGGTTGTGGCAAATCAAGGCCGCTGGCGCGCAGCCGAACGGCAAGCGCGGATACGAAGTGCTGTGTCGGGCGGTCGGCGCCTTCCGGCGTTTCGTCTACGACCTGCCGGTGCTGGGTCGCGCCTCCGTATTCGTGAAACTCGCGGCCGACGATGTTATCGAGGCGGCGGGCTGTGACTGGCGAACGTGCGAGGAACGGGCATTCGACGACGCCGCGCTGATTGATCCGGCACAAGGCGCATCGCAGATTGTCAAGGAGCTGGCGTTGGCAGCCGGGGATACACACCTGTCGGCCGAGCGCTATGACACAGACTTCTTCGGCCTCGGGTATCTCTCGTTCGCAAAACGACGAGCCCAATCGGTGCTGCAGCCGGTCTACGTCGCGATGCTTCGTCCTCGCGGGTGGACGACGCTGGGACGGGTGGTAGTCGTCCCGGCGACCGAACGTGTGTACGAACCAATCGGCCGCCGTTTAGTTGCGCCGCCGCGGCCTGCGGCGGCAAAACGCCAGGCGCGCTGAAGGCGTGTCGGTAGCGCGACCGTTGGGTCGACGAGGAGGAGGACGAGTATGCCAATTACGGGACAGCAGGGAAGTTGGTTGTGGGCCCGGGACATGGATGACCCGCACAGCCACTCGGTGACCGTGCAAGTTCGCAATCGAGACGCGTTCGCGGAGATCGCGGTCTTCGACGTCTGGGTCGTTGACGAGGAGTTTCATTCCTCACTCTGCGGGATCAGCCAGATTGTGAGCGACAGTGGGGTCGAGAACTTCAATATCGAGGATCTGAGGCCTCTTGCGTTTCGCACCAATATGACGAGCATCACCTTTCGCGTAGAAACGATCAACAGCCAGACTTCAGCGCGATGGATGCTGCACTTCTGGTCCTGAAGGGAGGCGATGATGGAATCCACCGAAGCCAGGCGACCTACCGATGCCTCGCCGCACACGCAGTGGTGCGTCGTTTATGACTCCACGACTGGCGCGGTCGTGCACATCCACCAATTTATCGCGCTGTCGCGCGCGGATGCCTGTTCACCCGATGAGCTGAGCAAGCAGGCGATCGAGCAGGCGAGATACCGGCATGGCGGGAGGGCCCTGAAGGTCGGCCATCCGTCGGACGACACGCCGCTCGATTACAACGGGCGGTATCGGGTCGACCCCGCGACGGGCCGCGTGCTCGTGGAGAAGCTGCGCCGAGTCAAGCCCTCGACTCCCGTCAGATAACGCCCGCGATGCCTTGACGTTCGACATATTCTGCGCCATATGTCGATGGTCGAGGCAGTGGTCCAAAGTCCGATCTCCCGCAGGGCACCCAGGACCTGCTGATTCTCAAAGTCGTCGCCCTGGGCCCGACGCGCGGCTATGCCATTGGCCAGCGGTTGCAGCAGATGTCGCGGCGGCCGCCTATTGGCCGGGTCGACGGGCTGCACGGATCGATCCGACGCTGGCGCTGCGGAGCGAGTAGCGCCCCGTTGACCCTCACTGCCGATTGATCTCAACGTCGAATCGAGTGTCGCCGTTGACGACCACCCCCTGACGCAACACGGCGTAGCCTGCCTTTCGCACCTCGACGATCGCGGTGTCGTTGATCAGCCCCGGTATGCGATAGGAGCCGTCGGCCCCCGTCGTGGTCCCTTGCCATCCGCCTCTCACCGGGCGGGCGATCAAGACCCCGTCCACCGGGACGCGGCCGGTCGCTGTCAATTCGGTCACGGTTCCAGTCAATGTTGGGCTGCCGGGCGGGAAAAGAGATGTCTGTGTCACTTGCAGGCCCGCGCTCGTGACCTCGACATCGACCAAGGTGCCGGGGTTGTCGTGTCCGTAATCAACCGTCAGATACGCTCGCCGGTCGCCGTCTTTGCTGCCGTACCGCACCTCGAACGCACACCCTTGCGAACAGATCTTTCCCTGGATGTAGAAGGTTCCCGACGCCTGATACCCAGAAAGCCGAGTCCCGTCCGCGGTCCAAATCAGCTCGCCGGCCGAGTTCAGCTGCAAGATCTGATCGTACGCGTCGTGCAGGTCCGTCGTCGTGAATCCTGTGCTTGGTTCGCGGAACTGGATCAGCCCCGGCGCCGCCGGGCTGGGCTGGGGAACGGGGGACGTGGCGGTGGGCAGGCGGAACGTTTCCGTGTTGCACCCGCCAATTGCCACGATCGACAGGGCGGCGAGCACCACGACCATCGAGCTCGAGCGACGACGAAGCATGTGGCGTTTGCCCATCATGTAGAGGTAAACGTCCGACCGGCCGATCGCTAACAGATCAGGTTAGAGTCTCCGAGGCGCGCGCGGCCACGAAGAGCGTGATCAAGTTTGGCCGCTTTTTCGAGGTGACGTTCTCGTCACAGGGTTTTCTGTCAAGGTGGGTCGTTGTTGCTCCGATTGCCGGCTTGATCACGTATGGTTGGGCACGAGGTGCTGATCGCGGGACCGCTCTATGTGGGAGTCATGACCAGCATGGGAGGTGTCGCCATTTTCGGCTTGATTGGCGGCACCGCGATCGATCGTGACCGCAGCCTGGCTGCCCGCCCGCGGCCGAGGGGGCACGAGGCAGCCGCGGAAGGCATCTGAACCATGCTCTCGTCAGACACCACGACGGCCCGTCTTCTCGTCGCCGACGACCAGCCCGACGTGCTGGAAGCGTTGCGCTTGCTGCTGTCGCAACACGACTTCACGCTGCAACTTGTCACGTCGCCGGGAGCCGTGCTGGATCAGGTTCGCGCGGCGCGATGGGACGCCGTCCTGATGGACCTCAACTATTCAAGAGATACGACCTCGGGTGCGGAGGGACTCTCACTGCTGGCGCAGCTGCGCGCCGAGCACGCGGACCTCCCGATTGTCGTGATGACCGCATGGGGGAATATCGAGCTTGCCGTCGAGGCCATGAGGGCCGGGGCACAGAGTTTCGTCCAGAAACCCTGGGACAACCGCGAGCTCGTACAGATTCTCGAACGTGAGGTTACCGACGGCCGAGGCCTCCGCGAGCGAAGCGAACGACACGCGCGCGAACAACAGGACGCGCTGTTGATTCAACGCGCCCTCATGCCATCAACGCTGCCGATTACCACTCGGTTCGAAGTCGTGGGTGCCTGGCAGCCAGCTGGCACGCTCGGCGGGGACTGCTACGACGCTTTCACCTTTTCGCCGGATGTCATCGGACTTTCGATCGCGGATGTTGCCGGGAAGGGGCTGCCGGCGGCGCTTCTCATGTCCAGCCTGCAGGCTGCTCTGCGGGCGTTTGCGAACGAGGCGTCACCGCCCGAAAGGGTCTGCGCCAGCGTCAACCGCCTGCTGTGCGGACAGATGATCGCCGGGCGTTTCGTTACGATGGCTTACCTTCGTCTGGATGCGGCCCGCGGAACACTCGTCTACGCGAATGCCGGCCACAACCCTCCGCTGCTCGCGCGGGCGAGCGGGCTCGTCGAGACGCTTCGCTCGTCAGGAACCGTTCTTGGTGTGTTTCCGGAAGCTGAATACGTGGGAGCTCAAGTAGCACTCCGCAGCGGCGATCGATTGCTTCTCTACACCGACGGCATTACCGAAGCGCGAGACGATGCGGGCGAGGAGTTTGGTGAGAGTCGTTTGACCGCGGCCTTGGTCCGCCATCGAAACCTTGGGGCCAGCGATCTGCATCGCGCCGTGATGGAGGAGGTCACGCGGTTTGCGAAATCGGGGTTTGAAGACGACGCCACTTTGTTGGCAGTAGCGGTCTTGTAGTTCGCACGTCACTCCGCGTCGACGTTCATCTCCTTGGCCAGGCGCGCCATCGCACGAGTGATCGTCATGCCCGCGGCAGGCTTGGACTTGCCGAGCTTCGTGGCAATCTCGTCCGCGGTGTAGCCCAGCTCGATTCGCCACACGATCACTTGCCGATCCGCGGGGCGAAGCCTTCGCAGGGCCTCGAGGAAGACATCGAGCTGCTGCCGCATGATGACCGCCTCGAGTGGAGACGGTTTCCAGTCCCGAAGTTCTGCGAGCGCCTCAGCATCGGTCGATCGGCGTCGTGCTCCACGGATCATGTCGCGCACGCGATTGACAACCGCCTGACGCAGGTAGGCCTGGAGGCCACCAACCGTTCGATGCTGGAAGCGCTTGAGCCCTCTGAGCGTTTTCAAGAACGCGTCTTGAACGATGTCCTCGGTGTTGGCGTCGGCGCGAGCGAATCCTGGCAGCCGGCCATGCGCCCACCGCTGCACCGAAGGGAGCGCTCGCTCGATCAAAACTTGTGCAGCCCGCTCGTCGCCCTCACGGGCTCGCCCGAGAACGTCCAATGTGGAATCCGTCACCGGTTCGGAGTCCGGTAACACTCGGCGTGTTGTCACAGAAAGGGCTCCGGCGGGCCGTTTTTGTCGGGAGCCGGCGCCCGAACGCGAGAGAATGAGTGCGCGTGATCGGCCGTCAAATTTCGCACTTCTACGTCATTCGAACGCTCGGTAGCGGGGGAATGGGTGTCGTCTATGAGGCACAGGATACTCGACTGCCTCGATCAGTGGCGATCAAGGTTCTGAAGGAGGAATTGTCAAGAGACGTCGACGCAATTCGGCGGTTCAAGCGAGAAGCTCGGCTCGCGTCATCGCTGAATCACCCCAACATCTGTACCATTCTCGACGTCAACGACGATGAATCGCAGTCGTTCATCGCGATGGAACTGCTCGAGGGCGCGAGCCTCAAGGCGCGCCTTCTCCAAGGTCCACTGTCCATCGAAGAGATCATCGAAATCACGAGCCAGGCCGCCGACGCGCTTGGCGCGGCTCACGATCAAGGCATCATCCACCGCGACATCACACCGGGAAACATCTTTCTCGCCGCCAACGGCCTCGTGAAGCTTCTCGACTTCGGTCTCGCGAAGCACGACCCGATGTCGAGCACCGACGGGATGACGACCGACGAGGTCACGACTGTCGGCGTCGTGCACGGAACCATTCACTACATGTCGCCGGAGCAGTTGTCGCGGACTGCCTCCGTCGACTACCGCTGCGATCTCTACGCCCTCGGGGTCGTGCTCTATCAAATGGCAACCGGCACGCGCCCCTTCGACATTCAGCCCAGAGGCGCGCTGATCGCGGCTATCCAGGCCCAGCCTCACATCCCGCTTCGGCAACTCGCGCCGCAGCACCCCGCCCAGCTGGCGCGGATCGTCGACACCCTGCTGGCAAAGGATCCACAGGATCGGTATCAGTCGGCGCACACGCTTCGCGCCGAGGTGGATGTCCTGCGCCGCGGGCTGAAGCCGGCAGCCGCCGCCTCGGAGATCCGCGAAGACATGTCAATCGCGGTGCTGCCGTTCGAGATCCTCGGGCTGGCTGATTCCGCGACCCTTGCCTTGAGAGATGGCCTCGCCGGAGACATCAGCAGTCGGTTGAGCCGCATCGATCGGATCCGCGTTGCCCCACGGACCTCGATTCGCGCGCTCGACGGGAACCCAGTACGCGAGATCGGCAAGCTCCTGAACGTTGACCTGGTGATCGAGGGAACGCTTCAGGTCAGTGCTGGCCGGTTGAGGGCGACGGCCAACGTGGTCGATGCGGCGCACGAACGCGTCGCGCTGCCGTCGTTGACCATCGATCGCCCAATTGGCGATCTGTTGACGACGCAGGATGAGATTGCCCGGGAGGTTTGTGACGGCCTGTCCGGCGCCATCTCGCGACCGCCAGCGAAGCGCTATCCGCAAGATCCTGACGCTTATCACGCGTTCAAGCGTGGGCAGCATCTGTGGAAATCATGCTTCGCGGGCGGCTGGCGTCCCGCGATTGAGCACTTTCAGCACGCGATCGATCGCGATCCCGGTTTCGCTCCCGCGCACGTCGCGTTGGCCAGCGCTTACAATTTTCTGGGTTTCTATTCATTGGTGAAGCCCAACCTGGCCTTTGCGGTGGCCGGCCGGTCCGCCGAACGCGCGCTGACGATCGATCCGGGTCTCGCGCCGGCCTGTATCGAGGTCGCGCTGGCCAAGTTCGGCGGTGAGTGGGACTGGGATGGCGCCGAGCAGGCTTTCAGGCGTGGGATCGCGTTGGATCCACGGAATCCGCTCGCTCACGTCCACTACTCCTGGCTGCTGATGCTGCTCGGCCGCGAAGACGCTGCCTTTGCCGAGGCCCAGCGTGGCCATGCGCTCGCCCCCTCGTCCCGGCTCGTCGCCGGCGCGCGGTCGCAAACGATGTATCTGGCGGGTCGCTACGATGAGGCGATCCGCTTGTGCACCGAGTGTTTGCGCTTCGATCCGGGTTACGTGTTCGCAGTGCATGTACCGAGGGTTGTGCTACCTGGCCAAGGGGATGCGCGATCTTGCGACGGCCGATCTGGAGCAAGCGGCGGCCCTCAGCCATCGTGCCCCGTTCTATCTCGGCCTCCTCGGATATAGCTACGGGGCATGCGGCATGCGCGACGAAGCGCTTGCCTTGCTCGGCGAGCTGAAGAATCCGCCCGCCGACACCTATGTTCCGCCACAGTGCTACGTTTTCATCTATGCCGGACTGGGTGAAAAAGAACGCGCCCTCGAGTATCAGGAAAGGGCCTACCAGGATGGTGCGTCGCCCTTCAACTACCTGACGCCGTTCATTCGCGGCCTCTATGCCTTGTCGCCGCAGCACAAGAGACGGTTGGAACAGATGCGCCTCGTGCTGTAACGACGTGGGCGGGTAGGGCGGGTAGCGGTGGGGCCGGTGGGTCGGGAGGCGTAAGTTGTGGTTCGACTTGCCATCCCAGCCCGACCCGCCTTACCCGCCTTTCCACTAGCAGCCTAAAGGTAGCTCCACCACCATTCACGCCGCCGTTGTCTCAACGCTCCGAACCACCCGCAGAGCGGATAGAGGAAAAGGACGACGACACCGGCGATGGCGTAGACGATCGGGAGCGAATAGCCCCATTCGGGCGGTTTGCCGGCATCGGACGACTCGAGCAGCCACGTGGCGTCCATGTCGGTGCTCCAGGCGACTAACACCGCGAGCGCATGCAAGACGTAGATGTGACCGACGTAATAGAGCAGCGGCGTGCGCCCGATTCGATCGAGTGCCCGGGTGAGAGCGCCAGTGCGTCCGTCCAGCAGCGCCAACCCAACGACTGCCGGCCCGATCGTCATCAACAGATAGAGCAGGGAAGGCGGATACTTCTCGCAGTTCACGAATGACAGCAACGTTGCGACGAGATCACCTTGCATCGGCGTCCACGGCTGAGGATCACCGTATACGTTCGAAAGGCGCAGCACGATGAAAAACATTGTGAGAGCGCAGCCGAGCCGCGCGAGCTGGCGACGCCGGCGTTCGGCCGGCCAGTGCATCACCGGCGCCATGGCGTAGCCGGCCGCCATCACACCAATCCACGGGATGAGCGGATAGAGCACGACGATTGTGAAGCTCTCGGTCCGAAGGACCCCGGGCTGGTGCGCGATCATGAATAGCCACGCCGTGAGGTCCTGGCTGCTGACACGAATGCCGTCCAACAGGTTGTGCCCGACGATCAACGCGATCGCGACGACCGCCAGTGTGCGCCGGGGCAGGTGAATCAGCGCGGCAAGCGCCATCATCGATACGCCCAGCGCCCAGATGACCTGGGCGAACGCAACTGTGCCGCCTGGGTCGAACGTCCACCCGGTG
The DNA here is from genome assembly GCA_963724485.1 of uncultured Acidobacteriota bacterium. Lineage (GTDB taxonomy): Bacteria > Acidobacteriota > Vicinamibacteria > Vicinamibacterales > UBA2999 > JACCSI01. The sequence goes on from CAVRUW010000012.1 coordinate 202,786, forward strand.
CGCACCACCGTGAATTCCAACACGACGAGCCAGAAACCACGGATCATGAGAAATCGGCTCAGAGTCCTCGTCTCGTCGAGCTCGTCGCCCCGCAATCCAGCCGCAACACCGGCCAGGAACACGAACACAGGCGCACAGAAGTGGGTAATCCAACGGGTGAGGAACAGTGCGGGATCGTTGACGTCACGCGGGTCGAAGCTCGATGCGCTGAAGAAGTCGCGTGCGTGGTCGAGCGTCATCAGCACCATTACCAGCCCACGCAACATGTCGATCGAGGGCAGTCGCGGGTGCGAGACCACGCGAGTGGGGTGCTGTTGTGTGGTGCTGAAGCCTGCCGGATCGCGGTAATGCTCGAGCTTGCGGAATGGAAGTGTTGAAACGTCTACTTTCACAGAACTCCGATCGTGCAGTCGGAATCGTAGCGAACGTCCAACCGGCGTTCATGAGCGTCTGGTAAGGGTTGAGTAATGGAAGAGGGTGGAGGAGAGGCTGAAAGCGCGCTTCGGGCCTGGTACCGGACGGCTGCGGCAGTGTGCCTGGCCAGCCTCGCGGGGGCGCTCGCGCTGACATGGCCCCTCCCAAGACGCCTTGGGGAGGCGCTGCCGGGCAATCTCGGTGATCCCTTACTGAATGCCACCATCCTCGGCTGGAACGTGCAGTGGCTGGTTGGCCGACGCAGCGGCTCGTTCTGGGATGCGCCCATCTTCTACCCGCATGAGAACGCGCTGGCATACTCCGAGCACTTGATCGGTCAGACACTGTTGGTCTGGCCAATCTTCGCGCTGACCGACAATGCGCTGCTCACCTATAACGTCGCGGCGCTCTTGTCATTTCCACTCCTCGGATGTTGCAGCTACGTCTGGATTCATGCGCTGACCGGACGGCGAGACGTCGCGCTGGTTTTCGCGTTGGCCTTGACGTTCTCGCCGTTCCGAATCGGTGGACAACTCTCGCGCCTTCAGATGCTGTGGATTGGATGGCTGCCATTGGTGCTGTGGGCGATTCACCGATACGGTGAAACGACCCATCTTCGTTATCTGGGGATGTTCTGCATCAGCCTGGCGTTCCTGGTTCTGACCAACATGTACATGCTGTTTCTGGCGCCGCTTGCCATCGCGTTTGTCATGGTGTTCGCGGTCGCTACTGCGCCGGCGCGCCGGAAGCAGATTGGACTCGGGCTTGCTGCGGCCACGGTCGTCAGCGCGCTCATGCTCGCGCCGGTCATCGAGCCGTACCGCGACGTCGACCGCGAGATCAGCCTGGACCATGACGCGGAACATACCGCCAACTACAGCGCCCACGTCGAATCGTATGGCTCGGTGTACTCGACCAGCGCGTCGTTCCCGTGGGTTCGTACCGAAACCACGGGTGACCAGGCGCTCTATCCCGGGCTGGCACTGTTGCTGCCGCTCGTTGCCATCGTGGCTTTCGGCTGGCGTCGAGCGTTTGCAGGTCGCGAAGGCATCGCGGCCCTCTACGCCCTCATCGCGGTGGTCGCGTTGTGGCTCTCGATCGGACCGTCCCTCAGGAGCGCAGATGGAGCGGTCGTGGTCTCCAGTCCATATGCCTGGCTGCACGAACACGTACCCGGTTGGTCTGCAGTCCGGGCACCTGGACGCTTTGCCGCAATCGTTTCGCTTGCACTCGCGGCCATCGGAGCCATCGTGACAAGCCGCCTCACGACATCGTGGCGGCCGAACGCTCGCGCCGCCCTGGCGGCGGGCGCCATCGCGGTTGTGGGGCTCGAAGCGCTGCCTGCGGGCTCCCGGGTCGAGAGCCTTTCGCCATGGGGCCGTCCCCTCGATCGACCGGTGTACGAGTGGTTGGCCCGCCAGCCCCCGAGCGCCATGTTGGAGCTCCCAGCGTCTCGATCGATGAGGCGCGACCCTAATTCCGAGCTGCTGCATCAGTTTGCGACGCTGCGGCACCCTCACCGGCTCGTCAACGGCTACTCTGGATTCAACCCTCCTCTCGCCGACCTGTTCGAGCTGCCCGACTCGCCGTTCATCGACCTGACGCGTTTGTTCGAAGGCATCGCTCTACTTCGATCGAGCGGGGTGCAATACGTGGTGATTCACCCACACGACTATGCCGACCCCGGAATGGCGTCGGTTCTGATCGAACAGATGCGCATGCAACCGGGCGTTCGGGGGGAGCATCCGATCGGCGGCGATCGGGTCTTCGAACTCCTGCCAAGAGATCAATAAACCCCACCGCTCATTCAGGCAGTCCCAGCCCAGCCGTCATATAATCGGCCGCCCCCTTGCTCAGATATTCACTGAGTCGCCAAATTCGTTCGGGTCAGCGGACATGCGCGTAGGTATCGTTTCCGTCTACGTTGACCCCACTCGCAGAGGAGCCGATCATCGCGGCGCACTGCAGCCCCAGGTCGGTCCGCTGATCGCGGCGCTTCTGCCACCCGAGGCGGAAGTGGAGATCGTGCTCGACACGTGGCGCGAGCCCGATTGGTCACGAGATTACGACCTCCTCTTCATCAGCTGCCTGCATTCCGACTTCGATCGCGCACGCCAGATCTCGCACTACTGGCGTCGTCGCGGCGCCCGCACGGTGTTTGGCGGCATCATGGCCAGCACCTATCCGGCGCTCTGCAAGCCGTTCTTCGATGCCGTTGTCATCGGTGACGCCGAAGGCGCTGTTCTTCAGGTTTACAACGACGCTTGCCGCGGTCAGCTCCAGCCGTTTTACCTGTCGACGGCCTACGATCCCGATCGCGTGCCGGTGCCGCGCCTCGACCTCGCCGTGAAGCAGTCGCTCGTTCCGCACGCCCTGGAGGTGACCAGGGGATGTCCCTTCACGTGCGACTTCTGTGCCTTGACGGCCATCGGGACCCGCTTTCATACACGGCCTCCCGAGCTCGTGGTGCGCGACATCCTCGAAGGCAAGCGCATGCTCAAGGGGCTCACACCGCCATACATGGTGCCGACCCTCTGCTTCACCGACAACAACATTGGAGGGAATCCGAAGTACCTCGCGCGGCTCTGCGAAGCGATCACTCCTCTCCGTATCTGGTGGGGCGCGGCCATTACGTTCAATTGCGTAACCGATCCGGCAGTCGTCGAGATGCTCGCACGGGCCGGCTGCCGGCTGTTGTTCATGGGCCTCGAAAGCTTCAACCCCGAGACCCTCGCCGACATGTGCAAGTTCCAGAACGAGCTCGATCGCGCGCGGAGCGTCCTCGATCTCTGCCGCAGCCACGGCATCATCGTCACCTCAGGGCTCATGTTGAGCCCGGTCGTCGACACGGCGGCGTACATCGAGACCATTCCGGAGAGGCTTCGCGAGTGCGGGCTTCACCTGCCCACGTTCATCAGCTTCGAGTCGCCGTTTCCCGGAACACCGCACTTCCGTAAGCTGACCGAGCGGGAGCACCCGATGCTGCTTCCGAATGCACTGCTTCGCGATTTCTCTGGGTACACACTTGTCGTCAAGCCGTCGCGCGAAACGCCCGAAGCGTTCGTCGGCCATTACAAGCGGGTCATGACAGCGACGTTTACCAGGGGGGCGAAGTTCAGAAAGCTGAGCGACGATCTCCCGCGCTTCCTTCGACAGGGCCACTGGGAGAGCGCCGCGGTCGATCTGATTCACCAATTGACCGCGGCTCACCAGTCCGTCGATGCCGATCGCAGCTACCTGGCTGGGACGGATCGCCCGCCGCCAGAGGCATCCAGCGTACCGCTCGTGGAATCGGATTTCGACTGCGCCGAGGACTACCATGCAGTGATGGATCCCTGGTCCGTCACGGATGAACACGGGCGCGTCCGGCCTGGATGGGCGCAACCCCGTCGGGTCTTCGACCGTGCCGGTCGTATCTCGCAGGAATTCGCGGACCTGGTGACGATGTCCGTTTAGCCGTTGGACGGGAGCGTCAAATTCAGGAAATCACTGCGCCTTCGAGGTTCACCGTCCATCGCCGCCTCGGAGCGGGCGGGTTCGGCGTGGTCTACGAGGCCCACGACCGTGAGCGCGACACAGTTGTCGCGCTAAAGGCCCTGAAGAAGACGGATGGGATTGCGCTCTACTGGTTCAAGCGTGAGTTTCGAACGCTGGCCGACCTGACGCATCCCAATCTGGTCACCCTCTACGAGCTCATCTCGGATTCCGATCAGTGGTTCCTGGCGATGGAACTGGTTCGGGGCGTCGATTTTCTCTCCTATGTGCTTCGCCCCGACAAGCCATCGTCGCTCGGTGATTCCTCGCCGCTCGAGAATTCGAACGCGGCAACGGTCACCAGCCTGGCCGATTCGGACCATGGCCGCTCGCCGCTGCCGCGCAAACAGATATCGGGCACCCTGGACCCTGACCGGCTTCGATCGGGGCTGCAGCAACTGGCGGAGGGTGTGTCGTTCCTTCACCGCAATGGCATCCTGCATCGCGACATCAAGCCGTCGAATGTGCTCGTGACCGATGAAGGGCGCGTCGTACTACTCGACTTCGGGCTGGCCACCGACGCCGCGCCCGACGATCGCGGGGAAAGCCTGATGGTGATTGGCACTCCGGCCTACATGTCGCCGGAGCAGGCTGGCGGACGCCCGCTGTCGGAGGCCAGCGACTGGTACGGCGTGGGCGTGATTCTGTACCGAGCGCTGACGGGGCAACTGCCGTTCGATGGCTCGGACCTGACTGTGCTCCACGACAAGCAGCACGTCGAGCCGACACCGCCCGGCGAGGTTGTCACGGGCCTCCCAGACGACCTCGAGTTGCTCTGTCGCGATCTGTTGCGACTCGAGCCCTCGTCACGACCGAACGGTTCGGAGGTGCTGACGAGACTCGGGGCCGCTGTACCTCGTGTGACTCAGAAGCTGCCGTCACGCAAAGCGCCGCCATTTGTCGGGCGCGCGCGCGAATTGGCCACACTCTCGACCGCGCTGACCGAGACGCGCCGAGGCAGGGCAGAAGCGGTTTACATCAGAGGCGCCTCGGGAATGGGGAAGACCGCGCTCGTCCAGCACTTTATCCGGACCATCCAAGAGAGTCAGCCTGAAGCGGTGGTATTGACGGGACGGTGTTACGAGCAGGAAGCGGTGCCCTACAAGGCGCTCGACGGCCTGATCGACTCGCTGACGAACTATCTCAAGATGCTGCCCGACGCGCAGGCCCAATCGCTCCTGCCGCGTGGACTGTCATCGCTGGCCCGTGTCTTTCCGGTGCTGCAACGGCTCGAAGCCGCGAGGGAGATGCGGCTGCACAGTTCGGAGATTCCGGACTCGCAGGAGCTGCGGCGCAGAGCATCGACCGCCTTCCGGGAGATGCTGGGGCGGATCGCCGAGCGGTTTCCCCTCATTCTGTTCATCGACGATCTGCAATGGGGCGATGTGGACAGCGCATCGCTCCTGACGGACCTTCTCCGGCCACCCGATCAGCCCCCACTATTACTCATTGCGTGCTACCGCGGTGAGGAAGCCGATGGCAGCGAGATCGTGCGAACGCTGACGCAACCGGATCGTCCGACGCGCGACTCCACTGAGATCAGCATGGTGGACGTCGGCGAACTTCAGCCCGAAGAAGCGGCCGACCTTGCGCGGACCCTCATCGAGCACGATGGGACGTCGAAGTGGCAGCCCGATCTGGTTGCCCGCGAGTCTGGTGGCAGTCCGTTCTTCATCGACCAACTGGTCCGTCACGGCGCGCCCCGCGAAAACGAGACCACGCTCGACGCGGTGTTGCGTGACAGCGTCTCCCGGTTGACGCCGACGGCACGCACGCTGCTCGAGCTCGCGGCGGTCGCGGGACGGCCGATCGAGCTGGCCGTCGCCAATCGTGCCGCCGGACTGCCCATGGGCGACTACGACGTCGTGTCGTCGCTGCGTGCGCGTCACTTTCTTCGCACCCGGCGATCCGGAGCGCGGCGGGAGATTGAGCCGTACCACGACCGCATCCGCGAAACGATCGTCGCATCGCTCCCAGCCAGTTTGCTGATGCTGCACCACCGTCGACTTGCGTCGGCGCTCGAGGAATCCGAGCGCGCCGATCCCGAAGCGCTGGCTGTCCACTTTCACGGAGCCGGCGATCTCGACAAAGCGGCACACTATGCCCTCGAGGCTGCGGAGAAGTCGGCGAGAGCCTTGGCGTTCGAACGCGCGGCGCGCCTCTATCGGATGACGCTTCAGCTCAGGCCGCCGAACGATCCGAATCGCGGAAAGCTACTTGCCAAGCTCGGCGATGCGTTGGCCAATGGCGGCCGCGTCATCGAGGCTGCCGATGCCTATGTCGGCGCGGCTGACATGGCGAGCCCGGTCCAGCGCCGGGAGCTCTTGCGCCAGGCGGGCGAACAGTTCTTGATGGGCGGGCACCTCGACAGGGGGCTTGCGCTACTCGAGTCGGTATTGGCAAAGGTCGATCTGAAGCTGCCGACCACGTCTCGCCAGGCGATCGTGCAGCTCCTCGCCAGAGAGGTGCAGCTCCGCGTACGCGGAACCGGCTTCCGCGAACGTCACGAGCGCGATATTCCGGCGGACGCTCTTTGGCGCATCGACCTCTGTCGTTCGGTGGTCCGCAGTCTCGGCTTTACCGACACCGTGAAGGCCGTCGAGTTTCAGAAGCGGCATCTGCTCCTGGCACTCAAGATCGGCGAGCCCAACCGGATTGCCCTGGCCCTCTCGTTCGAAGCGACCGCGGCGGCGAGAAATCGGCGAAGCCGTGCACGTGGTGAACGTTTGCTCAAGCAGGCACGCGACCTCGTCGCTGGGACCAACAACCCCGATCACCACGCGAGCCTCTGCTTTGCCGAAGGGATGATGGCGTACCTCGCCGGGCGTTGGCGTGTCGCACGCGACTTCTTCGAGTCCGCGGAGCGGACCTTCCGGGACGAATGCGCGCTGCCGTATCAGCTCCTCGTATGCCAGTTGCAGACGCTCGGCACGCTGCACTACGGTGGTCAGCTCGCCGAATATTTCCGGCGCGTTCCGCCGTGCCTCGCCGAATCGCTCGACCGCGGCAGCGTGTATGCCGAGGCTAACCTCCGGCTACACGATGCAAACCTGAAATGCTTCGTCGACGATGATCCCGCGACGGCGGTGGCCGAGTTGAAGGAGGCCATGGCCCGATGGTCGCCACGGGGCTTCCATCTCGAACATGCCGCGGAGCTGTTCCGCTGGTGCGACTTCGCGATCTATCGCGGCGAGCCGCAGGCGGCGATCGACCGTATCGCCGATCGGTGGCCCGCGCTCAAAAGTTCGTTTCTCCTCGAGCTGGAGCTTGTACACGTCTGGGTGCTCTACCTGCGGGCTCGCGCGGCCCTGGCGGTTGGTGCGGAAGGCGGCGCAGCGCGCCAGGCGTCGTTCAAATCGGCGAGTCAGGATGCACACCGGATCGAGCGGTTGAAAACTCCGTGGGGGATGCCGTTGGCTCAGATGGTTCACGCCGCCGTGGCCATGGACGAAGGCGACCTGCCACGTGCGCGTGAGTTGCTAGTCGCCGCCGAAACCGAATTCGAACGCCTCGACATGACCTCTCACGCCGCCATCGCGCGCCATCGTCGTGGAGCATTGGTCGGCGGGGACGAAGGCCGGTCGCTGACCGCAAAGTCTGATCAGTGGATGTCGGCGCAAGGGCTGGCCAATCCAGCGCGATTCCGAGCCATGCTGTCGCCGGGGCGCTGGGCGATTGCGTGACGTAAACCGATCAGGCTGTTTCCGCGGCGCCCGCGAACAAACGTCGGCACCAAGGCGCGATCAATCGACCCCAGCGGGCCGAGCGTGCCCCCCGTGCGCTGTCGGTCGCCATGCCGGTGTTTGCGTACATCTGCTGATACATCTTCGAGATGAGCGCAAAGACCAGCCGTGCCTTGACCGTCCGCACACACCGCGACCGTTCCCAGATGGCTGACCAACTGTAGAAGCGATCCCAGAGCCGTTGTGTACGACGGAGAATTTCGTCAGATGACATGGCAGGGTGGGCGACGAACACCCTCGGACGCTTCGACTGTGGGATCAGCCAGTGGCGAGTGATCGGCACGCCGTCAATGGCCTCGGGCTCCGGCATGCTGCGCTCCCAGCGATCGAAATCGATGGTACCGGGCAAAGGGGTGAGCATCAGGAATTGCGGGAAAGTAATTTGTGCTCGTTGCGCGATCTCGGCTGTCGTGTCGAAGGTAGCCGGATGATCGCTCGCAAGCCCGAAGATGAACGAACCCAGAACGTGGACGCCCGCTGCTTTGAACGCTTGCAGTCTTGCCACGAGCGCATCCCCGGTGGCGTTGAAGTCCTTGTAGACGTCGCCGAGACCGTCCGGGGTGACCGATTCGACCCCGATCAGCGCTCCCCTGATGTGGGCTTTGGCCATCGCAGTCAGGAACGCTGCATCCTCGCCTGCTTCCATCGTGATCTGGGTGTAGAAAACAGTGTCGTCAGGAAGCTGCGATAGACCTTCCATCAGCGCGAAGCGGTCCTCACGAATCTCCTGGAGCTCGTGCAATCGTGTCTTGTCCTCGCGCCGGTCCGCCATCGCGAGATCGGTCAGCGTCACCGGATAGAAGTTGTCGTCGGCGAGTGCGATGAAGCGAAAGCCCATCCGCCGAAGCTGCCGTACCTCGTTCAACACGTGATCGACGGCACGCTGCCGCGGCTGCTGTCCATCGGTCCGCCACACCGAGCAAAACGAACAGTGCTTGGGGCAGCCTCGGACTGTCTGGACGGTCGCCCACATGTACCGTCGTGGCGGAAGCAGGTCCCAGCGCGCCTGCAGGAACGAGCCAGCGCTGATCCGGCCGCCCTCGTAGATGCGCTGGACCCTCCCAGCTTCACAGTCGGCGAGCACGCGAGGCCACACTTGATCGCCGTCACCCTTCACCACAGCGTGCGCCCCGCCACGGTCGTGCGCTTCGTCGCTGTAAAGCGTCGCGTGAATGCCACCGAAGACGACGGTGGCACCACGCTCACGGGCCTGTTGGCCGATCTCGTATCCGCGCAAGGCATTGCCCGTGTGGATACCAATCCCCACCACGTCACCCGGTGCAATTCGCATTGGGTCGCTTGGCTCGAGCATTTCGTCGGTGAGAATCGGGTCTCCGCACCAACGAGGGGTAGCGGCCGCCAGCACGTAGAGCCAGCGAGGAGTCATCAAGGCGACGCCGAAGGATTCGTTGCTGGGGTTGACGAGATGCACACGCATGCTTCGCCTCGCGCGACCCCGCGATTCTAGTGCAACCCAGCCGTAGGCAGGCCCGGTTTCCAAGCCTATTTTCGTCGCCAGAACAGAACAGGCGCGATGATCGCGCCAGTGACGACGATGGTGGCCAGCCAGTATGCGGACAGGATGACGGCGGTGTGGATCAGCGCGCGGATCGAGGTGCCGCCGTACACGACCTTGAGCGCAAGCATCATGTAGATGACGACGAAGACGATGCTCCCCAGACCAATGACCCCTGACACGATCTCATTTCGGGCCAGATAACTGACGCCAACGGACCTTCTGTCAACGACAGGATGGCGAAATAGGCAACGCTGAAGACGAGATACAGGCGAACCGGCGAGATCCACGACGCGCGCCGGCCACGAAAGTGCTCCTTGGTGAGCAAGCCGGGAGAGAAGAACAGGTGACGGACGGAACGGAGGATCCGGCCATCGAGATCCGAGAGCTCGCGCGCGAACTCGCCCGCGACCTCGCTGACCGTCGGATCGAGCGGCCGATCTTCCTGGCCACAGACGACACAGAATCGCCCTTGAAGAGTGGCGCCGCAGTTGTAACACGCTGACGGGGAGTGCGTGCTCATCGGTTTGAGCGAGCCTATGCTGGCTGAATCGTCGCGTATTCCGCAAGGACGGAGTGTCTTGTTTCATACGAAGTCGTGGGCATGCGAATGACTTTTGCGTATTGCCTTACCGGTCCTCGGGCAAAATACGTTCATGCCGAATGTCTTCAGGCAGGGAGAACACATCTGCACGCTCTATGAGACGGCCGAGGAGCAGCTGGCAACGGCGGCTACATACCTGGCGGACGGTCTTCGCGCTGGGGAGCGCGCCCTCTACGTCACGGACTCGAAAGCCTCACTGGCGCGTTTCAACGACGCACTGAACGGTCTGGGAATCGACTCGGCCGCCGAGCTCAAGCGAGGTGCTCTCGTCGAGTCGACGCACTCAGAGGTGCATCTCGTCGACGGACGCTTCGATTGCGAACGGATGCTGCGACTCCTCAACGAAGCGGTCGAGTCGGCTTTGAACGATGGATTTGCCGGGCTCCGCACCTGCGGCGATATGTCGTGGCTGTTGAAACAGCCGCCAGGAGCCACGCAGGTCGTCGAATACGAAGCGCTCCTGAATCAGTTTTTCCACGACATTCGCGGCGCCGGCATGTGTCAATACGACTGCCGCCGGTTGCCGCCCCGGATCATCGATGGGGCGCTGGCGACGCATTCGTCCGTAATTCTCGAGGGCCTTCACAAGTCGAATCCGTTCCATCGGCCGCATCTGGCATCGCTGAATGCCGTAGCACAGCCGTTCGATCTGGACTGGAAACTGAGCGAGCTCAGGCGTCGTGCCTAATCGAAAGGTGAAGCCTCTCCCGCTGGGTGAGAGGCCCGGCCGCGAACCTTATAACGCCTCGGAGGTGCTGGCGCTTGCCGACTCCCGGTTTCTCTTTTGCGACAACAACGTCTCCGACGCGCTCTTCGAATTCCGGCTGGGAGGAGACGGCCTGCTCCGCGGGCGGATCGCCAGGCGGCGGATCGAGGGGCTGACGTCTGCCGCCATCGACGACATAGAAGGCATCGAGATCGTCGAGGTCGGCGGCCGCACGTTCATCTTTGGCACCTCGTCACTGTGTTTGAAGACACGGAAGGGGAATCGTTCGAAAAAGAAGCGTGGCAAGCTGTTGTCGTCCCGTGAATCGATCGTGCGGATTGCCGTCGGGCCGAACAACCGGCTCCGAGCGGACGTCATCCCCGATTTTCGGGCCTGGCTCATCGATCGTGTGCCGTGGTTGCAACGCGCGGCTCGCCTGATACCGGACGACGGCGGTCTCAACGTAGAGGCGCTGAGCTGGGATACACGTCAGAAGGCCCTGCTTTTCGGTCTGCGCACGCCGTTGAAGGACGGCAAACCAGTCGTTCTGCGCGTCAAACCGCGGAAGATTGATGGCCCGTGGACCGTCGACAACCTCGAGATCCTTCCGCCCTTGACGCTCGCGGTGCCTGAAGATGGCAAGTCCGGCATCAGAGCCATGTCCCTGGATCAAGCGACCGGCACCTCGCTCATCATCCTTGGCAACGCTACGAGTCAGTCCAAGGCCCCGTTCGAGCTCTATTTATGGGATGGCAACCCGCGCGGCATCGTGCGGCATTACAAGAACGTCAGATTCCATAAGCGCATGAAGGTGGAAGGGGTGACGCGAGGGACGGTGGGAGGCCGGCCGGCGGTGATTTTCGTGGACGATGGAGGGGGCTTTCAGGTTCTGTGGGGCGACGATCCGCGATTGGCAACGGCTGGTTCACGATGATGTGCTATAAGGCTCTCGTCATGACCAACGGGATGGTCGTGCGCTCGCTCCTCACCGGCGGCGCGACGTTCCTCTTCCTGACCCTCGTCTGGGTGGTCATCATCTCGAGTCTGCTCGAGATGCCGCGCAATACCCTTGAAGCTGACAATCACCGCCTCGCCGCGACCATGTGTCGCCGCGACGTACGCCACACCGCGCCCGGGGCCGTGCGTCTATTCCAACCCGAGAGCGCGGATCGCGTCGTCTCGCTGAATCAAGGGCGTTTTGAGGTTCACACGGCGTTCACCGCCACGCCGCTATTTGCAAGCCAGCGTGTGCGCGCCCGGTGTGAGGTTCAGTTTGTCGACGTCGGCAGGTGGCGGGTTCTTCAAGTCAACCTGTCGCACGGCAACCGCCCGTGAGTGGGCTCAAGTTTGAAGCGAGCGTATCCGTCGAACGCTAAGACTTTGAACTGGAAACTGATAACTGGAAACTGACCGGCTCGCGCCGCCCAGTGTCAGTAGATCTGCTGCAGTCCTCGCCCGTCGACGTGCTCCCAGAGCGCGGCCGGCTTGTCTTCGCCCACCGTCTGGTCAGGCGTGTAAACCAGGACTCTGACATATACGCGACGTTCCTTTGCGGCGATACGCTCGATGTCGCTGCGTTCAACGGTGGGACCCAGCACGGACAGGGCGATGCCGTGACCGCCGGCCAGCGCCTGGCGCCTGAAGATCGTGAACGTCGGCGGCGGGGGCGCAGGCTCCTCCCCCAATACAGCGTTGCATCCCGCGAGCGGGAGCGCTGCGACGACCAAACAGGCGGCCAACGACCATCTCACCATCGGCGGCTCCGCGGCCCGACAAAACGTCAAAAACGTAATTTTCAGGCTCACTCGCTAGCTCATCTATCGGCCTGACGTCGATTCTTCCGCTTGGTTTAGCCTGCGCCCGCCTTGGTCGGCATCAAGATTCGCGGAAATCCTGGGCACCCGATGGCAATCTCTGGGACGACGCCGGGCTCCAGGGTCGGGGGACAGACGAGCGGTCTTCACGGTGGTTCTACACGAGCGGGCCCAGAGCGAGAGCACGACCACCGTGGCGGCTGAGACCGCCAGCAAACGGTGGATGCAGCGATGCGCGCCGAAGTGATCGACGAGCGCTCCGATCGCTGAACGACTCGTATGCTTTTCCAGACGTTGCGCGCAAGATGGTCGACGCCGTGCGCACCCGGCAGCAGCGCAACGAATACGATGCCATCACGACGGCCCGTGTACTTGCTGACACGCTCACAGCGCATCTGCGCGAGGTCAGCCACGATCTCCACCTTGCCGTTGGCGGCCCGCTACGGAATGCGCACAGCCGACTTCGTTGCCATGCAGCTCGAATATCCGAAGCCAAGCGCATCGCGAGGATCGATGCCCCGATCAACCGACGATCACGATGCGGAGATTCCGGACGAAGCGGCGGTCAACGTGCGACAGGGTGCAGCGGTTCGGGCTCATTGGTTCAGCCGAATGATGGCCCCGCCAAATGCTACGATCTCGACGAGGAACGATAGTTCATGCTTCCTATCTGTTGCTCGGCGCTACTCGTCACTAGTGCGGTGATGTTCGCGGGGGTATTGGCGCGCGGGGCTCAACAGCCTGCTCCTCCGGTCTATTTCTTCACGACCGAGCCTCTACAGATTAGTGAATTCAAGCAATGCGTTGCCGTCCAGCCAAGCAATCCCACCGGCGTCTGGGTTTATTCGCCGGGGACGTTGGGCTGCGGTAGCCGCACGTCGGGCCCGGACCTCTATCACCCCGATGGTGCGACCGTCGTCTCGCACGGTGATGACTCCACCGTCGTTCGATTCCGATTGGGGCGGAGGTTTACGTCCCCGCCGCCACAATGGATCGATGTTGAACTCACCATACGGGACGGCTACATCGCATCGATCACCGGTGAACGCGTTCCAGTAGAGGAACGAGACACGCGCTATATCCCTGGAGATGACGTCTTACCTTGGGCCACGCGGCCGTTGTGGAAGCCCACGGTACGACCTTAGCGTTACGCCGCGTAGTCTGACCTCTTCGGCGACTAGCAGCCCGTGGTGCGAGCCATTGTCTCGATTCCTGTTTCACAGGCCCCCGGTCGACGTTACTGCCGAACGAAGCTCGCGCAAGCGCTGTGGAAGGTCTTCTGGAAACACTTGTTCGGACGTGGTCTCGATTTCCTCGAGCGACCACCACCGCGTCGCGATGATGCCCTCGTGAAGGTGAGCCTCTCGCGCCTGTTGTCCGAGAGCGACGTCGCCAGGTGGGATTCGAAGCAAGAAATACTGCTCTTCCTGGCGGACAAGGATGCCGCGGAATGAAAACTCGACGGTCCTGAGCCACAGGGGTAAGAAGCTCCGAGTTGCAATGCCGAGTTCTTCCGCTGCCTCACGAATGGCCGCTTCCTCGAAAGTCTCGTCACCCTCAAGCGCGCCGCCAGGCGTCGCCCACCAGCTTCGGCCACCGTCTTCATACTGGAAGAGAAGCACAGCGCCACTGTGTGGATCGATTACAAGCAAACGAGCGGCTCGGCGAGGCGTTGGCTCCATTCGGTTGTTATCAGACACCTGTTCGACGCTCAACTATCCTGTGTACCGGCTCCGGGCGACAAGTCGTCGGTCGGACTGTCTAACGTCTGCCGAGCAGGCGGCAGTGTCATCGCAACCGGTCACCCGACCCATGCCTTCGGCGCCCGTTGTCGAAACAGCTTGCATCGCTGCTCGGTGTGACTGGTACGGCTCTTGATGGCGTGAGGGCGGCGCCAATCGACGATCACACAAACCAGAGGAGGATCGAATGGAATTCACGTCCCCCGGGCGTTGGCACTCGATCGTAGCGGTAGCAATGGTCATGGCGGTTGGCGTTGTGACGAGTGGGTGTGCCGTGGTGATGGCCGCCAAACAACCCTCCAAGAAGGAGGTCGGGCTTCTCACTCCTGGCGTGCCGAGGAACCTCGTGCTGGCCGAACTGGGCCAGCCCGTGGCTACCGAGACGAGGACCGGCAAGCGCGTGGAAGTGTATTCGTTCATCCAGGGCTACTCGAAGGGCGTGCGCGTCAGCCGTTCGATCGCTCATGGCGCCGCCGATGTCTTGACGTTCGGCTTGTGGGAGGCGATCGGCACACCGACCGAGGCCACCTTCGACGGCACACGCGTGGCGTATGAAGTGACCTACGATGCCAGCGATCGGGTCGAGCAGGTGGTCGTGCTGAAGAAGTGACACTGTCGGGGGGAGCGCCGCCCCTCACGACTGAATCCAACCACGATCGCCTGCCCTTAGATTCTGGCCGGGCTCCAACAGATCAAATCGTTGCGAGATTCTCTCGGAACTGGCGCGTCGGCACCACTGCGATTGCCCGGGGTCACGGGGAAGTCGCGGCAACCGCCATCATCGTGGCGGTCATCTTTGCGAGGAGGTGCGAGCGCGTCCCATCGAAGACCGAGCCCTCACACACGGTCAGCGTTCGCCCTGCTTGGACGACCTGGCCCACGGCGATCACGCGATCCGTCTTCGCGGGCTTCAGAAAATGGACCGTGAACTCGACGGTCAACACTTCTCGATCAGACGGCATGACCGACAACGCCGCGTAACCGCAGGCGACATCGACGAGACTGGCGACGACGCCACCGTGAAACAGCCCGTGCTGCTGCGTCAGCCGTTCATCGAAGACGCATGTGATGGTCACGATTCCGGATTCGACCGACTCGAGAACGGCACCGATGGTGCGCATGAACCCTTGTCGGTGAAAGCTTTCGCGAATGCGCACCATGGCTATGAGCATCGCAGCTTACTTCAAGACGGCAACCCCTTGACTAAGACGGAATTCTGCCAATCTGCCAACTCTGAAACGCTTTCAGAACAGTTGGAGGCCCAGATGCGGCAGCCGAGGTTTCGGTGCCGCAACACCCAGCTGCTCAGCAGAGTGGGACGTCCGGGTTGTAGTTCTCGAACATTCCCGCCGGATTGTGCCAGAACAGCCAGATGTGCAGAACGTAGGCCTGGAACCCGTCCTCACGCGCGAACGGTACGCCGAGGAGAGACGGCGGCTCGGCCTGCGACCACGTCGTGTAGGGCACAAAGTAATCGAGCGCGCTAAACTTCACTCCGCCCTGCTGCTTCGGCGCGTAGACCAGGAACTCGGGCTTCAGCAACTCGACCTTCCCGTCGCTGATGAGATCTTCCTTGGCGTACGTATAGTGAAAACCCATACCGCCGCGTATCGGGTCGGAGATGCAGACGCCGGGCGCCGGGGCTGCGACGTTGTAGCCGTACTCGACGGCTCTGTCGAAATTGTGGAACTTCGCAACGAAGCTGCGCAGATCGGATAACTGCTGATTGATTTCGGGCGTCAGACGCAACACCGCGGGCGCACTTCGAGCGGTTCCGGCCGTCACGGAATGTGCCGCGCCCGTATGGGCATGCAGCCCGCCTGGCGGCACGAGCCCGAACGACGGCCCGCCAGTCGCGGCGCCGACCGTCACTGTCGGAGTAGGGCTCAAAGGCGGCGTCGATTCGCACCCGAAGGCGACGACGCTCAGGAGAGCCGATGCCACGGTGAAAGCCATACGGTTCATGATTCCCCTCCCATTTCGTGAGCGTTGATGTGACGGTCACAAGCGTGGCCAGCGGGCGTCGTTCCGGTTCGCGCAGATGCGGAGCTGCAAACGCGTCAGCGCATTGGAATACTGGCGTGATGGGGCATGCCGGCAGAGTGACCGGGGGTGACGTCACCGTGAACGCATGCGCCGGACGAGCGCAACCGCTCGACTCGGAGCGCGCGCTATACTCGCGTCGCAGGTAGGAAATCCCCGTGGATGAACGAGATACGGCCCACACGGACGCGAGCAGCCAACAGGGCCGCGGCCGGATGCCTGCCGATTGTGTGCTGGACCAGCTCGCTCGCATCGGCGCGAGTAGGACCTTCGCCAACGCCCCGATGCTGCGGCGATTCGTCGAGCACGTGGTCGCACAGGCGGTTGAGGGCCGGTCCGACCAACTGAAGGAGTATTCAATCGGCGTGGACGTCTTCGGGCGGGGCCCCGCCTTCGATCCACGTGTGGACACCATCGTGCGCGTGCAGGCCCGCCGCCTCCGGTCGAAGCTGCAGGAGTACTACCGTGATGAAGGGCGTGCGGATCCCGTCGTGATCGATCTCCCCAGAGGGCACTACGTGCCGGAATTCCGGCCTGCCGAGCCCCGACTGGAGTGGCCCTGGCGCGCTGCAGTCGAGGATTTGCCGCCACTGCGTCCCGCCGCCGGAGGGTCGCTGCCTGTACCGGCGATGCCACTCGTCGGCCGGGAGCGGGAGCTGGCGGCTGTGACCGATCTGCTCTTACGGGGCCAGGTCCGCCTGGTAACGCTCACAGGGCCCGGCGGAAGCGGCAAGACGCGGCTGGGCCTCGAGGTGGCCGCACGTGTGTCCCGCGACTTTCCCGGAGGCGTCTACTTTGTTGGGCTCGCCTCGGTTGTCGATGCCGACTCCGTGACCCGAACGATCGCCCAGCACTTCGATGTTCGCCACACCGGCGACAGGCCGCTGCTCGACGTCCTGGCCGACTCGCTGACGCTCTCGCTGCGGAAACGGACACTGCTGTTCCTCGACAACTTCGAACACGTCCTCGAGACAGCTCCCACGCTTACGAGAATGCTCGAGTCATCGGGGCTGCTGCAGATCCTCGTGACCAGCCGCGCCGTGCTGCACCTGTCGGCCGAGCACGATACCCCGTGCCACCGCTGCCGCTTCCGCATCTGGCGGATACGTCCCTCGAGGCCCTTTCCCGGAATCCGTCCGTCGAGCTGTTCGTGCAGCGAGCGTCGGCCGTCGTCCCTGGCTTTGCGTTGACCCGCGATCATGCGCTGCCGGTGGCCCATATCTGCGCGCGGGTGGATGGCCTGCCCCTGGCAATTGAGCTCGCCGCGGCGCGGATCAAGATGTTTACGCCGGCGGCGATTCGGGCTCGCCTCGAGCAGGGGCTGGACTTCCTGTCCCGCGGCCCGTCGGACGCGCCCGTCCGCCAGCAAACGCTGCGCAAGACCATCGACTGGAGCTTCGAGCTCCTGAGCGCCCCGGAGCAGAAGCTGTTCGAACGACTCTCCGTATTTCGAGGCGGGTGGACGCTGGAATCGGCCGAGGCGGTGTGCAATACACGGCGCGACCTGGGAACCGACGTCGTCGAGGCGCTGTCGTCGCTGCTGGACAAGAGTCTCGTGCAGCAGGTCGGCAATGGAGACGAAGCGCGGTTCTCGATGCTCGAAACGCTGCGGGAGTACGCGCTCGAGCGGCTGGTCGAGAGCGCAGACCTCGCGCTGACGAGAAAGGCTCATGCGGCGTACTGCCTGGTGGTCGCGGAAGAGGGAAATGGCCTGCTCACGGATTCGGATCGCGAGGAGTGGCTGGCGTCGTGTGATGCCGAGCACGACAACATGCGGGCTGCGCTCGATTGGCTGGTCGAGCGGAACGAGGCCGACTGGGGACTCCGGCTCGCCGGCGCTCTGTTCATGTTCTGGGAACGCCGCGAACACCTCGCCGAAGGACGCGCGCGCGGCGAAGCCGTCCTGAGGCTGCCCGGCGCGTTAGACCGCAGGTGGTCGCGAGCCAACGTCCTCAGGTTCACGGCGGCGTTCGCGACGTCGATGGGAGATTTCAAGGTAGCAGACGAGCTGGTCCGCGAATCGTTCGAGATCTATCGTGAACTGGGCGACCACAAGGGCATCGCTTCGCAATTGAATTCCCGTGGCGTCCAGGCCTGCCTGCGAGGCGACTGGCCGTCGGCGCAGCGCGCGTTCCAGGAATCCCTGACGACTTGCCGCGAGCTCGGCGATCTGCAGGCGACTGCATCTGTCCTCAGCAACCTCGCCGACGTGGTCAGCGCGCAGGGCGATCATGGGCTCGCCCGCACGCTGCTCGAGGAGGCGCAGGAAAAGTTCCGGGAAGCCCAGGACTGGCGCGGTGTCGGGTGGTCGCTGAATCACCTCGGGGACGTCGCGCGGGAGAGCGGTGACCTCGCCGGCGCACGCCGGCTGTACCAGCAGGGCGCCGACCTGTTTCGAGACCACGGGGATCCTTGGGGAACGGGCCGATCGCTGGCCGACCTCGGCGATCTCGCCCGTGAAGAGAACGATCTCGCTACCGCGTCCCGATTGTTCCGGGATGCGCTCGGCATCTTCACGGCCTTGAAGCACCGGCGGGGCATTGCGAGGGTTCTCGACGGATTCGCCGGTCTCGCCGCGCGCGCCGGCGACGCCGAGCGGGCGGTCACGCTCGCAGCTGCCGCGGCCGCGCTTCGCCAGACGGTAGGCGCTCCCCAGCGTCCGCGCGACCAGGGCCGATTGGACGAGACGCTTGACGCAGTCCGGCGCCGTCAAGAAGCCGGATCGGCACGCGCGCACAGCGCGGCCGGCGCGGCGATGACGCTCGAGGAGGCCATCCGCTACGCGCTGGACGAGCCCATGGCGCTTCGCTGATCGCACCAAAGACGGCAAAGCGACGCCGCGTTCAGGCGTAGTTCGCCGGATCGATCATCCGCCTCACGGCGGCGACACGGTCCACCGGCACGCTCGCGAGAAGGCCGTGCTCCCGGATCATGTTCTCGTCAGGTGAATAGTAGATACAGTAGATCTTGTCGTCGGTCACATAGCTGTGGATCCACTGAATCTCCGGTCCTAACTGCCGCAACGCTTCCAGCGACTTGAGCGACGCCTCGCGGATTTCGGCGTCGGTCAACCCCCCGGCGCCGGGCAGTTCGCGCTCGATGACGAACTTCGGCACGCATGCCCCCTTTTCGCGGGACTATACCATCAGCTTCGCGGAATCGATGGGAGACGGCACGGGCCGGTAGTCAAGCTTCCGCCCAAGATCGTCAGCTTGCCATGGGGTTATGATTTTGTTGAGGTCACCATGAGGCCATCGTTGCGAGTCTTGGTCACGTCGGTTGTGGCGATGTTGTGCGCTGGCGTCATCGCGAATCGGCTGGACGCGGGACCTTCCGACACCTCCGGGTGGGATGTGAAAGCCGCGGCAAGGTATCTCGATGAGCGCGCCGAGTGGTGGACGACCTGGCCCAATGCCGCTCGTGATCGCGGCACGTACTGCATGTCCTGCCACACGACGCTTCCGTATGCGCTTGCCCGCCCCGCGCTCCGAGGGCCACTGAGCGAGGTCGCGCCGTCGCCGACCGAAGAGAAGATCGTCGGCAATTTGCTGACCCGCGCACGCAACTGGCGCGATGTCGAGCCCTGGTATCCAGATCAGACACGTGGTCTTCCCAAGACCAGCGAATCCCGAGCGATCGAAGCGGTCATGAATGCGTTGGTTCTCGTGCGGCGTGACGCGGCAGCCGGCAAACTGAGTGACGACGCGCGTACAGCACTCGGCGTCATGTGGTCTTTGCAGATGAAGACCGGCCCGGAGTCCGGCGCGTGGACTTGGCTGAACTTCAAAATGGAACCGTGGGAATCACCGAACTCGCCGTACTTTGGCGCGTCCATGGCGGCACTCGCGGTGGGTTCCGCGCCAGAGGGCTACGTCGCGTCTCCTGAGATTGCCGAGCGCGTAAAGGCCTTGCGCGCGTACTTTCAACGTCAGCACGGCAGCGTCTCGCTGTTGAACCAACTCACCGGACTCTGGGCAGCGAGCCTTGTACCCGACCTCCTCACCGCGGAGCAGCGTCAAGCGACCATTGACGCCGCGTTCGCCTCGCAGCAGCCTGACGGCGGGTGGAGCACGGTGTCGCTCGGTTCGTACCAGCGAATGGATAACACCGAGAGCGACACGCGGGCCGACGGATACGCGACGGCACTGGCAACGTTGGCCCTGCAGTCGGCAGGCGTACAGGCTGCAGACACCCGGATCAGCAAGGGGCTCGATTGGCTGCGGCGCAACCAAGACCGAACGACGGGCCGTTGGGTCGCCGTGTCGCCCAACAAACAGCGCGATCCGCAATCCGACCCGAGCAAATTCATGAGTGACGCCGCTACGGCTTACGCCGTGCTGTCGCTCACCTACCGAGATTGACCGCTCGCCGACGTAACGCGGGTATGATCCTGCTTACCAATTCAGACCAGGAAGCGCGCGCTCTTCTTCAATAACGTCTACGCACACCCGAGTCGACTGCGGCTGTTCGTCTCCGTGGGCCAATCACCTCACGATCTTCGAGCCAGCCGATCTCACTCATGACAGGGTCCGCTCGAAAAATGCGGGTGGTGCGTCGAGCACGGCGTCGGCAGAAGGTCGGGTGGTCGTTCCCTAGCCGCCACCGCCGGGCCGATAATGAGCCCCATGGTGAAAACCTACGGCTTGACCCACGTGGCCGTCGCGGTCGCCGACCTCGACCGGACGGAGGCGTTCTACAACACGATTCTCGGCGCCGTCACCGTGTATCGCGACTCGGGGTTTCTTCAAATGCAGACACCTGGATCGCGAGACGTGCTGGTCTTCGAGCGGAACAAGGGTCAGGCCGGCAAGGCCGGTGGCGTGCTGCACTTTGGCTTCCGCTTGACGCGGCCGACCGACATCGACGCCGCGCGCGACGCCGTCAAAGCCGCGGGTGGGGACATCACTGATTCGGGGGAGTTCGTGCCTGGCGAACCCTACGTGTTCGCGACCGATCCCGACGGCTACACGATCGAGTTGTGGTACGAGATTCCCACCGCTGTCGATCCGAAACCGCGAAGGCGCTCGCGGCGATAGAGCACACGGAGATCGGGGAGATCGGGAGCAACACCAATATCCTGGATCTGCGATCCGGCAAAGTGCCCGCGCGCGTGGCAATTCAGATTTCACGGGCGTTACGATGCGAGGGGACGCGCAAGGCCTCCGACCGGCCCGTGCGATCGACCGAGACGAGAGACCATCGATCCTGTGAGAACACGCCGCCGGTCGCGTAAACGAGGGAACCGGCGTTGGAGATGGCGAACTGCCCGGCGCCGGTATCGATCTGCAACGGCTGAATGTCGGCCGCCTGCATGACGTCCGAGACGACACCCACCGCCGGGCCACTCACGTCGAGGCGGCGGGGATCAAAGGGCACGGCCATCAGCGTGCCTTTGTGGAGGTACACCAGATGCCCGGTCGAGACGAAGCGCGCATCCGCCGCCCCTCGATGAGCACCTTCCGTGTCCCGGTCGTCAGCGATTGCGCCACGACGAGCGTGTCGTCCCATGACGGAAAGCCCGAGTGCGTCACGGTGAACAGCACCGTCTCCCCGTCGGGCAAAACCTGGGGAAGACGATGACTGACCTCGCCTGCGTCGCTCTGCAGCTTCGTCACCGCGGCGGGCGTGCCCCCGGCTGCCGGCACTTGCCAGAGCCCGCCCCTCAAGTTCGCGAACACGATCTGGCCTTTGTGGCTCCAGCTGGCTCCAAAGATGGGCGACGGCGAGATCGACCTCTCAAGATCGGTCTTGCAGAGTTCGACCACGGGTCCTCCACCGACGAGGACTTTCTTCAGCGCGCCAGCGGCGTAGAAGCCCAGCGACTGCCCATCTGGAGAGAAGAACGGATTGGACGCGCCCTCGGTGCCTGCGATCGGGCTCGCGTCCAGCTGGTCGAGGCGGCGCAGGTAAAGCTGGACTCGGCCCTCACGCTCGGCGCTGAAAACCAGCGAACTTCCGTCCGGTGAGAACGCCATGGAGGTCCGGCTCGGCCGACCCTGTCCCGCCGACACATCACCGGGATATCCGCTCAACAGGCGTTCCGCCGGCCCGACCCCGAGCAACACGCGCGCCACCGGCAAGTCAGCGCCAGGCTGGGCGCGCATCGCCACCCACACGATGAGTGCGGCCGCGAGGGCGCTGCCTGCCGCGACTGCCCAGGGCAGAAACGCGCGCCGCCGCTCGGCGCGGGGCTGAGCGGTCTCGAACGCGCCCTCCACCGCTAGTCGCACGCTCTGCACATCGCCAAGCCGCTGCTTCGGATCTTTCTGAAGACAGGCGCACAACGCCAGCCGAACACGCGCCGGCACCGCGGCCGGAAGCCGGCTCCAATCCGGTTCTGTCTTCAGCACATTCGCGAGCGTGTCCGAGACGTCCTCGCCGGCGAAGGCCCGATGCCCCGACAGCATCTCGTAGAGCACCGCCCCAAAGGCCCACACGTCCGCCCGCCGATCGACCGTGCGCCCCTTCGCTTGCTCCGGCGCCATATACGCCGCCGTGCCGAGAATCATGCCCGCCTGCGTCATTGCGGGCGAGGTAATGGTCGGCGAGTGCTCCATCCCACCTGACCGGCCAGCCCCACCCGCCCCACCCGCATCGATAATCCGTGCGAGCCCGAAGTCCAGCACCTTCACCGTCCCGTCGGTGCGCACCTTGATGTTCGCGGGCTTGAGATCGCGATGAATGATGCCCTGCTCGTGTGCCGCTTCGAGGGCGTCGGCAATTTGCTTCGCGATCGGGAGCGCCTCATCGATGGGGATCGCGCCACGGGCGATGCGCTGCGACAGATCCTCGCCGTCGACGAGTTCCATCACGAGCGCGAAAACGCCATCGCTCTCGTCGAGCCCGTAGATGCCGGCAATGTGCGGATGATTCAACGACGCGAGTACTTCCGCTTCGCGTTGGAACCGCGCGAGCCGATCGTGGTCAGCGGCGAGCGCGGGCGGCAGGATCTTGATCGCGACCTGGCGTTTCAGCTTCGTGTCCGTCGCGCGATAGACTTCGCCCATTCCCCCAGCACCGATGGGGGCGACAATCTCGTAGGGCCCAAGGCGAGTGCCGGGCGTCAGGGACAAGTACGGAGGAGTATACCCGTCACGGCGTAACCGCCAATGAGCAGCTACTCAACGCGATGCGCGTGATGTCATTTGACGCGGCGGTACTGCTCCAGCAGTCCCGGCAGAAAGGGCGGCGGGCCCTGATACATGAATCCCTGGATCAACTCGACGCTCGACGCTCCCGCCGAGATCCGCTGCTGCTCGTCGAGAGCCGCCCGCCACGCGCGCAGCTGGTCGGCCCAGTGAGATGGTCTTCGTGGTGCTAAGGCGCTTTCGTGATGGCGACGGCCTGGGCGCGCGTGGAAGTGATCGTGACCACATCGCCCGGCTTCACGCCTTCCAGGAGACGGCGATCGCGAACCACGCGGAATACGCGGCGGTTGTCGAAGCCGTGGTAGGTGACGGTGGCTTTCTCCACGTCGAGGGCGTCGATGGTCACCACGAGCCTGGTCTGCTGCAGGATGCTTGCGTCCGGCCGCTCGACCATCTTCTGTGCATCGCTCGTTGTGTTTTCCATCGGTTTCATCTGCTCGCCCGGCGTGACCGCGACGATGACTGCGTCGTAGAAGCGAACCGTGACCACGTCGCCGCTGTTCAGTTGATCGAAGATCGGCATGTCGGGGCCGACGTAGATCGGCGCCGACACCACGCCGGCCGAGGTGATACTAATGTTCCGGCCCGCCCGGTCGATGCGATCGACCTGCCCCGAGGTCTCGAACACCTGCTGTATGACGCCGGTTGGCTGCTGCGCCAGGAACAGGGCGATGAGGACGATGACCATAGCTCGATTCTAGCTAAGACTTCCGATAGTGGGAGGCGTGGCTACAGATCGCGAACCGCCGCGCTCGGTGCAATTCGCGTCGCACGACGGGCTGGCAGCCAACTGGCCAGGGATGATGCGGCGAGGAGCGTGAGAAACGCAAGCGCGACAACCGGTGCGTCGAACCCCGATCCTTGGAACAGCAGGCTACCCACCGCTGGACTCATGAGGATCGAGAAGCCGAGACCCACCACGAGACCCGCGAGGGTCAGTCCGAGGCCGTCGCTCATGACCAGTCGCACCACCTGTCGCGGATTCGCGCCGAGTGCGATGCGGATGCCGATCTCTCGTGTGCGTCTCGACACGAGATAGGCCTTCACGCCGTAGATGCCGAGCGCGGCCATGCCCAGCGCGACCAGGCCGAACGCGGTGAAGACCCACGCGCCCGCGCGCACCAGCCACAACATCAAATTGCGCTCGCGAAACATCGGTCGCGTCTCGAGCGTGACCACCGGCAGCCGATCGTCGACCGCGCGCAGCAGCTGACGTATACCGGGCAGCATCAGTGCTTCGGCTTCGGCGGTCGCGGCGCTCGTTGTCATGTGAATCGTGACGCCGGCACGGAAGTCCTGCGCCAGCGGACGATACATCTGCGGTCCCGGGCTCGGATCGTTCATCTGGTGGAGGATCGGCGGCGCGATGCCGACGATCTCGACGAGCTCCTCGGTTTCGTTGCGCCGATTGATCTGCAGCTGCCGGCCAATTGGATCCTCGGTGCCGAAGATCTGGCGCACCAGCGCTTCGTCCACGATAGCGACCGGTGGACCGCCGCGAAATGCTTCGGCCGCCGTAAAGTCGCGGCCGCGCAGCAGGCGTAGGTTGACCGACGCAAAGAAGTCCGGGCTCACGCTATAGGTGAACGCGCTGACCGCGCCGTCGACCGATCCGTCAGTTCTGGCTCCGAATCCCGTCGATCGTGTTCCACCCAAGTTGCGCACTCGCGGCCCGGGCCGCTGCACCACGTTCGCTTCGGTGACTTCGCCAAAGGGCATCAGCGATGAAATGCCGGCGGCGGTAACGCCCGGCAGCTCACGCAGGCGATCGAGCGCGCGGGTGTAGATGTCGAGTCCGCGCGTTTTGTCGTAGTTCGCCAGACTCGTGTCGGTCTGCACGACGATACCGCGGTCGAGCGTGAAGCCGGGGTCGAGGCGCGCCGCCACCGCCGCACCCCGCACGAATAGCCCACCCGCAGTCAGCAGTGCCAGGCTCAGCGCCAGTTGCCCCATGACCAGCAGATGGCGCGCTGCGAAGCGGGAACGCGCAACCGGCACTTCACCGGCCTGCTCCTTGAGACTGCCGACGAGGTCGGATTTCACCAGCGCCAGCGCCGGTCCAAGACCGAAGAGCGCCGATGCGAGGACGGCAAAGGCGAGCGTCGCTGTGAACACTCGCCAATCGGGCGTCGGATCGATCGACACCTGGATGGGCAGCCGTCCCGAAACCGCTGCATTGAGAAGTCGCATCGCCGACCACGAGATGAACAGCGCGACCAGCGCGCCTGGCAGTGCCAGAGTCAGCCCCTCGGTCAGGAGTTGCCGCGCGGCACGCAGGCGGCCGCCGCCAATCGACGCGCGGATCGCAAACTCCTTTCGCCGTGCCGCGCCTCGCGCCAGCTGCATGTTGGCGAGATTGAGGCAGGCAATGAGCAGCACGACGCCTGCCATCGCCATCAGCACCAGCGACATGACGCCAATCTGCCCGTCGTCATTGTTGGGCGACGAACTGATCGACACCCTCGAGACGGGGCGGACGAGTAAGTCCTGATCCTTGTTCTCGACTGGGAAGGCCTCCTCGGCGCGGCGACCCGCCGCTTCAACGGCCGCGTCAGCCCGCTGCCCCTCGAGTCCCTCTCGCAGACGGCCGACCACGAAGAGGGCGTGATGCGAGCGGTCGGCGAGCGTGCCCGGCAACCCCTCGCGGGCGAAGTCGCTGCTCACCGTGTCGTACACGCCGGTCGGCAACCATAGTTCGGGTGTCACCAGCGCCATCGTCCCGCCAAATCCGCGTGGGGCAACTCCGACGATGGTGAAATCACGCTGGTTCAGGCGAATCGTCTGACCGAGGACGTCCGGCGACGCGCCCATTCGTCGCCACGCCATGTCGCTGAGGACGGTGACGGGAATGTCCGCGCGCGGCCGCGCTTCTTCCTCCGTGAAACCACGGCCCAGAGCTGGCGCGACGCCGAACGCGGCGAAGAAGTTCGCCGACACGATCTCGATGAACGCCCGTCGCGTCTCGGTCCCTTCGGATATGCCGACCATCGTCGGCACATGCGCCGCAAGCGTGGCAAATACGTCCTTCTGGGCGCTCAGGTCGGCGTAGTTAGGGAACGAGAAGGTCCGGAACCGGCCGGCCTCCTGACGGTTCTTGCTGTAGAGGCTGACCATGCGCTCGGTGTCGCCGAGGCGCGGCTTGAACGCCAGCGCATCGACGAGGCTGAACATCGTCGTGTTGGCGCCGATGCCGAGTCCGACGACGAGTGTGGCGATGAGGGCGAAGCCGGGCTGGCGG
Organism: uncultured Acidobacteriota bacterium; assembly: GCA_963724485.1. Lineage (GTDB taxonomy): Bacteria > Acidobacteriota > Vicinamibacteria > Vicinamibacterales > UBA2999 > JACCSI01. The sequence continues at coordinate 229,288 of CAVRUW010000012.1, forward strand.
CGGAGCAACCGCAGACCGTAGCGAAGGTCCTGCCAGAAGGAACGCATGGTGAGGTGAGACGGAAAGAATGGGCGGATTGTTTCGGCCCAAGACCCTGGGGGACCTCGACGCGCCCGGCGCGTGCTGCTTGACCATAGGCATGCCACAATCGAAACCAGTGGCACCAAGTTCTGATCTTCCACCAATTCCGTTTGCGGGTCGCGCCCTTTATCGCCGAGGCATTCTCCGCGTGGAAGGACAGGCGCGCTTTCCGAACGACTTTTCGACAGCGACACTTCAGCCGCGGCGAACGATTCGCATGACACCACCTCGCCAGGTGTTCGATCTCGTGTTTCACCGGGACAAGGAGCCGTATTGCAATGCCGATCTGATCGGACCCGTGGTGTATGAAGGGCGTTCGCCTGCGTTGGCCGTAGGGGACGTTGTACGCGTGTACGTGACCGCGGACCTCTACGAAGATGTTCGCGTCGAGCGATCCTGAGGCTTATGGCTGGTCCCGATAAACGCGGATCGGCCTACTATTCGTGACATATGCCTGAACAAGAATGGCCCTTCGACCAGCCACGAAACGCAGCGACCATCACGTTGCGGTCGATCGTGTTCGGTGGCGCTCCGATCCTCCACGTGACGCACGACGAGGATGATCACGGGTGGCAGTTCCTGGGGATGGAAGACGCAAGAGAGAGTGATGCGTGCGTCGTGGGGCTTCAAACGATCGTAGCGAAGGATCCCTCGGTCCTCGAAATCGCTGACTTGCCGCCGGGCTGGCATGCATGGCGTAGTTCAACCGGGTCCCCCTGGCAGCGAGCGCCCAACACCCATGAGGACAGCGCCGATGACTGACACGCGGAAGATTACCCTTTGCCCGTCGTCAGCACGCCGAGGAGCTCGATCGGCAGCGGAAAGACGATGGTCGAGTTCTGCTCAGCCGCGATCTCGTTCAGCGTCTGCAAATAGCGGAGCGTCATCGCACCCTGTTCAGTCTGAAGAACCGCGGCCGCCTGGGCGAGCTTCTCGGATGCGATGAGCTCACCTTCGGCGTGAATGATCTTGGCGCGCTTCTCCCGCTCGGCTTCGGCCTGCCGCGCCATGGCGCGTTGCATGTCTGCGGGCAGGTCGACGTGTTTGACTTCGACAGCGGAGACCTTGATACCCCACGGGTCTGTTTGGTTGTCCAGGATTTGCTGCAACTGCTGATTGAGCCGATCGCGCTCCGCCAGCAAATCGTCGAGCTCGGCCTGTCCTAACACGCTGCGCAGCGTCGTCTGGGCCAGCTGCGACGTGGCGTAGGTGTAGTTTTCAACGTCAACGATCGCACGTCGTGGATCGATGACCCGGTAGTAAACAACCGCGTTTACCTTTACCGACACGTTGTCCCGCGTGATGATGTCCTGCGGCGGCACGTCGTGCACGGCTGTCCGGAGGCCAACCCTCACGAGTGCGTCGATGGGACGAAATACCAGAACAATTCCTGGGCCTTTAGGCTCGGGCAAGAGCTTCCCGAGTCGGAACACCACCCCGCGCTCGTACTCTTTCAAGATGTGGATGGAGCTGAGCACGTACAACAGAACCACGAGCAGGATGATGAGTGCCGGGGGCAGAATCATGGTGGGTCTCCCATGTGTGGATCGAGTGCCAGCGGTTCGACAAACAATGTCAATCCTGTCACCGTCGTGACGCGTACTTCTCGACCGGCGGGAATCGCGTTGGCGCTCGTCGCACGCCAGATCTCACCGTGCACATTGATCTGTCCAAGCGAATCCGGGCTGACGGCCGTCAGCGTTCGCCCGCGTTCTCCGACGAGACCCTCAGCCCCACTTACGGGTTTCAGGCGTTGCGCCTTCATCGCGAGCCGTCCCAGGAACAGGAAGATGCCGGCCAACGACAGCGCCACCGGGACGACGAACCGCGAGCTAACGCGCACGCCGGGCAGCTCATTGGTGATCATCACCGATCCGATCACGAGAGCGGCGGCACCACCTGTCCCCAGGACGCCAAAGCTTGGGACCTTGATTTCAAATATGAGCAAGGCAATGCCGAAGGCGATCAGCAACAGGCCGATGGTGTTCACTGGCAAAATCTGAAATGCGAAGAACGCCAGGAGCAGCGAAATTCCGCCGAGCACGCCAGGGACGATCGCACCAGGATTCCATAACTCAACGGTGAGACCCAGCATGCCCAGCGTGAGCAGCAGATACGCAATTTGCGGGTGAGCGATCGCGCTGAGAAAGTACTGGCGGCGGGTCATCTCGATGCGCTCGATGCGGATTGCGGTGGTATCGATGGTGACCTTGCGACCATCGAACCGTGCGATGGGGCGGCCGTCGAGTTGCCGGAGCAGGTCGTCGACGTCGGAGGCGACGAAGTCGATGAGCGAAGGAGTCGCCGCCAGCGCTTCGCGTTCGGTGAACGCCTCACTTTCAACGACGGCAGCGGCCGCGAGCGTGGTGTTCCGGCCGCGCGACGCCGCAAGGGTCCGCGCATACGCCGCCGCATCGGAAGTGGCTTTCTTCGCCATCGTCTCGTCGGGCTTGGACTCGCCGCCGGCCGACACCGGGTGCGCTGCGCCAATATGCGTGCCCGGCGCCATGACCGCCACGTCTGCGGCGAGAGCGATGATGAAGCCTGCAGACGCGGCGCGCGCGCCTGAAGGTCCGACGAAGATGATGACCGGGGTGCGGGCGGCGATCAGCCGCGACACGATCGTTCGGGTCGAGTCAAGCAGGCCACCGGGCGTGCGTAAGACGAACACCGTGACGGCCGCGCCTGAGGTATCTGCGCGGGCGATGACTTCGTCGAAGAATTCCGCGGCGATCGGGTGGATGATCCCGTCGTACTCCGCGACGATGGCAACCGGCGCCTCAGCTGCTTGTGACGCCGGCAGGGCGCCCTCACCGGCGATGATGCATGAGAGGAACGCCGCACCGACAACGCGTCCCATAGTGCATTCTACTGCCGCGCGGGCAAGTAACCTCGCCTGCCGCGCGCTTCACGAAAGCCGCGAAGACAGCGGGCGACCCCAATGCGAAACTCTGGCCCCAGCGAGACTAAGTTCTGCCGGCCATCGACGTCACCGAGTTGTCCCTCCTGCGTTGACCGGCAAATATTGATCGTTTTTGCACACAACGCGGCGCCGTAACGCGCCTTCTGATTACCGACTTCGCAAATCACAGGCGGCACCCTCGATGACCGCTTTGGCCTGTCGATTGCTATGTCACGAGATATGAGCAGCGGTTGGTTTCTAGGACCGCCTCCAACGTCGATGGTCCCGCCGCGAATTGGATTGGCCCTCGGCGGAGGTTTCGCGCGCGGCATCGCGCACGCTGGAGTGTTGAGAGTCTTCGAGCGCCATAGAATTCCGGTTTACTGCGTCACAGGGGTGAGCGCGGGTTCGATCGTCGCGGCTGCATATGCCAGCGGTGCACAGTCCGAGGAAATTGCGCACGCAGGTTGCTCCATGCGGTTCGGCGACGTCGCGCGTTGGAGCCTCAGCCGAATGGGATTTGTGGTGAGCGAGCGCATGAAGCCATTTCTGCGCCGGCTGCTCAAACACCATCGCTTCGAAGAGATGCGGATTCCGCTTGGCGTCGTGGCGACCGACCTCTGTACAGGTGAACCGGTGTCCTTCCGGGATACAGGCGACGTCTGCCTTCCGATTCGAGCGAGTTGCTCCTACCCCGGTCTGTTCCAGCCGGTGCGCGCCGGCGGCCGCATCCTGGTGGACGGCGCGATGAGCACCGAGATTCCCGCATTGCTAGCGCGCGAACTTGGCGCGACGCACGTCGTTTCGGTGCACTTGCCGGCGCCGTCGTGCCAGCAACCTCCGACCGATGTGTTTCAAGTCGTTCGTCGATGCTTCCAGATCATGCACATCCGCAACGAAGATGGCTGGCGGCAGGCGAGCGATCTGGTGATCACACCGGATCTCCAGGCCATTGAATGGGATGGATTCGAGCGCGGGCCAGAGCTGGTGAATGCCGGAGAGGCGGCAGCGTTCGCTGCGTTACCCGCCATTCAATCCTGGTTCTCACAGGTACCGTGTCAGTTTTCAGAAGGAGGGGACGCCGGCCTTTCGCAACCGTTTCCCGCTGCCTACGCCTCACCCGAGCCCGCCTAGCGTCGCGCTTTTCAGACCGTCCTGAGCTATTCGGCGCTGCCGCCACGAGACCCGCTACCTATACACTGATCCGTGCAACGTTGCTTTCCTTGCAACAGGAGGCGTGCCTTGGTGGGCCAGAAATGTGAGACGGCGGCAACTTGGGGCCTGGTGATGCTGATCGCAGTGGTCGGAGTCGGCCAGACTGTGACGGCGCAGAATCTGTACATCGCCGACGCGCGCGTGCTGGATGTCGGCGCCCGCACGGAAACCACACGGAACGTGCTGATCCGCGACGGCAGACTCGCGGGCTTCCCGACTTCCAAACCGTCTGATTTCACTGGACCTGTCATCGACGCGGGCGGCCGCTGGGTGATGCCAGCACTGTCCGACATGCACACCCACTCGGTTGGCAACTTCATGCCGCCCGGCGGTTTTCAAATGATGGGACCAGAGGGCGTTGCGCGAACGGTGCTCTACGCCGGCGTAGCGCGGTACCTCGATCTGTTCAGCCCTGAAGACGCCATTTTCGCCGCCCGCGCGAGTCGCACCACGGCCACCACCCCGGGTGCGGACATCTTCGCGGCTGGCCCATGTCTCACGGCTACCAAGGGCCATTGCTCGGAGTACGGTGTGCCGACCCGAATCGTCGATTCGCCCGACGACGCGAAGCGCCAGGTGAACGAGCTGGCTGCAAAGAAACCGGACGTGCTGAAGGTCGTGTACGACCATCGAGCTTATCTCGGCAGGTCCATGCCGACAATCGATCGCCCGACTCTCGACGCCGTGGTGGCCACGGCCAAGGCCAATGGGCTCAAGACGGTCGTGCACGTCGGCACGTGGGAAGACGTGCGCCACGCCATCCTGGCCGGCGCGGCGGCAGTGACGCACACCCCAGACGGCCAGCCGCCCGCCGACATTCCGGCCCTCATGGTAGAGCGGGGCACTCTCCACATCCCAACCTTGGCCGTGCAAAGCGATTACGCGCGCTTCGCCGACGACCCTTCACTGCTCGATTCGCCCTTGCTCACGTCGATGATCGGCGCGAAGGCGATCTCGGTGTACAAGCAACCCGCCGCGGGGCAGCTCGCGGGCTGGGTGAAGATGCAGCGCACATCGCGAGAGGCAAACGCAACGGCCGTACGAACGCTCGCGGCCGCCGGCGTGATCATGGTCACCGGCACCGACGGCGGCAACCCGGCCGTGTTCCAGGGGTACTCGGTGCACCGCGAGCTCCGGTTACTCGTGGAGGCGCGATTGTCGCCTTGGGATGCCCTCGCTGCGACGACGATCAATGCCGCCCGGCTGCTGGGGCGGAAGTGGGGCATGGAGATAGGCGACGAGGGGACGCTGCTGATCCTCGACGGGTCGCCGTTGATCGACATCCGGAACACCGAGCGGATCCACAGCGTGATTCTCAGAGGCGTGAGGGTGGACCGCGATGCGATCCGACCTGCCACACCCTAGGAAGTGACTCTCGTCCCGGAACCTCGCCTCACTGGTCGAGGCTGTAAACGAGCTCGCCAAAGAGCAGCGTCGAATGTGTGGGAACACTCGGGTTGAACAAGCCGACGGACCCTGGTCCGGACGGGAAGGTCGCCGCGTAGATTACGAGCAAGGCCGCACCGGTCGTCGACCCACCCGCGAACGGGCCGGTACCGATGGAGAACGCGAGCGTGCGCTTCGGCCGAAGGCTGGGCGGCAGGATGAACAGCAGCGCTTCACCCGTCGTCAGGGCGCCGCCACCCGGCCGCCCGAGTGTGCCCCGGATGTGCACCTGGTTGAACTCGTCGCGCCAGATCTGCAGACCTTCGAATCCGTACCCGCCATTCAGCCAGCGGCTGGTCGTCGTGCCACAGAGCACCAGCGTCGGCGGTGTCGGAACGTTGCAGGGCGACTGCGGCGCGTTGGGATTATCGGCGACCGTGAGCACCGCGGGAGCCACCGGTCGGGATGGCAAGCCCGGAGTGTTCCCGCCCAGGGCGAAGCTGCCCGTGTTGCCGAGGCTGTCTGTCCACGTGCCGTTGCCGGTGGAGGGATTCACGATGCCCGAAACCCCGGAGGTCCGCCCGGTAGGCGAGGTCACGATCGTGAAGTTCACGCTGACCGTGCCGTTCGGATTGAACACCGCCTGTCCGCTGGCGGCGCTTCGCTGGTCGGCGCCGCACCGGTCGTCGTACCCGGCCAGTGCGAAGCCGGTCGGGATCGTCGTCAAGGTGAGGACCACCTTGTTGCAGTAGGGCTGCATCTGCCAGCTGAACGTCCCGAAGGGCTGCGCTGAGGCGGTCTGGACGCTGCCAGCAAGGACCAGTGCGAGGGTGGCGAGCAGTGGTTCGACGCGAATGCGGGACATGTCGACCTCCGAAGCAGCGTGTGTTACCGATCGTTGCCGCCGGAGCATATCCGAGATCGGGCTCACGCGGTGTGCTTCGCTCTTAGATTAGGACGGTGGCCTGAAACTGCAAACGCTATGAAGCCCCCGGTGGCTAAGGCCACCGCGGCCCCGACGCGCAGGAGCGCGGTTCCTTGCATCGTCTCCCATTCAAGGACCGCTCGCGCGCGATCAGGCCCGAGTAGCGTCGCTGCAAGTGCTTGCATGCACATCACGGCTCCCAACGCGCGCAGAGTCCTTGGCGCACGCGAGGCCGGAGCACACAGGATCAACACGAGTCCCATGGCAACGCGAACAGCGGCGGCCGCATATAGTCCAACAGGCGTCGCGAAGTAGAGACGTCGAACCGTCGTCCCGCTATCGGGCGAAATGAGGCCCACTATTCCAATGACGATGGTGAAGACAGCGACGAGCAACGCGGCAGATCTCACGTCTTCTCCTTCGGACGCTTTCTTGGAGTCGGCGGCTAGCAGTCCGTGGTGACCGCGGGTACGTCGAAGGCCTGTGCCAGCGATTCTACGCCGGCGACGTGCGGCCAGGGCTGCCGGGAGGCCGAAGCGTTACGCAATTGTTACCGGGCAGGATAGTGAAGCGCGGCTAGCGGCGGCTGGAATGGTTTGGGCTGGCGGCGCGGCTCGGCAGGTCGTTGTAGTCCGGCATATGGGCCTTGAGCCCGCGGGCTGGCGTGGTCTTCGAGAAGCCGGCGACGAGCTGGTCTTGCCAGCGATCGACGGAGAAGTCAAACGAATCGCGAGGATCCTCGTCCACCAGTTCCAGGTCCGTCTCCGCCATCGTCAGCTTGCCAAACGCGAGCTGGCCGCCACGCCAGTAGATGTAGTTCTTCGCGATCGGTCGTGGAGTCAGCGTTCTGGGTTCACCTGCTCCGAAGGTCTGAACGAGCGCGTTCCCTTCGATCCGCACTGCGGTGATCTTCCCGTTCATCGCCGGCGGCGGGAGCAGCATCGCCGGATCGAGCAGGAGGTCGTTGCCGTCCACGGTGATGCCGTGTCCGGGCTCGACCTTGAGGAGCGAGTCCACTCCGAGGCCGAACAGCTTGAGCAGTCCGTTCACCGGCACGCCGAAGCCCTTCACGGATTCGGTGTGGATGCGAATGCGTCCGTCCGGCGTGGCGCTCACGCTGGACTTGATATCGAAAGGCAGGGGGACCGCTTTCTTGACGCTGCCTTTCTGGCGGAGCGTGCCGTCTTCGTCGATCGAGACCTTCAGGCTCCGCACGTTCGAGTGATCCCTGAGCGTGCGCGTCATGAGCGCGTTCAATGAGTCCAGATCGACTGCGATTTCGCCCGTGTCCACAGTAACTGTGTACGTGCGCGGATCATCCAGATACGGTGCCTGCCGAGTGCCGCGGGGCACGAAGCGTCCGCGAAGATGCCTGATATGCAGCGTGATGTCTGGTGTGACTCGCAGATCTACGTTCCGCATCGCCACTTCGACCGGCGGTGCGCTGGCTGTAGCGCGCGTGCAGGCAGTCGAAACCAGCGCGACGAGCGCAAGACAGGCCGCTCGCATAGGGCACTGTGTTGCACGACGCGCGCCAATCGCAATGTGTAGTGTCGGGCTTTAGCCGGACCGTCATAGCTGTGCTTGGGACACCATCGAGGCCTACCTCGGCACCCGGCGGAACTCGACGTGGCCCGATCGCTCGATCGCCGCCATGTATTCGGCATCGGGCTCGACCCGCCCGCCCAACACGTTCCTGTAGAGAAACAGCGGATCGGTCGTGGGCGGCAGCGGAAAGCGCATCTCCAAGCTGCGGATTGTCGGCATGCGCCGGCGGACCTCGCGCGAGCCCTGTACGAGTGCGCTGTACTCCTCCATACGAAACAGAAGTCTCGAGGAGGAGAATCTCGCCGGTTGCACGAGCGCCACTACGACGAGCACGACGCTTCCGACCGCGAACGTGGTCCGCGTTCCGGGGATGGCCGTCAGCCCTAGCGCGACCATCAGCACGAACGGCGGCAGCAGCGGCAGAAACCAGTACCAGTCGAACGAGCCCTGCCAGGCCGCGAAGCCGGCCACGGCGCACGCGATCGGTGCGACTGAGATCGAGGCGAGCGCCAGATCACGGCGCACGCGCCAGAGCGCTGCCGCCGCGCATGCCAGCGCGAGCGGGAAAAACCATCTGGACGTCCACGGCATCAGCAGAAACTGGTGAAACGCGCCGCCGACCCCGACCGCCGCCGCCTGCAGTCGCAGTAATCCCGGATCGCCGAGCGTCTTCAGCACGTCCTCCACGACGCGCGTTGGGGTGGCGGGGCCGGACGGGTGGAGGATCACGTCCAGCAGAAACGGAATCTGAAGGATCAGGACGGTTGCCGCGATCGCTCCCGCCGTCCGCGCCGCGCTCGCCCACCTCTTGCTGGTGAGCTCGCGCACCACGAACGACCCCATGACCGGGAGCGCCACGAAAATCGACGCGGAGTGCGCCTGCACCGCCAGCCAGGCGAGCACGGTCACGCTGAGCGCCCGCCAGCGAGACGGCCGGGGGCCCGCGGCGAGCACGGCGGCCATCGCCAGCTTCACCAGCGCCACAGCGAGCGGCGGATTCCAGATCGTGGCGCTCAACGCCAGATCGAACGGCGACGTCGCGCCGGCGAGCACAATTGCCAGCGCAAGCACCAACGATCCGAGCCGCGACCAGATCGCCATGAGCAGCACCCCGTCGGCCAGCGACTGAATGATCGACAGGCCGATGCCGCCGGCATGCGGCAGATTGCCCGTCGCCGGCCCGACGACGATGCGAATCAGCCAGAGGGTCCAGTAGAAGACCGGGCCGGTGGCGCGGCCGCCTACCGTGCTCGGCGTCCCGCTGAGCGGCAGGTCGTGCCAGGGACCGAGGGCGATCGCCCAGTCGCGGATCTGATCGCCATGGAGCCAGAAGCTCTGAGAGATGCCGTGGGTTCGAACCACGGTGAGTCCGAGGCAGAGTAGGAAGGGCACGCCGTACCGAATCAGCGTGCTCCGCCCGGAGTGTTTAGGTTGCGGGCGTTTTCGCCAACCTGCTAGCATCCCCATGCCCCCGGGAGATTCTCCCATGCGTACGTTTGTGCTCCCTGAAGGCGCGCCGCCTGCGACTCAAGCAGCCTTCGCCCAGATCCTCGCCGTGCATGCGGCCCTCTTGCCCACCGGTAAGATCCTGTACTTCAGTGGAGATCAGCACGATCCCGGCCGCCACCACTTGGGTCTCTTCGATCACGCGCGCCTCTTCGACTGTCAAACTTTCGCAATTACGACGCCTGTGGCGTCTCCAACAATTCGCGATCTCTTTTGTTGCGGGCACACATTGCTCGCGGATGGACGTTTGCTCGTGGCCGGTGGGACCGAATCATGGGCTGGGGCGGAGCCGGGCGTTGGGGGGCACGGCTCGCACGGCATATTCCGTGGCACGGCGGAAGCCTATGTCTTCGAGCCAGTGGGTGCACAGTGGGTGCCCGTGCCGCGCATGGTCCCTGAGCGCTTCAAGACCACCGGGGGTGGGCGGTGGTATCCAACACTGGTGACGCTCGGTGACGGCGATGCCGTGGCGGTCGGGGGTCCTGCGAGCAACAGCGACACGCGTCACGTCAACAACACAATCGAGACGTACACACCCGCGCCAGCGCCGGGGTACTGGATCGATCGTGGTACCGTACCTGGGCCCCTGAGTTCCTATCCTCGTGTGCATCTCATCAAGGACGCGACACTCTTTTTCACGACTCCGCTGGGAGGTTTCAGCGTCAGGTGGAACACGACGTCATTCGCTTGGAGCGTCGTCTGTCCCGGCCCTGGTGCGGAATACGACTCCTTTGCGGTCACCTCAGTGTTGCTGCCGTTGTTGCCAGAGTTTGGATATCGCACGCGGCTTCTCATGTGCGGATCTACTGTTGCGAAGACAATCGACCTCGACGATGCCTCGCCGTCGTGGCAACCAACGCAGCCTCGCACGCTGCTTGTGAACGGCGCGTCGCCTATACGCACCAACCTCAATGCGGTGTTGCTCCCGACCTCGGAGGTCGTGGTGTGCGGAGGGTTTCGCGATAGTACCCAAGACCCGGCTGGCGCCGTGCTTGAGATTGAGATCTACCACCCGCTTTCGAACAGCTGGACCACATTACCCGCAGACGCTAACCCGACGGTCGCACGCAACTATCATTCGGTCGCGCTGCTGATACCCGATGGCCGCGTCTGGATTGCCGGATCGAATGTGGCTGCCAATTGGAGCTTCCACAACATCGCGGACTTTCCGCACTCACTGCCCGAAACTGCCCAGCAGGGCACCGTAGACAATCGCGAGCTGCGGATCGAACTCTTTGAGCCTTGGTATTTTGGCAGGCCTGATCGACCGACGATCAGTGCGGCACCCGCAAGCGCTCCGCTCGGCGGCACGATGGAAGTGACGACGCCACAAGCGTCGACCATCAACCGAGTCGTGGTACTCAGGGCTGGGTCCGTGACACACGCCTTCAACGCCGACCAGCGCTACGTCGGCTTGAACTTCACACGCCACGACGGAGGTTTGACCGTCAGCTTCCCAGAGAATCCGAATCTCCTGCCGCCTGGGCCCTATTTGCTCTTCGTGCTCGATGCGACCGCGGCCCCCGAGGCCGGTGCCCTCGCGGGCATTCCGTCGGTTGGGCGGCACCTGCGAATCGACGGCCGTGCGGCGCCAGCCGCTCCCAAGGTCGCGCTCCAGCTGAACGCCGCGAGCTATCACACCGGCGACACCATGACGGTCGTAGCAACGGTGACGCCTGGAGGCGCAGCGAGCCCAGTCGATGCGTACATCATGGTTCAGCTCACCGACGGACAGTTCCTCTCACTGCAGGTCAACGGGCCTCCGGTTCCGGGCCAGGTACCGATCGCGACCAACTTCGTCCCGTCACCGATGCAGCAGCAGGTGTTGCAATACACCTTCACCGGCGCGGAACCTCCCGGGGCGTACACGTGGTTTGCGGTGTTCACGGTACCCGGCACGATGAACTTCGTGAGCGTGCTGGAGCAGTCGCCCTTCGTCTTTGCGCCCTGAGTTTACGCGCCCTAAGTCCTGGGCACACGTGAGATCCAGGCAAATTAGAATTGCCGCGTGTCCTCGCGACGACCGCGCTTTGGTCTCGTCTACACGCTGGAATCGCGCCCTCCTTTGCTCGAAACGTTCTTCATCGGGTTCCAGCACACCCTTGCCATGTTCGTCGGCATCATCACCCCGCCTCTCATCATCGCGGTGGGGCTCGGCCTGCCACCGGAAGAAACGTCGTTCTTCGTGAGCATGGCGCTCTTCGCCTCCGGCATCTCTACCATCACGCAGGTGATGCGCGTCGGTCCCATTGGGACTGGGCTCCTCTCAGTGCAGGGAACGTCGTTCACGTTCGTGGGCCCTGCGTTGGCCGCAGGCGCCGTCGGCGGTATCCCGCTGATGCTCGGCATGAGCATCCTCGCCGCGCCGGTGGAGATCATTCTCTCGTTCGTTCTGGGTTTCGCGCGGCGTCTCTTCGCGCCAGTCGTCACCGGCACGTCCGTGATGATGATCGGTTTCTCGCTCATCCAAGTCGGTATGACGAATTTCGCCGGTGGCAACGGCGCGAAGGACTTCGGGAGCGCGCGCAATGTCAGTCTCGGCCTCCTGGTGATCGTCGTGATCATCTTCTTCAATCGATTCGGCCGCGGCATTGGGAGGATTGGCGCCGTCACGTTCGGACTCGGCGTGGGCTACGTAGTCGCTGCGCTCGCGGGCGTCGTGGATTTCCGTCCCGTACGCGAAGCCGATTGGCTTCTCTTCCCGACCCCATTCCGGTACGGGCTTTCGTTCGACCTCCGCTTCCTGGCGCCATTCGCGTTCAGCTATCTCATTACGACGTTCGAGTCGGTTGGCGACATCACCGCGACCTCGCAGGTGTCGGGTGAACCGGTGTCGGGACCGCTCTACATCCAGCGCGTGCGCGGCGGTGTCCTTGCCGACGGACTGAACTCGATCCTGGCCGCGGTCTTCAATTCGCTTCCGAACACGACCTTTGCGCAGAACAACGGCGTGATCCAACTCACGGGTGTCGCGAGCCGCGTGGTCGGCTACGCAACCGCCGTGATCCTGATGGCGCTCGGCCTGATGCCGAAACTCGGCGCACTCGTTGCCGTGATGCCACCGGCGGTGCTGGGCGGCGCGACCGTCGTCCTTTTTGGGCTCGTGGCGATGGCGGGCGTGCGGATCGTGGCACAAGGGGGATTTTCCGGCCGGACGATGCTCATTCTTGCGGTAGCGTGCGGGCTCGGCCTTGGCGTCCAGACGGTTCCAGGGGCGCTCGCGCAACTCCCCGAGGCGTGGCATCCAATCCTGGGATCGCCGCTCATTATAGGAACGATGACCGCCCTCATCCTGAACCTCGTGTTTCCGCCGGAGTCCGAAGAGGACGGCCGATAGTCCGTGTTGGGAGCGTTCTGGAGGTTCACAGAACGCTCGTTCTCTGTCCTGCGGGCGAAGGGAACTTCCCCAGAAGGGAACGTCTCCCAGCTTGAGACCGAAATGTCGACGTGATTCTGCCTGCCGCGTGAATCTTCCCCCTGCGAGATTCGACCGCTTGGGGACCACCTTCGAGACATCACGTGTTCTGCGCCATGTCGCGTAAGAAGTCTGCGAAGGACCTAAGGTTTCTGTGCAGATCTCTGGTTCTCGGTCCCGCGTGATGAGCGCAACGATGACACCTTGAAACTCGCGCGGGCAATTCGCGTCCGAGAAGCTCCGTCAGACGTGGAAGGCTGGTGTGAAGTGATCGCCCTGATCCGATTGGTCACGGTCGCTGATGCCACGCTCTCCGAGCGTATCGCGCGCTACTTCACCCGACGTGCGGCGCGGGCGCTCACCCGCACCAGCGATCCCGCGGTGTGGAAGCTTCGAGCAAGGCTCCGACGGAGGCGCTATGACTCGGATGGGGTCCTACCAAAAACCTAGGAGCAGGATTGCCATGATGGCGGCCGCACTCAGCATCATCACCCGTCCGTCGCGGCCGTCGCAGTGGATTAACCCAGCGGCGAACATCGCGAGACCGATGGCGAGGAGGAGTTCCACCCACGTCATAACGCAATGCTGTTCGTTGGCGGGCTTGCGCTCAGCCCTCGGAGCGGACGGTTGCCAGGTGAACAGGCGCGAGCGGTACGGGTACGGGCACACCGAGTGCGCGGCCCCGAACATCAACCGCCTGTTGCCAAACGGTGGCGCCGTCGGCGGTCAATTGAGCGCGGATGCGAGCGGCGGCGAATGACTCGAAGGGGCCGGCGATCCGGCCACCATCAATCGTGAGGACCTCAAAGTGCAACGTAATCGTGTTGCGGATGATGAGGTCTCCGGGCTGGGGTCCGGTGGCCATGCGGAAAAGGTTAGCTCAACCTTGTGTGCTGTTCAGGTTGACGTTCTGTGCATCGAGCGAACAGTTTCGCGCTGCTGATTGCAGAAGTGGTCGACATCACGAGTGCGATGGAGCGTCGAGTGTTTCGAAACCTGGCAACGAACGGACAGATACGTAATGGATGACACTGTTCTGATCGAGATGCTGGCCGCTTGCGAGGCGCTCAAAGCTGACGACCCTGAGGCTGTCGGGGACGTCCGGATGACGTCAGGTAAACATCCAGTGAACGAAGTTGGCGAGCAGGGACGCTGCGGCCACGATGCTGCCGATTGCAGCCAGCATGAGCGCAATCAGGGGCCAGCTATGACCATCGTTTGCCATGGGTGGAGTCTACGGGGTTTTCCCGTCGTCGCGCCAAATCTATTTGCTGCCCACGCACACGCAAACTTCACTCGGGTTGGACCAGCGAACGCACGGCAACTCTCAGACACTCCGCCGACGGGATCGTCCTTCGCTATCAGCGCGACGGGTGGGCGTCACTCGGAGACCTTGGCTCGAACAGCATCGAGCACTCTCTGCCCCGACGGGAGGACGCCCAAGGCGGCCCAGGCGCCCCCATCGATCACGGTGTTACCGTCGACCAACACTTTGAACTCTCCGTACTTCCCCTTCTCCATTTCGACTTCGGTGTGCAGTTCGCGACGAATCCGCGCCGCCACCCGGACGGCGTGTAGGCCGGAGACTCAATATGCGCAGTAGCGGAAGACGATCCGAGCCATCTTCACCTCCCGCGCCAATCTTAGCCGCGCGCGTTGTCGCCCGTTCAGTGGTGGGGTAGTGGTTTAGTTCGATTTCGTCGGCTGAGCCGCTTCGTGGCAAGTGGCGTGAACCTGGCGCTCGGCCTTCGTCACGCGGTTCTTGTCAACAAACCGACGCTCTCGTGGCTCGATTGGCTTTCCGCAAGCGGCGCATATGACGGTCTTCGGTCTTGTAAAGAACATCGCGGCCTCCGACGCAGAGCTTACCAAAACGAATTCCGATCGCTCGAAATCAAAAACTCAGGGACCCGTGATCGCGTGAACGCTACTCGCGTGGGGTCGGCGTGCGTTCTTTGGCAATGGCGAGGCCGATGGGACACGTACAAGGCATTCCTGGTCCGGGACACACGCCCCATCCAGGCGACGCCGGATCGGGGTGCGGATGCGGTTGATCCGGGTGCTCCTGGCAGACCCAGCCATCATCACGACAGCATTTGCAGGGCGGTGTTGCCATCTGGAAGGCGCAAGCTTACCAAACGAACGGCCGGATCGCTTGATATCAATACTCGCGGTTGGGTGATCGCATGACCGGGCGGACGAAGAAAGCCACGGCACTGCTCACCGATGCGGAGCGCGACACTATGTTGCGCGAGATGTACACCATGATCGTCCAGCTCACCGAGGCGCAGGGGCGAGAGCACGATCAATTTGTACGCGCGGCAGTCGATCAGCTAGCCTTCGAGTAGGAACGCCATTGGCTTCGCACGGTGGGCGATTGCCCGATATCCGCCAGCGCGCAGGATGTCAGCTTCGCGTTTCTGATTCAGGGCGGGTCAGCCAGTGCTGTCTCGCCGAAGCTGGCGAGGGCTTCCGCCTCGGTCTCGTACGATTCGAGGATTTTGTTGAGTGCGGTGGTCTCGAGCACACTTCGCAAATGAGGACCGATGTGGGCGAGCTTGAGGATCCCGCCACTCGATGCCGTGGCCTTGTAACTTTCGACGATCTCGCCCAGGCACGAGCTGTCCATGAACTGCAGGTTGGCGAAGTTCAACAGAATTCGATGCTCGCCGCGAAGGAGAACA
Organism: uncultured Acidobacteriota bacterium; assembly: GCA_963724485.1. GTDB lineage: Bacteria > Acidobacteriota > Vicinamibacteria > Vicinamibacterales > UBA2999 > JACCSI01. Next base: position 244,950 of record CAVRUW010000012.1, read on the forward strand.
GCAATCACCTTTTCTCGCAGGGCGCGGGGGTCTTCGGCGGGCACTCGGAGATCGCCGGCAATATCAATGATCGCTACCCCGCTGACTTGACGTTCACTGAGTTGCACGACACCCTCGATTTTGGGAACAGTCCAATCCTAGGCTGAAGAAGAGCTACGGATCTTGCTGTGCGGGCGCTGCACATTGAAAGGGTAGCAGACGACAACAGCATCGGCAACGCGCACTCAAGGCGCGCTCAATAACATTGCGGCGCACGCCGAGATCTCGGGTCGCGTCGCTAGAGGTCACGGGACGTTTTGGAGCAGCTCCAACACCAAGTCCTGATTGCCGAAGGTCGTACACTCAGCCCCTTTTGCGCGGCCGCATCTAGTGTAGACGGACGTGTCAGAGCGACATGCGCTGGTCTCGGCTCGGTTTTGCACAAACTCTCACTGATGAGCCACAACGGTTACGCGTTGGACCTGGTGATCGGCCCTCGCCCGACACGGGCGGCGCACTGGTGGAGTGCCGAACTCGCGTGGGCCGTGCACTTGTTGTTGGCTGTATAGCTGCCGTCGTCGGTTGCAGCTGGAGGGCGATCTTTAGGTGGGGATGACGGCGATGAGTGTGCAGAGAATTGCTCTCGCCCTGGTTGGGGCTCAGGCTCCCGCTGTTGAGTACGAAGAGATTAAGAGAAGACTGTACTGATGAGCAAACGACCTCGAAGACCACGACCAGTTCTCCGACGACAACGACGACGAGCGCGTAGAGAACGACAAGAGATCAGAGAGTTGGATGCTGGAGCAAAATCGCGCGCGCGTGCATTCGACGCGACACCACGACTCAAAAGGACGACGGAGTGACTTCAGGTAAACATCCACTGAACGAAGTTGGCGAGCAGGGACGCTGCGGCGACGATAGCGCCGATTGCAGCCAGCATCATCGCGATCAGTGGCCAGCTATGACCGTCGTTTGTCATGGGTGGAGTCTACGAAGTTTTTTGTCCGCGCCCGATTTATTTGCTCTATTTGCGCGCAAAAGCGAAATGCCGAGATGGCTATGGATGGGCTAGATGCGGACAAGACGTAAATTCGCCCGGACGCGAAGTCGGATCGCTCCCTACGCAAGTGCGAGTTGTTCACACCAGGTCGAAGAGGATTTCACGCCCGAACATCAGCGGCAGGATCACCGACACCGCGACCGCCGGGTAGGTCCAGTCTCCCGAGGCGATCGATTTCTACAGCGCGGGCACTAATGTCGAGCAAAGGCCACGAGGAGCGTCGTCAGCATTCGGCCATCCGATGGTTTATGGTCCGATCGTCAGTCGCCGCTGGCGAGCGCATTCGCAAGGAGGCCGTCGAGCCTGTCGCGATCGAGGTAGCGACCATTCGTAACGACGGCGCGCACCCGTCGCACCTGCCGAATGTCCTGAAGCGGGTTGCCGTCGAGCAGCACGAGATCGGCAATCAGGTTCGGCGCTATGCGACCCACGGATGCATCCCAACGCAACACCCGTGCGGCGTCGAGTGTCGCCGCGCGCAGCGCCGCCGCCGGGCTAAGCCCGGCACTGACGAGGAGTTCGAGCTCGTCGTGCAGCCCGAAGCCGCAGACAGGCAGACAGTCCGTGCCCGCGGTGATGACTCCACCTGCTTTATGGAACCGTCGGATGAAATCCTTCATCCGCGTGACCGCCTCTCCGTATTGCTGCAAGGCGACGCCCGTGACCGCCGGAAAGCCCTCGTGCGCGCGCTCGAATGAGCCCGGTAGCCCACGTTCACGCCATCCCTCGCGGTACGTGGCGGCGTTGACGATCCAGTCCTCAGTGATCAGCGTCGGCTCGAGCCAGGCGTTTCGGAAGACCATGGTTTCGATTAGCTCGCGCTCGGCATTCGGGTCGGCGTGACGCCACAGAGACGCGTAGTAGACCCACCAGGTCTGCCAGGCTGCCTCAAAGCGAGGGCCCGGAGGAGGCGTCGGTCGCTCGCCGCTTCCGAGTTGCGGCATGCCCATGACATGCATCGTCCCGCTCACCCCATTGCGAACGGCGTCGAGCGTGTAGATCTGCTCCCGTTCGCGCGATACCGTATCGTAGGTGTGGCCGTACACGGGGCGGTTGGCCGTCGAAGCCACTTCCAAGATCGCGCGGATGTCCTCACGCGTCAGACCATCCCGAATCTTCAATCCATCGACGCCGAGATCGAGCTGACGACGCGCCAGCGCCGCCGCATCGCCGAGCCCTGATCGTTCGATGCTTCGCCGGCTCAGCATTCCGGACACATACATACGGGGCGCAAGAACATCACCGTTTGCGACACGCCGGCGCAGCGTGACAAGCCATTCGTCCTGGCCGCTCGCGCCTGCATCGCGGACGCCCGTGACGCCATGCACGATTAGGGGTACGACGGCGCGCAAACGATCGCGATCGGCGCTTGTCGCCAGATGGATGTGCGTATCGATCAGGCCGGGAATGAGAAACTTCCCGCGACCATCGATACGCCGCGCAGCGGCGGGCACCCGAATCCTTCCTCTCTGGCCGATCGAGGCAATGCGGCCTTCAGAAACGACAACCGTCTGATTCGCCAGTGCGCGGCCGGCGGCGACGTCGATCAACGTGATGTCGGTGATGGCAAACTGCTCTTGTGGTGGCAGCTGCGTATCAGCCGCACCGTTACCGAAGAGAGACACGAACAGAACGCTCGAAGCGAGACACGAACAGAACGCCTGACACAACAATCGCAAGCGAGTCATCGCAGGAATAATACTCTTCGGGACCGCGCGAAGGCGGAGGGACGATCGCCAACTCTATGAGTTCCGAAACCCCGCGTCGTCGATCGCGACGTTGTCCTCGGCGGGCCAAGCGTCGGCCGTCAACTGCGGGTCACCGGTCGTACGCGGGGCTCAGGTGCGATCTCCCCCAAGCGTCAGCGCGGCGGCTCAATCCGGCGTGACGTTCTTCGGCGAGCTTCACTAACCAAACTGGTCAAATTCGTCAGCATAGTTCGACCTGTGACCTGGTTCGCAATGCTGCAGGCCCATCTTCCATCCAGCCCTTCGCTTCAAACTCCGTCTTCTTCGCCTCGGCGAGTTCGGCGACCTGGCGTTCGTCCTCGAAGACTTGCGACCAGAGCAACATCATTTCGCCCGTCTCGCGGCTCGAAAAATAAAATGTCAACTCTGGTCGGCCGAGGCCGATTGGAACCATGCGCGTACGCGCCTCGGCGCGCTGGCCGTCCTTCGTGAGCGTCCACAGATGGTGCTCTGGGATCTCCCGCGGATCGGATGGTCGGAGCGGAAGGCGGCGATCCCACTCGCTGCTCATACGTGTATGGCGTCCCAAAAATCGCGTTCGGAAACGATCTGGACGCGGTGGCCCTCGCGGCGCATCATGTAGGCCCGCTCGACCTTGCGGCCGTAGCAGGCGAAGGCCCACAGTTCGTTTCCCTCATCGCACACGACCAGGAAATCGATATCCTTCGTAATGCTCTTCAAAAACCGCCCTCCGCGGCGGAGGACATGCCCTTCGAGCTCGCACCGGATACACTTGCGAGACTCACCGCTAAATGCGAAGCCTCGGTCTTCAAAAACGATCGTTGGATCCACGGTGCAAACGCCAGAGATGGATAGCGGAACCGTGGCGTCTTGACATCGCTCGGTGAGCCCGGCCACGGGAAACTCTTCGGCCAGCATCAACAGACGTCGTCCATGCTCAGCCACGCGATTTCGAGCGACAATCGTCGTGACAATTGCTTCGATTTCGTCGTACGGCCACAGTCCTCTCAGATGCATCCAGTCATCCGTCCACTCGACGAGGGCGTCAGCCTCCGAGTCTTCGAGCTTTTGGTCGGCTGCGATGCCCGCGAGCACCCCCATCAACACCTGGATGCCACCTCGGAGTTGATCAAAATACGGGTTAACTGTTGTCAGTTTGGAGACGACAAACAGAAGGTCCTCGACTTCTTCGACCGTAAGTGTGCCGTCCGCGAGTGCTCGTTCCACCTGCCGGTGGAGCTCGGCGAACGGAATAACGTTGCGATACTCGTCGTTCTGGGCAAGCCAACGACGCAGGCGCTCGGTCTCGGAAGAGTCGATAGTCCCGTCGGCCGAAATGCCTCGAAGGAGCCCTTCTAATTCGTGGGCGAGGCGAAACCCAGTGGGCCCATTGTGATCTGCTGCCATCTTTACCCTTCCGTTGCGGCTCATCGCGGCGTCATCTTAAGGTCGACCAATTGGTACGACGTTCCGCTTTGATGGCGCACGGTGCACACATAACTGTTGCGGATGAGCGCGCCGAACCCATTCTGTGCGTCCACGTAGGAGTGGATCTCGTACTCGCCGTCTTGCCCGCCCCGCGACTGCGAGTCAAAGAAATCAGCGAACTCCGCCGACTTCGGCACGCGAAGCCGTTCACTGACAAATTGCTGGCACATGCTCCAGGCGGCCGACGCAGAGTGCGATATGGGCTGCGGGGCCGTGATCGTCGTCGGCCTCTTCACCAGCATCAGCATCGCGTGGTAGTACATGCTGGTCACGATGGCCAGGACGGTCACGGCGACGATCGCCGGATGGAGTTTCTTGCGCGGCGGGCGTTGATGAACCCACTCCGGCGTCGGTCGTACGGTTGGGGCTTCGGGAGGGGGCGACGGCAGATCCCGTCCGCAGTGCTTGCACACGATCGCGGCGTCCTGAATTTCCTCGGCACGGTAGGGGCATCGCTTCACAAACATCACCATGTGGTGGCCTGGTGGCCCATCGATAACGTTTCAGGCCGGCCCGATTGCTAGGGCTTCCTCCATCGATAGCTCGCAGTCCGCGCGGGTGTACACATGTAGGTGATGTTGAGGAAGTTCAAACCGCCAGCACTTAAGCCGCGCCACACACGCGCGCGCTTTCCCACAGAACGGATTGCTGCTCGAACGTCTTGCGATACGCCTCGATAACGGCGATGACCGATTGCCGCGCCGCCGCCGTATCGGGATGGACCAGGAGCAGGACCTTCGACTGCTCGTGATCGAGGTTGCCGGCGGGTGTCCGCCACTGGCCCTCCGCCTCCCACACGGTCAGCCCGTCGGGAAACCGCCTGGTCACTTCGTCGCGCAAGAATAGCTGCCACTCGAGCTCGGTCACGGCGCCCTTCGGTCGCGCGAGACCGAAATAGAGCGTCGTGCGGAGCTGCGGGGCGGACGACGCGCCGCAGTCCATGACGACCGTGAATCCCTGCGCCCCGACCGGGGGCTCCAGGCGGCCGCCGGCGACGAAGCCGGCGGCGAAGATCAACGTGCCCGCAGTCATCATCAGTGCGCGCATTGTTCTTCCTGGTCAGCGCCAGCCGGCATTGCCGTCGAGCGCCGGCGCCCACCGTCCATCTGGCGGATTCATAAACTTCAGTAACAAACCTGCAGCGAAGTACACCGCAGAAAAACTGCAGCCCGCCCCACGTTGACAAATTGGCGGCACCGATAAGGGTAGCGAACTCCTCGCGATCTCACGCTAACCCGGGAGGCCAGATCCGGCTCCTTTGGCGCGAGGAGTCAATGGGAGTGCCGCGGAGCGTATCGCTGGGGAATCTGGCGGCGGTCGGTGAGAGCGGTCAGGCCTCTCTGAACGCGCGTGGCGTCTTACCGGTCCACCGCCGGAAGGACCGGTGGAACGCCGCAGGTTCCGAGTACTGCAGAAAGAACGCAATGTCGTCGATGCTCAGGCTGCGATCCTGAAGCAAGGCACGCGCGAAGTCACATCGCACCTCATCGAGAATCTGGCGGAATGACCTGCGCTCCTCGGCCAGACGGCGGGTCAGCGTCCGTCGGCTGACTGCAAGCGCTGTGGCGACGCCGTCCAGCGTCAGGACCGACTGCCCCAGATGCTCGACCAGTATGCGGCGGACGCGTGTGCTCATGGGGCCGGCACGCAACCGGTCTTGCTCGCCCAGAGCGTTCTCGAGCCGGCGGCGAATAATCCCCACGAGTGCCGCATCGGCGTCGCGCATTGGACGAAACGCATCGGATACCTTGAGGCTCATCGAGCTCGAACCGGCGCCAAACCGAACATGTCCGTGGAAGAACCGCCGATGCTCCTCAGTGTTGCCCAGTGCAGGATGCGCGAAGGACACGCGGACCGGTGTGATGTCCGCTCCCGTACAGTCACGTGCCAGCTTGAGCGCCACGGCCAGCGCAAATTCTGCTCGTGCCGGGTGTAAGGGCGTCGTGGCAGTGTCGTGGACCAGAAACAACAGGCCTTCTCCCTTGCGGTGTGTCCGCGCCGCCACCCGATCGCTCACGAGACGCCCATACCGGGCCAGACGATCGAGCCCTTTCCCGAGATTGGGGCTGGATCGCAGGGCGTACTCGATGAGGTCGAGCGCGCCGCGGGGCAGCGACTCGGCGAGATGGATGCCGAGAGCTTCGTCACGTGTGAGAGTCGCGGCGAGGCGCCACGCCCTCTCGGTCACAGCCTCGGGGACGCGAACGTTAGGATCCTTGAGCCTCGTCCGCCCAAAGAGCCGGCGAATAGGCGAGGCGTTGACGCTGCGGCTCTCGACCCATGCGATGAGGTGCGGCAGGACCCAACCTTGTACGGATGGCGCGATGACCGCGCGCGTGTGTCCCCGGCCCCTACCGTCAGGCCGTCTGGCTGGCGTCGTCCGCCCCTCCGAGCGAGCTCGCGCCTCAATCGTGCTCATCTCGCGTCGCCATTCCACAGGGCAGAACTCCGCCCGAGTTGATTCGCTAGCAGATGCACACCGGCGAATCGCGTGCTGCTCATCACCCAGCCACGCTACGCCGCACCGCCAGGGCGCGTCAAGAAACGTTGGCTGTCACTGGGGCGTACGCGGCGGACGCAGTCGCGTGGCTCCTGTGAACGTCGGGAGGTGGTACGCTGAGGTCGATCGCCCGACGCTCACGCAGAACGGTACGCTAACATCCCTGCAATCGCACACTACCCCGGGAGGCCAGATCCGGCTCACTTTGGCGCGTGGAGTCAATCGTTCCGGCGGTGGAGTTCGCTACCCTTATCGGACTGGCATCGAGCTAACGCAGCAAAGAGAATCTCTGGAGGAGCGATTGACGTCCACAAGTTCAATTCACAAGTGGTTGATTGCCGTGACAGTAGTTATTGCCATTGTTTTGAGTGGCACCGTGAACACGCCACTGCAGGCGCAGGGGGCGCTGCAAGTGATTGCAAGTGGCTTGGACAACCCCAGAAGGCTCGCCTTTGGACCGGACGGCGCGTTGTACGTCGCGGAAGCCGGACGTGGGGGTTCCAGCTCGTTATGTTCCCTCGACCCTGGTACGGGCGCCAATCGTTGCTATGGCCCGACCGGAGCGATCACGCAGATCACCGGAATCGGGGTAATCCAGCGCGTCGTGACCGGTTTGCCGTCGATAGCGCCGGCGGACGGCAACAACGCGGCCGGGCCGAGCGACATCGGCTTCGGATTCGGCACCGCCTGGGTCCTGATCTCATACGCGGGCAATCCGCTGGCCCGAACGCAGTTCGAAGCCGCCGGCATTCAGTTCGGGTCGCTGATACGCGTCGACGGGATCGAAAAGTGGGCCCACGTGCTCGACGTGTCAGACCACGAGATCACCAATCCTGACGGCGGCGTGCTCGATACCAACCCCTTCGGCATGAGCGTCCTGTCAAATCGAATCGTGGTTGCCGACGCGGGCGCCAATGCGCTGCTGCACATCGGGCTCTTTGGCCAGATCTCAACGCTCGCCGTTTTTCCCTCGCGCATGGTCGGCCCCGCTACGATCCAGTCGGTACCCACGACAGTGATCGAAGCTCCGGATGGGAGTCTTTACGTGGGCGAGCTCACGGGTGCACCGTTTCCGGTCGGCGCCGCTCGGATCTACCGCGTTCCTGGTGGCGGCGGCACGCCCGTGGTCGTGGCAACCGGCTTCACCAACATCATCGATATCGCCATCGACTCCGCCAGGGGCTTCGGCTATGTCCTCGAACACGATGCGGATGGCATCATTCCGCCCTTAGGGCCCGGCGTGGATGGCCGCTTGATACGTATCAATCTAGCGACCGGCGCGCAGACAGTGATCGCCCAGGCCGGACTCGTCAAGCCGGGCGGCGTCGCCGTTGGGCCTGACGGCGCGCTTTATGTCACGACGCGCACCAACTTCGCGGGAGTGGGAGAAGTCGTGCGTGTCGCGCCCTAAGCCCAGCGTACCCTTCGATTGACGCTGCCGGTCGGACGATCGGCTCTCGCTCGACTGTTGAGACTCTGCAACAGTCGAGCGATAGTGCCGAACATACGGCGTCCCAGCTGACCAAGCCGGGGCGCCGTTTTCATTTTGTGGCGTCGACCCCTGGCTTTCTATAACACCCAAGGAGGCAGGGTCATGTCGATGACGGTGCTGAATCGGCTACGATTCGCGCTGTCGTGCTGCTCAATCAAATCGCGGATGCCGCGCTTCAGCAATCGCCTGACAAAACAGCCATCCTCTGCGGAAGCCAGCGGCTCACGTACTCAATGTTCGTGGCTGCGGCCGATCATCTCGCGGCCGACCTCGTCCGTCGTGGATGCCGTCACGGCGATCGCGTCGCGCTCTGGCTGCCGAACTGCGCCGAGGCACTCGTCGCCTATTTCGCCTGCTTTCGTGCTGGCTTTATTGCCGTGGCGCTCGACTTCCGATATCGCCCCGACGAGGTCGCGTACTGCCTTGAGCGTGCCGGTGCGACGGTCATCGTGACGCTCGGCGAGACGTGGCGCGCGCTCGTTGGCGCCCGTCACGTCGCCAACGTGCGAGAGGTCCTCTGCGTGGACCAGAACGACTGGCTGTCCACCATCCTGGCAGCGGCGCCCACGGCGGGCGTGCATTCGCACCCGAACGACGTGGACCGCCTGAGCACGGTGTTTTTCACGTCGGGGACGACGAGCCGGCCGAAGGGCGTGACGCACACGAGCCGGCGAACGGTCAGCCGGATCGACAAATTCATCGAGGAGGCCACGCTCACAGCCGACACGGTTTCGCTCGTGCCCATTTCGCTGATGAAGCCTCTCGCGTTCCAGCTGCTGGCGATGGCTGTGCTGCGCGTCGGGGGCACTGTCGTGCTGCTGCGGCAATTCACCGCAGAGGCATTCTGGCGCGCCTTTCTGGATCAGCCTCAGACATCGCTGCTCGCCCTCACGCCCAATCTGCTGGCGGCGGCCCTCGCGCATCCGCTTGCGCCCTCCGCGAGCGAACGACCGCAGGCCCTCTGGCTGATCGGAGGTGACCGCCTGCCGCCCGCGCTGCACGCCACGTTCCGATCAGTCCTCGGCTATGAGCCCGTTGAGCTCTGCGGTATGACCGAGACCGGGCCGTACGCGATGAATCCGCCGTCTGGAGAGAGGCGCGTCGGGTCGGTCGGCGTCCCGCCGATTGGCGTGGCGCTGCGGCTGGTGGACGCCGGTGAGAACGACGTCCCGCCCGGCGAGGTGGGTCAGGTGATTGTCCGCACACCGGACACGATGGTGGGGTACTGGAACGACACGCTCGCAACGTTCGAGGTCTTGCGCGATGGATGGATGCGCACGGGAGACCTGGCGCGCGCCGACGAAAACGGCTACCTCTGGCTCGAGGGCCGGCTCCGAGACCTGATTGTGCGCGACGGCTCGAATATCGGTCCCGCTGAAATCGAGGAGGTCGCCCTCCGCGAGCCGGATGTGTCCGCCGCCGCGGCCGTCGGTGTGCCCGATCCGCCGCACGGCGACGCCGTGCACCTCTTCGTCGTGCCCGCCTCGGAGGGCCGCGGCGGCCTCGAAGGGCGGCTCTGGACGAGACTGAAGGAAAGCTTGCGCGCCGTGGCCGTGCCGTCGGGGGTCCACGTCCTGGCCGACCTGCCGATCAACGCCGCCGGCAAGGTCGACAAGAGCCGGCTGCGGGAGCGGATCGCCGGCGAGTAAGTCATCGCCCGAAGTCGACGCGAAGTATCGACAGGTCGTCGCCGAACGCGCCGCGAGCGAGCCCTTGCGCTTGCGACTTCAGACGTTCAATGTCCGCAGCGCCGTCGTCAAGGGGCTCTGACAGCATGTCAATGAACGCGTACAGTCCGCTTTGTCCCTGCGCGCCGTTCCCGAGCTCGGCCACCCCATTGCTGAAGACGTACAAAATGCCGTCGGGCGGCACATGCACGTCACCTGCCGCAAAACGCGTGTCGGGAAAAGTGCCCGCGCAGATGTTCGGTGTGTCGAGCAGGCAAGACTCACCCGCAGCGCGCGTTCGAAGCACGGCGGGTGGGTGTCCGGCGCTCGCGTACAGGAGACGCCGGTCAAGCGTGTCGAACACGCCGTACCAGACGGAGATGAACATGTCGCGGTGGCGTTCCATCGGAAACGCGTCGTTCACGGCCCACAGCACAGAACCGGGATCGAGGAAGTCGGTGGCCTCGTGAAGGCCATGGTGCCGGACGGCCTGAACCACGCGCGCCGAGTGCAGGGCCGCGCCGACGCCGCGCCCGCTGACGTCCAGGGAATAGATCGCGAAGTGATGGTCGTCCAGCCAGTGATAGCCGAGTGAATCCCCACCCAGGCCCTGGCAGGAGACCAGTGTCCAGTTGGTCCTGATCTGTCCGCGAAGCGGACGAGGCAAAAGCGAATGGGCGTACGACGCGGCATCTGCCAGCTCTCTGGCGAGCGCGGCATGCGCGGCGTCGCGTTCGAGCATGTGAATGAAGCCCTTTGAGTGGTGCCTGATTCGCGCCACGAGCTCCGCGCGATCCGGAAACTTCACGAGGTAGTCGTTCGCGCCTGTCGCGAACGCCTCGGCCTTGAGCCGCGCATCTTCGCGAGCCGAGAGCACGACGAGTGGCAGCTCCGCAGTCGAAAGCGTGTTGCGGAACCGTTTGATCAGCGTCAGTCCATCGAAGTCGCCCATCACCATGTCAAGCAGCACGACGGTGGGCTTCACCTCCAAGGTCGTGTCGAACGCCGACGCGGGATGGCTGCAGTAGTGGTAGGCGATGTCAGCGTAGGGCGCGAGCATGCGCCGCACGGCTTCCCCGACGAGCGGCTGGTTGTCGACGAGCAGGACGACCGTCATGGTTCGATGGTCCCGATCATATGCGCTGGCATGGCCGATGACAGCATTGGCCCGATCTCTGTGACACTGCTGAGCGTCGGGTTTACAAGATGTAGCGTCCCAGCGGGATTCGTGCCCGAAGGCCGAGTGCGAAGCGCGACGGCCAAGTGCCTGAAGCGCGCTGTGGGACGTGACCGACCGAGTCTGCGAGGGAGGGAAGGGCCGTCTCGCGTTTCAGTGTACGCGATTGTGACGGCCGGCGTGAGTGGTTGGCGTAAACGCGTAGCAGCTCGCGCGTCACGACAACTGAAACGCCGCTACTACGTGCCGCAGAAGGTGGCGACCCTGAGACTGTCGGTGGACACGTTCACCGACGATCCGGAGTGGTGCGGAGGGCAGGGTGCGACCCTGACGAAAAACCGGATCAACCCGCACATGTCGTCACGTCACTGCGGGTCGCGAACGGGCATACCGGCATACCGGCTGGCCTAGCAACGGGAGATCTTTCTCCCGTTGGGCTCCCGACACCCGGCTGTTGGGTACGAAGAGAGAAGAGAAAGACGTACTGATGGGCAAACGGCCTCGACGACCACGACCGGCACTTCTCCGACAACGCAGGAAAGCACGCAGAGAACGAAATGAGATTGAGATGTTGGACGCTGGAGCAAAATCGCGCGCGCGTGCATTTGACGCGATTCCCCGACTGAGAAAGCGGTCTGATGTCGAGAACGTCTGAAAGGTCGAATCAAACGCGCGTGATCGGGCCGCGCTGTGGCCATGGTCGCCGTAGGGTCTCGAAGTGCCCGCCATGCCACCGGCGCAGTCGGCACCTGGCTCGTCGCTTAGGTGCTCGCGCTCAGCGAACGACGCGGCAAGAGGATGCTCGGCGGGCCGAGTTGTCGGCCACTCTCATCAACCCGTTGTTGCCAAATGCCTATCCGGTCGCTCGCTTGAAATCGGATGTTGGCGACGGCAGCAGCCAGTGTTTGAAAAGGGCCCGCGATCACACGGCCGTCGCAATCGGCCACATCAAAGCGGACGTCAACGCTGTTTCGGATGACGAAGTCACCACGCTGCGGAGTGAACGACATAAGAGTGGCAGCGTATCCGACGGCCCAACACGCGTCCATCAAGAATCGCAATGATTTATTTCGACAAAGGCGAATGCCATCCGCGCTCGGTCAGTTCTCGACGCTTGCGCTCTTCCACGACCCATGAAACGAAAATTGCAGTCGCGATGAGCGATGGCGCAACTTGTGGACACGGTTTGGCAAACGGGCGTATTGAGTTGCCGAATTTACCGGGTAGGTGGATTACTGGAGGTTCGGCTCTACGAAGGCGAGACCGCGAGACAAGTCTCCTCGTGCCGAGATTTGCCCGACTGCTTCGCCGTGGCCAACTCCTGGCAGGCGAAGCTAAGCCGCGTCGATTAAACCGCAGGCGTTACGCTCGTCAGTCCGGGCCGCACTGTAGCGACGGTTCACAGTGGACGTCTCGAAGTCCCCGCCGAACTGCAAACTCATCGCTTGACGCTACGGTTCACGTTCCAGAATTTGCATTTTCGATGATGGATGGAGCGACTCCTTCGTACCGTGTGGCGAATAGGCGCGTTCAGTTGCCGAGCGTACTGGGTAGACGGGTTGCTCGAGCTCCGACTTTACGAAGGCGAACTGGCCCGACAGTTCTCTACGTGCCGAAATGTGGACCACTGCCTGTCTTTGGCCAAATCCTGGCTGGCGGAACTAAGCCAAACCACCCGACTGCGCCAGCCATCGGACAGAAAGTTCAGCGTCAATTAGCCCGCTGGCGTCACACGTCGAGGCCCGAAGGGTCGGCCGCGAGGACTGATCCATTGTTGCCAGATCTCGCCCGTGGCCTCCACTTTGGCTTGGTGGTAGGCGGCGGCGAAGGTATCGACGGGGCCAACGATGCGCTTGCCATCCACGTCGATGACCTCGAAGCCGCCCACAAGGTTGCGGACGATGAGGTCGCCCGTTGTGGGCGCCCCGGGACGAGCGCGCCGCTGAGAACCAGCCATGCGGGCGAAGCTTACCTGATCAAACGTGATTTGGGGGTATCAGAGTTGATCGCCACCATCGGCTGGACGGTGGTCGCGCGGCGGGCGGCCGGAAGGCCAGCCGCAACGGGTATCCGCGCGGCTGGTCGATCGTGGCAAAGAGGGACGGACGAACGATCATCGTTTCAAGTCTGCTTCGACTTCTGCCAGATTGGAAACCTCGCCCTCATACAGGCGCCGGATCTCCATGCCCCAATTCGGCCGTATGGACAACTCTTTGTCGACCATTTCTTTCCAACGACGCTTCTCCTCGTCGCCAAAAAGCTGCGGCATTGGTGGCAAGGGTCGCGGCGCGTCCTGGTGACGCGCGAGAAAGGCGTGGTACTCCGCCCGAAAGTGCCCGATCAGCTCGACGAGCGGTGCCGCCCTCGAGCGGTCAACATCACGCACTGCGGGACTCATGAAAAACGATAGGTTGGACAACGTGGCATGCCAGCGCTCAGGGTGATCGCTCACATCGAAGACCATCGCGCGATCCTGCGTCGTCATTTGCCAAATCCCCACCTGAGACGCCGCAGAGCGCTGGGCGAACCGCGCCCATGCGTTGTGCAACCCAGGGACGTAGACCATCTCAATCCACAGCTTTGGATGCGTCTGCAGCGGGAAGGGCCAATGCACGTGAAAGGCACCCGGAATCGTGAGGCGGCCATCATCGTTACCGCGGACGACGGTCAGTCGGGTTGCGTTGTAGCTCACGGGATGGACCGGGTTCAGCCAATAGCCTTGGTGATTGTAGAGGGCATACGCCACTTGCGGCCGCCCCTCGCTATCCACAATGTCGAGGGTGTAACCACTGGTGTAGGAGACGCTCGCAGCGACTAGCAACACCAGCAGCACCAACGCGATCAGCTGCCGACGGCGCATGCACGCGAGGATATCAGTTCGCGCCCCGTTCGTAGCGAAGGTCGTCTGAACCGTTATCGTCGCGGTATGTGCCTCTTGGTTCAACGCGTCGATGGACCGTCTCCCCATGTTTGACGACCTAGTGAGCGAAGGCGCTGCGCCAGCGGTCGCGTCACAGAAGGTTGCGGTGTGCCTGCTGACGACTCTGGCAATCCACGAGCAGTGCGTCCAGCGGCTTCGGGCGGCGCTCTCCGACACTCGCTGTGGGACGTGACCGACCGCGCGGAAGGGGCCGGTCGCAGCTCGGACTACAATCCCGCCAGCAGATGAATCGGCTGTACCACGGGGATAACCTCGACGTGCTCCAATGCTGCGCCGCCGCCGGGCAGTGTCAATGATTAGCGATCGAACGCTGCAGACGGTTTTCGGAATGCGTCCGCGCACGGTGGCGCTCTGGGGCGCTGTTATCCGCGGGACCAGCGTCGTCGTCGCCGGTGTGGTCCTTAGCGTCCTCGTCCCTACGTACGTCCACAGCGTTCAGAACACGATTGCGGTTAGGCATCTGCAGGACTTTGGCCTCTTCTACGAATCAGCGAAACAGGCACGCTCTGGCGGTGACATGTATGACGTGACGCAGCTGCCAGGGGACGTTGACACACGTCCTTACTGGAATCTGAATCCGCCACATTTCCATCTGTTGATCCTGCCCTTTACCTTCCTGTCCCCACCGACCGCGTTCCTGGCTTGGCTCCTGTTGAGCGCCGCGACGCTCTTGGTCTCGCTCGTGCTGATTTGCCGAGCCCTCCAGCTCCGCGCGATGGGTATCGCCGTACTGAGTGTCCTCGTTGTCGTGTCGGCACCGATGATGCTCACGCTGATGACCGGACAGATCGGGCTCATCCTTCTGCTCCCGTTCACCCTCGCCTGGCACTGCGCTCGTCAAGGCCGCTACGCACGAGCGGGCGCGTGGATCGGCGTGTCTGCCAGCATCAAACCCTTCTTCCTGCTGTTTGTTGTTTATTTCGTCCTGTTGCGTCGCTGGCGCGCCGCTCAAATGGCCTGCCTGACGCTGCTGGGGATGTTCGCGACTGGGCTCACGCTCTTTGGGCTCGAGGCGCACCGCGCGTGGATCAATCACCTGTCGTCTGTCTCCTGGGCCGAGCATTATGTGAACGCATCCGTGCTCGGATTCGTCGAGCGAACCTTCTCCATTAGCGAATGGCAGCAAGTACCGATTGTGAACTGGCCCCAGGTCGTGGGGCCTGTTTGGTTGTTGGCCGGAGGCGGGATTTGCGTCGCTACTCTATGGCGCGTTCGACACGTCGCCGATCTGGATCGACAGTTTCTGCTCACAGCGACTGCATCCCTACTTGTCTCTCCTGTGGGCTGGGTCTACTACGCGTGGTTCCTCATGCCACCACTCGCGGCGGGACTGACTTCACGAGAAAACCCAATGCCTGCGTGGCGTGTGGGCTTGTTCGGTCTTGGCATTGCCAGCCTTTTAGTCCCGCCGCCGGTGCCATCGATGGCAGTACAGTGGGGACATGGACTCTGGACCGCGACGTTGGGCTCCGTTTATTTCTGGGGGTTGTTTGCCCTGTGGATCGTGGCTTGGATCCAACTCCCGCAAGCCAGCGTCACGTTCAAGCGAGCGCCACAAGAAGCCGAGAACAACCGCAGCGGCTCCGCCAACTCGGCGAAGCCGGTGACGACGAGGACGAGCAGCCGTTCTGACGATGAGCGATCCGAATTTTCCTTTGAACTGTCCGAAGTGCGGTTCGCGCCTCGTCTACGTCCGGACGCAGGACCTCGCACTTCTACAGGTGCCCTCGCCACGGCTCGATCACGAGCAGCGGCGAGAACGTGAACTGCAAGGAGACGGGGCAATCATTGGATCAAATCGTGTTACTTGTAGGTCATTCCAACGTAGGGGTTCGTCTGGAGGCTGTCCAGGCAATCGCAAGGTTCGGGCGGGCGGCAAGGCAGCACTTGGGAACGCTGGAGAGTGCGCTCACGCTCGAGCAAAACGATGTTGTCCGACGGGCTCTCCAAGCAACAGTAGAACTCCTCCGAAAGTTGCAATAGCTCCTGTTCGAGCGTTCTCGCTCACTGCCGACACCGGGCGGCGAGGAGCAGCTGCTCGCGTAAACCAGCGGTGGATGGGTGGCTTCGTTTGCTAGTGCGACTCTGCCTTCTCGTCGGCATACCAGTGTCCGTCGCATATGCGGGCTCAAAGCTGTCAGAGACTGCTTTCGCGATCACTGTGGCGTTAAGTGTGCCTGCCGTCGTGATCTCGCTGGCGGTGATGCGCTTCGTCGATCAAGCACTAGCAGTCAAGCTTGGACTGACGGCTGCGTTTGGTGTCTTTTGTGGATTCGTGTGGAGGTTCGCTCTTACACTCGTCGTCTCGAGTGTTGGCCCGATTGTAGCTTTGGTGCTTTTTGTGGCCCTCGCTGGCGCATTCATCGGCATGCTGTCGGTCGCGCTGCGAGACTCAACTTTCACACTCATGGACGTCGCTGGATGCGCCCTCGGCACGACGACCGCTATCGCGGCAGACACACTTGGGCAGCTTTGATGGCCGGTGAACAACAAGGCGCACGATCGTGACCCGACCGGATCCGCCAACGGGCAAGCGACGCAACGAACATCACGAGCAGCACTGATCGCCTCCTCACTGGTCACCAGCGACCCACCATGAGCCGAGCAGGCTGAGGGACAGGGCGATTGCGACAACAGCGGGGATAAGCAGCACTCTTAGTTGCCGGGACGCTTACGGGCCGTGACCGTCGACTCCGCAACGGCGAAGACCCTTTGCCGCGGATTCCACATGTAGCGACTTCGACGCTGGCGCGACGCACAACAAACCGGATCCTCCTGACGCCATTCTCCTGCGGTCAGCCAGAAGTCTGACTGCTTCCCAAGCTCCACCCGCGCGCCGGACAGAAACCGCTGCGCGAAGGAGGGCACAAACACGTCCTCGTGGCAGGCGTAGAGAAACACGCTGTCCCATGCTCCACTGCCGGTCAGATGATTGGCGTTGACGATGACGAGCAAAAATCGCGGAGCTGTGCCCCACGACTCGACTCGCTCGAGCGTGACTTGCCATTGGCAGCGAATTCCCGGTTCGGTCGGGCAGTCCTTGCCGTCCTTTAGCCGCACGGGACCAACGTCGAGTTTGAACTGGCTCTGACGCAGAATCGCCTCGGGGTCTTTGCACGGCATTCCTGTCGGTCCGGCCTCCTGTGCAGCGCTCGTCGCATCGGCGGCCCACAGAATGACGAGCACCACAAGCAACGACCGCCTAGCGAACATGGGCATCAATTCTCTCCCCCTATCAGTTCTCGGCATCTATTACACGCGCAGTGGGCGCAATCGATCAGAGCACAACTCGCGCCACGTGCGCAGCATTGCTGCGATTCTCACTGGACGGTCTCCGGTCGATTACATCCTGTCGGTCTTTCAATGTGTCCGTTCAGCCGGCGATTGACCGGATGTCGTTCGAGCCATCGCCGCCAACGCCCGTCGGCGACCTGCCAGCCAGATCTCCTCCCGCGGCTATAGCGGCGTTGTACGCCGTGACGACGTCGACCAAGCGGCCGCCGTACTGGAGATCATCGGTCCGAGCGGCGAACTCCCGGAGGTTGCGTTGCGCGTGCTTCGCAAACTTTACGATTGCGGCACAGCGCCGGCTACAGTAGCGGGCCCGGGCAAACTGCGATCGTTGCAGGCGCACGACCAGCTCGGGACATCCAGGGCGCGCGCACGGCTTCTCAAAGCCCTTCGAACCGTCGGCCCTCACTGCACGGTGTCCGGTCTACGGCCAGCAGCCTGCAGCCGCGCCCTGGTGCCGTCGGTGAGGTGCGAGACGTAGACCACGATCCGTCGTCGCACGCCGCCGAACCAATGATCAGCGGTCCGGGGGCGTCCGAAAGGTTGACCGGCATCGCCCCGCGAGAGCCGGGCCGTGCGTTTTGACACGACACCGCGACTAATCAAAACAACATGAGGGTTATCGAGTTGAACCAAGGTCGCGCATGTTTAGATTGTTCGTCCCAGCCCGGTGGACGTTCGCCACTGGGAAACTCCACTATGCATTTGGGCAAAATGCCTGGACCCTTCGTGAACGTCACTTTCATGTAAAGAAGTGGGGGTCCAAGTGGCACTCCAGCGTAGTCAACGTTCTGCAGCCAGAGCGTCGGGAGCCCGGCGTGGAGTACCGGCGGAAATGCCGGCCTTCTTATCGAGCGGACCTTCAGCGAGAACCTCGCCGGTATCGGCGTCGACTACGGCGTATCCGGTGTCATCGTTTCCCCTCAGGGTCATCCTGATCTGGTCAAGCGTTCTCGGCATGGTGCTGGGCGTATTCTCGATGGCCGCAACCGCAGCGTCAAGCGCGGGGGAGCAAGAAAGATTTACCGAGCGCATGCCCTGCGACCACTGGTATCAGCGGTATCAGCCGGCATCGATACCACTTGGTATCGCTGGTACTGGTATCCGGTATCACCACCTAAGGTGGATACCGGTACCGGTCCCGGTACTGGTTCCGAAGCCATGAACCTACAGCCAACTTCGATTTCATTTACTGCACGCACGAGGGCGAAGGCCGAGAGGGCTGTGGAGTCAGTGTGGCGGCAAAGACTTCGATACCGCCCGAGCGGAACGTCCGACGCGACAAGAGGACGACGAATGACGTTAGGTAAACATCCACTGAACGAAGTTGGCGAGCAGGGACGCTGCGGCCACGATAGCGCCGATTGCAGCCAGCATCATCGCGATCAGTGGCCAGCTATGACCGTCGTTTGTCATGCGTGGAGTCTACGAAGTTTTTGTCCGCGCCCGATCTATTTGCGCGCTATTTGCGCGCAAAGCGAAATGCCGAGATTGCTATGGATGGGCTAGATGCGGACAAGACTTAAGTTCGCCCGGACGCGAAGTCGGATCGCTCGCTACGCAACGCGACCGGCGGGTAGGTCCAGTCTCCCGAGGCGATCGATTTCTACAGCGCAGTCCGGCAACGTGCGCGTATTCGCCAATTAAAAAGATTCCAGGGGACACGAAATCGGTGGAGCAACCCTTACTTGACCATCCAGCGTGCCTTGTCTGTGGCGGTGATCCCCCGCTACCGAAGGCTGTGCAACCAGGCCGTCGACACCGCTACTGCGGCTATCCATGCCGGCGGCGCGCCGAGATGATGCGGCGGAAGTCGGCGCGCTGGCGTCGACTGTCGGAGCAGTGGCGAGCGAAGGGTATCACTGACGCGGCTGCGCGGTGCTTGGCGATCGCGGAGCGCATCGAACGCGACACGCTCAAGGTGATTCGATGACTCGGGCCGATCGCGAATTGCTTCTGAGCCTGCACGCGAAGGTCGATTTCTTGATCGCTCGTGGCGGACCACAGGTGGACCGATTCGACCAAGCACTGATTGATGCCCTGCACGGGGCATTCGACACGGACGAATTTACACGGCGCGACGTGATCGAGCGGGCCGGGATATCCCCGGCGCTAGAGCGCGCCTTGCTCGACGCGGACGTGGACACGTCCTCCGGTGTCGATGAGGCGATGCACTGGCTTGGCTATGCGCTCCGTCGCGTTAAGGGGAGCCGTGTCGCGGACGGATTGCATCTCCAGAAGAACGACACTGGGCGCTGGCAATTTCATGCCCACCCACCTGACACCGTGGCAGTCGTAAGAGCGTGTAACAAATCTCCCGACACTTGATCCTCGTCGGCGAGGTTCCGGGGCCAGGCCCCTGGGATCGATCAACATTACGGCGTTTAATGGGGAGCGTCAAAGTTCGCGATTGGGCCGCTGCACGGCTGTTCCGTCGGCATTATCGCGGGGTCACTTGATCGTGACCAGTCCGGCTAACGGATGCGCTTCAGGTGCGTTTAGGCAGCAGCGGCATCACAGGCAGAAGATTTCGCTCTTGGGCAAACGCTGGACAGCAGGGATTGCGAGGACCAACTCGCGTAACTGATCGAGCATAGCGCGCAAGCGTTGCGCCTCGGCACTGGTCGAGCCGTAATCGGTCCAGTTGACGGCGTGGTGACGGCCATTGCGCCTCAGCTCAATTCTGTACACCGGTGCGGGCTCTCTCATCATCGTAAGCGGTGGTGTGAACTCGTCCGGTACTCAGTAGTCGCACGTCTTCAACGAGCCTCTGAAGCCGCAGATGTTGCGCGGAAGTAAGATTCAAGCGCGCGGACCGGGTCACGCCGGGCCGAATAGTGCGCACGTATTCGTCTCGAGCTGTGTCGATGGCATCATTCGAGCAGACGTCGAAGGCCACACGAAGCTGGAAGTCGCTGGCATTAGCGTCTTGGACCGGTCCTCGGGCGGGCGCTACCGCGAGTGTAAGCACGGTGCTGATGAGCATGTTCGCCATTACGAGCATGTCTGCCTAATTCATAGTAGACCGGCCTGCATGTCGCGGCCGAACTTGCGAAGCTCGCAGCCTAAACCCCAAACGGCACTGATGGCGAAGCGCGCAAGCGGTTCGTGCCGGTCAGGGTTACAGCCTCTAAGGACCACCATCGACGCCATCGATAGTCCGATGGTCGCGGCCCCCACACTGACAACATGAGCGTCTACGAATCCTCCATGCCACTACTCGCGAAGCAAGGCATCCGGTACTTGACATGTTGTGAAGCACGGCCATCAGGCAGCGGCACTGGACGAATTTGAACACACGCAACAGGGCCGCCACGTCATGAAGGCGGCATCCGGCAGCGTCACCAGTTCTGACGTGATCGCGTCGATGATCCGATCACTTTACTCCGCGCTGGTGGGCCTCACGGTCCTCGGCCGCATGAGGGTTTTGGACACCGAACCGTACATTTCGATGATGCGGCCGAGCGTCACACCCACGGCGGTGTTTCGGGCAGCCTGTGCGTTCTATGCGGGAGATTGAAGCCACACTACGTTCACGGTTCGCTGACTGCCGTGGATTGCTTCGGCAGAATGTCGCCGAGGCCCGGTCCTGGCACTGCAATCGTTGCTCACGGGGCGGATCGAAGTCACCCCACACACGGACTCACCCACGAGCGCGCCGATCTTCGACTTACGCATCCCGTTGACGACTCGTGGAATTTTCCAAGGAATTTGCGGTTCCCAAGGTGTGGCGTCCCCGGCGGGGTTGCCGCACTTAGCCATTCCGTGTGTGCACGGCCGGATTGCAGCCTGAAAGTCAAGCGGACCTGCGCCGTGTCAGTGGCGATGCCTCGATCGGCATTTTCGCTCAAGGAGAGCGAATATCAGGGAACGCCATCTCGAGACGGGCGAAACGGAAGCGACCTTTCCCAACCGCCGTGACACTCGCCGCAGGCACGCGCATCGGTTCGTATGAGATCTGGGGCCGCTCGGCGCGGGGGGATGGGCGAAGCGAACCGCGCGATCGACAGCGAGTTTCATCGCACGGTCGCGCCGAAAGTCCTTCCGGAACCTTTCATCACCGATCCCGATCGCGTCGCACGGTTCGAGCGCGAAGTCACGACTCTGGCTCGATCAACTATTCCCATGTGGCGAGATCTATGGGATCGCGCGAGACGCCGATGGACGTGCCGTGCTGGTCATGGAGTTTGTCGAAGGCGAGGACCTCGCGGCGCGGCTGCGCCGCGGCCGTCTGCCTCTCGATGAAGCGCTGGCGATTGCCCGCCATTTTGCGGCGCGCTAGAGGCTGCGTACGAAATCGGCGTCATTCATCGCGACTTGAAGCCCGGCAACATCCAAGTGCGCGCTGATGGCGTCGTGAAAGTGCTCGATTTCGGACTTGCCCGCACCGCTCACACGCGATTGCCATCAGGCGCCGTTGATGTACCCACGATTTCGCCGACTATTACTTAGCCCGGCATCATCTTTGGCACTGCCGCGTACATGTCGCCGGAAAGGCGAAAGGCTTAAGCCTCGACCGGCGCAGCTATTTCTGGAGTTTCGGCGGCGGCCGTTCGAGATGCTGAGCGGACGGCGGGCATTCAACGCCACAACGGGGATCAACATCGGGCTCCTGTGCCTTCCGCACAGCCCCGAGTGGGATCGGCTACCGGCCGATGCACCACAACCGATTGGGCGACTGCTTCGGCAATGCCTGGTCCGTGAGGCGCGCAGCGGATTGATTCCGCCGCGGTAGCGCGTCTTGCGATTGAGGAGGTTCTGAGCAGCCCCAGAACCGATCCGGCGCCCACCACGCCGGCGCGGCGTGGTC
>CAVRUW010000013.1:0-695483 GCA_963724485.1 uncultured Acidobacteriota bacterium
AAACGCCCGCAAGAACGTCCGCACGAGCAGGGAGGACTCGGAACGATTGCTCCCTGTACAGCCACTGGAGCAGAATCCCGTCTTCGTTGAGTGAGCGCCTGACCAGCTCGAAATACTCGAGGGAATACAAATGGTTGGCGCCGGCATGGCGCGGCAGGATGATGTCGGCGGTGATGACGTCGTATTTCTCGCGGCTCATCATCATGAAGTTGCGGCCATCGTCAACGCGCAGCTGCACGTTCGGCCGCGACAGCACGTCGAAATTGATGTTCGTGAAGTACGCGGCGCCAGTGACGACCGCGTGCGACAACTCGACCACGTCGGTCTCGATATTGAGCCGCGCCACCGCGCCCGGCGTGGCGCCACCGCCGAGGCCCACGACCAGCGCCGTCTTCGGATTGGGGTGCAACATTGCCGGTAGCGCGCCGATCCGGTGGTGGACAAACGCCGTCGCCGGCGAGTCATTGGCCTGGTGGTTTCCGTCCAGGAACATGATCCGCATCGGCTTGTCACCCGTGCGTTCATGAACGGCGACGGTCGCCTGCGCGCCTTCGTCGCGCCACAGCAGCAACTCATTGCGATGAAACCGCTCGAAGGCGACATCAAACGGATCGACTGACGTTCGCGCCCCGATCAGAAGAAGCAGCGCGGCGCCAGCTGCGAGTGCCAACGACGATCGCGGGCGTTGTGTCCGCTCGGACAATGCCAGGACGATGCTGGACAGCGTCGCTAGCGCCGACACCGCGATCAAACTCGTGTGGGTGCCGAATTGTGGCAGCAGCACGAAGCCGGCCAGTACCGACCCCGCGATCGCGCCGACGACATTCAAGGAGTAGAAGGCGCCGGTGCGGCGGCCGGTGTCATCGCCGGCTTGATGACCGGTCCAGAGCGTCAAGCCGATCGGGAAGGCGAGTCCGAGCAGTGTTGCCGTCGGGAGCATCGCGACCGCACTCGAGACGACGATCGGAGCCAGGTACGAGTGGAGGCCAATGCGCTCGAACCAGGGGACCGCCGCATCGATGGCGACCTGCGCGTGCGTCAGCAGATTGAACGACAGCGCGGCCGCAACGCCGGTCAGGGCCTGGATGATTGCGAGCACGCGAAGCCAGGGCCACGGCCGGCTCAACAGAGGAGCGGCGACGGCGCTGCCGATGGCGATGCCCGCCAGGACGCACGCCAGCATGATCGTGAAGGCGTAAGCAGTGGGTCGCAGGAAGACGACCAGCATCCGGAACCAGATGACCTCGAGGGCGAGCGACATCAGCCCGAGATGCGAAGAACGTCCACAGCACCAACTGTTGTTGCCGTGCAGTGGCCGCTGCGGCGGGGGGGCGGCGCCGGCGATCTACTTTCAACCTGGTGTGATATGCGGCGGCAGGACATAACCGGCGACGATGGCAACCAGGCCGATCAACAGGTTCGTCGCCGCGGCGACCTGGAAGGACTTCGCCACTCCAATCTCGGCGATGAAATAGAACCCGGCGATCAGCGCGCCGGCGATCGCACCGGTCGTATTGAGGGCGTACAGCACTCCGAGCTCGAGACCCGATGTGACTGTCGCGCGACACCGCCGATTTGATGACGAGTGGCAGCGTTGCACCCATCAGCGAGGTTGGGACGATCAGAACCAGGAACGCGACCGCGAAGCGGATCACCGTCAGCGCCGCGAGCGATGTTGGCAGGGAAGGATGAACGTTGACCCAGACGGAGGGTCAGCCATTCCAGCAGGAACGGTGTGCAGAACGCCGTCGCGCCGACCAGCACCTCTGCCAGGCCGAAGGCCACCACTGGCCGCGCGATTCGACGATGCGAGCCGTCCGCCTATCAGGCTGCCCAGACCGAGGCCGGCCATGAAGCCAGCCAGCACCGTGCTGGCCGCGTACACCGTCACACCGAAGAGCAGCGACAGCAACCGCAGCCACATCACCTGGTACACGAGTGCGCTCAGACCGGAGAAAAAGAACAGAAACGCCAGAAACGGCAACAGCGATAACGCGACGAGCGATCGCGCAGGGCGATCCCGAGGAGTGGCCATGAGTGCCGACGGTACGCAGTGTGATCATATATCCGAGGTCGATCGGCTGTGTTCGACAGGCCCAGGACCATAAGATGGCGGGCGTGACCTCGATTTCAGTCGCCAGCCCACTGCGTGATCGCGAACCCGAAACAGTGACGCGACGGCCGGCAGGCGTAACTGCCCTACAGAACGTCCCCTCGTGGGTGCTTCTCTCCCCGGCGTCGGTGCTTTTGATCGCGTGGTCGCTTGCCGTACCGATCTTCGAGGGACCCGACGAGCCCGCTCACTGGCAGTATGCGCGTTATTTCCGCGCCCATCTGCAGCCGCCTCCGTTCACCGAGGACTACATCGAGGCCGATCAACTGGCCCCTCCACTATGTGCTCGTTGCCGCCCTGGCCTTTTCGGCGGATGTCCCTCCGCGTCTGACGTGGCGTGATGGCATCGGCGTGGTGCGCGATCCCAGCCCGCCTCGGATGTTCCAGAACGACTGGCAGGATTTCAGCCGCTACTGGCATATCCGTTTGATGCGGCTGGTGAGCGTCGCACTGTCACTCGTGACGGTCGGGTTCGTGTTTCGCACGGCCGAAGCGGCCGGGGCGCCCCGCGACGCAGCGGTGCTGGCCGCGGGCGGCATCGCCTTCTTCCACAGTTCACATTCCGCGGAATGAACGTGACCAGCGACGTGGCTGGTTCACGACCCTGTCGGCGTTGTGCGTGTGGCGGGGCTGCTTCGTGCGACTGCTGCGCGAGGGGTTTCGGTGGCGGCTCGCACTGATGGCTGGTCTCGCCACCAGTGCCGCCATCATGGCGAAGCTGATCGTGCTCCCGCTCGTTGGTTTGTTTGCCGGCACCCTCGTCATCTGTCCAGGCCAGCCCGCGAGTCGACTGCGGCGCCTGTGGGCTCTCGCGGTGCCGGTCGTCTGTCTGATGCCGCTCCGCCTGGAGGAATACGCGGCTCTATGGCGACCCGCTGGTTGCCGGCGCCATGAATAAAGGTCATGGCGACACTCGTCAATCCACATCCGCTGTTCTCGCCCTATTTCATCGATTATTTTCCGGACCAACATGTGGCGCTCGTTCATCGGCCTTTTCGGCTGGATGAACATCATGATGCCCGAGCGGGTCTACAACGGCTACCTCGGCCTGACGGTCCTCGCCCTCGCCGGGTTCGTGTTGGCGGTCATGCGCCGACGCGTCTCCATTCCGGTCGCCTTGCTGCTCGTCGCGACGTGCGGTGTCGCGCTGGCCGCGGTCTTTGTGGGTATCAACCTTGGCTACACCCAAGCGCAGGGGCGTTACATGTTTCCCGCGCTGGCGGCCCTTGGGACAATGTTCGGCATCGGTTTGAGCACGCTCCCCGGCTGGCGGCCAGTTGCCACCCGCGTGCTGCTCGTCACCCTTGCAGTCGCGAACGGGATAGCCTCTGGAAGGTCGTTGTCCCACGCTACTGGCCCCCCGCCACTCCGCCCCTTTCAGAGGCACGGCTGAGACTCGATCTCTCACCGGGCAGTGATGCCTCTCGCGTCGTGGCATTCGAGGAACGAGCGGGCGCCGGCGGGGCGCTACTGCTTCGTCCAGTTCGATCTCGCTGGCATGGCCGGTGTCGATGCGGTGACGGGCGAAGTCGAGGTCCAGCTCGTTCGCGCCAGCGAGACCGTGACGATCAAACACCCGTTCCAATGGCGTCCGGATGGCACGTGCCATCGCATCTCCGTTCCTCTCGTTTCTCTTCCCAGTGGGACGGTGACCTCGCGACGTTACGGGCACCGGCGATCTCGGGAGCAGACCAGTTTGACGGCACACTGCGGCTGGGTGCGACCGAACTTGTCGGCAATCTCGGTCGGAGCCAGTTCCACCCGTTCCGCAGAGTCACCGATACCTGCCAGTCGGCCGGACAGAAGTGACGCAACTTACGGGTGCCGGCACAGGACGGTCGGATCATGACCGTCCAAATGGCGCCACCGGGGATTAATGTCCGTTACCGACGCCGAGGTAATCACTCATGGACGAACCGCCAGAAGTGCGCCGATGCGAGCAGCCAGGCTGTTCGGGGATCATGCGTCTCTATGTCGGCACCGATCCGACGTTTGCCCGCAGCAGTGCCGGGAGCTCGACACCGACGGTGTACTTCTATCGTTGCCCGAAGGATGAGGGTCATGTGCTCGTGGTCGGTCCCGTGAAGGAGCACAAATCGCGATGAGCGATGACTTCATGCAGCGGATCGCCAAGCCACAGGCTGACCCGCGATTGATTCCTGAACATCACCTGTGGACGTTGACGAAGGACGGCCGAAGGGCGGAGGCACGAACGCGCGTTGTGCCGATTGGCGATGGCAAGCCAGAACTTCGGTTCTATGTCAGCAGCCGCGAGACGGGCGAGCTGGACCTGCTGTGGTCGAGAGTCTTCGACGACGGTCGTCAGGTAGGCGAAGAATCTGAAGCGAAGAAAAAAGAGTTTGAGGCAATGGGCTGTGTCGATTTGCCGACCGAGACGACTCTGACGGAGAAGCCTTCATGAGGAGCGGCAATCTACGCGCGCATGACGACACAGACGGTCTTCGCTGTCCGCAGAGCCCTCGGGGCAGACTGCGCGTAGAGGCCGCCGGCCATCCCGCAGAATACGAGCACAGTGATCAGCGCTTTCAGAATGTCCCTCCCGTCGATCTGCGTAACTCCCGGATCCACCGTCGTTGCCACCCTGACGAACCTAAGTAGGTTCCTCTACGTCGACCCACCCCATTGCTTCAAACTCGCGCTTCTTTGCCTCGGCGACTTCGTCGAGCTGGCGCCTGTCCTCGAAGACTTGCGACCACAGCATCACTAGTTCGCCCGTCTCGCGGCTCGAAACATAAAATATCAACTCGGGTCGGCCGAGGCCGATCGGAACCATGCGCTACGCGCCTCGGCGCGGCCGCCGTCCTTCATGAGTGTCCACAGACGGTGCTCGGGGAGAGCGGCCGGATTCGCCGGTCGCAGCGGGGGCGCCGGCAGATTGCGTCCGCAGCCCTTGCACACGGTCGCGGCGTCCTGAATTTCCTCAGCACAGTAGGGGCACTTCTTCATCTTTGGTTCTCGGGTCCATCGTCGGGTACAGGAATGTCGCGCCAGGAAGGGACGGCTTTCGCCGCGACCTGCTCCTTCTCCTTCCTGTGCTCCGGCGTCTGCGGACGGCCCACGTTGGACCAGTTGGCGGCACCGATAAGGGTAGCGAACTCCCCGCGATCGCACGCTAACCCGGGAGGCCAGATCCGGCTCCTTCTGGCGCGCGGAGTCAGTCGGGGTGCCGCGCGGCAGCGTGGATGGTTGATCTCAGAAGTCGTAGTGCCAGTGCTCGCTGACAAACACGCAGCGCGCGACACGTCGTTGGGTCGACGCTTAAACGGTGTGGCTGTCAGTTAGGCTGTCAGCGTCAGCAACAGCTGTCCCGAGACCGGGACAACTGTTTGTTTTGCTGAGGAGATTTGGAGCCGGCGATCCGGGTTGAACGGACGACCTGCTGATTACGAATCCTCCCATCCGCCAAGATTGCCGCGTCTCAACGCTCAGGGGAAGCCAACCCTTCAATCGGGCTCGGCCAGCAGGCCGATGATTACGCCGATTGCACCTTCGCGGCCAATCTGATCACGAAGTCTCTGCACGTCGTCCGGTGGCCCGCCGAGTAACGAAGCGAAGCCGGCGGGCGGTACACGCCCATCAATAAAGTCCTGTAAACCGCAGTGCTCGGCCGCATCGTTGGGAACTTTGCCGGCTAAGAGTTCGTGTAGAGGCTGTCGCGAGACCGAGCTTCGATGCGATTCCGTTCATTTTGGCGGTGGTCTCTTTCTGATCGTCAGTTATGCGTGTTACCTCAGTGTTACCTTTCGCCTGGGCGTCAACAGAGACACGCTAAAAATATTCAGTAAAATTGGTGGGCCGCGTTGGG
Source organism: uncultured Acidobacteriota bacterium (assembly GCA_963724485.1). Lineage (GTDB taxonomy): Bacteria > Acidobacteriota > Vicinamibacteria > Vicinamibacterales > UBA2999 > JACCSI01. The sequence goes on from CAVRUW010000013.1 coordinate 5,940, forward strand.
ATCGAACCAACGACCCTCTGATTAAAAGTCAGATGCTCTACCACTGAGCTAGCGGCCCTTTTTGCCATTCTATACGGCACGCTCCAGCGTGCCCACGCGGTATGATCCCCGCCGGGGGAGGCGCACTTGATCGCGGTGGTCTGGCAGTTTCACGTCAAGCCCGGATTGCGGGAAGACTTCGAAAAATTCTACGGTGCCGATGGGGAGTGGACGGCGCTCGGGCGGCGCAGCCGCTCGTTCCTGGGGAGTTCTTTTCTCCGCGACCAGGTCCACGACGCGCAGTACCTCCTCATCGAGTACTGGAGCGAGATGCTCATCTACGAAAAGCATCTCTCGAACTTCGACGGCGACGTCAAGTCGTTGGAGGAACAGCGCGACCGGCTCTGCGAGTCGATTGTCCCGCTTGGCATCTTTACCGGAATCGACGTCCCCGATCGCTTCGGGCCAACCTGGAGCCAGCGCGACGGCGTCTGACGTGCACCGCCATACGCTTCCGCCACCAAGTGACCGATAACCCTCACGTGGCTCGCGAGTCCCAGCCAGTCGTTCTCGTGGTCGAAGACGATTCGGCGGTGCGGCACCCTCTGGTGCGCTTTCTCGAAATGCGCCAATTCGCGGTCGTCACGGCTGAGACGGCTCAGGAGGGTGTGGAGGCGATCCGCCAGCACCACCCCCAGGCCGCCATCATCGATCTGAAGTTGAAACGCGGGTCGGGCCGGGATGTCGTGGTTTCGATGCCGCCCGGCGTTCCAGTCATCATCTTCTCGGGGCTGCGGTCGGACTCCGGCAATCTGGAAGTCACCAGACCGCGAACACGGCTGATCGAGAAGCCCTACTCGCTGATCATGCTGATGGACGCGCTGGAAGACATGCTCGACCAGGCCCGCAGCGAGGCAAAGCCCTCCTAACGGTCCACGGTCCAACCGGGCTGAAGCCCGGTCCCTCAAGCGTCACCGACCACCGATCACAGAATCTGCTTGCCCATCGCCGACAGCGCGAGCTCGGTCCCGAGTTCCGCGGTGGTGTTTCGAATGTCGAGGGTGGGGTTCACTTCGACGAGATCAAGAGAGGTAAGGCGTCCGGATTCCGCCGCCATCTCCATAACGACGTGCGCCTCCCGATAATTGAGGCCGCCTTTGACGGCGGTGCCGACCCCAGGCGCGATCGACGGATCGCACACATCGAGGTCGAACGAAACGTGCACACCTCCCGTACCGCGGCCCGCAATCGTCAACGCGCGCTCCATAACCTGGGTGATGCCGAGTCGATCGACATCCTTCATCGTGAAGATGTGGACCCTCGAACCGCGCACGGTCTTCTTCTCGATTTCATCGAGGTTCCGGATCCCGACCAGCACCGTGTTGGCCGGCAGTACTGCGGGCCCTTCGCCGCCGATGCGTGCAAGCTCGAGTGGCTCGGCGCCGAGTAACGCCGCTAGCGGCATGCCGTGGACATTGCCAGAGCCGCTCGTTTCGGGTGTGTTCATGTCGCCATGCGCATCCACCCAGATGAGTCCTAGCTTCTTGCCTCGTTTGCGCAAGAACGCCGCCGACGCCGCCACCGAACCCGCGCCCAGGCTGTGATCACCACCCAGGGCGATTGGCACCGCACCTTCCTCGAGCGAGGCCATGCTGAACTGAAAGAGCTTCTGGCACACGCGCGCGATGTCCCTCACGTACTTCTTTGTTTGATCGCCGGCCCCCTTCGCTTCGGGAATCGGCGACGGGATATCGCCCTTGTCGACGACGGTCCGCCCGAGGCGCGACAACTGCTCACGAATACCGGCAATGCGAAACGCGGACGGACCCATGTCGGTCCCTCGCCGATTGCCGCCGAGATCGAGGGGAACGCCGATCAGGTGAATGGGTTGCATTGATTGATTGGGTGATTGGTGAGTGATTGGGTGATTGCACTTGGGTGATTGTGGTGATTGGGTGTTTGGATTTGGCGATGGGCGACTACCAAGTTGCCGGATTCGAGCACCTGGCTCAATCGCCCGATCATCGAGTCACCCAATGCAATCACCCAATCAACCAATCGCCCAACCGCTCAATTTCGCTTCTTATACGTCATCGAAATTCCCTCATGTCCCGGTGACACCGTCGTATTGAAGGCCTGGGGATGTGCGGCGATGGCGGCGAGAAAGTCGCGCATCTCGTTCTTCTTGTTGATCACGTTGTGAGCGAGAAAAAGGCCACCAGGCGTGACGCGCGGAAAGACCAGGTCGAAGAACTTTTTGTAATCGGGCTTCCAGGCGTCGAGAAAAACGAGATCGAAAGTGCCCTGGAGTTTCGGGATCTCCTTGAAGGCATCCCCTGAGATCACTTGAACGACGTCGTTGAGGCCAGCTTGCTGAACGTTGGCCGCCGCTTCCTTGGCGCGAATCGGGTCGTATTCGATCGTTACCAGCTTGCCGCCCGTTTGCCGCAAACCCAGTCCCATCCAGATCGCGCTGTATCCGCTGGCGGCACCAATCTCGAGCACTTGTTTGGCGCCGGCGGAGGCGACCAGGACGCGCAGGAATCGTCCGTCCTCCTCTGACACGGCGAGCTGTCCCTTATCAGCCGCGCGAATGCTCTGGAGCAGGCGATCGATGGCTGGCGGCAGATCGTCCGCGCGCACCGGCGCGATCAAGAGAGTCGTGACGACCAGCAAGGCAGCGGTACGCATCAGGCGATCTTATCCCGGACACCCCGCGCGGCTTGCGCTGCCGTCGCGCGTGCGTCGGCTACGCAGTCGGGAATACCGGTCCCCCGATACGCGCTTCCAGTGAGAAAGACTCCCGGAAGCTGCGATAGTCGAGCGTCGATCGCTCTGATCGTCGCGGCGTGACCGACGTTGTACTGAGCATTCGCGCGAGGCCATCGATAGACACGCGTCAGGATTGGGTCACCAGCGATGCCCAGCAGACTCGCCAGGTCCGCGAAGGCGGCCGTTGCGAGCCGATCATCGGCCTGGTCGAGAATGCTTGGATCCCGCACTCCGCCGACGAATCCTCGCAGCAGCACATGCTCGGCGGGAGCGCGATGCGGCCACTTCGACGTCACCCACGTAGCGGCCATCAGTGCCCTGCGCTCGGTCAAGGGAACCACGTACCCAGTCCCATTGAGCGGATGCCGAACCTGATCTCGTCGTACCGCAAAGACGGCCGTCGCCGACGAAGCGTATTCAACCGACGAACACAACTTGGCCAGGGCCGCGTCGAGCGGTGCCAGTATCTCCGCCGTGACCCACGCCGGTGTGGCCACGACAATCGCTCGCGCTTCGAGCCGCTCGCCGCTTGCGAGTTCGATCATGAAAGGTCCGCCGCCAGCAATACCGACGACTGCTTCCTGGCATCGGATCCTCGACGGAGTGAGTGCCCGTTCGAGTGCGGCCGTCAGCTGCTGCATCCCTTTTGGAAAAGAAACAAAAGCGCCTTGGCTGTTGGAGGACGGTCGCATCCGCGTGAGCGCTCGAAGCACGCTGCCAGAACGTTCCGCTTCCACCAACCTTGGGAAGAGTTCGTTGACCGACAAGCGATCGACATCCCCGGCGTGAATTCCAGCGAGCAGTGGTTCCGCCAGGTACTCGCGGGCTTCGCTCCCAAGCCGACGCCGAATGAAGCCACCGATCGACTCGTCCTCGTCGCTTGACTTCGTGGCGATGAAGGGCTCCATCGCCATTCGAAGCTTTCCTGGCCATGAGAACAGCGGTGTGGTTACGAAGGGGCTCACGCGTGTGGGCAGGCCCAGATAGGAGCCCTCGGGAAGGGGGACGAGCCGTCGATCCCGGACTACGAATGCTGTCCGCGGTGGCTTGGTGTGCATCAACTGATCCGAAATACCGAGCTCGCCACACAGCTCGAGTCCAGCCGGCTTTTGAACGAGCAACGAATCAGGGCCGCCATCGATGACGTAACCATCTACGGCATCCGTGACGATCACTCCGCCGACCCGTCGCTTTTCCTCGAGCAGCAGGACGTCGACGCCCATCCGCATGAGCGCCCAGGCGGCAGTCAGGCCGGCGATGCCCGCGCCGACGACGATGACCTCGCGCGGAGCGTCAGGCACTGCGGGCGCTGTGTTGATGGACGAAACGAGCGAGCGCTTGAACGTTGTCCACCGGCGTTGACGGCAGGATGCCGTGGCCGAGATTGAAGATATGTCCCGGTCGGCCAGCGGCTCGGCTCAGAATCTCGGAAGCGCCGGTAAGCAACCGCTCCCGTGGACCAAGAAGTAGCGTCGGGTCGAGGTTCCCCTGAATGCCGCGGTCGGCACCGATCCGCTGCCACGCCTCGTCCAACGGAATCCTCCAGTCAGCCCCAAGAACGTCGCCGCCCGCCTCTCGCATCACGTGCAGAATCGAGCCCGTTGCGACGCCAAAGTGGATTGTCGGCACACCGCGGCCCGAGATGGCGTCGAAGATCCGTCGCGTGTGGGGAAGCGCGAACTCTCGGTAATCGTCGGCGTGGAGTGCCCCGACCCAGGAGTCGAAGACCTGGACTGCGTCCACGCCCGCTTCGATCTGGGCGACGAGATACTCGGATACCACGTTCGCGAGCTTGTCGGCCAGGCGATGCCATGCGGGCGGATCGCCATACATCAGGCTCTTGGTGAGCGCGAAATTGTTCGAGTGCCCGCCCTCGATTGCGTATGACGCCAATGTGAACGGCGCACCGGCAAAGCCGATGAGCGGGACCCGGTCGCCCAGTTCGCGTTTGATCGAGCGGATTGCATCGAAAGTAAACGCCAGCGTCTCCCGCGGGTCCACGGCTTTGACCCGATCGATATCGGCACTGGAACGGATCGGACGCTCGATCGAGGGGCCCTCGCCTTTGAGGAAGTCAAAGGGAATTCCCATCGGCTCCAACGGCAGCAGGAGGTCCGAGAACAGGATGGCCGCGTCCACTTCGATCCGTCGCAACGGCTGCAGCGTCACCTCGGTGGCCAGGTCCGGCGTGCGGCACAACTGGAGAAGGGAATAGGTTTGCCTGAGTTGGCGGTACTCGGCCATGTAGCGCCCAGCCTGGCGCATGAACCAGACCGGCGTCCGGTCGACCGGTTGACGGCGGCAGGCCCGCAGGAATCGGGAGCCGTGCAAACCGTGCAAATCAGTGGTAGACATCGGGTTGCGGGATCATGCGTGCTATATTATCGAGTTTGTTTCGAACCCGGAGGTCCAGTGAGCCCGATCCTCGTGAGGCCGGTTCGCGAGCAGTTCGAGCACGATCGCGTCATTCGAGTTTTGCAGGGTCGTTACCGGCGCAAGTATGAGGTCGCGATCAATCCGGGCGCGGAACAGAACGCTTCGGTCGAAGTCGGAACGAATGCCATGTACCCCGATCTCGTGCTGTTCAGCCAGGAGCGCGGGCGGAGGTTACAGGGTACCGTTGAAGTCGAGACTACCGAGTCGGTGAACACGCTCGAGGCGCTCGCTCAATGGGCGCAGTTCAGCCGTCTGCGCGCGCCGTTCTATTTGTACGTCCCACCCAATTCAATCGATGCGGTTCGGAGACTGTGCACCGAGCATCAGGTCGTCGCCGCAGAGATCTGGACTTATCACATGGCGGCCGACCAGGTGCGGTTCACCATGGTGCATCGTTCGAACGACGCACCTGCGGCCGAGCCGGTGCGCGCCAGCGCGCCCAAGGCTGAGAAGACAATCGAGAAGAAGGTCGCGAAGCCCGAAAAGAAGGCAGCAGCAAAAGCGGTGAAGCCGGTGAAGAAGGTGGCGGCCAAACCGGCCAAGTCCGCGAAGGCTGCGACAACCAAGAAGGCGGCGCCGAAGAAGCCCGCGAAGGCGCTCAAGACCGCTAAGTCCGCCAAGCGGCGATAGGAGCGCGCGTGCCGTTTCTCCGTCTGGCCCGCGACGAGCGCGGCTACGAGACGACAATGTTGTTACACGTGCCGCATCCGGGCGAGCGTCCTCGGGTGCTGTATTGGTACCGGAGCGCGCCGGGTGTCCGCGTCGGCCGTCCCGCACTGGACGAGGACGCCATTCGGACGATCGAAGAACAGCATCCTGAAATCGAGTTCGACTGGCCGCACATTCTCGAAGTGGGCGCGGCAATGCCGGTTGAGCTCGAGCGTCGACCCGAGCGTGGGCCTCGTCAACGCGCCGAAGGCGAACGTCGTCGCAAGCCGAGTCACACGGCCGAGCCAGAAACGCCGGTGGAGGCGATGGACGCCATCGAGCCGCCAACCTCGAGCATCGAATTGATTTCAGAAATACCCGAAGCACCAACACACGTTTCCGATCTCCTCGCAGAACTCGTGGGCCGGGATATCGCAACACGGCTTCGCGCCCGATACGCAGAGATCACAGCGCGCATTCATCAGATGGATGCGGACGATGCGACGCGGGGGGCGTGGCAAACGCGTGCAGAATCGTTGAATCCTGATTCGTGGATCACGCCCGATGAAATCCTCGCGGGCGTGAGTCGTGCGGATGAGCTGTTCGACGATTTACGACGGACGTTACTGGGCTGAAGACGGCGTTTCAGCGCTAACCGCACGTTGGTCCGCGTTACACTGATTCGCGCCCTTCGGCAGGGCAACGTCGCCCGCCGCTGATTCACCCCCATTTGGAGTAGTCATGGTGAAGTGTTTGCGGGCGATCTGTGTTCTCACGGCACTGGCCGTGCCGTCGAGTGTCTGGGCACAGATCAAGACCGAGATCGTCGCCTCGGGATTCAGTGGCCCAATCGCAGTCATTCCCGATCCCGCAATCCCCAATGTGTTGTACGTCGTTGAGCAGGGCGGCCTGGTCAAGGTCATCCAGAACGGCCAGGTTCTCGCAACTCCGTTCATCGATCTGCGAAGCGCAATCACCAGTGGTGGGGAACGCGGCCTGCTCGGCATGGCGTTCTCGCCGGTCGTGGCCAGCGGTCGCGTGTTCTTCAACTTCACCAATACCAACGGCGACACCGTGGTGGCGCGCTTCGTTCGCACCGCCGGCAGTCCGCTGGCGGCCGTGCCGAGCAGCCGGTTCGATCTGCGCTGGTCCACCGGAGAGCGCTTCATACGACAGCCATATAGCAACCACAATGGCGGAAACCTCGCTTTTGGACCGGATGGAAATCTCTACATCGGTCTCGGCGACGGCGGGTCGGGCAACGATCCACAGAACTACGCTCAGACGCCAACCAGCTTGCTCGGCAAGTTCCTCCGGATCGATGTGAACGTCGGCGACAGCGACACGAATGGGTTCGTCGTACCGTCCGATAACCCATTCCTCGACAGCGTGCCGATTGCGGCGCAGCCCGAAATCTGGTCGATCGGCTGGCGCAATCCGTGGCGGTACAGCTTTGATGATTTCGGCCCGGGCGCGACGGGCGCGCTGATTGTTGGCGACGTCGGGCAGGGCACGCGCGAAGAGATCGACTACGAGCCGCATCACGCCGGTGCCCGCAACTACGGCTGGCGCATGCGTGAGGGCAAGATCGCAACGCCTGGCGTTCCCGCAACGACGCCCGCGTTTTTGCCCCTCACCGACCCCATTTACGACTACCCGCGATCACAAGGGCAGGCAGTGACTGGTGGCTACGTCTATCGCGGGAGTCAGCTGCCGACTCAGTATCGCGGCCGGTACTTCTTCGCTGACTATATGTCGTCACGCGTGTGGTCGATGGGCCTCGTGATTGGCGGCAACGGCGAGGCCACCGTTGCCGACGTGATCGAGCACACGGCCGATCTCGGCGGCGCAAGCGCACTCGGAGGAATCGCGTCGTTCGGTCGCGATCTCCAAGGCGAGCTTTATCTCGCCACCTTCGCCGGACGTGTTTTGCGCATCGTCTCAGGAGCGGGCGCCCCCAATCCGCCAACCAATCTGCAGGCGGTGCTGACGGGGCAGGCAGCGCTGATCACCTGGACGCCGCCCGCGGCCGGCGCGGTGCCACAGGCGTATCAGCTTGAAGCAGGTTCATCACGGGACCTCGCCAATCTTGGTGTGTTCCAACTGCCGCCGACTCAAGCCGCCCTCTTTGCCACCGGTGTTCCGCTCGGCGCCTATTACCTTCGCGTCCGGAGCCTTGGCAGTGGCGGACCAAGCGCTCCTTCGAACGAAGTGACCGCGGTCGTGAAGGGTAACTGCACCGCACTGCCTCCTGCACCGACGAACCTGCGAGCCACGGTTACCGGTCAGCAAGTGACGATCGAGTGGAGTCTGCCGTCGACTTCAGATGGTCCGACCGCCCTCTCGATTGACGTTGGAAGTGGGCCGGGCCAGTCGAACCTGCTGGTGGTTCCCGTCGACTACACTCAGCGATCGCTGACCGCGGTTGGACCGCCGGGCACCTATTACATTCGCATGCGGAGTCACAACGCGTGTGGATCGAGCGGGCCGTCGAACGAGATCGTCTTGCAGTTCTAAAAACTAGCTGAGAGCCGCCGGCGGCCGGCCGCCGGCGGCCGGCTCAGGACTCCGAGTTTCAACGGCTCTTGCGGCCGCGCGCGTGACGAGCGCGGTCGCAACCGCCGTCGACAGCAGACCCAGGGCAAGCAACCAGTAGTACGTCGCGCCGCGAGGAGTCGCAGCGCCCGATGCCAGCGTCGCGAGGTCACCTGCGGTCTTCCCGGCGTACACGTATGCGGCCACTAGAGGAATCTGGCCCGTCCAGCCAATCATGTAGTCGCGAAAGCGTACGCGGCTGATACCCAACACGTAATTCAGCAGCACGTAGGGCACGAGCGGCGAGAGTCGCAGCAGAAACACGAGCCGCACCCCTTCGGCCTCAACCGCTCGATCGATTGCCGCGAGCCGTGGGTGACGATCGACATACGCCTCAACGTAGCGGCGGACGACGTAGCGAGAGGCGAGAAAGGCGAGCGCAGCACCAAAGCTGGCTCCGAGCGATGCGTAGAGGACACCACGGCTAAACCCCCAGAGCGCACCGGCCGACAGCGTCAGGAGCACCGCCGGTGCGAGCACGAGTGCAGCGACGCCGTAACCCAGCACGAAGGCCAGCGGACCCCAGGGGCCGAGTGAGTGGACCCAGGCGACGAAGGCCGGCAGACGTGCGGCGACCTCTCGACCAAAGAGAAGAAGGGCGATCAGAAACGCGATCGCCGCAATCAGCTTGGGAATCAAGCAATCATTCGCGCATGAAGCGCGACTCGATGGCGTCGATCTTCGCGAGACGTCGCATGTGCCGTTCGTCAGCGCTGAAAGTAGCCTTGAGGAAGGCTTCGACGAGCGTGCGCGCCAGCGCCGCACCGACGACCCTTGATCCCAGGCACATCACATTGACGTCGTCATGTTCGACGGCCTGTTGGGCCGTGTAACAGTCGTGACAGACCGCGGCGCGGACGCCCGGGAATTTGCTGGCGGCGACGGCAACACCCGCTCCACTGCCGCACACGATGACGCCGCGATCGACCTGGCCATTGCGAATCGCCGTGGCGACCGCCTCCGCGATGTCGGGGTAATCGACGGCCGCATTCGAGTGAGTGCCCAGATCGAGAATTTCGTGTCCCTGTTGGGCTAGCACGCCCGCCAGATCCCGCTTCAATTCAAAACCGGCGTGGTCGGCGCCGACCGCAATTCGCATGGGGAGAGGTTACTCCACGGTGCCTGAGGTGCCTAGGTGCCTTTGGTGCCTGGGTGCGGGTGCCCTCTCTAGTGCTTGAGTGCCGTGGTGCCTAAGGTGCTGCTTTGTGGTGACGGTTGACCGGCCGCAGGCCGGCCCCGACCGTCTTATACTGTCGTCATGCAGTCCAACGCGTACCGTCTGGCGGTGGGGTTAGCTGTTTTGCTATCTGCCGGAGCGGTGGGGCTTTCCGCCCGATCACCCCAGGCACCTGCAGCACCACCTGCACCCCAAGCACCCGCACCCAAGGCACCTGCGGCACCCCAGGCACCATCGGCACCCTCGACAGCGCAGCCAGGGCAGCCCGATTTCCGCTCGGGGGTGGATTTCGTCACGATGGATGCGATTGTGCGCAACAGTCGCGACCAATTCGTGGCCGACCTGACCAAGGACGATTTCGAGGTGTTCGAGGACGGCGTGAAGCAGGACATTGCGTCCCTCACGCTGGTGCATGGCGGCCGTGTTCACAACCTCCAGGCGGCACCTCCGCCACCGACGCAGGAAGGGATCATCCTTCCACCCTCGCGCCCGCGCAACGACGCCGCCGGCCGCATCTTTCTGATCATCGTCGACGACCTGCATCTGGATTTTCGGAACACCGGCCGCATCCGCGATCTCTTCAAGCGCGTCTCGCGCATGCTCGTGCACGAGGGCGACATGTTCGGCATCGTCTCGACCGGCCCCTCGTCGCTCGCGATCGACCTGACCTACGACCGCAAGATCCTGGACGATGCGATCAAGAAGATCACGGGGAACGGCCTCAAGCCGTCGGACGTGATTCAGGGGGCGGAAGGGGCCGAAGGGCCGTCGGAGGTGCGCTATCGCGCACACGTGGCGTTCTCCACGGCCTACGACATTCTTCGACAACTCGAAAAAGTCACCAATCGACGCAAAGCCGTCGTCTGGGTGAGCAACGGCTACGACTTCGATCCGTTTGCTGAGTCGCGCCTCGGCGAAGATCCGGTGTTTGGCGGGCGGTTTGGCCAGACGCGCGAAGAGGGCCGCGAACAGCGCGATCAGTTCAACCGTGGCCATGTGTTCGCCGACGCTGATCTGGCGCGCGAACTGGGCGAGCTGACGCGGACCGCCAACCGCGCCAACGCGACGATCTACACCATCGACCCGCGCGGCCTGGTCGCCGGCGCCGACCTCGACGAGCAACTGGATCCCAACGAGTTCAGCGAGCACGTCCGCAAGACGCAGGACAGCCTACGCGTCCTGGCCGACGAAACCGGCGGCATCGCCATCGTCAACCAGAACGACTTCGATAAGGCGCTGAAGCGGATCGATGCCGAGACGAGCGACTATTACGTGCTCGGCTACTCATCGAGCAACCCTGATCCGCTCAAGAAGACACGCAAGATCGAAGTGAAGGTGACGCGGCCGGACATGCGGGTGATCAGCCGGACGTCGGTACTCGCTCAGACCGAATCCAGCAGCACAGAAGTGAGCGCGGGCCGTGGAGGCCCCGCTCAACAGGTTTTGGGTGCCTACGCGACCCGTGCCTCTTCCGGTGCGGGCGTTTCCTGCTTACGAGCCTCCGCAATCACGTCCTGAATTCGCTCGCGAAGCCACATCGACGGCTGTGGCTGCAGCTTGAGGAACTCTTCCCACTCTTGGTGAGTGAGGACAACGGAGACGACGTGTTCGCGATCGGCTTGCATGGCGAGGCCTTTCTTTTTCGGACAGCCCGGGCTGGAGCCCGAACCACTTTTACTCTGGAAGGCTCAAGAATACCTCCCGTGGCTCAATCGAAAAATAGAATGATCGAATTGGATTGATGAGAGTGGATCATGAAAGGGCGTCGGGGCCTAGCGGGCAGCTGGCGACCGGCAGCCGTTCATGGCGACAGGCGTAGCTTGGGTCGGACGCGCTCGAAGGCGCGAATGACTTCCTGGACGGTGCGCGGGGTGCGGCTCATTTTCGGGTAGACCCATCCGGTTTCGCGAACGAGGGAGCGGCCTTCGATGCGGGCACAGAACAGTTGACCGCTCGAAACGTCGCGAGAGACGGCCTGAAACGGGATGATCGAATGGCCGATGCCGTTGCGGACCATGGCCTTGATGATCTCGACGTTCTCGGTTTCCATCACAATTTGCGGCTCGATGCGCGAGGTCACGAAGAACTCGTCGACGACTCGCCGCGAGTTCGAGCCGGATTCGAACAAGACAAACGGCTGCCTGACCAGGTCTTGCGGCAGGATCTTGCGCTTGCGCGACAGCGGATGTTTTGCGGCCGTTACCAGCAGCAATTCCTCCTGCATGACCGGCACCGTCACGAGATCGGGCTGTTCGACCGGCAGCGTCAAGAGCGCCAGGTCTCCGGTACCGGCCCGCAGGTGAGCGAGACAACGCTCCGAACTCCCGGTCACGAGCTTGAGGTCCACGTCCGGGTGCTGACGCTTCAACTCGGTGAGCAGCCCGGGAAACACGTAGAGACAAACCGTCATCCCGCCCAGGAGTCGAATTTGCCCGCGTAACGATTCCTGGCTGTCAGTGATCCCTGCGATGGTGTCCTTCAGGTCCTGAAAGACGCGGTGCGAGAGCTGCAGCAACGAGTCACCGGCAGGTGTGATTCGGATGCGCCGCCCCACCCGCAGGAAAACGGGCTCCTTGAGCTCGTCCTCGAGCAACAGAATCTGACGGCTGATTGCCGACTGCGACACGTGGAGCTTGTTGCCAGCAGCGGTGAAGGAACCGGTTTCGGCAATGGCGCGAATGATCTCGAGCTGGCGAAGGTCCACGATGTCTCCTGACGGAGACGGAAGATTACATCTGCGAAGGAGATGGGATCAAGGGGTACAATCAAAAACTAGATGCCGCGGAGCACAGAGAGATCAGGGAGATGGGGAGAGAAGACAAGGATTAGCTCCCTGACCTCACTGGTCTCCCTGTTCTCAGCGCGCGTTACTTCTTCTTCAGCAACGAACAGGCGCCAACAGCGCTCGTCGGATCGAGTGCGGCCTGGCCGGAATCGATGTGACGCAAGACTCCCTGCTCGTCGATGACGAATGTGAATCGACGCGCGAACCCGGAGTTCTCATCGAGAATGCCGAGCGCCTTGGAATAGTCCTTACGGGAATCGCTGAGGAGCGGAAAATCGAGCTTCATCTGCTCGCGGAAGGCCAGGTTGGCCCAGGTCGAGTCCACGCTGACGCCGAAGACCGCGGCGTTGTTCGCGTTGAACTGCGAGTAATTGTCCCGGTACCGGGACATCTCAGTCGTTCAACCCGGCGAGAACGCGGCCGGGAAGAAAGCGAGCACGACAACCTGCTTGCCCTTGAAGTCGGAGAGCTTGGCGGTCTTCGACTGGGGGCGGCCACCATCAGGCGCGGGCTCGAGGTAGGGCAGCGAGAAGTCCGGCATCGGCTCACCAACCTTCACCGTTGGAGGTGGGGGCGGGGGAGCCTGTGCCGCGGGCGCCGCCCCGGTCTGCCAACCCGCGGTGACTGGAACCGCTGGTGTCAGGCCGATGACGAGCACACCCAGGACAGCTAGCGTGCGTTTCATGGGGCGGAGGATAGCACTACTTGGAGCACAGGGGGAGATCGGGGAGATCAGGGAGATATCAGGGCTAAGGGAATCGAGCTCCCTGACCTCCCTGATCTCCCTGTGCTCGGATCTGTACCGGGGATAGCGGGGGAGCGCGATCCCCAGCACACTGGATTCCGACGCCGTCAGGCCGGGATGGTCAGCGCAGCCACTCGCGTGTCGCGATCACGAAATGCCGACACGGTGTGGTTACGACGATGCGCGTGACTCTCGCATCCGGTGCCTTTTTCTTCGATGTATGCCACTTCTCGCGTGCTGCCAATGTCACGATACCGGCCGATCACACAGCCACATGGCAACGTAGCGAAGCCGAGGAGCCGGACTACGCTCATGAAACTTCTCCGGCATCCGCCAAAGCAAGTTCAGTGCCGCGCAATGGACAACCACCCGGCTGACGGCGCGCGTCACCGTCGCTTGAAAGTGCTCAGGATTCCTTGATGGTTATGGGGATCACCGACCGGGTCGCGTGCTCAAATGTAAACGTGCCACGCGATCAGGCTCCAGCAGGGGTGACACACTGTGGACGTTTTGGATCACAATCCGTCGTGTTGGATGACTAAAGGACTCCAAGGCGACCGCCCGGAAGACTTTCAATTTTGTGAGATTTCCGCGAGACCTTTTTGCGCCGACTCGAAGAGCGGGTCAATCGTGAGCGCTTCGGCGAAGTACCTGGCCGCCCGATCGCGATTGCCCGCCTCCAGTTCGAGCGTGGCGAGATTCGAGTAGGTCGCGGGATCGCGTGGATTCGCCGTAATCGATGCCTGGAAGGCGTCGCGCGCCTGGTCGCGTTGCCCGAGGCTGGCCAGGCAAGCTCCCAGCAGGTTGTGAGCCTTGGCGTTGTGGGGATTCACTTCGAGCGCCCGTCGGGCTTCGGTGATAGCCAGGTCGGTCCGGTTCTCCATGAAGAGCAGTGCGGCGCTGTAGTAGTGCGCTGCTTCGCTGGCCGGTGCCTCGCTCCTCAGCCGTGCGACCACTGGACGCATCCGCTCGACGTCGCCCATGTCCGAAAGAACCGAGGCCATCGTTTCCAGCGCGGCGACGTTGCCGGGGTCGGCTTGGAGGATTCCGAAGATGAGGCGAACGGCCTCCCCGGCTCGGCCTTGCGACGCGAGGAGGCGGCCCAAGGCGAGCTTCGCCGTCAATCGAGTGGGGTCGCCGGCCAACCGTTCCAGGACCTACCCGGGCGTCGGCATCGCGCCGCAACGGCGCGGATGCGCGTATCAGCCCGTCGAGTGCGCGGGCGTCATTCGGGTCGAGCTCCGCGGACTTCACGAAGTCGTCATACGCGGGGCGCGCGGCATCGGCCGTCATCAGCATCCAGCCTCGATCCCGCAAAGACGCAGCTCCGGCGCCAGATTCGGCACCCGTAACCGCTGCAGGGCGCGGGGCGGCTTTCGTCAGCTCGCGAAGGAGCGTGGCGTTGTCAGCCGATGAACGCCCGAAGATGCTTTGGGGCCCGGAGAACTCGAGCGCGGCGCGGTTGTCGGATTGAATTGGCGCGCGACTGCCCCAGTTCGAGAGCGCTGGTCCACCCGCCACGTACATCGACAACAGGTGAAACGGCTCGAGCGCGCCGACGCTGGCCAAATCATCCGCGACTCCAGGCCGCCGCCAGGCGGCAGCCATTCCGGCTAGACGCGGTTCGAGCGGCTCATTGGACCCGAGCAGGAGGACGTCACCATCGCCCACCAGCCACAGCGTGCCGTCCGGGAAGACGCTCGTGAACGTGGCGACGATCGATTGCAGGTCTTGCGTGCTGATGTCGTAGGTGTGGGCCCACTGGCAGAGCACGCCGCCCGGCTTCAATCGCGCGCGGGCAGCCTCGAAGAACTCCTTGGTGAACAGGGAGGCGATCCCCGCCATCCACGGGTTGGACGGCTCGGACACAATCACGTCGTATTGCTGGCGCGTGAACAAGAGGTGAGTGCGTCCATCACCAACGATCACGTGGGTTCGCGGATCGTCCAGCGCCCGATGGTTCTCTGTCTCGAAGAAGCGCGAAGCCTCCACGACTTCCGGTGAAATCTCGAGTACGTCCGCGCGTCGAACGGGATGTGTCAAGGCAGAGCCGAGGGTGACGCCACTCCCGAGACCCAGAATCGCGACCTCTCGTGGATCGGGATGCAGCAACAGCGGCACGTGCGCCAACAAGCGCTGCGTCAGCATGTCCCCAGCGTTCGAGGCATCGACCTTGCCGTCGATGGCAAGCGATGTCGTGCCACCAACTTTGCGGACCGCCACGGTGCCGCTCGCTCCCTCGCCGTAGTAGAGCAGTTCGCCGGCGGTCAGTCCGGTCCGCAGGTTGGGAGCTTCGATCACGGATGCGTATTTGTAGCCACCACTGGAGAGGAGCAGACGATTCCAGGGGGGAGCAGGATGCCCCACGCGAGCACCACGACCGCAGTGGCGCCTGCGACGGCACCCGCGCTTCCCCGCACGCGGCCGACGAAGCACAGTGCCAGCGCACCGACGGCACCAATGACGGTGACGACGCGAATCGTCCCGTGCAGTCCGACGCTTGGAATCAGAACAAATCCGGCCAGGAGTGCACCCGTGATGGCGCCCGCCGTGTTGACTGCGTAAATCAGTCCAAGATCGGACGTCACCGTTTCGTCGCGTCTGGTGCCGATCGCGACCGCAAACGGAAAGGCGGCACCGAACGCGATGGTCATTGGCGCCAGGAGGGCAATTGCGAGGATTGCTTGCCGGCTCAGGACCTCGGCGAAGGTCACATCCGGCCGCGCCACTACGGCCGCGATCGCGAGAAGGCCTCGATCGACGGATGCCGCCGACAGGGCGCCGAAGCCGACTGCCAGAGCGAGGCACATCGCGAGACCGGCGACGGGATTACGGAGGCGAGTCACTAATCGTGACGCCAGCGCCGCCCCGATCGCCAAACCGGCGATGAAGACCGCCACCATCGTGCTGAAGGCGTACGTAGTGGGACCGAGAACGAGCGCCAACACTCGGGTCCAAACAACTTGCAGCGCCAGTGATGCGAAGCCCGTCGCGCCGAGTGCCGCCGCGGCGATCGCCGGGCTCGTTACTCGATGCAACTCGTTATGAGCCGCGGCACGTTTGTGTTTCGCACCTTTCGACTTGCTTGGGCTATTGACTGGACTCTCGATCCTGCCCGGGCCTTCCTGGGGTAACTGGCTCGCGATCCACCAGCCACCACCGGCAGCGATCGCATTCAGCCCCACGCCGACCCACGTAGCGCCAGCCAACCCTAGAAAAGGAAGCAGCACGAAGCCAGCCAGCAACGCCCCGATGGCGGCGCCAACCGTGTTCGAGGCGTAGAGCGCGCCCGCGTCGCGCGCGGCCTGCCCGGCGTGCTTCACGAACCAGCGCGACGCAATAGGAAACGTCGCGCCCATCGCCGCCGCCGGCAGCGACAGGAGCAGAAGGCTGGTGACGAGCCTCAATGTGCCGAACGTGGCGCCACCCGCACCATCGGAATACGTCGCAGCCAACAACGGGTCCAGGGCCAGCAGTCCGAACGGAAGCAGCAAGGCCAACAGCCCAATCAGCAACTCGAGACCCGCATAGACACGCAGTGCCCGCGCCGGGTCGAAGGTAGCTGCGCGTCGGCCGCCGATCGCCGAGCCAATCGCGAGGCCGCCCATGAATGCGGCCAGCACGGTACTGGCCGCGGCCACCCCGTGCCCCAGGCGGAGCGTGAGTAAGCGCGTCCAGGTGACTTCGTAAATGAGGGCGGCCGCGCCGGAGGCGGCAAAGATGAGGGCGAACCTCGAGCGCATCGCACCCGAGAATATCCTACCGGCTGGCTTCGCCGCCTACGGTCGGCACATACAGCACCTTGGGGCCCTCGCGCGCGACTTCCTTCAGTCCCCAGGCGTCGACGACGAACGCAATCAGATGCGGGGCGGCGTAGGTCTCGTGAATCACGACGTAGCCGACCTTGGCGCGATCGATGAAGTCCGGACCGCGCTCGCGCAGGGTCGCGGCTTGCTCCTCGCTGATGAACTGTCCCTCGCTCATGGTCAAGAGAGCGTCGAGCATGGGTTGTGACCTGGCCTCACCGACTCGTCGACGAGAAATGCGGGAGAGGTAGCCGCCGATCAGCTTCTTGCCGTGGAGAGTCTGGTAATACTGATAGCGCGCACTGAAGTTGCCAACCGAGGATGCGCCGTCGCGGATGCCGAATGGCAGTTGCAGCACACGAACCGGACGCGGATCGGCGGCGATGATCTGGTAGATGGAAGGAATGGCCGCGGAGTACAGGGTTCGCGGCGCCGGCCACAATTCGATGAACAGCGCGATGGCGATCGTTGCGGTAATCAGCGAGCGCCGGTGCGGGTAGCGGCGTCCGAGCGCGGCCAACGCGCCGGCGAACAGGATGGCGGCTCCAAGCGCGGCAACCACCGCGAATCGTGTCGGCGTGCGGGCGGCGCCAATCAACGGAAAGTATCGAAGGACCGCCCACGGCCCTGGCACGAACGTATTGAAGCCTGCGATGTGAACGAACGGGCCGAGTGATAGCGCTGCAAAGCTCGCTGTGAGGAGCACCCAGGCCAATCGCGGCCTATAGCCCGCTCGCCATGCGGCGAGAACGATCGCGATGAGACAGACGATCCCGAGCGTGGCGGTGTACTCCGCCAGTTCGGGCGTCGACGTCGTCTGGAGATCGTGGACCCGACGCGCGATTGGATGATTGGGGTTGAAGTCCACGAATGCCAGGAGATCGACTCCACGCGGGCTGCTGCGCCAGTGAGTCGGCGGCGACACGAACTGTCCCTCGGCCAGACGCTGGCCGAGCCCGTAGATGACTGGAGCGAGCGGACCCGCGCACGCGATCAGGCCAATGACGATGGCGCGGGCCGCCGCTGGCGACCACGCCGGGGATGCCGTAATCCGAGGACGCAGCGCCAGGGCGATGCGGACCGACAGCAGAATCGTGAATGCCAGCACCGGCGTGTAGAGGCCGGTGATGCTGACAGGCACTCCAAATAGTTCGAAACGTCCTCCGCGACCGAACAGCAGTCCCGCGATGAGCCCGCCAACGACCAGCAACAGCAAGTCGAGCATCCAGCGCCAGAGCGGATAGGTTGGTTCGCGTGCAAACGTCACGCGTATGAGACGAGACGCGAGGTAACCGATCGCGATGATCAGGCAGTAGACGGCATAGTACGGATCGCAGAAGCCCGCCCACGCCATGGAGAGGCCGGCTAACGCCGCGTCACGGGCCGACCGCGATCGATCGGCGTTGATGAGACACAAGAGGAACGCCGCGAGCGGCGCGGCGGCGACCAGACTGAAATGCCCGGTGGTCCTCGCCACGAGGATCGGCGACCACGCGAACGCGAGCCCGACGAGCCACGCTTCGGGACGAGTCACCGCCGTCACGCGTCGCGCCAACGCATATGTCGTCAGGGCTGTCAGCACATTGACGATCAGCAGAACAATGTTGAACGTCCGAACGACACCGAGCCACGGGATAAACGGCAGTGCCAGGAGATCGAGGAAGGCCGTGTAGTTGTGTTGCGAGAGATCGACCGGATCGTTGAGCGACAAAACCTGGTCGGTCGTCAGAGGGTTGTGCCGGTCGACCAGCAGTTCATGCTGGAACACCCACTGATTCCAGATGTACACACCAGCATCGCCTGCCGGGTCACCGGTCAGCGCCGTTCCAAGATGAAGCGGCAGCGGCCAGGTGAAGGCCAGGGCAACACACACGTATCCAACGACGACGGCGAGCCGAGGGGACACCCGTCGCGGCATGGCGCGGCGGGCGGAATGTAACACAGCACGCGCTGCTCGCGGCGCGTGTAGCAAGTATTGCAGGCCGAGTTTTTTCTCAGGCTTGAACTTCGAGGTTCAGTAACGAACTCTACCGAAAGGCGAGGCTGCAAAACGAAGGGCCGGGTGCTTTATGCACCCGGCCCTCGCATTCCGTGTTTCTGCGACCTTCCGCGGATTCAGCCTGCTTAGAAGTCGTAGCGCAAGCCGAAGCGGACAATCCGTGGGTCGAGAATACCGATCACACTCTTGTATGTGGTGCCCATCGTCGTAGCAAAGTTGATGACCGTGCCACTATTCGTCAGGTTGAACACATCGACCATTCCGTTGAGTTTCCCGAAACGGCCGAGGCGGAAGCTCTTGTCGAAACGAATGTCAAGGATGCTGACCGCCGGCGCGCGGTTGGTGGTCACTTCCTCCCAGCGGATGGTTTGCGCGCCTTCGCTCGGCAACGTGACGCTCTGATTGCGGCCCCACTGACGGCCGCTCTGCAGCTTCCAAGAGCCGGAGACACCGATCTCCCAGGGGAAAACGTAGCGCCCGATGGCCTTGTAGTTCCACAGCGTCGAGGTCTCCTTGCCTTCGTCACCGAATAGCCGCTGGTTTGGCCGCCAGTTGTAGGTTCGCCCCTGCGCCAGCGCGTCGAGTGCGCCGGTACCGGTAGTGGTGGCGTGCAATTGATTCAGCCACGTGTAGCCGAACGAGGTGAGCACCATCCAGCGTCCCGCGAATCGACGATTGACCGCGAATTCCACGGTGTGGAAGTCACTGTCGTAAGCCGGATCGGTCGGATTCGAGAAGACCCGCGACTGCGGCAACGTGGAGTACGTGAGCGGCACGATGCGGTCGTCACCCGTGCCCGCGGTGTTGTCGGGACCGACGTCGGTCGCGTTGAAGATGTTGTTTTGCGACGCCTGCCGTGCGGGATCGATCTCCACCCACTCGTCGCGCACGTTCTTGTAGACGTAAGACACGCGGCCGGATAGACCGGTCATGAGCTCTCGCTCGAGGTGAGTGGACACTTCGGTCGAGTACGGCCGTTCGATGTCGTCAAGCACGTCGATATTGCCACCACCACCCTGGGTGGACCGGAACGCGCCTAGTTCCTCAGGCCCGTCGAGCAAGCGATTGCCATTGAGGTCGAGGAACTGATAGCGCAGCCGTGCTGGCGCAACCTGGTTCTCGTTATCCGCGACGGTATCGGCGGAGTTGAAGAAGAACCTTCCCGAAGAACGCCTTCAACACCGTCCGGTTGTCGCCTGTCAAGTCATAGGCGAACCCGGCGCGCGGCGACACGTTGAAGGTCTTTGAGACCTCTCGCGCTGGGAACGACGCGGGCGCGACGAAATTCATATAGCGGGTCCGCTCTGCCGGATTGAGAGTGACCGGCCAATTCGCGAGCTGCGGGTGTCCGTTGGGCGTATAGGACTGGTCAGGGAAGCTGTCGACGTAGTGCTCGAACCGCACGCCGAGGTTGAACGTGAGACGATCGTTGAACTTCCACGTGTCGTTGATGAACCCGGCGTTGTAGACCACGTCGTTCTGTGACGTATTTGGAGAGTTGAACAGCTCCAATTCGTTCACGTTTCCGCTCTGGTCACGGTAATGGATATCGAACGGCTGCGCGCGACCGAAGAACCGGCGATCGCGCTTCCAGTCATACCCGACCTTGAAGTCGTGGCTCCCATGCCAGCCATCCTGGAAGTACGACAGGTTGACGTAAACCTGCGGTTTGTAGCGCTTCTGGTCCTGATAGGCGTCGTGGTAACCCGTTCGGGCATTGGTCGTCGTATCGATACGTCCCGGGGCAACGTTCGACGCAAACCCGTGTTGATCTGTCGGGTCGAGCGGGAAGAAGTTATACCAGTTGCCGCCGATCACGTCGAGGAACGCGCGGCTGCCAAGCACGCTCGTCCATTCGACTTTCCATGGGTAGTTGCGTGAAGCCTGATAACGCGCCGCCGAAACCGGAATCAAGTTGCTGAGATCGCGCAATTCCTGCAGCTTGTTGCGTTTGTTCAGGAAGCCGATGACCTGGTTGTTGCGCGTGAGCTGGAAGGTTCCCTTGAAGGTGTAGTTATTGGAGAGCTTCGACCGCGCCAACTCGTCGATCCCGAGCGTGCGCTTGTACTGGTCGTTGAGGCGATAGCTGTAGAAAAACCAGGCCTTCTGCTTCCATATCGGACCGCCAACATTGAAGTTGATGTCGTACTGCTTGGTAATCGGGTTGCCACGCGCGAGGGCGGTGCGGCTGAAGAACCCATCCTCGTCAGCGGGTATTCGCCGTGCGAAACGCGTCCGGGACGTTGTCGCTGATGGTGTCTTCGCCTTCGTAGTCGCTGTACCACGAACCGTTGAAGCGGTCGCCCCCTGATTTGATCGTGATGCTCATGTTGGTGCCGCCACCAAAGCTGTCAGCACCGCTGCCCGCGCCGCCAATCTGGAATTCCTCGAACGATCCGAAGTCGAAGTAGCCGGCGTTCGCGCCCGTGCCTTCGGTCGTGTCAATGCCTTCGAGCTTCGTCTGGTTCTGATCACCGAAGCCGTAAGTTAGAAATCCAGTCTGGGTCCCGGTGCGCGACCCACCGACGTCGTAGGACGTCATCTGAATCCCCGGGGCCTGCGCCATGGCCGCCCAAATGTCCCGCGCGTTGGGAATTTCGGTCAACAACTCCTTGGTGAAGTTGGTGCCGACTTGCGTGGAGGACGTGTCGACAATCGGCGATTGGCCGGTGACCGTGACGGTCTCCTGCAGGGTCGCGACTTGCAGCTGCTGGTCGACGGCCAGGGTTTGATTGATGACGACGCGTATGCCCTCCCGCTTGACGCCTTGAAACCCCGAGAGCTCGAATGTCAGGTCGTACACACCGGGAGGTAGAGCAAGAAAGCGATAGTCGCCCTCGGCGCCAGTCACCTGTACTTGTGGCTGGATGAGCGCGGGGCTCGTTGCTGTGACAGTTACGCCGGGTAAGACGGCACCCGTGTTATCGGTCACCGTGCCGTTGATACGGCCACGGAAGTCCTGTGCTGCCGTGGGTGACACTGCCGCAAGCAGCGTCAGACACAGGAAAAAGACACTTATCCGGGTCAGCCTCATTGAGTCCTCCAAAACAAAGGTCGAACAACCGCCACCGAACGAACCAATTCAAACCAAGACCGTCAAGCGTGCGCGGGATGAAGATTCTGCGGACAGGGACTAAATCAGGCGAATGGTAGACCCAAGGCGTGAAAATGGCAAGAAAAACGGCAAAAGGGCGGGTTCGGCCGCTGGGGTGAGTGATGGATCGAGTATCGATTCCGTCCCAGTACGCCGCAACCTCAGCCGGGAAATGGGTTTGGCGCAGAAATGCGAAGGGTCGGACAGGGACGAAGGGCCGGACAAAGACGAAGGGCCGGACAACCTGGTGGTTGCCCGGCCCCCGCTTGGTTTCCGGTTGCCAGTCTCCGGTCTCCGGTTGCCGCCCGCCCGCCAGTCTCCGTAACTGGAGACCACCGGAGACTGGAGACCGGAGACCGGAGACCGATTAGAAGTCGTACCGAAGTCCGAACCGCACGATGCGCGGGTCGAGAATCGCGGTGACCTCCCGGAACAGGCCGGATGCCGTTGTCTGACGCAGGGTGGTGACAGTCCCCTTGTTGAGCACGTTGAACACGTCGACCTGACCCGTGAACTTGCCAATCTTCCCGAAGCGGAAGGACTTGTCGAAGCGGAAGTCGAGGATCGAGACGGTTGGGTAGCGGTTCGCCGTGATCGGCTCGACGCGAATCGCCCGCGTTCCATCGTTGGGGAAATTCACGCTGATCGTGCGGCCGTACTGCTGGCCGCTCTGGAGCTTCCAGGATCCCGACACGCCGATGTCGTACGGCATCACATAGCGGCCGATGATCTTGTAGTTCCACAGCGTTGACGTCTCGACGCCGTTGTCACCGAAGAGTCGCATGGCCGGCAGGTACTGCGGCGGATTGGTCGACGTGACGGTTCCCGTCAGCCGATCGTAGCCGTTGGTGTCGTGCAGCATCGACGACCAGGTGTAGCCGAACGACGAGAGCAGCATCCACTTGTCAGCGAAGCGGCGGTTGACGGCCAGTTCCACGGAGTGGAAGTCCGCATCGAAGTCCGCGGGGTTGTCGTAAACGCGATCCGATGCGTTGCCGGCGCGGCGGTCAAACGTCTGGAACGTCTGGTCGTCCGCGGTTCCCGCGGTGTTGTCCGCGCCCGGGTCGTTGATCGTGAACGGGACGTCGTAGATCCGCAGCAGATCGCTCTCGCCCCACTGGTTCCGCATGTTCTTGTAAACGTAAGACACGCGGCCCGACAGGTTCTGAACGATCTCGCGCTCGACGTTGGTCGACAGCTCGTTGGTGACCGGCCGCTTGATGTCGCGATCGATCCGCACGAAGCCACCGCCGCCCTGTGTCGAGTTGAACGCGCCGAGCTCCTGAGGTCCGTCGAGCAGGCGGTTGCCATTGAGATCGCACCCAGTGGTCCGCGTCGCCGTGCATTCGAGGAACGCGTAGCGCAGCTGAGCGCGGCCAACGGGATTCTCGAGGTCGGCCAGCGTGTCTGCCGAGTTCCACACCGACTGCCCGAAGTACGCCTTGAGCACCGTGCGATTGTCGCCGGTCAGGTCGTAGGCAAAGCCAACGCGCGGGACGAACGTCTTGTTGTTGGCCACGGTGCGCTCGGCAACCGTCTGCGGCGCGACAAACGCGAGGTACCGCGCGCGCTCCACTGGATTGACGTCGGCCGGCCAGTTGGCGAGCGCGGGATGGCCGTTGGGCGTGAACTCCTGCTCGGGCCAGCCATCGCGATACGTCTCGAACCGCAGTCCGAGATTGACCGTGAGGCGATCGTTCATCTTCCACGTATCGCCGATCCACGCCGAGTTGTAGACGACGTCGTTGATGGGCGAGGTGGGCGTGTTGTAGATGTCGACCTGCGACAGGGCGCTGTTGTTGTCGCGGTAGAAGATGTCGAACGGCTGATCGTTGAAGAGATTGCGCCGGTCGCGCTTCCAGTCGTAGCCAATCTTGAAGTCGTGGCTGCCTTTCCAGCCATCCTGGAAGTAGTTCATCGAGACGTAGAACTGCGGCTTGTAGCGCTTCTGATCCTGGTAGCTCGAGTTGCCGCCGCCATCGAAGAAGTTGGTGGTCGCTGTGTCCTGGCGGCCTGGGCCCCACGGACCGTCATACAGATCGAAGTCGCGGGTGGGCCGAAGCGGGAAGAAGTTGTACCACTCGCCCGCGAGCACATCGAGGAAGGCGCGGCTGCCGATCACGCTGGTCCACTCGACCTTCATCGGGTAGTTGCGTGAGCTCTGGTACTGCGCCGCCGAGAGCGGCGTCGTGGGTCCGAGCCCGCGTTTGTCCTGGAGCTTTTCGCGTTTGTTCAAGAATCCGATCACCTGGTTGTTGCGATTGAGCTGGAACGTGCCCTTGAACGTGTAGGGATTGGTCAGTTTGGAACGCTCGATCAAGTCCGAACCCAAGGTGTACTGGTACTGATCATTGAGGCGATAGCTGAAGAACGCCCACGCCTTGCCCTTGTAGAGCGGGCCGCCGCCGTTGAAGTTGATGTCGTACTGACGATCGACAGGATTCCCGCGCGTCAACGCCGTGCGCACGAAGAAGCCGTCTTCGTCCTTCTGGTTCGACACCTGCAGGTTCTCGGGCACGTTGCTGTCGGCGATCGTCGAGTCGCCCTCCCAGTCGCTGTACCAGCTACCGGTGAAACGATCGCCGCCCGACTTGACGCTGATCGTCAACACTGCGCCGCCGGCGAACGCCGACGCGTCCGCACCGGCGCCACCGATCTGGAATTCCTCGAACGATCCGAAGTCGAAGTAGCCGGCATTGGCACTCGTGCCCTCGGTGGTATCGATGCCTTCCAGACGGGTCTGGTTCTGATCGTCGAAGCCGTAAGTGCGGAAGCCGGTCTGATTGCCGGTGCGCGACCCGCCGACGTCATAGGCCGTCATCTGCAGACCGGGCGCCTGCGCCATCGCCGCCCAGATGTCTCGGGCATTGGGGATCTCGGTGAGGAGCTCCTTCGTGAAGTTGGTGCCGACCGTGGTCGTCGACGTGTCGACCACCGGCGATTCGCCGGTGACGGTCACGGTCTCCTGCAGCGTGGCTACTTGCAGCTGCTGATCGACGGTGAGTGTCTGATTGATCACCACGCGAATGCCTTCGCGTTTGATCGTCTGGAAACCAGAGAGCTCGAAACTGAGCTCGTACACGCCTGGCGGGAGCGCGAGGAATCGAAACTCCCCGTCGGCGCCGCTTACTTGCACTTGCGGCTGAATCAACGCCGCGCTCGTCGCCGTGACGGTGACGCCCGGCAGGACCGCGCCGGTGTTGTCAGTTACGGTGCCGTTGATACGGCCTCGAAAATCCTGCGCCGCACTGACGCCTGCGCTGGCGACGATCGCCACGAAGCACAGGCTCAGCGCCATCATCTTCCTCAACGTCATTGATCCCTCCAAGCGGAGAACGAATGGACAAACTTCGCCCGCCTGCGGGGCAGCAAACGAAGTGCCACGACTGTGCAGGAGTTCGTCACTCGCGGAGTGATGTCGACGTCGCGTGAGAGGTGCTTCGGCCCTGTCAGTGCGGCTGCTCATGCAACGATCCGTGCAGACGAATTCGAAGGATTGGATTCGTCTCCGCACCCTGCGTGATACTGATGCGCATGAATCGTTTCGTCCCTCTATTCGTGGCGGCGCTGATGGCATCCGTCCCTGCGGCTGCGCAACAGGACGCCGCACAGATCGGCGCTCGACTGCTGCAAGACGCTTCGGTCAAAGCGGCCGTCGACGGCCTCCGTGCCAGCGAGCCGCAGACGCTCGAGGATCAGATCCGCTTGTGCGAGGTTGAAGCGCCGCCGTTCAAGGAAGCCAAGCGCGCCGCACTGTACGCGCAGATGTTCAAGGAGATCGGCCTGACCAACGTCCGGATCGACAAAGAGGGCAATGTGCTCGGTGAGAAGCGTGGCAACGCACCACGTCCGCACACCGTGTTCAGCGCTCACCTCGATACGGTGTTCCCGGAAGGCACCAACGTCACGGTGAAACGCGAAGGCACGATTCTTCGTGCCCCGGGCATCGGCGATGACTGTCGCGGCCTCGCCGTGCTTCTCGCCGTCGCGCGTGCCATGGTCAAGCACAGCATCCAGACGCCGGGCACCATCACGTTCGTTGGAACCGTGGGTGAAGAAGGCCTTGGCGATCTGCGAGGGGTGAAATACCTGTTTCGCGAAGGGATGAAAGGACAAATCGATCGCTTCGTGTCAATCGATGGCACGGGGCTCGGCATCACGCATATCGCCGTCGGCAGTCTTCGCTACCGCGTGACGTTCAAAGGCCCCGGCGGCCACAGCTACGGCGCCTTCGGTCTCGTCAACCCCATTCACGCACTGGGCCGCGGCATGGCTCGTGTGGCTGACTTCGAAGTCCCCCGCGAGCCCAAGACCACGTTCAACGTCGGGCGCATCGGTGGAGGGACGTCGGTCAACGCGATCCCATTCGAAGCCTGGGCGGAAGTCGATATGCGATCGGCCGACAAGGCGGCTTTGCAATCACTCGACGCTCGTTTTCACAAGGCGATGGACGATGCGGTGGTGGACGAGAACAGTCGGTGGGGGAGTCGGCAGATGACCGTGGATAAAGCCCTCGTCGGCGAGCGACCTGCCGGACGCACCCCAGGCGATTCGCCAATCGTCGTCGCTGCGGTGTCGGTCACGAAGGCGCTCGGGTTTGCGGTGGCACTGGACGAAGGCTCGACGGACTCGAACATTCCCATGAGCCTCGGCATCCCCGCGATCACCATCGACGGCGGAGGACGCGGCACCGGCGCACACGCGCTGGATGAAGCGTTCGATTCCACGAACTCGTGGCAGGGCACGCAGCGCGCGTTGCTGCTGGCCGTGGCGCTTGCGCAGCCATAAGACTCGCGCCAGCTTAAACAGGGCGATCGCGAGGGCGGCACGCAAGTGCCGGGTGAGCCAGGCGGCCGCAGGCCGCCAAGGAGTGTCGAGAGCCACGGGAAGAGTGACTCCTCGATTGAACCCGAGCACTCTTCCCCGTGGCTCTCGACACTCCTTAGCCCGCCGTCTTTGACCGGCGGCAGGCTCACCCACCGTTCCGCGTGCTCCGCGTCTTTCCGCGGATGCCACCGTTGAAGTCTCCTGATCTCCCTGACCTCCCTGTGAGCCCCGAAGGGGCGAGTCCTTCTGAAGCGCCCGGAACCGCGCCAGTTCGGTCGCACGCTGCTTTCGCATGCCGCGGTCGCAATAGATCATCCAAATCAGAAACGCGAGATGAGGGATGACGAGCGTGTTGATTTCGATCAGGAGAGGGCCGGGAAGCAGCACCGCGCTCATGTTCACCACCGTCGCAAGCAGGAACACGGGGAGAAACAACGGATGTCCGCCGGCGCCTGGCATCGCGGGGCCGAATGCCATGGCGGTGCGTTCCCAGGCAGGCGGCGCGGTTGCCACGGCGTCCATTGGCTCCTCGAAGAACACCTGCAGGTAACGACCGATGCGCTCGACGCCCAAATGCAGGTTGCGGACGCCTTCGAACGAGGCGACCAGCAGCAAAAGCGGGATCACGGCGGCAATAGGATTGGGCACCAAGGCGAGAATTGCGATGAGCGCGAACGCCCACAGCGCGATGCCGACCAGAAAGAGCGCCACCCGCGCCTGACCTCGGGAGCGAATGGTTGCTCGGAGCGCCTCGAATTCGCACTGCGCGTAATCCGTCATAAGGAATTTTTTACACAATGCTTGATCAGTCGCCCTAAACCTCTGTTCCTCTAGGGGATAGCCTTGCGCTCTACTGAGAACATGTTACAATGCCGAAACCAGTTTAGGAATTACCGAGGATCCCCCGTCCCACGACGGTCCTCCTTTTTGGCTCTAGAGGCAAATTTTCTAATGCATTGTCGCGCCTTTCAGAGAGTGGCTGGGCTTATCGCGTCCGTTACGGTCGTGCTGGCTCTCGCCCTGCCTGCCAACCTACTGGCTGCCACGGCGGCACCGGCGCCTCAGCGCGCGCGCTCGACGCGTCCGCCGGTCACACAGACCACAGTCGCCGACCGTCAAGAAGACCACCGCCAAGACAACGAAGCGCTCTTATTCGGCGAGCGCTTCACGTGCACGTCGCGCCCGCATTGCACGCGCCCGCGCCGACGCTCGATTGCGCGAAGCGCGCGAGGTGCAGACGCCGCGCTTCAAAATCGACGATCTCGGTCAGGAAGTTCCCGATGTTAGGGCCGAGGCGGCGATCATCTACAACCCCGAGACCAACCAGGTGCTCTGGGAATCCAATGCGCAGGATCAACGATCGATCGCGAGCATCACCAAGGTCATGACGGCTCTGGTCTTCCTCGAGTCCGGCATGCCGATGACGACGCCGGTCAGCGTGGTGCGAAGCGACGTCTATCGCGCCTCCACGACTTACCTGCGCAACGGCTATCAGGTCACCGCCGACGACCTGATGAATCTGCTCCTTATCGGTTCCGACAACGCCGCGGCACGCGCCCTTGCTCGCATTTCCCCATACGGCTCGGCCGGGTTCATCGACCAGATGAATCAAAAGGCCAGCGATCTCGGTCTCACGCAAACTCACTATTCGGACCCGTCCGGTCTGCTGGCCGCGAATGTCTCGTCGGCCTACGACATGGCGCGGCTAATCGCCTTCGCAGCGGCTGACGAGCGCATCGGCGCGATCATGCGCAAGGCCACGCACACCGTGCAGGCCGGCAAGCGCACGATCAATGTCGCCAGCACCAATCACCTCGTGCGGAGCGGTGAGTTCGATGTCCTCGGTGGCAAGACAGGCTTCATCTCACGTTCGGGCTACTGCATCGCCAGCCTGCTTCGTCTGCCGCAGACGGGTCAGCAAGTCGCGGTCGTCGTTCTGGGCGCCAAGTCGAATCAGGGGCGCTTCTGGGAGACCCGACACTTGTTCAACTGGATGAGCTCGCACGCGCAGAAGCTGCTCGGGCTCGCCCAACCTCCCGCGCCGCCGACAGAGGGGACGGAACTTTACGAGTAGGGACCCCAAGTTTTCAGTTATCAGTTGTCAGTTCAAAAGGGCGCCTTCGGCGCCTTTTGTTTTGTACGGCTCACTACGGCGCCAGTTTCGAGCCAGTAGTCCTTTGAACTGATAACTGACAACTGACAACTCATCGCGATCAGGAGTACGTGACCGCCGTTCCGCTCGCGCTGACCATCAACATCGAGCCATTTTGCCCGACCGTTTCGTAGTCGAGATCGATGCCGATAATGGCGTTGGCGCCAAGCGCCCGCCCCTCCTCGGACATTTCCTGGACGGCGAGATCCTTGGCTTGCCGCAGTTCCTTTTCATAGACGGCCGATCGTCCGCCGACGATGTCGCGGATGCCGGCAAAGACGTCCTTGAAAATGTTCGCGCCGAGAATGGCTTGGCCGGTCACCAAGCCGTGGTACTTGACGATCTGTTTGCCGTCGAGCATCGAAGTCGTCGAAAGCAGCATTTGTCGCTCCTCCAACTCGCCTTTGAACTGACAACTGGCAACTGGAAACTATCGTGTCGTCATTACCCGTTCTTGAATCCCCGTTGCATCACGACGGCATCCAAGGGCAGGGTCGCAATCGAGTCTACGGCCAGAATCACCGCGCGCCCTGCGACACGACCGTCGAGGGTTTTCAGATAGCGCTTGCACGTCTGGCAGGCGGTGACTCGATACGTCCCGTCGGGCGTCGCAAAGCTGGTGATGCGCTGGCGATCGCTCTCCTCGCAAAACGGGCAGGCGAACGGTGATGTCGGCCATCGCGTCTGACAGCGGCCGCAAATCAACTGTCGCTCCGCGGTCGTGGTGATGCACGCGAAGTCGGGTTCACCGCCGCACACCGGACAAACCCCACGCGTCCAGGCGCCGAACGCACCGCGTTGTTGCAGCACTTCGGCCGTGCGCATCAGAAAGGGGCGCAGCGACCACGCGAGCACCTCGTCCAGCATCTCAATTGAGGGGTCGCTGGTGCCGCGGGCGAACCATCGCGCGGCGAGTGCGGGCAGCTCCGCGGATCGGCCGACGTCGTGCAGTCGTGCGGCGGACTCGCTGTCGAGCGCATCGTGCCGCCGCAAGACGTCGGTCACTTGCCGGAAGAGCAGGCGCGCTTCGTTCCACTCGATCGGCAGGCGGCTGAAATCGATCAGCGGCTGGCCGCTCGCCAGCCGCGTCGCCAGTTCTTCGTCTGACAGCACGACCGCGGCGGTCGAGGTTCGGGTCTGTATTCGACGTTGCGCATTCACCAGTTCGATCTGGAGGGTGGCGGCGTGCGACAGCTCGGGCTGTCGCTCCGCGAGTGCCTTCAGTTCGGCCACCTCTCGGGGATCCTGGCGAGCGCCACGTGGCGGGCGCGTCACGGATGAGATTGTATACGGAGGGCCCCTACCGGTCCTTCAGCCTGGTCTCCAGAGCCTGGCCCCGTGCCAGCGCGCGTTCAGCCTCCGCCATGCGGCCCTGCCGCCCGTACACGTCGGCCATGACGAAATAACCCATCGCGGCGACTGACGATCGCGGATCGAGTTCCAGCGCCTTGCGTGCCGAGGCGAACGCTTCGTCGATGCGATTGAGATCGAGCTGCGCCTTCGCGAGGTAGTAGTGGCCCTCGGCGAAGCGCGGATTGATCGTGATCGCCCGTTCGAAGAGCGCTAACGCCTCCTGATGGCGATCCTCACGCTGATGCAGCCGTGCGAGATTGAACGCCGCGCGAAACGCCGACTCATGAAGTTCGAGCTCCCGCCCATATTCCCGGCTCGCTGTGGCCGTATCACCTGCTGCTTCGGCGAGCAGGGCCAGATTGAAATGGGCGAGCCGCACGTCTGGTTTTTCGGCGAGCGCGGCTCGAATCTGGCGCTCAGCCGTTGCGACGTCACCGCGTCGAAACGCCAGCGCTCCGAGGGCGTTCCGAGCGGACGCTACCTTGGGATCGATTTCAAGCGCCTTACTGAAGCGAGCGTCGGCACACTCGAGATCATTGCGATCGAGACAAATCTCGCCGAGCTGGTAGTGGACCCAGGCGTTCTTGGGATCCACCCTCAAGTAGTGTTCATAGCCGGCCTGCGCGGCTTCGTCCTGTCCGAGCTCGCGATACGCGTTGGACATGTTGATCAGCGCGAGGTCGTAATCCGGTTTCAACTCCAGCGCGCGCTTGAAGTACTCGATCGCTTCCTTGAAGCGTTGTTCCCTGTAGTAGGTGTTTCCGAGGGTGAACCAGGCATCGATCACTTTGGGATCGGCTCGTACCACCTCCTCGAGCAGCGCGACCACTTCCTTGAACGAGTTCTTCGGATCGTCGCGTGATCGATTGCGTGCCCGGCTCATCAAGTTGAACAGATCGATCTTGTCCTTGGGATCGGCGCGACCCGTCGTATCGCTCGAGGTTGAGGCGACGAAGGACCCGACGTAGCCCAGGGCCGCCAGCCGCTCCCGGACCTCTGGATCCACATCCGCGGTTGGCGCATCGGGCGATGCGGTCGCCGCCGCGGCGGCCTCGAGCGCACGCAGCTCGGTCTGCATCCGCTGGCCAAGCGCCAGACGCTCCTGAAAGACGTTTCGCGATTCGCCGGGGTCGCTCTCCAAATCGTACAGCTCCGGTCGCGGAGCATCGATCAACTTGAATCGACCGGCCCGGAGCGCGCGCAAGGGGCTCCACCCGTAGTGGTGCAGTGGATACATCGCCTCGCCGTAGCCATCGAGATTCAGCTCCGCGCGATCGCCGGTCATGAGCGGCACGAGACTGGTGCCGGCAATCCGATCGGGAAGCGCCGGTAGCCCGAGCAGATCGAGGACTGTCGGCGACAGATCCACCGTTCGTACCGGGTCCGTCACGCGACGCGCTGTCGTGCGTGCAAACGGCGCCCGGATCAGGAACGGTGTCCGCAGGGCCGATTCGTAAATGAAGAAGCCGTGCGTCCCTTCACCGTGATCCCCGAGCCCCTCACCGTGATCGGCGAGCACGGCAATAATCGTCCGCTCCAACAGCCTCCGTTCTTCGAGAAAGTCGACCAGGCGTCCGAGCTGCGCGTCGGTGAACGCAATTTCCCCTTCATAGGGTCGGCCCGCGTACCGCGCGGCAAAGGGCGGCGGCGGCGCGTACGGCGTATGCGGGTCGTAAAAGTGCAGCCAGGCAAAGAACCGCTGGTCCTTGACCGTCTCCAGCCACGGCAGTGCGAGGTCGACGACTTCATTCGCCGGCCGCTGCACGCTGCCCACGGACATCCCGCGTGCTTTCGACAGATCGAAGTCGTCCGCATAGTGTTCGAAGCCCTGGTCGAGGCCCCACTTGGAATCGAGAACGAACGCGCCGACGAACGCGCCCGTGCGAACTTCTGCTTTGCGAAGGTGTTCGGCGAGCGTGGTCGCGGCGGGCGACAGGAAAAATCCTCCGTTGTCCCGCACGCCGTGTGCCGGCGGAAACTGCGCCGTGAACATCGTCGCATGCGATGGCAGAGTGAGCGGCGCACTGGCCATCGCGTGTTCGAAGAGGGTGCCTTCGCGGGCCAGCCGATCGAATACTGGTGTCTCAGCCGCCGCGGCATTGCCGTAGGCGCCAATTCGATCGGCCCTCGTCGTGTCCAACGTCACGACGACGAGATTCAATTGGTTTCTCGAGATTCCAGAGGGAAGGGACCCTAGCTCAACCGTCCCGGCCACCTCGGGACGGGGGCGCGATGTCCACCAGTAGGCTGCAGCCAGCAGGACAATGGCGAAGCCGCCGATGACCAGCGTATTTCGCTTTTTGAGGACGCTCGAAAGCACGCTGGCCACTCTTGCACGAACATCCGTCCCAGTAAAAACGGAATTGACCCCAGTCGATGTGACATTTGATTATACTTCCCGCGGCCACCGGCCTCGCCAAGGAGAGGTGAGTTCCATGAGCAAATCACGATTGCGCGCCAGTCGTGCGGTTGCGACGTTGTGCGCGCTGACCGTGGGTAGTTCCCTGATTCCAACCGCTGCGTGGGCCGACACGACCCCGCAGCCCATTCGATCCGCTCCCATCCAAGCGGCTGTCCAGCGTGCAGCGACGGCCGAGAACCACCGGCTCGATCTGCAGAAGCTGGCCCGCCAGCCACAGGTTGCGCAGTCCCAGCAACCCGAGGGATCTGCCGCCCTGCAGTCGGGGTCGTTCTTCAAGAGCCCGGCTGGGATTGCGGTGCTCGCGGCTTTTGGTGCCGGTGTCGGCTATGCGTTGTATTCGGCTTCCAACGATCGGATCCGATCGTCAGGCCGTTGAAAGGCGAGGAGGGCGATGACTAAAAGACTTCTCTTGCTTGCGTTGCTCTTAACCGGGTTGACGGCGACGAGCGACGCCCAAACGCTGTCCGGCACGATCACCGGGACGGTGTCGGACGCTCAGGGCGCTGTTCTTCCAGGCGCAACCGTTACCCTCACTGGCCGCACGGGATCTCAGACGACGGTCAGCGATGAGAGCGGCGTCTTCCGCTTTGTCGGACTCAACCCGGGTCCTTATTCGATTCGCGCCGAGCTGTCGGGCTTCCGCACGTACGAAGAACAGAACCTGGACCTTGGCATCGGTCGCACGATTACCCTTCGTGTGGGATTGATCTTGGGAGCGGTTGCCGAGACCGTTGAGGTCGTAGCCACTTCGCCCATCGTGGACACGACGAGCACGGCGACCGATTCCACGATCTCTCAGGATCTGCTGTTCAGCATGCCGATGTCGCGTACCAATGCCGCGGTCAACATGATGAACAACGCGCCAGGCGTTAACGGGGGCGCGGCGTTTGGCGGCCCGGCGAATTCAGGGAATGCCCTGCTGCTCGATGGCGTCGACACAAGCGACCCCGAGGGCGGCACGGCCTGGACGTTCTTCAACTACAACATCATCGACGAGGTGCAGGTTGGCTCGCTTGGCCAGCCGGCTGAGTACGGCGGGTTCACGGGCGCGGTCGTCAACACGATCACCAAGTCCGGCGGCAATCGCTACTCGAGCCTCTTTGAGTATCGCTACACAGAAAAGGGCTTGCGCGGCGATAACATCAGCGACGACACCAAACGAGCGAATCCAACGTTGGCTGCGTCAGGCGTTGACAAGCTGAATGACTACACGGTGCAGCTCGGCGGTCCGATCAAACGTGACAAGGCGTTCTTCTTCGGCAGCATTCAGCGCTACTCGATCAAGCAGGATCCCGACGGACCTCGCACGATTCGAACCGAGGTCAGTCCACGGTTCAACAGCAAGGTCACGTTCCAACCCACGGCCGCCGACAGCATCATCGGAACGTTCCAGTACGACCAGTACAACCAGACAGGTCGCACCGGGCTTGGCGGGGCGGCGTTGACGACCGACGAGCGCACGATCGAGCAGGATT
This sequence comes from uncultured Acidobacteriota bacterium, assembly GCA_963724485.1. GTDB lineage: Bacteria > Acidobacteriota > Vicinamibacteria > Vicinamibacterales > UBA2999 > JACCSI01. The sequence goes on from CAVRUW010000013.1 coordinate 40,205, forward strand.
CGCCCGAGTTCATCTGGAACGGCCAGTACCGCAAGGTGATCGGCTCGTCCAGCTTCTTCGAGGCGAAATTCACGGGTACTGGGGATATTTCGATCTGGATCCGGTGCTCCAGGAGTCGGCCCGCCTGAACGACGATGGTTCCTGGTCGGGAGGAGCCGGGTATAGCGCGAAGTACGATCGTTTGCGCAATCAGCTCAACGCGTCGTTCTCTCGCTACGTCGAGGCCAAGGGCACTCACAACTTCAAGTTCGGTGTCGAGATCGAGCGCAGCACGACGCGAAATCGCTCGGCCTACACCAACGACGTCTACTACTACGACATCGGTGGTGAGCCCTATCTCGCCTACAGCTACGGCTACGACGTCGAAGGCGATAACCGACGCAACACGTTCTACGCGCAGGATCAGTGGACCATGGGTCGCGTCACGGCAAACCTCGGAGTCCGCTTCGATGGGCACAGCGGTGTGGGCGCCAACGGGACCGAGTACTACTCGACCAATGCCGTGGCGCCTCGTCTCGGCGTGGCGGTCGATCTCACTGGCCGCGCCACCTCGGTGCTACGCGCGTTTTACGGCCAGCTCTATAGCGGGGCTACCTTCACAACATGGAGCCGTGCCGTTCCGGGTGCGACCGATTACATCATCTACGACGTCTCGCCCACAGGTGTCCTTACCGAGGCCGATCGGAGCCCCGCGGAGAACAAGTACACGGTTGATCCGAATATCGATCATCCGCGGAGCGACGAGTTCAACCTGGCGTTCGAACAGCAGTTGCCCGGGCGCACGAAGTTGACGGCAACCTACATCCGACGGGAGTCGAACAACTTCATCAACTCTGTGCTGAACAACGGGTTATGGGGCCCGGTCACCATCAACAACCCGAGGACCAACCAACCGCTCACGATCTACGAGTGGGCCAATGCGGGAACGCAGCAATTCTCCATCACCAACGTGGACGACACGGTGTTTCTGGGTCCTAACGGGCAACCGATTGGGTCAGCCAACTCGAACCGTCTATACAACGGGCTGATGCTGGTGTTCACTCGTCCGATCCAGAACCGGTGGCAAGCGCAGTTGTCGTACGTGTTGTCCAAGACCGAAGGCAACGTCAACAACGGTGGTACGACTGGCGCTCAGACTCAGCACGAAACCCCGAACACCATTCTGATCAACCGCGACGGCCTCGTGCCTCTGGATCGGCGGCACGAGTTCAAGGGATTCGTGGGCTATCAGATACCGAAGGTGGAGGTGTCGCTCAACGCGGTTTATCGCGGGACCAGTGGCGTCACGTATACGCCATTCACTCGCGTCGCATCGGGCACGATTGATTGGACCTCGAGCGTCGACGTCTGGATTGAGGAGCAGGGGAGCTATCGAATCGATCCGCTGCACATCGTCGACCTGCGACTCGAGAAGGTCTTCAACGCCGGGTACAATCGCTTCGGCGTTTACGCGGACATCGAGAATCTCTTCAATGTCGGCACGGCGATAACCGCGCAAACGCGCTTTCCAAGCGCCGCGATCTCCGGGAACACCGTGCTCTTTGGCTCTCCATCCGCAATCACGCCTGCGCGCCAGGTCACGTTCGGCGCCCGCTGGTCCTTCTAGCGGGGGTCGGCTAAGGTCAAGGAACGCCCCTGGGACACCCCAGGGGCGTTTCTACGTACGGTGGTTGTAGCGCGCAAAGCCGTGCGTTCTTCGGCGGTAGAGTATTGGATGCCTTCGAAGGCGGCGACGCCCCCCGGCCCCGCCGACGCACTCCGCATCGTCATGGTCGCCTCGGAAGCGCACCCGTTCTCGAAAACGGGTGGGCTCGCCGACGTCACGACGTCACTTTCCCGCGCGCTCGGTCGTCTCGGCCACGACGTGACTGTGATCACGCCCCGCTACCGTGGTGTCGAGGGCGGCTCGGCGGCTCCGCTCCCCGTGCGAGGGTTCGTGGCCGAGCGTTGGTTCGAAGCGCGACTGCACGAAGTGCCAATCGGGCCAGGTGCACGCGTCATGCTCGTCGACTGCCCGCCGCTCTTCGACCGCGCCGGCATCTACAACGAGAATGGCGTGGACTACCTCGACAATCCGACGCGGTTCGCCTTCCTGTCCATTGCCGCGCTCGAATGGGCGGCGACGCAACGGGTTGCGCCTTCGATCTTCCACGGCCACGACTGGCAGGCCGGCCTGCTTGCCGCCTACGGTCGGGCAGTACCGAGCGTGTTCACGATTCACAACCTCGCTTACCAGGGCGTCTTCGACAAGGCCTGGGTGCCACGGCTGGGACTGAACTGGCAGGACTTCACGGTTGGCGGATTCGAGTTCTGGGACCACCTCAGTTTTCTGAAGGCCGGGGTGATGTTCAGCGATCTGCTGACGACCGTGAGCCCGACCTATGCCGAGGAGATCCAGCGATCCGAGTACGGTTATGGGTTCGAGGGCGTGATCCGCTCACGGGCCGACGCCCTGATTGGGGTTCTCAACGGCATCGATGTCGATGACTGGGATCCCTCACGCGATCGGTTCCTGCCGACGCCGTTCGACGCCGAACATCTGGAGGCGAAGGCGGACTCAAAGCGCGCGCTGCTGCAACAGTTCGGACTGCCGTCCGACGAAGCGGCGATGAAACGGCCGGTCATCGGAATGGTGTCGCGCCTCGTCGATCAGAAGGGGCTCGATCTGGTCGAAGCGCTCGCAGCGGAACTGCCACGGCTCGATGCTGCCTACACGATTGTCGGATCGGGTGATCCTCGTTACGAAGCGATGTGGCGTGCGCTGTCGGCCGCGTTCCCGGATCGCATATCCGCATTCATTGGATTCAACGAGGCGCGCGCGCACCTGGTGGAAGGCGGAGCGGACATGTTCCTCATGCCTTCGCGCTTCGAGCCTTGCGGTTTGAACCAGATGTACAGCATGCGCTACGGCACCGTGCCGATCGTGCGCGCGGTTGGCGGGCTCGTTGATTCGGTGCGTCAGTACAACGCCAAGAACGGCCAGGGCACGGGGTTTCTGTTCAGCGACTACTCGCCGGCTGCGCTGCGCGACGCGATTCTCCGCGCCATCGCCACCTACCAGCAGCCACGCAGCTGGAAGCGCTTGCAAATCAACGGGATGAAGAAGGACTTTTCCTGGGAGCGCTCGGCGGCCGAGTATCTAAAGGTGTATAAAAGAGTGATCGCTGCTCGACGGAGAAGCGGCCCATCGGGGGTGTCCCGTGCTACCAGATCGACGGGTCCCGGCATCTAACGGTAGAGGCACTCATACTATGGCTTCCGAGAAGGTTAAGACGTTTACAGACCAGGATTTCGAACAGTCGACCAAAGAGGGCGTGGTGCTGGTGGATTTCTGGGCGCCGTGGTGCGCGCCGTGCCGACGCCTGGCGCCGACGGTGGATCAGCTAGCCGACGAATACAACGGCCGCCTGACCGTCGCGAAGGTCAATATCGACGAAAATCCCGTCACGCCCAACCGCTTCTTCATCCGTGGGATTCCGACGCTGCTGTTGTTCAAGAACGGCGAACTGAAGGAAACCGTCGTGGGCCTCGCGGGGAAGGACGACCTCGTCCGCGTGATCGACAAGCACCTCAACATCGACGAGCGCGTTAACAATGGGTAGCCACCTCTTTGGGTTTCCAGTTTTCAGTTCGATGCGGGAACCGGCTTCTTTGAACTGGTAACTGGCAACGCAACTGGCAACTGACCCAATCACATCGAAGCGATGTCTCATCATCAAGTCACCGTCATTGGAACCGGGCCTGCTGGACTTACGGCCGCCCTGTACGCGGGGCGCGCCAATCTGAACCCGCTCGTGATCGAAGGCGTCGAGAAAGGCGGCCAGTTGATGCTCACGACGGCCGTCGACAACTACCCCGGATTCCGTGACGGTATTCTTGGCCCGGATCTGATGGAGGAGATGCGGCTCCAAGCGGAGCGTTTCGGCACCACGTTCATCGCCGGAGACGTCACCAGGTTGGACCTGTCGCAGCGACCGTTTCGCATCTACGTGGGCAAGACGGAATACACCAGCGATGCGGTGATCCTCGCCACAGGTGCTTCGGCCAAGTGGCTCGATCTCGGCGTCGACAAGCAGCTCTCGGGTCGTGGCGTCTCGACGTGCGCAACGTGTGACGGCTTTTTCTTCAAGGGTAGAGCGGTCGCGATTGTTGGCGGTGGCGACACCGCCATGGAGGAAGCGATCTATTTGTCAAAGCTTGCTTCGTCCGTCATCGTGATCCATCGTCGCGACACACTGCGGGCCTCGAAGGTGATGCAGGACAAGGCGCGGTCGATTGCCAATATCCAGTTCATCTGGAATACGGAAGTCGTCGATATCAAGGATCCGGCAAAGGGCGAGGTGACGAGCCTGGTTCTGCAAGACGTCTTGACTGGTGAACGCAGCGAGCTACCCATCGACGGCGTGTTCATCGCGATCGGCCACACGCCAAACACCAAACTCGTTGAAGGTCAGCTCGCGTTGAACGAGAGCGGATACATCGTCACGCACGGGGGGACTCGGACGAGCGTGCCCGGTGTGTTCGCCGCGGGTGACGTTCAGGATCACGTTTACCGGCAGGCTGTCACCGCGGCGGGTACTGGATGCATGGCCGCCATCGATGCCGAGCGATTCCTCTCAGGACTCGCGCACGAGACGCCGGTTGACGCGGTCGTGTCGGCTAATTCTTGACATAGCCAACGGACGAGTCACGGAAACACAGAAATACGGAATTTAGGCGGGATCCATTACTGGTTCCGCGTTTCCGTGTTTCAGTGCCTCGTTCGTCGCTAGTCGATCCAGCCCCCTCCAACAACCACATCACCCTGATAGAAGACCACTGCCTGACCGGGCGTGATGGCACTCTGAGGCTCGGCGAAAACGAGTTCGGCGCGAGCCGCGTCGCTCGCGCGGACGCGCGCCGGCGCGGCGACGTGACGATGACGAATCTGAGCGTCGACGGCGGTCCAGTCCGAAGCGGGCTGGCCCGAAACCCAGTTGACTTGCGACGCCGTGAGCGTGGTTCTTCCGAGCGCCTCTCGCGGACCGACGACGACCTCGGCGGTCTCGGGACGAATCGCCAGGACGTAAAGTGGTTCGCTGGCGGAGAGTCCCAGTCCCTTTCGCTGACCAATCGTGAAGCGATGGATGCCGCCGTGCGACCCGACGACTTCACCGTCGCGGCCGACGAGCGTGCCGGCTCGCGTCAACTCGGGCGCCGATCGCTCGACGAACGCGGCATAGTCGCCATCCGGGATGAAGCAGATCTCCTGACTGTCCGGCTTGGATGCCACGCGGAGTTGGAGTCGGTGTGCGTGCTCCCGGACTGCCGCCTTGTCGAGGTTCCCGACCGGGAACCAGGCTCGCGCCAGTTGCTCCTGCGTCAGAGAGAACAGGAAGTAGGTCTGGTCCTTGGCAGTGTCGAGACCTCGCCGTAGCACGAAGGTTCCGTCCTCGCAGCGCTCGATGCGAGCGTAGTGCCCCGTGGCAAGGCCATCGGCGCCAAATCCAAGCGATTGCTCGAGCAGCGTCGAAAACTTCAGGTCCGCATTGCAGTGCGCGCACGGGATCGGCGTGCGTCCAGTCGTGTACTCACGAATGAAATTCGATACTACCTGCTCGTCGAATCGACTCTCGTAGTTCACGATGTAGTGGGGGATGCCGATGGCAGCCGCAACCCGCCGCGCGTCGTAGAGATCGTCAATCGTGCAGCAGGTCCCGAAGGCGCGCCCTGACTCGGTCGCGGGGCTCTGGTCATACAGCTGCATCGACACACCGATAACCTCATGACCGTGCTCGACGAGCAGGGCCGCGGCTACCGATGAATCGACGCCGCCGGACATTGCAACGACTATGCGCATTCGACAGTTTCCAGCCAGGGTCCTAGCCTCTGTGTCTCTGAGCCTCTGTGGCTTGTGTGTCTTACCGCCTGCCACCAACCGTGGATAGACTTCGCAGCTTTTCCACCAAGGGCGGCAGCACCCGGATGACCCGGTCGACATCTGCCTCGGTATTGCTTTCCCCGAGGCTGAATCGAATCGAGCTCAGGGTCCGGGCGTGGGGGAGGCCCATGGCCTTGAGGACGTGCGATGGTTCCAGGGTGCCCGAGGAGCAGGCCGACCCAGACGACACGGCGACGCCTTCGAGGTCCAGTCCGATCAGCAGCGACTCGGACTCGATGCGCGAGAAGCTGATGTTCGAGGTATTCGGCACCCTCGGCTCGGCCGCGCCGTTGCGCTCGGCCCCCGCGACCGCGGCCAGGATGGCCCCCTCGAGGCGGTCCCGCAGGGCGGCCAGCCGCGCACTTTCCTCGGCCATTTTGCCGGTCGCCCGCTCGGCGGCGACCCCGAGACCCACGATTGCCGGGACGTTTTCGGTGCCCGCCCGGCGGTTCCGCTCCTGGCGGCCGCCGGTCAGGAAGGGCAGCAGTCGTACCGACCTTCGGACCCAGAGGGCGCCAATACCCTTGGGGCCATAGAACTTGTGCGCAGAGACCGATAACAGATCGACGCCCAATGAGTGGACGTCAATCGGGAGTTTACCGGCCGTTTGCACCGCATCTGTATGGACCAGCGCCCCATGTGCCTTGGCGATAGCCGCCAATTCGGCGACCGGCTGCACGGTCCCTATCTCGTTATTGGCGTGCATGACCGATACAATTGCCGTGTCGTCAGTAATCACCTCGCGCAAGCTGTCGGGCCGCACGATGCCGCTCTGGTCCACGGGCAAGAGCGTCACGCGCCACCCGCGGCGAGCCAGCGCCTTCAGCGTATTGAGCACGGCTTCGTGCTCGATGGCGGAGGCAATCAGATGACGTCGACCGGTCGGCTCCAGCGCTTCGGCTGCGCCGCGAAGAGCGAAGTTGTCGCCTTCGGTGCCCCCGGCGGTAAACACGATCTCCGCGGCGTCGGCTCCGAGGAGGGCCGCGACCTGACTCCGGGCGTCGTCGACGCCGGCCTTGGCCTGCTGACCGAAATGGTGAACGCTGGACGCGTTGCCCCACAACTCCCGTACCGCCCGGTCCATCCGGTCGGCCACTTCGGGGGCGACCGGGGTCGTCGCGTTGTGATCGAGATAGACCCGGCTCACCGTGTGTCGATCGTAGCATTCCTGCTAACCCCCAGCAATAAAAGGGGTAGACAACCCTCAGCGGCCGTCCGTATACTGGCCGTCGCTTCAGAACCGAGACCCACTTCCCCGGGTTTCCTAAGTAACCCTCAGGCGGAGTTCGTCCATCAGAGGGGGAGGATTTTCAGCAATGTGGAAGCGTGATGAGTCGGTAAAGCCGACGCCCCCACCGGCTCCAGCTCCGGCAGCGCCTCCGGTCACGACGCCGCCGGCTTCGTCGGCGCCGAAACCAGTCACAGACGTGCGCGCGCCGCAGATTGAGAGGGACAAGGTGAATATCGGCAAGTCAGTTGTCATCAAGGGCGAGTTAAGTGGCAGCGAGGATCTGACAATCGAGGGACACGTCGAGGGCAAGATCCATCTGAAGGACAACGTGCTGACTATCGGGCCCAATGGCAAGATTAAGGCCGAGGTATTCTCGAAAGCCGTGATCGTGCTTGGGGAGGTCGTCGGTAACGTCACGGCGTCGGAAAAAGTCGACATCCGCGACAACGGGTCGGTGGATGGCGATATCGTTTCGCCGCGCGTGGCCATCGCCGAGGGCGCCCACTTCCGCGGCAGCGTTGACATGCAGCGCGGCGCCGCCAAGCCGGGGGCACCAGCCGCTCCCAAGCCGGCCGCTCAGACTGCACCCGCCCCCCAGCCTGCTCAGACCGGGCAGAAGGTGGGCGCCTAGTCACGTCCGATGTCCGGAGCCACGCGCTCACTCACGGATTTGTTCTCAATCTTCGGCGGGCGGCGCGCGTCGGTTCCAGACGGCGCTGCCTCCGATGCCGACGTGTCGGCGCACGAGCCCACGTATCCCACCAAAGCGCTCGCCAAGTTTCTCAAGCTGTTGAAGGCGCGCGAGAATCCCGCCCTCATTGATCTCGGCCCCGTCGTCGGCGCCAACGTCACGTTCTTCGGCGAGCAACTGGGGTGCCGCATTCGCGTGGAAGATGTCGCCGCCGATATCGAACGCCACGTGAAAGAGGGCAAGCTCGATGAGCTCGCCAAGTTCTTCGAGAATCGGTTCCCGCAGTCGGCCGACAGCGTGGACGGCATCCTCTGCTGGGACGTCATGGACTTTCTCGATCGACCTGCCGCCACCGCGCTGGCCCGATCGCTGACCAACATCCTGCGTCCCGATGGGGCGCTGCTGGGCTTTTTCAGCACCGCCGAGGGCCGCAATCAGGTCTACACGAAGTACATCGTCAACGACGACACATCGCTGAGGTACAAGACCTACCCGGCCGCCAGGGCTCGGCAGCGCAGCCTCCTCAATCGCGACATCATCCGAATGTTCGAAGGGTTGCGGGTGACCGAGTCCTTCCTGATGAAGAACAACGTCCGCGAGATCCTGTTCCGCAAGCCCGCCTACCTGTCCAATCAGTAGTCACTGCCGGTCGGTGGAGGTATGCTGCCGGCAGCCGGTTAACGGCAGCCGGCCGCTGACACGATGAGACCGGTCGTCGCGCTGCTTTCTGATTTCGGCACACGAGACCACTACGCGGGCACGATGAAGGCCGTGGTCCTCGGCGTGTGCCCTGACGTCACGCTGATCGACATCGGCCACGACATTGCGCCGCATGACGTGCTCGGTGCAGCACTCGAGCTCGCCGCCTGCTATCGCTTCTTCCCCCTCGGCACGGTCTTTCTGGTCGTCGTCGATCCTGGCGTTGGATCGAGTCGTCGCGGGCTCGCGGCGGACACGGGAGACTATCGGTTCGTCGCCCCCGACAACGGCGTGCTCACGGGCGTGTTCCGCGCGACGCCGCCGAAGCGCGTCGTGGAGTTGACACAACGAAAGTTTGCGCGAGCCACGGTGAGCCGCACGTTCGAGGGTCGGGATCGCTTCGCGCCGGCGGCGGGTTGGCTGGCCAAAGGAACCGCGCTCACGTCGTTTGGGCGCGCCATCACCGACTATCAGTTGCTGGACATTCCAACGCCGGTGATCGCAGATTCGGAGATCACCGGCGAGGTCCTCCGCATCGATCGATTCGGGAACCTGATCTCCAACATCGATCGCCACAGTTTCGAACGTGTCGCCAATGCGGGCTCGATCACCGTACGCGTCGGACCGCACGACGTCGTTCGCATCGTCGCCACGTACGCCGAGGCTCCGCTCGATGCTTTGTGTGCTCTGTTTGGCAGCACCGACCACCTGGAGATCGCGGTCAACGGCGGAAGCGCGGCTGAACGCCTCGGCGTCGCGCGCGGTACCGTCGTGCGTGTAGCGAGGAATAGGGCGCGCGACGCAAGGTGCCGAATGTGCCTGGGGTGCCTGGTGTGCCGAAGGTGCTGGTGCTTGGGGTGCTTAGGTGCTTGCGGTGCCTCGGTGCGGCACCCTACGCACCCATGCACCTTACGCACATCAAGCACCAGCACCGAGGCACGACAGGCACGCCAGGCACTCTAGACACGCCGTGTAGTACTATCTTCGGCTGCCATGCTTAACTTTCATCTCACTGAGGATCATCGCCTCCTCGAACAGAGCATCCGTGAGTGGGGCGCCCGCGAAGTGAGCCCGAAGATTCGCGATCTGGATCGGGCCCACAAGTTTGACAAGGACCTCATCATCGGCGGCATGAAGAAGCTCGGTCTGCTCGGTGTCTCGGTCCCGCAGCAGTACGGTGGCGCCGGGATGGATTACCTCTCGCTCGGAATCGCGAGCGAGGAGCTGGAGTACGTGGACACCTCGCTGCGCGTGATCATGTCGGTCCACGCCGGCCTCAATTGCCTGTCTCTCCTCACCTGGGGCACCGAGGATCAAAAGAAGCGATATCTCGTGCCTCAAGCCCAGGGCGAAAAGCTCGCGACCTACGGGCTCACTGAACCGGCGGCTGGCAGCGACGCGCGCGGAATTCAGACGACGGCCGTAAAGAAGGGGGACCGCTGGGTCCTGAACGGCGAAAAGATGTGGATTTCGCTGGGTGACGTCGCGGACAACTTCATGGTGTTCGCATGGTCAGACGCCGAAAAGAAGAAGCAGCGCGACCCGTCAGGCATCAGCTGTTTCATTCTCGAGCGCGGCTTCAAAGGCTTTTCGAGCGGGACGCTGAAGGAAAAGTGGGGCATCCTGGCCGGCAATACCGGCTTTTTCAAGATGGACGACGTCGAGGTGCCGGCGGAAAATCTCCTTGGGCGCGAGGGCGAAGGGTTCAAGATCGCGATGTTTGCCCTCGATCAGGGACGCTACACCGTTGCCGCCGGGGCAACCGGGCTCATCCGTGCCTGCCGCGACGCGAGTGCGACGTACGCACTCGAGCGCAAGACCTTCGGCCAGCGGATTGGCGAGCATCAGCTCGTGAAAGAGATGATTGCGCGCATGGAGGCCGACTATCAAATCGCCCGCCTCCTGTGGTTGCGATCGGGTTGGATGAAGAACGAAGGGCTCCGCAATACGCGGGAGACGAGCTTGGCAAAGTGGTACGCGACCGTGGCATCCGAAACCGCGGCAGGGAACGCCGTGCAGGTCCACGGCGCCAACGGCTATTCGGACGAGTATCCGGTGGGACGCTTCTATCGCAACTGCAAAGGCGCGGTGATCTACGAAGGCACCCGCGAGATCCACACGGTCATGCAGGCCGATTACGTGCTTGGCTTCAGGCAGGACAAACCACTGCGCTGTGAATTGCCGAAGTTTGGCGACTAGGCCCCGGAGGAGACGATGAGAACCGAAACCCGCGTGCTCAATAAGCCATCACGCAAAACGATGGAGTCGGATCTCTCGCTCGAGTTCCTGCGAGTCGTCGAGCAGGCGGCCGTCGCGTGTGCCCATACGATGGGGCAGGGCGATCGCCATCTGTCCGACCAGGCCGCGGTCGAGGCCATGCGCAAGGAGCTCGACACGGTTCCGATCGACGGCACCGTCGTCATCGGCGAGGGTGAGCGCGACGAGGCGCCGATGCTGTACATCGGCGAGAAAGTCGGGATGGCCCATCATCCCAACGGACTCACCCCCCGCCAGTTCGACGAGGTCGACATCGCGGTCGATCCACTCGAAGGTACAAACTTGTGCGCGACAGGTGAGCCCAACGCGATCGCGGTCCTCGCCGCCTCGGAGCAAGGTGGCCTGCTGCATGCCCCCGACGTCTACATGGAAAAGCTCGTCGTCGGTCCCAGCTCGAAGCACATGGTGGATCTCGACGCGCCCGTGCGCGAGAACCTTCGCGCCATTGCTCGCAGTCTCGCTCGTCAGGTCGACGAGCTGACCGTGGTCGTGCTCGATCGTCCGCGTCACGAAAGACTCATCGCCGACATCCGCGCCACCGGAGCCCGCATTCGACTCATCGGCGATGGCGACCTGTCGGCGGGCATCGCCGCGGCCGTCTCCGGCAGCGGTGTGCATGCGGTGATGGGAACGGGTGGCGCCCCGGAAGGTGTCTTGACGGCTGCCGCAATGCGATGTCTGAACGGCGAGATCTTTGCCCGCCTCGTCCTCACCAAGCCGGAACATGAAGAACGAGCGCGCGCCATGGGCATCACCGACATCAAGCGCGTTTTCAAATCCGAGGACCTGGCTTCGGGTCGTGACGTCATCTTCGCCGCTGCAGGTGTGACGGATGGTGCGCTGATGAAAGGCGTGCGCTTCTTCGGCGACGGCATCCGTATCAGCTCGCTGATCATGCAGACTACGCCGCACAGGATTCGGTTCATCGACAGCATCCAGGTCTATCCCGGGCCGGCGGTGAAGATTCGCTTCTAGGCAGCCAAAGGCTCCGCATATGCAATCGACTGCGCCTTCGTCTGCTAGCTATGTCTCTTGGCGCGCTCTGCGCGCACTGATGGGATGCTGACGGAGCCCGATCAATCGCCGGACGACCCAACGTCCGGCGTTGCGTCTCCGCTCACCGATTCACAGCGTCGCCGCAACGTCTTCGTCGCGTCGGCGACCGGATTCATGGGCTTCGCGGGCTTCACGATCGTGATGCCCTTTCTGCCGCTTTACATTCGCGAGCTCGGCGTCCGCGATGTCGGCGATATCGCGCTCTGGAGCGGCCTAACGCTCGGCGCGACGCCAGCGATTACTGCCATCAGTGCACCGCTGTGGGGGCGCGTCGGCGATCGCTACGGCAGCAAGCTCCTGGTCATCCGTTCGTTGGGCGCCTTCGTGCTCACGAAGGCTGCGATGGCGTTTGTCACGGCGCCATGGCAGCTCGTTGCGCTGCGCGGGCTCCTCGGCGTGTTCGCGGGCTACGGGGCCCTGACGATGTCGATGGCGGCGGAGTCCGTGCCGCGCGATCGCATGGCGCGGGCGATTGGCTCGGTGCAGATGGCCCAGCGTCTTGGGCCCGCCGTCGGCCCGCTCGTTGGCGGAATCGTGGCGCCGCTCGTTGGCTTACGCCGATCGTTTCTGTTGACGGCAGGCTTTTACCTGGTCGGCCTGCTGATGATGGCGATTTTCTACCGTGAACCGCGTCACCACCGTTCGCGTCGAGCCGGACGCAGCCTCAGGTCGGTGGTGCGCGAGCTCGCGGCTACGCCAGGCTTCTTCCTCGTCCTCGCGGTCATCTTCGGATTGCAGACTGTCGATCGGAGCTTCAGCCCAATCCTGCCGCTATTTGTCGTGCAACTCGGCGTGCCACCAGAGCGGGTCGCGACGCTGGCGGGCGTTCTCTTTTCTCTGATCGCAGCTTGCGCTGCGGTTGGCCACAAACTGGCGGACTCACTCACATCACGCTATTCGGCTCGCGCGATCATGACGACCGTTTCGGTCACGACAGCAGCGGCTCTCGTTGTCATCGTGCTCGTGCCGGCACTGTGGACGTTGACAATCGCCTTGATCGTCGCCAGCCTCGGGATTGGCATCGCGATGACGGCCGCCTACACGCTTGCTGGTTCGTTGTTACCAGCGGACGCCCACGTCACAGGATTCGGCATCATGACGACGGCTTCGCTGGTCGGCCTCGCGTTCAGTCCTGTACTGGCCGGTGTCGTTGGCAACTCCGGTCTGATCGTGGTCTTTGTCGTGGACCTGCTGCTGATGGTCGGCCTCGGGCTGGCGATTCAGGGCTCCCGGCTTCCACGGTTCCAGGGCGCCAAGGTTCCACAGTTTCAGGGTTCGGACATCGAACCCTAGAGAATGATGCGCTTCCTGACGGCGTAGAGAACGATCTCGGCGGTGTTGTGCAGATTGAGCTTCTGCATCAGGTTGGCGCGATGGGTTTCGACCGTGGATACGCCGACGTCCAGCAACGTGGCCACTTCCTTGTTGGATCGACCCTCCGCGAGCAATTGCAGCACCTCTTTTTCTCGATCCGTCAGCAGGTGATACGAGTCGGTCAGCCCACGAGCCTGCAGTTGACGCACGTAGTCTTCGACCAATACTCCGGTTACCGTTGGGCTGAAGAAAGGTTTGCCGCTGGCGACGGCACGCAGGGCAGGCAGGAGGTCCTCGTCGGTGGCGTCCTTCAGCAAGTACGCGCGTGCGCCTGCGGCGAGCGCCCGGATGATGTAAGACTCGTCGGCGTGCATGCTGAGAATGATCACGCTCGGCGGGCGAGCTTGCTTCTGGACTCGTTCAGCGACTTCGATGCCGTTCAATTTCGGCATGCCGACGTCGAGAATAATGGCGTCCGGCTTATGCTCCTCGACCAGACGAAGCGCCTCGAGGCCGTCGGCGGCTTCGGCGACGACTTTCAGCTCCGGTTGCGATTCGATCAGGCTGCGAAGACCGCGACGGACGATCGCGTGGTCGTCAGCCAGCAGAACGCGCAAGCGAAGGCTCCACGGTGAGAGGCAACCAGATGGCGATTGTCGCGCCCTTGCCGGACGCACTGCGCAACTCGACGGTCCCGCCCAGCTCGCGGACGCGTTCCTCGATGCCGCGGAGACCGAACCCCGACCGCCGGCGGTTGGGATCCACTCCGACGCCATTGTCGCGCACGGAAATCTCGATCGCGTCGCCCTGTTGGTGGACGCCGACGTTGATTTGACCCGCGCGAGCATGACGCACGCAGTTGGTCAGCGATTCCTGGACGACTCGATAGATGCAGGTCCGGTGGAGGTCGCTCAAGGCTTCGAGGCGTCCCGTAACTGAAAGCTCCACAGGTACGTTGGACCGGCGCGTGAAGTCCCGTGCCAGCCACTCCAGGGCGGGCTTGAGCCCGAGGTCGTCGAGCATGCTTGGCCGCAGGCCGAGGGCAAGATCCCGGACCGTGTGGACCATGTCGTCGACCAAACCGCGGCATTCACCCACGGTCGATCGCAGGCGTGGGCTCGGGTCGGCATGACTTCGCTCCAACCGGCCGAGTTCCATCCGCAGCGCGGTGAGAGTCTGGCCCACGTGGTCGTGCAGCTCGCGAGACAGCTTGCGACGCTCCTCTTCTTGCGCTGCCACGAGCTGCTGCGAGAGCTCGCGCATCTGGCGTTCCGCTTCGTGGGCTTGTTCCTTTTGCCGAGCCGACCGGCGTTCGAGGATGCGAAGGCGCACGACGACCGGAATCGCGAGCAACAACCCGAAGAGCAGGCTGCGCCACAAGAGCTTGTACAACTCGCTGCCGAAAGCCGTCTGTTGCCGAGTCACCTCGGCGCGCTGGGCGGCGAGGTTCGCATCGTTGAGCTCTTCGATCTCCTGGGCGATCGAGAGCACCGCTTCGCGGCGTGGCAGGACTTCGCGGCGCAGGAAGCTGGCGCTCTGGTTGATCTTCTCGACGATGGTCCAGTCGAAGAGCGGCTCGAAACCTTCCCAGTAGTCGTGGAGATTCGCCTCGAGGCTCTGGATGCGGCTGTCGTCTTCGCCGCGGCTTCGTGCAATCGCCCGCAGCTCGGAGAGCGTTTCGCGATTCGTTTCACGTAATGACGACAGCCGTTGACGGTATTCCGGCGCGCGCTCCCGCACGTTGTCGAGCAAATAGTCGCGAACGTAGATGCCAGACAAGTGAACGTCACCGCGCAGCTGCCGTAAGTTCGTCTCGACCGCCCGGTGATGCGTATTGAGTTGATCGAGCTGAGCGTAGATCTCCTGTGCCCGCCGCGAAGCGGTGGTGACCGAAATCATGACGAGAAGCAGCAGGCCGGCCAGGCCGACCGCCGCGAGTGGCCAAGTGCGAAACCTCATGGGACGAAGCTCAATGAATGCTACGCCAAGCGTACGCGTTCGACGAGGAGTATGGCATCCGGTCAATAGGGGAGCCACGCTCGAGCTGGAGTTGCGACGCGGGCCTCTCCGGTCCAAAAATCGCGGGACTCCCCCGAAGACGGGATTCTCAGCCCGCCTCCTCACAAGTTTACTGAGAGGCATGCGGGCCGCACCACCCGAGCTCATCGTCCTCGCCAATCGTGAACCCTATCGGCATGAGGATCGCGACGGCCATCTGGCCGTTTCGCGCTCGGCGGCCGGTGTTGTAAATGCGGTGGAACCGCTGCTGGTCAGACACTCGGGCGTTTGGGTGGCCGAAGGTGTGGGGGACGCGGACCGTCGGGCTGCGACGGATCGAGACGGCCTGCAAGTGCCGCCCGACAATCCGCGCTATCGGCTGCGCCGCGTCTGGTTGTCCGAGCTCGAGCAGCACGGCTACTACGCTGGCTTCTCGAACGGCGCCCTTTGGCCGCTCTGTCACCGGACGTCGGTAGAGCCGGTGTTCTACCCAGCACAATTCCATGCCTACGAGCTGGTGAACCGCCGATTCGCCGATGCCGTCGCGGAAGAGGCCGTCGGCGCGGCGCCGGTGGTGCTGGTTCAGGACTATCACTTCGCACTGGCGCCACTGTTCATTCGCCGCCAGCTACCGCAGAGCCGGATCGCGACGTTCTGGCACATTCCATGGCCGCGGCCGGAGACATTTGCGCTCTGCCCGTGGAGCCGCACGCTGCTCGAAGGCCTGCTTGGCAGTACGAGTATCGGATTCCAAACCTCGGTGGATCGCGATCACTTCATGGCATCGGTGGAGCAACTGCTTCACGCCGACGTCGATCACGACGACGACACCGTGACGTACAAGGGCCGACGAGTCGCGATCGGAGTGTTTCCTGCGTCGATCGAGTGGCCCGGCCACTGGGCCAACGAGTCGTTGCCAGTCGGCATCTGCCGGACCGGAGTGCGCGAGTTCCTCAACCTCGAACGGAATGCCTTCCTGGGTGTCGGAGTCGATCGTCTCGACTACACCAAGGGCATCGAACAGAAGTTTCTAGCCATTGAATGGCTGCTCGAACGGCGTCCCGATCTGGTCGGCCGCTTCTTCTTCGCGCAGCTCGCCGAGCCGAGCCGCGAATCGCTCCCCCCGTATCGTCACACGCGAGCGCGAGTGCTCGAAACCGCGGTTCGAATCAATCGTCGTTTTTCTCGAAACGATGAGGGTCCGATTCGACTGCTGGAAGCGCATCACGCTCCTCCGACCGTGGCCCGGTTCTTCCGTGGGGCGGATTTCTGCTACGTCGGGAGCCTTCACGACGGCATGAATCTGGTCAGCAAAGAGTTCGTCGGTGCGCGAGACGACGAAAGAGGCGTGCTGATTCTGAGCTCGCTGGCTGGCTCGTCACACGAGCTGACCGACGCGTTGATCATCAACCCGTACGATCTCGACGCGGGCGCGGCGGCGATTGCGGCCGCTCTGACCATGGCTCCGCAGGAACAGCGCGAGCGCATGCGGAAGATGCGCAGCACCGTCGCCGGCGCGACGGCTGAGACCTGGGCGTCGCGGATTCTCGAACACGTTTCTGAACACGCGGAGCAGCCAGCGGTCGACTCCCTTCGATCGGCGCTGCCAGCGAGCCTCTCGGAACTGCTCACTCGTCCGTTGGCGGCTTCCGATGCTTCAGCTTCCTGAAAGGACGCTTCGACTTGTCCTCGTGAACACCTCCGGTCTGTCTGGGCAAGGGCGCGCGGGGTAAACGTGGCTTCCCGCGCGCCCTCTTTTTTTTCTTCGGCATAAGACACCGTTGGATGTGAACGGGAAGACCGGGCTAAAGCCCGGTCCCTCGGAAGAGCTCGGGTCGAAGAATCGGGCCCGGCTTTGACCCGGGCAAACAACACCTTAAATCACGCGGAACGCGATAATCGCGATCAGCGTCGGCATCAATGCGCTGATCGCCAGCCATAACGGCGACACACCGCCCTCGAAGAACCGGCTCAGAATCGACTGACCGGCCGGGTTGGGCGCATTGGCGATTACCGTCAGGCCCCCACCGGTCACCGCCCCCTCGACGATGGCAACCTTCAGGCTTTCGCTCAGATTGGGCACGAGCGTTGCCAGGTAGGTGATGAGTGCATTGTCATTGAACGCCGTCAGTATCGTGGCGACCAGGAACAACGGTTCCTCTGACAGGCTGGCGAGGACCGGTGCGATCCACCAACCCTGGAGTCCGCCGTGAATGACGAGCCCCGCGAGAAAGAAGCCAACCAGCAAAGGCGACTTCAGCGCGATGGTGCTCTGATACATCGAAGTGGCTTTGGCGAAGCCCAGGAAGATCAAGAAGCTGCCAACGAACAGGGCGGGGTAGTGAGAACTGACAACCGTCCACGCCATGAAGGCGGCATGGGCCGCGACGAGCCAGGCCGGTACCGGCAGAAGAGGCCCGCGTTGGCCATCGACCAGTTCCTCCTCCGGCTTATCGATATCGAGGACGGCTGGTCGCAGCGCGAGCGCTGAAAGCTCGCGCCTGAACCAGAAAAAATACACGGCGTTGGCCACTGCGATCGATCCGATCGCTCGCCAGCCGAAGTGGCCCATCATGAAGGGTGTGTCCCATCCCCAGTGACGGGCGACCATCAACACAGGTGGCGCAGCGAAGTGCGTGAGTGTGCCGCCAATCGAAACGTTGACGAACAGCAGGCCCAGCGTGGCGTACTTCAGCTCCACGCTCGGCTGAAGATCGTAGAACTGGCGTGCCAGAAGCAGGGCACCGATCGTCATCGCCGCAGGTTCGGTAATGAACGATCCAAGAAGCGGCGCGATCGTCAGAATCGACACCCACCACGCGGCAGGCGTGGCACCGCCCAGCGAAGCCACGCGCTGCATCGCACTCTCCGCGAACGTGATGATCGGGCGCGTTGACGCGAGCGCCATGATCACGACCACAAACAGTGGCTCGGTATAGTTCACGGTGTCGTTGAAATAGTGTTTCGCCGTTTCCCAGTCGACAGCGATCGTCATCGCGACGAACAGGACGATCGCCCACAGTCCAAAGATAGCCTCGACCTCACCGATAAAGTGCAGCACTTCAGAAACGATCAATGGCTGCGGTGGGCGACCCCGTGCGCGCAGTCGCACATCATGCCGGTGCTGGAGCCGGTCTGCGAGCGCGGCGATGCGGGAAGCGCCGAAGGTATGGAGAATCGCGAGGAAGAAAATCGCGGATGCGACGGCGTTGAATGGGTCGACGTCGATGCGATCGGCGAACGTCGACAGTAGATCCGGACGCGGTGGCGGGTATGCGTCCAGTGGAGTCGGGAAGTGCTCCGAAACCTGGAGCGCTTGACTGGCGGCGAGCATCGAGTCATCGAGAGTGTAGGCCAATTCCGCAATGCGGGCGTCCCGTGTCGCTTCGACCCGCGTGATAAAATTCTGTTGTCGACATGCCTGCTCGGCGGCTCACGCCTGTTTCATCTCGTCCTCGAAGCGGGCTCCGGCCCGAGCCACGTTCTCAACGAAGCCGTGGTATGGCCGCCGAGCGCGCGGCGTTGGTTGGTCTGGTTACTGGTCAGACGCGTCGGATCGATGCCGAGCATTCCCTGGAAGAGCTCGCCGGACTGGCGGATGCCGCCAGTGCCCAGGTGGTGCTTCGCGTGCTCCAGGAGCGTCCCAAGCCTGACCCAGCGACATTCCTCGGTAGCGGCAAAGTCGAGTTGCTCGCTCGCGCGGCGGCCGAAGCGGACGTCGACGTCGTCATTTTCGACAACGAGCTTTCGCCGGCGCAGTTGCGCGACCTGCAGAAACGGCTCGAGCTCAAGGTCGTCGACCGCACGCAGCTGATTCTCGATATTTTCGCGCGGCGCGCCCGAACGCGAGAGGGCAAGCTGCAGGTCGAACTGGCGCAGTTGAAGTACCTGCTGCCGCGGCTGGTTGGGGCGGGCATCGAACTCTCGCGGCTTGGCGGTGGCATCGGCACCCGAGGACCCGGTGAGACGAAGCTTGAAACGGATCGGCGGCGGATCAGGACCCGCCTGCACGTCCTTCAGCAGGAGATCGACAGGGTCCGCCAGCGCCGCGCCCAGCTCCGCGAGCGACGTCAGAAGACCGCGGTGCCAACGGTTGCCCTCGTCGGTTACACGAATGCCGGCAAGACCACCCTGTTCAATCGCTTGACGCGATCGGATGCGGTGGCATCCGATGCGTTGTTCGTCACGCTCGATCCACTGGTCCGCCGCGTGAAGTTGCCCGATCAGCGTGAGCTGCTGCTGTCGGACACGGTCGGCTTCATCGATCGTCTGCCGCACGCCCTGGTGGCCGCTTTTCGCGCGACACTCGAGGAGACTGCCGAAGCCGATCTGGTGCTGCACGTCATCGATGCTTCTTCGTCCGAGCGAGAGCGTCAGATCGCGGCTGTCAATCGCGTGCTCGAAGAGGTTGGGGCCACGGAAGTCGAGCGCATCGAAGTCTTCAACAAAATTGATCTGCTGACGCCTGATGAGCGTCGCCGCTTGACCGACGCCGACCCGTCAGCCGTGCTGATCTCGGCGGCCGGCGGCGATGGATGTGACGATCTGCTGGAATCGGTGGCGTCGCGCCTCGCGCTGGATCAGCAGCGGGTGTCGTTCTCGCTGGACCTTCGAGTTCCCGCGGATCGCGATCGCCTGGTGTGGCTGTACCGGCACGCGCGTGTGCACAGCCAGGTCACGCAAGGCGACCAGGCCAGCGTCATTGCGGACGTGCCCCGCCGCCTTCTCGATCGCATCCAATCCGTCGCGCCGCGCGCCGCCGGAGGTCGTCGTGCGTAAGCTGAGTGCGGTTGTCGCCAGCGCGTTGCTGGCGGCCGCCTGTGCCGCGCGTGCGCCGGTCATGCCGCCGGCGCCATCAACGCCCAGTCATCCCGACTTCACGTACCCGACGGTGCCGGACGGGACCGAGTCGATTCAGTCGACACGGATCGAGCGGGGGTGGCGGTACTTGCAGACCGACAACCTGCGAAACGCAGAGCGCGAATTCGAGGCCGCACTGCAACTTCAGCCATCCTTCTATCCAGCCGAAGCTGCGCTGGGGTATCTCGAACTGGCTCGCCGGGATGCCAAGGATGCGGTGACCCGATTCGATCGGGCTCTTCAATCCACGAGCACCTATGTGCCCGCACTCATCGGACGCGGGCAAGCGCTGCTGCAGCTTGGCCGTGACGCCGACGCCCTGTCGAGCCTCGAGGTCGCGCTCAAGACGGATCCGTCGCTCACCGACCTCAAAGGACGCATCGAGGTCCTCCGGGTCCGCGCGTTGCAGGACAGCCTCGGCCGTGCGAAGGCCGCCACCGATGCGGGTCGCTGGGACGAAGCGCGGACGGCCTACGCGCAGGCGATCGCTGCGTCGCCTGAATCAGGATTTCTCTATCGCGAGTTGGGACTCGTCGAGCAGAAGGCGGATCAACCCGCCGTGGCGCTGGATCAGTTTCGCAAGGCTGTCGCGATTGATCCGGCCGACGCTCGGTCCTGGGCATCGATCGGCGGCTTGCTGGAGATGCAAGGCGACAGCGAAGGGGCACTCGCCGCATTTGAAAGGGCGCAGAGCATCGAACCTGGCGACTCTCTGGCCACCACGATTGCGCGGTTGCGAAATACCGCAGCCTTGGCGAAGCTGCCGGCGGAGTATCGAGCAATTCCCGAGTCAACTTCGGTGACCCGTGGTGATGTGGCCGCCATGATCGGCGTCCGCCTCGGAAACTTGTTGTCGCGATCGCCGCAACGCCAAACCGTGGTTACCGACGCACGCGGCCACTGGGCACAAGAGTGGATCGTGCCGGTGGTGCGGGGCGGCCTCATGGACACAGAGCCGAACTACACGTTCCAGCCCGAGAGCGGTGTGCGTCGCGGCGATCTGGCGCAAACCGTGTCTCGAATTCTCGACCTGATTGCCATGGTTCACCCGGCGAGCGCGCGCCGCTGGCAAGGCGTCACCGTCAACATCGCAGACGTCAGTCCCGCTCACCTGAGCTATCCGGCGGTCTCGCAGGCCGTCGCGTCGGGCGTCATGCCCCTGGCGCAGGATGGCACCTTTCAATTACTACGTTCCGTGACCGGCGCGGAGATTGGCGAGGTGGTCGCCCGTCTCGAAGCCCTGGCACCGGAGCCGTGAGGCAGCTATTTTCACGCTAGCCAATCAGCTCACGATGCTGCGAATGCTGCTGATCCCGGCATTCGTGCTTCTGGTCGTCTACGGATACTTCGGCTCGGCGTTGATTGTCTTCACGATCGCCGGAGTGACCGATGCGCTCGACGGCCTCATCGCCCGGTGGGCCGGGCAAAAGACGACGCTGGGCGCCTGGCTCGATCCAGCCGCCGACAAACTCCTCCTCGTGACGACCTTCATCGTGTTGACGCTGCCCAATATCGGATTGGTCAACAAGATTCCGGTCTGGCTGACCATCCTGATCATCAGCCGTGACGTCGGCATCGTCCTCACCGTCGCCATCGTCAGCCTCGCGGTTGGACCACGAACCTTCAAGCCTTCTCTCCTGGGCAAGGGCGCGACGGCGCTGTTCATCGTCACGTGCGTTGTGGTGATGTACTTCAACTATCTGGGGACGACCTCGTGGGTCGTCGACGCGTTCATCTGGGCGTCGCTGGTGATTACGCTGGCGTCAGGGATCGATTACGTGTTTCGGGTGGCGAGGATCATCAACCAGTAGGCCGCCGCCTGCGGCGGCGGACGGCCGCCTCGCTCCGCTCGGCGGAAGGCGCACTCGCTTCGGTCGTGCGAAGGCCGCTCGCTTCGCTCGCCCGGGAGGGGCCTCACTTCGTTCGACGATGATCTGCCGGAATCCTCAAACGTCGTTTGTTGATTAGCCCTTGGAGTGGCGCGCCAACTGCTTGCAGTTTCTCCTTCAGTTCTGCAAGTTCTGCATCCCGGAGATAGCCGAGACGTGTGCACGCGTGTAGTCCATACCCAAGCTCGCTCAGTGAGCCTCGGGCGATCTTCAAGAAGCTGATCGATTCCTTGCCGTTACCTCTGGCAATTCCTTCCACGATGTTTGCTGGAACCGAGTAGGCCGCGCGGCGCAGCTGCGAACCAAGCTCGTACCTCTCAAACGCTGGAAATCGTTGATGGGTCAGTTGATGGACTTCAACGAACAAATCGTCTGCGCGCTGCCAGGCAACCAGCTTCTCGTGCGGAAGTGACATCGAGGGCCTCCTCCTGGAGCAAGGCCCGATCCGATTCCGCGAGCCGCAGGCGAGCGGCTGTCCGCCGAGCCTAGCGAGGCGGCCATCCGCGTAGGCGGCCCTCGCGCCGCAGGCGCGCCTTCCGACGCGAAGCGTCGGCCTAGACCTTCGTCTTGAAATATTCGATTGTGCTCGTCAGCCCTTCCCGCAGTTCAACCTTCGGCTCCCACCCAAGCAGCGTTGTCGCGCGGGTGATGTCGGGTTTTCGAACCTTGGGATCGTCGACGGGCAATGGCTTGTAGACGATGCGGCTCTTCGAGCCGGTCATCTCGATGATGACCTTCGCGATGTCCTCGATCGTCATTTCAGCGGGATTGCCGATGTTGACCGGGTCGTTCTCGGCCGACAGCATCAACCGGATGATGCCGTCCACGAGGTCGCTGATATAGCAGAAGCTGCGAGTTTGGCTGCCGTTTCCGAAGACCGTGACGTCTTCGTTGCGGAGCGCCTGGGAGATGAATGCCGGCACCGCTCGGCCGTCGCGAATGCGCATGCGCGGGCCGTAGGTGTTGAAGATCCGGACGATCTTGGTGTCGAGCCCGTGATAGCGATGATAGGCCACGGTCATCGCTTCGGCGAATCGTTTGGCCTCGTCATACACGCCGCGTGGTCCGACTGGATTCACATTGCCCCAGTAGGTCTCCTTCTGCGGATGCTCAATCGGGTCCCCGTAGACCTCGGAGGTCGACGCGATGACGAACTTCGCGCCCTTTGCTTTGGCCAGGCCCAGCGCCTTGTGGGTTCCGAGTGCGCCGACTTTGAGCGTCGGGATCGGTAACTCGAGGTAGTCGATGGGGCTCGCCGGGCTCGCCCAGTGAAGCACGTAGTGCACCGGACCCGGCAGGTAGATGTAGTTGGTGACGTCGTGCTTGATGAACTCGAAGTCGCGATTGTGCAGATGCGCGATGTTGCCGATATCGCCGGTCAGGAGGTTGTCGATGCCAACAACCGAATACCCGCGATCCAGCAGTGCTTCTGCAAGGTGCGACCCGATGAAGCCGGCGGCTCCGGTGATGACGACGCGTTCCGATGACATTGAATGATTGGGTGATTGGGTGACTGAGTGATTGTATCGGGTGATTGCGCGATTACGTGATTGCGATTGAGGGATGACTGATTGATGCGATGAGTGATTGACGGGATTGCGTGATTCTGCGTGCCCTAGATTGCGTGCCGCGGCGGGAAGACCCCGCGGACCAGCGTGAGCCACATGATCTTGAGGTCCAGCGAAACCGACCAGTTCTCGATGTAATACAGGTCGTACTCGATCCGTTTCTCGAGCGAGGTGTTGCCGCGCCAGCCGTTGACTTGCGCCCAACCCGTGATGCCAGCCTTCACCTTGTGACGGAGCATGTACTGCGGAATGCGATGCTTGAATTGCTCCACGAAGTAGGGTCGCTCGGGACGTGGCCCGACGATCGACATCTCGCCCTTCAGCACGTTCCAGAACTGGGGCCATTCATCGAGGTCCCGTTTTCGCAGCCAATGGCCGATCGGTGTGGCGCGCGGATCGTCCTGATCGGACCAGATGGGCCCCGTCTGGGCCTCGGCGTCGACCGGCATCGTGCGGAACTTGTAGACGGTGAATTGCTTGCCATCGAGCCCCATGCGTTCCTGCTGGTAGAAGGCAGGTCCGTGCGAACCGCGCTTGATCAGCCAGGCAATGATCGCCATGGGGATCGCCATCGCCAATAAGGCTGCTGACGAAATGGCGATGTCGAGCGCGCGCTTGACGATCGCGTTGAGTCCCTGGAGCGGAACGTCGTTGAGGTTGATGACCGGGACACCATCCAGGTCTTCGAGCCGCGCCCGCAGCGCGATGAACTGCAGCAGGTCGGGCACCACTTTCACGTCGACACCCTCCCGGCTCGTCGACTCGACGAGATCCAGCAGCTTCATGTGCTGCTCGAGTGGAAGTGCGACGTACAAGTGATCGACCTTCTCCCGTCGCACGATGTCGGCAGCTTCCTCGAGGCGACCGAGCAACGGCAGACCGCGATAGCCGAGATGATCGCCGCCGGCACGGTCGTCGACGAAACCGACGATCTGATAGCCAAGCTCGCGATGTTCGAGCACCTTGTCCGCGACCATGCGACCGAGTTCGCCGGCGCCTGCAATCAAAATGCGGCGGAGGCCGACACCCGCAATCCAACGTCGCTCGAAGGCCTCGCGCACGAGCTTTCGCGACATGTACCCCAGCGCAACGTTGAAGACCAGGAAGACACCCCAACCCCACTGCGAGACTTGATAGACGCCCAGGTCTCGCTGAACCTCCGAGGTGTAATAGGTGCCGATGTAGAGCGTGATGACGATTCCGAGGACGACCGCGATGACGCTGCCGACCAGCACGTTGAAGAAGTCGTCGATCCGTGACCGGCCACGCCTCAGTCGATAGAGTCCCTGGAAATGAAACGCCAGCGGAACGACGATGGCGATGATGGGAAGGATGTCGAGGTACTGCGCGAGTGGCGGTTGGCCCTTCGGCGCCGGGATCAGTCCGGTTTCGAACCTGAAGTAGTAGGCGAGCACGAACGCCACCATCCCGAGGATGGCGTCGGTGACGAGGTGAAACGCGACCAGCAGCCGATTGTGCCGCCTTACCATCGCTGTGCGGGAGGCGCGGACATGGTGTCGTCGATGACCTCGCAGATCTCTTTCACAAATCGATCGCGGCTGAAGCGCTCCGCGTGTTGCCGGATCGCAGCGCTATCCCACTCGCGGCTCGCCGCCTGTTGCAGGCCAGCAGCAAGAGCCTCGACGCCTGCTCCCACGAGCACGCCCGTCCGACCATCGACGACGGTTTCTCTGGCACCGCCGTGGCCCAGCGCCACGACCGGGCGACCGCAGGCTTGCGCTTCGAGTGGCACGATGCCGAAATCTTCCTCTCCCGGTAATATCGTCGCGGTCGTCGCGCGATACAGATCGCGGATTTCCTCGTTGGTCCGCCAGCCCAGGAACCGCACGTCAGGCCCGGACAGCGCCTCGAGCCGCTCCCGTTCGGGGCCATCCCCCACCACGGTCAGCGGCACTTGCGCTAGCCTGGC
The DNA here is from genome assembly GCA_963724485.1 of uncultured Acidobacteriota bacterium. Classification (GTDB taxonomy): domain Bacteria; phylum Acidobacteriota; class Vicinamibacteria; order Vicinamibacterales; family UBA2999; genus JACCSI01. The sequence continues at coordinate 65,638 of CAVRUW010000013.1, forward strand.
AGCCGCCACCGCCAATTCCACCCTCTTGTACGGAACGAGCGCCGACACCACCAGAAACCCGTGTGGTCGATCTGACGATGGCGCCGCGTCAGGCGAGTCGACCGGTGTGTAGAACGTGGTCTCGACCGGTGGGTACACGATGGTCGATTGGCGATTATAGTACAGGCTGATCCTCCGCGCAACATATTGAGAGATAGCGAGATAGCGGTGTACGCGGGCCTCCGTGGCCTGGTCCCACCTCGCCATCGCCGCCATGATCGGCCGGAGGACCCGACGCGTCGTCGCCCCAACCCGGTCCTCGCCAAAATAGGCGTCGAACTGGTCCCAGGCGTAGCGCATGGGTGTCAGGCAATAGCAAAGATGCCTGGTTCGACCGGGGACGACGACCGACTTCGCCGCGCAATGGCTCGTGCTCAAGACCAGGTCATAGCCGTCGAGGTCGAACTGCTCGATGGCTATCGGAAATAGCGGCAGGTAATGCCGGTATAAACGGCCGGCGAACGGCAGGTACTGGATGGGCGACGTGCGCACGAGACGCCGCTCGATGATCGGATCCGTTGCGCCTGGCACTTGAACCAGCGTGAACAGGTCGGCGTCGGGGAAAAGCTCGCAGAATGCGAGCAGCGCCCGTTCACCGCCGCGCATCCCGGTGAGCCAATCGTGAATCAGCGCAACCTTCACGCCTCGACTCCCGCTCGCGGTGACCCTGAGCCTCGTCGACGGTTCACCGTTCGAGCACGTCCATGTAGATGCGATGGATAGCGGCCACCGACTGCGTCCACGAGAATTGCCGGGCTCTCGCAAGTCCGCGATTGGAGAGTTCCTGACGAAGTGGCTCGTCCGTGACCGCTCGATAGATCGCATCGGCTATCGACAAGCGATCGTACGGATCGACTAGGAGGGCGGCGTCCCCCGCAACCTCCGGAAGTGAAGACACGTTCGAGGTCACGACCGGCGTGCCACACGCCATCGCCTCGAGAGGTGGCAAACCGAATCCTTCGTAAAGCGACGGAAACACGAATGCGCGGGCGAGACGGTAGAAACCGGCCAGCGTGTCGTACGGCTGAAAGCCGAGGAAGCGCACGTACTTGTCGAGCCGGTGTCGATGGACGGCCTGGCGAAGGGCTGGGTACTTCGAGAGCTCATCGCCAATGATGACGAGGCGCAGATCGTTCAACCCCTTCGACCTCACGGTGCCGAATGCATCAATGAGCCGCTCCACGTTCTTGTGCGGCTTGATGTTGCCGACGTAGAGCAGGAACGGGTGATCCAATTGATATCGCTGACGGATCAGATCCATTCGTTCCAGGTCTGGTGGTCCAAGAAACCGCTGATCGATGGCGTTGTAGATGACAGCTACCTTGTCCGGCGGGATGTCGAAGAAGTGCAGGATATCCCGCTTGGAGGCTTCAGAGACCGTGAGAATGCGATCCGACCGATTGACCGCCGACCACATCATGGCGCGGGCATAGAGATGTGCCATCGGTCCGGGCAGATACTGCGGGAACATCAGGTGGATGCAGTCGTGGATGGTGACGACGCTCCGGCAGCGCGTGGCGGAGGGCAGGACATAGTGCGGCTCGTGGAACAAATGCGCCCGTTCGCGCACCAGGCTGAGCGGAATGCGAATTTGTTCGCCGATCGAGTACGGCCGCGCCGATTCCGGGACCGGTCGGAAGTTCGCTCCGAGATGACTCGTCGCCTCCACGTCGGCCGGCCGGCAGAGGACCACGTACTCCGTCGTTTGATCGAGCGCGGCCAGTCCGAGCAGCACGTTGCGAATGTACGTGCCGATCCCGAAGTCGTGGAGCTTACGCGCGTCGATCGCAATGCGCATCAGGACGCCTCAGCCCGCAGTTTCCCCGTCAGGCGGAGGTAGAGCGCCAGTAGCGGTGCCCATCCAGGATGATGCTTCCGGTAATACGCGATCTGACTGCGGCGCCGCATCGATTCGGTTTGCGGATTCTTGTCAGCGGAGCGGCCGCGATGATGGACGACTTCTGCGTCGGGGACGAATCGAATCGTTCGCCCGCGGTTTCGCAATGCGACGCAGAGATCGACGTCTTCCGTGTACATGAAGTACCGCTCATCGAACAATCCAACTGCCTCGAGATCGGCGCGTCGGGCCAGCAAACAGGCTCCGCTGATCCATTCCCTTTCGCCAGGAGTGCGGAGCCATCGATCGACGCGGTTGTGGATTCCCGGCGCCCTACGCCGATATAGCGCCCCGATGATCTTCTGGCGTAGTTCACCAGGCACGCTGATCGTCCAACCAAATGACAATTCCGCAACGCCCTGCTCATCAACGAGCCGCGGTCCCACCGCTGCTGCTTCCGGGTGCGCGGTCAGCTCTCCCGCCAGCCGCGAGAGAGCGGTTGGTGCGACCAGCGTATCCGGATTCAGAATCAGCACCAGCTCGCTGGACGAAGCTCGTATGCCCAGGTTGTTGCCCCGCGCGAAACCGATGTTCTCGCCAGGTTCAATGAGCGTGACGCCTGGAAACAGATTCTTGACCAGTTCGGGAGTACCGTCCGTCGAACGGTTGTCCACGACTATCAGGTTCGCGGTGCCAATAGCTGTCGAAGCCGCGAGCGCCTTCAAGCACTCTGGCAGCTCGACCCGAGAGTTGTGTGTGACGATGACAACGTCCAGTGATGCGCTAGGCACCAGCCGCTTCCTCGAGGGCTGCGAGCGTCTCTGCCGCCGCGCGGTTCCAGTCGTATCGCGTCAGCACAGCCTCAGCGTGGCTCATGACGTCCTGTCGTGCGGTGTCGTCGGTCAAGAAGCTGACGAGAGTATCAGCGAGCTCGTCCTGCTGCCCGCCTGAGATCGAAACATAGCGGGCTGCCTGCCCGTACACCTCGCGAGCGACCGGCGTGTCCAAGACGATCGGTGGAACCCCTGCTGCAAGCGCTTCCAGCGGAGTGAGTCCGAATCCCTCGTACTCCGAAAGGAAGACGAACACAGAGGCCCGCGCATACAGATCGGCGAGCTCGTCGTCGGACACATAGGAACGCAGGGCGATGCGCGACTGAATCGAAGCCGGACTTTCGCGAACAATTTGAGAGAGATCGTATGGCGGATGCGATCGATCTTCTCCGACGATTTCCAGGTGGCTATCCGGCACGCGGCCGGCCACTGAATTGATGAACGCGCTCAGGAGCTTATCAACGTGCCGGCGTCGAAAGATCGAACCGACGAACAAAATCATCCGCTCGCGTGTGCGCGCTCCGGCTCCCCCTGTCCGTCGCGTCATGCCGTGACGCACCACGCGAACCTTGTCTGCTGGAATGCCGATGTAGCGCACGATTTCGTCGCGTGAAAACTGCGAAACGGTCAGCACCAGGTTCGCCCGTCTGGCAGACCAAGCGGTGACCGTTCGCCGCCGCCGCCCTTCGCGCGCCGTGAACCATTCCGGATGGGCGAAAAAGGACACGTCGTGAACAGTCAGCGCGATCGGACACGGCGTCGTCAGCGGAGCCGTGTAACCGGGAGCAAAAAGGACGTCCGGCCGCCAGACGGACAACACACGAGGCAGGCGCCACTGCTCCCAGGCGGTGCCCCCGCCACCGGCGATGACCTCCATCGACTGTTGGAACGGTGCCGGGAGGTCGGCGGCCTTGTGAGCGAAAAAGCGCCACTCGTGACGCTTCGCGGCGTCATTCGTCTTCCATGATGTCAAGAGTTCAGCCAGGTAACGGCCGACGCCAGTCGGTTTCCCGGTGAGCTCCCGCGCATCGACGGCAATCTTCACGACCCGCGCTCCGCGCGCCTCGTGACCGCCTTAGCGTAGGCGTCGCGCGCCGCACGCGCAGCGGCTTGCCAGGTGTACTTCGCGGCTTGAGCCAGGCCGCGACCAATCGCCCGGCGCGCTTCACCGGCGTCGAGCAGACGGTCGATCTCATTCGCGAGCGCGTCTGGATTCTCGGGATCGATGGGCCGGGCTGCATCGCCAGCGACCTCGGGTAACGATCCACGATCCGAGACGACGACCGGCACGCCGCAGGCCATGGCTTCAAGTACCGGCAGGCCGAACCCCTCTTCCAGAGAAGGCAGCAGAAGCAGTCGAGCCTCCCGGTACGCACGCCGGCGCTCTTCTTCGCTGACGTAGCCTGCGAAGGTGACATGACCGGCGAGTGGCGGGTCGTGAACCAGTTGAAGCACAGACTCCTGCGAGTCGGTGACGCGTCCTATCAAGATCAGAGGCGGCGCATCCGGTCGTCGCGTGCGCAGCCGCGCATAGGCTTCCAGAAGGCCGGCGATGTTTTTTCGGGGTTCTACTGTGCCAACGAAGAGGAGGGAGTTACCGTGTGCTTCCCCGTTGCGCGCGTGCGCAATCGCCGACGTCCATTCCGGGGCTCCGGGAGAGCACACCGTGATCCGATCCGAACTGACATTCAATCCGCGCGAAACCTCACCGGCGGCGTACCGCGACGAGACGACGATGTGATCGGCCCGCGCGGCATGCGACCTGACAAGCCGTGGAAAGTCGCGGCGCATCTCGCCCTGACTGCGGTCGGGCCGGACCAGAAAATCGAGATCGTGAATGGTGATCACCTGCGCGGCCTTCGATGCAGGTATCAAGACCGGCGTTTGTGCGTGTATCACGTCGGCAGCGCCCGTCAGCCATTCGACCGGTGGCCACTCGAGGCGATTCCACGCCCAAGTCAGCGGGCGAACCGGAATCCGACGATCGATGATCTGGACGCCGGGGAGCTCGGCCGCGAGCAACGGATCCGGCCGATCCTTCCATGACGTCGACAGGACCGCGAACTGGTCGGCGCCAGCAGATGCGGCAAGCGCTCCGGCGAGGCCATGCACGAACTCGCCGACACCGCTGCGCTGGCGGAGGGCGGGACGGTAGTCGAGCACGATCCGCACCGCCCCGAGCGTAGCACAACGCGCGCACCTGAAATGACGACAAGTCCTTTGGGTTCAGTATGTTGACAGCACCAGTCACGGATGATACCCTGCGGAGTTTCGGGTGCGGCCGATAACGGGCTTCGGGGGGTAGAGCACAGTTATGAAGATCGCGGTGGTTGGAACGGGCTACGTCGGGCTGGTGCTGGGAGCGTGCCTCGCGGAGACCGGAAACGATGTCATTTGCGTCGACAAGGATGTTGCCAAGGTCCGGATGTTACGGCGGGCAAAAGTCCCTATCTACGAGCCAGGCTTGACCGAGCTGGTCCGCAGGAACGCCGCCGAAGGGCGGCTCACGTTCACACCGCAGTTGCCGAAGGCGGTGAAGGCTTCGCAAATCGTGTTCATCGCTGTCGGGACGCCGCAAGGCGAGGATGGTTCTGCGGATCTGCAACACGTGATGGCAGTCGCGAAGGAGATTGGCCGGACGATGGACGGCTACAAGCTCATCGTCAACAAGAGCACGGTTCCGGTGGGCACCGCGGAGAAGGTCAGAGCGGTCATTCGGCGAGAAACAACCCATCCGTTCAGCGTGGTCAGCAACCCGGAATTCTTGAAGCAGGGTGCCGCCGTCGACGACTTCATGAAGCCCGATCGGGTGGTGATTGGCGCCGAGGATCCGCGCGGCGCCGAGCTGATGGTGGCCCTTTATCAGCCGTTCACTCGAACGGGTGCGCCGATCATGGTGATGGACTGTGCCAGCGCTGAACTCGCTAAGTACGCCGCGAATGCGCTCCTTGCGACACGCATCTCGTTCATGAACGAAATCGCGAACGTCTGTGAGAAGTTCGGCGCCGATGTGGATCGCGTGCGGCAGGCCGTGGGTTCCGATCGCCGGATTGGCACGTCGTTTTTGTTTCCCGGCGTTGGCTACGGCGGCAGCTGTTTTCCAAAGGACGTCAAGGCACTCATTCGATTCTCAGCGGACCGCAAGTACGACTTCAAAGTGCTGAAGGCCGTCGAGGCGGTCAACGACCTGCAGAAACGGGTGCTGGTGCACAAGCTGGAAAAGCACTTCGGTTCTCTCAAGGGGCGCACGATCGCGATCTGGGGGCTGGCTTTCAAGCCCAAGACCGATGACATGCGCGAGGCGCCCGCCGTGCCGATCATTCAAGCGTTGATCGAGAAGGGTGCCAAGGTGCAGGCGTTCGATCCGGAGGCCATGAAGACCGCCAAGGGTCTGTTCGGCTCCAAGGTTCAGTACGCGTCTACGAGTTACGACGCGTTGAAAGGGGCCGATGCGCTCGCCATCCTTACCGAGTGGCACGAGTTCCGCGAGCCGGACTTTGCGAAGATGCGAAAGCTGATGCGTTCGCCGGTGATCTTCGATGGCCGTAACATCTACCAGCCGCAGCAGATGAAAGCCAACGGGTTTACCTACAATTCAATCGGGCGTTGACGTGGCACGAGTCCTAGTCACCGGCGGCGCAGGTTACATCGGGAGTCACGCCGTCCGCGCTCTGTTGGCCGGCGGACACTCGGTCGTCGTGCTCGACGACCTCTCGGCTGGGCACGCCGAGGCCGTGCCCGAAGGTGTCCCGCTCGTGCAGGCGAGGATTCACGATCGCGCGAGGATCGCCGACACCCTCGAGTCTCACGGCATCGATGCCGTGATGCACTTTGCCGCCTGGTTGACGGTGTCCGAATCGGTCTACAAGCCGCTCGAATACTACGAAAACAACGTGGTCGGCTCGCTGGCGCTGTTGAACGCCATGACGGAGGCGGGCGTCAAGCGGCTGGTCTTTTCATCGACCTGCGCGGTCTACGGCGAGCCGCCCACCACGCCGATTCCGGAGAGCGCGCCGACCCGGCCGATCAACTCGTATGGCGAAACCAAATTGGCCATTGAGCGCGCGTTGGGCCATATCGACCGCGCGCATGGACTTCGATGGATTGCGTTGCGCTACTTCAATGCCGCCGGCGCTCATCCGGACGGCACGATTGGCGAGGACCACGATCCCGAGATCCACGTGATTCCGCGAGCGATTGCCGCGGCGACCGGAGGAGCGCCTTTACAGGTGTTTGGCGAGGACTATCCGACGCCGGATGGAACCTGCCTGCGAGACTACATTCATGTCTGCGATCTGGCCGATGCTCACGTGGCCGCGCTCGCCGCACTCGAGTCGGGCGCGCGATCCTCTGCCTACAATGCCGGAACGGGTCAGCCGCAGTCGGTGCGGCAGGTGATTGATACGGTCAGTGCCGTCGTGGGGCAGCCGGTCCAATGGACTGCCGCGCCGCGACGGCCCGGCGATCCGGCGACGCTGTTCGCAGCCAGCGATCGCTTGCAACGCGAGCTCGGCTGGACACCACGCTTTCCATCGCTCAATCAGATCGTGCAGCATGCGTGGCACTGGCATCGGACGCACCCGCAGGGATACCGTACGGCGGCCGTGACGTCGGAGACACGACCGCCCTCGCGCACATCGTCCTGATGGACACGTTCTTCCGCCTGCTTCGCTACGCGGTCCCGCACCGGATGCTCATCGCCGGCGCCACGCTGGCGATGCTGGTCTACGGAGCCGCCTCGGCCGCGCAGGCCTGGTTGATCAAGCCAATCATCGACGACGTCCTGCGCAATCAGTCGTCGTTGCAGTTTGTCGCGGTCGCGATCCTCATCGCCTATTTCTTCAAAGGGATCGGCGGGTACTTTTCAAGCTATCTAATGGATGACCTCGCGCATCGCGTTGTGATGCGACTGCGGAACGATCTGTTCCGCCACCTGCTCGATCAATCGGCCGGATTCTTCTCACGCTGGACGACCGGCGCGCTGCTCTCGCGAATCAACAACGATGTGGGTCAGGTCCATCGCGCCGTCGCCGAGACGTTCGGCGATCTGGCACGCGAGTCCCTGGCGCTCGTGGGGTTCGCGGCGCTGCTCGTCTATTACGACGCCGGGCTGGCGTTGCTGTGTCTGACTGGTGCGCCGCTGGCGATCTATCCGCTCGGTACGGTTCGGCAAGCGCTTGCGGCAGGTCACGCGTCGCAGCCAGGAACGCCTCGAGCACATGTCCCATGTGGCCGGTGAAGCCTTCAGCGGTCATCGCATCGTGAAAGCGTTTGGCGCCGAAGCGCGTGAGGCAGGGAAGTTTGCCCGCGCGGCGAGAGAGCTGTATCGCACGAATCTCAAAGTCACCGGCATTCTCTCGGTGCTGCCGCCACTCATGGAGTTTCTGGGCGGATTCGCGATTGCGGGAGCGCTGTGGTACGGCAGCCGCGAGATCGCGGCGAACCGATTGACCGCCGGTGAGTTCACCTCGTTCGTTGCGGCGCTCCTGCTGATGTACGGACCGGTCAAGAAGCTGAGCCGGGTCAACGCCAATCTGCAACAAGCCGTCGCCGCTCTCGAGCGAATCTTCAGCCTGCTCGACTTGCACACGGAGGTGCGCGAGCTGCCGCAGGCGACGACGCTTCCTGCGTTTCGCGACGCCATCGAGTTTCGCGACGTCGTGTTTGGCTACGAGGATGGCCACGGCCGAACAACGCTGAAGGGCGTGTCCTTTCCGGTAAAGGCGGGACAAATGGTCGCGATTGTCGGGCGAAGCGGCGCCGGCAAGACCACACTCGTCAACCTGCTTCCGCGGTTCTACGACGTGACCGGCGGTGCCATCACGATCGATGGAATCGACATCCGGCACGTGACCCTGCGATCGCTGCGGGACCAGATCGGGATGGTGACGCAGGACACCGTGCTGTTCGACGACACGATCGCGCACAACATTGCCTACGGCGTTCCGGGTGCGGCACGCGAGCAAATCGAAGCCGCGGCTCGCGCGGCTCACGCCCACGACTTCGTCGCCTCGTTGCCCGAGGGCTACCAGACCAGAATCGGCGAACGCGGGCAGCGACTGTCCGGCGGGCAGCGGCAGCGCGTGGCCATCGCTCGAGCTCTGCTCAAGAACTCGCCCATCCTGATTCTCGACGAGGCAACGTCATCACTCGACACCGAGTCCGAGCGACTGGTGCAGGACGCGCTGACGACGCTCATGCTGAACCGCACGTCGTTCGTGATCGCGCACCGCTTGTCAACCGTGCGGCGCGCCGACAAGATCATCGTGCTCGATCGCGGCCGCATCGCTGAAATCGGCCGGCACGACGAGCTGATCGCACGAAAGGGCGTGTATTCTCGCCTTCACGAGATGCAGTTGATCGAAACGAGGCCCGAGGGCCGCAAGCAGAAGGCTGAGAGCACCCAGTGATCAAGAGCATGACGGGCTTCGCGTCGTTGACGCAGGAGGACGAAGTCGCAAGCGTTGGAATCACCATTCGGGCCGTCAACCACCGGTTTCTGGATTTGCAACTGCGGCTGCCGGCAGCGCTGGCGGATCTCGAGAGTCGTCTTCGTAGTCGCGTGCAAAAGCGCCTGGCCCGCGGCCGCATCGAGCTCGCGGTCTCGCTGCAGCTTCGTCAGGGGCCGACGACGCAGGTCGAGTTACAGGAAGATTTCGTCCGCGCGATTTCGGCGGCAATCGACATCGCGCGCGAACGCGGCCTGGTGAAAGGCGATCTGACCCCCGGCGATTTGGTTCGGATGCCACAGGCGTTCGTCATTCGCGAGCGCGTGGGCGACACCGAAATGATGGGAGATGCCGTCGGGCCGCTCATCGAAGGCGCGGTGGACGAAGCGCTCGAGCAGCTCGAGGCCATGCGTAGCCGCGAAGGCGAGCATCTCGCTGGCGATCTCGGAGCCCGACGAAGCGCGCTGGCGGGGCTGATCGATCACGTCGCCGATGCGGCCGAGGCAGGCCGATTGACCTTGCAGGCGCGACTTGGCGAACGGGTGAAAGAGCTGCAAAGCATGGCGCCGGGCGATCCGGTGGCGATCGCGCAGGAAATCGTCCGCGTCGCACAACGGTCGGACGTCAGCGAGGAGATCACACGATTCAAGGGGCACCTCGCGCATTGGGATGCTTTGACGGCCGGGCCGGAGCCATGCGGGCGCAAGCTGGATTTTCTGCTGCAGGAGATGAACCGCGAAGTGAATACGATCGGTTCAAAGGCAGACGGGGTTCAGGTGACGGAGCTGATCATCCAGGCCAAAGCGGAACTGGAGCGGATGCGCGAGCAGGTCCAGAATGTCGAGTAGGCGTCGCGGCTTGCTCTTTATCGTTTCGGCGCCGTCCGGCGCCGGCAAGACGACGCTCGTCGAGCGGTTGGTTCAGATTCTTCCCAATCTTCGGATGTCACGTTCTTACACGTCGCGGGCGGCACGCGACGGCGAGCGCGATGGCGTCGACTATAATTTCATCAGTCGTGATGCGTTTCAGGCAGCGCATCGATGGCTGCGATTTTCTCGAATGGGCTGACGTGTTCGGCAATCTTTACGGCACGTCCGCCAGCGACGTCGAATCCATGGTTACGGCGGGTCAGGACGTGGTGATGGTGATTGACGTCCAGGGCGCCAGGCAGATCAAAGCGCGTGGAGTGGACCATACGGCGATTTTCGTGATGCCGCCAACGTTTCCCGTGCTGGAGCAGCGGCTGCGGGGGCGGAGCAAGGATTCCGAGGCGCAGATGCAGCGACGGCTCGACACCGCTCGCAGCGAGGCGTCCAGCTACACCGACTACGACTACGTCGTCGTCAACGACGATCTCGAGTCGACCGTTGTGCGTCTCCAGGAAATCATCGCGGCGGAGCGATCGAGGACCCATCGCATGAAGCCAATCGCCGAGCAGATCATCAAGAGCTTCCGGACCTGATATGTCCCTGATTGCACTTGGCGTGACCGGTGGCATCGGCGCCTACAAGGCGGTGGAAATCGCGCGCGGCCTGCAGAAGCAGGGCCATGACGTCGCCGCGATCATGACCCGTTCAGCCGAGAAGTTCGTGGGCGCGCTGACATTCGAAGCGATCACCCGCCGAGAGGTCATCACCGATCTCTGGAAGCCTGGATCGAACGCCGAGATCGAGCACATCGCCCTGGCCTCGACCATCGACCTCCTCGTGGTCGCGCCGGCGACAGCGAATGTGATTGGCAAGTTCGCAGGCGGAATCGCCGACGACTTCTTGTCGTCACTCTACCTGGCGACCACCGCTCCGGTGCTGATGGCGCCGGCCATGAATAGCAACATGTTCGCTCACCCGGCGGTGGCCCGGAATCTCGACACTCTTGCGGCGCGAGGAGTGATGTTCGTGGCGCCCGGAGAGGGTTACCTGGCGTGCGGTTGGATTGGAAAGGGTCGCCTCGCCGAACCGGCGGACGTGGTCGAGGCGGCGCTCCAAGTGTTGCGCCCAAGAGGCGTGCTGGCAGGCAAACAGATTCTGGTGACTGCTGGTCCGACGCTGGAGGACATCGACCCGGTGCGCTTCGTGGGCAATCGGTCGAGTGGGCGGATGGGCTACGCGATAGCCGCGGAGGCGGGGCGGCGCGGAGCGCGGGTCACCCTCGTGTCGGGCCCCACGACAATGTCAGCGCCACGCGTCGATGAGCGTGTTGATGTTCGAAGTGCTTCGGACATGCATCAGGCCGTTCTGGCTCGCGCGCCGCGGATGGACGTCATCGTGATGGCGGCGGCCGTCGCGGACTACACAATTGCCACACCAGATGCGCAGAAGATTGCCAAGCAGGACGCGCCACTAGTGCTCACGCTGACGCGGACGAAGGACATTCTGGGTGACCTCGGCCAATTGGCATCACGACGTTCGACAGGCACACCGCTCCTGGTTGGTTTTGCCGCCGAATCCCATGACGTCGTTTCTCATGCGCGCCAGAAGCTGGAACGGAAGAACGTCGATCTGATTGTTGCGAATGACATCTCTGCACCCGGTGCGGGGTTCGACGTCGACACCAATGCCGTCACGCTGGTCTCCCGCGACGGAAACGAAGACATACCCCTCCAACAGAAGACGGCCGTCGCTTCGCGTATCCTCGATCGCGTGGAAGCCATGATCACCGCGCGTAGCGCCGATGTCACACGATCTCGCTGAACATCTCCGGTACTTTGCGGAACTGGGCGTGACCGGTGTCAGTCGTGACCCGGCCTGGCGTTCGCGCGCGGATCAGAGCATCGCGATGGAAGCGACCCCGGCGGCGTCCGTGACACCGCTGCCTCAGCGGTCCGCAGCGGTTCCGCGAGGGAAGCCCGACGCTGATGCCACCGGTCTTCTGCTTCAACTCAAGGACGAGATCGGTCCTGCCTGTCAGCGCTGCAAGCTCCACAAGCTGGGGCGCACGCAGGTGGTCTTCGGTGTCGGCAACCCGAATGCCGACCTCATGTTCGTCGGCGAAGCCCCCGGCGGTGACGAGGATCTGAAGGGTGAGCCGTTTGTTGGCAAGGCAGGCCAGCTGCTGACGAAGATCATCGAAGCCATCGAATTGAAGCGCGAAGAGGTGTACATCGCCAACGTGATCAAGTGCCGGCCGCCAGGGAATCGCAATCCCGAGCCAGATGAAGTGGAAGAGTGTGAGCCGTTCCTCTTTCGTCAGATCGACGCCATCAAACCCAAGGTCATCATCGCGCTGGGCAAGTTCGCCGCGCAGTCGCTCCTGAAAACGACCGAACCAATTACTCGGTTGCGTGGCCGGGTCTTCAACTATCGCGGTGCCTCGCTGATTCCGACGTTCCACCCCGCCTTCCTCCTGCGCAACCCGTCAGCCAAGCGCGACGTCTGGGAAGACATGAAGAAGGCGCGGGCCATCCTGCGCGGCGACGACTGAGGGCGGCGGTGTCGCGTCGCCTCGTGTCTGTCGCGGTGCCCGTGCCCGCGTTGGACCTTCTCACCTACGGCGTTCCAGACTCGATGTCGTTTCCCGCGCGGGGCGCTCGTGTCGTGGTGCCGCTCGGGCGCCGCACGTTGACGGGCGTGGTGATGGGAGAAGCGTCGCCACCAGGCCCGGACGTGGAGCTCCGCGATGTCATCGAGGTGCTCGACGATCAGCCGTTCCTGCCCGCTGACGTGCTCGAACTTGCCGGGTGGGTGGCTGACTACTACCTCGCGGGCCCTGGTGCCACGTTGTCGGCGGCCATGCCGCCTCAGGCGTTGACCAACCGTGTCGATGCCTTTCGAACCAAGACGACGATCAGCTTGACGGCCGAGGGTCATGATCTCGCCGCCCGTATTGCCGTGGGCCCGCGCTGCTCGCCGAACGAGCTTCCGCGGTCGCTGGGTTCTCGTCAGAAGGACGTCTTGCTGACGCTGAGCGGAGCACCGGACGGCCTGAGCGTGACGGAGTTGGCCGAGCGCGGCATTTCGTCAGCCGTGCTGTCGCGGCTGCGGTCCATGGGCTTGACGACCGCTCGCAAGGAGCGCGTCGAACGCGATCCTTTCGCATCCGGTCAGGCGGTGACGCGCGCGGTCAGCGACGGCCCACGAACGCTGACCGCTGATCAGACCGCCATCGTCAACCAGTTGAATGCGCTGGCCGAGCAACGCCGCTTTCAAGTGGCATTGCTGCACGGTGTTACTGGGAGCGGCAAGACGGAAATCTACCTGCAACTCGCCGATCGCGTGAGGCGAGAGGGGCGCGGTGTGCTGATGCTGGTTCCGGAGATCGCGCTGACGCCGGCGGTCGCAAGCATCTTCAGGTCGCAATTTGGTGAGGGTGTCGCGATTCAACACAGCGGCCTGTCCGATGGCGAGCGGCACGACCAGTGGCACCGTATCCGCCGGGGAGACGTGCAGGTGGTCATCGGCACGCGGTCCGGCGTGTTCGCGCCACTCGCACGGCCCGGACTGATCATCGTCGACGAGGAACACGACACGTCGTACAAGCAGGAGGAAACCCCTCGCTATCACGGCCGCGATGTCGCGATCATGCGCGGAAAGTTTGCGGATGCGCTCGTCCTGCTTGGATCGGCGACGCCATCCCTCGAGTCGTATTTCAACGTACGCCAGGAGCGCTACGCGCTCGAAACACTCTCGCGGCGGATTCACGATCGCGCGTTGGCCACCGTCCGCGTCATCAACATGCGGGAGGAGTATGCGGCCGATGGGCCTGACGTCGTCTTGTCACGGGCACTTCGGCAGGGCATAGCCGATCGCCTCGAGCGGCAAGAGCAAGTTGTCGTGCTCCTGAACCGCCGAGGGTTCGCTACTGCCGTGTTCTGCCGTCAGTGCGGTCACACGATGGACTGCCCGAATTGCAGTGTGTCCCTGACGGTCCACACTGGGAGACAGACCTGGAGAGCCCGTTGCCACTATTGCAACTACTCACGCGTCGTGCCCAAGCAGTGCGTCAATTGCGCGGCGCCGTACCTCGAGCATGTTGGATTCGGCACCGAGCGCGTCGAGGCGGAGATCATCACGCAGTTTCCAGGCGTCCGGGTCGGCCGCGTTGACCGCGACACGATTCGGCGACGAGGCAGTCTCACCACACTGCTGCATCGCTTTGGCCAGCGGGAGCTCGATGTTCTAGTGGGGACGCAGATGATCGCGAAGGGTCATGACTTTCCCTATGTGACGCTGGTGGGGGTGATCTCGGCCGACGTCGGGCTTGGGATGGCCGATTTCCGGTCCGCGGAACGCACGTTCCAGTTGCTGACACAGGTCGCGGGCCGAGCCGGGCGAGGTGAACGCGCGGGCGAGGCGTTGATTCAGACGCTGTTTCCCGGTCACTACAGCATTCGCCTCGCCACCTCGCAGGATTACGTCGCCTTTTTCGACAAGGAGATCGAGTTTCGGCGCGCGATGCGCTATCCACCAATCATCGCGATGGTGAATGTGGTGATTCGCGGAAAGACCTATGACGATGCGATGAGCGCGGCTGGAGATCTGGCAAGAGCGACGGGAGAACTCGCGAAGCCGGCGGGTGGCTTCATCGTGCTCGGTCCCGCGCCGGCCCCCCTGACGCGGCTGCGAGGCGAGCATCGCGCGCAGTTCTTTCTGAAAGGGACCTCGCGAGCGGCCATGCGTTCGGCATTGCGGGAAGCGCTGGCGAGATTGCCGGAGTTGACTCGTCGCGTGTCGGTCGATATCGATCCGTTGAATGTCTTGTAGGCGTTGGTCGCGCCAAAACACGGAAACACGGAAACGCGGAAGGTGAGTGGCGTGCGGCACGCCCACCTTTCCTAACTTCCGCGGATGCTCTTTGTCTTTTCCGTGCTTGCGAGGCTATTGCCCCATCACGAACGTCTCGAGCGGCGCGGGTGTGAAGCAGACGATCAGCATGAACAGTCCAAACGCGGCGATCAGCAGTCTCACGCGATCCATCGGAACGTCGTCATTGAGTGTGGGCGGGTGATGTGGCCCCATTAGAACCAGCATCAGAATTACGAGGATCGACCAGACGAGCCAGCTTGTCGACACGAACACGAGACCCATCGCAACGCAGATGGCCACAATCGTGACGACAGCAGAGCGCCGCCCAAGCACCGCGTAGGCAACGTGACCGCCATCGAGCTGGCCGATGGGGAACAGATTCAGTGCGGTCGCGAGCAAGCCAAACCATGCCGCAAACCCCATCGGGTGCAGGTTGATGGACATTCCATCCGGCACGTCGCCCCACATCAACCACGATGCGGCTTTGAAGAGCAGTGGTTCGCCCAGCTCCATTCCGATGAAATCAGCGGGAAGCGTTTCGATCGTCGACATCGCGAGACCGAAAAACAATGCCGGCACGGCGATCAAGAATCCGGCAATCGGACCAGCGATCCCGATGTCGAACAAGGCGATCTTCGAAGGTATTCGATCGCGAATGCGAATGAAGGCCCCGAGTGTTCCAGTCAACAGCGGTGCCGGCAGGAAGTAGGGAAGTGATGCGTCGACGCGATAGTAGCGACAGGCCACATAGTGGCCCATCTCGTGGCAACCGAGAATGGCGAGCACCGTGCCGCTGTACCAGAGTCCCCTGGCGTAGAACCCGACGTCACCAACCGGCGCCCGGACGATGGCGCTGGAGTTGAATCCCAGCGAGAAACTGAAGTAGTGGAACGCGCCAATCAAGGTCGTCGAGACCACGGTCAGCGCGAACAGCAAGACGTGTCGCCAAACGCGTTCGCGCGGCGGAGTCGCTGGCGGAAAAGGAAATGGCGCGCTCTCGCTCATCAACGGCGATGAGGAGGCGTTCAGGGACGGATCGCTCACCGACTACCCGATGTTCTGGAGCTCTTTGCCTGGCTTGAATCGAATCGTGCGGCCGGGCGGGATTCGCACTTCCTTACCGGTCCGCGGATTGCGGCCGATTCCGCGTTTTCGGGGCTTTACCTGAAAAACGCCAAACCCTCGCAGCTCAATACGTTCGCCGCGTTGCATCGAGTGGCGCATGGCTTCGAACACCGCATCCACGGCAAGCTCGGCCTTGACCTTGGTGATTTCCGCCAATCGCGATACTTCGTTGACGATGTCAACCTTGATCATGAGGTGGAAGAGAACGCGTGCGAGCGCTTAACTATCTTATTTCGAGACACTTACGCTGTCAAACCGGCAAGTGTTTGCAACCATGGGGTTTATCGGCCCCAGCATCTTGAGGCATTAACCGTCTAACGCCACAAGCCCTTGTGAGCCTGTAAGATAGGGCGACATTTGCCGTGGCTGTCAAGCGCTTGCCCTCCGTAGTCCTCGTGGGACGTCCCAACGTGGGTAAGTCCACTTTGTTCAACCGATTGACCGGCACCCGGCGGGCCATCGTGACGGCGGTCCCCGGGACCACCAGGGACGTGCTCACCCACCCGGTCGTCTGGCAGGACCTTGGCCTGGAGCTCACGGATACCGGCGGCATGTTTGGCGCCTCGCAGGATCCTCTGCAGCAACTCGTTTTCGAAAGGGGCCAGCGCGCCCTCCACGCCGCCGATCTGATTGTGTTCATCGTCGATGGGCGGGAGGGGCTCGTGCCCGGGGATGAGGAAATCGCATCGGTGGCGCGATCCGCGGGCGTCCCCGTGATCCTGGCGGTCAACAAGACTGACGACCGTCGCGCGCGGAGTGGAGCACTCGAACTGTATCGATTGGGATTCGATCCAATCCTCGAAGTCAGCGCCGAGCATGGCCTGGGCGTGGGCGAGCTGCTCGACGAAATCATCAAGCGATTGCCAAAAGCCGTGCGGCTTCGAAGCCGTGATGGCGACGCCAGCGAAGTCACTGTTCCAGCCAGCAATGGCCACGATGTCGCTGCCACCGCCGAAATCGCGGTCGCCATCGTTGGGCGCCCCAACTCGGGCAAGTCGTCGCTGGTCAATCGGCTGCTGCGTGAAGAGCGCATGATCGTCTCGGAGGTACCCGGGACCACACGCGATGCCGTTGATTCGACACTGAAATGGCATCGCCGACAGTTTCGCATTGTCGACACGGCGGGGATTCGTCGCCCTGGTCGCGTCGCGAAGTCAGGCCAGGTCGAAGAGGTCAGCGTCCTGCTCGCGCGCCGCGCAATCGAGCGCGCGGACGTTGTGGTGCTGGTGATCGATTCAACCGTCGGTGCGACGGATCAAGACGGCGCGATTGCGGGTGCGGCGGACAAAGCGGGCCGCGGCGTGATCATTGCCGCCAACAAGTGGGACTTGATGAAATCGCAGGGGCCCGACGGTTACAAGGTCTTCGACGATCAGGTGCGACAGCAGTTGAAGTTCCTCGAATATGCGCCCATCGTGCATCTCTCCGCGAAAAGTGGCGAGCGCACCTCGAAGCTGCTCGAACTCGTCGATACGGTCGCGGCAGCCCGTCGCACGAGAGTGCCAACACCGGCACTGAATCGCTTCATCGATAGCGTGACCAACCAGCATCGACCCGTCAGCCCGGGCCATCGCAACGTTCGAGTGTTGTACGCAGCGCAGACAGGTGTCTCACCTCCGACGTTCGTGCTGTTCACGAACGTGGCGACGAAGTTTCATTTCTCCTACGAACGATTCTTGGAGAACCGACTTCGCGAGGCGTACGGGTTCGTGGGTACGCCGATCAAAATCACGGTCAGGAAACGCGCACACGGGCGGGCAACTGCCCCAAAACAGCGAGGATCGGCGTGATATACTCCATCGATCAGGTCTTCAACTGATGGCATCTGCCAAGCGAGAGCTGTTCAAGTCTCCGGATGTCTGCGAAATGGCGCAGCTGCAGCCCTATGTGCTGCGGTCGTGGGAGGCAGAGTTCCCGGGACTCGGTGAACCAGTCAGCTCCGGCGGGCGAGTCTATCGGCGGGTCGATGTGGAGATGGTGCTCCGCATCAAGCAATTGGTGTTCGGCGAAGGGCTCACGCTTGCGGGGGCCAGACGTCGGCTCGAAGAAGAACCGCGCGGGCCGTCGGTTCCGGCAGCAACGGTCGACGATGCGCTTGGCGATATGGCGCGGTCACGGTTGCGCCAGGTAAGGACGGGCCTCGAGGCCATCATGCGGCTCCTCAGTCGTGATAGCGGGCGAGGGGAGACGCCGGAACTGCAACTCGTGCCGCCGTCGATGCCGTTGAGATCGCGCACGCGCGTCGCGCCCAAGAGCGCGCCGCCGTCGCGTCGTTCATCGAAAGCCTCGGCCAAGACGTCGTCCGGCAAACGTCGTCGAGCCTCGTAGGCTTGTGCGGCGTCGGTAGTTAAGACTATCGGGATGTAGCGCAGCCTGGCTAGCGCGCCTGCTTGGGGTGCAGGAGGTCCCGGGTTCGAATCCCGGCATCCCGACCAAGTTCCACCGCCCCTCTCATCGGTTCGGATCGGATCCCTGCGAAACTCGCCGCTCCGCCATCCACTGGTCACTCATGGTGCCCATGTCGAGGTTGCGTCTCCGGCGGCGGCCGATGAGCGCGACGACGATCGCGACAATGACGAGACCCGCAACAATCCACATTTAGTGCGTGCTACGCGGCAAGAGATCCCAATCCGACGGTTGACCGACCAGCAGGCTCGCCCGGCTCCGAATCGGCGGTGGGCTGGGCAGGGCATTGTAATGCGCGATCATGTGGCGGACGGCAGCCACGGAAGCGGGCGAGAAGTACACGGCATCCTCGTCCTTCAACCGACTGTCGTCTGCCGCCTCGAGCTCCTCGGCGCTCTGGCGACTGGTCACGAACAAACAGGCACCTGAGGGTTCGCCCGCGGATTGAACCGCCTTGGCGAACTGCGAGCGAATTGCTGCGACAAACCCAGCGGCGATCTGTTCATCGTCCAGGCTCGCTCGATACCACATGGTCGTGCTCACGGTTTCAGGGCCAGCGAGCACACTCAGTATTCTCGAGTCGTCCGACGGCCAGGCATGCCGGTCAGGACCTGTCGCGCTTCGAGTGCTCGGTGTCATACAGGATATGAGCGACCGAACGCGTGGGACCAGAATGTCGTTTGAGGAAAATAAACACGCCGGAAGCCAGGAGAAGCGCTACGCCAATTTCAAGAATGAGCACGGGAACCTCTTTCGATGACGAAATAGCCGATTACAGCAGGCCGAGCGCCGATAACAGAAACCTGGCCGCCAATGCGATTGGCGCACAGGCCAGAATCACGACGGGAACGGCCAGAGCGATGAGAACCCCGCCCACGGCGTCGCCGATTATCGGCAAGACACGCATGCCCCAGAATGCTCCTGGGACACGAAAAATGCTGTGTCAAACAGCACAGGTGGTGATCGGCCCGCTGCGGCCGTTATTGGTGAAGTACCACGCTGAGAAGGCCGCTATTGATCTTCAGAGTGCGGCTTCGGCCCGTGGTACCGATGAACCCCAGCTTGCGGAACTTGTTGAGGAAGATGTTCACGCGCGAGCGGGTAGTGCCAACCATCTCCGCGAGTGTTTCCTGCGATAGGTTTGGCAGCACCTGGGGTCCGGTGTTACTGCCATATCGCGCCAGCAGGAGAAGGGTACGCGCGAGCCGCTTCTCGCCGGAGTTGAACAGCTGATCGACCAGGTCTTCCTCGATTCGAATGTTGCGTGCGAGTACGTGTGCGATGAAACGGTCGGACATCTTCGACTCCGCGTGCAGAGTCTTCATCATGGTCTGCTTGCCGATGCGTAGAGCTGCGGTCTCCTCCAGTGCCGTCGCCGTTCCCATTCGTCGCAACTGCCCCGCGAGGCACCCTTCACCGAAGAAGTCGCCGGCCGCGAGAATGGCGATGACCGCCTCCTTTCCTGCGGATGACACGATCGACAGTTTCACGCGCCCCTCTTGCACGTACCAGACGCTGGCCGCTTTGTCGCCTTGTGCGTAGATGACCTCCTCAGCCGCGAATCGAATGATTCGTCGCGCCACGCCTGCGGTGTCGAGGAACTTCTGCACGTCGAATGCTGGACCTGATGGCGGGCTCCCTGCGGTCCTGTCGGCCATAGCGCATCATAAGTCTTTGAGCCGAAGGGAGCGGGGCCTCCATGACCGAACCAGCGAACTCGTCAGGAGAATCTGTAATACACTGACAAGATTGAGCTTGGGGTGCAGGAGGGCCCGGCGTTCGACTCCGGGCATCTCGACCACATTTCTGCGATTGACACTCCGATCAATGACCCTCTCCTTTCAACCTTACATATGAACAAGAACGGTGTGATGGCCGTCGTCGTCGTCGTGGTTGCAATTGTGCTCGTTGGCCTGTGGGCGATGCGGAGCGGCGAGCAAGGCTTCGGTGGAGCCGATTGCTCGGGGCCCCCCAGCGTGCCGCAGAACGTCAACTACAAGATCGCGGGCGAGGTGGTCACGATCACTTGGGCTCCGGCGCCAGCAACCGACAGCGTTGCGACCTACTTGATCGAAGCGACGACCACGCGCGGTGTCAACCCGACGACGTTCGTTGCTCCTGGCAGCGCCACGAGCTTTCAACGGCAGGGCCCGCCGGCCGTGTATTACGTCAACGTGTTCGCGCGTAACGCATGCGGCACGAGCGGTCCGTCTCCCGAACTGGAGATCGCGGTCAAGTAGCGTTACTGGCGGCGTGACATGAAGCGCCACGTCATCGCCGCCACTGCCGTCGCTATTGCCGCGGTCCTGCCGCGGATTCTCATCGTCGCTGCGACGACCGATTCCACGGTCTTCGCCGACATGGTCGACTACTACGATCGGGCGCGGTATCTCCACGACCACGGGTCGCTGTATCCGACGGCGTTTCGCGTACCGGTCTTTCCGATTGCCATCACGGGTGCCTTCGTTCTCTTCGGTCAGAACCTGTTGGCCGCCCGGATCCTGCAATGCGTGATTTTTGGACTGATCGCGGCGACCAGCTATGCGATCGCCAGCCGCATGATGAGTCGACGCCGTGCGATCAGCGCCGGCTTGATCGTTGCCTGGTACCCCGGCTTGTTGCTCTACACGGTCTACGTCGTGTCCGAGCCGCTCTTCATGCTGCTGACATTGTTTGCCGTGCTCGCGGCGCAGCATGCCAGTACGCTGCGGTGGATGGTTACCGCTGGCATCCTGGCCGGCCTTGCGACGCTGACCAGGCAAGCCGGCGTCGCGGTCTCCGGCGCGCTGGTCTCATGGGCCTTCTTGCGTGGGACGGGGACGTGGCGATGGCATGGCGATGCGATGCGTCGTGCGAGTCTCGCCGGGGCGGTCGCGCTTGGGGTCGTTCTAGCAATGAGCCCATGGGTGGCGAGAAACTACGTGATGTTCGGACGCTGGATGCCGCTGGAAACGACCGCGGGCATCACGTTTCTCATGGCCCACTACGAAGATGCGACCGGGCGTTATTTTGTGAGCGACTGGCAGACGGTGCACGAGCGTTATCTCAATAACGCCCCTGATGAATTCGCGCGCAACGCGGAGGCGTATCGATTGGGCGTCGAGTACATCAAGCGCGATCCGCTCCGCATCCTTTCGTTGGTGCCCTGGCGAATCGGCTACCTGTTTGACATGGAGGGACGAGAGCACCTGTGGCTCTATACGAACGGTTACTTCGGCGCCCGAACTCGAGCGGTAGTCCGGGGCTTCGGTTGGGCAATCGGCCTGGCGTTCCCACTGCTCTTGTCAGCAGCGGTCATCAGTCTGGGGTTGGGCCCGCCGTTGCGCAGCCATTCCGAAGTGCTGATCGGATGGGTTCTTGCGGTGATGGTGGTGCAGCTCCTGACAATCTACGGAGATCCAAGATTTCACTTACCTCTCGTGCCTTTTCTCGCGATCCTGGCGGTTCGCCCATGGAGGGGCGCCGGGACGGGATCCTGGTCGCGAAGGGCTGTTGCCATGGCCGTTCTCGTCGCCGCGCTCGCCTGGTGGGGCGGTCACGTGCGGAATCAGCTTCGCGCGATCGACGCCGCCGCGGCCCCGAATGGATGGCAGTCGGCGGCGACGTACTGACGAGAAGACTGCCGCAATGACCGTGTTCAGGCTGGCGCAGCTCGCGATCACGGGACTGGCCCTGCTCGCCCTGACGCTGACGCCTTCATCAGCACTTGTCGAACAACGTTTCGCCAACGGTTTCTACCCGCCGTTGCAGCGAGTGCTGACGTCGTGGTCCAACCAGACCGGCGTCGCGTTGTTCGACTTCGTCACCATTACGATTGGTCTCGTTGGCGTCGGGATCGCGATTCAATCGGCGCGCCGGGTGATTCGTGGCCGTTCGCTATGGCCCGCGCTCCGTGGGGCTCTTTCCGTCGCGTCGCTCGGCGCCTTTGTCTACTTGTGGTTCCTGCTCGCGTGGGGAATGAACTACGCGCGTCCGGCTCTCGAAACGACAATTCCGTACGAAGCCGCAAACGTGACACCGCAACGGGTCCGCGCCCTGGCGGAGCGCTCCGTGGACGAAGTGAATCGGCTGCATGCGGCTGCTCACGCGCATGGTTTTCCCACGGCCGGGGAAGTGCCCGCGGCCCTCGTGCAGTCATTTCATGGGATCGAGCGACGGATCGGCCGGTCGCAGAATACGCTTCCCAGTCGGCCGAAGCGGACGATCTACGGGCTCTTCTTCAAGTCCGCGGGCGTGGACGGAATGCACGCTCCGTTTCTGCTCGAAACGTTGCTCAATCCCGACTTGACTGCCCCCGAGCGGCCGGCCGTGCTGGCCCACGAATGGGCGCATCTGGCCGGCTACGCACCCGAAGACGAGGCCAGCTTTGTCGGCCTCGTTGCCGCGATGCACGCCGATCCAGGATCGCAGTACTCGGCCTGGCTGGCGCTCCTGCACGAGGTCGTGGTGCTGCTTCCGCGTGAGGAGCAACAGCGCCTCGTCGCCAGGCTGACCGATGGCCCGCGCCGAGATCGACTGGCGATCAGCCAGCGCCAACAGTCGCGAGTCGAGTTGGTGTCGAAGGCAAGCTGGCAGACCTACGATCGCTACCTGAAGACACAAGGAGTGACGGAGGGGGTCGCCAGTTATAGCCGGGTCGTGAGGTTGCTACTCGGCACCAACGCGTTGGACTGGCAATGACCACTACCTTGACGGTTGACGCCGAGCATCCCGATGTCCGCGCCATCGCCATTGCTGCCGAGGCGATACGGAGTGGCGGGCTGGTCGCGTTTCCAACCGAGACCGTTTACGGACTTGGCGCACACGCCCTTGATGTCGTGGCGATCGATCGGTTGTTCCGAGCCAAAGGACGGCCATCCACCGATCCGATGATTGTCCATCTCGCGAGCGCGAAGCGGCTCGACGATATCGTTCAAGAAATCCCGCCGGAGGCCCGCGAACTGTCCACCGTGTTCTGGCCCGGTCCGCTCACATTGATCTTGCCGAAACGCGAGCGTGTTCCCGACGTTGTTACTGCTGGCCGCCCGACGGTCGGCGTTCGAGTGCCGGCGCACCCGGTCGCCCTGGCTCTTCTCGAGGCGGCAGGAGTGCCAATCGCCGCGCCAAGCGCCAACCGATTCTCGCGACCGAGCCCCACCACAGCTGCCCACGTCATGGCGGATCTGGAGGGCGCAATCGATTTCATCCTCGACGCAGGTCCAACACCGATCGGGGTCGAATCGACCGTGCTCGACTTGACCGTTTCACCGCCGGCGATCAGGCGGCCGGGCGGCG
Organism: uncultured Acidobacteriota bacterium; assembly: GCA_963724485.1. Classification (GTDB taxonomy): domain Bacteria; phylum Acidobacteriota; class Vicinamibacteria; order Vicinamibacterales; family UBA2999; genus JACCSI01. The sequence continues at coordinate 89,342 of CAVRUW010000013.1, forward strand.
TCACGCTCGAGCGCCTTCAATCCATTGTGCCGACAATTGTTGCGACCTCGGAGAGGCTCAGCGAAGCGGCGTCACAACCAGCGCCTGGTCAGCTCCTTCGCCACTACGCTCCCCAGCATGAGCTGACGCTGTATCTCGGCCCGCTGGAGCCCGTCGTCGCACGTCTTGCCGAAGACGTCCGAGCACTGGTCGCTCGTGGATTGAAGGTTGGTGTTCTTGCGCCGTCGGAGGATCTGGTCGCCTTGGCTCCACGCCTTGCCGCGGTTGCGGCAACGGGCCGCGTGGTCACACGACGTTATGGCGCGCGACAGGACGCCTCGTCGTCCGCTCGCGATCTCTATCGGGTCCTTCGAGAGCTCGACGGCGAGGACATCGACATTATCGTCGCAACTGCCGCGGAGCCCGCGGGGATTGGCGCAGCGGTGGTCGATCGCCTGACTCGCGCCGCCTCGGGTCGAGTCGTCTCTATCTAGAACGAACTACTTCGTTGCTTCGAACACCAGCGCTCGCATCGGAAAACGCATCGGTCGTGCGCCTCCTTCCCGCGCCAGCCGTTCTGCCAGCGTTTGCATGATGGCGTGCGGGTCGCCGTTGCGCTGCTGGATCTCGCTGAAAACGGGACTCCCAAACACGAGCCCGCGTGCGGCCGATTCGGCTGACTCACTTTCGCCGACAATGTCGACGCTTTCGGATGTGATGCTGTCGAAGCCGCCCTCCCGCGCCAGCTGTTCGACGACCGCAGGATCGTAGAGGCCGAACGGCTTTTCGTAGAACCGCGGCGGGTCTTGCGGGAAGAAACTGACGATGACGTCGTTGCCGATGCGGCCGATCGGATTGTCGGCCAACGATCCCCAGGTGTTGAACAGGAAGATGCCCGACGGTTTGAGCACTCGTCGCGCTTCACGAAACACGGCGACCTTGTCGGCCGGGAACATCAGGCCGAATTGGTTGACGATGAGGTCGAACTCATTGTCGCCGAATGGCAAGGCAGTAGCGTCCGCGGTGCGGTACTGGACCCGCTTATCGTTGGCAATGCGCGGTTGAGCGATCGCCAGCATGTCGGGGTTGAGATCGGTCACCATCAGGCTCGCGTCAGCGGGCAGTGCTCGAAGCAGATGGCGGGTCGCGATGCCGGTTCCGGCGGAGACTTCGAGCACCGCAGCGCCGCTGCCAATCCGCGCGCGACCGACAAGATTTTTCGCGTACGGCTCGAAGAACATCGGGCCGAGGCCTTGGTCATAGAAGCTGGGAACCGATCCACCGAATGAAGCATCGAGTTGAGTCATAAGGGCAACGTTAGTGTCGCACGGGCGCCATTGCCTTCGGGCTTGTTTTCGAGCTTCAACGACCCCTCGTGGGCTTCGGCAATCTGGCGGCAAAGGACGAGGCCGATGCCCGAGCCACCCGGCTTGGTCGTGAAAAAGGGAACGAAGAGATTGGACGTGTTCGAGAGCCCAGGCCCTTCGTCCTCGACCCAGATGTCCACGCGATGGCGCGTTCTTCGCCAACCAACGCTGACGCCGGCTGTGCCGCCGACCTCGAGTGACGCGTCCGCCGCATTCCGAATCAGATTGATGAAGAGCTGCTCGATCTGATCGCCGTCGACCGTGATCGTGGCGTCCGGACCGGGCTTGACTTGAACCGGGAGGCGGGTTTCGAGCGCGGCAATCTTCACCAGCAGCGGCTTCAAGACGACCGGCGCAAGCTTGGGCGCCGGCAAGCGCGCGAGGCGCGAATAGGCTGCCGTAAACCGGCTCAGCGAGTCGGTTCGGGAGGCGATGACCTGCAGACCGCGGGTCATGTCGTCGCGCCAATCCTCGGGCGGCGGATTGCGTTGCAACAAGGTTTCGAGGCTGCCGGCGATCGACTTGATGGGGCCCAGCGAGTTTCCGAGCTCATGGCCAATGACGCGAATCAATCGTTGCCACGCCTGGCGTTCCTGTTCGCGGAGCGGCCGGCTGACGTCCGAGAGCACCAGCAGATCGTGGGGCAGCCCTCCTAGCCGGAACGTCGTGCGGCGGACTTCCCAGCGTCCCACGCTCCCGCCGGGCAGTGACAGATCGACGACGCGCGGCGCATCGCCGAACCAGTCGGTGACGCTCAGCTCCTCCGCGGTACGCCCGAGCATCTGTTCCATGTTGCGGCCCATCAGTCGCTCGCCCGTGCGATTGACGATCCGCAAGCGCTCGGTGGGGTCGAAGGCGAACACGGCTACGTCGACCTGCTCCATGACCGTGCGCAGCAGGGCCGTGGCTTCCACCGCGCCAAGCCGTTGCTCGTGCAACGTCTCGGCGAGCTCGTTCACCTCCACCAGCACGGCACCGAGCGGATCCTCCGGGTTGGCGGTGCGACCGCGAATCGAGAAGTCGTCTTCGCGCATCGCGGCGAGGAGATTGGCCACTGTCTGCAGCGGTTGGACAACGCGCTGGCGCACGGATAGCGACACGCCAAGCAGCACGCCCAGGATCACGACCGTGAGCGTCCACTGGACCTTGGCGGAGTACCCCCCGGTCCAAAGAATGATGAGTGACGTCAACACCGCGGGAAGGGCCCCGGCCAGCGTCAGGAGGAGGACTTGCTGATCGTGGGTCAGCCGACGCATACGTTGGCGCCAGTCCCCGTCAGAGCTTGTAGCGCTCGAGTCGACGATAGAGCGCGCTACGCGAGAGGCCCAGAGCCCGTGCGGCCTGACTGACGTTGCCGTACCGCGCCATCGCCTTCTTGATGAGGAAGGCTTCCACGTCTTCGAGGCTCATGTCTTCGAGCCGTGCGGAGCTGGTGCCCTCGGTCCGCAGGCCGAGATCGCTGGCGCGGATGACGTTCGCTTGCGACATCAAGACGGCTCGCTCCACGGCGTGATCGATCTCGCGCACGTTGCCGGGCCAACGGTGATCGAGCAGCACTTGCATCGCCGCCGGATCGAAGCCCGACACGTTCTTGCGATAACGCTGCGCGTGCAGTCGCAGGAAATGCCGCGCGAGCAGCGGGATATCCTCACGCCGATCGCGAAGCGGTGGGAGATTGACCTCGATCGTGTTCAGCCGGAACAAGAGGTCCTGCCGGAACGCGCCTGCCGCAACCTGTGCGTTGACGTCGGCATTGGTCGCGGAAATCAACCGAACATTGACCTTGCGTGTTTTCGATGAGCCGAGCCGCTCGAACTCGCCCGTTTCGATGACGCGCAGCAGCTTCGCCTGTTGGCTCATCGGGACATTGGCGATCTCGTCGAGGAACAGGGTGCTGCCATCCGCCAGTTCGAAGCGACCCACGCGATCGACTTTCGCGTCGGTGAACGCGCCCCTCATGTGGCCGAACAGTTCGGATTCGAAAACCCCTTCGGCCATGCCGCCAGCATTGACGGTGACCATCGGCCGGTTCGCGCGAGGTGAGACCGCGTGAAGCGCTTGCGCCACGAGGCTCTTGCCGGTGCCGTTCTCACCCGTGATCAAAACGTTCGCATCCGAGGGTCCGACGCGCGCGATGATCTCGAGCACGGGACGCATGGCTGCGGATTCCGCCAGGAGCGGGGAATGGCCATCGGCCACTAACGCCTGATTGGCCGCTTCGAGTTGTCGTCCTCGTCGGATTGCGCGCCCCAACTCGGTCTGGGTCCGCACAATTGACAGCAGCCGTTCGTTGTCCCACGGCTTCTGAATGAAGTCGCGCGCGCCCCGGCGCATCGCTTCGACGGCCACGTTGACCGTGCCCCACGCCGTCATGACAACCACTGGCAGCGACTCGTCCGCCGTATGTATCCGGTGGAGCAGGTCCAACCCCTCGTCTCCGGACGTCGTATCGCGGGTGTAGTTGAGATCCATCAGGACCACGTCGTAGTCCTTCAACTCCATCGCACGAATCAGCTGCTGCGGAGACGAGGCGGTGTCGATCAGGTAGCCTTCGGGCTTGAGGAGCAATCGCAGCGCCTCGAGCACGTCGGGCTGGTCGTCGCCGATCAGAATTCGCGGCGCCGGCTCCGCTCTCGACGATCCCTGTTTGGTAGGAGGGGCCTCAGTTAACATCGTGTCCCTGTCGTATTACTCGTCGACGATCCACCCGTCCTTCAGCTTGATGATCCGCCTGCCATACGAGGCGTTCACCTCCGAGTGCGTCACCTGGATGACCGTGGTTCCGGCGTCGTTCAGTCGCTTGAACAACTCCATGATCTCGCGGCCCTGATCCGAATGGAGATTTCCCGTCGGCTCGTCGGCCAGAATCAGGTTGGGCTTGGCGACCACCGCGCGCGCGATCGCGACGAGCTGCTGCTGACCGCCGGACAACTGATTCGGGTACAGGTCTTTCTTGCCCACGATATTGAACTTGTCGAGGATGTCCGCGACCATCCCCTGACGTTCGGACTTCTTGACGTCGCGGTACGACAGCGGCAGGTCGATGTTTTCGTAAACCGTGAGGTTGTCGAGCAAGTGATAGCTCTGGAATACGAACCCCACGTGCTGCTTCTGCAACCGCATCCGGTCCTTTGCGTTCAACTGATGGATGGGCTCGTCGAACAGCCAGTACTCGCCGGTCCAGGCACTGTCGTGCATGCCCATGATGTGCAGCAGCGTACTCTTGCCGGCGCCGGACGGTCCCATGATGGACACGAACTCGCCCTGCTGAATGTCGGCACTGACGCGCCTGAGAACGAACGTCTGCGACAAGCCGTGTCGGTAACTCTTCTCGATGCTTCGAAGTTTGATCATGATTGGGAGGCAGAAGCCCCGCGAGGCGGGACGAAGCGTCTCTGATAGGTTCGGTGCTCCTGCATTCTGCCTTGTACCGCAGGCCTTGTCACTCGGAACGTAGGGCAACCACGGGATCGACGCGCATCGCGCGTCGCGCCGGGACATAGCACGCCAGCGCGGCAATCGCAAGCAGCAAGCCCGCGAGCGCCGTGTAGACCGTCGGGTCGGTCGTGCTGACGGAGAACAACAAACCTTCCAGCAAGCGGGTCGCCGCAATCGCTCCCGCCAGCCCGAGGCCGACCCCGGCCGCGGCCAACCCGAGCCCTTGGCCGAGGATGAGACGCCCCACCTGCAATGGCGTCGCGCCGAGCGCCAGCCGGACACCGATTTCGGGCGACCGCTGGGCGACGGTGTAGCTAATCAAACCGTAAAGACCAACCGCCGCCAGGAGCAGCGCCGCGGCGGCGAACGAGCCGATCAGGAGCGCCCTGAATCGCGGTTGACCCGTGACGCGCTCCACCGTGCGTTCTAACGCTGCGACGTCACCGATGGGCAGCTCGGGGTCCAATGAGTGGACCGCGGCGCGCACCGCGTTTGCCACAGCTGCTTCGCCCGCGTCGCTCCTCACCACCACGCTCATGAACGGGAGAGTGAAGCTCGTGTGCGGCAGGTAAATCGCCGGTTGCGTCGCCGATTGCAGGTCCCCTCGCTTGGAGTCGCTGACGACGCCTACAACCGTCATCCACGACTGCGGGTCGTTCGGATCGCCACCGATGGCCACGCGCTTGCCGATGGGATCCTGTCCGGGCCACTCACGATCTGCGAGCGTCTTGTTCACGATCGCAACGCCCGGGCCCTCACGCGTGTCACTGAGCTGGACGTCGCGTCCTCGCAGCAACGAGATTCCCATCGTCTGAAAGAAGCCCGGCGTCACCGACGTGAGGTGCGCAATCGGACGCTCGGGACGTGCTCGCGGAGGAGCGCCCTCAACGACATAGCCGCCAGCAGCGTTGGCGCCACCAAACGGCAGCGGGAATCCCAGCCCGGATCGTGACGTTGTTGGATTCGCCTGAAGTCGTTCGAACAATTGTGTGTAGAAGCGAGCCTGGGCAGGGTTTTCGTACCGCGCCTGAGGAAGCGGCACGAACACCGAGACGACGCTCGTCACGGTAAAGCCTGGATCGACCGCGCGCAGCCTCGCAAAACTCGTCAGCATCAAGCCAGCGCCGATGAGCAGCATCAAGGCAAGCGCCACTTCGCCGACGACCAACAGCTTCTGCGTTCGAGTGCGCGCCGTGCCGGTGCGGCCGCCGTCCTTCAACGCGAGACCGGGATCCAGCCGCGCACCTTGAAACGCCGGAAAGATGCCGAAGAGCACGCCTACGGCAGCGGATATGACCACGGCAAACACAGCCACGCGCGGATCCAGTTGAACGTCCGACAGCCTTGGAATCGATTGCGGTGCAATCGCGACCAGCGCCTGGACTCCCCAATACGCGACCAGCAGCCCGAGGATTCCCCCCGCGCCAGCGAGCACGAGGCTTTCGGTCAGCAGTTGTCGAATCAGGCGGCCCCGTCCTGCACCCAAGGCTGTTCGAACCGCGAGCTCTCGGCGTCGACCGGCCCCGCGCGCGAGGAGCAGACTCGCGACGTTGGCACATGCGATCAACAGCACGAAGCCGACGGCGCCAAAGAGGACGAGCAGTGCGGTCCGCACGTCGCCGACGAGACTCTCCTGGAACTGAACCGCGACGGCCCCTTCTCCCTGATTGGTATTGGGAAACTCGCGTGCGGTTCGCTCGGCGATGGCTTGAAGATCTTGATTCGCACGCTCCAGCGTCACATCCGGACGAAGTCGTGCGACCGCCTGAAAGTACTGGACCTCTCGATTGGCAACGATGTCGCCTTCAAGCGGAATCGGCGACGTGGGGACGTCGTTCGGCGCGAGCACCCAGAAGTCGACGTCGGCGGGATGCACGAAGCCATCCGGCATGACGCCGATGATCGTCATCGGAACGCCGTTGAGGCGCACGGTTCGTCCCACCGCCTGTGGGTCGCTTCCAAGGTGTTGCCGCCACACCTTCGTCGACACCACGGCAACGCGAGGCCCACGCGGCAAATCGGTGGCTTCGCTGTAGACGCGGCCCTGCGTGGCTGGCACCCCGAACACGTCGAAGAAGCCCGCCGTAGTCTCGAGTGATGTCAATCGGACCGGCTCGCCGGCGCCGAGCAGATCGACGATCTCCTCGCGATAGCCGGCAAAGGCGGCGAGGCTCTTGTTGCCCGTCTTGTAGTCGAGAAAGTCCGCTGCCGAGAACGCGCCACCCTCGCCGTTTGGTGTCGTGCGCGAAACGGTGACGACCGAGGAGGCGTCAGGAAACGGAAGTGGCTTGAGCAGGATGCCGTCGACAACCGAGAAGATCGCCGTCGTCCCCCCGATTCCGAGCGCGAGCGTGATCAGGGCGATGAGGGTAAAGCCGGGGGCACGCCGAAGAGACCGGAGAGCGTAGCGGATGTCTTGAAGGGTCACGGTCCACAGCCCACGGTCGACAGGCCATGACCTACGGTCCGCAATCGACGTCGCAACCTCAAACGGTGGAGCGTGGATTGTGGACCGTGGGCCGGAGGCCGTAAACCTCTCGATTGCTAGACGACCGCGACGCTTTCCTCGACGATTCGGCCGTCGAAGAGGTGCACGCTGCGATCGGCATGCGCCGCGTAGCGAGGATCGTGCGTAACCATGCAGATGGTCGCACCCTGACGATGCAACTCGCGCAGCAGATCCATCACGGCTTCGCCGTTCTTGGAGTCGAGGTTACCAGTCGGCTCGTCCGCCAGCAGGATTGACGGCTGGCCGCCAACGGCGCGGGCAACCGCGACGCGCTGCTGCTGACCGCCGGAGAGCTGCGACGGGAGATGCTTGGCGCGGTGCGCCATGCCGACGCGCTCGAGCGCGGCGTTGGCTCGCTCACGGCGCTCGGCCGACTTCATCCCGCGATAGATCAACGGGAGCTCGACGTTCTCGAACACCGTCAAATCACCAATCAGGTTGAAGCTCTGAAAGATGAACCCAATCTCTCGATTGCGCACCCGAGCGCGCTCTGACAGCGACAGATTCGCGACCTGGTTGCCATTCAGCGTGTACTGGCCCTCGGTCGGTGTGTCGAGCAGGCCCAGGATGGCCAACAGAGTCGACTTGCCGCAGCCCGATGGGCCGGCGATGGCAACGTACTCGCCCTGCTGGATCTCCAGGTGAATACCAGCGAGTGCATGCGTCTCGACTTCGTCGGTATAGAAGACCTTCTTGATGCCGTCGAGCTTGATGAGCGGCTGCCCTGAAGCGTTCATGCTAACTCCTTTACAACGAACGTTCATCAGGAACGTTCGACCCCTGTCCCCTTACCGCAACCGGATTCGTTCGAACTGATCCCACGCCGACATGTCCGAAAGAACGACCTGATCGCCTTCGGCGAGCCCGGCGAGGATCTCGATCGTGTTGACCGAGCTTCGGCCCAATTGGACTTGCGCGCGCATCGCTTCGCTCGTCGTCGGATCGACCTTGAAGAGTCCCACCGTGCTCTGTTCCTGTCCGAAGGCTGGACGGCCGACGTGCAGGACGTTGTCGAGACGCACGATTTCGATTTCGCCGTCGACGCTCAAATCTGGACGCGCACCGCGCGGCAGCTCGCCAATGAGCTCGACGTCAACCGTGACGGTGCCTTGCTGCGCCGCGGGGTCGATGCGAATGACCTTGCCATCGATGATGCCGTTGCGAGTGTCGACCTTGGCTTTCTGGCCAATCGACAGATCGCGTGCTTGTGTTTCAGCGATGCGAAGCTCCGCTTTGAGCCGCGTCGGATCCGCGACTCGCGCGAGATTGAGGCCAGGCGTCACCTGCTGCCCGACGTTGACGGTGACCTGCTCGAGAACGCCCGTCATTCCCGCGCGCACCCTCAGCTGGTCGACCTGCTGCGCTCGCAGGGCGCGCAACGACCGGAACTGATCGATGCGAGCCTGCTGTGCCTGCAGCTGCGCCTTGACGTTGGCGTCGGCAACCTGCACACGCTCTTGCTCGATTTTGTTGCGCTGTCCGAGCGACTCCGCTCGAACCGTGGATTGGTTCTTCTGGATTTCTGCGAGCAGCCCTTCCTTGTGCAGGCTGTCATCAACCTGCTTTTGCAGGACCGCATTCTTGTAGTCCGCTTCGATCGTCGCGGCAGTGGCGCGCTGGCTCAGACGCTCGGTCTCGAGTCGGGCCTGAAGGCTGTTGTATTCAGCTTCAGCTCCTCGAAGCTGCTGCTCGGCCTCGCTGAGTGACTGCTGCAGCGTGGGCTCGGACAGCTCCAAAACGATGGTGTCCGGTTCGACGACGGCGCCGGGGCGAAGGATGATGCGCTCGACGCGGCCCTGGGTGACGGCCGGGATCAGGCGACGGGCTTCGTCGACCGGCACGAGCGTGCCGAGACCACGCACGTTGACCTGCATCGAGCCGCGCTTCACCGTATCAACCCAAACGGTCGCCCGCTCGACAGTCGGCGCCGCCGGCTTGAGACGCGCCAGGACGACCGACACGAGACCAATCACGAGGACACCGGCTACGGCGAAGGAGATTCGGCGTAGTTTCTTCTGGCGCGCTACTGACGCGGGTCGTTGAATATCCATTACTCAGGCTTCCGGTTAGACGTTAAGTGACGGCCGGAAAGATGGCAGCCGTTTGGAAAACTGATGTCAAAGGATGTGCCAGCCGCCCATCGTTGGTCAACATGTTGAGAAAACGAGAGTTACTCGCCGAAGGTTCCCCGCGGAAATGGCTCGGGTGTCCGTTTGCGGGACGACCGGTGTCAGGGACGCGATACCACGGCTGAGAAGGCGGCCGGATCGGTGACGCCCTCGGTGGCGATGGCCAAGACGTTGGACCGGTAATCGAGCCCGATCGCGCGCTGGAAATCGTCTGAAGATGGGTCTCCAAGGACGGCCAACAACCCCGCCAGAGACGCCGCGCCTGAAGCGCCTGAAAGTATTTGGGGATCGCCGTCCTCCGGGGCTGCCAGGAGACGCATGGCGCGAAATGCCCAATCGTCTTCGATCGCGATATAGCCGTCGACTATGGTCCGGATAGCGTCGAAGGTGAGGGGAGACATTTCACCGCATCGAAGTCCACCCATGACGGTATCGAACGGTCCTTGGAGCGTTGTTGGGGTATTGGCCCTGGCCGACTGCTGGACGCAGGCGGCTTCCGCCGGTTCGACGGCAACGACCCGGGGGCGGCGGCTTCCGTGGCGCCACTCGGCCCAGCAGGCGACGGCGGCCAACAGTCCCCCGACACCGGCTTGGACAAAGATCACGTCTGGCGGAGGCGCTGTCTGCGCGTCCATCTCGTCGAGCATGCGGGTATAGCCAAGCATGATCAAGCGAGGAATCTCCTCGTATCCCGCCCACGACGTGTCCGACACGACGGTCCATCCCTCGCGACCGCTGTCCACGATCATTTCTCGCACGGCAGCGTCGTAGGAGCCGCCGACCCTGTGGACACGCGCGCCCTCCGCCTCGATGGCCTCCACTCGCGCCTGCGCGACTGAGTCGGCGAGATAGACGACGGCCTTGCACCCGGCTTCGCGAGCCGCCCGTGCCACGGCGCGGCCGTGGTTCCCCTCGCTGGCACACGCGAGCGTCGCCCCCGGCGGAATTGCGCCGCGAGCCTTCAGCGTCGAAATCGCGAACGTCGCGCCGACGGCCTTGAAGGCGTTCAGTCCAAAGCGATGCGTTTCGTCCTTGACGGCGAGCGCGCCGATACCGAGGCGCGCCGCGAGTGCGGGAAGGAGCCGCGTGGGTGTCGGCTCGAGGTCGGGGCGGGCGGAGAAAAACGCCCGCTGCTGCGCGAAGTCCTCGTTGCTGAAGAGATTTCGCGGCGCGCGCCCCCCCGGTGGGACAAACATCGATGGCAAGTTTTTCGAAAACCTGGCGATTACTGCAACGGCCGGCCCGTGATCCAGATGCTGCGGATCCGGCGCGTATTGCGAATGTTCTCCAGCGGATTCGCGTCCAGCACGAGCAGATCCGCGGAGGCACCTACTTCAATCGATCCGAATTGACCCGCGCGGCCATGACACCGTGCCGCTTCGCCGGTCGACGCGACGATCACCTGCATCGGCGTCATCCCGGATTCCACCATCATCTCGAGCTCGAGATGCTCGAAGAACCCCTGCCAGCGTCCGGCCGGTCCCGTATCCGTGCCCATCGCTATGCGAATCCCGGCGTCAGACAACGTCTTGAGATTGCGCTTGGCGACTTCGAGCCCTTCCTTGTATCGAAGTCCTTGCTTGTAGGCGCCGCTCGCCTGAACTTGCGCCTGACGCGCCGGGTCGGACAACTCGTCGGCGACGGCATTGCTCGCGCCTTTGAGGAAGAACGGATCGCGAGCCCACGGAGGCGTGGAGCCGTAGACGAACGTCGACACCTCACGCATCAGGGTCGGCGTATAGCAGCCGTTGCGTGACTTCAGCTCGCGAACGAATTCAGCGTCTACCGGGACATCACGAACGCTGTGCGCGATGACGTCCGCTCCGGCCATCAGGGCCGCCTTGGCATCGGCGAGATAGAAGATGTGCGTCGCGACCGGTAACTTGATCTCTTCGGCCCGCGTGATGGTGGCACGCCAGGCCTCTTCCGGCATTTTCTTCGAGCTCCCGAGGTTATCGTCGATGCGCAGCTTCAGCAGATCGGGCTTCATCGCCACGACCTTGTCGGTCATCGCTCGCGCTTCCGCCGCGGTGGCGCCGTTGATCACGGGGCCGGCGACGAAGAGGCGTGCCCGCTCGAGCGTGCCGGACTGTTCGTTGCGCAGCTGAAATGCAGCCTCCTGATCGTCGCCAAGGCTGAAAACCGTGGTGACGCCGTAATTCGCGTAGGTCTTGAGCTGTCGAAGCAGCCCATCACGCGTATAGCCCGCCGGGTCGTTGCGCATCCCGTTGGCAGCGGTCAGGTGACCATGCGCGTTGACCAACCCCGGAATGATTGTGGCGCCGGCGACGTCGACGCGTTGCGCTCCCTCTGGAACCTGAGTGGAGGCCGCGGGACCAACAGCGGCGATCTTGCCGTCGCGAAGGATGATGGTCGCGCGGTCGATGACCCCACCTTTGCCATCGATGACTCGTGCACCGACCAGGGCGGTTGTCTGGGCAGACGCCAGCCCCGTCGCAACCAGCACGACGAAGGTCGCGGCAGCCGTTCGCAGGACGCCAATCCCGAGACGCTGTGACATGCGGCAAAGGCTAGCACGAAGGCCAACCGCCTGCGGTGGCCGGCGCTCTTGCGCTAAGATCACTGGATGATCAGTCATCGATATCCCGAACACTTTCTCGCCCCGATGCGCGAAGAACTGACCCGCATCGGATTTACGCAGCTGCAAACGGTCGACGCGGTCGACGAGGCGGTGCAGCAGCCGGGCACCACGATGATTGTGGTCAACTCGATTTGTGGATGCGCAGCGGGAAAGGCGCGCCCCGCGATTGCCTTGGCTTTGCGTGGCGAGGTGCGCCCGGACCACCTCACGACGGTTTTCGCGGGTGGCGACCTGGAGGCGACGAGTCGCGCCCGTGAGATCCTCGCGCCGTACCCGCCTTCGTCGCCTTCGATCGCGATCTTGAAGGACGGCAAGCTCGTCTACATGATGGAACGGCGCGACATCGAGTCGAGCGGGGCCGACGCGATCGCGGCCCAACTGACGGCCGCCTTCGTCGAGCACTGCGCCTAGTCGCTGCGTGACGGCACTAACCAAGGCTGGCGGTGGAATGTGAGGTGCTAACCGCCGCGGGTATGCATCTCGAGATGCGGATCGCGCTTCAGTGAACTGAGCGGAACCATCGCCGTCCGATCCCGAAGCGCCAGGCGCTGTTCGGCGCCCCGATCGCTTCGGCGCTTCCAACTCTCCGAAATCAGCTGCCCGATCTCCTGATTAGTGGCGCCGGCACGTAGCGGGGCACGCAGGTCGAGTCCGCGCGTCGCATAGAGGCAGAGAAACCACATACCGTCGGCCGTCAGGCGGCTTCTGTCGCAATCCTGGCAGAACGGTGCCGTCGTCGACGCGATGATCCCGATCGTCGTGCCGTCGCCCAGACGATAGCGATCCGCCGGCGCTGACGATTCTTCCAACAGGGGAATCGCGCTTCCATACTGCTCGGCGAGTCGGGCCAGAATCTCGTGGCGTGGGACGACTTGTTCATGGCTCCAACGCGTTGCACCACCGACGTCCATGTACTCGATGAAACGAATCTCGGCGCCGTGAGTCTTCGCGAATTCGACCATCGCGATCAGCTCGTCGTCGTTCACACCGCGGATCACGACCGTGTCGATCTTGAAGCCGGGAAACAGCGGCGTGGCGACATCGATGCCTTCAAGGACGCGATCGAGTTCGTCGTAGCGCGCCAGTCGCACGAACCGGTCCCGCTGCAGCGTGTCGAGGCTAACGGTCAGTCGATGAAGGCCAGCCTGCTTCAGCTTGTCGGCCATCGGTGCAAGCAACACGGCGTTGGTCGTGAGTGCCAGATCCTGCAAGTCCGGTTTCGAGGAGAGACGCTCGACCAGCAACGGCAAGTCTTTGCGGAGCAGAGGTTCCCCTCCCGTGAGTCGCACCTTGCGAACACCGAGCGTGAGGAACACATCCACGAGCCGATCGATCTCTTCGAATTGAAGAATGTCCTCGCGCGGCAGCCACACGTAATCCGCCTCCGGCATGCAATATTGGCAGCGCAGGTTGCACCGGTCGGTCACGGACAAACGCAGGTTGGCGAGCGGGCGGTTCTGAGTGTCTCTCAGCATCCTCTGTCTTTGGATTATGACAGCCGGCGGGTTCGATCGTAGGGGAGAAACGGCCGGTCGATGGCCTGACCCGCAAACCCCGTGTCCCAGCGGCCGGGGACCGGTGTACGGCACGCGGGGCAGGCGCCGTCGGCGGTCACGTGATAACCCTGAATGTGATACCCAAATCGCTCGACGAGCAACGCAGCACACGACGCGCAGCGGGTGTCCTCGAAGTCGCCGACCACGCCCGGAAGATTGCCGGCGTACACGTGCTGCAGGCCAGCCTGCTGACCCATTGCTGCGGCGCGACGCAACTGACTTGCGGTCGTCGCCGCAGTATCAGTCATCCGGTAGTCCCGATGAAACGCCGTGACATGCCAGGGAATCTCGGGTGAAACCGATACGAGGAACTCGGTCAGCGCCTTCAACTCCTCGTCTGAATCGTTGAAGCCAGGCACGAGCAGCGTCACGATTTCCAGCCACACCCCGCGAGCGTGGAGAGAGCGAATGGTGTCGAGGATTGGCTGGAGCCGGCCTCCGAGCTTTCGGTACTGACGGTCGTTGAAGCTCTTGAGATCCACCTTGTAAACGTCGATCCAAGGGGTCAGGTAATCCAGCACCTGCGGGGTCGCGTTGCCATTCGACACGAAACCTGTCGCGAGTCCCAGGGCCCGCGCGGCGCGAAACACGGCGACTGCCCATTCGACCGTAATGAGCGGCTCGTTATACGTCGAGACCACGACCCGCGCCCCCAGTCTCACCGCGTCGGCCGCCAGCCACTGTGGATCGACGTCGCGGGGTGGTGCCGTCGCCGCCGGATCACGGAGGGCCTGCGAGGTCACCCAGTTTTGACAATATGCGCAATGCAGGTCGCAGCCCAGCATCCCGAAGCTGTAAGCAAGTGCACCCGGCCAGGCGTGGAAGAACGGTTTCTTCTCGATCGGATCGCACTGCACGCCGGCGACATAGCCCCACGGGACTTGCAGACGCCCATGATCGTTGTAGCGGACTTTGCAGACGCCGACTGCGCCCGGGGGGATTGCGCAGTCGTGCCCACAGGCGTGGCAACGGACCCACTCGCGTTCGAGCCGATCGTAGACATCGCCTTCACGAGTGCGCTGGTTCAGCAGCTCGCCCAGGCTGGACACGTCATCAATTGTACCCGCCCGTCATTTCGCCGACGCCGGGTAAATCGGCCCCGCCTGCCGTCGTAAGTCCATCAATGCGCCTCGTGTTGGTCGTAGCGTGTCTCTTGGTTGGGGTAGTAGACGCAGCCGCCCAGGATCGTCGGATCTCGGTCAGAGTTGAAGATCCCTCTGGTGCCACGATTCCCAATGCCCAAATCATCGTGCTCGCGGGTTCGGACCTGGTAGCCGAGCAGGCGGCGGACGCCAGGGGGCTGGCCACCATCAACGTCCGTCAAGCACAGCAAGTGAAGCTCGTCGTAACCGCGCCCGGGTTTGCCTCCACCGAGGTCGAGGTGACGATCCCGCCACGCGTCACCAATCACCCGGTGACGGTGTCGATGGCGCTGGCCACGATTGAGACCGACGTCACCGTGTCCGCGAGCGAAGACCCGGCCGCTGGAGGGTTGACCGAGACACTCTCGCAGGCAGAGATCGACCAGCTACCTGACGATCCGGAAGAACTGCAGCGGATGCTCGAGGAGATTGCCGGGCCCGGCGCGACGATCCGGGTCGACGGCTTCACCGGTGGTCGGCTGCCCACGCGTGATCAAATTGCCCGCATCGTGGTTCGTCGCGATGCCTTCTCCGCGGAGTTTCATCAGGTGGGACAGGGACGCGTCGAGATCGCGACGCGCCCCGGTGTCGATCGGTGGCGAGGAAATGCGGGCCTGACGTTGCGACCCAGCGGGTTGTCCGCGCACAACGCGGTTGCCCGCACGGCGAAGGGCGGCACGCTCATGCGAATGAATGCCTTTGCCGCTGGACCGCTCGTCCCGAACCGGATTTCGTTCTCGGGCAACATCGAGGGGTCGGCCTCCGAGGATATTCGGGGCATTTCGGCCATCACTCCAGCAGGTCCCCGCGTCGCGGCTATCACACAGCCATTCGACAATCGTGAGATCTCGGCGCGCGCCGAAGGACTCTTGACGAAGACGACGCTCTTTCGTGCTTCGTATAGGCGTGGAAATTCGGAGCGGGACAATCAGGGCATTTCAGAGTTGGATCTTCCGGAACGTGGCTATTTGCGCAAGGACACGGAACACGAACTCCGTTTCTCGCTCGAAGGTGGACAGCGTCGGCCGTATCACGCGCGGCTGCAATTCGATCATTCGACCGCGTCGGTGCTCCCCGAGACAATTGCTCCCGCGATCATCGTCCAGAATTCATTTCGCGCCGGTGGTGCTTCGACAAACGGAGAGGACCGCAATCGGAGTCTGATCGCCGATACGATGTTCACGCTCAAGGCGCGACCGTACACGCTTCGCGTCGGCTCGCTCGTTTCCTGGGATCGCAACGATCTTGGCCAGTTGCGAAACAGTTTGGGAACGTTCACGTTCACGACCCTGGCGGCCTACGAGGGTGGGCGCCCGGCGACGTTCACCCAGCGCGTCGGGGCGCTGCCGCTGGCTTTTTCGGTGACACAAGGTGCCACATTCATTCAGGCGGAGTTCACCCGGCGGCGGTGGAACATTGGAATGGGGGCCCGCTACGAGTGGCAATCCGGGATCGATGATCGCGCCGCCATTGCGCCGCGTATCGGCGTGTCACGCCAGTTCGGACGCAACGGCCGAACCAGTTTGCGCACCGGGTATGGGTGGTTCTACGGCTGGATGCCTGCGCGTATCGAAGAAGAAACCCGGCGTCTCGCGCAGGGATCCACCGAAGAAGAAGTAATCATCTACGACCCTGGCTATCCTGATCCGTACGGGCAAGGGACCCAGACGTCACAACGCGAGCCACCAACGCGTTTGCAGCTCGCCGACTCCGCCGAATTACCACGATGGCAGCGAACCTCGGTTGGTTTCGATCACCAGATACGGCAGGGTCTTCGATTCAACCTGGACGGCTTCTACGAGCGCACGTCGAACGACTTTCGATCGCTCGATCTCAATGCGCCCGTCGATGGCGCTCGTCCGGATCCACTGTTCGGTCGCATGCTCCTCGTGCAGTCGATTGGACGTTCTTCGCGTAGTGGTTTCAACGTGGACTTGTCGTTCTCGCCGCGCCCGCGCATGTTCAGCAGTATTCGCTATGGCTACTCGCGCACCTTCAACGATGCGGACGATGCGTTGACGCCGCCGGCGACGGGTACGTTCGAAACCGAGTATGGCCCTTCTCGAGGCGACTCCCGGCATCGGCTGAACTGGAACTTGGGTGGCCCTGTCATCTGGGGCATCACCGCATCGATGAATGGTCGCTTGCAAACCGGCTCGCCGTACAACATCACCACGGGCTTCGACAACAACGGCGATGCGATCTTCAACGATCGACCGGCGGGAGTTTCGCGAAACAGCCTTCGTGGCTTGCTGACGGCGCAAACAGACTTCAGGCTGTCATGGTCGATCCCGGAGTTTCGTCCGAATGCCGCGGGCGTGTTCGCCCAGCGAGGTCCCGGCGGACCAGGCGGCGGCCCCGGCGGTCGCGGTGGCCCCAATAACCGCGGGCAGAACCGCCGATTCGAGATGTACCTGTTCGTGCAGAACGTCTTCAACCGCGTGAACTACAGCTCGTACGTCGGCGTCCTGACGTCATCTTTCTTCGGCCGCCCGACTTCCGCCCAAGCCGCCCGTCGCGTCGAGCTGGGCTGGAGATTCTCTTTCTAGAAAACCGCCCTCTGCTTTTCCAAAGACTTCGATTCCAATGCGAATCGGGGCTGTGGAGCGACGTCGCCCGCGAGGAGTGCGGCAACGTGACGCGCGACGGCGGGGCCGTGCTTGAAGCCGTGCCCGGAGCCGCCGCCAACGATCCAGAGGTTCGACCACGCAGGGTGGCGGTCGATGATGAAGTCGCCAGTAGAAGTGTTCTCGTACTGGCACACGCGTGCGTCGACTAGTGGAGCGTTCATCAACTCCGGAAAACGTCGAGCAATCCAGCCGCGAGTGTTGTGCACCACCTGAGAGCCGACGACACGATCGGCAGTGTCGGGATCGAGCGGCGGGCCGTGTCGATCCACTCCTACCTTGAAACCCTGAGCGTCGAGATCGGGCACGCCGTAAAAACCGGCCGCGAAGTCGATCCAGATCGGCAGTTCTGGAATCGCGAACCGACGACTTCCTGGCGGAACGCCGAAGTACAGGACCTCTTGGCGGGTTGGCCTCAAACGGCTGCCCACGGCGAGGGGAAGCAGCTTGGGCAGCCACGGACCACAGGCGACGATGAAAACATCTGCCTCGATGACCTTGCCGCTGGACGTCACCACGTGCGGCGCAGAGCGCGATTCATCCAGCGGCTCGATGCAATCCGTCCTGTAGGTGACCGAGGCTCTCTCCTGCGCGAGCGTGACGAGCGCGTGCACGGCTGCTTTGGCGCGGATGGCACCGGCGTCGGGCTCGAACAGCACCGTGCCGAGTCCCTCGACGGCGATCTGTGGAAACCGACTGCGCAGCTCGCCAGGCTCGATCCAGTCGGCCCGAAGGCCTAGCGTCGCCAGAGTCTGGGCTGTTTGCCGGACGTATTCGTTGCCAGGCTCGGCAAGGAACAGCGCCCCGCTGGTCGTCACGAGCTCGCGCTGCGACGCCTGGGCCAACCAGTCCCAATCGCGTCGCGAATCGGTCGCCCATTGGGAGTAGACGGCGTCGACGCCGTACCCAGCGCGGATGACTCGCGAATGGTCAGTCGAGCTCGCGCGACCGTTGCCCGCACCGTAGGCATCGAGCAGCGTGACGCGATGACCGAGCTCCGCGAGTCGCCAGGCGCACCAGCTACCGAATACGCCGGCTCCGATGACGACGGTTTCGGTCACCTGACGACTTTCACTTCGGTGTTTTCATCCGGCCGAGAATTTCACCGAGGCGACGAATCTCTTCGCCGTACTTGGCCCAGTCACCGGCCCGTTGCGCGGCAAGGGCGCGATCGTACGCGGCACGTGCGTCGGCCGCGAGATCGGGAGTGACGGGAGTACCAGCTTTCGCACGATCCTCGGCCTCTGCCGGCGAAGGTGGGGCAGTCGTTTCAGGCCGTACAGTGGGCGGCGTCGCGGCCCCAAAGATGCGTGCCAGGCCTGCTTCCAGCGTTCGCTCCATCACAATCTGATTCTGATAGGCGACGATGACGCGAGTGAGCTCCGGTATGCGGCCTGCCTGTGCGCGCAAGTAAAGCGGCCGCACGTAGATCAAAGACTCTTCGACCGGAATCACCATCAGGGTGCCCTGAATCACTTCGGAGCCCTGCTGATTCCACAGAGTGATTTGCGGTGCGATGACCTGGTCCTGATTGATCCGCCCCACGACCTGCCGCGGGCCGAAGACCAGCTTCTGTTTTGGAAACTGGAAGACCAGCAACTGGCCGTAGTGCTCGATATCACTGCGGGCCACCATCCAGGACGCCAGGTTGTCGCGCCGCCGCGGCGTGAACGGCAGCATCTGAATGAACTCCGGCGCTTTCTCTCCGGGCAACCTCATGATCGTGTAGTAAGGCTCCATGCGATGGCTTTCCGCACCGCGATCGATGGCGGGAACCTCCCACTGATCCTCTTTGTTGTAGAAGACCGCCGGGTTGGTCATGTGGTAGGTCGAGTAGACCCCTGCCTGCGTGTTGAAAATGCCCTCTGGATAGCGCACGTGTCGGCGGAGACCCGCTGGCATTTCAGCCAGTGGCCGAAGCAGCGTAGGAAACATCTTGGTGATGGTCTGGATGATTGGATCCGTCGGCTCCGCGACGTAGAAGTTGACTGAGCCGTGATAGGCGTCAATGACGATCTTGACGGCATTGCGGATGTAGTTGATGTTGTCGGCAGTCGCGGTCGAGTACGGATATCGCTCCGAAGTCGTGTACGCGTCCTGGATCCAGAAGATCCGCCCATCGTCAATAACCGGGTAAGGGTCCTGGTCATAGATGAAGAACGGCGCGATCTTGTGGACCCGATTGCGAATCTGCCGGTCGAACAGCAATCGGCTCTCGCTGGTGATGTCGTCACTCAGCAGGATCTGATAGGCACGGAAATGTGCCGCAAACAGCAGTTTGCGGAGAACCGATGAGATTTGGATGCCGCCCTGGCCGTCGTAGTCGGAGTAGACGTTGTCGTCACCTTTCGGATAGTGAAACTCGCGCGCGCGAGTGCGAGCGATCACGTACTCGTTCGAAAGCTCACCAAAGTAGATGCTCGGCTGTGTCACCTGTAAGTCAATCGTCGACACCGGCGGCAGATCTCGGATGAAGAGAACGGGTAGTCCCTCCTGCGTGACTTGATTCACGGGTCCCAGCGTCAGGCCATGCCCGTGCGTGAATACGAGCCGTTCGTTGATCCAGGTGCGATTCGGGAGGGCCGCCGGGTTCAACTCGCGGACCGAGAGCATCACCTGGCGGATGCGACCGTTCAAGTCGTAGCGGTCGTTGTCGACCGAGATGAAGTCGTAGTACGTCCGAATTTCCTGGATTTGGCCGAATGTCTCGAGAAGCGGCTGGTGATCCCATAGCCGGACGTTGTCGACCGTCTCGCGATTCCGCTCGATATCGGCGCGTGTGAGCTCGGCATCGCCCGTCAGCTCGCGTTCCTCGATGCGATCGAGGGCAAATCCTTGTCGTGTCGCCGCGATGTTGTGGGTGATGTATGGCGCCTCGCGAGCCTGTTCGTTTGGTGACACGACGACGCGTTGAATGAACGAGGCATAGATGCCTCCGCCGAGAAGCACGACGGCATACAGACCGGCCGCGGCCGCGAGCGCCCACGGGACACGGTCCATCGCGCGCAGGATCGAGAGAATGACGCCGACCACCGCGGCGGCCGCGAGGGCGAGCGCCGCGGGCATGCGGGCGTGAACGTCGGTGTAGCTCGCACCCTGGATGATGCCGGACACCGTCACGAGTGCCCGCGGCTGGTCGAGCCACGCACTCAACGCCAGGACGGCAAACAAGACAGCTGCGAGCACGGCGCCATGCCGCCGCACACTGGGCGCCATTCGGAGACCAAACGGGGTCAGCGCCAGTTCGCCGGCGAGCCCGTAGACGGCCGCTGAGCCGATCGCCGCCAAAGCCACCAGTGCCATCCCCATTCCACGAACCAGCTCGAGCAGCGGCAGCGTGAAGATGTAGAACGCGGCGTTGTACCCAAGAATTGGATCAACAGCAGGAAATGGTGTCTGGTGCCACCATTGGAGAAGAGTCATCCACTCAGACGAGGCGAACAAGGCGATGAGCAGGGCGGCGGCGGCGGCAGCCAACATCGCGAGCGGGCGCAACTGATCGCGCGTTGGCAGCACAATCGTGAAACCCTCTCTCGTGGTGAATGACGAGGGCGCCCCACTCGCGGCGTTCAGGGCGTGTCGTAGGTTGGCGGCTAGCCAGAGAAACGTGAGCACGAACACGCCCGAACCAATGACCGTCCGCGCCGTGAGGGCCTTCACGAAGACCGGCCGGTACCCCACCTCGTCGAACCACAGCCAATCCACGAAAAACGTCGTGGTGGACGGAACGACGAAGAAGGCCAGGGCGAGGCCGATCAGGATAATGGTTCGGGGGGCCACGGTCGTATCTTAGACGTAAGCCATTCCGGTTTCGGAAACGAGTGCTTCTAGGTGGTCCACTTGCGACGGGCGACGTCGCGCTGGTCGCGTCGCCCGAGCCGAGTCCCACGGGTAGCCGCCTTGAACACGCGCTCCAAACGACGCATTTCTACCTCTTCGGGACTCGGCGCCGGCGTGCGATCTTCGTACAACAGTCGCGCTTCGGTTTTCGAGACATGTTTTTCTGCAAGCGCCAGCACGACGACGATCTGACGCCGGCCGAGAGGGCGAGTGATGGCAACTTCGTCGCCGACCCGAAGATCGCGATGCGGCTTGGCCACGGCGCGGTTCACGCTGACACGGCCGACTTTGCATTCCCGCTGCGCCTCCGATCGCGTCTTGAACAGACACGCGACGTCGAGCCACACGTCGAGGCGGACACAGTCGAGCATGAAAGAAAGTGTAGACTCCGGCGGCAGCATATGGTCAATAAGCGTCCGCACTCCTCGAAGGTACTCGACGGTCCGTCGCGGGCGCCAGGACGTGCCATGTTGCACGCGGTTGGATTCCGCCGCGAGGATTTCGCCAAGCCCCAAGTCGGTGTGTGCTCCACGTGGAGTCAGGTGACGCCATGTAATGTCCACATCGACGAGCTGGCTCGGCAGGCGGTGGGCGGAGTCGATGCGGCGGGTGGGAAAGGAGTGATCTTCAACACGATCACTGTGTCCGATGCCATTTCGATGGGGACCGAGGGGATGAAGTATTCCCTGGTCTCTCGCGAGGTGATCGCCGATTCGATTGAAACGGTCGTCGGAGGTGAGGGATTCGACGGTCTCGTCGCCATCGGTGGTTGCGACAAGAACATGCCAGCGTGTGCCATCGCGATGGCGCGTCTCAATCGACCCGCCGTGTTCGTCTACGGCGGCACCATTCTGCCGGGCACGTGGCGTGAAAAGCCGGTTGATATCATTTCAGTGTTCGAGGCGGTCGGGCAGCATGCCGCTGGCGCGATGAGCGATGCCGATCTCGCCGACTTGGAGTCGCACGCCTGTCCCGGACCCGGATCATGCGGCGGAATGTACACCGCCAACACGATGGCTTCTGCAATCGAGGCGCTGGGGTTGAGCCTGCCGAACAGCTCAGCACAAGCCGCAGTCTCGAAAGACAAGCGTGACGACAGCGCGCGTGCAGGCCGTGCGGTGATGCATTTGCTGAAAGAGGACATTCGGCCGCGCAACATCCTCTCGAGAAAGGCTTTCGAAAATGCGATCGCCACGGTCATCGCTTTGGGCGGATCGACGAACGCCGTACTGCACTTGATCGCCATCGCTCACGCCGCCGGTGTGAAGCTGACGATCGACGACTTCACGCGAATGGGCCGCCGGGTTCCAGTGCTTGCCGATCTTCGACCGAGCGGCCGCTATCAGATGTCGGAGCTGATCAGGATCGGTGGCCTGACACCACTGCTCAAGATGTTGTTGGCCGCAGGGCTCTTGCACGGAGACGCTCTGACGGTTACCGGCAAGTCGGTCGCCGAAAATCTCAAGGATGCTCCATCGTACCCGAGCGGTCAGGACGTCATCCGGCCCGTGTCGTCACCGGTAAGACGCGACAGCCACCTGGTCATCTTGTACGGCAACCTCGCGCCCGATGGCGCGGTCGCGAAGATCAGCGGCAAGGAAGGAGAGCAGTTTAGCGGCAAGGCGATCGTCTTCGATCGCGAGGAGGCCGCGTTCGAGGCGATTCTTCGCGGTCGGGTCAAGAAGGGGCATGTGGTCGTCATTCGCTACGAGGGGCCCCGCGGCGGCCCTGGGATGCGCGAGATGTTGTCGCCGACGAGCGCCATCATGGGACGGGGCCTGGGACAGGACGTCGCGCTCATCACCGACGGCCGCTTCAGCGGTGGCACGCACGGATTCGTTGTCGGTCACATCACCCCTGAGGCGTTCGCCGGAGGCCCGCTGGCGATTGTCAGGAACGGTGACTCGATAACGATCGACACGCGAGCTCGTTCGTTGACACTGGATGTACCGGCCAGGGAAATCAAGAGCCGTCAAAAGAAATGGAAAGCGCCCAAGCCGCGCTACACGCGAGGCGTGCTCGCCAAGTACGCTCGCCTCGTGTCGAGTGCGAGTCTGGGGGCCATTACCGACGGTGGCCAGTGAGTGGTGACCGGCGATCGACAGTGCGAACTACTCGAGGGCCCGGGCGGTCGCCCGGGTGCTCCAAGGGAGGAAGACAGATCATGCGGAAATTGATTGCTGGCATGGTGGTCGTGAGCGCAGTGGTTGTGGCTCAGACCTTGATAGCAAGGGAGCAAGCCAGTGGTTCGAAGGTGTTCATGAGTCCCGGCGGTGCGCAGCTGAAGGTGCTGGTCGATGCGGCTTCGCTCGGTGGCACTGAAGTGGAAGTTGCGGAGCTGACCCTGGCGCCCAACAGCGACTCCGGTGATCACCGGCACGCGGTCACCGAAACCTTCTATCTGCTCGAAGGGGACATGGAGCAGGTGATCAACGGCAAGCCGGTCAAGCTGACGCCTGGCACCGTCGCGAGCATTCGTTCAACCGACCAGGTGCGGCACAAGGCAGGACCCAACGGTGCGAAGGTGCTGGTGATCTGGGCGCCTGGTGGTGAAGTCGCGCGCGTGACCGCGAAGTGGAAGCCGCAATAGGCCGCTTCGCGGAGGGCCGCTTCGCGGAAGAGGGCAGCCGGCAGCAATCGATTTCAGTTCTTGTCGTCGTCTTCTTCTTTTGTCGTCCC
The DNA here is from genome assembly GCA_963724485.1 of uncultured Acidobacteriota bacterium. Taxonomy (GTDB): domain Bacteria; phylum Acidobacteriota; class Vicinamibacteria; order Vicinamibacterales; family UBA2999; genus JACCSI01. The sequence continues at coordinate 113,210 of CAVRUW010000013.1, forward strand.
CGAGAGCAGCGGCATGGGTGACGCTTCCGAGCTCGCCAGCAAGCCGCTGCTCGCATAGATCAGCAGCTTCTCCCGAGTGTCCTCGATGTCCAGGTTGCGCATCGTCAGCTGGCCGATCCGGTCCTGCGGCGAGAACGCGGACTCGCCTTTTTCCATCGTCAGCCGTTCCGGCTTGTACGTCAGGTTGGGGCTCGTGGTGTCCAGCAACGAGTAGTCGTTGCCACGTCGCAGTTCGAGCGTCACTTCGCCCGTAATCGCGCGTGCCACCCAGCGCTGCGCCATCTCGCGAAGCATGATGGCCTGTGGATCGAACCAGCGTCCCTGGTAGAGCAGGCGACCAAGACGTCGTCCCATGTCGCGGTACTGTTCGATCGTGTCCTCATTGTGGATGCCGGTGACGAGGCGCTCGTAGGCGATGAAGAGCAGCGCCATACCTGGAGCCTCGTAAATGCCGCGACTCTTTGCTTCGATGATGCGGTTTTCGATCTGGTCGCTCATCCCCAAACCGTGGCGCCCGCCAATTCTGTTGGCTTCGAGCATCAGATCGAGCTCGTGCGCATACGAGCGACCGTTCAGGGCCACGGGATGGCCTTCCTCGAACCTGACGCTGACAGTCTCCGGAGCCACCGAAACGTCCTCGCGCCAGAACGCAACACCCATGATCGGCGCGACGATCTTGATGCCGGTATTCAACTGCTCGAGATCCTTCGCTTCATGAGTCGCGCCGAGCAGGTTTGAATCGGTGGAGTAAGCCTTCTCCACGCTCATCTTGTAGGGCAGGCCGGCCTCGCGCATGTATTCCGACATTTCCTTGCGGCCGCCGAGCTCGTCGATGAATGCCTGATCGAGCCATGGCTTGTAGATGCGCAGATCCGGATTGGCCAGGAGACCGTAGCGATAGAAGCGCTCGATATCATTGCCCTTGAACGTGCTGCCATCGCCCCAGATGTGCACGTCGTCTTCCTTCATGGCGACGACCAGCATCGTGCCCGTGACGGCCCGACCGAGCGGCGTAGTGTTGAAGTAGGGAACACCAGCCGTTGAAATGTGAAACGCGCCGCAGTGAAGTGCCGCGAGCCCTTCGGCTACGAGTTGGCGGCGACAGTCGATGAGCCGCGCCTTTTCCGCTCCGTAGTCGAGCGCTTTGCGGGGGATCGCGTCGTAGTCGGGCTCGTCGGGCTGTCCGAGATTCGCGGTGTACGCGAACGGTACGGCGCCGCGGCGCCGCATCCAGTGCAGGGCGGCGCTGGTGTCGAGTCCACCCGAAAAAGCAATACCGACGCGCTCGCCCTTGGGTAAGGCTTGGAGAATTCGTCCAGCAGTCATGTGCCCAGCGATCATATAGCGACGGCTCGACGCCCCTGCGGGTGGGCGTCAGACGCGGTCGGCTATTGAGCGGGCGATGTCGTCACCTTCCGAACTGGCGTGTTCCAATCCGGTGGTGCCGCCTGCAACAGGTGCTGAACGAAGAAATCGAATTGCTTGCGTTGACCGTAGCGCGTGTACTCGCCAGACCTGGCGGCGCCATGGTTTTCTCCAGGCACGACGAGCAAATCGAAAACCTTGTCCGCTGCGAGCAACGCCTTCACGGCTTGCATGGTAGACGCGGGATCCACGTTCGTGTCGAGCTCGCCGACGACGAGCAGAAGGCGCCCTTGCAGTTTCGAGGCGTTGTCGACGTTGGATGATTTCGAGTACTGCGCGCCGAGCGGCCATCCCATCCACTGCTCGTTCCACCAGATCTTGTCCATGCGATTGTCATGGCAGCCCGCATAAGACACCGCAACCTTGTAGAAATCGGGATAGAACAGCAACGCCCCCATGGCATTCTGCCCGCCCGCCGATCCTCCGTAGATGCCAACGCGGGTGATGTCGTACCACGGAAAGCGCGCCGCCGCGGCGCGGTGCCACGCGATTCGATCCGGGAACCCGGCGTCGCCGAGGTTCTGCCACGATACGTCGTGAAACGCTTTTGAGCGGTTCGACGTCCCCATGCCGTCGATCTGAACGACAACAAACCCGAGCTCGGCTTGCGCCTGAGAGCCGTGGAAGGCGCTGAACCCCTTGGGCACGTGCGATCCGTGCGGGCCGGCGTAGATGTTTTCGATCACCGCATACTTCTTCGACGGATCGAAGTTCGATGGCCGGAAGATGAGGCCCCAGATATCGGTCTGGCCGTCGCGACCCTTGGCGGTGAAGGCTTCAGGAGGCTTCCAACCCGCCTTTGTGAGCGCACTCAGGTCGCCCCGTTCGATCTCGGTCACGAGCGACCCATCCGAGGTACGCCGCAGCTCCGACACCGGTGCGAGATCCACACGTGAGTAGCTATCGACGTAGTACTGCATGTCTGGCGAGTACGACACCTGGTGATCGGCAGCCACAGTCGTCAGACGGGTCAGGCCGCTGCCGTCGAAGCCAATTCGATAGAAGTGCAGGAAGTAAGGATCCTGGTCGCTGTGCATGCCGCCAGCGCTGAACCAGATCTGCCGTTTCTCTTCGTCGACCTTTTGCACCCCACGTACCGGCCACGTACCTTTGGTGATCTGGTTGACGACTCGACCGGTGGCACCGTCAATCAGGTAGAGATGGTTCCAGCCATCGCGTTCTGACATCCAGATGACTTGCCGGCCGTCCGCGAGATCGTGCCGATAGCGCTTGCCGGACGAACGGGTGTCGTTGGCGCCGTTGTAATAGAAGAACGTTTTGGGCTCCTCCGAGAGCACGGGGCGGGTCCGTCCCGAGCCTGCATCGACCTCGATGATCCGGTAAACCTGATGGCCTCGCTGGTTGTATTCGAAAGTCAGCGCACGACCATCCTTCCGCCACGTCAGATCGGATAGTTCATAGGGGTTCGGGAAAAGTTCGTTGGTGACATCGATCCGTGCGACGGGATCGAGATGAAACAGGACCGGCTGCTCGAGGTCGAGCTGATCGCCAGGCTTGGCATACTGCAGCGTCCAATGACGAGGCTGCAGTTGATCCTCCGGCGAGGATTCGACGTAATGCACCGTGCGTCGATACCCGGGACGGACACGGTAGACGGCCAGCTTCTTGGAATCTGGTGACCACGCGACGGAGCCGATCTCATAGAAGTTGCCTTCCGAACCGTCCGTGCTCAGGTGCACAACCTTCTGCGTGGCGAGATCTCGAACCGCGATGTTGAAGTTCTGCACGAAGGCTTCGAGCTTGCCGTCCGGCGAGCGGTTGGGTGTCTCCACCGGCGCGACATGCGGCCCTCGAACTGGACCATTCACACCGCGCAGGGCGCCTTCGGGCGTTGTTCGATTGACCCTGGTGCAGTTGTAGTCGGTCAGCGCGCAGGTCACGCGCGCCGCATCCAACTGAATCTCAATCGCCTGTTCGTTTCTGACGAAGCGAAAGGTATTGAAGGGCAGGCGCTCAGCCGTCCAGGTGTCGTTCATCAATTTCGACAGCGCGCTCGCGAGCCGGGCGTGATCGAAGGCGGGGCGCTTTTGTTGTGTCGACGCGTCCATCAACACGAATTCCGTTCCGCCGCTCACCGTTCGGCGATACCAGAAACGCGGCGTGTCGGGCACCCAAGTGGCCGCCTCGGGCATGCCAGTCGCCAGCGTCTCGTATCTTTCGCGGAGGCTCAGCGCTCGGTCGTAATCGGCGCGCGTCACTTGAGCCAGGGCATCGGCCCCGGCTAGCGCGAAGGTCATCCCGACTGCAATCGCCAGGCGACGGTGCACGGTCATGGTGTAGTGGCTCCTTCGATGGCCGAGTCAGAACGCGCAGAAAAGCTGGCCCGAAACCCCGGCCGCCGGAGATATCGCGTGACGACTCGGCCGACGTCAGCGACTATACTTTCTAATCCGACGGACCGGCCAAATCCAGGGGAAGTCGACCCGTCGGGCCGCCTGCTTTTGCCCATGAGACGAGCCAGCGCTGGAGTACTCGCCGCGGCACTAATCGCGCTTGGTTTGACCGGGAATGCCGGTCCGGCGCAACCGGCCGCCGTTTCCGAAGCACAGAAGCCCACTCCGGCCGTTTCACATCGACAAGCTGAGGTTAGGCCGCCTACCACCGGTTCACGTGCGAGTGCGGCTGGTCCAACGGCCGAATCGAATACGGCAGTCGTGAAGCAGGTACTGCGCGACGTGTCACAGCGAGCGGGGCCGGGCGGGCGGCATGTCGCTGGCTGCCTTCGACGTCGCGACCGCTCCGCAACACGCCGACATTGCCGAGAAGATGGTGCGGAAGCTTCGACTGGGGATGATGCCGCCGCCGGGCGCGAAACGACCGGGTCCTGAAGTGCTGACGGCTCTGCTCGAATCGCTCGAAGGGCGACTCGACGCCGCCGCTGCTTCCAAGCCGTCTCCCGGATGGCGGCCGTTTCAACGTCTCAACCGAGCAGAGTACGCGCGAGCCGTCAAGGATCTCCTCGGCGTCGATGTCGACGCCTCGGCCCTGCTGCCCGCCGACACCATCAGCGAGGGCTTCGACAACATCGCGGACTCGCAATCGTTCTCGCCGACGTTGCTCTCGAGCTATCTCCGGGCGGCCGGCAAGGTCACCATGCTGGCGCTCGGCGATGCCGAAGCGTCCGCGAGCGAAGCCAACTACAAGATCGCCAAGACTGCATCGCAACTGCGCCGCGCCGAAGGCGCCCCGCTGGGGACGCGCGGCGGCCTCTCGGTCATGCACACGTTTCCGGCGGACGGCGACTACGTCTTCCGGATGGATTTGCATGGCAACGCGTGCGGCGTGCTTTTCGGCGGCACGACGACCGGCGAGAAGCTCGAAGTTTCGATCGACGGCGAACGCGTCGCTCTTCTCGAGATCGATCCGCGCATGACGGAAGCGACGACGGGCGTGACGCTGAAGACCGATCCCATCCATATCACGGCGGGCGCCAAGCGAGTGTCGGCGGCGTTTCTTCAGCAGTTCGAGGGGCCGGTGATCGACCTGCTCGCCCCGATCGATCACACACTCGCGGACACGCAGATCGGCGTGGCGTTTGGCATCACGACGCTCCCCCACCTGAAGGACATGAGCATCGTCGGGCCTTACCGGACCACGGGGGTTTCCGAGACCGACAGTCGTAGCAAGGTGTTCACCTGCCGCCCGACCAGTCCTGGCGAGGAAATGCCGTGCGCACAAAGCATCGTGCAGCGGCTGGCGACGCAGGCGTTTCGCGGTTCGTTGTCAGAGAGCGACTTCACGTCGCTGTTGCAGTTCTACGAGGACGGACGCCGTGAGCGCGGATTCGAAGCTGGTATCGCATCGGCGATCGAGGCGATGCTCGCGAGCCCGCAGTTCCTCTTCAGAATCGAACCCGTCACGCCTTCGGCGATCGCAGGTCGCAGCTACCGCCTGCGCGATCGCGAGCTGGCGTCACGGCTGTCGTTCTTCCTGTGGGGTGCTGGTCCGGATGTCGAGCTCCTGGAAGCCGCCACGGAAGGAAAGCTGAGTGCGCCAGGCGGCATCGATCGCCAGGTGCGTCGCATGCTCGCGGATCCAAAGGCCCAAGCGCTTTCGACGCGGTTCGCGTCGCAGTGGCTGCGCCTCAACGACGTCGACGAGATGTTGCCGGATGCGCTGCTGTATCCGTACTTCGATCACTCTCTCGGACAGGCTTTCAAGCGTGAGACGGAGCTGTTCTTTGACAGCATCGTGCGAGAGGACCGCAACGTTCTCGATCTAATCACCGCTGACTACACGTTCGTCAACGACCGCATCGCGCGTCACTACGGGATTCCAAATGTCAGCGGTCCAGCGTTTCAACGAGTGACGGTCCCCGATACCGGCGTGGCATTCTCGGTCATGGCAGCATCCTGACGCTCACGTCCGTGGCGGATCGCACGTCACCGGTGATGCGAGGCAAGTGGGTGATGGAGGTGCTGTTGGGGTCACCGCCACCGCCGCCGCCTGCTGACGTGCCCGCGTTCGAAGCCACCAAGGCCGCCGTCGGCGGCAAGCGCCTGTCCGTGCGCGAGCGGATGGAGGAGCATCGTCGCAATCCCGCGTGCACATCGTGCCACCGCGTGATCGATCCGTTGGGCCTGGCGCTCGACAACTTCGACGTCACCGGGAAGTGGCGCATCAAGGACAACGAAGTCCCGGTCGACGCCAGCGGTGATTTGTACGACGGGACGAAGATGAATGGGCCGGCCGGCCTCCGCGACGCCCTGCTGAAGCACCAGGACGCCGTGCTTCTCAGCTTTACCGAAAAGCTCATGACGTATGCCCTTGGCCGCCGTCTCGAAGCGACCGATATGCCGGCTGTGCGCGCGATCGTGAAGCGTGCCGGCCACAACGGAAACCGTATTTCGTCGTTCGTGCTTGGTATCGTGTCCAGCGCCGCATTCCAGTCGACCAGCGGCGCCCCGACAACGGAGTGAACATGGTGATCCGACGACAACCGATTTCGCGCCGCACCGTGCTCAAGGGCATGGGCGTCACGGTTTCGATCCCATTGCTCGAAGCGATGGTGCCGTCGCGGGGGTTCGCCGCGCAGGCGACGCCTCAGCGTCCGCGTCTCGTGGCGATCGAGATGGTGCACGGCTCGGCGGGCGCGACCGCGTTCGGTCAGCAGAAGAATCTGTGGTCCCCGGCTGATGTCGGCTCGGCCTTCGATCTGTCACCGAGCGTGCTGTCGCCGCTCGAGCCTTATCGGCGCTACATCACGATCGTCAGCAACACCGACGTCAGGAACGCCGAAGCTTTCACCGCACCGGAGATTGGCGGCGATCACTTCCGCTCGGCGGCCGTGTTTCTGACCCAGTCGCATCCGCGGCAGACGCAGGGATCGGACCTGAAGGCTGGTACGTCGCTCGACCAACTGGTGGCGCAGAAGTTCGGATCCGAGACACCCATCCCCTCGATGCAGTTGTGCATCGAGAACGTCGATCAGGCCGGTGGTTGTTTCTACGGGTATTCGTGCGCGTACACGGATTCGATCAGCTGGGCTTCGCGAAAGCGAGCCGTTGCCGATGATTCGCGATCCGCGGCTCGTGTTCGATCAACTGTTCGGCGTCGGCGCAACGCCCGAGCAGCGCGCCGCGCGACGCAAGAAGGATCAAACCATTCTGGATTACGTGGCGGATTCCGTGCGGCGGCTCAACAACACGTTGGGTGCGGCCGATCGCGCACGACTCGGCGACTACCTCGAGGACGTGCACGAGATCGAACGTCGGATTCAGAAGGTCGAAGCGTTCAACCGCAGCGGCGAGCAGCGGGAACTCCCCGGTGCACCGGCCGGGATCCCCGACTCGTATGAAGAGCACGTCAAGCTGATGTTCGACTTGCAGGCGCTGGCGTTTGCGTCCGACATCACGCGCGTGTTCGCGCTCAAGATGAGTCGCGATGTATCGAATCGCGTGTATCGCGATGCCGGGGTAACGACCGGGTTCCATATCGCGTCGCACCACCAGGACCGCGACGAACGCATTCTCGAGTTCGCAAAGATCAACCGCTACCATGTCGGCCTGCTGCCGTACTTCATGGACAAGCTGCGGGCGACCAAGGACGGCGAGAGCAACCTGCTCGAAAATTCGCTCATCGTTTACGGCTCCCCGATGGGCAACTCGAACGTCCACAACCACAAGCGGTGTCCGCTCCTGTTCGCCGGACATGCCGGCGGCAAGTTGAAGGGCAACCTCCATCTCAAGACTCCGGACGGCACACCGATGGCCAACGCGATGTTGTCGGCGCTGCAGATGACCGGACTGGAAATCGATCAATTTGGCGACAGCACGCGAGCCATGGACCTGAACGCTGTCGAGTCTCGGACCACCGTTTGAGGAGCAGCGGATGCTGACCATCATTCGTCGCAGCTTCGTCACTGCAATCGTTGGCTGTGGGCTGATCGCGGCCCTTGGCGCAGCGCCCGCCGAGGCCCCGGTGGCCGCGTCGGCACAGTCACGTGATGTTCAAGGAGTGCGCGCCCTGTTGAAGAGCGGCGCGGATGTGAATGCCGCACAAGGCGACGGTATGACGGCCCTGCACTGGGCCGCCATGCACGGCGACTTCGAGATGTCGACCATGCTGCTGCAAGCCGGCGCCAACGTGCGAGCGCAGTCCCGCCTCGGCGGGTATGTCCCACTTCATCTCGCGGCGCAGGCGGGTTCAGCCGCCGTGATCGATCAGTTGCTCGCGCGTGGCGCCGCGGTGAATCAAACGACCACGACCGGCGCGACGCCACTCATGCTCGCCGCGAGCTCGGGCAACGTCGCCGCCGCGACGCGACTCATGGATGGCGGCGCCGAGCTGAATTCGACCGAGTCAGCACAAGGGCAGACCGCCCTCATGTTCGCTGCGGCGCTCGACCGGGCAGACGTCGTGAAGGCCCTGATCGCGCGAGGTGCGACCGTCTCGACTGCGACCAAAGTCATCGACCTCGAGGCGTTGACGGCCGCGCCCGGCGAAGAGGCGCTGCAGCAGGCATCGCGCCGGCCGGGACAGGGGGGTGGCGGTGGTGGCCCGGGATCCGCAGCCGCACCGGCCGCGCCACGGGCCGCTGACATCGCCGGCGTGACGCGGCCGTTCCGCTACAACGAGTTGATCGGTCGACAAGGCGGTTTGACCGCATTGCTGCTCGCTGCTCGGCAAGGAGCAGCTGATACCGTTGCCGCTTTGCTCGAGGGCGGCGCCGACATCAACCAGGTGAGTCCTGGCGACCGCACCAGCCCGCTGCTCATTGCGGTGATCAATGGTCACTTCGATCTCGCCATGACGATGATCGATCGTGGCGCATCGGTCACGTCGGCCAGCGAAGCGGGGGCGACGCCGCTCTATGCCGCGCTCAACGTGCAGTGGGCGCCGAAGGCGTTCTATCCGCAGCCACGCGCCTATCTCCAGCAGCAGGCCACTTATCTCGACTTGATGAAAACACTGCTCGACAAGGGCGCCGATCCCAACGCTCGGCTCAAGCGCAAGCTGTGGTTCAGCTCGTACAACTTCGACGTCCTGCGCGTCGATGAAGTGGGCGCGACGCCCTTCTGGCGTGCCGCATATGCGAGCGACATCGACGCCATGAAGATGCTCGTCGCCAACGGCGCTAACCCACACTTGCCGACGACGAAGCCGGCCGGCCGGACCACGAGAGGCGATGCCGGGCAGCAGGTGGTGATCGAAGATGTCTCCGGGAAGCCGCCGATTCCAGTCGGCGGCCCCGGCATTCCACCGCTTCAGGCGGCCGCCGGCTCGGGTTACGGAGAAGGGTTCGCCGGCAACGCGCACCGCTTCGCACCTTCAGGCATGCTGGCCGCCGTGAAGTACCTCGTCGAGGAGCTTGGCGCTGACGTCAACGCCGTCGATCACGATGGCAGCACGGCGCTGCATCAGGCCGCCGCTCGTGGCGACGTGGAGATGATTCTCTACTTGGTCTCGAAGGGCGCCGATCCCGCCAAGGTGAATCGCGAAGGGCAGAGCACCGCCGACATGGCCAACGGCCCCGTGCAGCGCGTCGAACCGTTCCCCGAGGCGCGTGATCTCCTCATCAAGCTGGGCGCGAAGAACAGCAACAAGTGCGTTTCGTGTTAGCTCGCCGCTGGCTATGCCCGCGGAAGGCAGCGCTTCGCGCCGAGGGCTGCTCGCTACGCTCGCAGTAGGCCGCCTTCGGCGGAGGGGAGACGAGATGAAGAGCGGCGTTTGCCTCGTGCTTGGGATCCTGATCGGATTGACAGCCTCTCAGATTGCAATCCGCGCCGCGCAGTCAGCGCCGCCCGATGCTGTCGCCGCCTCACCAGACCTCTACCGCACCAAATTAGAAAACGAGCGCGTGCGCGTACTCGAGTATGCGCTGAAGCCCGGGGAGAGCGAACCGATGCACAGCCATCAGTCGTTCGTCGTTCATTTCCTCAGCGACGGCCGCATCCGCGCGACACCGCTCGGCGGGCAGAGCGCCGAGCAGAACGTCAAACAGGGCGACACTGCCTGGCGAGATCCGATGGCCCACCGCATCGACAACATCGGAACCACTGAGTTGCGTGCCTTGATTGTCGACGTGAAGCCTTGCAGTGGTAGGTCGCCGTGCTTGCATTCGACGACGGATGCTAACCGCTGTTCTCAACGCGTCGCTGAAACGGAATCCATCACCCACAGGTCGCCGAGGTCCTGGGTCCAACAAAGTAGACGAACCGGCCGTCGGTTGGCGTCCGTAGAAGCCAGCTCACCGGGCCGTCCCGATAGTTCTACAGGAGTCGGCCGGCGCTCGTTCCGGCCGCATCGATGCGTAGATTGCGTCCGCGCGTTCACGGTAGAGAATCGTCTGGCCATCGGCGTCCATCGCAGTCCGCCGGGGCTTCCGGCTGCCAACGACTTCGGAGGTGACGTCGCCATGGCGTCAACAATCCACAGTCGCCCAGCGTTGAAGTAGGCCACTCGGGAATCGGTCGGCGACCAGTTTGGTGTGATGACGCCCGACGACACTAGCCAGCCGGCGCTGCCGTCGAGTGGTGACACCCAGCCGCCCTCGCCCTCGGGTCGCCCTCCGGTCAGGTGTGAGATCAGCTTGCCGTCGTGGGACCACGACGGATGCAGATCTGGCCCGGGATTGTCCGTGACTTGGCGCCAGGCCCCACCCTTTGCGGGCATCGTCCAGATCTCCCGGTTGCCGGAACGGTAGGCATAGAACGCCAAAGTTGATCCATCAGGCGACCAGTCGGGGCACCACTCAGCGCTCGGGTCGGTCGTGACCTGCGTCAGCGCTCCGCCGGACGCCGGGAGCGTCCAGAGATCGAAACTGCCTCCGCGATCCGAGTCGATCGCGAGGGCTGTGCCGTCCCGGTTGACCGCCACGCATGCGACGGACGACTGGTCGAATGTAAGCTGCTCGGCCTCCGCCCAGGTAGCGGGCCGATTCGGCCGGATCGGGACGCGCCACACGTTGCCCAGTTCCCGTCCCTGCGAGTACGCGAGCCGGCGCCCGTCAGGCGACACCGCGGCATTCCTCATACCCACGCCGGCCGTCAGCGTCGTGGGCGTGCCGATCGGCGTGCCGTCTGCAGCGAGACGCTGTGCCCACAGGTCCATCGCCGCACCGGTGTGCGCGACGTAATACAGCGTCATGCCGTCGATCGACCAACTCGGGCTCGCCACCAATGTCTGGCCGTCGGTTACCGGCGTGACCTTTGAGGATTCGACATCGAGAACGGAGAGCCGACTCACATCGGCGCTAAGCCCTCCTGCTCCGCTCACGAACGCAATCCGTCGCTCGTCGCGTGAGCGCGTAACGAAGCGCGGTGTCTCGCCGGGTAAGTGGATGCTCCGTCGAACTTCTCCGGTCTGGAGCGACACGATGTCAACGCTGGTGCGCGTATCGCCGTTGACGCAGAGGATCTCCCTGCCGTCTTCAGACCATAGCGGAGGATTGGGGTTGATCTGGTTGGCGGTCGCGATCCGGCGAGGGGTGCCGGACAGCGCAGCCATCACATAGCATCCGGCGCCGTCACGGTCCGACCAGAAGGCGATCTGCGATCCGTCGGGTGACCACGTCGGGAACAGGTCCTGTCCGACATAGTCGGCCGTGCGATTAATGGGCGGTCCCCCTCCAGGCTGGGCAACCCAGATGTCCGAGTTCGCGCTCGAGTTCTCGACGCTGCCTGTCACTCGGCCGACATACGCGAGCGTTCGGCCGTCCGGCGACCAGGCCGGAAACTCTTCGACACCCACCGCGGCTGTCACCCTCACGGGGTTGCCAAAACGAGGAGGCGACGAATCGCGGGGGGTCGACGACCACAACCAGTAGGCCAGTCCTATCATGCTGCCGGCGACGACACCCGTCATGACGCGCGATCTGTGTGTGAAGCGTCGAGGCACGACGAAGGAGTCAATCGGCGAAGACGGGCGCGGCTCAGTGACTTCGAGCACGAGCGCCACCTCGCCGGCCCGGGACGGTCGATCGACCGGATCCTTGGCCAGGCACCGTTCGATCAGACGCACGAGCGCGGGGGGCGCATTCGCGTGCAGCGAAGGTGGAGGGTCGCGCAAGATCGCGGCGGCGAGCTCGGACGACGTGCGTGCTTCGAAGGGCCGCCGGCCGGACGTCATCTCGTAGAGCACGACGCCAAGCGCCCAAATATCGCTGCGCGGGCTCGGCCATTCGCCCTGCAGAATTTCGGGCGCCATGTATGGAACGGTCCCCGAGACCCGATCATCCGCTTCCAGCAGCTGGGCCGTCTCGGTGCGTTCGGTCGACCCTGCGGTGCGGACCGAGATCCCGAAATCAACGACCTTGGCGCGGCCGTCGCTGGTGATCATCACATTCCCCGACTTGAAATCACGATGAACTACCCCGTGCGCGTGCGCGTGTTCGAGCGCGTCGGCAAGCTGCCGGCCGATGCGCCAAACTCGGTCGGCAGACCAGCGACCGGCAGAGATCAACGATCGGAGCGACTCGCCGTTGATATGCTCCATCGCGACGAACGACATGCCGTCGACCGTAGCGACTTCGTGGATGGTGCAGATGTGGGGATGGTTGAGAGCGGCAACCATGCGCGCCTCGCGCAGAAGATCGTCAAGGTTGCTCTCGCCCTTGGCGGTCAGCAGCTTGAGCGCGACATCTCGCCTGAGACGTGTGTCCCGTGCCTTGTAAACGACCCCCTGGCCGCCGGTGTCAATGCGACCAGCGATCTCGTAGGGTCCAAGGCGGGCCCCGGGCTGCAGGATCATGCGGGTGACCGATTATAGCGACGGGCAGAAGCTGTTGGCGGTCCGAGCGACGTAGCGACAACCGAGCTGCCGAGGCCTACTTGAGCGCCTCGTCGATCAGAAAAATGTCGGTGAGCAACGCGCGGACGTGGATCGACGCGTTGAGGTTGTCGACGAGCTGCGAGCTGATGCTGCCTTGGGCCATCACCAGCCGTAGTCCGGCCTGCGCGGACCTGGCGTCGCCGGCCAACACTTCGAGAAAGCCTTCAAAGGCTTCGGGCGCGACGCCCTGCTGCGTGGTGACGTACTCGCGATAGCGATCGGCGAGACCGGTGAGCGCGTCATCGAAACGGCGGAGATACTCACGGAGCTGGCCGCCGTTGGCGGCCAGGGTGTCGGAGGGAAGTCCCTGCGCCGCGTAGGCCAACATCAGCTCGTAACCGGCTTCGATGGCATCTACGCGGCGCGCGAGGTCTTCGCGCAGGTCGCTGCTCACTGCGGCTGCGACGCGGTGGTCTTCCAGCGATCGGGATCGTGATGCTCGAGATACTGCCGGCGCGTGATGTAGCCGAAGATCATCGACTTGGTGATCCACAGCTTTTCGGGCCGGAGCGCGAAGTAGATGTGGGCAATGATCAGCCCCACGAATCCCACCCCGCCGAGGCCGTGCAGCACGTAGGTGACCCCCCACGCCGGATCACTCATGACGTACGGATTCCGAGCGACAATGGGAGTCCGAATGCGGTACATCATCAGGATGCCGGTGATGATCACGGCGAGGCCGGCGATCATCACCACCAGGTGATACAGGCGATTGCCGAGCGGGTACTTCCCTTGTTGCGGACCGCCGGGCTCTTTGCCAATCTCGCGCAGGAATTCGGCTTTCATCTCGGGGATGTCCTTCGGCCCCACCCAGATGGACCAGAAGTCGAGGAAGAAGCTCGCGTGAACGATGTGGAAGATGATGGAGCCGGTCAGCAGGATCCCAGCCATCCAGTGCCACTCGACCCACGCGAACTGGATGCCGATCACCGGGAAGAATGCGGTGATCACCAGCACGAGCATCGACGCCGCCATGACCCAGTGGAACACGCGAGCGACGAACGAATGCCGGGGAATGCGCGCCGGCAGGCCTTTGCGCTCGCGCTCCAGGCGGTCGACCTCTGCCGGGTCGCGCTTGATGTGGCGCGAGAAGAGCATGTAGCCACCGTGGGCGACGAGGAACAGGAAGCCGCCCACCAGCGAGGCCCAGAACAGGCTCCACGAGATATGGGTGAGCACGTCCTCACCCCACGGGCTCCGTGCCCAGGTTACGAAGTCCATGCACCCTCTCCTCTGATGGCGCGCTTGACGAGGTTCTCCATGAGCGGAACCTTGTAGGCGTTGTGCCGCAACGTCACTGATCCGCGCGTGGCGATCTCGGCCGCCATTCGCGCCGTCTCTTCATTGCGCGCCCGACCTCGGATCGCCGCCTCGACGTCGACCAGACGCAGTGGGCGAGCCGCGACGCCGCCAACGACGATGCGGGAATCGTCGATGTTCGTTCCGCTCGTCGACATCGCCGACGCGATGTTGACCAGGGGGAAGTCCCAGACCTGGCGGTCGCGAACCTTCTCGAAATAGAACGGCTTGCCCGCGAAGGTACCCGGAATGCGGATCGCCGTCAGCAGATCGCGTGGCCCGAGCGCCGTCATGCGCGTGATGTCCCGCTCCGGGCCAACGAAGTACTCCTGTGCGGGGATGACGCGTTCACCACCCGAGTTGCGCACGACCATCTGCGCATCGAGTGCAATCAGCGCGGGGGCGGTGTCGGAAGGGCTGACCGCAACGCAACGATCCGCATCGAGAATCGCATGCTCGCGGTTGACCGCGGTGGGCGTGTCGGCGTAGCAGATGTTGCCGCCGGCGCGATAGCAGGGCCAGCCCGCGCGGTAGTAATGACACCGCGTGTCCTGGCTGACGTTGCCGCCGATGGATCCCTGATTGCGGATCTGCGGCGATGCGACGATCCCCGCGGCTTGTGCGAGCAGGCCAAACTTGTCGCGCACCACCTGATGGTTGGCGATCTCGGTGAGGCTGGTGTTGGCGGCGATCTCCAGGCCGCCGTTGGCCTCCTTGATGCCTCGCAGCTCGGCGACGCTACCAAGATCGATGACCACGGCCGGCCGTTTGATCCGATCCTTCCACCAATCGAAGCTGTCGAGCCCTCCGGCCATGAGCCACGCGTTGTCGTGGCGGTCGAGCAGTCCGACGGTATCGGCGATCGAGGTTGGCTGGAACAACTCGAACGCCGGCATTACGTCTCGAATGACAGGCATTGTTGTTCCTCCTAGATGTAAGCGGTGAGCGGTTCGATTCGGAACCGCGGGTCTTTGGTGACGACGGCCATGACTTGCTCGGGCTGCACTGGCGTTCGCCGGATGATGTCGTAGCCAACCGCATCGGCGAGAGCGCAGAGCACCGCGGCGCCAGCGTTCCCCACCGCGGGTTCGCCGACCCCTTTGGCGCCGACCACAGGGTTGCCGGGATCGGGGATGTTCAGCGCCTCCCAGCGGGCATCGATCGGGATGTCGAGCATCGTGGGCGGTTTGTTGTGATACATGCGTTTCCCGATCGCGACACCGTAGTGGGTGTCGTAGACCAGCTTCTGGCTGCGCGTGTGGGCCATCCCTTGAATCGCGCCGCCGAGCAATTGCCCGCCGAGGCTCCGCGGATGTAACACGGTGCCCACGTCGGCAACGGCCAGGTAGTCCACGATGTGGTAGACGCCCGTTTCGACGTCGACTTCGACTTCTGCGAAGCCGGCGACGAACGAGTACGTCTGTCCGTCACGTGGATAGCTGTCTCGAGCGACGCCCATCAACCCGAGACCGGCAAGCGCCGTGCCCGACGTCTTGGTCATCGCGTTGATGTCGCCCGGCAGTTCGTGTCCATCGAATTTGCCGCCGCGCTTGATCGCCCGCTCAGCGGCCTGGGCCCACGTCAGCCGGCCGCCGGAACCCGCGACACCGGCTCCACCAACCCGATAGCCGTCCGGGTTGCCGCCGAGTTCGAGGGCGGCGAGTTCCTGCAGTTTCCGCTTCGCATCAGAACCGGCTGCGAAATTCGCACGCGTATGCGCGTGCGTTGTCTGGCTGCCTGCCTGAATGGAGCTCCACGCCACGTGGTTACCGGTATTACCCCAACCCACCACGACGTTTTCCCACGGGAAGTCGAGGACTTCGGCAGTTACGCGCGCGGTGTCAATCACCGAGAACGTGCCGAGGTTGCCGATGCCCTGATGCACGTAGAGCTTGCCGTCGGGGCGAATCGTGAGGAGCCCGTCAACGCCGATGGAGCCTGCGGTGAAGGTGCTCGTGCTCACGCCGACGCCCCTGACTTTCGTTCCGCGCCGCTGACCGCTGCGTTGTTTGCGCTCCTCCCAGTTGAACAGCTCGGCGCCACGATCGAGCGCTTCTTTCACGTACGAACTCGTGATCTTGCCGCGCGCCCGCGTTGCCTGTGCCGGGGGATTGAGACCGAACGTCGATCCGTTGACCGGTGCATTGATCTTGCGGATGGCGACCTGATCGACGCCGAGCTCTTTTGCGGCTCGTGCGACGAGCGGCTCGAAGAGAATCGAGCTTTGGAGACCGCCTGGCGCGCGCTGTGAAACGCCCGGAGGAGTGTTGGTCGCTACCGAGATGCCTCGGAAGCGCGCATTCGGGGCCTGATAGAGCAACGTCGCGAGGTTGGCGGCCTGGCCGTTGTCGCCCTGGCGACGGTAGGGGCCGCTGCTCTCGATGATGAACGAGTCGATTGCGGTGACCCGGCCATCCTTCTTGAACCCCATCTTCGCCCACGCCTGGAAGCCCGGGCGTTTGCGGCCGATGTAGGTTTCTTCCTCGCGCGAGATGCGCATCATCACCGGTCGCCCGTTCAGCTTCTTCGACAGCAGCGCCGGAATCGCCATGGTCTGCGCCCCCGGAATCTTGCTGCCAAAGCCGCCACCGCAGAACTCGCTGATGACCACGACATCGCGCGGCGGAACGCCGACCCAGCCGGCGACGGATGCCACCGTCCGCGACAGGCTCTGCGTTGACCCATGCAGAAACAGCTTGCCGTTCTGCCAGTACGCCATCGCCGTCCGCGATTCGAGCGGCTGATGCACGGTGTCCTGCTGATACGAAACCTCTTCGACGACAAGGTCGGCTTCCTTGAAGCCGGCCTCGATGTCGCCCCAGACGGTGGTCTCGCCAGCTTCGGCATCAGTCGGCCACTTGCCGGTGGCGAGCTGATCGAAGTTGGCCTGCGTCCATTTGATGGTCTTGACTTCGCCACCGACGAACACATTGCCTTCGGTGCGACCGTTCGGACTGCCGGGACGCAAACCGTCGAGTGGATCGATCACGAACGGCAGCGGTTCGAGGTCGACGCGAATCGCCTCGATCGCGGCCGCGGCGAGTTCCTCGCTGTCTGCGGCCACCGCGAGAATCGGTTCGCCCTCATACAGCGCTTCCTTGGCCAGACAGAACTCGGCGGGAATCGGCGGCGTTTGTGGCTGCTGCTGCGCGGGCGGCACGGCGGCGGCCGACGGAGGCGTACCCGGTGCGCCAGCGGCGCCTGGACCTGTCGGCGGCGCGTTGGCGGCGCGCGCGGCGCCACCTGCGGGTGCGGCTCCACCGCCAGGCGCTCCTGGCGGAGCGGGCGGTGGCGGAAGATCGTCCGCGGTCAGAATCGCGTGGACGCCTGGCATCGCCAGCGCGCGGCTGGCGTCGATGCTGCGCACCCGGGCATGCGGCCGGGGGCTGAGCATCAACTTCGCGAACAGCATGCCCTCGGCGCGAAAGTCCTCGGCATACCTCGCCTTGCCGGTCACCTTGGCCAGCAGGTCCTGCGTCTGGTAGTTGTGACCAATCAGTTTGAACTTGGTTGGGTCAACGGGAGGAAAAGAAGGTGCCGCCTGTGCCGCGGGTGCCGCGGGTGCCGAAGGTGCCGCGGGTGCTCCCGCTGGAGACTGAGGACCGGGGACCGTGGACCGTGGTGTCTGTTCTGCCATCACGCCCTCCTCGCCAGCTCCGCTGCGTTCATCATGCAGTCGAGGATCTTGTTGTAGTCGGCGCAGCGACACAGGTTGCCCGAGATCCCATGCGCCAGTTCAGCGCGGGTCGGATTGGGGTTCGTTTTCAGGAACCCGGTCGTCGCCATGATGAAACCGGTCATGCAGAACGCGCACTGGAAGCCTTGCCCGTCGAGCACGGCCTGCTGCACGGGGCTCAGTTTGCCGTCGGGGCTGGCCAGACCTTCAACGGTCTGCACCTTTCGCCCGCGGACCGCATGCGTGAGGATTGAACACGAATAGTGGGGCACGTTGTCGATGAGCACCGTGCACGCGCCGCACTCTGATCGATCGCATCCCAGCTTGGTGCCCGTCAGCCCGAGCTTGTAGCGAAGCGTGGTCGCGAGTGTTTCGTGCTTCAGCACGTCGACGCGGCGCTGCTGGCCGTTGACGTCCAACGTGATGAGGCGCTCGACGGAGCCCGGGAGCGACGATTCGTTCTGCCCGAGGATCGTCGTGCGAAACAGGTAAGCCGATGTCGAAACCGTAGCGCCCGCCGCGATGACACCTTTGATAAAGGTGCGACGCGAATGGCCGCCTTCCACCATCCCCTGGTCGTTCATGGAACCCCCCGGAATTTCGCGAATAGTAGCATTAGCGACGCAAGGTGCCTAGAGTGCCTCAGCTGCCTGGGGTGCCTGGGGGTGGGTCGCATGCCCGATCCGGATGAGTCACTTCGTCCCAGCGAATTCACGACGCGAGGCACCTGAAGCACCAGCACCTGGGCACCAAAGGCCCGTTTAGGCACCTCAGGCACCTTGTCTTTCCAGTGCCTCTGCCGTAGACTCCGCGAAACCTTCGCGTCTAAGTGCTTTGCACTCGTTCGGCTCAGACGTCGACGCGTATGGCGGCCGTGTTCCGGCGAGGACGGGGGTCCGAGCGCCCTTCTTCCTGCGCCGGTTTGTAGTGGAGGGAGCGAGTATGAGGAGTTTGACATCCCCGACAGTCGTCCGAGTGCTGGGCGCCATCGCGTTGGCGATGGCGATGGCCGGCAACACATCAGCGCAGTCGTTCACCGGCGGTCTCCGCGGCGCCGTCCGAGACGCGAATGGCGTCATCCCCGGGGTCACGGTGCAAATTGTCAACGAGGGCACGAACCAGACACGCGATGCCATCTCGAACGAGCAAGGTGAATACAACTTCGCCGCGGTCCCGCCGGGCACCTACACCGTCAAAGCGACCCTCACGGGCTTCCGGACCTACGAGAACAAGTCTGTCCGGATCGGTGCGCAGCAGTTCATCACCCTGGATATCGCGCTCGAGGTCGGGCAGCTCCAGGAGACGGTTACGGTCACCGGGCAGTCACCGCTTATCGACACGTCAAACGCCTCCACTGGCGGGGTCATCGATTCGCAACAGCTCGCCACACTGCCAAGCGGTGGCCGTTCGGCGTTCCTCTTCGCCGTGACAGTCCCTACCGTCATTGCCACAGGCGACTCACAGTTCAACCGCCAGCAGGATCAAACGAATGCCTCGCTGCTGTCGCTCGGCGGCGGCACCCGTCGAGGCAATAACTACCTGATTGACGGCGTGCCGATCACCGACATGCGCAACCGGGCGTCGGCGAACCCGTCGATCGAGGCCATCGAAGACGTGGCGGTACAGGTGCATCAGTACGATGCCGAGACGGGGGCGACTGGTGGCGGCACGTTCAACGTGGCGACCAAGTCCGGCTCGAACGCCTGGCACGGCAGCGGCTTTTACCAGAACCGACCAAAGTGGGGCGCGGCAAACAACTACTTTTCCGAGCTGGCTGGGGTACCTAAGCCCGACACGTATTTCCATCTCGGCGGTGGCGCCGTCGGCGGCCCCATCATCACGAACCGCACGTTTTTCTGGTTCTCGACCGAAGGCTACGGATCGAATACGACCCGCGGCGGCAACCTGCGGCTCCCGACCAGCCGCGAGCGGCGCGGCGATTTCTCCCAGAGCTTCAACGCGCAGGGCCAGCTCGTGGTCATCTACGATCCCACCACGGGAGATGCCAACGGCAACAACCGTCAGCCGTTTCCGAACAATATCATTCCCGACGGCAGCATCAATAACGTTGCCCGTGCGATCACTACCTACCTACCAATGCCTGATCGCGACGTGAGCGATGGCAACAACAACTTCTCGCGGACGGCGGAGATCCACGACCGGGCGGTCATGTACACCGGCAAGGTGGACCACCGTTTCAGCGACAGTGTCTCCCTGTCGGGGTTCTACCTCTATAACAAGACCGACGAGCCGTGCGCGAACTACTGGGAGCCCGGTCTGCAAGGTGCGAATCGGTTCGCTGATCCCGGCGACTACATCCTCGAGCGGCGCGTGAACGTTCTGGCGCTGAACAACACGTGGCTGCCCAGCAACAATACCGTCGTAACGCTGCGCTACGGGTACACCAAGTTCATCGATGACGACACGCTGTCAACTGATTTCGACACGTCGTCGCTCGGCTTCTCGCAGACCTTTTTGAATGCGACGCAGGTCGACAAGTTCCCGCAGATCCGCGTGACCGACTACGACAGCGCAGACTACGGGCGAATGGCTGGTGCCATTGACCCGACCAATCGCAACTGGCACTCCTGGGGAGCCAATGGCGCGCTGACGCGGCTGTTCGGTCGCCACACCCTGAAGTTTGGTGCCGATTTCCGATGGATCGGTCTGGATTTCCAGTCGTTCCAGGACACCTCGGGCGATTTCCGTTTCGACCGCTACTTCACATCATCCAACCCTCTGACCAACGGCACCGCTAACTCCGGCAACGCGTTCGCCTCCTTCCTGCTCGGTTACCCGTCGGGCCAGCCGAATTCGGAGAGCACGGCGAGTCTCTCGAGCCCGCTGGCGGTCTACTCGAAGTATTACGGGTTTTACGCGCAGGACGATTTCCGCGTCAGCCCGAAGCTGACGGTCAATTACGGCTTGCGCCTCGAGCACCAGGACGGCCTACGGGAGGAGAACGACGGCATCACCGTCGCCTTCGATCGAGGGCTCACGCCGCCGGGACCGTTGGGCGGCATCACTGTGAATGGCAACCCGGTACGCGGGGGGCTGGTTTACGCCGGCGTTGACGGCGCCAACTCTTACCAGGGAGATCCGCCGGCACTCAAGATGTCGCCGCGCGTGGGTGTGGTTTATTCGTTCAATCCCAAGACGGTCCTCCGCGCCGGGTATGGGATCTATTGGGCGCCGATGAATTCCCCGTCACCGAACACCACCAACTACGGCCAGGTGGGATTCAATCAGGAATCGCTGATCCAGCAGGGACAGTTCCGGCCGACGGTGAATTTGACCAACCCCTATCCCAACGGCCTGCTACAGCCGATCGGCAACTCGCGCGGGGCGCTGACCAACGTCGGCACGCAGATTTCGTTCTTTGATCAAGACCGAACCGCGTCCAAGGTGCATCAGTATTCCGTGGACTTGTCCCGCGAGCTCGAAGGCAACATTGCCGTCGGCTTCGAGTACGCAGGCGCAACCGGCCGCGACCTCAGTCTGGGGGGGAGCGCCGATAACGTGGCCCTGAATATCAATCAACTGGATCCAAGCTTTTTGGCGCTCGGATCAGCACTGAACGATTCGGTGCCGAACCCGTTCTTCGGTCAGCCCGTCGGGTTCAACGTCACGAGTCCGACCATCTCGCGTGCGCAGTCGCTCAGGCCGTTCCCTCAGTATGGCAACATTTTGATGGGCGGGTCGACGCTGGGTAAGAACCAATACCACGCGGCGATCTTCAAGTTCGAAAAGAGGGTGACCAACGGGTGGGGTGGGCGCATCAACTACACCTACAGCCGGCTGGAGGACAACCAGTTTGGCGAGACGAACTTCTTCTCGCGCAACTCTGGCTTTATTCAGAATGCCTACGACCTCGAGGCAGAATACGGGGTCGGCCTCCTCGACGTACCACACAAGATCGTCATGTCTCCCATCTTCGAGTTGCCTTTCGGTCAGGGCAAACGGTGGATCCAATCGGGAGTCGGAGCCGCCATTCTGGGCGACTGGACGGTCTCGTCGATCATCTCGCTCGAGAGCGGCTTTCCGACGTCCGTTTCCAGCAACAGCAACGGGCTGTCGAGCGGGTTCTTCCAGGTGCAGCGTGTGAATCCTGGCACGGCCGACCCCGGCACGGATGGCTCCCGGGATGAGCGGATTCAGGATATCTGGATCACCAGCGCTGGCTACTCGGTTCCGGCCCTGTTCACGCTCGGCACACTACCCAGAACCGATCCCGACAATCGCACCCCACACCGCAACAACTGGGACTTCGTTGCCGCCAAGGACTTGCGGTTTGGTAGTACCGTCCGCGCCCAAATCAAACTGGAAGTGCTGAACGTCACCAACACCGTCAAGACGCGTGGACCGATCAGCACGCTGGGCAGTTCGACCTTCGGTCAGATTCGCGTGCAAGGCGGCTTCATGCGCCTGACGCAGGTGATGTTCCGCGTGACGTTCTAGTCACGGAAGCACGGGTACGCGGAAACACGGAATCCGCGGAAGCACGGAAACAAGAGCAACCGGGCGGCCTATCAGAGCCGCCCGGTTGTTTTTTGTACACTCTTCAAATGCCGTTCGTGCGGGCCTTCGGCCTCTTGCTGGCCATTCTCAGCATCCAGCCCGTTTCCAGCCAGGGGCCGCGACAGATTCCGGCAACGCCGGGGGCGCCGCTCGGAACCATCACGTTTCCAGCGACCGGGAACCCGAAGGCGCACGAGGTTTTCATCCGGGGAGTGCTCTGGCTGCATAGCTTTGCCTACGAGGAAGCGATCGACGCGTTTCGGGCGGCGCAGGCCATCGATCCGCAATTCGTGATGGCCTACTGGGGCGAGGCGATGTGCTTCAATCAGCCGCTCTGGTTCGGCGAAGAGCCAGACAAAGCGCGCGCCGCGTTGGCCAAGCTTGGTGCATCCCCCGCGTCGCGTGCGGCGAAAGCGAAGACGCCGCGTGAGCAGTTGTACCTCGCAGCGATCGAAGCCTTATTTGGGTCGGGCGCCAAGCCGGAGCGCGACCAGGCCTTTGCAGCGGCGATGGCAAC
This sequence comes from uncultured Acidobacteriota bacterium, assembly GCA_963724485.1. GTDB lineage: Bacteria > Acidobacteriota > Vicinamibacteria > Vicinamibacterales > UBA2999 > JACCSI01. The sequence continues at coordinate 135,937 of CAVRUW010000013.1, forward strand.
CCTGGCTGGCAAGTTTCCACAGGACGACGAAGCGCAGTCCTTCTATGCGCTGTCACTGTTGGCGACGTTGCCCCGCGGCGACCAGGCCTTGCCGCTTCGGGAGCGCGCGGGCGCAATTGCCGAGGGAGTGTTCAAGCGCAACCCCAGGCATCCGGGCGCGCCACACTACATTCTGCACGCTTACGACCATTCGCAGCTCGCGGCGCGCGCGCTGCCAGCCGCCCGGGCTTACGCGAAGATCGCGCCCGCGGCGAGCCATGCCCTCCACATGCCGGCGCATGCCTTCGTCCAACTAGGGCACTGGGATGAGGCGGCAGCGACAGACGAAGCGTCGTGGGAGGCCTCGATTGCATGGGCAAAGCGTCGCGGCTTGTCGGTCGCGATGCGCGATTTTCACAGCCTGTCCTGGCTCCAGTACGAGTGGACGCAGCAAGGGCGCTTCGACAAGTCGGTTGGGGCGCTGATGCAGGTGATGGAGGCCATGAAGATCGTCGGTAGTAGCGGGGAGATCGGCGGTCATCACTACGGCGATAGCGAAATCGGACGGGGAAGCGGTGTCGTGGCCTTGCGTAACGACAACGGATCGATGCGGGCCCGGCACGTGATCGAAAGCGAGCGATGGGTTGACATAACAAACCAGAAGTCGTTCGACAACATCGACGAGCTGTTCGCGATGGGGATGGGTGCTGCCAAACTCGGTGACATCGCCAAAGCCAACACGTCGCTCGACCTCCTGCAGAAGGCCGACGCGCCAGGACAGGATCCGGGGTTGCGGGAGCAAGCCGCCGTCATGGTCGAGGAAATGCGCGCCCTCGTCGCCATGGCTGGCGGGCGGCCGCTCGACGCGATTACCGCAATGGAGCGCGCGACCGCGCTGCAGGCGCGGATGCCGAAACCAATCGGACGTCCCTATCCCGTCAAAGGGGCAGACGAGTTGTTCGGTGAAATCCTGCTGCAGGCTGGTCGTCCGAAAGAGGCCGTAGTATGGTTCGAGCGCGCGCTGGCGCGAACGCCAAACCGGAGCCGCGCGGTGCTCGGGCTGGCGCGCGCATCTGCCAAGACGGGTGAAACGACGAAGAGCCGTCGCGCGTTCCAGCAATTCCTCAACAACTGGCGGCTTGCGGATCCGGGTCTTCCGGAGCTGCAGGAGGCCCGCGCGGCTCTGAACGCCAAGTAGCAGCGTCTAGGGTGCGGCGGTCCGCTTCGCGCGCGGCGACGTGGGCGTCTTGGGAAGTTTCCGCGCCGCGGCGGGCCGTGCGTCAGCGCTCCCAATCCACTGTTCGGCCCAGCGACCGATCGCGTTCAACGCCGGACTGAGCGCCTTTCCCTTGTCGGTGAGTTCGTAGTCCACGCGCACCGGCGGCTCGTCGCTGACGTGACGGCGAACGATCGCTGCTTCCTCGAGGGCCCGCAGCCGCTCGCAGAGCATGCGATCGCTGATCTCGGGCACCGCCCCTCGCAGGTCCGCGTAGCGGACGGGTCCGTTCATCAACACCTGGATGATTGCCCCGGTCCATCGCGCGCCGATGAGCTCGATCGCCTCATGGAATCGCTCGCAGACGGGAGGTGCCTGTTGGCGTGCCATGCCCTCATTGTACGATGCGGCGGCTGATTTGACATAAGTTACTTACTAAAGTATAGTAATGGAGTCTTAGTTAGTTCATAGGAGGATGTTCATGACCGCAACCGCAACCCTGCCGACCACCGCCTCGAAGACCAGCTGGAAGATCGACCCAGCCCATACGCACGTTGAATTCGCTGTTCGCCATCTCATGATCGCGACGGTCAAGGGGCGCTTTGCCGACGTGCAGGGGACCGTGTTCACTCATGACGACGATCCAGCGAAGAACGCCGTCGAGGTGACGATCGGTGCCGTGTCGATCGACACGCGAGAGCCGCAGCGCGACACGCACCTGCGATCGGCGGACTTTTTCAACGTCGACGCTCACCCGACACTGACGTTCAAGAGCCGCCGCGTTACGGATGTCGCGGGCAACCGCTTCCGTCTTGTCGGTGACCTGACGATCGCCGGCGTGACCCGGGAGGTGATTCTCGACGTCACGTCAAACGGTCGCGGGCGCGATCCGTGGGGTGGCGAGCGCTCCGCGTTCGAGGCCACGACGAAGATCAAGCGCAGCGACTTTGGCTTGACCTGGAATCAGGCGCTGGAGACTGGCGGCGTGGTGGTCGGTGATGAGATCAAGATCTCAATCGACGCCGAACTGGTGAAGCAGGCTTAAGGCGTCCCTGCATCCGCTGTCCCAACAGGGGCCCGCGCGCGCTATCATCTCAACACGTGATTGCAGCGCGCCGCCCCCGCGGGCGTTTCCGGACCTGGATGTCTTATGGTCTCGAGGAGCACGCGGGATCACATGGCAAGCCCCACCACACCGCCCCGTGGTGGCAGGTCATGTGCCTCACGGGAGTCGACTACTTTTCCACTCTGGGCTACCAGCCGGGGATTGCATTCCTCGCCGCCGGGTTCCTCTCGCCCATTGCCACGCTGATTCTCGTTGCCGTCACCCTGTTCGGCGCGCTTCCGGCTTACGCCAGAGTCGCCGAGCTCAGCCCGCACGGGCAGGGGAGCATTGCCGTCCTCGAAGAGAAGCTGCCGCGGTGGCGAGGCAAGGCACTTGTTCTCTGCCTGCTCGGATTCGCCGCCACCGGCTTCGTTATCACTATCACCCTCTCAGCGGCCGACGCCACAGCTCACATCGTCGAAAACCCATTTGCCCGTGAATGGGCAACCCACCGTGTCGCGGTCACGTTTGGACTGGTCGCGGCACTTGGCGCGGTCTTCGTGAAGGGTATGCGTGAGGCCGTGTGGTTCGCGCTCCCCATCGTCGTTGTGTATCTCGCGTTGAACGCCGTCGTGGTGGGTCGTGGTCTTTGGTATATCGCCGCCCATCCCGAGACGCTCAGCTACTGGCGGAACGGGTTGTTCACTCAGGAGCCCAGCTACTTCTGGATTTTTGTCACCGCCGTGCTCGCATTCCCGCGCCTCGCTCTGGGGCTGTCGGGATTCGAAACCGGAGTGGCGGTCATGCCGCTCGTCCACGGCGATGGCGAGACTGATGCCGAGCGACTGGCCAGCCGGATTCGCAACACCAAGAAGCTGCTCTTGACTGCCGCGTTGATCATGAGCGGATTCCTCATCGGCAGCAGCCTCGTCACGACCTTGCTCATTCCGCCCGCCGAGTTCCAGGCCGGAGGTGCGGCCAACGGACGTGCCTTGGCCTACATCGCCCACCGAGACTTCGGCGACGCCTTCGGATCGGTGTACGACCTGTCGACGATCACCATCTTGTGGTTTGCGGGAGCATCGGCGATGGCCGGCCTTCTGAACCTCATCCCTCGCTACCTGCCGCGGTACGGGATGGCGCCCGAATGGGCGAGGGCGAATCGGCCAATCGTGTTGATCATCACCGGGATCGCCTTTCTGGTGACCTGGATCTTCGACGCGGACGTCGACGAGCAGGCCGGTGCCTACGCCACAGGCGTGCTGGTGCTCATGACTTCGGTCGCGTTCGCGGCGGCGATCTCGACGCCGGCCCGGCGGGTCGCATTCGGATTCGTGACTGCGGTCTTCGTCTACGCGACGCTCGACAACGTTTGGGAACGGCCCGAGGGCCTCCGTATCGCGACCTGGTTCATCGTCACGATGGTGACCACATCGCTGGTATCACGCGTGATGCGCTCGACAGAACTTCGCGCTCATGGCGTGACGTACGACAATGAGGCATCGCGGCTTCTGGCGAGATCAGTAGGGACCCCGCTGCGGATCATCGCAAATCGCCCGGATTCCGGCCTCGAACAGGAATACGCTGCCAAGCTGAAAGAGGCGAGCGAAGCCCATCATCTTCCGCCCGAGGCCCGAGTGGTGTTTCTCGAGATCTACCCGAGCGACGCCTCCGAGTTCTCTGGTGCACTGCACGTGAATGCGCGGCACGTCGGCCCGCATCAGATTCTGTCGACGAAGAGCCCCGCCATTCCCAACGCTATCGCCGCAATTCTTCTCGACTTGCGGGATCGTACCGGCGTCACGCCACACGCCTACTTCGGGTGGACGGAAGGGAATCCGATTACATACCTCTTGAGATTCCTGGCATTCGGTGAGGGAGACACAGCCCCCGTCGCGCGAGAGGTCTTACGACAGGCCGAACCGCAGTCGGAACTACGTCCTCGTATTCACGTAGGTTGGAACTTTGGAGCTTTGGAACCCTGGAACCTAGTATGAAGGCGATGGCGCGAGCCAACGTCCCAGCCAATTGGCCGGAACTGCCGGACGAGCAACTGCTCGACTTGCGGCTCGCCGATCTCCCACTCAAGCTCGAAGGCACCGTCATCGAGGGCCGGCTGGCTCAACTTCGATCCGAGCTCGAAGCGCGAGAGCTGCGAATGCCGGTTCATTTCTACATTTCCGACGAATGGTTCACCCCCGACGGGACCGCCGCGATGGCGGTTCCGTTCTACATGACGCACCCGCGGCTGGAGCGGCTCGAGAAGGCACAGATGCTCGAGGTCGAGGGAGGCGAGCACGAGTGGTGCATGCGGATCCTGCGACACGAGGCCGGCCACGTCATCGACAACGCCTACAAGCTGCGCTTGCGCCAGCAGAGACGAGCGTTGTTCGGTCGCTCAAACGAGCCCTACCCGGAGTTCTACGATCCAAAGCCTTACAGCAAGTCGTTCGTGCAGCACATCGATCCGTGGTACGCGCAGAGCCATCCCGATGAGGATTTCGCCGAGACGTTTGCGGTCTGGCTGACACCCGACGCCAACTGGCGGCAGCGCTACGTGGGATGGCCGGCACTGAACAAGCTGGAATACATGGAGACGCTGATGCGATCGCTTCGCGATCGCAAGCCGTTGGTCGAGAGCACCGACGAGGTCGATCCGTTACGGCGACTGCGCCGGACGCTGCGACAGCACTACCGGCGGAAGCGGCGTCATCATGGCATCGAGCATCCGAAGTTCTACGATCGAGAGCTGCGACGATTGTTCTCCGACGCGCCCGAGTTTTCAGGCAACATGACCGCGGCGCAGTTCCTGGGAAGGATGCGGCAGCCGGTGCGACGCGTGGTGGCGAGCTGGACGGGAATTTACCAGTACACGATCGACCGCGTGCTCGAAGACATGATTACCCGATGTCGTGAGTTGAAGCTGCGCCTCGCGGTTCCGGAGGAGCAAGCGCGCTATGAGTTCACTGTACTTCTCACTGTACAGACGATGAACTATCTGCACAGCGGTCGGCACCGCGTGGCTCTCTGATGACGAACCCTGAAGACAGCGCCGTGAAGAAGTATCGTGTCCTGGTTCTGGTCCACAAGGATCTCGTTCCCAAGGAGGCCGTCGGCAAGACCGACGTCAGCGCCGAATGGCGGATGGAGTGGGACGTCGTCACCACGCTGCGGAAGCGCGGGCACGAGCTTCTCGTCATTGGAGTCCACGACGATCTGACGCCGATCCGGCAAGCGGTGGATGAATTCAAGCCGACGATCGCCTTCAACCTGATGGAAGCCTTCGCCGACATCGGGGTCTTCGATCAGAACGTGGTCAGCTACCTCGAGCTGATCAGGCTGCCGTACACGGGGTGCAATCCGCGTGGTTTGATGCTGTCCCGTGACAAGGCGCTGGCGCGAAAGCTCCTCGCGTATCACCGCATTCCCTCGCCGGACTTCACGGTCGTGCCACTCAATCGCAAACCCGTGCTCCCGAAGAAACTCGCGTATCCGATGATCGTCAAGTCCCTGACTTACGAGTCGTCTATCGGCATCTCGCAAGCGTCGGTCGTCGCCAACGAAGAGCAGCTCATCAAGCGCGTGAAATACATCCACGACACCATTCTCACGCCGGCCATCATCGAGCAGTTCATCGACGGACGCGAACTCTATGTCGGGGTCATGGGAAATCATCGACTTCGTGTCTTTCCCGTGTGGGAGATGTCGTTCGCCAAGATGCCTGACAGCAACTGGCGAATCGCCACCGAGCGCGTGAAGTGGAGCGTCAAATATCAGAAGCGGCATGGCATCGACACCGCGGAAGCTCAGTTGCCGAACGGTCTGGCCCCAAAGATTCAGCACCTGGCGAAGCGGACGTATCGAGCGCTGGACTTGTCGGGCTATGCCCGTATCGACCTGCGGATGGACGCGACAGGCAAGGCCTATGTGATCGAAGCGAACGCCAACCCGCAACTCGCTGAGGAAGAAGATTTCGCGCAGTCAGTCAAGCATGCGCGAATGTCATATCCGCGTCTGCTGGATCGTCTGATGGCGTTGGGACTCCAGTGGCAGCCCCATCGGATGGGGCTTTGAACGCTTATACCTCGTCGATGACGACGCGTCTGACGTAGTACGACAGGTCGAGGCGGCGGGTGCGGATCGAGGGGTCGGCGGCGCGTAGGGCGATGCTGTAGATGCCTGGGCTCGTTGGGCGCCAGCGGTAGTCCCACAGCGACCACGTTCGGTGCGTCATTGGTGCCGGACAGATCGGGAAGGGCCGAGGCGTCTCGCCGGCGTTGAACCGAATCGCGAGCCGATCGACAGGGCGGTCGCCTCCCCATACGATCCCCACGATTCGATACTCGATACGACCTTCGATTCGGCGCTTCTCGACACGAATCGGTGTCGCGGCGAGATCGATCACCGGCGGCTCGTAGTCGCGGGCCAGCGCATCGCGATCGGGTTGGTGAGTCCGCAATGAGAACTCGATCATCTGAGACGTCGCCTTCTCATCGGCTCCGACCAGCCGCAGCTCGTTCACCCACTTGATCCAGGCACATCCGTACCAGCCGGGAACGACGAGACGGACGGGCGCGCCATGGTCAGGAGTCAAGGGAGCGCCGTTCATCGCGACAGCCAGGAACGCACCCAGCTCTTCGAGCTGGTCGAGCGCGAAGATCCAGCTTGCTCCCGGGCGCGAGCTTCGCGAGTTCTGGCTCATGTCATCGACGCCGCTCACGAGCAGGCCTGTGGTTCCGGCCCTTGGACCCAGCTCTCTGACAAGTCGACTGACAGGCACGCCCGTCCATTCCGTCACGCTCATCAGGCCAAAGTTGTTCGGATCGGCATTCCCCGAACACTCGATGAGATGGGCACCCATGGGCTGTGCAGTGCGGCGAAGATGCTCGAGGTCGAGTGCCGACGATGACGCGAAGCCGTTGAGGCTGATGGTCCAGGCCTTGGGGGTTTCTTTGAGGGTTCCTGGCGCCGCGGTCCGCACGAACATCTCCGCGGCCGGGGTCACGAGCTTTTCGGGGTGAAGTGCCGACAAGTCCGTGAAGAGCCGAGCATCGAGACCGGGCCCACCCACGATGCGGCTCAACGGCGTCTGCTGCAGCTGATCACCGTGGAGCGGAACGAGGCCGAGCAGGTCGCCGAGCGGGGTCGGATCACACAGTGGCTGTGCGCTAAGACGGTCGACGAGGCCCGCCGTGCCCCCCAGGAAGGTTACGGCGCCCCAGGCGAGGCCGTTGCGAAGCACCGCGCGCCGATGAGGCCGCAAGGTCACGACGCCATCTTACCCGCGGCCCTTATAATTCCTGAATGCTCCGCATGCGCCCGATCTGCACGTTGACGATGGTGACCGGTGTGCTGCTGATGTCACAGGGCGCGACATCGGTGGCCCAGAACCCGCCGCAACAGCCGCCGACCTTCCGCGCGACGGTGACGCACGTTACGACGGATGTCATTCCACGCGACGAGAAGGGTCGCTTTGTTCCGGATCTTACGAGAGGCGACTTCACCGTGCTCGAGGATGGTGTGGCGCAAACCATCGACTCCTTCGCGCTGATTCACGGCGGCCGCACCTTCAACACCATCCAGGCGCCACCGCCACCGTCTCCGGAGGGAATCGTGCTGCCGTCGGCGCCGCGGCGACTGGTCGGCAATGCGAGCGGTCGCGTGCTCCTGATTTTCGTTGACGATTTGCACTTCGAGGCAGAGTACTCGCCCCATGTCCGTCGCCTCGTGACCACGATTGTCAAGACCGTCCTCCACGACGGTGACCTGGTCGCGATGTTGTCGAGCGGACCCTCGAATATCGAGATCGGTCTGACGTACGATCACAAGCTCATCGAGGCAAGTGTTTCAAAGATTCGCGGATCGGCCATGACCGCCGCGGAGATGTTTCAGCTGCTCGAAACCTCGCAGGGGCCCGGTGATGTGAGACAGCGCGCCCAGATGGCCTTCTATTCTGCGTACAGCGTGCTCGGCGAGCTCGAGGAGATACACAACAAGCGCAAGGCGATTCTCTACATCAGCACGGGCTACGATTTCGATCCGTTCGCCGACTCGCGAAAAGGCCAGGATCGCATCCTGGGCGGCCGGTTTGGTGAGCCGACACGCTTCATCCTCGATGAAGAGAACCCTTACTTCCGCTTGCCGGGAATTACCGCGGACATCGACTTGCACGCGTACATGCGGGAGCTCACGCTGTCGGCCAATCGCGCGAACGCCTCGATCTTTACCATCGACCCGCGGGGCGCCGCCGGCATCGTCGACGCGGGGCAGCACCTCGATCAGAGTCAGTGGCGCACCTTCATTCAGAAGACGCAGAGCTCGTTGCGCTTCCTGGCGGAGGAGACCGGCGGGACTGCAGTCGTCAACGACAACGACTTCGAAGGCGCATTGAAACGAATCGACGCCGAAACCAGCGACTACTACGTGCTCGGCTATTACTCGACCAATCCCGACCCCGCCAAGCGCGTTCGGGCGATAGAAGTGAAGGTGAATCGGCCGTCGATTACGGTCGCGTCTCGCCGCGCGTATTCGTTGAAGACCCCCGGCACGCCCGTCGCGCCACGGAAAAAGTAGTTTCGCTGACCCGCCCGCCACCCGCCCCAACTAGGGGACCACGCTGGCCCATTCAGTCGCCAGCGTCGCATTCCGGCCCTTTGCCTCGACGTAACGGGCGGCCAGCTGCCTAAATCTGTCGCGCGCGGGTTCGTCGGCCGTCGTGATGCCTTTAGCGACTATCTCCATGAAGTGAGCATGGAGGCGAAGCCACTGCGCATCGGTGTCATCTGGAACCCGTTCGAGATGCGGATCCAGGAGGGCGAGAGCAGACGGCGCACGTTGCGCGGCGAGGTGAGAGGCAGCCAACCGTCGGGTAACAGCCGCATTCGCGGGGCTCGTGCCCAGGGCAGACGTTCCCAGCCGAATGGCACGTTCGGCGTCGCCCTGGCGAAGTGCCGAGTCGATCATGACCGGGCTCAGCAGCGTTGCGTCGAGCCCGGCAGCAACTGCGGAATCCCACGCAATGGAGGCGTCACGATCTCGTCCGTCGAGTGCATTCGTCGCCCCAAGGAGCACCTGGGCGCCGGCCGAAGCCGAGCCACCTTGGGCGGCCTGCCGCAGCGGCAGTGCGATGGCCGTCGTCGTGTCGCCGAGAGCGTAGAGGGCGAGCGCGCGGAGAGTCGATCGGGCGGCCTCCTCCTCTGGCCGAACTGGCTCGGTGCGTAAGAGGTCCACGAAGCGGCGTTCGCTGGCAGCGCTTAGTGCGGCGGTCAGCGCTGGTGAAGGCTGCGCGGGTCGCAAGGAACTGACGATCGCCTGGATCACTGCCGGCTCCAGCACGGCGTCACGACGGAAGGGAAGGGTCAGCGGCGGTGCTTCGCGCAGAAGAACCGCTGGCGTGCCGACGACAGAGAACGACGTGTCGGTGGTGGCACTGACACCGCCGAGTCGATCGTCGGCCATGATCTGCAGACGGTAGCGGCCACGCTTGAACGAGCCCAAGGGGACTTCGACGGCGGCAAAGATCGGATGACCCTTCATCACATCGAAGTCGGCGGGGAGAGTCGTCTCGTTGTAGATCTGCGGCGTGAGAACACCGACGTGTTCCTGTGACGCGCCGCTCGTCCGCGAGAGCCGGAATCCAACGGCGACATCTGGCTTGCCGTTCGCCGCGGCTCGAGGATTGATGACCTGAACGACGAGCGCGAGCCTTTCGTCATTCGTCAGAATGGCGTCACGAGCCGGCAGGATTTCGGTCGTGCCGATCGAATAAGGATGGCGCGACTGCTGTTCAGGTGTGAGCGCCAACGTCCGCACACTCACCGAGTCGGCAACAATGACGCTGCTGAGACCAAACTCCGACGTGGACGCGATGGGCAGCGCCACGTTCTTGTGGAAAATGCGAACGGCTTTGTCAGGGTCTTTGATCGTGTCGTCGTGCCACGCGACCGTCAGAACGTAGTCGCCGGGCCCTGCTGTAAGGCTACGGCGGATAACCGCGGCGCCGTTCGCATCCGCGTCAACGATTCCCTCGATGTCGAAGTCCTCGAACGGGAGTAGGGCACGCGCGGTCCGGACAGACTCGCCGTCGAGAGCCGCCTTCCGCTCGCGCTCGCGTTCCTCCCGCCGTTCGCGCGCCCGGTCGCGCTCCATCTCCAGCAAGGCCAGGCTTTGGGACACATTCGTCTGCGCGCGCGCCGTCGCGGCGGTGGCACCGTAGGTCGGCATCTCGCCAAAGGCGATCCCACGCTCAGGGCGCGGCGGGAGGCTGCGCTGTCCCGCCAGCCACTCGGCGACTGCCGATCGCTCGACGACGGGGATCGCAGCCCGTTCGTCGCGACGCGTGGCCAGTCGGATATACAGCACCAACGGTTTCCCAACCGTCAGCCCCGGGACGCCCGTCAGCGAGAAGGCTACGTAGTGGGACCCATCGGACGCTCGCAGGACGTGGACCGGCCAATCGACACCGGCGGTGTCCCCCGTTGGCGCGCCTCGATCGACGGCCGCGACGACTGCCTGCAGCGAGGTGCGCTGCGAGCGATTGAGATTCGGCGGTGATGCCTGTTGCGCCGTCAGCGGAATAGCAAACAGGAGAGTCGCGCCGACAAGTAGCCCGGAAAGTGCTAGGCGTGTCATATCTCCTCACTACTGGTTCGCGACGTGGATACGGTGGACGACCGACGCTGGTGAGTGAATAGTAGTCGGCTTCCGGGATTCCCTGCGCCTGAGCTAGCAACTCCGTCGTCACGGACTACTCCTTGGTCCGGTTCGTCAAACCAGGCAGTTGGTTGCGATATTCGAGTCGCAGCTTGACCAGATCCGCATGCTCTACTCGAAGCTCACGAGCGATGCGCTGGACTTCGCGTTCCTCGGCGATCGAGATGTTGCCCTCGACCGCTGACACCGCGAACAAACATCGGAGCAACGACAGCTTCTGTTCGGGAGTCGTCGCGTCGGCGAACTCTCGCGCCACGAGGAAGTTATCGGTGCCCCCGAACAGCAGATTGCTGGTCTTCGCAAGCCCGACGACCAGCATCGCTTGCTCGCGCGGAAGGCCGCCTTCACGTTCGAGCAGCTCCTCCATGACCTGCGTTTCTTCCGGGCTGACATGCTGGTCGGCGTGAGCAATGCGACCGAGCAGATAGGCAAACTGCGCCAAGTACTTCGCGCGTGCGGGCTCCTGCCGATCGAGTGCATCGAGCAACTCTCGAAGCGCTCGCTGACTTTCGCCCTGCTCGTCGTCCCGCACTTGTAACCAGGATCGAAGCAAAGACCTCACCGGGACAAGATCTCACACTTTCTCGGGCCTCGGCTCAGGACTTTTCGGGCTTGGTCCTACGCTTACTTGAACACCACGCGTCCTTGCGCTTCCCATCGACCACCCGGAGTGCGGACGTTGATCCAGAGGCCGCGACGGCCAGGAGGTGCTTTGTATTCGAAGTCGAACGTTTCACCGACAGCTGTGGTGAAGGTCGCAGGCCGAGACGCTCGTTGCGCGGCCGGCACGGGAGCTCCGTCTTTGGCGATGGGTTGCCAGTCGACCGGGGCCGTCGGCGCTGGACAACGAGGTGACGAAGATGTCGCCAGGCGTGATGTTGACGAACCGGATGCGATGGCGCGTGCCCGCCGTCCATACCAGTTGAGGTGAACGCTCGCCGTTGAGAAGCACGGGATCGGAAGCGCCCGGCCCACTGCGGCTGATCACGACGACGTGGTCGGTCGCCGGATCGAAGACTTCGTCATCGTCGACGACAACGAGCGCGCCGTAAAGGCCCGCTGTGAGTTGCCTGTCGTCGTGCAGATGCGTGTGATAGATGAACGTGCCGGCGCGGGGCGGCTTCATCCGGGCGACGAACGATTCGCCGGGTGAAATGATCGGCGTGACACGACGACCGTTACCGCTCCAGCCGTGCACGCCGTCGTAGTAGCTATCGAGCTCGATCCCATGCCAATGGATCGCGGTGGCTTCGGGTAGCTGGTTCAGGACCGCGATCTCGACCGGTTCATCGCGCCGCAGGACCAGCGTCGGACCCGGCACGGAGGGTGGCTCGAGAGCGCGATCGTGTTCGTCATCCATCAAAGCGAAGCCATAAGCCAGTTCGCCGGTGGCCTTGGTTCTGGACCTCATGGCCAGCGTGATGGTGCGTGACGGAGCAGCGATGACCTCAGGCATCGGCGGTGCCTCGCGGGTCGACGACGGTCACGCCCAGCACCATTCCTGACATGCCCGCCGAGGCGTCGTGGTCCGTGTGCGCACCATGATGTGACGGTTGAGCGTCCTTGCTCAGACGCCGGTGTGGTGACACGTGTTCGACGATGTGGCAGTGGAACAGCCAGTTGCCGGGACGCTCCGCTTGCCAGGTCATCGTCATCGTGCCGCCTGGAGGCATCAGGTGAGTGACCACGCGCTGACGCTGTTCGGGTGTGAGAGATCGGTCTCGTACACCGTCACCCTGCGACTCGACCTCGAAGTAGAAGCCGTGCAGGTGCATCGGGTGAAACTGGGTGCCCAGGTTCACGACGCGCCACCGCACCCGATCACCAAGCGTGTACGTCAAACGTTCGGTGGATGGCCACGAGAGTCCATTCACGAGCAGGGTGAATTGCGGATCGAGCGCTCGGAACGCCGCACCGATGTCGGTTGCGTTCGCCAGGTCCTTCAACTGGCTGGGCGTCAGGCTCGTCCATTCGGTCAGGACCAGCACGCGGTCGTTGACCACCGATCCAATCGGATCGACGATGAACGCCCCTGAGAGCTGCGCGTCCGGACCGCCGCGGAAAGGCAGTGGCACTTGGGTGCTCGTGCCCCAATAGTGATAGGTGCCGGCGCGTGCTGCCACGAATCGAACTTCACGAGAGGCTGTTGGCGGCACGTCAATCGGTTGGCAGGCCTCACTGTCATGTGTGCAGAGCCCGTGGACTCGCAACGATTCGTTGAGGTCGTTGCGAATGGTCGCGACCACCTCGGTGCCTTCGGCGACGCGAATCAGCGGAGCAGGCACCTGCAGTGCGCCCGTCACTTCGCCAAATGCCTCGACGGTCAGGGCCGGTCCGTCAGGGCCTTCCGGCCTCCACTGTCCAATCCCGGCGCGCAACGACAGCTTCAACACGCCGTCCTGCAGCTCGCCGGCGGCCGCTCGATTGTCGTTGATGCGGACTTTGGGAAGCCGCTCGCCCTCGGTCGAGACGTCAGCCAGCAGAGCGGCGGATGCAAGAAGAAGGGCAGCGAGAAACACGCTGCCGACAACAGAACACTTCATGCAGTCGAGCGTAGTGGCCACAGCGACTGGCGGTCATGAGCAAACCGTAAAGAAGCGGTGAGTGTTTGGGTAAGGAGCGACCTCAACGTCGCACGGCGGCGTCGATTTTCGCGAGTCCTTCTTCGAGATCAGCATCCAGCATCGCGAAGCCTCCGGTGTCTTCAGCGATGGTGCGAAGACTCATTCGAGTTTCGTCGATGTAGGCTTGCCACATCGTGTCGTCAAGGTTCGGATCGCGGGTCAGCGGGCCGGCAAAGGCGCGGGGATCGACTGCGACGGCGCGTTGCGCTGCCCGCAGGTTCTCGCCGCCGACTCGTAGTCGGGATCGGTCACGAAATCGGACGGCTTCAGCGCGGGCCGCGACTCGTTTGATCGCGTCGCGGATCGACGCTGAGTCGACCGTCGGGTCGATCACAAGGTACGTCGGACCACTCGAATGAATGCCGAGCAGTTTCGCATCTTCGCGGGCGACGATGACTTTGACGAGCGCTCCCTCGGATTGGCTTGGGGCGACCGTAGCTTCAGTAGAATACCCGCGCCGGAAGTAGCAATGAAGTCGTCAACCCTTCCACTCGTGATGGTCCTGCTCGCGGGGCTCGCAATCACGTGGCTGTCGGCGCAGACTCCACGCCCGCCGAACATCGTCATCATCTTCGCCGACGATCTTGGCTATGGGGATATCGGCGCCTTTGGGGCGCCCAACATTCGGACGCCGCGACTCGATGCCATGGCGACGGAGGGACAGAAGTGGACCAGTTTCTATGTCCAGCCCGTATGTTCGCCGAGTCGAGCGGCGCTCCTCACCGGCAGGCTCCCCGTCCGCAACGGGATGTTCGGCAATCCGGGCGGAACAGCACCGAAGGTCTTTCGCGCCAATGCAGCCCAGGGATTGCCTCTCGAGGAACTGACGATTGCCGAGCTATTGAAGTCTGCGGGTTATCGGACCGGTATGGTGGGCAAGTGGCATCTTGGCCAGCTCCCACAGTTTCTGCCGATGCATCAGGGCTTCGACTGGTGGTTCGGTCTTCCGTACTCGCACGACATGCAGATGACCGTGCCGCGCGACAACGGATGGCAAACCGCCGCGTACTATTCCCCGAAGCCAGAGTACTGGGACGTGCCACTGATGCAAGACGGGCGAGTCATCGAGCAGCCCGTCGACCATCGGACCTTGACGAAGAGATACACGGAGCAAGCGGTTCGGTTCATCGCCGAGAACAAGAACGGGCCGTTCTTTCTTTACGTCGCGCACTCGATGCCGCACATTCCTCTGGCAAGGGCCGACCGGTTCGTCGGCCGCAGCGCGGGTGGGATGTACGGTGACGTGATCGAGGAAATCGATTGGAGCGTGGGCGAGGTTCTCGACGCGCTCCGCGCTTCAGGCGTTGAACGGAACACCCTGGTCCTGTTCACGAGCGACAACGGGCCATGGCTCCCGTTTCGAGACCACGGCGGCTCGGCGGGGCAGTTGAGGCAAGGGAAGGGCACCACCTGGGAAGGTGGTGTGCGGACCCCGGCGATCTTCTGGTGGCCGGGAACCGTTCGTCCCGGCGTGGTAACCGGAATGGGCTCTGGGCTGGACCTTCTCGCAACCGCCGCGTCACTGGCTGGTGTGCGGATGGTGAGCGATCGGTCGATCGACTCCATCGACTTGACGGTCGCGCTCAAAGGCACCGGGCCAAGCCCTCGCCACGAGCTGTTCTACTACTGGGACAGCGAGCTGAGGGCGGTACGGAAAGACAAGTACAAAGCGCACTTCATCACGAGCGGCGCGTACGACGACCAAGAGCCGCGAACCGTTCATGACCCGCCGCTGTTGTTCGATCTGTCCGTGGATCCCGGAGAACGATTCAACATTGCGGCAAAACATCCCGAGATCGTCGCGGATTTGATCAAAGCTGCGAATGCCCATCGCGAGACCGTGGTGGCAACGAAGCCGCTCTTCGATGCGCTGTTGCCAAAGCCGGGACAGCAGTGAGAGCTCGCGTAAGCATCAGACAGACGGACACTCACCCACATGGATGTCATTCCGGGCCCTGTCAGATGTCGTCAGTGCGACGCCGTCCTCGACGCGCAGCCGTGGAACATGTGTGTTCTTTGCGCCGGTGTCTTCTGCGCCACTCACTTGATTGAGCGGAACGGCGTTACAACCTGCCGTGAGTGTGAACCCGAGCGTCTGGCCCGCGAAGCGGAAAGCACCGTCAGACAGGCCGATCGTGGATCGATGTGCAGCAACGGCTGCACGGATGAGGCGTTCATCGATCACGACATGGCCTGGCGCGTGCCCGAGTCACACCGGAGAATCATCCGACTATGGTTCTCGGGGGGCGGTTGGCGGTGCGAGCAAACTGGCGAAGTCGTCGCTGGTCTTGGCGCTCTTTACCCTGCTTCGAAATGAGGCAGCGAACCCGTGCCGACGCCCAGGTACTCGCCCTTTCGCCTACTCCACGACCACAATCTCGGGGAACGCTGCAGCCGTCAGCGCGCCCGAACCTTTGGTCGTCCCTTTGAGATGCACGTCGAAGAACGTGCGCACCAAATAGGCCGTCACTTCCACCTGCCGCCGGCCGTTGATCCCGAGGACACCGAACAGACGCAGCAGCCCGCGAAATAGGCCGCTCTTCAGGAGCGCCCCGTCGTCGCTGAACGTGAAGTGATGCGCGCCTCGGATCGCGACGCGTAAGCGCGTGTCGCGTGGTTGCCGCTCGTAAATCCCCTGAATCTGGCTCAGGATGCGCTGGCTCACGGCATCGTCTGGCGTGCCATGATCCGACAGGAGAAACATGAAGGGTACCGGAATGCCGGTGCTGATCACGCTGCCGAACGGCCGGCCATCGATATCGATGCCGGCCCTGCAGCGTGTATCCTGAGCGCAGAACTGCGCGGCCTGTGCGCCACCGAACGAATGACCGAAGACGCCAACCCGCGCGAGATCGAGCTTTCCGGCGAAACGCATATCGTCGCGGTTGATCCGTTCGAGCTGATGGAGTGCACGTCCGATGCCGTCGACGAACGACGCCATGATCTTCGTCGCGCACTCTTCTTCGTCGTCTCGGCCCACGCAGTGTTCGGGATTCGCCGTCGTCGTCATATCCAGCCCGACGACGATATAGCCGTGGCTCGCGAGATCTTCGGCGAGTGATGAAAAGTTCAACGCCGACCCGGTGCCACCAGCACGAAGGATGGCGACTGGATACTGTGGTTGCGCGTTTGAGACGGCGACGTCGCCTGCGCTGTGGCCGTGCACCTTGGCGAGATCGCGCGTCAGAAAGTTGATGAACGTCGGGCGGGCGCGTGTCCACTGGGCGCGAATGGCCGGTGGCAAGTAGTCAGCGGCGGGCGCGCCGCGGGCGCCAGGGTACCAAAGCCACCCGCTGAGATCGTCCCAGGTGTAGCTCGCTCGCCCAACGGCGAAAGCGCCCGTCGGCCTCGGTAATTCAGTTGGACGGAGATGGTCCAGCCAGAGTCCCACCAGCCCCGCCGTGCCGACGGTGACGGCGGCAAGCACCACTCTTCGTAGGCGGCGGCGTCTCACTGCAAACTACTTTGTAGTGCAAAGTATAAGGTGTGTCAATCGACTTTCAGCGCGACCGGCCGGACCATCAACTGTGGACGCTCAAGAAGGGTGAGCGGACACCCGAAGCGAGGACACGCACGGTGCCAATCGGCTCGGTCTGGCACGCACTGAACGCTGCAACTTATTTGTTTGAGTGGGAGTTAACTGGTGGCCGGGGACAGAATCGAACTGTCGACACTACGATTTTCAGTCGTATGCTCTACCAACTGAGCTACCCGGCCGATTTGGAAGGCATCAAGTATATCAGGAGCGTTCAGGGCCTTACGACAACTCCGGCGGGTAGTGGTTTCGGCAACGTGCTGGCGTACGTTGCACGATGACGTCCGCCGAGTACCCAGAGCGCCAGCGCGATCCCGATCAACGCGCCGCCGATGACGTCGAGCGGATAGTGATGACCCAAGTAGATCCGCGAGTACCCGATCAACACCGCGAGTGACCACCACACCAGTCGCGTCTGTGGCCACATCCTCGAGACCGCGACGGCGGCGCCAAAGGTTGAAGCCGCATGACCGGAGGGGAACGAGAACGTCCGCGGCAGCGGTGGGAGGTCGCGCGGTGGCGCGTCGGCCGCGATCGACGGGCGTTCGCGGGCAACGATCGGCTTGATCACGGCATCGACGGTGACGTAGGCCAACGCAATGGTGAGGAACACGCGCCACGCGGCGGCACGATGGCGCCGTGAAGCCAGTGCTGCAATTCCCAACAGAAGCCATACCGTTCCGCCGCCACCTGCCGAGCTGATCCAGATCATGGCCTGATCCAGCGCGGGCGTGTGCCACGGGGTCAGCCAGCGGAGCAGTGCGAGGTCAATCGACTGCAGGGCTTCAATCATGCGATCTGGCAGAGGCCTTGCCTATCAAGACCCATCTGAGGCGGCGAGGTCCGGCGACGACACAGCCGGGCTTCGATCGCCTATTGGAGGGCTTGTGTCGTCACTGTCCATCTTCATCATCGGGTTTGTGATTCTGGTGGGGGGCCTCGCGTACGGGGCATCGCTCGCCGGGTTGTCCCCGCAGTGGATTGCCGTCGGCGTCCTGGTGCTGCTGGGGATGGGCGTCGCGATGGGCGTCACGCAGACACGCCACCGCGACCCATCACACGACTGACGCGGCGTCAGTTTTCAGTTGGCGGTTGCCAGTTCAAAGAGGCACTCAACTGCTCGCACACCTTTGAACTGGTGACTGACAACTGGTCAGTGAAGCCGCGCGTTTAGACGGACACCGTCTCCGCGGTCTCGCGGATCAGGCCGAGTTCGCGGCGCAAGCGATCTTCAATCGCCGATCGAATGTCGGGATGCTCCTTGAGAAAGCTCTTCACATTCTCGCGCCCCTGACCGAGCCGCTCGCCACCGTACGCGAACCAGGCGCCGCTCTTTTCGACAATCCGCCGATCGACCGCGAGATCGAGCAGGTCGCCTTCGCGTGAGATGCCCTCGCCGTACATGATGTCGAACTCCGCTTCGCGAAATGGCGGGGCCATCTTGTTTTTCACGACCTTCACCCTGGTTCGCCCTCCGACGGCGACGTCGCCATCCTTGATGGCGGCAATGCGTCGGATGTCGATGCGGATCGACGCATAGAACTTCAGCGCGCGCCCACCGGTCGTGGTTTCGGGGTTGCCGAACATCACGCCGATCTTCTCGCGCAACTGATTGATGAAGATGAGGACGGTCTTGGACTTCGAGATGCTGCCGGTGAGCTTTCGCAGTGCCTGCGACATGAGCCGCGCCTGCAGGCCCATCTGCGCCTCGCCCATCTCGCCTTCGATTTCAGCGCGGGGCACCAAGGCCGCCACCGAGTCGACGACGACGACATCGACACTGCCGGAGCGGACCAGCACTTCGACGATTTCGAGCGCCTGCTCGCCGTTGTCGGGTTGCGAGACCAGCAGATTGTCGATATCGACGCCGAGTTTCTTGGCGTACTCCGCGTCGAGTGCGTGCTCCGCATCGACGAACGCGGCCATCCCGCCGCCGCGTTGCGCCTCCGCGATCACTTGCAGGGCGAGTGTGGTCTTGCCCGAAGACTCCGGGCCAAAGATCTCGACGACGCGGCCGCGCGGGAGTCCGCCGATGCCGAGCGCGAAATCGATGCTGATGGCGCCGGTTGAGATCGCCTCGGTCGGGGCGATGGCGTTCCGTTGGCCGAGTCGCATGATCGAGCCCTTGCCGAACTG
The DNA here is from genome assembly GCA_963724485.1 of uncultured Acidobacteriota bacterium. Taxonomy (GTDB): domain Bacteria; phylum Acidobacteriota; class Vicinamibacteria; order Vicinamibacterales; family UBA2999; genus JACCSI01. Next base: position 155,184 of record CAVRUW010000013.1, read on the forward strand.
CTTCTCGATTTGACCGACGGCGACGTCGAGCGCCTTCATGCGTTCCTGCCGTTCATCCACTGGCATGCTGGTTTCCTCGTTTTCCGTTGAATTGAACAACCGGGCGGAAGTGCCCCGACCGGGATTCATACTAGAAATGCTCCAGGCGAAAGTCAAGCCCGAATCGAGCTGGCAAATTGCCGTTCGACGCCATATTTCCAATCACTTACAAGGATAATGGACTTTCGCCTGTGATTAGGGCAGATCGCAGAATCTGCGGACTCGGCGTTTGACCCGCCGCGCAGTTTTTCCGTACGGTGAGGGCAATGCCGACGCCGATTGGTCACGCCCTTGGGGGGCTTTTGGTGGGGCTTCTCACAGGTGCGACGGGTGCGGCAGGTGCGTCAGGTGCGCAGGGTGCGGCGCGGGCGCCAGGTGCGACGGGTGCGGTCGTTGCGAGTCGTGCGCTCCTCGATCGCTCGCTCGCAATTTGCGCCGTGGCTGCATGTCTGCCCGATCTCGACTTTTTCTGGGGCCGGCACAACATGGAGACGCACAGCCTCGGCTTTGCGATCTTCGTCGGCCTCGCGGTGCTGGCCTGGCAGCGATCCGGTCGCCTGGCGCTGGCTTGCACGCTGAGCGTCGCGTCACACGTTCTTTTCGACTGGCTCGGGTCCGACGATTTTCCGCCGCTCGGCGTGATGGCGCTGTGGCCGTTGTCGCGCGAGTTCTATTTCGCGGACGCCTTCATCTTCGAGGCGATATCGCGGCGGTATTGGCTGCCGAACTTCATCACGCACAACCTGCTGGCGGTGCTGCGTGAGGTCGCCATTCTGCTTCCGCCGGTCGCCCTGCTGTGGTGGTGGCGGAAACGACGCCGCTAGGCCACTCCTAACTTCCGCGGATGGATTTGAAGGCTTTTTCCGTGCTGGGCCGCTAGGGCTGGTGGGGCTGGTAGGGCGGGTAAGGCTGGTAGGGCGGGTGGGGCGGGTGGGCGTTAGTGACCGACCCGGCCCTTCAGCTCGGCCCACACGCGCTGGCCAACTTTCTTCCTCAGTTCATCTCGATGGCCAGCGCCACGCCGTTACCGCCACCAAGACACAACGTCGCGATACCTCGCTTGCCGCCACGATCCTTCAGCGCGTAGAGCAGTGTGGTCAGCACGCGTGCGCCGGACGCACCGATCGGGTGACCAAGCGCCACGGCACCACCGTTGACGTTGACCCTGGCCATGTCCAGACCCAGCTCGTTGCCCACGGCCACGGCTTGCACGGCGAACGCTTCGTTCAGCTCGATCAAATCAACATCTTCGAGCTTCCAATTTGCCTTCTTGAGAACCTTGCGCGTGGCTTCGACGGGCGTCATCAGCAACATCTTGGGCTGCAGTCCGCTGGTCGCTTGCGCGACGACGCGAGCCATGGGTGTGAGGTTGAGTTGACCGGCTCGTTCCGCACTCATCACCACCAGCGCCGCAGCGCCATCGTTCACCGGCGGCGCGTTGCCAGCCGTCACAGTCCCGTCCTTCTTGAAAGCCGGCTTCAGCGCCCGCAACGTTTCAGCCGTGGTGTCGGCGCGAACCGATTCATCGTGAGCGAAGACGAGGGGGTCGCCCTTCTTCTGCGGAATCGACACGGGCAGCATCTCCGCCTTGAATTTCCCGTCCCGCTGGGCCGCGGCTGCACGCCGGTGGCTTTCGGCGGCAAATGCATCCTGCTGTTCGCGAGAAACCTTGTAGCTGTCGGCGACGCATTCGCCAGCGTTTCCCATGTGCCAGCCTTCGAAGGGGCACCACAGCCCATCGTGGATCATCGAGTCGATGACGGTGGCGTTGCCCATGCGAAGTCCTTCGCGGACACGAGGCAACAGATAAGGGCAATTGCTCATCGACTCCATGCCACCCGCGACAGCGATATCGATGTCTCCGGTCTGAATTCCTTGATGCGCGAGCATGACGGCCTTCAGTCCCGAGCCGCAAACCTTGTTGATGGTGAGCGCGGCGACATGGTCGGCGAGTCCGCCCTTGAGGGCCGCCTGACGCGCCGGCGCCTGTCCAGCCCCGGCCGACACGACGTGGCCCATGATGCACTCGTCGACGGAAGCCGGATCGATGCCGGCACGCTTCACAGCCTCCCGAACGACGAGCGCGCCGAGTTCAGGGGCTTGCATGTCCTTCAATGAACCTAGGAACTTGCCGGTCGGCAGGCGAACGGCGCTTACGATGACAGCGTCGGGCATACAGGGATCTTATCGCGGCACGGAAGGTGCCTGGCGTGCCTGGGTGCCTGCGTGCCTAAGTGCTGGTGCAAGGGTGCATTGGTGGCTGAGTGCCAAGGTGTGGTGCCTCGGTGCTCGAGTGCTCAGCTGCTGGAGTGAAGAGTGCTGAAGGGGAGGTGACGCGCTACGAGAAGCACCTATGCACCCAAGCACCCAAGCACCGAGGCACCAGCACCCAGGCACCGAGGCACATAGGCACCCTAGGCACCTATGTAATGTGCAGTCTTTTGACGGTACCGACACCGAGCAGAGTTTCGAGACGGGCGAGAATCAGCTTCGACGAGCGTTTGACTTCACGCGCCCAGTGCGGATCCGTGGCGGTGACGTGCAGGATGCCCTGATCATCGAGTCGCACCGTGGTCGCGCGTTGCATGACGTTGCCTACGGCCGCGCGCCATGCGAAGTCGACCTTTTCGGGACACAACGGAGCCTGCCGAACAACGTCCGCAACCACCGATTGGATGAGTCGGTTGGCTCGAATCACGTCTCAGCTTACTCTCGTGACTGCCAACGCAATCTACAATCATCAGGTTTCCCCGCGTAACCCATCGATGTTGATCCTTGCGTCCTCTTCGCCGCGGCGTCGTGAATTGCTGACGGCGGCAGGTATTGCTTACGAAGCTGTTGCAGTAGACGTTGACGAATCGGTACTGAAACTCGAACCGCCGGGCGAGCACGTGAGGCGGCTGGCGCTCGAAAAGGCGCGCCGTGGTCTCGGCCTTTTTCCGACCGCCGTGGTCATCGGGGCCGACACGATCGTCCTCGTCGGCAGCGAGATTTTCGGCAAGCCACGCGATGAAGAAGACGCGACCCGCATGCTGCAGATGTTGTCAGGACGGGAGCACGAAGTGCTGACGGGGTTGGCGATGGTTTCCGTCCGTCGGTCGATTGTCGAAGTGTCGCGAACCCGGGTCTGGTTCAACCCGCTGACGGAAGACGAGATCCAGTGGTACGTCTCCAGCGGCGAACCGCTGGACAAGGCAGGCGCTTACGGAATTCAAGGGCTCGGTGCGCGATTTGTGGACCGGATTCAGGGGAGCTACTCCAATGTGGTCGGGCTGCCGGTTGCGCTTGTGTACCGGTTGCTGAAGGGCTATCCTGAGAAGTAGTTTCCGGCGACTGGAAGTCCTTACATATGAAGCACAAAGCGGTGAAGGTCGGGCTGACGAGCCTGGTGCTGGCGCTGGCCTTTGGCGGGCTGATGTTCACGACGCTGGGTGAGGCCACCGAGTACTACAAGCACGTAGACGAGGTGATGGTGCAGCCGGACCAGTGGTACGGCAAGAAGCTCCAACTGCACGGCTTCGCCAAAGAAGTCTCGCGCAAGCCAAGCAGCCTCGAGTACCGCTTTGTGGTGGAAAGCAACGGCGAGACCGTGACCGCCACCTACAAGGGCGTGGTGCCTGACACCTTCAAGAACGACGCAGAGGTCGTGCTGAAGGGAACGTTATCGCCCGAGGGTTTCAGCGTTGCGCCAAATGGCGTGATGGCGAAATGCCCATCCAAGTACGAGCCGTCAAAGACCGGTGCGCCCGGCGCATATTGATCGACCGTTCGGCAAGCTGATCGCTTGCTGTAACCGGCCGGCACCATAAATCCTCATGGCATCACTCGGCGCGTTCGTTCTCGTTCTCACGTTCGTGACCGCTGCTTATGCCGCTGCGGCTTGCGTTGCCGGGGCACGACGCCGAAGCGCGCGATTGATCGATAGCGGCATCGGTGCGTTCTACACGGTTGCCGCGCTGATGAGCGTGGCGTCCGGCTTGATGATCTACGCCTTCGTCTCAGGCGATTTCTCGATCAGGTACGTCCAACGCTATTCGGACAGCGTGCAGCCGCTGTTCTACAAGATCACGGCGTACTGGGGCGGGCTCGACGGCTCGGTGATGTTCTGGGTCTTCCTGCTGTCGATGTTCGGCATGGTCGCGGTGAAGGTCAATCGCGAGCGTCACCGGGAGCTGATTCCGTACGTCGTCGCGGTCACGGCCATCGTGGAGATGTTCTTCCTCTTCCTGATGCTCGTGCACAACAACCCGTTCACGACCTTCCTCACGGAGTCACCGACGGACGGCGCGGGTCTGAACCCGCTGCTCCAGAACTTCTACATGGCGATTCACCCGCCGACGATGTACCTCGGATTCGTGGGTCTGACGATTCCGTTTGCATTCGGGATGGCGGCGCTGATCACCGGGCACCTCGACGACTCGTGGCTTCGCGCGGTGCGGCGCTGGACGATGTTCTCGTGGTTCTTCCTGTCGCTCGGCTTGACGCTCGGAATGATCTGGGCGTACGAGGAATTGGGCTGGGGTGGATTCTGGGGTTGGGATCCGGTCGAGAATGCCGGGGCCTTGCCGTGGTTCACGGCGACGGCCTTCTTGCATTCGGTGATGGTCCAGGAACGTCGCGGGATGCTTCGGGTGTGGAACGTGACGCTCGTGATCATCACGTTCCTCCTCACGATTTTCCAGACCTTCATGACTCGCTCCGGGATCGTCCAGTCGGTGCATGCCTTCGGTGAAGATCCCGAGCTCGGCCGGATGTTCATCATCTTCATGGTGACGATCGCGACCGTCGGGTTTGGACTCGTGATCTACCGGCTGCCGATGCTCAAAGCGCGAAACGAGCTCGAGTCGTGGGCGTCGCGGGAAGGCGCGTTCCTGGCCAACAACTGGATTCTGTTGTTCAGCGCGTTCTTCATCCTGTTTGCCACGATGTTCCCGACCATCACCGAGGCAATCTCGGGCGAGCGGCTGACGGTTGGACCGCCGTTCTTCAACAGGTGGATGACGCCGATCGGCCTCATGTTGTTGTTCCTGACCGGCGTGGGGCCGCTGCTGGCATGGCGCAAGACCTCGACGGAGAGCATCCTTCAGCAGTTCATGTGGCCAACCATCGCTGCCATCGTCACCGGTGGTGTCGTCGTCGCGCTTGGTGTTCGTGTGTGGAGTTCGGGAATCTGCTTTGCTCTGTGCGGATTCGTCTTCGGCACGATTTCCCAGGAGTACCTGCGGGGAGCCGCCGTGCGGCAGGCGACGTCAGGCGCGGATCTGCTGACGGCGCTCGTCGGACTGATCGGACGCAACAAGCGCCGTTATGGCGGCTACATCGTCCACATCGGCATCGTGCTCATGTTTCTCGGCTTCGCGGGCGAGGGGATGAGCCGTGACGAGCAACTCCTGTTGAAGCCGGGTGAGGAAGGCACGGTTGGCGAATACACGCTTCACCTCGACGCCATTCGCGTAACCGAAGACAGCCAGAAGCAGATGGTGACGGCCCACATCACCGTCAAGAATCCGGCCGGTGAAGTGATTGGCAAGATGTATCCGGCAAAATGGTTTTTCTGGAAGCAGAAGGACGAACCCACGACCGAGGTGGCGATTCGCCGGACGTTTGCCGAAGACCTCTACATCGTGATGCCGGGATTCGAGCTGAAGGAGCAGACCGCCAGCGTCGAAGTGCACATCAATCCGCTGGTGAATTGGCTGTGGTTCGGTTTTGGCGTGCTCGCTATCGGAACGTTGATCGCGCTCCTGCCGGAAAGCGCGTTCAGTTTTGCCATGGAGCGACTGCCTGCCGAAGCGGCCACTGCCACGCTGTTGCTGCTCTGCGTGCTGCTGTCGCCGGCTCTGGTGATGGCGCAGCACATCGAAGCCCCGAGGACCGGCGGGTTGGTCGTGCGAGCGCCGATGGAGAAGGCGATCACGAACAAGATGGCGTGCTGGTGTGGCGACCTCGGCCCGGGAGGCGGCTGTCCGAAGCTTCCAGTTGGCTCGTGTTCATGTGGGCATTGCGCGCACGTCCGCGAGGAAGTGACGGCGATGCTCGCCAAGGGGAAGTCCGAGAACGAAATTCTGCAGCACTACATCGCGCAACAGGGTGGCACCCACGTGCTGTCGGAGCCGCCGAATGATGGCATCGGCCGGTTGTCGTGGATGGTTCCGTACGCCGTTGGAATGACCGGTCTGCTGTTCGCGGGCCTCGTCGCCGTGCGGTGGTCTCGTCGGGCGGCCAACGGTCCGAGCCTTCTCGCGGCCACGGGGTCTGAGGATGCAACGCTGGGGTCGAGGCTGGACGATGAGCTCCGCGACCTCGACTAACGAGCTCGGCGCCGACGCGGCCGCAACATCACCTCCGCCCGCAGATACGTCGCTGCGGCCATGGCAATTCTTCCTGCTTGCCGGGATGCTCGGCGCAACCGGCTCCGTATTCGTTGCATCCGGTCAGCCGCCCGTTTCGCTCATCGTCTTGAGCCTCACCGTGATCGCTGCGAGCCTGGTCGCCTTCGGTGCCTACCGTGCGCTCTTGCCGCTGGTGTCCGCTGAATCGATCGAAGAACCGGCACAGGTCGTCGGGCGTGCGCGAGCCGTGCTCGAGCGCGAAAAGCAGTTGGTTCTTCGCTCGATCAAGGAGCTGGAGTTCGACTTTGCCATGGGTAAGGTCACGAAAACCGACTTCGAGGAGATGGGTGGCCGTCTGCGTTCTCGAGCCATCCGGCTGATGAAGCAGCTCGATGATGGGACCGGATACCGTGCAGCCATCGAGCGCGAGATTGCCTCCCGATTGGCGTCGCGCAAGACGCTGCCGACCTCCGGTCCCGCACTCGGCCCCGTCGATGGAACCGCGCCAGCGTGCGCGTGCGGCGGGGCAAACGATCCCGACGCGCGCTTTTGTAAACACTGTGGCAGCAAACTGGAATAACGCACTGCGAATCACGGTGCTCGCGCTAGCTTGCGCGACTGTCGCTGGCGGATCGGTCAGCGGCCAGCAGATGCCGGACCCTTCGCAGATGGCCGGGCGGCCATTGCCCGCGCCTGAACTGTCGACGGGAATGGTGTCGGTCCGTCTGGTCCGCGAGCGCATGGGCAACAACATCGCGAATCACCCCGTAACTCTTCGAGCGGGCGAGCGCACCCTCAATGCAACCACCGATGCTCAGGGGCGCGCGCAGTTTGGCGATGTTCCTCCCGGCACGCAAATCACGGTTGAAGCCGTGGTCGACGGCGAAACGCTGCGCTCGCAAGAGTTCGCCGTGCCGGCGAGCGGCGGTACTCGCGTCGCCCTGATTGCCGGCCTCGAAGCCGCAGCGGCGCGTGAGCGGGCTGCCGCCGAAGAAGCCGCGCGCATGCCGGCCAGGCCAGGCGTCGTGGTGTTCGGCGGCGAAAGTCGCATCATCCTGGAGTTCCAGAACGACAATCTCCAGGTTTTCTACCTGCTCGATATCGTCAACAACGCTCGCACACCAATCGACATCGGCAGTCCGATGTACGTCGAATTTCCGGATGTTGCGACGGGTGCAGCCGCGATGGATGGTTCGTCGCCGCTCGCCGTGGTGCAGGGCGACCGGTTACGAATAAACGGTCCCTTTCCGCCGGGAACGACGCAGGTTCAAGTGGGGTATCGCTTCCCGTATAGCGGTTCGACCGTGACGTTGGTGCAACGCTGGCCCGCCGCCATGGAGCAGCTCTTCGTCGCGGCGGAGAAGGTGGGTGATCTCCGCATTGCCTCCGCACAGTTTTCGCAGCAGCAGGAAGCCAACGCGGGCGGAGCGCCGTTCCTGATGGCCACCGGACCCCGATTGAACGCCGGGGATACGATGACCATCACGATGAGCGGTTTGCCGCATCGCAGCACGTTGATGCGCGATGTCGGTCTCGGAGCCGCCGGGTTGATTCTGCTCGTGGGAACCTGGATGGCCTTTCGCCGAGGGCCCGAGCGTCGAAGTGCGACGGCGGAGTTGTCGAAGCGCCGCGAACGGCTCTTCGCCGACTTGGTGACCTTGGAGAGTCAGCGACAGCAGGGGCAAGTCGACGAACGCCGGTACGCCGCACGCCGACAATCGCTCGTCGCGCAGCTCGAGCGAGTGATGGGCGAGCTCGACCGCGGGCCATCCGGCAGCGGCGAGGACGTCGCCGCGTGAGCCTGGATTTCACCGAGGTCACGGCGACCGATCTAGGACGTCACTTCGGGCGTCGCAAGGCGCTCTCGCAGGTCAGCTTTACATGCCGCGCGGGGGAGGTCCTGGGACTCCTGGGGCCGAATGGCGCCGGCAAGTCGACGCTCATTGCCATTCTGGCCACTCTGCTGGCGCCATCAACCGGCCACGTCGCGTACGGCGGTCGCACGGTCAACGACTTGGGCGCGAGGCTTCGATCGGCGCTGGGCCTGCTCGGTCACGATCTCTATCTCTATCCGGAGCTGACTGCCCGCGAGAACCTGCTGTTCTTTGCTCGCCTGTACGGCCTCTCCGATGCAGTGTCGCGGACGTCAGCCGCTCTCGACGCGGCGAACCTCGCCGATCGTGCCGACGATCAAGTGCTCAGCTTCTCTCGTGGAATGCGACAGAGACTGGCGCTGGAGCGGGCTTTGATTCACGCACCGCGACTCTTGTTGCTCGACGAGCCTTTCACCGGACTCGATCAAGCGTCCTCGACCGCACTGGTCGACAGGCTTCAAGCGCTCAAGCGCAACGGCTGTCTCATCGTGCTGGCCACCCACGATCTCGAAGTGGCCGAGGGCCTCCTGTCGCGCGCCTTGTATCTCCGCAACGGGCGCCTCGTGGCACAGGACGAGGGTACGGGACCGCTCCGCGAACGGTACCGCGCGGCCATCAATGCATCATGAGCGCCTTCTTCCGCGTCGCGTGGCTCGTGCTGCGGAAGGACCTGGCCATCGAGGTCCGCAGCTGGGAGCTCGTTCTGACGACGGTGTTCTTCGCCGTGTCTTGTGTGCTCGTGTTCGCGATGGCGTTCGTCGTCGAAGGGCGTGCGGTCCGTGATGTAGCGGCCGGCATCCTATGGGTCGCAATCGCGTTTTCGGGCACGCTGGCATTGGGGCGCACGTTCGAGCGAGAGAGACAAACGGAGACGCTGCGCGCCTTGCTGCTGGCGCCCACCGATCGCCCGGCGCTCTACGTGGGCAAGCTCCTCGGTATTCTCTGTCTGATGACGCTCACGCAGATCGTCCTGGTGCCGCTGGTCGGTCTGTTTTTTCAGGCGCCGATTACTTCCAGTCCATTGCTCTTCGCGGCGCTGCTCGTTACTGGCACAATCGGCTATGCGGCCGTGGGTACCCTGTTTGCCGCCATGCTCGTTCGCGCGCGCAGTCGCGACGTCATGCTCCCGGTGCTGCTCTATCCCATGACGGTGCCAGTGATGATCGCTGGTGTTCGCGGCACCGCCGCGTTGTTTCAGGCCGCCCCGGACGAAGCCGTCGCCCGGTTCTGGCTAGGTTTGTTGGTCTTTTTCGATGTCATCTTCGTGACCCTGGCGCTCTGGACGTTCGAGGCGTTGATGACAGAATGAAATCGGCCCACGGTCCACGGCCGACGGTCGGCTGAAGGCATTTGACCTCGCGATTCGACAATGCGTAAATACTCCACCACGCTCCTGATCGTTGCCCTCGTGCTGTTTGCGTCGGCTCCAGCGTTGATTCACTGGGCGCCCTACGAGTCGACGATGGGGCTGGTTCAGAAGATTTTCTACTACCACGTTCCTGGCGCGATCCTGATGCTGGTGTTGGCGATGGTGTCCGGAGCCGCGAGCGGGATTTTCCTGTTCAAGAAAGCGGCGTGGGCGGATCACTGGGCAGTCGCGGCGGCCGAGCAAGTCGTCTTGTTTGGAGCGATGACCTTCGCCACCGGACCGCTCTGGGGTCGCAAGGCGTGGGGCGTCTGGTGGGACTGGGATCCGCGAACCACCTCGGCTCTGATGCTATGGATGATTTTCATGGCCTATCTGTTGTTGCGGCGATATGGCGGGCCTGGTTCAGAGAAGCTCGCCGCCGGGATCGCGCTGCTCGGATTGGCGAATGCGCCTTTCGTGTATGTGTCGGTCAACTACTGGCGTAGTCTTCACCCGAAGACGACGGTCATTCCATCTCTAGTGCCGCCGATGGCCGGGCCGATGTGGTACTGCATGGCGGCGTTCATCCTGTTGTCGATGGTGTTGTTCATGTTGCGAGTGCAACTGGAGGAGCAGCGGAGCAGGGTAGAAGCCCTGTACCTCGCTGCCGACGCGGAATGAGATCACTCGTCTCGATCGTTGCTCTGGCCACGCTGTTGATCGGAGGTGTCGCATCGGCGGCGCAGTCGGCGCAGCCCTCGCCAACACCTCCGCCGCAACAGGAAGAGTTCGTGCCGATCGATCAACTGCCACCGGAAGCGGAACTGCCGGCGGCGCCAATGGTCGTGGCTGCGTACGCCTTCATCTGGGTCGCGTTCCTGGTCTACGTGATCTCGCTGGTGAAGCGTATCCGCCGCGTCGAGAACGACCTTCAGCGGCTGGAGCGGGAGCCGCGCCGATGACTGAAATGAACGCGGCGCATTTCATCTACATCCCCGTCTGTATCCTGATCGGCGTGGTGTTCGGCTGGATCCTCGGTGGCCGCGCCGCCCGGGATGCTTACTTAGCGGAGTTGAAAAGACGGGACGAGAAGAGAGCTCGGTAAGGTTTCCAGGGTTCCAAGGTTCCAGCCGCCGAACCTTGGAACGTTCGACTACCGACCCAATGCGAGGCGCTGGGCAAGGATCTCCGGCAAGCCCTCTTCGATAATCCTGGTGCGCGCTTGTTCGATATCGTACGGGGTGCGGTAGATGAGCACCTGGCGACGATCCGCGTCGACCAGTGCGAAGCCAGCCCTCGGATCACCGTCACGCGGTTGACCCACGGACCCCGGGTTGATCAAGTGCTTCGAACCCTCGGCTAGAAAGATGTTCAGCGGCCGCACGTCGTCCATCGTGGTGAGGGTGAACTGATCGCCGCTCAACGCGTATCCGACCTGAACGTGAGTGTGACCAAACAAGCACAGCTGGCGTTCTGACGTGTGCAGCGACCGGAGCGCGTCGAGGTCGTCGAAAACGTACGCGTCTTCGTCGAACGGTGTGCCGTGGCAAATTTCGATCAGATCGTCGACGATGACCGGGCCGGCGGGAAGCGCGGCGAGCCAATTGCGATTGTCGGGAGTGAGGGCGTCGTAGGTCCAGCGAATGGCGCTCTTCGCGATAGCGTTGAACCCTTCGGGGCTTTCGAGCCCCGATCCCACCTTGTCGTGATTGCCACGGATGAGCGCGTGGGGATCGAGCTCGCGCACCTTCTCGATCACGGCATTGGGATCCGCGCCGTAGCCGACGAGATCGCCGAGCACGAGAACGCGGTCGTAGCCCATCGGCTGCGCGGCGGCGAGAACCGCCTCGAACGCCTCGAGGTTGGCGTGGATGTCGCTCAGGATTAGGTAGCGCATCAGCGGCTCACCAGCCCGCTCCTAAGTGCCCAGCCACTCGATGATCTGATCCACGAGCTCCTCGACGGAGCTGCGGCTTGCGTCGAGCCGGAAGTGCGCCTCGCCGTACGCCATGAGGCGCTGATTATAAAGTCTTTCCATCTCAAGCCGGTCCGAAGCCAGCGGCCGGCGGCCGTCGAGCGGGACCCGTTCGAGAATCGTCGGCAGCGGCGCATCGAGCCAGATGACGGCGCCGTCGCGCAGCATCAGAGCACGCGTGGCCGGGTCGACGATGGTGCCGCCGCCGGTAGCGATTACCACGCCGCGAACGTCGAGCAGTAATACGAGTTCCTGGCGCTCGATGCCTCGAAAGTAGGGCTCCCCCTCCTGACGGAAAATGGTGGCAATGTCGCGACGCTCCCGCTGCTCGATTCGCTCGTCGATGTCCTCATGTTTCCAATGAAGGCGCTTCGACAGGGCGCGCCCGACCGTGGTCTTTCCCGCGCCCATGAACCCGACCAGGTAGATCTTGTCAGCCTTCACGCCCGAAGTCGGTCGAGATCGTTGAAAAACGAGGGATACGACACCGCCGCCGCGTCGGCACCCTCAATCGTGACCGGTTCGGAGGCCGTGAGACCGGCGATGGCGAACGCCATGGCCAGCCGATGGTCGCCGTGGGCCTGAACCACGCCGCCCGTCAATCGGTGACCCGAACGGACGTGAAAGCCATCGGGAAGTTCGTCGGCATCCGCGCCCAGCGTTCGCAGTCCCTGGACGAGCGCCGTGATCCGGTCGCTTTCCTTGACCCGCAGTTCCGAAGCGCCGGTGACGCGCAGCTCACCGCCGGCCGTTGCCAGGACGGCTAGAACCGGGAGTTCGTCGATGATCGACGGCACGATGTCGCCGTCGAGTGCGAGCGACCCTAAATCCTGTGCAACCACCCGAATTCTCCCGACAGGCTCGGACTGCCATTCGCCGGTCTGTTCGACGTCCACGCGCGCTCCAAAGCGCCGGAGGACGTCGAGCAGGGCGGTGCGCGTTGGATTCAGGCCCACGCCGTCGATGGTGACGTCGGAACCGGTGAGGGCCGCCGCGGCCACGGCGGCAAAGGCCGCTGATGACAGGTCTCCGGGGACCCGCGCGTCGATGGCGTGCAGGCGCTGTCCGCCCTCGATTGCGACGCTCGCGCCCTCGCGGGTGACATCCGCGCCGAACGCCGACAAGGCTCGTTCCGTATGATCTCGTGTGGGCGTGATTTCGGTAACCCGGCTTCGACCGTCTGCTTGCAGACCCGCCAGCAGCACCGCGCTCTTGACTTGGGCGCTCGGCACGTCCGGACGGTAGTCGATCCCCTCGAGATCCCCTCCATGGATGGTCAACGGCGGCCGGTCGCCCGAGGCGGCTTCGATGTGAGCGCCCATTTTCGACAGGGGAGCGATGACGCGGCCCATGGGGCGGCTCGAGAGCGAGCGGTCTCCGATGAGCGTGGAGACGAAGGGGTGGGCGGCGACAACCCCCGCCAACATGCGCAGCGTGCTTCCGGAATTGCCGCAATCCAGCGAATCGACCGGCGCACGGAGGCCACGGGGGCCACGGCCCTCAATCGCCACGCGGGGTCCCTCGGTGTTGGCTGCGGGGGGTTCGACGCTCACCCCCATGGCGGCGAGACAGCGCAACGTCGACGCGCAATCTTGGCCGGGTGCGTAATTCGACAGCGTCGTACGGCCGTCCGCCAGCGCCGCGAGCAGCGCATAGCGATGCGAAATCGACTTGTCACCGGGCACACGAATGAGGCCTCGCACACGGGCAGCGGGACGAACGGTGACGTGGTCTTCGATGCGCACAATCGCCCACTATATCCCGACGTGATGTTCTCGATTCATGGCTGGGCATCGCTTGACCAGCTTGAAACGGCTATGCTACTTAACGCGCCAATGATGACCGCGCCGACGGGAGCCCGCCACAGGGCCTGATGACGCAACCGCACACCATCAGACTCGAGTTCGCCAGCGCGTTCGACATGCTGGATTTCGTCCAGGTAGTCAGCGACCATATCGGTCGCATGGCCGGTCTCGATGACGACCAACTGCACTGGGTCGGCGTTGCGGTCCGCGAATCCGTGGTCAACGCCATCAAGCATGGCAACCAGGGCGACGAATCGAAGCGGGTCGTTGTCGAATTCACCCCCGTGCCGTCGCGCGAGCCCGAAGAGCTCGTGATACGCGTCGAAGACGAAGGCGAGGGCTTCGATCCAGAAGACGTCGCCGATCCTCTCGCTCCGGAAAACATCCTCAAGTCCAGCGGCCGCGGCATCTTCCTGATTCGCAGCTTCATGGACGAAGTCGAGCTGCGGCGGAATACGACGCGCGGGATGCAGATTCGAATGGTCAAAAAGGTGTCCCGCAACGGAGCGTCCGCCTCGGGATGATCAAGTCCGACACGAGGAACACGAAGACCCGCTGATTCAGCCTTGACTGCCCCCGAACCACCCAATCCCATCTTTCTTGCCACCGCGATCGAGGCTGTCGTTCGTGCCGGCGATCTGCAGATGGCGAGTTTCGGTTCCAACCTGCGCGTCGACAAGAAGGGCGCGATCGACCTCGTGACCGAGGTGGACGTCGAGGTCGAGCGCATGTTTCGAGCGTTGATCAGCGAACGGTTTCCTGATCACGATGTTCTCGCGGAGGAAATGGGGGGAATCTCGACAGGCGCGACCCATCGATGGGTGTTCGACCCGCTGGATGGCACCACCAATTACGCTCACGGTATCCCGCTCTTTTGCTCGACGCTGGCTCTCGAGATCGATGGTCACCCGGCGGTGGGCGCGGTCTTCGATCCCAACCGCCGCGAATTGTTCACGGCCGAACGCGGCGTGGGCGCATGGCTCAACGGTGAGCGTATCAAGGTCTCTCGAGCCAGCTCCTTGATCGACTCGGTGCTCGTCACCGGGTTTCCCTACGACATCCGCGAGCGCATGGATGACATCCTCGGCCTCTTTGCAGCGTTCCTTCGAGAGGCGCGCGCTGTCCGCAGGCTGGGTTCAGCGGCGATCGACCTGTGTTGGGTGGCGGCCGGTCGGATGGAAGGGTTCTGGGAACAGGGCCTCCGGGCATGGGACACCATGGCGGGCGGGCTGATTGTCCAGGAGGCGGGAGGGCGCGTGACCGCACTGAACGGCGGGCCATGGGACGCGCACGCCGGCCGTGTACTTGCGTCGAACGGCGTGATCCACGAAGAGATGCTGAGGATTATCGGGACCGTTCAGCGTCCCTAAGTCAGGACATAAGTGGTGGCATGAGCCCTGCTTTCTCCGAGAGCGTGCCTGCCTGCATGACCTCGGAGGTCGCATGCGTTCCCGATTCGCCTGGGCGGTCCTTTCTTGCCTGACCGTCGGCCTGCTGCACCCGGATGTTGCGTTCGCGCAGCAGAGTTTCAATTTTTCACTGGGCTATTTCACGGTCCGTGGCGAAGATGCGCGCGTCGACGGCGACGTGCTGGTCGAGAACCGTGGGGTCTATCTCTTCGACTTCAGCGATTTCAACGCTGCGTCGGTGGGCGCTGAGTGGGTCGCTCCGCTTGGAGATTTTCTCGAGGTGGGTGCCGGCATCCAGTTCACGACTCGGGGAGTGGACACAATCTACGACGACTTTGAAAGGCCAGACGGCAGTGAGATCGAGCAGCAACTGAAACTCCGCATTGTGCCGATTACGGGAACGGTGCGCATCTTGCCGCTCGGCCGTCAAGGTGCCTTCCAGCCGTACCTCGGTGGTGGTATTGGCATCTACAACTGGCGATACAGCGAGACCGGCGATTTCATCGACTTCACCCTTCCTGGCCGGCCAGTTTTTCGCGAGAGCTTTTCACAGACCGGGACGTCGATAGGCCCGGTGGCTGTCTTCGGCGCCCGTTTCCTGATCGGCAGCAACGCCACCATCGGCGGCGAACTGCGCTATCAGAAGGCCGAGGGCGATCTCGACGAGGCTGATTTTTTCGGGCCGAAGATCGATCTCGGAGGCTTTCACTATCTCGCCACGTTTGGCGTCAGGTTTTGACGTTCGATTCTTCTATACAGCGCAATCCCCCCTCCGCTGCAGATTCGCTCGTAACCCGCCAGCATCGCCGGCAGCAGGCGGTGGCGCTCAACGACGGCGTCACCGCCTTCAGCCTGTTCTTCGACGATCACCCACTCGACCAGCGGCGCGGGACCGCGCGTAAAGGCGCTGTCCCAGATCGGCCCATTGCCTTCGTGTAGGAAGTCACGAATCTCGAAGCCCGCCGCCGAGAGCTCGTGCATGTAGTGGCCAAGCGAGCCCATGCTCATCAGGATGACGCTGTGGTCGCGCCGATTCTCGAGGCAACCAGTCACCCGCGCTCGCCCGGCGGCGTTGCGATCGAGCATCGCCTCGGCGACCATTGACGCCCGCGCGTCGAACGGCGGCCGCTCCCACACGATGAGCCCGAAGATGACGACCGCGATGGGCAGCGCCCATCGCCTGAGCAGACCAACGACCAGTCCAATCGTGAGCGTCGCGGCGACGAGCAGCGGAATCTCGTAGCGCAGCCGAAACGGGTGACCAGCGAAGTACGCGACGAGCGGTAACGCGGCGGCCGCGAACAACGACAGCGGCACGAGCATCGGCGATCGACCAACGGAGGCGAGGCCGACCAGGGCCACCAGCACCAGCGCGATCTGCGTCAGCAGCACCAGCCAGCCGCCACCCAGGAGCGCGACGCCCTCGTTGATCTTGTCGATCGCGACCATAAACTGGCCACGAAGTGTTTCGTCCGGAACGAAGAACCCGCCGCTCACGAACCACTCTCCGACGGTGATGCGACTGAACACCATGAAGCCCAGAATCGCTGCCGCCGGATAGATCGCCAGGCGCGCGTAGAGTTGCACGATATCCCGCAGTGCCCGGCCCCTCCGCCACCAGGCAAACGCGCTCGTGGCGTAGCAGGCGGCGGTGATCGGCCACGCTTCGTAGCGCGTGAGGCAGGCCAGCACGGTCACCCAGCCCGCTGCCGGCGGTATCGTGAAGCGACCGCCAAGGACCCATGAGGTGAAGAGAAACACCTGTAGCGTCGACAGACCGAACAACAACGGCTCGGTCATCGGAGTGCTCTGGAGATAGAGAATGTTGGGGTTCGTTGCGAACAGGGCAGCAGCCAGCGACGCGCCGGCACGTGAGCCCGTGAGTGCGAGCACGGTTGCCGCGAGTGACGCCGTGGCTACCGCATTGGCGAGAACGGAGACTGCGATCGCGGACCCGCCGGTCCGATATAGATGATCGATCTGGATCGGCACCATGTTGATGAGGTGCGGCAACGGAAGCCACACCGCGCCGATCTGCTCCCACCCCGGAGTCAGGCTGTCGAGAATGCGCCGCGCGACCACGAGGTGAGCCTTGGCGTCGTAGTGTGCGAGGTTGAGCCCGAGGATGCCGTACCAACCAACGGCGATCAGGCCGAGCACGAGGGCGAGGCGGGCCAGGAGGGTGGGCAACGGACCCGGATCCCAGAGCTGCCGGCGGAGAAGCTGGAATCCAGGAACTCTGGACCTATCAATCACTTGCAAGTAATATAATGTCTTCGACTCCCGCTCGATGACTCCCGACCTTTCGATTGTCATTCCGGTCCGGAACGAGTCGCCCAACATCAAGCGCCTCTACGACGAACTGACGGCCACGCTGATGAGCGGCAACCGTTCGTACGAGCTCATCCTGATCGACGATGGGAGCACGGACGATACGTTTGCTCAACTCGCGGCGCAGCAGGCCCGCGACCCGCATCTTCGCGTCATCCGCTTCCGGCGCAACTTCGGGCAGACGGCCGCCTTTGCCGCGGGGTTTGCCTTTGCGCGAGGCCGACTGGTCGTCACCGCCGATGGCGACAATCAGAACGATCCGGCCGATATTCCCCGCATGGCGGACGAGATCGACCAGGGTTACGACATCGTCTGCGGCTGGCGCAAGGATCGCAAGGACACGCTCATCACGCGCCGCATTCCGTCGATGATCGCCAACAAGCTGATTTCGTGGGCGACCGGCGTCGACCTCCACGACTACGGCTGCTCGCTCAAAGTATTTCGATCCGAGGTGGTCAAACCGCTGCGGCTCTATGGTGAGATGCATCGGTTCCTGCCCGCGATCGCCAGCGAATTCGGTGTGCGCATCAAAGAGGTGGTCGTCAATCATCGGCCGCGAACGGCCGGTACTTCCAAGTACGGCTTGTCTCGAACGGTCCGCGTCGTTCTCGACCTGCTGACGGTGAAGTTTCTCCTCAGCTACTCGACGCGACCGCTACAAATCTTTGGGTTGGTCGGGATCGTTGCGGGGAGCCTCGGTGGACTAATCGTCGGCTGGCTGGCGTATGTCCGCTTGATCGAGCGTCAGGGGATTGCCGACCGACCGTTGCTGCTGTTGGGTGTGTTGCTGGTCTTCATCGGGGTTCAGCTCGTGACGTTTGGCTTGCTAGCCGAGCTGATGGCTCGCACGTACTACGAGTCTCAGAACAAACCGGTCTACACCATTCGCGAGATTCGTCAGACGCCGGAACTTTCCCCGATCGAGCGATGACGAACGATCAAACACTCGGCAACAAGGCCCGCGAGCACGATCCCCGCATCACGGTCATTCAGAGAGAGCTGTTCGACGAGCGCAAGTCGAAGGTCGACAAGTATCGCGATCTGGTCATCGGCCGCCCCGGCCTGTGGCCGCTCATCGCCTTCGAGCTCGTGACCCTCGTCTGCTCATGGGTGCCAGGTGCACTGGGACTCTTCCTGCGCTCGAAGTTGTACCCGCTGATCCTGGGTGCGGTGGGGCGGAACGTCGTATTTGGTGTCAACGTCACGATTCGACATCCTCACAAGATTGCCATCGCCGATAACGTTGTCATCGACGACAACTGCTGCCTTGATGCGAAGGGTACGGACAACAAAGGCATCGCGATCGGGAACGGCGTCTTCATCGGTCGAAACACGATCCTGAGCTGCAAGAATGGGGACATCGTCATCGACGATCACGCAAATCTGGGATTCAACTGCGAGATCTTCTCGGCCTCGCGCGTCCGGGTGGGGAAGAGCATCCTGATGGCTGCCTACACCTACCTGGTAGGAGGCGACCATTTGTACGATCGCGTCGACATTCCGGTGCTCGATCAGGGACGCACCGCCCGCGGCATCGAGGTCGACGACAACGTGTGGCTGGGCACGCACGTGGTCGTCACCGATGGCTCTCGCATCGGCCGCGACGCCATCATTGGCGCCGGTGCCGTCGTCGTTGGCGAGATCCCGGAGTTCGCGATTGCGACCGGCATCCCGGCGCGAGTCGTACGTGATCGGCGGTCGCCGGCGGGCAGTGACGGTCAGTGAGCAGAGATCGGTGGCCGGTCATCGGTGGCCAGCACCAGGCATTAGGACCTCAGAATCTTTAATACCCAATGTGTGGCATCGTCGGCATCGTTGAGTCGGATCTGAACCGGCCGGTCCTCCCGGAGGAGCTGGGGCGCATGGTGCGGATGCTGCAGCATCGCGGACCCGACGAAGAGGGAAGCATCACGCTTGGTGGTGTCGGACTTGGAATGCGCCGGCTGTCCATCGTCGATCTGGCGGGCGGGCAGCAGCCGTTCAGCAACGAGTCCGACGACATCCAACTGGTTGCCAACGGCGAGATCTATAACTTCCCGCAGTTGCGCGACGAGCTGTCGGCACACGGCCACACTTTCAAGAGCCGCTCCGACATCGAGGTCTTGGTTCACGCCTACGAGGAATGGGGGCCGGCATTTCTCCAGCGGCTGCGCGGGATGTTCGCGCTGGCGTTATGGGACGGGCGAACGAGGACGTTGCTCGCGGCCCGCGATCGGGCGGGTGAGAAACCGCTCTACTGGACGCAGACCTCGCGTGGGATGCTGCTCGCCTCGGAAGTCAAGGCCCTGCTCGTCAGGTCCGACGTAACCCGGGAGCTGGATCCTGAGGCGATCGACCAGTTCCTGACCTACGAGTACGTGCTTGCGCCGCGCACCATCCTGAAGGGTGTTCACAAGCTGCCGGCGGGACACTATCTCACCTACCGCGCAGGGATCGTGGAGATCCATCGCTACTGGGACGCCGCAAGCGTTCCGGTGCGTGACTGGCAGGAGGGCGAGGCTGCCGAAGCGCTTCGCGAGGCGCTGCGCCGGTCGACGGTCAGCCAGATGATGGCAGACGTGCCGCTTGGCGCCTTCCTCTCGGGCGGCATCGATTCGAGCAGCATCGTCGCGTTCATGAGCGAGGCGTCGCTCCAGCCGGTCAACAGCTTCAGCATCGGGTTCGACGCCGGCACCTACAATGAGCTGCCGTACGCGCGTGAGGTTGCGGCGCTGTTCAAGACCAACCATCGCGAACGGACGGTGTCGCCCGATCTGGACGCCTTGTTCGAGAAGCTGGTCATTCACCTCGACGAGCCTTTTGCTGATGTCTCGTTGTTTCCGACTTTCCTCGTATCGCAATTGGCGCGTGAGCATGTCACCGTCGCGTTGTCGGGAGACGGCGGCGACGAGCTCTTCGGTGGATACGATGCGTATCAAGCCCAGGATCTGGCGGCTCGTTACGCCAAGGTGGGCGACACCTTCATGCCCGCGCTGGCCGCGGTTGCCGCTGCGTTGCCGCCGACTGAGAAGAAGAAGGGTCTGGTCAACAAGTTCAAGCGCTTTACGCTGGGCGCCATCCAGGCGCCCGAGGATCTCGGCCACTATCGGTGGATGGTGTATCTCAGCCCGCGGGCAAAGCGAAGGCTCTACACGCCAACGTTGATCGGCACACTTGCGGCGTCAGACGTTTACTCACCGGTTCGGCAGGCGTTGAGGCGTTACGGCGCCGACGATCTGCTGAATCGTCAGCTCTACGCCGACCTGTCGCTCTACCTGACCGATGACATTCTGGTGAAGGTTGACCGGATGAGCATGGCCACCTCGCTCGAAACGCGCGCGCCGTTTTTAGACGTTGACGTCATGGAGTTGGCGTTTTCGATGCCGGGCAGCCTGAAGATTCGCAATGGCGAACGTAAGTGGATCTTGAAGCAAGCGATGCGAGGTGTCCTTCCAGAGCGCATCCTCACTCGCAAGAAAGAAGGCTTCAGCATCCCGATGAAGAATTGGCTCCGTCGGGAGCTGCAACCGTTGATGCGGTCGTTGCTATCGGCGGATCGCCTCGCCGCGCGCGGACTGTTCGATCCCGCCGAGGTCACGCGAATGGTGGATTCGCACGTCGCTGGCCGGGAAAACCACGCGCATACGCTGTTTCCGTTGATGGTCTTCGAGCGCTGGTGCACAGAGCACCTTCGCTCGTAGTTTTCAACCCCACCTTTGAACTGGAAACTGGTAACTGACAACTGACGGTCCACAGCGTCAGCCCGGTATCCGATAGAACGCTTCGACTGCCGCAATCTCCTCCGCAAGGCGCTTTTCACTCCAATTCAGCTCACGTCCCATCAGCGCCGCGGCGCGTACGATTGCTGGCTGGCCTGGGTGGCCGGCGGATCCGGCTTCGGTGCGCCGCAGGAGCGCGTCGGAGAGTCGGACGGCCGACTCGCGTCTTACTGCGTGAACGATCTCGGCACCGGTGACAGGGCAGTCTTCGCTCAACGATTTTGCGAGCTCTGCGCCCTCCTTCATCAGGGTAAGAACTTCCTGGTGTCGAGAACCGTGGGTTACGGCCAAACGCCGGCGAGTGTCGGTCGACACGTTAGTAGCGTCATCGTTCAGCGCCTTCTTCAAGAACGATTCTTTGTCGCCGACATCGCCGCCTTCGACCAGCGTCTCCGATGTGCGGCTCGATGGCGGCGATGAGGCCCCACGATCCTTGAAGACGGCATCGATGGCCAGTTCGGCGGTCGCGCGCGCTGTCGTGTAGCGAACCCCGAACATCGAAATGAGGCCGCCAATACCATCACGGCGATGGTCGACGACTGGTACTCTCGCGCAACAGCTTTACGTGGCCGCCCTGGCCGGCAACCACTGGCAACAGCCCGCGGTGCACCAAGCGGATGTCGGACGCGGTCAAATGGGCCAGGGGAAAAGCGTTCTTGGCGTCGGTGAGAAACGCGTCCACGTCCGAGACGGTGACGTGCAACCCGTCAGGTCCGCCGTCGTGCGCGTCGTGGCTCGTTCCGAGCATCGAGACCTCGCGCCACGGCACGAGGAACAGGAACCTGCCATTGGCCAGGCCGCCGCACGCGTGATCGGATGGCTGGCGGCCGAGAACCAGATTCATGGCCCGCGAGAGGAGCGGCGCCGGGGACTGGGCCGCTGGCGCGAGCTCCTGTAGCCAGGATGTTGCCCACGGCCCCGTGGCGTTCAGGATCGTCGAGGCTCGAATATCGAACGTCTCGCCCGTAACCTGGTCTGCCGCCGTCACCCCGGTGACACGCGGGCCGTCGACGATTACTCGCACAACCTTGACGTAGTTTGCTGTTGTGGCGCCCCGTGCCGCCGCGGACAGGACAAACGAGAACGTCATTCGATCCGTGCTGTGCATCTGATAGTCGTGCCAGACCGCGCCACCCGTCACACCTTCGGGAGCGACCACCGGGTTTAGCCGCAAGCACTCGTCACGATCGACAATCGCTCCAGGCGGCAGGTGCAGGCTGGGATCGAGCCCGTCGTGTCGATCGCGCGAGACGATGTCGTTGATCATCAGCGCGGTCCGCATAACAAGCGCTGAGCGGCGAGAGTCTCGATACGTCGGAACGACGAAAGGCAGAGGGCGGACGAGATGAGGGGCGACCCGGGCCAGAGCACGGCGCTCGCGAATGAACAACCGCATCTGGGGAAAGTTCATCCCCTGGAGCGATCGAAGGCCGCCGTGCAGCGTCTTGAGGTTGTTGGAGGAGGTTGCGCCGCCGAAGTCGCCTTGATCGATCAACGCGACCGAAAGGCCGCGCAGCGAGGCATCCCACGCCGCGATCGCACCGTAAAATCCAGCCCCAATGATGACGAGATCGAAGCGAGTGTCCGCCAGTCGACGGAGATCGCGGACCATCTGATGGGTGTGCATTGTACGATAGAGGCTCAGGACGCGGCGTGGATAGGACGAGGGCTTCGCTTGTGATCGATGCGATTGAGCACTACTGGAACGCGAGGATCCACGACCTCGAGATGACCGACCGGCCGGTCGGGTCTCTCGAGTTCTTCAACGACCTCGACGAATATCGATTCGACAAACTGCACTATTTGCCGCGGTTGGTGGACTTCGCGGGCTTTCGCGGCCAGACACTGCTCGAAGTGGGTTGCGGAATCGGCACGGATCTCGTCCGATTCGCACGAGGCGGCGCGATCGTGACCGGCGTCGACCTGTCGGAGACGGCGATCGAGCTCGCACGCAAGAATCTTCATTTACACGGCCTCACCGCCCACGACCTGAGGACGGCCAATGCCGAGGCACTCCCGTACCCGAACAACGCTTTCGACGTTGTCTATGGACATGGCGTGATCCAGTACACCGCTGATCCGCAGCGGCTGGTCCGGGAGTGTCATCGCGTCCTACGACCGGGCGGCCGCGCCATTTTCATGGTCTACAACCGGGTATCGTGGCTGAATGCGATGTCGAAGTTGATGAAGGTGCCCCTCGAGCACGAGGACGCGCCCGTGCTGCAGAAGTTTTCGATTGGCGAGTTCAAGGAGCTACTGTCGCCATTCGATAGCGTCGAGATCGTGCCGGAGCGGTTCCCCGTGAAGTCCAGACTCCACAAGGGGTGGAAGGCCGTGGCTTTCAACACGATGTTCGTCGGCACGTTCAACGCGGTGCCTCGGCCGCTGGTGCGGCGGTTGGGCTGGCATTTGATGGGCTTTGCCACCAAGTCAGCCGCAAAACCCTCTGGAACGTCCTAACCTATGATCATGATGATTCGGGCTGGCTTTCTCATATTGCTGGTTGCGGTGGCGGCGTGCGCGGACCCGCACGCCGAGCCGGCAAAGGTCGAGGAATCCACGGCGGACACCATGCCGCAAACGGTAAAGCCGTTTCCCCAGGGGCTCAAAGGTGAGCTGCTGTTTCAATCCGACCGCGAAGGTCCGCACAGAATCTTCGTCTTGAATCTCGCAACGGCGGCGGTTCGACGGGTCGGCTCGCCGGGGGACTGGCTGGACGAAGAGCCGCGATGGTCGAATGACGGCCAACGGATCGCCTTCAGCTCCACCCGCGGACAGAAGGGGAACTTCGACATCTTCGTCATGAACGCCGACGGATCGAACTTGATTCGAATGACGGATCATCCCTCGAACGAACAGGGCCCGGTCTGGGCGCATGACGGAAAGAGCCTGTTCTTCACGGGCGAGCGTGATGGACGCGGCGAAATCTACCGCGTCTGGGTGGCCGACAAGCGTGTCGATCGCATCACGAGCGGCATCAACCGCGCCATCATGCCGGCGACGTCACCGGACGGCCGCTATCTGGCCTATGCCGCGCAGACGATCATGAGCTTTCAGGTGCACGTGCTCGACTTCACCAACGGCCAGACGACACAGCTGACCTCGGGAGTCGGCGGGGCATGCCGTCCGTCGTTCGCCCCTGACAGCCAGGAAATGGCGTTTGTCCGCATGACGACCGGTCGTGAGCCGTCATCGCTCGAAGCGGTTCGCGTGAACGGTACGCGCGTGGTGCACAAAGACCAGCGGATGTGGAGCTACTATCCCGACTATTCGCCCGACGGCAAGTTGATCGCGTTTTCGGTCAGCCCCGAACATCATCAGGGCGAGGACTGGGACCTGGCGATCATCGATCCCCACAAGCCACAGGGAGGCTATGTTCGGCTCACGAGCGGGCCGGGGAACGACCGCGTGCCTGACTGGAAGCCGGGAATCTAAGAGCGAGTCGGGGCCGGCTTCAGCTTCCGCTGCGAAGACTCGAGCACGATGATGCTGCGATGAAGCAGGCTGACGTCGGACGAACGTCGGGCGTCACGCAGAATCGTGCCGATCCCTTCGAACACGCGCCGGTCTTCCGCGCTGAGTGACTTGTCCTCGAGCGCATCGTAGATGAGCAGTTCGAGCTCGGCGATGCTCTTTGGCTGATGGAACGAAATCAGCGCGCGACCATCCGAGAGTGGCACGAGGTTGACGCCGATGCGTCTCTCGAGCGACTTGGTTGGCCGGACCGTGATCACGGCGCGATTACCGAAGACCGCGAGCGTCGCCGGCGGCTGTCCGTTGCTGCGGCGTCCGCGCTTGGTGAGCGACACCACCGCGCGACTCAGATCGGGGTCGACCTCGGACAATGAAGTAATCACCGTCTCGGGCAACGTGAGCGTGACGGCACGCGAAGGACCATCGAACTTGCGCGGTCGGCCGCGACGTCGTCTCAAGGCGGCGGACACGGGAGAGAGCGACGAGAGCGTCAATCCGAGACCGTCGGAGGAGGCCACCAGCCCCGCCCACGGACCGTGTTCGGCGAGGATGAGACTGAACCAGCCAAGAGTCAGCAATACGCCAATGAAGGGAACCATGAGCGACGTTGGTTGCATAATCACGACTTTGACGTAGGTGGCGACGATCGTACCGGATGTTGCAATTCCAGGGAATACCCACCCCTGTCGAGTAAAGCTCGGCGAACTCTTCGAGCTAGGTGTGCACCCTGGATCGCTCCAGTCAGTGCCGCCGGGCAGGCGGCCGTAATATTTTGGAAAATTAGCAGATTTCTCGCTAATTTGGCGAGATAATTCGGCTGCCAGAGTCGGAAGCTCACGTAGAATTCGTCAGTGCCTTCCTGGTTGCCGCGCGCGCTCGTGTTCGCACTCGCCGCGTGCCTGCTACTCGAAGTTGTCGTCATCGCTCCTCGCTTTCACGCCATCGTTCTGGCCGGGACTGTGTGTTGGCTGGCAATTCCCGGCGTGTTCTTGATTCGTCAGCTGTTTGCATCCAGAGAGCCGGCCTCAATCGGGGCGTGGCTCTTCGGGCCGGCGCTCGGGTTGGGCTTCAGTGTGTTCGGCGTGTTCCTGCTGTGGGCGGCGCGCGTGCAGAACTGGATTGCCCTGATTCTCGGCCCGCTGCTGACGTGGGGTCTGGTTGTGGCGGCGCGACGCTGGGGAGGGCCGACCTTACGACTGCCGGCATTTACCCGTCGCGACATCGTCGCCGTGACGTTGGCACTCGCGATCGTCCCAGTGGTGACCTGGGCACCCTACGATCACATCCGCGAACCGGTCGCCGACGGCGAGGCCTACCGCGCGTACTTCACGGCCGACTTCGTCTGGGCCATGACGGTCACCGCGGAGCTGGCAAAAGGCGACTTGCCCCCTCACAACCCCTTCCTTACCGATCAATCGCTGCACTACTACTGGATGGCGCACTTCCTGTCGGGGGCGCTGTACCGCAACGTCAAGGGATGGGGCGTTACGGCGGAGCAGGTCATTCTGATCGACGGCCTCACGTTTGGGCTCTGTTTCGTGGCGTTTCTCTACGGGCTTGCGCGACTGGTCGGGGCAGGGCCCTGGGCCAGCCTGCTGGGCTGCGTTGCCGGGTTTCTCGCCAACAGCTATGAAGGCGCTGACATGATTCGCGCCATCGTCCAGGGTCACGACGATTGGAGCGCGCTGACGACCGTCAACATCGACGCCATTACCCGCTGGTTCTACCACGGCATGCCCGTCGATGGCCTGCAACGGCTGCTGCTGTACCAGCCGCATCACCTGACGGGATATGTGTTCGCACTTGGCGCGCTGTGGCTGGTCTCATTGTCAGAGGACGTGCAGGAAACATCGGTCGCGCTGTGGGCCGGCATCATGCTCGGACTGGCAGTTCTCTTCAGCAGCTTCGCGGCTATCTTGGGATCGGCGGCGGTGGCCCTTGTATTCGCACTGCGTGTCGTTCAGCAACGAGCGTTTCGCACGGTGTGGCAAAGTGCCATTCTCGGCCTCGGGCCCTGCATCGTCGCCGTTGCGGTGAGCAATGCGCTGGGCTACACGGACAGCTCACAAGGCTCGTTGCTGACGTTTGGCCTCAACCCGATTGCTGTCCGTCATCTCGGGTGGGTGCTGTTGCTCAACTTCGGGCCTCTCGTCCTGGTGGCTGTCGCCGCGATGTTTGCGTGGCGCTGGAGTCTGACGGCCGGCTCTGCACCAATCAGCCTGATCCTGGTTTGCTTCGCCTTCTACTTCTTCGCGAACGTTCCAGATTCGGGCGGCGTCTGGGTGGGCTGGCGGACTGGCCACATGCTGCTGATCGCCTTCGCTGTCACGGGCGCTGCGCTGCTCAGCTCGGCATGGACCCGTCCGTTGCTACGAAGAGTGCTGATCATTCCGCTCGCGATCGCCTTGTCGGTCGCGGTGCCCACCGCGGCGATCGATGTCTATAACGCACAAGACATTACCAATCGCGCCAGAGGCCCCGACTTTCCATGGACGCTGGTGATCACTCACGATGAACGCGCGGCTCTCGAATGGATCCGCCGGGAGACCCCACCGGAAGCGGTAGTGCAGCTCGAGCCGTATGTCCGTGGGAGCACGCATTGGTCGCTGCTTCCGGCCTTCGCTGAGAGACGCACTGGTGCAGGCCGGCCTATTGCCATGATTCCGGCGTTTCGCTACGCGACGGCGTCCGACAATGTGCAGTGGGGGATCTACCGCGCCGTCTCCGCCAAGGAAGCGTACGTCACGGCGCGCTTCATGAAGATCGACTACATCGCGGCGGGACCCTTGGAGCGTGAAACCTACAAGGCGGGCCTGGCGCAAATCGCCGCCAGCCCAGACCTGTTCACTCCGGTGTTCGAGAACGCTGCCATGACGATCTACCGCGTTCGCTGATCGTCGCTCTCGATCGTTGCCCCTTCACTAATGATCTCGAGGCGCTCCAAAGTCACGGCAGCGCCGGCATGGACGTAAAGGCGAGCTTCAGCGTTCGTCGTCGGCCGATCCAGGCTGAACTCAATCTGAGCGAAAGTGCCCGTCGTAGCGATTGAGTCGTTCACACGCACCGTTACATCGCTGCGGCGTTTGCCATCGATCCAGATCTCGGCACGTCCGGTCTCGTCAAACGGAGGTTTGTCGTCGTATCGGCCAAACCACCTGACGACGTAGCGACCGGGACGCATCGGGAGCTTGCCGCCAAATTGCAAATAGCCGCTTCGTTGTCCGCGCGTGCTCAACTCCAGACGGTCGTGGTCACGGACGCCGACATCAGTGTCGAACCGACTGTTGGCCGCTGGCACTGATACGCGCATGACCTGGTGGCGCGCGTGCTCTCGGCTGAAATTGCGGTAGCGGCCAACGTTGAACTGCCAGATGTCGCGCAATCGAGCGATCGAGAAGATCGGGCCTCGGGTGATGTTGAGCAAACGGTCGTAGAACTCGTGAAGCTGAGGGTCCGCGAGGGCGTTCCGCCCCTGTCGGCACGATTCCTCGTAGCCGACCGGGAGTTCACGGCGATAGTGACCAACGTAGAACTCGAAATACAGCTGGTCTGCGACCGGTAGGCGAGCGAGGAGCGGATCCGAGAGAGCGTTGGGGTCAATGATGAACTTGTGTGGCCCCGCCGTGTATCCGAAGAAACCGATACTTCCTTGCACCGATACACGCTCCGGGCCGGCTGCGAAGCTCAGACCCTGGCGATACCACTCGTGGTCGGGCTGCTCGCGAAACGGGTTGTAGAGCAGGAGATTGGTGGCCCGGTGATAGTAGCCACGTTCGTCCTGCACTCCGTTGGTGTCCCGCCACGCCCACCCCTGCTGATAGTCAGGGCCCGACTTGATCGGGGCCAGCGGCGCAGCGAGGTTGTATGCGAACAACGCCGCCACCCAAGCCGCGGCGGTCGTGCGGCGTCGGACGCGGGAGGCCAGCAGTAGGGCAGCGCAAAAGAAGGGCACCGCGAAAAACCGGCCGCCCATGTGATCGCCACCAACCCAGACGGTGTAGGCGACCGAAAGCATCAACCCGAGACCGACGGCGACCAGCGGTAGCTGCCGCGCCAGCATCGCTGCCGCCGCCGCTATCGCGATGATCGCGAGTGTCACGCCGTCGTGGGCGAGGCTGTTCAACAGGTAGACGAGGCCCTGTCGGAACAGCAACGATTCTGGAATGCCGGTCGCAACCTTCGCGTAGAACGTGTTGGGTAGCGCGAAACCGTAGTAGACGAGGGCGAACAGCTCCCAGGCGACCGCTGGAATAGCGCCTAGTGCGACGGCCTGGAGAATCCGCCAACGCAACGCCGGAAACGAAGTCGCCACGAGCCACATCAGGACCGGGGCATACAGCAAGAGCGAATCGATGCGATTGACGAACGCGAGTGAGGCCGCTCCCGTGTACCACGCCAGCTCGTTGACCGTGAAACTCTGGCGCCCGGCGTCGATGTCCCGGAACAAGCGAGTCAGGAACACCGCCAGCAACAGGTAACTGAGCGGATTCTCGAGCCCCGAGGACGTGTAGTCCACGAACGCCTTCGAGCTGAACGTCAAGACCAGCAGGAGGACGGCGGACCACCCTTGCAGCGATCGCACGGCGATGATCAGCGCGGCCAGCGACGCTGCGAAAGACAGTGCCAAGGTCGCGTAGAACACCTCGCCGGTGACGAGAGACGCGGGAATATGGATCAGCAGCCACAGCGGGTGGGTGAAGGCTTGAACTCGTTCGGGTGGGTTATAGGTAAGACCATAACCGTGGATCACGTTCTCCACGACGCGAAACGAGATGTAGGCGTCGTCGCTCACCCAGGAGTTCGTGACGAACACGTACGTGAACAGAGCCACGAGGCTCGCGATCACCATGGCACCTCGCCAACGCGCAAGGGGAAGGTCGCGATTGAGTTCCGTGTCGCTTCCCACGCTCACGGCCGACCTCTGATCTCGGCTATGACCTTTCCAATGTCCGCGTCGAGTGTGCGCGTCGGCTGATAGTCGAGCGCCTTGCGGGCAGACTCGATGTTGGCAATCGAGTAGCGGAGCTCGCCCGGCTGGGCTGGCGCGTGAAGAACTGGTCTCGACCCGGCGAGAGCCGTTCTGTCAGGAGCGCCGCGAGATCGTTCAGGGACGTGCCGCGGCCGGTCCCCAGATTGTAGGTGCCCGGAGTCTTCCCGGGGCCGCGAGCGTGCCTGCCGACAATGTCGTCGACGTGAACGAAATCACGTTGCTGTTCGCCGTCACCGAACACAACCGGCGATTCACCGCGTAGCAGCCGTGTCACGAAAATCGTGATGACCCCTACGTAGGGCGTGTAGGTCTGGCCGGGGCCGAACGTATTGAAATACCGCATTACCGTCATCGGGATGCCGCGCGCCTCCAGAACCTGACGCGCAACGCCCTCAGCGGCCAGCTTGCCGATGCCGTACGGCGACAACGGGCGAGTGGCGTGCGATTCATCGATGGGCTCGGGTCGAAGCGCGTCGGCGTAGACGGCCATGGACGAGGCGAGCACGAACCATTTGATCGCGCTCGGGTCCAGCGCCTTGATCACGCGCGCCGTCCCCATCACGTTGGTATCGAGATCCTCGTAGAAACGGTCGAAGCTCCCACGAATCGTCACTTGCGCGGCCAGGTGGAAGACGCAGTCCACACCTCGAAGCGCTTCGCCGACAGCCGCTTCGTCGCGAATGTCGCCATGGACGAATCGCGCGCCATCCGGAACCACATCCCGCCGGCCCACGGAAAGGTTGTCCAGAACCGTCACGCCATGCCCGCGCGCCAGCAACGCCCGTGTCAGGTGTGAGCCGATGAAGCCGGCACCGCCGGTCACCAGCGCATGCGAAAAGGCCATCTAGGTGTTGGCGCTGGCGAGGCCGGGGCAGTAGACGGAATGCTCACCGTCCATGACGACGGCGTCCAGATCGTGGGTCGTCTCCACGGTAATGTTTGGCATCAGCACCGAGTTCGAGATCCGGATCGGATGCCGGATGACGACGCCCTCACCGATGACGCTGCGCTCGATTCGCGTGCCCGGAGGAGCGATGACCTTGTCGCCGACGAGGCACGGCAGGCCCTTTCGCTCGAGCTCGATCAGGTTGATCGTCAGGAGATCGTCGGGCTTGGTGAGGTTGAGGTCACGCTCGACGATCGGATGATGGTGAACGAGGTACCCGTCGTTGATCAGAATCTGGATGCTGTCGGTGATTTCGTATTCGTCGCGCATCGCGGTGCGTGGTGTCCGTCGGATGGCGTCGAAAATGTGCTGGTCGAACACGTACAGACCGCATCCCTTCAACTGGCTGTTCACATAGCGCGGTTTCTCGATCACGCGCCGCACCCGTCCCTGGCCGTCCGCATCGATGATGAAGTTGCGGCGCACCATCTCGGGATCCGGCTCGTACATGCTGACCAGGTTGGCGTTGGTCTCGCCATTCAGCACCTGCTCGAGTAGCGGCTCCAACGGTGCTTTCAAATGAAAGTAGATGTCGCCCAGCATCAGCAGGAAGGGCAGCTGAACCCGCGCTTCCAACGCGCCGACGGCGTGCGCCAGCCCCAGCGTGGTTTCCTGCTCGATGAAATGAATCCGAACCCCGAACTGCGTGCCGTCGCCGATGAGGCTGGCGACCTGATAGCCGCGGTGGCCGACCACGATGTGGATCTCCGTGATGCCGCAGCCGCGCATCACCTCGATCTGATGGCTCAGGAGGGGCCGATTCAGTATCGGAAGGATCGGTTTCGGGCTCCGTTCGGAAAACGGATACATCCGCGCGCCTTTGCCGGCGGCGAGGATGACGCCAACCATCCGTCCACTGAAATCAACCAACTGGTTCTCCCGTCACCTTACAGCGAACCAGCTCCCGCATGACACGGACGGCGTCGAACGCCCGGATTTTCTTGCCCTCCTCGAATGTCCGTCCGCGAAAGCTGACGGGCACCTCGGCAAACCGGGCGCCTCGCTGGGCGAGACGGGCCGTGAACTCGGCCTCGAAGTCGAAGCCGTTCGCCCGAATCCGCAGATCCTTGATCAACGGCGCCCGATACATCTTGTAACAGGTCATGAGGTCCGACACCTTGGCGCCATACAACGTGCGTGCGGCGGCGCTCATGATGAGATTGCCCATCCGGTTGGCGAACCGCATGCCTTCGATCGAACCCTTGAACCGGCTGCCGTACACCACATCGGCCTGGCCGCCGAGGATCGGCGCGAGCAGCGCTGGGTAGTCGCGCGGGTCGTATTCGAGGTCGGCATCCTGGTGGAGGTAGATGTCGCCGGACGCCAGCGTCCAAAGATGCTTGAGGACACCGCCACGGCCCACATTGTCCGGCATGAGGATGACCTTCACACCCGGTAATTGCAGGCGATTGAGGATGTCTCGGGTGCCGTCACTCGAGCCATCGTCGCCGACCAGGACTTCGAGGGTGAGGCCGGTGTCGACGGCCACCACCTCGCGGAGCAAGCGCTCGATGGTCGCGCGCTCGTTGTAGACGGGGACCAGAACGCTGAGCGTGAGTGGCAACTGGGCGGCTAGAGCGGGACCCCTTCAACCGTCGGGGGAGCAGAGGCCGGTGCATCAGTGCCGGTGCGGCGCTTTTCCATCGATGCGCGCACGAGGAACTTCGCGTACGGCACTACCTGCTTGATGGCGGCCACGTTCATCTGGCACGGGCTCAGGCAGCTCGGGCACTTGTCGTCGCGAATCATGTCGCGATGCGCCTGGGACGAATCCCGGAAGTAGATTTGCTCCGGATCCTCGTCCTTGACGTTGCCCATGACGTCGCTGTTCTCGCAGAAGAACAGGTCGCCATTGGGGTTCAGCATCACGCCCTGTGTCTGGAACGGACAGGGCGCCAGCCGATGGTACCCGTTGCCAATCATGTCCGCGTAGTGCATGTAGATGTAGTTCTGCCCGTCGAGCAGCGGATCCTGCCGCACGCGATCGAGGAAGAACTTCCGCATCCGCTGCTCCTCGACACCCATGGGACGCAGATCGCCTTGCAGGTCGCTGTTGCCGAGCATTGCCTCGGTGAAGCGGACCATGTTGAAGACGATGTCCAGCTTCTCTTTCTTGGCCCACGCGAGGATGTTGTCCGCGTCGTCCAGATTCATGGAGAAGATCGTGGACGAGATGCCGAAGTTGAAGCTGTAGGTCTTCTGAAGCTCCTGCATCGCCGCAATCGTCTTGCCCGCCTTCTCGAAGCCGCGTTTGACGTTGCGCACCTGGTCGTGCATATCGGCGACGCCATCGATCGACACGCGTGTCGAGAAGATGACATTCCGCTCGTGGCACATCTTCACGACCTCGGTCAGCATCGGGATCGCCCGCTGCGGGGTGAGGCCGGTGGTGTTGATTGTGAGCTTGCGAAGTTTCGGGAACTTGTCGACCATCAGGCGGCAGATGTCGACCATGTCGTTCCGGGTCGTTGGTTCACCCCCGGAGAGCGATGCGTTCTCGATGTCCTTCCAAAGACGTGAGCTGAAGGCCCGTTCGATTTGCTCCAGGGAGAGATCGGTCTTGCGATCGCCCCGCGTCCAGTTGCTGCACATCTCGCACTGGGCGTCGCAGACGAAGGTGCAATGAAAGATGAAGACCGTCGGATGGAGCGGGGTGTACCTGGCGACCGCCGCACGGACGAAATCCCGCGGTGCGCTGAGCGCCGCCTTGGCGAGATACTTCGCCGCGTATACCTGTGCCATGCTTAACCGTAAGATTCTACAGGATTTGCGGGCACGCGGCAAATCGCCACGCTAGGGGACGTCCGGCGTCTGCATCTGTCCATCCCGCCGTGTGCGCGCACCTGATGAGGTTAGGTAGAGGATTGCGCCCGGCAGATTCCCAATCGTCCCGGCGATGGTGAACAGAAGCGAGAGGAGGAATGCCTCGGTCGCCGAGACCTGTAACGGCCCTAACGACCACACCATCGCACCCTGAGGGACACCGAACCCGCCGACGGACAGCGGCAACAGCGTCAGCAGGATGTTGAGCGGCATGAAGACCCAGTAATAGGCAAAGGGCAATGTAATCCCGAGCCCGCGGCCTATCACCCAGGCCAGGAGCACCCGCACCGCCTGGACGACGAACGAGAGCGCGGCGACACGCCAGAGAATGTCGCGGCGCGACCGATATGCGCCCAGCGCACTCCCGAGACGAAGCGCCGCCTGGCCGGCCCACGATTGCCGCACACCGGCGGGCAAGCGGGCCGCGATGACGTCGGCGAACAACCCTCCAACACTGATCGCCACCATGAGCAGCGACGAAGTGAGCGTCACCCGCATCAGCGCTTCCGGCACCGGATAGCTGATCAGCAGAACACCGAGGCAACCCGCGATGGCGACTGCCTGCAATCCAAACAATCGATCGATCACCACGCTGGCCACCGCCTCGTTGGGCTCGCGCGTTTGCCGGGTCACCGAGATCGCTCGCGCCGCATCTGCGCCAACGCCAGAAGGCAGGAAACTGCCGACAAAGGAGCTCACCAGGAAAATGCGCGCCAGTTCGGTCGCAGGTACTTGCGTAGTCATGCGCATCAGGATGATCCACCGGGCGATCATCAGCAGACGATCCGCGGCGATGAGCGCGAGATATCCGAGTAGAGCAGCCGTGGAGAATCGTGAGAGCGCGTCAGCGGCTGCGCGCCAATCGAGATCGCGCAGGATGAACGCAAAGATGACGATGGTGATGACGACCCGAACGCTGGTCCAGGCGACTCGACTCACGACGTCGGCTTGCGGGCGACGAAGGTCAGCGTCTCGAAGAGGTTCTTGCGGATCTTGAAGAGCAGGTCTTCGGTGCCTGTATGCCGAGACAGAGCGTCGAGACCCGGAAAGTTCGCCAGCAAGGCACCAGCCGCCAAGGCATCGCGCGCAAACCCGGTTGCCACGCCGATGCTACGCTCGATGTGGAGGATGTCGAAGCCGTTGTCGTTGAACAATTGCTTCACGCGTCGTTCGGTGGTCACGAAGTTGTGCGTGTAGTCCACGTCCCAGAAGAACGTGCGCTCCTTGAGGTAGTCGGGCACGACCACGAAGAAGATCCCGCCGGGCCGCAGCGCGCGAAGACCTTCGGCGGTGAACTGACGCGCTGCGTCGATGCCACTCATGTGCTCGAGGACCTGGTCGGCATACAGCACATCCGCGCTGCCGTCGGGTATCGGGATGGGCGGTGTCCACGCCTCGATGACGCGCAGCCCTTTTTTCTGGAGCACGTCGATCAGGATGGGGCTGGCTTCGATGGCGGTGTAACGCCATCCCGCGCTGACCGCCTGCTCGGCGAGGGTGCCGTGTCCGGGACCGATCTCGAACATATCGCCCGGCGCAGCCTTGAAGCGGTGCAGCAGCCCGAGCCGATGCTGTTCGATCTTGCCTCGGCGAGCGCTGCCGTACGTCGTCAGCTTCTTTTCAGAGAACGACTTGTAGAAGTTGGGCCGCTCGGCCACTGAGAAACCGTCAAACGCGAAGGGCAGGAGGCAGCTGCCTCCTGCCCTCGTCATTGGATCACGGAGCACACACCGAGGCGTTCCTCGGTAGGTCGCCGGGGCGGGGGCCGCCGTCCCCTAAATGACTCCAGCTCAGGCTCGGCGACGGCCCACCGGCGCCGGTGATCATATCGAAGACACTGCGACCACCGTAGACCGTGGTGTCCTCGCGGAACATGCTGGCGCCGTCGCTGCCACCGCATCCGGAGCAACTGCAGGCATGATTACCAGGTTGCGCGAGGATCATCTGGAAATTCGGGTCAGACTGGGAGAGCGCGTAAACGACTTGACGCGCGAAGCGATGGCAGTTTACTCCGCGGCCTGCCGCGCAGCCCTGCCACTCGGCTGAAAGGGCGGCCACTGCGAGCACGCAGGGAAGTCGACCGTGCGCGCCAAATGGACCACATGCCTCAGGCACGGGGAACGGCAGAGACCCGCCGCCCTCTGGCGCTACCGCCGACGGCGTCGCCGTTCTGAATTGGGCGTAGCCTGACCATGGCCCCGAATGCTCGCCGGCTCGCGCGCGCCCCCGGAACCACACATTGATGGAGGAGGGCAGATCGACTTCCACGGTGTGGCTGATCGCACCCGTCGCCGGCCCCACGATTCTTGTGTAGATGACGTTACCCGCCTCGTTCTGCAATTCCACTTCATAGGCGAAGCCAACCGCGGCGTATCGCCCGGTGCTGGCATTGAAGGTCAGCGTGGGTCGGTTTGAGCTAGCCGTGACGCCGTTGGGCCCGAGGCCGGTTGGGGCATCGACCTTGAGACTCGAGCCATCGGGATTCAGTGCTGCATCCGAAGGATCGACCGCGGTGGGCGAGAGGGTCGTCTGCGGGCTACTCGAACACGCCGCGATGGTGAGCGCGCACGACATCGCCCACACCAAGAATGTCTTTTGTTGCATCGAACGAGTTCTCCAATTGCCGAACAGGAACGCGAGGCGCGCGCCTCGCAAAACGCTACGCATGATAACGCAGCCGACATTTGGCTGAAACCCAAAAACACGTGGCCAAGCCGCTGCCGCCATTCAGGATATCGGCTCGAAGCCAAATGCTCATGCTAGGATCTTGCGGCCCTCGACCGTTCGAACCAAATGGGGGTATCAGCCTCCAGCTTTGTAATTGGCGCTACCACAGGAGTCGAAAATCGAAATGCACCGAAAGGCCCTGACCCTCGTAGTTCTGCTCGTTTTAGCCACCAGCGTTCGCGAAGCGTCCGCCCAAGTGGGCGACCCATGGACCGATCGCGGCTACCTCAATGTCAACATCGCGTTCGGGGGCTCATCGGGCACGTTCACCGATGCGCGCATCTTCCGGTTGTATGACGAAGATGGGTCGTTGGAAGTCGCCAGCACCTTCGACTCCGGACCGATGTTCGACTTTGCGATTGGGGCGCGCGTGTGGCGCAACGTGTCATTGGGGATCGGCTTTCATCGTGGTGGGTCGTCGGGTGAGGGGGCCGTGTCAGCATCCGTGCCGAGCCCGGTCGCGTTCAACGCCCATCGCAACGTCGCCTTCGGGGTAAGCGACCTCGAGCGGTCGGAGCGAGCGTTTCACTTGCAGTTCGGCTACATGCTGCCACTCAGCGACGACCTGAGCCTCCATGTGACGGTGGGTCCGTCGTTCTTCAGCGTCCATCAGGATGTAGTGAGCGACGTTACCTACACTGAAGTGGGCTCGCCATTCACCTCAGTGAACGGTACGGCGGTGATCACTGAGCGAACTGATTCGCCGGTTGGATTCAACCTCGGCGTCGACGCCACCTACAAGTTGTACGAGACGCCGACGATGAAGCTCGGTGCCGGCATGTTCCTGCGCTACGCTGGTTCCACGGCGAAGATCCAGGTGCTCGACAACACCGTCGAGACCGACGTGGGTGGTGTGCAGGTTGGATTCGGGGCCAGGCTCCGCTTCTAGTCCTTCCAAGGTTCCAAGGTTCCAGAGTTCCAAGGTTTCAGCGCTCTCGTCATCGAGAACCGTGGAACCTCGGAACCCTGGAATTTTGGAACCTTCGGCGCGACCCCTTAGGGGAGCGCCGACCGCGGCGGCGGATAGACGTTTTGCTCGCTCGTGAGTCGTCCGATGTAGTCCAGGTGGAACGAGTAATTGTCAGCGCCTGCGCTTCCAATCAGGTCCCAGGCATCGCGTGATCCGCACTGAACGAGTACATCATCTGACGGTGGCCGGCCGCCGCCTGCATCCTTGACGCACCAGCTCGAATCCGGGCCCGCAGGATTGAAGCGCGCGTGGCCATAGTGGATCACTGCCACCGCCCGGAAGAAGAACTTGATCCGGTCGTCGCGCGATGAGCGTGAGCCGAGATTCCAGCCTTCCGTGTCGTGAACCCGACGAATGATCTGAAGCGCCTCGTCTGGTCCAATGGTTCGAGGTGGGCCCACGGTGCCACCGCCACCACCACCTCCACCGCCTCCTCCACCACCCCCTCCGCCTCCACCACCACCGCCCGGCGCGAGGGATGTCTTGAAGGAAACGACGCCAGATGGGACGCTCGTCGTCGTCCCGTCGGTCGCATAGGCCCGCCAGAAGAACGTCTTGTCGTACGGCAGCTCACCAAGAGAGATCGCTGTCGTTCCATCGGTGCCTGGGGCAGAGGAAACCACCGCGATGATCGCCGCTGGATCGAGTGCGGTCGCGATCTCGAATCGATAGATGACGGTACCGACCGGACCACTCACGCGGCCATTCTTGACGCGGAACGTCGGGCGATTCGTGGCAAGCGTACCGTTCGGTTCGATTGGTATCGGTGTCTCGATGACCACGGGGTCGACGATGCTGAAGTGAGCGACCGAGGAGTAGGGGCCGGTATTGGCGCCGTCCAGGCCGCGTGCTCTCCAGTAGTAGGTGTGCCCGGCGCCGAGTGTCTCGGGGATTGTGTACGGCGTTCGTCCCGTGGCGTTCGGGGCGATGCGGTCCGCTTGATGCAACACCGTCTGGAAGTTCGCGTCAGCTGCGACCTCCACCTGCATCCATAGCGCTCGGACGCCGGATGTGGTCGCGTTGCCAAGAACCAACGTCGTCGGCGCGGTCGTCTTGAGTAGCTGGGCGCCAATGCCGGGCTCGATCGTGGCGGGCGCCGTGATCAACACCCCCGGAATCGGCCCGGCGACATCCGGGCTGAGAGGATGAGAGCTCTTGGTGCCCGTGCAGCCGGTCGCGATCAGCGCTAGCAGCACCAGCGTTCGAATGGGTGAAGTGTGCATCATGGGAGTAGCCTTGGTCTGGTATCGGCTCGACGTGCGCGAAGCTTTACAGGGCTGCCCAAAAGCGCGTAACTTCCAGCGGGTCAGTAAGATATAATTTGCGGCTGATTGCTCAGGTTTTGCCCGAAGTGACCACCGATCGTCGCCCGCGTCGGGTGCTCATGCTGGCGCCGGAGCCGTTCTTCGAGCCTCGCGGGACCCCATTCAGCGAATATCACCGGATTCGAGCGTTGGGCGAGCTCGGCCATTACGTCGATCTCGTCACTTACCCAATCGGTCGCGACGTCAACCTGCCGAACCTGACGATCTACCGCGCCTGGCGGCCACCGTTCGTCAACAGGGTGCGCATCGGTCCGTCCTTTACCAAACTGCTGCTCGATGGGCTGATGCTGGCGACGATTGCGCGCCGGGCATTGACCACGAAATACGACGCGATTCACTCGCACGAAGAGATGGGGCTGATTGGTGTGTGGCTGTCACGACTGTTGCGGGTCCCGCATCTCTACGACATGCACTCGAGCCTCCCGCAGCAGCTGAGCAACTTCAGGTACAGCGGCTCGTCGGTTCTGCGTAAGGGATTCCGCTGGGCGGAAGACCGCATGGTCTACGGCTCGGACGTGGTGATCACGATTTGTCAGGAACTCCAGGACACCGTCGAAGGCATGGGGGCCGGCGATCGCGCGCTCTTGATCGAGAACGTGATGGGCGGCGATGTCGAGGAAGCCCCTTCGCTCGGCGTCGCGGACATTCGTCGACGGTGGAACATCGCGGCCGATGCGCCGCTCATCCTCTATACCGGCACCTTCGAGGCGTATCAGGGAGTCGACCTACTGATCGACGGCAGTGCCATTCTTGCGCGCTCACACCCGCACGCACGCATCCTCGTGGTCGGTGGGGAACCGGAGCAGGTTGACGCGGCGCGTGCCGAGGCCTCACGCGCTGGTGCGGCTGATGTGATGATTTTCACCGGCCAACAACAGGCCCGGGAGATCCCGGCCTTCGTGCAGGCTTGCGATGTCCTCGTATCGCCGAGGAGACGGGGCACGAATACGCCGCTCAAGATCTATTCCTACCTACGATCTGGCAAGCCCATCGTCGCCACGAATCTGCTGACGCACACGCAAGTGCTGTCGTCCACCGTGGCCCGGCTCGTGCCGGTCGATGGAAAGGCTCTTGCCGATGCGCTTGGTGAGCTTCTGGATCACCCGGAGGAACGGGCACGTCTCGCCTCAGCCGCAGCAGCACTGGCCGCTGAGAAGTACAGCCGCGAGGCTTACGTGCGTCGCACGGAACAGGCGTACGCCCGTTTGTTCGACGCACGTCGCGACGCCGCCGCTAGCAAACGGCCGGCTCAATCCGGCGTGGTCCGACAGTGAATGTTCTGGTGACCGGTGCCACGGGCTTCACCGGTGGCCATCTAGCGGCGGGTCTGAGACAGCGTGGTCACACGGTACGCGCACTGGTTCGAACACGAAGCCTGGACAAGTTTCGAGCCTCACCGCTCGCCAAGGTCGGAGTCGAAGCGGTCGAAGGCGACTTGAACCATTCTGACGCGGTGGCGCGGGCAGCTGAAGGTGCCGCGGTCGTGTATCACATCGCAGCGACCTATCGCGAAGCGGGTCAACCTGATTCGGCGTATCGTGCCATCAACGTCGACGGAACACGCCACGTGCTCGAAGCCGCCACACGTGCCGGCGCGTCTCGGGTCGTCCACTGCAGCACCGGCGGTGTCCACGGCCACATTGAGCACCCGCCGGCAACAGAAGACGCCCCGTTCAATCCCGGTGATGTCTACCAGGAAACCAAGCTCCAAGCCGAACAATTGGCTCGTGAGTACGGTCGGACCCATCCACTCGAGGTCGTGATCGCTCGGCCGATTGGTATCTATGGTCCTGGGGATACTCGCTTCCTGAAGATGTTTCGCGGCCTGGCACGTGGGCGGTTCCCGATGCTTGGATCCGGTGAGGTGTTCTATCACCTGACATACATCGACGATCTCGTGGAGGGGTTTCGATTGTGTGGTGAAGTCTCCTCGGCCGCTGGCCGTACTTACGTTCTGGCTGGACCGCGCTATACCACGCTCGACGAGTTGGTGCGGCTCGTCGCCGCTGAGCTCCAGGTCGATCCGCCACGATGGCACTGGCCCGTGTGGCCGTTCTGGGCCGCCGGATTGGTGTGCGAAGCCATCTGCGTCCCGCTCCGAATCGAGCCGCCACTCTATCGACGGCGAGTGGATTTCTACACCAAGAGTCGCGCATTCGACACGACTCGCGCACGAACGGAGCTTGGATTCTCTCCGAGAGTCGATCTGACTGAAGGGATTCAGCGAACGGCGGAGTGGTACCGAACGCGAGGTCTCTTGTGAGCCGCCTCAACATCGTCCACATCTGCGATCACCTGGGATGGGCCGGATCGCGCATGCACGGCGTCAAGCGGCTGTTTGCGTGGATGATTCCTCGATTCGACGCGACCCGCTACAACGTGTCGTTGATCAGTCTGCGGCGGAAGGACCTGTCGGAGGACACGCTCGAGCAGTACGGCATCGATGTGACCTATCTCGGGCGGCACAAGTTCGATCCTCGAACCTATCCCGCCCTCCTGAAGGTCCTCGAACGGAAGGGGGCTGATCTCGTGCACATGCACGGATACGGGGCCACGACGTTCGGCCGGCTGTGCGCCCGGCGGATGAAGATTCCCTCCGTACTCCACGAGCATGCCAACCACACCGACACGCCGTGGTTCCAGAAGCTTGCCGATCGAATGCTCGCGCCACACACGGACCTCGCGATAGCGGTCTCGGAGTCGACCGCCGAGTTCACGATTCGCGCCCGGCTCATGCCGGCCGAGCGGACCAAGGTCGTCTACCTTGGATCACCGCTCGACGAGTTCGCGCGACCACGTTCAGATGCCGAAATTGCCGCGGCCCGCGAATCACTAGGCATCTCGGATGGCACCATCGTCGTCGGCACCGTCACGCGACTGATGCCGTCAAAGGGCAATCGGTATCTGGTCGAGGCTGTGCCCGAGATTGTTCGGCGACAGCCGCGGGCACGCGTGTTCATCGTGGGCGAGGGCGAGCTGCAGGAGGAGTTGCAAACGCAGGCTCGCGCCCTCAACCTGACGAAGGAACTGACTTTCGTTGGCTTCCGGCGCGATGTCGCCGAGGTTCTGGCCGCGCTCGATATCGTAGTGTTTCCTTCGCTCTGGGAAGGCACCCCGCTGACCGCTTTCGAGGCGCTCGCGGCCGGCAAGCCCATTGTTGCCACCGACGCGGATGGCTTGTTGGATATCCTGACGCCGGGGCACGACGCCCTGGTCATTCCTCAGCGGGACGCCAGCGCCATTGCGCGTGCCGTCGGCGAGTTGATCGAAACTCCGGGTCTTGCCGCCACACTGTCGCAGCACGCGCAGCGGACGGGCGCACGGTACGATATCGCCATGTTCGTCAGGAAGATGGAGCAGTTGTACGAGATCCTTCATCGCACCTCGCGCGCGACCGGTCGGGCGGGGGTCCTGCAGGCGGATCTCGGGTTCCTGACGGCAAAGGGATGACCACGACGCCACCAGCGGTCGGCGATCTCGCGCGACGACTCGGTCGGGCGTCGACGGTTACCCTTGGTGCCGTTCTGCTCGCGTGGGCGCTGACGGTGGACTTCCCGAGTGTCACGGGAGGGTTCTACGGCGACGGCTCGACGTACTACAGCTTGACCTACAGTCTCGCCAAGGACTTCGACTTCGAATACCGGCACGAAGACCTGGTTCGTGTCTGGCACGAGTTTCCGAGCGGACCCGAAGGCATCTTCCTGAAACGCGGCCGCGATGTGCAGGGCCTGAGCCTGAGCGGCGGCGTGCCGTTCTTTCAGGTCGATGGTCCTGCGGATTGGGATACCGGTCGCCTCTACTACGCGAAGTCCTTCATCTTTCCGCTCTTCGCGGCGCCATTCGTGTGGCTGTTCGGCACAAATGGCTTCCTGGTGTTCCACGCGCTCCTCATGACGCTGTGTTACGCCTGCGCCTACACGTTTCTGGTCGCGCGCAGCCACCCGATCCCGGCGATGCTCTTCGCCGGCGTGTTTCTCGTGGCGTCGGTCGTGCCGGTCTACATGGTGTGGTTGACGCCCGACTTCTTCAATCTGGCCCTGGTCCTCTTTGGCTATTTTTTCTGGGCCTACAAAGAAGTGGCGGTGGATTCGCCCACGCTGTCGCCGCACGGCTGGACGCGGGCCTGGCTCCTGGGGCCAAGGTCTGATCTCGTGGCGGCGGTGTTACTGGGCATCGCGACCTTCTCGAAGCCAACGCACATTTTCCTGATTGCGCCGCTCCTCGTGCTCTTGGTCGTGCGTCGGCAGTGGATTCGTCTGGCCCTCGCGGGGGGATGTTTCGCGGCCGTCGTCGGGGGACTCTTCGCGTGGAACGTGGCGATCACCGGTGACTGGAACTATCAAGGTGGTGATCGAAAGACGTTCTACGGCATCTATGGAGGGTTTCCGTTCCAAAACGATCGCGCCACCTTCGACAGTGTTGGCGAGGAACGCGCGACGGACCGCGTGCCGCTCGA
This sequence comes from uncultured Acidobacteriota bacterium, assembly GCA_963724485.1. Lineage (GTDB taxonomy): Bacteria > Acidobacteriota > Vicinamibacteria > Vicinamibacterales > UBA2999 > JACCSI01. The sequence goes on from CAVRUW010000013.1 coordinate 197,766, forward strand.
GGTTCTCACGTCGCGAGACGCGTTCGTTCACGTTCTGCGAAACAACCTCGTGTACTTTTTCTTCGGACGGCATCACGGCTTCGTCCCGTACTTTTTCCCGGGGTTCGTCGCGATGGTGCTCTTCGCGCTGGCAAAAGGGCAGCGCCGGCTCTGGCAATGGCTGACGCTTGCCGCGGGCCTCGGCTCGGCGTTGTTCCTCATCCTCTACATGCCGTTCACCTACTCGGGAGGCGGTGGGCCCATCGGAAATCGCTACTACTTGGCGGTCTATCCGGTCTTCTTGTTTCTGACGCCTCCGCTGGCCTCTGCCACAGCCGCAGTTATCGCCGCAGGCGTTGGGGCGCTCTTCACCGCAAACCTGACGTTCAATCCTTTCTACGTGTCGGTCCATCCTGCGGAACATCCGAAGGAAGTGCCGTATCGGTGGTTGCCGGCCGAGATGACGCTCGTCAACGATTTACCAGTCAACTTCACGCCATCGAAGTCGCGGCAGCCGTTGGGAGGCGAGCCGCCAATCATGGCGTATTTCCTCGATGACAATGCTTATCCGCGGGAGAAGGATGCGTTTTGGGTGCGTGGTGAATCACGCGCGGAGTTGATGCTGCGGGCTCCCATCGTGATGGAGCAGCGAGACGGGCAGGAGGTAGCCCGACCGTTGCTGGTTCCGCGGATGGAGGTGCAACTCGAGACGGGGCCGGTTCCTACGCGGGCAACGATCCGCACGGGTGCCGAAACTCAAGTCGTCGACGTTCCCGCGAATGACCGGCGATCCGTCGTCGTGCAGATGCCCGATGGCGTGCCATATCGGCGCGATCCCTGGGTGCCGACAAACTACGTCTACATGATTTCCATCGAGAGTGAATCTGGCTTCATCCCCATGTTCCAGGGCGGCGGCCGCGACGCGCGCTTCCTCGGGGTGTTCGTCAGGCTCATCCCGCAGTATCAGTAATGGCGACCATTCTCGTCGCTACGTCCAGTCCGCCATTCGTCGACGGCGGTCATCTGGTCATGGCGCGCGAACTCGTCAACGCGCTCGAGGCCAGCGGCCACCGAGCTGCCCTCGTTGTCACACCGCAAAATCGATTCGGGCGGCAGGGCGCCGCCTACCTGGCCGCATGGTTCACCGACGTGTCGCTGGCGCACGACGGGCGGACCGTCGATCAGGTGATCTCCCTTCGCTATCCAGCGTACGCCGTCCGACACGATCGCCACGTGATCTGGCTCAATCATCGGATGCGCGAGTACTACGACCTCTGGGATCAGTTCGCGAGCGGTCTGTCATCGCGGGCGCTGGTCAAGGAACGTCTACGCCGCACCGTCATCCACCGGGCTGATCGGCACTTCCTCTTGAAGGCTCAGCGACGCTTCGCCATATCCGCGACCGTTCAAGCGCGACTGCAGAGGTGGGGAGGCATTTCGTCTGACGTCCTGCATCCACCACCACCGATTCGGCCATATCGCAACGATGGCTACGGCGATTATGTCTTCGCGGTGTCACGACTCACGCCGCTCAAACGCCTCGACCTGCTGCTGCGCGCCCTGGCGGAGCCTGTCGCCCAGCATGTCCGTTGCGTGATCGCCGGCGAAGGAAGCCAGGCGGAGCCGCTGATCGCCCTGGCGAAACAGCTGAATCTCCAGGGCCGTGTGTCGTTGATCGGTCGAATCGACGAGGCAGGTCTTTTGGAGCACTACGCGAAGTGCCGCGCCGTAGTGTTCCCGACCTTCAACGAAGACTACGGGTTCGTGACCGTCGAAGCGTTCGCGTCCGGCAAAGCCGTGATCACATGCCGAGACAGCGGCGGTCCGTCCGAGCTTGTTCGCAATGAGCAGAATGGGTTCGTCGTGGATCCGTCGGCCTCGCTGATCGCCAAGGCTTTGGCCGCTCTCACCGACGATCAAGCGCTGGCAATGAGACTAGGGGAAGCTGGCCGTCAGCAAGCCGCACGGATGTCATGGGACGACGCAGTGAAGCGGTTGGTGCTTTAGGCGACAGAAACATGGAAGGAACGGTTCGATCACTGGTGGCGATTGAATTCCGCGTTTTCCTTTGCTCCGCGGATTTGTTTTCCGTGCTTTCGTGAGAAATCCCGGCGCGTTTCCAGGTCCTCCGCCGAACCTGCTACAGTCAACGAGAGACCGATGGGTTATCGCACGCCGCTCGAAACGAGAATCGCCAAGAAGACCACGAAGGCCATAGTCGATTTCAATCTGATTGAGGACGGCGACCGAGTGATGGTCGGCTTGTCCGGCGGCAAGGACAGCTGGGCGCTCATTCAGATTCTCGACGTCCTGCGCCAGCGAGCGCCCATCAAGTTTTCGATTGTCGCCGTCAACGTTGACTCCGGCTACGAGGGATATCAGCATCAGGCGCTGGCCGAGGCCTGTGCGGCGCGTGGCTGGGAGTTTCACAGCGAGCACACCACGATCGGCGCGGTGATTGACGACAAGCTCGATGCGGATGCTACTCCCTGCTCGTTGTGCGCCCGGCTGCGACGCGGCGTGCTGTACCGGTGGGCGAACCAGGTCGGCGCGACGAAGATTGCGCTCGGGCATCACCTCGACGACTTCGTCGAGACCTTGCTGCTCAATCTGTTTTTCGCCGGGGCCATCAAGGCCATGCCCGCACGATTGGTTTCCGACAACAAGGCGCATGTTGTCATTCGCCCGCTGGTGCTGGTCACCGAGGCCGAGGCGCGAGCCTATGCGCGGGAGAACGACCTGCCCATCATCTCGTGCTGTTGCCCCGCCTGCGGCGACCTGAGCCTGCAACGGCAGCGCGTCAAGCGGCTGATCATGGAGCTCGAGCGAGAGCACCCCAACGTCAAGGCCTCGATGCTGAAGGCCCTGACCAACGTCATGCCGAGACACCTGCTCGATCGCCGTTTGAATCCCGTGAGGGACCTCGAAGGGCAGATCGCTGGCGAGCTGGTTGCGCTCGGTGACGTGCCGCTCGACACGCCGCTGGTTCCGCTGCTGATGGGCCGCCAAGGTCTGTGAGAGCGTTGGTTCAGCGTGTCACCAGCGCACGCGTGACCGTCGATGACCGCGTCGTCGGCGAAATCGGTCGCGGCCTGCTGACGTTCGTTGGTGTCGAGAAAAACGACGGTTCCCCCGACACGACCTATATCGCAACGAAAGTTCGCGATCTACGGATCTTCGATGACGAAGGGGATGACACTGGCCGCAAACGGATGAACCGGTCGGTCGTCGACGTCGGTGGCGAGGTGCTCGTAGTCTCACAGTTCACGTTGGCGGCTGACGTGCGAAGAGGACGCCGGCCGTCGTTTGATGATGCCGCTGAGCCTGAGCTCGCACGTCGCCTGTACGAGGACGTCGTGCGAGAATTACAGGCCTCCGGCGTGCGGGTCGCGACGGGCGAGTTCCAGGCGATGATGCAGGTGCACCTGGTGAACGACGGCCCGGTGACGATCTTCATCGATAGCAGGCGGAGACTGTAGCAACCAGTCATGCGTCAGTGTTAGTTGGCAGTTGTCAGTTCAAAGCCACCACTACTCGATATCGCCACGATGCCCTTGAACTGGCAACCGGACACTAGAAACTGACGTGATGCGCCCCTCTCGGATCATCGCGCTTGCTGTCGGCACACAAGGCCTGCTCATCTTGGTCGCATGGCTCGCCTCCCGTGCAATGCAGTTGGACATTTCGTGGGGCGACCCGAGCCGTGACATCGCCATCGGGTTGCTGGCGGCGTTCGTGCTGGCAGCGACGAACTACGCGCTGCTGGAGCACCTTCCCGCAAGCTGGATCGTCGACGGTGTGCGCGCGGTCTACCACGAACTGCTGATCCCCCTCTTTTCACGAGTCAGTCGCCCAGGGTTGGTGCTCATCGGCATCGCCGCTGGAATCGGTGAAGAATGGTTTTTTCGGGGTGTGCTGCAACCGATCGTGGGCCTCGCGCCGGCAAGCGTACTCTTTGGTCTGGCACACGTCGGCGGCTCCAGAATGCTGCCGTTTGGCATCTGGGCCACGGCGATGGGTTTTGTCCTCGGTGGCCTGGCCATCGTCACCGGGGGACTGCTTGCGCCAATCGTGGCGCACGCCGTCTACGACATCGTGGCGCTGGAATACATCAGGCGAGGAGTTCAACCGGAGTGACGTTCAGATGCTGTTTCACCGCTGTGTCCTTTGCAATGATGCTGGCCGTTTCGCAACGCGCGCAGGCGCAACAACGGCCTTTGGTGACCGAGGACCCTGAAACCATCGGCGCCGGCCGCGTGTTGATTGAAGCGGGAGTTGCATTCGATCGCGATGTGACCTATCCAGTCAGCGGACTGACCGGGAATCGCATCGCGATCCCGACCTTTGGCGTCAGCATCGGATTGAGTTCGATTGCCGAGATCCAGATTGATGGCGGCTTTTATCAGCGCCTGAACGTTACGGAGTTCGCGCCCGCTCCGCTTTCGAGCCTGCTGGACTTCGACGGCGACGAGACATCCGACGTCGAGGATTTCGTACTGGCAACCAAGGTTCGATTGTTCACTGAGGCTGGCAGTCGTCCAGCCGTCGGGCTACGCTTTGCGACCAAGTTGCCAAATGCCAGCAACGAATCCGGCCTCGGACACGACACGACCGACTTCTTTGCGTCGCTCCTGGTGGGCAAGACGGTGCAGTCGATTCGTGTGGTCGGCAACGCTGGAGTGGGGATCCTTGGTGATCCCACGGCCACCGTCCCCGAACAGAACGATCTCCTGACCTATGGACTGTCGGTCGCACGGGCACTGACATCGTCCACCGAGCTTGTCGGTGAGCTCAACGGTCGGTTCAATGCGGCGGAAAATACCGACCCGGGCGCGGAGAGCCGAGCCGCTTTTCGTTTTGGCGGCCGCTACACTCGCGGCGCCGTTCGCGTGGATGCCGGAGTGTTGTTCGGAATCACTTCGCACGACCCACAGTGGGGCGCAACCTTCGGATTTACCTGGGTCCTCGACGCCTTCCGGCTTCCCTGAGCGTTCATGCTAAGCCTCGCGAAAGCCCACGCTTACGGCAACGACTTCCTGTTCATTCCACATGATCAGGCCGAGAGGTTTGACCCTCACGAGCTCGCGCGTGCCACGTGTGCTCGACATTCAGGCGTCGGCGGCGATGGGCTGATCCTATACACGGTGGCGGCCGACGGCACGGCTCGCATGACCCTCTACAACACCGATGGCAGTCCGTCCGAACTGTCGGGCAATGGCCTGCGATGTCTCGCAGCGTTGGTCCTTCATCAGCGATCGAGACGACCCGGACAAGCGCCGCTCAGCGAAGTCCTGGTCGACACGGACGCTGGTTGGAAGAGATTGACACTGGTTGCGCGAACTGCCGGCAGGTACACCTTTCGCGCTGCGATGGGACCGCCCACCGATGTCCGGGAGGAGGACCTCGACGTTTCTGGCGAAACACTGCGCGTCACCACGCTCGGCATGGGCAATCCACAATGCGTCTCGCTCGTCGACACGCTTCCCGACGAGCAGCGGTTCAACCGATTGGGCCCGGCGCTAGCGACCCATCAGCGCTTCCCCGCCGGCACCAACGTCGAGTTCGCGCGTATCGAAGCGCCCAACACGGTGCGGATTCTGATTTGGGAGCGCGGCGTAGGTCCGACGACGGCCTCAGGCACCGGAGCGTGTGCCGCAGCCGTGGCTGCCATTGCTCACGGTGGTGCGGACCGCGACATCGACGTGATCGCCCCCGGTGGGTCCCAGCGCGTTGAATGGCGAGACGACGGCGTGTACCTCACGGGTTGGGCGGAGGTGGTGTTCGAAGGGCAATGGATACCCGATGCAGAGCTTCCACCAAGCCCACGAGGTCGCTGAGGTCTATTCACCGGCCGAAGCGGCGTTCAATCGAAAACGCCGCACGGTGGGGTTATTTCTCGCGCCAGCCATCTTCTTCCTGATCTGGAGTCTGCCGCTCAACGTGCCCCCGCAGGCTCATCGGATGGCTTCCATCCTTGGCGCGGTGGTCGTGCTTTGGCTCAGCGAAGCGCTACCGCTCGCCGTCACGGCCCTGCTCGGGCCATCGTTGGCGGTGATCCTCGGGATCGCACCAGCACGCCTGGCGCTGGCGCCTTTCGCCGACCCGATCATCTTTCTCTTCATTGGCGGTTTCATTCTCGCGCAGGCGATGTTCGTCCATGGAGTCGATCGACGAATTGCCTATACCGCGCTGTCACTCCCGGCTGTCCGCAGTAGCCCGCTTCGAATCATGTTGGTCTACGGAGCCGTCTGTACGGCGATTTCGATGTGGATCAGCAACACCGCGACGTCCGCGATGATGTTCCCAATCGGGCTCTCGATCGTCGCCCATCTGTCACGCACGGCGCCCGGTCATCAAGCTCAAATTCAGCGATTTGCCATGGCGATGATGTTGGTGACCGCCTTCGGACCATCGATCGGCGGCATGGGGACGCCAGTCGGCACGCCACCGAACCTGATCGGCATCGGGATGCTGGAGAAGATGGCCGGCATCAAGGTCTCGTTCTTTCAATGGATGGCCATCGGTGTGCCCGTCGTGATGCTGATGTTCACCGCGATGATCGTTCAGTTCTACTTCCGCTCGATCAAAGGCTTGCCCATTTCGGACGGCAGTACTTCCATGGTGCAACAGGAGTTGTCAAAGCTCGGGAAGCTCAAACCCGGGGAGCGCAACGTGCTTTTCGCGTTTGGTCTCACCGTCATGCTGTGGGTGGCGCCCGGGCTTCTCGCCGTCCTCGGCCTCGAGCAAACCGGCTTTGCTCAGTGGTTTGCCACGGCCTTGCCAGAAAGCGTCGCGGCACTCGTTGGCGCGCTCTTGCTGTTTCTGCTGCCCGTCGACTGGCGTGCACGGCGATTCACCTTGACCTGGGAGGAAGCCGTTCGCATCGACTGGGGAATCGTCTTGCTCTACGGGGGTGGGCTGGCGCTCGGCGAGCTGGCGTTCGCCACGGGGCTCGCGAAGGCGATGGGTGAGGGGCTCACCGCATGGTTTCCCTCCCAGACGACCTTGAGCCTGACGATGATCTTCACTGCCGCAGCGATCGTACTGTCCGAGACTGCCTCGAACACCGCGTCCGCCAACATGATCGTGCCGATCTCCATCGCCGTATCTCAGGCCGCGGGGGTGCGTGCGCTCGAGCCCGTTCTCGGCGCGACGCTCGGCGCCAGCATGGGGTTCATGATGCCGATCTCGAGCCCTCCCAACGCCATCGTCTACAGTTCGGGCTATATCCCGATCGGGCAGATGATGAGGTATGGCGTGATCCTCGACCTCGTGGGCTTCGTGGTCATCGTGACGACAGTGCTGACCATGAGTCCGATTCTGTTCTAGCCGAGTTGCGCGTTGAAGAAATTGCCAACTCGGTTCCGGCCGTTACCGTGTCCGGCGAGTGCGGCCTGCTGCCAGGGCGTCGTCGATCGTGTTGAGGGCCGCTTGAACACGCTGGGTCAGGCCCTTTGTTCGCTCCATGGTGCGTCGATAGTCGTCCGCCTTGAGCGCCGCGCGCGCTTCTTGCATGGCCTTTTCGACGGAAGCGATCGTGGCGCGCGCGTCCTGGAGTGCGCGGCGAGGAAGAGCCGCGACGATCGGATCGGCGAGGCGCTCGCGAGAGTGTTTCAGCAAGGCTTCGACCTCACCAATCGCGCGCTCGGCGTCGCCGCGAAGCTTGGCGCGCGCCTCGCCGGCCTGCTTGGCGGCGTTTTGCGCGCGACTGCGGCCGTCGATGGCGAGACCGAGCGCAAGTCGATAGTCCCTTTGCGTCACGGCTTCTTCGGAACGGCGTAGTGCGTCGACGGCGGCGGAGAGTTCGTCTTTGGCGAATTGTTCGGCGCCTGCTGCACGCGCGGCGTCGATGGCGCCCTGCGCCTGATCCATCTCTTTTCTCGGAGGCTCGGCGCAGGCAGTGGATAACAACAGGCAGAGAAGCAGGGACGTAACGGTCGTCAGGCGCAAGGCGTCTGAGTATAGAACGTCACGTGAGGTACCATTGACGGATCGGGTAGCGGCGTGGATTCGCGATGCAGCACGAGTCGTCGTTCTGACGGGTGCAGGAATCTCGGCGGAAAGCGGCGTACCAGTATTTCGAGGGCCGGCCGGCCTCTGGCGGCAGTTTCGGCCAGAAGATCTGGCGACACCAGACGCTTTCCGGAGGCAGCCGCAGCTCGTGTGGGAATGGTACGGATGGCGCCGGGAGCAGATTGCCAAGGCGCAACCGAACGGTGGCCACCTGGCCATCGCGCGGCTGGAGAGCCGTCGTCCGGGCGTCACGGTGCTGACACAGAACGTTGATGGACTGCATCAGCGGGCCGGCAGCGAACGCCCGCTTGAGTTGCACGGCAGTTTGTGGCGGGTTCGATGCGCGGACGGTTGTGGGTTCGCGGTGATCGACAAGGAAACCGCAGCGGGACGAAGTAACTTCCGCTGCGCGTGCGGATCCTGGCTTCGGCCGGATGTGGTGTGGTTTGGAGAGTCGCTGGATTCTGACGTGCTCGAGCGCGCGACGACAGCGGCAGAGGAAGCAGACGTCGTGATGGTCGTAGGGACTTCCGCGGTTGTCTATCCGGTAGCGGCCCTGCCGCAAATGGCAAGACGTCGGAAGGCAAAGATCGTAGAGGTCAACATTACTGCGACGCCACTCAGTGGGGAGGTGGACGCAGTACTTCGTGGCACGGCAAGCGAGATGTTGCTCGAAGTGGAGCGGGCATTGTGAGGGGACTTGCCGCGCAGGATCGGCCGCGCGAAAAGCTCGCGCGTGCGGGTGCCGGCTCGTTGGGTGACAACGAGCTGATCGCCGTCTTGCTTGGAACCGGCGTGCGTTCGCGGGACGCGCTCGCGGTAGCCCAGGATGTGCTTGTCGCGGCGCGCAATGCAGGGGGGTTGACTCGCTTGGGTGTCGACGAGTTAGTGCGCGTTCCCGGAGTTGGTGCATCGCGGGCAGCGAGAGTGTTGGCGGCAGTCGAGCTCGGGCGCCGGACCGTCATGCAGGAGGCAGGAGAGCGCCCCCAGCTGTCGACTCCTGAAGCAGTGGGACGCTACTTGTTGCCACTCTTCGGTGGCCATCGCGAGGAACGGTTCGGGGTCGTGATGCTCGACGCCAAGAACCGGCTGATTCGCGCGGAATTGATTTCAGTCGGGACGGTCAGCGCCAGCCTTGCGCATCCACGCGAGGTGTTTCGTGCAGCCACTGTCGCTTCGGCGTCGTCGATTGCCGTGTTTCACAATCATCCGTCCGGCGATCCGCGTCCGAGCGATGACGATGTCACCCTCACTCGACAACTCGTGGGCGCGGGGGACGTCATGGGGATTCAAGTGGTCGACCACATCATTCTTGGAGACGGCCGCTGGTTTAGTTTTCGCGCCGCGAGACTCTTGTGAAGGTGCTGTATTTCGACTGTTTCTCAGGCGCTGCCGGGGACATGATTCTCGGCGCGCTGCTCGATGCGGGCCTCCCGTTGACCGAGCTGAGGGCGGCTCTGGGGAGCCTCGGGGTCGAGGACTGGGATATTTCCGCTGACCGCGTGGTGAAGTGCGGCATCACGGCAACGAAGTTCCGCGTGCACGAGCACGCGCCGGCGATAGCCGGTGAGGTTGCCCGGCCTGGCGGTCATCGTCACTACCACTTGGCGGGGATCAAGAAGCGTATCGATCAGTCATCCCTCTCCGAAGTGGGACGGGCGCGGGCGAAAGCGTTGTTCGACCGGCTGGCCGAGGCCGAGGCGACGATTCACAACATGCCGATCGAGAAGGTCCACCTCCATGAGGTTGGCGCCCTCGACTCGGTGGTCGACATCGTGGGTGCCGTGTTCGCCTTGGAGTGGTTTGAGGCGGACCGGATCGTGGTGTCACCGATCAACGTTGGCAGCGGCACCGTGAAGACGGCTCATGGCGTATATCCGGTGCCCGCACCGGCCACGCTTCGGCTTCTTGGCGGCGCGCCGGTCTATGGGGGACAAGTTCGAAAGGAGCTTCTCACGCCAACGGGCGCGCTCCTGCTCAGCGATTACGCCACCTCGTTTGGGCCGATGCCGGCGATGCGTGTTGAAACGGTCGGCTACGGTGCGGGTGACGCCGAACTCGAAGGCACGCCGAACGTGCTGCGGGTAGTAATCGGCGAGACGGCTGAGACGCGGGAATCGATGCAGGTGTCTGTGATCGAGTGCGAGATCGACGATATGAACCCGCAGATTTTCGGGGCCTTGATGGATCGGCTCTATGTGGGTGGCGCCCTCGACGTGTTCTATGCGCCGGTGCAGATGAAGAAAAACCGTCCTGGGACGCTGGTGACGATTGTCGCCAGGCCGGTCGATCGCGACGCGCTGGTGGATCTCGTATTTCGGGAGACCACCACTATTGGTGTCCGGTATACGGCGATGGCACGTGAGTGCCTCGAGCGCGAGACGATTGTTGTGGGTACGCCACTTGGCCCAGTGCGGTTCAAGGTGGCGAGCCGTGACGGGCAGGTGTTGAACGCACAGCCCGAGTTCGATGACCTCGTTCGCCTTGCCGGCGAACATTCGCGGCCAATCAAGGAAGTGCAGGCATTGGCTGCCAAGGCGTGGTTGGAGCGATGAAGTTTTTTCTGACGACGGCGATTGACTTTGTCAACAGCCGCCCCCATCTCGGCACGGCGTACGAGAAGATCACCGCCGACGTCATTGCGCGCTATCGTCGGCTCGCCGGATTCGATACCTGGTTCCTGATGGGCAACGACGAGCACTCGCAAAACGTGTTTCGTCGTGCCCAGGAACTCGGCCAGGATCCGCGAGCCTATTGTGACGAGATGGAGAAGGTCTTCACCGACGTCTGGCGTCGGCTCGACGTCTCGTACAACGATTTCATCCGGACCACCGACGAGCGCCGCCATCATCCGGCAGTCCAGCGCCTCGCGCAAGCCGCCTACGACACAGGCGACATCTACGAAGGTGTGTACGAGGGCTGGTACTGCGTAAGCTGCGAGGCCTTCAAGCAGGAGAAGGATCTCGTCGACGGGCACTGTCCGGTTCACCCGACGATCAAGCCGGAATGGATCAAGGAGAAGAACTGGTTCTTCCGCCTGTCCAAGTATCAGAAGCCGCTGCTGGATCACTACGCCGCCAACCCGTCGTTCATCGAACCCGAGGTGAGGCGCAACGAGATCCTCCGCCTCGTCGAGGCCGGCCTCGAAGACATTTCGGTGAGCCGGGCCGGTCAGTCGTGGGGGATTCCGCTTCCCTTCGATCAGAAGAACGTGGTGTACGTCTGGTTCGACGCCTTGATCAATTACGCCGCGGCGGTTGGGTATGGCTGGGATGACGACCGGTTTCAGAAGTGGTGGCCCGCCGACCTGCACATCATCGGCAAGGACATCACGCGATTCCACTGCGTGATCTGGCCGGCGATGTTGATGAGCGCGAAGTTGCCGCTGCCAGGCCAGGTGTTCGGTCACGGCTGGATCTCCGTCGGCAACCAGCGCATGAGCAAGTCGCTGGGGAACGTCGTGGACCCGCTCGACGCTGCGGCACGGTGCGGGACGGATCCGCTTCGCCTCTATCTCACGAAAGAAGTGCCGTACGGCGGTGACGGTGACTTCACTTTCGAACGGCTGGACGAGAAGTACAACGCTGATTTGGCGAACAACCTGGGCAACCTCGTGAGTCGCGTGTCCGCGATGACCGCACGGTACCGCGACGGGCGGCTCAGCGCGAGTGTTGGCGGGTCGGAGCGATTGGCGGCAGTGGCGTCACAAGCCGTCGCCAACTACCGTGCAGCGATGGGACGTTTGGCGCTGCACGACGGTGTCGCCGCTGCGTTCCGCATCATCGATGCCGCGAACCTCTACATCGCCGACACCCAGCCGTGGGCGCTGGCCAAAGACGAGTCGCAGTCGGCGCGGCTCACCAATGTACTGGCAGAGTCGGCAGAAGCCGTGCGCATCGCCGCCCTTCTCTTGCTCCCGGTGATGCCGTCCTCCGCGACCGAGATCTTGCGAAGAGTCGGAGACCCGCGCCGGCTCGAAGACTTCAAGCTTTCGGACGCGCAATGGCGTACGAGCGGCGAGAAGCACATCTTGAACGAAGGTCCGCTGTGGCCACGGAAGGAGGCGGGAACAGCCATTGTGAGTGAAACGCCAAGACCCAAACCATCGGCGCCTCCCGCGTCATCCGCCTCCGCTCGCATCGAGCCGCAGGCGAGCTCCGGCGAGACCTCGCCGCAGCGGCCTGACGACCGCGAAGGCGGGCCCGCGGCCCCTGCCTTGGATGGCCGCATCTCCATCGAAGACTTCATGAAGGTGGACCTTCGCGTGGCGCGGATCGTCGAAGCGGAGCGCGTGCCGAAATCGAAGAAGTTGATGAAGATGTCGATTGATGTCGGTGGCGAGCAGCGCACGATCGTGGCGGGCATCGCCGAGGCCTACGAGCCCGAAGCCCTGGTCGGCAAAACGGTCGTCATCGTCGCGAACCTCAAGCCAGCCAAGCTGATGGGGATCGAATCGAATGGAATGGTGCTGGCGGCCAGCCCCGAGGGTGGCGGACCGATCGTTCTCAACGCCGAGCCCGCGACGCCAGGTACCAAGGTCCGCTGACGGTGATCGATTCCCACTGTCACCTGGCAGGGCGCGAGTTTGCCGGGGACCTCGACGCCGTGATTACGCGTGCGCGAGAAGCAGGCCTTGCCCGATGCTTGGTAATTCTTGCCGCAGAGGATGACGCCGAGTTCGAGCAGGCCGGCAAGGTCAGCGCCGGCTGGCCGACCGTGCGCTTTGCGGCGGGGGTTCATCCGCATCAGGCCCATCTGTTCGCAGATGATCCTGATGCGGCAGCTGCCGCTACGGCTCGCAGGCTCGATCAAACTCCGCGAGCCTGTGCGGTCGGAGAGATTGGTCTCGACTACCACTACGACTTCTCTCCGCGTGAAATCCAGCACGCTGTCTTCAGAGCGCAACTTCGTCTGGCACGCGATCGCCGCCTACCGGTCGTGATTCATACCCGCGAAGCTGAAGACGATACGCTCCGACTGATCGAGGACGAATCCCGTAGTCAGCTGCATGGCGTATTCCACTGCTTCTCGGGGACGGCCGCGCAGGCCGCACGTGCTCTAGCGACGGGATTTCACGTGTCGATTCCGGGAATTGTCACGTTTCCCAGGTCGGCTGATCTTCGCGGGGCCGCGCAGTCGGTGCCCGAAGATCGTCTGTTGATCGAAACTGATAGCCCATACCTCGCGCCGGTGCCGTTTCGTGGCCGTCGCAACGAGCCGGCGTACGTGATGAAGGTTCTCGAACTGCTGGCATCGCTCCGAGGCGTCGCGCCGGACGCTCTCGGTGCGCGGTTGATAAAGAACTTCGACGAACTCTTCGGTACGGAACCTTCGTGAAGTACCTTCGTCGAGAAGCCCTGCCAAGAACTTCTGTCCGTAAAGCTCAGCATCCGCACGAGTTAGCCAATCTCCGCGCGTTGACACTTCGAGCGGCTCTATGGTCAGATTGACGAGCTTGACCAACACTGCCTCGAAAGCCCGAGTCGATCTGGTTCAAATGTTCGAGCCAGTTCGTGCTGACCTCGACGCGGTCGAACGCGAATTCGAACGGCAGGTTCAGTCCAAGGTCGGCGTCATTCCTGAAATCGGCCGCTACATCCAGGCCAGTGGCGGCAAACGCGTTCGTCCGGCCGTTCTGTTGATGGCGGCACGTTTGTGCGGCTATTCGGGCCCGCGCGCGATCCTCAATGCGGCCGTCGTGGAGTTCATCCACACCGCGACCCTTGTCCACGACGACATCATTGACGATGCGGAGCTGAGACGCGGGCAGAAGGCGGTGCACTCGCGGTGGGGCAATGATGTGACGGTGCTCGCCGGCGACTTCCTCTACATCAAGTCGATGGCGATGGCGCTGACGCAGGACACCCTGGATGTCGTGCGGCTGCTGTGCGACGTCACGCTCCGCATGATCGAAGGCGAGCTCTACCAGCTGACAAAGAACGGCGTCGTCGACATCTCCGAAGACGAGCACTTCGACATCATTCGTCGCAAGACGGCATATCTGTTCGCAGGCTGCGCCCAGATCGGCGCCATGCTTGGCGAAGCCGGTGAAGAGCGCGAGCTCGCGCTGCGCGAATACGGATTCAACCTCGGCATCATGTTTCAGCTGGTGGACGACCTGCTGGACTTCACGGGTGAGACGGTGGCTCTCGGCAAGCCAATCGGCGGCGATCTTCGCGAGGGCAAGATCACGCTCCCGATCATTCACCTGCTGCAGCAGGGTGGCGGCCAGGCCAGCGCCTTGATCAACGATGTCGTCAGGAACCGGCACGTGTCGAGTGATGACTGGGCCAGCATCCGCAAGCTGCTTCACGAGCATCAGTCCATCGAATATGCCTACGAGCGCGCGGTGGAGTTCGGCGAGAGCGCAAAGCGTCATCTCCGTCTCTTCCCCGATAGTCCGGAGCGCGAAGCCTTGATGGCCCTGGCGGATTACGTATTGGTCAGAGATCGCTGAGTCCACGGGCGAAGCCACGGAAGCGCGGAAGACACGGAAGTCAAATTGGCCCGAGTCGAGTGCTCCATTCCGACTAGATCATTCATTCCGCGTTTCCGTGTTTCCGTGTTCAGTCCTGTACGTTGGGATGACGGTTCCGCCGAACGGGTTACACAGCTTCGCGCGGAGATTCGCCGCCACGAAGAGCTCTACTACGTTCACGCCACGCCCGAGATTTCCGACGGCGAATTCGACGCGTTGATGCGGGAGCTTCAGGCGCTCGAAACCGAGCACCCCGATCTGAGCTCACCCGACTCGCCAACCCAACGCGTAGGCGGACGCCCCGCCGAGTCGTTTGCGACCGTCGATCACCTGATGCCGATGTTGTCCCTCGACAACGCCTACAACGAGGAGGAGTTGCGCGAGTTCGACGACCGAGTCCGTCGCGGGCTGGATACGACCGCGCCGGTGGCCTATGTCGCCGAGCTGAAAATCGACGGTTTGAGCATCGCGTTGACTTACGAAGACGGCCGGCTGCGGCGAGGTGCGACTCGGGGTGATGGCTCGCGTGGCGAGGATGTGACGGCCAACGTGCGGACGATTCGCGCCCTGCCGCTCAGTCTGCGCGGCGGGCCGAAGGGTCGCGTCGAGGTGCGTGGCGAAGTGTTCTTCCCACGCCGAAACTTCGAACGTCTCAACGAAGAGCGCGCGGCCGCGGGTGAACCGCTGTTCGCGAATCCTCGCAATGCTGCCGCTGGCGCCATGCGAAACCTGGACCCGGGACTCGTCGCGAAGCGTGGCCTTTCCGCCTGGACTTATCAGCTCGTGACGCCGACGCGAAGCGAGGCGGCGCCGACGCACGCCGCGATGCTGGAGCGATTGCACGAGTGGGGACTCCCGGTGGAGAAGCACTGGCAGCGATGCCAGGGGATCGACGAGGTCCTGGCGTTTTGCAATCGCTGGCGTGAAGACCGGCAGGGGTTGCAGTTCGAGACCGACGGCGTCGTGGTCAAGCTCGATCGCGTGTCGCTGCGCGAGCAGTTGGGTGCCACGTCCAAGTTTCCGCGGTGGGCGACAGCCTTCAAGTTTCCCGCTCAGCAGGCGACGACGCTCCTGAAGCAGATCGCGGTCAATATCGGGCGAACCGGCGCGGCGACACCTTATGCGGTTCTCGATCCCGTGTTTGTCGGCGGCTCGACGGTCTCGATGGCGACCCTGCACAACCCCGAGGACCTGGCGCGCAAGGACATCAGGGAGGGGGACACCGTGATTGTCGAAAAGGCCGGCGATGTCATCCCCCGAGTCGTGGGCCCGGTCTTGAGCAAGCGGCCGGAGCACTCTCAGCCGTGGCAGATGCCGGCGGCGTGCCCGATCTGCGGATCGAGCCTGATCAAGCCCGAAGACGAGGTTGTGTGGCGCTGTGAGAACGCCTCCTGCCCGGCCAAGTTGAAGCGGAGCATCGAGCATTTTGCTTCGCGTGGCGCCATGAATATCGAGGGTCTCGGCGAGTCGCTCATCGAGCAGCTTGTCGAACGGCAGCTGGTCCGCGACGTAGCCGACCTCTACGATCTCGATGCCGCGACGCTCGAGAACCTGGAGCGCATGGGCAAGAAGTCGGCGGCAAACCTACTGGCCGAAATCGAACGGTCGAAAACAAATGATGTGTGGCGCCTGATCAACGGCCTTGGGATTCGCCATGTGGGCGAACGAGGCGCCCAGGTGCTGGTCGACCATTTTCGCTCGGTCGGCGTGCTGGCTTCCGCGTCGCTCGAGGAACTGCAGCAGGTGCGGGAGGTCGGTCCCGTGCTCGCCGCGTCAGCCAGGCAATGGTTCGATGAGCCGGCGAACCGCCGGCTGCTGGAGCGGCTGACCGCGGCCGGCGTCCGCGTCGAAGCGCCCGCTCGCAGCAAGCCTGAAGGGCCTCAGCCGCTCCAGGGGTTGACCTTCGTCATCACGGGCACACTCGACGCGGTGTCACGTGACGAGGCGCAGCGTCGTATCGAAGAACTGGGTGGCAAGGTGACGAGCTCGGTCAGCAAGAAAACCAACTATCTCGTGACTGGGGCGGACGCTGGGAGCAAATTGGACAAGGCCCGCGCGCTGGGTGTCGAGACACTCGATGAGCCGGCGTTCCTGAAGCTTATAATGTGGGAAAAATGACCAGACGGTTCGCATGTTTTACCGTCGGGCTCACCGCCTGTGTTTCGTTCATGGTGGGCATGGTGGTCACCGGCTCGTTGTCGCCGAGCACGGCGACCTCGGCGCCCGCCGTGTCCACGATGCGTCTGGCTCGCGACGAGCGCACCCCGATGCCGGGCCTCGCCGGAGTCGTCAATTTCGCCGACGTCGCCGCGCGGATGAATCCTGCCGTGGTCAACATTGACGCGACCAGCCGTTCGCGGCGGGCCGGGCGTCAACGCACCCAACCAGACTCCCGGCCGCTGCCCGAAGTGCCAACCGATCCGTTCGACAATCGTCGACGGGGTGAGATGCCACGGCGAGGCGCCGGAACAGGGTTCATCATCGACGAGCAAGGTCACATCCTCACGAACCACCATGTGATCGAGGGCGCGGACCGGATCACGGTGAAGTTGACCGACGGCCGCAACCTTCTGGCTGAGGTGATCGGTTCCGATCCGGAAACCGACATAGCGTTGATTCGCGTTCAGACATCGGCCAAGTTGCCGCACGCGATTCTCGGGGATTCCGACGAGTTGCGCGTGGGCGAGTGGGTCTGCGCGATCGGCAATCCGCTGGCCTATGAGCACACAGTGACCGTTGGCGTCGTGAGCTTCATTGGACGCAAGCTGTTCGACATGAGCCTCGACAACTACATCCAAACGGATGCCGCCATCAATTTTGGCAACAGCGGCGGGCCGCTCATCAACGCGCGTGGCGAAGTCATCGGGATCAACTCAGCGATCAGCCGGCAGGCCAGCAGCATCGGCTTCGCGGTGCCCATCAACCAGGCCAAGATGATCCTGCCGCAGTTGAAGGAAAAGGGCGTCGTGTCCCGCGGTTACATCGGCGTCGCCCTGCGCGACGTCGATCCCGATCTACAGGCGTCGCTCAAGTTGCCGAGCACCATTGGCGCGCTGGTCCAGGATGTTACCGCTGGATCGCCGGCGGAGCGAGCGGGCCTCAAACCGTACGACCTGATCACCGCGGTCGATAATCGCGACGTCGCCACCAACAACTCGTTGATTCGTGAGATCTCGGCGCGTGAGCCGGGGTCGACGGCTCGGCTGGAGGTCATGCGCGACGGACGAATCAGAGAGCTGACCGTCAAACTCGCCGAGCGTGCCACGGGGACGCCGCCGCGCGGCAATACGCTGCGTGGCCCACGTGAGAACGGCCGATCGAACGGTCTGCAGGACCTCGGGCCGACCGACTTGGGGCTGACCGTCATCGAGATCGACGAGACCAATGCGCATCGCTTCGACGTCCCTCGCGGGATGACGGGGCTCCTGGTGCAGCGAGTCGAGCCGATGAGCGCGGCCTTCGATGCCTCGATCGAGCGTGGCCAGATCATCCTCGAAATCAACCGCGAGCCCGTCCACTCGGTCGCCGGCTTCCGGCGCATCCTCAGCAATCTTCGGCAGGGGGATGCGATGGCGGTCTTCATCTACATCCCGGACATCGAACAGAAGAACATCCGCACACTGCGCCTCGACGCGCGCTGACGGGGCTCGCCTTCTCTGCAGGGGGTCTGCAGAACAGCTGTGACACAATCAATTTGCTGGTAGGTAGCTGAGGTGCCTCGTCGGTGCCCCTACGCTCTCCAGCTCGAGGTTCGATGAAGTCACGCATTCTGGTGATCGACGACGAGGCAGCGATTCGGGATTCGCTGAAGATGATCCTCGAATACGAGGGCTACGAGGTACTGACGGCCCCGACCGGCGAGGACGGCATTGCCCAGGCCGAACGTGAGGCGCCTGACCTCGTCTTTCTCGACGTCAAGATGCCAGGGATGGACGGCCTCGAGGTGCTGCAGCGACTTCGCCACCTGGTGGAAGTAACCCCAGTGGTCGTGATTTCCGGGCACGGGACCGTGTCGACCGCGGTGGAGGCGACCAAGCTCGGCGCCTTCGATTTCATCGAGAAACCGCTCGAACGCGAGCGAGTCCTGGTCACGGTTCGCAACGCCATCGATTCCCGCCGGCTGCGCAGCGAGAACCGAACCTACAAGCGCGACGCCGAGAAGCGGTATCAGATCATCGGCGATTCGCCGCTCCTGGCTCGCGTGCGCGAGGCGATCGGGAAAGCGGCTCCGACCAGCGCCACCGTGCTGATCTGGGGGGAAAGCGGCGTCGGCAAAGAACTCGTGGCTCGCGCCATTCACCGCGAGTCGCTGCGGCGCGACGGTCAGTTCGTCCAGGTCAATTGCGCGGCTATTCCAGACGAGCTGATCGAATCGGAGCTGTTCGGACACGAAAAGGGTTCGTTCACGGGTGCGACCGACCGTCAGATCGGGAAGTTCGAGCAGGCCGACAAGGGCACGATCTTCCTCGACGAGATTGGCGACATGAGCCTGAAGACCCAGGCCAAGGTGTTGCGCGTCCTGCAGGAGCAGGAGCTGGAGCGGCTCGGCAGCAATCGCATCATCAAGGTGGACGTGCGGGTGATCGCCGCCACGAACAAGAATCTCGAGGAAGAGATCATTCGCGGGACGTTCAGGGAGGATCTCTTCTATCGCCTGAACGTCATCCCGATTCACGTGCCGCCGCTTCGTGATCGCAAGGACGATTTGGCGGCACTGATTCGCCACTTCGCCGACCTGTTCTCCCGCGAGAACAATTTTCGGCGCAAGACGTTCACCGCGGCGGCGATGGATCGCCTCAAGCAGCATCACTGGCGCGGGAACATTCGCGAGCTGCGAAATTTCGTCGAGCGGATCATCATCATGAGCCCCACCGATCAGATCGACGTGAAGGACCTTCCGGATTTCACCGCCGCCGGCCGGCCAGGAGACGCGGCGTCGATGGCCAGCATGTCGGCACCCGCCGGTACCGCGACGACCGTCACCGCGAGCAGCGAGACGGAGTGGATGCGCGCCTCGACGCTGCAGGAGTTCAAGTCGACCTCGGAGCGCGTCTTCCTGGTCAACAAACTGCGCGATAACGGCTGGAATATCTCGAAGACCGCCGAGGTGATCGACACGCCGCGCAGCAACCTGTACAAGAAGCTCGAGCAGTATCAGATTTCGCAGGAGACGGATGGGTAGGCACCCCAGGCACCTTGATCCCGTCAGTCCCTGCGCCATGCGATAATCAACTGTTGCAGTTGGCCGGATGACCGCTGCCGTATGTAACCGTCACGCCGTCGTTGCTTCGGTGACGACCGGCGGACGTAGTGCAGACGGGAGAGGAAAGTCCGAACTCCACAGGGCAGTGTGCCGGGTAACTCCCGGGCGGGGTGATCCGACGGACTAGTGGCACAGAAAAGATACCGCCTCCCGAAGGAGGGCAGACCCGAAATGGGACGACCCTTTGCCTGCAATGGTCGCAAGGGCTCTCCATTTCGGGGTCAGTCCCCTCCTTCGGAGGGTAAGGGTGAAAAGGTGCGGTAAGAGCGCACCGCGCGTCTGGTAACAGACGTGGCAGGCAAAACCCCACACGGAGCAAGACCAAATAGGGAGACGTTCGAGGGCGGCCCGCCTGAAGTCTCCGGGTAGGTTGCTGGACCCCATCAGTAATGCTGGGGCTAGAGGAATGGTCATCTCGCCGGAGCGTGGGGCCGTAAGGCCCTAGGCGAAGGCGGACAGAATTCGGCTTATTGGCTGACTGCGACGTTTTCTCGATGCCAACCTGTTTCGCGTATCCGCGGCTCTGGGCACAGCCGGGTCTCCAGTTCTTCTAATCATGGCGTCTTATCTCGTTACCGGCGGTGCTGGCTTCATCGGTTCGCATCTCGTTCAGGAACTGCTCCGGCGTGGTCATCGCGTGCGGGTTGCGGACAACTTCAGCACTGGCAAGAAAGACAACCTCGAGGCCGCTCTCGAGGCGGCCGGTCCGGGTGCGAGCGCGACGTATGAGCTCGTGTCGGGTGATCTGGCGGATCACACGATCGCGCAGGCCGCGGTGCAGGGCATGGACTATGTGCTGCACCAGGCTGCGATCCCGTCAGTGCCGCGATCGATTGAGGATCCGGTGACCTCGAATCGAGCCAATGTCGATGCGTCGTTGAGCGTGCTGGTCGCGGCGCGCGACGCCGGCGTCAAGCGCGTCGTTTATGCCGGTTCGTCCTCTGCCTACGGCGACACGCCGACATTGCCGAAGTCCGAGGACATGCCGCCCAGCCCGATGTCGCCTTATGCCCTGCAGAAGCTCGTCAGCGAGCAATACATGCAGCTGTTCACCCGGCTTTACGGTCTCGAAACCGTGACCATTCGCTACTTCAACGTATTCGGGCCGCGGCAGGATCCGAGCTCGCCGTACTCCGGCGTCATCTCGCTGTTCCTGCGTGCGATGGTGGAGGGCAAGGCGCCCGTGATTCACGGCGATGGCGAGCAGACTCGCGATTTTACGTATGTCGCCAACGTCGTGGACGGCGTGCTCCGCGCGGTCGAAGCGCCTGATGCCTCCGGGGAAGTCATCAACGTGGCGACCAACAGCCGGATATCGCTCAATCAATTGTTCGCCGTCCTGAAGAAGCTGACGGGGAGTTCTCTGACCCCCGCCTACGGTTCGCCCCGCGCTGGCGATGTGCGGGACTCTCAGGCTGACATCTCCAAGGCGCTCCGACTCCTGGGCTATCAACCGCGGGTGTCGTTCGAGGAAGGCCTGAAGCACACGCTTTCGTGGGTTGAGACGCAACCCCATCCCTGACACCTCGGCCCTTCGCTTACTGAAGGGCCCACCGAATCGCTCCCAGCAGGTGTTCCTGAAACCTGCGATCGTTCCAGACCTCGTCCTGATGCCCGAGAGCGGAGTAGAAGATGCGTCCGCTCCCATAGAGATGACTCCAGGCGATTGGAAAGTCCCCCGGTTGTCCCGCTGTCGCGTGACCATCGTTGGGGTGACGATCGACTGAGAGCAGGATGTTCGATCGGCCCCGTGGGTTGGTGCGGAACTCGTAGATCTCGTCGAAGATCCTGAACGGATTTGGAAGCGGCGCCGTGGCCGGATGCACTGGACCTTCGACGCGCAGGTCCACCGTCGTCAGATCGCCGTGTGTGTCGAATTCTGCACCCAGCATCGCAAGGTACTCTGGCGCATCGTGATAGGTGTCGGACGCACTGTGCGTGCCCAGAAACGCGTGCCCGTCACGGATCCAGGTGAGAAACGCCGCGAGGTCGGGAATCCCGAGATTGCCGGTCGTATTGGCGAAGAAGACGCCGTCGGCGTCAGCCAGGCCTGACGATGTCAGCATGCTCGTTACGTCTGCGCCGGTGCGGCAGAAGGTGATCGTGAACAGACCGCTCTCGTTAGCGAGGCGGCTGAGGACGGCCTCCGCCGTCGCAATCGAGGGGTGTCGAAAGCCGGTCGTGTGAGTGACGACGATCAACCGTTGCGGAGCAGTGCCCGAGGTGGGAGCGGTTGGTGTATCTGACTGGCCACATGCCAGCGCGATGACCGCTGTCGCGAGCATGCACGCGCGGCCGCCGGTCGACCGATTGTTAAAAAAAGGCGGTCGCATTCCTTGAGAAAGTCCTTCGGCGTTCAGGATACAAGCAACCGTAGCGGTCTTGATCGGCCGCGGCGAATGAACGTGTGCGCTCGGTCATAATCGCCGGGTGTCCGGTAGGTCACCGGAAGTCCTCGTGCTGGGCGGCGGACCCGCCGGGTGCGCGGCTGCTCGAGTCTTGAGCGCCTGCGGTCACGACGTGCTGCTGGTGACGAGACCAGCGGCCGACCGTCGTCCGCTTCCGGAATCAATTCCCCCTTCCGCCGGCAAGCTGTTCGACCTCCTTGGTATCAGAACGGCGATCGACGGCGCCGGCTTTATCCGCACCAGCGGCAACACCGTCTGGTGGGGCAATCCACGGGGGCGAGTCGAGGCATTCGAGCCGGGGGCCTGCGGCTGGCAGGTCACATCGGACCGTCTGGAGCCGCTGCTTCTACAGTCATCGATCGACGCTGGCGCCCGTGTCGAATTCAAGCGCATGGACGCGGATCAAGCCGATCGCAGTGGCGCCGCGTTCATTCTGGACTGCAGCGGTCGAACAGGCGTCATGGCTCGCGCACGTGCGATGCGGCGGACGAGTCACGTGCCGGCGACTGTTGCTCTTGCGGGGTTATGGAAGACTCCGGCTCTCGCGATCGCTGACCCGACCCACACTTGGATCGAATCGTACGGAACCGGCTGGGCCTGGTCAGTGCCAATAGCCAACGATCTTCGCTACTTCTCCGTCATGGTTGACCCGCGAACCTCCGAGCTCGCACAGGATCGAACCGCGCGTGCCGTGTATCTCGCGGAACTGTCGAAGACCCGAGTGTTTGCGGACGTGACCCGGAGCGCGATGCTGGTCGATGGACCAAGCGGTTGGGACGCGTCGATGTACGACGCCGAGGGCTATTACGCCGACAACCTGCTGCTGGTTGGCGACGCCGCTTCGTTCATCGATCCGCTCGCATCGATTGGTGTGAAGAAAGCGCTTGCGTCTGGCTGGCTGGCCGGGGTCGCAACCCACACCGCACTCATCCGGCCATCCATGCGGGCGACGGCGCTCGACTTCTACGCCGCACGAGAACGTGAGATCTTTGCCGCGTTCGAACGATTGACGGCAGACTATCTCGCAGCCGCCGCCGTTTCGCACGCCCACCCTTTCTGGACCGATCGGGTCGACGCCACGTCCGCCGCCACGGGGGTCGACCTGCAGTTGGTTCAAGACGCCTTCGAGCGAATCAAGTCGGTCGCGTCGCTTCAATTGGAACAGTCGCCAACGCTTCGCATCGAGGATCGGGCCGCTGTCAGCGGTGCTGAAATCGTGCTCGAGCGGAGAGTCGTATCCGATCAGAATCCGGCAGGCGTCCGATTCGTTCACGATGTCGACGTGCTGGCCCTGGTCGATTTGGCGCCCGATTGTGTTGACGTGCCGCAATTGTTCGACGCTTACAATCGCGCCAACGCACCCGTGTCACTCCAGGATTTTCTTGCGGCGTTGTCGACCAGCGTCGCGCGCCACTGGCTCCTCCTCCGTGACCGGTGACCGTGACCCGTGATCAGTGGCTGGTCGCCGGTACTGCGTCCAACAACAACTTGAAGGCAGCATTGAGCGCCCGTTGACCGGCGCCTGCGCCACGATAGTGACCCATGCGCACGACGACCAGATCGTGCGATGGAATGACGAATGTCCATTGTCCGCCGGCGCCTGCCATGAAGTAGGCGTCACGCGGCAGGTTCCACTGTCCCGTCCCGTTGACCCAGAACAGGCCGCCATACGTCGGCGTTTTCCAGGCGGGTGCAGGTGTGCTCACGAACTTCGCCCATCCCTCGGGTAACAGGCGGGTTCCCTGCCACATGCCGTCCTGGAGGTAGAGCATGCCGAGTCGTGCCCAGTTGCGTGGCGTTCCGTAGTCGTACCCGGTGAGCAGGAAGTTTCCGTACGGATCCGTTTCCAGGACCTGGCGGCGAATCCCGATCTTGTCGAAGAGCGCACGCTGAGGCCAGGTGAGATAGTTCTCGCCTCGCTTGGTGACCGCCTGCTTGATGAGTCGTCCGATCGTCAGCGGATCGGAGTTGCGATAGCGGCCCTCAGTGTTCACCGGGAACTGCAAGGGCACGTTGACCGAGTAATCGAAGGCGTTGACCGCACCCGTATACATGTAGAAGTGGTCGGGGTAGCCCTTATCGGGTGAGTAATCAGGATCCTGCGTCGCAATGAACCGCAGACCACTGCTCATGCGCAGGAGGTCGATGTTGCGGATTGCCCCTCGCGGGTCGTCTGGTTGTTGCCATTCCGGCACCGGCGCGCGTTGTTCGAGGGTGTAGGTCCCATCCTTGACCAGCAACGCGAACAACGTGGATGTGATGCTCTTGCCCATCGACCAGCTCTCGAGCTGCGTGTCCTTGGTGATTCCAGCCATGTACCGTTCGGCGATGAGCCGACCCTTGTGCACGACGACCATGCCAGCTGCGCGTGCGTTTGGATCAGCGAAGGCCGCGTCGATAGCGGCCGTCAGTTTCGCCGCGTCGACCTCCGTCGGCAATGGCCCGCCTGGCAACCGATCTCCCATCGGCCAGTCCTGACTGTTCGCGTCTGGCAGCAGCGTCGTGACGGCCGTGGGCGTGAACTCGATGGTCTTGCCGGGCCGATCGATGATGCAGCCCTGGTCCCCGTAGAGCCGTGCGCTCCGTGACACTTCGCCGAAACTCGTCGTCACCGACTTGTTCTCCCGATCGACGGTGTAGGTGACCTTCTCGGCTTCGTCATCGGGCATGAACCAGAAGCCGCTGTTCTTCGCGAACTCGTCAGGGTCTCGGCCGGAGACGAACACGGCCGAGCAGAGGACTTTAGCGGAGCCTTGAAGACCGAGTTCGGTGTGCGTGCCGATCGGCCCAGTGACTGGATACCAGTTGGCGAATCGAACGTCGATGCCAGTGCCGGCCAGAGCGGTCCTGAGTTCCTGGAGCCCGCGCGTGGTTGGTGCCGGACGCGGCTCACGGCGTCCGACACGGGTGACCCAATCCTGATCGTAGTGGTACGGGTAGACGACCTTTGGCTTGAACGCCCGCAGGCATTCGATCGCGGCTTCTGGTTCCATCCGCTGGAGCGGGACGTTCATTGGGAAGAATGCCACGTCGATATTCGTCAGCGCCTTGACCTCTGGCACGCACTCGGTCACACCGGCGAAGTACAGATGCTGGCCGCCGACCGTGACGACATAGCCATTGGCTTCACCCTTGGGGTGATACGGCTCGCCCGGCTTGATGTCGTAGGCCGCAATCGCTTCGATTGCGAAACCTGCCGCCGTAGTTTTGTCGCCATTGGCGAGGACGATGCCGTCGGGCACTTGCTTGCGGCCATTCGCGGCAATCACGACCGGGGCGCCTGGCTTGCGCAGCTTCGCGATCGCCTTGACGTCGAGGTGATGGCCAACATCATCGGTGATCAAAATGAGGTCCGCCGGCTTCGCGCGCGAGTAGTCGCCAAGGCTCCACGGGTCAACGTGAATCACTTTCCCAGCGTGCTCGATCTGCACGCTGGAGTGAATGATCGGCGTGATCTCGATATCGCCGCACTTCGATTGCGCAACCAGTCCGACTGTGCACTGCGAGCGAAAGGCGGACGGAGGTGAGCGCTACCGAACCCGCCCCACCTGACCTCACCCGACCCACCTGACCTATGGCAGCGCATACGCGATCAACTCCCCGGGCAGCGTCGAGCTGCTGACGGCCACTACGATGTACTGCTTGCCGTTGAGCATGTACGTCATCGGCGATCCGGTTTGAGCACCCGGCATGAAGACCGCGCCTCGCTCGGCACCAGTCGCTTTATCGTACGCCCGCAGCATCGCGCCTCTCTTGCCGTCCGCCATCGATACCGTGCCGCCCTCGCCTGAGATCACCAGCGTCCGTGTAACGAGAGTTCCGATGCCACCCGAACTCCCACCCGCGCCGCCCGGCCGGCCAGTCCGGGGAATGGTCAGCCCCTTCAGCGCGGGGTGATTCTTGACGGCGTCCGGTGTGTCGCCGTGAGCGACTTGCCAGACGATCTCGCCGCGATTGAGATCGATTGCGGTGATCCGTCCCCATGGTGGCTTGATGAGAGGTAACCCGCGGACACCGAGATCGCCACCACCGTCTTCGCTTGCTCCGCCTGCGCTGATGTAGTTCATGTCGGACCGCTTTGGTTCGTTCACCATCGACAGCACGCGCAGCAGCGTGTGCGAATAGATGTAGAGGATGCCCGTCTCTGGATCGAGCGACCCTCCTGGCCAGTTGGCCCCGTTTGGAACGAACAGCAGGCCGAGCTTGCCCCCCTCGCCGCGCGCGATTGGTGGCGTGTAGATTGGTCCGGTCTTGTATTGCGAGGCGATTTTCGAGGCTTCCGCCTTCAGCTCCGGTGTGAAGTCGATGAGTTCGGATTCGAGAACCCCTTGCCGCTCGAACGGCGGCGGCTTGAGCGGAAACGGTTGCGTTGGCGAGTACCACTCGCGCGGTACGTTGCCGCGCTCGACCGCCCGTTCCTCGATAGGGAATACCGGTTCACCCGTCCGTCGATCGAATACGAACACCCAACCCTGTTTGGTGGGCTGCGCGATCGCCTTGATCAGTTTGCCGTCGACGGTGATATCCGCAAGGATGGGTGCACACGGCACGTCGTAGTCCCAGATGGGGTGATGGACAAACTGGAAGTGCCAGATTCGCTTGCCGGTTTGGAGATCGACGGCCACGAGGCTCTCGGCGAAGAGGTTGTTTCCGGGGCGATGTCCGCCGTAGTAGTCGCCCGTTGGGATCTCGACGGGGAGATACGCGATGCCGAGCTCCTCGTCCACGGTCATCTGTGTCCACACGCCGGTGTGGCCGGTGTATGACCATGAGTTTTCCAGCCACGTGTCGTTCCCGAACTCCCCGGGTTCCGGGATCGTGTGGAAGATCCACAGCCGCTTGCCGGTGCGGGCGTCGTACCCGCGCACGTAGCCCTTGGCGTTCGTCCTGGTGCGCGGCGCCGTGCCCGCGCGATGCGCGGCGCCGACGATGACGACGTTCTTGGCGACAACGGGGGCGCCGTTCCATGCAATCTCGCCCGTAATGGGATCGATGTCCTGATCGGCGTCTTTCTTGAGATCGACGACGCCACGCTCGCCGAAGTCCGCCAGTGGATGGCCGGTCTTCGCATCGAGGCCAACGAGCTGATAGCCGATGGTTACGTAGAAGATGCGCTCGTCGCTCTTGCCATCTGTCCAGTAACCAACGCCGCGCCCCGACAGACGGCGAACCGAAGCCTCGGCGCGTTTGCCTTCTTCCAGCCGGTGAATCCACAGCAGCTCGCCGGTCGACGCGTTGATCGCAACGGCGTTACGATGTTCGCCTGCGGTGGCGTATAACACGCCGTTTACCATGAGCGGCGTGGCCTGAAGGTTGAAGTCCGGTCGCTTGCCAAGGTTCTCGGTCTTGAAGCGCCAGGCAATCTGCAGGCTGTTGAAGTTCGAGGCGTTGATTTGATCGAGCGCCGCGTAACGCGTCGAGCCGAGATCGCCAGCCCATGCGCGCCACTCACCGGTTGTCGCCCCGCGCTGTGCGACGAGAGGTGATGACAGCAAAACGGCCACAAGGGCTATCTGCATTGATCGCCAAGGCTTCATCTTGCCGGCATTCTAGCCGAGCTCATGATGGATGAAGTCCCGCAACCGGGGACAACTTTTCTCGCTGGTTTGGTTCGAGCTTGGCTAGAATCGCGCGTACTGGAGGTCCCATGAACGCTCGACGCCTCAGCCTTGCGACCGTACTGCTCGTGCTTGCCTGGGTGGGTGGCTTCGCCCAGGAGCAAACCCGACAGGACTCGGCACAGCGCGGTCCCGTCGTGGGCCGCTCAATCGTGGCGTCGACCTTCGGCATCGTGGCCGCGAGTCAGCCTCTGGCCGCACGAGCAGGAGTGCAGATTCTCGAGCGCGGCGGCAATGCGATCGATGCCGCCATTGCGGCCAACGCCACCATCGGGCTGATGGAGCCGACGGGCAACGGCATTGGGGGCGATCTCTTCATCCTGTATTACGAAGCCAAGACCGGCGTGGTGCACGGCTTGAATGCCAGCGGCTGGGCCCCGAGTGGCCTGACGGTCGATCTCCTCGCGGCCAAGGGCATCAAGGAGATGCCGCAGCGCGGGATCTATTCGGTCACGGTTCCAGGCGTGGTTGCCGGATGGGACGCGATGCGCAGCAAGTTTGGCACGAAGCCGTTCGCTGAGCTCCTCGCGCCAGCCATCTACTACGCCGAGAACGGCTTCCCGTTGTCGGAAAACATCGCTCGTGGTTGGTCCAACTCCGTCAAGATGCACAGCCAGCATCCCAATTCGACGAAGACCTACCTGGTCGAGGGCACGCGCGCGCCAAAGGCCGGCGAAGTGTTCCGCAATCCCGATCTTGCAGGCTCGTTGCGTTTGATCGCCGAGAAGGGTCGCGACGGTTACTACAAGGGCAAGACGGCCGACGCCATTCTCACCATCTCACGCGAACAGAACGGGACAATGACGGCGGCCGACCTCGCTGAGTTTCAACCCGAATGGGTGACGCCAATCAAGACGACCTATCGTGGCTGGAACGTCTACGAGATTGGTCCGAACACGCAGGGCATTGCCGCTCTGATGATGCTGAGCCTGATGGAGCAGTATCCGATCGGTGAGTACGGCTTTCACAGCACCGACGCCCTGCACGTGATGATCGAAGCGAAGAAACTCGCCTATGCCGACATGCTGCGCTACGTCGGCGATCCGAAGTTCTCGCAGATTCCAGTCGAGGCACTCTTGAGCAAGCCGCGCGCGGCCGGACGCGCGAAGGCGATCGATTCCACCAAGGCTGTCTGCAAGGTGGAGCCCGATCGGCTCTCGGGCGTGACTGACGCACAGGGCAGCGACACGATCTACATGTCCGTCGTCGACAAGGATGGCAACATCGTGTCGCTGATTCAGAGCAACTACAGCGGTTTCGGATCCGGACTCGTGCCGCCCGGCACCGGATTCATGCTGCAGAATCGCGGCGGGTTGTTCTCGCTCCAGAAAGGGCAGCCGAACACGCTCGAGCCGCGGAAGCGTCCACTGCATACGATCATTCCTGCGTTCATGGAGAACGGCGATCAAAAGATCGGCTTTGGCATCATGGGAGGCTGGAACCAGGGACAAGCGCACGCGCAGTTCGTGTCGAACATCGTTGACCACGGGCTGACCATCCAACAAGCGCTGGAAGCCGGCAGATTCACCAAGGGCAGCTTCGACGGCTGCGACGTGTCAATCGAAGCGCTCGTGCCCGAGAAGGTGCGCGAGGAGTTGAAAGCCCGTGGGCATGACCTGCGCGTCGCGGCGCCGCGCAGCGGGGGATTCGGATACGGTCAGGCGGTGATGAACGGTCCCGGGGGCGTTCACTTCGGCGCATCCGAGCCGCGTCACGACGGCGCTGCCGTTCCGCAGGCGCCGCCGGTATTCAAGGTTCCATAGGTCCGGGGTTCCAAGGTTCCATTGCACGCGGGCAACCGCCTCGGGACGCTGGCCACCGGACCTCGGCGACTTCATCGGTTGTCGCATCGCTGAAGCGTACTAATCGACATGCGAGCAGCACAAATCGTGACCCTGGCGTGCGTGTTGATTGGGGTCGAGCTGCAAAGTCAGTCGCCCGCCAGCGGCGGAGTCGCGCCCGCAACGATCGTGCAGGTACCGAGTCCGTCACTGCACGATCAGCGGGCGGTTACGGTGCTGCTGCCTACGGGTTATTCCGAATCCGACAAGCGGTACCCGGTCTTGTATCTCTTGCACGGTGGCGGTCAAGACCATACGGTGTTTGCCACGCGCGGCTGGTTCGGCGCGCAGGCCTCTCGAGGAATCATCATCGTCACCCCGAATGCGGGCGAAAGCTGGTACGTGAACAGCGTTGTCGACCCGAAGGCGCGGTACGAGGACTTCATCGTCAAGGACCTGGTGAGCTACATCGACTCGAACTATCGCACGATCGCAACTCGCCAGGGCCGGTCGGTAGCCGGCGTGTCGATGGGCGCCTGGGGTGCCATGCTGCTCGGTCTGAAACACCATCAGCTGTTTGGTGCCGTCGGCGCCTTGAGCGCGCCCTTTCTGATTTCGCGTCAGTCCCCGAACATGGACATGACGTCCCGGGAACAGCAGACGTTTGGCAAGCCGGGATCTCCCGAGCGACTGGAACGCGATCCCAGTACCCTTCTGGCAGCTATTCCGGTCGAGTCCGTGCCCGTGCTCTATCTGGCGAGCGGCAATCAGGACATCTTCGTGATCGACAACCGGCGGTTCGTCGAACGACTGACCGAGCGGAAGATCCCGTACGAATATCGCGAAGTGTCGCCGCGTGGGCACTCTTGGGATTTGTGGGACGATCAGTTGGTCAACTTTATTGAGATGCTCACTAGATAGCTCGCGCCAGGCGAGCCTTGGAACCCTAGTGTTGTTGCTGTGTCGTCGTCGTTGGCCGTGACGTCCTGCGCTTGGCCAACTCCTCCTGATACTGCTCGTCGCTGAGGAACGCGATGTCGGTCCAGCCGTGCCCCATTTCGTCCATGGTGCGGCTGCCCCAGCCAATCCACGCGGTGGGATCGGGGTTGTGCTTGTTGTTGGCCGTGTTGTCGTGCCACGACACCGTGTGGAGGATCGTTCCTGCCGGGAAGAGGTGCGGCGTTTTGTACTTGTACGTGATTTGCCAGTTCTGCTCGTAGTGCGTCGCGTCTGTCAGCACTTCTCGTCGTCCATCCGGGTGAATCGCTTCGAGCATCATTCGTGACCCACGGAAGTGCATGTGCGGCTGGAAGCTCACGATCAAGGCGGGCTTGGGGAGCGGCCAGAACCGATCGTGGCGCGCCACGGTGTTGGGCGGGATGCTCAGGAACGCCGCGGCATGCAGCGGGTTCTCGGCGATCAGCGTGCCGGTTGGCATTGCTGGCTCGTCGATCGACAGCTTGTGGCCGGCCCGAAGCAACAAGTCCTCGATCCGTTCGCGATTGAGAACCCAGTCGTTGCCGACACCGGTGCGGATCCTATGTGACGTCACGACATACTTTGGGACGACGCCCTTCGGATAGAACTTGATGCCGACCTTCTGGCGATCGAACGTTTCTTCTCCGTACGGGTGGTAGTGCGATTCGAACCGGAAGAGCGATCCCTTTTTCAGAATCTTGGTTGTGCCGTCAGGAAAGATGTCGGCGTCGTTGCCCGCACCGTACTCGATCAGGTCCATGCTGTTGCCGACGTTCGAGCCCATGCCGAGGCCGAGGCCTTCTCGATCGGTGCCTTCGGGCAAATCGACGTACACGTGAGCGTGATGCACGGCGCGCCTGGCGTCCGGGATGATCTGGACCCACTTGACGTAGCGATCCTCGGTGAGCTTCGGATCGACGATTTCTTCAGGGATGAAGTCCGGGCCGTCGGCGGGTATCCGGAAGCCTTTTTCCATCCGGATCACGAGATCGGGTTCGCCGTAGGTCCATTCAGAATCGGAGGCAAAAGTTCGTGGCGGTGGTGCGTCTGCGGGCCGTCCTTCCGGTCCGCCGGCGTCGACCCAGGAAGCAATCGTATTGATCTCGGAATCAGAGAGAGATGGGTCGCCGAGGTATTCGCCGATGCTGCGATCGATGTGCCACGGCGGCATCTCGCGACGGGTGACCTTCTGGCGGATCGAGCGTGCCCAGGGCCGGACCTCCTGAAAGGTCATCAACGACATGGGCGCCGACGTGCCCGGGTGATGACATTGCTGGCAAGACCGCTGCAGTAGTGGCAGCACGTCTCGCGTGAAAGTGGGGGTTGGCTGACCGGTGGACGCCGGATTGCCGCCCTGTGCCTGGGGGGTCGTTCCCAACGACACCAGGAACGCTACGGCGATCGCCAACCCCGAACATCCTGTAGCTTTCGCGACGGGGACCATTCGGCCTCCTCGTATTGCGCGTGAGGGAAGTACGAGGATACTTTACACCCGGCTGGCCATGGGCACACAAAGAAGCGACGGGCGGCATAGCGCGACGCGAGTTTTCCTGCTGCTCGTGGCCTGCACCGTTGCCTTAGTGGTTCGCGCAGATTCTCTGCTGGCTCAACGCAATCAGCCCATCTATCCGGCTTACGACGGATTCCTCAAGAACCCCGACGGCAGCTACACTTTGGCCTTCGCGTATTTCAGTCATAACGCCGAAGTCGTCACGGTTCCGCCCGGGCCCGACAACTCCTTCACGCCCTCGCCCATGGATCGGCAACAGCCCACCGTTTTCAAACCAGGGCATTGGCGATTCCAGTGTGTGATGGTGGTTGGCCCCGAGTTCGACGGCAAGATGATCTGGAAGCTCGGCTACGCCGGGACGGCGACTGGGACCAGTGAGCGGATGCTGCAATCGAACTGGAATCTGGTCGAGGGCGCGCCGGAGTTATCGAGGCTGGACTACGCGAAAGTCCCGCGCGGCGTTTGCCTCAATCGTCCACCGAACGTGCGTCTGCTTGGCAAGACCGCCAGGAAAGGTGAGGTGACCATCGACGCGACGGTTGGCGAGGAATTGCATCTGTTCGGCAGCGTCGCGGACGAGGGGTTGCCGCGGTCGGGTAAGTTGGTCGTGGGATGGAAATCACTCAAGGGCCCCGGGACCGTGACCTTCTCGAACCCTTCTGAGGCCCGGACCAAGGCCTCGTTCGCGGCACCTGGCCAGTACGAGCTCGAGCTCTCGGCCACTGACTCCGAACTGTCATCAACATTGCGTGTCGTTGTCAGTGTCAGCTGACCGCCCCGCCATTTTTTCTGGGGCCGATTCAAGCGACGCGGAGTGTGTTACAACGAGGTGCCATGCGGTCCGTTCCGCGTTCATTCATCGCCGCCCTGACGTTGTGGGTCGCGGCGCTTGGCAGCGCGTGGATCGCTGCCGCTCCACAAGCACCCGCCCAGACGCCGTCCAATCAAAGTTCGGCTGGGCCGGTCGCGAAGCCAGACGAGGGCATCCCGATCACCGACGCCACCGTGGTCAAAGCGTGCGGCTCGTGTCACAAGCCCGACGAAAAACAGCAACTGTCGCGGATTTCCTTTCAACGCAACACGCCGGAGGGTTGGCAGACGGCCATCCAGCGGATGGCGGCTTTGAACGGGCTGAAGATCGAACCTGCGACCGCGCGCCACGTCGTTCGATACCTCTCGAACAACCTTGGCTTGGCGCCCGAGGAGGCTAGGCCGGCGGCCTTTGAAGTCGAGCGCAGGACGCCCGACTACAAATACACGGCAAATGCCGATGCCGAGGGGGTCTGCACGAAGTGCCACTCGATGGGCCGCGTGATCTCGCAGCGACGAACCCGAGAAGAGTGGAATCTCCTGATCGCGATGCATCGCGGCTGGTATCCCCTCGTCGACAATCAGGCGTTCAGGCGAGGCGGTCCGGCGCCGCGTGATCCGTCTCCCGACGGACGCCCTCCGGACACTCGCCACCCGGTCGAGAAAGCGGTCGATCACCTGGCGCGGGCCTTTCCGCTCAAAACCTCGGACTGGAGCGCGTGGTCTGCGACGATGAGGCCGGCGCGATTGGAAGGGACGTGGACGATTGCCGGCCGCGAGACCGGGAAAGGACCTGTGTACGGGCAGGTCGTCATCAAGGCATCGCCGACCGCTCCGGATGAGTTCACGACCGACATCTCGCTGACTTACGGACGGACAGGCGAACGCGTGTCACGCAGCGGTCAAGCCATTGTGTATACGGGCTTCCAATGGCGCGGACGATCGACCGAGGGTGGTGACGAAGACAGCGGACTGCGCGAGGTGATGTTCGTCGACCGCGACTGGCGGACGATGGAAGGGCGGTGGTTCGCCGGTGGCTACGACGAGCTCGGCCTGGACATCAAGCTGGAACGGGTCGGTGCCGAGACGCGCGTGTTCGGCACCGATCGAACCGCGCTCCGTGTCGGCACCTCCGATCAGCAGGTAAAGATTTACGGCGCAAATCTCCCGACCACGCTTCAGCCGAAAGACATCGATCTCGGTCCGGGCATCACGGTGAAGACGATTGCGAACACGTCGGCCAGCGAAGCAGTCGTCACGGTGGACGTTGCCGCTTCCGCAACCCAGGGTGTACGGGATTTGTTCGTCGCTGGCGCGTCTCGGCCGAAGGCGCTCGCCATCTTCGACAGCATGGATACGCTGAAGGTGACGCCCGAGTGGGCGATGGCTCGCGTCGGGGGTGGGGCGTTCCCCAAGGCCTTCGCTCAGTTCGAGGCGCGTGTGTACGACAACGGCGTCGACGGGCGGCCCGATACGCCGGATGACATTGACCTTGGCGTTGTCGGCGCGCGCTGGACGCTCGAAGAGTTCGCCGCGACTTACGATGACGACGACATCAAATACGTCGGCGAGATCGATCCGTGGTCGGGCCGCTTTACGCCCAATGTCGACGGACCGAATCCGTCGCGGAAGGGAAGCCGCAACAACGTCGGCGACGTCTACGCTGTCGCGACGTACACGCCTGAAGGAACCGATCCAAAGACAGCGAAGCCGCTGCGGGCGCGAGGGCATCTGCTCGTCACCGTCCCGCTCTACATGCGCTTCGAACCGACGGGTGGCCGCCAGTGAACACGTTGACGCGCCGTGAGGCGCACGAGTTCGAGGCCGCGGGCGAGCGCTTTCTGTATCTCGTCCCGAGTGCCGCGGTGTTCGCATTGGACGGCTGCTCGCAAGCTGTACTTGAACGCCTGGAGCAAGGGTCGCTGGACGAGGAATCACTTGTCCGAGATCTCTCGACGACGTTTGCCGCCGATGAACTGCGTGGAACGATTGCCGAATTGCGACGAGTCAGAGCCATTGGTGACTCGGCGATGCCGGCGAAAACGCCCAAGATCGTGCCGCTCAAGCCCGTGCCCCTGCAAACGCTGGTCGTGAACGTCACCAACCAGTGCAACCTGGCCTGCACCTACTGTTACGAGTACGGCGAGGACAAGATCGTCGATACCGAAAACGGGAAACAACCGAAGTTCATGAGCGAGGCAACTGCGCGCGACAGCGTCGAGTTCATGCTGCGTGAGTCGAAAGACAGTCCCACCGCCCACATGACGTTCTTCGGCGGCGAGACGCTCATGAACTTTCCCGTTCTGCAATCCACCGTCGCCTACGCTCGTCGACGCGCGGCAGAAGTCGGGAAGCAGGTGGATTTCAGTCTCACCACCAATGCGACGCTGCTGAGGCCCGACGTCATCGACTTCCTGGCTGACAATCGGATTGGCGTCACCATCTCGATTGATGGTCCGGAGGAACTGCAGGACAAATTCCGCGTCTTCAAGAACGGCATGGGTAGCTACGAGATCGCGGCGCCCAAGATCAAGGCGCTGCTCGCGCGGCACCGCACTCGTCCGGTGGGGGCCCGCGTCACGTTGACGCGACAGACGCTCGACGTATCGAGAATCTATCGCCACCTCACCGACGAAATGGGGTTCTGGGAAGTGGGCTTCGCGCCGGTGACGACCGCGGCAGGTCGCGACTACGCGATCAGCGATGCGGGGTTCGACGCGCTGCTCGCGCAGTTCAAGGCCTTGGCGCTCGAGTATCGTGACGCCGCGCTCGAGAATCGTCACCACGGATTCTCGAACGTTCGCGAAACACTACAAGAACTGCATCAGGGTCACGCGAAGGCGTATCCGTGCGGCGCGGGCATTGGCCTCATGGGTGTTGCCACCGACGGTGATGTTGCGTTGTGTCACAGGTTCGCAGGCTCGGATACCCACCGTCTGGGCGACGTGCGCGGCGGCATCAGCTGGGAACGTCAGCAGGAATTCCTGGATTCGCATCACATCGCCGAGAAAACTGACTGTCGCACGTGTTGGGCGCGTCCGATTTGCGCCGGCGGCTGCTATCACGAGGCCAACACGCGCTATGGATCGACCACGACGCCAAACTTGCACTACTGCGAGTGGATTCGAGGCTGGACGCACATCTGCCTGGAGATCTACGGGGAGATTGCGGTCAAGAACCCCGCGTTCCTCGGGCAGTTTGATGATGAGGCAGCGGAGAGAGTGTCCTGATCACGGCACAAGCACGGAAACACAGAACCACGGAAGCACGGACTTCACTGGCCACGATACGGCATGGTGACTTCGTGTCCTTCGTGGCTATCGTGTCCACGTTTCGCTTTGCGTGAGAGTTCATCACTGGTGAAGTCATGAAACATCTGAAGGCTATCAACCGCAAGGCAGCTCGAATGGAAGAGGCGACCAAGGACGTGGTCGCTCTCCAGCAGGGTGGCCCGCC
Organism: uncultured Acidobacteriota bacterium; assembly: GCA_963724485.1. Classification (GTDB taxonomy): domain Bacteria; phylum Acidobacteriota; class Vicinamibacteria; order Vicinamibacterales; family UBA2999; genus JACCSI01. The sequence goes on from CAVRUW010000013.1 coordinate 234,060, forward strand.
GCAACAGCCTCAGGAACCGCACATCCCGATTGGGTGCTCGCTGGTGTTTGCGCCAGGCTGGGAGGCGGACCGCAATGGCGGCACAGCGGGATTGTGTCAGCCTGTCGAGCGCGATCTGTTCGATTGCCACATGGGTTGCTTCTGGCCCGCGCAGGTGCCCGACCAGTTGAATCACGCGCCGGATTGGACGGCCAAGTGCGCCGCGGCGCAAAAGGACTGGCGAAAGATCGATTTGATCTTCCCGGACAAGAAGTAATGGCTACTTACAGGACCGCGATCGCGCTTGTCTTCGCGTTGGCCCTGGCCAGCCTCGGGCCCTCGAGTCCAGTTGCAGCACAACGATTCGGGCGAGGCATTTCCCTGAACGGGGGAAACAGTCTCCTCTACATCGGCACGTATGCAGGGAATGTCCAGATTTTCGACGAGGCGACGGAGCGCCAGATCGGTGAGATCAAGCTGCAGACGGGGATCCCCCGTTCGCTGATCCTCTCCTTCGATCGAAAGAAATTCTACGTGCTCGATTCGACGCTCGAAAAGGTCGAGGTCGTCGACATCGCCTCGCGCAGTACGCTTAGCACCTTCACGCTCAGCAGCGGCAACAAGAAGACGCGCATTCGCAGCATGCAGGTCGATCCGCTCGAGCGGTTCATGATCCTGCTGACGCGCAGCGCGACGAAACTGGTCGATCGCTGGGAGATCAGCGACGTCGCCCTCGAACTCTACGATCTGAAGGAAAAGAAGATCACCAGGACCATTCCCTGGCCTGGTGGCGAGGTCCGCGAGAACGTCAACATTCGTTTCTCGCCCGATGGAAAGCTGCTCTACTTCTTCGGCGACGACATTCTCATCGTCGAGACCGAGAAGTTTACCGAGGTCGACACGTGGGCGTTGAGCCGTCCCATCGAGCAGGGGCTCGGTCGCGTGAGCTTCGGCGCCGTTGACGACATCAACGATGATCCCGGGTTCTTTACCGGATTGTTTTCGGTCCAGGACCCGGTGCAAAACCGGCGCATTATGGGCATCGGCCGCGTCAATCTGGTGGGGAAGAGTGTCGAATTTCATCCCATCGGGCCCGCCGAGGGCGTGGGGTTTGCGATGGCGCCGGACCGCAAGCGGGGCTACGGGTTACTGCAGCAGATTGGCCGCTACGAGTTCTGGACCTTCGACCTCGAACAGAAAAAGCTGCTCAATCGGACCATCTTCGACGGTCGTCCGCGCATGGCCCTCCGAGTGTCATCGAACGGCCGGTTGCTCTATGTATTCCAGGCGGGGGCGACGATCGACGTCTATGAAGCCTCTTCCTTCAAATACCTCCGAACGATCGAGATGAACGCCGACCAGACGACCAACTTGTTCGTGCTCCCACGGTCGGGGTCAACAACAGACACGGGCGGCAGCCGGTAACGGCCTCCAGTCTCCAGTCCCCCGCGAGGGACCTTCGTCGGAGACCGGGGACCTGGGACCGGAGACCGGAACCTCCCAACCCAGAACCATTTCGGCCCGTCTAACGTATCGACATTTAATCAACCGAACCTCGGGAGGTTCTTCGTGTCATTGCTGAAACGAATTTTTGGCGGAAAATCCAACGAACCGGTGCAGCGCACCCGCGTCTGTGTCGAATGCGGCATGCCGGTGGCCGACCATAAGGATTGGTGCTCGATTTACCGCGGCCAGCGGGAAATGGAGCTTCGGGCGTCCGCCTCGAAGTAGCGGCTCCGTCGGGCGACCCCACGTCGACCGTTATGCGGGCTGAAACAATTCCGTGCCCGTTGTAGAACCGCATAACGGTCCAAGCGCGCAGGGCGCGCCGAGAGAAGTTTGGGTCACAATGCGGGGGTGCCCGACCCCGAGCTTCGCCGGGTCTTCAATTACCTGACGCCATATTGGCGTCGGCTGTCGCTCGTTTTCGCAATCAGCCTCGTCAGCACGGCGACGACGCTCGCCGTTCCCTACCTTTCAAAAGACCTCATCGACCAGGCCCTAATGGGCCGGGACCTGAGTGCGCTACGCCGCATCGTGTGGTGGTTCGCCGCCCTCGGAGTGCTGAGCTTTGCACTCAACGTCATCAGTGGGCTGCGTTACACGCGCGTTTCAGCCGACATCCTCTTCGACATGCGCCTGGCGATGTACGAGCACCTCCAACGTCTGTCGCCGCGTTTCTACGCGCGCACGCGTTTGGGCGACGTCATCGCGCGCATCAACGGCGACATAGGAGAGATTCAGCGGGTTGCTGCGGAAGCGGCGCTCGCATGGGTCGGCAACGTGCTGTTCCTGGTTGGCAGCCTGACCATGATGGTGTGGCTCGACTGGCGGCTGTCGTTGATTGGCCTGGCGTTCATGCCCGCCAGCATCTGGGCGCTCGTGCACTACCGTCGGCGGCTCGAATCGAAGGTTGGTGAGCTGCGCCAGCGAAGTGCTGACATCGGCAGCTTTCTGATCGAGACGCTTCAGGCAAATGCACTCGTCGTCACGTCGAATGCCCAGGGCAGAGAAGTCACGCGCTTTCGTCGCCTCAACGATGCGTTCGTGTCGTCGGTGATGGGGATGCAGCGAATCACGTATTTTGCTGGAGGGCTGCCGGGCACGCTGCTCTCGATTGGCACCGCCATCGTGTTCTTGTACGGCGGAAGTCGTGTCATCGATGGAACGTTGACATTGGGGACGCTCGGCGCATTTCTCGCCTATCAGATGCGCGTGTTTGCGCCGGCCCAGGCGCTGATGGGGCTTTATGCCAGCCTTGCCACGGCCCGGGTCTCCTGGCGTCGCGTGCTCGAAATGCTTGATGCGCCTGCAGACGTCATCGAGTCGACGCAACCGGTCGCACTCGGAAAACCGCGGGGCCGCGTGGCGTTTGAGAGTGTCACGTTAGGCACCGAGCGCGGCGTTCAGGTCCTGGAGGATGTGAGCTTCGTTGTCGAGCCCGGTCAATCCGTCGCGATCGTCGGCGCGAGCGGTAGCGGCAAGTCGACGATTGCCTCGTTGGCTACGCGCTTGCTGGATCCCGAGCATGGTGTGGTCCGGCTGGACGGTCATGATCTACGCACAATCGGGTTGCGCGATGTGCGGCAGCACGTGGTTCTGGTGGAACAGGAACCCGTGCTGCTCCATGCGACGCTCGCCGAGAACATTCGCTACGTCCGTCCCGACGCGACGGTCGAGGAGGTGCGCAGCGCGGCGGAAGCGGCTGGACTGACGCAGTTCATCGAGACGTTGCCACAGCGATACGAGACCATAGTTGGTGAGCGGGGTCTGGCGCTCTCGGCAGGAGAACGTCAACGCGTCGCGCTGGCGCGCGCCTTTCTGGCGAATCCAACGGTTCTCGTGTTGGACGAGCCGACGGCTGCACTCGACCCCGTTGCCGAGCGTATCGTGACGGAGGGCTATCGGCGGGTGATGCGCGATCGCACCACCATCCTCATCACTCATCGTCGTGACCTCGCGATGCAGGCGGACAGCATCGTGGTCCTCGATGGTGCGAAGGTTGCGGAGATCGGATCGCCTTCCCAGCTTGCACAGCGAAGCGGCGTCTTCGCGCGACTGTTCGATCTCGACCGGATGGCTATTCCAGTGACGCAACGATGACTCTCATGCCTGCTTTTCGAACGCGAGCGAGAAGGTTCGCGATGCGCGGGCTGTGGCTGAGTGCCCTTGCCATCATGAGCGTCGCCTGCGATCCCGGAGCCCGGCAGCGTGTGACCGAGCTCGAGGAACAAGTCGCGCAGTTGAAGAAGTCGCTCGACGAGCAGAAGCAGGGACTCGAAACAGAACGGCGGACGCTACAGGATTTCATGAATGCTGCCGATGCCGTGACGCTCAAGCCGAGCGATCAGGGGTTCGCTGCGCTCTGGCACGACCTTGGAGTCTTCGCCATCGAACTGCCGTTCGTCACCGCAATCGAGGACGGCAGTCGAGTGACGCTGCGGATCGGGAATATGACGGCAGGAGCGGTCAACAACGTCGAGGCGAAAGTGGAATGGGGAACGGATCCCAACGCTCCGCCGGTGCGATCCGAGCGTAAGCCGCTCGCTCGTCTTGTGCCACAAGGGGGGTGGTCGGTCATCACGCTCGACTTGAATGGCGTGACGCCAGAGCATCTCGGATTCGTGCGCCTGTCAGAGGTCACGATCGGATCGGTCTCCCTGCGTCAGTCGGCTGGTAGCGTCGGCAAATGACCATATTGCGCGGAGTGCGGATACTGGCTCGCTCTCGCATTGTCTGCCACGTGTGTCCCCCGCGGTCGCGCAAGCGTGGCAGTTTCTTTAAATAGACCCGACCCCCTTTTATTTGTAGACTCGGGGCCCGGAGGACGGGAATGCGCACGAAGGTGATGGTGGTGACGCTCGCGGGGATCTGCCTTGCGACGCAGGGGAAGTCGACGCTGGTGGCGTCTCAGCAGGGTGGGGGGCAGGCGGCGGCGGCCGCGGCGAAGGCGGATGATCCCGTACGCACGCTGGTCGGCCGGCTCGATCTCGAGCGCTACAAGGCCACCGTCAAGGGCCTCACGCAGTTCGGCGACCGTCGGCAGGGGACCGAGCGCAACCGCAAAGCCACGGACTGGATCGAAGCGCAGCTCAAGAGTTACGGCTGTCCAACCGAGCGTCTGAAGTACGAATTCAATCCGCCACCTCCCAAGGAAGGCGGCGGCGGTGGCCGCGGTGGACAGACCCCGCCCAATCCCGTCATCGCGAGTGGGGAAGTTCGCTCGGGCCCGGGAGGCTCTCGCTATCGCGGCACCACCCGTCGGACCGGGGTCAACAACGATCCCAACGCTCAGCCCGACGAGAAGCTCCGCGAACTGAACCGCGAACCGACGACCAACGGGCCTCGTGAGCAGGTCTACTGCACCAAAGTCGGCGCCACTCGTCCGAACGAGATGTACATCGTCGGCGCTCACATGGATGGTCATGGCTGGGGCGCCGCAGCCAACGACAACGGATCGGGCACCGCATTGGTGATGGAACTGGCGCGGGTGTTCAGCATGCCGGACGTCCAGACCGAGCGCACGATCCGCTTCGCGCTCTGGAACAACGAAGAAACCGGCCTCAACGGCGCGCGCGCCTACGTCGAGCAGCGGGCGCCGCTCCAGGGCAAAGAGGATCCGCCGGGATCCGGGCGCTATCCGGAGCCGCGCTGGATGGCGATGATTCAGCACGACATGATGATGTGGGACCACGGCATGCCGCGACCGGATGGGACATGGAATCCCGAGCAGCGGCCCGAGGCCGACGTGAACATCGAGTTCCAGTCGACGGCGAAGCGATCAGACGAGGCGATGAAGCTCGCCTTCTTCTTCCGTGAGGCAAATGAGAAGTACGCAACCGACTATCCGGCCGCCGTCGGCAGTCACATGACGAACACCGACTCGACACCCTTCATGGACATCGTGCCCGCGATCAGCCTGAGGGAAAACGAACGAGGCATGCACACGGGGGCCGGCTGGAACCCCACGTGGCATCAGCCGATCGATGTGTACGAGACGTTTTCCGACAAGGACTTTCGCCTGGGGCTGAACGCGGCGCAAACGACGCTGGCTGCGGTCGCGCAGCTGGCCGTTGCGAAGACGAAATAGGTTCCACGGCTCATTGGAACATTGGAGCCTTGACGCGGCCTCGCTAAGCGGCCGAACCGGACGAGGCGTGCGAGTCGCAGTCATCGACAGCGGCGTGCACGCCGCTCATCCACACATTCAGGGAGTGGCCGGGGGCATCGGCATCGATGCTTCCGGCGCCACGCACGACGACTACGTCGACCGTCTTGGCCACGGCACCGCGGTGACCGCCGTCATTCGCGAAAAGGCGCCGTCCGCCGAGATCTTTGCCCTCAAGGTTTTCGATCGTGAGCTTCGCACCACCGGCGATGCGCTGGTCGCCGCGATTCGCTGGGCGCGCGAGAACGGGGCGCACGTCGCGAACCTCAGTCTCGGGACGACAAACCTGTCGCACGAAGATGCCCTCGCCTCCGAGGTGCAAGCCGCACTTTCAATCGGGATGCTCGTGGTTGCGGCGGCGCCTCAACCGGACACACGCTGGTTGCCCGGCGCCCTTCCCGGCGCTATCGCGGTTGATCTGGACATGTCGTTGCCGCGCGACCGTTTCGAAGTAGTGATGCCGAACGACCAGCAGCTTCGAGTGCGCGCGTCGGGCTATCCGCGGCCGATTCCAGGCGTGCCGCCGGAGCGGAATCTCAAAGGGATCAGCTTCGCGGTTGCGAACGCGTCCGGCTTGCTCGCACTCGTGCTCGAAGGCGTCCCTCCAGGAACCGACATCCGCGCCGCCTTGGGCAGGGTGAGCTCGACTTCGCCGTCGGGATAGACCGCCTTCATCCTCGTCCCGACAATCTCCAGCGCCGACGGATTACCCATGTACGCCGACGCCAGCATGCCGGTGTCAATCGTGACGACCCTGCCGCCATAGCGCGCCACGATCCGCCGATCGGTGGTCGGCGTATGACCGACAACGATGCGCGCGAGCTTCATCTGATCGAGAAAGGCGGTTACCTGTGCGGCCGTCGAAGTCTCATCCCAGGCCGCGTAGCCGCGGAACCAGAGCGGCCCTTCAGGATCGATCAGGCTCCACTTCGCGATGTCGACGATTCCCTGGGCCTCACGCAGTGTTGGAACGTCGAGTTCGGGCGGAGCAGTGCCTTCGGCTTTCGCCGTCGCTAGCGCCTGATTGGCAATCTGCAGCTCGAGAATCGCGACGTCGAGGACTTCCTGCAGACTCGAGAAACTGACTCCGAGCTTGCGGTCCGCAAGACGCTTGCGCAGCGAATCGAGTTTGCGTCCTTCTGCACGGGCCTGGTCGTTGACTTCGGCAATCGATGCCGGCGCGGGCCGCGATGGATTCAGTCCCGCGTGCATGAACAGCGTGCCACCGACGACCGTGGCGATGTCCTTCGATCTGATCCATTTGCCATACAAGCCGTTGGGGCTCATCGCTTCGAAGTATTCCAAGCATCCAGGCGGATGCGCCGCCATGAACGCCTCGCGCGTCTGTGAATACACCGGCGGTGCCGGCGTGACGACAGCAGCCCTGGATTGTGCAATCCGTTCGTACTGCTTCCACGCCTCTTCACGGAGCGCCTCGGATTTGTCGCTGGCAAACGTCGCGCAGATCTCCGGCGTCACATCACGGAGATCCCCCATCACGTTCATCATCTCGTGATTGCCGGCGAGGACGATCGCCTGGCCTCCGGCGGACTTCGCGTCCTTCTCGAGCTGCATCAGGAGGTCCATGACCTTGCGGACGTCAGTGCCTCGATCCGTGTAATCGCCGGTCTGCACCAAGACCGTCCGGCCGCCGGTCCATTTCAGTTGATCGTCGACCAGGCCGGTCCGCTTGAGGATGGTCGTCAGCCCGTCATACGAGCCGTGGATATCGCCGATGGCGACGATGCGCTCCGGCGATTGCGCGGCGTCGAGGGGGGCGAGCGCTACCGCGACGGCGAGAAGCGCAGAACGGTAGTGCTTGGAGGACTTCACTTGAATAGCTTAGTTCTGAATGCGATTCGTTTTCGCGCTTGACGTCGGCATCTCTTAAACACTACAAAGTAGTTATCAAATGGCGAGCATGCTGGGAGCGTTCGAGCAGGCAGTCCTGCTGGCGATCGTCCACATCGGAGACGATGCCTATGGCCGCGCGATTCTCGATGAAGTCCAGAAGCGCGTTGGCTACGAGGTCAGCGCCGGCGCCGTCCAGGCCACCCTGGAGCGGTTGGAGAGTAAACGTCTCGTCGTGTCGCAGGTAGGCACGGGGACAACGGTGCGAGCAGGCCGGCCGAGACGTTACTTTCGGCCGACGGCCGCCGGGGTTCGTGCGCTGAACGACGCGCGCGCCACGATGGAGACGCTTTGGAGCGGCCTCGCATGGCCGCTGAAGGGACGATTGTGAGCGATGTGACGCCGCCCGCATGGGCGGAGCGAGCGCTCCGCCTGGTCGTCCGGCACGATCACTATCTGAACGTGGCGGGAGACCTGCTCGAGGCCTATCGCGAGACCATCTACCCCTCGCGTGGTCGTGGTCGTGCCGACCGCTGGTACACGTGGCAGGTCGCTCAATTCGTTTGGCTATCCGTACGGCGTTGGTCCGTTCTGTTCAGCGCATTGTTCATCGGGCGGACGATGCTCGATTGGCTGGTGCCTCCTAACGATTTCGCGAATCGGGCGATGGTGACGACCTGGATGGCGGCGGCAATTGTTGCCATCGCCGCGTTGAGAGCTGCGGTCAGATGCCGATCGGTGGTATCGGGGATTTTCGCTGCCGTTGCGTGTGTGGGTCTGGCGGCCCCCATCAGCATCGCTGGGGTCGCGATCATCCTTGCGATCTGGCATGACTCCACGACGCTCGCGGCAATTCGCAATAGTGGTGGACTGCCAGAAGCGCTGACTTTACCGATCCTGGTGGCTCTCCCGGCCACTGTCATCGGCATCTTCGCCGGTGTCGCCGGCGCTACCGCCAGCCAGCTCATTTCCCGTGATGACCAGCCGATTCGCTGACTGTGTGGGTCGACTCGCCGTAATGCACTGAGCCGCGACAACGAACGGCGTCACGGTCGCAACGCCGGTTGCAGCGCGCAATCAACCTTCTGTAAGGCCGATTGCTCGGCACGCCGCGAGTCCCGGCAACCGTCGTTTCCCGGCCCAACGGCCGCTCTCGACACCGACTCGTTGTCCGAGCGGATTTCCTAGGGAAAACGCTCGTTTGTGATGCCAACCAGCTGGGCGTCGGGCTTGCTCTAACGCCGGTCGGCCGCACGCTCGACGCTTCCCGGTGGCTCCTGACCTCAGTCAACGGTTCCCAGTCGATGACGTGTGGCCCTTACATCTCACAAGGAGAAGAGTCCATGCGCACGACGTTCGAAGCGCTGCTTCTGGCAACGCTCATTACGCTGCCGCTGTCGGCCGCGATCGCTCAAAACGAGAAGCCTGCGGCTGCTGCAACCAAGGCCGCGGTCAATCTGAACACAGCGACGCTCAATCAGCTCGAAGACTTACCTGGCATCGGTAAGGCGACAGCCGAACGAATCATCGAGTACAGGCAGAAACAAGGCGGGTTCAAGAAGATCGAAGAGCTGATGAACGTGAGAGGAATTGGTGAGAAGGCCTTCCTCAAGCTCAAGCCGCTCGTCACGGTGCCCGCGAAAGCCGACAAGCCCACCGGCGAGCCGTAGAGGTGTGGGCCGCCCAATCGTCATTCGGGCGGCCTTCCTTCCGCCAAACAAACGCGATGACGAAACCCAAACGTTCAGACCGCGGTGCGGCACTGATCGACCTTGTCTTTGCGTGTGCACTCGCCGGTGTCATCGCGGCAATTGCCGTCCCGGCCGTCCACGCATCACGCGACCGCGACGCGGCACGTGTGGCCGCGCGCTACCTCGCGCACCGGCTCCAGATGGTGCGCGCGGACGCCTTGCGGCGCAACGCCTGCGTCGCCATCCGCTTTGATCCCGTCGACATCGGGCGGTTTGGCGTGTATGCGGACGCCGACGGCGACGGTGTCCTGCAGGCCGACATCGACCGCGGCATCGACCACGTTGTCACTAATGAGGTCAGGCTCGCGGACTTGTTCGCATCCGTCGCCTTCCGAATACCGAACGACGTTCCGGACCCCGAAGCTGGCACCACATTGCCCGCCAATTCCGATCCCTTGCGGCTCGGGCCATCCAACTTCCTGTCGTTCAGCCCGCTCGGCAGCGCCACCAGCGGCACGCTCTATCTGTCAGCACCGACCGGACCACAAATGGCCATTCGCATCATGGGTGCCACAGGACGAATGCGGGTGTTGTGGTTCGACGCGGCGTCGCGACAGTGGCACGAGGAGTAACGGTCTCGCTCGAGCGGCGAGGCGCCATCCGTGTACCGCCCGGACGCACTCCATGGGCCCGCACGGCAATTCTGCGACCTGGCCAGGACGTCACCATCGTCAATTTGAGTGCCGGCGGCGCCCTGGTCGAATCTTCGCTGCGCATGAAGCCCGGGGCGCGCACTGAACTGCAGCTCGTTGGACCTTCGCGATGCGTGTTGCGCGGCCGCATCGATCGCTGTCGAGTCGTGGCGATCGACCCCCTGCGCTACGAAGGCGCGATCGTTCTTGACGAAAAGTGGGACGTGGGACCACTCGCCGGGTAGCGGGTAGGTCGTTCCCATGACCCGCGTGGTCGCCCGCCAGTCGCGGGAACGAACTACCCGCGCTGAGACGAACGGCCCCTCAGCGGTGGCCAAGACACCGTGGGGAGAGTCGAACGCCTTGGCTTGGCATCGACCTTGTTAAGTAATCGTTGCGAGGGCTGGGGACGGACATGGACGTAGCAGCTGGTTCGAGCAGAAGTGCGGGAGGGTTTTCGCGACGACGAGCCGATCGGCGTAGTGGCCTCCACGATCTCGTACGGGACGTCGCCGCCGCCTGGAGTCAGAACGTCGAACCCGATCTCAAAGAGACGGTCGTCGGTCATCTTCAGCGATTGTTGCCAGCCAAGACGATCCGGCTCAACGAACTGTCGAGCACGACGACGATTCGGGTGGGTCAGCCGATCAAGGCGCGTGACTACGTGGCATTTGCGGTGCCGCTGGCAGACGCGAATCGTCGCATGGTCCTCGAGGCGTCGTTCCCCGGCGAGCGTGCGGTCGATGAATGGACTTGCCAGATTCTCGAAACCGCTGCCAGTCTTGACCGGCCTGCTTCTCGACGCGCAACACCGCGCGCGGCACCACGATCATCCGACGACCAGCGGTGGCGATGGCGCCGCGCCGCTGATCGGATCGAGTCTGGTGATGCAAGGGCTGCGCGAGCGGGTCGAACGAGTTGCGACCACCGACTTCACGGTTCTGATCGAGGGCGAAAGCGGCACGGGCAAAGAGCTCGTCGCTCGCCAGATTCACGAGTTGAGTCGGCGTCGCCAGGGACCATTCGTAGCGATCAATTGTGCGGCGTTGGTCGAGACACTGATCGAGGCGGAGCTGTTCGGGATCGAAGAGCGCACGGCAACCGGGGTCAAGGGCCGGCGCGGCAAGTTCGAGCACGCGGATGGCGGCACGTTGTTTCTGGACGAAGTGTCAGAGCTGTCGATGGCCGCCCAGGCCAAGCTGCTGCGGGCGATTCAGGATCTGATGGTCGAGCGGGTCGGCGGCAACGGCAGCCGGCGCGTCGATACTCGCATTGTCGTCGCCACCAATCGACCGTTGGCCACCCTTGCAGACAAAGGGCTGTTTCGAGCGGATCTTTACTACCGGCTTAGCGGTGTCGATGTTCGAGTTCCCGCTTTGCGCCAGCGCCGCGAGGACATTCTCGAGCTCGCCCATTACTTCTTGTCGCGGCACGGAGGTCGTGGACGCCTCAGCATCAGTGCGGCCGCCGCGGACGCGCTCTTGACGTACGACTGGCCCGGTAATGTGCGCGAGTTGGAACGGATGATCGAGGGTGCAGTGGCGACGTGCGAGTCGCACCAGATTGCCCTCGATGACTTGCCCATCGCCTTGCGAGGGGCGTATGGCGAGGTACTCATGCCGTCGGTGCAGGCCGGCGACTCGATGCGGGCGTGGGGAAGTCGCTACGCCCGCCTCGTGCTCGAGAAGTCCGAACGCAACAAGCGTTTGGCCTGCGACGTGCTCGACATCTCGTATCACACGCTCAACGCCTATCTGAACTACCAGCCGCGCGATCGACGATTGTCGACGCTGCCCCCCAACGTGTCGGCTGAGGCGACCGATGCCATCGCTGGCGCCAAGCCCGGGGAGGCACTGAGCTGAGGGCGACCGTGCATAGCAGGGCTGTGCGCACAAGCGGAGAGCCGGGTGCCTCCGGCTGAAATACGCGGCGAGGCGGGGCTGAGGTCCCGAGGTCACGCGCCGCTCGATCGCCGCTCGGGAACGGGCGGTGGCGGAGCGTGTCATGAGGGTGAAAGTGCGTGCTGGGATGGTGGTGATGGGTTTGTTCGTCGCGATGGGAGCGCCGCAAGCGCAGAATCGGGCGTCGGGTGGCTGCGCCGATTGCAACGTCGAATTTCGGTTTGGAACTGGTCCCGAAGGCTCGTGGTTGACCGCCGCGGGCAGTGACGGGACGAAGCTCGAAAAACGGGTGAGTCGCTCAGGACTGTCGATCGCTCTTTCGGCGCGCGGTGATGCCGTTCACGTGACCACCGCAGGCAACGGGACGGTCACGGTCGAGCGACGAGGCAAGGTGGTAACTGTCGAGCCCGAGGACGTATTGGCGGACTACGCAGAGCCTGTTTCGACGCTGCTACGCGAGTCTGCAGCAGTCGAAGGCTTGGACCGGATGGTTCAGACGCTGAGACACAGCAATCGGCCCGAGGCGATGTCTGTCCTGGCCACATTTGCGTTGCTGCGCTCGCTGCGCGGCGATGCCACAGGCAACACGTTGCTCTCTCAGAGAACCGAGCGTCGGCGAACGGTCACCCTGGCCACCGCCGCTCAGCACTCGCGCGATGGAACGACAGTGGGCGATTGCTGGGACGAGTACGAACGCACGCTCGACCGGAACTACGACCGTTACAGCCGTTGCCTCCGCGACTACTGGTGGAATCAGCCGGTGCAATACGCGTGCGGTATCGAGTTTGCGATGGTGGCCGAGCTCGCGTTGTTCCGCGTCATCTCGTGCTCTGGCGGTCTTCCAATCGGCTAACAGCACTCGGCAGAGGAGGCTCCAGCGCGGGCCTCCTCTCCGCTCTGATTTTCGGGTCCAAGCATCACGGGGGGCACATGATGCTCAAGTGGGAGCGGCTGAGCGGTCGGCTTGGCCTCGGTCAGCTGGTCTGGCGTGCGCGGGTGGAAGGTGGATGGCTCGTGATGACGACGACGGTCATCCTGGGGAGTCCGAGCGGGATTACGTTTGTGCCGGATCCTGAGCACGTGTGGGGTCGGAACGGGGCTGCTTCGTAGGCGGGCGCAAAAGCAAAGGGGCGCATGACGCGCCCCTGTACCCTTAGTGTCTTTCCGTGGACCGTGGACCGTGGACCGTGGACCGTCTACGGTCTTTGCACCAGGACGATCTTGACCCAGCCGCTGACGCTGGTGCCCTGCACGTTGACGTACCCGTTCTCCTGCTTGCCGATCACGACGACTTCTTCGCCCCGCACCAGGTTGCCGATGACTTTCGCACCATCCTGTGGCTGCGCGACGATGGCGACCTTGCCGATCTTCGGGACGAGCACGTCGCCTTCTTCGAACACCGCGCCGGCAGTGGTCTTTCCGCCCGCGGCCGCTTCTTCGCGCAGGGTGCCGACGTTGCGCTGTAAGGTGGGATCGCCGCGCACCACGCCAACGACCTGGTTGTAGTTGTCCAGCAGCGCCGCTGCGATGATCTTGCCCTCGTTGGTGTTGCCGTAGCCGCCGACCGAGCCGCCCCAGCCTCCACCGAAGAGCGCGCCGCCCAGATTCAGGTCGGCCTTACGCGTGCTGCCTTCAGCCGCGGCCACCTGCACGCCACTCCGAGAGTCCGCGACCAGCATGCTGGTTTGCGCTTCCTTGAACTTCAACCCACCAGCGACCGCGCCGACGGCCCGGCCCGCGCCGCCAAAAAGCCCGGCGACGCCGGCGCCCACGCCTCCGGCGTTGTTCTCCGAAAAGACCACGGCGGGCGTGAGGATGAAATCGGCGGCCACCATCTGACCGCCGCCGACGTTGGACGACTGGCGAAGCTGACCGGAGTTGGACAGCTGGCGCTCCTGCATCATGTTCTGCATCCCGACGCCACGCTCGACGACGATGAAGCAGTTGGACTGCTGGATCATCATGCGTATGAGGCCGGACGGGGACTGCAGCTGGTAGCGCGCCAGTGCCATGATGATGTGATCCTGCGGCTCGACGACGGCCATGGCGCCCATTGGCTTGTCGCAGTGCTCGAGTCCTTTGTCGTCTTTCGAGCCGCTCGTGCCCGCCGCCCCTTGGACGACGCTGCCGCCTTTACCCTGTTTGGGCTGGGTGATGCCTTGGCCGGCGGCTGGTGCTACGCCGATGGCGAGCGCGCCAGAAAGGGCCAGAATCCGATTGATCACAACTCGCGTCCGCATGTTCTTCCTTCTCCTGGGCGCCGTACACACGGCAAGCCGCAACTGGGGCAAGTCGAGGTTCTGACTGTATTTCGGTCGATGGCGACGCTTCCCGTAACCTGTCGGCCGTCCAACGAAGTGACCTTGACTGATTAGACGATCCGACGAAGGAAATTCGACCAGATGAGGTCGCGGGTGTCAAGGAATGTGTGCGTAAATTCGCGAGGGTGCACGCTCCAACCTTGACCGTGATCAGAGCCCATAGTACCGTGAAGCGTCTGTCCGCCTGACTGCGACGCTCGCAGACACATCTTCGATGACCGAGCCTGCTGGCGCCCCCCTCAAAAAGACCTCTCTGCACGCAACCCACGTGGCGCTCGGCGCCCGCATGGTGCCCTTTGCCGGCTGGGAAATGCCCGTCGAATACTCGGGCATCGTCGCCGAACATCTGGCGGTGCGGTCGGCAGCCGGCCTCTTTGACGTCTCCCACATGGGGGAAATCGAAATCGCCGGCAAGGATGCCCTGGCCGCGGTGCAGCAGATCTCGAGCAACGACGCCTCGCGCCTTCAGGTGAACCAGGCGCATTACTCGGCGTTGACGACTCCGGACGGGACGTTCGTGGACGACATGCTCGTCTATCGCTTCGCGCCCAATCACTTTCTCCTGGTCGTCAATGGCAGCAACGAGGCCAAGGACTTTGCGTGGGTCGCCGCCAGGGTCAAAGAGGCCGGCGACGCCGCAGTAGTCAACTCGAGCGAGCGTTATGCGCTCATTGCGATTCAGGGACCCAAGGCGCGCGGCATCCTTCAGAGCCTGACTGGCGTAGATCTGTCGGCCATCAAGTACTACTGGTTCGCGCACGGTGAGTTCGCCGGGATTCGGGGTACGGTGTCGCGCACCGGCTACACCGGCGAGGACGGGTTCGAAGTCTTCGTCCCTCCCGCAATGGCGCCGCGATTGTGGGACGCGATGCTCGAGGCCGGGAAATCGGCCGGCCTCGTCCCGTGCGGCCTCGGGGCTCGCGATACGCTGCGTCTCGAAGCGGCGATGCGCCTCTACGGCAACGACATCGACGACACGACGACGGTGCTGGAAGCCGATCTGAATTGGATCATCGGCTGGAACAAGCCATCTTTCATCGGCCACGAGCCGCTGCGTCGTCAGAAGGAGAGCGGGCTGGCGCGCAAATTGGTTGGCTTTGCGATGATCGATCGCGCCATTGCTCGCCACGGCCACGTCGTGATGCGCGGGGACGAGCAAGTTGGCGTCGTCACCAGCGGCACGCAGACGCCATTTTTGAAGAAGGCGATCGGCATGGCCTACGTCCCGACGCACATGACGGAACTCGGTACCGAACTGGAAATCGATATTCGCGGCCGTCGCGCGAAGGCGATTGTTGTGGGATTGCCCTTTTACAAGCGTCCCAAGGCCTGATCCCCGTGCCCTGCACCCTGTTCCCTGTCGCTATGCCCCAAGCCCTACGCCCTAAGCCCTAGGAGAAAAAATGTATCCGCCCGATCTGAAATACACGAAAGAACATGAGTGGGTTCGCGTCGAGGGCGACAAGGGCGTCGTCGGCATCACGAACTTCGCGCAGCAGCAGCTGGGCGATGTCGTGTACGTCGACCTGCCGGAAGTGGGCGCGACGTTCTCGGCGGGACAGACGTTCGGCACCATCGAATCCGTGAAAGCGGTGTCGGAGCTCTTTGCGCCGGTGGCCGGCGAGGTCGTCGAGATCAATGGCACGCTCAAGGACAAGCCCGAAGACGTCAACACCAAGCCGCACGAGGCGTGGATGATCAAGCTGCGCCTGTCGAACCCGGCCGACCTGAATTCGTTGCTCGATGCGGCAGCCTATCAGGCGTTGACCGGCGAATAGCCCGTCACTTCATGAATCTGAACCCCACGGACGATTTCGGTCCACGTCACATCGGCCCGTCACCTGAGGAGACGGCCGCGATGCTCGAGACGATCGGCGCTCCTTCGTTGGATGCGCTGATTGACGAAGCGTTGCCGTCGAGTATTCGCCTAAAGAAGCCGCTCGATCTGCCTCCACCCGCGAGCGAGTCACAGTATCTGAACCGGCTCAAGACCATCGCACGCAAGAATCGCGTGCTGAAGAGTTTCATTGGTCTCGGCTATTACGACACCATCATTCCGAGCGTCATCCGGCGATGTTTGTTCGAGAACCCGAGCTGGTACACGCCATACACGCCATATCAGGCGGAGATTGCTCAGGGCCGGCTCGAGTCGTTGTTGAACTTTCAGACAATGGTCACGGACCTCACTGCGATGGAGGTCGCGAACGCCTCGCTGCTGGATGAGGGAACGGCGGCTGGCGAGGCGATGACGCTACTGCATCGCGTGCAGGGCAAGAAGCTTGGTGATGCCGGCGGCACGTTCCTCGTTTCCGATCGCTGCTTTCCGCAGACCATCGAAGTGCTGCGAAGCCGGGCCGAACCTCTCGGGATTGGCCTCCGCATCGTCCGGATGGCCGACATGACCTTCGAAGGCGACGTGTTCGGCGTGTTGCTGCAATATCCGGACGAGGCCGGCGCGCTTCACGATCTGAAGCCGTTCATTACGCGCGCGCACGAGGCTGGCGTTCTCGTCGCTGTTGCCACCGACCTGTTGGCGCTCGCGGTCGTGACCCCTCCAGGCGAAATGGGTGCCGATGTCGTGCTGGGGAACTCCCAGCGCCTTGGTGTGCCGCTGGGCTGTGGCGGACCACACGCGGCGTTCTTTGCCGTTCGCGAAGCCCATGTGCGCCACATGCCGGGACGGATCATCGGCGTGTCGATCGACGCGCAAGGAAAGTCCGCCTACCGTATGGCGCTGCAAACGCGCGAGCAACATATCCGCCGGGAGAAGGCGACCTCGAACATCTGCACCGCCCAGGCCCTGCTGGCCAACATGGCAGCCATGTATGCCGTGTACCACGGACCGGATGGCCTGAAGCGAATCGCGTTGCGAGTTCACGACCTCGCACGTGCCCTCGACGTGGCGCTGCGAGGTGCGGGATACCGACAACACAACGACGCGTTTTTCGACACCCTCCGTCTCTCGGTGCCCTCGGGGAGCGTCGACCGCATCCGCGCGTCGGCCGAAGAAGCGGGCTACAACTTCCGTTACGCGGCCGATGGCACGATCGGGATCGCGCTGGACGAAACGACGACCGTTGATGATGTGAAGCGAGTGGCGGAGATTTTCGCCGCCGCCAGCGGTAAGACCGGCCCTGAGAAGGTCGAGAAGCTGCTCGAGGGCGCACGCGACGTCATTTCCCCAGCTCTCAAGAGGACGTCGTCCTACCTGACGCATCCCGTCTTCAACGCGCATCACTCGGAGACCGAGATGATGCGCTACATGAAGAGCCTGGAGCGGAAGGACATTGGTCTCGACACGTCCATGATCCCACTCGGCTCGTGCACGATGAAGCTGAATGCCGCGAGCGAGATGTACCCAGTGTCGTGGGAAGAGTTCTCGCGCATTCACCCGTTCGCGCCGGCGAATCAACTGGACGGCTATCAGCAGATTTGCCACGAACTGGAAGCGGCGCTTTGCGCGATCACGGGATTCGAAGCGGTGTCACTGCAACCCAACTCGGGCGCACAAGGCGAGTTTGCCGGTCTGGCCGTGATTCGCGCCTATCATCACGCCCGTGGTGAGGCCCATCGCGACGTCGTCTTGATCCCGGCTTCGGCGCATGGCACCAATCCGGCGAGTGCGATCATGGCCGGCTATCGGGTGGTGGTAGTCGGCACCGATACGCACGGCAACGTCGACGTCGCGGATCTCAAGGCAAAAGCCGAGCAGCATCGCGACAAGCTGGCGGCGCTGATGATCACGTATCCCTCGACGCACGGCGTGTTCGAGGACGCAATTCAGGAAGTGTGCGCGACGATCCATGCCTGCGGCGGCCAGGTCTACATGGATGGCGCCAACATGAACGCGCAGGTCGGACTCACGAGTCCGGCGACGATTGGCGCCGACGTCTGCCACCTGAACCTGCACAAGACCTTCGCCATCCCTCACGGCGGCGGTGGTCCCGGCATGGGACCGATTGGCGTAGCGAAACACCTCGCACCCTATCTCCCCGGCCATCCACTCGCGAAGGTTGGTGGCGAACAGCCGATTGCTCCCATTGCAGCGGCCCCGTGGGGCAGTGCGAGCATCCTGCTGATTTCCTACGGATACATCCGTATGCTTGGTGGATCGGGTGTCACGGATGCGACGCGATACGCCATCCTCAACGCCAACTACATCAAGTCACGCCTCGAGAAGCACTACGACGTGCTCTACACGCGCCAGAACGGCCGCGTGGCACACGAGATGATCTTCGACCTGCGAAAGTTCAAGGCCAAGGGGGTCGAAGAGGGGGACGTTGCCAAGCGACTAATGGATTACGGTTTCCACGCACCGACCGTCTCGTTTCCGGTTCCCGGGACGCTGATGGTCGAACCGACGGAGAGCGAGCCGAAGGGTGAACTCGATCGATTCTGCGAGGCGCTGATTGCGATTCGCCAGGAGATTGAGGAAGTGGTGACCGGCAAGGCCGACGCGAAGGACAACGTCCTGAAGAACGCGCCGCACACCGCCGCCGCGGTGATGGCCGACGAATGGACACATCCGTATTCGCGAGAGAAGGCGGCGTTCCCGCTGGTGTGGGTGCGGTCGAACAAGTTCTGGCCGTCCGTGGGCCGGATTGACAACCCCTACGGCGATCGCAACCTGATGTGCGTCTGCCCGCCGGTGGAGAGCTACGCTTAGTCGGTCCACGGTCCACGGTCCACGGTCTCCAGGATGAGACGACGTTCGTGCCGGCAACCGGGGACAGGCAACCCGCCGTTCGCGAAAATCAACGAACGGCCGCGGCTGTCATTTCATTCGCGAGTCGTCGATATTCCGCCAGCAGCTTCCTGGTGACTGGCCCCGGTGCACCGGCGCCGATCGTTCGATCGTCCACCTGCACGATGGGAACGAGTTCTTTCGTAGTGCTGGTGAAAAAGGCTTCATCGGCGGCGAACAGGTCCTGATCGAGCAGGGTGCCTTCCTCGGCTGGCAGGCCGAGATCCTTGGCGACCTCCATCACAAATGCGCGGGTGATGCCGGCCAGAAGCCCGGCCTCGAGCGTCGGTGTCCGCAGGACGCCGTCTTTCACGATGAACAGGTTGGACTGCGAGCATTCGGAGAGCTCGCCGCGATAGTTGCGGAAGACGCCTTCGATCCCGCCACGCCGTAGCGCCTGTTGCATGCCGAGCGCGTTGTTCAACAGATTGTTGCTCTTGATCAGCGGGTTGACCGAGCGCGGGTGATTGCGAATGACATCCACCATGCACACCTTGACGCCACGCCGGTAATGGTCGTCCGGAACAACAGGCGCAGGCTTCACGATCACGATCACGGATGGGTGCGGTGTGGCCGCGGGATCGTAAGTGAGATCGCCAATTCCACGCGTGACAAGGATGCGGACGTAGGCCTCGGCAAAACTGTTGTCGGAAGCGCGCCCAAGGCCGGCGGCATTCATCGTTTCAATCGACCGTTGCAGGAACTCGTGGTCGGAAAAGGGCATCTCGAGGGCGATCATCGCGGCCGAGCCGCGCAGTCGCTTCATGTGCCGATCGAACAGGAACGGCTCGCCGTTATAGGTGCGGGCGACTTCGTAGACACCCTCGCCGTACAGGAATCCATGGTCGAAGACCGAGATCGTCGCATGGTCTCCATCAGCAATGCGGCCGTTGACATTGACGAACACGCTCATAGAGGGTCAGCGTAACCCGTGTGCTAGACTCGCAGCAAATTTGGCCTTTCGGCCAAATGTGCGTGCCTGGTGCTTGCTGTGCCTATACGTGCCTATGGTGCAGGTGCACCAAGTGCCACGTGCCTGGTGCATTCACGCACAATCGGCAATGAGCACCTAAGGCACATCACGCACTTCATGCACCTGATGCACCAGCACCAACGGCACCTTAGGCACACCCAGCACTTCAGGCACCTCCGCGAATGCGCATCCTAACCGCCGAGCAAATGCGCGAAGCCGATCGTCGCACGATCGAGGACATCGGCATCCCCTCACTGGTCTTGATGGAGAACGCCGGCCGCCAGGTAGTGGCGGCAATGGAGTCGTTCTACCAGGACCTCGGCGAGCGCAACGTCGCCATCATTTGCGGCAAAGGCAACAACGGCGGTGACGGCTTCGTCGTCGCGCGCACGCTGCACCAGCGCGGCATCGAAGCCTCGGTCTTCCTCGTCGGACAGGTGGCAGACGTCAAGGGTGATGCGCGGGTGAACCTCGAGATCCTCGGGCGGCTGGGGGTTACGGTGGTCGAGATCGCGGACGAAGGGCAGTGGGACCTGCACCTGTCCGAGATCTCCAGCCACGATCTGATCGTCGACGCACTGTTCGGGACCGGACTGAAGTCGGCGCTCTCGGGAATCTACGAAACGGTCATTGCCGACATCAACGCGTCCGCGATCCCGGTCGTGTCAATCGACGTGCCGTCCGGGATGTCGGCTGACACATCGGATGTCATCGGCGATTGCATCGAGGCGTCGCTCACGGTGACGCTCGGGGCACCCAAGTTGCCGCTCATTCTTCCGCCGGCGGAACAGAAATCGGGCGAAGTCGTCATCGCGGACATCGGGATACCCGCCTCTGTGTTCGAGTCGCTCGACGGGCCGCAAATCGAGCTGATGACCCGCGATCAGCTACGCAGCTTGATCACCCCACGCGAGTCGGATGCGCACAAGGGCGATTTTGGTCGTGTGCTGATCGTCGCGGGCTCACGTGGGAAGACAGGCGCGGCAGTTCTCGCGGCGCAAGGCGCGCTCAAGTCGGGCGCTGGGCTGGTCACGGTGGCCACACCCCGCTGCTGCGCGTCGATTGTCGCGACGCAAATGCCGGAGTACATGACCGAAGCGCTCGAGGAAACGGTTGATGGTACCGTGGATTACGCGGCTGCCGAATACGCACTGGCGCTACGGGCAGACGTGATGGCGATGGGCCCCGGGCTCGGTCGTGGTCAAGGGGTTACGACGTTCGTCCACGAGGTGCTTGAAAACAGCGAGATACCGGTCGTTCTCGACGCCGATGCGCTGAACGCGTTCGCCGATGAACCAGCCGCCCTCGTCGGGCGCGAAGGACGTGACGTGATCATCACGCCGCATCCTGGTGAGATGGCACGCCTCGTGGGCTGCACGGTAGACGATGTTCAAGCCGATCGGATCGGGATCGCTCGCGATTACGCGTCAGCGCACAAGGTGTACGTCGTGCTGAAGGGTTATCGAACCCTCATCGCGACGCCGGACGGCAAGCTGTTCGTGAACCCGACCGGTAGTCCCGGCATGGCGACCGGGGGCACCGGCGATGTTCTGGCCGGCATGCTCGCTGGCTGGCTGGCGCAGCTGCTGGATGCGGAAGCGGCGTGCCGGCTTGCCGTTTACCTTCACGGCGCGGCCGGCGAGCTCGCCGATGCCGACGAGGGCGAAGTATCGATGACCGCCGGCGACCTGGTCACACACATCGGCGATGCCATCCTCGAGCTCACCGCGCGTCGGCGCGTCGTCCAGAAAAGCGAGTGACGCGACAAAGCACGCACGTCACGACCTCGGAAGAGGAAACGCGTTTCGTCGCGTCCCGGCTTGCGAGTGACCTACCGCCCGGAGCCGTGATTCTCCTGTCGGGCGATCTCGGAGCCGGCAAGACCGTCTTCGTGCGAGGTCTTGCCAGCGGCCTCGGCATCGATCCAGATGAAGTCACAAGCCCTACCTTCACCCTCGTGCACGAGTATCGCGGCGGACGCCTGCCGTTGGTGCACGTCGATCTCTACCGCCTCGATCGTGCCGAGCTCGAGGACATCGGCCTCGATACCGAGCTGGCCGCGAGCGGAGTCCTAGCCGTCGAATGGGCAGAACGGCTCACGAGGAAACCTGCGGACTCGATCGCGGTCACGATCGCGGATACGGCGAGGGGAGGGAAGGACGATCACGATAGTTTCCAGTTAGAGTTACCAGTTCAAAGGAGGCTTCAGCTGGAATTCCAGCAACAAGCCCTTTGAACTGATAACTGGTAACTGAAAACTGGCGCGTCTCTACTCCGATCTGTAGTTCGGCGCTTCCTTCGTAATCGTCACGTCGTGGACGTGGCTTTCGCGGAACCCGGCCTGGGTAATTCGGATCATCTGGGCTTCGCGCTGCAGGACCGGGATGGTTGGGGAGCCGCAGTAACCCATGCCGGCGCGCAAGCCGCCAACCATCTGGTGAATCACCATCGCGACGCTGCCTTTGTGCTGCACGCGGCCTTCGATGCCCTCGGGCACGAGCTTTTCGGAGACGCCCCTGCCCGCCGGGCCAGTTCCGCTCTCGAGCTCGAAGTCGTCCTGGAAGTAGCGATCGCGGCTGCCGCGGCGCATGGCGCCGATGGAACCCATCCCGCGGTACTCCTTGAAGGTGCGGCCCTGATACAGGATCAGTTCGCCCGGGCTCTCGTCCGTGCCGGCGAAGACGTTGCCGAGCATCACCGAGCTGGCGCCGACGGCGAGTGCCTTGACGACATCGCCCGAGTTCCGGATCCCGCCATCCGCGATCACTGGCACTTCGTGACGCGCGGCGGCCGCTGCACATTCATGGATTGCCGAGATCATGGGTACGCCAATGCCGGCCACGATACGCGTGGTGCAGATTGAGCCGGCGCCGATGCCGACCTTGACCGCATCGACGCCGCGATCGATCAATGCCTCGGTTGCGTCCGCGGTGGCGACGTTACCGGCGACGAGCTCGACGTCCTTGAACGCGCGGCGCAGGCCCTGGACCATGTCGAGAACGCCTTGCGAGTGGCCGTGAGCGGTGTCCACGATCAGCACGTCGACGTGGGCCGCCACCAGCGCATGTGCGCGCTCGAGCGTGTCGCGCGCAATGCCGACAGCCGCGCCAACGCGCAGGCGACCGAGCGAATCCTTGCACGCGTTGGGATACTTGATGGCTTTCTGAATGTCTTTGACGGTGATGAGGCCCTTCAACCGGAAGTCGTGATCGACCACCAGAAGCTTCTCGACTTTCTTCTGATGAAGGATTTCGCGGGCTTCGTCGAGCGTCGTGCCGACTGGCACCGTGATCAGGTTGCTCTTGGTCATGACGTCCGAGACCGGACGATCGACATTGGTCTCGAAGCGCAGGTCGCGGTTGGTGAGTATGCCGACCAGGCGGCCCTCCTTGCTGCCATCCTCGGTGATCGGGACGCCCGAGATCCGGTACTTGCTCATCAGGTCGAGGGCCTCGCGAATCCTGCGCGTGGGTGACAGCGTAATCGGGTTGACGATCATCCCGCTCTCGGAGCGCTTGACCCGATCCACCTCCGAAGCCTGATCCTCGATCGACAGGTTCTTGTGAATCACCCCGAGGCCGCCGTGTTGCGCCATCGCAATCGCCATCTCGGACTCCGTAACCGTATCCATGGCGGCGCTCAGGAGTGGCACGTTCAACGCGATGTTCCGCGTGAGCCGTGTGCTGACATCAACCTGCGCCGGGACCACGGTCGAATGCCGGGGTACGAGCAGGATGTCGTCGAAGGTCAGCGCAGTGCGAAGACCGGTGTCGAGAGAGGTTTGGGTGGGGAGGTCTAACTTCGTGGAGGCCATCTGGGATTATATCGCGTCAGTTTCCGACTAACTAGTGAGTTGCTACGCTCCATGACACTTCTTGAACTTCTTGCCGCTGCCGCACCAGCACGGGTCGTTTCTGCCGATCTTGGGTTCCTCGCGACGCACGGTCTTGACCGGGGCGTCGTCGCCGCCAACACGCGCGGGCCTCGGCCCGCCGGAACCAGCCGCGGCGCCGCCACCGGCTGTGGCCGCCGCGCCCTCGCCAATGAATGCGGGCGCCCGTGACGCGCTGGGATCGTTGTATTGCAGTTGCTGCGCACGCGGCGGCGCTGGTCGAGGCCGCACAGGTGCAACCGCCTGCTGACCGACGCCCTCGCCCTCGACGGGCCGCAGCCACCATAGATAGCGCACCACTTCTTCTTCGATGCGCCGCCTCATGTCCTGAAAGAGCTGGAAGCTTTCTTTCTTGTATTCGACCAGCGGGTCACGTTGGCCGTAGCCTCGGAGGCCGATGCCTTCCTTGAGGTGGTCGAGCGAGTAGAGGTGGTCTTTCCACTGCGCATCGACGATCTGGAGCATCAGATCTCGTTCGACGCGTCGCATGAGGTCGGCCGGAACGATCTTTTCCTTCTCCTCGTACTTGGTCCGCACCCGCTCCCAGATCATGTCCTGGAGCTCCTCGGTGCTGCGATTCTGGAGGCCAACCTCCTCGTAGTCGCGCTCGGTGAGGCCGAAGGTCTGGGTGAGGTCACGCTTCAACGCGTCGAGATCCCACGTGTCCTCGTCGACGTCCTTCCCGGCGTATTGATCGACCTTGTCCTGGAGGATCTCCTCGGCAGTGGCCAGGACGTAACCTCGAGTATCGCTGAGCTCGTCTTCGGCGAGGTGAATCTTCCCCTCGAGAATCTCCCGGCGCAGCGTGTACACGCTCTCACGCTGCTTGTTCATCACATCGTCGTACTCCAGGAGATGTTTGCGGACGGAGAAGTTCTGCGCTTCGACTTGCTTTTGCGCACGCTCGATGGCGCGAGTCACCATGCCGTGCTCGATGGGGACGTTCTCTTCCATCCCCAGCCTTTGCATCAAACCTGACACGCGGTCCGTCCCGAAGATTCGCATGAGGTCGTCTTCGAGAGACAGGTAGAAGCGAGACGATCCCGGGTCGCCCTGCCGTCCGGCTCGGCCACGCAACTGATGGTCGATGCGGCGGGCTTCGTGACGTTCGGTGCCGAGGATGTGGAGACCACCAAGGTCGACGACCTCTTCGTGCTCCGCGGCGCAGTGTGCCTTGAAGTGTCCGTAGATGCGATCCCAGTCGCCACGCTTCACGCGATAGAACGTGTCGACCATGAAGAAGTAGACGAACTCATCATCGTCGACGAATTTCTCTTCGCCGCGCGGCAGCTTTTCCGCGACGCCTTCATTGAGCGCTTGCTGGCGAGCCATGTGCTCGGCGTTGCCACCCAGCAAGATGTCCGTGCCGCGTCCCGCCATGTTGGTCGCGATGGTGATGGCGCCCTTGCGGCCAGCCTGGGCGACGATCTCCGCTTCCTGCGCGTGATATTTCGCGTTGAGGACGATGTGCTTGATGCCCTTGCGACGCAGCATCCCCGACAGCCGTTCGGACTTTTCGATCGAGACGGTGCCAACCAGCACCGGCCGCGTCTCTTCCTGCTTGCCGATGATGTCCTCGACGATCGCAGTCCACTTTTCGGCCTCGGTGCGATAGACCAGGTCTGGTTCTTCGACGCGGCGGAGCGAGCGATTCGTCGGAATCACGTTGACGTCGAGGGTGTAGATCTTGCCGAATTCCGGCGCCTCGGTTTCAGCGGTACCGGTCATGCCGGCGAGCTTCTTGTACTTGCGGAAGTAGTTCTGGAAGGTGATGGTCGCGAGCGTCTGGTTCTCGCGCTCGATCTTGACGCCCTCTTTCGCTTCCACGGCTTGATGAAGGCCGTCGCTCCATCGCCGTCCCGGCATCAAGCGGCCCGTGAACTCGTCGACAATGACGACCTGGCCGTCCTTGATCATGTATTCGACATCGAGCCGGTAGTGCACGTGGGCCCGTAGCGCCTGCTGCACGTGGTGGAGCAGCGGCATGTTGGCCGGATCGTAGAGGCCGCCCGGCTCCATCCGGTGCGACATCATCTGTTCGGCCTTGGCCATGCCGGCTTCGGTCAAAGTCACGGTCTTGTGCTTTTCGTCGACCGTGTAGTCGCCCGAGGCTTCGAGTCGATCGCGGTCCTCGGCCTTCACCTGGCCTTGATGGACCTCGCCTTTCTTGAGCTTGGGGATGATCTTGTCGACTTCGTAATAGAGGTCGGTGGAGACCTCTGCCGGACCCGAGATGATGAGCGGTGTTCTGGCTTCGTCGATGAGGATCGAATCCACCTCGTCGACGATGGCGAAGTAATGTCCGCGCTGGACCATGCTGGCGAGCTCGAACTTCATGTTGTCGCGCAGATAGTCGAAGCCGAACTCGTTGTTGGTGCCGTAGGTGATGTCCGAGGCGTACGCCACTTGGCGCTGCGCGTCGTTGAGCTCGTGCTGGATGACGCCGACTGACATGCCGAGGAAGCGGTAGATTCGGCCCATCCACTCCGAGTCACGACGAGCCAGGTAGTCGTTGACCGTGACCACGTGGACGCCCTTGCCTTCGAGCGCGTTGAGGTAGGCGGGGAGCGTTGCGACGAGGGTCTTGCCCTCGCCGGTCTTCATCTCGGC
This sequence comes from uncultured Acidobacteriota bacterium, assembly GCA_963724485.1. Classification (GTDB taxonomy): domain Bacteria; phylum Acidobacteriota; class Vicinamibacteria; order Vicinamibacterales; family UBA2999; genus JACCSI01. Next base: position 260,382 of record CAVRUW010000013.1, read on the forward strand.
GATCTTGCCGCTGTGCAGCACCATGCCGCCAATGAGCTGAACGTCGTAGTGACGCATGTTCAGCACGCGCCTGCCCGCCTCGCGCACCACGGCGAAGGCTTCCGGCAGCAGGTCGTCCAGAGACGCACCAGCAGCCAGGCGCTCTCTCAACTCCGCCGTCTTGCCGCGAAGCTGGGAATCGGAGAGCGACTCGATGCTCGACTCGAGCTCGTTGATCGTCGAAACGAGCGGCGTAAGCCGCTTGAGCTCACGATCGTTTTGCGTGCCAATGACCTTGGCGAGAAGCTGACCTAGCATGAATGGTGCTCGTGCTCTTGGTTAACCAATCATTATAGGGTTCCAAGGTTCCAAAGTGCCACGGGTTCCACAGTTCCAAGCTGCTACGCGTGACAGCTAAGACTTTGGAAGCTGAGAACTCTGGAACCTGAGAACTTTGGAACCGTGGAACTTTGGAACCCTGGAACCCCGGAACCCGTGGACGGCGAAAAGCTCAGCGCCGGTAGTTCAGCAGGAGTTGGAGCGGATTGAGGAGGCGGCCGTTGACCCGGACTTCGTAGTGGAGGTGTGAGCCGGTGGAGCGTCCGGTCGACCCGACGAGACCGATGATGTCGCCCCGCTTCACCTTGGTGCCGTGTTCCGCCAGGAACTTCGACAGGTGACCGTAGCGAGTTTCGAGGCCGTACTCGTGCGTGATGACAATCAGGTTGCCGTATCCGCTTTCGTATCCGGCGGCGGTGATGGTGCCGTCGGCTGTCGCGTAGACCGGCGTGCCCCGGTCGGCGGAAATGTCGAGGCCCTCGTGAAAGTCCCGGCCGCCATTAATTGGGTCGCGTCGACTGCCGACAGTCGACGACAACCAGCCGTGGGCCGGCCAGATTGACGGGGTCGAAGCGGCGAGCGCATTGCGCTTATCGACATCCGACCGAACCGAGCTCAATCGGCTTTCCAAGCCTTGAAGCAGTTCACGAAGCAGCCCGAAGGTGTTTTCGGGGGATTGAAGGGTTGGCAGTGCGCCCATCGCGGGAGCAGCCGGCGAGGAGGCGCCACCCATCGCGCGGTTCTTGACGACGGCTGGGAGCTTATTCATGGCCGTCTGCAGGGCCGGGTCCATGGCGGCCTTGTCACCCAACTCGCCGATAGCCGCCTGCAGTCCCTGAATCTGTCCGGAAAGCGCTTCGGTCGCGACGCGGTAATTCGCGTTCTCGACTTCGAGAGCCGAGGCCGCGGCGTATAGCTGGGACACTTCGCCCTTCGCCTTCAGGGCCGCGCCGGTGCCGATCAGAACGGGCAGCGCCAGCATGCCGGCGACCGTTCCCAGCGCGGGCCAGAACGGGACCGTGAACCGGCGAACGACGCCCGTGCGTCGATCGGCGAGGACAATCGTGTATCGCCTCAATGCATCAATCTCGAGGAAGAGCGGCCTTTAGTCTCGGAAAGAGGGAACTATACCACGCGCTCAGCAGCTCCCATTGACAAGCTGTGCAGCCCTTCGCTCTTTGTTCGATCACTCCACGATCCGATACTGAAGCGCCTCCGCGAGGTGGTCCGGCGCGATCGACGCGACACCCGCTAAATCGGCGATTGTCCGCGCCACCTTTACGACTCGATGGAAGCCGCGCGCAGATAGATGAAGACGCTCTGCGGATCGCTCGAGCAGTCGCCGTCCGGCATCGTTCAATTCACACGTGCGTTCGAATGCGCGACCGTGGAGAGCGGTATTGAGGCAACCGGCGCGGCCGGGCCGCTTCAATTGGCCTTCGCGCGCCGCCAGAACGCGAGCGCGAACAATGGCGGACGATTCGCCTTTGTGCTCTCCAATCAGGTCGCCGATAGGAACCGGCTCGACATCGACGATCAGATCGATCCGATCGAGCAGGGGGCCGGACAGGCGCCCTCGGTAGGCTGACACCTGATGCGGCGTGCAGCGGCACGCTCGCTTCGGGTCGCCGCGATACCCACACGGACAAGGGTTCATGGCGGCTACCAGGACAAACCGAGCGGGGAAACAGACGGTTCGAGCCGCACGGGCGATGGTGATGCGCCCTTCTTCGAGCGGCTGTCGCAATACGTCAAGTACGTGGCGGCTGAATTCCGGCATTTCATCGAGGAACAGCACGCCGTGGTGCGCCAGGCTGATCTCACCGGGTCGAGGGTTGGCACCGCCACCCACCAGGGCGACGTCCGAGATCGTGTGATGCGGCGCCCGGAAGGGGCGTTCGACCAGCAGGCCGCCGGACACTAACGTCCCAGCGACCGAATGAATCGCCGTGCATTCGAGCGCCTCGTCGAACGACAGTAGCGGGAGGATTCCGGGCAGCCGTCTGGCAAGCATGGTCTTGCCCGCGCCCGGCGGACCGATCATCAGGAGGTTGTGGCCGCCCGCCGCCGTCACCTCCAACGCTCGCCGAGCGAAGGCCTGGCCGCGAAGGTCGGCGAGGTCAAGCGCTGCTTCCTGGGGTGCCGTGTGCGATGCGCCCTTGAAGGCGTTCACGTCCGGCCATTCTTCGGCAGGTTGGTTCAGCAGGGACACGGCCTCGGCGAGGGTCCGAACCGGCAGGAGTCGCAGGCCTGAGACGACCGCCGCTTCCGCGGCGTTTGGTGCCGGCAAGAGCAGCGCTCCCGCGCCTCGTTTTCGCGCCGCGGCGGCTATGGGCAGCACGCCGCGTGCGCCGTGAATCGTGCCGTCGAGCGAAAGCTCACCGACCAGGACGACGTTCTGAAGCTCGCGAGACGCGAGAACTCCTTCTGCCGCCAGGATACCGAGTGCGATCGGCAGATCGAACGACGAGCCAGCCTTTCGAACGTCGGCTGGCGCCAGATTGATCGTGATCCGATGCGTCGGGAACTCAAACCCTGAGTTGCGGATCGCCGCGCGAACGCGATCTCGGCTTTCGCGCACGCTCGCATCGGGGAGTCCAACCATCCGAAAGAAGGGCAGGCCGAGGCCGACGTCCACCTCGATGTGAACAGGATGCGCCTCAACGCCAAACACCGCGGCACTTTCGAGCCTCGCCAGCATGACCACGGCTGTGCAAGACGCGGTTCGTCGCAATCAGGGTGCTAAGTCGTTGACTGGAGGTGGGGAAGCCGGCGCCGCCGATGGAGGCTTCGCGAGAATTGCGCCCTGGGGCTGCCGTCTCGGTGGCAGTTCTTGCGGGCGCTACTGCTGTTGCTGCTGCTGATTCACGCCGCTGCGGCCGCCCTGCACGACGAGCCGCGTCCCGACTCGGAGCGTCGAGCCGCGCAGGTTGTTCGACTCTTTCAACTGCGCCACCGTGGTCTGGTACTTACGAGCGATTGAAAACAGCGTCTCACCGGCACGGACACGATGCACGATTCGAGGGATGTCCTCTGGATCCGGTTCCTCGAAGACTGCGGGGCTCTCTCCGCCACCCGCGACAACGTCGGTCGGCTCGCCGCTCGCCGCGCGAGCCAGCAGGGCCGCTGAAGGCATGCGGGGAATCAGCAAGCGCTGACCGGCAATGACCTTCGACGCCGTTTTCAAATAATTGGCAGCCGCCAAATCCGTGCGGTTGACCCGAAGCTTCCGGGCAATCGTCGACAGCGTTTCACCACGCTTTACCGTATGCCACTGCAGCGCGTTGAGCTCGGTGGGACTCGAGGCGGCGAGGCGTTCCTTGACGACCTGGGCAGTACCGACCGGGAGTGCCAGTTCGTAACTCGCACGAATCGGCGTGGTCCAGCGGCGTAATTCCGGGTTGAGCTTCTGCAGATCGTCGACCGCAATGCCTGCCCACTCAGCGATACGCCGGAGATCAACCGCCGGCGGCACCGTTACGGCCTCGGTTTCGGGCGCGGCCGTCGGAATCACTTCGAAACCGTACTTGGTGGGGTTCTTAGCGATGATGACGGCTGCGAGAATCATCGGCACGTAATCGCGCGTTTCGCGAGGCAAGTAGCGCGACGTTGCTGTCAGATTCCAGAAGTCGTCCCGGTGGCTTCGCTTTATGGCGCGCGTCACGCGGCCGGGGCCGCCGTTGTAGGACGCCAGCGCAAGATGCCAGTCGTCGAAGATGCCGTGCAGCGTTTTCAAGTACTTGGCGGCCGCTTGGGTGGCTTTTTCCGGATCCGAACGCTCGTCGATGTACCAGTCCTGGCGGAGCCCGTTTTCCACGCCGGTAGCCGGCATGAACTGCCACACGCCACGGGCCTTAGCGCGCGACAGCGCCGTCGGCTTGAAGGCACTCTCCACCAGAGGCACAAAGGCCAGATCGAGCGGCAAGCCCTCGGCTCGGAACACGTCTTGAATCATCGGCAGGTACTGCGCGCCTCGCGACAAGCCGTTGGCCAGGAACTCGCGAAGCCTGCCCTGGAACAACTCAACGTACCTGAGCACCCGATCGTTCAGCGGGATGGGGATGTCGTGAGCGGTTTCCAGAAGGTCGGCTTCGACGTTCTCCGCCGTGCTCGCCGTCGGCGGGGTCGTATCGAACGTCAGGAGCTCGTCGATCGAGGCCGGTTCGGCGACCTGCTCGGTAAAGCCATCGCCGGTGGCCAGCGCCGTCAGTTCGAGGGCAGCGATACGGTCCACCAGCCGATCGAAGTGCTCGCGCACGCGCGGATCCGATCGCGCACCTTGCGGCGACTCCAGCAGCACTCCCAAAGCCTGATTGAAATGCGACTTCGCTCGCGCGAAATGGCCGAGCGTCAATTCCTTCCGGCCTTCCTCGAATTGACGATCCGCGGACGCGATCAACTCCTGAATCGGATCGACCGCTGGAACTGGAGCGGTTTGCGTGGATGGGGCAGGCGCCTGCGTCGCAGCGGGCGGAGCAACCGCCGCGCGCCCTCGTCCGGACGAGCACGCAACGCTCACGCACAAAGCTGCTGCAAGGGCGAGGAAACCTACGTGTTTCGGCATCTTCCCGGGGAGGGGACACCGGAGGGTATCACTCTCATCATTGAGCGTCAATTGGTTGATTCTGAGACGCTTAGCGCTCTTTTGACATCTCGGTCTAGTGACCGAAATTCTATAGAGCCCGCTCGTTTCCCTCAGAATCGATAGGACTGCCAGGTAAATACTTTGGCTGCCTCGCCGGCATCGCGCGCGGCGGGTGTCACGATGGTTTTCTCGTCGATCAGAATCTTCTTCCCCGCCTTCACGGCGCTGCGCACATCGTCTTCGCACACGAAGGGGGCTGGCGTCGCCGGTGCCTCGGGTGCCTCACGTGCCGCGGGTGCCGAAGGTGCTGGGGGTGCTGACGGTGCCTGGGGTGCGGCGGCTGCTCCTGCAATCCCACGAGAGGCGAGGAACGCGTCGATCCTTCGCGTCAGCGCGTCGGCCGAAATTGGTTCGGGTGCGGGTTTCCCAGGCGCCTGAGGCAAACGCTCACCGCGAGCAGCACCCGATGCACCGTCGGCACCCCAGGTACCCTTGGCACCAGCACCTACGGCACCGGAGGCACCCGCGGCACGTGAGGCACCTGGCCGTGTTACCGGCCTTGTTTCGTAAGCCACCCGCTTGATGTTCAGCAGATGTCGTGGCGAGATGTTGTCCGAGGTGATGTTGCCGCCAAATCCGCCGCATCCCAGGGTCATGGCGGGGTCGAGTCCCGTGCTCAACCCAATCGACCCGTGCGTCGTCGGAGTATTGACGACGATCCGGAAAGCCGGTTTATGCAGCCCAAACTCCAAAATCACCTGGTCGTTGCGCGAGTGGATGGACATGGTGTGACCCATGCCGCCATACCGCAGGATCTCCTTGCAGCGTTCGCACCCCTCCCGCCAATCCTGGACGATGTAATAGGAGAGAACCGGACAGAGCTTTTCGATCGAGAGCGGATGATCGCGGCCGACGCCTTTGAGTTCGGCGATGAGCGCGCGCGTGTCTTTGGGAACGTTGAGGCCAACCTTTTCGGCGATGAACGTCGCCGATTTTCCGACGAGCGCGGGATTCGGCAGCCGCTGCGGCGTGACGAGCGCTTTTGCGAGCAAGTCGGCCTCGGGGGCCGACAAGAAGTAGCCCCCCCGCGCTTTGAACTCCCGGCGGGTCTCAGGCTCCACGGCCCGATCGACGACGACCGAGTTTGGCGAGGAGCACAAGACGCCGTTGTCGAAAGCCTTGCCGGTGACGATATCCTCGGCAGCCTTGGCGAGATCCGCCGACTGCTCGATGTAGCAGGGCGCGTTGCCGGGACCTACGCCGTAGGCCGGCTTACCAGCGCTGTACGCCGCGCGCACGAGTCCCATCCCGCCGGTCGCGAGAATGACGGAGATCTCGCGCTGCTTCATCAGCTCCTGGGTTCCCTCGAGCGTGACGGTCGTGAGCCATCCGATCCCACCGTCAGGCAATCCCTCCCGCCGGGCGGCGTCCGCCATGATCTCAGCAGTCCGCGTGATGCAGCGTGCGGCGGAGGGATGGGGGCTGATGACGATCGCGCAGCGGGCCTTGATGCTGATCAGAATCTTGTAGATCGCGGTGGAGGTAGGGTTGGTCGACGGCACAATTGCCGCCACGACACCGAACGGCTCCGCGATCTCCACGACCTTCTTGTCGGGGATGCGGTTGATCACGCCGACCGTTTTCATCGGCCGGATGAACTCGTACACGTCCTTCGATCCAAACAGGTTCTTCTGCACCTTGTCGGCAACGACACCGAAGGTCGTCTCTTCTACCGCGAGGCGAGCGAGTGCCTCGGCATGTGGCGTGACGGCAGCGGCCATGGCGTCGACGATGGCATCGATCTGATTCTGCGAGAACTCCGCGAGGATGAGTTGCGCCGCTTTGGCCTTGCGCGCAAGATTCCTGGCTTCGCTGATCGAGGCGAGATCGCGATCGGTGTGCGCGGGAGCGGTGGTGGCCACGGACCCGACCTACGACTTTGGAAGGACGCGTTCGACTTCGGTGTGTGGACGCGGAATCACGTGAACCGAGATGAGCTCGCCAACGCGACGCGCCGCCGCGGCGCCCGCATCGGTTGCTGCCTTGACTGCGCCGACGTCGCCACGCACCAGTACGGTGACGTATCCGGCGCCGATGTACTCCGTCCCGATGAGCGCGACGTTGGCGGCCTTGACCATTGCGTCTGCCGCCTCGACCGAGCCGATGAATCCTCGGGTTTCGACCATGCCGAGAGCATCCCGCTGAGCTTCCATCTTGTTGACCCGGATGATATTATGGGTCGTTCAATCATGCAACGAAGCGTCCGAACAGGCGGGCTGTTCCTCAGCCTCAGCTTGGTGGGGTTGGTGTGCGCGGCGAGCTCATGCAGCAAGGCAGAAGACACCAGTCCGGCAGTAGCGCAGGCCGAGGTTGCCCTCGAACGCGCCCGCGTTCCACAGGGAAGCCCTGTAGACGTCACGTATCGCTTCAAGGTCGCTGAAACCCCCTCTTCTCCGTACCGGGTCTTCGTCCACGTCCTCGATGCCGATGAAGAGTTGATGTGGACGGACGATCACGAACCGTCGAAAGCGACTACGGAGTGGAAGCCAGGTGAAACCGTCGAATACACGCGGACGATGTTCGTGCCGATGTATCCGTACGTCGGCAGCGCCAAAGTCATCGTGGGGTTGTACGACCGTGCCGGTAATCAGCGGCTCAAGCTGGGGAACACCGATCGCGGTGATCGGTCGTATCAAGTGGCCCAGTTCGATCTCGTGCCGATTACCGAGAACGTGTACCTGATTTACAAGGACGGCTGGCACCCGGCGGAGATCGCACCTGAGAACCCGGCCATCGAGTGGAAATGGACGCGAAAAGAGGCAACGGTAGCTTTCCGAAATCCAAAACGCGACGCTACCTTCATCATCCAGATGGACAACCCGAGCGGGGTTGCCGGCGCAGCGAGCGAAGTGGAGCTGAGGCTGGGGGAGCAGCCGATCGCAATGGTGCCGGTTGGCGCCGATGACGCGCCGGTCCGAAAGTTCCAGCTGACGGCGTCGCAGATGGGTTCCGGCGACATGGTCGAAGTCAGGTTGGTCGCCAACCGGACGATCGTGCCGGCCCTGGAGGCCGGGAGCAAGAGTACGGATACGCGTGAATTAGGAGTTCGCGTGTTCCATGCGTTCGTGCAGCCGACCTCGTAGGCACACGTCGTCAACCATCGTCAAGGGGGTGGAGGTGAGACAGGCACGGAACAAAAGGGTGCACTTCAGCCTTTTGCTGTCGGCCATCCTCTTGGGATCTGCAAGTCAGCTCAATGCGGAGCGGATCTTTTTTGCCAACGGACGGTCGATGTCGGTCAAGACGTACCAGGTTGACGGCGACGTCGTGACGGTTACGTTGCGGGGCGGCGGACAGGCCATCTTCGACAAGGGTCTCATTACCCGCGTCGTTCCGGACGAAGTGCCCGAAGTCGACGAGTCGGTCGTTGCAGCCGCTGAGGCGTCACACGCTGTTGTCGACGCGCGGCCATTTGCCGAGCTCATCGAAACCGTGTCGCTGAAGCACGGCGTCGACCCCGCGCTGGTCCACGCGGTCGTGCAGGTGGAGTCCAACTATCAGCCGCAGGCCGTTTCCAGTCGTGGGGCCCGCGGTTTGATGCAACTGTTGCCCTCCACGGCCGCCGACTTCGGTGTGCGCAACCTCTTCGATCCTCAGTCGAACCTCGAGGCCGGGGTTCAGTACCTCAAGTTTCTGTTGACGAGATTCAACCTCTCGCAAGCGATTGCGGCCTATAACGCCGGGCCGGAGGTGGTTCGCAAGCACCGCGGCATCCCGCCGTTTCCGGAGACGCAGCACTACGTCAAGAGAGTTCTCGCCGCCTTTCGCCGATAGACCGGCGACCGTTCGGGGCCGCGCGCGGTCTAATCACAGAGTCGGGCCGGGCCAAAACCGACCCCGTCATCTCGTATAATCGACACCGATAATGTCCACTAGGACAAGCCTTTAGATGGAATTCCGCTGCCGGCTCGGCACCGTCACCGGCGAGATCACCGAGGGGGTCTATGTCGCCCAGAGCGAAGCCCACCTTCGCCGTGAGCTCGAGGAAAAGGGGTTGCACGTTTTGGCCCTGCGACCTCGAGGCAGCCTTGGACTTGGCGGGCTGTCGCTAGGTCAGCGGCGCCAGACGATTGCGCGCCACGAGTTCCTGGTGTTCAACCAGGAGTTGGCGACGCTGCTCAAGGCAGGCATGCCACTGGTGCAATCGCTCGACATCCTGCGAACGCGGCTGGCCAATCCGGTCTTCAAAGCCGTCCTCGATGATGTGCACGAAAAAGTGCGCGCCGGAACCGCCTTGTCGGACGCCTTTCAGGCGCACGGCGACCTGTTTCCCAGCGTGTACACCGCCTCACTGATGGCCGGAGAGCGCGCCGGCAATCTCGATGCGGTCCTGCGACGCTTCGTTGCCTACGCCAAGGTCATCGATACCGTCCGGAAGAAGACGATCTCGGCGATGGTCTATCCGATCATCCTGATCACGTTGGCGGTCGTGCTGGTCGGCATCATTGCGGTCAAGGTGGTGCCGACGTTTGCGGAGTTCTACAACAGCTTCAACGCGCAACTACCGCTCTCCACGCGGGTCATCGTCGCGGTCTCGGATTTCGTGCGCGGCAACCTGCTGCTGATCGTGATCGCGATTCTCGGCTCGGCCGCCGCGTTCTACACGTGGATTCACCAACCCGGCCAGGGGGCTCGATTCGATCGCGCGATTCTGAAGCTCCCCTATATCGGCAACTCGGTTCACAAGTTTTCGACCTCGCAGCTGGCGCGGACGCTGGCCACACTGCTGGGCGGCGGTATCCCGCTGGTCAACGCGCTGGAGATCGCGTCGCGATCGACCGGCAACCGCCATATGGGCCGCGAGATGGCGATCGTGGCGCAACGCGTTCGTGAGGGGCAGGGGTTTGCCGCATCGCTGTTGGAACGCCAGGTCGTGCCGGACGTCGCCATCAAGATGATCGAGGTCGGCGAGTCTACCGGCGCCCTGCAGGAGATGCTGAACAGTCTGGCGGACTTCTACGACGAGGAGATCGAGACCGAAGTGGGCCGGTTCGTGACCGTCATCGAACCCGCACTGCTCATCATCATGGGTCTCGTGATTGCCACCATCGTGTTGGCGTTGTATCTGCCGCTGTTCGAAATGACCGCGGTTATTGGAGCCTGATGCTGCACCCAACTCCCGACGAGGATCCGCTCGACCCGTCCCACATCGGCGAGGAGCCGCTCCGCGAGTTCACGGCGGAGGAGCGAAGCGCCGAAGAGGACCACGCTCGGCGCCTTGCGGATCGGTACCGGATTGAATTTCTCGACATGAATCGTTTCCGAATCGATCAGGAGCTGTTCCGATCGATTCCGGCCGATTTGATGCTGCGCTATGGCTTTGTCCCGTACCGCCGCGACGGCAAGGCCATCGTCATCGTCGTCTCGGATCCCACTGACTTGCCGATGATCGACGAGCTGCGGGTCCTGCTCGGAACCCCGGTTCGAGTGATGGTGGGCGCGCGTACGGCAATCGAGTCGATCCTGAAGAAGAGCGAGAGCTCGCAGCGCGTTCTCGACGAAGCGACGGAGGAGTTCCAGATCCAGCTGCTGAAGGAAGATGAAGCTGGTGAGGACAACCTCACGGTCGAGCGTCTTACCAGCGACATCAGCCCGATCATTCGCCTCGTTGATTCGACGATCTACACGGCGATTCAGCGGCGGGCGAGCGACATCCACGTCGAAACCCAGGACGATGGCGTCTATGTGAAGTACCGGATCGATGGAGTGTTGCAGCCAGCGATGCGGCCGATCGCCAAGCGGTTCCACAGCTCGATCATTTCGCGCATCAAGGTCATGGCGGAGCTCGATATCGCCGAGAAGCGCGTGCCTCAGGACGGGCGTTTCAAGCTTCGCGTACCGGGCAAGACGATCGACTTCCGCGTCTCCGTGATGCCGAGCGCGCATGGCGAGGACTCGGTCATTCGTATTCTGGACAAGCAGTCCATCAGCGAACAGTTCACGGAGCTGCGGCTCGAGATTCTCGGTTTTCCCGAAATGGAGTTGCGGCGGTTCCGGAAGTACATCCGTGAGCCCTATGGGATGGTGCTGGTCACGGGTCCCACCGGTAGCGGAAAGACCACGACGCTTTATGCCGCACTCGCGGAGATCAAGTCGGTCGAAGACAAGATCATAACGATCGAGGATCCGGTCGAGTACCAGCTGAAAGGGATTACACAAATCCCGATCAACGAGAAGAAGGGTCTGACTTTCGCGCGTGGGCTGCGATCGATTCTGCGTCACGACCCCGACAAGATCATGGTCGGTGAGATTCGCGACCCTGAGACGGCTCAGATTGCGATTCAGTCCGCTCTCACCGGTCACCTGGTGTTCACAACCGTCCACGCCAACAATGTCTTTGACGTGCTCGGGCGATTCCTGAACATGGGCGTCGAGCCCTATCAGTTCATCTCGGCGCTCAACTGCGTCATGGCTCAGCGCCTGGTCCGAAGAATCTGTGACGCGTGCAAACGTCCCGCTCAGATTTCAACGGATCAGCTCGTCGAATCGGCGATGGACCCGGCCCTCGAGGGAACGCACACGTTCTACGAAGGGGGGGGCTGTATCGAATGCAGCGGCACGGGGTACAAGGGCCGAATGGCGATCTGCGAGTTGCTCGATCTTACGGATCACATCCGCGAACTCATCCTCGATAAACGCCCGATCTCCGAAGTGAAGCGGGCGGCGAAGGACCAGGGGATGCGGTTCCTGCGCGAATCGGCGGTCGAGCGGGTGCTCGAGGGCTCGACGACGCTTCGCGAGGTGAACAAGGTCACGTTCGTCGAATGAGTATGCCGAGCTTGTTTCAACCGTCACCGCTCGATCTCGCCATCGAGATCGAAGCGGAATACGTCTCCGGCGCCCGGCTGACGTGGCGAGGGAGGGAAGCTACGATTGCCGCGCACACGGTGGAGCCACTGCCGCACGGCGTCGTCGTGCCGGGTCTGGCGACGCCGAACATCAACGACGTTACGCTCGTGGGGCGCGCGATTGCGCAAGTCGTTGCACGGCTCGGTGGCCGCGGGCGGCGAGCGGCGCTCGTCGTCCCCGATACCATCGCGAAGGTCTCGCTGATTCGGTTCGAGAAGGTGCCGTCAAAGCAGAAGGACCTCGAGGAGCTGGTTCGCTGGCAGATCCGGAAGACTGCGCCATTTCCCGTCGATCAGGCGATCGTGAGCTTTACGCCCGGCGCGCGCCACGCGGAAGGCGGGCAGGAATTCGTCGTGACGCTGGCACGGACCGACATCGTGATGCAATACGAGGAGGCCTGCAGTCGCGCGGGACTGCGAGTTGGCCTGGTCGATCTGGCAACGTTCGGTGCGATCAACAGCGTGCTTGCCGGGAATAGCCGTCCGGCCGGTGATTGGCTGCTGGTGCATGCCACACCAACCTATACGACGCTCACGGTGATGCGTGATCGCGATCTCATCTTTTTCCGTCATCGCGACGAGGAGACCGAGGGTACGCTCGCTGATGTCGTGCACCAGACGGCGATGTATTACGAGGATCGCCTCAAGGGTGTCGGCTTCTCGCGCGTCTTGCTCACTGGCGGTGGGGAGGTGTCAGGCGGCGAAGATGCCCTGGCACGAAGTCTCGAGGAGCGTCTCGGCATTGGTGTCGAACAGGTCGATCCGCGGAGCTCCGCTTCGCTGCTGGATCGGATCGACGCGTCACCAGGGATGTTGGACGCGCTGGCTCCGCTCGTCGGCATCCTCGTGCGCGAGCGAAGGGTGGCGTAGGCATGCTGCGCAGCAATCTTGCGACTCGGCCCTTCTACAACGAGCAAGCTGTACGAATCGCGATCGGTGTCGGAATCGCATTGGTCGCAGTGCTGACGCTCTTCAATATGGCGCGTATCGTGACGTTGAATGGCCGCAATGCGGAACTGGTCGCGAGTGCCGAAGGGGCCGAATCGCGCGCGAACGCGCTGCGAGAACAGGCGCGAAAGATCCGTGAGACGCTCAATTCAAACGACGCGGCGCTGATTCAGGCATCGGCTCGCGAAGCCAACCTGCTCATCGAGCGGCGCGCATTCTCGTGGACCGAGTTGTTCAATCGCCTCGAAGAGACTCTGCCCGCCGACGTTCGCGTCGGGGCGGTACAGCCGCAGATGGATACCGAAGGGCGGATGTTGATTGTCGCAACCGTGTATTCCCGTCGCGTGGAGGACCTCGATCTCTTTATCGAGCAATTGGAGAAAACGGGGGCGTTCAGCAAGTTTCTGGCGCGCCAGGACGACCGCGAGGAAGACGGGACCATCCGGTCGGTGATCCAGGGCTACTACCATCCAGAACGAGCGGCCAAGACGACGCCGTCAGCGTCTGATTCTCTGGAAGCGCCGGCCACCAACCGCGCACCCAGCGCACCGCAGCCTCCTCCTGGAGGTGCGCGATGAGAGCGATCTTCGGCGGTGGGGGCGTGCCGCTGTCGCGTGTGCTGCGCGAGCATCGCAGCGCGATACTCCCCTTGGTCGCCGTCCTCGCGATCAATCTGATTGTGTTGGCTGTCGTGGTAGTGCCGCTGTCGCAACGCGCGGCGAGCAACGAAACGCGGGCCGCGGCGGCGCAGCGGGCTGAAGCCGCCGCCGAGAGAGAGCACAAACAAGCCGAAGCGTTTCGCGAAGGCAAGTCCCGAGCGACGGCCGATCTCGAGACGTTCTACAAGCAAGTGCTCCCGGTGGATTCAACCGCCGCCCGACGGATCACACATCTCAAGCCGCAGCAGCGCGCGCGCGAGCACCGTGTCCTGTACGAGCGGGGGGCGACGGAGGAAGAGACCGTTGACGATTCCAGTCTGGAGCGACAGACCGTGACGATGACGCTATCGGGGTCGTGGGACGACATTCGCGCGTTCATCTATACGCTCGAGACCTCGGCGGACTTCGTCGTGATCGACAACGTCGTGATTCAAGAGGGTACCGGCGGCAATGCGGCGTTGTCGCTCGACCTGGATTTGACGACGTACTATCACAGTGACCGTGCCATCACGGCGAGAGCGAGGACCAGTGGCCGTTGAGCGGCGAACGCTGCTGCTGGGCGGCACACTCGCCGTGGCCCTCGTGGCCTGGCTCGTCTCGCGATCGACGACCAGTACGACCTCGGCGGCGGTGAATCGTCCGCAACCGTCGCGCCCGGCACCGGCCGCCAATGCGCAGCCGGTGGCACTCGACGCGACCAAGGTCAATCTCACCGAGCTCGAGCGAAAACGACTGGGCCCTGCAGATACGGGACGCAATCCATTTCGCTTCGAACCGAAGGCGCCCCCGCCACCACCGCCCTCGGAGCGCGTCGAGACTCCGGTTGCGCAGATGCCCATGGTGCCCGCGGGTCCGCCGCCCCCGCCGCCCATTCCATTGAAGTTTATCGGCCTGGTCGAGAAGACCGACGGAACGAAGATCGCGGTGTTGAGCGACGGCCGGCGTCCACACTCGGGCGTCGAAGGACAAGAGATCGACGGCCGCTACCGAATTCTCAAGATTGGCACCGAGTCGATTGAGATGGCGTATCTCGACGGGCGGGGGCGCCAGACGATTCGCCTGACAGGACAATGACACGCCGCATGAGCCCACTACCTTCGAAGCGAGTCGTCGCGCTGTCAGTCGTCGTGAGCCTCACGATCGCACTTGCCGCGTGTGCTGTGAGCCGTTCGTTCTCGAGAGGGGAGGTCGCGGCACGCGCCGGCGACTGGGACGCGGCAGTGGATTACTACCGGCAGGCCGTCCAGGACGATCCTGATCGCGCCGAGTACAAGATCGCGCTCGAGCGAGCGACGTTTGCGGCGGCGGCAACGCACGCCGATCGCGCACGGAAGGCCGAGGAGGAGGGACGGCTCGAAGAGGCGCTCCGCGAGTATCGACGGTCTTCGGATCTCGATGCGTCCAATCGCCAGGTGGCGGCCAAGGCCAGTGAACTCGAACGCACCATTCGGGAACAGATCGAGGCCGCACGACCACGGCCGCAGATCGAACGCCTGCGCGAGGAGGCCCGCAAGGTGGGGGCCGAGCCGCTGCTCAACCCCACGGCGCCGCTCGGTCCCGTGCGCTTCAACAACGCCAACGTTCGCGACGTGCTGAACTTCATCGGCGAATCGACCGGTATCAACGTCATATTCGACCGCGACTTTCAGGACCGGCAGGTCACCATCAACGAAGACGGCGGTACGCTCGAAGGCGTCCTCCAGCGGCTGATGCTCACCAACCAGATGTTCTACAAGGTGCTCAACGAACGCACCATTCTGGTGATCAACGACACAACCGCCAAGCGCACGCAGTTCGAGGATCAGGTGGTGAGGACGTTCTTCCTGTCGCACGCCGATGCGACCGAGATGAACCAGCTGCTCACGTCGATCATCCGGATTGCGGGCATGCCCGTGCAGCCGCAGTTTTCGCCGAACAAGACCGCAAACACGCTCACCGTGCGCGCGTCCGCGCCGGTGATGAACATCATCGAGCGCATGCTGGAGGCCAACGACAAGCCGCGCGCCGAGGTGATCATCGACGTGCAGATCCTCGAGATCAGCCGCGAGCGAGCCAAGACGTATGGCCTCAACCTGAGTCAGTACGCCATTGGTGGATTCTTTTCGCCGTCGGTCGCTCCCAGCGACAGCACCCCGCCCTTCAATCTCAATACGATTACGCAAGGCGTGAGCACCGCTGACTTCTATCTGAGTGTGCCGACGGCGCTGATTCGTTTTCTGGAGAGCGATTCGCGCACCAAGGTGCTCGCCAAGCCGCAGTTGCGCGGCACCGAAGGGCAAAAGGTCTCGCTCAACCTTGGCGAGGACGTGCCGATTCCGACGACCACGTTCACGCCGCTGGCCGCGGGAGGCGCCGCTACCAGCCCCCTCACCTCGTTTGGCTATCGCACCATCGGCATCATCGTTGAGATGACGCCCCGCGTGACCTACGACGGCGACATCATGCTCGACCTCTCGCTCGAAAACAGCGCGCGTGGCGGCGACGTGAACATCGCCGGACAGGCGCTGCCGGCGTTCAACTCCCGGAAGGTGATCACGAGATTACGGCTCCGCGATGGTGAGTCCAACTTGCTGGCGGGCCTGCTGCGAGAAGACGAGCGGCGGTCACTGCAAGGCTTCCCCGGCCTTCTGCGTATGCCCGTGATCCAGCAGTTGTTTGGCAACAACGATTCGACGATTCGCCAGACCGACATCGTCATGCTGCTGACGCCGCGAATCGTCCGCTCGCACGAGTTGACGGCGAACGATCTCGCGCCCATCTATATCGGACCGCAGAGCAACCTGTCGCTCGGTGGAGGTCCTCCGCCGCTGATCAATCCGCCGGCAGCGGAACCGCCCGTGCCGCCGGACGCACCGCCACCGACGCCGCCGCCAGGTACGCCGCAGTTGCCGCCGGGTAGCTCGCCCATCCCCGGATTCACTGTTCTGCCACCGACGCCGCCCGCGCCGGCAGCGCCTACGCCGCCGCCAGCGGCGCCGCCGCCGACTCCTGAGCCGACGCCCGCTCCCGCGCCAGCGCCTCCACCTCCAGCTGCGCCGGTGACCCAGCCGCCGCCAACCGCGAGCGTGGCGAGGGTCACACTAGGCGCTGCGCCCGAGATGCGCATCGGCGGTGGGCCGTACACCGTTCCGATATCGATTGTCGGCGCGTCACGTCTGTCGACCGTGTCGATTTCGATTTCCTACAACCCTGCCGTGCTGCGCGTGCGGAGCGTGCAGGAAGGCACCTTCATGCGTCAGGGTGGGATCACACCCGCGTTCACGCAACAGGTTGATGCCTCGGCTGGCAGGATCGACATCGCCATAACCCGGCCTGGCGATCTGACTGGAGCCGTCGGCTCCGGGCTCGTGGCAGCAGTGTTGTTCGAGCCGGTTGCCGCGGGACAAGCGGCGCTGACGATGACCGGTGTCGGTTCCGTCGTTGGTGGTGGTGGTGCGGCGATACAGTTTTCACCGTCAGCGGTAATCGTGAAGTAGTGAAGTAGTGAAGATAGCGAAGTAGTCATGTCGACAGCTCGATTGCGTGAGTTCGTGGCTCGACGGCGGTTACTGCACGCGGGAGCAAGCGGATATTCGTTTATCGAAGTGCTGATTGTTGTAACCATCGTCTTGATTCTGGCCTCGGCGGTCCAGCCGTTGGCAAAGATCGCAATCACGCGTCAGAAGGAGTCGGAGCTTCGACGCGTCCTGCGCGAGATGCGAACCGCTATCGATAAGTACAAGGACGCCGCCGATGCCCAGATGATCCCGCCGACCGAGCTCAAGGTTGGCGCTGAGGGCTATCCGCCGACGCTCGAAACGCTCGTGGAGGGCGTCAGCGTCGCCAACGACGCGACCGGACGAAAGCTGAAGTTCCTCCGTCGCATCCCGGTGGATCCGATGACCGGGTCGGACGAATGGGGACTACGTGCGTACCAAGACAAGCCCGATACGACGAGCTGGGGCGGGCAGAACGTCTTCGACGTTTACACCAAGTCGGGCGGAACGGCCCTCGATGGTTCTAAATACAGGGACTGGTAAGGGCAGGGCGTAGGGGCTTAGGGAATAGGGCGCACGGCAATGTTGAAAAGATCATCGGCGCGCGGATTCACCCTCATCGAGGTGCTGATCGTCGTGACGCTCGTCGTCATTCTGGCCAGCATCGGCATGTCGACTTACACCAACAGCGTAAATCGAACCCGCGAGGCGGTGCTCAAGGAAGACCTGTTTCGCATGCGCGACGCTATCGATCAGTTCTACGCCGACCGGAACCAGTATCCGCAGTCACTGCAGGACCTGGTGAGCGAAGGCTACTTGCGCGAGATTCCCAAGGACCCGATGACCAACTCGGCTGAGACGTGGAACGTTGAACAGTCCGAGAACGATGCCAACAACCCCGCCGCGGCTGCCGGCATCAAGGATGTGAGGAGCGGGTCCGAAGACGTTTCACCGCTCGATGGGTCGAAGTACGCCGAGTGGTAGCGCCGGTTAGCAACAGGTTGAAGTTCAGGGAGATCAGGTTCAAGGTTGGTCAAAACTCAAGTTCTCGGAACTGCAACTTGATCTCACTGTGACTCCCCCTACACTGAATCACGATCTGCGTTTCGGCGATGCTGGTTTCGCCGTTCGCATCGACCAGCTCGGCTCGGATCTTATACGTGCCTGCCGCGCCGAAGACCTTCTGCGCTGACACGGTCCCACTCTGCGGCGCACCCAGCGAAGTCTGCGATCCATCGCCCCAGAACAACGTCAGCGATCGCACCGCGATCGACTGTGGATTGGTGATAGTGATGGTTGCGGTGATGACCGTCCCGACGATCGGCGGTGGGAAGGTCGGGGAAAGACCGATCGTCATTGTCGGCACCACGCGCAGAACGGTTACGACCGTGCTGGAAGTGCCGGTAATGCCCAATGAATCGGTCGAGGTCACACGAACTGTAAACGAGTCGGCGCGTGTGTAGCGATGTGTCGTGACAACCGACTTACCGGGGGCAATCGAGCCCAACGATTGCTGCGGTGTGCCATCGCCAAAGTCGATCACGGCCTGCGTAATGAAATTCGCGGTCGCAGCGGAAGCAATGGTAAAGACGACCGGCGCGCCGACTATTGGGTTCGCGTTCGTCGTGATGGTCACGGTTGGTGGGTTAATCGCGCGCACGGTGACCGTCTTCTCCACGGCAGCCACTCTGGCGGTGACGATGGTCTCGCGTGACGTGGTCAAGGTCGTGCGTGCCTCACCAGTCGGATCGGTGACGATCGAGGTGTTCGTAAGACTTCCGTTGTCAGCAGAGAAGATGACCGGTGCGCCTGGCAAGGGGTTGCCGCTGACGTCCGTAACGACCGCGATGACCTGAACCGAGCCGCCCGTGCTGGGCACGGTGGCGGGCTCGGCACGCACGGAGACCGCTGTTGCCGCTGCGCCCCCTACTAGAACCTCAACCGGCTCCGCACGAGCCGATCCCGAAAAGGCATTGATCACGGCGGTTGCGGATTGGCTGCCCGCTCTGAAGGTCGCGCGAGCGACGCCGCCTTCCGTTCTCGCATCGCGAGGCTCGATCACTCCAACCGAGGACGTAAAGCTCACCAGCGTCCCGTTGTGAACGGGGGTTCCCGCCGGTTCAATCACCGTCGCAAGCACTTCCGCCGTCCCGTTGATCGGCAGCGTCGTCGTATTGATGGAAAGCGTTACAGTAGATTCGGTGGGGGCCAGAAGCGGCACTTTGTCGCAGGCGGAGGCAAGGACAATGGCGACGCCCAACGCGACGGTCGTGGAAGAGCGTGACACAGATGGAAGCCGTAAGTATAGTATCTGCATGGGGTTAGGTCAAGGTTGCCGGGCGGAACACAGAGCCGGCGAGGCCGGCTATGCCATGGCCGCGCTGCTCGTGGGCCTCAGCGTCATGGCTGTGTTGATGAGCATGGCGATGCCCGTGTGGACGACCTACAACAAACGGGAGCGCGAGGCGGAGCTGATCTTTCGCGGGCAGCAGTATGCGCGCGCCATCGGGCTCTTTCAGCGCAAGTATGCGAATACCTTCCCGCCGAATGTCGACGTTCTGGTCGAACAAAGGTTTCTCCGTAAGAAATACAAAGACCCAATCACGAACGAAGACTTTCAAATGATCCCAGCCGGCGGTGGCGGGAATCCCGGTGCTCAACAAGGGCCTGGTGGTCAACAAGGGCCTGGTGGTCAACAGGGGCTTGGTGGTCAACAAGGGCTTGGTGGTCAACAAGGGCTTGGTGGTCAACAAGGGCTTGGTGGTCAACAAGGGCTTGGTGGTCAACAAGGGCCTGGTGGTCAACAAGGGCCTGGTAGTCAACAAGGGTCGTGGTCAACAAGGGCCAGGTGGCAATCAGCAACAGAGCCCCTTTGCAGCGCCCGGTGCCTCGATGACCGCCGGACAAGGACCAGGCAGCCGCGGTTCGGCACAAGGCGGCTTGACTCCGACTGGGGGGGGGACCCAACCGTCGATCGGAATACAAGGCGTCGTTTCAAAGAGCGGCGACAAGTCCGTCAAGATCTACAACGGCCGCACGAAGTACAACGAGTGGGCCTTTATCCACGTTGCGACGGCGCAGCAGCCCGGCATGCCCAACATGGGAGGTCCGGGCCAACAAGGTCCCAATCGGAACCCGGGCCAAAACCCGAATCAACCGAACCCGTTCATGCCGCCGGGAACGAACCGGCCCAACATTCCTAATGGCCCTGGCTTTGGTCAGCAGCAGCAGCCCCCATCTGGATCCAGACCAGTCTTCACGCCCGGCAACCCACCGAAAGGCCAGTAGCCAGCGTCGCCAGTTTCTTAGACGTGGGCGGAAACGGGTTAGCCGGTAAACGATTGCCTACGACGACGCGCCGGCGCCCTGAGAAATCCTGGCAATGAGGGTGGTTCATAGGGCAAGGTCGATCATGACGGCATCGTGAAAGGCGCGTCGCACATTGCGGATGATCGTCCGGTCCTCCGAACTCTGGACGAAGTTCGTGAGGAGTACCGCATAGAGATCGTTGCCCGGATCAATCCAGAGCGACGTGCCCGTGAACCCCGTATGTCCAAACGCGTGCGATGAGAGCCGCTCGCCGCATGATGATGTCGGCAGCATGGTGTCCCAGCCGAGCGCCCGCGAGCTCTTGGGCACAGCCGAGCGCTCAACGAACGCGAAAAGTTGAGACAGATGCGCCGACCACCATCGGGCCATTTCACCGACTGCGCCGACGGTACCGAACAGCCCTGCATGACCTGCAATTCCATCGAGCGCCGCAGCGTTCTGATCGTGCACCTCGCCTTGCAGCATGCGGCCTCGCCACTGATCGAAACCTGTGGCCGCAATGCGGCCCCGCTCGGACGCGGCTGGCTTAAAGCCCAGTTCTCCAATCAACCCGTTGGTCGTGCGCCACTGACGAAATTGATCGGCAAGGTTCCCGTCGCCCACATCCTCGACGATGAACCCTAACAGGATGAAATCGAGATCGCTGTAAAGCTCTCGAGTCCGCGGCGCGTACTCCAAGGGTTCTCTTGCGATTGCCGCTTGATATTCGGCGCGGCCGCTCATCGTCTCGAAGTACGGACGATGGGCAGGGAGGCCGGTGCAGTGCTCGAGGCAGTCACGGACGGTAACCCCGGAGCGGTCTGCGCCCTTCCACTCCGGGATCAGCGATGTAATTTGTGTGTCGAGTTGCAATCGGCCGGACGCCCTGCGCTCGGTCGCCAGGGTCGTCGTCACGAGCACCTTCGTGAGCGACGCAAGATCAAAGAGTGTTGCGGCGCCGACGCTTGCGGAGGCGGGGTCGGCTGTCAGATGTCCCTCAGCAAATGACCACCACGGTTCTTTGGAACTGCCGACTTCCGCGGT
This sequence comes from uncultured Acidobacteriota bacterium, assembly GCA_963724485.1. Taxonomy (GTDB): domain Bacteria; phylum Acidobacteriota; class Vicinamibacteria; order Vicinamibacterales; family UBA2999; genus JACCSI01. The sequence goes on from CAVRUW010000013.1 coordinate 281,629, forward strand.
GACAGCGGAGAAGGCACCGGAAGATCTGGCTGAGCTCAGCACTCTCGCAGCGTTGTCGAATCGCGTCACGATTTGACGCCTCGTGTTCCGGGAGCCAGACGCGAAAGCGTCCAGGCAACAACGCAAGTGGTGAGCGCACCGATGAACACGTACCAGGTAAATGCGACCGTCGTCCAACCCCAGACCGCGGTCATCACGACGAGGCCAGCGATCATTCCGATCAAGGCGTCGCGTTCTCCGACGCGGGGCATCAAGGTTCCGAGGAGGAAGGCGCCGAGTACAGCGCCGGATGCAAACGACAGAACGGCGAGGCCGGCATCCAGTACCCGAGCGATCCATCCACTGGGCGCCAAGGGCGACGAGTAGCTGGACCACACCCCAGCCGACCGTTGCCTGGCGGGAGACTCTCATGAGGGTTGGCTCGTCGGCGGACGGGTTGACGTACTTGAGATAGAAGTCGTTCACCGTGGTTGCCGCCATCGCGTTGAGCGACGGCGAGAGCGCGGCAGCCACGATCGCGGCCACGATGAAACCGGCCAGGCCGTGCGTCAGCGAGCTCACGACGAAGACCGGAAGAATCTCGTCGTTTCGTGTGAGCGGTTGCGGCAGTGGATTCTGCTGGTAAAAGACGAACAGCATCACGCCAATCAACAGGAACACGATGAACTGAGCAAAGACGATGAAGCCGCTCAGGACGAGGCCGCGTGCCGCTTCGCGCGCGCTTCGGGCCGACAGCAGGCGTTGAACGAGAAACTGATCGGTGCCGTGTGTCGCAAGGGTCAAGGCGACGCCGCCGAGGAGGCCGGCCCACAGCGTATAGGGACGGCTGAAGTCGAGAGAGAGATCGAAGACCACGAACTTCCCGGCTGTCCGGCCCGCGTCGACGATCGTTGACCAGCCGCCTGCAATCCGATCGAGCAGAGACCACGCGACCGCGCCGGCTCCCGCGATGTACACGAACATCTGAACTACATCCGTCCAGATCACCGCCGACACGCCGCCCCGCACCGTGTACACGATCATCGCGGCACCGAGCACAATCACCACCCAAGGGACTGGAATACCAGTGACGACCGCGATGACAAGAGCCGTGGCGAACAGCCTGATGCCATCAGCCAGCGAACGGGTGATCAGGAAAATGCCCGCCGAAAGTGTCTTGACCCGGCTGCCGAAACGACGCTGGAGCAGCTCATACGAAGTGAACAGGTCACCGCGAAAGTAGGCAGGTATGAAGAGCAGGCTGACGATGACTCGGCCAATGACATAACCCATTGCCAGTTGGAGAAACGCCATGTTGCCCGCGTAGCTGGCTGCTGGAATTCCGATGAAGGTGAGCGTGCTCGTTTCCGTTGCCACGATCGTGAAGCACACAGCCCACCACGGAACGCTTCGATCGGTCAGGAAGTAGTCACGTGTGGTGTTTTGAAATCGGGCGAACCAGGACCCGAACAGGATGATGGCGGTCAGGTAGCCGCCAATCACCACATAGTCAGTCCATGACAGCTCCATCAGGCTCTAATGAGAACCGGCGCTGAAAGCGGCTCGACCGAGCGCGGCCAGAGACTCGACGCTGTTAGGAGGAGTAACGAGGGCGTCATAGGAAAAGAGAATCACGCCCGCGGTCTGTAGACGCCGCGCGGCCGCGATGCGCTGAAGCGTGCCCGCCGTAGTCAGCCGATACGCACCAATGCCTGCCCACACGCGCGGACCCGATGCGAGGGTTTGCGCCTCGCCGATTTGCCGCTCGAATGCCGCGATGTCCGAGGTGTAGGCCATGGGACACACCACGTCCACCAGTGATTGTTCGAGCCAGGAGCGCCAATCCTGCAGGCGGGAGTCCGTCGCGTGCGCCAACTCCGGCACCACCGCGGCGCTGAGGATGAGATCGGGTCGGACCGCCTTCGCCGTTGTCCGGAGGCTGGCGACCAATGCGGTGAGGCGCGCTCGCCGGAACGACGACCAACGATCGCGGAACAAGTCCGGGTAGGCGAGTGGATTCTTTCGCTCTTGGGCGTCGGCACGCTGTCGATCCGCCGCGCTCAACTCGGGCATGACCTCACGCTTGAATTGTTGAATCGCCGAACGACTGTAGTCGAAGTCTTCGTTGGGGAATCGCACGTAGTCGAGATGAAGACCATCGATTGCATAGGTCGTGACCAGTTCGGTGATCACGGCGGTCAGGTGTGTTACGGCCCACGGATGAATTGGGGACGCATACAGCCCTTCGACTTCATCAGGTCGGGCACGAGACCAGCGAGCAAGCTGCGCCAGGTAAGCAGGGCTCTTCGGATCGAGTCGATTCAGCGTCCTGGCCAACTCGCGCGGCACCATCAGCCAATCCGGTTGCCGATAGATGATGTGCTGACGAGAGGCGGGAAGGTCCACGGCACTCGACACGAGATTGACCCCCACCCAGGCATGCACCTCGATGCCGGCGCGGTGCGCGAGGTCAATCGTTTCGGCGAGCGGATCGAAGCTGGGCCTGGCCGCGAGTGCTTCGGCGCGTGGTTCGTAAGAGCTGCGATAGAAAGCATCACCCCGGCCACGAACCTGCAACACGATGGTGTTGAAGCCGCCGTTCTGCGCGGTGCTCACCATCCGTGCAACAGTGTCTGGACTGATGAGCGCGCTCCGCGTGACCCAGAGCGCACGAACTTCGGCCGGATGCTCGGGCTGACGCGCAACTGCGCGCGCATCGGCCAGCCAGATGAGCAGCGCCAGACACAGCGCCAGAACGTGCCTGGCGCCAGCGTGTTCAGGGAGCATCAAAGACGAAAATCTAACATAAGCTGTGATCATGCATGTGCTCGGCATCGATGCCGGAGGCACCAAGACGGTCTGTTACTTCGCCGATGGCGATGGCCACATCATCGGCGAAGGTCGGGGTAGCGGCGCGAATCTTCAGGCGCACGGCGAGTTGGAGGTGGAGAAGGTGCTCCACGCGGTCGTCGAAGCCGCGATGGATAACCGATCGATCATTCCCGCCGCAGTGTGCCTCGGTATCGCCGGCGTCGATCGCGAAGACGACGACAAGATCGTGCGCGGCATCATGCGTCGTCTCGGGTTTCGCAACAACGCGCTGGTCGTCAACGACGCGCTCATCGCGTTGGTGGCGGGTACTGGGGACGATCCGGGAGTCGTCCTGATTGCCGGGACCGGGTCGATCGCGTACGGCGTCAACCAGGACGGATTTGCTGCGAGATCGGGCGGCTGGGGGTATGTCCTGGGCGATGAGGGCTCCGGATACTGGATTGGCCAACAGGCCCTCAACGCCGTCGTGCGTTCGACAGACGGCCGGGGGTCACCGACGCGTCTTGCACCGCTCGTGCTCGAGCACTTGCATCTGACAAAAGTCGAAGGGCTCGTTCGCGAAGTTTACGATCGCAGGCTGCAGCGACAGTCGGTCGCCGCACTCGGCCCGGTCGTGGAGCGCGCGCGGGCCGAAGGCGACCTCGTGGCGGCTGAGATCATGAATGCCGCAGCAGACGAACTGGCTCGCGCGGCGGCCTCGGTCATCGAGCGCCTGCAGATGCGCGGGCTGACGTTTCGCATCGTGCTGGCCGGCAGCATGTTCCGATTGGTGCCGTGGCTGACGGATGCAGTGATTCAGCGGCTCGTGGAGGTTGCGCCGCGCGCCACAACGGCGCGACTCGAGGCCGAGCCGGCGGTGGGCGCCTTACACCTGGCGTTGCGCGCGGCTCACGGCAACGTGCGTGTGCCTCCGTACCTCGATCCGATTGGTACCGCAACGGCGTGACCTGTGAAACGTATGAATCGGAGGCGGATCTCGCGGCGGCCCTCGGACGCCGGGTCGTTGGCCTGATTCAGCGTCATCCGACGCTTGTCATCGCGCTTCCGACTGGTCGGACCCCGATTGCCCTGTACGGCGAACTGGCGCGGCTTACTCGGCTCGACGCTGTCGATTGGTCCGGGGTCAGGACGTTCAATCTCGACGAGTTCGTCGGCCTCGGCGGCGACGACGCCGGCAGCTACCGCCGGTTCATGCAAACCAGGCTCTTCGATCACGTCAACCTGCGCGCTGGCCACATCGGGTTTCTCGATGGGCACGCGCCCGACCTCGAGCAGGAATGCGCGCGCTACGAGCGGGCCATTGCCGACGCTGGCGGCATTGACGTCATGATTCTGGGGATCGGCGCCAACGGCCACGTTGGCTTCAACGAACCAGCCGACGCCTTGATCGCCCGAACCCACAAAGCAACGCTCGACCTGCCGACCCGCGCGAGCAATGCGCTGTGGTTTGACGGAGAAATCGCACGCGTGCCACGCGAAGCGCTGACCATGGGCATGGCGACGATTCTCCAATCGCGCGCGATCGTGCTGATGGGAACCGGTGAATCGAAAGCCGAAGCCGTCAACGCGGTGTTGACGGGTGGCATCACCACGCGGGTGCCAGCCTCGTTTCTGACCCTGCACCCGCAGGTGACGATGATGTTCGACGAACCGTTGGCCGACGCGATGGCTATTCTGAGATGAGCTGCCGCAGGCGTGGCTCGATGTCCTCGCCGATGGCTTCGCGAATCTGATCCTTTGCCTTTCGCAGCCGAGCGACAGCCTTGCCGTGTGACAGCCCCGTCTTCTGCATCACGATCGCGACTTTGACGTTCCAGTTCGCCTTCTTCAACAGCTTCTCGATCTCGTCACCTTCCAGGTCGGTCACGATCTGGACGATGCGGCGCGCCCGATCGCGCAGCTTGTCGGAGTTGGTTTGCACGTCCACCATCAGGTTGCCGTAGGTCTTGCCGGTCAGGATCATCGCCGCCGTTGTCAGCATGTTGAGGACGAGCTTGGTGGCGGTGCCGGCCTTGAGGCGCGTCGAACCGGCGATGATCTCGGGGCCGACGGCTGGTGCAATCGTCAAGTCAACGAACGTCTGCAGCTCGGTTCGTGGATCGCACGTGACGAAGATGATTCGCGCACCAGCCTGGCGCGCCATCGTCAAGGCGCCGCGAACGAAGGACGTCATGCCGCTGGCCGATACGCCAATCACGACGTCGCGCCGCGCCGGCTGTAAACGGCTGATCTGGCGGGCCCCTTCTTCGTAGTTGTCTTCGGCGCCTTCCTTGGCTTTCAGAATGGCGCCTTTTCCGCCGGCCATGATCGCCTGGACACTCTCAGTGTCGGTCCCGAACGTCGGCGGCATCTCGGCTGATTCGAGGATGCCGAGTCGTCCGCTGGTGCCGGCGCCCACGAAGACGACGCGGCCGCCCTTGCGAAGCGCCTTGGCCAGGATGTCCGCACCCAAGGCAATTCGATCGTGCTCGCGCTGTACCGCAAGCAGCATCTTGCGGTCCTCGGCAAGCATCAGATCGATGATGCCGGTTGCCGGCAGCTTATCGATAGCGAGAGTGGCAGGGTTGATGGCTTCTGTGGGAAGGGACTGCCACTTCGAACGAGTGGGCATCTAGCGTCGCTCCAAGGGAACCGCAACCGGAACTCCAGTTAGTCGAACGAGTTCCGGCCAGGGCAAACCGCGATATTAGCATGAGCCGTCGTTGTAAGCTGGCGGGATGAGCGCGCGCGTCGACGAGTACCTGGCCCATCTTCAGTACGAACGCCGGGTCTCGGATCACACCCTGGAGAGCTATGGGCGCGACTTGGCGGAGTTCGGCCGCCATGCCGCGGAATCGGACCGCGCGGTGGAACGGGTGACGCGCTCGGATCTGGAAGCCTTCGTGCGCGCCCTGATGGGCGAGGGACGTTCTCCGCGGTCGGTGGCCCGCGCGGTTGCCTGCGTCCGAGGTTTCTACCGGTTTCTCGCCCTCCACGGCCACGTCAAAGACAACCCGGCTGTAGACCTGCAAGCTCCGCGAACCTGGAAAGTGCTCCCGAAATGCTTGTCGATCGAAGATGTCGATCGGCTCCTGAACGCACCGGATGTAACGACACCGCGTGGCCTTCGTGATCGGGCGCTCATCGAGGTGCTTTATGCCACGGGCCTGCGTGTATCCGAGCTCGTGCAGCTGCGGCCACAGGATCTGCATCTCGACTCCGGCTATCTGACAACGATGGGAAAGGGGCGGAAGCAACGACTCGTGCCGATCGGCGATGAGGCAGCGCAATGGGTGACGAAGTACTTGCAGGAGGGTCGCCCGGCCTTGCTCGGCAAGAGAACGTCACCGCGCGTGTTCGTGAATGCTCGTGGCGGTGGCCCAGGGATCACACGAGTGGGCTTCTGGAAGATATTGAAAGGCTACGGCACCACCCTCGGCTTCGCACGGCAGCTCAGTCCGCACGTCCTGCGTCATTCGTTCGCGACACATCTGCTCGAGCGGGGTGCCGACCTTCGATCGATCCAAATGATGTTGGGCCATGCGGACGTCTCGACGACGCAGATCTACACGCACATCCTGGATGCTCGTATGCGTGCGTTGTACGATCGTTACCATCCTCGTGCCTAGGCCCCCATCCGCAGACTGACCAGTGAGGCGATTACTCGGGCTCTCAGTCTTGTCGCTGGTCTGCTGTGTCGGCGCGTTGATGGTTTGGCTGACGCCACCAGCGCGGCTTCCCGCCGTTGCCGCGACAGTCGATCCGACCTGGCCAACCGCCAAAGGCGCATTTCACGTCCACTCGGTTCGATCGGATGGGACGGGTTCGCTCGACGAGATCGCTGCCGCCGCCGCGGCGAGTGGTCTTCAGTTCGTGGTCCTTACCGATCACGGCGACGGCACGCGGGCACCGGACCCCCCAACCTATCGGTCGGGTGTGCTGTGCCTCGACGGCGTCGAGATCAGCACCGATGGCGGCCACTATGCGGCGATCGGTCTGCCGCGCAGTCCATTTCGTTTGGCCGGTCAGCCTCGGGACGTGGCGGAAGACGTGCAGCGCTTGGGAGGCTTTGGATTCGCCGCGCACCCGGGCTCGCCGAAACCACTCTTGCAATGGCGCGACTGGGCGGCCCCATTTGACGGCCTCGAGTGGCTGAACGCCGACAGCGAATGGCGCGACGAGTTCTGGGGATCCCTCGGTCGCGTGCTGTTGACGTATCCGCTCAGGCCGGTTGAGACGCTGGCCGCATTGCTCGATCGGCCCGCGGGCGTTCTCGAACGCTGGGCCGAAGTGACAGCGAAGCGTCGGGTGCCGGCGATAGCCGCCGCCGACGCCCACGCGCGACTCGGCTTCAGACAGGCGGCCGATCCCTACGAGGATCGTGTCATCGCGAAAGTGCCTTCCTATCAAGTGTCATTCGAGGCGTTCGCGAATCATGTGATCCTCGATGGTCCACTGAGTGGAGATGCCGCGGCAGACGGGGCGGCCATTCTGTCGGCCATTCGCGAGGGCCGGCTGTTTTCGACCGTGGATGGGGTCGCGGAATTCAGCGCGTTCGAAGCGCGGGCGTCGAGCAGTTCGCATACTGCGCGCCTTGGTGAGTACCTCGATCGGAATGGACCGGTCACCCTGCAAGCGCGAATCAGCGCGCCCGCCAGAACGACGTTGGCCGTCTTGCGCAACGGGGAAGTCCTGTACGAAACGCAAGACGACACACTGAAGCTCGATATTGGCGGGGAGGCCGGTGCCTACCACTTCGAAGCGTACCTTCCAGGACGCGATCGCCGCAGAGACGTCCCGTGGCTGCTCAGCAATCCCATCTATGTCGGACTGCGCGATGCTCATCGACAGTTGTCGACTGAGGTCCTCTTGGCGCCGGCATCTGAGCGTGCGCCCCTGGCGACGGTGGACTGGCGAGCCGAGGCGAGCCCTGAGTCGACGAGCGCGCTCAACGTGGGGACGTTGGCGGATGGCACACCAACGCTCGAATGGCGCTTCAGCCTGGCGCCTGGTGAGCGGCGCAGCCAGTTTGCCGCGCTCAGATTTCCAATCGATCGCGGGCGGCTGGCGCAATTCGATCGGGTGCAACTACGCGTTATGTCAGACGGCCCGCGGCGGATCTGGACGCAGCTGCGTACCGATGAGCCGGGTCATCGATGGGGAAGGACGTTCTACCTGGATTCATCCGTAAGGGCGTTCGACCTAGCGCTGTCGGAGTTCCGAGAGATGGACTCCGGGGCCGTCACCCAAGCGCCGTTGAAAGATATCGACTCGGTTCTTCTGGTCGTCGACACCCTGAACTCGCAGCCAGGCGCCTCCGGCGTGATCCGGATTCTCGATTTTTGGCTTGCTCGTTGACGAGCAGGTGCGACACCCGTCGCACCTATTGCTCGTATCGCTTCGCCACATCCCAGATAAGCGTGGCGATCGCGATCGCGAAGCATCCGCCCGCGATTCCCAAGATCACGAGCGCCGTTCGCATCGGCGGCGTACCGTAGCCGTCATGTTCGAGGACCGAGATCAGCCGGAGAAAGCCGAAGACCGCGGTGACGATCGCGACGAGAAACAGCACCACACCAAACAGCAGGCGCAGGAGAGAGCCACCGTTCCGCCTCGATCCGGGCGGCGGCGCCGAGGTGACGAGCATCATGTCCGGACGGTGAGGAGCAGATACGCGGCGCTTGCGCCGAACAGGAGATTGGGGGCCCAGGCGGCCAGTGCCGGGGGAATCAGACCGCCGGATCCGAATGCGGCAAACACACTGATCGCAGTCCAGTAGACAAGCGCCAGCGCGATGCCCACGCCGATGCCATAGAGCGCGCCGCGCTTGCCGGTGGTCACGGCAAACGGTATCGCGATCATCGTCATGATCAGCGTCACGAGCGGGAACGCGAATTTCTGGTACAGCGCGACCTTGTGTTCGAGCACGGTGTAGCCGCTCGCCTCGAGCTCGTCGATGTATCGCCGGAGTTGGGCAAACGTCATGCGATCCGGGTTCGGCTCCTCGGTGCTGAAATAGTCTGCCGGCTCGATCGGTGCCCGGCTGGTATCGAAAGGCGCATAGCGCGTCACATCACCCTTCGCGAAATCGCGAATCCATCCGGCCTTCACCTCCCACGCCGCCTCATCGTCTCTCAAGCGCGGCAGATACGTCGCCTTCGAGGCGTATATGCGTTGAGTCAACTCGTTCGTCGCGGGATCGAACCGGAACACTGACAATGACGAGAGCTCGCTGCGACGCGGATCGAACATCTGGAAGTGATAGATCTCGCCGTTCCGACCGACCAGCCACTTGCGATGGACCACACCAAAGGTTTCGGGTAGGCCCCCTCTAATGACGTGATTGAGATAGTCGGCGCGACGGTTGCTGAAGGCGAGAATCCGCTCCTCGAACGCAAAGAGAACGGCGCTGGCGGCCAGCGCGAACGCCAGCAGCGGAAGGGCCGTGCGGTAGATGCTGATGCCGCACGCCCGCATCACGATGATCTCGCTGTTCTTCGTCAGCAGGCCTATGGTGGCGATCGCCGACAGCAAGACGGCGATGGCGATGATGTAGTAGAGGAACTGCGGCGTTTCCCACCACAGAAACGACAGGAGCGTGGTCAGCGTGACCTGTCCCTTGAAGAGCTTGTCCGACTTGTCGATGAAGGTGGAGATGTAGAACAAGCCCATCAGTCCCATGATCGCCAACATCAGCGTGCGAACGTAGGTGCGAGCAATGTACAGGTCGATCAGGTTCGGGCGGGGAAGCTCGAACTGAGGGATCCGGATCACGACCACGGGACCCGACTTGCGAGGAGCGGGTTGCCCGTCACCTGTCAGATCCTTACCCGAAGCCGCGGCGGTGAGCTCCGGGTTCGCGCGCGCGAGCCAGGCGGGCAGACGCAGACGAAGCGACTGGTCGGCGCCGCGCGCTCGAGACAGCAGCAGCGCGACTCCGGCCGCGCCCAGGAGGATGTTCGGCACCCACATCGAAAGCCAGGCTGGCAGCATGGAGCCTTTGGTGAGGGCTTCCGACGTGAACATGATCACGTAGTAAGTGAAGATCACGCCGATTCCGAGGACGAAGCTGGCGAGCTTGCCGTCTTTGCGATTGCTGATTCCGAGACCCACGCCGACCAGCGTGAACACGATGCAGGCAAACGGAATGGAGAACTTCTTGTGGATCTCCATCACCGGGTTGTGGAACGGCAGGTTCTGCTTCTGCAGTTCCTGAATGCTCGACTGGAGTTCAGGGATGGTCATCTCGCGATAACCGCGCGGGAGCGTGGTTTGAAAAACGCTCTGAGGATCCAGCGACACGATCACCTGGTCGAATCGCACCATCTCGTAGGTGGTCGGGTCGGCGGCTTTCGTTGTGTGCTGGGCACCGTCCTCCAGCACCATCTCGATCGTGCGAGCCTGCCGATCGATGAGCATCCGCCCGCGTTTGGCGACGTAAATGATCGGCTGCGACGCGTTCCTGGTATCGGCGGCGAAGACCTCGCGCCATCCACCCTCGAGCGGGATCTCGCGCACGTACAGGACCGTATTTGGAAAGTCGTCGAAGAACGCGCGGGCGCTAACCTGGCCCTCCGCCCGGTCAGCGACGATCCCGAGGGTGATCTCGCGATGCGCCTGGTTCGCATCCGGAATCGCGCGGGCCAGGATGTAGAAGTCGGCGGCGGCGGCCACCACCGCCAGCACGATGACGGGACGCAGCAGCCGATAGGGGCTCACTCCGCACGCCATCAGCACAACCACTTCGCGGTCGCTCGACAACCGCCCGAAGCCCACCAGGATCCCGAGCAGCAGAGCCATCGGGATCGCCAGCCCGAGGTTCGCGGGGACGATCGTGGCCATCAGCTGGAGGATCACCGGCCACGCCACGCCCTTGGCAATCAGCTCCTCGGCCAGCTCGATCAAGAACGGGATGATCAGAACAAACGTGAAGACAACGAGCGCAATGGCAAAGGGGAGCAGGATCTCGCGGACGATGTAGCGGTCGAGGAGTCGCACCTAAATTATTCTCATTATCCCAGATGACTCGGCTCGCCATCCTGTGGCACATGCATCAGCCGTTCTACGAAGATCTCGCGACTGGCGAGCACATCCTCCCGTGGGTTCGGCTCCATGCCACCAAGGACTACTGGGGAATGGCCGCACTCCTGCGCGAGTTCCCAGACGTCCGCGTCACTTTCAATCTCGTCCCGTCACTCGTGATGCAGATCCAGGCGTTCGCCGAGGATCGCGCCAACGACCGCTACCTGACCCTCGGTCTTTCGGACGCGGCTTCACTCAGCGCCAGTGAGCGGGAGTTTTTCATCAGCCACGGGTTTCACGCGCCCGTCGATCGGATGATTCGGCCCTATGCACGCTACTTCGAGCTGCACACCCGGCGGAAGCAGCCTTCGTCGTGGTCGACCGCCGATCTGCGGGACTTGCAGGTCTGGCACAAGCTCGTCTGGATGGACCCTGACTGGCTGACGAGCGATCCTCGGCTGCGCACCCTGGTCGAACGCGGCAGGGACTTCACCGAGCGTGACAAGCAGACCCTGCGCGACGTCGAACTCGAACTCCTTCAGGCGACGATTCCCATCTACCGCGAGGTCTCCGCGGCCGGCCGGGTCGAACTGTCCACCTCGCCCCTCTATCACCCAATCTTGCCACTGCTCTGTAACTCCGACGTTCATCGTCGTTCGCATCCCTCCACGGCCATGCCGGCCCATTTGTTCTCGCGGCCGGAAGACGCGGTGGAGCAGTTGCGACGTGCGCGGGCGATGCACCGGGAAGTCTTCGGTGTAGGCCCGCAGGGGGTATGGCCGTCCGAGGGAGCGCTATCGGATGAGGTCGTTCAATTGCTGCACCAGGAGGGATTCACCTGGACGGCGACCGACCAGGACCTCCTCGGCAGGTCGCTAACGCGGCCGCTCGTGCCGGACGATCTCTACCGGACCTATGAGATCGGCGCCGACGGAGGGACGATTCGATGTCTGTTTCGCGATCACGACCTGTCGGACCGCATCGGCTTCGTCTATCAATCCTGGGATGCCGACCTGGCGGCCCAGGACTTTCTGGCCCGCCTCCGCGACGCCGCGCGACGGTTTTCCAGCACGTCGCAGCGCGGCGAAGACGGGGAAGACGCAACCATCGCCGTGATCCTCGACGGCGAGAATGCCTGGGAGCACTACGCAGGTGGGGGCCGCCCGTTTCTTCGTGCGTTATATGGGCAGTTGCAAGCAGCCCTCGATATCGAGACCGTCACGATGTCCGAGGCCGTGGAGGGAACCGCACGCCGGCTCCCGTCCATCTATCCGGGGTCGTGGATCAACGCGGATTTCTACATTTGGGCCGGCCACCGCGACGACCATCGCGCCTGGGGCCAGCTGGCCGTCGCGCGGAGGGCATTCGACGAGCACAGCGCCCAGGTGTCGCCTGAGCGACGTGCCGTCGCCTGGGAGGAGCTGCTCATCACCGAAGGCAGCGATTGGTTCTGGTGGTACGGCGACGATCACTCATCGGACCACGATGCGGAATTCGACGACTTGTTCCGCCGGCACATCCGAAACGTCTACCAGGCCCTCGCCGTCGAGCCGCCGACCGACCTCTACATGACCAACATCTCGACGGCGGTTAAGAGCGCCGAACCCGACCGGCAGCCAGCCGGCCTGACGACTCCCGTGGGGCCGTCGGCCTTCGTCGCCTGGTCCGGGTCCGTAGCGATTGACCGGGCGGCTGGGGCGATGCACCGGACGGGCGGACAACTGGTGGACCGGCTCCGGCTGGCGGTCGACCGTAGTCATCTGTTCCTGAGGTTTGAAGGTGCCGAACTGTCAGCCCGGCTGGTCGCGGGGACGCTGGGCCTCGAGCTGCTGGTCGAGGCGGCCGTGCCGGTGCGATTCGAGATCCTCGCTGGGCCTGGCACCGGGGCCTGTTGGACGGCGTCAGGTTCGACAGCCGTTCTGGTCTCGGTGCCGTTTGCCGCAGTTGGGCGTCAGGCCGGGGATTCGATTCGTGCCTGGCTGCTAGTCGTCGATACCGACCGCCGCGTCCTCGAGCAGCACCCGGCTGGCGGGGTCATTACCGTGACCGTTCCGTCGCGGCACCTCAACGCGATCCACTGGCGGGTGTAATCCGCAAAGCGTCCACAGCCCTGGTTTCCAAGGCTTTTGCAGTGGGTCTGATAATACATATTATGTTAACTAAAGGCTGGACGAAGGTTTCAACGGAGGTTCTCAACGGAGGTTCTCAACGGTGGTTCTCGAACGTGATCGGAATCTCGTTCCGAACTGCCATAAACTCGTCCAGAACGCTGGTGCGAACGCTCGTTTGCCGAACCTTCGTGCAGAACCCTCGCAGAACGGTCGTGCAGAACCTTCGTAACGAACTGTCGTGTGGTTCTCAACGGTGGTTCTAGAACGGTGGTTCTCGAACGGGTGGTTCTCGACGGTGGTTCTTGACGGCCGACGACGGTTCGTGAAACGTCGCGCGCAGAATCTCGTTCCGAACGCCGAACCCTGCAGAACCTTCGTGTAGAACCCTCGTGCAGAACCCTGGTTCAGAACCCTCGTGCAGAACCCTCGTGCAGAACCTTCGTCAGAACCGTCGTGCAGAACCTTCGTGACGAACCGTCGTGGAGAACCCTGGCTAACTCTTGCGTAGCTCCTCGAGAATGTTTTCCAGGGCTGAGATGATTTCGTCCTTCGAGGCGCTCTTCTTGTTGAAGCTCAGTCGAAGGTTGAAGGCTTTGTTCTGGGGCTTGAAGTTGAACGTAAAGGCCTTGGGCCGACCGGCCTTGGGCTTCTGCGTTTCCTTGCGGACTTGTTCGCGCGTCACGCCGCCTTGCGCGGCGATCTTTTCGACCAGGGCCAGCATCTTCTGCGGCTCGCCCTGACGCGCGATCTGGAGCAACACCGACTTGTTCTGGATGCCGGCCAGGCGGCACACCTTTCGGACTTCGGGCGGCATGCTGGTCAGGGTCAGGGATTCGGTAATCGCCGTCCGCGACTTCCCCAGGCGCTTGGCCAGGTCTTCGTGCGTGTACCCGCAACGCTGCGACAGGCTTTGCAGCGCTTCGGACTCTTCGAACGGGGTCAGGTCTTTGCGCTGGAGGTTCTCGACCAGCGCGATCTCGAGCATCTCCGTGTCGTCCACGTCGCGGACGACGACCGGCAGCTCGAGCATGCCCGACTGCACCGCGGCGTGATAGCGGCGCTCGCCGGCCACGATCTGATAGCGCGGGCCGCGCTGACGCACGACCAGCGGCTCGATGATCCCCTTTTCGGCCACCGAGGCAATGAGCTCGGCCAGGTCGCCCATGGCCTGGCGCGGCTGATCCGGATTGGGGTCCACGAGGTCGATCGCGACCATCCGGCCGACCGGCGTCGCGGCTGACGCCGCGAGGGTTTCCACGTAATGGGCGTCGTGCCGCATCCGCAACGTTTCCGGCAAACCACGTTTAGGCACGGTCCATGACCTCCTCGCACAAGCTGTAATACTCGCTGGCGCCGCTGGAGTCCGGCGCAAACGTGAAAATCGATTCGCGGTACGCCGGGCTTTCCTCCAGCCGGACGCTCTTGCTGATGACGGTCTTGAAGACCTTGTCGCCGAACACCTTGCGGATCTGGGCGCGGATGTCGCGGCCGAGCGCGGTCCGACGATCGTGCATCGTGATCACGACGCCGAGGATCCGGAGCTCCGGATTGGGGCGCAGCCGGACCTTCTCGATAGTTTCCAACAGGTCGTCGGTGCCTTCGAGGGCGAAGTACGACGACTGGATCGGGATGAGCAGATGCGTCGCCGCGACGAGCGCGTTGACCGTCAGGAGCCCGAGGGCGGGCGGGCAATCGATAACCACGGCTTCGTATTGCTCGACGATCTCCTGCAGCTGATCTTTGAGGCGGAACGGGGCATCCAACTCCCCCGTCATCCGTGCCTCGAGCTTGGCGAGCGCGATTCGGGCGGGGGCGACCGAGAGATATTCGAGCGGCGTCGGCAGGATGACGTCGCGCAGCGCGACGGTCGGCTCGACCATGACGTCGTACATGCTGCGCGCCACCTCTCGCAGATCGACGAACGACAGGCTGCTGTTGGCTTGGGGGTCGAGGTCGATCAGCAGCGTCCGGCGCTTCCGCATGGCCAGGGCTGCGGCCAGGTTGATGGCGGTCGTCGTCTTGCCGACGCCGCCTTTTTGATTGGCGATTGCGAGAATCATTCGGGCCGAACGAACCGCTGCGATTGTAGGGGGTGGGAGGGCGAAGGTCAAGAAAAGGTGTGCAGCCGGCGGCAGTATTACGCACGCCGACAATCCCTAACTGTAGGAGAACGTGCAGGTTAGAGAAGATGTCGGCCGGCCGACGCTTACATCTTGTATTTGCCGAGCTCGTTCGGGTCGAGCGACTCGAGCCACTGCTGCAGGCGGTCGGCGTCCTGCTTCTCGTTCGTGAAGTCCACGGTCTTGGCGTGGTCGATGACGTTGGCGTCCACCAGGATGGGGGCACGCGTGCGAAGCGCCAGGGCAATGGCGTCGCTCGGTCGAGCGTCGATGGCGACCGGGCCGTTGGCAGTCTGCAAGTGGATCAGCGCGTAGAACGTGTTGTCCTTGAGATCGCAGACGACCACCTTCTCCACCGTCGCCTGCAGATCCTGAATCACGTTGCGGAGCAGGTCGTGCGTCATCGGCCGCGGCGTCTGGATGTTCTCGATCTGCAGCGCGATCGCGTTCGCTTCGAAGACCCCCACCCAGATCGGCAGCACGCGTTGGCCATCGCGATCGCGCAGGATGATGATCGGCATGTTGGTGATCGGGTCGACCATCAGCCCCTTGATGGTCATCTCGATGAGCTCGATGGATTCGGACCGCGCCGCTGATGACTCCACGAAATACCTCGTCTCGTTTTGCGTCAGGCTCCGGCCGCCAGACGACTCGCCCCGACCGGCTCGCCCCACAGGCTGTTGGGGCCGGCGCGACGAATCTCCACGTTCACGAATTCCCCCACCCATCCCGGCGGCCCGGGGAAGTTCACGACCGTGTTTCCGGTCGTGCGTCCCGAGAGCTCCCAGTCGCGACGCCGGCTGCGGGCGTCGACCAGCACCTCGACGCGCTGGCCGACCGTGCCCTCGTGCAACTCGAGCTGTATCCGCCGCTGCAGCATCTGCAGTCCCCGAATCCGACGCGTCTTCGTCTCCTCCGGCACATCGTCGGGCATCCGTTTAGCCGCGAGCGTGTTCGGACGCTCCGAATACTTGAACGAGAAGATGCTGTGAAAGCGCACCCGCTCGATCAGTGACAGCGTGTCGTCGAACTCAGCCTCGGTCTCACCCGGGAACCCGACGATCATATCGGTCGAGAGCTGGATGCCCGGCACGGCGCTGCGGACCCGCTCGACCAGCTCCAGGTACTGTTCCCGCGTGTGGCGGCGACGCATGCGCCCGAGCACCGAAGTCGACCCGGACTGGACCGGCAGGTGGAGATGCTTGCAGACCGCCGGCAGATCTCGGACGGCGGCAATCAACCGGTCCGAGGCATGGCGCGGGTGCGGGCTCGCAAAGCGGATGCGGCGCACGCCGGGTACCGCGTTGACCGCTGCGAGGAGTCCCGCGAAGTCGCAGGCCGGATCGTCGGGCGCCTGATAGTGATTGACGATCTGCCCGAGGAGCTGGACCTCCGGTCTCCCGCTCTCCACCGCCGCGCGAACGTCGGCGACGACTTCCGTCTTGGCTCGCATCCGTTCGTGGCCTCGCGTGTACGGGACCACGCAGAAGGCGCAGAAGTCGTTGCAGCCTTCGATGATCGTGACATACGCCTTGACCGGATCGGCGTGTCGGGTCAGCCCGAGCGGAAACGACGGCTCGTCGTATGGCGTCGATGTGTCGACGATGGCGTCCAGCATGACGTCGCGGGTCGCGGCCGCCCGGCGGGCGCGCGCGTCCGCGACCAGCATGGGCAGCATCTTGAGGCGCTGCGTCCCCACCACGACATCGATGAGCGGCGACCGCTCGAGCAGGCGACTGCCCTCCTGCTGCGCCACGCAGCCAGCCACCGCGACGATGGGTGAATGGCCGGTCGCGCGGCCGAGTCCCTTGAGGTCGCCCAGCCGCGTATAGAGCTTGTCCTCGGCCTTCTCGCGCACGCTGCAGGTGTTGATGACGACCAGATCGGCGTCGCCATCGTGTTCCGCGCGCTCGTAGCCCGATGCTTCCAGGAGTCCGGCCATGCGCTCGGAGTCGTGGACGTTCATCTGGCAGCCGTAGGTTTCGATGAGATATTTCATGGACCGAATACTTATGCAGTGCGTGTATAGCGCCCTGCTCTACTTTCGCTTTCGCTCTCGGCCGGTTTCGCCTTTCGCCTGGCCACCGCCCATCGCCTGCCGCCGCGCCGCGATGAGCTCCCTGGCGCTCGCACGGGCTTGAGCGCCCGCGTCCGCTCCTCCCATCATGCGCCCAATCTCGTCGATTCGCGATGCCTCGTCGAGCCGACTCACTGAGGTCATAGTACGCGACCCGCGAAGTTGTTTTTCGATGACGAAGTGCGTCGAGCCCGCGGCGGCAATCTGCGGCAGGTGCGTGATGCACAGGACCTGAAAGGTCTCACCAAGCCGGCGAAGCTTGTCGCCAACCACCGTCGCCACCCGCCCGCCGATCCCGGCGTCCACTTCGTCGAAGATGAGCGTCTTGTCTGGCTGATCGACTGCCGCTAGAGTTTTGAGCCCCAACATCACGCGAGAGAGCTCACCTCCCGAAACGATCCGGGCCAGCGGCCGCAGGTCCTCGCCGGGGTTGGGCGAGAGGAAGAACTCGCCGGTGTCGATTCCTCGTTCGCTCCAACCGTCGCTGGAGTCGGAGGTCGTCAGCCGTACTTCGAACCGCGTGCGCTCCATCGCCAGGTCCGCGAGCTCCGTCTTCAGCGCGTCCTCAAACTTCCCCGCGGCTTGACGACGAGCAGTCGAGAGCGCCCTCGCGCGCTGAAGATAGGTCGCGGTCGCAGCCGTCAGTTCCTGCTCCACCACCGCGGCGCTGGACTCCCCTCCCGTCAGCGCGTCCCGCTCGGCGAGCAAGCGTTGCTGCTGCTCGATCACCTCGGCGAGGGTCGGGCCATATTTCCGTTTCAGCCGCTCGAGCAGCGCCAGCCGCTCTTCGACCTGCTCCAGCGCGGCCGGCGATGTGTCGATTCCCTCGCCGTAATCGCGCAGGGTCGCCGCCAGATCTTCGAGTTGGGCTTTGATCTCGTCTCGCTGTTCCACATAGGGTGCGAACTTCGGATCGATGGCGGCCAGCTCGGCGACACGCTTCCACACATGCCCGAGGTTGGTGAGCACGGCGCTCTCGGCCTCATACAACTCGGCGTAGCTCTCGCCGCACAGTCTCTGGATGGTCGCCGCACTGCGAAGGACCAGGCGGCGTTCGGCGAGCTGCTCGTCTTCGGTCGGTTGCGCATTGGCCTTGGTGAGCTCTCCCAACTGGAAGTCGACGAGCTCGAGCCGGGCGGTTCGTTCGCGGCTGTCCATTCGCAGTCGGTCGAGCCGCGATCGCAGGTCCTGCAGCACGCGGTACGACTGCTCTACGTCGCCTCGCTGATCTCGCAGGCCGGCCCAGTCGTCGAGCAGGTCCAGGTGATGGCGGGGATCGAGGAGCTCCTGGTGCTCGTGTTGACCATGCAGTTCGACCAGGCGGTTGGAGAGATCTTTGAGTGCTTGTGCGGTGGCCAGTGCGCCATTGATGAACGCCCGGCTCCTGCCCTGCGCGGTAATCTCGCGGCGGACCACGATCTCGCTACCAGCCGCTTCGAAGATCGCCTCGACGGTGGCCAGCTCAGCACCCGTGCGGATCAGATCTTGCGAGGCCCGTCCGCCGAGGAGCAGCCCAACGGCTTCGACGAGGATTGATTTGCCGGCGCCCGTCTCGCCCGTCAGGATGTTGAACGAAGGTTCAAACTCAACGGCGACCGACTCGATGACCGCCAGGTTTCGAATGGCCAGATATCGAATCACGACGGGACAGCGCTCCTCGACGCGCGCGACAGCAAACGCGGAAAGTCCATCGAATCAAAGGTTTGACAGTATTTCACAGCGTGTGCTACCGTTGCACGAATCCGCGCTATCCCAGCAGCGCCCACCAAACAACCGAAACGACATCGGAGGCTTTGTTGCCGACGCCTGGATGGTTTGTCCTGGCACTGCAGCAGCTTGAAGGCAGTGCCACGCCCGCGCGCGATAGCTCGGGAACCGTAATCGATCTCATCATTGATGCCAGCCCGGTCTCAAAGGCCGTAATTGTCATCCTCGTCCTGTTTTCGATCGTGTCCTGGGGCATTGTCCTCTACAAGACGTTTGCCTTTCGCCGGGTCGAGCGGCAATCCGCGACGTTTCTCGACGTCTTTCGCCGGAGCACCAAGTTTTCCGAGGTGCAGGCGGTCTGTAAGTCGCTGGACGGCAGTCCCCTGGTTGGAATCTTTCAGGCTGGCTACGCCGAGCTGAACCTCCAACTGCGGCAACCGCCAGCGAACAGTCCCGAGGCCCCGGCCGGGCGTCCAACGTTGAAGAGCCTCGCGGCCGTGGACCGCGCGCTGCTCAGGGCCTCGTCCGTGGAGGTCAACAAACTGGAAAAGCGGGTGCCCTTCCTGGCGACGGTGGCGAGCATCACGCCGTTCATCGGGCTGTTTGGCACGGTCTGGGGAATCATGATGTCGTTTCAAAGCATCGGCGCCCAAGGCTCCACCGATTTGTCGGTGGTCGGACCGGGCATTGCCGAAGCCTTGATCGCCACCGCCATCGGGCTGTTTGCCGCGATACCAGCTGTCTACTTCTACAACCACTTTTCCACGAAGGTGAAGTCATACGCGTCCGAGATGGACGACTTCGCGCTCGAGTTCCTGAACATCGCCGAGCGCAACTTCACCTAGACCATGCCCAAAGTTCAGCCGCAATCCGATCAGCTCGGGGGACGTGGCCGCCGTGGCCGTCGTGTATCGACGACGCTCGCCGAGATCAACGTCATTCCGTTGGTTGACGTGATGCTCGTGCTGTTGATCATCTTCATGGTGGCCGCGCCCATGCTCCAGAAGGGCGTGGAGGTGAACTTGCCACAAACGCGGCAGGCGCAGCGGCTGTCTGAAGAGCGTCTGTACGTGACAGTGCCTCTGAGTTTCCGCAAGGACCGGAAGGTCTTCCTCGACGATGAGGCCGTGTCGATCGATTTCGTGGCCGAGCGGATTCGCCAGGCGATGCTCAACCGGGATCAGAAGGAAGTGTTCTTACGCGGTGACAGCGCCGTGCAGGTTCAGGAACTGCTGGACGTGATGGGGCGATTGCGCGAGGGTGGGATCGAACGCGTCGGGATTGTCGCGCTCGAGCAGAAACGCTGATGGATGCGGTCACGCAGATTGTCGCGATTCGAAAGCAGGAAGCTGACGGCCTGCAGCCGATGCTCACGGCCTCGGTTGTGGCCCACGTCGTGCTCATCGCCGTCGTCTTTCTCGCGCCCTCGACATGGTTTGGCAGCCGCACCGCTGATCAACCCGAGAACATCATGACCATCAGCTTGAGCGGGAATCCGGGTCCGCGATCCGGTGGCATGACGACCTCGGGCGGGCGGCCGATTCAGGAAGCGGTGCCGCTGGACGCGAAGAAACTGATCGAACCGATCAGGGCGCCGGCGGCGCGTGAGCCGGAAATGATCGAGCCGAAGAAGACCGCGCCGAAGAAGCCGGAAGCCAAGGTCCGTGACGAAGCCAAGGACCCGCGCAGCCGCACCCCGACCAAGGGCGAGGAAGTGCGCAAGGGGTCGGCGCCGTCGGCGGAGCGGGCCGATCGCGGTCAGGGCTTTGGTCTGTCGTCCGGCGGTGGCGGCACGGGCTCCTATCTCGACACGGCCAACTTCTGCTGTCCCGACTACATCGTCACGATGCTCGAGCTGATTCGCCGCAACTGGGATTTTCGGCAGCAGGCGTCGGGCACCAACATCGTGAAGTTCACCATCCAGCGAGACGGCACGCTCACCGCGGTTCAGCTCGAGAAGCCCAGTGGGTATCCCGCGCTTGACCTGTTGTCCAATCGTGCTCTGCTGCTGACCAGAAAGATTCAGCCGCTTCCCGAGGCATTCACGGAACCGTCGCTGACGGTACATCTCGTGTTCGAATATCAGCGCCAATGAATCATCAAACTCTTGCGATCTCCGCTGCTCTGGTCAGTTCGCTCGTCGTTGCCTACGCGCAAACGCCGCAGCCACCGACGGGAACGAATCAGACGCCGACCACGCAACAACCGAGCGAGATAAAAACCACGTTGAGCGGCGGCGATGGCAGCCCGCCGCGGCTCGCGGTTCCCGATTTTCTCGCCCTCTCCAACGATCGAGAAACGCAAGACATCGCCCGCACGATGGGCGAAGTGCTCTGGAACGACCTCGACTACGAGCGCGAGTTCTACATGATTCCGCGTGACACCTACAAGTCGATCCCGGCGGCCACGTCGATTGGCGAGCCTCCGTTCGACCGCTGGCGCGAGTTGGGTGCCGATGGGCTGATCGTCGGCACGGTGCAAAAGGCCGGCAACACCGTCAAAGTCGAGATGCGCTTGTATCGCGTCGTCAGCCGTCAGCAGATGTATGCGCGCGAATACAGCGGCGCGTCAGCCAACCCGCGCATCTACGCGCACACGATGGCGGATGAAATTCACGATTCGCAACGCGCGCTGCAGGGTGTGGCGCGAACGAAGTTGACGTTCACATCGGACCGCAACAAAGAACGAGTCGCCGGCACCGTCGAGAACCGTGATGTGAAAGAGGTTTACATCATGGATTACGACGGCGCCAACCCGCGTCGCGTCACGGTCAATCGAGCGCTCAACATCACGCCGTCCTGGTCGCCGGATGCAAGGTCGATCGCCTACACGTCGTATCGCAGCGGTTTCCCGGACGTCTACATTTCAAACATCTACCAAGGCACGATGTCGGTGCCGCTGAAGGGGACGGCCAGCAATCAAAACTGGCTTCCAGCCTTCTCACCAGACGGATCCCAGGTCGCGTTCACGACCAATCGCGATGGCAATTCGGAGATCTATATTGCCAACCGGGATGGATCGAATTCGAGACGCCTCACGAATCACCCAAACATCGACACGTCACCGACGTGGTCGCCCACCGGCACGCAGATCGCATTCGTCTCCGATCGCGGTGGCGTTCCTTCGGTTTACGTCATGGGACTGGACGGCCTCAACCTTCGACGACTGAGTTTCGACAACTCGGATCGCCCAACGTGGTCGCCAGCACCCTACAACGAGATCGCATACACCGCTCGCACCGGCCCCGGCTACGACATCAAGGTGTTGAACCTGGCGGCTGGTGAAACACGACAGCTGACCTTCGGTGAAGGCAGCAACGAGAGCCCAACCTGGGCGCCGAACGGACGACACCTTGCATTCATGTCCACTCGCGCTGGCAACAGCCAAATTTTCACCGTGGATCGGGACGGCAAGAACATTCGTCAACTTACGCGCGAGGGCAAGAATGAGATGCCGAACTGGTCACGCGGACCCGAGCCGCCGAAGTAACTCGAGATCGAGGGGACAGCAGAAATGAATCAACGACGAATGCTCCTGACCCTGGCGCTGATCATGACGGTGGCTGTCGGCGCGTGCGGGAAGAAGCCGGCGCCAATTGCGCGACCGACACCACCGACGGGTGCTGGCTCGGGATCGGCACCTCCGGGACCGCCGCAGGCCGTGAACGAGCCGATCCCGGTTCCGCCCGAGCCGATGGCCGAAGATTCCCTGGGCTCGAAACCACTCGACGATCTGAACCGCGATTCTCCACTCAAGCCGGTCTACTTCCTGCTCGACAGCGCGGAGCTCAGTGGCGATGCGCAGGCGGTTCTCCAGGAGAACGCGGGCGTCTTGAAGAAGTACGCGTCGTGGCAAATCACCATCGAAGGTCATTGCGACGAACGTGGCTCCGCTGAATACAACCTGGCGCTTGGCGAACGACGCGCGCTGGCGGCACGCGACTACATCGTCTCTTTGGGTGTCGGCGCCAATCGCGTTCGCACCGTCAGCTACGGCAAGGAATTCCCCTTCGAGCCGGGCCATCAGGAAGGCGCGTGGAGCAAGAACCGCCGCGCTCACTTCGTCATTACTGCCAGATGAGTTCGAACCTGGAGACCGCAGCTTCGAGGGGACGCATAATGATCGGTATGAAGAGCACACTACTCGGCCTTGCCGTGGCCTTCGTCGTGTCGGCACCCGCCGTCGCGAACGCACAGAACCGTCGCGAGATGCAGATGATGGCCGACATCCGCATGCTGCAGGAACAGAACCAGCAGCTGCAGGTGGTGTTGACGCAGCTCGGCGATACGCTGAAGGCGCTCAATGCGCGCCTGGATGAACAGGCGAATGCCAATCGCAAGGGGTTTGCCGATTCGAACCTGAAGGTCGATCAGTTTGCGACCGATCTGCGTGTGGTCCGCGAGCGCGTCGACGAAACCAACGTACGCATCGCGTCGATGTCGCAAGAGGTCGAAGCGCTGCGTCTGTCCATTCCGCAGTATCCCCCGCCAGCGCCACCTTCGTTCGATCCGTCAGCGAATCCCGATCCGAGCGCGGCGTCCGGAACAAGCGGGACGCCGACTCCGGGAACGTCGACGGCGCCTACGACACCGACGACAGCAGCACCGACTCCCGCACCTCTCGGCCCCGGGATGTCACCTCAGCGCATGTATGAGACGGCGTGGGCCGACTACACCTCGGGTCAGTGGGACCTCTGCATCAGCGGTTTCGACTCTTACCTCCGGACATTCCCGAAGAGCGAGCTGGCCGACGAAGCGCAGCTCTATATCGGCGAGTGCAACTATTCCAACGGCAAGAATCAGGAGGCGATTCAGGCCTACACGCAAGTGATCACGCTGTATCCGCGCGGCCAGTCGGTCGCTGCGGCGTACTACAAGCGCGGGCTGGCCTTCCAGAACCTGCGGCAGGTCGATCGCGCCCGCGAGTCGTTCGAGGCCGTCGTGAAGCAGTTTCCAGATAGCGACCCGGCGCGTTTGGCCAAGCAGGCGCTCGATCGACTGAATAGTGGGAAGACGCAGTAAGTAGGTGCCTCAGGTGCCTCAGGTGCCTCAGGTGCCTGGGTGCGTGCGTGCCGAGAGCCAAGCTACACTGTTGCAAACGAGGTCAAGAAAGGTAGCGTCGAGCCATGGGCAGTGTGAACAAGGTCATCTTGGTTGGCAATCTCGGACGAGACGCGGAAGTCCGTTACACGCCGGGTGGTGCGGCGGTCGCGAGTTTCAGCATCGCCACCACCGAAAACTGGACGTCAAAGGACGGCGAGAAGCACGAACAGACGGAGTGGCATCGCATCGTGCTGTGGGGGAAGACGGCCGAGTCGCTGCAGCCGTATCTCACCAAGGGCAAGCAGATTTACGTCGAGGGCCGGCTGCAGACGCGCAGCTGGGAAAAAGACAATCAGAAACACTACACCACCGAAGTCAAAGCCGACCGGCTGGTCCTTCTTGGTGGCGGCAGCCGCGGCACGGGCGGCGGAGATCGATCGGAACGCGCCGAAGGTGGTTACAGCGATCCCATGAAAGAGCCCGCGCCGATCACCGACGACGACATTCCGTTCTAGCGAACTACGTTAGTTTTCAGTTGCCAGTTACCAGTTCAAAGGGCAGCCTGCTGGAATTCGGCTGAACCTGCTTTGAACTGGAAACTGGTAACTGGAAACTAACGCTGCGGCGCCCTAAGTTCCCTTCCTCCCGTAGCGGTCTTCCAGCCGGACCACGTCTTCTACTTCAGGAGTCGACACTTCGAAGATGTCGGTGTCTTCGATCGCGGTCATGCGGTGAACGGTTGGCGGTGTGACGTGGACGGCCTCGCCAGGACCCATTTCGCGACCGACGAGCTCACCAGCGGCGTTGTGGGTCTCGAAGAGGATGCGACCCTTCCACACGAAGATCGTCTCGTCTTTCTTGTTGTGATACTGGAGGCTGAGCGCATGTCCCTTGTCGACATGAATGAGCTTGCCGACGTAGCGGTCGGTCCGTGCCCACCACAGCTCATACCCCCACGGCTTTTCGACGCGATGCACGTACGTGTCCTCCGGTGTCAACGTTCGGCGCGAGGCGCTACCGTGAGCTCCAGCGAGTCGAACAGGAACTTTTCAATCTCTTCCGCAGTGCCAAGCGTGAGCGCGTGGCTGGCCAGCGCGCGCGCCCGAGCGGCGCTGAGGTTGCGAATCGCATCTTGAGCCATCGGTATTGCGGCGGGCGTCATGCTGAAATCGGTCAGGCCGAGGCCGATGAGCAGTCCGAGCAGCGCCGGATCCGAGGCCATCTCACCGCAGAGTGATAGAGGAATCATCCGCCGGGCCGCGGCACGTCGAACCATTCGGATCAGTCGCAGGACCGCCGGGTGCAGCGGTTCGTAGAAGGCCGAGACCCGATCGTCGGTGCGGTCGACGGCGAGGCAGTACTGAATCAGGTCGTTGGTGCCAATCGTGAGGAAATCGACTTCGGGCGCCAGCAAGTCGGCGGCGAGCGCCGCCGCTGGCACCTCCACCATCGCGCCGACGGCTGGCGCGGGCAGACCAAGATTCGTGCACACGTCCGCGAGGATCGCTTTGGCTTCTCTTACCTCTTCGACGCCGGTCACGAAGGGAAACATGATGCGCAGCCGTCCGCGAGTGCTGGCTCGAACGAGTGCGCGAAGCTGAGTGGAGAGAATCTCTGGCTTCGCGAGGCCAAGGCGCAATCCGCGCAGACCCGGTCGCCCGCGACGGCGCTCTGGGCCTCGTAATCCCAACTGCCGTTCGTCGAGGTCAAAGGTCCGGATCGTGACGGGTTGCGGTGTCACCTGGTCGATCAGCTGGCAGTAGAGCGCGTACTGCGCGTCCTCCGTGGCGCTCGCCAGCGAGCGTCCTGACAGCATGAACTCCGATCGGTAGAGCCCAACGCCCTGCGCGCCGTGAGCATCGAGCAGCTCGAGGTCCTCCAGCAACTCGACGTTCGCTTGCAGTCGCACATCGACGCCGTCCGTTGTGCGCACCGGATCCTTGGCGACGTTTCCGCCTCGTTGCGAGACCAGGACCGAGCGTGGTCGTGCTGCGTCTTCACGCGCTTCGTCGATGGCTTGCGGAGATGGGCTCGACAGCAGCTCGCCGGTCGTGCCATTCAGGATGACGGGTGTGCCGGCTGCCACACGCTGGGCGGCATCATGCAGTCCAACTACGGCCGGTACTTTCAGCGACCGAGCCAGGATCGCGGTGTGATACGTGCGGCTGCCCGCGTCGACGGCAAAGCCCTGAATGCGGGTCCAATCCAATTGCGCGGCCAGCGACGCCGTCAATTCATCAGCGATGAGGACCGAGGGCCCATCGAGCTCGCTCAGCAAGTCGCGAGCCCCGCGCGTGCCGTGCCGCAGGTTCATGCGGAGACGACCGGCGACATCCGCAACGTCGTTCTCGCGTTCGCGCAGATACTCGTCTTCCACGCTGGCGAAGACCGTTCCCAACTCCTCGTAGGCCCGATACACGGCCCATCCGGCATTCACTCGCTCGCTGCGGATGATCTCCTCTGCCCGACCGACGAAAAGCGCGTCGTCCAGCATCAGGATCTGCGCGTCGAAAATCGCGGCGAGCTCATTCCCGCGTGCGATCTGCACGCGATCGCGGATGTCCTGGAGTTGCAGCCGCGACTGTTGCCGCGCGGCATGCAGCGTCGCCACTTCCCGCTCGACGCGATCCGGTGAGATGGGGAACCGAATCGCCTCGGTTCTCAAAGTGAGGATGACCGCTCGCCCGATTGCGATGCCAGGCGAGACGCCAATTCCGCTCAAACGTTCCACGTTTCTTCTCCAAAGCCGCTGTCCACCAGCTGGCACAGCGCGGTGAGGGCTTCCTTCTCGTCGGCACCGTCGGCGGCGATTGTGATCGTCGAACCGCAGGCGGCCGCGAGCAGCAGGATGCCCATGATGCTTTTGCCGTCCATCACCCGACCGTCGCGCGACACACGAACGTGTGCGTGAAAGCGAGTGGCTAAGTGCACGAATTTCGCCGCGGCCCGCGCGTGCAGGCCCAGACGATTGCGAATGGTCACGTCACAACTCGTCACGTCCTACCTACGGAGGTGTGGTGCCCTTCAAGAGATCCGAAGCGACCCAGATGGCGTTGCGGCCGTGCTCACGCAGCGACCGGGCGACTTCGGTCAGGTCCTGCTGCTCGCGCAGATTGGCCGCCTTGATCAGCATGGGCAAGTTGACGCCGGTCACGACCTCGACCTTGTCGGGTTCGAGAAATGTGATTCCGAGGTTCGCTGGCGTCCCACCGAACATGTCGGTCGCGACCAGCACGCCCTCGGGTCCCTGCACGCGTCCGATGGCTGACGCGATCTCTTCTCGTGCGTCCTGGACGTCTTCGTGCCATCCGATCGAGACCGCGGTAAACGTCGGCAGATCGCCGACGATGGCCTCGGCGGCATTGACCAGCTCGATCGCCAGCTGCCCGTGAGTGACGACGACCACGCCGATCATTGGCACCCCTCCACGAATCGATTCATGACGCATCCCTCGCGAGATCGCGATGGCGTGCCCGAGTCGAAATGCCCTTCAAAGTGCCGAGCTCCTTCTTCAGCAATTCGGCCAGATAGACCGAGCGATGCCGACCGCCGGTGCAACCGATGGCCACGGTCAGATACGACTTCCCCTCGGACACGTAGTGTGGCACCACGTAGCGGAGAAAGCTTGAGAGCCGCTGGGCAAACTCGCGAGTCGCCGGGTAGCGCCGCATATACGTGGCCACGGCCTTGTCCTTACCCGTCTTCGACCGAAGGCCGGCGACGAAATGAGGATTGGGCAGGAACCGGCAGTCGAACACGAGGTCAGCGTCCAGCGGCACACCGTGCTTGAAGCCAAAGCTTTCGAAGGTGAGCATCAACGGCGCTCGCTGGTGGCGGGCCTGTACCAAGCCGTGAAAAATGGCGCGCAGCTCGTGCACGGTCAGGTCCGAAGTGTCCACAATCTTGTCGGCCATTGAGCGAATCGGCGCCAGCACCTTGCGCTCTTCGGCAATGGCATCGGCAACCGGACGGTCGGGCGACAGCGGATGCGGGCGACGCGTCTCACTGAATCGTCGGAGCAGGGCCCCGTCGGTCGCCTCGAGAAACACGAGCATCGGATGCAATCCGGGCGTCGCGCGCAGGCGCCGCCACGTCTGCGGGAACTCGCGCACGAACCGGCGCTCCCGCACGTCGACGACAACGCCTACTTTGGGGTTATCGGCTTCCTCGTGCAGCGAGAGATCCGCAAGGACGGGAATGAGAGGCGTCGGCAGGTTGTCGACGCAATAGAAGCCGAGATCCTCGAGCGCTCGGATGGCGTGCGACTTCCCCGCTCCTGACAGTCCCGTGATGACCAGGAAGTTAGCCCTCGCCATCGCGCGTCGTCGACGACTCGCCACCCGTTTGGTCGCGCGCTTCCTCGCCAGTGGACGTGCGCTCACAGCGCCCCTCCAGGGTCGATATCGTCGTCCGGATCGTCGTCGGTCGGGGCTGCTCGATCCTGACGAAGGCGGGCCTCGAGACGCGCCGCAAGGTCGCGAGCGGCGTTGATGCCTCGAGTACGAAGGAGCTGATTCCGCGCCGCAACCTCGACGAGAATCGCCAGGTTCCGTCCAGGCGCAACCGGCATGCAAATCAGCGGCACTTTCAAGCTAAGGAGCTCGAAGTAGGACTCGTCGAGCCCGAGACGATCGTATTCGCGTTGAGGATCCCACCGCTCGAGTTGCACGACCAGCTCGATGCGCTTCGATGTCCGCGTCGAGGCAACCCCGAACAGATCGCGCAGATTGATCACACCGATCCCGCGCACTTCCATGTGATGCCGGGTGAGTTCCGGACAGCTGCCGACGATGATCGACGCTGCTCGGAGCCGAACCTCCACGGTATCGTCTGCAACCAACCGATGTCCACGAACAATCAGGTCGAGCGCGCACTCGCTCTTTCCGATACCGCTCTCACCGATTATGAGGACGCCCAGTCCGAGAATGTCGAGGAGCACGCCATGGATCACTTCGCGGACGGCCAGTCGGTCCTCGAGGAGTGCGCTCAGTTTGCCGATCGCCGTTGCCGTCCCGACCCGGTACTCAGCAAGGGCACGCCGGCCCGGTCCGCCGCCTCCACCAAATCGTGAGGCGCTTCGAGACCGCCGGTGATCAACACACAGGGGACCTCCGTAGCAAACGATTGCCCAAGCGCGCTGTCACGAGCAGCGGGCGTCAATCCCTCCAGATAGCGCACTTCGCTCTCGCCGTAAATCAGCACTCGCCCCGGGTGGAGGTACTCGTGAAAGCCGGCCAGGGCCAGCCCGGTCTTCTGGATATACGGGTTGGTAATCCGGCGGTCGAGACCACGACGACCGGCCAATAGCTCGAGAGGGAGGCCGAAGGCCTCGGGGCGGGACTCCAGCAGACCGCCGACGGTCACCGCCGGAACAGTGGACATCAGACCGACGGCTAGTTTACCGCTGAGCCTTCGCGGCCCGCCGGGTGGCGCCGCGCGAAGCCGTGGCTGCCCGTTCGAGCGATCGGCGCTCGCTGGCAGGCACGCCACCGGTTACCGGGGCGGCCTTGCGGGAGACGGCTTTTCGTGCCGCCCGGGGTGTCTTTACCGACCGCGCGGCTTCGCCGCGTCGCTTGCGTTCCTGCCACTTCCCTTTCACTTTCTCGGTCTGGTGCATCACCTTGGCGACGACATTGGTCATCGCCGTTTCCCAGCTGGTGGCCTTGGCCACGGCATGCAGGAAGCGCTCGCCTCGAGCATGGAGTGTCACTTCGACCACGTTGTTGACTTTTTCCTTGGTGACCACGACGGCAGCAGACACACCGGCGTCGTTCAACACGCGGCGAACTTTGCCGAGTTTTCGATCGACCAGATTGCGCAGTCCCGGAGAAATCGTGATGTGTCGGCCGGTTAGTTCAACACGCATCGAGATGTCGCACGGCCTCAGCGGCCGCACCCTTAGAACAGCACCTTTCGCTGGTTGGAGGTTGGAATCTTCAGTTCTTCGCGGTACTTGGCGATCGTCCGTCGGGCCAGCATCAGCCCTTCGCGCTGCAGGATGTTCACGATCTTCGAGTCCGAAAGCGGCTTTTTCGGATCCTCGGCTTCGATAATCTTGCGGATGCGCTGCTTGATCGTCACCGACGACACCGCATCCCCATACGAACTACTGATGCCGCTGTGGAAGAAGTACTTCATCTCGAACACACCTTGCGGTGTGTGCATGTACTTGTTGGTGACCACGCGGCTGACCGTGGACTCGTGCATCCCGATGTCGTTGGCGACATCACGCAGCACGAGCGGGCGCAGATGCTCGATGCCATGATCGAGGAAATCGCGCTGGAAGTTGATGATGCTCGTGGCGACCTTGTGAATCGTTTTCTGACGCTGTTCGACCGACTTGATCAGCCACAACGCCGACCGGAACTTGTCCTTGACGTAGGCGCGCGTTTCGTCGCTATTCTCCGCGCCCTTGTCCAACAACCGGCGGTAGGTCGGACTGATTCGTAGCTGCGGCAACCCTTCCTCGTTCAGCACCGCCACGTACTGATCCTCGACCTTGACGATGTAAACGTCGGGGATGACGTACTGTGACTGCTTCGGGTTGTAGCGGCTGCCTGGCTTGGGGTCCAGATGCTTGATGATCTCGATGTGGTGCTTCAGCTCATCGATCGTCACGGCGAGTTTCTTGGCGAGCTCGGGAATCTGGTGATTCTGTAGCAGCCGAAGGTGCTCGGTCACGATGCGCTCGGTCGGTGTCCCGTCGAGCCCGAGATGCCGAAGCTGAAGCGTCAAGCACTCCTGCAGGTCGCGGGCGCACACACCAATGGGGTCGAAGGCCTGCATCAGTTGCAGCGTGCGTTCGACTTCCTCGATGGGCCACGGGCCCATCCCCGCGATTTCGTCCACCGATGCGACCAGGTAGCCGTCATCATCCAGGTTACCGATGATGGCCTCACCGATCTCCCGCATCAATTCGTCGTCGTCGGTCTTGGTGGAGAGCTGCCAGCTGAGATGATCGCCGAGCGAGCCGCTGGTCGACAGCGTGTTCTCGATGGGCGGCAGCTCTTTGATTTCCTGCGCTGCGCGCGGCCGGTACCCGTCGTCCAGGTACTCGCCGAAAAAGTACTCGTAGTCCTGATCGTCCCAAGTGTCGGTTTTCTGCTGGGCAGGAGCCTCCTCTTTTTCAGCAGTTTGTGGCTCGACCGCTTGCAGATCTTCGGTAGGAACCTCCTCGAGAAGGGGGTTTTCCACCACCTCCTGATTCAGCAGGTCCGCTAATTCCAGAGTCGACATCGGCAGAAGCTTGATGGCTTGCTGCAGCGATGGCGTCAGGATCAGCTTCTGCGCCAGTCGAGTTTGCAGCTTCTGCTGAATCGCCATTTCCCTCTAAATCACTCCGTCAGATCTGGCAGGGCATGAGCCGTGCCAAATCCATCTTAGTCCAGACGGAAGTCGGTCCCCAGATAAATCCGCCGCACATCTTCGTCGGCGGCTAGCTGGTCTGGGGTTCCATTCCGAAAGATCACACCGTCGGTGACGATGTACGCGCGGTCGGTAATGCGCAGAGTTTCACGCACGTTGTGGTCGGTGACGAGCACGCCGATGCCGCGCGACTTGAGATGAAAAATGATCTTCTGGATGTCGGTCACCGCGATGGGATCGATTCCGGCGAACGGCTCGTCCAGCAGGATGAAGCGAGGCGACATGACGAGCGCGCGTGTGATCTCGGCGCGCCGCCGTTCCCCGCCCGACAGCGTATACGCCGGCGAAGATGCCAGCGCGGTGAGATTCAGTTCCGCGAGGAGATCGCGAGCCCGTTCGCGCCGCTCAGCGGCTGTGAGGTTGAGCGTTTCGAGAATGGCGAGGATGTTCTGTTCGACCGTGAGGCCGCGAAAGATCGAAGGCTCCTGCGGCAGGTAGCCGATGCCCTTCCGGGCACGCACATACATCGCATCGTCGGTCACGTCGTGGTCGTCGAGGATCACGCGGCCACGATCCGGCGACGTGAGGCCGACGGTCATGTAAAAGGTCGTCGTTTTCCCGGCGCCGTTCGGGCCGAGCAGTCCCACGACTTCACCTGAAGAGACGTCGAGGCTCACGCCGCGAACAACCGTGCGACCGCCGTAGGATTTGGTGAGGTCTTCTGTTCGGAGGGTCGGCATCAGGGCTGGGCGTCCGGGCACTTGGATCCGCCCCGAGTCTGCACGCGCGTCTCCTGGTTACCGTCGACGAGGACGTTGTCGGACGCTCGATAGAAGGTCAGCGTTCGTCCGGTTGACTCCTGGCACCCTCGAACCAATCGGACTGGTGCGCCTGCGAGCACGTACTTCTCCTCTGTGGGGTGGTACGTCAGGGTTTGGCCGGTCGCCTGCCGCGCCTCGACCAGTGCGGTCACCGACCCCTCGCCCTGAAGACGCTCGAGCGTATTGTCCGTTGCCGCGAGCAACAGGACGATGCGATCGGCGCGCAGGTTTCCCTGGACGCCTTCGAGTTGTGCCTGCTTGGTGAAGACCGCGGTCCGCTTCTCGTCCTCGAAGCGGAATTCCCCGGCCTGCGCGAGTGAGGTGCCCTTGGAGGCTTCATCACGCCGCCCCGCAATCGGCAGGGTCGTCACGACATTGCCCGTGGCGGTGAGCGTGCCGAGCTTCTCGTTGAGGGCAATCGATTCAGCGCGGATGTGGGTGGCGCTCTTCTCTTGCCATAGCACGGCACCGCCCGTGTACGACCCACTACCCGTGGCTTCTTCGAACGTGAACTTTTCCGAGTTGACCAGCACCGGTTCCTTGTCGCTCAAGAGCGTGGTCCCGCGCTCTCCTTCGCGACGGCCGGCGCTGAACTGTGCCGATACCTTGCCGGACGCACTCAGCTGCCGTGGCGTGAGCGTGACATCGATGATGCGAGCGTTGAGACTGACTCGTTCGTCCTCAACGTGTGGCGCCGTCGCCGTGTTGGGGCTTCGCAAGGCCAGTGAGCCCTTGGTGATCTGATAGACGGCAGTCGTGCTCGTTGCGACCATCTTGCCGTCCTCGAACCGGAACGCCTCGCTGAAGTCCGCCTGATCGATCGCGCCATCTGCAGCGAGAGCCGCTTTCAGTGTCTTGGCCCGTGCGACGCGGCCGGTCGTCCCTTTCGACGCCTCCTCGCGATACTCAACGCCGTTTTCAAAAGTCATCGCGGTCAGGCCGCGGCCTGCTTCGCCGACGGCGTTGACCAGGGGTGCAGCGACGACACGCGCGGCGGCGTCAGCAGATGCTGGAATGGTGACCCGGACGTTGTCACGACCGAGCAACCGCGTGACCTGTCCATCAGGTGCGAGACCGGTGTCGATGAACTCCCCAGCCAGCGTCTGCCCGGGCGACCCGTCGGGCCGTGCGAGCTGCACGCTCGCCTGCCGCATCAACACGGCGCTTTCCAGCGTTCGCCCGTCGGGACCGTAGCGAAGGTTGATGTCGGTGGCCTGCATCGCTTGCAGCGAGCTGCCACCACCCGACCCCGTGATGCGAGCATTGCCTCGCAGCTCCAGAGACTCGGGCTCGTCTCGTTCTTTGAGGAGAAAGACCGTGGAGTGATCGGCCTCCATGACTTGCCCCTCTCGCTCCAGGCGCATGCCTCGTTCGAAACGCATGTAGCGCTCCGCACGCGAGTGACCGGCCGAGCCCGACGTGACTTTCATTCCGCCAGCGTCCTTGGCCGGAGCAACTTCAATAATCGCTTTGTCGAGGAGCCACAACCGATCGAGGGTTCGATCGTAGGTGAAACCCACGCCCGATCCGGTCGTACGGCCGCGCTGAAATTGAATCGGGCCAGGGCCTTTGAGGATGCCATCCGCCTCGGCAAACGTGGCCTGCTGGGTGGTCGCGGTCAAACCGTCGGAGGTCTTCAGCCGAACGTTGCCGGTGACATCGTAGGCGCTGAGATCCTTGCCGACCCACGCTTCATTGCCCGAGATTTCGAACGAGCGCCCGCCGCGCTCGTCCACGAATGCCTTGAAGCCGGTGTACTTGGTGCGGCCGTCGGTGTAGAGCACCTGGCTCGCGAACTCGACTCGAATGTCCTGCTTCGCGCCTTTGACCTGGACGGCGTCGCCGCCCTTGATCTCGGTCGCTGACTTGGGGTCGATTCGTTCCACGACCGCCGCGGGTGGCGGCGCTTGCCGCTCCCCCATCATCAGCCACAGCACGATCGCAAATGAAACCGCAAAGACCCCGAGGCCGACGCGGACGCGCTTCTGCCACCGAGCCATTCAACGATTGTACCAAGGACTCAGCGAAAATCCTCGACCCTGAGCTCGAGATACGACTCACCCTGAAAGTCGTTGTTCTCGAGCGAAAACGCGAGCTCCACGCTGTCTTTTTTCTCGGCCAGCAGGGCCTCGCGCTCTGCAGCGTTCCAGGCGATCGCGCGGAACGTTCGTTGATTCTGGCGAAACGCCATCTTCAGGTGGCGGTCTTTGAGCTTGCGCGGGCCGTCGACGATTTGAACTGCGCTTGTATGAAAGACCGGTTTGGGATTTCCGGGTCCGAACGGCGCGAGCGCCCCCAACTCCTCGGTGACCTGGCTGTTGATGTGACCAAAAGTCAGTGGACCATCCAGCCACAGCCTGGGCCGCAGATCGTCCGGCGACAGACGCGCCTCGCCCCACTCGTTGATCGCCTGCCGGAATTCCTTGATGCGTGCCGCTTCGATC
The DNA here is from genome assembly GCA_963724485.1 of uncultured Acidobacteriota bacterium. Taxonomy (GTDB): domain Bacteria; phylum Acidobacteriota; class Vicinamibacteria; order Vicinamibacterales; family UBA2999; genus JACCSI01. Next base: position 316,128 of record CAVRUW010000013.1, read on the forward strand.
TGCAGGCCGGCTGCCTGTTTGTGACCGCCGAATCGCAGCATCATTGGGGCGCAGGATTCCAGCGCCGCGAGCATGTCGAATCCCGGAATGCTGCGGCACGACCCGTGGGCGAGGCCGTCCTCGATCGACAGCACGATGGTCGGGCGATAGAAGGCGTCGACAATCTTCGACGCGACGATGCCAATGACACCACGGTGCCAGCCCTCACCCGCAACGACGAGCACGGATCGGGAGCCAACGTCCGGATCGGTTTCGATGACCTTGCGCGCCTTGGCGACGATGTCCTGCTCTTCGGTCCGGCGTCGTGTGTTCTCGGTTTCCAGTTGCTCGGCCAGCTCGCGCGCCTCGTCTGCCATGCCCTCGTCGGCGGCCAGCAGCAATCGCGTCGCAATGTCCGGCGTGCTCATTCGTCCCGCAGCGTTGACGCGCGGCGCGAGCATGAAGGCGATGTGGTAGCTGTCGATCTGTTTCCCGGTGAGGCCGGCGACATCCAGCAGCGCCCGCAGTCCCACTTTGTGCGGCCCCTTCGACAACAGCTGGAGCCCCAGCTTCGCGATGATGCGATTTTCCCCGACAAGGGGGACGACGTCCGCAAGTGTGCCGATCGCGGCGATCTTGACGAATGCCGGCAGCCAGGCGGTCTTGCCCGCACGCGAGCACAATGCCTGGACGAGCTTTAGCGCGACGCCGACACCGGCGAGGTGCTTGTCAGCGTAGCTACAGTCATGCCGCTTGGGGTTGACGACCGCGAAGGCGTCCGGGAGCTCGTGATCGGGCTCGTGATGGTCGGTGATGATCAAGTCGATGTTGAGCTCGCGAGCGCGCCGGGCGGCTTCTGCGCCACGGATCCCGCAATCGACCGACACAATGACGTGTACCCCTTCGGCCTGCAGGCGTTCGATCGCTGCCGGCTGAAGGCCGTAGCCGTCGCGGAGGCGCTCGGGAATGAAGTGCACGACATCACCGCCGAGGAGTTCCAGCGCGCGTCGCAGAATGACGGTCGACGTGATGCCATCGACGTCGTAATCGCCGTGCACCGCAATACGTTCGCGCTGAGCGATCGCACGTAACAGGCGCTCGACGGCTGGGCCCATGTCGGCGAGCCCCATCGGGTCGAGCAAGTGATCGAGGGATGGTTTGAGAAATCGCGTGGCCGCGTCGACGTCGGCCAGTCCGCGAATCGCAAGCAGCCGGGCGGCCACGGGCGACAAGCCCAACTCTCGCGTCAGCAGCTCCACACGGGCGTCATCACACGCATACGGCTGCCAAATCAGCGGGGCCCTCATTGGGAGCCCCCTGAGAGTTTCCAGTTATCAGCTATCAGTTCATCCCTCGACTCTGCTCGGGATGAACCCTGAGCTTGGTCGAAGGGTTCAAAGGGCAGGTTGCTCGAATTAGAACTGAAAGCCCCTTTGAACTGGTAACTGGCAACTGACAACTGATGCGATCTCATTCCTCCACCGTTCCCACCGATCCCATCTTGCGGAACTTTTGATACCGCTGTTCGAGGCGCGACTCGACGTCGAGAGTCGTGGCCTGGGCGAGGGCGCGGCTGAGGGCCTCGTCGAGCAATCGTGCGGCGCCATCCGGATCGGTGTGAGCGCCGCCAATCGGTTCCTTGACGATCTCGTCGATCACACCCAGCGTCAGCAGGTCCGGCGCGGTCAGCTTGAGGGCTTCGGCGGCTTCGACCTTGCGGCCGGAGTCGCGCCACAGGATGGCCGCACAACCTTCAGGCGGAATCACGCTGTAGATGGCGAATTCGTGCATCAGGATGTGATCGCCAACGGCAATCCCCAGTGCGCCACCGCTCCCACCTTCGCCGTGAACGACGATGATGATCGGGACGGTGATCATGGCCATCTCCCGCAGATTGAGAGCGATGGCTTCGGCAACGCCGCGCTCCTCCGACTCGATGCCGGGGTAGGCCGCAGGTGTATCGACGAAGCAGATGATCGCGCGCTTGAACTTGTCGGCGAGCTCCATGGCGCGCAGCGCTTTGCGATAGCCCTCAGGCCGTGCGTAGCCGAAGTTCCGGTAGATCTTCTGCTTTGTATCGCTCCCCTTCTGATGGCCGACCACCAGGATCTCGCGATCCTTGTAGCGCGCCATGCCGCACACCATGGCGTGATCGTCGGCATAGCGACGGTCGCCGCGAATCTCGACGAAATCCGTGAACAGCTTCTCGATGTAATCGAGCGTCGTGGGGCGCGACGGGTGCCGGGCCACCAGAACGCGCTGCCAGGGCGTCAGACGGCCGTACAACTCGCCGCGAATGGCCGTGATGCGCTGCTCGAGGCGGGCAATGTCCTGCCGACGCTGCTCGGTTTCCGGCAGCATCGACACCGCCTCGATCTCTTTCAGGAGAATGCCGATCGGCTCTTCGAACTCCAGCAGTTCGGGCATGGCTATCTCAGGGTGACCGACCCGGCTCCGCAGAGCTGCTCCACGGCGTCGAGGAGCTGTGTGCTGGGTCGTACGCGGATTTGCGGGGTGACATCGGCACTGACGCGCAGTTTCTTGCCGGGACTATCGATTTCCAGCTCGATGGCGACGGGTCGATCGCCTTGGTTGGCCGAGAGCAGGTCCCACAGTGCTTCGAGTTTCTGGCGGGTGCAGTCGCCGTTCAGGTGAATGCGGACCGACTTCGACAATTTTTCTCGCAAGCTGTCGAGCGGAAACAGCTCGGTCGCTTGCAAGCGCGACGACTCATCGTCACGCTCGAATCGTCCGCGAACGGCGATTAGCGTGCCGTTCTCGATCAGCGAGGCAAATCGCGCGTACGTTTCGGGGAATGCCACGACTTCCAGCGAACCCTGCGCGTCTTCAAGGGTGAAGACGCCCATGCGGTCGCCCTTCTTGGTCTTGAGCGGTCGGAATGACGAAATGATTCCTCCGACGTGGACGTCCTCGATAATCATGCGGCCCGGCGCGCCGTCCGTCGACGCCGGCAGCTCAGCCAACACGAGGTCCCCGACGGTTCGGGCATCGAAGGCGCGCAGAGCATCGGCGAAGCGATCCAACGGGTGCCCACTCAGATAGAGTCCGAGCGCGTCTTTTTCGTGACCGAGCAGCTCGATCTCACTCCATGCCGAGGCCTCGGGTAGCCGGATCAAGGTCAGCCCACCGTCGCTCTCGTCGCCACCGAACAGGTCGGCTTGTCCCTGTTCGCGGTCACGTTGTGTACGCGTCCCATGCTCGATCGCGCTGTCCACAGCGGCAAAGAGGCGCGCGCGGCCAAGCGAGAGCGGCACGCCAGACGGCACGAGCGTATCGCAGGCCCCCGACTTGACCAGCGCTTCGAGAACGCGTTTGTTGACCAGCCGGAGATCGAGCGCTTCGCAGAGCTGATGCAGCGAGGTGATCGAACCAAGCTCAGTTCGCACGTCGAGAATCGAGCGGATCGCACCTTCGCCCAGCCCTTTGATTGCCGTCAGTCCGAAGCGGACGCCCTCGGGCACGACGGTGAAGTGCAGGTGGCTCTCGTTGATGTCGGGCGGCAAGACCGGGATGCCGCGCTCGCGGCATTCGCTGATGTAGAGCGCGAGCTTGTCCGTGTTGGCGGCCTCGATGGTGAGCAGCGCGGCAGCGAAGTGACGCGGGTAATTCGCCTTCAAGTACGCCGTCTGGTAAGCCAGGTAGGCGTAGGCTGTCGAGTGCGACTTGTTGAAGCCGTACCCGGCGAAGTACTCCATCAAGTCGAAGATCTTCGTGGCCTTGGTTTCGTTGATGCCGTTGGCCCTGGCGCCGGTGATGAACGCCTCGCGCTGTTTGGCCATGACCTTGGGATCTTTCTTTCCCATGGCCTTGCGAAGCACGTCGGACTGACCGAGGCTGAACCCGGCCAGAACCGAGGCGATGCGCATCACCTGCTCCTGATACGCAATGACGCCGTAGGTATCCGCGAGAATCGGCTTGAGCTGCGGCAACTCGTACCTGACTTCACTGCGGCCGGCCTTCCGCGCGATGAAGTCGTCCACCATTCCCGATTTCAGCGGACCGGGACGATAGAGCGCGTTCATCGCGATGAGATCGTCCAGGCGCTGCGGCTTGGCTTTGCGAAGAATCTCCCGCATGCCGGAGCTCTCGAACTGGAAAATCCCGTAGGTCTGACCGTCGATGAAGAGCTGATAGGTGGCCGGGTCGTCGAGCGGCACGGCGTCGATGTCGAGATCGATGCCTTCGGTTCGTTTGATCTCGGTGAGCGCATCACGAATCAGCGTGAGCGTGCTGAGACCGAGGAAGTCCATCTTGAGGAGGCCGACGCGTTCGACCTCCTTCATCGCCCACTGCGTCGTGATTTCGTCGCGGTTGCTCTTGAACAGCGGCGCGTAGTCGGTAATCGGGCCCGGCGCGATGACCACTCCAGCGGCGTGGACCCCCGCGTTTCGCGACATCCCTTCGAGCCGCTTCCCCATCGCCAGCAGGTCCTTGACTCGCGGATCCTGCTCCTGCATCTGACGGAGGGTCGGATTCTCGACCAGGGCCTTCTCGAGCGTCATGTCGAGGGCCGGCGGAATCTGCTTGGCGATTCGATCGACGTCCGCGTATGGCATGTCCATCGCGCGGCCCACGTCGCGGACGACCGCCTTGGCCTTCATGGTGCCGAAGGTGATGATCTGCGAGACGTTCTCTCGGCCGTAACGTCGCGTCACATACTCGATCACCTCGCCCCGGCGGCGCTCGCAGAAGTCGACGTCGATGTCGGGCAGCGACACGCGCTCGGGGTTGAGGAAGCGCTCGAAGATCAAGTCGTAGTGCAACGGATCCACATCCGTGATCCGCAACGCCCACGCCACCAGGCTCCCGGCCGCCGAACCGCGTCCGGGCCCCACGGGAATGCCCTGCTCGCGCGCGTAACGGATGAAGTCCCAGACAATCAGGAAGTAGCCGGGATACCCCATCCGCTTGATCATCTCGATCTCGTACACGAGCCGTTGCTCGTAGTCGCTGATCGAGTGACGCAGCTTGCCCTCGTCGGCTAACGCGCGCAGGCGCACGGCGCGCTCGCCGAAGCCTTGTCGTGTGACGTGCTCGAAGTAGTCATCGAGGGCGTAACCCTCGGGGACGTCGAACTTCGGCAAGTGATTCTGGCCGCCAGGGATCTCGACGTTCACGCGCTCGGCGATCCGAACCGTATTGGCCAGCGCCTCGGGATAGTCCTTGAAGATGGCCGCCATTTCCTCGGCGGTCTTCAGGAAGAACTGGTCGCCGTGATAGCGCAGGCGCTGCTCGTCGTGCACCGACTTGCCGGTGCCGATGCACAGCAGGATGTCGTGCGGCTTGTAATCGTCCTGTTTCAGATAGTGCACATCGTTCGTGCACACCAGCGGCATTCCGAGATCGCGCGCGATGGGCAGAAGTCCGGTGTTGACGATGCGTTGCTCGTCCAGCCCCTGAAACTGCATCTCGAGAAAGAAATTGCCGTCGCCAAGGATGTCGCGATACGTGGCCGCCGCGGCCATGGCGCGTTTGGCTTGCTCGCCGCGAATCTCGCTGGCGACTTCGCCTTTCAAGCAGCTGCTGAGCCCGATCAAGCCACGACTGTGGGCGGCGAGCAGGTCTTTGTCGATGCGAGGCTTGTAGTAGAAGCCCTCGGTATAGCCCGACGAAACCAGCTTGATGAGGTTCTTGAATCCCTCATTGGTTTCGGCCAACAACACGAGGTGGTTCGCAGTTTCGCCGATCGTCCCACTCTTGTCGAGGCGGCTGCCCGGCGCGACATAGACCTCGCACCCCAGGATCGGCTTGATGCCTCGCTTGCGAGCCGCGTCGTGAAACACCACCGCCGAGAACATGTTTCCGTGCTCGGTCACCGCCAGCGCTGGCATCTGGAGCCGCGCCGCCTGATCGAGCAACTCCTCAATCCGACACGCGCCGTCGAGCAGCGAGTACTCGGTGTGGAGGTGGAGGTGGACGAAGTCGCTCATTGCTACGCTGGGCGCGAGTTCAGTTCCCAGTTATCAGTTACCAGTTCAAAGGGCAAGTTGCTGGAATTGGGACTGAGAGCGCCTTTGAACTGACAACTGGTAACTGAAAACTGGCGGTATGACATCGTCCGCTATTCCCACTCAATCGTCGACGGCGGCTTCGACGAGATGTCGTAGACCACGCGATTGATGCCCTTCACTTCGTTGACGATCCGCGAGGAGATGGTGGCGAGGAGATCGTGTGGGAGCCGAGCCCAGTCGGCGGTCATGCCGTCGAGGCTTTCGACCGCACGAATCGCGACCGTGAACTCGTAGGTCCGGGCATCGCCCATGACGCCCACGCTTTGCACGGGTAAAAGCACGGCGAAGCTTTGCCAGACCCGTTCGTACCAGCCGCTCCGACGCATTTCCTCCGCGATGATCGCGTCCGCGCGGCGCAGAAGATCGAGGCGTTCGCGCGTCAGAGTCCCCAGCAGGCGAACGGCGAGGCCGGGCCCCGGGAAAGGTTGACGGATGAGAAACTCGCGATCGATGCCGAGGTCACGCCCGACCGCTCGGACTTCGTCCTTGAACAACTCGCGCAATGGCTCGACGAGCTTGAAACGCATCCGCTCGGGCAAGCCGCCGACGTTGTGATGACTCTTGATGACGGCTGATGGACCGCGGACGGAGACCGATTCAATCACGTCCGGGTATAAGGTTCCCTGCGCCAGGTAGTCGAAGTGACCGAGCTTGTGCGCTTCTTCTTCGAACACTTCGATGAACGTGACGCCGATGATCTTGCGCTTCTGCTCTGGATCGGTAATGCCGTCGAGCCGGCCGAGGAATTCATCCGACGCGTCGACGAAGTGCACCGGCAGCCGCAGCCGTTTGTAGCGCTCCACCACTTGCGTGGCTTCGTTGAGACGAAGGAGCCCGTTGTCGACGAAGATGCATTGCAGGCGATCGCCAATCGCGCGATGAATCAGTGTTGCGGCTACCGTGGAATCAACACCACCCGATAGTGCGCACACCACCCGGCCGTCGCCGGCTTGCGCGCGGATGCGGCCGATCGACTCGTCGATGAACGATGCAATTGTCCAGTCGCCGGTGCAGCCACAGACATCGAAGGCGAAGTTCCGCAAGATTTCTTTGCCGCGTTCGGTGTGGGCAACTTCGGGATGGAACAGCAGCGCGTAGTAGCCGCGATCGGGAGCTTCCATTGCTGCGACCGGTGCGTTCGCGCTCGTCGCCACGACCGCAAAGCCTGGCGGCGCGGCGGCGACGAAATCCCCATGACTCGCCCACACCCGCAAGTCCGCGGGTAGTTCTCGGAACAGGCGGGGTGTCGTTCCGTTGGCAACAGTTACGGCTGCGAAGCCGAACTCTCGATGCGGTGATGCCGCCACCTGGCCGCCCAGCATGTCGGTCATCAATTGCATGCCGTAACAGATCCCTAGCGTTGGCAACCCCAGCGACAGCACCGCGGGATCACACTTCGGTGCGTCGCTCTCGGAAACGCTCTTGGGACCGCCAGACAAAATCAGTCCCACGGGACGTTTCGCGCGAATGGTTTCGACCGATGTGTTGAACGGCAGAATCTCGGAGTAGACCGATAGCTCGCGCAGCCGGCGCGCAATCAGTTGCGTGAACTGCGAGCCGAAATCCAGAACGAGAATTGTCTGATGCACGAGGTCACCGGGAGTCCGAGTCTGTAGGAACCGCTATTATAAGCGTGTGGCCGGTGCTCGCACCACAACATATAGGGGCAATCGACCTACGTTCGCCGGTTCGCTGACAGCCATTGGAGCCTGCCTCGTAGCAATCGCCGTGGCGACGAGTGCCGCACAAGAAAAGCCCTCTGAACGAATCCTCGCCGCCGATCCACGTTGGACCGTGGCGTTCGACACTGCGCCGGCTGCGCTCGCGGGTTACGACCAGGACACGAGCTACGTCCCGCTGAAAGGCGGCGATCTCCTCGCCGTCGATCTCAATCAAGGCATCGTCCGATGGAAGGTCGCCCTCGCGACGTCTTCCACGCCGGCAACCGGTGACGGTCTCGTCTTCGCGGCCGGCGAGGGTGTCATCACAGCGCTCGACCAGCGCACTGGTCAGACGCAGTGGCGTACTCCACTGCCGGGCGCGCTGGCATCGCCGTTGGCGTGGGATGCTGGCTGGTTGTTCGCGAGTACGGAGAACGGAGAGTTTCTCGCGCTGCACGGACAGGACGGCCGCGTCGTTTGGCGTGTGCCACTCAATTCTCCATTGGCTGTTGTTCCCGTCACCTCCGAAGAGCGCCTCTACGGCGCGCTCGGTGACGGGCGAATCGTCGCCCTCGAGCTGAACACGGGTGGGATGGCCTGGAGCTTCGCGCTGGGTGAACAGGTCACAGGCATGCTGGCACTCAACGAGCAGCTGCTGGTCGGCACGCGCGCCAACAAGCTTCACAGCCTGTCGATGTCGAACGGGCGCGTTCGCTGGAGTCAGAAGGCAGGCGCGGATGTCGTGGGAGCGCCCGTGGCCGACGACGATGCCATCTACTTCGCCGCATTCGATAACATCGTGCGCGCGCTCGATCGCCGTAGCGGAAACCTGCGCTGGTTGCGACGCCTCCCCTCTCGCCCTTCCGGAGGGCCGCTCCGCACGCAAGATGTCGTGCTCGTTCCGCTCGTCACGACCGATATCGACGCCTTCAGCGCAGCCACAGGCGCTCCCGCATTTACCATTCGCGCCGTGGGCGAGCTTGGCGGGTTGCCGTTCCTCCGCGAATCAGCTCGCCCCACCGCCCCCCGTCTGGTCGCCCTGAGCCGCGAAGGCGCGCTTCAGGGCTTCGCGGCTCGCTTCGAGCCCCCTCCAGTGCCGCTCGCCGAATTGCCAGGCATTCTGGTGAAGGGAGGACATTGACATTGGGTGATTGGGGGGTTGGGTGAGTTGGCGATTGCATTGGGTGATTGGGTGATTTGGCGATTGGCGATTTGGTGATTTAGCGATTGCGAGATTCCTTTTGCTTCGCCCGGTTTGCCTGATTGCGCGTCGAGGTCCGCTTCGAGGCAGCGAAGATCTTCAGAAGTTCCGTGGATTCTTGGAGCAATCGGTGTGCTTCTTCGCTGGTTGTGGTGCGGCTTTCGATGAGGATTTCCAACCAGCCCTGCGCTTCGTCAGCTTCTTCAACAGTGATGCAGATCTTGGCGATGAATTCGGCGGGGCTGCGTGCGCGGCAGGCGGCGCGGTAGTTCATGGACACGGAGTTGGCGGCGTCATGTAATTGATCGCCGATCTGCCGAGAGCGTGAGTCAGTTGGGAGCGTCCTGCAAAAGGCGATGACATCAAGTGCGAACCGGTGCGCTCGGTCGCGGAGGTCCTGCGCGTTCATGCGAGACCATGGTGCAGGTCACATGCCGGCCGCAGCAATCACCCAATCACCCAATGAAATCACCCAATCACCGAATGCAATCGTCAACTCACCCAATCACCCAATGCAATCACCCACTCCCCCAATCACCCACTCACGCAATTTCTGCCGCATCACCTCCAGCGCCAGCCCGCGTTTTCTGCTCTAGGCGGTGCGCCCGATGTGGCTGACCGTGCTCTGCGGCTGCGGAATTCCCTCGCGCATGTTGCGATAGACACGCAGGTAGGCGGCCAGTGATGTGAGGCCGATGTATTGGAACACCACACCGCGCACCAACCAGGCGATGAGTTGCAGCGGCAGGGCCGCCAGGCCAACTAGGGGCACGAATGCGATCAAGCCGAGAGCTGCCGTGGCGAGGATCGACGCCGCCGTGGTCAACAAGACGAGACCGAGCGTAGCGCCGAAGATTGAGGCCACCGCGCGCGGAGAAGTTCGAATCAACCGGACCACGCGCGCACAGGCGTCGCGCACTCCAACGTCGTCCGCAGCGATCACGATCTGACACAGCAGATACAAGAAATTCACCACAGTGATCCAGGCGACGAGGATCACCGAAGCAATCGCCGCCGCCAGTTTCCAGTCATCGCTCGTTTCGGGATCGAAGACCAGCGACAGCGAGACGGCGGTGGAGAGCAGGTAGATCAACATCAACCAGATCCCGAGGGTCACGTATCGCGGAAACAACCCCGATGCGCCGCCGCTGAACCGCTCGAGTGAGAACTGCGTGGCTCGTCGAAAAGCTGGGAGCCGGAGTGGCGGATGCTCAATCGCGCCAGCCGATCGCTCGGCGGCAACCAGCACGGTCACGGTGCCGCCCTTCACCAGAAACATGAGCAACGAGCCACCGACGACGACGACCGCGACCGCGAAGATGAACGCGGCCAGGGCCAGCGGTTGTGCCAGTAGCACTGAAGCCATCGACGGAACGATTTGCGTGGCTGGAAGAGCGAGGAGAACGCCGGGATCGCCGCCGATCAGAAGGACTGCGAGGAACACGCCACCAACAATCGGTACAGCAAGCAGCGTCTTGAACAGCGCGTCGGCGACGAACTGAACGAGGACGACGTGCCAGTTGGCGGCGACGACGAGGGCGCCGCGCTTTAGACAGTCCTTGAGCGACACAGGGTCCAGAAACTACAAGCCAAGCCAAACGAACAAGGAGGTGATGTCAGGGTGGTAACGGGTGCTAGCACCCGAGAGAATCTTATCGTACGCGACAATGGAAGAGGCTCGATGCAGGTTCCTCAATTCGTTCGGCGCGCAGCGGCCAGGGTGATCCTGGGCGGCGGCATCTGCGCGCTGGCGGTGGCGGTCGGCGGCACCATCATCGAGCGTTCACGGTTCGGCGCCGACCTTGCCGACACCCGGCAGCGGATTGAGGCGGACGTTCGCGCGCAGTTTGCGCGGCTGAACGGCGAGCTCGAGACGGTGACCGCTCGCCTGCGAAGCGACCCTGGAGTGGTCGGCGTGGTGGCCGCGAGGGATACCGCCGCGACGCGACAGCTCTTCGATCGCTTGGCGGCGGCCACCGTCAACGCGCCCAATCTGGCGATCACCATCTACGGCCAGGAGGCAAGACCGATTGCCTGGACGGGCCGCCCAGCCACCGACCTGCCCATCGTCCGCATTGTCGGCCCCGACGCGCTGTTCCTGGCTCCCAGCCCGCTCGGCGTCCGATTGACCCGCGTGGTGCCGCTGAACGATCCGAAGACGCCAGAACGTCGCGTCGCAACACTGGTGGCTGAGGCCCCCCTTCCGCGCACCACGGGGTCAGCCCAGGCCGGTGACGGCCTCATCGTCGAGACATCGGTAGTGCCGGTCCCCTTGCGCGCCGGGTTCGAGGGGGCTGCAGATGCCCCGGCGAACGCCATCGTCGTGCGAACGGCGAACGGCGAGCCGTTGGCAGCGGTTGACGTTCCTGAAGCCGATATCGACCACGCGAGGGCACAGTGGCGGACCCGGGTGCTTGCAGCCGTGGCTGCTGTCGCCTGCCTGATGCTGCTGTTGCTGTGCGGACCGCTGCTCGACTGGCGCCGCATGGTGCTGACCGTGCGTGGACACGTGGCTCTCACGATCGTCGTGGTGGGTCTGCTGATCGTGGCGCGTGTCGTGGCGTGGTTTGCGATTCGTCTCGCGGGGCTCGACTCCCCGATCCTACTTTCGAGGCAGCTGGCGGGGCCGTACTGGATTGCGCTCGCCTCGCCTCTCGACTTCACGTTGACGACGTGTCTGTTCGGGGCTCTGGTCGCGGTGGGCGCCGCCAGTTTCGAGCAGTGGCGCCAGAGTCGCCGGCTCCGAGTGCGGGTCGTTCCGGATGCAGGGCCAGCAGCCACCACGCTGTTTCTCGTCGCCCATCTTGCCGCAGGTGCCCTTGTCGGCCTCCTGCTGTTTGGCTACGAGGACTTTGTGCGATCGCGGCTCGCGCTCGTGCCGTTCGACATCGTGCACTTTGCGCTCCATCCGTGGGAGCCGTCCAGGCTGGCGGTGGTCATTGGGTTGCTGGTGCTGCACGCGACGCTCGGCGCACTCGCCGTCCTGATCTTTCGCTTGGCGCACTCGCCCTGGGTGGTGAGCTCGGGCTCGCGCTGGATCCGGGCTCTCATTCCGCTCTTGTGGGCCTTGCCCGCGGTTGCGGTGCTCGTCGGCTTGATGCGCAACTGGGAGCGGCCGCTGGTCGCGCCGACGGTGTTGATCATTGCCGTCGCGATTGTCGCGGCGTGGCGCCTTCGCCGGTATCGCGCGATCTTCGAGCACGCGTCGCAAGCGGCACGACTCGCCGCATTCTTCGTCGCCCTGGCATTGCCGTCGCTGGTGTTCTATCCGTCGCTCGTCGATGCCGCGGCTCGCGCCCGGCGTCAGCTGGTCGAGTCTCGTTATGCCCCCGAGGTGAGCAATCAGCGCCGGAACCTTCAGCTGCAGCTCGACGAGGCGCTTGCCCAAATCGATGCGGTCTTCGATCTCGCCGAGCTGGTCAACGCGAGCGATCCTCCAGGAGGAGGCCCGCCGTCGAGCAACGCGGCGTACCTCGTGTGGTCGCGGACCGTACTCCAGAACCAGCGCTCGACTTCGGTCGAGCTGCACAATCCCGCGGGAGCGCTCGTGAGCCGGTTCGCGCTCAAGCTGCCGGAGATGGCCGGCCCGCGACAGCCCGTGCAGGAGGCCTCGTGCGCGTGGGAGATCTTCGAGGAGGTCTCACCGTTCTTTGCCGAAGAGCGCCGCCTGCTTCACGCGGGTCGAGCGATTTGTGCACCTGGTTCAGAAGACACGCGAGAGGTGGCTGGGTCGATTGTCGTGCACGTAATGCTCGACTACAGCAACCTGTCGTTCATCTCGGCGCAGAGTCCTTACGTCGAACTGCTGCGACCTCCGGGCCCCGAAAGACCCGAGCCCACGCCGCGCGAGAAAATCGAGTTCACCGTCTATGGATGGAGTCGTCGTCCGATGTACATCTCGGGCCCAGACGCCTGGACGCTCCCTGAACCCGTATTTCAACACGTGTTGGCCACGCGCGCCCCGTTCTGGGCAGTGGTGTCGCGAGGCGATCAGGAGTATGAGGTCTACTTCCTGAATGACCGTGGTGCGATCTACGCGCTGGGATATCAGCGACTCAGCGCGTTCGGTCACTTGGTGAGCCTGGCCGAGCTCGTCGCGTTGGCTGCGGCAGCGTACGTGATGCTGTTGATCGGCGGCTTTCTCTCCGGCCTTGCCACGGCGCGAGCGCCAAGTTCGGGCCGAGCACTACTGCGCGAAGTGCGGGCCAGTTTCTATCGAAAGCTGTTCATTGCGTTCGTTGCTGCCGCTGTTGTCCCCGTGCTGGTCCTGGCCTTTATCACGCGCGCATACATCGCGACGCTCATGGAAGCCGACCTCGAGATGGAAGCGTCCCGCACGGCGGCATCGGCAAGCCGCGTGGTGGTCGACGTCGGAACGCTCGACACCAGCGATGGCACCGCACAAGGAGTCGTCGATGACAACCTGGTCGTCTGGCTCAGTCGCGTGATCGCGCAGGACGTCAACATCTTCGATGGGTCCGGACTGCTGGCCTCGAGCGAACGCAACCTGTTTGCCTCGGGACTCCTGCCAGAACGCACGCAGGGTGATGTCTACCGGGAGATCATCCTCAATGGCCGCCCGTCTTATGTCAGCCGCGAAAGCGTCGGAACGTTCGAGTACTTCGTGGCGGCAGCACCGGTTCGCGTCCAGAACCGCGACGCGGTCCTGACGATTCCACTGACGCTCCGGCAGCAGGAAATCGAGGCGCAGATCGACGAGCTCGACCGTCGAGTGCTGCTGGCGGCTGTCCTCTTCATCATGTTGGGGGCGTTCATCGGATATTCAATGGCCGAGCGAATTGCCGATCCGGTCAATCGTTTGATGAAGGCGACCGGTCGCATTGCGCGTGGCGACCTCGACGCTCGCATCCTGGCCACTTCGTCTGACGAGTTCCGCCGTCTGGTTGAAGCGTTCAATCGAATGGCTGCTGATCTCCAGCGCCAGCGGGTGGAGCTCGAACGCACGAACCGTCTCGCGGCCTGGGCGGATATGGCCCGTCAAGTCGCGCACGACATCAAGAACCCGCTCACCCCGATTCAGCTGAACGCAGAGCATCTACGCCGCGTACATCAGGATCACGGATCCCCGCTGGGTGCGACGCTGGAGGACTGCGTCAGAAATATCCTGATGCAGGTACGTTTGCTCCGTCAGATCGCCGGTGAGTTCTCGAGCTTTGCTTCGTCGCCGACGGCACGTCCGTCGCCGACCAAGCTTCACGAGTTGATCGACGAGGTGGTTCAGCCTTATCTCATTGGGCTGGCGGGCAGGGTCACAATCGAGACCGCGGTTCCGGACTCGTTGCCATTACTGATGGTCGACAAAGGCGTGCTGGCCCGGGCGCTGACCAACATCATCGAGAACGCGCTGCACGCGATGCCTGGCGGGGGCAGTCTCAGAATCGAAGCCGCGGTTCAGGACGAGTCTCACCTGTTGCTGGACATCATCGATACCGGCGTGGGCATGGATCGGGCGTCGCTCGATCGGATCTTCGAGCCGTATTTCTCGACGCGTGGAAGTGGCACCGGCCTCGGACTGACGATTGCCAAGCGGAACGTCGAACTCAATGGTGGGACGATTTCGGTCGAGAGCGAACGTGGTCGAGGGACGACCGTGCGAATCACACTGCCGACGGTTCAGGTGGAGGCGTAGCGTCCGGATCGCGGCGCCGTAACTTGTGTACCGCCAGATCCACGAATCCAGAGGCGAGGTAGGTGTAAGCCATGATCAGCAGCACTTCGTGCGGGTAGGTCACGATTAGTGCCAGCACGGCCGCCAGCGGAATCAATGCTTGATACCGGCGCCGCTCGCCGAGGTCGATGGTCTTGAAACTACGGAACCGGATTGTGCTGACCATGAGAAGCGCCGGCACCATCACGAGCAACACACCCAGGAAGGCCTGCGGCCGCTCGTGAAACCCCAACGGATAGTAGAAGACCGTCGACGCGACGATTGCCGCGGCGGCGGGACTCGCCAAGCCCACGAAGTAGCGCTTGTCGGTGTTCTTCTGAATGTTGAACCGCGCCAGCCGGAGCGCGGCGCCAGTGACAAAGAGAAAGCCAACCGCCCAGCCCAGTCGTCCGAGCGGTCGCAGCCCCCAGGCATAGGCGAGAACGGCGGGCGCCATTCCAAACGAGATGATGTCGGCCAGTGAGTCCAACTGCACGCCGAATTCACTGGTCGTTCCGGTCATGCGGGCGATTCGCCCGTCCAACATGTCCAGTACCATCGCACCGCCGATGAACGGTGCAGCCGTCTCGAGGTCGCCGCGCATCGCATAAACGACGCACGACCATCCGCAGAACAAATTGGCGAGTGTGAACAGGCTCGGCAGCAGCGAGACACCGTGCCGGATGCCGCGTGGGTGATGCACGTTCATCTGACTGCTCCCGCAATCGCGGCCGAGGGACTTTGCGTCATCGAAGAGACAAGCGTCGCCACGCGGGATTCGCCGCCCACGACCCGATCACCCACCTTGACATCAATGGTTGAGTTCGGCGGAAGAAACAGATCGATGCGCGAACCAAACTTCATGATGCCAAAGCGTTCACCACGAGCCACCGGCTGGCCGACCGTCAGCCGGGTCACGATCCGCCGCGCCAGGATACCGACGATTTGTCGGCAGATGATGATCGTGCCCTGGTGGTCGAACCACACCTCGGTCCACTCATTGTGAGTCCCAGCGTCCTCGCGATATGCGGGCAAGAACTTGCCGGCGTGGTACTCGACGCGCCGCACGATCCCGTCAATCGGTGCGCGATTGACGTGCACATCCATGGGCGAAAGAAAAATGCTGACCTGACGCCATTGCCCAGGCGGGGCTCCGGGTCCTTTGGCGTCGCCTACGATCATCACGCGGCCATCAGCTGGTGAGACGACGAGCCCGGGGTCCGAAGGCACTTGTCGATCCGGATCCCGAAAGAAAAACACGAAGAACGCCGCGAGCACGACGAACGGCAGAGCCCACACCCGGCCGAGCCACCATGCGAGGACGAGCGCCAGCAGCAACGCCCCGAAGATGAACGGCCAACCCGCCCGGTCAATACCCATTCGGATCGATGATAAGGGATTCGACGAGTTCAACCGCCGCAAGGTGGGACGAGAGTGCCGGGCCCTTCAAGGGCCCGGCAAGATGTGCTTGTCGCAATAGCCGAGGGCTCTCCCGGCCGGTCGCTAGGCGGAAACGATGCTGCCCGTTGGGCCACGCCGCAACGATCGCGCGATGTCCTCCATCCTATCCTTGAGCCGAAGTTTTTGTTTTTTGAGGGTGACTTCTTCGAATTGCTCGGAATCTGACAGGTAGTGTTTCGAGGAGAGCTCATGTAGACGATCATCGAGCTCGTGGTGCTTCGTGGCCAACTGGCGGTATTCCTCGTTGGTCTCGAGGAGCAGGTGCTTTAAATCCTGAGCCTCTGCCATCCGTGTGCCGCCTCCCTTCCGGAGTCGGGTGCGAGATGCGTCCCGCTCCTAAGCCGGCACTCTAGCACCCCGGTCGGGGCGTTTCAAGTTTGACGTTTTGGGTGCACAACTCCTCAGTCGGCGCCGCGGGTCAGAATCAGCGCGTCCTCGATCGGCTTGGTGTAATAGCTGGTCCGAACGCCGGCGAGGCGAAACCCCGCACTTTCGTATAGTCGCCGCGCCGCAGCATTCGATCGCCGCACTTCGAGCGTTGCGCTGGCCACACCCAGGCTGGTGGCTTCATCGAGAATCCGCGCCAAAAGAAGTCGAGCAAGCCCACGCTGGCGGAAGCCGGGGCGAATCGCCAGATTGTTGATGTGAATCTGGTCCAGAACCTTCCAGAACGCGCAAAAGCCCGCAACCGGGCAGTCCGGCGTGCGAATCACGTAGACGAAGCAAACTTCCGGACGCTGCAGCTCACTGACGTACCACTCGCGCGTCGTCGGGTTGTTGAACGAAGCCTGCTCGACCTCCAGAATCGCTTCGAGATCGGCGTCCGATTGCATCCGCTCGATGACGAAGCTCATGGCGAGGTTCGGCGCTCCCGTTCGAGCTCAGCGTCTGGACGTCTCACATATAGCGGTTGCAAGGCGTGTGGTGGACCCGCGAGTCCGCGGGCGGCGAGTCGTCGGCCGATTGCACCAATCGCGGGTGCCAGCACCACCGGCGGATCGATCACCTGCCACGTCCCACGCGACCAGTCGTCAATCGCCGGTCGATACTTCACCGCACCATCGCCGACGAACGCGATCCCCTCCGACTGGCGCGACCCAATCGATGCCAGGAGTCGCGAAGGTTCGTCGACGACTGGTGGTTCTCCAGGCGACCAGTCGTCCGTTCCCTCCCCACGTGCTCGATACCTCGAGGCGAACACCTCGCCGCGTTGTGCGTCCATCCACGCCCACAACGTGGCTGGGCGCGGGTCATAGATCCGCGGCCACGTTGCAAACGCGAGCGCGTCCAGTGAGGAGACGCCAACTACTGGCACCTTCAGCACCATCGCCAGCCCCTGGACGGCGGCAAGACCGATTCGAAGGCCCGTGAAGGCGCCCGGTCCGCTGGCGACGGCGAGCAGTTCGACGTCGCGAATGGTGAGCCCTGCCGAATCCACGGCACGCTCGATTTCAGGCGGCAATCGCTCGCCATGCGTCACGGTGCCGTTGCCCTGGACCTGCGACATCACCGCGTCGTCGTTCAACACTGCTACGCTGCCGGCACGGGTCGTCGTGTCCAGAGCAAGAATCACCACAAGGTAAAATCGTATACCGCGGCCAGAACCGTCGTGTCCCAACCACCCGAATCCTCCACCACCCTCGCCTCGCCCGCCACGCTCACGCCGGCGATGCGGCAGTACTTCGAAGCCAAGCGTCAATACCGCGGCGCGCTGCTCTTCTTCCGCATGGGCGATTTCTACGAGATGTTCTACGAGGACGCCCTGGTGGCCGCCCGAGCCCTGGAACTGACGCTCACATCGCGATCCAAGGACGCCTCCGGCGCCGCTGTTCCGATGTGCGGCGTGCCTCACCACGCCGCCGACGGCTACATCACGCGACTCGTGCGAAAGGGGTACCGGGTCGCCATCTGCGAGCAAGTCGAGGATCCGCGCAAGGCGAAAGGAGTCGTGAAGCGGGAGGTGGTCCGGGTCGTTTCACCGGGCACTTTGACGGACGCTTCGTATCTTGACGCTCGAGAGCCGGCATTCTTGCTGTCCATTGTCGCGACCGCGGGCGCGGGTGCCAGCAATCGCCCGCAACTGGGCGCGGCGTTGATCGACGTCTCAACCGGCGAGTTCAGCGCCGCGGAGTACACCGGCGTCGAGGGGCTGCAGGCATTGCAGGATGAGATTGCCGTCTTGCACCCGCGAGAGATCGTCGTCGCAGCGGGCCACGACATCTCCTCGATCTTGCCCGGGGTCAAGCGCGCTGGGATTCCCGTCACCGAGATCGAAGGCTGGCTCTTCGATCTCGAGACCGCCCGGCAAACGTTGCTGGACCAGCTTCGCGTCAGCAGCCTCGAGGGGTTCGGTCTGGAGCGTCGGCAAGCGGCCGTCTGCGCTTCGGGCGCTCTGCTGCGCTACCTCCGCGACACCCAGAAGGCCGATCTCGTCCACGTCCGAACCATCAGGCATAAGCAGGCTGCGGATGGACTGCTGATCGATCCAACGACGCTCGAACACCTCGAGGTCGTGGAAGCCGTGAGGGGAGGACGAGAGGGCTCACTCCTCCACGAGATCGACCGCACGCTGACCGCGATGGGCGGTCGAATGATCCGATCGTGGCTGTTACGGCCGCTCGTTGTGCTCGAGTCGATTCGTGACCGCCTCGATGCCGTCGAAGAATTGGCGTTTCGGACCAGCGAACGCGGAAAGGTTCGCGAGGCACTGAAGACGGTTCACGACCTCGAACGGTTGATTTCGAGAGTCGCGCTCGCGACCGCCAGCCCTCGCGATCTCGTTGCGCTTCGTCAATCGTTGTCGGCGGTCCCGCGGGTACGCGTCCTGCTTTCCGAGTGTCAGGCGCCGCTCATTATGAGCCTTGCCAGCGCGCTGGACGACCTGACAGATGTTCGTCAATGGATCGAGCAGACGATTCAGGACGAACCGCCGGCGCTGGCGCGCGATGGCGGGTTCGTCCGTGATGGCGTCGACAAAGAGCTCGACGAGCTCAGACACATTTCCCGCTCCGGCAAGCAGGTGATCGCGGAGCTCGAAGAGCAGGAGCGTCAGCGTACGGGGATTCAGTCGCTCAAGGTCCGGTTCAATCGCGTTTTCGGCTACTACATCGAAGTCTCGAAGGCG
This sequence comes from uncultured Acidobacteriota bacterium, assembly GCA_963724485.1. Lineage (GTDB taxonomy): Bacteria > Acidobacteriota > Vicinamibacteria > Vicinamibacterales > UBA2999 > JACCSI01. Next base: position 335,254 of record CAVRUW010000013.1, read on the forward strand.
AACCTGCATGCGGTGCCGCTCGACTACCATCGCAAGCAGACGATTGCCGGTGGCGAGCGCTTCGTGACGCCAGCGCTGAAGGACTACGAAACGCGCGTGCTCGGCGCCGATGAACGGATCCTCGAGCGCGAGCTGGAGCTGTTCGAGGCGCTTCGCCAGCGGGTGGCCGCCGAAGCGACTCGCGTGCTCGATACCGCTCAAGCGGTCGCGACGCTCGACGTGCTCGCGGGCTTTGCCGAGACCGCGACGCTCTGCAACTACACCAAGCCCTTGGTGGATGACGGCGATGAGCTGGTTGCCGTCGACTTACGCCACCCCGTCGTCGAACGCCTGGCCAGCGGACGGTTTGTACCGAACGATGTCCGGCTCGATGGCTCGTCGTACCAGCTGGTCATCCTGACCGGGCCCAACATGGGCGGCAAGTCGACCTATTTGCGGCAGGTTGCGCTCCTCTGCCTGTTGGCGCAGTCCGGCTCTTTCGTCCCGGCGCGGGAAGCGAAAGTCGGCATCGTCGATCGCATCTACGCGCGGGTTGGTGCGTCCGACAACATCGCGCGCGGCCAATCCACGTTCATGGTGGAGATGCAGGAGACGGCGCACATCCTCAGCGGCGCAACCTCGCGCAGCCTGGTCGTGCTCGACGAAATCGGCCGGGGGACGGCCACGTTCGATGGCCTGAGCATCGCGTGGGCAGTGGCCGAACATCTGGCCAAGAACGGCCGGGCGCGTCCCAAAACATTGTTTGCCACCCACTATCACGAGCTCACCGACCTCGCCGACGCCGTTCCGGGCGTGGTGAACGCGCACGTCGAAGTCCGCGAGTGGAAGGACGAGATCGTTTTCCTGCACAAGATCCTGCCCGGCCGCTCGGATCGGAGCTATGGCATCCACGTGGCTCGGTTGGCCGGGCTTCCGCCGGCGGTCATCGCGAGAGCGCGTGACATACTGATCGCACTCGAGCACGATGAACTCACGCGCGGCGGTCGCCCGGCACTGAGCGGCGAGCCGAGCGCTTCGCAGCAGCAACTCGGTCTTTTCCAGGCGCCCGTCGAACGAGACGATGTGTTGCGTGAACGGTTGAGAGAGCTCGACCTCAATCGAATGACCCCGCTCGAAGCGCTGCAGATTCTGTCGGACTTGAAGAAGGAACTGGAATGACAGACGTACACGCCTCAGAGGCTCAGAGGCTCAGAGCCAAATGGCTCTCGGCGTCTCTGTGCCTCTGTGGCTTGTTCGTATCTGGAAGTTGTGGTGCTCGACCTTCGATCGACCCCAATGTCATCACGTTGGCGGTCTTCGCATCGCCGAACAACTTCGACCCGCGTGTCGGGACCGACGAAGTGTCGCAGAAGGTTTATCAGCTGGTTTACGACACGCTCCTCACGCTGGACGACGAGCTCAAAGTCGGGCCGGGTCTGGCGGAGCGCTGGGAGCAGCCTGACGATCGAACCGTAGTCGTTCACTTGCGCCGTGGCGTTCGCTTCCACGACGGTCATGAGCTGACGTCGGCTGATGTGGCGCATACCTTCAACAGCCTCATCGACCCTGGCTTCGTGTCGGCTCGTCGAGGCGCGTATGCGGGATTGGATCGGGTAGAGACGGTCGATCCTTACACCGCGCGATTCGTTCTCAAGCAGGCCTCGGGCTCGTTCCTGATCCAGCTGGTTCTGCCCGTGATTCCAGCTCGCGCAGGCCCGGAACTGCGCTCGAACCCCGTGGGCACTGGCCCGTACAAGTTTCGCAGCTACGCGGTTGACGATCGCCTCGAGCTGGAGGCATTCGCGGACTACTTCGACGGCGCGCCTCGCAACGCGGGCGTGGTACTCAAGATCGTCCCCGATGAGATCATGCGCGGCCTCGAGCTCAAGAAGGGCACCGTCGACATCGTCGTCAACGACATCAGCCCGGACACCGTCGAGAAGTTTCGCGAGGAAGGGTCGATGCAGCTGGCGGCATCAACGGGGACCGACTATGCGTATGTCAGCGTGAATCTGCGTGATTCGCTGCTGTCGGATCGCCGAGTCCGCCAGGCGATCGGTTACGCAATCGATCGAGATGCCATCGTGAAGTACCTGCGCCGCGGGCTTGCCCAACCGGCCTCTGGCGTCGTGCCGCCCTCATCATGGGCATACGCAGCCGACGCGTTTCAGTTCTCCTTTGATCCGGCGAAGGCGAAGGCATTGCTCGATGAGGCCGGTCACCCCGATCCCGATGGTGACGGTCCGCAGCCGCGTCTGCGGCTCACGCTCAAGGTGTCGACGAACGAGTTCTACCGGCTGCAAGCTGCGGTCATTCAGCAGGACTTGAGAAACGTAGGCATCGAGCTCGACGTCCGCAGCTATGAGTTCGCTACCCTCTCGCAGGACGTCGCGCGCGGGAACTACCAGCTGGCAACCCTCCAGTGGGTTGGCATTTCGGATCCCGACATGCTGCGCCGCGTGTTTCACTCGAATCAGGTGCCGCCGCAGGGTTTCAATCGAGGTCACTACGTCAATCAAGAGGTCGATCGACTCATTGACCAGGCTACCGCGGCCGCTGACGATGAAACGCGTAAGCGCTTCTATCAGGAAGTCCAGCGCCGGGTGGCCGTCGATGCCCCGTATATCAGCCTCTGGTACAAGACCAACGTCGCGGTGGCTCAGCACGAGTTGTCCGGTATTCGGCTCACCCCGCTTGCGCCATTCACGTTCGTCAAGAACGTCGCCCGTCGACCATCCGAAGTCGGCCTGCGGCAGTGAGTGGCCCCCGAAGCGCAGCACACCTATGACACGGATCCTCCTTCTGCTTGCCTTCTGCCTGCTGCCCACGACCAGCCATGTCACAGCACTCCAACCGCCGAACGGCACCACGACGGTGATCCTCGTTCGGCACGCGGAGCGAGTCCCGGGCGATGGTGACGTCGCTATCAGCGATCGCGGCCGCGAACGCGCAAATGCCCTGGCCCGCTTGCTGGTCGATGCGGACGTTCAAGCGATCATCACGTCGCAGATGATTCGCACGCAGCAGACCGCGGATCCGATTGCGAAGCTGAAGGCGATCAAGCCGGTGGTGCTGCCGGCGGACAAACTGGACGCTGTGGTCGAGCGGATTCGATTAATGAAGAGCGGCACCGTGTTGGTCGTGCATCACAGCAACACCGTGCCGGCGTTGGTTGAAAAGCTTGGCGGGAAGACGCCGCCGATCCAAGACGACGAGTTTGATCGGTTGATCGTGTTGACGATTCCGCCGACAGGTTCGCCAAGCGTCGTGACGCTGCGATATGGGGGCGGTTCATCGCCGATGTGACTTGCGGGCCAGAAGCGAACGCGAGTGCCGACGCTATTGGTCGACGAACCCTTGATCCCAAGTTCGATCCGCATCGTGATTGCGCAGATCGACACCGTGAACGAGCCAGGCTTTCAACGGAAAGAGCACGTTCAGCCAGCCGGCGTGCGTCTCGTGCCACTCTTCAGCATTGACTCCCGAGTGGGTCAGCAGCAGATCAGTGCCGCCGCGGCCGTCGGGTGTCAGATCGAAACGCGCAATGCCGCCGAAGTACTCGACGGCCCACGCGGACGGAGGCTGGCGATAATGGATGCGAAAGGTGGCGCACTCGCCGTTGGCGAATCGAAACTCAATGCCGTGATCGGTTTCGACGGCTGACTGGGCCCAGAATGCGGCGCGCCCAACGTTGGAATCGAGCGCGGTGTAAACGCGCTCGGGCGATACGGGTAGATGAATCCGCCAGCGAATCGGGCCACCAGGTCGATCGTCCCGCATTAGATCTCTACCGACTGACCGGCCCCACGCGCCCTACTCGACCCACCTGCCCTACCAGCCCAACCTGCCCCTACGATCCCGACGAGCCCGACCCGACCTTCTCCAATTCGGTCTTCGCTTCGGCCGCGAACGGCGACTCGGCATGCTGCTCGACGATCTGGTTGAGCGTCTTGCGCGCGTCCTCGGTCTTGCCGGCGGCTTTGTAAGCGCGGGCGAGCTCCAGGAGCAGCGCCTCTTTGGGAAGTGTGGTGTCGGTGCGTTCAGAGAGCTCCTTGAACGTGGCAATCGCTGCGTCGAATTTCGAGCCGCGAAGCTGCGCTTCCGCCTTGCCGAGGCGCGCCATCTGAGGCAACAGCCCCGAGCCGTTGCTGATGAGTCGATCGTATTGAGCAATCGCTTCGTCGAAGCGGCCGAGACCCACCAAAGCGGAGGCGGCGTGATAACGCGCGGTCTGTCCGGAGTCGCTCGATGGATACGCGTCGGCGGCAGCGAGGAACTTCGGTAGCGCGGCTTCCAGCTTGGCTTTCTCGGACGGATAGCTACCAGGTTGTGGCGCTGCCGGTGCTGGTGCCGTCGGATCGGTCGCTGGCGGCGGTGGCGGCATCACGCGCGCCTCCTGCACCACCATCGCCTCGGCGAGCATCGCCCTGGCCTTGTTGTCCACGCTTCCTCGCCACGTGGTGTAGCCGAGGAAGCCGATGGCGACGATCACGATCGCCGACAAACCGTACGTGATCGTCTGCTTGTTGCCCGCGGCCCAGCTGCTCGCATGACTGACCGCAATCGCGAGCTCGTTGTCTTTCAGATGGTGACGTTCAGATGTGCGCATAATGCTGTTTTGGCGCGCCTGACAGGACTTGAACCTGTGACCCCCGGTTTAGGAAACCGATGCTCTATCCAACTGAGCTACAGGCGCCTAGTACTGCAGGACAGAATGTACCGCCTCGCCAGTGAGTTTGCTTCGACCATTCAGAAAATTGAGTTCGATGAGAAACGACAGGCCGACGAGTTCGCCGCCGACACGTCGTACCAACCCCGCGGCCGCTTTGGCCGTGCCACCGGTGGCGAGCACGTCGTCCACGATCAGGACGCGCTGTCCCTGACCAAATGCGTCCTCGTGAATCTCGAGCCCGTCGACACCGTATTCGAGGGCGTAGTCTTCGCGATGCGTCTTGGATGGCAGCTTCCCCGGCTTGCGAATCGGGACGAACCCGGCATTCAGACGATTGGCGACGGCCGCGCCGAGAATGAAGCCGCGGCTCTCGATGCCGACGACCTGGTCGATGCGCTGCGCGACGTACGGCGCTGCCAAGCCATCGACCATTTCACGAAATCCTTGCGCATCGTTCAGGAGCGTCGTGATGTCGTAGAACAGAATCCCTGGCTTGGGAAAATCCGGAACATGCCGGATCTTGGTCTTGAGATGCTCCATGTCGTCCACGTGTTAGTCGACCGCAAATCCCAGATATCGTCCGCTCGGCACGAGGTCGTCGACTTCGACGGTCTCGACGCGTGCGTGGGATGGACCGCGGCGTAGTGCGGCCTCGAGTCGCGTCAATGACTCGTCATCGCCCTCGGCGACGACTTCGACGCGGCCGTCAGCGAGATTGCGCACGATACCCGTCAACCCTTCCCGCCGCGCGATGTCCTGGGTAAAGAAACGGAACCCGACGCCCTGCACCCGGCCGCTCACCAGAAACCGGCGAGCACCCCGCATCTCATGCATTGTAGCCGAAGCTCCTCACGCCATTGCTCACGGCCAATTTCGCCGCGATCCGCGCAGGGCCGTCCGCTATCGGAAGTAAGATGACGCCGTGCACCCTGACCTGGAAGAAGCGCTCGCCTTCCACGAGGCGATCCTCGCGGAAGGCGCCAAGGCGCTGGTCGGATACGACCGCCCCAAACAGCTCGCCAACGTCGTTCTGCTCTCGGAAATCCCGACGACCTATGACAAGAAAGAACAACGCCAGGTCAGCTCCGGGAACCTCTTGCTTCGCGGCGTGCCGGGAGTCGGCAAGACTTTCTTTGGAGTGATCCTGGCGGCGATCAGCAACGCCAAGTTTGCCCGCCTGCAGGGCCGCGCGGATCTTCAGCCAACGGAGGTCGTCGGCTTTCAAATGATCAATCCAGCGACCGGCGAGCTGGTGACCGAGTTCGGACCGCTCGCCGAGGCGGAAATCATCCTGCTCGATGAGATCAACCGTATCCCGCTCAAGTCACAGAGCGCTTTCCTCGAGGGGCTTCAGGATCGCACCGTTACCGTCGGCAAGACGACATACGAATTACCTGCGTTCAGCTTCGCGATTGCGACGATGAACCCGGTGGAGCTCGGGCAGGGCACTTTCCCGCTTTCAGAAGCGGCGACCGACCGCTTCGCCATCATGGTGAACATCGGCTACTTGCCGCCCGAAGAAGAACGAAAGCTGGTGAACTTCGACTTCAAGCGCATTCGACTGAACAAGCTGATGGAGAAAGAGCGCATCATCGAGCTCCGCGCAGCGATCAACCAGCAAGTGTTTTTGCACGAAGCACTGGGCGACTACATCCAGCGTTTGGTGGCGGCTTCACGTCCCTACAATCCGGACATCGACTGGCGCACGCACTCTCCGTCCGAGCTCGTCGAGCGCGGGGTCGACCTGGGCGCTTCGCCGCGCGCCATCATTTGTTGGGGCCGACTCGCCAAGGCCTGGGCGCTGCTCGTCAAGCGCCGCGACGAAGTCTATCCGGAGGACATTCAGGATCTCGCCCCCTACATCCTTGGCCATCGCATCTGGCTGGGGCCACACGCCGCCAGCCACGGCCTTACGACCGAGGCGGTAATCGACGATCTCGTCCAGCGGGTACCGATTCCGTGAGGAGCCGGTCGTCCACATGGCCGGGCGCCGATCAGGCCCGGGATGTCGAACCGCTCATCAGCCTGTCCGACATCACTGAAGTCGAACTGCTCATTCTCAAGCGGATGCGTGAGTTCACGATCGGTGAGCACGCCAGCCGTTTTCACGGGTCAGGGTTTGATTTCGTCGGGTTGCGCGAATGGCAAGCCGGCGATCGATTCGAATCCATCGACTGGCCGCAGTCCTCGCTGACGAATTTCAGCCCGTTGATGATTCGGGAGTTCGAGCAGCCGAGCACGTCGAGCGTGGTGATGGTGGCCGATCGCTCGCTCTCGACGCGCTGCGGGATCGATGGCGTAGCCATTGCCGTCACGATTGCACGCGCCCTGGCCACGATTGGCCTATCCGCTGTTTTCTTCCAGGACTCGATCGGCCTCGTGACCTTCGATCATGAGTTCACCAAATTGCAGGGATTGCGTCCACGCATCGGGAAGGGACAAGTCATCCACTGTCTCGATGCGTACCAGTTTGGCGAGGGACTACAGGATCTGCGACATAGCGGGGATCTTGCAGCGTCACTCTCCGGGTTCATGCGCAAGACGTCGATGGTACCGATCATTTCGGACTTCCTGTTCGACGGTGTCGACGCCCTGGTGGACGAGCTTGGACATCTGAACTCATTGCACGACGTGTTCCTCGGCATCGTCGATGCGTCGTTTGCGTTTGAGCTGCCTGGCGTCTCGGCCGGCTGGATCGAGGCCTTCGATGTGGAGAGCGGCCGCTCGCGTGTGATGTCGAGGCGCGAGCTGAGCGCAATGGCTGGGCGGGTGCGCGAGTGGCAGGACCAGGTGGCGCAAAAGGCCAAGAAGGCTGGCTTGGATGCGCTGCGTCTCGAATCCGATCCGACCAAGTTCGATGTGACATTACTGGAATGGGTGGCCGAACGGCGACTCCGCAGGAGGTAGGGACAGGTGGGACAGGTGCGACGGGTGCGACAGGTGCGGGGTGCGGTGGGTGCGACGGGTGCAGTACGCGGTTCTCAGTGCGTGCGCTGCCGTGGTCATCGCGTTGGGCAGTGCGGTGCAGGCACAGACGCCGACGCAGAACGTCGAAGTCGACCCGGTGGCGTGCTGGTGGCGGACGAGTGCTGTCACCGTTCGTGTTGGCGAGACGTTCCCGATCGTACTCACGTGTTCGGTGCTCGAGACCGACGCTGCGCGGGCGGTTGTGGATCGGTCTCGATTGGGGACGGCCGCGGTGCAGTTCCCGCCGTACGAGGTAGTCGGCGGCACGCAGCATCCTGACTACGTGACAGCCGGCCGCAGGTTCATGCAGTACCGAATACCTGATGCGGCTGATTTCCGAGGACTCATTCGGTCTGGATGTGCCGGTCACGGGCCTTGCCATCACGTATCGCATCGAAAGCCGCGTCGAGCAGGATGCCTCGGTGCAGGGTCGCGAACAGACCTATGAACTGCCGCCTCTGACCATTCGGATCGCATCGCTCGTTCCGGAGAGTGCGCGAGGGATTCGCGAGCCGTCCGTGCCGACCTTCGCGGCCATCGCGAGCCGCGCGTTCCGTGCGCGAATGTTCCGTACCCTCGCCTTGATTCTCTTTGCCATCGCGGCCTTGACGCTGGCCGTGGCGATTGCCCGATGGTTCCGCGAAGGGCGGACTGAGACCGAGCTCGCTGCTCGACATCTGCTGCCCCACCGGACCGTCCTCGCCGCTGTTCGTCGTGAGCTCGCCGGGGTCGAACAGGAAACGCGTGGCGCCGGCTGGTCCCCCGAAGCGGTTGGGCGCGCGTTGGCTGCCTCTCGCGTTGTCGCGAGTTATCTGGCCGGCCGTGCTGTCGTACAGCGGCCCGCGGCGGGTGAACCGGCTTCCGGGGAGCTCGTGATGACATCAGGCTGGCCCTTGCGTCGCCGGTTTGCGGTCTCAGGTTCGACGACCACCGCCACCGAAATCGAAGAGGCACTGACAAGCCTCACCGCCGCGCGCTACGGTCGCAAGGCCGCGCTCGACTCAAGTGCGCTGGACGAAGCACTCCGAGCCGTGAAGCAGGCGGGGGATCGCGTGTCGTCACGTCATACCTGGTTCGCGGAGGCCATTACGTCGCTGCGAGAGTCGATCAAGGGGTGGAGACCCAAGGCGTGGGTGCGCTGAACGAGCTTCGAGATCAGGTGGCGGCTCTGATGGTCGAGTCGCGAGGGCTGGATCTGCAGGACCTGTTTTTCTCGGCAGAGTCCGCGACACGCCTGGCCGCCGTGGCATTACTCGGGCTCGCCGCCTGTGCCTTGCTCCTGCGAACTTTGACGCGCCGCTCGAGCGGCCGCGGTCGGCTGGCGTTACCGTCGTTGATTGACTGGGTGCGGCCGCGCCGCGGCGCAATCTGGCGGCACGGCGCGCTCATGCTGGCGCTGGCCGGCGTCCCCTTCTTTGCCTTGTCGCTCGCCGATCCGAAGACTGCCCTGACGCGTGAGGAGAGTGCATATCCGGGCCGCCGCATCAGCCTCATGATTGACGCTTCATCGAGCATGTTGTCGTCGATGCCATCGACACGGCTGGCCAAGGACGCTCCCAACGACGCGATGTTCTTCACGACGGTCGGAGCGGCACGCTATTTCGTCGAGTTGCGGATGAAGGGCAAATATCGTGACCTGCTGGCCCTGGTTGAATTTGGCGACCAGGCCTATGTGATCACGCCTTTCACCACGGACTACGAAAACATTCTCTTCAGCATGTCGCTGATCGGGGACTGGACGGAGTTCATGAGCTTCCCCGATCAAGGCACGGTGATTGCGAATGCGATCGACCAGAGCGTCGGACTCTTTCGTGCCTTCGACGTGCTCGATGCCGCGGGCAATGCGATGGTCATTTTCTCGGACGGCATCGATGCAGAAGTCACCGAAGACGGCCGGACCGCCTACGACGTGCTGCGCGACGCGACCCGGGCGAAGATTCCCGTCTTCTTCATCCGCACCGGTATCCCCGGACGCGTGCCGGCCGGCGTTTCCGACGAAGCCTGGGCTGCCGCCGTGGCCCGCACCGGCGGAAAGTTCTTCCACGGAACCGACGAATCCGCGGTCATCCGTGCCGTGCAGGAGATCGATCGTGCGGCAGTCGGGCGCGTCGAAATGAAGCGCTACACGACCGAACAGCCACGCTTCGCCGGGTTCGCGCTGGTAGCAGCCGCGTTCTGGAGCCTGGCGCTGGCCATGCGGCTCACCGTGCCGTGGTTTCAAACTTTTCCGTAGGACCACTGAGGACAGACTCATGAAGTCGTTTGCTGCCTTTGTCGTTACGACCATCGTCATCGCGCTCGCCGGAGTCGTACTTTGGTTCGCTGGTGAATCGGAGCGCCGGATGGCGGACGCCGAGCACACGCTCGTGACGCTTCGCTACGAACGCGCGGCGACCGATCTTCAGGCAGCCACTTCCGCTGGCCTGTTGGACCCCATCCTGCGCCGTATCAGCCCTGGTGGCGACGAGGAGTTGGCAATCGCGCAGTATTGGAACGGCGACTATCAGGCGCTCACCGGATCGGAAGATCCCAGGATTCTGCTGCTCGCCGCCAACAGTGAATATCGCACGCTGCGAGCGGCTGGCGGACCGTGGCAATCGGTGGTCGGGCGGCTCGATACGATCGCCAAGCGCTACGCGGATGTCATCCGCGCCGATGCCACCAATGAGGAAGCGGCCTTCAACTACGAGTTCGTGCTCCGGCTACGCTCCGCTGTCCTCAAGAGCAAGCAGCCATTGCCGGCTGGTGACGCCGCGCTCGTCGACTTGACCGTACACGGCGAGGCCGGTGCCCCACCGCGCGACGCCGACGCCAAGAAGTTCAAGATGATCGTTCCGATGCTGCCCGACGAGCGGCAGGAGGCCGAGGAGGCCGGCCGTTCGGGCCAGAAGCTTCGCAAGGGCTGAGGAGACATGCCCACGACCCTCGACCTCGCCGGGCTGCGATTTGCCGCGCCAGCGTTCCTCACGCTGCTGGCAATACCGGCTGTACTCCTGGTCTTGTGGACGTGGCAAGCATGGCGACGTCGCGGTGACGTCGCCAACATGCGTCGGCATCGTCAACTCCCCAATCAGCAACGTACCGAGCGCTTGCCGCTGCTCGGCGATCTCGCTTACTGGCTGTGTCTGATCGCCGCTCTTTCCTTCGTCATCTTGGCTATTGCGCGGCCAGTCGGCGTCGCGTCGATGGTGCGGACCAGCGGCATCGATCTCGTCGTTCTCCAGGATGGGTCCGCGTCGATGCGTGTGCGCGACGTTCAGGGGGATCGCTGGCGGCGCTCCATGTCCTTCCTCAGGACGATTGGTGAATCGCTTCAGTGGGAAGACGACCGTGTCGCATTGGCCCTGTTCGCGACGATTGCCACGCCGCAGGTGCGTCTGACACGCGATCCGAATACGTTCTTCTTCTTCCTCGATCATCTCGAAGACGAACCGCCGTTTCGTCTCGAGGACGACACGACGTGGGACACCAATATCGAGCGCGGCATCTACTGGGGCATGCGATTGATCGATCGCGACGAGGAGATGCAGAAAGGGACAGCCGGGCCGAAGCCCGGCGCCTCGGGTGCTTCGAGAGTGGACCCGGCGGCTCAAGCAGGACCTGGAGCTCAGCCCGGGCGTCGCCCCCGCAATCCGCAAGCCTTCATCCTGGTCTCCGACGGTCAGGCCTGGAGCGGCTCTGTCGCGACCTCACTGGCGCTCGCGCAAGAACGAGGCATTCCGCTCTTCGTCGTCGGCGTCGGGACGACCGCGGGAGGGGTGATTCCGGAGCCGAATCGACTGCCGGGGCGCGCGGCGGTCTCTTCGACGCTCGACCGATCATCGCTGGCCGTGATTGCGACGGCGGGTGGAGGGCGCTATTTCGAGCTCAATCGCGAAAGCGACCGTGACATCGCGAACGGAATCATCGAGTCGACACGGCGCCGGGCGGATGCGGGCACCGTCGAGGAGAGCGCCCGAGAACTCTATTGGACGGCGTTGTTCATCGCCGCGCTCTTTCTTGGAATCGGCGCGATCTTTCTTCGCGATCGCGCCTCACTCGCGCTGCAATTAGCGACAGCGGTTGGCGTGCTGATCGTCCTGGCCCGCGTCAGCTGAACATCCCTGACTGGTAACCCACCCGCCTCAATCGAGTGATGGCGGCTTCGTCGCGGGTTTGTCGGCCGGCGGAGTCGGCTTGGCGTTTGGATCGACGGCGTCCACCTTTTCGCGCTTGAGAGCCGCGTTCAGCCGCGGCAGCTCCACTTTCTCGGTGGTGTTCATTTGCTGGAGTTGCTTTTCGAGCTCGGCCGAGAGCTCTTTGAAGACCTCATAGGTCTGATCCGTCGGCCGATGGTCAGCGCTTTCGATAATCCCCATCAACGCCGCGATCTTGTTGTTCAAGCGGATCGGATAGTTCAATGGATCCTGTCCGCTCCGATTACGCACCTGATAAATCTCTTCCTCGACGCCGGCCAGCGGCTTCAGCAGCCCATCGGCGATCTTCTGGATCTCGGCGCGCCGACGCTCCGGCACTTTCGCCAGCCGCTCGTTGACTTGATCACGTAACCCGCGAATCCGCATCACGGCGTTGTTGGCGGTCGATACCCGATCGCGGACTTCGGAGGACAACTTGAACTGCTCATGGAGATAGGCCTCCGTGATGCCGTCCGCCTGCAACCGCGGGTCGATGCCGATCGTGAACTGTTCGGCCTTCGTGTCGCCCAAGGCCGTGACACGCACGGAATACTTTCCCGGCGGCGAGGCGGGACCCCGTTGCGGCTGCGCAGCCCACATGATCATGCCGGGAAACACGACCGCGCCTTCTTGACGCAAATCCCACGTAAAGCGATTCATGCCCTTGCGGGTGCCGACGCGTGGTGGGTTGCCGCCAAATCCGCCGCCGCCACCCCCGCCACCTGGTGTCGGCGCCGGGTCCTTGGGTGTTCCCCTGAACGTGCGGAGGACCTTGCCCGAATCATCGAGGAACTCCACGCGCACTTCGTCCGCGTCCTGGCCAAGGAAGTAGTCGATCGCGATGTTGTTATCCAGTCCGCGGAGAGGGTTGTTGGGCTTGAACACGTGCAGGGCAGCGTTCGTGATGTTGCCGGCGGCCTGCCGCAGCACGTTGATGTCGTCCAGAACGTAGAACCCCCGACCATGGGTGCCAATTACGAGGTCGCGTTCTTCCACAACGATCCCGTGCACCGGCGTGACCGGCAAGTTCAGCCGTAGCGGCTGCCACGATGCGCCGTCGTTGAACGAAATGTAGATGCCAGTTTCAGTTCCCACATAGAGGAGGCCACGCCGCTTTGGATCTTCTCGAATCGTGCGTGGAAAATCGTTATCGGGGATGCCGGTGACGATCTTCTGCCACGTCTTGCCGAAGTCAGCCGTCTTGTAAACGTATGGACGACGATCGCCTTGCTGATAGCGATTGCCGGCGAGATACGCGACACCATTCTGGTGTGGAGAGGCTTCGATGAGGCTGATCCGCGTGAAGTCTGGCAGATCCGTTGGCGCCACACGCTCCCAGTTCTTGCCGCTGTCACGTGTTATATGCACCCAGCCGTCGTCGGATCCCGTCCAGATCGTGTTGGGATCCTGGCGCGATGGCGCGATGGTGAAGATCACCGCGTAGGTTTCGACGCCCGTCTGATCCTTCGTAATCGGCCCGCCAGACGCCTGCATTGTTTTCGGATCAGAACGCGTCAGGTTCGGGCTGATCTTCTCCCAGCGCTGTCCCCCTGTCGTCGTGCGCCACAAATGCTGTGACGACGCGAAGAGCGTCGATTGATCGGTCGGCGAGAAGACGATCGGGAACGTCCACTGGAACCGCTCCTTGATGTCGACCGAGGACCAGCCCATGGGGTTGTTCGGGTAAATGTGGATCGCGCGCTGTTGCCCGGTATCGCGATCGAGGCGGCTCAGGTAACCACCGTAGCTGCCGGCATAAAAGACCGCGGTGTCCTTGGGATCGGGCGCGATGTAACCGCTTTCACCACCGCCAACGGCGTAGAAGATCGGCGGAAGGCTCCCCTCCCCCGCTCCAGGGTTGTTCTGGCTACCGACGCAGGCCGTGCTGTTGTCCTGCTGTGCGCCGCAAACGTGGTACGGGACGTGACGGGTCGTGAATACGTTATAGAACTGGCCCGTCGCGTAGGCCTGACCGGACCAGGTGCGACCACCGTTCACGGAAACGTTGCCGCCGCCGTCGTTGGCCTGCACCATCCGTTTGTTATCGGTTCCGGAGATCCAGAGGTCGTGATTGTCGCCGTGCGGGACGCGAATCTGTTGCGTGTTGGGAAACGTCTTGCCCCCGTCGGTCGACTTGAAGAACTGCACGTTGAGCACATACACCGTGTCCTTCTCGACCGTGTCGGCCACGATGTGGGTGTAGTAGAACGCCCGCTGACGGAGATTGCGGTCCTCGTTGGTCTTCCGCCATGTCGCGCCGGCGTCATCCGAGGCGAACACGCCTCCGCCGTCGTTCTCGATGATGGCGTAGACGCGATTGCTGTCGGCTCCTGACACCGAGACGCCAACACGTCCCCACATCCCTGACGGCAGGCCCGAGTTCTTCGTGATTTCGGTCCAGGTGCTGCCGCCATCGGTCGATTTGAACAGACCACTGCCGGGCCCTCCGCTTTCCATGGACCACGGTGTGCGATACACCTGCCAGAGAGCTGCGTAGAGGACGTCGGGGTTCTTGGGGTCCAGCGACAGGTCGATGGCTCCGGAACGATCGTCTCGATACAGCACCTTCTCCCAGGTCTTCGCACCATCCTTCGAGCGATAGACGCCCCGCTCCGCATGGGCGTCATACGAGTGCCCGAGCACGGCGGCGTACACCACGTCGGGATTCTTCGGGTGAACACGAATCTTGCTGATGACTTCGGTGTTCGCCAGGCCGGCCTGGGTCCAGGTGGCGCCAGCATCGGTCGACTTGTAGATCCCGTCGCCCTGAATGATGTTGCCGCGGAAGCATGACTCGCCCATGCCCGCGTAAATGACATCGGGATTCGAGGGCGCGACGGCGAGTGCGCCGACGGATGACGTCTTGAAGTTGGCGTCGCTGACGGCCTGCCACGTCACACCATAGTCCGTGGTCTTCCAGACTCCGCCGCCCACGGCGCCGAAGAAGTACTCGCTCGGCCTCGCATCGCTCCCGGCCACCGCAATCGATCGGCCGCCCCGATCGGGGCCGATACTGCGCCACCGCATGCCCGAGTAGAGACTGGCGTCGACTGCTGCGGCCGTCTGGGCGGCTGGCTGAACCGCAGTTTGTGCCTGAACGGAATGGCGCGACGCTGTCGCTGCGATTGCCACCGTAACCAGAGACGCGATGACGACTCCAGCAGAAACTCGTCCATGCCGTTGTGAAAGTGTGTGTGCCATGTGATATCAACGTCGCGCCACTCGACGAGCGCGTGAAACCCGCGAGTAGGATAGCGCAATCGCTGTTGGGCTTGCGGCCGCGGAATTGACTTTGCAGCACATCCTGAAATGGTCCAACTCAACACGTCATCGTATTGGCTCGACACAGCACCAACTCGAGCGTTTCCGTCCCTCGATCGAGACCTCAGAGTCGACGTGGCCATCGTTGGCGGCGGCATCACCGGTATCACGGCTGCCTACCTGCTGAAGGCTTCTGGCATCAATGTGGCGCTTCTCGAGCGCTCGACGTGTGCGTCCGGCGACACCGGCTACACGACAGCGCATCTGGCCATGGTCACGGACGTGCTCCTCACCAACCTGGTCAAGAATTTTGGTCGCGACACGGCCACGGCCGTTTGGGACGCCGGCCAAATTGCCATCGACCGGATCGAAAGCCACATCCAAACCGAGTCGATCGACTGCGACTTTCGGCGAGTCCCCGGCTTCTTGCACGAAGCGCTGACTGGAAATGGCCTCCCTCCCGCCGAGCTCGAAAAGCAATCGGAGCTCGCCAAAGATCTGGGCTTCGCGGCCTCCTTCGTGCGTCAGATTGCGCCGCTCAATGTCACTGGCGCGCGGTTCGAGGGTCAGGGACTCTTCAATCCACGCAAGTATCTGAATGGCCTGCTTCGAACCATCTCCGGAGATGGCAGCTACGTCTTCGAGCACACGCCGGTCGATGAGGTAGCCGAATCACCGCTAACGTTAACCGCGGGGGCCCACAAGGTGTCGTGTGATCGGGTCGTGTTGGGGACGCACACACCACGGATGGGCAACTCGGGGATGATTGCGGCGACGCTGTTGCAGAGCAAGGTCGCGCTCTACAACTCGTATGCAATCGCGGGGCGGCTTCCTTCGGGGCACATCACGCCAGGGCTGTACTGGGACACCGCCGAACCGTACCATTACCTGCGCGTCGAGTCTCAGCCAGGCGGCGACTTTGCCATCTTTGGCGGGGCCGATCACAAGACTGGACAGGTCACGGATACCGCTGCCTGCTACGAGTCGCTCGTGGTCACGTTGCGCCGGTTTGCCCCAACGTTCGAGTTGTCTCATCGATGGTCAGGCCAGGTGGTCGAGAGTGTCGATGGCCTTCCCTTCGTTGGCGAAACGTCGAAGGGACAGTTCATTGCCACGGGTTTTGGCGGCAACGGGATGACGTTCGGAACGATCGCCGCGATGATGGCCCGGGATGCTGTGCTCGGCCGGTCCAACCCGTGGCGCGAGATTTTCGATCCCGGTCGAACCAGCGTGCGCGCCGGGGCCTGGGACTATCTCCGCGAGAACAAAGACTACGTGTACTACATGATTCGCGACCGCATTGCGTCGCGGCACGCGTCAACGCTGCGCGGCATTCGCCCAGGTGAAGGCCGAGTGGTCGAAATCGACGGTCGGCTTGTAGCCGCCTCGCGCGATAGTCAGGGTGTCATCGCTCTTCGCTCGGCGATCTGCACGCATCTGGGGTGTGAAGTCCACTGGAACCAGGCGGAGACGACGTGGGATTGCCCGTGTCACGGCTCGAGATTCAAGGCCAATGGGTCGGTCATCGGCGGACCCGCCGACCGGCCACTTCCGGAAGCCGACGTGTGACGACTACTTCGTTCGGGCGAGCAGGACGAGGCCGAGCGCGTTCCAGCACAGGATCCGAAGCCGCCGAATCAATGCGAGGGTAACGCCACCCGTCGGATCGAGTGCCAGAGCCCGTGCGACCAGGGCCGTGCCAGCCTCGTCGACTCCGAGACGGTATGGAACGAATTTGAACGCAACCGCGATCAGGCGGCCCGTGGTCTCCAACACGAACGCATCGGCCAGTGAAGTCGTCGACCCTCCGGGGAGGAGTCGCAGGACTAGAAAGACCTCCGTCACGGCGACGAGATGAAAGACAGCCTCCCAGCCCAGGACCGCTGCGATCGTGTGAGCGGGCCAACGGATCACCCCGTAGAACTCGGTCTCGATGTCCGCCAGTTGATCCAGCGAACGACGCCCCTTCCCGGTCCACGACGCAAACAGGTGCGCCATCCGAGACAGTAAGGCAGGCTGGTATCGGGCGGACGCAATGCCCACGAACATCGCGATGACGGTCCCGGCAAGAATTCCCTGTCCCGCTATCCGCAGCGCATCGGGCACGTTCGTGCGACTCAGAAATACGATCGCACCGGCCGCCAGCATCGCCACGACGGAGGCAATGTAGAAGGCGTTCTCCACCGCGACCGAGGCGACTGCGCGAGTCGTGGACAGTCGCGCCTTCATGATCAGCACTTTTGCGGGCTCGCTGGCCAGCAGGCCGAGCGGCGTCAAGTTCCCGAGTGCGTCTCCTGCCAGCACTGCACTCAGAAAATCCAGCGTCCGAAGCACAGGAGGCTGACTTCCTGCGGAGTTGCGGGTTCGGTTGGCGTGCGCCTCGAGTGCTCTGACGCACGACATCCAGGCGCGTGCGCGCGCGGCGAAACGAATACCGCCGAGCGCGAGCACCGCGAGGAACCACCAACCGACCTGGCTGAGACCGGTCTGGACGTCGCTCCAACCGACTCGCTGAACCGTTACGACGAGCAGCGCTCCGCCGATCGCGGCGAGCACGAGGTTCAGAATTGTGTGACTCTTCGGGCGAACGTCGGACGGGGGCGGTGGCGGCACTGGTCCGCGCACGATTCTATCGCTGCTTCACGGCGTGCTCGCCTGCGGCGTCCCGTCGGTCTTGTGCAACGAGGGAGGCAGGAAGCGATCGATTTCCTCGTCGGTCAAGGTTGCTTCGTTGACCGCGGTCAACGATTGCTTCGCGCTTTGATACTGCTCTCGATCCGCTGGCGGCGCGTTGTCGTAGATCCGATGCAGCGTGGCCATCAGTTGGTCTCGCCGGTCACGCGCTGTTTCGACGCTCAGGACGCCGTCCTTGAGATCCGACAGGACGGCGCGGTATTGCTCGCGCAGGTGCCAGAGTTGGGTGCTGCACGCGCGGTGCGCGATTGCCGTCCGTTCGAAGTCGAATGCCAGTCGGACGACGAGGACACCCATCGCCAGCGTCGCTGCGACAGCCGCCGCGATCGCATGTTGGGGATTGACGGTGAACACCACGATGGCGGACATCACCGCCGTGGTCAGCATCAGGAGCGCTTCTCCGGCTTTGAGCCAGCGATTCCAGCGGGCGTGTCGATCCGCCGTGGTCGCGTGAGCCTTGTGACTGTAGACGACGTGACCGAACGTCAGGCGCAGATGGTCAGTGAGTGACAGTCCAAACACGACAACCCCCTTCAGATGAGACGCGTGGTGGCACCGTGGGGGCCGGTGTCTGGCTGTTATACCTCAGACCCGGCCGAGCTGCCTGGTGCGATAATGTCACGGCGCGCCGCCGCTCCGCGAATTGATGGACCCTTCCGCAAGCCCCGTGCCGCCTTCCCCGCCCACGCCGACGGACGGCAGCGAGATGAAGAAGCGCGACAAGGTGCGCAGCGCCTGGATCTCGTTCATTGGCCGCATCGTGGCGCAGATCGTCGGTGCGGTGGCGAGCATCACCTTGGCGATTCTGTTTCTCCAACGCGCCCAGGGTCCCGAGACGACATCGGCACCCGACGAACCACTGAACGCTACCGCCCGAGCCGGAGCAGCTCGAACTGACGGGTTGATCACCCTCGCCGTTTTGCCGCTGTCGAACTATTCGGGGCAGCCGGATCAGGACTACTTCGCCGATGGCATGACGGAAGCGCTGATTGCCGATCTTGCGCAGCTCGAAGGGCTGCGGGTGATCTCGCGAACCTCGGCGATGCAGTACCGCAATCAGACCAAGTCTTTGCCGGTCGTAGCGAAAGAGCTCGGCGCGGACATGATTGTCGAAGGGTCGGTGCTGCGCGCCGGCGGTCGCATTCGAATCACCGCCCAATTGATCGATGCGCGCAGCGATCACCACGTGTGGGCGAGAAGCTACGAGCACACGATCGGTGACGTCCTGAAATTGCAAGGTCTGGTGGCGTCGGAGATCGCCAGGGAAGTAAAGGGCGCCTTGACCCCAACGCAACAAGGCCGACTGGCGCAGCGTCGAGCCGTCGACCCGGCGGTCTACGATCTTTATTTGCGGGGGCGACATGCGTGGAACTTGCGCACCGCAGATGGATTTGCCACAGCTGTCACCGACTTCGAGCAGGCCATCCAGCGTGATCCGATGTTCGCACTGGCGTACGCTGGTCTGTCGGACGTTTACGTGCTCCCCACCACGAGGCCGGCACTCGGCGCACCGGGTGACGCTCGAGCCAAAGCGCTGAAGGCGGTCACGCGTGCCCTCGAACTCGATGACTCTCTGGCCGAGGCGCACACGTCGAGAGCGGCGCTCTACTTCTTTCATGAAAGGAACCTGGCCGCGGCTGAAGCGTCCTTCCGCCGGGCGATTGAGCTGAACCCTGGATATCCGACCGCGCGCCAGTGGTACGCGATTCTGCTCGCCGAACAGGGGCGTGATGCCGAAGCCCTGGCTCAGGCTCGGGAAGCCATCACGCTCGATCCGTTGGCAGGTCCAATGAGGCAAGCCTTGGGTCTCGTTCACTACTATGGGCGACGATTTCCCGAAGCGGTTACGGAATCGCGCCGTGCGATGGAGCTCGCGCCACAGCTTCCGCTGGCCGGTACGATTGTCGCGAAAGCGCTGTTTCTCCAGAAGGCATACCCCGCGGCGGTCGCCGCGGCAGCTGCCGTCGCAAGCCCTCAGGCCGCGGACGCGTTGGCCATCCATGGCCTCGCCATGCTCCGCGCTGGCGATACCGCCAATGCGGCGAAGGTGCTGACTCGACTGCGTGAGCTCGAACCGTTGCCGGTTGTGCCGCTTGCGCAGTGGTACGCCGTGACTGGACAGGCGAACGAAGCATTCGCCGTCCTGACGCGGGGATCGGTCTCAGGCGCGCAGCCTCTCGTGGCGATCGATCCGTTGTTCGACGGTATCCGCGCCGATCCGCGTTTCGCGCGCCTCGTGACTCCGATCACTCGTCGCGATTGAAAGCCTGAGGTCGTCACCTGGCTGCTGGCAGCTGATCCAAGCGCCGCTGAATCGATTGGAACGTTTGTGAATCACGCCGGCCGCCGGCAAGCCGGTTGGCTTCCTGCTGCAGGCGACGAACCCGATCGATCGGTGCCGGATGTGATGAGAAGAACGTCTGGACCGAACCAGGATCACGCCCTTGTTGCTGGCGCAGCACCTGGAGGAACTCCACCATCCCGCGCGGGTCGTAACCGGCGCGTTTCATGTAGCGCAGGGCTTTCAAGTCCGCCTCGCGCTCATCATCCCGGCTGAACTTCATCATCGTCGCCTGTGCCGCGAAGCCAGCCCCCAACTGTGCGATCTGGGCGCCTGTCCCGTCGCCGAGGAATGCCGCAAGTAATCCCAGGCCGACGTTGGCGATTGTTCCTTTGCTGATCTGCTCCGCCGCGTGACGGTTGGCGATGTGTGCCACTTCGTGCGCCAGCACTCCTGCCAGCTGCGACTCGTTGCGCGCGGCATCAATCAAGCCGCGATGCACCCAAATCGGGCCGCCTGGCAACGCAAACGCATTGGCGTCGCGTTGGTTCGCGACGTCGAAGCTGTAGGGGTACCGTGGACCGTCAGCCGCGGCCGCGATGCGGCGCCCGAGCGTGTCGATGTAGCGATTGACCGCGGCATCGCGCAGTTCGGGGACTTGCTGCCGCACCTGCTGCTGCGCCTTCCGCCCAATCGCGACCTCGTCGTTCACCGAGATCAGATTGAGTGCGCCGACCGCCGTGGACGCCCACAGTGTGAGCGCGAACCCGCCGAAGAGTTTCCTGCGCATCATGCGGGGACATACATCAAGCGCCGTGCCATTCGGTTCGTCGTTGTAACCCCTTGAAAAACCGTGATTCGTGCCGTTTGGACGCTTCTGGTGTCTAAGGCACTGACCTCTCGAGGGCTCATGCGGCTGAGCGTTGGGTTGACGACGATCGCTATCACGGTGGTGGGGTGCGCGGCACGCGGGCCATCGCCGGCTTTGGTCGCGGAGGTCGGCAAGGCCGACGTCGTGATGAGCGCCGGGTGCTATCGCTGCCTCGAGGAGGCGCTCCAGATCTTCGAGCGGCTGGCCTCCGATCCTCGCGGACCACAACGTGCCCGGCGGGGCGCATTTGAAGCCGCCGTGCTGCTGGCCGTCCGGTCCAAGGAACTGGGGTTGCCGTTCGAGACCTTTCTCATCCGCGCCCGGGCGCATGCCGCCGCGCTGCCACCCAGTCCACCCTCGGCGATTCCACCAACGGCGTACATCGAGGCGGCGGAGTTTTTCACCGGCGACCTGTCTGGCCTGGATCCTGAGGTGCGGCAGCTCCGTGCGAGACGGCCACGCGCTCGGGACGATCTGGCGCCCGCCCCGGTGCGAGCCGCGCTGAATGCGGCGCCTCCCGACGACCTCGTCGCCTCCTACCTGGCACTCTCGATTGACTGCGAGGATATCGTCACTCGAACCGCCGCGGCGAAGCTCGACGAGATCTCTGCGCGTCACAGGAATAGCTCATTGATGCGATTCAAGGAAGCCAACTGCCGCGGCAACGTCGCTCTCTTCGAAAGCCTTCGAACCGAGAATCCGCGATGGGTCGATACGCTCGTGTTCGAAGGACGTCGCGAGATGTCACGTGGGCCAGCGACGGTTGACGTTTCGAAAGCATCTGGGCTCTTCTCGCGCGCCCATGAGGAGTTTCCGGACTCACCGGCAATCACCTTGACTTACGCGAACGCGCTGAACGCGCTCGGCGAATATCAACCGGCGCTAGAGCTGTACGACAACGTGCTGACGACCGAGCCAACACACCGCGACGCCCTCCATGGTCGGCTCTTGAGCCTGAGCTACCTTGAGCGGCACGCCGACGCCATCGGGGTCGCCACCAGAATGATCGAGCTCGGCACGTGGCACATCGGCGACGCCTACTACTGGCGGGCGTGGAATCGATACAACCTGCAGGAACTCGACACCGCCTGGGCCGACGTCGAGGACGCCACCAAGCTTCTGGTCAACTCCAGCGTCTACACACTCGCGGGCTTCGTTGCATTCGCGCGAAAGGAACTCGACACCGCGATCCAACGATTCGAGCGGGCATACTCGCTCGATCGAACCAACTGCGAGGCCGTGTGGACTGGCGCCATGGTGCACGTCGAACAGCAAACGTGGCCGCAGGCGGCGACGAAGTTCGTGACGTCGGTTGGATGTTTCGCATCGACGGCCGCCGAAGCCCGTGCCGATATCGTACGGACTCAAGCCGCCACGTACGCCGAAACCATCAAGACGCGTCGCATCGAGGCGGCGCAGAAACGCGTGGAGAGTGCCGAACACCGGCGGGCACAGGCCGCCTTCAACGCGGCGCAGAGTTTCGTCCGGCTGGGACAAAAAGCCGACGCGTTGGCTCAGCTGGAAATCGCCGCCGAACATCATCTGATGAGCGAAAAAGCGGCGTCGCTGAAGGCGAGTATCGAGAAGATGCCCTAGGCAGGTGCCGCAAGTGCCGCGGGTGCTGCTCGGTGCTAGTCCCGGGCTCCGTCACGACTAGTGCGCGGCTTGGCGAACCCGGAGCTGTTATCGGCCGTCTGTAGGACACGACAGCGCGTTGTTAGCCCAAGAGTGGAGGCCTATGCGTATCGTTAGACTTGCGAGTGTAGTGACGCTGATTCTGTGGGGATCGGCAGCCAATTCGTTTGCGCAGGATCCCGGAGACATCGGGCTATCCATGGGCTACCCATCGTCGGTTGCCGTGATCTGGCACATGACCAATCGCGTGGCCATTCGCCCCGAAGTCTCTCTGAATTGGTCCTCGACTGAATTCGAGACCGACCTGCCGATCGACGGTGGCGAACTGTCGACGGACAGTTTTTCAACTGGGATTGGAGTAGGCGCGTTGTTCTACCTGAGCACGACCGATCGCCTGCGAACCTACATCAGCCCTCGAATCAACTATGTCCGTACGTCGATCGACACCAACGCCCCGTTCACTCCGGATCTCGAACGGACACTCGACGGATTCCAGGTCGCGGGATCATTCGGCGGCCAATTTGCGGTGAGCGATCGCTTTAGTGTGTTCGGCGAGGTGGGACTCGCGTACTCCAAGACAACGACCACGCTGGAAATTTCACCTGTCAACACGGAGACCCGGATGCGTACCTTCGGGACGCGAACGACGGCCGGGGTAACGCTTTACTTTTAGGGAGCAGGGCCTAGGGCGTAGGAGATGGGAATTTGGGAAAGTGGTCGGGGCGATAGGATTTGAACCTACGACTTCTCGGTCCCGAACCGAGCGCTCTACCAAGCTGAGCCACGCCCCGAACGTCCCAGTGTAACCCTAAAACGGGGGTTCTACACGAGGGTTCTTTGCGGAGGTTCTCTACGGAGGTTCTCCACGGGGGTTCTGTTAGTCGCCTCTTGGTTCAGAACCCATCGGAAAGAACCCTCGTCGAACCCTCGTCAAGAACCCCCGTCAAGAACCTCCGTCACGAACCCCTGTGCACAACCTCCGACGGCAATGGGAACGACTCGAAGTCGTCGAGTGCCGAATAGGCCGTCAGGTCGGGATGCAACAGTGAAACTGAGATGAAGCCCTGCTTGACCGCCTGATAGTCGCTGCGGTCGTGCGCCGTCCACTCGTCAATCCCCTCTTCAATCCAGTAGTACGGCTTGCCGCGAGGATCGAGGCGTTCGCCGATCTTCGTGATGTGATTCCGCTTCCCCTGCACGGTTCGCCGGAACCCCTTCGGTGTGCCCTTCGGGACGTTGACGTTGAGGAATGTGCGATCCGGGAGCGGGTGCCGCAGGAGCAGATCCGTCAGGACCGCGGCGGCCTGGGCGGACGGCCCGAAATCGAAGACATAGTCGCGCGTCCTGGCGAGCGAGACGGCAATCGCCGGAATCCCTAGCAGTGCCGCCTCCAGTGCTCCGGCCACCGTACCTGAGTACGTCACGTCATCGCCAAGGTTCCAGCCTGTGTTGATCCCCGACACGACGATGTCCGGGAGGGTTCCTTTGAACAGGACGGCGACGCCAAGGTTGACGCAATCGGTGGGCGTGCCGTCCACGGCGTAAAACCCGCCGCCGACCGAATCGATACGAAGCGGTCGCCGCAAAGTCAGCGCGTGGCCGATCGCGCTCGACTCCTGGATCGGCGCCACGACGGTTACTTCACCGAGCGGCGAAAGCGCGGACGCGAGTGCTCGAATCCCCTCCGAGTGCACGCCATCATCATTGGTAATAAGAATGCGAGGCATTGGAATCAGTGATCATAACAGCTTCGGCAGAAGTGTCTCGGTGCCGCAGTGCCTGGGTGCCTTTGTGCCTGAGTGCGGGTGCATTTGGTGCTTGGGTGCTCAAGTGCCTCAGTGCAGTCTGGTGCCGCAGTGCGCGTGGACATGTAGGCACACGAGCACCGCTGCACTTTGGCACACGCACCGAGGCACCCGGCACTTAAGGCACACCAGGCACCACACGCGAAGCTATAATCCGCCCAGATGGAGTGGTGGATGTGGCTCGCCGGCGGGCTGGTTCTGCTCGTCATCGAGCTGGCGACTCCTAGCGGTTTTTTCGTGATGTTCTTCGGCTTGGGCGCCCTGACCGCGGGCGTTCTCACCCGCCTTGGCGTCACCGAAGCGCCGTGGGTTCAGTGGCTGGTCTTCACTGTCAGCTCGGTTGCATATCTGTTGCTGTTTCGCGGTCGTCTACAGCGTCAATTCGAGCATCCGGCGAGCGACGTCGACACCATGGTTGGCGAGCTGGTGACTCCACGGGAGCGAATCGAACCGGGTGCGGTCGGTCGAGTCGATCTTCGCGGCTCACCCTGGAACGCGCGTAACGAATATTCGTCGACATTGGAACCGGGACAACGCTGTCGCGTGACCCGCATGGACGGGTTGCTCGTTTACATTCAGCCGGAGTGAGGAGCACATGGAAGGCGGACTGTTTGTCATCATCCTGCTCGCGATTATTGTGCTCGTCATTCTTGCCAAGACCGCGATCGTCGTGCCACAGCAGAGCGCCTATGTCGTGGAGCGGCTGGGGCGCTATTCGGGGACGCTCGGCGCCGGGTTTCATATCCTCGTTCCGTTCTTCGACGTCATCCGCTACAAGCATTCGCTGAAGGAGAATGCGGTCGACATTCCGGCGCAGGTCTGCATCACGCGCGACAACGTGCAGGTGCAAGTCGATGGCGTGCTGTATTTGAAAGTGTTGAATCCCGAGCGTGCCTCGTACGGTATTCAGGACTACATGTTCGCCATTTCCCAGCTGGCTCAGACGACGTTGCGCAGCGAAGTTGGCAAGATTGATTTGGATCGCACGTTCGAGGAGCGCACCAATATCAACACCTCGGTGGTCGCCGAACTCGACAAGGCATCGGAGCCGTGGGGAGTGAAAGTGCTCCGCTATGAAATCAAGAACATCACCCCGCCGCACGACATTCTGGCGGCGATGGAAAAGCAGATGCGCGCCGAACGGGAGAAGCGCGCCGTGATCCTGACCTCAGAAGGACAACGCGACGCCGCCATCAACACCGCAGAAGGCACCAAACAGGAAACGATCAAGGCGTCCGAAGCGCGACGGCAGCAGCAGATCAACGAAGCCGAGGGTCAGGCTGCGGCGATTCTCGCCGTCGCCACCGCCACCGCCGAGGGACTGCGACGGGTCGCCGAGGTCACCACCGGTCCCGGCGGTCAGGAAGCGATTCAGCTTCGCGTGGCCGAGCAATACATCAGCGAGTTCGGGAAGGTCATCAACAATGCGGACACGATCATTTTGCCTGCCAACGTTGCCGACGTTGCTTCGATGATCACAACCGCGATGCAGGTTATCGGTCAGCGGCCGGGCGCCGCTGGGCGGTAACCAGTCGGCGCTCGGTCATCAACCTGAATCGGTCTCAGGGTTTCGCGGTTCGTGTCGCGACGGATGCCAGAAGCTCGCTGATGAGCGCTTCTGCGCCGTACACCTTGCGCAACGCTTCGACCATCCCCCGCACGTCAACCGACACGGCGCGATTGTCCGTCTCGTCGTAGACGAAATACGCGGGCAGTGACTGGATATTGCCATCAAAGATGAGCCCGACCAGTTCGCCCTTCGCGTTGATCACGGGTGAACCACTATTCCCGCCGACGATGTCGTTCGTGCTCACGAAATCGAACGGCACGTCGAGATTGAGTTGCGCACGCGCTTTGGTCCAGCTGTCCGGATACTTATAGGGCGGCTTGATGCCATGCTGGTCGGCGCGCACGTAAAGCCCGCGGAAGTCGGTGAACGGCGCGATCGTCTTGCCATTTTCGGGATAGCCCTTCACGCTGCCGTATGACAGCCGCAGTGTGAAGGTGCCGTCGGGATAGGCCGAGTCACCCTGGGTCGCGAACACGGCCTGCGCAATCTTGGCGTACGCATCACGCTCAACCCCCAGCACGTCATTGTCGTACTTCGTGCGCAGCTCGCGTGAGCGCGGCTCGACGGTTCGCGCAACGACGATGAAGGGATCGGTTGAAGCGTCGACCGCGGCTTTCCCACCGGCGAAAAGGGTTTTGCGAACTGCTGGATCGCCGAGTGTGGTTCCAGCCACGAGCTCCTTCGCACGGTCGGCGGGCGCTTTTCCGTCCAGGACCTTTTTCACGAGGGTATGGTCGGCCCCCAGCGTGTCTCGCATGATCGCGAGGGACTCACCCAGGCGGGCTTCCTCGAGTCCGGGGTGCATCGGCGCGACCGACGCCATCTGCTTTTCGATCGCCGTCTTCCGAGCGTCGGTATATTCAGGCAACCGTTCGCCGTTCGGCCGTTGACTCTCGCTCGCCCAGCGCACCAACGTGCGCGCGATCGTGAAGTAGTCCGAATAGATGCCGATGCCGCCTTCGAGCATCACGCGTTCGACGTTGTACGGTGGCAGCTCTCGGCGCGCCTTGGCGACGGCATCCCAGGCGTCGCCGTATTTCTGACGCAGATCGGGATTGGCGTTGACGGCATCGCGCAGCGACTGCTCGGTTGCCTGTTTCTTGCTAATGATTGCGGCGTCCTGCAGTCCCTTCAGCTGCCCCTTCATCGACTTCAGCGCGTTTTCAAGACCGAAGAACAGATCCGTGGCCTCGCGTTCCTGCTCCGCACCCTTCTTGCTGTACTGCTCGAGGGCGTTGCGCAACCGGCCATACATGTCGAGATTGAGCGGCAGCGCCTGGTCGCGAAGGAACTCCAGGTGCGCGACCGTATTCAGGCGTTGCGTGGCGGCAGGATGGCCTGACGTGAAGACCGGCTCGCCCTGCTTGGCGCCCGTTGCCGACCACGGCAAGTAATTGACGACGACAGCAGGCTTGCCGTTTTCGTAAACACGAAACAGCGACATGTCGAGCGCGTAACGGGGGAAGGTGAAGTTGTCGGGGTCTCCACCGAAGAACGCGATGTCGAACTCCGGTGCGAACACGAGACGAACGTCGGTGAACTTCTTGTAGAGATACAGGTGGTACTGAGCGCCCTGATACAGCGTCACGACCTCGCTTTGCAGGCCGGTTTTCGCTTCGGCGTCATTTTCGATGGCGGCAATGGCCGCTCGCCGGGCCGCGAGTGTGTCCGCGGATGTCATCCCCGGTGTTACCGAAGCGTTCACCTTCGCGGTGACGTCTTCGATCGACTGCAAGGTCACCAATTCGAGGTCCGGTGCTTTGATTTCCTGCGCACGATCGCGGGCGAGAAATCCTGTCGTCACGAGATCCCGCTCCTTGGTGCTCAGCGCCTGAACGATGTCCAGCGCGACGTGATGATTGGTGAGCACAAGGCCGTCAGGTGAAACGAACGATCCCGTCCCGCCGGGAAAGCGAACGGTGGCTTGCTGCACGCGCTGCAGCCACGCGTCGGTGATGTCGACGCCATAGGCTTGCTTGATCGCGGCGCGAGGAATGCGATTGAACGGCCAGAAGCCTTCATCGGCCAGGCCTGTCCGGGGAACTACGACAACAAGAAGTGCAACGAGCCACCATGCCAGGCGGCTCCGCGGATGAATGACTTTCATGATCTCGATTTTACGGGTGAACTGATGTACGACGGTTCTCGTATAAAGTGCCGTGGATGCTGTGATGAATGACCTGCGCTACACCGTGCGGCGTTTGCGGGCCAGTCCCGGCTTCACGGCTGCCGCGCTCGCCACGATGGCCCTTGGAATCGGCGCGAATAGCGCCATTTTCAGCGTGGTGAACGCGGTGATGCTGCGCCCGATGGCGGTCGCCCGCCCGCACCAGATTGTTGAGATCTATACGACCGACAGCGACGGGACGCCGGCGACCTCGTCGTACCCCGACTACCTCGATTTCCGCGATCTGCCGGTGTTCGATGGCGGTGCCGTCGCCTACGAAGCCACGCTCCTCAACCTGATGGAAAACGGCCGATCGACCTTGCTGTTCGCTGAGGCTGCCAGCGGCAACTATTTCCGGGTCCTGGAGGTTCAGCCCACGCTCGGCCGGCTGTTGACGACAGACGACGATACGCCGGGCTCACCGCACGTCGCCGTCCTGGGCGCCGGGTTCTGGCAGCGACACTTCGGCGGGGATCCAACGGTCATTGGACGTTCCATCACAATCAACGGCAAGCCGATCACGATCGTTGGCGTCGGCCCTCGCGAATACACCGGGGGGTTCAACGCGATCGCCATCGATCTGTGGGTGCCGATGCACACCGACTTCGCGATCTCGACCGGGCGAGACGAGCGAGTGCAGGGCCCCACGGCTCGCGGCAGCCGTTCAATGTTCCTGAGGGGGCGTCTTGCGCCCGGTGTCGAGCGCGCTCAGGCGCAAGCCTCGCTCGACGTCGTCGCCGCGCGCCTCGCGGAAGCGTATCCAACCACCAACCGCAATCGGCGCGCCAGCGTGTACCCGAGCTCCGACGTCCGCTTTCATCCCAATCTCGATCGGTACCTTGCCCCTGTCGCCGCGCTGCTCATGGTCGTGCCCGCGCTGGTGCTCTTGATTGCCTGCGCGAATATCGCAAATCTGCTGTTGGCTCGAGCCACGGGCCGCGCGCGCGAGATCGCCGTCCGTCTCGCGGTTGGCGCCAGTCGACGCCGACTGGTCCAGCAACTGCTCACTGAAAGCGTAACGCTGGCATTCGCCGGAGGTCTGTGCGGACTGCTACTGGCCTTTTGGTCGCTGAAGCTCATCGAGGGTTGGAAACCTGAGGGCCTGCCCATTCCCCTCGCCCTTAATCTCTCGCTCGATTCACGGGTGGTGTTGTTCACCGCAGTGTTGTCGATCGCCACGGGCGTGTTATTTGGCCTGGCGCCGTCGCTGCAGGCGACGAAGCCTGCGCTGGTCGGTGCGTTGAAGGACGATGGTGGCGGTTTCCGTCGCTATCGGCGGCTCGGCACTCGAAATCTGCTTGTCGTCACGCAGCTGGCGGTGTCGTTGGTCCTGCTGACGTGCGCTGGCCTCTTCGTGCGCAGCTTGCAGGCTGCGCAGGATATCGACCCGGGCTTCGAGCGTGAGCGCGCGATCATCTTTTCGCCCTTGCTCGAAATGTCGAGCATCCCCTCGTCGGAGCGAGCGGCGTTCAGTGAGCGTTTACGTCAACGCTTGCTTGCTCTCCCGGGAGTCGAAGCGGTGGCCCTGGCCGATCGCATTCCGCTTGGCGCATCGATCATGAACACCGACGTCGTCGTCGACGACCGTCAACCTGACGCCAACGGTCGGGGGGTGGACGTGGACATTACGAGCGTAGGCCCGGGCTACTTCGCGGCCCTTGGCATTCCCCTTATTCGTGGCCGGGACTTCTCGGAACGTGACGGGAAAAACGAGGAGCGAGTGGCGATCGTCAGCGAGGCCTTCGTTCGACAGTTCTGGTCAGACGGTGACGGGCTGGGGCGGCGCGTGCGCTTCCCTGGTCCGCCGGGGCGGCCGGAAGAGCCCTCGGTGACGGTGGTCGGCATCGCGCGCGATACGAAGGTTCGCACCCTCGGCGAGGCGCCCCGACCCTATCTCTACATGGCGTCGCTACAGTCCGATGACCCAGATGGCTACGTGATTCGCACGGCGACTGACCCGGCGCCGCTCGTCGCATCGGTGCGCCGCGAAGCCCTGGCGTTGGATCCGAACCTGCCGATTCTCGAGCTGAAGACAATGCGAGAGCATCTGAGCCTCATGCTCACGCCACCGCGCCTGGCGGCGGCCTTCCTGGGAGCCTGCGGCGTTCTGGCTGTCCTCCTGGCGGCCCTGGGACTCTACGCGGTGGTGGCGTTTGCCGTCGCCCGCCGGACGAAGGAGATCGGGATTCGCGTCGCCCTTGGGGCGAGTCGCCGCCAGGTCATCAACCTGGTCGTCGCCGAAGGCATGACGCTCGTCGCGATTGGTCTTGGTGTCGGCTTCGTGCTCGCGAGCGCGGCGACGCGACCTCTCGGGACGTACCTCTACGGGCTCGACAGCTTTGACCCGATCACTTTCCTCTCGGTGTCCGCGGTGCTCGCCGGGACGGCCCTGCTGGCCAACTACATCCCTGCTCGTCGTGCGGTGCGGGTCGACGCCCTGAAGGCGATTCGATACGAATAGAGTTTACGTAGCCACGAAGGACACGAAGACACGAGGCTTTTTGGACCCTCGCTTCGTGGCCTTCGTCTTCTTCGTCGCTGCGTGTCGCAGTGTTTCCGTGTTTCGTTGTTAAGGGACGTACGCGATGCAATCGATTTCGACGCGCAGCCCCTCGCCGGGCAGCCCCGCGGCCTGAATCGTCGTTCGCGCGGGCCGATGGTCCCCGAACATCCGGGAGTACACGGCATTCATCTGCGGAAACTCGGACATGTCGACCAGGAACACGCCACAGCGGAGCACGTGCTGCAGGCTCGAACCCGCCGCCTGGAGAATGGCCTCTACGTTCTTCAGACACTGTTCGGTTTGAGCGGCGGCATCGGCGCCTGCGAGCTTCCCCGTCGTCGGATCGGTCGCGCCCTGCCCTGAAACGAAAACGAGACGTTCGAAACCCATGCCTGGTGAATAGGGGCCCACGGGCTTTGGAAGATTTGCTGCGTGAACTGGTCGATGGGACATCCGCTCATTATCAACTTTGAAGTTGGAAGTTGAAACCTGTAACTTGTTCGGCGTGGCCCGATTCAAGCTGACGCTGGAATACGCAGGCAGCCGCTACAGCGGCTGGCAGCGGCAGATCAACGCGCGGACCGTGCAAGGGGAACTCGAACGCGCGATCGCCGAAGCTGTCGGCCATGACGACTTCGAATGTCAGGGATCGGGGCGCACCGACTCCGGTGTCCATGCGCTGATGCAGGTGGCGCATCTCGAAGTCACTTTGAGAGTCCCACTCGAAAAGTTTCGACGACAGATCAACGACGGATTGCCCCCTGACATTCACGTGCTCGCCGTCAACAAGGCGGTGCATCGGTTTCACGCCCGTCACGCTGCCATCAAGCGCAACTATCTCTATCAGGTCTCCCGGCGCCGGTCAGCATTTGCCAAACCCTACGCGTGGTGGATCAAAGAACCGCTGGATATCGACCGCATGATTGAGGCCGGCAAGCGGTTTGTGGGCATGCACGACTTTCGCTCGTTCAGCGACGATGACCCCGATGACAAGTCGACGGCGGTAGCCATCGAGAGCGTTACGGTTGCAGAAGCCGAGGACCTCATCCTGATACGCGTCGTGGGATCGCATTTCTTGTGGAAGATGGTCCGTCGAATGGTTGGCGTTCTGGTGGAGATTGGCAAAGGTGCCCTGCCGGTCACCGCGGTCGATGATTTTCTCGAACGACCCTCTGGAACGCCGGCGCGTCTCACCGCACCATCCGCGGGCCTGTTTCTCGAGCGCGTGTTTTATGAGGGCGACGATATGGAGCTGCCGCTTCGGCCGGCGATCCCGGTACGTGAGGCACGCGCTGTCGTTCCGATGACGAGGAAGTAAGATGGTCGAGCCTTGCAATCGATGACGCAAACCGGCGAGGGCGACGGTCGCGCCGATACGACACGCGACGAGTCGAAGTTGCTGGCGCGCCTGCGGGCCAACGAAGCAGCAGCCTTCGAAGAGCTCGTTCGCACGTATTCTCCGCGATTGTTCGTTGTCGCTCGACGAATCGTCGGGAACGAAGAGGATGCCCGCGACGTGATCCAGGAGGCATTCCTCTCGGCATTTCGCAGTCTCGATCGCTTTGCTGGCGACGCGAAACTGTCGACATGGCTGCATCGGATTGTCATCAATACGGCGCTCATGAAGCTCAGGCGCCGGCGCCGCAAGCCCGAGGAGTCAATCGAGCCGCTGTTGCCAGCGTTCCAGTCCGACGGGCATCACGCCGAGCGGTTCGCGGCTTGGAACGAGCCCGCCGACCGGGCCCTGTCCAGAAAGGAGACGCAGGCGGCGGTGCGCCGGCACATCGACGAACTGCCGGAGAGCTTCCGTACCGTTTTGCTCCTCCGTGACATCG
Organism: uncultured Acidobacteriota bacterium; assembly: GCA_963724485.1. GTDB lineage: Bacteria > Acidobacteriota > Vicinamibacteria > Vicinamibacterales > UBA2999 > JACCSI01. Next base: position 367,669 of record CAVRUW010000013.1, read on the forward strand.
AAGGATTGAGCACGGAGGAAACTGCCCGCTTGCTTGAGACCACGCCGAACGCCGTGAAGATTCGACTGCACCGGGCACGTCAGGCGCTTCGAACGCTCCTCGCCCCGCATTTCAGCCGAGGTGAGCTGTGACTTGTCGAGAGTGCTCGGAGTTTCTCGCCGACTACGCCGCCGGTGAGCTCGATCCTGCCGAATTGGCGATATTCGAGCGTCATCTTCAGGCGTGCCCCAACTGCTTGACGTACGTTCAGCAGTACAGCCGAACCATCGAAGCGACCCGCAACGCGTTCGGCGCCGACCCGCAGAATGAGCCCGAAGACTTCCCCGAGGAATTGATCCGGGCGATCCTTGCGGCCCGGCAGGGATGAACGCTACGGCTACTCAGAAACCGCCACCAGGTGGCCGCGCGTCCGGAAGAACATCATTCCTTCCGAAATCGCCGGCGTTGCCATGGCGACTTCGCCAAGCGGGTTCACCGCGAGCTGCTCGAAGGTAGTTCCTGCTTTGACGACGTAGACGTCACCTTCCTCGCTGGTGAAGTAGATCCGGCCATTCGACGCGACCGGCGAGGCGCTGAAGCCGGTGCGCCCGTCCGCCATGCGGTTCTGATAGTGGCGTTGTCCGGTCTTCGCATCGTAGACGCTCAGGATCCCGTTATCGCGGCAAACGTACAAGAGGTCGCCGACAACGATCGGCGTCTGCATGTAGCCGCCGTCTCGCACGTAACTCCATGCGATGTGCTGGTTCGCGGTCTCGCCTTCCTTGAGCGTGATGTCGCCTTCTGCTGACGGCTTGATGGCGTAGATCGGCGACATCTTGCCGTGAGCGTTGGTGATGAAAATCAGTCCATGAGCCGTAATGGGAGTCGGCACCGGGATATCGCCGCCGCCGGTCATACGCCAGAGCTCTTTCCCGGTTGCCAGGTCGTATCCGCCGATGTGCTTCCAGCCGTTGACAATTACCTGCGAACGGCCGCCCGCGACATGCACGGCCGGCGTGCTCCAGGTGGGCACGTCGTTGCGCGCGGTTCGCCATAGCTCCTTGCCCGTCGCGAGGTCGAGCGCCGCGACGAAGGAGCCCTTCTGCACATCGACTTGCAGGATGACGCGGTCGCCGTGAATCACCGGCGAGCTGGCGAAGCCCCACTGGGCGTCCGGCACCATGAAGAAGCCCGAGTCCAGCAGGCCGAAGTCTTTCTTCCAGACCTGCTTCCCATTCATGTCGTAGGCGAACAGCCCCTCGGATCCGAAGAACGCCAGGATGTAACGGCCGTCGGTCGCGAGGGTGGAGCTGGCATGAGTCGACTTGGTATGCCGCTTCACTTTCGGCACGCCGGTATGCGCGGTTTGCTGCCACAGCTGCTTCCCCGTCTGCTTGTCGTAGCAGACCACCAGCCAGCGGTGTTCGGTCGCGTCGATCACCGACGCGATGTCGCCGTAGAGTCCGACCTTGAGCTGCGGGTCCGGCTGGCCGCTGACGGCGCTGGCCGTGCAGACGCGATTGCCCCAGACGACCGGACTCGAGTGCGCGAGCCCAGGCACTGCGACCCGCCACTTGACGTTCTTGTTGCCGGGCACATCCCAGCTTGTCGGCGCGGGCGCGCCCTCGGCCACGCCGCTCGCCGCTGGTCCGCGGAAGGACGGCCAGTCGATGCCCGGCCGCGCGTTGTCAGCGAACAGGAAAGCGCCCGCGACCGTCATCGCGGTTGCGACGGTGATCGTCAAGGTTTTCAACATCGGCGTCTCCAAGCGGCCGCGGGGAGGGGCCGCGAAGGGGTCAGGTGCCTGAGACCCCTGTTCGGTCAGTTTGGAACTTGTAGATCGGGCATCGGCGGCGCCGCAAACAGCCGTCGCGTTGGCGGGGCGAGGAGGCGAGCCCACTTCTCGGCTCGCGAAACGCGAGCGCTATCCGTCGCGATGCCCGTATTGGCGTACATCTGCCGGTACAGCTTCGAGATGAGCACAAACGCGAGGCGCGCGCGCAGCGTCGGCGTACAGCTCGAGCGCTTCCAGATGTTCGCCAGACTGTAGAACTCGTCCCACACCGCCTGCGTGCGGTTGCGGATCTCGTCGGCCGACATGACGGGATGCGGCGAATAGACCTTCGGGCGTTGCGCCTGCGGAATCAGCCAATGGCGAGTGATGGGAATACCAGCGATCCGCGTCTCGTCCTTGGCCATGTCCTCTTCCCAACGCTGGAAGTCGACAGTGCCGGGAAACGGCGTCAGCATCACGAACTGCGCGAAGGTCACGTCGGCACGCTGTGCGAGCTCCGCTGTCGCGTCGAATGTCGACGGGCGGTCTGACGGCAATCCAAAGATGAAGGAACCGAGCACGTGCACACCGTTCTCGCGGAATGCCTTCAGCCGGGCGACCAGTTCCTCTCCCGCGAAGTTGAAGTCCTTGTAGACGTCCTTCAATCCCTCGGGCGTCACGGATTCGACGCCCACGAGCGCGCCCTTGATGTTGGCCTTCTTCATCGCCCTCAGGAAGTCGGGATCCTCGGCCGCTTCCATCGTGATCTGAGTGAAGAAGATCATGTCGCGTGGCAACTTCGACAGGCGTTCCATCAGTTCGAATCGCTCGGCGCGAATCGCCAACAGATTGTTGAGCGTCGTCTTGTCCTCACGGCGGTCCGCCATCCGCAGGTCGTTCATGGCTACCGGATAGAAGTTGTCGTCGGCAAGCGCGATGAAGCGGAAGCCTCTGCGGCGCAGCTCGACGACCTCTTCGATGACGGCATCGCTCGAACGCACCCGCGGCTTCTGGCCATCGGTGCGCCACACCGAACAGAACGAACAATGCTTCGGACAGCCGCGAACCGTTTGCACCGATGCCCACATGTAACGTTCTGGCGGCAGCAAGTCCCATCGCGCCTTCAGTAGGGATCCGCCTTCGACGCGGCCGCCTTCGTAGATCGACTCCTGGGTGCCTTCGAGACAGGCTTTGATGACGGACCCCCAGACACGGTCGCCATCGCCCTTGACGACCGCGTGCGCTCCGCCCAGCTCGAGCGCCTCGTTCGGATACAGGGTGGCGTGAATCCCGCCATAGATGACCTTGGCGCCGCGCTCGCGGACCTGACGGCCCACTTCGTAGCCACGCAGAGCGTTGCCACTGTGAATGCCAATGCCGACGACGTCGCCAGGCGCGACCGTCTCGGGATCGAGCTGAATCAGCGTTTCGTCCACGATTACCGGGTCGCCATACTCATCCGGAGTGGCAGCTGCCAGGACGTACAGCCAACGAGGCGTAATGACTGCGACGCCGAAGGCGAGGTGACTCGGATTGATGAGGTGAACACGCACGGCGTAAGTTTAGTCGTTTTCGACGTTTAGCGGGGATCTCAGTGATTGGAGGGGTTGTTGATCAGGTTTGCGGCCGCCTCGTCGGACTCGCCGACGGGCGGCGGTCCGGCCCGCCGCGCATACCAATATGCGCAGCCAAAAATGATGACGATCAGGCCCAACGAGAGCCATTTGGGGACTTCAAACTGCAGGAGCCCGATGCTGTGCAGGTACTCAATGAGCAGCTTGATCCCCACCCAGGCAATGATGATGAAGGCGCCGTCGACCAGGGCGGGATACCGCGACACCACCGCCAGGAGCCGGCCGATCACGAGTCGCATCGCAATGATGCCGAGGACGCCGCCGGTGATGATGACCCAGAGCTTGTTCGACATCGCCACCGCGACAAGAATCGAATCCACCGCGAACACGATGTCGGTGAGCTCGACCTTCACGACGGTGGCCCAAAAGGCACTCAGGCCAAGCCACGGACGAGCGGGTTTAAGCTGGCGCCGCCCCTCGCCACCTTCGTGTCCCCAGAAATGCTGATAGGGAAGGTAAAGGAGATAGAGACCGCCGACGAGCTGGACCCACGAGACTTGGATCATGTAGGCCGCGAAGACCGTCGCCGTGATGCGAAACGCAAACGCACCAAGAATGCCGTAGCGAAGGGCTTTCTGCTGCTGGTGTCGAGGTAGCCCGAGGACGAGGACAGCCAACACCATCGCGTTGTCTGCACTCAGAAGGCCTTCGAGGGCGACGAGCAAGAGGATGGTTACTAAGTCAGTCGCGTGAACGTCCAACACTAGCGATCAGTATACCGGCCCGCTGTCATCAAACGTCTCGCGCTGGCGCCCGGATTCGAGCCACTCTGCGGTCGGTTCTCTATCCACCACGATGCTCCCCCACCGCCTGTGCGCGATCGCATTACGATCGATGCAGGGGGCTGGAAAGTGGCATCCGCAGAGGCACGCCGGTTGCGCGAGGACGAAGAACGGCAACTCAATTGGAAGCGTTGGGGACCGTACCTGAGTGAGCGCGCGTGGGGTACCGTGCGTGAGGACTACAGTCCGGGCGGCACCGCTTGGGAATACTTTCCTCACGACCATGCCCGTTCACGAGCCTATCGATGGAACGAGGACGGGCTCGCCGGCATCAGCGATCGGCACCAACGGATCTGTTTTGCCCTGGCGCTGTGGAACGAGCGCGACTCGATTCTCAAGGAGCGCTTGTTCGGTCTGACGGGCAACGAGGGGAATCACGGCGAGGACGTCAAGGAGTACTACGCGTATCTCGACTCGACGCCGACTCACTCCTACATGCGGTCGCTCTACAAATACCCCCAGGCGGCTTTTCCCTACTCCGATCTCGTTGAAGAGAACCGCCGACGCGGCCGGCACGAGGCTGAATACGAGCTGCTCGACACCGGTGTGTTCGCGGAGAACCGATACTTCGACGTGTTTGCCGAATACGCGAAGCGCGATCCCGACGACCTCGCGATTCGGATCACCGTCGTCAATCGTGGTCCCGAATCAGCCAGATTGCACCTGCTGCCCACTGTCTGGTTCCGAAACACGTGGTCGTGGGGCGGGAGCGTCCTGAAGCCATCTCTTCGCCGGGAGGCCGCGATCGCTGGAGCGTCGGTCGTCGCGCTCGAGGAACCAAAGTATGGGCGCCGCTGGCTTTATTGCGACACGCTCCCCGAGTTGCTGTTCACGGAAAACGATACGAACACACGCCGCTTGTTCGGCAGCGCCGACACAGGATATTTCAAGGACGGCATCGACGAGTTCGTCGTCAAGGGCCGGGCTGACGGCGTAAATCACGACGGGGTTGGCACCAAGGCAGCGGCGCGTTACGTTGCCGATGTCGTGGCTGGCGGCTCGATGACCTTCCGTCTGCGATTGACCGATCAATCGCCGTCGTCATTACCCGATGGGCCATTCGGGCAGTCGTTCGAGAGAGTTTTCGACGAACGCCGTGCTGAAGCCGACGAGTTCTACGCGTCGGTCGTACCAGAGACGCTCAGTGCGGACGGCCAACTGGTCATGCGACAAGCGTTTGCCGGTTTGCTGTGGTCGAAGCAGTTCTACCACTACATCGTTCGCGACTGGCTCCAGGGCGATCCCGCGCAACCTGGCCCCCCCGTGGGGCGCCGTCTTGGTCGCAACCACGAGTGGGGACATCTCTATAACGCCGACGTCATCTCGATGCCCGACAAGTGGGAATACCCGTGGTACGCGGCGTGGGACCTCGCGTTTCACTGCGTGCCGCTGGCGTTGGTCGATCCTGCTTTTGCGAAAGACCAACTCGTGCTCATGTTGCGCGAGTGGTACCTGCATCCGAACGGGCAACTGCCTGCGTACGAGTGGGCGTTAGGCGACGTCAACCCTCCCGTTCACGCGTGGGCGGCGTGGCGCGTCTACAAGATCGACAAGAAGCGTTCAGGGGCTGGCGACCGCGTGTTTCTGGAGCGCGTGTTTCAAAAGCTCCTGCTCAACTTCACCTGGTGGGTCAATCGCAAGGACGCAGGCGGCAACAACGTGTTCCAGGGCGGGTTTCTGGGTCTCGACAACATCGGGGTGTTCGATCGCTCCACGCAGCTCCCCACCGGAGGCCACCTCGAGCAGTCTGACGGCACCAGCTGGATGGCGATGTACTGCCTCAACATGCTCGCGATTGCGATGGAGCTCGCGCGTGTGAATCCTGCCTACGAAGACCTCGCCAGCAAGTTTTGGGAGCACTTCCTCTACATCGCCTACGCCATGAACGAGCGAGACGACGATGGAGGCAGCCTGTGGGACGAGGCAGACGGGTTCTTCTACGACCAGCTGCGCTTGCCCGATGGTTCGCGGCACGCGCTGAAGGTGCGATCGATGGTGGGTCTGATTCCGCTCTTCGCGGTCGAGACGCTCGAGCCGCATTTGCTCGACCATCTCCCTGGCTTCAAGCGTCGGCTTGAATGGTTCGTCGCGAATCGGCCGGATTTGACACAACACGTCGCCTGCATGCGGACCCCCGGCAAGGGCGAGCGGCGATTGCTCGCCGTCGTGTGGCCGGATCGACTGCGTCGAGTCCTGCAAACGATGCTCGATGAATCCGAATTTCTCTCTCCACATGGCATTCGGGCACTCTCCCGTCGTCACCTGGCAGAGCCGTATACGTTGACGATTGATGGACGTGATCATCGCGTCGACTACGAGCCGGCCGAGTCAACGAGTGGACTCTTTGGCGGGAATTCCAACTGGCGAGGCCCAATCTGGTTCCCTGTGAACTTCCTCCTGATCGAGTCGCTTCAGAAGTTCCACCACTACTTTGGGGATGATTTCCGCGTCGAGTGTCCAACCGGCTCGGGTCGCATGGCAACGCTCGCTGAGGTCGCCACGCTGCTGTCGCACCGGCTCTCGAACATCTTTCTTCGCGGCGATGACGGAAGCCGGCCGGTATTTGGCGCGAACGCAGTCTTCCAGTTAGATGAGCATTGGCGTGACTTGCTGATGTTTCACGAATATTTCGACGGTGATACCGGCGCCGGCGTCGGTGCGAGCCATCAGACAGGGTGGACCGCGCTCGTCGCAAAACTACTGCAGCAATCCGGTCATCGCGACCGCACGGCTCGAGCTGGCGGCGTCAGGCGAGCTACCCCTTGATGGTGACTCAGCGCACATGACGTCCCCCATCGACGCGAATCGTTTCTCCAGTGATGAAGTCCGACTCCACGAGCATCAGGACTGCCTTGGCAATCTCGATCTCCCCGCCCCACCGACCGATTGGAGTGGCTTGCGCGACCTCGGCTCGTTCTTCCTCTGACATGTCAGGAGGCGGCAGAATCGGACCAGGAGCGATGGCGTTGACCAGGATCTGAGCCGCGGCTAATTCAAGCGCGAGCGCCTCGGTGAGCGCGATGACGCCAGCCTTCGCTGTGTAGTAGGCGACGAACCCCTTGTAGGCGGGGCGGCCACTCTTGGCGAGCCAGTCGGCGAAGTTGACGATCCGGCCCCCTCCCTGGCGTCGCATGTGAGGAACGGCAGCTCTCGAAACGAGAAACACCGATCTCAGATTGACGTCGATATTGCGTTGCCAATCTGCCTCAGTCATCTCGTCGAAGGGCGTCGCTCCGTAGATGGAGGCCATGTTGACGACGACGTCAATTCGGCCAAGCTCGGCGACGGTGCGCGAGACGACCGCTTCGCAGTCCGCAACCTTCCCCACGTCGGCCGCGAGGACCGCGGCCCGTCGGCCGAGTCCGCGAACATCGGCTGCCGTCGCGTCGGCCTCATCCTTCGATCCGCGATAGGAGACTGCGACGTCAGCACCCTGCTCCGCGACCTTGCGAGCGACCACCTGACCGATTCGTTTGCCCCCCGTGATCAGAACCACCCGATCCTTCAGATTCATGCGACCTCCCCGGCTCAGCAGAGGAATTGTCACCAACATTGACACGACTCGTATCAAGCCCCATACTTGATCCGTATCAAGTGGACGACCTGATCTTCATCTCGACGGCGGCGCGCATGCTGGGCATGCATCCCCAAACGCTCCGGAAGTACGAGCGACTGGGCCTGGTCCAGCCGGCGCGAACCATCGGGAGCATGCGACTGTACTCGCTCGACGAGATCGAGCGCCTACGCTTCATCAAGCGCCTCGTGGACGACCTGGGTATCAACCTCGCCGGGGTTCAGCAACTGCTCGAAATCGCGGAGGTGATGCGACGCATTCAGCCGCTGATGCGTGAGGAGGCCCTCTCGCAGAACGACAGCCGTCGGCGGCTGGTGCGGGAGATTGGAAAGTTGAACCACCTGTTGGGCCTTTGACTGCTGGGTCCGGGGCGATCGACTCACGAATGGATTTCAAGGACTACTACGCGACGCTCGGCTTGAACAAGACGGCCTCCGAGAAGGAGATCAAGCAGGCATTTCGCAAGCTGGCGCGCAAATACCACCCCGACGTGAACCCGGGTGACAAGGCGGCGGAGGCTCGCTTCAAGGAAATCAACGAGGCCAATGAGGTACTCGGAGATCCCGAGAAGCGAAAGAAGTACGACGAGCTGGGCGCGAACTGGCGGCAGTACGAACAGGCCCAGGCTCAGGGTGGACAGCCCGGTGCCGGACCGTTTGGCGGCCAGTGGACCTACTCACCGGGTAGTGGCGGCTTCCGCCCGATGACCGAAGAAGAAATGTCGGACATGTTCGGTCAGGACGACAGTCCGTTCTCCGATTTCTTCCGAACGTTCTTTGGTGGTGGCGAGCCGACGCAGAGCCGGCGAGCACGACCGCGAGCGCCTCGCAATCGGAAGGGTCGAGACGTCGAGCACGAGCTCGAGCTGGACCTGGAAAGCGCGCTGAACGGCAGCGTGCAGCGCTTGGGGATTCGCCACGACGGCGAGCTGAGAAACGTCGAAGTCCGTATTCCTCCCGGCGTGACGGAAGGCTCGCGGGTCCGCGTCGGTGGCGAAGGCGAGCGCGGAACGGGTTCCGCTGGCAGCGGCGATCTCTATCTTCGAATCAAGCTGCGACCGCATCCGCGGTTCGAACGCAAGGGGCGCGACCTCTACACCAAGGTCCGCGTGCCCTTGACGACGGTGGTGCTTGGCGGTGAGGCGGAGGTTCAGACTCTCAGCGGTCGAACGCTGCGACTCAAGGTTCCGTCGGGGACGCAGAACGGGCAAGTGTTTCGCTTGCGAGGGCATGGGTTGCCGGCGACGGGCAAGGACGGCACGCCAGGCGAGCTCTATGCGACGGTCGAAGTCGTCGTGCCGCAGAGTCTGACCGACGAAGAAAGAAAGCATTTCGAGGCGCTCGCCGAGCTCGAGCGAAAGAAGGTATGAATCTCAACAAGTTCACGGAAAAGGCGCAGGAAGCGGTCCTGGCGTCACCCCAGCTGGCCTCGGAACTCAATCACGCACAGGTCGAGCCCGAGCATCTGTTTGTCGCATTGCTGGAGCAACCCGATGGCGTCGTGCCGACCGTGCTTCAGAAGCTCAACGCTGACCCGACAGGCCTCGTGCGCGCCCTGCGGGACCATCTGGGCCGCCTACCGAAGGCATACGGTGGAACCGAGCCCGGATTGTCCCCTCGTATGCGCGTAGTGCTGGACGCGGCCCAGGCAGAAGCACGCTCGATGCAGGACGAGTACGTCAGCACCGAGCATTTGCTGCTTGGGCTGCTTTCGGAACCGGGGAGGTCGTTCTCCGTCGATCTGCTGAAGCAGCGCGGCGTCGCGCGTGAGAACGTGCTCGAGGCCCTCACCTCCATTCGTGGCAATCAGAGGGTCACCGATCAAAACCCCGAGAACAAATACCAGGCGCTCGAACGGTACGGCCGCGATCTCAGCGAGCTCGCGCGCCGTGGCAAACTCGACCCGGTCATCGGCCGCGACGAGGAAGTGCGGCGTGTCATCCAAGTGCTCTCACGGCGGACGAAGAACAACCCCGTGTTAATCGGCGAACCCGGCGTCGGGAAGACCGCGATCGTCGAGGGGCTGGCACAACGCATCGTACGTGGCGACGTTCCCGAGGGTCTGAAGAACAAGAAGATCGTTGGCCTGGACATGGGGGCACTGGTCGCCGGTGCGAAGTATCGCGGGGAGTTCGAGGAGCGCCTCAAGGCGGTGCTGAAGGAGATCGTCGAGGCCGAAGGTCAGATTGTGCTCTTCATCGACGAGCTCCACACGGTTGTTGGCGCGGGCGCTGCCGAGGGTTCGCTCGACGCGTCGAACATGTTGAAGCCGATGCTGGCCCGTGGCGAGCTTCATACGATCGGCGCGACCACGCTCGACGAGTATCGCAAACATATCGAGAAGGACGCCGCACTCGAGCGGCGCTTCCAGCCCGTGATGGTTGGCGAACCGACCGTGGAAGACACGATCAGCATCCTGAGAGGACTTCGAGAACGCTATGAGATCCACCACGGTGTCAAATTGAAGGACGCGGCGCTCGTCGCTGCCGCCGTGCTCTCGCATCGCTACATTGCCGACAGGTTCCTGCCGGACAAAGCGATCGACCTCGTCGACGAAGCCGCGTCGCGGCTGCGCATGGAAATCGACTCGATGCCGGCGGAGCTCGACGAAGTTCAGCGCCGCATCATGCAACTCGAGATCGAGCGCGAAGCGCTGAAAAAGGAGAAAGACAAGCCTTCGCAGGAACGGCTTGCACGACTCGAAAAGGAGCTGGCCGACCTCAAGGAGCAGCAGTCAGGCCTCCGCGCACACTGGGAACAGGAGAAGGAGGCGATTCAGAAGGGACGTGAGCTGAAAGAGCAGCTGGAACAGGTCAAGCAGGAGATCGAACGTGCTCAGCGGATTGGCGACTACGCCAAAGCCTCCGAGTTGCAGTACGGCAAGGTTCCGGCTCTTGAAGCCGATATCAAGGCACAGGAGGAGCGACTCGGCGAGCTGCAGAAAATGAAGCGGATGCTCAAAGAGGAAGTTGACGAGGAAGACATCGCGGAGGTCGTCGGACGGTGGACCGGCATTCCAGTGAGCCGACTGATTGAGAGCGAGATCCAGAAACTTCTCCGAATGGAAGAACGTCTCCACGAGCGCATCATCGGGCAGGACGAGGCCATCCAGGCCGTCTCCAATGCGATTCGCCGCGCCCGCGCAGGGCTGCAGGATCCCAACCGACCGATGGGCTCGTTCATCTTCCTGGGGCCGACCGGCGTCGGTAAGACCGAGCTGGCGCGGGCGCTCGCGGAGTTCCTGTTCGACGACGAGCACGCGATGGTTCGCATCGACATGTCGGAGTACCAGGACAAGCACACGGTATCGCGCATGATGGGCGCCCCGCCGGGATACGTCGGCTACGAAGAGGCCGGACAGCTCACCGAAGCGGTCCGCCGTCGTCCGTATTCAGTGGTCTTGTTCGACGAAATCGAAAAGGCACATCCGGAAGTGCTCAACGTGATGCTGCAATTGCTCGACGATGGGCGATTGACGGATGGCAAGGGACGAACCGTCGACTTCAAGAACACGGTCGTCATCATGACGTCCAACATCGGCAGCCAGTTCATTGCCGAAGCGGCAACTTCTTCAGGCGAGGTCAGCGAGGGGGTGCGACGCCAGGTGGCGGATGCGTTGCGGCAGCACTTCAGGCCGGAGTTCCTGAATCGCGTGGACGAAATCATCTTCTTCCATGCGCTTGGGCGTGAGCACATCAAGCAGATCATCGATATCCAGCTGCGAGGGCTGATGAAACGGCTTGCGGAACGGAAAATCAAAGTCGAGCTCACCGAGCGGGCGAAGGAATTCCTGGTGCAGGAAGGGTATGATCCGACATACGGGGCTCGCCCGCTCAAGCGGGCCATCCAGCGACGGGTTTTGGACCCGCTCGCGCTACGCGTCCTCGAGGGCGAATTCACCGAGGGCGATCGAGTTGTCGTCGACGCCGGGCCAGACGGTCTGACGTTCGCGAAACACGAGGTCACTGTTGCCTAATCCGCTGCTGCCATCAGGGAATAAACGGAACGCTCCGGCCCGGCCCATCGCCATCTGGTGGGTGCTTGGCGCCCTGCTCATCCTCGCCCTCGGTCAGGCGTATTTGCTCTCGCCTGGGGGACGAGCGGTCAGCTATAGCGAGTTCAAGGCTACGGTGCGGTCCGGACAGGTCGCTGAGGTCGTGGTCGGCGACACGACCATCCGTGGCGTGCTGAAGAAGGCCGACGGGCCCACGACGTTTACGACGACGCGGATCGAGGATCCCAAGCTGGTCGAGGAGCTCGATCAGCACGGCGTGAAGTACTCGGGCGAGGTCGTGAGCAGATGGCTGCCCGAAGTTCTCAGCTGGCTGGTCCCGGTCCTCCTGCTCGTGGCGCTGTGGTCCTTCTTCTTCAGACGTATCGGAGGCGCCGAAGGCGGCGTCATGTCGTTCGCTCGAAGCAAGGCGAAGATCTACGCGGAAGACGACGTCAAGGTGAGCTTTGCCGATGTCGCCGGCGTCGACGAGGCCGCGCAGGAGCTTCGCGAGGTCGTCGAGTTCCTGCAGAACCCGAAGAAATACACCAATCTCGGCGGCAAGATTCCCAAGGGCGTCTTGTTGGTTGGTCCTCCGGGCACCGGCAAGACCTTGCTGGCACGCGCCGTGGCCGGCGAAGCCAAAGTTCCCTTCTTCAGTCTGAGCGGATCCGAGTTCGTCGAGATGTTCGTGGGAGTCGGCGCCGCTCGCGTACGCGACCTATTCGCGCAGGCCGAAGCCAAGGCACCGTGCATTGTGTTCATCGACGAGCTCGACGCGCTCGGCAAGGTCCGCGTGCAAAGCCCAGTGGGCAGTCACGAGGAGCGTGAGCAAACGCTCAATCAGTTGCTCGCCGAGATGGACGGATTCGATCCGCGGAAGGCGATCATCATCATGGGCGCGACGAACCGGCCCGAGGTGCTCGATCCTGCTCTCCTCCGTCCGGGGCGTTTTGACCGCCAAGTGCTGGTCGACAAGCCCGACATCAAAGGTCGCGAAGAGGTTCTTCGCATTCACGTGCGCAACGTCAAGCTGTCACCTGAGGTCGATCTCAAGAAGGTCGCGGCTCGCACGGCCGGATTTGCCGGTGCCGACCTCGCCAACCTCGTCAACGAGGCTGCCCTGCTTGCCGCCCGGCGGGACAAGACGATGGTCGACATGCGCGATTTCGACGAGGCCATCGATCGCCTGATTGCGGGTCTCGAAAAGAAGCGCGTGATGAGCAACAAGGAGCGCGAGATCGTCGCGTACCACGAATCGGGTCACGCCATCGTCGCGACGGCGCTGCCCGGGACCGATCCCGTCCACAAGATCTCGATCGTCGCGCGCGGCTTCGGCGCTCTCGGCTACACCATGCAGCTGCCACTCGAGGACCGCTACTTGATGCAGCGTCGGGATCTGATGAATCAGTTGGCGATCCTGCTCGGCGGACGCTCGGCTGAAGAGATCGCGTTGGGTGAGATCTCGACGGGGGCGCAGAACGACCTTCAGCGCGCCAGCGATATTGCCCGCTCGATGGTGACCGAATGGGGCATGAGCGAGCGACTCGGTGCGGTCAACTTCGATAGCGGTCGTCGCAGCCGGTTCCTCGACATTCCGCAGGGTCCGGAACGCGGCCCGCACAGCGAGGAGACCGCCAAGGCCATCGACGAAGAGGTCAAGATGATCCTCACCGAGGCGCACAACGACGCCCGGCGGATTCTGCTCGATCGTCGCGACATCCTCGAAACGGTGACCCGACGCCTCCTCGACAAAGAGGTGATGGAGGGCGACGAGCTTCGCGAGATTGTCGGCGAGGCTCATCCCGTCGAACGGCACGCGGCCGAGGGGCTGCAGCCCACCGGCTCTACGCCACAATGACCCACGCCAGAATCGCGACGGCCGCGCCCGAGACGCAATCGACGACGTAGTGGTAACGGCAGAGCGCGGCTGAGACTGCGATCAGCACGGCCAAGAGCCCAAACACCATCCCCGCACTTGGAATGAAGGCCCCGAGCGCCAGCGACGCCGCGAGAGCACCCGCCACGTGTCCGCTGGGCAGTGTGTTCGCCTGAACACTCGCACCGTCGAGGATGGCGGTGTTGAGGCGTCGCAGCGTAGGCTCTCGTGATTCGATGACCGCAGGTCCCTCGATCACGCGCGGCGGTCTCGAGCGCAACCACGGGAGCGCACCGTAGCAGGCGAGCTCCGCGGCAAGGACGATCGACCAATATGCCGTGACGGCTTCGCGACTGACGAAGGCGGCGATGATGGCTCCCCCGCCCACGACGACGTAGTCCGACGCGTAGCTGGCTTCGAGCACTTCTAACACCCATCGCGGCGCGCCACGCAACAGGCTATCGACCCGCGCTGCCCGGAACATGGCGCGATCGGATTGCAGGAGAAACCGTTCGAGCCAGGGCTGCGGGTCGCGGAAGAAGAACCCGGACAACCAGTAGCCGGTGAGGAGCAGCCCGCCAGGCACGAACAGCTGAACCCAGAACGATGAGACCAGCGTTCCAAAGCCAAGCGCCACCAGCGAATAGGCGAGGCAGGCGACGGCCGCGATTGGCCGGCGGCCGATCGGTTGGACCAGCGCGGCCATTAGAAGGATCAGACCGTAAGCCGCCGCGACGATTGCCCAGAGTGCCACGAACCAGAGTGTGCAGAAACCTGTTCGGGTGGCTCACTCCGGCAGAGTCGCGAGGATTCGTTTCGGGTCCAGTCGCCACACGTTGGCTTGCCGGAGGTTCGACAGCCAAACCGACCCATGACCGACGCGAATGGCGTCACCACCCTCGCCGTAAAACTGCTGTGCGACCTTGTTCGTTGAAGGATCGATCCGCGTGATCGGGTATTCGAACGAGGTCACCCACACGGAACCTTCGCCCACGGCGATCTCGCCGCCGGGTCCGGGAATGCCTGCCGCAATCGTTGCGACCACCTTGTTCGTCTTGGCGTCGATCCGGGAGATGGTTCCGTCCCCCTGGTTGACCGTCCAGACCGACCCCTCGCCGACGGCGAGGAATCGTGGACGTGGTCCCACCGGAATGGTTTGCTCGACGAGATTGTTGTGCGGGTTCACGCGAGTCAACAGGTCTTTCTCCGTACTGGTGACCCAGATGGCTCCCTCGCCAAACGCGACCGCAAACGATCCCGGTGTCACGTAGATCTCGGCCACGACCTTGTTGGTGGCTGGATCAACTCGGGCCAGTGTCCCTTTCGCATCGGTCATCAGCCAGATGCTGCCCGCCGCCGTCGCCAACCCACCTTCGCTGTTGCCAATCGTCAGTGGCAGCGTCGCAGTGATCTTCGCGGTCTTCAGGTCGACGCGGGACACGCTCGGATCACCACAGTTCGGCACCCACAGCGACCCGAAGCCCGTCGTCAATCCCGAACACGGGTTCTTCCCCACCGTGATGGTTTCGACGATCTTGTTGGCCTTGGGATCGATCCGCGAAACGGAGTGCTTTGGCGAGTTGGAGACCCACACGTGCTCATCGATTGCCAGCCAGTCGGGGACGCCTGGTATGTCGAACACCTGATCCGGCTTGAGTCTCGTCATCGGAATCCGCACGGCTGCTTCCGCGACTCCCGGCCGTTTCGGACGCGGCGCCTCCTGTAATGCGAGCAGTGACGGGCAAATCACGAGAAGAAGCAAGAAGATCGCAGGATTTCGGCGGCCATTCACGGTGGCATAATACCTATTCCTGAGCTGTATGGTCCCGAGACTTGCGCCTCGCGTGTGGCTGGCTTGCGCCGCCGCGGCCCTGACGACGACCACGATCTGGGCCGCGCGCGCGCAGCCGTCTGCCGCTGGAGCGTCCCAACCCGCGGCGGCATCGGTCGAGTTCTTCGAAGCCAATATCAGACCCGTACTCGTCGAATCGTGTTCCACCTGCCACAGCAAGGGGGAAGCGGGTGGTCTCCGCGTCGACTCGCGAGAAGCGTTGCTGAAGGGCGGGGCTTCCGGACCGGCGATCGTGCCCGGAAGCCCCGACGACAGCTACCTGCTCCAGGCGATTCGCCATGCGCCCAATGCTCCGCGAATGCCCAAGAACGGCGCGAAGTTGAGCGACGCGCAGATCGCGGCGTTCACGCAATGGGTTCGTGACGGTGCGCCCTGGCCCGCTGCCGCTTCAGCGGCAACGCCGGCCCCCGCCGCATCTCGCGAGCGAGTCATTACCGCCGAGCAACGGGCGTTCTGGTCGTTCCAGCCACTGCGTCGGATCGAGCCGCCTTCGGTGAGTCGCAGTGACTGGCCGAAATCGCCGATCGATCGGTTCATCCTGGCGCGTCTCGAGAAGGAGGGCCTGGCGCCGGTTCGTCCGGCCAGCAAGCTCGCGCTGATCCGCCGGGCGGCGTTGGATCTCACGGGTTTGGCGCCGACACCCGAGGAGATCGACGCGTTCGAGAAGGACACCTCGCCGGACGCCTTTGCCAAAGTGATCGATCGCTTGCTGGCGTCGCCTCACTACGGCGAGGCGTGGGGACGGTTCTGGCTGGACGTGGCTCGGTACGGCGAAGATGATCCGCGCAGTCTCGATCCCGAAGGGCGTGGCTATGCGCCGTATCCCAATGCCTATCTGTATCGCGATTGGGTGGTCAAGGCTTTCAACGACGACCTTCCATACGACCAGTTCGTCAAGGCACAAATCGCCGGCGATCTCATCGACGAGGCGACGCGTGCCCGGACGCTCCCCGCGCTCGGATTCCTCGGACTCGGTCCGTGGTACTACGACAACGGCGCCATCGAGATCACGAAGGCTGACGAACGGCATGACCGCGTCGACGTGGTGTCCCGCGGTTTCCTGGGCCTGACCGTAGGCTGCGCGCGCTGTCACGATCACAAATACGATCCGATCCCGACGAAGGACTACTACGCGCTGGCCGGTGTCTTCATGAACACCGCGTATCACGAGTATCCACTGGCGCCACAAGCCGAGGTCGACGAGTTCAAGGCACTCGAGAAGAAGATCGAACAGAAACAGAAGCTGTTGAACGAATTCCTCGAGGTCGAGGGCCGGCAACTGGGTGAGACGCTGGCGCTCCACACGTCGAAGTACATGCAGGCGGCCTGGAAGGTCACCGGCGAGCCGAAGGATCCGGTCGGGCGAGTCGTCGATCAGGAAAAGCTCGATTACGAAGTGTTCGATCGGTGGATTGCCTTTCTCGCCAAGCCACCCCGCTTCTATCCCTACCTGAAAGACTGGCAGGAGATGATCAAGCGAGGCGGGACCGCGGAGGAAGCGAAGAAGCTGGCTGACACGTTCCAGGCACTTCTCGTCGAAGTCATGTTCGCGAAGAAGGAGATTGACGAGGAGAACGAGATCATCCGCGCCAAGGCACTACCGGGCACGAAGAAGAAGAAGCCTTCGAACCTGCCAAACGAATTCATCACCAACGACGACTTCTGTCCCGGCTGCGGCCTCGAGCTCAAGAGCCTCGAATCCGAACGTATGCAGTTGTGGACTGACGTGTTCCGCCGCGATCTGGCCGACGGGTTCGAGCCTTCGATCGCCGAGGGCTATATCAAGCCCGGTGTGTTGATGTTTCGTGGCTGGGCTTTAGAGCGTCAGCTCAGCGGTGACAGACGATCTCATGTCGAGGCGCTGCGGAACGACATCAAGTCGCTCAAAGCCAACCTGCCGCCCAAGTATGCGTATGTGCACGGCGTGGCGGACATGGAAAAGCTGACGCCGATGCAAGTGAACGTGCGCGGCAATCCGATGCGTCTTGGCGACGAGGTTCCCAGACGATTTCTGACCGTTCTCAGCGCCGATGTACCGGCACCGTTCCAGCAAGGCAGTGGCCGGCTCGAACTGGCCAACACGATTGCCAATCAACCACTGGCCGCTCGCGTCATCGTCAATCGCGTCTGGAAGGGGCATTTCGGGACCGGTATCGTCGATACCCCAAGCAATTTTGGATTCAACGGCGAACGGCCCGTTCATCCGGAGCTGCTCGAATACCTCGCCCAGTTGTTTGTGGAGAACGGGCGGTCCATCAAGAAACTTCATCGGGAGATCATGCTGAGTCAGGTGTATCAGCTGAGTGCGGACACCAATCAAATGAACTCGGCCAAGGACTCGGGCAACCGGCTCTACTGGCGAGCGAGCCGTCGGCGCATGACGGCCGAGCAATTGCGCGATTCGATCTTGTCAGTTGCGGGCGTACTGGAGACGAAAGTTGGTGGTCCGTCGGAGGCGTTGACGCCGTTCTACGCACGTCGAACGATTTACGGCAAGCTCAGTCGATATCGCACCGATGGATTCCTGCAGTTGTTCGACTTCCCTGCGCCGACGATATCAGCCGAGCAGCGATTTACGACGAACGTGCCGCTTCAGCGCCTGTTCCTCATGAATAGCGACTTCATCCAGCAGCACAGCGAGCTGATTGCCCGCCGCGTCGAAACCGAGTCGGACTCACGTTCTCGGATCCGCAAGGCATACCGGCTCGTTTTCGGACGTGAACCGAGCGATAGCGAGTTGAGTGCCGGCGTGCAGTACCTCGCGCAGGAGCCGTTGCGCGCGTACGAAGAGCGCAAGGCCGAGGCGGTGAAGAAGGAGCTTGAAGCAGCGAAGAAGGGTGCCGCCGCGGGCGCGACGCCGCCGGCGCAAGGACCGCCAGAGCCGCGAACCGATGCCGACCGCGCGATGGGCGAAGGGATGATGGCCGGCGTGACGGGCACTGGCGACAAGAAAGCTGCCGACGCGAAGAAGGTACTGCCAGTCACCGCCTTTGGCCGATACATAAAAGTGCTTCTGAGTTCGAATGAATTTTTGTTCGTGGAGTAGATCGGCCCACGGCCTACGGTCCACGGTCCACGGTTACGAGGGTTCAGCGGATGATTTTGGAACTGACAACTGTTAACTGCCAACTACTGTAGACCGTAGACCGTGGACCGTGGACTGTAGACCGATATGAGCCATCACCAACCTCGACCCGTGACGCGACGCCAAGCGCTGTGCCGCATCGGCAACGGCTTCGGCATGCTCGCGTTCGCGGGACTCGTCGGCGAATCGCTGTCGACCGCCGATCTGTTGGCAGCTCAGGATCCGAAGATTCGCGCCACTGGTGGCTTGCATCATCCGGCCAAGGCGAAACGCGTCATCTTCCTCTTCATGAACGGTGGCCTCTCGCAGGTAGACAGCTTCGACCCCAAGCCAATGCTGGACAAGTACCACGGCCAGCCGTTGCCAGGTGGGAGCATCGCGACGGAGCGCAAGACCGGCGCGCTCATGCGGTCGCCATTCACGTTCAAGAAATACGGCAAGGTCGGCATGGAGGTCAGCGAGCTGTTCCCGCACATCGGAGAATGTGCGGATGACCTCTGCTTCGTGCGATCGGTTTACACCGACATTCCGAATCACGAGCCGTCGTTGCTGATGATGAATACCGGCCACAGCCAAGTGGGCCGGCCATCGCTGGGCGCGTGGCTCACCTACGGCCTCGGCACCGACAACAAGAATCTCCCCGGCTATGTCGTCCTCTGTCCCGATCTGCCGACCACGGTCGGACCTCCGTTGTGGAATAGCGCGTTCCTGCCTGGCTTGCACCAGGGGACGTTCATTTCCGACAAGGTCGAGAAACCCGATCAGATCATCGGCAAGGACTTCGACCCGAAGAAGCTCGTCTCTTACATACACAACGACAAGTTCACACTCCCGGAGCAGCGGCGGGAGCTGGATCTGCTGGCCCAGCTGGAGAAGCTGCGGGTGGATCGAGAGGAGATGCGCGATCCGCAGCTCGACGCGGCAATCCAGTCAATGGAAGTCGCGTATCGGATGCAGACCGAAGCGCCCGAGGTCTTCGATATTCGCAAGGAATCGGAAGCGACGCTCAAGCTTTATGGTCCCGGCAGCACGGCACGAGGCTGCCTGATGGCCGTGCGTCTGGTGGAGCGCGGCGTGCGGATGGTGCAGATCTACTACGCCAATCGCGATCCCTGGGACGCGCACGCCGACATCCAGGCACACCGCAAGAACGCCAAGGATTCGGATCAGCCGTACGCGGCCGTCATCAAGGATCTGAAGTCACGCGGACTCTTCGACGAAACGCTGGTGATCTGTGGGTCGGAGTTTGGCCGCACGCCGGTATGCGAGATCGGCGGCGGCGCGGGAGTGGTGCAGAACGGCCGCGACCACAACCCGTTTGGCTTCACGATGTGGCTCGCGGGTGGCGGCATCAAGGGCGGCACCATTTACGGCGCCACCGACGACTTCGGGTTCAAGGCGGTTGAGAAACCAGTGCACGTGCACGACCTGCACGCGACCATCCTTCACTTGATGGGCATCGACCACACCAAGCTCACTTACCGCTACAGCGGCCGCGATTTCCGCCTCACGGACGTCTCAGGGAACATCATTCAGGAACTGATCGCCTAGCAGCGCGGTTCTCAACGAAGGTTCTCCACAACGGTCTCGTCTGTTCAACTTGACGATGCCTTCAATGCAGGCATAGAATGCCTGCAACGTAGTCATGCCACCCAAGCCCATCTACCTCGGTGAGTTCGAATATGGCGTGCTGCTGGCGATCCTGCAGATCCCGGTGGCCTACGCGGTCCCCATTCGCGCGTTTCTCGAAGAACGCACGGGGCGGCCGGTCGCGCGCGGCGCCCTTTACACGGCCCTCGAGCGGCTCGAAGCCAAAGGCTGCCTCTGGTCTCGTATGGGTGACCCGACGGACGATCGTGGCGGTAAGCCGCGGCGTTATTTCAGCGTGACGCCGGCGGGGCTCCGCTCCTTGAGGGCAACGCACGGGGCGTTCGCCAACCTGAGCCGCGGACTCGAAACCATCCTCGAGAAGTCATGAGCGGCTCGACGCAGCCACCACGATTCGCCGAACGTCTGCTGGGCCTCAGCCTGCCCCAGCAGGAGTGGCGCGACAGCATTCTTGGTGACCTGCGTGAGGAGTACGTCATGACCCGAAAACAGCAAGGCGCTGGCGTTGCCTGGCGCTGGTATTGGGCGCAGGCATTCTCCATCGGCACCAGAGGGCTCGCCGCGCGATGGCGTCCCCGCCGCCCCCAAGAAGGAGGTCTGAGCCGCAGCGCGGACATCGACGCCCGCGCCGGCTGGCTTGCCGGAGCATCGCGTGACGCACGTCACGCCTGGCGCACGCTGGCCCGCCGCCCCGGCACCAGCCTCGTCATCGTCTCGACGCTTGCGCTGGCGTTGTCCACCAACGCGACCAGCGTCGCCATCATGGATGCGATCGTGCTGCGCCCCTTCCGCTTTCCCGATCTCGACCGCATCGTGATGGTGGCGTCGAGTGATACGCAACAGGGTCCGTTCGATCGCGAATCGGTTTCGCCGGGCGATTTCCGTGATTGGCGGCGCGAAGCGCGCACCATCACCCACCTCTCCGCCGCTGAGTGGTGGGATGCCAACTTATCGGGAATCGATACTCCGGAACAGGTCGCCGGCTTTCGCGTCACCGCCGATTTTTTCGACGCGATTGGCCAACGGCCGGTCATCGGCCGTCCCTTCCAACTCGCGGAGGAAACCCTCGGAAATCATCGGCGCGTGGTGCTCGGGCACGCGCTCTGGACGCGCTTGTTCGCGAGCGACCCGCAGGTTGTCGGCCGAACGTTGCGGATCGATGGCGAACCTTTCGAGGTTGTGGGGGTTGCGCCAGAGGGCTTTGCCATTCCCGATGGGGCGCAGATGTGGTCGCCACTCGCCTACTCACCGGAGGAAGGGAACAACCGGCGCGGTGGCCACCTCGTCACGGTCGCGCGCCTCGCTGAAGGTGCAACGCTCCAGGATGCCCGCGCGGAGCTTGGGGCCATTGCCGAGCGGCAACGCCGCGAATACCCGGAGACGAACGCCCGTATACCGAACTCCGTCGTCACCTTTACCGCCGGCATGAGCGATCCTGGCGCGGCGCCGTTCATGAGCGTGATGATGGCCGCGAGCGTTCTGCTCCTGCTCATCGCCTGCGCCAACATCGCGAACCTGCTGCTTGCGCGTGGTGCAGAGCGCGGACAGGAATTCGCCATGCGGCTCGCGCTCGGTGCCAGCCGCGCACGACTCGCCTGGCAACTGCTGATCGAGGGCGCCCTGCTGTCGTCGATTGCGATCGTTCTTGCGATCCCGCTCGCGTGGCTGGGGTTGGCGCTTTCTCGTGCGTCAATACCGCCCAGCGTGATTCGGTTCGTGCCGGGGTGGGCGTATCTCGACATCTCGCCCGTGGTGTTCTGGTCCTCGGCCTTCTTCGGTTTCGTGGCCACGCTGCTCTTCGCACTCGTTCCCGCGATTCAGACAGTCCGGGGTGATGTCGCGGACAGCCTTCGACAGGGAACGCGAACGACGACAGCGCCGCGGCAACGGCTTTGGCTGCGCAATTCACTGGCCGCCGCCCAGGTCGCGTTGACCCTCGCTCTATTGTTCGGCTCGGGACTGATCTTGAGCGCGGCCGATCGGGCGGTCAACGGAGCGTTCGGCTTCGAGAAGCGCGACCTGCTGGTCGCGCGGCTGGTGCTGCCGGAACGGCCTTATGCGGATGCCACCCGCCGCCGTCAATTCATCGAAGGCGTCTTGGAACGGGTGCGCGCCATTCCGGCGGTATCGAGTGCCTCGATGATCAGCAACCTCCCTTATGGAGGCAACAACACGTCTCGAGAGTTCTGGATCGACGGGGTGACGCTGCAGCCTGGTGAGGTGCGCCGCGTCGACTACCGTCGCGCCACCCCCGAGTACTTTGCGACGATGAAGATTCCGATGCTCAGCGGCCGCAGCTTCAACGATGGCGATCGAGTCGACACTACGCAGGTCGCCATCATCAGCCGCATCGTTGCCGATCGGTATTTCAACGATCCGAATCCACTTGGTCGTCAGTTTCGACTGACCGCCGACGGACCGCCCATCACGGTCATTGGTGTCGCCGGCGATATTCTCCATGACTGGTTCCAGCAGCGCCGGGCGCCAACGGTCTATCGGCCGCTCGCGCAGGACCCGCCGTTCGCGCATTCCTTCGTCGTTCGGACGGTTGGCAATCCGGTCAGCGTGGCAGGCGATTTGAGACGAGCCGTGAATGCGATCGACCCCGATCAGCCAATCATCGCCCTCGAGACGATGGAATCACTCGTCGAGGAACGCTCGGCCGGCTTGAACTTCATCGCCAAGGCTCTGGGCGTCGTGGCCGTGATTGCTCTGGTGCTGGCCGTGATGGGCCTGTACAGCCTGATGGCTTACATGGTCAGCCGGCGAACTCAGGAACTCGGCGTGCGGATGGCGCTTGGCGCCACGAAATGGCAGGTGATCGGCGTGACGAGCGGTCAGGGGATACGAATCACCTTCGCCGGGCTGTTGTTAGGGATTCTGGCTGCGATCGGAATCGGCCGTCTGATGGAGTCGGTCCTGTTTGGCGTGGTGTCCACGAGCGTCTTGCAGCTGACGCTGCTCGTGATTCTGGTAGCGGCCGTTTCGTTGCTGGCGACCTACATTCCCGCTCGGCGAACGTCGAGGCTGGACCCGACGCTCGCCCTACGATCGGAGTGACTACTCCGCTGGCCGATCCTGGGCGGCTGGCCCGAGCGCCGCTTCGGCGGCCTGGAAACCGATCTTCGAATGGGTACCGTCACAGAACGGTTTGTTCGTCGAGTGCCCACAGCGGCACAACGCAAACGGCCGCTTGGGGATCTGATACTCGTTGCCGTTCCAATCGATCAGTTTGATTTCGTCGCCGTCCACGAGATACGAGCCGTTCTGCCGCACTTTGATCGTCGCCATCTACTCCCTCATCTTCCACATCTTTGAACTGGCAACTGAAAACTGACAACTGACATTCCTGTCGTCGTTACGACATCTTCTGCATGGCCGACAGGAATTCCGCATTGTTCTTCGTCTTCGCCATCTTATCGAGCAGCAACTCCATCGCTTCGACCGGCGACAACGGATTGAGGACTTTCCGCAAGACCCAGATGCGATTCAGGTCCTCGCGCGGAATCAGCAATTCCTCTTTGCGGGTGCCGCTCTTCAACATGTCGATCGATGGGAAGACACGCTTGTCGGTGAGCTTCCGATCGAGATGAATCTCCATGTTGCCGGTGCCCTTGAACTCTTCGAAGATCACGTCATCCATGCGGGAGCCGGTGTCGACCAGAGCAGTGGCGATGATCGTCAGCGAACCGCCCTCCTCGATGTTGCGAGCGGCGCCGAAGAAGCGCTTGGGCTTCTGCAGCGCGTTGCTGTCGAGACCGCCGGACAGGACTTTGCCCGAGGGCGGGATGACGGTGTTATAGGCGCGGGCCAATCGAGTGACGGAGTCGAGCAGGATCAGGACGTCCTTCTTATGCTCGACCAGTCGCTTGGCTTTCTCGATCACCATTTCGGCAACCTGCACGTGCCGCTGCGCGGGTTCGTCGAAAGTCGAGGAAATGACCTCGCCGTCGACCGACCGCTGCATGTCGGTCACTTCTTCCGGGCGCTCGTCGATCAAGAGGACGATGAGGTAGACCTCCGGGTGGTTTTTCGCCACCGACTGCGCGATGTTCTGCAACAGCATGGTCTTGCCCGTGCGCGGCGGAGCGACGATGAGTCCGCGCTGGCCTTTGCCGATCGGCGTCATGAGGTCCATGACACGCGCCGACAGGTTCTCGGTTTCGGTTTCGAGCTTGATCCGCTCCTGCGGATAGAGCGGCGTCAGGTTTTCGAAGAACAGCTTGTCGCGAGCCTGCTCGGGTGACTCGAAGTTGACGGCTTCGACCTTGATGAGCGCGAAGTAGCGCTCGCCTTCTTTTGGCGGTCGAATCTGGCCCGATACGGTATCGCCGGTCTGCAGATCGAACTTTCGAATCTGAGAGGGAGAGACGTAGATGTCGTCGGGACCTGGGAGGTAGTTGTAGTCGGGGGCGCGAAGGAATCCGAAGCCATCGGGCAGGACTTCGAGGACGCCTTCGGAAAAGATGAAGCCGCTCTGCTCGGTCTGCGCCTTGAGGATCTGGAAGATGAGCTCCTGCTTGCGCATCCCTGTCGCGCCCGGAACGTTGAGCTCCTTCGCGACCTGGGTGAGCTTCTGGATGCTCATGTCCTTGAGTTCGCCGATGTTCAGACCGGGGCGCCGCCCTTCGGTTGCCGCCGCGACAGCGTCGGCTTCTTGAGCGACATCCGCTTGCGGCGGCTGATGGCCGCCACGTCCGGAACCTTGACGTTTGTGGGGACTCGGCATGGATGCTGACCTATCGATCGGTGACGTATGGGTGATGTGGGGTTAAGAACAGTTGGGTCCGGGATGATCCGGTCCGCGGCGAACGGTCAAGGGTAGGAAAAGATGGACTTTTGTGCAGTATATCAGAACTCCGCGGGACTCATGCCAATGCCGACGATGCTGCAGGCCTCAATCGTATGGAGTCCAAGTTGCCGGGCTCGCGCGATGAGTGCGTCGGATTCCGACCCGGGGTTGAACCACACCTCCGGAATCCCTTTTTCGGCAAGGCCCTCGAGGAGGCCCCCCCCGACCGATGGCGGGACGTAGACGGTCGCCATGTCGAAGGGCTCGGGGTAATCGAGGACGGTCGCATAGGCGCGCATCCCCTCGACCATGTCGTGGCGCGGCGTTATCGGGATCGCGCGATATCCGGCGGCGGCGAAGGCGCGGAGCGCCTTGTTGCCAAACTTCTTGCGATTGGTGGAGGCCCCAATCACCGCGACAGTCTTCATTGGATCGAGTATAGAGCGCTGTCGTTGTCGGTCTCCGGTCTCCAGTCTCCGGTCACCAGTTTCGGGGGGCTATTGCGCTCAATTGCAGCTGAAACCGGCAGCCGCTGGAGACGGGCAACTGGCCACCGGCAACCCTCAGCGAAGTCGTCAAGCTACAATCGTCCTCAGTGCGTCGTTCGACCATCCCGCTGCTGCTGCTGGCGCTACTTACGTTCTTCGCCGGCCTGGGGCGCGGGGCCATTACCGATTCGGACGAAGCGTTCTACGCCGAATCGGCTCGCGAAATGGTGGAATCGGGCGACTGGCTCACCCCCCACTTCAACTACGAGCAACGATTTCAGAAGCCAGTCTTGTACTACTGGCTGACCGCTGGCCTGTACCTGCTGACGGGCCCGACCGAGTTCTCAGCGCGCTTCTGGTCGGCGCTCGCCGGTGTCGGCCTGGTTCTGATCACAGCTGCATGCGCGCGCCGATGGTTCGACGAGGACACGGGGCTGCTCGCCGGCGCGATTGCGGCGACGAACTTCGGTTATTTCGGACTCGCACGGATGGCGCTGCCCGACTTGCCGCTGGCCCTGTTCGTCACGGTGGCGATCTCCGCGACGTTTGCCGCCACGCTCGAACGCACCCGCGAGCCGCGTTGGTGGCTGCTCATCGCCGCTGCCGCTGCCGCGCTCGGATTCCTCACCAAGGGGCCGCTGGCGCTCGTCGTCCCCGCGCTGGTGATCGTTCCGGTCCTGCTGATCGAGCGCCGCTCGTTTGACCTCGACCTCGTGGACCTTCTGCTGGCGGCCATGCTGTTCACGGCGATCGCCGCCCCGTGGTATCTCGCAATGTGGTCCGAGCACGGACTCGAATACTTCAGAGGGTTTTTCGTCGGGGACAACTTCGAGCGATTCGCCACCACCCGCTTCAACGATCCGCGACCCTGGTGGTTCTATCTGCCGGTGATCGCCGGGGGACTCCTGCCTTGGGCCCCGCTGGCCACGGTCTGGCTTGGTCCGATAACGCAGTTCGTCACGCGACGCCGGGACGTTGGGACGATCGATCTTCGGCTGCTTCTTTGGGTGGTTCTACCACTCGTGTTCTTCACGCTTTCGGTCGGCAAACAGCCGCGATATGTGTTGCCGGTGCTCCCGCCGCTGGCGATTCTCCTGGCGAGCTCGATCATCGAACGAACACAAGAGTGGCGCAGCCTTGACGGTGTCAGGCGACGACCTCGACCGAATCTGGCCGTGGTGATCGGTTGCGTCGTTAGCGGCTTATCACTCTGCGCTTTGGCGTTCGGACTCAATCGCCTGCTGCCTCTGTTCAACAATATTGCCGGCTCGCTCACGTTCGGGGTGGCCGTCACGATAGGGCTCGCGGGGCTCGTCGTGACGGCCATCAGCCTGACAAGGTTTTGGCGTGCAGCGCCCGTCGCGCTCGCTTGTGCTGCGACGCTCAGCTTCGCAGTGCTGCCCTATGGCGCGTTATCTGCGCCCGCTGATGCGCCCGTCGTCGAAATGGCCAATCTCATTCGCCAGGTACGTCGGGGCGACGAGGCAGTCGGCACCTATCGGGTGTTCGTCCGCAACCTGGTTTTCTACACGCGGCTCCCGCATACCGACCTGATTCACGACGAACACATCAAGGACTGGCTCGGGAAGAATCCCAAAGCGCTGATTGTGATGCCCGCGGCCGAGGCCGATCGGTTGGAGCACGAGATGGGGCTGCACCTGCAGCGCCTCGCCGAGCGCACCTACTTTGACGATGGCAGCTTTCGCGTCCGCATGCTGATTGATCCGAATCCGTCGACCGATCTCCAGCACGTGGTTCTGGTCAGAGTCGGCGCCTAGTCGCGCTTGGTGACATGCCGGGCGACGGCCGAAGCCTGCTCGAGCCTTTGAAGCAGGCGCTCCTCCGAGTTTTCCTGAAGATCGCGTTGAAAGGCCTTCAGGTGTTTTTCGTATGACTCGAGGGCCTTCAGGATTTCGTCGCGATTGCTGAGCAGGATATCGCGCCACATGCGCGGGTTCGTCGCGGTACCCTCGATTCGTGATCGGAATCCTCCCGCCGCCAGGGAACGCGTCGCATCGTCTTGCTCCGCGAACAACTCGAGTAATGGCAGTGAGAGCACGTGCGGTAAGTGGCTCGTGATGGCGACCGCTTGATCATGCCGCGATGCGTCCATTACGAGAATGTCGGCCTTGAAGTCGGTGAGAAGTCGTTGCGCCCAGTCGAGAGTCTCCGGCTTCGTTCGGGTTGTCGGAGTCAGCACGAAGCGCTGCCCTTCGAACAGTCGAGCGCTGGGGCGTGCCGAGCCGGCTGTCAGGGCGCCGGTCATCGGGTGCCCACCAATCGCCTGCAGACGTTCGGGCAGTGCGCTCATTGCATTGGCGATCGTCCTTTTGGTGCTCCCGACATCAAGAACGATGGCCTCACCTGTGGTGAGTTGCGGTAGCTGGCTGATGAAATCGTGGATAACCCTCACCGGAGCGGCGAGGACGATGACGTCGGCGTCTAGAACCGCCTCGTGCGCAGTCGAAGCGACGCGATGGACGTTGCCGTCGGAGAGCGCCCGACTACTGACCGCTTCATCCTGGTCGAATCCGATGACCGACCAGCGCGGCCGCGCGACGCGAAGAGCCGCCGCAAACGATGCGCCGATCAACCCCAGTCCGATGACTGCGGCGAGGCAATCGTCTTTCATTCCGTGTAGTCCCACATCTTGCCGGGGTTCAGAATGCCGTGAGGATCGAAGGCGTGCTTGATCCGCCGCATCAAAGCGATGACCTCGTCGGACAACTCGATGCCGAGGTATGGCGCTTTCGAGAAACCGATGCCGTGCTCGCCGGTGATTGAGCCTTCCAGAGCGACTACGCCCTCGAACAGCGCACGCTCCACTTGCTTGGCGCGACGCATCTGCTCGGGGTCGGCCGGATCGCACATCACGTTCACGTGGATGTTGCCGTCCCCCGCATGTCCAAAGCTGGGAATCATGAGGCCCGACTCGCGTCGGAGACGGTCGACCAGCTCGAAAAGCTGGGGCACGCGACCTCGCGGAACGACGACATCGTGATTGATCTTGCGAGGCGCCAGAGCTCGCAAGGCAAACGACAACTCGCGCCGCGCCTCCCAAATCGAATCGCGCTCGGCCTCGGTGATCGCTCGATGGACGGACAGCGCACCCGCGGCACGAAATGCCTCGAGCACACGCGAGGCCTCCTCCTCCACACCTGCGGCGACCCCGTCCATCTCGACGAGGAGCATCGCGCCGGCGTCGGCTGGGGCGATCGCTCGCCGAAGCCGCTTCTGGACGGCCTCGAGCGAGACACGATCGATCAGTTCAATCGTCGCCGGCAGCACTCGTGCCGCGAGCAGGGCGGTGACCGCTCCAACGGCCGTCGGGATGTCAGGGAAGGTCGCTTGCACGACGGACTGCACGGATGGCTTCGGAACGAGCCGCAGTGTGATTTCGGTCGTAATCGCCAACGTGCCTTCCGATCCCACGAGTAATTGCGTCAGATCGTAGCCGACGACGTTCTTGACCGCTTTCGATCCCGTGCGAATCACCTCTCCCGTCGGCAGCACTGCTTCCAGCGCCAGCACATAACGTCTCGTCGTGCCGTATTTCACGGCGCGCGGACCGCCGGCGTTTTCGGCCACGTTTCCGCCCAGCGACGACTGCCTGAGGCTGGCAGGGTCGGGAGGATAGAAGAGGCCGCGCCGTTCTACGGCATCCTGCAGATCTCCCGTAATGACGTTCGGTTGAACGACCGCAATCAGATTCTCATCGTCTATCGCGAGAATCCTGTTCAGACGTTCCATCGAAAGGACGACGCCCCCACGGACGGGGACCGCGCCGCCGGTATATCCGCTACCCGCGCCGCGGACAACCAGCGGAATGCGAGCGTCATCGCACAAGCGCGTGATAGCTGCGACCTCAGAGGTGTTTGCTGGTTTCAGGACCAGATCGGCCGGATGACCGATCTGCAACGCGTCGTGGCCGTACTCGGTCAGGGTCGCGGCGTCGGTGAAGGTGTGCTCCGGCCCGACGATAGCGGCACACCGCTCAACGAAGCTGGGCTCCACTGAAAACTACAAGACGCCGGCGCCGACTCGACCCTGCTCGCGGCGGCGCACGAACTCGTGAATGCGTGTGACGCCTTCGCGCAGCTGGGCGACCGACGTAGCGTACGAAATGCGGAAGAATCCGGGAGCATCGAACCCTTCCCCGGCGGTCAGGGCGACGTGCGATTCAGCCAGCAATGCTTCGGCGAACTCGGCTGTCGTCCGAACGCCCGACGGTCCCAAGACATCGGCAACGTACGGAAACAGGTAAAACGCACCCCGGGGCTTGACGCACGTAAAACGCTCGTCTTCAGTCAACCATTGCCAGACGTTGTCGCGCCGTGTTCGATACTCGTCGAGCATGGCTCGAACGCTGTCCTGTGGGCCTTGAAGCGCCGCCACCGCCGCCTTCTGGGTGATCGAACAGACGTTCGACGTCGAGTGTCCCTGAATGGCGTTCATGGCCGTGACAACTTGGCGCGGCGCGATAGCCCAGCCGCAACGCCAGCCAGTCATGGCGTACGCTTTCGATGCCGCACTGCAGATCACGGAACGATCACGCAAGCGATCAGTCAACACACGCACCAGGTTTTCGGAGCTCTTCTCGTACACCAGCTTTTCATAGGTGAAATCGCCCACGAGCCAGATCCCGTGCTTGGCGGCGACGTCGGCGATCGCGGTGAGGGCCGCCTCTGAGATGAGCGCACCAGTGGGGTTGCACGGTGAATTGATCACGATGCCGCGGGTTCGACGCGTAATGGCGTCGATGATCGGTTGCGCATGAATTTCGAAGCCGTCGTCCGCATGCGTCTGCACGATCACCGGCGTAGCGCCCGCCAACTTGATCTGTTCGGGAATCGTCGGCCAGTAGGGTGCGTGCGTGATCACCTCATCGCCGTCTTCGAACAACGTCAGCGCCGCGTTGAACAACGCTTGCTTCGCACCGGCAGTGACGATGGTCTCCTCGGGTGCGAAGGTCACGCCGTAGTCCGTCGCGTAGCGAGCACAGATCGCTTCCCGGAGCTCTCGAATCCCGGCCGAAGGCGTGTACCGAGTGAAATCCCGATTGAGCGCATCGTGCGCCGCAGCCTTGATGTGCTCGGGTGTGGGAAAGTCTGGTTCCCCGGCGCCTAGGTCGACGAGATCGACGCCTTGCTGCCGGAGCCGGTCCGCCTCAGCGATCACCTTGAGCGTCGGTGAAGGTGCGATCCGAGACATTCGACCACTGAGTGTCATGCGCTTCGTCCTGGTCCTTGAGTCGATCTTAATGCGGCTTGCTTCTGGCGCAAGCGTTCCTCGACCACGGGCGGCACGAGGCCGCCAACTTCCCCACCGAGCCGGAAAACCTCTTTGATCAATCGCGAGCTGGTGTAGGTGTATTGCTCGGCCGGCATGAGAAATACGGTTTCGAGCGTATGGTCGAGCCGACGATTCATCAACGCCATCTGAAATTCGTATTCGAAGTCGGAGATGGCTCGCAGCCCTCGGATGATCGCGCGTGCGCGCTTCCGTTGCGCGTAGTCGACGAGCAACCCGTGGAACGTATCGACTTCGACCCCTGGGCGGTCGCGGAAAACATCACGGATGATCTCGACGCGCTCCTGGACGGTGAACAGCGGTGTTTTGTCGGCGTTGACCAACACGGCCACCACAACGCGGTCGAAGATGGCACAGCCACGCTCGATGATGTCGACATGGCCATTCGTGAGCGGATCGAACGATCCAGGACACACCGCGATTCGTAGCGCGTCAGCCGCCGGATTCATCGGACCTCGAACATCGTGAGTGAACTGTCACCGGATCGCACGGTGCGCATCAGCTGAACGCCGTCGATGGTGGGGAGTGTCCGCCGGGTTGCGTGCTCGAGGATCAGGAGGCCCTCCGGTGCGAGATGCTTCGCGGCGGCGTGAATCACATCGGCCAGTGCCGCATACGCGTACGGTGGATCGAGCATCACCAAATCAAATGGGTCACCATCGATGGGGATTTGCAAGACGCGCTCGGCAGCGTCGCGGATGATAACACAGCGTTCGTTCACACCGCAGCGCGTGGCGTTTGCGGCGATCAGTGAGGCCGCGCGTCGATCGTTGTCGATGAAGACTGCCCGTGAGGCGCCGCGACTGAGTGCTTCGAGGCCGATAGCGCCTGAACCGGCAAAGACGTCGAGCACGGTTGCTTCTGGCACCCGTGGCGCGATGACGTTGAACAACGTTTCGCGAAGCTTGTCCGATGTTGGACGCAAGCCGTCCCAGTCTGGCGCCTCGAGCTTACGGCCCTTGAGCGATCCGGCGATGATTCTCATCCGACCGTGATCAAGCCGAACTGACGTTGCCAGACATCCTGCACGTACTGCCGCTGCGCATCGCTCAACGTGTGCTCGTCCACACGCTTCCGCGCCTCGGCAAATGCGAATTCAAGGAGGTCTGCGTCTCGCGTGAGGTCGCCCGCCCTCAACTGCGGCAGCCCGTGCTGGCGGGTGCCGAAAAAGTCACCGGGACCTCGCAGGGCCAGGTCGCGTTCCGCGATCACGAAGCCGTCGTTCGTCTCGGCCATGGCACGAAGCCGCTCGCGTGCCTCGTCTGACCATGGCGCCTGGTATAGCAGGACGCACACGGACTCCGCGTGGCCGCGGCCGACGCGACCCCTCAACTGATGCAGTTGCGAGAGGCCGAATCGCTCCGCATGCTCGACGACCATCAGAGTCGCGTTGGATACATCGACGCCGACCTCGACGACGGTGGTCGCCACGAGAATGTTCAGAACCCCGGCCGCGAAGTCACGCATCACCGTGCTCTTCTCATCGGCCTTCAGTCGGCCGTGCACGAGGGCGACTTTGAGGTCGGGAAACACATCGCGGGCGAGATGTTCAGCCATGGCCGTCGCCGCCTTGAGATCGACCTTTTCAGACTCCTCGACGAGCGGATAGATCACATAGACCTGGCGGCCTTCCGACACCGTCTGCCGCATCAGTTGATACACGTCCTCGCGTCTCGAGTCCGGCTTGACCAGCGTGCGGACTGGCTTTCGTCCCGGCGGCAGCCCACGAATCACCGAGACTTCCATGTCACCACATTCCGTCAGCGCCAGTGTTCGAGGAATTGGCGTCGCGGTCATCACGAGCACGTCCGGATGAAGCCCTTTCGCCGCGAGCGTGGCCCGCTGCAGAACGCCAAACCGATGCTGTTCGTCGACAATCGCGAGCGCCAACGCGCGAAACTTCACTTGCTCCTGCACCAGCGCGTGTGTCCCGACGACCAACTGGACGTCTCCGCGTTCGAGGGCCGGCAACAGCGTGCGCCGCTCCGCTGCCGTAATCCGGCCACTCAAGAGCGCCACTCGATGACGCGACGTGGCCAGGCATCGCGCGAGCGTCCCGAGGTGTTGTTCCGCGAGAATCTCGGTCGGCGCCATGAAGGCGACCTGGAATCCATTTTCCATCGCGACGATCGCGGCCAGGAGCGCGACGATGGTCTTCCCCGCGCCCACGTCGCCTTGCAGAAGCCGCTGCATCGGCCACGGCTTCTGCATATCCGCAACGATCTCGGCGAGCGACTCCCGCTGTCCTTCCGTGAGCTTGAAGGGAAGAATTGCCCGGGCGGCCTGGCGGATGCGGTCGTCGACCGCTGATACCAGGGCCTTTCTAATCGATGCATTCTGTTGACGCCGGAGGGCCAGCCCAGTCTGAAAGACGAAAAAATCCTCGAAGATCAAACGGCGCTGATGAATGGTCTGAAACATGTTGAGGGCCTCGATGGACGTCGAGGCCTCGGGAAAGTGCGCACCGCGCAGCGCATCGACACGCGAAGGCCAGTGCTCGCGTTCGAGAATGTCACTGGGGACCGGGTCGAACAACTCCGCCGGCAGCTGCTCGAGCGCCTGCCACACAAACCGCCGCTGCATGTTCGTCGTAACGCTGCCGGTACGCTCGTAGATCGGGACGATGCGTCCCGTGTGCAGGGTGGAGGACTCTTCGGCTCCGGTGTCGCGAATGATCTCGAACTCCGGGTCGGTGAGCTGCAATCCACGCGAGCCCCAGTGCTCGGCCTTTCCGAACAACACGATCTGCTGGTGCGGCCGAATGACGTCCTTTAAAAAGGCCTGGTTCGGCCAGACCGCTTGCACCTGGCCGCTCGAGTCCTGCACCAGTGCCGTGAACAAACGAAAGCCGGCACGTCGTGTCGACTGCAGGCTGGCCGATAGCACTTCCCCACTGACGGCGACGGTCTGACCGGCACGAATCGAGATAATCGGCTGCAGTCGACTGCGATCTTCGTAGCGTGTAGGAAATCGGAAGAGAAGATCCTCGACGGTGAGCAGGCCCGCCTTCTTGAGATCGGCCGCCTTCCGCGGCCCAACACCCTTCAGGTACTGCAGCGGCAGTTGAAGAACGTCTTCCACTGGGAAGATCTTACGATCAGGGCATCCTGTGCCCTATTGAACAACTGTCGCCTGCGCCTGCTCGACGTCGATGCGGCGAATCTCGGCGGGGAGTTCGAATGGTGCGTCGATGTTGATCCCGTCGGGGGTTGAGGATGTGCGCGTGTAGAACGTGACGATCTCTTGCAGAAACGTTTTGGGAATGGGGATGCCGCTGACTTCGGCGCTCGTCAATTCGAAGCGCCCCATCCCGTCCGCCGTGTGCAGCACACCACTTGCGGTAATCGGCAGCCGACCCGTGAGGTAGCTCATGGGATCGAACCATCCGCCGCTGCTCTTCTTTTGCCGGATGACATCGAGATCGACGATGGCGCGCCCGTTCAAGCGACCTTGCGGCTGAATACCGATCGAGGTTTCCGTGACGCCGACGGGGATCTGGTCCCCCGCCTTGTAGCGCAGGTACGAGTTGACCTCGCCTTCCGTCACGAGCGTGCGGCGCTCGCGTTCGTTCGAGGTCTGGGCCTGCTGAACGATTTGTGTCAGCTTGCGTTGAAAGCTCTCGGCCTGCTCTCGCGACACATTGGCCGCGGCGATCGCCAAACTACCGGCCAACGCCGCAGCGAGCATCCTCATGACTCTATTGTAAGGCCGGGCTCGGGCTATCGCTCGACGGTTGGGTGAAACCGAGGGACGGGCGCAGCCATCGTCACTTCCCGACTAGTAAGTTGGTGGCGGTTTTCGCTGCGGTTGGGGACGGTTTTGTCGCGCCCTGCTGATGAGGTCCAGCTTCCGCCGTTCGATCTGTTCTTCGAACACTCGAAAGCGGGCCTGCTGCCGGACGTCGAGCACCTCGTCGATGCCGTCGTACGCGCGACGGAGTTCCGCCGCCGAGCGCGCCTCGAGCTCCTGAAGTGCCGTCAGCCGGAGCTTGATATCCGCTTCGGTGATGTTGGGGCGCACGTTGCGCGGATTGGTCAGCCGTTGCAGTTCGTTGATCAAGCGGTTGCGCGCGGCGTTATTGCGCCGACGGGTTTCCTGCAACACGCGCAGGCGAGTCAGGAACTGCGCGTACTGCTGTTCGTTGAGCTCGAGCGCCTGTTGCGACTGCATCACGACCATCGCGTCGAACAACTGCTGCACCTGGCCCGGATTCATCGTCACGTTGCCTGGCGCATCCGATGGCGGTTCGGGTTCCTGCGCCCAAACTGGCGCAGCAATGCCGGCCAGGAGGGCCACCGTCACGACGAGCGGCAAGTGCATCTCGCGCATTCTACCCACCAGGCTGCCCCAGTTCCTGACGGAGCAACCGAACGAGCTCCTCCTGTTCGTCAGCGGTCAGATGCAAGATGGCGCCGTCAGCCGCGCCCGGCCCGGTCACAAACCCCGCCTCGCGCGCGGCCTCGAGATCGAGTGGGCCCACCATGTCGGAGACGAGCGTCCACGTGTCTTCCACGGTCGCAACGTCGGTTTCCTCGGGGGCCGGTTCGATCGCTGCGATCTGCGTTTCGCCCGTCGGATCGGACGATCCGATCCGCGGCGTGATGACGGACGTCAACGCCAGGATGATCGCTGCGAGACCAGTCAGCGGCACCAGCACCGGCCACTGGAGCCATCGCGCGGAACGACTCGGCTCGAGGGGTTCTGCTGCAATTTCCAAGCGCACGCGATCCGACAGTCGCTCCCAGAAGAGTGGTGAGGGTTCCGGCACGGTAACCATCCGTGCTTCGGTGAGCGCGGCGGAAATCGTGGCCAACCGCGCGCGACACTCCTCGCACTCATCGACATGCGTCTGGACCGCGGTGTCGAGCGCGCCGCCTTCGATGATGTCGACGAGTTCGTCGGGCGTCAGGTGGCTCATGGCTCGCTTCCGAGAATCTTCTTCAGGTTCGCCAACGCGTGAAAGAAATTGGCCTTCACGGCTCCAACTGAACTGCCGAGGATGTCGGCAATCTCCTGATGTGAGAGCTCGTGATACGTGCGCAGAATCAGTGCGGCGCGCTGTCGATTGGGCAGCGCGGCGATGGCTCTTCGGACAGTCGCGGCGCGTTCTTCTCGTAGAAGACCGGCCCCCGGACTCTCTGTCCGATTGTCGACAAAACTATCGTCGTGAATCGGCTCCGTGTCGGGCCTCTTGGTCCCCACGCGGTTGAGGCACGCATTGACGGCAATACGATACAGCCACGTCGCAAGCGCGGCTTCTCCTTTGAAATTCTTCAAGCCACGCCAGGCGCGGACGAAAGCGTCCTGAGACAAGTCGCTGGCGTCTTCATGATTGCCGGTGAATCGGTAGCAGACCTGGTAGACCGCCCGGCGATGACGAGTGACAATCACCTCGAACGCGGCCTGTTGACCGCGCAGGCAGGCGTCGACGAGCTCGCGGTCGGCGAGCGATTCGAATTCTTCGGCGGCCGCGGACGCCGCGTCGGGCTCCACCACTCTCACCGTCCAGCGTCGCGGCGCGTCCGCTGCGATCGACCAGCAGCGGGCGGCGGATCCATCAGGCATACCGGCAACCCTTCAATAGATTTAGACCGTCCGGCGGGCTCAAGGTTGTATTCGCGCAAGAAAAGTTGACTTTCGCCTTTTGTTTGTTTACTCTCCCGGTGGCCGGGAGATTTGAAGTTTCTTCGCCCAGGCGTCGAGCCGACAGGAGGAGCCTTGCAGCCGCTGACCAAACGCCAACGCGAGATTCTGGACTACCTCAACGAGTTCATCCAGCAGCACGGCTATGCGCCGAGCCTCGAGGAAATCGGGCGCAAGTTTACGCTTTCGTCGCTCGCTACGGTGCACAAGCACCTCACGAATCTGCAAGAAAAAGGCTTCATCCGCCGCGCCTGGAACCGCAGCCGGTCGGTCGAGTTGCTGCCCAGCCGGACCGCGGGACGAGCCGTTGAAGTCCCTCTCCTTGGATATGTCGCCGCGGGCATGCCAATCGAGGCGGTTCCTGGCAACGAAAGCATTGCCATCCCAGAGTCGCTTCTCAGCGGGAAGCGTGACACCTACGTCCTCCGGGTCCGTGGGGACTCGATGATCGACGAGCAGATTCGCGACGGCGACTGGGTGGTGGTCGAGGATCGCAAGTCGGCCGACAACGGCGAAATGGTGATTGCGCTGGTCGGAGGTCAGGACGCGACGCTGAAGAAGTTCTACAAAGAGAACGGACGCATCCGCTTGCAGCCGGCGAACCCGACCATGCAACCGATTTTCGTTGATACCGACAACGTGCAGATTCAGGGCGTGGTCGTAGGCGTCATGAGGAAGTACTGAGCGAACCGCGTAAACTGTCGGGATGTCCGACCGCAAGCAGATCAACTTCACCATCGTGCCTGACGATAGCGTCGAGGGCCCGGCTCGCGTGTACGCCAACTTCTGCGGGGTCGCACACACCCCCTTCGATTTCACGCTCACGTTCTGCGAGGTGATGCCGCTCTCCGAGAAAGAGATTCGCGATGCGGAAAAGGACCACACCGTGCGCGCCCCGATCAAAGCGCGCGTCGTGATGCCAGTTCAGTTCGTGCCGACGCTGATTGCCGCACTCCAGGAAAACCTTCGCATCTTTTCGGAATCTCACACGCCCCCTCCTGCGCCCGGTGGTAAGGGCCCCGTCCACTAGCTAGCGAGGACCACAGTCGTGAAGTCGCGTGAAGTCGCGCGGCGCATCTTCGATGCCCTCGAGCGGCATTACCCGGATGCCGACACCGAGTTGGCGTATCGCACGCCATTCGAGCTCCTGGTTGCGACGATCCTTTCCGCGCAATCCACGGATCAACGGGTGAACATGGTGACGCCGGAGCTTTTTCGGCGCTACCCGGATGCACGGGCGTTGTCAGACGCCAATCCCGAGGACGTCGAACCCGTAATCGTGTCGACCGGGTTCTTTCGGCAAAAGTCGCGTTCGATCATCGGCATGGCGCAGGGGCTCGTGGAGTCTCACAGCGGCGAGGTGCCGAACACCATGGAGGCGCTGGTGAAGCTGCCAGGAGTTGGCCGCAAGACCGCCAACGTGGTGCTCGGCCATGCGCTTGGTGTGCCGGGTCTGCCGGTGGACCGGCACGTGCTGCGCGTTGCGAATCGCCTCGGGCTGGTCAACAGCGACGACCCGGAACGGGTCGAGCAGATCCTGTGCGACTACCTGACGCCGGAACGGTGGACGAAGGCCTCGGACCTGCTGATTTTGCACGGGCGCCGGATCTGCCGCCCCACGCCTCTATGCGATCGCTGCAATGCCCGAAAGGACTGCGACTTCTTCGCGAGTGGCGGAAAGGTGGTGAAGCCGGTTGGTCGTGCTATCGGTGGTCGGGCTAAAGCCCGGCCCCTCAAGCAAGCCCGCCCCCTCACTGAGGAATCGGCCAGGAAGGCCTCAAAGCAGTTATCCCGGAAGGACCGGGCTTCAGCCCGGGCAAAGCCGAAAGCTTCGGCTTCCGCGCGGTCGAACCGTAAGCGTACGAAATGACTCGAGATCGCTTCAACGAGCTCGTCGCCGAAGCGATCGACACCATCCCCAAGCGCTTCGCCCGCGAGGTTCGCAACGTCGCCATCGTCGTCGAAGATCGTCCGTCGGGCGCCCTGCTTTCAGAAATGGAGATCGACGGGGGCGACACGTTGCTCGGGCTGTATCAAGGAGTGCCGCTGACCGAACGGCACTGGGGGCATGGCAATGCGTTGCCGGATCGCATCACGCTGTTTCAGCGAGAGATCGAAGAGGAATGCGATGGGAACGAGGATGAGATCGTCGTCGCGATCGGCGAAACGCTGATCCACGAGCTCGGGCACTACTTCGGGCTGAGCGAAGAAGAGATCATGGACATCGAAGAGCGTTACTGGCGCCGCGCTGCCGAAGACGACGAAGCGTGAGGCCGCGAAAACGATTCGGCCAGCATTTCCTGGAGCCCGCATGGGTCGCGAAGTTGGTGGCTGCGATTGCTCCAGCACCGACGGATCGCTTTCTGGAGATTGGTCCCGGCCGTGGCGCGATCACGGTTCCGCTTGCGGCAAACGCGGAACGGCTGGTGGCGATCGAGGTCGATCGCGATCTCGCGGCATCGCTCGAGCAGCGGAAACTTCCCAACGTGTCGGTGGTGGCGACCGACGTTTTGGAGATCGACCTTGCGGGTTTGGCCGTCAGCGAACTCGACGCGAGTGCCGACCGCAAGGTGCGGCTGGTCGGCAACCTTCCATACAACATCTCCTCCCCCATCCTGATTCGACTTCTCGAGGCTGCGGCTCGGAACGACGTGTTTCTTGACGCGATCCTGATGCTGCAGCAGGAGGTTGCTGACCGCCTGCATGCGGAGCCGTCGACGCGGGAATACGGCGTGCTCACCTTGACGACCGCCCTGGGGGCGGATGTGACCGAGTTGCTGTCCCTGCCCCCTGGTGCGTTTCGGCCCCCACCCAAGGTGCGCTCCGCGGTCGTTCGTCTGGCTTTTCGTCCACCTCCAGTGCCCGTCGAAGACCGCGAATTGGTGATCGAGGTCGTACGAGCGATCTTTCAGCAACGCCGAAAGGTCCTGTCGAATGCCCTGTCGACAACGGCTGAGTCTCGAGGGCTCGACGCCTCGACCGTGATCGCCAAGGCCGGGCTGGATCCACGTCAGCGGCCGGAGACCCTCTCTCTCGGCGATGTCGCGCGACTGGCGGCCGCGCTTGGACGCTAAACGCTTGTCTGTGCTATAGTTTCGCGCCAACCCGCCCTATTTACAGGCGCTCCCAGCAGCCTGAATCAGCCAGTCTTTGTTGCGCTCGATGTGTGTTCCGCAGAGCGCCTCAGGCTTGGCGTGTCGATTACAGGCCCAACCGCCTGGCTGGGATTTAGATGAGTGTGTCGATGGACGCCGCGCCGGTCGCGAGCGCCCCACCCGTTGACGTCGTGCCGCTGGGCGGCCTTGGCGAGTTCGGCCTGAACACCATGGCCATCTCGTGTGGGGACACGACCATCGTGATTGATGCGGGGTCGATGTTTCCCGAGCCCGACCTGCTCGGCGTCGATCTGATCATCCCCGACCTGACTTATCTCGAGTCGCGACGTGGACAGATCAAAGCGCTCATCCTGACGCACGGCCATGAGGACCACATCGGAGCCGTCCCCTACGTTCTGCCACTCGTCGACGGACCGCTGCTCGGCACACCGCTCGCCCTGGCCCTGGTCGAGCCCAAGCTCGAGGAACACGGTCTCGATCTGAAGAACGAAATCAGGGCGATTCGACCCGGCGACGTCGTTCCGCTTGGTCCCTTTCAAGTGGAGTTCATCCGCGTCACGCACAGCATGCCGGACTGCGTGGCAGTGGTCGTCCGCACACCGCACGGCGTGCTGCTCCATACCGGCGACTTCAAGATCGACCAGACACCGCTGGGCGGGGAGCCGTTCGATCTCCACCGCTTCGCGCAGTTGGGCGCCGAGGGCGTATTGGCGATGTTTGGCGACAGCACGAACATCGATCGGCGCGGCTACACCGGATCGGAACTCGACGTCGAAGATGCGTTCGAGGAGATCTTCACGAGCACCGAAGGCAAACTCGTCGTCGCGGCATTCGCGTCGAGCATCTATCGGCTGCAAATCCTGGTGGATCTCGCCGTGCAGTTCGATCGCCGGGTGGCGTTCGTCGGGCGCGGCATGAACGAGAACTCGCAGATCGCCCAGAAACTGGGCTATCTCACCGTGCCGACCGGCACACTGATTCGCGACAGCGACGTCCCCAACTATCCGTCGCAAGACGTGCTCTGCCTGGCCACCGGTTCGCAGGGTGAACCGAATGCGGCGTTGTCGCGCATCGCGATCGACGATCACCGCTACGTCAAGCTCAGTCCACCCGACCGCGTCGTGATCTCGGCCCGCGCGATCCCCGGCAACGAGAAAGCAATCGGTCGAGTGATGAATCACGTCGCGAGGCGAGGCGTCGAGGTCATCACCGAGTCGACCAAACACGTGCACGTGTCGGGTCATGGCGCCGAAGAGGAACTGAAGCTCCTCCTGGCCTTGGTGCGACCGAAGTACTTCATCCCGATTCACGGCGAGTATCGTCATCTGGCGCGACATGCGCGGATCGCCGAGCTGGTGACCGGTGGTCTACCGACATCGGTTGACGTCATCACGGCGGAGAACGGCGACGTGATTCGTTTCGACAATGCGACGGCGAGCGTGGCGGAGAAAGCCGCGACCGGCCGAGTGCTGATCGACGGCACGCGAGTTGGAGAAGTCGGCGACGAAGTGCTTCGCGATCGGCGACACCTGGCGGCCGACGGCTTGGTGGTCACCGTCGTTGCCATCAATCGGCAGACCGGAGTCGTCGATAGCGTGCCCGAGATCATCTCCCGTGGGTTTGTGACCAACGGGGAATCAGACACGTTGATGGCCGAGGGCGCGCGGCTCGTGGCCACTGTGATTGCGGAGGCGAGTGTCGAGGAACGAACCGACCCGGGATTGATTCAGGACAAGATTCGCAACGAGCTGCGACGTTTCGTACGCAAACGAACTGGCCGGCGCCCGATGGTCCTGCCGGTGGTGATGGAGATCTGAGATGGCTGCAGCAGGGTCCGCCCTGTCACGACGGTTGAGCGAAGTCCTGGGTGTCGCATTGTTCGCGGCCGCGCTGATCTGGTTGATCGCGATTGCGAGCTACGAGCCGAGCGACCCCGTGTGGTTCTTCAGCACGGACGTCGGTGCACCGGCGAACTTTGTCGGGCGCGTAGGTGCCTTTCTCGCCGAGCTGTCGTTTCAGCTCCTCGGCTACGGCTCCTATCTGCTGCCCGCGGTGCTGGCGGTCGCGGGCTGGCACTACTTCTGGTGCCGGATGATGGATGCCGTCTACACCAAGGTGATTGGCGGCGTCATGGTGCTGGGGTGCACCAGCGCTTTTCTGAGCCTTGCGCTGGGCAGCGTCGACGTGGGGCCGCGACCGCTTCGTGCCGGTGGATACATCGGCGAGTTCGTCGCCGCGATCATGATGGAGTACCTCAGTCGAATGGGCTCGCTGATCGTGATCCTGACGTTGCTCTTCGTCGCCGTCATCCTCGCGACTCAGTTTTCATTTGGACAGTTCTTCGCAGCGGCCTTCAAAGCCCTGGGTCGAGCGGTGAGATCCATTGCAGA
This sequence comes from uncultured Acidobacteriota bacterium, assembly GCA_963724485.1. Taxonomy (GTDB): domain Bacteria; phylum Acidobacteriota; class Vicinamibacteria; order Vicinamibacterales; family UBA2999; genus JACCSI01. The sequence continues at coordinate 409,565 of CAVRUW010000013.1, forward strand.
CGGAATTCGCGACCGTCGCGAGGAGCGGCGAAAGGCACAGCAACGCCTCGAGGTGATTGCCAAGCACGTCAAGAAAGGCACCGCAGCGCCCGAACTGTTGCAGGCGGCGCAGGAGCGAGCCGCGCGGCCGGATCCGACAGTTCGCACGAAACCGGCGCCCTCGCGTGTCGCGGCGGAAGACGACGAACCCGAGGTTTCGAGTCGGGCGACAGCTCCACGATTGACGCCGCCGGTGGTTCAGAAACGCTCGAAACCGCCGGCCGCGCCGCCATTGCCGTTGCCTGACCCCGAGCCTATCAGTCGCGGATTGGCGGAGCGACGGCTCAGCGGCTACACGCTGCCACCGCCTGCCCTCCTCGATCCGCCGAAAGCGGAGCGCAAGGTTGACGAGCGCGAGTTGATGGAATCGGCGCGACTCCTGGAAGAGAAATGTCGTGAGTTCGCTGTCGAGGGTGCAGTCGTTCAGATTCATCCCGGCCCCGTCGTCACGACGTTCGAATTCAAGCCGGACGCGGGAGTGAAGTACAGCAAGGTGACAGGCCTTGCTGACGACCTGTGCCTCGCCATGCAGGCGGAATCCGTCTTGATCGAGCGAATCCCAGGCAAGTCAACCGTTGGCATTCAGATCCCAAACCCGAACCGCGAGGCCATCTCACTGCGCGAGTTGCTGGAGTCGGATATCTATCAGCGCTCCGCCTCGAAGCTCACAGTGGCGCTTGGCAAGACCATCCACGGCGAACCGTTCGTCGCCGACCTTGCGACGATGCCGCATCTATTGATTGCAGGGTCGACCGGAACCGGCAAGTCGGTCGGATTGAATGCGATGTTGACGAGCATCCTCTATCGCGCGACGCCGGATGACGTTCGTCTCATCATGATCGATCCCAAGCGGCTCGAGCTGGGGATGTACGACGAGATTCCGCACTTGATGACCCCGGTGGTCGTCGATCCCAAGAAGGCTGCGAATGCGCTGCGTTGGGCGGTGCGTGAAATGGAAGAGCGTTACAAGACGCTCGCGGCGTTTGGCGTGCGGAACATCGAGCAATACAACCGCAACATCCGCGAGATGATCGAAAACAAGGAATTCCCGGAAGGCGCGGAGCCGCCGCGGCCGCTCGCCTTCATCGTCGTGGTCGTCGACGAGTTGGCCGACCTGATGATGGTTGCGGGAAACGAAGTCGAGGAATCGATCGCGCGTCTCGCCCAGATGGCTCGCGCGGTAGGCATTCACCTCATCCTGGCGACCCAGCGCCCGTCGGTCGACGTCATCACCGGTCTCATCAAAGCCAATCTCCCGGCCCGAATCTCGTTTCGCGTCTCCTCGAAGATCGATTCGCGCACGATTCTCGACGGGAATGGCGCCGAACAGCTTCTCGGTCGTGGCGACATGTTGTTCCTGCCGCCGGCGTCCTCACAGAAGCTGCGGCTGCATGGCCCGTACATCTCGGAGCAGGAGTCGGCCCGTCTCGCGGGTTTCTTGCGGAAGCAAGGCAAGCCCGTCTACGACGATTCGATCACAGCGGAAGAAAAGAAAGGCGGCGCGGAGAGCCTCGAGTTCGAGAAGGACGACCTCTACGACGAAGCGGCGCGGATCGTCGTCGAAGGTGGTCAAGTTTCGATCTCGTACCTCCAGCGCAAGCTGCGCATTGGCTTCAGCCGCGCGGCTCGTCTGGTCGACATGATGGAAGCGGAAGGGCTGGTGTCACCCGCGGTGGGCGGCAAGCCTCGCGAGGTGCTGGTGGCGCGCGACTACTTCGAAGAAGTCGACGCCCAGTTGCGATAGCGGAGTACGACTTATGACCGCACGATTCAACACACTCATCGTCTGGTGCGCCCTCGCGATCGCGGGCGTGGGGCTTTCCTCGGTGCCGGCCGAGGCACAAACGGCTCGGCAGCGATATAACACGGCCCAAGAGCGCGATCAGAATGTCCGGGCCATCCTCAATGGCGAGGCTGCGAGCGCCTCGGACAAAACGAAAGCGTTGGCTGAGGCGCGGAAGGTGATCGCCGCGTACGACAGCCTCGTCCGGCGGTATCCAATCAGCGGGTATTCGGACAACGCCCTGTCAAACGCGGCCGACCTGGCCAAGCTCTTGTTCGAACAGTTTGCCGACGCCAAGGACCGCGCGACGGCAATTCGATTGTACGAACGGTTGGCATCCGAGTATCCAGCTTCGTCGCTGATCAAGCGGTCCGAAGCTGTCGTGGCTCGTCTCGAAGAAGAACCCGAAGCGGCCGTCCCGGCGGTCGCGGCAGCACCCGTCACATCAGCTCCGGCAACATCGTCAGCGGCAGCACCACTCCCGGTTTCGTCCGGGCGTCCCAGATTGCGGTCGATAGACCGGACCGTCCTTCCCGGCGCGGTCCGTGTCACGCTTGCCCTCGATCGTGAGGTGCCGTACCACGAGGAGACACTCGCGGGGCCAGCCCGTGTCTTCTTCGATCTGAAGGGCGTGGACGCTGCGCCCGACCTGATTGACGCGGTCTTGCGCTATCCGAGCGATGCGGTGCGACAGATTCGCGTGGGTCGCCATCCCAACAGCACGGTTCGGGTCGTGCTGGACCTCGAAGGCGTCTCGAAGCACAGCGTCTACGCGCTCTACAACCCGTATCGATTGATCGTCGAGTGCGAGACTACAACTGCCACGGCGGCAGCCGCTCGAGCGACTCCGGCGCCGCCGCCCGCTGCAACTCCGCCTGCGCCACCGATACGAACGGTGATCCCTGCTGAACCGTCTCTAAGGCTGCCTGTGGCGCCAGTTCCAGCTGCACCGGTCGCCGCGACAGCCTTCCCACAACCCATGGGACCGCGGCTGGACTCACCATTGCCGCGAGAGATCGTCATTGAACCACCGCCGGTCGCCGGCCGTGCCACGGTTCCACCGTCGGCAGCTTCTACAGCGCCAGAGACCGCCAACGCGAATCGTGCGGGAGGCTTCTCAATTGCCCGCCAGCTCGGGCTCGGTGTCTCACGTATCGTGATCGACCCGGGACACGGCGGCCATGACCCAGGCGCCCAAGTGAAGGGACTGGACGAAGCCGCGCTCACCCTCGATGTCGCCCTCCGGCTCGAGAAGCTTCTGAAGGAGGAAGCGGGCATCGACGTCGTGCTCACGCGCCGGACGAACGTCTACATTCCTCTTGAAGAGCGAACCGCAATTGCCAATCGAGAAGAGGCTGATCTGTTTCTTTCGATCCACGCCAACGCCAGCCGCAACGCGTCGGCGCGCGGTGTGGAGACGTACTTCCTCAGCTTCGCGTCCTCACCTGAAGCCGAGGCAGTTGCCGCCCGAGAGAACTCCGCGCACGCCGGCGAGATGCGAAAGCTCCCCGATATCGTGAAAGCCATCGCACTGAACAGCAAGCTCGATGAGTCGCGCGATCTGGCGGCGATGGTTCAAGAAGCCCTGGTGACGCGTTTGAAGCGATCGAACAAGGATGTTCGCAACCTGGGTGTGAAAAAGGCGCCTTTCGTGGTCCTCATCGGCGCCGGAATGCCGAGCGTGTTAGCCGAGGTCTCGTTTCTGACCAACAAGCAGGAGCTGACGCTGCTGAAGAGCGCTACGTATAAGCAGCGGATTGCTGAAGCCTTGCACGCGGCTGTGATGCGCTATCGACGATCGCTGAAGGGGCAGGCTATCGCGGCTTCGCAGTAAGAGGACAGAGAGATCGGGGAGATCGGGGAGGCAAGCGGTCTTATCAATCGAGTCTTCCTGACCTCCCTGATCTCCCTGTGCTCTTTACCGGGCTCTGAACAGATTGTGCTCGCCGCCGCGCGCCTCGATCGTAGAGGCGGGGCGTCGGCGGCGATACCAGATGAAGACCGCGCCGGCGATGAGCCCGGCGACGAGCGCAGCGGCCATGATCACACCGGTCAAGCCGAAGGCCGCCACCGCGACCTGAATCATGTCGATGCTGGATGCCGGCTCCTCCACCACCTCGACGATGGTGATGGGCTGGCCCGGTGTGACGTTCTGCATTACGGCCAGTTCTTGCCTGCGGTTCTGGCGATCTCAACCAACGTCCGAATCATCACGCCGGTTGCGCCTTTGACGGTCCAGGCGCGCGCCTCGTCTGCCCAGGCAGTGCCGGCGATGTCGAGATGCGCCCAGGGCGTGTCGCCGACGAATTCCTTCAAGAACATGGCCGCGGTAATCGCGCCGGCAGGACGACCGGGGCTGTTCAACATGTCGGCGATCTCGCTCTTCAGTGATTCCTTGTATTCCTCGAACAGTGGCAGCGGCCAGACGCGCTCTCCCCCGCGTTCCGCGGCCGCTCTCACGACCTCGACCCACGCATCGGTGCCAAACAGTCCAGTCGTCAATTTCCCCAACGCAACGACGCATGCTCCAGTAAGCGTCGCGACATCGACGAGATGCGTGGCGCCTAATTGCTTTGCGTACCACAGGCCATCGCCGAGGATCAACCGGCCCTCGGCATCCGTGTTGTTCACTTCGACCGTGAGTCCGGAAGCGCCCCGGAGGATGTCCCCTGGCTTGACCGCGCGGCCGCCCGGCATGTTTTCCGCTGAAGGAACGATCGCGATAACGCGAATCGGCAGGCGGTCGAGCGCGATCGCTCGCAACGCCCCGATTACGGTGGCGCCGCCAGCCATATCGTCTTTCATCCGCTCCATGCCGTCCGAGGGCTTGAGCGAGATTCCGCCGGTATCGAACGTGATTCCCTTACCCACCAGACCAAGAACGGGTTTGGCCGGAACTCCATCCGGTTCGTAACGCGCGACCAACAAACGCGGAGGTTCGGCGCTGCCTCGGCCGACGCCGAGCAGCAGCCCCATTCCGAGCTCTTCCATCCGCTTTTCGTCGAGTGTTTCGGTGGTCACACCTGGCACGTCGAGGAGTTCGACGCCGCGCTCCATAAATTCGCGCGGGGTCAGACGATTGCCTGGCTCGTTGATCAATACGCGAGCGGAATTGATTGCCTCGGCGACGAGGCGGCCGCGTTCGACCGTCGGGCCCAAGTCGGCGGCATTGTGCGTGGCCACCTCGACGGTCCTCACGAAGAAGCGGCTCTCGTGCTTGCTCTTGTGGTGACCGTTGTCGTAGTTCGCGAGAGTCACCCCTTCAGCAAGCGCTTCAATCCATGCGGCTGGCCAGGTGTCGGCGAGCGAGAATGCGATCTTGGAACGGCGATGCTGCCGGGCCGAGAGACAGACGCTCGATCCCATACGGCGAACCCGCTCAACTGAGAGCTCGCCCCGCGGCCCCAGCCCCACCGCGGCAAGTCGTCGCGTTTTTCCCGCCGCGGTCATCGTCGGCGCCAGCCAGATTTCGCAAAGCTTGCCGTTGAACTCGCCGCGCTGGATAGCGGCGTTCAGTTCGCCGCCACTCGAGCGATCGAGCCAGTCGAAGGCGGCGGTGTGATCCTGGGGAATGGGAATGGCGACCAGGTCGGCATCAATTTCGGTTGCTGCGGCGCGACTAGTCGAAAACTCTGGGACTTCGAAGGCAAGCTGCATCTTCCCCCGCCAGGACATGAGACCCTCAGCCTCGGACGCACCTGCGTCGAGGCCAAACGGTTAAGTGTAGCAAGGGTCTGACGCCGGTGCGGCGGTCAACTTGTGACGGGGACGACGCCGGTCTGCGGAATGGGCGGCACGGGCGGCGGTGACGAAGACCAGCGGCCAAATCCCGTCATCAAAGTGGCCCCGAGCCCGACCGTCCAGATCATGAACTCAACTAGGAGCCCGGTCATGAGGAGGAACCACGTGCCAGTACGCAGAGGATCTGGCGCGACGTCGAGGAACCTGGAGAGGATGGTTGGTCCGAGCACGAGGAAGAGTCCGATTGCCGACGCTACGAAGGCGCTGTTCCCGCGCCAGCCAAGGCGATCCTCGACCCATTCGCCCAGACGGCAGGCGAGCCCCGTGAAGCCTAGTATCAGGGCGACGAAGATGGTGATAAAGGCGACGGGCACGAGCAGCACCACCAGCGGAATACCGATGATGGTGACGATGAGGCCAATGCTCGCGATGATGAGCGCGGGCAGGAAGAGAACCTCCGCGACGAGCCCAAGGACGAAAGCCTTTACTGGCTCGGCTGCGGCCGCGCGGCCGATCCGAGCGACTGGCGCGCGAGCCACGATCAACACCATGGCCATCAGAACGGCGAGGAGCGAAATGCGAAACATTGCGCCGAGCAAGCTGAGCCAACGACCGAAGCCACCAAACTCGAACCGGGGAAGGTAGAAGCCGCCGATCGACCAGGACCCCCAATCGCCGAAGCTGATGTCGCTGACGCTGCCGCGCAAGGTTGCGCCGTTCTCTCTCGTTAGTTGCCCGCCGACCAGGACGACATCGCCCCGCACGTCAGCTGCGGGACCCAAGGTCACATCGCCGCCAACGACGACGACGCCGTCGCGAACGCGGCCGTCGATGCGCAGCGATCCCCCGACGACCACGACCGCGTCGTTGACTTCCTCGTCGCGGGCTATCTGGATGCTGCGGCCGACGGCGATTCGCGACCCGGTCGTGCGGTACACGCGGGGTTCGTCCGGTGATTGGACGGGAAGGTCCGTGGTGGACTGAGCGTGGGCGCTGACGAATGCTGCCGTCAGCAGCAGTACGACCGCGCCGGTTTTGAGGCCGAGTGTCCTCGACGCTGTGCGCACTTTTCCCTCCCGCGAGGCTTCGGAAGAAGGCTCGCCTAACCCCTTACGGACAACGGACGAGGGGCAGAGGGTCGAAGTTCCCGGCAGCCCAGCTCCAGGCCGTAATTTCGGGGGGCTCGTGGCCCAGGCCGACAATCAGGAAAACGAAATTCTCGAAGCCTTCAGCCCGATCGGTTGCCGACGGGATGGCCGCGGATCGCGGATGGGAGTGATACACGCCAATCACGTCGAGGGCCTCCCGCCGCGCCTGGCGGATGGCCTCGAAGTAGTCCTCGGGCTCAACGAGAAATCGGCGTATCGGATCCGTGGCGGCGTTTCGTGCGGCGACCGCGTGGAAGACGCGGTCGTCACGTCCAAGCAGTAGGCCGCAACACTCCTGCGGACTCGCGCTGTGCGCGTGAGCGAGGATGGCCTCTTCAGCCGCTCGCGGCAGGATCACACTTCGATGACCATTGCGATGCCCATACCACCGCCTATACACAAGGCAGCAACGCCTCGCCCACCACCGCGCTTGGCCAAGGCATGGATGAGGGTCGTCAGGATCCGGGCGCCGCTGGCGCCAATGGGGTGACCCAACGCGATGGCTCCCCCGTTGACGTTCACCTTGCTGTCGTCGATGCCAAGCTCACGCACGACCGCCACCGACTGAGCCGCGAACGCTTCGTTCAACTCGAACAAGTCGATCGCCGCGAGTTCCAACCCTGCCCGCTCGACCGCCTTACGGACGGCGGAGACCGGGCCCATGCCCATGATCATTGGCTCAACACCCGTCACGGCATAGGACAAGACACGCGCCACACCCGCCTGGCCGAGCTCCCCGGCGCGGGTTATCGAGGCGACGACTACCGCAGCCGCACCGTCGTTGATTCCAGAGGCGTTGCCGGCAGTCACCGATCCGTCCTTCTTGAATGCCGGGCGAAGCGCTGCAAGCTTGTCCTGCGTCGTTCCCGCGCGCGGATACTCATCGGTATCGAACGCGAGTGGCTCACCCTTCTTTTGCGGAATCGGGACGCTCACGATCTCGTCTTTGAAGGCGCCCTTCGCGATGGCTTCGATCGCGCGTCGCTGGCTCTCGGCGGAAAACCGATCCTGGTCGTCGCGAGAGATCTTGAAGCAGGTTGCGACCTCTTCGGCGGTCATGCCCATGTGACACAGATGCATCGCGTCGGTCAGGCCGTCGAGGATCATCGTGTCCACTGCGTCCGTGTGCCCCATCCGATAGCCCCAGCGAGCACCTTTCAAGGCGTAGGGCGCATTCGACATCGACTCGGTGCCGCCCGCGACGATCAGTTGGGAATAGCCCATGCGGACCCCTTCGACCGCGTGCGCGACGGCTTGTAAGCCGGAGCCGCAGACGCGATTGATTGTCTCGGCGGGCACTCTCACGTCGAGCCCGGCAGAGATCGCGGCCTGTCGGGCGATGTTCATTCCGGCAGCCGCCTGGAGAACGCAACCCATGATGACTTCGTCGACATCGCTGGCTTTCGCACGGGATCGCGCGACGGCCTCCTTGATGACGAGGGCGCCGAGGTTGGCGGCGGTCAGGTCTTTGAGGCTGCCGCCAAAGTTCCCGATTGGAGTACGGCACGCGCTGAGGATGACGGCGAGCGGACTTGAAGACATCAGAATGTTCCCGGCGGATTCTCGATCAGGAGTGTGGCGCCGGTAGCCGCTTTCACCTGGTCTACTGACGAATCGGCGGCGACCTCACGAAGGACGAGCCCTTTCGGCGTCACGTCGATCACGGCGATCTCGGTGATGATCTGGTTGACGACCTTCAGGCCAGTCAGCGGCAGCGTGCATCGCTTCAGGATCTTGTGCCCACCTTCTTTGGTCGTGTGCTCCATGGCGATGATGACCTTCTTCGCACCGGCGACGAGGTCCATGGCGCCGCCCATGCCCTTGACCATCTTGCCGGGGATCATCCAGTTGGCCAGGTTGCCTTCTTCATCAACCTCGAGAGCGCCGAGGACTGTCAGATCGATGTGACCACCGCGCACCATCGCGAACGAGTCGGCGCTGCTGAAGTAGGACGCTCCTGGCAGTTCGGTCACGGTCTCTTTGCCGGCATTGATCAAGTCGGCGTCTTCCTCGCCTTCGAGCGGATACGGGCCCACGCCCAGCATGCCGTTCTCCGAATGCAGCGTGATGTGGATGCCAGCGGGCACGAAGTTGGCCACTAGCGTCGGCATGCCAATGCCGAGATTGACGTAGTCGCCATCCTTCAGCTCCTGCGCCACCCGGCGGATGATGCGCTCGCGCTTATCCACGGCGCACCGTCCGTTTCTCGATCTGACGCGAGTAGTCACGGCCTTGGATGATTCGTTGCACGAACACGCCGGGGGTATGCACGAGATCCGGATCGAGTTCGCCTGGCTGGACCAGATGCTCGACTTCCGCGATCGTGCAACGGGCGGCGGTGGCCATGATCGGATTGAAATTGCGCGCGGTGCGCCGATACACGAGGTTGCCGTGCGTGTCGCCTTTCCAGGCGCGCACGAAGGCAAAGTCGGCTGGGAGCGCTCGCTCCAGGACGTAGTGCCGGCCGTCGAAAACCTGTGTTGGTTTTCCCTCCGCGATCAACGTGCCATATCCGGTTGGCGTGTAAAAGGCAGCGATCCCAGCGCCCGCCGCGCGAATCCGTTCCGAGAACGTTCCTTGCGGAACGAGCTCCACTTCGATCTCTTTCTGGAGGAACTGTCGCTCGAACTCTTTGTTCTCGCCGACGTAGGTGGAGATCATCTTGCGCACCTGGTGCGCCTTCAACAGAAAGCCGATGCCGAAATTGTCCGTGCCGGCGTTGTTGCTGATGATTGTGAGGTCTTTGGTGCCGCGCCGCTGGAGGGCGGCCACGAGATTTTCGGGGATGCCGCAGAGGCCGAAGCCGCCCATCATGATCGACGCGCCATCTGGTACGAGCGCTGCGGCTTCCTCCGCGTCACGGAGGACTTTGTTCATTGCCTGAATTATAATGCGCGCCTGTGAACGGAACGCTGAGATCCCACCCAAATACGCGCGCTGTCAGCGTTCCAGCTTGACAGTGACACCAGCTCTGACACCTTAGAGAATTGCGCCTAGCGGCTTAACCAGCCTATCGGCTTGCGGTAGGTCTTTCGATCTGATCAAATCACAACATCGGCGCAACGTGAGCCGCCGTCCATCCTTCACCAGGCATCCACAGGTCATGCTCGAGAATCGTCAGCGGGTTGAACTGCGGTGGTGCGATACGCTGCATGAAGTCATCGCTCATGGCGATTTGTGCTCCTTCACGGGACCGACCACGAGCACATGACCCTCATCCTTCGGGCAACGAGAAGTACACCGTCGGTGTCGAGCTCACGGCACTGCTGCGGGCAAACGTCGGATCGGTGCCGACGTAGAGACGCATGATGCCCGAACAGCCTTGGCTGCTCGCACCAGCGCAATTCAGGCAGTTCGCCCATGCGTTCATCTTTCGAGCGACGTGTACGCGCACGTCTCACGGTTCCACCTGTGACGGTGCGTGAGCTGAGAGCAGCGTTTCAACAGGATGCTCGCCAATACGGACCCCGTCTCGACAGAGCAGCTGGAGAACCGTGTCGAGTTCAGGCGCTTCCGTCGGAAGCAGGCCGAGTGCCTCCCGCCGCAGGACCGCCTGCTCGATCGCTTCTCGAGATCTGCTATCGAGTGGTTTCCGGTAGAGCACCCCCACGCGCGCGTTCCGCTCGCGCTCGGCCAACGCCCAGCCACCGGGCAGAAGCGCCGACGCCGCGATGGCTACGAGTCCGGCCAACGACCCAATTCCACCCGTTGGCGTTGACGGTGACACACACGGGCACCGACACACACAGCAGGACGGTTCCCCCAATGGCCAGTGGGAGGCGCGCGGCGTGACCATGGCGCGGCACACCCATCCGGCTGACAAGGGTGTCCTGCGATCGCCGCGTCGCGCGACGGTCAGAATCGATGGTTGGCATTGGCCTGCGGCTTGGCGATCCGCTGCATGATGGCGCTTAGGCTAACAGACGGCGACTTGCGGTGGAGTCGCCTATTTGTCCCGCACACGCAGGCAATGTCTACAAACAGACGCCCTTGCGTGGCCCTCGCCTTGCTCTCCCAGTCGTTTGTGCGGATTCGGATCTCCCGTCGCTGCTTCGCTCCAACAAGCGATTCGTCGGTGGCACTTTTAGACGTTGGTCGGGTGTACGGACTTGAAGCCCGCCGATCGCGCAATTTCTGATCAGTATCGAATGTGCTGAGCCCTGCCCCGAGAGTGAACCAGCGGACAGAATGGGTCGTTCTCCTGCGCGAGCCGTGACGGGCCACGCTCAGACGCGATCGCCCCATGCAATCTGGCGTGCGCATTGCTTTCTCTCCACTCAGCCGATGACTGAGTCCCTTTCGATGCTGATCTTCGGCGTGATGCTTCTCACGTTTGCGCGAGCCGCGCGACGGCACTTCGCGCGCGTGCGGCCCAAAGAGTAAAGCATTGGTCTGCCTGCAGACCAAAACAAGTTCGCTGCCCTGACATTCGCAATGCGTCGCGACCGACCCCATAAGCCAGCAGAGCCAACAAGTGTTCACCCTAAGGCAGGCGCTGGCACTCGTCCAACGTCTATGAGCAGCAACTCCGACGGTAGCCCGTCGCAACCGTCTGACCCTCCCAATGGCGATTCCGAGGAACCAGTGTGGGTCCTGTCGAAGGGCAATCGCCGCGCCGAGGCCCGCCTCTGCACGGCACCGGCCAACAGCGGCCCCCCAGAACTACGGATCTACGCCAGCTCGCCCCGTACCGGTGACCTAGAACGAATCTGGGTGAGCGTCCTGGATGACGGGCGTCCGGCCAGCGAGCTTGCTCTTACGATGAAGAAAGAGTTTCAACGCAGGGGGTGGGTGGATGTGTAGGCGGCGGGGCCTGTGAATCCCAGTCCGCGTGACGTCGTGTTGGTCGTCGCCGCGTCAGCGCTGATTGGCTGTCGCCCGTCGCCTCCCCCGCCTTCTGTTCCCCCCGCGCATCGCACGGCCGTGCTCGAGGCGCTGGATGCCAAGGGATTCGACGCGCCTCGATTTCTCGAGTTTACCGCTGACGGATGGGTCGTCGCCACGTTCGAGCTGCGCGATGCCGCTCTGGCGAATCGCAGGGTATCGCTCAGCGCAGACGCGCTGGTGAGGCTTCAGGCGGTTCGTGAGACGTTACAGTCAACGGGTTTTACGAACTACCGCGTCAACATTCATGGATCAGCTCCGATGACGGTCTCGGTGACCTTTGAAAAGGACGAGGCGTCTCGTCTGTTCCTTGAAAAGACCGTCCGCTCACGATTGTGCTCGACGACGGCCGGCGGGTGCTGTCTCGGCTCCAGAACGCGAAACGGCGATGTGCGTTGGGAAGGCGGGCCGACGTAATCCTCAAACAGCTTGAGCAACGGGTCAGTTGCCAACAACATGACCGGAGCGTCAAGTCGTGTCTGGTAATCGACGGACCCCGTGACGCCACGACAGTAGTGACATGGGCAGTCCAATCTCTCTTGGCTCGGCTGCAAGGCATCCGCTTTGCAACCCTTGAGAGAGGATGACCAAGTCAGACAGATGCAGCTTTATCGCAGCAGCATTGACGTGAACAGGCATGCTCACACTGTTGGCAGGGTCCGGAATTCCCGTCCGCATAAGAGTTGCTGGTTCGCCACGGGAACAGAGGATAGCCGATGCGCGTAGACCTTCTCAAGACACTGAGCGACGACGAACTGGCTGATTTGTGGTACGCCTTGGGGTGCAGCGTCAAAGAATTTGGTTCCCCGTTCAAAGGCTACATGGATGTCGCGTTTGAAGAATTAGTGGGGCGACGAGGGGCGGACGTAGCCAACTTTCTAACGCTTCGCAAAAGTCAGTACCGAGCCGAGCCTGACCAACGAAGCGCTGTCGATACTCAAAACGTGTAGGAAAGACCCCGCGAGGTACGCAAACGGCGAGCCTAACGTCGAACTTCCGACGGGGCGAAAGCGATTCCAATTACGGAGACGAGCCATATGCGAACTCCCATACGGTGAGCCGAGTAATTGACTCGTAAAGCACTGGGCTCTTTGGTTGTGGCTCTTATGGGCAGCTGGCTTTCTGCTAACGCTTGGGATAGCCTTCGCGATCGAGGAAATCGTGGACTATTTCACGCGGTGACGATGGATAGGATGCTCTGCCGCCACTTGGTGGTGAGGGCAGCATCAGCCTGGATCCCCCGTGCAGCTTCGCCAGTTGTCGACGTAGAAGTTAGAGCCTGGGTGTTGAGAGCTGGTACGCAAATGCTGGTGAACGTGAACTGGTAGCCTTGAGCAGTCCTTCCCTTTTCGCGGCCGACGCCACTCTGTTCGGACTTCCCGCGCGTCGGACGGCTCTGCTCGCCGCCTACTCCCTGGACAGGACCTGTGGTCTTGATTCAGCTACTGCTGCCAACGACGCTGCGGCGCGGATTCCCCGGAGGCTACCGTCGCTCTAACTCAGACACGCCGCGAGCTCGTGGAAAGGTTTCAGCGGACTGACAGCCTATCTACGAGCGCCGGCCAAAGGTCTCTGGACGTCCCCCGATAGCCAGCCACACTGAGCAAGATGATGTCGTCATGATCGAACTGGTGACAGATGTCTTTGATCGGCACTGTGGCGCACGTATTCCGCCAGGCTCGCAGAGCGCTTTGGCCAGGACATGATTCACGTGCGGTCGCTGGTAGTCGAAATGCTGGACGACACAGCGTGACCAGAATTTTATTCATGATTACGAATCTGTACTCTCGTGGTGAACGCTGCGAGACCAACCGCAATTCGCCCAGCCTGACATGGGCTGGCAGCTGCTACCGTCATTTCTGCGGTGGCCGCTGGTCTCACAGCGGTCTTTGCAAAAGCCGGCTTAGAAGACGTGCCGTCGGATCTGCCTCTGCGGCGTCGCGATCAAACTTCATAGGTTTGAGATGCAGCCGGGCGAGCGCGCCGACAATTTCCAGATGGCTGAGCTCCTCGGTGCCAATATCCATCAGGAGGTCTTTGCGCTCGACGTCGTCGCAGTTCAATCCCTGAATGGAGTATTGCATCGCAGCGGCGAGTTCTCCATTGGCGCCGCCGAATTGTTCGAGCAAGCATGTTGCCGAAGCGTGGATCGGGCTCATCGACCCGGACCGTGTACATGAGTTTCTTAACGTGGTGATACATGAAATCGTCCCCTGATGTTCTTGCCGCAATTCGCGGCCGGCGGTGCTATGCAGGTTCACTGCCGTTTTAGCCAACTGACATCAGTCCCCGCGGGACGCGTTGCGTTCGCTCTGTCGCGATTGGCAGTGCGTCCTCTCTGCCGCAAGGTCTGGAAAACCTGGAGCGCAATCGCACCAATTACCGTGGCAGTGGCAATGCGGCGTCGGGTTTGCGGCAAAACATCTGGTGACATCGGCATCACCTCACACATGCTCTTCTGCGATTCTTCGTGCGCCCGCGCCGCGGCGGCCCCCAGCTTTCTCTTCTCTCCCGCCACTTTCTCTCCGGGATCTTTGCCGTACGGCGAGGCGTGCTCGATCTCAGCGTTCATCTCGGCGCCAGCGAGTATGGCGATGCCGGTGATGTACAGCCACAGCATGAGGACGATTACACCGCCGAGCGACCCGTACGTGGCGTTGTAGTCCGAAAACCTGGTCACGTAAACCTTGAATCCGATCGAGGCCAAGAGCCAGAGCGCGGTTGCAAGCACTGCACCTGGTGTGATCCACTCCCAATCCTGTTCTGCGTCTGGACCAAAGTAGTTGAGCAAGGCAATACCGAGCGCAATGAGGCCGAAGGCGACTGGCCACTGGAGCAGCTTCCAGGTGGTGGCGACCGCCGGCCCGAGTCCCAACTGCGACGCGAGCCGCTCGGCCAGTGTCGGCCCGATCATCACGAGCCCGAAGGCTGTAACAGCGAAGACAGCGATACCGATCGTGAGCACGATGGCGGTGAGGCGCACCTTCCACCACGGTCGACCCTCCTCGATGTCATACGCGCGATTGAGGGCGTCACAGACACTGACGGTCGCCGCGGAGCTGCTCCAGAGGGCCATCAACAGGCCGAAGGTGAAGATCCCGCTGTTCGCGCCTCCCGAGACGTTTTGAATCTGTTCGCGCACGATGCGGACCATCTCCGCCGGCAACACGCTGCTCGACGCGTCAAGCGCGCGCTGCATCGTATCGCCGGGAAGCAAGCTCGCGAGTGCGGCGACCGAAACGATCGCCGGCACAAGCGCAAGAAGGAAGTAATAGGCGAGCTGAGCCGCCAAGCCGAGCACGTTGTCGTGACTGGCGTCTCGGATCGTTCGCTTGAACAGCTCAGTCCACGTCAACGGAATCGCGAACGTGCGAAACATCGTTCAGCTCCTACCGGCCGCCGCTAAGCCGGCTGCTGCGACCCCGTACCGGCGACTGCTTCCACAGCGTCCTGCGCGGCCTCCTTCGCCGATTCGACAATGGTTTCGCTGGCTTCACCCATGTAACGGTGTTCCAGCTCCGTAGCGGGTAGCGCCGCCGCTACGATCGCGCCAGTTGCCATCGCCGCGACGCCCATCACGAGCGGATTGTCATGGAGCATCGACTCGAAGCGACCGCGCGCGTGGAGGCGATGTCTCGCGCACGATCCGTCACGCCCCTTTGCCAGTCGCCCCGCCGATTTCCCTCGCGCTGTTTGAGGACGAGTAGTCCGGTCTAGCGAGCCCGATGCGATCGTATTCAAGCTCGTCGCTGTCCCACCGGCGCCGGCGCTGTCTGTTAGACAGCAACCACGCGGCGCCGACCGCGATTAGCGCATACGGTAATGGATTATTCCCGACGCCAGAGGCGACATTCTCGGCTGCTTGTCGCGTCGTCCGTCGTATTTGCCCGGCTGTGTCCCCTGCGCGATTCATCATGTTCTGGACCTTTCCGACGGTGGCGTCTCGTACTGCAGTCGTCGCCTGTTCTTTGAGATGAGCTGGACTGAGCCGCTCCTGAATCTCGGCGACGGTTTCTTGCAGTTGCGCCTGGTTTTCTGAAATCTCGGTTCTAAGTTGACGAATGTCCTGCTCGGCGTTGGGCTCGGCGGAAGGCGTCACCGCAGAAACGCCATAGCCTCCGTCTGTGCCGCTCAGTTGGTTTGGCTTTTCCATGCGGTGGTCTCCTTCAAGCTGTCAATGGTTTCGGTAGGCGCCAAGCTCTCCTGCTGCAGAGCCGTCAGCGCACGCATAGCGACCATGGCTCCGACGGCGGTCAGCGCGCTGCCAACAACGAGCGCCGAACCCCACGCCGGCATTCCAGCGCGCACGAGTACGAGCACCAAAAAGGCCGCGAGCGTGAACAGGCCGACGAGCGCGATGACGCCACCAGCCGCAATCGCGCCTACGTGACGTTGTACGCGCGACATTTTGGCGCCCATCTCGGCCCGAGCGAGTGCCATCTCGCTGCGGACGAGAGTGGTGATATCGCGCATGAGATCAGAGAGCAAATCGCCAAGCGGGCGCGCGTCGGGCGCATAAGCCATGGCTACAGCACCTCGCGTGCGGAGGGCATCTCCGATGACACCGATTCCTGTGGGGTGCGGCTCGTCTGAGCGGCCCCAAAGGTCGCAACGCTGCCGCCCGCTGTGCTCGGCGGTGGTGATCCGCCCACTGAAGTGCCACCAACCGTCGCGTCGCGACGAACCGACGCTGGGCCGCCCCAATGTCTTTCCGGAGCTCTGGTCGAGCGATGATTGTCGGATGTAGAGCTCTTGAGGAATCGTGCGAGGAGGGCCCCGGCGCCAAACGCAAGACCGAGGAAAACCGCCGGTTCCCGACGTGCGAAGTCGTGCACCGTCCGGACAGTTTCGTTAATGTCCTGGCTGACGGAGCTGATCCGCCCAGCGCTCGATACCCTCTGCCGCCCTGTCGACGTAATCAGCGACGCCGCTCTGGCCGTCCTCGCGCAGCGGCTCTGTCATGCCGCGAACGGCGCCCGCAACGCTGCCGAGGGTGTCGCTCGCCCGCGTCTTCTGATCCGTGAGCTTCTGATACGTTGCGTCACGAAGGGTTTGGCCAATGCCACTCACTTGAGAACCCTGCCCTTGCGCCGCCGTGTCTCCGATTCCAGTTGTTGCCATTCAAATACCTCTTTATCGATTCATAGAGTTGCACTGCCAAACACGTGCCGTGGACAGCCTGAATCGCGAGGGACTGCGTCGGAAGGCGAGCAGGTTTGTCAGACGACGACAAAGCATCGTGCGTCACGCCTTGAGTACCGGGCTAGCCCGGAAACTCACGAGTGTGGTTATCCGACACTGAAGATGCACGTCGGCAAGTGGCGCTACCTTGCTGACTCCGTGGGTGTGTGGAGAGACATTGAACTGTTGGAGCATCGAATGACAGCCCACGCGAACGTCTAGTTCTCGGCAAAGGAGGTACGGCACACTGAGCGCACCAATTCTCGCGCGATGTCAGCGAGGCCATCGAGCTCCTGAATTACCTCTGGCCATCGCACAGTTGACGTCCACGGAATTGCATCGCAAACAATGTGGAACGGTTGCTTCGCACGATGTGGGACCGCGGACAGCACCAATGCTTGCTATTTCGCGTCGATGGACGCCTCGAGCTCCGGCTCTACCTCGACTGGAAGGTGCAGCACATTTCAACCTGCCGCGATATGGACGACGCGGTTGCGCAAGCCAACACGCTCCTTGCTGAGACGCTACCAACTTGAAGCGCTCACAGACACGGGCCGTATCGACTGACTGAACGAAAGGCCCTGCTTGACAGGTTCGGTGGCGAAACGTCTGAGCGGATCGAGCCGGTGTCCTCGATCGTTGACCAGCACGCGGCAGCCGAACCTGACATCCTCACTGGTGTTCGATATTCATCTCGGCGCCGATAGTCATGTCGCCGCTGCGTTCGCAAGCGGCTCCGCGCGAATTACAAGTCGGATGGCGACCTCACGGGCGCTCGGCTGCGACGTTTTGTTGCCAAACAATCCAATCCATGCCGACAGCGACAATCAGCTCATGACGGCAAAGAAAGTCGGAAACAAAGATGACTACAAATCGGTGTTCTTAGTCGATCTCGCGGTCAACGTTGTCGATGCGGTGCGGGGTCGGGAGCGGGGTGCGAGTTGCGGATGCCGGCAGCCGTCGGCGCCGAGGATGACGCGCGTTTGGCTGGCACCTCGGGCGCGACTCAAAAACTCGGTACTGAAGAACTGCCCCTCAGCAGCAGTATCAACAGCACTGACAGGACGACGCTAATGACGATGGAGCCGAGGCAGCCGAACCGGTTCGAGAAGAAAAAGAACATCAGCGGTCGCCCTTGTCACCTTGTGCGCTCTTCACCTTCGTCTTCGCCTTCGTGCGTCGATCGGCCGTCAGAGCCCTGCCGACGTCGGCGGACCTTGAGCTCCTCCGAGCACGCCGGACGAACCGCTTGTCGGTGCCCGTGTCGACGAGCTCACGTTTCGTCGCATGCTTCTGCCCCGCCGTTTTTGTGCTGCCGCCTTCTTGGCCGTCGATCGCCTCGCAGTGAACGACTGCAATTCGAATGGCCTTGCTGACTGACGAGCCAGACACTCGAGAAGACGCGATCAGTCACGGCACCCATGCGGTCGCAGCACGTTCATTAGCTTGTTGAACACTTGGCGGTGACGACGCTGGGCCGCGTTCGCGCCGGCGCGACGCGCCACCTGCAGCCGAATCGTACGCGGGCAGCAAATAGATTTGGCGTGGACAAGGGGAAACCCCGTAGACTCCACCCATGGCAAACGACGGTCATAGCTGGCCTCTGATCGCGATCCTGCTGGCTGCAATCGGCGGCATCGTGGGCGCAGCATCCCTGCTCGCCAACTTCGTTCACTGGATGTTTACCTAACCTCATTTCGTCGTCCCTCTTGTCGCGTCAGACGGTTCCCGCTCGGGCGCTCGCGCGGCACCTCTAGTTACCGCCTCCCACTCCTCCCGTCGCAAATTGACAGCACGGTTTGTATTTGTAGAATCTCGACTGATGGTCAAACGCAAGGCCGTAGCGCCGCGCAGGGGTGCGCGAGGATATCGGGGAGCCAAAGGCGCAACGGGTCCGAAGGGTGATCGCGGACCGAGCTCCGCACCGGACTACATCTTGTCGGTGGTTGAAAGCCAGTTCCGTGATGTCAGGGAGCACCTGCATGTGCAATTGGTCCGCACGGGCCAGTTGCAGGTCGAACTGGATCGGTATCATCGGGACGTGTTGGAGATCCGCGAGCAATTGAATCAGGTTCATGACTTGCTCAAGCGGTACCTGACACCCGGGGCAGAGCCCGGAGCACCGCGCGACACAAAGACCAAGAGCCGCGATTCGGCCCCAGACTGAACGCGCAAGCCCATTGTCAAGACTGCGATCCATCGTGTCGCCGCAATCGCGGTGTCGCGTCAATGCACGGCCGCGCGCTTTTGCACGACCTTATCTCAGATGGCTGGCACAAATTCCCCAAGGAATGGAGTCCACTGGATACCGACGGACGGATGCTCTACACTGCGCGCCTATGACGACCTCTGCTCGCTGGCTCGCATGTGCGATCGCCTTGATCGTGACGTCAACTGCGTCTGCGCAAGACAAGCGGCCGCCAACCATCGACGACTTGCTGAACCTGGTGCAGGTTTCAGGCGCGGAGATCTCTCCAGACGGACAGCAGGTGATCTACACGAAGTCCGAGCTGAAGAAGTGGTCGGACAACAAGCGCGTCTCGTCGATCTGGATCGCCAATGCCGACGGCACCGATCATCGTCAGCTGCTAGGCAGCGACAAGGATCGGTCGGCAGTCTGGTCACCGGACGGTAAGTACGTCGCGTTCCTCTCCACGCGCGACCAGGCGGAGAACAACCGAGATGCACCGGGCGCGCAGATCTGGCTGCTGCGCATGGTCGGGGGCGGCGAGGCGACGAAACTGAGCGATCTCAAGTCGGCAGTTCGCAGCATTCGCTGGTCAGAGGACAGCACACGGATCTTCTTCAGCGCCGAGGAGCCGCAGACGGACGCTCAGAAGGATTCTCGCAAGAATGCCGGCGACGGCATCTTCGTCGACGAAGGGCCGAACGGCCAGGGACGAGGCAACTTCTCGAACCTCTGGGTCATCACACTGGCCGACAAACAGACGCGCCAGCTGACGACCGGCGACCGTTTCATCGGCGACTTCAAGCCATCGCCCGACGGCTCTCGGATTGCCTTCAGCACCCGGCCGAACAACTTCCGCAATCAGCAAAACCTTGCCGAGGTGTTTGTTGTCGACACCAGCTCCGGCCAGGCAACGCAGCTGACCAAGAACCAGGCCCCCGAAAGCAACATCGCCTGGAGTCCAGACGGGCGCGCGGTCACCTACGTCGCTCCGCACGACCAGAGTTGGGAGCTGGATCAGGGCAATCTCTACATTCATCCCATCGAAGGCGGCGGGTCGCCGACGGTGCTGGGGGCGAACTTCCCTGGCGACATTGGACAGTACTACTGGCATCCGTCCGCCAAGCAGATCGTGATGGGTGCTTCCGTGCGCGGCCGCGGCGGCGTGTACGAGCTCGATTTGTCGACCGGGCGAACCAGGGCGCTGACAACTGGCGACGTGGCGTTGTCGGTGTCATCGGCGGCAAAGGGCCTTGGCCGCCTCGCCGGCACACACAGCACACCTGCCTCCCCCTCCGAAATTGCCATCGTCGACGTGGCGAAGGGACAAACAACGACGGTCACCGGTGTGAATCCCTGGTTCTCTCAGGTGCAGGTGTCGCAGATGCGGGCGATGTCCTGGAAAAGTCGCGATGGACTGGAGGTCGAGGGATTGCTCTGGCTGCCGGCGTCGTACAAGAGCGGCGACAAGCTGCCGCTGATTCTCAGCATTCACGGCGGGCCGGCTGGCGTCTGGAGCACATCGTTCCGCGGCATCAACCACGTCTACACCTCGATGGGTTGGGCGGTTCTCGAGCCCAACGTTCGCGGCAGTACGTCGTATGGTGACTCGCTGCTTCGGGGCAACATGAAGGACATCGGCGGCGGCGATTATCACGATGCCATGACCGGGGTCGACGCCGTGATCGCGCAAGGGATCGCCGATCCCGATCAACTGGCGGTCCGCGGCTGGAGTTACGGCGGGATTCTCGGTGGCTGGACGGTTACGCAAACGACCCGCTTCAAGGCCGCGTCATTGGGCGCCATGGTGTCGGACTGGGCCTCCGAGTATGCAATGGGCTTCAACCATGACGTCCGTCTCTGGTACATCGGCGGCACGCCCTGGGACAATCCCGAGGCCTATCGTAAACAGTCGTCGTACACCTACATCGACAAGGTCGCGACAGCGACGCTGCTGCTGCACGGCGAAGAAGACGACACGTGCACCATCGGCCAGAGCATGATGTTCTACCAGGGCCTCAGGGATCGCGGCGTCACGACGCGCTTCATCCGCTTCCCGCGCGAGCCTCACGGTTTCCGCGAGCCGCATCACATTCGGATGCGAGACGCGGAAGAGATCAGCTGGTTGATGAAGCACACGCGGAACGTGGATTGGAAGGCGCCCGAGCGGAAGGATGAGCCTGACGCCAAGAAGACGTCTACGACGACGACAGCGCAGCCGTAGGCGGTCGCCGCAAGCGCTGGCTGTGCCTACGGCGCTAAGACACTAGCGCTGAGCGTAACTTTCGATCTCACGTCGAATGAGTGCAGCGCCGGCCATGAGCTTGGTCGCATGGATCCGGTTCAGCCGGCGCGTTTCAACCAAGGTTTTCACTTCGTCTTGATAGGCGTCGAGTTGCCTGTGGACTTCACCGAGGTCACCACGCTCGACCGCGGCCTCGCTGACGTCCATTTTGGCAGCCAAGCTCCTATGTTCCTCGACCAGTTCGGGCGAGTACAGCACGGGCAGAGCCTTGAGTAGGTTGATGATGTAGTTCACCGGAGGGGTGAGCAAGTAGGCGCGCTGTTTATCGCCTTGAAAGTACCCCGTTCCCGCAATTTGACCGAGGTCGTTGATGGCGCTAGCCTCGGTGAGCCGCCACTGAACCCGGTCCACCGGCGAAAGCAACGTGTGGATGTCCCTCATCGTCGTCTGGTAAAGAAACGCGTGAGGCTCTGCATCGCTGGACTTCGTTATGTCCGACTGGCCGACGATGTGGTTGTGGATATTGATGTCGAGCGCCCGGCTGTAGCAGAGGTGACCGTCGGAACTGCACAGTGTGCCGAGATCCACGATCGGCGACGCCCCAATGAGGAGTCGACGCCGCCACAGAAAGGCGTGGAACACAGGCTCGACGGTTGAGACGTGCGGGTCAAAGGCAGACGATCCAACGATGCGTCCGGAGTCGTTGATCGCGCTGGCGGAACTGTCACATGTCGGACAACTTGAATCGAGTGTACCAAGGTCCTCGAAACCGGCACTGCTGGACCAACGGAAAGCGTGAATCACCCCGGGCCTGTCCGGCACGTGCGCGTAGCCGACCATGACCCCATGGTTGTTGAAGTCAAGTGCCCGACCGAAGAAGGCATTCAGGCTCCAGCTGGTAAGGTAGGCCCATGCTCGCTCGCCTGATCCCCCACTCGAGTGGCCCCCCGCGGGCACGCCCATATCGTTGATTGCATGCGCCCGCGACCACGGGGGCGTGATCGGGTCGAGGCTGGATGGTTGGGTGCCGACCCACCGAACCGCCTGATCACCTGGCCAACTGTAGCCAACGGCAACCCCGTCATCGTTGAGTCCGAGAGCTACCGACCCCAGGTCCCCGTCGAGACGGTACAAGAGATCTGCGGGTGTGATGGGCTGGTTGGGGCTCGTGCGGAACCCATAAAAACAGTCTGGGCAAATCGAACTCCCGAGCGATTCGCCTACGACCTGTCCCCAACTGTTCACATCGTTGGCTTTGCTGTAGCACTCGAAGCCCGAACACAAGGGATCCTCGTGAAACGTGCCGAGATTCAGGATCTTGTAGTCCAGGATGGGATAGGTCGCGCTGGAAGAGGCGAGCGATGGCGTCTTCTCCCCGGCAAACGCCGCCATCGCGAGCGCGACGATCAGGGCACATACGCGCCACAGGACACTGCTGGCCGCAATTCGTTTGTTCATGGCCGCCTCCAAATCTGTTCGTGCTCACGACCGTTAGACGGCGCTGCACTAGAGGATTGCCGGCCTTGTACGAGTATTACGGCTGCGCGAGAAACAGGTTCCGACGGCGAGAGGCACCCAAGGCAAGCACTCAAGGCACCCGAACTTAGGCACCCAAGGCACCACAGGCACTCTAGGCACCTTGCGTTAGCGCGCCCATCCCCTGCGCGCCACGGGCTCGAGGCAGATGCTGCGGCCGATTGCGGGCGCGATGATGCGCAGCTCCGCCATCAACCGATCGAACTGACCCGGGAACATCGATTGTGCTCCGTCGCTCAGCGCGTGATCGGGATCGCAGTGAACTTCGATGATCAACCCGTCGGCGCCTGCCGCAACGGCTGCGCGTGCCATCGCGCCGACCTTGTCACGCCGCCCGGTGCCGTGGCTGGGATCCACGAACACAGGCAGGTGACTCAGCTGCTTGACGACCGGGATGGCCGAGATGTCCAGCGTGTTTCGGGTAGCGCTCTCGAACGTGCGGATGCCGCGCTCGCACAACAACACCTGACTGTTGCCGCCTGACAGGATGTACTCCGCCGATAGCAGCCACTCCTCGATCGTCGCCGAGATCCCGCGCTTCAACATCACCGGCTTACGAGTCCGTCCAAGCTCTCGCAGCAGCGTAAAGTTCTGCATGTTGCGGGCGCCAACCTGGAAAAAGTCGGCGTATTTGTCGATCACTTCGATCTGGCTGATGTCCATCACTTCCGTGATGAGCTTCAGGTCGTGAGCATTGGCGCCGGCTCGCAACATCTGCAGCCCTTCCTCGCCGAGCCCCTGGAAGCTGTATGGAGAACTTCGCGGCTTGAATGCGCCGCCGCGCAGTACCTTCGCCCCCGCTCGCTTGACCGCCGCCGCCGTCGTGTGAACTTGTGTTTCGGTTTCGGCCGAGCACGGGCCGGCCATGACGATGACCTCGTCGCCGCCGATGCGGACCTCGCCGCTGGCAAATACCGTGTCTTCCGGCTTGAAGGTCCGGCTGGCCAGCTTGTACGGCTCGCTGATCCTCAGGACCTCGTGGACGCCGTCGAGCAACTCGATGAGGCCGGGATCGACCTTGCCGCTGCCGACGACGCCCAGCACGGTGCGTGACGCGCCGGTTGAACGATGCACGTCCATGCCGAGCTCGACGAGGTGGGCGATAACCTTCTCCACCTGCGCGTCGCTCGCGCGCTCCTTCATCACGACTACCATTGATGCATCTCCATAATGACCGGGCTAAAGCCCGGTCCCTCACGCCCTCTGCCCTAATCCCACTGCGCCCTGTGCCCTACGCCCTATTCCCTTTCAATCAGATCATCAGGCTCCGGCGGGGGCTCGGGCTCTACCTTGGCTTCGATCCGCTGAATCCGCCGGGCTTCGTCGATGATGCGCTCATAGAGCCGGCCGACGGCCTCTTCGTCCAGTGGTCCACCCAACTGCACATTGAGCGCCTTGACGCGCGCAATGACGGCCGCCTCGCGTTGCGGTTCGTAGATCGGCAAACCGGCTTCGTTTTTCACACGCCCGATGGCGTACGCACAACGCGCGCGTCGATCGAGGAGGCGGACGATCACCTCGTCGATCTTGTCGATCTCCTCGCGCAGTGCTTCGAGGCTCAGCCCTTCAGCCATCGAATGTACCGCTCGACTTCGTTCATCAATTCGGCCGATTGGCCGTGTTCGGCGATCACGTTGACCAGAGCGCTGCCGACCACCGCAGCGTCGGCCAGCTCCCCAACGGCCCGGACGTGTTCAGGTCGCGACAAACCGAAACCAATCGCCAATGGCATGCCGGTCTCCTTGCGAACACGCTGGGCAAGTTCACGTGCCGAGGCGGCCATGTCTTCCCGGGCACCGGTTACCCCTAACCGCGAGATGCCGTAGAGAAACCCGGTTCCGAGCGCGGAGGCGCGGCGAATACGTTCGGTCTCGGTTGTGGGGCTCAATAGAAAAATTGTATCAATCCGGGCGTGCGAATAGGCGGACCGGATTTCCTCGGATTCCTCTGGAGGAACGTCCAGCGTCAACACGCCATCCACGCCAACAGCCTTGGCACGACTGACGAAGCGATCCAGCCCCATTCTGAGAATCGGGTTGGCATAGGTGAAGAGCACGATGGGCGCGTTCACCAGCGGGCGGACGTCCCCAATCATCTTCAGGACTTTCTCGAGATTTGCGCCACCCGCCAGGGCCCGTTCGGTTGCACGCTGAATTACCGGGCCATCCGCCAGCGGATCGGAAAACGGAACGCCGACCTCGAGAACATCGGCGCCCGCCCGATCGAGCCGGACGAGGATCTCTCGGCTCCGCTCGATGTCCGGATCGCCAGCGGTGACGTAAGTCACCAGGCCGATACGCCCGGCGGCTCGCAGCTCGCGGAACGCGGCATCAATGCGGGACATTCGCGCGCCCCTTCGTCCGCTGCTCCACGCTCTGGACGTCCTTGTCGCCACGTCCCGAAAGGTTCACCAGGATGACCGTCTCTCGACTCAGGCTTTTGGCGACCTTCATGACGTATGCGATGGCGTGTGACGATTCCAGTGCTGGAATAATCCCTTCGGTGCGCGCCAGCGTTTCAAAGCCCGCCAGTGCCTCGTCATCCGATACGTGGTGATAGGTCGCGCGGCCTTGTTCATGGAGCCACGCATGCTCGGGCCCAACCGCGGCATAGTCGAGACCAGCCGACACCGAATGCGTCGGCTCGATATTCCCCGCGTCGTCTTGAAGGACGAACGTGCGGGTACCCTGGAGCACTCCAGCCGAGCCCCCGGCAAATCGCGCGGCATGACGCCCGGGCGTGATGGATTCGCCGCCTGCTTCGACACCGATCAACTGGACCGCGTCATCGGCAATGAAGGCATCGAAGATCCCGATGGCGTTGCTGCCCCCGCCGACACAGGCGACGACCTGCGTCGGCAGCGTGCCGATGAGCTCGAGGCACTGCGCGCGTGCCTCGCGGCCGATCACCGACTGAAATTCACGGACCATTAGAGGATAGGGGTGCGGGCCGAGCGCGGATCCCAGCAGGTAATGCGTGTCGTCCGGACGGCCAACCCAGTCGCGCATGGCTTCGTTGATCGCATCCTTGAGCGTCCGGCTCCCCGCCTCCACGCTTCGCACCTCAGCACCAAGCAGCCGCATACGGAACACGTTGAGCGCCTGGCGGGCCATGTCCTCGGAGCCCATGTACACGACGCATTCGAGTCCAAGCAATGCGGCGACGGTGGCGCTCGCGACCCCGTGCTGACCAGCGCCTGTCTCCGCGACAAGCCTCTTCTTCCCCATGCGAACCGCGAGGAGCGCTTGGCCAAGCGCGTTATTGATCTTGTGTGCGCCGGTGTGGGTGAGGTCCTCGCGCTTGAGTAGGATTCGCGCGCCGCCACAGTGCTGACGCAAACGTCGCGCATCCCAAAGCGGCGTCTCACGGCCCACGTAATGCGTCAGCAGACGACTCAACTCAGTCGCGAAGGCCGGATCGCGGCGGGCACGAAAATACTCCTGCTCCAGGGCTTGAATGGGGGCGTAGAGTGTTTCGGGCACGAATCGACCGCCGTACGCGCCGAAGTATCCGCGCGCGTCAGGGTCGCGTCTGCCAAACCAGGGTTCGGTTGCTTCGGTTGCCTTGCTCATTGGTCCGTTCCACGAACGGCCGCCACGAATTCACGCATAGCAGCCTCGCTCTTCACGCCAGCACTGGTTTCGATGCCCGATGCGACATCCACGCCGAAGGGACGCACCGTGCGAATGGCTTCCCCAACGTTGGCTGCGGTCAGGCCCCCCGCAAGCACAATCGACCGCGTTCTCGCGATTCGGGCGGCGCCATTCCAGTCGATGGTCTGACCCGTCCCCCCGTGCCGGACCGGATCGTGAGCGTCGAGGAGGATCATGTGGTCGGTGTCGACGGAGACCGCGGCCCCGTTGACTGGAGGGGAAATCGCGACCCAGAACCTGCAGGAGAGGCTCTCGAAGCTCACGTCGCTCACGCCGTGGAGTTGCGCGACTCGAATACCAATCTGCTCGACTGCTTGTGCTACGTCATCGCGAGTCGGTCGCACGAAGACGCCCACGGGCGTGACGTGCTCCGGCAGTATAGACACCAGCCTTGTCGCCTGCTGCAACGTCACGTGTCTCGGGCTCCCGGGCCACAGCACGACGCCAATGGCGTCGATGCCCAGCTCAATTGCTGTCTCGACGTCTTCCGCCCGCGTCATCCCACAAAACTTGATGAAGGTCACGCGCGGGCTCCATGCCCCGACAGAAGCGTGGAGAGCGCCTTGCCGGGGTCTTCGGCGGTCATGAAACGCTCGCCAATCAGAAACGCGCGATAGCCAATCGATTGCAGACGGCGAAGATCATCAAGGCTGCGGAGGCCACTCTCGCTGACGGCGATGACGCTGGCCGGCAGGCGCGTGGCGATCTCATCGGACGCACGCAGATCGACCTCCAAGGTCCGCAGATTTCGATTGTTGACGCCGATGATGTCCGCGCCGGCATCGAGTGCGCGTTGAAGTTCACCGTCGTCGTGCACTTCAACCAGCGTCGCGAGTCCCATCCCCTCGGCTTGTCGCTTGAGAGATTTCAAGCCTTCGTCAGACAAGGCCGAAACGATCAGCAGGACCGCATCCGCTCCATCGGCAACCGCTTCCATCAGCTGATAGTCGTCGACGATGAAGTCCTTCCGGAGGAGTGGGAGGTTCACGGCCGCGCGGACGGCGCGCAGATGCTCGGGCAGGCCATCGAAGAACGTCGGCTCTGTGAGCACGGAGATGGCGGCGGCGCCAGCGGCCGCGTAAGCCCTGGCGATCGCCTCGGGGTCGTAATGTGCCCTCAGGACGCCCCGCGACGGCGACCGTCGCTTGCACTCCGCAATGACGTTCGTGGAACTACTTCGCGTGAGCGCCTCTCGAAAGCGTTGTCCTTGCGGCCGCCGGGCATTGGCTCGCAACTCGAGGGCCTTCTGTGGCTCGCGCGTACGACGGCCGTCCACGATCCGGCGAGTGGCCGCCAGAATGGCCTCGAGCAGATCCGGCGCGCTGGTGCTCAAGACTCGGCCTCCCGGGACACTTTCACCAGTTGCGAGAGGACGGCGCGTGCGCGTCCGCTATCCACAGCCTCACCGGCGAGCGCAATACCCTGGCGAACCGACTCGGCTCGACCGGCGATGAACAGGGCGGCGCCAGCATTGAGCAACACCACATCACGTGAAGGGCCAGCCGCTCCGGAAAGGACTTCGTCGATGCGCCGAGCGTTGCTGGTGGCGTCGCCCCCCTTTAGTGTCTCGGGCGCCACCTTCGGCAAACCAAAATCCGCAGGGTGAACGTAGAAGGTCTGCACCGCGCCAGCCCGGCACTCCGAGACCTTGGTATGACCTGTCGTCGAGAGCTCGTCGAGCCCGTCTGCGCCATGGACAACCCAGGCGCGATCGGATCCAAGCAGCATCAACGAACGGGCTATGAGTTCCGTGAGTTCTGGCCGCGGGACTCCAACGATCTGCCGTGAGGCACCCGCCGGGTTGGTCAGCGGTCCGAGCAGGTTGAACGCCGTCCGAACACCCAACTCCTTACGAGCGGCCGCCGCATGACGCATTGCCGGATGAAAGGTCGGTGCAAAGAAGAACGCAATACCGGCCTCCGACAAACAACGCTCGACAATTCCCGGCTGCGCCGTGATGGTCACCCCCAAGGCTTCGAGCACATCGGCGCTCCCGCATTGGCTGGACACCGAGCGATTGCCATGTTTCGCCACTCGCACACCGCAGGCTGCCACCACGAGTGCGGCGGCAGTCGAGATATTGAACGTGCCGGAGCGGTCGCCGCCGGTTCCGCAGGTATCGAAGACCTCACCGGGCGGGCTCTTCAACTGCACCGCCTGCGCTCGCATCGTCCTGGCGAATCCCACGAGCTCGGCAGGGCGCTCGCCCTTCATCGACAAGCCGATGAGCAGCCCGGCAATCTGAGCAGGCGTTGCTTCGCCACGCATGACGAGCGCCATCGCTGTGGCGGCTTCGTCGGTCGTCAGGTCGTCGCGTCGGCCGAGTTTCTCGATGAGGGCGCTGAACATGCTCACAGCTCGAGGAAGTTGCGAAGGATCCGGCGGCCTTCGTGGGTGAGGATCGATTCCGGATGAAACTGGACGCCGTGAAGCGGCCACTCGCGGTGACGGAGCCCCATGACCAGGCCGTCCTCTTTCGACCGTGCGCTGATCTCGAGCTGGTCGGGCCACCCCTGCTCGGAAACGACGAGCGAATGGTAGCGGGAAGCCTGAAATGACGAAGTGATGCCGGCGAAGATGCCCCGGCCATCATGTTCGACCGTTGAGGTCTTTCCGTGCATCGGTAACGGAGCACGGACGACATCGCCGCCAAATGCAAGGCCCATGGCCTGATGCCCAAGACACACACCGAGCATGGGGACGCGCGAGGCGAATGCCTCAATTGACGCGAGCGTGATCCCCGCCCCCTCCGGTCGGCCCGGTCCGGGTGAAATGAGTATGCGACTCGGGGACAGCCGATTGATCTCCTCAACGGTCACTTCATCGTTGCGACGCACGGACACCTCGGCGCCGAGCTCGCCCAGGTATTGCACGAGGTTGTAGGTGAACGAATCGTAGTTATCGATCACGAGCACCATGTCACAGCCCCGACGCCGCGAGCTCCAGGGCCCTCACCATCGCCCGAGCCTTGTCGCGAGTTTCTTCGTATTCAGCCGTCGGGTTGGAGTCCGCAACGATTCCGGCCCCCGCTTGCACGAACGCCTGCCCGCTCTCCAGGACCACCGAGCGGATCGCAATGCAGAAATCGAGATTGCCCGCGAAGTCGAGATAACCAATCGCGCCTGCGTAGATACCACGGGGCGTCTTCTCGAGCTCCCTGATGATCTGCATCGCACGGACCTTCGGTGCCCCGGACACTGTGCCGGCCGGAAAACAAGCTACGAGCGCGTCGAGTCGGTCGCGGTCCTCGGCGAGCTGGCCTTCAACCACCGACACCAGGTGCATCACGTGTGAATAACGCTCGAGCGTCATGAAAGTCGGTACGCGCACGCTGCCGTAGGTGCAAACGCGCCCGAGGTCGTTGCGCCCGAGATCCACGAGCATGACGTGCTCAGCTCTTTCCTTCTCGTTCCGCTTGAGCTCGTCACCAAGCCGTTGATCCTCTTCCTCGGTCCGTCCGCGCGGGCGGGTCCCGGCGATTGGATGCGTTACGGCACGCCGGCCTTCCACACGGACGAGCATTTCCGGCGACGAGCCGACAATCGACCGTCCAGCCATCCGGACAAAGAACATGTAGGGCGACGGATTGACGTGTCGAAGCGCTCGATAAACGGTGAACGGGTCGACGCCGGTGTCGGCTGAGAAGCGCTGCGAGAGCACGACCTGGTAGATCTCTCCTGCCGCGATGTACTCCTTTGCCTGCTTCACGATCTCCTCGAACTCCGGCTGGGTGAGATTCGATGACATCGTCAATGCTTCGACGGATGCGCCTCGTGTAAGGGACAGGGCGCGTTCGAGCTCGCGTTCGAGGAATTCGATCTTGGCGCAGGCAAATTGATGGAGAGAGCGTAAATCCTCGTCGCCCGAGATCCGGGCATTGGCAATGAGCAAGATGCGGTGCTGCACGTGATCGAAGGCGAGCACTGTGTCGAACAGCATGAACCCCGCGGCATCCCCGCTGGCCGGTTCGCTCGAAACAGAAGGTTCGAACCATCGGGCGGTGTCGTACGCCAGGTAGCCAACAGCGCCGCCAGTGAAGCGTGGCAGTCCGGGCACGAACGGTGACTGAAACCCGTTCATCAAGTCGCGGAGCGTCTCGATGAACGACTTCTCGGCCGTGCTGGTGAGCCCTGCGCGCTCGATCACGGTCTCGCCTTCCCGAGCGCGCAAGATCAGAAACGGATCCTTCCCGAGAAACGAGTAACGTCCGACGTGCTCGCCGCCTTCGACGCTCTCCAGCAGAAAGGCGTAGTCGGAGTGCTCCGCGATCTTGAGGAACGCCGACACCGGCGTCAAAAGGTCGGCGACGATCTCCTTGCACACAGGCACGAACGTGCCGCGTTTGGCGAGATCCACGAACTCATCGAACGTCGTCAGTTTCATGAGCGGCTCGGGTCTGTTGAGAGAACCGCGGCGGCAGCTCCGTGCATGACGCCTTGGGCTGGCTTCAAATGGGTCCACCACTCGAACTGCAACTCGGCTTGCGCGACGAGCATGTCGAGTCCACTAATGGTCTGGCAGCCCGCAGAACGCGCCTCGCGGAGCAGTCGGGTTTCGACTGGGTTGTATACGAGGTCGTAGACGAGCTCACCTTTGAACGGACCGCCGGGCAGCGGCGTAGCGTCCGTGTCGGGGTAAGTGCCAACCGGCGTGGCATTCACGAGTACGTCCCAACTGCCCGCGCGCGGCGGCCACTCGACACACGTCGCGTCAGTGATTGCGGCGGTATCTCGACCTTGTTCACCTCGCCTGGCGGCAATTGACACACGTGCGCCGGTGGAGCCAAGAGCCTGCGCCACCGCCCGCGCGGCGCCGCCGGCGCCAAGAATCGTTGCGCGCTTGCCCTTGAGCGGCATCGCCCTCTCGAGGGGCTTGAGGAACCCGTCAACGTCAGTCGTGCACCCTGCCCACCCGGTCTCTACTCGGCGGAGTGTATTCACCGAACGAGTCCTGCGAGACACACCGTCCAGTTCCGAGGCGGCGTCATACGCGTCTACTTTGAAGGGCGCGGTTATGCTTGCGCCCTCGATCTTCAGCGCGTCAGCGAAGGTCAGGAAATCGCCAAAGTCGGATGCGGCGAGAGGCAGGTACACGGAGTCTTCGCCGGCAGCCGAAAAGGCCGTGTTGTGCATCACTGGTGACAATGAGTGCGAAACGGGTCGACCGACCACGCCGTACAGAGCGGTTCGAGGCGAGAGCTCGCGAAAGCGGAACTGGCGAAGGAGCCGCCCGGCGGAGATTTGTCCCGGCGCCACACCATCGCCGGCATAGGACCAGCACGAGCCAAATCGCGCTGCGAGAACGCGAGTCGCGATTCCCGGCTCACCCATCGCGATCAGAACGGTCGGCATGGAAACCGTTCGCCCAAGCTCGAGGAGCGTGAGGCAGTCGCTGAGCCGTTTGGCGGTTACCGCAAGCTTTACGACCTCCGCGCCAGTCGACCTCATGGCTGTCATCCTCGCAGCGAGGTCATCAGGGACGCCGTCGAAGTCATGTGACGAGAGGACGATTCGCTTTCCGCCCGCCGTCGCGATCAAATCCTTCAGATCTGCTCTCCATTCGAGGTCGACGTAATCGGCGCCGAGGCGGAGCGCCTCAGCCAGAAGCCGCTTTCGGTCCTCCTCGCTGCCATTGAAATATCCGCCTTCCCACGCGGGGCGGCACGTCAGCACGACCGGGCATTTGCGGTCGGCCAGGGCTCCGGCGACGTCAGGATCCTGAACCGAGTCCAGCCGGATCTCGACGAGGTCGGCGTCGACCTCCTGGTCTCGTCGCGCTCGCAATTCGGCCATCGTCCGGCCCGTCACGGTCGCGCAAATCTGCGCTGTCGCCATAAACAAAAAGCGCCTCCTCAGGTTCGCTGAAGAGGCGCTTGGGTTCGAGTCGGTAGTGAAGAATCTGCTCGGTGCCTACGCCCCTTCTGACACGTGCCAGTACCACCACGCGTAAGCGCGGAAGACGGCGACATCGGTCACGAAAGGCGTCTGATTGCGAAGCACCACGAGGGCGCCAAGGTACCAAAGCCCCTTGTGAACTGTCAAATCTGCTCGAATGTCTACGTATGTAAGGCCGTCAGAGACACGGCCAAAATGCCGAGAAGACGTCTATAATTGAAGGAAGTCCGCATTTTCCAAGCAGTTGCAATGATTCCTCGCCTCCTGACCGCTCTGGCCTTGGTTGTCGGGATAGCACTGGCTATCCCCGTCGCACAAACGTCTGTCCTGCCCGTGGACGAGGTGCGCGTCGGCATGATCGGCGTCGGACGGACCGTCTTTGCAGGGGACAAGGTCGAAGAGTTCAAGGTTCACATTCTCGGTGTCCTGAAGAACGTCGTTGGGCCACGTCGCAACCTCGTGCTGGCTCGGCTGGAGGGTGGTCCTCTGGCCACGACGGGTGTGATCGCTGGAATGAGCGGCAGTCCCGTGTATGTCGACGGTCGCTTGCTGGGTGCCGTTTCTTACTCGCTGGGACAGTTTTCAAAGGAGCCGATTGCCGGGATCACTCCCATCGGGGAAATGATGGACGCGACGGCCCTCGCGGCCTCGGCACCAGGTACACGGCCGATCGCGATGTCTTGGCCGCCGTCACCGCAGGAGCTGCTGACGATCTGGAGTCGCGACCTCGGCCGCACCCGACCGTTTGCCGAAGACGCCTCGCAAACCTTGCTCAGCGCGGACTCCAGCGTTTCACCAGCCACAGCGGCTCTTCTCCGACCCATTGCCATGCCGCTCGTGATGTCGGGCTTTGCGTGGGATGTCATGACACCGATCACCTCGACCCTGAGCGATCGAGGCTTTGTCCCGTTATCGGCGAGCTCTGAACAATCGAGCGCGACTCGCACCGCGTCACGTGGCCTGCAGCCCGGCGATGCAATGGGCGTGGCCCTGCTCACCGGCGACTTCATGCTCGGTGCTACGGGAACTGTCACCTACGTCGATGGCGATCGGGTGTATGGGTTCGGTCACCCGATGTTCAACCTTGGGCCGACGGAATTTCCGCTCACGCAAGCCAACGTGCACGTGATCCTGCCCAGCCTGATGGCTTCCAGCAAGTTGGCCAGCTTCGGCGACGTCATTGGCACCGTGCAGCAAGATCGCGCCACAGCCGTCGCCGGACGACTGGGATCCGGTCCCAAGATGATCCCGATGAGCATCACGCTCAATTCCGATCGCACGCCCAGCCGCACGTTCAACTTCTCTGTGGTCAAGGATCAGACGTTCACGCCGCTCCTGACCTATCTGACGATCGCCAACGTGCTCACGAGCTACGAACGAGGCGCCGGCCCAGCGTCTTTCACGGTAAAGGGCACCGCAAGCATTCGCGAGCACGGCGATATCGCCTTCGAAGATATCTTTACGGGGGATCAGCCGGCCGGTGCGGCTTCAGCTTACGTGGCCGGGCCAATCACCTTCCTGCTGAAGAACGCTTCAGAGCCTGTCGATGTCGAACGTCTGACCTTGACCATCGATGCCACCGAGCAGCCGCGCACCGCGCGAATCGATCGCGTGTGGCTCGATACTGAGCGCCCGCGTGCCGGTCGTGACGCAACGGTCAAGGTCCTGTTGCGCACCAACAAAGGCGAAGAGATCCTGAAGTCAGTACCGATTCAGATTCCGGTCAATGCCACAGGTTCCTTGCAGTTGCTGGTTGCAGATGCCAGTCGATTGACCGCCGAGGATCGTCGTCAGATGCGCGGCGGTGAAAGTCAGCGAGTTGCCCAGCTCATTCGCACGTTCAACCGCGCGCGCCGTAGCAATCGCCTGTACGTGCGACTGTCGTCATCGGACGATGGCGCCATTGTGAATGGCGAGCCCATGGCGGCGCTTCCACCATCGGTCCTTGCGGTGCTCGAAGCCGATCGACAGAGCGGCACTTATAGTCCGCTCCGGAGTGCCACGCGGGGCGAATGGGAAGTGCCGGTCGAACTGTCGATCAGCGGCTCGCGACAACTCACGATCGCACTCGACCAACCTTAAGCGAAGGATCGTCGCATCAATGACCTCTGTTCGCCGCGCTCTCGTCGCGGGCCTCGCCCTTGCTCTGCTGACCTCGCTGCCGCTGCTGGCGACACCTGGGTTCTGGCACGCCGCCACTCAGGCTGACTTTCTCCGCGGTGACGTCGAGCACCTGTCGATCGACGAGCATGGGCGCTTGATGCTGGGTCCCGAGGGGCGTCGCCTCTACGAGGCTGGCGTCCCATTTGTATGGACGATGCTGGCTGGTCCGGAGGAATCGGTTTTCCTCGGAACGGGCAACGAGGGGAAGGTCATGCGCGTCGATCGTGCTGGTGTCGGCACGGTGTTCTTCGACAGCGCCGAAATGGAGGTTCACGCGTTGGCGAACGCGCCCAACGCGGGACTTTTCGTTGGCACCTCACCCGACGGTCGCGTCTACAAAGTGGACGCGAAGGGTCAGGGCACCACGTTCTTCGATCCGGAGGACAAGTACATCTGGTCGATGACCGTGGATGCGAAGGGCATGCTCTACGTCGCGACTGGTGACAAGGGCGTTGTGTATCGTGTGACGCCGGACGGCAAGGCGACGCCTTTCTTTTCAACCAAGACGACCCATGCGATTTCGCTCGCCGTCGATCAATCCGGCCAGTTGCTCGTTGGGACCGGATCACCAGGTCGCGTGTTCCGGGTTGATGCCGACGGCAAGGGCTTCTTGCTTCTCGACACGACGCACCAGGAAATCAAGTCGCTTCGCGTCGATTCCAAGGGCACGATTTTCGTTGCCGCGCAAACTGGCCGGCCGGCCCAGGGCGGCGACACGACGCCGTTTGCCGCCGCCGTAGAGGCGCCGCCTCCAGCGCCGGTGCCACAGGTGTCGACGGAGATCACCGCTATCGCCGTCATCGATCTGCCGGTTTCACCGCAACCGAGCGCGGCGCCGGCCCCGCGAACCGATTCGAGAAATCCAACAGGCGCCATCTATCGCATCCTCCCTGACGGTCTCTGGGACCAGCTATGGGAGTCGCGAGACGATGCCCCGTATGACATCGCGTTCGAAGGCGACGGAGCGCTGATCGTGTCAACCGGTGGGAACGGCAAGATCTTCAGACTGTCCGGTGATCCGATGCGGCCGACGCTCTTGACGTCGGTAACGGCTCAGCAAGCGACGATGATCCATCGCGCCGCGAACCGTACGTTGATCGCAACGGCCAACCCCGGCCAATTGCTGTCACTTTCGGCGGGACGCGCAGAACGCGGTACCTACGATTCCGACATCAAGGACGCGCGCATGGTGGCGACCTGGGGCAGCATTTCGTGGCGCGCGACGAGCCCGTCGGGGACGCAAGTGGAACTGCGGACGCGGTCGGGCAACACTAAGACTCCGGACGAAGCCTGGAGCTCGTGGTCAGCGCCGTACGCGAACGCCAACGGATCCACGATCACGAGCCCCAAAGCGCGCTACCTACAATGGCGAGCGGTTCTGACCGGCAAGGGTGAATCTCCCGGTACTAACGTCGGTCACCGCCGCCTATCTACAGCGCAACGTCCGGCCCGATGTTGATTCGGTGACCGTTCATCCGCCAGGCGTCGTGTTTCAGAAGCCCTTCTCCACCGGCGAAGCAGAGATCGCCGGTTTTGACGACGACCCGGTCGAGAAACGGATGGCGAGCTCCTCGAATGGCGGAGGTCAGCCTGGCGCCGCGCCCGCGCTCGGCCGGCGGACCTACGAAAAGGGACTCCAGACTTTTGTCTGGAAGGCCAGCGACGAGAACGGCGACGAATTGACCTTCGACGTTTTGTATCGACGCGAGGGCGAGACCGCCTGGAAGACACTGAAGTCCGGAATCACCGATTCGATTCTGGTATGGGATACGGCGACGGCGCCGAATGGCTCGTACGTCGTCAAGATCGTCGCGTCCGATCACAAGTCGAACGCCGTTGACAGCGCACTCAAGGGCGAACGCGAAAGCAACAGCTTCGACGTCGACAACGCCCCGCCCACTGTGTCGCTCGGGGCCTCGCGTCGTGAGGGCGGCATGATTGTCATCCCCGTGGAGATCCGCGACACCGATTCGGCAGTGACACGGGTGGAATACTCCCTCGACGCGCAGCGCTGGCAGAGCGCATTCCCTCAGGACGGCATTCTGGACGGCCGGCAGGAGCAGTTCCTGCTGCGATTCGATCCAAAGGTGGCGGGCCGGACGCTGGTCGTTCGGGCTACCGACACCATGAGCAATGTCGGGTCGGGCGAGGCGCTGATTAAGTAAGGGCCCAGGGTCCGGCGCCTGGGCTTAGGCGTTGGACTAGAGTGCGTTACGCGGACGCGAGGCCTTCTTCAGCCGCGGGGACCTTGGGCGGTGCGGGGCGTTTGCGCGGAAGATGTGGGCCGTGCAGAGGCGCGGTGCTTCGAGGCGGATTCACCAGGTAGAGATCGTAATCATCCCGCCCTTTGACCGTGGTCGACGTCACCAACCACACCACGTTGACGGCCACCGGCAAACCACCAGAAATCGCAGGCTCGAACCGGGCTCGAGAAGCGGCGTTCAACATCGCCAGCACGACCTCAGGGTTCACCTGCAGCGCACGCGCCTGTTCGGCGGCCAGCACTTCCAGATTCTGAATACGACCTTCTCGCGTCACGACCGCCGAGAGCGCCCACTCTCCGTCACCGGCAGTGGTGGGCACGGGCGTATCCAGCATGGCTCTCGGAGCGAGCATCGTGCCCGCCAATCTCAAGGGGTTGTCGTTCGTGCCCTGGTTGGCCAGCGTGCTGATGATTCCAGCGAGCGATTCTGGCTTTTCGTTGTGACTCGCGGCCTGCAACACACCGGCGGAGGCGAAGATGCAGATGGCCATCGCCATGCTCGCGCCCAGGCCGGCCCAAACGAGATGCATGTCCTGGAAGAGATCGCGGACCTGAGCGCCGACCGAGAATTGCCGCTCAACCCGCACGCGCTCGAGCACGGCGGCAGTCATCGGGCCGTGGGAGTCGTGCGCACGGTCTGGCACCGAACCGGCCATAACGCGCAGCGCATCACCAAGCTCCGAGATCGACGTCGCTTCCAGACGGCAGGCGATGCACTCCTGGAGGTGGTTTTCGACTCGGACCTGCTCATCGAGCGACAGCTCGCCGTCGCAATAGGCGGTCAATTCCTCGCGCACCTGGTCGCATGGCAGGACGCGCATCATGGACGCACCTCCTGCAGTTCCCGGCGCAGCGTCTGGCGCGCCCGCGTCAGACGTGATTTGACGGTGCCCACGGCCACGTTGAGCGATTCCGCAATTTCGTCGTAACTCATGCCGTCGATTTCGCGCAGCACGATCACCGTCCGCTGATCGAACGGCAGCTCATCGAGCGCGGCCCACAAGCGGGTCGCCATCTCCTGACGAGCAAAGACGCGATCTGGTGCGTCGCCGTCGCCCGGCTGGCGCAATTCACCGTGATCCTGCACATGATGCTCGAGCTGGACCTGATCCGACCGCCGGCGACGTCGCCACCAGCGCTGGCGATTGCGGGCCTGGTTGATGGCAATGCGATAGATCCAGGTGCGCAACGCTGACTGGCCGCGGAAGGCATGAAGGGTCCGGAACACTCGAAGAAACACTTCCTGGGAGAGATCCAGCGCCTCGTCACGGTCGCCCATCAAGTGCAGGGCGAGTTGGAAGACCATGCGCTCGTGACTCGAAACCAATTCGGCGCAGGCGGCTTGCTCGCCGGCGGCACAACGCTGTATCAGCGCGGCCTCGCCGGTGCCTACTTCCGACCACCCGATCGCTCCTGCGTTCTTCACCAGTTGCTCGGCGATGAGACGTGACTCCATCAGTCTATCAACTCCGGGTGCTGGTCGCTATGGTTCGCTCCTGGGGGATTAGATCCCGGTAGGGGCGAAATGTTCCCGAACCCGAGGCGCAGGCCGGATGCTATCCTGCCGAGGTGCGTCGCTATGCCATTGGCAGCGTGGTTCTTGCCATAGCCGCGGCGGCCGGCGCAGCCGTTTATACGGCTTATTCCTCCGACCGCGAGTACGTCCGGCTGATTGCGGCCGGCGACCAGGCGGTCTATGCCGACCAGCCCTTCCAGGCTCTCGAGGCCTACAGCGGCGCGATTGCCGTCCGTCCGGAAGCCATGCTCGCACACCTCAAACGCGGCATGGTTTACCGATCCCGCGGCGAGCTGGTCGAAGCCCTGAAGGACCTGCGCCGGGCAGTGGACTTGGACCCGACGGCCACCCGTCCCGCCGAACTTCTGGGCGACACCCACATGTCGCTGCAGCGGTATGAACAGGCGGCCGCCCGCTATCAGAACTACCTGACGATCGACGACCGCTCCGCACGCGTCTGGTACAAGCTCGGTCTCGCGCAGTACCAGGGCCGGTCACTCGGCCAAGTCGATCGTGTCCCTCGACCGGGCACTGGCGCTGGAAGGCAGCCTCGCCGAAGTCCACCTGCTGAAGGGACTCTGCTTGCGAGACGAGGGTCGACTCGCCGCCGCCCGACTCTCGCTTGAAGCCGCGACCCGGCTGGCTCCGGGGCTGGTGGCGCCGCGCGAAGCTCTGGCCGAGGTCTACCAGACGCTCGGCGAGCAGCCGCGTGCAATCGATCAACTCGAAGCGCTCGCTGCGTTGGATCCGGCACACCATGAGCGCCTCGTGGCCCTGGGTCTGGCTCACGCGCGGGTCCGGCGATTCGAGGCGGCGGTGTTGGCACTCAGTCGCGCCGTAGAGCGGTTTCCCGATCAGCCAGAGGTCTACGCGGCGTTGGGCTCGGTCTGGCTCGAGGCCGCCAACGTGCGGAATGACGCGGTCGCGCTCAACAAGGCCGTCGAAGCCTTGTCTACCGCTGCCGGTCACTCGGACGTCTCGAGCGAAGCGCTCACCGACCTGGGCCGGGCGCTGCTGCTGGCTGGTGATCCGCCAGAAGCTGAACGCGTGCTGAGACAAGCGGTCGAACAGCTACCCGTTTATCCGGACGCCTACCTGCTGCTGGCCGACATGGCTCGCCGATCGAACCGCCCGCAGGAGGCCCGCGATGCGCTCGTTCGCTATGCCACGTTGGTCGGTGATGAAGAACCGCTGGCTTCAGTCGCGACTCAAATAGCGTCCCACTCACTCACGCTGGGTGACGCCGCAATGGCCCTGCGATGGATCGAGCGTGCCGAAGATGACGGGGGGCTGACCCCGGCATTGACGTCGCTGCGTGAGAAGGCGGAACGTGTGCGCGCGGCCGCCAGCACTTCCCCGCCGGTCCCGTAGCGACGCTACGCTTTCTTCTCGGTTCGCGGATCGAGGCGGTCCCGAAGACCGTCCCCCAGGAAGTTGAACCCCAGGACCACCAGCGCCAGAAAAATCCCCGGGAAGATCGTCAAGTGCGGCGCATCGAGCAGATGGGACCGCCCGCCATTGATCATCGTGCCCCAGCTCGGTGTCGGCGGCTGGACGCCGAGACCCAGAAAGCTGAGCGACGCTTCCGAGAGGATCGCGGTGGCCATGCCGAGCGTCGCTTGAACGGTCACGGCTGGCAGCGCTGTCGGCAGGACGTGGCGGGTCAACGTTCGCCACGTGCTGGCGCCGAGAGCACGTGCGGCGACGACGTACTCGAATTCGCGCGCACGGAGTACTTGCCCGCGAACCAGCCGTGCATACCCCACCCAGCCAATCACGGTAAGGGCGAGGACAACGTTGCCGAGACTGGGACCGAGGACGGCGACGAGCGCGATGGCGAGAAGCAAGCCTGGAAATGCGAGGAGCACATCCATCAGTCGACTGATCGCTTGGTCAATGCGGCCGCCAAAGTAGCCGGCGATCGAGCCAATCGCCATCCCTGCCACGGCTGAAACGCTCACGACCACGAGGCCAACGAACAGCGACACGCGAGCGCCCAGGAGCACGCGAGAGAAGATGTCCCGGCCGAGCTCGTCGAGGCCGAACCAGTGGTGCGCGGAGGGCCCCTCGAGTCGGAGTGCAAGTTGCTGCGAGGCCGGATCGAACGGGACCAGCCACGGTGCCACAAGAGCCGCTCCGATGATCAGGACGAGGAGAATCGCGCCGGTCCGGATCATCGGCGACGCCCAGCGGCGCGGTAGCAGTCGCCGTCAGTCATATCGGATGCGGGGATCGAGGACGCCGTACACGAGATCGGTGAGAAGGTTGACGCTCACGTAGGTGATGGCGATGAGCAGGATGCAGCCCTGCACCAGGGGATAGTCGCGAAAGCCGATTGATTGAATCAGCAATCGGCCCACACCTGGCCAGGCGAAGATCGTTTCGGTAATCACCGCGCCGGTCAGCACCGCGCCAAACTGCAGGCCGAGAATCGTGACCAGCGGAATCAAGCTGTTGCGGAGTGCGTGGCCGAGGATTGCGCGTGCCTGGGACACACCGCGGGCCCGGGCCGCGCGGACATAGAGCTCACGTAGCTCTTCGAGCAGGCTGGCTCGCGTCATCCGCGCCAGGATGGCCGCGAGCGCGGCGCCCAGGGCAATAGACGGCAGCACCAGACTCTGCCAGCCTCCTCGCCCGGATACCGGGAGCCACCCGAGTTGCACGGCGAAGACGATCGCGAGCATGGGACCCAGCCAGAAGTTCGGAATCGAGATGCCCGCGAGTGCCACCGTCATCGCGGTGTAATCCACGAAGGTCCCACGCCAAACCGCGGCGATGATACCGAGCGGGATGGCGACGACCATGGCAACCAGCATCGACGCAAAAGCGAGTTCGACGGTTGCCGGAACTCGTTCGACGATCGCTGACACCACCGGTTGACCAGTGCGGAACGAGGTGCCGAGATCGCCTTGAACCATTCCGCGCATGAATCGCGCGTACTGTTCCACCAGTGGCCGGTCCAAGCCGAGTCGCGTCCGCAAATCGGCGATGTCGCGCTCCGACGCGCCGTCACCAAGCATGGCCTGTGCGGGGTCGCCAGGTACGAGGTGTATCAGAGAAAAGACCAGCGTCGCGACGCCGATCAGCACCGGAATGGTCAGCAGGATCCGGCGGATCAGATAGCGGACCACGCGGTCATTCTACATGTGGCGGATCGGTACTCTTCTGATGCTCGGCGATGCCCAGGCGTCCCATCAGCTTGCAGAGGCCTTGCCGGCTGAGTCCGAGCTCGCGTGCTGCGGCAACGGTGTGCCCTCCGGCCTTCGCGAGCGCGGCACGGACATAACGTTCGTCAAATTGGCGTCGGGCGTCAGCGAGCGTAGGCGAACGTTCGAGCGACGCGGCCCGCGCGATGTGCCGGGGAAGCGCGGACGGCTTGATGGTTCCCGCGCGCGGCGCTGACACCAGCATCGAGGCCAGGACGTTCTGGAGTTCTCTGACATTGCCCGGCCAGGGATACGCGCCGAGGGCCGCGACAATGCCCGGAGAGAGCGTCGCGCGACTGTCGGTGCGACTCGTCAAACCGCGCCAGACATGGGCGACGAGGCCTGGCAAATCCTCCAGACGATCCCGTAGCGGTGGCAACGCGATACGAATGACGTCGAGCCGGTACCAGAGGTCTGCACGAAACTCCCCGGCCGCGACCGCGTTGGCCAACGAGCGATTGGTCGCCGCCACGATTCGAACGTCGACCTTTCGCACCGACGTCTCGCCCACGCGTCGAATCTCGCCTTCCTGCAGCGTGCGCAGAAGCTTCGCTTGAACGCGACTTCCCAACTCCGCGATCTCGTCGAGGAACAGAGTCCCGCCATTCGCCTCTTCGAACACACCCGGACGATCACCCGTGGCTCCCGTAAACGCTCCCCGCACGTGTCCAAACAAGTCTGTTTCGACGAGCTCATCGACCAGGGCAGCACAGTTGATGGCGCAGAACCGTCGATCACGACGAACACTACGCGCGTGGATGGCGCGTGCGGCCAGTTCTTTCCCCGACCCGCTTTCCCCTTCGATGAGCACCGGAAACGGCGAAGACGCGGCGCGCAAGATCGCGTCTCTCACGTGAGCCATCGCGGCGCTGTCGCCAATAAGCTCCGGAACTGGGTTCGTCCGCAGGTTCTCTGGCTCCGAACGTAACAAGGCCAGCCGGAGGCTCGGGGCGACGGCGACCGACACGATCCCGAGAAGGGTTGTTGCTTGTGGCGATGCGACCGGCGTGCCGGCAGTCCAGCGGCACCACACCGCGCCGATCACTTCTGCGCCGTGGCGAACGGGCCAGGCGGCTTCAGCAGGGCCGGCCCCGGTGTCAGGACCAACCGGCAGGCCAGCCTCAATTGACCTCGAGGCAACCTGCAGGACCGACGTGGTCGACCCGATTCGCGCGAGAACCCGTGCGGAACCGCGTCCGCGTGCAACGAACGCCACGCTCGAGGCCTGCAGGCGATCGCGCAGGAATGCGCCAACGCGCGCGAGCGTCAGCTGTTCGTCTTCGATCTCCTGGCAGATTCGCAACACATCGACGAAGTCGTCGACCATTTCCCACCCCCTCGCGCCATTCATGGTGTGCTTCGTCTCGAACCGTTTCAGTGCTCGCCCGAGCCGGCGTTCGTCAATGGTTTGCGCGACTGAGCGTGCTCGCGCGACGAGATCGCGAGACGCCTTGCCGACAGTTGTCAGCAAGGCGCGGGCCTCGAACGGACGATCTCGCTCCACAAGAACCTGCGCTAACGCGATCGCCTTCTCGTCACGCTCAGGACTCCCTGCGGCATCTGCGATGAGCAGTTCCCAGCGCGCGGTTGCCTCGGTGGTCGTTGAGACAGGCTTGAGAAGCTCGGAATCGAGGGTCCGGTATGCCTCCTGCACCTCGTGAACGGCTTGGCTTCTGCGATCGCTCCTTCGTGTCGGCCACGCGATCGAGAGCGATCCGCGCGTCAACGTCCGGACGAGAACGTGCGGTCGTGCGTCCCGACGCGCGAGTCGCAACAATGCGACGGCCGCCTCGCCCGACAACGCGGGGGTTTGGGCGAAGATCACCAACGAGCGGTCTTCGAGCCACTCCGGTGTTGCCTCCGGTCCTTCCGGACAAAAAGTGCCCAGTAGCTCAACCGCGATCGGCACCCAGCCCCGGACCCGAGCTTCTCGCGCCAGCGCCCGTTGCAGAAAGTCGTGCTCACGTGGATGCCGGGCCCGCAAGTCGAACGCGCGCGGCTGTCCATGACGTGCCACGTCGAGCATCTCCGCGAAGTTCATCACTTCTTGCGCGAGCGTCGGCGGGCGCTGTCGCGGTGTCCACGGCTCCCAGACTTCGAGGCGACCAGCCGCAGAAGATTCCATATCGATCAAGGTTCGCCCGTCGCATGTCTCGAAGAGCGATGCTGCTGGCCCTCGCGCGGGCGCACGACGCACGTCGACGATCTGGCCGGTCGCAAGATCCACGGGACGAGACTGCGCGCGGACGACGAGATAACGATCGAAACGCAGCACGGCATCGCGGAGTGCAAACGACTCGCCGCGTGCGGTCGTGAGGAAACATGGGCTCCTCGGCGGCCGTGGTGCGCGCGACCTCGCAGGAAGTTCTGGTACAATGCCGGCTCGATGTTGCGGTTTCTGACGGCTGGCGAATCCCATGGCCGCAGCTTGGTGACGATCGTCGAAGGAGTACCCGCAGGACTCGAGATCGATTTTGATCGCATCACGCAGGACTT
Source organism: uncultured Acidobacteriota bacterium (assembly GCA_963724485.1). Taxonomy (GTDB): domain Bacteria; phylum Acidobacteriota; class Vicinamibacteria; order Vicinamibacterales; family UBA2999; genus JACCSI01. Next base: position 453,501 of record CAVRUW010000013.1, read on the forward strand.
GCGGCGGCGCCAAGGTGGCTACGGCCGCGGCCAACGCATGGCCATCGAGTCCGATCGCGCGGACGTGATCGCCGGCGTGCGTCGTGGCCGGACCACGGGCGCCCCGATTGCCCTCCTCATCGCCAACAAGGATTGGAAAAACTGGCAGCTGACCATGCACGTGGAGGTGGAGGCACCGGCTGATGCCACCGGCGCCCGCCGGGCCCCCGTGGTTCGTCCACGCCCCGGACACGCCGATCTCGCCGGCGGTTTGAAATACGAACACGAGGATCTGCGCGATGTACTTGAAAGGGCCAGCGCGCGCGAAACCGCCGCGCGGGTCGCTGCTGGCGCCATTGCCCGGCAGATTCTGCAAACCATCGACATCGGTCTCGTGAGTCACGTCACCGGCATCGGCGATGTCGTTCTCGACGATCCGGCGGCCGTTACGTTCGAGATGGCGCAAGCGATCCGGGACGATGCGCCGCTGCATTGTGCGGATAGCGCTCTCGAATCGCGGATGATCGCGGCGATCGATCGCGCACGAGAGGCGGGCGATACGCTTGGCGGAAGCTTCGAAGTGATTGCGAGAGGCGTTCCGCCAGGTCTGGGATCGTACGCGCAGTGGGACCGAAAGCTCGATGGACGGCTGGCGCAGGCGCTGATGTCGATTCCAGCCATCAAGGGCGTTGGCATTGGCCTTGGCGCCGAAGCGGCTCGCCGCCCGGGATCGCGCGTTCACGACGAGATCGTCTCGCGCGATAGCGGGCCGATTGCTCTCGCGCGCCCGACCAATCGCGCTGGTGGACTCGAAGGCGGCGTAACCAACGGAGAAGAGCTTCGCGTCTCGGCCTACATGAAGCCAATTTCAACGTTGATGAAACCGCTGCGGTCCGTGGATTTGACTACGTTGGAAGAGGCGCCGGCGGCGATCGAGCGAAGCGACGTCTGCGCCGTACCGGCGGCGGCAGTCGTGGGCGAAGCCATGGTCTGCCTCGTTCTGGCCGACGCGGTGCTCGAACGATTCGGCGGCGATTCCGTCCGTCAGCTGCAGGCCAACGCACGTGAAGCGACCGGCGCGATACACCGCCGGCTCACGCGCCAGGCTGCGGCCCGCGCAACCTCCTGATGATTCGTCCCATCGTGCGATACGGCGATCGCACGCTCACCGAACCGGCTCGCGAAGTGGCCGCGGTCACCACCGATATCGTGTCGGTCGTCGACGACATGATCGAGACGATGTACGCGGCGCCGGGGATTGGGCTCGCTGCGCCGCAGGTCGGCGTCAGCTTGCGCATCTTCGTCGTCGATCTTTCGGTTGGGCGCGATCCCAACGCACTGCTCACGTTCATCAACCCGGTGTTCGTCGAGCGGGAGGGCGTGCAATTGGAAGAAGAGGGTTGCCTGAGCCTGCCCGGCTTCAATGCCACGGTCGTGCGGCCGGCGAGGGCTGTGGTGAAGGGCTTGAATCGTGCGGGAGTCGAATTCGAAGTTCGTGGTGAAGGCCTTCTTGCCCGGGCCTTTCAACACGAGATGGACCATCTCGACGGCCGACTCTTCGTTGATCATTTAAGAGGGATCAAGCGCGATCTGATCGTCCGTAAGATCAAGAAGTTGTCGCGCGCTGGTCAGTGGTAGACGTGCCCGACGACACTCGTCTCCGCATCGCGTTCTTCGGAACGCCGCAATTTGCCGTCCCGACGTTGTCGGCCCTCCTGGCTGCAGGTCATGAAGTTGTCGGCGTGGTGACACAGCCCGACAAACCGCGCGGTCGCGGCCAGCGAGTCTCGGATGCTCCGGTCAAAGCGATGGCTCTCGAACACGGCCTGCGAGTCCTGCAGCCTCCGCGGCTCGCGAGGGATGCATTCGAGGCCGAGTTCGCGGCGTTGGCGCCGGACCTGGGCGTGGTAGCGGCGTACGGAAAGATCCTTCCCGAGTGGTTACTGGCCCAGCCTCGTCTGGGCATGGTCAACGTCCACGCATCACTGCTGCCGAAGTATCGAGGCGCCGCGCCTGTTCATCGAGCTGTCCTCGCCGGTGACACCGAAACGGGCGTCACGATCATGCGGGTCGTAAAGGCGCTCGATGCCGGACCGATGCTCGCACGAGTAGCCCGGCCGATCTCTCCGGACGATACCAGTGACGTCGTTGAGCAATCCCTCGCGGTGCTGGGCGCCAGACTTCTGGTCGACACGCTGCCGGCGCTCGCCGCCGGTGTCGCCGTCGAGACGCCACAAGACGAATCACGTGCCACGTACGCTCCGCGGCTCACGAAGGCCGAAGGCCTCGTGGACTGGACGGCCCCTGCCGCGGCTATCCACGGCCAGGTTCGCGGGCTTCGTCCTTGGCCGATGGCATACACGTTTCTTGACGGTGCTCGACTGGTCCTGCATCAGGCGCGATTGAGCAACAGGGATCCCGGTGGCGTCCCTCCCGGCACCATCGCAGGAACCGACGAAGGACTCACCGTTGCCGCTGGCGATCGGCATTCAATTGAGCTGTCGCACGTGCAACCAGAAGGCCGCCGGGTCATGACCGCCCGCGAGTTTCTAGCCGGTCATCCCGGGCTCTCAGGCCGGCGCTTCGGATGAGATGATCGCCCCTGCCCGCCGCGCCGCCTTCGAGGTTTTACGCGCTCTGGCCTCCGGTCAGTTCGACTTGGGCGACGCGCTGAGCCGCATTCGCGATCCGCTGAAGGACCCACGTGATCGAGCGCTGACCACGGACCTGGTTCTTGGCACGCTGCGAAATCGCGGCGCGATCGACTATCAGCTTCAGGCGCTCAGCAGCAAGCCATTGCCACGGCTCGACGCACCGGTGCTGGACTCGCTTCGCCTGGCCGCCTATCAAATCATCTACCGGGAACGGGTGCCCGTCAGCGCGGTCGTGAACGACGCGGTGTCGCTCGTCAAGACCTCGAGACTGCGAAGCGCCGGCCCTTTTGCCAACGCGGTGTTACGACGTCTGGCCAGGGATCGCGATCAACTGACGTGGCCGACACGCCCCACAGCAGTCGCGCCCGATGGCTGGCCCGCCCTGGCGGAGTATTTTTCGATCATCTACTCACATCCGCCCTGGCTGGTGAGCCGATGGCTCCGACGTTACGGCGAGGCGGCGGTTGAGGGGTGGCTGCAATTCAACAATCAGCCGCCTGCCGTGACGTTGGCGACAAATCGATTGCGAACGGCACGCGAACTATTGGCCACCCGGCTAAGCGCTGAAGATGTCGACTCGGCGCCGACCGCGATCGCGCCTTATGGCCTGACGGTCATCAGTGGCCAGGTTCTGAGGACGAAAGCGTTTCGTGAGGGCTATTGCTTGATTCAAGACGAGGCCTCTCAAATCATCGCGGAGCTCGTCGAAGCGGAGCAAGGCACTCCGGTATTTGATGTGTGTGCGTCGCCAGGTGGAAAGACGATCGCGTTGGCAGCGCAGGTCGGGACGGCTGGTTTCGTCGTCGCCTCCGACGTTCGCAGACGCCGAGTTCACCTCCTTCGCGATACCTTGCGGCGTTGCCAGGCAGGACGCGTAGGGGCCGTCCAAATACCAGCAACTGGCGCGTTCCCGTTTCGCGACGGCACATTCGAGCGCGTCCTGGTCGACGCTCCGTGCTCAGGCCTGGGAACCGTGCGCCGTGATCCTGATATCCGGTGGCGGCGAACGGAATCGGATTTCCCAGCCCTCAGCCAGCAACAGGGGGATCTGCTCCGCCGCGCCTCCACGCTGGTCGCACCCGGCGGCCGCATCATCTACAGCACGTGTTCGAGCGAGCCTGAGGAAAACGAGGAGGTCATCGCCTCTTTTCTCGGCGAGACCGCTGACTTTGTCGTCAAGCCCGTTGCCTCATTGACACGTCTCGGTGATGCGATTCGTTCCTTGTCGACGACTGAGGGCTTCTTTCGCTCGCAACCGGGGGTTGGTCTGGAGGCGTTCTTCGGGGCCGTACTCGAACGGATTCGCTAGTCGGACTGTCAATCGTGGGCAAACACCTGGGGCGCGGCCCGTGGACCGCAAGCCGTGGACCGTGTACGATTAAGGGCTGCACATGTCACTCGTGCCGAGAGTCTGGGGGGCCGGAAAGCTCCTGATCCTGGTCGGTGGGCTCGGAGCCACCTTTGTCGTCTTCACGGCGATCGCGATGCGCGTGGCCGTCCGGGCGCGCGAGGTCCAGGTGCCTCAGCTGGCCGGTCGGTCGCTCGAGGAGGCTCGCTCATTGACCACCGATTTGGATCTGGTCCTTCAAGTCGACGAAGCTCGACGGCCTGATGGCAGCGTCCCGGCCGGCAATGTGCTCGGGCAGGAACCACAGGCTGGCACCACAGCGCGACGCACTCGCGGCGTCCGGATCTGGTTGAGCGCCGGTCCGCGCATCGTCGTCGCCCCCCGGCTGGTTGGCGAATCGGAACGGGCCGCCCAGATTCGATTGACGCAGGAGAGCGTGACGTCCAGTGTCGCGGAGATTCGCGACTCGTCCTACCCTCCGGATGTCGTCGTTGCACAGGACCCCGCGCCGGAGACACGGACGTCAGAAGTCCGGCTGCTCGTGAATCGTGGGGAGGATCGCGCAAGTTATGTGATGCCGGACCTGATTGGGGTCAACGGCGAACGTGCGGCGGAACTGTTACGACTGCGCGGCTTTCGCGTTTCGATGGCAGGCCAGCTGGCGGCGCCCGGCCTACCTTCGGGTGTTGTCATTCGCCAGACTCCGGCCGGGGGATACCAGGTGCATCCCGGCGATGCGATCTCGCTGGAAGTGAGCCAATGACGATTCGCCTGGCACCGTCGATCCTATCGGCGAACTTTGCCGAGCTGGGGCGCGAGATCGCCGCCGTCGAGCGTGGAGGCGCTGATCTGATTCACGTCGACGTGATGGATGGACACTTCGTGCCGAACATCACGATTGGCCCGCCGGTGGTCCGCGCGATCAAGCGCGTGGCCACAGTACCTCTCGATGTCCATCTCATGATTGAGGATCCCGACCGCTACATTGACGCGTTCGTGGATGCCGGCGCGTCGATGCTGTCGGTGCATGTCGAGGTTCTACCTCACCTCCATCGCACGATTAGCGCCATCAAAGAGCGTGGGGTCAAGGCGGGTGTCGTGCTGAATCCGTCGACGCCGGTTGTCGCGATCGAGGAAGTGGCCGGGGACGTCGATCATGTGTTGGTGATGTCGGTCAACCCGGGCTTCGGGGGCCAGTCTTTCATCCCCCGAAGTGTTCAAAAGATTCGCGCTGTGCGTGCGCTGCTGCAATCCGTGGGCAGCAGCGCGCCGATCGAAGTGGATGGTGGAATCGATCTCCATACGGTCGGCTTGGTGGTTGACGCCGGCGCGGAACTGCTGGTCGCCGGGCAGGCAATCTTTGGCGGCGGGCAGCCCGAGCAGGCCGCACGCGCTTTGAAGGCAGCGGCGATGGCGGCGCGACCCCAGAGCGCGCGGCCCTAGATGCCAACTTCCCTGCCAACTTCGAATGGTGCCGGTCGGCTTTCGACGTCAGTCGTACGCGTCCGCTATGCCGAAACCGACAAGATGGGAGTGGTCTACTACTCGCACTACCTGGTGTGGTTCGAGATCGGTCGCACCGAGTGGCTCCGCGAGACAGGCTGGACTTACCGGTCGATGGAAGATGAAGGGTTGGGGCTGCCGGTCATCGAAGCGCACTGCGAATACAAGGCGAGCGCGCTTTACGACGATGACCTCGAGATTCGGACACGGGCACGGCTCGTGTCGCCGGTTCGGATTGGATTCGACTACGAAGTCGTTCGCCGAACCGATTCACAACTGATCGCATCGGGCTATACCGTGCACGTGACGCTCGATCGTTCCGGGCGGCCGGTACGGTTGCCCGCACGGGTAAGGGAACTGCTGGCATGAAGGCATTGGTGACGGGAGGGGCGGGATTCATCGGATCGCACTTGAGCGAACGATTGCTCGACCAGGGTGCGTCGGTGACGGCAATCGACTGTTTCACGGATTACTACCCCCGTGAGATCAAGGAACGCAATTTGAGCGGTCCACGCAAGTCGCCGAACTTTACGTTCGTCGAGGACGCGCTGGGCTCGGCGAACCTCGATCGACTTCTCGATGACGTGACGCACGTCTTCCACCTGGCCGCGCAGGCCGGCGTGCGTAAGAGCTGGGGCAAGGACTTTCGCACGTACACGACGCTCAACGTCGACGCGACGCAGGTGTTACTCGAGGCATGCGTCGGTCGGCCGGTCGAGCGAGTGGTGTATGCGTCGAGCTCGTCGGTCTATGGCGACGATACGCAGCTGCCGATGCGCGAGGATGCGACGCCGCATCCCGTCTCGCCATACGGGGTCAGCAAACTTGCCGCCGAGCACCTCTGCAATCTCTATGTCGTCAACCACCAGGTCCCGGCCGTGTCCCTTCGCTATTTCACGGTGTACGGGCCCCGGCAGCGCCCCGACATGGGGTTCCATCGGTTCTTCAGTGCGGTCCTGGATGGCCGGCCGGTGGTGCAGTACGGTGACGGGCTGCAGACGCGAGACTTCACTTTCGTCGCGGATGCGGTCACCGCGACCGTGGCGGCCGCAGTCCATGGGACCCCGGGAGGCGTCTACAATATTGGCGGGGGTTCGCGCGTCTCGCTTCGCGAAGTGTTCGACATGATCTCGCGCGTCTCGGGTCGGCAGGTCGTCACCGACCTGCAGCCTTCCCAAAAGGGTGACATGCGAGACACGTACGCCGACACTTCACGGGCTCGAGCGGACCTGCGTTTCTCGCCGGCCACCGGCCTCGAGGATGGCCTGCGCGAGATGTTTGCCTGGATGGAAGCGATTCGCAGATGACCAGAAGTGTTGTCTTAACGGTGTGTGTGGCGGTCGTCACGATGACGGCTGCGGGTTGCGGTGCCAGCCGCACCCAGGTTCCGCCCGGGACGGCGGAAGCGGATCAGTTCCTGTTCACCCGGGGCCAAGAAGAGCTCAAGGAGCGGCACTGGGTTCAGGCACGCGAGTATTTCCGCCAGATCGTCGACAACTATCCACAGAGTCAATTTCGACCTGATGCGAAGCTGGCCGTCGGCGACACCTATATCGGCGAAGACACGACCGAGTCGCTGCTGCTGGCCGTCAACGAGTTTCGCGAGTTTCTCACGTTCTACCCCACGCACCCGCGTGCGGATTATTCGCAGTATCGACTCGGAGTTGCCTATTCGGAGCAGATGCTGGGGCCCGATCGCGATCAGACGGCGACTCGCGATGTCATCCGGGAGCTGACCGCGTTTGTCGACCGTTACCCGAATAGCCCACTCGCGCCAGACGCAAAAAAGCTGCTGCGAGATGCAAAGGATCGGCTGAGCGAGGCCAGCTTTCTAGTCGGACGTACTTACTACCGCATGCGGTGGTACCCGGGCGCCATCGATCGGTTCCGCGAAGTGCTGAAGAACGATCCGGAATACACCCGGCGGGACGCCGTCTACTTTCACCTGGCGGAATCGCTGCGACTGACGCCGGACAAGAAGGCGGAGGCGCTGCCCTACTATGAGCGCCTGCTCCAGGAGTTCGAGCAGAGCGAGTATCTCGAGGACGCCCGGAAGCGCGCGGCGGAGCTCAAGACTCCGTAGGTTACGCGCGCTTGCGTTGATCGACGCGGGCTTTGGCTTCTGAGAAGTCGGCCACGCGCGACAGATTGCCCATCGCGCGGTTGAAGCGGCGGTAATAGTCGAGAGCTGAAACCAGCGCCGTTGCGAGCACGACCCACAATGCCGTCTGGCCCGCAAGCAGCAGCCAGGGCATTCTTTCCCAGCCCAGTATCAGCAACAGAATCGCGACCACCTGCGAGACCATCTTCATCTTGCCCAGGCGCGACGCCGGCATGGTGAGCCCGCGCGCATAGGCGACACTGCGCAGGCCGGTAATGGCGAACTCGCGGCCGATGATCACCCCGACCATCCACGCCGGAGCGAGATCGAGCTGAACCAGCGAGATGAGCGTGGCGGAAATCAGGAGCTTGTCGGCAATCGGGTCGAGCACCTGCCCGACCCAGGTGACCTGTCCGCGGCGTCGAGCGAGATAGCCGTCGAGCCAGTCGGTGAGAGACGCCAGGCCGAAGATGGCCGCGCCGACGAGTTCGACAGGAAGGCCCAGCACGAGTCGGCCCTCGAACGTCGTCAGCAGAATCGACACGAGCACGGGCACCAGAAAGATGCGCGCGACCGTCAGGGAATTCGGTAAGTTCATGCCCTGGCGGTTTCTATTCTACACGAGGGTCTGCGGTAAGATCGTTCGGTTGCCATGAAAGCGATCCTCCTTGCAGGGGGCAAGGGTACTCGGCTCAGGCCGCTGACCATTCATACGCCCAAGCCCATCGTTCCGATTTTCGATCGAGCCTTTCTCCACTATCAGATCGATCTCCTCAAGCAGGTTCCCGAGATCGACGAGGTAATTCTCAGCCTCAACTATCAACCCCGCCGTATCGAAGAGATCTTTGGTGATGGCACAGGCACGGGCGTCCGGATCCGCTATGTGGTCGAGCCCGCACCGCTCGGCACCGGCGGGGCCGTGCGGTTCGCGGCGCAGGGTGTGACCGACACCCTGGTAGTTTTCAATGGTGATGTCATGACCTCGGTCGACGTGAACCGCGTCGTCGCCATGCACCGCGAGCGCAAGGCCAAGGCGACGATCGTCTTGACCCCGGTGGACAATCCGTCGGCTTACGGGTTGGTCGAGACTCATCCCGATGGCGCGGTCAAACGCTTCCTCGAAAAGCCAGGCGCGGACGAAATCACCTGCAACACGATCAACGCCGGGATTTACGTGCTCGAGCCGGACACCTTCGATCGCATTCCGAAAGACGTGTCCTACTCAATCGAGCGAGCCTACTTTCCGTCGCTGGTCGAGCGTGGAGAGCCGTTCTTTGCCTATGTCGATCGCGGCTATTGGATCGACATTGGCACGCCGGAGAAGTACGCCCAGGTCCATCACGACATGTTCGACGGACGGTTCGTCGGTGGCGTCTTCGCGTCCGCCGATCGTCACCAGCCGATCGTGTCGCCTGACGCGCGGATTGAAGAAGGCGTGCGGCTCGAGGCTCCCTGCTTCGTCGATAGCGGTGCGCACGTCAAGGCGGGCGCCATGATCGAGCCCTACTCGGTCATCGGTCGGGGTGTGGTCGTCGAGGAAGAGGCCCACGTTGCCAGCAGCATCATCTGGCCGAACACGCGCATCGGCCAGCATGCCAGTGTTCAGGGCGCCATCCTCGCGCGCAACTGTCACATTGGCCGAAACGTCACCGTCAGCGGCGCCGTCGTGCTCGGCGACAAGACCGCGCTGACCGAGTTCACGCGCATTTGAGACTCATGCCTGCCATCGATCCCAACGTTTTCAAGGCCTACGACGTTCGTGGCCTCTATCCCGAAGAAATTACCGAAGCGCTGTTCCATCAGCTCGGCCGAGCGTTCGTCGCATATCTCGGACCGGGTCGCTTTGCCGTCACCCGGGACATGCGCTTGTCGTCGCCGACGCTCAGTCACGCCTTCATTCAAGGCGTCATGGAGCAAGGCGGCCACGTGACCGACTACGGTCTGGCTGGCACGGATCAGATGTATTTCGCCGTGGCGGCCGACGATCTGGACGGTGGTGCCCAAATCACCGCCTCCCATAATCCGAAGCAGTACAACGGCTGCAAGCTGGTCAAACGAGATGCATTCCCTCTCAGCGGTGAGTCGGGAATCAAGGAAATGAAGGAGATGATTCTCGGCGGCACCCTGCCTCCGGCGGCAAGTACTCCGGGATCCGTGCAGCGCGGCGTGCTGCTCGATCGCTATACGAATCACGTCATGTCGTTCATCGATGAATCGACGATTCATCCGTTCAAGGTCGTGCTCGACGCGGGGAGCGGTGTCGCGGGACTCGTGGCGCCAGGCCTGTTCGATCGCCTGCCCTGCAAGACGACCCGTCTGTGTTTCGAGGTCGACGGGACGTTCCCCAATCACGAAGCCAACCCGCTGATCGAGGAGAATCGCCGCGACATCACGGCGCAAGTCATCAAAGAGAGCGCCGACGCCGGCATCGCCTGGGATGGCGACGCCGACCGTTGCTTCTTCCTCGACGGTAGCGGTGAGTTCATCGCCGGCGATTTCGTGACTGCACTACTCGCCGAGGCCTTCCTCATGAAGCAGCCAGCGGCGACGATCATCTACGACGTCCGGGCGAGCTATGCGGTGAAGGATGTTGTGGCGCGGTATGGCGGCCGCGCCTTGATGAATCGCGTTGGACACGCATTCATCAAGCGTCGCATGCGCGAAGAGGATGCGATTTTCGGTGGCGAGGTGACCGGGCACTACTACTTCCGCGACAACTTCTACGCCGACAACGGCTTCATTCCCGCTCTGCTGATCTTGGAGTTGATGTCGAAGAAGGGGCAGTCGCTGCGGGATCTGCTGAAGCCGCTCCGGGAAAAATACTTTATCTCCGGTGAGATCAACACCAAGGTGTCGAGCATGGAGGTCGCGGCCGAGAAAATCGAGCGCCTCGCTCGCGAGTACGCGCACGGCAACGTCTATCGCCTCGACGGTATCTCGGCCGAGTTCGACGACTGGCATTTCAATGTGCGGCCGTCGAATACCGAACCGCTGCTGCGACTGAACCTCGAAGGGCTGACGCCCGAAATCATGGAGAAGCGGCGCGACGAGGTGCTGGGGATTATTCGGGGCTAGGTTTCGGCTTACGAGGCGGGTAGGGCTGGTCGGTCGGGTAAGATAAGACGGGCTGAGCGGGAGTAACTCAGTGGTAGAGTCACAGCTTCCCAAGCTGTTGGTCGCGGGTTCGATCCCCGTCTCCCGCTCCAACCTTCGCTTTGGTGTCACGCGAAGGTTGCCCGGCCAAACCGCCCCCCACCTGCACTACTTCAAAACAATCCCCGCGCCAGCCGAGATGAGCGTCCAACGCTGTGCGCCAGGGTGTGTTGCCGACGCGGGCACGGCGCTGAGTTTGTGCCATCGAAGGTCAACGCCGATGCCGATGTGATCGTTGATGAACCACCGCGCTCCCCCGCCGTAGTTGAGCGTCTTCGTCCAGCCAGACTCGAGTGATGGGAACGTGGTGCCACTCGCCGGAACCAAAACGGCCTCGCTCTCGACGTTGGTTCGACCGAGCCCGAAGCTGATGTAGCTCCAACCGTTCGCGTGCCCGAAATTCATCGATACCTGCGGCGCAAACCCCGCCAGTCGTGTGGTGACTTCCGGGATCGTGCCCGGAGGAGCGGGAGTTGGACCCTCTCCGACTTCCGGTGGCACGGTGGTCTTCTGCGCCTTCAAGTACGTCGCACCTACCCCAAAAGTGATCGGACCGAGGGGTGGGAAGTAGATGTGGCCGCCGACCTCGATGCCGAAGCTCCGAGCCGGCACCTCCGTGCCTTCTGGCACGGCAGGCACCCAGCCGACCGCCGTCGGCAGCCCTACGGACGCCCCGCGCAAATCGACGACGAATCGTCCGATGGGTTCTTTAGGCTGAGCGAGACTCGAATCGGCGATCGCCAGTACAGCAATCGCAAATGCGAGCGTACGAACGAGCATCGGGGTCAACGTGACTTGCGTCGTTCCGCCCAGTACTTTTTCATCCGTTCGGAAACGGCCCGTTTTTCTGCCGGGGACATCTTTCGACGGCGACGTCTCCGCTTACGTCCGGCGGCACCCGTGTCGGCTGAAGCTGGGGGACGGCCTCGGCGGCGGCCAACGCTAGTTGTCTCGAGACCGGGAAACGCCGCGCGGATTGCTGCCTCCTCTTGCCGTAGCTCTTCGAGCCTGCGTCCCGCGCCCAACCGGGCCAGCCGCCGTAGTTCCTCCGGTGTCAACTGCTTCGCCACTCTTGTCCCCTCCCCAACTGAGCATCCTACTCGGTCGACTGAGTCTCGTCTGCGACACCAGCGTCAGGACCCGGGCCGTCTTCATGGGCTTCAGTGACTCGCCACGCGACTCCTTGACGATCCGCACGCCGGCACTGGCGCCGACGCGGCTTGCGCCGGCGGCTACCATTGCTTTCATCTGCTCCAGATCGCGAACCCCGCCGGCCGCCTTGACCCCCAGCGAATCTCCGACGACCCGCCGGAGAAGCATGACGTCGTTGATCGTGGCCCCGCCCGGACCGAATCCGGTGGAGGTCTTCACGAAGTCCGCACCTGCAGCTTTGGTCAACGTCGCTGCGGTCACTTTCTCTTCGTCCGTCAGCAACGCGGCCTCGATGATCACTTTGCTCACGACGCCGGCCTCGCGGCACGGTCTCGTGACGTGTTCGATGTCCTGCTCGACCAACCGCAGGTCGCCTGACTTGAGTGCTCCCACGTTGATGACCATGTCGATCTCGACCGCGCCGTCGAAGATTGCACGCCGCGTCTCGTATTGCTTGACGTCGGGTGTGGTGGCTCCCAATGGGAAGCCGACGACCGAGCACACACCGACACCGCTCCCCCGCAACAACCTCGCGCAGAAAGCCACCCAGGTCGGATTTACGCACACCGTCGCGAAGTGAAACTCCGCCGCTTCGCGACAGAGTTTTTCGACCTCGCTGTCCATGGCGTCTGGCTTGAGCAGCGTATGGTCGATGAGTTCAGCGACCTCTTGATCGCCTCCACCATCAGCATGCAGGCCAAGGCGAGAGGCGCCCGCCGCCACGACCCCGCGAACTTGATCCGGGCAACACGCGAAAGCAAAACCGTGGCAGGAGCACCGAGAGGGAGCGACGGCACCCGCCGCCGCCAGTTCCTGAAGAATGATGTCGATGACGCGTTTGATATCGGACAAAGGACCGGGCCCGTCAATTCTAGCGCGATCGCTCGAGCGCTCGAATCTTGGCTAACCGTTTGATATATCGCGCTTCGCGCATCGGTGTCGCCAACCAGGTTTGGACGATAGCTTTCGCATCCTCGAGGGTGACCAGGGTCGACCCGAGGGCCAAAACGTTGGCGCCGTTGTGCTCGCGCGCGTAACGCGCCAGTGTCTTGTCGAGACACATCGCGGCGCGGACGCCATCGATCTTGTTGGCCGCGATGGTCGAACCCAATCCGGCGCCGTCGATGACGATGCCGGCGTCGGCCTCCTGCCGCGCTACGAGGCGCGCCACTTGAGCGGCGATGTCGGGATAGTCCACTGGGTCGGGGCTGTCAGTGCCGATGTCTTGCACCGCGAGCCCGTGGCTACGCAGTAGATCTCGCAGAGCTGCCTTCAGCGCTACACCGGAATGGTCACTGCCGATCGCAACTCGCCGAATGTCGCTAACGGGCGCAAGGCTGGCCTCGTCTGGTTCGAGCAGATCGCGAATCACTGTCACGCGCCGGGCTCGCAAGGTGTCGCTTGCGAGCGGGGTGATGTGCCCGCCTCGCGCCAGAGCGACCGAGGTACCCACGTCGATCAAACGTGCATCCGCTTCGGTGATGATGTCGTAGCGCTTCATGCCAATCCTTCTATGCTACCCTCGGTCGCGATGTCGACGGCATCCCTTCCACCGTTCATTCCGACCGATGCGCTGCGGAATCGCGTGAATGCGTTAGCTCTGGAGATCCGCAACGACGTACCAGAGGAAGAGATACATCTCGTTTGCGTGCTCAAGGGCGCAGTGATGTTTCTCGCCGACCTCGTGCGCGCGATGACTGGCCCCGTGACGATGGATTTCATGGCTCTCTCGAGCTACGCGGGCACGACGTCGTCAGGTGAGGTCCGCCTAATCAAGGATCTCGATTACGGCCTCGAAGGCCGGAACGTCATCATCGTCGAGGACATCGTCGATACCGGCCTCACGCTTCACTACCTGCAAGAGATCCTTCGGGCGCGCAATCCCAAGTCGTTGCGGACCGCCTGTCTCTTGAGCAAGCCGTCCCGGCGAAAGATCGAGGTAAAGGTGGACTACATCGGCTTCACCATCGAGGATCGGTTTGTCGTGGGCTACGGCCTCGACTACTCCGAGAAGTATCGGAACCTGCCGTATATCGGAATCCTGCAATAGCGTCACTGCCCGACGGCACTTCGCACCGCATCTGACGTCTTTCTGGCTGCGGCCAGGACCTGCGGCTCGTTGAGGCTCAAGACCTTCCCGTCCCTCATCAGCACTCGGCCGTTCACCACGGTCGTGACCACATCGTCTCCGCGGGTGGTGTAGACGATGTGAGAGATCGGCTCGTACATCGGCGTCTGGCGCGGTTGGTCCATGCGGACGACGATGAGATCGGCCAACTTGCCGGTTTCGAGCGAGCCCAGTTGCTTTTCGCGACCAATCACTCGTGCGCCGCCAATGGTCGCCATCTCCAAAGCGGTTCGTGCGCTGACGACCGTCGGATCCTTCGACATCAACTTATGCAGGAAGGCGGCCTGGCGCATGGCTTCGAACATATCGAGGTCGTTGTTACTGGCCGCCCCGTCAGTCCCGAGTCCCAAAGCCACCCCGGCCTTGAGGTACGCCACGACGGGCGCCGTACCGCTCGCCAGCTTCATGTTGCTTTCGGGGTTGTGAGAAATGCCGACGTGGTTCTTGTGCAAGACGGTGATTTCGTCGGGTTGAATCCAGACGCCGTGCGCAGCGATCACCTGTGGTCCCCAAAAGCCAAGAGCTGTGAGCGCGGCCACCGGCCTGGCTTTGTGGCGTGCTTCAGCGAGGCCATTCTCGGCTTCGGTTTCAGCCAGGTGGATCAGCAACGGAACGTTGTTGGCAGCCGCAAGATCCCGCGAGCGTTTGAGTGATTCCGCGTCGAGGGTATACACGGAATGTGGCGCGACCGCGGGAATGATCAGGTCGTCCTTGCTGTACTGCTTGATGAACGATTCAGCACGTTTCAACGAGTCCGCAGGCGTCTTGGCGTCGGGGACGGGAAACTCGATGATCGACTGACCGAGGACTCCACGAAGTCCCGCTTCCTTGGTTGCCCGGGCGATCTCTTCCTCGAAGTAATACATGTCGACGTAGGTCGTCGTGCCCGAGCGGATCATCTCGAGCACGGCGAGCTGCGTGCCGGTCCGAACGAACGCCGGAGACACCGTCTTCGCCTCGGCGGGAAAAATGTACTTCTGCAGCCAGTCCATCAATGCGAGGTCGTCACCGAGCCCTCGATAGAGCACCATCGGGGCGTGGGTGTGGGTGTTGATCAGGCCCGGGAGGACGACTTTGCCGCGTGCAACGATGGTGTCTTTCGCGCGAAAGTCGCGCGCGATGGCATCGGCCGGACCGACGCCGACAATTGCCGAACCACTCACGGCCACTGACCCTGGCGAGATCACGCGACGTTCGGCGTCCATCGTGACGACGATCCCGTTGGCGATCACGAGATCCACGGTCCGTGGTGTCTGGGCCAGAAGCGGCGCCAGCGTCACGACGGCCATGGTGGCGGCGAGACCTGCGAGTGCCAATGACCCTATAGCACGCATGTTCAGGTTCGACATTGGCGAAATTCTACTCTGCGAGTAAGCTCTCGCCCGTGGTTCATCTTGTCGATCACCCCCTCGTGCAAGACATTCTGGCGGAGCTACGCGACTCGCAGACCACGCCCGAACGCTTTCGGCAGCTTGCCGGTCGGATCAGCGTGTTGTTGGCGGCTGAAGCGCTGCGAGACATTCCGACCAGTGCGGAGACCGTCACGACCCCGCTTGGTCCCGCGCCCTCTCGACGAGTCCGCACGGACGTCGTTCTCGCTCCGGTGCTGCGCGCCGGCCTGGGTATGCTGCCTGGCATGTTGGAGCTCGTTCCCGGCGCGCGGGTCGGGCACATCGGACTGCAGCGCGACGAGCGCACCGCTGTCGCGTCGCAGTACTATGCCAAGCTGCCGGCGCATCTCGAAGACAGCTATGTGCTGATGATCGATCCGATGCTCGCGACGGGCGGCAGCGCCGTCGTGGCGCTCGACATGCTGTCGAAGGCTGGGGCTCGCAATATTCGGTTGGTGTGTATCGTCGCCGCGCCGGAAGGCATCGCGGCGGTCGAGAAGGCGTACCCGAAGATCCCGATTTTCACGCCGGCGATCGACGAACGATTGAACGATCATAAGTTCATCGTGCCGGGGTTGGGGGATTTCGGGGATCGGCTGTACGGGACTGGTTCACACTAGTTCGGGGTTCGGCGTGCGGAGTGCGGAGTTGGTTCGGAGTTCTGAGTTGGTTCGGAGTTCTGAGTTGTTCGACGTGCAGAGTTCGCGTCGTAAGCGTGTAAAGGAAGTGCACAATGGCGCACGAATCGTGACTTGGACCTCGGGACTCCGGGACTCCGGGACTCGGAACAGAACTCAGGACTCGGAACAGAACTCAGGACTGAGAACTCGGAACAGCAGAACGCAGCACTCAGCACGCTGAACCAACCCCGCACATCGAACACAGCACCTCGAACTGGTCTATGGTCTATAGTCTTACGATCAGCTCTCAGGGCGCGCTTGGCTCAGCGGTAGAGCACCGCCTTCACACGGCGGGGGTCGGTGGTTCGAATCCACCAGCGCGCACCACCTAACACCTGAAAACAAGATATTTATTGGCCAACAACCAAGAGTTTACCCAGTCCAATGAGACTGTTGGTCGTTCAAGGGTCGTGCAATTTGCAAACGATGACCACCGCTCTATCGAGGAATCCCCCGGCTGAGGCCCTAGGTTGCTGATCGGCGCGCAATCACTGAAAACTCCTGGGATTGTGGGTGGCCCTGTTGGTATTGCTCGCGTCACATCAAATGGCGTGGAGTGGCCGTCTCGCACGGCCGCGCATCTGAAGGAAGAGATGAAGAACGCGATTATCGACAACCTCCACTACGCCCATGAACATGGCATTGATCGGCCGGAGATCGCGGGGTGGACATGGCCGCATTGAGCAGAGCCCAGCGCGGGATCGGAGCGATCGTGTTGGCGCTGGGCGGCAGCAGCGCGACAGCGGCCGGACAGTCCCTTCAGGTCGATCCGCAACCGCAACGCCCGGCGTTCACCCTCGCGCCTGGCGCAGCAGACGCGTTCGTCGCGGCTGCCGGCGATCAAGGAGCCCCGGCCTGGTACACCGAAGGCCGCGCCTGCGAAGGATGTCCGCGCCGCCGTGTCGGACGCTCGCTCTTCCAGCTGACGATGGTCAACGTCCTCTACGGCCTGGCAAACCTGGCCCGCGGCCAGGTGACGGCGCGTGTCACGCCGAAGACCTGGTGGGACAACATGGAGCAGGGCTGGGTCTGGGACCTGGATGACTTCACGGTCAACCAGTTCGGCCATCCCTACCAGGGCAGCAACTACTTCAATACCGGGCGATCTAACGGCCTGAACTTCTACGAGTCGGCGGCGTTGACCGCCTTCGGCAGCTCCACCTGGGAGTATTTCGGCGAGACGAACCACGCCTCGCTGAACGACTTCATCAACACCACGCTCGGTGGCATCGCGCTCGGCGAGGCGTTCCACCGGGCGGCCTGGCTGATACGCGACACGCACGCCACCGGCTCGGGGCGGCTGTGGCGGGAGATCGGCGCCACGATCCTCGATCCACTGACGGGTTACAACCGGTTCCGGAGTGGCGACGCGAAGCTGGTCACGGACAAGCCCCCCGAAATGGTTCCATCGACGCTCGCCGCGGTGACCTCGCTCGGTGTGCTATGGCGCGGCTCCGACACGAATGCTTTCTCGGCGACTGGTCAACCATTTCTCGAGGTGGATCTCCTCTACGGCGATCTCGAGGCGGGCCGCACCCGCACGCCGTACGACGCGATGTCGACACGGTTACGCTTCGGCGGCGGCGGCGGGATCAGCGAGGCGCGAGTGAGGGGCCGGCTCATGGGGCAGCCATTGAACGACGGCAGGCTGCAGTTGAGCGTGATCCAAAGTTACGGCTATGAGAAGAACGATGCCTACTCGACCGGGTCGCAGTCGTTCGAGGTCGCGATCGGCGGAGCCCACGATTTCTCGTCGAAGTCGAAGCTGCGGGTCATCGGGTGGGGCGGCCTGACGGTTCTGGGCGCCATCGACTCGCTGCCGCTCGGGGTGGAAGAAATCCCCGAGGAGGAGGAAGAAGAGGAAGGAGGGGGCGGCCAGGGCGTTTCCGAAGGTCCGCGGTTCTACGACTACGGGCCGGGTGGGAACTTCGGCGCCGTCACACAGTTGACCCGTGGCGGACGCCCAATCGCGGTGTTCAACTATGAGGCACGCCACATCTACTCGCTCGATGGCGTCCGGGTGAATCACTTCCTGCAGAAAACGCGCTTCGACCTGCTCGTACCGTTGAAAGGCCGTCTCGGCATCGGCGCAGCAGCCGAGTACTTCAGTCGCAAGAGCTACTACCAGGATCCCGATCGCACGGTGAAGGGATACAGCTATCCCCAGGTCCGCGCCTACTTCACGTGGAGCCAGCGATGATGCGCCATGTCCCGGTTCTCGTCATCGGCGCGCTCGCCGTCTTCCTGATGCCCGCCGCGGCCGGCGCCCAGCCGGCGGCCCCGGCGGTCGAAGACCAGCAGGTTCGTGTTGATGCTGTTTCGCCCCCGGATGTGGGGCGGCTGTGGCTCGTGGGAGGGGCGGCGTTCGCGACGACACGCGGCGACTGCCAGACCTGCGAGGAAGTGGAGTTTCCTTATCGTCACTCCTCCAGCATCCTTGGCAACCTCGGCTGGCATGTGAACCGCCGTGCGGACCTGGGCGCCGAGGTCTTCTGGATACCGGTGGACACCCCGCAAGGGCGGATCAAGGTCACCCACCTCGACGCCGTCGTCCAGTTCCGCCCCTGGACCTCTCAAGGCTTCTTCCTCAAGACGGGCGCCGGCATGGCGCTGATCCGGAACTGGGTCGACGTCATCGGTCCGGCGGCCGAAAATTCCAAGGCCTTGTCGGCCGTGATCGGCGGCGGCTGGGAGTTCCGCCCGGCGCCGCGGCTCGGCATGCAGTTCTTCGCCTCCCAGCATGTCTCCGCCATCGGCGACCTGACCACCGGCGATCCCACGGTTCCTGAGGTCCCTGATGTGGTCGGCAACTTCTGGTCACTCGGCATGGCCATCGTAATTCGGTAACCGCTGTTCGTCGCTTCGCGGCTTCGCGCGCGAGCTTGGGCAGACCTCACACAGACAGCTAAATCAGGCCAGATTCGGGATGACTACCTCATAGGGACTGCGCTGCTACTCATCGCGCGGGGCCGCTTACGGCACGGCAAGCGGTGGCAACGCTACGAAAAGCCGCAGCCTGGCCATCGGTTGCAGGTGGACGTCAAGTTCCTCGAGCGCATTCCGGGCACGCGACGACGGTTCTACCAGTTCACCGCCATTGATGACTGCACCCGGATGCGCGTCCTGAAGGTGTTTGACGCGTGCACGCAACGCACGGCCATCCAATTCATCGACGACGTGCTCCGGCGGCTACCATTTCGCGTGCACGTCGTGCAGACCGACAACGGGGCGGAGTTTCAGTCACGGTTCCACTGGCATCTCGAGCAGCGCGACATCCGGCACGTCTACATTCGCCCCAGGACGCCACATCTGAATGGCAAGGTCGAGCGCTCGCACCGCGTCGATGACCAGGAGTTTTATCAGCTCCTGGACAAAGACGGCATCAGTGACGACATCATCCTCTTCAATGAGAAGCTGCGCGAGTGGGAGGACTACTACAATTGCCATCGGCCACACGGCGCATTGGGTATCAGGGTCGCGCCGGGCGGCCTCTTCGTTGAGGTAAGCTTCTGCCTACGATGCTGACCGGTCCCCAGCCCGGCGACCTGATCATTCACAACACCGTGGATGAGCGCTTCGAAATCTTCGATGCCGACGGCCAGCACGTCGCCGGCCCCTTCGAGTCGTTCATCGCGGCGCATCTTCGCGCGCGCATCGAATCGAAGAGTGGAGCTGTCTGGCAGCAGGCGTTCGACCTTAGTGGCCGGGCGCTCGGCGAGGCGGCCGTAGTGCCGCCACTCCGGTAAACCCGGGCCGCGCATTCATCGCGACCGGACCACGCGCCAAACCACCGCTACGATCGCGGCGGCCAGGATCAGCGTGACGGTCTGCCACTGCGTCAGGGGCGCGAGAACCTCACCGCTCATCAGGTCGGTCATAGGAGCTTCCTTTCAGGCGTCGAGCTGTCGGTCCTGCTCCCAAGTCACCTTGAACCACGAGATCTTTCCGAGGTGGGCGTGAGCCCAGATAGGGTATCCGTCGAACGTCAGCACGCCTCGCCGGGCGAGGTGATCGGGATGCTTCCGCATTCGCTCCGTGAGCTTGCGGACGTCGGTCGCGGAGGCCGTCGCAACCTCGGGAGGCTTGCCATCGCGTCGCTTGAACTCGCCGTGCCACCACCGTTCGCCGAGAGGTAACTGTTCCAGCCAGTCCTCGAACCAGTCGTTATCCGGCACGCTTCGCTTATTGTCGCATCAGGTCGTGAGAGCGCGATCAGTGATCGCCGCGAGCCACCTGATCATCACCATGGTGGACGCACGACGATCATGGATCCGGCCTCAGCCGTCCATCGATGAAGACGTCAGTGGAAGCGACCGTGGGTTCGAAGATGACGTCGCTATTCCTCCAGTGGGGTTAGAGGGCTACCGAGGCAAACGCTGCTAACGGCCGACGGCGATCTTCAGCGCGACCCCGAATCCACCGAGGCTCGTCTCATCGAAGACCTCGGAGACACCACCAACGCCGAGCGCGTCGTTGAATCGACGATACCGGACCTCGCCGCGGATGTGGACCCAGCGCGTCGCGCTGTATTCGACACCGCCCATGAGCACAAAGCCGGTGTAGTTCTCGCTGAGGTTCTCGTCGTCTTCGGAAAAGTCCGACGTTTCGTCGTAATTCAGAAACGAAACGCCGCCGCCGCCGTAGGACATGACGCCACCGGCCGGCGCGCTCCGCCAGCCGACCACCACATCCACGGTCCGCATCTTGATCTCGAGTGGAATCTCGAGCGGGAACACTTCATTCTCCGCCCCGACGAAGACACGCTCGCCGTCGCGTGTCACCTGTTCCAAGGCTCCTTCGACGAAGAGCCCTTGCCAGACATTCGTGATCTGAACGCCGCCGCCGAACGGGACCACTGTGTCTTCCCCGGTGATCGCCTTGAAACTCTCGGATGCGGACATCTTGTCGAATCCCACGATCCCGAAGCCGCGGACGCCAATCGGCGCGCGGACGGTCGGGTCCTTTGCACGATTTTGTTGAGACGACGGCGTGCTGCTCGGCGGTACAGAAGCCGGCGGCCTCGCATCATCAGCGGGCTGGGCTGCCGAGAGCCGGACATATTTCTGCTGAACCCACCCGGTTCGCCGGCCGAATTGCGCATCGTTGAACGTGATCTGGATCCACTCGTCGCGCACTTGGAGGACTATCAGGCTCGTGCCGATGGGCAGCGTCCTGAGTGGCTTTCGAGTGTCGTCTGGGAGCAAATAAATCGGGGCTTCGCTGAGGATAGTCGCTGACTGCTGGACCCGGGCACCGGGAGGAACCTGTGGCGCGCCGCTCTGCGCTTCTGCGACCGACGCCGCGCAGCACACCGCGATGATTACAAACATGCTCACTACGGCGCTCGATGGCTTCTCGTCCCTGCACACAATCATGTTGAACATCGCTCCGGCGTGCGGCTCAGCTGTGAATCTTACACGCTCTGACACCCTTATCGGCCCGTGTGTTACGACCGACATGCTTACGTGAGGGACGCACGATGGGGTAGGTCTTCGCCTGCCTCGACATTTTCAAGGAGTCGCTTGCATGGCTGTTCAGGTCGTCGGGCTCGCGTTAACACTGCTTCTCGTGATGGGTGCGACAGAGCGCGCCTCGGCCCAGACGGCATTGCCGCTCGGCACATCACAACAAGGCAAAGTCAGTTCGGAGAATCCCACCGAATACTCGGTCGTCGCGAAGACGGCGGGGTTGTTGGCAGTGGCGATTGCCGGCGAGGGTGACCTTGCCTTTCAAGTCACCGACGAAGATGGCCAGACGCTGCCCGACGGCAACGTCGATCGCGATCTGAATGGCAACGAAGGCCATGAGACCGTGGCTCTGATCCTCCCCGAAGCGGGAACCTACAAAGTGCGAGTACGCGCACAAAGTGGAGGGTCGACATTTCAGATCGGCGGCTCCTGGATTCCACAAGCTGCTTATGCGATGGCCAGCCCGGATCCGGATCGTCGCCCTCGTACCGCTCGCTCGATCGTGATGGGCAAGGCGCACGAGGACGGACTCAATTCCGAAGGTGGCGACATGTGGGATTGGTTCGTGATGAAACCCGCGGAAGCCGGAACACTCGCGATCGTGACTCGGCAGCTTGGCGAAGGTGACGCCGACCTGGTGCTCGAGGTATACACCGACAACGACTTCAGCAAGCCCGCCGGTCGATCCGATCAAGATCTTCAGGGGAACAGCGCAAACGAGTCGGTCACGGTCAACGTCAACGCCGGCCAACCCGTCCATGTCAAAGTGTCCGGCGCATTCAGCCGGGTCACGACGAAATACCGTCTGTCGTCCAGCCTGATTCCTTGATGCTCGGCCTTTCGCAGCGCCGCAGGAATTGCTCCTTCCTGCGTCATCTTCGCGAAGGCCGCACCATTGCGCGTTGTCCTGGTGGTGGCCTCACAAGCCACCCCAGAGCCTGGCTCGACTGGCCCGGCGCTTGCTCATCCGTTGGGGAATGATTCGCCTCGATTCACGGAATGCCTAAGAATGGCACCCGCGTGCTAACTAGTCCCACACCCGTTTCACACGACGTCAGCGCCCCAATCACCATCTGGCCGGGAGCATGGTACCCACTGGGTGCGACGCTCGATGCACACGGGTGTAACTTCTCGGTGTTTTCCGAGGTCGCCACCCGTGTCGAGCTCTGTTTGTTTGACGCCCTAGGCAACGAGCGGCGTGTCGACCTTCCCGAGACGCGAACCTTCTGCTGGCATGGTTACGTCCCAAGCCTGACTGCTGGACAACGGTACGGATTCCGGGTCCACGGACCGTGGGATCCAGGACGTGGTCTTCTATGCAATCCCCACAAGCTGCTGATCGACCCCTACGCCAAAGCCATTGAAGGGGACGTAGTCTGGCAGCCCGCTGTTTTTCCATTTCACATGGAGAACGGAACGGCCGATGAGAATCGGCTCAGCGAGCTCGACAGTTCGAGCTGCATTCCCCGGTCAATCGTTGTCGACTCGACATTCGACTGGGGTGACGACCATCAGCCCCATCGGCCACTGCATCAGACGGAGATCTACGAGCTGCACGTCAAAGGCTTCACCGCGCGAATGCCCGGCGTGCCTCCGGAGCTTCGGGGGACGTATGCCGGCCTGGCCCACCCCGCGGCCCTCGAGCACCTCACGCGCCTCGGCGTCAGCGCCGTGGAGTTGATGCCGGTGCATCAGTTCGTGCACGACGGACATCTTGTCGGTCGCGGCCTGCGGAATTACTGGGGCTACAACTCGATTGGTTTCTTCGCGCCGCACGGCGAATATTCCAGCGCCGGCCAAACCGGTGAGCAGGTTATCGAGTTCAAGCAGGTGGTCAAGGCCCTGCACGGGGCCGGGATCGAGGTGATTCTCGACGTCGTGTACAACCACACCGCGGAAGGCAATCACCTCGGGCCGGTGCTGTCGTTCAAGGGCTTCGACAACGCTGCTTACTACAGGCTCGTAGGCCACGACCCCCGCTACTACATGGACTACACGGGGACAGGCAATAGCCTGAACATGCGGCACCCACACGTGCTGCAGCTGCTGATGGATTCGTTGCGATATTGGGTGCTGGAGATGCACGTCGATGGTTTCCGGTTCGATCTGGCGGCGACACTGGCGCGCGAATTACACGAGGTGGACCGGCTCTCGGCGTTCTTCGATCTCATTCAGCAGGATCCGGTGGTCAGCCAGGTAAAGCTCATCGCTGAGCCGTGGGATGTGGGCGAAGGCGGCTACCAGGTGGGCAACTTCCCTGCCCTGTGGTCAGAGTGGAACGGCAAGTATCGTGACTCGGTCCGCGATTACTGGCGTGGTGCCGACCAGACACTTGGCGAGTTTGCCAATCGCTTGAGCGGCAGCCCGGACCTTTACGCCTCCAATGGCCGGCGCCCGTCGGCGAGTGTCAACTTCATTTGCGCTCATGACGGCTTCACGCTGAAGGACCTGGTGTCGTACAACGAGAAACACAACGAGGCTAACGGGGAGGAGAATCGCGACGGCGAGCAACACAATCGCTCCTGGAACCACGGGACCGAGGGGCCGACCGAGGATCCCGCCATCCGGTTTCTTCGCGAGCGTCAGCAGCGTAACTTTCTGGCGACGTTGCTGCTCTCCCAGGGCTTGCCGATGATTCAAGCCGGCGATGAGCTCGGGCGCACCCAAGGGGGGAACAACAACGCCTACTGTCAGGACAACGAAACCTCGTGGATCGACTGGGAGAATGCCGACCAGAGTCTTTTGTCGTTCGCTACGTCACTACTGGCGTTTCGTCGCGCTCATGCGGTTTTCCGTCGCCGCCGCTGGTTCGAGGGACAGTCGCTGCACGGGCAAGCCGGTCGAGACATCGCGTGGTTCACGCCCGCTGGTCAGGAGATGTCGGAACAGGATTGGTCAGTGGGGTTCGCAAAGTCACTCATGGTCTTCATGGATGGCAAGTCGATACCCAACCGCGGTCCCCGCGGGGAGGAGATCAGTGACGATTCGTTTCTGTTGTGTTTCAATGCCCATCACGAACGGATGAGTTTTACACTCCCGTCCGACGTATTCGGGACGCGATGGCGGCGTGTCATTGATACGGCGGACCCTCTGCTGCAGGCGCCAGAGAACGATTTTCATGCGGGGAGTGTGGTGAACGTCGCGGATCGTTCCCTGGTCGTTCTGCAACGCATCGAGTCAGCCGAAACAGACGAAGCTGGCGCACCCGCTGGCATCGTGCTTGCTGAGGCGTGACCGAGACTCACGCGTGGAAGCCGCCATGTCGCCAAGCCCTGCCGCCTTCGGGTTGTATCACTCAACGCAGTCCCTACATTTCGGAGCGGAGGCGCTTCGCGCAGCCCGGTTCCGTCAAACGGATATCTCCGTCATGTATTCGGATGGGCAGCGGGCGCTGCAGCTTCGCGAAACCACCGAACCGGAGCGGAGCGTGGCGGACGACGAGCCGGAGTCAATCGGGCGCGTCCTGAGCGGGTTGTCTGGCGTTGGTGCGGTTGCGATGCGAAACGACGGCCCGTTCATGGCAGCCGGGCCCATTCTCGCGACCCTCGCCCAGGCGAGCGCCAACCTGCTGGCGGCCCTACGCGGGCTGGGCATTCCGGACTCGCTGGTCGAGCGCTTCGAGGATCGGCTGAAACAAGGCGGTTTGCTCCTTTCCGTCCAATGCGACGACACTGAATGGGCCGATCGCGCGCGCCAGATTCTGATCGACACGGGCGCGGAGCAGGTGACGGCCTCGGTGTGAGCCCTGGTCCCTGATGGGAAGCCCGGCCCTGACCGACTCACTTCTTGTCTTTGCTAATCGCCGCGGTCCAGTCCTGAATTTGCTGGCGGGTCATTCGACCGTGCGGCATCTCTCGCGCGTCGAGATATCCCCACTGCTCCACGTCGGGCAGGTACTGCTCGCGCGAGATCAGTGTTCCCCGGCACAAACGCTCGGTATGGGCATCGACGCGCCGCGATCGCTGCCACAGTTCATCGAGCACCCAGTCGGGTACATTCGACTTGTGAGCGGGGTACGCGAACTGGAACAGGATCAAATGCGAGAGCAGCAAGGCAGCGTGCGGGTCGAACCGCTGGATCAGGCGGACCCAATCGATCGTGGTGCCCGACTGCCGAAGGATGTGCGTGATATCAGCGCCATCGAAGCGCTCGCGCTCCATGACGAAGGCTTTCGACCAGATCATCTCCTCGGCTGCGACCAGATGGACCGGCACTTCGAGAATGACCGAGGGCACGCCGTGGCGCAGCCAGTCGTCATCCACGTCCACGAGTCCGTTACCGCCCGAGAAGATCAGGTCGATGAAATGGTGGTCGGTCCGCGCTTTTCCCAACCAGTGTGTGAATACGAGCTCGCAGCGAACGCCATGGGGGGCCAGCGTCTCCTCGACTCGCGACCAATCCGCACGGCGGACGAACAGGTCCAGGTCCTTCGTGTCCCGAACGAGGCCGGCGTGGTGCTCGAGCGCGTAGGTGCCTCCGACCAGATACGGAATCCCGGCCTCTCGAAGGTGCCACAGCACAGAGCGGTAGACATCAGCCGCGCGGGTGTCGTCAGGCGCATGCAGCAGAGCTTGGGCCATGGCGGAACGAACGCAAAGGCTGTTCCATTACTCGACAGGAGCCGGCCGTGACCGGCAGCCCCAAGTCCTTCGTCAGGCTCGGCGCGGTCGGCGACCTTCACTACGGCAAGACGTCACGTGGCATGCTGCAGCCGCTGTTTGCGGCCATCACTCGTCTCGAAGTCGACATTCTGGTGCTATGTGGCGATTTGACCGACTACGGCTTGGCCGATGAAGCCTCGGAACTCGCCCGCGAGCTGATCAGCGGCATCAAAATCCCCATTGTCGGAGTCCTCGGGAATCACGACTACGAAGCGGGCGTAGCCGGCGAGGTCACCCGAATTCTGGGTGACGGCGGGGTGCGTCTTCTTGACGGGGAGACCGCCGAAATCCAGGGGATCGGCTTCGCGGGCGTCAAGGGCTTTGCGGGTGGCTTCGGTCGCGGCGTCTTGGGACCGTGGGGCGAGGAAGCGGTCAAACGCTTTGTGCAGGAGGCGGTGAGTGAGGCGCTCAAGTTGGAGTCAGCGCTGGCCCGCCTCCGCACGCCGACCCGCGTTGCCATCCTCCACTATGCCCCCATTGCGGAGACTGTCGAGGGTGAGCCACGAGAAATCTACCCTTATCTTGGCTGCAGCCGCCTCGAAGAGCCTCTGGCACGTTACGACGTGACCGCGGTCTTTCATGGTCACGCACATAACGGCCGCGCCGAAGGCAAGACGATCAACGGCACGCCGGTCTACAACGTGTCGTGGCCGTTGCTGGTAGCCGCTTCACCGGAACAACCGCTGCGCGTCCTGGACGTGCCGCTTGCTCCACGGTCATCATGAGCACGGCACCGCAGGACCCTGGTGATCCGCTCGGATTAACGCGGCGCGTGACGTTGGACGCCGAACAGCTCGAAGACCCGTCGCGGCTCCTGTCGCGCGAGTGGCTCGTCACGAACGGTCTGGGGGGATACGCCTCGGGCACGTTGGCCGGCGTCGTCACTCGGCGCTACCACGGGATTCTGATCGCGGCGCTCCCGGCTCCATTCGGTCGGATCGTCATGGTGAGCCAGCTCGGCGAACGACTCCGCTTACCAGATGGCGGCGTGCATTGGTTGAGCGGCGAGGAGTTGCAGGGTGGCTCGTTGTATCTCGAGGGGGCGAGCCGGCTGCGCGAGTTCCGCCTCGAAGCGGGCCTTTCGGTCTGGACATACGAGATTGACGGCTACCTGCTCGAGAAGCGGCTCCACCTGCCTCGGTTCCAGAACTCCGTTCATGTGACGTATTCGCTGATCGAAGGCGACGGGGTCGTGCGACTCAACCTGCGGCCGCTCCTCCACGCACGCCCTCACGAAGCCTCGGTGGACTATGCCCTGCCCAGTTCGCCATCCGTCATGGCTCGCGAAGCGTACCTGGAAGTGGAGCTCGCCCAGGACCTCCCGCCCTTGCGGCTGGCGCGTCGGGGTAGTGCGGGAGCCTTCACCGTCGATCCCATCACGGTGAAGGATTTACACTATCGCCTCGAGCGCAGTCGCGGCTATCCGTCGAGCGGCGACGCGTGGAGCCCGGGATACTTCCGCGTCGATCTCAGCCGAGGCGAATCGGTCACGATTCTGGCTTCGACCGAGAGCCTCGAGACCATGACCGCGCTCACGCCCGCAGACGCGCGGAACGCCGAGATCGAGCGGCGACGTCGTCTGTTGGTCAGCGCTCATCCCGTGCTTGCCGACTTCGCGACCGCGGAGCTGATTCTGGCCGGCGATCAATTCGTGATTGCGCCAGCCGGCCGAGTCGAGGATGCCGCGCGGGCCCATGCCGCGGGTGACGAGGCTCGCACGATCATTGCCGGCTACCACTGGTTCACGGACTGGGGTCGCGACACGATGATCAGCCTCGAAGGTCTGACCATCACGACGGGCCGCCTTCAAGAGGCGCGGGACATCCTTCGGACCTTTGCCTTTTACTTCCGTGATGGCTTGATCCCGAACCTGTTCCCCGAAGGAAACAAAGAGGGCCTGTACAACACCGCCGACGCCACTCTGTGGTTCTTTCACGCCCTACATCGATACCTCGTCGCCAGCGACGACTGGGCGACCGTTGAGCTGTTGCTGCCGCTGCTCGACGAATCCATCACCCACCACGTGAACGGGACGCGATTCAACATCGGCGTCGATCCAGCGGACGGCTTGCTGCGTCAAGGCGCCGAGGGGCTGGCGCTTACCTGGATGGACGCGAAGATGGAGGACTGGATCGTGACGCCGCGTCGCGGCAAGGCGGTTGAAATCAACGCGCTCTGGTACAACGCCCTGCGGCTGATCGTGGACTGGCAGGCTCGCGCGGGGCACACGACGCGCGCCACGGAGCTTCGCGAGATTGCGGATAGAGCCTACGCATCTTTCAATCGTCGATTCTGGTACGCCGAGGAGGGCTACCTGTACGACGTTGTCGACGGCGAGCAAGGGGACGACCCCGCATGCCGTCCGAACCAGATCATCTCGTTTTCGCTGGAGCACCCGGTCCTGGCGCCGTCACGCTGGGCGCAGGTTCTCTCGATCGTAGAGGAGCGCCTGCTCACGCCGGTCGGACTCCGTTCGCTCGATCCCAAGAATGCCGACTACAAGTCACGTTACGACGGTGATCTGCGCGCGCGCGACGGTGCCTACCATCAGGGAACCGTCTGGGCATGGCTGATTGGCCCCTTTATCGACGCGTGGATTCGCGCCAATCCAGACCGTGCGCGGGAGGCTCGCCGGTTTCTCATCGGCTTCATTCCGCACCTGGACCAAGCCTGTGTCGGGACGATCAGCGAGATTTTCGATGCAGAAGAACCGTTTGCTCCTCGTGGGTGTGTAGCGCAGGCATGGAGTGTGGCGGAGGTCTTGCGCTGCTGGGTCAAAACGGCTACGCGCAGCGAGGCTGAGCGGGGTGTCGCTCAGCTCGCCGCGCAGGGTATGAGCATGCCTGGACGACCGGACGACGACTAACTATTCATCATCAGGCGCGACTTCATCTTCGTCCTCGTCCAGGTCGTCCTCGTCTTCATCATCGTCCTCGAGTTCGTCGTCAGTGCCCTCGTCCTCCTCGAACCCCTCGTCTTCGGAATCCTCGTCTTCATCCTCGTCGTCGTCATCGTCATCGTCTTCCACGTCGTCCGCATCATCATCGGCAGGCAATAACGAATACCCGCCCGGGAACCCGTGGCCAGACTGATGCGACGCCGTAACCGTAAACACTTCGCAGAGCTGACCCAGCTCGTCTCTCATGACACCTCCAAGGATGAAGCCCACAGGCAAGCTACCCGCAAGCCATGGATCTCGCAAGCGTTTCTTGATGTCGAGGACGGGCATTGTGATTGCATTTGGATGGGGTGCGCAAACGACCCAGCACATGAGTAGGCGTTCCCCCACACTTCGACTCCAGCAGACTGCACCGCAATCGGCACGACGGGCCAAGTTACGCTACGCCACCGACAGGAGGCCGGGCATCGCGCGGCGGCGGTCTGGCAAGGGCTTCCGGTACGTGACTCCGGCGGGTCGACCGGTGGTCGACCAGGCCGTACTCGCAAGGATCAGAGCATTGGCGGTACCACCGGCCTGGACCGATGTCTGGATCTCACCAGACTCGCAATCGCACCTGCAGGCCACTGGCCGCGACGCACGAGGCCGGAAGCAGTACCGTTATCACGCCAAGTGGCGCGAGGTGCGCCACCACACCAAGTTCGAACGCATGGTGCCCTTTGCACAGGCCCTTCCCCGCATGCGAGCGCGCGTCGAGAGTGACGTTCGCCAGTCTCCCCTTACGAAGGAAAAGGTCGTTGCGACGATCGTTCAGTTGCTCGAGCGCACGTTGATTCGAGTGGGCAACGAAGAGTACGCAAGGGCGAATCGGTCGTTCGGTCTGACTACGCTTCGGGATCGCCATGTTCGGATTCGCGGTGGCCGGGTCCAATTCACCTTTGTCGGAAAGAGCGGCATTCGGCAATCGATCGCTCTGACCGATGCCAGGCTGGCGCGAATCGTCAAGCGCTGCCAGGACCTGCCGGGCCAGGAACTCTTTCAGTATCTGGCGGATGATGGCCGCAGGCGGTCGGTGACGTCGGCTGACGTCAACGCATACCTCCGCGACGTCGCGGGACAGGATTTCACCGCCAAGGACTTTCGCACCTGGGCCGGCACGCTGCGGGCCGCGATGGCGCTCCGCAAGAAAGAGGCGCCAGGCAGCCAGCGCGGTGCGAAGCGGACCATCACGATGGCGATCGAGCAGGTTGCCGGGCACCTTGGCAACACTCCTGCGGTGTGCCGGGCCTGCTACATCCATCCAACCGTGCTCGAGACCTATGCTGATGGCACCCTGACCGAGCGGCTCACGCGCCGCAAGCGGCGGGTCCGTGGCTTGTCGAGCGACGAGTGTGCCGTTCTGGCGCTGTTACAGACGCCCCGCGATTTCCGCACACAGCTCGCCGAGGCCGCACGGGCGGCACGCGTCGCGAGGGCTGCTTGATTCCGCTTCCTGAGGGATTGCTGGTCTTACTTGTCCTCGCAATGCCCATCGCGACCATTGCCTGGACCGTGACCCACGAGGATGTTTTCCGCGAGATTCGGGAGTACTGCCTCAAGCAGAGTCAGGACGCTCAGTCACTCGTCACGCGCAAGTTCTTCTATATCTTCACGTGCGAATACTGTTTCAGCCATTACGTAACGTTGGCGGTACTCATCGTCACGCAATTTCGGCTCTTATACGAGGACTGGCGTGGGTACGCCGTCAGCGGGCTATCGCTGGTGTGGGTTGCCAATCACTATATGAGCTTATTTGGACGGATTCGAATCGGCATCACGAGTGAACGGATTGACGTCAAGTTGAAGGAGGAACTCCACGACAAGGTGAACGATGCGTAAGCATCGATATGGGGCTTCGGGTACTCGACCACGGCGTACGGTTCCGCGTCTGGGCGCCAGCCCAAAAGGAGGTTGCACTGGCCCTCGAAGGACGTCCGGACATCCCGATGGCTCGGGACGAGGAGGGTTTCTTCAGCGCGGACGTGAAGGACTCGCGGGCTGGTGATCGTTATCGCTTTCGTCTCTTACAGGGACTCCGACCCGATCCCGCATCGCGTTTTCAACCCGACGGTCCCTTCGAGGCGTCGCAAGTCGTCGACGCGAGAGGTTTCCCGTGGACCGACCACGATTGGCCGGGCGCGCCACCGCCCCACCGGCAAGTCCTGTACGAACTTCACATTGGCACGTTCACTGAGGAAGGGACGTGGGGTGCCGCACTGCCGCACCTGCCCCGGCTCGCCGATCTGGGCGTAACCACTCTCGAGGTGATGCCGGTTGCCGAATTCGCGGGGAAGTTCGGTTGGGGCTACGACGGCGTTCAGTTCTTCTCGCCATCTCGCCTGTACGGCACACCAGATGACGTTCGACGCTTCGTCAACCGGGCGCACGAACTAGGCCTGGCGGTCATCCTGGACGTTGTTTACAACCATCTGGGTCCCTCCGGCAATTTCATTCGTGACTTCTCGCCAACGTTCCTCGGGGCAGACGGAGAGTGGGGCGAACAGATCAACTTCGATCGGAACGACGCGCGCCACGTTCGTGCGTTCATCGTCGACAACGCCGTGCATTGGGTCACGGAGTACCATTTCGATGGGCTCCGTTTCGACGCGACGCAGGCCATTGTCGATTCTTCGGAGGAACACATCATCTCCGAGATTTGCCGCGAGGCTCGCGCCGCCGCCGGCTCACGCCGTCTCTTTCTCGTCGGCGAGAGCGAGCCGCAGGACATCAGATACTTGCGACGTTCGGGCATGTATCCCGACGGGCTCGATGCGATTTGGAGCGAGGACTGGCACCACGCCGCGTTCGTCGCCATGACTGGCAGACGACACGCCTACTTCACCGACTATCTCGGGACGGCGTCGGAGTTCGCGTCGATGGCTCGGCATGGCACGCTCTATCAGGGCCAGTGGTACTCATGGCAGACGGCACCGCGCGGCGGGTACGCCCTGCACCTCGACGCGTTTTCGTTCGTGAGCTTCCTGGAAAACCACGATCAGGTTGCCAATACGGTCGCTGGATCCCGCATGGCTCACCAGGTGAACCCTGCCACCTGGCGCGCATTCACTGCGCTGCTGCTGCTGGGGCCGGCAATGCCGATGCTGTTTCAAGGGCAGGAGTTCGGTTCCACACGCCCCTTCACGTACTTCGCGGACCACGAGGGCGATCTCGGACGCGCGGTTCGCGAAGGGCGCTTGCAGTTTCTGACGCAGTTCCCAGGCTTCGCCTCGAAAAGCGTACACGACAGACTCCCGGCACCTGACGATGCCGATGCGTTTGCCGGTTGCAAGCTGTCGGAAGCCGAGCGGACCGCTGAGAGCTCACTCGAGTGCCTTCACCGCGATTTGCTCCACCTGCGGCGCGACGATTCAGTGCTGTCGCAAATGGGCAACCCCGACGTCTCTATCGAAAGCTCGGCGCCAACTGCCTCGATTCTCTTGATTCGCTACATCGGGCGGGCCGACCATCGGTTGCTCGTCGTGAACCTTGGTCGCGACCACGTGTCGCCGATGAACGACCCGTTGCTGGCACCCGCACCCACCTCTCGATGGGAGCTACGCTGGTCAAGTGAGAGCCCGGCGTATCAGGGCAGTGGCGCCTCGCTGTACCTGAACGAAGGCCGCTGGCGAATTCCTGCACACTCTTCGACGCTTCTGGCGAGCGTGCCTATCTGAGAAGGTCGCTTCGTTCGCCGCAACTCAGTGGAGCCATATATAGTCACACGATGCAGTCGAGCTGGCCGACACTCGAAGGTCACTCAATTCTCGTCGTTGATGACGACGACGAGTCGCGTGAGTTGCTTCGGGTGATTCTGGCGTCACAGGGCGCCGTCGTGACGACGGCGGCATCGGTCAGCGAAGCCCGAAGCCTTCTGGAGCAGCGCCGGCCAGCGGTTCTGATCACCGACTTGGCCATGCCTGGCGAAGATGGCTTCCGGCTGATGGAGCACTGTCGGCATCATGCCTCTCCCGAGATGCAATCGCTTCCCATCGTGGCCCTGACCGGATACGGCACAAAGCAAAACGAGCCGCGGCTGATAGCCGCTGGATTCGATGCCTATTTTTTGAAGCCGGTCGACCCTGCCGAAGTGGGCGTGGCGGTCCGCGACCTGATCGTCAGGAAGTCTTCTTCAGCTCGGTAAGAAGGGCTTCCAACGCGGTGATGTAGGCCGTATCAGCCTGCGAGAAGATCTTCATGTATTCCGTTTCGGACATCTTGTCTTCGCGCCAATTGCCATCGAAGCGCGTGATCTTGCCATTCGCGTCGTGGGTATCGAACGCCTGATTGGTCTCGCGTCGCGGGCGCAGACCATCGGCCGCGCCGTCGCTGATCATCACGCGGCTCTCGGGAATCGAGGCGCTGTTCAAGTCGATGTAGACGTCACGAAATTCGCGCCGCATCAACTTTTCGTTGAGAATGGCAGGGGCCGTGGTCTTGGCCCAGACCACGAGAAGCTGCCCCGGGAAGAAAAGAGCCGCGACGAACTGGTCGGCAGCGGCGGGGTGCCGCGCCGCGATGCTATCGAGTTTTCGCTCCTGCAGCAGGCTGGTAAGTTCCTTGACAAGAGTTGCCGAGCGGTCTTGAGCAACGGCTCGCGCGCCAGTCACGCTTGCGAGCGCGACGACAGCCAGCGTCATCACTCCGACACGCACGGTTCGGATCCTCATGGTCGGTCGCCTCTTTGTGCAGCTCTTCTATCACACTAAGGGCTTACCCGATAAACAACGACTCCTCTTCCTCTTCGAACGAGGAGGCCCGCGTTGCACTGCGGCGACGGGTCGCCTCCCGCATCCCCTGCAGCGCGCTGACCGCGGCCCGAACGCCGGCGACGATGGCCATGCCCTCCCGGGCCGGCCCCGATACGATGCGCTGAGCACTGCCAACCGTTTGATCGATTCGGCTCGACAGGTCGGTGAAGATGCGGTCGATTCGTTCGACCTGACCGGCGGCGGCGGACGCCGCTTTCGCCGCTTCAGCGCTGACGGAGGTGAGATTGGCCAAGACCGGCTTGAGCCCTGTTTCGATCTGCGTTGCCAGCTGCTCCACGCGACGGACAGCGCGCAGGCCGGCGACCACGGCGCCGACCTGTACGAGCGCCATCACCGCCACAGCGACGGCGATCACGCCGAGCAGCAGCTCCCCGGTCTCGGTCACGCCTGCTGCTCCCCTCGCTCCCTCGCCTGCTGGAAAGCCTCGCGTCCGCGCTCGAGGGCGCTGGTCAACTGCTCACGCTGCGACTGGTACATCTCGCGGCCCTGCTGGACAGCGTCTCGGGCCCGGGCCCTGCTCTCGCGAGCCTTCTGCCCGAGGTACTCTCGGGTCTCTTCACCAGTGGCTGGTGCTAACAAGAGCGCTGCGGCTGCCCCGGTAATCGCTCCGACGAGGAAGGCCAGCATGACGGTTCCACCGTTGTTGTCGTGTGCCATAACTCTGTTGGCGGGTCATCCCCGCCCTCCTTAGAAGATGCTCACTTTGACATTCAGGTACTTCTTCGGGTCCTTCTTGATCTCAGTGATCAAGCTTGCTAACTCACTGACGGTCTTGTTCATGTTCTCATATAACTGCTTGTCTCGCAGTAACAGGCCCGCAGTGCCCTCGCCGGAATTCAGGTTCGTGGTCAGCGTCTCCAATCGCTGCGCGACGCTGTTGAATCGATCGTAGAGCGCCGTGTCGTTTATCAGTTTGCCCGCCGTGCCTTCCCCACGGTTGAGCCGGCCAGTGAGTGTTTCGATGTTCTGGCTGGTCGCCGTCAAAGATGTGGCCATTGCCGGATCGTTGAGGAGCTTGCCGAGGCTTCCCTCGCCTTTGCGAATGCTGCTGGTAATGGCGTTCAAGTCGTTGACGGCCGCGGTCAACTGGTTGTGTAGGGCGGGATCGTTGGTGAGCTTGCCGAGCGTTCCACGTCCTTGAGCAATGCTGCTCGCGACACGGTCGAGAGACAACACCAGCGCGCTGAAATCTTTGTAGACCGCATCATCGGTAAAGAACTTGCCAATTGTCCCCCGCCCAGTGCGGATGTCCTGGAGCAGCTTGGTCGCCTCCTCGATCCCTTGGGTGGCAATCGTGCCTACTTCCCCAATCGTTCGTGGCTGAGGGCCTGACGGGACATAGCCCCATTCCGGAATCGGTGTGCCCTGGCTGGAAGGGTTGATGTCGACCGCACCCTCGCCCAGGAGCGACACGGACCCCAGCACGGCTCGCGATTCGGTCGTGATGCGCGACTGATGTTCTTCGCCAATTTCCATCGTGACCTCGACCTGATCGCCAATGAAGTTGACGTCGCTGACCGCTCCCACTTCAACGCCGGCCACGCGAACTGGCGCTCCCGACTTGAGGCCAGCGACGTTGCGGAAGACCGTCTTGATCGAATAGCGCTGCCAGGCGAAGCCCCCTTCCCCGCTGAGCAGGAAGATCAGCACCGTCGCCATCACCAAGGCGATGATCGAAACGATGCCGACTTTGAGCTCCGACCAGGCGAGCGAACGCGTGCGTGGCATGACTACACCTTTACGAGAGGAAAGCTCTGAGATACGGATCCGGCGAGCTCCGGAGCTCGCCGGCATTGCCTTCAAAGTGGATGCGCCCGTCTTTCAACATGATGAACTCGGCCTCGTCGGCCTTGTGTTCATCGGCAAGGGCGATGCGGATCGCCTGGCCGTCGTGAACCGCTTCCTTCGTCGCAATACGGAAGGCGTCTCGCAGTTGGTGCGTGACCACAATCGAGCTGACGTTCTCGATATCACGAAGCTTGATGATTTCGTCGTCGATCGTGTCAGCGGTGATCGGGTCGAGACCTGTCGTCGGCTCGTCGTACAAAAGGATTCGCGGTTTGAAACACATGGCGCGAGCAATGGCCACCCTGCGTCGTTGCCCGCCGGACAGCTCGGACGGCATCTTGTCGACGTGCTCGGACAGACTGACGAAGCCGAGAACTTCTTCCACCCTGGCCCGGACTCGGTCCAGCGGCGTATCCGTTTCCTCGTAGAGTTTGTAGCCGACGTTCTCGGCGACGGTGAGCGAATCGAACAATGCGCCTTCCTGGAAGACCATCCCGAGGTCGCCGCGGACCTTCATGAGGTTGTCCTCGCTCATGCCATCGATGCGCTCGCCGTTCACCCAGATCACTCCCGAGTCGGGGCGGAGCAAACCCAGAATCAGCTTGAGAATGGTCGACTTGCCGGCGCCGCTCGCACCCAGGAAGATCTTGGTGTGGCCAGTCATGAGCGTGAAGCTGACGTCGCGGAGGATCACTTTCTCGTCAAACGCCAGCGTGACACGGTCGAAGACCACGATGGGTGCATTCGGTCCATCCAGGATTTCGCGCCGTGCCGTTTGTTCTCGAGTCAGCTGCATCAGTACATCAAGGTAATCAGGATTCGCGTGAGGAAAAAGTCCACCGCGATCACTGCCACGGACGCAGCGACCACGGCATTGGTCGTCGCGCGGCCGACACCCTGCGTGCCGCCGCTTGTACGCAGGCCGACGTGACATCCGATCGTGACGATCACGAATCCCAGGAAGAACGGTTTGATGAGGCCCATCCACGCATCTTCGAGATACAGGCCATCCACGATCGACGACCAGTAAAGGCTCGACGCAACTCGCAGCTGGCCCACCGCGATGATCCACCCACCCACGATCCCGACGGCGTTGGCAATAATCGTGAGAACTGGCGTCATGAAGAACCCGGCCAACATCCTTGGCACGACGAGCTTCCGCACCGGGTCCGTGCCCAGGGCCCGGAGCGCATTGATCTGGTCGGTGACCATCATCGAGCCGAGCTCGGCGGCGATACCCGATCCGACGCGGCCCGCCAGCATCAGGCCGGTCAGCACGGGCCCCAGTTCTTTGACCATCGAGGCGCTAATCAGGCGCCCCACGAAATCTCGCGCTCCGAATTGATCCAGCGTGATGCCGGTGTTGAGCGCGAGGACCGCGCCGGTGAAGAAACCGGTCAGCAGCACGACCGTGAGCGAGCCGATGCCGATGGCCTCGAACTGTTCCACCACGTCGTGTCGGTAGAACGGTCGCGTAACCGTGCCGCGTATGGCGGCGGCGCAGAGGCGTACGTACTCCTGCACCTCGAAGGTCGCGGCCTTTGCCCATTCGGCGAAGACGCTCAGCACAGGCAGCAGCCGCCTAGGCAGCGGGATTCACGTCCCGCCCTCCCCCAACGAGACCCAGGTCGCGGGTCTTCAGGGCGCGGACGCGATCGCGCAGTGCTGCCGCGCGCTCGAAATCGAGGTTCGCGGCCGCCGCCTTCATCTCCTTTTCGAGCGACGCCACGTGCGCGTCGAGCTCGGCCTGCGTCCGGAAGGCGGGCCGATCGTCCTTCGCGATCGGCGTCGATCCGTAGTCCCGCTCGTAGACGCTCGACAGCACATCGTCGATAGCCTTGACGATGCTGGTCGGGGTGATGCCGTGTTCGTCGTTGTACGCCTGTTGGCGTGCACGACGCCTCTCCGTCTCGTTGATCGCCGCCTTCATCGACGCCGTCATGACGTCCGCGTACATGATCACTCGGCCGTTGATGTTCCGTGCGGCGCGTCCCGACGTCTGAATCAAGGCGCCACCCGAGCGGAGAAATCCTTCCTTGTCGGCGTCCAGAATCGCAACCAGTGAGACCTCGGGCAGATCGAGACCCTCGCGCAACAGATTGATACCGATCAGGACATCGAACACGCCACGCCGCAGATCTCGCAGGATCTCGGTTCGTTCGAGCGTATCGATGTCGGAATGGAGGTAGCGAACCTTGACGCCAAGCTCCTGGTAGTAAGTGGTCAGGTCCTCGGCCATTCGCTTGGTCAGCGTCGTGACCAGCACTCGTTCGTGCCGCTCGGCGCGCTCGCGGATCTCCTTCAGCAGATCGTCGACCTGCCCCTTGACCGATCGGACTTCGATCGGCGGGTCCATCAAGCCCGTCGGCCGAATCACCTGCTCGACGATGACGCCGCCGGCTTTGTGCAGCTCGTACGGGCCCGGAGTCGCCGAGACGTAGACCAGCTGCGGCACACGCCCCTCCCACTCCTCGAAGTTGAGCGGGCGGTTATCCAGCGCCGAGGGCAGCCTGAAACCATAGTCGACGAGCACTTCCTTGCGCGAGCGATCGCCGAAATACATGCCTCTGATCTGAGGCACGGTTTGATGACTCTCGTCGACGATGATCAGCGCGTCACCGGGCAGGTAGTCCAGCAAGGTCGGCGGCGGCTCGCCCGGAGCGCGGCCGGTCAGATGCCGCGAATAGTTCTCGATCCCATGGCAATACCCGATCTCGCGGATCATCTCGAGGTCGAACATCGTCCGCTGGTGCAAGCGCTGCGCTTCCAGCAGCTTGCCTTCGGTTTCGAGCTGTCCGCGGCGCTCCACCAATTCGGCCTTGATCGTCTCGACCGCGTCGCGCAGACGGGTGCGCGACGTGACGAAATGCGACTTCGGATAGACGACGATGCGTTCGTGCCGTTTGTGGGCCTTGCCGGTCAACGGGTCGAAGGTGACGAGTTCATCGACCTCGTCGCCGAATAGCCCGATTCGCAGCGCGATTTCTTCGTAGGACGGGTACACCTCGATGATGTCGCCCCGCACCCGGAATGTGCCGCGTCCAAACTCGTGATCGTTCCGCTCGTAGTGAATCTCGACGAGCTTACGGAGAATCTGTTCGCGGTCCATGCGATGGCCGCGTTCGAGCGGCAGCACCATGCCGTAGTAGGCCTCGGGCGAGCCCAGGCCGTAGATGCACGACACACTGGCGACAATGATGACGTCCCGCCGTTCGAAGAGGGAACGCGTCGCCGACAAGCGCATGCGAT
The DNA here is from genome assembly GCA_963724485.1 of uncultured Acidobacteriota bacterium. Lineage (GTDB taxonomy): Bacteria > Acidobacteriota > Vicinamibacteria > Vicinamibacterales > UBA2999 > JACCSI01. The sequence goes on from CAVRUW010000013.1 coordinate 492,463, forward strand.
CGATTTCGTCGTTTATCGTCGATTCTTTCTCGATATACGTGTCGCTGGCCGGGACATAGGCTTCCGGCTGGTAGTAGTCGTAATAGCTGACGAAGTATTCGACGGCGTTCTGGGGAAAGAATCGGCGGAACTCCTGGAAGAGTTGCGCCGCGAGCGTCTTGTTGTGGGCCATCACCAGCGTGGGACGGTTCACCGTCGCAATCACCTGCGCCATGGTGAACGTCTTGCCCGACCCGGTGACTCCCAGCAACACCTGGTGCTTGTCGTGCCGGTTCAGCCCCTCGACGAGCTCCGGCACCGCGTGGACCTGGTCGCCAGCAAGTTCGAAATCAGATACGAGTGTGAAGTGGTCGCTCAGCGAAGGCACTTTTGCGATGCGCCTAGTGCCTGAGTGCCTGGGGTGCCTGGGTTCTGGTGCCTCGAGTGCTTGCGCTGCCAAAAGTGCCAGCGGATGCCATCGTCATCCGCCGTCCCTGCGACGGCGCCCTGAATTCAAGCGCTGCACTTTAAGCCCAAGCACCCAGCAGCACCGCAAGGCACCCAAGGCACCGAGGCACTCCTTACTGTCTTTCCTTGTACGGCGCGAAATACCCCTTGCGTGAGCGAAGCTTGACGTCGGGCCGTTTCACTTTGATCTCGACCTTACGCCAGAGGCCGTCGGTGGTGGTGTTGCTGGAGGCGTAGCCGAGGTGGTACTGAGCGCTCATCTCGGCCAGGACTTTCTCGTAGGAGCTGTCCAGATCTTTGATCTCGCTGGGGAAGAACGCCTGACCGCCTGTCGCTTCGACCATTTGCTGCACGCGCATCTGCAGCTGGTGCCGCGCCGAGCCGGTGCGTTCGAGTAGGCCAACGGCGTACACCGTGACCTGCGACGCCTTCAGCAGGTCCATGATTTCCGGAAAATTGAGCTGCGATCGTGAGTCCGCCCCGTCGGTATACATGACGAGGACGGTCCGTCCATCCTGGCTGTCCGCACCATCGAGGTAGACACCGAGGGCGTCATACAGCGCGGTGAAGCCCGAAGACCTTCGCCCGCGGATTCGCTCGATAACCCGTGGAAAGTCGCGCTGCGGGAACCGCGTCACGCGGACTTCCGAGTCGAAGTCCACGAGCGTGATGTCGCGCGCGTCGGGGAGCAGATTCAGAAACTTGACGGCCGCGCTGCGAGCGAGCTTCAGCTCGGTCTCCATGCTGGCGCTGGTATCGAGCATCAGACCGAGGTGGGTTTCGCTTCGCTGTTTCTCGTCGTCGCCACGCGCGAAGTACAGCATCTGCTGCGGCTTGCCATCCTCGACGATCTCGAAGTCCGATTCGGTGAGCTCGGTGACCAGCTCGCCACGCTTGTCCACCGCGGTGACCCCGAACGTGACGAGGTCTACGCCGGTGCGGAAAACCTGCTGATCCAGTCGGGCTGCATCCGCCGCCGCCATGACCGATACCCCGGCCATGAGCGTCACAAACGGCAGAAAGCAATGGAGGCGAGGCATTTCGTACGCCGCAAGGTAACACAGGGCGGCAGAATCCGAGCCCCCCGGACCGCCCGGCCCGGCCGAGAGGCGTATAATCGAAGGTCGTCCGTTATGGAAACCCCCGAGGCGGGGCGCTGGGGCACCTTGGAATGAGGTGCCTGGCGGTCTGTCACACGGAGTTGGTGGTGCGATTGCTGGATGCAGTCCTCACCCCCAGCTGCGAGTTCGACGTGCTGGTCGAAAGCCCCGCGCTGGCGAGGCGGTTCGACGAAGCTAGTTTCGGCGTCACCGTCGGCGACGCGAAACGGATCGACACCTTTGTCCGCGCCGACGTCACTCCTGCCACCTGCGTCATCATCGAAGACAACGGCCGACGGTCGCTCCGCAAGGTCCTGCACGCGGTGCGCGCTGCCGGCGGCAACCTGATCTGGGTGCTCGGCACGCGACCAGAGGATGCTCAGCGAGCTGACGACCTGCGCGAGTCGTTTCCGGAGATCACGAGTCTCACGCTTGCAGAGCTGACCGGCCCGCCACTGCTCGTCGAGCTCGGCCGATCGGTAACCCGGCAAAAGGTCCAGCAGTATCAGCGCTACTTCTCGGACGCTGATCGCGTACTGATCCTCACGCACAACGATCCGGACCCCGACGCCATTGCCAGCGGCCTGGCCCTTCGCAACCTGCTGCGCCGGACGAGACAGACGGCAATTATCGGCTGCATGTACGGCGTGAGCCGTCCGGAAAACCTGCGGATGCTCAAGCTGCTCGACCTGCAAGTCGAGGTTCTCACGGCCGAACAAATCAGGAGCTTCGATCGAGTGGCGCTGGTCGATGTCCAGCCGCACTACTTCCCTGGCCTGCTGCCTCAGGTCGACCTCGTCATCGACCACCATCCGGAGCAGCCGGGCTACAACGCGGTCTTCAAGGACATCCGGCCCGACTACGGCTCGACGTGCACGATCCTCACCGAGCATCTCCGCGCGGTGGACATCGATATTTCCGAGCGCACCGCGACGGCGATGCTGTACGCGATCAAGTCCGACACCTTGTTCTTCAATCGCCAGGCGAACCGTGCCGATCTCGACGCGTTCTCATACCTCTACCCGTTGTCCGACGCCACGATGATCCGCAAGATGGAGGGCTCGGAAATCACGGGCGAGCGGCTCGACTACGTCATCAAGGCGTGGCAGCAGGGACGGATGCTCGAGCATGTCTTCTGCGCGTTCCTCGGCGAGCCGTCGCGTGAAGACTTCATGCCCTACGTCGCCGATTTCTACCTGCAGCTCGAAAACGTGCAGTGGTCGGTGATCTCGGGGGTGGTCAACGACACGTTTGTGGTATCGGTGCGTAACCTCGGCTACTCGCGCAATGCGGGCGATTTCGTCCGACGCTGGTTCAGCGATATTGGCAGCGCCGGCGGTCACCGTACCATGGCGAAAGCCGTGGTCCCGCTCGAGGCGTTCCAGCGGAAGTTCGGAACCTACGAAGGCAGCCGCATCAATCAGCGGATGCTGGAGCTGGTCCTGGCCTTCCTCCACGAGTACGACAAGAACGGACACCCGAAAGAGCCGAAGGACGTCAAGGAAGCGAAAGAGCCGGTCACGAAGTAGCGAGCGCCTGCTGAAGATCGGCGATCAAGTCCTCCGGATCCTCCAGCCCAATCGACAACCGCATCATCCCGCGAGTCACCCCAGCCCGTTTCAGTTCCTCGTCGTTGAGGCCGTATTGCGACGTGAGCACGGGCAGACTGCAAAGGCTTTCCACACCCCCAAGGCTCGCGGCCCGTTTGATCACCGCGAGTCGATCGAAGGCGCGGTAGGCGGCCGTCTGGCCACCTTTGACGTCCACGCAAACCATCCCGCCGAAGCCCGACATCTGACGGGCGGCGATTGCATGGTCGGGGTGCGATTCGAGGCCAGGGTAGTACACACACTCGACCTGATCGTGGCCGTCGAGAAAACGCGCCACCGTCATGGCGTTAGCGTTGTGCCGGGCGACCCGAAGCGGCAGGGTCTTGAGGCCGCGGTTCAACGCATAAGCGGGTTGCGGATCCATGATCCCGCCAAGCAGCCGCCGGTTCTTGTTGATGGGCGCCAGCAGCGCCTTGCTGCCCGACAAAACCCCACCGGTCACGTCGCTGTGACCGTTGAGATACTTGGTTGCGCTCTGCATCGACAGGTCGATACCCATGGCGAGCGGCCGCTGATTGATGGGGCTGGCGAAGGTGTTATCGATCCCCGAAAGCACGCCGGCCTGTCGACACGCCCGGGCTACTGCCTGGATGTCCACGCAACGGAGCGTGGGGTTGATTGGCGACTCGAACCAGACGAGTTTCGTCTTCGGACCGATCACGCTCGCTGGATTGGCGAGCTGTTCCAGCGACACGAAGCGCCGGGCCACGCCGAAGTCCGAGAGCAAGTGCTCGATGAGGTGAAACGTCCCGCCATAGATTGCCGACGCACACACGACCTCGTCGCCGGCTTTGAGGAGCGTCATCATGGCGGTGGACGTGGCCGCCATCCCCGAGCTGAACACCAGGGACGTCTCCGCGCCGTCGATCGCCGACATCTTTTCCTCGACGGCCACGATTGTGGGGTTTTCGTAGCGCGAATAGAGATACGCCGAGAGGCTGCCGTCCTGATAACGCTCGACGTCGCGGGCGGAATCGAACACGAACGTCGCCGTCTCGTAGATCGGGGTCGTCAGCGCAATCGAACCACCGGACGAGGTTCGTTCACCGCGATGAATGAGGTCGGTATGTGTGCCCATCCGTTGAGCATAAGTCGAAGCGTCATACGGAGCGATGAACCTCTCGCATAGACCGATTGCCGGCAGTTCATGCCGACCCGACCGACCTGACCCACCAGACCGAGCTCCCCCCGACCGCTAAACGCTCTCTTCCGGCGCCGGCGCTCGGAGGTGCTCGCCTGACGCGGCGACGACCGGCTCGATGAAGTCCCGGTAAGCGTCTTCGTACCCACGCTCCATCAATTCGGAGAGCGGATGGTGGCGATCGGAGCGGTCGTCGTAGGCGCCGTTCAAGTCGAAGGCGCCAACTGGATTGTAGGAGGGCCGGATTGCGTAAACCGCGCGAAAGCGGTGCTGGACGTGGCGGAGCGCGTCGCGCACGGCCGCGGCGTCCATCGCGCCCGCGTGATCGCTGATGCGCCCCATCGGGTCCAGGCGAGGGCGTGAAAGCTCGTGAGGGCCAGGCGGTTCCGGCGATCCCGACACGACAATCAATTGCTCGGCGCCGGCCGCGGCAGCTTCCTCGAGCAGACGTGCCAGGCTGGCTGGACGGTCGATCACCCGATGCACTTCACCGCGCCAGTAGGAGTCAGCAGCGAATCGTACCAAGGTGGGCTCGGTCAATCCGGGAACGCTGACCGACGCGCGCATCACGTCGATCAAGTGATCGCGAGCGAGGCCACCCAGGTCGAAGGCCTCGGCGCGACGCGCACCGACGGAGCCTGGCGGCGGGAACAGGGTTCGACGAAATGGTTCGCGAATCAGCCCGAAGATGAGGTCGCGCCGCGCATCGAGATCGTGGACCACGAGCAGCAGCTCGCAAAAGCCCGGCTGACTCAGGTTCTCGCCGAGCAACTCCGTAAAGCGCCGGCTCAAGTCCTCGGCGTCCGGCGACTTGAGCGGTGCGCCGCCGCGCAGCAAGTCCCACAGCCCATTCACGAAGTGTTGCGCCACGGCGGAGCCGTCGAGCGGGGCGCCCAGGATGGCCCAGGCGCGCGGCCCGCGTGACCGCCGCTTCAGCGGCGTGCGCCGCCACGCGATGATGGTTCCGGCGATCACAGCGAGGACGCCGACGATCACGACAAACGTGATCAGTCGAGGCAGCCACGTGGGCAGCGCTTCGGGAGCGAACGCTCCAGCCAGCAGCTCGAGATAGCCCTGCATGACACGCGCGCCCGCGTCGAGGCCAGCCATGCCGAAGATCAGACCGAGCGGATACGCAATGATCGCCAGTGCGAGGAAAACAAGAGGACTGGCGAGGATACCGGCAAGCGCGGCGACCAAACCAATGAGCCACCGCACGGGCCAGCGCCAGCGATACAGGTGAGCGACGCCGCGGGTTCGCCACAATCCGTTTGGTTCCCACAATCGGCTGCCGCCATCGACCGAGACCAGGGTTGCAGCCACCGCGCCAATCCCTCGGCCGGCGACAAGGTCGACCTTGATTCCCGCTTCGGAAAGGGCACGCAGAACGCCGGCGTGATAGGCGCCATCCGCGCCGGTCCCGCTCAACACGAGAGCGGTGCGACGTTCAGGTGAGTAGTGCTCGCTCACCCTCGTGGCTATTCGTGAATGGTGACCAGCTTGAGGATCTCGAATCGACGTGTGCCGAGCGGTGTCGTCACTACCACGTCGTCGCCCGCTTCTTTGTTGAGGATGGCTTTGCCGATGGGCGACGAAGTCGAGATCATGCCCTTCTCTGCGTCGGCGTCTTCGGGCATCACGAGCTGGTAGACAATCTCCTGATCCTGCTCACGCAAGGTGACGGTCGACCCGAAGCCCGCCTTGTCCTTCGGAATCCGGTCGAGGTTCATCAGGGCGATTTCGTTCATCCGACGCTTGAGCATGGCGATGCGCGCTTGCACGTAGGTTTGGCGCTCTTTGGCCGCCTGGTACTCGGCGTTCTCGCGCAAATCACCCAGCTCGCGGGCACGCTGAATTTCTTTCGGAAGCTCGGTCTTGAGCTCCCGCTCCAGCCCGGCAACTTCTTCCTCGAACCGCTTGAGCAGTCTTTCTTTCATCGTCCCAAACGAAGAAGTGTACCACAGCCACATCTGAGGTTCCGTGGCCCGACCGTGCGATGCTGTAGGCCGTGCCCGCGATTACCAGCCGACGGCATCCGATTGCGGCTCGCTTTCGCGACGCCGCTCGCGGCAACGAATCTCAGGCACTCATTGATGGCTGGCACTTGCTTCACGAGGCGGCGGCCGCGGGGCTTGTCATCGATCTCGTCGCGGTAGTCGATCGGCCCCATCACGATCGAGACGCGAACTTGCTGGAGCGCCTGAGTAGGTCGGGTGTAACGGTCGTCACGGTAGCCACCAGCGTGATGAGCGCCCTCTCACCCGTGCGAACCCCTACCGGTGTCGTCAGTCTGGTTCAACGGCGGGATGGCGATCTCGCTCGCGCCGCCAGTGGTTTGCAGCCGCTCGTCGTTGTCGCCGTCGACGTGCAGGATCCCGGCAATACGGGCGCTATGGTGCGAGCGGCGGAAGCCGGAGGCGCAACAGGTGTGATCTGCGGCGGAATCACGGCAGACCCTTGGGGCTGGAAGGCATTGCGGGCCGCAATGGGAAGCACTTTCAGGCTGCCTTTGCATCGCGATCGTGACGTCGCCTCCGTTTGTCAGGCCTTGCGCGATCGAGGTGTGCGGGTGATGGCCACGGTGCCCACCGGAGCAGAACCCATGTACGAGGTGGATCTTCGTGGGCCAACCGCGCTGCTCTTTGGGGGAGAAGGTGACGGGCTTGGTGCCGAGGTGTTGCGCGCGGCTGATTCTCGCATCACTATTCCCATGCAGCCCGCAGTGGAATCGCTCAACGTCGCGGTCGCTACTGGGATACTGGTGTACGAGGCACGTCGCCAGCGCATCAGCTGAAGTTTCGAGAGATACGTGGCTACCCTCTTCGACGAGCCGACCCAACCTCCCGATCCTCGGACCGTTCCGCTCGCGGAGCGGATGCGTCCCCGTTCGCTCGACGAAGTCGAAGGTCAGGAAGAACTGATTGGTCCCGGCCGTCCGCTGCGCGAAGCGATCGAACGCGACCTGCTGCAATCCATCATCTTTTGGGGTCCGCCCGGTACTGGGAAGACCACGCTCGCCCGCCTGATAGCCGATCTCACGGAAGCCGACTTCATTGCCTTCAGTGCCGTGCTGGCGGGAATCAAGGAAGTGAAAGACGTGATGACCGCCGCGCAGGATCGTCGGCGACGTCTCCGCCGCCGGACGATTGTCTTCATCGACGAGATTCACCGTTTCAACAAGGCGCAACAAGACGCGTTCCTGCCCCGCGTCGAAGCCGGCGACATCACCCTCATCGGTGCGACGACCGAGAATCCATCTTTCGAAGTCAATGCGGCACTGCTCTCTCGGTCGAAAGTCTTCGTGCTCAAGCCGCTCGATATCGAGGCAGTCACCCGGATTCTTCGGCGCGCTCTGACGGATGTCGATCGAGGTCTCGGGCGCGAAGCACCAGAAGCCTCCGATGAGGTCTTGCGAGCGATCGCCCGATATGCCAACGGCGATGCTCGCGCGGGTTTGAACCTTCTCCAGCTCGCCGTGGCCACCGCCCCGCAGCCCGCCGGCCGCCCTCAGATCGATCTGCCGCTGCTGGAACGCTCGATCCAGAGGAAAGCCCTGCTTTACGACAAGGCAGGCGAGGAGCACTTCAACATCATCTCGGCGCTGCACAAGTCGATGCGCAGCTCAGACCCCGACGCCGCGGTCTATTGGCTGGCGCGCATGCTCGAAGCTGGCGAAGATCCGCTCTACGTCGCGCGCCGGCTCGTGCGCTTTGCGTCGGAGGATGTCGGCAACGCGGATCCTCAGGCGCTCTCCGTTGCCGTGGCCGCCAAGGATGCCGTGCACTTCATCGGCATGCCCGAAGGCAACACGGCGCTCGCGCAAGCGGCCATCTATCTCGCCACTGCGCCAAAGAGCAATGCCGTGTTGACTGCGTACGGCGCCGCCGCCGAAGCAGCCCAGAACGACGTGGCCGAACCCGTGCCGCTCCACTTGCGCAATGCCCCAACTCGGTTGATGAAGCAGCTCGACTACGGGAAGGGTTACCGACATGCGCACGACGAGGCGGATGCTGTAACCGAGATGGACTGCCTGCCCGAGAACCTACGCGGTCGAGAGTTCTACCAGCCGACCGAGCGCGGGTTCGAGAAAGAGATCAAACGACGGCTGGAGGGGTGGAAGACGTTGAAGCGACAGAAGAAGGACCGATAGACGTCAGTTTCCAGTTACCAGTTGTCAGTTCAAAAGGGTTCACCCGAACCTGCGAGTTACGCGTATGTCCTTTGAACTGGTAACTGGCAACTGGTAACTGGCAACTGGCGCCGTTACAGCTACATCCCCGGCGGCGTAAACCGTCCATCGATCGCGAGCCAGCCGCCGTCCGCATACAAGATGGTTCCTGTTACGTAGCTGGCCGCATCCGAAATCAGAAACAGCGTGGGACCGACCATTTCGTCGGCTTGTGCCCAGCGTTTGAAGACGTTCTTGTTGGCGTACGCCTGATACCACTCGGGTTGCGCCTTGATGGGGGCGGTCAGCGGCGTCTCGATCACGCCGGGACCCATGGCGTTGACGCGCACACCGGCGGCGCCGAACTCGCATGCGGCACCGCGGACCAGTTGGACGATTCCGGCTTTGGTCATCGCGTAGATCGCCTGCCCGGGCTCCACGACCAACGATCTGATCGAAGAGAAGACGACGATGCTGCCCGAGCCCTGTTTGGTCATGAGCCGTCCGGCGGCTCGCAGGACATTGAACGAGCCCTTCAGATTCAGGCGAACGACACGATCGAACTCATCTTCACCGTAGTCCAGGAGCTTCTTGCGCACGTTGATGCCTGGCGTGCACACCAATCCGTCGAGCCGGCCCCGTTCGTCGGCAATCTTTGACAACGCGCGATTCGTGGCGTCGGCATCCACGATGTCCACGACCGTTGCGTCGGCTTGCCCACCTTCGGTGCGAATGTGAAGTGCCGTGGCCTGAGCCGATTCCTCGTTCATGTCCAGGCATTCGACGCGGGCGCCTTGCGCCGCGGCGCCCTTTGCCACCGCCTGACCGATGCCCGATCCAGCCCCGATCACCGCGACAACTTTGCCGTCGAGCCGAAACAGGTCACGCATGCGAAACGGATCTCCTGATCGTCATCACGCTCGCGAATGCTACAGCGGCCGCGATGATTCCTGACAGTGAGGGGTCGAGCCACGATGGCCGTGTGGGGAGCAAGAAGCCGATCACGAGTAGCGTGGTGACTCCGGCCGCCACGGCGGCGAGTGCTTCGGGCGCGGCAACGTCTTTGAACAATAACGCGGCAAGAATCGGCACGAAAAACGTGACGCCGAGGAGCGAGTAGAAAATGATCAGCGCTTGTGTGACGGTCTGAAGATAGATCGAGAGCAGCACCCCTACCATGCCAGCCAGGACCGCCGATACGCGCGCGACGAACAGCAGGCGCTGATCATCGGCGTCGGGGGCGATGTGACGCTGATAGATATCTCGCGACAACGTTGTCGAGACCATGAATAGCACGGCGTCGCATGTGTCGACCTCGGTGGAAAACACCGCGGCAAGTGCCAGCGCTCCCAGCCAGGCTGGAAGTTGCTCGAGAAGCACGGTCGGCAACACAGCGTTGGGGTTCGTGATGCCCGGAGACACCTGCCGGGCAATCATCCCGAACAGCGTCGGAACGAGCGCAAACAGGAGCAGTGCAATTGCGTTCCAGGCAACTCCCTTGGTGAGGGCCCGCTCACTGACGGCACCGAATGACTTCTGAATCAAGCCTGGCGAGATCACGAACGCAGGGAATGTCAGAAATAGCAGCGTCCAACCCGATCCGGGGCCGGCGGAGTACATGAAATCCCCTGTACGTGGGTGGCGTACCTGGTCCCGTCAATTGTCCGATTCCACCGACCGAATTCAAGGCGACAGGCAAGGCGATCAAGAAACCGACGAGCATGATCACGAGCTGAACGCTGTTGACCCAGGCCGTCCCCAGCAGCCCCCCTGCCGTGAAGTAGATGGTCATGATCGCGGCACCAACCAGCGATCCCACCCAGGGCGGAATGCCGAGCACCACGTTGAGGATCGCGGCGCCGGCCATGATCTGCCCCGCCAGAATCGAGAGCGAGCCGACACACGTAATGAGTGACGTGAGGCTGCGCACGCTGGCGCCATAGCGAAACTCGATGAAGTCGCCGGTTGTGTAGAAGCCGTGTTGCTTGGCGAGTGTCCAAAGAGCCGGACCGACCCAAAACGCCAGAACCAGCGAGCCGAGACCCGCGGCGCCGACCCACCACCACGCGCTGATGCCGTCACGATACGCGAGCCCCGCGACGCCAACGGTCGACCCTGCCCCGATATTCGAGGCGAGCATCGATGCCAGAATGAGCCCGGGACCCAGTGAGCGCCCCGCGACGAAAAAGTCGCTGCTATGGCGGACGAATCGGGCGGTCCATAGGCCAAACGCGACGATCCCGATCGAATAAACAATGAGAAGTACGAGATGAATGTTCACGACCCCGCCTCGAGCTCGACGCGATAGATCGCGCGGCCCGATAGGTCGTGCAGGCTGGCCGTCATGACGCGGGTCTTTGCGTCGACCTTGAGCATCCCGAAGAACTGCAGGCCTGCGCTCGGCGGCCGATTCGGTGCGAGATCCGCCGGTACACCCACGAACTTCACTTCCGGTCCAAACGTTGCGTCAACGGCGTTGGGACGAAACGTTCCGGCATGCAAGGGCCCCGCGACGAATTCCCAAAACGGGTCGAACTCGGTGAAGTGGGCCCGCTGCGGGTCGTAGCGATGGGCAGCGCAGTAGTGCACGTCCCCCGTGATCCAGACGACGTTTCGCACTCGCTGGTCCTTGATGAACTTCAGGATCTCCGCAATCTCGAGCTCCCGCCCTTTTGCCGGCCCGTTGTCGCCATTCGCAACCGCCTCGAAAGCGGCCTCCCCATCGCGCACGACCAAGCCAATCGGCATGTCGTTGGCAATCACTTTCCACACCGCCTTGCTGGCAGCGAGCTGCGTGGTGAGCCAGCGCACCTGCGTCGCGCCCATGATGCGGCTGTCGTCGCCCAGTCGCTCCTGTTGATTGGAGCTGTTGGGGCCACGATAGCTGCGCAGGTCGAGAGCGAACACCTCGACCAGCGGGCCGGACGTTACGGTGCGATAAATGCGTTCCGGATCCTCGCCAAGGACGGGGAGTGTGTTGTATTCGAAGAACGCCTGGCGCGCGCGCGCCGCAAGAAGTGCGGCGCTCTTCACCGTGTATCGCGCATCGGTGGTCAAGTCTCGAGTCGGGAACCAATTGTCGCGAACTTCGTGATCGTCCCAGAGCGCGGCCTGCGCGGTCGCGGCATTGAAGCGGCGCATGTGCTCGTCGAGCAGGTTGTACTGAAAATTGCCCCGGTAGTCCTCGAGACTCTCCGCGACTTTGGACTTGGCGGGGGTCACGAGATTGCGCCAGATGGTTCCGTCGTCCAGCTTCACCTCCGGCGCCAATGGACCGTCGGCGTAGATTGTGTCGCCGCAATGGACGAAGAGGTCAGGTTGTGCCTTGAGCATCGTCTCGTAGAGGCGCAGCCCTCCAAACTCGGAGTTGAGACCCCAGCCCTGGCCAACCGTGTCAGCCGACCACGCCAAGGTCACGTCGCGTGTTCCACTCCAGGTCGAGGTGTCGAAACTTCCGACGATCGGCTCGCTCAGCGACTTGAGATCGGCCAGATCCTGAAAGCGAACCCGGTAGAAGATCCGCTGTGCTGGCGGTAAGTCGGTAAGCAGAACTCGCGCGGTGAAGTCGGTGCTTTCGAGGGCGGCCGGCCCACGCACCATGCGGGCGTCGGCGAATTTCTCTGTGGTGGCGTACTCCACGCTGAGTCGCGCCGGTCGGTCAGCACGACTCCAGACGACCATTCGGCCGCGGCCTGCGTCGCCCGCGGCGACACCTTGAGGAACGGCCGGGCGTGATCCTTGGGCCGTGACGATTGCCGGAGCGACGCCCGCCCACGTCCGGCCGGAAGAGACGGCCACCAAACCGCCGGCGAGAGTACGAGCTAGGAAGGTTCGACGTTTCACGGACGGACGGCGGCGTTCACTTCAGGCGGGCCGGTATGGTACCGAACTCGCGTGCAGAGGGTACACCGTGAGAGGTCTGCGCCAGCGCGGCGGCCCGCACGATCGCCTCGGCCATGGCCTCGGCGGCCAGCGCGCCGACGATGGTGACGTTGGCCTCGCCGGTCCACCGCCCGGTCGCGAGTGCAAACACGGTATCGCCGTCGCCCGTTGTGTGCGACGGCACGATCGCCCGCGCAAACCCATCGTCAGCCATCAGGGCAATTCGGGCGACATCGGCTTTGGAAAAGCGCGCGTTGGTCGCCACGACGCCAATCGTCGTCGCTTCTCCCGGCCGTGGAGCCTGGGACGAACGCATCAGTTCGCCGCTTCGCAGCAGCTTGCGAACGTCGGCGAGCGCTTTCCCATCTTCAGTGCGAACGCCCGCGACCGTTGCGCCAGTGGAGGGATCGATGATGTCGCCGACGGCGTTCACTGCGACGACAGCGCCGACGACCAGCCCGTTGGGCAACGCAATCGCGGCCGATCCAATGCCGGCTTTCATCGATCGTCCCATCGCGATCTTGCCAACCGTGGCTCCTGCGCCCGCGCCGACATTCCCTTCGGTAACCGGACCCACAGCCGCACCCTCGGCAGCCTTGTATCCGCATTCCGCATTCGGCCGAATCTTGGGATCGCCGCCGAAGCTCAGGTCGATCAAGCTGGCAGCTGGCACGATGGGAACCACGCCTGTCCGTACCTTGTAGCCAATGTTGCGCTCTTCGAGATAGCGCATCACACCGGTCGCCGAGTCCAGGCCGAACGCGCTACCGCCGGAGAGCGCGATGGCGTTCACGCGATCGACCATGTTCAGCGGATCGAGCAGGTCGAGCTCGCGAGTCGCGGGGGCACCGCCGCGCTGAGACACACCGCCGACCGCGCCTTCGCCGTCGACGAGGACCACAGTGCACCCGGTCGGCCGGCCAGGCATCGTGTAGTGCCCAACCTTCAATCCGTGCACCTCGGTCAAGCCCTTGCCGCCCGTCGGCGGCAGCGCTCGGCCTGTCTCAGCGGTACGCTCTTGTGCCGTTTCGGCGGACCCGACGAGCGCGACGGCGAGCGCCGCGGCTACCGCAATCCGATTCAGGCTCGGCGAATGCTGCATTGATTGATTTTCTCACTACCGGCCAGTCGTTCGCCGACGGTTTGACACGCTCTCTTACAACGAACCGGTCAAGTCCAAGACCGTCAGGGCAAGCACCTTCGTCGCATCAATCAAGTCGTCGATTGCACACCATTCGTCGGGCTGATGAGCGAGATCCAGGACCCCGGGCCCGTAGGCAACGCAGCTGGTAACGCCGCCGATCCGATCGAAGTGCTTGTGATCATAGGTCCCAGGACTGGCGACATGCTGGGCGGGACGCTTGAGGACGGCTTGAATATGGCGCTCGAGAGACTCGACAAGGGGCGAATCTTCCGGCGTCCGCACGGGAGGCACCACCATCAGGTCGCGCAGTGAGTAGTCGATCTCCGGGTGATCGGCCTTGACCGAGGCTAGCAGCGTCTCGATCTCGCCCCTGACGTTCTCGAAATCCTCCTCCAGGAGAAAGCGCCGGTCGAACACCGCCAAACAGCGATCGGCGACGCACGGCGTCTGGATGCCATCAATGGGCTGCCCACCGAATATCCCATTGATGTTGAGCGTCGCCTGCCTTGCGCCAGGAGGCACGACCGGCATGGCGGTCGTCCGCGTCGCAAGAGTAGGCACCCACTCACGTCGGACGCGATCGAGGATGATCCCCATGTGATCGATGGCGTTGACGCCGAGAAACGGCATGCTGCCGTGACCGATTCGCCCGCGCGTCTCGACCTCGAACCAATACACGCCACGATGGCCGATACAGATGCGATCGACGTTCAACGGCTCGGGAATAATGACGTGATCGACGCGCGATGCCTTGAGACGGCCCTGCTTCGCAAGGTATGCGACACCGGCAAAGCCACCACTCTCTTCGTCCGGCGTCGCGCTGATCTCAACCGACCCCGCAAGCGAGACGCCGGCACGCCGAATCGACTCCACGGCGTACACGGCAGCGGCGATGCCTGACTTCATGTCACACGCGCCGCGACCGTAGATTCGTCCATCGCGAACGGTGCCCGCGAACGGATCGAATGTCCAGCCCGCGCCAGCCGGCACGACGTCGTAGTGGCCGTTAAGATGAACGAGCGGATGATCGCTACCGCCCCGCCGTAAGGCAATGACGTTGACGCGAGGAAGCTGCTTCGTGTGCTCGGGTCTACCGATGGCCGGTATGTAGTCGACGATGAATCCGCCCGCGGTCAGCCGGTTGCCAATCAGGCGCGCGCACGGCTGATACTCCTCGCCCGGCGGATTGACGGTGGGGATGCGGATGAGAGCGGCGGCGAAATCAACGATTTCGTCACGAGACGCATCAATCGCCGCTAATACCCGGTCGCCGGTTGAGGGTTCGCTCATGGATCTCTTCAAATACGCTCGAAGTTCTTCTCCACTTCTCGACGTGTGATTCGCAGCATCACCGGGCGCCCGTGTGGGCACACTGTCGAGAACGACGTAGCGCGAAGCTCTTCCAGGATGTGCCGCATCTTTTCCGGGGTCAGCGAATCGTTCGCCTTCACGGCGGCGTGACAGGCCGTCGTCGCAGCAATCCGCTTCAGGGCCTCGCGAATGTCCAGCCCTTGATCGAGCCCCTCGAGATCCTGTGCAAGTGCCCGTAGAGCCGCGGCGCACTCATCGCGCGGCAGGAGCGCGGGTACGGCGGTCACCTTGAGGGTCGTGTCCCCACCAAACTCCTCGATCTCGAATCCAAACGTCGCCAACTCTTTCGTACGGGACAGCAAGGCGGCCCGTTCGGCGGGCGCGAGATCGAGCAGCATCGGCACCAGCATTCGTTGGCTTTCGAGCGTGGTGGCAGTCAAGCGCTCCATGATGCGCTCGAACAGGACGCGCTCGTGAGCGACGTGCTGGTCGATGATGCAGATGCCCTCGTCATCGATCGCAACGATGAACGTGTTGCGAAATTGTCCGAGCGGGATGAGCGGACGGATCGCGGTCGAGCCCGCGCTGAGATCCTGGCTCGCCCCGGAGCCGGCGATCGCCGCGGTACCCGACCCTGTGGCGCCGACTTGGCCTTCCCCTGAGGCTCCGGAATGTGGCCAGGACGGATCGGCAGCCCCGGAACCCCATCGGTTGGCGAAGACGCCTCCCGCCAGGATTCCTGGGATCGAGACGCTGGTCGGCGTGCCACCTTCGAGATTGGAGGCCCGAAGTTGCAGCTCAGGCACACCGCCGCGCATCAACGCGTCGCTCACAGCGCGCTTCACCACTTCATGCACCAGCGACTGCTCGCGAAACCGGACCTCGGCTTTCGTCGGATGCACGTTGACGTCGATCCGATCCGGTGGAATCTCCAGGAACAGATGCACTTCGGGGCTGCGCTCGCGATTGGAGGCAATGCTGTAGGCATCCAGGATCGCGTGCGCGATCGTGCGGTCCTTTACGATGCGGCGATTGATGAAGATGTTCTGTGGGCCGCGGGTTGGCCCGGTCTCGGCGAGAGCGGCGACGAAGCCTCGCACGGCGATGCCGCCGCCCTCTCGACTCACAGGTAGGAGGTCGGGCCGATCGCCATATACCTGGTACAAACGGTCGTCGAGTTGCGCCACCGGCGGGCATTGCAGCGAGCGCCGGCCCGCGCTGGTCAGCGCAAAGCCGACCTCCGGATAGCACAGCGCCAGTTGCGTCACCATCTTCGAGATCTGCGCTGATTCCGCGGCGTCCGATTTGAGGAACTTGCGTCGTGCCGGCAGGTTGTAAAAGAGGTCGGCGACCTCGATTGAGGTGCCTTCCGGACCGCCGGCTTCGACAGCCGACTCGATCACACCGCCGTTGACACGAATCTCTGTACCGCTCGGGTCGCCCCGCAAACGGCTGCGAAGCTGAAAATGCGAAACCGAGGCGATGCTGGGAAGTGCTTCGCCGCGAAACCCCAGCGTTCGAATGGCACCGAGGTCATCGGCGCGGCGGATCTTGCTGGTCGCATGACGCTCGAGGCACAGCCGTGCGTCATCGGGATCCATCCCGTGACCGTCGTCCTCGACGCGAATCAGCTTCTTGCCGCCGTACTCGACGGTAATGCTGATTCTCTTCGCGCCCGCGTCGATCGCGTTTTCGACGAGCTCTTTGATCACCGAAGCCGGACGCTCGATAACCTCGCCGGCGGCTATCTGATTGGCAAGGTCTTCCGGTAATCGCCTGATGCGGCCCATTGGGTACAGCCTACAACCAGCCCCGGCGACGGAACAGGTAGTAGACGACGGCGGTCATAAGCGCCATGCCGCCAGTGATCCACCAGAACTGAGCCTCAGGGCCGCCAGGCAATGTTGGCAGCGTCACGTTCATTCCGAAAAGACCGGTGATGACGGTGAGCGGGCCGATGATCACGGCGATTCCCGCCAGCACCTTCGACACGAGCGCCAGCTGATTGGACACCGCAGCCAGATGCACATCCAGAATCCCGGTGACCCGGTCGTGAAACAACGAGGCGTCATCGGCAAGCCGGACGAGCTGGTCGTAGACGTCGCGGAACCGGTAAGAGTGTTCTTGGTTGATCAGATCGAACTCTCGCCGTGCCAGCCGTGAGACGACGTCCCGTTGAGGAATGACGACTCGACGCAGCGAGGCAATGTCACGTTTGACCGCCAGGATGTCGCTCGTGACCTCGTCACGATTTCCGGTCAGTACCTCGATCCTCGATTTCGTCGAGCCAGGTCTCGAGCTCGTCGACCTCGGGGCGGTAGTTTTCGACCATACGATCGACGATCCGGTGCATCAAGGCCACCGGGCCTTCGCGGAGCGGGACATCCGTTCGATCGCACAGCGATGCGACTTCCATGATGCTCCGCCGGCCGCCGTCATGGACCGTGACGAGGAAGTTCACCCCGAGAAAGAAGTCCACGTCCGCGGTCTCGAAGGCGTGTTCTGCCTGCTTGAAATCGATGCCGTGAAGCACCACATACAGGTAGTGACCGTACGGCTCGACCTTTGGGTACTGCGTTGCTTCGAGCGCATGCTCCAGCGAGAGCGGATGGAAGTCGAACACCCGCCGGAGTTCTTCAGCATCAGCCGTGTCGGGCTTGTTGACATCGGCCCACACGGTCACTTTGCTGCCGGCTGCGAGCCATTCCGGCTCGATCGAGTCCACCCTGGCAGTACGGCCCTCGCGGTGGACGAAATAGCTGATCATGTGTTTCGGCTCAGTCGCCGACCTTCACGGACATCGCCGCCTGGGCCGCGGCCAACCGCGCGACCGGAATTCGGTACGGCGACGCGCTCACGTAGTCCAGCTTGACGGACTCGAAGAAGTGCACGGACGCCGCGTCGCCACCGTGCTCGCCGCAGATTCCGATCTTCAGGTCCGGCCGCGCTGCGCGGCCGCGCTCCACACCTATCCGCACGAGGGCTCCGACGCCCTGGGTATCGATAGTTGCGAAGGGATCCTTTTCGAGAATCTTCTTGTCTTGATAGACGCGAAGGAACTTCCCGACGTCATCACGCGAGAAGCCGAAGGCCATCTGCGTAAGGTCGTTGGTGCCGAAGGAAAAGAACTGCGCTTCGGCGGCAATTTGATCAGCGGTCAGGGCGCCCCGCGGCACCTCGATCATCGTGCCAACCAGATACTTGATCTTGACGCCTTGCTCGCGCATCACGTCCTGAGCCACGCGATCGACGACTGCCTTTTGATCACGAAGCTCCTTCACGTGACCGACCAGCGGAATCATGATCTCGGGAACGACCTTCAGCCCCTCTTTGCTCAACTGGCAGGCGGCTTCGAGAATCGCCCGCGTCTGCATCTCGGTGATCTCGGGATAGGTGATTCCGAGGCGCACTCCACGATGTCCGAGCATCGGGTTGAACTCGTGAAGCTGTTCGACGCGCGCCAGCAACGTCTTTTTCTCGCGAATCGTGTCCGCGGCGCCGTTGGTCGCTTCGAGCTTCGCGATCTCGACCATCAACTCTTCACGTTTGGGGAGGAACTCGTGCAGCGGCGGGTCGATGGTGCGAATCGTCACCGCCTCGCCTTTCATCGCCTTGAACACGCCGTAGAAATCGCCCCGTTGCAGTGGGAGCAGCTCGTTCAAGGCGGCGCGCCGGTCGGCTTCGTTGTCGGCGAGGATCATGCGCTGCACGATCGGAATGCGCCCCTCGCCGAAGAACATGTGTTCGGTGCGGCACAGACCGATGCCGCGCGCTCCAAAGGCATAAGCGAGCTCCGCCTGGTCCGGCAGGTCGGCGTTGGCCCGCACCCCGAGCCGGCGGAACTTGTCGGCCCATTGCAGCAACTGGTTGAACCGGTCGTAGATGTGCGAGTCCTTGGGCTTGATCTTTCCAGCGACCACCTGGAGAATTTCGCTGGGTTGCGACGCCACCTTCGCGATCTTGACTTCCCCGGTCAAGCCGTCGAACGAGAGAAAGTCTCCTTCTTTGATGACCTGGTCCTTGATGCGCAGCGTTCTCGCGTGCTCGTCGATGACGAGCTCGCCCGCACCGACGACCGAGGGCTTGCCCATCTGACGTCCGACAACGGCCGCGTGGGACGTCATGCCGCCGGTCGCGGTCAATACACCCTGTGCCACCCACATCCCGTGAATGTCATCCGGTACCGTCTCGCGTCTGACGAGAATCACCGGGTCTCCGCGGTCCGACCATTTCACCGCGTCGTCCGCCGTGAACACGACGTGGCCGGATGCGGCGCCAGGGGATGCTGGGAGCCCCTTGGTTGCTGTGGGAAGCTTTGCCCATTCCTTCGGATCGAAGCCCGGCGCCAGAAGTTGCGATAGCGACTCGGGATCCACAAGGAGGACCGCCTCCCTGGGCGTAATCAGTTTCTCCTTCACCAGATCGGTGGCGATAACCACCGCGGCGTAGCCAGTCCGCTTCCCGCTCCGCGTCTGAAGCATGAAGAGGCGTTCGTCCTGGATGGTGAACTCGAAATCCTGGACGTCCTTGTAGTTCTGCTCGAGCCGGGTCGTGATGTCTCGAAGCTGTTTGTAGGCCTGCGGCATCACCTTTTCGAGCTCGCGGATTGGCTGAGGAGTGCGAATTCCGGCGACGACATCCTCGCCCTGCGCGTTGATGAGAAACTCCCCGTAGAACTCCTTGGCGCCGGTGGCTGGGTTGCGCGTGAAGCCGACACCGGTGCCCGAACGGTCCCCGGTGTTGCCGAAAACCATCATCTGCACGTTCACAGCGGTGCCGATCGAATCGGGGATGTCGTAGATGCGCCGATATTCCTTGGCGCGGGGGTTGTTCCAGGAGCGAAACACGGCGTTGCGGGCCCCGCGCAACTGCTCGGCCGGCTCCTGCGGAAAGTCTTTCTTGGTGTGATCCCGCACCACTTTCTTGTAGCGCGCGACGACGTCTCGCAAGGCGGCTTCGTCGAGATCGGTGTCGAGGGTCACGCCGCGTTGCTTTTTCACAGCGTCAAATTCGTGTTCGAACGCGTGCTTCGGAATCTCCAACACCACGCTGCCGTACATTTGAATGAAGCGCCGATAGCTGTCGAAGGCGAATCGGCCGTTGGACGTGCGCTGCTTCAACCCTTCGACCGTGGTGTCGTTCAGTCCTAGATTGAGGATGGTGTCCATCATGCCGGGCATCGAGAACTTGGCGCCCGAGCGGACCGACACCAGTAGCGGATTCGAAGCGGAGCCAAGCGACGCCCCGGCAGCCTTTTCCAGCTTCTTGACGTTCTCAGTGATCGCGCTCTCAATCGCCGGCGTGAGCTTTTGGCCAAGCTCGTAATACAGATTGCAGGCGTCGGTGGAAATCGTCAGGCCTGGCGGCACCGGCAAGCCGGCCTTGGTCATCTCCGCCAAGCCAGCGCCCTTGCCGCCGAGCGTGTCCTTCATCGTGCGGTTGCCATCGGCCTTACCGTTCCCGAAGAAGTAGACGTACTTCGATGGTTTCTTGGGCGTTGCCTTGCGACTGGTTGCGGTCTTCTTCGAGGATGCGGACTTACGGGTCTTGACTGCTCGTTTTGCCATGTCTATTTGGATTCTTCCGGAACGATCTCCGAAACGTCTGCGAGTTGGAGGATGAGGGTTTCGAGGCGCTTCATCAGACGGAGGCGCGCCTCACGAAGCCGCGCATCCTCAGCCATCACAAGCACGTCGTCGAAAAACTTTGCCACCGCGGGGGCCAGCGTCGCAGCTTCGCCAAATGCCTGACGAAACCCCTGACCCGAGGCGACGGCGGATTCGATCGCCGGCGAGCGCTGATCGATCTCCGCAAGCAGTGCGGTTTCCGCCGGATGGGTGAGCAACGCGCGATCCGGATTGACGGCACCCGCGCCGTCGGACAAGTTCCGCGCGATGTTGCGAACCCGCTTGAACAGCACTGCCAGCTGCGCGAACTCCGGGGACTCGGCGAATTCGGGCAAGACTTCGACTTTTCGACGGGCCTGCAGCGGGCTGATTCCTGCGGGATTACCTGCGGTCACCGCACGAACATTTCGCACGTCAAACCTGCGTTGCTCCAGAACGTACCGCAACCGATCGAGCAGAAATTCGTAGAGCGCAGCCTGCCAGTCTGTCTGAGCGGGCGGCAGTACCGATTCCGTCAGCTCCACCAAGGTTCCGAATGTTGGCCGGACCTGAAGGCCCGTCAGTTCGGGAAGGTCAACGAGTATTCGGACCAGGCCCTGCGCCGACCGGCGCAACCCATACGGATCGCGCGAGCCGGTGGGACGCTCGCCGGCGCTGAACATGCCGACGACGGTGTCGAGCTTGTCCGCCATCGAGACCGCTGCCCACGTGGCGGCCGCCGCTCCCAGTTGCTCACGCGTTGGCGGCGCGTCGGCTTCGATACCGACCGGCAGGTAGTGAAAGTAGATCGCCTTCCAGATTTCCTCGGGGAACCCATCTTCGCGCGCATAGATGCCGCCCATCGTTCCGGACAGTTCGGTCATCTCGCGCACCATGTCGGTAGCTTGATCGGCCTTCGCCAGACGGCCGGCGATGCGCGCGGGTTCCTCTGCCGCCGGAACTTGAAGAACGTCGCGTGCGACCAGTCCGGCAAGCTTGCTGATGCGCTCGGCTTTCTCCGCGTAGCTCCCCAGCGCCTTGTGGAACAACACCGTGCCCAAGCGCTCGACGCGAGACTCGAGGCGACGCGCCCGGTCCGCATCCCAGAAAAACCGGGCATCGCGAAGCCGG
Organism: uncultured Acidobacteriota bacterium; assembly: GCA_963724485.1. GTDB lineage: Bacteria > Acidobacteriota > Vicinamibacteria > Vicinamibacterales > UBA2999 > JACCSI01. The sequence continues at coordinate 514,003 of CAVRUW010000013.1, forward strand.
GCTGTCAGGACTCGCTCCAGGTTCCGCGCGATGAGCTCTGGCCGATCCCCTTCCATGTTGAGCACGGCAAGGAAGACCGGCTGCAGCTTCCCGTGGTCGTTCACGACGGGAAAGAAATGCTGATGATGGATCATCGTCGTTGTCAGCACTTCCTCTGGCAGGCTGAGGAACTCGTCCGAAAACGTCCCTGAGATGACCTTCGGATACTCGACAAGATCAGGTACTTCCTGGAGCAGTGCTTGACCACCGGCTTGCCGCGACACCCGGCCGCCTCGCCGGCGCGCTTCACCTTCCAGCTCGCGTGCAACTCGTTCCTGACGTTCGGTCCGCTCGAGCACGACGAAGTTCTCAGCCAGCCGCTTCTGGTAGTCGTCGAAGCCCTTCACTTTGATCGCGCGTCCGGCCCGTCCGCTCGTCGTCAGAAAACGGTGGCCAAAGGTCACGGCTCCAGACCGGACTTCCTGAACCAATGGTCCCTGAGCGAGTCGAGTCCGGTAGATCGAGAAAGGAACGACACGGCCACCGTAAAGAAACAGAATCCATCGAATGGGCCGGCCGAACGGCAATTCGCCCTTCCCGTCGTCAAGCAGCGCGTCCCAGCGCATTGGCTTGGGGAACGTCATCTGTCGCAGCAGTCCCGTCAGTACGTCGGGCAATACGTCGACCGCCGCTTTGCCGCGGTGCTGCTTCCGGAACGCGAGATACGTGCCTTTCGGAGTCTCGATGCGCTCCAGCGCGCCGACGTCGACGGCATGACGCTTGGCAAATCCGATCGCTGCAGGCGTCGCCTCACCAGCCGCATTGAACGACGCGCTGACGGGTGGACCGTTCAAGACTTCTTCAAAATCGGTCTGACGCTCGGCGAGCTTCCCGATACGGGCCGTCAAGCGACGCGGCGTGCTATAGGTTTCGATTGGAGCCGAAGCTGGGAGGCGAAGTTCTTTCAGGCGGGCTTCGAGCCGCGTGCCGACCTGTGCGGTAACTTCAGGCAGCCACGAGGCCGGAATCTCCTCGACGCCAATTTCGATCAACAGCTCGCGGTCCATCTAGTCAGACACCATCAACTCTCGTCCGCGGTCCCTGTGACCGCTGCTTCTTCTTCCGCGGCGTACTGCCGGCAGATAGCCACGGCCAACTGACGAACGCGCAGCACGTATGCGGTGCGCTCGGTCACACCGATGCTGCCGCTCGAATCCAGGATGTTGAAGAGGTGCGAACACCGCAGGCAATGCTCCAGTGCCGGCAGCAACAAGCCGCTCTTCAGCAGTTGTTCCCCGAATGCGTAGTACCTGTCGAACTGATCGCGATGGAACGCGCTAAAGGTTGCCGCGTCGATCGTCGTGTCCTGATTGAATGCGTACCGTGACTGCTCGATTTCCTCGCGCAGCCTGACCTCTCGATACTTCACGCCCGCGCCCCACTCGAGGTCGAACACATTGTCGACCTTCTGCAGGAACATGGCGATGCGCTCGAGCCCGTAGGTGATCTCCGCCGACACCGGCGCGAGATCGATCCCACCCACCTGCTGAAAGTAGGTGAACTGCGTGATCTCCTGGCCATCGAGCATCACCTGCCAGCCGATGCCCCATGCTCCAAGGGTTGGCGACTCCCAGTTGTCTTCCTCGAAACGGATATCGTGTTGCCTGGGATTGATGCCGCAGGCCTCGAGACTATCGAGATAGATCTGCTGCACCTCGTCCGGCGCAGGCTTCAGGATGACCTGCATCTGGAGGTGCTTGAACAACCGGTTCGGATTTTGACCAAACCTTCCATCGTCCGGGCGTCTGGTCGGTTGTACGTACGCCACGTTCCATGGGCGCGGCCCGAGCACGCGAAACAAGGTTTCGGGGTGCGAGGTACCAGCGCCGACCTCCAAGTCCAGCGCTTGCTGGATCAGGCAGCTACGCGACGCCCAGAACGCTGAGAGTTTGAGAATCAGGTCTTGGAGGGTCACTGCTCTGGGAGTCGTCGCAACTCATTCATCACGCGTATCGACTTCAGTTCCTTCTCGAGATGGGACGCTATGAGCGCCTGGTGTTTCAGTTCGAGCTCGCGCAGGACGCCAGTTGTCGCGCCAAGCCGTCCGGCCTCTGCCGGCGTGACCTGACGGGTGGCATCGATGAACGCAAGGGCGCCTTGCGAGAGCGACATATTGGATGGATAGACCCCCTGGAGCCGGAGTAACCAGCACTCGAAGTATCGGGCCAGCGCTTCGCTGGCCGTCCCGGTCGACAAGGCATCCAAAACCGAGCAGCCAAGTCGAAACAACCGCTCATCAGCGTCGGCGTCCGCGGCCCAGGCATCAATGAGTTCGGCAAAGTAGTGGCTGTAGGCCAGGCTTTCGGGACTCGCAGACGCCAAAGGCGATCGAACGGGTTCCGCGTAGTTCAGATTCACCAGTTCGCGACGCTCTCGTTCGAAGTACGCCACCCGCACTTCCGTCAGTGGTTCGAGGGCTCCCCTGAAGCGTGACTTCGCGCGCCTGGCGTGCGGCGCTACCCCACGCTTCTTCCCCCGGTCACGAGTCAGGAACACGACGATGCGATCGGCTTCGGCCAGCTTGTAGGTCCGAAGGACCAGCGCGTCGGCGGTGTAGAGCGGCATTTGGGGTCGGGTAAGGCTGGTGGGTCGGGTAGGTCTGGCAGTGGGTTTTCACCCCCGACCTGCCTGATCCGACCAATCCGTCCTCAGGGTTCCAATTCTACAGCCCACTCGTCACGGCGCCAGATAACGGATGAAGATCGTTGCGAGGCCCAGGAACGAGGCGAAGCCCACCACGTCCGTGAACGTCGTGATGAACACCGACGACGCCAAAGCCGGATCGATACGCAGCGCCTTCAAGCCCAACGGGACGAGCGTCCCGGCGACGGTTGCGACGAGCATGTTGCAGATCATCGCCATGGCCAGGATGAGGCCGAGCATCGGGTCCTGCTTCGTCACGGTAGCGACACCAGCCGCGGTGATCCCCAGCGTAATCCCAAGGACGAGCCCGATGGCCGCTTCCTTGAGGATGGCCTTCCGTGCGTTATCCCATGACAGCTCGCCCAGTGCGAGACCCCGAACGATCACCGTGAGCGTTTGCGTCGCCGCGTTACCGCCCATGCCAGCGACGATCGGCATGAAGACAGCCAGGGCCGTTACCCGACTGATCGTCCCCTCGAACAACGCCACGACCGATGCTGCGACGAACGCCGTCACGAGATTCACGCCGAGCCACGGCAAGCGCTTCCGCAGGGCCTCCATTGGTGGAGTGGCTACCCGTTCATCACCCGAAAGACCGGCCAGCCGCATCAGGTCTTCGGTGGCTTCATCTTTGATGACGTCAATGACGTCGTCTACCGTGATGACGCCAACGAGCTTGTTCTCCTCGTCCACGACCGGTACGGCCAACAGGTTGTATGACGCCACGAGGCGCGCGACCTCTTCCTGGTCGGTGTCGACACGCACGCTGATGAGCTCGGGCGTCATGATGCGCTTGAGCGGCGTTTCGGGTGATACGAGAAGCAGACGGCGGAGCGAGGTTACGCCGACCAAGTGGCGGCGGGCGTCGACGACGTAGAGGTAGAACACCATCTCCACGTCTCGAGCAGTTTGGAGGGCAGTGATCGATTCCCCCACCGTCAGGTCCTCGCCGAGGGCGAAGACACTGGGGTTCATGATGCGGCCGGCGGTCTGCTCGCCGTACTCGAGCAGGCTTTCGACCTGGCCCGACTCGCGACGCCGCATCAGTTCCAGAACCTCGGATGACAGCTCCTCTGGCAGGTGATCAATCAACGCCGCCGCGTCGTCAGAGGGAATCTCCTGCAGGAGCTTCGCGATCTCTTCCGCCGGCCGGCCGGTCAGGAGGTGGGCGGCGCTCTCGGGCCCCATTTCGCTGACGGTTTCCATCGCCAACCGCCCGTTGCGCTCGATCAGGACGTTGAAAACGGCCTGGCGTTCGGTATCGAGTAGCGACTTGAAGATTTGGGCGAGGTCGGCGGGGTGCTGCTTCTGAAGAAGGTTCAGCAGGTTGGCAGTCGCACCAATGCGCAGCAGTCTCTTGACTGAATCGAGGACGACATCAATTCTGCGCTGTGGAGCCATTCAGAGAGCCTCGATTGCGCACTGCACAACCGAGGAAATTTAGCACGAAGTCACGGTCGACGGCGACGCGCTTTCTGCAGGCCGAGCTCGTCGAGACTGCGTTCGTCCTCACGCCAATCGGCGCGCACCTTGACCCGCAGATCCAGGAACACCCGCGTTTGGAAGAAGTGTTCCAGCTCTTGTCGTGCGTCGGTGCCGATCGCCTTGATCATCGAGCCAGCCCTGCCCACGACGATCGGCTTCTGTGATTCACGTTCCACCAGGATGGTGCAATACAGCCTCAGGAGGCCCTTCTCGTCGGGTTCTTCGAATCGATCGACGATGACCGCCGAGGCAAACGGCAGCTCCGCATGTGTGTGGCGCAACACCTGTTCGCGTACCAGTTCCGATACGAAGAACCGTTCGGGCTGGTCGGTCAGATAGTCCTCGGGATAGAGCGGGGCGCCCTCGGGAAGGTGCGACAGGATTACCTGTTCCAACCGCTCGACGTTTTCGCCAGTCACGGCCGAGATCGGCACTATGTCGGCGAAGCCCACTTCGCGGTCGTAGCGCTCGATCTGTGGGAGCAGCGACTCCTTGGCAATCAGATCGACCTTGTTGAGCGCGAGAATCCTGGGCGCCTTGATGTGCCGGACCGCATCCATCAGGAAGCGGTCGCCACCGCCTGTGGGTTCGCTGGCATCCACGATTGCGACGACGACGTCGACTTCCCGAAGCGCCGTCATTGCAGTGTCGACCATCCGCACATTCAGGCGATGAAGCGGGCGATGAAGGCCAGGAGTGTCCACGTAGATGACCTGTCCCTCCGGATAGGTGCGCACGCCGGTAATGCGATTTCGTGTGGTTTGTGGCTTGTCCGAAACGATGGCCAGTTTCTGGCCAACCAACCGATTCATCAGCGTGGACTTGCCAGCGTTGGGACGGCCGACAAGCGCGACGAATCCGCTTTTCACTCCGCCGGCTCTCCGGCGACGGCGGGCTCCCCTTGCAGACGGCGCACACGAACACGGGTGATACGTCGGCGCTCCGCCTCGAGCACTTCGACCGACAGACCATCCAACTCGAAGGTTTCGCCAACGTACGGCACGCGGCCGACGTGTGCGAGGAGATATCCGCCCACGGTCTCGTAGCCTTCGTTCTCGACGTCGATCTTCAGTCGCTCCGCCAGCTCTCTTACATGGGTGCGACCGCTGAAGACGAAGCTGCCGTCCTGCTCAGCGAGCACAGGCTCGACCTCCACGTCGTACTCGTCGCGAATCTCACCGACGATCTCCTCGAGCAGGTCTTCGATCGTGACCAACCCTGCGGTGCCACCGTACTCGTCGACGACGACGGCCGTCTGGATTCGCTTCCGTTGAAATTCCTTCAGGAGCTCCGGAACACGTTTCGACTCCGGAACGAAGTGCGCGGGTCGGATCAAGGGCGTGATCGACTGTGACAAGTCCGAGGGCTCGAGCAGGATCAAATCCTTGATGGAAATGAACCCCACGATGTTGTCGAGCGACTCGTTGTACACCGGGACGCGTGAGTACTGTTGTTCACGCGCCAGCTTGATGAGGTCTCGGATCGTAGCGTCGGCCTCGATCGCGATTACATCAGGACGCGGCGTCATCACCTCGCGGACCATCGTTTCTCGGAAGTCCACGAGCGAGCGTAACAGCTCGCGAGCCTGTCCCTGTTGAAGCTCGTCCGAGTCGCCTTCGGGCGCCGTTTCATTCTCCGCCGGCGTCTCGGGCTCGGCTGGCGCGGGCCCGACGCGTTCTCGGCGGCTGACCGCGAGACGATGGAGCGCGATGGTGAGAGGCATCAGTAAACGGGCGATGGTCTCGAACGACGGCAGCAGTACTTCCAGCACTCGCTCAGGATTCCGCCGAACGATGATCAGCGGCGCGATGTGCTCACAGATCAGGACAAACAGTACGGTCCCCAGAATCAGAAGTGGGAGGCCGCGCGCCGCGTCGACCCCCGTCACCCGCGCGAGCAGGCTCGCGGCGACGACGGTAATGATGGCCAGGAGAAATCGGCCGGGGATGAACAGCCGCAGTGGCTCGTCCAGATACCGACGGAGGGCCTCGCTCGTCCCGCCACCTTCAGCCAGGAGACGAAGGGACAGTCGCATAAGAGCGCTGAACGCAGTGGTGACCGTACTCACATAGATGGCGGCCAACCCAAGGAGAAACAAGAGGAGCGGAGTCATCGACGGCGCTCGATCAGTCCCTCTTTCAGCCCACCTTGCTTGCGAAGTCGCGCCTCGACCCTTGCCATCCGGCCAGCGTCGGACTCGTGGTCGTATCCCAGCAAGTGCAATAGACCGTGCAGCGCCAGGACTCGCAACTCGGTGGCGAGGGAGTGGCCGGCTTCGTCTGCCTGCCGGTTCGCGACACCAAGAGCTATGACCACGTCGCCCAGATAGTCGGCGTAATCGGTCCCCGCGTCATTGACGCGGGCCCTGCCGCCTTTGCCCTGCGGACGTGCCGGGAAGGACAGCACATCGGTCGCGTAGTCCTTTCCGCGGTAGGAGCGATTGAGGACGCGCATCCGGCCGTCGCTAATCAAGGCGACGGTGACCTCTCCACGCGCACGTGCGGGTGACGCCTGCTCCAGCCAACGAGCCAGACCGCGAGTCGGCACGCGCCCGCCGTCCGGTGCGGCGATGTTGACCGTCACCCGCCCGCGGCCGGGAGTCCGGTGGCGTGGGGTTCCGTTCCGCATAGGGCCTTGTGGTCAGGCGGGCCGGCGCCCCTCGCGCGGACCCTGGGCGCCGTCACCGTAGGATTCGTACGCTTTCACGATCGATTGCACCAGCTTGTGCCGGACGACATCGCGTTCGTCGAAGTGGATGAACGCGATGCCGTCAATCTTGCCGACGACGTGCATGGCTTCGATGAGCCCCGAGGTCCTGCCGGTTGGCAGATCGACCTGTGTGATATCTCCCGTGACGACGGCCTTCGATCCAAAACCAAGCCGCGTCAGGAACATCTTCATCTGCTCGCTGGTCGTGTTTTGCGCTTCGTCGAGAATGACGAACGCATCGTTCAAGGTGCGGCCCCGCATGAAGGCGATGGGCGCAACTTCGATCGTGCCGCGTTCGAGCAACCGCTCGGCCTTCTCGACTTCCATCATGTCGTAGAGGGCATCGTAAAGCGGCCGAAGGTAGGGATTGACCTTCTCCTGCAGGTCGCCCGGCAGGAATCCGAGTTTCTCTCCCGCTTCAACCGCCGGGCGGGCCAGGATGATCCGGCTCACTTTCTTCGCCAGGAGGTAGTTCACGGCCTGCGCCATGGCCAGATAGGTCTTGCCCGTGCCGGCAGGTCCGATGCCGAACACGATGTCGTACTCTTCGATGGCGTCGAGGTACTTTCGCTGATTGGCTGACTTCGCGGTGATCCGGCGTTTGCCGGCCTGTCGAAGTTGTCCACCCTTGAGAAAGTGCTCGCGCAGATCGACGTTGGGATCCTCCGCAACCAGTTGCGTCGCGGTCTTCACGTCGCGTGCTGACATCTGGTGCCCTTCTTCCATCAGGGCCGCAATCTGGGAGACGACGTGCGCAACACGAGCGGTGTCGGCCGGCTCTCCTTCGACGATGAGGTCGTTGCCTTGGGTGCGGACCTGAACGTTGAGGAGCGATTCGAGGTGGCGGAGGTTTTCGTCGTGAGACCCGAACAAGGTCTCGATGGCGGCCTCGGGAACCGAGATCTTCCGTAGCGGAGCCGTCTGGATTCGCGTATCTCCTTGTATTTCAGCTACTTAGCAGCGCCGAAGTCAGGATCGTAGCAAACGCGGCCGGACCCGTCAAGACAGGGTCCGGATTCGGAGCTCGCGCAGCTGGCGGGGATCGACCTTCGACGGCGCGTCGGCCATCAAGTCGACAGCGGCGGTGGTCTTCGGAAAAGCGATGACCTCGCGAATGGATGATTCGCCAGCCAACAGCGCGCAGATGCGGTCCAAGCCGAGTGCCAGCCCACCATGAGGGGGCGTGCCGTACTCGAGCGCCTCCAGAAAGAAGCCGAATCGATCGCGTGCTTCGTCGTCAGACATACCGAGCAATCGAAAGACCTTGGCCTGCGTCTCGCGATCGTGAATACGGATGCTGCCGCCTCCCAACTCCCAGCCGTTGAGAATCACGTCGTAGGCTTTGGCGAGGACGGTCCCAGGTTCTGATTCCAGGCGAGCCAGATCCTCTTCGCGCGGCGCCGTAAACGGATGGTTGACCGAATCCCAGCGTCGTTCGTCGGCATTCCAATCGAACAGAGGAAAATCGGTGACCCACAGCAGCTCCCAGCGGCTATCCGGAATCAGGCTCTGTTTCTTCGCGACGTGAAGTCGGAGCTGCCCCAGAATCTTCGAGATCGTCTCGCCGGCACCCGACGCCATCACGAGCAGGTCGTCGGGCGTGGCTGTCGCTGATTCGAGGACGGTTCGGATCCCTGCTTCGCCGATTGCCTTCGCCGACGACTGCACGCCCTCGGCGGTGTAACGTGCCCACACGAGACCTGCCGCGCCGAACTGCTTCGCCTGCTCGGCAAGTTCGTCGAGCTCGCGGCGCGAGAACTTCGCCGCGCCCGGAATGACGAACCCACGAACGGTGCCCCCGTGGGCGATTGCTTCACGGAAGATCCCGAACGGTGACTCGCCGAATTGCACGCCGAAGTCTTGAATCTCCAGTCCGAATCGCAGGTCGGGCTTGTCGGCCCCATAGCGCGCGATGGCTTCCGCATATGGCATCCGCCGGAACGGTCGCGGCACCGAGACGCCGATGACTTCGAACGCTGTTGCCAAGGCACCCTCGACGACCTCGTACACCAGCGACGGCGTCGCGAACGACATTTCGAGGTCCACCTGCGTGAACTCCAGCTGTCGATCGGCGCGCTGGTCTTCGTCGCGGAAGCAGCGCGCGAACTGGACGTAGCGGTCCATGCCCGAAATCATCAGGATCTGCTTGAAGATCTGCGGCGATTGCGGGAGCGCGAAGAACTCCCCTGGATGCACACGGCTTGGCACGAGAAAGTCACGCGCACCCTCGGGTGTGGACTTCGTAAGGATCGGGGTTTCGATCTCCCAGAATCCTTGCGAATTGAAGTAGTTCCGCAAGGCCAGCGTGATGCGATGCCGGAGTCCCATGTTCTCGTTCAGGCGTGGCCGGCGCAAATCGAGGTAGCGATACTTCAGCCGGGTCTCTTCGGCGACATTCGCCTCCTCGGAAATCGGGAAGGGCGGCGTCTTGGCTTCGTTGAGAATGCGCAGCTCGCGCGCCCGCACCTCCACCTCGCCGGTAGGCACGTTGGCATTGACCGTCTCGTTGGAACGGCGCTCGACCTTGCCGAGGACGGCGACGACGAATTCCGAACGCAACCGCTTCGTCTGCTCGAGCAGGTCGGCCTGGCCTTCGACGATCACCTGCGTGTGTCCGTCCCGGTCGCGCAAATCGAGGAAAACAAGCGAGCCGAGGTCGCGAACGCGGTGCACCCAGCCGAGCAGGGTGACATCTGCGCCGACGTCGGCAGCCCGAAGTGCCCCACACGTGTGGGTGCGTGAAAGATTACCGAGTTGCTCCGCCATGTCTGATCAGTTGCGCCACGTCGCTTCGGGGAACGAGTTGCTGCTCGCCCGTCGCCAAATTTTTGACCGCCACTTCATTGCGAGCGGCCTCGTCGTCGCCCACCACCGTCACGAAACGAATGCCTCGTGAGTCCGCGTATTTGAGCTGTTTGCCAATCTTGTCAGCGTCGGGATAGACGTCGACCCGAAGACCCGCCGCGCGCAGCTCTCCCGCTAGTCTTATCGCATCTGCCGCGCCATCGCGATTCCACATCGTTACCATGACGTCGGCGGGCTGGTCCGCCAGCGCCGGTGGGAACATCCCGCGCTCGGTCATGACGACCAGAATGCGCTCGAGGCCGAGTGAAATGCCACACGCGGGCACTTGCTCGCCGAGGAATATTCCAATCAGCTCGTCATAGCGGCCACCGCCCCCCAGGCTGCCGGCCAGGTCATTGACGGCGATTTCAAAGATCGATCCCGTGTAGTACGACAAGCCGCGCGCGAGGCTCGGATCCACACGCAGATTGGCGCCAGCGCTTTGACTCGCGAGCAGCCCTACCAGTTCTCGCAACGAACCAACAGCGCGCGCACCATCGTCGTGACCGCTAACGAGCCCGTCGAGCCGCGACAAGACCTCGTGATTGAATCCTTGCGGGTCCTTGTCGGCCGTCGTCGCGGCTTGGGCAATGCTGGTGAACAACTCGAGCAGTGTTGTGGCCGCGGTTTCTGGAATGCCCCGTGTCTCGAGCTCTCGAGCGACACCGTCACGGCCAATCTTGTCCAGCTTGTCCAATGCCACAAGCGCATCGCCATGTGCGTCGGTTGAAACGCCAACCGAGTCGAGCATCCCGACGAGTAGCCGCCGATGGTTCAGACGAATGGTGAATCCTTTGAACCCGAGGGCCTCGAGGACGTCAGCCGCCGCCGCCAGCAGCTCCGCTTCGATCACCACGGACGTCGAACCAATCGCATCGACGTCGCACTGATAGAACTCGCGGAATCGCCCCTTCTGCGGGCGATCGGCCCGCCAGACCGGCTGCACCTGATACCGTTTGAACAGCTTGGGAAGCGTCGCCCGATGTTCAGCGATCACCCGCGCCAGTGGAACCGTCAAGTCGTAGCGCAGCGCCAGATCCGCTTCTCCCGCCTTGCCGTCGTCTCCACGCTTGAGGATCTTGAAGATCAGTCGATCGCCTTCCTCTCCGTACTTGCCCATCAGCGTTTCGATGTTCTCGACGGCGGGCGTCTCGAGCGGTTCGAAGCCGTAGCGCTGATAGACGTCGGCTATCACGCCGATGACGTACTGCCGGCGTCGAACGTCACTCGGAAGGAAGTCCCGCATCCCGCGGGCAGGCTTGCTATTCATCAGTGATCGGTGATCGGAGGCCGGTGGCCGCGGCCCAATGGTCCGTGACCTCTACTCAAATCTTCGGTAAGGTGACGCCACGCTGCGCTTGATACTTCCCGGCCTTGTCCTTGTAGGAGACCTCGCAGACCTCGTCACTCTGGAAGAACAACACCTGGGCAATGCCCTCGTTCGAGTAAATCTTGGCCGGCAGCGGCGTGGTGTTCGAGATCTCAATCGTCACGTGCCCTTCCCACTCGGGTTCGAACGGCGTGACGTTGACGATGATGCCGCACCGCGCATACGTGGACTTGCCCAGGCACACGGTGAGGACGTCGCGAGGAATGCGGAAGTACTCGATCGTCCGTGCCAACGCAAACGAGTTGGGGGGAACGATGCAGCAATCAGCCTTGATATCGACGAACGACTGCGGATCGAACTTCTTCGGATCGACCACCGTGTTGTACACGTTGGTGAAGACCTTGAACTCGTCCGCCACCCGAATGTCGTAGCCGTACGACGACAAGCCGAAGGACACCACGCCGTGCCGGACCTGACGATCCTCGAACGGCTCGATCATCCCGTGCTCGAGGGCCATCCTGCGAATCCAGCGGTCGCTCTTTATCGACATCCCTTTTACTCGTCTACTTGCGCAGTAGCAGGCCGATCACCGTCAGCACGACGCTGACGAGGACCGAAGTCGTGATCGGAAGGTAGAGCGTGAAGTTTTCCCTTCTGATCACGAAGTCGCCGGGCAATCGGCCGATCGGCACACCAAGGTAGATGAGAACTCCAACCCCGCTGATGATCAGCCCGATCGCGATGAGGAACTGGCCCACATGACTCCCTCTCCTGTTTCACATTGAGCTTCGGCGCGGCAAGCACCGCCTGCGCCGTCCCACCCGCCCTACCAGCCCAACCTGCCCTACCAGCCCCTAGAGCAGCTCCATCCCCCTGAAAAAGTACGACAGCTCGAAAGCCGCCGTTTCGGGTGCATCGGAGCCGTGCGTCGCGTTGTTGTCGATCGACGCGCCGAACTCCTTCCGCAACGTCCCGGGCTCTGCCTTCGCCGGGTCGGTCGCCCCCATCTGCGCCCGCCACTTGCGAATGGCATCTGGCGCCTCGAGGCACATGACGATGCAGGGCCCTGACGACATGAAATCCGTGAGCCCGGCAAAGAACGGACGGTCCTTGTGCACGTAGTAAAAACCCTCGGCTTCGCGCTTGGACATCCGGATCATGCGCATGGCCCGAACCGTGAAGCCCCCTTCTTCGATCCGCGCCAGGATCTGGCCTCCGTGGCCCTTCTTCACTGCATCCGGCTTGATGATGGCAAATGTGCGTTCCATACAAGCGATCGATTATAGCCCGCCGCTCGATGCCGCCCGCGGAAGCTCACGAGCCGGATAGCATCCCAGCACTCTGAGAAACACGGTGCGCTCGGCCAGATGGGCCAACGCCGCCTGTATCCTCGGCTCCTGAAGATGCCCTTCGACATCGAGATAGAAGACGTACTCCCAGGGAATCCCGGGACGCGGGCGCGACTCGAGCTTCGTCAGGTTGAGCCCTTCCTCCGCCAGAACGTTCAGACAGCGGACCAGCGCGCCGTGCTCATGACGGGTTGCGAGAACGACCGAGACGCGAGTCGCGAGCCGCGGATCGCAGTCGCCTGGCGCCGCTGCGACAACGACAAACCTGGTGTAGTTGTTCGGCTGGTCGGCAATTCCCCGCTTCAGCACGTGAAGGCCGAAATGCGCAGCGGCTTCCTCGCTGGCAATCGCCGCTTGGAATGGATCCCCCAGTTCCTTCACGCGCTGAGCTGCCAATGCCGTGTTGGCCGCCGGTATTTGTTCGCACAACGGCAAGCGACTGAGGAACTCGCCACATTGGGACAGGGCTTGTTGATGGGAATGGATCTGCCGGAGTGCCTCCATCGGCACGTCCGATACCCCGACCAGGCAGTGCCGCACGTCGACGATCTCCTCACCGACGAGAGACAGGTTGAAGCGGAGCAAAAGGTCGTACGCTTCATACACCGAGCCCGCGGTCGTGTTCTCCATCGGCAGGATCCCGCGATCGGCGTGTCCGTTGATCACGGCCTCGAGCATCTGGCGAAACGTTCCGTAAGCCTTCAATGTCACCGGCCGGTTCGACACGCCAAAGTGCTGACACGCCGCCTGATGACCGTAGGCGCCTTCCGTGCCTTGGTAGGCCACTCGAATCGGCGAATCGTCAGGCGAAGCGTCGACCATCGCGTCGGCTTGACGCCGGACGGAGTCTTCGAGGATCTCGCGGAAGATCCGGCGGACGAAGCCCGGATCGAGACCGACACGCTCTCCGTATGCCGCGCGATGTTGCAGGAGCGCGGTCTCGCGGTCGATGTCGCGGACCGGTGCGTCGCCCTCGCGTTTGGCCGCTGCAATGTCGCGCGACAACCGCGCCCGCTCGCCGAGCGCCGACACAATCACCGCATCGATATCGTCCAGACTCTTCCTCAACGTCGCAAGGTGCCCGCTTGCCATGGAGTGCCCCCAAAAACAAAACCGCCGCCTCAAGCATCACTGGGCGGCGGTTGAAATCCTGAACGTGCTGTCGACTCGCTCGGACTCAGACCCCTCCCCAGCCGGCCGCAAAGCCGGCGACGGTAAAGAGGAAGGGATTGAACCGTGCCGTGGTCATCGAAGTCTGGTGCCTATCTTACCTGCCCACGAGCCGCTTTACAGCGTCGCCGATGTCGGCGGGGCTCTTGACGACGTGGACGCCGGCCGCGCTCAAGGCCGCCATCTTTTCAGCGGCCGTGCCTTTGCCGCCGGCAATAATCGCCCCCGCGTGACCCATGCGGCGTCCCGGAGGCGCCGTCTGTCCGGCAATGAATCCCACGACAGGCTTCTTGAAGTTGGCCTTGATCCAGGCAGCGGCATCTTCCTCGGCCGAACCACCAATCTCGCCAATCATGATCACGGCGTCGGTTTCGTCGTCCGCGGCGAATAGCTTCAGCGCATCGATATACATGGTGCCGATCAGCGGATCTCCGCCGATCCCGATGCAGGTCGTCTGGCCGAGTCCCAGCCGGGTCAACTGATCGATTGCCTCGTAAGTCAACGTTCCGCTCTTCGAAACGATCCCGATCCGACCTTCGCGGCAGATGTTGGCGGGAATGATGCCAGCCTTGCCCTTGCCAGGGGAGATGATGCCCGGGCAGTTGGGTCCAATCAGGCGCGTCGCCGGGCGCTCTTCAAGAAACGTCATGACGCCAAGCATGTCCACCACCGGAATACCTTCGGTGATGCACACGACCAGGCCGATTCCCGCCTCGGCCGCCTCCATGATGGCGTCGGCAGCGAACGGTGGTGGAACGAAAATCACCGACGCGTTCGCGCCGGTGCTCCTCACCGCATCGGCAACCGTGTTGAAGACGGGCCAGCCCTCGTGCGTCGTTCCTCCTTTGCCAGGAGTGACTCCTCCAACGACGTTGGTGTGGTACGCAGCCGCGGCCTTCGCGTGAAATGTGCCCTCGCGCCCGGTGAGTCCTTGGACGAGCAGGCGTGTTTTCTGGTCGAGCAGGACAGCCACTACCGCCCCCTCGCAAGCGCCACCACCTTGTCGGCGGCTTCGTTCATGGTGTCGGCGGTGGTGAAATTCAGGCCGCTCTCGGCGAGCATCTGCTTGCCTTCCTCGACGTTGGTACCCTTCATGCGGATGACGATCGGCACCGGCACGCCGAGCTCCTTGACTGCGGCGATGACGCCGGCAGCGAGCACGTCGCAACGCAGGATGCCGCCGAAGATATTGATGAGGACGGCTTTGACGTTCCGATCCGACATCAGGATCTTGAACGCATTGCGGATCTGCTCGGCGTTGGCGCCACCACCGACGTCGAGAAAGTTCGCGGGCATGCCGCCAGCGAGCTTGATGATGTCCATGGTCGCCATCGCGAGGCCGGCGCCGTTCACCATGCAGCCGATGTTGCCGTCCAGCCGGATGTAGTTCAGGGAGAACTTGGATGCTTCGACCTCGAGCGGATCTTCCTCGGACCGGTCGCGCAGGTCGCGGATATCCGGGTGCCGATACAGCGCGTTGTCGTCGAAGTTCATCTTCGCGTCAAGCGCGAGCAGTTCGCCAGCCTTGGTGACGATCAGCGGATTGACCTCCAGCAGCGACGCGTCGGTCGCCATGAAAGCCTTGTAAAGAGCCAGCATCATCTTGGTTGCCTTGCCAATCTGCCCATCTGACAGACCGACGGCAAACGCCAGCTTGCGAGCCTGATACGGCTGCAAGCCGACTCCCGGATGGACGTACTCTTTGTGGATCTTTTCGGGTGTCTTGGCAGCGACCTCTTCGATGTCGACACCACCTTCGGCACTCACCATCATCACCGGCTGACGCGTCCCGCGATCGACCAGCACGCTGAGGTATAGCTCGCGTTCGATGGCCAGGCCTTCTTCGATGAGGAGTCTTCCGACCACTTGGCCCGCGGGACCCGTCTGGTAGGTCACCAGCGTCTTGCCGAGTAGCTCCGCCGCAACCCGCTCGGCGTCGTCCGGGCCCTTGACGACCTTGACGCCACCGGCTTTGCCACGGCCGCCGGCATGAATCTGTGCTTTGACGACGACCGTGCCGCCGCCGAGGCGACGTGCGATTTCGCCAGCTTCCTGCGCCGAGAATGCCACCTCACCGCGCGGGACCGGCACGCTGTAACGTGCCAGAATGCCTTTCGCTTGATACTCGTGAATCTTCATACTTTGATGACGTCGACGAGCTCTTTCACCGCCCCGGCGGACTTGTGGAGCGCAGCCTTTTCCTCGCTGGTCAGCTTGATCTCGATGATCTGCTCGACTCCCCTGGCGCCAAGCTTCACCGGGACGCCGACGAACAGGTCATTGATGCCGTACTCGCCCTGGAGGAATACCGAGCAGGGCATGATCTTCTTCTGATCCTTGAGAATCGCCTCGACCATCAGTGCGGCCGACGCTCCTGGCGCGTACCACGCGCTCGTGCCCACCAGTTTCGTGATCTCGGCACCACCGTTGGCGGTGCGCTCGCAGATGGCGGCAATCCTTTCCGCCGTCATCAACTCGGTGATTGGAATTCCCGCAACCGTCGAGAAACGCGGCAGGGGCACCATGGTGTCGCCATGGCCACCGAGCACAAAGGACGAGACGTTCTCGACGGACACGTTTAGCTCCATCGCGATGAAGGTGCTCATCCGCGCTGAGTCGAGCACTCCCGCCATGCCGATGACGCGCTCGCGGGGAAACTTGCTGAGGCGATAGACGGCCTGGGACATTGCGTCCAGCGGGTTTGCCACCGGCACGATGATGCAGTTTGGTGAGTGCTTGACGATCTCGGCGGTCACGTCCTGCATGATCTTGTAGTTGACCGATAGCAGGTCGTCGCGGCTCATGCCGGGCTTCCGTGGCACGCCCGACGTGATGACGACGACGTCCGAGTTCGCGCTCTCGGCGAAATCTTTGGTGCCCACGCCCACGACCCGCGCCGCAGACCCTTCAATCGGGCACGACTGAAAGATATCGAGCGCGACACCGGCGGCCTTGGTGTCGGCGATGTCGATCACGACCACATCGGCGAGCTCTTTCTGGGCGATGGAACGCGCGACCGTGGCACCAACGTTGCCCGCGCCTCCCACAACAGTCACTTTACGATTCATGCAGCGGTCCTCTCTCGTTTCCCGTACGAAGTCCGGGGTTCGGCGTGCGGCGTTGGTTCCGAGGTCGGCGTTCTACGTTGTCGTTGACCTGCGGAGTTCTGATGGCTGGTAACTCGCCACGTGAGCCGCGCCTCTCGGCCGCACGGCTCAAATGCTGAACCCAGAACCTGGAACCAGAACTCCGAACCTCGGACGTCGAACCAACTCCGAACATCGCACCCCGCACGTCGAACATTTGGGTTAGGTCAAATCGCCACGCTCTGACAGCAACGGTCCACATGTTCTGTGGAAAACCTTGTGGAAAACATCTTGTGAACGCTGTGTAACAGCTGCGTTTTGGCCGAATTGAGCAAGTTGCACTATTCGTGGTGCGCTCATCGAGCAGATCGCGATGCAACTCATCTCCGTCGCGCATTTAGCGCACGGCACAAGTATGGAATCATACACCGCTATGAAGATCATCGTCGCCGACGACCTGCCCGCCTCCGCGCTCGACATCCTGCGCGCGGAAGGATGGGAAGTCGACGCGCGCGCCGGGCGCGCGCCGGCCGAACTGGCCACGGAGTTGTCGACCGCTGACGCTCTTGTCGTTCGAAGTGCAACCAAAGTGACTCGCGACCTGATCGCGGCCGCTCCCAAGCTCCGCGCGATCGCTCGGGCCGGCACTGGCGTCGACAACGTCGACGTTGATGCCGCCAGCGCGCAGGGGATCATCGTCATGAACGCGCCCGGCGCGAACAGCATCAGCGTCGCGGAATTGACGATGGCGCTGCTACTGGCACTTGCCCGAAGAATTCCCGCCGCTGATGCTTCGATGAAACAAGGCAAGTGGGACAAGAAAAGCTTCCTGGGCGAAGAGGTGCGAGGCAAGACACTCGGCCTGGCGGGTCTGGGACGAATTGGACAAGAAGTCGCGCGTCGGGCCCGGGCCTTTGAGATGAGTGTGATCGCGCACGATCCCTTCATCAGCGCCCAGATCGCACGTGACCTCCGCATCGAGCTGGTGTCGCTCGACGAACTCTGTGCCCGTGCGGACTTTTTGTCACTGCACATGCCGTCGACGCCCGACACTCGGCACATCTTCAATGCCGAGCGGTTTGCCAAGTGCAAGAAGGGGCTTCGCATCATCAATACGGCCCGAGGCGACCTGATCGACGAGGTGGCGCTCGCGGATGCGATCGAAGCTGGAGTAATCGGAGGCGCCGCTCTTGACGTCTATCAGAAGGAGCCCACAGTCGATCACCGGCTCCAGAAGCTGCCGACCGTGATCGCGTCGCCCCACATCGCGGCGTCGACGCGAGAAGGCCAGGAACTGGTGGGTGTTGAAACGGCGTCAGCGCTCCGCGACTATCTCAAGACGGGCGTCGTGCGGAACGCTGTCAATTTTCCGTCGCTGGGCGCGGACGAATTCGAAAAGGTGCAGCCGTTTGTGAGAGTCGCGCGGCAGCTTGGCTGCCTGATTGGGCAAATGGGAGAAGCGCGGATTGAGGGCGTCAGCGTTCGCTACTACGGCGCGCTGGCGGGCTCGTCAAACCCGTTGATCGTGACATCCGTCCTGGAGGGAGTGCTGCAGGCGATTCTCTCGGTTCCGGTGACGCCGGTCAACGCGCGCTCGGTCGCAGCGGAGCGCGGCATCGACGTCAGCGAATCCCACAGCACGCGAGCAAGAAGCTACACGAGCCTGTTATCAGTCAAGCTGCACACCGACGAAGACGAGCGCTACGTCGAAGGGACCATCATCCAGGGCCAGCCGCGGTTAGTGTTGCTCAACGGCGTCCAGGTTGAAGCACCGCTCGAGGGCTCGATGATGCTGCTGATGAACAACGACCAGCCAGGCGTCATCGGCGCGGTGGGCTCGATCCTCGGCCGTCACCAGATCAACATCGCCAACTTTGCTCTTGGACGAGGTGAGCGGGGCGCGGTGGGCGTGGTGAGCATCGATGACCCAAGTGGGAAGGCCCTCGACAAAGCGGTAATGTCCGAGATCCGGCAGGTGGGGGCGATCAAAGCCGCGTGGGCTGTACGCGTTTGAAGCTCGCCGTTCAGGCGATCAACGCAATCTGATCACAAACCGGCCGCCCGCGACATCGGTCAGCACGACGCTGCTGTCGGTTACGTCGGCGACGGCGTAGACGCCGATGGCGTCACCGGTCTTGAGAAGATGGACCGAAGCGCCGTCGGATACCACAGCGGTGCGAACCACTCCTTGCGGCGTTTCGGTGAACCCGATGCCCGATAGCTTGTAGGCGGGTGTAACGGGCCGCGGTGGTGCCAGCGGAACCTCCGGCGCCGCTTCCCGTATCTGATCGTTCGGTCGCGATTCTCGACCGCCGAACATGAATGGATTTCGACGCGGTTGCGGAGGAGCCGGTAACTGGCGCAGCTTGAGTGCAAGTTGTGCGGAATACGAAGCCGGGTCGATGGCCTTCGGCGCATTCTCCGCGCGGCGCTCGGGTAACGTCTGCAGGCGCGCGACTGGAGGCGTCACAATCGACGCGAGCAGCCAACCCGCGGTGAGGCTGACGGCGCAAACAACGGCGACTGGTTTCGGGGGCATTGCGCGAGCATCTATTCTAACTCTCCTGCTCACTACGGAGTGTAACGAGGCGCCGCGGCACTTTCCGTTGCGGTGCCGCGCACTGCGGACGCCAACCCTTGTGGTATGATTCAACGTGCCTGCGGTTCCGGTCACGCGTTTGCCATTCACGCTGACTGAAACGTCAGTCCTCGCCGTCATCCCTGCCCGCTACCAATCGACTCGATTCCCTGGCAAGCTGCTCGTCGATATTGCCGGTCGTACGATGCTCGAGCACGTCTATCGACGCGCCTCGGCAGCCCGTACGGTCGACGCCGTCCTCGTTGCCACCGATGACGAGCGGATTGCCGATGCGGTCGATCGTTTCGGCGGTGTCTCGTGCCTGACGTCGAGCGATCACGCCACCGGCACGGATCGTCTTGCGGAGGTGGCGGCGCATGTCACCTGCGGTTTGTTGGTCTGTGTGCAGGGTGATGAGCCGTTGCTGGATCCCGCGGTGATCGATGCGGCCGTCGCCCCACTCCAGAACGACTCAACAATCGAGATGGGGACGGCTGCCCGTCGCCTGACCGACCCCAACGACTTCACGAATCCGAATGCGGTCAAGGTCGTCTGTGACCAGGAAGGCTTTGCGCTCTATTTTTCGCGGGCCCCCATCCCTCATGGCCGCGACGCATCTGCTGTTCCGCAAGCGAGCGTGCACGTCGGCCTTTACGTTTATCGGCGCGACACGTTGCTTCGGATCGCACGACTATCCCCCGGCCCTCTCGAACGCGCCGAGGTGCTCGAGCAACTCCGCGCCCTCGAGCACGGCGTGCGCATCAAAGTGGCCGAGACCACCTACGAATCAATCGGTGTTGATACTCCCTCGGACCTGGATCGGATTCGCCAACGTTGGCTGGCGAGCGTGCCTGAATGACCATGGAAAGAACAATCGAGAAACGACCAACCAAGTACATCTTCGTCACTGGCGGTGTAGTGTCATCGCTCGGTAAAGGCCTCGCGGCGGCCTCGATTGGCGCCTTACTGGAAGGGCACGGCTACAAGGTCACCCTGCAAAAGTTCGACCCCTACATTAACGTCGACCCGGGCACGATGAGCCCGTATCAGCACGGCGAGGTCTACGTCACGGAGGACGGCGCTGAGACCGATCTCGACCTTGGTCACTACGAGCGCTTTACCAGCACTCAGACCACACGGAACAGCAACTGGACCACCGGCAAGATCTACATGTCGGTCATCCAGAAGGAGCGCCGCGGCGATTATCTCGGGCGCACCGTCCAGGTCATCCCCCACATCACCAACGAGATCAAGGACTGCATCCGCGCCATGGGTCGCGAGGTGGACATCGTCCTCGTGGAGATCGGTGGCACGGTTGGCGACATCGAGAGCCTGCCGTTCCTGGAGGCAATCCGTCAGTTTCGGCAGGACGTCGGACGTGAGAACACCATCTACATCCATCTCACGCTGGTGCCCTACATCTCGTCCGCCGGCGAGCTGAAGACCAAGCCGACACAGCACAGCGTGCGCGATCTGCGGTCCATTGGTATTCAGCCCGACATCCTGCTGTGCCGAACCGACCGCCAGCTGCCGCGCGATCTCAAACAGAAGATCGGGTTGTTCTGCGACGTCAACGAGGAGGCGGTCATCACCGCGCGTGACGTCTCGACGATCTACGAAGTGCCGCTGGTGCTTCGCGCCGAAGGGCTCGACACGGTCATCCTCAATCTCCTGAAGCTGCCGCTGACCGAGGCGCGGATGGAGCCATGGGAAGAACTCGTCCAACGCATCAAGCAGCCGGACGATGAGATCACCATCCACGTTGTCGGCAAGTACACGGGCTACGAGGATTCCTACAAGTCGCTGAATGAAGCACTCGTTCACGGCGGCTTCGCGAATCGGCTGCGAATCAACATCCAGTGGGTCGAGTCTGAAGCGCTCGAACAAGAAGGCGGCCTTCGCTTACTCGAGGGTTCGCGAGGGATCCTGGTGCCGGGCGGTTTCGGCTCGCGCGGCACGCGGGGCATGATGAAGGCCGCCGAGTACGCGCGGCAGCACGCGGTCCCCTTCTTCGGTATCTGTTACGGCTTCCAGTGGGCGACCGTCGAGTTTGCCCGCAACGTGTGCGCGCTCGAGGGGGCCGACTCCACAGAAGTCGACGAGGCCGCTCCGCACAAAGTGATCTACAAGCTGCGCGACCTGTTGGGCGTCGACGAGCTCGGCGGAACGATGCGACTGGGGCGCTACGAGTGCGAGATCGTCCCCGGCTCCCTGGCGCATCGTGTGTATGGCAAGGATCTGATCAGCGAGCGGCATCGTCATCGTTTCGAATTCAACTGCTTGTACGAGCCGGCGCTGCGTGACAACGGAATGCGAATTTCCGGACGCTCACCGGATGGCAAGTTCGTCGAGATCGCCGAGCTTTCAAATCATCCGTGGTTTCTGGCCGTGCAGTTTCATCCCGAGTTCCAGTCGCGGCCGCTCAAGCCGCATCCGTTGTTCGCCGCCTTTGTCGGCGCCGCCTATCGTCACAAGCAGGCGGCCGAAGGCCGGGCGGTCGGTGCGACGTCGCTGGCGTGATGACAGGTGTTGCGCCGGTATCGGCCGGTCGCGTCACGATCGGGACCGGCCACCCGCTGGCGTTCATTCTCGGCCCTTGCGTAATCGAGGGTGAGTCACATGCGCTGCAAATCGCGACAGCTCTCGCCGAGATCGGACAGCGACTTCGGGTCGGAATCGTTTTCAAGGCGTCGTACGACAAGGCCAATCGGACGTCGCTGACTTCGTTCCGTGGTCCTGGGCTGGATGCCGGGCTGCGGACGCTGGCGGCCGTGAAGTCTGAGACCGGGCTTCCGATCCTGACCGACATTCACGAACCCTCTCATGCGGCACCCGCTGCAGAGGTCGCCGACATCCTTCAGATTCCTGCGTTCCTGTCACGCCAGACCGATCTGCTCGTCGCCGCCGCCCGCACCCAGCGCGTCGTCAATGTCAAGAAGGGCCAGTTCCTCTCGCCGAATGACATGCGCCATGTGATCGGCAAACTCGAAGGCTCGGGTGTCAAGGGCGTTCTGCTCACCGAGCGCGGCTCTTCCTTCGGTTACAACAACCTCGTCGTCGACATGCGTGCGTTGCCGATGCTGCGGGCGCTGGGCCATCCGGTCGTGTTCGACGTTACGCACAGCCTTCAGTTGCCAGGCGCGGGCGATGGCGTCACTACCGGACTCGCTGAGTACATCGAACCGCTCGCACAAGCTGGCGTCGCCGCCGGCGTGGACGCGGTATTCATGGAGGTCCACGAGAATCCGCCAGCGGCCAAGAGCGATGCGGCCAATGCGCTTCGTCTCGATCGCCTGGAGCCGCTCCTCCGCCGCCTGCTCGAGCTTGATAAGATCGTCAAGGCGCATGCCTGACCTGACCCTCGCGCGAAAGGTCCTGGAAACCGAAGCCGCCGCGGTCCTGGCGCTTGCCGACCGGCTCGACGAACGCTTCGCGGTGGCGGTGAAACTGGTCTGTGACTGCTCCGGCCGCGTCATCCTCACCGGCATGGGGAAGTCGGGCATCGTCTGCCGCAAGATAGCGGCGACGTTCTCGAGTACCGGCACGCCTGCCTTCTTCCTTCATCCGGCCGAGGCGATGCACGGCGACCTTGGTGTGATCCGGCAGGACGACGTGGTGATCGCGCTTTCATATAGCGGGGAAAATGAGGAACTCGTCAGGATTCTCGAGACGCTCAAGCGCCTCGGTACAAAGCTGATCGCGATGACCAGCGCGCAGGGCTCAACGCTTGCCCACGCCGCGGATGTCATGCTGGACTGTTCGGTTTCAGAAGAAGCCTGCCCGATGAATCTGGTTCCGACTGCCAGCACGACAGCCATGCTGGCCCTCGGCGATGCGCTGGCCATGACGGTCCTGGTCGAAAAGGGATTCCGACCCGAGGACTTTGCCACGCTGCACCCTGGCGGTAACCTGGGCAAAAAGCTGATGCGCGTCGAGCAACTGATGCACAGCGGCGACCAGGTGCCCTTCGTCGAATCGACCACCGCCATGCGCGAAGTCATCTACGAAATGTCGCGCAAACGACTAGGGATGACCTGCGTTGTGAACGGCGACCGCGTGTTGTTGGGCATCATCACGGATGGCGACCTGCGGCGGAAGATGATGGCCGAGGGGAACGTCCTGGATCTCTCAGCCGGAGACGTCATGACGACGGGTCCGGTGGCGATTTCCCGCTCGACCCTGGCCGCTCAGGCGCTGAACATACTCGAGCGCCGAAAGATCACGTCGATCGTGGTGATCGACGATGAGCAGCGCGTCGAAGGAGTCGTTCACCTGCACGATCTCTGGAACACGGGGCTGGTATAAAACATTGGACGATTGGCTGATTTCGTGAATCGATAATTGATACTGCGTGAATCGCTCAATTGCTCAGTCGCTCAAATCACCCAATCTCCCAATCAATCAATGACAATCACCATTTCACCCGATCACCCAGTGCAATCACCCATTCACTAAGTCACCCAGTCGCTAAATGGAGTCGTTGCCTCTCATAACCGCGCTGCTGGCGCTGCTGGCTGGTCTCGCCATTGGCAAGGCCTGGGAGCGCTATAAGCTGCGGGACGGCAAGTGGATCGATCGGCGCCGGGCTCGTGAGTCGCATCACTATGTCCTGGGGCTCAACTTCCTGGTCGCGAACCAGATCGACATCGCGATCGAGGAGCTCAGCCAGGCGGCGCGTGTCGACGGCGATGCGCTGGAGATCCATCTGATCCTGGGCAACGTCTATCGCGAACGAGGCCAGGTGGCGCGTGCGATCCAGATTCACCAGGCGCTGCTGCAGCGTCAGAAACTGACCCGTATCGAGCACGCTTATGTCCTGCTCTGCCTTGGACTGGATTTCAAGCGTGGCGGATTCGTCGATCGTGCACTCGAAGCGTTTACCGAATCGCTCAGGCTCGATCCGAAGAATCAGTATGCCCTCCTGTATCTGCAGAAGCTGCACGAAGAGCAGCATCAGTGGGACGAGGCCTACAACATCCGGCGGCAGCTACTGGACCTCAGCGGTCCTGACACGCATCCGCGGAGCCAGGCAATCCTCGGCTTCATCGAGAACGAGCGCGGCCTCGAGGCGATCAAGTCCGGCCGGTCGGACGATGCGGTCCGTCGTTTTGAGGCGGCGATCGACCTCGATGCCACAACGACCCCGGCCTACCTCAATCTCGGCGATGTGCAGGCAAAGCAGGGCGACCGCGCCGGAGCGGTCGCCACATGGGAACGACTCCTGAGCGTGTCGCCTGAACGCGCATATCTCGCATTCGACCGACTCGAGCGAGCGCATACCGCAGCCGGCACGCCCCACCGATTCGAAGAGCGATGTCGACAGCTGATTGCCGCCAACCCTCAGGATTGGCGGGCCCGGCTCGTCCTCGGCCGACACCTTGCGGCGAGAGGTGAGCTGAACTCGGCATTCGACCTCCTGCTGGACGCACTTGCCCACAACCCGCACGGCCTCACCGTGCATCAGGCCATTTGGAACGTGCTGATGCAGGTCGGTTTGGATCGCTCGCTGGTTCAGCGCTACGTCAGCGCCGCCCGGGAAGCGGTGTTCTTCCTCGATCCGCACGTCTGCCTGAAGTGTCGATATCGATCAACCGAGTTGTTGTGGCAGTGTCCGCACTGTCACGAATGGAACACGTTCGTCGAGGAACGGATCGCGCCCGCGAAGGAAACTGTTGAAATATAGGGAACGGGGCAGTCGGGTGTAGGCCTAGGGCACGGTCGTGTTAGGGAGAGATGCTGCCCGATGATAGTGGCGGCGGCGCGGGCGGACACCGTGAAGGCGAAGAAAGGGCCGAAATCGTTCGTCGCCAACAGGCTGGTGAAATACAGGCCCGGGACAGTCGACTGCATGTGATCGTCGAGTTTCGGGCAGTCGTTGTTCGTCTCCACGAGTGGCAGCAGGTTGCCTGCCGTCAGAAACGGCACGCGACGGATGTTGGGGCGATAACCTGTCGCCAGGATTACGCGATCCACTTCGATCGATTCGCCTGACTGAAACGTCACCGCGAGCGCCTCGCTCGCAGTTGGCATCGTCTTGACGACCTCACGTCGCGGCCACATGCGGACGTGACCGGCGCGCAGGCGTGGCTCGAGCCACGGCTCCAGCTTCAATCGACCCTCTTCCCAGAATCGCCGTGCTAGCGCTTCGCGATCCCCCGTCGAAAGACTTCTGAACCAGCCCGGCTCGTGGACCAATCGCTCAACCAGTTCGCCAGCCCACGTCCAATACGAGTCCGCGAATCGGGGGGTGTCATGTCTGTAAGCAACGTCAACGCTGGCGCCGCCTTCAGCGAGTAGCGCGGCCCACTCAAAGGCGCTCTGTCGTCCACCAACGATCAGACACCTCTGGCCGCTCACTGCCTGCAGATCGACGGCGGTACAGGTGTGCTCGAACCGTCCCGGGGGCAGCCGCTCCATCATCTCGGTGGGAACGTGGGCGAAGTTGGAGAAGCCGATGGCCACCACGACGCGGCGTGCCGTTAGAGTTTCGCCACTTCGAAACGTCGCGAGGAAGCCATCCCGTGGATCGCTCGAGTGATCGAGCGATACAACTTCCTTCGGAGCAATCTGCAGATTGGCTTGTTTGGCAAACCAGTCCACGTATTCCAGAGTACACGTCGAGCGGGAACGGACGCACGTCGTCTACAGACCTGCCCGACGCTTCGAGGAATCGTGCAATGGTCCCCTTACCAGCCGTGTCGAGATGCCAGTCGACGCCGGATCGCAAAAACATCCCCGCCGGCATGTTGCGCTTCCAGAACCCCATCGGCTCTCCGACGACCGTCGTGTTGACTCCCCTTCGGTCAATATCCGCGGCGATGGCCAATCCAAAGGGGCCCGCGCCGATGATCAACACGTCGGTTGACGAGCGCGCCGTCATGCCCCACCGGCTCCGCTGGCGTGTCGGAGGCGCACAACGAGCTGCTTCACCTGCTCATCAGTGTCCTCATAGCTACCATCGGTGTGAATGACATAGTCCGCCCGCTCGACCTTCTCGTGGATTGGCCACTGGCTGGCGATTCGCCGTTCGGCATCCTCACGGGTCAAACCGTCTCGCGACATCACGCGCTGCAGCTGCGCTTCTGGCGAACATGCGACGACGACGACCGCGTCGAAGCCGCGCTCGCGCCCGGTCTCGTAGAGCAAGGGAATGTCGGCCACGGCAATTGGCACTGTGGTCGGTTGCGACGTGAAGAACTCCTCGATGTGTTGTCTGACGAACGGATGCACGATCGCCTCGAGATCGCGCCGCGCGTCCAGATCGCGGAACACGATGTCGCCGAGCCGCGACCGATCGAGCGAGCCATCGGGGTGAAGGATGTCCTGACCGAAGCGGGCCACCGCCGCGGCCAAGCCGGGGCTGCCTGGAGCGACGCTGTCGCGCGAGAGCACATCCGCGTCGACTACGGGAATGCCGTGCTCGCGCAATCGCGCAGCAACGTGGCTCTTGCCGGTCGCGATTCCGCCGGTCAACCCGATCCGGCGCACGATTTCAGCTCCGGGCTTCCGCCGCCGCGATCGTGTTGCGCAGGACCATCGCAATGGTCAAGGGACCGATCCCTCCCGGGACGGGCGTCAGCGCTCCGGCAACTTCCTCCACGGCCGGGTGGACGTCGCCGATGAGCACACTCCCCTTTTGTTCGTACGCCCGGCGCTTGCGGCTGCCTTCGGGAAACAGTCGGGCAACGTCAGCTTTGTCCGTCAACACGTTGATGCCTACGTCAATCACCGTGGCGCCTGGCTTTACGAAATCTGCGGTCACGAACCCGGGCCGGCCCACGGCTGCAACCAGGACATCCGCGGATGCCGCAATGCTCGGCAGGTTCTCCGTCCGCGAATGGCAGATCGTGACCGTCGCATCTCGATGCAGCAAGAGCAGCGCCATCGGCTTACCAACGATGTCGCTCCGGCCGATGACCACAGCGTGACGACCGCGGAGTGTGATGTTTTCACGTTCGAGTAACTCGATGCAGCCGAGGGGGGTGCACGCGACCAGATGCGGCCGCTTTTGCACCAGCCGCCCGACATTTATCGGGTGAAAGCCGTCGACATCCTTTGCTGGATCCACCGCGTCGAACACGCGCTGCTCGGCCTCGGCACCCATCCCCGGCGGCAGCGGTGATTGGACGAGGATGGCGTCGAGCGAATTGTCGGCGTTCAAGCGCCCGACCGTCGCGAGGGCGTCATCCAGACTCGCGTGCTCATCCAGTCGAATGAGATCGCCTCGACAGCCGGCGTCTGCCACTGCCTTGAGCTTGTTGCGGACGTAAATCTCGGACTCTGATCGTTGCCCGGCGAGCACGACGCCGAGTGCGGGAGGGCGACCACGGGCGGCGGTAAATGCCGCCACCCGCGGAACGAGTTCAGCACGAATCTTCGCTGCTAGCGCAGCGCCGTCGAGTCTTCTGGCGGCCACCGATGCTTACGACTTCTCGCCGGAAACCTTTTGGAGAATCCAGCCCAGCGCATACACCGCTGCGCTGATTCCCAACACCTGGAGTCCGAACGTGTCGGCGGTCTCAGCGCTCACACTAACGCCGAGGTACCGCGATGTCAGGGCGTCGAGCTCGTGCCATTTCGCGAGCGTTTCGGTGGTGACGCCCAACTCCGTCAGCAGACCGAGGAGGAACATGCACACGCCGTTGAAGAGCGACAGGAGTCCGAAGGCGGTGATGAAGTTGGCGAGGCTCTGAAGCGGTGTTCGAGCGCTGCCTTCGCGCGCATCGTGCAGCGGGCTGTGCGTCCGTCCGTAGAACCAATAGATGATTAGCCCGATGTTGAGCCACACGAGGAAGCGAACCCAGGTAATGACCGGGAGACTGAGCATCAAGTAGGAGCACGACAGGATGCCGAGAACCGGAAACACCGGCCCGAACGGCACGCGGAAAGGACGGTGGGCGTCCGGCCGTTTGACGCGCAGCATCAGGACTGCGGCGCACACGACCACGAACGCGAACAAGCGTCCCGATGCTGGTCATCTCGCCGACGACTCTGAATCTGCGTCACGCCGGCGACCAGCGCCACGATGACGCAGGTGATGATCGTCGTGATGTACGGGGTTCCGAAGTTCGGGTGGACCTTGCTGACTCCCGCGTGGCAGCAGGCCGTCGCGGCTCATCGCGAAGAAGATGCGCGGCTGGGCTCATGAGCATCACGAGCATCACCGAGGTAATGCCGGCAACGGCACCCGCGGACACCAGATACGCGGCCCAATCCTGACCAATGACGCTCAGCGCATAAGCCACCGGCGCGTTGAGGAACCGTACCGACTCTTCAGGTGAAATCACCGGGACGCCGGGCAGCGCGTCCGCTGACCGAACGGAACTGAATGACCGGCACGATGCCGGTGAGCACCGCGGCGACCAGCGAGGTACAAGCAGCGTGCAGACGACGAGGGACGCAATGATTCCGATCGGCAAGTCGCGTTTCGGGATTCTTCGCTTCTTCGGCCGTCGTCGACACGGCGTCGAAACCGATGTAGGCGAAGAACACGACCGCGGCGGCCGCCATGATCCCCGACCAGCCATACGGGCGCAAACGGTGACCAGTTCTCCGGCTGGACAAAGGCCGTGCCGGCGCCGAGGAAGAACACGACGGCTGTCGAGCTTGACCGCCACCATGATGGCGTTTGCGCGGGCGGACTCCCGGACGCCAATGACCAGCAGCACCATAATGACCAGCACGATGACCACGGCGAGCAGGTTGACGATGCCGACCGGCGGCGCCGCGGACAGCGCGGTCGGCAACTCGATACCAGCGCCCGCCAGGAGACCGTTGCATGTAGCCGCTCCAGCCGATGGCCACGGTCATCGAGCCGACGGCGTATTCGAGAATCAGGTCCCAGCCAATCATCCAGGCTACCAACTCGCCCAGCGTGGCATAGGCATAGGTGTACGCGCTGCCAGCAATCGGGATCATCGACGCGAACTCCGCGTAGCACAGCGCGGCGAACGCGCAGGCCAGTCCTGCCGCCAGATAGGACATCGTGATCGCCGGGCCCGCCTGGTTCGCTGCCGCTGTTCCGGTCAGCACGAAGATGCCGGTGCCGATGATGGCGCCAATGCCCAGCAGCGTCAGGTCCCACGCAGTGAGGCTCCGCTTCAGCGCCTTGCCGCCGTGCTCCGCGTCACTGACGAGCTGCTCGATCGACTTGACCTTGAATAGGTTCGAATCCATTCCCCCTCCAGGAGGCTGGCACACTGCGCATCGCACCGCCCCGCAAGCGCCGGGTGATTATAGAGGCAACTTAGGCGAGGGCCGACAAGTACTCGCGTGCACGCACTTCCGGGTCGCCGACCAGCAGGTCGCTGATGACCGCGACCGACGCGGCGCCTGCGGCGATCACGCGCGGGGCAGAATCCAATGTGATTCCGCCGATCGCCACAACCGGCAAGCCGTAAGGACGTGCTGCAACCGCTGCCGCTTCCACCGCGGGGCAACCGACCGCCTCGTACCCCGTGGCCTTCGTAGCCGTGCCGAACACCGGGCCCATCGCTAGATATGAAATCGGCTGTCGAATTGCTTCGGCGACCTGGACAGTCGTGTGAGTGGACAGGCCAACGACGACGTCCGGGCCGATAACGCGCCGGACCTGTTCAGGGGTCAGATCGTCCTGACCGACGTGAACGCCTGCGGATTTCGCAAGCACGCAGATATCGGCGCGATCGTTGACAATCACGCGTGTTCCGGTTTGTCGTGCTTCGTCGGTAATGGCTAGTGCAAGGTCCAGAAGGGCCCCGCTCCCGAGGGCCTTGGCTCTGACTTGCACAACCAGGACGCCGGCAGACAGGAATGCGCGTGCGACGTCGAAGGGCTTTCGGCCTGCTCGGTCGCAGGCCTCGACGTCGACCACCGCGTAAAGCCGCTCGCGCGGATCCTCGAGCACCCAAGCACCAGGCACCCGCTGCCGAGGCACCTGCCTAAGCCGTCTCCGCCAGCGAGGTCGTCTTTGGCTTGGGCTGATAACGTTCCATGAAGTGCGTGCTGAGGCGGCCGGCGATGAAGTCCGGGTCGCTCAGAATCCGGAGGTGCAGAGGAATCGAGGTTCGGATGCCCTCGACGACTGACATCTCCAGGGTGCGCTTCATGCGGGCAATCGCTTCCTGGCGGTCGCGACCGTGGGTGATGATCTTGGCGATCATCGAATCGTAGTACGGGGAGATCGTGCAGTCCGAGTGAGCGGCCGTGTCGACGCGAACGCCCGGCCCGCCAGCAAGGCTGAATGCCTGAATTACTCCGGGGGACGGCACGAACGTCTCGGGGTCTTCGGCGTTCACTCGGCACTCGATGGCGTGCCCGGTGAACGTGACCTCACTCTGCTTGAACGACAGGCGATCGCCCGCGGCGATTCGCAACTGTTCCTTGACGATGTCGATGCCAGTGACCATCTCTGTGACTGGATGCTCGACTTGGATGCGCGTATTCACTTCCATGAAATAGAAGTTTCCGCGGTCATCCATCAGGAATTCGAACGTGCCTGCGTTCGTGTACTGCACCGCCCGGGCAGCGTCCGCGACGAGGTTGCCCATCTTGCGGCGCACTTTGTCCGAGACCACGACCGAGGGCGATTCCTCGAGAAGCTTTTGATGCCGCCGCTGAATCGAGCACTCGCGCTCGCCCAGATGGACGACATTACCGTGATGATCCCCGAGCACCTGAAACTCGATGTGGCGTGGCGCCTCGAGGTACTTCTCGACGTAGACGTCGCCCAGACCGAAGGCCGCTTCAGCCTCGCGTTGAGCCGTCTTGTAAGCGTGTGGGAGCTCGGGGGGTGACTTGACGATCCGCATGCCGCGGCCACCACCACCGGCCACGGCCTTGATGATCACCGGGTAGCCGATGTCCTTTGCAACCTTGAGCGCCTTCTCTTCGCTCTCCACCGGGCCATCGCTGCCGGGCAGCATTGGCACGCCGGCCTTTTTCATGGCTCGCCGCGCTTTGGCCTTGTCACCAAGCAACCGGATGACATTCGGATCGGGCCCGATGAAGCGTATGTGACACGCCTCACACACTTCCGCCAGATACGCGCTCTCCGAAAGAAATCCGTAACCGGGGTGGATGGCATCGGCCCCGGTGATCTCGGCGGCGCTGATGATCGCTGGAACGTTGAGGTAGCTGTCAGTGCTACGCGCCGGTCCGATGCAAATGTCCTCGTCCGCAAACCGAACATGGAGCGAGTTTTCGTCGGCCTCGGAGTAGACAGCGACGGTCTTGATGCCCAATTCGCGGCACGCGAAGATGACGCGCAGCGCAATCTCACCCCGATTCGCCACTAGGATCTTTTTGAACATGCGCTACTTCAGTCGGATCGCGAACAGCCGCTCGCCGTACTGAACGGCCTGACCGTTCTCGACATAGATGTTGACGATCTCGCCGTCATACTCCGAGTCGATCTCGTTCATCAGCTTCATCGCCTCGATGATGCACAAGACCTGGCCCTTCTTGACCGAGTCATTGACCTCGACGAAGGACTTGGCGCCAGGCTCCGGAGAACGATAGAAAGTGCCGACGATTGGAGACTTGACGATCGCGAGCTCCGTGCCCTGATCCGGTTCTGGATCGGCGGACGCCGGAGCGGTCGTTGGATTGGGTGAAGAATTCGCGGCTGGTGCCTGCGGCGCCGCCGCTGGCGGTGCGGCGCTGACCGAACCCGCGGGCATCGGTGGAGCGCTGGCATGCACGACCGCCCCGCTCTTAACGCGGAGCTTCATGCCGTCGTGTTCGAGCTCGAATTCACTGAGCTCCTGCTCGCGAATGAATTCGATGAGCCGTTTGATTTCGTCGAGGTTCATGCGTTGTCTACTGCGCGCGCGGTACGTCGGTCAGCCAGTCCGCTCCGTCCTTCGTCACCAGCACGTCGTCTTCGATTCGCACCCCGCCCCAACCGGGGAAATATGCGCCGGGCTCGAGGGTCAGTACCATGCCCATCGCCAAGGGTGGCTCCGGGTGGCCCGGGCGAGCTCGCGTCACTCGTGGCGCTTCGTGAATTTCCAACCCCAGCCCGTGTCCGGTGCCGTGGGTAAACGCCTCGTCAAGTCCGTATTCCGTCAACGTCTCGCGTGCCGCCGAATCGACCGCTTCGGGCGCAACGCCGGGCATCACTGTTCGAAATGCCCGTGCCTGCGCCTCGACGATCTGCGCGATCAACTGTCCTTCACGCGATCCTGCCGGACCTGCCGTCACCGTTCGTGTCAGATCCGTGCAATACCCGTCCAACACGCCGCCGAAGTCCATCACGACCAGTTCGCCCGCCTCGATTCGGCGGCGACCGGCACGCGTATGCGGCAGCGCCGCATTCGGCCCGGCGGCGACGATGGTATCAAACGAGACACGCTCGAAGCCGACGTGCCGGATCTGTTCTTCGATTTCCAGCGCAACCTCGAACTCCTGCCGTCCCGCTAAGGCTTTTGAAAGTATACACTTAGCGGCGGTCGAAAGTCTTTCGCCGCCGTCGCGGAGGATGCTGATCTCCCATGCATCCTTGCAAACTCGCAGGCGTTCGACCAACCCCTCAGAGCCAACTAGCTCGTTCGACCAGCCACGTGCCACCAGCGCCTGGCTCAGAAATCGGTGCCGTGCAACCGTCAGGTGGCTGGCTTCGAAGCCCACCCGAAGGCCTTTGAGCGGGTCGAGGGCATCGACAATGGCTTCGTCATAGCTTTGTCCCGCCGCCAACAGCACGGTCTGCAAACGTCGCCACTCGTCGCGGCGAGACGTCAGCGCGGATGCGTAACGTCCATCGCTGACGAGAAAGAGGGTTGCCGGTGTTACTACGAGCGCCGCCGCCGATGCGAAGAAGCCGGTGAGATACGCAATGTTCGGGAGGCTGGTCACCAGCAGCGCATCGAGGTTCTCGGCGACGAGGAGCTCCGCAAGCTTCGAGGCGCGCGCATTCAGATTGTCGAGGGGCGGGAGTCTCATTCAGGGTCGTTGTCGCGCCGAGCGCTCGTGAATTAAAGCCGACAGCCAGGCTTCAAGCTCTGCGATGGCGCGTCGGTCGGGATCACGGGTTACTCGAGGGTCGTCGGCAGTCGCGAGCAGTTGCTTCATCAGCGGCGGTGGCTCGGCATCGGCCGCGCCAAGCGCTGCAAGCAAGGCATCGAAGTCCGTGGGCCTGGGTGGCACGCCCAAGGGTAACCTACGGCCGCGGCCGTTTCGGCAGTTTGGATCCGCGGATATCCCCCTCGTCGTCTGGTTGCCCCACCGGCACGGGTTGCGAAACCGTTCCCTGCAAACCCGCATCGTCGGTCACCGTCAAGGTAACGACGTAGGTGCCCGCGGTGTCGTACCCCTTATTAGTAGTGACGCCGGTTGCGGTTCGGCCCGAGCCAAAGTCCCACTCATACGACACGATGCGACGTCCGACGGCAGCCCGCGACGCGGCCGCGTTGAAGAAAATCATCGTGCCGGGAGCGGGAGCGGTTGGTGAGAATACGAACGACGCGGTGGGCGCAGCGCCTTGGCCAACCGTGATCGTCTGCGCCGTCACGCCGGACGCGCCACGCGCATCGGTCACCGTCAAGCGCACCTGGAAAGGTCCCGGCACGGAGTATTGGTGAGTCGTAAACATCCCGGTGCCTTTGGCTCCGTCGCCGAACTCCCACGCATAGGCACACGCCGCACCGCACGCTTGACCCTCGTCTAACGTCGCCGACGCATCGAAGACGACATTGGTCTGCACCTGCGGGGTCGTCGGTGTAATCGTGAACGACGGCTGTGGTGCCTGGTTCGGCGGCAGGATGATTCCAGGGGTTACGAGCCGCAGATCGACTGTGCGTCCCGTGTGGCTGCCGTAATCGGTGCCGATCGGTGTGGCGCGAATCGTCACTACTATCTCTGAATCAACGGGCTCTCCCGGCTTCGGCGGCGCGGTATATACCGCCCGCGCGCGTCCATCCTCGCCGGTCACGACGGTTTTTGCCGAGAGCGATCCGAAGTCGACGATCACGCCCCCGAAAACGATCTCGAGGCGCAGCGGCAGCGCTCGCACGGGACGGCCGTCGGCACCCGTCGCTTCAATCTGGATCGCGGCTTGCGACGCGCCATCTCGAAAGATGCTGTCGGGTATGGCTTGCATGCTCACCCGCAGCGAGAGTTCCGACGGGCCGGTCAGCGGCGGCGCCGGGGTCTCCTGCACCGAACACGCCACGACGCCAACGAGCGCGGCCGCCACACACATGCGCGCTACGGTTGTCACTGCGGATCTCCAAAGTCACCGAAGTTCACGGAAATGAGGCCTGTGCCCACGATGTCGTTGCCGGCCTGATCGCGTCCGTAGAATTCGACCTCCGCAATGGTGCTCAGCATGTTGGCGCCGCCGCCGCGCTGCAGAGTACTGAGGGGCGGTTCCATCTTGGCTTGGTGTCGGACGATGGCGAAGCTGATCGACGCGGTGCCCGTCGCGGGGATAGTGACCGTCGCAGCCCCATCGAACGCGTATGGAATGTCGACTCCCGGGGTGCTGCGGCCATCGGCCCGGCGGAACGTCACGTGGTACCGAGTGATCGTCACCTCGTTCAATGCCGAAGCTCCCAGCGGCGAGGTGGCGCTCCCAGGATTCTTGAGCGTCAATCGGAAGCTGGCGCGTCCCATGTCGCTGTAAATCGTGGGAATGCGGACGGTCTGTCCGTTGATCTGTTGCTCGACCAGCGTCTCGACATCAGAGAAAAGCACATTGCCAAAGGCGTCGGGCTGCGCACCGGAAGCCGCCTCGAGGGCATCGACCACGAGCATCACGGGCGAGAGCCCGGTCCGGGCGACTTCGCCACACGACGTCGAGAGCGCTACCAGCGTGGCGATGGGTATCGCCCGCGCGATCCGAGTCAGCAACGTCTTCATCTCCATCTCCCTACCCGCCCCACCCGCCCTTACCAGCACCACCTGCCCTACATGCCCGCCCACACGCCCGCCCTACCCCCGCGTAATCCGCGGCGTGATGAAGATCAGCAACTCCTGGCTCAAGTCCAGGTTCTGGTCGCGTTTGAAGAGCCATCCAAGCAACGGAATTCGGTGCAGCGCGGGCACACGGTCGCTCGTCGCCTGTTCGCGACTCAGATAGATGCCGCCGATGACCGTCGTTTCTCCATCAGCGACGAGAACGGTCGTCACCGCCCGTTGCGTGTCGATCGGGGGAATCCCGTTGACGGCGCGACTGAAGTCGGGCGATGCGTTCTCGAGGAAGACCCTGAGGATCACCGTGTTCGACGCCGTAATCTGAGGCGTAACGCGAAGCGTCAGGGCCGCAGGCTTGAACGTGACCGTTACCGTGTTGTTGGCGACGGTCTGGATTGGAATCTCCTGCCCCTGCGTCATCTCGGCCTCGGTGTTGTTCTGTGTCGACACTCGAGGAGTTGAGAGCACGCGACCGCGCCCAGTGCTTTCGAGTTGTGACAAGACCAGGTCGAGATTCAGCGCGCCGTTCACGGCGCCCAGGGCGATGCCGATCGCACTTGTCGCAGGATCTTCGGTTCGGAGGCTCACGCCGGTGTCCGTCGACGTGCCGCCGGGCGGGCCCTGCGCGCCGCCCACACGCCCCGTCAGACTCCCGTTGTTCGGGAACGCCAGGCCAGTCGTGTTACCCAGGGCGGGATCGACGCGCCCGTTGAATCCCCACTCGACACCGATCTGTCGGGCGAAGTCCTTGGTGCTCTGGACGATGCGGGCCTCGATCTCGACCTGCGGCTGCGGCCGGTCGAGCGACTTGATCAGCTCCGCCGCGGTCGTCAAGCGATCGGGGAGATCGCGGACGATTAACGTGTTGGTCCGCGTATCGACCTGCACCTCGCCCCGCGCTGACAGTGCGCTCCGCGTCAGGATGGGCACGAGCTCCGGCGCTTTCGCATAACTCAGTGGCACCGTCAGAATCTGCAGGTCGCCGGCAAGAGCTTTCGCTTCGGTCAGCTTGCGCCGTTCCTCTTCCTCCTGAGCGAGCACGGTCAGCGGCGCGATCCGAACGACAGTGCCATCAACGGCATAACCAAGCTTGTTGGCTTTGAGAATGATGTCGAGGGCCTGATCCCACGGCACTTCCTTGAGCGAGACGTCCACTGTGCCAGTGATGGTGGGATCGATAACGATATTGAGTCCGCTGATCTCGGAGAACGTCCGTAGCACCGCGCGCAAGTCGGCGTCCTGATAGTCCAGGGTGATCGGATCTCCCGAGAATCGGGTGGTCTGGGCGGCAGCGGTCTGCTCGACCAGCGGCGGCGATGTCGACGCCGACGGCTGCTGTATTCCATTCGCGCGTCCATCGGCCATCGTCAGCGACGCCATGAGCGCACTCGTCACTGCCCAGGCACGCACGCGTGGGCTGTGATGAAGCCGAACCATCAGCGCACCTCTCCGCGAAGGTACTTCCGCACTTCCCGCTGTTTCGCAAGCGACAGCGGATCGTTGACGTCCTGCATGAGCACGACTGCTTCCGACGTAATCGTGAGCACGCTGCCGTCCATCAGGCGATCGCCCGGGCGGATCGAATAGGCTCGCCCGCTCGTCCCCGCCACGATGGCCATCCAGGCGCCGCGACTCTGGACAACGCCGCGAACGATCAGCTCGTCCACCATCACGCCGGCCAGGCCATCAGGTCTGACTCCATTGACTTGAACGGTCTTGCCGTCGGTTCCCCGGCTCGCAAGGCTGATGAACGGATCGCGCCGGCCCTCTGGCTCGTACTGGTAGTTCGATGGCGGCGCCGGGGCTCCGTCTGGCGAGACGGGTGGCGCGGAACTCGCCGGGCGAGGCGCCGATGCCTCAGCCGGCGCTTGCGCGCGAGCCACGTCGACTGCGAGCACAACGGTCACCAGCACACCGATTGAAATGTGGCGCGCGCTCATTCTGTTTTCACCGGTGGTGGCGGGGGCGCGCCCGGTGGCGGCGACGGTGCCGAGGTCCCGTCGAGCAGAACGAACGTCGTGGCAATGCAAGTAATGTCAACAGTCGCATTCGCCTGCGGCTGTTGTTTGCCACGAATGACGAGACCGCTGACGTTGATGATCCGGGGAAACTTGCTCACGCGGTCGAGGAAGGTGCCAAGGTTGTGGTAAGTGCCTTCGAGCTCGAGGCTGATGGGCCACTCGGCGTGAAGCTGCCGCGTATTCGTCGCCTGCGGCCGGAATCCGCGGATCGTGAGGTTCGACTGAACGGCGAGCGTATGAACCCGGCGCAGGAGGTCGGCCGCGTCTTTTTCGTCAGGCAAGATCTTCCGCGAGCTCTCGAGGCGCTCTTGTAGTTCGGCGACTTCTTTGCGCACCGCTGGTAATTGACGTGCGGTGGCCAGGCCCTTGCTAATCCGATTTCGCAGGCCTGCGAGCTCACGTTCGCGTTCAGCGATGCGATCCTGTGTTGGCAGATCCAACACGTAGTAATAGGCGCCAGCCGCGCCAGCCGACAAGACGACGAAAAGCGCGAGTTGTAGATACCATGGCAGGCGCGACAGCGAGAGATCAGCCAACAGGCCCTCCCGGTGGCGATGCCTTCGGCGGACCGGATTCGATGCCCGCCATTCGGAACGTCCCTTTGATGGTGAAGCGAATGAGATCGGTCGCGCCAGCCTGACCGGCGACGACTTCGCTCGTCACGATTTCGACCGGGCGCTTGAAGTAGCGCGTCGATTCCAGATTCCCGACGAAGTCCGACAGCGCGGTCAGCGAGGTGCAGTGCCCGTCGAGTGTGACGTCATACCCATCCTGACGGAGGCTGGTGAGCCAGGTCAGCTCGGGCAGGGATCGGCTGATCTGATCGATGATGTGGACGGGTGCGGTCTGGCCCCTGCGCAACTCGTCGATCAGAGAGACGCGTTGCTGCCACTGCACTCGCTGCGCTTCCAGCGCACTGACCTGCTTCAACGCCTCTGCCAGGCGGACTTCCTCGCGACGTGCCGTGTCGATCTCGGTCGCCAGCCGCGCCTCTTCCTGACTCGTCGACCAGTAGCGCCATCCCCCGAGGAGGGCCATGACGATCAGCAACAAACTGCCGGCGAGCGTGACCCTCTGGCTGGGGTCGAACGATCGCGCTGGCTTCAACACCCGTCGCTCTCCGGCAACGAGATTGATGCGGATCATCGGTCCCCCACTCGCCGCAGAGCGAGGCCAAGCGCCACTGCCGCAACCGGCGCCATATCGTCCGCGCGCGCGCCGAGCCGCTTGCCGTCAAAGGCGATCTGCCGGAAGGGATTGAATCGTTCGACCGTGGTGTCGAAACGCTCTTCGAGCGCCTCGACGAAACCTTCGACACGTGATGCGCCGCCGCTGAGAACAATGCGATCGATCCGGTCGTTTTCGGCGGTTGCTTTGAAGAAGTCGAACGTCTTCTCCACTTCGAGCAAGGCGCTGTCGGTCATTGCCTTCAGCACGGGCTTCGCATCGTCGTAGAGCGCGGTATCCGCGTGCGTGCCCTTCTTCAGTTCCTCCGCGGTCTCGAACGGAAGGCTCAGCTCTTTCTGAACGGCTTCCGTGAACGCGTTGCCGCCCATTGACACGTCGCGCGCGAACACCGACTGGGTGCCCGCGAGGATGTTGACATTGATCGCGCTGGCACCGGCGTTGAGCAAGACCACGACGCGACCCGACTCGAAACCGTAGTTCGCTTCGTACGCATTCTGCAGCGCGAACGCATCGACATCCACGATCGCCGGTACACGGCCGGCTTGCGTGATCACGTTCGTGTAGTCCGCGATCTTGTCTTTCTTCGCGGCAACGAGCAGCACGCCCATCGTTCCACTAGCAGCGCCGTTCACCGTGCTTTCCTGCTCGCTAATTTCGTAGTCGAGATTCACGTCCTGAAT
This sequence comes from uncultured Acidobacteriota bacterium, assembly GCA_963724485.1. Classification (GTDB taxonomy): domain Bacteria; phylum Acidobacteriota; class Vicinamibacteria; order Vicinamibacterales; family UBA2999; genus JACCSI01. Next base: position 553,016 of record CAVRUW010000013.1, read on the forward strand.
GTCGAACGGGATGTACTGTTCGGCCTCCCAATAGATCGAGGCCGACAGCTCGTGATCGCTCATCTGCGGCACGGAGATCTTCTTGACGATGACGGAACTGCCGGACAGCGAGGCGGCGACTTCTTTTCCGCGAAATTGTTTCCTGGCGAAGATGCGTCGCACGGCATTCGCGACGGCGCCGGAGTCGATGATGGCGCCGTCGACGATGCTGTCGGCCGGGACGGGCTCGACCGCGATCGCCGCGACGCGATGGCCCTTGCCCTCCGGCTTCAATTCGATCGCCTTGACCGCGCTGGAACCAATATCCAAACCGATCAGGCTTTTGTTGCGACGAAGCTGCACTAATTGATCTCCAGCCGACGGGCGCTCACCAATTGTGTGATTCGGACTCGAAGGGACTGATTGGGCCGGACCCGACGCGTATGGCCTGATCGAGCAGACGGTGCGCGTCGACCGTCAACAAAACCTGCGAGAATCTGGCGAAAAACTGCGCGCACATGCACGTGGATGGCTAGCCTTTCCACTTGGGCTTATCGGCAACTCCACAGGCGGATACAGGGCTGAGTCGTGCAGTTGAGCGACAACTCTGGCAATCATCCCGTCAAGGTTGTAAGCCGGGCTGAACCGTGCAATCGGGCGCAGTTGTATGACCCGGAATTTGACCAGCCGCGTTAAATCGTCGTATCATTTGGGTTTGCCGTCAGCCGTAAGAGAGGCGCAAGGATCCAGTCGCATGCGTACTGTACGTCGCGTCCCCGAAAACCATCGTCAGCCGCTGGCACGTGATTGATGCCGAGGGTAAGCCCCTTGGCCGTATTGCCACGCAGGCGGCGAAGCTGCTTCAGGGCAAGCACAAGGCGATTTACACACCGTTCATCGACACCGGCGATCACGTGGTGATCGTCAATGCGGCGTCGGTCAAACTGACCGGCCGCAAAGAGGACGACAAGATGTACCGCCATCACAGCGGTTATTCCGGCGGACTGCGTGAAGAGACCGCACGTGTCGTGCGCAAGCGTCAGCCGACCCGACTGCTCGAAGAGGCAGTTCGCGGCATGCTGCCGAAGACCAAGCTCGGCGACGCGATGTTTCGCAAACTGAAGGTGTATAGCGGCAAGGATCATCCGCACGCCGCTCAGCAACCCACCGCATACGAGGTCGCTTAACTTTGGCTGCAACTCGGTACCTACGCAACCGGACGGCGCAAGGAATCGACAGCGCGCGTCTTCCTTCGGCCCGGCACGGGCACTATCACTGTCAACCAGCGCGAGTTCGCGAATTACTTCCCATCCGAGGCTCTTCGGGTGCAGGTGACGCAACCGCTGCAGTTGACCGAGACCGCCGACAAGTTCGACGTCCTCTGCACGGTCGCCGGCGGCGGCGTCACCGGCCAGGCCGGCGCGATTCGCCTTGGCATCGCGCGCGCGCTCGTGGAGTTGAGTGCCGAGAATCGGCCGCGGTTGAAGAAAGAAGGGTTGCTCACGCGCGATGCTCGCGCGAAGGAGCGCAAGAAGTACGGGATGGCTGGTGCCCGCAAACGGTTCCAGTTCAGTAAACGTTAGTTCTCATGGAGGTAGCTTGACCCCGCTCGCGATGAAAGACCTGCTCGAAGCAGGCGTCCACTTCGGCCACCAGACCAAACGCTGGAACCCCAAGATGAAGCAGTTCATCTTCGGCGAGCGTTCCGGTATCTACATCCTTGACCTGGGCAAGACCGTCAAGCTGTTCAAGGAAGCGGAAGATTTCATCCGCCAGCTGGCGGCCGAAGGCAAGACCGTTCTGTTCGTGGGTACCAAGCGACAGGCGCAGGACGTCATCGCGGAGGAAGCAGCCCGCTCGGGGATGTACTACGTCAACGAGCGTTGGCTCGGTGGTCTGCTCACCAACTTCACCACCATTCAGCGCAGCATCGCCCGCCTGCGTGATCTCGAAGCGATGTCGACCGACGGCCGCTACGAGTTCATGCCGAAGAAGGAGATCGCGCGCGCTGAAAAGGAAAAGCGCAAGCTCCAGAAGAACCTGGAGGGCATTCGAAACATGGGGCGCCTGCCTGATGCCCTGTTCGTCGTCGACACGCGCAAAGAGAAGATCGCGGTCGACGAAGCGCGCAAGCTGAAGATTCCTGTCGTTGGCGTGGTGGATACGAACTGCGACCCGGAAGAAGTCGACTTCGTCATCCCGGGCAACGACGATGCGCTGCGCGCGATTCGATTGTTCGCCGCGCGCGTTGCCGACGCGGTCATCGATGGTCGTGGCGAACGCGAATCAGCACTTGCGGATCAGGCGACGGCTGATGCCGAAGCCGCCGCGACGGAAGAAGCAAATCGCACGGTGCGGCCCGCCAACCTGCGGCGCCCGCAGCGACCCAGCGAGGCACCGGTCCCGTCGGCCTGACATACAGTCGGGTCACTTTCTCGGCCTGTGCGCCGGCTGGGATCCTCGGCCGGCGCTTTTACTGTACGAAGTCCGGGGTGCGGCGTACGGAGTTGGTGCTTCGTGCGAAGTGCCGAGTTGACGTGCGGAGTTCTGAGTCGACGTGCGGAGTTCTGAGTCCCGCGCCCTGGGGGCGAACTGAATAATCGGAGTAGAGACGATGGCGATTACGGCGGAACAGGTAAAGCAACTGCGAGACAAGACGGGCGCGGGGATGATGGATTGCAAGTCGGCCCTCACCGAGGCCGATGGCGACATCGAAAAGGCCATCGAGATTCTACGGAAGAAGGGGCTGGCCTCGGCTGCCAAACGTGCGGGACGCGCGACCAAGGACGGAATGATCGGCCACTACATCCATATGGGTGGCAAGGTCGCGGTGCTGGTCGAAGTGAACTGCGAAACCGACTTCGTGGCGCGCACCGAGGATTTTCAGCGGCTCGCGAAGGAGCTGGCGATGCACATTGCCGCGGCTGACCCGAAGTTCGTTCGCCGCGAGGACGTGCCGGCGGACGTGCTCGAGAAGGAGAAAGAGATCTATCGAGCCCAATTCGCGGACTCGGGGAAGCCGGCCAACGTCATCGACAAGATCGCCGAGGGTAAGCTCGAGAGCTTCTATGCCCAAGTCTGTTTGATGGAGCAACCGTCCGTGCGTGATCCGAACATCAGCATCAAGCAGATGGTGGCGACGGCATCCGCCAAGACCGGAGAGAACGTCACCGTGTCACGGTTCGTTCGCTTCAAGCTCGGAGAATGGGCGGACTCGAACTAGGTACGGAGTTCGGGGTGCGGGGTTCGGCGTTGGTGCGGAGGGCGGAGTTCGGAGTTTGTGTTCGGAGGGCGGAGTTCTGAGTTTGTGTTCAACGTGCCTCGTGCAGAGTTCTGCGATGGGGTTCTGAGTTCGGTTCCGCGTTCGCGTCAGCCGTGCCGCGTGCGGGGCTATCCGACGGGCGCAGGACTCAGAACAGAACTCCGAACCGAACTCCGAACCCGAACTCCGAACCCCGAACACAAACTCAGAACTCTGCACTCCGCACCAACGCCGAACTCCGCACCCCGAACTCCGCACTGGGTATAATCATCCCCCAAGTGTCCGAGCCTGCCTATAAGCGAATCCTCCTCAAACTTTCTGGCGAAGCGCTGATGGGCGATCAGGCGTATGGCGTCGACCCGATCGTCGCCACTCGCATCGCAGCTGACATTTCCGAACTGCAGAGCCTGGGAGTGCAGGCCTCCATCGTCATCGGCGGTGGCAATATTTTCCGCGGCCTCGCCGCCAGCACCCGCGGGATGGATCGATCGACGGCTGACTACATGGGAATGTTGGCCACCGTGATCAACGCGCTGGCCCTGCAGGACGCGCTCGAGAAACAGAACGTTCCCACGCGCGTCCTGACGGCAATCGAGATGCGATCGGTGGCCGAGCCGTTCATTCGCAGGCGTGCGATTCGCCACCTCGAGAAAGGCCGCGTCGTCGTGTTTGCTGCTGGGACGGGCAATCCCTACTTCACCACCGACACGGCCGCCGCGCTGCGTGCCATGGAGATCAAGGCGGACGTGATCCTCAAGGGAACCAAAGTGGACGGTATCTATTCAGCCGACCCGATCAAGTTCCCCGATGCGACGCGGTACGAACGTGTGTCGTATCTTCAGGTGCTGCAGGAACGGCTGCAAGTCATGGACGCGACGGCCATCACTCTCTGCATGGACAATCGCCTGCCGATCATCGTCTTCAACCTCAAGACGCCGGGCAATATCCGGCGTGTCGTCATGGGTGAAGCGGTGGGGACATTGGTGTCTGGGTAATAGTTTCCGGTTGCCAGTTACCAGTTCAAAGTCTTTGAGCTGCCAACTGGTAACTGACAACTGACGAGGATTCACCGATATGGATGTTTCCGACCTGAAAGGGTTGTTTGGAGAAGTGAAGAAGCGCATGGATGCGCAGCTCGAGTTCGTGCGCAAGGAGCTCGCCGGCGTGCGGACGGGCCGCGCATCGACAGGCCTGCTCGAGAACGTGCACGTCGAGGCCTACGGTGCACGCATGCCGCTGAACCAGGTGGCAACGCTCTCGATTCCCGAGCCGGCCATGATCGTGGCGCAGCCCTTCGACCCATCACTGATGGGCACGATTGAGAAGGCCATCCGGACCGCTGACCTCGGGCTGAATCCAGCCAACGACGGCAAGGTCATTCGCATCCCGATTCCCGCGCTCACGGAAGAGCGCCGGAAAGAGCTCTCGCGGCACGTCCACAAAATGGCCGAGGAAGGACGCAATCACGTTCGCGTGGTCCGTCGGGATGCCAACGACAAGCTGAAGAAGATGCTCAAGGAGCATCAGATCTCAGAGGATGACGAGAAGCGCGCCCTCGACGAAGTGCAGAAGATTACCGATCAGCACATCAAGACGATCGACGAGTTCCAGCACAAGAAGGACCAGGAACTACTCGGCAAGTAACTGGTGTGTGTTTCCAGTTGTCAGTTGCCAGTTCAAAGGTCATGACAACCACCACACTCCTTTGGACTGGTAACTGGCAACTGACATGTATTTTTCACACCTAGAGTGCTCGAGCCGCTGCGGCGCCGGGCCATTCGATCCTCGCGAACGTCACTTCCTCTGTCCGTCCTGCGGTCTACCCCTTCTGGCTCGCTACGATCTGGCGGGGGCGATGGCGTGGTCTCGCGACACGCTTCGCGATCGAGCGCCAAACATGTGGCGATATCGGGAGCTCATGCCGCTGCTGCCGGGCGACAAGCCGGTCACGCTGGGCGAGGGATTGACTCCCCTCCTCCACGCTGAGCGGTTGGGCCGGACGCTTGGGCTCCAGCGCCTGTACATCAAGGACGAATCGCCGAATCCTACGAACTCGTTCAAGGCACGCGGCCAGTCGGCGGCGATCACACGCGCCAAGGCGCTGGGTGCGCACACGATTGCGCTTCCGACGGCCGGCAATGCCGGGAACGCGGCGGCTGCGTATTCGGCGGCGGCGGGTCTCGCCTGCGAGGTCTTCATCCCGAAGGATGCGAAGAAACCCTTTGTCGACGAATGCCGGCTTTACGGAGCGAACGTCACGCTCGTCGATGGCCTGATTACCGATGCCGGACGCATGGCCGCCGAGAAAGGCAAGCCGCTCGGCTGGTATGACGTCTCGACTCTCAAAGAGCCCTACCGAGTCGAAGGCAAGAAGACGATGGGCTATGAGCTGGCGGAACAGTTCGATTGGACCCTGCCGGATTGGATCATCTATCCCACGGGTGGTGGAACAGGCCTGGTTGGCATGTGGAAGGCCTTCGAGGAGCTCGAGACGATCGGCTGGATCAAACCCGGCAAGCGCCCGAAGATGGTGTCGGTGCAAGCGGACGGTTGCGCGCCAATCGTACGGGCGTTCGAGCAAGGCAAGCCCAAGGCGGACCCGTGGGAGAACGCCCACACGGTGGCCGACGGGTTACGAGTTCCTCGTGCGATCGGCGACTTTCTGATTCTGGAAGCGGTGCGCGCCAGCGGCGGGACTGCGCTCGCTGTCTCTGACGATCAGATGGTGAGTGACATGGTCGCCATCGGCAGCCACGAAGGCGTATCGGCGGCGCCCGAAGGAGGCGCCGCGCTCAGCGCGATCCGACGACTGGTCAGCGACGGCCGCATGAAGAGCAACGAAACGGTGGTGCTCTTCAACACCGGTGGAGCGCTCAAATACCTTGATGTTCTGGGGATGTATCGCCCGGGCTAAGACCCGGGCCGTCGGGAATCAAACGCCTATTCAATCACCAAGGGCAACACCGAGAGACCGCGCGGTATGCAGCAGATCGTAATCAAGCGGTACGGTCTTCGTCTTTCCAACCACGTCGGCGAGCGGAATCGGCACGATGTCGGGCGGATGGTTCGCAACCATGCGCCCGAAAACGCCGCGATTCAGTAGTTCGACGGCCTTCCCGCCGAACCGCGTCGCCAGCACGCGATCGAAGGCCGTCGGCGCTCCCCCACGTTGCAGATGGCCGAGCACGACATGCCGCGTCTCCTTGCCCATCTTCTCGTTCAGGGCTCTTGCGACCACGGCGCCAATGCCGCCCAGCCGCTCGACGTGTCCGGCCCGAGCTCCCTCGATCAGCGTCACGTCACCGCCTCGGGGTTTGGCCCCTTCGGCCACGACGACGATAGTGAACCGTGCGCCGAAGCTCTCCCGCTCGCGAATTCGCGTGATGACCCGGTCGAGATCGTAGGGAATCTCCGGCATCAGAATCACGTCCGCGCCGCCGGCGACGCCGGCATGAAGGGCAATCCAGCCGGCGTAGCGACCCATCACCTCCACGACCATGATGCGGCGATGAGCTTCCGCGGTCGTATGGAGGCGATCGATGGCGTCGGCGGCAAATGCCACGGCCGTGTCGAAGCCGAAACAACTGGTCGTGCCCCAGATGTCGTTGTCGATCGTCTTGGGAACGCCGACGATCGGCAGGCCCTTCAGGTAGAACTGATGCGCAATCTGGAGCGTCCCGTCGCCGCCAATGACGACGAGCGCGTCCAACTTCATCTTGCCGAATGTTTCGATGCACCGATCGGAGTAGTCGGTGTTCGCACCCTGCGAACCGACCGGATACTCGAACGGATTGCCGCGATTCGTGGTGCCGAGAATCGTGCCACCGAGCCGGAGGATGCCGGTGACGTCGTGAGGCTTCAAGGGCCGCGTACGTGAAGGGTCCAACAGGCCATCGAAGCTGTCTTCCAGCCCCAAGACCTCGATTCCCGAGTTGTGGGCGGCCTTCACCACCGCGCGAATAACGGCGTTGAGGCCGGGCGCATCACCGCCGCCCGTCAGAACGCCAATCTTCCTCACTGACAACATCTGCCCGGCACTATACCATTCGGCTTTTTCGAGGCTGAGACTCATGGCTTCCCTTTTGGTGCGTCCTGCTGGTACAACAACGTATCGAATGTCTCGCCTATTGCTCGTCGTCCTCCTTAGTGTCGCAACGTTTTTCAGCCCTCGTCTCGCCGCCGAAACTGCACCGCTTCTCTCGCTGCAGCAACTGAGCGATGCATCGACGCTGGTGGTACGGGGACGGGTCACGAACGTCTCCAGCCAGTGGGACCGCGCGATCAACGCCCTTTATACCTACGCGGTGATCGACGTCGATGAAACCTGGAAGGGTACGCATCAGTCGCGAATCGTCGTCAAGCTCCTCGGCGGCCGCCTCGCAGACCTCGAGTTCCGCGTTGCCGGGCAAGCGAGACTCGAACGACTCGATGAAGTGGTGTTATGGCTCGAGGCGCGTCCGCGCGACGGAACTCTCTACACCGCCGGTCTCTCGCAGGGCGCTTGGATCGTGTCGTCGACGGCAGGCGGACCGGTTGCCGCCCAGGTTGGTGATGACGGTGCAGTAAGAGACGAGATGAATCTGGAGGCGCTCCGCGCCATCGCGGTCGCCTCGGCGGCCAACGATGCGGCCTTTACCGCCGTGCCGGTCGAGTTCGATGAGCGTCCATTCACGTTCTTTCCGTCGGATGGCCCGCCCGGCCGATGGCACGAAGCGGACTTCGGCACCGTCGTTCCGGTCGACTATCAGCAACCTCCGGGGGGCCTTGGTGGCGGGCTCGCCGAGCTCGATGCCGCCATCGCTCTTTGGAACGGATCGGGAATGAGTTTTCAGGTGCAGCGCGGCTCGTCACGCAGCGCACGCTGTATCGGCACCTTCGAGGGCGACGGCCGAATCTCCGTTGCCTTCAACGACCCGTGCGGCGAGGTGAGCGACAGCGGAACCGTTGTCGGCCTTGCCGGCTTGTACATGACGGCGGTACTGCGAGACGCCGGCGGCATCACGTTCCAGAAGATCATCCAGGGCAACCTGGTTCTCAACAACAGTGCGGGCGCGTTTGCGCTGCTATCCCAGCGCGGCTGCTTCCAGGATGCGCTCACGCACAACATTGGGCACACGCTTGGGCTCGGCCACTCCGCACAGAGCAGCGCCATTATGTGGCCCGACCCGCATCCCGGATGCGGCTCCGGACCATCCGGTCTAGGTAGTGACGACCTCGCTGGAATACGAGCGATCTATCCCGCGGGCGGTGGTGGGGCGGTTCCTGGTCCTCCGGCCGGATTCAGCTCGTCCATCTCAGGCTCCACCGTCACTCTCACTTGGACGGCGCCGACCACAGGTGGCGCCGTGACCACATACGTTATCGAAGCCGGAACGGCGCCGGGCCTGGCGAACATCACGAGCTTCGTCACCGGTAACACGCTGACGTCGATCGCGTTTTCGGGTGTCCCGCCGGGCGTCTATTACTTGAGGGTCCGTGGCCGGAACGCGCTTGGCACCGGGGCGCCGTCGAACGAAATCATCGTCACGTCGGGCGCACTTCCAACGCCGCCGACGGGCCTTGCTGCCACCGTGTCGGGCAGCACCGTGACGCTGTCGTGGTCGCCACCAAGTTCAGGCGAGCCGGTTACTACGTACATTCTGGAAGCCGGATCCGCGCCGGGTCTTTCGAACCTCGCGAATCTCGTCACCAACAGTACGGCGCCGGGCTTGCAGTTCACAGGAGTTCCGCCGGGCGTTTACTACCTGCGTGTCCGTGCGCGTAACGTGGTCGGCACCAGCGGGCCGTCAAACGAGATCCAGGTGAACGTCGCGTGTCCGTTGCCTTCCCCACCGACCAACTTTGCGTTCACGAAATCGGGTGGCCAGGTGACCTTTACCTGGCAGGCGCCGAGCACCGGTCCAGCGCCCGTGGGTTACAGGATCTCGGCGGGCACGGCGACCGGACTCGAAAACATCCTGGTTGCCGATCTCGGCCCGGGCACATCGCTCACGGCCAGCGGGCCGCCCGGAACGTATTTCATTCGGGTCAAGAGCCGTAGTGCTTGTGGCGTCAGCGCTAGTTCGAACGAAATAACGCTGGTGCTGCCCTGATGTTGGGCACGCGCACATTCGCGGCCGCCGCCCCTATCCTGGCGGTGAGCGCGGTAGTTGGAGCGCAGGATACGCTATCGCCGCTGTTCTATGAGATTTCGGGTGTGACGCCGACGCCCGCGATCTCCACGACCGGCGTTCTCAGTCGTGCGATGGTCGGCATGCGGCTCGAGCGTCTCTTCGATCCATTGAGCGGCGCAGTGGATACCGTCGTCCTCAACATCGACGACCGGGCACTGCGCGCCCGTTTCGAGCGAGAGGATCTCGATCCGTCAGGTTTTCGATCGTGGGTGGGATCGTTAGAGGGCGTGCCGTACAGTCACGTCGTGTTCACGGTACGCGACGGTGTCGTTTCGGGCTTGATCAACGCTGTCTCAGTGCTCTATCAGGTGCGGACGGCATCAGCCGCCGTGTACGTCGTTGACCAGCTGGACCCCGCGCAGTTCCGCCGCGAACTCAATCCGCCCGTCGGCGCGGATGGACCTGTGCGTCCAGCTATAGGCTCGGCATCACTGGAGGATGGCAGCGCCATCGATGTCCTGCTGCTGTACACCGATGCGGCGCGGGTCCGTGCGGGCGGGTCGGCTCAAATCGAAGCACTGGTTTCGCAGGTGGTCAGCGATACCAACACCGCATTTGCGCGGAGCGGAGTCGTGCCCAGACTTCGTCTGGCGGGGAGTGCGCCGCTGCCGTTCGCGGAGGCACCAAGCCTCGAGACTGACCTCCTCCGACTGACTAGTTCATCGGTCGCGCAAGGCCTGAGGAATGACTTTCGGGCGGACCTTGTCCAGTTGCTCGTGAGCAGCCCAGATTTCAGCGCTTGCGGAATCGGCTGGCTGCTCGCCGCCCCGAGCGCGAACTTCGACGCCTATAGCGTGGCTGATGTGTCATGTGTTGCGCAGTACACGCCGACGCACGAAATGGGTCACAACATGGGCTCCCATCATGCGCCCGAGGACGGTGCGACAGGTGCGGCGCTTCCCTTCTCTTACGCGTACAAGGATCCGGTGCGCGGCTTTCGGACGATCATGGCGCATCCGTGTGCCGGCGCGAGTTGTCCGAGGATTCCAAATTTTTCCAACCCATCCGTGCTGCACGATGGATATGTCACCGGCAGCAGCGGCCAGAACAACGCCGGTTCGCTCAACATCGCGGCTTCCACAGTTGCAAACTGGCGTGACGCGTTCGCCGCCACACCACCCCCACCGACCGGCCTCGTGACCCAAGTCTTGGGGACACTGGTCACCGCCGCCTGGGAGCCTGTCCACGCGTCAGCATCAGTCACAAACTACATCCTGCAAGTCGGAACCACTCCGGGCGCCAGCGACTTGATCGACGAGCCGATTGGCAACGTCACGTCGATTTCTGGCCACGCGCCGAGAGGAATCTTCTACTGGCGCGTCCTTGCGGTCAACGAAGCTGGAGCTAGCCGACCTTCTCCGGAGGCGCACTTCACGGTTGGTGGCGCCTGCACTCCGCCCGGTTCACCGCAAGGTCTGACCATCTGGCTGGACGGCCGGACGGTCAACTTCAAATGGGTTGCCCCGGCCTCTGGCAGCGCCGTCACGAACTATGTTCTCGAGGTTGGCTCTCTGCCCGGGCTCGCCGACACGCACCGCGCCACAACAGGCCCGGCAACACATTTGTCGGCTCAGGCGCCTCCCGGCATCTACTTCACTCGTCTTCGCGCACAGAATGAGTGCGGCATCAGTGAACCCACGCGTGAACAGTTGGTTGTAGTGCGCTGATGCATCCATGGTGAGGCAACGAAGGGGCAGAGCGTGACAACGGCGGCTGTTGGTCGCTGGAGTCCCGATCGACTCTTCGTAGCCGCTGGTCTTCTCTTGGGCGCTATCGTGATTGCCCTGTCATCAGCAGTCGCGTCGCCTACCGCGTACGCTGCAGGGGCAGCTGGCCTCATCGCACTTCACGAGCGTCTCCGCAGCGAATTTTCGCCCTCGGTGGCCGTTCTGACGACCCTGCTGATCTTTGCTGGGACCTCCTTGTTCTGGTCGATGACAGCCTCAGCGACGTTTCCCGAGGCGGCATCCTTCGCAACGGTTTCAGCATTGCTGCTTCTCGCCTCGCGCCTGCGGTTCGGGGTTGCCGTGGTCTGGCTCCTGGTCGCGGCGACGCCCTGGTTGGTTCGGAGGGTCACGGGTGATGCAGCGGGAAGCGGCGCGCTCTTCTCATCCATACAGGGGTTTTTCTCGCTGACACCGATTGCATATCTGGCGGTCGCTGGCTCCCTCTTTCGTTTGAGACAGCAGCCAGTCTGGACCGCTGTCTCGTTTGCAATCTTCGCTCTGTGGATCGCTGGCGCTGCCATCCTGCTGCCGGGTGGGGGTGGAGACGGAGGCGTCTTCGCCCATGGTCTGACCAGCGCGCTCGCGCTGTTCGCGCCCGGACTCGCGGTGGTCGTCGAGGCGGCGCGGAGACGACCGTTGCTCGCCGTGGCGCCCCTCATCCTGCTCGGTCTCGCCAACAACTATTGGCTCATGGTGCAGTACACCATCGGCATGATTCCCAAGGACGCCCCGGTGAGTTTTGCCGTAATGATGCGACAGCAGGCCGATGTCCATACTGCCCCTGGATACGTTTATCCCTATGCATTTCCGGCGAATGCGTGGTTCGCACTGCGGGAGCGCCTCCCCATCGACCGTTACGAGCTCCTGGCGTTCGAACCACGACACAGCAGTGTGGATCTGACCCTGAATCGAGACGCGAATCGCTTTCTGCTCGAAGGGTGGGATGCGCCGGGGCCGGACGCCGGGGAGCCAGTGCGCTGGATCGGCCAGTCGCGCGCGACCATTGCGCTACCCCTTGCCGCCGATGCAACACGAGGCCTCGAGATAACGGTGACCGCTCGTGCACGTCTCGAGGAACCGCCTGTGGCGGTTGATCTCGGCCTCGAATTGAACGATCGAGACATCGGGCGGTTCGTCGTTGCTGCTTCCGAACCAGCAGAGGTCCGTGCCGTGATTCCCGCCAACGCCGTTGGCCGGATCGCACGTGCGGGCTACAATCGGCTGACGTTCGTGAGTTACGGGGTGCGAGGCACGCCGGGTGCAACCGCGAGTCCTTCACAACCGCTGCCGAATCGCTCCGGCAGTCGCGTATGGCCCGTCGCGATCTATCGCATTCGTATCACGCCGGCTTCATGACCGATCGTCCACTCGTTTCTGTCGTCGTGCCCGTGTTCAACAGTGCGGGTTTGATCCCGGCATGCCAGGCCGCGCTCACGCCGGTACTCGATCAGATGGCCGGGGGCGCCGAGGTCATCTATGTCGACGATGGGTCGACCGATGGCACGCTCGAGGCGTTGCGCGCGGTTCAGGCGGTGGACCCACGCGTGCGCGTTGTCGAACTCGCGGCGAACTTTGGGCAGCATGCGGCATTCACCGCCGGCTTCGAACATGCCGCGGGACGATATCTGGTGACCTTGGATGTGGATCTGCAGTGCGACCCCAGCGACATCCCGCGACTCATCGAGCCGCTGACACGCGGTTACGACCTGGTCAGCGGCGTCCGGCTCAATCGGCAGGATCCGGCGGCGCGTCAGGTCTTTTCTCGGCTGACCACGGCCATGGTGGCGCGGCTCGCCGGAGTACCGCTGCGTGACATCGGTTGTCCCCTCAACGCCTTCACAGACGACGTCGCTCGAAGCCTGGCGGCCTTCGGTGAGCTGCGGCGCTTTTTGAAACCGCTGGCGGTGCGAGTGGCTCGCCGTGTCACCGAGGTCGAAGTCCAACACCGCCCCCGTCCTGAAACCGGACGGGCCTCCTCATACTCCGTGATCAGCCTGGTCCGGTTGTTCATGGATTTCTTCGTGAACGCCCTCGGCGATGTTTTCGCGTGGGTGTTTCTCGTCGCCACCGGGCTGACCGCGGTGTTGCTGATCGCCGCGGTCAGTGTGGCCGTCGCCAGTGTCGCCGCGACTCCACTCGTGGGCTACGCGATCCCGCTCATGCTGCTTGCGATTCAGGCGGCCCTGGTAGCCCTGTTTGGTCTCGTGGGCGAGTACGTGCAGCGGATCTACCGGCAAAGCTCCGGACGCCCCTTCTTTCTCGTACGACGGATGCACGAAGCGCCGCGCGCAACGCCGGCGGGTGTGCTCGAGACGCCCGGGGCGCGGCGTTGAACGTTCGCAGGCTTGGTCCCCAGGATGCCCCACTCGTCGAAGCGCTGATCCCGGGTTTCCCTTTCAAACCGTATCGCTATTACCGCGTGTACTCGCGGAAGGCACAGATCGAGATCATGAAGGCCGAGATTCGGCCCGCCCTCGAAGCAACGCCTTCCCTGGCCTTGCATGCATCGGATGGTGATGCAGGCGCTCTGGTCGTGGCGCGCGCGTTGCCGTGGGACTCGACTTTCTTTCGCGTCAACATGGCGCGTATCGACTACATCATGACGTCGCCGGATACTCCGCAGGCGGTCGTCGAAGCCGCGCTCGACGCGGCCTTGCGGGCACTGGACGAAGCGGCGATTCCACACCTGACGGCTCGTGTCGACGTCGAAGACATCCCAACCGTCGACCTGCTGCAGCGGCGCGGGTTCCGCCTCATGGACGCGCTCGTCACCTATCGCATGCGTCCGAAGAAGGAGCATCCCCTCGAGGTGCGCGACGTCGGCGTAATCCGCGACTTCGAACCCGCGGATGCCGATGAAGTGCTCGACATCACGCGGGAGTCGTTTCGCGGCTACGTCGGACGATTTCAGCACGACCCGCACGTTCCCGCCGATCGGGCCGCGGCCTTCTATATCGAGTGGGCGCAGCAGTGCATCTCCGGCAAGATGGCCGACAAACGGCTCGTTGCGGTCAACAGCGCGGGCAACGTGATCGGTTACCTGTTCTTCCGGCGGCGGGAACCTGCGTCCACGGTCGGTGGCGTTCCGATTCTGGGCGGAGGGATCGGCGCCTGCCGCCGCGACGCCCCTGGCGCGTATGCGTCGCTTATTCGAGAAGCTACGCTGTGGTCCCACGCCCAGGGTGGGATCGGCGAGTACCAGACGCAGAACTACAACTTCCCGGTGATTCGCGTGTACGAGGCGGCTGGCGCCCACTACGTTCGTGCCGAGTACCACGCTGCATGCCTGGCGGGGCCCCGTCAACCCGTAACATTTACAGCGGCCGAGACTTAGCGTAAGATCTCTAAGGCGATTTTGAATTCGACTCCGCTCGCAAACGGCGCCGAGAGGGCTTTCTCCCGCCCCTATCATCTCGGTTGGCGTGGTGTCCCGAGACCCGCATGAAGTTCTATCTCATCAACCCGAAATTGCCGCTCAGCTTCTCCGGGAATGAGTATGCGGCGCCGATGGTCTTCAAGAAGTACTCGGTTCCGCCCCTGGGGCTGCTGACGGTCGCCGGGATGATTCCCGAGCAGCATCAAGTCACGATTTGCGACGAGAACATCGGTCAGATCGATTGGGACAACGACGCCGATGTCGTCGGCATCACCGGGATGCACCTGCAGGGGCCTGGCATCCGGAACATCGCCAAGCGATTTCGCGCGGCCGGCAAGCGCGTGATCGTTGGCGGACCGTCCTGTATGGCGGTCCCTGAACGTTATCGCGATATCGCCGACGTGTTGATGGTCGGCGAAGCAGAGCAGATTTGGCCGCAGTGCGTCGCGGATCTCGAAAAGGGCGTCGTCAAGGATTCCTATACTCCGGCGGATACCGTCGACCTCCGCACCTCGCCAGTCCCGCGGTTCGAGCTCGTGTCGCCGCGCGACTACATGAGCATCAGCCTGCAGACCACCCGCGGCTGCCCGTTCAAGTGCGAGTTCTGCGACATCATCACGCTCTACGGGCGCAAGGTCCGCGTCAAGCCGGTCGAACAGGTGCTCGTGGAAGTCAGGAAGACCCTTGCGCTTGGTTGGGACCGGCTCTTCTTCGTCGACGACAACTTCATTGGCGATCCCAAGTACACGATGTCGCTGATGGAGGCATTGGCCGATCTGCAGAAGACGCTGCCCAAGCCGTTCGTGTTCTCGACGCAAGCCACGATCAACGTCGCCCACAACCAGCAGCTTCTGAAACTTCTGTTCGACGGTGGATGCCGCAGCATGTTCATAGGCATCGAGACCCCGCGGGTCTCGTCGCTGCAGGAAACCCACAAGTTTCAGAACGTCCGCAAAGACACTCTCGGCGAGGTCGAGCGCATTCAGTCGCACGGCATCGCCGTCTACTCCGGCCTCATCGTCGGATTCGATCATGACGATGAGCAGATCTTCCAGGAGCAGGTGGACTTCATCAATGACGCGAAGATCCCGTTGCCGCTCCCGTCGCTGCTGGGTGCCTTACCTGCGACGCCGCTCTACAAACGGATGCTGGACGAAGGACGCGTCATCGTCGAGAACGAATTCCAGGGCAACAGTTTCTTCACGAATATCGTGCCCAAGTGCATGACCATCGAGGCTCTACAGAAGGGCTATTTGCAGATGGTCCGAGCGCTCTACGATCCAATCAACTATTCCAATCGTTGCCTCGGCGAGATCTCGCGTCTTGCCAAGGCGCCCGGAAAAGCCAGCAACTACCGTCGCCCGGTCATCTTTGGCGGGTTCATCTGGGTGCTGCTCTGGTATCTGTTCGACCCGAATCGCAAGAAGCTGATGACCGTTTTCAACCGGTTGTTCCCGGTGTTCTGGCGTCATCCCGGAGCGGCCGATGCGGCGCTGCAGCGTTTGATTACCTATCGGCATGTCTGCCGGTTCGTCGGGATGCTGGAAGAGCACTACGCGGACACAACGGCGCGTCCCACCAGCGCCTCGCGCATGGAGCGTGAGCCCGAGAGCGTTCCTGCGTAAAATCGGTCTCTCGGTCCCCAGTCTCTCCGGTCCACAGCACAAAGGTTCTCTCTCAGTTCGTTCAACACGCTGCTCAAGCATTAGACCAAAGGGGCTGAGAGCACCTGCGTGCCGGAGACCGGAGACTGGAGACTGGGAACCGTAGACCGGAGGCCGATGGGGTTACTTGTATAATCAGTGTTTGATCAGAGTGGGCGGCTAGCTCAGTTGGGAGAGCGCCGCGTTCGCAACGCGGAGGTCGGGAGTTCGAGCCTCCTGCCGTCCACCAGTTTTCCTTAACAAATCCTTCAATTCCTCGAGTTCATCGATCGGTCGTCTCTGGCCGATTGTGACGCAGGTTGTGACGCCGCGAAAGCTCGGAACGACGCCATCGCGTCGGCTTTCCGCTCTTCGCTCGGATGCGTGTAGCGCGCGAGCATCCGCGTCGAGCTGTGACCGCTCACGGCCATGACGGTGTAATCATCGAAGCCCTCCGCGATCATCCGGCTGATCGCCGTGTGGCGGAGCGTGTGGAGCGTCACGTCGCCCGTCCGAATCCCCGCCCGCTTCACCGCCCGCCGAAAGACATGGAGCGTCCCGTTGACGGTGTAGCGGTCGCCCGTCGCCGGGTTCGTGAAGACGTAGGGCCGGCCAGGAACCCGCGGTAGTTCGCCCAGGACGGCTTTCGCGGCCGCGGGCGAGAGCGGCAGACGGCGCGGCTTGCCGTTCTTCGTCTCCAGGAACGTCAGCGCGTCCTCGTCAATGTGCCTCCCATTTGAGCGCCAGCAGCTCCCCCATCCGCCTCATCGCCACCTCGCCAGGTCGCTGGCACTCAGCACGCAGCTTAGGATCTCGTCCTCGAGGTTGATCACCAACGTCACGGAGTCGCTCGGTGCCAGGACTTCGAAGGGGACCGTGAAGGTGCCTCGGTAGACCACATACGGACCACCCACAAAAGGCTGCTCGGTTAGCTGCTCAATGTTTGTCGCTGTTGGTTCGATCACCTCTCCCGCCCGCATCAAGAGCAGCGAGTCGATGCGCCGACGCCCCGACTGCCAACTCGACTTGCGACTTCGATGCACGATGATGCGTGCGCCGCCCGCATTCGCCCCTGCGAGGGAGGGCAGAAACCTAGAACTTGTGTAACCCGACTCGCGGGCCAACCTGATGAACGGCGTCTCAAGCCGAACCTCCCACTCCACGAGGGCCGGGCACAAGGTTGTAGCAAGGAACGGTATGCGTGGGTCGGTCGGCACACCGGCACAGAGTTGCCAATTTCCCGAGCGCCCACACGCAACGGCCTCCTCGTAGGTGCGCGGCGTGAGAGCCTGGATGCCCGTTGGGGTCGCCTCCTGAGCGTTGGTTGCGGCGGCAAGCGTGACGAACAGCGCGACTAGAATCGCGCTTCCGCTTTCCGCCCGTCTTTCGTCAGTGTCCATAAGTGATACTCAGGAATCTGACGCGGATCGGCCTGCGGCTTCGCGATCCACTGCATGAAGTCGGTCATGGCACTCACGAGTAGGTAGTTGGGCTAGCAGCCCGTGGCAACAGTTGCCACAATGGCGCAAACACCGTCGGCTCCTGCCGCCGATCACACCGAGGTGTGGTCCGGGCATGACGGCGGGCCCGTTGCCGCCCCTCGCCGCCCGCACGCGTCCGTCCCCCGGCTCGAGGTGGTAACTCCCGCCCCTGCCGAAACTTATTGGTCCGGGCGTTAACGGAGGAAGACATGAAGACTCACCCGACGCTTTGCCATGGATTGATCGGAGCCGCGGTCGCGGTCCTCGCGTTGGCAGCACAACTGTCGGCACAATCGATCAGGGGAACCGCGATACCTGGAGGCTGCGCCGAGCCGTCCAAACGGCCCAGCGAGGTTGGCTGTTACCTCAGCGCGGTGCAACCAATTGAAAAGTTGCCCGATGAACCGCTGTTCTGGCATCTGTACACGTATCCGACTCGTGCCTCGGCGGAAGCCGCCGCCAAATCAGAGCCGACGAGCACGGTGGCTGAATCACTGGATAAAGTGTGGGTCTTCACAATAGCCAACGCGCAATGGCGGCCGGCCGCTGGCGACCGGATCGCGGTGATAGGCCCGTTGCCCGTTCCACGGGCAAAAGAGTACGTAGCGCGATACATGGAAGCCACCTTCCCGCCGAATCAAGCAATGATAACGAGCGTGCATCGGCATTCGGGGGGGCCCGAGGCTTGGTACGTGTTGACGGGCGCACAGTGCTTACGGACGCCCGAACGGACAATCGTCCTGCGAGCGGGGGAGGGCGGTTTTGTCCCATCCGGTCCGCCGATGGTTCTGACAAGCATTGGTGCGGAGACACGCCGAGCGTTGTTTCTCAACCTGTATGATGCGTCGCATCCATGGATGACGAACACTACGGAGTGGACACCGACACGTGACTGTCCGGCGCGCTAGTCGCTGGTCCGCGACGATTCGTCGAAGCGTTACATTCCACCGATTCGTCGCTGACTCCCGCGGCTTCACGACATGAGGCCCAGTAGAAGCAGCAGCATCACGGCGAATCCCGTCACGACGATCGCGAGGAGAAGCCAGGCGAGTTTGTCCTCTTCCTCCATGCTCACCGTCCGGCGAGCGCGTCGCTCACCGCCATTCGCCGGCGTCATGGCGGACATTGACGCGTCCACGCGATCAGCTCGCGCCGGATCCGCTCGCGTTGGATGGGCCCACTCGGCGCGCTGTTCATCGATGAACTCGGCCATGAAATCGAGATCGACATCGAGCCACGCTCGTAGCGCTTATTTCGACTTGGTCGACGTGCTTTCGACCATCGGCGCCCATTTCCCATCGGCGTCCTGCATCTCCATCATGAACGTGTAGGAGGTCGGCGACACCTCTTTGAGCGTCACGCGCACCTTGACCTTCTGGCCGCCGGTAAAGGTCCATGTATCGCCCTTGACCGTCCCGCGCTGTACGCTCGTCATCGTCATGCCGGAGTTGTCGGTCGCGTAGTACGTGTAGACTTTCTCTTCGGCACTGTAGCTCATGATCCCGACGCTCTTCATCGGTCCGAACGGGCTTTTTCCTTCTGACCGGCACATCACGGCAAACTGCCCTTCGAACCATTCGCAGGTGTCGGTCGACATGGTCTTTCCGCCGGGACCGAACGGACCTGCTTTCATCTCACCCTGGTTGGTCCATTTCCCCACGAAGTAGGCCAGGCGTTGATGCTCGGCGCTCGGCTTCGGCGGAGCTTGGGCCGTCAACGCAATGCAACTAACCAAGGACAATCCTGCGATGGCAGCGACTGCTTCACGTCGTTTCGTCATCGGCGCCCTCCTCGTTGATCCGCGCATAATAGCAGCGGCTTCTGCACCGAACAAACCACGACGCCTAGGTGACGTGGACCTCCTTGTCCGGCCGCACCACGGGCTGTCGGAGTTGAGGTCCGCTTGCTATCGCCAGAATCCCAAAGGTGATGTAACTTCAAGCGCCGAAGGAGTACATGGCTCCCTTTGCATTCATCCTTGGCCTATACGCTGTCACCTCAGCTCTTGGGTTGACGCTGTTGGTTTCGAGCGTCGCGAAGATGATCGAGGCTCGCGATCGCACGCGGCGCTATTGGGTGCATACCAGCTGGCTCGCCTTCCTGTTCGTGGTCAATGTCACGAGTTGGCTCAGTCTTTGGGCCGTCAAGGATCACCCGACCTGGTCGATATTCGAAGCCCTGTTGCTGCTGCTCGTCCCGATCCTGCTCTATATCGTCAGCTATCTCGCGGTGCCGGATTTCGACGATGCCGACAACCTCGACTTGCGGGTCCATTATTTCAGGCAGTCGGGCTGGATGCAGGGACTGCTCCTGCTCGCACTGCTGTCCGGTTCGGTGGCAGTGCGCGCGATCGAGGGCCGCTGGAACATCAGCCTCGCGGACGTCCTTCGCTTCGCCGCCATGATGACCCTGCTGCCTGGAATCGTCAGTCGCCGGCCAGCCATCCATGCGACACAGATGATCGTCCTCATACTGATCCTGGTCGTCGCGCTGCTGCGGGTCGCCGACCCCATCGCCTGATCGGCCCGGCTCCGGCGGGGCTTCGTTGTTTCCCGTCCGAAGCAGGAGAGGCGCGAAGGTGCCTAACGCGTCCCTCCGTTCATGGCGCCAGGCCGCCCGGATGACTGTCCCTGCGACGTCTCGCGGAGCCAGCCAACCTTGGAGTGTCGGACGTCAGCGCTCGTCCTTGAGCCGGTCCATCCCGAACGACGCTAAGTGAAAACGCGATTGTGATAGGACTGTGACACGTGCCCCTCAAAACCTCGCCACACATGGAGGTTTAGCGACGCGCACTGAGTGATAGTTTTGGGTAGCTAAGTCGGTGAAGGGCTATGCGATAAGGTGCGTCGAAGTTGGTTGGTGTCGCTCGAGGAATTCGGCTTTCCAAGCGTGCTCCTTCAAAGACTGGCCATCTTTCCTTGTTGCTCTAGAATGCTGAGAACGGGGCACCGAGCGTCGGCCCAGTCGCGACGGGTTCGACCGTGGCTCGCATCGTCGTCAGTACGTGTGCAGTGCCAGAAACGCCTTCGCCCACTGCGCCACCGCGTCACCACGTGGACGATTTGACCCAATGCCGGCCAGCACAAATCCAGCGGTCGCGGCCTCAGTGGTCAATGCCTCGCCCCACTCCCTCCAGCATGCTCTGTGGACAACATCAAACGGCACAGCCTCATCGTTGCCATAGTCGATGCCCATGTCGGCGCATCTTTGCTTGGTGGCTTCGATGAGTTCGCTCTCGCTTTTGAAGGTTTGCTCCTCTAGAAGCGAACGTGCGATCGCTGCGATGGGAGCGTAGTTATTGCCGTTAGGACTTTTGGACTGGCGCGCATGTCGCGGCGCAGCCGCGGTTCTGTCGTGGTCCGGTGGCGCCGGTGCTGGCTGACGGTCACGGCCACTGCGCCGGGGAACGGCCGCCGGTGGCGGCGGTGGTATTCGGTCGATGGGATCGGTGGTGGTCGGTGGTACTGGTGGTGGTGGTGGGATCGGAGCGCGCGCGCGCACGCATGAGAGACTGCTGGCGTTACTGTTGGCGTTGCTGTCGCTGTTACAGTTACCGCCTTTGTTGGCGTTACTGTAAAGCTCGGCCCATCTAGATCGGAGAGGGGGCTCGAGGTCCGCAATGCTGGCCGTGAGTTCGTTCGCCGCGGCGTCAACCACCGGCGACGCGGGCATACCGGCAAACTGCCGAGCCATCGCGGTCACGGCTTGGCACGTTGCGCGGCCGATCATCCGGGATGGCACCGACGAGGTACACGACGCGCTGTCGTTCGTCGAACAGCACACGGCCGACGGCGACGAGCTCGGCCTGATGGCGACGCGTTTTTGATGCCGCCCAGCCGATTTCCTCCGCGAGTCCTGCCACGCCGATCCGAAGCAGTCCCGGTGTCACGCCGAGACTCGGAGACTGGCGCAGCCAGGCATACAGCAGGCGCGCGCCGTCAGAGATGCCGGCAATATCGAGACTGCCGACGGGCACCCGTGAGTACCGTGCGCTCATGCGGCCTCAGGGTTGCCGCCAGAGGTTTTCCACTTGTCGATGACTCGGTCGAGGTCATCGATGTCGTAGATCGATCGTCGATGGCCAGGTATTCGAATCGCCTTGATGCCTTCTCGCGCGGCCACCGCGTCGAAAGTCCTCGGCGATACGCCCACGTAGTCGGCGGCTCGCACGCGCCGAAGGCCGCGGTTGCGGATTGGAGTGAATTCGGCGGGGTTGCGCATTGCGTGCTCCTTGGTTTCAGGGAGCATCCTGCGCCTCAGAATGACGGCCGTCTACGTCAACGATGAAAGCGGTCCAGCCGCGTCAGTTCGAGGCACTTCTAAGGGAGTCTGGTCCGGTGGGAGAGCGACGCTAGTCTTGTGGGGCGTGTTAACGCGTCGCGCTTCTGCTGCAAACGCTATGGACGACTGGCCGCATTCGTCGTACCGCCAATCGCCATGGCCGCGGGCCAATCTATTTTGCATCGAACAGCCTGCCTCGGGAGAGTGGAAGGTCGACGTCTTGAAACCTGAACGGCAGCGACTGACCTTGAAAAAGCTGTGGCCCCGATTGAAGCTGATAGTGCAAGTGCGGCCCGAATGAGTTTCCCGAGTTTCCCAGCTTTCCAATCACCTGGCCGGCGGCGACCCGTTCGCCTACCTTGACCGTGACTGAGCCTAGTTGCATGTGCGCTACTACGCTGTATTCGGCGTTGCCGTGGTCGATGATGACGCAATTTCCCATAAACGTCAGAACCGGGTCATGTAGTGCTGCGAACGAATTGATGTCGAGGTCTCCCGGCAGCGGGTTATTGGGTACATCGTTGCGCGCATAAGTCACAGTTCCAGCCCCCGGCGCACGGATCTCGCGGCCCCAGCCCGCAGCCGACGCGTTCTCGTTGGCATCGCTTATCTGTTCCGCAAAGTTCTGATCCAAGCCGCGCAGGTCTATAGCGAAGTCAGTGCCAATGCCCCCGCCGTGGCCGCCGTTCGTGACCCAGTCCTGCCCAACAACGCCCCGACCACGAAAGGGAAGGATGAGCGATGTCTTCTGTTGGTAGTACCTGAATCGGTATCCTCAGGATCTGTTCCGCTCGGCTGCCCTTCGCGTCTGCGACTTGTACTCTGACACTTGCGGAGTCAATCGCCAGGCCTTGGGGACAGCGGAAGTAAAAGTGAAGGTCAAATGCTTCGGGCAGCGTAAACATTCGCAAAGGGGCGGCGAGCGGAGTATCCGGCGAGATCCGATACTTCACCCCCTTAATCTTCGCCAGCATTTCAGTCGTCCAATCCTGCCGCTCGACGATTGATCCGGCACTGGAGAGCTCCACGCTGGCGGAGATTGGGTTGAGCGCGCAATCGGTGGAGCAAATGACGGCAATATCGAACACGAATGATGACGTTCTGGTATTTCCTGGATCGTCCACTTTGTACACAGTTGCCGGAACGACCTGCAGACGAAAGTCGGGCTGACTGACCTGTGAAGGTGCGCAGGCAACTATGGACGCGAACACAACAAAAGGCAGCAGAGCTCGATTCATGTCAGCGCAACTCCTGTGTAGAACCCGATGGACGGACGGATTTGACCGGCGGATTGTCTTGCCCATGGGCGATCCGCTGTGGTAGCTTTCGCTTCGCAGTTGCAGGCTGTACCCCCGTCCGCGGAAAGGGACTATCCCACCTGCCATGTTTTCAGTGAACTGAGCATCGACCCTTTCATGCCCGCAAGCGGACGACGGGCGACGAAGGGTGAACGATGTCTCAGCGCCTGCCTCCCCGCCCGAATCTTAGCCACTTGAAGAAACAGGCGAAAGACGTTCTGCGCGTCTTTCGGCACCGGAACCCCAGGTGGCGTCTCGTTGACGCTCAGCATGCGCTTGCTCGCGGCTACGGATTCCCGAGCTGGCCAGATCTGAAGCTCCACGTCGAATCAGCGAAGGCCCCTTCAGCTGTTTTGCGTACGTCTCGCTTACAGTCGGCTGACACTGCCGGTGAATCGCCGCAAGCTGCGGAGCAAGAGTTCGGCCCGTCGCGTCATCCCATCGTCGGCACGTGGATCGCACGTCCGGCAACGGACTCCGAGGACGACCGCCAAGATCTCGTCGGAGACGCTGTGGTGGAGTTCGAGTTGACGGACGGCACTCTCACACTGACTCAGATCGCTGCCGGAGCAGCCCGTCGCGAGATAGCGATGAAGCTGGTCATTCACGCCGATGGGCAGGACCGTCCGATTCAGTTCGGGAGTGAACTTCTGCTACAGGCCCGATGGACAAGTGTTCGGACGCTTGAAGCAATTATCAAACAGGGCGAGCGTATCGTCAGCAGGGGGACGTGGGAAGTGTCGCCGGACGGCGAGTCCCTCGTTCTCTCAACGGCAGGCCAACGTGTTGTCTTCGGGCGGGTGTAGTCGTGGTGACCTTCGCGAAGACTCTCAACCGTCGTTCCGACACCCTCCGCTACCGAGCGGACATGCCGGTTGCAGTTGTCTCGCGGCCCGCTGGCGCTGGTCGCGGCATTGACCAGCGCCTGTTCTTTCCCTGCCGACAGTGGAGGCTCGATGCAAACCCAATCAAATCTTGAAGCTGACCTGCGCGCGATCGAGGCATTGAACCAGCATGACGTAAGGGCCGCGTTGGCGAGCGACACCGAGGCAATCGTGTCCCAGTGGACCGACGACTTCGTCGTGCTACCGCCTGTCGGCGCGATTGTACGGGGACGGTCGGCAAACGCCGCCGCAGTTGAGCAAGGTAAGGAGCAACTGCAGGCGTTCATGCCTATCGACTACGTAGTCGATTTCGAGGAGATCAAGGTCACGGGTGAGTACGCCTTCGAGTGGGGCACTTATCGTGGGACCACGCGGCCGCGAGCCGGAGGCAGCGACCTAACCTACAGTGGCAAGCTGATGCGCATTCTTCAACGACAACCCGATGGAACCTGGAAGATGCATCGGACGATCATGACGAGCGATCCGCCGACGCGCTAGCGTTGTTGGGAACGACTCGGCCGTCAACGGTAGGGGAATTCAACTGGTTGGGTTGCTGGGCGCTTGAGTTTGGTCCTGTGTAAGGTCGCGTGAGCGTCTGTCCTTGCATGACCGGCATCACAAAGTAGAGGAAGGAGGCTTCCTCCCCGGAGGCATGGAGCGGGAGGATGTGCGGGTGATACCGGCCAGCCAGGGCGGTGAACAGGGGCTCCAGTACGGTTGACACGTCGTCCCGAGGCGCATCGCTCTTTGGTCCCCTGTCAGGATGACGTGGTTCGAATCATAGTCGAGGCTGGTGCGCCGAGGAGTCTTGCCGCTACGGCCACAGCAACCGCTCCGCGCGATCGTAGCATTCGGCCACTTTCAGGAACGCGTCTGCCCAACCGCTGCTGATACTGACCTCCTGAATCGGACCCGTCGGCGCAAAGAGAACCGAGACAGACGTGCGGTCCGGCAAACCCCCGGCTTCAACGAGCGACAGCAACGACTTCACCTCTGTTGTTGCGGCGGTCTGATCTCGCCACGACGACCACGCGAAATCATTGTCGGGCAACGACAGCAGCTCCAACGCGGAACGCAGCACATCGGCCAGCAAGACGCGCGGATCGGAAGCGTCAGGGTTACCAAGCAGTTGTTTCGTGCGCTCGAGCATCGGATAGCGGCTGAACTACCAGAACTTGGTCGGGCCTTTGATCGCTCCGGACAGAATGGCGTTCCGAACGTCGTCGATTGACGCGAGGCCGCGCGGCGCGCTACCGCCCCACTCGAACCGAGTCGCGGCCGGCGTCCAGTGAAACAGTGCTACCTGCCACGTGTGGGCGATGCCGCCGCGTTCGTAGTAGACGAGGCAGTGATCGGTCGAGCACCCTGCCGCGACCAGGCGACGTAGCGGCAGCTTCGGATCGACGATCTGGTCGGTGACCTGAAACTCGGCTCCGGGCTCAGCGATATCGAGTGACTGGCTGCCGAATAACGTCTGCAGCCCGTCTCGGACGCCGAGTGGCAGCCCTCTGATCGAGGTGACGATCCCGAACCGCTCGTCCTTCACGTGGGCCCGCAGCGTCGCGGACAGTGCAACCGGGTCCGCAGCCTGGCTGCCGATAACCACGGCCGACCACAAGCTCATGCCAATCGCGCAGAGTAGTCGTGTGCGACGCATCAACATCACCGGAGATAGGCTCACCCGCAGCGGCCGCGCTTCAGCGCTCACGCTACCACGACCTGTCGTCAGACGCCCGCTTCGCTTCAAGGAGTTCTCGGACGCTGCGCTCCGCACGGCCTTGGTAACGCTCGGCAATGAGGGATGGGAGCTCGTCTCGGCGGTCAACGCGGCCCCGAACCTATCAGCCGATAGCTTGACCTTCCTCTTCAAACGTCAACGGCAATAGACCGGAAGCATGACGGACTAGAGGGCGGCCTTGGGTCACCCTCTCTATACATCCTCGCCGCACTGCGTTGGTGGCGCGCCGAATTGCAGCTGGCGCGCATACTCCGCTTCATCGTAGTGCCCTTTTGATTCCGCGATCAGGCGATCAGTACCAAAGGTCCACTCTTCGTATCCCTCCATCCGAACGTTCTTGCCGGTGCCTCCAGGGCCGGTGTTCGTTCCCGTCCAGATCCAGCGAAAGATTGCGTGACGACCATCCTGGCCGACCTCTTTCAGTTTCACCACCATGTCGGGAAATGCTGCCATGAACCCGTGGGCCGTCGCGGTGATCGCCGCGCGGCCGACGGAGGGAGCCCCAGCGTTGACGGTCAGCGAGCCATCCTCCGTATAGAAAGCTGCGAGACTCGCGGGATTCTGGCTACTCCACGCAGCCGCGTACCGGTTCGCGAAGTCCGTGAGTTCTGGCTGGTTCATAGTCGCACGTCCTCGGGGGACCAGGTCGTCCGCGTCACGCGCTGAACGCGGCCACGCGCCTGGCCGCTGATGCCACGACGCGCTCGAACTCGGCCGTCCCGCGCAGCGGCGCCAGGAACGGACAATGCACCGCGATGTAGTCGTGCGGGTAGAACCCTCGGTCGACCGCTTCTTCGAGCAGACGAAGCGCCGCCTGCGTCTCGCCCGCCACCGCATAGCTCTCGCTCAAATGGAACGTGATGTGCCCGTCGAACGACATGTTCGCGACTGTCGCGAGCGTCGCTCGAGCCTCGGCCAAACGCCCTTCCATCCCGTCGAGCAGTGCCACGAGCTGCACCGTGTACGGCATCTGCGGCACGCGAGCCTGCATCCACTGCGCGTGGGTTCTCGCATCGTCGACGCGGTTGAGCAGCGCATAGGTATAGCCGAGCGACCAGTGAATGATGGGATTGTCAGCATCCAGGAGGAGCCCTTTCTCATGCGCGTCGAGGCCCTCGGACGGCCGGCCAACGAACCAATTCGCGGAATTGAGGAGCACACCGGCCATCGGCGACAACGGGTCGATTTCGAGAAAGCGCCGACCCGCTGCGATCGCCGCTTCGCCCTGACCGGCAGCCTCGAGCGCAATGCCCTTGAAGAACAGGGCGTCCGCATCGCTGCCGTCCCGCTCGAGGGCCTTCGTCAGATAGCGTACGGTGTCGGAGAGCTCACCGCGCTCATAACTGATGAAGCCGAGCAACGAGTAGCCGTAGGCCGCATGCGGCGCCAGTTCGATCAACGCACGCGCCTCGGCCTCGGCGCGCGCGAGATGCGCCGGATCCGTGCTCAGGCCGGCGCGCAGCTGCGTCACCCACATGTACGCGCGCAACGCGCGCAGCGGTGGCGTCAACCCTTCGATCTCGATCGCCCGTTCCAAGAGCGCGTTCACCTGGTCCATTGACGCGCCGTATCGCCGCACGAGCACCTGCGCCCTCAGGTAGAGCTCGAACGCACGCGAGTCCTTGATCGGGCGTTCGGCGAGCCGTATGTCCTCGGACGCCGAGAGCTTGAGGCGCAGCGCGCTCACGATCGCGCGCGACACGCGCTCTTGCACGTCGAACACATCGTCCAGCGTCCCACTGTATTTCTCCGCCCAGAGCTGCTCGTCCTTGGCCGTGTCGATCAGTTGTGCCGTAATCCGCAGGGCGGTGCCGGCCTTCCGCGCACTGCCCGTCAGCACGTACCGCACGCCCAACGTCCGGCCAATCTCCCGCACGCCCTTGGTCGTGCCCTTTAGCTGCAGCGATGACGCCCGAGAGATCACGCGCAAGGCCTTCACCCCCGCGAGATCCGTGATGATCTCTTCGGTGAGTCCGTCGCTGAAATACTCGTTCTCCGGATCGGAGCTCAGGTTCGCAAACGGTAGTACCGCAATCGACGTGTCACTGCGGCCACGGTCCGACGCAGGGAATGCGGCTGACGGCGTGAGATGGGAGCGTAACGCGGCCACTACCTGGGCGCCACTCGCAAACCGGTCGTCAGCGCGAGCGCTGAAGCAGTCGCGCCACCGCATCACCCACGACGGTGGGCACATCCGGATGCGATTCGGCGAGAGCCGGTGGCGAGTACACGAAGCGCTTGGCGATGACGGCCTGGGCAGTCTGGCCGCTGAACGCGACCTCGCCGGCGAGCATCTCGTACATGACGCAGCCAAGCGCAAAGAGGTCGCTCCTCCCGTCGACGTGATCGCCGGTCGCCTGTTCAGGACTCATGTAGGCGGGCGTGCCGACGGTGACACCGATCTGGGTGAACATCAGACCGGTCGTCGACGCGGCGGCGACCAGCGCCTTTCCGATGCCGAAGTCGGCCACGACGGCGTGCCCTTCGTGCAGCAGGATGTTCTCAGGCTTGATGTCACGGTGGACGATGTCGTGCCGATGGGCGTAGTCGAGCGCGTCGGCCACCTCAATTGCGATGCGGAGCGCTTCGTCGATCGGTATCGTTGCGCCCTCCCGCAGTCGGTCGCGCAGCGTCTGCCCCTTCATCACGGGCATGACGAAGTACAGGAAGCCATCCGCCTCGCCGGAATCGTAGAGCGGCAGGATGTGGGGGTGGTTCAGTGGCGCGGCAAGCTGGATCTCTCGAAGAAAACGCTCGCGACCAAGCGTCTCGGTTAGATCGGGCCGCAGTACCTTGATCGCGACTTCGCGGCCGTGCTTGATGTCGTTGGCCAGATAGACGGTGGCCATGCCGCCCATACCGAGTTGTCGATCAAAGCGATAGGAGGCGGCAAGCGCGTCGGCGAGTGCCGCAGGGGCGCTCATGCGGCAACGATATTCTCACGTCTGGTAGCCGACGACACGTTAGGCCGCGGAAAATCCCTCTCAATGTGAGGACCGGATACAATTATTGGAGGGGGCCTCATGCAAGGTTCCGTTTGGCCGTTCGTCATCGTCGTCGCCACCCTCGCCGCATTCCAGTTGTGGATCAACAAGAGTCGCGGTTCACGGGCGCAGAGTCCCTTGTGGTACGCATTCTCGATGACATTCGGTGCAGCCTTGTTCCTCATCTCAGGCGGCATCGGCTTTGGACTCCAGAAGGGGCCCCCCTTGCTCTCCGAGAGCCGGTGGGTTGGCGGCGTGATCTGGCCGCAGGTATGGGTCGGCCTCGCCTGTGCCGTAGTCGCCGTCTTTTGTTGGCGCCGGGCGATTCGTGACGCCGACCGACAATTGAGCCGCGGTTAGGCGCGAGCCGAGGTCGAGCAATTATCGACGACGCAGACCAAGCGATGAATGGCGGCCGTGGCCGGCGTGGATCAATCGATCAGCCGCTGGCCGCGACGAGATATACGCGCCACCAAATCCGTACCATCGCAAGAAACATCACCCACCCTGCGGCCGACAACCCGATTTGGGTCCAGATCTCTTTGCGCGTCATTCGACGACGCTGTGATGCTCTATTCACGTGGCACTCCTCCGGGGCAGAGAAGATCGCTAATCGTCAAAGCCGCTTCGAAAATGCAATCGGCTTCGAGTCACTATAACAAGACCACGAGTCTCAGCTTCGTTGAAATTCTCGTGAAAGGCGCATCTTGTCGTAATCGGTCAGGCAACAGAGTCCGCGCAATTACAACATCGTAAGTTGCAACTGGTCATTGCCGTTCCTCGCGGTGCGCAATGCGGGCAAGCAAGTGCCAAGTGCGTCCTCGAAGTGACACGCTGCGATCGCGCCACGCAATCAAACGCTGCAGTCGAAGAGTGCATGCCGTGTTACCAGCGATCGACATTGCCTGTCGCGATCGCTTGAACTGCATAGACCTGCGGATAGTGCTTCTGCCACGCTGTAGTCCAACAGGAATGAGCCACGAAGGCACGAAGGACACGAAGGTTTGATTGGAAGAAGCGATCCCTAATGTGCTTCGTGACTTCGTGCCCTTCGTGGCTAACGTAACCGTTGATCAGCGTCCGAGGATGCCCCGACGATCGCGCGCTGTTTCGCGATCAGGTCCGCAATCCCTCGATCCGGCGTTGGAACGACCGGCAGCTCAGGGGGGCTGGATGCAGTTGCAGCCCAGCCTTGGCCCGTTGTATCTGTGAGTAAGATCTAATCAAGGGGTGTCGTAGCAGTGCCGTTCAGAGGCTTGATCGCACGATGACAGAGCCGCCAGCGATCGTCGGGCGTTACCACGTCGAACGGCTCATTGCGCACGGCGGGATGGGATCGCTCTATCTGGCTCGCGATCCTGCCATCGACCGACTCGTCGTCATCAAGGTTCTCCGCGAAGGCTTCGACGATGTGCCCACGCGCGAGCGCTTCGCGCGTGAAGCGCGCGCGGCCGGCCGATTGCAGCACCCCAACATCGTTACGGTCTTCGACGTCGGCGAACACGACGCTCGACCCTATATCGCCATGGAATACGTCGCCGGCGAAACGCTGGCGCAGTTGATTCGGCGACGGGCGATCGGGCGGATGTGGGAACGGTTGGCGATCCTGGAAGAGCTTTGCGGCGGTTTGCACTACGCGCATGCGGCCGGGATCGTTCATCGCGACATCAAACCCGCTAATGTGATGCGCGACAACGCTGGAGTGCTGAAGATCCTCGACTTTGGCATCGCCCGCGCGGCCGGCGCCAGCCTGACTCGCGAGGGTGACGTCGTCGGAACACTCAACTACATGTCACCGGAGCAATTGGCCGGCGAGCCAGTGGATCACCGGACGGACATCTATTCAGTTGGCGCCTTGGGCTACGAGCTCATCACCACTCAGATGGCCTTCCCCGGCACGGTGCAGACCGGCGTTCTGTTCAAGATTCTCAACGGCCAACCGGTGCCAATCGAAGCTCTGGTGCCAGGTATTGATGCAGAGATCGGCGCCATCATCGACCGCACGATGGCCAAGGCGCCCGACGCTCGCTATCAAGATCTCGAAGCGCTCCGACAGGATCTGTCGGTGGTTCGAATCCGATTGCTCGAGACGGATTCCAGTATCGAGGAAAGCGTTGACCCCAATGCGGAGACACGATTCGATTCCGGCCGTGTCGCGTCGGGGCTCCTGCGTCCACCCTCACGAGTGGCTTCAGCAAGACACAAGACCGCGGTTCCTTCTGCGCAATATCGCGCGCAGACCGCTGCTGCGCCCCAGTCACGTCGGAATCTCTATCTTGGCGCAGCTGGTGGTGTGCTGATTGTGACGCTCGCGGCCGTAAGCCTGTACCTCACCCAGAGCGGCACGAACCAGCCCTCGCGACCACTCCCCACGCCGCCCGCTTCGCAGCCCCAATCCGCGCCCCCTCCGGCGCCCCCATCACCCGCTCAAGCGGCCCCGGAGGCGAAAACTCCATCACTTCCGTCGCCGCGCCCGGATCCAACGCGGGAGACCGTCGACCCAGTGCGCGAGCTTCGAGTTGGCTCGCTGCGAACGGCGGCGCGCCAGCAGCTCGCCATCGGTCGCGAGCAGGGCGCGCTCGAGGCTGTGATGGGCGGCCTGGAGCTCGACCCTCGTGACGGGGTGCTCAATCAGATGCTGACGGACCTTACTCGGTCCGCACGTGACCGCAGCACGAAAGCCCGGGTCAACGCGGCGCAGCGCGGGACGGCCGCAGCGGCGTCAACCGCCTTTCGCGAGGGGCAGGCCAGCGAAAGCGAGGCCACTCGCCTATTACGGGCTGGTGATCGCGCAGGAGGGATTCGGGCTTTTTGGAGCGCTGCCGTTCACTACGAAGAAGCGTCGAAGACTCCTCAGGTGGCGCCGAACGCATTCGTCACTGACGAGCCGACACGACCGTCAGCCGCGCCAGTTGATCCACCTCCGCCGCCACCGCCGCCCGAACCGATCAAGCCCGCGCCGTTGCCCGCTGAAAAGGCTCCTCCTCCGACTTCTCCGCCACCGCCGGCGAAAGCCGAACCGACGGCGACGCCGCGTGATTCGGGTGCCGATGCCGCGGCCATGGAGCTCGCTGGGGTTCGTCAAACCTTGCAACGATACGTTCAGGCCTACCAGGCGCTGGACACCGCAGCCGTTGGCAAGGTGATGCCGTCGTTGAGTGCCGATCAACTGCGAAGTCTGGGGCGCGATTTCTCGAGCTACCGCAGCTACTCAGTGGCGATCAAAGACGAGTCGATTGCCGTCGACGGCGCGACAGCCCGTGTCACGTGTCAGGTCGTCCGCTCGTTCGAAACGAAGAATGGTGTCGCCGGCAGCAACACGGTTCGAACGGTCTTCCATCTGCGGCGCGCTGGCAGCGAGTGGATGATTGAACGGCTCGAGTCGCGGTAGCTACGGTGGCGGATTCGGAATAGTTACAAGTTCCAAGTTACAAGGGCGCTCACGCAGACCTTTAGGCGTTTGTAACTTGCAACTTGGAACTTGTAACTTTCTGCCCCCGGTTTCCTTAGAACGCGTAGTCGATGCCGATGACCGGGGTCACGCGATCGGCGAGCCCGGCATTGGTCAGATTGAACAGGAGGCTTGCCGAAATCAGCAGCGTGCGCCACGGATTGAGGCGCATGCCGACGTTCCCAGTAGTCAGCTGCAGGTTTCCAGGTTCGAAGCGAAGCTCGCGCCGCGTCACTTGAGTCGTCACCGGTGGCGTCGTCCCGGTGCCGCCCCCGCCTCCTCCGCCCCCGCCGCCGCCCCCACTTCCACCGCCCGCTCCGGTTTGTACGAACGTAAACACCTTGTCGGCTTCGCGGAATCGTCCCGCCCCGCGGATCGATCGGCTCAGCACGTCGGCGATGAGCGTAAGGCGCGGAGATACGACGAGATCGAACCCGGCGGCCGCGTTGAACTCGTCGTTCAGCGACGCGCCCGGCAAAGCCCCCTCCGTCGACATGGTGTATCCGACATTCAGATGCGGTGAGAATGGACCCAGCGCCAGCGATCCAATGCCAAAGACCTTCGTCTGCACGCCGCCGGTCCCGAGTAGGTTGCTCTCATCGCCGGTCGGCGTTCGCACGTCGACGGCGGCCGCAAGCCCGCCGCCCCGTCGGCGTAGAAAGTTGTACTTGGCCCGTATCACGACGTCGCCGATCCCCGTGGCGCTTCCAGACCCGGTGAATATCTTCTCGTCCGGGTTCTCACCATCGAAGCTGTGAATCGTCGGGTTGGCAGCGGTTGCAAGGCGATCGATGCGAGCGTGAACCGCAGCGTCCACGTCGACGCTGACGAATGGCACGGCCACTCCCAAGTCGAATCGGTCGGTGATTCCGTATGTGGCGTGAACCACGACTGTTTGTGTCCTGAGCCTGAGCGACAACCCCGCCTCGATGATGTCGCCTTCGAACGCGGGATTCAGCCGGCTGCCATCACCAACGGTTGCGCTCCCTTGCGTCCCGCCACAACAGTCGATGTGCTCGACATGAAACACGATCTCGCGATTGCGCAGGTTCTTGCCCTCGAACGTGTCATACGTTGACGCCAGGTAGCTCACCCCCAGGCTGCCGCGATCCTTGCCGATCGTCAGCGCGCGTTCGGCGAACAATGGCCCAAAGCTCTCGCTCGTGCGGCTGAACGTTCCGAGCGCCGGGTTGAACGTGTACGTGAACCCACCCGACGAAGAACCAACCGGCACCGTGGAAATCAGCGTGACCAACTGCTGATTGAATTGCAGCGGTGTCTGGAGCTGGTCGACGCCCGGTTTGAAGTGCGCAGCGTGACTCGGAAAATCCGGGGTTGACGAAGGCGTGAGGACAATGGTGTTGCCGAACAAATTGGGCAACACCTCAGCCACTGGTGTCTGTTGTTCGGCCGAGGCTGAGCTCGCTACCAGGAGGCAAACACCTGCTACGAATATCGATAGTTTCTTGCGCTGTTGGTACACCACCGCCTCCGGTCCGTGAGCATACGACGAGTTCGGCGAAAAAAAGAAAGGGCGAGGAGGTTTACTCCTCGCCCTTTGCGTCTTCCGCCGTAATCCGCTTACGGATTAAATCCCGCTCTGAGGTACTCGAGAATGGTCCACCGCGCCGCTCCAGCCGGGTTCGAGATGTCGGTGTCATTCCACGTCGGGTTGCTTCCACAGTGGCCGCCGATGATGTCCCAAGCGTAGGTATGGGGTGCGCCGGCCTGCTCGTCCGGAACATCGGAGTGGTTGAACAGAATCACATCCTGCGAGAGGTCGCCAATCTGCCCGCGCTTGTAGTTCAGTCCGTATCGATTGTTCTGTTGCCTCAAGTATCGAAGGACCCGGAACATCCAAGTGTTGTTGCCGCACGAGTTGTGGAGATCGCCGGGATACTGCGCCGCCATTGCGCGCACGGCGGTTGAGATCATCGACTGCGCCTGGGCGCGGGTCAGTGTGGGGCTCCTGACCGGTGGCGTCACTGCCAGAAGAGTTTCGGCTGAGCTGACACTTTGTCCGCAACTGAGCGTCGAGTGCAACCTCACGTAGTAGTTTCCCGGAGGCATCCCGTAGTAGCTGAAGCTCGTCTGCGTCGGCCCGAACGGGACCGATCCGACGTTCGCTCCACCACCAGGTGCGTTCGCGATATCGAGTCGATAGCCTGCGGCTCCGGGTAGCTGTCCCCACGCGAATTGGACGAACGCGCCGTTGCTACTGACTTCGAGCGGAATGCTCGATGGCGCCGTACAGCCAGGCAGCGTCAACGTCAACTCGTTCGAGGGTCCGCTGACCCCGCCGGCACCGATCGCAACAACCGTCGCATAGTAGGTACCCGGAGGGGCATTTGGGATGAGGAAGCTGGATGCAGTTGAAGGCAAGGGCACGACGATCGGGTACACGCCCGGAGAAAATCCAAGCCGCAACTGAACGCCCATCAGCGAACCGGCGGGGTTGTTGAGATTCCACGACAGCGACGCAGCCAGATTGCTGACGACCGCCCCTAGACCAGTGGGTGAAGCTGGTGGTGTCAGCGTCCCGACGGTGACGGTTACCGGATCCGAATACGGCCCCTTGGCTGCACCTGCGGCGGCCCGGACGGCCAGAACGAAGGTGCCTTGGGGCACGTTGGGAATGCTTCCACTCGTGGTGTTGGGAAGCGGGATCGGCCCATAGATTGTCCCAGCCACTTGGGCCAATAACTCATAACTGGTCGCCCCGGGCACGACCGTCCACTGCAGATTGACCGTAAAGCCACTGACGGTGGCCGTTAGTGTCGGCTTGTCCTGTGCAGATGCCACTGATGCGAAAAGCACCAGGAGCACGCCTGCCAAGCCAGGGCGAAGTCTTGCGATGTACATCCAATCTCTCCTACTTTTAAGGGCCATCCCAGGCACACCGGCTACTGGGATGGGCGTCGGCAACACACCCTACGAGGGGGGAACAAATTGTCTCGGAGGCAGGAAGGGGGCTGGGAGCCCCTACTACCGGAGCCGGAGTGTAGCATGCGGCAAAGAGGTCAGCAATAATTTCATGGCCGAAAAACGGCCACAAAGGTAACCGTCGCTTTTGCACCATCACACCAGTCTCCCGTCCCATCCACCGGCTGCGTCCACGGCTCGTGATGCTCCTTCTGCTCCGGTCGATCCCTTTCTTTGGGCGAGCCTGGCGCTCGGCTTTGCCTTCCGGTGGTATCGAATCGACATTCCGTATGTCGATGCCCATAGCTGGCGGCAGGTCACCAACGCAGATATCGCGCGTCTGTGGACCGAGCTGCCCATCAACCCGCTGTACCCACAAGTCAGCTGGGGAGGGCCCGACGGTTATGCCGGGTTCGAGTTCCCGCTGCTGCATGCCATTACCGCAATCGTCTGGCGCATAGTCGGCGTTTCGGATGCCGCCGGACGACTGGTCGCAGTCGCGTTCTCGCTCGCCTCGGTCTGGCTGATCTATCTGCTGGGACGACGCCTCTTCAACGTGGCAGTGGGACGAGGGGCAGCCTTCCTGCTCGCCTTCTCTCCCTCGTTCGTCTATTTCGGCCGAACTCTTCTTTCGGATATCCCAATGGTCACTTTTTCCATTGGGGCGGTCCTCGGGTATGCGGCCTACTTCCAGACAGGACGGTGGCGCCATGCAATCGGTGGCGCCGTATGCCTGGCGCTGGCGGGCCTGGTCAAGATCCCCGCCATCTTGATCCTTGGTCCGATCGTCTGGCTTGGATGGCTGGCCCGGCGCTGGCGGTTGATCCAGGACACCGAGTTTTCCCTCGGGCTCATCGTGGCATTCGGCGCGATTGCCGCCTGGTATCTGCACGCCGATCGCATTTACCTCGAGACCGGGCTGACGCAAGCCATCTTCCGGCCGTCGAGTCGATATACCGGCGAGATCGCCGCCTACTCAGGCGTTTTCACGACGGTCTCCCACTGGACGACCTGGGGAGATCCCGAGAATCGCGCGCGCATCGACGACATCCTCGGCCGCTTCGTCCACCTTCATCTCACGCCGTTGGGCGCGGTTGGCGCCTTCCTCGGCTTTCTGCGATTCAGGACCCCTCGTCGCACCGTGCTGGACGTTTGGCTGTTGGCCGCGAGCTCGCTCCTGGCCGTATCGATCGTCGGCCAGTACTTTCACGAATTTCACCAGCTCCCCTTCCACCCGCCACTCGCGCTGTTCTTCGGGCTTGGGATGCAGCCGCTCTTCGCCTGGGAACGATGGCCACTGGCAGTGGAGCGACGACGTGTAGCGGCGGCGCTGGCGGCGGTGATGTTTGCCGTCTTGTCCGGGGTGGCGGTCTGGAGCTTTGTCGAAAGCTCCGTGTTCCTGCTCTATCGCAACACCCACATCAATACACCGCTGATCGATGCGGGTCATGCCATCGACGCCGCGACGCCGAAGGGGTCGTTACTGGTTGTCGTTGAGTACGATCGTGCGGGCAGCAACTCGCCGATGCTGCTCTACTACGCGCATCGACGAGGGTGGAGCTTCGATGCGACGGCAATCCGCCCCACCGTTGTCGACTACCTGCGCGATAAGAGAGGCGCGTGCTATTTCGCGACCAGCGGCTGGCAGTTGATCGAGGCGCTGGAGCCCGAAACGGCGGCGCACATCCAAGACGACTTCAAGGAAATTCGTCTGCCTGGAATCGGGGCCGAGTATCGTCTTTTCGATCTCGGCTGCACCCGCCCATCACCGAGTACAGACTGACGGCTTCAACACTCGCAGCGTATACCTGTCGGCATCCGGTGGCGGGATGGCAATGCCACGATCGATCGTGGGATCGACGGGGATGATCCGCATCCCGCACACGACAGTTGTTTCGGTCTGGCCGGCAGGTTGTCGTCCGCGAGACGCGTGAGCAAGAGTGAGGTGCGGCCGCTCAACCACAGCAACGACATGTTGATGCCGTGAAAGTTGAATGCCCACACGCCTGATGCAGCAAGCGCCGACGCAGCCGTACATCCGAAGCGGTTTCACCGGCAGAGCTGGCCACTGCGCTAAGATCGCTGCGCTTGACCTTTTGCTGAGCCGGAACGTCCTATTGTTATGACTTCACGTTACACGGGCCTCTTGCTTCTCGCGGTGGTCGTGGCCTCCTCTGCTCTCGCCGGCCAGGCCAAGAGCGCAACACCCGAGGAGCTCGCGAGCCGCATTCAGACGCGTTACGACGGGATCCGCGACTTCGAAGCCGAATTCGTGCAGACCTACCAGGGCGGCCTGCTCCGCACGAAGACCACGGAGCAAGGAACCGTGGCGATCAAGCGGCCGGGCCGGATGCGATGGGTCTACACAAAGCCCGAACGCAAGGAATTCGTCTCGAACGGCACGCGTGTCTATTCCTATTTGCCCGCTGACAAACAGGTGATCGTGACGCCAATGCCCGCGTCCGATCAGACGACACCGGCCCTCTTCCTCAGTGGGCGCGGACACCTCGTGCGCGA
This sequence comes from uncultured Acidobacteriota bacterium, assembly GCA_963724485.1. Lineage (GTDB taxonomy): Bacteria > Acidobacteriota > Vicinamibacteria > Vicinamibacterales > UBA2999 > JACCSI01. Next base: position 590,732 of record CAVRUW010000013.1, read on the forward strand.
CTTCACGGCGAGCTTGGCCGACCTGCCCGACGCCCCAGCCGGTCTCCTCGGCCTCCGCCTCGTTCCCAAACGGGAAGACCCCGAAATCGAGTCACTTCTGCTCGGCGTCGACCCGGTTTCCCTGCAGATCCGCCAGCTTGTGGCGAACGACCGGCAGGGCGGACGATCGACATTTTTGTTCAATAATGTGAAGGAAAATCGCCGGTTGTCCGATACACTTTTCGAGTTCCAGATCCCGCGCGGCGTGGACGTCATCAACAACGGGGTCCCGGCAAAATGAGCATCAAGGCTTGACCCGTCATCTTCCTCTGCTGCTCTGCCTGTCGATTGCCTCTGCGGGTTGCGCATCTAGTGCCGCCCTGCAGGACGCCCGCCTCGCCGAAAGCCAGCAGGATTTCGATCGCGCCGTCATCGAATACACCAAAGTCGTCCGGATGGATCCGAACGATCGCAACGCTCGCGCATCGCTCGAGCAGGCGAAGGTTCGCGCCGCTCAGGACCACTTCACGCGGGCCAGACGGGCGGCCTCGGTCGGCAAACTCGAAGAGGCACTCGTCGAGTACCAGCTCGCGACCGAGCTCAATCCGAGCAATCAGACCGTTCAGGATGAGATGCGAACCGTGCGCGCCCAAATTCGCGCGAAGATCGCCATCAACGAAGAGGGCAAGACGCGGCTTGAAACCCTGATCGCGCGGAGTCTCGAAGCGCCGTTACCTGGCAACGAGCTCCCCGACGACATCTCGTTGCCCGATACGCTGATCTTCCGCGAAGCGAGCGCCCGCGAAGTGTTCTCAGCAATCGCCAAGTTCGCGAACCTCAGCGTCGTCTTCGATCCCGCGTTTCGCGATCAGCCGATCACCATCGACCTGCGCAAGGTCGCGCTCCCTCAGGCTCTCGACGATGTCACGTCGGCCACTCGAAACTTCTGGCGCGTCAACGGTCAGCGGACCGTTCTGATCATTCCCGACACGCCTGCCAAGCGTCGCGAGTACCAGGACGAGATCGTACGAGTCTTTTATTTGAGCAACGCTGATCTCAAGGAGACCGTCGACATCCTCCGGATCGTGGTGGACGCCCGACGCATTTCGTCGGTATCGGGAACCAACGCGATCACGATCAAGGACACGCCCGAGCGAATCACCGCCGCCGGCCGCATCATCAGCGCGATCGACAAGGCCCGTCCCGAGGTGGTCATTGACGTCGAGCTCCTCGAAGTCGATCGCAGGCGGCTCAAGGAGTACGGTCTCCAGATTGTCTCGCCGGGCAACCCCGATGGGATCTCGGGGCAGGTTGACATCAATCGCGAAGGGCTTACGCTCCGTGACCTGCTCAACCTGACGCAGTCGGATGTGTTCCTCACCAATTTGCCGGGCTTGTTTTACCGCCTGCTGAAAAACGATACCGCAACACGCGTGCTCGCCAATCCGCAGCTGCGCACATCAGAAGGAATGCCTGCCCAGGCGCGCTTCGGTGAGCGCGTGCCCGTCCCGGTGACGATCTTTGCTCCAATCGCAGCCGGTGGCGTTCAAACGCAGCCGATCACGTCATTCAACTACGAGAACATTGGCGTCAACATCGACCTCACGCCGCGCACGCATCATGACGATGATGTGTCGCTGGCGGTAAAGATCGAAGTGAGCAGCATCTCGGGACAGGGCTTCGGCGGCTTGCCGACCTTCGGGAATCGGGCCATCAGCACGGTGATTCGCCTGAAGGACGGCGAGACGAACATGCTCGCCGGTCTCATTCGAGACGAAGAACGCACGGTGCTGGCGGGCGTCCCGGGCTTGTCGGATATTCCCGTCGTCGGCCGCCTGTTTGCGCACAACCGTCGTGAGACACAAGAAACCGACATCATCCTCACGCTGACGCCTCGGATCGTGCGCGTTCTGGATCTTGACGCCGAAGACCTGGTGCCGTTCCGCGTCGGGCGCGACAGCGGCGCGCCTCTGGTTGACATTCCGTTACCGGCGCCGGTACCGGCCCGTCCGCCGGCCGAGCCTGCAGATCCCATCGCGCCGCCTGCCGGTCAGCCGACGCCTGCTCAACCGATCCAGCCGCCCAAGCCACCGCCGAAGCCACCGCCGACTCCGTAGGCTCGTCGGCTCTTAGCCGACCCGCGCGACGTGTGCGCCCATTCCCTGCAACCGTTCTACCAGTCGCCCGTAGCCTCGTTCGACAACTTCCAGTTGATCGACCCTGCTCTGCCCTCTTGCCGCCAAAGCGGCGGCAATCAGCGCCATTCCCGACCTGATGTCGCGGCTGTCGAGTTGTTTGCCCTTGAGTTGTCGCGGGCCCGTCACGATGATCCGATGCGGGTCGCACAGGAATAGATCGGCCCCCATGCCGCTGACCTGCTCCAGCGAGTAGAGGCGCAACTCGTACAGCCAGTCGTGTACGAGCGTCGCCCCTGCAGCTTGTGTCGCAAGGGCGGTGACCAGACTGACCAGATCGCTTGGGAAACCTGGCCAGAGGCCGGTAGTGATTCGTCCGGCGTTGATCAGCGTCCGCGGCTCCGCTCGGAACTTCTCGCCGTCGTGCTCGCAATGCACGTTCATCTTCTTGAGCACGGAGGTGACGACTTCCATGTCCTCCCATCGCGTACCGCCGACCTCGATGTGGCCGCCGGTGATCGCCGCGACGACGGCCCAACTTCCCGCCTCGATGTAATCGCCGAACAGCGTCTTGGTCGCGCCACCCAGCTTCGGCGTGCCGTCGACGCGAATCGTGGGACTGCCGGCGCCTTCGACGCCGGCGCCCATACTCGCCAGGAATTCGCACAGCTCCACGACGTGCGGTTCGCAAGCTGCGTGACGGATCTCCGATCGGCCCGGAGCGGCTGCCGCGGCAAGCAGCGCCGTCTCGGTCCCGGTGACCGACGCCTCATCGAGGTAATAGGAGGCGGGCCTGAGCCCATCTGGCGCTTCGAGAGCATGGCCTTTCGCCTCGGAGACGCGAACTCCCATGTGCCCGAGCGCCTCGAGATGTGTCCGAATCGTGCGCCGGGTTGGAAAATCACCGCCCGGAGGAGCAACGATCGCGCGGCCGCGACGTGCGAGGAGTGGCCCCATCAGCAACACGGAGCCTCGCAGACGTCCCACCAAGCCGGCATCAGGCTCGTCTTTGGTCACCGTCTCGCACTTGATCCGCAATGATGTCGTGCCGATGCCATCCACCTCAGCGCCGAGATCGAGGAGCAGCCGGCACATCACCTCAACGTCGGCGATGCGCGGCACGTTGTGCAGCTGACATTCCTTGTCGGTCAGCAGACAGGCGGCGATGATTGGCAGGGCCGCATTCTTGTTGCCTTCGACGTCGAATTCACCACGCAGCCGGTGGCCGCCTTCGATAACGAGCGTGGACATTGTTTTCAGCCCCGATTCGCTGGCGCGGACTCACCGCCCTGCGATGATGACTCGACCAGCCACCGCAACTCCGGCGATGGCGGAAACCCCACAAACACCGGCTCCGGCACGAGGCCGATTGAAAAGGCGTTCCACACGGCTCGCTTGATGTCTGAGGCCAGTGCGATCACATCGCCGGCCGACGCCCCACCGTGGTTGACGATAGCCTGGGCCTGAAACGGTGAAACGCCCACTGGACCGCGGGAGAGCCCTTTGTGAAAGCCCGCTCGCTCGATGAGCCAGGCTGCCGGCACTTTCACGTCGGTACCGACCGGGTAGTGCGGAATTGCGATGTCAGGCCCTTCGCGGGCACACATCTGCGTGAAGTGCTCTTTCGTGATGACAGGATTGACGAAGAATGAGCCGACGGTCCGATTCGCCGCATTCGACGGTTCGATGACCATTCCCTTCCGACGGCGGATATCGAGAATCGCCCCACGCACGTCGTTCAGCGTGGGTTCTTCCACACCCAGTCGATTGAAGAAGGAGACGACATCCGCGTAGGTTACCGTCGGCCGATCGCCCTGGCGCAGAGCAAACTCCACTCTCGAGACAATGAATCCTCCGTCACGCTTGAATCGGCTCGTGCGATACCCAAAGCCGCATGAGCCGGCGTCAAGCGCTACAGTGGCGCCGGTCGTTCGATCGATCGCATGAACGGCTGTGATCACACCTGAGACATCCTGACCGTACGCGCCGACGTTCTGAACCGGCGTGCCGCCGACCAGGCCGGGAATTCCCGAAAGGCACTCCAGGCCTGCCGCCGCTTCACCCACCGTCAGGGCCACGAACTCATCCCACGGCTCGCCGGCGCCGACGGCCCACAGACGCCGCTTGCCGTCGGATTGCCTTGAAATGCCGCGGACATCCACTTGCAGGACCAGTCCGTCGAATCCTGTATCGGCAAAGACAACGTTGCTGCCTCCTCCGAGAACGTGAACGTGAGTCCTCTTACTCTTTGCCCACGCCAGGGCACCCTGAATGGCAGACTCGTCGACCGCACGGGCGAACCAGCGTGCCGGGCCGCCGACTTCCAGAGTGCACCAATCTGACAACGCCACGTCCGTCTGGACTTTCATGGCAACGTCACCTGGTCAGCCACGCGCAGCAACGGACGTTCGCGAGCGATGAGCGCCGCCGTCGCCTCTTGCCGCGAGCACCACGAAAACTCGATGAAGTCTCCGGGCGCGAGTTGGCCAGCGAGCGGAAGGTCGGCGGCGATCACGGACGCGATCTTCGGGTACCCGCCGGCGGTCTGGCGGTCGGCCATGAGCAGTATGGGTTCGCCGGCGGCCGGGACTTGAATCGCGCCGAACGCCAGCGGCTCCGAGATGGGCTCCTCGTGACGTTGTCGCAGCAGCGGTGGCCCTTCGAGTCGATACCCCATCCGGTTCGATCGTGGCGACACTCGAAAACTCACGCTGGTCAATGTGGTGGACGCCTGCTGCTGAAACCACTGGGCCTGCGCCCCTGGCACGATGCGAAGCCGTACCCGGCCCGCATTTGGCAGCGCGATGCCGCTGGCCCGGCGCGGCGTCCCCTGTTGTGTCGAATCGGAGATTGGTAGCCGGTCACCGCTCACCAGCGCTCGCCCATCGATTCCACCCATTGCGCTCACCAGATGCGTCGCGCGGCTACCCAGGAGCAGGTCCGTCTGTATTCCGCCACTTATCGCGAGATAGGCGCGAGCGCCTGCAGCGCGCCGCCCAAACGTCAGCCGGCCACCTCGCGGGACCGCGGTCGACGTGTTCATCGAGATCGGTTGCCCGTTACATGCCAGATCGAAGTCCGCGCCGGAGATGGCAATGACTGAGGGCACGTCGAACGCGAGTTCCGGTCCAATCAACGTCACTTCGAGCGTGGCTGCGTCGCGAGGATTGCCGACCAGCAGATTGGCCAGTCGATGCGAAAAGTCGTCCATCGGCCCAGCTACAGGAACGCCGGATGCCTGAAACCCCCATCTCCCGACATCCTGAATCGTCGTCAACAGGCCCGGTCGGATGACGTGGAGCCACCCCGTGCTCATGCCATCGTCCGGATCGGCACGAATCGCACCTCATCACCCGGCTGCAGAAGGCTCGGCTGCGGTCGCGCGGCGTCGAACATCACGGCGTCTGTTCGCCCAATCAACTGCCATCCACCGGGCGTCGCGATGGGATATATGCCTGTCTGCTCTCCGGCGATCCCAACCGAGCCGGCCGGTACGCGCTCACGAGGAACCCGACGCCTTGGTGCAGCGATTCGAGCGTCGACCCGTCCCATGTACGAGAACCCGGGAACGAATCCCAGCATGTAGACGCGATAGGTGCGCGAAGCGTGACGCTCGACAACCTCCTCGGCCGAACACTTGGCCCATTCGGCAACCGCCATCAGATCTGGCCCGTGATCTCCGCCGTAATGCACGCCGATTTCCACTACTGAGCGTTCGGAGGTGCCTACCGCTGCTCCATCACGCCCCGACTCGTGCTCAATCGCTGCCTGGAGTGCTGCGAGATCGGTCGTGAGCGGATCGAAATGGATACCCAGCGAGCAATAGGCTGGAACGATGTCGCGCACTCCACGGCCGAGCCGCGCGCGCAGCCTCTCGGCCAGGGCGATGACTCTCTGATTCGTCGCGGGGTCGATCACGTGCTCCAGCTCCACGAGCAACATCGTGTCGCCCGACAGATGAATCCTCAATCGAGTGCCTCGAGCAGCTTCCCGTGAATCCCATCGAATCCACCATTCGACATGATCACGATCAAGTCGCCCGAGCGCGCCTCCGTGGCTATGGCGCGAACGATACTGTCGGCATTTGGGAGATGACGCGCCGACACGCCGACCTTCTGAAGGTCGCTCACAAGTTGATCTTCCGACAGCCTCTGCTCTGGTGGCAGGGTCGACCGAAAGACGGTGGCGATGACCACTTCATCGGCACGTGCGAATGCCCGCGCGAAGTCGTCCTGAAACACGCGCCGGCACGAGGAGGCCGATCGAGGTTCGAACACTGCCCAGATGCGATGACCAGGCTGCGCCGCCCGAACAGCTGCCAATGTCTCGGCAACCGCCGTCGGATGGTGGGCGAAGTCGTCAAAGACGACAACGTCACGTCGAGTGCCGACGACTTCGAGCCGTCGTTTCACGCCTTGAAAGGTGGCGAGGCCTTCCCGCAGGACGTCGAACTCGACGCCGCACTCTCGTCCCACGGCAAGTGCGGCGAGCGTATTGCGGACGTTGTGCAACCCCGAAAGCGGAACAGTAAACGTGCCGCGATCGGCATCACGTTCCATCAACCGGAAAGTCATCGACTGGCCGTGGGCGGCCACGTCAGCGGCACGCCAGTCGACGCCTTCACCCGTCCCGAAGGTCTTGACCCGGCTCACGATTCTCGGCAGCAACGCGACGGCGTCTGGGCTATCCGCGCCGATCAACGTCAGCCCCTTGCGTGGCACGAGGTTCACCAGTCGCCTGAAGGCGAGCCGCACTGCATCGAGATCTTCGTAAATGTCCGCGTGATCGAACTCGATGTTGTTGATCACCGCGATGTCGGGGAGATACTTCAGGAACTTGGCCGTCTTGTCGAAATACGCGCTGTCGTACTCGTCGCCTTCGATCACGAACGGCGCAGCCGGGTCACCAATCCGATAGCTCGATCCGGAGGCGCCAAAGTTTCGTGCGATGCCGCCGATGAATACCGTCGGATCGACACCACCGTGGGTCAGCAACCACCCCGCCAGTGATGAGGTCGTGGTCTTGCCGTGGGTCCCTGCAATAACCACCGACCGAGCCTTCCAGAGAAAGTGCTCTCGCAGGGCTTCGGGCAGAGATGCGTGGCGAAGCTTTCGATCGAGTACGGCTTCGAGCTCCGCATTGCCGCGAGAAATGGCGTTGCCGATGATGACGAGATCGACCGTGTCGTCGATGTGCTCGGTTCGATAACCCTCGAGAATGGTGATCCCTTCCGCGGCCAGAAAGTCGCTCATCGGGGGATAGACCTTCTCGTCCGATCCCCGCACGTCAAAGCCGCGATGTTTCAGCAACGCTGCCAGCGTCGCCATCGCGGTGCCGCAGATACCGATCAGATGAACTCTTGTCACATCACGCTCCGACATCACCTGACCGCCGCCTCCTCGATCACCACCGCTGGTGGCGACGTCACCACGCGCGTCCTGACGCCCAGCGGCAGTGTCCATGTGGGACCGGTGGTATGTCCCGACGGGAAACCGAACAAGACCGGGCCACGAAAGTCGCGGACGAAGTCGAACAGCACGTCACGAATCGGGTGCTCGCCGCCCGGTTCGTCGCATGAGGGCATCTCGCCAAACACGAGCGCTCGGGCGCGATCAAAGATGCCGGCCTGCGACAATTGCGTCAGCATCCGATCGATTCGGTACGGCCGCTCCCTGATTTCTTCGATGAAGAGCACGCAACCGGCGGGAGGATCGAACGCCCAGGGTGTTCCCAACGACGCGGTCAGCTGCGTTAGGGTTCCTCCGAAGAGCAAACCGCTCGCTTCGCCGTCTCGCAACGTCTGCAGACCGGGCGGACTCAGAGCGCCGACGGGCTCAGGCCGGGTAACCGCTCCGAGGAATGAGGCCTGGTCGTACCCCTGCGATCCGGCCGACAAACGATGCTCGATCATCGGGCCGTGGAACGACACGAGGTGATGGCGCGCGTGGAGCCACAGCAAAGTGGTGATGTCGCTGTACCCCACGAAGATCTTCTGCGCCGTGCGCATCCGATTGACGTCGATCAACGGCAACAGCTGCGCACTGCCGTAGCCGCCACGGACCGCGACGATTGCCTTGATGCTTGGATCGGACCAGGCATCGTGGAGGGCCGCGACTCTGGTGGCCGGATCGCCTGCGACAAAGCGGTCACGGTCGAACACACGCTCGTCGTAGACCGCCTCGAAACCGAGCCGAGCGAGCTCGGTGACGCCGGCGTCGAACTCTTCGCGCTTGAACGCACTAGCGGGCGCCACCAACGCGACGCGGTCGCCAGCCTCGAGCCGTCGTGGTTTGACCCAGGAGTCGCTAGACATCTTCTATGGCCAGAGGCGCGAGAATGCGACGAGGTCTTCGCTTGGCCATAGAAGATGTCCGCCCCGCGTCCCTCGACGATGCTCGGGACGCCCTGAGCACCGTCGAATGGGCGGAGCGGGGCAAAACAATATATGGGCGGTAGCCATTCGAGGTCACAGGAACGACGCCATCTCCGCGGCGATCGCCTGATGGTCGTCGTGCCCGATGATGGATCGGAGCTGCCGCAGTCGGGCCGCGGTCTTTGGCCGCTCCTTCGACAGGAACCGCTCCTTCACCGCCTTCAACCGCCGCATCGCATCGTCCAGGCGGTTCGCGCTGATCTCACCGGACTCGGCGGCCTTGACGAGAGCTTCGAGTGTCGCGGCTTGCAGTTCCACATTGCCGCTGCAGACGAGCACACCGTCACAACCAGCTCGGATAGCGGCAACGGCCGAAACCGGCACCGGCGACCTTGCACTGATCGCCTTCATCTCGAGGTCATCGCTCAAAATGACACCCTGGTAGCCGAGCTCCTCACGCAGGATGTGCTGGACGACTACAGGCGACAGCGTCGCAGGCCGTTCCTCGTCGAGCGACGGCACGTGGACGTGCGCGGTCATGATGAACGCGACTCGCTCGCGAATCGCGGCGCGAAACGGCTCGAATTCCACCGCGCGCAGGCGCTCGGGAGGATGCTCCACCAGCGGCAACTCGTGATGCGAGTCCGTACTAGTGTCACCATGACCCGGGAAGTGCTTGCCGCAGGCGGCCATCCCTTCCCCTTGCAAGGTACGAATGATGACGGCGCCCAATCGCGCCACTTCATCAGCGCGCTCGGCCAGAGCTCGGTCGCCGATGACCGGATTCTGTGGGTTGGTGTGGATGTCGAGCACTGGGGCGTAGTCGAGCGTGATGCCGACGGCGGCCAGCTCCCGTGCCAACGCGCGACTGAAGCGCTCGGCCAGCGCGTCCGATCCCGCACGCCCCAGGACGGCCATTGGTGGCCAGCGCGTGAACGGCTCCTTCAAACGAGCGACCCGACCGCCCTCTTGATCGATGCTGACCCACGCGGGCATCGAGCGCCCCAGCGCTTCGGCGTCAGCCGCCAGCTCGGCGACTTGCTCCGGCGCTTCGACGTTACGGCTGAACAGAATCACGCCACCAAGGTCAAACTCGCGCGCCAGGGAGCGCAATTCTGGCGGCAGTGAACTTCCGGGAAAGCTTCCGATCAAGAGCTGCCCGATCTCTCGGGCCGAGGTGAGAGGCATGACTGGTCACAAAATTATAATGTGCGCGTGCGAATAACGGCTTCGGCCCCAACGCGAATCGATCTGGCGGGCGGAACGATCGATATCTGGCCTCTCTATCTCTTTCACCACGGCGCGCAGACGCTGAACGCGGCGATCAGCATCCGTGCCCACGTCAGCCTCGAGCCACGAAACGATCAAGACGTCGAAATCCTCTCCGAGGATACGGGCGGCCGGGTCAAAGCCTCGCTCGCCACCCTGCGTGACGATGAGACGCTGCCCCTTCTGGGACGACTGGCCAGCGCGTTTGGCGCGAGCGGCATGACCATGCGAACGCGATCGGAGTCACCCGCCGGAGCGGGCATCGCGGGGTCCTCGGCGCTGAACGTTGCGGTCTGTGGCGCCCTGGCGCGCTGGGCCGCCTCGACGGCCGACGCCGAGAGCCTGCTGACAACCGCCATGAACGTGGAAGCGCAGGCCATCAAGGTGCCGACCGGCCTGCAGGATTACCGGCCTGCGATGTATGGCGGCGTCGCGGCGCTCGAACTCGGGCAGCACGGTCTACACCGCGTGCCGCTTTCCATCGACGTGGCTGAGCTCGAGCGCCGCATCGTGCTTTGCTATACCGGGGCGCCGCGGAATTCAGGCACGAACAACTGGGAAATCATGAAGCGTCATATCGACGGCGATCGGCATGTCTTCGACTGCTTCGAGCGGATCCGCGACACCGCGGCCGCCATGCGGGAATCGCTCGAACAGGGTGACTGGGACCTCACCTCCCGGCATCTCGCGGAGGAATGGAGCAACCGCAAGAGGCTCGCGCCCGGCGTCAGCACGCCAACGATCGACGACCTCATCTCGCGGGCTCTGGCGGCTGGCGCTCAGGCTGCCAAAGTGTGTGGAGCCGGCGGAGGCGGCTGCCTCTTTTGCCTCGCGCCGCCCGACAAAGTACCGGCCGTGCGACAGGCGCTCGTGAGCGGCGGCGCGCGCCTGCTCGATTTCCACATCGAGACCGACGGGCTTCGCGTCGAGGCCAGCAACTAACCGATGGCACTCGACAACATCGCGCTCGCGCGGGTACTGGGCGAGATCGCCGATCTGCTCGAACTGAAGGGCGAAAACCCGTTCAAGATTCGTGCTTATCGAAACGGTGCCGACCTCGTCGCCAACAACCCCGAACCAGTCGCCGGCCTCGATGCCGCGCAGCTCCGCGATTGGCCAGGCATCGGCAAGGACTTGTCGTCGCGACTCGTCGAGATCTGCCAAACCGGAACCTGCGCGATTCACCAGGAATTGATCGCGGCCTTCCCGGCGACGCTGCTCGACCTGCTCCGGCTGCAAGGGGTCGGACCCAAGACCGTCGCTCAACTCTACGGCGAGCTCAAGATTGCGTCTCTCGACGATCTGGACGCCGCGATCAAGGCCGGCAGACTCCGAACCTTGAAGGGGATGGGCGCCCGCAAAGAACAACTGCTCTCGCGCGCACTCGAGGAGCGGCGCCAGCACGCCAACCGTCACCTGCTCCCTAACGCCGCGGATGCTGCCGACGCCATCGTCCAGCATCTCGAAGGTCAGGTATCGGGCGTGACCTTCGACGTGGTCGGCAGCTTGCGCCGTGGAACCGAAACATGCGGGGACATCGACATTCTGGCGTGCGGGGCCGGCCCGGAGGTGATGAACGCGTTTATTGCGTATCCGCTCGTCGAACGAATTCTCGCGCGAGGTGAGACGAAATCCAGCGTTCTCGTGCGCGACAACTATCAGGTCGATCTGCGGTTCGTCGCCCCGGAGAGCCGAGGGGCGGCCCTCCAATACTTCACTGGTTCCAAGCCGCACAACATCGTGCTACGCGACCGGGCGCTGGACCGTGGACTGAAACTCAACGAGTACCGGCTTGTTTCGGGTTGACGACGACACGAAGCTGGCCGGAGACACGGAGGAAGGGATCTACGAGGCGCTAGGACTCGCGTGGGTTCCGCCTGAGCTTCGTGAAAACCGAGGCGAAATCGACGCGGCCGTCGAGCGACGGCTGCCCCCGCTCCTGTCCGCCGCCGACCTCCGTGGCGATCTTCACATGCACACCACCGAAACGGATGGGAAAGAAGACATCGAGAGCATGATTCTGGCCGCTCGCCGGTTAGGACTCGAGTACATCGCCATCACCGATCACAGCAAGGCGTTGGCAATGGCCAATGGACTGGACGAGCCGCGCGCGCTGGCTCATGCCGCTCGCATTCGAGAAGTGGCCAGCCGTATCGACGGCATCAACGTGCTGGCCGGGATCGAGTGCGACATCCTAGCCGACGGGTCGCTCGATCTGTCAGCCGACTGCCTTGCCCAGCTCGACATCGTTGTTGCCTCCGTCCACTCGGCGATACGGCAAGACGAAGCGGAAATCACGGCGCGACTGTTGCGTGCGATCGAGCACCCATGGGTCGACATCATCGGCCATCCAACGAGCCGCAAGCTGCTACGACGCGAAGCCTCCAGCATCAACATGGACCAGATCGTACGGGCGGCCGTCAGCCGCGGCGTGGCGCTCGAAATCAACTGCCAGATCGCGCGGCTCGATCTTTCAGACGTCAACGCGCGGTTCGCCCGCGAACACGGCGTCAAGCTTGTCATTTCCAGCGACGCTCATTCTTCCGCCGCCCTACCGCTCACGCGGTGGGGTGTCGTTGTCGCGCGACGTGCATGGGCATCGAAGGCTGATGTTCTGAACACCTTGCCCTTCGAGGAGTTCCGCCGATCACTCAGGCGGAATCGGGCACGCGCGGCATGACCACGCTGGAAGAGATCCGCCGGCTTTACTACGGTGCGACGAAAGCCACGATCGTTCGCGACTTCGATCGAGCCATCGACCTGCTGAAGACGATGGCGTCCGAAGACGAACGTGAACGGGCGACGGTCTACATGCAGGGACTGGCGGAGATGCGCAAGCAGTGGGCACCGAAGCCAGCCCAAAAGGGCAAACGAGACCCATCAAAGTAGGTAGCGAGGGACGGCTACTTTCCGTCGAACACTACCTTCTTGCGCGCCGCCACGCGGAGCGCGTCGGGGATATTGCGATCGGCCGAGAGACGCCGCAGGTCGCCATCGTTCAGACGCCGAAGGAGAGGGAGTGAAACCGCGAGCGGGGTCTTCGGATTCTTGGTGAGCGCCAGGACGATTGGATAGTTCTTCATCCAGGCACGCGTCAGGCTGATGGTGCGCAGAACGTCGGCATCCACGCTTCCCATGCGGGCAATGCTCTCGATTTCGCTCTCGGTCAACTTCGGACTGCGGAGAACCGTGAGTGCCACGAGCTTGTTCGGATCGCGAATAAGAATCGACCGCAACTCCCGCGTCCCTCGCAAGGCGGTCTTGATGCGCTCGGGAATCCCCATGGCCGCAATGCGCTGGACCGCGGAGGTCTGCTGAACCTTGTCCTCCAATTCCTCCGAGATGTCAGCGGGTTCTTCGTCGAATTGAGGCCACTCGATCGGGTCTGGCAAGGCCACGGCGGCCACTGCGATACCGCGACCGACGAAATACTCGCGAATCTCCACGGGCGCATCGGTCCGTGCGATGAGTCCAGACGCCCAGGCCATGGGCAGCCGGCCCAGCGTGCTCTCGGCGGCACCCCGGACATCTTCATCCTCGTCGGCAGCCAGGAGCATCAGCAATGCGATGGACTCGAATGGCGGCCCAGCGAGCTGGCCGTTCGCGGCCATGAGTCGAACCTCACGCGGAGCTTCACCTCGCCGGAAAGTATCCAGCAGCGGCGTATGAAGCGAGGGATCCATGCTGTCTATTTAGGGCTGGATTAGCCAGGTGTTGTAGTTCTGGCGCGAGATGCGAGCGTTGAACGGAGTTCCGGGTTGTCCGAGTGCCCGCCCGGCGCGCCCGTTGATGCTGAAATGAATCGCACTGCCATCGTCGCCGAGCAGCACAACCTCGGATGCCAGATCGAGCCGCAACAGTTCCCCCGCTTCGACCTGGCCGACGAAGACGTTCTTTCCATCGGCGACGATCTGCAATTGTGATCGCGATGTGACCGACACCAACATCCCGACAGATCGATCCGATGAGGGCGCGGCCGCGGGTAACTGCTTGACCACTTGACGTGGTGTATCGGATCCGCGAGCGTTCAGTGAAAAATAGAAGAGACCGGCGACGACTGGGATTAGCGCTCCGATGATGCTGGCGACCACGCGAAACACCTGGCTCGGCGGCTGTGCCGAAGTCGGGACCAGGATTTCAGGAACACCATCCTCATCATCCTGTGGGTGATGCGTCAGAAACGTTCGCAACGTGGCTTCGGGATCGAGACCGATTTCAGCCGCGTAGGATCGAACGATCGCTCGTCGGTAGATCCCACCCGGCAATTCTGAAACACGATTGCGCTCGAGCAGATCGAGAGTTCGCACGGACAGCTTGGTCGAGTCGGCGATCTGTCGCAGGGACATGCCCGACTTCTCTCGCGCTGCGCGGAGCCATGCGCCGACGTCGCCCTGGGCCGGCTGGGTCATCGGCCCAATACTCGGATTCACGTTTGGTTAGTCGCCAGAACTGCCTTATTCACAGGCGAGTAGGGGGCCAATCTTAGGAACGACGCCAAGTGGAGTCAAAAGAAAAACGGAGGTTTGAGGTCAATTCTTGCACCATATTTACAAGGTTCGCCGAACGGCCGGCGGGGATGAATAGCGAAATCGCAGCGACGCCGGCGGCTCCTGTTCCGGCAACGAGAGCCGCTCGCTTCAGCGTGAGCCCGCCAATCGCCCAGACAGGCGGCTGCGCGCACGCTCAACCACCGCACGTAACCCGGTGATGCCAAGCTGGGCCTCGGCGCCAGGTTTCGACGAGCTCTCGAACACGCTGCCTGCGATCAGGTAGTCAGCGTCGTTGGCTGCGGCTGCGCCATCGGCGGAATGCACGGAGCGACCAATCACCTGACCTTCGCGAAGCAGGGTTCTTGCGTCTCGTACGCCGATGCTGTCTTCACGCAAATGCACACCACTGCTCATCTCTGCGAGCGCTACATCCACTCTGTCGTTGACGATCACTGCTGCCGGTGTGCCCACGGCCGCGGCGACCGCGGCGCGCACGACCGTCGAGAGTTCTCGTGCGCTCAGGTCGCGCTCCCGGATCTGGACGACGTCGATGCCACCGCGTATCGCGCCTTCAATCTGCTGCAACAGAAGATCCGTCGCTTCCTCCCCCGGCCGGCCCAATCCTTCCGCAAGGCGCAGTCGGTCGGTAATGAGGCAGAGAACCGGCCGACGCCATTCACGAGACATGGCGGTCGGTCAGCCGCGACTGGTCGTCCGTGAGCGCCGCATTGGCCCTTCCCCGGCCGATGAAAAGGTCGACCAATTCGGCGATCGCCGCCAGCACGTTGACGACTCCGAGCCCCGAAACCGCACCTCTGACAAAAGCATTGCCGAGGAACGACTCCAGTCCCGGCACCAGTGCGGCGAAGTAGTTCCGGTCCCAGAATGGTGACCAGGGAATCAGGATCAAGAGCAATCCTGCCTCGAGCAGCAGGGCGACCAGGAGTAGACGCCTAAACAGAGCGAGTCACCTTCGGCTCGTCAGCATCGAGCGCCTCAATGCGTCCCTGCATCAGTGCCGCCCCCTGCTCATCGCCACGGCGGCTTCGTCGCGCGGCCACTTCCGCAAACGCGTTGCGCGCGTCGGCCAGCAGGCCGATGCGCGCCGCCATCTCCCCGGATTGAAGCAGCGC
Organism: uncultured Acidobacteriota bacterium; assembly: GCA_963724485.1. Lineage (GTDB taxonomy): Bacteria > Acidobacteriota > Vicinamibacteria > Vicinamibacterales > UBA2999 > JACCSI01. The sequence goes on from CAVRUW010000013.1 coordinate 606,111, forward strand.
ATGCTCGTGGTCCGGACGTATCTTCAGCACCTTCTTATAGAACGCCGACGCCTTGGCGTGAAACCCTTCGGCAGCGAAGTGGTTGGCGATGCGAATGAATTCGTCGAGGCCGCGATCGGTCTGTCCGTCGCGAATGTACAGGTCGCCCAGCGCGTTGGCAGTATTCCAGTCGCCGGGATCGCTTTCGATCACTCGGGCGTACTCCTTGATCGCGACGCTCAGCTGTCCTTCGCGCAGCGCCTTCTCAGCGGCTCGTAGCGTCGCTTGCCGATTGAAGCCGGCCATCAACAGGGCTCGATCTCGAGGGCGTCAAACAACGTTGGGGGACGGAACGAACGGCGGTGGGCTCCGGAGTAGCCGTGCCGAGCGACGGCCGAGAGATGATCGGCGGTCGCGTATCCCTTGTGACGGTCGAATCCGTAGCGCGGATCGCTGACGTGCAATTGGTCCATGAGCCGATCACGGGTGACCTTGGCCAGGATCGACGCTGCAGCGATCGCGGCGCACTGCCGGTCGCCTTTGATCACGCCGCGCTGCGCCATCGGCAGCGAGGGGATTCGAAAGGCGTCGACCAGGACGGCGTCCGGTAGTGGCGTCAGCGCAAGCACTGCACGCTGCATGGCTTTCAATGTGGCCTGATGGATGTTGATGATGTCGATCTCCGACGGCTCCGCGGCCGCGACCGCCCAGGTCGTCGCCCGCGCGACAATGGTGTCGTAGAGACGTTCGCGGCCTTGTGCGGTGAGGAGCTTGGAGTCGGCCAGGCCGGCGATGTGCCGGCCGGGATCGAGAACGACCGCACCAGCCATGACTGGTCCGGCGAGACAACCTCGTCCGACCTCGTCCACGCCCGCCACGCAGACGAAGCCGTAGCGTCGAAGCGCGTTTTCAATCGTACGTCGCGCGCCGACCTTCTTCACTGCCCCCTCAGCACGGCACCCGCGGCACCTGCGGCACCCCCGGCACCTTCCTAGGCTCTCTTCACTTCTTTCATGCGGGCCGCCTTCCCCTTCAGCTCGCGGAGGAAGTACAGCTTGGCGCGTCGGACTTTCGCCGACCGCACCACGTCCACCTTCTGGATGATCGGCGAATGCATCGGGAAGATGCGCTCAACGCCCTGGCCAAACGAGACCTTGCGTACAGTGAACGACGCGCGAATGCCCCCACGTCGCAGGTTGATGACCACGCCTTCGAAAATCTGAATGCGTTCCTTGTCGCCTTCCTTGACGCGCACGTGCACGCGAACCGTGTCGCCTGCCTTCATTCGAGGGCGCTCGGTCAACTGCGCCTTCTCCACCAACTCCATAGCCCCCATGATCATTCGCTCCCTTCGTTCCCCTCACGTGCGCGCGCACGTTCCAATTCGCGCAGCCACTGCCGCTCGTCGTCTTCGAGCCGTGCGTCCCCGAGCAGCTCGGGTCTGCGATCCGCCGTTCGGCGCAGCGCCTCGCGGCGTCGCCATTGCCGTATCTCGGCGTGATGGCCCGACACGAGGACATCCGGGACCCGATGTCCACGGAACTCGGCTGGACGCGTAAAGTGCGGGTAGTCCAGCAACCCGCGCGTGAACGACTCCGCTTCAACCGACTCGGCGTCGCCCACAACCCCAGGAATCAAACGCCCCACCGCGTCAATCACGACCAGCGCGGGAATCTCCCCGCCCGAGAGCACGTAGTCGCCAATCGAGACTTCCTCGGTCGCGATGTGCTCCCTGACCCGGTCGTCCACCCCTTCATATCGGCCGCACAGCACTACGAGATGCTGCAGGCCAGCCCACCGTTTGACATCGGCCTGCGTCAGGCCTCGACCCGCCGGCGACATCAAAAGGACGGCGTCCGGCTTCCCACGCTTCTCGGCGAGCGCCTCGGCAGCCACGAAAAACGGCTCCGGCTTCATCACCATCCCCGGCCCGCCGCCGAATGGCACATCGTCGACCACGCGATGCCGGTCGGTCGTGAAATCTCGCAGGTTATGGACGGCGATATCCAATCGCCCACTCTCCCGCGCCCGGCCAATCACCCCCACCGCCAGAGCTGCTTCCACCATGGCCGGGAAGATGGTGACAATATCGAATTTCATCGCGTTAGTTTTCAGTTGTCAGTTTCCAGTTCAAAGACTCCTTTGAACTGCCAACTGGTAACTGGAAACTCATCGCCATTCCCCATTCACTTCCAACAGCCCGTCCGGTGGGCTAATCACGATTCGTTGCGCCGCGACATCGACGTCACAAATTGCCTGTGCCAGCGGAATCAGCACCTCGGCCCGTGTTCCGCGAACCACCAACCTCGTGGCTTCTCCCTGCCCTTGCACTGCCGTCACGCGACCGACGCGATCGCCATTCCGTGTCTCCACCTCGCAGCCAATGAGCTGATGGTGGTAGTAGGTGCCGTCCGGTAGCGGCGCCTGCTCGGATTCTGGGACTCGCAGTTCGTATCCCGCGAGCCGTTCGGCCTCGCTGATCGAGCCGATTCCAGCGATCCCCACGATCGGCCGTCCTTGCTGAAATCTGACGCTCGTGACTTCCAGCGGCTCAATCGGCCCCTCGCCCCGTCTGGCCTGCAGGATGCCGCCAACTCGAAACCGCTCCTCCGGAAAATCAGTCTCCGACTTGAGGATCACCTCACCTCGGTTTCCGTGCGTCCTGGCCACGAACCCCACCAGCACCATTGCATTCCAGTCCGCCTCGTCGGTCATCCCCTCGCCCGCTAGTTTCCAGTTACCAGTTGTCAGTTCAAAGGAACGTTCGAACTTCCTTGAACTGGTATCTGGAAACTGTCCACTTCGTCACCGCCCCGGGCTGTCCCGAATGTCGAGCGTGGCGCGTTTGCCGTCTGCCTCCGCCGCCGTTGCCAGCAGTGTTCGCACGGCAGCCGCCGTGCGCCCTTGCCGGCCGATCATGCGGCCGAGATCCCCGGGCGCGACCTGGAGCTCGATGACCGTCATCCCGCGGCGCTCGCTCTCGCCCACCCGCACGGCGTCCGGCTGGTCGGCCAGCGCCTTGGCAATCGCTTCGACCATTCCTTTGAGGTCGGCCACGATATCCCTATGTGGTTGCGACGGCCGCCGCGGCTTGGGCCGCCTGGCTTCGGTCCTTGGTCAGATGACGGGCCATCAGCGTGCGCACCGAATCCGAGGGTCTCGCGCCCTTCTGGATCCAGTATTTGACCCGCTCGCGATCGATCTCGACCGCCGCCGGCCGGGTCCGAGGGTTGTAGGTCCCGAGCACTTCGAGGAAGGCCCCCTCGCGTGGGTTCCGCCCTTCCGCAACGACCACCCGGTAATACGCCCGCTTCTTCGATCCCACTCGCCGCATTCGTATCGACAGCATTTTTTCTTCCTTCGCTAGTTACTTCATCAGACTGAACGGGCCCTTTTTCTTCTTTTTCTTCGGCGGTGCGGCAATCGTCTGCCCGGTTGCTTGCCCCACCATCTTCAGCATCCGCTGCATCTCGTTGAATTGCTTCAGCAGCCGATTGACGTCTTCGACGGCTGTTCCGCTGCCTCGCGCAATTCGCCGGCGCCGGCTGCCATCGATTACGTCAGCATACTTGCGCTCTTCAGGCGTCATCGAGCCGATGATTGCTTCGACGCGACGCAGCTGTCGTTCATCCGGCTTCTGATCGGCGAGCTGCTTGAGGTTCCCCATGCCCGGCAACATGCCGAGGATGTGCTCGAGCGGACCCATCTTTCGCAGCGTCTTCAACTGATCGCGAAAATCCTCGAGCGAAAACCCACCCTTGCGGATCTTCTCTTCGAGCTTCTCCGCGTCGCTCTCGTCGATCGCCTCTTCGGCCTTCTCGATGAGCGACAGCACGTCACCCATCCCCAACAGTCGCGATACGAATCGGTCGGCGTGAAACGCCTCGATGTCCTCGATTCGCTCGCCGGCACCAACGAACGCAATCGGCACGCCGACGACGGACACGACGGAGAGCGCCGCGCCACCACGCGCATCACCGTCAATCTTCGTGAGCACGACGCCGGTAACGCCCACCTGCCGATTGAATTCGCCGGCGCTCTTGATGGCATCCTGACCCGTCATCGCGTCGGCGACGTACAGCAGGTCAACCGGCGCGGTTGCCTCCTTGATGGCCACCAGCTCCCCCATCAACTCGTCGTCGATGTGCAAACGTCCCGCGGTGTCGACGATGACGACGTCATTGCCGACGTTGCGCGCGGCACCGAGAGCGCTCTGGGCGCGGGCGACCGGATCCATTTCGCCGACGGGGTCGTGAACGCGAACTCCCGCCTTCTCCGCCATGACAGCCAGCTGCTGAATCGCGGCGGGGCGTCGCACGTCGGTGGAAACGAGGAGTGGGTGGCGGCCTTGCTTCTGCAGCCACCTGGCAAGCTTTGCGGAGGTCGTTGTCTTGCCGGAGCCCTGCAGGCCCAGCATCAGGATCACGCGCGGTCTGGCGTGGGTGTCCTGCAGACCGCCCTTCGCGTCACCGAAAAGGGCAATCAGCTCATCGCGAACGATCTTGACGACCTGCTGACTGGGTGTGAGGCTCCTGAGGACCGCCTGGTCCATCGACCGATCACGGACGCGGTCGATGAACGCCTTGACGACCTTGACGTTGACGTCGGCTTCGAGCAGCGCCAGACGAATCTCGCGGAGCGCCGCCTCCACCGTCGACTCGGTGAGGCGAGTCTCACCTTTCAACGATTGAAAGACGTCCTGGAGTCGGGTGCTGAGCGCGTCGAACATGGGCTGGCGTTACCAAAAGGAGGGCGTACAAGGCTCGCCCGTCCTTCGCGAGACAAACGCTTATTCTAGTTGTATTTCCGGGGAGAGGTCAACGGACTACCGGGGACTCGGGCACGATTAGGCACCTGAGGCACCCACGCACCTTAGACAGAGTCCAACCTATGCCCCAGCTTGTCCTTCTTTGTCTTCAGGTACTTGCGCGTATGTTCGGAGGCGGGGACTTCGAGCGGCAGCCACTCCAAGACCGACAGGCCGTAGCCTTCGACTGCCACCATCTTGCGCGGGTTGTTGCTGAGCAGACGCATTGACCGCACGCCCAGCGCGCGTAGGATTTGAACGCCGATGCCGTAGTCGCGCTGGTCGGCCTTGAACCCGAGACGCTCGTTCGCCTCGACAGTGTCCAGACCCTGGTCCTGAAGCTCGTAGGCGCGAATCTTGTTGGCCAGGCCGATGCCGCGCCCTTCCTGATTCAAATACAACAAGACGCCGCGGCCTTCCGCGGCAATCCGCTGCATGGCAGTTTGCAACTGCGCGCCGCAGTCGCACCGCGCGGAATGAAACACATCGCCGGTGAGGCACTTCGAGTGCACTCGCACCATGACTTCGTTGCCTTCGCCGATCTCGCCGAAGACCAGCGCCACGTGCGATTCGTTGTCGATGAGGCTCTGGAAGCAGTGAATACGAAACTCGCCGAACTGCGTGGGCAGCTTGGCGACGGCGACTTGCTGGACCAGCCCCTCCGTCCGCATTCGATGGCGGATCAGATCGGCAATGGTAATCATCAGCAGCTTGTGCTTCTTCGCGAATCGTGACAGCTCCGGCACCCGTGCCATCGAGCCGTCCTTGCTCATGATCTCGCAGATGACACCGGCGGGATAAAGACCGGCGATGCGCGCGAGATCCACGGCGGCTTCGGTTTGTCCGGCCCGTACCAGCACTCCGCCTTCGCGCGCGCGCAGCGGATGCATGTGCCCGGGGCGCGCGAGATCGGTCGGTTTCGTCTTCGGATGAATCGCCGTCAATACCGTCTTCGCCCGGTCGTGAGCGGAGATGCCCGTGCTCACGCCCTTCTTGCCCTCGATCGACACGGTGAACGCGGTGTTCAAAGTGGTGGTGTTCTTGTCGACCATGAGCGGGATCTCGAGCTCGTCGAGCCGCTCGCCGGTCATCGGCAGACAAATCATGCCGCGGCCATGCGTGGCCATGAAGTTGATGGCCTCAGGCGTGATCTTCTCCGCCGCGATCGTGAGGTCGCCTTCGTTCTCGCGGTCCTCGTCATCCACGACGATCACCATCTCGCCACGCCGGATGGCTTCGAGGGCATCGTCGATCCGCGCGAACGGCGACCGCGCACCTTTGGCTATCTTCAATTTGGCGGACATGGAATCAATCACCCAATCACTCAATGCCCGATGCAATCACCCAATCACCCATTTACCGAATCACGCAATTGAAGCGCCCGAACCACATACTTCCCGATCATGTCGCACTCGAGGTTCACGCGGCTACCCTTTTCAAGGCCCTTGATCGTCGTCGCATTCCATGTAAACGGCACAATCTGCACGTCAAATTGCGAATCACGCAGGTTCGCTACCGTGAGGCTGACGCCATCGACGGCGACCGACCCCTTGGGCACGAGATACGGGGCCAGATCTGGAGGATACGCAATCGTGAGCCATTGCGTCTCGGCCTCCGGCCGGACACCGGTCACGGTTGCAATGCCGTCGACGTGACCCTGCACGAGATGGCCCCCGAGCCTGCTATCCAACCGCATCGAGCGCTCGAGATTGACCTCATCGCGGACCGTTAACCCACCGAGCGTGGTCACTCGCGCGGTTTCCGCTCCAATGTCCGCCCACACGCCAGTCGCCTCTTTGTCGGTGACCGTCAGGCACACACCGTTGACGGCAAGGCTGTCACCCAGCGCCAACTCCGCGGCAAGCGACGTGTCGATTCGAATCCGAAAGCCGGATTCGGTCGTCGAACGCTCCGCGAGAATGCCAACAGCTTCAACGATGCCGGTGAACATCAGCCTCGATCCAGGTATCGGGTCCCCGCGGTTCCGCGACAAGGTCGGTCAGCGCTTCGCGACTCAAGGTGTCGCCGCTCAACCAGGGCAGTCCTGCTGCGCCGAGCGGGCGCGGCGAGACGACCAGGTGCAGTCGATCGACCACGCCCGCCTCACAGAATGCCGCTTGCAATCGTGGTCCGCCCTCGACGAGCAGCGTCGAGACGTCCCAGGCGAGCAATCGCCGGAGCCCGTCGACCAGTGACGCCGCGACCACGACTTCTCCACCCGCACCTTCGAGGGCTCGAGCCCTGTCAGCCCGTTCGCCGTCGCGCCGGTCTGTGATCATTATGACCGGCCCCTCCGAGAGCGTCGAGAACAGTCGAGCCGTCGGCGGCGTGCGCAGCCTGCGGTCGAACACGACACGCACGAGCGGTCTCACACGGTGTACGGCTCGCGTGGTCAGTAACGGATCGTCCACGAGAACCGTTTCCGAGCCGACGGCAATCGCATCTACCGCAGCACGGAGGCTCTGCGCTCGCCGGTTCGCGGCCTCCGAGGTGATTTGCGTGCGCGCACCCACTCGCTCCGCGACTCGCCCGTCGAGACTGGTCGCGGCTTTCACTAGCACCAGCGGTCGTTGCAGCCGCTTGACCATCACGAATGCGGCGTTGAGTTTCGTGGCTTCGTTGGCCATCAGGCCGTCTTCGACGAGCACGCCATGCGCACGCAGCTCACCGAAACCATTACCGCTCACTCGCGGATCCGGATCCGTCATGGCGGCGACGACACGGCCAATTCCGGCATCGATGATTCGCCGCGTGCACGGCCCGGTCCTTCCCACGTGGCAACATGGCTCGAGATTGACGTAGATCGTGCCGCCGCGCGCCCTCTCACCTGCCTCGCCCAGCGCGTGCACTTCAGCGTGCGGTTCGCCCGCACGTGCATGCCATCCTTGCCCCACAATCACACCGTCAGACGCAACCACGATGGCGCCGACCATGGGGTTGGGAGTGGTGCGGCCTTGACCGCGGGCAGCATAGAAGAGCGCTCGCCGCATCATCGAAACGTCGAACGCGCTGGACATCCCGGCGGCTACCACTTCTCCTGAAACAGTGCCTCGACGTAATCGGTCGGCGAGAACGGCAGCAGGTCGTCGATCCCTTCACCGACGCCGACATACCGGATCGGCACTTTCAAGTCGTGGGCGATGGCAACCGCGACACCGCCCTTCGCGGTCCCATCGAGCTTGGTGAGCACGATCCCGTTGACGCCGGCAACGTTGGTGAACTCACGTGCCTGTGTCAGGCCGTTTTGGCCGACCGTCGCGTCGAGCACGAGCAACACTTCATGCGGCGCGCCCGCCACTTCGCGTTCGGCCACCCTTCGGATCTTCTCGAGCTCGTTCATCAAATTGGTCCGCGTGTGCAGGCGCCCAGCAGTGTCGACGAGCACCGTATCTCGTCCACGCGCCTTGCTCGCGGCGAGCGCGTCGAAGACGACGGCGGCCGGATCAGAGCCTTCACGAGCGCGCACCATGTCGACTCCGGCGCGATCTGCCCAGATCTGAAGTTGGTCGACGGCGGCAGCACGAAACGTATCGGCGGCACAGATGAGCGGTGTCTTGCCATCCGCCCTGAGCTGATTCGCCAGCTTCCCGACCGTCGTCGTCTTACCGGTGCCGTTGACGCCAACGATCAAAGTGACATGCGGTCGCGCACCGTTGGCTGCTGGCCGGTCGACTTCGCTGAAGATGCGGAGAATCTCCTGCTTGACGAGGTCCCGCAAGCCCTCGCCGCGCCGGGCGCGCGTCCGCACGGCGTCGACGATCTGGTCAGTCGCCGCAACGCCGACGTCCGCCATGATCAAGAGCTCCTCGAGCCCTTCGAGCGTGTCGACGTCAACCGGCCTCGTTCGCTGCGCTGGGGCATCCGCGCGCTCGACGAGCGTCTCGAAGCGCTGGGAGAACTGCTGTGCGGTGCGGGCCAGGCCCGCCTTCAACTTGTCAAACAGACCCAATGGGATGAACCCTCGTGAAGATCTTACTCTTGCTTCTGACGGCGGCCCATCAGCTCGTACACCGCGCTGCGAGGATCGCGACGACCGCCGAGGACCTCGCCCATCTGCGTGGCAATCGGTAACTCGACACCATGCTGCTTGCCCAGCTCAATCGCGGCGCGAGTCGTCCTGACGCCCTCGGCGACCATGCGAGTGCTGGCCACGATCTCGGGGACGGTGCGACCGCGAGCGAGCTCCATACCGACGTGGCGGTTGCGGCTGAGATCACCGGTGCAGGTCAACACGAGGTCTCCCAGTCCGGCCAGCCCGGCGAGGGTGTCGCGCTGCGCGCCCAGGGCGACCGCCAGTCGCGCGATTTCCGCCAGACCTCGCGTAATTAGTGCCGCGAGCGCGTTGTGCCCGAGACCGAGCCCCTCGACGACTCCAGCCGCAATCGCGATGATGTTCTTGAGGGCACCGCCGATCTCGACCCCGACGACGTCCGAACTGCCATACAACCGAAGCGCCCCCGATCGAAACTCCTGCTGGACATGTTCGACTGCACCGTTGGTGGTAGACGCGACAACAACCGCAGTCGGCAACTCGCGTGCGAGTTCCGCGGCAAAGCTTGGCCCTGACAAGACCGCAATCTCACCGATCTGTGGCACGGCGCTGGTGACCACCTGGGACATTCGCAGCAACGTCTGCTCTTCGAGGCCTTTCGTTGCACTCACGACCAGCACGTCCTTCGAGAGCGAAGGCGAGGCAGCTTGAAGCACATGGCGAAGGCCATGAGATGGAACTGCCAGGACGACCATCCCTGCTCCTGCGAGGGCGGCTTCGATTGAAGCGAACGGTGTCAGCGCGTCGGGAAAGTTGATGTCGGCCAGGTATACGACGTTCGCACGTCGTCTGGACATCTCGTCGACGAGGGCGCAATCACGACCCCAGAGGCGGACTTCGTGACCGACGCGCGCCAGGTGTATCGCAAGCGCGGTGCCCCAGCTCCCGGCACCAAGAACCGCAACCGTCTGGCTCACGCTTTCTGCCCCAGCCTTCTCTCGGTGCCAGCCTGCAGCCGCACGAGATTGCCGCGATGTCGTTGAATGATCAACAGCGCCGCGACCGCGGCCCCCGCCACCACCGGGACGGGCTCGTTCGTGATCCACGCCAGCGGCGGTAGCAGCGCCGTCGCGACCAGAGAACCAAGCGAAATGTAACGCGTGATCCACACGACGAGCACGAATGCCGCCGCGGCGGTGCCCGTGGCGAGGGGCGCAACCGTCCAGAAGACACCGCAGGCCGTTGCTACGCCCTTGCCGCCCTGGAATCGAAGCCACACCGGATAAACATGACCGATGATCGCGGCGACGCCAGCGGCGATGGGTGCCGCGCTTCCGTTCGTGACCCTCGCGGTCAGCAGCACGCTACCAGCGCCCTTCATCACGTCGACCAGTACGACCAGGATGGCCAGGGCCAGACCAGCCGTCCGGTATACGTTGGCCGCCCCCACGTTCCCGCTGCCCACCCGGCGCAGATCGATCCCTTTGAATTGATTGGCGAGCAAGTAGCCAAGCGGGATCGATCCCACACCGTAGCCGACAAGGAGAGGAAGCAGGGTGTCCACGATTCAGTTACAAGTTACAAGTTACAAGTTCAAAGTTGAAAGGTTGCAATCGCCGTATAGCGGGGGCCCTTAGGTGAGAGTTGACTGTGGTACAGCGTGACATGATCGACGCGTGTAACGGTCGGCGTGATCTGGACGGCCGACAGCACACGGGTCCAGTTGACCGCTGCGCCCGGATCTTTGACCCGTGCGATCGTCACGTGGGCTTTAAAGGCCCGGGCATCGTCTTCGACGCCAACCGCTGTCAAACGCTCGCGCACAATCAAGGCGAGCGCGCTCAACTGGTGGGCTTCGGTGGTTGCCCCGACCCAGAGGACGCGCGGCTTTCGCGCGTCCGGGAACGTCCCGAGTACGCCCCATGTGACCTCGAAGGGCCGGTCAGCGAGCCGCTGAGCGCCAAGCGTGTTGATAATGCGTGTCAGATGCGGCTCGGGCGTTTCGCCGAGGAACTGCAACGTCACGTGCGCGGCCTCCGGGTTCACCCAGGTGATCCGAGGCAAACGGCGCCCATTGCTGAGAGCCACCTCGAGCTTCTCCTGCACGTCGCCAACCTCCGCACGAGTCTCAGGTGAGAGATCGACGGCCACGAATAACCGCATACGTCTGTCTTGTAACTTGTAACTTGTAACTCCTGTCGTCATCTCCTGTCCCAGTCGGCGTTCGGTGACGCCTTGACCAGGAGACGCCGCACCATATCGAGGGCCGTAAACGCCGCGAAGGTCTTCACGACCTCGCGATTTCCGGGGAATCGGAACGTGCGGACTCGCGTTTCGTCCGACACGACTGCAATGCAGACCGTCCCGACTGGCTTGGCTTCGGATCCGCCGCTCGGTCCTGCGATTCCCGTGATGCCGACGCCAATATGGACTCGAGCACCGTCGCGAATGCCACGAGCCATCGCCTCGGCGACCGGCTCGCTCACGGCACCCTGTTGCTCAATCAACGAGGCGGGTACCCCCAGCAGATCGATCTTCGACTGGTTGCTGTAGACGACAACGCTCCTCTCAACGTAGTCCGACGAACCCGGCACGTCGGTGAGCCGGGAAGTCGCGAGCCCGCCGGTGCACGACTCAGCCAGCGCGATGCCCCACCTACGTTCGCGGAGCAAGCCGCCCACGACTTCCTCCATCGACTGGCCATTAGTGCTGAAGAGATCGTGGGGCAGGACCGTCCTGATTTCCTCGACTGCGGCGTCTAGCGCTGCCGCAATCTTTGGCTCGTTGGTTCCGTGCGCCGAGAGGTGCAACTCGATCTGACCTGGCGCTGCGAGAATCGTGGTTTCGATTGGTATCTCACGACCGCGCCATTGGCTATACACCGGCTGCGTCAGCTCTTCGACTCGTGACTCGCTGCGCCCGGCAATGCGAAGCACGCGCCGCACGAGTCGAATGCCGCCGCCTCTGGGCTTCAGTCGATCGGCAATGATGCCTTGCACGATCGGTTTCATCTCGCGCGGCGGGCCCGGAACGAGAGCCACCGCCTTGTCTCCGGTCTCGATCCACAACCCTGGCGCCGTGCCGTTTGCGTTCGGCAACACGATCGCTCCGAGCGGAACCATTGCCTGCCGCCGATTGATTTCCGGCATCGTCCAGCCGCGCATCGCAAACCGTCGGCGAATCGACTCGGTGATCGCGGTGTCTTCACTGAGCGGCAGCCCGAGCCGCTCAGCAACGACATCGCGCGTGAGATCGTCTTCCGTCGGCCCCAGCCCCCCGGTGAGGACGACAAAATCGACTCGCTGAAGGGCATGGTCGAACTGCGCTGACAGCTCGCGCCGATCGTCGCCCACTACCGATTTGAACAGCACCTCGATGCCGATTTCGTTGAGCGCACTCGTGATGTAAAGAGAGTTCGTGTCGACGCGTGACGCAGTCAGCAGCTCGCTGCCGATCGCCAGGATTGCCGCCCGGCGGATTGGGGCGGCCGTCACGCGAAGACTCCCGGAACCAGTGCGATCAGCAATCGCATCGTGAGGTGGCCATAGATGCCGGCCACCAAATCATCCAGCATGATCCCTGGGCCGCCGTGCAGGTGCTCGAGCCGCGCCGCGGGAAAGGGCTTCACCACGTCGTAAATGCGGAAGAGGATGAAGCCTACCAGCGCGCCGACTGGCGTGACGTCCAAAAAGGCAAGCGTCACGAGCATCCCAAGGACTTCATCGATGACAACAGGGCCCGGATCCTTACCGAGCTGGCGCTCGACAACGTCCGCCGACCACATCCCAAGCACCAGCGATAGGGCGATCGCGACACCCTCGCCGATGGAACTGTCGAGCGCACGCAGGACGACGTAGATGAAGAGACCAACCGCGGAACCCGCGGTCCCTGGCGCGACCGGGACGAAGCCAACGAAACCGGCTGTTGCAATGAACAGCGCCAGCTGATTCATCGCGAAGTTCCAGAGTTCCAGGGTTCCAAAGTTCCAAGGTTCATTCCAAACCTATATCGCTGTCACCAGGGCTGCTGGAAACCTGCGCACTCGGAACCCTGGAACCCTGGAACCTTGGAACGCTATTGCCGGCCACGTACGACGCGCGTACCGGCCACACGGTCCTGGAGCGCTCGAGCATCCGACGAGAAGAAGGCAGGAATGTAGCCAAGGCCCGCGGTCAGCAGCGACGCGAGGCAGCCCCCAGCGCGCAGGACCGCCGACCCCAAATCCACGCGCCGGCCATCGTCGCCGATGACTCTGATACCGGTGAGCATCTTGCCGATGGTCTGGCCACCAGCGGCTGTAAAAGCAATCAGGTAACCGCCGTTCAGCAGCAGCAAGAACGCGACGAGTGGCACCAGGATGGCTGGCAGTGTCAAATCGGCAATTGATCCCAGGCCAGTCATCGCCAGCGTCAAGTAGACGATCGCAGCGTTGATCCCACCCAGGATGACGCCGTCCAGAAGCATCGCTCCCAACCGCGCAACGGGACTCGCATGCGCGTGATTCGCCAGGGTCTCGCGCAGCGGCGAGACAACGTCGACCTCACCATCCTGGTCGTAGTCACGATCGTGATCGAGTTCGTCGGCCTGGAAGTTGAGCGCCGACTCGTCGCGGCGCGGTCGAACCGGTCGCGGCCTCAGACGCGGTACATCCGGCGTCGCGCGCCTCACCGAGAGCGGCGGCCGGACCGGTCGCGGCTTGGTGATGAGCGGCGTATCGTCGGCGTCGTCCGATCGAGGCGAGAAAAGTGGGAGGCCAGAGGGCGAGCTCGAGGAGGCCGCCTGTCGTATCGACCCCTGCGCCGAAACCGCAGCTGACGCTGCCGTCGACGCGGCCACGATGGTGGGTTTGGTCACCAGCACCTGTTCCGCGCTGCGCTCCTTGACTTTTTCGGTCATGTCCGTCGGCGTCGGGCTTCCGCCAATCAGGCGATCGAGATCAAGCGCCGGCGGGTCGTCGCGCAGGCCGGCCGCGCCCAACTCGAGATCGGCCATCGGCGCGACGGCGGCATCTCGAACATTGAGTGGCAATTCGGTGGCTGCTTCTACTGGTGTTGAAAGCGAGAAATCGTAGCCGCAATTCCGGCAGCGATCGCCGGTCTCGAATCCCAGGTATCCGCACTTCGGGCACTTCATTCGCGCGTACTGATGGCCCCTTCCGCGGCCGCGACGTTGAGCAGTTGACGCTGAATCTCGGCTCGAAGCCGATCGGCCTCCGGACGCGATGCGTCGCCGATCGGCACGCGATCGAGGTCATGTAATGCGTCGCGCAGTCGCCCGCGAGCCAAATGCGCTCGACTTCTGGCCACGAACGTCTCGGTCGCCGCAGCAATCGGCAGCGCTTCGGGAATCATCGGCACGACGATGGGCGGCTCGTTCGCAGCACTTGAAGAATTGAAGATCGCCCACGAGGAAGGTTCAGGGATCGTAATACCCCACACACCCACCCCGAGCACACCAACGGCCGCCGCCGCGAGCAAGAGTGCCGCGATCCATCCCTGACGCCGATGGCCACGGCCTGTGTGGGTTTCGACGGCAGCGGGATCCTCCGCCGGTCGATCGATTCCCAGGTCTCGCGCGGGTGTGGCCGCCTGTGCGGCGCCAAGCCGTTCGATCCGATCGAGCATCCCCTGGGCATCGTCCAGCGATGCTCCACGCTCGACGGCATCGGACACGAGGCGGCGCGCCAATGCCACATCGCCTTCGTGAAACGCTTTGATGCCTTGATGAAGGACGGCTTCGGATTCGCGCTGCCGCTCGGCCTGTGCGCTACGCGCCCGCTCGATGTAGGCGCGGGCTCGGCCGTGGTGACGATCGAGGAACAGCACGCGCGTCCACAGGTTGATGGCTTGTTCGTATTGGGTGGCGAAATACTGATCGAGGCCCGCGAGCAGCAATTGCTCGATTCGGGCGTCCCGCTCGGCGCCGCTCAGCGCCTCGGCCGCTCGGGTGTCGGAACGAAGGGGGTCGTGGGGTGCCAAATGCCGCTTAGCAATCGCCGGGCGCAGACCGGGTGCTCCACTGCCCCGCCCGGGCCCGAAAGTCTTGTGGAGTATAGCATTTAGCACGGCTTAGGGCGTAGGGATTGGTGGCTGACAATCGGCCACCGGCTGCCCGTGAAAGCAAAAGGGCCGGAGCGCTCATCGCGCCCGGCCCTCCCAGTTCTTTCGCGTCCTTCCGCGCCCGTGTTCCGCGTCCTTCAGCGTTTTCCGCGATCCTTAGAAGCGGAAGATCATCGAGAAGCGGTACGCACGAGGTAGCGTGCCAGCGAGACCACCGCGGTACGACCCACGCGATGTTGCCTTGCCGAAGTTCGCGATGGCCGCGGCGCAACCCGTTCCCGCATCCGAGCCGCAGAACACCACGTTGTTCGACCGCAGCTTCTCCTGACGATCGGTGATGTTGAAGATCTCAGCGCGGAAGCCAGCCTGTGCCGTGCTGTAGATCCGCCACGTCCCTTCGAACGACGTGTCGAGATACCACTCCACACCCTCCACCGGATTCGAGCCGCGCTCGTTGTAGAAGTAGGTTGCGGTGTTGCCCGAATTGGTAGTCGTTCCCGGGAACAGCACGTTGACCGTCCGGGTCTGCTCGTAGCGGAACTTCGATAGCGCTTCGGTCAGCGCTCCGAAGGTGAGGTTGACCGGCCCGACCGGTCGAACGTAGGCGCCCGACAGCTTGAAGTTGTGCGGACGATCGTAGGTCGGCGCACCGTACTTGTTCGCGCCATTCTGTACCTCCGCACACGGGAGCACGCCGTTGACGCCGACCGTCAGGTCCACCGTCTGGCGGCACTGCGCATCGAGGTAGTCACCCAGCGACGTGAAATTGTCGCCGAAGTGATTGCCACGGGTCCGCGAGTACGTGTAGCTCGCCTGGGCGTTCCAGTTGTTCGAGAAACGCTTTTCGGCGGTTAATTGCAGCCCGCGATAGGTGCGCTCGGCCGCGTCGTAGTTCAGGACCTGGCGGTTGATCGTCTGATCTGGATTGAACGTGCGAACGTCGTCGATCAGATTGCCCCAGGAACGCGAGATGAAACGCACGCCCGTGCCGATCGTGCGGCCCAACTGGCGCTGGAACCCAACCGTATATTCGTCCATGTGATACGGCTTCAAGTCGGTGTTCGGCGTGAAGCTGGATCCGCTCAACTGCACGCGATTCTGGAACACGAACGCCGAGCCGTTCCACACGTAGTTGTCGTAGTTGGTCTGCTGGGCAACCTGCGCAAACGCGTCCGAGAAGCCCTGGATGATGCTGGCGTAGTAACGTCCGTAGCTGGCCGTGATCAGGCTGTTGCCGTCGCCAACCAAATCGTAGGTGGCGGACAAACGCGGTGCGATCACGTTCGTATCGACGGTCGAGTCGCCGATGTCGCTGCTACCCGTCTGCCGTTCCCATCGCAGGCCGGCTTCCACCGAGAAGCGGCTCGTCACTTCCATCTTGTCGCGGGCGAAGATCGCGTGAACCTTACCCGTTGAGATCGACGCGCCTGAGTCGTAGTCCTCGCGGCTCGAGTTCGGTCCGAAGACCGGGGTGCGCGTCACCGGGTCATAGCTCTCGGCGTAGTAGAACTGCCGGTTCGGGAAGTCGAACTGCGATCCAGACTCCAGGTTCTGGAAGTCGTAGCCCACCTTCACGTTGTGCGAGCGCTCGCCAACCGACAGGAACCAGTTGCTGGCCACATTGAACTGCTGGCGTGGCCGGTCGACAAAGCCGTCGAATGACGCGCCGTTGTAGACCTTGTTGTCGGCAAGGCTGAGGATGGGCGCGTTGCTGAGAATGCCCGGCTCGAACGTGCCGACGGTAATCAGCGACGAATACGTCGCGGCCGCAGCCTCCATCGACCAGTTGTCACGAAGGACGCCGCTCCACTGAGCTGCCCAGTTCTTCGCCGTCTGTTCCTGTGCGGTGATGGCTTCGCGATCGCCGGTTTGGAACCCGAAACCGGGCCAGTAGTCATCACGCAGAATGCCTTCGCCCGGCGACTGGTAGTACTTCAGCCACGCCGTGTGGCCTTCCGCGAGCTGCACCGTGCCGCGCACGTTGGAATAGCGATCCTCGCGAACCTGCTGGAAGTCTTCCGGAACGATCCCGGCGGTCTGGCGCTGCGGTGAGGTCGCCTGGATGAGCTCCCAAGTGGCGAAGAAGAACGCACGGTTCTTCCAGATCGGCCCGCCGCCCGCGAACGAGTACGTCGGGTTCACCTTGTCGAACTTCACGCGTTCCAGCGACGCGCCGGTAATTTCGTTGACCGTCGTGTTCTGCGCGTTCCAGTTGTCGTTGGCGAAGAGGTACTTGAACGCCCCCTCGAATCGATTCGTTCCCGACTTGGTCACGACGTTGACGACGGCGCCTTGGGCGCGGCCGTATTCCGCGCCTACCGCAGACGTCAGGACGCTGATCTCCTGAATCGCCTCGAAGTTCAGGTTGGTGCCAAAGGTTCCCGTGGTCGGGTCGGTCGTGTCGACCGCGTCGATCACGAACAGGTTGTTGCTCGTCAGTGCGCCGGCGCTGTTGACGTTGCCGGTGCCGACGACGCCAGGGGCCGCGCCGATGAGCGCCTGATAGCTTCGGCCGACTGGAATCTTCTCGAACTCATCACGCGTCAGACGCGTCGTCTGCGTGACGGTCGTGCGGTCGACGATCGGCGTCTCGCCGACGACCTGAATGGTGTCGGTGAGCGCACCAATCTTCATCGAGAACGTCACGCTCGTCGTGCGTTCGGTCTCGACGAGGTTGTCAGTGGACTGCGCGGTTTCGAAACCCTGCAGGGTCGCGTTCACCGAGTAAAGACCGATCGGTACTGCTGGAAATACATAGCGGCCGTTCTCGTCCGATACTGTTGAGCGCGAGAAGCCGCGATCCTGACTTGTGAGGGTGACTGTTACGCCTGGAAGAGCCGCGCCGGTGGCATCCTGAATCTGACCGCTGATCGTGCCGGTTTGAGCTGGCTGGCCGTACGCCGGTGCCGCAAACATCACGAGTGCCGCAATCAGCACGCCGCAGGTTGAAGTCTTCAACATACTGGAATCCTCTCTCCTTCAAAGCAAACGTCTCGTACCAGCATTCGTCCCACACGAGACGAGAACCCTTCACCGTAACTGATTCCTGCTGGGCCGTCACGCTGCACTGCGCGTTTAGTCACACCGAACGCAAACGGAACCGCAAATTGCTGGGACGAATCGCTCGTACCGCGCACCACTGCACAGTTGCGCGCGGTCGAGGTTGGACGGCCGATTACGGCAAGGGCACGGGGCGGCGGGCTAGGCGCTGACGAGATCGGTCGGGGACCGTCAACGTTCACTGAAAGAAAAAAGGCCGGGTCGCTTTCGCAACCCGGCCTTCCACATTTCTTCTTCTCTTCTTCTTCTTCCGTGCTTCCTATCCTTCCGCGTTTCCGTCTATTTGCGCTTCCGTGTTTCCGTGATCAGAAGCGGTAGATCAGCGAGAAGCGGAAGCGGCGTGGCAGCGAGGAACTGCGTGCGGGCAGTCGCCTTGCCGAAGTTGTTGATCGCGGTCGTGCACGTTGCGTTCGCCGCGGCTCCGCACCATGCCACGTTCGCGATGCGATCCTTCTCCTGGTTGTCCATCAGGTTGAAGATCTCCGCCTTGAATCCGGCCTGGTTGGTGCCGGCGATCCGCCACGTCAGCTCGGATGAGAAGTCGAGAAAGTTCTCCATTCCATCGAGCTCGAAGTTGCCACGCGGCTCATAGAAGTACGTGGCCGTGTTACCAGAGGGACTCGTGGTCCCTGGCGTAAGGACGTTAACGGCGCGCTGGCGCTCGTAGCGGCGCTTCGAGATGAACTCGGTCAGTGCGCCAAGGGTCAGGTTGACAGGGCCAATCGGCCGCACGTACGCCGCATTCAACTTGAAGTTATGCGGACGATCGTAAATCGGTCGGCCCGTCTTGTTCGCGCCGTTATTGACCTCGGCACACGAGATCGATCCGTTCGTGCCGATCGTCAGGTCCGTCGTCGTGAAGCACTGAGCATCGAGGTAGTCACCAAGTGCCGTGAAGTTGTCACCAAAGTGATTGCCTTCGGTCTCTGAGTAGGTGTAGCTCGCCTGGGCGTTCCAGTTTCTCGAGAATCGCTTTTCAAGGGAGAACTGGATGCCGTAATAGTCGCGCTCAGCGGCGTCATAGTTCACGACCTGGCGGTTGATCGAGCCGTCGGGACGGAACGTGCGAACGTCATCGATCAGATTGCCCCAGGTCCGTCGGATGTAACGCATCCCCGCGCCCATGTCGCGGCCGAATTGCTGCTGGTACCCCACCGTGAACTCGTCCATGTGATAGGGCTTCAAGTCGAGATTCGGCGTAAAGTCAGAGCCGCCCACCCGAACCGACCGCACAAAGGCGTACTGAGAACCGTTCCACTGGAAGAGATCGTAGTTCTCCTGCTGCGGAATGTTGGCAAACGAATCGGAGAAGCCCTGGATGATGCTCGCGTGGTATCGGCCATAGCTGCCTGTGATCAAGGACTTCCCGCTACCAGACAGGTCAAAGCTGCCCGACAGGCGTGGGGCGATCACATTGGTGTCAACGGTGTCAGTGCCGATGTCGCTCCCCCCGGTCTGCCGCTCCCATCGGAGGCCAGCTTCGAGGAAGAAGCGATTGGTCACTTGGAACTTGTCACGCGCGAATAGAGCGAAGACCTTACCGTTCGACACCGACGGCCCGGCCTCGAAGTCGAGGCGCTGGAACGGCACCAACGTTCCGGTCGCCTGGTTGTAGGACTCGGCGATGAAGTACTGCGAGTTCGGGTACTTGAACTCGGCACCCGACTCGAGGTTCTGGAAGTCGAAGCCGACCTTGACGTCGTGGCTGCGGCCGCCCGGCGTCAGGAACCAGTTGCTGGCAATGTTGAACTGCTGGCGCGGTCGGTCGACGAATCCATCGAAGGTCGCGCCGTTATAAGTAATGCCGTCGGCCTGATTCTCGACAGGCGCATTGGACAGCCGTCCGCTTTCCTCGAACGTTGTAACGCCAATGAACGAGCTGTAGGTTGCAAAGGCTGCTTCCATCGACCAGTTGTCCCGCAGCACGCCGCTCCACTGGGCCGCCCAGTTCCTAGCATTCTGGTTCTGTGCGCGTGAGCGCTTCCCGCTCTCCTGATCCCGAGGCCGGTAGCCAGTAGTCGATCACGAAGCCATCGGTTGGCGATCGGTAGTACTTGAGCCATGCGGTATGACCCTCAGCCAATTGAACGGTGCCACGCACGTTGACAAACTTGTTCTCCGTGGCCTGCTGATAGTCTTCCGCGATCTGGCCGACGGTCTGACGCTGTGGCGTGGTGTTCTTCGAGTACTCATAGGCGCCGAAGAACCAGGCGCGGTCACGCCAGATTGGGCCACCGCCCGTGAAGGTGTAGACGGGATTGATTTTGTCGAACTTCACGCGCTCGAGCGAAGCGCTCGTAATCTCGTTCGCCGTCGAGTTCTGCGCGTCCCATTCGTCGTTCAGGAAAATGTACTTGGCCGAACCCTCGAAGCGGTTCGTACCCGACTTGGTGACCACGTTGACAATTGCTCCAAGCGCGCGACCGTACTCGGCGCCCACTGCGGAAGTGAGCACGCCGACTTCCTGAATGGATTCGAAGTTGAGGTTGGTGCCAAACGTTCCCGTCGTTGGATCAGTCGTGTCGACGGCATCGATGATGAACAGGTTGTTGCTCGTCAGGGAGCCCATCGCATTCACGTTGCCGGTTCCGACCACGCCGGGAGCGGCGCCAATCAGCGCCTGGTAGCTACGACCAACCGGAAGCTTCTCGAACTCCTCACGTCGCACGCGGGTCGTCGCGGTCACGTTCGTCGCGTCGACCATCGGTGTGTCGCCCAACACCGTCACGGTGTCGGTCAGCGCGCCAATCTTCATCGCGAACGGCACGTTGGTCGTCTTGTCGGTCTCGACCAGGTTGTCGGTGGCTTGCGAGGTCTCAAATCCCTGAAGCGTCGCCACGACCGTGTAGGGACCAATCGGCACCGCCGGGAAGACGTAGCGGCCGGTTTCGTCCGACACCGTGGACCGCGCGAACCCGCGATCCTGGCTGGTGATGGTCACTGTGACCCCTGGAAGCGCCGCTCCGGTCGCATCCTGGACGTGGCCGCTGATCGTGCCGGTCTGAGCCGGCTGAGCGAACACCGGGACCGCACCCGCCACAAGTGCCACCATCAGCACGCCGCGGATCAAAGTTCTGAACATACTTGTGCCTCTCTCCTTCACGTCAAACCACCCCTACCGGACCGCCTGTCACGATCCCCCGCGCAACCAAGAAGCCGGTCGAACACGGGATGCCGCGTCTCGTCACCGTATTACGGTCTTTCGTCCCTGAATAACAAACTTGGTACCACCATTCGTCGGAGACGAATGGTGAGCAACCTCTCGGAATTGCCGGGATTCGCGCATCCTCCACAAAGGATGAGCTAACCCCGATTCAAACTGTTGGATTTTGAACTCCGGTTCAATGAACCCGAACCCTGTCGCGACTGGTTTGAGGGCGAGGTCCGCAACACGGTAGGCTCATCCGCATGGCAGTGATCGAGTGTGTGCCCAACATCTCCGAAGGCCGACGCCTCGACGTCGTGGCAAAGATCGCGGATGCCCTGCGCGCGACGCGTGGGCTCCACGTGCTCGATGTCCAGTCCGACGCCTCGCACCACCGATCGGTGCTGACCCTGGCGGGTGACCGCGCCGCATTGAAGGATGCGATCCTGCGGCTCTATGACGAGGCCCTGCGCGCGATCGATCTGCGATCGCACCAGGGTGAGCACCCCCGACTGGGCGCGGTTGACGTCTGCCCGTTCATTCCGATCGAGTCTGTTTCCATGGAGGCGTGCGTCGAGCTCGCCAAAGAAACGGCGGCAGATGTTGCCCGCCGCTTCGAGCTCCCGGTTTATCTCTATGAAGAGGCCGCGTCGACGCCAGCCCGCCGAAATCTGGAAGACATCCGGCGCGGTGAATTCGAGGGGCTCGCGGCCAAGATGCTGCGCCCGGAATGGGCGCCCGATTACGGTCCCTCCGTGCCGCATCCCTCCGGCGGGGCGACCGTGATGGGCGCACGCATGCCGCTCATCGCCTACAACATCAACCTCGCCACCGATCGACTCGATGTGGCGAAGAAAATCGCGGCGGCGATTCGGATGAGCAGCGGCGGATTTCGCTTCGTGAAGGCGATGGGCATTCCGCTGGAAGACCGCGGAATCGTGCAGGTGTCGATGAACCTCACGAACTTCGACAAGACGCCCATCTTCCGCGTGTTCGAGACCGTCAAGCGCGAGGCCGCGCGCTACGGCGTGGCGGTGTTGGAAAGTGAGATCGTCGGCTTGGTGCCCGCGGCCGCGCTTACGCAATCCGCGGAGTACTACCTGCAGCTGGAGGGGTTCAAGCACGATCAGGTGCTCGAGACCCGCCTTCGCTCCGCCGAATAGATGGAACGGCCGGAACCCGGACCGCGCGGCTGCAGCACCGTCGACACAACTGAAGACAGCGGTGTTTGCGGCAGTTGAAGTTCTACTCGCGCGAGGGCGCGATGCCAAACGCTTTCATCTTCTTGTAGAGATTGCTGCGCTCAACTCCAAGAACATCCGCGGTTCGCGAGATGTTCCCGTTCTGCGCCGCAAGCGCCTGGAGAATGTAGTCGCGCTCGAAGCGCTCCCGCGCGTCGGCGAGCGGCAGGGACGCGCCTTCGACGGACACGGGTTGCCGCATCCCGTCGTGCCCAAGAAACGCGAGATCCTGTGCCGTGATCGTGTCACCGGGCACCATGATCATCATCCGTTCGATCACGTTCCGCAGCTCGCGCACGTTGCCCGGCCAGGCGTAGTGCTGGAGTCGCGCGGCCGCTTCAGACGCCATGCGCTTCGGACGCCGGCCATACTCTGACGCCATCAGCGCCATGAAGTGATCGGCGAGGAGCGGAATGTCGTCCTGCCGCTCTCGCAGGGGGGGCACGAAAATCGGGATGACGTTGAGGCGAAAGTAGAGGTCTTCGCGAAAACGCCCTTCACGGATTTCGGATGGCAGTTCCTTGTTCGTCGCGGCCAGGACCCTGACATCGACTCTGATGCTCTGGGTTCCGCCTACGCGCTCCATCACCTGCTCCTGCAGGACCCGCAGCACCTTGGCCTGCGTCTTCAGGCTCATATCGCCAATCTCGTCCAGAAAGATCGTGCCGGCGTTCGCCTGTTCAAAACGACCCGGTTTCTCTGCGACCGCGCCCGTGAACGCGCCCTTCACATGTCCAAACAACTCCGACTCGATGAGCTCTTCTGGAATCGCAGCGCAGTTCACTTCGACAAAAGGACCGCTCCGGCGGCGGCTCAATTGATGAACAGTGCGTGCCACCAACTCCTTCCCCGTCCCATTCTCGCCATAGACGAGAACACGGCCATTCGTCGGCGCGGCCATCTCCACCTGCTCGCGCAATTGCCGCATCGCGTAGCTCTCGCCGACCATGACATGCTGGCGATCCACTCGCGCCCGCAGAACACGGTTCTCCGCTTCCAGGTCGCGCTGTCGCAGCGCATTGCGAACGACGAGAACCGTTTTCTCGAGGGAGAGCGGCTTCTCGACGAAGTCGAACGCGCCCATCTTGATCGCCCGGACCGCGGACTCGATGTTGCCGTGGCCCGAGATCATCACGACCTGAGCATCCACTTTTCGTTCGCGCAGTCGCTGCAGGGTCACCAGACCGTCGATGCCCGGCAGCCACACGTCGAGCACGACCACGTCGAAGCTGGAACGGGCCGCGCGCTCGAGACACTCTTCCCCGCTGGCCGCGGCTTCGACGTCGAATCCTTCGTCGCGCAGGACCCCACTCAGCGAGGAACGGACACCTGGCTCGTCGTCTACTATCAGGATTGAAGGCATCGTCGAAGAACAGGCCTCAGACACCGAGACACAGAACAATCACGTTTCTCGGAGTCTCTGAGACTCTGAGGCCCCTGCGTTCTCATACCGGTAGTTCGATGGTAAACCGGGTCCCGCGTGGAGCGTTATCGGTTACATCAATGTTGCCGCCGTGCTCGGCCACGATCCGACGCACGATCGCGAGGCCGAGCCCGCTGCCCCGTCCCTTCGTCGAGTAATACGGGAGGAACAACTTCTCGCGTTCTTCTGGTGGGATCCCTGCGCCGTCATCGGCGACGGTGACACGCACGACGCTGTTGCTCGAATCAATGGCCGTTTCGACGACGATCGTGCCGTTTCGCTCGATCGCTTCGACGGCATTATCGACGAGATTGATCACGACCCGACGCATTTGCTCCGGATCGACGCGCACGAACGGAACCATGGGGTCGAAGCGGCGTTCGATCGCAACGTCGCTGAACAAGCCGTCGTATAGCGCCAGGGAATCGTTGAGGAGCTGGTGCAGGTCGGTCGGCACTGCGCGTGGCGCCGGCATTCGCGCAAACTGCGAAAACTCGTCGACAAGGTTCTTCAGCGACTCAACCTCACCGATGATGGTCGTGGTGCACTCCTGGACCAACTCGCTTTGCGGTTGATCGAGGGTGCTGAGCTTGCGCCGCATGCGCTCGGCCGACAGCTGGATTGGGGTGAGCGGATTCTTGATTTCGTGGGCCAGCCGCCGCGCCACTTCTCGCCATGCCGCAACCTTTTGCGCGCGAATCAACGGCGTGACGTCGTCCAGAACCAGAACCGTGCCTTCGAACTCTCCTGCGGCGTTCGTCAAACGCGTTGCAGCCGCCGCGACGTGCAGCTCGCGACCTTCACGAACGACCGCAACCTCTTGCGCAAACGCCTCGGATTTCGAGCGCGCCGCCTGGTCGAGGACGCGATTGATCGGCTGCAGGTCGGCGCGTCGAAATACATCGACCGCCGGGCGGCCGACAACGTCTGGATCGACGTCGAGGAGTCGCGCGGCCGCCGAATTCAGGGTGCTGATCCGGCCAGAGAGGTCGAGCGAGACCACGCCCGTCGCGACGCGCTCGAGAATCGTTTCGATGTAGCGCCGACGACCATCGGCCTCCTGATTCTTCCGTTCGAGATCCACGGCAGCGCGCTCCAGACGGCGCCGACTGGAGGCCAGCTCCGCGGCCATCGTGTTGAACGCTTCAATCATCGAACCGAATTCGTCAGTCGCCTGATGCTCGATACGCTGGTCGTAGCGGCCCTGGCCGATTTCCCGGGCGGCCACCGAGAGCATCTGGACGGGCCGCGTGATCCGCTTCGCCAAGTAAAATCCCATCCAGGTCGAGCTCACGAGGATGAGGAGCGTCACCATCAGGAAGAACGAAAGATAGACGGCCGCCAACGGTCGTCGTAGCACCCTGAGCTGCGTGTAGTCTTCGTACGCCTTGGTCATGCGCCGCGACCGGTCAGCCAGGTCGCCCGATAGATAATCGCTGGCGACCACGACCCCGGTCACCTCGCGATTGCCGTTGCGAATGGCGCTGGCCGCTCGAACCAGGTTGCCGCCGCCGTCGATTTCCTCGAGCAACCACGGCTCGGTGCTGGCACCCGCGGCGACTCGCGACGCGAGCCGGTCCACCGAGGCGCGCGGCCATCGCTGCGGCATGCTTGGCGCGGCGACATCCACCAGCGGCACGACGTCCGTGGTCCCGGTGGGCGTCCGAACGGCGCGATAGATCTGCACGATCGCCACGCGACGGTCGTTGACTTCACGCGTCAGTTGGGCGCGAACGGCGCGGACATCAGGCGATCCCAGATCCGCCGTCCCCAACAACCCGGCGATTCTTGCCGCCTGGTCGGTCACCACTTGCTGCCGCTCGCGATAGTAGTCGCCGGCAATCTGGTTGGCCGACGAGAGGATCTCCTCGACCGGCTCGTTGAACCATTGGTCGACGGCGCGCATGACTATGTTGGTACCGACGATCAGTACCAGCACCGCCGGGATCAGGGTCATGCCAAGCAGGATGAACACGAGCTTGGCCCGAAAGCGCACGAACGGGATGGCACGGCGGCGCTCGACCAGCAGCTTGACGATGTTGCGCGCCAGCACGAACACCAGCGCCAGCAGCATCATGATGTTGGTGACCGACAGCGCGTAGAGCACGCCCTCGGCCAGGAAATCCGGGGCCAATCGCGAGCCGCGATCGGCGAGCACCAGGATGCCGACCAGCGCGCCCAGCAGAATGCCGATGCCGGCAAGAATCAGGCGGGGGTTGTCGCGGAACGGACGGCGCACCCGGGTCGTGGTTGCGGACGAAACTGAACCCGACGCCGTCGCTGAGCGCATTGGCTTAGTCCTTCGCGTTTAACAGATCCTTCAACTCGCTCATGAACTCGCCAATGTCGCGGAAGTGGCGATAGACCGAGGCAAAGCGAACGTAGGCCACCTTGTCGAGCCTCTTGAGTTCCTGCATCACGAACGCGCCGATCTCGGCGGTCGTGATCTCCTTTTCGGGACGCTCCTGCAGCATGACTTCGACGCGATCGGCGACGTCCTCGATCGACGCCACGCTGACCGGCCGCTTCTCGCACGCCTTGAGCAGACCGGCAACCAGCTTCTGACGCTCGAAGCGCTCCCGTGTCCCATCCTTCTTCACCACCATGTAAGGGATCTCGTCGATCCGCTCATAACTGGTGAAGCGCTTGTGACAGTCGTCATTGAGACACTGCCGCCGCCGGCGAATGACATCGCCTTCCTTGCTCTCGCGTGAGTCTACGACCTTGTCGCCAAGGTGCCCGCAGAACGGACACTTCACGCTCGAACCTCCTCACCCGTACTGTTTCTGCGCTTCTCGGCGGCCCCGGGCGCGGTTGAGGGGCCGGACTGTTGCGTCTCGCGAGCGGAGCTGGCGAGCGCGCGCAGGCGCCCCAGACTCAACCCCTGCCGGGCGATGAACCACAACCCCAGTATGGTCACGGGCACGAAGTTCACGGCGTGCTGAAGAATCGCCGCCCCTACCGCGGCGTCGTTGTCCGCCTGATAGAACGATGTCAGTCCGAGTCGCAAAGCCTCGTGCGTACCTCCCACGCCGCCGGGCGTTGGAAGCGAGACGCCTACGACGAGCATGGCGGTCAGGAGGAACGACCCACCGAACGGCATCCTGATACCGAATGCCGTGACCAAGGCCCACACCTGCCCAGCGATGACCAGCCAGAGCACTAACGACCATCCCATCGCCGCGACGAGTCGAGACGGTCGCCGCACGACCGCGAGACCCTCGGCAAACGTCTTCGCGAAGCCGGCGATCGCGTGCGCGATCCGCGCGGGCAGCAGCCGCTCGCATTTCATCACGAGCCGCTCCAACCGCTCGGGATGACCGGCCATTACGAACATCGCGACGAGAACGCCGATTCCGACGGGCGCCAACGCCAAACCACCCCAGGCCACGGCCTGAAACAGACCCGGCGCCGCTTGCGCTGCTCCACCCGAGAACGCCAGGAAGAACACGGCCAGGAGTATGAGGACGGCAACCAGATCGAGCATGCGCTCGACGATGATGGTCGCAAAGGCCGCGGTCGCCGGCAGCCCCTCTTCTCGCGCCAACAGGTACGGTCGTAGCACCTCTCCTGCACGCGCCGGCAGGATAAACGACGCGGCGAACCCGATGACCGTTGTCTTGAACGCGACCCAAAAGCGCGTCTGGCCGAGAGGATGCAGCAGGTACTGCCATCGCTCCGCGCGCACCAGATACATCGCTCCCGTCAGCACGAGCGAGAGCGCCAGCAGGTCGCCGCGTGCTGACTGCATTTCGCTCCACACCCGTTCGAGATCGGCGCTGCGAAGGAAGACGGCCAGTAGCCCAACGGCAAGCGCAACGCCCAGAATGGTTCGGAGAAACGCGCGCAAATCCAAACCAGTCTACATGAGGTAATCTGTTTCCCCTTCCGTGATACCGCCGCTGCTCGAAACGTCTCTTAATGGCCTGAATCTCGTCCGCCGAGGGAAGGTTCGCGACCTTTATGAATGCGACGACGCGCTGATCATCGTTGCGACCGATCGCATTTCCGCGTTCGACTACGTGCTCGGATCCGGCATCCCCGACAAGGGCCGTGTACTCACCCAGTTGTCAGCGTTCTGGTTCGACCGTACGCGACACATTGTCGACAACCACGTGCTCAGCAGCGACGTCGCGCATTTCCCCTCCGCCGCTGTCAAACATGTCGAGCAGCTCGAGGGACGCTCGATGCTCGTTCGCAAGACCACACCGCTCCCTATCGAGTGCGTGGCGCGCGGATACCTGTCGGGCTCAGGATGGAAGGACTATCAAGCGACCGGTGCCGTCTGTGGGATCCGGCTGCCGGCAGGTCTCGTGGAATCCGACCGCTTGCCGCAAACAA
Organism: uncultured Acidobacteriota bacterium; assembly: GCA_963724485.1. Lineage (GTDB taxonomy): Bacteria > Acidobacteriota > Vicinamibacteria > Vicinamibacterales > UBA2999 > JACCSI01. The sequence continues at coordinate 634,157 of CAVRUW010000013.1, forward strand.
TCTTCACGCCGGCCACGAAAGCCGAATCGGGACACGACTTGAATATCTCGGAGTCCGACGCTGCGAGCCTGGTTGGTGCCAAGCTCCTCGAGCGGCTGAAGCGACTCACGCTCGACCTCTACGTCTTCGGCGTGGAACACGCCGAAGCGCGCGGGATCATTCTTGCGGACACGAAGTACGAGTTTGGCCTCACCGACCACGGTGAACTCCTCTTGATCGACGAAGTGATGACGCCGGACTCTTCGCGTTATTGGCCACGCGATGAGTACCGTCCAGGCGGCGCGCAGCCCAGCTTCGACAAACAGTTCGTCAGAGACTATCTGGAATCGATTCGGTGGAACAAACAGCCGCCGGTGCCTTCTCTCCCCGACGACGTCGTTAGCCGGACGCGCGACAAGTATCTAGAGGCGTTCCGTCGGTTGACCGGCGCCGACCTTGAGACCGCCGATGCGTGATCGGCTGGAGCAACTGGTCGGTGAAATGGTCGACAAGGGTATCCGCTACCAGGACGCGCAACGCGAGTTCGAGAAGCACTTCATCGCTCGCGTCGTCGGCAAGTGCGACGGCAATCTGGGCAAGGCCGCAACGATGCTGGGTGTGCATCGCAACACGCTGACCCGGAAGATCCAGGAATTGAAGATCCGGGGCCTTCGCTGAGCCTGTAGAGCTGGCGGCGGCTATTTTTCAAGCCCCTTGACACTCCAGAGAGCACCTCCATAGAATTAGCAGTCGTCCACCTTGAGTGCTAGCCGACAGGTTGCCTGACTGCTAGCGCTCGCCACGGCTGAGCCTCACATTTGACGGGCAATGTCGCGGAATTGCGTGGAAATTCACCGGAAAACCGTTCCAATTCGAGAAAACCGCGAACGACCTGGAGTGCAACAAACATGGCGTTGAGACCGCTACACGACCGAATCCTCGTTGAGCGCATCGAGGAAGGCGAACAGAAAGTCGGGGGCATCATCATTCCCGACTCCGCGAAAGAAAAGCCGCAGCAGGGCAAGGTGATTGCCGTCGGCGCCGGCAAGGCCGACAAGGATGGCAAGCGCATTCCGCTGGACGTCCAGCAAGGCGACACGATCCTCTTTGGCAAGTACTCGGGCCAGGAGATCAAGGTCGACGGCAACGAATACCTGATTATGCGGGAGGACGAAGTCCTCGCCGTTGTTACGAAGTAGGAGAGAAACAGCAATGGCGAAGCAGATCATCTACGGCGAGCAGTCTCGCCAGGCGATCCTCCGCGGTGTCAATCAGCTGGCAGACGCCGTGAAGGTTACGCTCGGCCCCAAGGGCCGGAACGTTGTCCTCGACAAGAAGTTTGGCTCACCGACGATCACCAAGGACGGCGTGACCGTCGCCAAGGAGATCGACCTGAAGGATCCGCTCGAGAACATGGGCGCGCAGATGGTGCGCGAGGTCGCGAGCAAGACGTCCGACACCGCCGGTGATGGCACGACGACCGCCACCGTGCTCGCGCAGGCCATCTATCGCGAAGGCGCGAAGAACGTCGTGGCCGGCGCCAATCCGATGGAGCTCAAGCGGGGCATCGAGAAGGCGGTCGAGGTCGTCACCGAAGAAATCAAGAAGATGAAGCGCGACGTCAAGGGCAACATGATCGCGCAAGTCGGCATGATCTCGGCCAACGGCGACGAAACCATCGGCAAGATCATCGCCGAGGCAATGGAAAAGGTCGGGAAGGACGGCGTGATCACGGTCGAAGAGGCCAAGACACTCGAGACCACGCTGGACGTAGTCGAGGGCATGCAGTTCGACCGCGGCTACCTCTCACCCTACTTCGTGACGGATCCGGAGCGGATGGAAGTCGTGCTCGAGAATCCCGTCATCCTGATCCACGAAAAGAAGATCAGCTCGATGAAGGACCTGCTGCCGGTTCTCGAACAGGTCGCCCGCCTGGGCCGTCCCCTGCTCATCATCGCCGAGGACGTCGAGGGCGAAGCGCTCGCGACGCTCGTCGTCAACAAGCTGCGCGGCACGCTGCAGGCGGCGGCCGTCAAGGCGCCGGGCTTCGGTGACCGCCGCAAGGCCATGCTCGAGGACATCGCGACGCTGTCGGGTGGTCGCGCCATCACCGAGGATCTCGGCATCAAGCTCGAGAACATCAAGATGGAAGACCTCGGCAAGGCGAAGAAGATCACCATCGACAAGGACAACACGACCATCGTCGAGGGCGCTGGCAACCACAAGGACATCGAGGGTCGCGTTCGCCAGATTCGCACGCAAGTCGAGGAGACGACCTCAGACTACGACCGTGAAAAGCTCCAGGAGCGGCTGGCGAAGCTGGTCGGCGGGGTCGCCGTTATCAAGGTCGGCGCGGCCACCGAGACCGAGATGAAAGAGAAGAAGGCGCGTGTCGAGGATGCCATGCACGCGACCAAGGCGGCCGTGGAAGAGGGGATCGTCCCTGGCGGCGGCGTGGCGCTGCTGCGAGCCGTCAAGGCGGTCGAGGCCCTCAAACTCGAGGGCGACCAGAAAGTCGGCGCGGCCATCATCAAGCGCGCGCTCGAAGAGCCGATGCGGTGGATCGCCGCCAATGCGGGTCACGAGGGATCCATCGTCGTGGCCAAGGTCCGGGACATGAAGCAGGACGAAGGCTTCAACGCCGCGACAGACACCTACGAGGATCTCGTGAAGGCAGGCGTCATCGACCCGGCCAAGGTCGTTCGCAATGCCCTCCAGAACGCCTCGTCCATTGCTTCGCTCCTGTTGACCACCGAAGCCCTTGTCTCCGAGATTCCCGAGGATAAGAAGGACGCGCCGGCGATGCCGGGCGGTGGCGGCATGGGAGGCATGTACTAGCATTGCCACAATTGGGTGATTGGTTGATTGGGTGATTGCACCGGGTGATTGGCGATGGGTATTGCGTGTTTGAGTGATCGCCCAATCACCGGCTACGTAATCACCCATTCACCGGATCACCAGATTCAATCGCCCAATCACCAACTCGCTCAATCCGACAATACGAAGGGCCCGGTAGTCACGCTGCCGGGCCCTTCTGCTTTTTGTCGCTGAAACAAAACCCTAATTCGGTCGTAGATAATTACTTGATGTCTACTCGCAACCTGATTGCTGCTGCGCTGGTGTTCGTGCCGAGCGTTGCTCTCGCCCAGTCCGCCTCACAGTCACCGCCCCAGTTGGTTCTTCCGACCATTACAGTGACGGCGCAGAAGGAGCCATTGGATCTTCAGAAGGTTCCTGCCAGCGTTACGGCCGTCCCGGCGGAAACCTTGTGGGACGCCAAGATCAGCTCGGTAGCCGACGCGGCCATCTATGCGCCGAACGTCTGGTTCAACGAGTTCACCGCACGAAAGCTGAGCAACGCGTTCTTTCGCGGCGTCGGGTCGAGTCCCGCCAATCCAGGGATCACGACCTACATCGACGGCGTGCCCCAACTGAACGCCAACGCGTCCAGCATCGAATTCACAGGAATCGAACAGGTCGAGTTCGTGCGAGGGCCGCAAAGTGCGTTGTTTGGACGCAACACGCTCGGCGGGGTCATCAACATCGCCAGCGAGAAGCCTTCGCTTTCGGAGTGGGGAGGCAATGTCTTCGCTCCGTTCGGAAATTTCGCGACGCGAGAGTTCCGCGGGTCGGCTTCGGGCCCCATCAACGATCGTTTCGCCTTAGGTTTCTCGTTCGGGCACTCGGCGCGCGATGGATTCACCGAAAACGACCTCACTGGCAATGACATCGACTCGCGCTCAGCCACGTTCGGAAAAGCCCAGCTCCTGTGGATACCGTCGAAGCTGTGGGAATCGCGCGTCATCGTATCGGGCGAGCGCGCACGGGATGGTGATTACGCGCTTGGTGACCTCGATTCGGTACGCGAGCGGCCCTTTCATGTTGCGCACGATTTCGAAGGACGCACCGACCGCGACATTTTCAATACGACGATTCAGAATCGCTATGAAGGTGGTGCCTGGGCGCTGACAAGCACGACCGGGTTCGTCAACTGGAGCACCACTGACGAAACCGATCTCGATTACACGCCCTTCCCTGCTGCTGTCCGGCGCAACGACGAAGACGCCTTTCAGTTCACTCAGGAAGTGAGAGTAGCCTCCCCGGCCGCCTCACCCATCGAGTTGTCGCCGAACGCCACGATCAGATGGCAGGGTGGATTGTTTTTCTTCAATCAGAACTACGACCAGAATGCGGTCAATACGCTGGCACCGTTGACGATCCCCGGTGTTCCGCTGCCGATCGAACAAACCTCACCTCTGGCCGAGCTGAACGATCGCGGCATCGGGCTCTACGGACAGGGCACGCTCACCTGGAACGCGAATCTCGACGTAACTTTCGCGGGACGATTTGACCACGAACGGAAAGAGGCGTTCCTCGAAAGCTTCTACCGACCCCCTTTAATTCCAGGCTCCACACTGGATGCTGAGGAATCGTTCTCGAACTTTTCTCCGCAGCTGTCAGTGGCCTATCGCTTCCAGCCCGAGGCGATGGCGTACGCGTCCATCGGCGGAGGCTTCAAAGCTGGTGGCTTCAACCCAGCCTCGCCTGTCGGAAACGAGGGATACGGCGAGGAGCACACACTCAATGTCGAGGGCGGCGTCAAATCGACGTTGCTCGGCGGACGCGTCCACGCCAACGCCGCGGTCTTTTTCATCGACTGGTCAGACATGCAGCTCAATCTGCCCAACCCGTTCGTGCCCGCGCAGTTCTATATCGCCAACGTCGACGGAGCGAGCAGCCGCGGCCTCGAGCTCGAATTGACGGCGCGCGCTCGGCCGAATGTCGACGTGTTCGGCTCGTTCGGCTATACGCGAGCACGATTCGACGATGGCACCATGTCCAGCGGCGCGGACGTGTCGGGCAATCGGCTGCCGATTGCTCCGGAGTACACGTTCAACATCGGCGCCCAGTTTTCGCAGGCCCTGACCAACACTCTGTCGTTGTACGGCCGCGGGGAACTGACGGCCTACGGATCCTTCCACTACGATGATCTGAATCGAGAGCAGCAGGACGCCTATTCGCTCGCCAACTTCCGTGCGGGAGTTCGTCGCGGGCTCGTGTTCGGGGAGTTCTGGATCAAGAACGCTTTCGACACGAAGTATGTGCCGCTGGCGTTCCCTTACCTGGGCTTTGCGCCATCAGGGTTCATCGGGGAGGCGGGCCGACCACGGACTTTCGGCGTCAGTGGCGGGATCGCCTTCTAACTTTTCCTATTTTTGAGCAGCCCCCCGCTCGATGCGGCCGAACATGTGCCCGCCACCCTTCCCTTCGTGTCCCCACACGCCAGCGTATTCGTCTCCGTAGAAAAAGACGCGTGCGGTGAACGTTCCCATTCCGGGAATGGCGGCGTTGGTCATCAAGATCACGGGCGTGTCGTCGACGAACTTCATCGTGACGACGATTGGAAGTGTGACGCCGGATTCTCCGATCTTGGCATTGAAGCGCCATTGGTCGAGGCCGACCTTGTCGACGCCATACAGGTCGTACCGATCCGGCGTCGCCACCCGATCCTCCCGGCCGGCGATCGTGAATCGGCCGACGAGGGCCGCTCCGTTCATCTTCTCGACGAACTGACGCTCGATCTCCGGCAATGATGCGGGATCGATCCTCGAGCCCATTCCCGTCCTCGCCGTCAGCCATCCGGCGGCAAACACAATCAGCAGCGCGACGAGCAGCACCGCCGTTCTGAGCCAGCGTCGTTCGGTTGCCATGCCATCTCCTGTTGAACTACGAGCGCTGGTAGTAGAGAGCCGCTCGAACGTCCAATGACAGCGGATCCTAGCGGAGAACTCGTGTCATTCAACGTCCTCAATCGAAACGTCCACTATTGGGCCAGCTTCACCATCGCCGTCCCGCTTCTCGTCATGATTTGCTCGGGTCTGCTGCTTCAAGCGAAGAAGCAGTGGAACTGGGTGCAGCCCGCTGAGCAGCGAGGTACCGGCACGGCGCCGGCAATTGACTTCGACGGCATCCTCACGAGCCTTCGGACCGTGCCCGACATGGGCGTTACGAGTTGGGACGATGTGAACCGGCTGGACGTGAGGCCCGGGCGCGGGATGGTCAAGGTTTTGGCTCAACAACGGGTACGAGGTTCAGGTCGATCTTGGCACCGGCGGAGTCCTGCAGACGGCTTATCGCCGGTCGGACCTGATCGAATCGATCCACGACGGATCATTCTTCGCAGGCGACTGGACCAAACTCGGACTGTTCCTCCCAACAGGTATTACGGTCCTGCTGTTGTGGTTGGGCGGCATGTGGATGTGGTGGGTGCCATTCACCGCCAAGCGGCGTCGCTCAGCAGAGGCCGCTGGGCGTCGTGCCGCATCGCGCGCGGCCGCGGCAAGCGCGCTGTTGATGATGGCCGGATAATAATGCCCTTGTGAGCACCACCACCCGGCCGCTGGAACCAATCGCGGCACACACCCACACACTGGGTTGGGGGCCTCTCAGCGTCGCCGCGACAATCACTGCAGCGGCCATTTACCTTCAGGCTGCAATTGGCTGGCGGCACTCCGCGCTGTTCCTTGTCGGCACGTTCGCCGGCCTCGTCTTGTACCACGCCGCGTTTGGATTCACTTCTTCGTGGCGCGTCTTTATTTCGGATCGTCGTGGAGCCGGATTGCGCGCGCAGATGGTGATGTTGGCTGCGACCTGTCTCGTGTTCTTTCCGCTCCTCGCCTCGGGTAGTGCCTTTGGTCAGACGCTTCGCGGATCGGTCTCACCAGCGGGCGTCCCCGTCCTCGTCGGCGCTTTTATCTTCGGGCTCGGCATGCAGCTCGGGGGCGGCTGCGCATCGGGCACGCTGTATACCGCCGGTGGCGGCAGCGTCCGCATGCTCGTGACTCTGGCGGCCTTCATTGCCGGTTCGGTCATCGGAACCGCACACGTGCCTTGGTGGTCGGCGCAACCGTCGTGGGCAGCCACCTCTCTCTTGACGCTCTATGGACCCATCGGGGGGCTGGTCATCAGCCTCGGCGCATTCGCTGCCATTGGCTATCTCACGCTGGTGCTCGAACGTCGTCGACACGGGCGAGTTGTTGATCCTGACGCGGAAAAGTCGCCGGCGTGGCTGCGTGGACCTTGGCCGCTGGTCGCAGGCGCGGTCGGCCTCGCGGTCGTGAACATCGCCACGCTCCTGCTCGCCGGCCGACCGTGGGGCGTCACCTCAGCCTTCGCCCTGTGGGGTGCAAAGGCGGCGATGGCGATGGGAATACCGGTCGATACGTGGACTTACTGGGCCACGCCGGCACAGCGAACAGCGCTGCAGTCCAGTGTCCTGATCGACATTACGTCGGTGATGAACTTTGGCATCGTGGCGGGCGCGCTGCTGGCGTCCCTGCTGGCAGGCCGCTTCGCGCCGACCTGGCGCGTGCCGGCCCGTTCGCTTGCCGCCGCTGTCATTGGTGGGTTGATGCTCGGATACGGGGCGCGCATCGCATTTGGCTGCAACATCGGCGCCTACTTCAGCGGCATCGCTTCCGGAAGCCTGCACGGCTGGATGTGGCTGCCTGCGGGCTTCGCCGGCAGCATCCTCGGGACCAGGCTGCGCCCGCTGTTTGGCCTGAGTGCTCGCTAGGCGGCGCTCTGCGCCGAGAGGCTGCTCAGTAACCGACTGCCACGAGCCAGCCCTCCGGCCGAAGGCCAGCCTATTTCACAAACCGCACTCGGAACAGGCGCGGCCAGAGCTTCCCCGTGATCAGGAATGTGCGATCGGTACCGTCGTACGCGATGCCGTTGAGCACGTCGACACCCTGTCGCTCCATCGGCGACAGCAGGTTGGACGCATCAATACGCTGCGTCACGCGACCACTGGCGGCGTCGATGCGCACGATGAGATCCCGCATCCAGACGTTTGCGTAGATTGCACCCTCCGCGCACTCCAACTCGTTCAACTGGTCGAGCGGCTTGCCGTCGAGCGCCACCGTGACGGTTCGCAACACACTGAAGTCCTTCGGCGATCGAAACGTCAGACTGGACGACCCGTTGCTCATCGCCAGTTGATCGCCCGTTGTGCAAAGTCCCCACCCTTCGCCCTGGTAGGACAACTCGCCCTGCTTGGCGAACGACTGCCGATCGTAGAGAAGGGCGCGTCCGTTCTGCCACGTCAGTTGAATCAGTCGATCGCCGAAAAGCGTCAGGCCTTCAGCGAAGATTGGTGGTGGCACGTTCGTGCGTCGAACGACGCGGCCGGTTTCGACCTCGACCTCGCGCAGGCTCGATTGCCCGACGAGGCCGGTGCTCTCGTACAACCGTCCCCCATGCAGTAACAGCCCCTGCGTGAACGCCGCGCGATCATGCGGGTAGCTGCGCACGACCTGCACGTGAAGTCGGTCGGCCGGTGTCACATTCACGCGTTGTTCATCGAGCGCAGCAACAACCGTAGACCCGCCGAGCGACAAGAGCCCAACGAAGGCTGCTGCTCCACAGGCTGTGATCAGTCTCACTTTCGCACCGTAGCCAGGAATTCTGCCAGCTGAGCGCCCCACACTGCCGGTCGTGAGTGCGTGCCATGCCCTCGGGTCTCGTCGGTGATTGGGAGCAGAATGAACCGTCCTCGCTTCACTTTCTTGATCAGCGTTTCCATCATGGGGAGTTCGGGAGGATTCACGAAGTCGTCGGCCGAGTTGATGGCCAGCAGCGGTGCCGTAATCTTGGCGAGATGTGGCGAGGGATCGTAATCCTCAGACGCCCGGAAGTAGTAGAGCATGTCATTGGCATCGGTGGTCTTCGTTCGGGATGCAATCTGATCGGCGAGCCACTTGTCAGCTTGTTGTGCCGTCGCAAAATCCTTCTGCCACTGCAGCGGCACGCTCGTCGCCATCAACAGAAAGCCCAGCGCGCTCGCCATTCCGCGTGGCGGCTCGGTGTAGTTGCCGTTCTTCCACGTGGGATCGCTGGTGACAGCGTCAACGAGCAGCTTCCTCCACACACGATTGCGACCGGCGATCTCGACCGGATTGCTCGCCAGTGGCACGAGCGCATCCATGAAGTCCGGATAGAGATAGCCCCAAATCCATGTGTGCATCCCTCCCATCGACGTCCCGGTGACGACGTGCAAGCGTGACAAGCCCAGTCCCTCAGTAACCAACTTGTGCTGAAGCCGCACCATGTCGACATAGCGGTAGTTCGGGAACTTCATCCGCAGACCATCGCTCGGCTTGGTCGAATCACCGTGACCGATGTTGTCGGGCAGGATGACGAAATAGCGTTCGGCGTCGTACAGCTGCCCTTTCCCGAAGAGCCGACCGGCAAACGCTTCGTTCAAGAAGCCGCGCCCCGTGCCTCCGGTGCCATGCAGGATCAGGATGCCATTGCGCACGACGCCGTCCGCGTCTTTGCGTGGCTGCCCCACGGTTCGATAGTGCAGCTTGATCTCCGGGAGAGTCTCGCCGCTCTCGAACGTGAAGTTGCGGACGGTGAAATCGCGTTCGACCGGGGCTGGATACGTCGACGCGGTTTGCGCCGTGGCCGACACAGCCGACGCAAGTGCACAAATCGCGGCAATCAAGAGACGCTTCATGCGCGTCATCTTAAGTGAACCTCGTTGACGTTGGAACTTCGGAACCTTGGAACCTGCTACCGAAGCGTAAAGGTAAGCTCGATGGTGATGAGGACAGGCACCGGCTTGCCTTCGCGCATGCCGGGGACGAACTTCCATTGCCGCGCTGCCTTGATCGCCTCCTGATCCAAGCCGAAAACCGAGTCGAGTGATCGTGTGACTCGCACGTTTCCAACTGTGCCGTCGGGCATGACGATGCACTCGAGCCACACCGCGCCTTGCACTTTGGCCCGCATCGCGTCGGCGGTGTAGCTGGGCTTCTTCTCTTCGAGCACTCGCGGCGACGTCACGCCACTCCCCGGTCGGTAGAAGCCGCCGCCGGTGCCACGATTGAATCCGTCACCGAGTCCGGACCCATCGCCTTCGCCGATTCCGGTTCCTTTGCCGGTGCCGGCGCCGCCGCCCTCCCCGGAACCCTGTGAGGTCGTCGGGGCTTCGCTCTTGATGGCGCCAGGCAGCTGCTGCTCGGCAGCGGCCAGAGTCTTGGCCGGAATACTGAGGAGCTCTTCCAGCGGCTTCACCTCCTCGGGAGGCGGGGTCATCTTGGGCTCGGGGATCTTCTCGACAGGAACAGTGATTTTTTCCTTGCCGGGAAGCTCCGCCTTCTTCGGCGGCTCAGGCGCCTTGTTTCCGCCACCTCCGCCACCACCACCCGGACCGGGCATGTTGAGCCACACGAGATCTTCCGTCTGATCTGGCGCCGCCTCGACCGGTGCCGGCTCCGGCGCATACCGAATGACGAGAAACGCGATGAGCACCATCAGAATGTGGGATGCGACAGACGCAGTTATCCCCACGCTCGACTGCTGGTGCTCGAACGAAAACGACACATCGACCGGCCGATCCGCACGGATGTGAGTAATGTGCGGCTCGGCTGCGCGCTGCGGAGCGCCGCTCGACGTCGGGAGGTTGGGATTCGACGTATCGTGCATGCCTAGCTGGCTAACGTCCGCTTCCATTCTCGACCTTTGGCCCGCAAGCTGACAAGAGCAAACTCCGTGCTCGGCGTCAATCCGCGGACGGCGCCGGTTTCGTGACGAATCTTGTATTAAGACGTCCTATTTCGTGGAATAGCCGCTCCGAGCCCTGACCCTCAGCCCAGGCCGGCCCACCTTGACCGTGATCGACCGCCATTCCGCATGCTGCCGACCCACCGGAATGGTTGGTTCGTAACCAATCAGGTACTGAGCCCGCAAGTCACTGGCGATCGCCTCGAGCGTCGGCTGCAGCGCCTCCGGATTGCGAAGGTGAAACGAGCGCCCTCCCGAAATGGCGGCGACCTCAACGAAGAACGACGGCAGCTGTTTGCCAATCGCGATGGGGTAAATCATCGCATCAGACGATCGAGCACGGGCCACGACATCGCCGTCCGAGGCCGTACTGTAACGGTCGGCGCCATCAGAAAGCAGGACGATGGCACGCCGGCCGGTTTCCCCTTCCAGCAAGTCGATCGAGCGGATCAGCGCGTCATTCAGCGACGTCGTACTCCAGGGATCGAGGGAATCAAGGGCTCGCAGGACCGTTGCCTTGTCCGCGCTCAGCGGCGCAAGGACTTCGACTTCTCCACTGATGCTGATCAACATTGCTCGATCGTCGTTCTTCAAGGACGCGACGAATCCACGGCCCGCGGTCCGCGCGATCGTCAGCGGCGCGCCTTTCATGCTGAAGCTGCGGTCGATGGCGAGCGCGACCGCAGCCGGAAACTCGCCACCGACGAACGTCTTGATGGCTTGCGGCTGGTCGTTCTCGAGGACAACGAAATCCGATTGAGTGAGCCCCTTGACCGCCCGGCCCTCGGCGTCGGTCACGGTGGCGTAGACTTCGACCTGGGTGACACCGGCCGTAAATGTCGGTTGTTGAGGCAGATCCGGCCGCGCCGCCGCAGGCTTTGTCGAGGTTAGTGCTAGAATCAGCAGGATCGCCGCCACAGGCGAGAGGGAGTAACTCATGGGACTCTTCGCACTCTTCGGGCCGATCGGGCTGCCGGAGATGCTGATCATCCTGGTGATCATCATTTTGATTTTTGGTGCAAGCCGCCTGCCGGAAATCGGCAAGGGAATTGGCCAGGGGATCAAGAACTTCAAGGCCTCCGTCAAGGATCCGGTGGACGAAGGCACGCAGAAACACTCCTGAGGCGCGCCCTCGTCAGAGGACGAGACGCGTCTCTCCTACTCTCCTGGTCACCCGCTCGCGATCAAGCCACTCGAGCAGGGGAATCGCAAACTTGCGCGTTACGCCATAGCGATCCTTGAACGTTGCCACATCGACGGTGGCGCGACCGGCCGTTGCTGTCCCCTTCAAAGCTTGAATGTCCGCTTTCAATTGATTCAGCGCGTCCGCGTGAAAGATCAACGAGTCAACGCGAACGAGCGTTTTCTGCCGCACCAATAAACCACTCATCTTGTCCAGGAGGTCGCGTGGCACTTTCGTGTCAGAGGCAACGCTGGCCATATCTGGTGGCTTCAAGCCTCCGCGCCGGAAAGCCGCTTCGACGGCGTCACGCGCTCGCACTTCCTCGGGAGCCAATTCGAGGCGATGGCCGGGCAGCGATAGCCGATCGCGCACGACGAGACGGCGATTCGCCGCCAGCCAGGTCAGCACGTGCTCGAACACCGCGGGATCCGCGCGCGCAAACAGACGCTCCCGTGCTTCCTCTCGAGGCAGACCGTCGGCGAGCGCCTGGTTCTTGTGAAACTCGGCGACCAGGCCGACGAGCCGTGCGGCAAGGCCCTCGATCAGTCGAGCATCGACGAGTCGGTCGCCGGCGAGTCGCGCGTGTCCGTCACGTTCGATCGTGGCCACCACCTGCGAACGCTGTTCGGGCACCACCCCGGCACGCGAGACCAGACTGGCCAACGTCAACCCTCCCGCACCCGAATCCGCGATCATGCGAGCGATTGCGCGAACCTCCTGGGCGGGATCGCGTTCGTCAAGGGCGAGGTCGCCGAACCGCGCAGCCGAATTGCTGTTTCGCACGCCGAATCGCGGAGGGTCGGGATCAAGGACCTGCCCACCGGCAATGGTGACGGTCGGCGAATAGGCACGCAGGATGAATCGATCGCCGCGCGTCAGCGCGGCGACGGATTCGAGTCGCACGCGAACGTTGGCCGTCGAGCCCGGCTGTAGCGCTGTAGCTTCGGGCCCCGCGAGCGACACACGCCCCAGCAGCTCCAAGGTCCCCTGGTGAAAGTGCACGCGCGCACCGTGCTTGAGCGGCTTGGCAGTCGGCAACAATTCGACGACGGCATCCACACGCCGCGTCATAGTCAACGCGCCCGGCGTTACGAGTGATTGCCCGCGGTGGATATCGGCGAGTTCGATCCCACCAATATTCACCGCTGTGCGTTGCCCGGCCACGGCCTCGACGCGGCGCGTCCCATGCACCTGGACACCGCGCACTCGGACGCGTCGGTCTCCCGGCACAGCAGCTAGTTCGTCTTCGATCCGCAAGCGTCCTCCGATGAGGGTGCCCGTCACCACCGTCCCGAACCCCTGCATCGTGAACGCACGGTCGATCGGCAGCCTGGTGGCGCCGCCCTGCTGCCGGTCGGCGATCTTTGCGGCCACTTCGAGAAGCGCCTTGCGGAGCTCGTCAAGTCCGGCGCCGGTTCTCGCCGACACCGGGACGATTCGTGCGCCTTCCAGAAACGAACCTTCCACCAGCTCGCGAACTTCCATGCGAACGAGCTCTATGGTCTCGTCGTCCAGCAGGTCGCTCTTGGTGATGACGACAACCCCGTGTCGGACCCTCAAGAGCCGGCAGATGTCGAAGTGCTCGCGCGTCTGCGGCATCACGGACTCGTCGCCAGCCACGATGAGCAGCACGCAGTCCATCCCACCCACACCCGCCAGCATCGTCTTCACGAATCGCTCGTGCCCCGGCACGTCGACGAAGGCCACGGTGAGCCCTTCGATGAGGGTGTGCGCAAATCCCAGTTCGATAGTGATGCCGCGCTCTTTCTCTTCTTTCAGCCGATCGGGATCGATCCCGGTCAGAGCCTGAACCAGCGCGCTCTTTCCATGGTCGATATGACCCGCGGTGCCGACGACGATGTGGGGCATGACTGGCGAGGTTCCGGGCTCGGGCTGCGAGGCGCTAGCGGCGTCGCTTGTTGGCCGTACGCTCCTTCTTGCCCGGCCGCTGTTTCCGTCCGCGTGCCGCCGCCTTGATCTTGCGGCGCTCCTCTGGCGTGCCTTTTCGTTGCTCGCGTTTGGGTCGGGTTTGCGTCCGCGAGGGCCCGCGCCGCCGCTCGTCTTCCCGAACCGTCTCCAGGATGTCGTCCAGACCTAGATCGACCTGGCGTCGTTGGAGGTCGACTCGCACGACCTGTACCGCGACCTTGTCGCCCAATCGGTAGCGTTTGCGCGTGTTCTCGCCGAACAGCATGTGGGTTTGCTCGTTGTAGCGATAGTAGTCGTCCGCCATTGTTGACACGTGGACCAGGCCTTCGACGTAATGCTCGATCAGTTCCACGAACAACCCGAACGGTGCGACGCCCGTGATGTATCCGGAGAAGGAGTCGCCGACTTTGTCGGCCATGAATCGGACCTTCTTCCACTGCACCAGCTCGCGCTCGGCTTCGATGGCGCGCCGCTCCCTCTCGGACGTGTGACGCCCGACTTCGGACAACTCCTCGTCCAGCTCTTCGCGCCGCTCGTCCGAGACCTTTCCGCTGCGCAGTTCGCGCAAGACCCGATGCACGACCAGATCCGGATAGCGGCGGATTGGCGACGTGAAATGCGTATAGGTCTCCGCCGCCAATCCGAAGTGCCCGGCGTTCAACGAGTCGTAGCGCGCCTTCTGCATCGTCCGCAACATCAGGAACGCAATTGGCCGCTCTTCAGGAGCGCCGCGAATCTTGTCGACGAGACGCTGAAAGTCCGAGGGGTGTACGGTATCGCCGCGTGCGGCGAGGCTGAACCCGAGCGACGAGACGAACTCCTCGAACTCCATCACCTTGAGCGGGTCCGGCGGCTCGTGAATCCTGTAAAGGGTCGGCATCCTGTTCTTTTCGAGGTGATGCGCCACCGTCTCGTTAGCCAGGAGCATGAATTCTTCGATCAGGCGATGCGCGACGTTGCGTTCGTGCGCGACGATGTTCTCGACCGCTCCTTCTTCGTCGAGGATGATCTTGGGTTCGGGCAGGTCGAAATCAATCGACCCGCGGCGTCGGCGACGGCCGTTCAGAATCTCGAACAGCTCGCCCATTTGCTCGAACATGGGCACCAGGGGCTGGTAACGATCGATGGTGGTCTGAGCGCGGTCCGTCAAGATGGCGTTGACATCCGTGTACGTCATGCGCTCGGTGCTGTTGATCACACCGTCATGCATTTCGTAGCGGACCACGTCGCCCTGCTGATTGACTTCCATCAGGCACGACTGCACCAGGCGATCGACGTGAGGTCGCAGGCTGCAGAGGCCGGTTGCGAGCGCTTCCGGAAACATATGGACCGCCCGTTCCGGAAAGTACACGGAGGTGCCGCGTTCATAGGCGTCGGAGTCGAGAGCGCCGCCCGCGTTCACGTAGTGGGCGACATCCGCGATATGCACGCCCAACCAATAGTGGCCATTCGCCAGCCGTTCGATCGAGATCGCATCGTCGAAGTCACGCGCGTCCTCACCGTCGATGGTCACGACCGGCCGATCGCGAAAGTCCGTGCGGCCCTTGATATCGCGCTCTTTGACTGAGGAGCCAAGCCGCTGGGCCTCCGCCACGGCTTCTGCGGCGTGTTCGTCCGGAATGGCATGCTTGCGGAGGATGATTTCGGTATCGACTCCAGGATCGTCAATCCCACCCAGGACCTCGACAATCCGACCCAGCGGCCCGCGCGTAGCAGTTGGCCAACGTGTCACTTCCACGGTGACCATGTCTCCCTGCTCGGCTGTACTCGCCTCTCCTCGAGGAATCTGCACGTCGGCGAGCAACCGTTTGTCGAATGGAACAACGTAGCCCAGGCCCGAAGCGTCGAGCTCGTAACGGCCGACAATCGTCTGTGATCGGCGTTCGAGGATCTCAACCACACGGCCCTCGGCCTTGCCGTCGCTTCGGTGCCGCTCGATCCGCACAACCACGCGGTCGCCGTGCAATGCGTCCTTGAGATTCGGCGCCGCGACAAAGACGTCGCCTTGAAGGCCCTCGGAGTGCCGCTCCGGGGTGACGAATCCAAAACCCGACGAATGCCCCTCGAGACGCCCGACGACAAGGTCCATCCGGTCGGCCAGGCCGTAGCGATTGCCGCGCACGATGACGAGTGACCCGTCGGCGGCCAGCGACTTCAGATGACGCTTCGCGGTCGCATGCTGCTCGGGTGGGATATCGAGTACGCGAATCAGCTCGCGGGCAGTTGCGGGGTGGTGCACCTGCTCGCGCATCTGGCGCAGCAGTTGGTCGCGGGAGAGCATGAAAGATTCTACGGTGCCTGGTGTGCCTTAGGTGCCTTGGGTGCCTGCGTGCTGGTGCTTGGGTGCAAAAGTGTCTTAGGTGCCTAGGTGCCGGCAGAGAGGTAGATCTGTAGGTCGCCGACGTTGGTATCGGTGCGGCCCACTCGGATGAGATCGTCGAGCGGCTCGAAGAACTTGAACGCGTCGTTATTATCGAGAAACTTGGACGGCGAAAGGCCTAGCTGCCGCGCTCGATCGAGCGTGTTGACGCTTGCGTACGCACCCGCCGCGTCTGTGGGTCCGTCGATGCCGTCGGTTCCGACGCTGGCGAGGACCACGGGCGTCGAGGATGCCGCGAGATTCTCGACGAGCGACAGTGCAAACTCCTGATTGCGGCCGCCTCGTCCAGTTCCCCTCACTTGGACTGTCGTCTCGCCGGCAGAGATTACGCATACGGGGTCACGCCGGCCGTCCGCAACGGCTCTTACTCGCTGATACCACGCCTGCGCGGCCTCGCGAGCTTCTCCGGTCACTGGCTCAGGGATCGCGATCACTTGATAACCCAGCGATTCAGCAGCCGCCCGCGCGCCACTCAGGAGATCGCCGCGGCCAGCGATCACGCGCGACACCGTTCGCGCCAGGCGCGGATCGCCCGGCTTCGGCGTCTCGTCCAGCCTGCCAGCCACACCATCCGCGATCCGCGATGCTACCGACGCGGGAAACTCCACAGTGGCTCGTGATGCGAAAGCCATTGCCACGTCGTCCCACGTGGATGGATCGGCGACACCCGGACCAGATGCAATGACCGACAGGTCATCTCCGACCACATCCGAGATCGCAAGGGTCAACGTCATTCCTCGGCAAGCTGCCGCGAGCTGCCCGCCCTTGATGCGTGACAGGTGCTTGCGAAGGGCATTGAGCTGATGAATATCCGCCCCACCTCGCATTGCGCGATCGATAGCGGTCCGCTTGTCGCCGAGCGAGATCCCTTCCGAAGGAAGAGCCAGCAGGGATGAGGCGCCGCCTGACAAGAGGAGCAACAGCACGGCGTCGGGTTCGGTGCGGGAGGCCATTTCCCAGGCCCGGCTGCCGGCCTCGAGGCTTTGCTCGTCGGGAAGCGGATGCGAAGCACTGATCCAGTCGATTTCTGACGGTAGCTCTATCGATCGGTGGGTGCCAACGGCAACGACCTCACTCAGTGCCACATGCTGATCGCGGCTCAGCGCAGACACCATGCTGGCAGCAGCCTTCCCCGCCACGATCGCGCGCAGGGGACGCGTGAAGAGCGGTTGCAGTTCTGGCAGCGCCAGCGCGCGAACGACTGCTGCGTCTGCGGCAGCCGCAGCAATGCCGGCACGAACAATTTGCAGAAGGTGGTCGCGAAGAGACCGAACCGAACCGGAAACTTGCGTCAGTGGGCTTTGTGGGGATCCGACCAGGCTGAGAGCCGGGTTACGAGATCGAACTCGCGTAAGAGTTTGGCGACGACTTGATCGGCATCGGCCTTGGCCGTCAACGAGTCCACTTGGGAGATGACCCGCACGAGGGCGCTTTCGACACTCTCGATGGCCTGCGACGAGAAATATTCCCGCTGCTCTTGCAGGCAGCGATGATGTTTGACGAATTCTTCGCGGTAGAACTCAGTGAGGGGTGATGCGGGTGCCGGACCTGGACGATCAATCCTGAATCGTTGCATACGCTTCCAGGGACCCCTTCAGAAAAGCCAACGATCTTGATCAGTGTAGAGGTCCGCCGAATCGCTGTCAACGGAAAAGCCCGTGAAATCGGCCTGCGCGCGGATCCGCCATTCAACGATCGTTCAATTTCACCTTCCGTCCGGCATCTGGTGGTCGCGAAGTTCCGCCCTGACACGGCCAAATCCCGTCTGCAATACCGCACGCAACGGAACGCGTCCGTCGGCGCTCATCCACAGCGTCATCGACGTGGGTTGCTGTCCGTCCGATCGACGGATCAGCCGCGGCTCGAGCCGCACGACCGCCGTGGGCTGACCGCGATAGGCAATCGTCTCGGGCTCGGCGGCTGCCACCTCCAACTGTAAGACAGACCCTGCTTCATTGAGAGGCACCGTGACGATGCTTCCCGACGCCAGCGGCAATGTCCGTATGAAGTACAGGGCGGTAAGCATGTCCCGGGCGGCGTCGTTGCCCAGCGGGAGCGTCAAAGCATCAGTGGAGAGCGCCTCGTCTCGTGAATTACCCACACGGACGTGTTGAGCGGCGCGGTCGTAAACGTAGGTCAGCCTGAGCTGTCGATCGCCTTCGCGAATCTCGCGGCTGTGTTCGACGGGGAGTAGCGCCGCATCGGCCGTCGTCATGAAGCGATCACGAGCGTTGTAAAAGCTCGCGACCCAATCGGCAGTCTCCGCCACTGCCTCGAAACGCCATCGTGGACTCGCGGCAGATCCCTCGAGCACTCTCAACACCACACGGCCCGCGACGATGTTCAAGGGGCCGCTGTCCCAGTAGATGTCGTAAGTGGAAGATTCACCAGCGGCAAACAGCGCTTCACCAGCCGGTGGTGGTGGTGGCCCCGACATATCGCCCAACGCCTCGATCGCCTCCGCTGTCCATCGCAGTTCGTAAATCACGGCGGCATCAAGGCGCGCGCGTTCCACGAATGGGGATCTTGCGTTGCCGGCGCCGGCAATCGGAGTGGGTGCGACCACGAAGCGCACATCGAGGTCCCGCAGTCTCGCGAGCGAATCCCGAGATGGAAATTCCGCGAGACGCTCGACCAGGTCAGCAAAAGACCGAGGACGCTGAGGGCCATACCCGTTCACAATCGAACGACGGTGTTCGAGCGATTGCACCATCACTGGCGTCTCGTCGACGCCACCACCGAGCGGCAGGTGCAAGACCGCGCCTGGTATTGGTTCGGTCGCGAGCCAGCGCCCCACTGCAGTCTGTCGAGGAGGAGCGGCGGCTAACGGCAACGAACCGTTGGCATACTCCGCGCACACGGCAGCGAGCAGCAATATCGCCACTCTTCTGCCACGTCGAATTCGCTGATCACGATCGCGAATACCAGCACCCGCACGACCAAGCGCGGTTCGCACACCAACCGAGGCCAGGAGCGTCAGTCCCATGAAGGCGACGACACCAAACCGAGCCGGCGTTCGGATGGCTTCACGGCCATAGCGGCCGGCGTCAATCGTCTCGTAAACGCTTTGAAGGCCTCCGGGACTCAGCGACAGCACGGCTCCAACAACCAGCAACGCAGTTGCGCTCGCGACGAGTGGACGGCTGTCGCCTCGCCATCCGTAGGCGAGCCCGATCAACGCGAGGCCGCTCAGGATCAGTCCGGGGAACATCATGTGCTCGGCGCTCCGGCGATCGCCCTGTCCTGGCACCGGCGGACGTGCGGCGAGAATGCCGGTGCGTCCGTACAGCAGGTTCTGCGGCGGAACCTGCGAATAGCTTTGCCAGGATGCAGACTGGGCTACAGAGTGGGATCTCTCCCCCAACTCCTCCGTCCTCTGAACGCGCGCGTACGGAATCAAGGTTGGCACCACAACCAGCAGTGCCACCCCGGCCGCCGCCACCAGCCGAGACGCCAGTCGCACGGACCGCCACTGCCCTGTGGCAATCGCAAGCGCCGCGCCGGCGATCACCAGCATCACCGCCCCGAAGACGCCGTAGGCGATGCTCGCGATCGCCTGCAGGCCGGTCACGACGCCCAGCATCACCGCGTCTCTCCACTGTCGTCTGGCGATGACGCGATGAAGGTACAGGAGCGTCAGAGGCATCAAGTAGAGGGCCTGCAACTGGATGTGTTGCAGCTGCGCGGTCCGATAGGGCCAGCAGGCCCACGCGATGCCGGCTACAAACGCTGACGGTGTCGAGCCGGTCAACGTCCGCACCAACCCGTGCAGCGCCCAGCCGCTGGCGGCGATCGACCCCAGCAACAGCAGGTTGTAGCAAAGCACCGCGTCGCCGGTGAGCGCGTACACCGGCGCGAGCACGAGGGCCTGCGGCAGCATGTGCTCGGAGTACGCCAGCGTCCCTTGTGCCGGGAAAAAAATGTTGGCGTCGAATACACGGCCGGTCAGGACGCCCAGTGGATCGTGTGTCCACGCATGCAGGCCCCAGCCGAGAATCCACACGTTGAGCAGAGGGTCACCAGGCCCGTGTAGCGCGCCAATTTGACCGGTGAGGTCACGCGCGAGGGGCCAGGTCAGGACGATTGCCGCAACGACATACACGCCGGCGGTGAGCACGACGCGCCGCCAAGTCACGGCCTCAGAGCTTACACGCCCAGCTCTTTCTTCAGGAGGTCATTTACGACCTTCGGATTGGCTTTTCCCTTCGACGCCTTCATCACGTAGCCAACCAGAAAACCAAACGCATTGTTCCGGCCCTTCCGGACCTGGCTGACCGCGTCGGGATTGGCGGCCACAGCCTCGCGGACAATGGCTGCCAGGGCGTCGACGTCACCGATCTGGGCCAGTCCCTCGTCGCGGACGATGTCCTCGGCCGACCGCCCGGAGTCGAGCATCTTCGCGAAGACGTCCTTGGCGACGGTACTGCTGATGGTGCCGGCGTCGATCACTTTGATCAGTCCCGCAAGCGCAGCGGGAGTCATGGCCACCGTCTCGATGGAAAGATTGCGCTCTTTCAAGGTCCGCAGCAGCTCCCCCATGATCCAGTTGCTCGATGCCTTGGCATTGCCCGAGGCGACCGCGGTGGCCTCGAAGTAGTCCGCCAGGCCGCGCGTCTGCGACAGCAGATCGGCGTCGTATTCTGGCAGCGCATACTGACTGACCAGTCGCATCCGGCGGGCTTCCGGCAGTTCTGGCAGCGTCCTGGCAATCGCGTCTCGACGCGCGGTATCGACGATCAAGGGCGGCAGATCGGGCTCCGGGAAATACCTGTAATCGTGCGCCTCCTCCTTGCTGCGCATCGAGTAGGTCCGTCCCTGCGCCGAATCGAACAGCCGCGTCTCCTGCACGATTCGGCCGCCGTGGTCGACGAGATCGATCTGTCGCTCGATTTCGTACTCGAGCGCCTTCTGCAGATACCGGAATGAGTTGACGTTCTTGACTTCGGCCTTCGTGCCGAGCGCCGTGTCGCCAGTGCGGCGGATCGAGACGTTCGCGTCGCAGCGCAGGCTGCCCTCTTCCATATTCCCGTCGTTCACGCCGAGCCACACCAGGATCTGACGCAGCTTCTCGAAAAAGGCCGCGGCTTCGGCCGAGGATCGCAAGTCGGGCTCGCTCACGATTTCAATCAGCGGCACCCCCGCGCGGTTGTAATCGAGGTAGGTTCGACGGTCCGAGTCGGCGAACCCCTCGTGCAACGACTTGCCCGCGTCCTCTTCCATGTGGATGCGCGTCAGCCGGACGTGCTTGGTGGAACCGTCGACGTCGATCTCCAGGCCGCCGCCACGAGCGAGCGGCAACTCGTACTGCGAGATCTGATAGCCCTTCGGCAGATCGGGATAGAAGTAATTCTTGCGTGCGAAGACCGAGCGTTCCTGAATGTCGCAACCGAGCGCGAGCGCGGCGCGCACCGCGTAGTCCACGGCCGTTCGGTTCAGCACCGGGAGCGCGCCAGGCAGACCCAAACAGACTGGACACACGTTGGTATTCGGCTCGGCCCCGAACGTCGTGGGACAGCCGCAGAAAATCTTCGTGCGTGTCAGAAGCTGCGCGTGAATCTCGAGGCCGATGACGGACTCGTAGGAGGGGGACATAAACACTGATTAGTTATCAGTTTCCAGTTGCCAGTTCAAAGCTGGTGTTGCCAAATTCCAGCAACCGCCCCTTGAACTGGTAACTGACAACTGGAAACTGCCAGCTTAGGCCTTCGGGCCGGCAGCCACCACTCCCGGATCGACCTGGCCTTCGAACGTCTTGAAGTTCTCGATGAACATGCGGGCGAGTTTTTGCGCCTGAGTATCGTACGCGGCCTTGTCGGACCACGTGCTGCGTGGGTCGAGCACGTCCGCGGGGACGCCCGGACAGCTGGTAGGCATTTCGATGTTAAAGATCGGATGTCGGCGGTACTCGACGTTGGCCAGCGCGCCCGAAAGCGCAGCGTTGATCATCGCCCGAGTATGCGAGATCTTCATGCGGGAGCCGACGCCAAAGGGTCCACCAGTCCAACCGGTGTTCACGAGCCAAACGTGCGCCTTGTGCCGTGCGATGCGCTCGCCAAGTCCTCGTGCGTAGACATTCGGACTCAGTGGCAGGAACGGCGCGCCGAAGCAAGTGCTGAAGGTCGCCGAAGGGTCCTTGACGCCCTTCTCCGTCCCGGCCACCTTCGCGGTGTATCCCGACAGGAAGTGGTACATGGCGCCCTCGGCCGACAACCGAGCAATCGGAGGCAGCACGCCGAAGGCGTCGGCGGTGAGCATCACGATGTTCGTAGGGTGACCACCCATCCCCGATGGCACGGCGTTGTCGATGAAATCAATTGGATAGGCGCCGCGAGTGTTCTCGGTCAGCGACGCGTCATCGAGATTCAACTGCCGGGTGTCGGGATCCATCGCGACGTTCTCGAGCACCGTACCGAAGCGACGTGTGGTCTCGTAAATCTGGGGTTCGGCTTCCGCGGACAGCCGGATCATCTTCGCGTAGCAGCCCCCTTCGAAATTGAAGATGCCGGTGTCGCTCCAACCGTGCTCGTCGTCTCCAATCAGCTGGCGATTGGGGTCGGACGACAGCGTCGTCTTCCCGGTCCCTGACAAGCCGAAGAAGAGCGCCGAATCACCGTTCACGCCGATATTGGCCGAGCAGTGCATCGACAACACCCCCTGCAACGGCAGCAGGTAATTCAGCACGGTGAAGATCGACTTCTTGTTCTCACCGGCGTAGCTCGTTCCCGCGATCAAGACCTCGCGCGTGGCCACGTTCACGATCACGGCAACATCCGACCGGGTCCCGTGCCGCTCCGGCTGGGCGTGGAAGTTCGGCGCCGTGATGACGGTGAACTGGGGTGCGAAGCTCGCCAGGTCCTTCGCCGCCGGCACGATGAAGAGATTGCGGACAAACAGGTTGTGCCAGGCAAACTCCTGGACGAAACGGACGGACAGGCGGTATTTCGGATCGGCCCCCGCGTAAAGGTCCTGCACGTACAGTTCGCGGTCGGCGAGGTGCGCGAGCATGTCGCGCTTCAGCGCGTCGAACTGTGCCGGCTCGATAGGCTTGTTGACCTTGCCCCAGGCGATGTGGGTTTCACTGGAGGGCTCTTTCACCATGAACTTGTCGTTCGGTGAACGGCCGGTGTGAGCGCCGGTGTTGCAAACCAAAGGACCGTCGGCGGCGAGCCGCCCTTCCTCGCGCCGAATCGCGTGCTCGTACAACTCCGCTGCCGACAAGTTCCAATGCACGGGGCGCGAAGTTCGCACGCCCTGTACCTCGAGTCGGTGCGCACGCCCCGCGTCAGTAATCGCCATTCGAAGACCCCCAAGAGGCTGACGGCCGGAACGGTCACCGGCACCGGGCGACTGCCCGGCAGACCTCGACCACCGGTCACACCCGCCTGAAACGAATCCGCCGATCGTACCGGCTGAAATCTGGCTAAGTCAATACGCGGCGCGGCTTTGTGCCGGTTTTGCTACAATTCCGGTAAACGTTCGCTCCCCTCACCAAGTAACGCATGTCAGGACGCCCGATCGAAGTTGATCAACGGAGTGCCAGTCGGTCGGCCGACGCCGTCGCGACGCCGGCGTCCGCCGTGGCAACCGAGATCAAAGCCTTGGTGCTCGCCGGGGAGCGCGAGGCGGCTCGCGATCGATTTGGCGCCCTGGTGACCCTGCTGCAGCGCCGGGGGTTGCGCATCGCCTATCACTATCTCCGCGATGCTGCCGACGCCGACGAAGCCGTACAGGACGCCTTTGTGAAGGTGTTTTTGCACATCGAGCAATACCGCGAGGAATTGTCGTTCGATGTGTGGTTCATGCGGATTCTCGTGAATGCGTGCCTCGACCGGCTCAAGAGCCGGACCCGACAGCAGCGCTGGTTGTCGAGTCCGGTGGACCAAGGTCACGACGGCCGCCCGGTGGAACAGGCGGCCGGACCCGAACCCTCCAGCGAGCACAAGTTGCTGGTACGGGAACGGTGGAGCCAAGTGCTCGACGCGGTCGCTACGTTGCCGGACCGACAGCGGCTCGTGTTCACGTTGTCGCACCTGGACGAGCGAACCGCCGCCGAGATCAGCGACGCGACGGGGATGAGCCCCGCAACCGTGCGGGTGCACCTCTTCCGCGCGATTCGCAAGTTGCGCGCTGCGTTGGGGGAACAGCAATGAGCGTCCGTACGAGTCACGTCCCAATCGACCGGTTGACCGCCCTGGCGTTCGTCGTCCGGGCGCCGGAGAGCGACCAGGACGACCAGGCACTGCGGCACGTCGCGGAATGTGAACGCTGCGCCGCGGAACTCGCCCGCCTTACCGTCGACGCCGACGAATGGCGCGACGCGGCCGTTTCCGAAGCCGACGCGCTGTTCGACGAGCCGAAACTCGAGGCGCAACGCACACGAATCCTCGATCGGCTGGCCAACCTCGGTCAGGCCGCCCGGGTCCTCTACTTCCCGCATCGGACCGGTCGTGAGGCGACGATGCCGGCCGCGACGGGCAGCCGCCGCTGGGTGAGCGTTGCGGCAGCGGCTGGCCTCATCATTGGCTTGGTGGCCGGTCAACTCCTGCGCTTCGTTCCATGGGAAGGCACGACCAGACGGGACGCTGGGCTGACGGTCCAGGCGTCACGCACGGCGAGCGGCGTGGTGGCAGCGTCGACCACGGCATCGACGATGAGCGACGAGCAGTTTCTCGACGAGATCGAAGCGGCGCTCCAGGCGAGGCGAGCCCACTCACTTCGCGCGCTGGATGCCCTGACACCGACGGCTGGCGACTTCCAGGATTCCCCGCTGGGGCAACGCTAGGCTCGTGGCCACCTCGCCCGTGATATTTCGGCGAGGCCTCGACCTCAAACACGAGGTCGCGGGCGTGCTTGCCGAGAGCTACCACAGCGATCTCGTCGACCGCATCAAGGCCGACGACTACCGTTTCGAGAACGGCCGACTGACCGTCTTCCTCGCTCGCGAGTTTGGCTTTTGCTACGGGGTCGATCGCGCCGTCGACTATGCGTATCAGGCGCGCCGCCGGTTTCCGGACCGGAATGTCTTCCTCACCGGCGAGATCATTCACAACCCACACGTCAACGACCAGTTGCGCGCCCAGGGCATTCGCATCCTGACGGATGCGAGCGAGCGCGAGACGGTGCTAGGAGCGTCTGACGTCGTCATCCTGCCCGCCTTCGGAGTCACGATCGAAGAACTCCGGCGGCTCACCGGTCTCGGCTGCACGCTGGTCGACACCACCTGCGGTTCGGTCCTCAATGTGTGGAAGAACGTCACGCGATACGCGCGGGAAGGTCTGACCTCGGTGATCCACGGAAAATACTGGCACGAAGAGACCCGTGCGACGGCGTCCCAGGCGCTCCAGGCACTGGGGGGGCACTATCTCGTCGTTCTCGATCGCGCCGAAGCCGCCCTGGCCTGCGACTACATCACGTCGGGCGAGGCTCACCTGCGGGCGGCCTTCCTCGAGCGCTTCGCCGAAGCGATCTCGCCCGGATTTGACCCGGATCTGCACCTTGGCCGCGTGGGGTGCGCGAACCAGACCACGATGCTCAGCACCGAATCGGAGGCTGTTGGCGAGATGTTCCGCGAGGCTATTCGCTCTCGGTACGGCGAGTCCGAACTGGCAACACGGTTCCGCGCTTTCGACACTATTTGCAGCGCCACGCAGGATCGGCAGGACGCCGTCGTTCAATTGCTGGCCGAAGAGTCCGTCGACCTCATGCTCGTTGTCGGGGGCTACAACAGCAGCAATACCTGCAACCTGGCGCGAATTTGCGCCGAGAAGGTCCCGACCTACCACGTTGCCAACCCCGACGGGCTGCTATCGGCGAACGAGATTCGGCACCGCTCGGTGGGCTTGAAAGCGGAGGTCATCAGCCCGGACTGGTTACCCGCCGCCGGGCCGGTCCGAGTCGGGCTGACCTCGGGAGCGTCGACTCCTGACAATCTGGTCGAGGTGGTCGTTCGCAAGCTCGTGGACTACACGTCACCCCTGTCGTAAACGCCCGCAAAGCAGGCGTCGTAACCCCTTGAAACGCACCATGGAAATGTCCCGTAAGTTGTTCGTTTGTCTCACGTTGTCTCTGCTCGTGCTGGCTACCGCAACGACCCCCGCGGCGGCCCAGGGATTCAAGTGGTGGCAGAACGAGAAGTTCCAGAAGGGGCTGGCGCTCTCCGCCGACCAAATCGCTAAACTCGAGGACGTCTTTCAGGCGGCGATGCCGTCGCTCCGCGCCCAGAAACGCGCCTACGACAAGCTCGATGACGAATTGTCGAAGATCGTTCGCGAAGCCAAAGTCGGTGAGCGCGAGCTCGAAGAGTTCGTCGTCCGTGTCGAAGCCGCGCGTGCCGACTTGAGCAAGACCCGAACGCTGATGCTGTTCCGGATGCACCGAATCCTCTCGCCCGATCAAAACGTCAAGCTCGACGAGCTCTTCGATCAGATGGAACGGGAACGCCGCGGCAAAGGCCGCGGACATCAATAGCAGTTGGTATTTTTCCTACCGGAAGACAGAGAACAATGATGATGCCCTCTCGAAGTGTGGTCGCCACTGCGGCGCTGCTTTTGTTCACCACGACGGCGTTCGCGCAAGGTCCGCCTGAGAACCAGCAGGACGCGTTGGTCCGTGATGCTTTGGCGCGCTATCAGGCCGGCCTCGACGCGATTCGCAAGGGTCAAGAGGCCGTGCCAGCGGTGTCGGCAGGTCAGGCCGGCCGGCCGATTCGTGATATTCGACTGACGGATGTCGTCGAACTCGCTCTTCAGAAGAACCTCGATATCGCGGTCGAACGACTCAGTCCGCAGTCCGTGGACCTGCAGATCGCGGGCATCCGCAACTCGTACCTACCGGTCGCCACGGCGAATCTCGGGCAACGCGATGCCTATCAGCTGCCACGCGACCAGTTGCAAGGCGGTCAGCGCGTGTCGGTCGCGACGACGACCTACAACGCCGGCGTGGCGCAGGACGTGCCATGGTACGGCGGCAACTTCGCGCTGACGTGGAACAACGCCAAGCGAGATTCGTCAAGCACCTTCGCCAGCTTCAACCCTACCTACGAAACGGTGCTGACGGCCAGCTACACGCAGCCGCTCCTGCGCGGACTCTTCATCGATCAGACCCGGCAGCAGCTCGCCATCACGCAGATCAACCGTGAGGTTGCCGAGGAGACGCTGCGCGCCACGGTCACGCAGACGCTGGCGAACGTTCGCAACGCCTATTGGGACCTCGTGTTTTCACGGAATGCCGTGGACGTGGCCCAGCGTGCGCTCCAACTCGCTGACAAGCTGGTCGAGGACAACAAGGCACGCGTGGAAGTAGGCACGCTCGCACCGCTGGACATCGTGCAGGCCGAGGCCGAGTCCGCCACCCGGCGGCAGGCGGTCGCCCTGGCGGAAGCGACACAGCAGACCGCGGAGCTGGCGATCAAGCGCTTCATCGTGACTGGCACCGAGGATCCACTGTGGCGGCAGGAGTTGCGACCGGTGGACCTGCCATCGCTCGAACCGGCGCCGACCGATATCGAAGGCGCCGTCCGCCGCAGCCTCGAACGCCGCACCGACCTGGTGAGCGCCCGCAAGAATCTTCAGAGCTCGGACATCTCACTCCGCTACTTTCGCAACGAGACCTTGCCGGAAGTTACCGCGATCGCCAGCTATGCGAGCCAGGGCATTGGCGGCACGAGCTTCCGGCGGGACAGTCTCGGCGGCAGCATCATCGACACTATTCCGGGCGGCTTCACCGATGCCTTGAACCTGCTGACCAATCGCGCGTATCCGAACTGGAACCTTCAACTCAACGTCAGCTACAACCTATTCGGCAGCCAGGCCGATGCGCAGCACGCCCGAGCGCGCGTTCAGCGTAATCAGTCCCAGGCTCGTCTCCGCGCACTCGAACTTCAGGTAGCGACCGAAGTCACCAACGCTGCGCTGGCCGTCCAAAGCAACTTGAAACGAGTCGAGGCAGCCGTCGCGGCACGAGAGCTTGCGGAAAAGCGACTCGAGGCCGAACAGAGCAAGTTCGAAGTCGGGATGTCCACCAACTTCTTCGTCGTTCAGGCGCAACGCGACCTGCGGGATGCCCAGAACGTCGAACTCCGCACGCTCGCTGACTACCGTAAGTCCCTGGTGATATTCGAGCGCGTGCAGGAGGCTCCTGCTGGGGGTGGCGGCGGCGCAGCCAACGCCCTTAACGCAGTCACGCTGGGCAGTACCAGCGGTCAATAGCAATCGGATACTCTAGACCGTTCAATTGTCGATTTTTATGCGAAAACTTCTGATTATCGGGCTCGTGGTTGCCGTGGCTGGCGTCGCGGCTTACTACGTGTTCGTCAAGCGAGAGCAAGCAGCGGCCGCCGCGGGACAGGCTCAGACCGGACCCGGCGGCCAGCAGCGCGGCGGTGGCGGCGGTGGTGGCGGCATGGGTGGGCCGGGTGGTGGCTTCGGCGGCCCCGGTGGAGGCTTCCGGCCACCGATGACGGTTGAAGTTGCGAAAGTAAAGCGCGGCAACATCTCGGCGCATCTCAGCGTCGTCGGCAATCTGATTGGCGAAGCGACAGTCGATGTGGCGCCAAAGACCGGTGGCCGACTGACCACGATGTCGGTCAAGCTGGGGGATCGCGTGCGCCGCGGGCAAGTCATCGGAAAGATCGAAGATCGCGAGATCGTCGAGCAGGTCAACCAGGCCGAGGCGTCTCATCAAGTCGCCGAAGCGACTATTCGTCAGCGCAAGGCGGATCTAAACCTTGCTCTCACCAACGTCGAGCGCTCGCGGAACCTGTTCGGCCGCCAACTCCTGCCCAAGCAGACCCTTGATGACGCCGAAGCACGATACACGTCAGCGGTCGCGCAGGTCGATCTCGCCGAAGCCCAGCTCGCACAGTCCGGCGCGCGGATTCAGGAGCTCAAGATCAACCTGGCCAATACCAACGTGGTGTCGCCGGTTGACGGGTTTGTCGCGAAGCGCAACGTGGATCCTGGCGCCTGGGTCTCGCAGCAAGCCCCACTCGTCTCCGTCGTGGACATCTCGGCCTTGCGACTTGTCGCCAACATCGTCGAGAAGGACTTGCGGCTGGTTGGCGTGGGCGACGCCGCTTTGGTGAATGTCGATGCTTTCCCAGGTGAGAAGTTCAAGGGCCGCATCGCTCGCGTATCGCCCATCATCGATCCGGCAACGCGGACCGCACCCATGGAAGTGGAAATCCCCAATCCGGAGTTCCGTTTGAAGCCCGGAATGTATGCGCGCGTGGACTTGCAGATCGACGGTCGCGACAACGTGCTGCTGGTTCCGAAGATCGCCTTGGTCGATTCCGAGGGACGGCGCGGCGTGTTCCAACCGAGCGAAGACAACAAAGCGATCTTCAAGGCGGTCGAGGTTGGCATCGAGGACAGCGAGCATGCTGAAATCGCCGGCGGCCTCCAGGAAGGCGAAACCGTTGTTTCAGTCGGTGCCGGCGCCCTGCGTCGCAACGATCAACTGGTCGTCGCCGGTCAGCCCGGGCAGCAGCGCGGGCCAGGCGGCCCCGAAGGCCAAGGGGGCCGCCCCGGAATGGGTGGGCGTCAACGCGGCCAGGGAGGCGCCGGTGGTCAAGGTGGCCCTGGCGGTCCCGCGGCCGCGGAAGGTCGCGGTCGCCGGCCGTCTGGTCAGTGATCAGTGATTGCGTGAGTTCGCTGGACAAGTTGCAGTAGTCGATTTTTGTTCTGACCGTTTCCGGAGCGCCGAATGAGCATCCCGCGTCTTGCTATCCATCGTCCTGTGACGATGTTCATGATCAGTTTCGTCGTGGTGCTGCTGGGCGGCATCTCGCTGACCCGCCTCCCCGTCGATCTGATGCCTGAAAGCGAGTTTCCCAGCATCACCGTTCGGGTCAACTACGCGGGCGTCGGGCCGCTCGAGATGGAGGAGCTCGTCACACGGCCCATCGAGCAGGCCGTTTCGGCCATCGCCGGTCTCGAACAAGTCAACTCGACGTCGAACGAAGGTAACAGTCAGGTCCGACTGCAGTTTGTGTGGGGGACGGATCTGAACGAGGCCGCCGATGAAGTCCGCACCCGCGTCGATCGTGTGCGCGGCCGCATGCCGGAGGATGCAGACCCGCCCACGATCTTCAAGTTCGACTCCAACTCGATGCCGATTATGGGCGTCGGTGTCGAGGGTGACTTCGATCCTGTCACGCTTCGCGAGATGGCGACCAACGACCTGTCACCGCGGCTCGAGCGCGTTGAAGGTGTTGCCGCTGTCACCATCGACGGCGGCCTGCGCCGCCAGATTCACGTCGATCTCACACGCGAGAAGATCACCGGGCTCAACCTCTCCGTCGATCGCATCACCCAGGTCCTTCGCAACGAGAACCAGAACATCCCGCTGGGCGAAATCGACGACGCGGACCGCCGTTTCCTGCTGCGAAGCCCCGGGCAATTCACCAGCATCGAGGACGTCCAGAATCTGATCATCCTGACGAAGGAGTCGTCTCCCGGGACGGGAGGGGGGATTCCGGTGTACCTCAAGGACATCGCCGAGGTCACGGACTCAACTGAAGATCGCCGGCAGATCATGCGCATCAACGGCCGTCCCGGCATCCGCATGCGCGTGACCAAGCAATCCGGCAAGAACACGGTGCAGGTTGCCGAGGGGGTTCGCGCGGAGATCGAGAAGATCAACCGCGAGGTGCCGACGGTCCGGCTCGCGGTGCTCGACGACCAATCGAAGTTCATCGAACGTTCGATTCACAGTGTTCAGGAACACGCGATGATCGGCAGTTTTCTCGTCGTGCTGATCATCTTCCTGTTCCTGCGCAGTGTTCGCTCGACCTTGATCATCTGCACGTCCATTCCAATCTCAGTCATCGGCACGTTCGCCCTGCTCTACTTCGGTGGTTACACGCTCAACACGTTGACGTTCGGCGGTTTGGCTCTTGGCGTCGGGATGATCGTCGATGCCGCCATCGTCGTGCTCGAAAACACCTATCGACATCTCGAGATGGGTAAGGACCGGATGACGGCCGCGATCGATGGCAGCGAAGAGGTCTGGTCGGCCATTCTCGCTTCCACCCTCACCCACATCGCCGTGTTCGTGCCGATGCTCTTCCTCACCGGTGTCGCGCAGATTACGTTCGGCTCGCTGGCGGCGGTGGTCTCCTTCTCGCTGGCGATGTCACTGTTCGTCGCGGTCACGATCGTCCCCGTCCTGTGCTCGCGCTTCCTCGAGCGTCCGGACCACGGCGAGAAGCGCACCGGCGTGCTGGGTTCGCTCTACCGCTGGAGCGATCGCGTGCTGAACAAGCTCGACGAGGTGTACGCCCGAGCCCTGCACGTCGCCCTGCAACATCGACCGACCGTCTTCGCCACCGGCGTCGGCTTGTTCATTGTTGCGATCTATCTGGGACGGTTTATCGGCGTCGAGTTGCAGCCGACCACGGATGAGGGCGAAGTGACCGTCGATGCGGAGCTGGCGGTCGGCACGCGCGTCGAAGTCACCGAAGGCATCATGCTTCGTCTCGAAGAAGCCATCACCAAGAGCGTGCCCGAAGCGACGATGTTGATCACGTCGGCCGGCGGTGGCGGTGGAGGTTTCGGCGGACCCGGGTCGGGGCACCGCGGCAACGTCAACGTTCGCCTCGTTCCCAAAGACGAGCGTCAGCGCAGCAGCGAACAGATCGCCATAGCGCTCCGCCGCGAGCTCTCCGGCCTCCCAGGGGTTATCGTGCGCGCGCGTCCGTCGGGCGGCCAGCAGATGCGCGGCATGCCAGGCGGCAACCAGGGCGGCGATGGCAGTCGATTCTCCGTTGAGGTCCGTGGCCACGATCTCGAAATTTCCAAGCGTCTTGCCCAGGATGTCAAGACACTCCTCGACTCGACACCTGGAATCGCCGACTCGCGCGTCGGACGCGAAGAGGGCCGACCGGAAATCGCGGTTCGCGTCGACCGCGACAAGGCTGCCTTGCTCGGTCTGAGCGTCACTGGCGTCGCGGAAACGATTCGCACCAACCTCGCCGGCACGCAGGCCGCGATGTTCCGCGAGGCCGGTAACGAGTATCCAATCGTGGTCCGTCTGCGACAAGAAGATCGCAACGAAATCGGCTCGGTTGGCGATGTCCTGCTGAGCACCCCGAAGGGCATCGTCGTGCCAGCCAAGAATGTGATGGTGACGGCGCGCGAGCAGGGCCCGGTGCAGATCGACCGCAAGAACCAGGAGCGCATTCAGCGCGTCAACGCCGAGGTCGAAACGACCCTGAGTGAAGGTGTGGCGGCGGTTCAGGCACGTCTGCCCGAAATCCAGGTGCCGCGCGACTTCTCAGTCGGCTTTGGCAACGAAGTCGAGGAGCAGGCCAAGTCGTTCCGCGAGTTGCAACTCGTGCTCGTCCTCGCGATCATGCTGGTCTACACCGTCATGGCGTCCCAGTACGAGTCGCTTCGCGATCCGTTCATCATCATGTTCTCGATTCCGCTCGCCGCCATCGGTGTGGTGGGTGCATTGCTCCTGACCGACACGCCCTTCAGCATGCAGGCCTACATCGGGGTCATCATGCTGGCCGGCATCGTCGTCAGCAACGCCATCCTGCTCGTGGACTACGCCAACACCCTCCGGCATCGCGACAAGATGGAGTTGCGGCCCGCGATCGAGCTGGCCGGACGTCACCGTCTGCGCCCGATTCTCATGACCTCGGTCTGCACGATGCTCGGCCTGGTGCCGATGTCGCTCGGAATTGGTGAAGGTTCGGAACTGCAGGTGCCGCTGGCGCGCGTCGTGATTGGCGGGCTGCTGACCTCCACCCTGATCACATTGGTGTTCGTGCCGGCAATGTACACGCTCTTCGAAGAGGGCTGGCGCGGTCTGTTCAAGCGCGGTCCTGCACCTCAGGCAGCGGCCCACTGAACGGATAGTTAAGTCGAGGGACCGGGCTTCAGCCCGGTCTCGTTCTTTCGCAACGCTTCCAACAACTCCTGCACGGTCCGGCCCGTCTCCGGATCGAGCCAGTCGCCTGCGACTTCCGCGAGCGGCTCCAGCACGAACGCGCGCTCGCGAAAGCGCGGATGCGGCACCTGCAACCCCTGCGTTCTGAGGATCTGATCGCCGTACAGAATCAGGTCGAGATCGAGTGTTCGAGGCGCGCCCACATGAGGCCGCTGTCTCCCCCGCTCGCGTTCGATCGCCAGGAGCTGCTGGAGGAGTTCAACGGCCGCGAGTGAAGTTTTCCCGATCGCGGCACTGTTGAGAAACCGGCGTTGTGGTCCGACGCCTACAGGCTCGGTTTCACGAATGTGCGAGACCTTGAGATCAGACAGAAGATCCCCGAGACGGGCCATCGCGAAGTTCAGGTGAGAGAGGCGATCGCCGAGGTTGCTGCCGAGGGCGATCGCGACGGGAACGCGAGGGTGTCCACTCACCCGCCGACGCTTATTCGATCCAGCGACGATCGAGCACTTTGCCGCGACGTTCGTTGATTGGCAGCGCCGTGCCGATGATGTCGGTGCGACCCTGCGACGCCTGCTCGAAGATCCGCTTGTGCTCCAGCATTTCCCCAAGCACGACTTTCAGCATGCCTTGCTGTCGAGCGTTGGTGACTGCTTCGACCGGGTCGCGCCACTTGTCCACGAACGACTGATTCTCCCGTGCGTCGTTGCCGGCGAGCTCCTGAACCGCGTTGTCCTTGCGAGTCGGGGTGATGTTGGGCTGCGCCGGGTCCGGCGGAATCTCGAGCCCCAGAGCGATCAGCGCATGCTGGAGCCACGAGACATGCGTCTCCTCGCGGCTGATCACATACTGATACGCGTTGTTCACGTCGTAGTCGGAGACAAACCGCGCTGCCGACTCGTGTCGCATCAGCAGGGTCAGCCGTTCGAGGTAGAACCTCTGCAGGAGGCCTTGCAGGTCGCTGACGTTCACGCCTTTTGCTTTTCCTTACACGTAATGCAGACTCGGGTCCACGGAATGGCGTTGAGGCGGGCTTCGGCAATCGGCTCGCCGCAATCGCGGCAGACGCCAAACGTGCCCTTGTCGATCCGCTGCAGCGCTTCGTCAATCGCCTGCAGGATCTTCGCGTCGGTCTGTTTCAGGCGGAGGTGGATGTGAACTTCGTTGTTCCCCGAGGCCTGGTCAGCCATGTCGCCCTGCCGCCCATTGTTGTGCTCAATGGACGTCTGAATTGGACGAAGGCCGGCGGTCTGTTCGAGCTCCGAGCGCTTCTGAAGAAGCGCCTCCCGGTAGGTCGTCACGTTCATGACTTGCTCCACGCTGGCCCTCTAGGGCGGCTCCCGAGCGGCCAGGCTAAGAGATCATCATAGCACGCAGCCTCCCGACGTCACTCGGCGCGGAGCGTCGCCAGGGGCTTGCGTTGCAGCACTTCCCACGACGACACAACACCCACGACAGCGACGAGGACGGCGCTGATGAGGATGCCGCTGGCGCTGATGAGAGGCAGAGGCTGCCATGGGATTTCCAGCGCGAACCGGCTGATTCCCCAGGTGAGCGCAATCGCGCCCACCGACCCGATCGTGCCGGCCAACGCTCCCAGCACACCGTACTCGAGCACCAGAACGCTCGCGATCGTTCGGCGTGTCGCACCCAGGGTCTTGAAAATCGCAGCTTCGTAAATCCGCCGGAACTTGGTCATCGCGACCGCGCCAATCAGAATCAGCAATCCGCTCACCACCACGAGACTCCCCACAACCGTCACGGCGAGGGTGACGTTTTCCATGACTGTACGGATGGTCGTCAGCATCTCCTGACCATCGATCACCGACACGTTGGGGAACTGCGAGACGATCTGTCCCTGAAGCTTGGCCCGGGACGGCCCATCCTGCGGCCCGCGGAAGAACGAGATATAGCCGTGGGGAGCCCGGTCGAGAACTCCAGGCCGGAACACGAACATGAACCCGCCTGCGCGGCTGTCCTCCCACTCGACACGGCGCACGCTCGTAACACGCGCTTCGATAATCCGGCTCATGACGTCGAACCGCATCGTGTCGCCGACATTGATGCGAAATCGCTCGTGGATGCTCTGTTCGATTGAGACCTCGCCTTGATCGGATGGGGTCGAGC
This sequence comes from uncultured Acidobacteriota bacterium, assembly GCA_963724485.1. GTDB lineage: Bacteria > Acidobacteriota > Vicinamibacteria > Vicinamibacterales > UBA2999 > JACCSI01. The sequence continues at coordinate 669,217 of CAVRUW010000013.1, forward strand.
TCCAGAAGGCCCCGGAGACAATCGACTCGTTCCGCTCGAGTTGGGGTCGGTAGGTGATCGTGTATTCGCGGGCCAACGACCCTCGTCCGCGTACGTCCTCATAGTTTTCCAGCGAGACTTCCTGGCCATGCACGCCCACGACACGCGCGCGAAGAACGGGCAGCAAGGTTGGTCGCGTCGTGCCCGGCTGTTGCCAACCTTCGAGCAGGGTCGTCATGCTCGGCACTTGATCCTGCTGTACATCGAGGAGAAACATGTCCGGCATGTCGGGCGACAAGTTCAGCGTGAACTCGCGCACCAGGTTTTCCTGAAGCGACCGCACGCCGACGATGAAGAAACTCCCCAAGCCGATCGCGAGAAGGACGATACGTGCCTGACTGCCCGGACGACTCAGCTGCAGGACTGCATGACGCAGCGGGAACCAGGTCGATTGCGAGAGCGGTCGAATCAGCCGGATAAGGACGATGCCGGCCAGGTGCAGAACGATCGCCGCGCCAGCGAAGCCGACAGCGACTACTCCACCAACCCGTAACGAACCTGCCTGCCAGACCGTCAATCCGACGAGGCCGGCGATGACTCCAAGGGTGACGACAATCTGCACGGGATCGATACGGCGCGCGGCGGCTTCGTCGCGTAGAAGCAAAGACGGCTTGACGTGCCGTACCTCGAGCAACGGCACTAACGAAAACAACGTCGCCACCAGCATGCCAATTCCGAAGCCCTGGAGCACTGCCGGCACTGTGAGCGAGTAGTTGACGACTATCCCGGGCGTAGCCGCGGCGGCGAGCGTCGACGGAATCGCGGCGATCGCAAGGCCCGCGAGCACAACGCCAAGGGCGCTGCCCGCCAGGCCCAACGCGACGACCTGGGTCATGTAGATCGTCAGCAGCTGGCTGGACCGCCCGCCGATGCACTTCAGAATCGCAATGCTCCGGAGCTTCTGCTGCACGAACACACGCGTGACGCTCGAAACGCCAATCCCACCGAGAATCACGATTACCAGCCCGACGAGACTCAGATAGTTTTCGGCGCGTTCGAAATCTTCGCCGACATCGTTCTCGGTGGCCTTGTAGGAGCGAATTCGTGCGTAGCCATTTCCGAAGTCGCGATCGGCGCGAAAGTCGGTCACCAGCCGATCGAGCGCCGGATCCGGCACCTTCAGCAGCCGTTGGTAGGACGCGCGCGTGCCCACCGTGAGCAAGCCCGTTTTCTGGAGCGCATCGTGACTGATGAACACTCGAGGGCCGAGACTGAATGCGCCGAGTCGCCGGCCTGGTTCGGACTCGATGACACCACGGATGGTGAAACGCTGGGTGCCGATGACGATGGCATCGCCTTTCGCCAGCCTGAGTTGCGCCAGCAATTCAGGCCTCGCCAATGCACCGAAGTCAGCCAGTAAATCCGACGTGAATGGCTGATTGTCGGTCAGCTTCAACTCGCCGTAATACGGGAAGCCAGGCTGGACCGCGCGCAACTCCACCATGCGCGTCGCTACCCTGCCGCCATCCGCGGCGCGGACCATTGTCGCCACTTCAATCGACTGCAGGCTGCTAGCGCCGATGCTCTGCAAGCGCTCGTCGATCTTCGCCGCCAACTTTGGATCCAGCGGCTGGTTGCTGTTGATGACCGCGTCAGCGCTGATCAACGCGCGAGCTTCCCCCGCGAACACACCTCGAACGCTCTGAATCACGGAGCGAATCGCGACCATCGCGCCGACCCCGATGGCGAGGCAAATGAAGAAGAACAACAGGCGCCGCCAGGACGCGCGCATTTCGCGGACCGCCATGCGGAGCACGAAGGTCATGGCGCCACTCCCGCGGGCGACACCGCCGCATCGACCGGTCGACCATCGCGCAGTGTGAGACGTGCATCCGCCACTGCCGCGACCGATGCGTCGTGGGTCACGATGACCAACGTGGCACCGCGCTTCTTTCGCACCGTCAGCAACAGGTCGAGGATGTTGCGGCCGTTGTTCGTATCGAGATTCCCTGTCGGCTCGTCAGCGAGAATCAGTGGCGGATCGTTGGCCATCGCGCGCGCAATCGCGATTCGCTGCTGCTCGCCTCCCGACAACTGCGACGGATAATGATGCCCCCGATCGTGGAGCCCAACCTCGTCGAGGAGGGCCTGCGCACGCGCGCGTGCATCACGTCTCCCGGCAATCTCCATCGGCACCAGGATGTTCTCGAGCGCGGTCAACGATGGCACGAGGTGAAAGAACTGAAAGACGAACCCCACCTTTTCACCGCGGAGCCGCGCCAGCGCGTCCTCGTCGAGTGCCGTGATGTCGACGTCGTCGATGAAGATTTGCCCGCTGGTCGGCGCATCCAGCCCGGCGATCAAGCCGAGCAGCGTCGACTTCCCACTTCCCGAAGGTCCAACGATGGCGAGACACTGGCTGCGTGGCACATCGAGGTCGAGCGGATGCAGGATCGTCAGTGGCTGCCCACCACTCTGCACCGTCTTGCTGACGCCGCGAAGCCGAATCATCGTGTCGTCGTTCGAGCACTGAGCTCAGGCTGAAGCACGCGCCAGACCAGATCGGCGACTAGTTCCGCTCCGCGAATGTTCGGGTGGATTCCGTCAGCCTGGTTGAGCGTCGCGTTCCCGGCCACGCCATCGAGGAGAAAGGGAATCAGACGAACGTGGTAGCGCTCAGCGAGCGTGGGATACACAGTGCGAAAGCGGGCGGTGTATTCAGCGCCAAAGTTGGGCGGCGCTTCCATCCCCGCGAGAATCACCGTCAGTTCTCGCTTCTGTCCTTGCTCGATGATCTGCGCGAGGTTGCTTTCGAGCTGTTCGGTGGGTAATCCCCTGAGCCCGTCATTGCCTCCCAGTGCAACCACGAGGACTGCAGGCGTGCCCTCAGCGAGAGCCCAGTCGAGACGGCGCAGGCCGCCCGCCGACGTGTCCCCCGAGACACCAGCATTCACAACTTCATACGCATACGAAGCCGCATCGATTCGCTTTTGAATCAGGGCTGGGAAGCTCTGCTCGATATCCAGGCCCAGGCCCGCAGTCAGGCTGTCGCCCAGAAAGATGATCCGCGGACGGCCGGAAGTGCGCGCAGTTTTCTCGACGGCGGCAGAAGTCGCAGCAGGAGCCGTTGCCGGCCCAGACGGTGCCGCTGCCGTACGCTCACCCTCTGCTGGGTCGCGTCCGCAGCCGGCCAACAACACAGAAATGGCCAGAAAAATCGGGAAAGCCGCACGAAGTGCCACTCAGTTCATTATACGTGGCGCCCTCGCCGGCCAGTTCCCGTCGCTACGCGACGCAGAGCACGACAGCGGTCGCGTTATCCGAGGTGCCGGCCGCCAGGGCCGACTCGACGGCCGCGTTCGCGGCCCCTTCTGCCGAACTGGTGTTCAAGGCACGCTGGAGTGCTTGCTCATCCAAGGTGCCGTGGACCCCATCGGTACAAATCAGCCAATGTTCACCACGGTGCAGGTCTTCTTCGATGAGAGATGGTTCGACGTCGACTCGCATCCCAATCCCACTGGTGAGCACGTGACGCATCGGGTGATCCGATGCGCTTGCCGCCGCGCCGGCGCCGAGCATGACGTTCAACCACGTATCGTCTTCAGTCATCTGACGCAGCTCACCCGCGCGCAAGCAATAGGCTCGACTGTCTCCGACGTGACCCACCACGATTCGATCACCCTCGACCAGCACCGCGACGATCGTCGTCCCCATCCCCGCCTGTCCTGGCACCTTCGAGCCCTGCTCATGTACCAGCCGGTTGGCGATTCGTAACGCGACCGCTACGCGATTGGCGGCAACGGATTGGCTCGGGTCGAATGGAAACGGCCAGGTGTGGTCGACAACGTCGTGCGTCTTGCGTATGAAATCGACAACCGCCTCGACCGCAAGCCGCGACGCGACCTCCCCGGCATTGTGCCCACCCATCCCGTCGGCGACGATGAACAGCCCCAGCGACAGGTCGACGAAATGCGCGTCCTGATTGGCAGGCCTGGGTCCAGGTTCCGACCGGGCCGCGGCAGTGAGGTGCATCAGTGTCGATTTTATAGGTGCCCTTCGGATTCGCTTCGTCATCCTGCACACTCCCGCGATGCACTTGGGGTGGATACTTGGTATACTCCGGCCCGTGGTCAGCACGCCCTTGCAGCCCGTGATGGCTCGCGCGGCTGCGCATATTGAGCGGGGCCAGGCCTCGGCGGCCGCGGCACTCCTTTCACCGCTCCTTCAGACCTCGCTAAAACGCGTCGACGAACTGGCGATTCGGGGCGCCTTGGCCGAAGCGTTTCTGCAGCAAGGCGATGTGGCGCAGGCCAGCACCACGCTTGGTCGATCTCCCGACGCCCTCCGAGAAGCGATCCCGCCGGTGCTCCTGGCGACTCTGTGGCGCCTCCACGGGCGCGTGGCTTACGCCCGAGGCGAGCAATCGCGCGCGATCGCACTACATGGACGGGCGTTGAAGCAGGCGCAGCTCGCCCACGACTCCCGCTCCATCGGACTGGCCCACTACGAGCTGGCGCTCTGCTATCGCAAGGTCGGCGACACCGCCATCGTGCGCGAGCACGCCGGCGAAGCAGCGGCGGCGCTCCATGCCGCGGGTGATCGCCGCCATCTTGGGCTGGTGCACTCGATCTCGGGAATGATCCTCGCGCAGGCCGGACGCTATGACGAGGCTACCGCCGCCTTTCAGCTCGCCGAACGCCAAGTCACACAGCTTGGTGCAGACGACGCACTCGCGACGATCTGCGCCAACCAGGCGATCGTCGCGCTCATTCGTCATCGCTACGATCAGGCCCTAGCGCTCGCCGAGCGCTCGCTCAAACTGCACGACAGTCTCGGACAACGTCCTGGCCTGGCGGTGACGCTGGCCACTCTTGGACAGATCTGCGTTCGCATGGGGAATCTCACGCGCGCCGAGTCCGTCCTGCATCGCGCGCTCGAGGTTCGGAGTTCCGTCCAGTTCCACGAAACGACGGGCGCCGTTTACGACACGTTGGCGCAGATGTCGCTGATGCGCGGCGACTACGAGAACGCTGCGGAGTACCTCCAACGAGCGGCTGATGCCTACGGCGCCTACGGCCGCCAGACGAATCGCTGGTATGAGTGGTCGATTCGCGTCATTACCGCGCGGCTGGCGATTCGCCGAAACGCCCCGGACGAGGCCCTGCGAGTGGCCGACGAGATCGCACGCGCCGTCGGCGCGCCGCCGGCGGACGCACGTGAGAGTGAGCTGATTGCCATCGAGGCTTTGCTGGCGGCCGATCGCATCGAGGAAGCCGAGCGGCGATTGTCCCAGGTCGAAGGCCGCCTAGATGCGCGCACGGGGCCCGGCGCATGGGGCGAGTTCCTACGGCTTCGAGGTCATCTCCGAACGCGTCAGGGCCGAACCACCGAGGCGTATCACGACATCGCCCAGAGCTCGAGCGTCTTCGACCTCGTCGGCGAACGCTATCAGTCGGCCGTCAGCCAACTCGCTCTCGGGCGGCTGGCCTCACGCGCCGGCGCGCGCTCGACGGCGGAGCGGCACTTTCAGCAGGCGGCCCAGGTGTTCGATTCGCTGGGCGCTCACCGCGATCTCGAGGAAGTGCAAGAGGCGATGTCGGCCAGTAAGCAAATCGGCACCGGCGAATATGTCGGCTCTCCCGCCGACGCCGACGATGCGCTGGTGCGAAGGCTGATCGACGCGGCAGTCCTACCCGATCTGCTGGCGCGTGAGCTGGCAGCCGCCTTACTCGAAGCGATCGCTGCCGACGTTGCCGTCGTCTTCGTCGAGCTGCCGGGTGGCGATCTGCGAATCATGTCGCACGCCGGGACCGATGCCGATGGAGCGCGAACGGTGGCGCGACTCGCGGTGCAGGGCGCCGCTTATGGCTCCGGCAGTCTGATCATCGAAAACATCGGCCGCGAGCCGGACGGTTCGCGAGCCGTCGCACTCGCAGCGGCGAGACCCCTTGGCCACCACCTCTTGCGTCGCCTGCGGATGATGACCGCCGTGGCACGTCAGGGGTTCGATCTGTGCGGTGCGCGCGAACGTCCGACGCTGGCCTCCGACGCGTCGGCCGAACGTCCGCTCGAGCCGCTCGTCCCAGGCTTCGTCTGCGCCAGTGCCGCGATGCAACGGGTCGTCGATCAGATTCAGCGGCTGCAAGGCAACGACCTGACCGTCTTGATTACAGGCGAGAGCGGTACGGGCAAGGAACTCGTCTCGCGCGCGATCCACGTGGGATCGCCTCGCAGCGCCGCGGTGTTCTTGCCCTACAACTGCACGACGACCACGCGAGAATTGGCGGACAGCCAACTGTTCGGACATCGCCGAGGGTCGTTCACGGGAGCCGTGTCCGATCAGCCGGGGCTGCTCCGGACGGCCGCGGGCGGGACACTCTTCCTCGACGAAGTCGGCGACCTTGCACTCGATGTCCAGCCAAAGCTTCTCCGCTTTCTCGAGCAGGGGGAAATCCTGCCGGTCGGAGAAACGCGACCGCTGAGGGTGGATGTGCGCGTGATCACCGCCACCAACGCGGATTTGGAACAGCGGGTCGCCGAAGGCAAGTTCCGCGAAGACCTGTATTACCGCCTGAGCGTCATCCGCATCCACGTTCCGCCGCTGCGCCAGCGCACCGAAGAGATCCCGCATCTCAGCACGTTCTTCCTCCGAGAAGCGTGCGAGCGGCTCGGCAAGCCGGACGTGCAATTGAGCTCGCAGGTGCTCGACCTCTTCTCACAGTACTTCTGGCCAGGTAACGTCAGGCAGCTGCGCAACGAAGTCCAGCGCGCCGTGGCCATGGCGCCGGCGGGAGGGGTTGTCGACCCGGAGCATCTGTCGGCAGACCTCACCTCGCCGGGCCCGGCGCAGGCGTCGACCGCAGCCACCATCACCTCGCTCAGGGGCGGCCAAACTCTTGCCTCCCTGGTCGACGACATCGAACGCGACGTTATTCGGGATATGCTCGCGCGTCATCGTGGGAATATCTCGGAAAGTGCGCGATCTCTTGGGTTGACCCGGCGCGGGCTCTATCTCAAACTCCGTCGGCTTGGACTCGAAGGGCCGGTCGAAATGCATACTCAGTAGCCGGCCTCAAGATAAGCTGGATAGTAACTATCCAGCCCCTCAACCCTTGATTGATGTATTAGTGTCATATCCAGTCGTGTAAACGCCTGTTGTTGCCCCCAACTAGGCAGGCGTGCTCAGTTCCTCCAACAGCGGCGCGAAACTTGGTTAACGTATTGGCCGGTGGCACTGAGCCACTCGTTCTCGACTGGGGGATTCCGTGGCATCCATGCGCTTCACACCTGTTCAGAAGGCCCAGCAACGGTCAGTGCGCCGTCAGGTGACCGTGCCAGCCCGATTGACTTGGAAGGACGCTACTGGCGCCGTTCGGTTTACGTCGGTCACCACTCGCAACGTCAGCGAGGCCGGCGTATTCGTGGAGGCCAACGGCGCGGCTTCAATCCCCCTCTTCCGAATCGTTCACTTGCAGCTCGAACGAAACGCTCGCGACATCGAAGGAATCCCGGAGCGCCTGCGTGAGGGCCGTGTCCTCTCGGCGGTTTGGCGCGTCGCCCCGTGCCAGAAATCAACCGGCACGCCGTCAGGCTACGCATTGCGCTTCCTGGTCGATCCGCACCAAAATGCCAGCGAACAGCCATCCGATGACCGGATGGCCGTCGCTAGCTGATGCCCCAACCCAGATTCATTGCTGCAGCCGCGTGCCTCGCGGCTGCGGTCACGGTCCTCGCGGGCTCGGCTCGCCAATCCAGCCAACTCCAAGTTCTCGCGCAGCCACCCGCCGTCAGCGACCTGCGGGAGCTGCCCATCGCCGCCGGCACACCGAGCGGCCAGCCGCAGCTCGCGGTCGATCACACCGGCCGGGTCGCGGTCAGTTGGCTGGAACGGATTGGCACCGGTCCCCGCTACGCCTTCAAGTACGCCTTTCGAGAGGGGTCGGGTTGGTCGGCGCCGCGCACGATCGTCGAGCGCGACGACTTTTTCGTCAATTGGGCGGACGTCCCTTCGATCGCTCCGCTGGCCCAGACCGGCCGCTGGCTCGCGCACTGGCTGCAGAAGAATGGCAGCGGCACGTACGCCTACGACGTTCGCATCGCAGTATCGGATCGCGACGCGTCAACCTGGGGCGAAGGCCGGCTGCCGTATGCCGACACCAGCCAGAGTGAACACGGCTTCGCGTCGTTCTTCGACCTCGATGGCGGCACGGGCGTGACATGGCTCGACGGCCGTGAGATGGCCGCAGCTCAGCCCTCTGCCAGTGCCAGTCATGAGGACCACGGTCGCGGGGCGATGACCTTGCGCACGGCGCCCATAAAACCCGACGGAACGCTTGGCCCCGATTCGCGTGTGGATGCTCGAGTCTGTGAGTGTTGCCCGACAGCCGCGGTCGCAACCGCCAACGGGGCACTCATCGCCTATCGCGATCGCACCGATGACGAGGTGCGAGACATCGCGGTGCTGCGTCTGAACGACGGCAAGTGGCATGGTCCGACCTACGTTCACGCTGATCGCTGGAAGATCGCCGCTTGCCCCGTGAACGGCCCGGCGCTCGCGGCGCTCGGCGACCGCGTCGCACTCGCCTGGTTCACGGCCGAGGGAGACTCGCCACGGGCCTTGCTCGCCTTCTCAACCGACGGCGGCCGCTCGTTTGGGTCCCCAATCCGCGTGGACGATGTGCAGACTCTCGGACGGGTTGACGTCGTAATGCTTTCCGACGGTCGAGCCGTGGTGTCGTGGCTCGAGTTCGTCGAGCAGGGGTCCGAGCTGCGTGCACGAGTCATCGCGCCGGATGGCCGACGCAGCGGTCACTTCACGATCACCGCATCCAGTGGCGACCGTCAGAGTGGTTACGCCAGGATGGTCCGGTCCGGCGACGACCTGGTCTTTGCCTGGACCTCGACGCGCCCCGTCCTTCAGATCAAGACTGCGATCCTGACAATTCGGTAGCGAGGCTGCGTTCGCTACGACGGTGTTGGGCTTGCCCCGCTCTGCGGGGCTTGGCGCTTCCGCCAGTACCTCGCCAGCCCCTGCCACAACTGGTCGAAGGCGGCTGCCGCTTCAGTGGAGGCAGCCTCCTCGGGTGACAGCACCCGGCCAGCCTCGGCTCGCATATCTTCGACGTACCGGCGGATGCGTTCTTCGTCGGTACCCTCGGACGCCAGCGTCTCTTTGACCAGCGTCGCGCTGCGATTGAGCGCGGCGCGGAAGCGTCGAAGATGATCGGGCACGCCCTCCACCTGCCCGAAGTGCGTGAGCACCAGAGATTGGGGCCGCCAGGCTTCGATCGTTCGCAGACTCTGCTCCCAGGCCTCCAGATCGATATCGGGGGGCGGCGTCGGAGCTTTCACATAGTCCTTGGCGACGCGGATGCCGGCGGTGTCTCCGACGAAGGCGGTGCCGGTCGTCATGTCGAAATAGCTGACATGGTGCGAAGCATGGCCCGGCGTATACGCGACCTCCAAGGTGCGGCCGGAGATGTCGATCCGTTCGCCACCGCGCAAGACGCGCATGCGATCGACCGGCACCGGACGAAACTCCCCCCAGAAACGGTCCATGTTGGCGCCGTACAGCCGCGTCGCGCTCGCCAACAACTTCGTCGGGTCGGCCATGTGGGGCGCGCCCTTCTCGTGAACGTAAACGACCGCGGAAGGCAGGCGTGAAAGCAGCACGCCCGTTGCGCCCGCATGATCGAGGTGGATGTGCGTCAGCAGCAGCGTGTGCACCTCTTCGAGCCGCCGGCCGTGATCAGCCAGGCCACTCTCGAGGGCTGGTAAACAAGACGTCGGCCCTGGGTCGATGAGCGTCAGGCCAGACGGGCCGCCAAGAACGGCTGTGCCAACGACGCGCTGGAGCCCGAGAAACTTCAGATCAATGAACGTCATCGGCGCGTCGCCCACTTCTACTCGTGGTACGACAACGCGCGCGTGCTCTGCTGGTACAGGCCGTCTTCCGCAGGTTGAAAGATTCGGCAGCCATCGAGATTGCCGCCGTACACGTGGAGCGTGATCGACGAGCGGTCGGCCTGCGCATTCGCAAGCACGTGATAATCCGTCGGAGGGATCAGCCGTCCCGCGGTGCCGACACCTGCAACGAGTGGTTTACCAACGGGTGTGACCCGGAAGCGATCGCCTTCAGCACGGACGTCGTATTGCGTGACAGCCATTTCGCCCTCGACGACACCTTCGACACACCAGAGGCCGCCGTGGTCGTGCACGGGGGTGCCTTGCCCTGGCCCCCAGGTCATCACCACCGCCGTGAATCGATTGTCAGCATCGCGGTAAAGCAGCCGCCGCGCATAGGTGTCGGCACGGGTTACGCGGAAGCGATCGGGGATCACGAGCGCCGAACGGCCCAGCAGATCCTCGAGATCTCCCTTCACTCGCGCCGTGATCGCCTCTGGCGAACCGGCCTGGACCGACGAGTCGAGCCGCGCGACGAGCTCAGTTAGTCCTTCGCACATTGCCGTTTCCTTTGAGATGGTTCTCGAACAGGTTGAGGATCCGCTTGTATTCGTCGGCCCAGCTCGTCTCTTCGACGAAGCCGTGATCCTCGACAGGATAGACCGCCAATTCCCAGTTTTCCTTCCGCAACTCGATGAGCCGTTGCGCCAGCCGCACCGAGTCCTGGAAATGCACGTTGACATCCACCATCCCGTGGCAAATCAACAACGCGCCCTTGAGCCCCTCCGCGAAGTAGATCGGCGAGCTCTTGCGGTACGCCTCGATATCGCCTTGTGGTTCGTTGAGGATGTTCGAAGTGTACTGGTGATTGTAGTGCGCCCAGTCGGTTACGGGCCGCAGCGCGGCACCGGCGGCAAATACGTCTGGCGTTGTAAACATCGCCATCAACGTGATGAACCCACCGTAACTCCCTCCGTACACACCGATCCGCCTCGGATGAACCTTGTGCACATCGGTGAGGTACTTCGCGCCGTCGACCACGTCCTCGAGGTCCTTGCCGCCCATCCAGCGGTAGATCGCCGTGCGCCAGTCGCGGCCGTAACCCGCGCTCGCGCGGTAGTCGGGATCGAGCACCACGTACCCGCGCGAGGCGAGCAGGTGATGAAACATGTATTCCCGGTAGTACGAGGACCAGTAGCGGTGCGCGTTCTGCAGGTAACCGGCACCGTGGACAAAGACAACCGCGGGATTCGATGGATGCCGCTTGGCTCCCATCATCTCCGGCGTGTACAGACGTGCGTACACCTCAACCCCGTCTCTCGCCTTGTAGGTAATCAGCTGGGGCTCGATCCACTTGAACGATCGCCAATCGGCCGACGTACTGGTCGTTACCGCTTTCGGTTCGGCGCCGGCGCGGTTCGCCATCATGAACACTTCGGGTGGCTTGTTGGCGCTCGAATAGATCACGGCGAAGGTCGAATTGTCAGGCGAGACCTCGCCGTTGAACGAACCCGTCAGCGTGGTCAGCTTCGAACGGGCGCCGCCATCGACGCTAAGAGCATAAAGATGCCGCTCACCTGGATGCTGCTCCGTCGATTGAATGTAGAAGGTCGAGCCATCGGGCGAGAGCTGCACCGTATCGATCTCGAATCGGCCGTTGGTCAACTGCTTGCGCTCCGGCTTCGGCGCAGCCGTGTCGACCGTATAGAGGTGCATCCATCCATCGTGTTCAGCGAGAAACCAGATACGCCTGTTGTCGGGAAGCCAACCCAAACCACCACTGACATTGCTTGACGGAGCGATATCCCGCACCCAGGCCTCATCGCGCCCGGCATCAAGGATTCTGGTGCGACCGGTCGCGGGATCGACCGCTGCCAACCACCGCTCGGTGTTGTCCAAGGCTCGTACCGACGCCACTACGGTACGCGCGTCGGGTGAGACCAGCAGCGTTCCCCACCGCACCTCACGTTTCGCGGCGTCTGACGCCGCCGGTGCAGCCGCCGGTGGCACCGGCTTCGCCGAGGCTCGCTCATCGTCATCGACCGGTTTGGGAATCGCGACTGGATCAGCCAAGCCCTCGAGCCCGGCCCAGACTCCCTCCCCGGTTTCGAGATTCAGAATCGCCAGCCGACGCCGCTCCTGCGTGTCACCAACCTTGTTTCTCGCTGGTATCTCTTCGGTGTAGGCCGACTCACTAACGTAGCGAGGCACTTGCGACGTGCGAGCTTGGGAGCGATCCGCCACGACGAGATAGGCGTGTTTCTCGTCGGCCGACAATGCAGCGTCCACAATCGCCTGTCGCTCGGCCAGCTCGAACTTTGGCAGTGCACGGGCTCGATCGCGGGCTTCGCGACGTTTGCGGCGTGCGGCTTCCTGCTCGACCCAGTCGAGCAGCTTCCCTTCCTCCTCACGCAAGACTCGTTGACTGTCGGTAGGTCGCTGATCCGCTCGCCGCGGCGCGACGTCGGTCAGCTGGACCAACGTTCCTCCAGTCGCCGCGTCGACGGGAACGATGAACAGATTGTTGTCGCGAACGAAGGTCACGTGCGTGCCGCCACGCGCCCAGCGAGCGCTGGCCTCATTCCCAGTGGTTCTCGTGATCTCTCGGCGGGTTCGTCCGACCGTGTCGATGATGACGATATCCCCGCGATCGACGCCCAGGATTCGCCGCCGGGTTTGATCCCAGTTGCCGTTGGCGAGCGGTGCCTTCTTGCGCTCTTCGTCGGTCAGCCGGCGTGGTGCACCACCGTCACGTCCGACCACCCACGTCGCCGCTTCGTCCTCGCCAGGCATGCGCCACTCGAAGTAGGCCTCTTTCGAGTCGCCGGACCATCGCAAGTCCGAAGGCGGATATCCCACCAGGGCGGGGCCGCGCATGATGCTGTCCACGCTGAGGGCAAATCGGGACGGGGCCGCCTGCTGCGCGGCCAGGGCGACACCGCACACCACGATCGCGATAGGAACAAGAAGCTTGCGCATGAGGGAAAGTTTACTCCCGCTCGGACGTCAGACGGGACGGTAGGCGCCGTACATCAACTGGTCCCGAATGACACCTTCCTTGATGGTGCTTCGCGGCATCGTCCCTTCGTGCACGTAACCCGCCTTTTCCAGCACGCGAATCGAACCGGGATTGTCGGCGAACGGCAAAGCGAAAATACGAGTGAGCTCGAACAAACGGAACGCCTCACGAGTGACGGCCTCGAGGGCTTCGCTCACGATCCCCTTCCCCCAGTGGACCTCCCCCAACCAGTAGCCGATTTCGGCCGACACGCGTTCGACGTCGGACTGGAGCATCACGCCAATCCCGCCCGCCACTTCGCCATCTACTTCGATCGCCCAGCTGGTAACAGGCCGTGCGTGGCGCACGTGCTCGAGAAACTGACGACCGTGTTCTTCGAGATAGGGATAGGGAAACCGATCGCGCAGATGGATCGACACCTTATGGTTGTTCGCGTGCCGAACCAGCGGCTTCAGGTCCTTGTCCTGATAGTCCCGGATGATGGAGTGGGTGAGCTCGAGGCGCACCAAGAAATTTTATGTCCTCGAGCCACCCGGACTGAAACGCTGCTCAATCAAGACACGACTCGGACCGTCAGAGGTGCCGTGAGCCGAACGGCGACGGCGGCTCCGCGCCCCAGAGACACTTCGTCGCCTCGAGTCGCCAGAACGACCCCGGTACCACCCGCCGCTCCGATTGCGCTGCCGATGGCCGCGCCCTTCTTACCATCGACGATGGCGCCCGTGATTGCGCCCGCGCCGGCGCCAATGCCGATCTTTGCCGCGTCCTCCTTCTTGGTCCCCTGGGCTTGCCGAGCGATCGAGGAGGTCCGCATGTTGTAGAGCGTCCCGTTCACACGAACCGCGGTGAACCGTACGCCGACTCGAGCGCGACCCTTGACTCGTCCTGAACGACGCGCTTCAGTGACGTAGCCGCTGACCGGAGTACCTGCTGGCAGCACGGTCACGCCATTGCGTACCACCGCAGATCGAATCGTCGCCTGGACCGGATCTTCGACGGTGCTCGTTTTAGAGGAGACGGTTGATCCCAGGCGCAGGCGCAAGACAGTCCCGGCCGGCAACGTCACCTCGCGAACCCGCACCCCCTCGTCGGCCGTCCGTACCGGCCCGTCATCAAATGCCCGCGCAGTTGGCGACGTCAATCCCAGGGCGATGATGAATCCAACAACGCTGATGTAATTCATGACATTCGCTCCTTGACGCATCAAAAGGACGTTCAGCGTTCCTACAGCTGGCTTGGTGCAAGGATTTCGCCACCCAGCCTGTCCCACTTGATACAGCCGGGCTTGCGAGTGGCACCGAGCGGCTGGGTTACGATCTGCTGAAATGTCCGACAAATCTGTAAGTGTCCTCAGGAGAGTTTCAATGTCGTGTTTTCGCCTGCGTGGAATTGCGCTTGTGCTCGCCTCGCTGGCCGCTTGCTCGCGTGAGCCGTCCCCCACAACCGCCGCGCCGAAGGCGCCTGTGTCCGGCATCGATCTCACGACGTTCGACAAGACCGTCCGTCCGCAGGACGACACCTTCAACCACGTCAACGGTGTGTGGCTCGCCAAGACCGAGATTCCCTCTGACAAGTCCTCGTACGGCTCGTTCGACATCCTCTTCGATAAATCGCAGGCCGACCTTCGCGCCATCGTCGAGGAAGCGGCCAAGCGCGCCAACAAACCAGCGGGCTCCGATGCGCAAAAGATCGGCGATTTCCACGAGAGCTTCATGAACGAAGCAAAAGTTGAGGAACTGGGCATGGCCCCGGTGCAAGCCGAGTTGGCCACCATCGACGCGCTGAAGACCAAAACCGACCTGGCTCGTTACTTCGCGCGGATGTTCAAGCTGAATCTGATCAACCCGTTGGTCGGTTTCGTCGATGGTGACGCGCAGGATCCCGGCCGCGAGATTCTGTACGTGAATCAGGGGGGCCTTGGACTGCCTGACCGGGACTACTATCTCAAGGACGAAGCAAAACTCAGGGAGTATCGCGAGAAGTATGTGGCGTTCGTCACGTCGTTGTTGACCCTGGCGAAACAGTCCGCGCCCGACGTCTCGGCGAAGGACATCCTCGCCCTTGAAACCCGGCTGGCTCGTTCCCACTGGACCAACGTCGAGAGCCGCGATGCGGTCAAGACGTACAACAAGCGCGCTCTCGCCGATCTTTCAAAGGAGTTTCCCGGCTTCGATTGGAACGCCTGGACGACCGAGCTGGGCATCGCGCAAGCGCCAGCACTCGTCATTGCCCAACCGTCGTATATCAAAGCGTTTGCCGCGACTGTCAACGAGCTGCCTGTCGATCGGTGGAAGCCGTATCTCCGTGCCTCGATGCTGAACGGCTTTGCGCCGTATCTGAGCAAACCATTCGCCGATGCGGAATTCGGGTTCTACGGTCAGACCCTTCGCGGCGTCAAAGAGAACCAGCCGCGCTGGAAGCGCGCCATCAACACCATCAACGCCAATCTCGGAGAGATGCTCGGGAAGTTGTATGTGGAGCGGCACTTCACACCGCAAGCCAAAGCTCGTATGGAACAGTTGGTCGAGAACTTGCGCAAAGCGTTTCGTGCAGGCATTGATGGACTCGAATGGATGGGGCCGGAAACCAAGAAGGAGGCCCAGGCGAAGCTCGCCAAGTTCCGCCCGAAGGTCGGCTATCCGAACAAGTGGCGCGACTACTCACGTGTGCAGGTGGTCAAGGACGACCTCGTCGGCAACGTCACGCGCGCCTTCATCGCCGAAAGTGAATATCAGTTGGCAAAAGTCGGCAAGCCCGTCGATCCAGAAGAGTGGGGCATGACGCCGCAAACGATCAATGCCTACTACAACCCGGTTCGGAACGAGATCGTCTTCCCCGCTGCGATCTTGCAACCGCCGTTTTTCAATCTGGAGGCGGACGATGCGGCGAACTACGGCGCAATTGGCGGCGTGATCGGTCACGAGATGGGCCATGGTTTCGACGACCAGGGGCGTCGCTTCGATGCCAACGGTGTGCTACGCGACTGGTGGGCACCGCAAGACGCCGAGCAGTACATGAAACGCGCCAAGTTGCTCGTCGAGCAGTACAACGCCTTCGAACCGCTGCCAGAGCTTCACGTGAACGGTGAGCTCACGCTTGGGGAAAACATTGGCGACTTGACCGGGGTAGTGATCTCTCATCGCGCCTATAAGCTCTCGCTGAACGGACAGCCGGCACCGACGATCGACGGCCTCACGGGTGATCAGCGATTCTTCTTCGCCTGGGCGCAGCAGTGGCGAGCAAAAGAGCGTGAGGAGTCACTGCGTCAGCAAGTGCTGACCAACGTTCACTCACCTGAGATGTATCGCGGAAACGGTCCGCTTCGGAACGTGCAGGAGTTTTACGCGACGTTCGACGTCAAGCAGGGCGACAAGATGTTCCTGCCAGAAACGGAGCGGGCCAAGATTTGGTGAGGGCGAGAGCTATCAGAGTCCCCCTGCATTGAACGTGTCGCACTGCCTGATGTCACCGCTCTTGAGGCCGCGCAGCAGCCAGCGTTGACGCTGCTCCGCCGAGCCATGGGTGAAGCTCTCGGGGGCAACGTACCCTTGACTCTGCTTCTGAAGCCGGTCGTCGCCGATCGCGGCGGCCGCGCGCAGCCCGTCTTCGACGTCACCTTCTTCGAGCCAGTCCTTCCGCGCGGCGTGATTACCCCAGACGCCGGCGTAGCAATCTGCCTGCAGCTCCTGCATCACCGATAGCTGATTGCCTTGCACCTCGGACGCGCGCGCGCGCGCCTGATTGACTTGCTCAGAAGTGCCGAGCAGGGTTTGGACGTGGTGACCGACTTCGTGCGCCACGACGTACGCTTGAGCGAACTCCCCAGGTGCGCCGAATCGCTGCGCCAGCTCCCTGAAAAACGAGAGGTCCAAGTACAACTTATGATCGCCCGGACAGTAGAAGGGACCGACGGCCGATGATGCCATGCCACAGGCCGATCGCACTGATCCGTCGAACAACACCAGCACGGGCTCTTCATACCGAGAGCCGTTTTGCCCGAAGACCTGCCGCCAGACATCTTCGGTGCTGCCCAGAACAGCCGCGACCATCTGCGCCTGCGGATCGTTTGCCGCAGGAGCGCCTGTCGGAACGGATTCCGAGGGCGCGCCGCCCGTGTCAGTTTGCTGCAGAAGCTCGAGCGGGTTGGTGCCGGTGATGAACGAGATGATCAGTACGAGAATGAGCATCCCGATGCCACCGCCGCCGATCATGGCCCCGCCGCCCATTCCGCGGCGGTCTTCGATGTTCGTGCTCCGACGTCCTGATTCCCAACGCATCTGGTGGCCTCCGAACGCTGCGAGCGTTACCCCTTGCGCACTTTAGCATTTGATGCCACTCGCACTCACAACAAGACACCGCCATCTTGACCGGCGCGGCAAACCCGTAAGACTTACCGCTCAGCTGCCGTCGTATGGCCGAGACGGTCTGCTTCCCGATCTTGCACAATCAGTCGCCTTCGCGCACCCGCGAATCATCGCCTTTGAGCCATCGCCGCGCCCCTTTGCGGGATTGAAAGAGCTCTACGGCGGCCACGCCAACGTGCGTCTCGAGAACGTCGCGCTGGCCGATCGTGAAGGCACCGCCACATTCCATGTGACGCGCGACTACTCGGTCAACGACTCGCTGCTCGATCCAGTATGGAACGCGAACGCGCACGACATCGAGGTGTTGGTGCAAACCGTCGACGGCTATTGCGAACGCGAGCATATTCAATCGGTCGACCTGCTGAAAATCGACACGCAGGGCAACGACCTCAACGTGCTACGCGGCGCGAGTCGCATGCTCGACGCCCGGTTGATTTCGCTCTATCTCGTGGAGGTGATGTTCGTGCCCATGTATGCGGGGCAGCCGACGCTCGCCGACTTCCTCGCCTTCGCTGAGGAGCACAACTATCGGCTGATGGGCCTATACGAGCAGACATACGTGAGAAACCGATTGGGCTATCTCAACGCGTGCTTCGAGCAGGCAAACTAGGGCTGAGACGCCAGCACAGGGCCCGACCTCGCTTGATGGCGACAGTTGTTGCGGTATTCTCCGCACCATCACTGCTGCCCTTTGACGCCAAGAAGGAAGAAGAGTGCAACTACCGTCCACCATCGCAGCCGAATGCTGGAAATGGTGGGACCGTTGGGGGCCATTCGAGCTCATTGCGTCGGTCGAAATCACCCAATCACCCAATCGCCAATTACCCAATCAACCAATCAGCAAGCTCCTCTCGCGGCGCCGGCATTCCGATCAACGGGCTCGTGATCGAACGCGCGGGCCATGAATTGAGCGTGTGTCTGTGGCGCGTCGGGGCCTGTTGATGTGCTGTGCTCGCCGCATTGGAAGCCACTACGGCGTGTTGGGGGAGTAATCACGTCCGCATAGGTGTAACGGCTAATACTCCCAGCCACTTGGCGCTCACTCCCGGCACCCGAATCGGCGTCTACCAGATCGCTGAACAAATTGGCGAAGGAGGGCTAGTATGATTTGCAGCGACGACGTGTCGCTTTCCGATCACGCCGGATCTATTCGCAACCCCAGTCACGGAGGTTCATATCATGAGCATCGTTGTCCGTTTCAGTCCCATCGCCCTCACTACCAACAAGTACGACGAGGCGATTCGCCAAATCAAGAACGCTGGCGAATGGCCACCGGCCGGGCTCGACTACCACGTCTGCTTCGGTTCGGATGGCAACCTTAAGGTCAGCGAGATCTGGAATTCGCGTGACCAGTTCGAGGCCTTCGACAAGCGTCTGATGCCGATCCTCGCCGGCGTCGGCATCCAGCTCGCCAATCCGCCGGACATCTTCGACGTTCACAACATCGTCAAGGGCTGACAATCGGGCGCGGCGGCGCGATCGAGAATCGCTAATCGTTCGGGCCGCGACCGCCTCGCCGTCGGCGACCTCCAGTTGGCGGCACACCCACTATTGCCGCTCGAACAGGAACTGCTCCAATAGTCAACGCTGTGAGGCAGGCCCGAATTGGCGGCCAGATCGGTCCTGGGTAGTCGCCAAGGTTCCGGCAGTCTCTGGATCGCGATGAACGCCACGTCGGCGACCCCCGGCGGTTCAGACCCGGCCGATCGCGCTTGGGTGTTGGCCGTCAAAAAAGGCAGCGTATGACGTTCGTGACCCTCGATGATCTGATGGGGTTTCTTGACCAAGTGGCCGCG
This sequence comes from uncultured Acidobacteriota bacterium, assembly GCA_963724485.1. GTDB lineage: Bacteria > Acidobacteriota > Vicinamibacteria > Vicinamibacterales > UBA2999 > JACCSI01. The sequence continues at coordinate 688,278 of CAVRUW010000013.1, forward strand.
GATCGCATGCGCGAATGTGAAACCCGGATACTCCTGCACGCCGACACGCTCGACGACGACGATCTCGACGCCATCGATCTCTGTCATCGCCTGCACGACGCCGAGATGGGCATTTGGCGGATCGAAACACGGCGCCGGCTGGAGACACTGCCGTTCCGGTTTCCGCTTACCGTCACCTGGTCTGTTCAAAGATGAATCGGGATGCCGAGAAGACACCACCCTCGTGACGAGCTCGCCGAGATCCTTCTCGGAATCGTCGTGACCGCGTTCGGCGTGACGGTGCTGTTGCTCCTGGGCCTCTTGTCCTGAAGTAGGGTGGCAGCGACGAATCATTCCGGTGGAACGTAACGCCTCGACAGATCGTCGCGGACGGCTTGCGCGATTTCTCCGGCTTCCTTGCTAGCTTGTTCGAGATCGGTGGCGAGCTTGTCGAGCTGTTTGACGGATTCGGCGGTAATCGGTGCAGGCTTGGCGCGGCTCTGGACGTTCACTTCGGGTGAATCTGAGACGGGGAAACGGCGGGGGGTGCGACGCTTACTCGAAGATCGCGTCAACGGCGTTACGCTCAACGGCCGTCGCACGATAGCCCCGAATCTCGAAACGGACCGCGGCGACGGTCTTATTGATCTACGGTCGGGACTGCCGAGCGGTTCAACATGCCAATGACGTCAGAAGCTGTTAGGGAGTAAGCTCAGCTTCCCGTGAATACCCCACCGGTTCGGACTCGCGTGGTCTGTCCCGCCTGCAAGGACCTGTCGGGTTAATCGACAACCGCACGCCCACCGCGATCGTGTTCGTCTGTCCGCTGTGCGACCATCGTTGGACCGCTCAGGAACCGCGAGCGCCTAAACACTGACCTATACAAATGACCGACTTCATGCAGCGCATCGCGAAGCCGCAGGTCGATCCGCGTCAGACTCCTGAGCATCGTCTATGGACGCTGACCAAGGACGGCCGGAGGGCCGAGGCACGCACGCGCATGGTTCCGATTGGCGCTGGCCGGCCGGGAGCTGCGCTTCTACGTCTCAAGAACGATGGTCGCGAGGTTGGTGAACTCTCTAACAAGAAGAGGCAAGAATTTGAGGCTAGAAGCTGTCTCATAAATACGGAAGCCGCCTGAAACATCGGTATGATCGCCGTCGTACTCGACGGCATGGACCTGACCGACGCCCAGTGGGCCGTGCTCGAACCGACGTTCCGTCCTCGCCGTCGCCCGGACGGGCGCGGCCGGCCGTGGACCGATCCGCGCGCTGCACCTGCGCGGTGAGACAGTGAAGCGGGTCAGCCTTATCGGGCGCAATTCTGGCGGCCCGTTGTGCCGAAGTCAGTGAGTCAGAAGAGACCTTCCATGGATTTGCATATCAAGAAGGTGTGGTTGCCTGGAGCAGCATCCTGTCTGTTGTTTTTCGGATTCTATTACGTGCTCATCTGGTTGCCTTTTGACAAGAACAGATTCCAGTTCATGGCCATCCCATATCTGGTGCTGCCATTCGTCGGCGCCCTCGCCGCATATTGGTCCCGCCGAATGAAGGGTTCAGTCCTCGAGCGCATCTTGTCCGCACTGTTCCCTGTATTTGCGTTTGTCGCGCTATTTGCGGTGAGAATTGTGTATGGATTGTTCTTCGAGGGCAAACCTTATACTCTGCCGCATTTCCTGGCCGGCTTTTCCGTGACCCTCGTATTCATTGTTGTAGGTGGCCTATTGCTGGTACTTGGCGCATGGCCGTTCTGCCGCCCGCACCTCAGAGAACAGTTGCCCTGACAACCGGGCTGCATCAACGGGATGCAACTGACAAATGCCGCGACGCGTGCCCCCTTCACCTCCGCTCGTGGGGCAGTCGTAGAGGGCGGTCTGTGCAGCTGATTCCTGGTGCTGGGCACCACAACAGGCATGTCAGTGCCGTTATCCAAAAGTTCAGAATGCCCAATACCTCGGCCTGGTCTCGATAGTCCGCGGGAAGGACCGTCGCAGCGCTAGCCAAACGCTAGCCACTGGCCTGACGGCTAAGCGACACGCCAGCCTGACAGCCCAAAATAATTAGGAAAAATGGTGCCGGGGGCGGGAATCGAACCCGCACGGCCTTGCGGCCTTGGGATTTTAAGTCCCTATTCGGTCTTCGGTGCCGATCCTTGCCTATCAACAACTTAGCGGAATCCTTCGGAAAACCGCGCGCTTTAGCCCTTACGACGCTTACGAGAATTACGAGCAATTTGGTGCTGATAGGGACAATTCAGGGACAGGGACAGCGCGTGATCTGACATCGGTATCATTGTTTTCGGCGGCTAGGAACTCGAGCCCGAAAAGCCGGTTTCCGCCCCGGCCTGCCGCCGATTCAACCTCGCGGAGCTGCTTTGCGGAGGCAGCCTGCATGTATGACCCAACAGACGACGTTCAGGTTCCTCCGGCTCTTTCTGAAGAATTGAAGCTTGCGTTCTTTCCGGAACCTTGTCCCTGCCGACCTGCCCGGCAATCTCGCCGGCATTCTCCGACAGGACGTCGATGAGACGCTGGCGCACCAATCACGCTCAACATGGCCGCGAAAATACAAAGCCGTGGCCAACGTCCGAAAGGCGGCGCAAGCGCTCAGCAAAGCGATCGCGGCCGCCAACGCCATCGTGCCGAGGGGCCCGTTCTTTATCGGAGGGTCGTGGCGAGAATTGGAGGGGCCACTCGCGCGTATGCTGGCAACGACCGAGGCGTGGCTTCGTTCTAGTCACACACAGCCACTCGCGAAGGGGCGTGGACTTGCCACACCCTGGCCGACAATTCCTTCGGCTGATGACGTTTGCCGCCCTCGCAGAATCTGGCGTTCCCATCACCGGCACGCGATCGGGCCGTGTGGCCAATGTTCTCGCAGCAACGCTGAAACAAGCGGAACTTACTGGACGGCAAACCTGAGAGGAGCCGCGGCACATTCGACAATGCCGATCTGAAAGGTGTGGCTATCGGAGTATGAGGCGCTCAAAGCGTGGGAGGCCGGCAGAAAAGCTAATTCAAGAACATGACTCGAATCGCCCCACTAGAAAGACAGCACACCTAAGCGCAAGCTGCGTGACGTCAGCACGCCACGCCACAACTCGCACTCCACAACTTGTTGCTGCCAAGTCTTGCTCGAAGGAGTACGGTATCAATAACACGAGCTTGCGCGACATCGCGAACCGTGGCGAGCTACCGGTTGTCCGGATTGGTCGCGCTCGTAATTTCGATCGCCACGACGTCGAACGGTGGATTGAGTCGCGCAAGGAAATTGCACGGTGAGCGTCGGCCGCTATCGAAAAATCTACCCGCGACTGTGGGGCCATCCTGGCTTTTTGCAGCTCACGCGCAGTGCTCGCGAGATCACCCTGTACCTCCTGACGGGGCCACAAACCAACGCGATCGTGCTGTTCGATAATTTCTCAGCGGCGACGGCTGCCGAGGACTTAGGCGTCGGCGCCGGAACGTTTCGCAAAGGTTTGGCCGAGGTTTGCGTAACGTTTGGCTGGCAATCCGATTCCGACGCGCGAGTCTTTTACATCCCGAGCTGGTGGCGCTGGACCAACCGACGAACCACAACATTCTGATCGGCAACCTGAAAGCGCTCAGCGAGATCGGCGATGTGCGCTGCTTGACGCGTTCGCCCAAAACCTCCAAACGTTACCCGAAACATTCCACCAAACATTGAATGTTGCCGTCAACGTTTACCAAACTACCTAGAACTCAGGAGCAGTACAAGAGCAGGAGTATTGAACCAGAGAAAGAACAAGAGGGCGAGCCCGAGCGTAAAAGCGGCAGCGATGAAAAGCGTTTTCTCCCGATAGCGCGCGAAGTGCTGGAAGTCACCAACCCTTCCGCGCCGATCAAACACTTGCTCGATGCGTTCTTCAATCTGAGACCGATCGCCTGTTCAAGAGCTGAAGCTACAAGAGCACTCAACTTGGCACTCTCAGAACGGAGAACATCCCATGCGTGACGGCGATCAATTCCCCCGTCGAGTCGTGGGCCGCCAAGCCATCGAGCGCAGTTTGCGATCGTTACTGTATTCGTGTCTCGAGGTTCTCTCAGCATCGGGCGCGCTCGGCTCGTGACCTGATGTGGGCGGCCGGTGCTGCGGATGTCCTGCGAGAGCTTCTGGGGCAGGACGACGGGTGTCCTGCTGATGTCACGAAGGCCGCACACCGTAGCGGCGGTACCGGTACCGCCTGGCCAGAGTCTCGGGACGCTGGTCGGAGCTGGCAGCGTCGGCCATGACGAGGGGCGGGGGGGGGAATGACCAAGGATTCTAGGTAACGGATCCGCCAAACCACCTGGTAGGCAGATACAAGATTTCGCATACACGATTTGCAAATCGCGAGGGCGTGAGACATGACGAAACGAACGTGGCGATTCCGCTCGATGCAAGGTCAGGCGGCCGACGTGATGGCGGCGTCAACGTCTCTGCGGGCGGCTGCCAAGACGTTGGGGGTGAATCTGAGCACCATCGTTCGGTGGCGGCAGGCGGGCAAAATTCCGCCCCCTGGGAGGCGCCGCGCTCACCGATCCGTGACCGCGTTGGCGGCTGATCTGCCGGCGGGACCAGAGGGTTGGGGTGGCGGCGATCGTGCGAGCTACACGCTCGACGCGACCGAAACCGAACTGGTGACCCTAGCCGAGGCGGCGCTTCTGCTGGCGCGGATTCGTTGCTGAAACCGGGTGAGCGGCTAGCAGCGATGGGTCGATTTCAGGCGTTGACGAGGCAGATTGCGTTGGAGGTTTCGCACGATGGCGAAGTTGAAGCCGAGACCACTGCTCGCTGGCCCAGACGCATCAGCTGATTCCAGCCGTCTGCACACGGGCGTTCCGTCGGCACGGCGCAGGATCCGCGGTGGGCGCTCAGCGATCGCCCGCGACTCTCGCCGGCACTGCACTACCTGCTGATGACCGGCCGCCATGCGCCCGGGCGAGTGCGTGGCTGGGTCGGATTGGCGCAAGTGCCGCTGGCCGAGATGGACCTGCACGTCCGTGTCGCCTGGGCCGAGTGGGCCGAGGAGTTGACGGCTGAAGCACAGGCCGCCGGATTTACACCGGCCGGCATCGGGTCAAAGCGTCCACGTGGTCCAGCGGTCGCCGCATGGTCGAAGCAGTTTTTGGCCCGTACATGTATGTACTATGGCTACGACGCCCGTCGAAGAAAAGCCTTACCGATCCGAAAGGCTTTCCGAAGCTGCCCCGGTGACGCTCCACGACGTCATGCGCGAACTGGCGACGATCCGCCAGTTGCTCGAAGACAGGCGGAGGCCGGCGCCATGAGCCGCGAAGACAAGGATCGGCTCTGCAAGATTTTGCCTGCGGTCGTGGGTGCCTGGGGGAGTGAACCTTTCGCGAGTCGTGACCTGGCCACAGATCCGGGGGTACGCGTCGTGTTGAAGGGTCTGTCGCCGAAACAGATCGGCCGGTTGCTGTCTCGGGCCGTGGGCATTCCGATTGACGGTTTGGTCGTGGAGCGTGCGGGCACCGAGATCAACGTCTGCTTGTGGCGTGTCATGGCCTGCTGATCAGGTATCTGTTTCCTAACGGTTATGACCCCGGCACGGCGCACGCGCGATGGGCGACACTGATTTGCACCATGAGTGCTGTTCAACCCGTCCGCTGTCGTATTTGCCGGAAGGCACCGCGTTTTGTCGCTACATGATGGCCAAAGCTCTCGGCCACGGCGATGGGTTCAGAGCGCAGATGATTGCGGAGCAATGGCGCGATTCTCCACAGGTCAAGGCGTGTCTCGAAGATGAATTCCAGGTCAAGGCCGCCGTTGCCGTTGGCACAACGAGCGATGCGACCTTCGCGGGACCGCTGCGTCCACGGCATTGCGCGTGAGGCGCTGACACTCATCCGCGGGGTGAGTATTCTCGGCGCGCTCGAAAACAAATTCCGGCGTGTCCCGTTTCGCACGAAGGTGGCCCGTGAGACGGGCACCGGCACTGGCGGCGCCTGGATGGGTGAAGGGCTCAGCACACCCGTGGCCGCGACCGCATACGACACGCTGAGTCAGGAACTTACAAGGCGGGAAAGATCGTCCTCAGTGGGGAACTCTTACAGCTCTCGAATCCGAGCGCGGAGCGCACGGTACGTGAAACGGTGGCGGCGGGTGTCGCCGCGTTTCTCGATGAACAACTGTTAACGAACACGGTCACGCTTGCCGCCAACCTGCGGCCGGCGGCGATCACGAATGGCGCGACCGCGGTACATCGACGGGCACGTCGGCCGCGCAGATCAATGCGGATCTGCGGCGCTGCTTGCGGCGATCACAACGGGCGGCGCTGGCCTCGTGTGGATCATGCGACCGGTGACGGCCTACAAGATTGCGGCGACGATCGGGGGACCGCCGCGGTCAACGTGCCGCAGACGCGTTCGGGATTCCGCTTGTGCCCAGTGCGAACGGTCCGCAGCAGAGTCACGCTCGTGGATACACCGCACATTCTCTACAGCGACGATGGCGCATCGAGATCGCACCAGCATTAAGCGCTGATCCAGATGAACGGTGCCCAAGTGATCCAGACCACGGGTCAACGGTTTATTTCCCTGTTCCAAAAAAATCGGTCGGGCTCTGAGTGTCGCGGAGGATCAGCTATTTGCGGCGCGAGGCAGCGTGGCTTACATGACAGCGACGTATCAGTTATGTGGAATAAGCAACCGCGTCGACACCACGCATGATGCCGATCTGGAACGGGCGCGATGACAGCGTGCTGAACACCTGGACGACCTCGAAAAAGTTCCTCGCAGGACGGCCAATCTCGACGTCGGCGCCAAGCTGGGGTGAGCGAGGCGGAGATCGCGACGTGTGCGCGACGGAGATCGCGCAGATCCGTGCGAGGTTCGATCAGTGGCGCAGCGAGGTGCGTATGCGCTTGGGGCTCGCTGAGCGATGAGCGACGAACACGACTTGAGGCACGTGAGCGACGAATTACGCCAGATGATCGCGAAGGACGGGGACCAATTGGTCACGTGGCGAATGTTCGCCGATGGCGCTCGATAAGTGGAAGGAGATGAACGCCAGGAACGCGGAGCGCAACGCCCGCCTGACCGTCCATGACACGCGCACTGCGCGCGCTCGAAGCAAAGGTGCAGGAACTCGAGCAGCGGCCCTCATTGAAATACGCGGGCATCTACCAGCGCGGCGAAGCACTACCCCGAAGGGCAACTGGCGACACACGCGGGGTCATTGTGGCTCGCGACGAAGGCGACCGACG
>CAVRUW010000014.1:0-126364 GCA_963724485.1 uncultured Acidobacteriota bacterium
AGAGTTCCGGCGCGAGTGTGCGTGCGAGAACGGCGAGCTTTGCCGGAATCGTAATCACAAGCTCCGCGTCGCCGCGGCTGCACGCATCGAGGATCTGACGGGCGGCGCGTTCGGCGCTGATGGTGAGCAGCGGTAACGAGCTGGCGATCGCGAACCATGAGAATTCATGGGCCCGCTGGCCTTTGAAGACTGCGTTGACTGGCGAACCTATTCGCATCAGCCCGGGGCACACGGTGGTGACGACAATCTGGTCACGTGCGAGCTCGGCGCGCAGGCCATCGCTCAGCCCGGTCAGCGCGAACTTGCTCGCCGAGTACAGCAGCATGTGCGGCACGGACATCCGGCCGCCGATAGACGAGATATTGACGATTCTCCCGCCTCCCTGATTCCGCATGTGCGGCAACACCGCGAGCACCATGTAGAGCGGGCCCCAAAAATGCGTCTTCATCGCATCGTCGTAATCGGACAACTTCATGTGATCCAGCGGGCCGACACCGATGATGCCGGCGTCATTGATCAAGACATCAACGGTGCCGTACTCCTCGATCGTCTGCGCGATGGCGCGCCCAACATCCTCACGCTCGCCCACGTCCGCTCGCACGATGAGCACCTCGGCGGACGGCTGCCGCTCTCGAATATCGTGAGCGGCCCTGAGCAATTCGGTCTCGTCGCGAGCGATGAGCGTGAGGCGGGCGCCTTCCGCCGCCAGCTGTCGCGCAAGCACCAATCCGAGACCGCGAGATCCGCCAGTAATGACCACCGATTTGCCGCTGAAGCTGAACGTGGGGCGTCTTCGCGTCGCAGTGACGGCGACGGCCGTCGCGAGGCCGGCAGCGACCAGCATCAATCCAGTGTTTCTCGAGCTTCCGATCCGCATGGTGCTCCTCAAGCGACGCGTGGTGTCGCGATGTCGAATCGCGCGCGCACCGAGCGTCGCGTCAATTCCGTCGCGGTCCCGTAAACAAGGTGCGCGACAAGCGATTGCAGGTGCATTTCGAGTGGGCGGCGAGCCGTCGAGTCCGACAGACCTAGGAGGGGCATCGCGATTTCGTCCGCGGCGAGCCAGACCGTCGTGCCAAATCCTGCGCCGGTTGTGTCAGCTTGCCGACGTTCGGCGTACGCGCCATAGATCGCACCGACCGCGGCACCAAACAGGAAGTGCACGAGCGGTGCGGCAAGGCGAAGCTCTTCCCGCGTCAGGTCGCGACCGAGGATGTAGCCAGCGACTGCCTGAGCCGCCAGCTCGTTCGAGTTCCGATGCTCGCTGCGCTCCTGCCAGTCTCGGGCGTCGTGCCGGCCTCCAGCTGACTCAGGAGCATCGTCGTCGACCGCGCGCGTCCACAGGCGTTGCACCTCGTTCATTGCCCATGTGCCGACCAATCCTGCAACGCCGCCTGCGATGATGCCTCGATACATGGCACGGACCCATGCAATGCGCTGACCACGGACCTTTGTTGGGCCCGTCGGGGTGTTTGCCGAAGAACTGGCATTGCCTTCCTTGACCTACCGATCGTGTGCCGCCCGCTGCTTACGTTGAGACGCAAATGACCTCTGGTCGATTGCGCCAATGTATTCAATGTCCGGAACACCACACACAGAAGCCGCTATAGCGCGCTCGTTCGTTGCCCACCTTGTTGGCCATGCGCTCCTTAAAAGGCGCTGCAGGCGTGTTCTTCGAGAGTCGACGCGCAATCGCATGTGTGCCCAACGTCGTTTGCTGGTACGCAACATGCTCTCTGACGATCACCGATGGAAGCCAAGACGATGCACGACCGTCCGCTCTCGCTGAGCGAAACCGAAGATTGGCTGGCACTTGGCAGTGGCGCTCTCCTCTTACTCGTCGGCGCAACGCGACGCTCTGCGCTGGGAGCGCTGCTCGCGGCGTCGTCTGCACCACTGCTGTATCGCGGCATCACCGGTCATTGGCCGGCCGTGCCTGAACGGCTACACGCCGGCCCGACAGACACGAGGACCGCGCTCGCGCGGCGACCGCGGCGTCCACGTCCGCGAATCGATTCGGCTGGAAGTGCCGGTCGCCGAGGTCTACCGCTTCTGGCGGCGCCTCGAGAACCTGCCGCGATTCATGACCCACCTCGACCGTGTGACCGAACTCGCTGACGGCACGATCGCACTGGGTGGCTGCGGGGCCGGCGGGTCTCGCCGTCGAATGGGACGCCGAGATCATCAACGAGGTCGAGAACAAGACTGCTCGCATGGCGGTCGCTTCCCGGATCCGACGTCGTGACCGCCGGGTCGGTGAACTTCGACGCCGGTGCGCGGCGGGCGCAGCACGCAGGTCAGCGTGCACCTGCAGTACGCGCCACCGGCAGGGAAGGCGGGCGCGCTGATCGCGTCACTGTTCGGCCGCGAACCGTCACAGACCATTCGCGAGGATCTTCGGCACTTCAAGCAGCTGCTCGAAGCCGGCGAGATTCCGCGCGCGACAGCGACCGCGTAGGAGCGACGCATGCGAGCCGTCTGCTGGGAAGGCAAAGAGAAGATCCAGGTCGAGACCGTTCCGGACCCCGTCATCCTCAATCCGCGCGACGCGATCGTCAAGGTGACGACGACCGCCATCTGCGGCTCCGATCTGCACATCTACGACGGCTACATCCCGACGATGCAGAAGGGCGACGTGCTCGGCCACGAGTTCATGGGCGAGGTCGTCGAGGTCGGTAAGGAGAACACGCGTCTCAAGGTCGGCGATCGCGTGGTCGTGCCGTTCACCATCGCCTGCGGCCGCTGCTACTTCTGCAAGGAACAGCTCTGGTCGCTCTGCGACAACTCGAACCCGAATGCCTGGATGGCCGAGAAGCTGTACGGCTATTCCGGCTCCGGCCTGTTCGGCTACTCGCACATGTACGGCGGATACCCCGGCGGCCAGGCGGAATACGCGCGCGTGCCGTTCGCCGACGTCGGTCCCCTGAAGGTGCCGGACTCGCTCACCGACGAGCAGGTGCTCTTCCTGTCCGACATCTTTCCCACCGGCTACATGGCGGCCGAGAACTGCCAGATCAAGCCCGGCGACACCGTGGCGGTCTGGGGCTGCGGGCCGGTCGGTCAGTTCGCGATCAAGAGCGCCTATCTTCTGGGCGCCGAACGCGTCATCGCGATCGATCGTTTCGCCGAGCGGCTGGAGCTCGCCGTCCTCGCAAGGCGGCGCCGAGACGCTGAACTACGAGGACGTCGACGTGCTCGACGCGCTGCGTCACATGACGGGCGGCCAGGGGCCCGATGCCTGCATCGACGCGGTCGGCCTCGAGGCGCACGGCACGACGCTCGATGCCTGGTACGACCGCGCCAAGACCTCGATGTTCCTGGCGACCGATCGCCCGCATGCGCTTCGCCAGGCGATCAGCGCGTGCCGCAAGGGCGGCACGGTCTCGATTCCCGGCGTCTACGGCGGATGGCTCGACAAGTTTCCGCTGGGCGCCGCGTTCGCCAAGGGCCTGACGCTGAAGATGGGCCAGACGCACATGCACAAGTACATGCCGCTCCTGCTCGAGCGCATCGAACGCGGCGAGATCGATCCCTCGTTCATCATCACGCACCGGATCGGCCTGGAAGATGCGCCGGCGATGTACCGCACGTTCCGCGACAAACACGACTCGTGCATCAAGGTCGTGATGAAACCCGGTGCATCACCGGCGCGTCTCGCACCCGTCACGTCTTGATCCGCCACGCGTCTGACGGACCGGGCGGCCCGTAGCTATCGCGAAGGAAGCCGATGCCCGCGACGGCAGCGACACGACACCCTACTGGACGACATCAGCGACGTTCCCGCAGTTTGCCAAGCTCGCTGAGGATCTCGTAACCGACGTTGTTGTCGTGGGCGCCGGAATAACCGGCATCGATACGTTGAGATCGCGACAACGTGGGTGGTTCCAATCGGAGTTGCCGCGACGTTTGGAATTCAACTCTGGTGAACGGTTAAGGCAGTAGTCGAAACCTGCCATTGTCTGGTTCCAGCAAAGGGCCCGCAAGGAAGCTAGACGGCTCGACAACCGACTGCTGATTCGCAGGTCAAGGATGGCCTCGCGGGAGCTTGGTGGCGCCGGCTCAAATCGCCCCCGCGATGAGTGCTGGTACGCGAAATGCTCTTGAAAGTGCGTCGCAATGCCTACCGACCGAGTCGACGATCCGCAACAGCCTCAGAAAAGTGCGCACTCAACGGTTCGCCGCCGAATAGCCTCTGTCCTGAAAAAGGTGTTTGGCCTGGGTAGCCTTCGTCCAGGGCAGCAAGCAGTGATCGAGGCCGTGCTCGAAGGTCGACACACGCTCGCGATCATGCCGACCGGTGCCGGGAAATCATTGTGCTACCAGGTGCCGGCGATGCTCATGCCAGGGATGACGTTGGTGGTGTCTCCCTTGATCGCACTCATGCAAGACCAGTTCGAAAAGATGTCGGCGCTCGGCATTACCGCCGTGCAGGTGAACAGCGCCGTACCCGCCGAAGAGGTCCGGCGGGCCACCGCAAAAATCGGGCGACGAACCGTTGAGTTCGTGTTTACCACTCCCGAGCAGCTCGCCTCCGACAGACTCCGCGCCTTGCTCTCTGGAGGCTGCGTGGACTTGTTGGTGATCGATGAGGCGCATTGCATTTCGCAATGGGGTCACGACTTTCGTCCCGCGTACTGGAGGCACTCACAGGGCTGCGTGTTATCGGCTTACCAACCATACTCGCCCTCACGGCCACGGCACCGCCTGAAGTCATCGTGGACATCGTCCATCAACTGAACGTCGGCCCGCTCCACGTCGTGAACACCGGTGTTCACCGGCCGAATCTGTCGTATAGCGTTCGTCCAGTTGCTGACGACACCGACAAGCAGCGCCAACTCCTGGACCTGGCACGGGAACTCGAGGGCGCTGGAATCATCTATGCGGCGACGGTGCAGCATGTCGAACAACTGCGCGCGCTTCTGCGGCAGGAGGGCCTGGCTTCCGTCGCCTACCACGGACGAATGCCTGCCAGTGAGCGATCAAACGCACAGGATGCGTTTATGAAGGGTGGCGCACGATTGATGGTGGCAACCAACGCGTTCGGGATGGGGATCGACCGTGCCGACATCAGGGCGGTCATCCACTACGACTTGCCAGCGTCGCTGGACGTGTACTACCAGGAGTCTGGTCGCGCCGGGCGCGACGGTCTCCCCGCGGAGTGCGTGCTGCTGTTTCAGCGACGCGACCGACGCCTGCAGTCGTTCTTCATGGCGGGTCGATATCCGACACATGCGGATTTCAGCACCTTGATCGATGCCATGCGCGCCGCCAAGGCCGGCGGCACACTCAACTTCGAGGCGATTCGTGCCAGCGTTCCAGCGATCGGCGCGGGAAAGATTCGCGTCATGCTCACGGTGCTCAAACAGGCCGGCTTGGTTCGAGCCCGCCGCGGTGCCCGGTACGAGGTGATCTCTCGACTTCTTGATGAGTCGGTCGACACATTGGCAACCGCCTATGACGAACGACGCCAACGGGATCAGGCCAAACTGGAACAGATGGTGATCTACGCGCAGACCGCACTGTGCCGAACGGCCATGCTGCTCGATGCCCTCGGCGAACCCGGCCTCGACCGATGTGGCACATGTGACAACTGCTGCGGTACGGCAACGCGTGCGGAGGCTGCCGCGCAAGGAGCCGCATGAACCTTTTTCCTATCGCACTTGCCGACAACCGACACCTGGTTAGCAGCTGAGAGGATGATTGAGTGTGCCTGACGGGAGTTCGCGGCCAGCTTGTTGAAGCGCCCGCAACGGCCCGAGAACGTGGCCAGCCGCCCGGCCCACCTTCGCTCCTCGGGAGCTACGGTGCGCTCGGGCCTGAACCTTCGCGTGGCTTGCCAACCGTAGCTCACGCGAGTTGGCAAGCGTGAGCGAAGGTTGGCGCGCCCGGCAGGGGTCGAACCTGCGACCCTCGGCTTAGAAGGCCGATGCTCTATCCACTGAGCTACGGGCGCGCGTGGTGGCTAACCTCTAGTTAACCACGAACTTGCTAGCGTTCTTTAGAGTCGTCGTTGCTTTCAGGGCGATGTTCGATCGACGTCTCGTGTGCAACCGATTGCAATTCGCGTTGGGCGTCGAGCTTCCGCATCGAGTCCTCGATGCCCTTTACGGTTGCGTTGAAGTACGTGCTCGTTTGCGACAAGTTCGCGTGCCCGAGCATTTGCTGGACGTGGTGAATCGGCCAACCTGCCTCGAGCCATCGAGACCCGGCTTCGTGTCGGTCAGTCGCCATCCAGTTCTCGATCCTGAGCGAGCAGAACGGACGCGCCGGTTTAGGCCCCAGATAAATCGAGCACCTGCGGTCGGTGAATATGGCGCCCGCGCTTCTCGTCAGCAGATTTGTTCAGGGCGATACAGCTCGTTCGGGTCCGCCGCCGCCAGCACGTCCGCGCCTTAGTCGCTTAACCGTCTCGAGTATGGCCGGTCCGTTCGTGTGCGCGCTGAAAACCGGCCACTTGCCGCGGGTGCCGTTGTTCACGTCGCTGATGTAGGTGCTCCACACGCCGGAGTCGGAATGCAGCACGTAGGCGTAGTAACCGGCCGCCTCCGCCGCCTTCCAGTCGTGTTCAATGTCCGCCGGATTGTCTGTTCCGTGGCCTGAAGACCTGGGCCCTCGCGGCTCGCCGCAAATCACGAGGGCCGGCGCAAAGCCGCCCAGGTCCGGAGGTTTGTTGAGACTACGGTCCCAGTGTGGCGTGATAGCGTTCGCCTCCTGCAGTTGCATGGCCTTGACTTCCGCTTGGATCTCCGCCGTCGACCCACCTTGATGCACGGCATTTGGGCTGCTCAGCGCCAGCACGAAGCCATCGCCCAAATTGGCGCGCAGCCGTTTGGCCATCCGGTGCAACACGGGAATGGATCCGCCATTGACGCCATACTCATTCATGACCTCGAGCAGTTCGATGGTGCCGAGTCTGCTCTGAAGCGCATTGGACACGCGGTCGACAAAGCGATCCTGTTGGTCCGCGCGCTCCATGTCAGCCAACCCACCGAGCAAGGTGAATTCCACCTTCATCCCGTAACTCGAGACGAGGTCGAGGTAGCGCTTGAGCTGTTCTTCCAGATCTGGATCTTCGGCATGCAAGCCGATCTCTTTCCACGGATTGCGCGGGTCGCTGCTGTTCAGGTGAATCAGCGTCCGCACAAAGTCGATGCCCGCGTCCGCGTATTCGCGCAGTTGCTGTTGCAGTTCGGGCCAGCCGTGTTTGAGTCCCCCCAGACCCCAAAACAGACTCGCGCCCAGCCGCATCCGGCTTCGCTGTCCACCACCAAGGCCACCACCCGCACCCACCCTGTCCTTCGGTTCGACCTCGACAAAATACTGGCCGGTCAGGTCGATGGGCTCCGGGGTGTAATCAGCCTTCTGCGCGTCCGCACCGCCAGCCAAGATCAGGTCGTAACCGACGAACGGCACGGCCGTCGCGGCGTGCTTGATGGTGTCTGACAGCTCGGGTGTCAGCAGGCCGAGTTGTACAAACATCACCAAGATGAGCGTCATGACGAACGCTCGGCAGCGACGTGCCACTCAACTTGAGGGACAACCCCCGGCTCCAAGGCAATCTCGGTGGCAATTCCGCTCATCTTCGTCCTTACGGCGGCCCGACTAGTAAAGACTCGAGCGCTGGCCGTTCTCGTGTACGTCGGAGTCGCAACGTTCGGAGCTGTCAGGATCGGGGCCTCGGCTTACCACGGCCTGATGTAGCGAGTGCTCAAAGTGTACCAGCCTTCGAGCCCGGGTCTCCCTGATCTCCCTGATCTCCCTGTGCTCCCAACCCTACGGCAACACCGCCACCGCTTCGATCTCCACCTTGTACGCCGGATTCGCGAGTTGAGAGATCTGGACCAGCGTGCTCGCCGGGTGAGTCGAGCCAAAGTACTTCGCCCGGATCTTTGCCGCCTCGGGGGCCCGGAACTCGTCGATGCTCGTCACGAAAATCGTGATCTTCGCGACGTGCGAGAAGTCGGCGCCCTGCGACTTCAACGCGATCTGCAGATTCGCAAGCACCTGTTCCAGCTGCGCCACCATCGTGTCACCCGCGATCGAGCCATCAGGCTTCGCGCCAACCTGGCCGGCGATGTACAGCGTCTTCCCCGCCTTCACGATATGACTGTAGGTGGTTGGTTTGCTGAGGCCGAGGTGGATTATGCGCTCGAGCGATTGCGCCGAAACTGCGGACGCGCCGAGCAGGATCACGATCAACGTGCTGGCAAATCGCATGTGTCATTCTCCTTGCTGAAACTCTCGTATAGTGTGGCTTCACGGCGTCTGTGCCGTCCAATGATCTGTGATGCCTCAAGTCACCATTCACGACCGGTTCAATTCCTGGGCGCTCGCCACACCCCACTCGCTTGCCATCCGACATGACGGGCAATCGTTCACATTCGCGGACGTTGCCGCACGAGCCACGAGCGTCGCCGCCAGGCTCGAAACGCTCGTCCGCGGCGAAGACGATGTGTTCGCGGTGCTGCTGGCCAATGATCCGGTTGGAGAGATCGCTGCCATTCTCGGCATCATCAGCGTCGGAGGTATCGCCGTCCCGGTCGAGGCCAAGCAGCCGGCTCACAGAGTGCGCCAGATCGTCGACCACTGCACCCCTGTGGCGATTCTCACATCACAGCCTGACCTTGCTCGGCAACTCCTGCCTGAGCGTGTGGCGCTCGGCATTTACGACCCGACCAATCTTCAATTCAACGGCCGCTCGAGTGTCCTGCCGGACGCGACCGCATATATTTGCTACACCTCCGGCAGTACGGGAGAACCGAAGGGCGTCGTCATCACGCATCGCCAGGTGTTGGCTCGCACCGATGGCCTCGCCTCGGTGCTCGACTTCAGGCCAACTGACCGACACACCTTCCTGAACTCGCTCAGCACCGGCCACGGGATGTCCACAGTATGGCGTTGTCTGCTCACCGGCGGCGGGCTGCTCGCCGGACGGGTGCGCGATCAGGGCGTGGCCCGTCTCCTCGACTGGCTCAACACCGAGCAAGCCACCATGTTTGCGTGCTCGGCCACGCTCTTCCGAACCTTTGTTGCACAGCTCAAGCCTTCGGCTCGACTCGAGTCCGTGCGCTTGCTGCGGATGGGCGGCGAGCGCGTGACACCTGCCGACTTTGCCTTGTTCAAGCGCTGGTGCACACCCCAGGCGATGTTCGTCAACGCGTACTCGTGCTCCGAGGCAAGCACCGTCGCGTGCCACCAGCTCACCCACAGTGATCAGCTCGAAGGCGACAGCGTGCCGATCGGCCGCGCCATCCCAGGGTGCTCGGTACGACTGTTGGGCGAAGACGGAGCCGAGGTGCCTCGCGGCGAGGCGGGAGAGATCGTGGTCGAAGGCGTCACGGTGGCCAGCGGTTACTGGCGCGATCCGGTCCAGTCGGCTGCAGTGTTTCAGGCCGTCGAGGGCAACCCGCTGGCCAGACAACTGAGAACGGGCGACCTCGCGCGGATGCAACCTGACGGCGCGCTCGTTCACGCCGGCCGACGCGACTTCAGGGTCAAGATTCGAGGCTTCCGTGTCGAGCTCGAAGGCGTCGAGACCGTCCTGTCACAAGCACCGAATGTTCGGCAGGTTGCCACCATTGTCAACGACAACGGCTGCGACACTGCAACGTTGATTGCTCTCGTAGCCACCGACGGCCCAGGTCTGGAGGAGGCAGGACTGCGAGCGTATGCGGATGCACACTTGCCCGTTGGGAGCGTGCCGCATCGCTTCGTGTTTGTCGACAACTTGCCAATCGGTCCGGGTGGCAAGTTGGACCGGACGCAACTGCGCCCCCTCGCTGAAGCGGCTCTGGCGGAGCCGGCGGTGACGGTGAATGCCGAGGGGACCGAAATCGAGCAGCAGATTGCCGGTATCTGGCGCGAGGTCCTGGGTCACCAGCAATTCGGCCTCAACGACGATTTCCTGCTGGCCGGGGGCGATTCGGTGCGTGCGATGCGCGTGCTGACGCGTGTCAACGAGCGTTTCGCTGTGGACGTCCTGCTGCTCGACTTCCTCGAGTCGGATGCGACGATCGCGTCCCTCGCGGCGACGGTCGAAGGACACACGCGCCAACAGGTGTCGCTGGACG
The DNA here is from genome assembly GCA_963724485.1 of uncultured Acidobacteriota bacterium. Lineage (GTDB taxonomy): Bacteria > Acidobacteriota > Vicinamibacteria > Vicinamibacterales > UBA2999 > JACCSI01. The sequence continues at coordinate 10,071 of CAVRUW010000014.1, forward strand.
AAGCCGAGTTCGCGAAGCTACTCGACGAGGCTGAAGGCGAGACTAGGCGCGACTGACGCGCACCGATCCCGATCGCGCGATGGCATCGGCGACCAGGCGCGCGAGCTCCCGCACCCGCGGCTCCTGAAGAATATTGTCGTGCGACCCGCGAACGGTGTGCTGCTCGATGCCGCCGGTAACGAGCGGTTCCCAGCCCGTCATCACGCGTCGTGGCCGCAGCAAGCGACCTGTGCGCGAGCGCAGCACTAGCGCGCGGCCCGAGAAGCGACCAGGCTCGTAACGTGCGAACTCTTCCCATCGGGCCTGGAGATGTCGACGGTACTCGTGCGGATATCGCCACATGCCAAGACGGTCGCGAACATCCGCGACCTCAGCCTTCTTCGCGGCGTCGCGTCCAGTCGAGAGGCGCGCTTTGAGCGAGGCGGCCGCCAGACGGGATTTGCTCTTGACCCGGCCGTACCACAAGTCTGCGGGCGACGCCAGGAGGTCGTCGACGACCCAATGGAGAACGTGGTCGAGATAGTGTGACTTCGGAATCGGTGTCCGCGCCTGCAGATGCATGGCCCGTGGCGGCACGCCGGCGTCAACGAGGATCAGCAAGCCCACCTCCTGACCTGCCGCGTCGAGCTGACACGCCATCTCGAAGGCGAGCGCGCCCCCGGATGAATAGCCGGCGAGGAAATACGGACCGGTCGGCTGATGATTCTCCAGCACCCGGCGATACATCGCCGCGGTGTCGGCGACGGTCCCCATCTCGCGCCCGTCCCAGACATCCGACTCGAAGCCAAGCACCGGCTGATCGGCGGGCAGTGCCCGAGCGAACGGTTCGAAAGCGAGCACCTCCCCGCCAATGCCGTGGACGACGTAGAGTGGCGGGCGACTGCCCTCGGCACGAATCGCGACCAGCGGAGTCCACGCTGTTGGCGTGCTGGAATCGATCGCGCGCGCCAGCGCACGAACGGTTGGCGCTTCGAACAACTTGGAGATGCGCAGCCTGATGCCGAATTCGTCCTCGATACGCGCGAACAGTCGGACGGCCAGCAACGAGTTGCCGCCCACGTCGAAGAAGTGATCCTCTGGTCCGACATCGCGAAGCTGCAATACCTCAAGCCACAAGGCGCGAAGCCGTCCCTCGGTCTCCGTCACAACCTGCGGAGCAACGGCGGCTATCGGCTCCTCGCTGACGTCAGGCAGCCCATGACGATCCACCTTGCCATGCGTGTTGAGCGGAAGCTCGTCGAGCCACTGATAGACGGCCGGGACCATCACCTCGGGCAACCGATCGCGAACAAACGCTCTCAAATCGGCCGTGGACGGAGCCTGAGCGTGCTGGTGCCGAACCAGGAACGCGATCAGCCGGGCGTTCTCACCGGCTCCACGAATGACGGCGGCGGCGGCGCCAATCGCCGGGTGTGCGAGCAACGTGGCTTCGATCTCGCCTGGCTCAATCCGAATGCCGCGCAGCTTGAACTGGTCGTCGAGCCGCCCGGCAAACTCGAGCAGGCCTTCTTCGCGCCAGCGCACCCGATCCCCTGTGCGGTAGAGCCGCGCATCGGATTTGAACGGGTGCGCCACGAAACGTTGCGATGTCAGGTCCGGGGCGTTGAGATAGCCAAGCGACAGACCTTCGCCGCCGATGAACAGCTCGCCGGGAACACCAGCCGGCAGGAGTTCCCGCCGGTCGTCCAAAACGAAGACTTCAGTGTTGCCAATCGGCGTCCCAATGGGCACCGTCCCGTCCTCTGCATCCCCCCGGGGCCACTCGTACATCGTCGAGTTGACGCAGGTTTCAGTTGGTCCGTAGATGTTGTGGATCCGGGCAGGAATCCGCGCGGCCAGTCGCGCCGCCAATGTGGCAGGAAACACCTCGCCGCCCACGAAAACGTTCTTGAGTGACACGCACGCGTCGAGCTCCGGCCGATCGAGCAGGAACGGGATCTGCGCCGGGACCAGCAGGAGTGACGTAATGCCGTCCTGAATGATCGACGTGAGGAAGGCGGGAGGATCGATCCGACCCAGCGGCGATCCCATCACGACGGTACCGCCGGTGATGACCGGCATCGTCAACTCCCACATCGACGCGTCGAATGAGAAGGGTGACGCCTGCAGCACGCGTTCCGCGGAACCCACACCATACGTGCGAGCGATCCACAGCGAGTGATTCACCACGGCGCGATGGGTCGTGAGCACTCCCTTGGGTTGGCCGGTTGACCCGGAGGTGTAGAGAACACACGCAATGTCCTCGCTGGAAAACCCCATCGAGTCCCCTGGCGGCGTGGCCAGCCCGTCGCTTACGGACTCGTCATCGAGTCGCACAACTGGACAGTTGGCTGGTGCCATCGTCGCCGAGCCCGCTTCGACGATTGTTGCCTTCGGATCGGCATCCTCGAGTACCAGTTGACGTCGGCCCGGAGCACTCTCAGGATCGATGGCCACGTATGCTGCTCCGGCTTTGTAGGTGCCGAGTACCGCGGCAACGAACATCGATGAGCCTTTGAGCAGGAGCGCGACGCGGTCGCCGCGGCGGATCCCCGCGACGCGCAGGCGATGCGCAATTCGCTCGGCGTGGCCGTGCAGCTCTTGATACGTCAGCTGCCGATCAGGCGCGATCACCGCAACCGCGTTTGGTTGCCGTCTCACCTGATCGTCGAACAACTCGTCGATCCGCCGGCCCCGTGGATACTCGAGCGATGTCGCGTTGCGCGTGACAACCAGCTCGTGCCTCTCTTCGTCAGTCAGCAGTCGCGCACGAGACAGCGGCTCCTGCGGTGAATCCGTCACTGAGCGTGTCAGCACGGCGAAATGCCCCAGCATCCTTCGGATCAGGCCATCGGCAAAGAGGTCGGCGTTGTAGTCAGCCCTCAGGATCAGTTCGCCGTTCGATTCCCAGGTGATGAGACCGACGTCGGCGGCAAACGCCTCGATTGGCGAAGCGATTTCCTCGACGTCCACTCCCGGCAATTTGAGCCCGGAGTACGGCACGTTCTGCAACGCAAACAGCAGGGGCGTCAACATGAAGCGCCCCGCACCTGAAGGGCGCATCGCTTCCATCACGCGCTCGAACGGCACGTCTTGATGATCGAGCGCACGCATCACCTCGACTCTGACGCGGGCCAGTAACTCGACGAACGTTGGATCACCCGACAGGTCGAGCCGTTGAGCGTTGATGTTCGAGAACAGCCCGATCAGCGGTTCGAGATCCTGGTGGATACGGCCGGCGATTGGCGTTCCCACGACAAGGTCCGTGGCGCTGGTATAGCGATGAACCAGCGTGCCGAAGATCGCCAGCAGCCCCATAAACAGAGTCGACCCATGGGCTTGACACAGCGCGCGCAGGCGCGCGATCGATTCTGGCGCCAGCCGGCCCCACGCCCGCCCTCCCCGCTCCGACTCCGCGCTCTCGAGACCAGGCAGCAACGACGTCGGACGGCCAATGCCCTCGAGTCGACGGAGCAGCGTCGCCAAGGCGGCCGTAGCCTCAGGACGCTTGGAACGATCGCGCACCCAGCTCGCGTAGTCAGCGTACTGAACCTGCAGTTCCGGCAACGCAGGGACCTCGCCACTCCGAAACGCTGCGTACCCAGTCGCCAGCTCGTCGAAGAACAGCCCGGCCGACCACCGATCCGACGCGATATGGTGGCGGACAATCACAAGGCGATGCTCGTTCGGACCGGTTATCACCACGCCAGCCCGAACCATGGGCGGCGACGAGAGATCGAACGGCGAGAGCGCGACGCGCCGCTCGAAATCCTCAATCGATCGATGTCGGTGTTCGTCTTCGAGACCGCGAGCGTCGAGGACTTCGAGGTGCAGTTGATCGAATGGCGCGAGCTCCTGCAGCGGCTCCCCCTCGCGGACGATGAATCGTGTGCGCAGGCTTTCGTGTCTGCGCACGATCTCGTTCAGGCTTCGCGCAAGAGCCTCTACGTCGAGTTGGCCGCGGACCAACCAGGTGTGACTCTGGTTGAAGGTGGAGCTTTCAGGCGAGAGCTGCTGCAGGAACCAGACTCTTTGTTGCCCATCGGTGAGCGGCACGGCTTCGCGATCGCGTCGGGGAATCGCGAAACGTGGACGTCGCCGCTGGCCGAAGCGCGCGAGCACCTGCGCCTGTTCTTCGGCGGACAGCGCATTGAATCGCTCGCGGAGGGCGGGGCTGATCCCCGCGGGGAGCTCGGGCGAGTCGGACATGCAACAGTTCTAGATCTTCCCGTGAAAGGCTGACGACCGTTCGAGGTTTTGGAGGATAACATAGCGGCCGGTGCCGTCTGCCTGCAGGTCCGCGCGTCATCTGCTCATCGCCAACGCTCTCATATTGCTCAGCGCGTGTGCGAAAGGCGGCGGCGACACGTCGCTGCACACTTTTGCCGGCGAAACGATCCGCATCATCGTCGCCTTTGCCCCAGGCGGAAACTACGATCTGCACGCTCGCCTGCTCGCGGCCCATCTGGGACGCTATCTGCCCGGCCACCCCGCAGTTGTGGTCGAGAACATGCCTGGCGCCGGCGGCAAGGTCGCGGCCAACTATCTCGCGCAAGTTGCGCGTCCTGACGGGCTGACGATTGCTCACATGCCCATCGGCAGTCCCGGGGAGGCTCTGCAGACCTTGCAGCGCGGACAACTCCAGCTGTTGGCCAGCCCGGCGCCGTTGCTCTCGGTCGTGCTCTTTTCCTCGCGGAGCGGCATCACGAGCATCGACGACTGGCGGCGTGCGTCGTCTCCGCCACGTATCGCGAGCAGCGGGCCCGGGTCACCGACGTTCGTCGTGCCGCATATCGCCACGCGCGCGCTCGGACTGCGCATGCAACTAATCACGGGCTATGGAGGGAGCGCGGAAATGCGAGCCGCACTCGAAGGCGGCGAGGTGGATGGGGTGGTGATATCGGCTGACGTGGCCGCGACCATCCTGGCGGCTTCGCCGACGGTTCGAGCCGTGCTCCGCTTTTCTCCTGATCCGCTTCCCGGCATCGAGGCCCCGGATGCGATGACCTATGTCACACGCCCTGAGTCGCGTGTCCTACTCGAGACGGGCGTCTACGACATGTCAGCGCTGATCCGGACTTATGTCGCTCCCAGCGGCGTTCCATCGACGAGGATCGCGCTGCTTCGTGACGGCCTCATGCGCACGTTGGCCGACCCGCAGCTGCTCGCGGCAGCGGCAGCTGCGGGCGTGAGAATCCAGCCTGTGTCTGCCGAGGTACTCGAGCAGCGACTTCGTCTGCTCGCGACGCGACGCCAGGCGCTCGACGAAATCGAAACGATTCTCAGTGGGCGTTGACCTCGGCGGACGCGTTATCGGCGCTGGCGCTCGGCCTGCAGCAACTGTTGCAATGGCCGACGCTGGCCTATCTCGCCGCCGGCGTGGCCATCGGGTTCGTCGTCGGCATTCTGCCCGGACTGGGTGGAACCGCGGCGCTCGCCATCCTGCTGCCAGCCGTGCTGCCGCTCTCGCCACTCGACGGATGCGTCCTGCTGACCGCGGCGGCAGCAGTCAGCACGGCCGCCGGAGACATCACCTCGATCGTGCTTGGCGTGCCTGGCGAGGCCACGGCGGCTGCGATCGTGCCCGATGGTCATGCGCTCGCCCGACGCGGCGAAGGCGCGTTCGCCGCGGGTGCGGCGATCACCGCTTCCACGCTTGGCGCGGTCATCGGAGTCGTCCTGTTGGTGGCATGCATTCCCGTCGCGCAACCGCTGTTGTCACGAATTCAATCACCCGAGCTCGCGGCGCTCGCCGTACTCGGGATTGGGCTCTTGATTCCGTTGTCGCGCGCCAACCCGCTCAAGGGCCTGCTGGCGGGTGCGCTCGGCCTATCGGTGGCCACAGTGGGGCTCGATCCATCGCTCGGCCAGCCGCGATTCACGTTCGGGCAGCTCACGCTGTGGGATGGACTCGGACTGTTGCCGGTCGCACTGGGTATCTACGCCGTGCCAGAAGCGATCCATATCCTCCAGGCGGCAAAGTCGACGGCGCCGTCAGTCGTGAATGCGACGAACGGGATCGTGCGCGGATTTCGGCGGACCTTCGAGCACTTCGGCCTGGTGGTCCGCTGCAGCCTGCTCGGAGCCGGGATCGGCGCGCTGCCCGGTGTCGGCGCGTCCATTTCGCAATGGACCGCCTATGCGCACGCCGCGCAGCGATCCAAGAATCGTGACCGCTTCGGCACGGGCGAGATCGAGGGCGTCGTGGGTCCAGCCGCCGCGACGACCGCGACGCTTGGCGGTGCGTTGTTGCCGACGCTCGCGCTCGGCATTCCTGGCAGCGTGTCGACGTCATTCCTGCTCGGTGCGTTGATTTTCAAAGGCATCATTCCCGGACCCGCCATGCTGCTGCCCGAACGATTGGGCGGTCATCTCACGTTCGTGTTCGCGTTGGTGTGGTGCGTCGTGCTCGCCAGTGGTGCCGTCGCGCTCCTCTCAATCGTCACGTTGGGCGGGATCACGCGTCTGACCTCCATTCGGCCCAGCCGGTTGTTCCCCCTCGTCCTCACGCTGGTGATCCTCGGCACGGTTGGAGAACGACACATCATGGCCGACCTCGCGATCGTGCTGACACTGGGCATCGTGGGTCATGCCTTTGCGGTGCAAGGCTGGCCGCGCGCGCCGTTCATCCTCGGATTCGTGCTCGGCCCGCTGCTCGAGCGGCGCTTCCTGCTGTCATACGACGTCTATGGCTGGTCCTGGCTGGCACGGCCTGGCGTGATTGGTCTTGCAGTTCTCGCAGCGGCGTGGGTCATCGCGGCCAGGCGAACGCCGCGGGGGCGGGCGGATTCGTCGTTGCCGAGCGATGTGGGCCCGTCAGCCGGCAATCTTGAAACAGACGTCGGACTCGCGACCGTCTGCGCGGTGGTCGCCGCGGCGGGTCTCTTTTATAGCCTCGAGCTCAGGGCGCGGGCGGCGTTCTTTCCTCAACTGGTACTCGCGATCACACTGGGGTCTTCTCTCGTGCTGCTGACCGTCACTGCTCGCAAGGCCGCAACGCGCGTCGTGGCGCAGTCACTCAACCAGAGCGCATCCTGGCTCGCCCCTCTCGGTTGGCTGGCGATCTTTACCCTCAACGTGTGGCTGCTGGGGATTGTTTTCGGCACCGGCGTGTCGACCATCCTGTTCTCGCGGCTCCAGGCGCGTGAGTCGTGGCGTTCAACGGCGGTGACGACGGCAGTCGTGGCTCTCGTCAGCTATGTGCTCGTCGTTCACGTACAGCGGGCGAGTGACGAGGGGCAGCTGGTGCGGATGTTTTTCTGAGGGTCTTCGGTCCACGGTCCACGGTCTACGGCACGTAGGTTCTCCCTCAGTGAACCGATGCCTACCGTCCCGCGGCCTTGCGACCAATCGCCAGAGCCCTGGCACTCTCGGGGGTAATGCCACCATCACCAAAGCCGACCGTCACGAAGTTGAACCCTTCCTTGAGGCGCCGCTCGACGGTGTCGGGATCGGTCGTTATACCGATCGGCAACTTGCGCGCGCGCGCCGTTTGCAAAATCCGTTGAATTGCGGCCTCGACCTCCGGCGCGTTCACCTGATAACCGAGCGAGAGCGAGAGATCGGCAGGGCCAATGAAGATGGCGGACACACCCGGCACCGCAACAATGGCGTCGACGTTCTTCAACGCTTCTTCGGTCTCGATCTGAATCACGGCCATCAGCTCGCCCTGCGGATCCAGCGGCCACACATCCGCGCGCGCTTGGTAGTCGGGGACACCCCAAAACCACGTTGCGTTGACGGGCGCTGCGCCGCGAATGCCGGTGGGTGACATGTCCGGCGAGCCGCGGAGCTGAGGGTAGCGCATCGATCGAACCGCCATTTCCGCTTCGCCGGCGGTGTTGACGTAGGGGAACATGATCCCCATCACGCCGACGTCGAGCACCTGCTTGGCGATGAACGTCGCCTGGTCGCGCCCATTCGGCGGAATGCGCACGAGCGGCGTGACGTCCATCTGGAGGTTGCCTTTCTCGACAATGCGCTGCTTGTCGATCATCCCGAGCAGGAACATGCGGAGTGCCTGGATGTCGAGCGGTGCGTGCTCCATGTCCACGAAAACGTAGTCCAACCCTGACCGAGCGATCGCGCGCGCGTTCTCGAGTGAACGGTCATGACTCAACACACCGAAGGTGGCCCGGCCTTGCGAGAGCAGTTCGATGGTGCGATTGAGTCGCGGAGGTTGGGCCCGTGGAACGTCAGCGACCGCAATGATCAGACCGACGACAACGATGGCGATGCGCATGCGCGGGATCTAGTGCCGAGCACAGGGAGATCAAGGAGATCAGGGAGCTAAGGCTTCTCCCTGAACTCCTTGATCTCCCTGTGGATACGTGGATTACGCGCTCGCCCAACTGAACGGCGCGTACTGCCCGTTGTTCGCTTCCGCTGGTGTCGTTCCAGGAGAAGCCTAACGCGTTCAATTGGCTGTGTCGCGCACGCGCCAGCGTCACGTTGGTGTTCGCCGGATGCCCGGTATTCGACAGTTTCAAGGGTTCCGTCGTGTTCGGGTCGATGCCCATTGCCGGCTCGGCCGACATGCTGACGAACGACGGGGCATTGACGGACCACTTGACGCCATCGCGCTCGAAACGGATCGGGGCAGATTCGATCCCGACAAAGTTCTTGATCAACCCGGACAGCGCGGCCATGGGACCGCCGGCGGCGCCACTTGCCACGGCCACGATCGCATCGCGCTGCTCGGGGCGGGCACGCTCGTCCACGATCACGCCGGCCGACCAGTCCCCTTTGCTCATCTCCGCGGGCGTGAACCCGACGACGATGAAACCAAGACCATCGAGCGCGACGTCACCGAACTTGCCCTGTTCGATTTTGAATCCCATCGCGAACGTGCACGAGCCCTTGCTTGGCTTTCCGGACAACTGTGTGAGGATGCACGGGCAGACGAAATCACAGCTGCATGTCTCGTAATACTGGCCAGCAACTTTCCATGACTGTGTTGCCATGCTGCCCCTCCCTCGCAATGAACTGGTTAAGTATAAGCCGTGGACGGTGGCGTCGATGATTCCGTGGCGGACGATGCACCGTCTATCGAGTCGCAGCGTCAATCTGCTCAGCCAGTTCACCAAAAGAATCCGCCCAACCGCTGGTAAGACCGATCACCCCTCGAACGTGAGTCGCATTGCTTCCTCATGCTCAAGAACCACACCAGTGCCGAACGACGACGCGGCCTTCATAGCCACACCCGCGACCGACGGTTGACAAGACGATTCGCGAGGACGCGTAACCACGGCCAGAACGCCATCAGAACCGCGAGCACCAGCAGCCCACCCGTGATTGGGCGCGTCACCACCGCCATCCAGTCACCGTCCGCGATCGACAGCGCCCGGCGAAGCTGCTGGTCGGCCATCGGTCCGAGAATGAGCCCCATCATTACCGGCGCCAGCGGCGCCTCTATCCGCCGCAACCCGAAGCCCAGCAGTCCAATGACCGTCAGCAATAGCAGGTCCCCAACGGAACGATGGACGCTATACGCGCCGAGCGTGGCGACCACGAGAATTCCCGCGTAGAGCTGCGGGCGTGGGATCGAAAGGAGCAGCACCCACACCCGCACCAATGGGAGATTCAACGCGAGCAGCATCACGTTCCCGATATAGAGGCTCGCGATGAGTCCCCAGACCAGCGCCGGCTCACGTTCGAAGAGCAACGGTCCCGGCTGTAGGCCGAACTGCTGAAACGCCGCGAGCAAGATCGCCGCCGTCGCTGATGTCGGTACGCCAAGCGTCAACAGCGGGACCAGCGTGCCGGCGGCGGCAGCGTTGTTGGCCGCTTCGGGGCCCGCGACGCCCTCGATCGCGCCACGCCCAAACTCCTCGGGATGTTGGCACAACCGTCGCTCGACCGCGTACGACACCAGCGTCGGCAACTCAGACCCGCCAGCTGGCAGCGCACCAAGTGGAAACCCGATTGCGCTGCCGCGGAGCCACGGCCGCCAAGACCGTCGCCATTCGTCAGCCGTCATCCAAACCCGCCCCTTAATCGGCAGGATCTCCGCATCCGTACTGCCCTGTGCAACAGCCGCCAACGTTTCCCCGACGGCAAAGAGGCCAACCGCGACAATGACGACGTCGATGCCGTCGAGGAGGTAGGCGACGCCGAACGTCAATCGCGCTTCGCCGGTGAGCGCGTCGATGCCGACCAACCCGAGGACCAGGCCGATGCCCAAGCTGACGAACCCGCGCAGCGGCGAATTGCCAAGCATCCCCGCGATCATGACGAAGGCGATCACCATGAGCGCGAAGTACTCGGCCGGTCCGAAGACGAGCGCAAGTCTGGCGAGTGGGAGCGCAGCCGTGGACAGGGCAATCGTGGCCAGAGTGCCGGCCACGAACGACCCAATCGCCGCCGTCGCAAGTGCCGCTCCGCCACGGCCGCGCCGGGCCATCAGATGCCCTTCGATGGCAGTCACCGCCGTCGCGCTCTCGCCGGGGGTGTTCAACAGAATCGAGGTCGTCGAGCCGCCATACATCGCGCCGTAATAGATGCCAGCGAACATGATGAGCGCGGCCGTCGGATCCAGTGTGTAAGTAACGGGTAGGAGCAGTGCGACCGTCAGCGCAGGACCGATGCCGGGCAGCACACCCACCGCGGTCCCGAGTGTCGCGCCAGCGAGCGCCCACCACAGGTTCACCGGCGAGAGCGCCACGCCGAAGCCTTGCCACAGCGCATCCATCAGCGCCCGAGCAACCGCGTCATCGGATCGAGCGGCAGCGACAGAGCCAGGCCTTTTGTGAACAGCGTGAACAGGACCGACGCCGCAATCAGGCCGACTACTGCATCGCGCAGCCATCGTCGGCTACCAAGCAGCCACGAGGTCGCGACGAAGAGCGAGGCGCTCGATGGGATGAATCCCGCCACGGGTAAGGCGACCGCGTGCAGACCGAGCAAACCGACCAGCGACGCCACGCGACGGTTCGCGCCGGATGACAACGGATCGCTCGCGCTGGAGCCCACTGCACCGGGCGAACCCCGCAGCCCCGTCAACAGGAGTCCGCTCAGCAGGACAGCAAGCGCGATCAACACGACAGCCGGAACCGTATGGGCCGTCAGCCGCAACCCGCGCGGCGTTGCGGCGGGCGCTTGCGCACTCAACCGCCGCAGGACGGCTTCCACTCGGTTCTGCTCCGCGATCAGGAACTGTCGGAATGCAGGGCCGGCAAGAAACGAGTCTTCCCAGCCGTTGCGGGTCAAAACGGCGCGCCACTCGTCGCTCCGTGTCACGGTTTCGACCCGTGCCGAAAGCGCATCGCGCTCCGCGTCGGTCAGTCCCGGCGGCGCCACGAGACCGCGCCAGTTGGCGAGATCGAGATCCACTCCCTGTTCGCGGAGCGTCGGAGCGTCGATACCCGCCACCCGTACCGGCGCCGACACGCCGAGCACGCGTAGCGCTCCAGCTTCGATTTGCGCCGCGAACTCGTTGTAGCCGCTCACGCCGGCGGTTACCTGTCCGCCAAGCAAGGCCGCCACTGCCGGACCCCCGCCAGAGAACGCGATGTAGTTGACGCTCCCGGGGGGTACGCCGACGGCTTCGGCGAGAAGGCGCACCAGAAGATCGTCCGTTCCACCGGCGGATCCCCCGCCCCACGACACGCTCGTCGGCGCGCGCCGAAACTCGGCCACGAGATCACCAAGGGTTTTGAACCGCGATTCGACTGGCACGACGATCGCCTCGAACTCGCCGGTCAATCGCGCGATGGGGGTCGTCTGGGCGAGCGTTACCGGCGCTTGGTTGGTAATGATGGCACTGAGCATGACTAACCCGGTCACCAGCAGCGCGTCTGGGTTGCCGCGCTCAGCCGAGACGAAGCGCGCCAGCCCGATCGTGCCGGCAGCGCCAGGTACGTTCTCGACCTGCACGCTGGCGCCGGGCTCGATCGTCGCGAACGCGTGCTGGAGAGCGCGCGCGGTCTGATCCCAGCCACCGCCTGGCGCGGCGGGCGCGACGATCGTCAGCACTTCATGCGCAGACCCGGAGCTCGCCACCAGCGCGGCGAGAACCACGATGCTCGCAGGCTTCACACCGGGGATGATAGTTGCAATACCATGCTCGCGACGGAGAGTGATGCGATGTCACGACTGTTGGCACCAACGATCTCCCTGCTGGCGGTGATGGCGGGCTTCACACTGTCGCCTGCGCCCTCCCCACGTCAGTCGCAGCCGGAGATCAGCGCTCTCTCACGGTCGGAGGGTGTCGTGGTCGATCGCGATGTCATGGTCGTGATGCGCGATGGTGTAAGACTCGCGACCGATATCTACCGACCGGCGCGAAATGGCGTTCCGGTTGCGGAACCCCGCCCGATCTTGCTCCAGCGCACGCCGTACGACCTCCGCGCCGACGACATCGTCGGTATCGCGCGCTTCTTCGTCGCGCACGGCTACGTGGTGGCGCTGCAGAATCTTCGTGGACGATATCGATCCGAAGGCACCTTCCGGAAGTACGACGCGGCGGGCGCGCCTGATGGGTACGACGCCATTCAGTGGCTCGCCACACAGCCGTATGGAAATGGGCGTATCGGCATGTGGGGGACCTCGTACGCCGCGCACTCACAGGCTGACGCGGCCAAGCTCAGTCCACCGGGACTGAAACTCGCGCTGCTCAATCAAGGTGGGATGTCGAACGCGTGGGATCATGCGGTACGACATGGGGGTGCCTTCGAACTAGGACGCGAGCTCACCTGGGCCTGGGAGCAGATCAAAGCGGATGCGCCCTCGCCTGCGGTCCGCGCTTACCTGGAAAACGAAAAGGTCACCGACTGGTACTCCGCGCTCCCGTTCCGCGCCGGCCTCAGCCCACTCGCCGCGGCTCCCGAGTTCGAGTCGTACTTCCTCGAGGAGTACACGCGGTCCGACTACGACACCTTCTGGCGTCACACCGGCGTCAACTGGATCGACTACTACTCGCAGACGTCGGACATTCCGATGCTCCACATCGGCGGCTGGTATGACATCTTCCTGCGCGGCACGATCGAGAACTTCCAACGCCTGTCAGAACTCAAGAAATCCCCCATGTACCTGCTGGTTGGCCCTTGGAACCATCACGGCAACGCGCGATCGTTCACAGGCGAAGTTGACTTCGGGCCCGAAGCGGCGCTTCCGGGCTTCGAAACCGACTTCTTCCTGCGCTGGTTCGATCGGTTTCTTCGTGACGCGCGAGTCGAGCCGCAGGCCGCACACGTCCGCCTATTCGTCATGGGGACCGGTGATGGCACGCGCGACGGCCACGGCCGGCTTCGCCACGGAGGGTACTGGCGCGATGCGCCAACGTGGCCCCTGCCAGAGGCGCGGGTCACGCCGTTCTATCTCTCCGGCGACGGACGACTCACTCCGGTACCGCCGACGTCCGGACCGGCTTCCACAACCTTTACCTACGATCCCCGGTCACCTGTGCCGACGATTGGAGGGAGTGTGTCGAACCGCTTGAAGGACGGCGCCTACGATCAGCGCGAACGACCCGAGTTTCACGGCTCGCGTCCGCCATACTTGCCGCTGCGCGGGCGACAGGATGTGATCGTTTTTCAGAGCGATCCGCTGTCCGAAGACGTGACCGTGATCGGACCGATCGAAGTCGTGCTCCACGTCTCGTCAACGGCCATCGATACCGACTTCACCGCCAAGCTGGTGGATGTCTATCCGCCAAGCCCTGACTATCCAGCAGGCTTCGACCTGAACATCAGCGACGCCCTCGTTCGAATGCGGTATCGCGACCAAAAGCAGACTGGTGAGCTGATCGAACCCGGCCGAGTCTATCCAGTCAGCATCCGGCCCTTTCCGACGGCGAACGTGTTCAAGAAGGGGCATCGAATCCGTCTCGACGTGTCGAGCAGCAACTTCCCCCGCTTCGACCCCAACCCCAATACCGGCGAATCGCTCGGGAAACACCGTCGGGTGATAACCGCCGATAACACCATCCATCACAGCGGGGCGTATCCCTCACGCCTCGAGCTGTCGATCGTGAGCCGGTAGCCACCGGCATCCGTAGGCAAGCCGTGGACCGTTAGGTCCTCCGCGAGTGTGCGATCGTTCGTCGTCGCACTCCGATCGAATACGACAGGTAATACCCGATCACCACCGCACCAGCCGCCAGCGATCCAGCCGCTCCCGACGCGACCAGCCATGTCGTCCCGTCGACGGGGGTTTGCCACACGTGCCAGCTGCGCCAGAAGCCGTACAGCACACGCCCCGCAATGACAACGGTCAACACGAGCACCAGCCACCGATTGGGTGTGATGTACATCGTGCGGCCCGACGTCTCCCACTTGGTGAGGACGAGCCCGATCGCGCCCAGCAGAGCGCCCACTCCGAGCCCGGCAAGCGCATAGACGAACGCACTCGGAACCCACACGTTGGTCATCGCCGCAGCGGTGAGAAAGAACAACGCCGACATCGTCAACATCACGACATTCAGCGTGGTGACCCACTGACGCGCGGGCCGGCGGATGGTGCCGGCGCGATAGCGCAGCACGATCGAGAGCGGGATCAACGCGATGGCGACGAGGATCGCAGTGAGAAATACCGCGATCACGACAAACGGCACAGCTCAAGCCTACGATCGCAGGCGCGAGAACGCTACAATCGCCGGGATGCGTGCGCTGCTTCCGCTGGCTCTGCTACTACCTTTCGCGACGTTCGCCGCTGCTCAGCCAGACGCAAGCTGCACAAACGCAGCCGACTGTCGTCAATTGGCGCTCCAGGCTGCCGAACGCGAGGACTTCGAGACCTTTCACACGCTCGCCTGGCGAGTCCTGAATACCAGCAAGCGCAATGACCCGGACGCTATGCGGCTGCTCGCGCGTGCGCAGAGCCTCAGTGGTCGCGCTGGCGACGCACTAACCATGCTGCGACGACTCGCGGATATGGGAACGGCGGTCGTCGAAGCCGAAACCAGCGACGACTTTCGCCGCGTTCGGGCGCTGCCGGCCTGGCCGGAAGTCCTCGACAAGATTCAGGCAGTGGCCGGGACGAAGGCTGCCGCAAAGCCCGACGCCGCGCCGGCGAAACCTGCTGCTGAAGCGACGGCCAAGCCAAGCGCGACGGCTGCGCCGAAGCCGCCGCCAGCTTCGACGACTCCAGAGCCAGCTACGAAAGCTGAAACCACAAAGCCAGAACCTACGAAGCCGGAATCCGTGAAACCGGAAACCGCCAAACCAGAAACTGCCAAACGAGACACTGCGGCGGCGAAGGCGACGTCAAAGGCGGCTGAGTCGAAGGCCACGGCCGCCGCGTCGGTACTCGCCGTGCCATCGGCCACACTCCGCAAGCCGGTAGCCATGGCCTACGACGGTGTCTCACGTCGCTTCGTGCTGGCGGATGACGAAACCGAAACACTCAAGGTCCTGGGCGAGTCGGCGAGCACGATTGCCGATCTCGTGCGGCGTCGATGGGCAGGCAACTATCGAACGACGGCGCTGGCGATCGACACTCAGCGGGGGGATCTCTGGGTCTCCGGCGCAGATATCAACGCCACAGGAGGCGCACGCAGCGCGCTGCATCGCATGCAGTTGATCTCGGGAAGGCTCCTCTACTCGATCGAGATACCCACCGAACTTGGATCGGTCGCGCTGACCGACGTTGCCGTCAACGGAACGCGCATCCTCGCGCTCGATTCCGTCGGACTTCGCATCATCTCGCTCGCCAACGGCGCCAAAGTCCCGCAGGTCCAGGCCGAATTGAATGGGCTCGAATCACCGGCCAGCGTCACGGCCACGACGGATGGCGCGCTGTACGTGAGTCACAAGCACGGCATTGCCCGCATCGGCGCCGGCGCGCGACGTCCCACGCCACTAAAGGCGGCGAATGAGCTGAACCTGACGGGCGTGCGATGGCTGCGGTATCAGGACGGCGAGTTGATCGGAGTCCAGCAGCGTGACGATCGAGGGCCGGCTCTCGTACGGTTTCGCCTCGATAAGGCGGGCACGACAGTTCAATCCGTCGATGTCCTCGACGAACGCCGGACGACGACGGGGGTGCTGGCGGGTGAAGTCCTGTACTACCTGACCGAGGAGCCCGATGGAAGCGGGCAGATGCTGCGACGGATGGAACTAAATAGGCCGGGTAAAGGTCCGGGCTCAAGCCCGGAGTTAAGCCCGCCTACAAATCGTTAGCCCCTCACAAATGTTGTTTCGACCCCGCGAGTAGACGCGATTCGAGGACCGATCGCGTGTGTGGCCAACAATTCTGTAACGTTCAGGCGGCCAGATTCGCGGTGAGGATCACCGGGCGGCCACGCGCGATGACGAGCGTTTGTTCGTAGTGTGCAGCCAGACTGCCGTCGCGCGTCCGAATCGTCCAGCCGTTCTCGTCCTCGGTCACGCGCTCCGAACCGGCGCTGATCATCGGCTCGATCGTGAGCACCAGACCTTCGGTGAGAATCTCCTGCTGGAATGGATCGTAGTAGTTGGGAACGGAGGGCTCTTCGTGAATCGTGCGGCCGACGCCATGACCCGTGAGGCCGCGCACCACAGCGAACCCGCGGCGCCTCACCTCGTTTTCGATCACGCGGCCGATCTCGCAGACGCGATTCCCAGCGCGCGCCACGCTGAGTGACGCTTCAAATGCTGCCTTCACACACGCCGTCAGGCGCTCGGCCTCCTCGGATCCAGCGTCAACGATTACCGTCCGTGCTGCATCCGCGATGTAGCCGCCGGCTTCCAGCGTCACGTCGAGCTTGACGACATCGCCGGATTGAAGGCGCCGGTCCCCTGGGAGGCCGTGGACGATCTCGTCGTTGACGCTAATCAGGACCGTGCCTGGAAAACCGTACACGAGAGCAGGCGCAGATCGTCCGCCGTGCCTGGCAATGAACGCCGCGGCAATCCGATCCAGCTCTCCTGTTGTGATCCCGGCTCTGACGTTCTCTTGGAGGAGCTGCAACGTGAGTTCGACCAGGCGCCCCACGCGTCGCAAACCCTTCCAGTCGCCTGCAGACTCGATTGACATGTCGTCATGTTAACGCGGACATCATGACGACGGTTCTCAACGACGGTTCGTAACGAAGGTTCTGGTCACTTCCCTTCGACAATCAGCTGCTGCTCGCGAGGATTGAAAGTGACGCGCGCGAACAGATGCAGCGGCAGCAAGCCGTCACCGAGGCTTCTGTCGTGCGGATCGCGGTCGACGAGCACCGCCGGTTGGTCGCGGAACCTCATTGCTCCGACGGTGAGCTCGTCGATCAGAACGCCCCGTGCTGCGTGCTCGCCCGCGACGGTTCTGAGTGAAGCGGATCCGAGAGGCCTTGTGACGAGCAGCTGTTGTCCAGTTGCGCCGAACAGTACCCATCCATCTGCGCCGCTGTCCGGCACGAAGTGCAGATCACCGGTTGTGGGCTGCGGCAGCGTCACCAGCACACCGCGGTCTGACCGGAGAAGCCTCAGACGCTGGCCGACAAGATGTCGTGGCGGTGCGACGTGCCACACGATGTGTCGGTTTACATAATCAATCGTGTAAGTGAGCGCAGCGAGGACGTCTTGCCCGACGATCCCATCGACGCGATGGCCCTGCGGCAAGTTGGCGTCGGGAACAATCATCGCCAGCACGTTGGTTGGCGGCGCCGCTCCGACTTCGACTCGGCGCACGACCCCAATCGGGTGGCCAGCTCGTCCGGACGGGGTCAGGAGGACTGTGCGGGCAATCGGCACAACGCCAAGCGACTCGGCGAGCGTGCTTGACAGCACGGTCCGCGAAGAACCGGTATCGAGCAGGAAGCGGAACGGGCCGCGGCCGTCGACCATGACCGGCACCACGATGTCTGCCCCGTCTTGGAGATCGAACGACAACTGACGGGATCGACCGGACGCCTGCCCGGTGGTCGAGAAGACGACCGCCAGAACGGCGACTGCGAAGATCCGGCAAGCCGAACGCCCGGCTGACATCTGCGGCCACTGTGCCGCCCGCCGGGGGCCAAAGTCGTGACGAAGAGACGATGAATCTCAGCGGAGTCTGTGAGATGGGGCAAAAGGGGCGATGATGACGTTGTGATGTTTTTCTGATGGCCCCGATTCGGACTTCTCCCGAGGCGCGGCCGCCCGTCATACTCAATACAGTGTCTGCTTCTTCATATCGCTGGGACGACTTCGTGCTGGATTGCGACGCCTACCGCTTGGACAGGGCGGGAGCACCGGTGCCACTCGAGCCAAAAGCCTACAACTTGCTCGTCCTGATGGTCGACCGTCCCAGTCATCTGTTTTCCAAACAAGAAATTTTCGAGGCCATCTGGCCTGATACGGCGGTGACCGATCACGCACTGACGAGGGTGATCGCGCAGCTCCGCCGCGGCTTGGGGGATGAAGCTCGCGAGGCGAAATACATAGAAACGGTACCGACCCGCGGATACCGGTGGATTCGACCGGTCGAACGCTTCGACGCCGAGCCTGCCCGACGGTCGCCGCGTCCATCGCAACCATCCATCGTCAATCCACGCGTCGAGCTGGCGAACAGTCGTCCCGCCATCAGCCGTCGATGGATGACGGGGACTGCCGCAGTCGCGGGCCTGGCGGCTGGTACTCATCGCGGTCGTGACGTGGGCCCAACGGGACACTCCGACCTCAGCGCGTTCGGCAACGGGCGACAGGCCCGGCGTGGCCTGGCCAGTTCAGATCACGGCTCGCGATGGTCTCGACCTGCATCCGGCGCTTTCGCCGCAGGGCGACGCGATTGCCTATGTATCGGACCGGACCGGCGCGTTTGAAATCTATGTCCGTGCGCTGAGTGGGACGGCGATCGATACGCCGCTGACCAGCGACGGAAGCCAGAACGTGCAACCTGCGTGGTCGCCTGACGGCCACTCCGTCGCTTACCACTCCTATAGGAGGGGCGGTATCTGGGTCGTGCCCGCGCGTGGCGGCGTCCCGCGACAGATTAGTACCTCCGGGTCGAATCCCGCGTGGTCGCCCGACGGCAAACGCCTCGCCTTTCAATCAGACGAGCATGCGGATGTCACACCCACGGCGTGGCTGGCGCAGAGCGGGTCGACCATCTGGATCGTCGACGCCGATGGCCGCAACGCGCGACAACTGACGAAGCTCGGCAATCCAATCGGTGGCCACGCGTCGCCAGCCTGGAGCAGCGACGGTCGATTCCTCGCATTCACGGTGTTCGAGGCGGGGCCGGACAGCGGAGTCTGGCAGTTGAACATGGGCACCAACGCGGTCACGGCGCTGGAGCGCGGCTGGAATCTTTACGAACCGGTCTTCGCACCGGATAACACCGCTCTCTATGTTGCCGGCGGCCAGGCCGTGATCGTTCGGCTACCTCTGGATCCGATGACGGGCGCGAGACGCGGCGAGCGCGAGCTCCTCCCCGTGCCTGGCGTCCCTGGTGTTCGCGGGCTCACGATTGCGGCCGACGGTCGAACGCTGACGTTTGCGGGGCTGGCTTTGTCGAGTCAGATCTGGTCGCAACCAGTAGGTCGTGATGGAACACCGACCGGCCCGGCCATCGCGCTGACCAACGACACGAGTCGCCGCAATTCGCTGCCAGTCGTTTCACCCGACGGTTCGAAAGTCGCGTACTCCTCGACGCGGGGCGGCCAGTCGTCCAACGTGTGGGTCATGAACGTGGACGGCCGTGATCCGGTGCAGTTGACCGCCGACGAGGGCCCTGACAGCAAGCCGGGGTGGTTTCCGGACGGCAGACGAGTCGCGTACCTATCAAATCGCAAGCAGGGTCCTGGCATCTTTGCGGTCGACGTGTCGACGCGACGCGAGGAACAATTCTTCCCGTTCTCGCGATCACACGACCAGCCTGCTGATCCCAACTTGAAGGGCCAGTTCGCCGAGTTCGATTTGGCGCCCTCAGTGAAGCGGGCGGCGTTCTCGGTCATTCCCTCGACGGGACTGCGGGTGATGTACATCATGGGCCTTGGTGGCGAGACGTTCATACCAAAGGCCGTCAGCGACGGGTCGGTGTCGGTGGGTTATCCGTCCTGGTCTCCCGACGAACGCCACCTGGCGGTGGAAATCAAAGATGGCAGTTCCACTCAGGGGGCGGTGATCGACGTCGCGACGGGCCAGCTTCGACGCCTGACCAACGAGCGCGGTCAAACCTGGGTCAGCAGCTGGTCTCCAGATGGGAGGTTCGTTGCGGCCGCGTCGCTCCGCGATGGCCTTTGGAGTCTCCAGGCGATTGACGTTGAGACCGGCAACCAGCGGACCATGTTGCGGCCGGCACCGCCTCACGTCTACGTGCGCTATCCCGACTGGTCTCCCCGCGGTGATTCGATTGTTTTCGAGCGCGGAGAGCTGCGTGGGAACATCTGGACGCTCGCGATCAAGTAGGAACGGCTAAAAACTGCGCCCCTTTGAACTGACAACTGAAAACTGGAAACTGCCTGCCGCTGGCTGCCGGTAGCGGCGGCAGTTCTAGAGCAGCTCCGCGGCCCTCGGGCTGAGACGCCGGAAAATCAGCGCGCCGATCAGCAATACGAGAAGCACCTCCGCAAACAGGAAAAGATGACCTGTCGCCGTGGGCCAGCTCGGGCCCACGAGCACGCCTCGTGAGAATTCGATGATCGCTGTCGGCGGCCACAGATACAGATACCGGTGATAGCGCTCCGGAATGATTTCGAGCGGGTAGATGATGGGCGCGATGAAAAAACCCACCTGGACGATCACATCCCACACTTGATTCAGATCGCGATACTTGAGAAACAACACGCTCGTCGCCAGCGAGAATCCGATGGTGATACCGACGAGCGCCACCGCGTACGCGCCAAACAGCAACAGCGCAGGGAGTGTCGGCGGATGGCCGGCCATGACGAGGAAGATGACGATCACGCTGCAGAACACCATCAGCGTGATGAGGGCGTTCGCCACCGAAGTCACCACGAGAATCCACGACGGGCAGCGCGTCTTCGTCAGAAGGTAGCCCTTGGCGTGGAGCGATGTGAGCCCGGTCTTGGTGGCCTCGGCGAAAAAATCCCACAAGAACAAGCCGATGATGAGATCGAGCTTGTAGTTCTGGTCCGAAGCGAAGACGAGCGAAAAGACACCCATCAACACCACGAAAAGGCTGATCGGCTTGAGCAAGGCCCAGACGAAGCCGCTCAGGGTTCCGTGGTAGCGAGCCTTGAAATCCGTGCGAACGAGCGTCCAGAACAGCTCGAGCCCGCTGGAAATCACCCTTCGTGGCGAATCGGCGACTTGTGAAGTCACGGTTTCAGCAAGCTGGCAGATCCGTTCGTCAAGCGCTCCCGATTCCTTCTGATGCAGTCTTCATTGCCTGGGGTGCGGGGCGCCAGTTGCCTGATTTCTTCGCACAATCGTAGCGCCTCTCTGGCGTCGATCGGTTCGGTCTCTGCGATCAGCGCCAGCGACTGGCGCGCCGTCACGTTCCCGGCGTCGAGTTCCAAGGCGCGCTGGAAGTGGGTGCGGGCACCCTCGCGATCTCCAGTCAACAGGGCCAGTGCGCCAAGACCGTTGGCTGCAACTACGGATTGCGGATATCGGCCGCGGAGTTCGTAGAAAGTGGCCCACGCCTGACCGAGGTTGCCGGTCTCGAGCCAGGCTCGCGCGAGCTTCTGATACGCCAGCTCCTGATCCGGCCGCAGGTTGATGCCGCGACGGTACTCGGCGATCGCCTCCTGTTGCCGCCCTGCCGCGTGCAGCGCTTCGCCGAGCAACAGCCGCGGCAGCCAGTGCTGCGGGGCCTGGGCGACCGACTCACGCCACAGCCCGATCGGATCTGCCCAGACCGCATTGCGGAGCATCGCCCGACCACCCAGTGACAGGAGCGCGACGACCATCACGGCCTGCAAGGCCAGACGGGCGCGACGGGTCTTCAGGGTCGATCGTCTCAACGACCACTCCACCGCAGTTCCCGCGACGAGTATCAACCCGCAGCTCGCCAGGTAGACTCGGTGTTCGGCCATCGGCTCGGCGCGACCGAGCAGCACCAACAGCGTCGAAGGTACGAGCAGCAGGAAAAACCAAGCCAACCCGAATGTGACGAGACCGGCACGTGCGCGCGCTCGCCACCCGATCAACACCAATGCAACCACCACGGCGAAGGACATCAACGTTCGAACGTCCAGTAGTCCCGCGAGCGGAACCGCGTGAAAGATGGTCTGCCCTTCTGGCATCAACATGAGCTTGAGGTAGCCGACGATGACGTTCACTTCGGCGAACACAAGTTGCCCGTCAAGCGACACATCGCCTGGGTGCTCGACGAAGGAAAACGCTACGAGTCGACCGATCGCAACCAACGCCGCGACGCTGAGCATCGGCCCAATGAGGATGCGGATTGCTCGCCTGCGCCGCTCTGGCGTCAGCCGCAAGACGAAGCGCTCGTAACACATGAGCACCAGAGGGAACATCGCGGCAACTTCCTTGGTGGCGAGCGAGAGGATCCACAGTCCCACGGTGAGCGGCCACCAGCGTCGGCCCTGCTCCAGCAAGCACCGTCGCGCGCACAGCAGGGCAGCCAGGAAAAAGGTCGTGCAGAGCACCTCGGAGCGACCCGTGACGTACGTCACGGCGCTGGTCATCATCGGATGGGCGGCGAAAATCAGTGCGGCGGTGAATCCGACGATCTCAGGCCGCACTTGCCCCATCCCGCCCGGCTGCCCGCGGTCGTGGTCGGACTCGGACGCGACACCGATCCTGAACAGGAGCAGAACGTTCAGGATGTGTAACAGGACGTTGGTGAGATGAAAGCCGAAAGGGTTCTCGCCCCAGATTGCGTAATCGATGGCGTATGAGATGTTCAGGACTGGACGCAGCGGTTGATACAGGAGGACCGCCCGCCAGTCGCGAAAATCGCGGATTGAGAAGTTCTCGACGACCGTCCGATGATCGTCGTAGACGAATGGAGTCTGGAGCGCGTTAAGGTAAACAATCGCAGCGACGGCAACGACGATTCCGTATGCGAACGGGAGCGCGCGCTGCGGTGCGTCGGACCTCAAGTCACGCTCCCACATGCATTTGGGGAATTTTATAGTAATTTAGAGACAGCTCATCAGATCACGTGCGAATCCTTCACGTCACGCCGTATTCCGCGGATGCCTGGGCATACGGCGGAATCCCGAGACTCGCGGCAACGCTGGCGAGAGGGCTGGTGCGGCGTGGGCACCGCGTCACGGTGTGCACAACTGACGCATGTGATGCAGCGTCGAGGCTCCCTCGACTCGATCCGCACTCGTCACGATTCGTGGCCTGGCCGGCCCGTTGGACCGCTGACGGCGTCGAAGTTCGGGTCTTTCCCAACCTGTCCAATCGGCTCGCGTATCATTGGCAGGCCTTCTTCCCCCTCGGTCTCGAGCGCTACATGAGGGAGCACGCTGCGGCTTTCGACGTCGCCCACCTGCACGCGTGTCGTAACCTCCCCGGCGTGGTCTCCGGCCATTTTCTTCGTCAACATCAGGTCCCCTACGTTCTTGCTCCCAACGGCACCGCCCCGCGCATTGAACGCCTGCATCACGTCAAGCGCGTATTCGACATCGTCCTTGGTCAGCAGCTGCTCGATTCCGCGAGTCGCGTGCTGGCGGTGTCGAGCACCGAACAACGGCAGTTGACTGAGCTGGGTGTGGCGGCGCAATCGATCTCGCTGATTCCCAATCCGATCGATCTCGATGAGTTTGGTACGCCGCTCGAACGCGGACGATTCCGTCAACGCTACTCCGTTCAGTCACATCCCATCGTTCTGTTCCTCGGCAAGCTCACGCCGCGCAAGAATGTCGACGTGCTGATCAAGGCGTTCTCTCAGCTGTCCAGATCCGATGCTCGCCTCGTGATCGCCGGCAACGACATGGGAATCCGCGCCGCGGCCGAGCGGCTCGCCTCCGAGATTGGCGTCGGCGATCGAACGATATTTACCGGACTGCTTACCGGTCGCGACCGGCTCGAGGCACTCACGGATGCGGATGTCGTGGTGTACCCGTCTCAGCACGAAGTGTTCGGTCTGGTACCGCTCGAGGCCTTGCTGTCCGGCAGTCCGGTGATCGTGGCTGATGATTCGGGCTGTGGTGAGGTCGTCGGCAAGACCGCGGGCGGCCAGGTCGTACCGATCGGATCGGTGGAGGCGCTTGCGTCCGCGATTGACGCCGTGTTGAACGCCCCCGGGTCGTGGCGTGCTCGCGCCGCGGAAAGCTGGGCCCACATTCGGAACGCCTACAGTGAAGAACGGGTGTGCGAACAGCTCGAAGAGCTCTATCTGGGGATGGTTGCATGACGGCTACCGCCAGGAACGGCGTCAGCTTCGTCATCCCCGTCCACAACGGAGCAGCAACGCTTAGCGTCGTTCTGGATGCCGTGTTTGCCGCGACCAGCATCGATTTGCCGGTCGAGGTGATCGTAGTGGACGACGACAGCACCGATGGTTCGGCGGAGATCCTTCGGCGGGTGGCCGCGAGCAGACCGCTGCAAATCGTCGAAGGCGCGGGACGCGGTGCCGCAGCTGCCATCAATACCGGCATTCTCGCCGCGCGTTACCCGCTCATCGCTCAAATCGATCAGGACGTCGTGATCGACACGGAATGGCTGCATCGTCTGGTCGGCGAGCTCGACGACCTTGGCATAGCCGCCGCGCAGGGTCAGTACGTCGTCGATCACGCGGCGCCACTCGTCGAGAGAGCGATGGCGATCGATCTCGCCCAGCGATATTCGGCGATCCGAAACAAACAGACGAGCCATGTCTGCACTGGGAACTCGTTGTATCGAGCCGCGGCTCTGCATCAGGTGGGCCTGTTCGATGAGTCACTCGGGTACGGCTACGACAACGACATGAGCTACCGGTTGATCGCCGCTGGCTACCGGTTGACGTTTTGCCGCGACGCGCACAGCCGACATCATTGGCGCAACACGCTCTCGGGTTATGTCGCGCAGCAGTACGGGTTCGGGTACGGGCGCCTCGATGTCGTCGCCAAGCATCCCCGACGAATTGCCGGCGACGCGGTTTCTCCCACTGCCATGATGGCTCACGGGGTGATCATGGCGGCGGCCATGGCCGCTCTGACCGGTGCACTCGCCGCCGGCGTCATCGGCCGACCCTGGCGAGGTCTGGCGCTCATCGCCGTAAGTCTGGTGTTCCTGCTCGTACTCGAACGGTGCTGGGCATCGGTATCCGCCACCATCCGCTTCCGCGATCCAGCGGCGTTGCTGTTCGTGCCCTTGCATCTGCTGCGGGATTTCAGCTGGTCCGCCGCAATTGCGGTTTGGTCTCTCCGCCGGATCGTTCGATTGCCGTCGCATCCGGTGCACAGCATGGGCGGCGCGGCTCGACGCGGGGTCGACAGGCGGTTGATCTGGTCAGACCCACCGGCTCGGGTGAACAAAGTGCTTGGCATCATCCCGGCCTACAACGAAGCGTCGAATCTTGCGGCCGTCATTGCCGAAGTGCGGCGACATCAACCATCGCTCGACGTCCTCGTCATCGACGATGGCTCGACCGATGGGTCAGGAGATCTGCTCCCGTCGCTTGGTGTTCGGTGGCTCTCCTTTCCGGAGCGGCTGGGTATCGGGAGCGCCATGCGAGCGGGGATTCGCTACGCGGCGCGAGGCGGATACGATGCCTGCGTGCGACTCGATGGTGATGGACAGCATTCCGCGGCGGACATCGAACCGCTGTTGTCACCGGTTCGTAACGGCTCCGCCGACGTTGTGCTCGGCTCGCGTTATGTCCTGAGCGCGGCTTCCCCGTCGGGCACGCGCGTCCTCCAGCGCTTTCTCGCCACCTGCCTGTCGCTCTTGACCAACTCACGCGTGACGGATCCAACGTCCGGGTTCTACGCGTTTGGTCCCCGAGCACTGCGCCTGCTCGCCGAGCATCATCCCACTGGCTATCCGGAGCCCGAGCTGCGGTTGTTTCTCAGTCGCAACCGGCTGCGCACCCTCGAAGTGCCGGTCGCGGCACGGCCGCGTCTTGGTGGCACGACGTCACTGACGGGCACACGCGTGCTCGCGGCAACCGCGCGAGTCTTCCTGGCCATGGTGATCGTGCCGCTTCGACGGCAGGTCGGTGGGCGCCGGTGAGCGACCGCATTCAACTCGTGGCGCTGGGCGTCAGCCTGTCGCTGCTGATCGTCGTTCTGGAATTGGTGCGGCGGCGCAAGCTGACCGAGGAATACTCGTTTCTCTGGATTCTCTGTTCGCTCGCACTGGTTGGATTGTCGATTCGACGCGATGTGCTCGACACTGCAGCGGGCTGGCTCGGCGTATTCTACCCACCGACGGTCCTGCTGATGCTGCTCATCATGATGGTGTTCATCGCCTCACTCTGTTTCTCGGTGATCGTCTCGCGCCAGCGCCAGCAGATCGAGCGACTGATCGAAGAGACGGCTATTCTTGCGGCCGAGCTGCGTGACGATCGCGAAGCACGTAGCAAAGACCAACACGTGTCTCCAGTGCAACATGTCGATTCCGCTTATCCGCGTTGAGCACGTCGCCAAGAGCCTTCGTCGTTCCGACGGTACGGCGCGATACCGTCCGCGAACATGTGTTCGGGTTTCTTCAACCGCGTCGGTTCGAGCGCATGGTCGTACTCGACGACATCAGCTTCGATGTCCTCCAGGGCGAGACCCTCGGGATCATGGGCCGGAATGGCTCGGGAAAGAGCACACTCCTCAGAATTCTCTGCGGGGTCTATCCGCCCGATCGTGGACGGGTCGATCTCGCGGCCCAGATCACCCCGATTCTGGAATTGGGCGTTGGATGGAACCCCGAGCTCGATGCCATCGACAACGTCTACCTAATCGGGTCTGTCATGGGCTTGTCGCTGGGCGAGATCCGCCGGAGCATGCCGGAGATTCTGCAGTTTGCCGAGCTCGAGCGGTTTGCCAATCTCAAGTTGAAGCACTACTCCAACGGCATGGCGGCACGACTTGCCTACTCGGTCGCATTCCGAGCCGTGCGCGAGGTTCTGGTGCTCGATGAGATCTTCGAAGTTGGGGACGCCGCGTTCAAGGCCCGCTGCCAGATGCGCTATCGCGAGCTTCGCGCCCAGGGTCACTCGGTTGTGCTGGTGAGCCATGATCCGCGAATCATCCGGACGTTTTGCGATCGGGCGCTGTTGATCGACAGAGGCCGCATCGTCTGCGTGGGCGCGCCGACGACCGTAGCGGATGAATATCTCAGCTTGTTGACGGGACCCGACAGTTCCGCGATCGGCGTGGCATGAGCCTCTCGGTGTCGCGGCCGGTGTCTGTCATGGCGATCATTTCGGCCTACAACGAAGCAGACATCATCGCTCAAGTGGTTGAAGACCTGATTCGTCAGGAGGTTTCTGTCTACCTCCTCGACGATGGCTCGTCGGATGACACGATCGCACAGGTCGAACCATTCCTGGGTCGCGGCGTTGTTGCGATCGAGCGATTCTCGATGCCTGGTCCCACGCCGCACGAGTTTGCGTGGGAACCCATACTGCGTCGGAAGAGCCAACTCGCCCAGGAGCTCGAAGCCGATTGGTTTGTTCACCACGACGCAGATGAGTTTCGCGAGACCCCCTGGCCGGGCGTCTCGTTACGAGCCGGAATCCAGTTTGTACACGATGCCGGCTACAACGCGATCGATTTCACCTGCCTCGAATTCGATGGCAATGTCGATAGCGTCGAGCCAACGGGGGACGTGAAGTCCGCGTTTCGGCAATACGCCAGAGCGGCTGCTTTCAACCATGCGCAGATTCGCTGCTGGCGGCGAGGCGACCAAATGGTGGACTTGTCGTCGAGCGGCGGCCACGACGCTACGTTTCCGAATCGGCAGGTCTTCCCAATCCGTTTCCTACTTCGACACTACCCTATTCGCGGGCAGAGCCATTTACGTCGGAAAGTGATGTCCGAACGGAACTATGCAGAGAGCGAGCGAGCCAAGGGCTGGCACATTCAATATGCGGGGTGGACGGAAGACGCGGGCGCTCCGAGCCGTCCGGTAACCTCTCCTTATCGCCCTGAACAGGTGCGTCTCGAACAGATGTTGCGCCACCGCATGGTTGAGGACCTGGAAAGCAAGATTGCAAGACTCAGCTCCGAGGTGGGTGAACTCAACGACACGCTGAGTGCAGTTCGAAGTCGCTGCGAAGACCTGCAATTGATCGTCGACCATCGAGGGCAGTTGCTGGACACTATCTGCCAGTCGCGAAGCTGGCGCTGGTCAGCCCCAGCGCGCACGATCGGGGGTTGGTTTCGATCTCGCCGATGACACCACTCATCTCGGTCATCATCCCTTGCTACAACCTCGGAGCGTATGTCGACGAGGCCATTCAATCGGTTCTCGCGCAGACCGTCCAGGACTTCGAGATCCTCGTCGTCGATGACGGATCAACGGACGAGGAGACCGTCAAGATCCTGAAATCTGGATCCTGGCCGCGCACCCAGATATTCCGGACTCCGAATGGCGGCCTGGCTTGTGCGCGCAACATGCTCGTCCAGCGCTCCACAGGCCGTTTTTCATGCGCCCTCGATGCCGACGACAAGCTGCACCCACAATACTTCGAGAAAACACTTGCGGCGTTCGATGCCGAGCCAGAACTCACATTTGTTTCGACTCGGCTCCAGATGTTTGGCGAGCAGACGCTCGTCGCGCCGATGGACTTGCGATGCGATCTGCCGACGCTGCTAATGGATTGCCCCATTTTTCCGGCGGCCCTCGTTCGTCGTGAAGCCGTGCTCTCCATCGGCGGTTATGACGAACAGATGCCAGCACAGGGTGATGAAGATTGGGACTTCTGGATCAGCCTATTGGAACGTGGTCATCGGGGCTTGATTCTTCCGGAGATCCTCTTCTACTACCGTCGACGCTCAGGGTCACTCTGCGAAGGATGCACAACTGGCGAGACTCACTTGCGTTTGATGGAATACCTGACGCGTAAGCACGAGGCGGCCTTTCGCGCGTATCTCGAAGAAGCACTTCTTTTAAAGGATCGCCTGCTGAGTGAGCAGCTGGGAAAGAACTGGCAAGTAGAGCGTGAGATCAGCGATCACCGGGCGGCGATTGCCCGGCGGCGGGCCGAGCTGACGAGTTTGCAAGAGACTCTGGTGGCTAAGTCAGCACAAGAACGGCGAGACTGCGATGCCGCCTTGTTGACTATGCAGCGGGAATACAGCCTTGCGCTCGAAGAGATCGCGAATTTACGCGCGTCGAGATCCTGGAAGGTCACGGCACCGCTCCGGACCGCCATCGATGTGCTTAGACGGTTGCGCAGCGGCAGTTCATGACGCCTCTGGATTCGGCGGTCATAGTCGTTTGCCACGATCGGGGTCGAACCATTGATGAGGCCCTGGCCGCATTGAGCGATAGCGAAGTATCGCCAGGCGAGATTGTCATTCTCGACAGCGGATCACGCGACGTTTACACCCGCCAAGTTCTGGCACGCGTTTCGAGCAGCTACCGCCTGGTAGTAAACAATGCTGCAACGCTCGGTGCGGGCTACAACCAGGCCGTTCAAGCCACCACTGCGTCAGCGATTGTCCTGGTCTCGGCGCACGTCGCGCTGAACCAGAATTGTCTTCAAGGGATTGCGTCGCTTCTCGAGCATCGCCCTGATGTGTCGTTCGTTAGCCCACCGCCAAGTGTTCCTCGGTATCGCGATTGTCTTGATTCACTTGGACGCCGCATTGAGGTGCGTGACCTTTTCTCAGGCGACAGCACTCCGACGTGGTCCGTGTTCCGCCGCCAGGCTTGGGTGAGCATCGGAGGCTTCTCTGAAGCCGTTGCGAACCCATGGGAACACTTTTGCCTCGCCTGTCTGAAGAGTGGATTGGAGGGGTGGCTGTGGCAAGAGCAGTCGTCACGAGAAATCTCACCAGCTCGCCCGCTCGCGCCGAAAATGCATTCTCAGTCGATGGAGGAACTCTATCGCAGTTATCCGGATCTCGTGTCGGCTGAGGGAACCGGCTTACTTCTGCACAAAGACGCCTTACTGCTCGAAGCACGAGAACGGTACCAGTTGCTGCATCTCCAACAGCAGCAGATGGTTTCGGAGCAGGCCATCTTGCAACACGCTATCGATCAAACCCTCGACGAACTCAGGAAGTTCGGCCGCAGGCGAGTAGAGCTTGGCGATCTTGCGACGACGGAGCCGATCAGTCCAGTGTGGGGGCTCGACCGTGGAATTCCACTCGATCGGTACTACATCACCCAATTTCTCAGCCGTCATCAGCAGGACGTGCGCGGTCACGTGCTCGAGGTCAAGGATGCCGGCTACACTCGGGCCTTCGGCGGCGAACGCGTCGTCAGCAACGATGTCATCGACATCGATCCAAATAACGGAGAAGCCACGATTACCGCGGACCTGACTGACGCGGCGTGCATCGGCGACGACACTTACGACTGTTTCCTGCTGACCCAGACTCTGGGCGTGATTTATGACGTGCGTGCTGCTCTAGCATCTGCGTGTCGCGTGCTCAAACCAGGGGGAGTGCTGTTGTGCACGGTGCCAGCCAGCGGGCGGATCTCCTACGAGGGTGCAGCACTGGACGGGGACTTCTGGCGGTTCACGGAGGCCTCGGCTCGACGATTGTTCGCGGAAATCTTTCCCATCCACTCATTCGAAATCGTCGGGTTCGGTAACGTACTCGCCAGTGCCGCGTTCTTGTACGGTCTATCGCCGCATGAAATTGCGAAAGAGGATCTCGACCTGTACGACCCCTTCTTTCCAGTGGTATATGGCATTCGCGCCGTCAAGCCAGGGCGACGAGACCAACTACTAGCTTTCGAACTCGGGGAGATCAAGGAGACGGCAACGTCAGGCGGTCACAGTCGAGAACCTCGTAACGTGGCAACGTAAACAAATCGGTACCGATGGTAACCAATCGCTGCTCCGTCGTGACCGCGACGCTGAATCCAGCGGCGCGCACGGCATCAATCACTGCGCGATTGTGGGACCCGTAGGGATACGCGAAAGTGCTCACCGCACGATCGAGCAGTCTCTCCAGTTGATGCTTCGAGGTCGTAACTTCGTCCTCGACAACAGCCGGCGACTGCGAAGAAAGGCACAAGTGATTCGCGGTGTGAGCCCCAATCTCGATACCGGGAATCGATGCCAGCGTCACGAGCTCGGATGCCGTCATCGGCCGCACGTCAGCAGGTATATCGTCGACCAACCCACTCCAACCGATGAGGTCGTTCATGACGCGTTGGCGTTCTGGCAGTGTGAGGAGGACCAATTCGCTTCGGATTCGCATGTGCGCGTCATGTCGTTCCTGAAGCGTCAACGTTGCGAAAGTAAGAGCCTCGCGAGTGAGTTGGAGGGAGAGGTTTGGCGGTAGCGTGTTACGCTCGAAAACACGATCGAGCGTGTTCCACCAGAACGCAGAACGGCCATCCAATGCGCCGCTCACGGCGAAGACGGTAGCGGGAAACGCAAACTCCCTCAGGAGCGGCGATGCCAAGGTAAGCGTGTCCAGATATCCATCGTCAAACGTGATGGCAACCGAGCGTGGCGGCAATGTTCGTTTCGTTAGCTGGTCAGTCAG
This sequence comes from uncultured Acidobacteriota bacterium, assembly GCA_963724485.1. Lineage (GTDB taxonomy): Bacteria > Acidobacteriota > Vicinamibacteria > Vicinamibacterales > UBA2999 > JACCSI01. Next base: position 41,461 of record CAVRUW010000014.1, read on the forward strand.
ATCGCGCAGCGACACGACGTTGTACCCACCGTCGCGAAGCTGTTGTAAGTGGGAGCGGAAGTGTCGTGGCGCAACGCAGAGGCTTCCATCGCCAGGCGATGTCGCGATCCGGTGGTACATCAGGATCGCTGCGTGATCGTCATTCCTAGGCAGGACAACCTCACCATGCACCGCCAGCTGCCGTATGTGAGCTGGCGAGATGGTGGCTGGCGCAGCGCTGCCCTGTCCGAGCCGTCCTCGGAAATAGTCACCGGTCCCACGGAACACCGCTGAAAGGCGCCCCGCGAGCGGACCGTGCGCTGACGTCACGGCGTGCGCCAGATTCAGCGAAACGATCGACGACGTTCGCAGCATCGACTTCAGAGGATTCGAGGACCGCGTCGCGCGGCTCGCCAGCAACAAGTGATTTCTGGCGGCAAAGTAAAGGCGCTCCGGCGAGGCCTTCCCAATCGTTCGGCTGCCAACGTGGTAAGCGACGGCCTCGGGTATTACGACCGTCCGGAAGCCGGCAACGCGAGCTCTCAAGCAGAAGTCGATGTCTTCGAAGGTGAAAAAGTAGTCGTCGTCCAGAAAGCCGACTGTCTCGAAGACCTCGGAGGCAGCGAGCATGACGCATCCGCTGACGGCGTCGACCTCTACTGCTCCACCGATTGGTGATTCCCGCCGCTCACGCATCCGTCCAGTCGAGGCGTCATAGTCGATTCCCGACGAGGTCACACGCTCGACTGATCGATCGAGGATCACAGGACCCGCGATACCCACGTGCACGCCATCGAGGCCACTCTCCAGGCGCCCGACACAATCCGCAGCCACCGTTGCGTCGCTGTTGACGAGGAGGACCGCATTCGCGCCAGCCGCCAGCGCTGCACGAATACCCAGGTTCATCCCACCGGAAAAGCCCAGGTTGCTCCCCGCTGAGACGTACCTCACCGCAGGGTGGAGCCCCGCCACCTGAGCCCGACAGCCTGGGCCGGCGTCGTTGTCCACGACGATGAGGTCGTCGGGCGGGCGGGTGGAAGCCAGCAGGGAGCGGACGGCCATCACTGTGTCGTCCGGGGTGCGAAAATTCAGCACAATCGCGGCGAGCCGCCGATAAGGGCCCGTTGGCATCGGGTCGCCAGCGTACATCAGCGGCGGCTGGCGAAGCTCCGCCTCCAATTGCTTGGAAGGAGCACTCCAGGCTCCGCTTCGCCAGCGGCAGTATTTGTTGGCCCCGCTCCGCGGGGCGGGAAACCCAACCGGACCGGCTGAAATCCGTCAAACTCTCCGGATGCACGAGAGCGACCGCACGTCCGTCGCTAAAGCCTGCGGCGGCGATAGCGAAGCGTTTCGTTCGCTCGTCGAGCGTCACTCGCGCTACGTCTTCAACGTGGCGTATCGACTGACCGGCAGCGCCCCGGACGCCGAGGACATCGTGCAGGACACGTTCCTCAAGGCCTACCGCCAGTTGAGCCGTTTCGAAGCCAGGGCCGATTTTCGGACCTGGATTCACAGGATTGCCGTGAACCGCTCAATCGACCTGATTCGCTCACGCAAACACCGGGAACTGGGGCAAGACCCCGAGGATCTCGAACGCGGCGCCGACGCCGTGGTGCCGGTCGCCGCGGGTCCTGATCGACTTCTGTTGAGCGTCGAGATTCGCGAGCGTGTAAGCGAAGGATTGGCGCATCTCACACCCAGTGAGCGCCTGGCGTTCACGCTGCGCCACGTCGAAGGACTCCCGATCCGCGAGGTGGCGTCCGCGATGGGGCTCAAGACCGAGGCCGCCAAGAACAGCATCTTCCGAGCGGTGCGCAAGATGCGTGCTGCGCTCGAGCCGTTCGTCGAGGTGGCCGAGACGTCAACCGCGAAAGGGCAGACCGCCGATGCATGTAAATGAGGATGCGCTGATCCTTCACTACTACGGTGAAGGCGACGATCCCTCAGTGGAGTCGCACCTCGCGTCCTGTCCGGCGTGCCGGATGGAATTCGAGAAGCTACGGCGAGTCCTCGCGATGGTCGACGAACAACCCGTGCCCGAGCCATCTCCGGCGTTCGAACGGGAGATGTGGGCGCGGCTGGAGCCGAAGATCCAGGAAGCGTCGCGGGGCTGGTTCTCGCGGCTGCTCCCCACCGGTCCGGCGTGGCCGACATGGACGCTCGCGGGCGGTCTGGCGGTACTGCTGCTCGCCGCGTTCGTGGCCGGACGCTTTACAAGCCCGGTGACTCCAGCAACGCCCGCGACGGAGCCAGCCGTCGCCGACGTCGGCGATCGCGTGTTGCTGGTAGCGGTTGTCGACCATCTGGATCGCTCGCAGATGGTCCTCATCGAGTTGTTGAATAGCGAGCCGAACGCGTTCACCGACATCAGCGCTGGCCAATCGCGAGCGCGCGAGTTGGTGGCGGCCAATCGGTTGTATCGACAGACTGCCGCACAGGCCGGCGACAGCGTCATCGGCGAAACCCTGGAAGACCTGGAGCGGGTGCTGCTCGAGATTGCCAACGCCCCCGAGAACGTCACCGCGGAAGCCGTAGCGGCCCTGCGCGAACAGATCGGCGCGCGCGGCCTGCTGTTCCGCGTGCGGGTGGTGCAATCGGAGATTCGCGAGCGCGAGCGCGTCAGTCAGCAGAACCGGGTAACAGGCTAAATATCGGAGGCTAGGAATGGGTATCGGACTTGAATTGGGCTCGTTGGCGCTAACCGGTTTGTTGATGGCGGGACCGGTCGTGGTGAGTCAGCCGGACGGTTCGGCGCGAGCGGTCGATCAGGCGCAAGCGGACCGCGACGCGGCGCGACAAGCGGCGGCGCGTGACCGTGAAGAATCGCGATACGACCAGGGGCAGCGCGCGCTCGAAGAAGCGCGCTGGCAACGGGCGGTCGAGCAGTTCACGTTTGTCGCCGACGCCAAGGGCGCGCGTTCCGACGCGGCGCTGTATTGGAAGGCTTACGCCCTGGACAAGCTTGGACAGAAGGCGGAAGCGCTGGCCGCGGCCGCCGAGTTGATCAAGGGATACCCAAGCAGCAAGTGGATGAGCGACGCGAAGGCGCTCGAGATCCAGGTCCGTCAGAGCGTCGGCCAACCGGTGCGTCCCGAGGCAGAGGCCGACGAAGAGCTGAAGTTGCTCGCGCTGCAGGGGCTGCAGCACTCGGATCCTGATCAAGCCGTTCCGATGCTCGAGAAAATCCTCCAGGGAACGCAGTCGCCCCGACTGAAGGAGCGTGCGCTGTTCGTCCTGGCGCAGAGCAACTCGGCCCCGGCCCGCCAGGTGCTGATTACCGTCGCCCGCGGCGGCTCCAATCCCGACCTGCAGCGCCGCGCGATCCAATACCTCGGCGTGCACGGCACACGCGAGAACCGCGACGCCCTGGCGCAGATCTATGAATCGACGACCGACGTCGATGTGAAACGTCGAATCCTGCGGTCGTTTGGCGTGTCCGGTGATCGCGCGCGTGTCCTCGCGTTCGCGACGAAAGAAACCACCCCGGAATTGCGCGCCGAAGCGGTCCAGCAACTCGGCGTCATGGGCGCCCATGACGAACTGTGGCAGCTCTATCAGAAGGAAACGACCGTGCCGGTCAAGAAGCAGATCATGCAGGCCATGTTCGTCGGCGGAAACGCGACGCGCCTGACCGAGATCGCCAACACCGAAACGGATGTCGAATTGAGGCGCGCCGCCATCCGCAATCTCGGGCTCATGGGCGCGCGCCGTACATCGGACACGCTCGTCACCATCTACGGCCGCGAGAAAGACATAGAAACCAAGAAAACGATCATTCAGGCGTTCGGAAACCAGAACAATGCCGAGCAACTGGTCGCCATCGCGCGCAAGGAAACCGATACGCAACTGCGCAAGGAGATCGTCAGCCGCCTCTCGCACATGCGCTCCAAGGTGGCTCTCGACTACTTGATGGAGATACTGAACAAGTAATCGCAAGTTCCCAGTTGCCAGTTACCAGTTCATCCCTCGACTTGGCTCGGGATGAACCCTGAGCCACGTCGAAGGGTTCAAAGGGCACTCAGCATGCGCAGGCAGTCACGTTGCTGGCGGGAATCGTGGGCACTGTTCGACCGGCGTGGCACGGCGGCGCGGCTCAACCATCGATCACGAATGGGCGTCTCCAACCGCGCGCGGCGGCGGCCTCGATCGAACGAGAGATCCAGACGCTCAGTGCTCAAACGACCGAGCCCGCATGGGTGGGTTACGCCGTGCCGGCACGATCGGGCGACCACGAAATGTGCTGCTGGAACGGTGATGGCAGCAGTTCGTGCTGCACGGGCTGCCGTCTCGAGCCCGGCGTCGCCAGCGCGGTCACCACGATGCGCCAGGATCGTCCGACGTTGCTCGAATCCGGTGACAGCTTTTTTGTGCTCTACCGCATCGAGAACAAGCAAGTGGTTCGCATCCGCATGTTCTCGGAAGCATGTCCCCTCGACGCCGGTGGACGCACCGTGCACTGGTTGACAGGTGTGCGAGACGACGACAGCGTCTCGTATCTGGCGACGTTCCTTGGCGCGAGCAGCACGAATCGGCTGGCCGATTCGGCGCTGAGCGCAATCGCGATGCACCGGCACCAATCCGCATTGGATCGCTTGCTCGCTGCCGCCAAGGATGGCGCGACGACCCACGTCCGCGGACAAGCGTTGTTCTGGCTGGCGCAGCGTGCCGGCGAGCAAGCGGTCGGCGCAATCTCCGACGCAATCGCCAACGATCCCGAGACCGAGGTGAAACGGCGTGCAGTTTTCGCCTTGAGCCAACTGCCTCGAAGCGAGGGTGTCCCGCTACTGATCCAGGTGGCGCGGACGAATACAAATCCGGCGGTCCGCAAGCAGGCGATGTTCTGGCTCGGGCAGTCGCGGGACCCGAAAGCGCTTCAGTTCTTTCAGGAAATCCTCTTCAAGTAGCGAGGACCGTCCGTCGGCGCTGCTGGCACAAGTGCTGCACTCTCTGCGTGTGAAGCGGAGGCGAAACGCCTCAGGAGAGGGTGCAGATGAGCGCGGAGCAGATGAAGGCGGAAATGATCCGGACGCTATCGGCAACGGCCGCAATGTCGGTTGGGGCCGGGCTCGCCATTGCGTCGATCCTGCTCGGCCTGTTGGCGCTCGTTCAGTAAGTCCCTGCCGCGCCGCGGCTTAGCTCAGCCATTCCCCCGTAAACCAACGGACACCCGTCGACAGTCCTGCTTCTTCCCTGGGAGCAGGAGGACCGCGATACCTGAAAGCGGAGGCACCTTGCCCAGGCTGCTCATGGTCTAAATTTGACCAGAGCTAGCTCAGCCAAAACAGGGATCCGCGCGCGAATTCTGTCAGGCCGGAGACCGCGGCTTCGCGAACAAACACACCCCCGGTGTGTTGCCCAGAATCAGGATGCTGGCGAAGTAATAGGTCGCTACCGCTGCGCCAAGCGGCGCCCAGAAAGCTCCGAACGTGAGAAACAGGCTCAACGCGATGACGCTGACAGCAAACGCGTCGAACGCCACCGCGCGCAAGCGAGTCGGGATCGCGCGAATCACCGGACCGCCAGCGAAAAACGGGCCGCCTTCCGCCAACGTCAGGCGCAAGATCGGACTGTTTGAGGGGATGGCCGCCGCTTCCGGAGCACCGCCCAACGCCAACGCCGGCTCCTCGGCCTCGGGAAACCGCTCCGCGAACTCTCGCACGACGGGCTCGGGGTCGAGGCCAATTGCCCCGACATACGCTCGGAAAAACGCCCGGCGATAGAACCCCGTCGGCCACCGGGATACGTCGTCGTTTTCCAGACCTTCGAGCAGCGCTCCGAGAATCTTCGTCTTGTTGGCGATCGATTCGATCGAAATCTGGCGACGCTCACGCTCCGCCCGAAGACGAGCGCCAAAGCTCAGAGGTTCGTCCGCACGAGCGGCTGGAACGGGCACTCGAGGCGCAGTAGGGTCGGTTTCGGGTTCGAGCATTCGAACAGACTGCATGCTTCTCGGTCGTAGTGCCGCTGGCTCCGCGGCCCGAGCAATTCATGAGCCACGGCGGAGCCGTCGAGAAGCGCAGAGAACACGATCTCACAGCTTGAGCGGGAAGTTAACGTGTAAAAACAGCTCAGCAAAAACTGCTCAGTGGTAGTGGCCGTGCTCCGGAGACCAGGTTCGGCCGGGCGTCGCCACGGTGCTGGGATCCTCACCCAGCGACGTGAGCGCTGCGGCGAGGGCGCCGGCTATCACGATCCCGACAACGATCGCCAAGGCCCGACTGCTTCGGTTTCCGTGCTGCTTCGCCTCACAGCATTTCTTGAACTTCTTTCCACTCCCGCAGGGGCAAAAGTCGTTGCGGCCGGTCTTCGGATGGTGCGGCATGCTTCCTCCGCTGTTAAGAGCCAGTCAGTTATCAGTTATCAGTTTCCAGTTCAAAGGCCTGCGATTCCAGGTAGAACCCCTTTGAACTGATAACTGGAAACTGGAAACTAGCTCTATAGACACCGCTAGTCTACTCGCTCCGCAGCGCGGCCGTCGGATCGAGGGCCGCGGCGCGACGGGCGGGCAACCAACACGCCAGGGCGGCGACGAGGAGCAGCAGCACGGGAATGCCGATGAACACTGAGAGATCAACTGCTCCGCGAAGCAGTCGGGAGTAGACCGCGAACACGAACACCCATCCCGCCCCGGCGCCGATGATCACCATCACGAAGCTCTCGCGCATGATCTGACTGACGACCTGTCCCGCCGTGGCACCGAGAGCGAGGCGCACGCCAATTTCCATCGTCCGCTGCGATACCGTGTAGGCGACGACTCCGTAGATGCCAATCGCCGCCAGGAGCAGAAGCAGCGGGCCAAGAACGGCAAACATTCGCGCCGGAATTCGCCGCAACGCCAGATTCGTTTCGACGTGTTGTGTCATCGTCCGCACGTTGTAGATCGGCAGCGACTGATCGAGGGAGCGAACCGCCGCGCGGATGGCTGTCGCCAACACCGTCGGGTCGCCGACCGTGGTTCGCACGTGAATCTCTCCCTGGGTCGACGGCCGATCGCGATAGGACAAATAGACGATAGGCGTCGGCGGTTCGCCGAACGATTCGTACCAGGAGTCGCGGACGATGCCGGCGACTGTGTAGTTGCGTCCACCCACTTCGACTACTCGACCGATTGCCTCGCCGTCCCGAACGTAACGGCGCACGAACTCTTGGTTGACAACGGCTTGCGTGGGCAGAGAAACGTCGCTCAGTTCCGCGAAGTCCGAGCCGGCCACCAGGGCAATTCCCATCGCGCCGAAATAACCCGGCGTCACGACGTTGCTCAGCACGCGATCGGGGGCGCCGTCGGTACGGGCGCGGCCTTCGAGCACGAACGTCCGGAGCGGCAGACCGTGAATGTCGAGCGGAACCTGCGTGGCAATCGCCGCGCCCTGCACGCCAGGCGTCTCGTTCAGGCTCTTGAGCAGTCGTTGAGCGAACTCACGCGCCGTCGCACCCTCGATGTTGCGACCGCTCAAATCGTACGCGGCAAGCAGCAACCCTTCGCGACGAAACCCGGGGTCTTCCTGCGATTCGCGAAAACTCTGCAAGAACAAGCCGGCCGCGACCAGAACGACCATCGCAAGGGCAATCTCTGACGCCGTCAGCACTTGCCGCAGACCGCTTGGCGCTGCTGAAGGGCCGCCAGCTCTCAACATCGACTGCGGATCGACACGTGCCAGCTGTATGGCGGGAGCGATCCCGAAGATCACCGCGCACACGACGCCGAGGGCGATCGCGAACAACAGCCCACCTTCGTTCAGGCCGGTCTGGAATCGAACGGGCACGGCGGTGGTCATCACTGGCATCGCGCGCAGGGCCTGACTCCCCCACATGGCGATCACGGTGCCGACACCCGCGGCACACACGCCCAGCACGATGCTCTCAATCAGCAGCTTGCGCGCAATCTGCAGGCGTCCCGCGCCCAGCGCCAGCAGAACACCGATCTCGCGATGCCGAGTCGTGGCCTTCGCGAGCACCAGGTTTGCGGTGTTGCCACAGACGGCAAGCAACAGAATCAGCATGATCCCCTGCAGCACCGATAGCCCTTGAATCAAGAGACCTTGCGGACCTCGTGACGCTTGCCAGAATTGGACGACCTCAGCTTGCATGGCCGCGTTCGTGGCGGGAAAGCTCACGGCAAGTTCACGCATGAGCGAGTTGGCCGCGGTCTGTGCCTGGGCGACGGACTGGCCGTCGCTCAACGTTCCCATCACGTAATAGCCGCGGATGCCCCGATCGTCGAGCTCTCGCGATCCACTCAGGACGACCGGCGCCATGGTCGCCGGTACCCACAGATCGAACTGGAGACCGAGCACCGTTCCCTGAAAGCCGTCGGGCGTGATGCCGACGATGGTCAAGTCCTGGTTGTTGACGCGGAGCGCCTGGCCCAACGCGGAAGGCGCGGCTGCGAGCCGCGATTGCCAGAAATCGTACGAGATGACGGCTACGGGTTGGCCGCCCGGACGTGACACATCGGCCGGATTGAAGAAGCGGCCGAGCGCGGGGCGGAGGCCCAGCCCCGAAAAGTAGTTGTCCGAGACCAGCAAGCCGTAGGTTCGCTCGGTGCGACTGGTCTCGCCCAGGTTGAACGGGACCATTCGAAACGCCAGCGGATCTCGCAGCAGCTCACTGTGTCGTCTGATGTCCTGGTACTCCTGCCACGACGAACCCGGTCTGCTTCCGCTTTCGGCGCGGGCTTCGACGAGGTAGAAGCGTGAGGCATCAGACACTCCGGGAATCGGCCGCAACACCAGCGCCTGAATCCACGAAAAGACGACCGTGTTGACGCCAATCCCGATTCCCAGCGAAGCGATGATGACGGCCGAGACGAACGGGGCCCTTGCCAGGCCGCGAACGGCATGACGGAGCTCCTGGACGATCTGATCGATCACTTGTGGATCCTTTAGGTGACTTTTGGTTCGAACCCAGGGCAAGGCTCGGTTCTGGATCGAATCATCGCCCACTTCGTTATGCCGCAGGTCACCTTAACCTCCGCTTAACGGGGACAGTCCCCCGGGGCCGAGGGCAGGCGCAGTGCGGCGCGGACGCCGCCGAGGGGCGAGACGTCCAGCGCGATCGAGCCGTCGTGCAGCTCCGCCAGGTCGCGAACGATAGCGAGGCCGAAGCCAGAGCCGGGGGCGAGCTCGTCCGCGCGCACACCACGCTGCAGGACCGCCGTTCGCAGCTCCGGCGCGAGGCCGAGACCATCGTCGTCGACCGTGATGAGAATCGTGCCGTCCCCATCGCATGACGCAATGGCAACGCGTGAGCGGGCCCACTTGCACGCGTTATCGAGCAGGTTTCCGAGCATCTCGTCGACATCCTCACGCTGACCGCGCACGGCATGGCCCGCTGAGACCGCTACATCGATCGAGAGGCCGCGCGCCGCGTGCAGGCGGCGAAGCGTACGTGCGAGTCCCTCGGCAGACTCGGCGACCACACAGCGCACTCCCGGTGTCGCGCCCGAGGCAGCCGCGCGCGCATGCGCGAGGTGATAGTCCATCTGACGCCGCATCCGCTCGACCTGCTGACGAACGACGGAGGCCAGCTCCACATGTCCGGCGGCCTCCGCTTGCTCCGCTTCCTGCGTCAAGACGGCAAGCGGCGTCTTCAAGCCATGTGCAAGATCTCCGGCCTTGGTCAACGCTTCTCTGATTCGTTGATCGCGATGCGCGAGTAACGCGTTCAGATCGTCGACCAGTGGCTGGACCTCGGTAGGGTACGTTCCCTCCACCTGCTTGTTCTGGCCGCTTCGAACGCTCGACAATCGCTGCCGCAACTCGTTGAACGACGCGAGCCCGTTACGCGCCAGCATGGCGCCGAGCATCAGAAATACGATCGCGATCACGAGTAAGCCGAGCACGTTGCTGGCGTCGCGGAATGGCCCACGCCCAAACATGACGAATACCGAGAGGAGATGGGCGATGTAAAGGAGGCCGGCGGTCCACAGCAGTGAGCCGACCAGAAGGCGAAAACGAAAGGACGACCAGAGGGCCTTCACGATTCGGCGATCCGATAGCCCATTCCGCGCACGGTCTCGATGAACGCTGCGCCCAGCTTCCGGCGTAGGCGGGCAACAAAGACCTCGACCGTGTTGGAATCACGGTCGCACGCCTCGGCGTAGATGTGCTCGGTCAGCTCGCCTTGCGAAACCACACGCCCTCGATGGTGCATCAAGTACGACAGCACACGGAATTCGTGGCTGGTCAACTTCACGGGCGTACCTTCGAGCGTGACCCTGGCCAGCCGTGCATCCAGGGTCACGGAGCCGACCTTCAGCGACGGCGTCACCTGACCACTGGCGCGCCGGATCAACCCTCGCAATCGAGCAAGGAGTTCCTCCATCCGAAACGGCTTGGACACATAGTCATCCGCACCGCTGTCGATCCCCTGAACCTTCTCGTGCCAGCTGCCACGAGCGGTCAAGACGATCACCGGCACGGCGAGGCCCGCGTCACGCCACCGTCGTAGGACGGTCAGGCCATCGACGCTCGGCAATCCGAGGTCGAGGATGATCGCGTCGTACTGTTCGGTCTGCCCAAGAAAGTCGGCGCGCTCGCCGTCCCCCGCGCAGTCGACGACGTAGCCAGCGTCGTGGAGGGCGCGGGTGACCTGTTGGGACAAATGCGGTTCGTCTTCGGCCAGGAGCACTCGCACGGTTGGTTACTGTCAGCGTACTTCAGCCCAAGCTGAACGGCGGCTGAACAGCCCATTCAGCAGTGGTTCATCCGTCGATTGTCACCATGCTCCCTCGAGGCAGACATGAAACTCCATTTAGATGTTCCAACGCTGCTCGCAGTGCTCGCGTTGACTGCGACGCTTCCCGCCTGGTCTCAAGCGCCAGCCGTCGCCGGCAAGTGGCGAATGACCATCGAGTTCGCGGATGAAGCTCGCCCCGCGGGGCTCGAGCTCAAAGTCGACGGCCAGAAGGTGACGGGCCAGTTCGTCGCGGCCTTTGCCGGCGGCGACATTCCGGTCGAAGGCGAACTGACCAACGGTACGCTGACGTTCTCGGGCTCCACCACCGGCGGGCCGCATCCCGGCATGCAGCTGGATTTCAGCGCGACGCTGAAAGATGACAAACTGGCGGGCGCGATGTCGGCGCCGTTTGGTGATTTTCGCTGGACCGCCGAGCGATTGGATGGTGTCAATGGCCGGTAGAACGAGCAACCGCCGCCGCGCGATTACGGCGGCCATCCTGGTGACCGCCGGCGTCGTGCTCTATTTCCTGTCGAGCGGCCTGATGGATTGGCTGCGCGTCACAATTCACGGACGATAGGGTTCCAGGGTTCGGCGACGAACCTCCGTCAAGAACCTTCGTGAAGAACCTTCGTCGAGAACGCTCGTTCATTGAGCCGGCAACGCCGGTGAGATGTAATCGAGCACCAGGGCGGCGTCGATGTCGCGCAGGACCAGCACGCGGCCGACGAACCGATACTCCAACTCCTTGGGCAGCGGGGGCAGCGACTGCAGGAGCGCCGCGGGCGTGGTGGCCAGGATGTCGCCTGCCGGGAAGCGCATGTGGACCGTCGGGCGGCGCAGCGCGCCGGGTTCTTCGTTGATCAGCGCGAGAAGGGCCGCGCGATCGGTCTTGCGCAGTGCGAGTTCGAGCGTCCGCCGAAAAGCTCCGGCGATTTCGGGCGTAAAGAACCCGCCCTGCCGCGCATTCGGCCGCGCCCGCTCGACGGCGCGTGCCAATGCATCGGACGCTGCGTTGATCTCGGATGCGCGCGGCGTCACCTTGATCGGTGGAATCTCCTCGCTGATTTTCTTGCGCAGCGCCAAGTAGTTGGCGACCGACTCGGAAAACTTCGTCAACGCGGCGGCATCAGCGCCCGGTCCTGCCGAGGGTGGCGACGCCTTGCTGCCTGCTGCTTGCGACGAGGCTCGGCTGGCCGGGACGACCAGCACGATCCCGAGCCAGACGAGCAGAACTGCCACAGAACGCCAACGCATCAGTCCTCCAAGACGAAAGTCACCAACATGTTGACCTGATATTCCGTGATCTTGCCCTTGTCGAGCCGCACCGTTTGCTCCTTGATCCAGGCGCTTTTGATGTTACGAAGCGACTTGTTCGCACGCTTCAATCCCTTTTGAATTGCGTCCTCGAAGCTGGCCTTCGACGTCGACGTGATTTCCGAAACCTTGGCAACGCTCATGTTGGTCTCCTCTTGCGGGATCCTACTCTGACTCCAGTTCGGCGTTCGGCGTTGCGGGGTTCGGAGTTGGTTCGGGGTTCGGAGTTCTGAGTTGGTGTGCGGAGTGCGGAGTTCTGCGAGTGCGGAGTTCTGTTGGTGAGCCAAGCGTGCCTTATGCAATCACAAACATTATTAATTTGATTAATGTTGCTGGCTCTGCTCCAATCGCTGCCGATGCACAAGACCGGAGCGCAACGGCTGTGGGAAGCGCTGGTCGCCGAAGGCGTGACCGATGTGTTCGGCTACCCAGGCGGCGCCATCCTCCCCGCCTACGACGCGATGCTCGAGTACCCAATTCGGCACATTCTGGTCCGCCACGAGCAAGGGGCCACGCACATGGCTGATGGCTACGCCAGGGCGAGCGGGCGTGTCGGAGTGGCAATCGCTACCTCCGGCCCTGGTGCGACCAATATGGTGACCGGCATCGCGACGGCGATGATGGACTCCATTCCGATCGTGTGCATCACCGGGCAAGTCGGCAGCAAGTTGATCGGCTCCGACGCCTTCCAGGAAACCGATATCACCGGTGTCACGCTGCCGATTACGAAGCACAACTACCTCGTCACGCGTGCGGACGAAGTCTCAGCGGTCGTGCGGGAAGCGTTTCACATCGCGCGAAGCGGCCGCCCAGGGCCCGTCCTGATCGATATCACCAAGGATGCTCAGCAGGCCCGAATGCCGGACGCAGTCGCTTCTACTGCACGGCGAGGCGTTCGTGCCACACCTGAACTCGACCCGCGGGCCATCGCCAGCGCTGTAGCCTTGCTCGATGCTGCTGAGCGCCCCGTGATCCTCGCGGGTCAAGGCGTGATCGCATCCGGCTCCGCTGCTCGGCTACGCACGTTCGCGGAGCGCACTGGCATCCCGGTCGCGGCCACACTTCTCGGTCTCGGCGGCTTCCCCGCCTCTCATCCGCTGAGCCTCGGCATGATGGGAATGCACGGCGAGGCGTGGGTCAATCACGCGATTCAGGATGCCGACCTGCTCATCGCGCTCGGCATGCGATTCGACGATCGAGTCACGGGCACGTTGTCTACTTACGCCCCGCGCGCGCAGAAGATTCACGTCGATATCGATGCCGCGGAGATTGGCAAGAACGTGCGCGTCGATGTCGGCATCGTCGCCGATCTGGCAGTGGTCCTCGAACACTTGGAAGCTGGAGTTGCCGTCGTCAGCCGCAAGCCCTGGCTCGACCGCATCGCTGCCAGCAAGGGCGAGACCGCCGTGCGCGACATCCGTAACATGCCCGACGATGGGCACCTGTATGCCGCGCATGTGATGCACGACTTGTGGCGCGCCACGAACGGGGAGGCGCTGGTCGTGACCGATGTCGGCCAGCATCAGATGTGGGAGGCGCAGTACTACCACCATGAAGCGCCGCGATCGCTCATTACCTCGGGTGGACTCGGCACGATGGGCTTCGCCCTGCCGGCCGCAATCGGCGCCAAGATCGCGCGCCCCGACGCCGAAGTCTGGGCCATCGTCGGCGACGGCGGCTTTCAGATGACGATGGCAGAACTCGCGACGCTGGCGCAGGAGGACCTGGACATCAAGATCGCGATCGTCAACAACGGCTACCTCGGAATGGTGCGGCAGTGGCAGGAGTTCTTCTACGAGCGACGCTACGCCGCAACACCGCTGCTCAACCCCGACTTCGTGACCGTCGCCGGCGCCTACGGTCTGCCTGGCCGCGTCGTGCGATCACGAGCCGACGTCCTGCCGGTAGTCAGCGAGGCGCGACAACATCGGGGAGGCTTCGTGATCGACTTCCGCGTCGAGCAGGAGGACTCGGTGTATCCGATGGTCCCGGCGGGCGCGGCGCTCGACTCGATGATCCGCCGCCCCAACCCAATCGTCGAAACCGCACTGGACTAACCGGACACCCCATGCTGACCTTCGCTGTCTACGTGCAGGATCACCCCGGCGTCTTGAATCGCGTCGCGTCGCTCTTTCGACGGCGGGCGCTCAACATCGAGTCGCTGACGGTCGGCCATACCGACCGTCCGGGCGTCTCGCGCATGACCATCGTGGTCGATGCGCCTGAAGCCTCGCGAAGCCGCATCGAAGCCAATCTCTACAAGCTGATCGACGTCGACCGGATCGAGTCGATTGCCATCGGCGACGCGGTCTATCGCGATCTGGCGCTGATCAAAGTCTCGGCGTCGCAAGCCACGCGTGGCGAAGTGATGCAACTCGTCCACGTTTTTCGCGCGCGCATCGTGGACGTGGCGCCCGAATCGCTCGTCGTCGAGATCACAGGCACCGAGGACAAGATCGATGGCTTGCTCGACGTGCTCCGGCCGTACGGCGTGCTCGAAATGGTACGGACTGGCCGAGTCGCAATGACGCGTGGCACCGCGGGCTCTGACACAAGCGACGTGGTCGAGAGCATCGCGACGGACGAAGTCGTTCAGCCAGACGTTTCGTACTCCGTTTGATGGACTCGTATACAACACACGGCAAACATATGGCGCGCATCTACTACGACAAGGACGCAGACCCTCAACTGATTCGGGATCGCCGGGTGGCGATCGTTGGATACGGCTCTCAAGGTCATGCTCATGCCCTGAACCTCCGCGACAACGGCGTCCCCGTCGTCGTTGGACTGCAGCAGCGCAGCTGTTCGAAGGCCAAGGCCGAATCCGAGGGCCTGAAGGTGACGTCCGTGCGTGAGGCGGCGGTCTGGGCGGACGTCGTGATGGTGTTGACGCCCGACACCGGCCAACCCGCGTTGTATCAATCCGAAATCGTCGAGGCGCTGACACCCGGCAAGATGCTGATGTTCGCGCACGGCTTCAACATTCGTTTCGGCGGCATCGTCCCGCCAAACGATGTCGATGTGACGATGGTGGCGCCGAAGTCTCCGGGGCATCGGGTTCGTGAGGTGTTCGTGGAGGGCGGCGGCACGCCGGCGCTGCTCGCCGTTCATCAGAATGCGACCGGAGCCGCACATGCGCTCGCGCTGTCGTACGCCTGGGCGATTGGTACGACTCGGGCCGGCGTCATCGAGACGACGTTCGCGGAGGAAACGGAGACCGACCTGTTCGGTGAACAGGCGGTTCTGTGTGGCGGGGTGAGCGCCATGATCAAGGCCGGCTTCGAAACTCTGGTGGAGGCGGGTTATCAGCCGGAGATCGCGTACTTCGAGTGCCTGCACGAGCTGAAGTTGATCGTTGATCTGATGTACCGCGGTGGCCTCAACTACATGCGCTACTCGGTCAGCGACACCGCCGAGCACGGCGACTACACCGGCGGCCCCCGCATCGTCACGGCGGAAACACGGCGGGCGATGAAGGGCCTGCTGACAGAGATCCAGGACGGCACGTACGCGCGAGCGTGGATTGCGGAGAACGAAGCCGGGCGTCCCGAGTTCGCCGCGACTCGTCATCGCGAGCAACACCAGCTGATCGAGGAAGTCGGCGCCCGCCTGCGCGATCTCATGCCGTTTCTCACCCCGGTCCGGGTCAAGACCGGCTCCTGACACAAATCCCCACCTCGTCCGTCTCTCCACGGCACGACGGACTCAGGGCTCGAGGCTCAGGTTCAGGGCCTTCTACGCCCTATCCATAAATCGACCACGGAAATCCCACAACTCGGGTCCGTCTAATCCGGACAAGGCGATTGTCAGTTGGCCCGTTGATCATGAATAATCCGCGAACCGATCGGTTGTTCCCCCCAGGAACGGCGACCTCGCCCAAGTGGTCTTATGGGGGACTTCCGTACCGGTCTCCTGGAAGCCCTGCAGGCGAGCTGGGTTTGCCCACGGCATCGCTTGTGACTGACGAAGCCCTTTTTACCGCCAATCTTGCCGTCATCGATGACGTTACGTCCCAGGTGTGTCGCCGGAATCGGCTGAGCCCGGCGGACGCCGAGGACTTTCGATCTGACGTGCGGATTCATTTTCTCGAGCGAAATTGCGAGGTGCTCCGCCGGTTCGAGGGTCGGAGCAGCCTCACGACCTACATCACGGTCGTCGTCCAGCGTCTCTTCCTGGACCGGCGCAACCGTTTGTGGGGCAAGTGGCGGCCGTCGGCCGAAGCCCGTCGGCTGGGTCCGACCGCGATGCACCTCGAGCGCCTCGTTTCGCGTGATGGGTGGACCGCGGATCAGGCGCTCGAAACGCTGCGCGTGAACCACGGGCTCACGGTCGACGACACGATGCGTTCGTTCTGCGAGCGATTGTCGAAGCGCGGGCCCACCCGTCAGATGGTGGGAGAAGAGGAGGCGCTGGGCATTCCAGGCGCCTCGGTGATGGCCGACGCCAATGTGGTGAGAGCCGAGCAGGGTTTTCTCGCCAAGCGAGTTCAAACCGCGCTGGATCGGGCGCGGCAAGTCCTCCCCCCGGAGGAACGATTGATTCTGAAGATGCGATTCGACGATCGCGTGCCGGTCGCCGACATCGCGCGGGCGTTGCACCTCAACCAGCGACGCCTGTACCGAACCCTCGAGCGCATGCTGGCGCAGATTGCGACCAGCATGGCGAGCGAGGGCGTTTCTCGAGCCGATGTGCGGGCGTTATTTGCCGACGACATCCTGAGCGACCCGGACGACCGCGATATTGCGGCCGACAACGGCCTCAGGCGGTCAGCACAGGCGGCGGAACGGGAGAGAACCACGTGGCCGCGGAAGTGATGAAGCGCGACTTGAACGGATGCCCGGAGTTGGAGGTCATCGCGGCCTTCCTGGACCGCCAGCTTGGCGACTCGGACCGCGCGGAGGTCGCCGGCCACTTGTCCACGTGCGAGACGTGCTACTTCGTGTTCTCCGAGGCGGCGCAGACCAAGCCCACCGCGACGCCGGTCACCAGTGGGGCCACGAGTTGGTGGCAGAGCAAGCGGGTGATCTGGCCAGCGGCTGCGGCGGGCCTTGCCGCTGCGGCGTCGCTGGTTCTTGCCGTCAGCGGCGTGCTGCCGTTAGGGCGCGCCAGCGCGCCGGAATTGACGGCGTTGGTGGCCGCTGTTGGCACCGATCGGACGATCGAGCCGCGCCTGACAGGTGGCTTTGTGCATGCGCCGTTGCGAGGCGCGCTTCGCAGCAGCGAGTCGGCAGGAATGAATCTCTCACCTGACGTGCGAATTGCGGCGGCGGAGATCGAAAAAGTCACGATTGGTCAGCAATCCGCGGGCGCGCAGCAGGCCCGGGGGATCGCCGCCTTGATCGTCGGTGATATCGATCGGGCGGTAAGACTCCTCGAGGAGGCTGCTGCGCAGTCGCCGTCGAACGCAAAGGTTCTCAACGATCTCGCCGTGGCCTACCTGGTTCGGGGCCAGCGACCCAATCAATCCGAAGACCTTTCGAAAGCGCTCGCGACCGTCAATCGCGCGCTGAGTGCCGACCGATCGGTGCAAGAGGCCTGGTTCAATCGGGCCTATGCGCTGGAACGGCTGTCAATGGCCAAGGAAGCGCGTGATGCATGGCAGGCCTACCTCACCATCGATGACCGCTCCGGATGGGCCGACGAAGCGCGCGTGCACTTGCGCGCGCTCTCCCAGTAGTCTGCATTCGTATGAAGACTGTCGGTCGCTGGGCAACCGTCGCGTCGCTCGCGCTGGCGGGCGTCATTGCAGTGGTGGCGCTCTGGCCCAGCCGCGAACGCGTACCGCTGAAGCCCTTTGAGCAGCTCGTGGCAGCAGTCGGCTCGACGTTGCCCTTCGAAGCACGTTTGAGCGGTGGCTTCGCCCCTGCCGATGCCCCTGTGGTTCGCCGGTCGGGAGAATCTCCCACCACGCCCCTGTCCCCCGACGCGCGAATCGCCATCGCGCAATTGGAAAAGACCGCTGCAGCCGACGCCGGTCCAACGGCACTCGCGGCCGCGGGCGTCGGCTATCTGGTCTCGGGGGACGTCGATCGCGCCATCACAACACTCGACGAGGCCGCGACCGTCGGGAAACGCGCCGAGACGTGGAGCGATCTCAGTGCGGCCTATCTGGTCAAAGCGCAACGAGCGCCCGCGCGGCGCGTCGAATATCTGGCAAGAGCGCTCGAAGCCGCCAGCCATTCGCTGAAAGGCGGTGGCACCAACGAAGCACGCTTCAATCGCGCGCTGGCCATCGAGGGGCTGCTTCCGGGCCTTGGCGCCGCCGATGCGTGGAAGGACTACGTAGCGGCGGAACGGGATGCTCGATGGATTCGCGTCGCGCGCGAGCGTCGGGCGCCACCGCCGGATCGACGACATCCGTGAGCGATGGGATGCGCGTGCAAAAGAGCTTCGCGTGCGACTCGCAATGCTCGACGCGGCCGTTCGTGGCGAAACGCGTCAAGCTTTATCCTGAAGCGTCGCTCGAATACTTCGAACAGGAAGTGCTCACGGCGTGGGCTCGCGCAGTGCTCCGGCGCGACCTGGCCGCCGCGACAGTCACACGTGGGGCAAGCGCGACTCCTCGCCACTGCGATTCGCGACGTGACAGCCGATCGGATGTCCCTTGACGAAGTGCAACTGCTCGCGAGTGGTGACAGGGTGCTTGCCCGTGGGCACCTCGCGTATGCGGAGGGCGTGAAGCAGTATCAAGCTGAGGACTACGAGGCGGCGTCCGTCGCACATGAACAGGCGTTGCGAGACCTGACTCGCGCCGCCAGCAGGTATCGAGACTGGGTCCAGATTCGACTTGCCACGCTGCGCTATCAGGAACGCAAGCTCGAAGAGGCTGACCGGACACTGGCGACGGTCGAATCGAGCGCCCGCGCGCAGAATTACGGGACCCTGCTGGGCTACGCTCTCTGGATACGCGGGCTCGTCTTCTCAAAGCAATGGAAGATCACGGAGGCTGTTACGGCGTTTCGCGCCAGCGCGGCGTTGTTCGAGCGGACGAATCAAACCGAGTTCGCGGTCAACTTGCATCACCATCTCGCCGACGTGCTTCGTACGCTAGGTGAGACACACCAAAGTTGGGAGGAGATTGGCAAGACGCTGGCCGGTATCACCAGAGTGCGGAGACCAGTGCGTCGTTACTTGTTTCTGTACAACGCAAGCTTGTTCACCTCAAGCCAGGAACTCTTCGAAGCGGCTCTACTCTTCCAGAATGCGACCGTCGAGGAAGCGGTGCGCACCTCTGCGACGGCCACCGTGGACGCGCTCACCCAACGCGCTGTGATCCATGTTCGCCGTCGACACTTTGAGGATGCCAAACGAGACCTCGAGCACGCCAACGCCCGGTTGAGCTCAGTGCCCGCTGGCCCCTTGCGGAACTACCTGAAAGCTGAACTCGACGTGATCACGCCGCAAATTCCTGAGGGGTCCGGTACCAGAAAAGATCGAGGCATTTCGACAGGCCATTACTTTCTTCGATACGACCGAACCCGCGCGGGTGCCACGGCTCTACCTTGGCCTGGCCCGAACCTACCTTGCCGATGGTTCCTTAGGGGACGCTGAGGGCGCACTCGCCAAAGGGATCGGCCGGCTCGAATCGCGACAATCGGCGCTTGGTGAAGAAGCCTTCAAGATCTCGTATTTCGATGATTCCTGGGCGCTGTTCCAGGAAATGATGAAGCTGCAACTCGCCGAGCGTCGTAACCCCGCCGCAACGTTCGAGTACGCCGAACGTTCACGCGCTCGAACCTTGAGCATGCCGTACGGTGCCAGCGATACGTTCACGATTGCTGATCTTCAGCGATCGCTCGAGCCCTCAACCGTCATCGCTTATTACGCAACGCTCCCGGATCGAGTGCTTATCTGGACCATCACGTCAAACGACCACCGATTCGTGGAGCGTGAGATCTCGAGTGATGCCCTTGCGCGTTTGGTGAATCGGCACCGTCTGACGGTCTCGAACCGCGGTACCGACTCCAGCGATGAGACGCAGCTCTTCAAGCTGTTAATCCAACCGGTCAGCGAGATCGCACCCTCCGGTGGCGTCATGGTGCTGATTCCAGATGGACAGCTCCAGCAGCTGCCGTTCGCGACGCTCCGCAACCCCATCACGAAGCGATATTTGGTTGAAGACTACTACCTGGTCATGAGCCCGAGTGCCAGGTACTACTGGACCTCGAAGAGGACTCATCAGAGATTTTCGAGCCCGCTGACGTCAGCCCTGCTCGTGGGCAACCCGGCAGCCCAAGCCGTCAACCTGCCGGGGGCTGAAAGCGAAGTCGCCAGTACGCAGTCGTTCTATCGCGAGCACACGGTCCTGACCGGCCGTGACGCAACGAAAGCTGCCTTTCTGAAAGGTGTGGGCCACCACCAAGTGGTGCACTTCGGGGGCCATGCGTTCGTCAACGCGGAGTACCCGCTGTTGTCCCGCCTGGCGTTCGCTGATCGACCCGACGGCACGGAAGAGTTCCTCTTTGCGCACGAGCTTTCGAACACCCGATTCGAACGCACACGGCTCGTCGTGTTGGCAGCCTGCAGCACCGCGGTCGGCGGCGTCTCGCGCGGCGAGGGTGCGCTCAGTGTGGCGCGTCCATTCCTGGCGGGAGGCGTGCCACTCGTCATCGCAAGCCAGTGGGACGTCGATGACCAAGCGACACGCGCACTGTTCTACGAGTTTCATCGCAACCTGTCGCGCACCAACGATCCAGTCGGTGCGCTTCGGGAAGCGCAGCTTGTCGCTGCTTCGCAGCGGCAAACCCAACACTCGCCTCGCCCACGAGCTGGGGCGCGTTCATCGCACTCGGAAGCGGCTAATGCTCCACTACACTGACTTGGCCTAGGAGACCAGCATGGGATGGTTCAAGTGGCTCTTGCTTTTGCTGATTATCGCTGTCGCGCTTCTGGTGTGGTACTGCAGGCCGAGGCCACCCGTGGCGACGACGCGCCTCGAGCTCGAGTCTGTACGGGGGGTTTGCCTACGTGCACACGCCGAGCGAGCACAAAGTCGAAATCGCGTTTCTCAAGGACGCCAACGTCCAGGAAACGGATCCCGCGACCAATCAGCCGCGGACAGTCTGCGAAGTCGATCAACTCGGTGTCGATCTGCTCGTCGTCAGCGGCGTGATTGAATCCACTCCCGTGCCCGAGAATCGAATGTTCGACCTTGCCGGCGCAACGGTGACGTTTCCCGATCTGGAGGCCCATGCCACTGCCCTGAGCGTCAATCGTGGCACCCGTCCGACGGCGGCGCCATTTGGGCCGGCCAACCCTAGCGATCTGGCGCAATGGGCAGACGTGAAGTGGGTGCCCGGCACGACCTTCGGGCAAACGACGAGCGACTACCCGGCGACAAGCCTCAACCCCAACTGGCGGAGTCTGGTCGATGGTCGAGTGGTGCTGACGCACGGCGAAATCACGGCCACCAATCCGGCGGACGTCGGGGTCAAGGACTCAATCTTCGAGTTCAAGTCCAGTGGCGGCGCGAAAGCAGCCTACAAGCAGGCTATGACCGACCGCACTTACTTCCGGGCCAACGTCCCTTCAGATCGGATCGTGATCCATCTCACCGGAGCGACCAACACGACCACGAATCCAATCATCATCCGACCTGTGAGCCCCGGCCGACCGGTCAAGCTCAAGTTGATTGGCCGGCACGTCCATCAAACACCGCCTGTTCTCCCGGTCAACGCCGCGGTCGAGCATTACTGCGCCTTCTACCAGTTGCTCCAACCGGTTCCACCAGCCAGGGAGCAGTTGATTCCTCACCTGTTCAGCGGACCGCCGGTCGCATCGACGACGAGTGGGCAGCCCTCTCCTGGCCCGTTGTGTCCGCCTGACTGGTTCTAGTTTGGGAGACGACGATGCAGACGAGACGAACCCGATTCGATATTTTCGCTCTGAGCGCGGCGTCCCTCACGTTGTTGATGCTGGCCGTACTCGCCGCTCAGTCACCAACCCAGATTCACTCCGCCACCACCCCCAGTCGAGCGCGCCATCAACATCGTCGTGCTGGCCGATGGCTTCACGGCGAGCCAGCAGGATGACTTCAACGAGGCGGCGGCAAACTTTTTCAATCACGGGTTGCTTGCCGATCCGGTCTTCAGCCCATACAAGGATGTCTTCAGCATCAAGACCATCTTCAACCCGGTTGCAACCGCGTCAGCATCGCAGTTTGGCTTCGTGCTTGGTGTGGGGGTGACCAACTGCAGTATCAGTTGGGACGAGAGCGCGGATCCGGCCGCCAACACGGCCAGCCGCATCGAAACTGCAGCGGCCGCTGCCAACCCGACGCATATCGTCGTGATCGGCAATCACCCCTACAACTTCGGTTGCTCGAGCGACAATTGGGCCTACCTCGCGGTTGGCGCCGTCGGAGAGCGAATTCTTCAACATGAGTTCGGGCATTTGCTTGCCAACCTCTACGACGAATACACCGTGCCCGAGCTCGCCAATGTCACGTTTACCGGCGTCGCGAGCGAACTGAATTGCTCGACGAGCACTCCTCCCCACTGGAACAACACCAGTCTGCCTGCTGATCCAACAGTGGCCAACCAGGAAGGATGCGCACTCTTTGGCAAGGGCATTTTCCGCCCGTACCAGGAGTGCCTCATGGGCGCGCACGGCGATGAGTTCTGTCACGTCTGCGCGCGCGAATTGAACAAGTCGCTCGATTACTACAAGACGCTGACGACGTCGAATCGATCGCGGCCGGAGACGCTGGTTCGATCAACTCCCGCGGGCGTACCCGTGTCGATGGCCGGACTGCTGCTGCAGGCGCCCGTCGCGCAGCAGCCCACTGCACAACAACCAGCCCGCGTCGTGCGGCTTCTCTTGAACGTGAATCGAACGACCGGAGCAGTCAATGTCCTGACCGCGACCGATGTCGCGGGTCGAGCGGCGACACGGGAGCGGCGGTTGGGGACGTCGATGTACGAGATTCGTGATGGCGCTCGGATTCTCGCGGTGGGCGTCCTGCCGGGCGATCCGTTCCGGTCGCATGGCTACCGCGGTGGCATGGCACAGGACACGCGGGTGCCGAATGAACCCCCGGCAGACGACCCAATCACGAGCGTGACCGTTTCCATCCCGGGTGAATCGCGCGACTCACTGGTGCAGGCCGGGCGTCAGGTGGAAGTCTGGTTCTACAGGTTGAGCCCTCAGGTGAAAGACCCGGTCATCACCACGGACCTGTTCAGGAGACTGAGGGACAGCAAGCAGATTACGAACTTTGCGCGTCTGGATGCGGGGAGACTGCGGGAGGCGCTTGGCGGGAAGCCGGGACGACCGCAAGCTCGGTAGGTCTTAGGACGGGCAGGGCGCGCACGATCGACATCGTGCGCGCCAACCCCAGCTGACTGCCCTACTTTTTCTTCGCACGCACGCGCACTTCGGCGGCGTGTAGCGTCGTTCCGGTCTTGTGATACGTCACGGTGACCTGATCGCCGACCCCGACGATATCGGTAATCGAGACCTTGCCGCCTGCCGCCGATGCCGCGGTGCCGGCACCAACCGCGACCACCTTGGTCGTACCGTCGATGGTGAACGATTGCTTGGAGGTGCCGCCGCTCACCGTACCGGTGATCGTCAGCGTCGATCCCGTGATCGATTCCACGGTGCCATTCGCCAACTCCGAACGATCGTCGGAGGTGCCACCGCCACCCGATCCGGCCGATTGGATGCGCCGAATGTTCGCCGCCGTCATCGTGCCGCCCGCTTCGCGATAGTTGACCTCGACGGCGTCGCCGACCTTGACGAAGTCGGCCAGCTTCGGCCCGGGCTTACCGGCCGCATCCGCCTGTCGACTGGCGGTGCCGGCGCCCGAGGCCGTGAGCACGGTCTTGCCATCCACGGCAAACTTCAGCTCACGGTCCCCCGCCTTGACCGTGATCGAATCGCCAGTCATTGCCGTGACATTGCCGCGCGCTGATTTGGTGTCTTGAGCGAGTGCGGGAGTTACGAGCCAACCAACGAGAGTTACGACCGCAAGGGAACGTCCGAGAATGGTCCGTCGCATACATCGGCCTCCATGAAGAGATGCCCAAGCGCCGGCGACCTTCAGTCACTGCTACTTCGAACAACTCAGAACTTCCAAGCCGGAAACCGTTCAACCGGCGACCGGCGGTTCTGCTGAATACTACGCCGACCCGCACGATTCGTTCAAAAAATCCGGACGGATTACGACGCCGGAGCCCGCAGTTACACGGACGAAACATTGGCGCTAGCATGGTGCCATGCGAGGGCTTTGGATCGGCAGCGGGGCGCTGGCCGCTGTGCTCACGCTGAGCCCCACCAGGGCGGCCACGGACATGGGCGAGCCCGGGGTTCAGGCTCCCTCCCGCACCCCGGACATTCACTACACGCCCACCCGCCACGCCGTCGCCGACGCAATGCTTCAGCTGGCTGCCGTGACCAAAGACGATGTGGTCTACGACCTGGGATCTGGCGATGGGCGCATCGTGATCATCGCGGCACAGAAATACGGTGCCCGAGGCGTGGGCATCGAGATCGATCCAGCGCTGGTCGCGCGAGCGCGCGGGAACGCACAGGATGCTGGAGTCACTGACCGCGTGACGTTCGTCGAAGGCGATCTTTTCAAGGCCGACCTCTCACCCGCAACCGTCGTCACGCTGTATCTGTCAGCCTCGGTCAACCGAGACCTCGAACCAAAACTGAAGGCGGAACTACGGCCCGGCGCGCGAGTCGTGTCGCATCAGTTTCCGATGCCCAACTGGAATCCAGACGCCACGATTCGGCCGGATGGTATTGACGTCTTTCTGTGGAAGGTTCGATAGGGCCAGGGTGCCTAGTGTGCCTCGGGTGCCTACGGTGCCTGGGTACTGGTGCCCAGTGCTCTGGGTGCCTTGGTGCCTGAGTGCAGCGCACAATAGGCACCTCAAAGCACCTGACGGCACCGCCCGCACCCGCACCTAAGGCACCGTAGGCACCAGCGGCACCCAGGCACCTGCCTCAGCGCTTACATGGCGTCGGCCACTTCTCACACGGTCCGACATCCTGAATTCGGGTGTATTTCAGCGCGCTCGCGCCTTCGCCGGCGGCAATGTCGACGCTCAGCGTCTTTCCATCATCGCTGACGCTGTAGGTTTCTTTGATCGTCGTTGAAACGCCCGCCGCATTTACCGCCGTGCCCTGGCCGACGAGCGAGCGGCCCGCCCAATCGGACGTCATTGTGATCGTTCCACCTTGTCCAACTGGCGTCGCGGTCTTACCCGACGGCTGATACAACCGCGCGTGCCCTTCGTTGATCGGACTCTCGACCACCACGGTACCGTTCGCAGCTTGCGTGATGTGCAACATCGGCGGCGCGCCGGCGCCGATCAGGCCGGCGAGGCCCGCGGTGTCCGTGACACGGCTTTGTGCAGTGTCCAATCGCCACGTTCCGGCAAGCGCTGGCTTCGCGGCTGCAGCGGACCGGCGCCGGCACCCGCGGCACCCGCGGCACCCGCGGCACCTGCCGAGCTATTGGTCGCAATCCGGCCCGCACCGACCGCCGTCATCTGACCTGACTGCCCGAGGTCGAGCGCCACGATCTTCTCGCGATCGCGCGCAAACAACGTCGTGCCAATCAGAGTTGGCGTGGTCCACGTCGTCGTGTCGAAGATCTTGGCCTGCGAGAGGATCGTCACGTTCTCGGGCGAAATCCTGGCGAGGGCGAGGTCGCCATCCTCGTCCATGATGATCAACTTCTCGTCCGCATAGACAAGACTCGCCCGGCCGAATCCGCGATGTTGCCAGGCCGACTGCCCGGTCTTGATATTGAGGGCGGTGAGGAAGGCGGGACCGAAATCTCCAGTCGTGCCGTAGACGTAATCACCCAGTCGAATCGCGTTGAGGAACATGAATCGCACGCGATTCGTGAACCACAGCTCCTCTGCTTGCGTGGCCCCACCAACCTGCTTGAGTTGAATCGCGCGGCTGCCGGCCTTGTACGCGGACGAAACGAACAAGATGTTGTCCGGGCCCCAGATTGGCGTTCCGCAATTCAGATCGTTTCCGGGATCGTGCGGGTGCGACCACAGGATGTTGCCGGTCGCGGGGTCAAGGCCGGTGACAGTCCCTCCAGCGAGAAACACGGCCTGCGGCCTCCCCCCCATCTCGATGAGAATCGGCGCCGCCTCCGAGGTGAGAAAGTCGCCGCTCTTCCAGACCACGGTGCCGTCGCTCTGACGAAACGCCATTACTGACTGGCCGGGGCCGCCAACGCTGCAGATGATCGTGTCGCGAAACGCCAGCGGACTGCAGCCATATCCAGTCTTGACGACCGGCCGGATCAGGAGCTCCGGCGAATTGAACTCCTTGATCAGATCGTGTGACCAGAGAACCTTGCCGCTCTTCTTGTCGAATGCGAACAGCTGCTTGTTGGTCCCAAACGTGAACAGGCGGTCGCCGATGACGATCGGCGTCGAGTGCGGGCCCGCGCCAAAGCTGAAATCCTCGCGCCGCGACGGGTACTTGTGCTCCCAGATCGTCTGGCCGGTCTTCGCATCCATCGCGACGACCGATTCCTCCGCCTCCCACGGTCCCTGCCGCGCACGACCGTTGCCCGTCCGATACATCGTGAACAGCCGCCCATCGTCCGCCACGATCGACGAGTGCCCGGTGCCCAGCGGTCGACTCCAGATTACGGGCGGTCCTGTCTCGGGCCACTTGTCGGCAAGACCCTTGGCTTCAACAATGAAGTTGCGCTGAGGACCACCCCATTGCGGCCAGGCCGTCGACGGCGCGGTTGCCTGGCCTTGAACAGGCTCAGGCGTAACCGCTTGCCATGCCGTACCAAGAATCAGCAAACCCGCGAGCAGGAGAAGATTCCG
Source organism: uncultured Acidobacteriota bacterium (assembly GCA_963724485.1). Lineage (GTDB taxonomy): Bacteria > Acidobacteriota > Vicinamibacteria > Vicinamibacterales > UBA2999 > JACCSI01. Next base: position 68,250 of record CAVRUW010000014.1, read on the forward strand.
ACGCTCCGATGAACGCAGCATGCCGCCGGATTCTATCGAAGTTTCCCTGTTTCCGTGCTTCTGTGTTTCCGTGATGTTTTGGTGATCGTCACTCGACCCGCAACGCGACCATCGGATCGACGCTCGCTGCCTTGCGAGCCGGCAAGTAGCACGCTAGCAGTGCGACCACTGCCAGCACGACAGGAACTGCTGCGAACGTCCACACGTCGTATACGGCCGTGTCGTACAGCTGCGACCGCAGCAGTCGCGCAGCGGCGGCGGCGCCAATCGCGCCGAGCACGAGACCAATGGCGGTCAGACCCATCCCTTGTCGCAGGATCAGACTCATTACCTCGGATATCTCAGCGCCGAGCGCCAGTCTGACGCCAATCTCTCGTCGCCTCTGCGCGACACCGAAAGCCAGCACGCCGTAGAGGCCAATGCCCGCGAGAAGCAGTGCACCCGCGGCAAAGGCGGCGAGGACGATCGCGCTGAATCGTTTCGGCGCCGAGGCATCACTCACTACTTGCTCGAGCGTCGTGACGTCTGTCACTGCCAGCGCCTGGTCCAGTGCCGCGATCGCAGCGCGTGTCGGCACGGCGAAGCCCACCGCGTTCAGCTCGCCGTGCACCGCCACCGTCATCCTTCGCAACAATCCGAGCGTTGGCGCCGCCAACTGCTGATCAGGAATTTCTGAATACGGCACATAGATGTGAATGATCGGCTCTGCCCCGAGAGCTCCGTCGACAACATCGCCGGCGACTCCGACGACGGTCATCCAGGGCGCGGTCGAGTTCGACACGCCCCATTTCACCCTCTTGCCAACGGCATCCTCACCCGGCCAGAAACGCGACGCCAATCCGCGACTGACGATGGCAACAGGACGCGTCTCGGCCTCTTCCTCCGGGGAGAACGCCCGGCCGCGGACAATCGGGATGCCGAAGGTTTCGAAGTACTGGCCATGCGTCCAGGTGACGGCGACGCTGGGCGGGACGCCTCCGGCATCGCCGGGGCGATCGGGCCAGAACGCGCGACGTTCCCCGTCAGGGTCGAGCGGAAGGTCGCTGGCGATCGTGGCGCTGCGCACGCCTGGCACCGCGCGCAAGCGATCGTGCAGGTTGCGATAGAACGCACGGATGCCCGCGGCATCGCGGTACCCGGCCGGTGGCAGCGACACCCGCATGCTCATCACATTTTCGGCACGCACTCCCGGGTCGACGGCGAGCAGGTTGTTCAAGCTGCGGATCAAGAGACCGGCACCAACCAGCAGGACGAAGGCAAAGGCCACACTCGTGATGACGAGGCCCGCTTGCATTCGATGTTGGCGAATACCCCCACTCGCGCGGCTCGTTCCTTCGCGTAGAAGATCGTTGACGTCTCGAGTGGCCCCACCGTGCAGCGGCGCCAGGCTGAAAACCAGCGCGGTCAGCACCGACACCGCAATCGTGAAGGCGATGACTCGCCCGTCGAGCGAGACATCCGAAACTCCCGGGAGGCTGGTTGTGATTACACTCGGCATTGCGCGAATGGTCCAGTAACCCAGCAGCAATCCGACGGCTCCAGCCACCAAGGTCAGAAGAAGGCTTTCGGTGAGCACCATTCGGAAGAGCCGGTACCTAGCCGCGCCAAGTGCGGTCCGTAATCCGATCTCGCGCTCCCTCACCACCGCGCGGCTCAACATCAAGTTGGCGACATTCGCACATGCCACCATCAAGACCAGCCCCACGGCGCCGAGCAAGAGGAGCAGTGGCTGACGAACCTGCCCAGACAACTCGTCCAGCAGCGGCACGGCCATGACGACGAGCGAGAACGGCGAGTTGCGCAACTGCGCGGGATAGTTGGCGCGAATCCGCGCGGCCAGCGCACCGGTGTCGGTGGCGGCTTGCTCCGGCGTCTGTCCATCCTTCAGCCGGCCCAGCACGCTGTGGTTGTAGAACATGCCACGCGCCTGACGCTCGAAGGGGTTGAAGACCAATGGCAGCCACAGGTCAGCGGGCTCGCCATTGAGCTCCGGTCCACGCCGTGGAAACTGAAACGACGCCGGCATCACGCCGACGATGGTGTATGGCATGCGGTTGAGGGTGAGTCGTTCACCGAGCACATCGCGCCCGCCAAAGCGGCTTTGCCACAACCCGTGACTCAGAATCGCGACGAGCGTTTCGCGGGTGTCGTCCTCCGTGAACGTTCGACCCATCGCGGCGTTGACCCCCAGCAATGAAAAGACGGAGGGCGTCACTTGCGCCACGTTCACTTCTTGAGGCTCACCGGTGCCCGACAGTTCGAAGGGACGATTCCGGTAGACGCCGATTTCGGTGAACGACTGCTGATACTGCGTGAGGTCGATGAAGTCCGCCGGTGAGACGCCAAATCGCGGAATGTTCGCTTCGGGAATGCCTTCGTAGATCATCATCAGCCGTTCGGGCTGTTGATACCCAACCGGGCGGATGAGGACGGCGTTGACCAGGCTGAAAATCGCGCTGTTGGCGCCAATTCCCAGGGCCAGGGTCACAATCGTTACTGCCGTGAAGACGGGGGCTCGCGCGAGCGCTCGAATTGCGTGGCGTACATCGAACATCAGCGAGCTCATGGGGCGTTCTCCGGGAGACGGGATGGGTAGGCGGCGCCGCTCACCATGCGCGTGAGCGTGAGTAGCGGTCAGCGAGCGGGACAAGTCGGTGGTTACGCGCCGCCAGGCGGCGACCCGGCCGCGCTGCGCGAGGAGATCGGCAAAATCGCGATCGAGATCGTTCGCGAAGCGTTCGCGGAAGTCCGCCGGATACAGGCGGACCATGACGCGATACAGCGCGCGCGAGGCGCGATTAGCAGCCACGGTCAGGCCTTTTCGGGGACGAGTCGCTTCGCGCGGACGATCGACGCGAGTCGCGCCAGCCGTTCGGACTCCGCGATGAGCGACTTACGGCCGGCCGGGAGCAGCGTGAACATCCGCCGGCGGTCGCCGGTTCGCGATGCCAGTTCTTTCACGAGGCCGGCTTCTTCCATCCGCTGCAGCGAGCCATAGATGGTGCCGGGGCCCATCCGCATATCGCTGCCGGCCGAGGCCTCGACGGCCTGCATGATGGCGTAGCCATGGAGCGCGCCTTCGGACAGCGCGAGCAAGATGTGAAACACCGCCGGCGTCAGCGGCGCGGTCGTGCGCGAAGATGGTTTCATAAGTCGCTATTACCGTTGCGGAAGTATTTATTTCCGCGGCGGTAATAGTCAAGGTCAGCGGTCGGTGGTCAGTCGGTCGGACCGTGGACCGGTGGACCGTGGACCGTGGACCGAGAGTTGCATGATTCCGCTCAGCGGGGTTTGTCCGGTGTCGAGGCGTATTCATCAGCTACACAATGCACGGCGCGCGAAGCGGGATCGTCTTGCGTCAGACAGCTCAACCGTAGTGTTGGCGGGGGGTGTTGGCCTTCCCGACACGTGCGGCGACGACCGCGCGCTTTCGACACTCGAAAATCCAGGCGCAATCCTGCGAGCGGCGCGCGAGGCGCACGGCCTGTCCCTGCGCGATCTGGCGCGCACGACGAAGATCAGTCCCACACTGCTGATTGCGCTGGAGCAGATGCGATTCGACCGCTTGCCGGCTCGCATCTTCACCCGCGGATTCGTCAAAGCGTATGCGCGCGAGGTTGGATTGGATTCCGAGGAGATGGCCAACCGCTACCTCGTCGGCACCGTGCCGGACGCGGCACCGCCTGTCGAACCTGACGATGGCGGCTCGTCGGCCCGCCCTCACCCATTCCGGGGTGACGCCGCGAGATTTCTGGTCGATACGAACACGGCGCGGTACGCGTGGCTCATGACCGGGCTCGCGATGCTCGGCCTCGTCGGCTACCTGTGGTCCTTCGCGCGGCAATCCGGGGACCAAACGCCCACCGAATACACCGGCCCCGTGGCCTCGTCAGACGCCACGCCGGCAGACGGACGCTCGACGTCAGGGAATGATGCCGCGGCGGCGACGCTCGGTGATGACACCCCGATCGGGCCGCTCGTCATCGAGCTGGCACCAAAGGGGCCGTGCTGGCTCGCGGCGGCCGCCGACGGCACGCCCCAATTTGCGCGGCTGCTGCAGGCGGGCGAACGCGAAGTCATCGAGGCCCACGACGATCTCGTCCTACGCGTAGGCGACCCGGGAACGCTGGTCTACTCGATCAACGGTCGGCCAGGGAAACTCCTCGGCACGCCAGGCGAGCCAGTCAACGTTCGAATCACGCGGCGCAACTTTCGGGAATTTCTCGGGAGTTAAGTACTGTCGGTCTCCGGTCTCCGGTCTCCGGAGGTTCTCTCTCAGTTCCTGTCTACGTTTCTGTTGGTGATGGACGTTGAGGGAGAACCTTCGTAACCGTGGACCGTGGACCGTGGACTGTGGACCGTGAACTATCGTCCCGCGACCTTACGGCCCAGCGTGATTGCGCCGTCGGCGTCTTGTCCCTGCGCCAGAATCGCCAGGAAGCCTTCCTTGACCCGCTTCTCGACGTCCTGCGTCGTTGCGGTCAGCATGTTCACCAGCTTCGTGCGCTTGGTCTCGCCAAGGATCTTCTGTGTGCCGGCTTCCGCCGCCGCGCGATCGCCCTTGAGCGCCTGCGTCAGGCTGCCAATGCCGCACGCGAGGATGCTGTAGCCCTTCAGATCGGCAAACGCCGTGGCCTCGGCGAGCGCCTTGGGGTCCTCGATCATCATCATCACCAGCTTCTCGCCGTTGGGCGTCGCCGGTGACCAGACGTCGATCTTCTCCTCGCGGACCGCGGTCAGGATCTGCTGCGCTTCGGCAATGCTCTCGACGTGCGGGAACGTAATGCCGTCACCGCCAGAAGCGAAGACTTCGCGGATGCGAGCGCGTCCGGCGGCCGCGTCCTCGTGAAACGCGGGAACACGAACGATCAGCGCCTTACGGCTCGTCGCGCTCGCGCTGCGGAGACCGTCGGCAATCGCCTTGACCGCTGCGCCGTCGTAAGCGCCTTCGAGGTTGAGAAACACGTAGTCGTAGATCGGATTGGCGGCAAGCTTCTGCCCACCGGTGGCCGTATACACCGGTTTGGGTCGCGGCGCGCCGGGCTCCGGCCGCGCGGCGCCCGCCTCGGGTCGCGGCGCCTCGTTAGGCACGAAGACACCGAAGGTGGTCTTGCCGGCCATCCAGAGATCGATGATCGCGTTCTGGTGTTTTCGCTGCGCGGCCGGCCCCGCCGTCAGTCCAGCGATCGCGATGAGGAAGATGCAGCAAACGAAGCGACGCGTCATGTCGCCGCTCAGTCTATGAGGGGCCGAGCCCCTTTGACAATGCTTGCGCGCGCCGAGAACAGGGAACAGGGAGATCAGGGAGTTCAGGGAGAAAATATGCTCCCCGATCTCCCGGATCTCCCTGTCTCACTCCGCCCGCAACGACACCACGGGATCGATCCGGGCCGCACGTAACGCCGGCACGTGACCCGCCAGCATCGCGACCACGCCGAGAAACGCGGCGATCGCGACGAACGTCAGCGGATCCAGATGATGCACGTCGAAGAGGAGCGTCTGCATGAACCGCGTGAGCACGAACGCCGCCACGACTCCCATCGCGACGCCAACCGCCGCGATCAGGGCGGTCTGACGTCCAATCAGCCACACGATCCCCGTCGGCGTCGCGCCCAGCGCGAGGCGAATGCCGAGCTCACGGGTGCCCTGACTCACGAGATACGCCATGACGCCGTAAATCCCAATCGTCGCCAACCCAAGCGCGACGAGCGCGAACAGCGTCAGCAACTGCATCGCAAATCGACGCCGCGCCAACGACTCGGCGACACGATCCTCCATCGTCCGTACGTTGTAGATCGGAAGATCTGGATCGAGACCCTTGAGCACGCCACGCACGGCAGTCGTGAGCGTGGCCGGCGCCGTCTGGCTCTTGAGCACGACGTTCATCGCGCGGCGGGGATACTGCGTGTCGGCGAGGTACATCGCGATGCGCGAGTCACCTTCGAGCGTGTATTGCTTGACCGACCCGACGACGCCGATCACCGTGATCCAGGGCGTTGTCGAATTCGATCCGCCGGTGCGCAGCCGCTTGCCGACCGGATCTTCTCCGGGCCACAAATCCCGCGCCATCCGTTCATCGACGATCGTGACCCGCGGGTTCTCCAGGCTGTCCCGACCATCGAACAGGCGACCCGACACGAGCGGGATCTCCATTGTGCGGAAGTAGTCGCCGCCCACCATGCGCATGTCGGCGTTGATGAACTCCTCACCGGCCGGCGGAATACGCCCCTCGACGGTGATCGGCCCCCACGCGAACATCTGACTCAGGGGAAGGGACGTTACGCGACCCAACGCCGTCACGCCGGGCAAGGCCTTCAACTGCTCCCCGAGCAGACGATAGGCGCCAAGAATCGCGCTCGCGTCGTTGTATTTCCGTCCCGTCATCGTCAGCTCCAGAGTCAGGATGCTGTCGGGATTGAATCCGGGCGGAACACTCTGAACGCGCGCAAACGATCGGATCAGCAGACCCGCCCCGATCAGCAGGACAACCGAGAGTGCGAGCTCGGACACGACGAGCAGCCTGCGTAGATTGCTCCCCGCTCCCCAAAGGCTGTGCGCACCCGCCGAGCCACGGCCGGCATCCTTGAGGTTCAACTGCAGATCCACGCGCGATAGACGAAATGCCGGGGCCAACCCGAAAAGCAGCCCGGCCCCGAGCGAAATCGCCAATGTGAACAGCAGCACTTCGAGGTTGATGCCGATCTCGTCGATGCGGGGAACGCTCGACGCTCCCAGCGCCCGGATCCATTCGAGGCTCCAATACGCGAAGAGCACTGCAACGCCCGCACCTATCACCGACAGCGCCATGCTCTCGACCAGCAATTGGCCGACGATCCGCTGGCGACTCGCGCCTAGCGCGGCGCGGACGGCGATCTCCTTCTGTCGCCCGACGCCACGCGACAACAGCAGGTTCGCAACGTTGGCACAGGCGATGAGCAACACGAACCCAACGGACCCCATGAGAACGAGAAGCGAACGCCGAACATCACCGACAACTTGTTCTTGGAGCGGCACCACGCTGAAGGTCAGCCCGCTGTTAGGTGGATACACATCCGGATGATCGCGACGCAGACGTGCGGTCAGGGTATCGAGCTCGGCTTGCGCCGCCTCGACCGAAACCCCGGGCTTCAGCTTGGCGAGGATGTTGTAGTCCTCCGCGGTGCGAATGGTTGCCGCGTCAGCGGCTAGAGGAAGCGGGATGAGGATCTCCGAGTTCTCCGCACCCCCGAGAGTCGGTAGCACCTCGCGCGGCAGCGAGAACGACGCTGGCAGGACCCCGACGACTTGGTACGGCAGACCGTTGAGGACGAGCGTTCGGCCGATGACCTGTGGATCACCGCCGTACCGTCGCGTCCACGTGCCGTGACCGAGGATTGCCGTACCGCCGACGCCAACGTGATCTTCCTCGGGCGCGAACAGCCGGCCGAGCAGAGGCTGGGCCCCCATCATCGGGAGCAAACCGGATGACACGCGGATCGTTCCGACGCGCTCGGGCTCGGCGCCGTCTCCCGTCAGGTTGTAGTTGCCGCCTATCGCAATGGCAACGTTCTCGAAGCTTGTCGAAGCTTGCTTGATGTCGAAGTACTGCGCGGTGGAAAACCAGTCCTCGGTGATGCCGAGTCCAGGCGACCGATTCCACAAGATTGCGAGCCGGTCGGCGTCGACATACGGCAGCGGATGCAGAAGCAGCGCGCTTGCCACGCTGTAGATCGAAGTGTTGACGCCAACGCCGATCGCCAGCGAGAGGACTGCCGCGATCGTAAATCCAGGCGTACGGAGCAGGGACGCCAATCCGTGCCGAAGGTCCTGCAGCATGCGAGACACAGATTACATCGTGATCCCAACGTTACAAGCCTACAGAGACACAGAGGCTCAGAGTTGCTAGACTGGCCTGTAGTCTCTGTGCCTCTGAGGCCCGTCCGTGCGGGACGATGGTTGGGACGAATCAACGGAAGGCGACGCGCACCGTGCACGCGACCGTGCGCGGCGCACCGAAGTGGGTGCCACTGAATGGATTGCCGAAGTTGTAGGCGTAGCGCGCGTCGAACAGGTTGAGGACCTGGACGGACGCGACCACAGTGGTATCGCCCCGCTTGATCACTGGCACGGTCGCCTGCAGCGACACGATGCTACGAGGCTTGACGCGACCCGAGTCGAAGTCCACCAGCTCCGCACCTCGTCGCTCCATCAACTCGTCGAGGTCGCCTTCGTCTGCCTGAATCGGCGTTCCCGTTTCGTAGCGACCGGTCGCGGACACCAACACTCCCGTCGAGTGTGTCCAACTGACGCCCACACTACCGGCAAACCGCTGATCATGATCGGGCGTGAACTCTTCCCCGTCGTCAATCTCTTCGACTTCATCTTCCAGGAACAGGCCGCCTGTGATTGGCCCAGTCTGGATTACCCGACCAGTTGACGCGCTCACGTACGCCGACCATCCGGCGTCGCGTGCCAGCTCGAGCCTGGCATCCAACCCGCGCGCGCGTCCCTTGGCGACCGCATTCGGGAAAACGATCGTGGTGCCGGCAAACACGTTTGGGTCGGCCGCGTGGCGGACGCGACGATCCCAGAACGCCACGTCAAGTCGCAATCGACGCGAGAGTTGATGCTCGATGCCAGCCTCCGTCGCCCACTGACGCTCTGGTTCGACTTCCGCGCCGCCCTCGGCGCCTCCCACGACGGTCGACGACAACACGCGCGCTTCGGGAGACGACGAGAGGAGAAGATTCTCTGGCTGCGGCGGTTGAAAGAACCGGCTGACTGAGCCGCGGACCACGGTCGATGAGCCAACGCGAACGGCCATACCGACACGAGGACTTATCTGCGTGCGCTCGAGAAGCATCGTGCTGCGATCGAAGCGCAACCCGCCGCTCAGCGTGATCCGCGGCGCAAGGTGCCAGGAGTCCTGTGCGAACGCCGACAAGAGGGACGGGGCGGCTTCACCGGCGAACGCAAATGGATTCCCGACCGTGAACGCTAGTGCTTCGTCGCGAAAGTCCGCTTCCTCAGCCGCATCCTCGTCGGTGATGGCAAACGAAAACGCCTCTTCCAACGACAGGCGTTGATATTCCAATCCGACCTTGACGAGATGAGCCCCCCGGTGCCACGTCATCGCGGCGAGGGCACCGGTGCGCGTCAAGCTGCGATCGGCCGCGGCGGTAATCGGTGTGTCGAAGTCGCTGGGCAGGAGCTTCGCGCTGGTTCGCCGATGATACAGCGCGACTTGCGTCACGGTGAGGGGCGACCACGCTCGTTGCCACGTTCCGTTCAGAAACCCCTGTCGCACCCGTTGCCGTTGATCCTGCCCCGCCTCCTCCTGCGCGATGTCGTTCGAAACGTCGAAGGTCGATCGCCCCCACCCCCAATCCAGCGCAATCCGATCACCCGTTGTGGGAGACCAGTCGACCTCGCCGAACGTGCCCGCGTGACCGCCGTCGTTATGCAGGTTGTCGGGATCGATGGGATCGAGAAAGCGATCCGATCGTGTCGCAGTCAGCCCGCCACGAACACGAACCGTGGCGTTCAGAGCTCCTCCACCGATAAACGAACCTTCGCGCGTCGCGTCGGACCCAAAGCCGACTTCGGCACTGCCGCTCCACGCGGCGGCAGCGGCGGTGGAACGAACATCGATCACGCCGCCAGACTTGTGTCCAAACTCGGGAGGCACGTAACCAGTGATCACCGAGATGCCAGACACCGACGACAGATCCGGCGCAAAGCCGTGAAGAGCATCCAACCGCTCATACACAGGCACACCGTCGATCACGTAGAGAAAGCCATCGTCCACTCCTCGAGAATGAAGCAAGCCGTTGTCTTCAGTGCTCCAGCCGGGGAGCGTGGCCACAGCATCCTGGAGTCCCCGACCGCGCACACGTACTGGAATCGCCTCGAGCGATTCACCGGCAATGCTTGCTCGCGACGTGGGCTCGCTCGGCCGGGCGCCGATGACCACCACATCGTCGGTAACGGTGGCCGGGACGCGAATCGTGAGCTCGATCGGAAGCGCGCCGCTCACGGTCACCGGCAACTCGAACACGGCTGCGCCAGGCGCGCGCGTTTGAAGCAGGTACCGTCCCGGGGCGACATCGGAGAACGTGGCACGCCCGGTCGCGTCGGTTTCGGATCGCCGCAGTTCGGCCCCGAGCGGATCGCCGAGCACCACGACGGCAGAGACAATCGGCGCGCCGTGAGCGTCGACCACGAATGCGGCAACCTGGGCGAGTTGTAATTGCGCTCGGGATTCGTCGACTGTCAGCGCCAAGAAAGCCAGAACGATCGGGAAACGAGCGACCGCACGCCAGAGCTTCACGCCGTCCGATGATATGTCAGCGGCCCGCACAGCTGAGGTGCTGGGCTTGTAATTTTCGCGCGGTCGAGCTTCAACTGATACATCGCTGTGCTACCGTCGCGGCGGAGGTGAATCATGACCCTTCGCGATAAGTACAACCAAGCTATTCAAACGGCTAAAGGCTTCCGCATGGAAGGCTCAGCCGAAGAACGTGACGGGAAGTTGTATTTCAAGGGCACGGTGAAGAATCAAGACGAAGCCAACCGCATCTGGGACGCGATCAAGACCGTTCCCGACTGGCGGAACGACATCATTGGCGAGATCAAGGTCGTCGCAGGCGCCGCAACGGCTGCGCCGCTGGCGACGTACACGGTCAAGCCCGGTGACACACTCAGCAAGATCGCCAAAGAGCATCTCGGGAACGCCAGCAATTACATGGCGATCTTCGAGGCCAACAAAGATCAGTTGACCGACCCCGACAAGATCAAGCCGGGCCAAGTACTCAAGATTCCAGCAGCTCAGTAAGCGCGCACTGACGATCAAGGAAGCGGGGTCCGTGGACCCCGCTTTACTTTCTTACTGGCTGTCGGACTGCCGAAGAGGAAAGACGTACGTCGGATCAACGGGATCTGGCAGCGTCAGCGGTTCGCCAAAATCAGGGTGACCGCTCAGGCGTTCGACGATCCTCCCAAACTGGCCTTCCTGGTACATTTTTTCGTGAACCACTACGTATTGCACTCCGAGTGAGCGTAGGTGCCTGATACCTCTCTCGGTTGGAAAGTCTTCGAGTCTGGTCAGCGTATCGATGTAACTGCGCGCCGGATATCCACTGTAGCCATTGATCAGCCGATGCCAGTGAAAGATCGAGAGGTACTGAAAGTTCGGCTCCCAGCCCCAGAGTTGGTCTGGCTCGGGGACCGGTAAGTCCAGGATCACGGTGTTAGGGATCGTACGCAGCCACTGCTGAACGTGAGGGGGCCTTATGATCGGAGCTCGCACGATGAGCGGAGCCGACCAGTATTCGGCCATGCATGTGACCACGACGATCGTCGTTAGCAAATATTTTCCCCATGCCGGGACCTTTGCGCTCAACCAATGCAAACCCATAGCGGCAAGCACGGAGAGCGACACCAGGAACAGCGACGAAAAGCGGGCCGGCGCTCGCAGACTACTCAGCAGCGGAACAGCCGACGAGACGAGCGGGTAGAGCAACCCGTTGAGCCCGAGCGACAAGTCGAACGCCAGCACCAACAGCACGCCGTAAAGGGCCGCGACGCGGTTCCTGCACCCAATCAAGCCGAGAACGGCAAGCAGCGTCGCTGTAATACCTGGAAACAGACTTCGTTCTTCGTGTGCCTGAGCGGGTGGTCGACGATACATCCGGTTCTCTGGATTGGGCTGCAGGTAATCCATGGGCTGCGCGCTGTAGCTACGGATCTCCGACGCATCTCGTGAGCCAACTTCCTGACGTGCCTTGTAATAGACGTATCCGTACGGAGCCGTCGCCACCAGACCGACAATCCCTCCAATCGCCACGCAGATCAGCACTCGTTTACGAACGGCGCCATCGGACATGAGTCCGGTGGCGAGGCTCCACAGGGCAATGAAGAGCGCGAGGAACGCGGCGTAGTAAAGGCTGCAGTACGCCTGCAGTGCCACCAGCACGCCAAGCAGCAGTCCGTCTCGCACCTTTCGGTCCCTCTCGGTGGCGCGATGCAGTACCAACAGCGACAGGGGCATCGGAGCGGTCCACAGGAGCTCGAGGTGCATGATGTGGGCGAACCGGTAGGGCGCAAATCCGAAGATGAGCCCACCGACGAGCGCCGCGGACGTCGACTTGGTGAGATGACGGCACAAGACGAACGCTGCCAGCGCCGCTGCGGCGAACGACCCAATCATCAGGATGTTGTGGACGATGACGGGGTGCACGCCGAGCCAGATGGCTGGCGCACCCACGATACCGAGCGCGAGCATCGCATCCGAGTACGCGAGGGTCAGACGCGCGGGGTAAAAGATGTTCGCGTCGAAAATGGCGGCCGGGTCCCGCGTCACCTGGTGAGCAACCCAGGCGAGGCGCCAGACATTGAACATGGAGTCGTCGGCGTTTGGAACCTGCGGGTGGTCCAGTCGCACGAGGGGATAGGTCGCCGCACACGCCACCGCCGTGAAAAAGAGCGCGGCGTACACGATCGCACGTCGTGACATCGGCTATCGAAGGATACCGTCAAACGCCCGCATTCCCGTGGTTTAGGTGTATGCTCCCGCTAAATCCAGGGGGACTTTCATGGTCAGCCGACGAGCGTTTCTTCGTATGACGAGCACCGTGGGGACAGCGGCGTACGCGCTCAAGACCTACGGAATCGAGGACGTTCTCGCGGCCTCGGCGCAGGTGGCCGGCCGATCCGCCGACGAGGTGGCGCAGGACGAGTTCTACTGGCGAGACATCCAGCACGCTTTCATGCTGGACCGCACTCTGATCAATCTCAACAACGGCAACAGCTGTCCCAGCCCCACCGTTGTGCACGACGCGCTCAAACGCTATCTCGATATCACCAACCAGGCACCGGTGTATCACCGCGGCCAGCTCGAACAGAACAAAGACACCGCCCGGCGTCGGTTGGCCGAAGAGTTTGGCTGCGACAAAGAGGAGCTCGCGATTACGCGCAATTCCAGTGAGGCGCTCCAGATCGCCCAGAACGGCCTCGATCTCAAGCCGGGCGACGAAGTGCTGACGACCGAGCAGGACTATGGCCGCATGTTGACCACTTGGGATCAGCGGGCACGCCGCGACCAGATCAAGGTGACGCGGATCAACTTTCCGGTGCCGACCACACAGGACGACCTGTTTCAGCGGTTCGAGAAAGCCATCACACCGCAGACCAAGGTCCTGCACTTCTGCCACATCACGAACCTCACTGGGCAGCTCTTCCCCGTCAAGCGCCTGTCACAGATGGCTCGCCAACGCGGAATCCTCACCATCGTCGATGGCGCGCACGCCTTTGCGCACTTCCCGTTCAAGCTGAGCGATCTTGAATGTGACTACTACGGCACCAGCCTGCACAAGTGGCTGCTGGCGCCGCACAACACAGGCTTCCTGTATGTGCGACGCGATCGGATCACCCCGACGTGGCCGTTGACGGCAGCACCAACGCGACAGAACAACGACATTCGCAAGTTCGAGGAGATTGGAACGATTTCGGTGGCGCCATTTGCGGCGATCAACGAAGCGATTGCGTTCCACCGCGCCGTCGGCGTCGACCGCAAGGCTGCACGACTGCGGTACCTGACCATGCGATGGGTGAATCGATTGAAGCAGAATCCTCGTATTCAGATTCACTCCAACCTCGAACATACCTACGGCCTCGCGCTGGTCGGCATCCAGGGCATCAAAGCGACGGATATCAATCGCTTCCTCTGGGACAAGTACCGCATCATCACTACGGCGATCACACGGGACGACTACCAAGGCATCCGAGTGACGCCCAACATCTACACGCCGCTCGAGGAGATCGACACCTTCGTGATGGCGATGGAAGATCTGTTGAAAAACGGTGTGCCCTCAGCCACAGCCTAGTTCGGTCTCGCATATGAAAAGACCCGCCCTGGACCGTCGACGCTTTCTCGCGGCCTGCTCAACTGCCGGTGTCGCCACGACACTCCTCCCCGGCGTCTTGTGGGCAAGGATGCAGGAAGCGGGCGCCGCGAAGGTCTCGATGGCGATGCTGAACGATGCGCTCGCCATTTCCGGATTGGACTTCAGCGAGGAGGACAAGAAGCAAATCCTCACGAACCTGAATCCCGATCGCTATAACGACCTGCGGAAGGTCACGATCGACGATACGGTGGCGCCGCCGCTCTATTACAGCCCGCTGGTCCCCGGCACAAAGCTCGATCGCGTCGCTCGCCCAGTGCGGATGGGCAAGCCTCCGGCCATCAAGCGACCCGCGAACCTGGAAGACGTCGCGTTCTGGCCGCTCACGCATCTGGCCGAGCTCGTCCGCACGAAGCAGGTGACGTCAACCGAGCTGACAAAGATGTACTCGGCGCGCCTGCATCGCTACAATCCTTCGCTCAACTTCGTTGTCAGCTTCACCGACGATCTCGGGTTGAAACAGGCGGCTCAAGCTGACCAGGAGATTGCGGCCGGTAAGTATCGCGGACCGCTGCATGGCATCCCGTGGGGGTGCAAAGACATCATCTCTGTGCCCGGTTACAAGACCACGTGGGGATCGGGCGCCTATGTGGATCAGCAGTTCGAAACCGAAGCGACGGTCGTCAAGCTGCTGCGTGAGGCGGGCGCCGTGTTGATTGCCAAGCTCGCGACCGGCGAGCTGGCGGCGGGCGATCGCTGGTTCGGCGGACGAACGAACAACCCCTGGGATCCGCGAGATGGATCGAGCGGATCGTCAGCCGGCCCAGGCTCGGCAACCGCTGCCGGGTGCGTTGCGTTCGCCATCGGCACAGAAACGAGCGGATCGATTCTCAGCCCGTCGACGGTGAACGGTGTCACCGGGTTGAGGCCCACCTTCGGACGTGTCAGCCGCTATGGTGCGATGACGCTCTCGTGGTCTCTCGATCGTCTCGGACCGATGTGCCGTACCGCCGACGACTGCGCCGTCGTCTTCCATACCATCGCTCGCGCGGACGAAAACGATCTCAGCGTGATGGACTTGCCCTTCAACTGGGACGCGGCCGCCGACATTCGAAAACTCCGTGTCGGATATCTCGTCGCCGGATTCGACGAGACGACGCGTGACGCGGAGTGGCGCGCCAACGATACGAAGACGTTCGAGGAGTTGAACGCGCTGGGGATCACACTCGAGCCATTTACGCTGCCGGAGATGCCGGGCAATGTCCTCAACGGCATTCTGGGCACCGAATCGGGCGCAGCGTTCGACCACGCGCTTCGCACCGGCCGGCTGGAGAAGATGACCAATCGCAGCCGGAGCAACGGCTTCCGTTCGAGCCGACTCACTCCCGCCATTGAATACCTTCAGGCCCAGCGCGTTCGGGCCATCGTGATGAAGCAGTTCGCGGACAGCGTCTCGAAGTTCGACGTCTACCTTGCGCCAGCAACTGGTGGAGGGGGACGCCGCGGCGGCACCGGCGAAGGCACCACGCCGCCCGCCCCACCACCGACACCGCCACCACCGCAGCCGCCGAGTGCGACCCGCGATCATTTCCAGGTGGCGAACATTTGCGGCTATCCGGCAGTTTCGGTGCCGAACGGTTTCACCAAAGAGGGCAAGCCGACAAGCATCACGTTCCTCGGACGCCTCTACAACGAAGCCGCGATTCTCGCGGTGGTCAGGGCCTACCAGGAGCGCGCCGGCTGGCACAAACGCACGCCGACGCTATCGACGACCCCCGTCACCACCACCGGGGACTGACCGAGACAGGGACTGTCCCTCGATGACGGGGCCTGTCCCCTACTGCAGAATCCGCGAGACGAGTGAGAATCTTCGCTCCTGAGCCGCGCCCCACGGCATGAGGCCGTGCACCGACACCTCCTGCCCGGCCTTCATCGTCAGCGTTATCCGCGAGCCGCAGCACGGATAGGCGGGCATGACGCCGAAAGCCAGCCCTTCGAAGAAGCGCGGTTCATCGGCCACCACTTCGAATTCGACGGTCGCATCGGTCGGCGAGGTCACCCGGACGGTGCGACGTCGATATTCGAAGTCGAACCCGTAGAGCGAGTCGTCAGGGGTCACTGTCAGTTGGCGCGACTCTCCCGGCGCAATGCGGATGATGTCCCGCAACAACAGGTCTTGCGGTGTCGTTACGGCGTGGAGGTAGCGCTCATGACGCTCGTAGCCGGGGTATTCGACTTTGGCTTCGATGAGACTCGTGCTTCTGGGAACATCGATGCTGTACCGCCCCTCGCTGTCGGTTCTCGTGCTTCCAGTCTGGAACGTGAACACTGTTGCCGCCGCCACCCCGTTTCCACGTTCGTCGACCACTCGGCCGGAGATCGTGATATTCGCGGCTGGCGGGAGCGACGGCCCGCCAGCGGATGGCGTCGGCAGCCGGCTCGGTTGAACCGGATTACCGTCGCACCCCGCGGTCAGGATCGCGATCGCCAGGACCAATGCTGAAGTAAACCATCTCATTGGCACACCCCGCGTCTTCATGGAAAACGCCGCCGCAAGTAATTCGTCACGACGGCGCGACCCGTTTCGAGTGCCTGAGCGAGCGCTGGTTGAGGCGATGCCAGGACGACGACGAACGTCAATGTGGCGCCAAGTCGTGTAAGCCGTGTCCGCATAACGGGTCCTCCCCAACGCAGTAGTCCGAACGATTGGCCCACTGCTGTTGACGGTGACGATATGCGGATAGATCGCCCCGAGACTTTGGATTTCCCTGAGAGATTTCTGAGATTTCGGCGGGGAACTTATCGGCCGAGAGCGCTGACGGTGCCGCCGGCGGCGAAGGGTTGTGGCGGCGCGATTCCGGCCATGTTCTGCCAGATCACCAGTCCGATATCAGCGGCGAAAGCGCGGGTGCCGGTGGAACCAACTCCTTGCGGGGCGGCGGTAGCGTAGAACCGTTCGTTCGTCGCCCGCCCGCAAATGTCGGCGGGCCCGGCCGTTGCGCCCGTACCAGGAACGACGCTGAACACATACCCGCTCTTGATGACGCCGTTGCTGTTGAGGTCTGGGGAGATGAAGGGGGCGGCCAGCTTGGCGCAGGTCGCAGACAGCGCGGTCAGGCTATCGGCGTACCCGCTATTCAGGCCACGATAATCCTGCTCCGCAGAGACAATCGATCGAATCGACCCGATCGCCGACGCCTCGTTACCCGAAATCCGTGCCCGAAGCAGACCTGGGACAGCGATCGCCGCCAGAATGCCAATGATCGCGACGACGATCAGGAGCTCGATCATGGTGAACCCCCGCATCGATCGTGCGCACGCCGGCCGCCTCATCTGCGCGACATCATCGCGCAATCGGTGACGAGAATCCAGCCTTCGTCACGAGCCTGCACAGGAATCACCCTGGCTGCACACGCGCGACGATGATGTCGATCAGCTCCGGCTCCGACAGCAGCTCCAAATCGGTCGCCTCGTCCGCCAGCCCGTACGCGCGAACGATGTTCCGCAGGTGCCAGCCGCGCAGCGCACCCAGTTCGCGGCGCAGCATCTCCTCGCCCTTGGCCCCGACCGAAAACGGATTGAGCACCGCGCGATCGGTGGGCGGCACAGTTGCCGCCGGACTCGGTGCCGGTCCCTCGAAGAATGGGGTGGCCAGCTGGGCGCGAGGCCGGACGATCAACGGTTCCAGCGCCCGCGTCAGCGCGCCCTCCAAATACGTTCTTGACAGTCCACCCGCCCAATATGTGAGCGCCTCTCGATTGGGTTGGGTGGTCTCGCGACGCGTGCGGCGGACGTCGGTGCCATCCTGGGACTCGAACTCGATCCAGCCCTCCCAAATATGGCCTGCTTCACGGCCCACAACTTGAGCCTTGTACGCAATTGTCTTAAAGACCACAGGGTTGTCAAAGATGTGGATGACTTCTGACATGGGCGTCCCACACGCGGCGTGCAAACGGGCCGCCAGATGTTTGACGGCGAGCCGCGAGGCTTCCAGGGACCCGAACGTCCGGGTTACGCCCAACCTCACCGCACGAGCTGGCAGCGGCCGACACTCGCCAAGCGGCGAAAAAGTTTCGTCTGGTGTCGTATTCCGCTCGTCACGCACGAGTCAGCAGCTGACGGCGCGGGCGTACAATCGCAGGATGTCATCCAAGCGATATCAGTACAAGCTCATTGAAACCGCCGATGTTGCCGAGCTGGAGGGTCAGCTGAGGGATGCCGGAACCAAACAGTGGTCGGCCGTCGGTTATGGCGTCCTGCCGGATGGCCGTCGAAGCGTGCTGATGGAACGTAAGATCAAGGTCCACGATCGCCATCGCCACCACCACCGGGAGGTTCATGCCAACCCGGACGACAACTAACCGAGATAAGATGCGTGGAGCGCGCCCGTAGCTCAGTTGGATAGAGCATCAGCCTTCGAAGCTGAGGGCCACAGGTTCGAGCCCTGTCGGGCGCACCAACCTTTCCTCGTTGTTTGCCGGCCGGCCCTCCTGGGTGGTCGCCGGGCACGGCTCCTGCACATCAGGCGTAACGCGGCACGAATATGGGTAACGCATGGGTCAGCCTATGACTCGATGTTGCCGAGGGAGCGAGATCATGAGTGATACCTGGGCTGGGATTCTGGCGATTTCCGTTGCGACCATGGCGCTCGTTCAACTGGGCGTTCTTGTCGCACTCGCGATCGCCGCCCGTCGCGTCATCGCCGTCGCGCATCAGACGCAGCAGCAACTCGAGCGCGTCGCGGCGGACGTCAAGCTCACCGTAGGCTCGGTGACCGATCGAGTGAATGCAGTCGCGGATGATGTGCGCGGCGTCACGTCTCGCATGCAGGAAGTGGCGACCACCGTGTCCGACGGCGTACAGCGCGTTGAACAAGGCGTCAAGGCCGCCGGCCAACGTGTCGCGGAGACCGTCGACCAGGTGCCATCATCGGTGAAGAGGGGTGTGCCGGCAGGCCTCGCGCTTCTCGCCGCGTTTCGCACGGTGCAGCAGGTTCGTTCTCGCCTGCGCAATCGGCGCGGGGATGTGCGATACGGCAGTCCGGACGCCGGCTACGGCGTCGACGAGTACGCCTCGAGCTAACTGGTTAGAGGAATCGGCTGCGACAGACGATCCCGTTCGGATTCCAGTCGCGAGCCGACGACGGCTTGAATTTCGTCGAGCGCCCGCGCCAGCGCGGCGCCAACCGCGTCGCGTTCCTCCCCTGAAAGTGCGCTCAGAACGCTGTGCATCTCCGTCGTGCGGCTGCGCAGGCTCAGGGACACGTGATACTGGCGCGACTCGTCGAGAAAACGTTCCCGCGCGATCTCCATGTTATCCCTCCGACTCACTCCGAGAGGAGTCCTGAGCCTCGAGGACCAGGCCGTCCTCGACACGTTTCACCAACACCGTCGAACCCGCCGCGAGGCCGCCAAACAACAGGAGCTCGGATAACGGTTTCTTGATCGTCCGTTCGACGAGACGTGCCATCGGCCGTGCGCCAAAGGCACGATCGAAACCCTTCTCCGCCAGCCAGGCGCGTGCGTCTGACGTCAGCTCGATTCGGATGTTGCGATCCGTCACCAGCTCGCGCAACTCGTCGACATGCTTGTCGACAACGCGCTCAATCTCCTTGGTCCCGAGCGGATTGAAATGAACCGTGGCATCGAGCCGATTGCGGAACTCCGGCGAGAACATCTTTTCGATGATGCCTGTCGACTTACCACCGCTACCCGGATCACCAAAGCCCATTTTTCGCCCGGACAGATCGCGCGCGCCGGCGTTGGTCGTCATGATCAGGATGACATGACGGAAATCCGCCTTGCGTCCATGCGTGTCGGTCAGCGTTGCGTGGTCCATGACCTGGAGCAGGATCGCAAACAGGTCGGGATGCGCCTTTTCGATCTCATCCAGCAGCAGCACCGAATGCGGCGACTTCCGCACTGCGTCGATTAGCAGCCCGCCCTCCTCGAAACCGACGTATCCCGGAGGTGCCCCAATCAATCGCGAGACGGCGTGCTTCTCCATGTATTCAGACATGTCGAAGCGGAGGAACTGCACTTTCAGGACACGCGCCAACTGCCGCGCCAGCTCGGTCTTGCCGACGCCGGTTGGGCCCGTAAACAGGAAGTTGCCGATCGGCTTGTCGAGGGCGCGCAGCCCGGATCGTGACAGCTTGATTGCGGACGACACCTCGTCAATCGCGGCGTCCTGCCCGTAGATCACGAGTTTCAGTTCGTGATCGAGGTTCTGGAGCGCAAGTTTGTCGTCACTCGAGACGGCTTGCACCGGCACACGAGCCATGCGCGCGACGATGTGCTCCACCTCGGCGACACCAATCTCGTTGACTCGCAGCTCCGCGGGTCGCAGCTTCTGCGCCGCGCCGGCTTCGTCGAGCACGTCAATGGCCTTGTCGGGCAGATGCAGATCCTTGAGATGCCGCACGGATAACGTGACCGCCGCGCGGATCGCCTCGTCGGAGTAGGTGACGCCGTGGTGCTCGGCGTAATGCGTCTTGAGCCCTTGCAGAATGTCGATGGTTTCCTTCTCGCTCGGCTCGAGCACCTCGATCTTCTGGAACCGGCGCGACAACGCACGATCCTTGTCGAACGATTGCTTGACGTCGGAGAACGTCGTCGAGCCGATGCATCGCAAGGCGCCGGACGCCAGCGCCGGCTTCAGCAAATTCCCCGCATCCATCGTCCCACCGGAAGCCGAGCCCGCACCGATCAGGGTGTGGATTTCGTCGATGAACAAGATGGCGTTGCGCTCCTTGCTCAAGCGATCGAGGACCTGCTTCACGCGTTCCTCGAAATCGCCGCGGTATCGCGTGCCGGCGATCAGCGATCCGAGGTCGAGAGCGAACACGCGAGTACCCAGCAACGTCTCCGGCACCTCGCCATCGTGAATCCGGAGCGCCAGCCCTTCGGCGAGAGCGGTCTTGCCAACGCCGGGCTCACCCACCAGCAACGGGTTGTTCTTTCGCCGGCGACACAACACCTGCACCATCCGCTCGATCTCGTCGGTACGGCCAATCAGCGGGTCGATCTGTCCACGCGCGGCGCGCTCGACCAGATCGGTGGCAAACGCCTCCAGCGGATCTCGAGGACCAGACTCCTCGCCCGGTTCTCCCCGCCGCACCGGCGTCGGCGCGGATTCAGCGCCATGCGAAATCACTCGCAGGAGCGAGAGGCGATCCACACCCTGCTTGCGCAGGAAGTAGGCGGCATGACTGTCTTCTTCCTGCAGAAGGAAAACCAGCAGTGCGCCGCTGTCGACTTGTTGCGCACTCGAGGACGCGGCGTGGACGACGGCACGTTCGACCACGCGATCGAAGCCAATCGTCGACTCCGGTTTGACGGTTTTCTTACCCGGAACGGGCGAAAACGACTTGCTCAGAATCTCGTCGAGATCGCGGCCGAGCTGCGGCAGATCGACGCTGCAACTGCCAAGCAACTGACGCGCCTGCGGGTCTTCGATCAGCGCGTAGAGAAGGTGCTCGAGCCCGACGAGATCGTGCCGGCGGTCGGCGGCGAGTCGAAAGGCGCGCCGAATACTCTCCAGCGTCTCGGGGGCAAAGGGAACGGGGGTACGGCTCATGCACGCTGCTCCTCAGGCTCCGGCTCCATCGTGACGAGCAACGGGTACTCATGCTGCTCGGCAAGTCGCCGCGTCGCATTGACCTTGGTCTCGGCCACGTCGCGCGTATAGATCCCGGCAATCCCCAGTCCTGACTGGTGTACGCGCATCATGACGGCAACCGCTTCGGGTTGCGGCTTGTTGAAAACGGTCTCGAGAATCCAGACGACGAATTCCTGGGTGGTGTAATCGTCGTTGTGCAGAAGAACCCGCCACATGACGGGCCGCTGCACCTTCTCGATGGCCCTGCTGTCGGTCAGGACCGATTCAAGGGGTGCGGAACCGGGCACACGACGATTGTACCTAGGATGGCGCGGCAGCGAAGCCTCGCGCGGGCCGAACTTGCGGGTTCCTTCCCGGCGGTTTGTTGCCGTTCGGTGAAGCTACGAACGCTTTTCGTCCATCAGCGCGAGCGTGTTGCCCTCTGAGTCGCGAAAGAAAGCCATCCACAGCTCGTGATCGGGCATCCGGGCAATCAGATGGGGCTCGCCGAGAAACGTGACTCCGCGCTCGCTCAGCCTGTCGTACTCAGCCTTGATATCCGGTACTTTAAAGTACAGAACGGAGCCCGGGTGATCGAATTCCGGCTTTTCGGGGGGAGACAGCATTAGCCGGACGCCGTTGCAGTTGAAGAACGACATGTGCCCCGCACGAAACAACAGCGGCAGCTTCAGGGTGTCGGCGTAAAAGGTCGTCGCGCGGTCGATGTCGTGCGCGTTCATCGAGATCTGTCCAATCGTTCCGTCCATGGGGACCTCAAAAGATGAGTCCTAAAGCCCTACGCCGCTCCCAGCGACGCGAGGTATTCCGCCACTGGCTTGGCAGTGTCGCCGCCAGCGCGGGCGTGGCGAATCAGGCTGATGCCGTGCGGGCCCTTTGACTGGATGAGTCCTGGCCACGCCGAGAGGAGCGCCTTGACGATGTCGAGCCGGCCGAGCATCGAGGCGACGAAAATATCGAGACGTGCGCCTTGGCCAATCAGGAACTCGGCAATCTCGCGATTCCCCATGTGGCCGGCGCCGCCGATGCCGGTTTCGAAGTCACCGCCACCCCAGTCCCAGGTTGCGTTGAGCAGGCCGGGTTGCTCGGCGAGAAGCGCCTTGGTGCCGGCCAGGTCCGCGTGCGCTTTCCGCACGAACTCGTTGACCATCGCCGGAACGAGCGGATCGGGGCGTTTGGGGACAGGTTGCGCCGGGGCGGTTTGTGCCGGCGTCGTTGGGGCGGTTTGCGCGAACAGGCCGAGTGGCGTGCCGACCACTACCAGCCCCGAGGCAGTCTGCGTGACGAACGTGCGCCGAGTGATGGTGAACAAGGACATGGAATTTCGACCTCCGTTGGTCTTGCAGTGTCGCTGGCGACGGAGAAATATGCGATGGACGACGTGTTAGAACCACGCTAGTTTTTGCCAGAGCCGCAATTTCTGCGAGGAAGCTTTCGTATCTGCAAGAAATGGGGACTGTCCCCTTAATGACAAACGAAGACAACTCCACGACGAGTATCGTCCGGTTCGGGCCCTACGCCTTCGACCCTCGAGTCGACGAGCTCCGGCGCGACGGCGAGGTCGTCAAGCTGTCGCCGCAGCCCGCGCGCGTCCTGGCCCTGCTGCTCTCCCGACCCGGCCAGGTCGTGCTCCGGGATGAGCTGCGGGACCACTTATGGGGCAACGATACCTTCGTCGACTTCGAGCGCGGCCTGAACTTCTGCATCCTCCAAGTCCGCGCCGCCCTGGCCGACTCCTCCGACAACCCCCGCTTCGTCCAGACCGTTCCGCGCAAGGGCTACCGCTTTATCGCCCAAGTCGCGTCGGCACCGCAGCACCTGCGGCCATCCGCATCCGCATCGCACCATACACGCGCAGCTACGGCGGACCACGCCGACGCGGCCTTCGCACCGTCGCATCGCGGCACCCGCCTTACTTTTCCTCGGCAGCGCCATCGTCCTCGCTCCCCTGCTTTTGATCGCATTCGGACCACGGAGCGCTCCGCCGCCATCGGCTGACCGAATTCGAATCGCCGTACTGCCGTTCGTGAATCTCACCGGCGACGCGGACGCCGCCTACCTCGCCGACGGGCTGACGGACGACCTGATCGCACAGCTTGGCCGCATGGGCGGGAATCGACTGGCGGTGGTGGCACGCACGTCGGCGATGGCCTACCGCGATACGACCAAGACCATTGGCGAAATCGGTCGCGAGTTGAACGCCGCCTACGTTGTCGAAGGCAGCCTCCGCCGAGACGGCGACACCTTGCGCATCGGCAGCAACCTCGTGCCAACAAGTGACGAATCGCCGGCGGCGCTCTGGTCGGAAACCTTCGATGAGGACAGCGGCGACGCGCGCGGACCGTCGAACGCCGCGGTTCGCCTGGCGCGACTCATCGCGATAGAACTCCTGCCTGATGCACGCGCAAGCGACGTGCCTCAAGCGACCTCGAGTCCGGCAGCATGGAATGCCTTGATGAAGGGACTCGCCTCGATGAACCGCGGGACGCCAGACGACGTGCGTAAGGCGATTCAGCACTTCGAGTCAGCCGCGGCGCAAGATCCGCAACTCGCCTCGGCCTGGGCGAGTCTGGCGCAGGCGCGTCACCTGCTGGTGATGATGGGGGTCGTTGCGCCGCGCGAGGCCTATCCGCTGGCGCAGGACGAAGCGCGTCGTGCCCTCGCCGCGGACCCGGCACTGCCCGATGCTCACGTGGCGCAGGGCCTCGTGCAGCTGTGGTACGAACTGCGCCCGGCCGAGGCCGCGGCATCATTCGAGCGCGCGTTAGCGTTGAACACCAGCAACGCCGCGGCACTCCACGACTACGCATGGTCGCTCGTCGCACTCAACCGCGACGATGAAGCGGTGTCGCGAATCGTTGCGGCGCGCGACCTCGACCCGCTCTCGGTCCGCGCCAATAACGACATCGGGTGGCTCTACCTGCAGTTGCGCCAGCCTGGCGATGCAATCCGCGCCTGCCAGCAAACGCTAGCTGTCTTCCCAGAGTCTCTCGAGGCACAAGCCTGCCTCGAGCGTGCGTATCTGCAGCGAGGGATGTACCAATCGGCGCTGCGGGCGGCACTCGTGACGATGCCTCGGCCAGGAGCGCCTGGTGCGAGCATTCCGACGAGTATCGAAGCCATCTGGCGGATGCGGCTCGAGCGGCTGGAAACACTGGCACGCACGCGCTGGGTGAGTCCTTACACGCTTGCGACTCACCTGGCGATGACCGGTCAACGAGAACGAGCACTCGATCAACTCGAGGCCGCGGCCGATCAGCGGGTTGGTATGCTGGTGTTCCTCGAACGCGATCCGGCGATTGATTCGTTGCGAGGCGAGCCGCGCTTTCAGGCGCTGCGCGCCCGACTCACCGAAACCGCGCCATAACCTCGTCGTCCACGACCCACGGCAGCGGAATCGCTGGTTTGGTGACAAGTTCGGCAACGTTCGCAACAAATGTCTCTCTCGGCATCTCCTGTGCGCCCATCGTCGCCAAGTGTTCGGTCTGCATCTGACAGTCCACGATCGGGAAACCCCATTTCGACAACTGCGCAGAGAGCACGACGAGAGCGATCTTCGAACCGTCGGTCCGACGGCTGAACATCGACTCGCCGTAGAACATGCGGCCGAGCACGACGCCGTAGAGGCCTCCAGCAAGCTCGCCATCCATCCACACTTCCAGCGAATGGGCGGCTCCCTGATCGTAGAGGTGTTGATAGGCGCGCCGCATCGACGGCACAAGCCAGGTCCCATCTTCGTGACGACGCGGGGCCGCGCAGGCTTGAAGAACCTCGCTAAACGCGCGATCGAATGTGACTTCGTAATCCGCCCGTCGCAGACGCCGTTTGAGCGATTGCGACACGTGGACGCCGTCGGTGGGCAAGACCATGCGCGGGTCCGGGCACCACCACAACACCGGATCGCCCTCGCTGAACCAAGGAAATATCCCGCGGGAATACGCGTCGAGCAGCCGCGTCGAACTCAGGCCACCGCCGGCCGCGAGCAAACCATTCGGTTCATCCATCGCCTGCTGCACAGGAGGGAACGGATCCGTCGGACCCAGCAGCGGGATCATGGCCTACCGCCGACGGCGGCCTTCCGCGCAGCGGCCTGAATTGAGTAGGTGGGGTGAGTGACGGGGATCGAACCCGCGACAGCCGGATCCACAATCCGGAGCTCTACCTCTGAGCTACACTCACCAAGCGGGCACAACTAATCATTATAACGGTCCACGGTCCACGGTCCACGGTCCACGGTCCACGGTCCACGGTCCACGGTCCACGGTCCACGAGGCGAAGCGAGCCTACTTCAATATCGCTTGCTTGATGTCCGCGCCAAATTTCGGCTGGTCTCGCGTGCCGGTGATACTGATCGGCAGGATGGTACCCGCACCTTCGCCATCCAGCATCGGGTCGAAGACACGCAACACCAACGACTTCCATCCGGTCTGCGTTCGGGAGGCCCTCGCTTGAAGTCGAAGCGTTCCCTTGAAGTCGAGCTCACCGCTCTGAATGTTGTACGCGCCGGCGAGCCGCACCTCCGCCCCCTCCACGCGAAAGGTCAGCGACCGCAACGTCATCCGGCCATCCTTCAGTCGAAACGCGCCGCGAAGGTTTGACACGACATTGTCGACAGACAGATCTGTGGGCCGTCCTCTGCCCCGGCGACTCAACTCGTCGATGCGATCCTGAATCGACTGACTCGTAAAGAGCGCACGTTGAACCTCGAACGTGCCCTCGAGATCCATTTTCTCGATCACCTCTTTATCCCCAGGAGGGATGTCGAGCTTGGCCACTACGTTGACGAGCCCGGTCATCGGCGAGTGCTGCACTCGGGTCGTCAACTTCACGAAGTCCTCGAGCCGGCCCCCGTGCGTCGAGGTATTGAGCGTGATCCGATGCCCCTTCGTCCCCTCGACACGAACAATGTCCCCTTTTGCGGTAATGTGCGACTCCGCGAGCTTGCCATCGACGCGCTCGAGACGGGTGTCGCCATTGGTTCCGTCGACGATGGCGTCGTAGTCGACGACAAGTGGAAACTTGGCACCGCCGGTCGAGAGATGAAACCCCTCGGTGCGGGTCTTGCCGCTCGTCCGGATGTACTCGAGCGGCCCGGAGAACGTCCCTTCGGCGTGAAGGGCTCCACCGATCCCCTTGATCGTGCCGAGGTCGGCGTTGAAAACGAACGAGCCCTCGATAGGCGTCAAGCTTGGTTCCTCGGCCTGCCAGGGACCAAACGCGCCGACGACGGCGATTTCGCCAGCAGGTGTGGGATTCGTCAGTGCCGCTTCAAACGGGGTCTTCTTCGAGAACTGGAGATTCTCGAACCGGAGGCGGCGAAGCTGAAACACGCGCGGCCCCTTGTCGGGACGCTTCGACATGATCGTCAGCAGGCTCTCTTCAGCCAGAAGCTCGCTAATGAAGGCGTCTGGTGTGCCATCGCTCGTGGCCGGCGAAGTCGACGGTTTCAGTGACGGCATGTCGGCGCTGCGACGCGGCGGAATCATGATCTCGAGCCCTTCGAGATGGACCCGATCGATTCGTCGTTCCCAGAGTTCGCGCACGCTGGAGGCAATAGTGAACGCCCGAATCGCTATGATCGGCGGGATGTCACGCCGACCCTGGTGCCGCAGGATCAGGCCTTCGCCGCGAACATGGAGTGAGGGGACGAAAAATACCTTCAGGCTCTTCAGCTCGACTTCGCTGTCGAATCTTTGCTGTAGCAGTTCGATGGTCGCGGGTCGTAGCCGTTGCTCGATCAGCGAATCGGCATACAGATACACGACAACGCCGACGCCGATCAGAACCACCGCGAACGCGACGAGACCACGCAGTACCCATCGCCTCGCAGTACCGGGCCGGATCCCGGTAGTCGGCTCAGTCATGTCTCACGCTCTTAACTATGACCGATCCGCGGTTTGACAATTGGCTCGAAGACCTGCAGCGCCGGCACCTGGCCGATCTCGAGTTCTCCGAGGTGGTGAGGGCTTTGAAGGCTCTGTCGACTCGGTATGTCCAACGTCGGACACAACTCGCCGAGCGTGGAGCCTTCGACACTGCCGGCAAGCGGGCTGCATACGCTGTCTACTACAGCCCGCTTCATTTCCTGACCGTACGTGCCATTGTCGAGGCGCTACCGCTGGCGTTTTCTGCTGGGACGACAGTGCTCGATTTGGGCTGCGGTGCAGGCGCTGCGGGAGCAGCTGTTGGATCATTGCTACGCGCGGAGGTGATTGGCGTCGACGTTCATCCGTGGGCGGTCGGCGAGGCACCCCACACATACCGCGCGTTTGGTCTGAGGTTCGACATCCGACGCGGCCACGCCATTCGGACTCCCTTTCCTCGCTCCGCCAAGACCATCGTCGTCGGGTGGATGGTGAATGAGTTGGATCGCGAGTCGCGAGACGCGCTCCTCGTCAAACTGCGTGAAGCAGCCGCACGTGGTGCGGTGATCCTCGTCGTCGAACCCATTGCAACGCGCGTCTCGCCGTGGTGGCCGGAGTGGGCTGCGGCCTTTGCGAAAATCGGCGGCCGGGCCGACGAGTGGCGCTTTCCCGTCGAACTTCCCGACTGGCTCGCACGCCTGGATCGAGCCGCTGGAATGCGTCACGACGAGCTCACCGCGAAGTCACTTTTCGTGAGCCGAACCCAGTAGGACGACCGGCAAGAGACCTCGCGGGGTATCGTAATGATGGATGTTCAGCGCCCCCTCGCTGCGGCCAATGCTGGCCACGCTTCCGGCGGTCGATCCGCCGCTCGTCGATGCCAAGCTGGTCTACGAACCGAAGTACGACGGCATTCGAGCAATCGTGCTGGTCGAGCCGGAGAAGTCGAAACCGCGCGTTCGCATGTGGTCGCGACTGGGAAACGAAAAGACGACGCAATTTCCAGAGCTCGTCGCGGCGCTCAGCGACTGGGGCATGCGGCTGAAGGGTCCAGTGGTGCTCGATGGCGAGATCGTCGCGCTCGACGCGAGGGGAAGACCTGCCGGCTTCCAGCGGCTACAGAGCCGCATTCACGTGACGGTTCCCGGCTACCGCTCCGCAAAACCCATTTTGAGGCCCGACGAGCAGCCGGCTGCTTTCATCGCCTTCGACCTTCTGAGACATGACGAGATCGACCTACGCTCGCTCCCGCTAGTTGAGCGTCGGGCGGCTCTTGCGAAGCTATTCGACGTGCATCAGCCCACCTCATCGATCATTCGCTACAGCGAGCAAGCCGTCGGTGACGGACGCGAGCTATACAAGCGTGCGAAAGCGGAAGGATGGGAAGGACTGGTCGCAAAGCATGCGCGATCGGTTTACCGCGACGGACGCCGCAGTCCCGACTGGATCAAGGTCAAGATCAATCAACAGGATGAATTCGTCATCGGAGGATGGACCGAACCGAAAGGCGCGCGGAATTACTTTGGTTCCCTAATCCTCGGCCGCTATGACGAGTCCGGAAACTTCGTCCACACGGGCGACGTTGGCACTGGTTTCAGCGGGAACGAATTGCAGCGGCTGTGGAAGCTGCTTCAACCGCTTGCGACGGACAAGTCGCCGTACCACGCCCTTCCCAAGACACTTGGTCGCCCCCACTGGGTGAAGCCAAAGCTCGTCGCGCAGGTTCGCTACACAGAGATGACCGACGATGGCCGGCTGAGGCATCCAGCCTACCTGGGCTTGCGCGATGACAAAGTCGCGTCCGACGTCAAAGCAGAATATCGTCCGAAGATCAACAACGTGGCGAAGGCAAAGAAAAGCGCGCCGAAGCGCACCAGACCCGCAGCCAAGTCGGCGAGCGCGAGCAATCCGCTCAAAGCGTGGGCGCCTCACGCCGAATCGCTCACGGCGCAGCTCGATGATTTTGAAAAGCGGAAGAAGGACGGGAAACTCCAGCTCCCCGACGGCGACACCCTGGACATTACCAACCTCCAAAAGATCTTCTGGCCAGGTCCCAAGTACACGAAGGGTGATCTGCTCCGCTACTACGCGAGGATGGCGCCGCTGATTCTGCCTGTAATCCAGGATCGCCCGCTGGTCATGAAGCGGTTTCCGAATGGCGTCGACGATCAGGCGTTCTATCAGCACCGCGCGCCCGACGTTTTCCCGCGTGGCGTTCGCGTCGAGCCGATCCCCGGGACCGACGTCCCGACGATGTTCGTCGGCGGCGACTTGAAGACGTTGCTGTACATGGCGCAGCTCGCGTCGATTTCAATGGACCCGTGGTTCTCGAAAATCGACGCCCTGGACGAACCCGATGTCGTCGCCATCGATCTCGACCCGCAACCCGGGGCAACGTTTTCGCAGATCCTCGACGTCGCGCGATGGGTGCGCGAGGAGCTCGAGCGTTTGAAGGTTCCGGGCTATCCGAAGACCTCGGGCGCGGAAGGCCTGCACGTGTTCATTCCGCTGCCGGAGGGATCGTCATATGAAACCGGCGTGCTGTTCTGTCAGATCGTCGCGACGATCGTCGCCTCCAAGCACCCGAAGGTCGCGACCGTCGAGCGCATGGTCAAACGACGGAAGGATGGCACGGTCTACGTCGATTTCCTGCAGAACATTCCCGGCAAGACGCTGGCCTGTGCCTACAGCGCACGCGCGAGTGCGTTTGGTGGCGTCTCCACACCCCTCACGTGGGACGAGATCGACGACGAAATCTCGCCCAAGGACTTTACGATCAAGACCATCGAGACACGGGTCAACGAGGTGGGCGATTTGTGGGAGCGATCACGAACGGCCAAGCGGGCAGACTTGGCGGCGGCGTTGGAGAAGTTGGCCAAATAGAAAACGAAGGTTCTACACAAAGGTTCGTCACCAGGGTTCTACACGCTCGTTCCGTTCGGAAGGGGAATGACGAGATGCCACTGAACGTGCGGCGCAACCGTTGGGTCCTGTCGAGCATAGTGGTCTCGGTTGCGCTGGCAACATTCCTCAGCGGCGCTGTCCTTGCCGTCGGTCGCGACAAGGCCATGTATGTCCGGGGAACCCTGAGTGCCATCAAAGAGAGGGCCGTAGGCAGATTCAACACGCAGCCGGAGGCTGAACTTGCGTTCAGTGCGGGCAAGAAAGGATCTGTCGCGATACCCTACGCTGCGATTGCGTCTCTTGAGTTTGAGGAGAAGGAGCGGGTGGTTGTGATCATCGGCTTCGCTCCGCCGGTTTCGAAGCAGCTGTTCTACTACCTCACGATTACGTACAGCGACCCAGCGGGAAACGAGCAGAGCGGCGTGTTTGAACTCGGAAAGGACGTTATTCGGACGATGCTGAAGATTCTCGAGGAGCGAAGCGGAAAGGCGATCACGTTCCAGGACGCAGATACGTGTCAAAAGTACAAGACACCGAAGGAGTGTGTTACACCCTCTTAGGAATCTTCGCTGAGAACCCTTGTTAAGAACCGTACGTAGTCTGGTCGTCCGGTTGAGTCCCCATGACGAATACAGTCGAGAACCCTGCCTTGGTGAACGACGAACACGCCGGTGAGCTGCCGCCAATGCGGTCCGGCCGCGCCCGCACCATGGCCACCAATCACGGCGGTCCGAAACCATGGCCACCAGACGCGCGGGTGCGCCAGCTGATTGAGCGAACCTTCCTCTAACGCGAACAAGCGATACAGATGCTTCTGCGGGTCGCTGATACGCGTCATGTCCGCCACGTCGTAGTGCTCGAACCAGCGATCGGCATCGCCCGGCTCAGACATGTGGACGAACGCGACCTGGGCGCCCGTCGCCGCAATTGCGTCCTTCTGACGCGCGATATCCGCCAGCGTCTCGCGGCAGAACGTGCATCCAAAATGGCGGAGGAACACGAGCATCAAGGGCGCGCGATCGGCCATCCCCTGAAGCGGTTCCGGCAGGGTCATGCGGCGGTGACGGCCGTCTGCGCCCAGGCTTCGAGCTTGCGCGCATCCTCGTAAAAGCGACGAATCCCCTCGCTCAACTTGTCGACTGCCATCGGGTCTTCGTTGTGCATCCAGCGATACGTCTTCTCGTCGAGATGCAACTTTGGCTCGGGGCTGGCGCTCGCCGCCGCCGGCGTGAGCATCGGCGTGATCTCGCCTGGCTTGTTCTGCAGCTCTTCGAGCAAGTCGGGGCTGATCGTGAGCAGGTCGCAGCCCGCCAGCCGGATGATCTGCTCCACTCGCCTGAAGCTGGCACCCATCACCTGCGTCGCGTAACCGTGCTTCTTGTAGTAGTTGTAGATTCTCGCAACCGACTGCACGCCAGGATCCTCGTCGGGCGGAATTTCGGCCCCACGCTGTTTCTTGTGCCAGTCGTAGATGCGACCCACGAATGGCGAAATCAGCGTCACGCCAGCCTCGGCGCACGCGACCGCCTGCGCAAAGCTGAAGAGCAACGTGAGATTGCAATGAATCCCCTCGCGCTCGAGCTGCTCGGCCGCGCGAATGCCTTCCCACGTGCTGCCGACCTTGATGAGGATCCGATCGCGACTCACGCCGTTCTGCTCGTAGAGCGCAATCAGGCGGCGTGCCTTCGCTAACGTGCCCTCCGTGTCAAAACTGAGACGCGCCTCGACCTCTGTCGAAACACGCCCAGGCACGATCTTCAGGATCTCCTCGCCGAAGCCAATGGCAAGGTGATCCATGAACGCCTCGGTCCGTGCCGCTTCACTGCCCGAAACGCTCCCTGCTTTACGCAACGCGTTGTCGACCAGCGCGCGATACTGCGGCTGCTGAGCCGCCTTCAGCAGCAGCGAGGGGTTCGTTGTCGCATCCTGGGGTCGATATTCGGCGATCGCTTCGATGTCCCCGGTGTCGGCGACAACCGTGGTGTAACGCTTGAGGGAATCGAGGAGTGACATGTTGACAGGATACTGATTTCGACCCACTCTTGGCGACTCGCGTGCTGTTCAACAGTCTCCCATTCCTGTTTGGGTTCCTGCCGGTCGTTTACTTCGTTTTCTGGCGGCTGCGCTCCCGACAAGCTCGATACATCTGGCTGACGCTGTCGGGGTACGTTTTCTACGGCTTCTGGGACTATCGATTCTGCGCGCTGATGGCGGCCTCAACGGCCATCAGCTACCTGGCAGGCCGCGGCATCCTGGCCCACCCCGAACGGAAGCGAATCTACGTCTGGGCCGCCGTGGCCAGCGACCTCGCAATCCTGGGCTTCTTCAAGTACACGGGCTTTGCCTTCCGCTCCGCCAACGGCCTGGCCCACTTGCTCGGGTGGGACGTGACGCTACCGGCGTGGGACATCGTGCTCCCCGTGGGCATCTCCTTCTACACCTTTCACACCATCACCTACATCGTCGACGCGTATCGCGGAGTGATCGTCCCGACAAAGAACTTCTTCGAGTTCTCCGCGTACGTGTCGCTGTTTGCTCAGCTCGTGGCGGGCCCTATCGTCCGCTTCCGTCAGATCGAGGCGGACCTCGAGGACCTCGATGGCGCCATTGCCCGGCGCGATCTCGATCGTGCCTGGTCGTTCTTCGCTATCGGACTGATCAAGAAGGTGCTCATCGCCGACACGATCGCTTTGTGGATCGACCCGATGTGGGCCCGCGCCGACACGTTGTCAACCGTCGACGCGTGGCTGGCAGCGATTGGCTACGCCTATCAGCTCTACTTCGACTTCTCGGGCTATAGCGATATGGCGGTCGGCCTGGCCCTGATGTTTGGACTCAGGTTGCCGCAGAATTTCGACTCACCGTATCAGGCTCTCGACATCGCGGACTTCTGGAGACGATGGCACATCTCGCTCTCCACTATCCTGCGAGACTACCTCTACATCCCGTTAGGCGGCAGCCGGCATGGTGCGCTGAAAACGTACCGCAATCTGATGATTACGATGCTGCTTGACGTACTTCGACCGCATACGGCTGGGACGTCAGATGCCGACATGGCCCTTGCGCATCATGGCGGAGCGCTTCGTCAAGTCGTGGCAAGACGATCGCTGGCTGCCCAATCCGTTCAAATCGGCTGTAGAAGTGCGACGGCTCGTCAATGGCGACACGATGATGTTCTTCGCCAATGAATCCGTCGAGGCCGGACTAAATCCAGTCCAGCAGCAAGCGATCGACGAGACCGTGGCCTACTATCGCGGGATCGCCGATGGGCTTCGCTCCGGTCCCTTCCGATTCGCCGTCGTCCTGGTGCCTGAACGCATCTCGCTGTACGCGCATCTCTTGACGGGCTCGATTTGGAAAGGTGGACCGTCGGGATATCTGCAGGAGCTCGATCGCAGCCTGCGGGCAGCCGGCATCGCGACCATCAACCTGTATCCGGCGTTGGCTGCGCGAGCCGACGAAGCCTGGCCACGTTTCGAATACGTCGTTTGGCGGGACGACACTCATTGGAACTCACGAGGGATCGCTGCCGCCGCCGACGAAATCGTCGCTTCCCTTCCGGATGTGGGCGAACCCCCGACTGAAGGAGTGCAGCAGTGAGGCGCGACCGGTTCTACCTCCGCGTCTGGATGGTGGCGGGGCTCGTTGTCGTGACCGGCTGTCAGTCACCACCGGAGATTCGCGTGCTGCAGGCGACATACGGAGTCAATTGTGATGTCGCACGCGGCAACGCGACCGAGCCGGTGGCTGCTGTGTGCGACCGGCGTGGCAGCTGTCAGTTTCGCGTGGAGGTTGGCGTTCTCGGCGACCCGGCCCTCGGATGTTCCAAGGCGTTCGAAGCGGTGTGGCGCTGCCCCGGCGAGGACGCTGTGCGGCGGGCCACAGTGCCGCCCGAATCCGGCTACGGCTCCGTGGTGTTTCTCGCGTGCGATCGGTAAGCGTTCAGTCACGGAGCGTCATAAACTGTCGCGGTGACCCCGCACCAACTTCCCGAATGGAAACAGCTCGAACGGCACCGCGATGAAATCCGCGGCGGACATCTGCGTCAATGGTTCGCGTCCGATCCGCAGCGATTCGAGCGACTTTCCACCAAACGCAGCGGCCTTCTCGTCGATTATTCGAAGCATCTGATCACCGCCGACACGCTGCCGCTCCTACGATCGCTGGCCCGTGCACGCGGCGTCGAGTCGCTCCGCGATCGGATGTTCGCTGGCGAACACATCAACGTCACCGAGGACCGCGCGGTGCTGCACGTCGCCCTGCGCAATCGTTCGGGCCGGCCGATGAAGATCGACGGTCGCGACGTGATGCCGGACGTGAACGATGCCTTGGAGCACATGCGCACGTTCAGCGATCGCGTCCGCGACGGGCGCTGGACTGGCTTCCGCCGTGATCGGATCAGCGATGTCGTCAACATCGGCATTGGCGGTTCCGACCTTGGTCCGGCCATGGTGACCGAAGCCCTGACGCCGTACGGCCGCGAAGGCCCGCGCATGCACTTCGTTTCCAACGTCGACGGATCGCATCTGGCCGATACTGTCCGACCCCTCAACCCGGCGACCACACTGTTCATCGTTGCGTCCAAGACGTTCACGACCGACGAAACGATGATGAACGCTCGCTCGGCGCGGGAGTGGTTTCTCACCACAGCGACGGACGTTGCGCACGTGGCCAAGCACTTCGTTGCGGTGTCGACCAACGAGATGGAAGTGCGCAAGTTCGGGATCGATGTCGCGAACATGTTCGTTTTCTGGGACTGGGTTGGCGGGCGCTATTCCCTCTGGTCGTCGATCGGGCTGCCGATTGCGATCGCGATCGGATTCAAGCGATTCGAGGAGCTGCTCGAGGGCGCGCACGCCGTCGACGAGGAGTTCAGAACCGCACCAATCAATGACAACCTTCCGCTAACGCTCGGGCTGCTCGGTGCGTGGTATGTGAACTGGCTCGACGCGGACACCTACGCGGTGCTGCCTTACGACCAATACCTCCGCCGGTTTTCGGCGTATCTCCAGCAACTGGACATGGAAAGCAACGGCAAGCGCGTCGACCGTGAGGGACGTGTGGTCGAGTCGTCGACGGGTCCGATTGTGTGGGGCGAGCCTGGGACCAACGGGCAGCACGCCTTCTATCAGCTGATTCACCAAGGCACGCGACTCATCCCCTGTGACTTTCTCGTCGCCGCGAACTCACATAACCCGCTCGGCGAGCATCAGACGACCTTGGTGGCCAACTGCCTGGCACAAAGCGAAGCGCTGGCGTTTGGCAAGACAGAGGCTGAGGCCCGCCGCGAGCTGGTGGCTCAGGGCCTCGATGAGGCCACCATCGCTCGTCTCGTTCCGCACAAAGTCTTTCCGGGGAATCGTCCATCGACTACGTTCGCCTTCGAACTGCTCGATCCGCGAACGCTGGGAATGCTGATCGCCCTCTACGAGCACAAGGTGTTCGTGATGGGCGCGCTGTGGAATATCAACTCGTTCGATCAATGGGGTGTCGAGCTCGGCAAGCAGTTAGCCAAGCGACTCAAGCCGGAACTGGCGGGTCCGGATCCGATCGCGACTCACGACTCATCGACGAACGGCCTGATCGATTTCGTCAAACGTCACCGCCGGTAATCAGGCCTCCACTGACTCGATGTCGGCGGTTGAGTAAGGTAGACTGTGAGCTTCCGGTTGGGCACATGGCCGGTTCCGATGCCATGGCCCTTCACCTCGCAGGCGCCCGTAGCTCAGCTGGATAGAGCGTCGGCCTCCGGAGCCGAAGGCCACAGGTTCGAATCCTGTCGGGCGCGCCAGTCTAACAATCAATTCACCAGTGGTTTGGCGGTATCGGTCGGATCGTCGTTGCACTCAGGCCGATGCTCTGTTTCCGGCTCGATTGCAACGGATTGCAAGATCGCGCGTTGCTCGTCCAGTTTTCTCATTCGAATCCTCGATGCCCTTCACCGTCGCATTGAGGTAGGTGCTCGTCTGTTTCAGATCGCCGTGGCCGAGCATCTGCTGGACGTGGTGAATCGGCCAAACGCCGCTGCTCTACGAGGCGCTGCCGCTAGCGCCGCTTCCGCCGCTGCCGCGTGCTGGCGGGTGGTGGATCGTCATGTTGCCGGGTGATAACCGGACCACTCGATGCAACACGAATCTGGCGAAGGCGCTGCCGCATGTGCTCGACAGTCTCCAGCATGACCCGACACGAGTCATGCTGAGTCGCCAACTCCTGCTCGATGATTTCGATCTCTCCCGTTAGGTGATCGAGGGTGTCGATCTTTTGACCGTTCGAGAGTTCGTCGCCGATCCGATCCTTGGCGCTTCGCAGCTTCTCGATTTGCCGCATGGTCAGGTGGACCGCACGGAGCTGATGTTCTAATTGCGCGAGCAAGTCCAACTGATAAACGACCAGGGCCTCTGCTTCTTGTTCAACGATGGCCCGCACATTGGTCGCATCTGACGCCATTCGAAAATCCTACGATTGGCGACTTCGACCTTTCAAGACGAAAGGGCGAGTGTCGAAATCCGCCTTTCGATGCTGTGATAGTGTGCAGCCATGCCAGCTCCACCGTGTCCGTGCTGCTTCGGCACCGGCTGGGTCTGCGAGCGGCACCCCGGCAAACCATGGCTGCACCCGCCAAAGTCCGACGAGGCCGAATGTCTCGCCAATGGCATCCCCTGCACCTGTCCTGACGGGCTAACACACGCCAAAACGATGGACCGGATCTATCGTCCACCATCTGGCTAACGTCTCTTCAGTCCGCGACTTCGCCAAAATCGGTGTGTCGAGCAAGGCTTTCACCGCATGATGGCAACCCTCGACAGCATGGCAAGGCAACCCGTCCGGTGACGATTGGTTCAGTGAGTGGGTCGAGCGCCTGCCACCGGCGGAGTGGTACTGGCAGACGGAATTCCGTCGACTCGGTGGAGTGTTCCCGGAACTCCACGAGGCGACCGGACGCGCCGTTAAAGCCCTAAAGAGAAAGTGTCCAGAGAGCTGAAGAGTGACTGCATCTCTTTTGTACTTTTACTGAAATTGACGACGCCATCGCGGGGTCGTAAGACACGAGAAAGGAGTCACACATGACGCGAGTCGCTTTGGGCGGGCTATTGGGAGTGGCTATTGGTGTGGTGGACGTGCTGCTGATGCTGCCGTTGTCGTTTCCGGACAAGCGCGCCGCGTTGATCGGCGCGTTTTGCGCACGGTTCGCCCTCGGGTTCTTCGCAGCCACCGTGCGGCTGCCCCTGCCCTCGTTCGCGACGGGCATTCTCGTTGGAGTGCTGACCAGCCTGCCGGACGCCATTATCACCAAGGCGTTCGCCCCGATCATGATCACCGGAATCATCTTCGGTGCGGTTGCGGGTTGGATCGTCGGCCGCTGGGGAGCGGCCGTGTGACAGCGGAAGCCAAGTCCACTCACTCGCGTCGCACCCTACCCGACATTAACTCAAAAGACCGGCTCAGCTCCACCTAAGAAATCGCCCCTCAGTTCAACGACACCGCGATTTTCAATCCACCAAACTGTGACGAGCTGTGAGTCACTGTTGCAACACGACCACGGTGCCTGCGGTCGCATTGACACACAGCATTAGCGGCTAACAATCTTGTCAGTCATTGTTGAGCGCCAATTGGCCGGCGCCTTGCTCCCTTCACTGTGTTTGGAGGTCAGCCATCATGCTCAACTTCATCACGGCTGCGCTGGTCGTGCTCGGCAGCGCAGCGCTCGCCACACCGGTATTCGCCCAGTCTGCGGGGAACCCAACGCAGCAGCGCACCACGGTGGTAACGCAACAAGACGATCAGGTTCCTGTCTTTCGCGTGACCGTCGTCGGGCGCACCACGCCTGCCGTGAACTACCGGCATCGGTCCGGCGCGACGAAGGTGAACTTCCGCGGAACGCCGCTGCTGCCCGAGTCCTACGGCGAAGCCAAGGTCGAAAGTAAGCAGGGCTACATCGAGATCGAGGTCGAGTTCGACGAGCTCGAGCCTGCGACACGTTTCGGCCCCGAATACCTCACCTATGTAATGTGGGCGATCACGCCGGAAGGGCGCGCGACCAACCTGGGTGAAGTTCTTCTCAACGGTTCCGAAAGCAAGCTGAACATCACCACCGAATTGCAGGCCTTCGGTCTCATCGTGACGGCAGAGCCGTACTTTGCCGTGTCACAACCGAGCGACGTCGTAGTCATGGAAAACGTCGTGCGCAAGAACACGCGCGGCGCCGTCGAGTATGTCGAAGCTCAGTACGAACTGCTGAAGCGTGGCACTTACATGCTGTCCAGCAACCCGGCCGAGCTGCCGAGTCGCCGACTGGACGATGACGTGCCGATCGAGCTTTACGAAGCCCGCAATGCAGTCCACTTCGCGCGCGTGGCGGGGGCCGATGAATACGCCGACAGCTCCTTCGCAAAGGCATCGGGCCTGCTGGCCAAGGCCGAGGAGGGACACAAGAAGGACCGACGGCGGCGCGACGTGATCAGCGCGGCACGCGAAGCGGCACAGGCTGCGGAAGACTCGCGCCTGATCGCGCTGGAGCGACGACAGGCCGAGCAGATTGCCCGCGATCGCCAGTTGACGATGGAGCGCGAGGCCGCGGCTCGTGCGACAGCGGCCGAAGCGATACGACGCGCGGAGCTGCAAGAGACGCGGCGCCGTGCGGTTGAAGCAAATCTGGAGGCTGCGGAACAGCAGCGCCGCCTGGCCGAAAACGAGCGCGCTGAGGCTGACGCCGCGCGATTAGCCGCCGAACGTGCCAAGTCGGAGGCGCAAACAGCCATCGACCGTCTGGCCGCCGAGCGCGCCGACGCTGAGGCCCGTGCCAGCGCTGCAACGCAGAGCGCCGAACAGGCGGAGCGCGAACGTGCGGAATTACGCGAGCGCCTGCAACAGCAGCTGAACATCATCCTCGAGACCCGCGAATCGGCACGCGGCCTCATCGTGAACATGTCTGACGTGCTGTTCGATACTGATCGCGCAACGCTCAAGCCGGGCGCGCGCGAGAAGCTTGCGAAGGTCGCCGGCATCCTCTCGACGTATCCGGACCTGGAGATCGAAGTCGAGGGGCACACCGACAGCGTCGGCAGCGATGAATACAACCAGAGCTTGTCCGAGCGGCGAGCCGCATCAGTGCGCGATTACCTGGTCAGCCAAGGCATTCCGCGCGAAACGATCGAAGCAATGGGCTTCGGCGAATCGCGACCGGTGGTTGGCAACCAGACCGCTTCGGGCCGACAACAGAATCGCCGCGTCGAGCTGATTGTCTCTGGTGAAGCGATCGATGTAGCGACAAACCGAAGGAACTAATCAACGGACAAACGAGAAACGATAGCCACGACAGGAGCACGAAGTCAGCGAAGGCAGGACTCGAAGTCACATAGGAAACCTCTTCGTGTTCTTCGTGCCCTTCGTGGCTACGTCTTTGTAACTTGTAACTTGTAACTTGTAACTGCTACCTGATCCTCTGTAGTTCCAGCATCCTCTGCCTGATCTCGTCGGCGCGCCCCGCTTCCTGAAGTTTGCTCCACAGCCGCTCGATCGTGCGCGCGTCGACGTACCCCGGGACCGTGGTCTGCCAGCCTTGCGCGGCGCGAAACTTGTCGACGGCCTCGACGGCCTCCTGAGTGTAAACATTGGCCTGCAGCGCCTTGAGATCGAACTCCGCGTCCTTTCGACCGAAGAAGCCAAGCGCGTGGAGCATCATCTTCAACTGCAGGACGTCTCGTCCAATGAACTGCTCCATCGACCTGAAGCCAAGTGTTTCGCTGGCCGTGTCGTAAATCCGCCGCAGCTCTCCGACTGGTTCCGGGTGCTCGCAGACGTTGATGTTGACCGTCTGCCCATCAGGCCGTCGCGACATGCCGGGCCGGGGATCAGCGACGAGGACCGCAGCGGATTGCGTCTCGCCGTGACGGCCGTCGCCACCGAGCTTGTGCCCCGCGTTCAACGCCTCGATGAGCCGGTCCGCGAGGGCGCGCGGCGAACCCTCGCTCGCTTGAAATGCGGCCGCCACCGTGTAAA
This sequence comes from uncultured Acidobacteriota bacterium, assembly GCA_963724485.1. GTDB lineage: Bacteria > Acidobacteriota > Vicinamibacteria > Vicinamibacterales > UBA2999 > JACCSI01. Next base: position 108,514 of record CAVRUW010000014.1, read on the forward strand.
CCACATCCGGACTGACGAGCGAGTTGCCCTGCACGGCGAATGTCGGCCCCGAGCTCTCAGCAACCCAATCGCCGCGGCTTTCGGCTCCGCGTTGCCCTGAACCCGTCCACTGGGCCGATCGACCATCGATCCCGATCACACCCACCTGCCGTCGCTCGCGATCCATGTCCTCGGCGACGAGCTTGTCGAGGGCTTCTTTCGGCGACAGGCCGCGCGCGAGCAGATCGAGAAGATCCGGACCGTACTCGACTCGTGTCCCGCCTTGCGTCGCGACCGCACCGACTCCAGCACGAACCCAGGGCACCGCGTTGCCCACACACGGATTCCGCGTCGTCACCGCAACACCTGTCTCACGTGTCTTGGGATCTACCGCAACGATCGAGAAGGTGTGGAACTCGAGGTCACGGCCCCACTTGGCGGGCTCCTGCGCTGGTGCCGGCGCTGGGAACAGCACGACACCAAGAGCGACGGCCAAACATCTTCGGCAGATCGAAATCAAAGTCGTCATGTCAGGCCACCAGGAACGGCAACAGTTCTGCGAGCGTTTCGTCCGGCACTTCCTCCGGCAGGAAGTGTCCGGCTGCAAGGGCTCTGCCGGTGACGTTCACGGCATGCTGTCGCCAGATCGCCATGACGTCATACAACCGGCCAACGGTTCCACGCTGACCCCACAACACGAGGAGCGGACACTGCACCTTCTTGTCGCCATCGGCGTTCGAATGTTCGATGTCGATCGTCGCGCCAGCCCGGTAGTCCTCACACGACCCATGGATGGCAGCCGGATCCTTGAAGCAGCGGAGGTACTCCGCAACGGCTTCGGGCGTGAAGATGGTCGACGAAGCGCTGGAACGAAGGAACCGTGAACGAAGGTAGAACTCAGCGCTGTTGCCGATCAGCGTCTCCGGAAACGGCGCGGGCTGAATGAGAAAGAACCAGTGAAAGTATTCCGTGGCAAACTCCCGCGTCATGTTCGAGTACGGCAGAGGGACGATGTCGAGAATGGCGGCACGAGTGACGCGCTCGGGATGTTCGACCGCCATCCGCCAGGTTACGCGCCCGCCGCGATCGTGGCCAACAACGGCGAAGCGCTCGAAGCCGAGCGAACGCATGACCTCGACGTTGTCGAGCGCCATCGCTCGTTTCGAATAGTTCGCGTGGTTCTCGCCATCCGGTGGCTTGCTGCTGTCGCCGTAGCCTCGAAGGTCGGTCATCACAACCGTGAACCGCTCGGCGAGCCGCCCCGCGATCTTGTGCCATTCGACGTGCGTCTGCGGGTAACCGTGAATCAGCAGTAACGGCGGACCGCTGCCACCGACGAGTGTGTGAATCGTCGCACCCGACGTTTTCGTCTTCTGAATGCGAAAGCCTGGAAACAGATTCACGGTTTGTCCTGCCAGCCGCGCGGTGGTGGCCGCCGCCGAAGCCGCAGCGAGCGTCGTTGTCAGAAATTCGCGGCGATCGTATGCCATGTTGTCCGCGAATTATGGCTCAGCAGCACCCGCGGCACGTGCGGCACCTGCGGCACCCGCAGCACCCTCCTACCTAGTCCGATGTATAACAGCCCCCACGGAGTGGAACCATGAGGACGAAAGCTGCGCTCCTCGCCTCAATCGTGCTGCTGGCGTCAACGACTCCCCTGCCCGCGCACCACGCGTTTGCCGCTGAGTTCGACATCAATAGCCCCGTGACCGTGACAGGCTCGGTGACGCGGGTCGAATGGATGAATCCGCACGTCTGGTTCTACATCGACGTCAAGGCCGAGTCGGGCGGCGCCGCGGCCTGGGGCTTGGAGATGGGCAGCCCTAACGCCTTGATGCGAGCAGGCTGGACGCGAACGTCGATGGCCATCGGCGATGTGGTCACCGTCGAGGGCTATCGCGCGAAGGACCGCACCACGACCGCGAATGCACGTGCGGTGACGCTGACCAAGACCGGGAAGCGACTCTTCGCCGCGTCCAGCGCCGGTCAGTAGTCGGTGGCCGGTGATCTGTGACCCGGGTCGCTGATCTAGAGGAATTCATGACTAAACGAACGATCGACCCGTGGACTTTGAGCGCCGCATTGATGCTCGTTGTCGCGACGTCAGCGACACCGATGGCGCAGTGGCCCAATCACCCGACGCCCGGTGTGCCGAGGGCGGCGGATGGCAGCCCGAATCTCAACGCGCCTGTGCAGCGCACTCCCGATGGCAAACCGGATTTGTCGGGCGTGTGGCAATCGAATCGGAATGCGGGCGGTCAGGCGGGCGGCATCGAGGGCATCGTCGCACCCCGCTACATGATCGACCTCACGGTCGACATGAAGGATCGAAACGCGGTGATGCGACCGGATGCGGCCGCGCTCTACAAGGCGCGGGGCGCGAACGAGTTGCGCGACAACCCGTCAATCAAGTGCCTTCCTCTCGGCGTGCCGAGGCTCGACTCGTATACGCATCCGTTCAAGATCGTGCAGACGCCGGGTCTCATCCTGATTCTGTACGAGTCGCAGACGACGTTCCGGCAGATCTTCATGGACGGGCGCAAGTTGCCTGCGGACGCGCAGCCCGCGTGGTACGGGTATTCGGTCGGACGCTGGGAGGGCGACACGCTCGTTGTCGAATCCTCGGGATTCAACGACAAGACGTGGCTCGATGGCAGCGGTCACCCGCACAGCGAGTCGATGAAGTTGACGGAGCGCTTCACGCGACGGGACGCGGGTCATCTGGACATCGAGGTCACGATCGACGACCCGGTCACCTACACTCGGCCGTTGACATACACGCAGGGTCAGACGCTGCTCGCCGACGAGGAACTGATCGAGTACGTGTGCAACGAGAACCACGAAGCGAATCTGCCGCACGTGAAGGGCAAGCCGAACTGAACCACAAATCGCGTGTCGCTACGCCACGCCTTCGACAGGCGGTCCGTCCGACGTTGGCGAACAATTAGCCTCAGAGCTAAGTCGACGCTAACTGGTCCTTCGCCGCAGCGACAACGTTCTCCCACGTGAAGCCGTACTCTTTCTGCAGCGCCTTCAAGGGCGCCGAGGCGCCAAAGGTCTGCATGCCGATGACTCGACCCAGCCGGCCAACATAACGTTCCCACCCAAAGGCGGACGCCTGCTCGATCGCGACGCGCGCGGTTACGTTGGGTGGCAGGACGCTGTCGCGGTATTCCCGCGGCTGGTGCTCGAAGATGTCCCATGACGGCATCGAAACAACGCGGGAACGCAAGCCCTCGGCGGCGAGCTTTTCGTGCGCCTCCACCGCCAGTTCGATCTCGCTGCCAGTCGCAATCAGAAGCACCTCGGGTGTTCCGTTCGGAGGGTCGGCGAGGACGTACGCGCCGCGGGACACACCGGCAGCCGATGCGTACTTGGTTCGATCGAGCGTTGGCAGCGGTTGCCGCGACAAGACCAACACCGCAGGCTCATGGTGCAACTGCATGATGTAGCGGTAGGCCTCCACCACTTCGTTGGCGTCGCCGGGCCGCAGCGTGACGAGTCCAGGAATCGCGCGGAGTGAGGCCAGGTGCTCGACCGGCTGATGGGTGGGGCCATCCTCGCCATCGCCCATCGCGTCGTGCGTGAAGACGAAAACCGTCGGCAGCTCCATCAGGGCAGAAAGCCGGATCGCGGGCCGCGCGTAGTCGCTGAAGACGAAGAAGGTCGCGCCAAATGGGCGAAGCTTCGACAGCGACAGTCCGTTCATGATCGAGCCCATCGCGTGCTCGCGGACGCCGAAATGCAGATTCCGGCCGCCGGGGGTCGTGGCCTGAAGATGTCCGGCCCCTGCGAAGGTGAGCGTGGTTTTGTTCGACGGACCGAGGTCCGCCGAACCACCCAGGAACCACGGGACATTCTGGGCGAGAACGTTGAGAACTTTGCCCGACGCTTCGCGTCCCGCCAGGCCCTTTGGATCGGCCGGGAACACCGGGAGGTTTCGATCCCAGCCCTCCGGCAGGTCACGTCGTTGCATCTGATCGATTTCCGTCGCCAGATTCGCGTACTCGGAGCGGTAGGCGCCGAAGAGCTCCGTCCAGCTGCGATGCGCGTCACGACCCCGCGCCCCGACGCCCGCGGCGAAGTGCTCACGAACCCCGTCAGGAACGAGGAACGTCGCGTCCTCCGGCCAGCCGTACGCGCGCTTGGTGAGCTTGATTTCTTCGTGTCCGAGCGGCTCGCCGTGAGCGGCGGCGGTGCCCTGCCGGTTGGGCGAGCCGTACCCGATGTGACTGTTCAGGACAATGAACGTGGGTCGCCCTTTGGTCTGCTGAAAGACCTCGAGAGCCTGTTCGATGCGATCGAGATCGTTGGCGTCCTCCACGCGCAAGACGTTCCACCCGTACGCGAGGAACCGCGCCGCGACATCCTCGGTGAACGTCAGTTCGGTGCTGCCTTCGATGGTGATGTGGTTGTTGTCGAAGATCCAACAGAGGTGATCGAGACCCAAGTGACCAGCGAGGGACGCGGCCTCAGCGCCGACGCCTTCCATCAGGCAGCCGTCACCGCAAATGGCATACACGTTGTAGTCAAAGACGTCGAATCCGGGGCGGTTGTAACGGTTGGCAAGCCATCGCTCGGCGATCGCCATGCCGACGCTGGTCGCAATGCCCTGTCCGAGAGGGCCGGTCGTGGTTTCGACGCCCGAGACCAGGCGGTATTCGGGATGCCCGGGCGCTTTGCTGCCGAGTTGACGGAATCGACGGATGTCGTCGAGTGTGACCGACGGCTCGCCGAGGCGCTCGTAGTCGGCGTTCACGGCCCGCGTCCCACTGAGGTGCAGCGCGGACCAGAGCAACATCGAGGCGTGGCCGTTCGAGAGCACGAACCGATCGCGATTGGGCCAGATCGGATCCTCGGGGTCGAACCGCATGACGCGATTCCAGAGGGAGTAGACCAGCGGCGCGAGCGCCATCGGCGTTCCGGGGTGCCCCGAGTTGGCGGCCTGGACCGCGTCCATCGACAGCGTGCGAATGGTGTTGATGGCGAGCTGCGCCATCTGCGTGTCGGTGATGGCGGGTGTCGTCATGATCGTCCCTTCAGTCAGCGCCGAAAGCGACCGCTGCTCAAGCTCCGTCTTCGGTCGTCGGGTTTGCCCAGCCTCCCGGAGGGGCGATGTCCTGCTCCTTGGCAGTGGGTCCCCAGGTCCCCGGCTCGTATTCGCGCACCGGCGAGTTCGCCGTCAACAGTGGATCGACGATGCGCCACGCCTCTTCGACGTAGTCCATCCGCGCAAAGAGCGTGGCGTCACCAGCGAGGCCATCGCTCAGGACGCGTTCGTAGGCCGCCTTCTCGTCAGCGCCAGGCTGTCGGCTTGCCACGACCTCGGCGCGCTGGCCGATCATCTGATCCTCCTCGTCCATCGCCGTGAGGCCGAACGCGATGGTCAACTTGGGCATGATTCGAAATCGGAAGTAGTTCGGCAAGGGACGGGCGTTCGGAAACAGGGACGCGGTTGGAGGCCGCCGCAGGCGGACGACGATCTCTGTGGCCGTCAAGGGGAGGCACTTCCCTGCGCGGATATAAAACGGGACGCCCTGCCATCGCCACGACTCGAGGCGGAGCCGGACAGCGGCAAACGTCTCGACCTGCGAATCGGCAGCGACGCCACGCTCCTGACGGTACCCGCGGAATTGTCCACGAATGATGTCCCCGGCCTCCAACGCTGGAATGGACTTCAGGACTTTCACCTTTTCATCCCGGAGGGACTCGCTGTCCATTCTCGCGGGCGGCTCCATCGCGAGATTGCTCAACAACTGGAAGAGGTGGTTCTGGACGACGTCGCGGACCGCGCCCGTTTCGTCGTAGAAGGCGCCGCGCCCCTGAACGCCGAAGTCCTCCGCCATCGTGATCTGCACGCTCTCGACATGGCTCCGATTCCAGAAGGCCTCGAAGAGAGGGTTCGAGAATCGAGCGAACAGCATGTTGTGCACGGGGCGCTTGCCGAGGTAATGGTCGATCCGGAAGATGTCGGTCTCCACGAACTTACCGAGCAGGATCCGATTCAGGTCGCGCGCCGACACGAGGTCCTGGCCGAAGGGTTTCTCGACGATGACGCGAGCCCCTTTGGCGCACCCCGATCGAGCCAGTTGTTCCACGACGGGGCCGAAGAGGGTGGGCGGGATTGCCAGGTAATGCGCGGGGTGCTGTGCGCTTCCGAGCGCGCGTCGGACCGCCTCGAAGGTCGCCGGGTCCTTGTAGTCCCCGTCAACGTACTGAAGCAGTCCACACAGCTTTGCGAACGCCTCACGATCCAGACCTCCGCCGTACTTCTCGACGCTCTCCTGCGCGCGCGCGCGCAACTGATCGAGGGTCCAGCCGGCCTTGGCTACACCGATGACCGGCACGTCGAGGTTGCCGTGCTTGGCCATCGCCTGCAGCGCCGGAAAGATCTTCTTGTAGGCCAGATCGCCCGTGGCCCCGAAAAACACGAGCGCGTCGGATCGTGTGTCGCCCATCTTCCTGCCTGTTCTCAAGCGGGCACTTCGTGGGCGGTTTTCTCCACGTGTCCGCCGAATTGAAAGCGCATCGCCGAGAGCAGCTGGTTCTGGAAGTCCGCCTCGCCGCGCGAGCTGAATCGTTCGTAGAGCGCGGTCGTGAGGACCGGCACCGGCACCGCCTCGTCGATCGCCGCCTTGATCGTCCAGCGTCCTTCGCCCGAATCGGACACGCGGCCGGCGAACTTCGACAGCGACGGATCCTCCAGGAGCGCGGTCGCGGTGAGGTCCAGCAGCCACGAGGCGACGACGCTCCCCCGCCGCCATACTTCGGCCACGTCGCCGAGGTTGATGTCGTATTGGTAGTGCGAGGGCTCGCGAAGCGGCGTCGTCTCGGCATCGATGGCATGCGTCCTCTTGCCGACGTTGGCCGCGCGCAGGATGCCCATGCCCTCGGCGTAGGCCGCCATCAGGCCGTACTCGATCCCGTTGTGCACCATCTTGACGAAGTGACCGGCCCCGTTCGGCCCGCAATGCAAGTAGCCCTGCTCGGCGGTGCCGTGGGTCCCGTTGCGACCAGGGGTGCGGGGGATGTCGCCAATGCCCGGGGCAAGTGTCACGAACAGCGGATCGAGATGCTCAACGACTGCCGGTTCGCCGCCGATCATCATGCAGTAGCCGCGCTCGAGACCCCACACGCCTCCGCTCGTCCCCACATCCACGTAGTGGATGCCCTTCGCCCCAAGCTCCTTCGCGCGACGGATGTCGTCGACGTAGTACGAGTTGCCACCGTCGATCAGCACGTCGTCTTTCTCGAGCAACGGGAGCAGTTCCTGGATGCTGGAGTCCACGACCGCGGCCGGGACCATCAGCCAGATGGCTCGTGGCTTACTGAGCGTCTGCACCAATTGCTCGAGCGACGTCGTTCCACGGGCGCCGGCCGAGGCCAGTTCGGTGACCGCATCCGGATTGCGGTCGTACACCACACATTGGTGACCATTGCGGAGCAGACGGCGCACCATGTTGGCGCCCATCCGACCGAGACCGATCATTGCGAGTTCCATGAATGACTCCTTCTTCTTTGGGCGCAGTGACCGTCCCGGTCGAGACTCATGAGCGTCGGATTGTCACGCCGCAGGACGGGTCTGTCGGCCGGTGGGTCGCTTCAGACTGGGCGCGTCATCCCACAGACGGAAGCCGCCGATGAACGCGTTGGCGTTGGTCCCGGCCCGGCAACCCGGCGGCCCGCATGAGGCTGTCTCCTTGCAATAGCTCGAGCGACTACTTCGCTGCTGTAAGCGTGGCGCCCCTTCGCCCCGATCACCGCCATCAACAGCGCCAAGACTGATTACCGTCATCGGCATCGTAAGGCGGAAGGAATTCGAGTTGGAGCCGGTTGCGCGACCTGCGTACCGAGCCAGATGGGTCCGGTCCCCGGCACCGGGGATGCAATCCGGAATACGGTGGCTGCCGAGCGGCTGTCGGCGAACCCCGAATCTCAGTCGGACTTCACGTCGCCAGTCATTCCATCGTGTCTCGGAGCGCAGTCCCGTGTTTCCTATCCCGCTCGCGCACCTCCGCGACGTAGTCCAGGCCACGCGTTTCCGTGACGAAATCGAACTCGACGCGGGGTGGTGTCGGTGCCGATTCCAACACCTCGAGAAGCCGCGTAAACCGCCTCGAACGGACACGCAGGCGCATAGCGTCTTCAGTTGCCCACTCCTCGATGTACCGCACAGTCGGCTCCTCGGTTTCCTCGGTCCACACCCGGCACCCGAGGCAGCCCGGCTCGAAACTGGTGGGCGAGGCCAGCAATCGCAAGGCGTGAACGAGCTGATCTGTGCCGCTCGCCGGCGCCGCGAGTGCAACAGCTAGGCGCACCACACTCCAGTGTGGAGCACCAGACGTACCAAGCGGAGAATTGGCAGGAGGGACATCGCTATGCTTCTGTGCCGCCGCTAGTTGTCGTCGATCGATGACCTGGTGGGCCACCCCGCACGGCGCTCAGGAATCCCCAAAATCGCGGAGGAGCCCCGGGATGTCGGAGTCAGCGGTGAGCGCTGGAGCCCCAGTTTTACCATGCGCGTCTCGAGGGTGGTGGGCTTGAGCCCGAGCTGCTCGGCGGCGCCGCCGGCGCCACGAATCCGCCACCTGGTGCTGTCGAGCACCCCCTTGATGTGCTCCTTCTCCACGTCGGCGAGTCTGATGCTGCGCCGCGCGGTGGAAGCTGTACTCTGCGGTAGTGTGATTGTCAGACGCGGGCTGTTGGCACCGATGACTGCCCGTTCCACCAGATTTCGCAGCTCGCGGACATTCCCAGGCCAGGGGTATCGTTGAAGCATCTCGATGTTGTCCTTGGCGATCGACTCGACGCGCTTGCCGAACGCCGCCGAGAACTCTTCGACGAAGCGCCAGACCAGCATTGGAATGTCCTCGGTCCGCTCGCGCAGGGGCGGCACTCGGATCGGAAAGACATTCAGCCGGTAATACAGATCTTCTCGGAACTGGTCGGCCGCAATTCGTTTCTCCAGATCACGATGCGTTGCGGCGATGATTCGCGTGTCGATCTTGATGGCTTTCGAGCTGCCCAGCCGCTCGAACTGCTTGTCCTCCAACACCCGAAGCAGCTTGACTTGGACATCGGATGCCAGGTCGCCAATCTCGTCCAGGAAGATCGTTGAACGGTCGGCGAGTTCGAAGCGTCCGACCTGGCGCGACAGGGCGCCTGTATAGGCCCCTTTTTCCCGGCCGAACAGCTCGCTTTCGATCAGCGTCGAAGGGATGGCCGCGCAGTTGACGCGGACCATGGCGCGGCCGCGGCGCCTGCTCAGCTCATGAATCCGCGAGGCAAACACCTCTTTGCCGGACCCGGTCTCGCCCAAAAGGAGCACTGTCGCATCGGTCTCGGCCACCTGGCACACTTGCTCCTGCACGCGGCGAATCGCGGCGCTCTGGCCGACGCCCGAGGCGCCGAGCGCGCTTTCGGCATCGGGGCGCAGGGCGTTATCTGCGCGGAGCTGCTCGCTCAAGCGTTCCACTTGGGCGAGCGCCTGGCGTAGCGCCTCGTCGTGGTGCCGACGGGCGAGCACGCCGGCGAACATGCTCGCCGCAAGGCACATGCGCTCGAGAATCTCTGGGGACCACTTCCGCTCGCGCCGCGTCACGCCGAAGCTCACGACGCCGACGATCCGCTGCGCCGTCGACAGCGGGACCGCGACGGTCGACTTCAGGTTGCAGCGAAGCAAGCTCGCGCGATCGACCCCGTCCGGCAATTCCTCGGGGCTCGACACACATACCAGTTCGCCAGCGAGGAGCCTCGTGACCATCCACGGGAAACTCTCCCTGGCCGACAGGCGTGCGGGCGGCGCTGGAACTCCTGGACGCCACCAGCCGTGGGTGCGGTGCAAGTCGCCATCTCTGAGCTCGAACAGCGTGCTTCCGTCAAGATCAAGCGCCTCGACGATGCAGCGCTGAGCCTCATGGATCGCAGCGTCCACGTCAGTGCGGAGCGGATCGATGAACCGCACCATTTGAATGGGCGTTGGTGCCGAACATGCACATGCAGCTTCCGTGGATTCGTGAAGCATGCTTTCGACCAATCTGCTCGACGATGGGACCGTCGAATCAGGTTGGACCGACTCCTTTCATTCGCATCAGAGCGAGAGTAGATGCCGCCTGACTTACATCACAGGCCGTGCCGTTGGCCCGGTGCAGGGGCCAAATCTCGCTAAGCGGTTTAGAATGAGAGGGATTGACATGGTTTTGGGCGTGCGGATCCCTGAAAGGCGCGGATCGGGGATCACCACCTGCCGTGGCGTCCCCCCGAAATCTTGTGATCTGTCGGTTCGCTACTTTGTCTTCTTGACCGCCGTCAGCCGGACGACCTCGGCGCCGTAATCCTCCACGACGAACGCGTCCTGATTCAGTTTGAGCTTTGCGGCGGGCGCAAGCGTCCCAGAACCGTTGCCTTTGGCATCGATCACGATGTCGATGACGGCAAAGTCGTAGCCCTCCTTTGGCTTTGCGCCCGGCGCGCCGGCGCCGACAAAGAACAGCGGCTGATCAGTGAGGATCGTGAGAAGTCGGCCGTCGCCGGTCGCGCGTTCGAGCGTGAAGCGCGTCGGCATCGCTTTGCCGGCGCCAAGCTGAACCGTGCCAGTGGGCGGTATCGCCGCTAGCCCCTTCCGCAGCGCAGCGGCGCCGCCAGCCTTGAACGCGGTCATTAATGACTCAGCCTCGCCTTGGGACATCTTGCGGTCGACCGTTATGGTCACCGGCGCGCTCGCCGATCCGCCGGTGGCCGTCTTGGCCGCCGCCGTGGCTGTGAACACTTCGGCTGCCCCCTGTCCACTCAGGGACGCAGCCGTCATCAGCAAAGTGCCCGAAAGCACGGTGACACCAATCGTCCTGTATGTAACGGTCATTTCCCACCTCTCGTGTCTACGCTTCAGGAACAGTCGAACCGATAGCAATCCACATTCCGCTGACGGGCCCGCGTCCGAGGATTCGCCATTCTCGACGGCTTCGGTCGTCAAATGGCGGGAGGCAACAGCCGGACGCCGACGACTGCGGCGAGACGTCGATGACCAGTATCCCCCGGCATGACGTAGGAACCCCGAAAATCCGGAGTACGGTCCTTCACCCCGTCCGAGCTTTTTTGCGATCAGTGAAGGTCGAGCCAAACGCACAGTCTATGGCACGGGGTGTGCTGTCGCCGGCATTCACCGGCCGATTCTGCGCGTCGTCTGCAAATGGTGTGAAGGTGCTTGAATGCTGTCGAATCCTCGAACTCTAGACCCCGCGACATGGGGGCATCGCGCCTCGCGTTCGGTCGTCGTCGGTCTGCTTGCCGCGACGTGGTTGCTGGCCTGCCCGGCGGATGCAGATGCGTCGTTGATGTCGCCCGAGCTCGAAGACGCGGTGGCGAAGTACATCGCCATCTTCGCGCTCTTCTTCGTCCCGGTTCTGCTCATCGTCCTGTTCTGGATGGTGCACGTGCTTCCGGAAAAGATCGCGCACAAGCGGCACCATCCACAATTCGAGGCCATACGGACGCTGTGCCTGCTCTCGCTCGTCTTCGGCGGGCTGCTCTGGCCGCTGGCCTGGCTGTGGGCGTACACAAAGCCCGTCGGCTACAAACTCGCCTACGGAACCGACAAGATCCCGACTACTTCGAGGAGCACGGCCTTCCGGAGCCGGAGAGCGCCACCGCCGACATACGGCAGCGCGTGGCCGCGCTCGAAGGGCGCGGCGTACCAGCCAGTGAGCTCGACGCCATTCGCACCGACCTGGCAGCAATCGAGTCGCGGCTGGCGGCGGGTGAACTCTCGGAGCGAGGTGGGCTAATGGAAGCGCTTCTGCTCGGCATCTACGCATTCTTGGTCTGGCTGATCTTCATCAAGCTGAAGCTGCTGCCGTGGACCACGCCGTGGAAGGTCGGCGTCGCGATCTTCCCAGTGGTCGTCGTGGCGGCGACGATTCTGATGCTGAACATCTTCGCGCCGACGACCACCGATGTCAGGGTCGTCAAATACGTCGTGCCCATCGTGTCGCAAGTGAAGGGACGGGTGATCGAAGTCCCGGTCGAGAACAACCGCGCGGTGAAAAAAGGTGACGTCCTGTTCAAGATCGACCCGACACCGTACGAGATTGAGGTTCGTTCGCTCGAGGCCCAACTGGTGTCCGACGAGGCCAAGGTCGTGGCCGAACAGGCCCGCTCCGGCGAGGTGCAGACACGACTGCCCGACGCGGAATCGACCGAACGACAGCTCGACGAACAACTGAACCAGGCGACGAACCAGATCGCCGCGCTGCAGGTTTCACTCGAACTGGCGAAAAAGCGCGTCGCACAGAATACTGAGCTCGCCGCCTCCGGCGCGGGTAACCGGTTCGATCTGGAGCAGGCGCAGACCAACGCCAACGAGCTGACCGCGCAGATCGCCGCCGCGCGTGCGGCCGAGCAAGAGGTGAAGGAAAAGCTCTCCGGTCGCGTCAGGGGCGAACTCGCGGCCATCGCCGGCGTCAAGTCACAGATCTCCACGGCGAACGCCCAGGTGCGTGTCGCCCAGGCGGCGGCCGACACGACACGCGCCAAGCTCGCGAACGCCCGCTGGAATCTGGAACAGACGACCGTCGTCGCCCCGGCCGACGGCACGATGGTGAACGTCATGCTCCGGCCCGGCTACTTTGTCAGCGGCATTGCCTTCAACGAGGTCATGACCTTTGTCGACACCGAATACCAGGTCTTCGCCATGTTCAGCCAGAACGAACTGCATCAGGTCGCGGCGGGGACACGAAGCGGAGATCACGCTCGACACGTATCCAGGCCGCATCGTCAAGGCCCATGTGGATTCGATGATCTGGGCGCAGTCGCAGGGGGAGATAGAAGCGTCCGGCGATCTGCCACGGACGACCTTCACCTCACCTCCGGGCAAGTTTCCGGTGAAGCTCGTTGTCGCCGAGCACGACAACTCACTCTTCCTGGCGGCGGGCGCCCGCGGCGCGGCGGCGATCTACACGGAACATTTAGTGCTGATTCATCTCATTCGAAAGTGCTGATTGAGGACGTCGTCGTATCTCGACTACATCATCATCAAGCACCACATCAGTCTCCACTGAGGCACGCATGATGGCTCTTCATCGTTTGAGTGCCCGGCGCCGGCTTCGGGTAATTGCTGCTCCGCTCGCAACCGGACTGCTGGCCATGATCGTGGCGGGTTGTGCGCTGAAGACGCCGCCTGATGCGGCAGCCGTGAAAGAGCAGGCGCTGCCCACGATGCAGATGCCCGCGCAGTGGACCGCCCCGGGCGCCGGCGCCGGCGCAGCTGTCGACAACTGGCTGGTGGCGTTCGGCGACGATCAACTCGCCGCCGCGGTCGCCGAAGCCATCGCGCACAACGCCGACCTGCGCGTGGGCGCCACGCGGGTCGAGCAGGCGCTGCTCCACGCCAAGCTGGCGGGGGCGAAGCTGTATCCGTCGGTCGATCTCATCGCACGTGGTGGCGGCAAGCTGTCCGGCGACGGCTCGGGCCTCCAGGGCGGTGTCCTCACTGCAACCTGGGAGCTCGACCTCTGGGGCCGAGTGCGCTACGGCCGGGCGGCAAGCGCCGCCCAAGCCGCGTCGGCGCAGGCGGATTTCGAGTACGCGCGACAGTCGATTGCTGCGCTCGTGGCCAAGAGCTGGTTCCTCGCCACCGAGGCGGGGCTGCAGGCCGAGGCGACACGCGAGACCATTCGTGCGAGCGAGGAGCTCGTACGTCTGGCCGATGACCGGGTGCGAATCGGGGTCGGCAATCAAGAGGATGTGTTCGTGGCGCGCGCCGGCGTCGGGAGCTATCGCGACGTCCTGCGGCAGCTCGAGCTGAGCCGCGAGCAAGCGATTCGAGCGCTCGAGCTCCTGCTCGGCCGCTACCCCTCGGCCGCAGCCGCCACCAGCCCCACGCTGCCCGGTTTTCCCGGCGAGGTTCCCGCGGGGCTGCCTTCGGAGCTGCTGGAGCGCCGACCGGACGTGGTCGCCGCCGAGCGGCGAGTGGCCGCCGCGTTCAATCGGATCGGCGAGGCAAAGGCGGCCCGGTTGCCGGTCATCTCACTGACCACGGGCCTCAGCTCGATCTCGAGCGAGCTGTTTCTTCTGAAGGATCACGACAATCCGGTGTGGAACGTCGGGGCCGGCCTGCTCGCACCGCTTTTCAAGGGCGGCGCGCTCAAGACCCAGGTCGAGATTCGGACGGCCGAGCAGAAACAGTCGATCGCCGAGTACGCCGTGGTGGGACTGCGCGCCTTTGGAGAGGTGGAAGGCGCACTCGCAGCCGAAATTGCCGCGCGCGAGCGCGAGCAGATCCTGTCGCAGGTGGTCTCCGACAATCAGCAAGCGCTCGGCGTGGTGCAGACTCAGTTCAAGGTCGGAAGCACCGACCTCCGGTTCGTCGAGCAGCGGCAGCTCGCGCTGAACGCCACACGCTCCGCGCTTATCCGGGTACAGGCCGAGCAGCGCGTGCAGCGCGTGAATCTCCACCTCGCGCTCGGCGGCAGCTTCGAGCTGCGGCCTTAGTCCAGCAGGTCGCTAAACACGATGGCCTGAGGTCCACGTACGGTGCACGGAAGCACGGAACCCCTTTGGGTTTGGGTTTTTCCGCGTTTCCGTGCATCGCTCGTTGAGAGTGTGTCGGCCTCTCTGCAGACGGCCAGGCTAGAAGCGAAACCCGAACGTGATAGGCAGGAACTGTCCGTTGGCTTTCCGCGACTCCGCTCCACCCTCCCCGGTCGTGTCGATGGTTGGACCCCAAATGTAGTGATACCGCATTTCGAAAAAGAACGCCCCGAACATGACGCCGCCTCCGAAGTCCATGCCGAAGTCAGTCGAGCTGCGCTCGCCCACGATGTTCTCGACCGGTACGAACCCTCCTGGGAAGCACACATACCACCAGGGGTCACAGTAGCCCGGAACATAGCCGACGCCAGGCGTGGTCACTTTGATCGGACGGTAATAGACGCCCAGGCCCGTGACGAAGTACGGTCTGACGCTACCGGTCGGCCTCCTGGCCACCAGGTTCACCGTCCCGTACTGCATGTTCATGTCGCCGAAGAAGTCGGTCGGCACGGCGGTCGCGACCGGGCGTCGGACTGACCGGAATAGTGATCTGCTTCTGTCCGAGCCCGTTGAAGCTGTAAAGCCCTTCAATCCCGATGATGGGGCTCACGTTGACGGTCACACCGAAGTTGATGTTGTAGCCGTCGCCCAAATGGTCTCGAACTTCGGCACTCGGGAACGTGACACCGCCACCGATAGTGACCTCGACCGGCTTGTAGTCCTGCGCACTCGCCGGAACACCGGCGAGCAGCACGGCCCCCAATAGGATTGCTGTTCGTGAATACATTTCGCGCCTCTCCTGTTCTGCTGGACTTGCTGTTTCAAGGAAGTGCAATCACTTCCACTCGTTCGATGGCTCCTACGGCTTCCATTTGCGTTCACAAGCCAACGACACGTTCGTCGTGAGCCTGGGGCGGTGGGGTTCTAATGGCCTCCGGAATCTGCCAGCCGCCATTGCGCCCAAGCGAGGCAGAGGCACAAGTCGTGCCCGTCGGGGGACAGCGCGAGAGACGGGTTAGGACGCGAAAAGATGTGACTTATCTAGCGATGGCTGCGCCGGGACGCGCTTGATGGAGCCGGGGCACACCACTGCATGTTGTGGTACGTCCCGAAATACGGTTAGGCCTCGTGGCTCAGTCCGCGCCGCGCGAGGGAATCTACTTGAGGGGGCTGAGCCATGTGTCAGGGCTGGAGGTCCTCGTCAGAACGTGGCGACTCGTTCCACCAGCCAGAAGCTCGCGAGGCCACCAATGGCATACGGTGCGATGCGCCAGAGCCAGGCAGGTTGCGGCACTCGAACCCGTTGCCCAGCGCGCCGGCCAACTGTGATCACTGCCAACACGGCTCCGACAAACAGCAACTGCCCAATCTCCACGCCGACGTTGAAGAACAGCAAGGCGATCGGGATGGACGATTGCGGCAAGCCAACCTCTTCATGGGCGCTTGCTCGCCTCACCATCCGCTCAGGGCTTCGGGGCTGCGGCGGGTTTGCCCACCTAACCACAAGCCAGCGGGCACTTGTTCGGCGGGGATGAAGAGAGGCTTGGTGGTCGGCCAGAACGGAATCAATTCCGGCTTGTAGCCCTTCGGGTAGTAATCGTCCGGCGAAATCTCGGCGTTGCGAATCGACTGCTCCTGGAAGTCCTGACGCTTGTTGCGCGGAGCCGGAATGACCAACCCCCATCGCGGCGATGTCGAACTTCGGCGCCGCCTGACTCGGGTAATCCGGCACCACGCCATCGCGTACCCAGACCTTGTCGCGGGTCAGGTTCACCACCACCATGTCGGGCGCGCCAAAGTGGAACGGCTAGTCTTCATGGGCGAGTCTCCTGTATTTCGTGGTGTCGCTTTGCCTGTGAAAGGGGAGCCGACGTTCACGGCTGCGGGAGTCGAATGGGCTTGAGCGGGAAGGTCGCCATGATGTTCCAGGCGGCGCCCTCCGTGGTCGTGCGCGCGGCGAGCTCCCACTGGTAGCGCACTGTGACGAAGCCGTAGACCGCCTGCTTCGTGGCCAGCGCCAGCGTGACCTCGGGACCCAGTCCCCACACGCGGTTCTTGTCCCGGATCAGCCGCGACACCAGCCGCGAGTCGAACTCGTCATCGGTCAGCTTGAACGTGCCGTAATAAGCCAGGCCCGCGACGAGACCGCCCTTGAGGAAGTCCGCGCCGAAACCGCCCTCCAGGTTGAGGATGTTGCCGACCTTGGTTTCGCTGTCCTTCTTCTCCGAGAAGAAGTCGAACGTCGCCGCGGTAGCGGCGTGCAGGCTCCTCTGTTTGTTCAAATAGACCGTGGTGCCGAACAGGATTTCCTGCCCGACCATGCCGAGGCCGGTATTGTCGTTGGCGCCGTCTTCGTAGCGCCCCGTGGGGAGCGACAGACCGTAGGCGGCCGTGAAGTCGGCCCGCGGTGTGTGCCAGCCCAGGCTGATCGGCTGGACGTACATGTCCGTGAACCCCGAGCCGGGATTGGCGTCGAAGTCTTCGGCGCCCTGAACGCGGTTGTTCGCCCCGGGCAGGACGACGAGAAAGCCGTAGTTGCCGCCGAGGACCTTCTTCTGCGTCACGACATTGAGCGCGACGCCGAAGATCTTCGCGTCGAGCTTGCCAGTCAGAATCTCGTTGCCGTTGCGGTCCTTCACCGCATCGGCCGTGTAGAACCACAACGGCACCGCGACGTACGCGCCGGGCGGCGGCTGCGATCCGGCTTTGAGGCCGACGTCGCCCTTGATGTTGGGGCCATTCAGCTGCGCGGCCGTCGTTGAGGGAAAGAGGCACAGGACTGCCATCGCGGCGGCGATGAGAATCGGTAATCGGCGGAATTGAATGGTTGTCATATGGTTTCGGGTTGCGTTGGGTGAGAGATCGGCTTCGGACTGTGCGCTGTCAATTGATCTCGTCGCGCCGCATGCCTATCGAGCGGGTCACGACGTCACAGCGCGGCGAATGGCGTCGAGCACCTCGGCGCCGGCATCGGTCTTACGGAAGAACGCCACACACCCGGCCGCTTCGGCGGCTGCGCGCAGGCTGGGACGTCGGGCGCACGGACGTCTCCGCTGCGTCGCCACGGTCGGCAGGAAGGAGCACCGTCGGCGTCTCGGGGTCGAGGGGGTTAATGGGCTCGGCCATCGTGAGCCGTCAGACAAGGACATTACTGCAAGTGCAGGCTCGTGTGAGTCGCAGCAATCGCAGGGCCGTATACGGGCGATCCCGCTGAAGACCGTCCGTCGCGTACCGGTGGACTGTCACCGCCCGATCGTAGGTGACGACAGGTTCTGAACGGCCATCGCGGCCGTCAGCCGATGACAACTGGAGCGGAATCTTGACACGCACGCGCGCCCGGCGGCAA
>CAVRUW010000015.1:0-81045 GCA_963724485.1 uncultured Acidobacteriota bacterium
GGTATGGTTTAGTCCTGTGAAACGAGATTATCGTCATCTCGGATGTTGACGCGAGTCGCGTTTCCAGGACCTCGTGAAGAAGACGCAGGCGGTCACCACGATGCGCAGGGAAATACGGTAAGCTGACCGCCGGTCAAGGCAATCCACCTTTACGCACACTGGCCGCGTTAGTGGTCGCCGACGGCGGGGCGCCCGGGCGCTATTCCAGCGAGGGACTCACGCATGTTCACACGCGCACTGATCGTTCTGACACTCATCACGCTTTCCACCGAACTGCCGGGCGCGCAACAACCGCCGGTCAAACCCGCGGGCGCCGCGCCGTCATCCGCAAAGCCGCGATATGGGTCGTGGGGCGTCGACCTGGCGGCGATGGACAAATCGGTGCGGCCGGGCGACAGCTTCTGGCACTACGTCAATGGGCAGTGGGATCGACGCACTGAAATCCCTTCCGACCGACGCAGTATGGGTGTGGGCGTGCTTCTCGCCGAGGAGGCGGAACGGCAGGTGCGCACCATCGTTGAAGACCTGGCACGGGATTCCGCCAAGTCCGGCGCGATCGGTCGGCAGGTCGGCGACTTCTATGCAGCGTGGATGAACGAGGCGGCGATTGAAGCGAATGGCACCGCGCCCCTCAAACCCTATCTCGCGAAGATCGACGCGATCGCGAATCGCACTGATTTGATCAAAGTGTTTGGCGCGCCCGGCTTCATGAGCCCGGTCGGCGTTGGCATCCTGCCAGACCCCGCTGACACCACGCGCTACATCGCGGCCGCGAGTCAAGCCGGACTCGGATTACCGAACCGCGACTATTACCTTCTCGAAGGCGAGAAGTACGACGCCATCCGCAAGGCCTACCGCGCGTATGCCGTCAAGCTGCAGCAGCTCGCGGGCATCCCCGACGCCGACCCGAAGGCCGATCGCATCGTCGCGCTGGAGGCCGCGCTCGCGAAAGTGCACTGGGAACCGGCGCGTCAGCGAGATATCAAGCAGATCTACAACCCGATGAATCGCGCGCAGCTCACTGAGCTTGCGCCCCAATTCGAGTGGACCTTGTTTCTTCAGGAATTGGGTTTGGGCAGCGTCGACACGGTGATTGCGGCCGAAAAGAGCGCGATCACCGAGACCGGCAAGATGCTCGACAGCGTGCCGCTGTCGACCTGGAAGGAATACCTCGCATTTCATTTCATCAACAGCAACGCCGCGTTCCTGCCGCGCGCGTTCGATGATGCGAGCTTCGAGATGTTCTCGAAGACGCTGCGCGGCGTCCCGCAACAGCGCGAACGCTGGAAGCGCGGCGTGCAGATGCTCAACAACAGTCTCGGCGAGGCGATCGGCCGCATCTATGTCGAACGCCACTATCCGCCGGAAAGCAACCGGCAGATGGCGGAGTTGATCGCAAACCTTCGCGCAGCGCTCGATGCGCGTATCACCGAGTCCCCATGGATGGACGACGCCACAAAGCAGCAGGCTCGCGCCAAGCTCGTGGCGTTCGATCCGCGCATTGGACATCCTGAAAAGTGGATTGACTACTCGTCGCTGCGCGTCGACCGTAGTGATGTGCTGGGGAACGCCGTGCGCGCCGGCGAGTTCGGGTGGAAGCTGCAACTCGAACGATTGGGGAAGCCCGTCGATCGTGCGTTGTGGGCGATGACCCCACAAACGGTGAACGCGTACTACAACCCGCTGATGAACCAGATCACGTTTCCTGCGGCGATTCTCCAACCGCCGTACTTCGACCCGACGGTCGATCCAGCCGTGAACTACGGAGCGATCGGGGCGATCATCGGTCACGAGATCGGCCACGGCTTCGATGATCAGGGACGGCAGTTCGACGCCACCGGCCGCATTCGCGACTGGTGGACTCCGGCGGCGGCCGCCGAATTTGCCAAGCGCGCCGAAACGCTCGGCAAGCAATTCGATCAGTTCGAGCCGATCCCGGGCACGAAGATTAACGGCAAGTTGACGATGGGCGAGAACATTGGCGATCTGGGCGGTCTCGAGATGGCGTATGCCGCATACCGAAGGTACGTGGCGCAGCACGGCGAGCCGAAAGTGATCGACGGTCTGACCGCCGATCAGCGGTTCTTCCTCTCATATGCGCAGGCATGGCGATCGAAAGCACGCGAAGGCGCGCTGCGCGAACAGCTGCTGACCGATCCACACAGCCCGGCCGAGCAACGCGTCAATGGCATCGTCCGCAATGTCGATGCCTGGTATCGCGCCTTTGATATCAAGCCGGGCGACAAGCTTTATCTGCCGCCGGAAGCACGCGTCAGAATCTGGTAGGGCGGCCGCGCCGCGGGACCACACGCCCACATGCTCGAGGTACCGGTTCGCGCGCATAGCTGAGGAACAGCGAAAGGCCCATCCCGACAGGTGGGAGAGTTCCTGTCGCGTGCTCTCTGAGGCACGGTTGCCGCTGCCGATCGTCATCTCACTTTCGCGCCCGCACTGCGAATAACGACCCATGTGCCGTTGCGCTTCTCCATGAGGTCCATCCAGACGTACTCGCCGCCAACGTCCTTTCCGCCGCGGGTCCTTTTCTCGGTGACGCTACCATGCACCACGGCGACATCGCCCTTCACCTGCACGTCCATCTCTCCCAGTTCGAACGCTTCGAGTCGATCGTGGACGGACTTAAAGTCGCGCAGCATTTTCTCCTTCGTGACGACGGCGCCGGAGGCCCCGATGCTGGTCCAATCATCGGCGAAGATCCGATTGAGCTTCTCGAGGTCGACGGCCACCATCGCCTGCCCCATGTCCCGTTCGATTTGCTTGAGCGCCTCGACGACGGCCGGATCATTCCACTGCGCCTGAGCTGAGCCTGCCGACGCCAAGCCGACGCATGCAACGGCGACGAGCACCCGGCCAATGAGTCTGTTCATCTGGTCTGTCTCCTGGGTTCGTTACGCGAACGTGCCACGATCGCCTGGGTCACGCCAGATCCATTCGGACGCTTTCGCTCAGGGCCATTCGCCGTTTCGCCGAAATCGCTGACGCGAGCGGCTTCAGATCCCGTTGTACCAGGCCCAGCCGTTCTTCGGATAGCCGCGGTCGCCGCCGTCGTCGAAATGCTCGGTCACGATCAGCTCGGTCAGGTACTTCATGCTCTTGTAGCCGATCTGGCGTTCCACCCGGAGCCGCAGGGGCGCGCCGTGCGCGACCGGCAGGTCGCGGCCGTTCATGCCGTAGGCCAGCAGCGTCTGCGGATGGAGAGCGTCGAGCAGGTCGATGCTGTCGTACCGGCGGTCGAGCGACTTGAAGGTGACGAACCGCGCCGACGGCTGCAGGCCCGCTGCGTCCAGCACGCGACTCAGCGGCACGCCCGTCCACTCGCCGATGGCCGTCCAGCCCTCCTCGCAGGTGTGCTTCGTGATCTGCGTGCGCGACGGCAGGCTCTTCAGGTCCGCGAGCGACCATTCACCGGGCCGCGCCACGGCGCCGCTCACCGACAGTCGCCACTCGCCGAAGCTACTGGTCAGCCAACGGCGATAAGTCTCGGCGACCTCCGCTCGTTTCGCGGATGCCGGATCGATCGTGCCGACGGCGGGAAAGGAGGAGAGATCGGCGCGGCTGTACTCGCGGACGAGCGCCTCGCCGGGCAGCAGCATGCGGTGGGCCACGTAGGTGAGGTTGTCACCCAGGCGCAGCAAGCTGCCGTAGGTCGGCGGCAGGGGACGTGAGCAACCGCCGAGCAGCATGCCGCCGCCAGCGGCGACACCGGCGGCGAGGGCCTCTCGTCGAGTCACGAGCCGAGGACGAGCAGTCATGTCCGGTCTCCCACGGTCATGGCGCGGACCTGACGTCCGAGTCCCGACCGAATCACCATGACGACGTGCGCCACGAAGAAGAGCATTAGCACTGCGAAGGCAACGAAGTGCAGCGTGCGCGCCGACTGATGTCCGCCGAAAAGGTCGAGCAGCACCGGGGCGGCGGCGGCGACAGCGGGCGACATCGTCAGGCCCGTCAGGACCAGGAGCGGCGCCACCAGAAAGACCACGACGACGTAGCTGGTGCGTTGCAACGGCCCGTAGTCTGGGCCGCCCGTCGGCAACGGCACGAAGCCGCGCAGATGCTCCCGCAGGTCTCGCCACAGAGCCGCGACCGAGAGCGCCTCGCGCCCGCCGAGGAAATGACGACGGAAGTGTCCGGCGATGACTCCCGCCAGCACGTAGGCGAGGCCCGCGGCCACTAGCACCCACGCCGCCAGGAAGTGCAGGCTTCGCCCCCAGCCGTTCTGATTGAAGATATGGAACGTGCGCCCGGCCGACACCGGCGCGCCGGGACCATCGAGGAACGGTGTTGGCGTGGTCCAGCCGCCGTGCCGATGGTTGCGGCTGATCGGCAGCTCCAGGAGCGGCGGCGTCAGGTCGTTACCCGCCTCGCCCCAGTAGAGGCGCGGATGCACCATCAGGATCTCGACGCCGCTGAACGCCAGCACCGCCACGCTGGCGGCCGCAACCCAGTGCGTCAGCCGCACCCAGCGCGCGTGCACGGGAGCGGAACGAGTGGTCACGCTAGCGAACGTGCCACGATCGCCTGGGCCACGCCAGATCCATTCGGACGTTTTCGCTCAGGGCCATTCGCGGTTTCGCGTATCGCTGCTCTGGGGGCTCCGATCCCGTTGTGACAGAATCCGGAGCGTTGTGAAGCTCGATGGCGTCGGACGATTGCATCAGCAGGTCTACCGTGCGCTGCTCGGCGAGATCCTCGGTGGACGACTGACGTCGGGTGAGCGCGTACCGTCGACACGCCATCTGGCCAGCTTGTTGAAAGTGTCGCGGAACACAGCGTTGCTGGCCTACGAGCAGCTGCTTGCCGAAGGCTTCATCACACCGCGATCAGGTGCGGCCGGCACGGTCGTCGCACCTGTTCTCCCGCCTGACGGGCACGTCGCCCGGCCGACGAGGCGGCCGGGCTCCACGCGCCCCGGACGCCTCGGCGCCGCACCGACGCTTGCGGCTGTCGGCGAACGATATGTGAAGTCCGCCAGGGCGTGCGCAGACGTGCTCGGATTGCCCTCCCTTACGTGGGAACTGACGCCACCTACGATTCGCTTCGACTTTCGTCCCGGGCGCGCCTCCTTTGGCGACCTGCCCTATGCCCTCTGGCGTCGGTTATTGAGTGCACGGGCCCGGGATGCCAAGGTCACAGACCTCGAATACGGCCCACCCGCCGGACGGCGCGAGCTGCGAGAGGCCATCTCCACGCGGCTGCGTCGTCTGCGCGGACTCGACGCAGATCCCGACAACATCGTGATCGTGAACGGCACGCAGCAAGCCTTGGATCTGATCAGCCGCGTGCTCTTGAATCCCGGTGACCGTGTGCTGATGGAGGACCCTCACTACACGGGCGCCCGCTGTGCCTTCATGGCGGCGGGGGCCGAGTTGGTGTTCTCTCCGGTGGACGACCACGGTATGCGGGTCCCGCCAACCGCGGGCGGAAGGCGCCGGTTCCGCCTGGCGTACGTCACGCCCTCTCATCAGTTCCCGACGGGCGCGGTGCTGTCGATGGAGCGCCGCCTTCGGCTCATTGCCTGGGCCGCGCGCGAGGGTGCCTTCATCGTCGAAGACGACTACGACGGCGAGTACCGTTATGACGGACCTCCGTTGCAGGCGTTGACCGGCATGGATCGCGCGGGCTGCACGATCTACGTCGGCACCTTCTCCAAGATCTTGTTTCCGGCACTGAGGCTGGGCTATCTCGTCCTGCCGACGCCGCTAGTGAAGCCTATCGTCGCGACGAAGGCCATCGCGGACACCGGTACTCCGGCATTGGTGCAACTCGCCCTTGCCGATTTCATCGCCGAGGGACACTTCGATCGTCATCTCCGCCGAACAACCGCGTCGAATGCTGCAAGAAGGCATGCTCTCGCAGCCGCGATCGATGGGCTGTTCGGTAATCGGGCGACCGTCTGTGGCGCGAGTGCCGGACTCCATCTGCTGGTATGGCTGCGCGGACGTAGTGGCGTGATTCGGGACGTCCACGCCAGCGCGGAGCGCGTCGGTGTGGGGCTGTTTACCGTCGACCCCTTCTATGCGACGCCGCCCAAACGGACCGGCATCCTGCTCGGGTTTGCTCCCCTTATGCCAGCAGACATCCGCGAGGGTATTCGGAGGCTAGCTGGGGCGCTGAAGTGACTTGTTCTTGCAATCAGAACCGCGCGGATGTGCCGCGTGAGGGAAGGAATTGGTATGGCTAGGCTCGTGTTCGGAATGAACCAGTCCCTGGACGGCTACGTCGACCATATGGCGTTTGCGCCAAGCCCCACGCTCTTCCGCCACTTCATCGAAGAGGCTCAGGGGCAGGCGGGCAGTGTCTACGGTCGCCAAATGTATGAGGTCATGCGTTACTGGGACGACGATCATCCTGAATGGGATGCAGAGGAACACGCCTTCGCGGCGGCGTGGCGGAACCAGCCGAAATGGGTCGTCTCGCGCTCGTTGAAGTCGGTCGGCCCCAACGCCAGGCTTGTTGAGGATGATCTTGAGGGCGCGATCCGCGAGCTGAAGGCCGAGCGCGACGGGGAGATCGAAGTTGCTGGCCCGGACTTGGCGCAAAGCCTGACCGAACTTGGCCTGATCGATGAGTATCGAATCTACCTGCACCCCGTCGTGCTTGGTCACGGCAAGCCATATTTCGCCGGGCCCCGGCCGCCGCTCCGCCTTATGGCTAATGATCGGATTGGCGAGGATGTGATCAGGTTGGCCTACGTTCCTGCTTAATCTCGCGACTCGCCGGATGGAAATCGCCGCTGAGTCTGGGTCCTTTCCAGTAACGTCAGCAGCATGCCCGGTGGAACCGGCTGGTACTTGCCGATGCGGCGAACGACCTCTGAGTCGCTGAACCGCTGCCGTGTCACTCCCTCCGGAAGGCCCTCGAGGATACTGGCGATCGTGGACTTCGCCTCGGCAGCCAGCGCGTCGTCGCCTTCCACCTCGAGCAGCGTGTCGCACGCTCGCAGCAGCAGCGCCGGATCTTCTGTGCCGCGCGCCAGATCGACGGCTTGCCGTGCGTCTGCAATCGCGTCGGCCGATCGGTTGAGGCGCCATAGCGCCCGCGCACGCGTTACCAGCGTCAGTGCTTCGTACTTCGGCCGCGAGCAGCGTCGGCATTGCTCGATGCCGACGGTAGCGGCTTCGATGGCGCGTTCCCAATCGCCCCGGGCAAAGGCCAGTTCGGCACGGACCAGGCTCAGCCGAAGCTCCCAAAGCCAGCCGTGCCATCCGGGATTCTTTCGGGACGCCTCGACGGTCTCGTCGAACAGCGACTCGACGCTGCCGGGATCGCCGCGGCGTGCGGCAATCAACAGCAGATCGATGCTGGGACTCACGATACTGGGCGCAAAATTCGCGCTCCGAGCCAGTTCCCGCGCTTCGAGCTGGATGCGCTCGGCCGTATCGTAGTCCCCGAGACTGAAGGGATAGCCCGCTGACATCGAAATCGCGCGCGCGAGCAACGGCATCACGCCATACTTGCGACCGAACGTGCGCGTCTCGCCAAAAACCCGAGCCGCATCGGCATAGCGACCGACGGCCGCAAGCGCCAGCGCGGAGTGCGACAACGAGTACATCGTGAACGTCGCATCGTGCACCTTCTCCACCATCGCCGTCGCGTTCGCGGCCAGCGCGGCGGCCTGGCGGCCACGACCCGCCCAATAGAGCACGAGCGACCCAAGGGAGTGCGAGATGCGGGCCGATTCGCCAAAGCGATCGATGGTTTCGCGGTCTCTCTCGATGGCCTCGATCACGTTGCCGCCGGCCTGACGACAGCGCGCCTGCCAACCCATGTTGATGGCCGCCAAGTCGGTCCGACCGAGCCCATCGGCGAGAGTCAGCGCTTCGCCCGAGACCCGCTCCAGCGCCGGGATGTCGAACAGCCAGAAGTGGGCTTGGCCGACTTCGGTCAGGATCTCGCAGCGCTCTTCTTTCTGGTCCCGCTGCAGATGAGTGAGTGCCTGGTCGAGCGCCGCACGCTGGTTGCCCCACTGCGCGAGGTTGCCAAACGCGCGGCCACGGCGGCGATGGATCACCACGCGCTGACGCTCGATATCAGGCCCGGCCGGCATTGAATCCAGCGCTTGCAGTGCGTAGTCGTAAAAGCGCGCGGCTTCTTCGTGAGCGAGCGCCGCGGCCATGCGATCGGCGGCGCGGATGGCGTAGTCGGCTGCCCGCTCGGCCACGGCGGCGCTTGCCGCCTGCGTGAAGTGGTAGGCCAGGTCTGCGAGCGGGGGGTCGGCGAGGTGGGCGCTCACCTTCTCGAGCGCCTCGGCGACGCGGCGATGGATGCGCACGCGTCTCGTCGATGCCATGCCGTCGTATAGGGCATTGCGAATGAGCGCGTGATGAAACGAATACCGGCCCGGCTTCCCCGCCGCTTCATCAATGAGCTGCGCCTGCCGCGCTTCGTCGATGGCATCGAGGAGATCGTTCTCCGACAGGTCTGCAAGGGCTTCGAGCACGTCGAGGTCGAACTCGCGGCCAACGACGGCGGCCAACGTGAGGGCTCGGACGCACGGCTCGCTCAATCGCGACACGCGCCTGAGAATGACTTCGCGGATGCCTTCGGGGAGTCCGCCCGCAAGCCCCGTTTCATTGAGATGGCGCGCCATCTCGCTCACGAAGAACGGGTTGCCCCCCGTGCTTTCTACGACCTGACTTGCGAGGCTCGAAGGCACGCTGGCCGCGCTCAAAGCCGAGATCAACGTCCCGACCTCGCCGGCTTCGAGTCCGGCGACGACGACGCGCGTCACTGCTGGTTCGCGCCGCAGGTCTGCGAGCAATTCACCGAGCGGATGACCGGCGCCGACTTCGCTCTCGCGATAGGTTCCGATCAACAAGAGCGCCGCCGGCTCGGATCCTCGAATCACGTGGCGCAACATCGACAGCGTCGGCTTGTCGGCCCAATGAAGATCGTCGAGAAAGACGAGCACCGGCACTCCGGCTGATATCGTGCTCAGCAGTCCGTTGACGCTTTCGAACAACCGGTAGCGCTGACCCGCCGCGTTCATCGGCGTCGGTTCGGGCAGGTTCGGTAGACGGGCGAAGAACTCGGGTGCGAATGCGGCGAGATCTCCGCCGGTGTTCGCGGGTATCGCCGCTCTCAGCGCCAGCTCGGGAGCGGTTCGCGCGTACCAACCAAGCGCCTCGACGAACGGCTGATACGGCACGAGCGCCTCTTCGTCGCAGCGGCCGACGAGGACGATGGCGTTCTCGTCAGCGCACTGGCGGGCGAACTCGAGCGACAGTCGCGTCTTGCCGATGCCGGGCTCTCCGGCCACCAGGCACAGCTGCCGGCGGCCAGTTTTTGCGAGCGCCCACGCCTCTGCGAGAAGGCCACGTTCGCGCTCGCGACCGACAAAGGCGCTTTCGCGCGGCGTCCGCTCCAGGAGAGGCGGCCGCTGGACGGCAGCCGGCGCCACCATGCGGCCCGACTTAGTTGGCGACGCCGCGCCAACGGCCATCGCCACGAGCGCGAGCTTGACGTTCTCGGCGCGCTGATAGCGTTGGTTCGGATCCTTGGCAAGGCACGTTTCGATGATGACGCGAATCGGCTCTGCTGCAGGACTCAGCCGCAGTTGCGCCGGCGCATCGCGCAGGATCGCGGCCATCAGCTCGGGCATCGTCACGCCGCCGAACGGCTGATACCCCGACACCATTTCGTAGAGCAACACGCCGAGCGCCCAGACATCCTGTACGGTGATCCAGCGTCCCTGCTTTCACCTGCTCCGGGGCCATCGTGTACGGCGTGCCGATCGTGACGCCCGGACCCGAGATCGACCGCAGGGTCTGGGCGTCCGCCATCTCCAAGTCGAGCCGGCGCGCCAGGCCGAAGTCCACAACCCTGAGACGGCCGCTCGCCGAGGCGATCACATTGGCGGCCTTCAAATCGCGATGAATCACGCCACGCTCGTGCGCGTGAGCCAGTGCGTCGGCGACCTCGCTCCCGATTCTCAGCACCTCGCCGATCTCGAGAGGACCCTTGGCGATCTTGACCGCCAGCGACTCGCCGTCGACGTACTCCATCGCGATGAAGGCGGCGCCGCGGTCGGCGCCGACTTCGTAGACAGTGCAGATGGCCGAGTGATTGAGCGCGGAGGCGCTCTGCGCTTCACGCAGCAGCTGATCGTGGTCGCCGCCCTCGCGCAGGACCTTGATCGCCAGCGGCCGCTTGAGCACGGTGTCGTACGCGCGATAGACGGCGCCCATGCCGCCGGTGCCAATCAGCGCGTCGATCCGGTATCGGCCCAAAGTAGTGCCCGCAGCGAGCGGGCTCGCGGAATCCATCGGTCGCTTATATATCAGCGTGGGCCCCGAAATGCAGCGTCGCAATCAGGCGCCCACCCGGGGCTCGCGGATACCTGGGCCCACGGCCGGGCGCCTGGCGGGCAATCCGCTGCCGTAAACGCATGACATCGCCAATCCATCGAGGGCTCTCGAGGAGTCCTTCCTGAGAGATTCTGTAACACGGTATTCCCCGAGCACATGGGTGACACTTTGCCCCCTTCACAGGAGGGGCATGCCCTGGAAGGAGTGTCACGTCATGGACGAGCGGCTCCGGTTTGTCGCCCGCCTACTCGAGGGCGACCGGTTGATTACGGCGTTAGAGATCCGGCTTTTCCATCTCGAAAAGTGGCGCTTGGGGAACGCCCGGCCAGAGCCCGACTTGAGGTACTGCTCAAACCTCACGGCTTCTCGTTCGCTTTGAAATTCCAACGACACGACAAGCGACCACGGCCGATGCAAAACGGTATGTCCCGAGGGACCGTGGTTGTGCCAGTGCAGACGCTCGCGCCCGTCGCTGGTAATTTCGGTGTAATGACGCGAGGGTTCTGCGTCACTGCGGATGATGTAGACGAAACGCTTGTCGATGCCGTCCATGCAAGGGGAATAGGCACGGATCGGACCAGTGTGTTCTTGGAGGAATTCCTCGAGTCACTTTGACAGTACGCAGTTTGAGCGATTTCAACCGGCGCTGGGTTCGCAGGAAACGCAAGGAGGGTCGGCCTTGGCCGCTCACGCGGCTATGGCGAGACAACCTTCGCCCACATCGGTGACCCGCCTGCCTAGCCGTAGCTCACTCACAAGTACGTTCGAAACCGGCACTAGGTCCGCCTTCGCCCCTACGGGCTTCGGCGAGACATCTCGCCGTAGCGCGCCTGAATTCAGTGCGCGCGGAGGCGGATGGCTCCTCGGGCTGGACTCGAACCAGCAACCCTCCGGTTAACAGCCGGATGCTCTGCCATTGAGCTACCGAGGAATATGAGGCGGTCGCAAGCCCACGGCGCGCTTCGTCGCGTGGACGGCAGACGACGATCGTAGAACAGAACCCGCACGCGAGCAACCCGTCAAAACACACACCGAGCGGACTACTTCACCCGGCGCACTCCCAGGAGTTCCAGCGCCTTCTCGATTGCACCGTCGCGCCCGGCATCGAGATCGCTCTTCGGGAACACCGGGACGGCGACGTCAGGCGGGATGCCCGGACCATCGTAGTTCTTGCCGTCCGTCACGAAGCGTTCGTTGGGCAACCCGAACTCCCAACCATTGGGCAGCTTGCGGCCGAGCACGTCGGAGAACACGCCCTGCGTAGGCTCGCCAACGCGGGTCACCCGTGGCTCCCGCTTGAAGAGCGCCTGCGTGAAGGTCTCCGCCGCGCTCACACTATGGATGCCCGTCAGCTCGATGACACGCCCCTTGAAACCCGGGCGATCACTTGGCCGGACGCGACTTGGCTGCCCCGGCGTCCATTTGCGCGGGTCGGTGGGATCGCTTCGTGCCTCTTTCGAATACGCCAGATACTCGCCCGTCGCCAGGCGCGAGGCGATTGCCAACCCGTACGGATCGGCGCCGCCGCCATTGATCCGAACGTCGATGACTAGTCCAGGCCACTTGGGTGCATCGGCGAAGATCGTGTCCAGTGCCTGCTCGAGCGCGACGAGACCGCTCTCGAAGCCAGGCTCCTGGCCGTATCCGTTGAAGCTCTTGATGCGCACGTAGCCAACATTGCCGTCGAGCAACGCGTACTGAACCTGCCCGTTGCACCACGACTGCAGCGGTGATCGAAGATAATTCTTGTCGGTCACCTCGAACGCCTTTGGCCGTTCGGAGCGCTCCAGCCAGTTCGGGCCCTTTCGCCCGCCCGACCAACCCTGCTTGATCGTCGTCGCGGAAATGTAAGTGTGGGCATCCTCGAACGGTTCGATCATCGCCTTGAAGATCTCCAGGAGCTGTTCCGGCTTCAGAGAGTCGCTCACCTTCGTTCGGTGAGCCGCCACGATGGCCTTCCAGTCGGCGCGCTTGAGATCGAAGAAGCCGTAGTGCTCGGCCCACGCCGCCGCGAACACGTCGAAGTTCATCTGCGGCGTGTCGGGCGTCGGCTGATCGCACACGGCCGGTCGAACCGCCGTTCGCCGGAGAATGATGTCGGATGCCGTACCGTTCTGATGAAGTCGCAGCTCTTGGGGCGAATTGCCTGGAAGGACGAGCATGGTGCTCGGCCCATCGATCATCTTGAAGGCTACGGACGCTTCTGACGGCCCAGATTGTCGCGTCGCGGTAAACGATGGAATGCAACTGATAGAGCTGATCTCTGTGCCTTTGAGAGTCGGGCCAGCGATCTCGATCAAATAGCCATAGCCGTCTGAGAGCCAGGTGCCATCGAGGCCCTGCGCTGCGAGCCGAGGCGCTAAGACCGCCAATGAAAGCAGGGTCAGCCAAACTGCATGACGAAACTTGAACATCGGCGCTGCCCTCGTATCCTACGACACCCTGCACGGGAACCCGAGCCTGAAACTGCCCTCCACTCATCCTGCAAGATGCGGAAATCGCTCGGCGAGCACCGACTCTTCCTGCAGCGACAAGGCTACAAACTCGTCGAACGTTGTCACTGGACGCGTGACCCTGCCGCCCTCTGTGGCCCGCGCCACCCGCCCGCGATGATCATTCCAAGCGGTCTCGAGCGACGTGTTATCGACGTGCTTTTCAACACTCCGACCAACCGGCGGAATCGCTTCGCTGGGAAAGGTCGTGGCGATGAGCAGCGACCCATCCGTAAACGGCGTGTAGAACTTGACGCCCATTCCCATCGGCAGCGCCACGGTGAATGGAGCGTCGTGCTTCATGAGCAGGTACGACGCGCCCATGCGCAGTCCCTCGTGTCTGAACAGGACCTCGCGACGCAACAGCATGAACGCGAGGATCGCGAAATGCGACGGCCGGGTCTTCAGCACCTCGCTATAGAAGATGAACTCCGAGAATCCAAGTGACGACAGACGACCCAGGTCGTCGGCGTAACGCGCACGAACCCTGGTTTGCGTCGATTTCGGAACGTCGCGAATGTACGTGGCAAACGGCATCGAGGGACTTCCTGGCCTCAGGTCTTCTTGGGAGGATCTTTCTTCTTGTTTCGCTTGACGACTCGCCCGCTCTCGCCTCCAGTGACGAACATCTGAATCACCGTCCCAAGCAGGCTCAACCCAATCCACGCCCACGGCACCCAGCGTTGCCCCGGGGCTGGATTCATCGGGTAGGCAACCCAAATGTCACCTGCTGCCGCCGCGGTGAGCGCCGTTTGATCGCCGGCGAGCGCCAAGCCGCCGACAACGATTGTCCACGCGCCACCAAACGCAGTGCCCAGGATGATCACGTAGCGCTGCAGCCACGTCGCTACCAGCGCTCCCGCAACTGAGAAGAGGATCACGACAAACGGATGAGGGTCGCCTTCGATTTGCGTCCACAAGAGGTTGGCCGCGAGTGCGCCAAGGCCGGCGCCCACGAGCGCGACGCCAACAAAGTACGCCGCCAGCAGCAACAGACCACCGACGATACCGCCGAGCAACGCCGCGAGCACCATGTAGACGGTATCGCTCGAGCCCCAGATGGAGCTCGCCGCCAGCGCACCGAGGATGAATCCGAAGATGCCGAGAACAAACTTGAAGAGCCGGTAACCGAAGAAACAGGCAACAATGCCGCCGAGCAGGAGGACGATGGCGGCAGGGTACTGATACGTTGCGGGGAGCATAGCGGGCACGAAATCTTACCCTAGCAAGACGCTCGCAGAGGTCCGCTAAACCTCTCGGCGCCCTTCCATCGCCTTACCCATCGTCAACTCATCGGCGTATTCGAGATCGCTGCCAACCGGAATGCCCGTCGCGATGCGGGTAGTCCGGACGCCAAGCGGTTTGAAGAGTCTCGCGAGGTAGATCGCGGTCGCCTCGCCTTCGACGTTGGGATTCGTGGCGAGAATGATCTCTTCGACTCCGCCTTGATCGACCCGAGTGAGCAGGCCCTTGATCTTCAGGTCGTCGGGACCGACGCCCTGAAGCGGCGACAAGGATCCGAGCAGCACGTGATAGACGCCGCGAAAGCCACCCGTCTTCTCGACGACATGGACGTTCTGCGGTTCCTCGACGACGCAAATCAGGCGATGGTCGCGTGATGTGTCGGCGCAGAACACGCACGGATCGATATCGGTGATGTTGTTGCAAACCGAGCAATAGGTGATGCGATCCTTGACGTCACGAATGGCATCGCACAGACGCTCGGCGTCCTCGCGAGGGGTCTTCAACACATGGAAGGCCAGCCGCTGCGCGCTCTTGGCGCCGACGCCCGGCAGTCGCTTGAACTGGTCGACGAGATTCTGAAGGGCCGCGGGAAGGGACAAGGCTGCTTCTGAAGTTGAAACGATCTACAGCCCGGGCAATCCGAGTCCCGTCATCAGGCCGCCCACTTTGCTCTTCATCTCTTCGTCGACTTTCCGTAGGGCGTCGTTGATTGCCGCAGCAACGAGATCCTGGAGCATGTCGACGTCATCCTTCGACACCGCCTCGGGATCAATGGTCACCTTCTGCACGTGCTTGTGCCCATTGACCACCACCGTGACCATACCGCCGCCGGCGGCACCCTCGACGCTGATCGCAGACATTTCCTTCTGCAGTCGCTCCTGGAGCTGCTGCGCCTGCTTCATCATCTGCAGAGGGTTCATCACTCAGATCTCTTCTATCTTGGATTTTTCCACCGGGAAGATCTCGAAGAGCGCCTGGACCGCCGGGTCGGCCATGGCTTGCTGCCGGAGATCCTCTTCACTCGCCCCCGACGGGGCGACAGCAGCCGCTGGCTTCGCCGCGGCCGGCGAAGGCGTCGCGGCGTCTCCGTTGGCAATTGCCACCGTCACCGGAACTTTCCTGCCCGCCACCTTCTCGGCGATCTCTTCGAGCATGCGACGTTGCTCGTCGCACTGCTGCTTCGGCACCTTCTGGTTCGGAAGGAACGTAAACGTGATGCGCGACGGATCGACGTCGATGCGATAGGCATGCGCGACAACAGTGTTGTAGAAGAAGCCTTTGGCGGACTTGACCTCGCGGAGGAAGCGGTCCTTCAGATCGGATGGTGCCTGAGGTGCCTCGGGTGCCTGTTGTGCCTTGGGTGCTGGTGCCAAAGGTGCTTGAGGTGCCAAAGGTGCCTTAGGTGCCAGCACTCAACCGACCAGCCCACTCGACTCACCTGCCCGACCCGACCCACCAGCCCCACTTGACCGACCAGCCCCACCAGACGTCAGCAACTCCGTGAGCGGCACCAGTTTCCGGAGATGCATCAGCCGCAGCAGCGCCATCTCCATGCTGTAACGTGGTTGGTCGGATTGCTTGATCTCCTGCTCCGCTTTGATCAGCAGATCGAATCCGCGCAGCAGGTCCTCGCGCGACCATTGGGCGACCAGGCCCTTGACCCGTGCCCGCTCCCCTTCCGCGACGATATCGCCGGCGTCAGTTCGCGAGGGATCGACGGAGAGCACCAGAAGGTCACGGCTCGCGCGTGCCAGTTCGCGGCACAGTTGACGGAGGTCGTAGCCGCGCTCGATGGCACGTTCGACGAGTGCGAACGCTCCCGGAGCATCTTCCTTCGCAACGGCTTCGAAGATGTCGAAGACCAGGTCGCGGCCCACCAGACCGAGGACCGTGACGACGTCGTCCACCGTGATGGCGTCGCCCGCGAACGCGCGCACTTGATCGAGTGCGCTCAGCGAATCGCGCATGCTGCCCTCGCCGGCCCGAGCCAGCAGCGCAACGGCGTCATCCGTAATCTCGATCTTCTCTTCGTTGGCGATGTAGCGGAGCCGCTCGGCCACTGTCTTTGCCGAGATGGTGCGGAACTCGTGGACCTGGGCCCGCGACAGCACTGTTTCCGGAATCTTCTGGAGCTCGGTCGTCGCCATCATGAAGATGACGTGTGGCGGAGGTTCCTCGATCGACTTCAGCAAGGCGTTGAACGAGGAGGTCGACAACATGTGGACCTCGTCGATCAGAAACACTTTGTAGCGGCTGCGAACCGGCGAGATCGAGAGCCCCTCGATGATGACCTCTCGAACGTTGTCGACTCCGGTATGGGTGGCGGCGTCGATCTCGAGCACGTCGATGTCGCGGCCCTCGGCAATCTCGACACAGGCATCGCACACACCACACGGATCGGCCGTCGGCCCGTTCACGCAGTTCAGCGCCCGCGCCAGCAACCTCGCCGTCGTTGTTTTCCCACACCCGCGCGGACCAGCAAAGACGTACGCCTGCGCGATCCGCTTGGTCTTGATCGCATTCGTCAACGTCCGCGTCACCGCCGGCTGACCAAGGACGTCGTCGAAGCGCTGGGGCCGCCACTTGCGGGCGAGGACCTGGTAGGACATGGCGAGAAGAACGAGTTAGTTATCAGTTGCCAGTTGTCAGTTCAAAGGGGTTCTGACGATAACTCGCAATTTACCGATCATTCCTTTGAACTGGAAACTGATAACTGACAACTGATGTGTAACCGTCACCCGGCCCCTACCGCGGCCCGGAGGGCTCACGCACATCCCTGGCGCCCCTTAGCGCTGCTGCCTTCCGGCCCTGACGCGGTTCGCGGCCCATGGGGATTGCACAAGTTCCGGACCGCGGTACGGTCCGCCAGACGCGTGTCTGGTGCGCGGAACGAATGATCAGTGTATCAGAAGCAGGTGCCGCAGGTGCCGCAGGTGCCGGCGTGCCGCGTGCGGTGCTGGTGCCGGGTGCGTCGGTGCTTGGGTGCCTATGGTGCCTCGAGCAATTGCCGCGCTAGTTTCTCGTTGAGATTCACCGCTTCTTCCAGTTCCGCGATGCTCACGTGTTCGCGGTCGGTGTGAGCGACCTTGATCGAGCCGGGCCCAAGCAAGAGTGGCGTGCCCCACTTCTTCAGCAGCGGAATATCCGTCGTGAAGGCGAAGACAGCCGTTTCGAAACCTGGAACGGTGAGCAGGTGAACCGGCGGCACTTCGATGACTTCTTCGATCCCCACACGGTCGCCGACGGCGGCGCGAAGGACGTGCCGCACTTCGTCGTGGTCTGCGACGGTGCGAAAGAACACTTCCGCTTCTGCGTGGGGAGGCACGACGTTGGGAGCCACACCGCCTGACACGAGACCGACCGTGTAGTGAGTGGTGCCGAGATTCTCGTCATGTGGCCAGGATGCGGTGCGCAAGGCCATCAGGACATCGAGGAGCTTTTCGATCGCGGACTCACCCAGCTCCGGGTAACCCGTGTGAGCGGCCCGGCCGGCGGCTTTCAGACGAATGCGAAGGACACCTCGAGTCGCCGCGCCAAGTCGGTTGTCGGTCGGCTCGCCATTGATCAGGTACTTCGATTGCGAGTCGATCTGATTCGCGGCGACAGCTCCGTCACTCCCCCGCTCCTCGCCGGCCACGAACACCATGCCGATCCGTGTCTCGCCTTGGGCACGCAGTCGCTCAGCGGCGGCAACTTGCGCCGCCAGAATGCCCTTGGCGTCACATGCACCGCGACCGTACAAAAGACGGCCATCGATGCGGCTGGGAAAGAAGGGGGGCACGCAGTCGAAGTGCGTTGAAAAGACGACGCGCGGCTCGCCGACGGCCGCAATCACATTCGATCGGCCATCCTTGAGAGGCTGTTCGAGCACCGAGTAGCCCCGCTGCCGCAGGTAAGCAGCCAGGGCCGCAGCGACCTCGCCTTCGCGGCCGGTTGTTGAATCGATGTCGATCAGTTGTCGTGCGAGAGCGACAGGATCTACCGGATCCACGCCTCGAGCTCCGTGCGGGTGTCGGTGCGATCGTCGCGATACTTCACGATGACCGGCGTCGCCAGTGAGAGTCCCCAGTCGCGTCCGGGGCCGACGGTTACGGCGCGTGCGCCAGGCACAACGACAGCGCCCTCAGGTACGATCAATGGCTCGCCGGGCCCTGCTTTGATGATCTTCCCGCCCGGCAAGTCGTAAATCGGAGTCGAGCCCGTCAACACCGTTCCCGCCGCGATCACCGCGCGCGCCTTGATCACGGCACCTTCGTAAATGCCGGTGTTGCCGCCGATGAGCACATCGTCTTCAACGATCACGGGCAGCGCACCGACCGGCTCGATGACACCGCCGATTTGAGCGCCGGCGCTGATGTGCACACGACTGCCGACCTGCGCGCACGATCCGACGAGCGCATGCGAGTCGACCAGCGTGCCATCCCCGACGTAAGCGCCGATGTTGATGAACATGGGCGGCATGCAGATGACGCCTTTACCTACGTAGGCACCATCACGAATGGACGAGCCGCCCGGGACGATACGCAGACCGGCTCCTGTCCCCGGCCGCTTCAGCGGCATCGTGTCTTTGTCGTAGAACGCCAAGGTATCCGTGTGACTGCCGGCGGGGCCCGTCATCTCGACGACGTCTCCGAAACGAAAGCCAAGCAGGATCCCTTGCTTGACCCACGCGTTGACCGACCATCCGGTCAGCGAATACCGATCGACATCTGCCGCCCTGACCGTCCCCTCGCCGAGCGCCCGGCGGAGCTCGGCAAAGGCCATTCGCGCGGCCTCCTTGTCGGCAGTCGCGCCTTCCGCGTAGAGAGATTCAATCGTGGCCTGAAGAGTCATGTGCGCACGTACTAGCCTCAGAGGCTCAGAGACTCAGAGAAACTTCTCAAAGAGAATCCTATTTTGCTCTGTGTCTCTGTGTCTCTGAGGCGTGTACGTCTTGAAGGAGCTATACCCCGGCGCCCGTGACCACCGGCAAACCAAGTTCTCGCAGAATCGTCAGCATCCGGTCCTTCGAGGCCTGGCGTGGTGAGACCATCGGCAGCCGGAACACTTCTTCGCAGAGTCCCATAGCGGCCATCGCGAATTTCACGGGGCCGGGGCTCGATTCGATGAAGTTGCCCAGCATCAACGGCAGGATCCGATTGTGGATTTTTCGCGCGGTTGGATAGTCGCCACGCTCCGCCGCTTCGACGAGCTGTGACATCTCTGCCGGAATCTCGTTCGATGCAACCGAGATGATGCCGCGGCCGCCCATCGCCATCAGCGGCAGGGTCACCGCATCATCGCCCGACAGCACGAGAAAATCTTCGGGCACGATGCGGCAGATCTCGGCCATCTGCTGGATATTGCCAGAGGCTTCTTTCACCCCGACAATCGTCGGTATAGTCGCCAGCCGCGCGCACGTTGCCGCGTCGATGTTGCATCCGGTGCGGCCGGGGACGTTGTAGAGCACGATCGGCAGCGGCGTCGCCTCGGCAATGGCCTTGAAGTGCTGATACAGCCCTTCGGGGGTCGGCCGATTGTAGTAAGGCGTCACGGACAACAACCCCTGCGCGCCAGCCTTCTCCATGGCCTTCGCCGCGTGGATCACCTCTTTGGTGTCGTAGCCACCGGCGCCAGCAAGTACCGGCACTCGTCCAGCGGCCTCTTCAACAACGAGCTCTACGACTCGCTTTCGCTCATCGTCCGACAACGTGGGCGTCTCGCCGGTCGTACCGCACGGGACGAGGAAATGCACGCCCCCGTCGATCTGCCGGCGCGCGAGACGTTTGACGCCAACCTCGTCCACCGCCCCAGTTCGCGTGAAAGGAGTAATGAGTGCCGTGCCCACGCCG
Organism: uncultured Acidobacteriota bacterium; assembly: GCA_963724485.1. Classification (GTDB taxonomy): domain Bacteria; phylum Acidobacteriota; class Vicinamibacteria; order Vicinamibacterales; family UBA2999; genus JACCSI01. The sequence goes on from CAVRUW010000015.1 coordinate 19,897, forward strand.
GTAAATGGAGTTCGCATTGGTGATTCCATCGCGGCACTACAGCCGCACAGCCTACGGTCCTCGGTAAGTTCAGTAAGCATGTACTACTCGGTAGACTGGGCCGTGGACCGGTGGGCCGTTGTCGTTCATCCTAACAAGTCTCGCATCGTAAACCAGCCCTGCTTGCCCTTCAGCCATCGCGCGGCCTCGAGTGCGCCGCGCGCAAAGACCGCGCGGTCGCGTACGGTGTGCGTCATCGTGACCGTGTCCGCCGGCCCATCGAAACCAACCGTGTGCGTGCCGGGGATCGATCCCGCGCGGGTCGAAGACATGTCAATTGCGCGGGTGTAGCCGGCGCGCTCCATGCCAGAGCGAAGCTGCAACGCCGTGCCGGAAGGGGCGTCCTTCTTCGCTGCATGATGCAGCTCGTTGATCCACGCGCCATAGGACTCGTGACTGGCGAATCGGCGCGCCGCTTCCTCGACGAGCAGCTGGAACAGGTTCACCCCGAGCGAGAAGTTCGGGGCTGCCAGCACGCCGATGCCGGCGCGCGAGGCTACTTCGCGCATCGCCGTTTCGTGCGCTGACCAACCGGTCGTGCCGATCACGACATTGATGCCTCGCGACGCGAGCAGCGGCAGGTTGTGCGGCACGGCGTCAGCGAGCGTGAAGTCGACGGCAACGTCGACTGGTCCGTAGCTGCCTTCGCGCAGGGAGCGCTCGGCATCACGCGCGGTGATGACACCGGCTATCTGAGCGCCGTACTCGGGCGCCAAGGCCTCGACGAGCTTGCCCATCCGCCCGTAACCGACGAGCAGGATGCGCACTAGCAAAGCTCCGCTTCAAACCGCCGAGACACGCGATGGCGGTACACGCTACGCTTCGCTACGGCAGTGTCTTCTTGCCCCGCTCCGCGGGGCGAGACATCTTCAAGGCGCGCCCACGTGCTTCGATTGTCATCATGTGCCTTGGAAGATGTCTAAGAAAACCCAGCCGGCGCCGGCTCCGGCGCAAAGAACTGCTGGTGGAGCCGTCCCAACGCGTGGGCGAGATCGCCCTCGCGAATCACGAAGGTGACGTTGCGGCGCGAGGCAGCCTGCGACACGAGCCGAATCTCGACGTCACCAACTCCCTGAAGGACCTGTCCAATCAAGTGCGGGTCGCTCCGAAGGCCCTCGCCAACGACACAGACGATGGCCATGTCGTGCTCGGCCTCGACCTCGGCAAACTCGGACAACGCTTCGACAATCGCCGGCAGTCGTCGTCGGTCGTCGACGGTCACCGACACCGTGACCTCCGAAGTGGTGATCACGTCGACGGGGGTCTTCCAGCGCTCGAAGACTTCGAAGAGCCTGCGGAGAAACCCGTGAGCCATCAGCATGCGAGTCGAGGTGATGCTGACGATGCTCACCTGGTTCTTTGACGCTATCGCGGTCAACGGCCGGCTCGATGGCGGCCGCTCGCCGGTGATCAACGTCCCGCGCGCGTCAGGCCGATGAGAGTTGAGAATGCGAACTGGAATCTTGCGGGCAACAGCCGGCTGAATCGTCGCCGGATGCAGGACCTTGGCGCCAAAGTACGCCAGCTCCGACGCTTCGGCGAACGAAAGATGCGGCACGACGTGAGGATCCGGCACGATGCGCGGATCGGCGGTCAGCATCCCGTCGACATCCGTCCAGATCTGAATCTCCGAAGCGCCCAGACAGGCACCAATGATTGCTGCCGAGTAGTCGGAACCGCCACGGCCGAGCGTTGTCGTAACGCCATCGCGTGTGGCGCCAACGAAGCCACCGAGCACGGCAATGCGCCCCGAAGCCAGCGGCGGATCAACGTGCGCCATCAGTGAAGACGTCGTCTCCGGAAACTGTGGCGCGGCCACGGTATGTTCAGCATCGGTGACGACTGCCCGTCGCGCATCGACCCACTCCGCACGCAGACCGTGGGCAGTCAGCGCGGCCGCGACGATCCGGCTGCTCAGAATCTCGCCGGTCGCCGCGATTGCATCGAGCCACCGTGGTGACACCTCACGAAGAACGCCGAGCGCGTGCACGACCCGCTCGAGCTCATCGAACTGACGGTCGAGGAACTCGACAACTTTTTCACGTTGCACGGCGTCGACGATGACGCTCGAAACCGTGGTATGTCGCTGACGGAGTTCGCGAAGATTGTTCCGCGCGCCATCGGTGTCACCGGCGCCGGCGTTGGCGGCAATACCCAGGAGCCGGTCGGTGACCTTCGAGAGCGCGGAGACAACGACAATCGGACCGCGGGCGTCCCCGCCCTCCTGCTGCGCGTCGGCTTGCCGCTGCGCACGAACGATGGAGATCAGGCGCTCGATAGCACTCTGATCCGCCACCGACGTACCGCCGAATTTCATGACCACCATTGCTGAACTCGCTACGAACAGGCCTCAGAGACTCAGAGACTCAGAAGTTGATTGGCTATTCTAATTGGGCCACGAAGTGTCTCTGAGGCGCCGTTGCTGAGAGGCTGCGTCAGTCAAATATCCCGTCGGCTGCCATCAACTCCGCGTTGAGAATCGCGGCACCCGCGGCGCCGCGGACGGTATTGTGACCGAGCGCCACGAACTTCGCGTGCGTGACCTTGCACGGACGTACGCGGCCAACGGTCACGGCCATCCCATCGCCGCGGTCGGCATCGAGACGTGGCTGCGGCCGGTTGGGCTCGGTCGCAACGAGAATCGGCGGCTGCGGCGCGCTCGGGAGATCGAGCTCTTGAGGACGTCCACGGAAGCTCTGAAGCGCCGCCACGATGTCGGCCATTCCTGGCTTCGCGCCGAGATTGACTGAAACCGTCATCATGTGGCCATCGACGACCGCGACACGGTTGGTGTGTGCACTGATGACAGCCGTATGTGGAGATCGCCCGCCGTTCTTGCCAAGAATCTTCTGTGTCTCGGATTCGATCTTCTCTTCTTCTCCTCCGATGAACGGCACGACGTTCCCAAGAATATCCAGCGACGGCACCCCCGGATAGCCAGCCCCCGACACCGCCTGCATCGTCGACACCAGTACCGACTGCAGATCAAAGGCGCGCAAAGGCGCCAGAGCCATGGCAAGAACCACGGTCGAACAGTTGGGATTGGTGACGATGGCGCCCTTCCAACCCTTGGTGCGCTGCTGTTCCGGCAGGAGCGTCAAGTGATCGGCATTGACCTCGGGGATGAGCAAGGGCACGAGCGGATCCATCCGAAAGTTGCGCGCGTTGCTGACGACGAAGTGACCCGCCGCGGCAAACTGCTGTTCGATTTCTCCGGCGACGGAGGCGTCGAGCGCCGAGAACACGACTTTCGGACCGCGGCCAGGGGTACAGGCCTCAACCATCCGGCCGATCGCCCCCTCGGGAATCGGCACCGCCAGGCGCCAGGGGACGACGGCGTCGTACGCTTTGCCTTCGGAGCGCTCGCTCGCGGCAAGCCAGGACGGACGGAACCAGGGATGGCGGGCCAGGCGCGCCACGAACTGCTGACCGACGACCCCGGTCGCGCCCAGTACACCCACGTCGAGAGTGCGCATCGCTACATTCTAGCGGGCCACGGTCTACGGTCCACGGTCTCCGGTCTCCGGTCTCCGGCCCGCAGCCTACGGTCCGCGGGGATGTCATGACTTTGTGTTGCAAAGTTCTTTAACGCAGGCGCTTTCTGTGGCACAATGCCGCAAATGCCCCTTGTGTCCAGGGACGACTCGCGAGAAGACGCAGATCAGCCATCGTCGATCCAAGGGCGTGCCGCGGCGGACCTGAAGTTCATTCGCCGCGCGATGGAGCGCAGTGCGACGTTCACGGCGGTGCCGGGACTCGGCGGCACGGCAATGGGCGGCATCGGTCTCATGGCCGCCGTGATCGCCGCGGTTCAGCCGTCAGCTGAGCGGAGGGTGATCACGTGGCTCACGGCGGCGGCGATTGCGCTGGTCGTTGGGCTGGTGACGATGCGTCGCAAGGCCCGGCGCGCGGGAATCGCGTGGGGTGGCGCCTCGACACGCAGCTTTTTCCTGAGCCTGGCGGCACCGTTGGTGGCAGGCGCGGCGCTCACTGCCGGATTATGGTTCCAGGGCATCTGGGGGCTGATGCCGTCGGTGTGGCTACTTCTGTATGGCGCCGGCGTGCTGACCGGCGGCGCCTTCAGCGTTGCGCCAATGCGCGTGCTGGGATTGAGCTTCATGGCGTTGGGTCTGGCGTCTCTCGTCACGCCACCGTCGTGGGGCAACGTGTGGTTGGGCATCGGGTTTGGCGCGTTGCAGGTTGGTTTTGGCTGGCACATCGCGCGCCATCACGGCGGGTAGTAATGCGGAGGAAGGGGACAGTCCCCTGGGATGAATCGATGAGGAATGCTCTCAAACGCAGTGCCGCGGCACCGGCGCCCTCGCGCGAACCAGCTCGTTCCAAGCCACTGCCACAGCGGCTGGATCGGCTGATTCACGACCGCATCCGGCTGGCCATTCTCGCCGCGCTCGCGGCGAGCGAGACGATGTCGTTCACGGACCTCAAGGCAGTGACCGGCACGACCGACGGCAATCTCAGCGTCCACTCCAGGCGACTGGAAGACGCCGGCTACGTCCAATGTGAGAAATCGTTTGCCGGCCGGACGCCGCGCACCGACTACCGTCTGACCGCGGTGGGCCGGCGGGCGCTCGAGAAATACCTCGACCACATGGACGCTCTGGTGAAAGCCGCGCGGGGCGCAAAAAGCTAATACGGGGAATTCCGGTTCTTCTTTGAGGTGAGGTGCTTCCATGAACTCTGTATTGCAAAGTTCTTTGTCAGCAGTCGTCCTCGCTCTGGCCATCGTCTCCAGTGGCTGCGCCTTCTTCTGGCAGAAGCCCGGCACGCCGCTTGGGCAGGCGGCGCACCGCGGCGACGTCACCGCAATTCGAGCGCTCATCGCTGGCGGAGCGAATCCCAATGAGTTCGACGGGACCGGCCAGACTGCCCTGCATTGGGCCGCGCGCGGTGGGCACAGGTCTGGCCCGCATCGCTGCATCGGCGAGGACAAAGAACGTCTCGCCGTGATCAACGCTCTGGTGGAAGGTGGCGCGGACATCAACGCCACCGATCGTCGCGGAGCGATTCCCGGCGGCTCGTCCGGATGGACGCCGCTGCACATCGCGCTGCATCACGAGCAGTTTGTGACCGCCACACGCATGCTCGAACTTGGTGCCAACCCCAACATTCGCAGCCACCAGGGCACGTCCATCATGGAAATGGCCGCCGAAGAGGGCGCGCCGAAAGAGTTGCTGACCGAATTGCTCGATCGAGGATTCGATCCGCGTCTCGCACGGACGCCGACTCGATGACATCGGTGGCCGGTGGCCATCAAAGCGATACACGCTTGAGACGAAGGGCGTTGGCGATCACTGAAACGGAGCTGAACGTCATCGCCGCGCTCGCGAGCATTGGATTGAGCAGCACGCCAAAGGACGGGTAGAGAACGCCGGCGGCAACGGGCACGCCAAGCGCGTTGTAGACGAACGCGAAGAACAGGTTCTGGCGGATGTTGCCCATCGTGGCCTTACTGAGACGACGTGCCCGCACGATACCGCGCAGGTCGCCCTTGATCAAAGTTACGCCCGCGCTTTCGATGGCGACATCAGTACCGGTGCCCATCGCGATGCCGACGTCCGCTGCCGCCAGGGCTGGCGCATCGTTGATTCCATCGCCGGCCATCGCCACACGCTCGCCGCGCTGTTGCAGGCGCTTCACGACGGCAGCCTTTTGATCGGGCAACACGTCGGCTTCCACTTCGTCGATGCCGACGGCACGAGCGACGGCTTCGGCGGTGGTTCGATTGTCACCTGTCAACATCACCACCTTGATGCCCTCGCGGTGCAGGGCCTCGATGGCCTCGCGAGTTGTCGGCTTCACGGGGTCGGCAACGCCGAGGAGTCCAGCTGGTTGACCATCGATCGCGACGAACATCACGGTCTGCCCATCGCGGCGAAGCCCGTCCGCACGCTCGCCCAACGCGCCGGGATTGACGGCGACATCTTCCAGCAGGCGGAGGTTGCCGATCGCGACCTTGCGTCCGTCCACCGTGCCAATCACGCCCTTGCCGGTGACGGACTCGAAATCGCGGACCTCCGAGAGCGCTGTCTGTTTCTCCCGCGCCGCGCTCATGATCGCGGCAGCCAACGGATGTTCGCTGACGTTCTCGAGGCTGGCAGACAGTCCAAGCAGCGTCGCGGCGTCGAATCCAGCGGCCGGCTCAATCGTCACCAACCGCGGCTTGCCCTCCGTCAACGTGCCAGTCTTGTCGACAACGGCGGTGGTGACCTTCTCGAGGATCTCCAGCGCCTCGGCGTTGCGAATCAGGATGCCCGCCTCCGCGCCGCGCCCCGTCCCTACCATGATCGACATGGGTGTTGCGAGACCGAGCGCGCACGGGCACGCGATGATGAGGACAGCGACCGCGTTGACCAGCGCGTGCGCGAAACGCGGCTCCGGACCGTACTGCGACCAGACGATGAAGGTGATCACGGCGACGACGATGACGATCGGGACGAACCAGCCGGACACGGTATCCGCGAGGCGCTGAATGGGGGCACGCGACCGCTGCGCCTCGCTGACCATGCGGACAATCTGCGCCAGCAGCGTGTCGCCCCCGACCCGGCGCGCTTCCATCACGAAGGTGCCGGTCCCATTGACCGTTCCACCAGTGACCGTCGCACCTCCGGCTTTCTCGACGGGAATTGGCTCGCCCGTGATCATTGATTCGTCGATCGACGTGGCTCCATCGATCACGCTGCCATCCGCCGGCACGCGCTCGCCCGGTTTGACGCGCAGGCGATCGCCAACGCGCACTTGCTCCAATGGAATGTCACGTTCCGTGCCGTCGGCGTCGATGCGTCGAGCCGTCTCCGGCGCGAGCCGCAGGAGGTTGCGTATCGCGGTGCTCGTTTGCGACCGCGCGCGCAATTCGAGCACCTGACCGAGCAGGACGAGCACGACAATGACCGCGGCAGGTTCGAAGTACACCGCGACCTCGCCCATCATCCGGAACGAGTCTGGAAACAGATTCGGGGCGAGCGTCGCAACAACGCTGTAGGTGTAGGCAGCGCCCACACCAAGAGCGATCAACGTGAACATGTTGAGGTGACCGCTCACGACGGACGCCCAACCCCGTACAAAGAAGGGCCAGCCACCCCACAGCACCACCGGCGTCGCGAGCGCCATGAGGATCCAGTTCACCCAGCCGTGCGGCAGCATCGACTGCAGCGGCTGTCCGGGCAGGAACTCGGAGACCATGAACGCCAGGATCGGCGCCGTCATGGCCGCCGACCACCAGAAGCGGCGCGCCATGTCCTCCAGTTCGGGGTTCTGTTCCTCGAGCGTGACGGTGCGCGGCTCGAGAGCCATGCCGCAGATCGGACAGGAGCCCGGCCGATCGCGGACGATCTCTGGATGCATCGGACACGTGTACTCGCGTCCCGATTCGGTCGCGGGCGTTTCTTCTGGTTTCCGCTCTCCGACGAATGCCTCTGGCGTGGTTCGGAATCTCTCGAGGCACCCGGTGCTGCAGAAGTAGTACGTCTGCCCCTTATAGTCGACCTGCCCGACCGCATCGTCTTGGGCGATGGTCATGCCGCAGACCGGGTCGATCACCTCGGGGCCAACAGCTGTGTGATTGGGTGCGTGGTGCGACACGTCGACCCGTCAGGCTACAACGGACGTCAGTTGTCAGTTGTCAGGATCGAACCGGATGTGTCGTTTCGAGTGTGCCCGGTCGATCGCCCACCCGGCGAGCGCCCCGATTCCGGTCAAGACTCCCCCGACACCGAGATAGGTTGGGCCCCATTCGTCGACTTCGTTGCGGTCCACCGCGAGCGCGTACATGAACATCGCGAGGGCGGAACCCGCACCGATTCCGGCCCCGACGAGCGCGCCGTTCTTGGTCGAATCCCTCGGTCGTTCCAGCGACCGAAGTGCGCTCAACGGGATGGTGACCTCGATTGGGCGACGCGACCCCACGGCCCCTCTCGGAGAGTCGATCACGAGGCGCAGGTCGGTATCGCCGAACCGCACCACCCGCCCCGTCATCGTGCCGCCTTCAGCAGCGATCGAAACTCGGTCGCCAACGCTCACTTCGCGTCGCGCTTCGTCCAGCGTGACGCGAGCCTGTGCAGCGGCAGACGCTGCCCCCACGAGATTCAGAGCGACCATCGTCACAAGCACGGGCAGGCCGCGAAAGGGAGCTGTGGAACGCATTTCGCCTCCTTGATGCTTCCGGATGGCAGGTAATGCGCCAAAGCGATAGAAACGGGCTCACCGACCACTCTCCTGAGCCTCTTCGGGTCTCGGTTGAGTCATCCCATTGTCGTACGCGTTTGCCATGCTGGCGGCAAGCGAGGTTGACATGTCGAACAAAGAACGATCCAAACCAGAGGAAGAGTTGGTAAACGTTGGTCCAGGAGTCATCAGCGATGAAGCGGAGGACCGGTCGGTCCGCGAAGGAGAGGGAGTACCCACGGATATGGGGTTAGCGGACGAAGAGCCGGAGGAAGAGTCTTCAGAGAACGGCTGAACGAGACGTCCGCAACAAGGGCGGACCGAAATAACACAAACGGAGTGAGATACGTGGACGTCTCACTCCGTTTGTACGGGCGGGACGGTCGAGAACCGATGGTGTAGTAGGTTGATGATCGGTTGACCGAGTGTCCGTCATGAAGAAGTGCGTGCCCCATGCGTGTCGCGTCATCAGCTCGCCGTGGCCCGGAGTCTTCGGTACGGATACCGACAGTGCTCGTCAGTACCGATCGGCACTGGCACACGACCTTCGGCTTCGGCCTCATGGAGCGAGGGGCGCATCGGTCATTGAGTGGACGCGGCGTCGTGGATGCGCGCGTCGGCGATGTGATCACGACCAATCCCGGCGAGGTGCACGACGGCCGGTCGCTCGGCGGCACGTCACGGCGCTGGCGAATGGTCTATCTCGATCCCGACGTCATGGCATCGATGGTGGGCTCGCCCGAGACACCTGCGGTTGACGTTCGACTGACACGGCCCGTTATTCAGGATGCGACGCTGATTCCGGTGCTGCGACAGCTCTTCTCACGGCTCGAACACTGGAGTACCTCGCGGCCCTCACCAAGCGCCGCGTTCGGTTGCGAGCAAGCGCTGGTCCGGGCGTGCGGACAGTTGCTGAGCAACCACTCCACCACGCCGTCAGTTGTGGACGCCCGTGGCGACATTACACAAGTCCGCGAACGACTGGCGGATGATCTCTTCAGCACACCATCTCTGTCGGAGCTGGCGGCCAGCGTCGGCATGAGCCGGTACCAACTCTTGCGGCGATTCGAACGGGCCTATGGAATGGCGCCGTTCGAATGGCAACGGCAAATCCGGGCCGAACGTGCTCGCGGCCTGATCAGAATCGGAAGCCGCCTGGCCGAGGTTGCCGTGGAGTGCGGATTCGCCGATCAGAGTCACATGACGCGCGCCTTCGTCAGGCATTTTGGGTTCACGCCTGGTGCGTTTGTGACGGCCCTACGAACGCGTCACGCGTGACGCAGCCCGCAACCACGTTCAAGACCCTGACGCTTCCCCACCTCAAGCTAGAGACATCGCATGCGGCCGAAGTACGTTCACGGGCATCGTCAACGTGAGCGCCAGCGCCTGCAGGATCAGGCGGGCGCTCTGGTCGAATTGCTGCACGGCGACACGCGGTACCCGAATGGCAGTCGCGTCCTCGAGGCAGGTTGTGGCGTCGGGGCGCAGACCGTGACCCTCGCGCGACGGAGCCCAGGCGCCGCTTTCGTTTCGATCGACGTCTCAGCGGCATCGCTCGCCACGGCGCGACAGGCGGTGAAGCTGGCCGGCGTCGAGAATGTCGACATCCAACAAGCGGACATTCTCGACTTGCCATTCGCCGAGGCGTTCTTCGACCACATTTTCGTTTGTTTCGTGCTCGAGCATCTCCCGCACCCGCAGGAGGCGCTCGCGCGGCTTCGACGCGTGCTGAGGCCAGGTGGCACGCTCACGGTGATCGAGGGCGATCACGGCTCGACTTACTTCCATCCCAACAGTGCCGCTGCTTACGCCGCGATTGATTGTCAGGTCAAGCTGCAAGCCCAGGCCGGTGGGAATGCTCTCGTCGGCCGGCAGGTCTATCCGCTGATGATCGGCGCCGGGCTCGATGACGTGCGAGTGTCGCCACGAATGGTGTACGTGGATGCCAGCCGGCCAGATCTGGTCGAAAGCTTCACTGAGAACACGTTCATCGCGATGATCAGCGGCGTGCGGCGCGCGGCGATTGCCGCCGGTTTGACGACAGCGCGGGAGTTCTCTGCCGGCATTCGCGATCTCCGCCGTACCACTCGGGCAGACGGCGTCTTCTGCTATACGTTCTTCAAGGGAGTCGGAGTTCTGCAACGATCGAGACGAAATGGCGAATGACATCGAGGCTGGTCGACGGCGTTTTCTCAGCAGGGCGGCGATGACCATCGCTGCGGCTCGCCTGGGCCTGTTGGGCACCGCGCAAGCGAACCAGGGCGTGCCACGGGAACTGGCGGCCATCGGCAAGGCTGCCCAGTGGCTCAATTCGCCACCCCTGACGGCGACCAGCCTGAGTGGGAAAGTCGTGCTCGTCGACTTCTGCACGTATACGTGCATCAACTGGCTGCGCACGCTTCCGTACGTACGTGCGTGGGCACAGAAGTACAGGCAGGGGCTCGTCGTAGTCGGCGTACACACGCCCGAGTTCGCCTTCGAACAGAACATCGACAACGTGCGGCGTGCCCTGCAGCCGATGAGGATCGACTATCCGATCGCGATCGACAACGACTATGCAATCTGGCGCGCATTCAGGAACCAATACTGGCCCGCCCTCTACTTCATCGATGCGCGCGGACGCGTCCGCGAGCATCACTTCGGGGAGGGCGAGTACGAACGGTCAGAGAAGGTCATTCAACGATTGCTGTCGGAGGCAGGTATCGGCGGCTTTGGCGAGGGCGTCGTGTCGGTCGATGCGGGTGGCGTCGAAGCGGCGGCCGATTGGAACAACCTGAGATCTCCAGAAAACTACCTCGGTTTCGACCGAACGCAGAATTTCGCGTCCCGCGGCGGGGCTGATTTGGATCGCCGCCGCAATTATGCGGCGCCTACGCGATTGGCACTGAATCAGTGGGCTCTTGCTGGCGCGTGGACAATGAGCAAGCAAGGAACCGTCCTGGACGTGGCACCTGGGCGAATCGTCAACCGCTTTCACGCGCGTGACGTTCATCTCGTGATGGGCCCGGTCGCACGCGGGTCCTCCGGACGGTTCCGTGTGACCCTCGACGGACAGTCACCTGGCGCAGCTCACGGCCTGGACGTTGACGAAGCCGGCAATGGCATGGTCGTCGATCAGCGGTTGTATCAGCTGATCCGTCAACCGACGCCAATTGTCGATCGAACGTTCGCGATCGAATTCCTCGATCCGGGTGTCGAGGCGTTCGCTTTCACGTTCGGCTGACGCCTATTGTTTCGGCGGCGGAGGCTTCAGCAGAGGAATCGTGTTGAGATCGGGTGGTTCGGGGAACGTTTTGACGTACGCGTAGATGTCGGCCACCTGCTCGTCTGGCATCACCTTCGCTGTGTACGGCGGCATCTCTTCCCTGGGATTGCGGAGCGCGCGCATGAACGCTGGGAACGAAATTGCCGGAGGTCCGAGGCGCGGGCCGGCCGAGCCACCCTGGCCTACGTACCCGTGACACGCATAGCAGGCCGCGGCCACAAACAGTCGCTTGCCGTTTTCGGCGTTGCCGGCGGGCTGCACGGCGGTGGCCGCCTCGACGTTTGGCGAAAGCGATCGCAAGAACGCGTAGAGGTCAGCCACTTCGCCATCGGATGCGGCGGTCGGAGCTAGAGCGGGCATCGCCATCGCCGACGGCTGCCGAACGATCTTGGTGAAGGCGGCGAGCGGATGCGATATCGGGACGATCCGCGTGGCGCTGCCGCCCTGACCTGACCCACCATGACAACTGGCGCACCCGGCTCGCGTGTACACGGCCTTGCCACGGCCAACATCCCCGGCGGTCCCGGCAGTTGCCGCCGCAGGTTTCGGCGACTGAGCCGGCAAAGGAGTCGCCGAGACTGACAGCAGGAGCAACGCCAGGCCCCACGCCATCGACGGCCTTACCAGGAGGCGTGCCGGTGTTGAGGAAGCATCATCAAACTTCAGAGTCACGCCGCCCTCCTCAACGTGGTTGCGTCACAACATCGACCAAGGCCGGTTCGCCACGCTTCACCACTGCAATGGCGCGCTTCAAGGCGGGACCGAGATCGTTCGGGTTCGTGATCGGCCCTTCCGCGTAGACGCCCAGACCCTGCGCGAGCTTGGCGTAGTCGATAAACGGATCCCACAGGGTATTGCCGATATGCGACGTCGTGACATCACGTTGGCGACGGGTGGACATCCGCTGAACGTGCATGACCTCTTGGTGATATGAGCGGTTGTTGTGCATGACGGAGAGGATTGGAATGCGGTGATGTGCCGCCGTCCACAACACGCCCGGGGCATACATCAGATCGCCATCCGTCTGAACGCACACGCTGAGACGCCCATGCTTTCGATGCGCGAGCGCCGCCCCGACTGACGACGGCGCCGTGAAGCCGATGCCGGTGGCATCGCCCCCCATGAGGCGCTGATAGCGCTTCGTGAAATTCCACAACGCGGTCGGCCCGCCACGGTTGCCGGCCAACGCCCAGTCCTCGTCCTTGATTTGCGCCCACAGCTCCGCGGCTAGCCTCGCCACACTGACGGGATTCGCGTTCCAACCATAAGTGGCGGCCTTGCGCGTCTGTTCCAGCGAACGCTGTCTCGCCTCGGCAATCTTGGCGCCCCGTTGTTCGAACGCTCTCTTGCGATCGTCAGTCAGCAGGCGCTTGATCGCTTCGATCAGGGAAGGCAGCGTGGCTTCGGAGTCAGCGGCCATCGCCAAATCGACCGGCTGGTAGCGTTGAAGATTCTGATAGTTGCCCTGTGAGTACAACCCGTAGGTACCGATGCTGATAAGTTTCGCGCCGTCCTTCAGCAATGACCTGGAGGGACGGTGGACCTGGTCGCTTATGGCGTTGACGGAACTCCACATCGTGTCCATGTCAAGGCCGAGGATCACATCGGCTTCCTGGATTGCGCCGCGACCACCACCACTCAGCCGATGCTGCGATGGGAAGTTACCGCCCTGATCCTGCACCGGGGCCTGGAGCAGTTCGGCAAGCTCGACGAGCAGGCCCATGCCTTCCTGCGTATGAACCGCGTCACCAGCCACGATGACGGGATTGCTGGCGGCCACGAGAAGTTGCGCCGCCTCGGCTACCGCCCCCGAGTCGCCTTGCGGCGGCCGCTGGACGGTGCGCTTGGGGATCCGCAGGTGTGCACGGTCTTCGATCGGGCGTTCCTGCAATTCGCTGTCGGCCACGATCAAGACGGGGCCTTGCGGAAAGGTCGTTGCAAAGTTATACGCGCGCATCGAGGACTCGGCGAAATGCGTCAACGACACCGGGTTGTCGTCCCACTTCGTGTAGTCGCGCACCATCGCCGCGGCGTCCACCACGCTGTGGTACCACTCCGCGCCCGGCCGCCTCATTGCCGCGTCCAGCGTGTTGCCGACGATGATGAAGACCGGGACTCCACCCGCGTAGGCGTTGTAGATGGCCATTGAGGCATGCTGCAAACCCACGGTGCTGTGCGCCATCACCAGCATCGGCTTGCCTTCGACGGCGGCGTATCCATGCGCCATCGCGACCGAGGATTCCTCATGGCAACAGGTGAGGAGCTCAGGAGCTTTGTTCCCGCCGTAATTCACGATCGACTCGTGCAAGCCGCGGAACGCCGAACCCGGATTGGCCGCCACGTACTCGAAGCCGAGCGCCTTGATGACATCGACCATGAAGTCGGATCCGGCGTGGTCAACCGTCAGGACACGAGCCTCGGGCGGCGGATCGCTGTCGGCCGGCATCAAGGACGCGGGGCCCGAGCGTTGCGACTGCGCAGGCTGAGCGGCAGCGACGGCGCCGCCAATGAGCGAAGCCGTGGCCGTGCCGCCAACCACGGCCGCGCTCTTGAGAAAGTTGCGCCGACCGACTTGCGATTTACCAGCGAACTTCTTCGACATCGACGACCCCTGGACTAGAACCTGTACTGCGCGTTGAAGACGACGATCCGCGGCAGGACTCGTGCGGAAACGAGATTGTAGTTCGCGCCAGACACGGGGGTGACCGCTGTGGCGACGTCGGTGTTGGTCAGGTTGGCCACGTCCACTTGCACCCGGATCTCCTGGCTGCCCGCCAATCGGAACCGCTTCTCGCCACGGATGGTCAGCAAATTGATGTTCGGCAGACGCTGCGTGCCAATCGGCTCCACGTTCACGGTGATGTTGGGGATCTGGGTGCCCCCCGTGAGGATGGCTTGCCGCGCATAAGGATCGCCGCTGCGCTGCTCGTACCGCGCCGAGGCCACCAGGCCGTAGGGGAACTGGTAGGACCCCGAAAGCCGCACCAGCCATTCCCAGTTCTTGTTCTCAGAGAAGATCTCGGCGTTGGGATCGAGGGTGCTGAGCGTGTCCGCATACGGCACCAGCGGTAGGTTCACCCGCGTCAGGCTGTAGGATCCCTGGAACTGCCACTGGTCCGACAGGCGCTTGGTGATTGCGATCTCGGTGGAGTTGTAGCGCTCGTTAGCCGCGGGATCGTTCACGTACGTGCCCTCCTGGAACGCGGCGCCGGCAAGCGTCTGCGGATAGTCGTACCACGTGATCGTGTTACCAGTGTCGTCGGCGGTACCAAGCCGTCCGTCGGGGCCGGGGTCGGCGCTCGTGATCGGGATGTTGTAGGCCGAGTAGGGCCGGTGGATGTTTTCCAGCCTGATCACGTTATTCACTCGGGCGTGGATGCCGAGCACGCGAACTGCCAGGCTCTGGGTCAACTGATGCTCGAGTTGCACCGAGTATTCGTCCGTGTACGGCGCCTTCTCGTCGGGATTCGGGATGCCTCTCCCGGCCGAACTGAATGTACCCGTCAAGTTCAAGCTCAGGAAGTCGCAGCAGTTCGGATCGAGGTTGGTTTCACCCGTGTCGTAGTCCCGGTTGCCGTTGAGATCGCGCCACCGGTAG
Organism: uncultured Acidobacteriota bacterium; assembly: GCA_963724485.1. Classification (GTDB taxonomy): domain Bacteria; phylum Acidobacteriota; class Vicinamibacteria; order Vicinamibacterales; family UBA2999; genus JACCSI01. The sequence goes on from CAVRUW010000015.1 coordinate 34,980, forward strand.
ACCGCGGTCGAGATGACGTTGTTCGCCATGGGCTGCAGGTCGTCGAACATCCGCAATTTGGCGTAGCGTCCCCACCCGCCCTTGAGAATCGTGCGGCCCTCGCCGGTGAGGTCGTACGCGGCGCGCAGGCGCGGCACCACCGTTTGATAGACCGGCATCGTCGTTTGTTCCCAGCACGTGTCCGGGAACGCGAGGTGTGCGGGCGGTGGCGACGCGGCCTTGCAGCCCGCGGCTTCGCGCCAGGCGTCGTGCGCGTAGCGCAGGCCGAGATTCAACGTGAGCCGTCGGCCAATCGTCCAGGTGTCGGCGACATACAGTCCGATGTAGTTGCCCAGGTTATCGGGATCCTCCAAGGGAACGTTGAGGATGGAGATGCGGTCCGCAGTGCCATTCAGGAATTGCAGCTGATAGTTCTTTGCCGCGCCGCGATCGAGCTGACGTCGCCGGTACGGGTCGTTGTAGTATTCGACGCCGGTTTTGAGCTCGTGATTGCCGCCGAACCCCGAGGGCTTGAACCACGTGGTGTTGACCTTTACCTGCCGCCGCATCTCGAGCGCTTCTTCACCCGCGCGATTCGAGAGTCCCGATACTGCCCTCGTGCCCCGGTCCATCATGGAGACCAGGTCGCAGGTTTCGTCCACGCAGCGAGTCCAGGAACGCGTCCACCATGCCCCGCCGAGCACTTCCATCACGAAGTTGTTGCCCCTCAAGTGCTGCCACTCACCCTTGGTTGCACCGGGTTCGCCACCCCAGTTGCGCCGCGCGGTCCACTGGGTCGGTGCCGCAATGGCCACGTCGTGGCGGTAGTTCAACCAGAGGAACCCCACGAGCTTGTTCGTGCGGTTCAATTGATAGGTGACTTTCGGCGTGTAGAACTTGCTGTTGTTCATCGTGACGCACGGTGAGCCGTCCGCCTTGAGGCAGCTCAGCACGTCGCGCTCCTGATGCTGCTTGCGCAGTCCGAGATAGAACCAGGCCTTATCCCGCTTGATCGGACCACCGATGTCGCCCGAGAGATCCCCGCGGTAGTCCAGCGCACCGCCCGCGGTCGTCGCCGACTCCAGCGACCTGTCGGTGCCAGTGAACGAGACACCGCCGTGGAATTGGTTGCCGCCGCTCTTGACGATCAGGTTGACCGACACGCCCCGGTTTGGGAACGAGGCGTCGTGCCCCATCGTCTCGATCGTCGCCTCCTCCGCGGTGTTGAAGTCCGGGAAGTTGCCGCTGTCGGACACGTTGTTGGTCTTGGTCACCACGTTGTCCACCGCCGGCCATGCCTGCTCGGTCATCCCGAAATTGCGGAAGCTCGGGGTTGAACTGATGGCGCTGCCGCCAATGTCGATGTTGGAGCGAGCCCCCGGGGCCAGGTCGATCAGGCCGATGTAGGCGTTACGGCCGGTCGGGATCATCTCCAACTGCTCTTTCGTCACGTGTGTCGTGATCGCCGTCGAGGCGACATCAACCACCGGCGACGCGCCCGAGACCGTGACCGTTTCCTCGAGGCCGCCGACTTTGAGGGAGATGTCCAGTTTGGCGGTGAAGCCGGTCGTCAACCGCGTCTCCCCGCGGCGAACGGTTTGAAACCCTGGAAGGCTGTATTCGACCGTATAGACGCCCAGTGGCAGCCGCGTCAGTCGGTATTCGCCGTTCGCGTCAGTGACCGCCTCGACGCTCGGCACGAGCAACGCCGGACTGGTCGCCCTGACGACGACGCCGGGCAGCACCGACTTACTCTCGTCAGTGACCTGGCCGACAATGCTCGCCGAGCCGACTTGGCGCGCCTCTGCACGGCCGCCCGCAGCCAACCCGAAGACGATCACCGCGACCGCAGAGATCACGACACTAGTGCGCGCGCTGTTACCGGAAACCATCGCCATCCTCCCGTTGAAAGACCGACGCAACCGAACTGGTGTGGCGCCACCGAGAACCATCAGAGCGGGGTCAATATACCAGCGGGTTTGCGGCCCGAATCACGCGCCCCCGCATTAAGACACGACGAGAACACACGTGGACATTTCAGAGACATCCGAGACATTTCAAAAAGCTCTGCCGCGCGCAAATGCCGCCATACTTCCACCGGTTCTGTGTGCACAAGTCGAGTCGTGGCGACACCTAGGAGAGCGGGCATGCCACGTTTGATCGTCGCGATCGCCATGCTGTTGCTATTGCTGGATACATTCCCGGCTAGCGCACAGGGCTGGCGACCGCCGACCGATGCCGAGCGGTGCCCGTCGAAATGGGGCGCCGGCGATGAACGCGGGGCGGGCAACCTGATGACGCCCGAGCTCATCGTCCGCGCTGCGCGGCTGATCAAGACTGGCGAAGTGATCGAGTTGGGCTATCCGCTCTACGCCGGAATGCCGTTCTATGGCGACCGCGTCTACAGCCAGCAGTTGAAGAGGACCAACTGGCCGGGCGGGTCGAACAATCGCGGGTCGAACGAGGAGATGGTGACCACCGAGCTGGGTCAGGTGGGCACGCAGATCGACGGGTTCGGGCATCAGTCCATTGGCAACAGTCTCTACAACTGCGTCCAGATGGACCAGGCCGCCACACGGACAGGCTTCTCGAAGCTCGGCATCGAAAAAGCCGGCAGCCTGTTCACGCGCGGCGTGTTGATCGACGTGGCGGCGGTACGGGGCGTGGAGATGCTCGGCGATCGTTACGAGATCACCGCGCAGGATCTGCAGGAGGCGCTCGCGCGACAGAAGCTGTCGCTCGAGACGGGCGACGCGGTCATCGTTCATACCGGATTCGGGCGTCTGTGGGAGAAAGACAACGTCCGTTACTACAAGACGCAGCCCGGGTTGGGCATTGGGGCCGCCGAGTGGCTCGCGCGCCAGAACCCGATGATCGTGGGAACGGACACATGCTGCGTCGAGGTCAATCCGAATCCCGAACCAAGTCTGAATTCACCGGTCCACCAGATATCTGCTGGTCGCAAGAGGGATCTACCTGGTCGAGAACCTGAAGCTCGATGAGCTCGTGCGCAAGGGCGTTCACGAGTTTGCGTTCGTGGTTCAGCCGCTGAAGCTCCGGGGTGCCACGGGCTCCACGGTCGCGCCGGCGGCCATGCGGTGACGCTGCGGCGCGGGCATTCACGATGAGAGGACAACAGATGGAGACCGACTTCAGCATCATTGGGCGGCGACAATTGCTCCAGTCAGTCGGCTTCGGCGTGACGTCTGCTTTGGGTTTGATCGCGCTCCCACGAGCCGCGATGGCCTTTGCGGCGGCCGCCGAACAAACCGTGGCGAACAAGTCGTTCGCGGTGACGACGGTCAACCACCTCTCGTATCCCTCGACCGATTACAAGAAGGTCCGGGACTTCTACGTCGATCTGCTTGGGATGCGAGCCGTGTGGGACGACGGCAACAGGTGCCAGGTTGACTGCGGCCCGCCGGCCGCGCCCAATAGCTTGTACATCACGCAAGCGCAGCCGAACGTCAAACCGACGATTTCGCACTTTGCCTTTGGCCTCCCCAATTTCTGGGAGCGCTCCGCCGACCTGAAGGCCGAAATGCTGCGCCGGAAGCTTCCAGGCGTGCGTGCGGACGGCGAAGGCGGATACTTCGTTGACGGTCCATCGGGTTATGTGGTGCAGCCGGTGACCGTGATGGATCCGGCGATGTTCCCAGGTGCCGCGCAGCCGTGCGCAGAAGCAAAGTCGGCGAAGTGCAAAGAGGCGTTCGAGTCAGGACGCAAGAATCTCTCGTCGCTCCCGAAACCGAGCGGTAAGGGGTTCACCGCGCAGTACTTCAAATACATCGTGCTGCGTGTACCCGACGTCGCCAAGGAAAAGGACTTCTACACCAGCCTCTTCGGCATGACAGTCGTCGCCGACAAGAAAGACGACGTCTCCTTACGGTTTGGGGAAAACACTCTGGTGCTGCGGCCAACGACCGCCGGCGCCAAACCGTTCTGCAATGAATTTGGGTTCGTCGTGCAGAACTACGACCAGGCAAAGGTGAAGGCGGAGCTGGATCGCCGCGGGATCAGCTCGAAGCCAAATCCGTTCGGCGGCCTGGCGTTCAATGATCCTAACGGTCTCGAGATCGGGATTGGCGGTCGCTAACGCCCGGCGAGTTGAAGCTTTCGGCGGTAATTGCAGGATTCTCACGAAGGAGCTCCGCATGGTTCGCGCATGTCTCGGCCTCCGCAAGTTCCTCCGCTGTTTTTCGGCGCTGCTCGTCCTCACCGCGACGCTCGCCCCGCGTCCGGCGCTGGCTCAAACCGGGGCGACGGCCAGCATCGTCGGCCAGGTGACCGACGACAGCAAAGGCGTACTCCCGGGCGTCACCGTGACCGCCACCAGCCCCGCACTGCAGGTGCCGGAGGTGACCGCGGTGACGAACGCCAACGGAGAGTACCGGTTGACCACGCTCCCGATCGGCACCTACGTCGTGGAGTTCTCGCTCTCCGGGTTCAAAACGGTGCGGCGCGACGAAATCCGGCTGAATGTCGGCTTCACCGCCAAGATCGATGTCACCCTCGGCGTCGGTCAGCTGGAGGAGACCGTCACCGTCTCGGGTGCCGCACCCGTGGTGGACGCCTCGGCCACCAGCGTCACCACCCACGTCACGAAAGATATCCTCGAGGCAATTCCGACGGGCAAGAATCACTACACGTCGCTCCTCGAGCTCGCTCCGGGCGCGCGCGGCGCCATCGACGTTGGGGGCAGCACCAACAACTCGACGCCCAGCTTCAGCAACTTCGGGATGAAAGAAGAATCGTGGCAAGCCGTCGAAGGCGTCTCCACGAAGACGCCGAATATCAGCGACAGCGGAAACTTTCCCGACTTCGCCACGATTGAAGAAGCAGCCATTACGACGATGGGGCACGACGCATCGGTGCCGAGCCGGGGCGTGGCGATCAACACCATCATCAAGAGCGGGGGCAACGACTATCACGGGCTGTTCTCGTACATGGGTACGAACAACAGCCTGGAGAGCAACCCCGCGAGCGGCGGAAGCCTGCGCTATCGCGACGACCTGGTCGGGCAGATTGGCGGCCCGATCATGCAGAACAAGATCTGGTTCTTCACCGGGTATCGCTACCAGCGGCAGGAGCGATACGTCATCAACTGCTTCAAGGAAGACGGGGAGCAGTGCGTTCGAGAGAACAAGAGCCCATTCCTGACGCCGAAGGTCACCTACCAGATGACCCGCGACGACAAGCTCATAGGGATGGCGTGGATGAACGAGCGGATTGACACCGCAATCAATGACGGTGGCCTGATCAAATGGTCGAATCGCCGCAACTGGGGCGGCTTCGATGGCGTGGTCAAGGGTGAATGGCAGGGCGTGCGGGGAAGCAGTGTGGTCCTCTCGGTCCTCGGCGGCCTGTTCTGGAATCATTCCGGCACCACGTGCATCGACGAAACCTGCAGCCAGATCTACCGCCGCGATCGTGGTACGGGCGTGATTGAAGGACTCAACAATCGAGCCGGCGAACGCAACCAGGAAGAACGCCGGCAGCTGCGCGGCAACGTCAGCTGGTTCAAGCCGCAGCTGGCTGGCGGGAGTCACGAGTTCAAGTTCGGCGGCGAGTACTTTCACACGCCGGCAAACCGCGCCCTGTCGGACCGTGGCGCAGCCGAGAACTATTTGCTGAACTTCAGGAACGGCTCCTCCGACCGCATCGAGATCTTGAACGCACCAGTCGCGCCCGATAACGCGGGGCACTACATCGGGTTCTATGTGAGCGATCAGTACACGATTGGCCGCCGGCTGACGTTGAATCTCGGCGTCCGCTACGCTCGCGACAGCATCTACGAGAACTCGGGCTGCCGCGACGCGGCGCCTGCGCCCGCCGACATCGTCTTTCCGGCGATGTGTTGGGACAAGACGCAGATGCCGGTCTTCAACTCGCTCGTGCCGCGTCTGCGCGCTGCCTACGACCTCCGTGGCGACGGCAAGACGATTGTCAAGGGCGGCTGGGGCCGGTACGTGCGGATGCGCCTGTTCGATCACCTGCAGCCGATGGCGAACAACGTGATTACCACGGCCACTTATCGGTGGCGTGATTTGAACTTGAATCGCGATTTCGACACGGGTGAGTCGAACCTTAACCCGAACTCGTCAGACTTCCTCGGTCTCGCGCTGTCCGGCACGTTCAGCTCAGGAGCGCGGGGCACCGTCAATCCAGACGAGAAGCAGCCCTACACGGACGAGTACTCGCTGCAGTTCGAGCACCAGTTGATTGAGGATCTCGCCGTCCGCTTCACCGGCATCCACGCGCGCGTGAAGAACGTCGTGCGGCTGAAGAACGTCTACCGGCCGTACGAGGCGTACAACATCCCGATCGACAGTCGCGACCCCGGCCCCGATGGAGTGGTTGGCTCGACTGATGATGGAGGCATCATCAGGTGGTACGACTATCCGCAATCATTGGCGGGCGCCCAGTACCAGCTAGGGACGTACGTGAACGATCCGAAAGCCAACGAGAAGTACAACGCCGTTGAAGTCGCGTTGTCCAAACGGCTTTCGCGAAACTGGCAGATGCAGCTCTCGTACAGTGCGAGCAAGAAAGATCTGCCGCTGATTCCGGTGCTCGACTCGGACACGTTCAACACGCAGGATCCGAACGCCGAGATCTTTTCCGAGGACAACACCTGGGAGAAGACCACCCGCGCATCAGGATCGTACTCCTTTCCCTACCGGATTCAGGCCTCGGTGCGCTTCGAGCGCCGGAACGGAACCCCGTGGGCACGCACGGCGATTCTCGATGGCGGCACGCAGATTCCCAACATTACCGTGCGAGTCGAGCCGATCGGGTCGAAGCAGCTGCCCGACGTCAACCTCCTGAGTCTTCGCGGCGAGAAGCGATTCGGCCTGTCGGCGACGCGCGACTTGAACCTGCGCGTCAATCTCCACAACGTGACGAATACGACCGTGCCGACGAGCGTGAACACGCTGTCGGGGTCCAGCTACGGCGTCCTGACGGGCCAGGTACTGCCTCGCATTCTCACGTTCGAGGTCGAATTCAGGTTCTGATCGAGGAGGAGCCATGCGGAAGTCAACGAAGCTCGTCGCCCTTGCCGTCCTTTTTGCCTTAGCTCCTGGAGTCGCCAGTGCGTGGGCCGCTCCAGCCTCGGATGCCAGACCCGTGGTGACCGCGCCGGCGCCCGCACCGCCGGCAGCGGGTCCGTCGATTCGCGCCAGCGTCGAGGCGCTGAAGCATGCATCGCTCCCGCCACTGCGGCAGCGTGCAGAACGAGAAGCCGCGCCCGCTCAGTCTGGAGGAGAGCGTCGGCTGAGCAGCGCCGCCAAGGCCGCGATCTGGATCGGCGCGGGGACCGTGGCCGGCGTCTGGGCATATAAAACGTTCTCGGTGACGAGAGGCACCGACTGAGCAGCCCTATGCCACTCAATCGTCGACGATTCCTGGGCGTAGTCGCCGCTGCCGGCGCTGCCGCTCTCGCGCGGCCCACGAATGTGTTTGCCACACAGGCGCCAACCCGCCGGTACAGCCGGCCGGTTTACGATGCGCATTTTCACTGGTATCCGCCCGAGTTCGGCGACGTGATCCTCAAAGAGGGGGCGGCCAACGGCGTGACGGATATTCGCCAGGAAGGCTGGAACATCAGCGCCAAGATTCCGGGCCACCATCCCTACTCGGGCGAGGGACGCGCGTCGTTTCGGCGCCAGAACATGACCGACGTGGACATGATCCTGAAGATGGCCGACGATCGCGAAGTCGACCTCTCCGTGTGCACCCAGACGAACCCGCACGTGCTCTGGGCGAACCCGGCGTTCGGCGCCAGGCTGGCACGCGCGATCAACGACGGCAACTCGGCGCTGCACGTCAAGCATCCCAAGCGCTTCATCGGCACCATCACGCTGCCGATGCAGGATGTGAAGCTCGCGGTGGAGGAGCTCGAACGCGCCCGCAAGCTGCCGGGCATGCGGGCGGTGAACATGACCGAGAACATTCTCGGCAAGAACCTGCATCGCAAGGAGTTCTGGCCGGTGTGGGAGAAGTGCGAGCAGTACAGCCTGCCGCTGTTCTTGAAGAACGTCGATCCGGTGTCGGAGCGGCTCGTCGAGGACGACTTCTCGATGATGCTGACGATTGGTAATGCGTTCGAGGCGACCATCGCGGCGACGGCGCTGGTACTGGGCGGGGTGATGGACGCGTTTCCGAAGCTCGAGGTCTACCTCCCGCACGCTGGCGGGTACTTCGCGTTTGCCACGCCACGGATGGATTTCGCGCAGAAGCAAGGCAACTTCAAGCAGATCAAGCAGCCGCTCAGCTCATATCTGCGCCGCTTCCACTACGATCTCATCCTCCACAGTCCCAAGCTGACCCGCACCCTCATCGATCAGGTCGGCGCGGACCGGGTGGTGTCGGGGACCGACTACCCGCAGGCGATGGCGATCGTGAAACCGATCGACTACGTCGAGTCCATCCCCGGGATCACCAAGCGGGAGGCGGAGATGATCCTGTGCGAGAACCCGGCCCGCCTCCTCGGGATGAGCTGAGACTTCAGAGCTTCAACAACCGCGCCGGATTTTCACAGAGAATCATTTCCGCTTCACGTCGAGTGATGTTTGGAATCGCCTCGACGTACTCCACTGGCTTGAAGATCGCCATCGCTTGCGGACGATCCGTTCCGCAAGCGACGCGCTCGACGCCCACCTGCTCGATCAGCGTCCGCGTCAGCTTCGGGCTGTGCAGAATCAGGTCGTAGTGGAACCGCTCGCATGTAGTCGGTTGCTGGCTGCTTCATCTTGAAGCGGCCGCCATTGTTGTTCTTCATGGAGTGGTCGATCCGCGGTGCCACGAAGGCGAAGAAGCCGCCGGCGTGGGGCATGTAGACGTCGAGCTTGGGGAACGCGTCGAGCGCTCCACTCAGCATCAGCGACGTCGCGGCAATCGTTGCCTCCACCGGGTTGCTGATGATGTTCATCTGCGAGGCACCGGTGTCGGTCATGCGCTCCGAGATGGTGTCCACGTTCTTGAGGAACAGCGGAAGCCCGTACTGCTCGCACTTCTCCCAGAGCGGCCAGAACGATTCGTCGCCGGGGTTCTTGCCGCGCACGTTCTCGATGATGTTGACCGCGCGCATACCGGGCAACTTACGGGCGCGCTCGAGCTCCTGCAGCGAGAGCTTGACGTCCTGCTGCGGCAGGGTGATGGCGCCGACGAAGCGGGTCGGATGCTGCTGGTGCAGCCGCGCCGTGCCGTCGTTGATGGCCTATCGCGAGCTTGAGTCCGAACGCGGGCGGCGCCCACAGCACGTGCGGGTTGGTCTGGTTACACACGTTCATGTCGATGCTGGCGTCGTCCATGTCCTTGATCATGGCCGTGACGTCGGTCTTGAGCTTGTCGCCGAAGCGTGAGCCGCCGCCCTCGCCGCCACCGCCGCCCCCTTCGGGCTTCAGCATGATTTCCTCGCCGTTGAACCCACGCTTGTAGACCGGCGTCTGGACGACGAGATCGCCAGTCTTGCTCTTGCTGACGAGCGCGCCGTTGGCCGCGCCTTCCTTTTCCAGCAAGTCGATGAACTCCCGGGGATACATGTGGAAGTGCAGGTCGATCACCGGTTTGGCGTATTTCCGCGCGCCCTGCCGCGCCGAAGAAGGCCGCATCCGGCGAACATCGTCGCGCCACCCGCGGCGGCCAGAAGTGGAGAGAAAGTCGCGTCGGGCGAGAGCCATGCAGTGCCTCCGTTGGGTAGGGAATTGGCAGTCGTCAGGGTGAAGTGCGGGACGAGGGACGGCGCATCGAGCGATGGCGTCCCCCGTCCGAGCGAGCGCTAGGTCTGCATGCGCAGCAGGCGCGCCGGCGCATCACAGAGGATCATCTCGGCTTCTACCGCGGCCGCCGATCCTGCGAGAAATTCTCGACGACGCATGGCCATTAGTGTTCTCCGGCTGAGGGCTACGACTTCGCGAGCTCGTCAGCGAAGCCCGCCGCTGCAATGTCGATAATCATCCCGTCGGGGTCGTTGACGGTCCACGCGAGCTTGGTATTCGGTTTGGGATTCATGCCGCGACGCTTGAGCTCGGCCTCGACTTTCGCGGAGTCGAAGTTGTCGATCTCGAAGCCGTAACGATTGCAGTACGGCTTCTCGCCTGGCTTGAGCGTGGCGGCCAGAACGAGCGTGTCGCCGCCAAATCGCAGGATCGTGCGCTTGGGATTGTCGTTGACCACCCGCATCCCGAGCAGGTCGCGATAGAAATCGCGCTCTTTCGCAAGCATGTCGGTGGGCACGTTGAGGACGATGTTGGTGAAGTAACGAGCGGTGAACCCCTTGCCACTCGGCTTCGGCATCTTGGAGAGGTTCTTGAGACCTGCCTCAAAGGCATCCTTGCACTCTTTGGAACTGGCGACCTTGCACGGGCTCGCGGCTCCCGGAAACATCGCCGGATCCTTCTCGGGCACCCATGTGTTCAACATGTAGCCGGCGGGATCGTCGGAGATCCACCCATGCTCGCCGTCGGGACGAATGTTCTTGAGGCCCCACTTATCCATCTCCACTTTCATGGCGGCGATATGCGTGGTGATGTTCGGGATCCCAAAGGCGAAGTGCCCGATCGTCGGCTTTTCCCCCGCCGCAGCGGATCGGATGTACAGACCTTCGGGTTTATTGGCGTCCCCGAACTGCACCTCGCACTGTCTGCCGTTGTCCCACGCCACACGGCCACCCAGCACGTCCACGTACCAATCGCGCACCTTCACGTAGTCGGGCCCACACTGATACGACAAGTGGTTCATCGTCGTCACCGGGAAGCTCTTGCCACCCTTGACCTGAGCGGCGAGTCGCGCCGGAAACACGTTTGCCGCCAGCGCCGCTGCCCCGAGCCCCAGCGTTTGGAGCAGTTGCCGCCTCGCCATCAGGTGAGGCTGGAAGTCGCTCCACAGTCTTGTCGTGCTGTCACTCATCTCGTCCTCCATTCGGGTGATCGTGCCGGTCGGTCGCGAAGGCGCGACGCTGTATACAACGTCAAGCGGACGAATCTTAATCGGTGACCGCCCGGTGCGGGCGTTCACGTTCGTCATAGATTGTCGTCAGATTGTTTCTTCGCCCGTCGGGCGACTACACGGCAAAGCGATAGCCGGTGCCGTAGGCGGTGATGAAGTGGCGGGGGTGCTGGTGGTCAACTTCCAGCTTCGAGCGCAGCTTGAACACGAAGTTATCGACCGCGCGCGAAATCGGTGGGTGGCTGTAACCCCAGACATCAGTGAGCAACTGGTCACGCGTGACCAGTTCACCTTCGTGCAGGATGAAATAGGACAGCAGCTGAAACTCGCGGGAGGTCATCTCGACGCGTTTTCCGCCGCGCTTGACGACCTGCCTTCGCAAGTCCACGACAACGTTTCCGAAGCGGAATTCCTCGCGCCGATGCGGCTCCTGGTCACGGGCCCGGCGAATCTGCACCCGAACGCGCGCCAGCACCTCGCCGATGTTGAACGGCTTGCCGATGTAGTCGTCCGCGCCCAGATCCAGTCCTGCCACGCGGTCCATGTCGGCATTCCGCGCCGTGATCATGATGATTGGCGTCTTGATGGCGCGACCGCGCAAGTTGCGGCAGACGTCGTAGCCGCTCATCCCGGGCAGCATGATGTCGAGGAGGATGACGTCCGGCGATTCTCGCAGGGCGGCCTTGAGCCCCTCCTCGCCAGTCGTCGCGACCTCGACGCGGTAGTCTTCGACCTCGAGGTTGTCGCGCAGGATGGTGACCATGTCGGGCTCGTCCTCGATGACCAGAATCTTCGCGCCGGCAGTCGCCAAGGTTTCCTCCTACGCAGCGGGCAGGTGGACGCGGAACTCGGCCCCCTGGCCGAGTTCGCTGTTGACCGAAATGTGGCCGCCGTGAGCGACGACGACCTTTTGCACATAAGCGAGCCCCAGGCCAAAGCCGCGGCGCTGCTGGCTCGTCTTGCCACGGTAGAACTGATCGAAGACTCGAGGCAAGTCGGTGGTTCGAATGCCCTCGCCACGGTCGCGAACGGCGATGACCACCTGGCCATTCTGGGCGCTGACGGCGGTTTCGATCACATTGTCTTCGCTGCCGTATTTCAGGGCGTTTTCGAAGAGATTCCACACGACTTGCTCCAACGCCGCGGGATCTGCCTTGACGAGCGGGACCCCGGCGTCGGCCGAGAATCGCACCTCCAGTTGTTCGGGCACACCGCGCTTGAAGCCGTCGACCACATCCCGCACCAGTCCGGTGACATCCACGACTTCGAAGCGGAGGCCCGCGCCCTCGACATCAATCTCCGCAAAGACAATCGCCTGCTCCACCAAGGACGACAGACGGGCGGCTTGCGCGTGGACCATGCCCGCGTATTCCCGGATCTTTTCCGGCGATGTGACGCGACCGCGGCCAAGTGTTTCGGCGGCTCCCGAGAGCAACGCAAGCGGCGTCTTCAGCTGATGCGAGACGTGCGCCACGAACTCCGACTGCATCTTGGCCAATCGCTGGCGCTGGCGGTCGAGAATGACGGCGCACGCCAGCCCAACAAAGATGAGCAGCGTGACCGACGCGAACAACCAGTAGCCAGAGCCGACGGCCGCGGCGGCATCCGCGTCAGAGGTCACCGTAATGGTCCAGGTCGGCACCTTGGTGCCCGGCACCCTGAACGGCTCCATCGCTCGTGCCATGAACATCATGTCGAGCGGCAGACTCCCCGACGGATAATTTGGCCGCGGGTCCTCGCCGACCACGGAACGGCCTGCGTCATCGCGAATCGACACGCGCAGACCTTGCTGATCCTGACCGATGATGCCCACCGACGCGGCCGCCACCATCGCCTGCATGGGCCCGTTGCGCAGTCGGGTGAAGTCCACGGAGTAACCGATGATCATGGCGAGCTTGTCGCGCTGCTCATCGACCCAGATGTAGTGAATGAGGAGCTGGAGCTGGCGGTTGTCAAAGCGCTCGTCGACCACCGCGAACGACCGTTTCAACGGCAAGAACTGTTGGGCACGCGCCCAGATCAATCGTCCGAGCGCTGGCGCACGATAGAGCGAGCCGATCACGTGGCCGTCGCTGAGAATCGGGCTGCCAAACTCGCCCTCGCCGTCCTGGCCGGGGTCCTGACCCGCTGACTGATAAAACACGACTTGATCCGTCGGCGGCGGGTGCATCCGCCGACTCCAGAGGAAGTAGCGATCAACGTACGAGTGTTTGAGTCCGGCGTTCAAGTACGTCGCAATGCGCGGCAGCTCGAACCGCAGCATCTCCGGGTGGCCGATGCCCTCGATGGTCTCCGAGACGGCAGCATCGAACTGTTCGCGGACCCGTTGGCGCAGCACGCGCGCCGTTTGCCAGGACAGCTGGTCCATGATCTGGTTGGTTTGTGCGCGCTGGCGGATTTCGGCGTCGCGCTGCAGGGTCATGACGAGCGCGGCCGCCGCCAGCAGCGCCAATGAAGCGCCGATCAGTAGCAGCCGCTGGATCCACTGTTGGCGGGTCATTGTCCGGGAGAAGGGATTATAGAAGCTCGGAATCACGAGCCGCATCCCTTTTTGCGTCTTAGGGTTACGAATGTTTTCCAGATTGTCTCGATTGTTTCCTTCGCAACGACAATCTCGAAGCAATAGTGTGCTTGAGATAGGCCCACGCGCGTTGTACCCTCCGAGCCGCCCTGGAGGGTTCTGATGAAGCGAATGAGTGCATGTCTCGCTGTGGCTGTTGGGCTCGCTATGGCCGCCATTCCGTCGTTCACGGCAGGTCTCGAAGCGCAACCCAAGCCGACTGGCTACGCCGATAGGCTCTACATTCTCGACGGCGGGCTCGGCCGCTCGAACGATGCCGGATCGTGGTGGAACGAAATGGTGCCGCCGAAGACCACGGTCGACATCGCGGCGTGGGCCCATGTGATCAAGCATGGCGACACGTGGATGATGTTCGACACCAGCACGAACGACGCGTATGCGGACTTGCCGGAGGGGTTTGCTCCGGGTGGTGGCATCCATTGGATGAAGACGAAGGCCCAGACGCTGGCGCCGCAATTGAAGGCCATCGGCGTCACACCCGACCAGATCAGGTACATCGGCATCTCGCACAATCACGCCGATCACACCGGCAACGTCGAGCAGTTCAAGAAAGCCGAAGTGCTGATTCAGCGGCGGGAGTACGAGTTCATGTTCAAGACCGGGGATGGCCCCACGGGTCCGCCCAACTTCAAGGGCCCCGTGATGCTCAAGGACCACCCGCACAAGCTGCTCGAAGGCGACTTCGACGTCTTCGGTGACGGCAGCGTGATCCTGTTCTATACCGGTGGCCACACGCTGGGCACGCAGGTGGCGATGGTTCGTCTGAAGAACACCGGGTATGTCCTGCTCACCGGCGACGCCGTCCACTTCCGATCGAACTTCGACACGCGGCGCATCCCGCGCGTTGGCCGGGCCACGCCTGAAAACGAGTGGCTCTGGTCAGTGCCGATCGCGTTCGATCGCATCGAGAAGCTGATGGCGTTTTACAAGGCGCAGCTGTGGGTCCACCACGACTTCGAAGACTACAAGGGCCGCAAGATGGCGCCGCAGTACTACGAATAGTGAAGAGCAACGCCGGGGGTTTGTCGTATTTGTACGTCGAGGTGTTGGTTGTGCGGCGACGACCGAGTGCGCCGCTCGCGTTGTCGTCCCCACGCAAGGAGGTCTGAAGTGACGAAGTCGATCAGCTCTTGTTCCGGCAAGTCCGCGGCCGCGCTGGCGATTAGCCTGGCCGCACTCGCGATTCTGGCGACGATGGCCGAACCTGTTGACGCCCGCCAACTGCGAAGCGAGGCGAGCATCATCGGACAGGTCGTTGACGATAGTGGCGCCGTGCTTCCAGGCGTGACGGTCACGGTCACGAGTCCGCAACTCCAGGTGCCGTCGGTCACCACCGTCACCGATCAGGCTGGCGAGTACCGGCTGGCGCCGTTGCCGATCGGCACCTACACGATCGAGTACACGCTCTCTGGCTTCCAAACGCTTCGACAGGAGGGGATTCGTCTCACGGTCGGCTTCACCGCGCGGGTCGACGTCGGGCTGAAGGTCGGAAATTTGTCGGAGTCGGTGACGGTCACCGGCGCCTCGCCAATGATCGACACGACGGCCGCCGGGACCACGACCAATGTCACGCGCGAGGTCATGGAGACGATTCCCACGGGCCGTAATGGCTATATCGGCCTGATGCAGTTCACGCCCGGCACGCGCCCGCCGATCGACGTCGGCGGGAGCTCGAACAACCAGAACCCGGCGTTCCGCGCGTTCGGGCAGTCGGACCAGGCGTGGCAGTCGGTCGATGGTGTCTACACCAGCAACCCCCGCATCGGCGACAGCGGCAACTACTTCGATTTCACGTCGTTCGAGGAGGCGACCATCGAAACCATCGGTCATGATGCCTCCGTCGGGGCGCGTGGTGTCATGGTGGCAACCGTGATCAAGACCGGGAGCAACGACTTTCACGGCGCGATGTTCGCCGGCGGCACCAACCACAATTTGGAGCGGGAGCCCAAAGGCGGCGCCGGCGGCAACCTGCAAATCCGCGAGGATTTCAACGGCGAGATCGGCGGCAAGATCATCCAGAACAAGCTCTGGTTCTGGTTCGGCACCCGCTACCAGAAGAACGAGGTGAACGTCCTCGAGTGTCTCAAGCCGGACGGCACGCCGTGCACCACGACCAATCAGAGCACCTTCTTCACGCCCAAGCTCACCTATCAGGTGAATGAGGCGAACAAGTTCAGCGGTTTCATGATGTGGAATCATCGCGACGACGTCGAGAGTGCCAGCAATCTGATCGCGTGGGAGGGGCGCCGTCACCAGACGTCAGAGTGGAGCGTTCCGACCAACGGAGCGGCCAAGATCGATTGGACCGGCGTCAAGGGCCAGGGGCTCATGTTGAACGCGATGGTCGGGTATTTCTGGAACAAGTCAGGCTCCTTCTCGGATCCCGACAACTTCGACCAGATCCATCGCCGCGACCGAACGACCAGCAGACGCATCGGCCTGAACGATCGCGTGGGCGAACGAACCGGAGAAGGCCGGGTGCACTACAAGGTGCTGGCGAACTACTTCCAGCGCACGGGCAGCAGCAGTCACGACTTGAAGTTCGGCACGGACTACTTCGACGTGGCCGGCAATCGGGAAAACATCGGCCGCGGCCCTGCCAGAGACTACCGTCTCGATTACGACGCGGTAAAGGCATACCTTCACGGCTGCGAATCGGATTTTCGTCTGGAACTATCCGGTGGAGCCGAACATCGGCATCCGCTACTGGGCCGGCTACGTCGCCGACGACTGGACCTTCAACCGGCGGTTGACGGTGAACATCGGCCTGCGCTACGCGCACGACAGCGGGTTCGAAGGCGAGAGCTGCCGTGAGGCCGGAACCGGTCCCGGCGCCACGGTTTACCCGGCCGCGTGCTTCGGCGAGACGCAACTGCCGGTCTTCAATACCTGGTCGCCACGGCTTCGCGCCGTCTTCGATCTCACCGGTAACGGCAGATCGGTGATCAAAGGTGGATGGGGACGCTACTACGGCACGCGCGAGTCCGACGACATCTACCTGGTGGCCCAGAACTTCCTCGGCTCGACCAGCTTTCGGTGGCGCGATCTCAACGGCAACAGCGACTGGGATACAGGTGAATCGGACCTGTCGTTGAATGGTAATGACTTCCTCGTCACGCGAGGTGACTGGCGCGACGGGCGGGCTGGCCAATGCGGTGATCAACCCGGACGAAAAAGCCCCGAAGACCGACGAGTTCATGGCGCAGTACGAGCAGCAACTCGGGGTGGGCTTCGCGATGCGGGTGACGGGCATCTACAGCCTGGCGACCGATCAATACCGGCTCCTCAACACCAAGCGGCCCTATGAGGTGTTCAACATTCCGGTTGTGCTGATCGATCCGGGACCGGACGGCGTGAGGGGAAATGCCGACGATCCAGGGACGTCGCTCACGTTCTACGACTTTGCCGATCAGTACGCTGGCTTGAGCAATCAGCGTCCGACGCTTTACAACGATCCGCTCGCCGATCGCAACTACAAGTCGGTCGAGCTCGCCGTCTCGCGGCGCCTCGCGAACAACTGGCAGTTCCGGGCCTCCTACAGCGCAACACGGATCGACGAGCCGTTCCCGACCTGGTACTCGACGGCGTTTCTGGATCCGAATGCCGAGATCAACGAGGGCAATCAGACCTGGGAGTGGGGGGCGCGCGCGTCGGGCTCCTATCTCTTCGGGTGGGGCATCCAGGTGTCGAGCAACTTCGAGCACCGCAGCGGCGATCCGTTGGCGCGCACGATCTCGGTCTCGCACCGTGCCGTCCCGAATTCGGCATTGCGCGCCGAGCCGCTGGGCTCGTCGCGGCTGCCGAACATCAACCTCTGGGACGTGAGGGTTCAGAAGAACCTGAAATTAGGCAGCTCTCAGGTCCTCGAACTACGCGCCAACGTGTTCAATCTGATCAACACGCAGGTGCCAACGACGATCACGACGCTCTCCGGGCCGAATTATGGCCTGGTCAATGCCAGGGTGCTCCCGACGATCATGAGCTTCGAGGTCCAGTACCGCTTTTAATTCGGAAGGAGGAGCTTGTGCGTAGAAGCCTCTGGGCGGCCGCGGCCGTCGTCATCACGATTGGAGTGGGCTCCGGCTCACTTGTTTGGACCCAAGTGCTGCAGTCGGGCGATCGGTACCCGGCGCCCACCGGCATGGTCGCAGTACGAGCCGCGCGGCTGTTCGACGCCAAGGCGGGCACCATCGTGGCCAACCAGGTGATCCTCGTCAAAGGCGATCGCATCGCCGAAATCGGGCCCAGCGTCCAGATTCCCGCCGGGACGACGGTCATCGATCTGGGCCAGGCGACGCTCATGCCGGGCATGATCGACAGCCACCTGCACATCATGCCGCAGAGCGACGACTGGAGTCTGCCGTACAAGACCCTCGTCGGACTCGAGCACGCTCAGGAGGATCTGCACGGTGGCTTCACCACTATCGTCGACCTGAGCGCGCGCGGCACCTGGGCCACCATCGACATCCGCAACGCCATCAATCGCGGCGTGGCGAAGGGCCCCCGGATGCAGGTGGCGGGACCGGAAATCGATCCGCGCAACCGTTCGATGCGGCCCACGCCCTACGAGGTCAATTTTCATCCGCATGAAGACGACCTTGGCGTGAACGGCCCCTGGGCGGCGCGCGCCGCGGTGCGCAAGCTGAAGACCTATGGCGCCGACTGGGTGAAGATCTACAGCACCCAGGATTTCATCGGCGACGAATACCAGCACTTCAAGCCGGACGGCACGATGGTGAACAGCCCATCGCTGACGCTCGAAGAAATCCAGGCCATCACCGACGAAGCACACCGGCGCGGCATGAAGGTCGCCTGTCACTCGTTCGGCGGCGAGGCGCTGGCGAGCTGCGTGTCTGGCGGCGTCGACAAGATCGAACACGGCAACGAAATGTCCGACAGCCGTCCTGAAGATGATGGTCGACAAGAAGGTCGCACTCGTCTTCACGATGGAGAACATGCGTAACACCGACAAGCAGGACCTGCCGCGCAGCGGCGGCAAGGTCAGCCGCCTGACCCTCACGCGGGACCTGATGAAGCGGGCCAGCGGCCGCTGGTGTCACCATCGCGTTCGGCAGCGACATGAACGAAGACCACGGCAAGCAGCAGCGCGGGATGGTGGAGTACGTCAAATACGGGATGACTCCGGCGCAGGCGCTGCAGACGACCTTCATCGGCGCGGCCAGTGTCCTGAACTACAACTGGGCGAAAGATGTCGGGACCCTCGAGGCCGGCAAGTACGCCGACATCATCGCCGTCTCCGGGGATCCTCTCAAGGACATCACCGAGATCGAGCGCGTCAAGTTCGTGATGAAAGGCGGGGTGGTCGTGAAGAACGAGCTCCCATCTCGCCCTGCCACTTCTTCAGCCGGGCAGTAGCGCCAAACGGATTGCGCGTCAGCGCCGTTCAGATCAGCCGCGATCTCGCCGTCAGCGAGATCGCGGACGGATTCCGTTACGCGGTTGGCTCGAACAAAGAACCTACCCCATGACCTACCCGCGTCGCATCCTGACCATGATGCTCGTGGTCTGCGCCACGCGCGTCGCCGGGGTTGACGCCTCGTGGGATGAGCAACTGCCAACCGCGCCACAGACCCTCGCGAATGACGCGGTCGTCCCACCCGATCCGTTGCCGGTGTTCAGCCGCGACAGTGAGGGCCGGGTAACAGTGCGTGCGGTGCGGCTCACCGAGCCGCTCGTCATCGATGGTTCGCTGGACGAGTCGATCTACCAGACGCTGCCGCCAATCACCGAATTGTTTCAGCAGGTGCCGGACGAGGGTTCGCCGGCTACGGAGAAGACCGAGATCTGGGTGACGTTCGATGCGGCGAACATCTATGTCACCGCCCGCTGCTGGGACTCGGCGCCGCCTGACGAGTGGGTCGCAAACGATTACCGCCGCGACTCGTTTCAGATGAAGCAGAACGACACGTTCGGCGTGTCGTTCGACACGTTTTTCGATCGACGGAACGGGTTCGTCTTCTATACCAACCCGCTTGGTGCGCGGGTTGACTATGCAGTGATCGACGAGGGCACGAACTTCGACTGGAATCCGGTGTGGGATGCACGTCCTGGACGCTTTGAGGGCGGCTGGACGGTGGAGATGCAGATTCCGTTCAAGTCGCTGCGCTACAAGTCGGGCGCGGGGCAGCTCTGGGGCATCCAGTTGCGGCGCGTGGTGCGCCGCAAGAACGAGTGGTCGTACATCGCGCGCGTCCCTCAATCGGCTGCTGGCCCATCGGCGTTGACCCGCGTCTCGTACGCGGCGACGCTCACCGGCCTCGAGCTGCCCGATTCGAGCCGGAACGTCGAGTTGAAGCCGTACGTGATCTCGCGCATTGCGACCGACCACATCAAAACGCCAGCGCTGATCAACGACACCGACGCCGACGTCGGGGGCGACGTCAAGTACAGCGTGACCGCCAACTTGACCGCCGATTTCACCTACAACACCGATTTCGCCCAGGTGGAGGTCGATGAGCAGCAGGTCAATCTCACCCGGTTCAATCTGGTCTTCCCCGAGAAGCGTGAGTTCTTCCTCGAAGGCCGAGGGTTGTTCGACTTCGGCAAGAGCGCAGCCGGGATGGGGGCCGGCGGGGCCAGCAATGTCGTGCCGAATCTCTTCTACACGAGGCGCATCGGACTGGAATCCGGTGGCGCCGTGCCGGTCAACTTCGGTGGCCGACTGACGGGGAAATCCGGCCCGTTCGGCATCGGCATGCTCAACATTCAGACGGGTGCCGACGAGGACCTGAACGCGGTGTCGACCAACTTTACCGTCCTGCGCCTGAAGCGTGATGTGCTCAGGCGCAGCAGCATCGGCGGGATCTTCACGAACCGTTCGCACTCAGTCACGGCCGACGGATCGAACCAAGCCTACGGCGTCGACGGGAACTTTCTCTTCTACGACAGCATCAATGTTTCCGCCTACTATGCGGGCACGCAGACGCCAACGCTCGAGGGCGAGAACGCGAGCTATCAGGCGCGGTTTGCCTACAACGCCGACCGCTACGGCGCCACCGCCGACCACCTGTTCGTCGATCGCAACTTCAATCCCGAGGTCGGCTACCTCCAGCGCCGGGACTTCCGGCGCACCTACGGATACGCGCGCTTCAGCCCGCGGCCGACGTCGGTGCCGCACGTTCGCAAGTTCACAAGCGAAGCCAGTTTCGAACATATCCTCGACGGGACAGGCATCCTGGAATCGCAGCAGGCGGTAGGCCGGTTCATGACCGAGCTCAAGAACGGCGATCAAGTCAGCGCCGAGGTGACCGGCAATTACGAACATCTGATCGAACCGTTCGAGATCGCCACTGACGTCACTTTGCCCGTCGGCGGCTATCACTTCAACGACGTCATGGTCTCGTACCTGCTGGGTGTGCAGCATCGCGCCAGCGGCACCGTGCAACTTCGGCGTGGCGGGTTCTATTCCGGTACCATCACTGCCTTCACGGTTTCGACGGCACGCGTCACGTTGACCCCCAAGCTGTCGTTCGATCCCGGCGTCTCGATCAATCACGTCGAACTGCCGGAGGGGACGTTCACGGCCAAGCTGCTGAGCACACGGGTGGACTATGCCTTTACCGCGCGCATGTTCGTGAGCGGGTTTCTACAGTACAACTCGAGTACGCGGAGAGCCAGCTCCAACTTCCGGTATCGCTGGGAGTACCGCCCGGGCAGCGAGCTGTTCGTCGTCTACACTGACGAGCGCGATACGGGACTCGTGACGCGCGAGACTTCGCTGAGAAACCGCGCGTTCGTCGTGAAGTTGAATCGCCTGCTGCGATTCTGATACACGAGCAGTTCTTCCACGATTCTCCATTTCACTTAGAACAACCGCGGGTAGTCCGCATCGTTCACGGGAACAGCAATCACGAGGCTGCGCCGACGATCGACCGCCTCTTTGGCGGCGGCGGCGAGCTCGTCGGGGTTGCTCGTCCGCAGCCCGGCAACGCCGCACGCCTCCGCCATCTTCACCGTGTCGATTGGCCGGAAATCCGTGCGATACGGTTCGAGCTTCTTTCCTGCCTGTGAGATCTTGATCAGCGAATAGCTGCCGTCTTCGAGCACGACGGTGATGAACGGCGCGCCGACGCGCTCGGCGCTCTCGAGCTCCTGGGCGTTCATCGAGAAGCCGCCGTCGCCGACCGCCGCGAGCACCGGCGCATCCGGGCGCGCCAGCTTCGCGCCGATCGCGGCGCTCAACCCGTAGGCCATCCCCGACAACCCGTTCGACATCCAGAAGGTTTCCGGCTGCCGGCTCGGCCAGTACTGCCCGAAGAGATACTTGTGCGACCCGACATCGGTCGTGACGATCGTCTCAGCCGGCATCACCGACGCGAGCGCCTGCACGACATCCCCGGGCCACATCGTGCCGACCGACCCGGCGCGGTCGTTCAGCATCCGCGCCCGCTTTTCCTGGAGCTCCTTGAACGGCGACGGCCACTTCGCGGGCGGCGCCTGCTCGACCAGCGCATCGAGAATCGCCGCGTGGTCCGCGAACACGACGCCCGTTGGCACAACGCCACCCGCATTCGGCGATTCGAGCACCCAATGAATCGGCCGGTCCGCGTGCCAGGTCTTATCGACCTCGACCGGGTCGAGGCCGAAGCCAATGACGAGATCCGCGGCGGCAATTGCATCGCACATGATTCCGTCCGCCGCCATCCCACCGACAACGCCGACGAAGTTCGCGCCGGTTTCGTCAACAATCCCCTTCACCTTTGGCGTCACCGCCACCGGCAGGTTCCATTCGCTCACCCACCGCCGTATTCGCGCCGCATTCGCCGGGTCGATGCTGAGCCCAATCACGACGAGCGGCCGCTTCGCGCTTCCGAGCGCGACCGCGAGTGCGTGTGCCTGCCCGCGAACTTCTGCGGTGTCTGAACCCCGAACCTTGAACACCGAACGCTGAACCTCGTGTGCCGGCGCGCCCACTGCTGGCTTGAGCGCTTCACGCGCGGAGAGCGTGAGATACGACGCGCCGAAGGGACGCTCCATGCACTTCTCCAGCGCACGCGGCACGACATCGAAGACGTTGCCGCCGGTGATCTTGTCCACATAGCGCGCGATGGGCCGGTAGGCGTCGTGCAGTGGCAGCAGTTGGTGCGTGTGGCTGACTGGAAAGTCGTCCGGGATCTGTGCCGAGATCGCGAGCAGCGGCTCCTGATCGAGGTACCAGCTGCACAACGGCAGCATCAGGTTGGCCGCGCCCGGCCCCAGCGTGGTCAACACCACACCCGGCTGACCGCGCAGCTTGCCGTACACCGCGGCGGCGATGCCGGCGTTCGATTCGTGACGCATCAGCACGAAGTCGACGCCGGCGCGCCGGAGCTCGTCCATCAACACGAGCACTTCGCCGCCCGGCAGTCCAAAGACTCGCGTAATGCCGGCATCGGCAAGAACCCGGGCGGTCGCAGCAGCAACAGACGTCATTTGCCGCATATATTAAGTCGCGGAACGGAGGCCGCTGATTCAGGCGCAGGACACCGCGGCACCCCGCACCAGCGTCGTCAAGCTGATCGGACCCGGCCTGCTGGTCGCCGCAGCCGGCATCGGCGCCGGCGACATCGTCTCGTCGACGATGGCAGCGTCGGCGCACGGGCTGCAGCTGCTGTGGGTAGTCGCGCTCGCCGCGTTCCTGAAATCCTTTCTCAACGAAGGCATCGCGCGATGGCAGCTCGCGACCGATACCACCGCGATCGAGGCGTGGACGATCTACCTGCCCTGGTGGGTGCGCGTCTACTTCGCCTTCTATCTCGTCATCTGGACGATCTCGGTCAGCGCGGCGCTCACCAGCGCGTCGGGACTCGGCATCGCGACGCTGACGGGCGGCGCGGTACCTCGATCCTGGGGCGCAGTCAGTCACTCGCTGCTCGGGGGTGCGCTGGTTCTCGCCGGCGGCTTCAAGGGCTTCGAGAAGGTGATGAAGGTGTTGATCGCGACGATGTTTTTTTCGATCGTCGCCTGCGCGGCGCTCACCTTTTCTGATCCCGCCACTTTTCTCCGCGGGTTGTTCGTTCCTTCGATACCTGCCGGCGGTGGCTCGTCTGTGCTTTCGGTGCTCGGCGGCATCGGCGGCTCGATTGCGATGCTCGCCTACAGCTACTGGCTGCGCGAGGAGAAGATGGCCGGTCCCGGGTGGCTGGGTTTTGTCCGTGCCGACGTCGCGATCGCCTACACGTTTACCGCGGTGTTCGGGATGGCGATCATGATCATCGCCAACCAGGCATTTCACCTCGCCGGCGTACAGATCACGAACGCGCAGGCGGTGACGAAGATGGCGGAAACGCTCCGCACGATTATCGGACCGGCCGGCTTCTATGCCTACTCGATTGGCTTCTGGGCTGCGGTGTTCGCCTCGTTGCTCGGGATCTGGCAGAGCCTGCCCTACCTGTTTTCCGACTACTACGGGCTGATGCGGCGGTACTCCCGTCAGGAACGCGAACGGCTGACGTCGGTGACGAGCACGCCGTACCGTGTGGCACTGCTCTTCGTCACCCTGGTGCCGATTCCGTTCGCGTTCATCGACCAGCCGCTCATCATCATCCGGACGTTCACGATCGTCGGCAGCCTGTTCATCCCCTTCCTGGCGGCGACGCTCATCTATCTCAACAACTTCAAGATTCCCCCAGACAGCGGCGTGCCGAAGAACTCGATGCTGACCAACGTCGTGCTCGTCTTCGCACTCGTGCTCTTCGCCGTCGTCGGCGCATCGGAGGCCGGGCTCTTTCGCTGACCAGCCGAGTCGTTACTAGATGCTAGGTGCTCGCGCTCATGTGGAGCGCAGCATCCTTGGCAGCGTCCTCGGGAGTTCTGCCGCGTTCCCGCGCGACGATGTAAGCGGCGTACCACCCCGACCAGTGGTGCTTCGGAGCGGTTGCTTCGTAGTGGCCATGGTGTTCTTCTGTTTCTCGCAGAAGCTCCGTCAGAGTCGCAACGTCCATCATCAGTCCTCGTTTTTCGTCCATGATCAGTCCTCGTTTTTCGGCCGCGTCACACCCGCCCGGGAAGCCGCGTCTTGATCTCTTGCAGCATCCAGCTGTTGCCGTCCGGGTCACTGAATGAGGCCCAGGAGCGGTAGGAGCCGCGTTCCGGATCCGGGCCAGGCACGCGTCCCTTCGTCCCAACGACACGAAGGGTGCCGTCGAAATGGAATATTTCGCTGACGTCAACGCCGTATCCGATGAGCTCGGCGCGTGCTGCCTCGATGTCTTCGACGATCAGAAACGTTCCCTGAACCGAGCCTGGCGCAGCTGTCGTGACTCCCTTGCCGAAGATGATGGAGCACGGTGAGCCTGGAGGTGTCAGCTGCAATGCCCGCCAGTCATCACCGTTGGTGAAGTCGGCGTCCAGCCGCCACCCCAAGCCCTGGTAGAAACTCTTGGCGCGATCGACGTCTGACACCGGGATGATGACGACCTCGAGCTTCAAAGCGACCTTCGCCATTCTGACCTCCGTTGTTGCCCTAAGCCCAACCATAAACTGGTACCGATCTCACCCCATGTCCGCGTGCAAAACGGCAGTGGGCGACCACCGGGCACGGGGCATACTACGTGCGAATCCGACTCGTCGTCGATACCTTCGTCAAGCCTCTCTGAACGACTGACCCCATCGCGCTGCAGTGCGAAACGGAACATCGTCTTCGCCGTGATGGTGGTCCCCTCTCGTGAAGAGTCCGCTTTCAAGTGATGACGTCTCGCGAGTGTCGAATCGGTCATGACGCCATTCGATCGAATCGGATTTCCACAACAAAGGTCCTCTTGGAAAGGAGATTGCCATGAGCCTTCAGTCAGGCCAAACCACCGACAACACCGCCATTCGTCCGTTTCAGGTGAATACTCCGGAAGCGGAACTCACCGAACTGCGCAGCCGCATCAACGCGACAAGGTGGCCTGAGCGGGAGACTGTCACGGACGCGTCGCAGGGCGTGCAGCTCGCGACGATGCAGGCGCTCGCGCGCTATTGGGCAACGGAGTATGACTGGCGCGCGTGCGAAGCGAGGTTGAACGCCGTGCCGCAGTTCATCACCGAGATCGATGGGCTGGACATTCACTTCATTCACGTGCGTTCGAAGCACGAAAACGCGTTGCCGCTCATCGTCACCCACGGATGGCCCGGCTCGATCGTCGAGCAGATGAAGATCATCGGTCCACTGACCGATCCCACGGCACATGGCGCGAGCGCCTCGGACGCTTTCCACCTGGTGATTCCGTCGATGCCAGGCTACGGGTATTCAGGCAAGCCGACCACGACAGGCTGGGACGTCGCGCACATCGCGCGAGCCTGGGTCGCGCTCATGAAACGCCTTGGCTACACAAAATTTGTCGCGCAAGGCGGCGATTGGGGTGCGGTCGTCACCGAACAAATGGGTGTGCAAGCGGCTCCGGAATTGCTCGGCATTCACACCAATATGCCTGGCGCGGTACCGGCCGACGTTGACAAGGCGGCATTCACCGGCGCGCCAATGCCCGACGGTCTTTCACCCGAAGAGAAACTCGCGTTCGAGCGGCTGTCATTCGTCTACAGCAAAGGCATCGCCTACGGCTTCCAGCTGGGGTTGCGCCCGCAGACGATGTACGGAATTGCGGATTCCCCGGTCGGCCTGGCCGCCTATTTTCTGGACCACGATGCGTGGAGCTACGCGCTGATCTCACGCGTCTTTGCCGGAGAAGCTGCGGGCCTCACCCGGGACGATGTCCTCGACAACGTCACGATCGCCTGGTTGACGAACACGGCGATTTCTGCCGCCCGTCTCTACTGGGAGAATTGGGGCAAACTCGGGTATTTCAATGTCAAAGGCGTTTCCATCCCGGTTGCCGTAAGCTCTTTTCCGGACGAGATCGATCTGTGCCCGCGTAGTTGGGCGGAGCGGGCGTTTCCCAAACTGATCCACTACAACAAGCTCGACAAAGGCGGACACTTCGCGGCTTGGGAACAGCCGAAGCTCCTCTCAGAAGAGGTTCGCGTGGGCTTCAGATCATTGCGAGTCGCGGAGCAGGCGACGGTCTGACGCAAGCTGGCCACTGGAAACTGACTTGCTGCTTGCCTCTTTATTCGGAACGAGAAAGCGCTGTATCGAATCGGCGGCTCCCGCTGACCTCCCGACGGCTCGACAACGATTGCCAGCCGATGTGCACCAACGGCGTGGCCATGAGCAGGAGCGCCGCGCCGAACATGGGCCAGTTGAAAGCCGTCGGCAGTACCTGACGAACCGCGTCGAGCCCTCCGGGCAGGGCACGAATCGCATCGGCCATGAATACCCACAGCGCGAGCACGATGCCGGCCCAATTCGCGCCCCACGAGGCCCAGGTGAAGCGAGTCGCCGGGATGCGGTCTTGCCATTGGGTGACGAGGGTGCCCCACACGATCATCAGTGACGCGATACAGACGGGCGCAATCACCGGCCCCCACCATGGCAGCGGCAACAAAAAGAGAAGGTCCCAGTCGAGCATTGAGGCGGGCCAACCAGACATGATGCGCAGGAAGACGTAGTACAGAATGTCCCACGAGCCGAAGGCAATCGCTGCGTAGCCCAGTCGCGCTCGCCACGTTCGGCCGGCGAGCATGCCTGTCATCGCCAGCATCACGAGCGTCGCAGCCTCGCGCACGAGCTCGACCTCCCCGAGGGTACCGTGGATCGGCAGTGGGTTCGGCTGATAGGGCTGGACGCGATCCACCAGGACGCGAAGGTAGTAGACGCAGGCCGCTTCGACCCAGGCCATTCCAACGGCGAACGTCACGACAAACATCCACCGTGCGCGCTCGCGGCTTGCCCTGAGCGAGCGATTGCGAGTCGAAGGGCTGATCATCGGGCACACTCCGCTTTGTCCAACACGTCGAGCCCTCGTCCGCAGCCGAACGTCCGGATGCGTCGCTCAACGCGGTCGATCACATCGTCAGGCGTCGACGTGCCGGCGGTGACACCCACGGTGTCCGCCTGGCGGAACCACGCCGGGCTCAGGTCCGCCTCGGTCTGAACGTGGTGGACGCGAGAACAATAGCGCGCGCACGTCTTCACCAGTTCACGGGTATTGTTGCTGATCTCCCCACCGATGACGATCACGACGTCAGAGGCGCGCGCCAGTTCGACAGCGGCCTCCTGTCGCTCTTTGGTCGGTTTACACACCGTGTCGAAGAAGCGGACCTCCGAGTGCGGGAACCGCCTCCGGATCGACGCGACCAGATGCCGCACCTTCTCGATTGACTGCGTCGTCTGCGCGGCGATGCCGATGCGTGGGTGCTCCTCGAGCGCCAGCACCCCCTCCTCATCGAGCACCACGTCGAAGTCGTCGAGATCGCCGGTCAACCCGCGCACCTCCACATGATCGCGCTGCCCGATGATTACCACGTGATAGCCATCGCGCACCAGTGCGGCCACCGCCCGATGGGCTACGTGCACGAGCGGACAGGTCGCCTCCACGACGTTGAAGCCGAGCGCCCGAGTGCTGGCGAGGGTCCGCGCCGACGTCCCGTGCGCGGTGACCATCAGGGTGGGCGTCCTCACCTGCGCGACATCGTCGGCAATGGCAATGCCCCTGGCTGAGAGCGCGCCGAGGACGCTCGGGTTGTGGACCAGGTCACCAAGGATGGTGAGCGGGCCGGCATCGGCGCTGGCGAGCGCCAGCGCGATCGCGTCGCGCACGCCGAAGCACATGCCCAGATGCGTCGCTCGGATGATTCTCATTGTGGGACCGCCCTTGCCTTTGCCTGCGCGTACACTTTGTATTGCAAAGTATACCCTGCTCGACGAGCCTACGCAAATAACTTTGTATCATAAAGTTGTTCTGAGGCGGCTGCGTTGGCGATGGCGACTATCATCGCCACGTCCGTAGTGTGCTCCCGGGACCCTGACACATGCCGCATATGCCAGTCCGACGCCCCCTGCTCCTGATCCTCGCGATGTTCGCCCTCCCGTCAGTTCTCACCGCACAGCGCTACGCGTTGCCCGAGGCCGTCCGCGCCGCTGCCGAGACCGTC
Source organism: uncultured Acidobacteriota bacterium (assembly GCA_963724485.1). Classification (GTDB taxonomy): domain Bacteria; phylum Acidobacteriota; class Vicinamibacteria; order Vicinamibacterales; family UBA2999; genus JACCSI01. Next base: position 63,466 of record CAVRUW010000015.1, read on the forward strand.
ACGCCCGCGGGGCTGGCGTGGGATGTCGCACGGCTCGCTTCCGACGAGTGGCGCGGGCGCAACACGCCGTCGCCCGGCTTCGACGCCGCTGCGACGTACATCGCTGAACGCCTTCAGAGAGCCGGGGTGGAGCCCCTCGGAGATGACGGCGGCTATCGTCAGCACTACGCCCTCCACGAGTCGCGCGTCGACATGGACGCGGCGCACCTTCTGGTTGAGAGCACGCGCCTGCGATTCGGCCCCGACTTCTTGATGCGCACGTTCGCCTCGGCGATCGACGACACGCTGCCGGTGGTGTACGTCGGCCACGGATGGGTCATTCCCTCGCGCGGGATCGATCCGTATGCAGGCGTCGATGTCCGTGGAAAACTGGTGCTGGCGCACGGCCCGCGTGTGCTTCCGGCGGGCGTGACGGTCACGCAGATTGGTCGCATCACGGTGGATGGGCGGTCGCCGCTCGCCGAAGCGGAACGACTGGGGGCAGCCGGCGTGCTGTTCATCACTGAGGCGCGCGAGCTCATACGCTGGGATGCGGCGCGCACGGCAAATACGGTGCGCCGTGAGCTCGAGCCGCCTGTGCCGTCCGCTTACGCCGCGCCGGGCGTCACATCGCTGCTGCTCAGCCCATCCGCGACCGCGGCGATTCTGGACGGAGAGCGCATCTCGGCGCGAGACGCATTGGCCGCCGAACACGTCGGGACCTTCCCGGCCTCGTTCGAGCTGAAGAAGCGCGTCACCGTAAACATCCCACTGGCGTCCCGCACGATCCATCGTCCGTACAACGTCGTCGCCATCATTCGCGGTAGCGACCCGAAGCTCCGCGACGAGGTGATTACGGTGGAGGCGCACCTCGATGGGGCCGTCGGCTCACGCGAGATCGACGGCGATGTCTTCTACAACTCCGCCGATGACAATGCCTCGGGAAGCGCCGCCATGCTGGCGATCGCGGAAGCGCTGGCCAAGGCACCCAAGCCGAAGCGCTCGATGGTGTTCATCTGGGACAGCGGCGAGGAACAGGGGCTCTGGGGAACACGGTGGTTCGTGCACCAACCACCCGTGCCGCTCGCGCAGGTGGCCGCACACGTCAATATCGACATGATTGGCGCGAGTCGGCGGCCAGGATCCGCGGACGAGCGTTCGGCGGGCGTCACCGAACTGGGCGAAGTCTTTCTCATCGGGCCGGGTGTGCTGAGCGCTGCCGCCAATACGCTCCTCGAGCAAGTCAACGCCGAGTACTTGAAGCTGCGCTTCAACCGCGCGCACGACCGACCGGAGAGCGAATTCTTCTATCCGCGCACCGATGCGGGCCCCTTTCTCGAGCGCGGCATTCTCACAGTCGGGTTCACGACAGGTATCCACGATCGCTACCATCGGCCCGCGGACGAGGCGCAGTTCCTCGATCCCGATCAGATCCACCGTGTCGCGCGTACGGCGCTGACCAGCATCTGGATGCTGGCGGATGCCGCCGAGCGGCCGCGAATCGACCGACCCATCCCGACGACCGTGCCGCGCCACAAATAGAGCACAGGGAGATCAGGGAGATCAGGGAGATTCGGATCTCCCTGTGCTTGGTTATCTGAGCCGCTCAGCGGTGCGCGTCGCGCACCCCGTTCGGTAGACGTGGAGGTCGAGATTGTAGAAGTCGGTAGAGCCCGACATCGTGAAGGCATTCGGGCCTACCAAAGTAATTGTCTGAGTGGCCAACATCCAACCAGCCTGGAAGCTCGGCGTCGTGCCAGCCGCGCTCGCGAAGTTGATCATCGTCACGACGCGCCCCTGGTAGTTTCCTCGTGCATCGGAGTTCCAGATGCCGTGGCTCTCGGACAACTGCCCCGTCGCAAACACGGGAATGTGGCGGCTTTCGCTGACGGTTCCGTCCGCGTGATAGGTGATCAGCGCCCGCGTGGGCGATCCTTGCGGCGCATTGGTCGTGCAATTGCGATCCTGCGTCGCAACGGCCCACACCCCCTCCAGCGTTCGCGCCTGGCCGAACGCCGGGCTGGTCAGTCCCAGCATCACGGCGACAACGGCCGCCGCCCTCGTGATGATTGCGCCACACAACGTTCGCTTCGAAAGCATCTTCGTCATCGGTCCTCCGTCTAGGAGCCTTGACGGCCTCAAATGTTGACCCAATGCACACGCTCCAGGGTCTGAGGCTTCGACTCGCTAGGATTTGTCCCTACCGGAGAACGCGAGATCGGCGCGAAAACTTGCTCACGCGATCACAGTCACCCCCGAGGGGGTGTGATCCGAACGGCCTTCGCGCGGTTGAGGCGACGGAACAGCCACGCCCGGGCGACCTGCCAGTCGCGCATCGTCGTGGCCACCGAGATATCGAGGACGACGCCGATTTCCTCGAGCGACAAGCCGCCGAAGAACCGGAGTTCGGCGACGCGCGCCTTGCGACGATCGAAGGTCGAGAGCTCGTCCAACGCGGCGTCGAGATCGAGGACATCGACTTCGCGCGGCGACGTCCGCGCCGCGTCTTCGACCAGGGTGACACGGCTCCACCGGCCCGATCGTTTGGCCATCTTGCGGGCACGCGCGCGATCGACGAGGATGCGCCGCATGATCTCCGATGCGACGGCGAAGAACTGCGCGCGGTTCCGCCAGTCAGCGCGGTCCTGCCTCACCAGCCGGAGATACGCCTCGTGAACGAGGGCGGTCGGCTGTAACGTGTGTCCGGATCGCTCGCGGCGCAACAGTGCAGCCGCACGCCGGCGCAGTTCGTCGTACACGATCGGCACGAGTCGATCGCGCGCTTCGTTATCACCTTCGCTCCACGCCTGCAGGAGGCGACTGACGTCGTCCTGGGCGCGACTCACGGCCGGCCTGGACCGATCGCGGCCGTGGCAACGGTGATTGGCTGCTCGTTGGCGAAGATCTGCCTGACGAGCAGGAGGAACCGGCCGTCGCGCGCCACTTCGAACAAGATCGCCGGCCGCTTCAGTTCGAAGAGCGGCTGCGGCGTCCCCACTTCGAGCGTTGGCGTGGTGCGGATCGCGAGGCTCATCATTTGTCGGGTGCCACCGAGATAGAAGACCCGACGGCCATCGGCGCTCCATCGAGGTGCGCCCGAGACGTCAGAAGCCGCGAGCACGGGCGCCGACGTGATCGGCAGCGCTGCGATATAGAGGTCGACGCGTGCCTCGTCGTCTGCGGCAAGAAACGCCATGGCTCGCCCATCCGGCGACAGGCGCATTTCGGTCTTGTCGGACGGGGACAGGAGTAGCGGCACAGGTGAAGCACCGGCCGTCAACGACAACTGGTAGATATCGTAGGTGGCGGCGGCCGAGCGTTCGAGATACGCGATGGTGCGCGTGTCTGGGAAGACGTCCATCGCCTCATGCATCCTGGGTCCCGGGACCAGCTGGCGTTCCTCACCGGTCGCGAGGTCCTTGCGGAACAGGTGCGGCACGCTGCCGGCGCGATCGGCGGCAAACGCGATGGCGCGTTCGTCCTCGATCCAGATGGGCGTGACCTCGCTGCCGCGGTGCGTCGTGAGCCGCTCTTCCGTCTGACGAACGAGGTCGAGCCGCCAGATGTCGATTGTGCCGAGACCCGCCTGTCTGCGTGACACGAGCAGGGCGTTTCCGTTCGCCGACAAACGCGCGGACGTGAGCGCGTAATCGGCCGGACCCCCGACAGTCCCAATCTCGTTGCCGATTGCTGATCGGCCCACACCAGCTGACTGACGTTCCGCCCGTTGCAGTAGGCCACGTCGCCCGCTCTGGAGGCGCTGAACATCGCGCGTGACGACGGGAAGAGGTAATCGACTCGCTCGGCAATCGAGAACGGTTCGCCAATCGGACGCGCCGACTCGAGATCGACGCGTTGGCCCATCAGCACGCCTTCGCGGGCGAACACGACGATATCGGGATCCACCCATTGCGTGTTCGAGCTCACGCGCATGACAGTCCGCGAAGGGCCATCGAGCTGGCCAATTCGCAACTCGCCTTCGCCGTCCTCAACGCGCACGGTATAGAGAAAGCGCCGGCCATCTGGAAGAAACGCCGGCCAGTGCACCCGTACCTCGCCGCTCGAACGATTGGGCGTGAGAATCTCCCGCGGCGTCCCGCCTGCCGCTGGCACGCGGAGAATCGCGGCACCTTGGCTGGTGCCCAACAAGATATCGCCGCCGGCGCCCCAGGTGCCGTGCATCACCGTCCATGCGGGAGCGTCGCAGATGGTGACCGCAGCGCCGGCCGGCAGATCGATGCGCTTCACCTTGCCGGCGGCAATGAACACGATCGAGCGCCCGTCAGGGGACCAGAACACCGACGACGCGCCCTCGGTTCCCGGGACAGGCCGCGCGTCGAGCTCCGTCATTGCCCGCAGCCACACGCGGCCGCGATTGCCGGCCGCGACGTACGCCAGCTGCGAACCATCCGGGGACAGGGCCAGGAAATTTCGCGACGGAACCCCCGAGAACGCATCGCCCTCGGGTGGCGGAACCAGAAAGCGCGCTGGTGAAATGACCGGGGAACGGCTCTCCGGCCCACGCACGTAGAGTCCGAAGGCAAACGCTGCCGCCACCAGCAGAAGGACCGCGGCGGCGGTCGCCAGCGTGGAGAGCCGGCCGCGCGTCGGCGCCGTAGGTGCCGTGAGCGTATCGGCATCGGCTGCCAACGCGATGCGGGCCTCGCCGATGTCGCGCAGTCGCAGCTTCGGATCCTTGGTCAGACTGCGCCGCATGAGCCGGATCAAATGCGCCGGCGTGCCGGCCGGCAGCCGCGTCCAGTCGGGCTCACGTCCGATGACGGCCGCAAGCGTGTCGCTGACCGTGGCGCCCGCAAACGGCGGGCGCGCGGCACACATCTCGAACAGCACGCAGCCGAACGCCCAGATGTCGGTGCGTTTGTCGACGGTCTGCCCCCGCGCCTGCTCGGGTGACATATACGCCGCCGTGCCCATCACGACGCCGAGCTGCGTGTCGTGCCGGGTCAGCGTTGGCGCCTCGCGTGGCGGCGTGGCGGACGACTCGGTCACCGCTTTCGCCAAGCCAAAGTCGAGCACCTTGACGACACCCTCTGGGGTCATCTTGATGTTCGCCGGTTTCAGATCGCGATGAATGATGCCGCGGTCGTGCGCGGCTTCCAGTGCTTCGGCCACTTGTCGCGCGATCGCCACCGTCTCGTCGATCGGCATGGCACCGGCCGCCAGTCGTTCGGCCAGCGTCGGGCCGTCGACGAGCTCGAGGATGAGCGCCGCGACGTCCCCACTTTCCTCGAATCCGTAGATGGCCCCGATGTTTGGATGATTGAGCGCCGCAAGGGCGAGCGCCTCGTGTTCGAAACGCGCCCGTCGATCCGCGTCTCGCGCCACGGAATCGGGCAGCACCTTGATCGCGACCGCGCGCCGCAGCTTGGTGTCCTGCGCGCGATAGACCTCGCCCATTCCGCCGGCCCCGAGCAGGCGCTCGATGCGGAACGGACCCAGCTGACTTCCGGCAGACAGCCGCTTACTACTCTCGGGAATGGCAAAGACCGGAGTTTCACCAAACGACCCCGCCTCGGTATGTGCGGCCAGCATCGAGTCGACAGCGGCCCGCAGAGCCGAATCCGCTCGGCAGGCGTTGTCCAGATATCCGATCCGGGCCTTGCCATCCAAGGCCACCGCCTCGGAAAAGACGCGGCTGATCTCTCGCCACCGATCTTGGTTCGTAGGAGGTCCCCCGCAGACCGCGGTGATTATGGCAGCTTCGGTGGTACGTGCGACGGTTCAGCGCGCCAGAAAGTCCCCGGCGGTGGAACCGTGGTCGCCGACTCCGGTAGTCACCCTCCCGCGGGGTGCAACTCTATATAGTTGGACGGGAGGCGGGCATGAGCGAGACGAAGAAGCAGGCGACCCTCGACTTGACGAAAGGCGTCGCCGCCTCGGCACTGACAGACGGCGGCATGATCCTCGGGCACGTGGGAGACGACGAGGTGGTGCTGGCGCGGTCTGGCAACGAGCTGTTCGCCATCCGGGCGCACTGCTCCCACTACCGCGGGCCGCTCGTGAAGGGGCTCATCGTCGGTGACACAGTGCGCTGTCCGTGGCATCACGCGTGCTTCAGCCTCCGCACGGGCGAAGCGCTGCGCGCGCCGGCGCTGGATCCAATCCCGTGCTGGCGCGTGGAGCAGGAGGGAGATCGGATCGTCGTTCGAGAAAAGTTGCGGGCGTCTCCAGCGCCCGCGTCGACTTCGGCGCGCCAATCGCCATCATCGATCGTCATCGTCGGCGGAGGGGCGGCGGGCGTGGCTGCGGCCGAGATGTTGAGACGCAAGGGTTACGACGGGCCCCTCACCATGATCAGCGCCGATGCCGATCCGCCCGTCGATCGGCCGAACCTGTCGAAAGACTTCCTCGCCGGTGAAGCCCAGGACGACTGGATTCCGCTATGGCCGAACGACTTCTATCGGGAGCAGCGCATCGACCTGCTGCTCGGCCGTCGCGTGTCGTCAATCGATCCGGCCAGGCGCACCGCTCATCTCGATGATGGATCCGATCATCCGTACGGCGCGCTGCTGCTGGCGACTGGCGCCGATCCCGTACGCCTGTCGATTCCGGGAGCGCAGGATGGTCAGGTGCGGTACCTCCGCTCGTTCGCGGACAGCCGCGCCATTGTCGAACGGGTTGCGACGGCGCCGGCACGTCGTCGTGGTGGGTGCCAGCTTCATCGGCCTGGAGGTCGCGGCGTCACTGCGCGCCCGCGGACATCGCCGTTGATGTCGTTGCGCCGGACAGCACACCGCTCGAGCGAGTCATGGGTGTCGAGGTGGGGCGTTTGGTCCGATCGCTGCACGAAGCACACGGCGTTACCTTCCACCTCGGTCAGACGGTGGCGCGGATCGACGGGCGGGCAGTGACACTCAGCGGCGGCGACGTGCTCGACAGCGACTTTCTCGTCATGGGCGTCGGGGTCAAGCCGGCGTTGGCGATCGCGGAAGCGGCCGGACTGGCAATGGACCGCGGCATCTCGGTGAACGAGTACCTGGAGACGAGCGCGCCCGGCATCTTTGCGGCCGGTGACATCGCCCGATGGCCCGACAACCATACGGGCGAACCCATTCGCGTCGAGCACTGGGTGGTTGCCGAGCGCCAGGGACAGGTCGCGGCGCGCAACATGCTCGGCGAGCGGGTGCCGTTCGACACGCTACCTTTCTTCTGGAGCCGGCATTACGACATCTCGATCAACTACGTCGGTCACGCCGAACGTTGGGACGAGGTCGTGATCGACGGCTCGCTCGAGGCGCTCGACTGCGCGGTCGAGTACCGCCGCGGCAAGCGGACTTTGGCAATCGCGACTATCGGGCGCGATCGAGCAAGCCTGGAGGCCGAGGCTCGGATGGAGCGCGGCGGCCGCTGACACCTGAGGTAGACCAGCTGTTTTCGAAGCAATCGGCGCTCAATGCGTGCGCTCGAGGACCCACGCAGCTTGTCGGGGTTGCGCACGACGTAGATCGCGCGAATGCGGCCGTCGGCGATGTCGAAGGAGTAGGTGCCGTTGCCGGCGATCGGATGGCGCATCAGCAGACCCGGCGCGCCGTTGATCGTAACCAGCTGGAAGTCCGACTCCGACCAGTGCATCTTGCCCTACGTGCCCTCGCTGACCCTTCTCGCGCTGGTGTTCTTCTTTTCCTACGGCCCGTTGGAGGCAGCCCTGCCCGTTTACAGCGCCCAGACATTGCACGCCAACGCCGACGGTTACGGGCTGCTGTGGACCGGCTTCGGCGTCGGGGCCTTCGCTGGTGTGCTGACGCTCACCAAGGTGTCGCACCGCTGGCGGCCGAGCATTGCCCTACCGATGATCGCGGTGCTCTGGGGCGCGCTGCTGTGCCCTCTGTTTTTCATCCGAGAGCTCCCGCTCGCGATGCTGTTCCTCGGTGTGGCTGGGGCGGTCTGGGCGCCGTACACGCCGATGGAAACCACCCTGTTGCAGCGGCTCGTCCCGGCCGACATCCGGGGCCAAGTCTTCGGCGCGCGGCATTCGCTGGTGGGAGCGGCGTCGCCGCTGGGAGCCGCGTTCGGTGGCGTGCTGCTGCAATATCTCTCGGCGCCGCTGGTAATCGCGATCTCGGGCCTCGCCTGCGTCCTCGCCGGGCTGGGTGGCCTCGTCTCACCGTCACTGCGTCAGTTGCAACGAGAAACCCTGGACCGGCGCCATTCTTCGGAGGTCGATTAAGACACCCCCCGCGGGCGGATGTTGACGTTCGCGTGGAAGAAGTTCTCAGGATCGTATTTGGCCTTGAGCTCCCGCAGCCGGCCGTAATTGGCCCCGTAAGCGCTCGCCGCTGGATCGCCCGCCTCGTCGTGATCGAGATAGTTCACATAGCGCGTCTCAGCAAGAAACGGCTTCAATGCGTCGAACGTCCCGCGACACCAGGCGATGCAACGGTCATTCTCGCGCGGATCCATCCACTGCGAGATGATGGCAACGTTGAAGCCGCTCACGCGCAATGCGGACGCCGTCGCGGACACCGGGACCCTGCTCGCCGCGCCATGAAAATGCTCGATCAGCACTTGGCTCATCGGCGATTCACACGACTCGAAGCGATCCACCATGACGCGAATCGCCTCGTCACTGAGGTCGATCAGAAACTGGGACTTCCAGTAGTTCAGCGCGCCTCTGGGTAAGGCCGCGTCGAAGAGAGCGTTTTGGGCGCAGTAGGTGATCGGACCCATCGCATCCATGACCGGCGGACCGAACGCCTTGAACGGCCGGAGCGCTGCCTCGCCGTCGGGAATGGACCCGCAATGCGCGGCCACAATGGCGGCGAGCTTCGCGCCGGATCCATCGGGCGCGCTGAGGAGTCCTGCGACCAGCATCAGCTCGTCGGGCGCTGACGCGCACTGCTCGCGGAAGAACTTCAGGACATCGGTTGCCTTCGCGTGCGGGTGCGCGACCAACCCGCCCGAGATCATCGGACCGACTGGATGCACGTCGAACTCGAACGACGCGGCAATCCCGAAGTTGCCGCCGCCGCCGCGAATTGCCCAGAACAAATCCGCGTTCTCGTCGGCGCTCGCGCGTTTGACGCTGGCGTCCGCCATCACGATCTCGGCCGACCGAAGGTTGTCGAGCGCCAGACCGTACTTCGGCATCAACCAACCCAGGCCGCCACCGAGCGTCAGCCCGGCGACGCCCGTGCTTCCGACAACACCGCCGGTCGTCGCCAGACCGTGGACCTGCGTTTCGCGATTGAACTCGGTCCAGAGAACACCACCTTGTGCGCGCGTCACGCGGGCGCGCGGGTCGACGTGGATTCCCTTCATCGGCGCCAGGTCGATCATCAACCCGCCGTCGATGGTGGCATGACCTGCGACGTTGTGCCCGCCGCCACGGACCGCGACCTCGAGTTTGAGCGCCCGGGCCAGCGTGACGGCATCGGATATGTCAGCCACACCACGGCAGCGTGCAATCAACGCGGGACGCTTGTCGACGAGTCCATTGTGGACGCGCCGCGCGTCCTCATATTCCGCGTCAGTTGGCTGCAGCAATCGGCCTGTGAACCCAGGCACCAGCTGCGCCAGGGTGGTCGTGTCTACTGACATGCTTCTCCCTCACTGAGCAAGGCCGAAAATCCTAGCACGCACTATACTTCTCACCCGTACGGGAGGTCATCCATGATCCTGCGGACAATCGTGGCGTTGATGCTGGTGGTGGCCCCGGCGAGTGCCGAGGTCGTCAGGATCGAAGTCAAATCGCGCGCTGACGTCTCGCCACAACCCGGCGCGATCGCGTACGAGCGCCTGAGCGGCACGATCTATTTCGCGATCGATCCCGCAAACACGGTCAACCAGATCATTGCTGACATCGACAAAGCACCGCGAAATGCGGCCGGCAAGGTCGAGTTCCACTCCGACTTCGAACTGCTCAGACCGAAGGATCCCGCGCGTGGCAATGGCACCGTGCTGTACGAAGTCTCGAATCGCGGCGGTCGCGGCATGGTGGGATTCTTCAACCGTGGAAACGGCCAGGTCGATCCGAAAACCGGGCAGCGCACCGGCGATTATTTCCTCTTCGAACAGGGCTTCACGCTGATGTGGATCGGCTGGCAGTTCGATGTGCCGCTGCGCGATGGCCTTTTGCGTGTGTCTGCGCCGATCGCCAAAGAAGCGGACGGGCGGCCCATCACCGGGCTCGTGCGGAGCGACTTTGTGGTGATCGAACCGGCAACGGAAGCCTCGCTCGCCGACCGCAATCACCAGGCCTATCCGGTTACGGATCGAACCGATCCGGCCACTACGATGACGGTGCGCGATTCGGTTGAGGGTCCACGCCGCACGATCCCGCGCGACCAGTGGCAGTTCACCGACGACGGCAAGGCCGTCCGGATGGCGGCGGGGTTCCAGCCCAGGAAGATCTATGAGGTGGTATATCGCGCGCAGGACCCGTCCGTCGTCGGCGTCGGCCCGGCGGCCGTCCGCGACACGATTTCGAAGATCAAATATGCAGGAGCAAGCGAGCTCGGGCTGGCGCCCGGCGCCATCAAACGCGCGATCGCCTTCGGCATCTCGCAGAGCGGCCGCTTTCTGCGCACATATCTCTATTACGGCTTCAACGAAGACGAGTCGCACCGCAAGGTGTTCGATGGCGTGATGCCTCACGTCGCGGGCAGCGGGCGCGGCAGCTTCAACCATCGGTTCGCGCAACCGTCACGCGACGGGCATCCGTTCCTGAACTTCTTCTACCCGACCGACATCTTTCCCTTCACCGACGCCGAGCAGACCGATCCGGAGACTGGCATCACCGACGGTCTGCTGACGCACGCGACCAAGCCAGCGTTTCAGCCGCACATCTTCTACACCAACTCTTCTTACGAGGTACTGGGGCCGGGCGGCGTCGCTCTTCCACACCACCGTCGACGGCACCAAGGACGCGCGTCTACCGCCCAACGTGCGCGGCTACCTGCTCTCGGCCGGACAACATGGCGTGGCCGGCTTTCCGCCGACTCGATCAATCGGCCAGCAGATGAACAACCCGCTCGACTATCGATGGGTGATGCGGTCGCTGCTGGTGTCGATGAACCGATGGATCACCGACAGCACCGCGCCGCCGCCGAGCGCTCTGCCGCGCGTGGATCAGGGCACGCTCGTCACGCCTGACAAGTTGAGGTTTCCGAAGCTGCCCAACGTGGCCGTGCCTGCCGTCCCGCACAAAGCCTATCGCGCCGATTACGGCCCGGATTTCCGACGCAAAGGGATCGTGACGCTGGAGCCGCCAGCCATACGGTCGTCGTTCGCGATTCTCGTCCCGCAGGTGGATGCAGACGGCAACGAGCTGGCCGGCATCCGCGTGCCCGAACTTTCAGTCCCGGTGGCGACTTACACGGGCTGGAATCTCTTCAACGAGCGGTCGGGCCCGACCGATGTCGTCTCCAGCATGCAGGGATCGTTCATCCCGCTGGCGCGCTCGCGCGCCGACCGCGAACGCAGCAACGATCCGCGCCGCTCGATCAGCGAGCGCTATCGCGGACGCGATCAGTACCTGGCAGACGTCTCGAGAGCCGCCAACGACCTCGTGTCGAAGGGCTATTTGCTCAAGGCCGACGTGCCGCAAATCGTCGAGCAAGCCGGCACGCGGTGGGATTACGTCATGAAAGCGGTGGTGGAGACGCAGGAACCGAAGTAGAGGCGGGCGAAAACAGCCCGAAAGACGGTGCGAAAACGCGCATCAGCTAAACAAGCCAGGTGCCCGGCTATCCGGGCTGCGCACTTGGCAAATCTGCTGTACATTCTTTTGAGCTCGTGAGACTCATCTCGGCGGTTGCCATCACCCTCGTCCTGGCCGGAGCCTTGTCCGGCAAGTGCCCAGTATCGAGACCCGGCGCGTCCGGAGCTGTCCGCGCGCTCGCCGCGGATGTTGGCCGCTCATACGCCGCAGACGCCGGCGCCGCGGGTCCCGGCGGGAGCAGAGTCCGGGCCGGGCGCGGGCGAGCGACGAACTCTCGACCGTCGTTCGGACCTACTGCGCCACCTGCCACAACGACCGCACCCGCAGCGGAAATCTCTCGCTCGAGGGCTTCGACATCGCGAGCGTCGCCAAGAGCGTGCACACCGCCGACACCGGCGAGAAGATGATTCGCAAGCTGCGCGCGAAGATGATGCCGCCGCCCGGCGCGCGACGCCCGGCGGACGACACGCTACGCGCGCTCGTCGAGACGCTCGAAAGCACCCTCGACAAAGCCGCGGCCGCCAATCCGAATCCGGGCAACCGGACGTTCCAGCGCCTGAATCGCGCCGAGTACACGCGCGCCGTTCGCGACCTCGTCGGACTGGAGATCAACGCCGGCGACTTCCTCCCGCTCGACACGATGAGCGCCAACTTCGACAACATCGCGGACGTACAGATGCTGTCGCCGACACTTTTGGATGGCTACCTGAAGGCCGGCGCCGAAATCAGCCGGCTCGCGGTTGGCGATGCGGCTGCGAGCACCAGCGAGACGACTTACACCAAGTCGAGGACCTATTCGCAATGGGACTCGGTCGACGGGGCACCGTACGGCACACGCGGGGGAATTTCCGTCGTCCACAACTTCCCCGCCGACGGTGAGTATGTCTTCAAGATGGCGTTCCAGCACACCACCACAGGCGGTGTCTCGGGATCGACTATCAGAGGGGAGCAGATCGAGATCTCGATCAACGGCACTCGTGTGGCGTTGATGGATATGGATCAGTTCGTCAGCACCTCCGATCCGCAGGGCGTCAACCTCGAAACGGAAACGCCGATCGCGGTGAAAGCGGGCCCGCAGCGCGTCTCCGCGGCGTTCGTCCGCCAGTTCGATGGTCCCGTCGAGGACCTCTTCGCGCCGCACGACTGGTCCATCGTCGACACCGAGATCGGTGACAAGGGCTACGGCATCACGGCGTTGCCGCACATGAAGGCGCTGGCAATCGCCGGTCCGTCCAAGATCACCGGCCTGTCCGAGACGCCGAGCCGCCGCAAGATTTTCACGTGCCGTCCTTCGTCACGCGCTGACGAGCGGGCATGTGCGGAGAAGATCCTTTCGAGAATCGGCACCGCGGCGTATCGCCGGCCGCTGACCGCAGCGGATCTTCGCGACTTGCTGTCGTTCTATGACGCCGGTGCCAAGACCGAAGGATTCGAAGCCGGCGTTCGGATGGCGCTGCAGGCGGTGCTCGCGAGCCCTGATTTCGTGTTCCGGTTCGAGGCGCCACGCGGCACTGTCCGTCCCGGCGAACCGTACCGAATCAGCGACTTGGCATTGGCATCGCGTTTGTCATTCTTCCTGTGGGCCGCGCCTCCCGATCAGGGACTGGTTGAACTCGCCAGCCGCGGCAGGCTCTCCGATCCAGTTGTCCTCCGCGAGCAGATCGACCGCATGCTGCGCGACCCGCGGTCGGAAACTTTGTCGACGCGCTTTGCCGCGCAGTGGCTACGGCTGCAGGACATCTATCTCGTTCAGCCGGATGCCTTCTGGTTTCCAAACTTCGATCAGCAGCTCGCCAATGCGATGCGTCGCGAGACCGAGCTGTTCTTCGATAACCTCGTGCGCGAAGACCGAAGCATCATGGACCTGTTCGTGGCCGACTACACGTTCGTCAACGAACGGCTGGCGCGTCACTATGGCATTCCGAACGTGGTCGGCGACCGGTTCCGTCGCGTGAATTACGTAGACGACAGGCGCCGAGGCCTTTTGGGTCATGGCAGCGTGTTGGTGTTGACCTCGATGGCCAATCGAACCTCGCCGGTGCTTCGCGGCAAGTGGGTGATGGAAGCGCTGCTCGGGACCCCGCCGCCGCCACCACCACCCGACGTGCCGGATCTCGATGAAACGGTCGCCGCCAAGGACGGGCGGCTGCTGAGCACGCGTGAGCGTCTCGAGATGCATCGGGCGAATCCGACGTGCAACGCGTGCCATCGCTTCATGGATCCCCTCGGCCTGGCGCTCGACAACTTCGACGTCACGGGCAAATGGCGCATTCGTGAGAACGGCACACCGCTCGACACGAGCGGCCAGATGTGGGACGGCACGCCGGTCGAATCACCAGCCGATCTCCGCAAGGCACTGCTCGAGTTTCGCGAGTTGCTCGTCCGCAACTTTGCCGAGAACCTGATGGCGTACGCCCTGGGCCGTCGCGTCGAGTCACACGACATGCCGACGATTCGCTCAATCGCGCGCCAGGCGGCGGCCAAGGATTATCGTTTGTCGACGTTCGTGCTCGGCGTCGTCAACAGCCCTGCGTTTCAGATGCAGAAAGAAGAAGAGGTCACGGCCCAGGAGAGATAGAGACCAATATGGAGTTCATTACCGGTAAGCACATTCCCCGCCGCACGTTCCTTCGCGACGCTGGCGTCGCGACGCTGGCGCTGCCGTTCCTCGACAGCATGCTGCCAGCCGGGCGGTTGAAAGCGATGGCGACAGCCAAGACACGCCTTGTCTGCATCGAGATCGTGCATGGTGCGGCTGGTTCCAACACTTGGGGCGCGACGCAGAATCTCTGGAGTCCGACAGCAACCGGCCGCGAATTCGATCTGGCGCCCACGGCGCTTGCTCCGCTCGAAGCGTTCCGCGACGACCTCACCATTGTCAGCAACACCGACGTGCGCATGGCCGAAGCCTTTTCCGCCCCCGAGATCGGTGGCGACCACTTTCGCTCGAGCGCCGTCTTTCTCACGCAGGCGCATCCGAAGCAGACGCAGGGTTCGGATGTGTTCGTAGCCACGTCGCTGGATCAGCTGCACGCGCATCGCTTCGGTCAAGACACTCCGTTGCCATCACTACAGCTGTGCATCGAGAACGTCGACCAGGCAGGCGGGTGTGCCTACGGCTACACGTGCGTGTATACCGACTCGATTAGCTGGTCCTCGCCGACGACGCCTCTGCCCGTCATCCGCTCCCCGCGCGTCGCGTTCGAGCAGTTGTTCGGCGTCGGTGGCACCGCAGCGGAACGTGCCGCGCGGACGAAGGCCGACTCCAGCATCCTCGACTGGATGACGACCAGAGTGGCGACCTTGAAGCGCGATCTCGGCCACGCCGATCGGGCGCGCCTCGAGCACTATCTCGATAACATCCGCGAGATCGAGCGCCGCATTCAACGCGTTGAAGCGCGCAATATGAGCGGCGAGCCGCGAGAGCTACCCGGCGCTCCCGCCGGCGTGCCCGACTCGTTCGAGGAGCACGTCAAGCTGATGTTCGATGTGCAGGCACTGGCCTTCGAGGCCGATGTCACGCGCGTGTTTTCGTTCAAGATGGGTCGCGACTCGTCTGGCCGCGTGTACCCGAACAGCGGTACTGACCGGCCGTTCCACGCCGCATCGCATCACGGCGGCAATGAGAAGGCGGTGCTCGAGTTCCAGAAGATCAATCGCTATCACGTCAGCCTGCTGCCGTACTTCCTCGAGAAGCTCAAGGCGACGACTGATGGCTATGGCACCCTGCTCGATCAGAGCCTCATCATCTACGGTTCGCCGATGGCGGACGGCAACGTACACAACCATCGCCGCTGCCCGCTGATCGTGCTTGGCCATGCCAGCGGTAAGCTCCGCGGCGGTGTCCACGTGAAGGCCGCCGATGGCACACCGATGGCCAACGCGATGTTGACGCTGCTGCACAAGCTGGATCACGACGATATGACGAGCTTCGGTGACAGCTCGGGCGACTTGGCGTTGTGAGGTCGGCAATGCAGCCGCTATCTCGATTCGCGTTTGCGTTCTGTATTGCGCTTGCCTGTTCGGCGACTGACGACAGGCTGCTGATTGCGCAGCAGCTTTCCGAATCCTCCGATGGCATGACAGCGCTTCACTGGGCCGCGCGTCGCGGGGACGTGGCGGCTGCCGTGGCTGCGATCAAGGCCGGTGCAAACCTCGAAGCCGCAACGCGTGTCGGAGCGTATACACCGCTTCATGTCGCCAGCAAAGAGGGTCAAGCCGCAGTCGTCAAGGCGCTGCTCGATGCCGGCAGCAATGCGAACGCCATCAACTCGAACCAGACGACGGCACTGCATCTGGCCGCTGCGGCTGGAAGCGTCGACGCCGTCGCGGCGCTGCTCGATCACGGCGCGGACGTCAACGCGCGCGAGGCCGTGTGGGGACAGACGCCTCTGATGTTTGCGGCCGCCAGCAATCGCGTCGAGGCGATCACGCTCTTGCTGCGGCGCGGGGCGAGCGTGGACCTCTCGACGCAAACGGTCGACCTGCCCACACGGGATGCCGTCGACCGCGCGGCGGAGCGTCGCCGCGACCAGGCGCTGGCGCAATTCCGCGCGATGGCGCCAGAAAGCGAGCGGGCCGCCTGGCGGCCGACGCCAAGCCAGGTGCAAGCCGCAATGCGCGCCGCGCGCGAGGTCCAGCAATCTCCTCCAGGCACGGATCTCAAGGCGACCGAGCCGGAGGAGCTGCCGGCTGCGACAGCGGGTGACAGCGTGCCGGGCTACTCCGCAAGCGTGGGCACGCAGGGTGGCCTCACCCCGCTGCTCCACGCGGCGCGTCAAGGTCATCGCGAAGCGGCGTTCGCGCTGCTCGCTGGTGGCGCCGACATCAACAAGACGTCAGGCGATCGCACGAGCCCGCTACTGATTGCGACGATGAACGGCCACTTCGATCTGGCGCTGGAGCTCCTCAAGCGAGGCGCTGATCCCAATCTTGCGAGCGATGCCGGTGCCACGCCGCTCTTTGTCGCCATCAACCTGCAATGGGCTCCCCACGCTCGTTATCCCCAGCCGCGTGCGCACGATCAGCAGGTCGCGACGTATCTCGATGTGATGAAAACGCTGCTCGAGGCGGGTGCCGATCCCAACGCACGCGTTCGCAGACACCTCTGGTACGCGTCGTTCAACTTTTGCTGCTCGATCCCTCTCGACGGCGCGACGGCCTTCTGGCGCGCGGCCTACGGCACCGACGTCGCCGCGATGAAGCTGCTCGTGGCGTACGGCGCGGATCCGAACATCCCGACCAAGGCCCCGGCGCCGCGCGCGCGCCGCGGAGGCGGCAATGCGCAAGCAGACCAGTCGGGGTTGCCTCCCACGATTGAAGGCGGACCGGCGGTCTTTCCCCTTCACGCCGCCTCAGGTGTGGGTTACGGGGAAGGATTCGAGTCCAATGCGCACAGGCACGTGCCAGATGGCTGGTTGCCGGCTGTGAAATATCTCGTCGAAGAACTTGGAATGGACGTCAACCTCAGAGATCACAATGGTTACAACGCCGTCCATCACGCGGCTTCACGTGGAGACAACGAGCTGATTCGCTATCTCGTGTCGAAAGGTGGGGACGTCAAGGTGATCAGCCGGCGCGGGCAGACCACAGCGGACATGGCGAATGGGCCGTTTCAGCGGACGTCTCCTTACCCGGAGACGATCGCGTTGCTGGAGAGTCTGGGAGCGAAGAACAATCACAAGTGTGTCGCCTGCTGAGGATCGGAGAGGGCTGCCTCATCATTTCGATTGGTGCTTTCAAGTCCGGACCCTTCGTCATCGTAGATAACGGGCGCGAAGTGAGAACCGTGGTCGTCGCTCCGCTTACAACGATCGCGACGGCGAACCTCAGCAAGAAATGAATCGGTCGCAACACCCCTCGACGGGCTGCTTGTGATGTACCGGCCTTCTTCAGGTATTCATGGTGAGCACCATGCGGAA
>CAVRUW010000016.1:0-424057 GCA_963724485.1 uncultured Acidobacteriota bacterium
GTGCGTGCTGTGGATGCTGGGCGCCGCGGTGACAAGTAAAGCAAGTCACCTGGTATGCCTTTGCCGGGGCCTCCGGTATGGCTTTCGTCACCTGGGCGTTGATCTCGCCCACCATCCGCATCATCATGCGAGCCGTTTGTTTCTCTGGCTTCGTATCCGCCGCGAAGTCGAACTTCTCGAGCGGCATCCCTTCCTCGCCAACGTGACAGAACTGGCAGCGCACGCCCAGGGCGCCAGTAAAGTCCTTCATCGCAGTGATGACGACGCCGGGCGGCGTCTCTTTGGGGAAGATCTGCAGGTTGGCAAACTTGTCGGGCGGAAACTTCTGCTGCGCCTGTAACGATCCGCTCGCGGCCACGATTGCGGCGATCACGAGCAAACCAACACAACAACGGGTCATGTCAAGACCTCCACGCGCGCATTAGACCGCAGAACCATCGCCGACCCAAGCATTGATTTTGAACGCTACACTTAGCGGACGTGCCGTTCGGAGTTCTGCTGCTTCTCTTCTTCTGCTCCGGTGCCTGCGGGCTGATCTATCAGGTCCTCTGGCTCCGCATGCTGTCGCTGGTGTTTGGTGTGACCGTCTACGCGGCGAGCACGGTGTTGGCGGCGTTCATGGCCGGACTCGCCCTTGGCAGTGGTTTCGCGGGCCGCATCGTGGCTCGCACCGGCCGGCCGTTGCTCGTATTTGGCGTCGCGGAGATTCTGATCGGCCTTTCAGCACTCAGCACACCTTTCGCATTCGACGCGGCGTCTGCGCTGTACGAACGTCTGTATCAAATTGGGTCCGGCTCACTGCCTCTGTTGACCGTCGCACGGCTGGCGACGGGATTCCTCGTCTTGCTGGTGCCAACGTTCCTCATGGGCCTGACGCTCCCGGTTCTGAGTGCATCGTCACTTGTTCGCGGATCGAAGTTTGGCGCGCGGGTGAGCGCGCTGTACGCGGTCAACACCGCCGGCGCCGTCGCCGGCGCGCTGCTGACGGGATTTGTCTTGATCGGGGCGATCGGGATTGCGAGGTCGTTCCTCGTAGGCGCCGCGATCAATTGCTCCATTGGAGTGTTCGCGTTGATCGTCGAACGTCGAATGCGCGTCGATGCTGGAGCGCACGACGAATCACGCAGTGAACCGTCGCCGGCCGGCGAAGCATCGGTGAACACGGCTGGCATCGGCGTGGTGGTCCTAGTGTCGGGTCTCGTCGCGCTTGCGCTCGAGATCCTGTGGTTTCGGATGCTCGTGCAGTACCTCGCGGCCACGACTTACGCGTTCACGACGATGCTGGCGACTGTCCTGGCTGGTATTGCGATTGGCGGCGCCATTGCGGCTCGTTGGCTGCGGCGGCCGCGCGACTGGGTGACGCGACTGTTCGTGATTCAGATTGCCACCGCTCTTGCCGTGCTGGCGTCAGCGATTTTTCTAGGGTGGAGCTACGGCCGCGGTTGGCGAACCTCGGGTGAGATCCAGGCCAGTGCTGCCGCAATTCTGCCCTCAGCGATCCTGATGGGACTTGGTTTTCCAATCGCCATTCGGCTTGCGGCGTCGCCGCTCACCGGTGATAAGGCGCCATCGATCGCCCATCGTGTGGGCAGACTCTATTCGCTCAACGTCATCGGGGCGATCGGCGGCGCGCTCCTCGGTGGCTTCGTTCTCCTGCCAGCGCTCGGGACACGTCGTGGATTGATTGCCTTGGCGGCGATGTACGGCGCAAGCGCGCTCGTCCTGGTCGCACGACACAGGAGTCGAGGTCGATTGCTCGTCACTCTAGGCGTCAGTGTCGCGGCTTTCGTCCTGCTGGCACGGCAAGTTCCCGATCCGTTCGTTGCGGCCTACGCTCGTCGACACGGACAGGACATGCGTGAGTTCTGGCGCGAGGAAGGAGTCCAGACCGCAGTCAGCGTGCACGCGAGCGAGTTTCGACGCTCGTTGTATCTGGACGGCTTGCATCAGGCCAACGACGCGCCCGAGATGGTCAACCTGCATCGCTTGATCGGTCACCTGCCGATGGTGCTGCATCCATCACCCCAGCGTGCGCTGGTCATTGGTCTTGGCGGTGGGGCAACCAGCGGCGCCGTCAGTCAATACCCGGGCACGCAGGTCCAGATCGTCGAGCTGTCGGAGAGCGTCAGGCGGGCCGCGTTCTTCTTTGCGCACATCAGCTACGACGTCCTCAATCAGCCGAACGTGTCGCTGCGTGTCGATGACGGACGTAACTTCCTGCTCCTTTCCGGACAGACGTTCGATGTGATTACCGCTGACATCATTCAACCGATCCACGCTGGGGCAGGCAACGTGTACTCGCGCGAGTACTTCAGGCTCGTGCGCCATGCGTTGCGCGAGGGTGGCTTGGCGTTGCAGTGGATTGGGCATCGGCCGCCGACGCAGTACCGATTGATCATGCGGACCTTTCTCGATGTGTTCCCGCACGCGACGTTGTGGTTCGACGGAAACCTCATGGTTGGCAGCATGAAGCCGCTGCAGCTCAGCGAAGAGGTGTTTGCGACCAAGCGGCGTGATGCGCGCACCGCCGCCGCTCTCGACGAGGTCGGCCTGACGTCGTTCGATGTGCTGAAGTCGTGGTACATGGCGGGGCCGGACGAGATGCGGCGATTCGTCGGCGAAGGCCCGTTGCTCACCGACGATCGTCCGTTGCTCGAGTATCACCGCTCACTGCCGTCCGACGACCGCCCGCTCGATCTCTCCGGGCTTCGCAGTGGCGGCTAGCTCTTTACAGGGACTGTCCCCCGATGACAGGGACTGTCCCGCGATGACAAAGCCTGTCCCCAATGGAAAAACTGACGATTCGTACGCTGTTCTTGGACGCAGGTGGGGTGCTCTGCCATCCCGCGTGGACGAGGGTGAGTGCGGCGCTCGAAACCGAAGGTGTCATCGTGTCCGCCGAACAGCTCGCCGCCGCAGAACCCTTCGCCAAACGTGACATCGATGAGGCGTCGGTTGTCGGCGCCACCAACGACGCCGGTCGCGGGTGGTTGTACTTCAACAAGGTGCTCGAGCACGCGGGCATCCCGCTGTCGCAAGCCACCGACGCCGGACTCGCGATGCTGCGCGAGTACCACCGATCCGAAAACCTTTGGGAGTACGTGCCAGACGACGTGCGGCCTGCATTGCGCCGTCTGCGTCAGTTGGGCCTGACGATGGTCGTTGTGTCGAACGCCAACGGACGGCTCCGCTATCTGTTCGACCGTCTGGGCCTCACCGAGTTCTTCGACGTCGTGCTCGACTCACACGAATGGGCCGTCGAGAAGCCCGACCCCAAACTGTTTCAGATCGCGCTCGCCCAGAGTGGCGGCGTCGCCGATTCCACCGCGCATGTCGGCGACCTCTACTACATTGATGTGATGGGCGCCCGCAGTGCTGGTCTGCGTGAGGGCATCCTGCTCGACGCCGCCGGCCTGTACCCGCATGTCGACTGCCGGCGCATTCGAACGCTCGATGAGCTCGTGCCGGCGATTGCGTCTCCGAAGTAGCGCTGGCACGCCGCTTGATTGCCCATATTGCGCAACTTGGAGGTCATCCCGTGGCACGACCCATCTGGCGCGGCACGTTATCGTTCGGACTCGTGGCAATTCCCGTTCAGCTTCACACCGCCGTTCGAGAACACCGTCAGAAGTTCCGGCTGCTCCACGCGAAGGACAAATCGCCCATCAAGTACGAACGCGTGTGTCAGCGTGATGGCAAGCCGGTTGATTGGGAGGATCTCGTCAAGGGCTACGAATACGAACGGGGGCACTACGTCGTGCTGACCAAGGACGACTTCAAGTCGGCGGCGCTCGAGCGCGACCGTCGCGTCAACATCACCGATTTCGTGCCCGCCGAGGACATCGACGATCGCTTCTACGATCACCCCTACTACCTCCTGCCGGACAAGGGAGCCGAGCAGGCCTACGCGATCTTCCGCGATGCCCTCAGGCAGACGGGCCGCGTCGGCGTCGGGAAAGTTGTCATTCGCGAAAGGCAACACCTCGTGGCAATCGAGAGCCTCGAGGATCACTTGATGCTCACGATGGTCCGATTCGCCGATGAGATCGTGGAGGCGCCACGGATCGACGAGGTCGATCGAGCGAAGGTCCCCGCGCGCGAACTCAAGCTGGCGACGGACCTCATCGGCGCGCTGGCGTCCGAATGGAAGCCAGAGCAATACACCGACGATTACCAGGAAAACCTGCAGAAGGTCATCAAGGGCAAGCTCAAGGGCAAAACCGTCAAGCTGGAGGATAAGGGGCGGACGATGAGTCCCAAGGTCGTGGACCTGGCGGAACGCTTGAGGGCGAGTCTCGAGGCGGCCGGCGGAAATCGCCCGACCCGGTCCAAGGCGAAGAAGAAGAAAAGGGCGGCTTAGGGCTGGTGGGGCTGGTCGGGTCTGGTCGAGCTGGCCTTTCCAACCAGCCACCCAGCCCAACCAGCCCAACCAGACCTACCCGCCCCAGCCTTGGCACGACTGTTGGACGCCAAAGCTGGATGGGCAAACTCGCTAGTCGTGACATACGGCCGGTCGACGAATCCGACAAGGTTGCAATCGAGTCGCCGAACGCGCTGCCAACCGAGATTGCCGGTCTCGAAAAGTACGCCCTCCTGGCTATCGCCGTTGTCGTCGTGGTCGCGGCGCTTCGCCTGGCACAAGGCTTCTTCGTTCCCATTGTTTTTGGAATGGTTGTGGCGCTGGCTCTGGCGCCCGTCGTCCGACGCCTCCAGCGGATCATGCCTCGCTGGATTGCCGCTGCACTCGTCGTCGGGTCGCTGGTTGGTCTTCTCGGGGCCATGTCTTACAGCCTGAGCGACGAGGCTTCGGAGGCGATCGCCGGGCTGCCGCAGGCGACTCGAACGCTGCGCCAGACGTTTCGAGCGATCGTGACGCGCGGAGAGGGGGCTCTGTCTCAACTCCAGAGCGCGGTCGCCGAGTTGCAACGCACTGCGACGGAAACTGCCGATCGACCGTCGACGCAGCGAGGCGTGACGCCGGTGCAGGTCGTGGAGCCGCCGGTCAACTTCAACAACTTCGTCTGGCTCGGATCACAGGGCGCATTGGCCATTGCCGGCAGTGCGACGCTTGTGGTGTTTCTCGTCTACTTTCTCCTCGCCTCCGGGGACCTGTTCAAGCGCAAGTTCGTTCGGCTGAGCGGGGAGCGATTGTCACAACGCAAGGTCACCGTTCAGGTCATCGATCAGATCTGCGACCGCGTGGCGAAATCGATGTTCCATCTGATCCTGGCAAGCGTCGTCGTCGGCCTCTGCACGTGGGGCGTGTTGCTGTTTTTCGGCGTCGAGTATGCCGGCCTGTGGGGATTGGCAGCGGGTCTCCTGAACTGCGTGCCCTATCTGGGTCCTGCCGGCGTCGCAGCAGGGTTGATGCTCGCGAGCCTGCTGCAGTTCGGCAGCATCACCACGGCGGCGATGGTTGCTGGCGCGTCGCTGGTCATCACGACGCTGGAGGGGTTCCTCTTCACGCCGATTGTGTTCGGCAAGTCGGTACAGCTCAATCCGGTTGCCGTCTTCGTCTCGTTTCTTTTCTGGGGCTGGCTCTGGGGGATCGTCGGCATGCTGCTGGCGTTGCCGCTGCTGATGATCATCAAGACCATCGCCGAATCGATCGAGGACCTGACGCCGCTGGCGGAGCTGCTCTCCGACGACTAGCCGCTTCGGTCAGGCGACCGCATCGCCGCGTGTGTCCGGGCGAATCCTTTTCGCTCGATCGATCGGCGTCGAGCCAGTCCTGTTCGAAAATCTGCAGTAGTTTGCGCGTCACCACGGGGTTGTTGACGAGCAAGCCCACCTCGCGACGGCTGTCGAGCTCGAGCTTCCGCATGCTCTGACTGCCGACAAACGCTCGTGTCCCGTCCCTCACGATCGCGCGCACGTGCAATCGCATCTTGGCGAGCGGCCGGACGTCGATGCCCTCGCACCCTTTCTTGATTACTCCGATGATGCGAATGCGGACGCCGCGGCCGGCGAGCTGCTTGAGAATTTTGAGCATCGACGGGTCGTTGAGCCGGGAGTCGTAGATCGCCAGCTCACGGCGTGCGCCCTTCAGGAACTCGCTCAGTGCAGCTCGTGAGGTCTCAGG
This sequence comes from uncultured Acidobacteriota bacterium, assembly GCA_963724485.1. Lineage (GTDB taxonomy): Bacteria > Acidobacteriota > Vicinamibacteria > Vicinamibacterales > UBA2999 > JACCSI01. Next base: position 6,083 of record CAVRUW010000016.1, read on the forward strand.
GCTGACGACGAGGTTCGCACGCGCGGGCTTGTACTCCTGCCGTGTCGCATCGGCTTCGAAAAGGCGGATGGCTTCGGCGACCGCCCGGCGATCACGCGTGGCCACCGCAAAGCTGCGGCTCCGCAGGATGTCGAGCTTGGTGAAGTTGAAGCCGAACAGATGCAGGACGTCGTCGGCGATCATGTACTTCGCGTGGTAGCGGAGGAGATCGTCCGCGGTGCGCGAAACGGTGACGCCCCCAGCCAGTAGCCGTTGCTCTAGTTTTCGCAAGCGGGACTCGCCTCCGCGGTTGGTGTGGGCGATAACCGCCCGCACGCGGACGCCGCGCTGGACTGCCGCCGTCAAGGCTCGTTCGACTTCGTCGATCTCGAGCCTGAAAATGAAGACGTCGAGCGTCTTTTTGGCCTTACGGATCGCCTGAATCACCGGCGCGACCCCGGCGTCTGGTTGCACGATCAGTTTCAACGGAGCCTCGCGCCTATCCTATTTGCCCTTGGAGGGCTTCTCGTTCCACTCGACCGCACCCTTGCCAGACGGGACCAATGCGGTGAGGGCGTTGGAAACACGGTCAGTGTGCATATCGAGCGGTGCGGTCACCATGTACGTGACTTCATCGTCCGACTGACCGCGCAGCTCGTAGTGGGTCTTGAAGCGGCGCAGCACCGCTTCGATCCGCGGTCGGAGTTGTGGTGTGTGGTCGCCGAGCTTGACGCTGAGCTCGAATTGGCGCGTCTGCGGTTGGAATCCTTCGATGATCCACAGTGCGAGGGTAAGGAAAGCCGTGCCGATCACCGAGAGGCCATACAAGCCCACGCCCGCCGCGAGCCCCACGGACAGCGTGCACAGCATGACCACGGCATCCTTGGGATCGTCGATCTTCGAGCGGTAGCGAATCAGGTTCGCTGCGCCGACGATGCCGAACGCCCGCGCCAGGCTCGAGCCAATCACCAACATGATGAGCGCACCGACGATCGCGAGAATGACCTGCGTTTGGACGACCGCCGGCTGTCGAATCGGTGTCCCGCGTCGACGCGGGCGCAAGGCGAGCACGACGCCGAGACCCGCTGCAAAAGGCAACCGCACGGCAGCCGCGAAGAGCTCCTCCTGCAAATTGTCCATGACGCCAGGCTCATCGACCTGCTGGGGCACCGGCAGCTGCTGCGGTTGTTGTTGCGGTTGGGCCAGGAGAGCAGCCGACGCGGAGAGGAGCATGGCGGCCATCGCGAGGACGATGGCGCCGCGTTTCCGCGCTGTGTACGAGTCACTGAACGCGCGGAGCGCTCTCGTCATTGTGGTTGGGTCGTCGCGCGATTCGATCGCTCGATTGTACCGGAGTCCACTCGTTTCCCGACCCGCGAGAGGGTCTGGAAGTGCATAGTCTCGCCGGCAACTTCAACCAACATGTAGGACCGGTCGGCATCGAAGCCAACGACGGTCAGTGTTCCTTTCTGGATGTCCCCCGAGCGCAGCTTCGCGGATCCGCCGGCGGTGAAGTAATGGATACCCTTTTGTGGCCGCAGCCGCTCGTAGAAGTGCTCGTGGCCGGCAAAAACGACGTTCACTCCGTGCTTCGTGAACAGCGGCTCGAGCTGCTCTCGAAGATCGACCTCCGACCCGTGCCGCCCCCCTGACGAATAGAGCGGATGGTGGAAGAACGCAATCTTCCACGGCGAGTCCGAATTGGCGAGCTCCTTCTCCATCCACTCCAGTTGTTCGCGCGTCATGTAGTTGCTGTCGAGCGCATAGAAGCGGACGCTCGGGTTTCCGAACTTGAAGGTGTAGTAACGCTCACCGTTCATGTTGAACGGCTTGTAGAAGCGTTGGTTCGGGTCATCGTGATTGCCGAGCGACGCAAAGAACTGAACCTTCGCATCGAGCATCGGCTTGTACGGCAGTTCGAACTTTCGCACGTAGTCCTGCGGACGCTCGGACCCATACATGTTGTCGCCGACCATGATGACGAACTCGAACGGAAAGATCGCCCTGGACTTTTCAAGTTGTGCCGCCACCTCGTATTGGGCCCGGTCGCCGGTGCCGGTATCCCCGAGCACCGCGAATCGCACCGAGTTCTGGGCGGTTGGTGCGGTCGTGCCCCCAGCCGCCGCGGCGGCGGGCGCGGCCGGCTGGGCCGAAAGGGTGGCCAGGCTGGAGAGCTGCTCGCTGGACAAGCGTGGTTCCACCAGCAGCGTGCACACCAGCGACACGCCCAGCGTGGCTTTCCCTGCCGTCATCAAACTAACGAACCGTGACCCTCTCGCCATCTTTGACCTCGACGCCGCCGGTTATGTGGGAATCGGAAAGACTCCCGGCATGATATCCACTATGACGTTGCCCTTGACGTCCAGCAGCACCAGATCCCGGCCGACGATGCGATATTCGAGCTCCGATGGCAGTTCCGGCAAGGCCCTGAGAAGCCTGGATGGGAAGGTCGCCAACGGCAATGTTGTTGGATAGACCTGATTGACCCCGATCTTCACGCCCTTGGGCAGTTCCTGAATCAGCGCCTTTCGATCGGCGACCGATCGCTTGGCGAAATCCTGACGGATGACGCGGGCCAGGAACGGCTGGTACTCCTTGATCAAGAAGTCACCCGGCTTCGCGTTCGGCCGCGCCTTGATTAACGCTTCTCCCAGCGCTTTTTCACGTGCCGCGATCTTGGCCGGATCGCTGGTCTCGGTGAGAGGCGGAACAGTCTTTTCGACGTTGTTGTGGAACTCGAGGTATTCGGCGATCCGATCCAGGAAGGCTTTCGTCGCAGCCCCGGCCGGGTTCACCGCCTTTGCCGGCGCCTTCTGCACGACGGCCGCAGTCGTCGCGACCACGAAGCCGCTCGCGGCTAGCACGGGGTCGACTGCGATGCGGTAGGACGCTGCCACAATCAGGAGCCCGATTGCGCAACACGCTTGAAGTGGTTTCATAGCCTCATCCTGGCCAACCCGGCTGTTGGGAAAGCTTCAAGGTTTGTGCCACGGCGGTTCGGTAGGGTTCGTGCATTCGGGCAGTTGTGAAATTGATGACAGGCTTCCGCGTTGCCCCGTTACTGGCGCTATTCCTGAGCGTCCTGTTCGCAGGTTGTGAAGACAGGGTCTCGTCTGCGGTCGCCAATTCCACGAGCAAGGGCGGGCCCGTCGTTCAAGCGCCGGACAGCACGGCACTCGGTGGGGGGACTCTCACGCTGCCTGGCAAACTGACGTCGGTAAAGTTCGCCGTGATTGGCGACAGCGGTCGCGGGACCCCGCAGCAGCGGGAGGTGGCGGCGCAAATGGCCCGATTCCACGACGCGTTCCGCTTTCCATTTGTCTTGATGCTGGGCGACAACATCTACGAAGGGCCGGCGACGGCGGAAGACTATCGCTTGAAATTCGAAGAACCCTACGACGCACTGCTCGATCAGGGAATCGAGTTCTTCGCGGTGCTGGGCAATCACGACGACCCACGCCAGGTGTCTTACGCGCCGTTCCACATGAACGGCGAGCGCTACTACACCTTTGCGCCGCCCGAAGATGTGTTGACGCGCGTGACGACCAGAGTCGAGTTCTTCGCACTCGATTCGAGCAATCTCGATCAAGCGCAGTTGTCGTGGCTCGATGATCGGCTGACCAAGTCGAACGCTGACTGGAAGATCGTCCTGTTGCACCACCCGCTGTACACGTCAGGGCGCTACGCGAGATCGTCGATCGTTCACCGCTGGGCGCTCGAACCCATCCTGATCCGCCACCAGGTCGACGCCGTGTTTTCCGGGCACGAGCATATCTATCAGCGCACGACGTTGCACTCGGGCGTCCAGTATTTCGTGAGCGGCGGAGCCGGATCGTTGCGCCGCGGCGATGGCGTGTCCACGCCATCCATCGCACGAACCTACAGTGACGACTACCACTTCATGTTGATCGAGATCGAAGGGGACGAGCTTCACTTTCAGGCGATCTCCCGGACAGGTCGGACGGTGGATGCGGGGACTCTAACGCAGGGAGATGATGATTCGCGGTAGTGCCATCACTCGTCGGTTGGACACGGCGGCCCTTCATTGATGGTGGTGACCTTATGCTTGAAGGCGCGCACCCAATCGCTGGCGGGCCGCACCGAATCGAGCATCCCACGCTGTTGATCGAAGCGGGCGTTCACGAAGAGATCGGTCAACTGGCGTTCGGACAGCTGCGCTAACAGCCGCCCAAGAAACTGTCGACCGTCCTCGAGGACGCGAGCCTCCGCGAACGTCGCGCCACCGTGCGGCATCTCGCTCATCGAAACCGTGCACGTCGTCCGGTCTTTCCAGATCTCCACCTGCTCCCACGCGTCGAGATCCAGTTTCCTCGGACCGAATGTCCCACCGACGTCCTGCAGAAGCAGGAACGGCTCCTTGCACGCTGATCCCTCGGCCCACTCAGAGGAGAGGCATACGAGGCGCTGATTCTCGGACTTGTTGTCCCAATGGGCGAGGAAAACCGCCAAGAGCCGCATTGCGTCGACGTGTGCCCGCGGCGCACCACCTTGGGCGACATCGACCTTGTCCAACTCGAAGAACGCCCAGCCTTCGAGATCGTCGGTCTCGATCGGTCGTGACGGCCACTTTCGTTCAATCGATACCCACTGGAAGTCCTTGTGTGAATCGAAGTCGATCGCTCGCTCGTACAAGGGCCCGGAGTGGGTCACCTCGATTGCCTTCATCGTGAGAAACGGCTCGTCTGGACAGCCATGGCAGCGCAAGCGTTCCACGAGGTGAACCTCGTCGGCGCCAAAGCCAAGCGCGCGTAGCAGCGCCGTGGTTGCGGCTTCGGCAGGAATCTCAGGTCCGTCGCCGTACTTGACGCGAATCGCCTCGCCGCTTTCGAGCCGACAATCAAACTTTCGCGTCGTGCCACCCAACTCGCTGACTTCGAACCGGCAGTCGAGTTCGCGAGGATACGCCGGGTCGGGGCCAAAGTAGGCAGCGGCGACCGGAACCTTTGGCGGCATCCACAGCTGTGCGCGTTTCAGCGTCTCGTCACGCTCCCGTTGAGACACGGTGCGCTCATCGTCGGCAACCGACGCGGCGTTCTCCGTAGCCGGGCTCACTCGAGGGCTCTCTACCTCGGCTCGCTGGGTCCAGAACACGACCGCAATCCCCGTGATCACGGCTAAGGCAAGCCCGGTCAGCCAGCGCGACTGCATTGATGGCCCAGGTGCAAGCAGCGCGCCGTCGGGTTTCGAGCTCGGCAGTAACGATGCTCTCGGCCGTCAGCGTGGAATGTCTCTTGCTGAATTAGCCACGATGAGCCATCAGCGATTCTTTTGTGTGACAGCGTTGGGTCTTGGTATGTTCTTGACGGGGGGCGTGCTCAACGGCGCCAGTCAGGCGCAACCAACTGAGCCGTCAAAGCACGCACTCGATCCGATGGCTCTACGTCATCTTGCGGCACAGGTCGCCCTCGACCGGGCAAATTTCTCTCCCGGTGAGCTCGACGCTGCGGTTGGAAGCAACACCAAGCGCGCGCTCGCCGCATTTCAAAAATCAAAACAGCTTCCGGACACGGGCGAGGTCGACGATCGGACGGCGACGGCACTCGGCGATGGGTTCACAACGCCTCTGGTGGACTATGTGATCACTGGTGCCGACGCCGCAGGACCTTTCGTCGAGAACATGCCGGACGACATGATGAAAAAGTCCGAGCTGCCTGCAATGTCGTACGCCTCAGCGCTCGAGTTGCTGGGCGAACGATTTCACGCGAGTCCCAAGCTGTTGCAACGACTGAATCCTGACGCGCGGTTTGCGGAGGGCGAAACGATTCGCGTGCCGAACGTCATCGCATTCGAGATGAGTGCCAAGGCTAGTCCAACGAAGCCGGCATCGCCTGCCGTCAACGCCAAGACGGCCAACGCCCACTTCGTCACGGTTACAGGCGAGACCATGACCCTCACCGTGCAGGACGCGACCGGCGGCGTTGTTTTCCAGGCGCCCGTCACTGTTGGCAGCGAGAACGATCCATTGCCGGTCGGAGAATGGAAGGTGAACAGCGTGAGCCTCAACCCGCCGTTCAACTACAACCCCGCGTTGTTCTGGGATGCCGACCCATCGCATGCCAAAGCCAAGATCGCGCCGGGGCCCAACAATCCTGTCGGTGTCGCGTGGATCGATCTCAGTAAGGAGCATTACGGCATTCACGGCACACCCGAGCCGTCACGCATCGGGCACACCGAATCGCACGGATGCATTCGCTTGACCAACTGGGACGTCATGCGCCTCACAACTTTCGTGGCGCCGGGTAGCAAGGTCGTCCTCAGATGAAGCGTCGTCGTCGTCGCGTATTTCGTGAAGAGGTGCTCGCTCCGTGGCTGACGTTGGCCGTCATCCTGGGGCTGTGGTGGGTCGGTGCGTTCTTGCTTGGCCGACACCCAGGTGCCTCTCGCAGTGTTCTCGAAATCGAGACGGCGCAGGCGCGGGAGCGTGAGCCTGGATCGAGTCCGAAGCCTGTCGTTCCCAGGTTTGTCGATTCGATCACGCTACCCGTTGAAGTGGATGAAGGTGATGTCGCCGTCCTTCTGAACAAACAGCTACAGGTGCCGGTCGCAGGAGTTGAGGCCAGTGCTTTGCACTCGACGTTCCAAGACGCTCGCGGCGGCGGCCGTCAACACGAGGCGCTGGACATCCTCGCGCCGCGAGGGGCACCAGTCGTCGCGACGATCGATGGTCGCATCATGAAGCTGTTCACGAGCGCGCGCGGAGGGCTCACCATCTACCAGTACGACCTGGCGGACCAGTATTGCTACTACTACGCGCATCTCGACAGCTATGCGGCCAACCTCGCGGAAGGGCAAACGGTGACGCGCGGTCAAACGATCGGATACGTGGGGACGACCGGCAACGCCCCGCCGAATACCCCGCATCTCCACTTCGCAATCTTCAAACTGGATGGCGCCAAGCGCTGGTGGGAAGGGGTTCCGCTGGACCCATTTCTCGTGTTGCGCTGAGATAGGCAGTACCTCGACTGTAACCCGTTCAGCTTGCGTCGGTTGTTGCTCTTTTGACATTGTGTTGGGGTCGGGTAGCTCCGGACATGTTTCTCACCGACTCCTCCAGTGCGTTTCTCGCCATGCGTCCCGAATGGACGCTGGAAGGCGCCCATCTTGCACTCGACCAGGGCATCAGTCACACCATCGAACAAACGGGATTCCGTCTGATTGACGGGTTCTGGGAAGCAGACGCTATTTTGCGATGTGGCGAACCTGAAGACATCCCGCTGACACGCGTTGTGCTTCGAGTGACTCCCGAAACGTTGCGCGGCTGGAAAGAAGTCGGAATCAATCCGTTCTTGGAAGCGTGGGCCCAACTCCAGGAGCACCTGCGGCGTCACGCCCGACACAATCACCTCACGGCGCTGACACTTCTCTAGGTAATCGGAGCTCGTCAGTCGGAGTATGATCGGCGACTCGGAGCGCTCGCGCTCTGCCCCATGCGTTTTGTCGTCATCCCCATCTTCCTGGTGGCCGTTGTAGGTGCCCGTAGTCCTCTGGCCGCGCAGGAACCCGAACCCACGTCACGCGCCGAAGCGCTGCGTCAGCAACGAGAAGAAAAACAGCGTTCGCTGTCGCCCAACCGACCCGACAACCTGCAACGGGCGATGGATTACGCCGAAGATCGCGCGCTGCTACTACTCACGCGCGACAACCTCTACCCAAAGATCGGAAGCCTGACCACCGGTAGCGGCTTCGCATTCGGTCTGGGCTTTCGCGATCGCGACATTTTCAAGCGGCGCGGCCGTCTCGAATTGTGGTCGGCAGCGAGCATCAAGAAGTACTGGGCGATGGAAGCCGCCGTGGCCGGTCCCGATCAACCAGACTCTCGCGTGTTCGGCTCCGTGGTCGCGGGACTTCGCGAGTACCCGCAAGAGGATTATTTTGGATTGGGTCCCGACTCGCAACGCGAGGATCGAAGCTCATTCCTCCTGCGCCAGACGCACGTGTCGGCAACTGGCGCGGTGTCAATCTCGCCGATCCGGTGTCGGTCGGTGGCAGCTTTGGTTACCTTCAGGCGCGCACCGGCGACGGCAAGAACTCGAATGTCCCGACGACCGACGAGGTGTTCAATGAGCAGGACGCTCCTGGCCTGGGTCTGACCACCGATTATCTCCGCTCCTCCGCCTTCGTTGACGTCGACTACCGTGAACCCCTCTACGCGCGTCGCGGCGGTTGGTATCGCTTCCAGGTCACTCGCTTTTCGGATCGGAATGAAGGCGCCTGGAGCTTTACGCGCACTGATGTCGATCTGCGGCAATTCTTCGGGTTCCTTGCGGAGCGCCGCGTCATCGCGCTTCGCGCCCACCTCGCGAGCACCTACGGCGCCGATGACAGCAATGGCGTCCCTTTCTTCATGATGCCGTCGCTCGGCGGAAACGACTCGCTGCGAGGATTCCGCAACTACCGCTTCCGTGGACCGCATGCCCTGCTTCTGCAGGCCGAATATCGTTGGGAAATCTGGTCGGGTCTCGACGGCGCGTTTTTCTATGATGCCGGGAAGGTGTCCTTGAATCGATCGGACCTCAAGTTGAGCAGTTTCGAAGACGACTACGGCATCGGCTTTCGGTTCAATACGTCCAATGGCGTGATCCTCAGGGTGGATACCGCCTTTGGCAGCCGCGAAGGCACACACCTTCACATCGTGTTTGGTGGGGTCTTCTGATGCGTTGCCTGGTCGCACTTCTCGCGATCGCCCTCGTGGCTCCACTCTCAGGAGCCAACCCACGCTTCTACCCGGATGATCCGATCGGGGTAGACGACGATACAGCGCTCGATGCGTCGAAGGCTGCCGAGCAGGAAGATAGCAACGGCTACGACTTCGTTGTCCAGACGTTCATCCAACCCGGTGAGCGTCGCGACGTTCGAGCGATGAATGTCAACACGCTCGATGAGGTCCCTGACTCGAGTTGGTTCACGAATCGCATTGGCCGTCGCGACATTTCAATCGAGGAGTTGGTGAAAGGGCCCGACACTGGCCCGCCGCAAGTGTCGATCGACGGGTGGGTGATCTCGCGCGACAAGGGCTCCGGTGTGCAGCCCGGTTTTCGCATGACCGATCCGACCGGGCAGATCTACCAGATCGAGTTCGACCCACCCGATAACCCCGAGCTCGCGAGCGGCGCGGAGATCATCGGAACGGCGTTCTACAACGCATTCGGGTACCACACCGTCGAGGTCCAACTGACCGAGTTCGATGCGGCGAAGCTCGTCATTTCGGAGACGGCCAGTTTTCGCGACGTCTACAGTGGCAAGCGCCGGCGGTTTACGCGACAAGATCTGGACGACGTGCTGCATCGTGCGGCGCGCTTGCCCAACGGCCGTTATCGCGCCATCGTCAGCCGCTTTGCCTCAGGGCGGCCGCTGGGCAACTTCCGTTATCACGGCACGCGTTCCGACGATCCCAATGACATCGTGGCCCACGAACACCGGCGCGAGCTGCGGGGAGCAAGGGTCTTCGCTGCCTGGCTCAATCACGACGACTCACGTGGCGTGAACAGCCTCGACATGCTCGAGACGCGGAACGGTCGCGGGTATATCAAGCACTACATGTTCGACTTTGGTTCGATCCTCGGGAGCGGAACCGTCTACGAGCAGCGCCATCGAGCCGGCAACGAATACATTTACGAGCCAGGTCCGGGATGGAAAACGCTGGGTACGCTCGGCTTCTATGTCCGGCCCTGGATGTTGATCCAGTACCCCGAGGTTCCTCCGTCCATCGGCCGCTTCGAAGGCGACGCCTTCGACCCGGCCAAGTGGAAGCCTGAATACCCCAACCCTGCGTTCCGCAACATGCGTCCGGACGACGCCTTCTGGGGTGCGCGAATCGTGGCTCGATTCAGCGATGCCGCCATTCGCGCGATCGTCGAGAAGGCGCGCTACACCGATCCCCGCGCAACCGAGTACATGACGGCCACGTTGATCAAGCGTCGCGACAAAGTGGTTCGAACCTGGTTGAACGGCGTAAACCCGGTCGTCGATCCGGTGTTGAGCGCACAGGGCGCCCTGAAGTTCGGTAACGCCGCGGTCGCGGCGAAGGTCGCCGAGGCGCCGGCCAACTACACCCTGCAATGGTTCTCCCTCGACAACGCGGCCGACACGCGCGTCAAAGTCGGCGAGCCGATGACCGTAACGACTGCCTCGGCTCAAGCGCCTGCTGCGATCACTGCGGCGGCCGCGGGCTCGTATGTCGGGGTGACTATCACCGCCTCGCACCCGACCCAGCCGGCCTGGTCGAAGCCAGCGACGTTTTTCTTCCGGCGGACGGGCGACGGCTGGACGTGGGTTGGCGCCGAGCGCGAATAGTCCCTTTAGAACAGCTCGCCAAACATCGCCCAGAACTGCTCACGAGTTTTCTCGAGCAGCGAACGATTTTTCCACGTCGCCGGATCGAGCCGGATGGACTTTCCGATGTCCGCTTCGAAGTCGCGCGTCAGATCGCGCGCCAACTGATCGTCCGCTGCTGCCACGGTCAATTCGTCGTTCAGCTCGAAGGAGCGGTTGTCGAAGTTCGCCGACCCGATGACACTCCAGACGCCGTCGACGACCATCGCCTTCACGTGCATCATCGTTGGTTGGTACTCGTAGATCTCGATGCCCCAATCGAGAAGCTGCTGATAGCCTTCACGACTCGAATACTTAACCGGTTTCGAGTCCGTGATCTCGCCGTCGGTGACAATGCGAACCTTGACGCCTCGCCTGCGCGCTTCGGAGAAGGCCCAACGGCTCGACTCGTCGAGGATGAAGTACGGCGATTGGATGTCGATGCGCTCCCGCGCCGCGGCAATCGACAGCAGATAGAGCAGCTTGACGTTGCTCGCTCCGCCCGTCGGATTGCTCCACAGAACGACCGAACGCGCCTTACCTTGCGGCGGTTGCTCTGCGTCGAGTGCAGGGGCCGAACGTCCGCCAGCTTCGAGCCAGTTTTCGTAGAAAGACGCCTCCAAGGCGCGGACCGCGGGGCCGGTCACCTTGAACTGCGTATCGCGCCAATGCTCGGGATCCTGAGCCGATCCGAGCCAGTGATCAGCGAGCCCAATCCCGCCGGTGAACCCGACCCGCCCGTCGGCGACGAGGACCTTGCGATGTGTGCGGTAGTTCGTCTCTTCGAGCGACCATGGGCGAATCGGGTTGAACCATCGCACCTCGACGCCGGCGCCCGTGAGCGCGTCGACCGACGACTGCGAAAGCTCGGCGCCGAAGGCATCCAGCACGATTCGAATGGTCACGCCGCGGCGCGCTGCTGCGACCAGTTCCGTGGTGAACTGGTCGCCGACGACGCCGTTTTCATAGATGAAGCTCTCGAAACTGATGCGGCGCTCGGCCTGTCGAATGGCCTCGAGCATGGCTGGGAACACTTCGTCACCGTTGCGTAGCACCACGTATTCGTCGCCGGTTTCCACCCTGGAGCCCACGAGCGAGGCCATGTAGTCGGCCGAGCGCGGGTCTCGTGCGCCAACAGGACTTTCAATCTGAATGGTTTCCTGATCTTGGGCGATGAGCAGGAGGAAGCCGGCAAAGGCAATCGCGCCGGCTGTCCACCACACCCAGCGGCGGCGCCATCTCGGCCGTCTCATGTCCACCTCGGGTGCAAACAGCAGACCGTTCCAACCGTTTGACATTCAGTAGCATCAAACTGACACTATCCGCGATGATGCCGCTGAAACCGTTGGTCTTCGAAGTCTTGTTGGCCCTGGCCGATGAGCCCCGCCACGGGTGGAGTCTCGTGCGCGACGTCGAGGCCCGGCTTGGCGAAATGCTGCTGCCCGGCAACTTCTACCGCACGCTTCGACGTCTGCTCGCTGAAGGACTCATCGAAGAGGCCCGCGGTGGGCGCCGGCCCAAAGGGGACAAGGGCGAGGAAGGGGACGATCCACGGCGCCGCTATTTCCAGCTGACCGCGCAGGGTGAGCGCGTGGCGCGCGCGGAGGCTCGCCGGCTCGAGACGCTAGTCGGCGATCGCCGCGTGCGGAAGCTGCTGAAAGCGAGATGAATGGTGCGTTCCAGGATGTATCGCGCGCTGCTTTACTTGTTTCCGCGAGATGTTCGTGACTCGTTTGGCCCCGATATGGAAGCCCTGTTCGCCGCGCAGCGTGCCAGGGTTCGCGGCTGGGGTGCAGCCGCCCTCTGGCTCCGCGCCGCCCTCGACGCGGTCCGTCATGGCCTGGGCGAGCGGCTCGAACGACGAACGAATCGCCGTCGGCCCGATCAAGCTCTCAAGACGAGGTGGTGGATGGATACGTTTCGACATGACCTCCGGCAAGCCCTGCGACTCCTCTTCCGGCAACCTGGGATTTCAGCGACGGTTCTATTGACGCTGGCTCTCGGCATTGGCGCCAACACCGCGGTGTTCTCGGTCGTGAATGCCGTCCTTCTTCGTCCGCTGCCTTATCCCGAGTCGGAACGGCTCGTGATGGTGGGGGAGAAGCGACCCGCCGAAGGGCCGGGTGAATGGGCCCGTTTCACCGGCCGACTTTCTCGACTGGGCGACGATGCACTCGTCATTCACATCGATCGCCGGATTTTCGGAGACGACGGTTGATCTCACGGGCATCGGAGACCCCGTGCAGCTCCCCGCCGCCGGGGTTACGGCGACGTTCTTCGACGTCTTCGGCATTCGAGCGCTTCACGGCCGGACCTTTGCGGACGGAGAAGACATCCTGGGCCGACACCGCGTCGTCGTTCTCAGTCATGGCTTGTGGCTGGAGCGTTTTGGCGGCGATCCATCGGTCGTCGGCCGCACCGTCATGGTCAATGGGCTTCCGCAGGAAGTGATCGGGGTGCTGCCACGTGAATTCGAGTTCCCTGGACAGACGCCCGCGATGTGGGCGCCGCTGGTCCTTCGCGGTGGACCAGACGCCCCAGGTCGCGCCGTTCACTACATGAACGTCTACGCGCGGTTGAAACCAGGAGTGTCGCTCGAGGCCGCGCGCGTTGACATGGATCGCGTGGGTGCCAATCTCGAGAGCACATACCCCGAGACGAATGAAGGGCACGGCGCCAACGTCGTGTCCTTGCGCGAGGAGATCGTGGGACCGGCGCGATTGGGCCTGGTGGTCGTAATGGCCGCCGTCGGCTTCCTGTTGCTGATCGCGTGCACCAACGTGGCCAACGTCATGCTGGCCAGGGCGGTCAGCCGGCGTAGAGAGATGGCGATCCGATCGGCCGTTGGCGCGTCGCGGTCAAGGCTCTTGCGTCAAACGTTGACCGAAAGCCTGGTGTTCGCGGGGCTCGGTGGCATCGCGGGTCTTCTCGTTGCGTGGGGCACGCTGCGAGTGCTCCTGACCGAAACGCCGCCGCTGCTGCGGGGCGCAGGACTCGAACGGGCACAACTCGACATTCCAGTCCTGCTTTTCACCGCCGGCATTTGTCTCGTCACCGGCGTGATTGCTGGAGCGATTCCAGCCTGGCAGGTCTCTCGGGAAAAGTCAGGCGAGGCGCTGCGCGATGGTGGCCGATCACCTGTCGCCCTCAAGAGGGGAATTCGCCTCACGCTCATCGCAACCGAAGTTGCGCTGACGGCGATGTTACTGGTAGGTGCCGGGTTGATGCTGCGGAGCTTCGTTCGAGTGTTGTCGCAGCCTCCCGGAATCGAGACCGCGAATCGACTCACGCTCAACCTGCGGCTGCCGCGGTCCCGATATCCCGACGCCGACGCCGTGCGACGGGCACGCCAAAGCCTGGATGAACGGCTCAACGCGCTGCCCGGCGTCATCGCGGCGGGTGCCAACAACAACCTGCCGCTTATCGGATCCGATTCCCGCCAGGGTGTGCGGATCGAAGGGTTCGAACGCGGTGAGAACGATCCGCCGACGCGAGCGCACATCCGAATCGTGACACCTCGCTACCTCGAGGCCGCCGGCATCGCGATTCGTGCTGGCCGCGGTTTCACCGCAAGAGACGACGCGCGAGCGCCGCTGGTGGTCGTGATCAACGAGACCATGGCTCGACGGTATTGGCCGGGACAGAACGCCGTGGGCAAGCGAGTGGGCTTCGTCGGACCGACGGAACCGTGGCGCGAAGTGATCGGCGTCATCGGCGATGTCAAACACTGGGGGCTCGACGTCGAGGTCAACCCTGAGCTGTATATGTCGCACGACCAGCAGCCCTCCGCGGGCTTGAGCTATGTGCTTCACACCGCGGGTGAGCCGATGAGCGTGGCCTCTGCGGTGGCCGACGCCGTTCGAGCCGTTGATCCGCTGATGCCGGTCACGTCGGTCCGAACGATGGAGGAGGTCGCGGCACGCTCGGTGGGAGTGCGGCGGTGGTCCGCCCTGTTGCTCGGCATGTTTGCGGTACTGGGTGTTGTCTTGGCTGCCGCCGGTATCTACGGCGTGATGGCGCACCTCGTCACGATGCGCACCGGCGAGATCGGCATCCGCATGACGCTCGGTGCGCGACCCGGCGGCGTCCTGCGTCAGATCCTCCGGGAGGCATTGACCCACGCCGGAATCGGGCTGGTGATCGGCCTGATCGTGGCCGCACTCGCCATGCGTGGCGCACAAGCTCTACTGTTTGAAATTCAGGCCTCTGACCCCGTGACGTTTGCGATCACGGTCGCCACCGTCCTGGCCGTTGCGGCGCTGGCCGCGATCATTCCAGCGGTTCGGGCGATGCGTGTCGATCCCCTTTCCGCCCTTCGGGCCGAATGACGTCTTGAACCGGGAATCCTCGCGAGGTCAACCCTTCCAGTGGGGTTCAAGACGTCCGCCCGGCTGGAGGCCGGGCAAAGAAACACTGTCGCAGCGAAGCGTAGCCTCGATGGTTCGAAGCGAAGCTTCGCTGCTTGAACCGAAGTACAATAACCGCGCATGGCGACTCGGAATCCGCTGGCACGCGGCAAACGCGAAAGAGAGCGCGCGCGCGCCGAAAAACAGAAGGAAAAAGCGGCCCGTCGCTCTGAAGCGCGCGCCCGGCGTGGTCAGAATGCGGGTGATTCCGACGGGCCCGACCCCGATATCGCTGGCATCGTTCCCGGTCCCCAAGCCAACCCTTGGGGTGATGAGGCCCTGCCCGGAGCGGACGAGTCGGAAGAGGCAGAAGAGAAGTAAAAGAACGAACTAGCTCGACAGCTGGTTCATCTCATGTAGCTCGGCAACGTCCGCTTCGAACGTCCCCCCCAACGCCGGCACCCACGGCTCGTTTTGAGCGGTGACTACCGCGTCCGCGGTGCGCTGTGCAACCTCCAACGACGGCAGCAACAACGCGAACCGAAGAACGGGCCGGCCCGTCTTTGCGAAGATTTCGAGGGAGTACGTCGCTCTGAAGCTTTTCGTGATTCGCGCACGATGCCCGCACGCATACGTCCGAGTCCACGCGTTCGCCAAGGTCGCCACTCCGGATCGGGGAGGGATCTACTGTCGCACAGCGACGATTAACGTGTCAGCCGGAATTCCGACATTTCAACATTCACTTCATCGCCACTTTTGCGGCGCGCCGTAGATCGTCGAGCAGACCACGGCCTGCTTGCGTGGGCAAACAGCCGACAACCTACTGACCGGTGCGGCCGTCCAACCGCCATGCTCAGGCAGGACTTGTTCTTTGCGTGGCGGACGCTGCGGCGGCGGCCGGCGTTCACATTGATGGCGGTACTGACATTGGCGTTGGGTCTCGGCGCCAATGTGGCCATGTTCAGCGTCATTCGCGCGGCGCTGCTCCAGCCGCTACCGTATCCGTCGCCAGACGACCTCGTGAAGATCGTTGGCCTCGATCGGCAGACCGGGGAGAAGAACAACCTGTCGCCCGCCGACTTCCTGGACTTTTCTCGCGAGACCCGCCAGCTCCAATCGACCGGCGCACACGGCTGGATTGGCTTCTTCACGATTGCCGACAGTACGGGCACTCCCGAGCGGATTGGCGGGGTCAATGTCACGCGAGGCTTCTTCCCGACGCTTGGCGCATCCTTCGTGCTTGGCCGTGCATTCACGGCGGAGGAAGACACGCCCAACGGGCCCGCGGTCATCATTCTCGGTCATGGCTTCTGGCTGCGTCGATATGGTGGCGATGCGGCGATCGTCGGTCGAACGATCGACGTGAACACTCGGCCGTTCACAGTGGTCGGCGTGTTGTCCCAGAACTTCCGCCACGTCGAGGCCAATCCGGAGCGGGAGGCCGACGTGTTCGTGCCCTACGGCTTCGAGACGGCCAATCCCAATCGCGGCGCGCACTTCATTCGCGCCGTTGGTCGGCTGAAGCCGGGGGCCACGCTCGATAGCGTTCGGGCGGAGCTGGCAACGATAGCGGCACGCCTCGAGAAGGAATACCCCGCGGATAACACCAACCAAGGTGTGCATGTCGCGTCGTTGTACGACGCGCTCGTGGCCGAAGCACGGCCAGTGCTCTTGCTGCTCGGGATGGCGGTCCTTTTCGTATTGCTCGTCGCATGCGCCAACCTCGGCAACCTGTTGCTGGCCCAAGGGGCCTCGCGGCGGACTGAGCTGGCCGTCCGCGCGTCGCTGGGTGCCGGCCGGCAGAGGCTGATTCGTCAGCTGATTAGCGAGAGCATCTTGCTGTCGCTCTTGGGCGCGGTTGTCGGCCTTGCTTTGGCGACGTTGAGCACGCGAGCGTTGACCATGCTCGGGCCCGCGGGCGTTCCGCGCGCTCAGGACATCGGTATCGACTGGATGGTGCTCGCATTTGGTCTTGCCCTCGCCGTCGTTACCGGCATCGCGGCGGGTGTCTTGCCGGCGATACAGGTGTCTGGTGGCGACCTTCACGCGTCGGTTCGCGAGGGAACGCGCGGCCACTCCGCGAGAAGCCCTCATCGTCACGTCCGCGAGTTGCTGATTGCTTCGCAGGTGGCGTTGGCGTTGGTGCTTCTGGCCGGTGCCGGATTGATGGTCAGGAGCCTGTGGGAGTTGCTGCGCGTCGATAGCGGCTTCGTCAGTGAACGGGTGCTGACGTTCGAAGCCGCGGTGCCGACGGCAACCTACGCCGAAGGCGAGCAGATTCCCTTCTACGAACGCTTCTACGATGTGATCCGGGCGCAGCCTGGCGTGGAGACCGTGGCTGCGATCAACATCCTGCCGCTCAGTGCCAACTACGATAGCCGGGGCGTGCAGATCGATGCGCACCCTCAGCCGGTGGGCCAGGCACACTCGATTCAGGCACGCTCGATCAGCCCTGACTATTTCACGGCAATGGGCATCCAACTGCTGCGTGGCCGCTTCTTCAACGATCGCGATCGCGAAGGACAGCCTCGAGTGGTGATAGTCAGCGAATCGATGGCTCGACGCTACTGGCCCGGTGAAGATGCTTTAGGGCAGCGAATCACGTTCAACAGCGGCATTCCGCGGGAACATCAGCAGACAGTCGGCGGCCCAGGTTCTCGCGAGGTCGTGGGTATCGTGCGCGACGTGAAGCACATGGCGCTCGACGAGGAAACCGTCCCCCTGTTCTACACCCCGCAGGCGCAACAGCCTTCGTACCACACGATGGCCGTCGTCGTGCGCGGAGTCACCGATCCAAGCAATCTGACCGCCGCCATCCGGACCGAACTCTCGCGCCTCGATCGCGGCGTTCCGCTCTATCGCGCGCGCACGCTCGACTCGATGGTCCGGTTTACGGTTGCTGCACCAGAGATGCGCGCATGGCTGTTTGGACTCTTTGCCACTCTCGCCCTCGCCCTCGCCGTCGTCGGGGTGTACGGCGTCGTTGGCTACCTCGTGGGTCATCGCACGCACGAGATCGGCGTGCGGCTTGCTCTCGGCGCCGAGCGCGGGCGCGTGCTGCGCAGCGTGCTGTTCGAGGGCTTGCGGCCCGTTGCCTTGGGGATGGCGCTTGGCGTCATCGTGTCGCTGGTCGCATCGCGTTGGCTCTCCCAGATGCTGTTCAGCGTCGAGCCGACCGACACCTTGACCTACGCCGTGGTGATCGCCGTGCTGTTCGGGGCCGCGGCGACAGCCACGCTGATCCCGGCGCGGCGAGCAACTCGCGTCGATCCGATGCGGGCGCTTAGGGCTGAGTGACTACCTGCCCTAAACATCCGGCCCCATGATGATTGCCACCCGTCCGGGCCCATGAATCCCCAGCGTCAGCGTCAGCTCGATATCCGCGGTGCGGCTTGGGCCCGTGATGAAGGTGCAGGACGTCGAAGACTGAATGCGATCCCGATGGTCTTGAAAATACTCACCCATACTGAAACAGAGATCGTCTGGCGTGACCACCGCGACGTGAAACGGCGGCAGCAGCGAAACGACGCGTGAACGACCTGGTGCGGAAAGCATCACCAGCGACCCGGTCTCGGCGATCGCGCCGTCGCATCCCGTGAGCCCTGCCTCGGCTAGTGCTTGATCGGCACGAGGCGAGTGTCCAAATGACGCATTGCTCAGCAGATCCCCCAAGCCATAGGGGAGTTGCGCCGCGTCCCAGCTGAGCAGACGCAATCCGTCGGTGAGGCGCCGCACGCGGTCGCAGACATCCGCCGCTGAGAGCTCCACGAAGCACTCGATCCCGAGAGCTGTGGCCTCTTCGTGAAATCGCAAGAGACACTCGGAGGGCGATCGACGTTCCGGTACCCGTGGAGACGGGGCCTCGTGTTGGGGCAACCGGGCTGACGCCCGTGACGTCATCAGCCGGCCGAGGATCGCCTCGCGGCTACTCACCGTGACGGCCCCCCCTGGCGAGCCATGCTTGTTGAAAGGTGGTTCGTACTGGTGAGCGCAGGTCGCGCGTGCTGGTCCATGCGGCAGCTGGCCCTGGCGCTGCGGCGATCCATCCGTCGTGCGACCCTCTGCGTAAGGCCAGACGTGCGGTGCGGGCCGCCAGTCGATACATGGCTGGGTGGCTAACGACCGCCCCGAATCCTCGCATCGCCCAACGCAGCCAACCCGGCGCATGGACGGGCGCGGCTTCGTGGCGCAAGTGAAGCAGCATCCGAGGAATATCCAGGCGAACCGGACAGACGTCTCGGCACGCCCCGCACAGCGAGCTGGCGCTCGGTAGATCCGCCCAGTCGTGAAGATTGCGCAAACCTGGAGTCAGGACCGCGCCCACCGGGCCTGGATAGGTGTCGCCGTACGCGTGACCGCCGATGCTCGTATAGACAGGACACACGTTCATGCAGGCGCCGCACCGGATGCAACCGAGGATCTCTGCACTCTCGCTCGCCATGAGACGCGTCCGTCCGTTGTCGAGCAGCACAACGTGCAGCGCCTCCGGTCCACACTCCTCGCCCGATCGTCGTGGACCGCTGATGAGCGATGTGTAAGCTGTCAGCTTCTGACCGGTAGCCGATCGAGCCAGCAACTTGAGAAATCGGTCGAGATCGGCAAGTGTCGGAATGAGCTTCTCGATCCCCATCAATACGACATGCACGCGTGGCAGCGTCGACACCATTCGCCCGTTGCCTTCATTCGTGACGAAACAAATCGTGCCCGTTTCCACGACGCCGAAGTTGGCACCGGTGATGCCCATGTCGGCGTCGAGGAAGACCTGGCGAAGACGCTCGCGCGCATATCGTCCCAACGTCGCCGGATCATCGCTGAGCGGTGTCTTCAGCCGGTCGTGCATTACCTGTCCCACTTGCTTGCGAGTGAGGTGGATGATCGGAGCGACGATGTGTGACGGCCGATCGTTTGCCAGCTGCACGATGTATTCGCCCAGGTCGGTTTCGACGACATCGACGCCCGCTTGTTCGAGCGCGGCGTTCAAGTGCGTCTCTTCGGAAACCATCGACTTGGCTTTTGCCACTCGCCGCACACCATGCTGCCTGGCGATGTCGACCACGATGCGGTTGGCGTCGGCACCGGTTTCTGCCCAGTGCACGCGAGCGCCTCTGGCCGCGAGGCGTTGTTCGAACAACTCGAGGTTGGCGGCGAGGTTCCGCAGCGTATCGAGCTTGGCCTTGCGCGCAAGGTCGCGAACGTTGTCTGACTCCGCCAGCGATTGAAATGCGACAGCACGACGAGTCGTGAGCTGCTTGCTCATCGTCTGAAGCGCGCCCTGAAGGTCGGTGTCGTTCAGCGCGCGGTGAACTCGGACGTTGAACGTCTCGCTCAAGACGACGCCTCGTCCAGCAATTCGGCGAGATGCTGGACTTTCATCTTGGCACCGCGGCGGTGCAGACCTCCACCCAGCTGCAACAGGCATCCGACGTCGCAAGAAACCAGCCGGTCAGCGCCGCTTTCGAGGAGTTGATCCAGTTTTCGGTCGAGCATTCGCGACGAGATGTCGGCATGTTTGATCGCGAAGAGACCGCCAAAGCCACAGCACTCCTCGACGCCGCCGTGGTGAACCACTTGAATCCCGGAGAGGCGTGCCATTGCCGCTCTTGGTTCTTTGTCGATGCCCAGGCCACGCAGCAGATGGCACGAAGGGTGATAGGCAACGGTCGCCTGGAGCTCGCCAGTCAACGGCTTTTCGCCTTCGTGTCGCGCCACGAACGCACTGAACTCCACGCAACGTGAGGCAACGGCTTTCGCACGCGCCCGCCACGAGTCGTCTTTCTGGAACAGGTGCTCGTACTGGTGAATGACCATGTCACCGCACGAGCCTGAGGGGATGACAATTGCGCCTTCGGTGCGCTCCAGCACGGCAATCGTGTGACGAGCCGCCTCCCGGGCTGGATCTTGAAACCCGCCATTGAACGCCGGTTGCCCGCAGCAGGTCTGATCGAGCGGCACCTGCACGTCGTAGCCGAGTCGCTGCAGCACGCGCACGACCGCGAAGCCCACCTCCGGTGCAAACTCGTTGACCAGGCAGGTGTGGAGGAGTTGAACGACCGGCATGATGGTGACCTGAGAATACTAGCGTCATCCCCGCCGCAGCCGTGCAATCACCGCCTCGAAATCCTCCGGCACCGGAGCTTCAACCGCGATCGTCCTTCCGTTCAGCGGGTGAGGGAACTGCAGACGCCACGCGTGAAGCATCTGACGCTTGGCGGGCGTGCGCTTCGTCGTGGGAGCTCCCTCCTCGACGTACACCGATTCGCCGATCAGCGGATGCCCGAGCTCCTTGAGATGCAGACGGATCTGATGCTGCCTGCCTGTCTCGAGTACCAGCTCGATGACCGAGGCGCCTTCGAAGCGCTCCAGCACCCGATAGTGCGTCACGGCGTGACGCCCAGCGTCGACGCGACGAGCGATGTGGCGGCGGCCAGAGACGTACGAGTTCGAGATAGCGGCCTCGATGGTGCCGCGTTCTGCACGCGGTACGCCGCGAACAATCGCGAGGTATGTGCGATCGAAGGCGTGCTCCGAGAACAGCTCCCGGCCGGCGGCATGCGCGTCACGCGAGAGGGCGATGGCCAGCGCGCCCGAGGTGTCGCGATCGAGGCGATGCAAGACGCCGGCATACGCTCGCCGCCCGTGCAGGCGCCGGGCGTACTCCTGCGCGCGTCGAAGCACCGTGTCCTCAGTGGCCTTTGCGTCGGTGCGACTGGCGATCGTCAGCAACCCAGCCGGCTTGTCGATCACCAGGATCTCGTCGTCTTCGTAGAGACGATTGAGCTCGAGGCGGACGACCGCGAAGCGCAGGACGTGACCGATCGAGGCTGATGGCGGCGGTATCGGCGACCATCGAGGCTGGGTCTCGGACGATCCGGCCGTCGACCGTGACCTGGCCTCGCTCAATCGCGCTTCGAAGGCGAGCCCACGAGAGCCCGGGGTGACGCGCTCGCAGCTGGCGATCGAGCCGGTCGTTGGTCACGGCATTGCAGCGGGTGGGACGCGGCGTTTGGTTGCTTGTTCGAAGGCGTAGGCGAGCTCAATCAGTCGTGGCTCGCTGCATGCCATCCCGCTGAAGGCGACGCCGTACGGCCCAGGACGGGCCTCGTATCCGGCGGGAAACGCCGGCGTGGGCGCGTTCGGTACGGTCCCGAACGGCACGATCACCGTCGGATAACCGGGCTTGGCAGCAATCGCCGCTCCGCTGGCGGCTGGAAACAGCAGCGCATCCAGCTTCTGCGCCTTCATCACCTCGTCTATCCCATGCGCGGCCGACAACGCGATGTCCTTCGCACGGTCCTGTTCATATCGAGCGCGATCGCGTTCCAGGTCCATTTCGTCCGAGATGTCGAGGTTCGACTGTCCGTATTTGATGGCGCCACGAGAAGAGTGCGCGAGGTTGTAGTTGCGAAGGTCGGTCAGCGTCTTGAGCGGCGCCGATGCACCCAGAGACGCGAGCCACGCGTTGAAGTCACGCTTCATCCCGTACTTGAAGACGATGGAGCAGTTGTCGTCTTTCCCGCGTGCGTTGTCCGATCCGGAACAGGTGCTCCACACCAGGAAATTGTTCTTGGCGTCGGCATCCACGACACTTGGAATGTCCGCCGAGTCGACGATCACGGCTCCTTGCTTGGTCAGAATGTCGATGGCGTCGGCCATGACCTTTGCTTGATCCGAATTGAGGCCGCCGCGTGGCTCCTTGGCGCCGGGCGGCGTCACCGGGTTGTAGTAGAACGCGCGGGGAATACCGATCCGCGCCCCCTTCAGGCCATCGGCCTTGAGATGAGGCGTGTAGTCGCGGTTGGGCGGTGGCGTGCATCGCGAGGTGGCCGGGTCATTGGGGTCGGCGGAGGCGCTCTCGAGGACGCCCATGAGCAACGCGGTATCCGCGACGGACTTCGCCATGGGGCCAGCGGTGTCCTGGTCGCCCGTGATCGGGATCACGCCGTAACGGCTGATGCGTCCGACAGTGGGCTTGATTGCGGCCAGCATGTTCTGATTCGCCGGGCTGAGGATCGAGCCCGACGTCTCGGTCCCCACGTTGGCGGCCCAGAAGTTGGCGGCCGTTCCCGTTCCCGAGCTCGACCCCCCGGTGTTGAGGACTGGACGGCCGTCTCCGGTCTGTTCTCGTGGATCCCGCCGCGGGTCATAGGGATTGAGGCCGTAGCCCCCGAGACCGTTGTAGTTTCCCGGCATCGGTGTCGGTGCGCCTGCCACCCAATTGGCCAGTTCGGTGAGATTCGTCTTGGCAATGATGATTGCGCCCGCATCGCGAAGATTCTTGGTCAGCGTGGCGTCGTACGGAGGCATGAAGCCTTCGAACGCGACCGCGCCGCCGGTCGTCGGCATATCCGTGGTGTGGACGTTGTCCTTCAGCGCGATTGGGATGCCGTGCAGTGGGCCGCGGATCTTGCCTTGACGCCGCTCGGCGTCACGCTGGTCGGCTTCCTCGAGCGCCTTGGGGTTGACGGTCAGCGTGGCGTTGATCCGATCTTCATACGTCGCGATCCGCATCAAGTACTGCTCGACGATTGCGCGTGAGGTGACGCGCCCCTGTTCCATCGCTGTCCGCATATCGGCGATTGAAGTCTCGACCACCGAGAACGGAGCAGTCGGTGCAGGTGCCTGCGGCTGTCCGCAGGCGGTTGCAATCAGGATTAGGGCAAACAGAAACGGCAGTCGACGCATCGGCACCTCGAAGGTGCCCATGGTAGATCAGGCAGAACTAGGGAAATACAGGCAACGGAAAAACGTAGCCACGAAGACACGAAGAACACGAAGAAACAGTAAGGATCCTGCTTCGTGGATTCGTGTCCTTCGTGGCTGCGTGTCTTGGTTGATGCTACTAGGGAGCAACAACGAGACGGTTATCGATGGTGTAGCCGGTTGCGTGCTTGCGCGCGATGGCTTCGGCCTTGGTCTTCTGTTCAGCCGTCGGCACCGAACCGCGGATCACCACGAGTTTCTTGTCCTGATACGTGTCGACGTCGATGGCGCCCGAATCGATCGTCTTGTCGGCAATGATCGCCGACTTGACGTCGACGGTTTCGATACCGCCGCGCACGGCAGACGTGTTGTCCTTCGTATCCTGAACGACCCCTTCGGCTGTGTTCGAGCACGCGGCGGCACTCACGAGAACGGTGAGAGCGAGGAAACTTGATGCAACGATGCGAGTCATAGGTTGGTCCTTCTCCATTCGAGGTCAAGCGTTGCGACGAATGTCGTTGGGAGCGCTCGGCGGAACGCCGCCGGGAACTGGTTTGGGCGATGGCGAACTGTCAGGCGGAATCGTGGGAGGCGTTCCGGGCAACGGAGTGTCGGGCAACGGGTCTCCAGGCGCACCCGGACGCGGACCGGGTTGTTCCGGCGATTTCGGCAACTGGCTCGACCACATACCTCGATAGACTTGAGCAAATGCCGGACCACCTTGCCGGTCGATCGGTTTCCGCAATCGGCCGTCGAGCTTTCCTCAAAGCCGGGCTGGCGGTTCCTCTGGCGGCGCGTGTGACGTCGTTTGAGGGACAACAACACCTCTGGCGAGCGTTCGAGATTCGCGTGCGCGTTGATGTCGTGGCTCCGCAGGGCTCGACCCGCCTCTGGCTGCCGTTGCTCCTGTCCAGACCGTCTCCGTTTCAGCGGACGATTGCCCAAGAGTGGTCAGGCAATGCCCAGACGATCCGTGTGGTGGACCGTGCCGCGCAGGATGTCGGGATCCTCGAGGCCATCTGGGTGGATCACTCAGCCACCCCCCAGTTGTCGCTGGTCATGAAGGTGGCCACGACTGGGCACCAAGTGCCGCTTGAAACGACTGACTCCACAACACCTCTGGCGCCAGCGGACCGCGCCCGATACCTTGCTGCGACCGCGTTGATTCCGACCGATGGGCTGGTGCTGGAGCGCGCGACGCAGATTACTCGCGCGCATCGAACACCGCTGTCTCGCGCGCGAGCGATCTACGACGTGGATCGTGGAGAACACTTTTCGCGATCCAGCGGTCAAAGGCTGCGGCACTGGCGACATCCGATGGATGCTCGAATCCGGGTCGCTTGGCGGCAAGTGCGCCGATTTGAACGCATTGTTCGTGGGCTTGTGCCGAGCCATCGGATTGCCGGCGCGCGATCTGTACGGTATTCGCGTCGCGGAGTCGAGTCGGTTCAAGAGCCTGGGTCGAGCAGGCGATATCACTTCAGCGCAGCATTGCCGTGCGGAAGTGTTCATCGAACGCATCGGGTGGGTTCCGGTGGATCCCGCCGACGTGCGAAAGGTGGTCCTTGAAGAGCGCCCAGGTGCCACGCTCGACGATCGGGATGTCCGTCGTGCTCGCGAGCTGCTCTTTGGTTCCTGGGAGATGAACTGGGTCGCTTTCAATGACGGTCACGATCTCCGTCTGCCCGGTTCGACCGGCAAGCCGTTGCCGTATTTCATGTATCCGCAGCTCGAGGTCAACGGCGTTCGCCGCGACAGCCTCGACCCCGCCGCCTTCCGCTACCAAATCACCGTCGTCGAGATCCCGTCGCCATGAGAACAAATAGTCTTGGTCAGCCGATTGGCGAGCCGGTTGTGGACTGGCAGCCGCCGCCGGCGCCGCCGAGAGTCGAGATGCCGGGCCGGTACTGTCGTCTCGAGCCACTCGATCCCGAGCGCCACACGAATTCACTCTGGGAGTCTTACTCCGTCGAGACGGAACCGCGCAATTGGACCTATTTGTTTCACGGGCCGTACAAATCGATCGAGGAGTTCCGCGAGTGGGTGCGAGGTGCGGCGAGCACGACGGATCCGTTGTTCTTCGCGGTGACCGATCACCTAACCGATCGCGCAATCGGCGTAGCGGCGTATCTGCGCATCGCACCAGCCGCCGGCTCGATCGAGGTCGGGCACATCAACTTTTCACCACTCCTTCAACGAACGCCGGCGGCGACGGAGGCGATGTATCTGATGATGCGCCACGCCTTCGAGCTGGGGTACCGGCGTTACGAGTGGAAGTGCGACTCGTTGAACGCGCCATCACGAGCGGCCGCCGAACGATTGGGCCTGACGTTCGAAGGCATCTTCCGGCAGGCGCTGGTCTACAAGGGGCGCAATCGCGACTCGGCCTGGTACGCGACGATTGACAAGGAATGGCCGGCACTCAAGACCGCGTTCGAGTCGTGGCTGTCGCCGAACAACTTCGACGCGAGCGGCCGGCAACGGCTTCGCCTCTCGGATCTCACGCGCCAGGCGATACGGCCGTAAGAGTTACAAGTTACAAGTTACAAGTTACAAGTCGCGTCGTCAACTTTGAACTTGTAACTTGTAACTTGTAACTGCTACGGCCGTCACCAAGTCCAGCTCCCGGCCGGCGGCGGCCAGCTCCCTTGAAGTTGCCGCAGCGTGATCACCTGGCCGACGTGATGCGCGTTGTGGAGCGCAACGTGCGTCAGGACATCTGCCACGGTGTATCGCGACAACGGTTCGAATTCGATCGGCGGCGTCACGGCTTGAGCGGATCGCGTCTCGTGGTCCGCGAGGGCGAGTGCGCGATCGAATCCGTGCTCGAACTTCTTCAGCACGGGATCCCACTCGAAGTCCCGGACCGGCGGCCAGCCCAAAGCGGCCGGGGCGGGCATCGGGAGGTCGACGCCGTCACACCGATCGAGAAACCAGTCCTGCCAGAACGCCATGTGCGCCACGATCTCGGCAATCGAATGGGCCCGAGCAGAGGATTTCTGGTGCGCGTGGTGGTCGGCTAGGCCAGCCAATGCCGCTGGCGGATTGAGGTAGGCGTGTGCGCCACGCAGAATCGACGACGGTCGCATCCGTGTTGAGATGCTTATCTTGTGCCTGAGGTTTCAATCGCCAGCTTGATTTCCTGCAGCCGCTCCCGAATTCGAGCGACGTTGTCCGCCCCCATTCGTAGCAGCTGCTTTTGCGCCGGCGCCAGCTTTTCAAGAGCCGGATCCGCGTACGCATACGTGGCCCCCGTCCCTGGGACAATCCGAATCGGCTCGCGGATCACGGGCGTGTCGATCAGCGTTTGCAGCGCGAGGCTGACGGCCTGGTCCACCGACCCTTCGGAGCGGCCGAGGCCGCGATAGGCCTCATCCAGACGCGGCTGAATGGTTCGATACGCGTTCGCGACGCTGCGCGCGTCGAGGGACGAAACCAGCAGGCCGAGGCCGTCGTATCTGCGATAACTCGCCGGGTCTATCGTCGCGCGTTGTCGCAACCCCGACGGCTCGAAGGTGCCGCTGGGCTTGAGGACCGTAACCTCCTTCGCCGGAGATTGTCCGCGGGACACTCGATCGATCCCATTGGCCATCTGTCGAATGAGGTCATCGGTTGCGAGCCATCGTGCCAGTTCGGGGCTCGTGGACAGGCCCCCGAGCAGCGCACGTAAGAACGTGTCCATTTGCCCGATTGGCGGGAGTGGGCGCGCAGCTTCTGTTACAGGTGAGACGGCGGCATCCGTTCCCGTCGCCGCGGCAGCGGGTTGAGGCGCGCGAGCGGCGTCGCGAGTCCACCACCACGCACCAATCCCGCCGAGAACCAACCCCAGTGTCGCGATGATGACAATTGGCAGCTTGGAGCCGGCGCCTCGCAACCCGCCAGAATGCCCAAGCTCGTCCGCGCGAATCAATGTCCGATTTTCGAATTCGCTCATAGCCACCTGCTTGGTTGGACTATAAGCTGTGGCTGTTGGTTTTCGATACCGCAGTCAGCATCTGAGCACCCAGCACCCAAGCACCTAGGCAGCAGCACCGAAGGCACCAAAGGCACCAAAGGCACCCAGGCACCCGAGGCACCTGAGATCGTTTGTTGCATTTCCCAAACTCTCGAAGGAGGTCCTGTGGCGATCGTTTCCAAGAACAACCCACTCACCGACACCAAAGAAGCAGCGACAGTCACCGAGCGAGACCGACGTCCCTCTCACGAAGAGCCTTCGCCGTCGCGCGTGATGGACGAAGCGGCGGCCATTTATCCCGACACGTTCGAGACACCACCGACGGAGGCAGAGATAGCGGTTGAAGCCTACGCCATCTATCTGGAGCGTGGTGCCGGAGACGGACACGACCAGGATGATTGGCTGGAGGCCGAGCGACGGTTGAGAGACCGCCGGCCGTCTCGCTAGACGCTCGGGACGACCTGAGCCCAGTCGAAGGTCGGAGCGGGCCAAACAAATGCTGTCGCTAGCGAAGCGGAGCTTCGCTAGTATGCTCCGGGACACCCGTCTTGGAGCATTTTCAATCAACTGGGATCCTCGCGGCGCTCGCCGCGTCGTTATGGGTGTCCTCGTCTGCCGCGGGACAGGTTCCAGTCGAGCGGCGATGGTTCAAAGGCAATACCCACACGCACACGCTGAATAGTGACGGTGACTCCACCCCGGACGAAGTCGTCCGGTGGTATCGAGAGCGCGGCTATCAGTTTCTCGTGCTCACCGATCACAACTTTCTCACCAGCGTCGATTCGCTCAACGCGTTGTTCGGGGCCGATCAGCAGTTTCTGGTGATACGTGGCGAAGAGGTGACGGAGAGCTTCAAGACCAAGCCACTCCATATCAACGGTCTTGATCTCGCGGCGTTGGTGCCACCGCAAGGCGGCTCATCCGTCTCCGAAGTGTTGCAGCGGAACGTTGACGCCATCCGTCGCGAGCGTGGCATCCCACACATCAATCACCCCAACTTCGGCTGGGCCGTAACGACCGACGAGTTAGCAGCGCTGAAGAACACGCGACTCTTCGAGGTGTTCAACGGGCACCCGCAGGTCAACAATCTCGGCGGCGGAGGTCTGCCTGGGCTCGAGGAAATGTGGGACACGATTCTCACCCGCGGTCATTTGCTCTATGGGCTCGCGGTGGACGATGCGCACACGTTCAAGGAGCCGGGAAATCCTAACGTGCCGGGTCCTGGGAGGGGCTGGGTCGTGGTTCGTGCGGCGCGACTGGACGCACGCGCGATGGTCGAGGCGCTGGAGGAGGGTGAGTTCTATTCATCAACCGGTGTCGAGATCACGGAGTACGAACGGACCGCCACTCGGATCTCCCTCAGCGTCAAGACCACCAACTTTTCCAAATATCGCATCCAGTTCATCGGAAGCGGCGGCCGCGTCCTTCAGGAGGTCACCACCCCCAAGGCGTCGTATACCTTCTCGGGCCAGGAGGGCTACGTGCGTGCCAAGGTCATCGAAAGCAATGGCCGTGTTGCATGGATGCAGCCGGTCGTGGTGCGACCGGCCAGCCCTGGGAATCAGGCGAGCCTGTTCACGGTGATGGCCTTCGCGCTGTGCGCGTTTGTCCGCTGGCGCTCGACCAACCTCAGCTGATCTCGCGCAGTCATTTGCACACGCCGTGCACGTCATGCGCTCAGCGCATATCGCTTCATCGTTGACTCCATGCGCATAGCTGCGTAGCCTTGCTGACCGGCGTTGACTTGGGCCAGGAGGCGCTGAATGAAGGCGAAACTGTTTGTCGTTAGTACGTTAGCGGCGGCATTCGCAGTTGCGTTGCCGTCGGAAGCGTGGGCACAGAGTGCCTTCGCGGGAACGGTCAGAGATAGTTCCGGTGCGGTGATGCCTGGTGTGACCATCGAAGCAGCCAGCCCCGCTCTGATTGAAAAGGTTCGCTCCGCAGTCACGGACGAGAACGGCGTCTATCGAATCATCGACCTGAGACCAGGGACCTACACGCTGACGTACTCGCTGCCGGGGTTCAACACCATGACACGGGAAGGTGTCGAGCTGGGCTCCAACTTTACCGCCACAATCAACATCGAGCTATCGGTTGGAGCCCTTCAAGAATCGATCACGGTGTCGGGCGCCTCGCCCGTGGTCGACGTGCAGAGCAACGTGAAGCAGCAGGTGCTCTCGCGCGATGTTCTCGACGCCGTCCCGACCGCCAAGACGATTCAAGGACTCGGTCAGCTGGTCGTCGGCGTCACGTTGAATTCTCCGGACGTCGGGGGATCGCGGGCGATGCAACAGACCTACTTCGCGATTCGCGGTCAGGGCGGCGCGCAAACGGTCGTTCTGGTGGACGGCCTGATGACGAATGGCCTGATGGGCGACGGCGCGGTGCAGGCTTATCACAACGAAGCGATGACGCAGGAGGCCGTCTACCAGACGGCTGGCGGATCGGCGGAGACGCTGACCGGTGGCGTCAACATGAATCTGGTGCCCAAGGATGGCGGCAACCAGTGGCGCGGCGGCTTCAAGTTCGCCAAGTCGCCGAGCAGCTGGCAGGGGGACAACCTCTCTGACGATCTCATCGCCATGAACGTCAGTGCCGTCGACAGCATCTCGAACTTCTACGAGATCAACGTCGAGCAGGGCGGGCCCATCATCCGCAACAAGCTGTGGTTCTTCGGCGCTTTTCGCAAGGCGCAGTACGACAAACCGATTGCGAACACCTACTACACGCCAGACGGCGTGCCGTTCCCGGTCGGTTATCAGCGCTGTTCGACCGGCGCCGTCGACTGCGAACAGGGCGTCTCGGATGAGAAGATGAACAACCCGGTCGTCCGCCTGACGTGGCAGATGTCGGAGCGGAACAAGATTGCCGCCTACATGGATCGCGCGTTGCGCCTGCGCGGCCATGCGATGGGTGCCTTGACCGATCCGCGGACGGCCTCGGTGATCTGGAACACGCCAACCTTTGCCACCGGCTCGTTGAAATGGACGCGGACGGCCTCGTCCAAGCTCCTGCTCGAGAACGGGTTCTCGTTCAATCGCGAACGCTACGACAACCTGTATCAGCCGGGCATCCTGGCCGAGCGTGGCAGTCCCGAGTGGTATCGCAATGTCCGCAAGGACGACCTGAGCACCAGTTTGTTGTGGAACGCCTCGGGTGCGCAGCTTGGAAACTATCCTGACCGCTACAACCTGCAATCCGCGGCGTCGTACGTCACCGGCTCACACGCGATCAAGTTTGGCGTGATGTATCAGTGGGGTTTCTACCGCCGCTACAACAACGCGAACGCCGACCTGTATCAGACCTACACGAACGGTTCACCGACACGCGTCACGGTCCTCAATACACCGCTCGAAGTGAAGGAGAACCTCGACGCGAATCTGGGCCTCTACGCGCAGGACTCGTGGAACCTCAATCGCCTGACGATCAACTACGGCGTCCGATGGGACTACATCAAGCAGCGCGTCGTGGGCCAGTCGGCACAGAACGGACGATTCGCCAATGTCGCGGCGTACGACGACATCGAGCTGCCAACCTGGAGCAACCTCTCGCCTCGCCTGTCGGTGGTCTACGACATCAAAGGCGATGGCAGGACGGCCATTCGTGCCGGCTTCAACAAGTTCGTGACCGCCGCAACCACCGGCTTCGCCCAGTTGTACAACCCGACGGCGCTGACCACGGCCAACCTGCCGTGGGAAGACACCAATGGCGACGACATTGCTCAGGGTGAGCGCGGGTGTGTGTTCCGCTCGGCTGGTTGCGAGATCAACTTTGCCAACCTCCCGGCCAACTTCGGCGTGCGTTCGCTGGCTCAGTTCGATCCGGACCTGAAGCGGCCGTATCAGTGGGCATTCAACGCCGGGATCCAGCAGGAGATCCTCCGCGGCTTGAGCCTCTCGTTCGAGTACTACCGCAGCGACTTCCGCAACATCACCATGCGCACGAATTCGCTCCGTAACGCGGACAGCTACGATCGGTTCGAGGTTGTGAGCCCGATCGACGGCAGCGTCATTCCCGCCTACGTGGTGAAGCCGGCGTTCTCATCGGCCGTAGCCAACATCGACAGCACCAGCTCGGACATGAAGCGTTGGTACAACGGCTTCGACATGAGCTTCAACGCGCGCATGGCGAGGGGCGTTCGCGCGTTCGGTGGCGTCAACATCGAGCGCAGCCTCAACGACACCTGTGTCGCCGCGGTGAGCGATCCCAACCGATCGCTCTACTGCGACCAGAGTGAGAGCGGCATCCCGTGGCAGAAGCAGTTCAAGGCGGCGCTGGTTTATCCGTTGCCGTGGTACGGCATCTCGGTCAGCGCGGCACTCCAGAGCTTGAACGGGTATGTGACCGGCAACGCCGCCCAGGCGTACGGGGGCTTCACCGCCGGCACCGGTTTCGATCGTCCGAACGGCCTGGCGACCTTCTGGCGCATCACGCCCACGCTGCGCTATGCAGCCAATTGCACGGGACCCTGCACTCCCAATGCGCTTGTGCTGCCGGCACTCCAGGCCGCGGGGCTTGCCAACCTCGACGTGCCGCTCGTGGCGCCGGAAACGGAATACACGCCACGCATCAATCAGCTCGATCTCTCGGTGAGCAAGCGCTTCGAGTGGGGCATGTTCGCGATCCAGCCCAAGCTGGACGTGTTCAATACGTTCAACTCAGACGACTACACCGCGGTGCAGACGTCGCAGTTCGGCGCGGCGACCTACCTGCAGCCGTCTGTGATCCTGCAGGGCCGCATCATCCGCTTCGGCGCGGACGTTCGCTGGTAACTCGAGGGGGGCAGGTCGCGGGTTCCATGCGACCTGGCCTTTCAGTGGCCAGTTGTCAGTTATCAGTTCAAAGGTGGTGACTAGTTGTCACTGGCCAGTTGCCAGTTCCAAAAGTAACAGCGAGTTGCTGGCTACAGTTGATTCCTCTTTGAACTGACAACTGGCAACTGACAACTTCCTACGGGATGCCACCAACGATCAGTGTGGTGGCCCCCACCGCTGTCGCGATTCCGGCCGCCTGAAGTTTCGACCACCGCTCACCGAGAACAAACCGCGCCAAGACGATGGTGCTCGCGGGGTAGAGCGAGGCGAGCGTTGCCACCACGCTCAGCGGTCCCTGTTGTACAGCGATCAGGTAGAGGGCGTTGGCCAACATGTCGACTGCGCCAGCGCCGATGGCCACTGCCGCGACTGACCGAGGCACTAGCACCGGCCGCCTGCCGGCGAGTGCCGTGGCCGTAAGGAGACTGATAGCCACCAGGCGCGCGGGCACGAGCGGCCACAGACCTGAGGCCGCCGACGTGCGCTCCAGGCTGACGAAGAACACCCCGACTAACAGCCCGGCGACGATCGCCAGCGTAATGCCCCTAGCCGATACCGAGTGCGTCACACCGCGTGTTGCCGAACTCTGCTCCTGACCGATCAGGACGATGGCAATTGCTGCCAGCGCGATGCCCAGCGTCGTGGTCGACGACAGCCGCTCTCCGAGTGCGAGGCCGGCGAAGACTGGCAGGGCCGCGGCAAACACGGCCGTGAGCGGGGCGACGATGCTCATCGGGCCGATCGCGAGCGCGCGATAGAGGATTGCCACGCCGCTTCCGCCAGCAAGACCCGCGACGGCGCCCCACGCAATGTCGGCGGTCGTCACGACGGTTTCCGGCAGGAACGGGAGGACGAGCAGCAGCAAAATCAGGCCGGCCGCCTGCGACACGATGACGGCGGATACCGCCGTCGCCCGACGCGTAGCCATCCCGCCGAGAAAATCGGCTGCGCCATACGCGGCCGCCGACAGAAGTGCCAGGACATACGCCATGCCTGCGTCATGTTAGCCTCGTGGTCGTTTGGCATGGACCTCAAGCGGTACACCATCCCCGCAATCGGCATGCTCGTGCTGGCCGGTGTTGTCCTCATTCGTTCGATTCCACCGTCACCGGCACGGCCGACCGCCGGTCATCAGGTCATCGCCTTCGGCGACAGTCTGATCGCTGGTTACGGATCGACCGCCGGGCATGACGTGGTGACCGAACTTACCGACCGCGTCGGTGTAACGATTGTCAATGCTGGACGGAACGGCGACACGACGGAGTCGGCCTTGGCGCGGCTGGACCGTGACGTGCTGTCACACGACCCGCGTGTTGTGATCGTGCTGCTGGGTGGCAACGATTTCCTCCGCAAGGTCCCTCGTGATCGGACGTTCGCCAACCTGGCGACCATCGTCGATCGGATTCGCGCCAAGGGTGCTGGCGTCGTGCTGGTTGGTATCAACCCGGGACTGATCGGCGATCCGTTCGACAGCGCCTTCGAGGAGCTCGCGGTCCGCACGGAGTCGGCGCTGGTCCCCGACGTGCTCAACGGCATTCTCGGGAACGGCGAGCTGATGTCGGATGCCATCCATCCGAACGATCGCGGCTACGCGATGATGGCGGAGCGAATCCAGGAGGCAGTGAGGGCGATGGTGCGGTAGGAGCGGGGAGTGGCACCGCCGGCGATAGTTTTCAGTTGTCAGTTACCAGTTCAAAGGACGGTCTGTTGTCTGACCACTGATAACTGAAAACTCCTTTGAACTGACAACTGGTAACTGAAAACTGACAAGTGCTACCCTAGTTTGTGCCTATCTACGAATACCAATGCGCCGACTGCCAGCACGGGTTCGAGAAGCTGGTGCTCAAGGGGACCGAGCTGGCGTGTCCGAAGTGCGGGAGTGTCAAGCTCGAACGGCAGGTCTCGTTGCCTGCGATCAAGTCAGAGAGCACACATGGCCTTGCGATGAAGGCGGCGAAGAAGCGCGATCAGAAACAGGGCTCCGAGAACGCGCGCGCGCAACGCGAGTACGAGCTGCACCATAACGATTAGGCAAGGTGCCTCGGGTGCCGAGGGTGCCTCAGGTGCCGAAGGTGCTGGTGCCAGAGTGCTAGCAAGTGCCAAGGTGCCGCGGTGCTCGCGGGCCGTCTCCAGGAAGCTGTTTCACAGCTTCCACTCCAACTAGCTATCGCTTGGGGTAATACGTTGCGGTGCAGTTGTCTCGACGCTGCAGCGCCGCGAAGCCGGGTTCCGACGCCAATTCGGACCGAGCTGCAACTATCGTTGACAGCGATGAGTGTAGCCACGAAGATACCAAGTTGCCGGCTCGGCGCCTGGCCCCAGACATTTACCCCTCCCAGTCCAGCAGAGCGTCAAACCGGGCGGGGCTCGTATCCCGCACGCCCTCGGAGGTTGCTTATGATCAGTAGAACTGCAGCACTCAGCGTAGCGGCCATCGGCTTGTGCATCTGGCTGACTCCGGCTTCCACGATGGCGCAGACCAGCTTTGCGGCCCTCGGAGGGAAGGTGACGGACGAACAGGGCGGCTTCCTGCCCGGCGTCACGGTTATCGTGCGTCATCTGGACACCAACACGACGCGGACGGGCATCACCGACGGCGGGGGCCAGTTCTATTTGCCCAACCTTCCCGCGGGTCGATACGAGCTCACGGTTGAGCTGCAGGGGTTTGCGCCGGCGAAACGTGAGTTCGTCCTCCGCGTCGGTCAGGAAGCGTCGCTCGACATCGGCCTCACAGTCGCCGCCGTGGCCGAGACCGTCCTCGTCAGCGGTGTCAGCGCGCTGGTCGAAACGCAGGCCACGGTTGGCAGCCTGATTGACCGCCAGGCCATCGACAACCTGCCCACGCTCAATCGCGACTTCGCCGAGCTCGCGAAGCTGGCGCCCGGGGTGACGTCGACCGGACAGGGCTCGATGGGCTTTTCCGCATCGGGCCAGCGCCAGTTCCAGAACAACGTCTTCGTCGATGGCGCCACCAACGCGATGCAGTTCTACGGCACGCAGGCCGAGTCGTATCCGCAGGACTGGATCCAGGAATTCCAGGTGATGACCAACGGGTTCTCCGCCGAATTCGGACAAGCGTCCGGTGCCGTGCTGAACGTCATCACCAAGAGCGGCAGCAACTCGCTGCAGGTGCGCGGTTATGGGTTCGTGCGCGACGACAACTTCGACACGGCGCCGTACGCGGGTCGCTTCGTCAACGGCGAGCCGCAGTTCTTGAGCGAGCCGCCGCAGTTCAACCAGCAACGGTTTGGCGGCTATCTCGCCGGTCCGATCAAGAAGGATTCCGTCTTCTTCCTCGTCGGGTACGAGAACTTCGAGAACGACGCCACGACCGTCCTCGCCATCACGGACTACTGGCGCAATCGGGGACTGGCGTCCGTGATTCCGTCGAAGAACACCACACGGGCGCTCCTCCTGAAGGGTGACTGGAACGTGAGCGACCGCAATCGCGTCTCCCTGCGACACAGCCGGACGATGAAGGAGGACCTGAACTGCAGCGGCCAGGGGGGCGATGGGTGCAACAGCAGCCCCCTGTGGACCGAGGAGAAGCGGGCCACCTTCAACGGCCCGATCTGGAGCGTACTGGGGACCTGGACGAGCACGCTGAGCGGCAAGGCGTTCAATGAAATGCGTGCGTATTACGGCGTGAACAAGATCCGCATCACGTCGAACCTGGCCGGCACGTCCGGCATCGACCTGCTGGAGCAGAACGCGCTGACGGGAGAATTTACCGAACGTACCTATCCGGGCGCCTCGTTCGGTGCGTCCACGACCGGTGGGCTCGAGGGAGAGACCAATTTCTACCTGAACGACTCGCTGACTCGGGTCATGGGCAAGCATCAGCTCAAGGTCGGCGGACAGCTCTCACGAGTGAATTTTCTGATGGACATCGACGCGTCGCAGAAAGGCCGATGGGGGTTTCCGGTCGACGTCTTCTACAACCCGGCCGATCCCAACAGCCACCCCGACACGTTCAACGCGGCGATCGGCACGGCGACGCACGAAGAAGCCAAGTGGAATTACGCCCTCTACGTGCAGGACACCTGGCAGATCCACGACGACTTCACGCTGAACCTGGGATTGCGATACGACGTGGACAACACGATCACCGTGGGCAATGAGCTGGTGGACGCGCGCAACGCGCGTTACCAGGCCAATCTCGGCGTCGCTCCGCTGGTGAAGGTCGACAATGACCTCAACAACGTAGCGCCGCGACTTGGCTTCGTGTGGGTGCCCACCGACGACCGCAGGCTCGCCATCCGCGGCAGCGCAGGTCTCTTCTTCGACCAGAATCACTTCAACTACAACGACGTGTACGTCAACCAGACATTGCTGGCGGATCGTCGCGTCAATTTCAACTGCAACAGCACGACCGACAACCCGCTCTACAACCCCGCGGAGGGACTGGCCCCGTCGCGCGTTCGGTGTCGCTCATTTCTGGCGGAGCGCTTCCCGCTTTTCCCG
This sequence comes from uncultured Acidobacteriota bacterium, assembly GCA_963724485.1. Classification (GTDB taxonomy): domain Bacteria; phylum Acidobacteriota; class Vicinamibacteria; order Vicinamibacterales; family UBA2999; genus JACCSI01. The sequence continues at coordinate 42,673 of CAVRUW010000016.1, forward strand.
AACGTCGCGAGCCTGGGCCTGATTCCCGAGCTCGCCGTGGCGCTCGCCCCTGACTTCCGCGTTCCGTACACGAGGCAGGCGGCGATCGGCTTCTCACAACAGCTTCCCGCGGGCTTCTCGGTGCAGGCCGACTACGTCTATTCGTACGGCGACGACGTCGTGCTGCAGCGCAACCTCAATCTCGACTACGTGAACGGGCAATGGGTCAACAAAGACCCGCGGTTCACGGGGATCAACGTGAACGAGAACCTCGGATACATCAGATACAACGCGTTGCAGACCCGCACCGACTATCGCGGCAGCAGGCTGCGGACAGGCCTCTCGTATACCCTCTCGAAGGCGACCTCCAACAGCAGCGCCAGCGGCGTTGGCGGCGGGGCCGCGACCAACCCTCTCGACCTGTCGGTCGACGATGGACCGACCAACGAGGATCGCCGCCACAACCTGACATGGGACAGCTCGTACACCTTCCCGCTCGAATTCCAGGTCGCCGGGATCTATCGCTATGCGAGCGCATTGCCATATAGCGTCACCAGCCGCTTCGTAATCAACGCGAGGCCCGAGCCGCGCAACTCGCGCCGCGGTGACGACGAGAAGAACTTCGATCTCCGCGTCGGGAAGCTGTTCAAGCTGCCGCGCAACAGCTCGATCAATCTCTTCTGGGAGATGTTCAACGTCTTCAACACGGACAATTTCCAGGCCTACCAGGGCTCGCTCGAGTCCTCGACGTTCGGCCAGCCGGCGCGCGCGCTGCCCAAGCGCCGCCAGCAGTTCGGTTTCCGAGTCGACTTCTAACCTGAGGCACCCAGTGACAAGGCACCCACGCATTCTCGCGCTCGCCATTGCCGCCCTGGCCGCGGTCGCTCTTCAGGCCCAGGACACACTCGACTACCCCCTGCTCGCGAGAGTCCAGGACGAAGGGCTCTCGCGCTCGCAGGTGATGGATCACGTCGGCTGGCTCTCGGACGTCAACGGGCCACGGCTCACCGGCTCGCCGGGATTCAAGCAGGCGGCCGATTGGGCCGTCAAGCGCCTCGGCGAGTGGGGGTTGGCCAACGCCAAGACCGAGAAGTGGAAGTTCGGCAAGGGTTGGTCACTGTCGCACTTCCAGGCGCACCTCCTGGAGCCACAGCGGCAGCCGCTCATCGGCTATCCCAAGGCATGGTCGCCGAGCACGAAGGGGCTGGTGACCGGCGACGTGATCCGCGTCGCGATTGGCTCGGAAGCCGACTTCGAGAAATACCGCGGCAAGCTGGGTGGCAAGATCGTGCTCGCCCAGCCGGCTCGCGACGTGCGAATGCTCGAAGGGCGCATCACCTGGCGAATGGGCGACGAGATGCTGGCTGAGGCCGAGCGGCTGCCGATTCCCGCCGCCGTCGCCCCGCGCGCACCAGCGCCGCCGGGACCGTCGCTCGCCGAAAAGACCCTGCAGTTCTTCCTCGCGGAAGGCGTCGCGGCGGTGCTCGATCGCGGTAGCGATCAGTCCGTGGTGGCGATGGGCGGCAACGAGAACCTGTCGCCGATGACCCAACGCGTCGACGGCGGCACAATCTTCGTCCAGTCGGGCGGCCCGCGCGACGAGAACGCCGGCAAGGTGCCACCGCAGGTCACGCTGGCGGTCGAGCACTACAACCGGCTGGTGCGGGTACTCGACCGTGGACTGCCCGTGAAGATGGAGCTCGATATCCGCGCCGAGTTCCACGACGAGATCGACATGAACGGTATCAACGTCGTCGCCGAGCTGCCAGGATCCGACCTGGCCAGCGAAATCGTGTTGCTCGGCGCGCATCTCGACAGCTGGCACTCGTCGGTGGGCGCCACGGACAACGGCGCCGGAGTCGCCGTCATGATGGAGGCGATGCGCATCCTCAAGACGGTAGGCGCCAAACCGCGGCGCACCATCCGGATTGCACTTTGGGGCGGTGAGGAGCAGGGGTACCTTGGGTCTCGCGCGTACGTGCAGGAACACCTCGGCGATGCGGCAAAACCCAAACCGGAATTCCAGCGTCACTCTGCCTACTACAACCTGGACAACGGCACGGGACGCATCCGCGGCGTGTGGATGCAGGGGAACGTGGCGATCACGCCGATCTTCGCTCAGTGGATCGAACCGTTGCGCGGTCTCGGCGTCAGCGTGCTGGCGCCGCGATCGACATCGGGCTCTGACTACGTGCCGTTCGACGAAATCGGTATCCCGGCCTTTCAGTTCATTCAGGATCGGCTCGAGTACAACTCACGGACCCACCATTCCAACATGGACACGCTGGACCGGGTACAGCGCGACGATCTCATCCAGATGTCCATCGTCATGGCGAACTTTGCCTACAACACGGCGATGCGCAGTACGTTGCTGCCACGGAAGGTGATCTCACCGCCGGCGCCGCGCCCAACACAGCAGTAAGGGCGCCAACGCCATCGCAACCGAATAGCAGGGAGGTCGGGATGTTACGCAGAGCGTGGCTGATGGCGTATCTGATCACGGTGCTCGCGACTGGCTGGGTCGACGGGACTGGCCAGACTGGAGGGAGTCAACCTGCGAGCGACGCTCAAGCGGCCACCGCTGCCCAACCACAGTTCGAGCTCGTGCAGCCCGATCTCTTTGCCGACGCCGGAGGTCAGCCGAATTGCTGGGCGGACTTCGATGGCGATGGCGACCTCGACCTCTTCGTCGGCTTCAGACAAGGGGTGGCGAACCGCCTGTACCGCCATGACAACGGCACGTTCTCGAACGTCGCCGCGGAGCTCGGGGTGGCGGATCTCAACGATACCCGCGCTGCGTCGTGGGGTGATTTCGATGGCGACGGAGACATCGACCTCTTCGTGGGATTCACGCGCAAGACCGAGATTCCCAGCAAGCTCTATCGTAACGAGGGCGCCGGCAAGCCGTTCGTCGACGTAGCGAAAGCCATGGGCATCGAGGCACCAGGCGAGACCAGGCAGTCATCGTTCATCGATTTCGACAATGACGGCGACCTCGATTTCTTCGTTGGGCTGCGTGATGCGCCGAACATGCTGTTCCGGAACGACGGCAAGAACTTCACGAGTGTTGGCAAAGAAATGGGCATCGACGATCCCCGCAGGACCGTGGGGGCCGTCTGGTTCGACATGGACCAAGACGGCGACCTCGACGTCTTCGTGGCCAACCAGAACGGCGATCTGAACGGTCTGTTCCGCAATGATGGGGCCCGGTTCGTCGACGTGGCGAAAGAACTGGGCATCGATGCCGCGGGGCGGCCGCAGACCTCTGGCAGCAACGGTCCGAGCGTCGCCGACTACGACAACGATGGGGACTTCGACCTGTTTGTCGCGGGGTACGGCGGAAACCTCCTCTACCGCAACGACGGGCCGGGCAAGTTCACCGAGGTCGCCGCGCAGATGAATGTCGCCGGTGGTGCGCTGGCGACGCCGTCTCGCTGGGGAGATTTCGACAACGATGGACGAATCGATCTGTATGTCTCCTCTTACATCGACAAACCGATCAATGAGCACGACTTTCTGTTCCACAACGAGGGCTCTCGCTTCACCGACGTGATGCCGGAGAACATCGCCAAGCGCGGCGCCACGCACGGCATCCAATGGGTGGATTTCGACAAGGACGGCGACCTGGATTTCTCCTTGACCAACAACAATCCGAAGGGCACCCACTCCCTGTACCGCAATTTACTTCCGTCGGAGCAAGCGCGCCGGTCGGTTCAAGTCCTCGTCCAGGACTCGCGTGGACGAGCGACGAGAGCCGGGTCTGAGGTACGCGTGTTCGCCTCCGGAACACGCAAGCTCCTGGGCGCAGGCATCGTGGACACAGGAAGTGGATACGCCTCACAAAACGTGATCCCGGTCCATATCGGGTTGGGCGCCGACGCGCCAGTGGACATCGAAGTGACGACGCTGGGCAAGGGTGGGCGGAAGGTGACGAAGGCGTCGAGGGTCAGCCCCGACAAGATTCCGGGACGCGTGTTGGTCGTGAAGGTGGGCTGACGCGCTCGACGGCACCGCGCCTGGCCAAACTGGACAACCTGAGGCACCCTCCTCAATACTTCCACATCATCTTCTTCGCCTCCTCCACCAAGTCCTTCCCATCAGCCGCCGTGATCGATCGCTGTTTGACTAGCTCCGCGACGTTCGCCTCCACCGCCTGCTCGTACGCCGCCTTGGTCGGATAGAGCGCTCGCAGCTGCTCGGCCTCGAACGGGACTTCGTAGCCTGCGATGCGGCAGAACGATTCGCCTGTTGCATTCGCATGCCAGACGCTGGTGGGGACATCGACGTACGGTGATCGCACGCCACCTCGGACGTTGCCGACCTTGTCGAGGAACGGCTTGTTGTTGCCGACTTCGATGTTCTGACTCGGTGGCGGAGCAACGCCTTTGCGAATCCACAGCTCGAGGTTCTCGAGAATCGCGTTGAACGCGATGCTGTTGGGAAAGCGGCTCCTCGGCCCCTCGTTGCACGCCATCGGCGGGACTGGCCGCTGCGCCTTGATGATGTCGTCAGGGGTCGCGGCGAAGTTGAGCTCGTCTGGCGTGGCATGTGCCGATCCGGCGATCTCATAGTTGCGCATCCGGTTCGGCCACGCATCGCCGTCGGGTAGCCGCGCACGAATCGACGGCAGGTAATCCGATTGCGTCATCACCCGAATGACCGGGACGTTCGCGTCCTTGATCTGACGTCGGGGATCGTCGGCGGGAATCGCGCCGGCGCACTGGTGGATTGGCGATGGCCCGCTGGCGACGGCAATCAGGTAGCCGTCGAACAGCGGTCGAATACGCTCCTGGATGTCGAGCGGATGAATCGCGTTGAGGTAGGTGTAGAGAAATCCGCCGCTCTGCGAATAGCCCCATGCGATGAGGTGCGTGACCGCCGTCTTCGGCTGCCCGTACGAGAGCGGGTTGGTCTTCTCGCTGCTCTTCAACCATGCGCCCACTTGTCGGTGCACGTCCCAGACGAGCCCGTTCTCCGTGGTTCGTTCGCTGTCACGGGGCACTGTCGCGCAGTTGCGCGGATCGGTCACCGGCAGGGGATTCGCCCACGACAACGGCGCATAGCGCGCTTGATCGAATGCTTTCAACGATCGAACCGACACGGGCTTCGCCGTAATCCCGACCCACGCGTCGCCAGCCCGCGCGATCTGCTTCTGCGAGATCGCCCAGCCGATGTTGAGGTCGAAGAGGTTCGAGGGGTTGAGCATCTCGACGATCGCAATGCCGCTGAAGCGCGCGCGATTGGCCGGCCGACGAATGAGAACGCGTGTCGTGTACGGCGCGTCCGGTGTGCGAACGACCGCGGGGCCGGGCTTGGGCCAGTCGTAAACGTTGGCTGTTCCGCTGACCAGGAACTCCTCCTCGACGTAGCCGATTGCCGTGAGGTTGGTGGGCACCCGGGTATGGGCGGCCCCGCCGAACGGATAGGAATCCGGCCGCTCCGGCAAGGGACCCGTCACACGAGGCAGCGGAATGACCGCGTGCGGGCTGTTGTAAAACGCCACGCTGATGAGAGCGAAAGTGACGAGCGCCCGACGCAACATTTTCGTGTCCTTCCAGCCCTGAACGACGGAGTATATCCAGCGAGGCTGCGCCCGGCACAACACGCGTGAGATTAGGGGCTCCGCCTACGCTTGACTCGTTGGAGAAGATCGCTAAACGTCAAGACGGCTCGCATGGAGAATCCCACAGCGCACGCGCAGCGAATCGCTGATCTGGTCGCCCGATTGGACGAGGCTGCTGACCGGCTGGCCACTCGACTCGAGCGCGCAGGACATCGCGCGGAGCAATCAGAGAGCGGCTGGACCGCTGCGCAGGTTGGCGCCCACGTGGCCCTTGTGAACCACAGCTTCAGCACGGTGGTCGATGGGACGGCGCCCGTCGCCAAACCAGCGCCCGACGGTTTCGTCGAGCGGCCATGGTCCGAGGTTGCGAGTGGGATTGCCGATCGCATCGAGGCGCCAGGACGCGTTCAACCGCCAACGACGGTCTCGGGACAACTCGCCGCGTCACAGGTTCGAGACAGCGCCGCGCGACTGGGTCGGGCGCTTTCGGCGCTGAGCGAAGAGCGCAGTCGGTACTGCTTCACCAACCCGGTGGTGGGCACGATCACCGTCATTCAAGTCGGTGACTGGGCGATTGCGCACATGATTCGCCACAATCAGCAGGCAAAGCGCATTCTCGGCGGGTAGGCATCCGCGGAAAACGAGGAACACGCGGAGGCTTCCTCCAAAGGAGTCCAAAACTTCTGCGGCTACTCTGCCTCGGAGAATCCCGCCTCGAAGAACCATCGTGAAGAACCTCTGTCCCCGTATACTGGCGCGCGATGAAGGCTGCCCCAACGACCGATACACGCCCGCCCGCCGCACTCCCTCCGGAAGGAGTGATCGATCGTCTCGCCCGTTTCATGGAGCTCGTCGTCCCCGACGCCATCACGACCTGCATCGTGCTGATGGTGGGGCTGTTCGCGCTGTCTCTCGCCCTCGGCGCCACGCTGACGACCACCATGGACGCCTACTATCGCGGTCTGTGGAGTCTGCTCGCGTTCACGATGCAGATGACGCTGATCCTCGTGTTGAGCCTCATCCTGGCCGCGACGCCGGTCTTCAAGGGAGCGATCCTCTCCATGTCGCGCCTTCCCAAAACGCAGGCGCAGGTCGTCGCTCTCGCGGTGTTGGCCGGCGCCTTCGTCGCCTACCTGAACTGGGGCCTCTCAATTGCGCTGTCACCGGTGATCGCGATCCACTTTGCGAAGGAAGCCGAGCGCAAGGGGATTCCCGTCGACTTCCTGTTCCTCCTCGCGACGCTCGCCGGGGCAGGCTCGATCTGGCAGTTCGGTTTCTCGGGCAGCGCGCCCCTATTGATGGCAACGCCAGGGCACTTTCTCGAGAAGACCACCGGGATCATGCCGCTCAGCACGACCATCTGGTCTCCGGCTGCCGTCATTCTCGTGATCACGTTCACCATCGCGACGATGATCATTGGTTATGTGTTCATGCCGAAGCGGGTGCGACCGATTTCGTATTTCGCAGGCGCGGATGGCTCGGTTCAGGAAGCTCCGATACATGACGGGAGCGGGCCGGTTGCGATGACGTTTGCGCAGCGCCTCGAACATTCACGCCTGATGATGGCGCCGCTCGTCATCATGTTGGCGGGCTGGCTCTACTATCACTTCTTCGTCAAGAATCTCAGTCTCGACATCAATTCGGTGAACACCGTCGTACTCTTCCTCGGAGTGGCACTGCACGGCACGGTCTTCCGATTCACCGAAGCGCTCAAGGATGCCGTCGGACGGGCCTGGCCGATTGTCGTGATGTATCACCTCTACGCGGGCGTGGCCGGCCTGATTCAGTTCACGCCAGTCGGTGACTTTCTAATCAGGTTGTTCAATCCCATCCTCACGTCCTACAGCTACCCGGTGTTAACCGCCTTGATCAGCACCATCGTCGCTCTGTTCATCCCGACCAGCGGCGGGCAGTGGCTGATTCAGGGATATGTGACCGTGGAGACCGCTGCACTCGTGGGAGTTACACCGCAGCGCGGCTTGCTGGCGCTGAGCGTGGGCGACCACATGGGCAACCTGATCACGCCGTTCTGGGCAGTCGTCGGCGCCAGCATTGCGCGGATCGACTTCCGTCAGTACTTTCGGGTACCGCCTCATTTACGCCGCACTGTGGTTCACGATGGGCGTGTTGTCCTTCACGTTCTTGCCCTGCTAAGCGCGCGGGACACCTCAAAGGCGCTCACTTCTGCACAGTTTGGCGTGCAGAATGCTCGAGCGAAATAAGGCTGAGCTTTTGCATGCCGATAGTAACTACAGATGTCGAATGCTGGTGCGGCGACCGCTCCTCCTGTCGAGACTGATCACTATGAGATGCTCCAGATCAGCAAGAACGCCGATCAGGAGACGGTCCAGCGTGTGTTTCGCATACTGGCGCACCGCTTTCACCCCGACAACCTCGATACGGGCGACGAAGCGCGCTTTCGTGAGATTCACGAAGCCTTCCTGGTCCTGAGCGATCCCGAAAAACGCGCGGAGTACGACGTCCGACACCAGACGTTCAAGCAGGAGCGATGGCGCTTCATTGCTGCCGGTCCTCCGGGAGAAACCGACTTCGGCATCGAACAGCAGCTGCGGTTCACGCTGCTCGAAATCCTCTACAGCCGGCGCCGGGCCGAACCGTACAAGCCCGGTATGTCGCAGCTGGACTTACAAGAGCTGCTAGGGAGCCCGCGCGAGCACCTCGAGTTCACCCTCTGGTATCTCGCTCAGAAGAAGTTCGTCACACGTAACGATCAATCGAACTTGGTGATCACTGCGGAGGGCATCGACTTCGTCGAGCAGAACGCACCCGAAAAGAAGCGGCACCTCCGGATCACGGGCAGGCGCTGACCGCCCGCCAGTCTTCGGTCCCCGGTCCCCAGTCTCCAGTCTCCAGTCTCGGCCTTCCGATCACTGATCACTGACCACCGATCACCGGCTAAGATCCCACGCCGGAGGTCTGCATGTTCCGCAGTCTTTGGCTCGTCCTGCTCCTCGGTTTGCTCGGCGGAAATGTCATCACCTTCGGACAGCGACCATCTGCTGACAAAGTCGAGCCGTTGGCGTCCTTCGGCGAGCCCGCCATTTCGCCCGACCGAAGTGAAATCGCCTTCGTTTCCGGGGGTGACATCTGGACCGTGCCCGTTGCCGGTGGCGAAGCTCGCCTGTTGATCTCGCACGAGGCCAACGAACAGCGACCGATCTATTCCCCCGACGGCCGAAGCCTCGCGTTCATCTCCGATCGAACGGGCGGCGGCGACATCTACGTGCTGACGCTCGCGATGGGGGCGCTTCGCCAGCTGACATTTGACGATGGCCTCGATCGACTGGATGGATGGTCTCGTGACGGGCGTTGGCTCTACTTCTCGTCGTCAGCCCGGGACATTTCCGGAATGAACGACATCTATCGTGTCAGTGCCACGGGTGGAACACCGATGGCGGTGAGCGCCGATCGCTACACCAGCGAGTTCTTTGCTGCGCCTTCGCCTGATGGACAGCGCCTGGCGTTTGCCGCGCGTGGCAACAGCGCAGGGCAGTGGTGGCGCAAGGGCCACTCGCATCTCGACGAATCGGAGCTGTGGATCCTGCATGAAGAGCAAAACGGAAAGTATGAGCAAGTAACAGAACGAGGCGCGAAGCAGGGATGGCCGATGTGGACGGCCGACGGAAAGACGCTGCTGTTCGTGTCGGACCGCAGTGGTGCGCAGAATCTCTGGACCGTGAGTCCGGGGCAGCCGGCCAAACAGGTGACGCGATTCGAAAATGGCCGCGTCCTCTGGCCGACGATCTCGTACGACGGGCGGACCGTCGTGTTCGAACGGGACTTCGAGATCTGGAAGATGGACCTGGCGGAGAACCGTGCGACGCGGGTCGCGATCACCAAGCGGGGCGCGCCCGCGGCGCCGTCGCTCGAACACGTGACGTTGAACAACGGCTTTCAGGATCTCGCGTTGTCACCGGATGGTCGCAAGGTCGTGTTCGTCGCGCGGGGCGAAATCTGGGCGGCGAGCGCGCGCGATGGTGGCGATGCAGTCCGCGTGACGCGCACCTGGGCGCGCGAATCGCAAATCGACTGGGCGCCCGACAGCCGCCGCATCGTCTACGTTTCGGAGCGCGAGGGCATTTCGCACCTGTACTTGTACGATTTCACCACCAACCAGGAATCGCAGCTCACGAGCAACACTCTGGGCGACTCCGCTCCGGTGATTTCTCCGGATGGCAAGAGCGTCGCCTTTGTCCGCGACGCCAAGGAGCTTCGGTCGCTCGACCTCGCCTCAAAACAAGATCGCGTGCTGGCCAAGGGCTTTCTCTCCAGGTCCAACCGCGCCGTTGCGTGGTCACCTGACAGTCGCTGGATCGCGTATATCGCAGTCAGCGCACGTTCCTTCAGGAATCTTTTTGCCGTGCCTGCGGCTGGCGGTGACGCCCGCCCGTTGACGTCGGTGCCCAATGGCAATGCCAACAACCTGTCATGGAGCCCCGAGGGGACCTACATCATCTTCAACACCAATCAGCGAACCGAGCCCGGCGAAGCAGTCCGCGTCGACCTGATTCTCAAGACGCCGCGTTTTCGTGAGGATCGATTCCGTGATCTGTTCAAGGACGAACCGCCTCGTCCTCCAGCGGGCGAACGGAGCGCTGACGCAACCCCACCACCCGTTCCGGCGACACCCGTCGAGATCGTCTTCGACGACATCCGGCGCCGGCTCTCAATCCTCCCCGTTGGCGTGGATGTCAATGCGCAAACCATCAGTCCGGATGGCCGTTCGCTGCTGCTCACCGCGACCGCTGCTGGACAACAGAACCTGTACGTCTATTCGTTGGACGAACTGTCGCGCGAGCCAGCGGTGGCCCGGCAACTGACATCAACTGCCGGCGCGAAGGCTGACGCACAGTTCACTGTCCGATGGCAAAGAAGTCTTCTACCTCGAACAGGGACGCATCAATGTGATCCCGGTCGAGACGCGTCAGGCGCGACAGGTTGCCGTCAATGCGGAGATGGACGTCGAGTTTGGCGAGGAGAAGATCGAGGTGTTTCGCCAGGCCTGGACCTACATGCGCGATGGCTTTTACGACGACAAGTTTCACGGCGTCGATTGGGATGGCGTGCGGACGCAATACGCGCCACGTATCGCCGGCGCCCAGACGCCAGACGAAATGCGCCGCCTGCTGAACCTGATGGTCGGCGAGCTCAATGCATCGCACATGGGCGTGGCGCGCGGCATTGGTGCTGGTAATGCGAATCAGGCACCTTCTTCCGGTCGCCTGGGGCTGCGCTTCGATCGTCGCGAGTACGAATCGTCTGGACGCTTGAAAGTCACCGAGGTCATCCCGCTCGGCCCGGCGGCAGTGACGCGACAAGTCAACGTTGACGATTACGTGACCGCAGTCGACGGCCGGGCCGTCAACGGGTCGACGAACCTCGACGAGTTCCTGATGCATTCCGTCGGGCGCCGTGTCTCGCTCACGCTGGCAGGGACATCCGCCAGCGACAGGCGCGAAGTGCTGGTCTTGCCCGTGAACATGAACACCGAGAAGAACCTTCTCTATCGTGAATGGGTGGAGGCAAACCGGCGCTACGTGGACAAAGCGAGCGGGGGCCGGCTCGGATATGCGCACATGAACGACATGTCTGAGGATGCTCTGCGCCGACTCCACATGGACCTCGATGCCGACAATCGCACCAAGGATGGCGTGGTCATCGACGTTCGGAACAACAACGGCGGCTTCGTGAACGTTTACGCCATCGACATCCTGGCACGGCGCGGCTACATGAACATGACCCCCCGCGGCTTGCCGCTGGCCCCGGCGCGGACCGCGCTTGGTCAGCGCGCGCTCGAACTCCCGACCATTCTCGTCACCAATCAACACTCGCTGTCGGACGCCGAGGATTTCACGGAAGGGTACCGATCCCTCAAGCTCGGCAAGGTGGTCGGCGAACCAACCTCGGGATGGATCATCTATACGGGCAGTCAGACTCTGGTCGATGGCTCGACGATGCGTATGCCATCGACGCGGATTACCACGCTGGAAGGGACGACGATGGAGTTGAACCCGCGGCCGGTGGACGTCCCGGTTTCGCGACCGATTGGCGAGTCCCTGACCGGCAAGGATAGCCAGCTGGACACGGCGGTGCGAGAGTTACTGCGTCAGCTGGGGACCAGCCGGACGCAAAACTAAGGCGGGTGCCGCGGGTGCCGCGGGTGCCGCAGTGCCTAGGTGCGTGGAAGAGGATTGGCGGATTGCCGACGCCTTCTGGGGAAGCCCCAGCGCTGACATGCGCAGCGCGACGTTTGACCAGGCACGGCTCGCGGCAATCCGGTGCCGAGTATTGCAAAGGGCGCGCCCGTCGAATCTCCGCGCCAACCGCGGGGTTGACGCAGATTGGTGTGCGCGAAGTTCCGGGTTTTCGGGCTTTTTGTCACGGCCAGCCGATACGTTGTGGAGCAATGCGGCGCAACCGCCCGTAGAAACGGAACCGCAGTCTTGTCGATCGAAATCAGCATGGTGGGGCAAAATAGCGGAATGCGATGGGGGCTCGTCACGGTCGTCATGTGGGTAGCTGTGACCTGTGTATCGATTGGGGCACAGCTCCGTACCGATGAGCACCTCGCGCGTGCACGCACGCCTCTCGCCGTTCGGCTTCTGCCGGATCTCGAACGACGTCCGCTCGCCACCCTACCCGCGGGCACAATTGTGAAAGTGATCCGGCGCGATGGCGCGTGGATCAACATCGAGTTCCGGGATGCGCGATACGGCGAACGCACCGGCTACGTGCTGGCCAGCGGCTTGATTTTCGATTCGAGGTTCGTCGAACCGCCCGACAGCAGCCACGCCCCGAGCAACCTCGTCCTCGAGAATCGTGATACCGGGCCAGTCTGGTCGGAGACCGTGATCGTCTATCGATCCTTTACCGAGCACGAGATTGGGACGGCGGTCGACGCGGGCCTTCGAGCCCGCGGTGGCATTCACGGCCTCGTGTTGCCCGATTCGGGCGATCACTCGTTCCCAACGATGGGCATTCTCTGGCGCTCGGCAACGCCGGGAACGCGTCTGCGCGTCCATTTCTATAAGTCGCTCGCATGGATTCGCCAGATCGCGAGTGATGCGGCACGCGATCAGCGCGCGTTTTCGGTCACCGACATCGATGCCGAAGCCATGGAACCAGTCGTACGCGTCGTCGCCTATCCGGATCTCGAGTTTGCGAGGCGCATGGGCACACCGACGGTGCCGAACGTTCAGCAGATTGTGCTGCGTGATGAATCGTGGCGAACCGTCATTCAGCCCATAGTCAAGACCCCCATCGCGAGCGAAGGTCAACCAGCCGGCGAGACGCCGGTTCTTGACGGCCTGCGTGTGAAGTTTCCGTTGGAAAGTCTTTACGATTTGCGCGGGCCGCGTGGTGAGCGCGAGTTCTTCGTGACCATCTCCCTGTCGAGCGGCGAGGAAAAGAGTTTCCGGGTCACCCGCGAACAGGTCGAAAGCATTCCGTAACCACTCGCCTTATCAGCCTGCGGTCAAGTTGTGATGGGTTCGCTTCAGCCGGCGGAGGGCGTCGAACGACGTCTGCTCAGCTCGGTCGGCGTCACGAAGGCCGGTAGTACTGGCCTTCTTGAGTCCCTCCACCCTTAGCCGCCAACTCTCCTGGCGCAGCTCCAGAAACTCATTCGCTTGACGCACCACCTCACGGTGTGTTGGTAGCGCGCTGTCCAGCGGCGCTACCAGCTTCTTTGCACTCTCGAGCTTCGGTCGGATCGTGGACTCGATCAGCGCGGTCAGTTCTTCACTCTTGATGCGGCCCTTTCTGAACTGCTCGACCGCCTTGCGATACGCGACCGTCGTTTCCTCTTCCACCGCGACAACCTTTGCGATCTCCGGTCGCACGTCGACGATGCCTGCGATTGGCCGCGCGACGGCGACGCACATGAGGAGCACGACGACCAGGACCAGCCCGATCGGTCGCAGCTCGGGTGCGCGTTCACCGACATCCTTCGCCACGATCATGCCGCTGACGAGGCCCATCGCCAACGCGGCATGATTCGCCGTGTTGGCCAGTTCCAGCGTCGCCAGATGATAGAGCGCGAAGATCGCGAGTCCTGGGGCTAGCGCGGCAAATACGATCAGCGGCATGTTCATGACGCCATTCGGGCGCAAGAATCCCCAAATGAAAACTGCAAGGAAGAGTCCAAGAATGGCGAAGATCGCACCTTCCGAGCCGGCATGCAGCGCGAGCGGCAGCTTGGAAATGGACACGACGTTCGTCAGGACGCCGCCCGCGACATAGATCGAAGCGAAGGTGATCGATCCGACCATCTGCTCGAGGAGCAAGCCAACGAGAATCAAGCCGGCGGTGTTGGCGAAAAGGTGGAAGAAGCCTTGGTGAACGAAAATGGCGGTCACTAGTCGCCACCACTCGCCGTTAGTCGTTCGTTCGCCGAGGTTGGCGCCCCACGAGAGCAGGGTGGCCGGGTCGCTGAGCGAGCCATCTCCAAACACCATCATCGTGAAGACGACGACGTTGATCAGGATGAGCGCTGGAGTGGCAACGGGCCAAGGTGTCCGCGCGGTCAATCTGGCGCGGAACGACACCGTCGCCTCGAGGATATGCGTTATCCACGCACGCGCGAGCGTCAGCAGCTCCTGGGCAATTTCCAGCCCTTTTGCGCGTGTTTCGGGCGTGGTGAAGAAGTAGATGAAGGCGCTGGCCGCGCCAACGAGCACGAGGAACGTCCACACGGCAGACCTGCTTACCTCAAGAGCCGTGCCCGGTTTTGACGGGGCCTTTTCCGGACGTTTTCGCGGGGCTTCCGGCGGGAAGCCCGGCCGAGTTCGCTTTCAAGACCCGGTGTTGGGATACAGAATCGTCAGCGGCGACGATACGAAGGTTCAACGAAGGCCACCTCCCATCGCCGGTAAACTAGACGCTTCCAAATGGTCATCGTTTTTCGTGTTCTCGCAACCCTGTGCCTGACTGGAGCGCTGGGATGCTCAGCGCCAATCGAGTCCGCGGGCGAAGCGGCAGCGACGGCGACGGACAGCGCCTCGTCCGAGCAACGGGGCCGAATCGAACATCTCATGCCGGCGCCTGATTCCACCGTCGGCGCACCCTCGCGCTTCGAGTGGTCGCGTGTCGACGGCGCGGATTATTACGACCTGGTCGTAATGACCGAGATCGATGGTCTCGTGTGGCGTCAGACGCAGTTACGTGAGCCGTCGGCGGTGTGGCCGAAGGATCGCGAGTTGGAACCGGGAACGTACTTCTGGATGGTTGGCGCGATTCGCGACAATCGTCCGATTGCGGAATCCGGCCGCGCGGCGTTCGTCGTACATACGCCGTGAGGGGTCGGACCCCTCCGCGCTCGAGTCGGATCGTTTTTACCTTGCTGTCGACGACCTGACACGTCTCCACGCCAGACTCCTTCGTCGGGTTCGGTTCGCAACGGGACCGATTGAAAAGGAGTCTTCATGGATCGTCGTTCGTTTCTCAAGCACGCCGGCATCGTTGCAGGTGCGGCTGCTATTCCTTTCACCGCGCTCAATGCTCGAACGGCCAGCCCTTCGCACGCCGTTCGCCGTGGTCACACTGCTGGATATGGTCCGCTGTTCCCGGTCGCGGATGAGACGACAGGCTTGCCGCTGATTACGTTGCCGCGCGGATTCAAGTACCTGACGTTTGGATGGACGGGAGATCCGCTGACCTCAGGCGGGCCGACACCAGGAGCTCACGACGGCATGGCCGCCTTCACCGCCGGAAATGGACTGACGCGCATCGTGCGCAATCACGAACGTGGCACCGGTGTTCCCTTTGCTTCCGGCGATGCGACGTACGACTCCAGGGCAGCGGGTGGCACGACGACCCTGCTGTTCGACACCCACAAAGGCGAGTTGCTGTCGGCACACGCCAGCATCAGCGGCACCATCCGCAACTGTGCAGGCGGTGCCACGCCGTGGGGGACGTGGCTGACCTGCGAGGAAACCTTCGATCACACCGGCATGCCGCACGGATACATCTTCGAGGTGCCGGCCGACGGTACAGGGGATCCAACCCCGCTGCGCGCTATGGGTCGGTTTTCCCACGAAGCTGTCGCGGTCGATCCGGCCACTGGGTTCGTGTACGAAACCGAAGATAGCGGAAACAGCTCCGGGTTGTATCGCTTTGTCCCGGACGTCGGTGGTGAGCTCGCGCGGGGCGGCCGTCTCGACATGCTCAAGGTGATCGGAACGGATCAGGCCAATCTCACTGGAGCCTTCGCCAACGGCACGACGTGGGATGTCGAGTGGGTGGAGATCGGGACACCTGATAACCCGGCCGCAACCGGGGTCTCGGGCAATTTTGTGTGGTCGCAAGGCCGTGCCCAGGGTGCAGCCACGTTTGCACGGCTCGAAGGCGCTTGGTACGGCAATGACGCCAAGATCTACATCGTGTCGACCAGCGGCGGCGGCAGTGGCCGCGGGCAAGTCTGGGAATACGACCCGCGTGAAGAGGTGCTGCGCATGCTTTTCCAGTCGCCTGGTCCTGCCGTCCTCAACGCACCGGACAACATCTGCGTCAGCCCGCGCGGCGGCTTGGTCCTGTGCGAAGACGGCGATGGCGAAGAGTATCTACACGGGCTGACGACCGATGGCGAAATCTTCCAGTTCGCCAAGAACATCGCCGTGCTGAACGGCGAGCATAACGGCATCGTCGGGGACTTCACGGGGTCCGAGTGGGCCGGCGCTTGCTACAGCCCTGATGGCAAGTGGCTGTTTGCCAATCTGCAGGGACCCGGGATCACATTCGCGATCACTGGTCCGTGGAAATCGGGCGCACTGTAGGTAGACTCTGCCGAGGAGACCACGATGCCGCGGTCTCCCGTCAGAGCAGATGAACCGGACGGCTCAGACAGCAGACGTCGCAATCTCATACGACATCGAGGGCAGTGGGCCGCCGGTCCTCTGTATTCAAGGCGTCGGCGTGATCGGGAATGGCTGGCGACCTCAAGTCAAGGGGCTCGCCGATCGATTCCGGTTGATCACCTTCGACAATCGTGGGATTGGACGGAGCGGCAGTGCCACCTCCGCGCTCACGATCGAGGCGATGGCCAATGATGCCTTGGCGATTCTCGATGCGGAAGGCATCGATTGCTGCCATGTGATGGGTCACTCGATGGGCGGACTCATCGCGCAACACTTGACGCTGATCGCCCGACGTCGCGTACAAACGCTATCCTTGCTCTGTACCATCGCGAATGGACGAGACGCAACGGCGCTATCGCTGCGAATGATGATTCCAGGCCTGCGCGCCCGTGTCGGAACGAGATCGATGCGTCGTCAGGGCATGCTTCGTATGATCATGCCCGACGATTATCTGTTGACTGTCAATCGAACTGTGTTGGCGACCGAGCTCCAGGAGCTTTTCGGACGCGACCTCGGCGACAATCCACCGATTGTCGGACAGCAGTTGCGGGCAATGTCCCGCTATGACGCCCGTCCACGATTGGGGGAACTGTCAGGTGTCCCGACGCTCGTCATGAGCGGCGCACATGACCCGATCGCACCGTCGCAGCTCGGACGGAGCATTGCCAGCGCAATTGAGGGCGCTCGATTCGTGGAATTTCCACAAGCCAGTCACGCGCTGCCGATCCAGTGCGCCAATGAGGTGAACGAGTGGCTCGCCCAACATTGGTCATCGGCAATCGCGTCATCCAGCCAGGTTCAGCCCGTTTCCGTCTGATATTCGATGCCCTCCAGCCGATACTTATGGTCATGCAGGGGCAGCCTGCCGAAACCCCTTCGCCGTCGGCTCCGAAGTCGCCCGCCCGTGGCGCGGTCGTCCCCGCACTCGTCCTCGGCATTGTCGGGGTGCTGTTGGTCGGCTCGGGCTCGGCCCGTGCCGCGTGGCAAGAGATCGCCGAGTTCCTGAGCCTCTTTGGCGACCCCGAGCCGGCATCGGCCAACGTCCTTTCGGAGCACGAAATCGAGGCGCTCGATGACATGGAGCCGCAGCATCAAGCGGAGCTGCTCCTCGAGCGGTCGCTCAATCACTATCGCGGCGCCAACGAACAAATCGCGGGTCGTGTCGACAGCTGGCGGGGGAAACTCGAAATGGAAGGGCGCCTCGACACGTTGTTCAGGATCGCCCTCAATTCGAACGACCTGCGGGTGCGAGCCGCCTCGATCGAGATCAACATTGTGGCCCGGAAGCTGGAGAAGAACGCGGCCACGCTCGATCGACTCGAGCCGCTTGCGCGCAGTGCCGAACAAGGCCCTCGCGCCAACGCGCTGTGGGATATCGGGCTCCTCGGGAATCGAGGTATCGAGCCGGAACGGGCGGCAGACATTCTGTTGGCGTCGATCCACGACGATAACATCAACATCCGTTACTGGGCAGTCGAAGGCCTTTCCTATCTGGGAACCAATGCCGTGATCGCACCGCTGCTCGGTGTGATGCACGATGATCCGTCGCCGATGATTCGCGAACGCGCGGCGTGCGGCTTGGCGCAGTCGGGCATGCTGAGTGAACGGCAGCGGCGCACGGCGGTTCCTCGTTTGCTCGAGTTTGCCGACGATGGTGGGCTGGACGACGAAACCAGGAAGTGGGTCTTTCAGGCGCTTCGCGACATCACAGGTCAAAGCCTGCCGCACCGCGCAGACGCCTGGCGCGACTGGTATCGCGCGAACGCGCGCGATTCCTGGAATCCAGTCACGCGCGATCGCGAGTAGCGACTCGTGTGGCGATTGCGATCAGCAGCCGATCTGATTCGCAAGAAACCACACGACGATCAACGAGAACGGCACTCCGAGTAGCCAGGCGATTCCGTACTTCAACGCGATGCCCTCCGTCGCAATCCTGAGCAACGGTGGTGCCAGCGACGATTTTGCGTACAGCGACGCTGTACTCGGCTCGCGAGAGGCCCACGTGAGAGATCACTGACGCGCTCTAAATGACGCGAGTTACCGTCGCGTCGAATCTGACATCTCGATCGCCATCGAGTGACCTCGTTGCGCGGACAAAAGCACTTCCTTCCCTTTCTCAAACTGGTCTACCGTTTGCTCCGGCATGGTCGCTCGCGGCGTTTCCGCGGGATTAGTCACCGAGTGTGTTACTCGACATCCATAATTGCGCTCCACCGGTGTGGAGCAAACAGGTGAGTGATGATTCAAGAGCCTTTGTCGTCGTGGAGACCATCAGCGGCTTCGAGAGCGATGTTGCTCGCTTTTGCGATCTTTGCTTGGCCCGCGTTGGCTCAGGCGCAAGTACCTAACCTGGCATCGGCGGAAACCTTTGGCGTGCTCGCCGGCTCGGCTGTAACCAACGCAGGAGCGACAACGGTCAACGGTGACGTTGGCGTGGGACCGGGCGGGACCATCAGTGGCACCCCAATCACGGTGCCCGTCGGCAGTGCAATCCACGAAGGCGACGCGGTCGCGGCTCAGGCACTGCTGGATGCGTCAGAGACCTTTGACACGCTCGCGAGCACAACGTGTGGGACTGACCTCAGCGGGCAGAACCTTGGAGGAAAGAACCTGACCCCCGGCGTCTACTGTTTCAGCGGAGACGCGACGTTGAGTGGTGCACCTTTGACGCTTACGGGCACGGGGCCTTGGATCTTCAAGGTGGCCGGTACGCTGACTACAGCGGCATCAGTGGTCGTGTCCGGGAGTACCCAGACCTGCAATGGATCGAGTGTGTTCTGGCTAGTGGGCAATACCGCCACGATCGGCGCAGGAACCACGTTCGTCGGGAACCTGTTGACGCAGGCGGGTGCAACGTTGGAGGCGGCAGCGCTCCTCGATGGTCGCGCCATCGCGCTCGACGATTCGTCGGCTGTGACGCTGAACGCCAACACGGTGACCGCATGCAGTTTCGGGGAGCTCTTGCCGGCGTATGCTCCATTCAAAGTAACGGGCGGCGGCCAGATCAACGTGCCGGATCCAGATTCAGCAGGCTTTGCCAGCTACGGCTTCAATGCGAAGCCCGAGTCAGCGGGCGGTGCCAGCGGTCACTTGAACTACCTCAATCATGTGACCGGCCTGCATGTGAATGGCACGGTGACCGACGTCGATGTGGTGACGCTCAACACTGATGGGTCGCCCAAGATGGTGCGGTTCTCGGGCACTTGCAGAGCGGATTGCACCTTCAGCGTCACCGTCGAGGACAACGGCGAGCCTGCAGTGAACGACCGATTCGGGATCGCCGTCGTCGGGTCCACCGCGGACGAGACGACCCCCGATCGCGTTGTCAAGAACGGAAACATTCAGTTCCATTCGAGCCTGACCACATCGCTCAACGCGCGCAGCTTCAGCAGCGGCGACCAAATGGCGGTGACGGTGTCCATGACACCAGGTGGCGTTCATCAACCAGTGGATGCGTATCTCGTGCTCCGTCTTCCCGATGGCCAGTTGTTCTCGTGGACGACGCAGGGGCCCGTGGCTGGGATCGTGCCGATCGCGCGAAACATCATGCCGGTGAACTTTAGCGGCGTGGTTGCGACCATCACCATTCCACGAGGAGCTCCACGGGGCACCTATACATGGCTGTCGGCGCTCACTGCCGCGGGCACGATGAGTCTGGTGTCGGAAATTTCAGAGCAGAACTTCACGATCAAGCGGTGAAGTGAGACGCTCGTAGGGCCGAGAGGCGAGTTCTCCCGATCGAGGAAGCAGGCGATGCCGTTCAAGAGCAAGGCACAGCGGCGTAAGTTCGCGCAGCTTCTCGTCGATGGGGAGATCTCGCCCGAGGTCTACGAAGAGTGGAATCGAGAGACAGGTTCCAAGAAGCTTCCGGAGCGTGTCGCAGCCAAGAAAAAGGCCAGGAAGGTCGCCAAACGAAAACGTGCGAAGAAGGCGAAGAAGTCCAGACGCTGAGCCCGGTCGATGTTATCTATTCAAGGAGGACAAAGTATCTCACCGCGTCGTCGGGACGAGTCGCTTCAGCTCCTCGGTCCACTGCTGGACGACGACGATGCTGGGAGGGCTCGCCGCGGGATTGGCGCCGTCGGCGTTCCTGATCATCAGAAACCGCGAACCATCAGGCGAGACGTCATACGATTGGCTGCCGCCGAATCGCGTGTAGTAGGGCGGCCGTTCGAGAAGCGGCGTCGGCACCCCAGCAGTCCATTGTTCGCCCGGCGTGACGCTGACGCTCATCAAGGAGCCATCCGGGCGCTTGTAGAACAGCTCGCGACCGTTTCGCGCCCACACCGGCTCGGCACCACCATCGGTGGATAGCTGGATCCTCCCCGCCGTCACTGTCGGAAAGGGGCGAATGAATACTTCGGCTTGTCCCGGTCCCGACTCTGTCGACTGGTACGCAATCCATCGCCCGTCGGGCGAGACCACCGCACTGCGCTCGGCAGTCAGGGTTTCCAGCAGCGGTCGCGTCTCGCGGTTTCCCAACGTGAGCAACATTAGATCCGGGCTCCCAGCCGCGCCGGACGAGGGAGTGCTGCGCGCTTGCCACAGGATGATGTCTTTCCCATTCGGCAAGACTTGTGTCGGACTCTGCAACTCTGAAAGGTCCGTCAAGCGCTCGGGGCTCCCGGATCCGTCGGCCAGTTGCCGGAAGAGCGATCCGGCAACGCCACCGATTTGCGATCTGAAGACCAAAGCAGCGCCGTCTGGCGTCCACACCGGTGAGGAGTCGAACCCGGGATCGGCCGTCAGGCGCGTGAGTGTCGAGCGGGCGAAGCTCCAGACCCAGATGTCGAAGGCCTGGTCCGCGATCTCAACCGCAACCCGCGAACCATCGGGTGACAGCTGGATGTGGTTATAGGCGCGGGCGGGGAGTCTTGGAATCGGCTCCTCGCGGCCCCTGCGATCCACCCATACCAAGGTGCGTTGCGATGGCGCCGTTCCAGCGCCTTCAGCGACATAGATCAACGTGCCGTCCGCAGCGATGTCGAATTCGGCCTCTCCGGTAGGCAGTGTGACGACTCGTGGCAGGGCCTGCGATGCGCTGCCACTCGTTTCGAGGCGTTCGAGGTCGAATGCGATCGCCCTCAGCGCACCAGCGGCCACGTATACGAGATGCCCGCTCGACGTGTAAACCGCCTGACTCCCGCCCTTCAGGACGACCTTGTATGTGCCCGTGCGCTCGTCGAATACGGCGATGTGTGAGTTGTCAACGCCGCCGCTCGTCTGAGTGATCGTGAAGAGCACCGCTGGCCTGCCGGGCAAGGAGCGCGGCCACAGGTGGTCGTTCTCTCCGAGCTCGCGATTCGGCTTCGTGAGCGTCATCGGTGTACCGCCAGCAGCTGGCACGCGCTGCAAGCCGGTCCCGAGCGAGGACGTGGCGAAAGTGATGTTGTCGTCTGGGCGCCACGCCGCGCCGCGGCTGGCGCCATCCACTTGAGCGAGCACCAGCGGCGGCCCACCCGTAATCGCGACCTTCTTCATCGTGACCGGCCCTTGTGGCTCGAAGTAACCAATCCACTGACCGTCGGGCGAAGTAAAGGGTGCTTTCGGCGCACCAATGGTCGTCCCGAGTGGAACTGGTTCGAGGTCACCCACCGCACGGACGAAGAGCTGCGTGCTGACGGTGCTCGCTCCGCCCTTGTAGACGACGTGGGAACCGTTGGGCGTAATGGCGAGGTCGTGCGATTGCGAATCGATCTGCAGGGTTTGCGCGCCCGTTGGCGTCATGGCGAATCGAGTGACGCGAGGCGGCGTCGGGCTGGCGGCTGGCCACAGAACCGCGGCGACCGCGCCGCTTGCCGCGAGAGCAGCTGCGACTGGGATCAGAACGCGTTGCCACAACGGCGTGGGCCGGGCGTCTGACACCGGTGTGGTGGAGACGGGTTGGCCGACGGTGTAAATGGCGGAGTCGCCGAAGACATACGCCACAGTTGACATGTCACCGACGCGCTGTCTGCGGTCCTTCGTCAAACAGCGTTGAATCACGGTCCGCACGTGGGATGGAACGTCAACTGACAGGGCGGTCCAATCCGGCTCGCCTCTCAGGACAGCCGCGAGCGTGTCGGCGATGTCCTCGCCCTCGAAGGCGCGTTTGCCGGCGAGCATCTCGTAGAGCACCGCGCCAAAGGCCCACACGTCGCTGCGCTTGTCGGCGACGAGACCTTTCGCTTGTTCGGGACTCATGTACGCCGCGGTGCCGAGAATCACTCCCGCTTGCGTGGCTGCCGCGGTCATCGTCGGCGATCGCGCAACGGCGTCGCCATCAACGCTGCTCGCGTCTGGCATGGCAAGTCGCGCGAGGCCGAAGTCGAGCACCTTCACGGTGCCGTCTTGCCGGACCTTGATGTTTGCCGGCTTCAAGTCGCGATGGACGATGCCCTGATCGTGCGCCGCGGCGATGGCCTCGACGATCTGTTTCGCGAGCGGCAGCGCTATGCTCCAGTTCATCGGACCCTGTGCGATCAGATCGGCCAACGTGGGTCCGTCGACGAGTTCCATGACCAGCGCGCCGACACCGGTCGAGTCGTCGAACCCGTAGACTTGTGCGATGTGAGGATGATTGAGCGCCGCCAACACCTGCGCTTCGCGGCGGAACCTCGCGAGGCGCTCCGGGTCGTTGGCGAACAATTCGGGCAGAACTTTCACCGCCACGTCGCGGTTGAGGGTCGTATCGCGCGCGCGATAAACCTCGCCCATGCCGCCCGCGCCGAGGACGGAGAGGATTTCGTACGGGCCCAGGCGTGTGCCGATGGAGATGGGCATGGATGCGCGAGAGCGGCCCTCAGTCTAACCTGTGACGACGTTAAGGTATGGGGGCGTCGCCCGACAGACTGGCGACGAAGCGCGGCGACTAGGTGGAGGTGGTCCCGGGGAGGACGACCATGAGCGATTGGATACATTCCCTTCCGTTCGGGTGGATGGCACTCGTCATCTTCGGCGGCACGTTTCTCGTCGCGGCGGTGATCCATTGGATCGTCCTGTCGCTCGCCAGCGGTGACCGTGCGCGCGCGTTCAAAGCCGTGTCACCCGGGATGCTGCCCCCGCTCGGCATCATCTTCGGGCTCCTGGTCGCGTTTCTCGCCGCACAAGCGTGGGGGGACCTCGATAGGGCGCACAATGCGGTCAACCACGAGGCCAGCGCGCTCAGAGCCGTCGTCATCCTGTCCGAGACTTTCCCTGGAGAAACGGAGGAACGCCTGAAGGCGCTCATCCACCGCCAGATACAAGTCGCACAGAGCGAGGAGTGGCCCGCGATGGCGGAGCGGCGCGCGACGATCGCCATGGTTCCGGCGTCGCTGCTGCAGGCGGTGCAGATCGCACTTGCCTTGCCTGTGCAGGGTGACGGGCAAGCCGCTGCGCAACGTGCCATTCTTGCCGAGCTCGAGGGCGCGCTTGATGCCCGGCGCCAACGAATCCTGATCAGTCAATCGCAGGTGAACCGGGTCAAGTGGCTCAGCCTCATCATCCAGGCCATCTGCACACTGGTGGCCATCGCGATGGTCCACAGCGACAATCGGGTCAGTGCGGCGCTCGCAGTGGGACTCTTTTCGATCGCCACCGCCCTTTGCATCATGTTGATCGTCGCGCACGATCGGCCGTTCACGGGGCCGAACGCGGTGCAGCCGACAGCGCTTCTTCAGGTGCAACCAGACCTGTCGGGCGGGAAGACGGGACGGTAGCCCTAAGCGTCGGTTCGAGTAAGGTGACGTTCTATAATTCGCGAACCTCCGAGGAAGGGCATATGTCCAGACTTTCATCATTCGTGATTCTTTGCCTGCTGTCGGTGGGCAGTCTCGCGCAGGGTCAGCCGCCCAACGCCGTCACCCGTGAGTCGACGACGACAGCGACGGTCGATCGGATCGAGCGCTCCAGCCGCGTGGTCACGTTGCGCGGCGACGGCAACGTGTTCCAATCGATCTACGTCGACCCAAAGTTCAAGGCGTTCGACGACTTGAAGGTCGGCGACGTCGTCACTGTCCGCTACACCGAATCGGTCATCGTGGCGGTCCGGCCCAACGCGAAACTGACGCCACTGCAGGACACCACCGAGGAAGCACGGCGAGCTGGAGGCGACACCGTGGTCCAGCAGCAGAAGGTGGTCGTGACGATCGAAAACATCGACTCGCAGCGCCTGTTCGTCACGTATCGGACAAACGATAACCAGCGAGGCGTGCGCGCGGTCATCGACAAGGCGCTGCTCGAGGGCCTCCGTGTCGGGGATCGGGTCGAGGTCACGCTCACGACCGCGCGAGCGGTGAGTATCGAGCGGGGGCGGCGGTGATTACGCGCTGCTGGTGACAAACAAAGAACGAAACTAACGGATCACTCCAACTTGATCTCGAACACGCAGATGCCGAGCGCCCGCGGGTCCCGGCTGCCTGGCAGCCGGATCGGCCGAGGCCCTCGCAGCTCGAGGTCGATCCAATCCGCGCCATCCGCCGCTGTTTCGGGCAGGCTGAAGGAGTGCCACCGCGGGGTCTCGCCAATGATCTGCACGCCGAGCCGTTGTCCGTTCCACCAGAGCCCCACAGGATCGCCAGCCGCTGATTGCGATCGCGCGAGCAGCGAGATCTGCCGGCGTGGCACGCCCCCCAATGGCACTTGCAGCGTGGCGCGGGCATGGACGGACCAGACCCACGATTCGCGTTCGTTGCGCTCGGGGTACGACCACCCCGACTCCGTGAGAATCAACCCCTCCCCGCGGCCCATTTCGAAGCGATCGACGCGGAGCCGTGCAGTTGTATCGGGAATCCGGAACACTCCGGGAGCGATCTCGAGCAACGTGGACTCGTCGATGATCGACGGCACGCGTCGGTCCGCGATGATGGTCGTGACGCCATAACGGTTGAGTAGCGCGTAAGCGGCGTGCTGCGTCGCGCGGCTAGGTGGGGAAGCTTGCACATCGCGCAGGCGCCGGTAGAGCGTCGATTCGCCTCCGGAATACCCGTTGACGAGCGGCACTCCGGCGCGGCGCGCGCTCCACATGCGGGCGATCTCGCGGCGCGGTCCGGCTCGCTCGGCGAGAGGCACGATCAGGACCGCATCACGTCCCGCGCTGACCGGCAGTTCTCCAATCGGCACTGCCCACGCCGGTTCGTACATCGCGCGTCCCGCCAGTCCCTCGGCGACGACCATTGCTGCCAGGAGGAATACGACCCATTCAGCGGCCTTCGACGGCAGCCGACGAGCGACGAACGCATGAATGGATGTCCAGCCGGCGGCGATCGCCGGCGCGAGAAAGACCGCGGCCAGCAGCACGAACCGTGACTGGCACGCGAACTTGGCCTCCTCCTGGCACGAACCGTCGGAAGAGCTCGTACGGCAGGCTTGCCCATGAGGATCCGTCGGGGCTCACACCGGCGGTCGCCCACAACGCGATGGCCGCTGTCAGCAGCCCCGCCAACGGCAGCCGCTTCTGTGCGCGCAGTGTGACCACCGCACCGAGTGCGGTGACCGCGATCCATCCGAAACCGACGAATAGTTCACGCTCCATGCCGCGGGTGTACTGCAGCGCGTCACCGTAGAGCCAGTGGCGTTGCGCCGAGATCCAATCGATCCATGAGGCGCTGTGCAGGGCAACCTCCACGGTGGTTCGATCGACCGCGGTGCCAACACGCCAGTAGTGCAAGGCAATCGGCAGATTGACCAGGCCAACGATGGCAATCGATCCGGCGGTGGTCAGCCAATAGGCAAGCGACGTCCGGCGTGTGAGCAGGTTCGCGGCGATCAGCCAGACGATCGCCAGCGGCATCAAGGCAACGCCCAGCGAGGGCGTGAACAGTGTCTGGATTGCGAGCGCGGCGCCTCCGGCCCATATCCACGCCACGCCGGTTCGACCCTCGATCGCGCGTCCATAACAAAGCAGCGCGATCGGCAGGAAGGCCAACCACTGTAACTGTGGGTGGGTGATCTGCAAGTGACGCCAGGCGTTGTAGGTGACGGTCAACGCGGTGGCAGTTGCCGCAACCGCCGAGAATCCACTGTCGCGAAGCCAGAGGTAGAGCGCGAGCGACGTCAGGATCGAGGCGAAGATTGAGAGCAGGTTGACGACCAGGACGGGCGCGGCCCCCGCGGCCACTAGCGGCCACGCCGCAGCGCCCATCCCGAAGAGGTGATCCGAGTACGCGAGCACGTCGGTCGCCGGGTAGAAGAACGGCGGGTGCCACAGCGCGGCATCGCCAAAGTGCGAGGCCACCCAGGTGACGATGTAGGCGATGAACAGCGGATCGCCGTTACCGCCCGCGACGCGCCCAACGGGATCGACGAGGATCGGGCTCCAGTAGACGAGGGCGGCGATCAGCAGCACCGCCACGGACACCACGTGTTGGGCCGCGTTCGCTCCAGTGGGAGCACGATCCATGCGCGGCCATTCTATTGCCGAGGTCATTACTATTAGGCGATGAGGATCTTGAAGAAGATCGTCCTCGGCGCCATCGGCAGCATCCTCGCCGTCTATCTCCTTTTCGCGATTGGTCTCACGGTCCTCGAGTGGATCGTGCGCGAGAACCCCAAGGTCGAGGAGAGCCTCGAGGCGCATTCAACCGCACCGCATACGCTCACGCACTTCGATCAAGGGGCCGCCTCCTTCCATCGCCGCCTCGAGCTCATTGAATCCGCGAAGCAATCGATTGCCCTCGAGTTCTTCATCTACGACGTGGATGAAGCCGCCCGGCTCCTCACGCAGGCGCTGATGAAGAAGGCCAGGGAAGGCGTCCAAGTGCGGATCCTGGTCGACTTCTCGGCTCCTGTATTCGAGCTCAAGCCTGCCTACGCCCGGGTACTCGGCGAAGCGGGGGTGATGGTCCGCTACTACAACACGAGCGCTCTCTACCGGCTGGTCAGCATTCAGCATCGCTCGCACCGCAAGCTCCTGATCATCGATGGCGAAACCGTGCTCGCCGGCGGGCGGAACATCGCCAACGACTATTTCGACCTCTCCGATCACTACAACTTTCTCGACTCCGACCTCGAGGTCTCCGGCCCGATCGTGAAAACCGTGCTCGAGAGCTTCGATGTCTACTGGAATTCGCACCTCGCCACCGAACCCGCGCCGGAACACAGCCTGAACGCCGAGGCCGCGAAGTTCGTTCTCCCGAACGAGCGCGACGTGGTCGTGATCGAGAAGCTGCGCGCCGCGGGCGAGGAGTACCGTCACACCCATAAAACCCACGAATGCCGCGACCTCCGCTTCGTCACCGATTTTCCGAACCATGGGGAGGCGAGCCGGAAGGTATTCAACGCCATCGTCAATGAGCTCGGCCGCGCGACGAGAGAAGCGGTGGTGGAATCGCCGTACTTCGTGATCAAGGGCGGCGGCTACGCCGTGCTCGAAAACCTTCACGAAAGGGGCGTGCATGTGCGCGTGCTCACCAACAGCCTCGCCTCCACCGACGCCTCCTACGCGGTGGCCGCGCTCTATCCCTGGCTCGGCTCACTGGCCGATACCGGTCTCACGCTGTCTGCCTACAGCGGAAGGCCTTCGCCCGGGCAAAGCACCGATATCGGCGGCGGGAGCGCGCGCTGGGGTGTGCATTCCAAGCGCGGCGTGATCGACGGCGATACCACGCTGCTCGGCACCTACAACATCGATCCCCGCTCCGCGAACCTGAATTCCGAGCTCATGTTCGTGTGCCGCGGGCAACCCGCGCTCGCGGCGGAGGTGCTGGCGAGTATCGCCGCCCGGGAGGCCCTGTCCGCCAGGGTCATCGAGCGCGGCACGATCGTGCGGCGCTCAGCTCTCCTCGGGGATTCGCCGCTGACGCAGCGGCTTCGCTTTCTGCTCGAGATGCCGATCGCGAACCTGTTTGATTTCCTGCTGTAAGACTCGCGCGAAACCCTCGAGGTTCGCTACGACCACCGCGCAATGGCTGTGCTAGCATCCCCCCGTCGCTTGCTTCGCAGGGCAAGCGGCACCCCTCAGGAGGACAGATGACAGCCAGACTCGAACCACTAGCGCTCCAAAAGGCAGCGTTAGCCGTCGTTTGCATCGTGTCCGTTGCGGCAATTACCGCGGAAACGCAAGGTACTCAACCGGCTCCGCCGGCGCGCACGCTGGTGGTGACCACGCAGGTCAAGCCAGATATGGTCGCCGCGTATCAGGAGCTGATTCAGAAGGAAGCGCTCCCCGCGTACAAGAAAGCCGGCGTTCCGTTTCGGTGGGTATTCACCCACGGCCCCGTCGGTCCTGGCGCCACGTTCGTGAGTGCGCAGCCAATCACCAACTATGCGCAGTTCGATCAGGGGCCGCTGTTGCGTACGGCAATGGGTGCCGAGGCATACAGCAAGTACATCGCGAGGCTTCAGCCGATGATCGTGAGCACGCATGGCGTGATTCAGACGCTCGTGCCGAATGCGAGCCTTCAGAGCTTTTCGGCCAAGCCGCCGGCGTGGGTTATTGTCGCAACGACCCAGCTGCTCCCTGGAAGAGGACAGGAGTTCGCAAACTTGACGACGACCGAATTCTTGCCGGCGCTCAAGAAGGCAGGAGTCACGGATTCGTGGATGTTTGCCGCCAACTTCGGCGCTCCGAATACACAGCGAACGATCGTGACTCCCATTAGCAACTGGGCCGAGCTGGACCAGCCGGGTCCGATAGTTCGTGCTCTGGGCGCGGAAGCGGCGCAGAAATTGAACCTCAAGCGCGCTGCGCTCACGACGGGAAACGAATCCGTGCTGATGCGCTACGTGCCAGAAATCAGTTACGGCGTACCGGCGCGCCCGCCGGGCTCTAGTCAGTAGCGCGCGGGTCCACCGCTACGGCGGCGAGATCATGAATCCGATGATCGTGGTCCCGACGAGAACCACGACCGGTAACCAGACGACGAGTGCAACCCGTGTTGGCTGCGACTGTCGGCGCGTCAGCCGATAGGCAAGAGGCGCCGCGCCGGCAGCCAGCACGAAGGCACTCAGCCAAACCGTTGTCACGACGATGCCGACCCACGCGCCATTCGGGTCGTGCCAGCTGTCCAGCACCCAGCCGAAGACGAGCAGGAGAAAGAGCGCGAGGAGGGCGTCGATGAAGGCGCCGAGGACGACAAAAGCGCGGAACACAGGACGTCGGCTGGATTCTAACGTGCGGATGATCCGGTCTAGCAGGTCCTGATCGACGATCCCCTGGAAGGTCCCGCCACGCAGATTTCTGCGCGGCGGGACCAGGGCCGCTACGGCTCGATGTTCCCGATCACCCAACGCACCGCGTTCCGCACTCGTGTTTGGTCATTGAGGTTGAATTCGACCTGCAAGACATGCTCCCCGGCCGAGAGAAACCCGCGAGGGGCCGGGCAGCGGAAAGACGCTCCCCCACTCCCATTCTTCGCATCCCGGACGCAGGAGGCAAAGGGCCCCGTGACGTCGATGCCGTCCAACCTGAGCTGGCCACTGACGATGCCGACGGCGCTGTCGAGCTTTACGACGATGTCGAAGGCGCCCGTCCTGAAGAGGGTGCCGGAGTCGGGCGCGATGGTGAGCCCCGCGGTCGAGACCGGTTCGCCGTAGATGAAGTCATCCATCACGACGAGGTCGAGGTTGCCTGACTCGTCTGGGCCTGGCGCAGCGTTTCCGCTGATGATATGAACGCGCGCGACCACCTCGCCCGCGTTGAATGAAACCCCCACGAACGATAGGGATTCGTTCCCTGGCGTAGCCGGAACGAAGCGCTCGAAAAGCAGCGTCCCGTCAGGTGCGTAAAACTCGAGCTTGGTGCTGGTCGCACTATCGACGTCCGTGAACACCGAGCCGAATCCCGTCACGGCGGCCGGAACAGTTGCGTTGCCAGGAACGGAGAACAAGACGTCCATGACGTTGCTATTGAGTGCCGTGAACAGCCGTGGGGTACTAAAGGTGGCAAAGAGGTTCGGGTAGCCGTCGTTCAGGTCTCCGAACTCCGGAGACGGCTGGCCGCTGCTCTCGAAGCCGGATCCCGGTGTCACGAACACGGCGCCGCGATTCGCGAAGGCCGTCGTCAGAACGGGAAAAATGGTCGCGGCGGCGGCCGCGCCACCGGCATCCCAAGTGATCTCACGGCGCCCGCCCGGCTGGCTACCGGATGTCACGCCGTTGTTGGGGCCGCCGAGATCGTTTCGGAAAGCGTCTACCGCTGCCTGGATAGCTGCTGCGTTAGCGCCCGTCGCCTCTCGCACGACCGGACCTGCGACAGCGATACCCGGTGTAACGAAGCTGGCGGCGAGGACGAGCATCATGCTTGTCATGCCGCGTCCCCAGGGTAGCAAGTTCTTCTGATTCCTAGTGTTGCAGTTCTTCATACCATTCCTTTTCACATATGAAATGAGGGCTTGTCGGGTGGCGCCGGGGGAATCGGAGATGGCTTCCACCGCGCACTCCCGTTCTTTCCGGTCCACGCGGTTCACGCAGGTACCGCTTCTGCCTCCTGTTCTCGAGGATGGGCGTTACCTGCCATGCCGCCAGTGTGGAGTGCGGACGGTCAGGCGACCACCCACAGCAGTCGCACAGGACCCGTACGACACCCGTACAGCCGTGGCAGTAAAATGAAGGGTTTATGAAAGCTGGCGTTTCGCGGTCATTTGGCGCGCAGCTGAAAGCGCTCCGCGAGGCAGCAGGCTTTACGCAGGAGGAGCTGGCGACCATCGCCGGCCTTTCGGTGCACGCGGTGAGTGCGCTGGAGCGTGGGGAACGACGGCGGCCCCGTGTCGAGACGGTGCGCGCGTTGTCCGCGGCCCTCGACCTCACTGAAACCACTCGCGACGCACTCCTTGAGAGCACGCGGGCCCCTACCGCGGCGGTCGATCAACTGCGCGACGTCTCGCTGCCTCTGGCTCCAACGATCCTGCTCGGCCGCGATGCGGACGTGCAGACCCTGCGGATTTGGTTAGCCGATCCAACAGCGCGTCTCATCACGCTCACCGGTCCCGGAGGCGCAGGAAAGACTCGGTTGGCGGTCGAGCTCGCACGCACGAAGGCGTCCGAGGGCGTCCGTGTGTTATTCGTCGAGTTGGCCGCGGTTCGAAATGCTGCGTTCGTGGCACCGGCGATTGCCGAGGCTCTCGGCGTGATGGATGGCACGTCGCTCGACTTGCCGAGGCGGGCACGGGCCGCCTGCGACGGTACGCCCACGTTGCTGGTGCTCGATAACTTCGAGCAGGTTTTGGACGCGGCGCCGCTGGTCGCGCATCTCCTGACGGCTGTCGCAACGCTCCGAGTGCTGGCCACCAGCCGCGCCCCGCTTCGTGTGCGAGGAGAACGGGAATATGCCGTGGGACCACTCGCGTTGGAGGTGGACGTCGATGCCACGTCACCCGCCGATCTCGTGCGTTGCCCCGCCGTGCGGCTCTTCGTGGAGCGGGTTCGGGACGTGCAACCTGGTTTTCGCCTCACGTCCGCGAACGGCCCCATCGTGACGGAGATCTGTCGTCGGCTCGATGCCCTGCCGCTCGCGCTCGAACTGGCTGCCCCTTGGATCAAGACACTGACGGTCGAGGATCTGCTCCGCCGACTCACCGACAATGTCCTGCTCGCGACCTTCGGCCCGCGCGATCTGCCCGAACGCCAGCAGACGATGAATGCGACGGTGGCATGGAGCTATCAACTCCTGGCACCCGATGAGCAGCGCGTCTTCCGCCGTCTGGGCGCGCTGCCGGGGCGGTTTCCGATTGAGGCAGCGGCGGCGGTTGCCGGGCGTGAGAATGCTCCCGACAAAAGCCAAGACGCGCTCCGCGCGGCGGCCGGCTTGATGGATAGAAGCCTCCTGCTGCGAGCCGAGAGCTCAGTGGCAGGTCGCCCGCTGTACCAGATGCTCGAAACTGTCCGTGCGTACGCGGCGCTCGAGCTCACCGCAGCGGGCGAGCGCACTGACGCCATGGAGGGTCTGGTGGCCTACTGCGCCGCCGAAGCCTCCCTGGCGGCGGAGGGGCTGGTCGGCCGTGCGCAGGGGGAATGGTTGGATCGCGTGCGCGATGATCTCGACAGCTACCGCGGTGCACTGACCTGGCTCATCGATCGCGACCGGCCCGTCGAAGCATGCCACATCGCGTGGAGTTTGTTCTTCTTCTGGGGCATCCGTGGGCATGCGGCCGAGGGCATGCGGTGGTACGACCAGATCCTGAACCGGTCCTCTCTTCCGCCACCTGTCGAATCGAGGGCGCTGCTCGGTACGGGAGCGATGCGCTATACGCAAGGAGAACTCGGGCACGCACGCACCGCGCTTACGCGCGCCCTCGCGCTCGCCCAACAGACTGGCGACCTGCTCATGGTCGCGCGGGCCGAGAACATGTTGGGAGACATTGAACACTCGGTCGGCAATCTCGACGCGGCTCGCGAGCACTTCACTCGCGGGGTTGAAGGATTCCGGGCGCTCGCGCTCCCGTGGGGCCTCGGGAATTCGCTGACCGGGATGGCGACAGTCGTCCTTGCGACCGGTGACCCCGCGCACGCGGAGCGCCTGCTCGATGAGGCCACCGCGGTGCTTCGACACGCTGCGCCGTGGTTCTTGTCGTGGACGCTGTATCTTCGCGCCTTTCTGGCAGTACGGCGCGAGGATCCTTATGAGGCGATTGCGTTGGTGCGAGAAAGCCTCGCCGTTATCCGGGAACTCCACGACAAGTTCGCGTTCGTGTACGCGCTGGTCCCCCTCGCCGCCGCTGCGGTACTGAAGGGCGACGATATCTGGGCGGCTCGAATCCTGGGGGCTCGGGACGCGGTCACCGACCGCACGGGTGCAACGGTTGTCGATAGATCGGTGGAGGACCTCAAAGACCAGGCGGAAAGACAGGTGCGAGCACGCCTCGGCCCGGATGGGTGGGCCCGCGAATATGCGGCCGGGCGCAGTATCTCCATCGACTCGTTGATGAAGGACATCGACAGCGTCGTCTGACGCGCGTTCCTCGGGATCTCGTGGTCGCTCGAGCGACGGTGGAAAGTCGAAGTCGGCGAGGGTTACGCAACGCCGATCGTCATCGGCGAGACCATTTACACATTCACGCGTCGCGACGGCAGCGAGGTGATGACGGCGCTCGAGGCGACGACGGGAGCCGTGCGGTGGCGATCGAGTTATGCCGTGCCGTACTCGCCGTCGCAGGCCGCTGCACCCCAAGGCGCGTGGCCGAAGGCCACGTCGGCATTGGCCACGGGAAGCTCTTCACACTCGGGATCAGCGGCATCGTCACTGCATTTGGCGCTACCGGCGGGCGCATCGTGTGGCAGACAGCGGCGCCCTCCGAGGCGTCGTTCTTTGGCGCCGCCTCGTCTCCAGCAGTCGAGGACGACCTCGTCATCGTAAACCCCGGCAACTACGAACCGCTCACGGCGTTCGATGTCACGACCGGTGAGGTGGCGAGCAGGCGAGGGCGGGTTCTTCGCGTCGCCGATCGTGACCTCCCTCGCGGGCGTTCGTCAGGCGATCGCAGTCACGCAAAAGAGTGTCATCTGTGTGTCGATCGCGGATGGACGCGTGCTGTGGAGTTATCCGTGGGAGGGCGGTTCGGGCGGTACCATGCCGTCGTCAAAGCGCGCAACGTGGTGTTTCTTCTCAACGATGACGGCGAGCTGATTGTGGCGAGAAGCAGCCGCAGCGGATTCGAGCCGCTGCGCCGCTATCGTGTCGCCGAGAGCGCCACGTGGGCGCAGCCGGCGATTTCAGGCCGACGACTCTTCATCAAAGATGTGTCGTCTTTGGCGCTGTGGGCCCTTCATTGACGACCCGTTACTTGGCAAGTATAACGTTCGCGTTACGGGACAGGCCGCCGGACTTGGTCGGACGTCCCAGCGGAGGTGCGGATGACGGCGCCGCCTGTCCAGTTCTGTGTCAACCCGCACGGCCACCGCCTCGCGTATGCCACGCGAGGCCAGGGGCCATTGCTGGTCTTTCCGCCAGGGTGGATCTCGCACCTCGGAGTCCTGTGGGAAGAGCCGGGCTTCCGCCGCTTTGTCTCCGCGCTGGCCCAACACAACACCGTCGTCTGGTTCGATCGACAAGGCTGCGGTTTCTCCTCGCGCGACCGCACGGTGTTCTCGCTCGACGAGGATCTCCTCGATCTCGAGACGGTAGTCGCCGAACTGCCCGACCAGACGTTGTCGCTGTTCGCCTATTCATGCGCTGGCCCGCTGGCTGTCACCTACGCCGCCCGGCATCCCGAGCGGGTAACCCACCTGATCCTCTACGGCACCTTCAAGCATGGCGGGGGTCTGGGCCCAGTCCAGGTCCAACGGTCGATCACTGACATGGTGCGGGCCAGCTGGGGGCTCGGTGCGCGGCTCCTCACCGAACTGTTCGTTCCCAGCCAGAGCGGGGAGGTCGAGGGGGCCCGTTGGTTCGTGCGGCTACAACGCGAGAGCACCTCTGCGACCATTGCCGCCAGCCTGCTCGAAGCGACGTACGCCATGGACGTGACGACGCTGTTGCCGTCGGTGCGCGCACGGACGCTGGTGCTACACCGCGCCCACGACCGGGCGATCCCGGAGCGCGTTGGCCGCGAGCTCGCCGTCGGGATTCCCGGCGCGCGCTTCGTGCTGCTCGAAGGAAGCATCCACCTCCCCTGGCTGGGCGACTCCGATGTGCTACTGCGCGCCATCACCGACTTCCTGGGCCAACCAGCGCCGGATCTGGGGGCGGCGGTCGCTCCCGAGCCGGCCGTCGAGCCTCGGCGCTACCACCTGGTCCACCTGAACCTCCTCAAGGCCGTTACGGAGACGCAGGCGCGCTGCCGGATTGGGCTGGCTCAGATCGACGTCCCCGTCGAGTCGTTCCAGCCCGCCGGCGAGGGGCTGGTCGCGCTGCGCCCGGATGCGGTGCCGATTGTGCGGCAAAAGCTGACCGAGATGCTCGCCGAGGCGGCGGCGCGGCGCATAGAGCTCCTCCTCTTTCCTGAGCTGTCGCTCGATCTGGGCGTGCCGGAGCTCCTCGAGACGTTGACCGCGTGGGCGCGACAGACTGGAGCCTACGTAGTGCCGGGCGGGTTCCACGTCCCGGAGTCGGGCGCCAACCTCTGCCATGTCGTCGGGCCGAGTGGCGTCCTGTGGGAGCAGGAGAAGCACATCCCCGCCAGCCTGGTCTTGGGAGGACGGCGCGTCACCGAGGGCATCCGACCGTCGGGGCGGCGCGTGACCATCGCTGACACGCGCTTCGGTCGCATCGCGGTCGCGATCTGCCGCGACTTCCTCGACTTGGACCTGCGCGTTGAGCTGAAGAACACCGAGCCGCCGATCGATATCGTGCTCAACCCGGCGTTCACACCGGTGACCGACGACTTCGAGGCAGCACACTTCGAGGCGCGGCGCTCGCTCTACGCCTATTGCCTGTTCTGCAACGCCGCCCGCTTCGGCAACTCGCGAATCTGCTCGCCCGAGAAGGAGCATCGCCGGCGCCGGCTGCCTCCGGGCCGCGAGGCGCTCCTGTTCAAGGACGTAGACCTGCTGGCACTGCGCGCCGCGCGCCGTCGCTGGGAGACGCTCCGCGGCGAAGAGTCCCGTTTCATCCAGAGCACCCGCTGAGCGTCACGCGGCCGCACTATTGCGTCAGGCCAGAATCGCATCCCGGGAATGGGACGAAGCCTGACGCGCCGTTAGCTGCGGGTTTGCCGGAACGCGCACAAACTCACGCCGGGCTAGGCGAATTTGGACTTGGTGCGGAAGGGGGTCGTGCCCGAAGACCGAGGCGTAGCCGAAGGTCGAGCGCCTGAGTCGCTCTTCGGCGCCACGAATGAGGCGTAGCCGAATGAGTGGTGCGGGGGGGACTCGAACCCCCACGCTCTTGCGAGCGCCAGCCCCTCAAGCTGGACCCAGTGAACGCCTATCGCAGCCGACGCGGAAAATCGGGGTCGGCCATCCCGAATGATCGCTGACTGAGGCTGTTCGTTGCCGTCCAATTCCGTTCGGCTTGCCATTTCTTGCAATGAAGTTGATCAAGGCCATATTCAGAAAGAGGTACATCTTCTTCAGTTTTCTGAACGATGGCCTTGATTCGTCGAAGAGGACTGCGTCGGGTTCGATACGATAAACATGGTGCGACGAAACCCACGAATCTGTCTGGTGGCGGCCTGCGCCGTGCTGGCCGCGGCGTCCATGGCGACCTCTTGCGGGCAGGACCGGCCTGCGAGCGTCGTCCCGCGCGCCCCCGCCTCCGGCGCTAACTTGCTCCTCGTCACGGTAGACACGCTGCGGGCGGATCACCTGCCGGCATACGGCTACGCGAGGGTGCGAGACACCGGCGATCTTCAGACTAGCGAGCGAGGGCGTCCGCTTCGCTGCTGCCTACACTCCGGCACCGTTGACCTTGCCGTCGCACTCGTCGTTGTTCACGGGGTTGCTGCCTGTCAGTCACGGCGTCCGCGACAACGGAGGCTTCCATCTCGACGCCAGTCACACCACGCTCGCCGAAACGCTCAAGAAAGAGGGGTACACGACTGCCGCATTCGTGTCGGCATTCGTCCTGGATTCGCGGTGGGGACTCGATCGCGGTTTCGATCGGTAAGTCGATGACTTCACCGTGTCGGCGACCGACCTGGGTGCCATGGCGCGGGTGCAGCGGCCGGCGACCGAGACCTGGACACTGGCTCGCACCTGGCTCGACAGCAACGACTCGAATCGCTTTTTTGCCTGGATTCACTTTTTCGATCCGCACACGCCGTACACGCCGCCCGAGCCGTTTCGATCGAAATACGTGGAGCGGCCTACGATGGCGAGATCGCGTACGTCGATTCCGTGATCGCGCAGATCACCGAGTACCTGGAGTCGCGCTCGCTCCTGGACAACACACTCGTCGTCCTCGTCGCCGATCACGGCGAGGGATTGGGGGAACACGACGAAGATGAGCACGGGCTTCTGGCGTACGACTCCACGCTGCATGTGCCCTGGATCGTGCGCATCCCCAATCGTCAACTGGCAGGGCGCGTAATCGAAGAGCCTGTGAGTCTGGTGGATGTCTTTCCGACCATTGCCGGACTGTTGGGAACAGCTGTCCCGGCGAAGATTGACGGCGTTGATCGCAGCGGCTTGATCGACGCCGGTCGCGGCAACACCGACGCGCTGTATGCAGAGACTTTCTACCCCCGACTGCGAATGGGCTGGAGCGAGCTGACCACGATCAGAAGCGGAGAGTACAAGTACATCCGCGCACCTGTTCCCGAACTCTACAACTACCGCGCGGACCCACGCGAAACCACGAACCTCGCCGACGATCAGCCGGAGATTGTGTCGAGGCTCGATCGCATTCTCACGAATGTCCTCGCCGAGCGAGCCGCGCCCGCAGGCACGATCGAGCATCGCCTGATCCGCAAACGGTCAAGCAGTTGCAGTCGCTTGGGTACGTCTCCGGCGCACCGGCGACGACCGCTCCCGGCAAAGGCCTGCCCGATCCGAAGACCAAGACAGGCGTGTATCGAGCCTTCTCGCGCGCGCTTCAGCAGCTCGACGAAGGACCGGAGCAGGCAGGGATTGCGTGCGCTGCAGCGGGTCGTGCTCGAGGAACCAGGCTTGGAGGTCGCGCGCCGCACGTTGCGGGACTACTGGATCGGCAAGCGCCGGTTTGCCGACGCCCAGAAATGGCTGCAAACGGCGGTGGTTCGTCATCGTGGCGAGGCGGGCCTGTGGCGCGACCTTGCGATCGTGTCGAGGGCGGCGGGCCGACGTGGCCGCAGCACGAGACGCGATCGACCGCGCCCTGAGCCTGGCCCCCGACGATCCGGACAGCCTGATTGTGGCGGGCGAGATTCAACGCGACACTCGCCAACTGGATGCCGCGCTCGCCTCGTTCAAGCGCGCGTCCGAGCATGCGCAGGACCCGGTCGTCGCGAGAATGCAAGCGGTCCAAACGCTGATCGCCATGGGCAATCTCGCCGAGGCGGAATCGATAGTGCGGTCGGTGCTCGCAGCGGACGCCAATGCCGCGAGCGCGCATTACTTGTTAGCGCAGATCGCGGAACAACGGAGCGACCCGAGGACCGCGGAGAGCGAATACCGTCAGGAGATCGAGCGCAATCCGTGGGAGTACCGCGCGCGCTTCAACCTGGCGCTGCTGCTCGGGGCGCGCGGGGCTCGTCCTGAACAACTCGCGCTTTTGCAGTCCATCCCACCGTACGCACCCGACTTCGGCGAAGTGTACTTCTATATCGCCAAGGCGCTGCTCGATACGGGCGACCGAAGTCGCCTCGGCGAAGCTGCGCAGGCAGCGGAGCGCGGACTCCAGCTCGCGCCGACAGCGCCGAGCGCTCCGCTGGGCCACTACGTGCTCGCCGATATCTACCAGTTGACCAACAGACCAGCAGACGCGGCGCGAGAACTGGAACGTGGCCGCGAGCTCGAGAAGCGATTGGCTGCGCACGGTCGCTGAACCAAGCAAGCGGGTGCCACAGGCGCCTCGGGTGCCCGAGCATTCACTGGCTACTCATCTTCTTGCGTTGCTTCTGCAGCTGCTCGATCGGCACGTAATCGAAATCGAAGCCGAAATGGCGGGGGCCGAAGACTTCAATCCCCTTCGGCGTTCGCCAGAGGGGCGACGTCGGCCAGCCGATGAGCGCGACTTCCGCACCGACCTTGTACCAGCCGAGGTCGCCGCCGAAATGCGCGTCGCCCGTTTTCGGGTCGAGGTTCTGAATAAAGTCCGGCGCCATCGCGTCCGGGACGCCATCGAGCCACGTGACGTTGTTTTCGTTCTTCACCCAGACGCGATAGGTGTGGCCGGTGTAGTCCCCCGTGCCTTTGAGCTCGACGTCCCACCACGTGAACCCGCGATCGCCCTTTCCGTCGGCTTTGGTCACCGTTCCCTGAAAGAGCTTGAAGCCGTTGGTCACCTTCACCAGCCCGGCAACCGGATCAGAGCCTCGCAGCCACCGCCTCGCGGACCGTGCGGCCCAGGAGGATCGCCTGCGACACCGCGCCGGGAATCGCGCCGCCTCGCTTCAGGTCCCGGCCCGACATGACGTTCATCGCCATCGACGCGCCGCCGCCGCTGGCGACAGCGATTGCCCGCGCCAGATCCTCCGAGCGATAGTCATCCACGGCCTTGTCGAGAATGATGGTGTCGCCAAAGCGTGTGACGAGCGCGGCGGGCGTCGACGGAAGGCCGATGAGCCACGGCACCTGCTGCTGACCTCGGGACGTGCGCGGCCGGACAGGCAGGCGTCGACCAGCGGCACTCCCATCTCGGAGGCCGCCATCAGCGCGCTCAGCGTCGCACCGGCGGCTTCGATGCGCACCACCGCGTTGAATTTCTTGCCGACGTGTTTGCTGAGCGCCTCGATCGCCTTGGCCGAGGCGTTGGGAATGGTCGGGAGGTTCTGTTTCTTCGTCCGCTCGCGCACGTACTCCCACGCGCCGCCGCCGCCGATGCCGGCCGGCGTGACGGTGGTCCAGCCGTCAGGCACGTCTTCGGCTGCGATCAGCGTGAACTTTCTGCCCTGCGCGATCGCGTCCTTCACTCGCTGCACCATGCTCGCCGTGTTGTTGCCACGGCTGGCCTGGATTGACGAGCCCATCATCATGTCGAGCAGTTCCTGCTCGGTCAGCTGCCGGACTTTGGGTTGTTGCGCGTTGGCCAGGGCGGGCCAAGCCAGTAGAGAGACGACGAGCACGAGATACACAAGATAGATGCGGCGATTCATGAGCGCTCCTCAGGTTTTCGGGTGCAGCTTTTCGATCGGCACGTAGTCCTCGTCGAATCCGAAGTGGCGCGGGCCGAGCATTTCGATCGCCTTCGGGGTGCGCCAGATCGCGTGATTGCGGAACCCGACAATCGCCAGCTCCTGGCCGACGAGGAAGCTGCCGATCACGCCGCCGCCACCTCGCATCGCCCAGCCGGTCGTCGGGTCGAGCGGAGAAATGAGATCCGGCGCCGCCGCATCGAGCCGGCCATCGCGCCACGCCACCATGTTCTCGTTCTTGTTGAAGATGCGGTATTGGCTACCGGCAAACGTGCCGGTGCCTTCGAGCAGGGCATCGGTCCAGCCAAACCCCTGCTCGCCTTTGCTGTCGGACTTCTTCACCACGCCGCGGAACAGGAGATACCCGTCGCCGGCGGCAACGACCGCTGCCACCGGATCGCGGCCGGCTGCGGAGGCTTCGCGCGCCGCGCGGCCCAGCTCGATCGCCCTGGTCAGAAATCCGGGGATCAGATTGGCTTTGAGGACCTTGCCGGTCACCGCGTTCGCGGCCACCGTGACCCCGCCACCGCTCGCGACGGCGAGCGCACGGGTAAGGTCCTCGACGCGGAAGTCGTCGTACACGCGGGGAATGATGATCGCGTCACCGTACCGGGTGACGGCCGCCAGCGGCGCGCGTGACACGCCGTTCATGAAGAACGGGCTCATCTGCACTTCGGGCAGACAGCGGCCCGACGGGCAGGCGTCAACAATCGGGATGTTCATGCGGTCCGCGGTCATGAGGGCGCCCGCCGTGGCGCCGCCCGCCTCCGCCTCGAACGTCACATCGAACTTCTTGCCCAGATGTCCGCGAGCACGTCGATCGCCGTCGGCGCCTTCGGATCGGCAGGCCGGCCGCGGACGAACCCGTGCTGCTCCATTCGCTTCGTGACGTGCTCCCAGGCGCCGCCGCCGCCCACGCCGAACGAGGTGAACGCCATCCAGTCGTCCGGGACGTCTTCGAGCGCGATCATCGTGAAACTGCGCCCCTGCGCGAGTGCATCCTCGATCCGCTTGATCATTCCCTCCGTATCGCCGCCGCGCGTGCACAGGATGGAGGTGCCGACCATCATGTCGACGAGCTCCTGCCTCGTGAGCGTGCGCACGCTGGGAGCGGGCGCGGCGTCCATCGACGTCCCAATGACGAACGCGCCAAAGAGAAATGCTGCGATGACCCGCCTGGCTGTCACTAGCGCTTCCTGTTATCGCGTGCCGAAGGACGGGCGCGTCTTCTGCAGCGTCTCGATCGGCACATAGTCGAAGTCGAATCCGAAATGACGCGGGCCCAGAATCTCCAGGCCTTTCGGCGTCCGCCACAGCGCATGCGCCGGAATCGCGATGAGCACTACCTCCTGATTGACGTTGTAGCCGCCAAGACTCGGCCCGACGATGGTGTCGCCGGTCTTCGGATCGAGATTGATGATGAGGTCCGGCGTCATCGCGTCGGGCTTGCCATCGAGCCAGCCGAGAAGGTTCTCGTTCTTGACGAAGACTTTGTACGCGTGCCCGGCGTAGGGGCCGCTGCCCTGCAGCTCGACGTCCCACCAGGTAAAGCCGCCGTCGCCTTTCATGTCGGCCTTGGTGACCACGCCCTGGAACAGCTTGAAGCCCTTACTGGCCTTGAGGAGCGCCGCCACCGGATCCTCTCCTCGCTGCCGCGCCTCGCGCAGCGTCCGGCCATACGGGATCGACGTCGACACGTCGCCGGGGATCACGACTTTCTTGAGCTGCCGGCCCGGCATCGGGTTGTAGGCCATCGACGCGCCGCCGCCGCTGGCGACCGCAAGGGCGCGTGCGAGGTCCTCGACGCGATAGTCGTCGACGACCTGCTTCAAATACACGACATCGCCCCACCGGGTGACCAGCGCACCAGGTCCGGTGTTGAGGCCGGCGGCGAACGAGGTCTGCATGGACAGCTCCGGCACCGCGCGCCCGGCAAGACAGGCATCGACGACGGGAATGCCGAGCTCCGCTGCGGCGATGAAGGTATTCAGGGTTTGGCCGGCTGGTTCGAAGCGGATCACCGCATCGATTTTCTTGCCGATCTGCTTGCTCAGCGCCTGCACGGCCCGCGCCGGCAAATTCTGCACGAGAGGCAGGTTCTGCTTCTTCGTCCGTTCGGTCACGTACTCCCAGGCCCCACCGCCGCCGACGCCAACCAGGTTAGCGACCGTCCACTCGTCAGGAAGGTCGTCCAGCGAGATCATCGTGAACTTGCGGCCCTGTGCATACGCTTCCTTCACGCGCTTGACCAAGGTCTCGGTGTTCGAGCTTCGGCTCGCTTGGATCGACGAACCTTGCATCATGTCGATCATTTCCTGCTCGGTGAGCGTGCGGATCTTGGGTTGCTGCGCCAACGCTATGGTGGGTCCGAGCGCCAAGGCGACGACGATTGAGGTGGTCAGACGGCGCATGATGAGCTCCTCCAACAGGTCAGACGCTCGTGACGGGAGACTGACACCTGGTACCTGATCCCTGATTGCATAACGAGCGAGCGGCACTGAGTACAACAGCCCTGGCCGACGCGGCTCTCGACAAGACCCGACTGGACCTACCTGACGCCCCCGGCGCAGTATTGCCTGTTGTATTCCGCGCGGTCCTTCGTTATTACACCGTAGGGCTACGTTGGGAAATCAGGTCGTCGTACAGGTCCCTCGGCTGTATGTCGAGGAGAACGACACGACCGGAGCTCAGGTTCGTCGATACCGGATTTCGAGCAGTTCTACAGGTCTGCCTTCCCGCGGGTGTACTCGTTCATCCGGTCACAGGTCGGCAACGTTCAGACCGCCCAGGACATCGTCGGCCGGATCTTCCTGAAGGCGTACAGGCATCACTCCAAGGCGCCGGCCGGCCCCGCGGCCACGGTGTGGGTGTTTCGCATCGCGCACACCGTGCTCATCGACCACTGGCGCGTCGAGGGCCGACGTGAGTCAGCGAGCGTATCGATTGATGATCTCGCCGAGTTCGCAGGCGACGGGGCAAGTCCCGAGGCGGCCTACGCCGGCAAGGAGCGCAAGGTGCTCCTGTTGTCGGTGATGAGCGAACTGGACAAGGACGATCAGCACCGTCCTTGGCTTGAAGTTCACGGCACAGCAGACAAACCGGGAGATCGCCGCCATCCTCGACCTGACCGAAGGCGCGGTCAGCATGCGTTTATTGCGGGCGCTGCGGCGGCTGCGCGAACGCCTGGTGGAGAGGGGTATCACGTCGTGAGTCGCAGAGAGCGCGAGCGCGCCCAGCGCATTTCGGATTACGCCGACGGCCTCGTCGTTCATCGCCGGGAAGAGAGCGTCGCAGCCTTCAAGCTCGAAGATCGCGAGTTCCAGGATCTGACGGGGCTGGCACGCGCGCTGAGCGCCATCGAATTCCGGGCCGACGAGGACTTTCGCAAGGATCTTTGCGAGCGTCTGCCCACCATGATCGACACCGATGTGACCCCTGATCGGGGATGGCTCGCCGGTGCTCGATCGGTCGTCCGACGAGCAGCCGCGTGGGTGGCACGGCCGACCGACTTGTTCCCGCCCCTTCGTCGAG
The DNA here is from genome assembly GCA_963724485.1 of uncultured Acidobacteriota bacterium. Taxonomy (GTDB): domain Bacteria; phylum Acidobacteriota; class Vicinamibacteria; order Vicinamibacterales; family UBA2999; genus JACCSI01. The sequence goes on from CAVRUW010000016.1 coordinate 86,226, forward strand.
GCCTTCGCACAGCGGCAGCCATGGCCCCGATCGTCGCGCTCGTGGGCGCATTTAGCCTGGCAGGTCGCCGGCACGCGAACGGCATCGGCCGCTGAGATTCTCAGCCGAGCCGATCTGGCCCTGTCGAAGCTCGTTCATGAGGGACAGATCCTGAATCGTCGCTGGAAAGTGATCGACCGGGTAACGAGCGTGGGCGGCGGCCTCGAGACCGTTCGAGAATCCATCAGCACTGAGTGGATGGACGGGTCTGATTTTGGCCGTGTCGCGGGACGCAACGAGCGGAACGGTCGGGTCTATCTGGCTTACGCGAGCGCACGCGAGAACGGAGAGCTGAAGCCGCGTGTCTACTTCGCGCCGGGTTTCTCGAATGAGCCGCGTGGACTGCTCAGCATCGAGCCGAGCCGCCGCGAGTTCCAGGACGCGCTTGCCGCCTTCGGGCCGCACGATGGCGAGAAGCTCAAGACGTATCTGGATAGGGGCTACATCTTTGAGCCGATCAGCGGCGAGCGCCGCTTCAATCGCATTGCGCTCGAAACCAGCACCGAACAGAACGCTCCGCTGCCGCGCGTCATGGTTTCGTTGCGCGAGGAGACACTTCCGCACGGGGTCGGCGTATACGCCGTCCGTATCGTCGATCCCGCTCGAGTGCGATTCCGCTGGAAGAGCGAAGGCCCGCCGGCCGCGTGGCTGGAATCGCGCGAGACCGTGCGCTACATCGCGCGGGACACTTACCTCAGTCTAAAGGCCGAGGAGGCGTACAAAACAGAAGATGGCCGTCGCGTCTTCCAGACCCGCGAGCTGCTCGAGACGCGCATCGTCGAGGCGGGCGCCTACAGCGCTGATCCATTTCTCCTGACCGTACCGGAAGGGACACCGGTCCGTCGGCAGTCGGCGAGCGAGCAGCTGTCTGCGGTTATGACTGTCTACGGCGGATTCCCGCCACGCTGACTCGCTAGGAGGGTCCATGCGCCGACCGGTACTGCTGTTGACGAATCTCCTGATCGTGGTCGCACTTGTCAGTGTCTCGGCGCAGTCGCGTCCACGGATCCGCACGCTCACCGATCAGGAAGTGTTCGACATGATGGTCGGCAGCTCCATCCAGGGCACCCGCAGCTCGAACAGTGCCGGCATGATCGAGAACGCGAAGAAGCTGCTGTCCGAGGGCAAGAAGTTCCAGGTTGTGAGCATCGAGGATCTGCCCGACGACTGGACGCTCGTCCAGGCCGCCGGTGGCATTGGCGGAGGCGGCGCCTGGGACTACGTCGTCGAGCGGACCAAGAAACAGAACCTGCCAACCGTGCCGAACGGGACGCTGCGCGCGATGGAGGCGCTCAGCAAGCACATCGGGAAGAAGTTCGACGCGATTGTCCGCAACGAGGCAGCCGGCGCGACCTTGAGCGTGTTTCAGACGGCGACTGCCGCAGGTCTGCCGGTGGTGGACGCGTGCCCGGCGGGCCGCGCGAAGCCGGAGGTTCAGCAGTCGCTCACGTTTGCCAACGGACTGTCTATCACTCCGGCGGCGCTCACCACTCGCTGGGGCGACACGATCATCATCGACAAGACGGTGGACGACTATCGCTACGAGGACCTCGCGCGCGCCCTTGCCGTCGCAAGCGGCGGTGGTATCTCCAACGCCCGCGGAGTGATTTCGGGACGCGATGTGAAGCGGTATTTGATCCCCGGCGCGCTGTCGGAGGCCATTCTGTTCGGCAAAACAGTGCGCGAGGCGGCCGCGCAAGGCAAGGATCCGGTGGCCGCACTCATCGGCGTGTGCAATGGTTGCGTGAGGGTGTTTCACGGCATCGTTCGCAAGGCCGAAACGAAAGGCGAACGTGGCCACACCTATACGGATGCGGAGCTTGAAGGTACGAAGGAATACGCCGGCCACACGTATCGCGTATGGGTAAAGAACGAGAACATCGTGTCGTGGCTCGACGGAAAGCCCGACGTGATGTCGCCCGACTACCTCTACAACCTGGACGCGAAGACAGGCGACGCCGTCACCAGCCGCGAACTCGGCGGCTATCCGATGGGCGTGGAGGTCGCGATGGTGGCCCGGCCGGCCCACGCCGGGTGGCGGACACCGAAGGGCATCGAGATTATTGGACCGCGGCACTACGACTTCGACTTCGATTACGTGCCGCTCGAGACGATTCAGAAGACGCGGCCGAAGTTCGCCACGCGATAAGGCGGCACTGACTTGAATGTAGAAGCGACCTTAACGAAGCAGGAGGCACTATGAGGACGGCGCTGCGTGCGGTTCTCGTCGGCGTGTTGGCATTTCTGGTCTGGCTTTCCCCTGCGGCTGCGGTAGCCCAGACCGACACCGGCAGCGTCGCCGGCACGGTGGTCGATGAAAGTGGCGGAACTCTGCCCGGCGTCACCATCACGGTGACCAATACCGCGAACGGGCAGGCACGCACGACCGTCACCAACGAGTCGGGCCGTTACCAGATCACGGCGCTTCAGCCGAGCCGGTACAGCATCAAGGCCGAAATCCAGGGCTTCGCGACCGTCCTGCGGCCCGAGGTCACCGTCAATGTCGGCTCGGCCATCGACGTGAATCTGACGATGAAGGTGTCCACGGTCGAGGAGACGGTCACCGTGACCGGTGAAGCGCCGATCATCGAGAGCACGAGGGCAGATTCAGCAACGTCATCACGGCCGAGCAGCTCGATTCATTGCCGAGCAAGGGCCGGCAGTATCTCGACTTCACGCTGTTGCTGCCCGCGACGGTGGAGAACACCAGCACACTCGCGCAGGGCGCCGGGTTGAACGTCGGCGGCGCACGCGGCAAGGAAGCGGCCCTGCTCGTTGACGGCTTCTACAACCTCGATGAAGGGTTCGCCAAACCGAAACAGCGCCATAGCCAGGACGCCATTCAGGAATTCCAGGTCGTCAGCTTCGGCGGATCCGCTGAGCACGGGCGTGCGATCGGGGGCATTGTGAACGCGGTCACGAAGTCAGGAGGCAACGCGTTCCATGGCAGTGGCTACGGTTACTACCGCGGCACGAACTTGAACGCGCAGGACTTCGGCGAGAAGAGGCGCGGCGCACCCAAGTCTCCTTTCACACGCCAGCAGTGGGGCGGTACGTTCGGGGGCCCGATCAAGCGCGACAAGAGCTTCTTCTTCGGCGCTTACGAACGCATCAAGGAAGACTACTCCTTCGACAACGGCATTCTGGCGTCTGACGCCGCGACTCTCGGCATTCCGAACGAGGATGTCGGGAGCATGCCGCGGTATTACTACCTGAATTTCGCGATGGGCAAATGGGATCACAACATCAACGAGAACCATCGAATTCAGGCCAGCGTCGCATTGTCTCGCTGGACGGATACTCCGTTTCGACGCCGCAGTCGTTTGCGACCAGATCGAGACAGGTACGGTCTGCGGGCGCCGGACTTGCTCTTCCTGGGCAAGTGGACCGGGATCACGGCAGGTGGACGTGTGCTGCACGACTTCAAGGCATCGTATTTCCCGCGCTACTACGAGGTCTATGGTCTCAGTGCTGGAGGTCCGCCGCTCGTGCCCGACGGTCAGATCAATACGGGCGCCCAGAGCAACGCGTCGCCACCTCGCGTCTCGATCTCGTCGGTCGCGAGCTTCGGATCGGCGAGCCTGAACAACAAAATCGACACGTACCCCACGCAGGCACTGTATTCGACGACGTTGTATGTGGACAAGCACACGTTTAAGTTCGGTGCCGATTACATGACCGCCCTGTACGACTACACGCTGTACCTCACCCCTCACCGGCGCGTACACGTTCACGAGCCTCCAGAACTTTCAGAATGGCATCTACAGCCAGTACACACAGACCTTTGGCGACACCCACAACCCGCGTTGGCACCAGTACCTGTCCGGATTCGTGCAGGATTCGTGGCTGGTGAACAGCCGGCTCACTCTGAACTACGGCGTGCGGTACGATGTGGAGGTCCACCCGAAACACGATCCGAGCGGCCGACGATTTGGCAAGGACCACAACAACATCGGGCCGCGATTCGCCATCGTGTACGACCTGACGGGCCGCGGCACGACCTTCGCGAAGGTTGCGTCGGGTATTTACTACGACCGGCTGTTCCAGAATCTGACCACGTTCTATACGAGCGTAAAGGGCTACGAGAAGTCGGTCTCCGCAACGTGGACACCAACGAGTCCTGGTGCGCCGCGTTATCCCGCGATCTTCGCGACGCCCCCGGCGAACCTGCCGCGCAGCGTCGTCAACACCAACATCCTGCCGGATCGGCTGAAAACGCCGGCGAGCGGTCAGGTGGTGGCCACCTTCGAGCGGGCCCTCACGTCGAATATCGCGCTCAGTCTCAGCGGCGTGTATACGAAGTCGTGGGACAAGGAGGTACTCGCTGGATACTAACTTGGTCTTCGACGAAGCGACGCAGCGATGGCTGCGGCCGGATGCCAACTACCGCGCGATCAACCAGTACCAATTCGGCGGCAGCGCTGAGTATTAGCCGGGATCATCGAGCTCACCAAGCGCGGCGCTCGCTTCGGTTACAACGGCAACATCACGTTCGCGCGCGCATATGACACTGGCAATAACTACAACTCGGCACCTCAAGATCAACGGTTGGGCATCGAGAGCGAGTGGGGCCCACAGGCCGACACGCCCACAGTTCGTGGTGTCGTCAGCGGGTGGTACAACATCACAACGGCGATGCAGGTATCAGCGATCTACCGCGCGCGCACGGGGACGGCCATCACGGCAGTCGCCTCGGGCATCGATCTGAATGGCGATGGCAACACCGGTGACCGCACGCCGACCTTCGGACGCAACTCGTTCCGGATGACCGGGCAGAGAGCGCTGGATCTGCGCTTTGGCTGGACGGTGCCGGTGCGCGACAACAGGATTCAGGTGTATATCGAGGGCTTCAACCTCCTCAACGACGAAAACGTACGCACCGTCTCGAACGATTACGGACCGGATCCGACCACCCCGCGCGCGCGGTGGATGGAGGCGGTGACCTTCTTCCCTCCACGGGAGGTGCAATTGGGCGTGCGGTTCGGCTTCTGATAGGCGAGAGCCGCAGAGACGTTTGATTTAGGCGAATTCGAACGGGAGACTCCATGAAACGGTCCGCCCTCTCACTCATCAGCGTCATGCTGCTGCTCGTGCCCTCGACAGTGCTCACGCAGCAGCCGAAGATTCGCACGCTCACCGAGCAGGAAGTCATCGACATTATCGTCGGGTCGTCGATTCAGTCGACGCGAAACTCCAACGCCGAAGGCGGGATCAAGCAGGCGAAGACGCTGCTCGCGGAGGGCAAGAAGTTCACCATGATCTCTCCCGATGATCTGCCAGACGACTGGATGATCGTGGCCGCTGCGGGCGGGGTTGGAGGCGGCGGGGCGTGGGAGTACGTCGTCGAGCGCACGAAGAAGCAGAATCTGCCGGCGGTCGAGAACACCCGCCTTGCCTCTGCTCAGGCCCTAGCCAAACACATGGGTGTGAAGTGGAACGCGATCATCCGCAACGAAGCGGCGGGCGCGATGATGGGCGCCTTCAGTTCCGCCATCGAGCTCGGCGTGCCCGTCGTCGATGCGTGTCTTGCGGGCCGCGCAAAACCTGAGTTGAACCTGCAAGTCTCGTTCATCAACGACGTATCAGGATCGCCTGCTGCGTTGGTGACGCGCTGGGGTGACACGATCATCCTCGACAAGACTGTCGACGATTACCGTTTGGAGGACCTTGCGCGCGCGGTCGCGGTTTCGAGCGGCGGCGGCAGCTCCATCGCGCGAAATCCGATGACGGGAAAAGAGGTCAAGCGCGGAACCATCAAGGGCGCTGTGTCCGAAGCGATGCTCTTTGGCAAGACGGTTCGCGAAGCCCGGGCGCAAGGGAAAAATCCTGTGGACGCGCTGATCCAGGTCGCCAGCGGTTACAAGCTGTTCCAAGGTGTGGTGAAAAAAGCCGAACCGCGCGGCGACCGCGGCTTCAACTGGGAAGACGCGGAGCTCGAAGGCATCGGCCCGTGGAAGGGGCACACGTACAAGATCTTCGTCAAGAACGAGAACATCATCTCGTGGCTCGATGGCAAACCCGACGTGCTGCCACCCGACCTGATCTACACACTCGATCCGAAAACCGGCGAAGCGATCACCAGCCCGCGTATGGGCGGCTATCCGCTCGGCATGGAAGTCGTCATCGTTGGCCGGGCGGCATCGCCGATGTGGCGGACTCCCAAAGGCATCGAGCTGTTCGGTCCACGCCACTTCGGCTTCGATCTGGATTTCGTCCCAATCGAGCAGATGCTGAAGTCGCGGCCGCGGTTTGCCACGAACTAACCTGATCGTCAAAGCGGAGGCTTCGGTGATCGAGGGTCGCGCCGTTGGATGCGCGTCGATTTTTCTACTCATAGCCGTTACTGGTCTGGCGCCCGCGCAGACGGCGCGAACGCCACCTGTCCGGACGTTGACCGAGCAGGAGATGGTCGACATGATGGTCGGCTCATCCATCCAGGCCACGCGCAGCTCGAACAGCGAGACCTTGATTAAGCGCGTGCGCGATGCCGTGGCACAAGGCAAGCGCTTTACGATGATCTCGGTCGAAGATCTGCCAGACGACTGGACCATCGTCATCCCGAGCGCCATTGGGGGCGGCGGCGCGTGGGAGTACGTGCGCGAGCGCGCCGATAAACAGAAGCTGCCGCTCGTCGAAGAGCCGATGCTCAAGGCCATTCAGGCCCTCAGCAAACACATCGGCAAACCTTTCCAGGCGGTCGGTACGAACCGAAGCCGCAGGTTCAACCCTCACCGCGTTCCTGATGGCCAGCGCCCTCGGTGTCCCGGTTGTCGACGCGTGCGTGACCGGCCGAGCGGTCCCGGAGATGCAGCAATCGGTGCCGTTCATCAACGGCATTTCGGCGACGCCGGCCGCGATGGTGACGCGCTGGGGCGACACGATGGTGATCGATAGAGCCGTAGATGATTACCGAGTGGAGGATCTCGGCGTGCCGCTGCCGTCGCGAGCGGCGGCAGCGTGCAGATGGCCAATAGCCCGTTGTCGGGTGCGCAGGTCAAGCGCGGTGTGATCCGTGGCTCGCTATCGGAAGCCATCCTCTACGGGCGGACCGTTCGAGAGGCCCGCAACCAGGGCCGCGATCCGATTGCCGCGTTGCTGAAGGTGTCGAACGGCCACGAGCTGTTTCGCGGTGTCGTGACGAAGGCCGACATGAAAGGCGACCGCGGGTTCACGTGGTGGGACGTGGAGCTCGCCGGCATCGCGCCCTACACGAGCCACGTCTACAAAGTCTTCGTCAAGAACGAGAACATCGTCTCGTGGCTGGACGGCAAGCCCGACGCGATGTCGCCCGATCTGATCAGCAATCTCGATCCGAAGACGGGCGATGCGGTGACCAGCCAGGGCCTCGGCGGCTATCAGTTGAAGACCGAGGTCGTCATGGTCGGCATTCCGGCGTCCGCGATGTGGCGCACACCGAGGGGCATCGAGGTGCTCGGGCCGCGTCATTTCGGCTTCGATCTCGAATACGTTCCGATCGAGCAGATCCAGAAGACCCGTCAGAAATTCGGTTCGCGCTGAATCGCGACGCACGGACCGGCAAGCAGGAAAACCCAATGAACCGTCGAAACTTCATCGCCTCGTCCTGTGCGGCGTTCGCCGTCCCGCTTGCCGCGACGGCGTGTGCCGGCGGCGCTCGCACGTCGGACTCCGTGTCGGCCAACACGCAGAGCGGCCCGTCGATCCGCACGCTCACAGAGCAGGAAGTGATGGACCTGATGCTGGGTTCGTCAATCCAGTCGGCGCGCAACTCCGATACGGCGAACATGCAGAAGCGCGCGAAAGATCTCCTGGATCAAGGGAAGAGCTTCCGCGTCGTGGCGCAACAGGACGTGCCGGACGATTGGAACATCATCTGTGCGGCGGGCGGCATCGGCGGCGGCGGCGCGTGGGAGCACGTGGGAGAACGAACGAAGAAGCAGAAGCTCGCGACAATACCGGGACAGGAGGCAACCATACGCGCCATGGACCTGCTCGCCGAGCACCTCGGCGTCAAGTGGAACGCGCTCATCAGCAACGAGGCGTCTGGTGGTCGCATCGGAGCATTTTCGTCGGCGATTGCCCGCGATCTCCCAGTCGTCGACGCGTGCTTGGCACTGCGTTGCAAACCCGAAGTGCAAATCCAGATGCCGACGGTGATGGGCGTCGGCAACAAGCCGGCTGCGCTCGTAACTCGCTTCGGTGACAGCATCATTATCGACAAGACCGCCGACGACTACCGCATCGAGGATCTCGGGAGGGCAATCGCGGTTGGCAGCGCCGGCAGCTGCTCGATTGCACGGACACCGCTGACCGGCCGCGAGCTGAAGATCGGGACCATCCCGGGCGTTCTGACCCAGGCCATCGATTACGGCCGGACTGTGCGAGAGGCGAATGCTGCCGGACGCGACCCGGTGGACGCGCTGGTGAACGTTGCCAAGGGCTTCAAGCTGTTCCAGGGCGTGGTGACCAAGGCCGACACGAGAGGCGAGCGAGGCCACACATACTGGGACGTGGAGCTGACCGGAACAGGGCAGTTCGCGAAGCACATCTACAAGGTTTGGGTGAAGAACGAGAACATCGTCTCGTGGCTCGACGGGAACGTTGACGTCATGCCGCCGGATCTCATCTGCCAGTTGGATCCGAAGACCGGCGACGCGGTGACGGGAGTGCCCCTTGGCGGTTATCCGCTCAAAGCCGAGGTCGCGATGGTCGGCATCCCCGCGCATGCCATGTGGCGCGTTCCCAAAGGTATCGAGATTTTTGGCCCGCGTTACTTCGGTTACGACTTCGATTACGTGACTATCGAGGAGCTGCAGCAGCGGCGGGCGGTCAAGTTCAAGAGAACGTGACCGTGCTGCGGACCTTCATTGCATTCCTGGCGTTTATGTCCGTGGCCGCCGGCCCGCATCTCGCACCCAGGGCGCATGGTCAGCCGCCTGCCCCGCGATTCGAAGAGATCACGATCAACGATCTCCAGGCCGCTTTTCGAAACAAGCAGACAACCTGTCGACGGGTGGTCGAATTCTACCTGCAACGCATCGAGGCGTACGACAAGCGCGGACCGGCGATCAATTCCATCGTGATGATCAACACCGGTGTCCTCGCCTCGGCAGACGATCTGGACCGGCGGTTTGCAAGCGCCGGTCCCGTCGGGCCGGTCCACTGCGTTCCGGTCATCGTGAAGGACAACTACGAAACCGTTGACATGCCCACGACAGCGGGCTCGATGTCACTCGAGGGCATGATGACCGGCAAGGATGCGTTCGTCGTCAAGCGGCTACGCGATGCGGGGGCTGTGATTCTCGCGAAGGCGAACATGCACGAGTTCGCCTTCAGCCAGTATGAGACCGTCAGCTCGATTCTTCCGGGATACACCCGCAATCCGTACGACATCAGTCGCGTGACCGCGGGCTCGAGCGGCGGCACGGCGGCCGCTGTGGCCGCGAATTTCGGCGCCATCGGGCTCGGCACCGATACGGGCGCCTCAATTCGTGGACCTGCTTCATTTCAGGCCCTGGTCGGGATTCGTCCGACGATGGGACTGACGAGCCGCGCCGGCGTGGTCCCCGTGTTCCTGGACTCGGATGTCACCGGCCCGCTGACACGAACCGTGGCGGACCTGGCGGCCGTCCTTCAAGTCATTGCCGGTGAGGACCCTGCGGATGCGGAAACCGCTGCGAGCCGCGGCTGGGTATCGTCCAGTTACAGTGCCGTGCTGGAGAAAGACGGCCTGAAGGGCGCGCGGATCGGCGTGTGGCACCAAGTGTCCGACACGCCGACGACTGACCCCGAAGTCGCGCGCCTCTTCGCTGTGGCGCTCGATCATCTTCGTGGCGCCGGTGCCACCGTCGTCGATCCGGTCGCCATCGACGGCCTCGACGCATTGCGGCGAAGTCAGCGCGGAGTCGGTGGGTGCAACCGATTCAAGTTCGACCTGAACCGCTATCTCGCCGCCCTGGGCGACAAGACGCCGATGCACTCGCTGGAGGAAATCGTGAAGTCGCGCCGGTTTCACCCGACCATTCAGACGCGGCTCGAAACGTCGCAGGCGGCGAATGACGTCCCCGGCGAGACGCCCGGTTGCCGCGAGCGCGTGGAGTTCCGCGCGAAATTGCGCACGGCCGTGCTTCAGCTGATGGATGGTCAGCGGCTCGATGCGCTCGTCTATCCCACCTGGAGCAACGCGCCGCGTCTGATCGGCGATCTCAACACGCCGCACGGCGACAACAATCAGCTACTGGCGCCATCGACCGGATTCCCGGCGATCACTGTCCCGATGGGTTACACGAACGGCGATATGCTTCCAGCCGGTCTGCAGTTCTTCGGTCGCGCCTGGAGCGAAGCGACGCTGATCCGGCTCGCGTACGCGTACGAACAAGCGAGTCATCATCGTCGGCCGCCGCGCGCGACACCGCCGCTGCACTGAGACGACGGAGTCCCTGGAAAAGCGACGCTTAAAGGTCGTTGGTCTTGGATGACCAACGCTGTCGGGTTCAGATTCGAACTCACGCGTGACCGCCCCTAGGTTTGTGTGAGGCTATCCAGAATATTTTCTGATCGAATATTTCGGAACACGTTCAGCCGTGCAGGCCATACGACGTGCCTGAGGCTGTGCGTTGTCTGAACCAACTGAGCCATGTAACATGTTTATTAACCTGAGTTATGGTGCGGAAGGGGGGACTCGAACCCCCACGCTCTTGCGAGCGCCAGCCCCTCAAGCTGGTGCGTCTGCCAATTCCGCCACTTCCGCAAAGTGGTGAGACGTCTGCGATGAACCGACGTCGCGAACCTTCGTAGCGAACCCTCGTCGAGAACCCTCGTCGAGAACTCGTGACGAACCCCGTCGAGAGCCCTCGTTAAGGCGTCTGAATTCGTCGGCGTCGCTGTCGCCGCGGGCGTCGGCAGTGGCGCCACCGGCTGCGATCCCGGAAGATTCAGCGACGGCGGCGGCGCGGGTGCGCTGATGCCACCAACCACCGAGCCCGGGCCGCGTTGTCCCCAGACCGCCAACGTCAGCGACAGCGCAATGAACGCCGCCGCAAGGCCGGCTGTCATCTTTGTCAACAGCGTTGCACCGGCACGCGCACCGAACGCCGCCTGGCTGCTGCCGCCGCCAAACGCGCTCGCGATATCGCCGCCTTTGCCTTGCTGCAGCAGAATCACGAGGATGAGCAGCAGGCAGACCAACACATAAACCGAAACGAGCAGGTAATACAGCATGATCTGGCGCGCCCAAACCGTCAGGCGCAAACTCGCAGTATATCGCACAGGCTGGTTGGTCTGGTAGCGCGAGTCGCCCCACCCGACCTACGAGCCCCACCTGTCCGACCGGCCCTACCAGCCACCAGCCCCACCCGACCAACCAGCCCCACCCGCCCGAATTACTTCTGCGCGGTGTGAACAATCTCGGAAAACGCGCGGGCATCGAGGCTGGCGCCGCCGACCAACGCTCCGTCCACGTCGGGCTGTGCCACGAGCGACGCAATGTTGTCTGGCTTGACGCTCCCGCCGTAGAGGATGCGGAGGCGTTCCGCGGCGTCCGCACCAAACCACTGACGGACGCGGCTGCGAATGTGGGCGTGCGCCTCGCCAGCCTGCTCAGGCGTCGCGTTGCGGCCCGTACCGATTGCCCACACGGGTTCGTACGCGAGGAGGCACTCGCCAAGCTGTTCGGCCGTGAGGCCCTCGAAGCCGGCTTGCAGCTGGCGGTCGAGCACGGCGAGCGTCTGGTTCGACTCGCGCTGATCCAGCGTCTCGCCAATGCAGGCAATCGGACCAAGCCCGGCGCCGAGCGCGGCGACGAGCTTCTTGTTCACCATCAGATCCGTTTCGCCGAAGAGCGTCCGCCGCTCGGAGTGACCGACGATCACGTACTCCGCTCCGGCGTCGCGAATCATCGCGGCGCTGACTTCACCCGTGAAGGCGCCCTCGCGTTCCCAATGAAGGTTCTGCGCGGCGATCTCGATGTCGCTCCCTCGAGCGGCCTCAGCCGCCGGATAGAGCGCCGGGAACGCTGGAGCGATGATGACGTCCGCGCCACGAACGTCCTTGAGCAAGGGCCGCAGTTCCTTGATGTGACGGACGGTATCGTGCACCGTCTTGTACATCTTCCAGTTGCCAGCGATGACTCGCTTACGCATGAGGCTCGAGCTCGTTCTCGGTTCCCAGTTACCGGTCGTAAGTATCACCGAAACTCCTAGTCTAATCCGCAGCCGGGTAAACCACTGGAACTGGCAGACTGGCGACTACGCCGAAGTCCTCTCCGGCAGCGCCTCGACCCCCGGCAGCGTTTGGCCCGCGAGGAACTCCAGCGACGCGCCCCCGCCGGTCGAGATGTGTGTGATGCGATCGGCGACACCGGCCTTGTTGACGGCCGCCACCGAATCACCGCCGCCGATGATGGTCGTTCCCTTGACGTTCGCCACGGCTTGCGCGACTCCCAGGGTCCCTTTCGCGAATGCATCGATCTCGAAGACACCCATCGGGCCATTCCAGACGACCGTCTTCGCATCGGCAAGGAGTTGCGCGTAGAGCCTGGTCGATTCGGGCCCGATATCCAGCCCCATGCGCTCGCCCATCGCAGCGTCGTTGACCTTCAACACGGCAGTCGAAGCGGCCGCGTCGATTCGATCGGCGACCACATGGTCCACGGGCAGGTTGAGCGCGACGTTCCGCGCCTTGGCGTGGGTGATGATGTCCCGTGCAGCGTCGAGCTTGTCGTCCTCGACCAGCGACTTGCCGGTCGGCAACCCCAGCGCCTTGAAAAAGGTGTAGGCCATGGCGCCGCCGATCAAGAGCCGATCCACCTTGCCAAGAAAATTCTCGATCACCTCGATCTTGTCGGAGACCTTGGCGCCGCCGATCACGGCGACGAACGGCCGTTCAGGGTTACCGAGCGCAAGTCCCAGATAGTGCAGCTCCTTTTCCATCAGCAGCCCGGCTGCTGCTCGCTTTCCGAAGAACGGCACCATGGCCGCGACCGATGCATGCGCGCGATGCGCGGCGCCGAACGCGTCGTTGACGTAGACCTCGGCGAGCGATGCCAGTTCCTTGGCGAACGCCGAATCGTTCTTTTCTTCCTCGGGGTGGAACCGCAAGTTCTCGAGCAGGACGACCTTGGATGATGACTGAGCTTTGTCGACGGCCTTTCGCGCGGCATCGCCGATGCAGTCATTGGCGAATGACACGTCGCGCCGCAGCAGCTCCGAGAGGCGAGTCGCCACCGGCGCCAGACTGAACTCGGGATTTGGTTTGCCCTTCGGTCGACCGAGGTGCGACGCGAGGATGATGGTGGCTCCCGCTTTCAGCGCAAACTCGATTGTCGGCAGTGATGCCGTGATGCGGGTGTCGTCAGTAATCTGCCCGTTCTTGATCGGCACGTTGAAGTCGACGCGGACGAACGCACGCGCGCCGGAGAGACTCAGATCGCGAATCGAATATTTCGACATGTTGGTGTCAAGACAGACAAGCCTCAGAGACTCAGAGTCACAGAGAGGAAGGCTCACGAGACAGAAAGGGACTTCTATTCTTCGTTGGCTTCGTGTCCTTCGTGGCTCCGTTAAGTAAGTTGAGTCTCTGTGTCTCTGTGGCTGGTACGTTAGCTACAGTAGTTTGCGAAGCAGATCAACGCAGCGACTCGAGTATCCCCACTCGTTGTCGTACCAGGCCAGGACCTTGACGAAGTCGCCGTCCATCACCTTCGTGTAGTCGGCGTCGACGATGGAGGAGTGCGGATTGCGGCGGAAGTCAATCGAGACCAGCGGCTCCTCGCAGAACTGCAGGATGCCCTTGAGCGGACCCGCGGCGGCCGCCTTCAGCGCACCGTTGACGTCCTCGGCCGTCGCCTTACGTTCCACCAGCGCCACCAGGTCGACCACCGACACGTTTGGCGTCGGCACGCGCATCGCAATGCCATCGAGCTTGCCCTTCAACGCGGGAAGCACCTCTCCAACGGCCTTTGCTGCGCCAGTTGTCGTCGGGATGATGGACATTGCCGCGGCTCGCGCCCGCCGCAGGTCTTTGTGCGGCAGGTCCAGCAGATTCTGGTCGTTGGTGTAGGCGTGGATCGTCGTCATCCAGGCTTTACGAATGGTGAACTGCTCGTGGACGACTTTCGCCACCGGGGCGAGGCAGTTGGTCGTGCACGACGCATTCGAAATCACATGATGCTTGGACTTGTCGTAGGCGCTGTCATTGACGCCGAGCACGAGCGTGACGTCCGGGCCCGTGGCAGGCGCCGTGATGATGACCTTCTTCGCGCCGGCGGCAATGTGCTTGGCCGCATCATCACGTTTGGTGAACTTTCCCGTCGACTCGAAAACAACGTCGACTCCGAGATCCTTCCAGGGCAGCTGACCGGGATCCTTGATGGCGAGCACCTTGAACTCGTCGCCGTCCACCGAAATGGAGTCGGCCTTCGCGGTGATGTCCCGATCGAGATTGCCGAGTACCCGAATCGTATTTGAGGAGGTGCGCCAGCGTCTGGGCGTCGGTGATGTCGTTAACCGCCACGAAGTCGATCCCGTCGTCGTCCAGCGCGGCGCGCATGATGTTGCGGCCGATGCGTCCGAAGCCGTTGATCCCAACCTTGATGGCCATGCCTGATGTCCTCGAGTCGCGTCCTGTTGTGCTACTCGGCTCCAGCCGAGACCGCATTGTGGTGGCTTCTGCCGCGCCCTACAGAAACGTTTCATTGTATACGGGCCGTCTTGCGGGGGGTCAAATGCGCCGTTATACTCGCTCCTTGTAAGTCCTTTCATGTATTTCCTTTACAGCGTTCTGGTGCTGGCCTTTTTCGTGGTGGTTTCGCCCTGGTTCCTCTACCAGGCGATCAGATATCGCAAGTACGTCGGCAGCCTGTCCCAACGCATGGGCTACCTGCCCGTCTCGTTCAACATGGATGCCGAGCGGTCGATCTGGATTCACGCCGTGTCGGTCGGCGAAGTGCTGACGGCGCGGCCGCTCGCGAGGGACTTGAAGGCCCGCTACCCGCGACTGAAGGTGTTTCTCTCGACGACGACGATGACCGGTCAGGCGCTGGCCAGACGTAGCGTCCCGGACGTCGACGAGGTGTTCTATTTCCCGTTCGACCTTGGCGTCTTCGTACGACGCACGCTGGATCTCGTCAAGCCCCGTTTGTTCCTGATGATGGAGACGGAGATCTGGCCCAACTTGCTGCGTGAGTGCAGGCGCCGAGGAGTAAAGACGGCGATCGTGAACGGTCGGCTCTCTCAGCGTTCGTATCCACGCTATCGGATGGTTCGGGGATTCATGTCGCGAGTCCTCGAGGACATCGACAGCTTTTGCGTGCAGAGCGAACAGTCCGCGCGTCGCTTCATCGATCTCGGGGCCAACCCAGGGCGCGTCACCGTGACGGGCAGTCTGAAGTTCGATTCGCTCGAACTCAGCGCTCCGACGTTACAGACGCGAGCGCGCGATCGCGTGCTCCGGTATTTCCGAATCCCTTCGACGCGACCGGTCATCGTTGCGGGCAGCACGATGAAGGGAGAGGAAGCCGCGGTCCTCAATGCCTTCCGTCGAGTTCGCACGTCGGTGCCGGGCGCCATGCTGATCCTGGCGCCGCGCCACACCGAACGCGTTGACGAGGTCCATCAGGCCTGTATCCGTGAGGGCTTCAAGACGCTCCGCCGAAGTGCCCTGCCAATCGACGCCGAACCGCGAGCCGATGTCGTTCTGCTCGATACCATCGGCGAGCTGGCGACCATCTACCAACTGGCGACGGTGGCGTTCGTTGGCGGAAGTCTGGTACCGACCGGCGGTCACAACATTCTCGAGCCGGCCGTCTTTGGCAAACCGGTCGTGTTCGGCCCGCACATGGACAACTTCGCCGAGATCGCCGACGAATTCATTGCCAACGCTGCCGGTGTGCGCGTTGGTAGCGACCGTGAGTTGGGGGATGTCCTGGTCTCGCTGATGACAGATCCCATCCGCCGTGCCCGTCACGGCGCCGCGGCTCGCGCGCTCGTCGAGGCCAATCGTGGAGCCAAGGACAAGTCGCTGACAGTGCTCTCGCGGCTGCTCCCGGAAGGCTCCTCCAACATCCGGCCCTTTCGACCCATTGCTTGACCTTCTATATGCGCAGGTCGTTGGAGTCCGGCGGCGCTGGTTCGAGCGCCACCCGGAAGCGCGACGACGGCTGCAACAACCGGTGATCAGCATCGGCAATTTGAGTGTCGGTGGAACCGGTAAGACACCGATGGTGTCGCTGATCGCTCATTGGCTCCTGGAGCAGGGTGAACGCCCGGCGATTCTCAGCCGTGGGTACGGTCGACGACAGCGGAACGACGGTGTGGTCGTCGTTTCGGATGGCCGGCGACTGCTGGCTGACGTCGACCACGCGGGCGACGAGCCGTTCATGCTTGCCCGCAGCCTGCCGGACGCGGTGGTCGCGGTGAGCGACGATCGTTTTCTCGCCGGCACACTGGCAGAACGTCGGTTGGGCGCCACGGTGCATCTGTTGGACGATGGCTTTCAACACGTCCAACTGGCGCGCGATGTGGACATCCTGATGACGCGGCCTGGCGAGATCACCGGCAGTCGCGTGTTGCCAATGGGGCGGCTGCGGGAATCGATTGGTGCCGCGGCGCGCGCGGACGTTGTCGTCGTTCTCGACAGTGACTTGGCAACCGCGCGTTCGGAGGCGTGGGCGTTGGGAGTGAGCCAGGTGGTTGGTGGCAGGAAAACTCGCTCCACGCGAGTGCCGCGAGGTCCGCGAGTGCCGCAGGGCGAGTGCCGTCATAGCAGTCGCCGGCATTGCGAGGCCTGACGAATTCTTCGAGATGCTGCGCGCGGCTGGCTATCGCGTGGCTGATGCGATGGGGTTTGCTGACCATCATCGCTTTACTCAGGCCGACCTGGACCGCATCCACGCGACCGTTCAGCGGTCGAGCGCAGCGCGGGTCGTGACGACGGAGAAAGATCTCGTGCGTCTGGAGCGCTTTTCTCCGCTGCCGTTCGAATGCCAGGCGATTCCGCTGACGCTCTCGTTGGAAGGCTGGGATGCGTTGGCTACTCTGCTGGCTGGCGCAATTACACGGCGCCGGGAGGCGGCATGAGGCATCGCCTCGAATACGGCGCCGTCCTCGCCATCCGCCAGCTACTTGGCATCTTGCCAGCGCGCGTGGTGCGATGGTTTGGGGCAGCTTTCGGATACGCGTTCTACGTGCTCGATCGACCGCACCGCCGAGTTGCCGTCACGAACCTGGCGCAGTCCTTTCCGAGTCGAACCCCGCGTGAACTAGCCGCGATCACTCGACAAATGTTTTGTCACTTCGGCCGGCTGCTCTTCGAAATGCTCAAGTTCAGCACGCTTTCGCCCGCGGCGATGCGGCAGCGTGTCGAATTCGAAGGGGAGGACCGTGCCCGGCACGCGTACTCGCAAGGCAAAGGGGTTCTCTTTTTCACCGGTCACTTCGGATTCTGGGAGCTTCATGCCATCGTTCACGGACTGCAGTTGCAGCCGATCGGCGTTCTTGCACGGGCACTCGATAACCCTCATCTCAATCAGCTGCTCGAAGAGCTTCGCACGAGGACCGGCAATTCGGTGATCTACCGGCAGGGCGCGGTCAGGCGAGTGCTCAAGACGCTGAATGCGGGGCAGGGCGTGGCGATGTTGATCGATCAACACATGCACAGCCCGGATGCGATTTGGGTGGACTTCTTCGAACGTCCCGCCGCGACCACTTCGACGCTCGCGGCGTTGGCGCTGCGAACGGGGGCTCCCGTAGTGCCCGTCTTCGCTCTGCCGGTCGCTGGTGGCCGATACCGCATGATCTACGAGCACGCCGTCGAACCGCCCGATTCGGATGCACCGGACGCGATTCGCGAGTTCACGCAGCGCTGCACCGACGTGCTGGAGATGTACGTCAGACGACATCCGGAACTGTGGCTGTGGATGCATCGCCGATGGCGCGATGCGCCGGTCGCCGACGTCAAGGGGATGTACCCCGCAATTCGCGCCGACGGAGACGTCGAAGCATGAGCCCGCGGAACCTGACCAGTCCAGTGCAGGCCCCTGGGCGACTCGTCGTCCTGGCACCCAACTGGCTCGGTGACGCCGTGATGGCGCTGCCTCTGTTATCGGACCTGAGCCGAGCGTGGCCGGAGACACATATCTCCGTGGCGGCGCGCCGCAGCGTTGCGCCGCTGTTTTCGATGGCCCCCACGGTCAGCGAGGTCGTTGCACTCGAGAGCCGATCGGGACGTGATGCCTGGCGACTGTGGCGGCGTGACGCGCGTCGACTCGAGGAGGGCGAATTCAACGCCGCGCTGCTCCTGCCGAACTCGTTTCTCGCCGCGTGGGTGACGACCCGAGCGCGCATCCCTGAACGCTGGGGGTTCGCTCGCGACTTACGTGGCCGCTTTCTGACGAGACCGATCAAACGGCCGAAGAAGGCCATGCATCAGGCCGAGTACTACCAGGCGCTCGCGGAGGGACTTGGCATTTCGCCCGGCCCGCGTCTGGTTACGCTCGATATCGATGCTGATGCGCTGGAAACCGCCCAGGGACTTCTGCGCGACGGTGGACTTTCTGCCGGGCGCCCTTTTGTGATCATGGCGCCGGGCGCCGCGTATGGCAGCGCCAAGCAGTGGCTGCCATCTCGATTCGCGGAGTTATCAGCCCTCATCGCCGAGGAGCGAGCAGCTACGGTGCTTGTCGGCACCAAAGCCGACATCGGCATCTGTCGAGAGATCGGTATCTCCGCAGGCGGCGGCGTGATTGATCTGAGCGGACGCACCGATCTGGCAACGCTTGCAGCCTTGATGTCACTGAGCACCGCGACCGTTGCCAACGATTCCGGGGCGATGCATCTGGCGGCGGCCGTCGGCACCAAGGTTGTCGCCATCTTCGGCCCGACCGACTATCAGAACACTTCGCCTCTGTTCGCGAGCGCCAATGCGCCAGCGCCCACAATCATGTCGAGCGACGTCTGGTGCCGTCCGTGCATGCTGCGCGAGTGCCCGCTCGATCATCGATGCATGACTCAAATCAGCGCGCGCTCGGTTCTCGAGGCGCTCACGTTCCCGTGATGTCTTGATGCGCCCAGCCGTCTTTCTCGATCGCGATGGGACCATTCTCGACGAGTTGGGATATCTCACTCCCGATGCCCACCTGTCGATCTACCCTTGGAGCCTCGATGCCATCCGGCTGTTGCGTCGCGCGGGATTCGCCATCGCCGTCGTGACCAATCAGGGCGGGATCGGACGCGGTCTCTACACCCGTGAGTTCGTCGAGGAGACTCATCGAAAGCTGGACGAGCGTTTTCGCACTGCGGGAGCGATGGTGGACGGCTGGTATTTCTGTCCGCATCATGCCGAGGCGCTCCGGCCGGAGTTTGCCGGACCCTGCGCGTGCCGCAAACCCGAACCGGGCATGGCCCACGAGGCTGCGAAGGCGTTAGGACTCGATCTGACGCGCTCGTGGGTAGTCGGCGATCAGTGGCGGGACATCGCGCTGGGACACGCGGTTGGCGCGCAAACGGTTCTCGTGCACACCGGGCACGGTCGCACGCAGGATGCCAACTGGCCCCCGGATGTCCGACGACCAACGATGGTGTGCGACACGCTCATCGCGGCGGCATCGGCGATTCTCAGGTAATCTTGCCGACCGTGCGCTTGCTCGAACTCATCGACCGCTTCGCTAAGCCCTCCGTCGTCGTGTTTGGTGATCTGCTCGCCGACGAGTACGTGTATGGGAGAGTCGCGCGCGTGTCGCGTGAGGCGCCGGTCCTGATTCTTGAATACGACTCCACCGAAGTGTTGCCGGGAGGCGCAGGCAACGCGGTGAACAATGTTGCCAGCCTTGGCGGTCGGGCGACGGTGATTGGCCTGGCCGGTCGCGATGAGCCGGGACGACGGTTGCTTGCGTCGTTGCCTCGCCGCGTCTCGCGCGACGGTGTGGTGCGGCCGGCAGACTACAAAACACCGGTCAAGACCCGCATTCTGGCTGGCGGCATTCACTCGGCAAAGCAACAGGTCGTGCGAATCGATCGGCGAAGTGATGTGGTAACGGACGCACAACGTGCTGCCGTCGAGCGCGCGGCGACGCGTGCCTGCAAGGCAGCGGATGCAGTGCTCGTCTCGGATTATGGGACAGGCCTCGTCACACCTGCGTTCGTGCATGGCCTCGCGCGCCAGTTGCGGACTCGACGTCGAATCCCCATCTTGATCGATTCGCGGTATGCATTGACGCGCTACTCGCGGCTGACGGCGTGCACCCCCAACGAGTCCGAAGTGGAGCAGGCGCTCGGGGTCACGATAGACGACCGTGGCAGGGTGCTCGAGCGTGCCGGTCGCAAGATTCTCGAGCAAACTCGAATGGAAGCCGTGCTGATTACTCGCGGTAGCCGTGGCATGGCCCTGTTCGAGCCGAACAAGCCGACCGTTCACGTGCCAATCTTCGGCTCCGACCAGATCGCCGACGTGACCGGCGCCGGAGACACCGTGATGGCGACGATGACGCTGGCGTTGGGGGCGGGGGCGACGTTCGAAGAGGCGGCACGGCTCGCCAACTATGCCGGCGGTCTGGTGGTCATGAAGCGTGGCACGGCAACGGTGACCGCGGACGAGTTGCGCCAGGCCGTCGCGCGCGACGCGGGGCAGGCGAACTAACGTGGGCGAGATACTCGACCTTGACGATCTTGCCTCGCGCGTCAGCGACGATCGCAAGCGCGGGCTGTCGGTCGCGTTCGCCAACGGCTGCTTCGACCTGCTCCACGTTGGTCACATCCGCTATATCCAGGCCTCGTCTGCGGAGGGCGATCGGCTGATCGTGGCCGTGAACGGCGATGGGTCCGTCCGGGCACTCAAGGGGTCGGGCCGCCCCATCCTCCCCGCGGCCGATCGTGCCGAGTTGGTCGCCTCTCTTCGCGGCGTTGACTACGTCGTCATCTTCGAGGAGCCAACGGTGGCTGGACTGCTCGATCGGCTTCGTCCCGACGTTCATTGCAAAGGGACCGACTACACGTCCGAAACCGTGCCCGAGCGGGAGATTGTGCGCCGCTATGGCGGTCGAATCGCCATCGTTGGCGATCCGAAGGATCACTCGACGCGCGATTTGCTTTCCCGCATTCGCAACGTGCCGGCGGCTTCCACCGAATGATCTCGAGGTCCGGCCGCGTCCGATGAATCGCATCCTGATCGTGCGGATGAGCGCCCTGGGCGACATCGTTCACGCCTTGCCGGTACTGGCCGCACTCCGTGAAACGTTTCCATCCGCCGAAATCGACTGGCTCGCCGATCAGCGATACATCGGCGTGCTCGACTGGGTCGAGGGCCTTACCTTGCGGATCGCAGGACGGCCGGGGTTGATGCAGGCGATCAACGTCATGCGCGGTCGCGACTACGATGTCGCGCTCGATTTGCAAGGGTTGTTGAAGTCGGCCGCGATGGCGCATCTCTCCGGTGCGCGCCGGGTAATTGGATTCGAGACCGCCGCGCTTCGCGAGCGGGGCGCCGCATGGTTCTATTCGGAAACGAGTGTCGTGCCGCCAGGCGCTCACATCATTCAAAAGAACCTGTCAGTGCTGGCACGAATGGGCATCTCGCCGCTGCCCGTCAGATTTCCTTTCGTCGTGCCTGATTCCGCCGTGGCCCGGCAGATCGTGTCCGACGCCGCGGCTCGAGGTCCGGGTCCCTTGGTGTTGATGAATCCCGGCGCTGGGTGGCCCAACAAACGCTGGGAACCTGCGAGGTTTGGCGCGGTCGCCGCGGCGATTCGCGACGAGCGCGCGTGGCCCACATTCGTGTTGTGGGGCCGCGATGAATCAGCACTCGCGGATGCGGTGGTCGAACACTCACACGGAGCGGCCACGCGCGCGCCCGAAACGACGCTTGGCGATCTTCTGGCGTTGACATCGCGCGCGGCGCTGATGATCTCGGGCGATACCGGCCCCACGCACATCGCCGCCGCGATGGGGACGCCGCTCGTGGGTCTCTATGGACCAACCTGGCCCGAACGTAACGGACCGTGGGATCCCAACGACGTTGTCGTCTCGCAAGCGTCGCAGTGCGTCTGTCATCACAAGCGGCAATGTCAGCGCGATGGCGCCCCCGCGCGGATGTGCCTCAACGACATTTCCGTCGACGAGGTGATTGGCGCGGTCCGGGTTCGGCTGTCGCGTTCGGCTGGACGATCGGCGTGAGCTCACCCACGATCTCGCAACGGATCGCCCGGTGGCGAGTACCGCTCGGGTTTGTGCTGGGTGCGTTGGCACTGGCTCTGGCGAACCCGAGCTGGCCGTCGCTGCAATTGGGCGCATTGATTGCCGCCGTCGGCGAATCGATTCGTGTGTGGGCAGCCGGACATCTCGAGAAGAGCCGCGAGGTCACGCAGTCTGGCCCATATGCCTTCGTGCGGCATCCGCTCTATCTTGGAACGTCGATCATCGGCCTTGGCGTAGCGGTTGCGGGTAGCAGTCTCGCGGTGGCACTGATCGTTCTGGCTTACATTGGAACCACGATTCCGGCGGCCATGAAGGCGGAGGAGGCGCACCTCCGCGACAAGTTTGGCGCTGCGTACGATGATTATCTGCAGCGCGAGGCGCCGCCGATGCCACGCCGCTTCAGCCTGTCGCGAGCGCTGGGCAACCGGGAGCACCATACGATAGCCGGGCTCCTCGCCGCGCTGGCGCTGCTTGCGATCAAGGTCCAGCTTTCGTTACCATGAATGGTTGCCGATGCGTGAGCCGGGGCGGTTAGCTCAGTTGGTAGAGCACCGGCTTTACACGCCGGCTGTCACAGGTTCGAGTCCTGTACCGCCCATTCAATATTGGGTGATTTGGTGATTGGGCGATTGAGTGATTGCGATTGAGTGATTGGGCGATTGGGAGAACGAAGAACGATTGAGTGATTGAGTTATTACGGGGTTGTAGTTCAGTTGGTTAGAACGCCGGCCTGTCACGCCGGAGGCCGCGGGTTCGAGTCCCGTCGACCCCGCCAACCTTCGCCCGCCGGAACCTGAGCGAGCTTCGGTTGGCAAGCCAAGCAAGTCAATCTTCCACGCGTCAACTCAGTCTTCCGGCGGTTCGCCACTCGGCGCCATCTTCACCAGCCGCGGCTCGAAGCGTGCCAGCGGTTCGACCAAATCGCGCTGCGACGCCATCACCTGGTCGATGTTCTTGTAAGCCATCGGCACTTCGTCGAGACCCGCTGACAACAGAGTGACGCCACGCTCGCGCAAGAACTGCTGCGCGGCACCCCACGTGAACGTCGCCTTCGCCTTCGTACGACTCATTCGACGTCCCGCGCCATGCGCCGCGGAATTCAACGACGCCGGCAACCCTCGTCCACGAACGATGTAGCCGGGCGTGGCCATCGATCCGGGGATGATGCCGAGCACACCTTTGCCGGCTGGCGTCGCGCCCTTTCGATGGACGATGACCTCGGCGTCGGAGCCGTCGGGCAGGCGATGCCGCTCGCGCCAGGCGAAGTTGTGGTGGTTCTCGATGTCGAGCAACACCTCGACTCCGAGCGCACGCGCCATCTGCCTGTGAATCAGCTCGTGATTCGCGGCCGCGTAACGCCCCATCAACTCCATCGCATTCCAGTACTGCTGGCCCGCCTCGGTCGCGAGATCGAGCCACGCGAGATTTGCGAGCTCCTGCGGCAGCTCCGGGTGAAGATCTCGTGCCAACCGACTATAGTGCGCCGCCACTTGTGCACCGGCGCCTCGGCTTCCCGAGTGACTCAGAAGCGCGAGATACTCTCCGGACGCCAGACCGACAGCGTCATCGTTCACCGTGAGCTGCCCGAACTCTACGAAGTGATTGCCGCTGCCGCTCGTGCCCAGCTGTTTCCAGGCTCGATCCTTCACCTTTGACGTAACGGTGGTTACGCTCCAATCCTGGTCCATCACGTCGTGCTGAAGGGGCGTCCGAAACGTCGCGCCCATACCGAACCGCGTTTCGCGTTCGAGCGCTCGCTTCAAGCGGTCCTGATCGTCGGCCAACGCCCTCAGCGGCAGATCAAGAACCGTCATCTTCATGCGGCACGCGATGTCGACGCCAACCGCGTAAGGAATGACGGCCTCGTGCGTCGCGAGCACACCACCAATCGGCAATCCGTAGCCGACGTGTGCGTCGGGCATCAGCGCGCCCGAGACCGCTACTGGCAGCTTGCAGGCATTTTTCAACTGCTGGATGGCATCGGGCTCGAGATCGGTACCCAGATGCGATACGGTGCGTCGCCCAATCGTGGCTTGAAGGTGCCGGTGATCCTTGCGTGATCGAGCATCCGCTGGGCGAGGGTGCCATATAGCTGATCGTGGACAAACGCTTCGGGTGACGCGGCGACCCGCTTCAGATCGTCCTGGGTCGTCCGCATGCTCCGCTTGGCGGCCTGAGCAGTCTGCAGAATCTGTTTGGCAGTTTCCGCACAACGACCCGCTGGGATGCCGATGGCAATCAACTCGCGCGTCTTCATTGCTTCCACATTTCCACGGTTCCACAGTTCCAAGGTTCCAAGGTTCCACAGTCCGAGGTTCCGCGGGTTCCGCGGTTGAATATGCCTCGCCAGCCACGAGTGTAGAAGAATCTTCCGTGCATCGCGTCATCACGCGGTTATTCGAAAGTTTCTTCGAATCCCGAGCTTGTAAGATCCGCGTCGCGGAGGCTTGCATGGACCAGCGACGTCGGCGACTGCTACAGCTCGCTCCTCTGACGGTGATGGGTGCCGCAGCTCTTCCTCGCGAATGGCTGCCCGACACGGGAGTTGCTTCCGTCCAGACGCAAACAACCGGGAACCGCGAAATCCTGAGCTTCTCGGCCCAGGATGGCGGCCGTAGCCGCGGCATTTACCACCTGCCGGCTGGCCCCCGGCCCAAGACCGCGCTGATCTTCATGCACCCGCGCGCGAACATGACGGAGCACTTTCTCGCCGCTCCGCTGTCCGCCGGTGGATACGGAGTGCTCGGCTGCGCGAGCCGTTGGGAGAACAACGATAGTGACGCCCGCCAAGAAGCGACCTTGCTCGACATCGCGGCTGCCATCAAGGTGCTCAAGGAGCGCTTTGCGGTAGAGCGAGTCGTGTCCGTGGGACATAGCGGCGGCGCAGCGCTGTTCGCCTTTTATCAGGGCCAGGCCGTCTTACAGCCGCCACGTCGTTTTTCGTCAGCACCCTCGGGCGATCCACCGGATCTCAACAAGTTCGATCTGCCGATGCTCGACGGTTCGATCACGGTGAACGGCCATCGCGGCGAAGGGCCAGCGTTTCTCGAGATGCTCGATCCGTCGATCATCGACGAGGCGACACCGACACTGATCGATCCGTCGCTCGATATGTTCGACCCGCGCAACGGTTATCAAGACCCTCCGTCATCGAGCCGCTACTCGCAGGAGTTCCTGACCCGCTATCGCGCGGCTCAGCTCGAGAGGCATCGACGTCTCGATGCCAAAGCCTACGCATTCGCCTCCGAGCAATCCGCAGCGGCGAGCGAGATACGAGATCCGTCGTTCGCCCGGCTGGACGTCACGCGTCGCGTGCACCTTCGACGACAGGCCTACCACTTCCGATATCTCGTGATTCATGGAACCTGGGCCAGCCCTCTGTTTACGGATCTCACAATCGATCCCTCTGATCGCGTGGTCAGCAATGCCGAGACTTTGAACGGTGCGCCGGGTGCGCAGGGTCGTACGATGACAGCTCGCGGATTTCTCAGTACATGGTCTGGGCTCTCCAGCCGAATGCTGCTCAATGAGAACGTCGCGAATATCAAAGCTCCGACGCTCGTGGTCGCGGGGACAGCCGACAACGTGATCTGCGGCCGGGAGTATTTCGAAAAGAACTTTGCGGCCTGCGCTTCAAGCGACAAGCAGCTGGTCTGGATCAAGGGCGGGGACCACGGCATGCTGCCAGTCAAGCCCGCTGCTGGCGATCGAGACACGCAAGCCGAAACCGCCAAGGCGATCCTCGACTGGCTCCGACCACGGTTCTCGACCTAGGCGAATGGGGCCAGAGCTTCTCTCCCTCCTCGTATTGCTCTCGATCTTCGTGATCGGGACAGTTCTGCCGATCAACCTCGGTGCGTTGGGATATGCAGCCGCCTTTGTGATCGGAAATCTCGTGCTGAATATTGAAGCGGCCGAGATCGTCCGACGATTCCCGAGCGACCTGTTTCTGCTCTTGGTGGGGATTACCTACTTGTTCGGCATGGCGGAGACGAATGGGACCATCGATCGGCTGGTCGCGTGGGCCGTCCTCGCTGTTCGAGGCCGTGTCGGTCTACTGCTCTGGGTACTCTTCTTCATCCCGGCACTGTTGACGTCCATCGGTGCCTTGCTCGCGGTTGGCATCGTTTGTCCAATCGCCATGCGGTTCGCGAGCCGGTCGACAGTGAACCCATTGCTCGTCGGCATGATGGTTGTGCATGGAGCTCTCGCAGGGTCGTTTTCTCCGATCAGCGTGTACGGCGGTCTCATTGATCGGCTGCTGGCGGACTCGGGCCTTCACGTCAGCACCACGCTCTTGTTTCTCGGGCCCCTGTTCTTCAATCTCGCCATCGGTGCCTTGATTTACGGTCTCCTCGGAAGGGGAGCGCAAATAGACGAAGAGCAGATGCGCTCGCTGACCAACCTCTCCGATCGAAATGGTCACCAGGCAGCAACAGCCCCCGGGCGGATTCGCCGGGATCAGATTGCGACGATGGCCGCGATCGTTGCGCTCGCCATAGGGACAGCCGCTTTTCGACTGAACGTCGGCTTGTTGTCGATATCACTCGCTGCGTTTGTTGCTCTCATGTCGCCTCAGACACAAAAGCACGCCGTCGACAAGGTCAGTTGGTCGACGGTGCTGTTAGTGACGGGGATGCTCACCTACGTGGGGGTTCTCGAGAGCATCGGTACGATCGACTACGTCAGCCAGGGAATTGCGACCCTCCGGGCCCCACTGCTGGCAGCACTGCTGTTGTGCATTGTCGCCGGCGCTTCGTCAGCCTTTGCATCGTCCATCGCCATCATGGGCGTGATGCTGCCATTGGCGATTCCGTTTCTGCAGAAAGGCCACGTGTCGGCAAACGGCCTGATTGCGGCGCTTGCAATTGCGACGACAGTAGTGGATGTGAGCCCGTTTTCCACCAACGGTGCGTTGGTCCTGGCGAGTGCGCCGGATGGAGAACGGGTCCGTGTCTATCGCCAGATGTTGATCTACAGCGTCGTCGTAGTTGTCTTGGGCCCGTTGCTGGCCTGGGCCGTGTTCGTGGCCACAGGGCTTTTCTGAGGTGGATCAGTCATGACACGTGCAGCCAGCAATAGTGCCAAGCCAGACACAAGCCATATCGTCCTCTTGCCTGGAGATGGCATTGGTCCCGAGGTCACATCCGCGGCCGTTGTCGCCCTCAAGGCAGGAGGCTAGGGTCAGGAAGGACATAGGGCATAAGGCCTAGGTCGGGATTGCACAGAATTTCAATCGCCAGCCTCCAATATCGTGCTTCCTGACTAGAGGCTCGTTTCGTCCAACTGTTCGTACTTCGACACAAAACTGACTCACGCTCACTCCTTGCGACAAAACGTCAACGGAGTGCGGTAGTATTTCGCGCGCGTTCCACTCGTCGCAAAGGAGATCCAATCAATGTTTCGTGTTTTCCGTTTCCCACTTGTCGCGGGGGCCTTGGCGCTGGCGATTGCCACCGGCGTTTCAGGCTTGATTCAAAGCGCTCCTCCTCCAGGGCCGAGAGACGACGGACGGCCCGTCGCCAAGAAGAAGCGCGGGCCGCAGCTTAGCGGACCGGCGGAATACGTGGAATGGCGTAACCAGTCGCTGCGCGACGAGAACGGCGTCATTGCCGAGAACGGCTTGATGCAAGCGAAGGCGCACGTCGACATGATGCGCCAGATGAACGAGCCGACTCCGGCGGCCGGCATCTCGCGCGGCAGCTGGAGCTCGATTGGTCCGGGCAATGTCGGCGGTCGCGTTCGCACGCTCGCGATTCACCCGACCAGCACCGACACGATCTTCGTCGGCTCGGTTGCGGGTGGCATTTGGAAGACGACCAACGCTGGTACGACGTGGACGGTCGTCGACGACTTCATGTCGAACCTGGCGGTTTCCGCCATCCTGTTCGTCCCCGGTGATCCGACGGTGATGTTCGCGGGAACCGGTGAGGGCTTCTACAACGGCGACGGTCTGCGCGGCGCCGGGATCTTCCGCAGCGCCAACGGCGGCACGACATGGACTCAATTGGCGTCCACGTCAACCAGCCCCGCGCGCCGGGCAAGCCGCGACGCGATTTCCACTACATCAACGAGCTGGCGATTTCGCCGAACGGTTCGACGCTGCTGGCGGCGACGCGCACCGGCATCTTCCGATCGAGCTGATGGCGGCACGACGTTTACGCGCGCCACGATGGTCGGCGGCGGTGCAATCGCGGTGCTCAACGGCATCATTGACATTGATTTCCATCCCTCGGACAACACGCGGGCGGTGGCATCGACCTTTGGTGGCACGGCCCTGTATTCCACGGACGGTGGCGCGACTTGGACGTTGCCGCCGGCATGCCCGGTGGCGCCTTTCCGACTCGGTCCGAGCTGGCGTTTGCGCCCTCCAACGGCAATATCGTCTACGCCGGCGTCGATCTCGATGCAGGCTCGCTCTACAAGAGCACCGACGGCGGCCAGACCTACACGGAGATCTTCGACGGCGCAACCGACGCGGCTGTCGATCCCTATTGCTTTGCCCCGGGTTGCGGCGGCTCCGTTGCCAACAGCCAGGGGTGGTACGACAACTTGCTGTTTGTCAGCCCCACCGACGAGAACTTCCTGATCTGGGGTGGTGTCGATCTGTGGCGCAGCATTAACGGTGGGTTGGCGTGGTCGCGGTTGAGCACGTGGCAAGCGCACTCGCTCAGTGGCGCGACCTCGGCACACGCTGACCATCACATCGCCGTTGCGCATCCGAACTTCAACGGCACCACGAATCAGATCGTGTTCTTCGGCAACGACGGCGGTGTGTTCCGTGCCAGACCACGGTCTCGACGGCTGGTCCCCCCACCAACGGCTGGGCCGAACTGAACAACGGGCTGGCCATCACGCAGTTCTACGGTGGTGCCGGCAACCCCGCCTCCGGGCGGATTACCGGCGGCACGCAGGACAACTACACGTTGTTCTACAACCCCGCCAGTGGATCGCCTGCCGAGAACTGGATCGCGGCGTTCGGCGGTGACGGCGGCTTCAGTGCCTATGATTCTGCTGACGCCAACTATTTCTACGGCGAATACGTCTACGCGACGATACATCGCAACACGACTGGCGGGGCCTCGCCTTCGTCCTATATCTATACGGGGATCGCCGACGCGAATACGACCAACGCTGAATTCATCGCCGCGTTCATCAAGGATCCCAACAACAACAACCGCCTGCTGGTGCCGTCGGTCCGCATCTATCGGACCAACAATGCCAAAGGGACGCACGCCCACCTGGGAGGTCATCAAGAACTCACTGGGCATCAGCGATCGCGTATCCGCAATCGCGGTTGCGCCGGGCAACTCCAACATCATCTACGCGGGCCATCAGCAAGGCCGCCTGTACAAGACGATTGTGGGCGACGGTGCCGCAGCGACAGTCGCGGCCAGCTGGACGACGATCGACGACAACGGCGCGGCCAATCCGCTCCCGAATCGCCGCATTACACGTATTGCGATAGACCCGAGCAACAGCGAGATCGTCTACGTCGCGCTCGGCGGATTCTCGGGTGACAACATCTACAAGAGCATCAACGGCGGAACATCCTGGACGGACATCACCGGGCCGGGCGGTGGTCCCACCGCGTTGCCCGACGTTCCGGTACACGGCCTGGCGATCCATCCGACGAACAGCAACTGGATCTACGCGGGAACCGAAATTGGAATCTTCGCCAGCGAGAACGGCGGCACGACGTGGTCGCTCCCGCACGATGGTCCGTCGAACGTTTCGGTCGACGAGCTGTTCTTCCTGGGCGCCACGCTCGTCTCGGTGACGCACGGCCGCGGGATGTTCTCGACACCGACCTCGGGTACAGGTGCGGTGCCAACCGCGGCGAACGACGCTTATTCGACCGCGCTGAACACCGCGTTGCCAGTGGCGGCGCCCGGCGTGCTGACCAACGACAACACCAACGGCGGCGGCGCGATGACGGCGCAGCTCGTCACCAACGTTGCGAACGGTGTTCTCACGCTCAACGCTGACGGCGGGTTCACCTACACGCCGAACGGCGGCTTCGCGGGCAATGACACCTTCACATATCGCGCGGTCAACAGCATCGGCAACAGCAACGTCGCCACGGTGACGATCTCGGTCACCACCGGCGGCGGCGGCGTGCAGCCACCAGCAAATCTCTACGTGAGCTCGCTGGTGGGCAACATCCTCACGATTCGCTGGACACCGCCGACCGCTGGTCCGGCGCCGACAGGCTTCGTGCTGGCTGGTGGCGTCAATCCTGGTGAAGTGCTGGCGGCGATTCCCACCGGCAGCACGGCGCCGTTCCTGACATTCGCGGCGCCCACCGGTGCGTTCTACATCCGGATCCACACGCTGGCGGGAGCGCAGACGAGCGCGCCGTCCAACGAGATTCGGGTCTTCATCAACGTTCCCGCGGCGCCATCCGTGCCAGCGAATCTGCTGGGTACGGTCAATGGCGCAGGGCTCGAGCTCGCATGGCGCAACACGTATGCGGGTGGCCCGCCGACGTCGCTTCTACTGGATGTGACCGGCTCTCAGAGCGCGACCATTCCGCTCGCCGTGACCGATAGCTTCCAGTTCGGTGCGGTTCCTGGCGGGACGTACACGTTCAGCCTCCGTGCGGCCAATGCCGCCGGAACGAGCGGTCCGTCGAATCCCGTCACGCTGACGTTCCCCGGTGCCTGCACTGGTGTGCCGCTTGCGCCATCGAACTTCGTGGCTGCCAAGAATGGGAACGTGCTGACGCTCTTCTGGGATCCGGCGACGAGTGGACCCGCACCCACGTCCTTCGTGCTGACAGTGAGCGGGGCCTTTAGCGGAAGTTTGCCGACGACACTCCGAACGATCTCGGCGGCGGTGGGCGCGGGGACCTACACCTTCTCGGTGTCTGCCGCCAATTCATGCGGGAACGGGCCGTCGACGCCTTCGCAAACGGTAACGATTCCTTAATTGAGTGATTGGGTAATTGGGTGGTTGGGTGATTGCATTGGGTGATTGAGTGATTTGGTGATTGGATTGGGTGATTGGTCGATCAATCACCCAATCAACAATCACCCAATCGCCCAATCGCCAACTGCAATCACCCATTCACCAATTCGGCAAGTCACCCAATATCCAACCTCATCCGTCCTCTTCCTAGGACGGAACCCCTCTTGCACTCACAGTCCAAGGCGCTGATTTTGCTGGTGCAGCGTCGGGAATTCATCCGGCTGAGGTTCGCAGGTAGGAAGGATCTACACAGAAATGGTCGCCCCCTCCCCCCTTTCCCATTTGATCGCCATCCGCCAATGGTGCGAGGGGCTCGTACGCCGAAACCCCCGCGGCTTCGTGGCCGCGATGTCGGTCGTCGCTGCCATGTTCTGGTTTGGGATGGGTGCGTCGGCCCTCGTCGCGCACCAGGTGCTTACCGGCGTTCCCGGTCGCAGCAGCCTGACCCGCGTCACCCAGATGGCCCGTTCATCGGTCTTTTACGATCATCAGGGCCGACCCGCGTTCACGATCTTCAAGGAGCAGCGCATGGAGGTGCCGCTCTCCGAGATGTCGCCGAATCTCAAGAAGGCGATGATCGCGATTGAAGATCAGCGGTTCTTCGAGCATCAGGGCATCGACCTGATTCGCATGGCAGGCGCCGCGGTTGCGAATCTCCGCGAAGGAAACCGTGCACAAGGTGCCAGCACGCTCACCCAGCAACTGGCGCGGATGAGTTTCTTGACGCTGGAGAAGACCTACTCCCGTAAATTTCAAGAAATCGTGCTCGCCGCGCTCATCGAGAACGAGTACGCGAAGGACCAGATCCTCGAGCTGTATCTCAACAAGGTCTACTTCGGCGCGGGACTTTATGGAGCCGAGGCAGCCGCGCGCGGCTATTTCGGCAAGCACGCGTCCGACTTGACCGTTGCCGAAGGGGCCTTGCTCGCCGGCCTCGTCAAGGCGCCCTCGAACTACGCGCCGACCGTCAATCTCGAACGCGCCACGCGACGACGAGCGGTGGTGTTGCAGGCGATGCTGGAGTCGGGCGCGCTCGAGCAGGATGAATTCGATCTGGCGAGCAAAGAAAAGGTGACGCTCGCCGACTCGCTGCGCAACGAAGAACCCTACGGCCGCTTCTTCAAGGAGCACGTCCGGCGTGAGCTCATCAACCGGTTCGGTGCCGATCGCGTTTACGAAGGTGGCTTGAAGGTCTTCACCACCATCGACCTCGACATGCAGCGTGCCGCCGATGCCGAAGTGCAGCGCGTGCTCAAGGATCTCGACACACGGCGCGGCTCGCGCGCGGCGCAGGCCAATCCAGCGGCGCTACAGGCGGCGCTCGTGGCGATTGATCCGCGCACCGGCGAAGTTCGTGCGCTCATCGGCGGCCGCGATTTCATTCAGAGCAACTTCAACCGCGCGATTTACGCCAAGCGTCAGCCGGGCTCGGCGTTCAAGCCGTTCGTCTACGCGGCAGCGCTGGAGGCTGGCTTCACACCGGCCACCCTGCTGACGCATCTCGACGACCCCATCAACACCGTTCAAGGCGCGTGGATCCCCGAAGACGATCACGGCTCCGCCACGTCGATGACGATGAGAGCGGCGTTGAAGACGTCGAGCAACAGGGCCGCCGTGCGGATGCTCGAGGACCTGGGAGTCAAGAAGGCCGTTGATTACGCCGAGCGCGTCGGCGTGGGCGAAATGCCCAGCGTACCCTCTCTTGCGCTTGGCGCTGGTGAGGTCACGCTCGAATCGTTGACCAGCGGTTACGCCGTGTTTGCGAGCAAGGGGATGCGGCGTCCTCCCACCTACATCAAGCGCGTCGAGGACGCCGAAGGCACGGTGCTGTATCAGGCGCCCGAGGAAATGACGCAGGTCATCTCCGAGCAGACGGCTTTCCTGATGACGCACATGCTCGCCGACGTCGTGAACCACGGCACGGCGTATCCGGCACGTCAGCTCGGGTTCAAGCTTCCAGCGGCCGGCAAGACCGGAACCACGAACGACTATCGGGATGCGTGGTTCGTTGGCTATACGCCGCGTCTCGTGACCGGTGTGTGGGTTGGCTTCGATCAGCCGCAGACCATCGTCAGTCGTGGCTACGCGGCAACCGTCGCGGTTCCTCTGTGGGCGGGCTTCATGAAAAAGGCCACCGCCGACGATCCTTCGGAATGGTACAAGGCTCCGGCCGGCATCGTCGCCACCGAAGTGTGCAAGCTGTCGGGAAAGCGACCAGGCGAGCATTGCTACGGCGAGATCACGCACACGGTGGATGGCACCGAGGTGATCGGCTCGAACGTTTACACGGAGGTCTTCGTTCGTGGGACGCAGCCCGAGGACACGTGCGATGTCCACGCGGGCCGATCGATCTTCACACGCATGGCTGGTTGGGTCGGTGGCGCCTCGCCGACCGCACCCAGCCAGGACAGCGCAACCGTACGCGGCAACGATCGTGAAGAAGAGCCTGCGGTGCGCCAGGCCGAAAGCCGCGGCGGAGAGCCGGCGGCGACGCCGGAGGAGCCGCCCAAGAAGAAGCGCGGCTTCTGGTCCCGTGTCTTCGGGCGCGGCGACAAGAACGACGAGAAGAAACCGCGCCCGCAGTGACGCGTGCGGATCGGGTGATACGCTGAGGCCGAGGGTTTGACGCCTGACTACAGCGCTCCGGGCAATCGTCGGCCATCGCAACGTCAAGAACCTGCTCGCCAACGCCATTGCACGTGGCTCCGTCCCCCCGACGCTTCTCCTGACCGGGCCGGTTGGCGTCGGTAAGTACGCGATTACGCGCGCAGCGGCCGCGGCCATCAACTGTCAGAATCCACGCGTCGGCGAAGGCGGTCTTGCCGTTGATGCCTGCGGTGAGTGCCGATCCTGCGATCGAATTGCGCGGGGGGTCCACGTCGACGTCCTCGCGGTCGAGCCAGACGACACGGCGAAAATCAAGGTCGACGCGATTCGAGCCGTGCTCGATCAGACGGGCTATCGACCCTTCGAAGGCAAGCGGCGCGTGGTGATCATCCGGGACGCCGATGCGATGCAGCACACCGAGGATGCTGCACAAAACGCCCTGCTGAAGTCGCTGGAGGAACCGCCCCCGGGGACGATTTTTCTTCTCACCACGGCAATCCCGGGAGCACTGTTGCCAACGGTGCGATCGCGGTGCATGCGCCTGCAGTTCGGCCGCCTCACGGAGGCGGAGGTGGCAGAAGTCCTCGCGCGTGACTACGAGCTCTCGCCGTCCGATGCGCTTGCTCTTGCCGCGCTTGCGGATGGCAGCGTCGGCAACGCCCTGGCACTGAGGTCGAGCGACATCGAGGAACTTCGCGAGCTGGCGTTGCAACTGCTGGAACGTGCGGCGAAGGGCAACACGGCGGCACGAATGCAGGCGGCGACCGCGCTTGCGGTCGATTCGAAGAGGGACCGGGAACGGGCTGAAGTTGCCCTGACGCTTCGTCTGCTCTCGTCCATGCTTCGCGATCTCGAGCTCTTGAACGCTGGAGCAAATGACCAATTGCTGGCCAACCCAACGCTTCGAGACCGGCTGCAGAAAATCTCACGCTCGTACGCTGGCGACCGCGCCCGAGCGTCGTTTGCCGCAGTCGATGAAGCCGTTGTCGCCGTGCATCGCAACGCGGGCACCAAGGTGGTAGCGGACTGGTTGGTTGCGAACTTGTAGGCTAAGAGCTTAGGTCCTACTAAACTCGCCAGATGCTTCCACGCGTTGCCATCACGGTAGGTGA
The DNA here is from genome assembly GCA_963724485.1 of uncultured Acidobacteriota bacterium. Taxonomy (GTDB): domain Bacteria; phylum Acidobacteriota; class Vicinamibacteria; order Vicinamibacterales; family UBA2999; genus JACCSI01. Next base: position 121,117 of record CAVRUW010000016.1, read on the forward strand.
TCCGGCCGGCATCGGACCCGAGATCGCCGCCAAGGCGGCTGCCGATCCGCGTGTCGTTGCGGAGTGTGAGCCGATTCTGTTCGCGCCGCCGACGCGGCAGACCTTTCGCGCCGGTGAGCTTTCCGCGGAGTCCGGCCGCGCGGCATACGACACCATCGTCCGTGCGGTGCAGGCGGCGCGCGCCGGAGAGGTTGATGCGATCGCGACAGCGCCCATCAGCAAGCTCGCGCTGGCGCGTGCCGGTCTCCCGTGGAAAGGCCACACGGATCTGCTGGCCCACCTTTGCGATGCCTCCCCAGTCGCGATGTTGTTTTACGCTCCCAAGCTCATCGTCGTTCTCGCGACCGTGCATGTGCCACTCGCCGATGTGCCGAAGTTGTTGACCCAGGCTGGGCTTGTCGAAACAATCCTGCTGACTGCCCGCTGGCTGCCGCGGTTTGGCCACCTGCGGCCGCGGCTAGCCGTTGCCGGGCTCAATCCACACGCGGGCGAAGACGGCATTCTCGGCAGCGAGGACGAGGCGGTGATACGCCCAGCTGTCGCCGAAGCCAGCCGGCACGGCGTGCAAGTCAGCGGACCATGGCCCGCGGACACCATCTTCGTACGCGCGTCGCGCGGCGAGTTCGATGCCGTGATCGCCTGTTATCACGATCAGGGGCTCATCCCCGTGAAGCTCCTCGCGTTCGGAGAGGCGGTCAACGTGACGATTGGCTTGCCGATCATCCGAACATCGGTCGATCATGGAACCGCGTTTGACATCGCCGGGAAGAACGTCGCGGACCCGGGCAGCATGATCGAAGCCGTACGACTCGCTGCGCGACTTGCCGGAAATTCGTCCGCCCATCGCGATCGCGCGTGACGTCAGACTTCCTGACCTTTGCCGTTATCGGGTTCATCGCGCAGCTTGTCGACGGGACTATTGGGATGGCCTACGGCGTCGTCTCGACGACGGCGCTGTTGAGCGCGGGGCTGTCGCCGTTGAGCGCGACGGCCAACATTCACTTCGCGGAATTGATAACAGGTGGGCTGACCGGGATCTTTCACGCTCGACGGCGTCAGGTGTCCTGGCCGCTCGTCCGTGGCCTCGCGGTCGCCGGTTGCCTCGGCGCAACTGCCGGTGCGCTACTGCTCGTGGTGTTCGCGCCACGATTCGTGGACGTGTCACGCCGCGTCGTTGCGTTCTACCTGCTCATTCTCGGGCTTTGGCTGTGCTGGCGGGCGGTGAATCGATCGACGGCGATTGCAACCGCTGCTGGTCGAGTCCATGCGCTGGGTTTCGCGGGTGGGTTGTTCGACGCGGCTGGGGGCGGGTGGGGGCCGATCGTCAGCTCCAACCTCATGATCGCCGGAATCGCACCCAGGGTGGCCGTTGGGTCGTCAATCGTCGCTGAGTTCTTCGTGACAACGGTTCACGTAATCGTGTTCGCAGGTCTCGGTGGTCTTCGACCCGAAATGGCCATGGCCGGTCTTCTCGTGGGAGGTGTTCTGGCAGCGCCCCTGGGCCCGGCGCTGGCGGCTCGACTGCCGACGAAGGTCGTGATTTTCCTGGTGGGTCTTGGCGTCGTGGTGGCCAGCGGGTTCCTGATTGTTCGATAGCCGGCCAAAGCGGCGAAGTATTCTGAGGGGTGGGACACGTGGCGGCCAAGGAACCATCGTCGGGTGACACGCTGATTGCCGACAATCGCAAGGCCCTTTTCGACTACCACCTGCTCGAAACCTTCGAGGCTGGCATCGCGCTTCTCGGGACCGAGGTGAAGGGTATCCGCGAGGGTCGGGCGAATTTACGGGATAGCTTCGCAAGAGTGGAGCGGGGCGAAGTCTGGCTCTACAACGTCCACATCAGTCCCTACAGCCACCGAGGCTACGTCGATCACGATCCCAAGCGGCGCCGCAAGCTGCTCATGCATCGCGCCGAGATTCGTAAGCTGATCGGCAAGACGACCGAACGCGGATTGACCCTGGTGCCAACCCGTCTCTATTTCAAGAACGGCCGGGTCAAGGTCGCTCTGGCTCTGGCGCGAGGAAAGCAAGCTCATGACAAACGTGAAACGATCCGGCGACGTGAGGTGGATCGAGAAACGCGGGCAGCCGTCAAGGAACGGGTGCGACGATAGCGGTGCGGACCGATCGTCTTCGCATGGCTCGTGTTCCTGTGCTTTCGCTGGGCCAGGATTGATCGATAGGTGTTGAGCTCACCGTGAGAGCAGCTCGCGGTAAACACGGACGATGTCGTTCTCGAGCCGCTCCAGCCCGTAACGCGACAGCACCGAGGCTCTTCCCGCTGCACCAACGGACGCACACCTTGCCGGATCGTCGAGCAGCGCCGCGACCGATTGGGTCAGGCGTTCCACATCGCCGGCCGGGGCGAGCAGCCCGACACTGTCAGCTCGAGATCACGTCGCCCACTCCACCAACATCCGTGCTGACGCCGGCAACGCCGCTCGCCATCGCCTCGATCAACGCAACGGGGGTGCCCTCGTTGGCGGATGTCAGAAGGAACACGTCCGTGGCCGCGTAGATGCGAGGTAGATCGGCTCGCCACCCGAGGAACCTCACGCGGTCCTGGATACCCAGCGCGTGGGCTTGTTCCTCCAGCTGCCGCCTGAGCGTGCCGTCGCCGACGATGAGAAAGGCGATTGACTGTCGCTGCTGGGCGAGTCGCTGAGCGACGGAGAGGAACACGTGCTGCTGCTTGATCTCCGTCGAGCCGGCCGACCGTCGTCACGACTGAAGTGCCGGGTGATAGCTGCAAATCTTGTCGCGCGGCGGCGCGGGCCGCTCCGTCAATCGCCGCGAAACGTCCGAGATCGAAACCCAGCGGTACGATTCGAATCTGCTCCGCACGAGCGATGCGATACACCTCCTCGATGTCGCGCCTGATGCGGGACGAGATCGCGATGAGGATGCTCGTGAACAGACCCAGCGCGCGTTCGACCCCGGCCACACAGCGCGACACGAACGGGGAAAAGTACCCATCCAGTACGGTGCCGTGGTACGTGTGGACGGTGCGCGCCGGACGTCCCAGGCCCCATGTCAGGTTGTAGGCGAACGTCGCCAATCGCCCCAAGGTGCCCGCCTTGGCCATGTGTGTGTGGACGATGCGAGGGCGGTAACGGCAGAGCTGGAGGTAGATGGCGGTGAGCGCGACGAGGTCGTCGAGTGGCCGAACCGGGCGCCGAAGCGAGGAGAGGTAGACTTCCGAGACCGGACCTGCGTCGAGGACGGTCCTCATGTCGCCTTCACCGGCATCGGTTTGACCGTGTAACAGCAGGGTGTCGAAGCCGTGATGCTGGAGCCGGCTGGTCAACGACAATGCTTGTATTGCAGGCCCGCCGACATTTAGTCTTGTGATAATCCGAACGACTCGGATTCGCTCCGACATGCCAGCCGCCCACTGTACCACCGCTTTCGAAGGTCCTCCCGCGCCCACGGGCACGATGGCGTTCATCTCGTGAGCTCCTTGACGGCGGCACTACTGGCGCTTATCGGGGCCGCCGCGCTGGTGCCCGTCTGCAAGTGGATTGCCTTCCGGGTCGGCTGCGTTGCCGCCCCCAAGTCCGATCGCTGGCACAAGAAGGCGACGCCACTGCTTGGTGGCGTCGCGATCGTTCTGCCCGTGCTCGTCGGCGTGATCGTCAGCGGTGATGTCCTCGAACACGGGACGCTCGTTGCCTGTGCCGCGCTCATCGCGCTCGTCGGGTTGCTCGACGACATGGTGACGCTTTCGCCAGCGACGAAGCTGGTTGCGCAGATTGCGCTCGCCTCGCTCTTCGTGTTCATGGGATATCGACTGCACTGGGTCGAGTCTTTGACCCTGGACAGCCTGTTGACGTTGTTCTGGGTCGTTGGGATCACCAACGCATTCAACCTGCTCGACAACATGGACGGCCTTTGTGCGGGCATCGCGTTGATTGCGGGCACGGCGTTTCTGTTCGGTTCGATCGTGATTCAGCCAGGGGGCGAGGCATTTGGCGGGCTATATCTCCCGCTGTTGCTCGGTGCCGTCGCCGGTTTCCTTTTCTATAACCTCAACCCGGCTTCGATCTTCATGGGCGACACGGGCAGCTTGTTCCTCGGCATGAGCCTGGCCGGCGTTTCGCTCGAAAGCGCGGCGGCGGCGGCGCAGGTCGATCGCTCGTTGCTGGCAGTCGTTGCCGCACCCGTGTTGATCCTGATGATCCCGATCCTCGACACGACGCTGGTGACGATTTCGCGAGTGTTGTCGGGGCGCTCGGCCTCACAGGGTGGTCGCGATCACTCGTCTCACCGGCTGGTGGCGATCGGGTTGTCCGAGCGTCGCGCCGTGGCCGTGTTGTGGGGACTTGCGGCGCTGGCCGGAGTCTCTGGCTTCTACATTCGATCGCTGGACGTTGGGTCGTCCGCTTTGATCGTGTCGACGTTGCTGTTGGCGATGACCGTATTCACGGTCTACCTGATGAAGGTCCGTGTCTACGAGGGGCGGGATCTCAATCTGCTGATTCGCAATCCACGAGTGACGCCGCTCGTCGTCAACCTGGTTTACAAACGTCGTGTCGCGGAAGTCTTGCTTGACGCGTGCCTGATCCCCATCGCGTATTACGCTGCATACCGCCTGCGATTCGAGGGCCCGCAACTCCAGCCGAACTTTCAATACTTTCTCCAGTCGTTGCCGGTCGTCGTCGCGAGTCAGATCGTGGCGCTGTTCGTGCTCGGTGCATATCGTGGCGTCTGGCAGTACTTCAGCTTGATCGACGGTGTCACATTCGCCAAAGCGGCATTTACCGGCACTGTATTCGCCGAGCTGATCGTTCTCTATCTGTACCGTTTCGAGAGTTACTCACGCACCGTCTTCATCATCTACGCCGTCTTGATCTTCTTGTTGCTCAGCGCATCGCGCGCGTCGTTCCGTTTGATTGACGAATTTGCCACCCGTCGCCGCAAGCTCGGTGATCGTCTGGTCGTGTATGGTGCTGGTCCCGGAGGAAGCCTCGCGATTCGGACCGTGGCAAATCTGGAGACTCCGTACCGCGTTGTCGGATTCGTGGACGACAATCCAAACCGGCAGCGCTCGCGTGTTCAGGGATATCCCGTGATGGGCACCTTCGAGCGCTTGCGCCAGCTGATCACCAACAAGCAGGTCGACGCCGTGCTCGTCAGCACCGATGCGATCGACTCCGACTGCCTGGCTGAAGCCGAGGCGCTGGCCGCGCAGCATGGCGTCAGAGTTCTGCAATTGCAGGTCAGCATTCAGCATCGCGAGGAACCGCCGGTGGCTCCAATCACCCAGCCTCAGACCCCTCCCGCGCCAGGAGTACACTGACCTGACCAATGTGTGGCATCGCAGGAATACTGGATCTCGCTAACGGCACCCGCCACACCCTGTCCCTCTCGGCCGCCGCGCAAGGCATGACGGATTCCATTGCGCATCGCGGTCCGGACGATGCCGACTTGTGGACGTCGCCCGACAATCTCGTGTCGCTGGGGCATCGGCGGCTGTCGATTGTCGACTTGTCGCCCCTCGGACGAAATCCGATGTTCTGGGATGGCGGGCGTCTCTCGATCATCTACAACGGTGAGATTTACAACTTCAAGGAGCTGAGACGCGAGCTTCAGGATCTCGGTCATTCGTTCCGCTCACAGACGGACACGGAGGCTGTCCTCGCCGCCTATGACCAATGGGGCCTCGACGCCGTCCAGCGCTTCGCCGGAATGTTCGCGTTTGCCCTCTGGGACGCTGCGCGCAGACGCTTGTGGCTGGTTCGCGATCGCGTTGGTAAGAAGCCGCTCTACTACGCCGAACGCGATGGGTGTTTGTGGTTTGCGTCGGAGCTGAAGGCCATTGCCGGGACGCCGACATTTCCACGAACGCTCGATGCCGACGCGTTGCGGATGTACTTCAAGTACGGCTACATCCCGTCGCCATACACGATCTACAAGGGCGCCCGGAAGCTGCCGCCGGCGCACCAACTCGTCGCCGAAGGCGGCAGGATCAGCATCTCGCGATATTGGGATCCGGCTGCACACCTCACGCCTGGCCCGGACATGGATGATGCCGAGGCCGAAGCGCGCCTCGAGTCCCTGTTGTCCACGGCTGTACGGCAACGCCGGATCGCGGATGTTCCACTGGGCGCGTTTCTCTCCGGCGGTGTCGACTCGTCGCTCATCGTGGCGATGATGAGCGAGCAAAGCACCGATCCTGTCCAGACGTTCACGATTCGATTCACGAATCCCGAGTTCAACGAAGCCGACGATGCGGCCAAGGTGGCGCGACATTGCGGCACGGCGCATCACGAAGAGCTGTGCAGCGACGATCAGATGTTGGGCATCGCCGACCGCGTGCCCGACATGTTCGACGAGCCGTTCGGCGACTCGTCGGCGATTCCAACGTTCCTGGTTTCAACCGTTGCGCGGAAGGGCGTCACCGTCGCCCTGGCTGGCGATGGCGGCGACGAGCTGTTCTTCGGCTATCCGAGATATCGACATTTTGCCGATGCGGCGTGGGCCCTGCGGCTGCCGCGTCCGACACGAATGATTGCAGCAGCCGCGGCACGCCGGTCGCAGACTCGCCGGCTCCAGCGAATTGCCGATGTCCTCGGACACGAGGGCGGCGATCCGTATTCGCGATTCATCACGTGGTTTTCGCCCGAATTGATCGAGCAGATGACCGGTGCGCCGGCCATGGACGCGCCGTTGTATCGCGACATGATCGAGCGCATAGAGGCAGTACCGCGCGGCGAACGTCCGCCGCTCCTCGATCTGGTTTCATACCTCCCCGACGACATCCTCACCAAGGTCGATCGGGCATCGATGGCCACCAGCCTCGAGGTCCGCGCGCCGCTCCTCGATCATCGAGTCGTCGAGTTTGCGTTGTCCCTTCCCCTCCGCTTCAAGCGTCGCGGCGGGACCACCAAGTGGCTGCTCAGGCAGCTTCTCTACAAACGAGTCCCACGAGAATTGATTGAGCGTCCGAAGATGGGTTTCGGCGTGCCTCTGCGTGACTGGTTCACCGGCCCGTTACGCGAGCGGATGCATGACTACGTGCAGGGAAACGATCTGAGCGATCTCGGGCTCGACCCCCGACCAATTCGCACGATGTGGGACGAGTTCAGCCGCGGTCACAATCATCGGCCGGATCTGCTGTGGCAGGTGTTCGTGCTGGTTGCGTGGTCGCGACGATTCATGGCGGCTCGCCGAGTCGCGTGATCGCACTGTTCTGGGACATCGATGGCACGCTCCTGACCACCGGGCGGGCGGGGCTGATTGCCTGGGAAGATGCGTGCCGGGCCATTACCGGCCAGTCGCTCGACTTCCAAACCCTGAAGACCGACGGGTTGACGGACCACCAGGTTGCCATGCGCATCATGGAGCACGCCGGGTACACGGGGGATGACGAGTCGCTGCGGCGTATGGTGGCTGTCTATGAGCGTCAGCTGCCCGAGCGGCTGCCGCTGCGAAAAGGCCGTGTCCTCGACGGTGTGCGCGAGGGTCTCGAACATCTGCGCGCGTATCGACAGGATGTCCACTCGATGTTGTTGACGGGCAACACCGAGCGCGGCGCACGGGCCAAGCTGACGCACTACGGATTGACCGAGTTCTTCGAGGGCGGCGCGTTTTCGACCGATGCTGGTCCGCGCTCGCGGATCGCGGAACGGGCGCTCGACATCGTGCGCCAACGCTATCCGGAGGCGGCGATCGAGCCGGGGCACGTTCTTGTCATTGGCGACACCCCGCACGATATCGACTGCGCTCGCGCGGTCGGCGCGCGCACGATTGCGGTTGCCAGTGGTGTCTATGGTGCTGACGCGCTGCGTGCCCACGGTGCGTGGCGCGTGGTCGATCGAATTCCACCGGTCGACGAGTTCGTCGCGCTCATCGACGAGACTCCTTGACGACGGTTCTTCACGACGGTTCTTCACGACGGTTCTTCACGAACGGTTCTTCACGACGGTTCTTCACAAGGGTTCTTCACAGAGGGTCCCCAAGGGTTCCTTCACAAAGGTTCTGGAGGACCTCCGTCACGCACGTCCGTAAAGAACCTCCGTGAAGATCCCCGTGTATACTCGGAAAGTTCTGCCCTCCGTGTCCGAGCCCATCGTGATCACTGGCGCCGCGGGGCAACTGGGCCAGGCGTTGGTCGAAGCGCTTGCCGAGGACTGGCCCGTTCGTGGACTGACTCGCAGCGACCTCGACGTGACCGACAGCCTGGAGGTCTTGCGAACAATGACGCAATTGCAACCGTGCGCCATCATCAATTGTTCGGCGTATAACGCCGTCGACCGCGCGGAGGACGAGCCGCGTCAGGCATTTGCCGTGAACGCCCTTGCCGTGGCGAACCTGGCGAGGGCGGCCGCCGAGGCCAATGTGCCGTTCGTGCACTACAGCTCGGATTTCGTATTCGATGGCGAGGCGGATCAGCCGTACACCGAGGAAAGCACACCTCGCCCGGGAGGGGTATATGCGGCCTCGAAGCTGGTAGGGGAGTGGTTCGCGCGTGATGCTCCGCGACACTACGTCCTGCGCGTCGAGAGCCTGTTCGGTGGCGTCTACAAGCTCCGGAGCAGCGTCGATCGGATTGTGGAGGCGCTCGAGTCGAAGCAACCGGCCCCGGTGTTCGTGGACCGGGTTGTCTCCCCGAGCTACGTCTTCGACGTCGCGGCGGCCACCAGGCATCTTCTGCGGGCTCAGGCGCCGGCCGGGCTCTATCATTGCGTGAACACAGGAGCGGGCACGTGGCACGCGCTGGGGGAAGAGATCGTACGGCAGCTGCAGGTGCCGTCCACGCTTCAGCCGATTAGGATGGCCGAACTGCGATTGCGGGCGCCGCGGCCGCGATACTGCGCACTCTCGAACGAGAAGCTGCGCCTGGCGGGGTTTGAGATGCCCACGTGGCAATCGGCCCTCGAACGATATCTCGCGCCGCGTGTAGCGGCACGCACTGGCATCGGCGGTGGTGGTCCGGCGTCTTCGACAACGACAGAAGGGTAAAGAGCACATGAGCAAGCGCGCATTGATCACAGGCGTCACCGGGCAGGACGGCTCCTATCTGGCCGAGCTGCTGCTCGAAAAGGGCTACAAGGTGTTCGGCGTCGTTCGTCGCCTGAGTGCCACCAACGCCTGGCGAATCGAGCACATCCTGGATCGCATCACGCTCGTCCAGGCCGACCTGCTTGATCAGTTGTCGCTCATTGGCGCGGTCGAGCAGTCCGACCCGCACGAGTTCTACAACCTCGCCGCGATGTCCTTCGTTCCATCGTCATGGGATCAACCCATGCTGACCGGCGAGTACAACGCCCAGGGGGTGACCCGTACGCTCGAAACCATTCGTCGCGTCAATCCGAAGATCCGTTTCTATCAGGCTTCGTCGAGCGAAATGTACGGCCGGGTTCGAGAAGTGCCGCAAACCGAGTTGACCCCGTTCCATCCGCGAAGTCCGTACGGGGTCTCGAAAGTCTTCGGTCACTACATCACGGTCAACTATCGCGAGAGCTACGGGTTGTTTGCCGTGTCCGGAATTCTGTTCAACCACGAATCGCCGCGCCGAGGTCTCGAGTTCGTGACCAGGAAGGTCACGCATGCCGTCGCGCGCATCAAGCTGGGCCTCGACGACTCCCTCGCTCTCGGTAACCTCGATGCGTGCCGTGACTGGGGATTCGCCGGCGACTACGTGCGCGCGATGTGGATGATGCTGCAACAGGAATCCGCGGACGACTTTGTGATTGCGACCGGTGAGGCGCACTCGGTCAAGCGGCTCGTCGAGATCGCATTCGAGCACGTCGGCCTGGACTGGCAGAAGCACGTGCGTACCGACCCGGCATTCCTGCGGCCAGCCGAAGTGGATCACCTGATCGGCAATCCCGCCAAGGCGAGAAAGACACTGGGGTGGGAGCCATCGGTGAACTTCGAGGGGCTGGTACGGATGATGGTCGATGCGGATGTCGTTCGTCTGAGCTCTGGTCAGTTGGTGACGTAATCCCGGATTCATTTGGTGCTTAAGTGATTGGGTCAGTGGGTGATTGCAGTGCGAGATTGCGTGATTGTGTGATCGCCGATTGAGTAATTGAGGTGATTCTCTCAATGCAGTCACTCAATCGCTCACTCGCCCAATGCAATTACGCACTCACCCAATTGCCCAGTCACCCATTGACATGATTCACTAGTCCCTCTCCCGCGCCCACAGGTGTGCGACGCGTTCGCCGATTGCGAGCGATGAGGTCAAACCGGGCGAGTCGATGCCCGCTGCCTGAATCACGCGAGGGTTGGCTTCGTCGCGTTGGATGAGGAAATCGGCGAACCGCGAGTCGGGTCCGTGCAGCTTGGCTCTGATGCCGCTGCTACCCAGACGCAAATCCTCGCGCGTGATTTCCGGCAGCAGCCGCTGCGCGGGTCGCACGAAGTCCTCCACGCTCAACCGATCGTTCTCGTAATCCTCTTTGTCGTCTTGATATCGAATCGTCGGGCCGAGCGTGACGTTTCCCCACACGGTCTTGGCGAGGTGCACGCCGAGCCCGGCTCCTGATGCATGCGGCAAGGGATACACCAGCGCATTCACCCACCCGCGCTTCGACGGCACGATGTCGGCGTACTCGCCGCGGCACGGATAGATCTTGAAGCGCGAAGCCTCGAGCCACTGGGATACTTCATCGGCGTACAGGCCCGCGGCATTGACGACCGTCTGCGCGCGAATCCGCTCGTGTGGGGTCACCAGTTCGATGGCATCCGCTGCGGCAGCGGCGTCGATCAGTGGTGAGCTGACCAGGATGGCGACATCGAGATCGCGGCACAACCTCGTCAAGGCCCGCACCAGGCCATCGGCATCGATAGTGCCCGTGTCGGGAGACCAAAGCGCCGCCACGCCACCCACGTGAGGTTCGCGGGCGCGCATGAATGAGGGGTCGACCAACTCGACCGTCACACCGTTGGTGCGCGCCGTCACCTCGAGCGCTTCCAGCGTAGCGACCTCATGCGCGTCGGTCGCGACGATCAGCTTGCCGCAGCGGGCATACCGGACATCGTGTTTGGCGCAAAACTCGTACAGACGGTCGCGGCCCTCCACACACAGCGTGGCCTTGAGCGAGCCCGGTGGATAGTAGATGCCCGCGTGAATGACGCCACTGTTGCGTGAGCTGGTGCCGTGCCCAGTCCGCGTATCGCGCTCGAGCACACAGACACTCGCTCCGCGGCGCGCGATCGCCCACGCACTGGCGAGGCCCACCACCCCGCTGCCGATCACGGCGACATCGACGTCAGTCATTCTTCTTCAATAGGTTCCAAGGTTCCACGGTTCCAACGTTCCAGGGTTCAGTCCACGCTTCCGTTTAGATTATTGGTTAGAACCCACGGAACCTTAGAACCCAGAACCGTGGAACCCTGGAACTGTGGAACCTTGGAACATTGGAACCGGGCGCGATATGATCTCCTGTTTGTGACCGTCCCGCTCCTAGACATCGGGGCCCAGCACGCGCCGATTCGAGACGCCTTGCTGGCCGCTCTCACGCGAGTGCTCGATAGCAGCCGTTTCATTGGCGGGGCAGAAGTCGAGGCGCTCGAGCGCGAGCTGGCGGATGAGATTGGCGTGCCCGAGGCCATTGGCGTTTCGTCGGGTACTGACGCCCTACTCGTGGCACTGATGGCGCTCGGCATCGGTCCGGGCGACGAGGTCATTACCAGCCCCTTCTCATTCTTCGCCTCCGCCGGCGTCGTCGCGCGCCTGGGTGCCACGCCGGTGTTCGTTGATATTCAGCCCGACACCTTCAACATCAACCCAGCTGGAGTGTCGGCGGCCATCACGTCACGGACGCGCGCCATCATGCCCGTGCACTTGTTCGGCCAGCCGGCCGATCTGCATCCCATCATCAACGCGGCGATTGCGTCGGGTGTCGCGATCGTCGAGGACGCGGCGCAAGCGATTGGCGCCACGTACGACGGGCATCAAGTCGGCAGCCTCGGTGTGTTCGGCTGCTTCTCGTTCTTTCCAAGCAAGAACCTGGGCGCTCTGGGCGATGCCGGCTTGGTCACGACCAGCAGCCCGGAGCTCGCAAAGTCGATTCGGATGCTGCGCAATCACGGCATGGAGCCGAAGTACTTCCATCGAGTCGTCGGTGGCAATTTCAGGCTCGATGCCCTGCAGGCGGCCGCGTTGCGCGTCAAGCTGCCCCACCTCGAACAGTGGACACAGGGACGCAGACGGAATGCCGCGAGGTATCGCGGGCTGTTTGCCGCGGCCGGCCTGACGGATACCGTGCGACTTCCGGTTGAGTGCCCTGGTCGCACTCATATCTACAATCAGTTTGTCGTCCGCGTTCCGGAGCGCGACGGCCTGCGCAAACACCTCGGATCGAGCGGAATCGGGACGGAAATCTACTATCCCGTTCCGATCCATCGGCAGGAGTGTTTCCAGCATTTGGGGCACAAGGATGGGGCGTTTCCCGAGGCGGAGGCAGCGGCGCGCGAGTCGCTCGCGCTTCCCATCTACGGTGAGCTGACCGAGGCGCAACAGGAGACGGTCGTGAACGCGATCGCAAGTTTCTATCGAGGATGACTGAGGACGCTAGATGGACCTGCTGAAGAAGATTCAGTCGAAAGACGCTCGGTTGGGAGTGATCGGTCTTGGGTACGTCGGACTGCCCCTCGCCGTCGAGTTCGCCCGCGCGGGCTTCCACGTGGTCGGTTACGACATCAGTGACGAGAAAGTTGCTGAACTCAATGCGGGACGCAGCTACATTCCCGACGTTGCGCAGGCGCACCTTGCCGCCGTTGTGAAGAGTGGACACTTCCGCGCCACAACCGATCCCGGGGTGCTGGGCGATGTCGACATCATCGACATTTGTGTGCCCACGCCGCTCCGCAAGACGCGCGATCCCGATCTGTCGTACGTGGTCCAGGCCGTCGAAACCATACGCGGCGTACTTCGCAAGGGTCAGCTCATCATCCTGGAATCGACGACGTATCCCGGGACGACTGATGAAGTCGTGCAGCCAGCGCTCGAAGAATCAGGACTCAAGGCGGGTTGCGACTTCTACCTGGCGTTTTCGCCCGAACGCGTGGATCCGGGCAATCCAAACTTCAACACGCACAACATTCCGAAGGTTGTGGGCGGGGTGAATCCACAGAGCACCGAAGCCGCAGTTGCGTTTTACAGTCAGGTCATTGAAACCGTCGTTCCCGTGAGCTCGACTCGCGTCGCGGAGATGGTCAAGCTGCTCGAGAATACTTTCCGCGCCGTAAACATCGGCCTCGTCAACGAGCTGGCCTTGATGTCCCACCGGATGAACCTCGACGTGTGGGAAGTCATCGACGCCGCCAAGACCAAGCCGTTCGGATTCATGCCCTTCTATCCGGGGCCAGGACTCGGCGGCCACTGCATTCCGATCGATCCGTACTACCTGTCTTGGAAGGCGCGGCAGAGCGGGTTCGAAGCGCGGTTCATCGAGCTCGCGGGTAACGTAAACGGCGCGATGCCCGAATACGTGGTCGATCGCGTGGCGGAGGCGTTGAATACGAATCAGCGCGCCGTCAACGGATCGCGTGTGCACATATTCGGAATCGCGTACAAGCGCGACGTGAACGACATGCGCGAATCGCCTGCCCTCGACATCATGGAGCTCCTGAAGCGGCGAGGCGCGGAGGTCACCTACACGGATCCATTCGTGCCGGAACTGCGCCATGGCACGCTCAATCTGAAATCGATTGCGGAAGCCGAGGCCGCGAAAGGCAAGGACTGCGCGGTGATCGTCACCGATCACTCGGGCTTCGACTATCGGGCCATCGTCGACCGATTCCCGTTGATCGTCGACACTCGGAACGCGTTGAAAGGGGAGAAGAGCCCGAAGCTTTTCCGGCTCTAAGGGATCACGCCGTCCGGAGGCGTTCCTGGCGGAACTTCGCGCAGCCACTGGCCGGTGATTTTCAGGCCCCGTCCCTGCGGGAGCGTTCCGGTGATTGCGGCTTCCAGCGTGAACAGCTTGGCGCCGCTCGGTACCGCGATGATTCGGGTGGCGGGCTGCGAGCTGGTCACCTCGACTTCACCTATCTGCGTCTGACCTCGCCACAGCCGGACGCGAACCGGCTCGGTCAGGTGCGGGCCTTCGGCAGTCCACGAAAAGAACGCGTGCTGGACGGGGATGACGACGATTGCGCGTCGGCCCATCCAGGGAACATTGTCGCCATCAGGCGCCGTGAAGCCGTACGCATACGGGAACCCCGTTCGCGCCGCGCGGACCGGCACCCGGAGGTCGGTCGTCGCGCTCCTGAGCTGGCCGGCGGCAATCAGAAACGGCAGAGAGACGATGGCCAACCAGACCCATGGTGAAGAAATCCGACCAGCGAGCACGAGCGGAGATCGCCCGATCAGTGCCGATAGCCAGAAGACCACTGTGACGACCGTCAGCCAGAGGGCTGCGTGCTGCGTCGGCACCGCCACGAGACTGACCAGTGCGATTCCTGCCAGTACTCCACGGAGGATCGTCGCAGACCACCGTCGGTCATCCGCGGCAGGGGCTCGAAGAACAATCAACAAGACCAGCAGCGAGAACGTCACGCTCGGTGCGGCGCCGAGAAATCCAAACTCAACGATCTGCTGCCGCCACCAGTTCTGAGCGTTATCGGGCGGGATGACCGCGCCCGCGGATCGATAGGAGAAGTCGCCAGCGAGATGGTTGAACGATCCGATGCCCACTCCAGTCGTCGGGTGCTCGGCTTATGGCTCGAGCGGCGGCGGGGCCATAGCCGTCGCGCTCCCACAGGCTACGCGCCATCCGAGATAGCCCTCCAGCCTCGGCGGTGGGAACGCTCTCAATCAGCCTTCGAATTGGGTTGGTACCGGTCGTTCGCGAAGCCGCTATGCCGACGGCCGCAACACTCGCGGCGAGGACGACGACAAAAGCGACTCGGCTCTTCCAGCTTCGACTATCGACAATCGAGGCGACGAAGACGCCAAGTACACCGAGGACGGCAACGGCGAGCGCTGTTCGAGAGCCCGATGACCAGACTCCTGCCAGAAGGACAGCGGCGACGGCGATTCCGGCCGTCTGCAGTCGTCCCATCCGATGCGTGAGCACGATCGCCAGGGGCGCCCAGATTGCCGCGGCCATGCCAAACGAATTCGCATCGAGCATCAAACTGGCCGACCGTCCCATCTGTTGCCATTGCCAGAACGGCAGCCAGGTCGGGTCGACATACCGCTGATACAGGCCGCCGATTGACGCGGCGACGATGCTGACCACGAGAGGCGGCAGAATCCAGCGCTCCATGCGCCCGAGACGATCGGCGCCGAAGCGTTGCCACAGGAGGTCGACCCAGAGGAGGCCGAGCAGTTGCCCCATGGCGGCGCCAGTTACAGCCGCGGCCGCGAGAGGCGGAGGCGGTGCCAGGAGCCCGTTGGGAGTGTCGTAGGTTGCGGCCGCGAGAAGGCTGAAATCGATCTCACGACCCGCGATGATCGGCCATGTCAGCGCGATGGTGAACGCCCACATGGCCAACAGTGGTGTCCAGAGCCGAGGCGTATGCCATCGCGACCAGTCGCTCGAGGCGACGAGCGGTCCGGCGAGTAAGCAGAGCCAGATGAGCGGGTCATGGGCCCCGGCTTGGCCGAACGCCACGAGCATCAGCGCTGGCGACGCGTAAGCCGTCAGGAGCGCCGGCAGCAAGGCGAATGGGAGCGACAGTCGGGTGAGCGCGAACGAGGCCGCGAACAATCCTCCCGCCGCCCATGGCAGTTCGGGAATCGTGCGGCTCATCAAGTACGCGTGCGCCGCTCCGGCGGCGAGCAATGAAACCAGCGGAACGACTCGCGTGAAGCGTTCCAATAGGCGATCAGGGACGCCGGGCAACGACGGCATAGTCCATCGAGCTGAAGAGGATGCGATTGAGTCGATCGACGTTACCGTCGAACGCCTGCGATAGGGCCCCCACTGCATCACCGCCGAGATGAGCCATGCGCGGCGCATGCTGCAGCCGAGTGTCGGCGTCGACCGGGACCCTGAATTGAACCTCCGCGTCGGCGAAGCCGCTCGCTGTCACGAGATATTTGAGGGTATCCGGATGAAGCGGCCGCACGTGCGTCAAATCGCGCAGGTAGCTCTCGAAGAAAGCCAGCCAGCACGCAACGTTGATGGTCTCGAGGACGATGATCGCTCGTGGGCGAAGGACGCGTTGTGCCTCATCGAGAAAAGCGAGCAGGTACGGGGGTTCGAGGTGCTCGACGACCTGCGTCGCAATCAGTCCTCCGAGCGACCCATCAGCCTGGGACCTCAAATAGCTCAGCGCGTCGCTCTCGGTGGCGTCCAGTCCTCGACTGCGACACTCCTCGACCATCTCGCGATTGAGATCGAGTCCGCGCGCCGTGACTCCGCGCGCGGCCAGAATCTCGAGGAACTCTCCGCGGCCGCAGCCGACGTCGAGCACGTCCGAGGCACCATCGAAGAGCGGCGCGTAATCCTGAAGGCGCTCTCGGATCTCCTCTTGCGATCCGCGAAACAGGTTTTCGAACGCGACATACTGCCACGCGTCGAGCGACGACTCCGCAGGCACGGGCGAGGGGGACGCTTCCGCACGCGCCGGTGAGCGGTCGCTGACTTCTCGCTCGACGATTCGTTTGAGGCCGGTCACCTGCTGCTGCGCGACGGCGAGCGCCGATCGAATTTCGTCGATCCTGCCTGCATAGCGCTGGTCGCGAGCCAGCAGTGATTCCCATCGCCGTAACATCTCGTCCGACACACCGCTGACCCCCGCCGCCAACCCCTTTGCCGTGGTCTCGAGGCGATCGATCTCGTGTTGCGCATCCTCGGTGATGCGACGCGCGATGGCAGCAAACTCGAGGTCCTTCGTATCGAGGTATGGCGTGACCTGCTGGAGGTAGACGATCAGCCGCGACTGAAAATGTGAGAGCTGGTGCGCCTGCTCCCTGATGACGGCAATCGCGCTTGCGATCGCCTTTTCCGTCTCGCGCTGGATTGGCAGGTTGCGATTGACGTGATCGACCATCGCCGAGTTGAACGCCTGCTGGGACGTCACGACCGGCTCGACCAGTCCCCACACAAAGCGCGCAAGCCGTCCACGGATCCCCGACGGGAGTGCAGGCTTCGCTGTAAGCACTTCCCATCGGGTATTGAGCGGAGTTACCTGGGCATCGTCAGGTGGCGGTGGCGGATGAGGAAACTCCGGGAGCTTCTGGATCGCCGTGTCGAGCGCAGTCAGCGCGTCGTTGTAGCGGCGATCGGCCTCTTCGCGCTCGCGCTTCAGCCGAGTGAGATCCTCTTCGCTGATCGAACGCGGACGCTCGCCCATTCAGCGACCGACGACGCCTTCCAGGGGGCTGCTCGCCGTTGCGTACATCTTTCGGGCAATTCGTCCGGCCGTGAATGCCAGCCGGCCCGATTCGACCGCGAGGCGCATGGCGCGAGCCATCCGGACGGGATCTTCGGCGCCTGCGATCGCCGTATTCATCAGCACACCGTCGACACCGAGCTCCATGGCGATCGTCGCGTCGGAAGCCGTACCGACGCCGGCATCGACAATCACGGGCACACGCATCTGCGCCTTGATGATGCGGATGTTGTTGGGATTCTGAATGCCGAGTCCGGATCCAATTGGAGCACCGAGCGGCATGACGGCTGCCGCGCCGGCGTCTTCGAGTTTGCGGCAGATGATCGGATCGTCATTCGTGTAAGGGAGCACGATGAAGCCGTCCTTGACCAGAACCTTGGTCGCTTCGAGCAGCGCTTCGTTGTCGGGGAACAAGGTCCGCTCGTCACCGATCACTTCGAGCTTGACCCAGTTCGAGAGCCCGGCCTCGCGGCCCAACTGAGCCGTTCGGATGGCGTCCTCGGCCGTGTAGCAAGCCGCGGTATTAGGCAAAAGGAAGATCCGTGACGTGTCGATGTAGTCGAGCAGCGATTCGGTCCGTCGTGAGATGTCCACCCGCCGTACCGCGACGGTGACCATCTCGGTGCCTGCCGCTTCGTGCGCCGACCGCATGATGGCATGCGAAGGGTATTTTCCAGTACCGACGATCAGGCGCGAGTTGAAGGTGCGATCGGCGATAACCAGTGGGTCGGCAGAATCTGTCGTGGGCTGCGGGCTCATCCGAGTCAATCTTGAATTTTACTCTGAGGCGGTCACCGCCACCGATCACCGGCCACCGATCACTGGCCTAGCCGCCGCCGACGAAGTTGACGATCTCGACTTCATCACCTTCGTTGACCATTACCGTGTCGAACGTGGAGCGCTTGAGGACGGTGAGATTGAGCTCTACGGCGATGCGCCGTGAATCGATCGCGAGGTGTGTGAGCAGCCCGGATACCGTCACGGGCCCAGGGAGCTCGTAGGCCTCGCCATTCAATCGAATCCGCACCGCAACAGCGTAGACGGTCCACGGCCCACGGTCCACGGCCTACGGCCTACGGTCCGCGATGCACGGCCGACGTTCTCCGGCTATTTGAACGATCGTTTGACTCATCGAGACAGCAGGGAGTACCTTGAGGGATTCATGAGTTCTCCAGTGAGCGCGCATGACGCGCTGGGGATCGCAGGCTTTACCTTCGCCAACCTGCACGAGCCCCGACGCTTGCAGGCGCTGTACCAGTTGTTCTGCGACGAGGTGCGCCGCACCGAGCCGCAGCTGTGGGCCGATTGGGAGGCGCACCGGAAGGCCCCCCCTGTCCTCGGCCCAATCGAGCGGTCCAACCTGATCGTCGCGATGGCCCCCCATGTCAGCCGTTTCTTGACCCGGCTGTTCAGCATTGGCGCCGAGGCAGAGGCCATGGTCGCGCAGACGAAGGCCTACGACGATCTCTTCCGCTTCAAGATTGATTTCGTCCGACGCCGAGCGTTGCCGTTACTCAAAGCCGGCCACGTCGAGGCGACGGCGGACGACCACGCGTTTGTCGACGAGCTCACGGCTGGTATCACCGACGACGGTACGCGTGAGCTGGTGTTGGCGCGAGCCGGGTGTGACCTGCTGGATCGTGAGGAAGCGGCGAGAGTAAGCGGTTCGGAACAGGACAAGCAAGCCGTGTCGCCGAAGATCGAGTCGCTCAAGCGGTGGTGCGCGGCTCACGTGCACGATCCGGGCTACCGGCATTGGGTGATCTTCCGCTTCCCGGAAACGCTCGAGCCGCTGAATCTGGTCCGGGTCGTCCGTCCGAATGAGTCGCTTCCGGAAGCGATGATCGGTCCTGACGACCGGCTTCGTCGCCGCCAGGGCTTCAAGCTGACCGACGAGCGGTTCAGCACTCGCGAGATCCTCAGCGAGATTCATTACTGCGTGCTCTGTCACGAACGTGACAAGGACACGTGTTCGAAAGGCATCCGAGACAAGACCGGCGCGGTCACGACGAATGCGCTGGGAATTCCGCTGCCCGGCTGCCCGCTCGACGAAAAGATTTCCGAGATGCACCTGCTGCGAAAGCGCGGTGATGCACTCGGTGCGCTGGCCATCGTGGCGGTCGACAATCCCATGTGCCCCGGCACGGGTCACCGCATCTGCAACGACTGCATGAAGGCCTGCATCTATCAGAAGCAGGAGCCGGTCAACATCCCGCAGATCGAGACGGGCGTGCTGACCGATGTGCTCAACATGCCGTGGGGCGTCGAAATCTACGGGCTGCTCACTCGATGGAATCCGTTGAACGTTCACCGGCCCTACGCGTTGCCCTACAACGGTCGCAATGTTCTCGTCGTCGGGCTCGGGCCGGCTGGCTACACGCTGGCACACTACCTGGTCAACGAAGGCTTCGGGGTCGTGGCGATCGACGGCTTGAAGATCGAACCGCTTCCCGAGGAATGGACCGGCAATTCCACGAACCCACCGCGGCCGATCCGGGAGTGGAAGGAAATCTACCGGCCACTCGATGCTCGCGTGCTCGAAGGCTTCGGCGGAGTGTCCGAGTACGGCATCACGGTCCGCTGGGACAAGAATTTCCTCACGCTGATTCATCTGACGCTCGCCCGACGCCAGAAGCTCAAGATCTATGGCGGCATCCGGTTTGGTGGAGCCCTCCCTCTGGAAGAAGCGTGGGCGTACGGGATGGATCACGTCGCCATTGCCGCGGGCGCCGGACGGCCCACGATCATCGACATCAAGAACAACCTGATTCGTGGCATCAGAAAGGCGAGTGACTTTCTGATGGCGTTGCAGCTCACGGGCGCCTTCAAGGATGACGCGCTCTCGAACCTCCAGGTTCGGCTTCCGGCGGTCGTGATTGGTGGCGGTCTGACCGGCGTCGATACGGCGACGGAACTGCTGGCCTACTACCCGTTGCAGGTTGAGAAGATCCTCGATCGCTACGAAGCTCTCGTGCGAGAGATTGGCGAAGCAGCCGTGCGAGGCCACCTCGATCCGGAGGAGCAAGGCATTCTGGACGAGTTCCTCACTCACGGCCGCGCGGTTCGTGCAGAGCGGCGACGCGCAGCGGAGGTTGGAGAAGCGCCGGATCTCATCTCGCTGGTGCGCCAGTGGGGTGGGGTGTCACTGGCCTATCGCAAGCGGATGCAGGACGCGCCAGCCTACCGCCTCAATCACGAAGAAGTCAGTAAGGCGCTCGAAGAAGGGATCGTATTCGCCGAGAATCTCGATCCGGTCGAAGCCATCCCTGATGACTTTGGCCACGTCACAGCGATGGCCTTCAATCGCAAGTCGGCCGACGGCACGACGAAACGCGTGGAGTTACCGGCCCGAACTGTTCTCGTAGCGGCTGGAACCGTGCCGAACATTACCTACGAGAAGGAGCACTCGGGTACGTTCGGCCTGGACAATCGTCAGAAGTTCTTTCAGGGCTTCCGAGCCGTGAAAGGGGCTGATGGTCGCTTCACGCTCGAGGCGGACGCGAACGGATTCTTCACCTCGTACAACGCCGACGGGCGGTTCGTCAGCTACTACGGCGACAACCATCCGCGCTACAACGGCAATGTCGTCAAGGCGATGGCGTCGGCGAAGCACGGCTACCCTCACGTCGTACGACTCTTCGAAGACGAAATCGCGGCGCTGGATCCCGGGAGGCAGGCGGAGCGCGACGCGTCGTGGAACGCGATGGTCGAGAGGCTCGACGATCAGCTTCTCGCCCGCGTCGAGCGAGTCGTCCGCCTGACGCCGACCATTGTCGAGGTCATCGTGCGCGCGCCGGCGGCGGCGCGCCACTTCCATCCCGGGCAGTTCTACCGCTTGCAGAACTTCGAGCGCCTGAGTCCCCACGTTCGCACCAATGGGCACCGCGCGGCGCTCTTGATGGAGGGCATCGCGCTCACCGGTGCGTGGGTCGACAAGGAAGAGGGACTGCTGTCGCTCATCACGCTCGAAATGGGCGTGTCGAGTCGACTGTGTGCGTATCTTCAGCAGGGCGAACCGGTCGTCGTGATGGGCCCGACGGGGACGCCGACCGAGATTCCTGCTCACGACAGCGTGCTGCTCGCCGGAGGCGGTCTGGGGAACGCCGTGTTGTTTTCGATCGCGAAGGCGTTGAAGGCGGCCGGGAATCGGGTCGTTTACTTTGCGGGCTATCGAAACGGCGCGGACCTCTTCAAGCGCGAGGAGATCGAGGCGTCGACCGATCAAGTGATTTGGGCCACCGACCTGGGGGAGACGATCGCGCCGTCCCGTCCGCAAGACGCCCACGTCCGCGGCAACATCGTTCAGGCGATGGTCGCCTATGCGGAAGGCCGGCTCGGTCCGCAGAAAGTGCCGCTGAACGAGGTCAGTCGAATCATCGCCATCGGATCGGATCGCATGATGAACGCGGTGCGACTCGCACGTCACAACGCGCTCGCCCCGTATCTCAAGCCGGGGCATGTCGGCATTGGCAGCATCAACTCGCCGATGCAGTGCATGATGAAAGAGGTCTGCGCGCAGTGCCTCCAGCGCCACACCGATCCCGAGACCGGTCAGGAAGAATTCATCTTCTCCTGTTACAACCAGGACCAGGATCTCGACCGTGTCGATTTTGCCAATCTGCAGGCGCGGCTGCGGCAGAACTCGGTGCAGGAGAAGATCTCGAATCTGTGGTTCGAGCACTTGCTGCAGCGTGCTGAGGCTGAGTTAGAGCACGTCTAGGCACGACCGCGGAAACCGCAAACGCGGAAGACGCGGAACCTCGGAAAGCGCGGAAACACGGAAACTAGGAAGCAGTTCCGCGTTTTCCCAAGTTCTGCGGATTCTCTTCCGTGCTTCCGTGCTTCCGTCGTTCCGTGTAGCCTGTAACGTTCATGCTGACCCCCGGCGCGATTCTCGACGGCCGCTACGAAATCGTGGCCACTCTCGGGACCGGCGGGATGGGACACGTCTATCGCGCCCGCCGGCCGCTCCTCGGTGATGAGGTGGCCGTCAAGGTCATGCAGACCTCGGCTGACGCGCCCCCGGATCTCAAGCAGCGTTTCCTTCGCGAGAGCCGTGCCTGCGCGCAGCTGCGTCATCCGAACATCGTCACGATTCTCGACTTCAACATCGGTCCGGGCGGGCAACCGTACATGGTGATGGAGCTACTCAGCGGTCCCAGCCTGCGTGACGAGATGGAGTTGAACGGACCGATGGACCCGGCTGCGGTGCTCGAGGTCCTGAAGCCGATTGGGTCAGCTCTCCAGCTCGCCCACGATCGCGCGATCACTCATCGCGATCTCAAGCCAGCGAACATCGTCGGGCATCGCTACGAGTCCGGTGAGCGCGTCTACAAGGTGATCGACTTCGGATTGGCCGCGGTCAAGGAAGCGAGCGCTAACGCCGACACGTTGCAGACCGATCCCAACGTGTTTCTCGGAACGTTGGGCTATGCCGCGCCCGAGCAGTTACGCGGCGAGGACCCCGACGCGCGCACCGACATCTACACCCTCGGCGTGATCACTTACGAGATGCTGACCGGGCATCGCCCGTTCGAGTCACTCAATCGCATGTCGCTGGTGAATCAGACCCTGTCGGTTGACCCAGTCGAACCTCGAAAACGGCGGCCGACACTGAACGCCGAGATCGATGCGGTTGTCTTGCGGGCGCTCGCGAAGTCGCCGGCAGCGCGTTACGCCACCGTGACTGACTTCGTCCGTGCTCTTCAAACCGCAGTCGGAGGCGAGCGGCAAGCACCAGCAGACGAACGGGACGATGCGTTGTTGTCGCGCTATGACCTCGGCGAGACCTTGGGACGTGGGCGGCTTGGCAGCACCATCTACCGGGGTGCCCATCGCGCACTAGGCGTACCAGTCGCCATTCGCGTGCTTCGACACGAAGAGCAGTCCAACTGGGAATCGCTGCGCTCTCGCTTTCTCGTCGAGGCACGCACTCTTCAAGTCCAGCATCTCAACCTGCTGCACGTGCGTGATTTCGGTGAGGACGAACGTCTCGTCTATCTCGTCACGGACTTCATCGAGGGCCCGAGTCTCCGCGACGAACTCCGTCGCTGCGGCGCGCTGCCCTGGGACCGAGTGTCGGTCTTACTCGACCAGATGCTCGATGCGACCGCCACTCTCAACGCGCGCGGCGGATTCATCGTTGGCGTCAATCCGGACATGATTCGGTTGACTCAGGACAGCGGTCGCGATCGCGTCGTGATGTCCACGGCTGGCATAGCGTCGGTGCAGGACGTTCTGGCTACCATGCGCGAGCAGGAGCTGCGTGGTGCCGAGGCAAACGAGCAGGAGCTTCCGTACATCGCGCCGGAAGTCCTGATGGGAGGGCCGCCGGCGTCACCCGCCGACGTGTTCACGCTGGGTGTGCTGGCCTATCAGATGGCGACCGGTGTGCTGCCGTTTCGTGCTCCGAGTCTGCCCGAGTTGATCGGACAAATGCTGCGCACGGTTCCTATCGAGCCATGGGTCCTGAAAGCCGATATTCCGCCGTCTGCGTCAGCGGCCATTCTGCAAGCGTTGGCCGCCGACCCGTCGGCCCGATTCGTCGGCGCGCGCGACTTCGCGCAGGCAGTCAAGGCGCAAGAAACGCAGACGTAGGAACTGACGTTGAGCATAATGGTTTATGCCTTCCTGGCGGCTCGACGAAGCCGCCGTCGAACGACTGTATCGTGCGGCACGAGCCGATCGCTGGCGGTTGCCAACGACTGCATTTGCAGCGGCGCTCGAACAGAGCGCGCGGCGGGCCTTCGCAGAAGCTCCCGATAGCAGGACGCTCGAGCGCCATCTCGCCGCGCTCCATCTCGAGGACGTCGCGCTCGCGTGTGCGTGTGCCGACGGATCGGAGATCGCGTGGGACCATTTCGTTCGCGAGTTCCGGCCAATCCTCTATCGCGCTGCGGACGCGATCGATCCGTCAGGTGGATCTCGCGAGCTTGCCGATTCGTTGTACGGCGAGCTCTTCGGGCTGACCGAGCGCGATGGTCAGCGCAGATCGCACTTCCGCTACTTCCACGGTCGCAGCAGTCTTGCGACCTGGTTGCGGGCGGTGCTTTCACAACGCTATGTCGATCGTGTGCGGATGGTTCGGCGAAACGATCCAGTCCCCGAAGACGATGCCCCCAACGCCATTCCCGCGGCATCGCAAGCTGTCAACCCGATGCGCGAGGGCTATCTGATTCTCATGCGTCGTTGTCTCGCGGCTGCAATTGCCGCGTTGGCGCCGCGCGACCGGTTGAGGCTCGGCTGCTACTATGCGCAGGATCTGACCCTCGCACAGATCGGAAAGGCCCTCGGCGAACACGAGGCCACTGTGTCGCGCCACTTGAGCCGCGCACGACGTGCCATTCGTCAGCATGTCGAGGCTGAGCTGCGAGAAACCGAGGGCCTCAGCGAGGCCCAGGTGTCAGAGTGTTTCGAGGCCATCATCAGCGACAGCGGTACCTTGGACATCGCCGATATGCTGGGCAATGAGTCATCGAGCAAGAAACTTGCGCCCGAACGTTCTACTGAAGAGAGGGCATAGGGCATAGGGCTGTGAGCACACCGGACTCTCGAGATCGGTCGTTGGATCACTTGCTGCGGCAGGCAAGCCGTCCTTCGTCTGCTTCTGACCAGTGCGTCGACGCTGAAACGTTGGCTGCCTGGGTCGAGCGTTCGCTGCCGACGGCGTCGGCGACGATGGTTGAGCAGCATCTCGCCGACTGCGCACAGTGTCAGGCGATGCTCGCCGCGTTCGTACGTTCGGAGCCGGCAGCGGTGGCTGGAACGGCCGAGGGCGCGACGCGCTGGTGGCATCTCCGTTGGCTCGTGCCGCTAGCGACAGCCGCGACGGCAATCGCGATCTGGGTAGCGATTCCTTCAGATCGGCCGCGCGAGGCTGCGTCGCTCGCGAATCGCGAAACCGCGCAGTTGCGCTTTGAGCCTGCGGAGCCAGCGGCACCAAGTCCGCCGTCAGCGGCGGCGGAAGGACAGGTGGCGGCTCCTGCTCAAGCTCCAGCCAGGGTGACCGGTTCTTCTCCGGGCCGGGCGCGAAAGACTCTGCCGAGCAATCGCGGCGCTCGTGAAGCTGATCGTCAAACTGACAGGCTCGCGGAGAACAAGGCGGCAGCTGATACAGCACTCAGGTCCGAGGCGGCTGCTCCAACGGCGAAAGCAAAGGAGGAGGCTTTCCGGGCCGATGCTGCGGCGGCTGCTCCTGCCGCTCCGGTTGGCGCCGCTGCTGCTGCCCCACCAGCTGCTTCCAAACCGACGCCTCAACCCCCGCCTGCGGTCGCCGACGAGCGAAGAGCTGCGCAGGTTCGCGAAACGCCAACCATTGCCCCGGCACCGCCGGCACCACTCGCGATGGCAAGAAACGCGGTGAGTGTAGAAATCACGTCGCCGGATCCCAACAGGCGCTGGCGGATCGTCGGCGGAACACGCATCGACTACTCGACGACTGCCGGCGCTGCGTGGCAACCGGCGGCGGCGCCCGCAATGGCTTCACTCGTCGGAGGTCACGCTCCTTCTGCGACGGTCGCGTGGGTGGTCGGGAGCGCCGGAACGATCCTCGTGACGACGGATGGCACGCGGTTCGAGCCGGTGGCGTTTCCCGAACCGGTCGATCTCGTCGCTGTTGTTGCGGTCAACGAGAAACAAGCCACCGTTACGTCAGCCGACGGCCGCCGGTTCCACACGGACGACCGTGGAACGACGTGGAATCGCCGCTGACAACCATCAGTTTTCAGTTTCCAGTTTCCAGTTCAAAAGAGTCCCGCCCTTCCTTTGAACTGGCAACTGATCACTGGTAACTAACACCACCAGCCGCCAGCTGCCGGCCCCAGCAGACGGCCCTGCAAGGATTCCCGCCGCCCCCGTTCTAGTCCTGAAGGAGTCATCACAACATGACGCTAGGTTCCAGGTTCCGTGGTTCCAAACTTCCAGGATTGTCGATTGCAGCAACGGCGGTGGTCTTGGGTCTCTTGGTGGCGGCAAACCACGAGAGTTCGCGCGCGGCGGCGGCGGTTGAAGCCGTGGAAGGGCAGGATACGTCCACGCTCGACGACCAGTCGGAGCTCGCCCTCACGGTCTACAACTCCGAGCTGGCGCTCGTTCGCGACGTCCGCAACGTTCGACTACAACAAGGTAGTTTCGACCTTCGCTTCATGGACATTGCGGCGACCGTCAATCCCGCGACCGTCCACCTGCGCTCGCTCACCGAGCCTTCGCGACTGGGCATTCTCGAGCAGAACTACGAGTACGATCTGCTCGAGCCCGACAAGCTGCTTCGCAAGTATGTTGGCCGCGATGTGGTGTTGATTCGATCGCGTCAGGAGAACGGAACGACGAGACAGGAGGAGGTCAAGGCACGCCTTCTCAGCTACAACACGGCACCCGTGTGGCAGATCGGCAACGAGATCGTAACGGGGCTGCATGCCGATCACATGCGATTCCCGGAGCTACCGGAGAATCTCTACGCGCGGCCTACGCTGATCTGGTCCCTCGACAACCAGGGCGCGGTTCGGCATCGCGTCGAGGCCTCCTACCTCGCCACCAAGCTCGATTGGAGCGCTGACTACGTCTTGACCGTCGCCCGCGATGACAAGGTCGGCGACATCGATGGTTGGGTCACGTTGACCAATGGCAGCGGCACGGCGTTTCGCAACGCGAAGCTGCAGCTGGTGGCCGGCGACCTCAATCGCGTGAAGCAGATGATCGGTCGGCGTGAAGCCGACTACGCCATGGAGGCGCGCGCGGCCGCGCCGGCGCCGCAGATGACGCAGGAAGCGTTCTCGGACTACCACCTCTACACGCTCGAGCGAAAAACGTCGGTCAACAACAACGAGACCAAGCAAGTCAGCTTGCTCGGGGCTACCAACTTCCCGGTCCGCAAGCGCTACATCGTGGATGGCCAGGCGTTCTACTACCGCAATGCCCAGCATCCTGGGTCGCCGATCAAGGACGTGGTCAAGGTGTATTACGAGTTCAAGAACGACTCGAAGACGGGTCTCGGCATGCCGATGCCCGCCGGCGTCGTGCGGGTGTATCAGGCTGACTCGAAGGGCGGCCTGCAGTTCGTGGGTGAGGATCGCATCGATCACACGCCCAAGGACGAAACGCTCAACCTCAAGATCGGCCACGCATTCGACGTCGTCGCCGAACGAAAACAGATCGATTTCGAGAAGATCAGCACGAACGTCTACGAGATGGAATTCGAGATCGTGCTTCGCAACCACAAGACGACGGCGGTGACGGTCGAAGTGAACGAGCCGATTGGGGGAACGTGGAAGATCCTGCGCTCGACGCACGAGGGGACCAAGACCGACGCTTGGGCGGCGCAGTTCAGCGTTCCGGTGGCATCGGACGGCGAAGCGACACTGCGGTATCGCGTGAGGGTGACGTACTAAGGCGGGTGGGTCTGGTGGGTCGGGTGGGGCGGGTGGGGCTGGTCGAGTCGGATGTGCGAGGGGTTCTGCGCGACCCGCCGCCACCCGCCCCACCAGCCCTTACAAGCTGTCCGCAAACACCGCGGCGCCGACCAGTCCCGCCTGCGGATTGAGAATCACCTGCACTGGCATCGCTTCGAGCAGCGGTCGCATCGGGCCCTTGTCGTTGAACGCGTCGATGAACAATCCCTTTTGCAGCGCGGGAAGGATGCGCGGTGCGATTCCGCCGCCGATGAAGACGCCAGCGGTGGTGACGGCCGTGAGCGCGAGATTGCCGGCGGTCGCGCCGTAGGCGGCGACGAACATGTCGAGCGCTTCAACGCACTTCGGACACTGCCCGGCGAGTGCGGATCGAGTCACTTCGGCGGGATTGTCTGGACCGGAGTCGTTCGAATGGGCCAGGGCTCCACACCGGGCATCCTGATGGGTGAAGTCGGACAGGTTGACGATGCCCGGACCTGAGAGCACATGCTCAACCTCGGCACGGCCGAAGCGTGCGCGCAGGAACTTGACGAAGTCGAGCTCTCGATCGGTCCGAGCGGCAAAATCGGTGTGGCCGCCTTCGCTCGCGACCGGGAGGTAGCGTCCTTCGACATAGTGCAACACGGCTTCGCCGAGCCCCGTACCTGCTGCGACCAACGCGATGTTGCCGTCGATGCGTGGTTGTCCCGCTTGCACCGTCAGCAGTTCTTCGGCTTCGAGTACGCGCACAGCGTGAGCCATCGCTTCGAGATCGTTCAACAGACGCACTCGTGAGATGCCGAGACGAGTCGCCAGTTCGGGAGCATTCACCTGCCAATCGACGTTGGTCATTGCCGCCGACTGGTTCATCACCGGTCCGGCTACGCCAAAAGCCGCGGCGGTGATGCCCAGACGGCCTCCTGGTTGCTTCGAGGCGAAGTCATCGATGATCGCCGGCAGTCCTGGAAAGGCCGTTGTGGAGAACTCGCGCACATCAACTGGGCGTGGTCGCCTCGTTGAAACGTCGAACAAACCGATGAGCGTCTTCGTGCCACCGATGTCACCGGCGAGAATCATGGACGCGCGCCGCTCCTCGTCATCACTACGCACGATTGTAAATTGACATCGGCGCGAATCTGGCCCATCTTGAACGCGTCCGGATGTCAGAGCTGCCTTTCGAGCATCCCCTCCACGGCGAGACCGTCGTCTTTACCGGCAAGCTATGGTCGCTTGGTCGCAAGGAAGCGCGGAGCGTCGTCGATGGAAAGGGGGGCGTCACGGCAGAGGACGTCACGATGAAGACGACGTTGCTCGTCGTCGGTGGCGAAACCTACCCGGAAGGTGTGCCCGATCTCAGTCAGCTTGGCACCGATCAGAGCACGCACCGGCAGAAGCTCCGCCGTGCCGCCCAAATCAACACGGAACAGCCCGGACGGATCAAAATCGTCAGCGAGGACGATTTCTGTCGCATGGTTGGGTTACCGACCGTGGCCGAGCTTCGAGAGAAGCACTACGGGCAGCGCGACGTCCTCACGATGTATCCGACGCTTCGCGAGGATCATCTTCGATACTTACAGAAATGGGGCTTCATCAGGCGGGCGTTCAAGAACAACGCCGACACGTTCTTCGGCTTCAGCGACCTGACGGTCCTGCGCCAGGTGCACGCCGAGCTGCAGCAGGGCGTTTCGTTTCGTGCTGTGTTGAGGGACTTGCAGGCCACGCGAACGGGGCAACTCGCGTTCGACTTTCGAATTGATGCGCAGCCCGCCCGCATCATCGCGCTCAAACCTCGAGAACCCGTGGCGCCCGTTCGTTCATCTCCTGGCCCCGAAGTTCTTCGGGCCCAACCGGAGAACACGGGCGGTGTTCTGACCACCGCGGAGCAGTACTTCCTGATGGGTTCGGCGCTGGATGATGGGGCACCGGAGCGGGAGGAGGAGGCGGCGATGGCGTATCGCCGTGCGCTCGAGAACGACCCGTACCTCGTCGCGGCTCTCATCAACCTCGCCAACATCCGCTATGCCCGTGACGAGCTCGCCGAAGCGCAGGCTCTGTACGAACGAGCCATCTCGCTCGACGGCAGCTATTTCGAAGCGCATTTCAATCTGGGCAACATTCATCACGATCACGGCCGGTACCTGGACGCGGAGACGTGCTACCGGGACGCCCTCTCGTTGAAGCCGGACTACCCCGACGCTCACTTCTATCTGGCCGTCACGCTCGAGAAGATGGGACGGTCCAGCGAAGCGCGTATGCACTGGCGCGACTACCAGATGCTGGCGCCCGAGGGTGAGTGGGTGGAACTCGCCCGCGAGTTTTCAGACTAATCGGTTCACGGCCTACGGTCCGCGGTCCACAGCGCACAGCCCACAGCCACGGCCCACGGCGACTGGCCACCGGCTCACCGGCCCACCGGCCACTGGTCACCGACCTTGGTCCCTTCCTTTTGACAATCGAAAGCAACCTCGGCTAGCTTCCTTACGTCAATCGAAAGGAACATCGTGGCCAAAGACAAATCGGACGTTCTGCAAGGGACGCTCGACATGCTGGTGCTGAAGTCGTTGCAGCTCGAACCAATGCACGGATGGGGGATCACAGAGCGGATCGAACAGTGGTCGGAACAAGTGCTCCAGTTGGGGCAAGGCACGCTTTATCCGGCCTTGTATCGACTCGAGCGCCAGGGCTTGATCAAATCCGAGTGGCGCGTGACCGAGAACAACCGCCGCGCGCGCTACTACGCGCTGACCCGAGAAGGGCGCAAGCACTTTACCGACGAACTCGCACAATGGCGCCGCATGTCGAGGGCTATCAATCTGGTTCTCGAAAGGGCATAGAGCTGGGGGCATAAGGCATAGGCAATGGAGTCCTTGAGTGAAGGGTGGCGTCGGCTCCGAACCATCATCGGCCGCCGCAGTGTCGAGGATGGGCTGGGCGAGGAAATTCGCTTTCACATCGAGCAGCAGACCGCCAAGAACATCCGCCACGGTATGGATCCCGCCGAAGCGAAACGTCGGGCGTTCGTTCAGTTTGGAGGGGTAGAGCACGTGAAGGAACAGACTCGCGACGAATTTCGTTCGGCGTTTCTCGAGGATTTCATTCGCGACCTGCGCTACGGCGCGCGCGTCATGAGGCGGGCCAAAGCATTTGCGTTCGTTTCGATCCTCACGCTCGGCCTTGGCATTGGTGCGGCGACGGCGGTCTTCAGCGCCATCAATGGCGTTCTGCTCAGCCCTTTGCCATACCCGGAGCCTGATCGGATTGTTCGCCTGTTTCAGATCGACAACACCGGCCGCCGGATGGGCAACGTCTCGGAACCGAACTTCGAGGACTGGAAGGAACGCACCCGCAGCTCTCGCGCGATGGCGTTGATGTCGTCCGGCGCGGTTCCGGTTGCGATCGGAACCGAAACCACGATGATCAACGGCGCCAGCGTCTCACGAGAGTTTTTCGACGTGATGGGACAGGCGCCGAGCGCCGGCCGCACCTTCGTCGACGACGAGCGTCGAGTTGGTGGTGCTCGCGCGGTCATCGTTTCCGACAACCTCTGGCGCACCAGGCTCGGCGCCGCGCCGCTCGCCAGTTTGACGCTTCGCATCAGCAACGAGATCTATCAGGTCATCGGCGTCATGCCGCCAGGATTCGACTACCCGGCGGCGAGCGACTTCTGGACGCCGAAGGAGTTGAACGAGCGGCAACCGTCGCGGACCTCGCACAACTTCCAGGTGGTCGCGCGCCTGGCGCCGGGCATTTCGTTAGCGGTCGCGCAGGGAGAAATCAGCGCGTTGTCGCGTCAGCTCAAAACGCAGCATGGCGATGGAACCTGGATGTCGGATGCCACCGCCGTGCCGCTCCGCGAGCAGCTGACCGCCACCGCCCAACCAACGTTGCTGGTGCTGTTCGGCGCAGCCATGCTTCTCCTGGTCATCGCCTGCCTGAACGTTTCGAACCTTCAACTGGCTCGAGCTTCGACGCGCCGTCGTGAGATTGCCGTTCGCCTGGCCGTCGGCGCCGGCAGCGGGCGAATCGCCCGGCAACTGCTTGCCGAGGCGATGGTGCTTGCGACAGCGGCCGCGATACTCGGGATCGCGATCGCGCTGGCCGGTGTGGAGGCGCTGATCACCCTGCAACCCGGCAATTTGCCGCGACTTCAAAGTATTCAGGTTGACTGGCCGGTCATGTTGTTCGCCATTGGTGTCGCCGTCATCACTGCCGTCGTCCTGGGCCTGGTGACATCCGTCCGCGCGTCCCGCCAGGAGATCCGCGACACCTTGAGCGAAGGCACGCGGACAATGGCTGGCGGCCGGACCAGCGAGCGCGTGCGGCAGGGACTGGTGGTCGCACAAGTCGCGCTGACGGTGATACTGCTCATCGGCGCGGGACTTCTTGCCCGCAGCTTCACGAAGCTCCTCGCCGTCGATCCTGGCTATCGCACCGACAGCGCGGTGGTCCTCGATTTGTCGTGGCCATTCTCGCGCGAGCCTGCCACCCAATTGCAGCGCAAGGGCGCGCAACACGAGCTGATGACACAGCTCGGCGCGCTTCCTGGAGTCGAGGGGACCGGTTTGATCAACACATTCCCGCTGGGTACCGGGTTCTTCGCGAATGGTCAGTTCATCGAGATGACGCGGGTTGATGAGATCCAGAGCTTCGACGATCGCGCGAGGCTCGGCGACGAGCTCAAGGCTCGAGTCGGCTTTGCCGGCTATCGCATCGTGAGCGAAGGCTACTTCACGACGATGGGAATCCCGCTGATCAAAGGACGTCTCTTCGATGAGCGAGATGGTCCGGATGCACCGCATGTCGCCGTGATCAGCGAGTCGCTGGCGGCGGCAAAGTGGCCCAACCAGGATCCGATTGGCCGATTCGTACAATTCGGCAACATGGACGGCGACCTTCGCGGCTTTCGCATCGTCGGCATCGTCGGCGACGTGCGCGAGATCTCACCCGAGGCCTTGCCTGGGCCTCTGTTCTACGGCTACTACCGGCAGCGCATGGCGACACGTTTCAGCGTGGTGCTCCGAACGACAATGGCCGGCAGCATCGCGCCAACCGCGCGACAGGTCGCGCGCCGGATCGATCCCGACTTGCCAGTTCAGATTCGCACCGTTGAGGATGCCTTCGATCGAGCTCTCGCAGGACGACGCTTCAGCCTGACGTTGATCGTGGTGTTCAGTGCTGCTGCGCTGCTCCTCGCGACGCTCGGAATCTATGGATTGATCTCGTACCTCGTTGCCGAGCGCACACGAGAAATCGGAATTCGCCTTGCTCTCGGAGCCGAGTCGACCGACGTCTTACGCCTGGTTGTCGGCAAGGGCGCCGTACTCGCGGGGGTTGGACTCGCCGTTGGTCTTTCGGCGTCACTCGGTTTGACGCGGCTATTGAAGGGGATGCTGTTTGGTGTCACCGCCACCGATCCCACTGCGTTCGTCGTCGTCGCTTTCGTGACGCTGACGGCGGTGCTCGCAGCCAGCTATCTGCCAGCTCGACGCGCGATGAGCGTGACGCCGGTTGTTGCCATGCGCATCGACTGATCCACCGGGGAGTTTGTGTTTCGCGGCGTGCGATTACAGTTTCGTGCGCGCGAGGCACAAGTGCAATTACAGGAAAAAAAAGAATTACTCACGGGTTGCTTTCAGCAACAGAATTGTGGTGGTAAGCTCAGCAGTCCCACCCCATGCTGGCGCACCTTTCCCCTCGCGGTGTCGGCATCCGAACTTGGTGTGCTCGCGAGCGTCGCGGCGCTGACGTTCTTGGGGTTGTTCTACTCCGGCGCGCTGCACACCGGATTGAGCGCGAATCCCGACGAAGCCGCGCATTACGTAACGGCGCTGATGATTCGTGGCTACCTCCAGGGGTCTTTCGGGGACTTCTCCCTTGCAGTTCGCTGAAGCCTACTATTTGCATTATCCGAAAGTAGCGTTTGGAGTCTGGCCTCCGATGTTCCATCTGGCTCTTGCAAGCTGGATGTTCATGACCGCGGCTTCTCCGGCTTCTGCCCTCGGTCTTCATCGCGATCATGTCCAACCTGATCGCGTTTCTGATGTTTCGGATCGCTCGTGATCGAGTGGGTCTACCTTTCGCTGCACTGGCGGCGGTCTGGTTTGTCTTACTGCCGACCGTCCAGCGGACTACCGGATCGGTCCTGCTCGATGTGTCGTGCGCCCTGTTGATGCTCGGCGCCGCGATCTTCTTTGGTCGATATCTCGACTCTCAGCGATGGCGCGATGTGACCCTGTTTGCATTGCTGGCCAGCGTCGCGATGCTGACCAAGAACAATGCGCTGGCGCTGGCCATGCTTCCGCCGATCGCGATTGCGTCCAGCCGGAAGTGGTTCATCTTCAAACGCTGGTCACTCTGGAGTGCACCGCTCATTGTGTGCGTTATCTGCATTCCGTGGTACCTCTACACGTGGGATCTGTTCACCTTCGTGGCGGCAATGGCGAGGCAACGAATGGACGGCGCCTTGGAGTAACTTGGGTCTTCTTGGCCGAGAACCGGGTTACATCTTCGTTCCACTAACGCTGCTGGGTGTCTGGGCGACAACAGGCCGCGGTTCGAACAACGGACTCTGGAACAGTCTGCTCGGGCTCGTGGCTTGTGTTTGGCTCTTTCACTCGGTGATCTATCCGATCAGCACGCCGAGATACATGCTGCCCGCGTACGTGGGGCTGGTTTTTTTTTGTGTTGCCGGCTTGCACTGGCTGGCGCTGCGCCTGGAGTGGCGTGCCACGAGCTCTCAAGCCGCGGTCGCAATCGCTGCCGTGCTGGTGTTCCTGGCGACCGGGTTTCACCTTCAGCAGAAGCCGCGTCGAGGATTCATCGAGGCGGCGGACATCATGCTAACGGCGGGTCTCCAGGAAAACGGAACGGCCCTGGTCTGTTCCGACCCAATCGGGGAAGGCTCGTTTATCGCGGCAGTCGCGACGACGGAACCAGAGCCTCGCACGATCGTTCTTCGTGCCAGCAAACTACTCGCTCAGTCATCGTGGGTGGGGGAGCACTACCTTGCCAGGCACCACGACCCAAAGTCGCTGGTGGACGCGATCAACCGGGCGCATGTCGAGTTCATCGCGATGGACGACGTCGACGAAAGTCCCCATCACAAGATGTTGGTGCGAGGTGCTTCAGCGATTCGACCGACTGGTTGCTAATTCGAAAAGTCGCCCCTGGCAACCCGGCGCCAGAGCGTTCCACGGTCCGGCTCTATCGACGGAAGACACCGTTGCCGCCGGGATGCGGCCGAGCGTTCGAGCTCGACGCTCAAGGAATCCTTGGGACTGACACTGGAGCTGGTAGTCACCTACCACCGTCGCCACGAGTCACTATCCGGCGCCTCTTCGGGCTTCTTCCGCGGCATGCGCTTCGCCTTGTAAAAAGCGCAGTCGGCGCACCATGAATCGGGGACGAACCCCGCGGTGCCAGCCATGGGCAGCACATCGCGATGGGTACAGTGCTCGGGCGTCCCGTCCTCGGCCGCCTTGCGCCAGCGGCAACTCTGGAACCTCTCCGCCGCCGGAGACAACGGCTCGGGCTGGGCGGCCGCAGGCCCCTGGGGTGCTCCGCCGTTACTGAAGTTGGAGTCCAACTCGCTTCTCCAACGCCTGCCAGGCGCGTTGCTCGTCGGGGGCGACGAGCGTAATGGCGTGTCCCTCGGCGCCGGAGCGGCCCGTCCGTCCGACACGATGAACGTAGGCTTCCGACGAATCGGGGACTTCGAAATTCACCACGTGAGCGATGCCTTCGATATCGAGGCCGCGAGCCGCAATATCGGTTGCCACGAGGACGGGATGCTTGCCGGCGCGGAATCCTTCGACCGCCTCCAGACGTTCTCGCTGAGTCCTGTCCGCATGCAGGGCCGCCGCACGGATGTGCTTGGCTTGAAGCTGCCGGGCGACTCGATCCGCGCCGATCTTCGTGCGGACAAAGACGAGCACCGGGCCCGCCGCGTCTCGCCTGACGAAGTGCGCCAGCCAGTCCATCTTCGACTGTCGCGGTAGCTGCTCGATCGAATGCTTGATCGTTCGCGCCGGTCCACGGTTCGCCCCAACCTGCAGGTAGGTTGGCATCCGCAGCACTTCGCGAGCGAGCTTGAGAATTTCGCCTGGCATCGTCGCCGAAAACAGCAGCGTCTGACGCTCCGGCGGCAAGGTGGCGACAATCTTCTGGACGTCCGGCCAGAAGCCCATGTCCATCATGCGATCTGCTTCGTCGAGCACGAGCACCTGCAGGCGTAGAAAGTCCGCGGAACCGTGTCGCATGTGGTCCATCAGACGTCCCGGCGTCGCAACGACGATGTCCGCGCCGGCTTTGAGTCCGCGTTCCTGCGGATCCATGGCCATCCCGCCGAACACCGGCACCGTAGACACCGGCGAGTGATAGGTGAGACCGACGAACGCATCTTCGATCTGCACCACGAGCTCGCGTGTGGGCGCAAGGATCAACGCCCGCGTGAACGGTTCACGGGAGGGGTCACCGAACGACGGTTGCTCGACGAGCAGTGTTTGAAGGATCGGCAACGCGAACGCGAGCGTCTTACCCGTACCGGTTTCGGCGCAGGCCACGACGTCGCCGCCCGCGAGAGCGCGCGGAATGACCGCCCCCTGTACCGGCCGTGTCCCTTCGTACCCGAGGTCGTGCAGACCTTGCATCAATTGCGGATGCAAAGTGAGCGCTGAAAACGGAGTTGGAGCGGCGTCGGGGTCGATCGGCTCCCAGGGAATGTCCGGGGCCATGACGCTGGTCTCGACGGCGATCGGTGCGTGACCGGGGCGAGCGCGTCGGGGGCGTGACGAGCCCTGACTGGACCCGTGCCGGCCCCTCCGCGACGACCGGGCAGAGGCGGGAACTGATGAACTCAATTGGATTACCGAGCGCGAAACGTGATGATCCCGCGCTGAGGATCGTAGGGGGAAATGCCGACCGTCACCCGATCACCCGGAACGACCTTGATTCGAAACCGGCGCATCCGGCCGCTCAGCTGTGCCAGCACTTCGTGGCCGGCGTCGACCTGCACGCGGTAAAGACCACCGCTATGCACAGCGACAACCGTGCCCTGCATGTCTATTAAATCATCCTTGCTCATTCGGTGAAGCAACCATTATGCCATACCTGGGCTTGGTGTCCGGTTTCACGATAATCCCCGCACCGCCTGCTCCACCTCGCGCGCAAGGGCCCCGTAGTCATCCCCTCGCAATCGCATCGGGGCGCCAAAACTCACTTTCACGGGACCCGGCCGGGGGAATTTCGACTTTACGTGCAGAATCCGGTGCACGCCTTCGATCTTGACCGGGACCACCGGCAGGTCCAGCCGCGATGCAATCATCCCAATTCCTCCCCGAAACGTCGTCATGTCACCGGTTTCTGACCGGACGCCCTCTGGGAAGATCAGGATCGAGTAGCCATCTCCCGTGATCTCGCCGATGTAGCGCAGCGTCTGCCGGGCGCCCGCTTCCCGTTGTGGCAACGGAAACGCGTTGAAGAAGAAAGCGGCCAGGTAGTAGTTCAAACGGCGCGCGAGGATCTGACGCCACGTGAAACCTTCCGGAAAGAAATGCGCTTTGAAGAACTCCTTCAACATGGCGGGAGCCACGCTCTTTCGCACGTGTCCCGGCAGGGCCGCGAGAATGACGGGAACGTCGAAATGGCTTTGATGATTCGACGCGAACACAACCGGCTGCTGGAGTGGTTCGACATGCTCCCGCCCGCGAACCGTGATCCAGGCGAAGCACCGCGCGAGAGGGAGAATCCACATCGCTAGGCTCAACCGTCGAATCACGCTGACCATCGTGCGCCGGTTCCAGCTCGGGAAGTCGACCGGCTCCGCGACGTCGGCTGCCTTGACAGGCTGATCGAGGAGCGCCCTCACGTCGCTGAGTGTTTTCGCGGCGGCAAATCGCGACTCGTCGAGCCGGGTCTGCAGCCGGTCTTCGATGGCCACCATGAGCTCGACGCGCTCGAGGGAGCTCAGCCCGAGCTCATCGAGAGCAGTGTCGGCGTCAACAGCTCGACCGCCGGCGAATTTGGCGAGCAGGGACGCTAGCGGATCGTCATCCACCCCCGCGCTCGCCGGTCCTGCACCGGTCGCGACCCATTCACGGATGGCGCTCCGCTTGAGCTTTTTCGTTCCCTCGGTGCGGGGCAGCGAGTCGCCGTTCCAGACCGAGAAGCTTCGGACGCGTTGGTGATCCTGGAGTGTTCGATTGGCCTCTCTGACTACGGTCTCTGGGTCGGTTCCGCTGTCGAGCACCAGGACCGCATGGACTCGCTCCTGCCCCTGGCTCTGCTGGCCAACGACGGCCGATTCGCGGACACCCCGCTGCGAATCGAGGACACGTTCCACATCGTCCGGAAAGACGTTCAGTCCATCCGGGGTCACGATCATTTCCTTCTTACGGCCCTTGATGAAGACGCGGCCCTGATCGTCGATGGTGCCGATATCGCCGGTATGGAGCCAGCCGTCAGCGTCGAGCGTGCGGCCCGGTGACGCGGCACCGGGGTTGGCCCCTTCCACGCTGTAGTAACCAGTGGTGACGTTCTCGCCGCGCACCAGGATCTCGCCATCGTCGGCGATTCGCACCTCGACGCCTTTGATTGGGGTGCCGACGGATCCCGTGCTGGTCTTGAACGGGTGGTTCAGCGTGACGATGGGCGCGGTTTCGGTCAGTCCGTAACCCTGAATGACGACGAATCCCAGGCGCTTCCAGAACTCCTCGAGCTCGGGGGGCAGCGGCGCAGCCCCGACGACAAAGGCCCAGAACTTGAACCCGAACATCCGATGAATCGATCGGTAGCGCCACCATCGCTTGGGGATGGACAGGCGTGTCTCGGGAGGAGTCGCGGCGTTCGGGTCGATTCGCAGCGCGTGATCTCTCAGCACCTCGAGGATCTTCGGAACGCACACAATCACCGAGATGCGCCAGCTCTTGACGATGCGCGCGATGTCGTGCGGATTGAAGCTCCGCATGAAGACCACGGTGCCGTCGACCATGGGCGGGATGTTCGTGGCCATCGACTGCCCGAACATGTGACTGAGCGGCAAGAGATTCAGGAAGCGCAGCGGGAGAAACGGCCACGCATATTTCTTGTACTTTGCGACCTCATTTTCGACTGGGACGACGTTCGCCAGCACGTTGCCGTGACGGATGACCACACCTTTGGGCTCGGCGGTTGCTCCCGACGTAAAGACGATCTGCGCGATGTCCTGCCGTTCGATTTGCACCGCCGCCGGCATCGCGGCGTCAACAGTCCAGTCGAACTCTTCGAACCGCCAGACTTGAACAGTCGAGATAACGGGGGTTGGCGGCATCGAGGCGACGTCATCTCCCACCAGGAGCGCCTTGGCATCGACGATGCGGGCCACCTTGATCAGAAACTCAACTGAAGCGCGGTAGTCGATGGGGACGACGATGACGCCGGCGATGATGCAGCCCCAGTAGCTGGCAATCCACTCGGGACGGTTTTCGCCCCAGAAGACGACCTTGTCGTTCTGGCGGATTCCCGACGAAGCGAGCCGCGCCGCAAATCCTCGTGCGCCGCGCGTCACCTGCTTGTATGTGTATTTCCGGACGCGGTACCCATCGTCGTACACGAGAAAGTCGCCGCGATGATGCTCGAGATCGCGGAACAGGTCGACGAGGGTGTTACGCACTCCGCACCTTGAACTCCACACTCGGATTATGATCCAGCGGATTGGCTAGGAACCTCCCACCGGCTTTTGTGGTCGGCGCCCACTATGACACCTTCCTTCAGCGGGCGCTGAGCCGGTTCTTCGAGCGCGCGACGCTCGAGACCGACGCCGTGCCGTCGCCATCATCCGACGGCCGACTCGCAATCGATGCGACGGACGATCCCTGTGCGCTGGTCGTGCGATGGTTCGGCAATCGGTATGTTCTGCGAGTCCCGCAACGGCGGCCGTTCACGCCGCATGAAGTGCGATTCTCGCGCGCGATCGGCAGCGTTCTCGAAGCTCGTTACAAAGCCATTCTGAATCCGGCATTGATGGTCGAGCGAGCGGGGCTTTTCAGCGGCTCCATCGAAGACCGGCACGTCGGTGCGTTTTTCGATGGAACGCCGTACGCCCCACGAGCAGACGGTGGGCGATCGGACCGGGTATCGGAAGTGCTCGAGATGATGCGGATTGCCGCGCTTTCGAGCTACGAGAACAAGCCGATCTCGACCGGCGTTCTGTTGTTGGAAGGTGATGCGGACCCTATTGGTGCCTATCCGGCTGCGGAGCGCGACACTCCGCATTACACAGGAGCACTGACTTCGATCAAGAGCTTCTTCCGGCTGGCCGATGGCATTCGCACGGTGTTTCTGGTCGCCCGGGACGGCCGGCTCCTCGACATTGTCGACATCGGGCGGTGGGGATGGGCATCGATTGGCGAGCCGAGCGGCGTGGATGTGCCGTGCGCCCGTGCCTACGCGGCTCACGCCGAGGCGACGAGGCTGGGACAACACGTGTGCATCGTGTTGAGTCCCAGCCGTGAGATCAAAGTGTTCGCGGAAGGCGCTCAGATCTTCACCTTCCGGAACGCCGACTGGCACCTGCTGGACCTTCAGGCGAAATACGTCATGTGGGCAGC
Organism: uncultured Acidobacteriota bacterium; assembly: GCA_963724485.1. Classification (GTDB taxonomy): domain Bacteria; phylum Acidobacteriota; class Vicinamibacteria; order Vicinamibacterales; family UBA2999; genus JACCSI01. The sequence goes on from CAVRUW010000016.1 coordinate 161,387, forward strand.
CGCGGTGGGACGGCCTGCGCTGGCGCGGCGACTGTTTCAGACGGCTCTCGACCTTGCCGACGACCGCGAGGGCGCCTTGTTCGTCGTTCTGCGACGACCGAATGAGTCGCTGCCCGAGCTCGTGGCCGACCAGGACCGGCTGGACATGGAGCTCGTCGGTCAGCAGTCCGATCCCGACACACCGTCACGACGGCATTTGCTTCATGTCCTTGCCGGCCGCACTGTGACAGAACTCGACGCGAGCGTACTCGAAGCGCTGGCGACGCTCGATGGCGCGATCGTCACCGAGCCTGCTGGCGAACTCCTGGCTGTCGGCGCCATCCTGCGACACCCGTCGAGTGCTTTTGCAACGGCTGAGGGCTCGACCGAGGGCGCGCGGAGCACGGCCGCCATGGCGGCGAGTCGCTATGGTCCCGTGCTCAAGGTCAGTGAGGACGGGATGATTACATTCTTCGATGGCGGCCGCGTCTGGGACATTTAGCACAGGGAGACGTATGTCGGCTGATCCGTCGGGTCGGATTACAATGAACGGCTTCGCGATACGAAGGTGAACGATGCGGGTATTTTTGACCGGCGCCACCGGTTACGTCGGTTCTGCGGTCCTGGACGCGTTGATCCGCGGCGGTCATCGTCTGACGGCGATCGTCAGAGATCCCGAAAAAGCCGAACGGCTGAAAGCGCGCGGTGTCACGCCGGTCGTCGGTGAGCTCGGTACACCGTCAACATTCGCTGCCGCCATCGATGGTGTCGACGCGGTCGTCCACACCGCGCTCGAAGGGTCCGCACGCCGCGTCCACAAGGACCGCGAAGCGATCAAGACTCTCCTGGATGCGCTAAATCGCCATTCGGTCGGTACGAATCCCACGTTCATCTACACCTCTGGTATCTGGGTGTTGGGTTCCACGACGAGGCCGGTCGATGAGTCCGCGCCGTTGGATCCGGCGGACTATTCCGCGTGGCGACCGGCGCACGAACAGGTCGTGCTCGAGGCCGGTACCAACGGCGTCCGGACTGTTGTCGTCAGACCTGGAATTGTTTACGGCGGCTCGCGCGGTATCGTGTCGGACTTGCTGAAGGACGCCTTGAACGGCCTGGTTCGCGTCGTGGGGCCTGGCAAGAACCGTTGGCCGACGGTCTACGATCGCGATCTGGGTGATTTGTATTTGAAGCTCCTGCAAAGCCCGGACGCCCGCGGGATTTTCCACGCGAACGACGAAGGTGACGAGCGCGTGAATGACATCGTCGATGCGATCGCCGATCATCTCAGCCAGCGACCAGATGTCCGGCACATGCCGCTCCCGGAGGCGCGGCGCAAGCTGGGCACGTACGCCGACGCTTTGGCGCTCGACCAACGAGTCCGTAGTCCCCGTGCGAAGGCACTGGGCTGGACGCCGACCCTTTCGAGCGTGACCGCCAACATTCCGCGGTTGTTCGAGGAATATCGCGGCGGCCGCCGGTCGTAGCTCCTCCGAACCCTGCTACCTCGACAGCGCTGTAGTAATCTGGCGGCATGTGTAAGTCGCGTGCGGCCCGTTCTTATTCGATCGCGTGTCTTGTTTCGTTCGCTGCCGTCTCCGGATGTTCCCAACCACCACCAGCGGCTACTGCTGCCGCCGCATCCAGCGGTCCAGCCGAGCAGGAGATCCAAACCGGCCCGTTGGCGGCGCACGTCCGGATGCTCTCCCACGACTTGATGGAAGGGAGAGCGCCCTCAACGCGTGGCGGGACGCTGGCTGCCGAATACCTCGCGACGCAACTCGCCACCGCTGGTATCGAACCGGCTGGTGACAATGGCACCTACCTTCAGCAAGTGCCGATCGTCGAGTCGGTCGTCGATCGCAGTTTCACCGTGAGCGTGCCCGGCGCCGTCTATCGATACTTCGATGACGTCGTGGCATTTTCGGGGACCGAACAGTCGCGAGTGCATTTGCAGGGCGACGTCGTCTTCGTCGGTCATGGCATCAATGCGCCCGAGTTGAAATGGAACGATTACGCGGGCGTCGATGTAAAGGGCAAGTGGGTGATGGTGATGGTCAACGACCCGCCGGCACCTCCGGATGAGCCGACACTATTCGGTGGTCCGGCGCTCACCTATTACGGCCGCTGGACCTACAAGTATGAGGAGGCGGCTCGTCAAGGCGCGGCCGGCGCGATTCTGATCCACACCGACGAATCAGCCACGTATCCCTGGCAGGTCGTGCAGTCTTCGTGGACGGGCACGCAATACTCGTTGCCACCCGAGGCTGGTGCTCCCGCCCTTGGCATTAAAGCCTGGATGCGCAACGACGCGGCGCGCGACCTCGCTAAACGCGGCGGACGTGACCTCGATCAGCTACGCGCGGCTGCGGTCAAGCGTGGATTCAAGGCCGTGCCGCTCAATATCCGCGCGGCCGCGACCCTGCAACAGCGTTCGGCCCGCAAGACCTCGCCGAATGTCGTCGGACGATTGAAAGGCGCCAACGAGCAGCAAGGCGTCGTCTTCACGTCTCACTACGATCACTTTGGCACTCGAGATCCGCGTCCTGGCGATAAGCCGGACACCGACCGGATCTTCAACGGCGCTTATGACAACGCATCAGGTTGTGCGGGACTGCTGTTGATCGCGCAGGCGATGGCGCGCGCCGGCGCCAAACCAGGGCGGTCGATGATCTTCGTATTCACGACGGCTGAGGAATCCGGATTGCTCGGCGCCGAGTACTACGCACAGCATCCGACGTTGCCGATGGAGCAAGTGGTCGCCAACATCAACGTGGATGGGATCAACTATCTCGGAAAGACGAGCGACATCGTCTTGCTCGGCGCGGACCGTTCGACACTGGGCCCGATGGTCGAATCACTGGCGAAGGAGCGCGGTCGCACGCTGGGCGCCGACCAGCATCCCGAGCGGGGCTACTTCTTCCGCTCTGATCATTTCCCGTTTGCCAAGGCGGGCGTGCCCGCCTTGTCGATCAGCGAGCCACGCGAATTCATCGGTCCAAACGCCGCCGAGCTGAAAAAGCAGCAGGAGGCGTACAACACCACTGACTATCACCAGCCAAGCGACGAATTCAATCCCAGCTGGGACTTCAGCGGCGCCGTCGACGACATGCGGCTGTTGACGCAGCTCGCCTGGCGCATCGCCGCCCAGCCCGAGATGCCTCGGTACAACGACGGCGATCAATTTGCCAACGCGCGGAAGCGAACCTCGTGAATCTCGTTACCCTCGCTGATATTGAGGCGGCGTCCGAACGGATCCGCCCGGCGGCTCGAGTCACGCCGATGCTCGAGGTTCCGTGGCCCGTCGGAAATGGTGGCGGCCGGCTGCTTCTCAAGTGCGAGAACCTCCAGCCGATGGGGGCGTTCAAGATTCGCGGTGCCTACAACATGCTCGCGCAACTTCCGCGCGAGGTCCTGGAGCGCGGTGTCATCACTTACTCCTCGGGTAACCACGGTCAGGCAGTCGCGCTGGCGGCGCGCACGCTTGGGGCTCCCGCTGTAATCGTGATGCCGACGACTGCGCCGAAAGTCAAAATCGAGGGTGCTCGGGGCTATGGCGCTGAAGTCACGTTCGCCGGAACCACGTCACTCGATCGGAAACTTCGCGCCGAGGAGCTCGCGCGCGAACGGAACCTGACGATCGTGCCACCCTTCGATCACGCGATGATCATCGCGGGCCAGGGGACCGTCGGCCTCGAGATCCTGGACCAGTGCCCGGACGTGAGCGCAGTGCTGGTTGAAGTTGGCGGCGGCGGCCTCAGCTCGGGCGTCTCCGCCGCCATCAAGCAGCGTTCGCCACACGTTCGAGTCGTGGGCGTGGAGCCAGACGGCGCGCCGAAGATGAAGCGCTCACTCGAAGCCGGCCAGGTCGTGACGCTGGACAAGACCGGCAGCATCGCCGACGGGCTACTGACGATCCGGCCGGGCGATCTCACGTTCGAACACGTTCGTGAATTCATCGACGAGGTCGTGACCGTCCCGGACGATGAAATGGTTCGAGCGATCGGGTGGTTGTTCCGGCACGCCAGGCTGGTGGTTGAACCGAGTGGCGCCGTGACCGTGGCCGCACTCATGCGCGGCTTGGGCGGCATCGATTCCGCCCGCGGCCCCGTCGTCGCAATCGTCAGCGGCGGGAACGTCGAGCCGGAGCAGTACGCACGCTATATCAGCCAGTGAAGAAAGACTCCTCGCTGAGTCGGGTCCAGCTCGTGGCTCGCATCCGCGAGAGTCTGGTCCAGCAGAGCGCTCCGCGCGTCTGGCTGGGTGCGATCATGATCCTCGCTGCGTGCGGGGGATTCGTGGCGTCTGTCGTTTCCCTGCGAGTCGGACTCGAGTCAATGATGCTGCGGTATCCACTGGCGGCTGTCGTCGGATACCTCACCTTTCTGGTTCTCATACGCGGCTGGATCGCGTGGCACCGCCGCGGACAATGGTCGGACAGCGGGTCGACCGTCGCCGATCTGGCGAGCTCCATCGACGTGAGTGGCGCCAGTCTGCCTTCGCGAGCGGGGGCACAGCCGACGTTCTTCGCGGGCGGTCGGAGTGGTGGCGCTGGCGGCGGAACGAACTGGTCGGGACTCAATTCGACTGGTCGATCTGGTGGCGGGTCTTCTGCCGCATCCGGGTTCTCGCTCGACGTCGATGAGGCCTGGCCCATCATTCTTGCTGTCGTCTGTGCGCTCGGCGGCCTGTTCGCGATCGTCTACGTGATCTACTCCGCTCCCGTCCTGCTGGCGGAAGTGGCACTCGATGCGGCAATCATCTCCACGCTCTACCGCCAGCTGAGGAAACAGGAGATGTCTCACTGGGCGCTGACCGTCGTGCGGCACACGTGGCTGCCCGCGATGGTTTTGATCGTATTTGCGGCCATCGGCGGCTGGGCGCTCCAGAAAGCCGCGCCAGACGCTCGCTCGATCGGAGGAGTGCTCCGGGCGCTGCAAGACTAGGTTCTGAGGCGCGCTTCTGCGATCGCTTCCTGCAAAGTCGTGACGGCTCCATCGAGTTGCAGTTCGTAGACGGCTTTCAGCACTTCACCCATGCGCGGCCCGGGTGTCATCCCGAGTTCAAGCAGGTGACGACCCATCAACAGAGGCGCCGGCGCTTTATGTTCGACGCCGAGCGCACGGGCGCGTTCGAGAAACCAGTCCATCGCGGAGCAATCGAAGTTGCCGGTGCGACCAAGGCAATCCGCTCGCGCCACCCGAGCCAGCAGCTCGAGGTCGACCTTCAGGGCCAGTCGCCTGAATGCGCCATCACGCAGTTCCTGGCGGACTTTGTAGAACGCGCCAGGCTTCAGATGATGTGCCGTGAGGCCCAGAACCTGCGCGCGGACGTCGAAGCCATCGAGCGAGTGAACGTTCAACCGATCGAGAAACCGGGCGGCTGGTTCGACGCCGGCCTCCTCGTGCCCGAGCGAGCGAATCCGGCCATCAATTGTGGCCGTCGTCACCGGCTTGCCGAAGTCGTGACACACCGCGCCAAGCATTACCGCACTCTGGCGGCCGCGATCGAGGTCACCGTTGGCCTCGCGAGCCCGATCGATCACCATGAGCGTGTGAATCCAGACGTCACCTTCAGGGTGCCATTCGGGTTCCTGCGGACAATCGATGAGCGCGTGCATCTCGGGGAGCAGGCGTGCGGTGACGCCAAGATCGCGCGCGAGTGCAAAGCCGATGGACGGACGTGCCGCCTGCAACAACAGCTTCTCGAACTCGCCCCAGATACGTTCGGCCGGCAAGTCGTCGAGCGCGATGCCGCGACAGATCTGCTTCGTCTCCCCGTCGATGTTCAACTCGAAGCGAGCCGCCAGTTGCAGCGCACGTAAGACGCGGAGCGAGTCGTCGGCAAACGTGGCGGGATCGACGACTCGCAGGAGGCGACGTTCGAGATCGGCGCGCCCGTTCATCGGGTCGACGTACTCGTCGGTGAGCGGATCCCAGGAAATCGCGTTGATGGTGAAGTCTCTACGTCGAGCCGCTTCCTCCGCTGTCATCCACGGATCGCCGGTGACGATGAACCCCTTGTGTCCACGGCCGGCTTTCGACTCGCGGCGAGGCAGGGCGACATCCACATCGCCAATCTTGTAGACGGCAAACGCCTGGCCGACGGCTTCGACCCGCCCGAGAGTCTCCAGCAAAGTGCGGAGACCGTCTTCCGGGATGCCGAAAACCTCGATATCCAGATCTTTCGAGCGGCGATCGAGCAACCGATCGCGCACGTAGCCGCCGACGACCAGGGCACGACCGTTGGTCGCGCGGACCAGCCGCGCTATTTCACGAGCCTGCTCGAGGATGGCGGACACGCCACCCATTGTAGGATTCCCTGAGGTGATCGAACGCGAGGCAGCCGCCTACCGGTTTGCGGGCTTCATCTTGTCGCGCACCCGGCGCCAACTTCTGAAAGACGGTCAGGTTCTCCCTCTCATCCCGCGTTACTTCGATCTGCTCGTATTGCTGGTCGATCGTCGACAGCAGGCCGTCAGCCGCCGCGAGATCTTCGACCGTGTCTGGAGTGATGTGATTGTGTCGGACGGCGCGCTCTCGCAAGCCGTGCGTACGCTGCGACGGACGTTGGGTGACGATCCACGGGAACCAATCTTCATCCGAACCGTGTCACGCCACGGCTACAGCTTCGTGTTCCCGGATGTTACCGAGGAGATCGAGGAGCAAGACGCCATCTCTCGCGATCGGTTGCCACGAGCGCAACCGGAAGATCGCGCTCGGCCAGACTCGCTGGATGCCCTCATCGAGCGTCTCGTGACCAATGACAGCAGCGTGACCACGGAAACTCGACGTGATGCGGCGGAGCAGTTGCACCTGATGGGCACTGCCGAGGCGATCGAACGGCTCAGGCGCCAACCTGGCCACGCGCGAGCGCTGGCGATCATGCGAGATGCGCGATGGGATGTGCCTGGGGCAGGACCCGTCCCGCTGATCGGACAACCGGAAGGGTTGTCAGCGGCGTGGATTCTCATTCGTATGCGGGCCGCGCAGGCGCTGCGGATCGTCGAGCGGCGATGGGCGGATGCCGCAATGGGTGCGGCCATCGCTGGTGCAGTGGCCGGCGCTGTTGGTGGCACCGCCTTGGTCCTGGCGCGCACCTCACAAGCCCCGGCAACCGTCATCCCCGTGCTCGCTGGGCTGGGGGCCATTGCCGGCGCGTTCGGCGCGTCCGGCTTGGCAGCTGGTGTTGTGGCGGCCGAAGCCGTTGTGCGCGGACAGCGAAGGGCAGCAATTGTGATTGGCGGTGCGCTCGGCGGTTTGCTGACCGGCGCCTTGGGGCAGGTCGCGGTGACGTGGACGCTCGGTGCGCTGTTCGGCCTGGAGGTTCCAGGCATTGGCGGCGCGGTGGAAGGTCTCGCGCTCGGTCTTGCCGCAGGCGCCGCCTACGGGGCCACCACTTCTCCCGCCGGCGGGGGTTTGGCGACCCCGGTCGGCCGCGCGCGCCTGGTTACCACCGTCGCTGTGATGCTCAGTTGCGCGGTGGCGGGCCTGCTGTTGTCGATGGCTGGGCGCCAGCTGGTGGGTGGCCTCGTCAACGCCATCGCGCAGTCGTCGCGTGGCTCGGAAATCGCGTTGACGCCGCTGAGCCGATTCGTCGGCCACCCCACCTTTGGCTCGGCGACGAAGGCGCTTCTCGCGATGCTCGAGAGCGGGTGCTTTGGTCTTGGCCTGGCCTGGGGCCTGACCAGGCGGCCAGCGCCGATCTCACTGCCTGCTCACGATTCGCTCACCGACCGGTGAGGACTTTTGCCCGTGAACTCGGCATCTTGATCTGACCCGCGCCGCCATTGAGGCGTCGATCGCGGGAAGGAGGTCACGAGATGTCCGTCCGCCGATTGGTCGCGATCGCATTCATTTTCTTTGGCTGTTCAGTCGCTTGGTTCACGCTGGGGTCGTCGGTCGTGGTGAGAACCGGTGAGTTCGACCACCGGCTGAACCAGGAAGTGTCGCTGCTGTGGGGCGGTGTGCATACCCAAGTCGCCCCCGAGGGGCTGATCGGTCGGCCGCGGCAGGTCAGCGAGGTCGTGCTCGAAACTCAGAATGGCAAGACCGTCAGCCGGGAGGTTACGAAGGAGGTTGTCGATTGGGGTTCGGCACTCCTTCGATCGACCCGCGCCGATGCGACGCTCGACCTCGCCCATCGACAGAAGGGCCTGCTGTGGTACGACACGTATCAGGTCGGCTTCAACGCCACCTATGAATTCGAAAATCCCGATCCGGTGGAACGGATCCTCCGTCTCAAGTTCAAGTTCCCCGCGGAATCAGCCATTTACGACAACTTCACGTTGATCCTCAACGGCCAGCCAGCCGCCCGTGGCGGTGACCTGTCCAAGGAGATCGAAACCTCGACTCAGGTTGGGCCGGGCGAACGAGTTGTCCTGGTCGTTGGCTATCAATCCCGCGGGCTTGGCGAGTGGCGTTACGCCTTCGCGCCGACCGGCGTCGTCGAAGTGCAAGACTTCCTGCTGACGTTGCAAACCAACTTCAGTGCCGTGGATTTTCCAGCTGGCACGATGTCGCCCACCGAGAAAGTCGAGGACGGGCAAGGCTGGCGATTGACATGGCGATTCGCCAATCTGGTGACCGGCCAGTCGGTGGGTGTTGACTTACCCAACCGGCTGAATCCTGGTCCGCTCACGTCTCGCATCACTTTCTTCGCACCGGTGTCTCTGCTGTTTTTCCTGACCGTGATGGTCATGCTCGACGTGCTGGCCGGCGACTCCCTGCATCCGATGAACTACTTCTTCATCTCCGCTGCGTTCTTCGCGTTTCATCTGTTGCTCGCGTATCTGGTCGACCATATTTCGCTCCACGCTGCCTTTGCCATCGCGTCACTGGTCAGCGTGAGCCTCGTCACCAGCTACTTGCGGGTGGTGGCGGGTGTCCGCGACCGGCTCTGGCCGGCGGCAGGAGCCCAGTTCGTGTATCTCGTCGCATTCAGCTACGCATTCTTTTTCGAGGGATTCACCGGTTTGACGGTCACTTGCGGTGCGGTGCTCACGTTGTTCGTCCTCATGCAGTTGACGGCCAAAGTGCGCTGGGCCGAGATATTTGCCAAGGATCAGTCGCGGCTTCACGCGTAATTTCGCGGGTTTGTCAGGGTGGCCTCCGCGTCCGATAGAATTTACCTTGAGCCATACGCGCGTGAAGCCACCCTCCACTCCCCCAAGAGAGTCGGTGTTCGATGCTCGTCTCGCCACGGTCGAGACGCAACGACTCTTGCTGCGCATCCCATGTGCGGACGATGTCGCACCGCTGACGGAGATTCATCACGATCCCCTGGCGGCCAAGTATGTGGTGCTCGGCACGACGTCAGGCGGATTGACGACGGGCTGGCGGAACGTTGCGATCATGCTGGGTCACTGGCACCTGCGGGGCTATGGCCAGTGGACGATCGTCGAAAAGGCCAGTGGCGAAGTGATTGGACGCGTCGGCTTGTGGAATCCTGAAGGTTGGCCCGGCATCGACCTCGGCTGGATCATTCGGCGCTCACGCTGGAACAACGGGTTCGCGACCGAGGCAGCTCGCGCGGTCCTCGACTGGACGTGGGCCAACGTCGAAACCGATCACGTGATCAGCGTGATTCAGCCGGACAATCTCGCATCGATTCGCGTGGCCGAAAAGATTGGCGAGCGCTTCGAGCGGAACGACTCCATGAACGGCGCCGACGTCCGCATCTTCGGGATTCGGCGAAGGGCCTGAGACACCTCGGTTCGAGGAGACTTCGCTGGTGATCCGCCCAATGCGCGAGTCTGACTTCGATGCCATCTGGGCCATCTTTCACGCCGTGGTCGCCACCGGTGACAGCTACGTGTTTGCCGCCGACACGCCCCGCGATTCGGCCGTTGCCTACTTCTTCGGGCCAGGCATCACCTCGCGCGTCGCCGAGCGTGATGGAGTGGTTGTCGGGATGTACAAGCTCATTCCCAATCGCATCGATCGAGGTAGTCACGTAGCCAATGCCTCGTTCATGGTCGCGCCGTCGGCGGCCGGAAGAGGCGTTGGTCGCGAGCTGGGTGAGGATTGCCTGCGGGAGGCCAAGCGAGCCGGGTTCGAAGCCATGCAGTTCAACTTCGTCGTCAGCACGAATACCGCTGCCGTGTCACTGTGGCAGAAGCTCGGCTTCCGGATTGTCGGAACGTTGCCACGTGCGTTCAGGCACGCCCGCCTCGGCCTCGTGGACGCCTGCGTCATGCATCGATCACTGGACGACATCTCCGTAGACCGGTCGGGCGACGCTGCCGGCTCATCTGGTACGCGCCGATGAAGTCGTGCCGTTATATCGCGCTCCTCCGTGCGATCAATGTTGGAGGCCGGGGCCTCAAGATGACGGCGCTGCGAGCGCTCTTCGAGGCGATGAAATTCGAGGACGTAGAAACATTCATCGCCAGCGGCAACGTGATCTTCAGGTCGAAGGCCGACCCGGCGAAGCTCGAGACGCAGATCGAAAAACGGCTGGAAAAGACGCTCGGGTACCGTGTCACGTACATTCCTCCGGACACCAGAGGAGGTAGCGACAGTCGCGCAGCGGTACCCGTTCGATCGGCCGATTCCGGCCGGTGGGCGCTTGTTCGTCGGCTTCGTCCGAAATAACCCTCTCCCGGCAGTGCGCAAGAAGATCGCCGCCCTGAGCACGACCAGCGACGAGTTCACGATTGTCGGCCGTGAGTTGTACTGGCTGTGTAAGGTGCCGTCGATGAAATCGATCATGACGGCCGGTACGCTCGAAAAGATGCTCGGGCAACCGTCGACGTTGCGTAACGTGAATACGCTTCGGCGGTTAGGGGAGAGATACCTCCCCTAGGGTGTTTCGGTTCTCGTCTTGGTCATATTGAGAGCCGCGAGCATGCCCTTCTCGGCCTCTCCTCTCACTTTGCCGCGAATCATGCGACCGACGAACCCGCTCAGGCCGTCGGACCGGCTGCGGTTGACGCTGGCAAACCAGAACCCCTGCCCACGAGCGGGATCAGGCACGAGAACCCGCAACTCGAGGGCCGTCCAGAAGTAGTGACTGGCGTAGATCATCTTCGAGGCAATCACCGCGTGCGTGGGTTGCTGCGTGATCACGACATGATTGATGCGAATCGTGGGCTTCAGTCCGAACTTGGCTTCCTGCCAATAGAGAAACGACTGGCTGTTCGCGAGAGTTGCCTTGGGAAACCCAAGCAGGTATTGCTTGAGATCCGGCAGGAACTCCGTGAGCGACGGCATGCGATCGACCATCGACTTGAATTCGCCGGCGACGAACGTCGAACGCTCCGAGTCGCGGTAGACCGCCAAACGTGCATCGCCGCCTTCGAGGTAGCCGTTGACGTACTCCAGTGCGAGGCGACGAGCCAGGGCCTCCGCATCGGCCTCTGCGGTTGGCTTCGACCAATCGATTTCCTTGCGGAGGCGAGTCAACGCCGCCTCGCTTAGTTTCAGCTCGCAGCTGCCGACACGACACGTGCGAAGGTCCACGACGTCTTCGTCGGGCAGATCCAGGCGTCTGAAATCATCGGCAGTTGGTGGACTGCTGATGCGCTTGGTAATCCGGAAGTTCTTGCCCTTCTCGAACTCCTCCACGTTTTGCGCGAGTTGAACATATCGAGACATCGGCGCGTTCACCCAGATCGCGCCGAAGACCGACACCTCGTGAGACGGCTCGGATTCGAGCATCTGCGTCACGGGTTTTCCGGCAAACAACTGCGCGCGCTGCGCCGGCGTCAGCTTCACTTCCTTCGCGACGTAATCCTCGAGTTGGCCCGGCAGTCTCCCACTCTCGCGCTGGGCAGACTGGCCGATCATCACGGTGGCGATAACGAACGTCAGCGCAAACGCAGCAGCAGTCTTCATGCTCGACGCCCCCTACTGACCGACGATGGCCTGGTAGACGAGATTGCGTGAGAGGCCATGTACTTCGCTAGCGGTTCGAAGGTTCGAGTGCTGCATCATTCCGATGAACGAAAAGTCCGCAACCGGATCGATCCAGAACCAGGTCCCGGCGATGCCGTACCAGTGGAACGATCCGTCCGAGTACGGCTCGCCCGCGCTGGCAGCGTCCATGACGACGGAGAAGTCCATCCCCCAGCCGGTGCCGGGCCGCATGGTCTTGAGTGGCTCGGGCAACACGTGATTGGTGCGCATCATCGCGACGGTCCGCGGTGACAGCAAACGGGTGCCGTTCAATTGCCCATTGTTCAAGAGCATCTGACAGAAGCGCAGGTAGTCGTCCGCAGTGGAGAAGAGACCTCCACCACCGGACGGGCCAAGGGGTACGACGGTCGGATCACCACGGCTCTCATCGGGTGGTGTGAGCTTGCCTGTCTGATCTTCACCGTGCACCAGGGCAAGCCGCGACAGTTTCTCCTTCGGCACGAAGAACGCCGTGTCCTTCATACCCAGCGGCTGAAAGATCCGAGTGCGCAGGAACTCGTCGAACGGCATCCCACTCAGTTTCGATACCAGGTAGCCCTGGACGTCAACGCCGATGCTGTACGACCAGCGTGTGCCAGGCTGTGCGAGCAGCGGCAGTTTGGCGAGCCCGTCGATCATTTCCTGAAGTGGCCGGCTGGAGTCGAGGACCCGCGCCTCGCGGTACATTCGATCGACTGGATTCACCGCGCCGAGGCCGTATGCCAATCCGGCGGTGTGGGTCATCAATTCGCGCATGGTCATCGACCGGCGCGCGTCTTCGAGCTTGGGGGTTCCGTCAGCGTTGTCGCCAGCGTGGACTCGCAGCTTCGAGAATTCCGGGATGTAGCGCGAGACGGGATCATCGAGACGCCATTTGCCTTCCTCGTACAGCATCATCATCGCGACGCCGGTGACCGGTTTGGTCATCGAATAGATGCGGAAGATGGAGTCCTTCTGGAGCGCGTCCGGCTGACGGATATCCTTCTTGCCGGCGGCACTGAAATGAACGACCTTCCCATGACGCGCGAGGAGTGAGACGACGCCGGCGAGACGCCCTTCGTCGACGAGCCGTTTGAGCGCTCCGTCGAGCCGCTTGAGGCGTTCCGAGGAGATCCCCACCGACTCTGGGGGCGCCGTTGCGAGATCGCTACGGCGGTCAGCGGAGGCCGCAGCGTGTTGCGCTGTCAGCGTCGGCAACGGCGCAGCCAATCCGGCAATAACGAGGGTGAGCACTAAGCGGAGCGTCATGGTCCTGTTCATCGGGTCTCCTCGGTCCGGCAGGCAGATTTTGACAGAAAAAGTTGTACAGGGAACAGGGGAGGGGGTGCGGGAATAGGGAGTGAGGCATAGTGACTAGGGGTGGCTAGACCGTGGGCCGTGGACCGGAGACCGTGGACCGTAGAAAGTGGAGGACTTGATGGCGGTGGCAGATGGAATCCGGGATGCGTTGGAGCGGAACATCACGGCGGTGACGTTGCGTCCATCAGTGGGGCAGGGCACAAAGGTGACGCGCGTCAAGCTCGGCCCGCGTCTTCGCTGCGAGATCGAAGAGGGGCCCTGGAAGCTGACGGCCGGCATGCCGGCCTCCTTCGGCGGCGACGAGGAAGCACCCACGCCCGGCGTCTTCGGCCGCGCGGCCTTCGGCTCTTGTCTTGCCATCGGCTATGCGATGTGGGCCGCACGCTTGGAAATCCCCATCGAGTCGCTCGAGGTCGAAGTGCACTCCGACTTCGATGCGCGAGGAGAACTGGGCGCAGCCGATGACGTTCGCCCCGGTCACACCGCGATTCGATACATCGTCCGCATCACGAGTGATGCGAGCGACGATCGAATTCGTCAGTGCCTCGACACTGCGGACGCGCACAGCTCGTGGCGCGACAATCTCCTCAACCCGGTGCCGATGGTGCGTGAAGTTCAGATCTCCCCGGCGAATCAGGTCTGAGTCAATCGATGGAAGCTGCCGTCCAGCGTCGAATTCAGCGGTACGGATGGGATCGCGCGGTCGATCACTACGAGCGGCTGTGGTCGTCGCAGCTGAAGCCGGCACAGGATCGGCTGATCGAGATGTCGCAGCTACGTGCCGGCGCGCGGGTGCTCGAGATCTCTTGCGGCACGGGTCTCGTCACATGGCCGCTGGCTGACATTGTCGGCAAGACGGGGTGTGTCCTGGCGACGGATATCTCCGAGCGAATGGTCGAACGAACGGCAAATGAGGCCGCGCGTCGAGGGTTGACGCAGGTGACGTGTCGCCGCGTCGGTGCTGAGGCGATTGACGAGCCGGACGGGACGTTCGACGCGGTCGTGTGCGCGCTTGGGTTGATGTATGTGCCGGAGGCCGCGATGGCCCTCGCTGAGATGCATCGCGTGCTGACGCCAGGCGGTCGAGTGGTGATCGCGGTGTGGGGCGCGCGCGCGCATTGCGGTTGGGCCGAGGTCTTCCCAATCGTCGAGTCGCGTGTTGCGTCGGATGTGTGCCCGATGTTTTTCCAACTCGGCACGAGTGACACGCTCGCGGCGTCGCTGACGCGGGCGGCTTTTGGCAACGTTCGAGTCGATCACCTGTCGTCGACCCTTGTGTACGAGTCCGCGGCAGACGCTGCGGATGCGGCGTTCGTCGGCGGTCCTGTCGCGCTGGCGTATTCGCGGTTCGACGAATCGACACGTGCGGCGGCGCGGGACGAATATCTCCAGTCGATCGCCGCATATCGCGTTGGGGAGGGGTATCGCGTGCCGGGCGAGTTTGTGGTCGGATGCGGCGAGAAGGCGACGCCGAATCCGCCCCGGCCGTAGGGTTGTAATTTCTGCGTAGTGCAGGGCGGCACGCAGATTTCTTAAATAGACCCGACCCCATTTCCGCTAGGATGGGCGTCCACTCTCTTCAGGGGGCGTTCAATGACTTACACCTACGAATCGCTGAAGAAGCTGACGATCGCGGAGCTGCGCGAGATTGCCAAGGACACTCACCACGAGGCTGTGCAGGGGTTCAGCCAGATGAACAAGGATCACCTCCTGCCCGCGCTATGCCTGGCGCTGGGCATCGATGCGCACGAGCACCATACGGCGCATGGTGAGCTCAAAGTCAAAACCAAGCAGCGGCTGGTGGAACTGCGCGCCAAACGCGACGAGGCCGTTCAAACCCACGATCACGGGCAGCTGCACGCGATTCGCCGCGAATACCATCACCTCAATCACAAGTTGCGGGCCGACGCTCGCCGGCCTGTGTGACTCGCGCAGCGAGTCGCGCCACCGCCACCGCGCGACTTGCATGTGTACTGTCGACGGCCATTGCCACATCGCTCACTGTGATCGCGCAACCACGGCTCACGCTGGACTATGCGGCGATGGCCCGACGAATCGTGCAACAGCTGGCGCTCGCGCCGGGTGAACGGGTGCTCTCCGTCGCACACCCCGGCACGTTCGCCGATCTCATGCCCCACGTTCGCTACGAAGTCATGCACGCCGGCGGCATCGACCTCGGCGTCCTCGATGTGCTCCAGGAGCCGGTTCCGGAATCATTTGATCCTGCGGTACTGGGGAAGGGCGCACGCGAGGCACGGGCACACTACAAGGCGATGATGCGCGACGTCGACGCCGCGATTATGATGCCGGGCGCCAACACCTCGCACCCGGCCTACCTGGCGATGCAGGACTGGCTGCAGGACGACCTGAAAGAACGCCGGGGTCGCCGGACGATTCACTTCCATTGGGTCGAAGGCGCGAGCGCGTACACGGTCTCCGGTTCACCATTGCCGCCGCGATTTGCTATCGACGCCGCCTATCAGCGCGCGCTGCTCCAGACGGACTATCAGGCCCTTGCCGCTCGTCAACGTGAGTTCGTGGCCGCGCTCAAGTCGGGCGAGGTTCACGTGACCTCGCCGAGCGGCACCGACCTGCGCTTTCGAACGGGTGACCGGCCGGTGAATCTCCAGGACGGTGATGCGTCACGTGCCCGTGCGGCCCGGGGCGTCGTCCTCATCGACAAGGAGATCGAGCTGCCAGCAGGAGCCATTCGTGTGGCGCCGATCGAGGAGAGCGTCGAAGGGACCGTGAATTTTCCGTCTTCACAGTGGGATGGCCGGCCGGTCGAGGGACTGCGCCTGCGCTTTTCACGCGGCCGCGTGGTCGACGTGAACGCTGCCATCGGCCGCGAGGCGGTCGAGGCCGAGATGACGCGCGCGGGCGACGCTGGCCGCGCCTTTCGCGAGTTCGCCCTCGGGTTCAATCCGCTGCTGGCCGTCCCGGATCGCGAGCCGTGGATTCCGTACTATGGCTACGGCGCCGGCGTGGTCCGCCTGTCGCTCGGCGATAACTCCGAGCTGGGTGGAAAGGTGACTGGCGGATACGTCCGATGGAATTTCTTCACTGATCTGACGGTGACTGTCGGATCGACGACCTGGGTTCGAGACGGTCGGATGACGAAACAGTGAAGGCGTCACGGAGGCGTGACCTCATGAAACGATTCGTCTTTGCCTTCGTTTGTACCAGCGCGTTGAGCGCGAACGCCGCGCATGGTCAGTCCGCCAGGGTCGTCGATCTCGGCGGCGGTCTGTACCAAGCGACGGGCGTCATGGGTGGTGCCGCGGTCAGAATCCCTCAGAGCAACACGTTTCTCATCGTGACCAATGACGGCAACGTCGTTGTCGATACGTCGTTAGCGGCTGTCGCCGGAGCGCACAAAGCCGCACTGACCGCAACCAATTCCGGCGCCATCAGGGCGATCGTCCTGACGCACGCTCACGGCGACCACACCGGAGGAATCGGCATATGGCGGCAGCCTGGCACTGAGGTCATCGCACAACGCAACTATCCGGAGTTCCTGCAGTACACCGAGCGCCTCTCGGGCTATTTCGCACGTAGTAACGTGGCGCAGTTTGGCGGTGCCGTGGGAGCCGCTGCCGCTGCTGCTCGTCGGTCGGCCGGTGCGGTCGAAGCGAATCGGGCCGACCCGACGGTCTTGTTCGACAAGTCGCACACGTTCACGGTCGGCGACACGACCTTCGAGCTGTTCCACACTCCGGGTGAGACTCCCGACCACCTCACCGTCTGGATTCCGAAGCTGAAAGCCGCGTTCGTCGGCGACAACTTCTACGAGTCGTTTCCCAATATCTACACGCTTCGCGGTACTCGCCCGCGTTGGGCCCTCGAGTACGTGGAGTCGCTCAATCGGGTGCTGGCGCTCGACCCGGAAATCGTGTTGCCGAGTCATGGGCCGGCTATTCGAGGCCGCGACGAAGTGCGCCGTCAGCTGGGTCGTTATCGCGATGCGATCCTTTATGTTCACGACGCCACCGTGAAGGGGATGAACGAAGGCAAGGACGTAGGGACCCTGATGCGCGAGATCACTTTGCCCAAAGAGCTGGAAGTTGGCGAGTCGTACGGCCGCTTGACGTGGTCGATTCGCGGGATCTACGAGGGGTATGTCGGCTGGTTCGACGGCAACGTGTCGACGATGTTCGGACCGGCGAGCCAGGCGTACGACGAGATTGTGAAGCTGGCGGGTGGTCCAGACGCGGTTGCTGCACGCGCCTCCGAACTCGCGACAGCCGATCCCTTGCGCGCGCTGTATCTGACCGACATGGTGTTGGCCGTAAACCGCAGCCATCGCCGCGCGCTCGAAGCCCGCATCGCGGCTCTCAAGGCGCTCGATGCCCAGTCGAAGAACAGCAACGAGCGCGGCTGGCTCGCTGCCGGACTGCGCGACGCCGAATCAAGGCTCAAGCGCCCGTGAGCGGCACCGATCCCGCCATCTCTCTCCTGAAGCGTCTCGTCGCGATCGACTCGGTGAACCCGAGCCTCGTCGCTGGCGCCGCCGGCGAAGGCGCCATTGCGCGTGCACTGGTCGACGAGCTTCGGGTCAGCGGCCTCGACGTCCACCTCCAGGAGGTCGTCCCCGGCCGCCCTAACGTCGTCGGCGTCCTGGAAGGTCGCGCCGCGGGCCGTTCGCTGATGTTCTGCGGACACACGGACACGGTAGGCGTAGGGGGGATGACGCGGCCGTTCGAGCCCGCCGAACACATCGGACGCTTGTACGGACGCGGATCGCAGGACATGAAGAGTGGCGTCGCGGCGATGATCGCCGCCGCCCGCCAGATCGCCGAGTCGGGTGGGCTCGCCGCGGGCCGCCTTGTCGTCGCCTGCGTTGTTGACGAAGAGCACGCGAGCATCGGCGCGGAAGCGCTCGTCACCCGCTGGCGTGCGGATGGGGGAGTGGTCACTGAACCGACGGATCTTGCCGTTGCCATCGCGCACAAGGGGTTCGAGTGGGTAGAGGTCGAAACCGAAGGCCGCGCCGCGCACGGCAGTCGCCCACGCGACGGCCGCGATGCCATCCTCCGCATGGGTCGAGTCCTGAACGAGCTCGAGGCACTCGATCGACGCCTGCAGGCAGGTCCTTCCCATCCGCTGGTTGGAGCCGCCTCATTGCATGCGTCACTGATCGAAGGTGGCCGCGAACTGAGCAGCTATCCCGATCGCTGCTCGCTGCAGATCGAGCGTCGCAGCATTCCCGGCGAGCCCGAAGGCGTCGCCAGCCGTGAGGTGGCGCAAATCCTCGAATCGCTTCGATCTCGCGACCCCGAGTTTGTGGCGGCGAGCCGCTCCATGTTCGCGCGTGCCCCGTACGAGATTGATCCCGCCCATGACCTGCCAGCGTCACTGACGGTGGCCGCAGCCTCTGTGGGTCATACGAGCCCAACGATCGGAATGAGCTTCTGGACCGACGCGGCCATCCTCGGCGGAGCCGGTATCCCGTCGGTGCTCTTCGGACCAACCGGCGCCGGTCTGCACGGTCTCGAAGAATGGGTCGACACGCAGTCGGTGCTGACGTGCCGCGATGCGCTCGTGGAGCTGGCACGCCGATGGTGCCGGTAGTCGCAAGGCAAAGGGGGCGTGGGCGAAGGGCGGAGGCTTAACCAATATTGCTTCGTGTCTTCGTGCCCTTCGTGGCTACGTTTTATCGGGTTACTTCTCTCGGAAAATTCCTCGAAGAACGAAGCCAACATTCGCCGGTCGCTCCCCGAGCCGTCGCATGAAGTACGGGAACCACTGCCTGCCGAACGGCAGATAAACGCGCATCCGATAGCCTTCGGCGACCAGCGAGCCTTGCAGGTCGCGCCGAATTCCGTACAACATCTGGAACTCGAATCGATCCTTTCCGTAACCCTTCGATGCCACGTAGCGTTTGGTGGCGTCGATCATCTCAGGATCGTGGGTGGCAATCGCGGGGTACGTGCCGTGGTCGAGGAGCTGTTGCGTCAGTCGGACGAACGCTTCATCGACTTCGCTCTTCTTCTGATACGCGACGCTCTTCGGTTCTTTGTACGCGCCCTTCACCAGCCGAATCCTGGCGCCCAACGCATTGATCCGCTTGAAGTCGTCCTCACTCCGCATCAAATAGGACTGGAGCACGACGCCGATGTTGCGGTAGCCCTGACCCCACAGGGTCTCGAAGATCCGCAACGTCATGTCGGTGTAAGCCGAGTTCTCCATATCGATCCGCACGAAGAACTTATGCTGGCTCGCCGGGTCGAGCACGCGGCGCAGGTTGTCGATGCAGGTCGCACGGTCAACGTCGAGGCCGAGCTGCGTCAGCTTGAGCGAGATGTTGCGCTCGATCCCCGATGCGACGATGGCGTCGATGATATGGCGATAGTCTCGCGTGGCGGCATCGGCCTCTTCGGTGGTCTTGACGCTCTCGCCCAGGTAGTCGAGCGTCAGCAGCAGGCCTCGGTCGGGCAGGTCGCGGACGACCTCGATAGCTTCCTCGACCGATTCGCCGGCGATGAAACGCCGGGCGAAGCCTCTCTTCGACGACATGCCGTATCGTGAAGCCAACCTGTGCAGAAACTTGAGTTGCGCGAGGGAGTGAAAAAATGCCTTTGATGCTGCGTCGATCATCAGTGCGTGGGGCCGTCCGGGGAGATCAGGTGCTGGATTGAGCGTCCGTAGTAACGCAGCACGTTCCTCTCGCGCACGCGGAAACGGCCGTTCTCGATCACGATGATTCCTCGCGCCTCGAACGGCTCAGCGCCTAGTTCCACTGCTTCCTCGCCGCTCGTCACCGCCAGATTGGCGCCCATCGGCCTGAGCGTGTCGAGGATCGAGTCGATGCGGGCGATGAGATCCCGCCGCTCGATCGAAGGCCGCATGGCCGCGGCGACCAGCGCCGTCGGCAGCACTTTGTAAAGACTGCCGATCGCCCTGCGAACCAGATGTGACAGTTCGAGCACCGACTTGCGCGACGAGGGATCGTAGCCATCGACCGGAATC
Organism: uncultured Acidobacteriota bacterium; assembly: GCA_963724485.1. Classification (GTDB taxonomy): domain Bacteria; phylum Acidobacteriota; class Vicinamibacteria; order Vicinamibacterales; family UBA2999; genus JACCSI01. The sequence goes on from CAVRUW010000016.1 coordinate 181,528, forward strand.
GGCCGGCCGAACGTAACGTAGGCGCGACTTCGATAGCCGACGGCGAATCGCACCATCTCAGCCAATTCCCGGCTGAACGGGCGCTGCTGCCGTTTGATCTTTTGCCGCGCGAGGATGTGGTCCTCGAGAACCAGGTCGTAGGCGATTGCCGTCGGCAGAAACGCAAGGTTGTTGACGTCAGAGTGCAAGCACGCGCCGAACAGCCCCACCTTGCACGCTTTCAGCTCGCCGCTGTAGCTCCGCCCGCCTTCGGGATAGAAGAACAGGTCGTGCTTGTGCAGCAACTCGCCGACATAGGCCTTGAGCGTGATGAGGTAGGCCGGATCCTTCGTGTTTCGCCGGATCGGCAACGCCCCAGTGACGTACTTGTGGATGAATCCCAGCGGGCCGCCAAACAGATTGATTCCCGCGGCGATGATCGGCGGCCTGATACCCGCATCGTCAAGGACGAGCGGTTCGACAAGGTAGTCGGTGTGGCTGCGATGATTCGATGCGTAGACCAGGCGATGACGCTTGGCGGCGTCGACGGCCCCCGCGACGTTTTCACCCACGCGTTCGATTTTTCTCAGCAGCGGGTAGAGCGGATATTCGAGCGCGCGATACAGCTCGTAGCGTTGCGTGGTACGCAGCTCGTCGAGGTAGTTGATGACGCGCTCGCGCGCGGCCTCGCCGGTCGGGCCGTGGCTGCCCGAAAGGTACCGCGCCACTTCCTCGCGAGCGAGTACAGCCTCGGTCAGTTCGTCATTCAAACGGTTGGAATATAGCACGCTCGTTGAGCGCCGACGCGTCGAGTGGCTAGACATCTTGAGTCGTGCGCGTGGCTCGATAGGTGACACGGTTAGAGTGCAGCCACGATCGCGCTGGTGAACTGCGTCGTCGTGGCCGTCCCCCCGAGATCCATGGTACGCGCCGAATCGTCCGCCAGCGCACGCCAGAGGGCCTTCATGACCCGTTCGGCTTTCTCGTCTTCTTCGAGGTGATGCAGCATGAGAACAGCCGAAAGCAGCAGCGCTGTCGGATTCGCCTTGTCCTGGCCGGCAATGTCAGGTGCCGTTCCGTGCACGGCTTCGAACACGCCAACGCCATTGGCACCGAGGTTGGCGGCCGGAACCACTCCCAGCCCACCGACCAGACCTGCACACAAATCCGAGACGATGTCACCGTACAGATTGGGCAGCAAGAGGACATCGAACTTTTCGGGATGCATCACCAGATGCATACAAATGGCATCCACGATCCGCTCGTCGTACTGAATCTCGGGATAGTCCTTGGCGACCGACCGTGCGCAGTCGAGAAACAGCCCATCGCTGAGTTTCATGATGTTGGCTTTGTGCACCGCCGTGACCCGCTTTCGTTTCTGACGGCGGGCATGGTTGAACGCAAACTGTGCGATTCGTGTGGAAGCGTCTCGCGTGATGATCTTCAGGCTCTCCACGACTCCGGGAACGACCGTGTGTTCGAGCCCCGCGTAGAGGTCCTCGGTATTTTCCCGAACGATGACCAGATCGACGTTCTGAAAGCGTGACCGGACCGACGGCAGATTCCACACCGGACGAAGGTTGGCGTAAAGCTCCAGCGCCTGGCGCAATCCCACGTTGACGCTGGTGAAGCCTTCACCGATGGGCGTTGTAATCGGACCTTTCAACGCCACTTTGTTCTTCTTGATCGATTCGAGGAGCGGCTGGGGGAGTGTCGTGCCGTACTCGCCGAGGGCCGCCGCGCCGGCGGTGAACTCCTCCCATTCCGCTCGAAATCCGACAGCGTCGAGGACGCGAAGAACCGCCCGAGTAACCTCAGGACCAATCCCGTCGCCGGGAATGAGCGTCACACGATGTATCACGTCAGGAAAGCTTTCGCGCGAGGAGCGCCGCGACCGCTTCGAGCAGTTCGCGATCGGCAGAACCGAAGGCCGCCTTCTTGTCGCTGTCGATGTCGATCTCGCCAAGCACCTTGTCGCCGCGAATGATCGGTACGACGATTTCCGATCGCGTTTCCAGACTGCACGCGAGATACCTCGGGTCGGTGTCCACGTCGTCCACGATGATGGTTTGTCTGTGAGAGGCCGCGGCGCCGCAGATGCCCTGGTTCAGAGGAATGCGAGTGTGTGGCGTGGGCTTGCCAAGAAACGGGCCGAGCACGAGGTCCTCGCCCTCCATCAGATAGATGCCGACCCACGAATAATCGGGCATCTGGTGTTTGAGAATCGACACCGCCTGCCGCATCGCGTCCTCAGGCGTTGCCGCTTGACTGACGCTGGATCGAACGTTCGTCAAGATATCGTCGTAGGTGATTGCTGCCATATCGATTTCACTGTGCGGGCGGCCGGTCTACGCGCCCTTCACTCCCGAGCTTCCCACGCCAACAAAACCAGTCCGCCGGCCATCGTGGCGGTAACCAGAATCGTTGAAAGCTGATGCAGGCCATCGAATTCGAGCCGCTTCTCGTCGGTTGCCGGCAGCTGGTTCATGGGCCCAGTGACTTGCGACTGAATCTGATCGATGCGAGGCGAGAGGATTACACCCGAGTACAGCATCAGACCCAGCATCACCGCCAGTAGTCCGACGCGGATGCCATAGTGCTTCGGCCGCGGACCCAGCATGCGTTGTACGGTCAAGGTCAGAAACATCACAACCGCCGCCGCATAGCCAATGAGATGAACTCGTCGCAGCACGGCCCCGAAAACCTGGCCGGCCAGAACCCGGCCGGTCGAGGCGTCCCAGCCCTCGAGCACGCTGAATGTCGTCGGTGCAACGACGAACCCTGCGACCGCCATCCCGCCCAGCCACAGCACCAGGGCGAGTACGTACAGGTACCGCAGCGGGCGCATCAGAGAATTATACTGACCCCTGCACTCATCTACCGTCACCGGGATCGGCTCGCAGACGATTGCGAGCATTCGGAGGAATCACGTGTCAGTTGAAACGACGACGATGCTGCCGGCACTCAAAAACGTGGCAGCGCGGCTCAGGATTGATTCGATCCGGGCCACTACTGCCTCGGGCAGCGGTCACCCGACCACCTGCTGCTCGGCGGCCGATATCGTGGCTGCACTGTTTTTTGGCGAAATGCGCTACGACCCCACGAATCCGCGCCATCTCAATGCTGATCGCTTCGTGCTTTCCAAGGGTCACGCGGCACCGATCTTGTACGCGGCCTGGGCCGAAGTCGGCTACATCTCGCGCGACGAGCTCCTCCACCTGCGAGAGTTCACGTCCGACCTCGAAGGGCATCCGACGCCGCGTTTGCCCTTCGTCGATGTCGCCACGGGATCCCTTGGCCAGGGACTGGGAGCGGGCGTCGGAATGGCGCTCAATGCGCGGCGAATTCGCTCCGATTACCGGACCTTCGTGCTGATGGGCGATGGCGAAACGGCGGAAGGATCGGTCTGGGAATCGGCGGCAATGGCCGAGTTCCACAAGCTCGATTCGCTCTGCGGCATCGTCGATGTCAACGGGCTTGGCCAGAGCCAGCCGACGCAGTATGGCCACAACATGGACGCTCATCGTCGACGGTGGGCCGGCCACGGATGGCACGTCGTCACGATCGATGGACACAACATGGAAGAGGTCCTCGACGCGTTGGCCGAAGCACGCGCGACGAAAGGCGTGCCCACGGTCATTCTCGCCAAGACGATCAAGGGCAAGGGAGTGTCGTTCCTCGAGGGTGCACCCAACTGGCACGGCAAGGCTTTGAAGCCGGAAGAGATGAACCGCGCGATCAAAGAGCTCGAAGCACAGATCACGCCCGAGGGCGATGCCATCAAGCTCGAGATTCCTCGACCCACGGGGACGGTGCAAGAGGAGCGCGTTGGCAAGGTCGAGCCACCGTCGTACAAGTTGGGAGATCTCGTGGCGACCCGCGAAGCCTTCGGCACGGCACTCGCCCGGCTTGGCACCGCTGACTCGCGCGTGGTCGCGCTCGACGGTGATGTAAAGAACTCCACCTTCAGCGACAGGTTCGAAGCCGCGCACCCCGATCGGTTCTACCAGGCCTTCATTGCGGAACAGGCCATGCTCGGAGCGTCGATGGGACTGGCAGCCAGAGGTGCGATTCCTTATCCGTCGACGTTTGCCGCATTTCTCACGCGCGCGGCGGATTTCATCCGCATGACTGCCATCAGCAATCTCAATGTCAAGATGGCCGGTTCACATGCGGGAGTCTCGATTGGTGAAGACGGACCGTCTCAGATGGCCCTCGAAGACCTCTCGATGATGACCGCCCAGCCGAACATCACCGTTCTCTATCCGTCGGATGCGGTCTGTGCGGAGCACCTCGTCGTCGCCGCGGCATCGCAGCCCGGACCGGTCTACATCAGAACCACACGACCGAAGTTGCCCGTGCTCTACGACAATCAGGACACGTTCCCGATCGGTGGGTCGAGAGTCCTGCGTAACAGCGCGGCCGATAGCGCTACTGTCATTGGCGCCGGCGTGACCCTATATGAAGCGTTGAAGGCCTACGACCTGCTGAAGAAAGAGAACATCAGCATTCGGGTGATCGATCTCTACTCGGTCCAACCGATCGACACGAAGACGCTGCTGGCGGCGGCGCGAGAAACGCGCCGGCTGATCACCGTGGAAGATCACTATCTTGCGGGGGGCCTCGGGGATGCAGTCGCACGCGCCGTCGCTGCTGAAGGCCACGTCGTCACCAGGCTGGCCGTCCGCGAGATTCCCCGCAGCGGAAAGCCCGAGGAGTTGTTGGAGAAATTTGGGATTTCGGCCAGCCACATCGTCGAAGCCGTGAAGGCTACTTAGGCTTCGAGCTCAGCTCGCACCGTATGCGCCATCACATCGGTTCCGTCCTCCTGCTCGCTGCGGTCTCGGTCGTTCAGATTTCGAGCGCAGCCCAGTCGTTCACCGTGGGCGCGCAGGATCCGTCGTGGGCACCGGACGGCAAGCGAGTGGCGGTGTCGTACTTCGATCGCATCTGGACGATGTCGCCAGATGGCCGCCAGGCGCGCGCACTGTCGGAGGAAGTCGCTGGCGTGGAGCGCGAGCCGGCATGGTCAGCAGATGGATCACGCATCGCGTTTGCGACGCGGCGAGACGACGGCTTCGACATCCATGTTGCATCGCTCAAAGGCGGCCCAGCCACCGTCGTGACGTCGATGCCGGGCGACGAGCGTTGGCCGTCCTGGACGCCAGATGGGCGCCTGGTGTTTGCTCACCGCGACGAAGAGCCGAGCGGTCGGCCGACAGACCCGGGCCTGCGATGGGATCTGTTCATCGTGTCGCCGGTAGCCGGTTCAGCCACCTGGCAAGCCCCGGTGCCTCTCACTCAGACCACGGATAGCGAGACCTATCCTCGTGTCTCACCCGATGGGAAACGCGTCGCCTTCGTTTCGGATCGCGACTCAATGGACGACGTCGACATCTTCGCGCTGCCTGTCCCGGATGCGAAAGTCGCGAAGCCGGTGCCGCTCGGTGCACGTGTGTCGCGCAACAGCGGCAGCGCAGCGGGACAGGGGAGTGCTCAGCCATCGACGACGATGGATGTTCCATCGGTGGAGAATCGTCCGCCCCGAGTCGTCCGGGTGACGCGCGTGAGAGGTGAGGAGTCGTCGCTGTCGTGGGCGCCAGACAGCCAGCGCGTCGCGTTCTACGCCGTGCGCGAAGGCGTCGGCTCGGTTTGGGTCGCCAGTGTGGAGCCGCCGACACGAGAGGGCAATGATCCATCCGTCTCGCGGCCGCGCCCGAGCGCCCCGCCGCTCTTGGCTTCTCGAATCGGCGGCGCTCCTGCCTGGTCCCCCGATGGACGCACCTTGTTGGTGACCGGACTGCCCGAGCCGCAGCCTGTCTATAACGGCAACCCGCTTCGCACCGAGAGCGAGCCGCTCCCGCTGTTCGCGACGACCCGCGCCTTTCAATTGTGGAAGGTACCGGCCCCGCTGGCCGTCCAGGACGATGTCGCCGTGTTGACGACGGAGTTGACGCCGACGGCGCCGCTCTATACCGCTGCGTTCGAACGCGTCTGGAACACGTTGCGCGATCTGTATTACTCCACCGGAGCCAGCACTGACACCTGGCGCCGGTTGCGCGAGAAATATCAACCGCGTGCCGTGCAGGCCAAGGGTGACGCCGAGTTCGAGGACATCGTCGATGCGATGGTGGCGGAACAACCGTTGATCAAACCGGTCGTAACGTCCTCGGGGGCCGTCGTCGTTTCCGGCCATCCGCTTGCGTCAGAAGCCGGGCGGCTCGCCCTCGAGAAGGGCGGCAACATCGTCGATGCCGCCATTGCGGTGTCATTTGCGTTGGGCGTTGTGGAGCCGGAGGCGTCCGGCCTTGGTGGAGACGGTGCCGCTGTTCTCTTTCTCAAGGGGATGAAGCAGCCGACCGTCATCGACTACAAGGACCAGACTCCAATCCACGCGACCGTCGACAACACGGCGATCATGGTCGACGGGCGGCTCGTAGCGGATGGTGCTGCCGCAGCCAACATTCCGGGCGTGGTGGCCGGCCTGGACTATCTGCATAAGAAGTACGGCAGCGGTAAGGTGAAATGGGCAGAACTGATCGCGCCAGCCGTCACGCTCGCTGACGAAGGGTTCGTTCTCGACGAGTCGCTGCCGACCAGCATCGCCGAGGGGCGGCGATTCCTCGAAAAGTTCGCTGAATCTGCCAAAATCTACTTGCCCGACGGCAAGACGCCGAGACCCGGCGACCGTTTCTTCAACAAGGACTACGCCGCGACGCTGCGCCTCATCGCCAAGGACGGCGCCGACTCGTTCTACCGCGGCGAGATCGCGCGGAAGATCGCTGCGGACATGGAGGCCAACGGCGGCATCATCGGGTTCGCGGACCTCGCGCAGTATCGCGCGATTGAGCGCGATCCGGTCGTCGGGCAGTATCGAGGGCACGCGCTGTACGCAGGTGGCCCACCTGTCTCAACCGGAATTCAGCTGTTCGAGTCCCTCCAGATTCTCGAGAACTATCAACCGCGGGCAGCCGCTCGAACCACCACCGACGCGGATTACTTCCATCATGTGCTCGAAGCGTGGAAGGTCAGAGATCAAGTGAGACGCGTGTCGGATCCCGAGCGCTTCCCGGTCGAATTTGCCGAGCATCTGACGCTCGAGCACGCGAAGAAACAGTTTGGCAAGATCGATCCCAAGAAGGCTTCGATCCTCGAACGGCCCCAGCCTGATGACGCTCCAACCGCGCTGCCGCCTCGCATTGGCACCGGAACGACCTCGTTTGCGGTGGCGGACAGCGAAGGCAACATGATCGCCATCACGCAAACGCTGAGCACGTGGGGTGGGACGTTCTACGTATCGAAGGGACTCGGTTTCCTCTACAACAACCACCTGCGATCCTCACGTACGACGCCGGGTGCCTACGGGAGCATGGTGCCTCTCATGCGATCGAGCACCGCCAGCGTCCCCACCCTGGTGTTCCGAAAGACGGACAGCGGAGAAGTCCCACGACTTGCCGTCGGCTGTGCCGGCAACGCCTGGATTCCAGTGTCGGTTTACAACGTTATCCTGGGGGTGATCGATGGCAACCTCGGCGCCCAGGCCGCGATCGAAGCTCCACGCTTTCTGACGCAACGCGACCCGACCGATCCATTTGACGACCATGCGAGGATCGAGATCGAGGATCGGATGCCACGCGCCCTGCTGCAGGATCTGGCAGCGCGGGGACATCGGTTCCAGAAGATCGGGCGAAAAGGCGAAGTCCGCTACGGGTACGCCGCTGCCGTCGTTGTCGACCCCGCGAATCGACGGGTAGAGGGAGCGGCCGAACCAAGGCGCTCCCATGCGGCCGTCGCTTACCAGCGCGAGCGATTGACGCAATAAGGACATGCCCGGTTCGAAACGGCTGAGCATTACGTGCTCGACATGCGAAGTGCCGACGCTAGCCAGCGATTGGGGAAGGCAATCTCATTAGCAAGGAGGGCGCGACGACCTCTACAATCGAAAAATGAAGACGCTGCTCATCGTCATCGGGCTCAGCCTGGCAAGTGGTCAGCCTCCGGCGGAAAAGCCATCTCCGACTTATCCGTCTCCCAACAGTCGCTTACCAGCAAGCGGGAGGTGCTGAAATCGGTGGTCGCAATTACAACCCAGCCTGCGGCCGACCTCGCTCGCATCCCTGTCTCCCAGGAGATCGAACACGACAGCGAAGTGGCCCGCTCCGAAGCGGTGACGGTCGTCGTGATGGTGCAGGGCTGTCAGCCGGACGCGCAGGGGACCTGTCGCGCGTCCGCAGACGTCGTTGCCTACAAGCCCGACGGCAGCGTGCACAGCGAAATGAAGGACATCAACATCGGCTCGGGCCGCGGTACCACCACGCTGAAGCTTGCGCCCACGGACGAGACCGGGGTCTACAAGGTTGTGGCCACGGTTCGCGACCTCAACGCTCGCCGGTTCGGGAAAACCGAGAGGCTATTCGGTGTGAAGTGAGGCAGCAGCTCGCTCCGGTTGCCGCGACCTGTCCTATGATCGCGGCATGGCTCTCATCGACCCGGGTAAGAAAGCGCCCGCATTCTCCCTGAACGACCAATCAGGTGAGTCGCACAAGCTTGCCGACTACAGCGGCCAACCCGTTGTTCTCTACTTCTATCCGAAGGACGACACGCCGGGCTGCACGCAAGAAACCTGTGACTTTCGCGATCGCCTGCCGCGCTTCAAGAAGAGCAAGGCCGTCGTCCTGGGCGTCAGCATTCTCGACGAGAAAAGCAAAGCCAAGTTTGCGCAAAAGCACGACGTCAACTTTCCGCTCCTTGCCGACGCGGATCACGCGGTTGCCGAGAAGTACGGCGTGTGGCAGGAAAAGTCCCGCTACGGGCGCAAGTACATGGGCATCGCGAGGACGACCTACTTGATCGATGGAGAAGGCAAGGTTTCGCGGCGATGGGACAACGTCAAGGTCGATGGGCATGCAGACGATGTCATGAACGCCGTTGCCGACCTCGCGAAGGGCTGAACCGCTCGGCGCCCTCCGAGCGCCGGGTGCTAGTGCCGGACGGATTCGTGATGCTGGCGCAACAAGTCCTTGCCGTAGTCATTGCCGTTGGGCGTGCGGACGACGGTGTGGATGTGTTTGCGGTTGGGCACTTTCGGCAGACCCTGAATGCCGACGGGTAGCTGATGGTCGAACTCGATCAAGATGACCGGGCTGTGGATCCGGTAATAGAACACCGTTTCGAGTCCTGGCTCGCCAATCCACGCGAAGTGAGTGTCGTTCAAGTGAGACCGGACTTCGTCCATTCGCACCTTTGCGTGTCCGGCATCCATGTTGTTGATGTATTCACCGACGAGATCGAGCAGCATGGTGCGCTGCTTGTCATCGAGCTCGGTGGCCTTGATGCCCGCGAAGTCGAGAACCACATTGTCGCGAAATGCCTGCGTCACGGCATTGTTACCGGTCTTGGCAACCTCGATAGTGGCGCGCTTGCGCTGATCCGCGGTTAGCGCCGTCATGAAAGCGAGACCCTTGTTCTGCTCGTCCTGCAACACGGCGGTGCCCTTGTACTGCCCGCTTTCCGCGATCACCGGCTCGGACCCCATGAACGTCGGGGTCATCACGACCTGATCGCGGAGCACGAAATAGTTGATGACCAGATGATGGCCGTCGAGCTGCCAGCCCCAGGGGTCGGTTGCCGACGGCGTCCCCATCACCGTGACGTGGTACAAGCCCTCACCGTACTCATCAAAGTTCTGACGAAGCTCCGCGAGATGGTGATTGAGTCGCATGATGTTGCGCGTCTTTTCGAGGCCCTTGGCGCTCAGGGAAGCAGCAAACAACGCGAACGCCCGCTCGCGTTGTGTCTCTGACATGCCCTTGAAGTTCACGCCTTTCCGCGCGTAGCGATGGATGTTCTGCCAGTCGCGCCACTCTTCGTGATCGACTGAAAATGCCGTGGCGCTGCGCTGCTCGGCGGTCAGCGAGTCGAGAAACGCGGCCGCTGCTTTCTGGACGTCCGCCGTCGAGACACCGCTGGCGCGAATCGGAAACAGCCCACGAACCGCGGTTCCATCCCGCGTGATGCCTTTGAATGGCTCGGCCAGCTGCGTTTCGGCGGAACCGCGCACGACGACCAGCGTGCCCACTGTTAGTAGCATCGCCGCGGCCATTGCTCCTCGCGCCCGCTGGAGACTCATCATGCCGGTCATCATACCCCAGTGCGAGCACAGGGAGATCAGGGAGGTCAGGGAGATAAACAGTAGGATTCCCCGATCTCCCGATCTCCCTGTGCTCGCGACCATAATGGAGAGATGGCCGAGCTCCGGTTACACGTGCATGGCATGGACTGCGCGGACGAAGCCGCGCTGGTCCGCCATGCACTGGCGCCCAACCTGGCAATACGCCTGGTTGAGTTCGACCTGATTAACGGCAACGTCGATGTAACGTTCGATGAGGCAGCAACGGATCAAAACGCGATCCTTGCCGCAATCCGCCGTACGGGTTTGCCGGCCCACGCCGCTCTCCTCGAGAGTGACGAGACCACCGCCGACGCGGGTCACCTCCACGACCATGACCACGCCGACAGCCGTTCGACCGTGTCCACGGCGGCCAGCGGCGTGCTTTTTCTCATTGGCTGGGTCATCGAAGGGGCGGTCTCCGATCACTGGCTGGACGCTTTCGTCCAACACGCTCACGACCCGCGAGCGTCGGTCTTCTATGCGTTGGCGGCCGTCGTCGGACTATGGCCGATGTGGGGCCGTGCCCTGGCGTCGATCAGGCATCGGCGCCTCGACATGCACGTGCTGGTCTGCATCACCGTGATCGGTGCCGGAATCATTGGTGAATGGTCCGAAGGCGCCGCGGTAGCCTTTCTGTTTGCGTTGGCGCACCGGATGGAAGCGTGGAGCATCGAGCGAGCGCGACGGGAGATCTCCGCGCTGGTTGGCCGCGGGCCGTCGCTGATCGCGGAGGGTCTTCAGCAGTCAGCACCTGTCGAGCGGTGGATCGAGCGCTTTGCCGCGGTGTACACGCCGGTCGTAACCGGGGCCGCCGTGACGTTGGCTCTGGTTCCGCCGATCGTCATCGATGGTGAATGGAGCGTGTGGTTCTACCGCGCGCTGGTCTTCCTCGTGCTTGCGTGCCCCTGCGCATTGGTGATCTCGACGCCGGTCACGATGGTGGCGGCACTGACCTCGGCTGCACGGAAGGGTGTGCTGGTCAAGGGTGGCGCGGTCCTCGAGCGAGCCGCGGCGGCGGCCCCCACTCGAGATGGCCTGACAAAAGCTGGGATCACCGTAGTCGGCGCACGTGACGCGCGCGCTTCAGCGGCGGGGCACGCCGATGTCGTGCTGGCGACATCCGACGACCAGGCGATCGCAATCCTGGTGCAACATGCCCGACGGGCGCTTCGCGTCGTCCGACAGAATGTGACGATTGCGCTGCTGACGAAAGTGGCGTTTCTGATCTCGGCGCCGTTTGGGTTTGCGCCGTTGTGGATGGCAGTGCTCGCCGATACCGGTGCGACGGTGATTGTGACGCTCAACGCCTTGCGGATGCTGAGCGTCACCCGATCCTGATCCTCTTCGTTATTGCGGAGGCTTCTGCCGGAGCTGCTGCCGCTCCTTCTGACGCTCCTGCATTCGCTGCTGCCGCGTTTCTCGCTGTTCTTTCAGCTGTGCCTGCTGCTCGGCGGTGAGAATTGCCAGCACTTCGCCGCGGATCTTAGCGCTCAAGATCGCCTCGTCCGCCATTGCCGTCGCGATGTCGCCGCTGCGCGCCCGAACGGCCGCTTCGTCGATGGTCTCGGCGCGGGTGGCCTCGGCCAGGGCGCGATGGGCGTCCCGGAGCTTGGCGTGCGCCGCCCGCGTTGCTTCCTGATGCGCCTGCATGATGCCGCGGATCTGATCCCGCTGCGCATCGGTCAAGTCGACGCCTCGCAGCCCCAGATCGCCAAAGTGCCCGGGCCCGCCGCGCATGCCGCGGCCGGGTCCCCGTGGCCCAGGTCCCGCCGGCGGTTGCGCGAGTGTCGCGGTGGCGGTGCCGCCTAGAATCGCGGCCAATCCGACCGCGGCAAGAAGACGTTTGTTCATTGAAACCCTCCGAAAGTGACGCTGTACAAGACTTGGACGTCCGGGAGGGCCGGAAAGTAAAGGCTGGCGATGTGAAGAGATTGTTAAGACATCGTCGTTTGTTGACTCAGAGACCGAGCAGCCAGCATCAAGAGGCCGCCAAACACCAGGATCAATCCCGGGCTCCGGGGATCGAGGATTGGGCTGGCCACGAACAGCGACGTGAGCAGGATCATTCGCATGGGGGTGCCAGGAATAAAGCGAGCCCCATGCCGCACGGAAGAACTGTAAAACAGGCCGTCTTTCGGCCTGAAAATGCGAGTACAAAAACAACGGACGGGCACGTTGGTGCCCGTCCGGTAGTCGAAAGTCAGCCCTGAACGGGACTTTACTTGGCCTGCTGCGGCTGCACTTGTGCCCGCAGCAACCCCGCAAAGATCCCCTGCAGCAGGTCGATGTTGTCAGCCAACAGGTCGAACAGATCGGACCGCATGAAGCGGAGTGCCTGACCCTCTTGGGTGACTTCGGTGCGTACGGGGAAAGAAACGCCACCGAGCGTTTCGTAGATGCCGACCGCGTCACCGGATTCGGCCGTGTCCGGCGGAGCACCGTCGCGTTCGACACGGATGGCTCCACTCAACACGACGAGGATGCCCGGTTCCGAACCGGACATCGGGTTCTCGCCAGCTTTGAGCGTGACCGGTCGCGCGACACCCGCCAGTCCGACAAGTTGCGCCGCCGTTGCGCGAGAGAGCAACGGACTCGACTGCAGCAGCAGGATGCGATCGACGGCCTGCAATCCTCCGTCGTCCATCTTACGTTCGAGCGAACGAGCCATCCGGCCGTGCATGACGGTGTGCCAATCAGGCGCGCCACGACGATCGATCAGCAAGCGGAAAATCCCTTGTGCGATCTCGACGTTCTCTGAGAGCAACGACAGGAACTCGTCGGTCGTCAGTGACAGGCAAATTGCCATATCGACGGCGCGAATCGTCGACGTCATCGGACTGCCCTCGAGCACTGCTTCGAACCCGAGCACATCCGGTGCGCTGACCTCGCGCGTCTCCCCGGTGGCTTCTTTCACGGTGACGCGGCCGTCGAGCAGGAACTGCAGCGATTCGGCTGGCCGCCCGGCCTCGTAGATCACCCGGCCCGGCTCGTGGCGTACTTGCCGGCCCAATCCGGCGATGCGGAACAATTCGTCGACCGATGCAAAGTCGAAGAGCTGAATGCCGCGGAGCCGATCCGCCAATTCGACGGCCGGGAGCGGCTCGAGCCAGAGCGCGCGGCGTTTTTCGGGCGAGACGCGCTGCGCCGCGAGCGCCCACGACGCCGCTTCGAAGACGTACCAGTCTCGAGGATCGCGATGCGCCAGCGCATGTTCGAGATCGTCGGCGAGCGACCAGAGCCCTCGCTTTTCCACCAACTGGATCGCCGCCGCCGCTATCACTTGATCATCGTCGTGCACGAGTTGGGCGAGCGTGTCTTCGACGTCGCGACCGCGGGTCTTGAAGAGCACGTTGCCCTTCCGGATCCGTTCTTCGGCTGGCATCTCCTCGACGAGCAGCATGACTCGCCGTCTCACGTCACCACTGAGGAGGTTGTCGAGATACTCGGTTGCACCCGAGCGCAGTCGCGCGTCCGGGCTGCGCAGCGCCGTCCGAACGGCGCTGATGTCCTCTGGCGAATGCAGTAATCCCAGCAGACGGAAAACTCGATCGATCGCGCGGGAGTGCTTTTCCGTGAGCACCTGACCCAACACCGACGTCTTCTCGAGACCGCCGGTCACGAACAGGTTGTAGTGCAGGGTCAGCGCACTGAACGCGCGGAGTGCCTCCTGCAGGATCTGATGTTCGACGACCTCACGATTGATCTGGAGATCGGGGCGGTCCCGCTTGATGCGCTCGATGGCGCCCGCGGCCTTGTAGCGCACGAAGCCATCGCTGTTCTCGAGCGCTTCCGTCAGCACGTCGAGCGACTTCTGCGACGGTATCAGTCCCAACGTCGACGGCACGTGACGACGGATCCAGACGTCTTCGTCTTTGTCCTTGAGGAAGTAGGCCAGCGTGTCGACCAGCGGCTCGCCGTAACCGACCAGCACTTGCCGGGCCACTCCTTTCAGCAGCCGATTGCGCAACAACGATACGAGGGGTGGCACGAAGAGGAAATCCGTCGGCCCCAATCGTCCTGCGCTCTGGATCGCCTCTTTGGCCACGCTGAGATCCGAGTCGAACATCAGCGGCACCAGCAGCGGGCGGAAGCGTTGATTGCGCACCTGACCGAGCGACCGTGCGACTTCGAGGCGTACCGGTACTGCCTGCTCGCGTGTGTCCGAGGCCAGACGCCGCAGCGCATCCTCCGCCGCGTCACGATCCGCATCATTCGTGCTTTCGGACAACGCAGATGCCGCCGTCACGACGAGCAACGGATCGGAGTTCGTCAGGTATGGCCGCATCAGTTCCGATGCGCCTTCACCCTTGAGCACCGCGAGCGCGCGCACTGCTCCCAACCGCACATCGTGATTCGAGTCCTTGAGCGCCGGAACAACGTGCGGGAAGCCAGTACTCGGCCTTGTCGGAACCGGCGGCCTCGGCAACGGCCAGTGCGCGAGCGCGTACGTTGGCGTCCTCGTGTCGCAACAGGAGCGGAGTGACGAGGTGACGTTTGTCCAGCGAGTCCAGGAGGTCCATCGCATAGACCACACGACGTGGATCCGGATGTGACAGCTCGGTGACGAGCGTCTCGATCGTGTTGAGGTCTGCGGTGTCGAGGCGGATGTCGGCCGCTGCCACCCCCTGCTGCTCGATGCTCTTCCGGAACGCGGCCAGGTATTCACGCCGCGCGCGGAGCGCAAAGAACATCCACAAGACCATCATCGTCAAGCTGGCGTAGCTCAGTTGTTGCCAGGTGAGGCCAAATCCCCAGTCCTTGATGAGCACGAGAATCATCAGGGCGCCCAGACCCTTCGCGACACGATCCATCGTGACGTCGATGAACGGCTTGGCGCGGTACTTGAGGTCGGCGGGCAGCGGGAGAAACAGGATCTCACGCGACGTCTTATCGACGGTGTAACGCAGCGAGGTGTCCAGGATGCGCGCCAGCCCCGTTGTCCACAACGCCCCGATGGTGATCATCAGCACCGCGGTGCTGCCGAGGCTCACGGGAAGAATCAGCAGCGCGAAACCGATGCCGAGATAGCGGTGGATCCGGCTGGTGAGGAACACCTGGATCACGAAGCCGATGAGCGAGAGATAGACGGTGATCTGCGCCAGGAACGCCGTGATCGCATCCGTATTGGTGGCGCCCTTGGCCTCCGCCGTCGCCATGTTGAGCTGCTGCTCGATGATGGCGGCGCCGATCGCCGCAAACCCGATGACCAACGAGATGATTTGGAGATGTCGCGACTGGCTCAGCAGACGTAAGGCCTCGGCACTGCTGACGCTCTCTTCCTCGCCGGTCTTGCTCGCATCGCTCGCGCCGGCGCTCTTCTCGCGCCGGACGATCAGGATGACGATGCCCATGCAGATGGCGAGCAGCACAGCGCTCAGCAACAGCATGGAATTGGCGCCGTACGGTTCCACCAGCGAAGCCGTGAGCGCCGCACCGGACGCGCCGCCAAGGCTGCTGCCGGCGCCGATCAGTCCGAAGAGACGCTTGGCCTGTCGTGCGTCGTAGATGTCGTTGGCCAGCGTCCAGAACTGGCTTATGAGGAGGATACCGAGGATGAGACCGAACAGGTAGAACGCTGCGGCCACCACTTGCGCGTCGCCGATCCCGCTGAACAGCGCCCAAAAGACGACGAGAAGACCAACCATCCCCAGCTGCGTGACCGGGATCATCCAGCGACGCGGGACGAAGCTGATGACGCGGCTGTAGCCCTGCATGATGAAGCCGATGACGACCCCGGCGCCGAACTGGACCCACGGGAGGTTGTCGGCACCCAGGTTGGAAATGAAAAGTCCGCGCGTGACCGGCTTGAGGACGTTGTAGCCGGTCATGGCCAGGAACGAATAAGCGAACAGCAGCACGGCCGTGAACGCTTCTCCGGGCCGGAGTTGCGCTACTGGGCTCAAAAGGCGGCTGATCAGCGAGTCTGAGGAGGCCTCTGACATGAGGCGCTCAGCTTAACAGAGCCGGAATCCTTCCACGCTACACTCATGGCACGTTTCGATGCTGGGCTTCCTCCAACGGCTGCTCGGTTTGACCCCCCGAGAATTGCGACGGGCGCTCCCCCTCTTCGTCTATCTGTTTTTGACCATGGCGGGGACCGTCGCGAGCAAGGCGGCGCGCGATGCGCTGTTTTTGGACCGGTTCGACGCCACAGCCTTGCCTTACGTCGATATCGCGATTGCGCTGATCGTCGGCCTCGTCGCCGGCGTCTACATCCGTGCCGGCTCGCGAACCAACCTGCGTAACGTGCAAATGGTGACGCTGCTGACGTTCGCCGGCATCTCGGCGGTGTTCTGGTGGCAGTCGGTCACGGCGCCCGCGGCCCAGTCGGGGGCCTTGTTCATCGCCATCTACATCTTCGTCGGCGTCCTGAGCGTCGTGGCGCCGACCCAGGTCTGGACGCTGGCCAACTACATGATGACCACCCGGGAGGCCAAACGGGCGTTCGGCTTGATCGGCAGCGGCGCGATTCTCGGCTGGATCGTCGGCGGGCTGGCGACCCGACAGGTGGTGGCGAAATTCGGGACCGCGAGCACGCTGCTGTGGGTGACGGGCACGCTGATCGTGTCCGCCGTGATCGTCTGGGGGGTGTGGGAGCGTCGACCATCCCGCATCGACACGGACATGACAGCCACCGGGGACGAAGAAGGGAGCCTGTGGTCGAGTCTCGGGCTCGTGCGAGCCTCCTCGTATTTGACGGCTATCGCCGTGGTGATCTGGCTGTCCTCGTTCGTCACGACCATCACCGGCTGGCAGTTCAAAGCCATCGCCAAGATGAACATTCCCGCGACCGACGATTTGGCGATGTTCTTTGGCGCCTTCAACATGATCGCGGGCGTCGCCGCCCTCATCCTCCAGGTCTTGTTCACCGGCAGGATCTTGCGGTCGGCCGGCATTGGGGTGACCTTGTTCATCGTTCCGGCCGCATTGACAATCAGTTCAATCGGCCTGCTCGCGTTCGGCTCGTTGATGGCGGCCGTGGCGCTGAAAGCCAGCGATCAGGTCTTGCGCTATTCGATCGATAAGGCCACCGTCGAACTGCTCTATCTTCCGGTCCGATCGGATCTCACATTCCGCGTGAAGTCCTTCATCGATACGGTCGTCTATCGACTGGGGGATGCGTCGGGTGGCTTGGCGGTCCTGCTGCTGGCGTCCGTACTCGGCTGGTCGCCCCAGCAACTGGCTTGGATTACGCTCATCGCTCTCGGAGGCTGGATCTGGGCGGCCGCGGTTGCCCGCCGTCAGTACGTCGAGAACCTGCGCGAGAGCATTCACCAGCATCGCGTCGACACGGAGAGGGCCACGTCTCCCATTCTCGAGCGGTCGGCCTCCGACCTGATTGCCGCGCAATTGAATGGCAGCGCAGAGCAGATTCTGTATGCCCTGCGCCTGTTCGAATCGTCGCACGATCGCGTGGTGCACCCGGCCGTCCGCGCCCTGGTTCGCCATCAGTCGCCCGAGGTGCGCGCGCAGGCGGTACGGCTGCTCGCACGCGCCGGTGACTTGACGCTGACCAAAGAAGTCGAACGATTGCTTTACGACCCGAACTTCGAAGTTCGAACCGAAGCGCTGTTGTTCCTCACTCAGCATGCGCACGTCGATCCGCTCGAGCGCATCGAACAGCTGGGGGACTTTCCCGACTTTTCGTTGCGAGCGGCGATGGCGGCGTTTCTCGCGAAACCAGGGGCGGCGCAAAACATCGACGCAGCGCGCGCGATTCTGGTGGCGATGGTGTCGGAGACGGGACCCGAGGGGCGTCGCACTCGCCTCGAGGCGGCACAGCTGCTGGCCGCGGTCCCCGATCATTTCGAACGAGAGCTCAAGCTGCTCCTGCAGGATCCGGACACCGAAATCGTGGCAGCCGCCATTCGTGCGGTCGGCCGGCTCCGCAAACGCAACCTCGTCCCACGCGTCATCGAACGACTCGCGGAGCCTGGTATCACCGACGTTGCAATCGCCATGTTCGCCAGCATGGGCGATTCGGTCTCGGGGACGCTGCGCGACGCCTTCGTCGATCCGTCCACTCCAATCGAGATCCGACGCGAGATTCCCGCTGTCTTGCAGGCGATTGGCACTCCGGCCGCGCAGTATGTGCTCCTCGAGAGCGTCCTCGACAGCGACACCATCCTGCGCCATCGTGTGATCACCGCGCTCAACAAGCTCGGACAGGTCTATCCCGATCGACGCATCGATAAGCGCCTGATCGAGACCGTCCTTGGCGCGGAGATCATGGGGCACTACCGGTCGTACCAAGTGCTGGCGAGCCTCGGCACCGAGCTCGATCCTCACGATCCGGTGGTGCAAGGCCTGAGGGAATCGATCACTCAGGAAGCCGAACGCATCTTCCGGCTGCTCAAGATCCTGCATCCCGAGCACGACATGCACAGCGCGTTCGTCGGGCTTCAGGCCGACGACCCAATCGTGGAGGACAACGCGATCGAGTTCCTCGAGACCATCTTGTCGCCGCAATTGCGCGGGCTCCTGGTCCCGCTCTTCGATCGCGGCGTATCGATCTCGCAACGCGGGCACCTCGCCAACCGCCTGGTGGGTGCCGCGCTCGGCGACCGTGAAGAAGCCATCGCGGTGATGATGCTGAGTCAGGATCCGTGGTTGAAGTCCTGCGCCGCGTATGCGATTGGCGAGTTACGACTCAGCCGCTTCCTCAGCCAACTGAAGGAATGGGCCAACGATCCCGACCCGCTCCTGCGAGCCACCGCGGTCGATGCGCTCGGAAAGCTGCGCGCAGGAACGCTGGCGGCGCGGTAAGCACAGCGTCAGTTTTCAGTTGCCAGTTTCCAGTTCAAAGGTGGTTACTCGGGTCGTATCGCCTCGGCGGCCGCCGATTCCGGCCAGACCGGTGTGTATCGCGCGGTGTAGCCGGCGTGCGCGAGCCTGGATTGAAACAGCGAAATCTGAGACGACGCAAAGCTCACGCGGACGAGCACGCGCAGGACGATGTAGAGCTGGCCGATGAGCAGGCCGAGAACCGCGTACCAGCCTCCGGCGGCTCCCGGTGCCACGATCGCATAGAGAGCGAGGAGCAGCACGAAGATCAGGCTGTTCAATAAGTAGAGTCCGACGGCTGCGCCTGGCTGTCGCGCGATGAAGCGGAGCGATGCGTTGAGCGCGCCGATGGCGCTGCGACGATCTTCGACGACCATGCGAATCTTCGCGTAATCGAAGACCAGGTTGACGGCGAGCACTAGTCCACCAAAGAGAAAGTACAAGCCGGCGCGATAAGCGAACGCCGTTCGTTCCACGGTCACGTCACGAGTGATTGCGGTGAAGAGCGTGTCGAAGAACAGCGGATGGAGGCGGACGAACAACAGCCAGTAGATGGCCGCGGCGAGGATCCCGAGCCGCAGGAAGCGAAAGAAAAAAACCCCGCAGGCCGCGAAGAAGCCATGCGCCGCCGTGGCGCGATCGCGCGCGAGGCGATCGAGCACACCGCCGAGCAGAAACGTCGAGACTACCAGGTGCGCCGTGATCACGGACGCTATGACGGTGGGAAGCGAGTTGGCGTCCGCGACGGAGCTGATGTTCTTGATCACCGCGGCAAACCCGAGGATGGCAGGAACGAACGTCTGTCCGATGCCTGCTGCCTGGGCCAGAAACTCGTTCCACCAGTCGAAGTTGACGCTCGATGCTGCGGTGCCCGCCTCGAGACTCCCGCCCAGGTGATCGGACAGCATGCCGCGGAGCGTCATCGCCAACGGCAGCGCCAGCAGAAATGTCATCAGCCAGAGGCCAACCACGAGCCAGGGGGCGCGCAAGGCTCGGCGCCAGCCGTCCACCCAGGCTTGCGTGACGCTAGACAAAGAACCCCCACGTCAGCATCAGGTCTTGGAGCCAGACCATCCACTTCAAGGACCACTTGCTGGCGGCGCGCTCAGCCTGAGAGACAATCGCGGCCGAGTTGTTGGTGTAGTTCACGTCGAGCAGCAGCGTACGTTCGGGATCGACCACTACGTGCGTGGCTCTCGACGGCCGATCGTAGGTATACGCTTGCCACCGATCAAGACCGTCCCACGTTTCGGTGACCTGCTGGCCATCCGCAAACGAGGTCACGATCTTGACCGGAAACGTCGCTTCGCCATACCGGCGGACGACGACCGTGGTGCGATAGGTGGTGTCAGCCTGCCGATTGACGTAGGTTGGTTTTGGCAAATCATCCAGGCCCTGCACCACGAGTCGCGTGCTCTCGAACCGCTCGACGCCGTAGTCGAAAACGTTCGAGCTCCGGTACACCTGATCGAAAAACCAGGTCAGGTCTCGGCCGCTGACCTCGTTGGCGATCGCGAAGAAATCCTCCGGCCGAGGGTGCCGGAACTTCCAGCGATCGAAGAAGGTGGACATGATCCGCTGCAGCGTCTCCCATCCCAGCATCCGTTCGAGTGTGTGGAGCCAGAGGGCGGTCTTGCTGTACGTGATCTGCGCATGTGTACCCGGCCAGGTACCGAAACGTCGGTTTTGCCGGGATGTCCGACTCGGCCGCCAGGCGATAACCATTCAACCCGTTGCCATCGGTCGCGCGATTCAAGGCGATGTCCCGGAACTGCCAGGGGATGAATCCGCCAAAGAAGCGCTCGACGCGATAGTTGGGCTGAAACGCGAGGGACTGGACTCGCTCCTCGGAGAAGGTGTTCAACCCTTCGTCCATCCACGCGTGCTCGAACTCGTTGTTCCCGACCATCGCATACCAGAATTGATGTCCGGCTTCGTGAACCGTCACGCTCTCTGGCGAGTTGGTCTGGCGGGGGGCCAGCCATCGTGTGCCGGCAGTGAATAGCGTGGGGTATTCCATTCCGCCCGCCCCGCTCTGATAGGCGGGATCGATAACGGTGATGTAGCCGTACGGATAGGGGCCGTACCATTCGCCGTAGTAGCGCAAGGCGGCCACCGTTGCGGCAAAATGCCGGTCCTCCTGACCAGCATGTTCGGGCTGCATCAACAGCCGGATGTCGACCGGTGGCAGGCCCGGATGTTCGAATCGCTGGCGATGCTCCACGTAGTCCGGGCTCGTAGTCCACGTGAAGTCGTGCACGTCTTCGGCAACGTAGCGGTGAGTCGTCGTTCCGTCGCTCGCATCGGTGCGCGACTGTTCCCGGCCGGAAGAACCAACGATCCACCCCTGCGGAACCGTGATGCGGACGTCGTAGCGCCCATAGTCCGCGAAGAACTCGGTGTTGGCGTGAAACTGGTGCGCGATCCACCGATCGCCTTCGAATACACCGATCTTCGGGAACCAGTGCGCGATGAAGTAGTAGTTGCCAATCGCGCCGGTCCGGCTGAAGGTGCGCGGCACGCGCGAAGTCCACGCAACGCGCAACGCGATTTCGCTCCCGGGTGCCACCGCTCGAGGCAATCGCACGTCGGCCAACGAACGGTCGTCCCGATTGCCGTCATCCGGTTGAACGAACGACAACGCCGGCGTCAGATCGACACTGACGTTGCCGGTGTCATCGGTCAACCCAATCGCCGTGACATTGATGTACGACCAGTCATCCGCCTGCGCTTCGTAAGTCCCTTCTTCAGCCAACTGGTTCTCGCGCATCCACGTCGAGGCGGTGTTCCGCCAGCCGTTCCAGTACAGGTGCAAACGCAACGAATCGGTCGGCGCTTGCCCGATGTTGCGCCAACGCATAACCGCGGTGCCGGTCAATGTCCGCGCCGAGTGGTCGAGCCGGACGTCGATGTCGTAGTTGGTATTCCGCGGCGATAGCGCCCCAGGTAGCGGGGCGTCATTCACTCGCGGCTGACTCGCTGGTGGCGCCGCGATCAAGGTCGCCGGAAACGGACGGACCGGTGGCAGCTCCTGCGATCGTGCATCGAGCAACGCGCTCACGATCGCGACCGCGATGACACCACACACTGCGCTGCTGGAACCGCCGAAAGTCATCGTGGTGGTTCGAGGTCGTCCCATCGTCCGCGCGAATCTTACACCCAAGGTCCGACTGGCTTCGCGGAGAGCCGTCAGTTTTCAGTTTCCAGTTCCCAGTTCAAAGAGGCCGGACATTCGAACACGCCCCAACGCTCGTCGACTCTTTGAACTGGCAACTGATAACTGGCAACTGACGCGAGGCGCACAGTTATAATCGGTCGCTTATGGCTATCAGCGTGATGTTCTACGGACTGGGTCCGATTGGCGCCGGTGTGGCGCGGCAAATCGCGACGCGTAAAGGCTTCAAAATCGCCGGCGGGATTGATATCGATCCGGCAAAGCTCGATCAGGATCTCGGGGACGTGATCGGCCTCGGACGAAAGCTACGAGTCAAGATCAGCAACGATGCCGCGGGCAGCCTCAAACGCGCGAAGCCCGACGTGGTTGTCCTGTGCACCAATTCGGCACTCAAGAAGACGATGCCGCAGATCGAGACGGTATTGAAGGCTCGTATCCCAATCGTGAGCACCACCGAGGAGCTCTCATACCCGGTTGGGAAGAACCGCTCGCTGGCGAAGAAGATCGATGCGTTGGCGAAGAAGGCGAAGGTGGCTGTTCTCGGAACCGGCGTGAATCCCGGATTTGCCATGGACGCGCTGCCGATTGCGCTCAGCGGCGTGTGTGAACGGGTCGACAGCGTGCGCGTCGATCGGGTTCAGGATGCACGCATTCGCCGCTTGCCGTTCCAGCAGAAGATTGGTTCGGGGCTGACCACCGACCAGTTCCAGAAAAAGGTCGAGGATCAGAGCGTGCGCCACGTCGGGCTGGCCGAGTCGGTCACCATGATTGCCGATGCCTTCGGCTGGAAACTGGACAAGATCACCGACGTCATCAAGCCGAAGATCGCCGAAGAGACCGTCGAGAGCGAATATCTCGCCGTCGATCCGGGCTATGTCTGCGGCATCATCCAGGACGGAATCGGCTGGAAGGGTGGCAAGCCGCTCATCACGCTTCACATGGAGGCGTATCTCGGTGCTCCGGAAAGTTACGACTCAGTCGTGATCGAAGGCAACCCGCGGATTGAGCAGAAAGTAACCGGCGGAATTCACGGCGACGTGGCTACAGCGTCGATTACCGTGAACTCGATTCCGAAGATCATCAACGCGCCCGCGGGTCTCCGCACGATGCGGGACATGGCCCTCCCGTCATGGTTTGGAGGCAAATGAAGAATTGGGTGATTGGGTAAATTCGGTGATTGGGAGACTGCATTGGGAGATTGAGTGGTTGAGCGATTGCATTTGGTGATTGGGTGACTGAAAACTGAGTGATCGTCGTGAGACCAAGCAGCGCGCTCATGCGTGTTGGTGGCGTTCTCGGCGCAGTTCTGCTCGTTGTCATCGCTGCCGACATGATCTGGGGCGGGGGCCACCCGTCTCTGAGCGCTGTCCTCTTTTTCTGGGCGCTCGCGCCAACGCTTACCGCCTTGCTCTCCCGTGCGTTGCTGGGTATTGATTTTCCACCCCTGCCCATCGCGCTTCTTGGCCTGATCGAATACCCGCTGTTTTTCTTTGGCCTGATGTCGGTCCTTCGTTGGGCAGGCATCCGCAGCGCACGCATTGCCACGTTCGGCGTCGCTGTTCTAGTCGCCTATCTTGGTGCCCAGCTGGCTGCGCGTGTCGCGTTAAACCTGGACCCCGTGAACTTGCGCTTGCTGGCTCACGACAACCCGGGGGTTGCGAGTGCCGCCGCTGATCGGCTGCGGGCGTCCGGCAGCGCGGCAGCGATTCCGGCGATGCAACAGCGCCTGCTCGAGCAGCACGAGCGCCAGGGCTGGGTGGACAACAGTCTCCTCGACACGCTCACGGCGCTCGGAGGGGCACGGGAGTGGCAGCGCCTGTTGGAGAGCGGCCGCCTTGGCGTCGCCGGGCGCGATGCTCAGACCTGGCGGGCGGTCATCCAAAATGTCCGGGAAATGTCGGGCAATCCCTACTACGCCTCCTCTCGTGGCGGCATCAAGAGCGATTCCCTTGGCGAGCAGGATGTGGCGCAGCTGTTCAATGCGCTCGCGCTCAAACTGGCGGAGCGCGCGAGCACAACGCCTGACAGCGACACCTCGTTGACCCTCGTGTATGTGATGAAAGGTCGCCCCGACCTGTGCGCGAAATACTTTGCCGCGGTCCCGAACGGTCTTCGCGACCGCACGTCGCAGGCCACCTACGACCTCGCCGGCACCCTCGCGTTGATCAAGGCTGGTCCGTCCGCTGACGGCAAATATGACTACCAAGCCACGCTCGCGAAGGACGAAAGGGCCCGGCTCGCGGGTGACCGAAACGCGCTTGCCGACGAATGGATTGCGTGGGCCAAGTCGACGACTCCGCTGTGCCGCTGAGGCCATGGGAGGCCACAGGGAGATCAAGGAGATCGGGGAGCAAATTGTCTCCCTGACCTCCCTGATCTCCCTGTGCTCAACGCCGCGGTTCCCTCACTCCGCTCGCAGCGCGGCAACCGGATCGATGCGCGCGGCCCGCCGAGCAGGAAGGAGTGTTGCCGCGGTCGCGACCCCCGCGAGGAGTGCAACGACCACGCTGAGTGTCAACGGATCCTGGTGAGACGTGTCGCGCAGGTAAGCCTGAAGCAGGCGTGTGACCCCGAGCGCACCTCCGAGGCCCACGACCACTCCGATGACGATCTGCCAGAGAGTCCGCCGGAGAAACAGCCATGACACTTGCCCACTTTGTGCGCCGAGTGCGAGCCGAACGCCGATTTCCTGTGTGCGCTGCGCGACGCCATGGGCGGTGATGGCGAACAGCCCAACCGACGCGACGACCAAAGCGATAAGCGCCAGCACGCTGAACCAGGTGCCAACGAGTCGGATGGGAGAACGTGTCTGCGCGATGACGTCCGTCAGCAATGCCACGGCGAAAAGTGGGAGATCGGGATCCAGCCTTCGCACTTCTTCGCGTAGCGTTGCGGCCACGGCGCGTTCGCCACCCGGCTCCGCGCGTACTGTAATGGAGGCGAGCCGCAAACTCGGGTCCAGTTGCAATGGGACGTAGACCGCCGGGTCGGACCTCTCTGACGGGGGACCGAACTGTCTGGGGATCGTCGGCACGACACCGACGACGGTCAACCAGGGCGAGACGGAAGGCGGCGTCGTGCTCGTGAGCTGAATTCGTCGACCGATCGCCGTGCCCTCAGCGAAAAACCTGTCGACGAAGCGTTGACTGACGACCACGCCTTCGCGCCCTGGTTCGGCATCAGCTCGCGTGACCATGCGGCCCTGTACCAAGGACAGTCCCAACGTGTCGAAATAGCGCTCGGTCACGTAGCCCGCGATGACTTGAGGCGGCTTCCCGTCCGGAGGAAGCGGTTTGCCATCGAGAGCCAGCTGCCGTGCCAATCCGATCTGAAACGGAGGGACGCTCGACAGCGTAATCGACTTCACGGCTGGCATGCCACGCAATCGATCGTCGAGCGCTTGCATGAACTGGTATCGCTGCTCGGCCTGCGGATACGTCTGGACGGGCAACGAAAACTGCATCGTGACCACCCCGGCGGGATCCACCACGGTATCCGCTCGATACTCCGTGATGAACGATCGCCACAGTAAGCCTGCGACGCTCAACAAGATCAATGTCAGCGCCAATTCCGACACCATTAGCGCAGACGTCCAGCGACGGGCGCGAACCCCGCCAAGGGTGCGGCCGCCTTCCTTCAATGTGTCATGCGGATCCGTGCGCGAGACGTGAAGGGCCGGCACCAGGCCAAAAACGAGCGTCGTGAACAAGCAGAGCGCGCCGACGAAGGCATAGATCGAACCGCTCATCGACAAGTCCAGCCAATAGGGCGTTGATGCCATGCTGATCGGCGTGCCGACTTCAAGCGGGGCGAAAGCAACGGCAATCTCGCGCGCACCGTAGTAGGAAAGCCAGAGACCAAGTCCTCCCGCCATCAGTGCCAGCAGCGAGCATTCGATCAGCAGTTGGCGCACGATGCGCCATCGCGTGGCGCCAAGGGACGCCCGAATGGCGATCTCTCGCTGCCGCGCCGCCGACCTGGCGAGGAGGAGATTGGCAAGGTTCGCGCACGCGATCAGTAGCACTATCGCTACAGCGCCCATCATCGTGCCCAACATCGGCTTCGACAACTGTTGGACAGACTCCTTCAGTCCGGCCACGGCAAAGCGCGCGCCCTTGTTGGTCGCGGGGTAATCCTGGGCCAGTCTCGCGGCAATGGCCTCGAGCTCGGCCAGCGCCTCCGCTCGAGTGACCGAGTCGCTCAAACGCCCAATGGCGCCGATGGTCCGCAGTTCGCGGCGTGGCTCGCTCTGGCCAGAGGCTTGCGACAACGGCAGCCACATCTGCTCGTTGAATGGATAGCGGAAGCCCATTGGCATGACGCCAATGATCGTCGTGGGCGTGTTGTTCACCTTGACGACGCGACCGACGATGGCGGCGTCGCTGCCGTAACGATCCATCCAGACGCCGTGTCCGATGATCGCCACACGCGCCGATCCACGCTCATCGTCTTCGGGACGGAAGTCGCGTCCCAGAATCGGTGCGACGCGGAGGAGCCCGAAGGTGTTGGCGGAAACATAAGAACCGCGGAGTCGTTCCGGTGCCTTGTCGGCGTCGCTGAGATTGACGGCCCCGCCAGAGCTGCCGGCCAACGCCTGAAACGCGCGGGCGGATTCTTGTAGTTCGCGCAGCTCGGGCAGCGAGAGCGATTCCTGCCCGCGCGGGTTTTGCACGCGGATCAACAGCAACCGGTCGGCGCGATCGAACGGTGCATCACGAAAGAGCGTGGCGTCGATGATGGCAAAGACCGAGTTGTTGACGCCAATGCCGAGCCCGAGCGCGACCACCGCGGCCAGCGTAAAGCGGCGATCTTTGGCCAACATCCGGAAAGCGAAGCGAACGTCTTGAAGGATGTCCTGCAGCCAGGGCCAGATCCAGACATCGCGCGCCTGATTCATCACGAGCGCGTCGTTGCCCACGGCCCGCCGGCTCGCATGATAGGCGTCAGCGGTTGAGGCGCCTCCAGCTTCGAGTTCTCGTTGCTTCAGATCACGATGGAACCGTAGTTCCTCAGTCAGCTCATCGTGTCGCCGACCTTGTTGCACGAGATACCGCAGTCGTCGCAGCCACCGTCTCATGCCGGCTCTCCCATCGTCTATCGATGGGAATATGCGACAGGGCCTGGGGGCAAGTCAAGTCCGGGGTTCGGCGTTCGGGGTGCGGAGTTGGTTCGGGGTGCGGAGTTCTGGGTTGCGGTGCGGAGTTCTGAGTTCGCGTGCGAGTTCTGAGTGCAGGATGCGGAGTTCTGTGCGGAGTCTCACAACGAGGTCGTTTGGCCCGCATCGACGCAGAACGCAGAACTCTGCATCGGAACTCAGAACCCCGCACCGCAACCCAGAACTCCGCACCCCGAACCAACTCCGCACCCAGAACCAACTCCGCACCCCGCACGCCGCACCCCGCACTTGATTGGAGGATCACCCCTTGCGCATGTCGCCGGACCAGCGCTGCGCGCCGGCGACGTCCAGTCCAAACTGATCGAGGAGCCTCGCAACCGTGTAGGCAACGACATCGTCAAGGCTCTTCGGGTGGTTGTAGAAGGCCGGTGTCGGCGGGCAGATCGAGACACCCATCCGCGACAGCTTCAACATGTTCTCGAGATGAATCTCGTTCAATGGTGATTCGCGGACGGCGAGGACGAGTCGTCGGCGTTCCTTCAGCACGACATCCGCCGCACGGTGAATGAGATTGTCACCGACGCCGTGGGCGATGGCGCCCAGCGTGCGCATGCTGCACGGCGCAATGATCATCCCCAGGGTGTGAAACGATCCGCTGGAGATCGCTGCTCCGACATCGCCGATGGCGTAGCGCTCCGAAGCCAGCGCCTGGACTTGTGCCACGGAGTAATCCGTTTCGTGCACCAGCGTCCTGGCTGCCCACTGGCTCATCACGAGATGAGTCTCGACGCCGGCGTCACGAAGCACTTCGAGCAGTCGCACCCCGAAGATCGATCCGCTCGCACCCGTGATACCCACGATCACCCGTCGCGGCGCCGCCACTTCCATGCGCTCACGGTACACGGTCTACGGTCTACGGTCTACGGTCCACGGTCCACGGTCTACGGTCTCACGGTCCACGGTCTACGGTCAGAACTCCGCACGTCGCACAGAACTCCGCACCCCACACAGAACTCAGGTACCAGGTACACGAACTCCGCACTCGGCACGCTGAACCAACTCCGCACACCGAACGCCGCACACCGAACTTGACAGGATACCCATTCCGTTCCATCGTCTATCGATGGGAGGTGGGGGTGGCCAAAGCGCCCGCTGAGATTCTGCCAGGCACGCTCGATATGCTGATTCTCCGAGTCCTCGCGCGGGAGTCGCTCCACGGGTACGGCATCGCTCAGCGCTTGAAGGAGCTGTCAGAGGACGTGCTACACGTCGGGGAAAGCTCTCTCTACCCGGCGCTGCAACGTTTGATGCTCAATGGATATGTCGAAGGCGAGTGGGCGGCGTCCGACAACAACCGCCGCGCGCGGTACTACACGTTGACGACATCAGGAAAGAAGTACCTGGCAACAGAACGCGCCAATTTTGAGCGCTATGTCGGGGCGATTCACCGAGTTCTGCAGACCGCCTGACCTAGTCGCACCTGTGCACCGTCACCGCCACCCAACGCACCTCGGCACCCAAGCACCTGAGCACCTAGAATCTAATCGCCCACCCCGCCCCCATCTTCAAGTTTGGAACCGACCCGCCGCCGATGCGGAACTCGCCGAAGAATCCTCCGTCGTGGGCGAAGCCGAAGATATAGCTGCCCCCCGCGTTGGTTTCCGTTCCTTCGAATCCATCGAACTTGATGAGGACGATGACCGGGCCGCCGCCTTGGATGAGGGTCCATCCCGAGGTGCCGAGGGGAAAGCGGGCCACGAAGTCGATGTTGAACGTCGCTAACCTGAGGTCGTTGCCAAAGCCGCCGTCGATACCCGGCCGCAAGTGAAACCGTCCACCGATCGGCGGCGATTGCCAGAAGACGCCGGCAAACACCTGCTCCGGGTCGATGGAGACGCCACCCTGGAAACCCACCTGAGACTGATTGGAGCTGACCGAGACAGTCTGAGCGTGCGCGGCAGAGGACAGCAGCATCAATGCAGCCAATGCCATGAGGGTGCGTACCGCGAAAAATCGTCCTGCGAAGTGGACCATCCGAATCTCCTCGCCGCCTGGCTTCAACATTCGTTCCAGCATGGTCGAGCCGGATACTCTACCGGGGCATACGGTTTGCAGCCTGAGTTGGATCGAGGAGCCCGAACATGAACCTAAGGCTGATCATCGGTGTCGCGTTGTTTCTCGTCGGCATTGGTGACGGCCGTGATTGGAATCAGTGGTGCCCTCAACCCCAGCGATGTCCAGGCGACGGTTGTGGGGACACAGGACGGGGTTCTTCAGCAAGCCATGGCAAACTACGCCATCCCAGCTATTGCCGGCCTGTCGCTGGCGCTCGGCGGTCTGCTCATGGGCTTGAGCCTAGGCAACTGGAAGCATCCGCGAACTCATCTCGAGCCCGGCGACGAGATCGTCGATCCCGAGGGCTATCACAAGATGAAGCACGTTTAGCGCACGTTACGTGCCTCAGTGCCAGTTGTCAGTTTCTAGTTCAAATGGACATGGCCCTCTTAAGGCCTTGGCTCTGCCTTTGAACTGGTAACTGGCAACTGGAAACTGAATAATTCCCTGTGCCGTCGTTTCCTCATTGCTCACGGTTTCCGCAATCGCCCTCCTCACCAGCTGCTCTTCCCAACAAACCGATTACGACCTTCTGATTCGCAATGGCCGTGTGTTCGACGGCACCGGCGGGCCGGGGGTGTCGGCCGCGGTGGCAGTGCGCGGGGATCGGATCATGGCCGTCGGCCCGCTTCCCGACGCGCGTGCACGACTCGAGGTGGACGCCAACGGGCTGGCTGTCGCGCCTGGCTTCATCAACATGTTGAGCTGGGCCGACGAGCCGCTGCTGGTCGACGGGCGATCGCAGAGCGATATTCGGCAGGGAGTGACTCTCGAGGTTTTCGGCGAAGGCTGGTCCATGGGACCCCTCAATGCTTCGATGAAGCAGGAACAGGTCGAGGGGCAGGGCGACCTCAAGTACGCCGTCACGTGGACCACGCTCGGCGAGTACCTCGATGGGTTGCAGCGCAAAGGCATTTCGCCCAACATCGCGTCCTTCGTCGGGGCGACAACCCTTCGCATTCACGAAGTGGGCTATGCGGATCGGGAGCCGACCCCCGAAGAGTTGTCCCGCATGAAGGAGCTGGTGCGTCAGGCGATGCGCGAAGGTGCACTTGGCGTTGGGTCGTCGCTGATCTACGCCCCTGCGTTCTATGCGAAGACGCCGGAGCTCGTCGAACTGTCAAGGGCGGCGGGCGAGTTTGGCGGAATGTACATCTCGCACATGCGAAGCGAGGGGGCGCGGCTGCTCGAGGCCATCGACGAACTGATCCAGATTGCTCGTGAAGCGAGAGTGCCCGCCGAGATCTATCACTTCAAGGCGGCGGGCCGCGACAACTGGAACAAGACCGACGCGGCAATCGCGCGCATCGAAAAGGCTCGACGGGAGGGACTGCGCATCACGGCCGATATCTACACGTATCCCGCTGGTGCGACTGGCCTCAACGCCACGATGCCGCCCTGGGTGCAGGAGGGTGGCTACGATGAGTGGGTCAAGCGTTTGAAAGATCCGGCGATTCGTGCCCGCGTCAAGCGCGAGATGACCACGCCAACCGATCAGTGGGAGAACTTTTTCACCGGCGCGGGACCCGATGGCATCCTCTTGTCGGGCTTCAAGAGCGAAGCGTTGAAGCCGCTGACCGGCAAGCGGCTGAGTGAGGTCGCCAAGACGCGTCGCCGATCACCCGAGGACACGGCGATGGATCTGGTGATAGAAGACGGCAGCCGCGTCGAGGCGGTGTATTTCCTGATGGACGAGGACAACCTTCGCAAGAAGCTTCGCTTACCATGGGTCAGCTTCGCCTCCGACTCGGGCTCGCTGGCGGCCGAGGGTGTGTTTCTTCAATCGAACCCGCATCCACGTGGTTACGGCAACTTCGCGCGATGGCTAGGACGATACGTTCGCGATGAACGGCTCGTCCCACTCGAAGAGGGGATTCGCCGTCTGACGAGTTTGCCCGCTGACAACCTGGGCATCAAGGAGCGGGGACGACTGACGCCAGGAATGTTCGCTGATATCGTGGTCTTCGACCCCGCCAGCATTCAGGATCACGCCACCTTCGAGAAGCCTCATCAATATTCGACCGGCGTTCAGCACGTGTTCGTCAACGGCATCCACGTACTGCGTGACGGTGAACACACCGGGGCCACACCAGGACAGGTTGTCCGGGGTCCGGGGTATCGGAAGTAAATGCTCCACGGTCTACAGTCCACGGTCCACGGTCACTTCAAACAATGCGAACCCTGCTGCTGAAAGCCTCTGACAATCGTTGGCTGCGCGAACATGGTGTGCGCGCCCCGTTCGTTCGGCGTGCCGTCTCGCGATTCATGCCTGGCGAGACCTTCGACGACATGCTTCAGGCCGCGCACGCGCTCGAGCCGCAGGGGATCGACAGCGTATTCACCCGTCTGGGTGAAAACGTCGGCGATTCGTCGGAAGCCGACGCCGTCGCCTCGCACTACCTGGAGGGTATCGAGCGTATTCGCAAGCTCGGACTCGCCTGCGAGCCCTCGGTGAAGCCCACCCAATTGGGGCTGGACATCGATCGAAATCGCGCCCGCGATCACCTGATGACGATTGCCCGCAGCGCGCACGAAGCGGGCAGCTACCTCTGGATCGACATGGAGCAGTCGCATTACGTCGACGTAACGCTCGATCTCACCGAGGAGCTGAAGACCAGATTCCCGGGGATTGGCGTCTGTTTGCAGGCTTACTTGCACCGCACACCGACTGACCTGACCCGCATGCTTCGAATCGGCGCCGGCGTGCGGCTGGTGAAGGGCGCATATCGCGAACCGCCCAACATTGCCCTCGCCGCGAAAAGCGACGTCGATGCAAGCTACTCAGCCCTCGGTCGCGCGATGATCGACGACCGTTCTCGCGGCGGCACGGCACGTCTCGTGCTCGGTACTCACGACACGCGGATCATCCAGGCGGTATGCCAGCACGCCCGCAATGCACACGTCCCGAAGAGCGGTTATGAATTTCACATGCTGTACGGCATTCAGCGAGCCGAACAGGCACGCCTCGTCGCGGCTGGCGAGACCGTCCGCGTGCTCATCGCGTACGGCTCGTATTGGTTCCCCTGGTACATGCGACGCCTTGCCGAGCGTCCCGCGAACGTCTGGTTTGTTGTGAAGAGCGTCTTTGAGTAAGAGGCACGGAAACACGGAAAGGCAAAAGCACGATAGCCACGAAGGACACGAAGACCACGAAGAAAAAGGTTGGATCTTGCTTCGTGGCTTCGTGCCCTTCGTGGCTACGTTGTTCTGTGCCTCGTCCGGCTAATGAGCGAATCTTGTTCAACTTCCGATCGAGATCGGTCTGAATCCTGGCCAGGTCCCGACGATGTTGTTCTTCGAGCTTGGCGCGCTCGTCGGGTTCGAAGGTCGTCATGAGTTTCGACTTGTAGAGAATCTCGGCTTCAGCGGTCTTGGCCGCGTGAACGCTCCGCGCTTCGGCAATCTCGGCCTTTTGCGCATCGCTCACTGCACGCTCTTCGACACCTTCGTCGGCGTCACGCTGCCGGAGCCGTTCCATCGCCAGCTCATACGCGCTCTTGGGAGCTTCATCCGTCATACTGGTTAGATATTGTGGACCTGACCGAAGATCAAGTCTATGCGCGTGTCGGCGAGGAAGGCTTCGCCCGGCTCGTGCGAGCCTTCTACGCGCAAGTGCCCGCGGACGACATCCTGGGGCCAATGTATCCCGCACACGACCTGGCCGGCGCCGAAGAGCGGCTGCGCGACTTCCTCATCGGCCGCTTCGGCGGGCCGCCACGCTACATCGAGCAGCGCGGTCATCCGCGCCTGCGCATGCGGCATATGCCCTTCGTCATCAATCAAGCCGCCCGCGATCGCTGGGTTCAGCTGATGGATCGC
Source organism: uncultured Acidobacteriota bacterium (assembly GCA_963724485.1). Lineage (GTDB taxonomy): Bacteria > Acidobacteriota > Vicinamibacteria > Vicinamibacterales > UBA2999 > JACCSI01. The sequence continues at coordinate 214,687 of CAVRUW010000016.1, forward strand.
GCCTTCGATGAAGCGCGGCTCGATCCGGAGCCGGCCGCCGTCCTTCGCGAATTCCTCCACGGTATGGCGACCTTCATGATGAATGCCGGATCGTAGGACCGTCGTCAGTCCGCGCGTAACACAGCTACAGGATCGACCGTCGCGGCGCGTCGCGCCGGCAGGATACACGCGACAACCGCGATCACGATCTGGACCGCGGCGATCGCCGCGTAGGTGAGCGAGTCGGTGGACGAGATGCCAACAAGAGCGGCGCCGACGAACTGTGTCATGCCGAGCCCACCCGCGAGGCCCAGGACGATGCCCGGAACGACCACTCTCAGGCTGTCCGTCAGTACCCCCACGACAAGGTTGGCAGGTGTCGCACCGACAGCAAGCCGCACTCCGAACTCACGTTGTCGTTGAGTGACGGCGTGAGAGATGACGGCGGCGAGGCCAATCGTTGCCAGTAGCAGCGCCAGCGCCCCGCAGATTCCAAAGAACCCGCTTGCCGCTCGCATCGGCCATCGCGGCAACTGCAGGCGCGCGCTCATCGTCTCGACCGATTCGGCCGCCAGTCGTGGGTCCACTTCATGGACGGTTTCAGCAACCGTTTGCACAAGTGGGGCGGGATTACCTGCGGTTCGGACCACAATCGTGACGCCGTTGGCGAAGTCTGGTAGAGCAAGTGATCGATAGAGAACAGGCGGCTGCCGCTCGCCGAAGCCATACGCGCGGGTGTCGCGCGCCACCCCCACGATTGTACGTGACTCGTTGGTGTCGCCAGTTCGAAGTACCTGACCGATGGCACCGCCGGCCGGAAACCACTCCGCGGCCAACGCCTCGCTCACGACGACCTCGAGGGCATTGCCGGTTGAAATCGTGCGCCCCGACAGAGGGATGCCCATCGCTGCGAAGTGGTTTGGTTCAACCGCGTAGGTCAGCACCTTCGAGCATCCACCGGTTTCGCAAGGCTGCTTGCCCCTGGCGATCTCCGTCGTCCGGGGATATCCAATTGCAAACGGGATGCGGTCGGCTCGCGTGACCCGCTCGACACCCGGCAGTGCGCGCAGGCGTTCCACGATGCGGTCGATGCTGGCGCGTGCACGCTCGGGCTCGAGTCCCTGGCTTGCCGCGTCGATCGTCAACACGACCGCTCGTTCGCTGTCGAACCCAGGATCGGCGTGGCCCGACCATACGAAGCTCTGAACGAACAACGCCGCGACGCTCAAGAATGCGGTCGAGCCCGCAACCTGCAGCAACACCAGACCCTGGCGTGCGGGGGACGGACGGCCACCGGAGCTCGTGTGCCCCTGCGCGGTCAGTTGCCGAACGATGTCCAATCGCAGCGCACCGACGGCCGGAGCAAGTGCGGGAAGCAGTCCGCCGACGATGACCATCAACGAGATGAACGCCAGTACGGTTGCATCCGGTGTGACGTTCAGGCGCTGAGGGCTGGGCACGGGGATCGCGAAGGCGCCGAGCAGGCTTTGGCTCCACCACGCGATCACGACTGCGACAAGTCCGGCCATGATCGAGAGCACCAGTCCCTCGGCGATTTGCTGGCGCAGGATCTGCCAGCGGCTCGCGCCAATCGCGACACGAATGCCCATCTCACGCTGTCGCTCGACCGCGCGAGCGAGCTGCAGCGTCGCGACGTTGAAGCACGCCAGCAGCAGCACGATTCCCACGGCCGACATGCCCGCCGCGACCGCCCATCGCAACGACTGAATCTCCGATACCCGCTCGTGCATCAGCGCGAAGCGTGCGGCGTAGCGGTTGTGAGTTCTTGGATAGTCCCTGGCGATCTGAGTCGCGCCGGCCCGCAATCGCGCATTGGCTTCAGCTGGTGATGTTTGGCCAGCAAGGCGGCCGAACATTGCCAGCCACCGCTGATCCTCTCGATCGAGGGTCGGTGGCATCGACAACAGCCGGCGGCTCTCAAAGGGCAGCCAGACCTCCGGTGCGTAGAGGCCGCCAGGCCCTTCGAACGAGTCGGGTAGGATGCCGATGACCGCCACTTCGACGCCATTGACATTCAATCGGGCGGAATCCAGGGAAACCGTCTGCAACCGCTCCCGCCAGAATCGCTCGCTGATGACGGCCGCAGAGGCGGCCTGGACGTCGTTCGCAGTGAAGAGTCGGCCGGCCGTGGTTCTTGCCTCCAGAATGTCGAAATAAGAGGACGAGACCAGCAGCGCCCAAATTGTGTCGGTGCGGCCCTCGTGCCGCCACGCGAGTGACGTGCGACCTTCAACCGAAGTGATCAGGGCGCCGCGAGTCGCATCAGCAAGTCGCTCGGCTTCGGGAAGCGACAAACCTTCGCCGGTTGCCGTGCTCCCGCTGACGAGGATGCGGCCCGCGCCCTCGACATCGAAGCCTGCGCGCTTCTTGAAAAGAAGGGCATTGACCGCACTGAAGGCCACCGTGTTCACGGCCATTCCGATCGCCAGTGCCAGCACAGCCACCGCGGAAAACAGCGGGCGACGCAGGACGTTTCGACATGCGATGCGGAGATCAGTCGCCATGACGGGTCAACCTCCACAGACTACGGTCGCGATGGCGAAATAGTTCAGGTCGAAGCCTCGGCCATAGCCAAGGTATCGCTCTTGCTCTGTGACAGGGCAGGGCAACGATGAGGCTGATCAATCGACGGTTATTCGTCGTCGCGTGGATTGTAGTGGTAGTCGCCGGCTTTGTGGCTGGCGCAGCGACCCAACAGTTGTGGACCCTTCGACAAGATATCGAGGAGCTTGCCTCGCAAGTGTCGCTCGGTGACGGACCAGCCTCAACTCTTCTGTACGACGGAGAGGACCAGGTGGTCGCGGCCGTGTTCGAGCGACACCGTCTCCCAGTTCGACTTGAGTCGATCTCCCCCCATCTGCTCAATGCCGTGCTCGTGGTGGAAGACCGTCGCTTCTACGAGCACGGAGGGATCGATTGGCGCCGCGTGCTCAAGGCGGCCGTCGTCAATCTTCGCGCGGGTGAGATCGTCCAGGGCGGCAGCACCATCACCCAGCAACTTGTACGGTCGACGCTGCTGAAGAGCGAGAGGACCTTCACTCGAAAGTTCACGGAGGCCGTGCTGGCGCGACGCCTCGAGGAAACCCACACGAAGCACGAGATTCTGCAGGCCTATCTCAATCGCGTGTACTTCGGAGACGGGCATTACGGAGTCGAAGCGGCCGCGACCGGGTACTTCGGCAAGCCAGCCTCGATGCTCGGACCGGCGGAAGCTTCAATGCTCGCCGGCCTGATCAAGGGCCCATCGCTGTATGCACCAAGTAAGGCTCCCGAGCGTGCGGGTGCGAGGCGTGACCTCGTGCTCGCGCAGATGCTCGCCGAGGGTGTGTTGGATCGACAGCAGTTCGACGAGGCCCGCGCCGTCTCGATTGAGGCTCTCGTCGCTCACAAGAATTCGTCGACAGCCGCCGACCTGCGGCATGTTTCAGGTGCGGAGTATTTTCGCGACGCGGTCACTCGGGAGCTGGTCGAACGGTTCGGGTCCGAGGCGACCTTCGCGGGTGGTTTGCGCGTCTACACGACGCTCGACCAGCGCTTGCAACAAAGAGCGGAAGAGGTCAGTCGTTTTTCTCCGATTCGAGCGCGCGACGATCAACCGTTGCAAACCGCGCTCGTGGCCATCGAGCCATCAACGGGTTTTGTCAAAGCCATTGTCGGTGGTCGCGACTTCCGCGAGAGTCCCTTCAATCGCGCGCTCGACGCTCGCCGGCAACCTGGGTCGACGTTCAAGCCGTTCATCTATGCACGAGCGCTGGAGTCTGGGTTCTCGCCGAGCAGCCGTATCGACAACTTGAACGAGCCCATCCCGACGGCCGAGGGACCGTGGCTCCCCGGTGATCACGATGATTCCCAGACGCTCCCACTGCGCGATGCCCTCGTCCAATCGAGCAACCGCGCCGCGGCCCACCTTCTCCAGCAGGTGGGTATTGCCAGCACGCTGAGCCTCGTGGCGAACTTCGGGATCAAGTCGACGCTGCCTGCCGTGCCCTCGCTCGCCCTCGGCACCGGCGAAGTATCTCTGTTCGAGCTCACCTCGGCATACGGAGTGTTCGCCAACCAGGGCGTGTGGCGACAGCCGACGACGATCCGGCGGGTCGAAGACCGACACGGACGTGTGATCTATCGAGCGGCCGGAGAGGAGCGTCGTGTGATCTCCGACGCCACGGCTTACCAGATGACGAGCATGATGGCGGACGTGCTGAATCGAGGAACGGCAACTGCCGCGCGTGGCACGGGATTCCGGCTGCAAGCCGCCGGGAAGACAGGCACGTCGGACGGATTCACCGATGCCTGGTTTGTGGGCTACACACCTCACCTGGTCACCGGCGTGTGGTTTGGTTTCGATCACCCGCGAATGATCATGAACCGTGGGTTTGCCGGATTGGTGGCGGTTCCACCTTGGGCCAGATTCATGATCGCTGCGACGAGTCATGACCGCAACGACTGGTTCGAAATGCCGCACACCTTGACCAAAGTGCGGCTGTGCAGGATTAGCGGGCTGCTGGCCACTGACCATTGTGACCTCCCGGTCATCGAGGAGGTGGACACTGGAGCCGCGCAAGGCGATCCACTATTCGCCCACGCAACCCTGGTGAAGGAAGGCGGCACGTATGAGGATCTTCGTCGAATCGAAAACCTGCCGCCCCCGTGCCATCTGCTCCATGGCGATGCAACGCTGGCATACGACCCGCGATAAGGCTGTTCGAGTACGCTTGTTTCCTTGAGCCTTTCAACGCTTCTCGCCGCCGCCGCGTTGCTGTTTCAAGCGCAGGCTCCGACTCCCACGAATCGCACTCCCGACGCACCACGAGGACCCGAAGAGCTGCCGACCGTCGAAGAAACTGTCGTGGTGTCCGCGACCCGTTCCGACCGGCGACTGCAGGACGAGCCGCTTCGCGTCGAAGTGATCGACCGCGAGGAAATTGAAGAAAAAGCGCTCATGACGCCCGGCTCTGTCGCCATGCTGCTCGGCGAAACCACGGGACTGCGGGTGCAGACGACCGCGCCTTCGATGGGCGCGGCCAACGTTCGCATTCAAGGGCTGCGTGGACGATACGCGCAACTCCTGGCCGACGGATTGCCGCTTTATGGTGCGGGAGGCGATTCGTTCAGCCTGCTGCAAGTGCCGCCGCTCGACCTCGGTCAGGTGGAAATCATCAAGGGCGCGGCGTCAGCCTTGTACGGTCCCGCCGCGCTCGGCGGAGTCATCAACCTTGTCTCGCGACGTCCGGCTGAGACCGAGCACGAAGCACTGTTCAACCTCACATCCCAGCAGGGCGTCGACACGACGCTCTGGTTAGCCGCCGAACCATCGAGTGGATGGTCGTGGACGTTGTTGTCCGGGTATCACGGGCAGCAACGTCAGGATCTCGATGACGATAGTTGGACCGACTTACCGCACTTCAACCGCGCGGTCATTCGTCCTCGCCTGTTCTACGAGTCCGGCGGCGGCACGTCGCTATTTCTCACCGGCGGATTCATCGGCGAGAGCCGCACCGGAGGCAGCCTGGTCGAGACGGATGGAATCGAGCGATTGACCACGGGTCTCGAATCTCCGGCCGGATTCGCCGAGAAGCTCGACAGCCGGCGCGCCGACGTGGGCGCGCTCGCGCGCTGGCTTCTGGACGAAAAGGTGGTGACCGCGCGTGGCTCGTTCGCGCAGCTCGGGCAGGAGCGCGTGTTTGGAATAGTGCAAGAAAACGGAACGCGTGCGACGTGGTTCGGGGAGGTGTCGATGAGCGGGACCTCGGGGATCCACACTTGGGTTGTCGGCGCTTCGATGCAGGAGGATCGCTACCATCCGAAAGATGTCGTCCGTTTCAAGTACCGCTTCTCCGCGCCAGCGGTCTTCGTCCAGGATGAAATCACCCTCGGAAGTAGAGCATCGCTGGCGGCGAGCGCTCGCGCCGACTTCCACAACGAATACGGCACGCTTGCCAGTCCGCGGGTCTCGCTCCTGATTCGACCCGCTTCGAATTGGACCGGGCGTATCTCTGTCGGCAGCGGTTCGTTCGCTCCAACTCCTTTCACCGAGGAAACGGATGAAACGGGTCTTGCGCGCCTGGCGCCGCTCGTCGGTCTGGAGGCTGAGCGCGCCCATACGGCGTCGGCAGACCTGACATGGTCTCGCGGACCATTCGAGATTTCAGGGACGCTCTTCGGATCGTTGGTCAATCACGCCGTGCAGCTCGTAGAAGCGCCACCGGCACTCGGGTTTCCAGTCGCGCTCCAGAATGCCCCCGAACCAACCCGCACGTGGGGCACCGAATTCGTCGCTCGCTATCGTGTTGGCGAGCTCAGTTTGATGGGAACGCACGCCTTCACAAACGCAACCGAGTTCGACTTCGAGACCTCACGACGCCGCGAGGTTCCGCTGACGCCGCATCACAGCGCATCATTCAACGTGATGATCGAAGGCGACGCATGGGGTCGAGCCGGATTCGAAGCGTATTTCACCGGGCGGCAGCCGCTCGACGACAATCCCTACCGCGAGGTCAGCCGTCGCTACGTGCTGTTTGGAGGATTGTTCGAGCGGCGCGTTGGCCGAGCACGATTCTTCGTGAACGTCGAGAACCTCGCCGACATTCGTCAGACCAAGTACGAGTCGCTGCTTCGACCCACGCGCCTGCCCGACGGCCGCTGGACCGTGGAAGCCTGGGGGCCGCTCGACGGCCGCGTCTGGAACGGTGGCAGTGCGAGTTCGAGTTCTCTGACGGTTCTCACCGTTCTGACGAAGGTTCTCTCACCGAACCCGCGTTAAACCTCCGTTGAGCTCACTCCGCTCTCAGCGCTGTCACCGGATCGACAGACATGGCCCGCCGAGCCGGTACGTAGCAGGCCACTACGGCGACGACGATCAGAAGAATTGGTACCGCCGCGAAGGTAGCGGGATCGGTTGCGGACACCGAGAACAACAGGCTCTGCATCACGCGGGAAAGCCACAGAGCGCCGCCGACGCCAATCACCGCACCAATGACCGCCAAGACCACGCCACGCCCGAGGACGAGTCGGAAGATGTCCCGCCGTTCGGCGCCGAGCGCGAGCCGAACGCCAATCTCGCGGGTGCGCTGCGCCACCAGATAGGCCATGACGCCGAAAAGGCCAATGGCCGCCAGCGCGAGCGCGACGCTCGCGAACACGCCCAGCAAATACATGTTGAAGCGACGCGGTCCAAACGAATCCGACAACATTTCGCTGAGAGTCCTGACGTCGTAAATCGGCACTCCGGGGTCAATGCGACGGACGGCGTCGCGGATTCCCGGGACTTGCTGGGCAGGTGTGGCAGGTCCCTGCGGGCTGGTAGCCGCTGTGCGCCACACGAGGTACATCGGATTCCACCCAGCGTAAGCGACGGCCGAACCGTAGACCATTGGAGCCGGCTCGTCATCCAGACCAAAGCTGCGAACGTTGCCGGCCACGCCGATGATCGTGTGCGGATCCGGACCGAAGCTGCCGATCCCGACCGTCTTGCCAAGCGGATCCTCGCCGGGGAAGTACAGCTGGGCCACCGACTCACTGATGATCGCTACTCTCAGGGTGTTCAGTCGATCGGCGGGCGTAAAGTCCCGCCCGCGCAGCGCGATTCCCATCGTTTCGAAGTACCCGGGGCTCACGAGCCGCCAGTCCGCGGACAGTTCTTCGCCCGGCGCTGGTTGACGATGCTGCAAGACGAGGATGGTTGAGGTGTTGTCGCCGGACAGCGGAACCGCGCTGGAGGTCGCGGCACCCGCCATTCCCGGCTGCGCCCTGACGTCCGCGAGCAGTCGATCGTAGAACGCGACTCGATGATCCATCGTCGGGTAACTCGTGCCTGGGAGGTTGATCCGCAGGGTCATGACGCCGTCGATCGTAAAGCCGGGCGCCACTTGCCGTAATTGCGCGAAACTGCGGAGAAGCAGCCCCGCACCGATCAGCAGTGCGACAGACAGCGCGACTTCGGCAATCGTGAGCGCGGAGCGGAGGCGCTGGCGACCCACACCGCCCGAGGCGCCGCGAGTGGCATCGCGCAGCGTGTCGGCCGGTCGCTGGCGCGAGACCTGAAGGGCCGGGATGAGCCCGAAGATCAACGCCGAGAGAAGCGAGATCGCGATGGCGAATGCGAGCACGTTGCGGTCGAAGGAGACCTCGTCCAGCCGTGGGACGCTATCGGGTCCAAACGCAACCAGGAGTCGCGTGGTCGCAACCCCAACGAGTAACCCCACTGCGCCGGCGACCATCGAGAGCAATAGCGACTCCGTCAGCAGCTGGCGAAAGATTCGCCACCGGGAAGCGCCCAATGCGATGCGCACGGACAGCTCCCTTTGTCGTACCGCGCCGCGGGCGAGCAGAAGGTTGGCGACGTTCACGCACGCAATGAGGAGCACGAGCGCGACTGCTCCCAACAGCACCAGGAGTGACTCGCGCGTTTCGCGCGGGATGATCCAGTCGTAGAACGTTGCCAGGCGCGCAGTCCAATTGCGGTTGGAGTCAGGGAAGCGCGCGGCAAGACCTGCGGTGATGCCAACAAACTCCGCCAGCGCGCGCTCAGTGGAGATGCCGGGCTTCAGTCGTCCGATCGCACTGATGCGATGGTCACCTCGATTGCGCTGCGGATCGGGTGCAAGAGGCACTATGACCTCGAGATTGGTGGTGCCCCACTGAAACGATGGCGGCAGGACGCCAATGATCGAAAACGTGCGTCCATTGAGGGCCACGGTCTGGCCGAGCACAGCGTGGCTGCCGTTGAAGCGCCGGCGCCAGTAGCCGTCGCCGAGCAAGACGACCAAGGGAGCGCCCGGTCGGTCTTCGTCGGCCGTGAAGTTTCGACCCAGAGCTGGTTGAGCACCCAACAACGGCAGGAAGTCGGCGGTCACGGCCATTCCGCGGACGATTTCGGCGCCGCTGTCCGATGACGTGGCGAAGCTCGCACCGCTGTAGGCGGCCATCCCTTCGAGTGTTGTTTGTTGGGCGCGCCAGTCGAGAAAATTGGGGTGGGAGTGTGAGAACTGCGGCCAACCGCCAGCGGGATTGCTCTCCCAGAGGCGCACCAGACGATCCGGATCGGCAAACGGCAATGGCCGGACCATCACGGTATTGACGACCGAGAAAATGGCGGTTGTTGCGCCAACTCCGAGTGCCAGCGTGATCACGGCAACGGCTGTGAAGCCGCGATGCTTCATCAGGGAGCGGGCGGCGTAGCGAACGTCCTGGAACCAGTGACTGAGGAGCCCGGCACGATTGGCCGGGTTGCCGAGCGGTGGCGGCGGCAGCGCGCGAAGCCGTTCGACGCGCGCCAGCTCACGTTCCAGGGATTCGTCATCGAGCTCCTGGATGGTGGCCCGCTCCGCGTCGGCCGCGCTCACACCCTGCGAAACCAGCGCGCGATAACGATCGTCGAGATGCTGGCTGAGCTCGTCGATGACCGCGAAATGCAGGGTCGGATCAATCCGTCGATCGGCGAGACGTCGCTTGAGGGCTGTTTTGAAATCAGGCATTGCCAACCTCGGTAATGCGGCCAATCGCGGCCACGAATCGTTGCCAGCCCTTGCGCTGTTCGGCCAGGACTTTGCGCCCTTCCCGCGTCAGGCGGTAATAGCGGCGGCGGCGCTGTCCTTCTTTCTCCACCCACTGCCCGCTGATCCAGCCGCGCCGTTCGAGCCGGTAGAGCAGCGGGTAGAGCGACGCCACCTTGAAACGCACGGCGCCCTCTGAGCGCTGTTCGATGACCTGGCTGATCTCATACCCATGCCGCGCGCGGGCATCGAGCAGCGCGAGGATCATGAGCTCTGCGCTGCCCTTCTTCAATTCGCGATCGAGGATGCGGTTTGTCATAAGCGTGACTGCACTAAGACTAAGTGCCCGGTTACTCGGCGCGGAGCGCCGTGACCGGATCGGTTCGCATCGCACGGCGCGCCGGGATGTAGCAGGCGAGCAGCGCGACGGCCATCAGCAGCAGCGGTACCGCGACGAACGTCAGCGGATCGTTGGGTGAGATGGCGAAGAGCAGGTTCTCCATCAACCAGGTCAGCCACATTGCCCCGCCGACACCGAGCAGCGCGCCGCCGGCAGCGAGGGCAACCCCGCGGCTGATGATCAGCCGGAAGACTTCGAGCCGGCTCGCGCCGAGCGCCAGCCGCACACCAATCTCGCGTGTGCGCTGCGAGACGAGATAGGCCATGACTCCGAAGAGGCCGATCGCCGCGAGCAGGAGCGCTACAACTGCGAACACGCCCAGCAGGTAGAGGTTGAATCGTCGCGATCCGAACGATGTGGACAACAGTTCGGTTGCTGGTGCCACTTCATACAACGTTGCCTGCGGGCTGATGCGGCCAATGGTTTCGCGTATCGATGGAACGTGCGACCGCGGGTCCAGCGCGCTGCGCCACACGAGATACATTTGCCCGAAGACGGGTGCTTCCATCCCCGAGTAATAGATCATCGGCCGCACCTCACCGTCGAGGCCAAAGCTGCGAAGATCTCCGGCGATGCCGATCACGGTGCGCGGCTTGTTCCCGAGGCTGGTCGGCACGACCGTCTTGCCAACGGCATCTTCGTTAGGCCAGTACAGCCGGGCCAGTGCCTCGGAGACGATGATGACCGGTGGTGCGTTTGCGCCATCGGCTTCGCTGAAGTCGCGCCCGCGCAGCGGAATCCCCATGGTCGCGAAATAGCCTGGCGTCACCACACGCCAATCCGCGGACGGCTGAACACCGGGAATCGAGGCCGCGCCTGGAACGACGATTTCGGTGCGGGTATTGCCCGAGGTCAACGGGATGCCGCTACCGGTCGACACTCCGGTGATGCCTGGCAGCGTCGCGACCTCCGCGGTGAGGCGGCGCCAGAAGTCGAGACGCTGTTCGCGTGTCCCGAACGCGCTGGCGCTCGCCAGCATGATGCGCCCGGTCATGACCGCCTCCACGTCAAAGCCCGGCTCGACCCGTTGCAGGCTGACGAAGCTGCGGAGCAGCAGGCCGGCGCCGATCAAGAGGGCGACGGACAGGGCAACTTCCGTAACCGTAAGAGCGGCGCGAATGCGGTGACGCCCTCGCCCGCCGGTTGCTCCTCGGCTCGTCTCGTGCAGCGCCTGTCCCTGTTCGCGGGCGGCGTGCAACGAGGGCAGCAAGCCGAAGACCGCCGCCGAAGCAATCGCGCACATGGCAGCGAAGGTCACGACGGCCCAATCGATCGACGCATCCTCGACGCGCGGCACGATGCTCGCCGCGTAGGTAGACAGGACGCGAATAGTGGCCGCCGCCAAGACAAGGCCCGCCGCCGCGCCGGCCACACCGAGCAGGAGCGACTCCATCAGTCCATGCCACAGGAGGCGGGCGCGAGATGCGCCGACCGCCACCCGAATCGCCAGCTCCCGGTTGCGCGCGGCGCCCCTCGCCAGCAGAAGATTCGCGACGTTGGCGCACGCAATCAGCAGGACGAGGGCGACCGCCCCCTGCAGAACGATGAGGGATTCGCGGGTCTGCGCGGGGATGAGCCAGTCGTAGAACGTGACCAGGCGCACGCTCCAACCCTCGTTATCTTTGGGATATCGCTGCGCCAGCTGCGCCGCGATGCCAACCAGTTCCGCGCGACCCTCCTCGAGGGTTATCGTCGGCTTGAGCAGGCCAATGACGCTGATCTGGTGATCACCACGGTCACGCGCGGGATTGGGCGCCAGCGGGCGGAGCAGCTCGGCTTCGCCCCACTCGAACCCCGGCGCCAGCACGCCGACGACGGTATGCGGTGCATCGTTGATTCGCACCGTCGAACCGACGATGTCGGGTTTGGCGCCAAATGCGCGCCGCCACAACCCGTCGGTGATGATGGTCACGGCCAGGTTGCCACCGGGTCGATCTTCCTCGGGCTGAAAATTGCGTCCGAGGACCGGCGAGATCCCAAGGGCGGGGAGAAAATCGGTTGTCACGCGAAGGCCGTCGACGACCTCGGCGCCAGCACCGGTCGACAACGACACTGACCCGCCGCCACTCGCGGCGAGCGCTTCCCAGCTCGTCGCCATCGCGCGCCAATCCAAGAAGTTGGGATCGGACGCCGAGAACTCGGGCCATCCCCGCGCTGGATTGCTCTCGTATATCCGGACAAGGCGGCTGGGATCGCCAAACGGCAGCGGCCGTAGCATTACCGCGTTGACCACGGAGAAGATGGCTGTGTTGACGCCAACGCCGAGTGCGAGTGTCAGCACGGCGACGAAGGGTGAAACCGGGACTCTTCCGAAGGGCGCGCGCCGCATACCGGAAGTCGAGCATCAGCGACTCGAGCACGTTCGACCGACGCGGCTCACCGAGGGCTGCGCTCGAACGGGACCGAGAACGCTCGACGGCGTCGAGCTCGTGGTTCAGCGCCTCGTCATCCATCTCGTCGAGCACACTGCGTTCGGCTTCGGCAGCACTGACGCCACGCGCGCACAGGGATCGATAACGGTCTTCGAGGTGGATCGACAGTTCTTCGATGACCGACGGGTGAAGAGTAGGGTCGAGCCCCCGCGCGGCCAGTTGACGGCGCAGTTCAGCTTTCCAGTCAGGCATAGCGACGTCCCATAAGCCTTACAGCGATATGTTGCTATAAGGCATATCAAAAGACAAGCGTCAGCGACATCGAGACACAAAGGCACAGGATGGCGAGGCGCCGTTGTCAGTGTCGACTGACCGTGGACCGTGGACCGTGGACCGTGGACCGAGGCGCGAGATATATTTAGTAGGTTTATCTCCTGAAAGGGCGCCTTCATGCAGGTCATCTCTCTTACGGCGGCCCCACAAGGCTTCGGTCGGACGTCACGTCGGGACAGCTGGTGGTCGACCCCGCTGGTCGTCTTCACCGTCTTTACGTCGTTTATCGTCTACGCCACGTGGGCAGCGTTTCAGAACGCACACTACGAATTCGGGCCGTATCTTTCACCGTTCTACTCTCCCGTCCTGTGGGGAGATTCGCCGCACGCATGGTTCGGACCGCAGCCGGCATGGTGGCCAGGCTTCCTCCCGTTTTCTCCGGCGTTGTTGATTCTTCCGTTCCCCGGCCTGTTTCGATTCACGTGCTACTACTACCGCGGCGCCTACTACAAGGCGTTCTGGGCCGATCCGCCGAATTGCGCGGTCGGCGAACCGCGCAAGTGGCTACCTGGGCGAGAACTCGTTCCCGCTCATCCTGCAGAACGTCCATCGCTACTTCTTCTACGTCGCGGTGATCTTCATCTTCATCCTGTCGTACGACGTGTGGCTGGCACTCTGGTTCACGAACCCCGTGACCTTGCAGAAGCAGTTTGGCATCGGCGTGGGGACGATCCTGCTCCTCGTCAACGTGATCTTGCTGGCCAGCTACACCTTCGGCTGCCACTCCGGTCGGCATCTGTTCGGTGGTCACATGGATGAAGTGTCCAAGTCGCCGATGAAGAGCGCCTGCTACAACTGTGCGACGAGCCTCAACAAGCGACACATGCCATTTGCCTGGATGAGCCTCTTCTCCGTCGCCTTCGCCGACATCTATGTGCGGTTGTGCTCGATGGGAATCGTCACCGACTGGAGAATTCTCTGATGGCGTCGTATGGCAGCTTCAGTTACGACGTCCTCGTGATCGGCGCCGGTGGCGCTGGACTGCGTGCCGCTATCGAAGCGGCAAATGCCGGCGTCAGTGTCGGTCTGATCTGCAAGTCGCTCCTCGGTAAGGCGCACACCGTCATGGCCGAGGGTGGAATGGCCGCGGCGCTCGCGCACAACGACGATCGCGATGGCTGGCAGGTGCATTTCGCCGACACGATGCGCGGCGGGCAGTACATCAACAACTGGCGCATGGCGGAAATCCACGCCAAGGAAGCGCCAGATCGCGTGCGCGAGCTCGAGGCATGGGGCGCGGTCTTCGACCGCACGCCCGATGGCCGCATCAACCAGCGCAATTTCGGTGGCCACCGCTATCCACGGTTGGCTCACGTCGGTGATCGCACTGGTCTCGAGCTGATCCGGACCTTGCAGGATCACACGGTCTATCTCGGTGTGACCGTGCACATGGAGCACACCGTCATCAGCCTGCTGCAGCAGGATGGCGGGCGAATCTCCGGCGCCGTCGCCTACGATCGCGAACGCGGACGTTTCCACGTCTTCAGTGCGAAAGCCGTGATTCTCGCGACCGGTGGCGTCGGGCGAGCCTACAAGATCACGAGCAACAGTTGGGAAGGCACGGGCGACGGTCACGCGCTCGCGTTCAAAGCCGGCGCGGAACTGATCGACATGGAGTTCATCCAGTTCCATCCCACGGGTATGGTCTGGCCCCCCAGCGTCAAGGGGATTCTCGTCACGGAGGGTGTGCGCGGTGAAGGTGGCGTGCTGAAGAACAGCGAAGGCCGCCGGTTCATGTTCGACGACATCCCGGACAACTACAAACCGCAAACGGCATCAGACGAGGAAGAGGGCTGGCGCTACACCCAGGGGGACAAGAGCGCGCGGCGTCCGCCGGAACTGCTGACCCGCGACCATGTCGCCCGCTGCATCAATCGCGAGGTCAAGGCCGGTCGCGGCTCACCACACGGCGGGGTTTTTCTCGACATCGCCTGGATCACGTCGAAGCTTTCGAACGGCGAAGAGCACATCAAGCGCAAGCTCCCAAGCATGTACCACCAGTTCAAGGAGCTCGCGGATCTCGACATCACGACGACGCCCATGGAAGTGGGTCCGACCACGCACTACATCATGGGAGGCGTGCGGGTGGATGCCGACAGCCAGATGTCGTCCATTGCCGGTCTGTTCGCGGCGGGAGAATGTGCCTCGGGCATCAACGGCGCCAACCGGCTCGGCGGCAACTCGCTGTCCGACCTGATCGTGTTCGGCAAGCGCGCTGGAGAGTACGCGGCCGACTTCGCCCGCAAGAATGGCGCGGTGAAGGCGGACGAAGGGCATATTCAAGCCGCCATTCAGGAGTCGCTGTCGCCGTTCGACCGAGGCGCGACCGGCGAGAACCCCTTCAAGCTGCAAGAGGATCTCCAGGAAACGATGCAGGCCAAGGTAGGCATCGTTCGCCAGGAAAACGAAATGCAGGAGGCGTTCGCGCGCATACAGGAGTTCAAGCAGCGCGCCACGCGGCTGGGCGTCGCCGGTCACCGCGAATACAACGGCGCGTGGCACACCGCGATTGACGTGCAGAATCTGCTGGCGGTCTCCGAGGCCATCGCGCATCTCGGCCATCGAGCGCAAGGAGAGCCGGGGCGGCCACTTCCGCGAGGACTATCCGGATAAGACGGCGGCGTTCAGCAACGTCAACATCATGATCAAGCGAGACCCCGACGGCGCAGATCACGGTGTCCTACGTGCCGATCCCGGAGATGCCGGAGGAGCTGAAGAAAGTCATCGAGGCGCAGAAGCAATAATTGAGAAGAAGGACGTAGCCACGAAGGCACGAAGGACACGAAGCAATCTGCAACCCTAATTTTTGTTGGCTTCGTGTCTTCGTGCCCTTCGTGGCTGCGGTTCTCATAGTCGATCGGATTCATAACCATGGAAGCGACATTCAAACTTTGGCGAAGTGACCCCGGTGGCGGAGGGGCGCTCAAGGACTATCGCACTACCGTCTCGGAGGGCATGGTCGTTCTCGATGCCGTCCACAAGATTCAGGCGGAACAGGCCGGCGACCTGGCTGTTCGTTGGAACTGCAAGGCCGGCAAGTGCGGGTCGTGCTCGGCGGAGATCAACGGCAAGCCACGGCTGATGTGCATGACGCGGCTGAACTCGCTCGACCTGAACGAACCGGTGACCGTCGAGCCGATGAAGACGTTTCCGCTAATCAAGGACCTGGTCACGGACGTGTCCTGGAACTTCCAGGTCAAGAAAAAGATTCAGAAGTTCAAGCCGCGGAAGCCCGATGCCCCGGACGGCACCTGGCGGATGAAGCAGCAGGACATCGATCGCGTCCAGGAGTACCGCAAGTGCATCGAGTGCTTCCTCTGTCAGGACGTGTGTCACGTGCTTCGTGACCACGGCAAGCACGAGGAATTCATCGGGCCGCGATTCTTCACCTACGCCGCGGCGCTCGAAATGCATCCGCTCGATACCGCAGACCGCGTGTCGGACCTGAAGACCAAGCACAACATCGGTTACTGCAACATCACCAAGTGCTGCACCGTGGTGTGCCCCGAAAACATCAAGATCACCGACAACGCCATCATCCCGCTCAAGGAGCGCGTGGTCGATCGGTTCTACGATCCGCTGACGCGATTGTTGAGAGTGTTCCGGTAGGCACGGAAGCACGGAAGAAACGTAGCCACGAAGGGCACGAAGTCACGAAGCAAGATCCAACATTAGAGACTTCGTGTTCTTCGTGTCCTTCGTGGCTACGTTTTCCCGCGGTGCCGCTACTCGTCTCGCAGCGCCACACCCGGATCGATCCTCGCCGCGCGCAAGGCGGGGAGCATCGTCGCCAGGATCGACGAAACTAGCAGGACCAGCGTGACGGTGGCGAATGCGGGTAGGGCTGGGTGGGGCGGGTGGGACTGGTGGGGCAGTGGGGTCAGGACGGCAATTCGTACGTCAAGGCGAAATCATGACCCGGAAGGATCTCGCCGTGTCCGCTGATCCCCGCGAGCTGTCCGGTGCCGGAGCCTTGCACAATCGTCCACGCGGCGGTGCCACCGCTCGAATGTTGCGTGGCGCTGTGCATCAAGACGAACGTTCCCTTCATTCCACCAACCGTGCAATCGAAGCGCTCGATGCCGACGTAAATCGCCGGACCGTCGTTGTCGAGCCCGGCGAGCAGCGCTTCGACCACGCTCGTCCCGACGATGTCGCCGGTGAACGTTTTCTCGAAGCGGGTGTGGGTCATTTGTCCACCCTGAAACGAGATCGCAGCGGGTGTCTTCTTGTCGATCACGAACGAGCTCTTCGCGGTATGCGGCATCCGGTTCTCCCCAACAATCTTAATGGCAACTATCGGCGGCCGCGTTTGCGCGGCTTTCGGGCGTCGGTGGTGTTCGTCAAATAGGTTCGCAGCGCATCGAGGGCAGCTCGCACCTTGGCCGGTTGCGTCGATCGCGGTGGCATCAACGCATCGACGCTGAGCGTCGGCAGCGACCAGTCGGGCAGGACGCGCTTCAAGCGGCCATCCGCCAACTCTTGAGTGATTTCCGGTGCCACGTGGAACGAAAGCCCGACACCGGCAATTGCCAGCTGCTTGATCGTGTGCTGATTGTTGCTCACGACGCGCGGCGTGACCTGCAGTCGGTGGCGCTCGCCCTTGGGGCCCGTCAGGACGTCCGCTGGGTGATGCCACGGTGGCAGCGTCACGAAGGCGTGATCGTTGAGCTCATTCACTCGCTTGGGCGTGCCACGTCTTTCGAGATACGCGGGAGAGGCAACCAGGACGTTCGGCCAGTCTGCCAGATGACGCCGAACCAGACTCGTGGCGGGAGGCGACGTGCCAATGGCAATCGAGATGTCGATCCGTTCCCTGATCAGATCGAGCTGATCGTCGGTCGCGACCAGGCGCAGTGTCAACGATGGGTGTTGCTCGAGAACTGGCAACAACGCATCGGTCAGGTGCGCCGCCGCGAAGCCAATGGGCGCGCTGACGCTGAGCTCGCCAACGACCGAATCGTGGAGCGCCGCCAGCCGTTCGTGCGCCGACCGCGCGGCCGCCACCATCTCGGCGCAGCCCTGGTAGAACGCGTCGCCGGCGTCGGTGAGTGCCAGGTGCCGCGTCGAGCGACGGAGCAGCGTGACTCCAGTCTCCTGCTCCAGCTGGCGAATCTGCTGGCTCACCGCGGACGGCGTCAGACCGAGCGAGCGCGCCGCCTTGCGCATCGACCCGTGCTCGACGACGGTGGCCAGCATGGCCATTCGTTTGAGGTCCATTGTGAAGCCCAGCTTAACACTGAGGAAAGCCGCGCAGGACTTCCGCGGGCGTGTCCGCGGGTCCTACTCTGACGATGCCAGCGTCGTTCGTTTGAGAAACGCCGATGAAGAACTCGACCAGCAAACAGTGGACACGTCGTCAGGCTCTGGGTCTGTTGAGCGCAGCCGGTGCTGCGTTGTCGACCGCCTGCAACGGGGAGACGCCAACGAGCCCGACGACCACGACGCCGACAACTACTCCGACGCCAACTGCCGGTGCCTGTGTGGTGTCGCCGACCGAGACGATAGGCCCCTTCCCGTCGTTGTCGGATTTCATCCGCAGCGACATCCGCGAAGGCAAGCCTGGATTGCCGGTCACGCTCGCGATCACCGTTGTCAACACCAACAACGCGTGCGCTCCGGTCGCCAACGCGAGCGTGGACATCTGGCAGTGCGACGCGTCAGGTAACTATTCGCAGTACGGGAGTGAACGCAACCTGACGTACCTTCGCGGGATTCAGTCGACCGACGCGAACGGAGTGGCAACGTTCACGACGATCTATCCCGGTTGGTATCAGGGACGCGCGACCCACATTCACGTCGAGGTCTCTATTAATGGGCGGTCGGTGAAAGTCACACAGATTGCCTTTCCCGAAGATGTGACGGCGTCGGTGTATCGCACCGGTGTGTATGCTTCAGGTGGCCAGAACCCGACGACCAACGCACGCGACAGCGTGTTTGCGGACGGCGTGTCGGAGGAGATGGCCACGCTGTCTGGCGACCCGACGAACGGCTACAACGCGTCGTTCCGAGTGGGAGTGGCGGTCTAGTTTCAGTCGGGTGGGGCGGGTCGGGTGTCGGGTGGGGCAGGTCGGTCGGGTGGGGCTGGTCGGGCGAGTAGGGCTGGTGCGACTGGTGGGGCGAGTGGGTCAGGTCTGGTCGCGTGAGCGGTTCAACGAGTACACTCGTCGAAACGCTTTCTGGCCAGGGAACTGCCATGACCACACACCTGCGCGTTGGGATCGCCCTCTTGACCATGTCAGCTGCGCTGTCCGCCCAGTCCGGCTTTCAGTATCCAGACACTCGTGCCGTTGATCACGTCGACACCTATCACGGTGTCAAAGTGCCCGACCCCTATCGATGGCTCGAGGACGATACGTCGGCCGACACGGCGAAGTGGGTGGAGGCGCAGAACAAGGTCACGTTTGCCTATCTCGAGAAGATCCCGTTCCGCGCGCAGCTCACCGAACGGCTGAAGCAGCTCTACAACTACGCCAAGTACTCGGCGCCGTCGCGGAAGGGCGACTACTTCTTCTTCCGCAAGAACGACGGACTGCAGAATCAGAGCGTCCTGTTCATTCAGAAGGGGATCGAGGGCAAGCCCGAAGTTCTGCTCGATCCCAACACGTGGTCGGCCGATGGCACCGTGTTGCTCAATGCGTTCGCCCCCTCGAAGGACGCCAAGCTCGCGGTATACGGCATCTCGCGCAGCGGATCAGACTGGCAGGAATACAACGTTCTCGACCTCACCACACGAAAACCGCTGGCTGACAAGATCGAATGGGTCAAGGTTTCCGGCGTCGCGTGGCGTGGCAACGGCTTCTACTACAGCCGGTACCCTCAGCCCGAAAAAGGCAAGGAGCTGTCGTCCGCCAACGAGAACCACCAGGTCTACTATCACCGGATCGGGACGCCGCAATCGCAGGACGAGCTGGTCTACGAAGATCCGAAAAACCCGCAACGTTTTCATACCCTCTCCACCACGGAAGACGAGCGTTTCGCCATCCTCGATATCTCTGATCGCGGGACCGGCAAGCAGGGCAACGCGGTGATGGTGATGGATCTGTCGAAGCCTGGCTCGAAGTTCGTGCCGCTGATTCCGGACATCACCGACGATAGCTACAACGTGCTGGAGAACGTCCGTGGCGAGCTGCTCGTGTTCACCGACAACGAGGCGCTCAACGGCCGTGTCGTGCGGATCAATCCCGCGAGTCCCGCCCCGGCCAACTGGCGAACCATCATCGCGTCGAAATCCGAGCCGATCGACGGGGTCGCGGCGTCGGGAGGCAAGCTGTTCGTCACCTACATGAAGGACGTCGCCTCGCGAGCCTACGTGCACAACCTCGAAGGCACTCTGGAAAACGAAATCCAGCTGCCGGGGCTCGGATCGGTGAGCGGGTTCGGCGGCAACATGGACGACAAATTTGTCTTCTACAACTACACGTCCTTCACGTATCCAACCACTATCTTCCGATACAACATTTCAGCGCGACAGAGTGCGGTGTTCCGGGCCCCCGAGATCCCCGGACTCGACACG
Source organism: uncultured Acidobacteriota bacterium (assembly GCA_963724485.1). Taxonomy (GTDB): domain Bacteria; phylum Acidobacteriota; class Vicinamibacteria; order Vicinamibacterales; family UBA2999; genus JACCSI01. The sequence goes on from CAVRUW010000016.1 coordinate 234,799, forward strand.
AATCAGTACGAGACCAAGCAGGTCTTCGTGACGAGCAAGGACGGCGCGAAGGTCCCGATGTTCCTCGTGCACAAGAAGGGGCTGACGCTGGACGGCAACAACCCGACGTTGATGTATGGCTACGGCGGGTTCAACATTGCCACGACACCAGGTTTCAATTCGCTCCGCATCGCACTCCTCGAGCAGGGGTTCGTGTATGCGAGCGTCAACATGCGGGGCGGCAGCGAGTACGGCGAGTCCTGGCACGACGCCGGGACGAAGACGAAGAAGCAGAACGTCTTCGATGATTTCATCGCCGCCGCAGAGTGGCTGATCGCGAACAAGTACACGTCGCCCGCCAAGCTGGCGGCGCAGGGCGGGTCGAATGGCGGGCTGCTGGTGGGCGCCGTGATCAATCAACGTCCTGATCTCTTCCGTGTGGCCATCCCGCAGGTCGGGGTCATGGACATGCTGCGGTTCCACAAGTTCACCATTGGCTGGAACTGGATTGCCGACTACGGATCGAGCGACAACGCCGAGGAGTTCAAGGCGCTCCACGCCTACTCGCCACTACACAACATCAAGGCAGGTGTGCAGTACCCGGCGACATTGATCACGACCGCCGATCACGACGACCGCGTGGTGCCCGCTCACTCGTTCAAGTACGCGGCGACGTTGCAGAAAGCCGCGAGCCGCGAGAACCCGGCATTGATCCGGATCGAGACGAAGTCAGGTCACGGGGCGAGCAACGTCACGAAGCAGATCGAGACGACGGCCGATATCTACGCGTTCATCATGCACAACATGGGGATCAGCCCGCGCATCGGGACCAACTGATCGCTCGTCGGCTGCGCTGCATAATAGGGGACAGTCCCCTTTATTATGTTAACCACGCGCGCAGAAATTGCCCGGGGTGCGCAAACGCTGCGTGACTTTGTGCGGTTGTCGCCGATCCAGGTGACGATTTCTGGCAGCGATCCAGAACTTTGACGCTTCGCTTGCTTCTGATCCTCTTTGCAATCGCAGGAGAAGCCAGCGCCCAAACGGCGCCCGCCCTCAATCCGGCCGGACACGCACTCACCGCCGATGTGCTGCGCGATCTCCCCAACGGCGCCAACCTCTTCGCGATTCTCGAGACGATGCAGCCGGAGATCATCGCTGACGGATTCCACAGCGGTGGATTGAACGGCGGCACGCCGGCGAGCCTCGGCGCATTCCTCGCCTCGCCTCGGCAGACGCGCTATCGCGTCGGCGATCTCGATTTGTCCAGCCCGGTCGACGGCACACCTCTCCTGTTTCCCCACCTGATGCCGTGGGAACGAACCGATGTCTTGACGGGGCTGATGCCGATCGATCGAAGTGCGCCGGGCCTCGTCATCGAGCTCGCACCGCGACGCGCGGCGGCGCAATGGCAGGGACTGGTCGAGGCCAGTGCCGCCTCAGGAATTCTGATCACCGCTCCGGACGCGAGCCGACCACCGCCAATCACTCGGCTGAACAGTTGGACTCATGTGAGTACCGCAATCGAAGGGCCGGTTCTCGACAATCGAATGGGGCTGGCGCTCGGCGCCACCTGGCTTCGCAGTGCGACGAGGGATCGCGAGGAGCCCGTGCCGCGAGAGAACGAACACTCGTCAGTATTCGCTCACACCAATTTCGCCTTGAATCCCGGTACTGACCTGCGCACCTTCGTGTGGGTCGAGCGTGCCGACGGGACGTCTCGGAGCGCAGCCGTGCATCTTCAGTCGACTCTTGAACGAGTGGCTGCCGATCAGGCAGTGAAGACTTCGTGGCGACTCGTTGGTGGATACACGCGTAAACACACGGACAAGACGTCCAGCGTCAGTAACGTGCTGACGGTCGATCGACTCGTCGATGGACCGTTCTCGCAATGGCTGCCCACGCCGGATCGTGGCGAGCATCGCGCGTCGATCGGCGCACACGCGCTCACAGGCATCCATTCAGGCCGACATCGCCTTGCGTTTGGAGGCACCCTTGAACATGTTGGCGCTTCCGAGGGTGAGGGCTTCTCAGGGGCGATCCGAGAAACGGTGGACGGTATTCCGGCCCGGGTCTGGAATGTGATTACCCCGCCGACTGATTCTCGACGAAGCGCTACCGCTCTGACGACTTACATCGAGGATCGAATCGCACTCTCGTCGCAGGTGACCCTGGATGCCGGCGTTGCGTTCGACTTCGTCAGGGGGCGCGCTGCCGGCTCGTCATCGGACGTGCTCTGGCGCTCGCTTCTGCCGAGACTGGCGCTCCATTGGCGGCTGGGGACTCCTTATGACCTCGGGTTGTTCGCGGGATATCGACGAGCTGCGAACAATCTCCGTCTGGATCTGCTGGCATATGGAGATCCCGCGGCGCCGGGAGCCGATGTCTATCGATGGGATGGCATTCAGCCCTCGACCAGCGGCCCACTGATCGCGCGCGTCGGGCCAGGCACCCGCGGCGACGACGACTTCAGCGTCATCGACCCTGATCTGAAGCGTCCGATCACTGACGAGTTCGTGATCGGATTCGAAGCGCGTCCTCGATCGTCGGTTCGACTCGTTGCCGCTGGGATCGCGCGCCGGCAAACACCACTCGTCCAAGTGGTGAACACCGGCGTCCCGGCCACGGACTACGAGTCGTTCACGATCCCAGACGACAACGTCGACTTGATCGGCACAGCCGATGATCAGGAGCTCACGGTGTTCAACCGCGCGCCGGCGAGTTTCGGCCGCGATCGATTCTTGCTCACGAATCCTGAAGTGGATGCGGCCACGATGGGTGCGTTCGTGATTGCAGCCGAAGCAACGACCGGGCGTCTGTGGCTGCGCGCTGGCGCAACAGCATCGGCGAGCGTAGGATCCGGCGGTGCCCGCGGCTTTCGCGGAAGCGAGAACGATCAGGACATTCTCGGCGAAGGATTCGCGAATCCCAATGCCCAGACGTTTGCGCGCGGACGGCTGTTCGTCGACCGCGCTTACGTGATCAAGTGGACGACGATCTATCGGTTTCCGTCGCGAATCACTCTGGGAGCGATCGCTCGTTATCAGGATGGCCAGCCCTTCTCACGCATGGTCATCGTGCAGGGACTGAACCAAGGCGTTGAAGCGATTCAGGCGTTCCCAAACGGTCGATCCCGTTTCGCGTTTAGGGGAACGCTGGACATCAGGGTGCAAAAGGGTTTCGATCTCGGGGGCCCACAGTTGGATTTGATATTCGATGCCTACAACGTTCTCAACATGACGAAAGAGGTCGAGGAATACGTTGTGACCGGTGATCGATACCGGACGACCACGTATGTCCAGCCTGCGCCGGTCATCCACCTCGGATTTCGTCTGCGACTCTGAATAAAAGGGGACAGTCCCCTTTTATGCGATGTGACCCTTTTCGTCAGTGGCCGCCGCCGACTATCCTTGAATCGGAACCCAATCGCCTGTCAGCAAGCGTGCCCGAGAGTCGAGAGCATCACATGGTTAGATCGACACCAGTCACCGAAGGGGATCGCGCAGTTCACACGATAGTTCTCGCCTTCGCCGCGGACCCGGTCGCCCGATGGAGTTGGCCATCGGCGGAGCAGTACCTCACCTACATGCCGACGCTGACGCGAGCGTTCGGCGGACGCGCTTTCGAGCGTGGCACCGCACACAGCACCGACGGCCTGTCGGGCGTGGCGTTGTGGCTACCGCCCGGCGTCACCCCAGACGAGGAGGCACTGGTCGACATCGTCAAGGGCTCGGTGGCGGAATCGCGTCAACCGGAGATCTTTCAAGTCTTCGATGCGATGGGCACCTACCACCCAACCGAACCACACTGGTATTTGCCCTTGATTGGCGTCGATCCGGCTCACCAGGGGATGGGACATGGCGCGGCGTTGCTGAAGCACGCACTCGACCAGTGCGATCGCGACCGCGTGCCCGCGTATCTCGAGTCGACCAACCCACGCAACATCACGCTCTACAAGCGCCACGGATTTGAAGCGCTCGGCACGATTCAAGTCGGCTCGTCGCCACCACTGGTTCCCATGCTGCGTAAGCCACGTTGAGGAAATCGATGTCGAGTCCGACGCCAGGCATTGACCTGTGTTTCATGGAGGCGCGGGCGCTCGCGGCGATGATTCGTCGCCGCGAGGTCTCCGTGCGCGAGATCATGGCGGCACATCTCGCCCAGATCGGCCGTCTCAATCAGACGCTCAACGCGATCGTCGCGAAGCTGCCCGACGAGGAATGCCTACGGCTCGCCGACGAAGCCGACCAGCGGCTGCACCACTCGGAACCTGTCGGTCCGCTTCACGGTCTACCGATCGCCTTCAAGGATATGCAGGCGGCAACTGGATTCCCTTGCACCCAGGGCTCGACGATCTTCAGGGACTTCACACCGCCGGCCGATAGCGTGCTGGTCGAACGATTGCGCCGCGCCGGAGCAATTCCGATCGGCAAGACGAACGTGCCCGAGTTCGGGATGGGCTCGCACACGTACAACCCGGTCTATGGCACGACGGTGAATCCCTACGACGTGACCAAGACCGCCGGAGGTTCCAGCGGAGGTGCAGGCGCCGCGCTTGCGTCGGGCATGCTGCCTGTTGCCGATGGCGGCGACCTCGGTGGCTCCCTGCGAAACCCCGCCAATTTCAACAACGTGGTGGCGCTGCGTCCGACGGTGGGTCTCGTTCCCATCTCGCCAAACCCATTGCCGTTGCTTGGGTTCGGTGTCAACGGGCCAATGGCGCGTACGGTCTCGGACGTGTCGTTTCTTCTCAGCGTCATGGCTGGCGCGGATCCGCGAGACCCCGGCTGCTTTCCATCAGACCCCCGCGCGTTTGCCGAGCCAATCCAGGCTGCGAGTTTCGCCGGCACTCGGGTTGCCTGGTCGCTCGATTTGGGTGGGCTTCCTCTTGATACCCGTGTGCGGACGGTGCTGGAGGAGCAGCGTCGAATCTTCGAAGGCCTCGGTTGCATCGTGCAGGACGCCGTCCCGCCGTTAAGCGGCGCCGACGAGCTGTTCCTGACGTTGAGGCGTTTTCGCAGTGCTGCCACGCTCGGCCTGCTGCTTCCCGACTATCGCGACGAGATGAAAGCCGAAGCCCTCTCGGAAATCGAGATGGGCGCGCAATTGACCGGCGCTGATATCGCAAACGCGATGGTGCGGCATGCCCAGTTGATGGAACGGATGCGGGACTTCCAGGACACGCACGAGTTCATCGTGTGCGCCGTCAATCAAGTGCCGCCGTTCGAGGCCAAGAGTGATTGGCCCAAGTCCATTGATGGCGTGAAGATGGACAACTACGTGTCGTGGATGAAGTCGGCCTATTGGATCAGCGCCACGTGGCACCCTGCGATGTCGGTTCCCGCAGGCTTCACCGAGGACGGGTTACCGGTGGGCATTCAAATCGTCGGCCGATACCGTGAGGACCGTCGGTTGCTCGAATTCGCCTACGCTTTCGAGCAGGCAACCAATGTTGGACGCCGTCGACCGGCAATGGCTACTTGATCGCCGTGACGACGTTCTTGATCGCCTGCTCCCGGGAGACTGCACCAGCCAGATATGGCTTCCAGTAGGTCTCGATGGGTGCTTTGAAGCGCGGCCAGGCACGATCGAACAGTCCTGTCTTGTAGAGATACGGCTCGTACGCGATGCCGCGCTCAGCGAGCGCCTGCCGCACAATCTCTCCGGTCATATAGAAGAGGACGACGTGCCAGACGTCTCGCACATCCTTGCCCTGGGCCTTGGCCTCCTCGCCAAAGCCTTGCAGGATAGGTCGCGCGAGGGCGTGTGAGGCCTCGTGAAAAATGATCTCAGCTGCGATCCAGCCCGTGACCGTTGGGTTGGCGCTCGAGATCGTGATGTGGGCGGGCGGCGCGGTCGATCGACGTGAAAGCGCCCTCGCGGCTCGCGATCGGCACGACGTCTACTCGAACCGTGCTCGTAAACCATTGAGCACCGTACAGTTTCTCGATGCGCTCGGGGACGGCCGGCGTCAGTTCTGCCACCTTGGCCATCGGATCGACGGCCCACGCGCGATTGGCTCGATCGTGAGTCGGCCAGCCATGTCGTCGATAGACCGGCGCAGCTGCGGCGAGCACCTGACGATGGGCTGGCTTGAGGCCATCGGCGGGAAGATCCGTGGTGGCCGAGAGCATGACTTTGCGGATGGGGCCCATCTCGAACAGCGGATGGAGATCCGCGATCTCTTCCTTGTAATAGGCGACTGCAGCCGTCCACGCCGCGCGTTCTGCGCTCGAAAGGTCGCCGGTGAGTACCGGGCCCAGACCGCCGGATTCAGCCCAGAGCGTCTGATGCAAGTTGGGCCAGAAGGCGCTGTGCAACGCGAACGGCGATTGCTCGAGAAAAACCTCGCCCGGCTGCCGTGCGGCAACTGTCGACACTGCCACTATCAACGTGACGACGGTGGCGACACGTCGTGTGCCCGGAATCATCGTGGTTATTGACCGGGGCGGTACTGCCGCTCGACGTGACCGTCAAGCTGCGCTCGGTGAAAGTACACGTCACGCAGATCACCGGTGCTGTAACGAGTGGCCTGATCACCAAAGTGCGTCGAGGCTGGACTCCCGCTCTGCCCGCCTGCTGTGATTGCCTTGGCGCGGACCTGATCGCCGAACTCAACGACTGCGACGAAGCTGTTGCCGCTGGTGCCATACATCTTCTTGGTGCCGGGGTACGTGCGTGCACCAAAGGACGCGAGCGATCCCCACCGCGCCGAGGTAAACCCCACCGGCACACTGGGCGCGCCATCGTCGAACTTCTGAACGATGTCTGATGTGAGGCGCTGGTAGCGGTTGATATCGCCCCACGGCGTCTGCCATTTGCCGAAGTCGGCCGACAACTTGTCGGACGCCGAAGCCAGCGCTTGCAGCAGTTGATCGGGCGTGGCCCGCTTCGCGACGAATTCGTCGGATGACAGGTTGGCTTTGCGAGCTTCGTCCGATACGCGGCGGCCGATTTCCTCGCCCCAATACACCGCGAGAGAAGTCGGGACCGATGTCGTGGCCCAACGGTAATCCCAGGCTTTGAGCGCTGCGATTTGTTCCGACAATTTCGCCTTCAGCGGATTCGAAGCCGGAGCGCGATCCCAAGCCTTCAGCAATGCTGGCAACGTTTGCTCGAACGCAGGGAGATAGCCGTCGTAGGCGGCCGCGATCAGGGAATCAATCGTGAAATCCTTCTTCTTCTCGAGTACACGGATGGCGTGAATGCCCCGCGGGTTCTCGGTACCACGTTCGACATACACCGGGAAATCAGCCTTCTTGGGACTGTTCGGCCCGGCAGCGGACCAGGGCCAGTTGTTGGTGTTGTACAGCCAACCGCTGGCGGGATTGAGCACGCCCGGTGTTTCGTCGATCGAGTGCACGCCGTTCCACTCCGTCGCGGGGTCGCTGCCATCGACGGGTTTGGTCCAGTCGAATCGAACATCGCGCTTGGGGATGAAGTTGGAGTGGAAGTAGGCGATGGTCCCGTCGGCGTCGGCGTAGATGGTGTTGTTCGACGAATTGGTGTGGAGGTCCATCGACTCGCGGAATTGCTGGTAGTTTTTCGCCTTGGTGCGCGAGTACGACTGGGTCAGCGCTTTCACGGGCTCCTGCATCAGCCTGACGCTGATCCATTTGCCATCGGCTTCGCGAACGATGGGCCCACGGTGCGTGTGGTAGACGGTGAATTCTTTCTGCAGGAGACCGGTTGACGACTTGTAAGGAACGAGAATTTTCGTTGCTTTGACCGGGCGCTCCTCCGTCCCTACGCGGTAGTAATAGGTGTCGCCCTTCTGCACGACGGTTTCGAGGTATTCGTCGATGTTGTCGACGCCGCTGGAGGTGTGCATCCAGCCGGCGCGATCGTTGAACCCCTGATAGATGAAGAATTGACCCCAGGTGATTGCACCGTATGCGTTCAATCCTTCCTCGCTGACCATCTGCGCCTCGGCGCGAAAGAAGAACGAGGTGTGCGGGTTGATGAGCAGGAGTGATTTTCCACTCGCCGTGTTCGACGGCCCGATGGCAATGCCATTGGAGCCGCGAGGCTCCTCGTCGCGCAACGCTTCGTCGTTCGACGTCAGCTGCTTGGATCCCTTGCCATAGAAGGCTTCGAGCTGGTTCAGGTTGACCCGCTCGATGTCGCCGCCGATGCTGCCCTCGCTGAACGTCAGGGCCATCCACGGCTCGAACTGTTTGATTACCCGGGGCGTCACGTTCGGGTGCTTGTGCAGGTAGTAGTTCAACCCGTCGGCATACGCGTTCATCAAGGTTTTGAGCCACTCGGGGCTCGACTCGTACTTCGCCCGCATATCTGCCGGGTCGATGAACAGCTTCATCCGGAGGTCGCGGTAGATGGCACTCTCACCCTCGGCCTCGGCCAGGCGGCCTATCGAATTGAGGTAGTTGGTCTCGACGCGGTTGAAGTCGTCCTCGGCTTGCGCATACATCACGCCAAAGACGACGTCCGCATCGGTTTTGCCGTAGACGTGCGGTATGCCCCAGTTGTCTCTGATGATGGTGATGTTTTGCGCCTGCTTCTCCCAGGCAGCGGCGCGGCCGTCAATTTCAGTGGTGGTGGCAGGCGCTGCGCACGAGATACTCGCGGCGGCCAACAGGATGAACAGCTTCCTCACGGATCCCCCCGGGGCCGAGATTCTGTCACAGATCGTCGGCCGTGAGGCGCCGGCATCAGACTGAGAGTGCCGCCCGTATACTGTCGTCGCAGAATTTGCGATCGGGGACACGCCATGTCATCGGGGGACAGTCCCTGTAACGGAGTGTATCCATGAAGCGAAGAGAGTTCTTGATCTCGTCGGCCCTTGGCTCTGTGGGCATTGGTGCGTCGCGCGTTTCGGTCGGAGGACTCGACGCTCACGCGATAGAGGTGCGCGAGCAAGCCGGCGGCGCCTCCGCCACACGCAAGATTCTGATCGCCGGAGGCGGGTTCAACACGGCGTTCATCCGCTACATGGCGACGCTGACCGGCAAGAAACGCCCGAAGCTGCTCTATTTGCCGACGGCGTCCGCGGACTCGCAGAGCGGCACGATTACCTGGTTCCGCAACTGTGCCCCGCTCGACGTGGAGGCCTCGTCGCAGGAGAGCTTCATCGCGAGTTCGCGCATGACGCGAACCTGGGAGGAGGTGCTGCTGTCCGTGGATGGCATCGTGGCATCCGGTGGCAACACGCTGAACCAGCAGGTCATCTGGCAGGCGCACGGTATCGACCAGATCCTCAGGCAAGCCTGGGATCGCGGAATCGTCCTCGGCGGCGCCAGTGCGGGCTCGCTGTGCTGGTTCGAAGAAGGCACGACCGATTCCCGACCCAAGGCGTTGTCGATCGTCAAGTGTCTCGGGTTCCTCAAGGGTAGTCACTCGCCGCACTACGACGCGGAGAAGGATCGACGGCCGCTCTACCAGAAGCTGATCGCCTCGGGTGAGTTGAAGCCTGGTTACGCCTGCGACAACGACGCGGGCATCTATTTCGAAGACAACCAGGTCAAGCGCGTCGTCTCGACGCGCGCGGAGGCGAAGGTCTACTACGTCGATGCCGTGAATGGGAAAGCAGTTGAGAAAGTGCTCGAGCCCGAACGGATTTCCTGAGAAAACCTGACACCCTTATGATTCGCACGGCTTGGCTCGTTCTCGTCGTATCGGTCTGCTCTGGCTGTTCGACGCCGACAACGTCATCCTCGACGCTGCCCGCGCCATCGCTCGAAGTCATCGAGCTCGGCGCTGCCGAGGCGCGCGATCGGATGGCGGCTGGGACATTGACTTCGCGTGCGCTGACACAGGCGTACCTGGATCGCATCGCCGCGGTTGACAAAGCGGGCCCGAAACTGAACTCCGTCATCGAGCTCAATTCACGTGCGATCGCCGATGCGGAAGCGCTCGATGGCGAGCGCAAAGCCGGCAAGGTGCGTGGGCCGCTGCACGGCATTCCGGTGCTGATCAAGGACAACATCGACAGCGTAGGCATGGTCAACTCCGCGGGTTCGCTGGCGTTGGCGGAAAACCGGCCCAAACAAGATGCATTTCTCGTCAAACGGCTGCGCGAAGCGGGCGCGGTGATCCTCGGCAAGACCAACTTGAGCGAGTGGGCCAACTTCCGATCGACGCGATCGACGTCTGGCTGGAGCTCACGCGGCGGGCAGACCAAGAACCCGTACGTGCTGGATCGCAATCCCTGCGGCTCGAGCTCGGGAACCGGCACGGCCATCGCGGCCAGCCTCGCCGCGATTGGCGTGGGCACTGAAACCGATGGCAGCATCATCTGCCCGGCCGCCGTCAGCGGATTGGTTGGACTCAAACCGACCGTTGGTCTCGTCAGTCGCAGTGGTGTGATCCCGATTTCGGTGTCGCAGGACACCGCCGGACCGATGGGGCGAAGCGTCTCGGATGTTGCGATGCTGCTGACTGGCCTTGCGGGGGTGGATCCATCCGACCCCGCAAGCGCCGCGGCCGCCGGCAAGATTCCGTCTGACTACCAGGCTGCGCTCAAGGCTGATGCGTTGAAAGGCAAGCGCTTCGGCGTTCTACGCCAGGCCATGGGCTTCCATCCCGACATGGATCAGGCGATGCAAGCGGCAATGGCGCTCATGACCGCACAGGGCGCCGTGCTGGTCGACGTCAAGGTGCCCACCTACAACGACTGGAACGACGCCGAGTTCGATGTGTTGCTCTACGAGTTCAAGGATGGGCTCAACGCCTACCTCAAGGCGTCCGGCTCGCCGCAAACGCTCGAAGGCGTGATTGCCTGGAACAAGGCCAACGCCAATACCGTCATGCCGTTTTTCGGTCAGGAGATCTTCGAGCGGGCCCAGGCCAAAGGGCCGCTCACCGACGCTGCCTATGTCAAAGCGCGTGTTCAGGCAAAACGGCTCGCCGGTCGCGACGGACTGATTGTTACGTTGAATCGCGAGAAGCTCGACGCTCTCATCGCGCCGAGCATGTCACCAGCCTGGCCGACCGATCATGTGCTGGGCGATCACTTTGTCGGCGCCGGCTACGGTATGGCCGCTGTCGCAGGAACTCCGAGCATCACGATTCCAATCGGGGAGAGCCACGGTCTTCCGATCGGCCTCACGTTCATGGGCCGCGAATACACCGAGACTGATCTGCTGGGATTCGGCTACGCGCTCGAGCAAGCGGCCAAGGCGCGCAAGGCGCCGCAGTACAAGGCGACGCTCACGGCGCAATAGAACAGCGTCAGTTTTCAGTTATCAGTTACCAGTTCAAAGAAACGCAGCCACGAAGGCACGAAGCCACGAAGAACTTTTACCTTGCTTCGTGTGCTTCGTGCCCTTCGTGGCTATCGTTGTCTTCCGGTTGTGCGACTGGCACTATTCGAACGGCTGCGCGAACGACAACCGGTTCCCCTCCGCGTCGAGCACGCGAAACTCCCGCAACCCCCAGGGATGACTCACGGGTGGGCCCTGCACGTTCGCGCCCTTGCTGACCAACTCCTCGTGGAGCCCGTCGACGTCCGATACGTAGAACGAGCACGACCCGATGCCGTGGTGCCGTTCGGTCCGCGCGATGAGGAGAAGCCGCACGGCATCACGATCCAGGACGCCGAGGTCGTGCTGCTGATAGTTGACCTCGAAGCCGAGTACGTCGCGATAGTACGCCACCCCGCCGGGCACGTCGTCCAGGGGCAATTCCGGCATGATCGTTTGCATCAAGCGTTGTGGTCGAGGCTGGCTGGGACCGGCAAACGATTGGCCGAACCACAGCACGTGATCATCTGGATCTCGGACTTCGAACATCCGCATCTTGATCCAGTTGACATCCTCCAAGGCGCTCGGCTGCCCGCCGTAGCCGCTGATGGCCTCCCTCATGCCGGCGACATCATCGGTTTCGAAGAAGACGATCTGGCGGGTAGCGCGCGGGCCGACACTGAATTGAATGCGCGCAGGACCATTCGCAACTTCCGCGGCCGCCGGTACGCCGAAGTCTTCCTGCGGGGCCTGAACGCTGAAGCCAAGGACGTCGCGATAGAACGCGAGGCTGCGATCGCTATCGGCGACATGGAGGTGCTGGCTGACCGGCGCCACGATTTGGGCCCGGCGGGGAAGCGGGAGATCATCAACACTCATAAGTCCTCGTCGATTGCATCAACCAATCGGGCTCCCGGAGTGTTCCACACCTGACCTTTTCGAGCGACGTCTTTGTGGCCAGAATCGCACCAACGTTTGGCCGCCGTTGTCGTCTAAGCCCAGACATGAGGTGGCTACGCGAGTGGATACAGGCATCCGGCTGGCGACAGGCATTTCGCTCGCTGATGAGGCGGCCGGCCTATCTCGCGGCCACGATCCTCACGCTTGGAATCGGGACGGGGATCACGACAGCCGTGTTTTCCTTGGTCGATACCGTCCTGGTCAAGCCGCTTCCGTTTCCCGACAGTGATCGGCTCGTGACCGTCTACGAATCGAGCCCGTCGGCTCGCGAGAAGACCAGTCTGATCGCCCCCGCGCGGCTCGCGGATTGGCGGCGGTCGAGCACCAGCTTCGTCGAATTGGCGGGCACCTACAGCGAGAACGTGACCGACACCAGCGCCCCGGAGCCCGAGCGCCTCGAAGCCAGACGCGTCACGCCGCGCTTCTTCCAGGTCTACGCGGTGCCGCCGATCGTCGGCCGCGTGTTCAACGAGCAGGAAGAGGCTTTCAACGGACCCGGCGCCACGGTGATCAGCGAGGCATTCTGGGCCCGGCGCTTCGATCGCAACCCGTCAGCCGTCGGCCAGGCGCTTCTCATCGGCGGCCGCCGATTCGAGATTGTTGGCGTGATGCCCAGATCGTTTTCGAGCGGAGCCGTCGACCTTTGGCTGCCGTCACAGACTCCGCCGGGAATTTTGACCATGCGCGAGGCACGGTTTCTGAATGGTGTCGGCCGTCTTGCGCCAGGGGTCTCACTCGAGACAGCCGGCCACGAGCTGGCGTCGATTCAAGCGGCGCTCGCGAAGCAGTTTCCGAAGTCAGATGCCGGCTGGTCGGCGGAAGTCCGTTCGCTCAAGGATGCGCGGATAGGGACCGTGCGCGGCGGCCTGACGCTCGTCTTTGCGGCGGTTGGTGCACTTTGGCTGATCGCGGTGACCAACGTCGCAGGCTTGACGCTCGTTCAGGTTCGTCGTCGCACGCGCGAGATGGCGGTGCGAATCGCACTGGGTGCCTCTCGCGCGCGCGTAACCGCGACGCTCGTACGAGAGGGGTTACTCGTGGCTTTCCTCGGTGGCGCGCTCGGCATTCTTCTCGCGCGCTGGCTGATCTCGATCATGCCGGTGGTCCTGACGACGACTCCGCGGCTCAATGAACTGGTTCTCGACTGGCGGTCCATCGGCTTCGTGGCGGGCAGCAGCCTCCTGGCGGTGTGTGCATTCAGCGTGATACCGGCGTGGATCGCAACACGTACCGGTCTGGCTGGCGGCATGGCCGTTGACACGAGAAGCGTCGTTGCCAGCAATCATCGCCTTCAAAGCTTGCTGGTCGTCGGCCAGGTCGCGCTCAGCCTGTTGCTGGTCGGCTCGGCCACGTTGCTGGTTCGCAGCTACTACAACTTGACGCACGTCGAAACCGGATTCAATGCTGCGGGGGCCATCACGTTTCATGTCGCCGCGCGCTGGGACGAGGATCGGATTCGCATCGGCCGGCTGCAGGAGCACCTGATTTCGCGTCTCGAAGAATTGCCCCACGTCGAGTCGGCGGGCTTCACCAACTTCTTGCCCGCCACCGGCGCGACGCTCAGATATCCAGTCACCGTCGACGGAGTGACGGGTCCGAACGCCGATGGGACGATGACGGTTGGAGCACGAATGATCAGTGGGGGGTATTTGCCAGCGATTGGTGCGCAGCTCGTGCTCGGTTCATGGTGCCCGCCCATCCAGGCGGATTTCTCGGCGCCGCGCCACGCCATACTCAATCAGCGTTTTGTCGACGTCTACGCGCAGGGTCAGAATCTGATCGGCCGAACGGTGCGACTCATCCAGGGGCAACCTGCGCCGGTGACAATCGTCGGCGTCGTGGGCAATATCGCAGAAGACGGCCAAGCCACAAGCCCAGTCCCGTTTGTCTACACCTGTGATGCCGCTGGCTCGTGGCCTGATCCCAACTACGTCGTTCGCACCGCCGATTCGCGGGCACTGCTTGGCGACCTGCGTCGGATCGTCGGCGAGCTGGACAAGAGCCGAGCCATCTTTGGCGTGCGATCCGTCGACGACGTCCTCGAGGCGGCGCTTCTGCAACCTCGCGTTGACGCGACGATGCTGACCGGGTTCGCGGCGGCGGCTCTGCTGCTGGCGGCGATCGGACTCTACAGCCTCTTCATGCTGGTCGTGTCCGAGCGCGCCCGGGAGATGGCCGTGCGCCTCGCGATCGGTGCCGAGCCACGGCAGTTGGTTCGCATGGTGCTTGCTGGCGCTGGTCGCCTGCTTGCCGTTGGCATCGTTCTCGGCGTCGGGCTGACGGCCGCGGTCGACCGCCTGTTCCGAGGAGTGTTGTTTGGCGTCAGCTCGGTGGATCCACTCGCCCTGGCCGCGGCAGCCGCCATGCTCGTGGTCGCCGCTGTGATTGCCGTGTCTGGTCCGGCGTTGCGAGCAGCTCGAATGGCACCTACCGAGGCGTTGAGAGGAGAATAGGACGGCGCGCCTTTTCTCGGTGGTTTGAGGCGGAGCTTCGCTAGAATCGCGGAGCCAATGGCTGCTCCGACTCCTCCTGCGACCACACAGCTCGATGCTCTCGCCAGCGACCCCGTGACGATGGGATGGATGGTGGGTTCCCCGCCGCCGCCCGACAAGCTGATTCGCTTCGGGGACGCCAGCTATTCCCGGTTTCCCCGTACACGCTGGTCGTACTCCAACATGCGGCAGCTGATGCCGACGAGCGTTGTCCCGCGCGCGAATCACCAAGTCGCTGAGTTGCCACGGGCGGAGAGGACTGATCTCGATGGGATCGCGTTCAAACCGATCGCCCGTCAGGACGTCATGACATGGGGTGAGTCGCTGCTCGCCAACTACACGGATGGCATCCTGGTCCTCCACCGGGGACGCGTCGTCTACGAGCGCTACTTCGGAGTGCTCACACCACATACCCAGCACATCGCGTTTTCGGTGACCAAGTCTTTCGTCGCGACGCTTGCGGCAACGTTGATTCACGAAGGAAAAATCGACGAGACGGCAGCGGTCACCGAGTACCTGCCGGAGTTACGACGATCGGGCTATGCCGGTGCCACGATTCGGCACGTCCTCGACATGACGACTGGGCTGCGGTTCACCGAGGATTACGTCGACGAGACCTCGTCGATCTGGCATTTCAGCCGCGCCGGTAGCATTCGACCGCGCCCGCTCGACTATCAGGGCCCTGACACTTTCTATAGCTATATCGAAACGTTGGAAAAGGAATCGCCTCATGGCGAGCGGTTTGCCTATAAGACCGTCAACACCGACACACTCGCCTGGGTAATGCGCCGCGTCACCGGGCGAACACTCAGCGAGTTGGTGTACGACCATTTATGGTCACGACTCGGAGTCGAGGAGGATGCGTACTTCACCGTCGATTCTTCCGGCGTCGAGTTCGCTGGCGGTGGGTTCAACCTGACGCTGCGCGACCTGGCCCGCTTCGGTGAGATGATGCGACTGGGCGGGTTCTTCAACGGCCAACAGATCATTCCGAAAGCCGTCATCGACGACGTGCGGCGTGGGGCCAATCGCGAGCACTTCGCGCTCGCCGGGTATGCCTTGTTACCCGATTGGAGTTACCGAAACATGTGGTGGGTCTCCCACGACGACCACGGCGTGTATACCGCTCGCGGGATTCATGGCCAGGCGACCTACGTCGATCCCGCCGCCGAGATGGTCATCGCGAGGTTTGCCTCGCACCCGCTGGGCGCCAATGCCAACCTCGATCCGACCTCGCTTCCGGCCTATCGCGCGTTGGCGGATCACTTGATGGCCACCGCGCTGACCAGCGTCCCGAAGTAAGCTTTGTCCGCACCTTATCGCACCGTTGATGCACTCTAAGTACGACATGCACCAGCACCAGAGGCAGCCTCCGCACGTGAGGCACTTCCGATCATCGTTGCGCGAGTAGTCGACCGTCGCCCTGGCGGTTACAACCGTTGTCGCGCAAAAGCCGCCGGCAGCGGGACCGGCGCCACGATTCCAGGTTGATCCGTCGTGGCCCAAGGAGTTGCCGAACAACTGGATCCTCGGGTCGGTGACGGGCGTCTACGTGGACGCCAAGGACCACATTTGGGTCACGCACCTGCCCGAAACGCTCACCGAAGAAGAGACCGCCGCGGTCCAGAAGCCGCCGATCGCGACCTGCTGCGCGCCCGCACCGGTCGTGATCGAATTCGATCAGCAGGGCACCGTGGTGCAGGGCTGGGGCGAGGCCTCGCAGGACCCGTCGGCGTATCCGCGGAACCCTCATGGCATCTTCGTCGATCACAACGGCTTCGTCTGGGTCGGTACGCACATGCACCATCGCGTGATGAAGTTCACGCGCGAGGGCAAGCTGGTGATGACGATTGGCACGTACGACAAGACGGCAGGCAGCAACGATACGACCCTGCTCGGGGGACCTGCGGGAATCTGGGTTGATCCCAAGACCAATGAGGCGTTCATCGCCGATGGCTATCGCAATCGTCGCGTGATCGTGTTCGATGCCGCGACGGGCAAGTATCTACGTCATTGGGGCGCCTACGGTGAGGTTCCCGACGACACTCAGAAACCGGCCAACAATCCTGACGGTCCACCGAACAAGCAGTTCTCGACAGTGCACGGCATCACCGGAACGCGCGATGGAATGATCTATGTCGCCGATCGGCGTGGTAACCGCATCCAGGTGTTCGATCAGAAAGGCAAGTTCATCAAGGAAAAGATCATCGAGCCGCGTACGCTCGCGTCGGGATCGGCATTCGTCCTGGTGCCTTCACCGGACCGCGCTGAGCAGTCGCTCTACATGGCGGACGGCACCAATCACAAGGTCTGGCTCTTGCGCCGCAACGATCTCGAGGTCCTCGGACAGTTTGGTCATGGCGGGCGCCAGCTGGGACAGATGCTGCGTCCACACGGCATGAGCGTGGACTCGAAGGGCAATCTCTACGTCGGTGAGGCGTCTACAGGGCGCCGGGTTCAGCGCTTCCTGCTGCAAGGGGCGAAATAGCAGATAAAGGATCTGCCGGCCGGTCGAACCCGCGTCATCACATCCTTCCTTGTCCCGCATGATCAGGGACTCGATCGATTGATTCGACCGCTATCTCGGTGTGCCGAAGTGACTACCTGTTGACAGGACTCGATCAACGGAACTGCAAGCGGTCTTCCCGTCTTGTAAGTGGGCTGGCGCGTTCCCAGCGCATCACTACCGACTTCTGCCATGAATCCCGCTGGTTCACTGGGCTCGGAGTTTGCGTGGCCTGAGGCGCTACTGCCTGGCACCGAACCACGCCAAAGCAGGAGGAACCCCCGAGCGAGGTCACGACATGACGGCTTTTCACCGTGTTCCAGTCCTATTGATCGCGTCGGCGATGCTGCTTGGAGGGCCCTTGCGGGGCGTGTCGGCAGCACAGGAGGCGACGCAGCCAGTCATGATTTCGATGGAGCTGCTCGCGAACCGTCCCATCGTGCGCGCCACGATCAATGGTCAGGGACCATTCCCGTTCCTGCTGGGTTCCGAGGACCAGCGCACGCTCGTGGATCCGGAGCTCGCCGAGACGCTCAAGCTGAAGCCGGCGAAGGGGGCAACGGAGTTGACCGTCGATCTCGGGTTTGGTCCCGCCAACACCTTCAAGACGGCGTTGGTCATCGAGGACATCGCGCGAGTGACCGCCGACTTCAGTCGCGCGACGCGTCCGCGCGGCATCATCAGCCTCGCCCTCTGGAAGGATCAGTTGGTGACGGTGGACTACTCGCAGTGGAAGGTGATGCTGGAACCGGGAGTCTTGCCAGAAACGAACGGCAAGGATGTGTTCGCGCTGAATCCGACCGGTGAATTCACCCTGCCGTTGACGATCGCTGAGCTGTCAGTCGACTGCCGCGTCGATCCCTTGTTCCCCGGCGGTCTCATCCTGCCGACCGCGATGGCGGGCACGCTGCAGATGGTCGGCGATCCCAAGGATGCCGGATCGGTCAAGACGAGAGCCGGCGCGCTGCGTGTGCTCGAGACGCGCCTTGCGGGTAACGTGACACTCGGCTCGGTGGAAGTGAAGTCGCCGATTGTGTTCCTGTCGGATCGCAGCGAGACGGCAATCGTTGGGACGCCGTGGCTTGGTCGTTTCCTCGTGACGTATGACCTCGCGAACGCACGTGTTCGTCTGCTTCGTCCTGCCGCGACGCAAACGCGTTACTAATCAACCTCGCACACTGCCCAGCTGGCGGCCATCGCCGCCAGCACACGCCCCAGACTTTGTCTTCACGAAGGTCTGGATCACAATGGAGTGCTTGCCCGAGCTTCCAGAAGTCGAAGCGGTTCGTCGCGCGTTGCGCCCGGTCGTCGAGGGCGCGCGATTCGACAAGGTCGTGGCGCGCCGTCCCGATCTGCGCGTCGCGTTTCCGCCCCGTTTCACCACGCGGCTGCAGGGGCAGACCGTGCGCGTCCTGGATCGCCGCGGTAAGTATCTGGTTGCGGAGCTGACTTCGCGCGACGTACTCGTGATGCATCTCGGTATGTCGGGCTCGTTCCGCGTCGAACAGAGGAGCGTCGAATCGAGGCCCGGCGACTTCCATCACCTGCGCAGCACAGCGCTGGCTCATGACCACGTCATCTTCTGGATGTCGTCGGGCGCGATGGTCACGTTCAACGATCCGCGCCGATTCGGGTACATGGATCTGATTGCCGCGGATGATTTTGCGACGCATCCGGTAGTGGGGGCACTCGGGCCCGAGCCACTCTCCGAGACCTTCAATGCGATCGCGCTGGCCAGCAGTTGTCGTGGAAAACGGACGTCCCTCAAGGCCGCGCTCCTCGATCAACGCATCGTCGCCGGGCTGGGGAACATCTACGTGTCCGAAGCACTGCATCGAGCGCGACTGTCGCCGCGCCGGATGGCTTCAACGATTGCCACCAGGATGGGCGAGCCGCGCGAGGCCGCACTTCGACTGGTTGCGGCGATCAAAGAGACATTGAAGGATGCGATCGCCCGCAGCGAGAAGTGGCAGCAACGAGGTGGCGTTGACAGGGATGCGGCGTACTTTCCCAACCGGTTTCGCGTGTACGATCGCGAGGGCGGGCGGTGTCGACGGCAAGGTTGCGCAGGTACCATTCGGCGGATCGTTCAGAACGGGCGGTCGACCTTCTATTGCCCGGTCTGCCAGAAGTAGGCACGTGGAAACACGGGGCACCCCAGCACAGGGCATGTACGGACGGGCACGGAACACGGAAGCACGGAAGAAAACCTGGCTTCGTGACTTCGTGTCCTTCGTGGCTGCGTTGTTGTTTCGTCTTACCGACCACCGACCACCGACCACTGGTCACTGGCTACCGGCATGTTTCATCCGGTCCGCGAGATCCCGGATCTCCCTGTTCCCAATGACGCCGCTGCGGATGCCCTCCGCTTGAGCCTGTAGCATGGCCAATCCGATGTCTTCGCTCGAGACATACAGGCTGCGGATGAAGCTGAGCGCCCGAAACGCCGGTCGCATCGCCCGATAGAGGCGCGGGCCGGTTGGCGTTTCACCGTCGATGAATCCTGGGCGCCACGACACCGTCGGGAGCATGGCGGACAAATCGCGCTCGGTTTCGGCTTTGACTCGCGCCCACATGAAACGGCTGTCAAGGCTGGCGCCTTCACCGCTCAGAAAGTGAAACACCGCGCCTGTGCTG
This sequence comes from uncultured Acidobacteriota bacterium, assembly GCA_963724485.1. Taxonomy (GTDB): domain Bacteria; phylum Acidobacteriota; class Vicinamibacteria; order Vicinamibacterales; family UBA2999; genus JACCSI01. The sequence goes on from CAVRUW010000016.1 coordinate 254,574, forward strand.
TTCGACTTCACCTCGCGAGCCGCGGCGAGCGCCAGCTCCTGCGTTATCTGCCGGTACTCATGCTCTCCCGACGTCTGCCGAACTGAAATGCCGAGCGCATAGAGGCAAGCGTCAATACCGACGAACGCTTCGCGAACGGTGCTGTAATCGTGGAAATTCTGATGAACGAAGGTGCGCAGTTTCGAATCCTGCCCACCTATTGGGCGGCGGACAATGACTCGCACTTCGCGCACGGCCGACGCGCCCACGCAAGCTTTGAGAATTCCGGAGCCGGCCGTCCCCGTGGCGCCAAACACCAGGACCGTCATTCAGTCCGGAGCAATGTCATGGCCGTTGCCGTCAGGATAAGCGGATCCGATGCCGTGGCTCAGCAGCTTGCCCGAAATCGGGCACGTGAGTTCAACTATAGTAGTTAGAACTACAGTTGAGATGAACAAATGACCACGTCCCGACGTCAAAGCACTCACCGAGACCAGGAAATGAAGGAACCCTCGCAGGTGTCTGATCTCGCGTTCCACATCCTCCTTGCCCTGGGCGAAGGGCCGTCTCACGGCTATGCGATCGGCAAGGACGTGGAGGAGCGTTCGAATGGGCGCCTGGACCCGACGACTGGCGCCCTGTATCAGTCGCTCCGCCGGCTGGCGGACGATGGGTTGGTTGCTTCGGTCGAGGCGCCTGAGGACGCGGACCCACGGCGGAAGTATTTCACGCTGACGGCTCGCGGTCGCCGGGCGGTGGCGGATGAGGCGCGGCGCCTCGAGGGACTCGTTCGGACCGCGAAGCAGCGAAAGCTCTATCCGCAGCGAGCGTAGTGATGCGCCTCTATCGTTGGCTCCTGCAACTCTGTCCCCGGGTGCTGCGTGTGGAATACGCCGCGGCGATGGAGGAAACGTGTGCGCGACGTCTGAGCGACGCGCGCTCGCTGGGACGAGTGCGTTTCACGATCGTCCTGTTGCGAGAACTCGCCAGTGTGGCCGCCCTGATGGTGTCCGAGCGGTTTGGCAATGTGGCACGAGAACGGAAGCGCCGACAACGGCTTCAAGAACGGGAAAGGGCGGGAGTCATGGACGGCATCATGCTGGAGCTTCGTCACGCCGCACGGCGTCTGGTGGGCAGTCCGATTTTCAGCTTGGCAGCTGTAGCGACGCTGGCGTTGGCGATTGGCGCGAACTCGTCGATCTTCGCGATCGTTCAGCGTGTCGTGCTGAATCCTCTTCCATACCCAGACTCGGATCGCGTTGTGAGCATCGGACATCGCGTGCCGCGAATGACCAACACGCCGCGCTTTGATGCGATGCCGCCGGGGCTCTACTTCCACTACGCCGAACGCGCGCACTCGCTGGAGTCGGTGGCCGCTTACTGGCCGGTGGAGATGACGATCACCGGACGCGGAGAACCGGAACGGATTCGTGTCACGAACGTCACGCCGTCGATGATGTCCGTCCTTCAGGTGGCGCCTGCCCAGGGACGCTGGTTTACAGCCGCGGAAGGGGAACCTGGGGCAGCGCGAGCCGTGGTCCTGTCGCATGGCTTCTGGTTGCGGCGGTTCGGCGGTGATCGAAGCGTCGTTGGCCGTTCGGTGTCCCTGAACAGCGAGCCTACGGAGATCATCGGCATCATGCCTCCGTCGTTTGGTTTCCCCGACGGGAGGGTCGACGTTTGGCGGGCAGAACAACTCTCGCGTGCCGCAGGCTTCGGGCTGTTCACGCACAAGGCCGTTGCCCGTTTGCGAGAGGGCATCACCACCGACGCCGCTCGTGACGAGCTGTCGTTACTGGTTACCGAACTGCCGCAGTCGTATCCGGGTTCTGCCCTGGCACTGTCGCTCGCCAAGGACAAGATGGTGGCGATCGTGCCGACGTTGAAGGAGGCCACGATCGGGCATGTCACCCGTGCGTTGTGGATTCTTCTTGCGGCGGTAGGGTTGGTTCTATTGGTCGCCTGCGCCAATGTGGCCAACCTGTTTCTCGTGCGATCGGAATCGCGTCAGCGTGAGGTGGCGATTCGGCGCGCGTTGGGCGCCGGCGGCCGCGGTGTCGCACGGTTCTTTCTCGCCGAAAGCCTGCTCTTGTCAGTTGCGGGTGGGTTGCTCGGTGTCCTCCTCGCATGGTTCGGGGTACGCCTGCTGGTCAGCTACGCGCCTCCGACGCTGCCACGGCTGAGCGAAATCAGCATCGATGGCGTCAGCGTGTTATTCACGTTCGGACTCAGTGTTCTCGCGGCCCTGTTGTTCGGGGCGATTCCGCTGGTGCATGGCAGCCCGTTGTCACAGGCGCTTCACGAGCACGGGCGGAGCAATACGCCCAGCCGGCAACGCCATCGTGCCAGGCAAGTGCTGATGGCGGGCCAGGTTGCGTTGGCGCTCGTCCTGCTCGTTGCCTCGGCGTTGATGGTCCGCAGCTTTCAGAAACTACGGACGATCGATCCGGGATTCGACGCGTCAGCGTCGCTTGTCTTCACCGTCGGGCTGCCGGCACGCGATTACGTCGATCGACGAGCGGCCGTTGCCGCCCACGACAGAATGCTCGACACGATCGAACGCATTCCCGGTGTGACCGCGGTGTCGTCGTCCACGACGCTCCCGCTGGAAGGAATTGGGTTTGGCAATTCGATCTTCGTCGATCGCAAGCCCGATGAGCAGCGACCGGCGGCGCGACCTGTGGTTCAGTTTCGCGCGGTCTCCGATGACTTCGTCGAGACGATGGGGTTGCGCCTGATTCGCGGCCGGACGCTGGATCGCGACGACATCGAGCGTGAGCAGTCGAACGTGATCGTCAACCAGGCGTTCGTCGATGCGTATTTTCCACGACAAGACGCGCTCGATCGCAGAGTGGCTTCGTCGCGTCCGCCGACGCTACCTCCGCCGGCGTGGCTCACGATCGTCGGCGTCGTTGGCAACACGCCGTCATCCTCACTCGTCGAGACCGATCCGACGCCGACGCTCTACATGCCGATGTCCATTGCCGGGGGCCCCGGGATGGCACAGGCCATGCTCGTCGGGCCCGATATTTCTGAGATGAGCTATGTGATTCGCTCGTCCTTGCCGACGACGAGCCTCGTGCCGCTGGTGCGTCAGGCGATCGATGGCGTGGATCCCAACCTGGCGATGGCCAAGGTCGGCACGCTCCAAGACACTCTCGACCGCGCGTCGGCGCAAATGGCGTTCACGATGGCGCTGCTCGCGCTCGCGGCCGGCGTTGCGCTCGCTCTCGGCGTGATCGGGATCTATGGCGTGATGTCCTACATCGTGAATCAGCGCACCGCGGAGATCGGGGTGCGCCTGGCGCTGGGCGCGGAGCCGCGGAGGGTGTCGCGCCAGATCATCCGCCAGGGCGGCTTCGTGACCCTCGCGGGAGTCGCGTTGGGTCTCGGTGCCGCCGTGGCGGGGAGCCGGCTGATGGAGTCGTTGATCTACGGCGTCAGCTCGCGTGATCCCGCTGTCTTTGCGGCTACGACGGCGCTGCTGCTGATGGTCGCGCTGCTGGCGTGCTGGCTCCCGGCGCGTCGCGCGGCGCGGCTGAGCCCCATCGAAGCCCTGCGCCGCGACTAACGCGCTGACACAAATTGTCATTTGTAAAATAGGGGACAGTCCCCTTTTATGCAGGCCGCGTCGCATGACGTACCATTGTTGCGTGCGAGCCTTCGTCGTGACGGCGGTCCTGCTCCTGGCGGGAACCACGTACGGATTGATTGCGGCGATCGATCAGCAGCAGCCAGGTCGATCGACGAACCAGCAGCCGTTCGCCGGCGTGCTCGACGAGCATCCGGCAATTGGGTACGCGATCCGTCCGACCAGGGATCGAGTCGCGGCGCTGGCGCGTGCGCTTGCTGACCAGCGGACTTCGCTGACTTTCACTGAAGGCAGCGGATACCTGCCCGCCGTCCTCTCCGCCCTTGGCATTCCGCTCGATTCCCAGTTGCTCGTCTTTTCGAAGACAGGTATTCAGCGAGAGCTGACGAGTCCACAAAACCCACGCGCGATCTACTTCGATGAATCCGTAGTGGTTGGGTTCATTCCGGGCGCTCCGGTGCTCGAACTTGCAGCACATGATCCCGAGCAAGGTGTCGTGTTCTACACGGTCAACCAGACCCCGACCTCCGCTCCGGCGATCCGCCGGCGGACGAACTGCCTGTCATGTCATGTCTCGGCGAACACGCTCGAGATACCGGGAATGATTCACCGTAGCAATACGTTGAGCGCTGATGGCGACGTGCTTCCGATGCTCGCCACGCACACGGTTGACCATCGGACGCCGATTACACAGCGATGGGGCGGATGGTTCGTCACCGGCCGCTACACGCGGCCGCCCTACGACGGCACCGGGCATATGGGCAACGTCACCGTGGCAATCCACCCTTCGTCTGGACCAGCTACGACGTCGAATGAAGTCTTCGTCGAGTGGCTGAACAGCGATGCCCAGGCCCGTGGCTATGCGTCGCATGACAGCGACGTGGCAGCGCTCATGGTGTTCGATCACCAGATGCATGCGATCAACCTGATCACGCGTCTGCAGTGGGAGACTCGAGTCGCGATCGCCAACGGTCGCACCGACTTTTCGCAGGGGACGTTGCAGCAGTTTGTCAGCGAGCTGGTCGACTATCTGCTGTTCGTGGGCGAGGTCCCGCCGCCAGGCAAGGTCACGCCACGAGAACGATTTGCCAATTGGTTCACCGCGATTGGACCAAAGGATCGGCGCGGTCGATCGCTTCGCGATCTCGATCTCGATCGACGGCTGTCACGGTATCCGTGCAGCTACATGATCCATTCCGCCGCGTTCGATGCCTTGCCGGCAGAGGCCAAGCACGCGGTCTATGACGGGCTGTGGAGCGTCCTCAGTCGACCAGCGGCGGCGGACGATCGCTATGCCCATCTGTCCGACGCTGACCGCCGTGCCATCGTCGAGATCCTGCGTGATACGAAAACCGACTTGCCCGACTCCTGGGGTCGATCGTCGGTTACAGGGACTGTCCCCCGATGACAGGGACTGTCCCCCGAAGACAAGTGACAAGTTGTGTCAGTTGTTAAAAAGGGGACTGTCCCCGTTCCGCAGTGCCTCGTTTCGCGATGAAGGTCTCCGAGGCACGCGCGATGCTCGCGCCGGCCGCGGGGTGGGGCACGCCGGCCAACTGGGCTGACTTCGGCTGCGGAACGGGCACGTTTACACGAGCACTCGCCGAACTCGTCGGCGCTGGGAGCACCATCCACGCAGTCGATCGAGATGCTCGCGCCCTTTTGTCAATTCCCGCTACTCACCACGGCGCGAGAATCATCACGTACCACAGCAGAAATCGAGGCGTTCGCTCTGGCGCCCGCGTCGCTGGACGGCGTGCTCCTCGCGAACTCTCTTCACTATGTGCGGACGCCAGCGGCCCTCCTCGGTCGAGTGGCCCGCGCTCTGACGCGCTTCGGCCGGTGCATCCTCGTCGAGTACGACACCGAAACGCCAATCGCGCAGTGGGTGCCGTTCCCGTTGAGCATGAAGACCGCGCAAGACCTCTTTCGTGACGCCGGCCTTCCCGTTGTCCAACAGCTAATGACGAGGCCGTCACTGTACGGACGCGGGCCGCTGTACTCGCTCCAAGCGCGACGGGCCGACACTCTCGAAGCTTGAGATACTTGTCAGCCCACCGGACGTCGCCTGCTCCGCGGTGCTTGCGGTTTGGGCTTACTGCTTCGCTTGCGCTTGCTCGAAACGATCGTCCACGCCCCGAGCAGCAGATCCCTCAGCGCATCGCGGTGCACGCGCCGAAGTCGTACCGAGGACGATAGGGTAATTCACGTAGTGATCGGTGAGGTAATAAGTGGAGGGCTCCTCGCGCAGCAACTCCTCACGCTGTTCGGGATGCACGAAGACCGCCAACGTGTCTGGTTCGGTCGAGCGATGCGAGGCAATGCAGGCGAACATCCTGCCGCCGACCTTCAGCGCGGGCGTGCCGTAGGTCGTGCCTTCCTCGGCGCCAGCGAGTGCGAGCCCGATCTCGCGCACCGTATCGAACGTGATCTTCCGCGCGGCCATGGAAAGGGTCCGTCCCCTATCGGCCAGTGACGCCGTTTGTCACTTGCATAAAGGGGACTGTATAAAAGGGGACTGTCCCCTTTTATTCATATCGCAGGGCGAGAATCGGGTCGATGCGGCTGGCGCGATGCGCCGGGATCATCCCGGCAGCGGCGGACACGAGCGCGATGAGCACGACCGTCGCCCCGGCAATCCACGGGTCGGTGGGTTCGATTCCGTAGAGCTGCGACGACACGTAGCGGCCGAGTCCAATCGCGGCCGGGATACCTACTCCCAACCCGATCGACAGGAGGAGGACGACTTCTTTCATCACCAGCCACAGCACATTGCCGGGGTCGGCGCCGAGCGCCAGACGCAGCCCGAGCTCTTTCCGCCGGCGTGCCACCACGAAGGCCATCACACCGTATAGACCGATCGACGCCAGGACAGTCGCCAAGAGGCCGAAACCTGCCGACAGCAGCGCAATCAGTCGATCGTTGAGCAGCGTTTCGTCGAGTTGACCTTCGACGGTCTTCAGCTCGTAGATCGGCATCGACGCATCCACTTGTTTCACTTCATTGCGAATCGCGCCATACGCGCTGCTGGATTGGTTCTGTGTCCGAACGTAAATCGTCGCACCACCGTTGCCCCACTTGGGAATAAACACCTGCCGACGGACGCCTTCGCGCGGTCCTTCGTACAGCGAGTCTGCGACCACGCCAATGATCTCGATGCTCAACTTCGTCTCGGGCCCGGAGCCCCAGCCAATCCGTTTCCCGACAGCGCTCTGCCCATGGAAGAAGTGATCCGCAAATCGACGATTGACGATGGCGACGGTGGTGTCTTCATGCGCATCGAGGGGCCGGAAGTCACGCCCCTCGAGAAACGGGATCTGCATGGTTGCGAAGTAGCCAGGCGAGAGCCCATTCATGAACGCCTGCATGTCCTCGCCGTCCTTCGCCTGATGCCCTTCAACGGACATCGTGCTGTCCCACTCGTTGCCTGCCAGGATTGGCACCGCAGCCAATCCCGCGGACTTCACGCCCGGCGCCGAGTGCAGGCGTTCCAGAAGTCGATCGTAGAAGTTGACGGTTCGTTGCTCGTCGTACCCGCTCAATGCAGGTGAGACCTGGAAGGTCACCAGGTTGTCGAGCGCGACGCCAGTCTCCGTCGTCTGCAGGTTTTGCAGGCTGCGCACGAACAACCCGGCGCCGAAGAGCAGCAGAAAGCTCAGGGCCACCTGTGCCGCGACCAACCCTTTGCGGAGATACAGCGAGCTGCCGGATCCCGCCAATGCGCCAACCGTATCCTTGAGCGTCGTCCACGGATCGGGTCGACTGGCGCGCATCGCCGGCAGGAGGCCAAAGACGATCCCGGTCAACAACGATAACGCGAACGTGAACGCCAGAATGCGGAGATCGGGCGTCGGTTGAATGAGAAGAGGATTGGTATCAGTCGGCACGAGGGCAAGCAGCGCCCGAGTCAACACCACTGAGAGGAGTACGCCGAGGACGCCACCGCACAGGGAGAGCAACAGGCTCTCAACGAGCAATTGACGAACGAGCTGACGGCGCGACGCACCCAGCGAGAGCCGCACCGCTATTTCACGCTGGCGCATGATGCCGCGGGCGATCAGCAGGTTGGCCACGTTCGCGCACGCGATCAAGAGCACGAGGCCAACCATGCACATCAGCACGAGCAGCGATGTGGAGAACTCGTTGCGAAGCCCGGAGTATCCGATGTCAGCGCGCTCGAGCTTCAAGCGTCCGCTCATGAATCGTTCACGGATGAATGGCGTCCAGTCCTTCGCCCCGGGCAGCGTCATCTCGTGCGCGCGGATTTGCGTGAACAGAGTCTGCAGTGGGGCTTGCGCCGCGTCGATCGTGTAACCCGGCTTGAGTCGCGCAAAGACTTGCACCCATCGCGTTCGCTCATCGTCCATGCGCACCCATTCCCATTCGGGCACGAGCACAGGCTTCATCTGGATTGGCACACGAATCTGTGGTGCGCGCGCGGGATCGAGACCGGCAAAGCCCGCGGCGGACACACCGACGATGGTCATCGGATAGTTGTTGACGAGGATCTTCTTGCCGACGACCGACGAGTCACCGTTGAACCGCCGCATCCAATAGTCGTGACCCAGGACGACGACTGGGTGGCCTTGGTAAACCTGGTCGTCCTCTTGTGAACTGAAGACGCGACCAACCGCCGGCTTGACGCCAAGCATCGTGAAGTAGTTGCCGGACACCATTTCCGCATCGAGACGCTCGGTCGTATTTTCGATGCTCACGGAGGTCGCGATCAGCCGCCGCGCGATCACTTCTGATAGCGGCTCGGCGCGCTTTTGGTATTCCCGGTAGATGGGATACGAGTGCTGTCGTATGCCCATGTTGCTGCCACTATGTGGGCCTTCCTGGTAGAGCATCACAAGCTCCTCGGGATTGCTGATCGGCAGCTGGCGCAGCAGGATCTGGTCGATCAGCGTGAAGATGGCGGTATTGGCGCCAATCCCGAGGCCCAGAGAAAGAATCGCGACGCTGGCAAAGAGCGGGCTCCTCCGGAGTCCCCGAACAGCCAGCCGGAGGTCGTTGGTGGGCAGCATGGGGGGTTAGACGGAGGGGAAAGTGGGCGGGTTGTATTGCGATAGTTTCCAGTTGCCAGTTGTCAGTTCAAAGTCTGGGCCGATTTCGAAGAAGCCCGGCCTTTGAACTGGCAACTGGACAACTGAAAACTGTCGTTGCTCTAGTTCTTCGGCGACCGTCAGCCCAGAGACGACCGCATCGGTGTTGTGAGCGAAGCGGATGCCGTAGACGCCATCCGTCGACTTCAACTTACCCGCTGCAACCAGCTCGGCCTTCGGATAGGTCGCGACTACCGTGCCGTTGATCGCGCAGTCAACCGAATCGGCCTTGACCGACATCGCAATCTCCTGCGTCACCGACGAGCCTTTGCCCGCAGCCTTGCGCACCGCCTCGTTCGGCGTCGGCTTACGGCCGCCCATCGCAAACGGCTGGGGCCCGAAGCCTCGGACGATGAACGTGCCGTCGCCATACGCGGAGCAATACAAGAAGCTCTGCTGCGCCGTGCCGAGCTCGTTGCCCGCGATCACGATGCCATAGGGGTGCGGATGATCGTTCAGGCCCATGTAGTTGGCCTCCGTGAACGTCGCCTTCACGGTGTAGTTGCCTGCCGCCACATTCTTCGGGTTCCAGTAGGTGACAGCAGGACCGGTGGTCACCTGCAGATCCTTGCCGGCCATCGCCAGCTTCGAATTGTTCAGGGCCTGGCCGGCCTTTTCTTCCTGAGCGTCGATCTTTCCCGTCCACCCAGGGACCGAGATTCCACCACCCTCAACCTTCCGGGCTGCATCTTGTCCCTGAGCTGTGAGTCCCGCATGCACGAACGTGGCGAGGGCAACTGCGACGAAGGAACCGTAAACGAAACGCATGTTCGAGATCCTCTGTTTCTTAGAAGTGAGCACCGGGCTCGAGATTCGAGACCGGGCCTGTCTGGCGATCGTCAATCAAGGCTGCGGCAACGATGCCGCTGCTCGATAGGTTGTAGACCGTTCGCTCATGTCGAGTCAATTGATTCCAGGTTTACGATGGCCGGCGCGCCAGCGCACGCAACTTCTTTTCCGCGGTGTCAAGTGATTGAGGCGAGTCGTGCAGCGTCGCCCACAGATCTCCGACGGCTTCCACGCGATCTGGCATCGTTTTCAAGGTGAACTGTCTCGGTGTAATGGCACCGGCCTCGATTTCTTCCCATGTACACGGCGCGGAAATCGGTGCGCCCGCCCGCGCTCGGACGGCGTAGGCAGCCGCGACAGTAGCGCTGTAACCATTCCGGCCGGTATCGACATAGATCCTTCCGTGCCGATCGGCTTTGCTGAATTCCTGGGTCAGATGGTCTTCGTCGCGAGCGACCAGCAACGCACCCAGCTCGTGCGCGAAGCGGGCGACGGCGCCAAATCTCGACTGGCCATCGAGCGGCACGACGACGTGAAATCCCTTCGAGCCAGACGTTTTCACCCAGCTTGGGAGACCCACCTCGTGCAGCAAGTCCCGCAACGCGAGCGTGGTGGTTCGAAGAGTGTCGAGATCGTCATCCGACGGATCGAGATCGAAGACGCAGATGTCGGGGTAATACAGCTTCGGTGTGCGCGAGGTCCAGACGTGCGGCGTGATGGTGTTCTGATTCGTCAACCACAACAGCGAACGGAGATCACGGATGACGGGATGGTGAACCGTTCCGTCCTTCTTTGGAACTTCCACGCGCTCCAGCCACTCCGGGAATCCCTTTGAGACGTCTTTGTGCATGAACCCCTTGTTTCCAATGCCCGAGGGGTAGCGTTCCATGGTGATCGGGCGACCGCTGATGTGCGGCAACATCGTCGACGCAATCGCTTCGTAGTAGTTCGCCAGGTCGGCCTTGGTGATGCCATCGTCCGGAAACAGGACTTTCTCGGGGTGCGTGATCACGACGGCCCTCGCGTCACGGCACGAGGCGATTTGTCACGCCGAACAGCCAGAAGTCTCGGGTGGCGGAGTTTGTCGTGTCCGGTCCACTCGATGAAGCCGACCTGCACGACGACTGCAGGCGTCACCCAGTGCGCACGGAGACGGGGGAGTCCTTTGCCGCGGGTGAAAGGAGGATGCGCAATTTCCAGGCGGTCCAACTCCGTTCGCAGATCAACCAGCAGTCGGGTGTCGAAGCCGGTGCCAACCTTACCGGCGAAGACGAAGTCGTCACCATCGTAGTAGCCCACGAGCAATGCGCCCAACCCCACTCGGGCGCCTTGCGGATCGGTGAATCCGCCAACGACGAGTTCTTGCGTCGCCTCACACTTCATCTTCAGCCAGTGCTTCGAGCGACGATGTTCGTAGGGTGAGTCGAGCCGCTTCGCGATGACACCTTCCCAGCCCTCGGCGCACGCGTGCTTCCATGGTTCAGCGATATCGAGTGGAAGCACGCGTTCGATCGGTAACTCGAGCGGGAGCAGATCCAATAACTCGCGCCGCTTGGTAAGCGGGAGCGTGGTGACCTGCTCGTCATTCAGCCAGAGGATGTCGAAGACGTGATAGTCACCCCGCCCCTGGCGTCCCCAGCCGCCGGTGGCTTCGCCGTCGAGAATGACGTTCTGCACAGGAAGTCGAGCGATAGCCTTGGCGACTGCAGGATAAGACTCGGTCAGGGGCAGTTTGTTGCGGGAAAACAATCGAACGTTGTCGTCTTGCTTGAACGCGACCACGCGAATGCCATCCAGCTTGCGTTCGAAGGTCCACTCAGGGCCGGTGAACCGGTCCTGTGTGAGCGTGGCGGCCATCGGCTCGAGCCATTCTGGAAACGGAGGCACAGGGTGCCCTGAGTATCACCCTGTTTTCAGGTGTGGCTCCAGCAGCTCGTCCACAGCGCCATAGCCGCACGGGAACTTCACGGAATCGACTCTCGCGCCCGCGCGAAGCAGCGCCGCCACCGATTCGGGCGTCCGTCGACCCACCCAGTAGGAGTCGACACAGGCGCGGACGGCAAGACTGACAGCACTACGACCTTGACCGTCGAGGGCGTTGACGTTCGCACCCTGCTCGATGAGAAGAGCAACGACCTTGGGGAAGCTTTTCCAAGCGGCCACGTGGAGGGCCGTACTGTTTGGCGCGATGCCGTAAGAGGGATCGCCGTGATAGAGCGAATCGATGGGCACACCGAGATCGAGCAGGTGTCGTACGCCATTGACATTCCCAGTGCCAGAGAACTCCGCCAGTAGCGTGCTGCCTTCGGCGAGGAGCTCGGCGACCAGATCGGGATTGGTTGCGGTGACGTGAGCGATCACTGCGGCGTCATTGCGAGCGCATGCGGCGATGAGGCGCTCGACGCCGTCCAGTTCGATCGGGTGGCCACGGCGTTCGAGCAAATCGAGCACGTCCTTGCGGCCCCGCCGGGCAGCAATCGAAACCGAGGATCGATCGTCCATTCGGCTCTTCAAAGCGGGCTCTGCGCCCGCATCGAGAAACGCTTCGATGTTGTCGAGGCCATTGTCTCTACGAAGGGCCTGATGCATGGCCGTATTGCTCCAGCGCGACATGCGATTGGGATCCGCGCCGTGAGTCAGCAAGTAAGTGATGCCCTCGCCGTCGTGCCAGTCGGCTTTGCGCAGAAGCATTGTCTCCAGGCTTTGGGGGGTGAGCTTGCCGCTCTCGACCAGGATCTTCAGCGCGCCGTTGTCCCAGGTTTCTGGCGAGTGATACGGCGTTTCTTCATCGTTGGGATCGGCACCGCGATCCATCAGCAGCTTCGTCAGCTCGGGGTGCTGCGCGACACCAGCGGCGCCATAGATCGCGCTCTCCCATTCGGGCTCGGGGCGATGATTCGGATCGTGGAACCCCGTGTTGGTATGGGCGCCGGCGTCGAGCAGCGCAGTCGCCGCCCGGACGAAGCCGTCGGTTCGCGCGCGATCCTCCCGGAGATACGTTGAGAAACAGAGATACGTCAGCGCGTCGACGTGGCGCGGTCCACCTTTCGCCGTCGCGCTGGCCGGATCGGCGGCGATGAAGCGCTGCACGGCGTCGGCATCGCCGAGGGTCGCAGCCATGTAGATGTCGCTGCCGACGATCTCAGGGTGTGCCGCGAGGATGGCGTCGGCGCGTGTCTTCGACCCGTGCCAGAAGGCGGCCTCGATGAACGCCGCCCGCGGATCATCAACTTCTGCACTCATACGGCACTTTCTGCAACAAACGAAACAGGGGACTGTCCCCTCGATGACAGGGACTGTCCCCCGGTGACAGAAGCCTGTCCCGCGCGTCAGAAGTAACTCAGCCAGGGCGATGACCGCGTGGCGCGGACACGCGCGAACCAGCGACATGGAAAATACAGCACGACGACGCACGCCGCGAAGACGAGATAGAGGAGCGGCAAGCTCCACATGTAACCTTCCGGGACCGGCGGCGGCGCCATCGGGTGATTGCCGAACAGCCAGGGGTTGACGCGACCCTCCCGAATCAGCGACACGACCACCGCTGCGAGATGAATCACCGGGATGTGGAGCAGGTAGTAGAACATCGGCACACGCCCGAACGTGGCAATCATCTCCACGAACCGGCCGCGCCATCGCTCACTCCATCCGAGCAACAGGAACATCGGTCCCAGCGTCATCAACAGAAACGATAACGACGCGGGGTACTTCGTCGCGTTGAGGAACGACAGCAACGCCGGCATGCGACCGCTCGGGCTCCACGGACGCGGGTCGCCATACACATTCAGTCCACGGATCACCACGAACAGGGCCGTTGCCAGAGCGCCTAGACGCAAACAGACAGAACGTCGGCGCTCCGGCGGCATCTCCATCAGCGCGCCGAACGCATACCCCGCCATCATCACGCCAATCCACGGGACGATCACGAACAGCACAAGAAGTGGCGGACCGCCGTTGCCGACCTGGAAGCCGCCGCCAAAGTAGAGCACCTTCAACAGCCAGGGCGGATCGGAGTCACCGAACGCTTGTGGCAACGCGAGCAAGTCTGAGACGTTGTGCAACGCGATGATGGCAACGCCCGCGAAGCCGATCACTCGCAGCGGCAGATGGATCAGCGCCGCCATCAGCATCATGCAGCAGCCGATCATCCAGATCACGCCCGCCAGCATGTAGTTGGCGAAGTCGAGATTGAACGTCCACATGACGCGGATGGCGGTGAGCTCGAGCAGCACGAGCCACGCGCCGCGGGTGAAGAGGAAGCGCGAAAGCGCTCCAGTCCCCGGTAGTCGCCGCGCGTGTAGAAACGCTGAAGTGCCGGCAAGGAACACAAACGCTGGCGCGACGAAGTGTGTGACCCATCGGGTGAAGAAGATGCCGTAGGTGGGGCCACCGGCTGGCAATCCGGAATACACCCGCACGTGATCGATAGCCATCAGGACCATGGCAACGCCGCGGACGAAGTCCAGAGACTGGATCCGTGACGCGCGTTCCGTAACGGAGTTCACGAGGGGCCGCTGTCGTGTCGCCGGATCGATCGTCACAGTCGTCATAGCGCTGACCACATTGACCTGAGCTGACCGGCCGCAAACCGATGAATCAGCCGACGGCCATTACGGCGCAGTGAACGGTCAGCCTGCGAACCGTCGAATGGCTTCGGCGACGTGCTCCCGGCGCCGGCGGCTCAGCGGTAACTGGGCGCCACTATCGAGCACCACTACGGCATCGCCGATCGTCGCATGTCGAATCTGTCGAATGCGCGCGAGATTGACGATCGCGGATCGATGCACGCGGACGAACTGAGCTCGGCCGAGACGTTCCTCCAACGACGCAAGCGATTCCCTCACGAGATGCCGGCCGCCTCTCGCATGCACCGCGGCGTAATAATCGTCGGCCTCGATCCACTCAATCTCCTCGACATCGACGATCAGGTCGGAGCCAGCGCCACCAAGGATCAGACGACGTGGGGTCGGGTCATGGGAAGTCGCAGCCGCTTGGCGTCCTCGCAATCGTTCTCGTGCCCGCTCCATCGCTCGACGAAATCGCGCCTCATGGAGTGGCTTGACGAGGTAATCAACCGCGTGTGCGTCGAAGGCTTGAATCGCAAACGTGTCGTACGCCGTGACGAAGATCACGAGCGGCCATTGGCGAGGGTTCAGCTGTCGCAGCAGCTCGAACCCGTCACACTCGGGCATCTGAATATCGAGAAACGCGAGGTCCGGCGATAGCAGTTTTAGAAGGCGACCGCCTTCTTTGCCGTTTCGAGCTTCGCCCGCGACCTCGACGTCTGGCTCACCCGCCAGTAACTGGCGGATGCCCCGTCGCGCGAGCGGCTCATCGTCCACGATCACGACTCGCAGGCGGTTCATGAGCGCCTCGATCGGAATGGAAGCCGGACGACGACTCGCAGCCCCTGACCGGGAGCCGTTTCGATGTTCATCGTGCCCTGGTCACCATAGAGTGTACGCAACCGCTCCCGCGTGTTCCAGAACCCAACCCCTTCGCGGGTCGTCGGCGCCATACCGCCGCCATCGTCTCGGACCCAGAGCTCGAGCAGATCCCCCGCGACTCTTGCGCCGATCTCGACGAGTCCGGCCTCGGCGCGCCTGGCGATCCCGTGTTTGAGGGCATTTTCGACCAGTGGCTGCAGCACGAAGCCCGGCACCAGGCCACTGCGCGCACGTTCCTCGACTGCCCACTCGACTCGGAGCCGGTCCGAAAACCGCACCTGTTCGATGGCGAGGTATTGCTCGAGGAATGCGATCTCGTCCGACAGCGGGATCTCGTGCGGCTGATCGGCGCGAAGCACGAGCCGCAGAACGTCACCCAGGAGCTCCAACATCCGGGATGCGGCGGCCGTATTCTGCTCCCGCACGAGCACGGTGATCGCGTTAAGACTGTTGAACAGAAAGTGCGGGTGCAGCTGCATGCGCAACGCACCGAGCCGCGCTTCTGAGAGCTGCGCTGAGAGTCGCGCCTCGGATGCCTCGCGCTCGCGCGCCTCTGTGAAATACGAGAAGGCGTAGACGCATCCGAGAACCGTGAAGTACATGAATACGGACCACGGAATGCTCGTCAGGATCCACCCGAGGTAATTGCCCGCCGGATAGCGCCCCAGCGCGTAGCCGAGCAAGACGCCCAGCGTGGCCCATCCCAGACACAGGCTCAGCGCGCCCGCAAAGTGAATCGCCAACGCTCGCCGCCACGTTTGCGGGGTTAGTGGGACGCTCTTCGCGAGGTTGTAAGTGATTGGCAGGAGCGCCCCGAGGAACAGCCACTCGGTTCCCTGGAACACGATGTCCTGCCATCGTGGTTGCTCGCCGCTGATCCGCGCCTGAAAGTAGGTTTGCGCGGCGTCGAGGATTGCGGGAACGACGCAGGCTCCCGAGATCAGGAGCCAGATTCGACGGCTGGGATTCGGTCGTGACGGGGTCGCGAGATGCCGAATGGGGATCGACCATCCGGTGCCGTGAGGAGTCAGCATTCTACGGTGTCGATCATCAGGCGCGAAGCGCCAGGTCCAGCAGCAGGTTGGCTCCGCACAGCCCAGCCGTGGCGCAGAGGACTTGCAACTGCTGGTTTTTTAGCACACACTTCCAACACTCGCTTCGATTCGATCATCCAAGGCTGATATGGCTGCCACCTTGCTCCAGGACTTGCGATTCGCGGCACGCTCGTTCGCGCGCTCGCCGCGGTTCACCATTCCCGCCGTGCTCGCGCTTGCGCTCGGGATTGGCGCGACGTCCGCCATCTTCAGCGTGGTCCGCGGTGTCATGCTCAAACCGCTGCCATACCAAGATCCCGACCAGATTGTCGTGATCTGGGAGAACAACCTGCGGCGCAATCGGCCGCGCAACGTTGTCGGCGCGGCCAATTTCGTCGCCTGGCGTGAACGCAACAAGTCGTTCGACCACCTGGGCATGGTCGGTCCGTCTCGTATCAACGTGATTCTGAATGGTCAGCCCGAAGAAGTGGCTGGCCTCTCCGTTTCCTCTGACGCGCTTGCCGCGCTCGGAGTTCAGCCGGCGATGGGGCGGTTGTACACGGCTGACGAAGATCTGGAGGGCAACGATCGCGTCATCCTGCTTGGCTACGAGTTCTGGCAGTCGCGATTCGGAGGCCGATCCGACATTCTGGGCACGACAATCACCGCTAACGGCCGCCCACGAAGCGTCGTCGGCATCATGCCGCCCGGGTTCACCGTGATTGGACAACGTGCGGACTTCATGATCCCGTACGGATGGACGCGTGGAACGACTCCGCAGCGCCAGCGGACGCGGATCGTCGCATGGTCTCGCACGACTTCGCGAGGGTGTGACCTTCGAGCAGGCCACGTCGGACATGACGACGATCGCGGCGCAACTCGAAAGGGAGTTCCCGCAACGAAATGCGGGCTGGTCCGTCACGCTCGTTCCCGTTCACGAGCAGATGGTCGATCAGATCCGGCCGGCACTGCTCGTGCTCGCGGGGGCGGTTCTGCTCGTCTTGCTGATTGCTTGCGTCAACGTCGCCAATCTCCTGCTGGCTCGCAGCACGGTTCGACAGCGTGAGCTTGGCCTTCGCACAGCGCTTGGCGCCGGCCGCGGTCGCCTGTTGCGGCAGATGCTCACGGAAAGCTTGCTTCTTTCGTTCGTAGGCGGCCTGGCCGGCTTGGCGTTGGCCTTTGCATTTCATCGCGGACTGCTCGCATTGGTCGCGAATCGAATTCCGGTTCCACGATTGGAGCAGGTTGCGCTCGATCTCCCGGTCCTGGCGTTCACGTTTGCAGTGTCTATCGGCACCGGGTTGATCTTCGGCCTGATTCCGGCGCTGCTCGCGACTGCCAGCGCCAACGATGCCCTGCGTGAAGGTGGGCGACACGGAGCGGGTCCCCGATCGCGGCGCGCCCTCGGCGCGCTCGTCATCGCCGAGGTTGCGCTGTCACTCGTGCTGCTTGCCGGCGCCGGGCTGCTGATTCGAAGCTTCCTGCGCTTGCAGAGCGTGAGCCCAGGTTTCGATGCTTCAGGAGTCCTCACCGCGCGCGTGCAACTTCCGGGAGCGCGTTACAACGACTCCAGGCGGTCGTCGACCTTCTTCACCGATACGGTCTCGAGAATCCGCGCGTTGCCGGGAGTTCAGAGCGCTGCGGCGGTCAGTTTCTTGCCGCTCGCGGGTCCCGGCATCGGCACGAGTTTCTATCGCGCCGATCGTCCGGAGCCAGCGGCAGGAGAGGCGCCCACGACCGAGGTCCGGCCCGTCACACCAGATTTTTTCAAGACCATGCGGGTGCCGCTACTGAGCGGTCGAGACTTCAGTGCCTCGGATACCGCCGACTCACCGCTGGTTGCCATCGTCGGAGAAACATTGGCGAGGCAATTTCTCTCGGGTGAACATCCGATCGGCAAGCGGCTGCACGTCAACATCGGCCCGGTGGGAGGCATGAACGTCGAGATCGTTGGCGTCGTGGGCAACGTCAAGATGAGCTCGCTCGACACCGAAGCGAGGCCTGCCGTCTTCCTGCCGCACACTCAGCTCTCGATAGGCCTGATGACTTACGTCGTTCGCACGGACACGGCACCCATGTCACTGGCAAACAGCGTGGCGGCATCGGTGCACGAGGTCGATCCGGAGCTGCCGGTGGCTGACGTTCGTACCCTGGACGATGTAGTCGCCGCGACGCTCGCGCGACCGCGCACGGTGTCGGTGCTGTTGACTGCGTTTGCCCTGATGGCGCTCGTCCTTGCGGGTGTGGGTGTGTACGGCGTGATGGCCTATTCGGTTTCGCAGCGCACACAAGAGATTGGTGTCCGCATGGCGCTTGGCGCGACCGCGGAGTCGGTCTTTCGTCTCGTGCTTGGTCAGGCGCTTCGACTCGTCGTTATCGGCGTCGTGGCGGGACTGGTCGTCGCCGGACTCTTGACGCGGCTGCTCGAGACGCAGCTTTACGAAACCGAGCCGCTCGACCCTTGGACATTCGTCGTCACATCCTTGGTCCTGATCACCGTTGCGACGTTTGCGTCGTACGTTCCAGCGCGTCGCGGTACTCGGATTGCTCCGATTGAGGCGTTGCGCGCCGAGTAACTTGTCGGACGCGCTTTTTCGCTGCATCTTGTGTTGACGCTACTGCGCCGCGAAGCCGGGTTCCGACGGCCGGTCCGCGCTGCGATGGCCGTTGAGGGCCGAATGACGCGAGCCCCAACGCATCGACAGTGCGCGTTGGGGACCCCTGCTCGCGGATCC
This sequence comes from uncultured Acidobacteriota bacterium, assembly GCA_963724485.1. Classification (GTDB taxonomy): domain Bacteria; phylum Acidobacteriota; class Vicinamibacteria; order Vicinamibacterales; family UBA2999; genus JACCSI01. The sequence continues at coordinate 273,255 of CAVRUW010000016.1, forward strand.
CCAGAGCCTTCTCGCGCGGACGGCACCATTGAATCGGCCGTCTCCACACGGCTTCGCAGCGCAGCAGCGTCAACACATCTGCAGCGCTACGTGTCGGCCAAGTAACGCCCGCGAAGAATCGCGACGTGATGGGCGACATGTCCTGCTGCCATGTAGGCGAGCGCTCGAACCGAAAACGGATTGTCGCTCGCGATCCCGCGTCGCATCCAGGCATCGGGCGGGAGGTTGTCGAAGAACGACAGCGTCGCCGCGCGGACGGTCGCGAACTCCTCCACATGTCTTGCCCACGCACGCGCGCCTGCTCCAGCAGTCGACACCGCCACGTGTTGATCGAAACTCGGCAAAGGAGTATCGAATCCGCGTGCAAACCAGAACGCTCGCGAGAGAATCAACCGTTCGGTGTCACTGACGTGATTCAGCACTTCGCGGATCGTCCACTTGTCCTCGGCGTAACGTTGCAGCGACTGCTCCTCGCTGATGTTGCGCAGGAGCAGCAGGGTATCGGAGCCTTGCGACCTCAGGGTCGCGCAGATATCGCCCTCGGGGATGAGGTCGATGTAGCGAAAGTAATAGTCAGCGGCCTCGGTCCGGGCAGGAAATCCGATCATGCCGTCAAGCTTACGCGGAGACCGCGAGTCGTTGCACGTGCGGTCAGGCTTGGGTCAGTCCACTTTTAGCAGCGCAGCCAGGTCGTCTTTTCGCGGGTTCCGCGGACCGGGTCCGCCGCCTCCGTGCGCTCAGACGCGGTCAGCTGCGATATGGTTGCCGGATGAAACTGCAAGGCGCGCTCATCGTGGCGATTCTGGCGCTGGCTCACGCAGGCCCCGAGCCCGTGCATGCCCAGCCAGCCAACCGTCGCGAGACGTTGAAGGCGGCGTTTGGCGCTATCGATCAGACGTTCCGCGATTTCGCGGTCCGCGAGCACATTCCCGGCGCGGCCTGGGGGATCATCGTCGACGGTGAGCTCGTTCACGTTGGCGTGTCAGGCCTTCGCGAAGTGCCGTCCAAGGCGCCCGTAGAGCCCGACAGCGTGTTCCGCATTGCCTCGATGACGAAGAGCTTCACGGCGATGGCGATCCTGCGCCTCCGAGATGAAGGGAAGCTGTCGCTGGATGATCCCGCCGAGCGTTACGTTCCAGAGCTGAAGGAGCTCAAGTATCCGACGACCGATTCGCCTCGAATCACGGTGCGACATTTGTTGTCTCACGCGGAAGGCTTTCCAGAAGACAACCCCTGGGGCGACCAGCAGCTTGCAAAGACCGACAGCCAGATGTCGCAGATGATTCGGGCCGGGATTCCATTCTCGAACGCCCCCGGGATTGCCTACGAATACTCGAATTTTGGCTTCGCCATCCTGGGTCGCATCGTGACCAACGTGTCGAAGATGCCCTATCGCGACTACATCGCAAGCAACGTTCTCAAACCATTGGGCATGACGTCGACCACGCTCGAGCCAACCGAAGTCCCAGCGGGCAAACTTGCGCATGGCTATCGATGGGAGGACGAGCAGTGGAAGGAAGAGCCGCAACTGAAGGACGGGGCTTTTGGCGCGATGGGGGGCATGCTCACCTCAGTGAGCGACCTCGGCCGTTACGTCGCTGCGTTTGTCGGTGCATTCCCACCACGAGACGGCCCGGAAACCGCGCCAATCAGGCGCGCGTCGCTGCGAGAGATGCAACAGATCACCCGTCCGCGACCCAGCCTGGTCTCACGCGGTGCAAACGGCAGCGTTCAGTTGAACGCCGGTGGTTATGGCTACGGGCTCGGCATCTCAGAAACTTGCGAGTTCGGTCATGTGGTCGCCCACAGCGGAGGGCTGCCCGGATTCGGGTCGCAGATGCGTTGGTTGCCGGATTACGGCATTGGAATCGTCGCGATGGGCAATCGGACATATACAGGGTGGGGTGGTGTCTTCACGACCGCTCTCGACTTGCTGGCCAAGACGGGCGGGATGCAGCGGCGAATGCCGACGCCTTCACCGGCGCTGGTCGAAGCGCGTGACAACATGTCGCGGCTGATACTTCAGTGGGATGATGCACTGGCGGATCGCATCGTGGCGGAGAATCTGTTTCTTGACCGCTCAAAAGAGCGGCGACGCCGCGAAATCGACGAGCTGAAGGCCAAGGTTGGCGCGTGCCAACCACCGAAGTCGTTCCACAATGTCGAGAACGCGCTGAGGGGGAGTTGGGCCTTGCAGTGTGAGCGAGGCACGATCGGCGTATCGATCACGCTGGCGCCGACGATGCCGCCGACCGTCCAGTTTCTGGAAGTGATGCCGGCGCTCCCGCCGTCGCGCACAACTTGCGGGGGGTAGGCTGGCGTTTCGACGACAGACCGGGCTGAAGCCCGGTCTCTCTCACACTCCAACCATGGCGGGCCGGGCTTTAGCCCGAAGGGTGAAGGGACTTCGATGGAGCTAGGCGGCAAGGTCGCGTTCGTCACCGGTGGATCGGGAGACATCGGGGCTGGCATCGCCAAGGCTCTGGCGATTGCCGGTGCGGATGTGGTCATTTCGTTCGTCGGTCATCGCGACGGGGCAACGTCGACAGCCGACGCCGTGCGCGCGACTGGGCGTCGCAGCGCGATCGTCCAACTCGATCAACGGGATCCGCAGTCGATCGAGGCATCGGTGGAACGAGTGATCGACGCCTTCGGGCGAGTCGACGTTCTGGTGAACAACGCTGGCTGGAACATCGGCATTCCATTCACCGACCTGGACGCACTGGACGCGGACGTGTGGAATCGGGTCCACGAGACCAATCTGCGCGGTCCCTACTTGCTCTCGCGGGCCTTCGCGCCCCATCTGCGTGCCAACGGAGCCGGCCGGATCGTCAACATCGCGTCGGTTGGCGGCTTGCGCCCATCGAGCAGCAGCATTGCGTATTCGGCCAGCAAGGCCGGGCTGATTCACCTGACACGATGCCTCGCCGTTGCGCTTGCGCCCACGGTAACGGTCAATTGCGTCGCGCCGGGACTCGTCGAGGGGACGCGAATCGCGGAGCGGCTACCAGAAGCCGTCGCGGAAGGCGCGCGACGACAGGCGGTTCTTGGTCGCACGGCAAGCATCGATGACATCGCCGATCAGGTGGTCGCATTTTGCCGTGCGGACTCTGTCACCGGGCAGTGTCTCGTCGTCGACGGCGGCATGCCCGGTGGAATGCATTGATCCGGAGACGTGTCGATGCTCTTGACCGATCTCGTGTTGGCTCGCCGGCTCGAACGAGCCGAGGCGCAAAGCAACGTGGACTTTGTCGAAGCTCGCGCGCGTGTCTTCCCTGACAGTCGCGCGACCTGGGTGGACATCGCCGGCGCGTACGCGATGTTCGACGGGGTCTCATCGCCGCTCACCCAAACGTTTGGGTTGGGACTATTCGATGCGGTCACCGCAGCGGAGCTCGAGCGACTCGAGCAGTTCTTCGCGGAACGAGCCGCGCCCGTGTGTCATGAAGTGAGCCCACTGGCCGACCCGTCACTGTTGCCGCTGTTGAACAGTCGGCAGTATCAGCCCATCGAGTTGACGTCGGTGATGTGCCGCGAAATCAATCGCGACGTCACCGTCTCTGGACCGTCGAACGCACGGCTGCGCGTCCGCCCCATTGAGCACGACGAGCACGATCTGTGGGCAGAGACGGCAGCGCGCGGCTGGAGCGAGTCGCCGGAATTGTCGGATTTCATGTTGACGCTGTCGCAGATCAGCGCGCAGCGAAAGCACACGGTGTCGTTCATAGCCGAGTTGAGTGGCCGGCCGATCGCGACGGGCGCGATGAGCCTCTGCGATCGCGTCGCGCTTCTCGCGGGCGCGAGCACCATTCCCGAAGGGCGCAAGCAGGGGGCGCAAGTGGGCCTGCTCGACGCCCGCCTGCGATATGCAGCGGAGCAGGGGTGTGATCTGGCGATGATGTGCGCGGCGCCGGGAAGCTCCTCGCAGCGCAATGCCGAACGTCAGGGCTTCCGGATCGCATATACCCGCATCAAATGGAAAAAGTCGTAAACAGGGACTGTCCCTCGATGACAGGGACAGTCCCCCGATGACAAGGCCTGTCCCTCTTTGGCATAGGTTAATCGCCCAACAAACAGGACATACGAGATGCCGTGCGCCATTCCGTTTTAAGCTACTGCCACCGCGCCCACATCTGATGAAGCAGTATCTCGATCTTGTCCAGCACGTCCTCGATCACGGTGAGCGTCGCGAGGATCGCACCGGTACCGGGACGATCTCGACCTTCGGCGCGCAAACCCGCTACGACCTTCGCGACGGCTTCCCGCTGCTGACGACCAAGAAGGTGCTGTTCGAGGCGGTCGCGCGCGAGTTGCTCTGGTTCCTCGCGGGAGCAACCAACACGCACCAGCACAATCTTCGCGATCACACGCCGATCTGGGATGCGTGGGCGGATCCAGATGGCAACCTCGGGCCCATCTACGGCTATCAATGGCGTAATTGGAACGGCCAGGGCTTCGACCAGGTAAAAAACGCGATCGATCTGATCAAGCGCAACCCCGAATCGCGCCGCATCATCGTCTCGGCATGGAATCCCGGACAGCTGGCGGAAATGCGATTGCCGCCGTGTCACATCCTGTTTCAGTTCTACGTCAGTCGCTCAGGCCGTCTCGATTGTCAGCTTTATCAGCGCTCCGCGGATCTCGGGCTGGGAGTGCCGTTCAACATCGCCAGCTACGCCCTGCTCCTGACGATGGTCGCGCAGGCGTGTGACCTCACGCCGGGGATCTTCGTGCACACCCTCGGCGACGCACACATCTATCTCAATCACGTCGAGGGATTGAAGCAGCAGTTGATGCGCCAACCACTGCCGCTGCCGCGCATCACGATCGCGCACAAGCCGTTCGACGAGATCCGGCTCGAAGACATCGTGCTGCACGACTATCAGCACCATCCCTTCATTCGACTGCCAGTCGCCGTCTGATGCCGTTCTCCATCGTCGTCGCCGCCGATCAAGCCGGCGGCATCGGCAAGAACGGTCAACTGCCATGGCATCTTCCTGGCGACATGGCCTACTTCAAGCGCCTGACGCTGGAGCCGCCTTCAGCTGGATTGCGGAACGCCGTGATCATGGGCCGCAAGACGTGGCAATCGATTCCGTCGAAGTTCCGACCGCTTGGTGGTCGCATTAACGTCGTGATCACGTCGGACTCGACGCTCGATCTTCCCGAAAGCGTCGCGCGCGTCGACAGCTTTGCCGCGGCGATCGCCAGCGTCATGGATGTAAACAGCCTGGGAAGCGTTTTTGTGATTGGCGGCGCCCAGGTCTATCGGCAGGCGCTCGAGCATCCGGATCTGGAGTTCGTTTACCTCACCCGCGTACATGCGACGTTCGACTGCGACGCCACCTTCGGGCCGATTCCTGAGCATTTCGAGCTCATCTCTCGCTCGGAGACCCAATCCGACGGTGACATCGTCTATGACTTCGAGGTTTACGCCGCCCCGCAGTTGGCTGCATAAAAGGGGACAGTCCCCCAATCGTGCAGATTTGGCCAACCTCCGGCGGATTTCGAGACGCGCCTGACGGTTGACCCCGCCCGAAGCGCAGCCTTACGATGCTTGACGGAGCCGTTCATGAAAAAGAGTACCGTTTCCCTCGGAATCGGCGTTGTGTTCGTGGGTGGGTTGCTGGCATTTTCTGCCACGCCGCTCGTGGCACAAAACCCGACGCGCGGCGCATCGGCACCCGCCACGTTCGCCAAGGACGTCGCCCCCATTCTTTATAAGCACTGCACGGCTTGCCACCGGGCGGGTGAAATCGGCCCGATGTCGCTCCTCACTTACGAAGAGGCGAGACCCTGGGCGCGGGCGATCAAAGACAACGTGGTGAAGGGCACCATGCCGCCCTGGCATGCGGATCCCGCGTATGGCACCTGGTTGAACGACCGGCGGCTGAGCGCCGAGGAGAAAGACGCGATCGTCCGCTGGGTCGACGCCGGGGCTCCCGCGGGCGACCTGGCAGCCATGCCACCGAAGCCGACTTACACCGAAGGCTGGGCGATCGGCGCGCCGGATGCCGTCGTGAAGATGACGACGCCGTACGAAGTGCCGGCGACGGGCGAAATTCCGTATCAGTACTTCGAGGTGCCGACCAACTTCACCGAGGACAAGTGGGTCCAGGCTTTCGAAATTCGCCCCGGGGACCGCAGCGTCGTCCATCACGTACTGATCTATGCGCGGCCGCCGCAACCAGCCGCGCGTCGCACGCCGGTGTTCCGACCGCAGAATCCGCCTGGACCGCTGTCGCCGACCATGGCTCGTGAGATCGAGGAAGCGAAGAAGAATCCGCAGGCGGCGCGACCACAGGATCCGTCGGCGACCCGGGGACCACTCATTGCGCAGATTGCACCGGGCGCCACGTTCGCCCGTTATCCCGCAGGGACGGCCATGCTCGTGCCCGCCGGGGCGATCCTGACTTTCCAGATGCACTACACGACGAATGGCACGGCAGCCAAAGATCAGTCGAGTATCGGGTTCCAGTTTGCCAAGCAACCGCCGACGACGGAGGTGAAAGCAGGAGCGATGGTCAACCCACGCTTCATGATCCCCGCGGGCGCCGCAAACCATCCGGTCGAGTCCGCCATGGAGTTCCTCGAGAACGTGACGGTCTACAGTCTTGGTCCGCACACTCACCTGCGTGGCAGGCGCTGGGAGTATCAGATGACGTATCCGGATGGGCGGACCGACATTCTGCTGAAAGTGCCCAACTACGACTTCAATTGGCAGACGGGATACCTGTTCTCGTCTCCGCTGCGGGTGCCGAAAGGCGCCGTGCTGAAGGCCGTCGCGATCTACGACAACTCGAAGGAAAACAAGTCAAATCCTGATCCAACCCAGGATGTCTACTGGGGCGATCAGACGTGGGAAGAGATGCAGTACACGGGTCTGCTGTATAGCATCGACAACGAGAAAGTGACGACCGCACCATCCGGCAAACGCAGCGAGGCGAGCCTGATGGCGGCGAGCGTAGAAAGCGGCTCCACCTCGCTAGTTACTATGTTGTTTTGCCCCGCTCCGCGGGGCTGGGGCGTTGAAGACCGAACCCGTCAGGAGAGCTAACGGACATGGGTATCACCGATTTCTTCAAGGGCGAACTGCTCGAAATCATCGACTGGACCGACGATTCGCGCGACACGCTTTCGTATCGCTTCCCCGATGATGACAAGGCGATCAAGAACGGCGCGCAACTGATCGTTCGCGAATCGCAAGTGGCGCAGTTCGTCTATCTCGGCGAGTTCGGCGACACGTTCAAGCCCGGAAAGCACACGCTCACGACGGACAACATTCCGATCCTCACGCGGCTGAAGTCGTGGAAGTTCGGCTTCAACTCGCCCTTCAAGGCTGATGTCTACTTCGTCGTCACCCGTCTGTTCACCGGGAACAAGTGGGGAACCTCCAACCCGGTGATGTTGCGTGACAACGACTTCGGCGTCGTTCGAGTGCGCGCCTTCGGCACCTACGACTTCAAGGTCGTCGATACGCAGACGTTCCTGCGCGAGGTCGCCGGCTCCGATCACAATTTCAGGCTCGATGAGTTTGCCGACACCATGCGCTCGCGCGTCGTCAGCATCTTTACCGACGCCATTGCCTCAGCGAAGATTCCGGTCCTCGACGTGGCCTCGCGCTACTCCGAGCTGGGCGAGGCACTGCTGCCGTTGATCAATCCGGCGGTGACCTCCAAGTACGGTCTCGAGATCTCGAGCTTCATCGTCGAGAACGTGTCGGTGCCGCCCGAAGTCGAACAGGCGATCGACAAGCGTTCGAGCATGGCCGCAATTGGCAACTTGAACGACTACGTGAAGTACCAAATGGGCAAGGGCTTCGAGACCGGCGGCGTGGGCGGTGGAGCCGCGGGGACAGCCGCGGAGCTGGCGGTCGGCTTCGGGCTCGCGCAGCAGATGATGCAGCAGGGTTTCTCGGGTGGACAGGCCACGCCCACGGTGAGTGTGGCCACTCCGGGGGCCGGTGCCACGCCCGAGCTGCTGAGTCCTGCGGACGCGGCCCAAGCGCTGGGTGTCTCCGAGGCGGACGTGATGGCCGTCCTCGAGTCTGGTGAGCTCAAGGGCAAGAAGATCGGAACGACCTGGCGTATCCCCCGCGCGGCGCTGAACACCTACATGACGCAGTAATCGGCGCGGCCTCCGAGTCGGATCGATCCTCGACATGTCGCCCGAGATCTCTGCGCTCGACAAACACGCGTGCCCGGCCTGCGGCGCGCAGGCCGAGTGGAATCCCACCAAGGAGAAGCTCGTGTGCCCGTTCTGTGGCACCGAGTCGCCGTACAAATACGACCGGGACACCGGTAAGGTCGCGGAGGTCGATCTCGTCACCGCGCTGCGCGAGCTGCCGGAGAAGGAGCGCGGTTGGCAGACCGAGCGGCGTAGTGTGCAGTGCCAAAGCTGCCGCGCGGTCATGGTCTTCGATCCAGAGCGTGTCGGGCAGAACTGCGAGTTTTGCGGGTCGCCTTCCCTCGTCAGCTATGACGAGATCAAGTCGCCGATTCGCCCGCAAGGGTTGTTGCCCTTCAAGATCGATCGCAACCGCGTCAGGGACGACATCCGACGCTGGTGGCGAAGCAAGTGGCTCGCGCCAGGACGGCTGGCGAAAGCAGCGCTCGTCGATACCGTGCACGGCCTCTACATTCCCTATTGGACCTTCGACGCGCAGGTGCATTGTCCGTGGGATGCGGAGGCTGGCTACCACTATTACGTCGACGTCGAAGGTCGCGACAACAAAGGCAACCGCGTCGTTCGCAGAGAGCGGCGGACGCGCTGGGAAGCGGCGTCAGGCGTAGTCGATCACTTCTTTGACGATGAGCCGGTGCCAGGCACGCAAGGGCTGCCACTGCAACTGCTACGACAAGTGGAGCCATTTCCCACGCAGGAGATTGTGCCCTACGACACGGCGTTTCTCTCCGGCCACGTCGTCGAGCACTATAAGGTGGTGCTGCTCGACGCGGCGAAGCAGTCCCGCGATCAGATGTACGCGGCACTCGAGTCGCTGTGTGGTCAGCAGGTGCCTGGCGATACCTATCGCAACCTCCAGATTCATCCGGTGTTCTCGGGCCAGACGTTCAAACACGTGCTCGTCCCGGTGTGGATGCTGACCTACAACTACGGTGCACGAGCCTTCCAGGTCATCGTCAACGGCTACACCGGAAAGATCGCCGGTAAGTATCCATACAGCGTGTGGAAGATCATTCTGCTCGTGCTCGTCGCGCTGTTTGTGCTCGGGATAATCCTCACGGTTGCGAGCGAGAGCTAGCCGCCACAAAGAGTGATCGAATGAACGTATTCCAACGAGTCTCGCACTGCGTGCTGGTCAGCAGTCTGATCGCGACCGGAACGTCGCTCGCGGTTGCACAAACGAACGCAAACGCGACGGGTAAGCCACCGGCCGCTCCAGCGGCGCCGCCGGCACTGCGCCCCCCCTCACGCGGGGACATTCTGCGCGGTGAATACGGACCCTATCGCAGCAACAACGATCTGTTGTCCTATGGCCTGACGGTTCGCGTCGATCCCACGCGTCGTCACATTTCAGGTGCCAACATTGTTCGGTTCCGCATGCTCGAGGATGCAACGCGCATTCAGTTGGATCTCTACGGGAACCTCACGATCGATCGAATCACACAGAATGGGCAAGCGCTCAAGTACACACGTGACTTGAATGCGGTCTTCATCGACTTTCCGGCGACGCTTCGCAGGGGGCAGGAGCACACGATCGAGGTGCGCTATTCCGGCACGCCCATGGAGACCGGACGATTCGGGGGATTCACGTTTGGGACCGATCCAACGGGCAAACCCTGGATTACGACCGCCAATGAAGGACAGGGCGCGAGCCTCTGGTGGCCTAGCAAGGATCAATGGCGAGACGAACCGGAAGACATGGAGTTGAACGTCGAGATCCCGAACGACCTCGTTGACGTCTCCAACGGCAAATTTCTGGGCAAGAAGGATCTCGGTGACGGCTACACGCGATGGCAGTGGCAGGTGCACTATCCAATCAACTCGTACAACGTGTCGCTGAACATCGGCGACTACGTCCATTTCGGCGACAAGCTTGGCGATCTACCTCTCGATTTCTGGGTGTTGCCGGGCAGCCTCGAGAAGGCCAAAGTGCAGTTCGCGCAGGCCAAACCCATGCTCGAGGCCTATCGACAGATTTTTGGTGACTACCCCTTCGAGAAGGACGGTTACAAGCTGATCGAAGTGCCGTACTCAGGTATGGAACACCAGAGTGCGGTCACGTATGGCAACCGATTCGCGAACGGCTATCTCGAACGCGACTGGACAGGCGTTGGCGTCAGTCTCAAGTTCGACTTCATCATCATTCACGAGAGCGCTCATGAATGGTTTGGCAACGCCGTATCGGCCGCCGATGTCTCCGACATGTGGATTCAGGAGGGGTGGACCACGTACCTCGAAGCGCTTTACGTCGAAAAACTGTTTGGCTACGACGATGCGCTGAAGTACGTGAATGGGTACAAGTCGAAGGTAGCGAACAAGGAGCCGATCATCACGCAGCGAGGCATCCATCGGTCGCCGCAGCAGGATCAGTATTTCAAGGGGGCCTTGTTCCTTCACACCTTGAGAAGCGTGGTTGAAGACTTAGGGCGGCAGAAGCCCGGTTCCGGTCGTGAATGGTGGGTCTTGCTCCGCGACGTCTACCAACAGTTCAAGTATAAGAACATCATGACCGAGGAGATGGTGTCGTTCATCAACAAGCAGGTGAACCACGATCTCACGCCGGTCTTCGACCAGTATCTTCGACGCGCGGCATTACCGACACTGCAGCTGGCGTTCAACGACAAGGACGCGACCGTCGCGTACCGTTGGGAGGCAGAGGAACGGGCGTTTGCGATGCCGATCCGAGTTGGGAGTGCTGGGTCGTGGCAGACGATTTGGCCCACGGCCAACTGGCAGGTCATGCCGAACACCATCGCCAAGGAATCCTTTGGTGTCGCGACCGATCTCTACTACGTGAACGTCACCAAGCAGTAGCCATCACCGTCCCTGACGCTCCATGCCCGAGCTCTCGTCGCCAGAAGCGCGTTCCGGACTCGAAGCCTGGGTCAGGGCAGAGCTTCCACGCGCACCGTCCCCCCACGGGCTTGGCTGGATCAACGCCGTCGGGCCAGGTGTCATAGTCCTCGGTCTCTCGATCGGAAGCGGCGAGTTCCTCCTGGGGCCTGCCGTATTCGTCCGGCACGGCCTCACGCTGCTGTGGGTCTGTCTCGTGGCGATCGTGCTGCAGACGATCTTCAATCTCGAGGTCATGCGATACACGCTTGCCACCGGCGAGCCGGTCTTTACCGGCTTCATGCGCACCCGGCCATCGTCGACGCTCTGGGCGATCGTCTATGCGACGCTCTATCTCCTGCAATTTGGATGGCCAGCGTTTGCCGGAACAGCTGCCGGCGCGATCTTTTTCGTCTTTCGTCGTGAGCTGCCGTCTGCCGCCGATGCCGGCACCATCTACGCGATCGGCGTGGGAGTCTTTCTTGGGTGTGTTGTCGTCCTATCGATTGGAACGAGGATCGTGCGCACGCTCGAGATCCTGAACTGGGCGATCGTGTTGACGACACTCAGCGGATTTCTCGCGTTGGCAGCGTGGTTCGTTCCTGCGTCACGTTGGATTGAAGGAACGGTGGCGTTCACGGGTTTCAATCTCAATAGCGGTCAATTCGAGTGGCTGCCAGCTGGCGCTGATCTGGTTCTTGTCGCAGCACTCGTTGCCTATTCCGGCGCGGGCGGCGTCGCGAATCTGGTGCTGTCCAACTGGGCGCGCGACAAGGGCTATGGGATGGCGCAGCTGTCCGGCTACATTCCGGCCGTCGGCGGCGAAAAGGTCCGCCTGGCACATACCGGCTTCACCTTTGGCGATGACGCCGCCTCGATGGAGCGATGGGCGGGCTGGTGGCGCATCGTGCGCGTCGATCAATGGGGCGTGTTCGCGCTCGGCGCCGTGCTCGGCATGTTGTTGCCGGCGCTTTTGTATGTGACCTTTCTCCCTGCCGGCGCTGACATCCAGGGCCTCGGGATCAGCGCGGCGCTCGCGTCCAGCGTTGCCGGGCAGGCTGGTGCGTGGCTCGGCAGCGCGATTGCCATCCTGGGTGCGTGGATCTTGTTCAAGACGCAGCTCGACAACTTCGAGGGCATGGTGCGAGCAATCACCGATATCTTGTGGACCGGCAGCCCGCGTCTCCGGCGCTGGCGCGATGGCGACGTGCGCGTCGTGTACTACAGCGTGATGAGCATCCTCGTGGTGTGGGGCATCGTTGCACTCAAGCTCGCGCAGCCGATCGTCCTGCTGAAGATTGGCGCAAACATCGCCGGAGCGATTTTCGTCATCGCCGCGTTGCACTTGCTTTACATCAACACCAGGCTCCTGCCGCCTCACGTGCGTCCTCCCGCCTGGCGCCGCGCGGCGCTGGTCTTCATGGCCCTCTTTTACGGAACGTTCGTCATGCTCTCGGCGCTCAGCGTCTGGAGCGCCTAACCCGAACGGACTAGACTCAAGTCGGAGAAACTCGTGTCGAACTCAATCGAACGCTTCCACCGGCTGCACGAGGCAGGCTGCTTCGTGATGCCGAATCCGTGGGATATCGGGAGCGCCCGGCTGCTGGCGCAACTCGGCTTTCCCGCAGTCGCGACGACCAGCGCCGGATTCGCCTGGTCGATGGGGCGCCCCGACAATCACGTGACCGTGGACGAAGCCGTGACGCACTTTCGATCCATCGCGCACGGCGTCGATGTTCCGGTGAACGGCGATTTCGAAGGCGGCTTTGCCATCGAGCCCGAGGACGTCGCGATCAACGTCACGCGCGCGGCGGCAACCGGCCTCTCCGGGCTGTCGATCGAGGACTCGACCGGCGATGCCGCGCAGCCGTTGTTCGAGTTTGGCTTGTCAGTGGCGCGGATCAAAGCCGCGCGTCGCGCTATCGATGCAAGTGGAACCCGTGTGCTGCTGACCGGACGATCCGAAGGCTTCATCGTCGGACGTCCCGATCTGGCCGAGACCATCCGACGATTGACGGCATACGCCGAGGCCGGTGCGGACTGCCTGTACGCACCAGGCATCACCAAGGACGAAGAGATCGCGGCAGTGATCAAGGCGATTGCGCCGAAGCCCGTGAACGTGTTGGTCGGCAGCAATTTCGCAACCGTTCAACGGTTGGCCGAGATGGGCGTACGCCGCATCAGCGTAGGCGGCGCACTGGCGCGCGCTTCGTGGGCCGGCTTTCTGGATGCGGCCAAGGAGATAGCCGAGCAGGGGACGTTCTCGGCCCTCGGCCGCGGAACGCCTGGTGGCGAGCTGAACAAGGCGTTCGCAAAGTATCCTCAGCGTTAGGATACGCACCATGACGACGACCAGGACGAAGCTGACGCTGTTTGCGGCTGGCACGTTGCTGTTGACCGTGGCCTTGCTCAGTCCTCTGGCTGGGATGCAAGCGCCCACGGCGCAGTTAGCAACCCCCGCTGACATCGATCGCGAGATCGATCGGGTCTTCGAACGCTGGACGTCGTCGACCCCGGGGTGCGCGGTGGCGGTAAGCGTCGATGGCAGGCCTACCCTCGCCAAGGCGTATGGGATGGCCGACCTGGAACACGACGTTCCGAACACGCCCGAGACAATCTTCGAGGCCGGCTCGGTATCGAAGCAGTTCACCGCGGCGGCCGTGTTGCTGCTCGTGCGAGACGGCAAGCTGTCACTCGACGATCCGGCGCGGAAATATCTGCCCGAACTGCCCGACTACGGCTCGCCACTTACGATTCGCCACATGCTGAACCACACCAGCGGACTTCGCGACTGGGGCAGTGTGGCCGGCATTGCTGGTTGGCCTCGCACGAGCCGTGTGTATACACACGCTCATGTGCTCGACATCGTCGCCAGACAACGCTCGCTGAACTTCACGCCAGGTACCAAGTGGTCGTACAGCAACACTGGCTACAATCTGGCTGCGATCATCGTCTCGAGGGTCAGCGGCATGCCGTTCGCCGACTTCACGCGGCAACGAATCTTCGAACCGCTGGGCATGACGCGAACGTCATGGCGCGATGACTATGGTCGCGTCGTCAAGAACCGTGCGATGTCGTACACGGCCGACGGCAACGGGTATCGCACGGTGATGCCGTTCGAAAACGTACACGGCAACGGCGGCCTACTGACAACCGTCGGCGATCTTCTGAAGTGGAATCAGAATTTCGTCGCCCACACCGTCGGGGATCAAGCATTCGTCGCCGAACAGGAGCGGGCGGGTCGGTTCAACGATGGCCGGACCCATGGATATGCTCTGGGTCTGCAAGTCGGCACCTATAAGGGATTGCGAGAGATCTCACACGGTGGTGCCACGGCCGGATACCGTGCCTACTTGAGTCATTACCCCGAAGCGAAAACCGCGGTCGCCTTGTTATGCAACGCCGCCTCGGTAGTTCCCGAGACCTACGCGAGCGCAGTTGCCGACGTCGTGCTGTCAGGGCGTCTGAAGCAAGCGACGATGGCGACGGGGGTTCCGTCGGATCCCAAGATGGTTGGACCTCTGCTTGGGCACCTATCGCAACGTCGAAACAAGCGTGCCCATGAGTCTCGTGTCGACCGACGCCGGCATTCGCATCGCACGTGGTCCTTCGTTTGTCGCTCGGGCGGCGGACGGTTTGCATCGGTTCAGGGAGACTCGCTCGAGGTAGAAAGTGCTGGTCGGAGTCCGCGTCAGCGACGCGTACGGAACCGTCACCCGGTACGAGCGCGTGGCGACCGATGCTCCATCCGAGTCGCAACTCAAGGCGCTGGTCGGGAACTATCGCAGCGAGGAGGCAGAGGTCGATATCGAAGTGGCCGTTGTCGATGGCCACCTCATCCTCAAGCGGCGACCCAACGCGACGATCTCGCTCACGCCGGCCTACCCCGACGTCTTCTCAGGATCGATTGGCGTGGTGAAGTTCCATCGCGAGTCGGGACGAGTCACGGGATTCTCAGTCATTCAGGATCGCGTTTGGGATCTGCGATTCGTCGAGGCAGGCGTGGCACCTAAGTTCGCCACAGTCGCGCTGTGAGCGTTCGCACCTCGACAAAACCTGCAAAAACTCCATAAATGCTGCGCTCTATCCTGCTCAGTTGCCTGTACACTTGCGCCCCCACGCTGCGGTGGGGAAGGAGTTAGTATGCACAGAGCGTTGACACGGGGCTTGGCACTCGTCGCGGTAGCGGCGGTGTCGCTCATTTGGTTAGAGATCGGCACCACCACAGTTCATGCACAGAGCAACCAACAGGTCATCGCGAGCGGCCTAGACAATCCCAGGGGAATCGCGTTCGGGCCCGACGGCGCCCTCTACGTCGTGGAAGCTGGTCGTGGTGGAACGAGCACCCTGTGTGACGTCGGCGGCGCCGGCAACCCACGTTGCTATGGCCCATCCGGGGCGATCACCAGAATTACGGGCATCGGTGTCCACGACCGGGTCGTGACGGGCTTGCCCTCGCTCGCAGGTGCCAACGGGAGTGATGCGATCGGACCGATGGACATCGACTTCGGCTTCAACAGCGCCTGGGTGACCATCGGCTTTGGTGCCAACCCGTTGCAGCGGAGCGTGTATGAAGCGGCCGGTATCCGTTTCGGCTCTCTCGTGCGCGTCACCGGCATCAACCAGTGGTCGTATGTAACCGAGATTTCGGACTACGAAATCTCATCGAACCCTGATGCTGGCGTGATTGATTCAAATCCGTTTGGTCTCCGGGTGCTTTCGGATCGTGTGGTCGTGGCCGATGCAGGCGCGAACGCGTTGCTTCAGATCGGCCAGTTCGGGCAGGTCACAACGTTAGCGGTATTCCCGCGTCGCACGGTCGGTCCCGCGACGATCGACGAGGTTCCCACGAGTGTGGCGGTGGGTCCTGACGGTGCGTATTACGTGGGTCAGTTGACCGGCGCTCCATTCCCGGTTGGCGCCGCTCGCGTCTACCGTGTGCCGGCGAACGGCGGGACGCCGACCGTCGTGGCCAGCGGGTTCACCAACGTCATCGACGTCGCCTTCGATCTTGCGCGAAACGCGGCTTACGTCCTCGAACACGACGCTGATGGCATCATTCCGCCGATCGGACCTGGTGTCGACGGCCGACTGATTCGAATCAACACTCAAACCGGCGTACAGACCGTTGTTGCGAGCACCGGTCTCGTGAAACCCGGCGGCGTCGCGGTCGGATCGGACGGCGCACTCTACGTCACCCGAAGAACCGGGCAGGCCGGCCTGGGTGAAGTCGTGAGGATTGTTCCTTAAGCCTTAGACGCGGAAACACGGAAGCACGAAAAACGTAGCCACGAAGGACACGAAATCACGAAGCTCATGGGCAATCCATAGAAGCTTTGTGTTCTTCGTGCCTTGGTGGCTATTCGTTTCTGGCTCTGAGTTTCGCGCCCTGAGCCCTGCGACAATAGGGCAGCTGATGCCCTCCAAGACCGAGCACGAACATCTCGTCAGTCGACGGCCGCGAAGTCGCAGTTTCGAATCCACGTAAGGTCTTGTTCCCCGACGCGGGCCACACGAAGCTCGACGTGGTTCGCTACTACCTGTCAGTAGCCCCTGGCGCGTTGAGAGGGGCTGGTGGACGGCCGAACGTTCTCGTTCGCTATCCCAACGGCATCAATGGTGAGTTCTTCTATCAGAAGCGGGCGCCCGAATCGCGACCTGACTGGATAGAAGTGGTTGCGCTGTCATTCCCATCCGGCCGGACCGCTGAGGAAGTGGTGCCGCGAGATGCCGCTGCCCTGGCCTGGATGGCAAATCTCGCGTGCCTGGAGCTCCATCCGCATCCGGTCCGCGCCGATGCGCTCGATTATCCCGACGAGCTTCGCGTTGATCTCGATCCAGTGCCCGGCGTCGAGTGGCAACAGGTCCGGCAGGTCGCGCGTGTGGTGGAGGAGGCGCTCGCGGATCTCGGGCTCGTGGGCTGGCCAAAGACGTCTGGCTCTCGCGGAATTCACGTGAACGTCCGGATCGAGCCGCGCTGGTCGTTTACCGAAGTGCGTCGCGCCGCGCTCGCGCTCGCGCGCGATGTCGAACGACGAGCACCAACGCTGGCCACCAGCAAATGGTGGAAGGAAGAACGGCACGGTGTTTTCGTCGATTACAACCAGAACGCGAAGGACCGTACCGTAGCTGCCGCTTACTCGATCCGGCCGAAGCCCGACGCTCGAGTCTCGGCGCCGCTCGCATGGGATGAAGTAGGCGAGGTCGAACCCGCGGACTTCACAATCGTTACGATGCCAACGCGATTCGCGAAGCTAGGCGATCGCCATGCCGGCATCGATGATCATCCCTGCTCGTTGGACGCGTTGCTCGAGCTCTCGGCCCGTCACGAGAAGGAAGGGATGGGCGACGCGCCCTGGCCGCCGCAATACAAGAAGATGCCCGGAGAGCCGCCGCGCGTTCAACCTTCGAGGCGTCGCGCCGATCCGGCGACCAACGCCCCCACGCGCGCCTCGAAGAGCAAGAGCGTTCGACCGACGGGCCGACGGACGTCGAAGTTCCCTCTCCTCGAGATTGGACGCGGGCAGAAGAAAGAAGACGTGCTGGCGGGTCTCGAACGATGGAAAGTGCGTCATCCAGAGGCAGCCGCTCATCTGGAACCGCAGGATGTGCTGGTCGATTCGATGCGCGGGCGCTTCACGACATGGACGCGTGTTCGCGTCAACTTGCAACACGTGCCCGAATCGCTCCGCCCGCCACAGGAGCCGCCGGATCCGGACGACGTGCCGGAGGGATACGGCGGCAGTTATCAGTTTCCAGTGGCCAGTTCAAAGAAAAGACCCGAGAAACTTTGAACTGGTAACTGACAACTGGAAACTCTCCCTAACGCGCACCGAAGACACGCGCGAGTTCGTACGGCGTAGTGACTTCGAGCTGATCGTAGCCACAATCCTTCGGCGGCTTGTCGGGGCGCCAGCGCTGGAAGACCGCAGCGTGACGGAATCGGTCACCCTGCATGTGGTCGTACTTCACCTCGCAGACCCGTTCGATGCGAAGAGGTTCCCAGGACAGATCCTTTCCGGCGCTCCAGCGGCTTTGTCCGCCCGGCATGCGGGTCATCTCGGCGCCTTCAGATGCCCATTCGCGCCATGGGTGATTCTCGAGCGCGTTCTTGCGGAGCGGCTCGAGTTCCTTCGCCAACGCTTTTCGTGTAGCCATCGTGAATGACGATGTGACGCCGACGTGCTGCAGGCGTCCGCGCGCATCATAGAGGCCGAGCAGCAGCGAGCCAACCGTGTCAGCGCCGCTCTTGTGCCAGCGAAAACCGGCCACGACGCAGTCCGCGGTGCGCGCGTGTTTGACCTTGATCATCGCGCGCTTGCCGGGCTGGTAGGTGCCATCGGCGGGCTTGACGATCACGCCGTCGAGGCCTGCACCCTCGAACTGCTTCAGCCAGTCCACCGCCAATCCGCGATCGCGAGTCATCGGCGTCAAGTGAAGCGGCGGCTCGGCCGACGCGAGCAATGACTCCAGCTGGGTTCGTCGCTCGAGCTGCGGTGCTTCCATCAGCGAACGCCCGCCGATCGCCAACGCGTCGAAGGCGACAAACGATGCTGGCGTCTCCTTCGCGAGTTTGGTGACGCGAGACGCCGCAGGATGCAACCGCATCTGCAGCGTGTCGAACTCGAGGCCACGCGGTGTGGCGATGACAATCTCACCGTCCAGCACGCAACCGCGCGGGAGACGTTCGAGAAACATCTCGTGAAGCTCCGGAAAGTACCGGTCGAGCGGTTTGAGGTCGCGGCTTTGAATAAAAACGTCGTCGTTTCCGCGAAAGACGATGGATCGGAAGCCGTCCCACTTGGGTTCGAACAAGAAGTCGCCGGTTGCCGGAATCTCTTCCGTCAGTTTGGCCAGCATCGGCTCGACTGGCGGTTCGATGGCGAAGCCCGATGGCATGGCGTCAGTGTCGCACGATCGGCTAGCATCGCCAGATAAGAAGACCTGAGGTGGTGCCATCGAAACTCTACTCAAGGACCTGAAGCACGCGTTTCGAGCATTTCGGCAGAGTCCGGCGTTCACGCTTGCCGCGATTGCTGCTCTGACCCTGGGCATTGGGGCTAACACGGCGATCTTCTCGGTTGTGAATGCCATCATGCTGCGCCCGGTTCCGTTCCCCGACGCCGACCGCGTGGTGGCCTTCATGAACACCTCGCCGCAAGGCTCCGGTTCTGGCGCTTCGCCCGCACGGTTCATGCATTGGCGCGAACAAACGAGCGTGGTTCAGGATGTCGCGGCCTATCGCAATGGCGTCGTGAACTTCACCGGCGGAACTTTTCCCGAGCAGCTCCGCTCTGGGCAGGTGTCGGGCGACTTCTTCAAGTTGTTCGGCGCGTCGGCGGCACTGGGCCGCACATTCAGCGCTGACGAGGATCGACCGAACGGTCCGCGGGTTGCCGTGCTCAGTGAAGGCACGTGGGTCACCCGATTCAACAGCGATCCTCAAGTGATTGGGAAAACGATCTCGCTCAGCGGCGAGCCGTACACCATCGTCGGTGTGCTCGGTGACTTCGATTTTTCGGAGTTTGGGCCGGCACCGCAAGTGTGGACGCCGTTTCAGCTCGATCCCAACACCAACGATCAGGCGTTTTTCTTCCAGGCTGCGGGGCGGCTCAAGCCGGGTGTGACCCTCGAGCAGGCAAAGGCACGTTTGCAGCTATCGGCCCAGGACTTCCAGCGCAAGTTTCCCGGCAGCTTGGGACAAGGCGCCAGTTTCAGTGTGGAATCGATCAAGGAGGTGCTGGTACGTAACGTCCGCACCTCATTGTTCGTCCTGGTTGGGGCGGTCTCGTTCGTGTTGCTGATTGCATGTGCCAACGTCGCCAACCTGTTGATGGTTCGAGCCACAGGTCGCCGCCGGGAGATCGCCATGCGAGCGGCGCTCGGTGGTTCGCGATGGCGCATCGTCCGGCAGTTGCTCACGGAGAGCGTCTTGCTCTCGACCGTCGGCGGCGTGCTGGGACTCATGTTTGGCTGGCTCGGGATCCGCGCGCTGCTGGCGGTGAACACGGCCGGCCTCCCGCGAATCGGCGTGGACGGCGCGCTCGTCGGTATCGATTGGCGTGTGCTGGTCTTCACCGTTGTGATCGCACTCGGCACCGGTCTGTTATTCGGACTGTTCCCGGCCTTCCAGAGCGCCCGCACCGATCTAACGACAACACTCAAAGAGAGTGGAGGGCGATCGGGCACTGGATTCCGTCAGAACAAAGCGCGCTCGGTCCTTGTGGTGGTCGAGGTCGCATTGGCGCTGGTGCTTCTCATTGGATCCGCATTGTTGATTCGTACGGCGGTGGCACTTGGCGGTGTCGATCCCGGTTTCGACTCGAGCAACGTGTTGACCATGAGGATGTCGCTGACTGGTCCGCGATTTCTCGCATCTGAAGGCGTCGAGCAAGCCGTCCGGGATGGCGTTGATCGACTGCGAACGGTTCCCGGCGTGATGCTGGCGAGCGCGACGTGCTGCGTGCCGCTGGAGGGTGGTTACGGCCTGCCGTTCACGATCGTCGGTCGCCCCGCGCCCGCACAGGGCGGAGCCTTCCACGGCGGTGGTCAGTGGATGACGGTGTCGCCCGGCTATTTCGAAGTCTTCAAGATCCCTGTCAAACGGGGCCGCTCGTTCACCGACCGCGACAACGGTGGGGCGCCTGGTGTCGTGGTGATCAACGAAGCCATGGCCAAGGAGTATTGGCCCGACGCGGATCCGTTGGGTCAGCGGCTCGTGATCGGCCGTGGTGTGATGAAGGCATTCGAAGCGGAGATCGAGCGGCAGATCATCGGGGTCGTCGGAGATACGCGAGACGGCGGCCTCAACAGCGATCCCGGTCCCGCCATGTACATCCCGCAGGCGCAGGTTCCGGATGCTGTGAATGCACTCAACGTCAGCATCAGTCCGCTTGCGTGGGTGGTTCGGACACAAGGCGATCCTCACCTCGTCAGCACGCAGGTGCAGGAACAGATTCGCCAGGCGACGGGCTTGCCGGTGACGAATGTGCGATCGATGGACGAAGTCGTATCGCGGTCAACCTCACGCCAGCGATTCAATATGTGGTTGATGTCGGTGTTTGGTGCTTGCGCGCTCCTTCTCGCCGCGATCGGAATCTACGGCTTGATGGCCTACTCGGTCGAGCAGCGGACGCAGGAGATCGGCATCCGGCTCGCGCTGGGCGCAAGCGCGTCGCAGGTCAAGAACATGGTCGTGAAGCAGGGCATGATCCTGGCGATCGTCGGGGTTGTCGTCGGCCTCGGGTCGGCATTTGGTCTGGCGCGATTGATTCAGACGCTGCTGTTCGGCGTCACCACCCGCGACCCGCTCGTCTTTGCGGGTGTGCCACTTCTGCTGACAGTGGTCGCATTCCTCGCGGTGTGGTTGCCGGCGCGACGTGCGAGCAAGGTGGATCCGATGGTGGCGCTGCGGTACGAGTGAGAGGTGGAAAGGCGGAGCACGAGAAAGACGGAGCACGGAAACACGGAAACACGGCAAAACGTAGCCACGAAGGACACGAAGGGCACGAAGACTTAAACGGGCATGTTGTTCAAATTTCTGTGTCTCTGAGGCTTGGATTCAAGCTTCGTGACTTCGTGCCCTTCGTGGCTAACGTCCTGAATCTACGTCAAGCCAAGCGCCTCGACCCGTTTCCGCTGCCACTCTTCCACCTCCGCGGTTGTCACCTCGTCTGCGTGATGGAGCGCCCAGTTCAGCGCGGCGATGAGGTCATCCGCATCTTCAAGTCCCACCGCGAGTCGAATCAGGCGATCGAACCCGTTTCTCTTCAACTCCGGCGTCGGGGTGAAGTACTCCGAGACCGTCTTGTGGTGATTGACCTTGGTGGCCAGCCCGTCGAACGACAGCGCGTAGCGAACGATGGTCGACGTTGCCAGGACGTCCGCGATATGACGCGTGCGATCTTCATCCGCGCCGGCGACTCGGAACGACACCATCGATCCGTGCCGGATGTACTGCTTCGCAATCGCCTCGGCGTCGGGGTGGTTGGGTAGCGATGGATGAAAAACCTCGCTGACTTTCGGGTGTGCCGCGAGGAAGGCGGCAATGCGGGCCGCGGTCGCCGAACGTTGCGCGTGCCGTTCTTCCGCCACCGCGAGGCCTGGCAGAATCGCGGCCGCGCGACGCCAGTCGAGGATGCCGCCGCGCATCGCCATCAGGTCCATGACGCCGTTGGCGAACTGCGTGTCGCGTGTGGCGATGTAACCCCAGAGGTCACGATCGGTGCCGCCTAACGACTTCGTCCCGCTCCCGATCACGATGTCGATGCCCTGATCCAACAGTGGTGTCTTGAACGCCCAGGGGGTGGCAATCGTCGAGTCGATCACAAGCCGCGGGGACGGATTGCTTCCGCGCCCCGCCGTCACCACCTGCCGCAGCCGGCCCAGATCCTGGGCGCGAACAAGCGGGTTCGTGAACGTCTCGGCGAAAACGAACCGTGTCTCCGGAGTGATCGCTTCCGCCAATGCCGCATGGTCGCCATCGTCCACGACGGAGATGCGACCGCCAACGCGATCGGCGAGCCAGGCCAGATAGGATCGCGTTTTGTTGTAGACCTGCCGCATCAAGACGGCGTGGCTGCCGGGCGTCATCAGCACGTCAAACGTGAGAGCGGTGACCTGCATCCCCGAGTCGCCAACGAGCACCGAGCTGGCGGCCTCGAGTTTTTTCAGTGCGGAGATCAGTGCTGACGTGGCGGTCGTTCCGTATCGGGCATACAGGTGCGGCAGCTCGGACCAGCAGCCCTCGCTCGCAAACAGAAACGCCGCCTTGCCTTCCTGCCACGCGATTGCGCGCGCGGAACCCAAGAGATCGAGCTGCACGGTCGGTTCGTCAGGATTCAGGTAGGGCAATCCGCTTCGTCGCGCGTGTGCGTCGAGGCCTTCGTGAAGGGCTCGCGTGCTGCGCGACATGGCGGCGATCGGTGGCCGTTCGGCCGGGCACCCGGCCGGGTCGAGCCACGCGGCCAGTTCGGTCACTCCAGCACTCCGAGACACAGGCATCGCTCCACCCGGGCCAGCCGCGAGACAGCCGTGGTGACTTCTGAAATCTGACGCTCGGCGCTGGCCGAGATCATCAAACCGAGATGCAGCCGGTCGTCGTCGCGACGGACCGCGCGATTCTGAACCGTCAAGCCGGCACGACGAACGAGGCTCTCGACACGGCGTTCGAGACCGGGGTGCGCATCGCCCGTGCAGCGCAGGTAGTGCCGGCGCACGACCGGTGGGGCCGAAGCGTCAGCACCCGCGACAGGCAACGCGTAGGGAACCGGCCACCGAACCGAATTGCCCTGCGCGAGATCGATGAGATCGCCCAGGACCGCGGTGGCGGCCGGCAGAGCACCGGCGCCCTTGCCGAACAGGCTGAGATCTCCCGAAGACGCACAGCGCAGATACACGGCGTTGTATTCCTCTTCGACCGAGGCGAGCAGATGCCACGAGGGCAACAGCAGCGGCTCGACTGCCATGTCCAGGGCGCCGTTGACGCGCGCGGCGCGGGCAATCAATCGGATGCGGTGGCCCATCGCTTCGGCGAGATCGCAATCGGTCGGATCGATCTCTCGAATACCGCGGACCAGAAAGCCGTCGGGATGAATCCAAACTCCAAACGCTCGATACGCGAGAATCGACAACTTGGCGGCGGCGTCGAGGCCTGACAAATCCAACGTTGGATCCGCCTCCGTGAGTCCCAGCGACTGTGCTTCCGCGACAGCTTCGTCCAGCGAGAGCTCGGCCTGCTCCATCCGCGTCATGATGAAGTTGCAGGTCCCGTTGAGGATGCCCGCCAGGCTGTCGATTTCGTCGGCGCGATGACTCAGGTGTCGAAGGATGGGAAGCGCGGCCGCCGCTGCCGCTTCGCAGTACAACGGTGTCGCCGTGCGTTGGGCGAGCACGCCGAGGTCGGCGAGCTTCGACGCCAGCAGCGACTTGTTGGCAGTCACCACGGGTTTGCCAGCCGCCAGCGCAGCTCGCAGCACGGGCTCCATGTCCATTCCACCCGCGACTTCGACGACGACGTCGACGTCGGGGTCGCTCACCAGTTCCAGCGGATGTGTGGTGAGGGTGACGCCTTGCGCATGAGGTCCACGGTCCTTCGTCAGATCGCGGACCGCGATGCTCGACACTCGAAACCGGACGCCGTAACGGTCGGCGACAGCCGAACGCTGACGTTCGATCATCTCCAACAGACCGCGACCGACGGTGCCGCAGCCGACCAGGCCGATACGGAGCTCGCGCACGGGCTCGATGCCGACGCCGTCGAAGCGTGGTCGCGGACCGCCACGCGGCTCGCCACCAAACGCGCGCGCGTTGCGCAGCAGATTGGCGAGCCGATCCTGGTCGGCAAGGAATGCGTCGTGGCCATACTCCGATTCCAGCGTCCACAGCGACGATTGCGCCCCTGCGGCTTGCAGCTCGCGATGCAGCTCCACCTGCAACGCCCACGGGAACAGCATGTCGCCGGGCACGCCGACGATCACGGTTTCAGCCGTGACCTGTTCGAGCGACGTGCGGAGCGCCTGCCGATCGGGCGCGATCGAGCCGCGGTCGATCGCTTCGCTCAACAGAAGAAAAGTCTTGACCGGAAAACGTTCGGCAAATCGACGGCCATGATGCTCGAGATACTCCGCGACCGGCGGGCGATCGAGGCCGGGCACCAGGCGGCCAAATCGAACGTCCAGCTCGGTCCTGCCGCGATAGGTCAGCATCCCGAGCTGGCGCGCGCGGCTCATGCCGGTCGCGACGTCGCCATTGCGCAGCCCGTCGCGCACCAGTTCTCGCTGTAGATGCCGCGTGGCCGTGCCCCATCCATCGGGCCGCAAGCCGGCGGAGACGACGACCAGACGCTCGCAGCGCGCTGGATAGCGAACGGCAAACGCGACCCCAATCATTCCGCCCAGGCTCGCGCCGACCAGCGTGATGGGCGTCGCGCATCCGCACCCGTCGAGCCATGCCGCAATGAGATCTGCCAGCCCAAGGACGGAGATCGAGGGTGTCGGGTCCTCGTCGAAGCTGCGCCATGTGGATCCGTTGCCGGGCCAGCATGGGCACAATACGGTCGAACGCGTGGCGTCGATTAGATCCGGGGCGAAAAGCGCCGGCCACCACGCTTCTCGCGGTTCGTTCGCCGGCGCCTGGTCATCGCCGAGCGGAAACGGTGACGCCGTAATGCCGCCGATGACCACCGTCACACCGCCGGTCCCAAGCTCCGGTCCATAGGCCCAGCCGCCGAGCATGACGTCGTTCAGCTCGTGACCTTCGATCATGATCGATGGACGCTCGACGGTCAGGCGGCGGGGCGACGTGGCCGAGACGGCAGGGGTCAGCATCAGGAACCGAAGAGTTACAAGGTACTAGTTAGAAGTTCAAAGTTCAAAGGGCGCTCCTTCGGGCTTGTCAGAGGGCGCCGGATCGATCAAGGTTTACGCCGTGAGCACCGCGCACCACGCTGGCGTGACGGCGTTCTACGACGCCCACCCAATCAACGAGCACGAGATCCTCCGGAAGGTGGAGTTGGCCGGCGCCGACCTCGCAGCGCTCACCGAGAACGATCTGAAGTCCTTCGATCAAGATCACTATGGCGGGTTCGAGGCCACCGATGTGTTGGCCGAAGCGGCTGAGATCGAGGGCACGCACTGGGTGCTGGATGTCTGCAGCGGCTTAGGTGGTCCTGCGCGCTGGCTGGCGTATCGCTTCGGGTGCAAAGTCACGGGTCTCGATCTGACGACGAGCCGTGTCGAGGCCGCTCGACGGCTGACAGAACGCGCGGGATTGTCGAAGCTCGTCGACTTCGTTGAAGGCGATGCGATGCGCATGCCCATCTCGAGTGCTCGATTCGATCGCGTCATTGGTCAAGAGGCCTGGGTCCACATCGAGGACAAGTCGGCGTTGTTCCGCGAATGCCGCCGCGTCCTGAAGAACGACGGCACGCTCGCGTTTACCGACATTGTCTCCTGTGTGCCGCTCACTACCGAAGAGACAGAGCAGTTGGGTAGGGACATGCGCTTTCCACCCATCGTGACTGCACAGCACTACATCGAGCGGCTCGCGCCCGCAGGGTTCGCGATTCAGCGGCACGAGGATTTGTCGGAGGGGTGGCGCCAGATTCTCGTCGACCGCTTGCAGATGTATCGCTCGCTGCGCGATACCACCGTCGAGCGATTCGGTGAGGCGCACTACGACAAATGGGATCGCATGTACGGCGCGTTTGTCGGCCTCTACGTCGCAGGAAAGCTTGGTGGCGTCCGGATCGTCGCCCGCGCAACTTGATTGGTGGGCGGATGCCGGTGGTCAGCGATCGGTCGTCACCGATCGGTGATCGGTGATCGGTGGTCAGTGGTCAGCGGTCAGTGGTCAGCGGCCGGTGGTTTAGTAGTCGGTGGCAGCCGTTGGGAGGTGAAAGTCATGAACGTCGAACCCAATGCCGTCGTCCGCGTCAATCGGCGATTCAGCGTACCTTCGACTCTGGTATTCGACGCCTGGCTGGACCCGGTCATGCTCGGCCGATGGATGTTTGGTCCTGCGATCCGCGACGAGGAAATCGTCAAGCTGACACTCGATCCGCGGCCTGGCGGCAGCTTCTCGTTCGTCGTGCGGCGTGAGGATCGCGAGATCACTCATCTCGGCGAGTATCTGGAGATCGAGCGACCGTCCAGGCTGTCGTTTACCTGGTCGACGGCCGACGCGTTGCCCGACGTGAGTCGCGTGACGATCGAGATCATCTCGTTCGGCAACGGCTGCGAGCTCACACTGACCCACGAAATGCACCCGGATTGGCTCGATTTCATCAGCCGTACCGAAGCGGGCTGGGCCAGGATGCTCGACGCCCTGGCTACTGCGCTAGCGTGACGCGGCGGGGTGGGTCAGGCCACGAAAAACGTGGATAATTCGTTTTTCGTACCCGAATCCCACCTCTCTTGGAGGCTGCATGCTTGCGCGCCGCGTTCTTCTGATCATTCTTACCGTTGCTGCAGGGCTTGCCACGCCGTGGATTGCCGGAGCGCAGGAAATGCGCGCAGCCGACGGGGTGACACTCAACGACGAGGGACTGCCCCGGTACTCGACGTTTTCGCTCTGCGCCATTGATCCCGTCACGGGGCAGTCCGGCGCTGGTGTGACGACGCGCGTGCCGTTCGTGGGCCGGGCCGTTCCTCACGTGCGCGCTGGAATCGGCGCCGTCTGCACGCAGGCATCGACCGTCGTCGAGTACGGGCCGCGGGGCCTCGACTTGATCGCCAAGGGCGTCGAGCCGCAAGCCATCCTTCAGCAACTGCTCGCCGATGATGCGCAGCGCGAGTCGAGACAGGTCGGCGTCATCGACATGAAGGGACGATCGGCGGCGCACACCGGGAAGAACAACGGCAATTGGGCTGGAAGCCGGCAGGGCCTCAACTACACCGTCCAGGCCAACATCATGGTCGGTCCCGAAGTCGTCGAGGCCATCGCCACGCATTTCGAATCGACCGAGGGCACTGGCATGCCGCTCGCCGAGCGGATGATCCTGGCAATGGAGGCCGGGCAGGCCAAGGGCGGCGATAGGCGCTGGGGCAACCTGCAGTCGGCGGCGATCAAGATTGCCGATCCGAATAACCCCGGGCGAGGGGGCGACAACATCGCGCTGGCCATTGAGGTCGGTGAACACGCCGAACCCGTGGGCGAGATGAAGCGGATCTACTACACCACCGCCCGTCGCCTCGGGTATCGCTCGTTCTCAAACGTGACCGGTCCCGATGTCGTGGAAATGAAACGGATGCTGCACGCCCTCGGCTACTGGCGT
The DNA here is from genome assembly GCA_963724485.1 of uncultured Acidobacteriota bacterium. Classification (GTDB taxonomy): domain Bacteria; phylum Acidobacteriota; class Vicinamibacteria; order Vicinamibacterales; family UBA2999; genus JACCSI01. The sequence goes on from CAVRUW010000016.1 coordinate 301,045, forward strand.
CCGACACTCAGCGCGTTTCCGGACGAGCCGGCCAACGCCAACAACGCCAAGATGCGCGAGCTGGAGAAGACCGACAAGGCGCAATACGACAAGTTGATGTCTGAGTCGAGGCGCCTGTCGCAGGAATACACGCAGGACATCGCCACCTTCGATGCCGAAGCGATTGCCGCGGTCGACAAGTTCCGCGCCGACAAGAACCTGAACTATCAGGGCAATCCTGCCGGACTCGTCGACGAGCGCTTCGTGGCCGCCCTCCGAGCCGCGTACTACGAAAAAAGGAAACAGTCCAAGTGAAGCAACGCGTTGCCGTTCTCATCGCGACGTGTGCCGCCGGCCTGGCAGTCAGCCACGCGCAACAAGGCGTCACACTCGAGGCGCTTCTCGCCGCGCCCTTTCCATCCGAGATCGCCGCCGCGCCAACCGGCGATCGAGTCGCGTGGGTCCTGAATACCAAAGGCTCGCGAAATGTCTGGATGGCTGCGTCGCCCGACTTTGCGGGCAAGCAGGCAACCTCCTTTTCTGGTGACGACGGTCAGGACATCACGTCGCTGACGTGGTCGCCTGATGGCAAGGCGCTGCTGTTCATTCGCGGTGGCGGGCCGAATCGTCAGGGAGAAATTCCGAATCCATCGCTGGCACCTGATGGCGCCGAGCAGGCGATCTGGGCGGTCGATGTGGCGGCCGGCACCCCGCGCAAGCTGGCCACCGGCAACAGTCCCGCCATTTCCGCGGCCGGTGACGTCGCCTACTTGTCACGAGGCCAGGTGTGGTCCACCACACTCGCGCCAACGGGGAAGCCATCACAACTCTTCTCGATTCGCGGACAGGCCCGTGATCTGCGATGGTCTCCGGATGGCTCGCGGCTCGCCTTCGTGAGTGGGCGTGGCGACCACAGCTTCGTCGGCGTCTACGACCGCGCGGGCAAGTCGATTCGCTATCTCGATCCCAGCATCGATCTCGATGGCAACCCCACGTGGTCGCCAGACGGCTCGCGCCTCGTTTTCACTCGAACGCCTGCCGCCGGCGAGATCTTCATGTTTGCCCCGCGTCGTGAAGCGCAGCCATGGTCGATTCGTATCGTCGACGCCGCGACAGGGAAGGCGAGCGAGGTCTGGAAGGCAGAGTCCGGACGGGGCAGCGTATTTCAGGGAGTGACTGCCGACACGCAGTTGCAGTGGGCAGACGGCGATCGAATTGTCTTTCCGTGGGAGCGCGACGGCTGGATCCACCTCTATTCTGTCGCGGCCGCTGGTGGCAAGGCGACGCTGTTGACTCCCGGAGAGTTCGAGGTCGAGCACGCTGCTCTGACGCGAGATCGTCGACGCATCGTTTACAGCTCGAATCAGGACGACATCGATCGCCGTCACCTGTGGTCGGTTGCAGTTTCAGGTGGTTCGCCGACGGCGCTGACGCGCGGCGAGAGCTCGGAGTGGATGCCGGCCCCCTTGGACGATTCCACGGTGGCCTTCCTGCGCTCGGGGGGGCGAATCCCGGCGCAAGCCGCTTACGTCAAGGGCCTCGAGCAGCGGCCTCTGGAACCCAAAACGAGCTTGCCGATCGATCAACTGGTCGAGCCGCAGGCTGTCACGTTCACGGCCGTCGATGGCCTGACGATTCGCGGGCAGCTGTTCGTTCCCCGCGATCTCAAGAATGGTGAGCGTCGTCCCGCCGTGCTGTTTTTCCACGGCGGTTCACGACGTCAGATGCTGCTGTCGTGGCATTACCTCGCGTACTACCACAACACCTATTCGATGAATCAGTACCTCGCCAGTCGTGGCTACGTGGTGTTGTCGGTCAACTATCGCAGCGGAACGGGATATGGGCTGGAGTTTCGGGAGGCGCTCAACTACGGTGCGACGGGGGCGAGTGAGTTCAACGACGTGCTCGGTGCCGGCCTCTACATGAAGCAGCGGCCCGACGTCGATCCGTCACGAATAGGGATCTATGGCGGATCGTACGGCGGATATCTCACGGCGCATGCTCTCGCGCGCGCGTCGGATCTCTTTGCGGCTGGGGTAGATATCCATGGTGTGCACAATTGGAACGTCGGCATCCGCACGTTCATCCCGACGTACAATCCATCACCAGAGATCGAACGTCGCAATTTCAACTCGTCGCCGCTGGCGTTTGTCGCCGGCTGGCGTTCGCCGGTGCTGCTGGTGCACGGCGATGACGACCGCAATGTGTCGTTTGCCGAGACGGTGACGCTGGCCGAGCATCTGCGCAAGCTGAACGTGACGTTCGAGCAGCTCGTGTTGCCGGACGAGATCCATGGCTTCTTGCGATATGACAGTTGGCTGCAAGTCTTCCGCGCGTCCGCGGACTTCTTCGATCGGCACCTCCGCTCGAAACGGCCAACAAATTGAGGGTTTTGCCAGCCGGCGTCGGGGTCTATTTTCACAGGGAGGCCACATGCGCGCGCTTCTTTCGCTCCTGATCCTGATGCTCTCCCTTGCCGGACCCCAGCCGCTCGACGCGCAGGCGCCAGCGTCGCCACGACCGATGTCGTTTCTCGACATGCAGCAGATGCGTCAGATCGGCGCGCCGACGCCCAGTCCCGATGGACGCTGGCTCCTTTACACCCTCTCGACGCCAGACTGGAAAGAAGCCAAGCGTCAGACCGACGTCTATCTCGTCTCGCTTCAGCAGGGGGTCACGTCGACGCGGCAGATGACCTTCACCAAGGAGAAGAACGAAACGTCCCCCCGCTGGTCACGCGACGGCAGCTTCTTCGTGTTCCTCTCCAACCGTGAAGCACCCGAGAGCGCGTCGAATCGCAACCAGCTCTACATCATGCGACCCGATGGCGGCGAGTCCCGCCGGATCAGTGATGCCAAAGAGGGCGTGTCCGACTTCGAGATGACGCGCGACGGCAAGTGGCTCATCTTCCGCAGCGGGAAGTCGGGAGAAGAGCAGCTTTATCGGCTGCCGATCGCGACGATCGACAGCTCAGCCGCAGAGGAAATCACCAAGCACAGCACTGGCATCGGCACCTGGAAGCTCGCGCCCGACAGTTCACGCGTCTACTTCGTGACGCCGGACGTTCTCGACGAGGACGACAAGTCGCGACGCGACAAGAAATTCACGGTGAACATTCGAAATGCCGATACCCCGTTGGCAAGTCTCTGGATGGTCGATCTCAGCGCTCGCGCGATTACCCGCTTGACCGAAGCCGGGAAGTTTTCCACCGCCGACTTCAGCATTTCCGCCGACGGTAAGTGGGTTGGCCTTCGTGGGCGCTCACCCGACCGCTACAAGCGCGGCATCACCCAGGAAAACCTCTACGCCGATCTTTATCTCCTCGACACCGCCTCGAAATCGCTCGAGCGGCTGACGACGAACGACGAAGTCGGGGAGGGCAACCTCAGCTTTTCGCCCGACTCCAAGTGGGTCGCGTTCTCTGCCCCAGACGACTTGACCCGGTACGGCATGAGCAACAACCGCGTCTACCTGCGCGCGGTTGCGGATCGTGACAAGCCGTTCCGAAAACTGGGTGAGTCCTTCGATGGCGACGTGGGCGTCGGCTTTTGGTCGGCCGACAACAACACCATTTACTTCAACGAAGGTATCAAAGCGACCAACCAGCTCGTCGCACTCGACGTCCGGCAAAACAGCGTGAAGCCGGTGACCAGCGAAAAGGCGTCGCTCAGCGTCAACCGAGACGACGACTCGGGCGCCATTCTCATCAACTTCTCCGACGGCCAAACGCCTCCGACCCTGTTCACGGTGGAAAGTGTCGACAAGGTGAGTGCCCGCAGTAACTGGAAGCAGCTCACCGACGCCAATCCGCAGGTCAAGGGCTTCGCGTTGGGTCAGGAAGAAGAGATCACCTGGAAGTCGAAGGACGGCACGATGGTTGGCGGCGTCCTGGTGAAACCAGTTGGATATCAGGCCGGGCAACGCTACCCGCTCATCGTGGCGATTCACGGCGGCCCCGCGGGGGCCGACGTGCTCAGCTTCAACGGGGGCTACGGTTCACAGGTTTACGCGGGCGCCGGTTACGTCGTGCTCAAGCCGAACTATCGTGGATCGACCAACTACGGCGTCAAACACAAGACCGACATCGTTGGCAATTACTTTGCTCCCGGTTACGACGACATCATGACCGGCGTGGATCATCTGATTGCCCAAGGCCTCGTGGACTCCAATCGAATGGGTGCGCTCGGCTGGAGCGCCGGCGGTCACTGGGCCAACTGGATTCTGACGCACACCGATCGCTTCAAGGCGATCAGCTCCGGGGCTGGAACCTCGAATTGGATCTCGATGTACGCGCAGAGCGACATTCAGCGCAGTCGCCAGTTCTATCTCGGTGACAAGCTGCCGTACGATGACTTCGACGCGTATTGGAATCAGTCACCCCTCAAGTACATCAAGAACGCAAAGACGCCAACGATGATCCATGTCGTCGAAGGTGATCCGCGCGTGCCCAGTCCGCAGTCAATCGAGCTGCACATGGCGCTCAAGCAGCTTGGCGTACCGACCGAACTGTTCATGTACCCGGGGAACACCCATGGGATCCCGGACGCACGAAATCAGTTCGTGAAGTCGGTCAGCGAGATGGCCTGGATGGATTACTACGTTCGCGGACAAGGCAAGAAGTTCGCCTGGCGCGACGTACTGAAGACGCTCGAAGACGAAGCCGCGCGCCCGAAAGTGACGACGAATCAGTGACGCCGTTTACCGATTTCGATGAAGCTGCCCGAGCCGCGCTCAAGTTCCTTCACAAGCGCCTCGGGTTCGACCTGTGGATGATCACGAGAACGCAGGGCGACGATTGGATCGTCCTGCAGACGGAGGATCAGCGCTACGGGATTCAGGACGGCACCGTTTTCAAATGGGCCGACACCTTCTGCTCGCGAATGGTGGAAGGCCTGGGACCTCGAATTGCGCCACGCTCTCAGGACGTGCCGGTTTACGCGGCCGCGCCCATCGGCAGTCAGCTCGACATCCAGGCGTATATCGGCGTTCCTCTTACCGGTGCTCATGGTGCCCTGTTCGGTACCCTGTGCGCGATCGACTCCCGGCCGCAGCCCGTTTCTCTGGTCGAAGAGCAGTCGCTCGTCGAGCTTGTCGGGGCACTCCTGAGTTCGTTGCTCCGTACCGAGATGCAACTCATGGACGAAGTCCGTCGCGCTGAGCGTGCCCAAGCCGATGCGCTCACCGATTCACTTACCGGCTTGTACAACCGCCGTGGCTGGGCGCGTCTCATCGAAGCCGAAGAAAACCGCTGCCGCCGCTACGGGCACAGCGCTTGCGTCGTCGCTGTCGACCTGGACAACCTCAAGCGCGTCAATGACTCTCAAGGCCACTTTGCCGGAGACGAACTGATTGCCCGCGCGGGTGGCGTGCTGGCCTCCGTGGCGCGCGCGCAGGACATCGCAGCACGAGTGGGTGGCGACGAGTTTCTTCTCCTCGCCGTCGAATGTGATCGCTCGGGAGCCTCCACGCTGACGGATCGTCTCCGCGCCGACTTCGCATTCGCAGGCGTCAACGCGTCAATTGGTTACGCGCTGCGTGACCCCGCACGCGGTTTGAAACACGCGTGGGATGAAGCCGACAAGGCGATGTATCTGGAGAAGAGCCGGGCCTGATCGGTGGCCAAGTTTTCAGTTGCCAGTTAACAGTTCAAAGAAGTTACAGGAGAATTCCACCGGGATGCTCTTTGAACTGGCAACTGATCACTGACAACTGTCGACCTACATCGTAGTCCTGGTCGCGTTAGTGCGTTGCCACCGCGAGGACTGAAAGGTCGCGCTTCAGCCCCTCGACGCGCAACGCTCCTCGGTCGATGAACTGCAGGCCCGAGCCGGGCACGAGATCGACGACCGTTCTCGACACCAGAACTTCGCCGGGCTTCGCGGCCGCCGCAATCTGGGCGCTGATCTGCATCAGCGGACCGCTGGCCGCGCTCGGCTCGCATTCGCCGATATGAACCCCGGCGCTCACGTCGATGCGCGATCGGCTCGCAACCGTTTTCACCGAGCATCCGCAGCGGACCGCACGGCCCGGGCCGTCGAAGATAGCGACGAAGTACCTGTCGTCGGTTCGTACGGGGCGACCACGACACGCGGCAACCTCACGTGCGAAGACGCGTTGCAGGTGCTCGCGATCACTGGACTGAACATCCGCACGCACGGTCAGGACGGTCGCGAGGACTCTGTCGACGACCGTGCGGGCTGGTGTTTCGGCCAAAAACCGCTCGATCTCTGCCAGGATCTGATCCTGATCGCCGACGAATGGCAGATGGTCCTCGCCTGGAAGTTCGACGAATTGTGACGTGGGAATGCGGGACGCCAGATAGCGGCCCTCCTCGACGAGCAGACACCGATCGCCAGTGCGGTGCAGCACAAGGGTCGGCACTCGAATCGAAGGTAAAACGTCTCGCACATCGATTTCAGCATTCATCCGAGTGAGCGCGACGGCTGCGCCAGGGCTGGATCCCATGCGCAGATACGACGCCCACCATTCGCGGAAATCAGGATCGTTTGCACGACTCGGTGCTCGTTCGTCGATGCCCACCGGCCCGCCCCATTCGTCGAGGATCACCTGGCAGAAGGCGTCGCGCTGCGCACGGGTCTGACCCCACGGGTAGTCGGGATCCTTCAATCGCCTCGCATAGCTGCCGATGGCGATCAGTGCTTCGGTCTTCTCGGGATAGGTGGCGGCGAACAGCGTGCACAACGGCCCACCCTCCGAAATACCCAGCAGCACGGCACGCTCGGAGCCGGCAGCCTCCATGACGGCTCTCACGTCGTCCAACCGCTGCTCGAGTGTCGGAAGCTGACTCACCGGAACCGGATCGGACAGCCCCGTGCCTCGCTTGTCGAACAGGATGAGCCGCGCCATTGAGGCGAGGCCATTCAGAAAGCGGGCAAACGAGGGTTCGGTCCAGAAGTACTCGAGGTGCGAGACCCAACCCATGACGAACACGAGATCGATTGGGCCCGAGCCGACGACCTGATACGCGATGTTGACACTCCCGCTGTGCGCGTAGTGAACACGCGGCACGTGGGGTCGCTGCGCCTGCGCCGGCTCGCGCACGGCTGCTGAAGCAGCCTGTGACGTCGCGGCCACGAATCGATAGCCCCGACGATGCGCCGTCTCGATGAACTTCGGCGCGTGCGAGTCATCTCCCAGGGCTTTCCTGATATCCCGAATCGTGACCTTGAGGACGGCATCGCCGACAAAAACGCCGCTCCACACCGCGTCGAGAAGTTCCTCTTTGGGCACCAACTGTCCGGGCCGATTCGCGAGGTATTGCAAGACCGAGAACGCTTTCGGGGCCAAGGGGACCGGCGTGGTATTGCGGAAAAGCTGACCGCTCTTGGGATCCAGCCGAAAGATTCCGAAGGAAAGCCCGGGTTCCAAAGCCATACGTCGAACCGCCCCCGCGGAGCGGGGGCCAAACAACACTGCCCTGGCGAAGCAACGCCGAGGTATGGTCGCACCATCGGCGGGGCTTCGCCACCCCATCTTACCGAATCGTTACCACACGCTGACCCTTTCAACAGGACTCGCCGCCGTGGCCTCCGTATCTTGACGATGGAGGTTTCGCGCGTGCATCGGTCAATCATTTCGTGCCTGTTTATCTCGTTCACCATCATCACCGTCGTTACGGCGAAACCCGGATTCGCACAGACGACGCCACAGCACAAGCATTACGACAAGCCGGCGGCGTATGAGACCCCGCGCGGTCCGAACATGCCTGTGGCACCTCGTCTGCAGAACCTCGGCGCCCACACGTTCCCTGTTTCTACGAAAGTGAAACAGGCGCAGCTCTTCATCAATCAGGGTGTCAATCTCGCCTACGCCTTCAATCACGCCGAGGCGGCCCGCGCTTTCGCCGAGGCTGCTCGACTCGACCCGCAGAACCCAATGGCTTACTGGGGGCACGCACTGGTGCTCGGCCCGAACATCAATGCGACGATGAGCCCGGAGGACGAGCCCAAAGCGCTTGCGCTGGCACAGAAAGCCGCGTCGCTCAAGAGCCGCGCGACGCCTCGCGAGCGCGCTTACATCGACGCCGTCCTGGAGCGATACACCGGGAAGCCCGACGATCGTGCGCAAGCGAACCTCGCGTTCGCCAACGCCATGCGCAAGGTCGTCGCGTCGTTTCCAGAGGACGCCGACGCGCGGACGATCTTCGCGGAGTCGCTGATGAACCTGCGCCCGTGGAACTACTGGACGCGCGACGGCGTGCCATACGAAGAGACGCGCGAAGTCGAGGCCGCCCTGGCTCGAGTGTTGAAACAGAATCCGAGCCATCCGGGCGCGCTTCACTTATGGATTCATCTTTGGGAACCGACGGACACGCCCGAGCGTGCCGAAGCCGAGGCCGATCGGTTGTTGCCGCTCATGCCAGGCGCGGGCCACATCGTTCACATGCCGGCGCACATTTATCAGCGCGTCGGCCGTCACGCGGATGTTGTCAAAGCGAACCTGCTCGCGGCAAGAGCCGACGAGGACTACATCGCGCAATGCCGCGCCCAGGGCCTGTATCCGCTGGCGTACTATCCCCACAACCTCCACTTCATCTGGATGGGTGCGACGGCGAGCGGGCAAGCCAAACTCGCGCTGGAGTCCGCTCGAAAGGTGGCAGCCAGCGTGCCGCACGAGGCATTGAACACCGCACCAATCCTTCAGGGCTTCCTCGTCGTTCCGTACTGGGCGATGGTGCGATTCGGTCAGTGGGACAGCATCCTCGACGATACGGCGCCGCATTTCGCGACACCCTTCACGCAAGGGGCATGGCGCTACGCGCGGGCGATGGCGTTGACAGCGAAGGATCGGCTGGACGAAGCGGAGCGGGAACTCGCGAAGCTCGAGGAGATTCTCGCGGACCCCGCGCTCACCGGCCGGATCACCTTCTCCGCAAACACCGGGCTGGCGGTGCTGCGCATAGCGCCTGATGTGGTCGCTGGTGAGATTGCGGCGAAGAAGAAGGATTGGGACACCGCGACGAGGCTGCTCGAACGCGCCGTTCGGTTCGAGGACGCCCTGATCTACCAGGAGCCGGCGGACTGGCACGCCCCGGTGCGACAAGTGCTTGGTGCCGTGCTGCTCGAAGCTGGCCGCGCAGACGAGGCTGAAGCCGTGTTCTGGGAGGACTTGAAGAAGAATCCCGAATCCGGATGGTCGCTCTTCGGGCTGAAGCAGGCGCTAGAGGCGCAGAGCAAGACGGCGGACGTGGACCTTATCGAGCAGCGCTTCCAGAAAGCCTGGAAGGATGCCGACATCACACTGACCAGCGCACGACATCATCAAGTAGATGGTCATTCGATCGATTCACAAGCTCCGGTCCGACGCGACGGACGGTCACCTCGCCATCATCGAGAACACCGTGCCGTCGCGTTATCTGGTCGCCCCGCGGCATCGCCACGCGCGCGAGGACGAGGTGACGATTGTCTTGTCGGGCAAGCTGGGTGCGTTGCTTGGCGATGAGGTCGTCTCAGCTGGTCCTGGCAGTTACGTCATGAAGCCGCGAGGCCAATGGCATGCCATCTGGAATGCCGGCGACGAGGACCTGCGCATCATCGAGCTGATCGTCCCGGGCGGGTTCGAGGAGTGTGTCGAACGCCTGGCGCCGATGCTGACTGGCCCGGATCGTCCATCGCACGAAACGATGGCACGCATCGCGGCCGAGTACGGCATCGAGTTCGATTTCGACGGTGTAGTGCAGCTCTGTGAGCGATTCAATCTGAGACCCTGGTGAATCGAATCGTGAAGAGGATTCTTCTCTGGCTCGGCGCTGTGCTCGTGATGGTCGCCAGCACCGCGCTGGCGGCGACGGAGCTGCGCTGGAAGCGGACGTTCAGCGGTGAGTATCCAGCCATTGCCGCGAGCTCCGATCCGCAAGTCATCGCCCAGGGGCGATACCTCGTGTTCGGACCCGCGGCATGCGCGTACTGCCACGTGCCAAGAGAGCAGTGGGCGATGCTCGATGGAGGCGCCGCGCCGCCGCTCTATGGCACGCACGTCTTTCGATTGCCATTTGGTGTGTTCCATTCGTCGAATCTGACTCCCGATTTAGAGACCGGCATCGGGCGACGCACGGATGGGGAGCTCGCGCGCATTCTTCGGAATGGCGTCCGCGCGGACGGACGCGCGGCATTTCCGCTGATGGAATACCAGCACCTCAGCGACGAAGATCTCACCGCGGTGATCTCGTATCTGCGGTCTCAGCCTCCCGTGCACGCGCAGGTCCCTGATCACGAGCTGAGCCTGGTCGGCAAAGCGTTGATGGCGTTCGTCATCGAGCCTGCCGTGCCCGCGTCTCCGCCCCCGGCGACGAGTCCGCCATCGGTCGCGTCGGTGGAGCGCGGTGAGTACCTGGCCAACAGCGTCTCCGTGTGCGTCTCGTGTCATACGAATCGCGACTCGCAGGGGCAGTTGGTTGGGCCCCAGTTTGGTGGTGGCCAACGAATGGATGTGGCGGCGGACGAGACCAAGGTCTACGTGACGCCCAACCTGACTCCACATGCTGCGACGAGCCCGATTGGGCGATGGACGGAGGATCAGTTCATTGCGCGAATGCGAAAGGGCGAATTGGTTCAGGGCACGCCGATGCCTTGGGGTGCGTACGCCCGAATGCGAGAGGAGGATCTGCGCAGCGTCTATCGATATCTGAAGTCGCTTCCGCCCTTCGAGCACTCGACAGGGCCGGTGATCCAGGAGAAATAGAGCCGCCGGCTTATACGCGGATGAGGATCTCAATGCCACACGTTCCCGCAATCCGAATCACGACTTGCGAAATCTACACCGCGGTACTCGCTGAGATGCGGTGACTGGTTCCGCGGACCTCAGGCATGTCTCACGCTTGCTTCAGGTGCGGCGCTGGCCCTACTTGATCACCTTCTCCACATTCCCCGTATTCGCATCGACGACGATCATCAGGCCGCCGCTCTTGCCGTCGGCCTTGGAAAAGTTGATGTACCACGTCGCGTGACGGTCGCTGGGTGCGGCAGCGGTTTGGATTTCGACGCTGTGACCCGACTTGAGGAGCTCCGCCCCGTGCTGCTTTGCGATGGCGTAGAGCTTCGCGCCATCGCGCAGAAACCCTGGCTTGAGGTCCGGCAGCCGCCCGGCTTCCCCCTTCGACGCGTAGCACGTCAGCATCCCGCGGAATGTCGTGATCGAGACGTTCTCACCCGCCGACGGGGAGAAGAACGTCACGTTCCAGGCTTCCGAGCGTCCCTGCTCGTCGAGTGGCCCCATGCTCGTGCTCGTCAGCCGCGCGAGCACGGCGTCGGGCTTCCATGCCTTGGCTTTGGCTTCAGAGCGGGTGAAGATGTCGGCCAACGCCAGCTTCGGATTCTTCAGCTCCTCCATCTTGCAGACTTCCTGTGCGTTGGCGCCAGCGGCAACGAGGAACATGGCGACACCGACGAACAACACTCGGCGCATGGGGCTCTCCTGTCGCCGTCGAGCATATCTCACGTTTTTCGCGGCACGGCTACCTGTGCAAAACTCTCGGGTCATGACACCTCGACTGCGCGCGCGTCTCGGTCGCGCATTACTTTCGGCTCCCGTTGTCCTGGCGCTCGGCTGTGGCGGCGGGGCACCTGCGTCTTCAACGACCTCGAGTCCCGCGCCCTCGGCTCCGGGCAGTCCTGCCTCCGCCGCCCCGGCGACGCGGCTGATCGACGTTGCCGCCAACCAGGGTTGGCAAGACACCGGCATTCGCGTCGAGCCGCAGCAGAAGTTTCAGCTTCGATTCCGATCGGGCCAGATCGTCGACAAGGACGTAACCATCGCAGACGGTCACGGGAGCGACTACATCTGTGGCGATCCGGGTTGTTGCGAGCCCATGCCCGACGAACGTCGTGGACTCCTTCTGGCCCGCATCGCCGGCAGCATCTTGATTGTCGGCAACGGCGGCGAATTCACGGCGACTGATGGCGGCAACATCTTCCTTCGGGTCAACGATTGCGACTCCGGGCTGGCGGACAACTCCGGGCAGTTGAAGGTGGAATATATCCCCTAGGCGCATTGCGGAGGGCCGCTTCGCGGAAGGGCGCTTTGCGGAAGGGGGCTCAAGTTATCCCGCTTTCGGCCGACAGCGTACTGGTGGGGACGGTGACCGCAGAGGACGAACGTTGTGCACGGGCGCGCCGGTTCCAGGCCATTGACCACGCCTTTCGACAGGGCGATCTGGACCTGCTACGCGCCGCCGTGGACGACCCGGCGGCGATCCCTAATGGGCAGATGCCTCTCGAGATCGGTCACTGCCTCGAGTACGCGGTGTACCACAGCCCCTTGCGATTCGTCCGGACGCTGCTCGAGGCCGGAGCGGACCCGAACCCGACCGATCACGACGGCTTTCCACCGCTGATCGCGGCGCTGACCAAGACCCATCCGCACCCCGGCTCGCCGGCTCGCGACGATGTGGCAGACGTCGTCCGGATGCTGCTCGAGTTCGGCGCCGATCCGAATCAACGCGGTCTCAACGACTACACCGCCCTTCACTTTGCGGTCGGCGAGCGTAATAGCGAAGTCCTCCGCCTCCTGCTCGCCGCCGGTGCCGACCCATTGCAACGGACGCGCATTGACGATTTCGAGACGCCGCGCGAGCTGGCCTTGCGCATCGGGTTCGACGAGGCGGCGCGACTGCTGGACTCGTCCGAGCGTTACCTCCACCCATAACCCATCAATCAAGCTGTGACAGACGACGAGCGGCGTTATCGCGAACTCGTGGCAAGCGAGGAACGTCTGCAGGCGTTCATGCGTCACAGCCCCGCACTGGCCTTCATGAAAGACTCCGAAGGCCGATACGTCTACGTCAACTCGCGCTTGGAGGACACGTTCGGCATTCGCCTCGACGACATCAAAGGAAAGGTCGATGCCGATTGGCTTCCGGACACGGTGGCGCGGACGATTCGCGAGAACGATCAGCGGGTGCTCGAGAAGGGTGAAGCGATCGAAACGGTCGAGAGCATTCCCACGCCTGTCGGTGGACTCAAGCACTTCATGGTGCTCAAGTTTCCGTTCAGGCAGGTGGATGGCCAGCTGTTCGTCGGCGGAGTCGCCATCGATATCACCGATCGGCTCGAAGCCGAGCGAGCCGTTCGGGAAAAGGAGCAGCAAGTTCGCAGTCTGCTCGACAACATCCCCGACGTCGTCGCGCGATTCGATCGCGACCTGCGGCACGTCTATGTCAATCCGGCAGCCGAGCAGCTGCGCGGGCTGCCGGCAGAGGCGCTGATTGGCAAGACGCTCACTGAGGTCGGCGTGCCCAGGGATCTACGTGCGCTGCTGGACAGCCAGATGGAGCAGGTCATCCTCACCGGCAAGGAGGCGAGTTTCGAGGGGATGGCGACTGGCGCGCACGGCCCGACCTACTACCAGGTGAGACTTACGCCCGAGTTCGACGCGGCCGGAGCGGTCCGTACTGTGCTCGTCGCCAGCCGCGACATCACGCGGCTGAAGTTGGCGGAGAAGCGACTGAGCGAAAGCGAGCGGAGGTACCGACGCGTGTTCGAAAGCGGACTTGGGCTGATGTGCACGCACGACCTCGAGGGGCGGCTGTTGAGCGTGAATGCCGCCGCGGGAACGTCCGCGGGCTATGCTCCGGAGGAACTCGTCGGCACATTCCTCCAGGACCACCTGACGCCGGACGCGCGCGGCCTGTTTCCGCAGTATCTCGAGCGCATCCGCGAACGCGGCACCGACGCCGGGCTGATGTTCCTGCATGCCAAGGACGGGCGCATCCGGGCGTGGAAATACCACAACGCGCTGGTGTCGGAACAAGGCACGCCGGACTACATACTGGGCCACGCGCTGGACGTGACTGAGCTCAAGCACGCCCAGGAACAAGCGAAGAATCTCTCGCTGGCCGATGACCTGACGCCCTTGCACAACCGCCGCGGTTTCCTGACGCTCGCAGCGCAACACCTCAAGCTTGCGCAACGAACCAAACGCGGCCTGCTACTGCTGTACGCCGATATCGACGGCCTGAAACGGATCAACGACCAGTACGGCCATGAAGAGGGTTCCAACTCGATCGTCCGAATTAGCGAGGTGCTTCGGCAAACCTTCCGGGACACCGACATCATCGCGCGGCTGGGCGGGGACGAGTTTGTGGCCCTCCACGTCAACGCCTCGGACGACGATGTGGGTGTGATCCGGCGGCGGCTGGCGGCGGCGTTGGCGGAATACAACCATCAGCGCGACCATCCCTTCGAACTGGCGCTCAGCGTCGGGGTTGCCGTCATCGCCCCCGACAACACCCGGTCGATCGAAGAGCTGTTGCAGATTGCCGACGAGGCGATGTACGAAGAAAAGCGTCGAAAATACAGAGAGAACGTGTAGTCTTCTGTTGGTCCGCCCATGGAGCACAGGGAGATCAGGGAGATCAGGGAGGTCCCTGACCTCCCTGATCTCCCTGTGCTCCCACATCAAAGGAGATCAGATGGCTAAGAGTGCCAAGAGTGCGAAGAAAGCAAAAGCAAAGAAGGCCCCCGCCCGCAAGGCGAACGCTGCGTTCATGAAACCGGTGACGCCGAGTCCGCAGCTGGCGGAAATCGTCGGCAGCAAGCCCATCCCGCGGACCGAGGTCACCAAGAAGCTCTGGGCTTACATCAAGAAGAACGGGCTGCAGGACCAGAAGAACAAACGCATGATCAAGGCGGACGGCCCGTTGAAGACCGTGTTCGGCGGCAAGGCTACCGTCAACATGTTCGAGATGACGAAGCTGGTCAGCAAGCATTTGAAGTGAGGGCTAGCGAGGCTCGCCTTGGACCAGCAAGTGCGTCGGTTCGGCTCCGCCTCGCTTAGTTACAGTGTTGGTCTTCCCCGCCTCCGGCGGGGGCGCAGGACAGCGAGGCACATCGTGAAATCGACTTTCATGCTGGCTTTCACCTTCGTGGTGTTGACCGCCACGCTGTCAGCGCAAGCGCCGCAGGGAAGCGGGCCGGGACAATCCCGCCCGCCCCTCACTCCCGAGCAACAGGCCGCACAGAAGGCGCGCCAGGCCGCGTCCGCTCCCGATGCGCCACGCCCAATCGACATGCTCGATACGGTGTGGATCGAAGAGCAGACGTGGATGGAGACCCGTGATGCGATCAAGGCAGGGAAGACGATCGCGATCATCGGCACGGGCGGGCTCGAGCAGAACGGGCCGTACAACGCCAACGGCAAACACAACTACGTGCTTCGAGCGACATGCGAGGCGACGGCGCGCAAGCTGGGGAACGCCTTGTGCGCCCCGATCGTCACGCTCGAACCCGGGAATCCGGAGCGTCAGGGGCTGACACCGGGTAGCGTGTTCATTTCGCAGAACACTTTCCGCGCGGTCCTGTCGGACATGTCTACCAGCCTGAAATCCATGGGGTTCACCGACATCGTGATGATCGGCGACAGCGGCGGCAACGTGAATGGCATGAAGGAAGCCGCCGCGGAGCTCAACGCGAAATGGGCGGGTTCCTCGGCGCGCGTGCACTTCGTTCCCGAGTACTACGACGAGGACAAGTGGAGCTTCGAGTTCCTCAAGAGCATCGGAATCCACCAGACGCCTGACGTGCAGTCGGCGACCCGGTACGACATCCACGACGACTATCACTACGAAGCGCTGGTTGCCCTGACTGATCCGAAGCTGATTCGTGCCGAGCAGCGGATCAAGGCCAAGAAGTTCGTTATCAACGGCGTGGAGATCGGCACGGTCGCGAAGCTGCTCGAAAATGCCAAGAAGATCCAGGACCACCGCGCCACGTTGACCGCGAATGCCATTCGCAAGAGCATCGCCGGAGGGAAGCCCACTCAATGATCCGTGGTTTGTGGTCAGTGGCCGTGGTCGGTGGTCGGTGGTCAGTGGCTGGAAATGGGGACCGGGGACCGGAGACTGGGGACCGGAGACCGGTAAGGCTCAGCTTCTTGTAAACTGATGTAATGGGGAGTCGCCCGACCGAGCTCAAGCTCCGCCTGGCCCCGCAGCGCCGATTCGAGGCGATTGACGTCAATTCTCTGATCGCCAAGGACGCCGGTGGTGTCCTCAGCCGGCACAAGCGCGCGCTCTACTGCTCGTTCCACACCACCGCGGGCTATCTCGATCAGAGCCTCTCGGCGCGGATGCGCCACAACCAGGACCGCCTCTCGCTGTTCTTCCGGACCTTCCATGCGTTGTTTCCGCAGGGCGGCCCTTACAGCCACGACCAGATGGAGTTCCGGACGGAGCTGACCGACGAGCAGAAGGTCGTGGAGCCGCGGAACGGTGACTCGCACCTCACCTACATCGGCGCCGGGCTGCGAAACTGCGTGACGTATCGGACCCGCGCCGACGCGCCGGTGTATTTCATCGAGCTCGACGGCATGACCGAGGCGATGCGTCGCGAGCGAACGACCACCGTGCTCGCCTACGACGAAGAACGCGTAGTCGAGCGGATGCGGGTCAGCATCCCCGTCTCGAAGCACCCGGTGGATTCCGTCAATCTCGCCGACCCCCGGCTGGGCGTCGTCGGCCAGGCCAATGACCTGCTTGCCCGCACGGGGATTGCGCGCGGCCGTGTCGACATCGTCATCGATCCGAGCGAGCGCAACGTGGGGTTGACCGTCAACGAATACGAAACGTTGCTGATGCAGAACGACCTGATGGACGTGCTGCGCGATCCGCTACGGTTTGCGAAGCTGAAGGCGCGGCATGCGCTCCAGGATCCCTTGGCGGTGCCGGGCAAGACGCTCAACTATGCAAAGTTCGACGCCGTTCGAGTGCTGAACTCGCTGATGGAAGCCTTGCACCTTGATCAGTCGTCGTTCGAGCGGTTGGTCGCGAAGGTGATGGCGGTGCCAGCTCGGCGTTTTCTGCGCTCGCGCCGGGTCAGCTTCCTGGCGGCGTCCGAGAACAATCTTGGACCGCAGTTGGTACGAGGCACGTATCAGAGCCCCATCCTCGTCCAATGGCAGCCTGCCGAGGGTCAGCAGCGCCACGTCGAGATTGTCGTTGTCGAGGTTTCTTGAGCCGGATTTTGAGGCGTGTTAACGTTTCGCAATAGTGCAGGTTTGTCACGCTCGAGATGACGGGAGTGACCACAAGAGGCAACAAAATACAAAGGTTTACAAGGGTTTTGGCGTCCTCACCCGTATGCTGGTACTCACAACGACAGAGGGGAAGCACCGGGTGGAGCGTCTCCAGTGAGCCGCAGCGCTTCACCCGGATTTTTTTTGCCTGCGAGAATTCAAAATGTCTGATCAGGTGAACCTCAAAATCGTCGATCGCCGCAATTTCCTCCGTGGCTCGGCTCTGTTCGCCGCCGCGCTGGGTCTTTCCGTTGTCCCCGCCCTTGCGCAGCAGCCACAGCCGCAACCCAAGCCGAAACCTGAGGAAGAGGAAGAAGAAGACCCCAAGAAGCCGAAGGATCCGTTCGGCGAAGGTGAGAAGCCGAAAGACGGCAAACTCATCGACAAGGAAGGGCGCGAATATCGCGTCTGCCCGCAGTGCGCATACAACATGTACAAGCAGGGCCGTATGTGGGTTTGTGAGAACTGTGGGTACTCGTACGTGGAGTAGGGGCGTCAGTTTTCAGTTGCCAGTTATCAGTTCAAAGGGCGCTTCTTTGAACTGGTAACTGACAACTGGTAACTGTGGCGCAGCCAGGCGCCACAACCTACGCCCCTTCGTGCGTCGCGACGGACGCGACTTCTACACCAGCCGTCGCCATCTTCGGCTCGACTGGTCCATCAGCCAACTGTCCTTCCCATCGCGCAACGATCGCCGTTGCCAGGCAATTGCCGATGACGTTGGTCATCGTGCGCGCCATGTCCATCAGTTCGTCCACTCCAAGAATCAGCGTGACGCCCTCGAGCGGCAGGCCGTAAGACGCCAGGGTGCCGGCGAGAATGACCAGGGACGCCCGCGGAACGCCGGCGACGCCCTTGCTGGTGAGCATCAGCGTCAGCAACATCGTGAACTGCTGCCACGCGGTGAGCTGGACCCCGGCCGCCTGCGCGACGAAGACCGCGGCGAGCGACAGATAGAGCGTCGTTCCGTCGAGATTGAAGCTGTAGCCGAGCGGCATGACGAACGAGACGATCCGCCGCGGGACGCCGAAGCGTTCCATCGCTTCCATGGCGCGGGGCAGTGCGGCTTCGCTGGAAGTGGTCGAGAAGGCGATGATGGCGGGCTCGCGAATCGTCCTGACGAATCGCGGGATGTCGATGCGGAACAACAGGGCCACCGGTAGGAGCACCAGCAGCATGAACGCGATCAGCGCGGCATACAGGGTTCCGACGAGCCAGGCGAGGTTGTACAGCACGCCAAAGCCGCTGTGGCCGACCGTGTACGCAATCGCCGCCCCCACACCAATTGGCGCGTAGCGCATCACGATATCGGTGAACTTGAACATCGTTTCGGCTACGACTTCGCACCACGCGACCACCGGCCGTCCCCGCTCGCCCAGCATCCCCAGTGCAATCGCGAAGATGATGCTGAACACGACAATCTGGAGCACGTCGCCTCGCGCCATCGCGTCGAAGACGGACTCCGGCACGACGTGCAGCAGGACTTGATCCCAGGTCTGCGCTCGCCCCGAGACATCCCCGGCGCCGACGGCGGGCAGCACGACGCCGACTCCGGGACGGGTGAGGTTGACGGCCACCAGCCCGATGACCAGCGCAATCGTCGTCACGATTTCGAAGTAGATGATGGCCCGCAATCCCATGCGGCCGACGGCCTTGACGTGACCCGCCCCAGCAATGCCCGCGACGAGCGTGGCGAAAATCAGGGGCGCGATGATCATCTTGATCATTCGCAGGAACAATTGGCTGAACGGCCGGGCGTACGCCGACCATTCCGGGTTGACGTTGTTGATGACCGCGCCAATTGCGATGCCGATGGCCAGCCCAATGAAGATCTGATGGGTCAGGCTGATGCGCCGTGCACGAGGTGCGGGCGCGGTGCTGGTCGAAACGCTCAAGAGGCTCCTCCTACGGACAGGCTCCGGTCGTATCTTGTCATTTTCTAAGACTGCGGGCAGCGTAGAATCGGTCCCTCACAGACGTGCCCATCCTGGAGGTTTTTTCATGGCTCGATGCCTGACATCTGCTTCGATTGCCGTGGCGGCGGTCGCCGCTCTGCTTGGCCTGCGGCCGTGGTCGACATCGGCTGTGGGTCAGGGAGGCAGCGCAACCGTGTTCCAGGGCGCGCGCGTGATTGTCGGTAGTGGCGGCGCGCCGATCGACAACGCCGCGTTTGTCGTGGAGAACGGCCGCTTCGTGCAGGTGGGACGTGCCGATCAGGTCAAGGCGCCCGCCGGTGCCGCCAAAGTAGACCTGGCGGGCAAGACCGTCATGCCGGCGATCGTCGATACGCACACACATCTCGCCACCACGCGCGAGGAGCTCGTCAATCAGCTGCAAGGAAAGGCGTATTACGGCGTCGGCGTGGCGATGAGCCTCGGCACTGATACCGGGGATGTCGCATTCCAGGTCAGGAACGAAATCATTCCTGGTGCCGCGCGTTTTCGCACCGCCGGTCGCGGCATCACGATGCCAGAACCCGGGCGCTCGGATGCACCGTACTGGATCACCACGGAGGCGGAAGCGCGCAAGGCCGTACAGGAGCTCGCGGCTCGCAAGGTGGACTTCGTCAAGATCTGGGTCGACGATCGCGACGGTAAGTACAAGAAGCTGACGCCTCCACTCTACGGCGCCATCATCGAAGAGGCGCACAAGCACAAGCTTCGAGTCACCGCGCACCTCTTCACATTGGAAGATGCGAAGGGGTTGCTCAAGGCGGGGATCGATGCGTTCGCTCACGGCGTCCGCGATCGAGACGTCGATGACGAGTTCATGGCGCTGATCAAGGCGCGTCCGCAAGTCGTGCTGGTGCCCAATCTTCCCGATCGTGGCGTGGCCGCCGACCTGTCGTGGCTCAGCGACACCGTCCGTCCTGACGAATTGAAGAAGCTGCAAGCCGGCGCCACCGATCGCCCAGCCGCGCAACAGGCGTTTGCAATTCAGGCCCGCAACCTTGCGAAGATGAACGGGGCGGGGGTCACGATCGCGATGGGCACCGACGGCAGCGCCGTGTGGAGTCAGCACGTCGAGATGGCGGACATGGTCGCGGCCGGCATGACCCCGGCGCAGGTCATCGTGGCGGCGACCCGCAACTCGGCGGCGCTACTCCGCGTCACGGATGCCGGGACGGTGGAGACGGGGAAGAGCGCTGATTTCGTCGTGCTCGACGCGAACCCGCTCGAGGACATCGCCAACACGCGACGGATCAATGCCGTTTACTTGCGTGGTGCGGCTGTCGATCGCGCCGCGCTGCGCGCGAAGTGGGCAGGCACCGCCAAGTAATCACACTTTCTGCGACAGGGGACAGGGTTTGTCATCGGGGGACAGTCCCTGTCACCGACTTCAGATTTGTGCAAGAGCCGCAGACGACGATTCTGCGAGACTGCTCGACATGACCTTGCAGGTGAGTGGACGCCGTTTCTTCGAACGTCAGGAGTGGCAGTTTTTTGCCGCGCTGACGAAAGCCGACGCGGGCCTCGCCGCGGCCTGGTGGGCCGTCCTGTTGATACGCGGCGTGTTGCCCGCGATCTTCGCGATTGCCATGGGGGCTCTGGTCACCGCGGTTCAGTCCGGTGCGAGCATCACGGCCCCGCTGGTCTGGGTCGGCGCGAGCTTCGTGCTGCTGCAGACCCTCGCACCGATACATCGGGCGCTGAGCACGAACCTCGGCGATCGCACGGCCGCCTGGCTGTACGACCGCCTGACCGAAGCGTGTCTTCAGCCGCCCGGCATTGGTCACCTCGAGGATCCCAAGCTCGCCAGTGATCTGACAACGGCGCGCGATTTCGATCTCGGGATGACGGGCCCGCCGTTGTCGATCTCGATGGACTTCATCGCGGCCGGACTCGTGGAAACAGTTGCGGGGTTGGCCTCGGTCGTGATCCTGGCTTCCTATGCCTGGTGGGCCGCCTTGCTCCTTGGCGGGGCCTGGCTGACCACGCATTGGTGGCTGCGAGAGAGCGCGGTTTGGTTTGACCGCAACACCGAGGTGGTTCGCAGCGCGCAGCGTGACGCCGACTACATGTACCGGCTGGCGGTGGATCCGCCGGCGGCCAAAGAAGTGCGCCTCTTCGGCCTGTCGCACTGGATCCTCGACACATTCCTCGCACGACGGCGCACGCTCCACGCGCTGCAGTACGACGCCACGCGTTTGCGCGAAAAGCCCGTGATCTGGAGCTTGCTGCTCGTCGCAAGCGCGAACGTGATCGTCTTCTGGTCGCTGGCATCGGCTGGCTTGAACGGAAGGCTGAACCTCGGTGACGTGGTTCTCTACTCGTTGGTCGCCATTGGTTCCTCCGCGATCGCGTTCGGCGGGTTGAGTTGGGCGCTCGATGGCGCGGCCGCTCCGGTGGCAGCTGTCCTGCGACTTCAGCGGGCAATGGCGCCGGCAGGCGATCTCTCACCCGGAACGCGACGCGCCGGGCCGATGCCCGCCAGCGAGATTCGTTTTCGCGATGTCACCTTCGCGTATCCAGGCGGCTCAACGGTGCTGAACGGACTGAATTTGACGATTCCGGCCAGATCGTCGCTGGCAATCGTTGGACAGAACGGCGCCGGCAAGACGACCATCGCGAAGCTGCTGTGCCGGCTGTATGACCCGCAAAGCGGCGCCATCGAGGTGGATGGCGTCGACCTGCGTGAGCTCGAGCTGGATTCCTGGCGCTCGAGGCTGGCCGCTGTGTTTCAGGATTTCGTTCGTCTCGAGCTGACGCTGCGCGACAACGTTGCGCCGACGGGTGCACCAGATGCCGTCGTGCACGAAGCGCTCGCGGAGGCGGGCGCCGGGGCGCTGGCGTCACTCGACACCATCCTCGCGCGCGGCTACGACGGCGGCACCGATCTTTCAGGTGGGCAATGGCAACGCGTCGCCCTCGCCCGTGCGCTTTCGGCGGTGAAAGTTGGAGCAGGAGTGGTCCTGCTCGACGAGCCCACCGCGCAGCTGGATGTTCGAGGCGAGGCAGAGATCTTCGAGCGCGTCCTGACGGCTACGCGCCACTGCACGACGATCCTCATCTCGCATCGCTTTTCCACCGTTCGACAGGCCGACCGCATCTGCGTGCTCGAGAACGGGCGCGTCATCGAACTTGGCACCCACGACGAGCTGATCGCGCTGGGTGGCCGCTATCGAACGATGTTCGACCTGCAGGCCCAACGCTTCAGCTCCGCGGAGGACGAGGAGGGGAGGGTCTATGACGTCCTCGCCTGAAGCGGTCGCGACTCCCTCGCCAATCGAGCCATTGCCGCCCGCTCTGTCGTCGATGTGGCGGCTCTGCCAGCTCGGACTTCGTCACGAGCCTCGGCTGATGGTTTTGTCGTTCGCGTTGTCTCTGTCTTCTGCACTACCCGACGCGTTTCTTGCCGTCTGGCTGAAGTTGCTGGGCGACGGCTTGCTTGGCCAGCGGGCGACGATGGTCCGCGCGGCTGCCGTCGCGTTGGCGTTGTCCGCAACCGCGACCTGGTTTCTCAGGACCGTCAGCACACGGTTGGAACGTCGATTCCGCGACCGCGTCACCATCGCCCTCGAATCGCACGTTGCCAACCTTCAAGCCTCGATCGTGAGTGTCGCTCACCACGAGCGGCCCGAGTACCTCGATCGGCTCTCGATGCTTCGCGACCAGATCTTCGTGCTCGACCACATGTACATGTCGTTGTTCTCGACCTGTGGGTGGATCCTCAGGCTGGGAGTCACGCTGGCGCTGCTCGCCACGATTCATCCGGCGCTGATTCTCCTGGCGCTGTTCGCCTTGCCAACCGTGTTGACGTCCACGTGGCGCCCAGCGGTGGAGCGCGCCGCACTCGAGCGCGGTGCCCAGAACAGTCGCCTCACGCGTCATCTCTTCTCGATTGCAACCACTGCCGCTGCTGGCAAAGAAGTCCGCGTGACCGGGATGAAGAATCGCCTGGCAGCCGATCGACGCCGGATCTGGGAACAGTGGTATGCGCCGGTGGCTGCCTCTCGGTGGACGTCGGCGATGTGGCACGCGCTCGCATGGGCCGTCTTCGGCTTCGCCTACGTTGGAAGCATCGTGTTCGTCTCGTCCGGGCTGAACGCGGCGGCCGGCAATGTCCTCGTCGTTCTGGCGGCCGGCTCCCGACTGTCGGCATATTTGAGTGGCACGGTTGGTGAGATCGGCTTTCTTCGCGGCTTCTGGATGGACGGCTCGCGCCGACTCGCATGGCTCGAAGACTACGCAGCAAAGCTCCTGGCTGACGCAGACGCGGCGGTTCCGAAATCGATTACCCGGAGCCTCCGGTTCGATCGCGT
Source organism: uncultured Acidobacteriota bacterium (assembly GCA_963724485.1). GTDB lineage: Bacteria > Acidobacteriota > Vicinamibacteria > Vicinamibacterales > UBA2999 > JACCSI01. Next base: position 324,314 of record CAVRUW010000016.1, read on the forward strand.
CTCGTTCGCGTACCCCGGCTCCTCACGCCTCGTCTTGCAAGACGTGTCGCTCACGCTCCCCGCGGGCACCGTCGTAGCAGTGGTCGGTGAAAACGGCGCAGGCAAGACAACGCTCGTCAAACTGCTGGCGAGAATGTATGAGCCCACTTCGGGGCAGATTCTCGTGGACGATGTGCCGATTGCGAGGATGCCAGCCCTCGAGTGGCGATCGAGGCTGGCGGGCGCGTTCCAGGACTTTTTCCGCTTCGAGTTCCGGGCTCGTAACACCATCGGCATCGGCGATCTGCCGCGGCTGGACGACGAGCCAGGAATCAGGTTGGCGGTCAATCGAGCGGGCGCCGAAGATGTGATCGCCAGGCTGCCATCGGACATCGAGACGCAGCTTGGCCCTACGTGGCCACAGGGTGTTGAGCTGTCATTCGGGCAATGGCAGAAGCTGGCGCTCGCACGAGGATTCATGCGGGAACGTCCACTCGTGCTCGTTCTCGACGAGCCCACCGCTGCTCTCGATGCTGAAACCGAGCATGCGTTGTTCGAGCGGTATGCAGCTGAGTCGCGAAGCGACTCCGACGGCCGGCTGACGATTCTCGTCTCGCATCGATTCTCGACCGTACGGATGGCGGACTTGATCGTCGTCCTCGACGGCGCCCGCGTGGTCGAAGTTGGCTCGCATCGAGAGCTGATGGCGAAAGGCGGCCAGTACGCGCAGCTGTACGGGATTCAGGCAGCGGCCTATCAGTGATCGGCTGGAGGCACTTCGCCTTCCTGCAACTCCATGTCGATGCTGCCGCGGTCGCAAGCGGCATCTAGCGCGCGCTGGCCGGAGGCGAGATCGCTACACGAAAGCCGATGAATGGCCGTCTGGCGCCAGGGTCGGCGGCGCCGCGAGCGGTCGTGCGGATCAGACGAGCGGCATCACCGTAGTGCCCGCCCCTCATGACCCACAATGCATCGCTGTCGAGGTTGTCGCGATCGTCGCTGGGATCGTACGGGTACGGTTGATACGGACTGCTCGTCCACTCCCACACATTCCCGCTCATGTCGAGCAATCCATACGGGCACTCCGGACAGGGAAACTGACCGACGGGCGTCGGCCCGGTTCCTTCGTAGTTCGCCCGATCTCGACGTGGCTCGTTGCCCCACGGGTAGATGCGGCGATCGCTACCACGCGCGGCCTTTTCCCATTGGGCTTCGCTCGGCAAGGTGAGGCGCCAGCCACTCGCGATTGACTCACGCAGGCGCGGCGGCGTTGCGGAGGAACTTTTCAACGTCGTCTGTAGCCATCGGCAATACGCGAGCGCCTCGGGCCACGAAACATATGTGACCGGGTGACGAGGCGGACCCGCCAATGCGTGTGAATCGACGGTGTGGTGGTTAGCGCGCGCGAACGCAGCGAACTGGCTCACCGTCACTTCGTGTCGCGAGATGTAGAACGTTGGGAGTTGAACGGTTCCTTCACCGCTCTCGGGAGACCATCGCTCGTTGTCGAAGGCTTGTGGGTCGTGGTCGAGGCCCGCGCCCATCGTAAAGGGTCCGGCCGGGATCTCCACGAAATCGGGGAGCTCCTCGAGGGAACCACCTGGAGGCGATTGTCCGGCAACGAGCGACACGAGCAGCACGGTCAGTGCTGCGGCACAGACGATAGGACTAAGCGTGAAGCCCCACAGCTGTCCAGGCCTCACCGTGCCGCCAACTTGTTGCACGCGAACGTCCACCCGTGCCGACAGGCGCGCGCAAACAACTCGGGCTCTGACATGTCGACGAGATTGGGACCGCCTTCGCGGACCAACAGTCGCAGATCGAGCGGCCGCGGATTCGCGCGGCTTGGTTGTGAGGGATCGAGCAGGTTGACGCAGCCCGCTTGAAACCTTGTTTCGCAGGCTCGTGAGAAGTAGCTAAATGCCTGATCCAGATCAGCGGGGACGAGCCGGCCCTCGACGTAGTGTCGTCCAACTTCGTTGCACGCCCAGCCGGTATTGTCGTGGCAATAGGACGTTTCGATCCTCAGGAGCCGCTGACACGCCTGCGGCCGATTCTCGGTGCATGCCTGCTGCCAGAAGGGCAGCGAATCTCCGCGATGCATCCCGTCAGTGGCGCCAGCCGCGGTCATGGTCCCAAAGAACAGCACCCACGCCGCCATGTGCGCAAGGTTCGCCCGACCGAGTGGTCCATCGAGACCCAGACGCGTGAGCAGCGGCCGCTCGCCAAGAGTCCGCACCATTCGATCGATTGTTGGCACCGAAAGGTTGAGGAGCGGTACACACAGCAGCTTGTCGTAGAACGTGGGTAGACCCAACGCGCCGAGCAGCGCATACAAGCCGAACACCCCCAGCCCGTACAACAACCCGAAGATTGCCCTCCCGAGCGGCGTACGCGGCGACGTCGATGGATCGGTTACCAGGAGATGAAGGCCCAGGAACACCGCTGACGGAATGTCCGAGTCGACGAAGTACGGCACGCCCGTGATCGCGGCGTAGAGCGCGCTCCCTCCAAACAACGTCGCTGCCGCGATTGCCGTCACCGGAGTGATGGCGAAGAAGTACATCACGACCAGACCAATCGTGAACACGACCAAGTAGATACGCGGCCCAAGCCCGAACGTCGTCGCGATTTCCTGTCCCCACGTGATGCTGGTCGTGCCCGTCGCGAGCAGAACCAGCGAGAAGACGGCGAGCGTGAAGGCTGACGGATTGAAGATGTGGACTCGCTTGCCGTCGCGATTCCATCGCACGAATGCCTTGCCAAGGAACCCGAGGCCGATCATCACAAACTGCAGGCTGAACCAATCGTCCTTGAACCACAGAAACAGGTTGGTGCTGAAGACGATGGGGAAAGGGCCGAAGCCGACGGAGAACGGCTCGCGTCGCGACCAGGTGAGGAGGATATCGAACGCGTACGCGAACAGGAGTTGCCCGAGCAGCAGCGGGGCATAGTCGTAGACTGGGGGCCAGTACCAGCCCCAATAGACGTAGACGAAGAACTGGCAGAGGCTCTGGACGTAGTGCTGCGCGCGAGGTTTTGGGAACAGCAGCGTGCCGCCGCGACCCTGAACCGCCAAAACGGCCTGCCAGACGAGGAGAAACGCGGCCGCGCCCCAGAACGACCACGTGAGCACCTCATGCGATCGCACTCTGGGGACCAGCGTCAGCGCCAGCAGCGCCGTGGTCAGCGCGAGCGGAACCGCGAAGGCTTCAAGTGACCGTGACGCCGCGTTTGACGGCGGCTCAACGAGCTGGGGTGTCCCCTGACGGCGTTCCCGCCGCCGGACCGACGACATCGTAGGACTCAGCGCTGAATCATATTTGACAAAAATCCCTGAGCGCCACATCCTTAGCGCGCGGTTTCAGAGCTTTCGGCGTCGTTGAGGTGCCCATGAAAAGTCAGCCTGCTCGGAGCTGGACGCCACACGCGTTGGGTGGATTCCTGGCCGTCGTCATCGCCCTGGTGATTGCCGGACGACCGGGAGATGCACAACAGAAGGGTGAATGGCCCGGCATTACCGGCGGAGATACGTCGACCCGGTACTCGCCCCTCGATCAGATCAACGCCTCGAACTTCAACTCGCTGCAGGTCGCGTGGGAATGGAATGGCGAAGTGCCGCCGGGCGTCGAGGTCGGCGACATCAACGCGCGTTCCTTGCCCATCTATGTCGACGGCATGCTGATTACGACCTCCGGCCCCCGGCGGACAGTCGTCGCGCTGGATCCGGCAACCGGCAAGACGCTCTGGACATTCCAGGAGCCCTCGACGCCGCGGCACGAGGTACTCGATGCGATCGAATCACGGCAAAGGTGTGGCCTACCGTCGCATCAACGGCCGTGGAGTTGTGTTCGTGACCACTCCCGGCTTCTTCCTGCACGCGCTCGACGCCAAGACCGGCAAGCCGCTCGAAGGTTGGGGCGGCGCGGTTCCGGTGGCGGGCTTCCCGAAGACCGGCTCGGTCGATCTGTTGAAGGACCTGATTGCTGACTGGGTGCCCTGGCGGCAGACCGAGCAGAAATACGATCCAGCGAAGGGACTTCCGCTCGAGCTCGGCTACATCACCACTTCGTCGCCACCGATTGTCGTCAACGACGTGCTCGTCGTCGGCAATTCGGCGGAGCAGGGCTACAACCAGACGCGCGTGGAAAACGTTCCGGGCGACATCCTTGCCTATGACGCGCGAACCGGAAAATTCCTCTGGAAGTTCCACGTCATCCCGCGTCCTGGCGAGTTCGGACATGAGACGTGGGAAAACGATGCGTGGCGATGGACGGGCGACGTCTCGTCATGGGCGCCGATGTCGGCTGACCCGCAGCGTGGCCTCGTCTATATCCCGACCAACGGTGCGACGATCGACTACTTCGGCGGGTTCCGTCCTGGCGACAATCTGTTCAGCACCAGTGTGATCGCTCTCGACGTCAAAACCGGCAAGCGTGTCTGGCACCAGCAACTCGTCAAACACGACATCTGGAACTACGACACGCCGACCGCGCCGATACTGTTGGACGTCAACGTGAACGGCAGGCGCGTGCCTGGGCTCTTCCAGATCACCAAGCAGTCCTGGGTGTACTCGTACAACCGGCACACCGGGGATGCGATTTGGCCCATCGTCGATCGACCGGCGCCACAGTCGAAGGTGCCCGGTGAAAAACTGTCCGCGATGCAGCCGCATGTCACCAAGCCGGCACCATACGATCTCCAGGGACGTCGCGAAGAGGACCTGATTGATTTCACGCCGGAGATCAAGAAGCTCGCCCTCCAGCGCGCCAAGGAGCGTGATCTGCTGGCGCCGCTGTTCGCGCCGCCGACGCATCGAGGGAACGCGGAAGGGAAAGGTCCTGCCAACATCTGTCCGGGTGGTGGTGGTGGAGCGAACATCACGGGTCCGCCAGCGGCAGATCCGGCGACCGGCATCATCTTCATCACGTCGACCAGCGGATGCTCGCCGACGATTCTCGGTCCGGCGGCCGAGCGCGACAACGACAAGATGACCGGCAAGACGCTGGCGCAGTGGGTCACCGCGCGGGGCGGCGGTGACGGTGGACCTCCACCGCCAAAGCCGGATCCCAACGATCCGTTGGCCGGTATTCCGGATCTCTTCAAAGGGCCGGTCGGTCGAATCACGGCCATCGACATGAACACGGGCGAGCATCTCTGGATGATTCCGCACGGGGACATGGACGCCAAGCAGCAGGAAGCTTTCCGTAACAACCCCTTGCTGAAGGGCGTGACCGTCGACACCAATTGGGGCCGACGCGGACACGCGGCTCTGGCCGCGACGTCGACCTTGCTCCTTGCCACTGGAACGACCGCCGACAATCGTACGCACCTCTTCGCCATCGATAAGAAGACGGGCAAACGCGTCGGGCAAGTCGCGACCCCGCGCATGGGGCAGTACGGCCTGATGACGTACTTGCATCAGGGCCGGCAATACGTCGTCCTGCCGCGCAACGGCGGATACACCACTCTCGCGCTGCCGCAGTCGCAGACGCAGTAGGGTCAAGCAATCAATGACTGTCTCGGGCCGGGCTCCCGTTCAGGGGCTCGGCCCTTTTGTTTTCATGGTCGCATCTCGACCGACGGTACTGCGACCTGCCGCCGGACTCTTCGACGCTATAGTTAGGATTTTGTTGAGGCAGCCATGACACCAGGCCGTAAAGCGCGCTTTCCCGAAATCGTGAAGGCGAACGAAACCGAAATCCTCACCGACTGGATGGGTCGCCAGCTCGAGAGCATCGCCACCAGACGTGATCTCATTGGCGAAGACGCGCTCAAGCGGCAGTCGCGGGACTTTTTGAGCGTCTTCGTCGAGACGGCGCTCAGAGGCGGCCTGGATCAAATGCACGGACCCCATTGGTCGGGCGTGCGCGATCAGCTGAGCCAGCTCTCGCGATCGCGCGCCGAGCAAGGGTTCTCGCCGACCGAAACCGCAACCTTTGTGTTCTCGCTGAAGCAGCCGCTCTTCGATCGTTTGCGGAAAGCGATTTCGGACCCGGTTGAACTCGCCGAGGAAATGTGGAGCGCATCCGTCGCGCTGGATGCGCTCGGCTTGTTCACCACCGAGGCCTATCAGAAGCGCCGCGAGGAGATGATCAACCGCCAACAACAGGAGATGCTCGAGCTTTCAACTCCAGTGGTCACGTTGTGGCAAGGGATCCTGGCGCTCCCGCTGATCGGGACGCTCGACAGCGTCCGGACACAAGTCGTGATGGAAAACCTGCTCCAGCGGATCGTTGAAACCGGTTCGCTCATTGCGATTCTCGATATCACTGGTGTGCCCACCGTCGATACGCTCGTGGCGCAGCATCTGCTGAAAACCGTGGCTGCAGCCCGGCTAATGGGTGCTGATTGCATCATCAGTGGTATCCGGCCGCCGATCGCGCAGACGATTGTGCACCTTGGTGTCGATCTCAATTCGGTCACGACCAAGGCCACGCTGGCGGACGCGTTTGCCGTCGCCCTGAAGCGCAGCGGGCTCGCGGTCACGCGCGCGACTGCCTATCCCGGAAGTGGTCAACCACCAACTACGCAGAAGAGGACCGAGGATTAGATGGAACGCATTCCAATCCTCAAGATGGGCGGCTTTCTGCTCGTGTCGATTCAGGTGGACATGCACGACCGCCTGGCCATGCAGCTGCAAGACGATCTGACGACACGAATCGCGGAAACGAGCGCCCGTGGCGTGCTCATCGACATCTCGGCACTCGAGATGGTCGATTCGTTCATCGGCCGGATGCTCGGAAACATTGCGGCGATGTCGAGAGTGCTCGACGCACAAACTGTGGTCGTCGGAATGCGCCCCGCCGTTGCCATCACGCTGGTCGAGCTTGGCATGTCGCTCGCCGGGGTTCGTACCGCGCTCAACGTCGAGCGTGGGATGGAGCTTCTCTCGTTCGAGGAAGCCGGGCGCGAGAATGACATCGCTCCGCGCTGAAAGTCTGCCGCTGAACGCGTCCGAACACGTCGTCAATGTGCGGCAGGCCGTTCGTCAGCGCGCGATCGAGATTGGCTTCAGCCTGGTTGACCAAACCAAGATCGTGACAGCGGCGAGCGAGCTCGCGCGCAATACGATTCAGCACGGTGGGGGCGGCCACGCTACCGTCGAAGTGGTTTCCGATGGCGTCCGTCGTGGTCTCCGCCTGGTTTTCGAAGATTCTGGACCAGGCATTGCAGATCTTCCGCAGGCGATGAAGGACGGCTATTCAACCGCGGGTGGATTGGGTCTGGGCCTGTCAGGCGCGAAGCGGCTGTCCAACGAATTTGCCATCACGTCCACCCCTGGCAGCGGCACGCGCGTCGTTATCACTCGATGGAAATAACCTTGTCGCATGCGCACGTGGCGGTGACCGATGCAAGTCAGCCGTCGGCAGCGAGGCAGCTGGCACGCGAGATCGCCAGTCGGTCGCAATTTGGTGAAGAAGACTCTTACCGGACCGGTATCGTCGCCACCGAGTTGGCCACCAACCTCGTCAAGCACGCGGTGGGTGGGGAGATCCTCGTTCGGAAGTTACCCGGGCTGGACGGGGGTGAAGTAGAGATCCTGGCCATCGATCGAGGCCCCGGCATGACCGACGTGGCGGCCTGCCTCGCCGATGGCCACTCGACAACCGGCTCGGCAGGGACAGGGCTCGGTGCAGTAAAGCGGCTGGCGGACGATTTCGACATGCATTCGGAGCAGGGCCGCGGAACTGTCGTGCTCGTGCGCCTTCGCCCCAAGCGGCGAGCTCGAACGGCCCCAGCTTTGGTGGAGTTCGGCGCCGTCTCGGTGGCCATGGTTGGCGAGACGGTGTGTGGAGATGCATGGCAGGTCCACACCTCTGTGGATGGTGCCTTGGTCGTGGTCGCCGATGGTCTCGGTCACGGAGTGTTCGCGTCCGAGGCTTCGGCTGCAGCGGTTGGCTCAGTGGATCCTCGGAATCCCGTGACTCTTCCGGACCGGCTGCAAATCATGCATGACGCGCTTCGCCACACGCGGGGCGCTGCCGCGGCGCTCGCAGAGGTGCGGGTCAAGTCACGCGTCGTGACCTTTGCGGGCGTCGGCAACATCACCGGCACGATTGTGCTTACGGGTACGGTGCGCCATACCGTGTCGTCGAACGGGACGCTCGGTCACCAGGCCCCCCGCTTCCGTGATGTACACTTACCCTTGGGATCCAGGGGCGCTGCTTGTGATGGCTTCAGACGGACTGGCGTCGCACTGGTCACTCGACGATCGTGCCGGTTTGAAGCAGAGACACCCGACGGTGGTGGCCGCGGTTCTCTATCGCGACCATAGCCGCCAGCGGGATGACGTCACCGTAACCGTGATACGCGAAACCCGAATCCGGCAATGACGACGAGACTGCTCTCGGTTCGGATCCGGCATGAACACGACGTGGTGGCGGCCCGGCGTCGAGCGCGTCAGGTCGCCGCTGCGCTCGGCTTCGACGTCCCCGAGCAGACTCGCATCGCGACCGCTGTTTCCGAACTGGCACGCAATGCTTTCCAGTATGCCGGCGGCGGCACAGTCGACTACAGCGTCGAAGGAGACTCCCCGCCACAGGTGTTCGTCGTCTCCATTTGCGATCAAGGTCCTGGCATCACCCAACTGCAGACAATACTGAGTGGTCAGTATCGATCCCCAACCGGGATGGGTCTCGGCATCGTGGGGACCCGACGGCTGGTCGATGTCTTTCAGATCGATTCCAGTTCGCGCGGCACCACCGTCACGATCAAGAAGATCTTTCCGCGACGAACCGAGCTGCTGACCGGTGCGCGCCTCGGTGCGATCGGAAACAAGCTACTGACGGAGCCGCCTGCGGACTTGCTTGAAGAGGCCCAGCAGCAGAATCAGGAACTGCTGCGAACCCTCGACGAGCTGCGCTTGCGGCAGGACGAACTCGAACGCGTCAATCGCGAGCTCGAAGATACCAATCGCGGCGTCGTCGCTCTCTACGCGGAGCTCGATGAACGTGCCGATCATCTGCGGCGTGCCGACGAGCTGAAGACCCGTTTTCTGTCCAACATGACGCACGAGTTCAGGACTCCGGTGAACTCGATTCTGGCGTTGACGAATCTGTTGGCTGAGCGGCTCGGAGTCACTCCTGACCAGAAGGAGGAGCTGTTCTATATCCGTAAGTCCGCCCAGCAGCTCTCCGATCTGGTCAACGATCTGTTGGACATCGCGAAGGTCGAGGCGGGAAAGGTCGAAGTGCGACCCTCGACGTTCGAAGTTGCCGGGCTGTTCGGTGCGCTTCGCGGCATGTTGCGCCCGCTCCTGCTCAATCAATCCGTGTCGCTGGTATTCGAAGAGCCCGACGATGTTCCGCCCTTGTACTCGGACGAGAGCAAGGTCTCGCAGATCCTGCGTAATTTCATTTCGAACGCGCTCAAGTACACCGAACGCGGCGAAGTGCGTATCGGCGCGCGTCTGACGCCTGGACGCGACGGGGTCGAGTTTCACGTGACCGATACGGGCATCGGTATCCCCGAAGAAGATGTCGGGCGTGTGTTCGACGAGTTCGTCCAGATCGAAAACCCTTTGCAACGACGAGTGAAGGGGACCGGACTCGGGCTGCCGCTCTCGAGGCGGCTCGCCGACTTGCTCGGAGGCACAATCTCCGTTCAAAGCCAGCTCGGTACCGGCTCGACGTTTGCCGTAACGATTCCGATGGCGTATCGCACCGGCGCCGGGACGCAGGTTGCCGCGATCATGCCCGGCCGTTATCCGGTGCTCATCATCGAGGACGCCGACGAAGATCTGCTGGTCTACGAGCGATCACTCGCGAACTCGCGGTTCCAGGTGGTCCCGGCACGTTCGGTCGATGCCGCGATGTCGGTGCTTGCCACCGTCCGTCCAGCCGCGATTGTGCTCGACCTTCGGCTACAGGGCGAGGATTCCTGGGAGTTCTTGACCAGGCTCAAGCGAGAGGATCGCACCGCTGGAATCCCAGTCATCGTGGCCTCGACGATTGACGACCGCGGCAAAGGTCTGGCGCTTGGCGCCGACGCCTACGGGGTCAAGCCGCTCGAAACGTCCTGGCTGGTTTCGACACTCGACGCGCTCGTGCCCGGCAAGGCGCCCACTCGTGTGCTCACGATCGACGATGAGGAAGCCCATCGGTTCATCATCCGCGAGCTGCTCAACGACGCGTCTCACGAAGTGGCCGAGGCGCAATCGGGCCACGATGGTCTTCGGCTCATCGACGAGCTGCCTCCTGACGTCGTCCTGTTAGACTTGCAACTGACCGATATGACGGGATGGGAGTTCCGTGAGCGGCTGCGCAGACTGCCTCAAACGGCCAATCTGCCCGTGATCATAGTCACCTCACAACGCCTGAGCGCCGACGAGATCCGCCGCCTCGGTGGTGATTCTCCCGTGCTGTCAAAGTCAGAATTGACTCGAGAGAATCTGCGCGCGGTGATCCACGAGGTCGTCGCTGCCAATCGCTCCGCCGGGATGCCTTCGTGAATCCCCCCTCGACCGTTCTCGTAGTCGATGATGTAGACGCGGGCCGCTACGCCAAGGTCCAGATTCTTCGCCGCGCAGGTTTTCGCGTACTCGAGGCCTCGAACGGTACCGATTGCCTTGCACTCGCGGAGTCGGAGCGACCCGATTTGATCGTGTTGGATGTCAACCTGCCCGACATCAGCGGCCTCGAAGTGGCGCGACGGCTTCGCGCCAAGGACTTCGAACCACCGGCCCTTCAGATTCTGCAGATTTCGAACACGGCGACCTCGTCCGCGGATCAAGTTCGTGGGCTCGAACACGGCGCGGACGTCTACCTCACCGAGCCGGTGGACAGCACGGTGCTCGTGGCAACAGCGAACGCGCTGCTGCGGGTTCGGAAGGCCGAAGCCGCCCTCGCCTCTGCGTTGGCGAACGAGCGCCGAGAGCGTGAGCATGCCGAGCGTGCGAACCAATTGAAGGACGAGTTCATTGCCACGCTCTCGCACGAGCTGCGGACGCCGCTCAATGCTCTGATGGGCTGGATTTGGCAGCTCCGGCACACCAAGCTCGATCCCGACGCGCAGGCACGCGCGCTCGACAGCCTCGAGCGCAACGCCCGGATGCATGCGCAGTTGATCAACGATCTCCTCGACGTATCCCGAGCATCCAGGGGGAAGCTCGAGCTCGAAATGCGTCTGGTCGATTTGCAGGAAGTGGTCACGACCGCGGTCGAAGCCGTTGGTGACGTCATCGAACGCAAACATCTCGAGCTGACGACGAAATTGCAGCCGGCCTTCGTGGCCGGGGACCATTCGCGATTGCAGCAGGTCGTCATGAACCTGCTGACGAACGCCGTGCAATTCACGCCCCAGGATGGGCGAATCACGATCACCCTGCGAACAGAGGGTGAGGAGGTCGTTCTCCAGGTGCAGGACAGTGGGGCAGGCATCGAGCCAGCCTTCTTGCCTCACGTGTTCGATCAGTTTCGGCAGGGTGAAGGCGGGTTGAGTCGCAAGCACGGCGGGCTGGGAATTGGCTTGGCAGTGGTGCGGCAACTCGTCGATCTGCATGCCGGGTCCGTCGACGTTAGCAGCGACGGGGCCGGGCGTGGCGCAACGTTCACCGTTCGGTTGCCCCACGAGAAGGTGCTCGAAACTGCTGTACCCAATGCCTCCGCGCCGTTGCTCCTCGACGGCGTCAACGTGTCGTTCAAGCTGGGAGGGCCCCAGGCAAATTCACTGGCCGATTTCCTGCGCGCGTCCGGTGCCATCATCGCCGCCGCGTCGAGCGTCAAGTCTGAGGCGCCCTCCGTCGATGTTGCCCTGACGGGCGGCTCGGATGGGACTCTGTCAATCTCGGTGCCGAATGGGCCAGCTGCCGGCGACCAGTCGCTGGCGGCGACGACGGTTCCCTCTGAGATCGTGAGACGGATCTCGCGCCTGCTCGCGGCGAGGGACCACGACTCGAAATCTACTCAGACCCGCTGATCGTCAGAATCCGTCATATCTCCGTCGAGGTAGGTTTCCGCCCTGGCTGTCGTAAACTAGAAATACTCCGCTTCAAAAAGATGAAGAACCTGTTGATTGCCGCTGTTCTTGTCGCCGCTTTCGGTTCACCAGCTGGTGCGGGCACCGCGCTGGATCGACCTGCGGATCTGTCCACGGTAGCGAAGAGCTTGTCGGCTCTCGAAGATGGACCACCGCGAGAGGTTCTTGATGCGGCGATCGACGCATACGATCGTGCGGTCGAGCTTGGCGCGGTTGGCAATACCCGCCTCCTGACGGTCATCGATTACAGCCGCCCCTCGTTGGAGCCACGGCTCTGGGTGCTCGACGTCGAGACGCCTGCGATTGTGTTTCGCGAACTGGTGGCGCATGGGCGCGCCAGCGGCGAGAATCTCGCTACTCAGTTTTCCAACAACCACGATTCACACATGACCAGCCTTGGGCTGTTTGTCACCGAGTCGAGCTACATGGGGAGCAACGGCTATTCGCTCCGGCTGCGTGGGCTCGACAAGGGTGTGAACGACAACGCCTTCGATCGCGCGATCGTGATTCACGGAGCGCCCTATGTGAACGCAGCTACCGCGAAACGCGTCGGGCGGCTTGGACGGAGTTGGGGCTGTCCGGCAGTTCGGCTGGACGTGGCTCGTCCGCTCATCGACGCGATACGAGGTGGAAGCGTCGTCTTCGCTTACGGGCCCTCGCACGCTCGCAAGACCTGACGCTCGGATGCCTGAGGAACACCTTGCGCGTCGCGGTCAGCGGCGCGAACAGCGGCACGTGACCGAAGCCTCGCGCGAAGCCACTCCGTGACCTTCCCCGCACACGGTGGAAGTGGATCGCACGCCAACAAGTACAAGACCACCGTCGTCAACACCACCAGGGAGTAGGTGAGGACGACCATGTACATGTGAAGGCTGCTGACGTACGCCAAGAGGAACGGATAGAAGACGTACACGGAGACGATCGGCCACAGAAGGGCAAAAGTGAGCGTCAGGAAGAGGATGCGAAGAAGCAAGTCCCGGACGCGTCGGGGATTCCTGAAGCCGCTTGCGACCCGCCGGTAGGCGCTGTTCTCGTAGGCTTCGATCGGTACTTTGAAGACGGTCTGCGTCAGCACGTACAGCAATCCGCCGCAGAACACCCCGATGACGACTCGCGTTGCCGGGTCGCTACTCAGGAACTGCAAACCGGCCCACACGAAATAGACGATGATGCTGAGATTGGTGAGCTGGAGTGCCAGCCACACGTTGGTCCTGCCGGTCAGAAGCTGGAACCTCTGACACAGTCCCTCGGCAAGGTTGAGAACGGCTGAATCGACTCGAGTCATGCTTCCCGAAGCAGGGTCACTCGCAGCGTTTCAGCTTCTTAGACACCGCCGGCCGGATTTTGGTCCGACGCTGCGTTCGACAGCGTAAGATCAGCTTGGAGGCTCGATCGATGAAGAGCGTACTGATCCGGCTAGCTGTTCCGCTATTGTTCTTCGTTTCGGTCAATACCGTCTCTGCGCAGACGGCCGACGAAATCGTCGAAAAGAGTATCGCTGCGCTCGGCGGCCGCCCGGCACACGCGAAGGTGAAGTCACGGAGCACGACAGGGACGATCGTGCTCACGACGCCGGGTGGCGACATCGATGGCTCGATCGAGATGCTGAATGCGGCACCCAACAAGTCGCGGATGGTGCTCAAAGCCGACTTGACCGCGCTTGGTGCCGGTCCCTTCGTGCTCGATCAACGATTCGATGGCAGCGTCGCCTACGCGCTTGATTCATTGCAGGGTAATCGTGAGATCACCGGCAATCAGCTGGACAACTTGAAGAACGGGTCGTTCCCCCACCCCTTCCTCACGTACAAGGATCTCGGCACGACAGTCCAGTTGAAGGGCAAGGAGAAGGTCGGAGACCGCGAGGCCTTCCTGCTGGTGTTCGACCCCACCACCGGCTCGGAGATCCGCCAATACATCGATGCCGAGAACTTCCTGCCCATTCGAATGTCGATGACGGTCAACGTCCCGCAGATTGGCCAGGACGTGGAACAGGTCACGGAGTTTCTCGACTACAAGGAGGTCGACGGCATCAAGCTGCCGTTCCGCCTCAAGTCTTCGTCCGCCGTGCAGAACTTCACCATCACGGTTTCGAAGGTCGAGCACAACGTGAAGGTTGACGACACGCTTTTCGTCAAGCCTGGACAGGAGTAAGGATCACCTTCAAGCCGCGTTTGGCGTCGTCAAACGCGGCGGCAAACTGCTCGAGCGGATAGATACCGGCAATCATCGGTTTGACGGCAATCTGTCCGCTCTCGAGCATTGCAATCGCTTTCTCAAATGGACCGCAGCGAGAGCCGACTACCGAGATTTCGTCGACGACGAGCGGTGAGAAGGAGATCGTTGTCTGGCCGTGGATTGTGGACTTGACGATGAGGGTTCCGCGAGGCCGGGTCAGCGCGCTGGCAGCGGCGAACCCTGACGCATGGCCGGTCGCGTCTACGGTGACGTCGAACGATCTCGCGAGTAAGGCTGCGGCCTCGAGGGTCACGATTTTCAGTCCTAAAGCTTCTGCCGCGGACTGACTGCGATCGCCGCGGACAACCACCGTGACATCGGCATCGTGTGCGCGCAGCACTTGCGCCACGAGCAGCCCCAGCCTTCCCGCGCCGACCACCGCGGCGCGAGTACCACTTCCAATCTCAACCTGCTCAATCACTCGGCACGCCGCGGCCGTTGGCTCGACGAACACCGCGGTGAGGTCATCGACGGAGTCGGGGAGGGTGTGCAAGTTTCGTGAGGGCAGCAGCAGATGCTCCGCGAAAGCGCCATCGCGTTCGCGAATCCCAAGCACGGTCCGGACATCACAGTGGCCGCGTCCGGCGCTGCGACACCCACGGCACTCGCCGCAGCCGACGGTGATCTCACCGACCACCCGGCGTCCGACCCACGCCGCGTCGATCGCCGGCGCGTCCTCGACGACGCCGACGAATTCGTGACCTGGGACACCGGTGAATCCTGCGTATCCCTTCAGCAGTTCGAGATCGGTGCCGCAGATGCCCGCGGCGGTGACGCGTATGAGGCATTCATCAGCAGCCCTGGGCGTGGGGCGGCTGCGAAGAGAGAGTGTGCCGTCAGAGTCGAGGACTAGTGCGCGCACGAGGGACAGTCCCGTCTAAGCAGGGAAGTTCATCCGCTTCAGGAGTTTCTGAAAGCGCGGGTGCGAGCGCAACGGGTCGAGATGCGGGGAGTGTTTGACCAGCAGCAAGTACCAGCCTCGCACGTCGTACTCCTTCTCGATGAGCGCTATTGCTTCGTCGATGCCTGCCCAGCCCGGTGAGCACGTTGGCGAAGAAGAAAGGCCGGCACGTATCGCGTCCTTGGCGAGACGCTCTAAAATTTCGAACTGTTTCAGCGCTTCGCTCGCGTTGCCTGCGCGCGCCTGGGCATACCCCAACAGTGATCCGCAGTCGAGCAATTCAGGCGCCGCGTGCGACGCTCTCTGAAACGCGAGCACGGCCTCGTCATGCCGGCCCAAGCCGTCATAAGCAATACCCAGTCTAATCAGGGCCATTGGGTAGTGCGGATCCACTTCCAGCACGAGCTGTGCCTGGGAGACCGCATCCTCGAACCGATGACCCATCAGGAGAACAAACGCCCGCGTCGCCTGGATCGAGCTCGAGAGTGGGTCGTGAATCTGTGCCCGCTCGATCGTCTCGAGCGCGTCGTCGAAACGACCCATCTCGGCGAGAAACTCAGCGTACCAGTGGCGCGCGGGAGAACAACTCGGATTCAGTTCCAGCGCACGCTGGAAATACCGTTCCGCGCCGGTCCAGTCCCAATGGTAGTTGGCGCTGATCATCCCAAGCGACGCGTACGCCTCCGGAAGATTCGGATCGAGTTCACGGGCGTGCTCGGCCGCAGCCAATGCAAGCGGGACCGTGGTCTCTGGCGGTTCATCGACCCAAATCGGAAGCCGCTCGTACGCTTCCGCAAGTGACGCGTACGACGCCGCGTAGGTGGGGTCCGCTTCGATCGCCTGCCGAAAGTAGTCGAGACTTCGTCGAACGGATTCCGGGGTGAAGCGGTTCAGGAGATGGCGGCCTTTCAGATGTGCGTGGTAGGCAGTCGGATTCACCAAACTCGAGTCGCCGCGCGGCACAGGTCGCTTCGTGGACACTTTCAGACGAATCTCGCGAGCGATGTCCGCCGCGAGGTCGCGCTGCAGCACCAGAATGCTGCGTATCGCTTGTTCGTAGGTTCCCGACCAAAGATGGCTTTGGTCACTCGCGCGTATCAGGTGGGCTGTCACGCGCAGCCGCTCGGCTTCTCGGCGCACGCTACCGTCGACGACGTAGTCGACATGGAGCTCACCGCCGATTTGTCGCACGGTTTTTTGCCGCGCCCGATATTGCATCATCGTCGTCCTGGCGATCACACCCAGCGTGTTCGGCTGGTATCGACCAAGCTGACTGATCATCTCTTCGGTCAAGCCGTCAGCAACGTAGTCCTGCTCCGGGTCACCGCTGAGATTCTCGAAGGGCAGCACGGCGAGCATGACTCGAGTCGGTGTGCTTTACTGGATGAGCAACGGCTTTGCTCGAGGCGGCGACCGATCGGCGACGGCGCCAGGCATCCAGCTCGGATCGGTAGGCATACACGGTGCCGAGACTCTTGTGCACCTGGCGATGGACGGGGAGACCTTCTTCTTTCTCCCATCGACGGACCGTCCGCACGCCGCGGTTGAAATATGTAGCGATCTCTTTCCAGGATTCCAGGCAATCGGCCATCGCTCGCGGGTGATGTTACTTCACCGTCCTCGCCTGCCTGGATCGGTGCCGGCCATTGTTGGCCAAAGATGGCCATCGCTGCCGCGGCCCTTGATGGTGTCTTGTGACCGCGCTCGTTCGCCCTCTAGCGTGGCTCCCAAGGGGCTACGCCGATCCACCCGAAGACGCTGTGCCGTGTCGCGCTCGCATTGTGCGCCGTTCCGTCCTTCGTCACGCCCGCCGGTGCATGTGGGGTGATGGCCGAGAGCGACAGCCGCGCGGTCGTCGTGCGGAGCGATGTCGCAAAGAGCGATGCACCATGCCGATGCGGTGATTCACCACGCGCTGCTCGTTCTCGGTCAGCCAATCAATCCGATCCGCGTGATTGGTTCTGAAGAGATTGCTGAGATCTACTCGAAAGGCGGGATCGAAGCATCCGCCGCACGGATTGCTCGCCTTCCGTTCGCCCGTCGATGCGACCGACCCGACGATCTACGTCAACCGAGCGTCGAACATCTACCTGTTGGCAACCCGAAAGGCATCACCTTTGAACGTCCTGAAGCTTGCGGCGACACTGGCCCACGAGCAGGCTCACAACACTGACAGTGAGATGGCTGCGTACCGGCTGCAAGCCGACTTCGTTCGCGGTCGAATCGAGGACGTGTCTTGGCGAGAAAAGGAGGATGCGCGCAGGTATCTCGCGGAGTTGGATGCACGCGCCCGTGCGTTAATCACCGCGTCTCACACGCGACGCTCGCTGCCCAGGACTCGCTGAGCAACCGTTCGAAAAACATCCCGATGCGGGCTCGTCACGAACGCCCACATTGAGAAACCGAACCGCAGGTGGCAGATTCGGTCGCCCGGTGACAGACGATGGTGGGAACCACTGCGCGAGCGCCGCCTGCGGATGCTGCCGCAACTCGTCAACCTGCGCGACCCGATGCACGCACCCCACCGTGCAATGCGGCGCGCAGCCCTTCGCACGGTGATACTCCCTTCGCAAATCCTCCACAGAATACGTCTCTAGAGGAGTGCCGGGATGCCCCCGCTGCTGCGAGCACCAATGGACCAGGCCCTCTTCACAGACGTAGAGATAGCGAGCGCCGGCCCGACACTGCCAGTCATTCGCCTGGCCGTTTGCGAGGTTGGTCTGGAACCGGTTGTAGTTGGCATAGTCCAACACCGACGTGCCGGAGGTGACGATGTCGTCCAGCACCTTCCGCGCGCGTTCGCCGAGCGCAACCAGTTGACCGGAGCCGTCGTGAAGAATGCCGACCGTCGTCGAAAACCCAAGGGCTCGCGCGCGATGGGTCACGGTGAGCGCATCTTCTGGAGTCTTGACGCCACTGCCGACGACTGAATTGACGGTGACGTCGAACTCCGCGTCTTCGGACAGCCACCGTAACTTCTGGTCCAGCACCTTCAGGCTCTTCTTCGAGACCTCGTCTGGAATGATGTTGTCGATGCTGATCTGAAGATGGTCGAGCCCTGCCCGATTCAACCGGCGGATGCGATCGCGCGTCAGCAGGTAGCCATTGGTGATGAGCGTCGCAATCAATCCATGGCCGCGAATACGACGAATGATCTCGTCGAGATCGGGGTGAAGCAGCGGTTCGCCGCCGCTCAGTGTCACAATCCCCGTGCCCAGTGCGGCCAATTGGTCGATGCGGCGGAGCACCGCGTCGGTCGCGACCGGCGCGGAATGATCGTCGTACTCGTTGCAGTACGCACAGGACAGGTTACAGCGTCGAATCGGGATCAGGTGGGCCGCAACGGGCCGGTATTGATGCCGGAAGGCTTGAACGAGCATTCGCGCTTCACGGATGCGACGACTGGTCTTGCGAGCGCGCTTCTTGAGCCACACGGGATTCACCGCAACCCCTCAATCATCTCGCGTTTTCCAGCCAAGTGCGCCATCCCGGTCGAGAATCACCGTCTTTCCGCCAGCAGGTGTGATACGGTTTCGCGGTTACAGCCCAGCTAACGCAACTGACAAGGAGGACGAATGATTCCGAAACTTCCGCGCGTCACGATCATGCTCGCAGTGGCGGCGCTCACTTTGGCCGTGGTGGCCAGTGCCCAGTCGAAGGATCCGTTCGTCGGCTCCTGGCGGCTCAATGTCGCCAAGAGCAAGTACACCGGCCCCGCGCCGAAGAGCATCACGTCCACCTACGAGGCCGCGGGTCAGGGTTACAAGGTGTCGGTCCGGAACGAACCAGCCGCGGGAGCCGTGCAGCAGGTACTCCTACACCACGAGCCTCGATGGCAAGGACTCGCCGATAACAGGCAACAATCCGAACGCCGACACGGTTGCGGTCAAACGAATCGACGCCAACACGCTCGAGCTCGTCAACAAGAAGGGCGGCAAGGTCACGACGACGCAGCGAAATGTCGTCTCTCCTGATGGCAAGACGCGGACCGTGACCACGACAGGCACCGATCCGCAAGGCCAGAAGGTCAACAACGTCGGGGTATTCGAGAAGCAATAACTTCACGACTGGCCGTTCTTCGCACGAGCGAAGAACGGCCGCCGTATAATCGCGCCCGCTCTCACCCGACGGGCGGTTCCTGCTGTTCACGAAGCTCGATTACTCGGGGACGGACTTGATGCTTGTCGAGAAATTTCGCTAAGGTCGTCTAATCCGGTTGGTACGGCCGGGTTGGTCTGTCAGGAGAAGACAATGAAGAGCCAACTCATTGCGGGCGGCGGTGGCACGAAGCTCAATGTGGTCGAGACGGGAAACCCACAGGGCCAGCCGGTCCTGTTTCTCCATGGGTTCTCGCAGTGCTGGATGTCGTGGAGCCGGCAGATGAACTCGGACCTGGCACTGCAGCATCGCCTGGTGGCCATGGACCTGCGCGGCCATGGCTTGTCCGACAAGCCACGCGAGGCGTATGGGGATTCCAGGCTGTGGGCCGAAGATGTCAACGCGGTCATCGAGTCATTGGGCCTCGAGCGTCCGATCCTCAGTGGCTGGTCATATGGCCCGCTCGTCATTCTCGACTACGTCCGCCACTACGGAGAGGACGCAATCGGTGGCATTCATTTCGTCAACGGCATCACGAAGCTCGGGAGCGACGCGGCGCTGGCGGCGTTGACGCCTGAGTTCCTCAGCCTCGTGCCTGGACTTCTGTCAGAAGAGGCTGCAGAGAGCTCGCCCGCCCTGGAGTCACTGCTGCGACTGTGTTTTGTTCAAGAACCGCCGCCGGCCGACCTGGAGCTGATGCTCGGGTACAACGTTTCGGTTCCGCCCTACGTGCGTCAGGCACTTTTTTCCCGGTCGTTCGACAACGACGATCTCATGCCCACGATCCGCAAACCGGTCTTGATTACCCATGGAACGGGGGAACGCGTGGTCAAGCCGGCGGTGGTGGACCAGCACCAGCGGCTCATGCCTCACGCGGAAGTCCAGATGATTGCAGGGGGACATGCCTCGTTCTGGGAGAACGCGTCCGATTTCAACGAGCGCCTGCGAGCATTCGCGGCCAAGGTGAGGCGGGAAGGTCCGTCAGTCGAGCAAGCCGTGTGAAACGGCACGCCGACTAGCAGTGGGGCTCATGCGAACCATGGTTGCCACGCACGAGCCTCTACTGCTGTTGCTTCTTCGGTTCGGTCTGCCCCCGTTCCTTCGCACGCGCGCCTGACAGGATGTTCGACATTGCGTAATTCCCCTCGTGACACGCGTACTCGTGGATCATCTCGTCGATGCGGTTGAAGGGCAGCTCGCCGCTGAACGGCGCCGTAAACGTCGAGGGATCTTCCATCGTGAACTTGTAGACGATGGTGTCAGGTCCCGTGCGCGTGAATCGTTCCGTCACCTTCAGCTTCTCGGACGCGCCGCGATAGGGCCACAGGATCGACGTTTGCGCGAGTTGCGTCGGGTTGATGTTCGTCGTCTCGACGACCAGCGTGTCGCCTTCCCAACGGCCGATCGAATCGCCAAACCAGGGCTGGACCTGCGGCGGCGCGTGTTCGGTCGCGCCGACGCGGATGACGCGCACGTCGTGCACCATCTCCGTCATGATCAACACGTGGTCCTTCGTCTGCACGATGGTGTAGTTGTTGTTGTAGAAGTAGTTCGGCAGCATCGGCGGACCCGCGTTGGATCCAAATGAGACGAGGCAGCGGTCGGACAGCGGCCGCATCTCGGGATGATCGAACTCCCCGAACTTCTTCGCCAGCGCGGCGCGTTCGGCGAGACGCTTCTTGCCTTCGGCGGTCAGCGGGGGCAGACGACCGTCCGGCGGATCGACGATGATCGAGCTGCGCGCGACGCCGTCGATGCGGATGACGGTGAGACCGGAGTCGAGCCAGAACCCGTTGTAGCCGCCGACCGCGCCGCCGGCCGCTTCGGCGATGCGCTCGATGAACGACGGCTCGCCGGGTGCGGTCAATGCCTGGTTGTTACCGCCTTTGACGGGCGGGGGCCGGTTGGGATCGCTGGCCTTGTCGCGAAATTCCTCGACGTCTTGCGCACGCTTCTCAATTGCCGCGGCTTGCTCGTCGGTGAGGGTCAACCCTTGTTTTCCCATCCGCTCGATCGGCGTTTGGGTTTCGTTGCTCCAGTTCCCCTGGAGATCGGGCTTGCCGTCGGGGGTACGCGGCACGACCCAGGGCTTGCCCTTGGCTGGCGCCTTTGCCGGCGCCTGTGCGCCGAGGGGTGCGAAGGGAACGGTTGAGAAGCTGACCGTCAGGGCCAGGGCGAGAACAAACGACCGCCGTGTGCCAATAGTCATGGACGTGATGCTCGCACGTCGTGTCTACGGACGCAAGGCGGCTCCATTCGATCGCTCGAGCACGCTGAGGATGGCCGCCGCGGATCGATCGACGTCCTGTTCGGTCGTCGACCAGTTGCAAATCGAAATGCGGGCGGCCCGTTGCCCGTGCCACACGGTCGCGCCCAGCCAGCACGTGCCGTCTTTTTGCACGCCTGCGACGACATCCTGCGTGAACACGTCCTCGGCGCGCGGATCGCCGGGCAACGGCACGAACTGCACCAGCACCTGATTCAAAACGACGTCGTTCAGCACACGTACTTGCGCGTGGCGTCGAAGCCTGTCGGCGATGCGCTCGGCGTGACGGCACAGTCGATCCACCAGCTCGCCAACCCCGCGCCGGCCGAGGGCTCGCAGCGCGGCGTACACGGTTACGCCGCGAGCACGGCGCGACTCGTCGGGCGTGAACGCACGAGGGTCCCGTTCTCCGTCGGTCATCTGGATGTAGTGGGCGGGCACCATCAGCGCCCCCTGGTGAGATTCCCGATGGGCGGTAAAGACCAGGCCGGAGTCGTAGGGCACGTTGAGCCACTTGTGCCCATCTGTCGCAATCGAATCCGTCTGTTCGATGCCGGCAGTGAGATGACGTCGCGGTGGGCTTGCCGCCGCCCACAGCCCGAACGCGGCGTCCACGTGGAGCCATGCTCCTCGAAGTCGCGTCACCGCTGCTATTTCCGCGAGCGGATCGGCAGCGCCAGTGTTGACGTTGCCAATCTGCGTACACACGATGCACGGTCCCGATCCCTGCTGCAGGACCTCCGCAAGATGCTCGGTTCGCATCCGTCCTTGTGCATCGGTGTTGACTCGATGAAGCCGCTCGCCTCCGAGACCGAGCATCCGCAATGCGGTGATGACGGTGCGATGCGACTGGTCGCTGACGATGACGTCGATCGCCGGAGCGCCGAACAGGCCGTCGCGCTCGACGTCCCACCCGACTGCTTGCAGGACGTGGTGCCGAGCGGCGAGCAGCGAGGTGAAATTCGCCATCTGCGCGCCGGTGACGAAGCCGACGCTCCACGCCGCCGGCAGGCCGAAGATCTCTTTCAGCCAATCGGCCGCGACTTCCTCGGCGACGGCGGCGAGTGGAGACATGACGTAGACCTGCGCGTTCTGGTCCCAAGCCGATACCAGCCAGTCAGCTGCGGTCGCGACCGGCAGGCTGCCGCCGGTCACGAACCCGAAGTAGCGAGGACCTTGCGACGCCGTTGTGCCGTGCTGCGCCGCTCGTGCCAGATCGTCGAGCACCTCGCCGCCAGCGTCACCGTGTTCCGGGAGGGGGCGACGAAGTATCCGCCGAAGATCGTCGCCTGAGGCTGTCGCGCCGACGTGCCGTTCGGCAATCGTCTCGAGGTACTCCCTGGCGTGACGCGACGCACGCTCGAGAAGCGGGGACCGTTCGTCGCTGGGCATTACCAGGTGTCCCGTAGTTCCCGCTTGATGGTGGCGATGCGCTTCTCGTCTCGCTTGTAGAAGGTCCACTGCTTCATGCGCTTCGCGCGCAGCAGACCTGCGTGGACGAGAATTCGGAGGTGCTCGCTGGCGGTGGGCTGACCGATGCCCAGCTTCTGCGCGATGAAGAGACCGCACACGCCGTCGGCCACGAGATCTCCTTCCACCTGCGGCGGGAAATGTCTACGCGGGTCCTTGAGCCAGCGCAGAATCGCCAGCCGGCTTTCGTTGGCCAGCGCCTTGAGGACCTGGGCCGCTGAAGCGTTCACTGGAGGTGTCAACGGTTCGTCGATTTGGCAATTTGCCATAAGACGAAGTAGCTGTCAAACTCTCTGCCCTGAAGAAGGCATGACGCGGAGGCCGGCCGTGGATCCGAATATCACCCGATCAGAGATCGCCGACGTTCATCGCATCATTGCACCGTATGTCCGAGCGACGCCGATCTGCCACCTGCGAGGATCGGATTTTGGTCTGTCAACGAGTACGCTGACGCTGAAGCTCGAGCAGCTGCAGTATTCGGGCTCCTTCAAGGCCAGAGGCGCATTCACGAACTTGCTTTTGCGCGACGTTGGCGCTGCTGGCGTTGTCGCGGCCTCAGGGGGTAACCACGGTGTCGCTGTCGCCTATGCCGCCAGGCGTTTGGGACACCCGGCGCGCATCTTCGTGCCCACCATTTCCGCACCTGCCAAGATCGAACGCATCCGGTCGTACGGAGCCGACCTCTGCGTCGGTGGCGACACATACGCCGACGCGCTTGCGGCCAGCGAAGCTTGGGCGGCGCAATCCGGCGCCCTTCAGATACATGCTTTCAACCAGCGCGAGACGGTGCTTGGTCAAGGGACCCTCGCGCTCGAACTCGCCGATCAAGCGAGGGACATCGACACCGTGCTCGTGGCTGTGGGCGGCGGCGGGTTGATCGGCGGCACGGCCGCCTGGTATCGCCGCACGGTGCGCGTCATCGGCGTCGAGCCGCGAACCGCGCCAACCCTGACCATGGCGCTGAAGGCTGGGCGTCCGGTGGATGCGCCGGCCAGCGGAATCGCGGCCGACTCACTCGCCCCCAAGCAGGTTGGCGAGCTCACGTTTGCGATTGCTCGAGCCTTGGTCGACCGCGTGGTTCTCGTCGAGGATCACGAGATCGCACGGGCGCAACGGCTGCTCTGGGACGCGACGCGAATCGTGGCGGAGCCGGGCGGAGCGGCCGCACTTGCGGCCCTGACATCGGGAGCCTATCGGCCGGACGCTGACGAACGTGTTGCGGTGATTGTTTGCGGCGGAAATACGGATGTCGTGCAGTTCGATCGAGTCGACAGCATGCTGAGGCCAGCGCCGTCGATCGGTTGACGCGGTTCCGTCGATGGGGGAGGATGGCGCATGTCGAAGGTGTCTCGCCGTGCGGCGTTGAAGGCACTTGGAACGAGTGCCGCTCTGCTGCCGGCGCTGTCTCACAGCGGCTTTGTTGCTTTTGCCAGCATTCAGGCAGGCAACGCCGCCCCCGCTCCAAAGGTTCTGTCGGCCTCCGATTTCCAGACGCTCGAATCCCTGGTTGAAGCCATCGTTCCGACCGACGAGCGATCGCCGGGCGCGAAAGAGGCGCGCGTGGCTGACTATATCGATCTGCTCCTCAGCGAGAGCGACGAAGAGCTGACGCTGCAGTGGCTAGGCGGACTGGCTGCTGTCAATCAGGAAGCCATGTCGCGTTTCGGTGTGCGTTTCGAACGTCTCGATTCGAAGCAGACCGACGCGATCCTGCTCGACATCAGCAAGAACGAGCTCAATCCCGACACGCCACTGGCGCAGTTCTTCGTGATGACCAAGCAGGCGACGATCCGAGGGTACTACTCGTCGGAGATCGGCATTCACCGCGAACTGCGATACAAGGGCAATCAGTTCCTCCAGGAGTTCGTGGGGTGTGCGACGGAAGACGGTGAGGACTGTCCGTACTGTAAGCAGCGCAAGAGTTAAGGAGTTCACAGAGTTCACAGGGAGATCAGGGAGGTCAGGGAGAGGCAACTGTTGGGTGCGCGCCGGCGAAGCCGGCGCGACACGCAGGGAAAAACGCCCAAGGACAAGAGCCGGTCTGACTGTTGCCTGGAGCTCTTGTCCTTGGGCGTTGTTTCCCTGCGGGCGGCCTGCGGCCGCCGCACCCAACAGTTGCCTCCCTGATCTCCCCGATCTCCCTGTAATCGAGGACACGAATGCAAACGGACGCGACGCTCGCACTCAATCTCGACCCCATCACCCAGGAATCGCGGAAGCTCGCAGCCACGATCACTCCCGGCTCCGCGAAGTGGGACGTCATCGTGGTCGGCAGCGGCGCCGCCGGCGGCATGGCGGCGTTTCAACTGGCGATGGCTGGCGTCAAGGTCCTCCTCCTCGAAGCGGGCCGGATGATCGATGTGCGCACCGAGTATCGGACGATGGAGTGGCCGTACGCGTCGATGCGGCGTCATCGGCTGCCGCCGGGCGAGCGTCCGATCGGAGTCGCCGAGTACAACTTCCTCGACCGGCCCTACGGCAACAGTCCCGCGCTCGCCAAGTACAAGACGGTCGCCTCGTACGCCTCGAACACCTTCACCCGCAACTGGTTGCCCGACGAACGCCAGAATCCGACGACCGGGACGCCGTACGCGCTCGTTCGCGCCCGGATTCTCGGCGGGCGCACCAATTTCTGGGGGCGTGGCGCGCTTCGATACGGCCCCATGCAGTTCAAGGCCGCGAGTCTCGACGGGTTCGATGTCGATTGGCCGATCTCGTACGACGATGTGAAGCCGTACTACGACAAGGTCGACACGTTGCTCGGCTGCTCCGGCACCAACGAAGGGCTCGTGCAGGTGCCGGACGGCGTGTTCCAGCGGGCCTCCAAGCTCAATTGCGTCGAGGTCGCGTTCAAACGCTCGATCCAGAAGCTGGGGCGCACGCTCATCCCCGGACGCGCGGGGGTGACGACGGATGGCGTGATGAACAAGTACCGCTCGGCGTGCCGCGGACGCGGCCGGTGCGGGCGCGGGTGCAATCTCCAATCGGCCTTTCACTCGCCAACGGCGCTGCTCTATCCCGCGCGTGATTCTGGCAATCTCACGATCCGGCCTTACTCGCTGGTGTCGGAGGTTCTCCTCGAAAGCGGCACCAACAAGGCGCGCGGTGTGCGGGTGATCGACGTGAATACCCGCGAGGTCATGGACTTCTCAGCTCGGGCCGTCGTGCTCGGCGCGGGCGCGCTGGAGACGACACGTCTCCTGCTCAACTCGCGATCTCAGTCGCATCCGAACGGCCTCGGGAACTCCTCCGGGCTTCTTGGCTGTTATCTCAGCGAGCACATCATGGGCATTCGCGGGAGCGGCTACATTCCCGCTCGCATCGGGACCGAGACGACGCTGGACGATGGGCGGCCTGTCGCGCCGTACATCCCACGCTTCCGTAACGTGACCGATCGGCATCCGGATTTCATTCGCGGTTATCACTTCCAGGGCGGCGGCGGCTGCGCCGAATACCCAGGCATGGCTCACGACATCCCCGGCTACGGCAAAGCGTTCAAGTCGAACGTCCGCAAACACTATCCCGCCATCATCAGCTTCGGTGGCTTCGGCGAGGTGCTGCCGCGCAAGGAGAATCGCATCACGCTCGACCCCAACGTCCGCGATGCGTGGGGGCTGCCCGTGATGCGGTTCGATTACCGCTTCGGCGATAACGAATTGAAGATGGCGAAGGACATGGGCGACACCATCGAAGAGATGTTGAAGGCTGCCGGCGCCGAAGACATTCGCATCGGCCGCGACCCGCTCCCGGAGGGATGGTCGATCCACGAGATTGGCACCGCGCGCATGGGCGACGATCCAAAGACGTCAGTCACGGATCGCTATTGCCGTTTGCACGACGTGAAGAACGTGTACCTCGCCGATGCCGCGCCGTTCGTCTCGGGCGGCACGCAGAACACGACTTGGACCATTCTCGCGATGGCGTGGCGGACAATGGATTTCCTGAAGGAGGAGATGCGGGCGGGAGGGGTGTAGAGGCACAGGGAGATCAGGGAGATCAGGGAGATCAGGAGCAGGCGTGCGGGCGGCCGAAGGCCGTCCGCAGGGTAAGAACGCACGGGAGGTAAGAGCCCAGGTTCGAGTCAGGGCTCTTACCTCCCGTGCGTTCTTACCCTGCGAATCGCGCCGGCTTGCCGGCGCGGCACGCCTGGTAACGGTTCCCACTCCGTATGTTGTTGAAAGTTATCTCCCAGATCTCCCCGGTCTCCCTGTTGCCGTCCTAGCAGGAAATGCGTACGAGGAGCCCTTGCAAGGTTGCGGAAAATGTACAATGCGGAGAGCGACCGTGGAGAAAAGTGGCGCCAATCGACGCGGCGCGCTTTCTGCACTCTGTGGGGCATGCCACTCGATCTTGAAGACCCCATTACGCAAGATCACGGAAACGATTATCGGCGCCGCGATCGACGTGCATCGCGAACTGGGGCCGGGCTTGTTGGAATCCGCATATCAAGCCTGCCTCGCGTACGAGCTGATGCAACGCAATGTGATGTTCGCGCGACAAGTTCCGCTCCCGGTGAGATACCGGGACGTGAGACTGGACTGCGGTTACCGGTTGGATTTTCTCGTCGAGGAACGCGTCATCGTGGAGATCAAGGCGGTTGATGTCCTCGCGCCGATTCACCGCGCTCAAGTCATTACGTACCTGAAGCTGCTGAAATGCCCGGTCGGTCTGCTCATGAATTTCAACGTAACGGCGTTGAGACAGGGGCTCCGGCGGTTAGAGAACAGGGGCAGGGAGATCAGGGAGACTTAAGCAATGCGGCTGAATGCCGACCAAAGTGATCAGAATGATCAACCCCTTCCTCCCTGACCTCCCCGATCTCCCTGTGCTCTCCTCCCGCCGGGAACTCCTCCGCACGCTGGGTGCCCTCGCGCTCAGCGGGTCGATCGCTCAGGCGCAATCCACCACTCCCAATCTCCGTCTTCGCAAGGCCGTCCTCATCTCGATGCTGCCAAAAGGCCTTTCGTACGCGGACAAATTCGCGCTGGCGCGTTCGGCTGGCTTCGACGGCATTGAGATGCAGACGATTGACAACGCTGACGAGGCGGCGGAGATTCTCGCGGCCTCGAAGGCTACGGGTTTGCGGATTCATTCGGTCATGAACGCGGACCACTGGCGCTTTCCGCTGTCGAGTGGCGACGCCGCCACCGTCGCGCGCAGCGTGGCGGGCATGGAGACGTCGCTCCGCAACGCCGCGTTGTGGGGCGCGGACGCAGTGCTTCTCGTCCCGGCCGTCGTGGATGCCGACACGTCCTACCGCGATGCCTGGACCCGGTCGCAGCAGGTGATCCGCGAGCGCTTGCTGCCGCTTGCCACATCGCTACAAGTGGTCATCGCAGTCGAGGAAGTCTGGAACAAGTTTCTGTTGAGCCCGCTCGAATTCGCTCGGTACGTGGACGAATTCGATTCACCACGGCTCAAGGCATACTTCGATGTCGGCAACGTCGTCTTCTACGGGTTTCCCCAGGATTGGATCCGCGTTCTCGCAACGCGCATCGTCAAGGTTCACGTGAAGGATTTCGCGCTGGACCGTGCTAACGGCCGCTTCTCCTGGAAAAACCTCGGCGAAGGTGACGTCGACTGGATTGCGGTCCGGCAGGCGCTACACGACATTGGCTACACCGGTTTCGTGACCACCGAGGTTGCGGCGGGGGATGGTGACTACCTGAAGGACCTCGTCGGCAGAGTCGAACGCTTGTTAGGGTAGGGAGGTCACAGGGAGATCAGGGAGATCAGGGAGACAGCAGCACTCAAAGCGCCGAACCGCGCGTCGTGCGGGGCCGCAGGCCGCTCGCAAGGCCGCCGGAAGGTAAGGCCACCTCGTGGGCTCTACCTTCGTGCGCGCACCCTGCGACGCGCGCCGGCTTTGAGCGTCACGTCGTTCTCCCTGATCTCCCTGATCTCCCTGTGACCTCTCCCGCTACTCCTGGATCTCCCTCACTCGGATATTTCGGTAGGCGACTCTATCCCCATGATCCTGCAGGCCGATGTGCCCGCGACGTGAGGTGCCATAGCGCGGGAACTCCTTGAACTTGCTGGCCTCAACCCGCTTCTTCCAATCGTCGCTCCCAACCTCGTATTCGACGACGCGTGTGCCGTTGATCCAGTGCTCGACGTGGTTGCCCTTTACGAGGATGCGTAGGAGATTCCACTGGCCGGCTGGTTTGGTGGCGTCACGCGTGGGTGGGTGGAGATCGTAGTTCGAGCCGCTGGTCTGAGCGGGTTTCAGATCCGTGCGCGCGTTGTCGATCACCTGAATTTCGGGTGCCTCGTGCCAGATGACCGGGTCGTCCTCGGTGACCCGGAAGAACACGCCGCTGTTCGCGCCGGGCGCGACGTTGTATTCCAGCGTGAGCTCGAAATCGCTGAACTGATCGACGGTGATGATGTCGCCGCCAGTGCCTGTGCGCGACAGCGCCCCGTCAACGACGGTCCAACCGTCTGGGATGGCTTTCTGCCGATATCCTCGCCAGCCGGCTGTCGTCTTGCCATCGAGGAGTGATCGCCACGCGCCACTTGGGGTGGTTTGCTCGCCGTTCATAGGAGGCATGAGTACCAGCATCAGGAAGATCGTCGCGGTCAGTTGTCGCATAGGAAGCTCGGGGAGTGATTTTCTCACAGGGAGATCAAGAGATCAGGGAGCTCCCCGATCTCCCTGATCTCCCTGTCTCCGTATCAACGGTAGCGCCACGACCTCCCCTCCCGATTCCGCGGATTGGTCAGCAGCCAGGCACACCTCCATCGTTTTCTGGGCATCGAAAACGTCGACAGTCGTCGTTCTCCCGCGGTCGAGAATGCTCGCGACCAGGTCGTCGATCTCGTCCTGAAATGGATGATGGGTCACATCCGCCGAGTCGGGCATGGTCGTGCGGATGCGGATGGCGGGTCGGCCGCTGCCGTCGACCGTGCTTTCGAAGCGCACACCGTCAACCGGGTTCGAGGTGGCGAGGTCATCGGCTGTGAGTGGTTCGTCGAGCCACTGGATGAGATCCTGGCGCAACGTCGCGCGATCACCCATGAGCTCGACCTGGAACGAGTACGGCATCTTGAAATCGGTCGAGCTCGTGACGTGGCCGAGGGCGCCGTTTTCAAGCTTCGCATTCACCACGATCGTCGTCGGCCACTCGTACCCTGCGGTGAAGTGCGTGTGGAAGGCGCTGACCTCGACGGGTTCGAGGCCAGAGCACCAGCGCAGCGCATCAACCGCATGGCAGCCAGCAGCCAGCAGGTGGCTGCGGCCGCTGGCGCGCGTGCGCACCCACTCCCATCCGCTGTACCAGTCGGTGACATGCGACAGATACTGTGTGCGTGCAAACCGGATCCGTCCCAGCTGGCCGGATTCGCGAAGCCATCTCGCCACGCGGAGGTAAGGGTTGTAACGCAACTCGAAGGAAACCACCGTGCGCACGCCGGACCGAAAGACCGCGTCGCGAATCCGCACCAGCTCGTCGACATCAAGGCCGGTCGGCTTTTCGAGGACGAGGTGCTTGCCCGCCGACGCTGCGGCTACTGCCTGATCGGCGTGGAGATGATTGGGCGTCGTAATCGACACGATATCGACGTCAGGTCCCAGCAGGTCCTCGTAGCGGGTCGTGAATCGCGCGTCAGGGAGTGAGAGTCCATGCTTCGTAAGCGTCGCTCGTGAGCGGGCTTCGTCGCGTCCGTGGAGCAGGGTGACGCGGGTGTGCGGGTTTCGCTGGAAGGCGGCAATGTGCTGCGACGCGCACCAGCCGATGCCTGAGATGCCGACGCGCAAAGGAGTCTGGGGAGTTGGGGGAGTCACAGGGAGATCAGGGAGATCGGGGAGGAATGATTCTAAGACACTCAAGGGAGGGAACGCGGAGGCACGGAAGATGGGCGTGCGGCGGCCGCAGGCCGCCCGCAGGTACGAGCGCACGGAAGGCAAGAGCCACACTAGACAGGAATACCTTGGCTCTTACCTTCCGTGCGCTCGTACCCTGCGACGCGCGCCGGCTTTGCCGGCGCTGCACGCCCCCGTCTCCCTGATCTCCCTGATCTCCCTGTGATTCTCCACTACACTAGCGGCCATGAAAGCGATGCTCGTCTTTCTGCTCTCTCTGATCGCTGCTCTCTCGGCACCCTCCGCTCCCTCCGCGCAAGCCCCGGACGGCTTCACCTCCCTCTTCAATGGCCGCGACTTCACGGGCTGGAAAGTCCCCGTCGGCGACAACGGCCACTGGCGTATCGCGGATGGCGTCATCGACTACGACGCCGAAAGCGAGGCCAAAGACAAGGACCTCTGGTCGGAGCGAACGTATCGCGATTTCACGTTGCGGGTGGATTGGCGGATCAAGAGCACACCGTACGTAAATCCCAACGTCCCGATCATTCGCTTCGATGGCACGCACAAGAAGGACTCGGCGGGGCGGGACATCAGAATTTCGGTGCCGGACTCCGATTCGGGCATCTACGTACGGGGGACCAGCAAGGCGCAGGTGAACATCTGGGGCTGGCCGATTGGATCGGGCGAGGTTTACGGCTATCGCACCGATACGACGCTGCCGGCTGTCGTGCGAGCGGGCGTGACGCCGAAGCGTAACGCTGATCACGACATTGGCGAATGGAACACTTTCGAGATCACGATGCGTGGAAGCCGTCTCGACGTAACGCTGAACGGCGAACACGTCATCGTCGGCGCTGAGTTACCCGGTGTGCCGGCCGAAGGACCGATCGCGCTGCAGCATCACGGTGCGAAGAAGGATGGAGTGTGGGTGCAGCCGCCGAGTCTCGTGCAGTTCCGCAACATCTGGATCAAGGAGCTCAAGTGACTACTTGGGTTGCCACTCCGGCTTCCAGAGCACGACCAGCGTATACAGCGTCATGACGACGAGGAACCCACCGACGCCGATGAGGGGCCAGCTCAGAAGCCGGTAGGGAACGAACGTAGCGCCGTAGATCATGGCGGCGCCGACGGTCCCGGCTATCAATGCCTGCCGCACTTGCCCCGGGATGTCTTCGGGGTAGTGCTGCTCCGGTGAATGCAGCGAAGGGCCCTGCGGATCGTAGAGCACCAATTCGTACTTGCGGGCCAGATCCACGATGTCATCGAGCGTGCCACTTGGCATGCCCGAGCGCAGGTCCAATTCGAGGATCCGTGACGAGGGATCGGGCGTCATCGCCCACGGGTTGTCTTCCGGTCCCAGCCACTCGTCTGTTTCTTGCGGCGGATACCGCGTCATTAGCTCGTCGAAGAAGCTGACCAGGTCTGCTCATTGGCGACCCGTGCCGTCGGCCGCCGGCGACCAGAATCCGTCGAACAGGACAATATGCGATGCGTTGGCGTTGCGATTGACGATGAAAGCCGAGCTCTGATCTGTCCAGCCCGCGCGGAAGAACACGCGAAACGGCAACTCGATCGCTGAACGGTGCTCGCCGGTCAACGTGTCGAAGATGTTGATGGTGTCGCGTTCGCGGCCGGCCTGAGAGGCCAGGCTGAAGCTGCGTCCGTCAGGGCTGAACATCGGCAGCCCGGACGAGGAGTTAGGCACGCGTACGTCCCAGACGACGGAGCGACGTTCTGCGTCGAGGAGGCGCACGCGGTCCTGGCCGTTCGAGGTAAGGATCCACGTCCCGTTGCCCGAGAGCTGCCGCTGCCAGTCGCCCCGAAAAAAGCCATCGAAGATCTTCTCGGCGGTGCCCTTCGTTGTCGGAATGCGCCAGGTCTCTTGCTGTCCGTCGCGCAGCGATGTGTACACGAGCCACCGACCATCGGGCGACCACACCGGCCAGGAGTCCGCAGCTGCGTCGTTGGTCAACTGTCGGAGGTCGCTTCCGTCCACGTTCTGTACCCACACATCGGAATTGCCGGTCGCCGTTGACACGAACGCCACGCGCGTTCCGTCCGGCGCGAGCGAGGAGTGTGCGACGGCATCGCCTGGCAGGAACGTGATCTGGCGTGTATCGGCAAGATTGTCCAGCGCGCCCAGCCACAAGTTGCGGCTGCCACTCGCGGTACCGTTGAAGAGCAGAGTCCGCCCGTCCCTGGCCAGAAACATCCACATCGGATCGCCGCGCGGCCCGAGCAGACGCGTCGGAGGAGCGCGCGTGTCGGCCGGGATCTTCCAGACTTCACGTGCGAACTCGGTCGACGAGGTCACCATCCGCGTGCCGTCAGCCGACACGCTGGGCGATCCGAGGCCGTCCTGGACGGTCGTCGTCAGCCGCCTGATGGCCCCGTCGTCAATGTCCAGGATGCCGAGATCAGCCGCCGCCTGCTGGCGTGGGAAGGGAACATAGCTGACCACCAGATGACGGTTATCCGGAAGCCAGGTTTGCGCAAAAACTCCTTCGTTGCCCCGTGTGAAGCGCGTGACTTGGCGTTCACGTCCCGTCGTCATGTCCATCACGAAGAGATTCGACGGCGCGAACAGTCCGCCGCGCAGGTATGAGAGCCACTTGCTGTCACGCGACCACGCCGGTCGAGGGACACCACCGGCAAGGTCGTTGGCGACGATGCGATCGTCGGCAGCGTCGAGGCTGCGGACGACGATGTTTTGAACGTTGCCCTGGCCGAGCACCAGAAAGGCCAGCCGCTTGCCGTCGGGCGAAGGTACGGGACCGCGCGCGCCAGCGATGACCCTTTGCGGCCGCCCTCCCAGCACGCCGGTTCGCCAGATCGCGTTGCCGTCGCTACCAGCGCGCGTGAAGTACACCGATTCGCCATCCGGCGCGTACACAGGCTCAGTTTCTGGAGCGGCATCGTTCGTGAGACGCACCAGCTCACCTCCCGCAACCTGCCGCAGCCAGATGTCCGGTGTCCCGGCGTGGTCCGAGACGAAAACAAACGCGCGGCCATCAGGGGAAATGGCCGGAGATGTCTCCGAACCTCCGTAGTCCGTGAGCCGTGTGGCGACCGTACCGATCCGCGCTCATAGCGTTGTTGGTCACCGGCACGTCTCGAGGAAGTAGAAGTGCGGTGATGGCACCGCCGAGGCCGGCTGCAATGACCGCCGTGACGGCAATGGGCGCTATCGGCAATGCGCGGCGATCATGAGTGAGCGGCGCGTCAACGAAGGCATCGCCGATATCGCGGAGTCGCTTCTTGGGATCCTTCTCGAGGCAGCGCTTCAGCAGATGCTGGATCGGGGGCGGAACATCCGGCGGCAACTCGTGCCAGCGCGGTTCCTGGGTCAGGATCGCGGCGAGCACATCCGACATGGTCGCGCCGGCGAACGTCTTGCGGCCCGTCACCAGCTCGAACAGCACGCAACCGAAGGCCCAGATATCGGTTCGCTTGTCCATTGACTGGCCGCGCGCCTGTTCCGGACTCATGTAAGCCGCGGTGCCGATGATGGCGCCGGCGGCGGTGCCCATGTACGACACGGTTGGTGAGTGTGTGACATCTGAATGTGCTGCCGCGTCCGTGGCCATGGCCTTTGCCAGGCCGAAATCGAGCACCTTGATCGATCCATCCGTCGTGATCTTGATGTTGGCGGGCTTGAGGTCGCGATGAATGATTCCGCGTTCGTGGGCGAAGTCGAGCGCTGCCGCAAGCTGGCGAGCGAAAGCGATCGCCTCTGCGACCGGGATGCGACCCTGCGCGATCCGCTCGGCAAGTGTGGCGCCCTCGACGAGCTCCATCACAATCGCCGGCGTGTCGCCGTCTTCGAGGCCGTACAGCGTAGCGATCTGGGGATGGTTCAGCGCGGCAAGAATCTGCGCTTCGCGCTCGAAGCGAGCGCGGCGGTCGCGATCCAACACGTAGACGTCGGGCAGAAGCTTGATCGCGACATCGCGGCCAAGTCTCGTGTCACGGGCACGGTACACCTGGCCCATTCCGCCTTCGCCCAGCAGGGCGACGATTTCATACACGCCAATGCGTGAGCCAGGCTGTCTGCCCTTCACTGCTTCAGGAGCTCCAGCGCCCAGATGTCGCTCTCGTCACGGGCAATCGTGAAGTAGAACCGGCGGCCGTCGGTGGCAAACTCGCGGCGAAGCGAACGGCGCGACGGATCGTCGAAGCGGACCAACAGGCGTGGTCCCCCGCCATTCACCGACACCGCCCAGATACTCGACTGGTGCTCCAGGTCGAGGGCCCTGTAGTAAATCGTGCGACTATCCGGCGACCAGATCGGATACGCGAGTTCGAGACTGCTGGGTTGGCCGTCGACGATCATCCGATCGCCGGTGCCATCCGGCGCGATCAGCCGAATCTGCCCACGGATGGAATATGCGATCAGCCGTCCATCCGGTGACCACTTCGGATCCGAACTGCCGGTGCGGGTGAGCTGTCGCGCCTGGCCCCATGGTGCGCCGCGCGACGGACGGGTCACGACGTAAACCTGGTTCGGCTGCCCGCGCTCCGCTGAGTCAAACAGGATGGAGTTGCTGTCCGGGCCCCACGCTGCGTGCTGCTCCTCCTCGGGACCGGTCGCGACCGGCTGAATGCCCGTGCCGTCGGTCGATACGACGAAGACATCGCGCTGGCCTCCCTCACGCATCGAGTGAAAGACGAGCTCGCGGCCGTCGGGCGACCAGTCGTTTACGAACTCGTTGTTGGGGCCGCGCGTGAGCTGTTCCGGTGTTCCGCCGGCGACCGGCACCTTCCAAATATCAGCCTGACCGTTGCGATCCGAGTCGTATGCCAGCCATTGCCCATCCGGCGACACGGCGAGCTTTTCGATCTTCTCGTTCCCAAACGTGATCTGCTGTGCGTCCCGGATCGAAGCGGTACCGGTCTCAGGAATGGGCATGGCCCAGACATTGGCGCTCGGCACGTACGACGCATAGGCGAGCAGCGTCCCATTCCTTCCGAGCGACATGGTGTGGGCGTTGAGTCCAGAGGACACGCGTATCGGATCGGCCTCGGGCTGGCCGGTTGGCGTCAGGCGAAGCGAGTACACATCACGCCCTCCGTCGCGGCTCGATATGAACAAGAGGGTGCGGTTATCGGGAAGCCAGATCGGGTTCGTTTCGAGCCAGTTGCCACTGGTGAGCGGATGGGCGCGTTCGTCACCGAGCGTCACCAACTTCAAGGCGCTAGTCGCTGTGTTGCCAAGGTTGTCGACTCCGTATGTGAATGATGCCGCCCCGTTCACATACACGATCTTGGTGCCGTCCGGTGACCATCGTGGCGAGTGTGCATCAGTGTCGGCAACGAGCAGGCGCGGAGCATCGGCATCGGGCGCGGAGAGGTAGAGCCCTCCCGTTCCACCAAAGACAACCTGGTCGCCTGCTGGCGACCACGCCGGACTGAGCGCGCGGCCCTGCGGCACCGAATTCGACAGTTTCCGCGGCGCACCGCCAAGCGCGGCGACTTGATACAACATGCCCGTGGCCAGGGACGATCGCGCGACCAGGGGTTGTATGCCGGCCTGGAACACCAGTCGCGAACCGTCGGGCGCCCATTGGGGCGACCGCTGTAAGTCCGTGAAGCGGTCGTCGATGAGTGGGATCGCTCGGCCTTCGTCGAGGCGGCGCATGTAAAGCCGCATCCTCCCAGGCGGTCCTGCGGCGTAAGCGATGGTCTGGCCGTCGGGCGAGATGGCCGGATCCAACTCGAGACCCGGCTCGGAGGTGATGCGCATGATTCGGCCCACGGCAAGAGCGCCGTCTGACGAGCGACTGCTGAAACCGTACCAAACAGCACCGATCGCGACGATCGCGAGCAGCAGCGTGGCCGCAATCCTGGCACGGTAGCGAGCCGCCGTCGACGGTAGGGGAGCCGTCGCGGTGAAGCCCGACCTTCCGAGCGCTTCGACTGCCGCCAGCACGTCGTCCATGCTCCGGTAGCGGGCGTCGCGGTCTCTCTGCAGGCACTTCATGACCAAATCGCCGAGGGCCGGTGGCGTGTCCGGCCGACGCTGCGCGATCGGTTGGGGAGATTGCGTGAGCCGTGCGGCAACCATCTCTTGCGCGGATCCGCTGAATGGTGGCGCGCCAGTGAGCAGCGTGTACGCCAGCGCACCAAAGGCGTAGATGTCCACACGGTGATCGACGATGTCGCCGACGGCCTGTTCGGGCGCCATGTAGGCTGGCGTCCCGATCATCACTCCTGGCGCGGTCATCCTGGCGGTCTCGAATGGTTCTTGCAGCGCCCGTGCAATGCCGAAGTCGGCGAGGAAGACGTGGCGGTCAGACACCAGAACATTTTCTGGCTTGATATCGCGATGGATGACGCCGTGACTGTGGGCGTACGACAGCGCATCGGCGAGCTGCTGAAGGATCCGGACGATGTCGTCGATCGAGAGCCGGCCCACGCGTTCGATGTGGCGGTGGAGCGACTCGCCATCGATGAATGGCATCACGTAGAAGAGAGCGGAACTGCTCGACCCCGAGTCGAAGAGCGGCAGGATGTGCGGGTGCTTCAGCTGACCCGTCGTACGAATTTCATCGAGAAAGCGTTCGACGTTGACCGCCGCGGCCACCTCGGGTTGCAGGACCTTGAGTGCGACATCGCGATCGTGTTTGAGATCGCGCGCGAGGTAGACCGTCGCCATCCCGCCGCGTCCGATGGCGCGCACGATGTCATACCGCCCGGACAGCGCGGCCGACAGATCGCGCAGGGCATCAATCGTCGGTTGATCGTTCGAGGTGTTCATGCGCCCTCGTCGCGCCAGTGGTCGATCGGGCGCGAGGACGCCTCATCATACGGGGAAACTGCAGCGGTCTGATCAATGAGCCGCGTGTCTTCCGATGACAGGCTCCCTCGCGGAGCTGCCATGAATTGACGATCTAGGCAGGCGTGACGGGGTTGGGCCGGGTGATCTCTCCGCGGATCCGCCGGACGAGCCGTGACACCGGTCGTCGCTGCTGAACCTCGTCAAACAGCGAGTACGCCACCGGCGTGACGATCAGCGTGACGACAAGCACCATCGTCTGCCCGCCGATCACCACCCACCCGATGGCATGGTTCGTCGCCGCGCCGACGCCGTGTGTGACTACAAGCGGCACCATGCCCGCAACGAATGCCAGCGTGGTCATGAGAATGGGGCGCAGGCGATCGCGGCTCGCCTGCACGACCGCGTCGTGCGTACTGAACCCTGCTTCCTTCAACTGATTGGCGTGATCGATCTGCAGGATCGAGTTCTTCTTGACCACTCCGAAGAGCACGAGCAGGCCCAGCCCCGAAAAGATGTTCAAGGATTGGCCGAAGATCACGATCGACAGTAGTGCGAATGGCAGCGTCAACGGCAGCGACAGCAGGATGGTCACGGGATGCAGCCATGACTCGAACTGCGCCGCGAGAATCAGATACATGAACACCAGCGAGAGCACGATGGCCGACAGGAAAGCCGTGGCGGTGCGATTGAGCTCGCGCGATCGGCCGGTGAAGCCGGCGCGATACTCGGGGCCCATGCCGAGGCCGCGAGCCAGTTCTTCGATCTGCCGCTGCACGTCGGCTTGCGAAACGTGCGGCAACATGTTTGCCGTCACGGTCACCTGCCGCTGCCGGGCGATGCGGCTGATGGTTGCGGGCCCGGCGTCACGCTCGAACGTCGCGATGTGATCGAGGCTCACGCTGCCCAGACGGGACGAAGGGACAGTGAGGGCGGCGATGGCGTCGTCGGTGCTGCGATCTTCAACACGCGCGCGAAGGTGGACATCGTATTGCTCACCGCCGTCGTTGAAGGTTGTCACCGCATCGCCGCCGACGAGCAGGCGCAGCGCTTCCGCCGCATCCCCGATTGAGACGCCGAGGTCGGCCGCTTTCGGCCGATCGATGTGCACCGAGAGCTCGGGCTTGCCAAGGTTCAACGTCGTGTCGACATCGACCAGGCCAGGGATGTCCGCCACCTTCTTGCGCAGCGCGGTGCTATACCGTTCGAGATCGTCGAGTACCGGCCCCTGAAGCACGAACTGGATGTCGCCGCCGCCGCCACCGGGTCCACCCGAGGCCTGGACGGCCGCCCGCACACCATCCTTGGTGACAAGCGGCAGCACCTGGTTGCGGACTTCGATCATCACCTCTGCCTGATTCCGTTCGCGCTGGCCGATGGGCTTCAGACGCACGAACACGCCCGCAGTGTTGAGCGTGCCTGCCGCATCGCCGGCGACGGTGACCAGCGTGTAATCGACCTCTGGGATCTGTCTGATCGCGGTTGCGACCCGATTGGCGAGAATGCCGGTCGCGGCCAGGCTCGAGCCCTCGACGGCGCGAACGGTCACGTCGAACTGTGACTGGTCGTCAACCGGCGTGAAGTTGACGTCCACAATGCGAAAGAGCGGGACGCTGGAGAGCAGGACGAGCACAGCCGCCATCGCGACGACTCCGCGGTGGGACATCGCCCACACAAGCAGGCGTGTGTAGATTCGATCGAGCGGCGCGAAGAGCGGGGAGTGCTTCGAGTCGTGAGCGTCATTTGCCGCGCGAGGTTTCACCTTCAGCCAATACGCCGACATCATCGGCGTCAGCGTGAAGCTCACGAACAGGGACACCAGCACGGCGAAGGCCATGGTGAGCCCGAAGCTCTGCATGAAGCGGCCGACCATCCCGCTCATGAAGCCGACCGGGGCGAAGATGGCCACGAGAGAGAAGGTC
The DNA here is from genome assembly GCA_963724485.1 of uncultured Acidobacteriota bacterium. Taxonomy (GTDB): domain Bacteria; phylum Acidobacteriota; class Vicinamibacteria; order Vicinamibacterales; family UBA2999; genus JACCSI01. Next base: position 363,743 of record CAVRUW010000016.1, read on the forward strand.
GTCGCGAGCACGGCCAGCCCGATCTCCCGGGTCGCTTCAACCGCGGCTTGAACCGGCGGCATGCCTTTCTCTTCGATGAATCGGTAGATGTTCTCCAGCACGACGATCGCATCGTCGATGACAATGCCCACCGAGAGCGTCAGGGCCAGCATCGTCAACATGTTGAGCGTGAAGCCCATGTACCAGATCAACGCAAACGTGGCGATGATCGACGTCGGGATCGAGATTGCAGCAATGAAGGTGGAGCGGAGGTTGCCGAGAAAGAGCCACACGACGAGAGCGGCCAGGAGCGAACCGACGACGAGGTGTTCTTCGACGGTGTTGATCGACGCTTCGATGAAGTCGGCTTCGTCTCGTACGATCCGCATCTCATAACCAGGTAAGAGCGTCTGCTCGAGCGTGCGCAGGCGATCCTTCAGGTTGTTGGCGACTTCGACCGTATTGGTGCCGGACTGTTTGCGGATCTGCAGCAGGACTGTCGGCGTCCCGTTCAAGCGCGCTTCGGTCCGCGCTTCGACCATGCCGTCCTCGACACTGGCCACGTCGGCCAGGCGGACAGGATGACCGGCAACCTCGCGGATGACGACATCGTTGAAATCTTCGACCGTCGCCACGCGTCCGCGCGTGCGCAAGGTGACCGATTGCGCACCTTGTTCGATGCGCCCGCCGGGGATTTCGACGTTCTGAGTCTGCAGCGCGCGGGCCACGTCATTGACGGTCAGGTTGTGACCGCGGAGGCGCTCCGCGTCGAGCCAGAGATTGATCTGCCGGTTGCGGCCGCCGATGAGCAGCACCTGGCCGACTCCATCCGAGCTCTCGAGCTGCCGGCGAAGGACTTTGTCCGCGTACTCGGTGATCTCGCGCAGCGGCTTCTCCGCCGTGAGCGCGACGGTCAACACCGGGGACGCCGTGGGGTCGAGCTTCTCGACCGTGGGTTGGATCACGGTGCGTGGAAGCAGCGGGATGACCCGGTTGATCTTGTCGCGCACCTCTTGAGCCGCAACGTTGGCGTCCTTCTCGAGCACGAACGAGACAATGACCTGCGACACGCCTTCGGTTGAGTTCGAGGTGAGCGTATCGATGCCGCCGATCGTGTTGACGGCTTCCTCGATGCGGTCCGTCACCTCCGTCTCGATCTGTTCCGGGGCCGCGCCCGGCAGGCGAGTCGTGATCGACACCGACGGGATGTCGACGTTGGGAAATCGATCGACCCCCAGGCGCGTGAAGGCGAACAGCCCGACGACCGAGAGCGAGAGAATGAGCACCCAGGCGAACACCGGGCGCTTGACGCAGAGCTCGGCCAGCCACTGCACGGGTCAGCTCCCGGCCTTGACGCGGGCGCCGTCGCGCAGGCGCTCGCCGCCGCCGACGACCACCGTCTCCCCGGCGGCGAGCCCGCTGGTCGCTTCGATGAGGTCGCCCTCCGGCTGACCGACCGTGATGAGGCGCTCCTCGACGTGATCGCCTGCCACGAGGACGAAGACGCGGTTCTCGGTCGCCGCTTTCTGGACCGCCGCCGACGGCACGAGCAGCGCCGGCGTCCGTTCCGCTCGTTCGATGCGGGCGGTTGCAAAGAGTCCCGGCTTCAGTCGGCCGTCGGTGTTGGCCACGATCGCCTCGACGACGAGCGCGCGCGTGTCCGAGCGAACGGCCGGCGAGACGTAGCGGACCTGGCCGTAAAACGTTTCACCCGGATAGATGTCGAGCTCGAGCGCGACCGCGCTGCCAACGGCAACCGCGGTGACATGCTGGGCGGGGACGGTGAGCTCGAGGCGCAGCGGGCTCACGCGCATGATCGACGCGACCTTGGTGCCGCGCGTCACGTAGTCGCCGACCGAGACCAGCCGCTCGGCGACGACGCCGTCGAACGGCGCGCGCACGATGGTGTCGTCGAGCGCCTTGCGCGCAAGGGCGACACGTGCGCGGGCGCCCATCAGCGCCTGGTACTGCTGCTCGGCACCGTTCCGTGCGACCTCGTACTGACGTCGTGCGGCTTCGACCTGCGCCTCGCGCTGATCGAACTCCGATCGCGACATCAACTGGCGCTCGTGCAGCATCTTGGTCCGCTCGAACTCCGTGCGTGCCAGCTCGTAGCCGGCGCGTGCATTGGCCACTTCCGCGACGCGTTCGACCTCGAAGGCGGCGCCTGCCGTCGTGCCCAGCCGCGCTTCGATCTGCGCGGCGTTGGCGTCGGCTTCCCGGGCCTGTGCCGCCACTTCCGCGTCCGCAATCTGAATCAGGATCGCATTCCGCTCGACACGGCTGCCGCGTTCGATCGGCGTCGCAATCACGCGGCCGGCGACTTCGGCCGCGACTTCGGCATCTTCCTGTGCGGCCAGCGTGCCGGACACGTGAACGAACCGACGCACCGGCTGCTGAACAACAGGGGCTGTCTGCACCGCGATCACTCCGGGCTCGCCGTCGGCGGCGGGCTCGGATCGGTCGGACTCACGCGCGACGCAGCCGGCGATCGCGAATGTGGCGACGAGCGCCCACAATGGCGTGGTTCTCGACACGCTACCGTCTCCTCACGTCAGCAACCCGGGAGACCGCGGACTTTGCGCGTGAGCGCGTGCGCGTGTGACGCAGCGCTGGCCGACCCTTCGACGCACTCACACGAGTCGTCTGTGCCCCGTCCGACGACGCGGCGCCGTGAAGGAACTGCTCGACATGCGCGCGGGCGAAGGCTTGCCGGTCACGGAGGGTGCTCGGGGTGGCACCGATGGCGTGCAGCTGGCGCCAGAACAGGAGCGGCCCGAGGAACTGCATCATCAGGAGTTCGGGATCGGCATCGCGCAGGACTCCCAGACGAGTCAGCTCCTGCAAGGCGTTCAGGAGGCGTGGGCGGCTCCCGCCGAGGCGTTCGACCAGGTTGATGCGGCCGACGCGCGCGAGCCGCAGGCCGTCGGACATGAGAATGCGAAAGAGTTGCTGCTGCCGCGGCTGCACGAACCGGTCGAGGACGAACTCCGTGAGCCGCGCGAGCAGCGCCCGACCGTCCGCGATTGGGGCATCGAGAATGACGGCCAGCTGCTCGTTCTTGAGCGCCGATTCGGCGTCCAGCAGCGCGTTGAAGAGTGCCTCTTTGCCGGGAAAGTAGTTGTAGAGCGCGCTCTCGCGCACGCCGACGGCGGCGGCGACGTCGCGCAGGCTGGTGCCGAAGTAGCCTTTGTCGGCGAACAGGGCCAGGGCGGCGTCGAGGATTGCCTGCCGGGTGCGTTGTCCGTCCGCGTTGCGAGGCCGGGCCATTGGAAATTAATGGTCGTTCATTTATATCGGCCGCGCAAGCTGTTTCTGAAACCGACCTCGTCAAGGGTGTGCGGCATCGAGGTTCGTGCCCCGGCGAGCGTGCCTGCCTACATCTCTTGCCTGAGCACGACCATCTTCTCTTGCGACATGTCTTCCATGGAGGCAGGGATTCCCCCGACCCCGTAGCCCGACTGACGTCGGCCAGCAAATGGCATCCAGTCGGTGCGAAACGCCGTGTGGTCGTTGATGAGCACACACGACGCGTCGAAGCGCTCAGCGGCCCGAAGCGCAGGCCCGATGTCGGTCGAAAAGATGCTGGCCTGGAACGCAAATGGCAGCGCGTTCGCGACGTCGATCGCGCGATCGAGCTCCTGAAATCCGTAGACACAGGTCACCGGACCAAAGATCTCCAGTTGAGACACCTTGGCATCGGCTGGCGGCTCCAGCAGGACGGCCGGCATCAGCGTCGTCTCCGAGTACCGGCTGCCGCCAAAGAGGCGTGCGCCGCGCGAGGTCGCTTCGTCAATCCACGACGCTACTCGTGTGGTCTCGCGCGGATCGATCAGCGGACCGACCTCTGTCTCGCGGAGCAGCGGATCCCCGACGCGAAGGAGCCCGACCCTAGCGGTCAATCGTTCAACAAATCCGCCGATGATGTCCTGGTGCACAAAGATCCGCTGTGTCGACACGCAGACCTGGCCCGCGTGGTAGTAGCCGCCTTTGACAATCGGCTCGATCACGGTGTCCAGATTGGCGCTGCGGTCGACAATCACCGGAGCGGCGCCACCGTGCTCCAAGGCGCATCGGGTTCCCGGGGAGAGGCGACTGTGCAAATGCCAACCCACTCGCGCTGAGCCGATGAAGCTGAGGAAGGCTATTCGCGGGTCGGTTGCGAGACGCTCCGCAAGGGCGTTGTCGTCGGTGATGAAGGTCTGACACCAGGGTTCGTCGAGGCCTGCCTCCCGGAGCAGCTTGACGAGCTCCAGACAACACAAAGGAGTGGCTGCGGCAGGCTTGACGATGACCGGACACCCGACCGCAATGGCCGGTGCCACCTGATGCACGATCAGATTCAATGGGTGATTGAAGGCCGATATCGCGGCGACAACGCCGATGGGTTCCTTCGTGGTAAAGGCCCATCGACGCTCACTCGCCGGCGTGAGGCCCATGGGAATCTCTCGGCCGGCGAAAGTACGGAGCGCTTCCCCTGCGTTGCGCAAGCCGTCGATTGCGCGGATCACCTCGACCGCGGCGTCGCTGGCCGGCTTGCCCCCTTCCCGCGCAATCAGTGTGACAAACGGCTCCTGCCGGGCCTCCAGCAGGCTGGCGGCACGCTGGAGCACGGCACTCCTCTGATGTGGCTTGAGCCATCCATCGCGGTTGCGCATGGCCGCCGCGGCCGCAACGACCTTGCTCTCGAGGGCATCGCCATCATCTGCTGCCACCTCCGCGACCAACGTGCGGTCAAAGGCCTGTACCACGCGAAGCGTGTGTGTCATCGTCAACGGTCCTGCGCCGCCGCAACCAGTTCACTTCTTCGGCCTGAACGCGTCTTTGACCTGCTGCTCGATGCTCTTGTAGTTCTTCGATAAGAGCTGCTCTTCTTCCTTGGTCAAGATCCGAAAGGGCACGCGCACGAGGCTGTTCTGGAACTTGACGTTGAGCCAATGCTGGCCGTAGGTGATCCCGCCTGGGATACGAAAATAGAAACGGCCGAGACAGGCGCGGTCAGTGCTGAGATCCACGACGTCGTACGGAAGCGCCCGAGATCCCAGGTCGGGAAAGAAAAGGATCGCGCATGCCCGGTGCGCGCTCGTCGGAAAGTAGTTGATGGAATCGCGCTGGACCTTCGCCCGTTGCTGAATCGGCTGGACCTGCCCCTCCCGCTGCTCGATGGCCGTCGGCAAGGGGATCGTTTTGCCATCAGGTGTTTCGAGCGAGATGGCTTCGCGGGTCAACTTGTAGTCCGGCGTCTTGTTGAGCACCGTCATGCCGACCTCGAGGAGCATCCATTCGTCGCCGACCGATCGGTTGGTGGCCTGGTAGCCGATGATCACATAGCCTTCGTTGTTGTACGAGGCCCGGACGAACTTGCCCTCCATCGTCATGACCTGCTGGACCCCGGACTGGGGTATCTGCACGATCGGCTTCTCCTGGGCCTGGGCATCGCCCTTCGTCTGAAGGGCCCAAACGGACATCAGCCCGACGAAGGCCACTGATAGTGCACGCCTGCTGTTCATACCTCCTCCTTCCCAAGTTGTGAGTGGCCGCCGCTGCGGCCGGAAGTCCTGGCCCGCCCTCAGAAAGCAAGGAGTGGGCCAGCAACCCCATTGGATTGGGCTGCATTATCGCGATTCCGCCGTCGTCCAGCGCCAACGTCCCTGGCGGCCCCCAACAGACGGTGAGCGTACTCACCACCGGCGGTGAGCGGTACAGTGGCTTGCGAAGTAGACATCCTCGTTGGGTTGATCAGAAACGGCGACATGCCAATAGTGATTGGTTGGATCGAATCGACGGCGACCTGCGATGGAGTCGCCCATTGCCGCGCGCGCGGAGGCAGTGTCTACAAGGAGACGTCTTACATGGTCCTCCCATTGGCGCGTGCCTTGCTTCGTCTGGGCTCAGCCGATGACTGAGTCCCTTTCGATGCTGATCTTCGGGGTCATCCTCCTCGCGTTTGCGCGAGCAACGCGACGGCATTTATCCCGCGCGCGGCCCAAAGAGTGAAGGCACTGGTCGACTGCTAACTCCGAAAGACAGAGTGGAGGTGAATCCCAGCCCGCGTGACGCCCCACCCCCTTCTTTCACCACCGCACATCGCACCGCCGTGCTCAAGGCGCTGGATGCCAAGGGATTCGCGCAACACTGCAACCGGATGGCTTTACGAACTACAGTGTCCGTATGCCACGGATCAACTCCAGGGCCGCTCTTGGCCGGCGCTACGGCACGCTGCAGCGGCGGGGTGATCGGATTGAGTGGATAGGTCCAGAATAATGCCACGCGGCTAATCACTCATGCGCACCGATCAGAACCACGAAGAGGTGTTGTGGACGCTGCACAAGGGCGACCGCATCGCCGAGGCGCGGACATCATCCGCCGACTTCGTGCCGCAGCTCCGCATTTACACCGGCAGCGGACCTAAGCGCGCCACGTACGCGCTGGTTTCGACGGAGCGGGTGAGCGACGCGAAGACGCTTCGCGCACTGGCCGCTGAAAAGCGGAAAGAGTTCGAGGTGGAGGGTTGGGAAGGCAGATGACCCACCTTCCCCGCGCATAGGTGCTCGCGTCTTCTCGAGATGTCGCGCTGCGAGAAGAGCCTCAATCTCCCGATACATAGGCTGTGCGAGGACGTCGAACGAGCCGGCACGCTGGCCAATGAACGCGCGCCGTTTACTCTTCGTTCGTCAGCCCATCAACGCTGCGATTGCCGAGATTTTCGCCGACGGCGACGACCTCGGCTGTAGTGCATGGAGCCGTCTGGATGAGCCGTCATGAGTGGACCGTCCGACGGCCACGTGGGCTTGTTGCGTGAGTACTTTGAAACGGACTTTGTCGGGTTGCCCTGTTACCGCGTCGCGCCTCAAGAGGGCGATGCGTTGAACGGCATTGAGGTCCGCGTGCACTACGACTTCATCGCCAACGCAAAGTTTCTGTCCTGCTACGTGCCACCGGATCGTCCGATCGCGACCGTCTGCGAAGAGTTGCTCGTCCGGGAGTACGCCATGTTGTCAACCGCGGATCTGGCCGTCCCACGCGTCGATGGCCTGCCCGGCGACCATCCCAGCCCGTCCGCCGAATTGCGATTTGGCGGACGATGCTTTGTCTATCACGAGGGGACGCTTCCCGACAGCCTCAACGATCGTGTGCGAGTGAGCGCGGCGTTGTATGGCACGTCGCTCAAGTTCCGTGGCCCCGACTATCTGAGCGCGCGACTCGCGCTCGAACGTCCCCGCGCCTTCATCCTCCACGACGTGCGCGATCAGAACCATGTGGCCCGGCCCCTGGTCGAGGGGTTGGCCCGGCGCGGATGTTTAGTATGGTTTCACAACTACTCACTGAGCAGCGGCAGTAAGCCGGGCGCGGTGTTTGCGGCCGGCGTCAAGCACGCGACCACGTGCATTCTGGTGGTGTCTCCGTACTTCCTGCGAAATCGGATGTGGAACCCGGTGGAGTTTCACCGCGTCGTGTCAGCCCGACTGAAGCAGCCCCGCCTGTTCTACCCCGTGTGGTACGGCGTCACGGCCAAACAGGTCCGAGACTTCAGCCCGGCGCTCTCGGAGCACGCGGCTCTTCGTTGGGATCTCGGCTCGAAGCAGGAGGACGCAATTGCGGAGCTATATGGCGCCCTGAGAAGGTGAAATGGTGTGGCACTCGTCGAAGATGCCGAGCTTGCGCCGACGAAATAAGAGGCGCAAAATTTTCAAGTGAGCGGACGGCGGCCTCAACAACAGAACGACCGACTCGCTCGGTTGGCCCTCGAGGGCGAGAGGGTTCGCTTGGCACTCGAGAACACGCTGGAGCGTGCCGACGCGCTCCACAAAGAGCTTCGCCGCACGTTGCGAGTGGCGGACGAACTCTCGGAGCGGCTCTACATCGTTGCGCAAAGCATTCTGCGCGTGCGCGCTCGCGAGTAACGTCCTCGGAGCGGCCCGGCGTCCTCACCTTCGACGTGGAGCCGATCAGCCAGCTTTCGCTGCTGAGCTCGGAACCGTCATCAGGTACGACTCGTGCTTTTTAACCTGGATGATGAGCCAGCCCATCGCCGGCGACATCCTCATTCGAGCGGCGACCACGCGGGGCTTTGTCGTGGTGGACGCCATCACAGGCCAGCACATCGCGGGTCCCTTTGAGACTTTCTCGTGCGCTTTGAGTGCTGCGAAGGCTAAACGACCGGGCTCTATCTGGCAGCAGAGCGTTGACCACCGCGGTCGAAGGATGGGCGATCCCATTCGCTTGCCGACGAACGAATAGGATCTGATCGGCGATCAGGAAAGCACGCCATTGGGTGATTGAAGCGTCCAACCTTGGTGCGAAGAGAAGATGTACGGTTTCCGCTCTTCTGGTACGTCGAGAAGCGGTTCTGCAAACACAAGAGGCTGATTCTTGACTACATTGCCGAGAATTCGGCGGACGAGGCACGCCAGTGCGCTTCGTTGTCACCATCGGTCTGGTGCTCGGTCTTGGCGGCGCGCTCCTGCTGACGCGCGCGTTAAAGGGGCTGCTCTATGGAGTGTCCCCCGGCGACCCGGCGACATTCGCGGCCGTGGCCGTGACGCTGGCGGTAATGGCTGTCGCCGCGACCATCGTGCCAGCGTGGCGTGCCGCTGCGGTCAACCCAATCGTTGCGTTACGGGCCGAGTAAGGACTGACGCGTCGCAGCAATCGCGGACGCCTACTGAAGGCGGAATTCGGGCTCGCCAAGTGGCCCGGGTGTTAAGATTTGCCAATGTCTTGGCGTTTGACGGGACAGCTGATCGAGACTTGCAGTTGCAACATGTTCTGCCCCTGCTGGTTCACGGTGCAGGAGTTGATGATCATGGACGAAGGCTGGTGCGCGAGCGCGATCGCCTTCCGCACCCGCGATGGCAACAGCGACGGCGTCGCTCTGGGCGGGCGGACGGTCGTTTTCGCCGTCGACTTTCCGGGGCCGACCCTGTTCGATGGCAACGCGACCGCCCGCCTGTACGTCGACGAGGCGGCCAGCGCTGACCAGCGCCGAGAGTTGGAGGCGATCTGCAGCGGGCAGAAAGGCGGCCCGATGTCGGCCATCGCTCCGCTCATCGCAAAGTGGCTGCCGGCCCGGAGCGCGAAGATCAACGTCACGGACCAGGGCGACGCCATCACCGTCACGGTCGGCGACGTCGGCCGGGTGGAGTCGCGGCGCCTTCGCGACCCGCAAGGCCAGGGCTTCACGCTGCGGGGCGGCGGGTTCGTAAGCGGCCTCGGGATGGAGGAGGTCGACCTGTCGCCGAGTCGTAGCCGCTGGACCGACCCGGACCTGCGACAATTCGAAACGAAATCCGGCGCTCGGGGCGAGTTCACCTGGAGTGCCTGAGAAGCCACCCCCTCTGCTCGACTGGTTCAGCACGATGGTCACAGCGAGGGCACTCTCGATGGAGTCCGCGTCAGAGCTCCAGGAGCGAGGCTTCATCGTACTTCCCGGCGTCGTGCAAGCGGAGCGAGTCCAACAGGTGGCTGACGCATACGATGCCGCCTTGTCCTCGGCGAGTCGCGACGATACGAAGATTGGCAGCACCTCGACGATGGTCAACGATTACGTCAATGGTGGCGCCGAATTCGACACCCTCTACGGCGCTGCGGGGGTCGCTGATTGTCTTCAACGGATCCACGTGGCATGGCCACACCGCGATCACGTCACGGACACCGCGCCGCTCGCTCCAAGGTGGGGTCGTTCCTCGCGACGGATGTGCCGCGACTGATTTCGCGGCCCGGATGCTGCCCGAGACGCGCCCGTATTTCGTGCCCGAACCTGGATGATGTCGATCGGGAGGTGAACCTGCATGGCGCGGCCTCTACCTTCGGTAGTGCCCAGGAGATGCCCATGACGAGAGTGTGTGTTGGCCTCTTCGCAATCGGTCTGGCGCTTGTGTCGATTGTCCCGGCGGCCGCGCAGGGCGCGCCCCCCAACCCTAACCCGCAACCCAGCTGCAAGGGGTGCCCGGCGACCTACATCCCCGACGACGAGTTCGACGCCTACCTGAAGCGGGCGATCACCAACCGCATCATCGACCAGCAGGTGCGCTCGGTGGACATCGGCAAGTCGAACGTCGCCATCGGCATGGTGCATCGCACGAAGATCTCGACGCCGGGCGAGGTGGCCGAGCACGACCTCGTTAGCGAGGTCTACCACGTGATCAGCGGATCGGCGACACTGGTCACCGGGCCGGACATCGAGGGCATGGAGCGCCGGCCGGCCACCAACACCAACGTCCGGCTGCTCAACGGTCCCGGCCACAACGGCAAGTCGATCCGCGACGGTGTCAGCCACCAGCTGAAGGCCGGCGACGTGATCGTGATCCCCGCCGGCACCGGCCACTGGTTCACGAAGATCGACGATCACATCACCTACCTGATGATTCGCGTCGATCCCGACAAGGCGACGCCGCTCAAGAACGAGGCCGCGTCGAAGGCCGACCTTGCCGGAAGGAAGTAACGAGTCCGGGAGGATGCGATGACGAGAACGTTGCTCGCAGGGATCTTCGCGGTCGCGCTGTCGCAGGCGCCGGCGGCGGATCTGCGTATCTACGTCGTGGACGTCGAGGGCGGCAACGCCACGCTCTTTGTGACGCCAGCACGAGTGTCGGTCCTGATCGACACCGGCAACGGCGGCCAGGCGGCGGTGCGGGACGCGGACCGGATCATGGCGGCCGCGAAGGACGCGGGGCTGACCCGTATCGACCACCTGATCACCACGCACTGGCACGGCGATCACTTCGGCGCCATGTCGGAGCTGGCCACGCGCATCCCGATTGCGCATTTCATCGACCACGGTCCCACCGTGCAGCCGCAGCCCGGATCGACCGCGTTCCTCGAGGGGCCGTATCCGGCGTTGTACGCCAAGGCGAAACACACCGTGGTCAAGCCGGGCGATCGCATCCCGATGGCGGGGCTGGACTGGCGGATTGTGACCTCGGCGGGCCAGGTGCTTTCATCGCCGCTGCCCGGGGCTGGCGGGCGCAATCCCTATTGCGCGGCCTTCAAGCCGCAGGACGACGACATGACCGAGAACGCCCAGTCGGTGGGCAGCATCGTCACCTTCGGCCGCTTCCGGGTGGCGCACCTCGGCGACCTGACGTGGAACAAGGAGCATGCGCTGATGTGCCCGGAGAACCGCATCGGGACGGTGGACCTCAACATCGTGTCGCACCACGGCCAGCCGGTATCGAACGCCGAAGTGCTGGTGCACGCCATCCGGGCGCGCGCCGCCATCATGAACAACGGCACGCGCAAAGGCGGCCAGCCGGCGGCGATGCGGATCATTCACTCCGCGCCGGGTCTGGAAGACCTGTGGCAGATGCACTTCTCGCTGCTGAGCGGGCAGGAATACACGGTGCCGGGCCTCTTCATCGCCAACACGGTCGACGATCAACCGGCGTCGATGCCTGTCGACGCGCTGACTCTGCCGACCGGCTCCAGCGGGCCGCCGGCGCCGGTACACAACGGCCCGGCGTTCTGGATTGCGGTGTCGGCGAGAGAGGACGGCACGTTCCGCGTCACCAATGCGCGGAACGGATTCAACAAGACCTACGCGAAGTAGCTCCACCCACATCGTCACGAACGGTGGAGACATCGAGCAGTTGACATAGTGATTATTGACACGGACGAGCCAAGCCCGCGCCTCGCGGCGGAGGCCTTTTCGAATCTCATCCCATTCCTTCGTATCGACGCAAGTTGTCTTCCAGCCTCATCCCACGTGGCATCGGCGAAAGGATTGCCGCCTTCGCGCGCCCACCGATTCATCAGCGACAGACCATAGAGGACGTGCTGGGCACGTGCGCCCGGGCCTCACCTCGCTCCCTCCGAGCTCGTCGAGCTCCTCGGTGAGGGAGATATGCTGCGCGTTGAGCCAGGCGCCGGTGAGTCGGGAACCAGCATCCGGATCATCCCGTCCTGCCTCGACGTCACGAGCAGCTCGCCATCGCCAGTTCGGCTGATGTGCAGATCGACGCGCGAGACGCTGCCGCCCATCATTCGATCGACGAGTTCCCGCATCGAGACACCCATCCGGTTGGCGCTGGCGTCGCGGACGTACAGCTGGATTTCTTCGATGGACGCCACCGTCTGCGGAATCCCGTCGTCGGCCTTCTTCATCTCGGCGAGGTCGGCGGCAAACAGCCGTCCGTTCTGAATGTCGCCGAAGACAAACTTGCCCTTGAGTGCGGCGATCCGTCCCTGATACGCGAACCCGCCGGTCACGGCGAGGCCCTCGTCGTGGTCGTACATCGCCACCGGATAGGTCGAGCCGTCTTTCTCGCGCCCGGCCAAGACATCGGCGGGGAGCGCGAAGAGCTGGTTGAGCAGGCCCCCGCGCCAGCGGCCGTTCTCCCAGTGGCCCTCGCGCATCATCCAGCCGTAGTTCTCGCCATTTCGAACGATGTTGATCTCCTCGATGTGGTTCATGCCGATATCGGAGGCGAACATCGTCCCGTCCGCGTCCCACGACAGCCGGTGGGCGTTCCTGAAGCCGTACGCGTAGATCTCGCCAAGCGTTTTTGGGTCGCCGTCCGCGGCGAACCTGTTGGCCATCGGAATGGTGTAATCCCCAAGTCCCTTCGTGCCTTTCGTCGCCGTAGGGCTTCGCGGATCGAAGCGGAGGATCGCGGTGTGGATGGAGTCGAGACGCTGTGTCTGGCTGGCGGTGTTCGCGTTCGGTCCCCCGCCGTTGCTGAAGCCGTGATCGCTCCCGCTGGTGTAAAGCAGTCCGTAGTCCGGGTCGCCCGGCTTCGCCGTGGGGTTGAACTCCACCGCGCCCATCGGGTGCGTGAGGTTCGCGACGACGTGAGCTTCACGAAGCAGCTCGCGTCGGGTTCCCTCGAAAACGGCGGCCGCAGGGTTGGTGGCGTGCCACTCCGTGATCACGTTGTGGTAGGTCACGTCTTTCAGGGCAAAGCCGGGCGGGATGAAGTCGGGCGTCCCGGGATTCCCCGCGGCTCTCTCGCCGTGCACGGTGTAGAAGAGTCCATTTCGTGTGAACTCCGGATGAAAGACGAACCCGATGAATCCGCTCTCCAACCGGTTGTAAACCGCGTGCGGAAACACCGCGCCGACGTTTGCGTACACGCGCGGTTCGCGATCGGCGCCGATCAGGTAGAGAAAGCCGCGGGAATCGTTGACGAAGCGGCGGCCGTCGGGAAGATCGCGCACATAGCTGACGCGCGCCCAGCCCGAGGGAGAAACGTCCTGATCCAAGGGACGAGTCCCGCGCGTATCGGGAAGGCGTACGAGGTCCTTGATCTCGACTGCAAGCCCACGTTTCACGATCGGCGTGGGAACCGGGTTACTGGTGATTTGCGCCTGAATGACCCCAGTGCTCCAAGCGGCTAGCAGCGGAATGATGACGAACCGCATCCGTGTCTGCATTGAACCCTCCGCGAGTTGACATCGTACAGTCGTCGAGCTGCAGGCGAAACAGCGGAGAATGGGTCGAAAAATGATGGACCGAGTGAAATCGATTCAGCGCCGCGGCCGCCCGCGCCTCGCGTTCGAAGCGGTCGCTGAATTCCTTGGCCGATCGCTTGATGGCGACCAGCCGGTCCAGCCGAGCGTCACGCGCCTTGTAGACATTTCCCATCCCGCCTTCGCCCAACTTTTCGAGGACGACATAGGGGCCGAGCCGCGCACCAGGCTGCAAGGGCATGGGTGCGGCATTTTACCGTGTGCGCCGCAGCGACCGGCGAACAGCGCCACGACCGGGTCATTCCTCGACAGTTGGTTCCCCCGGCACGTAACGCGCTGGAGAGGCGGCGATGGTCGAATCGACGGTTCGCGATATCACTGGGCGCCCGCCGGACTTGCCGACGGTTGTGCGTGATCAGGGGACCGTGTTCAGTGTCTCAAGATTCCGACAACTGCATCCTGCTTTTCGATGTCCGTGCCGCTGCGGTCAACCCAATCGTTGCGTTGCGGGCCGAGTAAGCAGACCTAATGAGCGTCGACGGCGGCCTCATGATTGAAACCCGTCCCTGACACCCATCGTCCGTGACCCGGTAGTGGTCAAGCGCGGCGACAAGGCCGAACACTATGCGGACGCGAAGATCGTGAGTCGCTCAACGGCCGCGTAACAGCGTGTGCCATTTTGAACAGCCCTGTCACTGCGCGAGGCGCGAACCTTATCTGTTACGCACGTACGCCGATCGCTCGCTCGGCAGAACGGGTCGCAAGGCACCCCTGGACGGAGAATCAGTTTATGTCCGCAAGACTCTACGACTCCGCGGTTCCCGACGAAGTCGTCGGCACCCAGGATGTTGGCGACGAGGTCCGGCGGCAAGAAGCGTTGCGTGAAGCGCGGGCCTTGCAGACCGCGATTTTCAACAGCGTGAATTTCTCGAGCATCGCCACCGACGCGAACGGCGTCATTCAGATCTTCAACGTCGGCGCCGAGCGGATGCTGGGCTACACGGCCGCGGAAGTGATGAACCAGATCACGCCGGCCGACATTTCCGACCCACAGGAGGTGATCGCACGCGCCAAAGCGCTGAGCGTCGAGCTCGGAACCCCGATTACGCCAGGCTTCGACGCACTGGTGTTCAAGGCCTCGCGCGGGATCGAAGATATCTACGAGCTGACCTATATCCGCAAGGATGGGAGCCGGTTCCCGGCGGTGGTGTCCGTCACGGCGCTGCGCGACGCGCAGGACGCCATCATCGGCTATCTGTTGATCGGCACCGACAACACCGCGCGCAAGCAGGCGGAAGAGGCGTTACTCAAGGCAGGGGCCCTGCAGACCGCGATTTTCAACAGCGCCAACTTCTCGAGCATCGCCACCGACGCGAACGGCGTCATTCAGATCTTCAACGTCGGCGCCGAGCGGATGCTGGGCTACACGGCCGCGGAAGTGATGAATCAGATCACGCCGGCCGACATTTCCGACCCGCAGGAGGTGATCGCACGCGCCAAAGCGCTGAGCGTCGAGCTCGGAACCCCGATTACGCCGGGCTTCGAGGCATTGGTGTTCAAGGCCTCGCGCGGAATCGAAGATATCTACGAGCTGACCTACATCCGCAAGGATGGAAGCCGGTTCCCGGCGGTGGTGTCCGTCACGGCGCTGCGCGACGCGCAGGACGCCATCATCGGCTATCTGTTGATCGGCACCGACAACACCGCGCGCAAGCAGGTGGAAGAGGAGCGGAAAAAGCTCGATCAGCGGCTGCGCGACCAGCAGTTCTACACGCGCTCGCTCATCGAATCCAACATCGACGCACTGATGACCACCGATCCGTCCGGCATCATTACCGACGTCAACAAGCAGATGGAGGCGCTCACCGCTTGCACGCGTGACGAACTGATCGGCGCGCCGTTCAAGAACTACTTTACCGATCCGGAGCGAGCCGAGGCCGCTATTAAGCAGGTGCTCAGCGAAAAGAAGGTCACCAACTACGAACTGACCGCGCGCGCCAGGGGCGGCAAGCAAACCGTGGTGTCCTACAACGCGACCACCTTCTACGACCGGGACAGGACGCTGCAGGGCGTGTTCGCCGCTGCGCGCGATGTCACCGAGCGCAATCGTCTGGATCAGGTCCTGCTCGAAAAGAACGTCGAGCTGGAGACCGCCAAGTCCGTGGCGGAACAAGCGAACCTCGCCAAATCGGATTTCCTGTCCAGCATGAGCCATGAGCTGCGCAGCCCGCTCAATGCGATCCTCGGGTTCGCCCAGCTGATGGAGTCCGACTCGCAGTCGCCGACGCCTTCCCAGAAGGAAAGCATTGCCCAGATTCTCGATGCGGGATGGCATCTGCTGAACCTGATCAACGAAATCCTCGATCTCGCGGTGATCGAGTCGGGGACGGTTTCGCTGTCAGGAGAATCGGTGTCGCTGGACGAGGTCATGGTCGAATGCCGGGCCATGATGGAACTGCAGGCGCATCAGCGTGGCATTCGCATGACCTTCCCCCAGTTCGACAAGCCCTGCTTCGTCAGTTCCGATCGGACCCGGTTGAAGCAGATTCTCATCAACCTGCTCTCCAACGCGATCAAATACAACAAGGTGCGGGGCACGGTCGTTGTGGACTACACCGTGAGCGCCGCGGATCGCACTCGCATCAGCATCAAGGACACCGGCGCAGGATTGCCTCCGGAAAAGCTGGCGCAGCTGTTCCAGCCGTTCAATCGTCTCGGACAAGAGGCCGAGGGCGAAGAAGGCACAGGCATCGGCCTCGTGGTGACCAAGCGGCTGGTGGAGCTGATGGGGGGTGCAATCGGCGTGGACAGCACGGTCGGGGCGGGAAGCGTGTTCTGGATCGAACTGATCTCGGCTGCTGCACCGCAATTCGTTGAGGAACGAGGCGAAGCCGCCGCAGATTCTCCACAGCATCTGCCGCACGGCGCGCGGCTGCGCACCCTGCTCTGCGTAGAGGACAACCCGGCGAACCTGAAGCTGGTTGAGGAACTCATTGCGCGCCGCCCCGAACTCCGCCTGCTCACCGCCGTGAACGGGACTCTCGGCATCGAGCTTGCGCGCGCCGCCCAGCCGGAGATGATCCTGATGGACGTCAATCTGCCTGACATCAGCGGTATCGAGGCCATGAAGATGCTGCGTGAAGACCCGCTCACGACGCACATCCCGATCGTCGCCCTCAGCGCGAATGCCATGCCGCGCGACATCATGAAGGGCCTGGAGGCGGGATTCTTCCGGTATCTCACGAAGCCCATCAAGGTCAACGAGTTCATGAACACGGTGCGCATGGCGCTGGAATTTGCCGATCAGCAGACCGCAGAAGCAGGGCGCGTATTCCCGCTGGCCGACGCGCGCGTCAGCATGCCCATTCCCCGCACGACGGGACTGCGCATCCTCGTCGCCGAGGATCATCCCGTGAACCAGGAGGTGGTGAGGCAGATCCTCCAGCGGCTGGGACATCACGTCGAGATGGCTGCCGATGGCCGCGCGGCGCTCGCCGCGCTCGAACAATCCGGGCGCGGGACGTTCGATCTCGTGCTGATGGACGTGCAGATGCCGGTGATGGGCGGGCTCGAGGCCACAGCCGCAATCCGCGTCGCCGAGCGCGCCTCGGGGACGCACCTGCCGATCGTCGCGCTGACGGCGCACGCCATGCACGGCGACCGCGAACGGTACCTCGCGGCCGGCATGGACGGGTACGTCACGAAGCCGATTGACGGCGTCGAGCTGACCCGCATCATCGCCCAGCTGGTGCCGGCCGCTGCAGCGCAGGGGGCGATTCCGGCGGCGGTCCCGGTTGCGCCAGTCGCGGCTGGCCAGCCCGCGTTCGACGAGCGGTTCATCCGTGCGAGGCTGGGTGACAACGCGCAGTTGTTCGCAAAGCTGGTGCGTCTGTTTCTCGGTGACTCCCCCGCCCGGATGCGAGCTATGCGGCGCGCCATCAACACGGGCGACGGAGAAGCGCTCCGTGAGGCCGCGCATGCGCTGAAGGGAGCCGCGGCAAATTTCGCAGCGGCTCCGGTGGTCGAAGCCGCGCGTCGACTCGAGCTTCAGGGCAAGAACGGAGACCTCCATGAGTCAGTGGCGACGTACGGTGTGCTGACCCGCGAGATGCCACGCCTGCGGCGGGCGCTCGGCCGTGCCAGCCATCCGCGACGCACGTCCGCACACCGCCAGCGGCAGAGGAAGGCAGGACGATGAGCAGCATCCTGGTCGTCGAAGATGACCGGTCCACGTGTCTTTTCATTGCGGAGACGCTGAAGGCCGCCGGGTTCACTGTCGCGTCGGCGAAGGACGGAGTCGAAGCGTTGAAATGCCTGCGCGCCGGCTCCTACGATCTGATGCTCCTCGATGTGTGGATGCCGAAGATGAACGGACTGGACGTGTTGGCCGCGCTGCCCAAGGAAGGGGCGCGCCCCAAAGTCGTCGTGATGACCGCGGACGACACGCCGGAAACGCTGCTCAAAGTGGTTCGCGAACAGGCGTGGCGGTACGTGGCGAAGCCCGTCGAGCCAGAGGCGCTGGTCGAGCTCCTGCACGAGGTACTGGCGCAGACCGCCGTGGCGCGTGCGATCGAGGTGGTATCAGCCCGGCCTGACTGGGTCGAGCTGCTGGTGCCGTGCCAGCGCGCGGAGGTGGATCGAATCGAGAGCTTCATGTCGCACCTCGAGGCCGATCTGCCGGCCGACGTCCGGGAGTCGATAGGCTACGCATTTCGAGAGCTGCTGATGAACGCGGTCGAATGGGGCGGAGGGCTCGACCCTTCTCGCACCGTGCGAATCGCGTTCCTCAGGGCCAAACGGATGCTGCTCTACCGCATCGCCGATCCCGGTCCCGGTTTCAACGTGGAGGGGTTGTTGCACGCCGCCATCGGCCAGCCGGAAGACGACCCGACGGCGCACGCGATCGTGCGCGAGGAAAAAGGGATGCGGCCTGGCGGATTCGGGATTCTGACCGTGCGTGCGCAGGTCGACGAGCTGCTGTACAACGAAAAGCGCAACGAGGTGGTGTTCGTGAAGTATCTGGACTGACTAACCGCCCTTGCTCCACAGATCAGCTCCAGGGGGCGATCTTGGCCGGCGCTACGGCACGCTGCAGCTGCGGGGTGATCGGATTGAGTGGATAGGTCCAGAATAATGCTACTCGGTTAATCACTCATGCGCACCGATCAGAACCACGAAGAGGTCTTGTGGACGCTATACAAGGGCGATCGCGTCGCCGAGGCGCGAACGTCGGTGCATGACTTCGTCCCGCAGCTGCGCATCTACACGGGCAGTGGAAAACCTGCCACCTACGGGATGGTCTCGACGGAGCGGGTGAGCGACGCGAAGACGCTTCGCGCACTGGCCGCTGAAAAGCGGAAGGAGTTCGAGGTGGAGGGTTGGGAAGGCAGATGACCCACCGCCCCCGAGCATAGGTGCTCGCGTCTTCTCGAGATGTCGCGCTGCGAGAAGAGGCTCAATCTCCCGATACATAGGCTGTGCGAGACCGTCGAACGAGCCGGCACGCTGGCCAATGAACGCGCGCCGTTTACTCTTCGTTCGTCACCCCATCAACGGTGCGATTGCCGAGATTTTCGGCGACGGTGACGGTCTCGGCTGCAGTGCACGGAGCCGTCTGGATGTGCCGTCATGAGTGGACCGTCCGACGGCCACGTGGGCTTCTTGCGTGAGTACTTTGAAACGGACTTTGTCGGGTTGCCCTGTTACCGCGTCGGGCCTCAGGAGGGCGATGCGTTGAACGGCGTTGAGGTCCGCGTGCACTACGACTTCATCGCCAACGCCAAGTTTCTGTCCTGCTACGTGCCACCGGATCGTCCGATTGCGACCGTCTGCGAAGAGTTGCTCGTCCGGCAGTACGCCATGTTGTCAACCGCGGATCTGGCCATCCCACGGGTCGATGGCCTGCCCGGCGACCCTCCCAGCCCGTCCGCCGAATTGCGATTTGGCGGACGATGCTTTGTCTATCACGAGGGGACGCTTCCCGACAGCAGCATCGATCGTGTGGGAGTGAGCGCGGCGTTGTATGGCACGTCACTCAAGTTCCGTGGCCCCGACTATCTGAGCGCGCGACTCGCGCTCGAACGTCCCCGCGCCTTCATCCTCCATGACGTACGCGATCAGAACCATGTGGCCCGGCCCCTGGTCGAGGGGTTGGCCCGGCGCGGATGTTTAGTATGGTTTCACAACTACTCACTGAGCAGCAGCAGTAAGCCGGGCGCGGTGTTTGCGGCCGGCGTCAAGCACGCGACCACGTGCATTCTGGTGGTGTCTCCGTACTTCCTGCGAAATCGGACGTGGAGCCCGGTGGAGTTTCACCGCGTGGTGTCGGCCCGGCTGAAGCAGCCCCGACTGTTCTACCCCGTGTGGTACGGCGTCACGGCCAAACAGGTCCGAGACTTTAGCCCGGCGCTCTCGGAGCACGCGGCTCTTCGTTGGGATCTCGGCTCGAAGCAGGAGGACGCAATTGCGGAGCTTTATGGCGCCCTGAGAAGGTGAAATGGTGTGGCACTCGTCGAAGATGCCGAGCTTGCGCCGACGCAATAAGAGGCGCAAAATTTTCAAGTGAGCGGACGGCGGCCTCAACAACAGAACGACCGACTCGCTCGATTGGCCCTCGAGGGCGAGCGAGTTCGCTTGGCACTCAAAAACACGCTGGAGCGTGCCGACGCGCTCCACAAAGAGCTTCGCCGGACGTTGCGAGTCGCGGACGAACTCTCGGAGCGGCTCTACATCGTCGCGCAAAGCATTCTGCGCGTGCGCGCTCGCGAGTAACTTCCTCGGAGCGGCCACGGCGTCCTCACCTTCGACGTGGAGCCGATCAGCCAGCTTTCGCTGCTGAGCTCGGAAGCGTCATCAGGTACGACTCGTGCTTTTACCTCGAGATGAGCCAGCCCATCGCCGGCGACATCCTCATTCGAGCGGCGACCACGCGGGGCTTTGTCGTGGTGGACGCCATCACAGGCCAGCACATCGCGGGTCCCTTTGAGACTTTCTCGTGCGCGTTGAGTGCTGCGAAGGCTAAACGACCGGGCTCTATCTGGCAGCAGAGCGTTGACCACCGCGGTCGAAGGATGGGCGATCCCATTCGCTTGCCGACGAACGAATAGGATCCGATCGTCGCGATCAGTCACTTAGTGGGCGCCGTCGGTGAGGGCACCGACCGTGTCGGTTGGATGCCCTTGAGAGTGTCGGATCGTCCGCACGGCTGGTGCATCGAAACTTACCTCGCTCTATACAAAGTCAGCGCGGTCGATCGCCCGTCGACAGTCGTTCCAACACGATGATCGTCTCATCATCCTCCGGCGTGACGCCGCCGCGGAACACTGGTACTGCTTGCGCCAACTGCGTTCCGAATCGCTCCGCGTTGCTG
This sequence comes from uncultured Acidobacteriota bacterium, assembly GCA_963724485.1. Classification (GTDB taxonomy): domain Bacteria; phylum Acidobacteriota; class Vicinamibacteria; order Vicinamibacterales; family UBA2999; genus JACCSI01. The sequence goes on from CAVRUW010000016.1 coordinate 384,498, forward strand.
GAATCCAGACCCCGAGCCATCTCCATCAGTCTGTCGCGTCCAAGTTCTTCGCCGGAAGGATCCCTCGCTTCTGAAACACCGTCGGAGTAAAGGACGATCAGGTCGCCCGGCTCTGGCTTGACAATCGTGCGACCGTACGACGCATCTGGCAGGAGTCCGAGCGGCGTGCCGATCACACCAGGGCGATGCCTTTCGGAATCCTCGTCGAACCACGCCCATTCGTCTCGCCTTGTGCGATGCCAGAACGGCGGCGGGTGACCAGCGTTGCTGAGTACGAGCAGACCTCTTCGTCCATGAAATCCTACGGCCACCATCGTGGCGTAGTGCACGCCATCAAGTTCCGTCTGAACCGCCTGGTTGAGGTCGCGCATGAGGCCCGTCGGCTCGAGAGCGGTGAGGTACTTCTCCATGAGCGTTCGAACCTTGGCGCTGAGTGCCGCAACAGCGCGTCCGTGGCCGCTGACGTCAGCAAGCGCAACGCGCGAGACGAGGCAGCTCGGACAGACGGAGACGTAGTGGACATCCCCTCCTGCATCCTCCGCCCCTGCGGGAATCGAATGCACCCAGGCCGCCAGTCCTGGTAGTTCGACAAGGCTGGCCGCCCCTTCGTTGCCGGCCCAGGTCTCGGCGCAATCAAGCCGGCGCGGTTGTGACATGCCGTTGATCCCACGAATCACAATTGGTCCGCTTTCGACGTGCGGGCTTCACCTTCATCAACTGTAGCGTGATCCTGCGCGTGACGCCGCCGCGGAAGAGTTTCCACCCCGTGCAAAGACTCCTTCCGCCTTGACTGCGGCGCCTCACCCGCATAGCGTGTCTCGAGGTCACGTAATGTTGGATCAAGTCACCTGCGACGGGATCTGACGTGCCGATTGAAGACGAGCACGGCGGACAAGAGGTACTGGGGAACGCGACTCCAGCAGGGCCGGCCGCATCCAATGCCGCCCTGGCATCGCGGTTTCACCAGATGTTTCCGGTCCTCTCCGAGACCGAGATCGACCGCGTCCGGCGTTTCGGCGAGGTAAGGCGGTTCTCTGCCGGAGAGCTCCTATTCCAGGCAGGAGAGGCCGTCCCCGGAATGTACGTGATCCTGTCGGGCCGCGTGGCGATCGAGCCCCGCGACGGGCTGGGGCAGGCCGTGCCCGTGGCAACGTTCGCGCAGATGATAGGGGCACCCCTCGAAGAAATGACAGAGGTGGTCCCGGGCGAAGTCATTGGTGAGATCGGTCAGCTCTCCGGCAGGCCGGACTTGAGCGTGTACGACGCTCGGGCCGTCGGTGGTGTGGAAGCGATCGTTGTTCCGCCCGAGGCGCTGCGAGCCCTGCTCGTCGCCGAGGCCGAGCTCGGCGAGCGGATCCTGCGCGCGCTCATCCTGCGTCGAGTGGCGCTGATCGAGCTCGGCTTCGGTGGTCCGGTGCTCGTCGGAGCAGTCAAGTCCCCGGACGTGACGCGACTGTCGCACTTCCTCGAACGCAACGGCATTCCGTTCCGCGTGGTCGATCCCGACGAGGATCAGGATGCAGCCGCACTGCTCGCGCGTTTAGCCCCGAAGCCGGACGAGCTGCCAATCGCCGTCCTGGCAGACGGTACCGTGCTCAAGAATCCAACGAAACAGGAATTCGCGCGGGCCCTCGGTCTGGTGGCGACGAGCCTCCGCTCCGAACCGTACGACGTGGTCATCGTCGGCGCAGGTCCGGCCGGGCTTGCGACCGCGGTCTACGGCGCATCAGAGGGCCTCGCCGTACTGGTGCTGGAAGCACTTGCGTTTGGAGGACAGGCGGGCGCTAGCGCGCGCATCGAGAACTATCTGGGTTTTCCGACTGGCGTCTCGGGGCAGGCTTTGATGGCACGCGCGTTCACACAGGCGCAGAAATTTGGGGCCGAGTTCAGCCTGTCCACCGAGGTTACGCAGCTGGACTGCACTTCAGAGAACTCGGGGCCTGATCCCGTGCACATCCTCGAGCTTGCCGACGGGCGGCGGATCCGGGCGCGCGCGGTCGTGGTCGCCACCGGCGCGCGCTATCGCCGTCCCGAGATTCCGAACCTCGCGCAGTTCGAGGGCCGCGGCATCTGGTACTGGGCATCGCGCGTCGAGGCCCGGCTTTGCCGCAATGAGGACGTGGCGCTGTTGGGGGGAGGAAACTCGGCGGGGCAGGCGGCGGTGTTTCTCGCAAGCCACGCACGTCACGTGCGTGTGCTGGTGCGCGGGCCTGGCCTCTCGAATACGATGTCGCGCTATCTCATCGAACGCATAGCAGGTTCTCCGAACATCGCAGTGCTTGGTGAGACCGAGGTCATTGAGCTCCTCGGCACGCCGGAACAGGGTCTGCAGAGCGTGCGGTGGCGCAACCGACGCACCGGGGCCGAGGAACAGCACGCTATCGCCCACTTGTTCCTCTTCACCGGCGCTGATCCGGTTGCAGCCTGGCTCAACGGCACCGGCATCCCCATCGACGAGAAGGGGTTCATCCGGACCGGTGCTGACGTGAGTTCAACCCAGCCATCCAAGCTACCGCTGGAGACCGGGGTCGAAGGGATCTTCGCGGTCGGCGACGTGCGTTGCGGCTCGGTAAAGCGAGTGGGTGCGGCCATCGGGGAGGGAGCCGCGGTCGTCGCGCAACTGCACACCTTCCTCGCCAGACGCGATCCTACGGCGACCACCAGCGCGACGCGTGCCGAGGCACGCCGATCCGCAACCCTCCTCGGGTAAGCCTCGCTCTCGAAGGCTGGACTATCCTCCCGCCCGCATAGTTAAGCAAAGTTGACCACTACCCGTTGGGCGTCTTGGCAAGCGCCTGTGGGCCCTCACAACAGACAGAAGACCACTGCTACCGTTGACCGACCCAAGCAGTACCTACGCCAAGAGCGTTGCGCAGCCTATCCGCGAGTTGCGCCGTGTGATGCTGGATGTGCCGAAGGTTCACCAATTGATGTTCGAGCTTCGACATCTTGTACCAGGAGAAACCGCTGTGTTCGCTCTCGAGATTCATCGCGTCGAGTTGGGCATCGACCATGCCGTCACAGATCGTCCAGTATTCCAGCACCTCGGCTTTGGTATACGGCCGCGGGATCACGGGTAATTCACTCTTAGGATCAGGCGGGCCGGCGATGCTGTCTTCCTGCTGAACCTGGCTCTGATGCCCGCGCCATCCCGCATACTCGCGAGGGCTATCGAGTAGATAGAGATGCGTGAAGAACAACGTGTGGTAAGCGAGTTGCCAGCACGCGTTCGGGGTGTCCGCGCGGAGCCACAGGTCTTCAGGGCACTTCTCGACCGCGTCTCGCAACATTGCCAGCGACGCGTGGTATTGGCTCTTGAAGATCTTTCGAAGCGAAGCGGTGTCTGGCACGCGGTCCCCCCGCGCGATCGTATCTGAAGTCCTCGGCCGCTCTGTAGGACCGTATCGTGGCCCTGAATCGTTCAATCCGCATCATCTCGCGGGCAGATCGATCAGCACGATATCCGAATTCTCTCGCGCGCGGTCGAAGAGGAGCCCTGAGCGAATTTGCCCGTGCCAGCCGCTTAGAGACGCCGTCATCCAATGCGCCAGCCGAACCGACTGCAAACAGCCAGAAAATGGAATCTGTGGAGAAACGCGGTCCGTTTCCGAATCCTCTAGGGCGTTGTAGTACGTCGGAAACGCAGACTCTCGGCCATCGACCGCGCATTCACGCTTTGTCGTACACGATCGGCGGTCAAGAAGAGCGAGCTTCCATCAGTCTCGGACGGCCAGCCAGCAAAGCTTGGAGCATCTCTTTACGTCGGGCTGCAAGTTCGCCCGCAGACGTGCGGTTTTGGAGATGCCGTCGCTGACCCCAAAAATTGTGGGATGTAATGAGGGGTTAAACCTGCGGTGATGACAGTAAAACACAACTATAAAGTTTGCGGTCCTTAAGTGGCGGAGAGAGAGTGGGGTTCGTGCCAAGTCGCGGCGACCCTGCGAGCCGCGCGATGCCTGAAGACCACTCGAAACGACACCGAAGGAGTGCAAGCGAGTGGGGGTGGCGGAGAGAGTCTCCGCCTATCTACGAGTTGCGGACTAGCGGTAAGCTCGTTGGCCGGCCGCCCGTCATCCAAGACGCTCAACCAGAATTCAGCCATATCGGAGTAAGCGCCGCTCGAACATCGCCGCGGTCAGGATAACCGCCAAAGCACCCGTGAGCGCGCCGACGACGAGATAGGTCAAGTACTCCTCATGCGCGACGGCTGACCAAAGCGCCCGCATCGGCCAGTACGTCGGCAGCACCCCGACCACATACTGAATAGGTCGCGGTAAAAAAAACGCCGCGATCGGGATGAGGTTGATGCCATTCAACACCTTCACCACCGCGAATCCCGCGACCTTGTTGGGGGCGACTGCCGCGAGTATGAGTGCGATCAGGGGTGCGGCTAGCCCGGCCACGATCGCAATGGCCAGGAGCGAGGTGAACGGCAGCGGACTGATGCCGATCATTGGGTAGCCGACGAGCGTCGTTCCGGTGCCGACCAGTAGCGGCAGGGTGATGCGATAAGTCAGGTACCGTCGGATGGAGAGCGGCGTGACGCGGAGTGCTTTCAACGTTTGCGCATCCCGCTCGTCCAGCAGCAGAAAGCCAATCACCATCCCGACGATCCCGGGCGCGGTCATGAGGTATCCGCCCATGACGAGTGGGTAATACGGTTCGAGTTGGAAGCCCGTGGTCCCAAGAAGGGCTTCCGCCCTGGGAATCAGTACGCGCAACAGCAATGCAAGACCCACCGGCAGCAAGACGATCCACTTCAAGAGCGGGTCGCGGCCCAAAATCCGGATGTCAGCGGAGGCTATCCCCCAAAGTCCAGATGTCGTCATCGTCCCCCGCTCGCGCGCGTGTCGCGCATAAGTCGGCTCACTCGGTTGCGTCCCCAGATGAACGCGACGGCGCCCCAGGTCAGTGAGCCGAGGACCCCGAAGAGCAGTTCTCCCGGATTCACCGTGCCATATGCCGCTCGGAGCAACGAAAGGGCCGGTTCGATCGGATGCCACAGAAACAGTGCGCGCGGAGCTAACCCAAAGTGAGGAAGAAGTGGAAGAAGCAGCAGACTCACAACAAGGGATGCCGGGAGCAGCAACGCATTGATTGACGTGTAGCCAGCGCCTACTCCGGCGCCAAGGCCCGTATAGATCACCCCGAGCGCGGCGGCGCCTGAGAGGACGAGGAGCCAGGATCCCCCGACACTGAACGCAATCCATACGACGGCGATCGTCTCGACCGCACCGAGCGCCGTCAGCGTCACGGTCCGCGTCGCAAGGTACGCGCCGGGCGAAAAAGGCGACACCGCGAGTGCGGCGAGCGTTCCTTCATCGCGCTCCAGGAGCATCAACCCAGACACGAAAAAGAACGTGGTGATCTGAAGGTTCACCGCAACCAGCGCCGGCACCCAAGCGGTTGCGTTGGCGCGCGCTGGCTCTGGCACTGCGAGCAGCAGTCCTCCAACAACGACCACGAGAAACGCGGTCGCCCAGTAGAAGCCATTTCTAGCCTGGAGAACGATGTCCCAGCGAAGCGCGGTGATGAATGCCCTCACACGAGCGCCCTTCCGGTCATCCGAACAAACACATCCTCCAGGGTCGTTTCGAGCGTATGCATGGTCTCGACGTGCCCCGCTCGAAGAATGGACAGAAACTCCGGGTTCTCGGCCAGATCCTCGAGTGGAAACTCTCGGGAGGTGCGCGTTCCGTCGCCCACGATCTCAAGTCGCACAAACTTGCGGCCATGTACCAATCGGAGCGCGCGTGGGCTGTCCAAGCCTACGATGGCGCCCTCCACGAGGAACGCGACGCGATCGCAGAGCTCGTCGGCGGTGACCATATCGTGAGTGGTCAAGAAAATCGTCGCGCCCTCGTCCCGAACTTCGCGAATGAGCTGCCGCACCAAGCGCGCCGTCACCGGATCGAGACCGGCGGTGGGCTCGTCCAGAAACAGCAGTTCGGGACGATGCAGCAGGGCACGCGCCAGCGTGAGCCGGCCTCGCATCCCCTTGGAAAACTCGGCCACGAATTTCTCGCCATCCTCGTGCAGGCCGACGCGTCGTAGCAATGTCTCCGGCGACTCTGTCCGGCCACCATGAAGGCCGGCGAACAGGCGCAGGTTCTCTAGCGCGCTGAGCTTCAAGTAGTGATTCGGCGCTTCGAAGGCGACGCCGATCCGGCGATAGTAGTTTTTGTCCCAGCTGCGAAGATCGCGCCCCAACACACGGATATTGCCTTTGTATCCGTCGAGCAAGCGGATCAGGACGTTCTGCGTCGTACTCTTGCCCGCGCCGCTGGGGCCGAGGAATCCAAAGATCTCCCGTGGTGCGACCGTAAACGACACATCGCGAACAGCGGGTTGTCGTGCGCTCGGATACGTAAAGCTGAAGGCGTGGACGTCGATCATGGCCGCAGCGCAGTGACTGTAGCAGCTACAGGGTGGACGAGTAGGTACCTAGCCGTGGGATACAAAGCCGACACTTGATGCGGCTCGCCTTCTCAGAAGCCGCGACGCAAAGAGTGCGAGAGGGGCCGCAGTGAAGCTCAGAAGCGCTCCCATCTTGGTTTCAGCCAGAGCAGGTCCCGCCGGGAAGGCGGCAACGGCGAAAAAGAGAGAGACGGTGAAACCTATGGCGGCCGTGACCCCAACGACGAGCAGGTCGTTCGCGTGCAGCCCCTGTGGCAATCGTGCGCCCACCAGACTGGCTCCACCAGAAAAGAGCACGATACCGATTGGCTTGCCCAATAACAGGGCGGCCAAGACGAAATACGTCCCCGGTCCGACTTGCTCGAATGGCACGCCGGCATTCGCCAGCCCAAAGAGCAACAGCACGAATTGCACGGGTGCTGCCGACCAATGCTCAAACTGATTGAGAGTGTCCACCTGAGAATCCTCTCGCGGATCGAACAAACCAAGATCCCGAAAACTGTGCGGCATGAAGGGCACGATGGGAACCAGGGCTAGGGCCGGATGGAAGCCACCGACGTACAGCGCGGCCCATGAGAGCGACCCGGGGCCAATCACGTAGGGCCAGAAGCTGCGAACACGCCGTCGCCTCAGCCAGAGCGCCGCCAGAACGGCGGCCGCCATCAGTATTGCGAGAGCTGCGACTGAGAGAGGCCCCGACGGGTAGAACACAGCCAGAAGCACCAGGCCGAGTGCGTCATCGGCAATTGCCAGGAGCAACAGGAACGGTATCGCGGGATGCCCGCCCGGAAAGATGAGACGGGCGATCATCGCTGAGAACGCGATGTCGGTGGCGCAGGGGATCGCCCACCCGCGGCTCAGTTCCGAGGGTCCGACGGTTGAGGTCAACGCAAGATAGATCGCGGCGGGCACGACCATGCCACCCACCGCCGCTGCGAGCGGCGACGCGGCCCGGCGCGGTGAGGCGAGCGGTCCACCGGGCAACGTCGCCTCGAACACTTCCTTTGCCGCGAGTGCAAAGAAAAACACCATGCCGACGTCGTTCGCCCAGAAGCGCAGCGGGTGGGTGAGTCGGTCATAGCTTGCGAGGTCGAGATTCGCCCAGAGCACCGCTGCCAGCGTCCCAGCGACGAGTAGCAATGAGTTGTCGAAGACAAATCTCATCGGCTTGGAACCCAGCGTGTCCCCTCAGTCGTCAGTGTGCGATTCGCGCCGATGCAAAGCCGCATCGCGTGCCTTGAGCACGGCGAGCAAGAACAGCATCAATCCGAGAAGCAAGAAGATGTGGACCCGGTCGCCGACGCGGAAGACACCGAACATCCCGAGCAACCATGTGACGAGCAAAGCGATTGCGGTCTTGAAAAGCATTTCGCCTCCGATGAATGGCCAGTCGTTCGACGAAACGACGGCAAGTTGCAAATCACCGTGGAGGGCGAGACGTCCAGCGATCAGCCTGCTGGTGGGATGGGATCGAAGGTTGAGCGCGGGCGAGAGGAATCCGTGCGCGTTATCGCGATCGGCTCTGGGGGTTGCCGGAGCAGATACGCATCGCAGCGTCAGGACGACCACTGCCCAATGTGCGGACGGTCCACTGACCAAGGCTGCCAACTCGAATCCTCCGGGTCTCGCGACCACGAGGATGGCGGCCCGACCATCCGATTCCTGCAGCGAACAGCCGCTGCACCCTTTATGAAGCGGTCTTCAGTATATGCGCTAGGGCGCACCCCAGCGGGCGTCCTGCAACTGCTGTGGAATGGCGATCTTCCGGAATCCAACCGAATTGTTGAGCAAGGGCCGCTCCGAGGGTCAGACTCAGGTCCTTTTGCTAATTCCGTGGTGCTCGTCAGGCCGCCGACGAGGGGCGGGCCGAGCCCAAATACGATTGCCTCAAAAAGGGCAGTCGATCAACTGACCCACGACTCGGTTCCTGAAGGGTGCGAGCGTGCTCGATCACTGGCCGGGCGAAACCCCGCGTCATGGCCGACGCGCGCGTATCAGCCAAAAACTACCCGGCCTGAATTTCGGAAATTCCACGAATGGATCCCGGCGTTCGAGGAGCTCGAATCCTGCCTCGCGCAGATCGGCCTCGACCAACTCTGGAGCAATTTCGTGTTCCTTCACCTGCTCCTCGCGCGGAGAGTGGCGTCTCTCCGTATGTATTGGTTCAACGATCACCAGGATGCCTCCGGTCTTCAAGCCCCGCATAATGCCAGCCAGCACCCCTCTGAACTCGGGCATCTCATGGTAGGAGTTGCGGATTAGAACAGCGTCGAGTTCCCCAGCCGGAAGCTTCGGATCATTCGGCTCGCCGTGAATCGTATCGAAATTGGCGACCTTCTCACGAAGCATGCGTTGCCTCAGCCGGTCCAGGGCATCCGCACGAATATCCACGCCGTACGCACGACCAGTTGGCGCAACCGCACGCGCAATCCGCAGGGTGTAGAACCCGTCCGCCGAGCCGACATCGGCGACATAGAGCCCGTCCCTGACTCCGAGGGCAGCAAGAATGTCGGCGACGCGTTCGGTGCGCTCGCGATCCGCGTCGCTTTCCTGAAGGGCACTTAGTGAGGGCGCGCCAATTGCCAACGCAGCAAGGAGTGCCGATACAAACACAGGGCGGAGGAGCCGGTACAAGGCACTCATGCGCTGTTCTTTGAGCAACTGAATCATGGCACGGCTGGCGCCTGCTGTGTTGATGTCCCGCAACCGGAGAGCCGACGAGGTCCAGCAGCACTTGACAGACCGGGTACCTTAATCGTCTGATCGCGTTCGGGGTCATGGAACGACGGGACCACTGGCAACACGTCTACACGACGAAAGCAGCAGATGAGGTCAGCTGGTTTCAGCGCACGCCAACAGTCTCATTGCGACTTCTGGAGGCCGCTGGTTTGGCCCCTGATACTTGAGTGCTGGATGTAGGGGCGGGGATTCCCGACTCGTAGATCACCTGCTCGACCGGTCTGGGACATGCGTCACCGTGCTCGACATCTCGCGCGCGGCGCTCGCCAAAACAAAGTCTTCGGTGTACGAGAAGCGTCGGTGACGTGGATTGCAGCGGACGTAACCGATCATTGGCCAGTCCCCGCGGTGGACATCTGGCACGACCGCGCGGTTTTCCACTTCCTGACCGACTCGGTTGATCGCGACCGATACCGTGAACAGCTCCGACGAGGGCTTCGGCGTGGCGGGTCGCTCGTCATCGCTACCTTCGGGCCTGAAGGGCCAGAGAAGTGCAGCGGCCTGCCGGTCAGGCGCTATTCTCCGAGTGCGCTAGAAGCCGAACTAGGCGCTCCATTTCGGTTACAGGAGAGTGTTCAGGAGATCCACACTACGCCGTTCGGCACGACCCAAGAATTTTGGTACAGCCGCTTGACTCTCATGTAGGGCGCTTCAAGCGCGTCAGGCATCTTGCGGCGAACCGTTTCCATCGGTTCCACTGAGAGCGCCACACGAATGCCAGCGACGTCAGACCCGGAAAGTCTATTCACCGAAAGACACACCAGCTACGCGCGATTTATTCGCCTGGTGCGCTATTCCAATGGCATTCAAGCCTTCTTCTTGCAGTCTGCGCTGCTCCGCTCGGGCCTTAGAGTGCTCGACGCGGGATGCGGTACGGGCGTCGTCACGCTGGCGCTGCACGATGCGCTCGTGCGGCGGCAATTGACGCTCGGGACTCTCCACGCCTTTGACCTCACGGCGACAATGCTGAAACGCTTTCACGACACGCTCAAGGAAAGAGAAATCGTGATGGTGGAGACCAGACAGGCGGATGTTCTCGACCTGGAGAGTCTTCCCAGCACGTGGACGCAATACGACCTGGTCGTGAGCGCCTCCATGCTGGAATACGTTCCACGCACTCGATTGCCGGAGGCTTTAGCTGGACTCCGCCATCGGCTCTCCGAAAGCGGAACCCTTGTCGTGTTCATCACTAAGCGCAACTGGCTCACCCATCCGATGATTGGAAGATGGTGGCGATCCAACCTCTATAAGAAGGAAGAACTGCACGACGCTTTCCGTCACGCGGGGTTCTCGTGTGCGGCCTTTCGGGGATTTCCACTCGCCGCACGACACCTGGCGGCGTGGGGCTACATCGTAGAAGCGCGGAAATAACACATACACCCGGCAACGCCGATGGAGGTGCTCATCTCCGCGATCAGTTTGCAAACGAGACGCACACATGTCCAGATCGCGTGTGGCACGACCGGGCCGTCACGCGGGGCGCCGTGTGAAGACCTTGTTATAGGTCACTCACGGGCTCGCGGGCTTTTGCGCGAGAATGAGCCAAAAGCTGCCCGGATCTTTCAGATCTTTGAACGGGAGGAAGTCAGGGCGCGTCTCCAGTACGCGAAACCCGGTCTCGAGCGTGGAGACCCTATCGTGGGTGTGCTGCCTGGACCAAGCAGCGGACAATACAGCAGCTTTTCTAAGTGGTACCAGCGAATGCCGCGGCAGCGCGGCCGCGGTGAAACTTCTCCAACTCACGGTTCGCACGGACGACCGTCGCAAGGCTCCGTTCAACTGCCGCGAGATGCTCGCCTGGAATCGCGAAATACGAGTCGCCGTCGCTCGCCCCGGTATACACGCGATTCCCAACACATCCGAAGCTCACGGCCGTTCGCGACACATTGATTGATTCTGGCACCACCGCACAGGTCGGACGCCCCATCGCCGGCGTCGATCCAGCAACGCCAGCGTGTTCGGCGGCTTCGGCGAGGAGCATCAGTTGCCTGGAATTGCCGCGGACGAGCACCACGTCAGGTCGGATGGGCGCGAGTCGCAACGGCGCGTACACGACCGTCTGCAACGGCGTCGATCGCCTCGCGATCTTGGGGACGTCTTCCATCCTTAGGTAGGAGAGATTAACCATCGTTTTGACGAGTTCCATCAGTTCGTCCTGTTCGGACGCCGTAAGAGGCACATGATGTGTATGTGCACCGACTGGACATCGTTTGTGATCGTCGGCGGTGGTGAAAAACACCTCTCCGGCCGCCGCGCGACGCCAATAGCCACAGCCGGCGGGCTCTGGAGTGGAAACGCGTGCGACACCGGCTGGCGGTGTATCGACAAAGGCGATGGCGACCGGCGGCGTCTCGAGTTGTAGCAGCTCGGCAAGAGCATTCTCAGACATTTGTCCTCCAGACCGTTGCTCGATTCGGCCTAAGTCCACGGCCGGAAGTTAGCGACTTGCAGCTCGTAAGGCTCAGCGCGATCGTCGAGGCGTCCTGTCGCGCAAATTGAAGTCCCAACGCCCGCATCACTGTCGCGCAATCGAACCATTGGCTGCCCAAGGTCGTTTCGCAACCGCAGTTCGTTCCGTTCGCCAACGACGCCGCAGATACTCGCTTCGAAAGCGATCACTTCGACGTCCGCTTCTGCGACTGCACTTCGAAACTCCGCCGGCCGAAAATGAGCGGGTTCCTGGTGCGAAAGTGATCGCTGCCGTCTGTTCGCTTTGACTAATCGAAACCTCTGCGACGCCTACCAGGCGCCGGCGCAACGCGACTTCCATCGTCGCGGCGCATGCTGGTCAGGTGACACCTCGTACATGGGCGAGCACACGGGTGAATCCGCCGTTCGTATCGGACGTTGTTGGTCTGACATCGCACGCCGCCAGTGCGAATGCTGTCGCCAGTGTTACCAATAACGAACCCAGAGGGCGAGCAGCACCGAGGCCTACGGCCAGACTCGTGCCGGTACTCGTCCACAGAATGACCAGCATCATGCGTGTGCGGCGATGACGCGGTCGTCGTCTCACTAGCCACGCTTGATACATGAGCGTGCCGAGTGCGAGTGCAATGAAGACTGGTTGAAAGCGTTCGAGCCAGAGCACACAGCCCGCGCTCACTACCGACACGGCGCCAAGTCCTGCCAGGACTTGAGGGAGCACTCATCAACTCGGCACCAAGAACGCGGCGATCATCGAAATGATCCCGGCGGTTTGCGATCCAATCGGTTTCATTGTTGCGGCGGCGGTGTTGTCGTTGTGGGACACGGAGCATTTTGAGCCGAAAGACAAATGTTCCGCTCGAACGTCGTTTCCCCAGTTGGCGCCAGATTGACGATGTCGAGCCCGCGAAGATCGGGACGGGTATTCGACGTTTGAATTGGCGGATTGCCGATAACGGTGTTTTCGCGCACCACGGTTGCGCGGGCGCCCGCCATCACGACGATGCCTTGCGTGTTGCCAGTGACGACGTTGTTGTCAAGAGTGTTTCCGGTGGCGGTGCCGATGACGCCAATACCGAAGTCGTCCGCAGGATCGGAAAAACCATTGCCAGACGCGCGATTCAGCCGGACCCGGCTGTTGTGGCCGGCGATTCAAACACCGCCGCAGGGCGCGGCTGCCGACCCATTCCGAACCGTAGTAATGCCCTCGACCAGCGTCCCGAAAGCGTTGGCGGCAATGAACACGCCGGACCCGCAGTTCGTTGACGCCGTCAGGTCCTCAACTCGCACATCGCGTGAGCCGGCCACCCAGACGCCGTGTTGACGGAAACGCTGCACCACTCCGGGGCCACGCACCGTGACTCGATCCTGGTTGTTGGTGAGGATGCCGCCTTCGTTCGCGGTTAGCGCAGCCCCCGCGCACGCGGTGACTGGGTCGGCTTTTCCAGTGATGGTGAACCCGTTCAAGCGCAGCTCGACGCCAGGCGCAGCGAAGGAAAAACATGGGGCGCCGGTCACGTCGCAGGTCACATCTCCGGCCAAGTCCGTGTCTTCCACGATGACGTAAGTACGTGTAATCAGACCACTTACGCTGTCAGCGGTTGACGCCGCCGAACCAAGGCCCAGCGTGGCGACCAGGAACACAAAGAGACCTAACTGTGGCCAACTCGGTTGCTGCATCCTTTGCCTCCCCGCGGCGACACTGATCCCTGCCGATCAGGCGATCTCTCCTATACGCGGGTTTCGCGGGCAAACTGGCTCAGGATTTTTCATCCGGCAGACGGAAGCGTATGCTGACCCGAAATCAATGGATGAAAGGTCGCTCATCGAGCCCCACGGTGAGAGTGCCGATCCGGTCCGGTGGGCCCGGACGCGGGACCTCTTTCGAGCCGCGTTGGAGCTCGACCCCGCACTCCGCGCGCCATTCATCGAAGCGGAGTGTGGCGACGATGACGTTCTACGCAGCGAATTGACGTCGCTGCTCGCAAGCGACGTCGAGGCTCGCGACTTCATGGAGCAACCGGCGGCGGCGATGCTGGCCCGGAACACGCGCCAATCGTTTGCGCCGCGCTCTAGTCCCCGGCACAAAGCTGGGACGATACGAGATTCTCGAGTTCTTAGGGGCCGGTGGAATCAGCCAGGTGTATCGAGCGCAGGATACCCACCTCGGGAGAACCGTTGCGCTGAAACTGGTGACCGACCCCGAAGATCGCGAGGCAGGTGCGCGGCTCCTGGCTGAGGCGCAGCACGCGTCGATTCTGAACCATCCGAACATCTGCGGCGTTCACGAAGCCGAGAGCGATCACGAGCTGCCGTTCCTCGTCCTCGAACTAGTCGAGGGCCCTGCCCTGTCGAAGGTATTGAAAGAGCGGCGCGCTTCGATAGGAGAAGTCGTTCAATGGGGTAAAGCGATCGCCATCGCTCTCGATCATGCCCATCGATGCGGGGTGATTCATCGGGATCTCAAGAGCAGCAACGTTGCGCTGTCCCGTGACGGAATAGTCAAAGTTCTCGATTTCGGCTTGTCGCGCCGCATTGCGCCAACCACTGGGGCGTCAGCCTCCGCGGCGACCATTCTGGCCGACGCTTCCATAGCCGGTACGCTTACTTACATTGCCCCTGAGACGCTTCGCGGAGAGCCCCTCGACCACCGGGTGGATCTCTGGGCGTTGGGCGTGATGTTGTACGAGATGGCGACGGGGAGACTGCCATTCAGCGGCGCAAGCGCGTTCGAAACATCGGAGGCGATTCTTCACGAGCCTCCGCCGCGGCTTCCGCAGAGTGTGCCCCTCGACTTGCAGCGCGTGATCCTGCGCTGTCTGGCCAAAGATCCGGCAGCGCGCTTCAGCACGGCCAGCGAATTATTCGATGCGTTGCTTGAGTGCGAGGCAATGTCCGGTCACCACGCGACTAGGCGACGCGGCGTGGTTGCTGCTGCCGTCGGTGTCACGGCGGTTCTCGGCGTGTGGTACGGCGCCGGACTTGTCCGTTCGCCGGATCCAGTCGCGCCAGTCGTGGCAATACTGCCGTTCGAGAACCAAACGGGAGATGCTACCGAACAGTTCTTTGCCGATGGCATGACCGAAGCACTCATTGGCGAGCTTGGACGCATCGATGGCGTTCGCGTCATTGCCCCTGGCGCGTCGATGCAACGGCGACGCTCGACGGCGGCTATACGCGACGCCGCACTCAAGGCCGGCGCAAATCGGTTGCTTTATGGTTCAGTCGTCAGAGATGCCGCCGGCGTTCGCCTGAACACACAGCTGACGGATGCAGCGTCATCCGTAGTGATTTGGTCCGAGGTGTACCAGCGAACGGCGCGTGAAGTGATGGCGCTGCAAGCCGAAGTGGCGCAGGCCGTCGCCCGCGCAGTCAAAGTTGAGCTCTCTTCCGAGGACGCGAGACGGTTTTCAGCAGTTCGCGCCGTCGATCCAGATGTCTATGAGGCGTATCTCAAGGGGCGCTATTACTGGAATCAGAGAACCGCAGATTCGCTGCGAACGGCGGTGACGTACTTCCAGACAGCTGTCACACTCGATCCGAGCTACGCTCCCGCGTACGCTTCGCTCGCAGACAGCTACAACCTGCTTGGCACAGTCATGGTCGCTGGCGGATCGCCGCGAGAATGGCGGCCCAAAGCGACGGACGCCGCAGTCAAGGCACTTCAAATCGATGCTGATCTTGGAGAAGCGCACGCGACATTGGGGTATCTGCGTCACTACGAATGGCAATGGGAGGAGGCGGAGAACTCATTCCGGCGGGCCATCGCGCTCAATCCGAACAATCCGCTGGCACGCATCTGGTATTCCAACCTGCTCTGTTCGCTCCGACGCTTTGATGACGCCGTTCACGAAGGGCTGATCGCTCGGGATCTGGATCCGCTCTCGCTCATCGTCAGCGCGAATGTTGGCTGGGTCTACTTCAGAGCGCGCCGTTTCCCTGAGGCGATTGCGGAGTATCAACGAGGTGTGAGCCTCGACCCGACCTATGTGCAGGGCCACATGCGCCTTGCGGATGCCTATCTTGCCGTCGGGCGGTTTGACGATGCCATCAGTGAGAGCGAGACCGTGGTTCGCCTGTCGAACCGCAACCTCGCCGATGTCATGACGCTGGAAAGAATGAAGCTGCTGGCGAGACGGCCGAACGAGTTCAATCGACGGCTCGACGAGCTGATCACCCTGTCAGCGAAGGGCTATACCTCGCCGGCAACGGTTGCCAACGCGTACTTTGCTACTGGGCGCAACAAAGAGGGATTCGTCTGGCTGCAGCGAGCGTTCGACGAGCGCACGAACAACATGGCGTATCTTGCCGTTGAACCCGTGTACGACGCCGTGCGAGATGACCCTCGCTTCCAGGCACTGCTTCGAGCCATTGGTCTACCGTGACGCAGCACACAGACCCGGCCAACACCGATATCACCGAATTGCTGCACCGGTGGAGCAGCGGCGACCGCACTGCGCTCGATCGTGCGTTGCCGCTCGTGTATGAAGAACTACGTAAGATAGCGGCGCGCCAGCTTCGCTACGAACATGACTCGCATTCACTCGATCCCACGGACCTCGTGCATGCACTCTACTTGCACTTGATCGATCAGCGTCGCGCCACGTGGATCAATCGCACGCAATTCTACGGAATCGTGGCACAAATGATGCGGCGCATACTCGTGGATCACGCACGAGCGCATTTGGCCCTCAAGCGCGGTGCAACAACGGTGAGCGTATCGCTGGCGTCCCTTGTGACCGATCCGGTCGCCGAGCACACACCTGTGACCGACGTGCTCGCCGTGGATCGCGCATTGGAGCGACTCGCCGCACGCGACCCTGAGCACGCAAGAATTGTGGAGTTACGGTTCTTCGCGGGGTTGTCGATTGAAGAGACGGCTCATGTCCTCAACCGATCTCCCGCGACCGTCAAGCGAGCATGGCGCTTAGCGAAGGCTTGGCTTTTTCGCGAGTTGCGGTTGCGCACCCGCCAGTAGCGTCCAGATAGCCGTGATTCAAGCGGCGGGCAAGGGCTGAGACATGCAGCGTTGCGTACACGACCCTCTGGCGTACGTTGAATACCCTCGCAGAGGTGGGATTTGCAATGAGTAAACCTGTCATCGGTGTCGTAGTCGGCCTGGTGCTTGGCATGTTGGACGGAGCCTCGGCATGGTTCTCCCCCGAAGCCCGCCCGATGATGCTGGTCATCGTCATCGCTTCCACCATCAAGGGTGTCATCACGGGTCTGTTGGCCGGTCTGATTGCACTGCGGTCACGTTCGTTGCTGGTTGGCGTATCGAGCGGACTATTCATCGGATTTGCCCTGAGCGCGATAGCGGCGATAGGGCAAGCCGACCACTACTGGGAGATTGTGCTGCCAGGAATGCTTGTGGGCGGCATCGTGGGGTTCGTCACGCAGCGTTACCCACCGACTCCGAAACGGGCAGGTATCTTGGGGCTGCTGTTCATGGCCGCGGTGGGCATGGCGGCCGTTGACGCTCACACGATGACGACCTCGCAACCAGCCGGGCGAGGTGCTTCGCGACATTGCTCCATTTGTAGGGACATGGAAGGGGACCTCCGAAGGACAACCCGGACGCGGCACTGTGGAGCGGACCTATGAGCGCGCACTTGGGAATCGCTTCGTTCGGGTAAGGAATCGAAACGTATATCCACCGCAAGAAAAAAATCCCAAGGGCGAGACGCATGAAGACGAGGGATTCTTCAGCTTCGACCGCGCCCGCAAGCTGATTGTCCTCCGCCAGTTCCACGTTGAAGGCTTCGTGAACCAGTACGTTCAGCAGGCGACACCTAGCAACCCTCTTATTTTCGTGACGGAATCGATCGAGAACATCTCTCCGGGTTGGCGAGCCCGCGAGACGTACACTTTCAGCGGGGCTGACGAGTTCGAAGAAGTGTTTGAGCTGTCCGCTCCTGGAAAGCCTTTCGAACTGTACTCTCGGGCGCGTTTGCAGCGCGTACGGCCGTAGCGTATGCGGTTGCGTTTCAGATCCGGTGCTCCCGGAAAAGGAGCCGCATGGGAAATTGCGGATGTGGCGACGCTTTTGCGAAGCAGTTCACGCCGAAGCTGGCTCAGAAAGAGCTGCAACGCTACCGTGCGTCTGGCCCGGGAGCCACCACCAAGCTGTTGCGCGACAGTGTCACTAGGACCGGCCTCGCATCGGGGACACTCCTCGATATAGGCACGGGCATAGGCGCGCTCGCGTTCGAGTTGCTCGACTGCGGAGTCCGCGAGGCAGCCGTCATTGATGCCTCTCCTGCGTACTTAGAAGTCGTTCGTCTGGAGGCGGAGCGTCGGCATCGATCCGGTGCGATCACGGTCTATCAGGGTGACTTTGTGTCAGTCGCCTCCGCCATGCCGACCGCGGACATCGTCACGCTTGACCGCGTTATCTGTTGCTACGCGAACCACAAGCCGATGTTGGTTGAGGCGTTGCGCCATGCGCGCCGGGCTTTCGCGTTTTCGTACCCACGCGACCGTTGGTTCGTACGACTTGTTACACGATTCGAAAACGGCGTTCGCTGGCTTCGACGCAGCGCCTTTCGGACGGTGGTTCACTCACCAGACGCGATGCAGCAGACATCTTGGAAGAGTTTGAAGATCAAGCCGCTCTCAGACCGCAGTTTGGTCAATAGAGGTTTACGTTAGGCGGCGCGCGTGATTGAGTCGTCGAGGGGATTAAGCAGGTCCGAGAACGGCGAAAATGTGGGACTGAATGTGGGACCTAAGTCAGCCTGAATCTGTTAAGTCATTATTTAACACGTAATTAATGAAATATTGTGGCGGAGAGAGTGGGATTCGAACCCACGGTACGGTTTCCCGTACACACGCTTTCCAAGCGTGCTCCTTCAACCACTCGGACATCTCTCCGTGTCTTTAGAATCAGCAGTTTACAGACTAGTGGTTGAGCCTGCAAACCCGAATCGTGTAGCGAATTGTGTAAGACCCCCTAATGTGCCGCGATCACTTACGGCCACGCGGGCCCTGGGGGCCGGCGCGCTGCGGACGAGCGTTTCCAGTATAAGCCGCAGCGTGGTGAACGAGACCCCAGAACTCCGATTTCAGCGGGCAGAAGCACGTTGTTCGCGATGGGAGGAGTACCCGCGACGCCTGCGGGCGCGGCGCGAAAGTGTACGGCGCGACGGCTCGCCGCACTGGACGATTTCCGCAACTGGGTCAGCCTGGGCCCCGAGGTGAATCGAGCGACTGGGCGAGCCGACGCGCGAAGTCGACGGCCGAGGCCCGTGGCTGACTGGTGCGATGGACCTGAAGCGCCCAGCGCGCCTGCTCGGCCCGGCGAACGAACCCGCGAGTCTCCTGATATGACGATGGTTGCTGGGCGAAATCGAGTGCGTCGGGATGGACGCGCCCGAGGCGAAGCGCCGCGGGCACGCGCCGATGGCAGGCGCAGGCCGCACTGTCCGAGGCGAGACCACAGTAGGTGCGGGTAAACGCTTCGATCACGGTGCGTGCGTGCTGGAGGCGCTTGCGAAACAGCTCCGGTGATATCTCCAGGGCTTCGGCGGACTCCGGGCCTGACAGGTCCAAGATCTCGCCGAGCACGTACGCGAGGCGATGCGGCCGATCAAGACACTGGAGCATGCCGAGCGTGCAGCCGATCTTCACTTCCTCGAGGAGCAGCGATCGCTCGGAATCAGCTGGGCCATCTGATGACAGGCCCTCGACCAGGTCGTCGGCGAACCGTTGAAAGGTCAGATGCATGTGCTCGACGGGACTCTTCTTCACGTCGAGGATGTAGTTGACGGCGATTCGATAGACCCACGTCTTGAGCTTGCTGCGGCAATCGAACTGTGCCAGTCGTGTGACGGTTCGGACCAGGATTTCCTGCGTTGCGTCCTCCGCATCCTCACGGTTCCAGAGCATGCGGAGAGCCAGGCCGTAGACGTCGCCCTGGAGTGCTCTGACGAGGCGATCGAGAGCGTCACGGTCCCCGCCGATCGCTTGCCGTGCGAGTTCCTCCAGCGCGATTGGCGTCATGGTCACTGTTCCATCAGCGACTTCAGTGTCGCTAGCTCGGACTGCAGGAGCGTGCGCTGCGCGTCAAGTGCGCCCTCGACATCCTCAAGCGCCACGGGCGGAGCGTGCAGCACGAAGCTATAGATGCATGTCCCACGTGTCGTCTCGGTCACACGCGATTGCGCGAGGCCAACGCTGCCGTCGGGGAACGCAAGGCGCCAGTCGACGACGCCGGTGTCCTCGTCCGCTGTCACGCCTAAGTCGGCATCCACGGCGCCGGCGGGAGTCTCGAGGCGGGCGCGACCGTTCCCCGCTGACACGAAGGCCTGTGCCCAGCGCGGCAGATTCACGGGCTCGCGCAGAAACTCAAACACCTTGCGACGCGGTGCGGTGATCTCGATTCCCTGAACATCGAACATACGCATGAGTGGGCCTCCTTGTGCCTATGAAATCGTCCAGTCCTTTTGACGACCAAGGGACGCCCACTGTGAAAACGCCTTGACGGAAGCCGCTGGATTGCCAGGCGTTGCTTGACGAAGGGCATTGGCAATGAGGGTAATGAGCACCAGACACGCCCACGTCTGCAGCAGTATGCCGGACCTAAGAAGGAACTGTTCGCGCCCGACGGACGAATACGTCGGCAGACCAGACGAACGTTCGCCGTTGGGCGACCACGTCAAATCCGGCACGCGTGATCAGTTCGCGCATCTTCGTCTCCGGATGGACGAACGTCCGGAAGCCGCTCTTACGGCGGCGGAGTGCATTCTCCAGTCGCATGCCCGCTCTGACGTACCAGCGATCTCTCGGATAGGAGAACGCGAAACCACGCTCCGCGTGGCGCAGAGCTTCCCTGAGGAGCTCTTCATAGAGTGGATAGCAGCACACCACACGATCGAGCGCTACAACACTGGCCATCGGCACGGTTCCCGCGAAGTCGAGGAAATCGCCACTGACGAAGTCGATGTCTGTGGCGCGCCCGCGACGGGTCGCTTCCTTCGATGCCGCGGCGGTGTAACCGGCGGAAGCCTCAACGATGACCGCTCGGCGGAAGCCGCGGTCGAGCAACTCGAACGTCAGGGCACCGACGCCGGCCCCGACGTCCAAAAGCGTGCCGTCACTGATACCGGCCTGCTCAATTCCCGCGAGCAGAAGGCGAGTCGTCGGTCCAGCGCCCTTTCGTCGATAGCGTTCCAGTTCCTGGCCGGCCTTCTTGCTCGTGAACTGTTGATCGACGGAGTTCGTGAAGGTGCAGCAACACGCCATAGTGTCTCCGTCAGTTCTCCGGCTGGCGGCCCGTCTCCCCGACGGTGCGCCGCTCAGTCAGTGACGTCATGAACGCATCTGCAGCGCGGGCTATTGACGCGAGGACGTCAGTACGGAACGCATGTCCACCGGTATCGAATTGCCTCGCGACTTGATCGACGCCATTGCTGACGAGCGCGACTATCGCCACGTTCGCTGCGCGAGCGTGCGCAAACGCGAAGAGCGATGCCGCCTGCATCTCCACGGCTAGCACGCCTCTCTCAGCCCACAGCCTAAGCTGGTGGGGCGTTTCCCGATACGGTGCATCTGTCGTCCATGCCGTGCCTCGCCGCACGTTGGAAGCGACCGTGCCCAGTTCGTGCGTCAGCAACTCCGCCAGTCTCGGGGTCGGCGTGACGATTCTCGTCGACGGCGGCACGTAGTGCAGTGATGTCCCTTCATCCCGGACGGCCTCGTCGACAACCAGGATCGATGGAAGGGGCAAGTCCGACGAGATGCGACCGGCGGACGTAATGCCCACGATCACCTTCGCACCGGCTGCCCAGAGTTGCTCGGCCACCAGGACCGCGTACGGTCCGCCGATGGTGCGCGGTACGATTCCACACGCAACACCGTTCAGTGTCATGGCGCGCATGGAGGTATGGAAGCACGCCCACGACCTAACGGGCGACGTGCGCCCTTCTTCGGCGAGCCCATCGGACAGGTCGCCATCGAAGTCGAGCACGCACAACGGGGGCACCGGCTCATTCGCCAAGCTGCGCTCAGCGCGCACCGCCTCCATTAGTCGTTCCGGGGTGAACGCGGAAGGCGACTCGAGCGAGTGCTGCAACAGAGGCAGAGAGTTCGTGTTCATCGCCGGACTCACCGCCGCAGGTCGGCGAGGCGGTGCTGGTACTCCTCGCCGCCAATCTCGCCCTTGGCGTAGCGCCGCTTGAGGATCTGTTCAGGCGTCTCGTCGTCTCGACGCGAGAATCCACCGGTAGATCCGGCAACCAGCCGCACCAGCAGCACCAGCACGAAAATGCCCGCGACCCACCACAGCACCATCCACCATCCCATTGATCCCATGTACGGCCACATGCGTCACCTCCGATCGGGTGGACCGCTGACTACCTCACGGCGCAGCGATTGGCCCCCGCCTCGAGTTCGGTCGGATCGCCTGTCGGAAACTCGCCGGCCTCGTTCAGATCGACGATGCGGACAAAGTTCGGCGGCGTGGCCGGAAGGTTCGACGTCACACGCTCCACGAACGCCGACTCTGACGCCATCCAACCCGACAGCCAGGTCGTCACGTCACCGAGCCGGGCGGCGACGGGTTGTCCATCGAATGCGATCGGCTCGCTCGCGTGCGCCGGCAGCACGACGATCTCGGGTCGCAGCTGTTGCAGGTGGGTCAGCGAGAGGGACAGCGCTCGGGCCCTCTGCCGTGCGGCCTCAGGATCGGCATGCAAGTCCGGGCGGCCCACTCCGTTGGTGAAGAGGGTATCGCCAGTGAACACCGCGGCCTGATTCAGCACGTACAGACGTGCTCTCATTCGTGTGGCCTGGGGTGTGCATCGCGGTGATGCTGGCGCTTCCCCACGAAACGCGGTCGCCGTCTGCGATCGGCTGAAAAGGGAACCTGACGCGCTGTTGCGACGGCAACAGCAACGTCGCATCGGTCCGCTTGGCGAGTTCCCGAGCGCGCGACAAGTGGTCCGCATGGACGTGGGTCTCGAATACGTACCGCACGGACCACCCGCGCTTCTTGGCGATCGCGACGTACACCTCGGAGGACACCGATGGATCGATCACCGCGGCCTGGCCACCGGACCCAACCACGTATGACAAGCAACCCTTGCCAGTCCGGCGTACCTGGATCACGTGGACCGAGGCATCGGAGAGCGGGACGTCGGCGAGATTCCACGCCAGGCTCCAGGCCTTCATGCCGCCCGCGAGTGTTCGTGCATCGAAGCCGCGGTCGGCGAGGATCTCCGCGGCGGTCTCGCTGACGCGACCGGCATTGCAGACCGTAACCACTGGGCGATCAGACGGGAATGCCGCGTCGGTCAGCGCGCCCGGCCGTCCCTCGCGCAGCGCCTCGTAGGCGTTGACGTGCACGCTTCCGGGGATGGCCCACTGGGCACGATCTTCGTTGGTTCGGATGTCCAACACGGTGACTGGCTGCTGCGATTCGAGCCACTCGCGCAGGGTCTCCGCGTCAATCTGCTTCGTCATCATGCCTCCGACGCGCGTTCACAGCTTGGTGTAGAGCCACGACTTCTCGACCCAGACTTTACCGAGATGCCAACGCCAGCTGGGTTGACGCAACGTCACCGCTGGCTTCGGCTCCGCATAGAAGTCGCCGCCGCCGAAGCCAGCTTTGCCGCCGCCGATTTCGATGAAGCAGTCGCCATGTCCATCGAAGCGCGCGGGCTCGGCCTGGCCCAGCCATGGCGTGTGCGATGTTCTCGGCCACGACCTCGGCTTCTCTGTTCGCAAACACGCCGGCCTTTGGCAGCGGCTTCCCCAGCGCCAGCGGGATTGAGACGACGTCGCCGATCGCGAAGACGTTGGGCCACCGCGTCTGCAGCGTATGGCGATCCACCGACATCCACCCGCTCTCACCCGTCAGACCACTGTCGCGGATGACCGCCGGCGCTCGATGGGGCGGCACGTACGCCAGCAGGTCGAAATCGACCTCGATGCCGTTGGCAAACGTGAGTCGCTTCCGATCGGCGTCCACAGCCGTGACCTGGTGTTCCGGGTGGTACGGGATGCCTTTCGCGGCGAGCAGCTGTGTCACCGCGCTGGAGACGTGGGGCCCAGCGACGCCCATTGGCGCCGGCTCGGCGGCGTAGAGTTCGATCTGCACGCGATCGCGAAGGCCTTGTCTGCGGAACGAGTCATCAATGAGCATCGCGCCCTCGTACGGCGCCGCCGGACACTTGTAGGCGGGCGCTGCCGTGAGGACCACGATGCGACCCGCGCGCAGATTCCGAAGGGCACTCCAAAGTGATTCAGCCCCGCTTCGGGTGTAAAAGTTGTGGCCCGCCTGCGCGAGGCCGGGAATCACGTCTGGAACCAAGTCGGCACCCAGCGTGATCACCAGATAGTCCGCGGCGATCTTCTCGCCCGCCACGGTCACAATCCGACGGTCGGGATCGATGTGCTCGACGTTGCCGACGCGAACCTCGATGCCCTTCCGCGCCAGCCGCGCCAGTGGACGGGTGATCGCGTCAGCCGTGCGCTGGCCGACCATGAGCCACAGCAGCGACGGCGCGAACACGTGATCACGCTCGCGATCAACCAGCACGATACGGTGTGTCGCCGGCAGGCGCTTCCGGAGGGCCCGTGCGGTTGCGACGCCGCCGACGCCGCCGCCCAGAATGAGAATGGTCTTCGAGTCAGCCACGGGTTCTCCGTCCTTCGCTAGAACACGAGTGTGCGATCAGCCCACTGCACCCAATTGGTGAGCTCCTCGAGCGTGCTCCGGTGCGTGGTGTCTGTGAGCTCCGTGTCGGTGATCCCCCGGGCGTCCATGCACGTGGCGCAGACGCCGATCTCTCCGCCGTGCCGCCCGACGCTTCGCAGCATGAGCTCCGTGTTGTAGTAGCCCTGCGGGACCTTCTGGTCCTTCTTCGCGCAGGCGGCAGCATCCCCTATCAGGAACACCTTGACCTCTTCGCCATCGCGCTTGGACAGTGAACCCGCGAGGCGGAGCGCGTTGTAGCTGCGCTCCGTGCCATAGGGTGGGTCATTCAAGATGAAGAGTGTTTTCGGCATAACCGTTACTCCGGCCGGCGCGTGTCGACGGCGAGATGTGGTTGCGGGCCAGGCATCGACGTCCCGGACTCGCGGTCGGCGTGCGGAGTTGCGCGCAGACCTGGCGGTAGCGTTTCTGCCATTCGCGTGGCCGATACGACGCCGGACACGAAGGTCAGTGCCGCGATGACCCACATGGCCGCAGCCAACCCGAAGGCGTCTGCCGTGACCCCCGCGAGCACCGCGCCGATCGCGTACCCGAGGTCACGCCACAGGCGATAGACGCCGACCGCGGATGCGCGCCACGACGGATGGGCGACATCGCCGATCGCGGCGAGCAGCGTCGGGATACACCATCGCCGTCCCAATCCCGAGCAACACGGCACCAACGACAAACCCTGCGAACGCATGCGCCAGCGTCATGACGCCGATGCCAACAGCCTGGATCCACATGCCCCAGACGATGAGCGGCTTCCGCCCCGTGCGGTCCGAGAGCGCGCCGGTTACCAGCTGGGCGAAACCCCACGTGGCCGGATAAATGGCCGCGAGCAGTCCGACCTGCGCCAGGTCCATCCCGGCCGCGGCGAACACCAGCGGGAAGAGGCCCCAGGCCATGCCGTCGTTCAGGTTGTTGACGAGTCCTGCCTGACTGACGCTCGACAGATTCGCGTCGACCAACGTCGTGCGCCAGAAGACCTGGCGGGGTGTGGGCACGCCCTCGGGAGGCAGCGTGCCGACGAGCGCCGATTCGTGGGAGACGTGGTGACGGGTTTCCCGGACGAGGAGTGCCGACAGGGCGAGCCCGATGATCGACGAATCCGACGCCGAGATAGAACGGCTGCGGCCGAAGGCCGTACCGCGCGGCGATCCAACCGGTCGCAAGTGCGCTCGCGGCCACCGCCACGTAGCCCGCGAACTCGTTCACGCCCATCGCCAGTCCCCGCTGCTCGCGAGCCGACGAGGTCGATCTTCATAATGACCGTCGTCGACCACGTCAGGCCCTGGCTGATGCCGAGCAGCAGATTCGCCACCAGCACCCAATTCCACGTCGGCGCCCACATCAAGAGGAACGGCACGGGAACGGCGACAAGCCACCCCGCGACCAGCACGTGCTTGCGCCCCACATGGTCCGAGAGTCGGCCCGCGCCGTAATTGGTGAGTGCCTTGGCCACGCCGAACACGACGATGAACGACAGCACGGCCGTGCGTGCCGCGAGCTGGAACTCCTGCTCGGCGATCGCCGGCAGGATGCTGCGCTCCAAGCCGACCATCGCGCCGACGAAGGCATTGACGATCACGAGGAGCGTGAACTGCGCGAGGTTCTCGCGAAGACCCAAACGGATGCCGCCGGTGGTTGGGGACGCGGTCATGGGCGACTACTCGCGTGGCGCTTATCGCCCGACTCGACGCGCAATCCCAGGGCGCGCCATTCCGGCACGCCATGCTCCAGGCGATGTGCGCGAAAACCTTTCCGGCGCAACAGGTCGACCGCATCGAGCGCCATTACGCAGTAGGGGCCACGACAGTACGCGACGACGTCGCGCCGTTTCTGCAGCTCCTTCACACGCTTCGGCAGGTCAGCGAGCGGGAGGGAAATCGCGCCGGGAATATGCCCCGCCACGTACTCCTCACGTGGCCGAACATCGATCAGCGTGACCTCGCCACCACGAACCCGCCGTACCAGTTCGTCGTTGTCGACGGGCTCCAACGCGCCGCGCGCGTCGAGAAACTGGTGAGTGATCTGCTGGATTTCGGCCAGCCGCGACTCCGCCAGGTGCCGCAGGTCGAGGAGGAACGCGTCCACCCGCGGGTCCGCCAGTCGGTACGTCACGTAGAGGCCGGCCTTCTCGGCGTCCACGAGACGTGCGCGTCGGAGCACCTGCAGATGGTGCGAGGTCGTGGCCACGCTCTGCCCGGTCTGCTGCGCGAGCGCTTCGACGGTCCGCGGGCCCTGTGAGAGGAGGTCAAGCAGCTCGAGCCGGCTGGAACTGGAGGCGGCCTGGCCGATGCGGGCGATCTGCTCGTAGACCGCGGTCTTCAGAGACGTCGGGCGCTTGGTGGCACTGGTCATAATTCCAATACTCAAATGTATACTTGAATAGTGCCAGTGCGCCCACCCGCTGTCAAGCTCGCCCTGCAGCTCGCCAATCAGATCGGGCCGCGCGGGTACGAACGGTGGCGTGCGTCACGCCTCGGGAGCGTGACCGAAGCGCTTGAGCAGACGTGCATCCTCGATCTCATCGGCCCGATCGAGGGCAGGCGAATCCTCGATCTCGGATGTGGAGACGGCCTGCTGACGTGGACGTTGGCGGAACAGGGCGCGTGGGCGGTCGGCATCGATGTGGATCGCGCGATGCTCGACGTGGCGTCCGCGCGATCAGTGGGCGGTCGGCGGCAGCGTCCACGATTCGTCGAAGGCCGGATCGGGCGGCTGCCGTTTCCGGACGGGAGCTTCGATGTCGTCGTGATCGTGACGGTGCTGTGCCTGGTGGCCGACCGGGCAGGCGCGGTTCGCGAGGCCGCGCGCGTCCTGGGGCCCGGGGGACGACTCGTTATCGGCGATTTGGGCCGCTGGAGCGCATGGGCCGCACGGCGCCGCGTCAAAGCGTGGCTGGGATCAAAGCTGTGGCAGTCCGCGCACTTCTCGACGGCCCCCGGTCTATCGCGATTGGTCAGGCGGGCGGGCTTGCTCGTCGAAGTGGTGCATGGGTCCGTTTACTACCCGCCGATCGGTGTACTGGCCCGCCCTCTGGCGCGGCTTGACCGCTGGTTCGGCACCATCACCACTGTCGGCGCGGCCTTCATCGCGCTCGGTGCACGAAAGCCCGCCACGGATACGCCTACCCGAACGGAGTCTTCGTGAAGACCGTCGGCATCCACGTCAACGCTTCGACGGCGCCATAAGCTCACGCAAGTACCTCTTTCAGACTCTGCACGACCGATTCAAGTTCCTGCGCCGTCGTCCTGCGGCCCAAGCTGAATCTGACCGCGCCCATGCCGATCTCTGGAGGCACGCGCATTGCCTTCAGGACTGGTGATAGTTCAACGACGCCGGAGTGGCAGGCAGAGCCCGTCGATGCGGCCACGTCATTCAGCGCGTGCAGAATCTCAGCGCCGATCCTCCCAGGGAAGCTGACGTTGAGTGTGTTTGGCAGCCGTTCGGTGGGATGCCCGTTGAGGGCGACGTTGGTGAACTCCTCGTTGAGCCGCTGCCAGAACAGATCTCGGAGTTCAAGGATGGTGTGCCTGTGGATCCAGGATTGTGCCAGTTCGCACGCCGCTCCGAGGCCCACATCGAGCAACACGTTCTCCGTACCCGCGCGCCGACCCGATTCGTGTCCCGCACCATGAATCAGCGGCTCGACTTGAACACCCGCACGAACATAGAGCGCGCCGACGCCTTTCGGGCCATAGAATTTGTGGCCCACCACGGACAGGAGATCGACACCCAACTCTCTGACCCTCGTCGGGATCTTTCCCACTGACTGAGCAGCATCCGTATGAAGGAGGATTCCGTGCTCCCGCGCAATCCGGCCGATGTCCGCGATCGGTTGTATGGTGCCGACTTCGTTGTTGGCATGCATGACAGAGATCAAGATGGTTTCCGGCGTCACCGCACGCCGCACATCATCGGGGTTGACGCGCCCGAACCCATCAACCGGCAAGTAGGTGACCTTCGCCCCCAGCCGTTCAAGAAATCGGCAAGGGCCGACGACGGCCGGGTGCTCAACCTCGGTGGTGATGATGTGCGGATGCTCGACGCCTGTTGTGAAGAAGGTCCCCTTGATTGCGTGATTGTTTGCTTCGCTTCCACCACTTGTGAAAATCACTTCGCCAGCGTCACATCCGAGGAGTGCTGCTACCTGTGCTCGTGCGGTCTCCACAGCTGCCCGCGCGGACGTCCCCGCCCAGTGGTCGCTTGATGGGTTCCCGAACGGCTCGTGCAGCACCGCCGCCATTTGAGCGGCGACCTCAGGCGCCACCGGCGTGCTGGCATTGAAGTCAAGGTAGATGCCCATACCACTCCGTCGCTGTCACCATTCGTTCATCGCGAAATCACGACACGCGAATCGGCGTTCATTGCCGATGCTAACCGAGGGCCGCGCCCCCGAAGGCTCCCGACGTCCCGATCGCTCATGCCTCACGTGGTGGCGAGGTGGCCGGTTTTCACGTAAATCAGGGCGCCGTGTGGCCCGGTGAACGGGTTGTGCGCCGAGAGATGCGGGCTGCGCAGCCAACTGCCCTTCGGGTAGGTGCCATGCTCGTCCTCGAACACGCCATCGAGCACGAGGATCTCCTCGCCGCCCCAGTGCTGATGCGGCATGAACCTGGTCGACGGCGCCCACCCGCACCAGCGCGACGTGCTCCGAGCCGTGCTCGTGGAGCGGCAGCACGGTCAGGCCGGGCACCCGGCCCTGACGCCAGCGCGCGACGCGGGTGTCGATCAGCACGCGCTGCGTATCGGTCGCGGCGAACTGGTGCAACTTGACGAACACCACCGCGCCGTCGGGCCCTGTCCATCGTGCGTGCGCCGTACCGATTGGGTTGCGCGCGTAGGTGCCCTCCGGGTAGTCGTTGGCGTCGTCGTGAAGGCTACCGGTGAGCACGAGGAACTCCTCGCCTCCGCGGTGGGCGTCCGCGTCGAACCGCGCCCCAGGCGCGTAGCGCACGATCGAGGTTTCGCGCGTGCCCTCCTCGCCGAGTCGATCCAACAAGTAGCGCCTTGCTCCGGCCATCGGCGACGGCCGCCACACCTCGCTACCCGTGCGCATCACCTCGCGGCGGGCGAAGTCTGCTCGAAGGTCCGTGGCAACGTCGTTGGTCAAGACGGGCTCCCCGTCATCCGAAGATCGCCGCTTTGTCGCGCACCAGGGGCACGCGGCCAGCCGAAGATCGCCCGGTAGATCAGCGACGGAATGCAGATATCCGTCGTGCTCACGAGAAGCACCACGAACGTGAGCATGCCGCCGAGCGCGTAGCCGACGACAAGATGGCCGGCCGAGAACGTCCACGCGGTGACCAGCACCAACACGGCGCCCATCCCGCACCCGAAACGCGTCGGCGCGCCACGTCTGGGCAGCGGTCCGGTCCCGGTAAGGTGGCGGATGCCATAGTTGTAAATGAGGTCGAAGGGGTGCACGGGTGACGCCGCCGCAACGGTCGCGATCAGCGCGAGCACCAGGAGAATGGTGGGCGACGCCATCAGGGTCCCGATCCCGCCGAGCACACCGCACAGCCCAAAGGTCAGGCGCAACCACGGGGCGACGGGCGCGAGTGCCTGCGTGTCGACTTCCTCGAACCCCTGGATGTCCAGGAGACGACGTGTTCGTGGCCTCAAGGTCTGTCTCATATCAACGCTCATTCCGTACTCCTACGCGCGGGTGGCGCGCCGATGATCTGGCGCGTGTGCCAATGTCGAGCCGCCGACGTCGACGGCTCGACATCCGCAACATCACGCCGCCGCCTGATAGATCCGGACGTCCGGCGCGGCGTCGAGCAGCGGCTTGAGGGCGCCGACCACATCCGAGGTGAACAGCGGGCTCGTCAGGTAGGCATTCGCCTGCTCCGCCGTATCGAAGCCGTGAAGCACCTCGACGTCCTCGTCGCGGACGAGCAATTCCTTGGACTTCGCCCCGGCGATCGTGCTGAGGAATGGCGTCTTGTAGCGCTGGTAGACACCAGCAGCCGCCGGCCGGTTTGCGGGAGCGATCTTGAGGGTGATTTGCAGATAAACCATCGACGTTCTCCTTGTGTGGGCTCTCAGCCCGGTTGTCTATTGCCGACTGCCCGATGACGACGACCGCACGATGTCGTTCTTGGTGCTGTCCACGATCGTGATCAACTCCTGTTGTTCCCGCTGAGGCACTTTGAACTTGTCAAGCGTGGCCTTGAAGTCAGTGACCATCGCATCCCACTCCGCTCGACTGATGTTCAGCTTCTCGTGCGATTCCTTCATGGGCCGGCCGGTGTACGCGCACTTTCCGCCGGTCGCCGCGCAGACCAGGGCCGTCACGTGGAACTTGAGCCCGGCCTTAGGCACACGCGTCCGCGCCTCATTGATCGCTGGATTCGCGTTGAGCGTGGCGTTCACCAGGAGCCGCTCGATGAAATCGTCGACTACTGTCGCGATGCTGTAGACGCCCCCCAGCCGTTCGTACAGTGACGGCTGTGTGACTTGTGCGCGCGCTGGTTGCGTCATCACGCCGACCATGACCACGGTGACCAGCGCCAAGACCGTCGTTCCGACTCGTCCAAGACTGTTACGCATTGCCTTTCCTCCTCGTCATTGCTTCGTGCGGATCGCCACCACTTGCAGGTACTCAGCGTCAACGACGGTCCGGTTCGCGTCGCCGCTCTGATTCTTTGCAGCCCAGAGCGCCACGAGATCGGCGTGAAACGCTTCTTGATCTGCAGGAGTGAGCGCCGCGAATGCGCGATTGGTCGGTCCGTAGTTCTCGCGAAAGAAATCGACGACGCCCGTCGGCGAGAAGGGGTAATCGAACCGGTACAGGACGCGGATCATCCGGAGCTCGGCAATGCCGGCACCGAGACGCTCGCGCACGGTCGACTCATCGCCCCACAGCACGGGCGATGGCATTCCTGGCGGCGCGATGAACTTGGAGACGAGCGCAAACATCTGGCCGATGAAGCCGGTCTTCGTCCAGTTCGCCATCGCGATGGTCCCGCCGGGCCGGCACACACGGACCAGTTCCTGCGCGACGAGATCGGGGCGAGGCGCGAACATGGCCCCGAAGATGCTCGCCACGACATCGAAGCTTGCGTCCGCATAGGGCAGCGCCTCGGCGTCGCCTTCGTCGAACTGGGCTGGAAGCGCCTCCTCTTGCGCGCGCTCCCGTGCGGCACGAATCGAGTTGGCCGCGATATCGACGCCGGTCACTCGGACTCCGCGCCGCGCCGCGATCAGAGCCAGTTGACCGGATCCGCAGGCCACATCGAGCAGCGAGGCGCCTTGGCGGGATGCCCACGCGGTCCAGGAACTCGACGGCGCTCGATTCCATGAAGCGGGAAAAACGATCGTAGTCGCCGGCCATCCACGTTGCTCGAAGGCGCTGCTTCAGGGCATCGATATCGACGTTCGCAGTTGCTGTACTCACGCTGAACCTCCTGGGAATCCCGATTGACTCAGTTCTCGATCTGTCAGTTCCTGATAGCGAGCAAGCGACACGCTGTGCACGCCGTAGTCGCGCGTGGCGTTCTGTGCGCTTCTCGACAGGAAGTGGTATTCGTCGTTGGACTTCATGGTCGTGACGGTGAATCCCGCGTGTTCGATCGCCTCGACGTACGCATCTCGCTGCATCGCGCCGCCGATACAGGCCGCCCACAGGGTCGCGTCGCACGACACCGTCTCAGGCAACGGCACCCCTGTGACGATGTCGGCGAGCGCCAGACGTCCCCCGGGGCGGAGGAGTCGGGCCGCCTCTCGAAACACGGCGTCCTTGTCCGGCGACAGGTTGATGACGCCATTGCTGATCACGACATCGCAGCACCGGTCCGACAGTCCCGTCGCATCGATGAACGCACGGCGGAAGTGGACAGACCTGAACGCGTGTTCTTTTCCAAGGCGGTCAGCCTTCGCCAGCTGCGCGTCCGTCATGTCGATGCCGGTCACCTGTCCGTTGACACCGACCTTGTGCGCCGCAATGAAACTGTCCATGCCCGAACCGCTGCCCAGGTCGACGACATGCTCGCCGGCGCGCAGGTTCGCCAGTCCGAAGTAGTAGCCGACGCCGGCGAACGATTCGATCGATGCTGCAGGCGCAGCGTCCAACTCCTCGTCGGTGTACCCGAGCCGCGAGGCCATCTCGCGTCCCATCTCGAAGTGGTATCGGGCTTGTGGCTCGAGCGCGACCTGCGTGTACATGTCCTTGACTCTGCGTTCGAGATCCGCCGCATCCACAACGGTTCTACTCATGTCGGCTTCCTCCAGGCTGCGTTGGCGCCGTGACGATTCACCGCCGAGGACGCCGCGGTCTGACAAATGGTTCCAGCGTGCTGGAATTGCGCGGGAATCCCGGTCACAATGCGCGGACCGGTCATGCTGAAAGACCCCTGGAACCATTTCGGGGCGCCGCGCGTCTTGGGAGCTGGCACCACGTGACCATTTCGAAAGACGCCTTCGAAACCAACGTGCTGGAGATCCTCGGTCCGCTCCACGGCGTGGCCAGGCGTTTGACGAAGAACGAGGCCGATGCGGAGGACCTCGTGGCGGAGGCGATCACACGCGCGTGGCGGGCCCGCGCGTCACTGACGGATCCGGCTGCTTTTCGCGCGTGGATCTTCCGGATTCTGACCAACACCTTCATCAGCGAGCGACGGAAGACGCTCGCGCGGCCACGAGAAGAGCTGCTGATGGACGAGTCCAGCGAAGGGGAGGGCGGCTTCTCGATCTTCGAGCGTC
Source organism: uncultured Acidobacteriota bacterium (assembly GCA_963724485.1). Lineage (GTDB taxonomy): Bacteria > Acidobacteriota > Vicinamibacteria > Vicinamibacterales > UBA2999 > JACCSI01. The sequence goes on from CAVRUW010000016.1 coordinate 417,487, forward strand.
TGCACCAGCCGTTCCTGCTGTGGTTCGCGAATCCCGAACAGGAATTCCTCGACAAGCTGCTGCGCGAGGATCTGGATCGAGCGATTGCCGCGTTGCCCGAGCACTATCGGGTCGTGGTCGTGCTGGCCGACGTTGAAGGACTCAAGTACGGCGAGATTGCGGAGGCGCTAGGCGTACCCGTCGGCACGGTGCGGTCCAGACTCGCTCGCGCACGGAGCGCGCTCCAACGAACGCTATGGGATGTCGCGCGCGATCACGGCCTCCAGACTCCGCGGGCGGCCGCACTCACGGATAGTGCGCCGGAAGGAATCCAATGTCTGACACGCACGATATGGGCTGTGAGCGGGCGCTGAAACGCCTCGTCGAATTTGTCGATGGTGAGCTGGCCGAGAGCGAGCACGACGGCGTGGAGCAACATTTGCGCATCTGTCGCGATTGCTGCTCACGGATGGAGTTCGAGAGTCGGCTCAAGGAGCGGCTGTCGGCGCTCTCGAGTGACGACGTCCCGTCGACAACGCGCGACCGCGTCCGGGAGCTGATCAAGAGGTTTTGAGCAAAGAGCCCCACTGGCCGCGACGAAGGAGTCACGATGGCGCTCTGGAGTAATAACAAGGAGTTCATCTTCAAAGCCGTCGAAGAGATGTACACCGATGTCGCCTCGCGCCCCGGCGCGGTGTTCCACTTTCCCACGGGCCACTCGGCCTGTTTGTTCGTGGGCTATCCTCCCGAGCAGCTCGATGGCCTCCCGGCGGAGGCCACCGAATCATTCGCGGGTGTGGGCTATCCGTTCGCGGCGGACGTCATCCGCTCAGGCGACACCGTGCTCGATATTGGCAGCGGTTCCGGGACTGACACGCTGATCGCTGCGATGTTGACCGGCCCGTCCGGTATCGTGTACGGGCTCGACATGACGCGGGCGATGCGGGAGAAGCTTCAGCGCATCGTGACAGCAAAGCAGATCGAGCACGTCCGCGTGCTTGAAGGGAACGCCGAGCAGATTCCGCTTCCGGACGCGAGCGTCGATGTGGTCACCAGCAACGGCGTGCTGAACCTCGTGCCCGACAAGCCGGCCGCGTTCGGCGAAATCGCTCGAGTGCTCAAGCCCGGTGGTCGACTGCAGATTGCGGACATCGCGCTCCGGGTGCCGGTATCGGATCAGTCCCGCGCCGATCCGCGGCTCTGGGCCGAGTGCGTCGTCGGCGCCATCACCGAGGATGACTACGGCTCTCTCCTACGTGCCGCTGGTTTGTCGGTCGAGGTGCTCAGTGAGATGGACTACTTCGCCGGCAGCGTCAACGCGAGCACCCGACGCGCCGCTCACGGCCTCGGTGCCCATGCCATCGTCATGCGGGGATGCAAAACCTGACATAGGTTTGTACAGTAGCCCGCCGAGAGCGCCGAGGGTTTCGCGCGCCCGAAGCCGTCGATGAACAGACGCAGCTGGCGAACGGTCTGAATCGCCAGCGGGCGGCCATGACAATCTCAAATCATCGGAAGGCGGCGGTTCGGAGAACCGGTGCACGTGGAATCCTGCCATGAGCACGGCCTGCGCCAGCAACCGAATCGGCTCGCGCATCGACCTCCTCAAAATGGGACGCTGACCCTATCGCACAAGCAAGGCGCAGCGATGAGGTCGCCGGCGGGGTGGCCGCTGCCCTTCGATGAGCCACACCCAGACGGGAAACGCGGCGATGTAGATGCCGCCCTAGGCGGGCGTAGGCTCTCCCGGCAAGGGCGGCATCCACTCGCGTCAAGTGCGAACACAACGTCTCCTGTCGGCGCCGCAACGCATCGGCGAGCGCAGCGTGGTTCGCCCCGCTTGGGTCTTCAACCAACTCGTCGTTCAGCATTGAGCAGGTCGACAAACCGCTGAAAGTAGAGCGGCCAGCCTCCCTGATCACGGACGGCGTCGCGCTCCGCTTGCCACCCCTGACCATGACGATCGAGATTGCGATGCTCGAGCTCGACCCGCGTCCGGTTCGAATCCTCGGCGACGAAGCGAATCTCGACTTCGCTGGTGTTCTCGGGATTCGTCTCGACCTGCCACTGCGGGCTGATGTCCCAGCTGATCACGAGGCGGTGAGGCGGCTCGTAAGCGAGGACGCGCGCCCAACGGCACTCACTCCCGTCCACGCCGCGGTCGTAGACATGACCGCCCACGCGCGGCTCGAATATCGTCTCGGCGATCTCGACGCGCAGCAAGTTATGCTCGCGTGGCTTGATGCGATCGAATTCCTCCGTGAAGGCTCGGAATGCGCGCTCGATAGGCGCCTCCACCACAATCTGCAACTGGACGCTGGTCTCTGGGACTTCCTTGATCATCTGATCTCCTCGTCTCATCTGCTGCTCCTGTCGGCTCAGCCGGCGAGGCCTGGATAGCCCAAGCCCTTTCGGACGTACGACAACTGTCCGACGTGATACGACTCGTGCAAGGCGAAGAACGCGAGTTCGTCCGCCACCGTTTTTGTGCCTGGCACCTGCAGCCGCGCGGGTCCGGCGAGGTAAGTGTCGTCAAGCGACGCCAGCTTTGCGTGAAGCCGTGGCGTGATCTCGCGCATGGCTTTCTCGACGTCATCGCGCGAGGGATAGCGATCCGCGTCGGCCCCCCTGGCCGCCGGGGCACCTCGATCGAACACCTTGCCCCATCCCGTATCGACGGGGTCTCCCAACAGCTGGAGAATCATGGCTCGGGTTTGCACGACATGACCGGCGATCCAGAGCATGGTGTTGTTGCGGTCCGTTGGGGCGGTCCAGAGCTCGTTGTGCGTGAGACCCTCCAGCGCTGGAAGCACGAAGCCATCGTTGATGGCGAAGATGGTCGCGATTGGCGCGGCTACGGGACTGGCGGTTGCGGTTGTCATGAGGCCTCCTCGTCTGTGAATCGTCGTCGGTGCATCCCTTGGCTGTTCAGGGTCAACGCTTCTTGTTTCCCTCCGCCTCCACCCGTCGTTTGAACGCGACGAGCGCCTCAGTCCAGAAACGCTCGAAGTAGGTCCGCAACGAGGCGAGCGCTTCAGGATTGACGGCGTATAGGCGGCGCGCGCCTGAAGGGTGATCGGTGACCAGGTTCGCGCGCTTGAGAATCCGGAGATGTTGGGAGATGGCGGGACGGCTCATCGGGAATTCGCGGGCGAGTTCGCCGACGGGCAAGGGCCCGGCCTTCACGAGGTGGGCCAGAATCGCTCGCCGCGTGCCATCTCCAAGCGCGTCGAACTGCGCCGAATGGTAAGTATCCACTTACGGTAAGTATGCTCTTACCACAGATGACGAGTCAAGGAAGGCCGGCTCGGTCATAATTGACTGACTGAGTCAGTCATGACACGATACCGGTGTGGTTCGCCATCGCTCCGTGGACTTCGTTCCACGCCTGTTGCAGGCTGCGGCGCAAGTCTTTGCGCGCCAAGGTCTGAAAGCCTCGCGCATGGCCGACATCGCGCGCGAGATGGGGGTCGCCCACGGGTCGCTTTACAACTATGTGGAGTCCAAGGAAGCCCTGTTCTTCCTGCTCGTGGATCAGTGGGGACGTGCCGACCTCGATCTGGGCGATCGCGAGTTGCCCCTGAAGACGCCACCGATGGACAGCATTGTGAGGCGCTTACGGCAGCGTGTGGCCGAAACGTTCACATTGACTGCGCTTGACGCGGCGTTGAAGCGCCGTCGGCCCGAGAATCCGCAGGCCGAGCTCCGCGCCGTAGTCCGGGAGCTGTTCGATCAGACGGAACGCTCTCGCGAGGGTGCGACGATTCTCGAGCGCTCGGCTCGCGACGTTCCCGAGTTGTTCGGTCTCTTCTTCGAGCAGGTTCGGCGCGACCTGTTCGAGCGGATGACACGGTACGTGACCATCCGGATGGAGGACGGCGCGTTCCATGGAACTGATCCGCAGACGGCGGCGCGGTTCATCATCGAGTCCGTCACATTCTTCGCGCGCCACCGGTTTCTCGATCCGCACCCGCAGACGCTCGACGACGGGGCTGTGCGGCGGGACCATCGTTGATCTCGTCACGCGTTCGCTGATTGTGAATGGCGGCACTACCGGCCGCTCGAACCGTCCAACCAAGCGCTCGGTCAGAGACGTTCATGAAGCTCCGCTATCTCGTTCCCTTGATGATGTTCGTCGTGCCAACCGTGGTAATCGGCTACGGCTTCGTGATCCCGAACAGCCCCATCGCGGGCCTCAATGAGCTGACGGTCGGATCTGGGCACCACGGTGCTTGGCGCCTGCCTCACATATCTGGCCGGCATTCAGATGGTGATCAAGGACCCGCCATCCAGGTGAATGAAGCGGGCCGGCGCGGTCGGCGCCGGGGAGTGTTCCAAATGAGCTTCTATGGTGAGCGGGTGTTGCCGCATCTGGTTAACTGGTCGATGAAGCAGGCCAATTCGAGCCGTACGACATCGGGTGATTACTGCGGCACAGGGCCGGGTGCTCGAGATCGGTGTCGGTTCCGGAATCAACCTGCCGCTATACGCCGGTGCGACATATGTCGTCGGCCTCGACTCTTCCGCCAAGCTCCTGTCGATGGCGAGTGCCGTGGCCGGTGCTCGATCGGGTCCGATCGAGCTCGTTGAAGGCACAGCCGAAGCGATCCGATTGCCGGATCACTCGATGGACACGGTGGTCACCACATGGACGCTCTGCTCCATCCCTGATTTGCCGAAGGCACTCAGCGAGGTACGCGGTCTTGAAGCCGGACGGACGTCTCCTCTTTGCGGAACACGGTTTGGCCCCAGAGCCGAGGGTGGTCCGCTGGCAGAATCGACTGACGCCACTCTGGAAACGTATTGGCGGCGGATGCCATCTCAATCGGCCAATTGACAAGATGATCAATTCCGCTGGGTTTCGGTTGGCAAAACTGGAGACGGGTACATGAAAGGTCCGAGGCCGATGACGTTCATGTCCGAGGCGACGCCCGCCCGCTTTAAGTCCGCCTCAACGTCGGGCGGAACACCGACCGGGGTCGGATGCTTGACCCGAGTGCTCTAGACACGGTTAGTAAAGGAGAACGCAGCGGTTCAGGAGACCGTTGTACACGCGGGTAGTCGTTCTGAGAGAACTGCCGCCGCGCTGCACTCACCAGGCCGGTATCACTCGCCTCCGCTGAGAGCTTGGGCCTCTCGCGATCGCGAATTGCGAAGGCCGCTCATCAGGCGACCGTGTGACAAAGCGAGTGTGGACGAACACCGAGGAATACAGGGGAAGACGCCCCTAAGTGGGCGAGTCAATTGTGATAGAACTGTGATAAGTCAGGCTTGGAACCTCGAAGAACATCGAGGTTTACGGACGCACACCGAGTGATCGTTTTGGAAGGTTAAGTCGCTGATCGCGTATGCGTTAGCGTGCTTCGGAGCGCTTGGTGTCGCTGGCCCGATTCGCTTTCCAAGCGTGCTCCTTCAACCACTCGGACATCTCTCCGTACATGTAGAATCAACAGTTTACGGGCCAGTGGCTGAGCCCGAAACACCGAATTGTGTCAGAAATTGTGTCAGACCTCCTAATGTCCTGCGATCACTTACGGCGATTTGGCCCCGCTTGGTGACCGAGGTTCGGCGCGACACAACCGTCCGACTCCGTCCTCCAGTATAGAACGCTGCTGGCGCCTCTGGCCCGGCCAACCGCTGATCTTCAGCCCTCGCGGGCTCCGTCAGGCTCGGTCGACCGAAGCGGACACTCGAACCAGCGGCGTCCAGGGTCTTGTCGAACTTTTAGGCCACTGCCTGAAACCGCTTCAAGTTCATCGAGACGCGAGCGGCGGTCGGGACGATCGATCGCGCAACCTGGCTCCACGAACTGCGGACCTCGCGACGGCTCGACGTGGGTTTCGCGCGCCGGCGACGGGAGGCAGCCGCATGCGCGTGACATACGCTCGGGCGGCGCGCCGAACAATCGACTGTAATTCGCAGACTGAATTGCGACGGGCTCTCGTAGCCCACACGCCCGCCGGCACTGCCCGCGTCGAGGTTTTCGTTCAGCAGATAAAGCTGCCGCGCCTCCTGCAGACGCAATTGCTTCTGGTACTGCAACGGACTCACGCCAGTGAGGGCGCGGAAGTGCTCCCGGAAGGTCGAGGGGCTCATGTGCGCGCGATCCGCCAATTCGTCGCCATGCAGGGGCCTGAACGAAGTTCTGCTTGAGCCACGCAACGGCCTTCGCAATCTGCTGGCTCGGGGACCCTGCAGTGACGAGCCGCCGGAGTTGTGGACCGTGCGGACCTGTTAACAGGCGGAGAATGACTTCCTGCTGGATCGGCGGCAGGCGGGCCGGGGACCCAGTGCCGGCTGACCCAACAGCTTGACGAGCCGGAGCAGCGCATCCAGCAAGTCGGCGTCGAGGACCTGAAACGAGATCGAGCGAGAGCCATCCTCGCGCCGAGGCCGGGGCTCGTCCATCTCGGACGCCATCTGGAGGGATGGGACCGGACGTCCAACGTCAGCATCATCCCAAGAAACGGTTCTGCGCCACTGGCCCGCGTCACATGCGAGGACAACAGGGAGATCGATGGTCGTGAGCATCGATTGCCCCGGACCGTAGTCGATCGACTCCTCGCCGAGCACGACCTGCTTGTCGCCCTGC
>CAVRUW010000017.1:0-73391 GCA_963724485.1 uncultured Acidobacteriota bacterium
CGGATTGGCGCAAGTGCCGCTGGTCGAGATGGACCTGCACGTCCGTGTCGCCTGGCCGAGAGGGCCGAGGAGTTGACGGCTGAAGCACAGGCCGCCGGATTTACACCGGCCGGCATCGGGTCGAAAGCGTCCACGTGGTCCAGCGGTCGCCGCATGGTCGAAGCAGTTTTTGGCCCGGCACAGCGTACTGACGATGGCTACGACGCCCGTCGAAGAAAAGCCTTACCGATCCGAAAGGCTTTCCGAAACTGTCCCGGTGACGCTCCACGACGTCATGCGCGAACTGGCGACGATCCGCCAGTTGCTCGAAGACAGGCGGAGGCCAGCGCCACTGAGCCGCGAAGACAAGGATCGGCTCTGCAAGATTTTGCCTGCGGTCGGTGGGTGCCTGGGGGAGTGAACTTTTCCGCGAGTCGTGACCTGGCCAAAGATCCGGGGGTACGCGTCGTGTTGAAGGGTCTGTCGCCGAAACAGATCGGCCGGTTGCTGTCTGGGCCGTGGGCATTCCGATTGACGGTTTGGTCGTGGAGCGTGCGGGCACCGAGATCAACGTCTGCTTGTGGCGTGTCATGGCCTGCTGATCAGGATCGGTTTCCTAACGGTTATGACCGGCACGGCGCACGCGCGAAGGCCGACACTGATTTGCACCATGAGTGCTGTTTCAACCCGTCCTCTGTCGTATTTGCCGGAAGGCACTGCGCTTTCGCGCTACATCATGGCGAAGGCGCTCGGCCGCGGCGATGTGTTCAGAACGCAGATGATTGCCGAGCAGTGGCGCGATTCCCCACAGGTCAAGGCGTGTCTCGACGATGAACTCCAAGGCAAGTCCGCCGTCGCCGTTGGCACAACGAGTGATGCGACCTTCGCCGGACCGCTCGCCGTCCACGGCATCGCGCGTGAGGCGCTGACACTCATCCGCGGGGTGAGTATTCTCGGCGCGCTCGAAAACAAATTCCGGCGTGTCCCGTTTCGACGAAGGTGCCCCGTGAGACGGGCACCGGCACCGGCGGCGCCTGGATGGGCGAAGGGCTCAGCACACCCGTGGCCGCGACCGCATACGACACGCTGAGCCAGGAAAGTACAAGGCCGGAAAGATCGTCGTCCTCAGTCGGGAACTCTTACAGCTCTCGAATCCGAGCGCGGAGCGCACGGTACGTGAAACGGTGGCGGCGGGTGTCGCCGCGTTTCTCGATGAACAACTGTTAACGAACACCGTCACGCTGTCCGCCAACCTGCGGCCTGCTGCGATCACGAATGGCGCGACCGCGGTTACATCGACCGGATCGACGGCTGCGCAAATCAATGCGGACCTGGCGCGCTGCTCGCGGCGATCACGACGGGCGGCGCCGGCCTCGTGTGGATCATGCGGCCGCTGACGGCCTACAAGATTGCGGCGACGATCGGCGGGACCGCCGCGGCCAACATTCCGCTGACGCTGTTCGGGATTCCGCTGGTGCTCAGTGCGAACAGTCCGCAGCAAGTCACACTCGTGGATACGCCGCACATTCTCTACAGCGACGATGGCGCGCATCGAGATCGCCACCAGCGATGAGGCGCTGATCCAGATGAATGATGCGCCCAACCGATCCGAGTCGCGTCAACCGTGTTGAGTCCCTGTGGCAAAAAAACCGTTGGGCCGTGCGTGTCACGCGCTGGCTCGCGTATCTGCGGGCGCAGACGGGCAGCGTGTCCTACATGACGGTGACGTATTAGTCATGTGGAAAAAGAAACCGTCGTCTACACCACGCATGATGCCCGTCTGGAACGGGCGCGATGACAGCGTGCTTGGTCACCTGGACGACCTCGAGAAGTTTCTCGCGGACGGCATCATCGACGTCAAGCGCCAAGGCGGGGCGAGCGAGGCCGAGATTGCGAGATATGCGCCGACGGAAATCGCGCAACTCCGTGCGAGGTTTGATCAGTGGCGTAGCGAGGTTGCGTATGCGCTTGGGGCTCGCTGAGCGATGAGCGACGAACCCGATTGGAAGTACCTGAGCGACGAATTACGCCAGATGATCGCGAAGGACGGGGACAAATTTGTCACGTTCAGAATGTTCGCCGATGCGCTGAATTTCGCGAAGGAGATGGACGCCAGGAACGCGGAGCGCAACGCCCGCCTGACCGTCCACGACACGCGACTGCGCGCGCTCGAAGCGAAGGTGCTGGAGCTCGAGCAGCGGCCCGCGCTGAAATACGTCGGGGTCCATGAGCGTGGCGCGCACTACCCCGAAGGGCGCCTCGTCACACGCAGCGGGTCCCTGTGGTTATCGACGACGGAGACCGACGAGACGCCGGGCGAAGGTTCGACCGCGTGGCGACCGATCGTCAAGCGAGGCGAGGTATGACGTTCGCGAGCCTCGACCAGCTGATTGACTTCCTCGTGCAGGTGGGCACCGACCACGAGCGCGAGAACATGACGAAGTTGTTGCTCGACGAGGCTGACTTCGACGCGGACCTGTTCGACGCGATGATGCCGGTGCCCGATGAGCAGTGGCAGCAGTGGCGCGTCGCGACCACGCGCCAACTGGCCGCGCTCCCCCTCACGTTTCCGCTCACGGTGGACTGGGAGACGCGCAAGCCGCCGGCACTCCCATTGACTCCTCGCGCCAAAGGAGCCGGATCTGGCCTCCGGGTTAGCGTGAAATCGCGGGGAGTTCGCTACCCTTATCGGTGCCGCCAAATGGTCCAACGTGGGCCGTCCGCAGACGCCGGAGCACAGGAAGGAGAAGGAGCAGGTCGCGGCGAAAGCCGTCCCTTCCTGGCGCGACATTCCTGTACCCGACGATGGACCGAAAGATGAAGAAGTGCCCCAACTCTACGGAGGAAATTCAGGACGCCGCGACCGTGTGCAAGGGCTGCGGACGCAATCTGCCGGCGCCCCCGCTGCGACCGGCGAATCCGGACGCTCTCCCCGAGCACCGTCTGTGGACACTCACGAAGGACGGCGGCCGCGCCGAGGCGCGTACGCGCATGGTTCCGATCGGCCTCGGCCGACCCGAGTTGATATTTTATGTTTCGAGCCGCGAGACGGGCGAACTAGTGATGCCGTGGTCGCAAGTCTTCGAGGACAGGCGCCAGCTCGACGAAGTCGCCGAGGCAAAGAAGCGCGAGTTTGAAGCAATGGGGTGGATCACGTAGAGGAACCTACTTAGGTTCGTCAGGGTGGCAACGACGGTGGATCGACCGCGTTCGGCGTGAGGTGCTGATGCTCCTGGGCCTCTTGTCCTGAAGGAGGGTGTCAGCGAGAATCAGTCCGGTGGAACGTAACGCTTCGACAGATCGTCGCGGACGGCTTGCGCGATTTCGCCGGCTTCCTTGCTAGCTTGTTCGAGGTCGCTGGCGAGCTGATCGAGCCGTTTGACGGACTCGGCGGTAATCGGTGCAGGCTTGGTGCGGCTCTGGGCGTTCACTTCGGGTGAATCTGAGACAGGGAAACGGCGGGGGTTGCGACGCTTACTCGAAGATCGCGTCAACGGCGTTACTCTCAACGGCCATCGCACGAGAGCCCCGAATCTCGAAACGGACCGCGGCGACGGTCTTATTGATCTACGGTCGGGATTGCCCAGCGGTTCAACAGACGAAGGACGTGAGAAGCCGTTGAGAGTAAGCTCAGCTTTCAGGTGAATACGCCACCCGTTCGGACTGGCGTGGTCTGTCCCGCCTGCAAACAACCTGTCGGGTTAATCGAGAACCGCACACCCACGGCGATCGTGTTCGTCTGTCCGCTATGTGAGCACCGTTGGACCGCCCGGGAACCGCAAGCGCCGAAACACTGACCTATACAAATGACCGACTTCATGCAGCGCAGAGCCGCAGGCTGACCCCCGAAGTAGCCGATCAGCAGCAACCGGAAATATCGCCCCTGCGGCAGCCCCGGCCGACCGTCATCCGCGTAGAATTGCTGGCACAGAGCTTCGACGTAGCCGTCGAAATCGTACTGATCGAGAATCTGATTCAGTCGTATGTAGAACGGATGCGCGGCACTCCGCGGCAGATCTTGGGTCGCCACCCACATCGACGCCTGTTTCGCGTGCCGCTTTCGTTTGCCCATCGCCATCGGGCGACAGTGTATACGCGAGATCAACCGTGTCGATCCCTAATTCAGAATTGGGCGGGCAAACCAGACAGAAGGAAGTCACGTGAATCGACTCCAGATTATCTCAGTGGCGACCGTCGTCGGCATTGGCGTAAGCCTCTTGGCGAAGGACGCCCAACCGCCACATAATCGCGCCGACGAAGACGCAATCAAGGCGGTCATCAACTCCACAACTGACGCCTTCAACAAGCACGATCCCGGTGCATGGTTGCGACTTGCCACCGCTGACGCGGAGCTGATTACCGCTCGCGGAGAGGTGATGCACGGAGCTGCGGAGATCGAAAAGGGATTGACCGCGTTATTTCAGGGGCGAAACAAAACGCCAGCGTGAAGACTCTGGGCATCAGACTTCGATTAATTCGGCCGGATGTAGCGCTCGCACACGTGACGAACGAGATCAGCGGCGTCGTCGATGCGTCGGGTCACACTGTTCCACGTCGCGGGAGCTCAGTTCTCGGATTCTCGTGAAAGACCAAGGCGTCTGGCGCGTACAGCGTTCCACAACACCGTGGTTCAACCATGAACGCGCAGCGGCGGCCTAAAAGGCGCTCGCAGCCGACGGCGCCAGGCAGCGCCGCACTGCCCAATAGCTCGAGCCGTTGTGCTCCCTATAACGTCTTACCGCGCGTGCTCAGCGCCCGTCGTTTCACCACGGGCTGCTATTCAAGAAAAGGTTGAATGGCAAACTCAGGCTCGGTCAAGCGGATTTGAAGAGTCGAGCAGTTCTCCAAAATTTTTTCATCTTTCGAGACTGAACTCTTGACGCTCCCACCAAGGCCGCGCGTTCAGAGGAGGGCTATGCCGAAAGGCACACCACGACGGCCTGAAGCGCTGCGCGCACTCGCGGAAGCACTGGCCGGACTGCGCGCTTGCACTCCTGCTGCAGTGCGCTTGACTTTTTCAGGGATCGAGCCGATAAGAGATGACGAAAGCGGGGTAAACGGAGATGCGGAAACGTCACCGCACCCCTAACCGTCGAACCGATAGCACCGGATCGAACGGCTGCCGCATTTTCGCCGGCATCCCATTCCGATCCGTTGTTGCCTTTTCTCGGAGGCTACAACAATGAGTCGCAAAAAAAAACGACCGCAACCTCGACTGCTCGGCGCGCCAAGGGTGGCGAGCGTGGAGGACGGAAAAAGAAAGATCGTTCCCGCGCGGACCCATCTAACCCAAAGCCAACACTCGCCGACGCTGTGCAGGCACAGCCGTGGACGGTCCTCACACAGCGTCGGCCGCTTCTGTCAGCCGATCAAGTCACGGTGCTTGTCGTTCTCGCCATAGAGTTTTGTCACGCATCTGGGGCTGCGGTAGGTGCCTCCAGTGGCTCTCTCGCAAGAGGTTCGTCGGCGAAACACGTCATTTCACACGAAGGGTGCGCGATGAGCACCTTGCTTCGCTCGCAACAGCTCGCAGCCGTGGTCCTACTGTTCGATAGGCTCACGCCCCGACGGAATCGAGCGAGCATTCTTCGAGGATCTCTGGTTCACCGTCCCCCACGGTGAGCGAGACGATCCGGCGCTTGTTCCCGCGCGTCAATTCGCCCACCGGAGAAACTTCGCGACGTGGAAGGGAGGCGCGCGATGAACGACGCGCGGTCCTTCCACGATGCGGCTTTCCTGATCGCCGAGCATGACCGGCGCCTGACGGCCGTGGATCAGACCAACGGGCGGGAGACGGAAACAGCGGGTGCATGATGACGGAAAAGGAACGCGTACAGATCACTCACCGCATCCTCGCCAACCATGCGATCAGCGACGATATGACTCCTGATCAAGCTCGCGGGCTCGGGCATGACGTGCGAGGGGCTCTGCTCAATGCCGGAGGATCAATCGAGGACATCCATCAGACCGTGAGAGAGTTGATCGACCTGACGCTGCTTGCTGGCGAGTTGAATGACCGCGACAAGTTCAGGGCGGTCGCAGCCCTGGAGGACGGGTTCGGGATTGATGCTCAGCCGCCGACTGGCGACGAGAGCGGTTACACGATCACCGAACGGCGCCGGAACTGACCGGGGCGGGAATTCTCTAAGGTGTCAGGTCAGGTGTCAGCGACGCGGTGAAGCCTCAGAACGTGCGGGATTTCGGCCTGATCGCGGTGCCAGCTTGGTACTTGCCAGTTTCCGCTAAGCTGTTGCCCGCGACAAACACAGTCAATCAGGACACCCCCGACATGCAACACACCGAAACTCTTGAGGGGACCGGAGAAGTCAGCGTCAAGGGCGGCGAGAAGATTGGGCCTCGTGAATACAGCATCGACGTCTGGCAGCCCGAGAGGAGCACGACACACCTGCGTGGCGGCGGCTTTATGCCGATTCTCAAGAGGTACGCCGTCAGGATTGAATTGAGCCCTGATGACGTTACGCGGCTCGCAAACCGAAACGCGGTCCTCGTCCTCGCCGACGGTCGGCCATTGCCCATCATCGTCAAATCCGACGGCACGATCGGGGCGATTGGCGGGCTCTCAGAAAGCAAGTGACCTATGGGCCAACTACGACGGCGCGGCAGCATCTGGTGGGTTCGCTACTATCGCAACGGCAAGCGGTACGAAGAAAGCTCCGGCAGCGACAAGAAGGGCAAGGCGATCGACCTGCTGAAAATCCGCGAGGGCGACGGCGCCCACGGGATCCCCGTCACGCCGAAGATCGGGCGCTTGCGCTTCGAGGAGGCCGCGGCCGACGTCGTGACGGACTATCGCGTCAACGGCAAGCGATCCCTTGCTCACGTCGAAGGGCGCATCGAGAACCATCTCACGCCTTACTTCGGCGGTTGGCGCATGACGGCGATCACGACGGCTGATCTGCGTGCGTTCACGGCGGCACGGCAGGAGGCTGGCGCGTCGAATGCGGAGATCAACCGCGAGTTGGCAATCGTCAAACGGGCGTTCCGGTTGGCGATCCAAGCCGGCAAACTGCTCCATCGGCCGCACATCCCGATGCTCGAGGAGCGCAACGTGCGGCAGGGATTTTTCGAGCGGCAGGAATTCGAGTTGGTCCGCGAAAAGCTCCCCGCAGAACTCCGCGGCGTGATTACCTTCGCGTACCTCACCGGTTGGCGCGTCCCGTCCGAAGTGTTACCGATCCAGTGGGCACAGGTTGATCGGGTGAAGGCGAAGACGGTCCGGTTGGAGCCGGGGCAAACAAAGAACGCCGACGGGCGCACGCTGCCGTATGAGCTGCTCCCCGAACTAGCCAAGGTGATTGAGACGCAGTGGAAGGATCACGAGCGGCTGAAAAAGGCGGGCACGATCTGCCCGTCCGTCTTCCATCGCGAGGGCGAGCCGATAAAGGACTTCCGGAAGGCCTGGGCGACCGCCTGTGAGGCCGCGGGCTATCCGGGCAGGCTACTCCATGACTTCCGGCGGACGGCCGTACGGAACCTTGTGAGGGCTGGCGTGCCCGAACGGACGGCCATGTCGATCACCGGGCACAAGACGCGGTCGGTGTTCGACCGCTACGACATCGTCAACGAGGCCGACCTGCGAACGGCGATCGGGAAGCTCGCCCCCGTGGCAGGGACAAAAAAGGGACAATCGAAGGGACAGGGCCGCGTCGCGCAGTTCTCGCGAGCGCGAAAGTCGCGAGTTTCCTGAGTAAATTGGTGCCGGGGGCGGGAATCGAACCCGCACGGCCTTGCGGCCTTGGGATTTTAAGTCCCATGCGTCTGCCAATTTCGCCACCCCGGCCTGCACACAATTGTAATGACCTTCGGCGCTATCATGCCTGCGAGGTCAATCGATGCGGAACCGAGTCGCCTTTATCGTCGCCTGCGCGGTAGCGTGCTCAGGCTGTCTGAGTTCGGCCACACTCATTCGCGTCAAGGGCGACGGGAGCGGCACCATTGAACAGACGCTCCTTTTCAACGCCAGCAGCATCGACAAGGCTTTCAGTGGCATGGGTCTCAAGTCGACAGGCGGCTCCAAGAGCAGCGGCAAGTCCTCGACCATCAAGGCCGAGGATTTGACGAAGGATCTGGATCGGCTCGGCAATGGCGTGTCGCTCGTCTCGGTCAGGCCCGTGAAGCTTCCCGATGGTTTCGAAGGCGCGGCGGTCACATTTGCCTTCGACGACGTCTCCAAGCTGCGAACCGAAGACTTCCTGATGCCAGGGCCAGCCGCTGAGGGAAAGAAGTCGGGCGGCGGCGCCATGGACGGCATCCAGTTCGTGATGGATCGACGTCCGGATGGCACCTCGATTCTCACGGCGCGGTTTCAAGAGTCGACGAAAGGCGCAGGCGTGGAACAGTCAGGCAAGAAGAGCAAGGACTCGCCGGACTTGGATGACCCGGAAGTCCGGCAAATGGTGAAAACGCTTTTCAAGGGTTTTCGCATCGCTGTTGATCTCGAGGTCGCCGGCGAGATCATCAACACGAATGCGGACTACGTGGACGGCAAGCGCATCACTCTCGCCGAGATCAATATCGAGCGACTGATCAGCGAGAGCAAGAAGCTCGAAGCGCTCGACAAAGTCCTCAGTCCGGAGGCCTCGATCGCCAAGGTCAGGCCGCATTTGAAGGACATCAAGGGCCTGAAGATCAACCATCCGGTGGTCACCGTTCAGTTTCGGCCATCGCCAGGCGCTTGAGCAGCTGAATCTGCCCGGCGTGATACAGATCGTGCGCCGCGGCGCCCCGAATCAACGCCGCGTAAGTGAACGCACTACCCGGCGCGCGTCGTGACAGTTGTCGCGCCGGAAGCGCGATCACAGCATCCTTCAACAGTTTGTGCTGCTCGACCAACAGTCGTTGATCGCGTTTCCAGGCGGCCTCGGAGTCTTCCTCAGGACGAATCCAGAAGTTACTGCCGGTCAGCGGAAAGGAGCCACGTCTCTCACCGGTCAGCCGGCGGCGCACCGCGTACTTCCAATACGCGGCATGCACCACCAGCTCCCAGATGTTGTGCCGGCCTGGCGTCGGACGCCACGCCGCGATCGACCGAGGCAATCCACGAATGGAGCCCCGGAGGTTGGTCCCGTGCCACGAGCGCCGATCGAATGCCTCGTCGAGGAGCTCTAACAACATCGTTCTCTCCAAACCTTGGTGAAGAACCTTCGTCTGAACCTCCGTCGAGAACCGTTGTCGAGAACCCCGTCGAGAACCCTCGTCGTCATACCTTTTTGAGTTTCCACCGCCCCTTACGAAACAGAATCGCACTCACGACCGCCAGGGTCGAGAACGCAACCGTGACGGCAACGTAAACGCCCGGCGGTCCGAAGCCGAGCCGCAGCGCGAGAACCCATGCCAGCGGGATCTCCCACAGCCAAAAGCACCCGAGGTTGATCCACGTCGGCGTCCACGTGTCACCTGCGCCGTTGAATGACTGGGTCAACACCATGCCATAGGCATAGAACACGAACCCGCAACTCACGATCCGCAAACAGTTGATCGCGTGAGTCGCAATCGCCGGGTCATCGGTGTACAGCGACACGATGGCTGGCGTGAACGTCACGAAGCTCGCCCCGACGATGCCGAGGAAGATCATGTTGTAGAAGCCGGCAATCCACACGGCCTTTTCGGCGCGTTCCGGCTTCCCCGCTCCCAACCCCTGCCCGACCATTGTCGCGGCTGCACTCGCCAGGCCGTACGACGGTAGTAGCGCGAACAAGATCGTCCGGATCCCGATCGTGTACCCGGCCAGCGCGACGCTGCCGAACGACGCGATCACCCGCACCAATCCAATCCACGCCGTCGTGGAAAGGAGGATCTGCAGCATCCCAGTCGCTGACATGCGACACACGCTCCACATCACGGCTGGCACGACCCTGAGATGGCGGCGCTCGACATGGATGCGACCGCGTCCCGAAAACAGCAGCGTGAGTTGGATGCACACGGCAACGCCACGCCCGGTCGTGGTCGCAACCGCGGCGCCCACGACACCGAGCTCCGGGAATGGTCCGATTCCGAAGATCAGCAGCGGATCGAGCAGCATGTTGATGCCGTTCGCGATCCACAGCACACGCATCGCGATGGCCGCATCACCGGCCGCCCTGAAGATCGCATTGATCAGAAAGATCAGGACGATCACGACGTTACCGCCGAGCATGATCATGGTGAAGCGAGCCGATTCGCCGAGCACGGCCTGGCTGGCACCCATCAGCGCCAGGAGACGACGGGCGTTCAGGCCACCCACGACACCCATTACCGCGGCGACTGCGATGCCAACCAGCAACACCTGGACGGCGGCGATTGCCGCGCCCTCACGATCCTTCTCGCCAATCCGCCGGGCCACGATTGCCGTCGCGCCAATACACAAGCCGATCGCGACCGAGTAGACGATGGCGAGCATCGACTCCGTCAGTCCGACAGTCGCGACGGCGTCGGCGCCGAGTTTCGACACGAAGAACACGTCGACGACAGCGAAGAGCGACTCCATGCTCATTTCCATGATCATGGGGATGGCGAGCACGATGATGGCGTGCCCGACATGACCCTGCGTGAAGTCGCGACTCGACCCGCGCAGGCCCTCCCGCAACAGTGCCCACGCCTGAGGGAACCCTCTCGATCGCGGGGCAACGACTTCTGTGACTTCCATTGCAGTCCTCAAGAAGCGAAATGGGGGCCTCACCAGGAGCCGGCTCTCGATCCGGCCCATGGATGATGAGAGTGGCGTTTTACGGGAAAATCAGAGCAGGATGCACGCGTCACCGGTGACGCGCGGGGCAATCCCAATGCCGATAGTGCTGATTCGCATCAGCATCCACGGCGCGAGTGTGAAGGTGTGCCACTTCATGGGATTACGCTCTGAGGTGAAGGATTCTAGCCGAACGTCCCCCGGTCTTGCAACTCTCAGTGAACGCGATCGGTCGTGTGAGGCCTCTCCATCACACGTGCGACCAATTCGGACAGCCGCTGCTCGTCGATACGGAAGGGGCCGGCGCTTGCCGTTCCCATCTGCATATCGAGATGCAGCAGCACCCCATTGGCGCCGTCAGGGCTGACGATCCAGCTGAAGCCACGCAGTGTCACGGGCGGCGGTTCGCCATCAGGATTCTTTTCACGCTCGAGCGCGAGAAGCATCTCCGACAACAGCTGCCTGACATCCATCTCCGTCCATGCGTCGGCGGTTAGTGGGACCGCCGAAATCTGATGCGTTGTGGCATGGTGGGTACCTCGCACCCAGACGTCGACGTCAACGCGTCCGCTCATAGCAGTTCCTCGGGATTCGTCACTGGTGCCTCGCAGGTGAAGTTTCGACACACGTAGGCGGCCGGACGCCCATCTCGCAGTGTCATCTCGAGTGTCCAGGGCAAAAGCTGTCCCAACTGGTCCTGCCGCCTGCCGGGCTCAATCACCAGCACGGTGGCGAACGGTCGATACCGGCGATTCACGGCGCGCCAGAGCGATTGCGTGTCCGCTGAATCGACTGGTCCGACCACGACGACCTGCTCAGGTTCGGCACGTGCCATTGACAACGCGGCCGACATCAACGGCAGTGCGCGACCCTGCGTCGAGAGGCGATCGCTAAAGGCGTCAAATACTTTCTCCGCTCGGTCAGCAAAAGTGCGGTCGCCGGTCAGGTGAGTGAGCACCGTCAAGTTCCATGCTCCCACACCACTGGCCGAGGGCTCGGCGCCGTCGTAGTCCTCCTTGAGGCGCATCAACACCGATGGGTCACGGCCAGTCGTGCTGAACCAACCGCCTCCATCGGCGTCCCAGAACAAGTGATCCTGCTGACGCTGGAGGGTCAGGGCCCATTCGAGCCAGGTGGCATCGGCATCGGACTGAAACAACTCGAGCAAGCCGAAGATCAAGCAGGCGTAGTCCTCGGCATAACCCTCGATGGCGGCAGCGCCCGCTCGAAACCGGCGCTTCAGAATCTGCTGCGCGCCATCCCACATGGTCTCGCGAAGGAACAGCGCCGCGCGTCGAGCCGTTTCCAGGTGCCGAGCACCGGGGTCAACGCCAGTGTCCTGACCAAGCGCCTCCCCTCCGGCCAGTACTCGACCCGCACGTGCAAATGCACCGATCATCAAGCCATTCCAGGCCGTCAGGACCTTGTCGTCCAGATGGGGTCGAGGACGCGCGGAACGGCGTTCGAACAACGCGACGCGGGCCCTGGTCAGTGTGTCGGCGACGACGGCGGGCTCACTCCCGAGTTCCGACGCGATTTCCGCGATCCCGCGAGCCGTGTAGAGCAGGTTCTTGCCGACGAATTCGCTCTGCGGATCGAACGGCGCATTCCCGTCCGGCAGTAATCCGAACCGACGCTCAACGATCGCGCTATCCGCTCCCAGCACTTCTCTGACTTCCTGCAGCGGCCAGATGTAGAAGGCGCCCTCCGTCTTGTGCGGGTTGGGCTCGGATTGCTTCTCCGGTGGCACGCTGTCAGCGTCCTCAGCGGAATAGAAGCCCCCTGCTGGATCGGTCATCTCGCGCCGCACGTACTGCAGCGTGTCTTCAGCAATTTGAGCAAAGAAGGGGTCGCGCGCCGCCTGGGCTGCTTCGAGATACGCCAGCGCCAGTTGCGCCTGGTCGTACAACATCTTCTCGAAGTGAGGGACCCGCCAGTTTCCATCGACCGAATAGCGGTGGAACCCTCCGCCGATGTGGTCCCGCATGCCGCCAAGCGCCATGGCTCGGAGGGTCGTTGTCACCATCTCGCGCGGGCCCTCGTCGCCTTTGCGGGCATGCTCACGCAGAAGGAACAGCAACTCACTGGGCCGCGGAAACTTCGGCGCATCGCCAAAGCCGCCGCGGCGGGCGTCGAATGTGCTTTGAAACTGCCGGACCGTCAGTGCCAGCGCGTCCTCGCCGACAGCCGCCGATTGCCGCGTTTCATCTTCCTGTCGGCCAAACTCGGCGAGCCGCTCGGTGATGTCGCTCGCCGACTGAAGCAGCTGGGGCCGCTCTTCGCGCCAGGCCCTGGCGATTTCCAGCAGGACATCACGGAATCCGGGCCGGCCCCATTGCGATTGGGGCGGATAGTACGTGCCACCGTAAAAGGGCTTGAGCTCAGGGGTCAACCAGACGCTCATCGGCCAACCGCCGGATCCGGTGGTGGCCTGGACGAAGGTCATGTACACGCGATCGACGTCGGGCCGCTCCTCGCGATCCACCTTGATCGACACGAAGTGTTCGTTCAGGACGTCAGCGATCGCCTGCGACTCGAACGACTCGTGCTCCATGACGTGACACCAGTGGCACGTCGAGTAACCGATCGAAAGAAAGATGGGCTTTTGCTCCGCACGCGATCGGGCAAACGCCTCTTCACCCCACGCGTACCAATCCACGGGGTTCGAGGCATGTTGCAGTAGATAGGGGCTGTGCTCCGAGGCGAGGCGATTCGTCGTGATCCGCGGGGACGTCACCAATCGATCATACGTCGCGCGGTCAACTCCGCGATGAACTACGTTCGGCCATGCGAGTGCTGGCCGATGCCGAGCCTGGCGTCACGCCAACGGCAGGACTCGTTCGTGCGATTTCCGGATGATGGCGCGCCGCCGCCTGGAGGCGTGCGTACGCGGCGGTCATCTCGACGCCGTACAGCAGGATGACCGCCGAGATGTAGACCCAGAAAAGAAACACGACCACGGTAGCGATGGAGCCGTGGACGGCATTCCATGCGGCCAGATCGCGCACGTACCAGGAAAATGCTCCTAACGCCCCGCGCCACAGCAGGCCGGTGACAATCGCACCGGGCCAGACCCACCGGAAGCGCATTTTGGTATTGGGAATGTAGTAGAACAGCAACCCCACGCAGCCAATCAGGAGCACGGTAGCGCCGTAATTCGCCGTGACATCGCTCAGCCACACCAGCCACGGAAGTCGTTCGATGTAGGACCACAGAACGTTGGTGGGCGCGAGCCTCGCCACGCTCGCCAGGATGATGGCGACGATGAAGATCGCACCGGCGGACACCATCATCAGGAACGACACCAGCCGGTGCATCAGAAAACTTCGACGGCGCTCGACACCCCACGCGTGGTCGATCGCAGACGAGACGGCGTTGAACACTCCCAGCGCAGCCCACGTGAGCGCGAGAAGACCGCCGACACCAAGCCGCACGGTCTGGCTGCGAAAGGCGTCGAGCTGGCCGGTCATGAAGTCGAACTGG
Source organism: uncultured Acidobacteriota bacterium (assembly GCA_963724485.1). GTDB lineage: Bacteria > Acidobacteriota > Vicinamibacteria > Vicinamibacterales > UBA2999 > JACCSI01. The sequence goes on from CAVRUW010000017.1 coordinate 14,147, forward strand.
CGGGGAAAATACCGAAACAAGAACTGCACCACCGTGTCGCGATCGGCTTCGTCCGCCGTCACCATGCCGACGATGGAAAGAACTAGCAGCAGGAACGGAAAGAGAGACAGGAGGGCGTAATAGGCAATCGACGCGGCGTGAGTCAGTCCGTCACTGTTGTACAGCTCGCCGACACCGCGCCATGCCGCCAGGCCGATCAGTCGTACGCCACGAAGAAACCGGTTCACGTCACGCCGATCGCGGATACCCCGAGCGCGCACCGCCTTTCAGATCTGCAACGCTTTGTCGAACCTGATCAGCCGCAGACAGCAAACGCTCGGCTTCCTGCATGATCGTGCTGAGGCTGTCTTCAGCTTCCACACGCCAGCGGCGCCCTCTTTCGGTGAAGAACATGTAACCAACGGCGACGCCCGCAAGCGACCCGATGATGCTACTAGCGATGAGAATGTCGCGCTCCCTCACGTGCCCTCCACTTCCACCTCGCGCGAAACGAGTTCGCTTCCGTCTCCGCTGGCTGGACGGCTGTCCCGGGCATCGCGCGGCGCGCGACCGGCGCGCCCCGGGTCCTCGATGTTGTGTTTCCGCATCTTGCTGTACAGGGTCGGACGGTAAAGACCAAGGATGTGCGCCGCCTCCTGTTTGTTCCAGTTGGTGCGCTGCAGCGTCTGCAGAATCGTCATCCGCTCGATCTCAGCCAGCGTATGGTGAGGCGGAACCGCAAAATCCTGGCCGCCAGCCGACTCGTCGCGCACCGTCTCGGGCAGATCGGCCGGCTGAATCTCCCCTCCCTTGGCGACGAGAACGGCGCGTTCGATCGCGTTCTCCAACTCCCGCACGTTCCCCGGCCAGCGGTTGCGAATCAAGAGATGATACGCCGCCGGCGAAATACCTCGGATTAGCTTCCGGTAGCGGTCGTTGAACTTCTCGACAAAGTGAGTGGACAGCAACGGCACGTCTTCCGTGCGCTCTCGCAGAGGCGGCACACGGACCGTGATGGTGTTGATGCGGAAGTACAGATCCTCGCGGAGCTTCCCCTCCCGCAGGGCGGTCTCCAAGTCGATGTTGGTCGCGCACAGCAATCGAAAATCGACCTTCACCGTGCGCTCGCTGCCCACCGGCCGATACTCTCGTTCCTGGAGCACGCGGAGCAGCTTGGTCTGGAGGAACGACGGCATTTCGCCGATCTCGTCGAGCATCAGCGAGCCGCCGCTTGCCAGCTCGAGCAGCCCGACCTTGTCCTGGAGTGCGCCTGTAAACGCGCCCTTCTTGTAACCGAAGAGCTCCGACTCGATCAGGTCCTTCGGAATCGCGGCGCAATTGATCTTGATGAAGGGTCCCTTGGCGCGCAGGCTTCGCAGGTGGAGCGCGTTGGCGATCAGTTCCTTGCCGGTGCCGTTCTCGCCCTGGATCAGAATGTTGGCGTCGCTGGCCGCCACCGCCTCGACGAGCTCGAACAGCTCCCGCATCTTCTTGCTCTTGCCGATGATGCTCGAGAAGGAGTACTGACTGCGGACCTGCTCGCGTAACTGCTGATGTTGTTGTCGTTCGACATTCAGCGCCAGGGCGCGCGCGAGAATCGTTCGAATCCCTTCCGGGTCGAGATCGGATTTTTCGATGAAAAAGAAAGCGCCTGCACGGCCCGCATCGAGAGCGCGACCGATGGTGCCCTGGCCGCTGATGACGATGACTTCCGGCGACGAATCGAGCGCCTTCATTTTCTGAAGCAGGTCGATGCCGTCAGTGTCAGGCAGAAGCAGGTCGAGAAGAACGACGGCAGGTCGCCAGGTCTGGTAAAGGTCGAGCGCGCGGGATCCGTGGCTGGCAATGCGGACTTCGAACCCAGGCTCGCCGGGAGCCTGTTCAATCACCATTTTCAGCCAGTCGGTAACCATCGGCTCGTCGTCGATGACGAGCACTCGCTTACGCTGACGGCGTCCAGCATCTTGGGGATACACGCAGCCTCGAAATGCCCCGCCCATGCTCGGCATGGCGGCGGCAGCTCAGATTGTGTTCGGATCCAATACACAGTTTACCCGCGTACACGTGAATTGGCGAAAGACCACCTGACCGGCCGGTCCGATTGCGGTGGTTTCCGTGCAATCGGGCCGGGCGGCGGCGGCCGGGGGTCAAACGACGCGGCGGCCCTGAATCACGCGGATCAGCACGACGGCAATCGCGAGAATCAGGAGGATGTGGATGAATCCACCGAGCGTGTACGAGCTCACCATCCCCAACAACCACAAGACGATGAGCAGAACCAGAATCGTTGTCAGCATGAAAAGGCTCCTGAGTGGTTACGCCAAATTGGCTCACACGCTAGGCGCTGAAGACGGGAACCGCTCCGCGGCGGTGGATACCCGTTCGGCAGCCGCCGTTGTACGGTCGGACAATTGCCCAGTGAGCTGCTGGACGCGCTCGCGACCCTGTTCGCGAAGCTCCTTCGCGCTCTGACGCAATTGCTGCGTGGACTCCCCGACGCGATCGGCAAGCCCGCGGTACTGCTCTCCCAACTGCTGACGCATCTCGGCGCCCGGTTTGGGAGCAAACAGCAGCGCCACTCCCGCTCCGATCAACGCACCCGTCATGATTCCCAGCATGAAGCTGGCTCCCGGCTGTTCCTCTCGATACATGGTCCGAGCCTCCTACTTTCTGCGAGCGTCGCGTGCTCCGCACGGGCGCTATTCAAGTCCTATGCCCCGTCTACCCGTCGAGCCTCAGGCTCGACTGTCCATGCGCTTACAGGTTCTGGCCATGCGGATTCCCAAAAGACCGGGTTGAATCTCGACCGGTATCCACGGGTACCGCATCCGAATCCTGGCGCCTGCCCTCAACCAGGAGACGCTGAACCTCAGCCACAAGCGCCATCGGCTCGCACGGCTTGACCAGAATCGAATCGAAGCCGCACCGCCGTGCGCGATCGAGTTGTGTCGGGTGCGAGTAGCAGGTCGCGGCGATCAGCGGGATCTGCTCGGTATCCGATGCCGATCTTAGGCGACGGGCCGCCTCGAATCCGGTAATTCCCGGGAGGTCGAGGTCGAGGATGACGATGTCTGGCAGCGTCCGATGCGCTTCCTCAACGGCCTTGAGGCCATCTTCCGCGGTGACGACGTCGTAGCCCAATGAGCGGAAATACAATCCCCACATCTCCAGGGCATCCGGATAATCGTCCACGAGAAGAATGCGCGTATTCGCCACCGTCCGGGATCTCCTGGCCATTCGAGCTTCAAGGCTCGTGCCACGGGGCTCGGACCTCTGTGGTAGGCTCGGGTGTCGCCATGCCGGTTGAGATAAACGACATCCTGCATGTGCTTGCGCATGAGCTTCGGACCCCGGTCGGCATTGCCCACGGTTACGTGCGGTTGCTACTCGAAGATCGCTTGCCGGACGGCTCCGAGCGGCGGCGAGCGCTGGAACAAACCCAAAAGGCCCTGAGTCGCCTCACCGAGCTCAGTCACGAGGCGACGGCGCTGGCGTCACACTACGAGCAGGACCACAACGGTCATCAAGAAGTCAGCACGAACGAATTGAGCCAGCAGCTCGCCGCCGCGGAGTACGACTTCCCAGTCAGCGTCGAGACGATTGACTTGAGCAAAGGAGTGGTTCGCACGTTGGACCGCGTCGCGCTGGTTCAAGCACTCGTCGCTGTGGTCCGCGCAACGGCGCGGGAATTGCGTGGCGAGGAATGTTCGGTGTCGATGCGCAGTGATCTAAAGACTTTCGATTTGCTCGCTGGACCGACGCAGCACATTGCCGCGCTTGCATCCGGCCCGGAGTCGGCGGACTCGGGACCGCTGATCCTCGAGCGCGGAGGGCTCGGGCTCTCGTTGGTGCATGCGGCGGTCGGTACTCGACGCGCATGGGGCGCAGCGATGGGCGCTCAAGGCCTCGAGGCAAACCGCCGGCATCCGATTCCCGTTACAGGAGTTTCGCTCTTGACCGCTGCCAGGCTCGCGCTCGTCGACGACGATCAGCAGTTCGTCGAATATCTCGAAACGCTGCTGAAGACCCGTGGGTACGACGTTCAGCCGTTCACCAGCGGCACCGATCTTCTGCAGAGCCTGCATGGCGAAGCGCCACCGGACGTGGTCCTACTCGACGTATCGATGCCGGGGATGGACGGTCTCGAGACGCTGAAGGCGATCCGCGTTGCTCATCCTCACGTTCAGGTCGTCATGCTTTCCGGGGGCACTGCCCCCGCGACCGTCGTCGACGCCATGCGACAGGGCGCGATCGACTACGTCGTGAAGCCCGACGATCCCGAAGGGCTTGGCGAAGCCGCGCTCGAAGCAGCTATTCGAACAGCAGTCGAAAAAACCGTACTCAGCAGCGAAGTCGCGCGCCTCCGTACGCAGGTAGGACAGGACCCCGAAGGGACGCCCTTCTGGGGACCGAGCCCTGCGATGCGGCATGTCATGACCATGGTCGACCGCGTCGCCGATAGCGACGTGGGGGTATTGCTCCGAGGGGAGAGCGGCGTCGGAAAAGAAGTCGTTGCGCGCGAGCTGCATCGTCGGTCATCCCGGCGGTCGAAACCGTTCGTGAAGGTCAACGCCGCTGCGCTGCCCTCAGAGCTTCTCGAAAGCGAGCTGTTCGGTCACGAACGTGGAGCATTCACGGGTGCTCAAACCGCCAGGGTTGGCAAGTTCGAATTCGCCAACCACGGCACGCTGATGCTGGACGAAATTGGGGAAATGCCCGCAGGACTTCAGGCCAAGCTGCTCCATGTGTTGCAAGACAGCGAATTCACCAAGCTTGGCAGTAATCGCCCTGTCACGATTGACGTCCGAATCATCGCCGCCACCAATCGCGATCTCGAAGCGATGATGCGCGCCGGCTCATTCCGCGAGGATCTCTATTACCGGCTTCAGGTGATCGAGCTGTTCGTCCCGCCCCTGCGCGAGCGACGGGAAGAGATTCCGCAGCTCATCGAGTTCTTCCTGGTCAAGTACTCCGAGCGTTACGGCCGTCCATTGCGTCGCCCGTCGGATGCCCTTCGCGACACCCTGCTGGAGTACGCGTGGCCGGGCAACGTGCGCGAGTTGGAGAACGTGATCAAGCGCTTCGTCATCCTCCAGGACGAAGGACTCGTGCTTGCCGAGCTCAAACGTGCCCGGGCGAACGCCGAGTCGAGCATTCCGCCACGCGTTCCGGCGCCGGCGGCAACAGGCATCCCCGCGACTCCCGCGCCTCCCCCGCCGCCGGTCGCAGTTGCAGCGCCACCATCGGAACCAGCCGCGGATCTCGATGACGACGACGATGCAGGCGAAACCGCGCCGACCAACGGTGTCAGCCTCCCTGAGCTTGCGCGCGAAGCCGCGATGCGCGCCGAACGCACTGCGATTCAGCAGGCGCTCGATCGATTCCGGTGGAATCGTCGGAAAGCTGCGGACTACCTCGGCGTCAGCTACAAGACCCTGCTGAACAAGATGAAAGAGTGTGGAATCAGCGAACAGGCCTAGGTAGCGTCGTTCCGATCGGCCATTCCACGGTTGGGTAAGCGAATGGCCACGTCAACATCAGAGACTCATTTGTTGGCCTTTTTGCGCGAATACAGCCTCACCTCGTGGCTGGCATGCGCGTTGCTCTATGGATAAACAGCTGCGCACCAAACGCAGCGTAGAGTTTTCCGCACTCTTGACCCACCCAGCGCACTGCCGGGCGAACGCTCGGCAGTGCCCCGCCTCAACCCTGCACTACAATGTTTTCCGTGTCGGGGCGCGTCGCGAAGCCAACTCGTGGATGGTGATGGACACCTTCGAGAGCCACGTCAACCCATCGAGCGACGAGTTCAAGACCAACCAAAAGCGGATGTCGGCGTTGGTGGCCGAATACCGCGACCGGCTCGCACGGGTCCGCGAGGGCGGCGGTCCCAAGTACCTCCAGCGTCATCGCGAACAGGGCAAGCTCTTCGTCCGGGAGCGTCTGGCGAAGCTGCTCGATCCCAGCACACCGTTTCTCGAACTCTCTGCGCTGGCGGCGTGGGAACTTTACGAAGACGAAGCGCCAGCGGCAGGGATCGTCACCGGCATCGGCCGCGTCGCCGGACGCGATGTGATGGTGGTGGCCAACGACGCGACGGTGAAGGGAGGAACCTACTACCCAATCACCGTCAAGAAGCACATCCGTGCTCAAGAGATTGCGCTCCAGAACCGCCTGCCCTGCGTATATCTCGTCGACTCCGGCGGCGCCTTTCTCCCGATGCAAGCCGAGGTGTTTCCAGATCGCGATCACTTCGGTCGCATCTTCTTCAATCAAGCCCGTATGTCGGCGGAAGGCATTCCCCAGATTGCCGTCGTCATGGGCTCCTGCACCGCGGGCGGAGCCTACGTCCCGGCAATGTCGGACGAGACCATCATTGTCAAGAACACGGGAACGATTTTTCTCGGCGGCCCGCCGCTCGTGAAGGCGGCAACTGGTGAAGAGGTCACCGCCGAGGAGCTCGGCGGGGCCGACGTTCACACGCGATTGTCCGGCGTGGCGGACTACTTTGCCGAAGATGACGACCACGCGTTGCATCAGGCGCGCACGATCGTGTCGACGCTGCATTCCGTGAAAGCTCTGCCTGCGGACATGACGCGGTCCGAAGACCCTCGATATGCGCCATCAGAGATTTACGGCATCGTCAACGCCGACGTGCGCAAGTCATACGACGTTCGCGAAGTAATCGCGCGATTCGTCGATGGCTCACGCTTCGACGAATTCAAGGAGCGATACGCCACCACGATCGTTTGTGCGTTCGCGCGCCTGCATGGCTTTCTGGTCGGTATCGTTGCCAACAACGGCGTGCTGTTCTCGGAGTCGGCGCTGAAGACCACGCACTTTATCGAGCTGTGCAACCTGCGTGGCATCCCGTTGATTTTTCTGCAGAACATCACCGGCTTCATGGTGGGGCGGCAGTACGAGCGCGGCGGCATCGCCAAGGATGGCGCCAAGATGGTTCATGCGGTCGCCAATTCGGTGGTGCCGAAGTTCACGGTCATCATCGGCGGCTCGTTTGGCGCCGGTAATTACGGAATGTGCGGGCGCGCATACGAGCCTCGATTTCTGTGGATGTGGCCGAACGCCCGGATTTCAGTGATGGGCGGTGAGCAAGCAGCGGGTGTGCTGACAACCGTCAAACGAGATCAACTGGCTCGCGAAGGCAAGCCTTTCCCCGCGGCCGACGAGGCCGCCATTCGTGACCCGATTCTCCGGAAATACGACGAGGAGGGATCGCCGTACTACTCGTCCGCACGCCTGTGGGACGATGGCATTCTGGATCCGGCGGACACCCGAACCGCGCTGGCGCTCGGGCTCTCCGCCGCCTACAACGCGCCAATTCCTCCAGCCAGGTTTGGCGTCTTTCGGATGTAACGGTGCCTTTCAAGTTTCTCGAGACGAGGCGTGAGGGTCATGTCCACCATCTCACGCTGAACCGCCCTGAGGTTCGAAACGCCTTCAACGAAGAGGTGATCGCGGAGCTGACCGCGTGGGCGCAGTCGCTCGCCGAATCCCCTGAAACTCGCGTCGTCGTCATCGCTGGTGCAGGAAAAGTGTTCAGTGCCGGCGCCGATGCAAACTGGATGGCGCGAATGGCCGATTATTCGCGCGAAGACAACCTGCGTGATGCCGCGCGGATGGCCGAGATGTTCCTCGCGCTCGACCGACTGCCGTGTGCGGTCGTGGGTCGCGTTCACGGCGCCGCTCTCGGCGGCGGCGCCGGGCTGGCCGCCATTTGCGACATCGTCGTCGCTGACGACGCCGCGGTGTTTGGATTCACGGAGACCAAGCTCGGTATTCTGCCCGCGGTCATCTCCCCTTTCGTGTTGCCCAAGATCGGTCCTTCGGCAGCGCGCGAACTGTTCCTCACCGGTATGCGGTTCTCGGCCGCCCGGGCGAAGGAGATCGGGCTCGTCCACGCCGTCGTTCCACTCCAGGAGCTGGACGCAGCCGTGCAGCGCTACGTGACCGAATGCCTGACCGCGTCGCCGTCGGGAATCGCGGCGTCGAAGCGCCTGATCACAGAGGTATGGGGCCGTTCGCCCGCTGACGCGACTGCCATTACGACCGCAGCCATTGCCACGCAGCGCGTCTCGCCTGAGGGTCAGGACGGGCTGCGGGCATTTCTCGGAAAGCGGCAGCCTGGCTGGGTGCCCGACGCGTGATCCGCCGGCTCCTGGTGGCCAATCGCGGCGAAATCGCACTTCGCGTGATCCGAGCCTGCCGCGAAGCAAAGATCGAGAGCGTCGCGGTCTATTCCGACGCGGACCGCCGCGCCCCCCATGCATTGGCCGCGGACCATGCCGTGCACATCGGTGGATCGCAGGCCGTCGAGAGTTATCTCAAGGCCGAGGCTCTCATCGAAGCCGCCCGCAGAACGCGCGCCGATGCAGTCCATCCCGGCTATGGATTTCTCTCCGAGCGGGCCCGATTCGCTCGGGCGTGCGCCGACGCCGGCCTGATCTTCGTCGGCCCTCCACCCGACGCACTCGAGCGTATGGGATCGAAGATTGGCGCGCGGCGCCTGATGCAGGAGGCCGGTGTACCGGTCGTGCCTGGCGAAACGCCGAACGATCAGAGCGACGAGGCGTTGATCGAGGCGGCGTCGCGGATTGGACTGCCGGCTCTGATCAAACCGTCAGCTGGTGGCGGCGGCATCGGCATGAAGACCGTCCGCTCCAAGGAAGAAGTGCGAGAAGCCGTCCAGCGCGCCCGGCGGGAAGCGCAAGCTGCGTTCGGTGACGGAACGCTCTACGTGGAACGGCTCGTCGAGCGACCACGGCACGTGGAGATCCAGGTTTTTGCCGACGCGCACGGAAACGTCGTGCACCTCTTCGAGCGTGAGTGCTCCATTCAGCGCCGTCATCAGAAAGCGGTCGAGGAGAGCCCCTGCCCGGTGTTGACCCCTGCAGTTCGAGCACGCATGGGAGAAGCCGCCGTTGCAGCAGCGCGAGCTGCTGGATACGTCAACGCCGGCACAGTGGAGTTTCTCCTCGAAGGGGAAGGCGATACCGCGCGGTTCTTCTTCCTGGAGATGAACACTCGGCTGCAAGTCGAGCATCCGGTGACCGAAGCGGTGGTTGGCGTTGACCTCGTGCGAGCACAACTGGCAGTTGCGAGCGGCGAGCCGCTGCCCTGGCGTCAGGCAACACTCTCACAACGTGGTCATGCGATTGAGTGCCGCATTTACGCGGAGGACCCTGCTCAGGACTTTCTTCCGCAGGCCGGGACTCTCCTGATGTACCGAGAGCCGCAAGGCCCGGGCATTCGTGTGGACTCAGGTGTCGTCGAGGGCGGTGAAGTGTCGGTCTATTACGATCCGATGCTGGCAAAGTTGATCGTGTCGGCCGAGTCTCGAGCCGCCGCGATCGACAGAGCGGTTGCAGCGCTTCGCCGGTATGTTGTGCTGGGCATCCGAACCAACATCTCCTATCTCATCGCTATTCTTCAGCACCCGCGCTTCCTATCCGGCGACGTGGACACCGGATTCCTGGCCACGGAGCGTGAGTTGCTGCTCGGCAAGCTCGCATCGGCCGACTTGCCCCTCGCCGCGCTTGCCGCAGCGGCATTTCATTCACAGCGGGCCGCCAGTGAAACCAGCGGCAGCGACATCGCGAGCAGGCCGGTGCACGATCCGTTCTCCACTGTCGGAGGCTGGGGACAGTCGTGAGCACGATCAGTCTTCGTCATGGTGACCGGGAGCAATCCGCCACGATTGAAGGCGGACGCGTCAAAGTCGGCGACGCAGCCTTCACCGTGGAGCACGTGGGTGATGGCGTTTATCGCGTCACCACCGACAAGGGCCAACAAACGGTTGGCGTCGCCGGACCACCTGAGCGGCCGTGGGTCTTCGTCGACGGCGTCGCCGCGCAGTTGGAGGTCGAGACCGGAGCGCGAGCACGCGCCTCGCGAAGGTCCGGCAGTCACGACCTGACTTCGCCCATGCCCGCCACCGTCCTTCGGGTCGCCGTGGAGGCCGGAGCATCCGTATCCAAGGGCGATACCCTTCTCGTTCTCGAAGCGATGAAAATGGAGTTGCCCATCCGCGCTCCGGCCGATGGCGTCGTCAAGGCGGTGCGTTGTGCGGCTGGCGACCTGGTGCAGCCGGGAGTGCCGCTGCTGGATTTCGAATGAGCGCATCGACGCCGACTCGCGTTACGATCGTTGAAGTCGGGCCACGTGATGGGCTGCAAAACGAGCGCGCCATCGTACCGACCGATCGAAAGATCGCCTTCGTCGATCATTTGAGCGCCGCCGGTCACTCGGTCATCGAAGTCACTGCGTTCGTGTCGCCAAAGTGGGTGCCCCAAATGGGCGATGCCTCGGAAGTGTTCCGTGGAATCACCCGAAAGCCTGGGGTGCGTTACAGCGCGCTGGTTCCGAATCGTGCGGGCCTCGACCGCGCCATGGCCGCGGGAGTCACCGACATCGCAGTGTTTGCCGCGGCTTCAGAAACCTTCAGCCGACGCAACATCAATCAGTCGATCGAAGAATCGTTCGCGACGTACCGCCAGGTCACAGACGCGGCGGCGCAGGCATCGCTGCGGACCCGGTCGTACCTGTCCACCAGTTTTGGTTGTCCCTACGAAGGCCAGGTTGATCCGCAGCGAGTGGCGGACCTGGCCGAGCGCCTCCTCACGCTTGGAGCCTATGAAGTGGCCGTGAGTGACACCATCGGGATCGCTCATCCCGGTCAGGTTCGTCAGGTTCTCGACATCCTGCTCGCACGCGTCCCGCTGGCTCAAGTCGCATTGCACTTCCACGACACACGCGGCACCGCGCTGGCCAACGTCCTCGCCGCGCTGGAATACGGCGTCGCGACCTTCGACAGCTCGGCGGGTGGTTTGGGTGGTTGTCCGTATGCTCCTGGTGCGGCAGGTAACCTGGCCACCGAGGATCTGCTCTACATGCTGGATGGGCTCGGCATCACATCAGGCGTTTCGCGAGACGGTGTGATGCGAGCGTCGCTTTCACTGGAGGACTTGCTGGGGCATCCCTTGCCGTCGCGCTGGGTGCAAGCGCAGCGCGCGACCAACTAACGCGCTGACCGGCTACGACGGCGCCGGGCGCGCGACGCTGCGAACGATCTTCTCGACCTCGTCCCAATTGACCGGCTTCACGATGTGATAGTCGAATCCTGCCTCGGCGGCCTTCGTGCGCACGTCGCGCCCGGCCCATCCAGTCAAGGCAACGAGGACGACCTCTCTGCCGTACGGTCGTTCGCGAAGACGACGCGCCACCTCGTAACCATCCATGCGCGGCAGTCCCAGATCGAGCAACACGCAGTTCGGCTTGAACTCGTCGGCTACTGAAATCGCCTCGGCACCATCGGTCGCGATGCGCGTCTGGTGTCCCTTCGATTGCAGTAACAAGCTGAGTGGTTCGCTCGAATCAGGGTCGTCGTCGACGAGCAGGATGCGCTGCATTGCTGGCGCCATGAAGCTCCGATCTTATCAACGGCGACGCCGATCTCTACCAGTCGCTGCCTGATCCGTGTGCCAGCAAATGGGCAATTGTTTCCTCATGTCGAAACGCGACCTTTCTCGTCCATTGCCACAAACTCGCGTTTTTGGGCGCGAATCGCCGCGGAATGCATGAGATTCGCAAGTGGCACAGCGCTTGATACCTATGGATGGCAAGCGACGGTTGAGAAACCGTCAATGAAGGAGGCAATTATCGTGAGACGGCACAATGGATGGTTGGCAATGGGTGCGGCGTTCGTGTTCGCCGTAATGACGGCAGCATGTGACAACACGGCGCGCGGGGCACGCGAGGATGCGGCCGAAGCGAAGAAGGACGCACAGGAAGCCACCGCCGAGGCCAAGGACAAGGCGCGTGACGCTCGCGACGAGGCTCGCGAAGAGGCTGCTGAAGCCAAGGCGGAAGGCCGCGAAGCAAAGGACGACGTCCGGCGGACGGCGGGTAATGCGGGCGCCGCGATCGATGCCGCCACCGAGACCATCGACGTGAAGACCGCCCTGATGTCCGATGCGTCGGTTGACGCCAGCGACATCAATGTGGACACCTTCCACGAGACCAAAACCGTGGTGCTGAAGGGCTCGGTGCCGTCAGCAGCACAGAAGACCGAAGCCGGCAAGATTGCCGAGCGCGAGGCCGAAGGCTACAAGATTGACAACCGTTTGGTTGTGAAGCCACGTTCGTAGCCTCGGCGTTCCGATCGGACCCATCGACCGCCAGATATACTGGCCTCGATGGGTTCGATCGTCAGTGGTAGCGGAGCCGATTCGCCGCCCGCTAACAGTATCCAGCGGCCAGCGGCACGGCCTCGCGGATCAGAATTCACGTTCGCCCGACTTCGCTACGACTCAGGGGATTGGGACTACAACCCGAAGGTCGCCGCCAACGTTCTCAACTCGATCGTCGAATACACCAATATTCGCGTTTACCCCGAAGAAGTCGTCATCACCGCCGACTCCGAAGAGCTCAACTCGTTTCCGTTTCTCTTCATGACCGGCCACAAGCTGGTCCGGTTCAGTGAACAGGAACGCAAACAGCTGCGCGAGTATGTCGAACTCGGCGGCTTCCTCTTCTCGGACGACTGCAATCACGACATCGAAGGTCTGTACGCCGCGACGTTCGAACAAGAGATGCGCACGATCTTTCCTGGCCCAAAGACGCTCGACAAACTCGCGCGCGACCATGCGCTCTACCGTGCCTTCTTTCAGTTTCCCGACGGCCCGCCGCAGACCGCTCATGAGTTGAACGGCTGGGGTGATGACCTGGTGCACGACTATCTACGCGGAGTCGAGCATGGCGGTCGAGTCGGTGTTCTCTATTCCAACAAGGACTACGGCTGCGAGTGGGACTACGACTGGCGGAATAAACGTTTTCAGCGCGAGGACAACACGCGCTTCGCCGTCAACATCGTCGTTTACGCGATGTCTCGGTAACGCTCAGGTTCCAACGTAGATCTGGCACAGGGTTTGGTTATCCCCTCGGGGGAGACCTGAACCGTGGCTCAAAACAAAATCGGCATCAACGCCTTCATTCTCGGCTGCATCACCGCGCTTGCGATTGCGACCGCGGCTGCGTGCGACAAGACCGCACGCGGCGTGCAGCAGGATGCGGAACAAGCTGCGGCGGCCACACGCGATGAACGCGCACAGGCTGGCGCGGCCGCCCGTGACCTGGGCAGAGACGCCAAGGCCGTGGCAAACAAGGCGGCCAACGCGGCGGCCGAAGCTGGTGAGGAATTCGCGGAGCGAGCCAGCGCAGTGAAGGAAGCGGTCGACGTCAAGGCGGCACTGATGGCCGACCCTTCAGTCGACTCGACGCGGCTGGATGTCACCACCGACTATCGCACGCGGACGGTGACGCTGAACGGCTACGTCAGTACGGCACCGGAGCGCGACGCCGCCGAGACGATTGCGAAAAAGCACGCCGAGGGCTACAAGGTGGTGAATAACATCACCGTCCAGCCGCGAAGCTAGTTTGTGGCCGTCAGTTGTCAGTTGCCAGTGCAGCAAGATCCTTTGAACTGATAACTGTTGACTGGGAACTTCCTAGCTGTAGGCGGCCCCGACCATGATGCGGCGAATGCGCAACCATGGCGAACCATGCGATGGGTGATTGATCTGGACGGGCTGCCCCTTCGCATCTCCCGTCGTTCCGAACATCTCCCACGACTCCTTGCCAGAAATTGCGTCGAGATTCGCCCAGAAATCCGTCGTGATGGCGTTGTAGGTGACGTCGCTCACCATGCGGGTCTTCTTGCCGTTCTTCACTTCCCAGAAGGCATCGCCGCCAAACTGGCCGTTGTAGCGCTGCTGGTCGATCGAATAGCTGCCGCGGCCATCGATCACGACGCCGTCTTTCGTGTCGGCAATCATTTCTTCAGGTGTCGGCGATCCCGGCGGCCCGGCATCCAGGTGAACGTTTGGCATTCGCAGGAACGGATAGTTCCTCCACGACGTGGCGAAGGTGCAGCCACGCGATTCTTTCTCGCCAATGAAGTGCGCGGTCTCGCGGTTGGTCTGCAAACCGACAAGTACGCCTTCGCGCACCAGCGGCCACTCTTGCGCTTTCACTCCGTCGTCGTCGTAGCCCACGGTGCACATGCCGCCGGCCATCGTGCGATCGGCAGTCACATTGAATAACTTCGATCCGTATTTCAGCTTGCCGAGGTCGCTCAGCTTCACGAAACTCGTACCCGCGTAATTGGCCTCGTACCCGACGATGCGGTCCAGCTCCGTGGCGTGGGCCACGATCTCGTGGATGGTCAGCATGGCGTGGGACGGGCTGATGATGAGATCCTTCAGTCCGACCCCCACGGGTGGCGCCGAGCAATGCTCCGCGGCCTCGGCGCTGATCCGTTCGACGTTCTCGAGCATCTTCCCTTCCAGCGCGATCTCGTACCCGCCGGTCCGAGGCGGCACCGTAAAGGTCCGCTGCTTCACCACATTTCCCTTGCGGGCTGTCACGCTGAAGCTGGGAAACGTGCGCCAGATCTCCTGCTCGATGTATGAGCCTTCCGACGTCGCTAGATACTTCCACTCGAAGTCGAACGCGATCTGCGATTGCACTCGCATGACGTCCGGCTGTTTCAAGGCCGTCTCGTTCAACGTGACCAGGAACTGGATCTTCTCGTCGAGCGACACGGAATCTGGATTGACCTTGATCGGCACCGCCCAATAGTCGACATAGCTGGGCGTCGGCGCGAGCTTCACTTCGAATTTCCGGCTGACAGCGCTCGCCTTGGCAACCTCAGTGGCCTGCAGCGTAATCCGTTTGATCTCGGCGTCATTTACGAATGGACTGCTGGCGAACCCCCAGACACCGCTGTGGATGACCCGAACGCCAAAGCCTGCACTTTCCTCCCGACCGCCTCCGCCAAAACCGCCGCCTCCCGTCACGATCTTGTCGCGCACGCCGATGCTGTCGCTGATGTTTCGCGTGAATCGGACGTCGGCGTAACTACAACCCAGCCGCTTTGCTTCGGCGAGTGCGATGTCCGAGAGTCCTTTGAACTTCGACTCGAGCACCTTCGCTTTCGGCGACTGCGCGAGCAGATCGCCGACTAGATCGCTTGCATACAGGGCCACGCCGGTGGCGCCGAGAGTCTTGACGAATTCTCTTCTCTTCATGGCTTGCAATTGACCGGGCTAAGGCCCGGTTCCTCGAGAGTGTTGGCCTGCTGCTTATAGCTGTCAAAGACCCTGGCTCTTGCTCCGGGCTACTGACAGACAACTCACACTGCCGGCGAGATCGAGGTCATCGTGAAATCTTCGATCTTCATCGCCGGTACCAAGGCTGTGCCGGGGTTGTCATAGGCCTCACCGGTGTGCATCGGCACCGGGCGACCCAGCATCGAGATGTTGTTGAACCCGACGGCCGGCGATTCGTTCCAGCGGAAGTTCTGCACTGGTGCAACGATTTCACCGTTCTCGATCAGGAACAACCCATCACGCGTCATGCCCGTGTTGAGCAGCGTCTGCTGATCGACGCCTCGGATATACCAGAAGAAGCTGACGAGCAATCCGCGCTTCGTCGACTTGATCATCTCCTCCACGGTGGCGGTGCCGCCCTCAAGCACCAGACTCATGCCCGTCTGCGTACCGGTGGGTTCTGTTTTCTGCCGGCTCGCCCAATAACGATCGTAGAAGAGGTTTTTCACCACGCCCTTCTCGACCCACGTCATGCTCTTGGCGGCCAGGCCGTCCTGTCCGATTGGTGTCTGACGCAAAATCGGGTTGCCGATCTCGCTCTTCAGCGTGAAGTTGTCGCCAAACACCTTTTCACCGACGCGCGTTGTTCCGCGTTCCTTGCCGCTCATGAAGCTGCGACCCTCTTCGGCCGCGCGCGCATTGAGGGAGCCCAACATCAACGACAAGAATCGCGCCGCCGGGCGCGGCTCGAGAATCACGGTGTAGTTGCCAGGCTCGATAGCGCGAGGCTTTCGTGATTTCAGCCCCTTGTCGGCAGCGACTTCGGTGAGCTGGGCGGCGTTGATGTTGCGAACGTCCTTCACGCCAGTCGTCCCCGCCCAGCCCGATCCCGTTTGATCCGGCGTGCGGCACGTCAGGATGAAGCTGGCCTCGGCGTACCGGAAGTAGCCGAACAGTCCCTCCGAGTTCGCAATGGCATCAGTCCAGTGCAGCTTCGGGATATACCCCGCTCCGAGGACGCCCTTTTTCTCGCAGATGTCGGTGCTGGCTTTCACCATGGCTGCGCGTTCGGCGGGGCCAAACGTTTCGGTCGCCGGCAGCACCGCATCGATCTCGACGTAGTTTTGTGGCGGCTTGACCAGGGGCATGAACTCGGGGTTCTCCGGCTTCCGCTTGGCCAGCGCCTGCACCTGCTCGATGGTTCGCTTGAGCGATTCGTCGTCGAACTGGTGGGTCGTAGCCGTCGCCGTCTTTTGACCGTATGCGACGGTGATGCTGACCTCTTGATCCTTCTCGATCAGGTTGGCGGTGATGCTGGAGTTCGCAAAGCGCGTCGCCGACCGCTCGCCCCCCGAGAATCGGACTTCGACGGCGTCGGCCTTGCACATGTTGAGGACTTTGTCGGTGACCTGCTTGACTTCGTCGCGCGAGTAACTCATTACAGTTCCCTGGAATCAACTGGTTTAAGAAAACGCTGCGCCCACCATGATGCGGCGAATCAGGATCGGCGACGAGCCGTGCGACGGACGATTCGACTGCACCGGCTGGCCCTTGGCGTCACCGCCCATGCCGTGATGCTCCCACGTGTTGGGCGGACCGACAGCATCGAGGTTGGCCCAGAACTCCGTCGTGATTGCGTTATAGGTGAAGTCGGTCACCATGCGCGTCTTCTTGCCGTTCCGAATCTCCCAGAAGGCATCGCCGCCAAACTGGCCGTTGTAGCGCTGCTGATCGATGCTGAAGCTGCCCTGTCCTTCGACGAGCACGCCGTCTTTGACATCCGCGATCATCTGATCGAGGTTCGGCGACCCGGCTGGCCCAGGTTCCATCTGGATGTTGGGCATGCGCAGGAAGGGGTAATTGCGCCAATGGTTCGCGAAGGTGCAACCGCGGGAGAAGTTCTCGCCGATGTGGTGAGCGGTTTCCCGGTTCGTCTGGAGGCCCACCAGAATGCCATCGCGCACGATCGGCCACTTCTGGGCCTCGACGCCATCGTCGTCAAAGCCAACCGTCGACGCACCACCGGGGTGCGTTCGATCGGCGGTGATGTTCATCAGCTTCGATCCGTATTTGAGCTTGCCCAGATCCTTCAGCGTGATGAAACTCGTTCCTGCATAGTTCGCCTCGTAGCCAACGATGCGATCCAGCTCGGTGGGATGCGCGATGATCTCGTGGATGGTCAGCGCTGAATGCGAGGGCATCAGCACCAGATCTTTCAGGCCACTGCCAACCGGCTTGGCCATCGCATGCTCCACCGCCTCAGCCGCCACGCGCTCCGCGTTCCCCGGCAAGTCGCTGTCGAGTACGAACTCCCAGCCTTTGGTCTGGGTGCCAGGGTTGTAGGTGCGGGTCTTGACGACGCCATCCTTGCGGGCGGTGGCGCTCATGCTGCAGGCCGTGTAGTAGAACACCTGCTCGATGTACGACCCTTCGGACGTGGCCAGAAACTTCCATTCGTAGTTGAAGTTGGCTGCGGCATTGGCAAACGCGATGTCCGGGTTCTTCTGCATTCGAACCGACGCGTCGATCAGCAACGCAATGCGATCCTCGAGCGGCACGTTCCACGGATCGGTCTTGATTGGGGTTTGCCAGAACGTGTCGTACACCTTGACCGGAGCGAGTCTGACGTCGAACTTCTTCGACATCGCGCTGGCCTTCGCGACGTCGGTCGCGATACCGACGACACGCTTGATCTCCTCGGGAGACACGATTGGGCTGCTCGAGAAGCCCCACACTCCGCTATGAACGACGCGTACACCAAAGCCGTAGGTATCCTCGTCGCCGAACTGGCCGAAACCGATGTTTCCGGACGTGGTCAACCGGCCGTTGCGAACCGCGATGCCATTGGAGCGATTCAGCGTGAACCGGATGTCCGCGTAGGTACACCCAAGGCGTTTCGCCTCGCGCAAGGCCTCGTCCGACCAGTTGCGGTACTTGGGATCCTTGACCGGTGGAAACGGGGTCGTGTTTTGCCGCGCGTACAGGTAAGTAGGCGTCAGCCCGAGGCCGATGGCCCCGAGACCAACGGTTCGAGCGAATTCCCGCCGAGTCTGCATGAACCGTTACTTTACCTCAGGCCTGCGCGCCGACGCAGCCACCACTCACCGCCCAAACACACAGCAAACGGCAGAATCCACCACGGTGAGCGCATCGGCCTCGACTCGCGAGGGCCTCGCTCTGGAGGCAATTGAGCGTGCGTGCGATCGACCAGCTCGTGCCAGCGATCCTCGCTGACAACGATTCCACCGTTCGCCTGAATCGCGGTGACAAACGCCGGCCCCGAGGTCGTGACGGATGACACGTCCGGTGCGACGACCAGTGGCGTGGATGCCTCGAGCTGCTCAGGATCTGTGATTGCCGCCCGAATGATGCAGGTGCCAGGTGACACGGCGCGAACAACCCCAGACAATTCACCGGGGTGCCCGGAGGGCCACAAACGGATTGCGCTCGAATCGCTGCCACACGTTTGCCGTGCAGTGGCTGTGAGACGACTTGGGACAGGATCCATCGCCCGCCACTGAACCGTTAGCGCTGTTTCGTCGCCGGGGCGAAGCGCTGAGCGATCGATTGACACGCGCAGGTTGGGTCCCGCCGTCAACGCGGCGTCCGCGAGGAGGGATGACCAGTAACGGGAGAACTTCGAGTCTCGGAAACGCCAGGCATCGAGTGCCCCCGATGTGATCACGTGGCCTCGGCCGATCGCTCGCGAGACCACAACGGCCCGCTCACCGCTCCGCGCCAGCGCCTTGGTTCCGTCTGTCGAAGCATCGAACGCCAGGAGCTCGGTCGCTTTGAGATCACCAACCGCCTGCGCTCCATCATCACGACGCTCCGACACGATCGCTGGCATCAGTCGCGTCACCGGCCCGGAGGGCCGACGGTCTGGCAAGAACACAACCGAGCCACCGCGAACCGAGGCGAATCGCTCGAGCAGCTGCACCTCTTCTCCGCTCAGTAGTTCAGGAGCAGAAACGATCACCGCGCGTTTGTCGCGCAGCGCTTCCAAACTCAATGCCCGGCCGTTCCGACTTCCGATGACAACGCCCGGTCCAAACCGTGTCTGCGCGTCGAGACGGAAACGCGGGTCGGCCTCGACAGAACGCCGAACAAATGTGCCAAGCCACGTCGGCTCAGGCTCATACATCAGTAGTGGCCACTTTGCCGTATCGACATCGATCGCCACATCAGCACTATCGCGCGTCACCAGACGATCACCCTCTCGGACCGACGCCACAACTCGCAGCCTGCGGGCGCCCCCCGTCAACGGCACCCAATCCAGCGCCACCGGCTCCTCGGACTCCTTAGTGTCGCGTTCGCCTACCAGCATCCCCTCGTCGAACGCGCTGATGACCACCGATCCGTTCGTGTTCGCGCTCCGCAACCAAACGTTAAGGCGTCCTACACCAAGGGCATTCACGTGATCGGGTCGGTCGATACGTTCGATTGCAACCCCTGAACTGTCCCCTACCTGTAATCCACCGATTACTTTTGCGCCGGCAGACACCCGCATCGGCGTTGACCCGTTCGAAACGATCAGGCAACCACCTTCAGCCGGACACGCGCTCGCGCGATGCTGCCGCGCGTGCGTTGCCATTGAAATCTCGTAGTCCGACTCGAGCGAAGCGCGCAAGGCGTCGGCTGATGCCCACAAACCGGACACCGCGGCAGGCAGAGTGTGGGGCTTTGGTTCGATCACAACGACCGTAAGTGGCCGGCGGACGCTCGCCGTCCGCGTCCACACCGGATCCGCAAGGCCAGCGATGACAATGATCACCGCGAATGCGCGCAGTAGCGGTGCTGGCTTCATTGGCGCGACCTGCGAAGTTCGTCGGCAAACCGGCCCATCAAAGGTTGGTCCGCGATCTGAAGTGTGGGCGCTGAGGCCAGCCGCTGGCGTAACACCTCACTGAGAGCGCGATGTGCCGACCGCGCCCCTGCGGTTCGTTGGTCCATGGACCCGCCAGAAGCCATCACCATGGATGCCTGCTGCAGCACTTTCGACGAAGGATCGATGGCCAGGGCTTTCGACGCGAGCGCCGCGCCCAGATTCTCCCGACGATTGATCGCCTGTTCGAGCTCGCTCATGATCTGGCGAATGCGGACCAACGCTTCATCAACCGCGTCGGCGGCAGACGCGCGCGTTGCAGGTTGTACCGCCGAAACGTCGCCCGTGAGCCGTCTGTCGAGGTCGATTCGCGCACGTTCGGGCAACGTGCGCAGCAGATATCGGCGACGATCGAAGGCTCGCTGCAGCGCCCGCAACGCTGCGCGCTCGTATGTGAGCGCCCGCTCAGTATCCGCGGCGTTGAGTCGTGCTTCCGCCCGCGACATCTCGCGAATGGCGGTGAGCAACTCCACCTGCGCCGTGTTCTCGAATCGGCCCTCAGCAAGCTCGTGAGCGTGTTCGGCTTCTTGAATTTCATCGGCGACTTCGCCGCCGGTCATGAAGACGAACTCCGCCTTGACCATGCGCTGCTCGACCGCCAACAACCGTGACTGCTCCTGAAACGCTTCTGCCGCCATCGAATTGCGGCTGGCGTGCAAGCGTTCCGTCTTGATAATCAGCATCTGTTGGCTGAGCCCCTGTCGATCGCGATCTTCGTCGACCGCGAATCCCGTCGAGGCGACGCCCGCCAGCTTGCCGATCTCGATGAGGTAGGTGTCAGACATCGATGGATCCGCGCCTGGCTTCCGGTCGGTTGCGATCGCTCGGTACACGAGCGTGTCACCGTCGACCAGTTTCAACGCATCGAGATCTATCTGCGTCTCCCCTCGCCACTCGCTTGGTCCTTCGGCACGAACCTTCACCGGGAGCTGCCCTTCCTCGAACGAGAACGTCTCCCCCGAACCGCTCACTTTCGTGTAGCGCAGTGCCAAAGTCGCGAGCGCCAGGTCGTCGCGGGCCTCGATGCCGATCGCGACCCTGGCGTTTGCGATGCCAAACACCAGATCCTTCGCTGGATTGACGATCCGAACGAGAGGACGACGGTCGGGCTCCACCCTGACCTGCAGCAAGCGGCCCTCGGCAGGTGGGCCACCGTCCGTGAGCGTGCGGCGCAGCAGGAAGACGGTCGAATCGGTTGCGACGAACTCGTGGAGCCACAGATCGTTGGCTCGTGCAAACGCGACGGGTGTCATTCCGCTCGCGACGATTTGCATCCCGCCGCCAGTTCGCGCCGCCTCTAGCCGCACTGTTGTCCCTTCGAGCACCTCGAGCTCGGTTGGATTCAACAACTCGCGCGCCGGGCGGCCTGCATAAATAGGGGGCGTAACAACTACCCGTATGTCAGTCGGCGACAGCGTTACGCTGGGTGAGCTGCCGGCGGGGAGTCCGCTGACCTGGACGGCCGCTGATTGCATGGGCACGCGGAAGAGCACGGCGGCCGCAAGAGCGAATGCGGTACACGCACTGATCAAGGCTGGAGCTAGCGACTGAACGTTGCTCGCCGCCACATTGGCGAGGCGATCAGCGGCCTGTTGAAAAAGCGCTTGCCGTAGATGCGGTGAACGTGCACTTTCGTCGATGCGGATCAGTTCCTCGGCGGTAACAACCAGGTTGTCGAGCCCAGAGTGGCGGGCTTCGATCGTCCGCGCCACTCTCGCGACGGTCCAGAATCGCCACCCGGCGATCGACACGATCGACAACGTGGCAATGCCCAGCACGACCGAAGCCAGCCGGGCCCTTCCCGGACCGAGGGTCGACATACTCAGGATCGCGGCCGTGCCCGAAGCGGCGATCGCGCCGGTAACCATGGCCCACACGATGGACGACTGACGGAGGCGGCGTTGGACCACGTCGAGACGCGACAGGAACCGATCGCGATCAGGCAACGCGAGCCTCCCGATCTGCGGCCGTGACAACGGAGTCGATCGCCACGAAGCGTGTCCGACGGAGCCATTGCTCGATAAGTGCCAGTATCAGGACACCCGCCCAGAAATACCGGCGATCACCTTCGTCCGTCGGCATCGCGTCTCGCGACAGGTCGCCGGCCGGCCTGGACCAAGCGGCCAGGACGCGCGCAGGGATGCGTCTCGGCTCGAGGTCGCCGACGTCGTCAACCAGCGCCGTGTCAACAATTCGAGCAACCACCATTGCCACCGTGGCGTCGGCTGCCGCAATTCCAGGCCGCACCACCAACCGGCCGTCACGAGAGCCGCCGGTCATTCCCGGAAGACGTTCCAGCGCACGCCGCATCCACGTTTCGGAGGCCGGTTGCACCACAGTTCCTGACGGTGTCGCCCCGTCGAACTCGATGACGAGTCTCCGCGTGTCGCGCGGCACGATGATGCCTTCGGCCATCACCGCGCGCAGGGCAGCATCGGCGCGGTGCTGATCACTTGCCGCAGCCGTCACGCTGACAGGTGCCTGGGACTCCGCTGCCGTTCGCCGGTCGATAGTCGTGCTGTCGTCTGCAAGTGTCAGCTGGAGCTCTTGCGGCGTCGTCTGGCCGCCGCCGTCGTCAGCCACTGACTGGAGTCGCGCCTCGCGATCGGGGTTCGACGATGTAATTGGCAGCAAACGAATGCCGGTAGCGGCTGTCAGCACATCGAAGTCGTGAGCGTCCAGCGCCCCAGCCCGAATGTCCCCCAACACAACGACCTCTCGAGCCGCTGGTGCCTGCCGAGCGAGCCAATTTGCCGCATCCCGCAGTCCGTCCGCGATCGACTCCGTAGGTTCGAACGTGGCGCTGACAAACGCGTCCGACCGCGCCTCACCTGTGAGTGCTGCAACTTCCCGGGTCCCACTACCGCCGCTGCGATCGGGCGAAGGCACAATCACGACAGCGCGAGCCGTTCGCGTACTCCAGGATCGCCAACGTGCGTCGGAAACAAACACCGGTCCCGCCAAGGCCGCCACCGCCATCGTCACGATCAGCAAACGAACCGTCAACAACGGCCAATCGGAAATACGACGCCGTTTGAGCGCGACAAGACGCGTCGAGCGTAGGAACCGAAGCGACGGAAACATCAAGCGGCGGCTGCGCTGACGCGCGAGGAGATGAATCAGCACCGGAATTGACAACGCCGCCAGGCCCCACCATGCGATCGGCGTCAGCCAGAACACCGACATCACTCGCCACCTCGACGACCGACGAGAAACCGTCGCAGGACCGGCTCAATTGGCTCACCGGTTACCAACCGGACGTAGTCCATCCCCTCTCGCTCGATGCTGTGCTTCGTCCTGCCCAGGAAGTCGTTGAAAGCCGCTCGATACTCGTTGGCCACTCCTTGAGGACTGGTCACCAGCGAGTCCTCGGTCTCGAGATCGACGAATTCCACAGCTGACGCACCCGACAAGTTCAGCTCTTCCCGGGCGACGACGTGGATGTTGACGACGTCGTGACCCAACCGCGCGAGACGACGCACTTCGGACAGCGTCGATTCGTCGTCGTAAAAATCGGTGATGAGAATGACCAAACCCCGGCGCCGCAGCAACGTCGCCGCGCGCCGCAAAGAGGTTGCGACCGGCTCCCGGCCTCGGCACTCCAGTCGCGAGAGCGCGGCCAGCTGCACGTGCAGGTGGTGACGGCCGCTACGTGGCGGCACATAGACACTCCCGCCGGCATCTGTCCCGCTGACGGCGAGCACGCCGGCAGCATCGCCCTGATCGATCACCAGCGCGGTCAGAATCGCAGCAACAGCCCTGGCCAATTCGAACTTCGACGCTGTTCCCTCCGGAAACGCCATCGAACGACTCACGTCGATGGCGACCAAGGCACTCAGGTTGGTGGTTTCACGGAACTGACGGGAGTAGAGCCGATCGGTTCTGCCAAACGCCTTCCAATCGATGTACTTGAGGTCGTCTCCAGGTCGATAGTGACGATACTGGCTGAACTCTGCGTTGAAGCCATGAAACGGACTACGGTGAAGGCCCTGTCGCAGCCCTTCAACCGTCGTTCGCGCCAGCAACTCGAGATCGCGAAGCGATGAGAGTTCGGACGGCGCGACGACATGTGGACGGGACATTTCGTGATTCCTGCAGTGGCGATCTCATCTTTGAATTGGAAACTGGCCACTGAAAGCTGACGTGGACGCCGCCTTATTCGTCGCGGTGTCTAGGGCCGGACAGCCTCGAGGAGTCGCGTCACGATCGACTCGGCGTCGACACCCTCGGCTTCGGCTTCGAAATTGACCAGCACGCGATGCCGAAGCACGGGTGCCGCCACCGCGCGAATATCGTCGAGCGACACCGCGGCGCGCTGATGCAGCACGGCCCGCGCTTTGCCGGCAAGCAACAGCGCCTGACCGGCTCGCGGCCCAGCGCCCCAGCGCACCCACTGCTTCACGAAATCCGGCGTCGTGGAGTCCCCGGCCAGCGGACGGCTTGCCCTTACGAGCCGCGCTGCGTAGTCGATGACGTTCGACGCCGCCGGTACCTCGCGCACGAGCAGCCGAGCGCGCTCGATGTCGTCGCCGGTCGCCACCGCGGAAATGTGCGGGTCGTCCGCCGTCGTGGTTTGCGCGAGTATCGTGCGCTCTTCCTCCGCGGTCGGATAGTCGATGACGATGTTCAGCATGAACCGGTCGAGTTGGGCTTCTGGCAGCGGATAGGTGCCTTCCTGCTCGATCGGATTCTGGGTGGCCAGCACGAACAGCGGACGTTCGAGCGTATGGCGTACGCCACCCACCGTGACTTGATACTCCTGCATCGCCTCGAGCAGCGCCGCCTGTGTCTTGGGCGGCGTCCGGTTGATCTCGTCGGCCAGGATGATGTTGGCGAAGACAGGACCTGGAATGAACCGAATCGCGCGTGACCCGGTGGTGCGATCCTCCTCGATCACCTCGGTACCAATGATGTCAGCCGGCATCAAATCAGGTGTGAACTGAATGCGGCTGAACTTGAGGTGAACAGCCCTCGCGAGCGTCTTGATCAGCAGGGTCTTGGCGAGCCCTGGCACTCCACGCAGCAGGCAATGGCCCCCGGCCAGGAACGCCGTGAGAATCTCGGTGATAACTCGCTGCTGGCCGATGATCACGCGCCCCAACTCTCGTTGAAGGCTGCCGGCCAGTTCGGCCGCTTCGGCAAGGCTCATCGGTTCAAGCCTCGCGCCCGGCGGCGCGTCGACGGGATGGTTCATTGCGATCGTTGCCATTCTAGCCTAGCCGATCGGCTGATCCGTGGGCCGGCTCCGGCGCCTACAGTCAACGTATGAGTCAAGTCTTCTCGCAGCTATCGGATGTCGTGGCCGGCGCTGTCGACCGCGCCTCGGCCTCCATCGTTCAAGTTTTCGGTCACCATCGACCAACTGCCGGTGTCGTTGTCGCTCCGGATCTGATCGCGTCGCCGACGGGCGCCGTTCCCGGCGACACGGCCAGCGTGCGGCTGCCCGACGGCACCGTCGTAGAGGGCGCCGTCCTGGGCCACTCATCGGCGATTGGCATTGCCGCAATTCGAGTCAGCGGACTTAGCGCGCCGGCCCTGGCGACCACGGAGGAACCCAAAGTTGGCCACCTTGCCGTTGCCGTCGGTCGCACTTGGAGCGGTGGCGTTACCGCGTTCGTCACCAACGTGGCGGTGGTCGGCGGCCCGCTCCGCACGAGCCGAGTCTCGCAACTCGATCGCGTCATTCGCGTTGCTCTCAGCCCGCATGGGGCAATCACTGGCGGTGCTCTCATCGATGGCGATGGACGAGCGCTGGGCTTGGTTTCCGGTTACGCGATCCGAGGGACAACGATCGTCATCCCGTCGTCGATTGCGTGGGCGACGGTCACTCAGCTCGCACAGACGGGCGGTACCCGCCAGGGCTTTGTCGGAATCAGCTCGTCAACGGCCGCGCTTCCTGAGCGCCAACGCGGTGGGAGGTCACAAGACTACGGCGTCCTGATCACGGGAATCGTTCACGACAGCCCGGCGGACACTGCAGGATTGCTGATCGGGGATGTCATCGTCGCCTTTGACGGTCAGCAGGTGCAGGAGCCGGAGGAACTCGTGACTTTGCTTCGTGGCGACCGAGTGGGCAAATCGGTCCCGTTGACCGTCCTGCGCGGCGCGGAGAGCCGCGACTTCGCGGTCACGATCGGCGAGCGCCCGAAGCGCGAGCGTCGAGGCGACCGACACCGGCGATAAGCTGATCGCGTGAGTGATCGGCTGCGTGTCTTCATCGTCGGCGCAACCATCGAGGATGCGTCGGCGCTGCGCGCCCGGCTGCAGGTGACAGGCGACGCCGATGTATCCGGCATCGCTGCGCTCGCGGACGTCGAGCGCGGTGTGGTTCGGATCGCCTCCGATATCGACGCCGTCGTGATGACCCCCGGAGCGTGGGGGCAGCGCGACTCGTCGGCGGACTCGATTGACGTCCCCGTCGAATCGTTGACGAGCCGAGAGCGAGAAGTGTTGGCCCTGGTGGCTGACGGGCTGTCCAATCGTGAGATAGCCAACGCGCTCGAGATCAGTGAGCACACCGTGAAGTTTCATCTCGCATCGATCTTCGGCAAGCTCGGGGCGTCGTCGCGTACCGAGGCGGTCCGCCGGGGCTTGCAGCTCGGTCTGGTAGAAATCTGATGAGGATCACTCCACTTCGCTCGGACGAACTAATGGACGCCTATTCACGAGCCGTTACCGGCGCCGTGGCGCGAGTCGCGCCGGCGGTGGTCAACGTCGAGGCTCGGACTGGGGCGGGTTCAGGTTTCGTGTTTACGCCCGACGGTCTCATCCTCACCAATAGCCACGTGATCGCGGGTGTCGGCACGACCTGGGTCACCCTGCTTGATGGTCGACGCGTGCGCGCCGACGTGCTTGGCGACGATCCTGACACCGATCTCGCGGTGCTACGGATCTCGGCGACCGATCTTCAACCAGCCACCCTCGGCGACTCGGCCACACTTGTGCCGGGCCAATTGGTGGTGGCCATTGGGAATCCGTTTGGCTTCCAGCACACCGTGACAGCGGGAGTCGTCAGCGCACTGGGTCGAGGGCTTCGTTCGCGCACGGGGCGGCTCATGGAGAACCTGATTCAGACCGACGCCGCTTTGAACCCCGGAAACTCAGGCGGTCCGCTTGTAACAAGTGATGCCATCGTCGTCGGCGTCAATACAGCGATCATCCGAGGCGGACAGGGGATCGCTTTCGCAGTGCCCGCTAACACCGCTCGTGATGTCATCTCGGCATTGATTCGAGATGGCCGGGTTCGACGCGCGGTATTGGGGATTTCGGCTCAGACCACGCCGCTTCCACGGCGCGTCGTGCACGACCATTCACTGCCCAGCGATCGTGGTGTGCTGATCTCCGAAGTGCAGTCAGGCTCTGCGGCCGATGCCGCCGGGCTGAAGGCGGGAGATATCTTGATCGATTTCGGCGGCGCTCCTGTCGCGTCGATCGACGCCCTCCATCGTGAGTTGAAGGGCGATCGCATCGGACAACCAATTCCGCTGCGTATCCTGCGACAGGGCGCGCCACGCCGTGTCGTCGTTGTTCCGGCTGAACCGGCGGAGGCGCATTCGTGAGACGACTGGTGCTACTGAACGGTCAAGGCCACAACCGGGTCAGTACGAGCGGCTTTACGCGCCGGCAACAGGCAGGCGGTGAGCGCGACGGCGAGTAGAACACCCGCGACCGTCGCAATGACGGTCGGATTCATTGCACCAATTTCGTAGAGCTGCGATTGCAAGGTGCGGCGAAGAAGGAAGGCGCCGGCCATTCCCAGCGCGACGCCGATTGAAACAATCATTGCCCCTTCTCGCAATACCATTCCGAAGATGCTGCTCGTCGCCGCTCCCAGGGCCATGCGGATCCCAATTTCCCGTGTGCGCTGCCCAACCTGATACGCGAGCATGCCGTAGATCCCGATCGCGGCCAACAGCAACGCGACAGCCGCAAAGCCGAGCGCGAGGATCATCGGCGTCCGTCGATCGACCAGCGAGAGACTCACGCGCTCGCTCATCGTCCGAATGCCGTATAGAGGGAGTTCCGGGTCGATCGCGGCCAATTCCTTCCGAATGAGATTCGTGACGACGGTCGGTTCCTGGACGGTGCGGACGGCCAACGCGACGTTGCGGCTGAAAGACTGTTCCAACGGCAGATAGTAGGCACCCACTGTCCGGAAGCCCGCACCATCCACGAGCCCATCCAGTCGCACGTTCTCGACGACTCCGATCACTGTCATCCACTCCTCACGCGGGGGCGGACCTATCGCCGAGGTGATGCCTTCCGGAAAGTACATCAGCCGGCCGATCGGATCCTGGCCGGGCCAGAACTTATTGGCGAGCTGTTGATCGACAATGATGACGCGAGCGCCGGAGTTGGTATCACGCCCGTCGAACAGCCGCCCTTTGATGAGCGATGTCCGCATCGCCTCCAAGTAACCAGGGCTGACGCGCACCTGACTTGGCGAGATCAACGACTCGCCGGGTGCCATTTGGTATCCGTCGGCCAGGATCACCGAATCATTGTGATCGCCGGCCAATGGCATCGTCGTCGTCAGACCGACGCCGTTCAAACCGGGAACTGATTGGAGCTGCTGCAGGATCCGGGCACTAACCGTCCGAACCGCAGCCTCGTCCTTGTATCTCGATGCGGGAAAGGACAGGCTGCCGGTCAACACCCGGTCAGGATCGAACCCGGGACGGATCGCCAGGACCCGCTGGAAACTGGCGAGCAGGAGCCCGGCACCAACCAGCAGGACTAGCGCAAAGGCAACCTGGCTCGTCACCAACGCGCGTCGCACGATGCGCGTGTGTCGTGACGCGGTGCCCGATCGGCCCTCTTCGCGAACGACTTGACCGAGATTCGCTCGCCGCAACCCCATGATTGGAAAGAGTCCAACGAGAACTCCGACCACGAGCACGATCCCGACGGTAAACGCAAGCGACCGCTGGTCGAGCCCGATCTCGAAGCCCCGGGGCAATTGATGGAGCCCCATGAACTCGGCCGCAGACAGCGCCCACCAACCTAGGACAATTCCGACCAGACCGCCGACGACCGCCGTGAGGATCGTCTCTGTAAGGATTTGCCGCGACAGCCGCTCGAGGCTGGCCCCCAACGCGTGCCTCGTCGCCAGTTCTCGCATCCGACCACTGGCACGAACCGAAACGAGGTTGGCGATGTTGACGCATCCGATCAGTAAGACGCAGAGAACGCCGCCCCAGAGCAAATACAGCGTCCGGCTCGTGTCTTCCACTAGATCGCTTTGGAACGATTTGACCCTTGTATGGAACCCGGCATTCAGCAGGATCGGTTTCATCTGGGGAAATCGATCGAGGTTTGTGGCGGTGATGGCATCGATCTGGGCCTGGGCTTGCTCCAGCGTGTGACCCGCTTTGAGCCGTCCCATCTGCTGCCAGCTATTGCTGTGCCGCCGTTCGTCCGAGCGATCTTCCGCGGTGAATGCGACCGGCATCCACAACTGCACATCAGGATCGAGGAACCGGAAGTCATCGGGCATGACGCCAACGATGCTGTACAAAACTCCATTCATCCGGAGGTCCCGTCCCACCGCATCGTCCTTTGCACCAAATAGCCGCTGCCACATGCCGTAACTGAGGACAACTTTCTTGTCGTGGCCGACCTCGGCCTCCTTCTCGGTGAACACCTGTCCTCGAAGCGGTTGAGCCTTGAGTAGACGAAAGAACGACGGCGTTACTTGCATCGCCGATATGCGCTCGATCTCGCCCGTGCCCTGACCGCCAAGCGTCATCCCGGCGGTCCGGTACATCGCGATCTCCTCGAAGGCCGGGGCCTGCGCGAGCCGATCGTAGTAGTCGGGTACACCGTTCGACGCGCGGAGCGCCCCTGCCCCTGGATAGGAGTTGAAAATGGTCGCCATCTGATCGGCCTGCGGAAACGGCAGCGGCTTGAGCAGGATCGAGTGAACCACCGCGAAGATGGCCGTGTTGGCTGCGACGCAGAGCGCAAGTGTGGCGACCGTGGTGATAGTGAATCCACGGTCCTTCCACAAGAGCCTCAGGGCAAAGCGGAGGTCCTGGAGCAGACGTTCCATTCCAACTCCTACGGACGACGCGGACGGGGGGTTCCCAAACTGGATGCCTCAGGTGCCTCGGTGCCTCAGGTGCCTGGGTTCGGTCCCACCAAGCCTCCCCTACTGCGCCGTGGCTTTGACCAACGCCGAGATAGCTTCCTCGCGGGTGCCGTGACCGTCGAGATAGGGCTTCCACGCAGCCTCCAAGGCTCGCTGGAGATTGCCCATGCCGCGAGCCCACACACCTTCGGTCTCGGCGTAGGGCACGTGGCTTGGCTCTACACTGCGCACAGCCTCTCCGGCTGTGAAGAAGATCATCGCGTGGGAAAGTGCGTCGGGCACGGTCGTGTGTTGTCGTCGCGCTTCGGTCGACAACGCCGAGAAGATCGCGTCGTCCCACTGGTGCATGGCTTCGTGAAACACACCTTCAAGGCCTTTCAACCCTTCCCCCGCGGCCGGATCGAGACTCGCGACGACCAGCACGCCAGCACTCGTCGAGAACGCGCCGGCCCAGTTGGCGTAGGCGGCGACGTTAACCGGGTAGCCTTCAGCGGGCCACTTCTCTCGATACGCGCGAAGGATGTAGGCGTGGATCGGTGTGCCGTACTTCGTCAACTCGGAGCCAAGCCTGGTGATCAGCGCTTGATTCGCGCGCTCATGACTGGGCCACCACGCCTTGCGATAAAGAGGGGCCGCGCGGCGCAGCGTGTCGACGACTTGTGCGCTCAACCCCGTGCTGTCCAGTGCTGTTTTGTCGCCAGCGGCGACGAGCGTGCGACCCATCGCAACCATGTCGCCGTCGAAGATTGCGTCGCGCGTGCTCGGGCCTTTTGAATAAGCCGCAACCGCGGCCTGCCACGCCCGCTGTTCTCCTTCGTCAAGCGCCTTGAGCCCTTCCGCCTGATCAGCTGGGGCGGCGGCGACCGCCCGCCGGCGGCTGTCTGGAAGGCCTGCGTGCGCGCGGCCGAGCACATATAGATAGTGGTGAAGGTTCAGCCAAAATGGATCGTCGAAGACAAACAGCCGCGCGGGAGGCTGACCCTGACCCAACGTTGCTGCGCTAGCGAATCCTATGGCAAGGATCACCAACCACCTGGCTGCGGATCTTCGCGGCATGATCCATCCTCCGATTTACTGCAGCTCAGACGAAGCGTACCGGCCATCGGCTTGAAAAGGGTGACGCCTTCCACAGGCGTTGTCACCTGATGCGGCCCATGACCGACCCACGATGCGGCCCAAGAACACTGAAAATCCCAGCAGATCTCGATCACCCGACTGGTGCAGGCTTTGCTATTCTTTTCCAGACTCCAAATGAATGTCCCGCACCTCGGACGTTCGCGAGTGATGTTCCTCGCGCTGCTGCTGGCGATTGCCCCGCGAGTTGGCGCCGCGCAGTCGCCTGTTGGGCAACAAGAGCCCAATCGACGACCCGATTTTCTCTTCGGACAACCAAGAGGCTCACTTGGTCTCCATGGCAGCTGGGTGTTTGCCAGGAGTGGCAGCGACCTGTTCGACTTCGTGACGCGACAGCTTACTCTCGACAAATCAGATTTCAGCGGTCCCGGCATCGGCGCCGACACGACCGTCAATTTCCTCCCGCGGCTGGCTGCTCAGTTCGGGTTCGAATGGAGCCGCAAGACCACCGGCTCGGAGTATCGTGCTTTCACGGACAATAACTCGCTGCCAATCAATCAGGACACCACGCTGAAGGTCGTTCATCTGACGGCCGGCGTTCGCTACGCGCTCGCCAACCCAGGCATCGATGTCAGCCGCTTTGCGTGGGTCCCACGCCGGGTGGTCCCCTACGTTGGTGCAGGCGGTGGTGCGGTGTACTACGACTTTCTTCAGCGCGGCGACTTCGTGGACTTCCAGGACCTCTCGGTGTTTCCCGATGTCTTTCAGTCGAAGGGCTGGGCACCGAGCGCGCACGCGTTCGGCGGGGTGGACATCAAGCTGTATCGAGCCCTGTTCGCCACGATGGAGGGCCGATACTCGTACGCTCACGCGAAGCTCGGTAGCGATTTCGTGGGTTTCGATCCGATCGACCTGTCTGGTTTTCGCATTTCGGCGGGCATCAACGTCCTGTATTGAACGGAGCACCGCTCATGAAACTCTCTTTGTTTGCGCGCGTCAGCCAAGTCTCGGCGATGGTCTTGTTCGCCGCGACCGTAGCCTCCGCGCAGTCGAAGCCTTTGACCACCGCAACGGTCGAGCCGCGATGGACGCCGTGGCTGGGATGCTGGCAGATCGTTGACGAATCGGTCCAGGAAGCGCCGACGCTGGAAGAGGCGCTCCTGTCCCTCGGCCGTGCGCGCGCCAATGCGGGCGCGCTGGTCTGCGTCACGCCTGCCGAGGGTGGCGTCACGATGACGACACTCGTCAACGATGCGCCAGTGTTGACGGAAACGATCGTCGCCGATGGCACGCAACGACCAATAACCGAACCCGGCTGCCGCGGATGGCAGCGCAGCTCATGGTCTACACTCGGCGCCCGCCTGTTCGCTGACGCGGAGATCACCTGCGACACGCAGGCCCCGCGGAAGGTCTCGGGCATGGTCCTGATGATGTCGGGGCCGCTGTGGATCGACGTCCAGATGATCGAAATTGAGGGGCGCAAGAATCTTCGCGTCCGGCGCTACCATCGGTCGGCCAATCAGACGCACGCCGCACTCCTGACACCAGGTCCCGCGCCCTCGCCGATGCCGCTCTCGTCGCGGCTCTCGATCGAGGACGTCAAGGAAGCCGTCCACAAGGTGGCGCCCGAGGCGCTCCAAGCGGCGATTTACGAGCTGCAGAAGGGATTCGACCTCACGGGCGACCGCCTCATCGAGCTCGATCGCGCAGGCGTTCCCGACCAGATCATCGACCTCATGGTGGCGCAATCGTTCCCCAAGCGTTTCGTCGTTGAACGCAATACGAGCGGCGGCGGTGGCTGGGGTATGAGTGGTTTCGATTCGATGTGGCCGTACTACAGCGATCCGTTCTTCTACACCTCTTACTACGCACCGTTTGGTTACCGGTACTGGGGTGGCTACGATCCGTACTACTTCCAAGGGCCCGGGTTCGTGGTCGTCAATCCGCCAACCGAGATTCAACCGAGCGGCCAAGGGCGCGTCGTTGACGGCCGTGGCTATACGCGGGTGCGCATGAATGAACCGACGCCCGCGTCGGGAACGTCTGATGGCTCGAGCGGAGCATCGTCCGCCAACGGAAACAGCGGATCGAGTAACGGTGGGGTGACAAGCTCCGGCTATTCGAGTGGTGGTGGCGGCGGAGGTGGTGGTGGCGGCGGTGCGCGCACCGCGGTCGCCCGCCCCCCGGGCTAGCGCGGGCGACGCCTCACGGCGTTCGCGTAAAGATCAGCACGTGCTGACGAGGGAGGCTTGAATCCACTTTCGTCAGCACGAACCCTTCGTGTTCAACCTCCAGCTTGGCCTGCGCAACGGTCATCTTGTGCGACGGCAGTATCGGAATCGTTGGATCTTCCCCCTTATATTCGATCAGAACGAGTCGCCCTGCCGGCTTGAGCGCCTCGCGCAGGTGACGAAGAACGGTCATCGGCTCGCCGAGCTCGTGATACACATCCACCATCAGAATCAGATCGACTGAACCGGCAATGAGGCGTGGATTCGAGGGCTCACCGAGAACCAGCGTGACGTTCTGCACTCCTTGCCGCTGCAGCCGCCGGGCCGCCAGGTCGAGCATCCCCTGCTGAATGTCTGTGGCATAGACTCGGCCTGCAGGCCCCACCAATTTCGCCAGCCGTTCGGTGAAGTAGCCGGAGCCCGCACCGACATCGGCAACCGTGGAGCCTTCGACGATGCCGATGATCTGCAGGGCGCGTGTGGGCGCCTCCTCCTTTTCACGCTCGTCGCGATCGAGCCACGGCGCACCCGCGAGCCCCATCGGACGCGCGTACTCGCGACCACTGAGAGGGTGGACTCCCGCCGCTGACTGCGAGGCCATGGCGGCAGCGGACAAGACCGCGACGACAATCGCCGTCGCATGCCCGCGCCGGATTGGCTGATTCATCGATTCCATACCCTGGTGACGGGTTGAGAGTGAGACTGAGAGCTCGTCCTGCATTCGTGATCCTCGATCACAGGGAGATCGGGGAGATCAGGGAGAAGACAGTTGTCGGGTGCGGCGGCCGTAGGCCGCCCGCGGGGAAATAACGCCCGTGGACACGAGCCTCAGAGGAATAATGCGACTGGCTCGTGTCCACGGGCGTTATTCCCCCGCCCGTGCGCCGGCTTCGCCGGCGCGCACCCGACAGTTGCCTCCCTGACCTCCCTGATCTCCCTGTTAACTCCGTCGCCAGTCACCGTCGACGCACGTTCGCTCCGGTCCCCGAGTCTACCCGACGTTCACTATCCGCGCGGCGCCTTGACCTATGATCATGATCGCGTGAGACGGGTCCGTTGGTCAGGTGTTATGGCGGCTGCGCTGTTCGCTCTCGTCGTCATCACTCCATGGGGTGACTTTCAAGGACATACGCACTGGGATGAGGTGGGTTGGATCCCGTTCGTGTCTCCGCCGGTTCGGGTTCGAGATATCGTTCTCAACCTTCTGCTGTTCGCGCCTCTCGGGCTCGCGAGCGCATTGCAGTTGCGGTTCCCGGTGATCGCTGCTGCACTCATCGCTTTCGTCGTATCACTCTTTGGCGAGTGGCTCCAGGTGTACAGCCATTCACGGTTTCCATCTGCTACAGATCTCGTATGTAACATCTGCGGCGCTGTACTGACATCCTGGCTCGTCGGATCGTATGGTCGGCGTCGGCCGTGATGAGCTCCAGCCGTGTCCAGTATTGAAATTGTGGGAATCCTTTCGTCAGAACTAGACATCGCGGCCGTCTCAAGACTCGCAGGACGTCCGCTTTTCGCACGCTTTGGCATGTTTCAGCCACTGCCTCGAGATGGCAAACCCGTCATGCAAGACGTAGAATCTAAAGAGCCACAAGCTGACACGGTACGCCCCTCTGGCAACAATGAACGCTCCTCCCCTCGATAGATATCCCCTCACTCCAATCCAGGAGGGAATGCTCTTCCACCACCTGCGAGATTCGACGTCGGGTGTCGACATCGAGCAGATGGTCGTAGCGTTTCGTGAGCGCGTCGACGCGGGCGCTCTTCGCGAGGCGTGGTCCGGGATCGTTCGCCGGCACGAGGCGTTCCGCACGTCGTTCGAGTGGGATGCGACTGCTGCCCCCGAACAGTTGGTCCATCCTGAAGTCCCCTTCGAATGGCTCGACGAGGACTGGCGCGCGCTTTCGCCCGAGGAGCAGCAGAAACGATTCGACGACTTTCTTCGGGACGATCGGCGGCGAGGGTTCGATCTGCGAGTGCCTCCCCTTGTCCGATTCGCGCTCTTGCATACCAGCAACGAGACGGCGACGTTTGTGTGGACGTTTCATCACATCGTTGCCGACGGTCAGTCGTACCCCGCACTTATTCGAGCCGCGTTCGACGAATACGACGCGCGACGCAACTGGCAGATCCTCCCCGACCCGCCTGGACCTCCCCGCTATCGGACTTTCATCGACTGGCGGCAGCTTCACCGACCCGAAGGCGAGGAGGCGTATTGGCGCGGAGTGCTCGCCGGCATCAGCGCACCGACGCCGTTGCCTTCGACAACGTTCAATTCAGGCTCGGCCTCGTGGAGCGAGGGAACACACCGCCTCTCCGCGGACTCTACGCAGCGGCTTCGCGACTGGGTGGAGTCGATCGGCGTCACGGTGCCGACGGCCATCGAAGCGGCCTGGGCCCTCCTGCTTTCGAGTCACAGTGGCGAAGACGACGTCGTCTTTGGGACCACTCGCGCGTGCCGTCGGGGGACGGTGCCGGGTGCGGAAGACATGGTCGGCAGCTTCATCAACACGCTGCCAGTGCGGGTGTCCATCGATTACGAGCAGACTGTCGCGGACTGGCTCAAGGAGAGGCGCGCTGCATCAATCCAGCTGCGGGCGTTCGAGCACAGCTCGCTTCTCGAGATTCAGAAGTGGAGCGACGTCCCTTCCGGCCGGCCCCTGTTCGAGTCGATCCTTGTGTATACGCCGCGACTGGTCGGCGCAATGCTCGCCGAGCTTGGCGACAACTGGGCCAACCGGGAAATATCGTTTCGCGAACAAACCAACTTTCCGCTGACGTTGTTCGCGTACGGCGAGCGCGAGCTCATGCTGAAGCTTGCCTTCGATCGCGAGCAGATTTCCCAAACCGCGATCGATCGCTGTCTGGGCGAGCTTCAAACCATTCTGGACGCTTTGCCGGACTGCGCGTCGCGCGCAGTCCGCGAGGTACCGATCCTCGCGGCTGAGGAAGCCGAGAACCTCGTCAGCACGTGGAATAAGACGCAGCGCCCTTTCGACGCCTCGTGCATTCATCACCTCTTTGAGCGCCAGGTCGAGCGGTCACCGCAGGCCATCGCTCTCGTCTACCAGGATCAGTCCTGCACGTTCGACGAGTTGAATCGGCGGGCCAACCGCCTTGCGCGTCAACTCATCGAGCGCGGCGCGGGTCCCGATCAAATGGTTGGCATTTTCGTCGACCGCTCGATCGAAATGGTGGTCGGTTTGCTCGGGATCCTGAAGGCCGGCGCGGCCTACGTTCCTCTCGATCCGAGCTTCCCATCAGAGCGCCTCTCGTGGATGCTCGAGGACAGTAATGCCCGCCTCGTTGTGGCACAGCGCGGCCTCGTTGCCTCATTGCCAAGAAGCAATGCCGCCGTCGTTGCCATAGACCACACTCCCGTCGGCGACACGTTCGGCGACAACCCGAGCGTCGCTGTGGGGCCGGAACACCTCGCCTACGTGATCTTCACGTCCGGGTCGAGCGGCCGACCCAAGGGCGTTATGGTCGAGCATCGGAACGTCGCGAACTTCTTCGCCGGCATGGACGATGCGATTCCCACGAAACAGCCAGGAGTGTGGCTGGCGGTCACGAGCATCTCGTTCGACATTTCCGTGCTCGAACTGTTCTGGACGTTGACGCGCGGCTTCACGGTAGTCATCCAGGAAGAACTCGAGAAGGCCCTTCTCACCGCATCGCGCGCTGGAAGAGCCGCGGCGAGCCGGCCGATCGACTTCAGCCTGTTCTACTTCGCCGCCGATGCAGATGGCGACGGGACCAATCGCTACCGCTTACTCCTCGAGGGGTCGAAGTACGCGGATGCGAATGGCTTCTCCGCGGTGTGGACTCCCGAGCGGCACTTTCATCAATTTGGTGGGCTCTACCCCAACCCGGCGGTCACGAGTGCAGCGATTGCAGCGACCACCGAACGCATTGCGATTCGTGCCGGAAGCGTCGTCATGCCGCTGCACGATCCCATCCGCGTCGCCGAGGAATGGGCCGTCGTCGACAATCTGTCCGGCGGCCGCGTCGGGCTATCGTTTGCGTCTGGCTGGCATGTCAACGACTTTGCTCTGAAGCCAGAGAACTATCGCGATCGCAAGTCGGTGATGCTCGCCGGAATCGACACCGTACGACGGTTGTGGAAAGGCGAGGCCGTTCCAGCGACGAACGGGAACGGCGAGCCGATCGCGGTGCGGATTTTCCCAGCGCCCGTGCAGTCGGCGCCTCCCTTCTGGGTCACGAGCGCCGGCAATATCGACAGCTTCCGAATGGCCGGTGAGCTCGGCGCCAACCTGCTGACCAATCTGCTCGGGCAGAAGCTCGAAGACGTTGCGGTCAAGATTGCCGCCTATCGAGACGCTCGGCGACAGGCGGGCCACCAGGGCGATGGCATCGTGAGCTTGATGCTGCACACGTTCGTAGGCACGGACCTCGACGCCGTCCGCGAAACTGTCCGGCGGCCGTTTATCGACTATCTGCGGACGTCAACCGAACTGGTCAAGCAAGCGCGGTGGGAGTTCCCTGCCTTTGCGACACCAGGCAAACAGAAGGGCCCAGTCGATAACAGCGATCTCGCGCCGGAAGAGATCGACGCGATGCTCGACCACGCTTTCGAGCGCTACTTCAAGACCAGCGGCTTATTCGGCACGGCTGAAGTCTGCCTTGAGATGATCAAACGACTGAAGGAGGCCGGAGTCGACGAAATCGCGTGCCTGATTGATTTCGGCGTGGCGCCAGACCAGGTCCTGCAAAGCCTCGAGTACCTGAATCAAGTTCGATTGCTCAGCAACGCCGCGCCTTCAGAGGAAGCGGACTACTCCACTGCCGCCCAAATTGCTCGACACAAGGTCACTCATCTGCAGTGCACGCCGTCGTTACTGCGAACGCTGCTTCTGGATGACACCCGTGCAGACGCACTCAAAGACCTCGACGTTCTGATGCTGGGTGGCGAAACACTTCCGCCGGCGTTGGCTTCCGACGCGGCGTCACGAATCCGCGGCCAGCTCTTGAACATGTATGGACCCACGGAAACGACCGTGTGGTCGTCGACCGCAACGATTGCCGACGACTCCGAGCCGGTGACCATCGGCCGGCCAATTGCCAATACGCAGATCTTCTTGGTGGATCGCCGGTCGAATCCGGTGCCAGTAGGCGCTCCAGGCGAGTTGCTGATCGGCGGCGCTGGTCTGGTGCGAGGCTACCTTGGGCGCGCCGATCTGACCGCGGAGAAATTCGTCACGCTGCCTCGCCTGACCACGGACAACGGAAGTCGTTGGTATCGCACAGGCGACCTCGCCCGCTATCACGAGGATGGGCGCATCGAGTTCCTCGGCCGTATCGATCATCAGGTGAAGGTGCGAGGGCATCGGATCGAGTTGGCCGAAATCGAAGCCGCGCTCGGTCGCCACGATAGCGTTCGGCAAGCGGTCGTCACGGCTCGCGAAGTGGGTGACGGCCAACAGCAACTCGTGGCTTACGTCGTCCCCGAACAGGCCGATGGTTCCGACAACAGCCGACGGGGTGTCGAACGTTGGCAGGCGGTGTGGGACGACACCTACGGGCCGAGGCCCGATGCGACCGTCGACCCGACCTTCGACATTTCCGGCTGGAAGAGCAGCTACACGGGAAACGGGCTTCCTGAGGTCGAGATGCGCGAGTGGGTCGACCACACCGTCGCGCGGATCAAGCGGTTCCAGCCCAAGCGCATCCTCGAGATTGGTTGTGGCACCGGCCTTCTGCTGTTCCGTCTCGCACCCGACTGCGAGGAGTACGCCGGACTGGACGTGTCCCCGGTCGCGATCGACCGGCTGACGCGACTCGCCGCCGAGCGGTCCATGCACCACGTGCACCTGCACGCAGGACCAGCCGACGTTGTGCTCGCCGGTCTCAGCGGTCAGTTCGACATGATCGTCTTGAACTCGGTCGCGCAGTACTTCCCGGACGCCGAGTACCTCATCAATGTACTGACTCGAGCCGCGGACCTTGCGACTCCTGGCGGAACTATTTTCGTTGGTGACGTGCGTCACCTTGGACTACTGGAAGCCTTCCACACGTCGGTGGAGCTCGAGCGCGCCCCCGCGGAAACAACCACCGACGATCTGCGCCAGCGTGTGCGCGAACGGATCGACAACGACGCCGAACTGGTTGTCGCGCCGCAGTTTTTCGAGGCCTTGCCTGGCACCATTCCGAAACTGACAAGTGTCTGGATCGAGCCCAAGCGCGGCCGGGCCTCCAACGAGCTGACTCGCTTCCGCTACGACGTGTCGTTACAGGTCGGAGATATCACGGCGACCATCCAAGATCAGGTCATCACGGGTGAGGCACCGACATCTTTTGGTGAGTTGAGACAGATCCTTTCGAGTGCCGATCCAACCCGAACAACCATCATGCGCGGGCTGAAGCTCGACCGCCCAGCGACGGATCTCTCAATCGCGGCCCTTCTGGCGCAACCGGGCGGACCAGCGACCGCGGGCGACATCCGTTCCGCCGTTCCGCAGGTCTCGGCCTCGCCAAACATCGAAGAGATCTACGGCTTGTCGACCTCCGCACATCAGGTTGACCTCCTATGGCCCTCGGATCAAGT
This sequence comes from uncultured Acidobacteriota bacterium, assembly GCA_963724485.1. Classification (GTDB taxonomy): domain Bacteria; phylum Acidobacteriota; class Vicinamibacteria; order Vicinamibacterales; family UBA2999; genus JACCSI01. The sequence goes on from CAVRUW010000017.1 coordinate 54,096, forward strand.
CGATCGGTACAACATCGTGATTCGGCCGCCTGCTGGCCCCATCGATCAGATGTGGAACGCGGTTCGAGCAGGCGGCATTGTTCCGTCCGATCAGGCGCTCAAGGACCTCGTGCATCAGCCAAGGGTTGATAGTGGGCGACTCGTGCATCGGCTCAAGCAGCACCTCCGCGAGACGTTGCCCGTCTACATGGTGCCTGGCGCCTTTGTCGTGCTCGACTCCCTGCCGCTAACGCCCAACGGCAAGATCGATCGCAAGGCCCTGCCCGCCCCCGATCGACAGCGCACTGAAACGGCCTCGGCCTACACGGCACCCGCGTCCGAGCTGGAGTCGATCATTGCCCAGACCTGGAGCGAGCTCCTTGGGCTCGATCGCGTCAGCACGACCGACAACTTCTTCGACCTTGGCGCCAACTCATTGCTCATGGTCCAGGCCCACGCGGCATTGCGCGAGCGACTGCAGCGCTCTCTGTCGCTCGTCGATCTGTTCCACTTCCCTACGGTCTCGGCGCTGGCGGCCTCGCTGGCCGCAACGGAGCAGGACTCGACGGCGCTCGTCGACAGTCAGGCCCGGGCGCAGGCACGGGTAGACGCGATGGGTCGTCGTCAGGATCGCCGCGCGGCGCGAACGCTCGCGAAACCATGAATCAGACACGCTGATGTCCTCGGTCGACTCCGCCACTGCTGGTCAGATCGCCGTCGTCGGGATGGCTACCCGAATGCCGGGCGCTGAGACTCTCTCCGACTTCTGGCGCAATTTGCGCGACGGCGTGGAGTCGGTTCGCCGCTTTACGGCCGCGGAGCTCCGGAACTCCGGCGAATTGCCGGCCATCCTGGCGGACCCAGACTACGTTCCTGCCCGACCGGTGCTTGATAACGTCGACCAGTTCGACGCTGGCTTCTTCGGCCTGTCGCCACAGGACGCGGCGATCATGGACCCGCAGCACCGGCTCTTCCTCGAAGTGGGATGGGAGGCGCTCGAACACGCCGGGCACGACCCGGCACGATTCGACGGCAGCATCGGGGTGTTCGCCACGTGTGGGATGAACACCTACATGATGTTTCACCTCGTCACCAATCGCCGAATCATGGATACGGTCGGCGAGTGGCTCGTTCGACACACCGGGAATGACATGAACTTCCTGGCGACGAGGTTGTCTTATCAACTCGGTCTCAAAGGGCCGAGCATGAACGTCCAGACGGCCTGTTCCTCAGCCCTCGTCGCGATTCACGTCGCCAGTCAAAGCCTCCTCAACGGCGAGTGCGATATGGCGCTGGCCGGTGGTTCCGTGATCGCGCTACCCCAGGATCGCGGCTATCTGTACAAGAAGGGTGAAATCCTCTCGCCAGATGGCCATTGCCGTGCGTTCGACGCTCGCGCCGAGGGCACGTTGTTTGGCAGCGGCGCGGGACTGGTCGTCCTCCGCCGCCTCGAGGACGCGATCGCTGATGGGGATCAGATCCTGGCGGTGGTCAGGGGCTCAGCGGTCAACAACGACGGCGCGATGAAGGTCGGGTATCTCGCGCCCAGCGTCGAGGGACAGTCGCGCGCCGTGACCGAGGCATTGGCGGTCAGCGGAGTCGACGCCGAGACCATTTCGTACATCGAAGCACACGGGACAGCAACGCTGGTCGGCGATCCGATTGAAATCACTGCCCTGACCGAGGCGTATCGGCGCTACACCGACAAGCGCGCGTTCTGCGCAATTGGATCTCTCAAGTCGAACATCGGTCACCTGGGTGAGGCCGCAGGAGTCGCCAGCTTCATCAAGACCGTGCTCAGCCTGCAGCACAAGCAGATCCCACCCAGCCTTCACTTCGAAACGCCCAACCCGGGCATCGACTTCGACGCCAGTCCATTCTTCGTGAACGCGACGCTGCGCGATTGGACGCCTAACGGCGGCACTCGACGCGCCGGAATCACCGCGCTGGGGGCTGGAGGCACCAATTGTCACGTGATCGTCGAGGAGGCACGGTCGTCTCCGCGATCTGAACCGGCTTCTCGCCCGGGTCAGCTGATCGTGCTCTCGGCGAAGACGGCCACGGCCCTCGATCGTGTCAGCGCAAACCTCGCGACGGCGCTCGAATCGGCGGCTGACCTCAATCTCGCCGACGTGGCCTTCACACTTCAAACCGGACGCCAGGCGTTGCCTCATCGGCGGGCGGTTGTCTGCACGAGCGTTGACGAGGCTGTGCATAGGCTGCGCTCCGCCACCGGCGCCGATTTCATCAGCGCGACCGGAAGGGCGCGAGAAGTCGCATTCCTCTTCCCCGGAGGCGGCGCGCAGTATCCGGAGATGGCCGCCGGGATCTATCGCACGGAGCCAGTGTTCAGGAACGCTCTCGATCGATCGCTCACACATCTGAAATCGCGCTACAGCGTCGACCTTGCGCCACTCCTCTTTCCGGCCGCTGAAGGACGTGAAGAAGCCGGACGCCTGCTCGAGCGATCGTCGAACTCGATCCTCTCGATCTTCGCGGTTGAGTACACCCTGGCCCAATTGTGGATGTCGTGGGGAATCAAACCGGCGGCGATGACTGGCCACTCGGTCGGCGAGTATGCGGCGGCGTGTATTGCCGGGGTCTTTTCACTCGACGACGCACTCGAGATCGTGCACGCTCGCGGAGCGATCTTCGACCGACTCCCGTCGGGCGCGATGGTCAGCGTCGCACTGCCCGAGTCGGAAGTTACCGCACTGCTCGAGCCCAATCTCTCCGTCGCCGCCATCAACGGTCCTGCGTTGACGGTTGTTTCCGGGCCGGTTACAGCCGTGGAGTCTTTCGAACGCACGCTCGCGGCCCGGAATGTGGAAGCACGGCGCCTCCCAATCACGGTCGCTGCTCACTCGAGCATGCTGGATCCGTTCCTCGACGAGTTCCGGCGTCGCGTCGATCGGGTTCGACTGTCGCCGCCAACGATTCCCTTCGTGTCGAACCTGAGCGGCGATTGGATTGGTGCGGAAGCGGCAGAAGCTGCGTATTGGGTCAAGCACTTGCGGCAGCCGGTTCGCTTTGCGGATGGACTCACGCGGGTGCTGGGGCGCCCTGCGCAAGTACTGCTCGAAGTAGGACCAGGCCGCACGCTCAGCAGCCTGGCGCGGCAGCAGCCCAACCAGCCGGTCGCGGTGGTCAGTTCACTCCGTCATCGAGACGAAGACATCCCCGACGACGAGTTCCTGCTGCGAGCGGCCGGGCGTCTCTGGGCCAACGGGATTGGGGTCGACTGGAAAGCATTCCACGGTGACGACTCGAGACGGCGAGTCGCGTTGCCGACGTATCCGTTCGAGCGACAAAGCCATTGGGTGCCTGCCGGCCAACCTGCCGGCAACGAGACGGTCCCGGAAATCCCAATCGAATCAATCGCGAGGCGAGAGTCTGACATCGCCAACTGGTTCTTCCGACCCCAGTGGACCAGCACACCTGCGCCCAAGCCTTCGATTGACCCGACTGGCGATCTTCTCGTGTTCGAGAACGAATCAGGTCTGGGCCGCGAGGTCGTCAATGAGCTGTGCGCGGGGCTCCCTGTTGTGTCGAAAGACGATCCGCATTCGCTCGTTCTGGAGTTCCCACACCCTGGCGATACCCTGGGTTCGAAGCTGGTTGCCCGTGAGCGCCGCCCGCCAGGGCCAGGCGAAGTCGAAATCCTCGTCCACTCGGCAGGCCTCAACTTTGCCGACGCTCTGAAGGTATCCGGAGTGTTACCCGATGCGCCGTTCGGCATGGAGGCTGCGGGTGTCGTGATCGCTCGCGGCCCCGGAGTCACCGCGTTCGTCGAAGGAGATGAAGTAGTAGCCATCGGGCCGGACAGCTTCCGCACGCACCTCACGCGAGACGCTCGCCTGGTCACGAAGAAGCCTTCGGCATTGTCGTGGGAGGCCGCGGCGACACTGCCGGCGGCATTCATGACGGCGGTCCATGCGCTCGAATCGGTCGCTCGTCTCGCGCCAGGCGAGCGCGTGCTGATTCATGCGGCGACAGGGGGCGTTGGTATGGCTGCCCTCCAGGTTGCCAAGGCTCACGATGCCGAGATCTTCGCCACCGCGGGCACCGCGGCAAAACGCGACCAGCTGAAAGCCCTCGGCCTGACGAATGTCTTCGACTCTCGTTCACCGCTGTTTGCCGAGGAGATCCGCGTTCGAACGGGCGGCCGTGGAGTCGATGTCGTTCTCAACTCGCTGACAGGAGATCTGCTCGCGAAATCGCTGCAGCTGGTAGCTCCTGGAGGCCGTTTTGTCGAGCTCGGCAAACGAGAGATCTTGACGGCCGATCAGCTGACTAGACTCGAGCTGGCGACCGCCGTCGAATACCACCCAATCGATCTCACGACGATCATGCGCGACGATCCCGCGGCGTACGGACGGCTGCTCGCTGACGTCGTGGCGCGGACAGCCGCAGGCGAATTTCAACCGCTGCCAAGCACCAGGTTTTCCGCTGTCGAACCAGGACCCGCGTTTGACCTCATGATTCGTGCCCAGCACGTCGGGAAGATCTCGCTCGACTTCGAACAGCGCAAGCCGCGCACCTGGTTTGTCGAGGCTGGACACTCGTTCCGGCATCTTGGCGACCAGTTCACGATTCGCCCGACCCACGCGACGGACTACCGCGCGCTGATCGCCGCGCTGGGCCCGGCGGTCGCCGAGATCAAACAAGTCCTTCATCTCTGGAACGTCGACCCACCCAACCGTACTCGCGGCGTGGACGCACAATTGGAACGAAGCTTCTTTGCGCCATTGCGTTTGGTCCAGGAGCTGGGGCGCGAAGAGCTGCGGCAGCACGTGGACGTCACAATGGTCTCGACGGGCGTGCATCGCGTCGCCGGCGAGCCGACGACCGAGCCGGTCAAGGCCACGTTGCTGGGTCCAAGTCGGGTGATGCAGCGTGAACTTCCGAACATGACATGCCGCCACATCGACGTCGAAGCATCGGCCTCGGCGTGGCAGCAGCGGCGGACCGCCAAGCAAATCGCCCGCGAAATGCGGACACCGGTTCGCGATCGAACCATCGCGTTCCGCGGAACAGATCGGTGGGTGCAGAGTTTCTCCCGCGCTTCTCTGGAAACAACTGCGGATCCACCATCAACCGAGGGCGCCTACCTGATCACTGGCGGTCTTGGCGGTCTCGGTCTGGCGATTGCCGAGCGACTTGCCGCGCAAGGGGTTAGGAAGATCGCACTGGTCGGCCGTTCGGCTTTGCCCGATCGCCGCGAGTGGGACCACTTGCTTACAACCGATTCGGAAGGCATCGGCCGGCGCATTCGATCCGTGCTCGCCTGCGAAGCGCACGGCGCGGAGGTGCTCGTCCTCACGGCTGACGTCGCCGCACCAGACCAGATGCGTCGAGCTATAGCACGAGTTCGCGCTCAGTGTGGCCGCATAACGGGCGTCTATCACACGGCCGGCGCCCTTGCCGACGGACTAATGCTTTTGAAGTCGGACGAGAATGCGCTCAGCGTCCTGCGACCGAAGGTGCACGGCACGATCGTCCTCAGCGAGGCCTTGGCTGACGACCCTCCTGATTACATGGTGCTGTTTTCATCGATCAGTGCCGTACTCGGACTCGAAGGGCAGGTCGACTATGTCGCGGCGAACTCCTTCCTCGATGCTTTCGCCCACCAACATGCCGCCGATGTCACGCGGGTCGTTTCAGCCAACTGGGCGGCCTGGCAAGGTGTGGGGCTTGCCGTCAAGGCCTCGAGTGTCCGACACGGGTCTCAGCACTTGCAGTGGCAGAAAGGGCCATCGAGCTTGCTCGAACGACAGAGGAACGGCGACTCAGGCTCCCGTGTGTTCGCTACCTCATTCAGTCGTGACGCGCACTGGGTAATCGGCGAACACAAGACGCGACAGGGTGACGCTCTTCTGCCCGGGACCGGCTATCTGGCGTTGGCCGAGTCTGCAATTTCGGCATTGGAGCCGGATCGCGCGATCGAACTATCCAAGGTGTATTTCAATGCGCCGTTTGTGGTGCCTTCAGGCGACCCACGAGAAATGGAACTGACGGTACACCCTACAGCGACGGGGCACGAGTGGTCGGCGAGATCATCCAGCGCAACTCACGCCGTTGGAAAAGCGCGGGCTGTTGACATCGATCCTGATGTGCGAATCGACGTGGACGCCATCCTGAAGCGCTGCACCCGACACAAGCACAATCCGGGTGGAGTGCTGGACCAATCGTTCATGAACTTCGGTCCGCGATGGTCATGCCTGCAGGATCACTACGTGGGTGAGGGCGAAGCCCTCCTGTCGTTGCAACTCTCTCAGGAGTTTGCGAATGACATCGCTGCTTCCCGGCTGCACCCCGCGCTCCTCGATATGGCGACTGGGGGCGCCCAGGAATTGATCCCCGCATTCAACTCCACCCGCGACTTCTTCGTGCCATTCTCCTATGGCGGCGTTCTGGTGCTCGACCGCATGCCGGCTCGCGTCTGGAGTCACGTACGCCTGGCGCCTGGAAGTGTGGACGGGCTGGCCCTCTTCGATGTGACCGTCATGGACGAGGGCGGTCGCGTCGTGGTGGACATCACCGATTTTGGTATGAAGCGCGTGGCCGAGGCGAAGCTAATCGGCGACGCGGCTGAGAGCGATGCCGTGGAGTACATCGGCGACTCGCTGGATTCGCCGGCCTCACTCGCCGAAAGCATGCTTCGACTCGGCATGCTCCCGCGCGAAGGTATCGAGGCAATGGAGCGTATCTTGGCCTCTCCAGCAACTCCCCAAGTCGTGGTTTCGTCGGTTGACCTGGCAACGTGGCAACACGCCCTCGATCGGCTGAGCGCCTCCGCGGCGCAAGCCACCGGCCCGGCGCAGGCCTCCATTGCCGACGGTTCTACGCACGTCGTCGGCACCGACGACATCGAGGGCCGGCTCGCGATGATTTGGCGCGAGATCCTGGGCGTGCAGGTATTGGGTGTTCACGACAACTTCTTCGACCTGGGTGGCCATTCGCTGCTGGCGGTCCGGCTGCTGACTCGCGTGGAGAAGACCTTTAAGCGAACCGTGTCCGTAGCAGACCTCTTCGGTGCCCCGACGATCGCCGGGATCGCAAGTGCATTACGGGCCGGACGCCCGGATTCAGAGTCCGAGCCCGCCCTGCTCCCCATCGCCCGCGATTCGCTCCGAGCATCGCGGCGACAGTTGATTCAATGAACAGCACCACAACGCGCAAGACTTCGAGGCTTTCGTGACTGATCAGATCGCCGATCAACGCCACCCCCATTACGACGACGACGAGGTCTTCGTTTGTCCGGCGTCGTTTACACAGGAGGCGCTGTGGTTTCTTGATCAGGTCGAGCCCGGCCGGCCCACCTACAACATCCCCAACGCATTCGAACTGCGCGGCATTGTCGATTGGACGGTGTTCCAGCAGTGTGTGGACGAGCTCGTCAAGAGACACGAATCGCTTCGAACGTCGTTCGCTTCAAGAGACGAAGGCCCGGTTCAAGTCATCACACCACATGCTCGGGCGCTGGTTGAACACGTAGCCGTGACCGATCCGACAGCAGCTGAAGCTCAGATGCGTGCGTTGATTGATACCGAAGCCGCCACACCATTCGACCTGAGCACTCCTCCGCTCCTCAGGGTGAAGGCGATTTCCGTCGACCCGCGCCGCCATGTGGTGACGTTCACGTTTCACCATACCGTCGCTGACGGGTGGTCGATGGCGGTCTTCTTTCAGGAGTTCGGGCAGCTCTACAACGCTCGCGTCTCAGGGCGAGAATTGGCTTTGCCCGAGCTGGCAATCCAGTTTGCTGACTACACAATCTGGCAGCGCGGCCGGCTGACGCCAGAACTCAAGGAGTCGCAAATCGCGTACTGGCGCGATGCCCTGCAAGGCGCGCCCGACGCCGTCGAACTCCCGACCGACCGACCACGCCCCACGCGATCGAGCGGCCGCGGCGCAACCGCGTGGTACGACATCGACGAGGAGTCGACCAATCGGCTGCGGGTTTTGTGCCGGAGCGAGCAGGCCACAACGTTCATGGCCGTCGTCACCATGATCAACGTGCTGGTGGCTCGGCACAGCGGCCAGTACAGACCTTGTAGTAGGAACGCCGATGGCCAGCCGCATTCGCCAGGAGTTGGAAGGAGCCGTCGGCTTCTTTGCCAACACGTTGGTGCTGCGTAGCGTGCTGTCGCCGGACATCTCGTTTCGCGAAGCACTCCGGCGGGTCCGCGCGGCCACGCTCGGCGCCTACCGTCATGCCGATATCTCGTTCAGTCAGGTCGTTGCTGCGGTACGACCCGAGCGCTCGAACGCCGCCAATCCCCTGTTCCAGGTGATGTGCGCGTTCCAGAACGTGCCGAACGCCTTGCTGGAAATCGAGAGCGTCGAAGTCCGTCAGATCAACAGCTCCAGCGGTACCTCGAAGTTCGATCTGCTGTTCGAGTTCCAGGAGCGTGCGCGTCACATTGCCGCGTCGTTGGAATACAGCACCGACCTCTTCGATCAAGAGACGATTCTTCGCTGGATCGAGCGGCTGCAGACACTCACAGCCGCGGCCACGCAAGCCCCTGATGTCCCGATTGGCCGGTTGCCGTTGCTGCCGGTGGCCGAGCGTGCGCTCCTGGCCCAGTGGAATGACACCGCGATTGCGCGAGGCGCGTCAGATACCGTCGTCACCGGCTTCGAGCAGCAAGTCACGCTTACGCCGAATGCACCTGCCGTGCAATTCGGGACGGTGACGTTGACGTATGAGTCACTCAACCAGAGAGCCAACCGATTTGCGCGCTTGCTGCAGGACAAAGGTGTTGGACTTACCGATCGTATCGGTATCTGCCTCGAACGATCGGTCGAACTCGACGTGGCGCTACTTGGTGTCCTGAAGGCCGGTGCCGCTTACGTACCACTCGACCCGGCGTATCCGGCCGAGCGACTTTCGTACATGTCCGAGGACGCGAACGTCAAGTTCGTGCTTTCGGATCAAAACCCTTCGGCGAAGGCACTTCCCAACCGGGACATCGTTCTCGACATGCAGGAGTGCCTGGCAGCCGCGGAAAGGTTGTCAGCAGGCAATCTCGACGTGCCGATTACCGCCGCATCACCCCTCTTCGTGATGTACACGTCGGGGTCAACCGGGCGCCCCAAGGGCGTCGTCATGCCCCACGGGCCGCTCTTCAATCTGATCGCCTGGCAGCTCACGCGTAACCAACTGGGGCTCAAGACCGCGCAATACGGATCAATCAGCTTCGACATGTCGTTCCACGAGATCTTCGCTACCTGGTTGGCGGGCGGCCTCCTCGTGATTGTGCCCGAGACATCGCGACGTCAAGCGGATGAATTGCTGGAAATCATTCAGCGCGAGAGTATCGAACGAATCTTCATTCCTTTCATCGGGTTGCAACTACTCGCTGAGACCGCGGTCGCGCGGAACGCCTACCCCACCTCGCTGCGCGAGGTGCAGACCGCCGGCGAACAGCTCCGCGTCACGCCGGCGATTCGAAACTTCTTCGAACACCTGGGCCGATGTCCTCTCGACAACCACTATGGGCCGACCGAAGCGCATGTCGTAACCGCACACCGGCTCACGGGTTCGCCCGTTGCCTGGCCCGAATTGCCACCGATTGGGACACCCATCACCAACGTACGAATTCACCTCCTCGACGCTCAGATGCAGCTCGCGCCTATTGGCGCGGTCGCGGATCTGTGGATAGGAGGCGGTTGCCTGGCGGATGGTTACTGGCGTCGTCCCGAGCTGACGGCCGAGCGCTTTGTTGTGGCGGAGATCGACGGTCGGCAAGAGCGTCTCTACCGAAGTGGGGATCGCGCCCGCTACCAGCCCGGTGGAGCAATCGATTTTCTCGGCCGCGGTGACGATCAAGTGAAGATTCGCGGCTACCGCGTCGAGCCAGCCGAGATTGAGGTGGTTCTCGAAAAGCATCCGGTTGTGAAACAAGCGGCGGTTGTCGCCCGTAAACGCGGCTCCGGCCCGGTCCTCATCGCCTTTTACGTGGCCGGCGACGGGACGCAAATCCAACCCGGGGAGCTCGCCGCGTATCTCGCAAAACACCTGCCCGATTTCATGATTCCTGCTGCCTTCGTCGCGCTGCCGGCTTTTCCGGTCACCCCCAGCGGAAAGATCGCGCGGCGCGACCTGCCGGAGCTCGACGCGATCGAGCAGCACGACTCGCGGCCGGTGGTGGGGCCTCGCGATCATGTCGACGAGAAGATCCTGTCAATCTGGCGGGAAGTTCTTGGCGTGCCTCGCATCGGGATCGACGATGGGTTCTTCGAGATCGGCGGTCATTCGCTGGACGCGGTAAGAGTCGTCGGGCGAATCGAGAAGAACCTCGGCGTGTTGGTTCCACTCTCCGACCTCTTTGCGTCACCAACCGTCAAGGCTATTGCCGAAATCGTCCGCCGCCGTCTCGACGCTGGCGTGGCGACCGCCCCGGGGGCAATCAAGCGGTTGAAGCGACCACAACGCAGCTGAAGCGGCGGCCTTGCCGCGGGCGACTCAGTTGTGACCTGCGTTGATCTGCGCCGGCGAAGGGACCGGCTGCTCATTGGCGTAGCGTTCGACAACGGCATCGAGCCGTTTGGCCAGTGAACGCACAAAGGGCTGTACGAATATGCTGTCGTGCGAACCTGGCACCGTCTCCACAGTGAGTGAGCCTTGCGCGATCTGCCCCCAGCCCAGGTCGGGCGGTGGATGGTTCGCCCTCAAGCTACGAGTGCGGGCCCGAAATACGTGGATCGGGCCGTCGTGTCGCATGAAGCGGTAGGCTGCGATTGCATCCATGAATCTGCCCAGCCTTTCCACTTCGTGGTCCGCGTATCGCCACATGCCCAGCACGTCCCTGACATCGTCTGGCGCGACCTCTCGACTCATCAGACGTCGAAAGCGGGTTCGCAGGAGTCGCAACTTGCTGCGGATCCTTCCGGCATTGTTCTGGGCGCTGGTGTAGAGCAGGTCATCGGAGACCCAGCGGACGAAATTCTTGGCAAGGTTCAGTATGCCCGCCGGCTCTTCTCGTAACCAGTACTCGAACACGACCAGGAGCGGCACGGCCTGGCCTCGCATGCGGCGCTGAGAAGCCATCTCGAATGCGGTAACGGCGCCGGAGCAATAGCCACCAAGGACGAATGGACCGCCCTCTACCACCGCTTCGATCTCCGAGAGGTAAGCGGTTGCCATTTCCGCGATCGAGTGAAGTCGCGATGTCGGGTCCTCCGCGGGCAGTACCCCGTAGACGGGTTGATTCACCGGAAGCTCTTTCACCAGTTCGAGGAACGTCCACACTTCGCTGCCAACTCCGTGGACCAGGAAGATCGGCGGACGAGAGCCGCCTCTCTTGAGCGGCACCAGCGAAGGGCTACCCTTCGGGACGCCTGGCGTCTCCAGTACCGATGCGAGTTCCGCGACTGTCGGACGCTGTAGGAGCGTGCTGAACGGCAAACTTCGGTTGAAGATGTCGTGAATGCGGGAGAACATGCGGACGGCGAGCAGCGAATGCCCGCCGATCGCAAAGAAATCGTCATGGACGCCGACGGTCTCGATCTGAAACAGCTCGCGCCAGATCTCGCACAGCTGATTCTGAGTCTCGGTTCGCGGCAGGTCCGGCTCGTCACGGTGGTCCTCAATCGACTCGCGATACAACGCCAACAATCCACTTTGGTCGACCTTGCCGTTGGGCGTGAGCGGCAGCGATTCACGGACGATGACTGCGGTGGGCACCAGGTAACTCGGTAACTCGCGAACCAGAAACTCGCGAACGTCGGCCGGCGTTAGAGACTGCTCTGAGTCGGCGGCAATGAAAGCCACGAGGGTGTCCTGGTCCGCCCGCCTTCGAGGAAGCAGCACGAACGCGTCCCGTACCGCGGGATGTCTCCGGCAAGCGGCTTCGATCTCGCCCGGCTCCACGCGGAATCCCCTGACTTTCACCTGCGAATCCAGACGCCCGAGAAAGTCGAGTACGCCGTCCTCACGCCAGCGAACCAGATCTCCCGAGCGATACCAGACGTCTCCCGCATCATCCTGAACGAAGCGCTGTGCGGTGAGCTCGGGTCGGGCATGGTAGCCGAGGGCAACGCCGTCGCCGCCAATATGCAACTCGCCCGGCACGCCGATCGGCACCTCCTGGTTCCGTCGATCCAGCACGCGTACTACCGTGTTACCGATTGGTCGACCGATTGGTATCGAGGTCTGTTCGTAGCTCAGCTTCGGAATCGGATAGCAACACGCAAAGGTGGTGCACTCCGTCGGTCCATAGCCATTGATTATCTGGACCCCCGGCAGCCGTGCCTGCGCGCGAAGCACATGCGGTACCGACAACGCCTCGCCGCCAATGATCAACTGCGACACATGAGTCAGGCTGGCGGGTCGCTCGTCGACTATGGAATTGAACAGCGCCGCGGTCAGCCACAAGCAGTCGATTCTCTCCGACGAAAGGACTTGCTCGAGTTTCGGTAGGGTGGGCAACAGGTCGGGGAAGACTGCGAGACGCCCACCATGCAGCAGTGCGCCCCAAATTTCGAAGGTGGACGCGTCGAACGAGAGCGGCGCCAGCTGCAACCAACTCGTCGCATGTTGCCAATCGATGTAGTCGGTGCCGAGCACCAGTCTAAGCACGCCGCGGTGGGGCACTCGTACTCCATTGGGACGCCCCGTCGAGCCCGATGTGTACATCACATACGCAAGAGCGTCCGGACCGACATCGATCGCGGGCACTTCGGTCGATTCACCAGAAATGGATTCGGCTTCCCGATCGAGATCGAGAATCCGCGCGGCAGTGGCCGGGAGTCGGGAGGTCGTTGGCGCATGCGTTATCACCAGTTTCGCGTTGGCATCTTCGAGAATGAAGGCCAAACGCGAAGAGGGATACGCAGGATCGAGAGGAAGATAGGCCGCCCCCGCTTTTAGAATCGCGAGTTGGGCAACGATGGCGGCTATCGACCGATCCAGGCAGACCCCAACCAGTTCGCCCGGGAGTACGCCGTCGCGACGCATGCGATTGGCCAACTGGTTTGCCTGTGCGTCCAGCTGCGCGTACGTCAGCTCGTTGGATTCCAAGGACAGCGCCACGGCCGTTGCCAGTCGCTGCGCCACCAACTCGAACTCACGATGCACCGTGGAATTTCGCGGGTACTCGCCAGGCGTGCGAGCCCAGGCTCTCATCAAGCTCTGCTCCCGCTCGGTCACGATGGGCAACACGCTGATCGGCCGATCCGCTGCCGACCCGATGCCTTCGAGAATGAGCTGGTAGCTCTCGAGAAACCTTGTCGCCGTGGATGTGTCGAACAAATCGGTGTCGAATTCGACTCGGCAACACAGACCATCCACTCCGTCCCTGCGCGGCCCGACCATCAGGAGCAAATCGGTCTTCGAAGTGCCATTGTGAATATCGAGCGGGGTCACCAGCAAGTCGCCGAGCGAGGGGGCCACGCCGCCAGCGTTCTGCATGGCGAACATCACCTGAAACAACGGCATATGTCCGCTGCTCACGGTTCGGCTGCAGCGCCTGCACCACCCATTCAAACGGAACGTCCTGGTGCGAGTAGGCCTCGAGCGCAGTCTGCCGGATTCGGCCGAGGAGAGCCGAGAAGCTCGGGTCCCCGCGAAGATCTGCGCGAATCGCGACCGTATTGACGAAGAAGCCGATCAAGCTTTCGATCTCAGGTCGTGTCCGCCCCGCGAGCGGGGTTCCAATGAGGACCTCGTCATCACCGGAATACCGGTGGAGCATGACGCTGTAGGCGGCAAGAAGCGTCATGAATAGCGTTGCTCCTTGCTGTTTGCTGTAGGCCTCGAGAGCGGCTACCAACTCGCTGGACAGGTTCGTCTGGACGATGCCACCGCGGCGCGTCGGTTCGAGCGGTCGTACACGATCCAGCGGGAGGTTCAACGACGAGGGGGCGTCGGCAAGCTGGTTTGTCCAATACCCAAGGCCCGCCGCCACCGCCACATCAGTCGTTTGCTGGCGCTGCCATTCGGCGAAATCGGCGTATTGAATCGGGAGCTCCGGCAACTGCGGGCTCGCGTGCAGATCGCTCGCAAGGTACAAGGCCGCCAGCTCGCGAAGAAACACGCCCTCCGACCAGCCGTCGAACAAACTGTGGTGAAAACAGAACGCGAGCAGATGTTCGTGATCGCTCAAGTGGTGCAGCGAGGCACGAAACAACGGCGGCGCCTCGAGATCGAAAGGATCGGCAGCTTGAGCGGCGGCATCGGCGACCGCGGCGTTCAGCCGGTCCGCCGCCGTGAGATCGGAATGATCGACAACTCGGATCGGAACCTTCAGCGTCGGCAGGATTACCTGCACGACATCACTGTCGACAAACCGCAAGAACGTTCGCAGGATTTCGTGGCGCTCGACGAGTATTTCCAGACTGCGTTGCAAGCAGTCGCGATCGAGTGGACCGGCAACTTGGTAGGTCAAAGCGATGTTGTACGAAGACCCTTGTGCGTAGAGCCGGTCGAGCATCCACAGCCGGCGCTGCGAGAGCGAGCTGGGGGTGACAAACGCTTCGACGGGCAGAGTCACTGGATCGAGCTCATGTTGCATACCAAGCTCAGCCGGGTCAATCCGTTAAACGCCTGAGCGCACCAGGGCCTCCGCCGAGACTACATCGGGTCTGACAAACGTGCCGGCACTGATCGTCCCCTGGTATGAAAAGTTGAATTCGGCTGTCCGATGCGATGAGAGAGGACGTCTATCGCAAAGAATGGCTACAGATCAAGTCCCACCGCGAGACGCGAAATTCGGCGGTTTCACCGCCGATCGTTCTTCAGCCTTTGCAAGACCGATGTGGCAGGCGCCTCAGTCGAACGGTCGACGGAAGTCGGGCGGCACCCTGTGGCCAAATGCTCAAAGATGCACACACCTCCTCGGACTGGGAGAACATTCGCGCCACACCCGGTTGCCTGCGCGACGTTCCCGCTGCGCTAGTCTTCCTCACGGCAGATTTTCACGACATATCCTGGACCAACTTGCAAATTGTCGGCGTTTGACCTGCGCCTGCGACGACATGGATAGCGTACACTGTTCCTATTCAGCAGGAGATCGCCGTGACCACTCTTGCGATTCCAGGGCGGCCCTCCGCCCCGCGAGAGTTGGCGTCGATCCAACGTTAGTGATCTTCAAGAGCACCGTGCATCGAGGGTCGTCGATGTTCACAGCGTCCGCCGGAGGCCATTCCGGGTTCCGCGATCGATCAGGCGGAGATCGCAGGGCATCCGCGTGCCGCTGTCGCCAGTGCCACACGAGATGAGTCTGCCGTCGCATCCGCAGGCGGTGGGGGTCCCCCCGTCACCGGATAACATCCAGCCGTTCGCCGCCCTGGCCTCGTACGGTCAGCGTCAGCTCTGGCTGTTCGACCAGTTGTACGGGCGATGCGCCGCCTACAACGTGCTGGTGGCGCTACATCTGCGAGGCAGGCTCGAGCCCGAATGGCTGCGCCGCAGTCTCAACGAAGTCGTTCGGCGTCACGAGTCTCTTCGCACCACGCTCAGGACAGAGGATGGCGAGGTCCTGCAGGTCATCGCGCCTGCGCTGGTACTCGATCTGCCAATCGTCGATCTCACCGATACGGTTCCAGGCGCACGGCTGGCTGACGTTCGTCAGCGCGTCGCTGCCGATGGCGCTCGCCCGTTCGATCTCGCGCTTGGCCCGCTGGTGCGAGATACCTTGTATCGACTCGGGCCGGACGACCATGTCCTGGCACTGGTGTTCCATCACAGTACCTTCGACGGCGCCTCCGAAGTGCTGCTCATCCAGGAGATCGCGGCTCACTACGGTGCCTTCGCCACCGGCCACGCTTCTTCGCTGCCCGAACTCGAGTTGCAATATGCCGACTTTGCCGAGTGGCAGCGAAGCGAGCTGACCGACGCCATTCTGGCACCCAGCCTGGCGAGACTGAAAGATCGTCTCGCGGATGCTCCGGCACTCGCCCTCGGATCGGATAAGGTGCGGCCGCCGGTGCCATCGCATTCCGGCGGTTTCGTGACTGCCACGGTGCCGGCTGCCCTGGTCGAACGAATCGAGGACATCGGGCGGCAACATGGGGCGACGCTCTTCATGACGCTGCTGACGGCCTACATGGCCCTTCTTCAGCGCTACTCCGGGCAAGACGACTTGGTAATCGGCACTCCGGTTGCCGGTCGCTCGCGTCCGGAGCTCGAATCGATCATCGGGTTCTTCATCAACACGATCCTGATTCGCGCATCCCTCGAGGGCGACTTGCCGTTCTCGGCGGCTCTGGCGCGCGTCCGCGCCGCGTCGCTGGAAGCATTCGATCATCGGGATGTCCCCTTTGAACGGTTTGCCGATGCAGTCCAGTCGGCACGCAGCAGCGGTCAGACGCCACTTCTCGAGGCGATGTTCATCTTGCAGAGCACGTCGCCGGCGCCAACGCAGTTTGGCGGTATCAGCGTCGAACCACTCCACATCCACAACGGCACGGCCAAGTTCGACCTCCTGCTCGAAGCGCGCCCCACGAGTGAAGGTCTCACGTGCTCGCTGGAGTACAGCCGCGACGTGATGGACGAGGAGCCTGCCCAGGCGTTCCTGCTGCGCTTTCAGCGGCTGCTTGCGAGCATTGCGTCCAATCCAGATGTGCCGATCAGGTCGATCTCGCTACTGACCGACGAGGAGCGCGCGACGGCGCTACAGGAAGCCGCTGGGCCCGAAACAAGTATTCCAGTGGAACGCGTGGACGCGATGGTCCGCCGCCAGGCAGACCTGGACCCGGATCGGATCGCCATCGAGGGAAACCCGCCGCTCACCTACGGCGATGCCGTCGCTGGCGCCGAACGAATCGCCGCGATTCTTGAGAGCGAGAACATCACGCCAGGCGCACGCGTGGGCATGTGTCTCGAGCGTAGTCCACTTCTCAGCGTGGTGGCACTCGGTATCTGGACCATTGGGGGCATCGTGGTTCCCCTCGATCCAAAGCATCCCCCCGATCGACTCCGATACATCGTCGGCGATGCCGCACCAGCGCTGACCTTCGTCGATGAGAGCACCGACGGACTTTTTGAGGGACTGGCGATCAGTCGGCGGCGGCTCGAGCCAACGCTGTCCGGTCCTCGTGTCGGGCCGCGGCCGGTGGAAGACGTCAACACTCCGGCCTATGTCCTCTACACGTCGGGGAGCACCGGTTCACCAAAAGGCGTGGTCGTGCCTCATGTCGCGTTGACCAACTTCATGATCAGCATGCAGGCGACTCCCGGCCTTGCTCGTGACGATGTGCTCGTGGCGATCACTACGGTCGCTTTCGACATTGCCATGCTGGAGCTGTTCCTGCCGCTGACGGTGGGAGCTCGAATCGCCATCGCCAAGCCGCACGAAGCGGCGGACCCGCACGCGCTGATGCAACTCCTGGCCTTGCACCGCGCCACCGTGCTGCAGGCAACCCCGGCAACGTGGCGCATGTTGCTCGAATCCGGCTGGCAGCCACCGCCCGGGTTCGTCGCGCTGACCGGCGGCGAGGCCCTGCCCCAGGATCTCGCCGATGCGCTGGTCGCGAGTGGCGCGCGCACCTTCAATCTCTACGGGCCCACTGAAACCACCATCTGGTCGAGCGTCTCGCGCGTCGACAGCGGTCGAGCGGTCCACCTCGGTCGCCCGATCGCCAACACCCAGCTCTATGTGCTCGACAACTACCGTGAGCCTGTGCCGCGCGGATGCGCTGGCGAGCTTTTCATCGCGGGGTCCGGACTGGCCCTCGGGTACCACAACAAGCCGGACCTGACCAGCGAGCGCTTCGTTCCTAATCCGTTTGCCAGCGATCCCCGCGCACGGATGTACCGCACCGGCGATCGTGTTCGCGTCCGGCACGATGGCTTGCTCGAGTTCCTGGGCCGAGTCGATTCGCAAATCAAACTGCGCGGATTCCGCATCGAGCCAGCCGAGATTGAGGCGGCTTTACGCTCGACGTCGGCGGTCAGCGACGCCGCCGTCGTTCTGCGAGAGGACCGCGCCGGCGACAAGAGACTGGTCGCCTACGTGACCCTGGCACCAGGGACCACGGCGCCCGCGGCGCAACTGCGCGAGGCATTGCGCGCCAAGTTGCCCGAATACATGGTGCCGGCCGCATTCGTTCAGCTGACCGAGCTACCGCGAACGTTCAACGGGAAGCTCGATCGCCGGAACCTGCCACTGCCGAGCAGTGCCGACCTCAATCCGGTGAGCGAGGTCGCGACGCCACGCACACCGGTTGAAGAGACCCTGGTCGGCATCTGGCGCGACGTTCTCGGTCTCGCCGATGTCGGCGTCAACGACAACTTCTTCGATCTCGGCGGGCACTCGCTGCTCGCGCTTCGACTCTTCGCGCAAATCGATAAGCGCATGGGCCGACAGCTGCGAATCGGCTTGCTGCTCGAACACCCGACGATCGCGAGGCTGGCGCAGGCCATTGGAGGGCCTAGCAAGGCTGCGGTGACGCCGGTCATGACGTTGCAGCCGTATGGGACGCGGCCGCCGCTTTTCCTCATCCACGGCATCGGCGGCGAGGTGTGGTCGTACGTTCCGCTGGCCAATCGTCTAGCCCCGGACGTCCCCGTCCACGGTGTGCACGTGACAGACGGCGTCTCGGATGGACCGGTTACCGTGGAATCGATGGCGACCCGCTACATCGAGGCGATCTCCGCGATCAATTCCGACGGGCCCTTCTATCTCGGCGGGTTCTGCTCGGGAGCGGTCATCGCGCTCGAAATGGCGCATCAGCTGCTGGACAAGGGAAAGCAGGTCGCGCTCGTCGTCATTCTCGATCACGCGCTCGTGGATACGACAATCCAGCGCTCCCGCTGGGGGCGTGCGTGGGATTTCGTCAGGAATGCTCCAGTGTGGGCAATCGACGACCTTCTCGCAGTCGGCGTCGGCGAGGTCTGGGGTCGCATCAAGAGCCGGACCCGCGTGCTGTCGGCGCGTCTGAAACGCGGTCCGCAATCGGACCAGCCCGCAGCCCTGGACGTTCGCGATGCACTGGGCATGTGGCGATTTCCCGACTATCAAGTGCGACTGCTCGAGACACAGTGGGCGGCCATTCGGGCCCACCAGCAGCGCGCCAAACCCTACCCCGGTCGATGCGTGCTGCTGAAGCCGCGGGCCCTGCCGCTCTTCCAGGCGCGCCAGGCCCTCGACCTGGGGTGGCGACGGTTCATCTCCGGCGAGTTGACGATCATCGAGGTACCAGGCAGCCACGAAACGATGCTCAGAGAGCCTTTCGCGGCCACCTTGAGCGAGCGTTTACGGCCTCTGCTTGGTAGGTACAGGACATGTTGTGAAGGAAGGCAGCGAACCGGGCGCGGTTTCGAGCGAGACGGTCTAGGAGACCGACCGCTGTCCCGAAGGAACGACGAGG
>CAVRUW010000018.1:0-663787 GCA_963724485.1 uncultured Acidobacteriota bacterium
GCGTCTTTGTGCTCGGGAATCTTCGTGACCCGAGCCTCCTCTGCGTGCGCCCGCGGCCGCCCGAGCACCACGGAGACATCGTGTGTCCTTCCATCGTCACGTAGAGGAATTGCGAGCGGGTCGACTGCAACGCCGTCCATCTCCGCCGACTCGACACCTCGGCAGAGGCGCTCCGGATTCGTGACCGTAATGTGGTATCGCGTCTGACCAAGACGCCATTCCACGGAGTAGGTTGGCCACATCGCTGGAATACAGGGCTGCACGCTGAAGCTCCCACTCTCGCGCCGCAGCCCGAGCAGTGCTTCAATCGCCGCCTGATACATCCACCCCGACGACCCGGTGTACCACGTCCATCCTCCCCGCCCCACATGCATCGGGTGGGCGTACACGTCTGCGGCTACCGCGTACGGTTCGACCCGGTATCGCTCGACCCCTTCGGCGGTGCGCATGTGGTTAATCGGGTTGAGCATGTGGAATAGCTCCATCGCATCGTCACCGAATCCCAGGCGCGCGAGTGCGATCACCACCCACATTGCGGCATGCGTGTACTGACCGCCGTTCTCCCGGATGCCGGGCAGATAACCTTTGATGTACCCGGGGTCTTGCGGCGTCCGATCGAACGGCGGCGTCAGCAACAGCACGATCTGCGCGTCACGCCGTACGAGATGCATTCGCACGGCGTCCATCGCGCGTTGGGCACGGCGCGGTTCGGCGCCCTGCGACAGCACCGCCCACGATTGCGTCAACGAATCCATCTTGCACTCTTCGTTCTGTACCGATCCAAGAGGACTGCCGTCGTCAAAATATGCGCGGCGATACCAGCCGCCATCCCACGCCAATTCCAGCATCCCATTGAGCCAACGCGCCTCATTGGTGTAACGCTCGGCGAGATCGTTCCGGTCGCGTCGTCGGCAGATCGACGCGAATTCGTTCAGGACCACGACCAGGAACCATCCGAGCCACACGCTCTCGCCACGCCCCTGGTGACCAACACGATTCATCCCGTCATTCCAATCGCCCGATCCGATGAGCGGGAGCCCGTGAGCGCCGTACTTCATCGCGTGATTGATCGCACGCACCGCGTGCTCGAACAGCGACGCCTTCTCGTCGGCGACACGAGGCAGCAGGTATGCTTCCTGCTGATCGGCGTCAAGCAGCGGTGCGTCGAGAAACGGGACCACCTCGTCAAGCACGCTTTCGTCGCCAGTCCGAGACACATACCCCGCCACGGCGTACGGCAACCACAGCAGATCGTCCGAACAGCGAGTCCGCGTGCCGCGTCCGCTCGGGGGATGCCACCAGTGCTGGACGTCGCCCTCGACGAATTGTCGGGATGCCGCGCGCAGCAGGTGGGCGCGACAGAGGTCTGGGCGGGTGTAACAGAGCGCGAGCACGTCCTGCAGTTGGTCGCGGAAACCGAACGCGCCGCCGGGCTGATACGGTCCGCTACGTGCCCAGATCCGGCAGCTCAGGGTCTGATACGTGAGCCACCGATTGACCATGAGATCGAAGGAGTCGTCGGGCGTCTTGACTTGAAGCGCTCCGAGCGTCTCGTCCCACATGCGCTGTGCGCCGTCGAGGGCCGCTTCGCACTGCGAGATCGAGGAATAGTGGGCGGCAAGTTCGAGCGCCCGGCCCTTGGCGTGCCCCTGGCCCAACACAAACGCCAGGCGGCGGGACCGGCCGGCCTCGATCTCCAGCGTCACGTGGAGCGCGCCGCAAGGATCGAGACCCGCGCCGCTCCTGCCCGACAGTTGGTCACGAAAGAGGGCTGCTGGTTTGCTCAACGTGCGGTTGCGCCCGATGAACTCGCCTCGGTCGCACGTGTACGATCGAACTGCCTCCGTGACGTGCCAGAAAGCGACCTGATCGGCAAACTCCGTGTTGTATGCGTTGCGAGCGAATATGGCGCCGGTCGGGGAGTCAACCTCTGACACCACGAAGCGTGATTCTCCGGCGCGAGGCGGCCCGAGGCACCATTCAACGTAGCCAAACACGCTGATGCGCCGCTTTGACGCCCCGGTGTTGGTCAATGTCAGCATTGCTACCTTGACCGCATCCTGCGGCGCGACAAAGACCTCCAACTGCTGCGACAACCCCACGAGCGCATGCTCGAACCTGGTGACGCCAGCTGAATGTCTCACCAACCACTGCCCGCTCTCGGGCTGCCGCGGCAAGGGTCCAGGCGTGGCACCCCAGACCTCGCCTGATTCCTCATCGCGGAGGTAGATTGCTTCTCCCGTTGGATCGGTGATCGGGTCGTTCGCAAACGGAGTCAATCGGTTCTCACGACTGTTCCCCGCCCAACTGAAACCCGCGCCCGAGGCGCTGACCATCGTGCCGAACTCAGGATTGGCCAACACGTTTGACCAAGGCAATGGCGTCTCGCGATCGCCGTCGAGGCCAATCACGTATTCACGACCGTCGGGAGTGAATCCGCCGATGCCGTTCTCCATGACGAGGGGGGGACTCACTTCTCGCCTGGCGGCCGGCGCCGGGAAGCGGAGCTGCGTCGCGACCGGAAGATCTCCCACGGGATACAGCCACGGGGCGGGACGATCGAGTTGTGCCGCGAGGTCTCCGAGCTCCCCTAGAAGAACGACCCGGGCAACCGCCGAAAGCAGATGGCGATCCGCGTCGGGCATCCCTTCGGTGCGTAGCAGGAACATGCCGCCCGGCGCATTGTTCCAGCTGGCCCAGCGCGGCTCCTGCACGACGCTCGCCAGAAACTCCTGCGTCTCGTCCATGTAATCCGCGGGATGTTCGTTCAGGATGACGAGGTCGGCGCGAAGGCCCTTCACGCGCCAGTACTCCTGCGCCTGAAGAAGTTGTCTGCTGAGTCCGATCGATGACGCTTCCGTAACCCGAAGGACAACGATGGGAAGGTCGCCGGAGATGCCATAGCTCCAGAGATTCGACTGACCGAGCCGGTTCTGCGCCAAATCCTCCGGACTGATGCACGAGGCGTCTGAGCCAAAGACTCGCGACGCGAGTCGATCAAAGAGCATCGCCTGATCGTCGGTCAGGCCGAGGTGTTGCAACGTGATGTGAACGTGGGTAAACGCCATCGAAAAGGCGCGCGCGGCGATGCTGGCATCTCGATACTTGCGCACTAGCGCGATCGCTTGATCCCGACTCTGCGCGACGCCGGTGACAAAGGTGATCCGGGTAAAGGCGCCGGGCGCCAGGCGCACGCGATCGCGGATCGCGGCGATCGGGTCGAGCACGGCACCAGTGGTTCCTGATAGAGCCCGGGCTTCCAGTCCCGCCGGATTGGCGGGCGAACGGCCGCGGCCCAGGAAGCGTGCGCGATCGGTTTCCCACTCGATGGCCCCGCCGAGACGGCCTTCCACGCCCAGTACGTGGAATGCCCACATGGGCGTCTCCTCCGCACTGCGCGGGCGGCGACTGTAGAGGATGCCGGCACTCGGCGAATCGAACTCCGTCTCGATGAACAGCTTTCCGAATGCCGGATGGGCCAGATCGTCTTCAGGGCGCGCAAGCGCCATTTCGGCATAGCTCGTGACCTCGATTTCTCGTGGCTGGGGACCGCGATTGATGATCGACAACCGGCGCACTTCCACGTCATCCTCGGCCGACACAGTGACTTGGAGCTGCGTTTCGAAGCCGCCGTCACGACAGCGATACGTAACCTTGTCGAGGTCAAACGTCGTTTCGAACTCTTCCGCCTCCTGGCACACAGGCTGATAGGTCGGCGACCAGACCCGCCCCGACCAGGGATCGCGCAAGTAGATGTAGTGGCCGATCGTCTCGACCGTCCGGTCATCCCGCCGGCGGGTGACGGCGAGATGGCGCCAGGTGCTGTAGCCGCCACCTGTATGAGTGAGTGCCGCAGTGTAGCGACCGTTCGACAGGAACTGGGTATGCGCGCTCGTCGTGTGCGGCGACTTGAAACGTCTCGACGCCATCACCTGAATCGACGTTGGAAGCGTCGCGCCTTCCGCTGGACGTGGCTCGGTGATGATGGCTTCGCGAGGGACGCGCTCCTGGAGCAGCAGCTCGGTCGCCCGCACTCGCGGATCGGCATGGAATCGATCGACGAAGACATCCTGCCCGACCACGTTCGTGATCGCCACCATCGACATCCCCTGGTGATGTGCGAACCAGGCGCGGATGACGACCGGCCGGGGGCTTTCGGTAGGACTCTCTGCCTCCGCACCGGCATTGACTTCGAGCGGCCGGTAATCGATCGCCTCGTAGAACCCGAACGGTCCCAGTAACCCCTCGCGGCCGAGGCGCTCGAAGTTCTCCGCGGCCGCCGCCGGATCGACAAGACTTGCGAGCGCTGTCGCGTACGGCGCAATCACGAGCTCATCCGCCAGGCCTCGTCTGAGACCCAACCCCGGAACCCCGAAGGCCCGGTACTGGTAGTTGCCGAAGCGATCCGTGAACGAATACGCCGATTCCGAGATTCCCCACGGTACTCCCCGCGAACGGCCGTACTCGATCTGACGCCGCAGACTGGCACGACAACTCTGATCGAGCAACGTTCCGGGAAACGTTCGCATCAGCAACAGCGGCATCAAGTACTCGAACATCGTTCCGCCCCACGACACGAGCGTGGCGCGGCCATGCACGTTGGTGACGAGGCGGCCGAGGTGAAACCAGTGATCCTGCGGTACATCACCCTTGGCGATCGCCACGAAACTCGCGAGACGCGCCTCCGACGCGAGGAGATCGTAAAAAGCGTCGTCGAATCGGCCCGGGCCCTCGGTGTCGGCGAGACGGTAGCCAATCGCGAAGATCCGGCGTCGCCGGTCGTACAACCGGTCGAACCGCATCTCGTCGGCGAGCCTCGACGCGCGTCGCGCCAGCGCCTGCAGGGCGTCAGTCGACGTCGCGGGGCGCGCACTCAGCCCCTGCACACCATTCATCACGGCGTCCGTCCAGAACTTCAGGTCGCTTGTGCGCTCGGGCGGTTCAGGCCGTGCGATCTGCCGCGTCGTCTGCGACAGCTGGCTCGCCAGCTCCTCGAGATGTCGCGGGCCCAATTCCAGCGCGTTGCCTCGTGCCTCAGCTGCGATCAGGCCGGCAAGACGGTTGATCGTCGTCAGTGTGTGTCGGTCGTCCTCGGCACCGGTACTCGACGCGGAGGCCGCTGCCAGGAGGTCTGCGGCGTCAGCCAGGCCAGCGCACAATTGCTCGTGCGATTGCGGCCGTTCGGTGAGCGCCTGCAATCCATGGCTGAGAGCGATGAGCGACGCGGCGAGGTTGCCGCTGTCGACCGTGGAGACGTACCGTGGATGCAGTGGGGCTCGAGTATCCGTGTTGTACCAGTTCAAGAAGTGGCCGTGGTAACGCTCGAGACCTTCCATAGTGGTCAGCGTTCCATCGAGCCGCTCGACCAGCGCGTCCGTCGTGAGATAACCCAGATCATGAGCGGCAAGCGTCGAGAGCAGGCCCATGCCGATGTTGGTGGGAGAAGTCCGTCGCGCCAGCCGTGGCACCTCTCCATGCTCTTGGTAGTTATCCGGTGGAAGCCACCCCTCGGCCGCGGTCATGAACGCTTCGAAGTACCGCCACGTGCTGCGTGCCGTGCGTCGAAGCAGCATGCGCTCGGCGTCGCTCAGCGGCCGCACGCGCGGGCCGACCGGGACGCTGAGCCAGTACGCAACCACCGGGGCGACCAGCCACAGCACCAGGAACGGCGCGGCGGCCGGTAACGCCCTCACGTTTGTCAGCGCGACCGCGACCGCGACAACAGCGGCCGTGATCGGGCTCGATCTCATCTCCGAGACGAACCGTTGCAGAGCTTTCGATCGGCTCAGCCCGGCAATCTTGGCTGCCGCCGTCGCTGCGGTTTCCCATTCCAGCAGCCGCCGGCGGGTGACCAGACGGACAACGGTGAGACCGATCGCGTGAGCCGTATCGAAAGCGTGAAACGCCAGGAACATGACACCGAGCAGCATCTGCGCCAGCGCCACCATGGCATCCCGCCAGAGATTGCGAAGAAAGACCGGGGCCGACTGAGCCTTCGTCGGGCCAATCAGGAGGCGCGCCGCAACCGGCAACAGCTGTGACGCGAGCACGGCAATCGTTGCATTGGTCCAAAACCAATGAGAACCGGGCAGAATGGTCCATCCGGCGACTGCAAGGATCAGCAGCAGCGGTGCCACGAGGCTGCGTCGGAGGTTGTCCAGGATCTTCCACCGCGCAATGAGCGGCAGCGTGTTGCGCTTCAATCCACGTCGCGACGGCACGAACGGAAACAGCCACGAAAGGATTTGCCAGTCGCCGCGGATCCAGCGATGTTGCCGCCGTGCGTGAGTGAGGACGCTCGAGGGGTATTCGTCGACGAGCTCGACGTCGGACGCAAGCGCGACGCGTGCGTGCAAGCCCTCGAACAGATCGTGGGAGAGCAGCGCGTTCTCAGGAACCGAGTCTTCGAGAGCCGCGGTGAAGGCGTCGACGTCGTAAAGTCCCTTGCCAGTGAAAATGCCCTCGTTGAACAGATCCTGGTAGGTGTCGGACACGGCCGTCGTATAGGGGTCGACGCCGGTATGACCGGCGTACAGCCGCGCAAAGAGCGAACCGGCCGCGCTCATGAACGTCACGCTGATCCGTGGTTGGAGAATGCCGTAGCCCTCCACTACTCGGCCAAGTGTCGAGTCGAACCGCGGCTGATTCAGCGGATGCAGGATGATGCCAATGAGCTCTCGCGCGGCATCGCGCGGAAGCGCCGTATCCGTGTCGAGCGTGATGCAGTAGCGAACGTCGCGCAGGATTGAGAGGTCGCCCATCTGGACGGCGAAGCTCGTGTCCGTGGCGCCGCGCAGCAGGCGGTTGAATTCTTCAATCTTGCCGCGCTTGCGCTCCCACCCCATCCACCGCCCCTCGGCCTGGTTCCATTGACGCAGGCGGTGGAAGAGAAAGAACCGGTCTGCACGGCCATGGCCGTACTTTTCGTTGAGCGCTTCGATACCAGCGCGCGCCGCCTCCAGGATCGCATCATCCTGGGGTAGCGTCTCGGTCGCAGCATCGCGAAAGTCGCTGAGCACGGCGAAATGAATGTGCGGGTCGACGTTGCCCAGCGCCTGGACCTCGAGGTGGGCCAGAAGATTCGCCACGTCTGAGGCGCTATCGAGCATCGTCGGCACGATCACCATCGTGCGGCCGTCGGGCGGTACGTGCTCCAGCTTCAGCCGCGGAAGTCGTCGCGGTGGGATCAGATGGCTGATGATCCGCTGCAGGATCTGAAGGGTCAGCTCGCTCGCAGGGACGGCGGTGAGCACGGCGACCAACGCCAGGGCTATTCCCCGCCACCCGTGCGCGTACGCGTACCAGATCGCGCCGCCCACGAGCGCCAACGTCCCGAGCGCGATGGCGCCGAGGTACGCAGCTGTCGCATAGTGAAAAACGAACCGGCGAATGCGCTCGTTGACGGTGGGAACCGAAGCGACACTCTTCTCGAACTCACGGCGGCCGGCGCCGATCAGGTGGTAGCCGACGTGCGTTCCGCGCCCGTCGGGCGTTCGAGCACCCACTAGTCGGGCACGTTCGATTGCCTTTAGCGCGACCCGTAGCTGGCTGTCGCCCGTCGGATCGGCCACTTCCTCCACGGCATGGCGGTAGCGATCACGGCTGGCGAAGTCCATGCGGCCGTAGACGGCTGCAGGATCACGCTGCAGCACCTGTTCGACGAGGCTGACGCTCTCGAAGAACTCGCTCCAGTCGAAAGTTGAGATCACCCGCAGGCTGCCCACGAGGTTCGCCATCGTGGCTTGCTCGGCTGCCTGATAGCGACCTTCAGCGCGAATGGCATCCTCGACGGTTTCTCCACGTACAGCCAAGGCGGCATCGAGCTCGCGCCGCAATGCAGCGGCCCTCGCCCCGTACTCACGAGAGCGCTGCAGCAGACGGACGACAAACGCGGGATGAGGATCGGTCGGCACTGGCATCGTCGACGGCACCCGCTCTTCGAGGCCGCGGGCCACCCGATCGGCCTGCTGCTGATGCGCCCGGCTGCCGCCCAGCATGGCGGCGCGAACTCGAAGGTGTTCGATGAGAGCAAGCTTCAGGGCACTCGGCCATGCCCACAGCTCGCCGATCGTCAGCGGCGTGATCGACTGGAATGCGGTAATGAACCTGTGCAGCCGCTGCGCGTCCAGACTTCCCGCGCTACAGCGGATCAACTCGAGTGCGAGGGCGTACACGCGCGGCAGCCCGGCAAACTCGTCAGTGGCGATTATTGGCAGCCGCCGGAAGAACGATGCCGGCAGATCATGGTGAATGTCGCGGGTCGCCGCCGAAATGACATGGAAATTATCGAGCAGCCATTCGGCGGCTGGTGAAACGCTTTCGCGCCGCGCGTCATCCGCCAGTGCCCTGTAGACGTCCCGCAAGACTCGCGCGTCGTGATTGAGGCGGCGCAGATGCTGGCCGTTACTTCCTCGGCGTCGACGTGCGAGCGACAAGAGGGCAGCGAGCCGTCGCGCGTGCTCCTCCAGCAGCTCGATGCTCAGGAGTTCAAGTCCGCCGCCTGACAATGACCGGGGGGTGGTGTGTCTCTCTCGCACTCCGATAAGGACTCCAGTCTGTAGTCGCCTTCACGCGTCGCGACGCAAGCCATCGTATAACGGCCACAAGCTCTGCCTTGTCGTCGCTTCAATCTTGTGGAATCGCTCTTCGATGCTGGCGAAGGCTGGCGGCGCCGAACCGGACGCGTCAGCGTATCATCGGCGCATGCTGGCAAGGGGCGCGATGTGCCTTCTCACGGCCTTGGTGCTCGTTTCATCGGTCGCCCGCGGCACGAATCCGACTACTGATGGCAGGATCGCGTTGGCGCGGCTGCGCTGGGGATCCGACTTCGAGGGAAGGCGGTATGGCGGCGGTTCGGCCTGGAATCACGACTATCCGCGCGCTGAGCAGCATCTGTCCCTGATCGTCCAGGACATCACGCTCACCAACATTCGAACGGACTCGACGGTCGTTCTCGGACTCGACGATCCCGCGCTCTTCAACTACCCGATTGCAATGATGTGGGAGCCCGGGTTTTGGAACCTGACCGATCGTGAAGCGGCGTCGTTTCGCTCGTACCTGCTCAAAGGTGGTTTCGCGATCTTCGAAGACTTCGACGGTCCGCAACAGTGGCAGGTGTTCGAATCACAGATGCGTCGCGTGCTGCCCGAAGGGCAGCTCGTGCAACTCGATAAATCGCATCTGATTTTCGATTCGTTCTTCCGCATCAAGGACATTGACGCCATCCTGCATCCTATGACTGGCATCCGTCCGAGTTACTTTGGAATCTTCGAAGACAACGACCCGTCGAAACGCCTGATGGTCATTGCCAACTTCGATAACGATGTCCCCGAGTACTGGGAGTGGTCAGGGCAGGGCGTGTTCCCGTTCGACACCTCGAACGAGGCGTACAAGCTCGGCGTCAACTACGTGATCTATGGCCTGACGCACTGAGTTCACGGCCGGTTACGCGAGCGCGCCCTTGAACAACGCGAGCAGGCGCGACCACGCACGCTCCGCCTGCTTCTCGTTGTAGACAGCGGAGTCCGGTGGACACCAGCCATGCGCGGCGCCGGCATAGACCTCGATCTCCGCGGGCAGGTTCGCTTTCGCGAAGGTCTCTCGCAGCACATCCTTCGCGTCTGGCTCGCGCTGATCGTCGTTTTCGGCGACCGCGAACAGGAAATGCGCCTTCATCGTGGGGACGAGAAGGTGCGGACTGTCCGGTGCCTTGGTGACCAACCCACCGCCGTGAAACGACGCGCCGGCACCAATCCGATCGGGAACGGCGGCTGCGGTGCGCATCACGATTGGCCCGCCCATGCAATAACCCGTCGTGCCAATCTTTCGTTTCTTGTCGACCACCGCCTGGCTGTCGAGGAACGCAACGAACGCTTTTGCGTCGGTCACGTGAGTCGTCGCGCTCAGCCCCTTGGCCAGCGGCATGACGATGTCGCGCGTGGCCTGATCGGCGAAGTTGGCGCCGGCTGGCACGACTGGAGCTTTCTTCTGGCGATAGAACGGATTGACGACAAGCACCGCGTAGCCGGATTCGGCCAGCCGCTTCCCCATCTGCCGGAATGCTGGACGCAGGCCCAGGATGTCCGGCCAGACGATTACGCCGGCGGTCGCGCCGCTGGCAGGATGGACAAAGTAGCAGTCCGCCACGCCGTCAGGCGTCTTCACGTCAACGTCCGACTCCTTGACGGCCTGTGCATCAGCGGCGCGGGGCAACATCACGACCAGTCCGGCCCCGACCGACGCCGCGGCGAACTGACGACGCGATAACGGAGGGAAGCGCATGTAGTTGGCCAGGTCCTCTTCGTAGTGTTCGTCGCACATGCGCAGTCTCCTAGTGGAAGCGATTCGTGGATGGGTGTGAGTATATCTAGAGTGATGGACAAGGAGCGATTGAGATGAAGAGATTGTTTGCACACGTGCTGCTGACCACTTGCTTCCTGGTCACCGCTCCCCCACGCGCTCAATCGACCGACTCTGCGGGCACTCGACCGGCGGAGACACAGGCGTCGCGAGTCGTCGGCGCCTGGCAGTTGGTCACACCGAACCGTCCGTCGAGCAGACGGGACGGTCCTGGTCGATCCAGTTCTGGGCGAGGCCCCACTCGGGCGTCTCTTTTACGACGCGAGCGGCGTAATGATGCTGCAAATGATGAGGATCGGCCGCTCGACCGCCATCAGCACACCGGCGGACGCCAAGGACCGCACGAATCCACGAGTGATTCTCGGTTACGACGCGTATTTCGGGCGGTATACAGTGGATGACCGCGCGGGAACGATCACGCACCACGTCGAAGGGTCGCTGTTCCCTGAAGACCTTGGCGACGACTTCGTACGGCCATTCACGCTCGAAGGCGACACCCTCACACTGAGATTCACCTCCGACGCAAGTGGTTCCGAGGTGACTCGAGCACTGGTGTTTCGGCGATCGCACTAGCTAGGACCTGTCAGCCACTGGACATGTACACGTCGAAGGTCGCTGTTCCCTGATGACCTTGGCGACGACTTTGTACGGCCATTCACGCTCGAAGGCGACACCCTCACATTGAGATTCACTTCCGACGCAAGTGGTTCCGAGGTGACTCGAGCACTGGTGTTTCGGCGATCGCACTAGCTAGGACCTGTCAGCCACTGGAAACAAATGAGGGAACTCGAAACACTCATTGCCCTGATTCTCGCCGCCGTGCTCCTGGCAGCAGCGGCTCGACGCGTGGGGGCACCCTATCCGGTTTTCCTGGCAATCGGCGGAGCGCTTCTCGCATTTGTGCCAGGCGCGCCGACCTTTACTATTCCGCCCGAGCTCGCCCTTGCGCTTTTCCTCGCGCCCGTGCTGCTCGATGCCGCCTACGACGCGTCACCACGAGATCTCAAAGACAACTGGGCGCCGCTGACAGGACTCGTCGTCTTCGCGGTCGGCCTCACGACCGCAGGAGTCGCGATGGTCGTGCACGCCATGATTCCCGAAATGCCGTGGGCCGCGGCAGTTGCTCTCGGTGCGGTCGTCGCGCCGCCCGACGCCGCGGCTGCGACCGCGGTGCTCCGCCAGTTGCGCCCGCCCCATCGCATCCTCACCATACTCGAGGGCGAAAGCCTGCTGAACGACGCCAGCGCGCTCCTGATCTATCGGCTAGCCGTTGGAGCGGTGGCGGCCAATCAGTTCTCTATCGGAGCCGTTGCACCCACGTTCCTGCTCGCAGTTGTCGGCAGCCTGGTCGTGGGTCCGGCGCTCGCGTGGCTGTTCCTTCGTGTCGTCGATCGCGTAGAGCACGTCCCAACTTCCATCATTCTGCAGTTCGTCAGCACGTTCGGCGTGTGGATCCTGGCCGAGCAGATTGGTCTCTCAGGTGTGCTGACCATGGTGTGCTACGCAATGACTGTGGCGCGGACCGCACCCGAGCGTACGCCCGCACGGATTCGCATACCTACCTACGCCGTGTGGGAAACAGTGATCTTCGTGCTGAACATCCTGGCATTCATCTTCATCGGCCTGCAGATCGGTCCGATTCTCGACAGCCTCGAACCAGGCGACCGGGGGCGATACTTTGCCGTTGCCGCGGCCGTTCTGCTGACGGTAATCGCGATCCGCTTCGTCTGGCACATGTCCTTCAACGCCGTGATCAGGTGGCGAGACCGGCGGCTCGGCTTTCACCCGCCGCGCCCGATGTTGCGGCCGACGGTGGGCAGCGGGCTGGTGATCGCGTGGGCTGGCATGCGCGGCATCGTGACGCTGGCGGCCGCACTGGCATTGCCTCCGGGGTTTCCCTACCGCGACTTGATTGTGCTCACCGCTTTCTTCGTGGTGGTGGGCACGCTCGTGATCCAAGGCTTGACGCTCAAGCCTCTCTTGCGTGCACTGGATCTGCACGATGACGATCCCGTGGGCCATGAGGTGCTGGCAGCGCGTGAGCGCGCCCTGCGGGCCGGACTTGGAAGCTTGAAGCGAGAACAATCACCTGTAGTCGAAGCGGTACGACCAGGAACTCAAAGCGCATCTTGGAGCCGAAGAGAAGCCCGACTCCAGCGGGACGCCACGATCGACTCACGGCGAAATTCATCGCGAAGCCGTTCAGGCAGCCCGCCAAGCCGTTCTCGACATGCGAGCCAATGACGAAATCGGCGACGATGCCTTTCATCTGATGGAGGAAGAATTGGACTGGCTCGAGATGGCGGGCGGCGGAAAGGAAACCTCGGAGCCGAGCCACTAGTCGAGAGTGTTAGTCCTCAGTGGCGAGCGCGCTGCGTACTTTCTGCAAACTTTCGGCGAGCGCCTCGCGTTCCACGGGCGGCAGCAACGACAACTTCTGGTGCAGCCGATCCTCGACGCGACGCCGGCAGTCGGTCAGGATCCGACGGCCTCGAGCGGTCAGTTTGACCAGCGTTTGCCGGCGATCGGCGTCGTCCGCCGAGCGCTCGACCCAGCCGCGCCGCACCAGCATCCCGACTGATTTCGAGATCGTTGGCAGGCTGACGCCCTTGTGGCGCGCCAACTCGCTCATCGTGCAGGGGCCTCGCGCGATGCGTCGCAGCGTCGCCCACTGCGTCAACTCGATCGATTCGTTCGAGCGCCGCAAATCCGCCCAAACGATCTGGGTCACGAGGTTCACGACATCGACGAGTGTGCTCGTCGCAGAATCCGGTTTGCCTACGATGACTTGACCCTCGATAGACGTCGGTGTTGCGCCGAAAGACGCGTTAGCGCTCGGCGCCCCTGCTACTGCCGCGGCGTCACCGTCGTTTGCGCTTTGCGTTTCTCCTGCTCCGCCTTGAAGTCCTCGTCGCTCATGTAGACGATGTTGATCCAGGCGTGCGCCATTTCGTCGACGGTGCGGTCGCCCCAGCCGACCCATTGATTGGGATCGGGGTTTGATTTCTTGGCGGCGGTGTTGTCGTGCCACGCGGTGACCTTGAGCAGCGTCCCCTTCGGCAACAGCGGCGCGGCGTCGTCGTCGTATACGTAGGTCGTCATCCAGTTGAAGTTGAAATCGCTGACCAGGCTGATGACCTGCTTTTGCCCGGTCGGTGAGATGGCTTCGACCATCATCGCCTTGCCGCGGAGGTGCATGTGCGGCTGGTAACTCTCGATGCGCGCGGCCTCGCGAAGCGAGATGAAGCCTTCGACCAGCGACAGTGTATTAGGACGAATGTCCAACGTGCCGAGCGCAGCCGGCACGAGCGACAGGCTGGTCCGGTACTTCGGCTCCTGGCCCTTGGGATAGAAGTAAATACCCATCTCGACCTGGCTTGTGATCTCCTCGCCCGCCTGGGAATAGTGGATGTCCCAGTGGA
This sequence comes from uncultured Acidobacteriota bacterium, assembly GCA_963724485.1. Lineage (GTDB taxonomy): Bacteria > Acidobacteriota > Vicinamibacteria > Vicinamibacterales > UBA2999 > JACCSI01. Next base: position 13,782 of record CAVRUW010000018.1, read on the forward strand.
ACTTCGAGCCGGGAAGCAGCAACTTGCCGGTGTCGGGGCGCATCAACTCGCCTTGCTTGCCGACGGCCCACTCCATGAAGGGAGTCGGAAGACCGAAGCCGCCGCGCGCGTTGGGATCGTCCTGTTCGAGGTAGGCGATTGCATGGTGCGTGATCTTGCGGCCCTTGACGGTCGACGGGCGAATCTCAATGGCGCGTACCCAGCGCGGTTCGGTGAGGCCGGACGGCGTCACGCGCTTGTCCCAGGCATCCTGCGACTGGGCCGGCATCTTGAAGTCGTACGACTTGATGATCAGATCCGGCTCCGTCTGACCGAAGAGCGCTGCGAAATTCCAGCCCTGATCCTCGGGCCAGGTACGCGCTGCGGGCATGTCCTTGGGATCGCCTGGTGGAGCGCCGGCGTCGACCCATCGGACAATCGTGTCGATCTGCGCTTCGGTGAGCGAGCGATCGTTCTTGAACTTCTGAACCCCAACGGTCTTGTCGATGTTCCACGGCGGCATCTGATGATCCGCGACGCGCGCGCGAATCGCTCGCGCCCAGGGCCTCGTCTCCGCGTATGTGACGAGCGACATCGGCGCGATCGAGTCCGGCCGATGACAGGCCTCGCACTTGTCCTGGAAGATGGGGGCGACGTCCTTGGTGAAGGTCGGCGTTCCGGGCGCCGGCGTTTGCGTCTGCGCCGAGGCAATGGCTCCGTGCAAGATCCCGGCGCTGACGACGCACACCGCGACCAAGACCGCACGCATACGTTGAATCTGTTCGACCATCGTCGGAGTCCTCCAGGCTGCCCGGCCAGCCAGTCGATCGAGACTTACTTCACTGTCACCTTGACGTAGGTGTTCGTCCAGCAGCACTGAAACCCGCCGCCGCCTTCACCGGATTCGTCGTTCGCCTGCACGCGCAGCAGATACTCACCCGAGGCGCTGAACGTCGCCGCCGCCGTAATCATCTCGCCCTGCTTGGCAGCCGAGACGCGTGCGCGATCGAACGACACGGCACCAGGGCCACGATACTTGTGAAACGAAACGGTGGCCACTATCGCCCCAGCGCGGCCTTCGCGGCCCTCGAATTCCGCCTTGGGGTCCTCGACCCAGACCGAGATCGGCACGGGTTGGTTGACCGCGCCACTGTAGGTCGCTGATACGCCTTCCGGAGGCCCGGTGACCTTGGCCCCACCCTGTGTGAACGACAGCAACGGCGGGCGGTTGCCCATCCCCAGTTCTTTTAACGGGGTAATCGAATAGGCCGGGTTGATGGTGAACGGGATGATCTGCGTCTCGCCGTTGGCCACCAACGTCCAGCGAATTACTTTGTTGCCGAAGTCGCTGGGCACCTTGACGACAAAGACGCCCCATTGCCGTCCGATCTGGAAATGCGTGGGCTGCCCCTGATCCGGATCGCCCGGCTCGATCCGATTGTTGGGGCCGATCGGGATGTCGAGCGTCTCCTTGCTGTTTCGGTTGTAGTAGCCGATGAGCATGCTGAAACTGCCGTCGGCGTTTCGATACCACCCTTCGTAGGCGGGGGTGACACTCGCACCACGCTCGCGTGCGGGTCCCATCGGCAGGACGCTGGGCTGCTGGCCGGCGGCGACAAGTGCACCACCAACGCTCATCGCGACAACGACCGCAGCGGCACCAAGCGTCTTCGAGCGGCTCATGCTTATTCCCACAGCGGCTGAGATGTTCGCTAACGCCAATTGTTAGCCATGGCATTGTATTAACCCGGGGCGGGCGGTGTCAATCAACGGCCAGCCGCTGTTGGTTAGCCAGTGCGCGATAATGACGCCGGCGAGGTGCTCATGACGCAACCGGCCTCGAAGCTCAAGATTGAGGAACGGCAAATTGATGACGTCACCGTGCTGACGCTTCGCGGGGAGATCACGAGCGACGACGGTGATCTCGCCTTCGGCAGATGCGTCGACAACCTGATCAAGCAGGGGCAGGTAAAAGTTGTCGTCAATCTCGCCGGCGTGACCTACATCGACAGCGCCGGCGTCGGCATGATGGTCGCCGAGTCAAAAATGCTGCAGCAGAAGCAGGGCATCATGAAGCTGGCCCACCTCACCGCTCGCAGCCACCACTTGCTGGCGATGCTGAAGATCAGGCTGGTGTTCGAGGTCTTCGACGACGAGGAATCCGCACTTGAAAGTTTCAAGTGGGGGCCTCGTCCGTGAGCCATCGGCAGTATCACTGAGCTTTCTTCACACGATCGCTTCAATCAGTCGTGGGCCTGTGTCGGCGAGCGCACGCGCAAGTTCCTGAGTCAGAGATTCCGCGGTCTCGACTCGTACCCCCGGCACTCCCATGCCTTTCGCAAGGCTTACCCAATCGATCGCGGGATCGCTCAACCCGATCAGATGCCGAGCCTGTCGACCGGGGGCGGTCATTCCAGCACGCGCCATCTCGATTCCCAGGATCCGGTAACTGCGGTTGTTGCAGATCACGGTGATGACATTGAGGCGCTCGCGCGCCTGGGTCCACAGGGCTTGGAAGGTGTACAGAGCGCTGCCGTCGGCCTGCAGGTTGATCACGACGCGATCGGGGCAGGCGATGGCGGCGCCCGTGGCGCAAGGAGGACCCAGGCCGATCGCACCACCTGGCTGCGTCAAGAGCGTATGAGGCGCCGCAGACTGCGATAGCTCGAGGAACGGGCCCATGCTCGTATTGCTCTCATCCATCACGATCGAGTGCTCCGGGATCATCGAGGCAACTGCCGCCGAAAGCGTGTCGGGTTTCAGTTTGCCGGTTGGAGCAAGCGGCGTGTGTGGGGCTGGTTGCTGATTCAGGTCACGCGACGCCCCGAGGACATCCGCCAGGGCCTCGAGCGCATGTGCAACGTCTTCGTCCGGCGTCGCCAATGTCGTTTGGCGCTGCTCGGGCGCAATCAGCAGGCTCGGGAGGCCCGGATAGCCAAAGAACGCCACGGGGGGCCTGGCTCCCGCGAGCACGACAGATTTGAATCGCGAGAGCGCCGTAATCGCCTGGTCCGGGAAGTACGGAAGTCGTTCAATCTTGGGCGTGCCCGCGCCCCGCTCCCAGCGCGGCGGGAAGGTCTCGCACATCAGCGCACAGCTGGCTGCGGCTGCGACTCGAGCGGCGGCTCGAAGGCCGCGCGCGCGCAGCGCGTGTCCTCCGAGAAACAGCACCGTCGGTCCGCCGAGGCGTAGCAACTCGGCCGCGCGCGTAATCGCATCGACGCTGGCGTGCGGAGCCGGCGGCGCGGCACGCGGGAGCGCAACGCGGGTCACCGTGGCCAGTTGGTGATCGTGCGGAATGATGAGCGTGGCAATCTGGCCAGGCAACGCGCTCGCGACGGCAATCGCGTCAACGGCATCGTCTGTCAGCGCGGCAGCCGATTCGTTCTTGCGGACCCACGCCGAGACCGCTCGCGACAACGATTCGATGTCGCTGGTGAGCGGCGCGTCGGCCGCCAGGTGCCAAGTCGCGTGATCGCCGACCAGGTTGACGATTGGCGAACGCGCACGCCTGGCGTCGTGCAGATACGTGATGCCGTTGGCAAAGCCCGGCCCCAGATGCAGTAGCGTCGCCGCGGGCTTCTCCGCCATCCGAGCGTAGCCGTCAGCGGCGCCAGTGCATACGCCCTCGAAGAGACAAAGCACGGCGCGCATCCCGGCGACCTCGTCGAGCGCCTGCACAATCGGCAACTCCGTCGTGCCGGGATTGGCAAAGCAGACGTCGACGCCAGCGTCAATCAGGGTTCGAATCAGACTCTCGGCGCCATTCACGGCCGTCACTGTACTCGAACACCCGCGAAGTGCCGCGTCCCTGAGTCGACAACGCCAGCTTGTGTTCAGGTTCTACCAAGGGCACGCTTCGCGAGCTCGTGACGGCGTCGAGAAGAGGACGCCGAGCTCGGAGCGCGCTTCGCCGCGAGCGCGAGTGAGGCCCCGGCATACTTCAGTTCTTTCGACGCCTCCGGCACATCCATTTCACTGAGCGCCAGGACTGTGTACCAAAACGGAAATCGGCGCCATTGCCCCTTGCCGTCACGCATCGAGCGCAGGTGTCCCACGCCGTGTCGCAGTCGCTCTTCCTGACGATTCATCCCACCGGCAAGCAGGTTCCGCCACAAACCGACGCTGCACTTGCCACAACAATAGAGACCAGGATTGGTGTTTCGCGGGTCCAAGGCTGCCCGGTCCAGACAGCGCATGAGGCCGGCTTCGGCGCGATTGAGCGCGACATCAACCTTGTCGTCGCGCACGGCGAGCAATCGCAGCACCCGACACGCTTCCTCGCCGAGAATGTGGCGTGCGGAAGCGGAGGTGATTCGCTCTCCTGTGAACAGGACGATGCCTTTCTCGCGCTCGCTTGGAAAGCCCGCAAACGTATCGGCGTACGCACCAGGCAGTCCCTGACGCCCGACGATCCAGCGGGCCGCGGCCTTTCGCTCGTGGGCCGAAAGAACCGCACCCTCGTACGAGGCGGCGTTGATGGCATCCACCGTTTGCGACAAGCTGCCTGGACGAATCAGCACCCAGCCCTCCAATCCACCGTTGCTCGGGGCAACGCCGTCGAAGATACAATATCTTCGTGCGCCGCCTGCTGGTTCTCGCGATCGGCCTATCCGCGCTCTTGTGGACAGCCGACGCTCGCACGGGGTCTGCCCCGCCGGACGACATCATCTTGATGTCCGGTGCCGGGTCTTGCCGGCTGGCCAGCGATTCGCACGAACCCAGCGATTCGGACCGACAGTGGCTCGCCCAGCTGGGCACGATTGCAGCCGTCACTGAGTCGGTTTGGAAGTCCACGCTGGTGCATGCGGCGCTCGCGGCCACACGGACAGTCAGCACGTTCGATACGGCACGCGCGGTTGGTTCGCCGGATCCTCCGGTTGGCTCAGCACCGCACTACCTCCGACACACGCCACTCCTGATCTGATTCACGCCCGCTGGTTCGCGGCCGCGCAACTACAGGTGTGTCTTCGTGTGGACAGGAGGTTCAGTCATGGGTACGGATAACTCGTTCTTCGGCGCGAGCATTCGCAATCGCGTGCTCGTCATCATCGGCGTCATCGCTCTATCGCTCTGGATGATTTTTCCTGTCCAGACTTCCCTGAAGCTTGGCCTGGACCTGAATGGCGGCGTGCAGCTCGTCTTGCGCGTCAAGACCGACGCTGCCCTGCTCCTTCAGACGCAAGCAGCCGCAGAGCGCGTGCGCGCAACGCTCACGGAGGCGCGCGCCGCTTTCTCGACGGTCGAGGTCGTGAGTGCGACCGAGTTTCGCGTCCACGGGATCGTCGATGAGTCGGCGCTCGGGCGCGCGGCAGACGAGTCCGCCTCGATGTATGAACGGACCTCGGCGGCTGGCACACACACGTTTGGCCTCCCACCGCATATCGCGAGCACGATCCGAAGCGAGGTCGTCGAGCAGGCCCTCCGCACCATCGAGAGAAGGGTTAACGAATTGGGTGTCGCCGAATCGGAGATCGCGCGCTACACGGCGGCCGACCAGATCCTGGTCCAGCTTCCAGGTGTCTCCGACGTCGATCGCGCCAAGCAGATCATCAAATCGACGGCGCAGCTGCGACTGACACTGGTCGATCAGGGGCCATTCGCAGGCCGCGACGCGGCCCTCCTCGCCTACGGCAATGCGTTGCCTTCGACCCTCGAGATTCTGCCGGGACGGCCGGACCGAGAGTCTGGCAACGCGCCTCTCTACGTCGTCCAGCGCGCGCCGGTGCTCACAGGCAACGATCTTCGAAGTGCGCGACAGTCGCTCGACGAGTTCAACCGCCCGGCGGTCGGCTTCACACTCAAGCGAGATGCGGCGCAGCGCTTTGGCGCGATCACCGAGCGCAACATCAATCGGCTGCTTGCGACGGTGCTCGACAACCGCGTCATGTCGGTTGCCACCATTCAATCCCGAATCGACGACCAGGGACAGATCACTGGCGTCAGCCGCGAAGAGATGATCGAGCAGGTCATCAACCTGAACTCAGGCGCGCTGCCCGCGGATCTGGAGTACGTCGAGGAACGCATGGTTGGCGCGAGTCTTGGTGCCGCGTCGATTCGCGCCGGCGTGCTGGCGTCACTGGGCGGCCTCGGACTGGTCTTGCTGTTCATGCTCTCCTACTACCGCCTGGCTGGCGTCAACGCATTGATCTCGGTCGTGTTGAACCTGCTCATCCTGCTGGCGATCATGGCCTATATTCCGGTGACGCTCACGCTCCCAGGAATTGCGGGTTTGATTCTGACCATCGGTATGGGCGTCGATTCGAACGTGTTGATCTTCGAGCGGCTCAAAGAGGAGCTCGCAACGGCGCAGGGGCCGCGCTCCGCAGTCAAAGCCGCCTTTACGCGCGTGTGGCTGACCATCATCGACACGCATGTCACCTCGTTGATCGCCGCGGCTTTCCTCTTCCAGTTCGGCACCATTCCGATTCGTGGCTTTGCGACCACTCTGGCGATCGGGCTCCTGACCAACGTCTTCACCGCGGTGTTCGTGTCGCGCACCCTGTTCGAGGTGGCCCTGAGACGTTCGACGTCTCGCTCGCTGGGGATTGGGGACTTCCAGCTCTTCGCCAACGCGCGCATGAACTTCACGCGCTGGCGCTGGCACGCGCTCGCCCTGTCGTTCGTCCTCATCGCCGCGGGCATCGCGACCGTTGTCACCAAAGGCCTCACGCTTGGAATCGACTTTTCCGGGGGAACGTTAGCGGTCGTGGAATTCTCACAAGACGGCGTCACGGAAGAGCGCGTGCGAACGGCGGTTTCGGGATTGCCTGGCGATGGGGTCGTGCAGCGCTACGGCAGCGCCGCCGAGCGGCAGTTCCTCATTCGTTTGCCGCTCGCGTCATCTGGCAGCGACGGCTTGGAGGCCACGGTACGCCAAATCGACCAGGCGCTACGGGCTTCGCGGCTGCCCGAGTTCTCCTTTGAAAAGCGCGAACTCGTAAGTGCAGTGATCGGCAGCGATTTGCAGCGCCGCGGGATCTACGCTGTCGTCGCATCCCTTGCGGCAATCGCCGTCTATATCGGCATCCGTTTCCGAGCCGCGTTCGCGGTGGGCGCGATCGCGGCCACGATCCACGATGTGCTCGTCGCGCTGGCCTGCGTCTCGCTGGCTGGTTACGACCTGTCGCTGAACGTCATCGCCGCACTGCTCACAATCATCGGCTACTCGGTCAACGACACCATCGTCATCTTCGATCGGGTGCGTGAGAACGCAAAGCGGATTCCCGCAGAGGGACTCGACGCAGTGGTCAATCTGAGCGTGAATCACACGCTGTCGCGCACGGTGATCACCGCCGGGACGACGTTCCTGGCTGTTCTGGCGCTCTACGTCTTCGGCGGCGAGGCGCTGCGAGGATTTGCATTCACGATGCTGGTCGGCATCGTGGCCGGAACGTATTCGACGGTCTTTATCGCATCGTCCATCGCCATTCTTTTGAGCGGGAAACCAGCCTCGCGAAGGCGTTCCGGGTCCACGAAGCGCGACGAGGCAGAGATGTCGCCAGCCCGATAGTGCGTATATTCACCTGCGTGACGAGAGCCACGGTTGCTTCCGGAAACAAGACGACGTGGATCACATCTCGTGACAATCGCTGTCGCCTTGACGAACACGCTCGAGGAAGCTCGTACAGCGCCGCCGTGACGCAACTTCAGCAAAAGACGAGAACGGATCCGGCGTGATCTCGTCCTCTCAACGGCATAGCCGGACGAGCAAATTCTACGTCGGCACTACCGAAGAATCTGCGACGTCGATATCTACTGGCATGGCCTCGTAGCACGCAATCGACCGGTGCCAGATTGCAGCGACAACATGTAGCGCTCGAGGCGGTCCACTCTGCAATCGCGAGGCCTTCAGGGGCAACCACGTCGGAATTTGCAGTCAATCGATACCGGTGCCCCACGCGAGTGATGCTATCTCCAAGGTATGCAACTCGCTCGTGCGCGAGGATATTGACGTCACTGGCCTATGGGGCGGACTACTACAGCACAGAACGCAATAAGGTCAGCACCTAGATTGTGCTCAGCCATACGAACTCGCGACCAGGAAAGAGATGTCGTAGCGCCTCAGTGCTGGCGACCGCGATCAGGCAGAGCGACGTCGCACGCAGTCGCTGACCAAACGTGTTCGCTATTCGGAGTTTCGAGCTGCTGCTGTGGCCAGCCGGACGAAATCGAGTCTTTGACTAATGGTCACATCGCTCGAGGCGAGGATTCCGGTGACCACTTCATCAAGCCCGCGGTAGTTGATCAGGGCGAAGGCGGCTGCCTGTGGCTGTGCCAATGCGACGCATGAGCACGCGACGCTCGCGGACATTGCCCTGCCCCGCGCATGATCACTCTAGACCGCCTGTGCCAATCGCGACATGGGCGCTCGAAGCAACCGCTCGGTTCCTGCAACGAGGGTTGCGAACGCTTCGGCAGCAGGCTGCCGTTCAGCCAGAGCAGCGGATTGACCAGCCCACAGCGGAAGGTATTCGCGGCGTCCGGCCTGGGCAGCCGCACGTTGGATGGACCGCGTGAACCAGTTTTGAATCGGGTATGGGGGCAACTCCGCCTCGTGCGGCGTCATCTCCTCGATGAACCGATTGCGAATGCCTCGCGCCATGCGACCGGAGAACACTCGCGTCAACGCTGTCGAGCGGGCCGACTCGCTGACCAACGCAGCCTTATGGGTCTCATTCGCACCGGATTCGTCGGTTGCTAGAAACACGGTGCCCAATTGAGCGGCCTCCGCGCCCAACACCAATGCGGCGATGACGCCACGCCCATCCCCGATGCCGCCGGCTGCGATGATTGGGGTGTTGACTGCATCCACCACCTGCGGAACGAGCGCGAGTGTACCCGTCAGCGATTCCTCCGCTGACTTGAGGAACGATGGGCGGTGGCCTCCTGCGTCACTGCCCGAGGCGACGATGAGGTCGACTCCGGCCTCCTCCAACGCACGAGCCTCGTCCACGGTGGTGGCGGCCCCAATGGTCTTGATTGCCCGCTGGCGCAAGGCCCTCAGGATTTCGCGTGACGGAATGCCAAAGACAAAACTGAACACCGGCGGCCGTGCTTCGAGCAGCGCGTCAATCTGGTCTTCAAAACGCTGATGGAAGGTTTCTCGAAACTCCGGCTCTGGCAGGCCCAACGCATCGTAGTAGGGCTTCAGACGCGTCGCGTTGGCGGCAAACTCCGACGCGTTGAGGGGCCGTTCAGATTCCCCTGGCAGCGGAATCCAGAGATTCATCGCGAACGGCTGGGCGGTGAGTTCCTTGATGGCGGCAACGGTTCTTTTGATGTCAACGGGTGAGAGGTGATGTGCGCCAAACGACCCCATGCCTCCAGCATTCGAGACGACGGCCGTCAGTTGAGTGGTAGAGAGGCCACCGCCGAATGGCCCTTGAATGATCGGATACCGTATTCCCAAGAGTTCTGACACCCGCGTTTGATTCCACATCGCCGAACGATCTCCCTGATAGCTATTGAGCAGTGAACGCGAGGGCGGGGGTTTCCTGCCGCCAGCGACGGGCGGCTTCTGCGACACGCCGTCCGAGTTGGAAGGCCGTCTCTCTGTCGGACTTAGGCGGGGCCACTTCCGGGCCTTCATCAACGTTCGATTGGGCCATTGCGCCAAGAAACCCCCCGAACCGATTCAGTTCCTCGGCACTGCCTGTCGACGAGTTGTGTCCAGGCAGCAGGCCAAGATTGATCCAGTTCATGCCGTGCTGAGCCGCGAACACCGTGAGCGAAATCAGGGTGTTGAGTTTGTCGCCGTGCTGGCTGCCGGAATTGGTGAAGGCGGCGGCCAGTTTGTCCTTCCACGGCTGGTTCGCCCAGAACTGCGAGGTCTTGTCCATGAACGCCTTGAACTCGGCGGATACCGTACCCATATAGGTTGGGGTGCCGAAAATCAGGGCGTCGGCCGCATGCAGATGGTCCCAACTAGCGTCGATCTGCTGGACGGGAACGAGATGGACCTCGGTGTCCGGAACGGATCTGGCGCCATTCGCCACAGCGTCCGCTTGCACTTCGGTATGCCCAAAGCCCGAGTGATAGATCACACACACCTTACTCACGCGATGCTCCTTGTTCGATTCCGATTGTCACTAGTCCCGAGGTACTTCACTTCGCTGCAGCTGTCATCCCCTGCAGACCTGCGCGCGCCGAATCGGCGACCGCGGACGTGCTGCAGGTAGAGAGCGACTGCTCCCAGTACGTCCGCGCCGCGGTCGCGTCGCCCGCTGCCGCGGCGATCGTGCCCGCGTGGTAGAAGCTCGCGGCCGTACGAATCCCAACCGCAAGCGCCTTGTCCATCTCAGTCTTCGCTTCGCTCAATCGGTGGTTCGCCCGGAGCGCCCAGGCGAGGGCCTCGAGCGTCCTGACGTCGCGGCGGCGCCCCGCCTCGCGCCTGGCGATGGCCAGTGCCTCGGCAGGCCGCCCGGCGTGGTCCACGTAGTAGTAAATGAGCTCGACGTTGGCGTTGTCCCAGCCGCTCATCTCGGCGCGAGCCGACGTCTCGAACGCGTGCCACTCGACCTCTGCGTCCGCGGACTTGCCCGCGCGCGCGAGGGCCGCGCCGAGCTCGTAGCGGTTCTCGGGATGCGGCGCCACTTTCACGTGCCGCGCGCGCAGCACGGCCGCCTCCTCGAGCCGTCCCTGCGCGGCCCGTACCTCCGCCATCTGGGCGAGCGCGTAGTGGTAGTCCGGAAAGAGCTTCAGCGCCTCGGCGAGCAGCGTTTCCGCCGGGCCGGTCCGGCACGTGAGTAGCGAGAGGTGCGCGATCTGCGTGAGGATCCACGCGCGGTCCTCGACCTCGGTGGGCGCCGTGCGGCGGTAGGCGGTGTCCATCAGGTCCACGGCGCCCTCGTGATCGCCAAAGAGCTCGCGGAGGTAGGCGGCGCGCGTCAGACCCGGCACGTTGCCCGGCCGTATATCGAGCATCCACTGCGCCGCCTTCTCGGCCTCGGCGTAGCGTCCGAGCTCCGTGTAGCCGTCGACGAGGAACCCGTACACCAGCACGTCATCCGGCATCGAGCGGTTGATCTGCTCCGCGGTGTCGACGGCTCGCTGGAACTCGTGCTGCCCGAGCAGGATCCAGACCTGGAGCTTCCGCCCCTCCAGATTGCCGGGCTCAACCTGCAGCGAGCGCTCGGTGGCAGCCCACGCCTCTCGGTAGAACGCCGTGTCGGCCGTTTCCCGCGCGCGCCGGGCGAGGCCGAGCGCCAGATCGTTCCACAAGCTCGCCTGCTTCGGATCCTTCTCGAGCGCCGCGCGTGCGGCGGCGATGCGACGTTCGGCCGGCGAGCCGGATTCGGCCGCCTGCATCGCGGCGGCGAAACCCGACGCCTCGGACGGCGGCGCGACCGCTGCGCTCGCGGCCGCCGCCGGCGCCTGGCCCGCATCCGATCGATCGGCACGAGCGGCCAGGATGAGCGCGCCGGTAGCGAGGAGCGCGGCAACGAGAAACGCCGCATTGCGACCCCGAAGGGCGCCGGCCCGCGCCGGCGCCCCCTCGGTAACGTGCGGTTGATCTACGGGCATGGCGCACCCGCACCGGCCGTGCAGCCGGGCTCGGTCGGGTCGATGTGCCGGCGATCACGGCCGCTCGGCGAGTACGCCACGTAGGGGAACGACTCCAGGTACGGGAAGTCGTTCACGTTCACGCCGTCGCCGAGGCGACCGTTGATCTCGGGATTGAAACCCTTGAACGGCGCCGCCAGCACGCCGCCCCCCACCACGCGCAGCGAGATGTCGGTAACGTCATCGAAGACGCGACGGCCGTTGGGGTACCCGGCGTTGTCGCCCCCGAGCAGGCCGAGACGGCTGGCCGAGGCGTAAGGCGTCGGCGCCACGCCCGTGTTGAGGCGCAGCATGTCAGCCACGGGGCCCATGGGCGTGCCCGCGGCAGCAATCGGCGGAGCGTACTGCACGAGCGGCCGCAGGTCGACGCGTGGCTGGTCCGGGATGGCCAGTACGCCACCGGTGAGCGCGTTCAGCACGCGCGGGAGCACGGGATCCGCGAAGAAGCTGGCGAACTGGACGTCATTCGAGGGCTGGTCCATGCTGAAGCGATCCTTCGAGCCCGTACCGATGATCAGCTCGTTGATGAACGCATTGCCCATGCGCTGCACTTGGCGGAACTGGCCAGATCGATCCGGCACGCCGTTGGTGTTGCGGCGCACGGACACGCGCGGGCGCGAGGTGGTTCCCCACACGCCGATGGTGGCGGCAGGCGAAGTGGCCGGCTCGACGCGGCCAGTGCGCGTGAGCAGGCTGGCCGGGATCTCGATGGCCAGCGTGTTGACGGCGTAGCCCGAGACGGTGTCGGCCGCGAAGTTCTCGTTGGCCGCGTCCTGCGCCGCGCTCAGCACGCCCGGTGCGACGGAGCTCCGCAGGTTGACCGTGTCGAACGTGCCGCCGAGGTCAATCCAGAAGGCATCGTCCGTGGTGCCGGCGAAGACCTTGATGTCGGACGGCAGGTTGTAAATGCCCTGGTTGAAGAGCGCGACGTAGTCCATCGTGCGCGGGCCGACGTTGGTGGGAACCGCGTACAGGGGGCGTGCGTCCGTCGAGAACAGGTCGAACTGCTGGTTACCGCTGAACGCGCGCACCGAGTACCGCTGCCGCTGACCGAGACCGGGCGAATCGAAACTGGTGATCTGCGGCGGCACGATGAGCGTGCCCGGCGCGACCGGCGCCGGCGAGTTTGACGGCGCCACGGCGCCGCTGACCCCGATGCCCGCGTAGACCTGAAAGAGCGAGGGGAGCCGCTGCTCGGTCTCGAAGCGGAACTGGATGGTGATGTCCTCGCGCGCGTCGTTGTTGTTGTCGATCTTCAGCTCGTAGAGAATCTCGTCGTCGAACGGGAACCAGTTGGGCCCGTTGGCGGGGTCCAGAAGCGGGTCCACGCCCATCATGAGCGTGACCTTGCCGGCGCCGCCTGGACCGTAGCTCATGAATGCATAAACGTCCGTGATGTCCGCCTTGTGATCGAGCGCCGTGATTGGCGCCTCGCGATGATTCGCCGCGTCGAGTGTGGGAGTAAGAGCCGCCAGCAGCGCGGTGGCCGCCAGCAAATACGCCGTTCTTCGTAACATGTGTCCTCCGTCAAGGTCCGTCAGCACTCCAGGTGGCGCGTCGCCATGACCGGCCGAGCCTGGAGTCGTGGGGTATTACGCCGGAGCGACGCGGATGGATTGGAGGCCGTGCAAGTTCGTTGTCGCGCGTCCAGTCGAGGAACTGTGGCAGTCGGAGGTGAAACGGATAGTGATCTGCGGCGTCAAACCAAGGATCGAAACAACCGCTCCCCGTCAGTCGTCGCGCGTCACGTTGACACCGGCGGACCAGGCTACTGTCCAGGTAAGCCGGAGGATCGCGCGATTGGATTTGCCCGTCTCGTGTGTAAGAATTTTCGCTTCACTCCGTAATGCACGCTAGCGATCTCACCGACGTCCACCTCCTGCACTGCATCGCCGCGCACGACACCGCCGCACTGGCCGAGCTGTACGATCGCCACAACCGGCTGCTCTTCGGTCTCATCCTGCGCATCGTCCGCGATCGCGGCGAGGCTGAGGAGATCCTCCAGGAAGCGTTCGTCCGCGTGTGGACACGCGCCGAGACCTACGACGCGCGGGTGGGCGGCCCGCTGCCGTGGATCGTGCGCCTGGCGCGCAACGTCGCGATCGATCGCCTGCGCGCACGACGGAGCCGCGCCGTCATCGACGCGCCCGCGCCCGCCGGGCGCGTGGTCGAGGCGGTGCCCGCCTTGGACATCCAGAGTCCGGAAATGGTCGTATTAGATGCTGAGCGGCGCCGGGCGCTGACCGATGCGCTGGCGGCCCTGCCCGCGGACCAGCGGCACCTCATTGAGGCGGCATTTTTCGAGGGATATACTCACAGCGAGCTCGCACGCCGCTTTGGACTGCCGCTGGGGACTGTGAAGACGCGTATCCGCACGGGGATGAACGCCATGCGCCAACGCCTGGAGCACGCCGTATGATCCCGGACGACATCCAGGCCCTGGCCCTGGCCGACGCCCTCGGCGCACTCGACCCGGACGAGCGCCTTGACCTGGAGGCTCGCCTGGCCGCCCTGCCAATCGACGTGCGCGCGGAGGTGGCCCACCTCTACGACGCGAGCGTGGAGCTCGCGTCGAGCGCGATCGGCGCAATGCCATCACCCGGGGTTCGTGACGCGCTGCTCGCCAGGATTGCCGCGCCGTCCAACCACACGATCACCGCCGCCGACGGGGCATGGGTGGAGACCCGCGTACCCGGCGTGCGGATGAAGATCCTCGCGCTCGACCGGGCGCGGGACCGGGTGACCATGCTGCTCAGGGCCGAGCCGGGCGCCCGGTACCCCGCCCATCGCCACTCGGGGCCGGAGGAGTGCTACGTGATCAGCGGCTCTGTGAACATCGAAGGCCGGGTCCTGCACGCAGGGGACTTCCACCACGCCGAGGGCGAGAGCGACCACGGCGAGGCGTGGACCGACGAAGGCATGGAGGTGCTGCTCGTGGCCGCGGCAAGCGACTATCTCGAGTAATCACTCCACTCCTCGCACCACCCGAGCTTCGACCAAGCCGAGAGAGCTGACGATAGCCGACGTTGACGCTAGTCACGGCGACGCGCAAAGCTGTCGAGCGGCCTCAGCCGTAGACGCGTCCGCCGGAAAGAAGCACTCAATACGCAGCTCCTGCAGCGTCACGTCCTGAGGCGTGCCGATGACCGTTACGGTTGAGAAGAAGTTGAATGCGCGCTGATCCTTGGCGAACCGCACAGGAATAACCGGCACCAACGGGGTGATCACATCCGGTGTGCGCAATCCCCGAGGCACGCCGGGATAGCTCAGAATCTCTTCCAGAATAGCGGCAACTCCCTCGTCGCAAATCCCACCGACCGACTCGCGATGCACGCGGCGCACTAGCGTTGCGGCAACGGCGTCCCAGTTCTCGACGTACGGCCGAATCCATCGTGCGTCGAACATCATTCGAAGCACGTTCTGCGGCGCGTCGCCACCACTGGGGCCGAGCAGCCAGCCAAAGAAGCGGCGTGCCGCCTCGTTCGTGACGATGATCTCCCAGCGCCGATCCATGACGACTGCGGGAAACGGCTCCTGCTGCGCGAGGATGGCGTCGATCGCCATGCGAACCGGGCCAAGGGAAGCGTCGTCGAGACGGGACTCACGGAAGATCGGCGCAAATCCGGCAGCGAGCAGCAGCGCGTTCCGCTCTCGCAGCGGAACCTCGAGCGTATCGGCCAGCAGCAGCACCATCTCTCGGCTTGGCTTCGCACGCCCTGTCTCGAGGAAGCACACGTGTCGCGGTGAGACACCAGCTTCGTGTGCGAGAGCCAACTGACTCATGTGCCGCGCGCTCCGCCAGTACTGAAGCAGCGGACCGATCGAGAGGTCGTTCCCGCCCGGAGCGGGATCGGGTCGAAGCATGTCCCATTATCGATGGTACGCTCGACACCACAACTACCTCGCAGGTAAGCGACGGACCACGAGTGTCGCAGTCCCGCGCCACCACCACTTACCTGCGAGGGAATTGAGTGAAACCGCATCACGCATGGATGCTTGCTCCTATCGCATTCATCACGCGACAAGGAGAGTTGGCATGTCAATGTACGAGGTTCACACTGTCGAAACCGCACCCGAGGCGTCGAAGCCGTTACTGCGGAATCTCAAAAGCACGATTGGGATGATTCCGAACCTGGCGGCCTCGATGTCGGAGTCCCCGGAGCTGTTGAATGGGTTCCTTACCATCCGGGAGATCTTCTATGGAGGCAGCTTCACGCCCGGAGAAATACAAGTGCTCGCACTGACCAATGCGTACGAGAATGGTTGCCACTATTGCATGGCATTCCACTCGGCATTGGCGCTCAAGGAGGGCATCTCGAAGGACGCCGTTGACGCACTCAGGGCAGGCCGGTCGCCGCAGGAGCCCACGCTCAGGGCGCTGAGCGAGTTCTCACGGGCGCTCGTGAAGCATCGCGGGCACGTCGGTGGCGACGATGTCCAGCGGTTCATTGCAGCGGGATTTTCGAAGGGGCAGGCCCTCGAGGTCGTGCTGGGCATAGCCGTTTCGATCCTCCCGAACTTCGCGCACCACATCACACAATGCCCGCTCGACGGAGTCTTCAGCGCGCACATGTGGACGACGACCGACGCCGATGCGCGGTCGGCGCAGCCCGCGTGACATCGCTCTCTCTGATCGTGCCGGCGCCAGCAAGTGCCGGCGCGCTCAGTTATTGATTGCCTCCTCACGGCTTGACGCAGGCGAAGTTCGCCGCGTCGTCCGTGCTGCCGGATCCCTTATAGCGCGCGATTTCAGGATAGGGGCAGAGCGGCCGGGTCATGACCGCCTTGCCCTCGACGAGGCGACTGGCCGGAAGCGTTGCGGGCGCGGTCCCCTTCTCCACCCACTCCACCAGCGGCGTGAACGGATCGAAGCTGTTCACACCTACGCCGCCGCCGCAGTGAAAAAGACCCGGAACCATGAACAGGCGGTAGAAATTCGTCGTCGACGGACCCATCGTGCGGCTCACTGACTCGTAATACTGAATGCCCATCATCGGGTTGAGCGCCTGGTCGGCCCAGCCGAAATAGCTGACGATCTTGCCGCCGCGATCGCGGAAGCGCATCAGGTTCGGGTCGGTCGCGTCGAGCGCCATGCGCGTCGGCAGCAGCTTGTCGTAGTCCTTCTCGAGATCGAACGTCATCCAGTCGTACTCCGGGTTCGAACGGCCGAATGCCATGTAGCGCATGAAGGTCTCACCGAACTGCTCCTGGATGGACCGCGGCATTTTGGGCGCCGCAACGAACCACGGAATCCAGGCACTGGAGGGGTTCGCGCCAAGTGGCGCCTGACCAGCGGCCGATGAACCGGTCTCGGCGCCAACCGGCCAACCCGGGAAGAACTCGGCGCCGTTTCGCATGGTGGGTCGATAAATGGCGTTGAGCGACGCAATCTCTCCATCCGTAAAGCACGACGCGCCGTCCGTTCCTGTGCAGCGGGACAAGTGGGTCGCGGGATCGAAACCGCATTGCCGCGGGTCCTCGATCACACCGTCGGCGACCTCATCCTTGCGATCGCAATGCGCGTAGATCCCAGTCGCCAGCAGCTTGAGCTTCTCGGCGCTCAATGGCGCGGCCCTGAGCGCGCGCTGCATGACGTTGTAGTTGAGCATCGTGCCGGAGAAGTTCAGCACCGGTGCACCAACGACGATGCCATCGAAGTCGTCGGGGAAGCGCTGGGCGGAGATGAGGCCCTGCCGTCCACCAGTCGAACAGCCATCGAAGTACGACCGACGCGGCGCGCTGTTGTAGTACGAGCGGGCAATCGACTTTGCGGTCATCACCGTCACGTGCACGGCGCGGTAGGCGTAGTCGAGAAACTTCTGCGGTGACGCGGCAAAGGAGGCGCCCGGCTCCGCGGCCCCGTCATGACCGGTGTTGGTTTGTGCAACGGCAAAGCCGCGCGCCAGTGCGCGACGCGCGGTGGCCACGCGGCCGGCACCATCCAACGACTCTCCCGCGAAGCCGCCGTTCCCGAACATGTAGAGGCGGCCGTTCCAGACGGCTGGCAGGCTCACATCGAAGCGTACTTCCGGTTGGATCAAGCCGACGACGCGGCAGTACTCCGGCCAGTCGGCGGATGCGGCGACGACGGTCGCCGACGTGACGGAAAAGTCGTAGCCCGTCATCGATATCAACGCCGCGCAGCTGTCCGCCGGTTTCAACTCGACCGGATCAGCCATGACCGCGCGGTTCCACTGTTGAAACTGGGTCGTCCCCTGGCCGCCGGCCGGCACTGTCAGACCCGCGAGCATGACGAGCACAAGCAGACTCCGACAAAACCTCGTTTGGTCCACGCCGCCTCCTGCTGATCGATTGGGACGTGCAGATGATAGGACATGAAGCGCCTTGGCGATCTCACGACTTCAGGGCTACGCTGCGCGAATCGCTACGATCCACCCTCGACGGGGACCTTGAGCGACTTGGCCACTTCGGTGGCGATGTCATCCTCGATCGCCACGAGATCGCCTGACGAACGATCGTAGGTGTCGGACCAGACCACGAAGCCGGTGTCCGCTCGAACCAGCCGCGCTGCAACGCGCAGGGCTGTGCCCGACTGGCGGACGCTCCCGTCGAGCACATACGTCGTCCCAAGGGCGGCGGCGACGTCGCGAATTGCCGTGTCCTTACCCTTGAACGAGAGCGATGTTCGGGCGGGCGGCACGCGAACGCCGGGAATCTTGCTCAGTTTGTCGACCAGCTCCTCCGTCATGCCATCGACGAAGATCTCATGCTTCATTTCATCGGTCAGGTCGAGAAACGGCAGCACGGCGATCGAGGTCTGGGGCCCGGCAGTCCGCGCGGCGGCTTCGCCGTTCTTCGGTGCGCTGCCCGCGATCCACACGCCAAGCACAAGCGCCGCGGTCAACGCTACGGCGAGGCCCGCCAGAAGATGGATCCGGCGACCCGAGTTGGATGGCGGGGATTCAAGCCTGGCGGTCGAATCGTCCCACGGCTCGACTGGCGCCACCAGTTGGTACCCGAGACGCGGCGCCGTCGCGATGTAGGTTGGCTGTTTCGAGTCGTCTCCGAGGATTTTGCGCAGCGAAGCGACGGCCTGGTACACCGAGTCCGGCGCAACGGTCACGCCCGACCAGACGCGATCGAGCAATTCGTCGATGCTGACGATCTCGCCAGCGCGCTCCGCGAGGCACACCAGCAGGCGCATCGTTCGCGCCTCGAGCCGGACAGTCTCGCCGCCGCGCGAGATCTGGCCCGAGGCCGGGCGCACACACCAATCACCAACGCGCAGCGCGGGCTCGCTTTGTCGTGTCACGGAGATCCCGTCACTATATCAATTCAGGCCGATTCAGAAGTTTTCAGGACAGCTTCGGGACTTTTTGATTCGCCTTCGCACATCGTAGTCGGCATGCCCGACATCACCACGAGCCGACCCACGCCTCGACCGACCACATCGATGCTGTTCGGCCTCCTCCTCCTCGGCGCCACCGCGGCAACGACACCTTTCCTGTCCGCAGCTCGAGGGGTCATGGGTGGCGGCGTGGGCCGCCGCCCCGGACTCCGCCGGTCCACCTTTCGAGCGACAGAGCATCCGACAGATCGTGCGGACGAGCATCGGCGGATCGCGCGTGCGCATCCGGCTCTCCAACCTCTTCGGCGCGGAGCCGGTGCGGATTGGCCCCATCCACGTGGCGATGCACGCGCGCGGCTCGACAATCGTTCCCGAGACCACACGTCCTGTCACGTTCAACGGCACGCCGACAGTCACTGTTGCGGCAGGCGCCGCCGCGCTGAGCGATCCGGTCGCGTTCCCGGTGATTGCGCTGCAGGAACTCGCGGTCAGTTTTTATCTGCCCTCGCGCGTGGCCATCTCGACCGTTCACGGCACGGCGCTCCAGACGGCGTTCATCACACAAGGTGATCAGGCGGCGGAGGCAGTCTGGTCGAACGCCGACACGGATACCAGCCGCTTCTTCCTGACCGACGTCGAGGTCGAAGCCGATGCGCCCGCCGGAGCCGTGGTCATCATGGGCGACTCGATCACCGACGGCGTCGGCTCGACGAGGGACGCCAATCGACGATGGTCCGACGCCCTCGCGGAGCGACTGCAGGCCGATCCCGCCCTCGCCTCGATCGCCGTCGTCAACGCAGGCATCGCCGGCAACCGGATCCTGAACGACGGCGTCGAGCCATTCATCGGGCCGAGCTCGCTCTCGCGCTTCGATCGCGACGCCCTCGACAAGCCCGGCGTGCGGTGGGTGATCCTGCTGCAGGGCAGCAACGACATCAGCGCCAGCGACATGCTCGACGACACCAAAGGATCGCGTGACCGCGCCCCAGATCATCGCCGGCATGCAGACGCTCATCGCACGGGCTCACGCGCGCGGCATCCGGATCTGGGGTGCCACGATGCTTCCGCGAGGCGGCGTGCAGAAACCGTTTGTGACGACTGCCGCGGGCACCGCCGCTCGCGCGATGGTGAACGACTGGATCCGCACCAGCGGCGCGTTCGACGCCGTCATCGACTTCGAGCGCGTAATGCGCGATCCGGAGCGGCCTGACCGCCTCTTACCGGCGTTCGACAGCGGCGATCATCTCCATCCGAACAACGCCGGATATCGTGCGATGGCTGCAGCCGTCGATCTGCGCCGCTTCACGCCATGATGTCCCGAGCGGTGAACTGACAACTACTTCTCGCCGGAGACCTTCGATAGCACCCAACCCGCCACGAAAACGGCGGCGCCGACGCTGAGGACCTGCAGCCCGAACGTGTCGGCGGTTTCCGCCGTCACGCGAACGTCGAGAAAGCGCGTGGTCAGCGCGTCGAGCTCGGCCCACTTCGCCGTTGTCTCGGAGGTGACGCCCAGCTCGCTGAGCAGGCCCAGCAGGAACATGCACACGCCGTTGAACAAGCCGAGCGCGCCGAACACGAGCACGAAATTGGCGACCGCCTGCAGCGGCGTGCGACGCATGGCTTCTTCAGCGCTCGCGAGCGGGCTGTGCGTGCGTCCGTAGAACCAGTAGATCACGAAGCCGATGTTCAGCCACACGAGGAAGCGCACCCAGGTGATGACCGGCAGGCTGAGCATCAGATACGCGCACGACACGATCCCCAGAATCGGGAAGATCGGGCCGCCAGGCACGCGGAACGGCCGGTGCGCGTCGGGGCGCTTGATGCGCAGCAAGAGCACGGACGCGCACACCACGACGAAGGCGAACAGCGTGCCGATGCTGGTCATTTCGCCGACGACCTGAATCTGCGTCACGCCGGCGACGAGGGCCACGATCACGCAGGTGATGATCGTCGTGATGTACGGCGTCCCGAACCGCGGATGCACCTTGCTGACGCCGGTCGGCAGCAGGCCGTCGCGGCTCATCGCAAAGAAGATGCGCGGTTGGCTCATGAGCAGCACCAGCAGCACCGACGTGATGCCGGCCACCGCGCCCGCCGACACCAGGTACGACGCCCAATCCTGCCCGATCACGTCCAGCGCGTAGGACACTGGAGCGTTGAGGAACCGCACCGACTCCTCCGCGGACACCATAGCCGCGCCCGGCAGCGCGTCTGCGGCCGAGCGGTACTGGGTGACGGGGATAATGCCCGACAGGACTGCGGCCACGGCCAGATACAGCGCCGTGCACACCACCAGCGACATGATGATGCCGATCGGCAGATCGCGCTTCGGGTTCTTCGCTTCTTCCGCGGTGGTCGAGACGGCATCGAAGCCGATGTAGGCGAAGAACACCACGGCGGCCGCAGACATGATCCCGGACCAGCCGTACGGCGCGAACGGCGACCAGTTCTCCGGCTTGACGTAGGTGGCGCCGGCCGCGAGGAAGAACAGCACGGCGACGAGCTTGACCGCGACCATCACGGCGTTGGCGCGCGCCGACTCGCGGACGCCGATCACCAGGAGGATCATGATCACGAGCACGATCAGCACCGCGAGGATGTTGATCACGCCCGACGGCGGAGCCGCCGACAGCGCCGTCGGCAGCGTGATGCCGACGCCCGACAGCAGCTGCTGCGTGTATCCGCTCCAGCCGATCGCCACCGTCATCGCTCCGACGGCGTATTCGAGGATCAAGTCCCAGCCGATCATCCACGCCACCAGCTCACCGAGCGTCGCGTACGCGTAGGTGTAGGCGCTGCCCGCGATCGGGATCATCGAGGCAAACTCGGCGTAGCAGAGCGCGGCAAACGCGCACGCCAGTCCCGCCGCCACGTACGACATCGTGATCGCCGGGCCCGCCTGGTTGGCGGCGGCCGTTCCGGTGAGCACGAAGATCCCCGTGCCGATGATCCCTCCGATGCCGAGCAGCGTCAGGTCCCACGCGGAGAGGCTCCGCCGGAGCGCGCGATCCCCCTGCTCGACGTCGCGCACGAGCTGTTCAATCGACTTGGTCTTGAAGAGATTCGAATCCATTCCGCCTCCCGGCGATCGTTGCCGGTTCAGTCAGGCCGACAAACGCGGCCGCCTCTAGATCGAGGTCTGGGGTGAACAGGGACAGCGAGATGACGGACTCGTCGAGGTAAACCCGACCTGCTCCTTGACTCCCGGCTGATCGCACGCGATTTGGCCCGCGGACACGGTCACGCCTGGGATACCTGCTCCTGTCGCATCGCGAACCACGCCGCTGATTCGGCTCTCAGGTTGCGCACTTGCGAGTTGGCGAGAGCGATATCTTTCGCATCATGCTCGCCACTACGCAGCAAAGCGCATTGTGGATTTCTTCGAACGAGCGACGCCTGCGCGACGCTGGGGGCCTTCTCGGCCATGGGCTGACGCATGCGCTTCGAAATGTCAGTCGCCAGCACCTCGTTGACGTTCGCGGAACGCCGCAACCTTCGCTCGGTTCCCGCAAGCCGTAGCGCTGCAGAACAATCGGCTATGCGCTTTCGTGCGATCGACGAACCACAGCGTGCATCCGGGGCCCGTACAGCGCTTCACGAGCGCGGGCTGCTCGCTCGCGACCAGCGACGCGATCTGTGCAGCGACGACCGCGATCAACTCATCCGCGGAATCGATGCGCCACCGCTCGGTGACCTGAAACCCGTCCTTCGTGATGACCATTTCGGGATAGCACGTTGCGCGGGCCAGTAGATGGTTCAAACGGCGGAGCTCCGCCCTGTAGGCACCGCCAGGGGCATCCCGCCAGCGCGCGATCCAGTCGCGGGCCCATTCCCGTAGCTCTCTGGCTTCGGCGGCAGCCGCGTCCAGCGCGGCTGCGCCGATGCGACGCCTGAGCCTCGATGCGGGCGTGGCGTGCAGCAGCCCCGCTCCTTCGAGCCACGCGGCATACGACGTCCCGTCGCCGATCAGCTCGATTGGCGCGCCTCGCGGAGTCGGGCGAGTGTTGAGGAAGTCCATCGCCGGATGGCTTCCGAGGAACAAGGGCTTCATGGGGGCTCCGGAGCCATGGTAACCAGAAAACGTCAGCTTGACAAGTTACGCGTGGATTACGTAACCTCAAAATACATATTTAGGAGGTTACATGACCGGACTCGTTTCAACTCTGCCACCGGAGAAGCCCATGCTGTTCAGAGCTCGTTACCCGGCGATATCGCTCGTCCTGGTTGGCGCGTTGTCGGCGGCGATTCCGCCGGCAGCCCTCGCGGAGGCGCAGCCGCGCGCAGCGCGGCCAGACTCGGCCGTCACCCGCTATCGCACGGCCAAAGTCGATGGGATAGACATCTTCTATCGCGAAGCGGGCGTGGCGAATGCGCCGGCGATCCTGTTGCTGCACGGCTTTCCCACCTCGTCGCACATGTTCCGCAACCTGATTCCGGCGCTCGCGCATCGCTACCGCGTGATCGCGCCCGACTATCCGGCGTTCGGTCAGAGCGGCACGCCGGACCGTCGCACGTTCACGTACAGCTTCGCGCGCTTCGCCGAGTTGATGGACGGCCTGTTGAACCAGCTCGGCGTCGAGCGCTACGCGCTGTACGTACAGGACTATGGCGCACCGGTCGGCTTCCGTCTGGCGCTCACACATCCCGAGCGCATCACGGCACTCGTGGTACAGAACGGCAACGCCTATGAGGAGGGACTCAAGCAATTCTGGAATCCGATCAAGGCCTACTGGGCCGATGGTTCCGACGCGCATCGCGCAGCCCTGCGTGCGGGGCTGACGCTGGCCGCGACGAAATCCCAGTACCTCGACGGGGTGCGCGATCCGTCGCGGGTCGCACCGGACGCCTGGCTGCACGATCAGGCGCTGCTCGACCGGCCCGGCATCGACGAGATCATGCTCGACCTGTTCAAGGACTACGGCAGCAACGTCGCGCTATATCCGCAGTTCCAGGCATTCTTCCGCTCGCGCCGGCCGCCGACGCTCATCGTCTGGGGAAAGCACGACGCGATTTTTCCGGCCGACGGCGCGCATGCCTACCTGCGCGATCTGCCCGACGCGGAATTGCACCTGCTCGACACCGGCCACTTCGCGCTGGAGGATAAAGGCGATGACATTGCCACGCTCATGCTGGACTTCCTCGATCGGAAGCTGCCGCGCAAGTGACGGTTCATCGACACCCTCGGTCGAATGCGCGCTGATCCTTGGCGAACCGCACTGGAATAACGCGCGCCAAGGGCTCAGCGCATTCGGTGTAGGCCGACTTCAGTCACGCAGTTGGCGTTGCAACCCTGACGTCATTCGGCACTCGTCGCTGGAGCGAAATCAATCCGGATGGATCCGGCACCGGCAGCGGCCTCAGGAGCAACGCATTGATCACACCGAACACCGCGGTGTTGGCGCCGACGCCGAGCCGCGAGCGTCAGCGACAAAGCTCTTTGACTTGATCGAACCCGCCGAATTCCAGCCGCGCCCGCCGCCGCGCCTCCTGCACGCTGGCCCCAGCGCGCATGTAGTCGCGCACCAGACGCTCGAAGTGATCGCGCAGTTCGGCGTCGAGCTGGGCTTCAAGCCGCTCACGGCGGAGCAACCGGGTGAGCCAGCTCATCACACGCCCTCCGATGTTTTCAGGATGGCGCCAACGGCCTGCGCGAGACGCCGCCAGCTGTCGGCTTCCGCCGCCATGTGGGCGCGTCCTTTCGCGGTCAACTTGTAGAACTTGGCGTCGCGGCCGGTGTCGGACTGTTTCCAGTCCGCAGCGAGGAACCCGCGGTTTTCGAGACGATGGAGCGCAGGATAGAGCGTCCCCTGTGTCACATTGACGACTTCGCGCGAGACCTGCCGCAACCGCTGAGCGATGGCGTAACCGTGCATCGGGCCGAGCGCGAGGACGTTGAGGACAAGCAGATCCAGCGTGCCTTGCGGGAGGTCTGATTTCTGAGTGGTGACCATACCTTGTGCTTCGACATATACACCTGCAATGGGTCGAAGGTCAAGGTATGGGCTTTTACCCCTTCACGCCAGCCGTTCCAGCCCGACGAGCGTCCAGCCGGTCGCCGTCCGTTTGAAGTAAAGATCAACCGCACGCGCCCACGCCGGGTGAGCGGGGTCGACGCCGCTGACGGAGACCTTGATGAACGTCCCGTCGGCCGACGGCAGACCGGCGGGCGCCTGAAGGCTCTCGGTCGTCGAGGTCGTCTCCCCGATGGCCGTAGCGGTTCCCGCCGCGTTGTCAAAACGGTGCCATGCCGCCTTGTAGCCGCCTGCCGGTGCGGTGGCGAATCCCGCCCGCACCGCCGCGTTTTCGAACGTCAGCGTTCCGTCGGCGGCGAATGAGAAGCGGTGTGCCGGGTTGATCTTCGTCAGGTAGACGCGGCCGATCGCGTTTCGCCGCTTGATGAGCGCGTCGCTGAGGTGCTCTTCCGAGGCCGGCTCCGCGAATTGTCCCGTCTTCACGGCCGCTCGGATCATGTCGTCGGTAAACGCCATCACGCGGAGTGCCGCCCAGAACGTGTCGTCGTCGCGCGCGCGGAGGACCGCGCCGACCGGCACGCGGGGCTGCCACGCGTCGGGCTCGAAACGGTCGCCTTGAAAGCGGCCGATTTCGTGTTCGTCAGGATAGCTCATGACCTGCCACGGTCGGATGTAGAAGCCCAGGGTCAGCATCCGCCTCACGAGAGAGCTCCCCTCGTAGAGATACTCGTGGCCGTCGTCCGGATCCTTCTTTTCGAGCGCCCCTGTACCGAACGTCGAGCCGACGTCCTGCAGGTAATGACGGACAGTGCCGCGGCCGTTCTCGGTGATGACCATATCGAGCGTATTGCCGGCCTTCATGTCGGTCAGGTTCGTCCAGGCGCCGAAGACCTTGAGCGCCCGAAGCTCGCGCCGGTGCTCGTGCGGGACGACGTCGTTCGGATCGTCGGGGCGCGTCCCGTAGTAGCGAAAGCCGCCGACCGGCCTTCCGGGGAGGGCACGCGCAGCCAGCACTCGGTAAGATCCGTCGGCGCTCCGCTCCGCCCGGCTGAGCACGCGCTGGACGTCCTTCATCGACATCGAGCGTACTCGTCCGGACAGCGTCCTGATGCGGGCGTCGGGTGACATCGCGAGGTCGTCGAGCCTGATGCTGCTGATGTAGCTCTCGACCTGGTAGTAGCCCAGCGCCCAGAAGAGACGGCACGCCACCGCAATAGAGCCCGTAGCCGCGCGCGGATGATCTTTGGCGTCGAAGCTGAGGAACCAGACCAGTCCTTTTTCATCACGGACTGTGAACCCGGGTGCGGCGCCGGCTGTCTTCGGCCGGATGACGGTCCAGCGCCCCGGCGCGGGTCCGTCGATCGTGTTGGGGCCGCGTGTCACCTCGGCAACCGAGATCGGCTTGGCGTAGACGCGGTTCGTGAACCAGCTCGAATCCGGCAACTCGTCGATCGAGTTCAGGTTCTGCGCCCGGACGTTCGGCGTCGGGTCGCCGGGCCGTGTGAAGAGGTTCATCAAGAGGTCCGCGGCCAGATCGATATCCCACTCCTCGACCTTCGACGCGTCCTGC
The DNA here is from genome assembly GCA_963724485.1 of uncultured Acidobacteriota bacterium. Classification (GTDB taxonomy): domain Bacteria; phylum Acidobacteriota; class Vicinamibacteria; order Vicinamibacterales; family UBA2999; genus JACCSI01. The sequence continues at coordinate 40,180 of CAVRUW010000018.1, forward strand.
GTCTCTGGCTCGCGGGCGATTGGATCGTCGTTGTAGAACCGTGGGGACGCGCCGCCTGCGGAAAACGGGAGAGCCGCGAGACCGGCGGCCAAGACGACGAGAGCGAACGACAGTTTGCGCATGTCAGAATGGGGCGCTTGCGGCGAACCCGAGCTTCCAGCCTTCAGTGCCTCGAGCCGCGTCGAGCCTCAGGAACGTATACGCCGGGAGGTGAAAGCGGACGCCGAAGCCCCAGTCGCTTCTCAGCCCGTCGAAATCCAAATCCTCCCGGCGGCTCGTCACCTTGCCGGCGTCGTAGAAGAGCGCCATGTCCATACCAAGCCGATTGGGAATCCAGCGGAACTCGGCCTGCCCGAGCATGCTGTGCCGGTCGCGGAAGCGCCAGCTCCTGTACGCGCGCAGCGTGCGCCCGCTGCCGAGCGACGGCATCAGGAAATACGGCACGACGTCGTCATCGCCGAGGGTGCTCTCGACCCGGCCGTGAAACGACAGGACCCACACGTCCCGGAAGATGGGCAGGTGCTGGACGACGTCGGCGTCGACGCGCCTGAAGCTGTACACATCGTCCCGATCGGCATAGTTGTGCAGCGTGACGCCGTAGAATCCGCCCGAACGGGCGTAGCCTGGTGACGGCCGCCAATCGATCCCGATCGTGCCGTGGGTGTGGAAATATGCGGGACTTGCGCCGAGACCCGGTGCGGTCTCGGGCGTGAACTCGGTCTCGATGGACGGCAAGGAGCCCTGGCCTTCATCGGTCGAATAGTCCTCGTATGCGACGATGCCGTCGAGGACGATCCAGCGCCGCGGCCGGAATGCCAGTGTCCCTTCGGCGTACGTTTCCTTGAGCCTGAAACTGGTCCGTGCGTCGGACGTCGTATCGCTGCCGAGGCCGTAGTACGCGACCTGCGGTGCGTCGAACCCCCCGACGCGGAGGCCGACGTACCCATGGTCGCTCAACGGCACGCGTGTCGTCGCTTCAAACAGCTTGTAGCTCTTGACCGAGTAGGCGCCCTTGACATCCCAGAAAGAGGCGTCCCCGAAGAATTGGCGGTAGCCGGCACCCAGCGTGAAGCCGCCACCCCGGTAGGGACTATCGAGGACCGGGAACAGGCCGCTCGGCGATTCGATCATCCCGCGCCGGAAGTCGGCGATGACCCGCTCGGGCTTCGACGGGACGAAAGGTTTGAGGTCCGTGGCCTTGTGCGCCTGCTTCGCGGCAATTTCAGCCTCGCGCGACTCCTGCCCGAAGGTAGGCGTCGTCGCGCACAGAACGAACAGAATCGTAGCAGCCCCCAACGCAAGCTGGCTCATGGGATGCGGACATACTATCGGATCCCGACGGAATGAAACGGCCTCGAGAACCAAGCACCTCGAACCATTCTTTGGTGGGTGACGAATGGCGGGCATCACTTGTCAAACGTTGAATCGCGAGATCAACCGGGAGCTAACAACGCCGAAACGTGCGTTCAGCCTGGCCATTCAAGCCGGCAAGTTGATCATGAAGCCGCACACTCCGCTCACTGACAAGACACGTGCTCACCGGATTCTTCGAGGCGGAACAATACTTGTCCGTGATCGCGCATCTCCCCGTTCATCTTCCATGGCGATCTGCAGGACGCGGTCGCGAAACTCGCCGCGCGGAGTGGGAGACACTTCTCGGGACGGGGACAAAGGTGGGACAATCGAGCGTGATCGGGGCGACCGTCGCTCGCCCGATCGCACGTTTTTATTGAGGAAGAATTGGAGGCGCCGCCCGTGGTTCGACGATGCTCACCACGCCCTGAGCCATGTCGAAGGGCGAATTTGAACCGGGGATGGAGGTCTTACAGATTCGGCGGGAAAGGCTATGTGGTTGTCTCGCCTGCTTTCTGGTGTTTGCCAGACTCTCGTGTTACCCCCGAGTGAGCGACCGCCTGTGCGATCGCATCGCTGCGATGATAGTCTCCGCCACTTCGTGGAGCAGTTAGCGGAACCGGGCGACTTCACCCGCGATCCTCGGCAAGATCGTCTCCTGCCCGCTGCCGCTCACCGTGACTATCGCGTCCACCTTGCCGTTCGTGGTCCGCCGGAATCGCATGATCGAACCGCTGGCCGGAAGGCAGTACCGCTCCCCTTCAATGGGATAGAACTCGTTTTCGTCCCGATACAACTTACCCTCCACCTCGGATATTTTGACCGGGGAAGACGGCGAGCCGTACCCACCGACGAACGAACTCGTCGGCTCGAACCGTGGGCCGACCGCGGGGAGACGCTGAATCGCCGTCGTGGGTTTCCGCTGGAGGAGATTTTTCAGCTGGGCCCGCAGCTGCCAGGTCACGGCGGACTGAAGGTTTGTGAGCAACACCAACGTGATGCCGTTCGACGGAAGCACGTCGATTGAGGCCTCGCTGTTGGTCCGCCCGTAAAAGCCCCGCCAACTTCCGTCGGGAGCCATGACCTGCTCTTGCGCGCTCTTCCCCAGCGTTCCGGCTCGCATGGCGGTAGCGAAATGAAGAAGATCTTCCGCAGTGGCATAGACCGACCCCGCGCCGGTCAGGAAGCTCAGATCTTTATAGGAGGCCCTCGCCACCACGAGCCTCTGCCCTTCGGCGCTGAACCGGTACGGCATCACGCGGCCGGGCATCAATTGCTGGCTCGTTTCGTCGGTCGCGCCGGCCATCCCGGCCGGCCTGAAGACTTTCTCACTGATGGTCGACGCAAAGGCTTTCTGCTCGACCACTTCGATCACGCGCGCCAGTGTGGACAACCTTCGCCGGAAGTCAGAGCGAAGGTTGGAGGCGCCGCCCGGATTTGAACCGGGGATGGAGGTTTTGCAGACCTCTGCCTTACCACTTGGCGACGGCGCCGGTCGGGATGCTCAGATCGTCCGTGAACGTCCGGCCGCGGATGATACCGCGATCAACAGCACTCGCTGAAGCCGGAATCGAAAGGCCGACCGTGACGTCTGATGAAGGCGCCCTTGGCTTGCCACCCGCTCAGACCTTCTCGCCTACCGGCTGCTACGCGAACATGGCGGGCCCTTCGAGCGAATCTTTGAGCGAATGGAGCGGGAAACGGGATTCGAACCCGCGACTTCGACCTTGGCAAGGTCGCACTCTACCACTGAGTTATTCCCGCCCACGAGTTGCAGAACACCCAGTGTAGCAAACCGGCTCAGCCCCGGGCAAACCGAGTGCATGCCGTCGGTCGTCGCACTCGAGGCCTCATAAGTCATGCGCACGCAACACTTGCGCAGCTTCCTCAGGTGGAACCGGGTTGATTGCGACGCCACCCTCCCACGCCAGCCCACTCACCGGCGTCAAGCCGCGGCACGATCTCGAGGTGCCAGTGAACGACGCGCGATGCGACTCCCCCACCGGGCTCGTGTGCAGCAGCAGCGAGTACGCCGGCGACACCAGGACGTTGCGTCCAGCCGGCTGCATCACGTCGCGCAGCCGTCGGCGACAGCCCGCAGCGAATCGTCGTCCGGCCTCATCGAACGACGCGTCGTGCGCGCGCGGAATGACCCAGACCTCGAACGGCACGCGCGACGCATACGGCGTCAACCGCTACGCCCCATCGTCGCTCGTGACCACTCGACGACCGTCGGCATCTTCTTCGCGCGATGAGATCGCAATACACACAGCGCGCATGGCTGCGTCGTGATAGTCGGCGCGCCTTTGCTCTCACGCTCGATCGCATGACGGCGGGAACGGCAGTCGCGAGAATCTGCGAGTGCGGATGATCGAGCGTCGCCCCCGCCGCCGCACCGACGTTCTTGACGATGAGAAAGCTCTTGAGGCGCGTGTCGCGGCGCAGGTCGCGAAGCCGTTCGCGCCAGGCCCACAGGACGCGCCAGACCTCGTCCACGCTCATCTTCCCCAGCGTGGCACGATGATCGGCGGACTCGATCACCACCTCGTGCGCGCCGAGACCTCCCCACGATTGCAGCAGCGAGGCCGGGGCTTCGCCCAACGTGCTTTCAACGCGCAGCGCCGGTTCGCGATTCGGGATGACGCGAACGCGCCACCCCGGCCCATTCGCTTGCCCGCCGTCAGGACGCCACGCGAGCAGCTCACGCCCGGCAATCGCCTCCTGCCCTTCGCAGAACGGACACATGTCGCCGTCGAGCGCGCCCACGGGCTGCGGCGCGAAGTCCTCAGGCCGCCGCGAGCGTTCAGGCGCAATGATCGACCCAATGGCCGGTTACTGGATCGCGGCGGAGTTCAGACATGGGGAAACGATTGCACCCGGCGCTGAGTTGCATTGATGTTGCTGTGCAGCGGAGCCGTGTGGAGACGGCCGATTCAGTGTTGCTGTCTGCGCGAGAAGGCTTTGGGGATCCGCGAGCAGGGGTCCCCGACGCAACACAGTCCATGCGTTGGGGCTCGCGTCACCCGGCCCGCGGCAGCCATCGCAGCGCAGACCGGCCATCGTAACCCGGCTCCGCAGCGCAGCAACGTCGATGCAACGATAAAGCACGGCTGCCGTTACCATCCCGGTCGAAAGGCATCCGGAATTATCGTCACCGTCGGCGGGGTGGTCACTGGTATTGATGCCGACCACATCGAAGCGGCATTCGACTTCCCCGACCTTCTGTCTGACTAGATAGTCAGTCGCCATCCACACCAGGCGTTGCTGTTTCTGCAACGTCACCGACTCCTCCGGATCGCCAAAACTGCTATCTCGCCGCGTCTTCACCTCGACGAACACCAACGTCTCGCCGTCACGCGCCACGATGTCGATCTCGCCATGCTTCGTGCTGTAACGTCGCGTCACGATGGCATATCCCCGCTCGCCTAGCGCTTCGCACGCGAGCTGTTCTCCGTGTAAACCGAACGCCAGTCGCTCTCGCGTCACGCCGCAACCAGCTGCAATTCCAAATCCACCAGAACCTTCCGTGACCGGAGACCGGAGACTGGCAATCTACGCGATCGCCGATAAGCTCTCGTCGATGATCCTGACCGCCGTGTCCGCCTCTTCCTTCGTGATCACCAGCGGAGGACACAGACGAAGCGTGTTGGGGCCGGCGCCGAGTACCAGCAGACCTCGCTTGAAGCACTCGGTGACCAGACGATCGCGCTCGGTGGTGGCACGCTCCTTCGTCTTGCGATCGCGCACCAGCTCGATGCCAATCATCAGCCCCATGCCGCGCACGTCGCCGATCAAGGGCTGCTTTTCCTGCAGATGGCGCAGCCCCTTCATCAGATGCGCGCCGACGGTCGCGGCATTCTCCATCAACGACCCTTTGATCAGGTCGATGGTCGCGAGCGCTGCGGCACACGCAACGGGATTCCCACCAAACGTGCTGGCATGTGACCCCGGCGGCCAGGTCATGATGTCCGCCCTCGCCGTCGTCACACCGAGGGGCAATCCTGACGCGACGCCCTTCGCGATCGCGACCATGTCGGGCTCGACGGCGAAATGCTCAATCGCAAACATCTTCCCGGTGCGGCCCATCCCCGACTGCACTTCGTCGAGGACGAGATGAATCCCATGTTTGCTCGTCAGTGCCCGCAGGCGCTGATGAAATTCAGCAGGCGGCACGACATACCCACCTTCGCCCTGAATCGATTCGACGACCACCGCGGCGACCTCGTCTGGCGAGACGAGATGCGTGAGGATCTGCTCCTCGATATAGCGCAGCGTCGTTTCGACAGCAGCCTCAGGGCTTGATCCGACCACGCCGCGATACGGATTGGGAAACGGGGCGTGATAGACACCGCTCAGCGGTGGGCCAAATCCTTTGCGTTGAATCGCCTTGCTCGAGGTCAACGAGAGCGACCCGAGGGACCTGCCATGAAAGCTGCCGAGAAACGCGATGATGCCGTAGCGCTTGGTGGAATAACGTGCGAGCTTGATTGCCGCCTCGATCGCTTCGGTCCCTGAGTTGGAAAAGAACGACTTCTTCGGACCCTGCCACGGCGCAAGGCTGTTCATCGCCTCGCCAAGCCTGACCTGAGGCTCGTAGTAGAAGTCCGTACCCGACATGTGCAGGAACTTCTGCGCCTGCTCGATTACGGCCGCGACGACCAGCGGGTGGGAGTGCCCCGTCGAATTGACGGCGATACCGGCGGCACAGTCGAGAAACACGTTGCCGTCGACGTCCTCGACCGCAACCCCTTGCCCGCGCGCCATCACAAACGGATAGGAACGAGTGTAGGAAGGCGAAACGACGAGGCCGTCGCGCTCGATGATTGCTTTCGCGCGCGGACCAGGCAGGGCGGTCTTGATCTGCGGAAGGGACATGTCAGCGATCTTAGCTGGCCGAACTGGTGGCGTGTTGCTCAGCTCGGCCTACTTTCGCTTCCAACGAGTCCCCTGCGGCCCGTCTTCGAGCAGAACCCCACGGTTGGCGAGGTCGTCCCGTATCCGATCAGCTTCGGCAAAGTCACGACGGCGCCGGGCTTCCTTACGGGCTTCGATCGCTCGCTCGATCTCTTCGATCGGGATTGGTGGCCGTTCGTCTTCACGGCGTCGGAGCGAGATGACCCCGAGGACGCGATCGAAATGATCGAAGGCGTTCCTGACGACCTCAGCATCACCAGCACTGAACTCACGTGCGTCGATCGACGAGTTAACGACGCGAATCAGGTCGAAGACGGCTGCCAGGCCGGCCGCTGTATTGAGATCGGATTCGAGCGCTTCGTCGAAGGTCTTTCGCGCTTCGTTGACCTGCGCGGTGATCGCCGGATGCGCCGAACCCGCCGGGACCGTTTCGAGCCGGGCGAGGCAATCCATCACCCGCGTCAGCGATTCGTCGGCGTCCTCGAGCCCCTTGAATGTGAAGTTGAGCTGCTTGCGATAGTGAGACGACAACAACAGGTAGCGCAACGCCGACAAGCGATACCCGCGGGTGGCGATGTCGCCAATCGTGTAGAAGTTGCCCAGCGACTTCGACATCTTCTGTCCGTCGACCAGCAGGTGCTCCGCATGAACCCAGAACCGCGAAAACTGTTTGCCGGTGGCGCACTCGCTTTGTGCGATCTCATTCTCATGATGCGGGAAGATCAGATCGATGCCTCCGGCGTGGATATCGATCGGCGCTTCACCCAGCAAACGAAGAGCCATGGCGGAGCACTCGATGTGCCATCCAGGGCGGCCGGGACCCACACCGAGATCCCAAGTCGGCTCGCCAGGTTTGGTGGCCTTCCACAGCACAAAGTCGCGCGCGTCCTCCTTGCCGTAGTTGTCAGAATCGACGCGCGCGCCAGCCTGCATCCCCTCGTGGTCCAGCCGCGCCAGCTTCCCGTAGTCCGGCATCGTGGAGATCTTGAAGTAGATGGAACCGTCGCTCACGTACGTATGCCCGCGGGCATCAAGCGCACGGATCACGTCGGCCATCGCCTGAAGGTTCAGCGGATCGGTCGCACGCGGCATCTCCTCGACCGGTTCGAGACCCAGCGCCGCCGCGTCCTCATGAAACGCTGCGATGTAGGTGTCCGTGTAGTCGCGAAGCGACAGGCCCTCGCGCTGAGCACCCGCGATGGTTTTGTCGTCGACGTCGGTGAAGTTCACGACGTGCCGCATCTTCCAGCCACCGACGTAGCGCAGAGTGCGGCGCAGCACGTCCATGCAGACGAAGGTGCGGAAATTTCCGATATGCCCTCTCGCGTAGACGGTGAGCCCGCAGATGTACATGCGAACGGTGTCGTCGCGCAGAGGAGCAAAGGGCTCCTCTTGTCGGGTCAATGTGTTGAACAGACGCATGCGAAGACTAGGCAGGAATTCGTTGACGGATATGGCAGACGTGGCGCCCCTGACTGCTCGTCCACTCGACAGAGATCCCTTCGCCCGCGTTCGACTTGAAGCCAGGCGCGGCACCGGTCGACGCGCAACTGATGGTGACCGTGACCGCTTCGTCGCTTCCGGAAAAGACCATCTCAATCGGTCCGCCGGCCGCCTCGGCAGCGAAGGCGACCTCTGCCGCGCGTGCCACCTCCGCAGCCAGCTCCGCGCCGGTGTCGGACGGCAGCTGAGCGTAATCCGCCGCCTGGGTTGCGAGGTGTCGCACGGCCCCCAGAAATCGGGCGTCGCCGGGCAGAGTGACGGTGAATTCGAACGAATTGGGGGTCATGGAGGCGGCTTAGACGCTCAGTCTATCGAACAATCGTCTCGCCCGCCTGACGTCGGCGTCGATTTGGGCCTTGAGTGCATCCACGTCGGGAAAGCGCCGTTCGTCCCGCAGGCGCTGCACGAAACCCAGGCGAACCACCCGATCGTACAGGTCACGATTGAAGTCGAGAGCGTGGGTCTCAATGACCGGGGCCTTGACGTCACCAAACGTCGGTCGCGTCCCGATGTTGGTCACGCTCGAATGCACGACACCGTCCACGGTCAGCGTCGTCGCATATACCCCATGCGGCGGGACCAATTCATTGGTCGTTGACAGGTTGGCTGTCGGAATCCCGATCTCCCGGCCCCGTCCCGCTCCCCGAACGACCTGACCATCGATAAAGAAATGGTGACCGAGCAGTGCGCCGGCCTCGTCGACACGGCCTTCGGCCACCAAGCGTCGGATCCTTGTGCTCGAGACGACGAAGTCCTTGTAGCGGATGGGGTCGATCTTCTCGGCTCGGAAGCCATACTGCGAGCCAAGCGCTCGCAGCAACGAGAAGTTGCCCGTCCGATCGCGACCGAACAGAAAGTCCGCGCCCACCCACACTTCGGCCACCTGCAACCAGTCAACCAGCACGGTCCTGACGAAGGTTTCGGGATCCCATCGCGAGAGATCGTGCGTGAACCGAACGACGGCGGCGCCCTGGACGCCCGCCTTGGCCAGCCCCTCGATCTTCTGCTCCAGCGTCATCAACAGGAGTGGTGCTTTGTCGGGTCTCACGATGCGGGGCGGGTGTGGATCGAAGGTCAGCACCAGGGTGGTGCCGCCCCGATCGGCTGCACCACGTCGAATCCGCTCGATGATCTTCGTGTGGCCGCGATGCAACCCGTCAAAATTTCCAAGTGCGAGCACCGGCTGATGCCACCTCGGCGTGCGCGCATCGTCTGGAAACCAGGCAACTTCCACGGGCCTTGATCATATCAGCCGCCTCTGGCGTGGTCGGGACCGATGCCAATTGGGGGTCGGGTCTATGGTGAGGTTCTTGCGTACGCACGACCGTTAGATCGGCTCGCCCCCCTCCACGGCAATATCGAATGTCAAGCCGTCGTATGCCAGTTCGACGCCGGCTGGGAGCGACGCATTCGTCGCGGCGTGTGGCAAATCGTGGCAAATGTGCGTGAGGAAGGTCTGTCGGGGTTTCACCCGATCGACCACTCGCACCGCTTCCGCTACGGTGAAGTGCGTCGGATGCGGACGATGACGCAGCGCGTCGAGAACGAGGACGTCGAGATCGCCTAGCAAGTCGAATGAGGCGTCCGGGATCCGATTGCAGTCCGTCAGGTAAGCGAAGTTTCCGAACCGAAAGCCCAGGATCGGCCGCGGGCCGTGAAAAATCTGGATCGGTGTGATTCGTATGGACTGCACGGTGAACGGCCCATCGATCTGCGACAAGCTGATCTGCGGGATGCCACCGCCCTGCTCCGCCGGCGGATCGAAAATATAGGAGAACATCCGCCGCAGATCCGTCGCTGTGCGCTCGTCGGCGTAGGCGGGAATCGACGAGCGCTGGAGCATGTTGAAACGCCGCACCTCGTCCAGCCCCATGACGTGATCGGCATGACTGTGCGTGAACAGAATCGCGTCGACGCGAGCGACCTGGTGCGTAATCGCCTGTTGTCGAAGGTCGGTTGACGTATCCACCAGCAGCGATGGGCCGTTTGCCACTTGCAGATAGACGGACGGCCGCAGGCGACGATCGTGGGGATCGTTCGAGTGACAGGTCGCACATGAGCAGCCGATCATCGGCACCCCGTGTGAGGTCCCCGACCCGAGAAATGTCACGCGCGCCGGACGGGCGGTCACGGCTGGATGATGGGACTCTGATCCTTCTTCGCTTCGACGTATCGCATGCGCAACTCGAAGAGGATCTGATCGATGAGCTGCCGCTCCTCGGCGGTGAGATTCCCGCGAGTTTTCTCCTCGAGCATTCCGATGATCTCGATCAGCTGCCCCGCGGCCTCGAGATCCAGCGGCCGCGTTTCGTTGGTCATCGGATCGGGCAGGTCGCCGAAATGAACCGCCGCGTTACTAGCGAGCGACAGTATGAACGCGATGAAACTGACGGCCGGACGCGCGTCTGACTCAGCCACCTCGCTGGCCCTCCAACGTTCGGATGGTACCATAGCGCGCGAGGTCGACCGTCCGCATGCCAGAGTCCGCCGGATCGCAGTTCGAACGACTTGTCAACGTCATGCGCACGTTGCGCAGCCCCGAAGGGTGTGCCTGGGATCGCGAGCAAACGCTGCTCTCGCTGCGCCCCTTTGTGTTGGAGGAGACCTACGAGCTGCTCGAGACGCTGGATCGCCGCGATCCGAGCGCGCTGCGGGAGGAGCTGGGTGATTTTCTCTACGAGGCCGTCTTTCTGGCTCAGATTGCCGAGGAGGACGGTCACTTCTCCATCTCGGACGCGATTCAGTCGATCGTCGACAAACTCGTGCGTCGTCATCCACACGTGTTCACGCCCGACGGCCGCCCGCTCGCCGAGGCCAGGCAATCGCTGACCGCTGGGCAGGTGGTCGAGAAGTGGGAGGACCTGAAGGCCAAGGAACGCCAGCAAAGCAACGCGCCCGAGAAAACCGCGCTCAGTGGTGTTCCGCGAACGTTGCCTGCCCTCTTGCGCGCGTATGAGCTCAGCTCACGCGCGGCGGCAGTCGGCTTCGATTGGGTGAAGGCCGACGACGTGCTCGAGAAGATCGACGAGGAGGTTGGTGAACTGCGGGAAATGGTGACTCAGACACCAACCGACGCCGCACGAGTCGAGGAGGAAATGGGGGATCTGCTGTTCTCGATCGTCAACCTGGCGAGAAAGCTCGGCATCGAACCCGAGGCGGCATTGCGCGTGGCGAATGACAAGTTTCAGCGGCGCTTCGAGGGCATGGAGCGCAGCGCAGCCGGTCGCGGCGAACAACTCCGCGAGATGAGCCTATCTGCTCTAGAAGCTGAATGGCAGGCTCAAAAAGGATAGCCACGAAGGGCACGAAGGCACGAAGCGGCAACTACAAAATGATTCGTCTGATGCTGCCCTTCAGGCGATCAGTGTTGAAGTTTACGAGCAGCCCGATTCGAAGCTGGGTCGCACGCAGATAAGACAGCACTTGCGCTTGGTGGACAAGGGCGAGCCGGTCAACCGCTTTGAGTTCCACCAGCACCTCGTTCATGACCACCAGGTCGACTCGATGCACTCTTAACAATCGGTCGCGGTAGTAGATCGGAACTTGCTTCTCTCGCTCGAACCCGATGCGCCGGTGCTCTAACTCGATCGCAAACGCGTCGCCGTAGATAGCCTCGAGCAATCCCGGCCCCAGTCGTCGATGCACTTCGAGGGCGCTGTCGACAACGCTTGTGACGATTGCCTCGGTGGCGGGAGAAAGGGGGGACGGTAGTCGAAAACTCATTGGATCATCCCCTTCGAGCCTTCGTGCCCTTCGTGGCTATCCTTGAGTTTCCAGATACGGCCCGTAAACGTCGACACCCGGACGTCATTGCCATCCGTCGACACGCTCACTTCCCCGTCCAGGTCCGTACGGAACACTGCGGTACCGACCGCACTCAGTCGCTCCAGGACGTAGGGCACCGGGTGTCCGTAAGGATTCGCGCGGCCGACGCCGATGAGCGCGACCCTTGGACGCACGTGCTGAATAAACTCGTCATTACTTGATGTCCCGCTCCCGTGGTGCGCGACTTTGAGGACGACAGTTGGCAGGAGGTGGAGAGTCGGAATGAGCTCCTTCTCGACCTCTCGATCGATGTCGCCGGTCAGGAGTACTGAGACGTTGCCGTATCGAAGCTCGAGGACGAGTGAGTCGTTGTTCCTTACCTTCTGCCGCTCCCAATCTGGCAGCGGCGGATGGTGGACGCGGATCTCGACTCCCCCGATCTCGAGCCGGTCACCGCGTTGCAGCCATCGCCACGTGGCTCGCGTGCGAGCGGACTCGGCGAAGAGCACGCTGGTGGGCGCGTGGTTCGGCACTGGAACGCCCCACCAAATCTCTCGTGGCTGAAAGTCGCGTAGCAGGGACCCCGCGCCCCCGATGTGATCCGGATCACCGTGAGTGACCGCAACGTAGTCAAGGTCGAGAACGCCTCGCCCCCTCAGCATCGGGCCAACAACTCGGTCGCCTGTGTCGAAGCTTCCGCTGGGGCTCGCGCCGCCTGCATCCACCATCAAGCGACGACCATTGGGAAAGGTCACGAGAATCGCATCGCCCTGACCAACATCGATTTGCGTGACATGCAGTGCGCCATCACCGTCGTCGCGCATGCGTGCCTGCGGCGCCGCAACAATCCAGATGAACAGACCGCCGGCGGCCACGACCGGGAGGTGACGAACGACAGTTTGCTTCGGCAGCCGATGGCGGTTCAGCGCGAGAACCACGGCCGCGTAATACGCGAGGATGACACCGAATGAAGGCGATGGAATGCGCCACGTCAACCACGGCGCGACGTCGACGAAACGCGCGCTTTCGGTGAGACCCTCACTACTGGCGTGGACGATCCCACCGAGCCAGCCAGCGGCAACCTGTATCCCCAGCAGATCGAAGAGCACTACTGCTATGGCGCCAATCTGGACGAGCGTCATCGCCGGGATCGCAATGAAGTTGAGCAGGAGCCCAGCGACAGTGATGCGCTGAAACACCGCCGCGCCTATCGGCGCCAGCACCAGCTCGGCACACACCGAGGCCAGCAACATCGTCATCAACAACTGCAGCCACGATGGGCTCGTAAGCCGGACACTGGAAGCGCCAATGACAATGGCTGCCGTTGCGCCAAACGTCAGCCAGAAGCCGACGTCGACGATCGTCAAGGGATCGAGCAGCAGCAGCGTGGCTCCTGCCAGACCGATCGCGTTTCCCGGTGCGGTCCGGTGATCGATCGCGCGCACCCCAAGGTAGACGCACGCCATCAGCGTTGCGCGTCCAACCGACGCGCCTCCCGAGGCGACCGCTGCGTAGCCGACGAGAAGGGCTGACGTCGTCAGCGGTGCCTGCCAGCCACGAATCCCGAACCACGCGAGGATCCCCAGCTGCAGACCGGCGAGTATTGCGATATTGCCGCCGGAGATGGCGATCACGTGATACGTGCCGGCTTCCTGAAGCCGCCGCTCGACGTCGACGTCTATCCCCGCCCGATCGCCGATCAGAATCGCGGTTGCAATCGCCGCGCTGCGCTCGCTGCGCGGCCTGAGATGGCGTCCCAAGGCCGAACGGACGCGAGCGCGCAGGACGGCCGCAACTTCTTCGTACCAAGGGCCGCGGTCGACGACGTCAACGAGCGCGGCACTCTTGACGTTGCCGACCAGGGCGATTCCGCGCCTCGCGAGCACTCGCTCGTGGTCTGGGACGCCTTCGTTCATGAAGCGCGCCGGACGACGCAGCAATGCTGGCGCACGAATCAGGCGGCCTCTCCTCCACTCTTTGAGATGGAACGCCTGCTGCTCACCTCCAACCGAGAGCGAAACACCGCCGCGGGCCTTGATTTGAAAAGATCCTGACGAGATCCGCTCGACTTCCACTCGCAAGAGGACGCCCGTCGGACCTGGTGACGCGTCCTGACTCAGTCGGCCTTCGATGACGATTGGCTCGTCATGTCGAACGGCCGCTCCCTCGAGTGCGAAGCCACCCAACCGCTGCTCGAGGACGCTTCGAAGCGATGGGTGCATGGCCCGCTCGATCGCATGAGCGCCGAGCAGCCAGCCAGCCGAGAAGATCGCGACCACAACGGCGGCCAGCAGGGCCCGTGGCCATCCACGAAGGAATGCGACCACGCTGGCCGCCCAACCGAGCGCCAGCACGGAGGGCAAAAAACCTGGATTGGCGTCAATCACGACCCCGCACGCCAGACCACCCGAGAGTGCGAGAGCAAGGAAGAGCGAGACGTGTGGCATGCACCGCCCTGGTGCAAGCCACGGGGACAGCTTAGTTGCTAGGGAAAACGGGGACCTAAACGCTCAACCGCGCAGAAACTGCCAACACCACAGTCAGAAGAGGTCGCAAAACCTGCTAGGCGCTGACCGCCGCGTAGTAATCCTGCAACGGCCTGACGTCGAGGCCTTCGGTGCGCAACGCACGGATGGCGTCCACCGCGGCCGCGGCACCCGTAATGGTGGTGATGCACGGCACACCAGCCATCATCGCCGCGCGACGAACGGCCTTGTCGTCGAAGAACGACTCGCGGCCGAGTGGCGTGTTGATGACCATCGCGACATTGCGGTTCACGATCTCATCCGCGAGGCTGGGACGGCCTTCGTTGACCTTGTAGATCACGTCGCTCTCGATGCCGTGCGCCCGGAGGTACGCCGCTGTGCCGCGTGTGGCCACCAGATCGAATCCCAGCTCCGCGAGCGCCCGGGCGATGGGCAGGACCTGCGGCTTGTCCTCGTTGTTGACGCTCAGGCAGACGGTCCCCGAGTCGGGCAACTTCTGGCCAGCGCCAAGCATCGCCTTGACGAACGCCAAGCCAAAGCTGCTGGCGCCGCCCATCACCTCGCCGGTCGACTTCATCTCAGGCCCGAGGATGGTGTCCACACCAGGGAACCGGACGAACGGGAACACCGGGCTCTTCACGAAGACCCCGGCGGGCTCGAGATCGTCAACCAGTCCGAGTTGCTGCAGGCTCTTGCCCGCCATCACGCGCGCAGCGATCTGCGCCAGCGCCACGCCGGTCGCCTTTGAGAGATAGGGGACGGTGCGAGACGCTCGCGGATTGACCTCGAGCACGTACACCTCTTCGTCCTTGATCGCGTATTGCACGTTCATCAGCCCGACGACCTTGAGCGCCGATGCGATGCGCCGCGTATAGTCGCGAATCGTCGCGAGGTGCTTTTCGCTGACGCGGGCGGGCGGAACCACGCAGGAGCTATCACCGGAGTGGATACCGGCTTCTTCGATGTGCTCCATAACGCCGCCGATGACGACCGCGCCGGTTTCGTCCGCGACGCAGTCCACGTCGAGTTCCTTGGCTCGTTCCAGAAATCGGTCGATCAGGATAGGCCGGTCGTGCGACACGTCGACCGCGGTTGCCATGTATCGGTCGAGTGTGCCGACGTCGTACACGATTGCCATGTTGCGTCCGCCAAGCACGTACGACGGCCGGACGACAACCGGGAATCCAATCTTGGCGGCTACGTCTCGCGCTTCGTTCCGCGCGGTCGCGGTTCCACTGGCCGGCTGCGGAATCCCCAACTCCCACAGGAGCTGCGCGAACCGCTGACGATCCTCCGCCAGATCAATCGAATCCGGTGAGGTCCCGAGAATCTTCACGCCCGCTTCCTGGAGGGCCAGAGCCAGCTTGAGGGGCGTCTGACCGCCGAACTGCACGATGCACGCGACGTCGGGATTCCCCTGCCGTTCGCGCTCGATGACGGCCATGACGTCCTCGAACGTCAGCGGCTCGAAATACAGCCGGTCGGCCGTGTCGTAGTCGGTCGAGACCGTCTCCGGATTGCAGTTCACCATCACGGTCTCGAACCCTTCGGCTCGAAACCCGAAGACGGCGTGACAGCAGCAGTAATCGAACTCGATGCCCTGCCCGATTCGATTCGGTCCGCTCCCGAGGATCACAATCTTCGGGCGATCTGTCGGCTCAGCCTCGCAGCTGTCCTCGTAGCTCCCGTAGAGATACGGCGTGAACGATTCGAACTCCGCCGCGCACGTATCGATGCGCTTGAAGGCGGGCTGCAGGTTGTACTCGAGTCGCTTGTCACGAACCGCGGACTCACCGGAACCAAGAATGTGTCCGAGCTCCTGGTCGCCGAATCCGGCTCGCTTGAGCGTCCGCAGCAGATCGCTCGACATGTCGCGCAGGCCGATCATCTCCGCGGTGCGGCGCAGCTCGACCATCTCGGCGAACTGCTCGACGAACCAAGGATCCATCTTGGTGAGCGCGCAGACTTGCTCGACCGTCCACTTCTTGTCGAGGGCGCGAAACAGGGCCCACATGCGTCGGTCGTTGGGCACGATCAACTGTCGCCGAAGGAACGCGTCCTCTTCCTCATCCGGGTTCGACGTCACGTCGTCGTCGATGCCCTTTGGCGGAGCAAACAGCAATCCTTCCCGGCCCAGTTCGAGGGAGCGAATGCCTTTGAGGAACGCCTCCTTGAACGTTCGCCCAATCGCCATCGCCTCGCCCACCGACTTCATCTGGGTCGTCAGCGTGCGATCAGCTTGCGGAAACTTCTCGAAGTTCCAGCGCGGGATCTTCACGACGACATAATCGATCGTCGGCTCGAAAGATGCCGGCGTCACCCTGGTGATGTCGTTGGGGATTTCGTCGAGCGTGTAGCCAAGCGCCAACTTGGCGGCAATCTTCGCGATCGGGAACCCGGTGGCTTTCGACGCCAGCGCCGACGACCGGGACACACGCGGGTTCATCTCGATGATGACCATCCGCCCATCGTCCGGATTGATCGCGAACTGAATGTTCGAACCGCCGGTTTCGACGCCGACACGGCGAATGATACGGCGCCCAGCATCGCGCATCCGCTGATACTCCTTGTCGGTCAGCGTTTGGGCCGGTGCCACCGTGATGCTGTCGCCAGTGTGGACGCCCATGGGATCGATGTTCTCGATCGAGCAGATGACCACGTAGTTGTCGGCGCGATCGCGCATGACTTCGAGCTCGAACTCTTTCCAGCCGATCACGGATTCTTCAATCAGCACTTCGTGGATCGGGCTCAATCCCAAACCGCGCGAGACGATTTCCTTGAACTCCTCCTGGTTATAGGCGATGCCGCCGCCAACTCCACCGAGCGTGAACGACGGTCGAATGATCGCGGGGAAACCAACTTCATCGACGATGCGCAGGGCGTCTTCGAGCGTATTTCGCGACGCCGCTGGCCGGCACCTCGAGACCGATCTCCTTCATCGCATCACGAAACTCGAGTCGATCTTCCGCGACTTTGATGGCCGGCACCGAAGCGCCGATGAGTCGGACGTTGTGCTTTTCGAGGACCCCGGCTTCGTCGAGCGCAACGGCAAGGTTCAACGCGGTCTGCCCACCCACCGTCGGCAAGACGGCGTCGGGTTTCTCCCGCTCAATTACTTGCTCGACGGCTTCGACGGTAAGCGGCTCGACGTAAGTCCGATTGGCCAGCTCCGGATCCGTCATGATGGTCGCCGGGTTGCTGTTGACCAGGATGACTTCGAGCCCCTCTTCACGCAACGCCTTGATGGCCTGCGTTCCCGAATAGTCGAACTCACACGCCTGCCCGATCACAATCGGACCCGACCCGATGACGAGCACGCGATGAATGTCTGTACGCTTGGGCATGAGGCGACGCTTACCGCTTCTCCATCTCTTCGATGAACTGCGTGAACAGGTAATCGGCGTCGTGTGGTCCCGGTGACGCCTCCGGGTGGTATTGAACCGAGTAGATCGGTTTGCCGACGTGCCGCAGCCCTTCGACGGTTCCGTCGTAGAGGTTCAGATGAGTTATGCGCGCGTGATCGGGAAGCGTGTCGGGATTGACCGCGAAGCCATGATTTTGCGAGGTGATCTCCACCTTGCTGCTATCCAGTTGCTTGACCGGGTGGTTGGCACCGCGATGCCCGAACTTGAGCTTGTACGTTTCGGCCCCCAACGCCAGCCCGAGCAACTGGTGCCCGAGACAAATCCCAAAGATCGGGCGATCCGCTGATTCGACCAGGGTGCGCACGTTGTCGACGGCATACGTGACAGCTGCCGGATCTCCAGGACCATTACTCAGAAAAATCCCATCGGGATCGGCCGCCAGGACATCGGAGGCCGGCACCGACGCCGGGAATACACGCACGTCACAGCCATGCGCCGCGAGGCGGCGAAGGATGTTCGTCTTGATGCCGTAGTCATACGCGGCAACTCGCAGCTGCCGCTTGGCGCGCTTCAAGGGGGCGATGCCAAACGTCGCCTCCGCGACCGTGTCGGCCAGCGACGACGCGAAGTCGTAAGCGGTCGCGCAGGTCACTTCCTTCACCAGATCAGCACCCTCCATCAACGGAATCGCGCGCGCTTTAGCGACGAGCTCGTCGGGGTCCAACGCAGCGCCGGTGGCGAGCACGCCACGCATCACGCCCGCCGATCTCAATTTACGGGTCAAGGCTCGCGTGTCGATATCGCCGATCGCCACGATGCCATGCGCGGTCAGGTACTCGCGAAGCGTTGACTGTGCGCGCCAGTTGCTGGCGATTGGCGACAGGTCGCGAACGACGAAGCCGGCGACGCGGATGGCACTCGACTCGTGGTCCGCCGCGGCGATTCCGTAGTTGCCAATCTGCGGCGCGGTCATCGTGACGATTTGACCGGCGTACGACGGGTCGGTCAGGACCTCCTGATAGCCGGTCATGCTGGTGTTGAACACCACCTCGCCAGACGTTTCACCGGGGGCGCCAGCCGAGACCCCGCTGAACCAGCTCCCGTCCTCGAGTGCCAGAATCGCGTTCATCGTTTTATCGTCTACTCCTGTCCCTGTTCGAGTGAGGCGGCTACGCGACGGCGTTCGCCGGCCTTCAGCTCGATCGTTTCCGTCCACGACCGATAGCCGGGCCGCTCGATCCGGATGGTCAGCGTTCCCGGAGACACCGACTCGATCGTCAGCGGCGTCGTGCCAGCGACCTCACCGTTGATGACCACGGACGAACCCGCAGGTCGCGAATCGACGACGAGCGAGGCGGTCGTCGCCGGCGCCGACCTTGGCTCTCGTGTCGTCCGTGACGACGGCGCGGAGATCGGTGACAGCTGAACGTCGACCGAACGCGATGGGCGATCGGCGGTGAGTACGACACGTCGCTCGCTTGGCGTATACCCTGGGCGGCTCAAAGTGACGGCCCTCGTACCAAGCGCCAGGTCGCGGAGCGTGAGCGGAGTAGTACCGCGCGCCACGCCATCTACGGAAACCACGGCGCCCGAAGGCGAACTCCGGACCAGAAGGCTTGCGGTCTCTCGCGAAGGCGCTGCGGGTTCCGGTGCCACTGGAGGAGGTGATGGTGACGGCGTCCGGGCCGGCTCGCGGCTTGGCTCACTGCTCATCGCGCGCGCAGCGTCCGCCGAAGGCGGCGCTGGCGTAGGAACGGGTTTGGGAGCGCTCGAGACGGGTGCGTCAGTGAATTCCTTTGCCGGCTGCGTTTCGGCAGGAGCGTTTGCCGCGGTCTCGACGGGTGCGGCCGGAGAGGCTGGCCGGAGCCGTGATGTCGCGTAGAAATAGCCAGCCGCCCCACCGATGGCGGCACCGATCACCAGCGTGCCCACCACGATCCCCGAACTGAACCCGGTGCGCGGCCGTGGCGTCACTCGAGAGCTCGATGCGCCCAGCGTGCCTTGCCACGCGACAGGTTCCGGAGTCACGCGCGCAGGCGTAAACGGGGGGGCAATCGGCGGATCAAAAGCGATCGGGCGCCCAGGCTGCGTTCGTGGCGGTTCCTTCAGCGGAATGTCGTCGCCGTCATTAGGTGCGTCTTCAGCAACGAAGGCTTCGAGCGGCAGCAGTCCCGAGCCGGCCACGACCTCCTCGTGATCCCCGTCCGTCAGTACGCTCGTGACCAGCGCGCTGTCGACAGCTTCGACAAACGCGGTGCAGCTCGTAAATCGGTCGGCAGGACTTGGGGCGAGCGCGGTCATCAACGCTCCGGCCAACGCTTCGGCGTCGACACCTGGGAGTGACGGTGCGTCAAGGACGGATTCGGCCGAGCGTGGCGCACGGCCGCCGAAAAACCACTCATAGGCGATGGCGGCTAGTGCGTATTGGTCCGTCGCTGGTGACGCCGAATCCCCGTTGATCAACTCCGGCGCCGCGTAGGGCCGCTTCGAGGAGCGGCGAACACCGGCACGCTCGAGAATTGGTGTTACGCCGAGGCCGATCAGATGCGTTTCCTGCCCCGCAATCAGAATGTCGCGCGGTTGTAACGCGCCGTGCCAGACGCCCACAGCCGCCGCGCGGTCGAGCGCGTCCGCGAGATGGCGCAGACGAGGTAGGGCGTCCGCGATCGCCGCTGGCCCGTACTCGCGCAACGCGGCATCAAGAGATTCACCCGGGGCCAACGTGGTGACGAGGTACGGATCGTTACGATGGACTCCGGCATCGATCACGACCGGAGCCGCGGGGTGACTCGGCCGCTCTCGGAGCGCTCGCAGGTCGTCGGCCACTTTGCGGGCGATTTCAGGAGACAGGTTCAGCTGGAACTGCTTGATTACAACGGCGGTCCGACTCTGCGGGTCCTCGCCACGAAAAACGGGACCCAAGCTGCCGACCCCGATCTGGTGCAGCACTCGAAAGCGGCCGAAGGCCGCGGGCGGAACGTCGGTGGGAGCTTCCCCGGGCACGGGACGGAATCCGATCCTATCACGCCAATCTTGTGTGGTCCCAGTAACTTAGCTCTTGTTGTGGTCGTAGCTTGACAGTATCTGTACCCCTCTGCGAGAGTACCCGCCGGTGCAATCCGACACCACTTCGAGCACAACGTCAGCCGCTCTGGCTGTCGATATTCGCCGCTTCCCTTGGATTCGACGGTTCGCTACCGATTACGCATTCGCGTTCGATCGGATCGCACCCTATTTCGCTGGGAACCCCGCGCAGCCTGATGCGTGGGCAGAAATCATCGCACGTCGCCACACGCGTCGCGTGAAGAGTGTGCTACCCGCGCCTTCTGATCTTGCACGTG
Organism: uncultured Acidobacteriota bacterium; assembly: GCA_963724485.1. Classification (GTDB taxonomy): domain Bacteria; phylum Acidobacteriota; class Vicinamibacteria; order Vicinamibacterales; family UBA2999; genus JACCSI01. Next base: position 60,907 of record CAVRUW010000018.1, read on the forward strand.
TGATTGGCGCACAGCAAGCGCGACGCGAGGCACCCGCCGCATCACGAGCGGCCACCGAGCGGCTCGCGGATCCACGGGCTGTCGTCGTCATCACCGGACAGCAAGCGGGGCTTTTCGGTGGCCCGATGTTCACGTTGCTCAAGGCGCTTACGGCGATGAAGCTGGCTGCACAGGTGGAGCGTGAGCACCGTGCGCCCGTGGTCCCGGTGTTCTGGATTGACGCTGAGGATCACGACTGGGCCGAGGTGAGCAGCTGTACGGTGCTCGACGCGGAGGGCATCCCGAAGAGCATCCAACTCACCAGCCTCGAGGGCGCGGGCGAGCGGCCGATCGGCCGGCTGATACTCGATCCACGGATCGAGGACGCCATCAATGAGCTGGAAGCCGCGCTTCCGGATACCGAATTCAAGACCTCCCTGCTGACCAACATCCGCCGGGCCTACACCCCTGGGCATACGATGGCGGAGGCTTTCGGCCGATGGATCGAAAGCGTGCTTGGTCCACACGGCTTGGTTGTCTACGATTCCTCGGATCCGGCCGCGAAGCCATTGGTTTCACAGGTCTTCGCGCACGAGCTGGTCCATCCGGGCCAAACCGCCCGTCTCGCGGCCACGTCCGGAGAGTCGCTGGTCACGGCGGGCTACCACGCCCAGGTGACGCCCCACGACGGCGCGATCTCACTCTTTCACCTGAACGACGGCCGCGAGAGCATGCGTTACGCGGGTGACTCCGCCTCAATCGGCGAGCGCGAGACGGCGCTGTCGGCGCTCGTGGCGGAGGTCGAACGCACCCCCGAACATTTCAGTCCCAACGTGCTGCTGCGTCCAATCGTCCAGGACACGCTGTTCCCGACGATCTGTTACGTGGCGGGGCCGAACGAGCTGGCCTACCTGGGTCAGCTACGCGACGTCTACCGCCACTTCGACGTACCGATGCCACTGATGTACCAGCGCGCCACGGCCACCATCGTCGACTCCGCAAGCCTCCGTTTCCTTTCCAAGTACTCGCTGCCACTCGAGGCGCTGCAACGCCAGGACGAGTCAGCCCTGAATCAACTGCTGCAGGACCAGCTCCCGCGAGAAGTCGACGAAGCCCTGAACAGCGCGTCGAGCGTCGTCGACGAGCGCATTGCCGCTGTGGCGACGGCCGTAACTCAAATCGATCCCACGCTCCGTGGCACCGTCGAGTCGACGCAGAACAAGATGCAGCATGACCTCCGCACGCTGCGCACGAAGGTCATTCAGGCCGCCAAGCGTCGCGACGATACCCTGCGCCGCCAGTTCCGGCGGGCGCAGGCCCTGACCTTTCCCAACGGTCATCCGCAGGAACGTGAGATCGGGTGCGTGTGGTTCGCCAACCAGTACGGGCCGGCACTGGTGGAGCGCCTGCTTGAAGATCTGCCCCTCGACATGGGGCATCACTGGATCCTGGCCATCTGATGGCGGCCGCCACTCCGCGTACGTCGAAACGATTTCGCGGCTGGCGGATTCGGATTCCGGCCGCCGGATGGAAGCGAGCCCTGCTCGCGATCCTGCTCATCCCGGTCATCGTCGGGACGGTCGTGCTCGGGTACTACTACGTGCAGTTCTCGCGGATCATCGAAGCGAGACTGCACGGAGAGCGTGACCGTGTCATTCCTCGCGTGTACGCGCGCCCACTGACCCTGCACGCCGGGCAGGGGCTGAGCAATATCGAGCTCATCGCTCGGCTGAACGACGTCGGCTACACGGAGAAATCGCGAGTCGAGCGCCCGGGTGAATTCGCAATCGATCGCAATGCCGTCCTCGTGGTTCCTCGCGGGGGCGATCACGCCGGCAAGCCGCTGCGCATCGTGTTCGCCGAGCCGCGGGTCGTCAAGACGGCTGGAGGCACGCCGCCGGCACCAGCGCCGGCACGCATCGCCAAGCTCGAGGCAGCCGGACGGCCGGTCGACGAGGTCGTGCTGGATCCGCCGATATTGACCGGGCTGGTGACCGCCTCGCGCGAGAAGCGTCGCCGTGTTCCGATCGCGAGTATTCCGGCGCGTATGCAGCAGGCGGTTCTCGCCATCGAGGATCGGCGCTTCTACGGCCATCCCGGCATCGATCCCATTGGCGTGATGGGCGCCGTGGTCACGAACCTGACGTCCACACGTCGTCAACCCGTCGGCCGCAGCACGGTGACCCAACAACTCTCGCGGATGTTCTTTCTCAGCGAAGAATTCAATGCGGAGTTGCAGTCAGGCCAACGCTCATATCGACGCAAGGGACTCGAAGCGTTCATGGCCGTCATTCTCGAGACGAAGGCGCGCAAGGAAGAGATTCTCGAGCTCTACTTGAACGACGTCTACCTGGGGAATCGCGGCTCGTTTGCTTTGCACGGTGTCGCCGAAGCCGCCCGGATCTTCTTCGGAAAGGACGTCAGCAACATCTCGCTTTCCGAAGCCGCGCTCATCGCCGGCATCATTCAGAATCCGTATCAACACTCGCCGTTCGTGAATCGTGAACGAGCAAAGGAACGACGCGATCTCGTGCTGGCGGCCATGGCAGAGGCCGAGTTCATCACCGCCGATGCCGCGGAACGCGCCTCGAACGATCCGATTACCGTTGTCACTCGTGCGGTCGACAACGAGGCGCCATATTTCGTCGATTACCTCGGAGAAGAACTGCAGGCCGAGTTCCCTGGCATCACGCAGCGCACCGGTCCTCTCGAGATCTATACGACGCTCGACCTCAACCTGCAGCGCTACGCACAAGAGGCGGTGCGAGACGGCCTGGCCAAGGTGGACCAGATCCTCGCGAAACGTAAGCGGAAGCCGGGCCCGTCACAAGCGGCGCTCATTGCGCTCAACCCGCGGACTGGCGAGATTCTCGCCCTCGTTGGTGGTCGTTTCTACAACCAGTCACAGTTCAACCGCGCGACGACGGCACGCCGGCAACCCGGCTCCACGTTCAAACCATTCGTGTATCTGGCTGCATTCGAGCGCGCCGCCGAAGAGGGCCGCACCGACGTCACGCCGGCTTCAATGGTCTGGGACGAGCCCACGACGTGGACCTACGACCAGCAGGAGTGGTCACCGCGAAACTACGACAGCGAGTACGACGGGTTCGTGACACTACGTCGCGCGCTGGCGTTGTCGCGCAACATCGCCACCATCAAGGTGGCCGAACAAACCGGCTTCGACCAGGTCGCGGCTCTGTGGCGCAGGACAAAAATCGGCCGGACCGCCCTCCAAGGCTATCCGTCGATCGCCCTCGGCGTGTTCGAGCTCACGCCCATGGAAGTGGCGTCTGCGTATACCGCGTTCGCCAACGGCGGCGTGATTCAACCGCTTCGCAGCATCGCGCGGATCCGCAGCGGCGAGGACTCGCTGATGCCGAAGGCGCAAGAAGGACCACGCATCGCCCGCGAGTCGACAACCTTCCTGGTCACGAACATGATGCGCAGCGTGATCAACGAAGGCACCGGCGCCAGCGCCCGCGGCAACGGCTTCACGCTGGACGCCGCCGGCAAGTCGGGCACAACCAACGATCTGCGTGATGCCTGGTTCGTGGGCTTCACACCGGAGCTGCTCTCGGTCGTGTGGGTCGGTTTCGACGACAATGCACCGCTCGGGCTCAGCGGGACTCAGGCTGCGCTGCCGATCTGGACCGACTTCATGAAGCGTGCGCTGGCCGGTCACGACAACATCAACTTCGAGACGCCTGAAGGCATCAGTCTCGTCGAGATCGACCGCGATACTGGCCGCCTGGCCCTACCCACCTGCCCACGGACGACGACCGAGTCTTTCCTGGCCGGCAGCGAACCGCTCGAGGTCTGCGACCTTCACCGATGGTGAGCACAGGGAGATCAGGGAGATCAGGGAGATCGGGGAGCCCAACCTTCTCCCTGATCTCCCTGACCTCCCCTGTGATCTCCAACGCTATAATTCCGTAAGTGAATCACGAAGTTTTCGCGGCGCTGGGCGAAGCCCTCAAAAGCGGCGAGGAGGTCGCGCTGGTGACGATTGTGTCCGCCAACGGCTCCACGCCGCAGCGCGTCGGCGCCAAAATGCTCGTCTACGCGGACGGTCGCGTCGTCGGCACCATCGGTGGCGGGTGCTACGAGAACGAAGCGCTGTGGAAGGCCCGCGAAGTTCTGAAGACCCGCAAGGCCTGCACCGTGCGATACGAGCTCACCGATGACTTCGCCGAGGAATCAGGACTGATTTGCGGCGGCCAGATGGAGGTCTTCATCGAACCGATCGAGCCCTCCCCCGCGGTTTACATCTTTGGCGCGGGTCACGTCGGTCAGTTTGTTGGGCGCGTCGCTCACGACGCAGGTTTCCAGGTGCATGTGATCGACGACCGCGAGAAGTTCGCAAACAGTGAACGCTTCCCGAACGCGACCGAAATCGTCGTCGACGACATTCCCGGCTGGCTTGCCCGAACCACTCTCCCCGCCTCGGCCTACGCAGTCGTCGTGACACGCGGCCATCGCCACGACCTGGATGCGCTGCGTGCTCTGTCACGACAGAACCTCCGCTACCTCGGGCTGATTGGCAGCCGCGCGAAAGTCAAACGCATCTACGACGTCCTTGCGGAGGATGGCACCGTCACGATCGAACAACTCGAAAGCGTGCACGCCCCCATCGGCCTCGACATCGGCGCGGTCACACCGCAAGAGATCGCCGTGTCCATCGTCGCCGAACTGATCGCGATCCGCCGCGGGCGGGAGCGCGAGATCGCTTCCGCGTCGCTCAAGTGGATGCCGAAGTTGAAAGCTGCGCAAAATACGTAGGTGCCTGGGTGCCTCGGTGCCTTGGGTGCCTGGGTGCTGGTGCCAGGGTGCTCTGGGTGTCTCGGGGTGCCGAGAGTGCTTCGGGTGCTTAGGGTGCAGTCTTGTGTTGCTTCGGGGGCAGTACCGGATCCGGGTTGTTCTCGAGATATCTAATTAACCCATTTGCGGCCTTGATGGCCTTCCGTGCTGCGAGTTCCAACGACAACCGCTCGTCCTTCGTGATGTGACCACTGTCGGCGGCCTCGATGAAGTGGTTGAGGAGTTCGATTTCCGAGGCTTTGGCGATGCGTGTAAATCGCGCAAAGTCCCGATGATGCCAGCGCGCGAATCCCTCGGCGATGTTTCGCGGCCCAGAGCGGGCGGCGTCTAGGAGTTGGCTTCGAAGACTGTGATCCGTCGAGAAGCTGGGTCGCCGGCAGATCTCCTGGACCTGAAGCTTCAACTCATACGCGCGCTGCCAGGCTCCGATTTCCTGAAACGTTGAGAATCCCATGGCCGCCGTGGTGCAACCGACAAGCCACGAATGAACGCCCGGAATAGTCGAGAGTTTGTGTGGTTGCTAAAGGCAAGGATCGAAGAACTTGCCGCGCAGCCTGAAAACCCCAATTGAAATTTCTGCACTGAGGCACCCAAGCACCAAAAGCACCCAGGCACCAGCACCCAGGCACCCAGGCACTTGAGGCACACTAGGCACCAACGCTGTGTCTCTCCTTTTCCGCAACGCAACGATCCTGACGATGAACGATGCGCTCGAAATTATCTCGGGCGACGTCCTGGTCGACGCGGGTCGCATCGTCGAGATCGGTAATCTCTCGGCGCGGCAGGCTTCACGCACGATCAATGCGGGTGGCGGTTATCTCCTTCCGGGATTCATTCAGACGCACGTCCACCTCTGCCAGACGCTGTTTCGTGGATACGCGGACGACCTCGCGCTGATGGAATGGCTGAAGACGCGCATCTGGCCAATGGAAGCCGCTCACACGCCAGCGTCACTCGCGGCCGCAACTCGGTTGGCCGCCTCAGAACTACTCCTCGGCGGCACGACCACGGTGTTGACGATGGAGACCGTGCACGATACCGAGGCCGTTTTCGAAGCGCTGGAGCCGATGGGGCTGCGAGCCGTGGTTGGCAAGTGCATGATGGACGCCGATGCGGCCGTCCCAGCGCGCCTGCTGGAACAGACCTCCGCATCGATTGACGAGAGCCTGGCGATTGCTTCACGTTGGCACGGTCGCGCCAACGGCCGGCTCCGGGCGGCCTTCGCGCCGCGATTCGCCGTGTCATGTACACGCGAGCTGCTCGAGGCTGTTGGGTCGCTGTCCACCGAACGCCAGTTGCTCGTGCACACGCATGCGTCGGAGAACAAAGACGAGATCGCGCTCGTGCGATCCCGCACCGGTCGCGCGAACGTCGCCTATCTGGACGAAGTGGGCCTGGCATCTTCGAGCCTCTGTCTGGCGCACTGTGTGTGGGTGGACGAATCGGAGCAGGAGCTGATCGCGAGCCGGCAGGTCAAGGTCCTCCACTGCCCAGGATCGAACCTCAAGCTCGCGTCAGGAATCGCTCCAATCGTTGAAATGCGGAAGCGCGGAATTTCAGTCTCGCTGGGAGCTGACGGCGCCGCGTGTAACAACCAGCTCGACATGTTTGCGGAGATGCGGCTTGCCGGCGGCCTCCAGGCAGTCGCTGTCGGCCCGGGCGCGATCCGCGCAGCCGATCTTCTGCAAATGGCCACACGCGAAGGGGCTCGTGCCCTCGGACTCGATGATCAACTCGGATCGATCGAAGTCGGTAAACGTGCCGATCTGATCCTGATCGACCGCGATCGACCGCATTTGGCGACCAGCCCCGACCCTGTGTCGGCCATCGTCTATTCGGCGCGGCCATCCGACGTCCGAACGACCGTCGTCGACGGCGAGCTGCTGGTTGACGACTTCCGCCTCGTTCGGGAAGACGTGCCGGCGATTGTCGCGGCCGCGCTCGCCGAGGCTACGGCGTTGGCCGCGCGGGCGTTTTGAACTTCGAGCCGCGATCGGCGCTCAACGGGGTTCGCTGCTTCGATTGATCGTTCGGCAAGGCTTGGTCACCGCCGCCATTGGCGTCATCGTCGGCATCGGCGCCAGCATCGCCGCGACACAAGGCTTGGGAGCGATGCTGTATGAAACCCGGCGAACGATCCGCAACGTTCGCCATCACGGGCACGCTCCTGCTGGTCGTCGCAACGGTGGCCGCTTACTCCCGGCCCGGCTCTAGCGCAGAATCCAGCTGAACCTTCGTGAGAACCTCCGTAAAGAACCACCGTAAAGACCTTCGAAAAGAACCCCCGTTCAAACCCCTGCTATAATTAGCAGTCGAGACTCTCGACTGCTAAATGATCTCTCCGGCGCTTTCCGACCGGACGCGGCGCATTCTTGCGGCGCTCATCCGCGAGTACATCGAGACTGGTGAACCTGTGGCGTCCGCGGCGTTGACGCGGCGCACCGGCCTCACCGTGTCTTCCGCCACGATCCGCAACGTGCTGGCCCAGCTCGAAGAGATGGGCTTCGTGTGGCAGCCCCACACGTCTGCCGGACGTGTGCCGACGGACCTCGGCTATAGGTTTTTCGTCGACCTGCTGCTCGAGACGAAGCGGGCAACCAAGGACGCTTCCGGTGTCGAAGCTCGGCTTCGCCAGCAGGCCGGCGATTCGCCGCTCATCGATGACCTGCTCTCCAGCGCCTCACATGTGCTGTCGGAAGTGTCGAGGCATGTCGGATTTGCCATCGCACCAGCCAATGCGGATGCGGTATTTCATCGCATCGAGTTCGTGCCGCTGAGCCGCAATCGAATCCTCGTGGTCATGGTGGCGAGGGGCAATCAGGTATCGCAGAAGACCATCGACATGGGCGAGGAGGTCGACCCGAGCGAGCTCGTGCGGGCGGCCAATTACCTGAACGAGCAGTTTTGCGGTCAGACTCTCGATCAAGTGCGCGAGGGTGTACTCTCGCGCCTTCGCGAAGACCGCACGCTGTACGATCAGCTGCTCGGTTTGGCGCTCCGGCTTGCGAGCAGCTCGCTCGAGAACCTCGAGCGGACGACGGTTAGCGTTGAGGGCACGTCATCACTGCTCGAAGAGGTGGTCCGGGCGAGCGGTCTTTCGCCCTCCACACTCCGGGCATTGCTGGTCATGGTCGAAGAGAAACAGCGCCTGGTCCGAATGTTGAACGAGTACATCGATGGCCCCGGCTTGACCGTGGTCATTGGCGCTGAGCACAGCGATCCGGAGATGCGACCGTTCAGCTTGATCGCCTCGACATACTTCGATGGACGAAGCACCGGCATGGTCGGCGTCATCGGTCCAACACGAATGCGATATTCCCAGACGATCGACGTCGTCGAGAACGCCGCCAAGGCGATGGGAAAGGTGCTCCGCGATAACTAGATCCTGATAACTTGACCTTCGGTGTGTGTGACATGTCCAGCAAGACCAGATCAATCGACGAGATGAACGATAAACACGACAACGAGCCTGATCAGGAAGAGGCACCAGCCGACGCCGTCGAGAATGGCGAAGACGAACGCACCCCCCTCGAGTCAATGACTCGCGAACGGGACGAAATACGCGATCGTCTTTTACGAAAGACGGCCGAGTTCGACAACTACCGTAAGCGTGTCGACAAAGAACGCCGCGAACTGAGCGAGTGGGCCGCGGCCGAGGTGCTGACCGATCTGGTTGCGATCCTCGACGATTTCGATCGGGCGTTGGCGGCCGATGCTCCGGCCGAAGCGCAGCCGTACCTGGCAGGCGTGGAGTTGATTCATCGCCAGCTTGGAGAATTGCTGCGCAAGCGCGGTGTCACAGCCATCGAGACGCTGGGCACCGACTTCGATCCACACTTGCACCAGGCAGTCGCGTACGAAGAGACACCGGGAGCGCGCGAAGGAGAGGTCGTCGGCGAGATGCGCAAAGGGTATCGTTTGGGTGAAAGACTGCTGCGGCCTGCTCTCGTCCGCGTCGCCAAAGCATCGTGAGCAAACGCGATTACTACGCCGTGCTGGGGCTCGCCCGTGACGCGAGCGACCAGGATATCAAGAGTGCGTACCGCAAGCTCGCGCTCAAGTACCACCCCGATCGCAATGCCGGGGACAAGACCGCGGAAGATAGGTTCAAGGAAGCTGCCGAGGCCTATTCGGTTCTGGCGGACTCTGACAAACGCGCCCGCTACGATCGGTTCGGTCACGCCGCGGTCGCGGGCAGTGGAGCTGGTGCCGGCGGCTTCGATCCCACGATCTTCGCCGAGTTCGACGACATCTTCGGCAGCATCGGAGACATTTTTGGTTTCGGCGGCATGTTTGGCGGCCGCCGTCGCAGTGGCCCGCAACGTGGAGCCGACCTGCGCTACGACCTCGAGATTTCCTTCGAGCAGTCGGCCGCAGGCGCCGAAACGATCATCCAGATTCCGCGTCATGAGACCTGTGAGACGTGCAGTGGATCGGGAGCCGCACCAGGATCGTCCCCGACCACGTGTCCTCAGTGCCGTGGCACCGGTCAGCTTCGCTACCAGCAAGGGTTTTTCACCGTGGCGCGCACGTGTGGACAGTGCCGCGGCAGCGGCCGCGTGGTCGCCAATCCGTGCCAGACGTGTCGTGGCGCCGGGGCTATCGAGCGGCTGCGAAAGCTGACCGTCAAAGTTCCGCCCGGCATTGCGACCGGGCAGCGACTGCGCTTGACCGGTGAAGGCGAAGCCGGGGCTCAAGGCGGCCCGCCGGGCGACCTCTACGTGGTCATCTCGGTTCAGGAGCATTCGTTTTTTACCCGGGATGGCAACGACCTCGCGTGCGAAATTCCGGTGAACTTCACCACCCTGGTGCTCGGCGGCGAGATCAAAGTGCCGAACGTCTCGGGCGAACCACAGTCGCTGAAGATTCCGGACGGCACCGCAACTGGCTCGGTGTTTCGATTGCGAGGCAAGGGAATGCCGGACGTGGCTGGCCGCGGACGCGGTGATCTGCTGGTCACCGTGCAAGCCATCACGCCTCGAAAGCTCACGCGCGATCAACGCAAGCTGCTCGAACAGTTTGCCTCGACCTTACCAGCGCAGGAATTCGAGCCGACTCCCCGAGAAGCAGACGACCGGGGCCTCTTCGACAAGGTCAAAGACATCTTTGGGTGAGTCGAAGGTCTGGCCCGCTCTCCATCTGAAGAGCAGCGCGATCGACCTCGACCTTCCTGACCTGCTCTGGAGCACGCTCGACGAGTTCGCGCCGGTGGCCGTGCAGGATCTCGCCGAGCAGCCCTTGCCGCCGGGCGGCCTGTGGGATCCCACTTTCCCACCTCCGCCTGATCCACCGCCCGCGCCACTCGACTGGCGCGTCTTTTTTGCGAACCGTCGCGATCGCGACTTGGCCGCCACCGCACTCAGAGGATCGCATCCCACCCTGAGCGTCTCTGAAGACGACGTTCCAGATGAGGATTGGGCGGCGCGCTCTCAGCGGGAAGTCACCTCGATCCGCGCTGGCAGGTTCGTCGTGGCCCCGCCGTGGGATCTGCCGTCGAAACTCGTCGAGGGCGCGACGCTGATTGTCATCGAACCATCTCGCGGATTCGGGACAGGGCATCATGCCAGCACAAGATTGTGTCTTCGTGGTCTCTCGGACATCGATGTTCGCGGGCGACGCGCGTTGGACCTGGGAACAGGATCTGGTGTGCTGGCAATGGCCGCCGCGTTTCGAGGCGCGCGACAGGTCGTGGCAATCGACGTCGATCCAGATGCCATTGAAGCCGCGCAAAGCAGCCTGGCGCTCAACGCAGGAACGTGGCCCGTTGAGTGGCTCGTTGGCGACTATCGCACCGGAGGCCTCGCACACGCGAAAGAACCTTGGGACGTCGTGGTGGCCAATCTCACCGGCGGCATGCTGACCTCATCCGCCGCCAGGATTCGCGAATTGCTGGCCTCGCCTGGCCATTTGATCGTCAGTGGCTTCGACGAACGCGAACGCGCCGGCGTCGAATCTGCGCTGGCACTCCAACCCGTGGCGACGTTCGTCGAAGACGGCTGGGTCGGTCTGGTGCTATCCACCTAGCCGACAGGCTTCTGCTGGTTTTTCGCGCGGCGCTCGTTCCACCCGTCGATCAGCCGCCGCATCTCCTTGAGCGGCTCGGGGCTGTCATCGACCTGAAGTCGCAACACCACATCGTTGTTGAGCCACACGCCCATCCCCTTTCCGACGATGAGCACGGCTGCGGATTGCATCCCGCGTTTGTCGCCACCGGCGGCCTGGCCGGCGTCGAGAGCCGCCATCAGTCGCGTCGAGAGGTGACCGGAGGTTTCCTCGAATGCCTTCACCATGTTGTCGACCACTGGCTGCCCCGCGAGGATGTTGCCTTGTGCGGTGGCGAATTTGCCCTGACGATGACCCGCCCACGCGGAGGCTTTCTGACCCGTGAACACGGCTGTGTTTCCCTTCGCGTCGATGACAGCAAACTGTCGCCCCTGCTTGGTCCAGTTCTCCGGCCGCGGATCCGGATCGCTATCCCAAATCGCTTTGATGATCGCTTCGGGTGCCATTCCGGCGCGCAGCAACGCGAGCCCTTTGGGGCCGTAGCTGACGTCGACGATCGCCTGCGTCGCCACGACGCCAACTCCCGCCTCGCCCCACAACACGCCGTTCCCGACTGAGAACACTCGCGACTGAACGGCGCCGCCCACTTCTCCCGTGGCCGGATCGAATCCCAGGATCGAAAACGTCGCGACAGGATCCGGCATCGCCTGTTGCGCCAGACCAATAACGTCACCCACCCCCATCGCCGCGAACAAGACGATTGCAATCCCTGCACGCTTCATGACCACTCCTGCTTCAACCTCGCCCTGCACAGCGCCCTGTGGCCGGCCGCCATCGGCCAGTGGCCTACCAACTTACTGAAAGACCGACAGCGATCACGAACGATGCACAGAAACGCGGAAACACTGAAAATAGTTTTCCGGTGCTTCCGTGTTTCCGCGCATCGTACGTAGTCCTCATCGCGCAAACCGCTAGAGATCGCCCCAGACCGTACGCAGCGCCGTAATCGCCACCAGCGGGGCGGCATCGGCGCGAAGCGTCAGCGCCCCCAACGTCGCGAGTTGAACGCCGTTTCCGTGTGCGGCCTCGAGTTCGGACGACGCCCAACCACCTTCGGGACCTACGAACAATACCGCCTCATTGGACCGCGGGAGATCGTGAAGCCTCCGAGCGCCCGAGACGTTGGCATTCGGCTCGACCAACATGATCCGCGGCGCGGTAGAAGATTCTTCGAGGAGATCCACGACCCGGACGGGCGCCCCGACGTCTGGTACTGACCGATCGACCACACTGCTTGGCCGACGCAACCGCGATGCGGCGCCATCGCTCGACTCGGTGACCGCGCTCGACGACTTTTGGTGAGAACTCGACCCGCTCACTGACGAATGTCATGATTCGGCTCACGCCGAGCATCACTGCGTCCCGCACCACGTCATCCATCTTGTCGCCCTTCAGCAGCGCTACCGCTAGCGTCACACTCACCTGCGGCTCGACGGCAGGCGCTATCGACGCCTCGAGCTGTACTCGCGCGTGCGATTTGCCAATCTCGTCCACCCGGCCGCGCCACTCATGGCCTCGCCCGTCGAACACCTGAATGGCATCGCCGGCTCTGAGTCGCAACACGTGAACCAGGTGCGCCGCTTCATCGTCCGGCAATTGCACGACTGAGCCCGGTGAATCGGCATCGGGCACAAAGAAGCGCGGTAACACGGGGTGAGTATACGGAGAGGCTCTATACTTTGCAGACATGTTTCTCCGCGGCCAGACCATTGGAAAGTACCGCATCGTCACGCCGCTCGGAAGTGGAGGCTTCGGTGCCGTCTACCTTGCGGAGGACACCTGGATTGACAAGAAGGTCGCGATCAAGATTCCCCATCGTCAGAACCTGGACTTCGGGGAGCTGTTGCGCGAGCCTCGATTGCTCGCCAGCCTGAATCATCCCAACATCGTCACGGTCCTGACCGCCGAAAAGCAGGACAACACGTTCTTCATCGTGATGGAGTACGTCGCCGGTGAAACCCTCGAGCAGATCATCGAGCGCGAGGGTGCCCTCGACCTGGCCCGAGCGCTCGATTACACCTGCCAGATCAGCAACGCGATGGATCACGCGCACCGGCAAGGGGTCATTCACCGGGATCTGCGGCCTGGCAACGTCCTCGTCACCGAGAACGGTATGGTCAAGGTCGCTGACTTCGGTACCTCCCGCTTTCTGGAGATCGCCGCGCACGGGACGACCGTGATCGGCAGTCCTCCGTACATGGCGCCCGAACAGTTTCAAGGCAAGGCGGTGTTCTCGTCGGATATCTACTCGCTCGGGGTGACGATGTATCAGATGCTGACCGGGTCGTTGCCGTACGCGACGCCATCGGCCGCCGACCTCGAGAAGCTAATCAAAGGCGATCTCGCGCCGCCCCCGCGCACGCGCAACCGAAAGATCCCGAAAGGCATCAGCGACATCGTCATGAAGGCGATGGCGCCAGAGATCCCAGCGCGTTACCAACGTGCTTCCGAGGTGCTCGACGCCGTTCTCGCGGCGCGGGACAATCGCCCGACCGCCACCCGAACCACCCCGCCCGTCGCCGCTGACGGACAGGCGAGCCGGCGGCCGTGGCGTCCCGCGCCACTCGACAGTCCCGGGCCGGAGCACGTGGACGACATTCAGGCGCGGCTCAAAGCTCGCGAAGCGCCGCAGGCCCGATTTTGTTGGCACTGTCACAAGGCCCTCCATGCCCGAACCGATCAATGTCCTTTCTGTGGCGAGGCCCAGTGACGGATGACGCGTATTCATCCGCAAGTGTGAAAAGATTCATCGGCGGGTCGCCCGGAGGCGGCGTGCCGAATCGGCCGATGCACGATAATTAGAGGAGATCCTCAATCATTCGCTTTTGGGAGTAGCTCATGGCTTTCAGCGAGACCGGCAAAGTCTGGATGAACGGTAAGCTCGTGGACTGGAAGGACGCGACGATGCACGTGGCCTCACACGTCGTCCACTATGGCTCTGGCGTGTTCGAAGGCATTCGTTCTTATGATTCCAAGAAGGGCGCCAACGTCTTCCGGCTGCCCGAGCACATGCGGCGGCTCATGGATTCGTGCCGCGTCTACCGGATGGAGCTGTCCTACACGATGGAGCAGCTCAATGACGCCGTGCTGGAAACGATTCGGGCCAACAACTTCAAGTCGTGCTACATCCGCCCGCTGATCTATCGAGGTTACGGTCAGCTGGGGGTCAACCCGATGCCCTGCCCCGTCGAGGCCGCCGTGATCGTCTGGGAATGGGATTCGTTCCTCGGAGAAGATGCGCTGGCCAAAGGGGTGGACGTGGGCGTGAGCTCCTGGACGCGGATTGCGCCCAACACGTTCCCCGCTATGGCCAAGGCGACCGCCAACTACGCGAACTCCGCTCTGATCAAGATGCAGGCGACCGTCGACGGCTACGCCGAGGGCATCGCTCTCGACGAATCCGGACTTCTCAGCGAAGGCAGCGGCCAGAATCTGTTCCTGGTCCGCGACAACGTCGTCTATACCCCGTCGCTGACCTCGTCGATTCTCCAGGGGATCACCCGTGATACGGTGATCACGCTCACGCGCGATCTCGGTTTCGAGGTCAGAGAACAAGCCCTTCCGCGCGAGTTCCTGTATCTGGCCGACGAAGCGTTCTTCTGCGGAACGGCCGTCGAGATCACCCCGATCCGGTCGATCGACAAGGTGACGGTCGCCAACGGCCGGCGTGGACCGGTCACTGCTGCATTGCAGGAGCGCTTCTTCGGCATCATCAAGGGCGACTTGCCCGATGAGCACAACTGGTTGACGCCGGTTGGAGCAGCGGTCGCTGCCAAGTAGTGGACCTCGACGATCTGCTGAAGCTGGCGGTCCAGCGCGGGGCCTCAGACGTCCACCTCAAAGTGGGCAACGTCGCGATGGCCCGGGTGAATGGCCAGCTCCAGCCGATCGGCGATCGCAAGCTGGACGCTGGCGAGCTCGCGGCGATGGCAAGCGCCATCCTGCCGTCTTCCGTCAGCGATCGATTCGGACCCAATCAGGAGCTCGACTTCGCCCATAGCGTGTCGGGCGTCGGCCGTTTTCGCTGCAACGCGTTCCATCAGCGAGGCAGCATCGGGCTCGTCCTTCGTGTCATCCCCGTCAACATCAAACGTCTCGACGAGCTTGGACTGCCAGCGATCTTGAAAGAGATTGCGGAGGAAGAGCGCGGGCTGGTGTTGGTCACCGGCACCACCGGGAGCGGCAAGAGCAGCACGCTCGCGGCTATGCTCGATCACATCAACCGGTCACGACCCGGTCACATTGTCACGGTCGAGGACCCCATCGAGTTCCTGCATCGCGACCAGTCCTGCATCGTGAATCAGCGTGAGATTGGCCAGGACACGCAATCGTTTGCGACCGCACTTCGGAGTGCGCTCCGTCAGGATCCCGATGTCATCTTCGTAGGCGAGATGCGGGACGTGGAAACCATCGAGACTGCCCTGCACGCCGCCGAGACCGGCCATCTGGTGCTCTCGAGCCTGCACACACTCGACGCCAAGGAAACGATCAACCGCATCATTTCGGTGTTCTCACCGCACCAACAGGCCCAGATTCGTCAGCAGCTCGCTGCAGTCTTGAAAGCAGCCATCGCACAACGGCTCTTGCCGACGGCCGATGGCAGTCGCCGAGTACCGGCGGTCGAAGTGCTGGTTGCGACACCGTACATCCGCGATTGCATCGCGGATCCGCAAAAGACCGACCTCATTACCAACGCCTTGGCGCAAGGTACATCGCAGTACGGCACCCAGACTTTCGATCAGTCGATCTTCGGCCTGTACTCGGCTGGCATCGTCACTCTCGACGAAGCCTTACGCTGGACATCGAACCCCGACGAGTTCAAGCTCAAGGTTCAGGGGGTTTCGAGCACTGCGGATCAGGCACCCTCGATCGAACGATTCAGCAACTGAGAACCTCACAGGCGTGGACTGCTACACCGCCGCACTGACTCTGCTTTCCCGGCGCGAACTTTCGACTCGACAGCTTCGCGATCGACTCGTCCGCCGGAAGTTCTCTGCCGACGAAATCGAGCCAGTGATTGCGCGGCTGACCCAGGACGGAACGCTGGACGACCGGCGAGTGGCCCGCGCGTCCGCCCGTTCAGGCGCCGTCATCAAGCGGCGCGGACGGCGACGGGTGCTGCAAGAGGTCAAACAACTGGGGATTGGTGCGGCGACCGCGAAGGAAGCGGTAGATGACGTGTTCGCGGAAGTCGACGAGATCGCTCTTCTCGACCGAGCGATCGAGCGACGGCTCAAGGGCGTCGCCGCCGCCGATCTCGATCGGCAGGGCCGTGCTCGAGTCGTCCGCAGTCTGGTGGGTCAGGGTTTCGATGCATCGCAGGTCTACGCTCGCCTTCGGGCCAGGGGCGCCGAACGCGACGAGTAAAATAGAAGCGTGCACCCTAACGAGATCCGCGCGTCGTTTCTGAAATATTTCGAGCGCCACAATCACCGCGTCGTTCCGAGCTCACCGCTGGTCCCATCTGATGATCCGACGTTGCTCTTCACCAACGCCGGGATGAACCAGTTCAAGGACGTGTTTCTCGGGCGTGAGAAGCGGGACTATGCGCGCGCAGCCTCCTCACAGAAGTGCATGCGGGTCAGCGGCAAGCACAACGACCTCGACACCGTCGGTCCATCACAACGGCACCACACGTTTTTCGAAATGCTCGGGAACTTTTCGTTCGGCGACTACTTCAAGACAGAGGCCATTCCGATGGCCTGGCAGCTGCTCGTGGACGAGTGGAAGCTCGATCCAAAACGACTCGTCGCGACCATCTTCAAGGGCGAGCAAGGCATTCCGCGTGACGACGAGGCGTACGACATCTGGCGACAGTTCCTGCCCGCCGAGCAGATCCACGAGCTCGGGATGAGCGACAACTTCTGGGCGATGGGCGACACCGGGCCCTGCGGACGCTGCTCCGAAATCTATTACGACCGTGGAACGGCCGTGCCAGGCACGGGTGATTTCGTGGCCGATACCGCGAGCGGTTCCGAACGCTTCGTCGAGATCTGGAACAACGTCTTCATGGAATTCGAGCGGCAGGCCGATGGCACCCTGCGTGACCTGCCCGCGCGCTCCATCGACACGGGCATGGGGCTCGAGCGCATTTCGGCGGTGCTGCAAGGCGTCCTGTCCAACTACGACACCGAGCTGTTCCAACCGATCCTGCGCACGCTCTCGGCCATGGCCTCGCTCCCGTATCGGGGTGGCATGGACGCAAGCGACGTCTCGATGCGTGTGGTGGCGGACCATATCCGCGCCACTACGTTTCTCATCGGCGATGGTGTCGTGCCGTCGAACGAATGGCGTGGCTACGTCCTTCGCAAGATCATGCGGCGTGCGATGCGGCATGGGCGGAAGCTGGGGTTGAAGGACCCGTTCATGTTCAAGCTCGTCGACGTGGTCGTCGACGAAATGGGCGGCGCCTACCCCGAGCTCCGTTCGAGCCGCGACACGATCGCCCAAGTCGTTCGAAGCGAGGAGGAGCGATTCGGCATCGTCCTCACCGAAGGCCTGCCAAGGCTCGAGGAAGTTCTCGAGCAGGCGGCCCGTGGCGACAAGGTCGTGCCCGGCGAAGAGGCGTTCAAGCTGTACGACACATACGGCCTACCCAGGGACTTCATCGAGGATCTGACCAGCGCTCAGGACCTGCGCTTCGATACCGATGGCTTCGAACAGGCCATGCAGCGACAACGTGAGATGGCGCGAGGCAAAAGCGCTTTCTCTGGCGCGCAGAAGGTTGCGTGGAACACTCGGCCGGAGGCCGGTGGGGACCTCCAGACACCAGACGATTTCCGCGGTTACGACTCCATCTCGGTCAATACGCAAATCATCGAGCTGCTCAAGGAATCCGATGATCAGCGAGTCCCCGTCGACGAGCTTCACGAGGGAGAGCATGGGTTTGTCGCGCTCGTAGCGACGCCTTTCTATCTCGAATCAGGCGGCCAGGTTTCGGACACCGGGTCATTGCAATCGCCCACCGCCGAAGCCCGAATCACGGGAGTCCTCAAGGCGGGAGCACTACGCCGATTCCATCGCGTCGAGGTCACGCGGGGCGTCCTGAGGTTCCGCGATCTGGTTACGGTCACCGTGGACGAGGCGCTTCGAGATGCGACGCGACGTAACCACACTGCCACCCATTTGTTGCACGCCGCTCTCCGCGCCGTACTCGGTGACCACGTGAAGCAAAAGGGCTCGCTCGTGGCACCAGATCGGTTGCGGTTCGACTTTGCGCACTTCAACCCAGTGACACCGGAGGAGCGAGCGAGAGTCGAACGGCTCGTTACCGAGCACATCGTCGCCAACACCCCAGTTGCGACTGACGTTCGGGATACGCAGGAAGCAATCGCTGCCGGCGCCATGGCACTCTTCGGCGAGAAGTACGGCGATCGGGTCCGCGTGGTGACCATTCCCGGATTCAGTGTCGAGTTGTGCGGAGGCACTCACGTGCGCTCGACTGGCGATATTGGTCCGTTCTTCATCACCGAGGAATCCGGCGTGTCAGCGGGCGTCCGCCGGATCGAAGCCGTCACCGGTCTTGGCGCTTATGACCATGCCAGGACGAGACTCACCCAGTTTGATGGTGCGCTCGGCTTGCTTGGCGCAAGACCGGACGGACTGGTCGAGACGATCTCCCTTCACCTCGCGTCAGAGTCAAAGTTGCGCAAAGAGGTCCAGCAGCTCAAGACGCGCTTAGCGGTTGGCGGCGGCGCAGCCGGAGAATCCGATGATCGCGTCGACATCAAAGGCGTGACGTTCATCGCGCGACGTGTCGAAGATACCGACAAAGAATCGCTGCGCGCGCTTGCGGACGCGCTGAAGTCGAAGCTGAAGACGGGCATCATCTTTTTGGCTGCGCCGTCCGCCGAGGGACGGGTCGCAATCATTGCGTCAGTGACGCAGGATCTCACCAAGCGCACCCCCGCGGGTCAGTTGGTCAAACAGCTCGCACCCATCGTCGGTGGCGCGGGCGGCGGCCGACCAGACTTCGCAGAAGCGGGCGGCAAGGACGCATCCAAGATCAACGAATTGCTGATCGCCAGCCGCCGGCTGGTTGAAGAGCTGTTGGCCACTTCCTGACGGGCCGATACCCCTTTACGAGAATCCTCGCGCGCCCCTCGTCGCGCGATTTCCTGCAACCATGCGCAGTCTCTGGCTTCTGCCGTTCGTCTGCCTCGCGATGGCCCAACCGGCCTTTGCGCAGATCTACACCTGGCGCGACGATGCCGGGCATCTGGTGCTGTCGAACAAACCGCAGGCTGGCGCCACAGAGGTGGCAACCTATGCCGTTCCCGGCCGGTCGATGATGCGCACGACGACACCGCCGGCGAAGGCTCAGACGCGCGCACGGTACGACGATCTGATCGAGCAACATGCCGCCAACCACGGCCTGTCACCCGACTTGGTGCGAGCAGTGATTCAAGCCGAGTCCGGGTTCAACCCACGCGCGATTTCTGCGAAGGGCGCCATGGGCCTGATGCAGTTGATGCCGGCCACGGCCCGCGAACTGGGCGTCAACGACCCGTTCCGTCCGGACGACAACATCCGCGGAGGCGTCTCCTATCTCGCGCAGCTGATGACCCGCTACAACCAGAATCTCGAGCTTGCCCTCGCCGCTTACAACGCCGGCCCTGGCAACGTCGAGCGCTACGGGGCCGTGCCACCCTTCCGCGAGACTCGCGCCTATGTGAAGAAGATTACGGGCGCCACATCTTCGAGCAAGCCCCCGGCGCCGCGTGGGCCGGTCATCTACAAGTGGGTGGAAGTCGTGGATGGCAAGTCGCGCACCCGCTACTCGAATATCCCGCCTCGGGAAGGCGAATACGAGATCGTCGGACGACGATAAGCTCCACTGAGGTTCTCCGCGGAGGTTCTACACAAAGGTTCTACACAAGGGTTCGCCGTTGGTGCGAACCGTCGAAAAGAACCACCCCAAGAACCTCCGTCAAGAAGCTCCGTGGAGAACCCTCCGTGGAGAACCTCCGTTAAGAACCTCAGTGACGAACCATCGGCTAGAACCGTGTAAAATAGTGGATTCAGTCGGCTCCCTGACAGGAGCCCTAGAGGACTAATCTGTGGCAAAGCGAAACAAGTCGGCTCTGAAGGCAAACCGGCAGAACGTCAAGCGCCGAGAGGCCAATCGGCGCCTCCGCTCGAAGCTCCGTACGGGGCTCAAGACCCTCCGGAAGACCGTGGACAGCACTGACAAGGCAGCCGCCAGCACCGCCCTGCAAGGGGCGCAGTCACTGGTCGATCGAATGGCGACCAAGGGCATGATCCACCGGAACACGGCCGCCCGTTACAAGTCCCGCCTGTCTGCCCGCGTCGCCAAGTAGTTTTGCAATCGGCAGGCCGCGGAAGCCGATCCGCGAAATAGGATCTGCGGAACAACAGGATCGACTGGGCGTTCGGTTCGATCGTGGACTTACCGGGCCTTTCGATTCTTCCATGGAATATGGAATCCGTGCATTCGCACATTGTCTGCGAAACGATGGACACGCTGAGGTTGGTCTTCCCTGAGTGTCGGCGTTCGAATCCGATTCTCCTCACCTTCATTGGCTCTTCGAGCTGATTTTTGAGGCTCCTCAGCACTAAGCTTGTGAAGGTGAAATCAAGGTGCGCCCACCAGGAGCGCCCACCACCATGACGTCCTCGTAGCGATTCGCCTTTCGCACGCTTACCGAGGGGCGACGCCGCGGCAATCCTGGGATGTGAAATCGACTTGCCCGGCCAGTTCGAAATTGTGGACTCCGCTGGTTTAGCCTCGAACCAGCAACCCTCCGGTTAACAGGTCATGCAGGTGTTTGAACTCGTGGGTTCTTCGTGTCGGTAGCTCGGACGGGGCCCTGCTGTTACCCGGTGTTCGGGAGCAAATTGTTCACGATTGTTACCGAGCCTCTTGAGGGCCCAGGCCCGAAACTGCTGGTTCGAATCGCGGGCGTGCAACGGGCGGGTACTTGCGCTTGTGGAGCGTGGCGCGCGAGCTATTTCAGGGGCTCTCGGCAAAGGCTCCCCGTCCGAGCATTCACGTGTCATCCGAATCCCACCCGGAAGTCAGATCGCCGGTCGATTCTTGCGGTACGAGTTCGTGATGGCGATCTTGGCGTCGCGAATGACGTAGCTTCAGGAAACGATCGTTCGAGTAGAACCGCAAGTCCGGGAACTTCTGATCGCGGAGAGGAATCAGGCCGCCAGCGCAACGTGGGCTCCGAGAACTTCCCAACGTGCGCAACCGCTGTCACATTGCCTATGCGCAAGCCGATCCGCCGCAGATTGGGCCTCCTCCAGCGAATGGTAGTGGTACGTGCTCTCAGTTTTGATTACCAAACATTAGCGCTGCGCCAGAACTGCCCACGTTAGCGGACAACTAGTTGTTGTTCGGCCGATAGCCCACTGGCGCCAATGGCGTTGACTCCCCGCACACGAACGTAGTACGTGCCGGGCGGTACAGCATCGAGCGTGAACATCGTCTGATCGGAATCCGTGAGAAGGGTGGCTACGACGCGGCCTCCTGGTTGGAGGCTCGCGTCAATCGCGTATGTGTTGGCTGCGGGCGAATGCGCCGCCAATTGCCATGAGAGTGTCACGCGGCGGTTCGTCGCGCTGACCTTGACGTTCTCAGGCGGAAGCGGAGGCGACGCGATGCCCACACCCGGGAATAACCCACACGTGCTGGAATAACTAGAGCGCTCAACGGCGCGCATCTGTACATCGATCAGCACTGCTAAACACCGGGCGCCGGGACGAATGTCCCAATTCGCAATCGCGACAGCTTTGCGACCATCGGGAGTAAACACAAGGGATGAAAGTGGAATGGGGGCTGATGCGACGTTCGTCAATGTGTCAAATCGGTAAATGCGAGTCTCCCCAGCTTCGCCGGTAGTGAAGTCAGTGAACAGGAAGCCGGCATATATTTCAGTCCGGGTAGCATTCACGCTCAGGCTCCCAAACCGAGCATGTGCGCAGCAAGGGGGACCCGTCGGCACGCTGCCCAAGCCGAGCGGCTGCCCCGTCTGTCCGTCATATACAGCAAGAGAAAACTCAAACGGGGACCGATCGCTGAGTGTCACAAGTCTCGAGCCATCCCCATTTACTTCGATCAGCGACCAAGAATGCGGCTGCGGAAGCACAATCTCACGAACGATTGCTTCCCGCTGCGTGTCAAACACCTGTACGCGGCCGTCCCCGCACGCGACGAACAACTTAGAGCCATCGAGAGTGATGGCCATGTCACCCGCGCAGGCTGGAGTCTGGCGGAAGCCCGACGACTCGATGATGATGAGGCCGACGGTCGTCGCGGCAAACAGCATCGGTTTCCGCGGGTGCCCGACCACGTCCCCTGCAAATCCACCAGGCAATTCACCTTTCAGGACCGAGCCTGTGACCAGATCGCGCGCGACGAAGCCACCATGTATCAGGAATTGCTGGATGATCTTTCCTGCCATCCACACGACAAGCCGTCCATCCGAACTGATCGCTGGCGCGCCGTACCAGTACCCACCCGTCCAGCGGCGGGGTGAGGGCAGACATCACCCAATTCACCGCGCCCGAATCCAAGTCGATGTCGGTGATTTGTCCCCGATCGTTGAGAGTACCGCCGAAATTCGTGAGAATGACATGTGTCTGGGCGTGGACAGATGTCGTGGCCAGTACGAGGACCAGCAGGGCCGAGTTCACTGAGCAGAAGAGACGTATCATTCGCAAACCTCTCCCTCCGGCGGCGTGTCCTTGCGTAGAAGGAGCATCGGCGGGATGAATCAAGCCTTCACCGCAGGAGTCTACGACACTTCGATTGCGTCAGATCGGACACCATGGCCAAGAAGACCACACGCAAGACCGACAGGCCGCAGCCAAACGAGAACTGATCGACACTGGCAGCGACAAGCGATACGTGCGCCGCGGTGCAAAGGGCCGCTTCAAGTAATCCGACGATGTCGGCAAGTCGCTCACGTCGGATCGCCGTCGAAAGGCCAAGATCAAGGCGAAACGCGGTCAAGGCGATCGCGGGGATCGCTGACCATCGCTGTCCTTGAAGCAGGAAGCAGCTTCTGATCGCTCTCCAGGCGCGACTCGAGTGATCGCAGTCTCGAGTGTGACGAGTCTGCCAGTGCTGCATTCTCGTCCTCGAGGTACGCCTGTAGTACGAGAGCCCGCACTCGTTCCTGCGCCGCACATCAGCGACCTTGCGCAGCAACGCAAAGCTGCCGCGATCACCCTTGACTGTGTACTGGTGGGCTGGGAAGGTGACGTTGCGGCCGGTGCCGCTCCGTCGCTCCCAGAGGGAGAACCCGATCAGATTCAAGCCGCCGAGCACGACGTCGGTGAAACGCAGCCGGCATCCGCGAGTTTGCCGGGCGGGTCAGGCCGCCTGTCAAGGGCTACGAACCGGCCTCGGCCGTTACTTGTGGCGAGGCGAAGCGCGTCCGATTGCCACTTAAGGTCGTGCCAATGAAGGTGTAGCGCACGAAGACCTGATACGTCACGAGACAGAAGCTCATGGCGCCACAAACGATGACCGCATACTTCGTGGCGCCAGGCCATGCGACACGCGCTAGGAGTATCTGCAGTATGACCACGATTGGCAGATGCACCAGATAGCACCAGTAGGACGCGTCAGCCAGCCATCGCACCCACACACGCGGCCGAGAGAGATATCGCACGAAACAACCGATGAACAGGAGCGTGAGCTCCCACGTGAGGACTGCACCGCAATAGAGGCTGATAACCCTCAAACCGGGGTCTATCATGTGATCGAGCACTTCGCGTGCGGCCAAGAAGGCGCATGGAACTGCTGCTATGACGACGATGACGAGCCCGGTCGGGAGCCGATGCCCAAGCTCCGACACGAGGTCACGTCGCCGGTGGAGAAACCAGCCAACAGCGAGAAACATCCCGTAGTACGCAAGTAGCCGTGGTTGCGGCACCACGCTCAGCGGCGTGTCCGGTAATCCGGGCAGCTCCATGAACCATAGAACCGATGCCATCGGTAAGGCCATCACGAACGAGAGATACCGTCGCTGGATCGCGCCAGCGAACTGGCTATCGACTCTGCTCGTGAGACGTTCGACCGATGAATGACGCAGCATCCAAATGATACCGATGACAATCGCGAGTAGTGACAGCCAAATAGTAGAGAAACCAGAGGTGGGCTAGTGACGACACCATCGCCGCTCCCATGTCGAAGCGAGGCAGTGCATAACCCGAGGGCTGCACATATCCCGGGATTGCTTGGGAGCCACCCCAGCGCCAGAGTGCGTCGAGTGCCGGCGACAACAACGGGAGCGCCACGACGAGCGGAACGACAATCCGCTGCACGCGATGCAAGACGAAACCTCCGATCCCCAGACGCACATAGATCAGCCGCGCGAAGAAACCCGAAAGGAGAAAGAACACCGGCATCCGGAACAGATGGATGACGCCTATAAAGAGATCTGCCGTGATGTTCGCTGAGGGATCCCGGACAGCCCAGCCGATTGGAGTGACCACGAATGAAGCCGCGGCGTGGAGAAGAACTCCAAGCGACATCGCAGCTGCACGACACGCGTCCAGTGCGTGGAATCTTTCAGTCGCCGGCACGCATATCACCTTGGAGACAAAGGCAGCATGTTCACGTGAGCCGAGAGCCGATCTCACTCTTCACTCCGAGCGCGCTCGCCATTGTGACATAAGGGTGAAACGCAACTCTCAGCAACAAATTGACAGGACCTTCACATCTCGAATGGAGCCTGAACAGGTACAGCCACGGTCGAGACGGTTCAGGTGGGTCGCAATAGCTACAGCGAGCAGCGACATCACTTCGGCGCTGTCGTATCCCGACAGGCCGCAAAGTCGAAGCGGTCACATCACTTGCTCTCGCGAGCGGTCAAATCATGTACCCGCTATATTGTGTTCTGTGGGTGGTTGACAGGCGCGCGATCGTAGGGATAATGGCAGTCGACGAGAGCGCGACCCTCCGGACAACCGAGTCGATTCGTTCTCATGTCTGTTCTGGAGCAACTTCAGTTCGGCCGGACGCTCAGCCACGTACAGCGGGTTTCTCTGTGGCCGGCTTCGCGAATCCAACGACTCCAGGAGCAGCGCTTTCGACATCTGCTCGCTCATACTGTTGCGCGGTCGCCGTTCTATCGGGCGAGGTACGGCAAGATCGATGTCGCTCGAATCCCACTCAATCAGCTCCCCCCGGTAAGCAAGGAGGAGTTACGGGAACACTTGGACGCGGTCTTCACTGATCGACGTCTCCGCAGGGACGATCTCGAGCGCTACATCGCGGATGAGCAGAACCTTGGGCGCTTGTATCTCGGCGAGTTCGTCGTAGGTTACACCTCCGGCACTCAGGGGACACCGCTTCTCCTCGTGCACCATCGAAGTTGCCTCCAGCTGATTACCGCGCTGATGGCCACGCGTTCTTCACCGAATGGTGCTCATTCGCTGCTCGACGCCACTCGTCTGATGATCAATCCCAAGCGGGTCGCCACGATTGCGTTTAGGCGCGGGTTTTATCCTTCCGGGATAGTCCTGGAGTTCATGCCACGGATGCTCGCTCCGTTCGCACGTGTCTCGCACTTGTCGTCCATGGATCCTGAGCTGGTCGAGCGCCTCAACGAGCTACAACCGCACATCATCACCGGGTATGCCAGCGTACTCGGGGCGCTTGCTCTGCAGGCCCACGGTTTGCGTCTCTCGAACCTGGAGTTCATCAGGAATTCGAGTGAGCAGCTGTCGTCAGCTGCTAAGACGCGTATCGAAAGCGCATTCGGCGTGAAGGTGTTCGACCACTACGGAACCGGGGAATGTTTGCACCTGGCCGACACCTGTCGAGACTGCGGCAATTTGCACGTCAATGCCGACTGGGCGATTCTCGAAGCCGTCGACGACGATTGTCGTCCAGTTCCGGCAGGTACGGTGGGCGCAAAAGTTCTCGTGACGAATCTTGCCAACCGGATTCAACCGTTCATCCGGTACGAAGTTGGCGATCGCGTCGCGCTCTCCGCGGAGGGGTGTCGCGCGAGCCACCTCCCGCGGATCGAATGCATGGAGGGGCGCTCGGCGGAGGTCTTCTGGGTTCGCGATGGAGGTCGGGATCGCTTCGTGTCGTGGACCCTGTTCCAAGACGCAGTGGAGGCGGCTGGTGTTCTTCTCGAATGGCGTGCGATTCAGCTGCAGCGCAATAGCGTAGAGCTGCAGGTACGATTTCTGCCCGGGACGCGTGGGCACGAAGAACGGATCGCCGCAGAACTCAGCGCGAGGCTGTTCGAGTATGGGCTTCCCACAAGCGTGGCGCTCTCCGTCACGATCGTCGATGAGGTCGCTCCCGACCCGCGAACAGGCAAGATTCGGCGCATGATCAGCCCCGACGCGACGTAAAGGGCGAGACGCTCGAGCGGAACAGCCAAGGGCTCGCCCTTGCTGTGAGCACGCTATCTGTCCAGCACCAAATCAGAAGCTGTACCGAGCCGACAGCGACAGGTGCGAGTTGCGGCGGTATTGGCCGATAAAGTCATCCGGCTCACCCCGAATCAATCCAACGCCTGCTGTCGCGCGCCAGTGCGGCCCGTACGCGAACGAGTACTCAGCCTTGAGGTACAGGCCATCGAGGTCCTGACGGACGACGCCTTCGACAGCGACACTGCTGCTGGGGTCGATGTTGTAGGAAGCACGCCCGAGGAACGCTCGCGACAATCCACGATCTGGGTTGAAGTCGAATTCCGCCCGACGCACCGTCACGACTTCGCCAGCGTAGCCACCGACGACGGTCCATTCGGCGAACTGGCGCTCGGCCTGGACGACGAACAGCACGTACTCGTCCGTGTTCGGCGAGTCGGACGTGAAATACGCCACCTCGCCCTTGAACGTGGCCCACTGTGTCGGTAGCGCGGCCTCAGCGCCCACGGATCGCATCGCGGGATAGGTTCTGGTGAGCACGACCTCCGGCACTGGAATGCCCGGAGTCTCACCGGGCGTCTCAGGCTCTCCGAGACGCGGTTGGAGGTTCGGCAGGTGATTGAAGCCCTCGAAGTACGAGAGAGCAAACTCGACCGCACCGGCATGGTTCAAGCGGATGCCACCCTGCCCTCTCTGTGGAAAGACCGCGCCGCCATCGATGATCCGAACGTTCTCAAACTCGGCCGGCACGACGAACCATCGCTGATCGAGCAGCGGCATGCGGCTGGGCGTGAAGCGGGGGACCCACACGCCTTCGATGGTGTTGCGATCGTCCAATTGAGCGACCACGCGCACGCCCGTGACGGCGATCAACTCCGGGTCGATCACGTTAAGAAAGTCGTGCGGCGCGAATCGGTCGGTGGGGCTGATGATGTCAGTCTTGCCCCATCGGAAGAACTGCCTTCCGACATCGACGGTGAGCGGGCGGTAGGTCAGCGTCGCGGCCAATCGCCGGAGCGCAACTGCCGGCCTCTTGATCGTTCGATCGGAGTCATAGAGCCGAAAGCTGTCGTCGACCTGGTCGTGCGAGTTGACGCGGAAGTCGAAGCCCGCGGCGAACTGCAGCCATTCCGTGGCCTTCACGAACACGTCCTCCCGAACTAGCAGGTCGCCGACGAAATTGGTCGGATCCTTAGGAACACTCTCGAAATACCGCACGCCGCGATACTCGATGAAGCCGTCGTGGGTAATGGACTGTGTCCACGCGGTGCCGGGAAGGAGACAGACCGCGGCGAGCACAATCCCGATTGCCACCGAAGGTTGCGCCACGTCGGACCTACTGTCGCCGGAGCGCCGACAACGTGAACTCTCCGTCGTTGAGCGGCACGTTGTATTCCAGTTTGTCGAGCGTCAGACGCGTCCGGCTCCCGCGTCGCAGGTCGGTCATCTCAAGCTGCCGGGCGGTCCAGATGCCCTGGATGTTCTGAATGTCTGAATACGAAAGCCGCCGAGCGATCTCGATCTCGTATGTGGTTCTCCATCCGGGCGAACACGTAATCAACCTTGCGCACCCACACGATGGACTTTGTGTACTGGGAGGACTTGCCTGGTTTCGGGATTGCTTCGATGCGCCAGCAAGGGACGCCATCGACCGCTTCCTCGCCGAGCATGCGGTAATCGTACTGATTGACATCTCGCTCCTCGAGATCCTCGAAGCTGAAGTCGGTGCCGAAAAAGCGCGTCGAGCGGTCCTGGAGCGCTATGCGGCGATCCCGCTCGAGGGCGGGAGTCCACATCCATTGGTCGGACGCACGATCCGGATTGTTGATCACGAGAAGCGCGACACCCTTCACCTCGGGGGGCGTCGTGAAACGTAGCATTGACTTGCTTTGCCCGTGCGCTCCGAGGCGCTCGAAAGTCCACCGTTTGTCGCTGACCTTGCCCCCGGCATCGAAGACTTGGATGAGTCCCTCGTAGCGCTGAGATTTGGTTGTGCTGCGGCGCTGCGCCTCGGCAATGATCTCTCTGCATCGTCCGACGCGGCGTCGACGCGACCGCTCCCGAGCGGTCCATGCATCGCCACGGTAGATGCTATCAACAGCGATACCATGTGCAGCCTGCGTACCAACAGCGGCGTGTTCGCTCGATGCCGATGCATCCTCATACCCGATCCCTCCCACGAGCCATGCCGAGAATCGCGACCCTAGCTCGATGACTGCGCGCCTATTCGTACTCGAGCGCCTCGACGAGAGACCCGCGCACGGCCGACTCCGCAGGCCAGACGGCGGCTACCCCGGCGGCCGCCAACATCGCCGGCACGAGCATCCCCATCACCTCGACCGGGAACTGGTAAGCGAGACGCATCCCGGCCAAGTCGAGACGAACGATTTCCAGCGTGTAATACAGGTTCACGGCACCGAGCCCGCACCCCAGCACGAGGCCAATCGCCGCGATGGCGAGCGCCTCCATCCAGATCGTTCGCCTGATCTGCCAATGACGTCCGCCCACCGCACGAAGCACGCCAAGCTCTCGCCGGCGATCCGTGATCGAGACGGTCAGCGTGTTCACGATTCCCAGGATCGCCACGAGTACGGCAACCGCGATCTGTACTGACGACAGACTGAGCCACTGATTGGTGAGCCTGAGGATGTAGTCCTTCAACTCGCGATTGGTGAGCACAAAGACCTGCTGTTCCCCGGCAAAGCGGCTCAGGATCCGGTCCTTCACGTGGAGCGGATTTACGGTGGCCGCAACATAGACACGGAAGGCATTCGCTGAATCGTCGTGCCAATACTGGGCGAACAGCGCGCGGTCCATGATGATCGAGCCCTGCTGCTCCGAGAAGTCAACAACGATTCCGACGATCGGCAGCCGGATGACTCCGAATGGCGCCGCGAGCTCGATCTGTTCGCCGAGGCTCAAGCGCTGAAGCTGCGCGAGATTCTCCGAAACCATCAAGCCCTTCCCTTCAGCAGTGAGCCGATGCATCGCTACCGGATCACCTGCCACGGCCTGGCGGCGTGTCGTCTGCGCGACGCTGGCGACATCAATCGCGACGATCATGACCGGTGTGTCCCTGAAAGCGATACGGGTGTCGCGTACCAGCTGCACACGTTCGACGCCGGCAATCGCTGCCAACGTTGGGGCAATAGTCGCCGGCAGGCGCGTCGTCCGATCGGTTACACTTTCCGACGGAAGAACGATGAGATCAGGATTGAGCGTTGCATCCATCCACCCGATGATGGAGTCGTAGCTCGCTCGAGCAGTGCCAGCGAAGCCCACCGCGGCCGCCAGCGACAACA
Source organism: uncultured Acidobacteriota bacterium (assembly GCA_963724485.1). GTDB lineage: Bacteria > Acidobacteriota > Vicinamibacteria > Vicinamibacterales > UBA2999 > JACCSI01. Next base: position 90,435 of record CAVRUW010000018.1, read on the forward strand.
TCAGCGCCGCGACGCTTGCCGACGTGCGTCGCGGTGCCTGGATCAAGCTGTCTGCCGCAAGTGCACCCTCGACCGGCCGCACCACTTTGAGAATCGGCCGGAGCGCCTTGGCCAGGAAGAGCGAGAGGAGCGGCGTTAACAGGAGCGCGACGAGAATGGCGAGGAAGTAGCCAACGTAGAATACGGTTCTCGATCCGACATTCGTCAGGCACACGACTGAGATCACTGCCGCAGCGACCGCTAGAATCGCACGCCAACGATTCTCACCGGCCGATAGCACCTGATACTTGCCTTTCTGCAGCGCTTGAACCGGATCCACTCTTGCAGCGTTCCACGCAGGGACAAGGGCCGCCACCATGCTCGTCCCCACGCCAATCCCGAGTGCCCCGGCAAGAAGCACTTTGCTGGCTGCCAACTCGCCAACGTGCTGAGCCACACCATAGACGTCGGCGATCAGCATGCCGACCGAGGCGGCAATGGCTCTCGCGATCAGGATTCCTAGTGCAACACCCGCGACCGAGCCGATCAGCCCGGTGACAGCACTCTCACCGAGAAACAACCAACGGATCTGGCCGCGGGTCGCGCCAAGCGCCCGCAGAATACCGATCTCATTGCGGCGTTCGGTCACCGCGATCGAGAACGAGTTGTAGATGATAAACATGCCGATGAAGAGAGCGAACAGACTAGAAATCGTCATCATCAGCGCGTAGGAAGAGAGCAGCGCCTCGAATTGCTGCCCGCGAGCCGACGGTGGCGCAACCTGAAAACCAGGTCCGAGCAGCGACTGGAGCTCACGCTGGCTCTCGGGGATTGTTCGTTGCGCCTTGACCGCGAGATCAATGCGATCGAACTTCCGACCGCGGCCGAACATCTTCTGGGCCGCGTAGATGTCCATGATGGCGAGGTTGCCACCAAACGCACTCGTCAATCCGGACGGCTTCATGATGCCGCGAATGACGAACGCTTTCTCGCCGACCGCTGTGCTGAGCACGAGTTCGCCGCCAACGTCGAGGCCATTCCTCTCAGCGAACGGTTGTGTGACGATGAGCGAATCGGGCTGCGCGAGAAAGACGAGTGGATCGTCGACTATGGCCTCTTCACCACTCTCGAGATCGTAGTCACGCAGGCTGCGGTCTCCTGTCATGTCTACGCCGAGCACGAGAATGCTGCCTTGCTCTTTGTCTTTCAGGTTCACAACGGATTCGATGACGGGAACGGCAACCTGCACGGAGGGGACGCTCTGCACGCGATCGAGAACGTCCTCATCGAAGCCGCTTTCGCCGGCCGTGACCTGCAGCTGGGTCTTGCCCGCAATGCGATCGACCGTCTCAGAAAAACCGCGCAACACGCTCTGGTTTGCCACGTGCATCCCCACGAAGACGGAGACGCCGAGCACGATGCCTGCCGTCGTGAGTAGGGATCGCAGCACGTGCCTGCGGAAATATGGCCAGCTAATAAGTTTGAGCAGAATCATAAAGGGCGCAACCGAGGCGTCGATCCGCCACGCTGACTCCGCACAAATGCGCTCCGGCTGACGTCATCGACGATGCGCCCGTCGCGGAGGGTGATGGTTCGCTCGCAGCTCTCGGCAACCTTCGAGTCGTGGGTCACAATCACGACAGTCGAACCGAGTTCGGCGTGCAGAGTCCCCATCAGCGTGAGAATCTCTTCGCCGGTGTGGGAGTCGAGATTGCCCGTAGGCTCGTCCGCCAACAGCACCGGCGGAAACACTGATAGTGCCCGCGCGATGGCCACGCGCTGACGCTCACCCCCGGACAACTCCTCGGGCACGTGCTGCAGGCGATGCCCGAGCCCAACGAGGGTCAGCAGCTTGCTTGCGCGTTCGTGAACCTTGCGCCGCGGCCATCCGCGCAAATGCAGCGGAAGACCGACGTTCTCCAAGGCGGTCAACGTCGGCAGCAAATTGAAGAACTGAAAAATGAATCCAACCTTGTCTCGTCGCACGCGCGCGAGCTCGTCGTCTGAGAGCCCAGACAGCGCTTCGCCATCAACGACCACGACGCCACTGGTCGGACGGTCAAGGGCACCGACAAGATTCAGCAACGTCGACTTTCCGGAGCCCGACGGCCCGACGATGGACACCATCTGGCCGCGCGGAATCGCGACTGTGACAGCGTCGAGCGCAACGACGCGGCGCTTGTCGTCGAACTGCTTGGTGACTGCATCAAGCCGAATCGCGAATTCCGACCGAGCCGCCACCTCGCGTTGATCATGCTCAATGCCTTCGGCGCGTCGCGAAAGTGGCTCCATGCTGCTCAATGACTGAGCCTCAGCATGCCGCGCGTCATGCGGCATACGTGATTGGTCGACTGAAATACGGCGTAGGGATTGCGATAGATATGGACGAAGCGCGAATCGGGAAACGTGAGCTCTTCCGAGGGGATTCCCGCAAGTGTCAGATGGCGAATCTTCGCTTCGCGTGCGTTGTATGTCGTGTTGGTTGAAATTGGCTGCCCAAGGATCGCCGAGTTGGGGGTTGGCGATTGGGAGTTGACCGTTTGCAGCATCCTTTTAGATCCTACTCGTTGCGTAGGCGCCTACTCGCGCAGTGTCGACCTGCCAATCGCGATACCACGCCAGAAGGGATTGTCCACCGTCCTTAGGGGGGCTCACGATGTTGTGCCAGGCGATGAACGCGTCGCCCTGGGCACCAATCATCACGAGACCACTCAGGCCCCGGGAGCGCTTCAGTACTTGCAACGCCTGCGCAGGGGTTTGCACAATCGGGCTTGCCACATTGAGCGAGGTGTTCACCGACACTTCTACACCCAGCCGCCGTCCCATTGCCCTGAGGTACGCGTGGGTGAATGCATCGATTTCCGCTCGTCCGATCTGGACCCTCGACGTCCCGTCGTGATGCACAACGGCGGGGATGAGCGCGGCGCTCTCGGCGCGTACCGGTGCGGTCAGGACCATGTAGTCATACGCGTTGTGGTTGTCGTCCGACGCGCCAGGCGATAGCGCGAAATGGCGCTGCGCCGCTTCATACGTCGCCATCGGGGCGAGCGGGCGTATCCGCTCGCGGAACTTGACCAGCCGATTGATGTTGGCCAGCGTATTCGGGTTGCATGGGTTGGCCACGATGCTGCGGTGGCCGAGCGCGCGCGGGCCGGTTTCTGCCGTACCGTGGAAGAGTCCCAGGATGCCGTCATGCGCCACGACGTAGGCAAGCCAATCGGCGATCTGTTCTCTTTCCTCCACGCGCCCCACGTTGCCCAAACACATGCTGGAGATTTCCTCCGTGCTCTCGAGGGCTTGACGAATGCTCGCGGTGGAGGCGGGCATACCGCAGTAGAAGGCGTGGCGAAGAGGCTCGCCTGGCGGTACACCGTTTGACAGCGCGAAATTGTACGCGGCACCCATCGCCACGCCAGCATCACCGGGCGTCGGCGGAACCCACAAATGCAGACGGGCTTTCATACCCAGGTAGCGTTGATAATACGCCGTGTCGAAGTGCTCGAGCAGGCGCATGTTCGCGACGCCGTTGAGCGCAGTACCGCCGGTCATGACCAGCTTGTCGCTTCTCGTCGTGCGAATCAAATAGTCCACAACGTGGAAGACGAGGTCCTCGAACAGCAATTGTGTCGCCGCGGCTTTGTCCAGACGCTCCTGTGTATGGGGCGAGTGCTTTATGTCTTCAACCTGCAAGACGGCATCCGGATTCCACATATCCTCCGGCGGGATGGGTTCGCCGAGGACTTCTGTGAGCGCCACGTTGTACGGTCGGCGCTCACCCGCGTTGTGCCAGTTCATCATGGCCCGATTGGCGTAAACCTGGCCGGCGCTGCCGAAATAGAACAGCTGACGCAACTGCCGATAATAAGGATTGGTAAGTCGGTTGTTGTTCCCCCAGGCAGAGGCGCCCATATATCGTCCTTCGCTACTCAGCGACGTCCACCCTCCCTGCGTCGAGCTGATGATGCCATACAGCGCACCCAACGAGTCCACCGCGCTCTCGTTCTTCCGAATGCATCTCAGCTTGTTATCCTGTGTCACGTACAGCGATATCGAGCCGTTATCGCCGTAGCCATCGAGCACAGTCACCATGACCGGGTCCTTACAGCGATTGAATGGAGAGACACCATAGGAAAAATAGGCGTGATTGTCGTGGTGACACATGGCAATGATGGGCGCCGGCCCATCCAGATCGAGTTGTCGTCCGAAACGCTGCGGCGCCTTCGCCGCCTGCATCACGTGATGGCCATTGAATTTGGGTGACGAATCCCGGTGGAGCAGCGGCAAACTGAAGGGGAGATGTTCCGCAAACCCGCGCAGGCCAAACGGAATGAAGTCAATGTAATTCCAGCTCGCAAGGTATGCGTGAATATCACCGGGTCGGAGACCCATGTCACTCAGGCGCCTTCGTAAAGACTCGACGCTCTGTTCGGGGTAGCCGCTGTAATGTTTGATGCCGGTGTAGCGCTCTTCTTCGTCATTGCAAATGAGACGAATTCCGTGCTTCAGCGATGCCTCGACAAGGGCCACACCTGAATTGTGACCGGCGGGTCCAATACCCAGCAGGTAAACGCGCTCGTTTCGCTGCAGCTTTTCCTGCATTGAGGTAATGCGCTCGCGCGCGTACCGGCTGTTCGAGCGGTAGAAGTTCCGGTTGGCGAAGAACCGCGTCGCGAGCGGTTGAGCCGCTTTGAAGAGCCACTTTCCAAGGTAAGGATGAGCAGGTCCGAATTCGCCGAACACGCGCGACATAGATCTGCCTCCGCAACAAATCATTCCGTTGCTGGTGTTAGTAAACCCGCGCACCTCTAGTGCTCAGCAAGGGGCGTAGGGGGCTTCGACGAGCTCGTGGCTGCGCTGGAGCCCGACGCTGTCTATTGCTGAGCCAGGTCTTACTTACTTCCTTCTGTTCTAAGGTTGCACAGTTTGTTCACGATAAAGTGTTTATGGCACTCCCCAGTACGTTCTTACTGTCTAAGCCTGTAGACGGCGCTGAGCCCATCCGGCTCGCTATCGCCAGCAAGCACCGCATGCTCCGCGCTGCGCTTCGCCTTCTGGTCGAAACGGACGACAGAATCAATGTCATAGCGGAAATGGACTCGGTCGCTGCTCTCTTCGCATTCGCGCAGATCGACCATCTGGACATCATCCTGCTTGACGAGGACTTGGCCGACCCCGCTCCAGAGGCGTTTTGGATAGCTCTGCAATTGAGTGCGCCCACTGCACGCCTGCTCCTCTTGCACGAGGGAGCCGCGCGGGCGTTTCCCAGCACGCTTGCGAGATTCCGGGGCCTCCGAATGGTCTCAAAAGGAGATTCCCCGGAAGCGCTGCTCGACGCCATCCGCAGCGCTCACGCCGGAAAAACGCTCGATTCCGCCTCCGATGCCAACAAGTCGTTCCAAGCCGCCGTGCGGCTGACGGGAGATGCGAAACAACGGGTGGTGAAAACCGGCACTTCAGCGCAACGACAGACCATCTCCGACAAGCGCGTACTCGCTGTCCTCGAAACGGTCGAAAACGACCTGCAGAAATCCGACTCCATCGACACCCTTGCCGCAAAGGTCGGCATCGGCGCTTCGCGGCTACGCCACTTGCTGCGCGATCTCGTCGGAACGTCACTGAGTAAGTTTCGGACAGAACGCCGGTTGCAAGTCGCGGCGCGTCTTCTCGCGCATAGCCACAAGCGAGTATCTGAAATCGCATATCAAGTCGGGTTTGCTGATCCTGCAAACTTTGACAAAGCGTTTCGAAAACGTTTCGGCCTATCGCCCACCCGTTATCGACAATCGAGCTCCGATGGAGCCGCCTCGCGGGATGCTTCGTAATCATTTGAAGGCGAATGCCCTGTGCGAACTGGGCAGGTGCCCCTGCGTCGGCGACCGCGTGAACTCGAACCGTCCCGTGTTTCACGGCTTTTATTTCCTTCTGCTTTCAGAAGCGAATCACGCTGTTCACGTACAAGCCGCGCAGGGCAACGGAGCCGGCATCGGCGTTCCGCCGATAGTTCACGTCCAGCGTGCGATAGCCTGCCTGGATGCCCACGTTCTGCGTAAACGTGAAGAGACCCGAGGCGTCGAAATCAATCGATCGCCCGCCGCCGCCCCATCCATCGAAGAGCTCTGGCAGTGGAAACCACGTTAGCTCTCCCGTCAGCGCGACCCGGCGGTGCAGGTAACCCCGGGCGACTCCGCCGACAACGGGAATGAACCCGTTGGTCACCGATGATTCCACGCCCAGGGATCCACTGCTCACCTCGGCGCCGACTCTCACGTATCTCACTTCGCCGATCACACCAGCAAACCCGCGGGGGCGCGAGATGAGGTCGTACTCGTACCCGAAATACGAGGTGTGAAAAGTGAGGCTGGCGCTCACCGGAATGCCGATGTCGAAGCTGGTTCGCCCGAACGAAATGGTTCGTCGCAGCGTTCGTTCCGCCTCGAAGCTCGTCGGCACGTACCCCACCCGAATCTTGTGGCGCGGCGCGGGCTTCAACACGACGCGCACCTGCGGCAGCCGCTTTCGAAGCAGACCGAGGTCGCCGACGAAATCGATGTCGGACGCTTCGATTCCCAGCGTGCCCGAAGAAATCACAACGTCGGGAGACGCGTTCCACAGCCCGACAGCAATCTCTGCGCGGTAGGCCTCACTCCTCTCATCGCTCGGTGCCGCGGGACCCAATGCTTGTGCGTTCGCTCGCGGCACGACCGTCATGGCAATCGCGAGAACGAGCCCGGCGGAGCCGAGGGGGGGCGGAAGGCGCCCGCGGAGTCCTCTGAACAGTTCCATAAACACCTCTTGGGTGGTGGCGCGGTTTCTCTTTGCCTTCCCCTTTGCCATGTGCGTATCCAAGTCGGCGTTCGGACTGCACGGAACTAAAACCGCGCGGGCCCACCGACGGGCGCCGCCAAGCCAGCAAGGCGTTACCGAGCCTCGCATGCGGGGCTCAGAACGTTCCGACACCAGCGGGCGGTGGAGCGACGAAGCCACGGCTGATGAACTGCTGGAAGTAGTTGCCGAGCACGCGGTCATCGACCGGAGAGCAGCGAATCGAGCTGTCGGCGAGACCCACGAGCGTGTTCTGGCAGTCGAAGTTCGGCAAAAATTTCATGACTTTGTCCCCTTCTCCGCTGATGCTCAGCGAGAACACGGGGACAAGCGACGACACGACGTCTTCGCGGGACGGGCTTCGCCGCGTCAGCAACTCGGATAGCCACGAGTCATATGGCAGGGATTTCAGCCGGTAACCGAAGGTCCGCATCCAATCGGCAACTTGCCCGAGGCGGACGCGGCGCGGATTGGCAAGATGAAAAATCTTGCCCAAAGAATCCTTCCGGCCCGCGAGATGCACGATCGCCTTGCTGATATAGTCGACTGGCGTCATATCCGTCTCGTCGAAGCGGAATACCGGGGCCGCTTCGAGCTCGATCCAAGACCTCAGCATGCGTGAGGTCACGTCGCTCGGGTTCCAGGCACCGGTTTCGCTGTGTCCGGTAATGAGCCCGGGACGATAGATGCACACCGGTAGGCCCCTGGCGCGCGCGGCCTGCACCAGCTTGTCCGCAACCCATTTGCTCTGGACATAGCCGCCGTACAGCGAGCCCCCGTGATCGAGCGTATCGTCTTCACGAACGACGACGAGACCGGACATCCCGATCAGCGGGAATACACCAAGACTCGACACGAAGTGCACCGGCTTCAGCTTGATTCGAGTTGCCAGCCGCAGGAGCTCCAGCGTGCCGAGCACATTAGGCGCTTTTAACCGCTCGTATGGATAGATCCAGTTCACGCTCGCGCCGCTGTGATAGATGACGTCGATGGTGCTCGCCAGCTGCGCTGCCAATTGCGACGAGAGGCCGAGCCCCGGCATGCCGAGGTCGCCGGGGACCGGCACGATTCGCGCGCTGAAATCGTCGTGCCAGATCGAGTACCCCTGCAGCGTCTGCCGCAGCCGATTTCGAGCCTCGTCTGCGCTTCGGCGCGCACGAGGCAATGGATATCGGCGCTGGTCCGATCGAGCAGTTCCGAAGCAGGAACGCGCCAAGAAAGCCGGTCGCGCCCGTCAACAACACGTGGCGTGGTTGATCGGCCGATCGTTCGAAGGGCAGGCCTTCGGGATCGATGGACGCGTCGAGCATCGCTTCACCACTCAGCGTCGCGACATTGACCGCGAGATGGTCCACGTTGAGAGATGACTTCCCGACGTGCTTTTGCAGCAGGCGGGTGAGCAATGCGCGCTTCGCCTCCGCCGAAAGGCGGTCGAGCGCTGTCGGGGTGGGCTTCATCCTCCCGTCTCCTCGGGTTCCTCCTCATCGTGAGCCACTGCTTCCTCGTTGAGCATGTTCTTCAGCAGCGAGTCCACGGCCGCGTCGGAGAGCTGCTCCATCTTCGATAGCAGCTCTGCGGCAGTTCCGTGTTCGACCGACGACGAGAACGTCACGTGTTCAGCAAGCGGAACGGCGTCAACCGTGGCTGCCATGGCTGGCACCGGCAGCTGGCTCGCGAGACGAGCGCCCAGTTGGGAGAGACTCGGGCCTTGAAGAAGCGCTGTGACTGGAATGGTCAGCTCCAGGTCGACCTCGACGCGGTTCTTCAGCTCGACGGCCATCAACGAGTCGATGCCCAGCCTCGTCAGCGGCTGATGCACATCGATCTTCGACGGCGAGCATCGCAGGACTCGTGCAATTTGCTCCACGAGGAATGCCTCGATCATCCCTTGACAGTCCTCTGGTGCGGCCGCGAGCAGCTTGTCGCGCGTCAGTCCGTCCTTGGGCCGCTGCGCCTTGGCCGATGATTTCTGATCCACCTCGGCCGCAAGCGCCGAGAGGATGGGCGGTGAAACCAGACTCAGCAGCTTGCCCCACTCGACGGAAAGGGCGATCACCTGCGGTGAATCGAGCTGAAGCGCACGTTCCAGAAGCTTCATGCCCTGAGCCGGTGAGAACGGGTGAATCCCCTGCTGCATCAGGCGCCTGGTGATGTCCGGCTGCGCGGCGAAGCCGACCTCGGCCCAGAGACCCCAATTGATCGAGAGGCCAGGAAGTCCGCGAGCGCGGCGATGGTGCGCCAGCACATCCAGGAACGTATTGGCCGCGACGTAGTTGCCCTGGCCCGGTGACGCCAGCACCGACGCCACAGACGAGAAGAGCACAAAGAGGTCGAGCGGCTTGTCGAGCGTCAGTGTATGGAGATTCCAGGCGCCGTACACCTTCGGCGCCATCACGCGCTGGAACCGGTCCTGATTCATTTGAAGCAGGATCCCGTCGTCGAGGACTGCCGCGAGGTGAATGATACCCCGCAACGGCGGCATCGTCCCGTCGATGTCGTCGATCACGCGAGCGATTTCCTGCGTGTCGGCGACGTTGGCCCGGGCAACCACCACAGACGCGCCGCGCTTCTGCATTGCGGCCAACGCTTCGTGGGCTGCCGCCGACGTGGCACCGCTCCTGCCCACGAGCACGAGGTGGCGCGCTCCCCTCTCGACCATCCATTGGGCGAGGACCAGACCGAGACCGCCAAGTCCACCCGTCACGAGGTAGGTCGCGTCGGATCGGAACGTGACCGGGCGAGGCGATGGCGGAGCGACCAGGAACTCCTTCTCATCCAACGTGATGACGACTTTGCCGATGTGTTTCGCCTGAGCCATGTAGCGAAAGGCGTCGGGTGCCTGCGACAACGGAAAGATCTGAAGCGGAAGCGGCTTCAAGCTGCCGTCGACAAAGCGGTCGAGCACCTCCCGCAGCATGTCTCCGCAGAATGCCGGTCGGGACAGGAACATGCGGGCCAGGTTGATGGCGGAGAAGGACAGGTTCTTGTGGAATTCGCGAAGACCGAGCGGATTGTCCTGCAGGATATCGGCCATGCCGATTTCGAGGAACCGGCCGCCGGGACGCAGCGTCGCCAGGCTCCTGGGGATGAATTCTCCTGCCAGGGAGTTCAGGACAACGTCTACGCCTTCTCCGTTGGTGATTCGCATCACCTCGTCGGCGAACTCCAGCGACCGCGAATCCATGACATGTCGAACGCCCTGCGCCTTGAGGAATTCCCGCTTTTCGGAGGTTCCGGCCGTGGCGTAGATCTCCGCACCGACCTGCTTCGCGATCTGAATCGCGGCCTGTCCGACGCCGCCGGCCGCCGCATGGATCAACACGCGCTCGCCCCTACTCAACCTGCCGAGGTGATGCAGCGCGTAGTACGCGGTCATGAACGTGATTGGGATCGTGACCGCTTCCTCGAAACTGAGATGGGCCGGCTTGCGGGCGACGAGCGCGATGTCGGTCGTGACGAACGACCCAAGGCAGGACGGCGCTAGCGCCACGACGTCGTCGCCTGGCTTCAGGTGATCGACGCCCGCACCACACCTCACGATCGTTCCGGCGCATTCCCAACCCAGATCGAGCGACTGCTCGAATACCGGCGGGATGAGGCCCATGGCCACGAGAACGTCGCGAAAGTTGAGGCCGACGGCGCGGATCTGGATCTGTACCTGGCCCGGCCCGGGCTCCTGGTGTGTGGTGCTTCGCAGCGTGAGATTGTCGAGGATCCCGGCTGTGGCGATCTCCAGCCGGAACGGCTCGCTTGCCGGGACCGATCGTCGCTTTTCGTCTGCGGCTTCGGGCGAATGCCGCACCACACGCGGCACCCATCGCTTGCCGTCTCGAAATGCAATTTGATCTTCCCGATCGCCGGACAACTGCAGCTCCTGGAACAGTGCCTCGATCGCTTCAGGTGTCGCCGACGAGCTTAGATCTACTCTCGTGCAGCGAAGCTCCGGATGCTCGATCCCGATAACCCCCGCCACGCCCCAGAGCGGCGATTGTGCGATAGAAACGGGCGCGATCGTGTCACCAGGGGCCTGCGTTCCCACCGTGACAAACCACAGCCGGGGAACTCTCGTCCGGTCGAGATCAGCCAACGCGTGCACGAGGTTCAATGCGCTGAGGCATCCAACGTCCTGGGCCTTCTCGATCGAACTGAGCGTATCCATTTCGTTGGACGACGAGTCCGCAGCCCACAGGTGCAGAATGCCAGCGCACGGTGAGCCGTCGGCGTCACAGGCTGTGCGACGAGTTGCCGGTAGTCCTCCGGCCGGGTCGGGTTGATCTGAAAGTGGGAATCCCCCAGCACGGCGTACGTTTCACCGGGGAACACGACAACACAACTGTCGCCACGTGCGCTCAGAAGACTCTGCAGTTCCGGACCGATCCGGCTGTCGCTGAAGATTATCCAGCGCTTCGGCTCTTCCGGCTTGTTGACCTCCTCGCTTCGTGCTGGCTGTGTGCGCGGCGCGGGCTGCCACTGAATCTCATAGATCCAGTCGGCAATCGCACTCGCCGATGCATCGCGCCCGACGCGCTGCAGGCTGAAGCCGAGCGCCTCGAGAACAACGCGGCCATCTTCGTCAATCAGGAAGATATCGCCTTCGAGTGTGTCCGTGCTTCCCTGCGCTGGCGACCGAAGCACGGCATGGCTCCAGAACCCCGCACGCGGACGCTCGTGCAAGCGCAAAGTCTTGAGACCGACGGGAAGAAAGATGCTTCCTTCGGTCAACCCCAAGCCTTCTCTCGGTAGCGCCGCCGCCAACGCCTGAAAGGAGGCGTCGAGGAAAGCCGGGTGGACGTGATAACTGGCGGCTTCCGCTTCGACCACGTCCGAAAGGCGCAGTTGGCCGATCGCTTCACCATCCCGCCTCCACAGCTGCTCGATTCCTTGGAACGTGCGCCCGTACTCGAGACCGCGGTCGTGCGTTTCGCGGTAGAAGTCCGGACCCGAGAGGACGCTGGGACAGCGAGCGCGGATCACATCGACCGTCTCGTGCGCCGGCGGCTCCGCTGTCGCGCCGCCTCCAATCCCGATGCTGCCGCTCGCGTGGAGCGTCCCGGTCGCCTCCGGTGTCTCGCCCTTCTGGATGCTGAAGAACTTGAGCGACGCCTCCCCGGGGGTTCCCGGCGAGAGCACGACCTGGACGGTCTTTGACAGATCGTCGGCCAGGAACAGCGCCTTCTGAAACGCGAGATTCCTCAGCGCATGTGGCCCGTCGCCAAACGCCTCGGACGCGGCAGCGAGCGCCATTTCGCAGAACGCCGCAGCCGGTACCACAACCGCGCCCTGCACTTGGTGATCGGCGAGGTACGGAAACGAGCGCGTGCTCAATTCCGTCTCCCAGAAATGCGTGCCGAAGTGGGCAGCCGACTTGAAGTACCGATCGAGAAGCCGATGCCCGCCCTTTCGTGCGCTCTTCGGGGGCGGCCCGTGTCCATTGTTGTCGACCCAGAAACGCTCACGCTGCCAAGCGTAGGCCGGCAGCGGAACGACGCGACCTCCCGACGGATACAGACGCGTCCAGTCTACGGGGTAGCCGTCAGCGTAGAGCGCGCCGAAGGACTCCAGCATGACGTCTCTGTCGTTCTCTTCCCGCCGCATCGATGGCAGGACGATCCCCGTCCGACGCTCCGACTGGAGGCACTGAGAGATGGACATCGCCAGCGCGGGGTGCGCGCTCAGTTCGAGAAAGATGTTGTGCCCGGTGCTTGCCAGCTCGCGGATCGCCCGGACAAAGAACACTGGTTGACGCAGGTTGCGGACCCAGTACTCTGCGTCACATTCGCGCCCGTCGAGCATCGCCGCCGCTCCGGTCGTCGACATCATCGCAACCGACGCCTGGCGCGGATGGATGTCGCCGAACACTTCGAGCAGCTCGTCGCGCAACGGGTCCATCTGCGGGCTGTGCGACGCATAGTCGACCTTCACGAATTGAAAGAAGATCTCCTGGTTCTGCGCCGTCTGGCTGATCTCGCAGAGTGCCTCCGCCTCACCTGAGATGACCGTCGTCGTCGGGCCGTTGCAGGCGGCGACAACGACGCGGCCTTCGTAACTTTGCAAGCAGCCGCTCGACATTTTCGACCGGGAGCTCGACGACCGCCATCTTTCCATGTCCCGAGGCCCGGCGCTTGACCACCTGGCTACGACGGCCGATGATTCGCGCTGCCTCATCGAGATTGATGATGCCGGCGACGTGCGCCGCCGCAACCTCTCCCATGCTGTGACCGACTACGGCATCGGGCTCGATTCCCCACGACCGCCAGAGCGCCGCGAGCGCGACTTGAACGGCGAAGAGAACAGGCTGCACGACATCGAGCTCCTCCAAGCGCGAACTCGACGCGTCGGCGCGGATCTCATCGAGCAGGGACCACTCCGCGTCCCGGCTCAGTGCTTCGGCACATCGCTCGATGGCCTCGCGAAAGATCCGCTCCTCGTCGACCAGCCGCCGGGCCATCCCAAGCCACTGCGACCCCTGCCCTGGACAGACGAACACGACTTTTCGCTCGAGATCGGGGATTTGCGCCCGGTAACAACCCCGCGCCGAGTCTCGCGCTTCAAGAAGGCGTCCAGCTGCTCGTTGATGTCCTCGCAGGAACGCGCGAGCACTGAGAGACGAAAATCGTGGTGCGTCCGTCTTGCGCTTGCCGTGTAGCAGATGTCGTGAAAGGCGGCGCCGTGTCCGTTGTCATGGAGCACGCGCTCTTGATACACGCGGGCCATCGCATCGAGCGCCTCAGCCGTATGAGCGGAGATCGGCAGGAGGTGCGACTTGCACGAAGAACCCACGTCGCGCCCCGTGCTTATCGAACGCTCGGGCGCCTCGGTCAACACCACGTGGGCGTTGGTCCCGGAGATACCAAAGGAGCTCACACCCGCAATCGCCGGCCCGACGTCAGCCGGCCACGGGGTTGTCTGCTGTTGGACAACGAGCGGAATGTCACTCCATGGAATCTGCGGGTTCGGCTGGTCGAAGTGCAGGCTCGCGGGAAGCACGTGGTGCTTCAACGCGAGCGCCACCTTGATGATGCCCGCAATGCCGGCCGCGCCCTCGGTGTGCCCGATGTTCGTCTTGACAGAGCCGATGCGGCACGGTCGATCGGAGGGTCGATCGACGCCGAGGACCGCTCCGAGAGCCATCGCTTCGATGGGATCGCCGACGCTGGTACCCGTGCCGTGCGCCTCCACATACTGCACCTGACTCGGCGCAATACCGCTGTCGTGATAGGCCTGGCGCAGTACCGCCTCCTGTCCCGCGCGACTCGGCGTCATCAGGAGCCCGCCGCTACGGCCGTCGTTGTTGACGGCGCTGCCACGGATCACCGCGTAAATCGGGTCGTTGTCGGCAATCGCCTGGCTCAGCCGTTTCAAAACGATGATTCCCATTCCATCGCTGCGGACGAAGCCATCGCCCCTGGCATCGAATGCCTTGCAGCGGCCGTCGGCCGCCAGCATCTGCGCCTGACAGAAACCGATGCTCGGTTCCGGGAGCAGCACGAGATTCGCTCCACCGGCAAGGGCGACGGCAGATTCGCCACTTCGCAGGCTCTGGCAGGCGAGGTGCACAGCGACGAGCGACGTCGAGCATGCGGTGTCGACGACGACACTCGGGCCTTCGAGCCCAAGCGCATGCGACAATCGGCCCGACAGAACGCTTCGGGCGTTGCCCGCCGCGAAGTAGATATCGATCTGAGAAGGGTGATCGATGATGTTCTCGTAGTCGTTCGTGCACACGCCGACGAACACACCGACTCGTCGACCTACCAGCTGATCCGGCAATTCTCCGGCGTCCTCCAGCGCCTCCCACGCCACTTCGAGCAGCAGTCGATGCTGCGGATCCATACCGGCCGCTTCACGAGGCGAGATGCCGAAGAAGTAAGGGTCGAACTCATCGACGTGATCGAGGAAGCCTCCCCATCGGCTATACAGCTTGCCAGGGATGCCCGGCCGCGGATCGTAAAAATCGGCGATGTCGAAACGATGCGGCGGGACCTCCGTGATCGCGTCCCGCCCGGTGAGGAGACGCCAGAAAGATTCGGGTTCCTTCGCACCGGGGAAACGACAACCGATACCAGTAATCGCAATCGGATCGTGCGCCATTGCGATGCGACCTCCTTACTCCGGAGCACAGCTGCGCCGCTGGTTTTGTCAACCAACCTAACGCGTAAGGGGGAAAACGGAGAGTAGGGCAAGACCCCTCAATGCAGCAACGGGGAATCCGCGGAAATTTCAGCAATTACTAGGTCAGAACGGCAATATTTCGGAGGGGTCAGGCAAGACTGTAAAAAAACAAATCTAAGTGTCGATGGTCCGACGTTGCTTTAGGCGAACAACCAGAATGGCGAGTGTCAGTGTGATTCGTTTAGCTCAGGCATAACCGAAGCTAGAAACTCGACGGGCAGTCGCCGAAACCCGCGAAGTGTCGGATCGGTAGTGCGCTCGGGATCGCCTGTCAGGCGCGCGACCGCAACGCGCTTAGCAAGAAGGCGCAGGAGCACCGCTGCTTCCAGACGCGCTAGCGCGGCTCCCAGGCAGTAGTGAATGCCCGCGCCGAACGCGAGATGATCCGTCGGGTTCCGCTCGATCAGGAATCGATCGGGCTCAGGGTAGCGAGCTGGATCGCGGTTGGCCGCGCCGAAGAGCAACAGGCATCGCGCGCCTCGCGGAATTGACGCGCCGCCAATTTGACACGGCTGAGTCGCGGTCCTGAAGAAACCCTGGATTGGCGCATCGTAACGGAGCACTTCCTCTACGGCCAATGGCACGAGATCCGGCCGCGCTCGCAACAACGCCCATTGCTCGGGGTGCGTGGCGAAAGCGACCAGCATATTGCCAAGCAGCCCGGTGGTCGTTTCGTTTCCCGCTACCAGGAGCAGGAGCAGGAACCACAAGAGCTCCGTCTCACTGAGTCGGCCGTCCGCACTGGGCTGGAGCAGCTTGGTGACGAGATCGTCGCGCGGCCGCTCGCGTCGTTGCTCGATAAGCCCGGCCAAATACACCTGAAGCTCCAAGACAGGCTGTGTGACAGGCGAGATCCTCCACTCGTGGTCGGCGCGTCCGGGCCGAAACCCTTCGACGAGCGCGTCCGACCAGCTCCGAAACTTCGCGTGATCCTCGGGGGGGATGCCCAGCACCGTGGCGATAACCATCACGGGAAATGGTCCGGCAACGGCGTCGACGAAGTCGAAGCGTCCACTACCGACCAACGGATCGATCGCATCTACTGCCAGCTGCTCAATCTTTCCCGCCCATGATTCGACCGCGCGCGGCGAGAAGTCCCGCGCCACGATCTTCCGCAGCCGGGTGTGATCGGGAGGATCCATTGTGAGCATCATCTGGAGCTTCATCCGCTGATACGCAACACCTTCGGCGGATGACAGCCGGTCGTGGGCGCGGGCTCCTTCCCACACATGACGATGCCGTGCAAGCACCCAGAGGTTGTATCGAGGAAGCAGGACGGGGGTATCGCAGTCAAGAAGGCGTGCGTACGGAGGGTATGGGTTTGCGATCACTTCGGAGGCGAACGGATCGTAGGCCTCGCTGATGGAAACGCCGCGGGGCGGCCCCGATGACATTGAGCGAGATTGTTTGTCGCGGTGCATCGTCTGTCAACGTTCAAATGCGTGCCACGCGAACGACGCACATACGAGCGCCAGAGCAAAAGACTGTTCCGGCGCCGAAGGCCGCGACAAATAGCAGAGAGTGGTGCTTCATCAGACGCCGAACCACTTTGCCGCGATCTCTGTGAGGCCTGCCGGCTGACGCCGGCTCGCCCAGGGTCTTAAACCCGAGACTTCGCACTATCCGTGGAGCGGATTTTGGGGGCAGGAGCTACTTCACAGTTCTAGTGAGCTCGACTTTCCAGCCAGGTTTTTAAAGGCCATCAGCGTGTGTCGTGCTCCCAGGACAGTGGCTAGATCGACCGCAATCCCGCGATGGCGGTGAAAAGCTCGGAGGTCGAGCCGAATCCAACTCTGCCGTTCAGCGACGACGAAGTCGAGCGCGTTCTCGTCGCAGCGCGCACGCTCGAACATCACGTTCTGCGACGACCTAATTTGGCTCTTCCGAAGACTCTTATTCGTTCGTTGAGGGCCTACTCAAGACCCGGGTATGTCAGCGTCAAGTGTGGCCGATCGTATTTCGCACAACCGGATGCTGAAGTCGGCGTATTAGCCTTTGGCTCAGCCCATCCACGTGACCTACCACTGGTCGCGGAGTAGGAACCTACTTGTTGCACGCCGCGACTCTCGATCTCTCAAACCGGTCATGCTGCTGACAACGCAAACGACTGACGATTTCAGCTCGGCCGATCTGTGCGGACGTGTTGAGAGTTGTCCTACCAAGCTCCCGCTCGCCGATCTAGTTTTTGACCGCAGCCAGTACGCGGATCTGTTCGAGCTCAACGACAATGAGTTGGAGCTGCTAACCGCGCTCGTTCGCCGGCAACAGCTCTTGCTCAGGATCCTCATCGCACAGTTCTCGGTCGATCTCCATCCGCTATCCTACTGGCTGGACACCAATACACCGCCGACACCAGCGTGTCCAAGCGGCGCTGAACTACGACTCAAGGCCGCCTCGATCACTTGGTCGCGTTCAACGAAAGGGATTCTTGAGGTTGTCCCTGCCTCGGATTCCGCTGCAAACCGGCACCCTGCTACTGATGATTGCGGGATCACTTCGCAGTGATTTTAGCCCTTCAAGGTGTTCCGCATTCCACAGGCTCGTAGTGCTGCCGGAGGGAGAAGGCACTGGAGCGGCGCTTGTACCCGATGCACGGACGCAGGTCGGTCAACTTTGCCACTTCGCTCACCGGAATTGATAGTTTTTCTCACTCTATTGACCGCCCGCGTCGCCAAGTAGTCCGTTACAACGGTCTCCCGAGCACCTGGACGACGCGCCCGCGGTAGGTGCGACTGAGGATGAGCGATGTGCCGTCGCGAAGGATGACGCTGTAGTCGCCCGACGGCAGCGGCTTGAGCTCGTGGACTCGATCGATCCGCACGATGGTAGATCGGTGGATACGGACGAACTGATCCGGGTCGAGTTCGTCGAGTAACCCGTCCATCGTCTCCCGCAACAAGTGCTCGCGACCGCCAGCCATCAAGCGGATGTAGTTGCCCGCCGCAATGATGCAGTCGATCTCCTGCACATCAATGACGCGAATGCGACCGCCGATGCGAGCCGGGATCCGTGTGAGATATCGCGACCTGACGGACAGGCGCTCCACGAGTGCGGCCAGGCGGGCGGGGAGCTCAGGATCGCTCCCGATGCGCCGCGCCCGCACCCGCGCGACCGTATCGGCGAACCGTTCCGGAGTAAATGGCTTGAGCAAGTAGTCGAGCGCGTGCACCTCGAACGCGCGCAATGCGTACTCGTCATACGCGGTGACAAAGACAATCGTCGGTGGATGATTGCCGAGCTCGGCGACGACGCCGAAGCCATCGAGCTCGGGCATCTGCACATCGAGAAACACGACGTCCGGTGACTGCTCGCGAATGACCTGGACCGCCGTGCGGCCGTCGGCTGCTTCCGCTACAACTGTGACGTCGGGCTCACGTTGCAGGAGCCGCCTGATACGACGACGCGCCACCGCCTCGTCGTCTACGATCACTGCACGCAGCATCATGTGCGATCACCCGACGCGGGAATGATCATTCGCACCATGAGGCCAGGAGACTGGCGCTCCACTTCAAGCGAGGCCCGACTACCATACAGTTCCTGGAGCCGTGCGCGGGTGTTGCCGAGCCCGACACCCTCGCGCAGGTCCTCGAGAGGCGCAATGCCGGCGCCGTTGTCCGATACCTCGACACGCAGGTGATCATCGCTGCGGGATGCCACGATCGCAATACGGCCCGCGGCCGCTCGTGGTCCAAGACCATGCGTGATGGCATTTTCGACGAGCGGCTGCAGGATCAGGCTTGGAACCAGGCATCCGCGTGCACGGGGTTCGACGTCGACCTGCACGGTGAGTCGTTCGCCGAAGCGGGCGGTCTGAATGTCCAGATAGCGACCCACGAGCTCCAACTCGCGGTCGAGCGGCACCTGCCGGACGCTGCCCACATCCAGCGCCTCGCGTAGAAGCGCGCTCAGCGCTCCAATCATCCGATCGGCCGCCTCGGGATCCTCGTGCACGAGCTCGGAGATCGCGTGCAGCGTGTTGAACAGAAAGTGCGGCTGCAGCTGCATTTGCAGCAGCTGCAGTCGCGCTTCGGCGAGTCGAGCTTCGAGCTGCGACGCTTGGACCTCGCCCTCGCGGCTCCTCGTGTAATACGTCAGGCCGTGCGCCCCGGCGACGATGATCCAGTAGATGACGAAGTGCGGAGCGAGGCTGCTGATGAGAAAATAGCTCACCGGAAAGCCAAAGAGCGAACGGCGGATCCACCGATCGACCGCCACCTTCCCGATCGCAATCGCTACGGCGATCACAATGTGCAACGGCAAGTGGGGACGCCAGCGGCCCGTGGTCAAGGGAAATCGCCGCGCCAGCCACAGTAATGGAAACGTCAGGGCCGCCCACACCATCCAGTCGGCCAGCGCCATGCGGATCGTCAGTCCCCACAGCGCAGGACGACCGGTCGCCAGATAGGTGAGCGAGTTGGTGGCGGCGAAGAGAAGCGCGAGCGCTGCCCAGCCGGCGATCACCGCGACCGCCACGGCGGCCACCCTGGCGCGACTCGTCACTGCTTGCCTTCGAGCGCGTCGAGTGCACGCCGAGCCGCGACGTTCTTGGGCTCCTTTTGCAGCACCATGCGATACCGCGCGATCGCTTTATCCTTCTCGCCGCGCTGGCGGTGGAGCTCGGCGAGGCCCATGTCGATGGCCGCGGACTTCGGATAGTACTCCCCATTCAGCTCGAGCATGGCAATCGCGGCGTCAGTCTTGCCTTCTTCGCTGAGTGACCGCGCGAGTTCGTTCATCGACCACTCGCCGAAGTCGAAGCGCCCGCTGGCCATGCCGTCCCGCAACTCTTTGTAGCGATTAACCGCGGCCGGAATGCCGTTGGCGCCGACCACCCGCGTCAACTCGGCCGCCAGCGTCGTCGGCACGACCGATCCGCGATGGCAATGCACGCAGTCCATCTTCACCGGCGGAGTGCGTCGTTCCGGCGATGCCGCTAGCGTGGTCTGGTTGAGGGTATCGACCATCCGCAGCATGAACCGGGCGGTACGTTTGGCCGGCTTGTCGTCAGACGCAAAGTTCACTCCCTCGAACGAGATACCGTCGCCACCCGCGTGGCAATACTGGCACCGGACGTTCAGCGCGAAGGAGAATTCTCGCATGCGCTGCGTGAGCCGTTCGCGAGTGATGTCTTTGGGAAAGTACTGAAGGTTTTCGAGCGGCGCCGGTGTTTGCGCAGACGCCGCCGCCACAAATACGTAAACAAACATCGCGATCGCCAGCCTTCGGATGTGCGCCATTGGAGCCTCCGGCCGCGACTATGACCGCTGGGCTGTGTGACCGCCTACGTCGAAGGGATGAAGCGTGGCCCGCTGGGGCGAGACGTGTGAGGTCGTGCCTTTGACTTACCGCCAACCTGATCGATGATCCCTCCGTCTAAGTCTACATAGGTAGTCTTCGACGGAGGACCATGCGACTGACCTACCCGACCACGCTCGTCCTGCAGGCGCTCCTGCACGGCCATCATCACGGCTTCGACATCATGGACGCCACCGGGCTGCCCAGCGGGACGGTCTACCCGATCCTCCGCCGCCTCGATGTCGAAGGGCACGTGCGGTCGCGATGGGAAAAAGAAGGGGTTGCGCGTCGCGAACAGCGGCCCCCTCGCCGCTACTACGAGCTCACTGCCGTCGGACGGCAAACCGCCATCGAAGCCGCGGCACGATACCGGGCGCTGCAGGACATCGCGTCCATGAGCGCGGCGAAATCGGAGAGATAACCATGAGCCCTGACCGTCATCACGCGCTGGCTCGTCTCATCATCCGCGCGGCCGCCGTGCTGGTCCCCGGCGGACTGCGAGACGACTGGACACACGAATGGAACGCTGAGCTGGCGGCACTGGGTGACACGGCGGTGCGTTACCGGCGTCCGGTTCGCAGGGCGCTCGGCGCGTTTGCCGATGCGTTCTGGTTGCGCCAGCAGAGCATTGCCGACTTCGACTGGATAGACGATGTCCGTCACGGCTTGCGACAGCTCGCGCAACATGCGGGCTTCGCCGCGACAGCCATCGGCATCCTCGCACTGGGCCTCGCGGCAACGGTGACCATGTTCAGCGTCACCGATCAGATCCTGCTCCGTCCCCTCCCCTATTCGGACTCGGATCGCATTGTCACCCTCTGGGAAACCCGGGCGCCGGACCAGGAGCCGCTCGAAGTTGCACCGGGTAATCTCCTGGATTGGCGGCAGCGAGCACAATCCTTCGAGCACCTCTCGGGCGTCGATCCGTGGTCGCTGGACATCGCCGGCAATCCCCGGCCAGAGGTGTGGTTTTCTGCGAAGGTCACCGAAGGCTTCTTCGAGAGCTTCGGCGTCAAGCCGCTCCTTGGCCGTTTCTTCAACGCCGAGGAGTTCCAGAAGGGGCGCGATCAGGTGCTGGTGCTCGGTGAGGCGTTCTGGCGGCAGCGCTTCGGCGCCGATCCCTCGGTCATCGGCCGGACCGTCCGCGCCGAAGATCAGACGCTGACGATCATTGGCGTCGTCCCCAGCGAGTTCGAGCCTCGGCTGCTCCCGACTGGCACCGGTTACCGAAACGTCTGGCAGCCCAAGGCCATCGAGCAGTGGGAGCCGAACATCCGTGGCAGCGGCTACTGGTCCGTCGTCGGCCGATTGAAGCCCGGCGTTCCCATCGAAACGGCTCAGGCCGAGATGCAGCGGATCTCGCAACAACTCGCCACCGAATATCCGCGTAGCAACGCCAGGACGGGTGCGACCGTGCTGCCCCTTCGCGATCATCTCGTGGGCAACGTGTCGCTCGCCGTTACTTTGCTCGCGGCGGCTGTCGGAGTCGTGCTTCTCATTGCGTGCGTGAACGTCGCCAACTTGCTGCTCGCGAGGGGCTCGGCGCGAGAGCGGGAAATCGCCGTGCGCATCGCGCTTGGCGCGCGACGCGGACGCGTGATCCAACAGCTGTTGCTGGAGAGCCTGGTCATCGCGATGCTTGGCGCCCTGGCTGGATCGCTTGCGGCATTCTGGACGCTCAAAGCGATTTCATGGCTCGGTCCCCCGACCGTGCCGTGGATTGAAACGCTGCAACTCGATTGGCGCGCGCTCGTCTTTGCCGGTGTCATGGCCGTCACCGTGGCAATTCTGTCTGGACTGCTGCCGGCAATCCGGGTCGCGCGAACCGGTCTGGCCAACGCCGGGCGCGGCACGACAACCGCGGATCGTTCTCAGCATCGCCTGCGAGCCGGCTTGGTGGTCGCCGAGGTGGCGTTGGCCCTGATACTCGTGACTGGCGCCGGGCTCCTGATTCGCAGTTTCGTCGGCTTGATGGGTGTCGATCCCGGCTTTCAGCGCGAACGCGTGCTGGTAACGCAGGTCTTCGCCTGGGACTACAACCCCACGCCGGCTCAACTGCGGACTTTCTTCGACAACGCGATCGCCCGCCTGGCGTCTCTGCCCGCGGTTCAGCATGTCGGCGCGGTTTCCGCCATGCCCTTCATCGAGTCGAACATCAACATTCAGAACGTGATCACGATCGTGGGGCGGCAAGAACCCACGGAAGGCGAAGCGCCGCGAGCGTACCTGTCCGTCGCAACGCCGGGATTCTTCGACGCGATGCGGATCCCGCTAAAAGCTGGCCGTGCGCTCGACTCCCGAGATGGATCGGAGAACAAGAGGGTGGCCGTGATCACAGAAGCGCTGGCGCACCGTTACTGGGCATCCCTGGAAGATCCGATCGGCGATAAGCTGCGCTTTCGCTTCTCGGGCGCGCCAACCGAGGTGGAGATCGTTGGCGTAGTCGGCGCACTACGCCACGACAGCCTCGATCGTGACGCGCGAGACGAGCTGTTCATGCCTCTCGCGCAGATGCCGTTCGGTTCGATGACATTCGTGGTGCAGAGCGCCGGCGACGCGACGAGCTTGATCGAGCCAGCCCGCGCGGCCATCTGGGCGGTCAACCCGGCGCAGACCATTTATCGAACCGCGACGCTCGACGAGCTCGTGCAAAAGACCGTCTCGCCGCGGCGGTTCGCTCTCGCCGTCGTCATCGGCTTCGCAGTCGTCGCTCTGCTGCTCGCCATCGCTGGCGTCTACGGCGTGTTGAGCGCAATCATGACCTCGCGGCTGCGCGAAGTGGGGTTGCGCATGGCGTTGGGCGCGAGCCGCTGGGACATCGTGCGGCTGGTCCTCACCCGCGGCCTCCTGATGGCGGGCGGTGGGTTGCTCGTAGGGTTGATAGGCTCGATCGGCAGCGCGCAACTGTTGCGGCGGTTCTTGTTTCAGATCGCTCCAGCCGATCCGTTGGCGCTCATCGGATCCGCGGTGTTGATGACACTCGCCGCGTTGGCGGCCTGTTATTTCCCTGCACGTCGCGTCGTGGCCTCTGATCCGGTCACCGTGTTGCGGACTGAATAGGACTGACGTGCATCGACGTCGCCGAAACGAAGACTGGAGAGCCGCGAACTAGGCTCAAGAGAGACCGGCGATCTCGATTAGCGCACTTCTTCGCTCCAAACCAAACCGACTCTAACGAGCAGCCGTCTAAACCTCAACCCTGACCGAAGGAGGCGGCATGCGTGCAAAGGCATTGGTCGCTCTGTTGGCTCTCAATCTGGTTGTGGCTGGTGTCATTGCAATCGGTGCCGATGATCCGATTGCTTCCCTCAACCGATCCATTCAAGACCGCTTCAAGGATGTCGACAAGAATTTCGGCCTTCGGCGCATCGTCGTCCTTGGCGACACGCCGCATCAATTCAGGCCCGAGAGCGTGCCCGAATTCTCGGCGGTCAAGGAACTGAAAGACGCCGGACTCGAGGTCGCGCTCTATGTCGCGGGGCGAAGAGTGCTCGACCGTGAACCGCACCTGACGACGAAAGAGCCGACACAACTCGATCGACGTGTCATCTTCGGGCCAATCGCGGTCACTGACCCGCAGGCCCTGCCGAGTCTGCCTGCTGCCGTTGATCTCATCGACGAAAGCCGAACCGCGTTCTACACGCTGACCAGGCGAGAGCGACACGACTTCGATATCGGGGATGTGAGCTTCACGGCTCGCGCCGTGCGCGCCACGACCGAACAGTGCCTCACATGTCACCGCGGCCGAGCGGTTGGCGACCCGCTCGGCGTGGTCCTCTACGCTTATCGACAGAGCGCCCGTTAGCGAGCGAAACAGTAGACGCGTCCGGCGCCGCCTCCCGGTGCGGTGTTCGCACAAGTCTGGTTGAGGTGCGCCGCGTTCCAGGACGACAACGGGGGGGCAGTGTTCTGTTGGGGGCCCATCCCATCCGAATGACCAACTTGTGCCCTCAGCGTCGCCGAGTCCGACGTCCAGTCACCGCACGTCAAGCCGGCGGCCAGCGTTCCGTCCGCGTTCGATCCGGTGAGAATGTCGTGCTCGACCGGCGTCGGCGAACCGGTCCACTGCCCGTTGATGCGTCGACCACGTTCGTCGACAAAGAGATCGGCATTGCCCGTACGCGAATGTAGTTCGGCTACGTTGTTCGCAACCAGCACGCCGTTCGCGTTATGCCAGGGCCCGGTGCCAATCCGGTCTCGCGCGTCGATCGCCTGATTCCTGTTTCCCGCATCGCGCTCGACGCTCAAGTAGGCTCGCCAGCTTCGATCGCCCTGGCCAGCCGCCGAAGCGAGCCGCTGACATGTGGCGTCAGCTCCTTCCAAACCTCCGAGATTCCCGGTCACGCTCGTCGCGCTCGAGACGAAGAAACTCAGTGACGAACCGGAGGGTCCGGTTGGCGTGTCGTCACCGCAACTCACGCCGAGGAGGATCACAATCGACAGCAGGTAGCGTTTCATCGCTTTGCCTTTCTGGGCTGCATCGACGGCGATGGCGCGGCGCCGCGACTACCAAGGATTCGTGCGGCAGCGATTGTAGCGCTATGCAGGACGCAACCGGCTCGGCCGCGGGATCAACAACTCAGCAATTGCTAGCTGCCGCACAGTTCGACGACAAGCGTTTCGAGCAGGTAGCGAGGTGCTCGTGGATCGCCGGCAGTCTTGATCGCCAGATCGGTCCGAAACACCGCGTCGAGACCGCGCTTTGCGCGATCGTCGGAGAAGCCGCGCACCACGGAACGAATCAAGCCGAGAATCTGAACGTCCTTGAATCCGGCATCGAACTGCGCGTCGACTTCTCGTAACGCCGCCCGCGCATTGCGGGCGCTCAGCGCGTCGCGGATCGCAAACCAGTCGCCCGGCCTCAGCTCCGGGGAAATGAGATCGCGGATATGTTGCACGGTCACGCTGCGCTCACCAGCGGCGAATAGCACCAGCTTCTCGACCTCGGCACGAATCCGTCCGGGATTGTGCGACGCGGCTTCGAGAAGCACCGATATCGCCTGTGGTTCGATGGACAACCCCTCCTTCTCGAGACGAGCCTTCACCCACCTGGCGGCGTCAGCCGTGGTTTCGAAACTCCCGCAGTCGACGGCAACAGCATGCTTGCGGATCAACTTGACCAGCCGGCGGTTCTCTTCCATGTCGCCGGCGACGAAGACGATGGTCGTGAGCGGCTCGGGCGCCTCGAGATACTGCTCGAACTCCTCGCTCGGTGTAATCGCCCTCTTACGTTTCTTACTTCCATCAGCCGGCGACGACGGCGCCTCAGCCTCGTCGTCTCTTCCCTTACGTGGAGAGAGGAGGCGTTCGGCCTGGTGCACGATCAGCACGCGACGAGGCGCCATCATCGGCAGGGTGCGTGCCGCGGCCAGAAGGCCCGTAATCAGTTGATCTCGACCACCAGCAGACGAGGCCTCGTTGGCGTGAAAGCTTTCGACGTTGAACGGCTGGAGCGCTTCATCGACGACGGAAGCGAACTCACCGGCGAGATCGAGGCGGGCCTGAAAATCGTCACCTTGGAGCAGATAGAGTGGTGCCGTCTCACCAGACGCAATCTGCTGGCGTACGGCAGCGGGTTTGGCCATCGTAGTAGAGCGGAGCCTCAGAAGGCTTCGAGGATCGCGGACACCACGCTTTTGGCAAAGTCCGTCGAGAGGCGATCGATTGCCGCGCGCTCCTGCTCGAGAAACGCCGTCGCGTCGAGGCCTACACTGGTGCGGCTTGCAAGATCGTACTCGTCCGAAAAGCTGAGCGCGCCGTTCTCCCAAAGCGTCTTCTTCTGGGATACATCGTCGAATTTCACGCTCACTATCACCGTGAAGCGATACCGCGTGGCCAGCTGCTGGTCGGAGTATCCAACCGGCGCCGCGTTGATACCGATGATGTCGCCGCGAACGACGCCATCGGCACCGGGCTCCGTCGGTTGAACCGAGTAGCTGCCGCGACCCTGGAACTCGACCCGGACCTTTTCGGTGAACATCTGTTCGACCGTGAGATACGGCGTTCGATTCGCGAACAAGGGAATCGCGATCGAGCGGATGTACGCCGGTAGGAACGAGCCGCGGCCGGCCAGCGAGTAGCCGCAGGCTCCGGTTGTCAGCCCCGCGACTGCCACGGTCAATGCCCGTAAGCACTCGCGCCGACTTACGCCGAAGGGTTCAACTGACGACGACACTGATGAGACGCCCTTTCGCGATCACGACTTTACGAACGGTCTTGCCCTGAATGTACGGCAGAACGGCCGGGTGTGCCAGCGCGAGTTGCTCCAGCTCGGAATCCCCAACCGTCGGCGACACTGTCAGGCGAGCCCGTACCTTCCCGTTCACCTGGACTGGAATGACGATCTCCTCAGCCTTGGCAGCCTCGGCGTCGAAAATGGGCCAGGCGGCCGCAGCCAACGTTCCGGCGTGACCAAACTGCTCCCACAGCTCCTCCGCGGTATGCGGGGCAAATGGCGACATCATGACAATCAGTGCGCTCAGCGCCTCCCCCACGACAGCACTCGCCTGCGGCAACGGTGACTCCTGATGCTGCTTGGAGAAGCTGTAGAGATCGTTGACGAGCTCCATCATCGCCGAGATGGCGGTATTGAACTGCTTACGAACGTCTACGTCCAGCGTAACTCGCCGAATCGTGTCATGGGTCTTGCGTCGAATAGCGCGTTCGGCGTCGGTCAGCGAACTTACGTCGAGTGCTGGAGCCTCGCTCACAGCTGGCTTCCACTGCTGCGCGATGTGCCAGACACGCGCCAGCCATCTGAAGCTGCCGTCGAGACCGCTGTCGCTCCACTCCACCTCCTTTTCTGGCGGCGCCACGAACATCACGTACAGGCGCAAGGCATCGGCACCCACTTTCGCAATCATCGAGTCGGGATCAACGACGTTGCCCTTGGACTTCGACATGACGTCGCCGTTCTTCAGCACCATTCCCTGCGTAAGCAGGTGAGTGAAGGGCTCGGCGTGGTTCACCATCCCCAGATCGCGGAAGACGCGCGCAAAAAACCGCGAGTAGATCAGATGCAGAATCGCGTGCTCAATACCACCGCTGTAGAAGTCGACGGGACACCAATATGCGACCTTGGCCGGATCAAACGGCTGACGGTCGTTGTGTGCGTCCGCAAACCGATAGAAGTACCAAGATGAGTCAACGAACGTGTCCATCGTGTCCGTTTCGCGACGAGCCGGACCGCCACACTTAGGGCACGTGACGTTTACGAACTCGGGCACTTGCGCCAGCGGCGAATCGCCGCGACCCGAGAACTGCGCGAGCCGCGGCAACTCGACGGGCAACTGGTCGTCAGGAACGGCGACGATGCCGTCGACCGGGCAATGAATCATGGGGATTGGGGTCCCCCAATAGCGCTGGCGCGAAATTCCCCAATCTTTCAGCCGAAACTGTACCGTGCCCTGACCGATGCCTTGTTCGGCTGCGTGGGCCGTGAGCCGACGCCGCGCTTCGTCCGAGGGAAGCCCGTCCCATCCGTTGGAGTTGACCAGCACGCCGTCATTAGAGACCGGCTCGGTCATCGCATCCACGTTGGCGACCTCCCCATCTTCGGGGCGAACCACCACGCGAATCGGCAGGTTGTACTTCCGGGCAAACTCGAAGTCGCGCTCGTCGTGGGCAGGCACGGCCATCACGGCTCCGGTTCCGTATTCGCCCAGGACGAAGTTGGCGACCCACACCGGGACCTGTTCCTGGGTGAACGGATTGATCGCGTACTGGCCGGTGAAGAATCCTTCCTTCTCGACCTCCCCGCTTACACGTGCGGCCCGGTCCTGCCCTCTGAACCTTGCCGCTCGTTCACGAAATGCTGCGGGCTCGCTGGACACCTCCGCGAACATATTGACCAGAGAATGCTCGGGACCAATCAGCACGAACGTGGCGCCATAGATCGTGTCGATACGCGTCGTGAAAACTTCGATGACCTCAGGGGGCCCTGGCTTTAGCCCGGGCATCAGCAGCGGAAACTTCACGAAGGCGCCTTCCGACCGCCCAATCCAGTTCCGCTGCATCGTCAGAACCTTTTCGGGCCAGCTCGACATGTGCTCGGTCGCTGACAGCAGATCGTCCGCGTAGGCGGTGATTCGGAAGAACCACTGTTCGAGGTCCTTCTGCTCCACGCGGGTTCCGCATCGCCAACAAACGCCGTCATCGATGACCTGTTCGTTGGCGAGAACGGTTTCGTCGTTGGGACACCAATTGACCGTCGACCGCCGGCGATAAGCCAGGCCTCGCTCGAACATCCGGGTGAACAGCCACTGATTCCAGTGGTAGTAGTCCGGCAGGCACGTCGCCAGCTCGCGCTCCCAGGCGTAACTGATCCCCAGCCGCTGGAGCTGCCCTTTCATGTGGGCGATGTTGTCGAGCGTCGACGTTTCGGGATGGATGCCGCTCTTGATCGCGGCGTTCTCCGCGGGCAGACCAAAAGCGTCCCAGCCAAACGGGTGCAGGACGTTGAACCCCTGCAGCCGCTTCACCCTCGCGACGATGTCACCGATGATGTAGTTGCGAACGTGGCCAACGTGGGCGTGTCCGGAGGGATACGCGAACATCTCGAGGCAATAGAATTTCGGCTTCGAGCGGTCTTCCGTGACCTCGAAGGCACGAGTTTTGGCCCACCGTTCCTGCCACTTACGATCCAGCTCTTGCGGATGATAGTCAGACACTGCGCGTCCAGCCGCTGAGGCCCCTTCCAATTTGCTGGCACCAAAGCCAGCTCCTCGGGGCCACGCGGATCCGTTAAGGATATCAGCGCCGGTGCGCCCGGCGAAAATCGGCCAGAGAGCGTTCGCCGCGGCGTGTGTCGCCCTCGATTGACGCTGGAGCCGGCAGCGACTCGGATGCACAGAGGGTGAGCACCCGCTGGCAGCATTCTGCCAGGGCCTGCGTGTCGTAACCGCCCTCGCTCACGAAAATCACCCGGCCGTCACACTGCTCGTCCGCCGCCCGCAGCAGGCGTGTCGAGAGGACACCGAACCCATCGGTCGTCACGCCCATCTGACCAAGCGGATCGCGTTCGTGCGCGTCGAAGCCAGCGGATACCAGCACCAGCTCAGGGCGAAACTGCTGTAGAAGCGGGATGACCGCCGCACTGTAGACGTGATCGAAGTCGGCGTCAGTCGCTCCCGCCTCCAGCGGAAAATTGACGGTGTAGCCGACGCCGGCCTCCTTCCCGGTCTCGCCTGCAGCGCCGGTGCCCGGATAGAACGGGTATTGATGCGACGACACGAAAAGCACCGTCGGGTCGTCGTAAAACATCCATTGGGTCCCGTTGCCGTGATGCACGTCGTAGTCGACGATGGCGACGCGCGAGAGGCCTCGCGTTCGAGCCCACGCCGCCCCCACGGCGATGTTGTTGTAAAGGCAGAAGCCCATCCCGCGGTTCGCCTCGGCATGGTGACCCGGCGGGCGCACCAGGACAACCGCTCGCCGGCCAAATCCGTCCAGCACCTGGTCGACTGCAACCAGCACAGCTCCCGCGGCGAGCCTGGCAACCTCTTCGGAATCCGGTGACAAGTAGGTGTCGGCGTCGAGCATTCCGGCGCGACCTCTTGCGGCCTTCAGGCTCTCGACATAGTTGGCACCATGGACTCTCAGAAGATCCTCATCCGTCGCCTCTCGTGGTGCGACAACCTCGCCGCCTTGCTGGCGCCATCGTGACGTCACCACCTGCATGGTTTCTGCCCGCTCCACGCGCTCCGGATGGCCCGGCGGCGTGAGGTGATCAGCAAACCGATCGCTCGTAACGAGCACTACCGACATAGCAGCTCCATGCAGCGTTGCTCGCAGCCGCGCAACGCCTCTTCCAGATGACGATTGATCGCGGTCAATTCTGCGTCATCCGCGCGCGAGGGCACTTGAATCGGGGGGGCAAACGACAGCGCGATGGTCGCGAATGGCTTTGGGATCTGCGTGCGGTCCCAACTCTTGAGCGACCAGTAGCGATTCGCTTCGAGGTGAAACGGGATGAGCGGATTGGCGGTCGCCTTGGAGAGCCACACCGCGCCCGGCTGTGCCACCCGAGCAGGCCCGCGTGGCCCATCGAGAGCAAACGCGACCGGCCGAGACTTGATATCACGAACCATTTGCAACAATGCCTTGCGCGCGCCTCGAGACGATGAACCACGCGCGGTCCCGTAGCCAAACCTGCTGATGATGCGCGCGATCCATTCACCGTCGAAGTTTTCGCTGGTGATGACGACGATACCGCGGCGCTTGAAGTAGATGGTGCCGGGAAGAATGCGTCCGTGCCAGAACGCGTGAATGGGGTGGCCGAGCGCCTGGGCGGCACGTAGATGTTCGAGCCCGTCGACGCGAAATTTGTAGGTGGCGCCGAGCCCCGCGAGCAACGGGTAACCGAGGCCACTGATGGCGGCAATCTTCGCGCGCTGCGAGGGGGAGGCGCGCCAGCGGGGCTGTTCCATGTCAGTTTCCAGTCACCTTTGAACTGGAAACTGGTTACTGACAACTGTCCTACATCCCATCGTACTGAGGCCCGCCGCCGCCTTCCGGCGGCACCCAGGTGATCACGCCATACGGGTCCATGATGTCGCAGGTCTTGCAGTGCACACAGTTGGACGCGTTGATCTGCAGTCGCAGGGCTCCGCGGCCGTCATCCACCATCTCGTAGACATTGGCTGGGCAGAACCGTACGCATGGGTGTCCAAACTCGGAGCCGCAGATGGTATGGCACACCTCGGTGTGAACCAGGAGGTGGACTGGCTGGTCTTCGTCGTGCTGCGTTCCCGAATAGTGGACGTTGGTGACCTTGTCGAAGAGAAGCTTGCGATCGGGTGCGACCTCGTTCGACGCCGAAATGATGTCGCGCTTGCGAATGCCGTAGTAGTCGTCGAGGTGCGTCAGCCGTGTGTGACCAGGCGACCCGTGCAGATCCTCGGCCATCCGCCCGCCCGTCACCATGGCAAGCCCAGCGAAGGCGGATCCCGCATACAAACCCTTGCTGAATGCCTGATGGACGTTGCGGACCGGATAGAGCTCGGCTTTGATCGCGCTCTCGTCGACCAACGTCTTGTAGCGTCTCAGCGAGGCGGATGACACATCGCCGGAACGCACGGCATCGAATGCGACTTCGGCCGCCAGCATGCCGCTGCGCATCGCGAGATGAATCCCCTTGAGGCGCATCGAGTTGACGAAATTCGCAGCATCGCCAGCGATGAGCCCACCGTTGAAGTAGAGCGTCGGTTGCGTGTTCCACCCGCCTTCGGGAATCGCTTTCGCGCCGTAGCGGAGCATCTGCCCGCCCTCGAGGATGCGCCTGATGAAGGGGTGCATCTTGAAGTGCTGGAAGGCAGCGTGTGGATCGAACAACGGGTCCTTGTAGCTCAATCCGACAACGAAGCCGATTGAGATTCGTCCGCCCGGCATTGAATAGAGGAAGCTGCCGCCAAACTCCTCTTCGCGTAGCGGGTAGCCGAGCGTGTGAATCACCGTTCCAGCTGGAAGCCGATCGGCCGGAACGTCCCATGTTTCCTTCAGGCCGATTGCGTATTCGGCGGGATGCCCGGGATCGGCGAGCTGCAACGTCCGAATCAGCTCCTTGGTCAGGTTGCCGCGAACGCCGTCAGCAAAGATCGTGAGCTTGGCAAGAACATCAGCGCCGGGTTCGAAGTTGGCTTTCTGTTCGCCATGTCGTCCGATACCCTTGTCGCCGGTACGGACACCGACCACCCTGGTGCCATCAGACAGCACCGACTGCCCAGGAAAGCCGGTGAAGAAATCGACACCCGCCGCTTCGACTTGTTCAGCCATCCACCGGGTGAACTTGTTGAGCGAGATGATGTAGTTCCCGTGGTTGCGAAACGGCGGTGGTGTAATCGGCAGGCGAATCTGCCGCTTCGGCGAGAGATAGTAGACGCTGTCGCGATGAACCTCGGATTCCAAAGGCGCGCCGCGAGCCTTGAAGTCGGGCATCAGCTCGTTCAGCGTCGATGGATCCAGCAGAGCGCCCGAGAGCTGATGCGCGCCAGCCTCGCGCGCTTTCTCCAACACCGCGATCGACAGCGCGCTGCCACCGCGCTGCTGCTGCAATTGAGACAGTCGCAACGCCGCGGACAGGCCCGCGGGGCCGCCACCGACGATGAGAATGTCGACTTCGAGCGTGTCGCGGGTCGCGGCCACCCTCTACCCCTTCTCCAATTCGGCCACCAATGCAGGTGCGATCTCGAAGATGTCGCCGTTGATGCCGTAGTCGGCCACCTCGAAGATCGGCGCCTCGGCGTCCTTGTTGATGGCCACGATCGTCCGGGCGCCCTTCATGCCGACGAGATGCTGAATCGCGCCAGAAATGCCGAGCGCGATATACAACTTGGGTGCGACGGTCTGACCGGAACTGCCGATCTGACGTTCCATCGGCAGCCAGCCGTTGTCACAGATGGGTCGCGACGCCGCCAACTCGGCGCCAAACGCCTTGGCCAGCTTCTCCGCGATCGCCAAATTCTCTTGAGCCTTGATGCCGCGTCCGACGGCGACGATGCGCTCGGCCTGTGACAGGTCCACGGCCTGCTTGGCTTCCTGAAACGGGGCCTCGGGCGATTGGCGGATCTTCGCGGTGTCAATGTCGACCGAACCGGCCGTGACGGGCGCCGCAGCGGAACCCCGCTTCACGGAATCGGCACGGAACGCGCCGATCTGAAAGGAGATCAGGTGTGGGGTCGCTCCCTCGGGCACGACGTCGGCCGTCAGCTTGCCTTGAAACATCGGTCGAGAAAATGCCGGGCCCGCAGAGCTGGCCTTCACGCCGATGACATCGGTGATGATTGGCCGGTCGATCGCAGCTGCCAGAGACGGAGCGAAGTCACGCGTCTGGTAGGTGTGGGCAAAGACGACGTACGTCGGCTTGGCGGCGTCGATCGCCTGCCGCATGGCCGCGCTGAACGCGTCGGCCGTATACGTGCCCAGCGCCTCGTGATCCAGCGTCGTCACCCCGCTCAGTTCAGCCGCGGCGAGCTCGCTCGCCACTCCGGAGATGTTCTTACCGGCGACGACGACACCCACTTCGGATGGTCCGGCGATCTGTGCGAGCTGTTGAGCGCCGGCGATGGCTTCCCAACTGGCGCGATTGAGCTTGCCGTCCTTCTGCTCGGCAACGACGAGAATCATAGGACGCGAGCCTCTTCTCGCAGCCGCTTGATCAATTCCTTGGCCGCCTCGGCGGGACCGCCGCCAATCATCACGGTCTGCTTGGCCTTCTGCGGAGCGTAGAGGGCCAGGATCTTCTGACGGGACTGCACGGGGTCAGAGGGAGCGACTTTCTTGATCTCCTTCTTCTTCGCCGCCATGATTCCTTTGAGCGTGGCATAACGCAGCTGGTTGATGCCGCTCTGAATCGTCAGCAACGCCGGCAGCTGCATCCCCACGTACTGAAACCAGCCGCCTTCGAGCTCGCGTTTGACACGCAGCGTGCCGCCCGAGCCCGTCGAGGGGTCCACCTGCACCTCCATGATGATGGTGGAGTGAGGCATGCCCAGCTTGGTCGCAAGCACCGGCCCGAACTGCGCGTGGCCCTGATCGTCTGACTGAAGGCCAGTGAGAATCAGGTCGAACTTCTCCTCAGCCATCGCCGCTGCCATCCCGGCCGCGGCCGCATAGGCGTCGGCCGCGCCGAGCGCCTGGTCCTCGAGGTGGATTGCGCGATCCGCTCCACGCGCGAGCGCCTCGCGAATCACCTGCTGCACGCGCGCGGGACCGGCCGAGCAGACTACGACCTCGCCGCCGTGCTTCTCGCGGAGCCGGAGCCCCTCTTCCAGCGCATAAGCGTCGGGCTCGTTCATCTCATACGAGACGTCCTGCTCGCGGATCCACGTCTTGTCGTCGTTGAGACGCGGCTGCCACTCGCGAGTCGGCACTTGTTTGATGCAGACGGCAATCTTCATCAGATTTACCTGAGTGTCCGGGCTTCAGCCCTGTCAACTACTCTTCGAACTTTCTGAACAAAAGCGAACCGTTCGTGCCGCCGAACCCGAACGAGTTCGACAAGGCGTATCGAATCGGCATTTCACGGAAGACATTCGGCACGTAGTCCAGATCCAGGTCATCGTCTGGATGGTCGTGATTCACCGTCGGCGGCACCTTCTGATGATGGACGGCGAGGACAGTGATTCCCGCTTCCAGCCCACCGGCTGCGCCGAGCAGGTGCCCTGTCATCGACTTGCTCGACGACACGGCGACCTTTGAAGCGTGGGCGCCGAAGGCACGCTTGATCGCACGAGTCTCGATGCGATCGTTGTGTGGGGTCGACGTGCCGTGGGCGTTGATGTAGTCCACGGCCTCGGGCTTCACGTTGGCCGATTCCAACGCCGATACCATCACCCGATACGCGCCGTCGCCATCTTCCGACGGGGCAGTCATGTGATACGCGTCCGCCGACATCCCGTAGCCCACCATTTCCGCGTAGATTGGTGCGCCGCGGCGCCGGGCGAACTCGAGTTCTTCGAGGATCAGCATGCCGGCGCCTTCACCCAGCACAAAGCCATCGCGATCACGATCGAACGGCCGGCTGGCCCGCCCCGGTTCGTCGTTACGCGTCGACAGCGCGCGCAGCGCGCCGAATCCGCCGATGCCCATGGCACAGACGGCCGCCTCGGCACCGCCGGAAATCATCACGTCAGCCGCGCCGCGTTTGATGATTTCAAACGAATCGCCGATGGCGTGCGCCGATGCGGTGCACGCCGTACAAGTTGCCAGGTTTGGTCCCTTGGCGCCGAAGCGAATCGAGACCTGCCCGGCCGCGAGGTTGATGATTGCTGAAGGTATGAAGAATGGGGAGATCTTTCGGGATCCCCCTTCGAGATATGCGATGTGCTCCCGTTCGATGGTGGTGAATCCACCTATGCCCGAGCCAATGAACACGCCGACTCGCGGTGCGAACTCCGGCGTGATCACGAGCTTGGCGTCGTCTACCGCGAATTGCGAAGCGGCCACGGCGAACTGAATGAAGATGTCCATCTTCTTCAGTTCCTTTTTCTCGATCCATTGCAGGGGGTCGAAGTCCTTGACCTCCCCGGCAAATCGCGTCGCGAATGCCGACGCGTCGAAGCGGGTGATCGGGCCGATTCCACTCACGCCGCTACAGAGGGCCTCCCAGTTTGCCTGGGTGCCGATACCAACCGGCGACACCAGGCCGATGCCGGTCACGACGACTCGCCTGCTCAAAATCCCTCCGTCCCTCCTGGCTGACGCACCAGGGCGCCCGCTACTTCTTCTTCGCGTGCGCCTCGATGTACTCGACGGCTTCCTTGACGCGAGTGATCTTCTCCGCGTCTTCGTCGGGGATCTCAATCCCGAATTCTTCCTCGAACGCCATGACGAGTTCGACGGTATCGAGCGAGTCGGCGCCCAAGTCGTCGACGAACGAGGCATCCGGCGTCACTTCTTCTTCGTCGACGCCCAGCTGCTCCACGATGATGCTCTTGACCTTATCGGCAACGGCCACTGTGTGCCCTCCAATGAATCCGAATCGAATCTGACTTTCCGCCGCTGAACACATCACCAGGTCAACGACCTGGCGTTCCTACATGTACATCCCGCCGTTTACGTGCAGAACCTGACCAGTAATATACGATGCCTCGTCCGACGCGAGAAAGCAGACAGCCGCCGCCACATCGGCAGGCGTGCCGGCGCGACCCAATGGAATCTGCGCCGCCCAGTCGGCCTGTGCGTTCGCGGTGATGGCACGAGTCATGTCGGTGTCAATCAATCCAGGCGCCACAACATTGACGGTCACGTTCCGTGAGGCAACTTCCTTCGCGAGTGACTTGCAAAAGCCGATCAAGCCAGCCTTTGATGCCGCATAGTTGGCCTGGCCGGCATTGCCGACCTGTCCAACAATCGAGCTGATCGCCACGATACGTCCGCTGCGCTGGCGAATCATCGGCTTGAGGGCCGCCTGACACAGCACGAAGTTGGCACTCAGGTTCGTCGCCAGAACCTCGTCCCAGTCGGATCGCTTCATGCGAAGCATCAACTGATCGCGCGCAATCCCGGCGTTGCTGACCAGCACATCAATCTTGCCGTGACGCTCGACTACCCCGGTGATTAGCGCAGTCAGCGAATCCGCGTCGGTCATGTCTGCCGAGACCATCTCAGCCCGTCCTGCGGCCGCCGCGATCTCGTCGACCGTGCCTCGTGCGTTGTTCCCGCGCGCCGCCGCAACGACGAGTGCGCCGCGATTCGCGAGCTCGCGGGCAATCGCGCGGCCAATCCCTCGTGACGCACCGGTCACGATCACCACTCGGTCGGCAAACTGGCTCATGGTGTGGTTCAGGACCGCACGCCCCGTTGAGCGGCAACGAGCGCAACGATGTCCTCGAGATGTTCGGGACTGTCGATGCGCATGAAGGTGGCGTCCGGTACGACCTTGCGGCCAAGTCCGGAGAGCACGCTGCCGGGTCCCACCTCAATGAAGATCTTCGCGCCGTCGCCGACCATCCGTCGCATGACGGCCTCCCAGCGAACCGGGGCGGATACCTGGGCGACCAGGGCGTCTATGGAGGACTGAAGATCCCGCTTGGGCATGGCGTCGACGTTGGCGACCACGGGCACGCCGGGAGACTGAGCGGAAAGGGCTCGCAACTCCGGAGCGAGACGCACTTCGGCGGGCTTCATCAAGGCACAGTGAAATGGGGCGCTTACTTGGAGGGCAATGACCCGCTTTGCGCCCAGCGCCTTGGCGCGCTCTGAGGCCCGCGCTACCGCGGCAGCCGTACCGGCGATCACCACTTGACCTGGCGCGTTGAGATTTGCTGCGCTGACGATGTCACCTTCGGCGGCCTCGCGGCACGCTTGCTCAGCCTTCTCCGCGTCCAATCCGAGAATCGCGGCCATCGCTCCGGTGCCGACCGGTACGGCCTCCTGCATATATCGACCACGATTGCGGACGATGCGAACCGCATCGGCGAACTCAAAAGTTCTGGCAGCGACATGTGCGGAATATTCGCCCAGGCTGTGCCCGGCCACCATTTCGGGCTCGATGCCCTGCGAAGCCAGGGCGCGACACGCCGCAATGCTCGTCGTGAGTATCGCCGGCTGGGTGTTCTCGGTCAGCGTCAGCTCCTCGGCCGGGCCCTCGAAGATCAGCTTGCTGAGTGGTTCACCAAGCGCCGCATCAGCCTCCTCGAATACCTCGCGACATTCAGGAAACTGCTGCGCGAGGGCCTTCCCCATCCCGACGGCCTGCGAGCCCTGTCCGGGGAAAATGAAGGCGATCACTGCTCGGTCACCACTGCTGACGCAATCTCCTGTTCCACACGACCGAGCACGTTGCTGCCCACGAAACGCGACGCCATCGCAACCGCATTGCGAATCGCCTTGGCTGACGAGCGGCCATGGCAAACGATGCACAGCCCGGCGACGCCCATCAGCGGCGCTCCACCGTATTCCGAATAGTCGACGCGGCGTCGAAACCGCCGAAACGCCCGGCGCGACAGCAGGTAGCCCACCTGGCTCGAGAACGTGCTCTGGAGTTCACTGCCAAGAAGCTCCTCCACCATTTCCACCAGGCCCTCGCTCAGTTTTAGAGCGACGTTGCCGGTGAAACCGTCACACACAATTACGTCTGCCTGGCCCGAGAAGATGTCCCGAGCCTCGACATTCCCGACAAAGTGCAACCGCGACGCCTTGAGCAGCCGATGAGCCTCCCGCGTCAGTTCGTTGCCTTTCGTCTCTTCCTCGCCAATCGACAGCAAACCAACCCGCGGCCGCTCGATCCCCATCCACGTGCGCGCATAAACCGAGCCCATCACCCCGAACTGCAGCAGGTAACTCGGCCGGCACTCGACGGTGGCGCCGGCGTCGATCAACACCGCGGAGCCATCGCGCGTGGGAACCGAAGGTGCCAACGCCGGACGGTCGACACCTGGAAGCATTCCAAACGCAGCATGCGCAGCCACCACGGCAGCCCCAGTGTGTCCCGCGCTGACTACCGCCGCCGCATCACCCTTGGCAACCAGTTCGGCCGCCACACGGATCGACGAGCGCGGTTTGCGTCGAAGGGCCTGGATGGGCGACTCCGCCATCTCGACCACGTCCGGCGCTTCGATCACCCGCACATCGAGTGCCGACGCATCCTCGTGCCGTCCGAGCTCGTCACGAATGAGGTCAGAACGCCCAACGAGGTCGACGCCGATTCCGAGATGCCGTGCAGCCACCAGCGCGCCGTCCACAATTCGACCCGGCGCGTGGTCGCCGCCCATTGCGTCAACTGCGATACGCATGTCCAAAGAGGCTGCGGCGGTCAGTCTTCAGTTATCAGTTTCCAGTTCAAAGGAAGCTCACAAATTCCCTTTGAACTGACAACTGGCAACTGGCAACTGGCAACTGACGTTGAGTCAACGTGCACTATTCGTCGTCGACCGGTCGAACCTGTCGTTCTTTGTAGAAGCCGCAGTAGCGGCACACGGTGTGCGGTGCCTTCGGCTCGCCGCACTGCGGGCACTTGCCGGCAGAGGTGACGGGCAAGGCATCGTGCGTCCGCCGCTTGCGTCCCCGTGTCTTGGAGTGTCGTCGTTTTGGATTAGGCATCGTCGTTATCCCGTGTGACCAGTGCTTTCAACCCGGCCAAGCGGGGATCCTCCCACCTTACCTGGCAGCCGCACGTCTCTTCGTTCAAGTTCGTACCGCAGCTGGCGCACAACCCCTTGCAGTCCTGGCGGCAGAGCGGTTTCATGGGGAGAGCCAGATAGAACTGTTCCTCCATCAACTGTCCAAGGTCGATCTGCTCGTCGCGATAAAACGCGTCGGATAGATCGTCCTCTTCCACTTCCCGTTCTTCACCGGTGTTCTCCGACTGCGGCAAATACCGCACGTCGAATCTCGCATTGACCGGCAGCTGGAACGGCTCGAGACAGCGGCTACAGGTCAGCTCCAGCGCCGTCGTCAGGGTGCCGACGAGCCGAAACCGGTCCTTGTCCTTCTGGACCGTCGCCAGCAGCGCCACCGGCGTCACGACGCGGAACTGACTGGAACGCCCGTCGAACGCCGACGGATCGTACCGGCGGGACAGGGTTGTTTCGCCCTGCCGGAGATTAGTGAGGTCCAGAATCATGGTGCCGCGTACTTCCCGGTCCCCGAAGGCACCGCCAACCCACAATTATAGCCCGGGCCCACAGGTGCCTCGAAAGGCTATTTCTACCGCAGAATCCGGCTCGTTCAGGCATGGATGTCCATCCATGGCTTGGGTATGAACAGCTGTTCGTAGAGACTGACGGCAAAGCGATCGGTCATTCCGGCCACAAAGTCCTGCGCGGCGACATCGAGTCCCTCAGCGTCGATGGTGCGCTGGTCCAGAAACTCCGCTGGACGCTGCCGAACCTTCTCCCACAGGCCGCCAAGTATTCCTTCCGCCTTGCTGAACTCGGCGGTCGCTGCTTCGTTTTCGTAGACCGACTCAAACAGGAAGCTGCGGAGCTTGAGGGTCGCCTCCAGAATGCGATCGCTCATCCGAATCTCGGACAGGCCGCCGTCCAATGTTTCGTGCACCACATCAGTGACCATCCGGCCGATTCGCTCTGAGGAACTGTTCCCCAAAATCTCCGAGAGGCCGCCGGGCAACTGACTCAACGTCAACAATCCCGCCCGCACGGCATCATCCAGATCATGATTTACGTAAGCGATGATGTCGGCGACACGCGCGACTTGACCCTCGATCGTCGACGCGCGATGTTCCGGAGGCCCACCCACCGGCAAACCGCTCTTCCCTTTCGAGTGGCGAGCGATCCCGTCGCGAACCTCCCACGTCAGATTCAGCCCCTGCCGGTCGTTTTCGAGGACGTCCACGATGCGAAGACTCTGTTCGTAGTGGTTGAAACCTCCCGGGACCAGCGCGTTGAGTACCCGCTCGCCCGCGTGGCCGAACGGCGTGTGCCCCAGGTCGTGGCCGAGAGCGATGGCTTCGGTGAGCTCCTCGTGGAGGCGGAGCACCTTGGCAATCGTTCGCGCGATCTGCGCCACCTCGAGCGTGTGAGTAAGCCGAGTCCGATAGTGATCGCCAGCCGGCGCAAAGAACACCTGCGTCTTGTGCTTGAGCCGTCGAAACGCCTTGGTGTGGATCACCCGATCGCGATCGCGTTGGAACGACGGCCTGATCGGATCTTCGGTTTCCGGCCTGAGCCGGCCCTTGCTGTCGGCGCTCTTGGCGGCGGCCGGCGCCAGAATCTCCCGTTCGCGTCGCTCCAGCTCCTCGCGAATGGTCATGGCTGGACCTGAGCCCGGAAGCTCTCTCCAAATGGCAACGCCGGAGCCCCGAAGACATCCGCCAGGGTCTGCCCGAGATCCGAGAAGCTGGCGCGAGTGCCGAGGTCCACACCCTTGCGAATGCGCTCGCCAGTGAGCAGTAGTGGCACGTACTCTCGCGAGTGATCCGTGCTCGGCGTGGTTGGGTCGTTGCCGTGATCGGCGGTCACGACGAGCAGATCGTTCGGCCGAAGTGCCGGCAGCAATTCTGCCAGTCGCCGATCGAATCGTTCGAGGTTCGCCGCGTAACCGGCTACGTCGTTGCGATGTCCATACACCGTGTCGAAATCCACGAGATTCGCAAAAATCAATCCACCATCCTGCCGTTCCATCTGCGCGCGCACATGATCCATTCCGTCCTCATCACTCGAGGTCGGATGCGATTCGCTGATGCCCTTACCGGCGAAAAGATCTCGAACCTTGCCGATTGACGTCACGTGGATCCCCGCTGCCGTCAAACGGTCCAGCAACGTCTCGCCGCGCGGCGGCATGGCGTAGTCGTGACGATTGGGCGTGCGCGTGAAGGCTCCTGGGCGTCCCACGAACGGCCTTGCGATTACGCGGCCCAAGCCAAGCCCCTCAACCGCCAACTCATAGGCGATTTCACACCAGGCGTACAGCCGTTCAACCGGCACGACTTCTTCGTGCGCGGCTATCTGAAACACGCTGTCTGCCGACGTGTAGACGATGGGCGCACCAGACTGCAGATGCTCGGGTCCAAGCGCGTCGATCACGGCCGTTCCAGAAGCCACGACATTGCCGATAATCGAACGACCAATCCGTCTCTCGAACTCGTGAATGAGCGAGGTCGGAAACCCGTTGGGAAACGTGGGAAACGGCCGATCCAGGACGATGCCCATCAGCTCCCAGTGGCCAGTGACCGAGTCCTTTCCGGCTGAACGTTCCGCCATCCGCCCATGCGCACCAAGCGCCATCGCCGGAGCCTTCACGCCTTGCAATGCCACGACTCGCGAGAGCCCGAGCGCCGCAAGCGTCGGGATATTCAATCGCACCTGCCGGGAAATGTTGCCGAGCGTGTTGCTGCCAAGATCCCCATATGCGTCGGCATCAGGCAGCTCGCCGATACCAACGCTATCGAGGACGATGACGATGGCGCGCTTGAAATCCAAGGTCTGGGTGCCTGAGTGCCTAGTGTGCCGGGGTGCCTAGGGTGCTGGTGCCAGGGGTGCTAAGGGTGTTAAAGGTGCCTCAGTGCTCGCCTCAAGTGCGGTGCATGTAGTGCATAGGGTGCCAACACCGTTGGGGTGCCGAGCCTGAATCACGCTGGCGCACATCAAGGCACCCACTTCAGGCCCCGCATGCACCTAGCACTCCTGGCACCAGCACCCAGGCACCTAAGGCACCTAGGCACACTCGTGCCCCCGTCACCTTATGGATGATGCGACGAGAAGTAGTTCGGAACGCTGCGCGGTGTTCGGATGGTCGCGATCGCGTGTTTGAAAATCAAGTGATCCATTCCGCCATGCTCGACGATCAGGGCAAAGCGATCGAAGTTCTTGATGCGCGCGTCGAATTCGCGTCCGTCGAGTAAATGAACCGTGACTGGAAGCTTTTCCCGACGGGCGTAATTGAGAAATACATCCTGAATATTTGGCGCACCGGTCTTCGTCTCAGGCATGAGCGGCAAGTCCCCCGTCGATCACTAGGCCCTGGTCGGCCAGCCACCGAAGGACGCTTGTCTGCACGGCTGCAGACTCTCCGGGGCCATCAAACCACCTAAGCGTAGGCTCTTTGCGGAACCAGATCAACTGGCGGCGGGCGTAACGCCGGTTCTCCTGAACGATCAATGCCCGGGTTGCATCGAGGTCGCGCGCACCGTGCATGTGTTCGAGGACCTGCCGGTAGACCAACCCGCCAAACGGCCTCGCGGACTCGGGGACCCCACGGCCCAGGAGAGCGTTGACCTCGTCCAACAGCCCGCTGGCGAACTGCGCATCGACCCTGGCCGCCAGTCTCTGTGCAAGCAGTCCGGCCTCGAGCCGCAACCCAATCGCGGTGACCTCGACGTCGTCCGCCAGTGGCGAAACAGTCTCCTTGAAATGGTCAGTTAGCGGGCGACCGGTCCGGAAATACACCTCGAGTGCCCGAACGAGGCGCTTACGATCACGCGGCAGGATTCGCTCCGCGGATGGAGGATCGACACGTTTCACCATCCGCCACAGGAACTCCACGCCTCTTCGATGGCCGACGGCGTCCAGTCGATCCCGCAGCGCAGCGTCCTTGCCGGGACCCGGAAACAATCCGCGCGTGAGCGCTCGAAAGTAGAAGCCGGTGCCGCCAACGATGATTGGAACGTGTCCGCGGCCATGAACTTCGTTGATGATCGCGGCGGCATCGCGCCCGTAATCGGCTGCCGTGTACTCGACGGTTGGCTCGACGATGTCGATCAGATGGTGCGGGATGCCGCAGCGTTCAGTTTTGGGAACCTTGTCGGTGCCGATATCGAAACCGCGATAGACGGCGGTCGAATCGCAATTGATGATCTCACCGCCGATCCGTTCGGCGATCGCCAGTCCCAACGCGCTCTTGCCGGTTGCGGTTGGTCCCAGGACCGCGATCAACCGTTTCATCTGGTGAGACGCCACAACACGAACACGACGAGCATCGAGGCTACGAGCAGCAGCCCGAGTTGCTGCGAACGTGTCGGCACTTACTGCCCTCCAGGGCCGTCGTTGTAATAGAACGTGACCGTGAAGAACGCCTGGTCGGCTGGGTATTCGGGTGGCAACGGCTCGGTGGGATTCGAGGCCAACAACGCGTTGTAGGCAGCGCGATTGAACGATTCGATCGAAGACGGTTGAATCACCTGGACATCCGTCAACGCGCCGTTGCGATGGACGTTGAAGGTCAACACCACACGACCGCGAAGCGACATCGCCGCCATGGGCACGAACCAATTGCGTCGCACTTGGGCGACGAACCGGCGAATCCATGGCCCAAATTCGACTCCCTTGGTGTCGAACTGCAGCGGGCCGAGATTCTGCACCTGTCCCTTGTCGTTGGCGAACGACTCTTGATCCACATATTTCTGAAGATTGCGGAGGGCTTCGCCAAGCGACCCTCCCTGCGGCGGTGGTGGCTTCTCGGTCGGAAGCTTCAACTCCGATCGCGCCTGCGGCGCGTCGATCTTCGGCGGGTCAGGGACCGGAGTCGGCGCTTCGGGCGTGGGCTCGGGCTCCGGGCCACGGCCGCGGGCGCGTTCGTCCGGCGACGCCTCCACGCGCTCGGCGGAGTTGCCTCGGGAAGACGGCAATGGGTTGGCGGGCGCGCGGGACAGCTCCGGAGCGCTGGTTCGGCGGTCAATGTCCGAGGCCTCGGCCCTCGGCGGCGGCGTCGGCGCCGGCCGATCCACGCGAGGCTGGACGAATACGAATCGCGGCGGCTCCTCCTCCTGGCGGACCGGTTGCACGACTTCGGTCTCGGCAGGGGCTCGATCAAACATCGGCAGGGAGGGGATCAAAAGCGCCAGAATCACCATCCCGACGTGAAACGCGACGGACAGCAGGAAGCCATCCCATCGGCGGAGCCCTCCGCCAACGGGCATATGGTCTTCGAAACGTCCGTCGAAGTCGAAGTACATCAGTAATTTAAGTATAGGGCTACCTACCAGCCCTACCAGCCCTGCCCGCCCTATTTCTTACCTGTATAGAGATAGACGATACCCAGGGTCAGCGGCCGGCTCCGAACCTCGCGGAAACCCGCGGCTCTCAGCATTTGAGCAAAGGCATCACCCCACGGAAACGCACCAACCGAGGCCGGGAGATACGAGTAGGCCGCATCGTGTTTCGACACCATGCGGCCGATGCGTGGAAGGATGTGTTTGAAATACCAGAGATAGAGGGGCCGTACGGCCGGCACTACCGGTAGACCAAACTCGAGAATCGCCAGCCTTCCGCCGGGCTTGAGGGCACGATACAGCTCGGCACATGCCGTCTCGGGAACGGCGACGTTACGAATGCCAAATGCAATCGTGACCCCGTCCGCAGTCGCGGTTGGCGCCGGCAAGCTCATCGCGTCCCCTCGCACGAACTGCACGCGCGCGGCCGGCTTCGCGTGAGTCGCTTTCTCAACGGCCCGCGTCAGCATCGCACCGGCGAAATCGATTCCCAGAACCCGTCGGGCACGTCCTGGCCGCGCCGCCGCCAGCGCGACATCGCCCGTACCGGTACACACGTCGAGCACCGTTTCCTGCCCAGTGAGTTCGAGTGAACCGATGGCACGATGGCGCCAGTAACGATCGAGTCCACCGGATAGAACCGTATTCAGCAGATCGTAACGCGGGGCGATCGCATCGAACATCCCCGAGATGCGGCCCGGAGACTTGTCCAGATTGGTTTCAGATGCCACGGCGAGGTCAGCCGACGTAGACCGCGATTGCGGTGGTCACGAAGTACAGAATGCCGACATAACCGTTGAGATCGAACG
This sequence comes from uncultured Acidobacteriota bacterium, assembly GCA_963724485.1. Classification (GTDB taxonomy): domain Bacteria; phylum Acidobacteriota; class Vicinamibacteria; order Vicinamibacterales; family UBA2999; genus JACCSI01. The sequence goes on from CAVRUW010000018.1 coordinate 135,399, forward strand.
CACGCTTCACCTGGGACAAATCCTCTTTGCTGACCAGTGACTGCTCGTAAAGCAACAGGACCGCCACCAGCACGACGCCGACGAGATAGATGGGCCCCAGCGGTACCACCACGGCGAGTGCTGCCATGCACGCGACGGCAGCCAGGTGCATCGCTCGAGAGATCAGCAGCGAACGCTCGATCCCGAACCGCACGGGAATCGATCGCAGACCATGCGCGCGATCGAAGGCCTCATCCTGGCAGGCATACAAGACGTCAAACCCGCCCACCCACAACGCGATCGCCGCACCCAGCAGCCAGGGCTCCCATCCACCGCGGCCCCCGGCCGCCAGCCAGCCACCCACGGGCGCGACCGCCATCGCCAACCCGAGAAAGGCCTGCGTGAAGTTCGTGTATCGCTTGGCCAGCGAGTACCAAAAGACGATTGCCAACGCGATCGGAGACAGCAGCCCGCACAGCGGGCTCAGCATCCACGACGCGGCCATGAAGACCACCGACGAGATGACGACGAATACGGTGGCTTCAGTGGTGGTCATGGCGCCGCGAGGTATCTCACGCATCGCCGTCCGGGGATTCAGTGCGTCATACCGCGCGTCGACCAGCCGGTTGAATCCCATCGCCGCGCTGCGTGCCGCCACCATCGCAACGATGATCCAAAAGACGTTCATCCGGGTCAGCGGATGATCCCTTGCGGCGAGGAGTGCGCCCGTCAGCGCGAACGGCAGCGCAAACACCGAGTGTGAAAATCTGACGAACGACAAGTAGGTTTGCAGCCGGGGCATCAGGCAGTCACCCAGTGAATGCGACGCGGATCGACGCCGCTCACGAGGTGTTCCTCAACGTCCGTCACGTCCCGAGGAAGGTCGACGGCTATCAAATCACCACGCTTTCCCGGCTCGATTGATCCGAGGTGTCCGTCCAACCCCAACGCGCGGGCACCGGTCAGCGTTGCGCTCTCGAGCAGCGTTTGGGCTGGCACCGCGGGGGCCAGCCACCTCATCGTCTTCAGTTCGGAAAAGAGGTTCAAATCTTCAACGCTCGCCAGACTGTCGGTTCCCACGGCGACCGCAACACCCGATTCATAGAATCGCGCGATCGGTGGAACACCCACGCCCACCCATTGATTGCTCCGCGGGCAAGTCACGACAGTGCTGCCGAGGCTGGCCAATCGCCGCAGCCCCGTGTCGTCGATCTGGACGGCGTGGACCGCCAGCGTTCGAGCGTCGAGGACACCCAAACTCTCGAGATACTCGACGGGACCGGTGCCTGGAGGCCGCCAATCGGCGCGGAACACCCCGATCAATCGCATGATTCCGGGCCACGGCCCCGACCCATCCCGTAAGAGTTCCAGTCTCGCTTTTCGATTCGCCGAGATGCACGCTGCAGATTGGGACACCGCCCCCACTCACTTCGGCGCGAATCGCGCGAAAGAGTTCTGGCGATACCGAATACGGCGCGTGCGGCGCGATTGACACTCGCACACGGCCATCCCCGTTCGCAGACGCCGCGGCCCGCTGGGGCCGCGATCGTTCGACCAATCGCGCGTCGGTCTCCTGGAATCCGAGCAACTCGTGGAACACGACAGCGTCGAGCCCGGCATCACAGAGCGGCCTGACGCTGGCCAGCGAGTTGCTGATGTCGCCGAAGGCGATGGTGCCAGCCTGTCTCGCTTCCGCGATGGCGTCACGAACCGCCGCGAGCACTTTCACATCGTCCGCGCGCTCCATTCGCCCGCCGCGCAGGAGCATGAGTTGCTTGATCCAGCTGACAAAATCCGCCGCTGGGGGGACGCGGTCACGGAGCCAGGACAGTTCCAGATGTGTGTGAGCGTTGACCAGTCCAGGAAGGATGGCAACCGACCCGAGATCCCGCGAGATCGGCTCGGCCGGCGTATCGCGTGGGCCGCCGATCGCCTCGATGCGGCCAGCCCGGATCGCGACCCAGCCATTTTCGATGGGGGGCGAAACGATCGGGCAGATCCACGCCGCCCGGTAGACGGTCATTGCGAGGGTGTCGGACCGGATTCGCGCAGTCGTTTCCCGGCCGCGCTCCGCGCCGGATAGTTGACCAATTCAACGGGAATCGAGTGATCGCCTTCCTCCCGCGCCGTGGCCAGCGACAGCATCCGCGGCACCTCGCGCAGCCGGAAGATTGGATCGCCGAGGATGTCGTAGTGCATATTGCGACGCTTCGCGACGAATCCAGCGTCCTCGACGTTGCGCACGATCTCGACCTCGTCCATGCAGTAGCTCGCACCTGCTGCGCGTACGACGTTCTCCTCGATCATCACGCTGCCCATGTCGTTGGCGCCAAACGCAAGACTCAACTGCCCGACCTTGCCTCCTTGGGTCACCCACGACGCCTGGATGTTGTCGAAGTTATCGAGAACCAGCCGGGAGATGGCCAGCGTCCGCAGATACTCGATGCCGGTCGCCTCTTGTCCACCGCGCTCGGTGTGTTCCGGCTGATAGCTCCACGTGATGAACGCGGTGAAGCCGCCGGTCTCATCTTGAACGTCGCGCAGTCGAAACAAGTGCTCGAGCCGCTCCTCCATCGACTCCACGGTTCCGTACATCATCGTCGCCGTCGTGCGGAGACCCGCATGATGGGCTTGACGCATGACGTCGAGCCACTCGTCGGCGCTCGCCTTGTTGTAGCAGTTGAGCAGCTTCCGAACACGGTCGACGAGAATCTCGGCGCCGCCACCGGGAATGCTATCGAGTCCAGCGGCGATCAACCGGTCGATCACTTCCCGCACGGAAAGGCGCGACATGCGCGACAGGTGGATCACCTCGGGCGGCGACAGGGCGTGAAGCTTGAAGTCGGGATAGCGTTCCTTGACTGCCCGGAAGAGATCGTCGTACCACTGCAGCGGAAGATCCGGGTTGTGCCCGCCCTGGAGCAGCAGCTGCACTCCCCCGACGGCGATGGTCTCGTCGATCTTGCGAAAGATTTCGTCGAAGCCCAGGACGTAGCCCCCGGCATCGCCGACGGGGCGGTAGAACGCGCAGAAGTTGCAGCGCGCTACGCAGACGTTCGTGTAGTTGACGTTCCGATCGATGATGTACGTGACGACGCCTGTCGGGTGCTTGCGAGCGCGGATGTGGTCGGCCATGCCGGCCAGCCAGTACGTCGGCGCTTCGCGATAGAGAAACAGCGCCTCGTCCTGCGCGATGCGGCCGCCCGACTCGATGCGTTGCTGAAGCGCCTCTAGCGTCATCCGGTGGCAGTGTTTGCGATCCTCGCCGAGGCGCGGGTACGCAATAACGTTAAATAGACCCGACCTCTTTTCCGCCAAAGAACCGCAATGGGCGGAGGCCGGGGACGAGATCGCAGTCGGCCGCAAGTTCGTGAAAGCGCTGCAATCCTGCGAGTTCTGACTCGCCCAAGCCGTATTTCAGATTATCACGCAGGTAGCGAAGCGCCCGTTCTTCGTGCTCGTGGTTGCCCTGTCCTTCAGCCCGCGCAATGTCGGCGACGGCCGCCTCCCCTTGCTCGCGGGCCTGCGTCAGCGCCTCCACATGGTCGGGAGACACCGCGCCTTCACGACCACACCACATCGCGTAGACGAACGGCAGTCCCGTCAGCGCTCGCCACTCAGTCCCCAGATCGATCTTGGCGAGCCCGTGCGCGCCCGGATCGATCGTCAATGCCGGATCGCCAATCACGAGCGCGGCGTCCGCTCGCGCCAACATGCTGCGGAGATCGGGCTCGGCCGGTACCAACTTCGGCGTGATCTGCCATCGGCGAGCGCACAAGATTCGCGTGAGCGCGACCGACGTCCGCGAGCTGACGTCAAGAGCCAGCGTCGCAATACGGTCGACGGGGACCTTGCTGAACACCGCTACCGACGCGATCTCGCCATCGGAGCCGATCGCGACCCCAGGGACGATGCGGTAATCACCGCGCAAGTATTCGATTGCGGGGATGAGGCCGAGGTCCACTCGCCCTTCGTGCAGCAGCGCCGCACACTGCGCCGGAACATCGAATCGGATGCTGAACAGATCCGATCGCCGGTCCAGGCCGTGCACGAGCGGTTTGGTATTGAGATAGGAAACGGCACCCAGCCGGACGATGCTCATCGAGGTCGGTATTCCTGCGGTTCAAATCCGGCGGCGCGGATGTTTCGTTCGACGTCTTCCACCGTCGCGCGGCGAGGTCCCAGCTGCACGTCGCTGGTTGCCGGCACGGCATCGAGATGATCGGCGCCAAACGTCAGCGCGACTTGCGCCAACTTCGGTCCGTACAACGACCAGTCCACCTCGATTGAAATCGGCGTCGTGCCAACGTCCTTGAGCGCAAGCCGGGACATCGCCACGAGCCGCACGTCGTCATATCCAGTGGTTGGTTTATCTACAGGGGCCACTCGTGCCAGCGGATTGAAGCGGATGGTCTCTGAGTGAGTGGCGAGCGTGTTTCGCAGCCCATCGAGCAACTCGAGGCGTCTCTCGCCCAACGAAAGTGAAACTGTCAGCCGGGCTGGATTGATGCCCGCCGCCTTCAACGTGCCGAGGGTCTGAGAGAGGTTCTCTACTCGATCGACGGGAATCTCCGCCAAGTCCGATAAGCCGGCATCGACCAGCGCCGACAGCAGAGAGCTCATCGTGCCCCAACCCGCTCGAGCTCGATCGTCGAGGTCGGCCATCGAGAACGCTGAGACACGCCGCCCACGGGCGAGCCTCTTCAGGGTTTTTACCTGCGCGACGGCATCAGCAAGAGCGGTCGGCGTTTCGTACAACCGAAGCTCCGCGGCCGCGTCGGGTATCGCTGGTTCCCCACTAACGTCCTTGGCCTGCACGGCGTGCACTCTGAGATATGTCACGACACTGCCAGATGGCAATGAACGTCGCGCCTCATCCGCCAACATGCCCAGTCGCAGGATGTCCACTCCCGCGAGCTCGTCGAGTGCCATCACCTCGCCATCTCCATTCGCGCAACCACCTGCTCGGCCAGTTCCAGCGCTGCCCTGCCTTGCGTGCCGGTGACGACAGGCTCCCGCTTCTCCTGAATTGCCGCGACGAAGTCTTCCAGCTCCCGTTTGAGGGGTTCTTCGCGGGCAACCTCCAGCTTGCCGCCCTCAATCCGCGGGGCTTGACCGGGCACCGGCACAAGGCGCCACATCTCGGCCTCCTGAGCCGCGTAGTCGATGGACAGGTAGGCATCCCGCTGAAAAAACCGGATCTTGCGGACGCGCTCGCGGCTAATCCGGCTCGCGGTGAGGTTTGCGATGCACCCGCGCGAAAATCGCAGCCTGACGTTGGCGATGTCAACGCGTGGCGTGAGCACTGGCACGCCAACCGCTTCGATGGCGCTCACTTCATCGGCGACAAGATTGAGCACCACGTCGAGATCATGGATCATCAAATCGAACACGACATCGATATCCAGGCTGCGCTCGGGAAACGTCCCCAGCCGGTGAACTTCAATGAATCGAGGCTCCCGCACCAGATTACGAGCCTGTTCGACGGCCGGATTGAAGCGCTCTGTATGGCCGACGGCAAGGACCGCCCCGCTGCGCTTGGCCAGTTCGATCAAACGATCGGCATCGGCCGTCGTCAACGTCATGGGCTTTTCGACGAGCACATGCACACCGCGCTCGAGGAACGCCTCTGCGATCTCCAGATGCGCTTCTGTTGGCGCCGCCACCGTCACCGCATCGACCGCACCCGTGATTTCGCGCCAGTCGGAAAACGCGGTCGTGCGCCGCTCCTTGGCAATCTCCTGAGCGCGCGGTCGGTTGGTGTCGACAACCGCGGTGAGCGTCACCCCCGGAAGGTCGGACAGAACCCGAGCGTGATGCCGCCCCAAGTGTCCAACGCCGACGACGGCGATCCTCACGTCGTCTCCCGCACGACTACGACGATGCCGGCCTCGTCGGCTGCACGAATGCACTCTGCCTGATCGAAGATCAGTGTCCTTCCAGCATCGACCGACAGGACCGCCGCCTGGGCACGTTGCATCGCCTGAATGGTTGCCAGCCCAACGATCGGCACATCGAAACGCATGTCCTGCTTGGGCTTGGCGACCTTCACCACCACCGTGCCTGGGCCGGCGAGCGCACCGGCGCGGGCGATCGTGTCGTCGGTACCCTCCATCGCCTCCACGGCAACCACGGCCTGGTGCTTGACGACGACGGTTTGGCCGATATCGAAGCCCGCGATTGCATCGGCCATCCGATATCCAAATGCCAGGTCCTTGCGTTGCTCGTCGGTCGGGGAGCAACGCCCCAACGTTCCAGGCTTGGCGAGCAGCGGCTTCAATAGCTCGGTCGAATCGAGGAGGTGAATGCCACGCTGCTGCATCACGTCGGCAACGGCAGCGATTAACGCGTCGGTATTTCGTGCTCGCAACCGGGTCAACACCGACAGCATCGTCAAGTCCGGAATTACTTCGAAGATTTTCGTGTGCTTGACCTGCCCCGCCATGACGGCATGCGAGACACCGGCCTCGCTCAACACTTTGAGGCAGGCGCCGAGGTGGCCGAGCGAAATCCAGTGGATGGCGGCATTCGCGCGTGAGGCCGCATCACCGAGATCCGGCCAAGCCTCCTCGCGCACCGCCACGATGGTGACGTCATGGCCCAAGGCGCGCGCGGCGTCCAGCACGAGAAACGGGAAATGTCCGTTACCCGCGATCAACCCGAGTTTCATCGGCCTCTAGCCGTCCGACGCCTCATCGTCCGTCGGCTTCCCACGTTTCAGAATGGCACCGCGTGAAGCCGTCCGGATGAAGCTCACGAGATATTCGACTTCAGGACTTGCCAGGCTGGGGTCGTTCTCGATCTTGCGGAGCGCCTGTGTCGCGTTGAGTTTTGACTGGAGCAGGTAACGATAGGCGCGCTTGAGCTTGGTCAACGTGTCGCTGGCGAATCCGCGGCGGACCAACCCGATGGTGTTGAGTCCGTAGACACGGCACATCCCGCGTGCGCCGACGGTCTTGGCGAATGGCAGCGCGTCCTTGGTGACGACCGAATAGCCACCGATGAACGCATACCGCCCGACGCGACAGAACTGATGCACCCCGGAGTAGGCGCTGATCGTCGCGAAGTCATCAACTTTGACGTGCCCCCCCAGCGTCGCGCCAGGTCCAAAGATCGTCTCGCTGCCGACCTGGCAATCGTGCGCCACGTGAACGTACGCCATCAGAAGATTGCGATCGCCGATGGTCGTGCGGCCGCCACCACCAGCCGTGCCTCGATGAATCGTCACGAACTCGCGAAAAATGTTGCGACGACCGATGTCGAGCGTCGTTGGCTCACCCTTGTACTTCAGGTCCTGCGGAGGGAGGCCGATCGAGGCAAAGGGATAGAACTCCGTGCCCTCGCCTACTGAGGTATGTCCATCGATGACAGCGGACGCGCCGACTCGGCAGTTGCGGCCCAAGATTACGTTGGGACCAATCACTGCGTGCGGCCCGACGATGGTGCCGCGACCAATCTTTGCGCTCGAGTGGACGTGCGCGGTCGGGTCAATTTGCGGCTCGTCCTCACAAATCGCAAGCACGAGATCCGCCTCTGCCACCAGATGATCGTCTACTGTCGCGGATGCACCGGCTCGAATCAAGCCACCGCGTTGCTGATCGACGCGCACTTCGAGCCGAAGACGATCGCCAGGCACCACGTGCTTGCGAAATTTCGCGTTATCCACGCCTCGAAGCGACACCCGACCACTCGGAATCAGGAGCATCGCCACCTGCGTCATCGACTCGATCATCAGCACCGCCGGCATCAACGGCGCGCCGGGAAAGTGCCCCTGAAAAAACTCTTCGCCGACGGTGACGTTCTTCACGGCCACAATCCGGCGCCCCGGCTCGTGCTCGACGATGTCGTCTACGAGAAGTGATGGGTATCGAAACGCGAGGCGGTCGAGAGCCTGGGTGATGAAGGACAACAGTTAGAGGATAGTCGAAAGTTTCCAGTTGTCAGTTGCCAGTTCAAAGGAACCACCCGCCTTTGAACTGGTAACTGGAAAACTGATAACTACCGCGTAGCGGTTACTTGGCCGGCTTTGCTGGAGCGGCGTCCAGGCGCTTGATCACGTCCGTCGTAATGTCGAGGCCGGGATCGGCCCACACGATTCCAGAGTCGGGCGCGTTGAAGATGAAGTGGAGGCCTTTTTCCTGACCGACCTGGCCAAGGATAGGGGTCATGCGCTGTTCGAAAGCCCCCTGCAGTTGTGTCGTCAGCTCCTGAATCTCGGCCTGGGCGTCCTGCGTGAAGCGCTGGATCTCCGTCTGGAGCCGCTCCATCTGCTTCTGCATGTCACCCTGCGCAGTGGCGCTCATGACCGAGCCTTCCTTCTTCAGCTTCTCATCGAGACCCTGCAGCTGCTTGTTCTTGTCTTGCAGTTCGGCGGCCTTCTTCTGTTGAAGTGCTTGAATCTTGGTGGTTGCGGCCTTGCCCTCAGCCGACTCGTTCGCAATCCGCTGCAGCACCACGTACCCGATCTTGGCACCCTCAGGAAACGGCTTGGGAGCCGGAGGTGGTGCCGGCGCCGGTTGCGCAGCAGTCGCGTTCGCGGGCGTGGCGGGCTTCTGGGATGCTGGGGCGGGGGGTTGCGCCGGAGGGGGCTGCGTCGGTGTTTGAGCAAACGAAGGCGAGCCCGCCAGCATCACGGCGATGGCCACACCAAAGGCAAAACCTCTCATTACTGTGGTTCCTTTCGTTGGTACGAAGTCTGTCATTCTACCTCAGCCGGACGCCAAGGGGTCGTCCTGCTCACGGATGCACGACCGTCACTTCGTAGGTAATCGGGTCCACGATGTTGCCAACGTCGTTAATCACGACGCACAGGCTACCGAGTGCCGACACACCACCCGTGAGCACGGTGGCCTGCTTGGCATCCGTTTTCGTGATCACAAGCTGGCACGCCGTGCCGTTCCAGGTGCCCAGGCTGAGCCCGACGAGCAACTCGCTATCCGGTGAAAGCGTCGTCAACGTCGCCGTAACCACGCCGCTCGCTTGCGTGGTGAAGTTGTGGATCACTATGCCATTGCGGCTGACAGTACCGCTGAACGTCTCGGTCACGGTTGGCGGCGGGGTTGGCGCCGTCGGGGTTGGATCATCGTCTCCGCATGCCACCGTCAACAACGCGACCATGGTGAGTACGCTCAACGCTCGAATCCATCGCTGCATAGGTCTGTGCATCCCTGGTTGTGCGTGCGTGGCGTCTGCCCTGCCGCATCCCTCGTGATCTGGCGCGCTCGTGACCGCCCAAGTCATGCCGCGGCTAGAACGTCGTGCCGACGGCAAAACGGAATGTGAACTTCTTGGCGGGCTGGAAGTTGCTGGAATTGGTGTCGTACACGTTGTCGCGGCTCGGGTTGTGCGCGAAGATCAACCGGAACGGCACGTTGAGCACCGGCATGAAGAACCGAATCTCCGCACCCGTCGATGCCTTGAACGCGAAGGTCTCGCCGATCACCCGGAGCGTGTTTTCAACGACCTGTCCTGGCACGGTGATTCGCGTCGTCGCAAACGGATCGAACAAGACGGGCGCGGGTGGCGGCACGATTTCGAGAACCGGCTCCTTCCACGAGAAACTCTGGCCGTTGTTCTTCACCTGACCGGCATCGAAGAACAGGACCAACCGCAGGGGGTTGGCAATCGTGATCAGATACTCGGCGTTGAACAGCAGGCTCTTGTTGCCGCCCAGCACGAAGTTGGTTTGGGGATCCTTTGGGCCGATCGAGCGGATGTCAAAGCCGCGAATGCTGTACTCGCCGCCCAGGAATAGTCGCTCGAAAATGGGAAGGATCTGCGTGCTGCCATAAGGACGCACGTACTCAACCTGAGCGCGGAAACCGACCGATGTCCGTGAGAGGTGCCGGAAGAATCCGATGGCTTCCGCGCGCGGCTTGATGAACTTGGTGTTGCCGCCGAGACCGGCAAAGTCACTCGAGAGCGACAGGCGCCGACCGGTGTTCGGGAAGATCGGATTGTCGATGGTGTTGAACACGAAGCTCGGCACGACCTTGCTAATCGTCCGCTCGCCACCCTGACCAATCAGCAATGAATCCTGCAGGAACGGGTTGCGGCGCAGCAGTTCCAGAGCGTCCGGCGACAACTCCGACAGGTCGTCCAGCGAAATGTCGCGACAGCCCCCCTCTCGGAAGAAGCAGTTCGGATCGAAGAACGCTTCGTTGAAGTCGCTGACCCTGGTGCCCTCGTAGCTGTAGGTCAGGAACAACCGCGAGAAGTCGGCAACCGGGAAGCCGAACAGGATATTGCCGCCCGTCGACTTCTGCGTGAACTGGTTGACGTACTCCAGCTTGCGCTTGAAAATATCGATCCCGCCCGTGATGTTGCGATCGAACAGGAACGGTTCGGTGAATGCCAGCTGGTACTGTTCCGCGCGCGACCCCGCTTGCAGCGATAGCGTCAGCGATTCGCCACGGCCCAGGAAGTTGGACGTCTGAAACGACAGCTGTCCGAACACGCCCTCGGTACTGCGACACGCCGGCGCCAAACGTCAACTGGTTGCGATTCTGCTCTTCCAGCTTCAGCGTGACGTCGACCTCGTTCTTGGAGTCAGGGGTCTTCTGGACGTCGACGGCATTGGGGGATTGTTCCAGGTTCTGGAAATACCCCAACTGATTCAGTCGCCGAATGCTGTACTTCAACTGCTCGGTGCTGAAAATGCCGCCTTCGACGAGGCGCATCTCGCGGCGGATCACGTTGTCGCGGGTGGTGTTGTTGCCGGTGAAGGTGATTCGGTTGACGAAGTACTGCTCGCCCTCGGTCATCCGCATCGTGATGTTCACGGTGGGCTCAGCCGGACCGGCCACCGGACCCTCGGCCGGGTCCTGGAAGTCCATGTCCGGGAAACCGGTGAATTCGAAGTACCCGCCGCCGCCGTACAACTCCCTGGCTTTTTCGAAACCCTTGCGGACGTCCTTCTCGGAGTACCACTCCCCAGGTTTCAGCTTGAAGAGCGGGTGCAGAAACTTGGTGTCGATGACCTTGTTGCCATCAAACTTGACGTCGCCAATCCGGTAGCGATGGCCCTCAGTGACTGGGATCCGCAGCTGCACCCAGCGCGTTTCCTTGTCCTTGGAGTCTTCCAGCGTCTTGATCTCGGGCGTGCCGACGCGCGCCTGAATGTAGCCCTGCTCGCGATAGAACTCCTGGACCTTGTCGGCGTCCTCCTCGAACTTCTCCTCCTGATACGTCCCGCGGCCCGTAATAAACGACAGGAACCAGTGCTCCTTGGTTTCCTTCATCCGGCGCTTGAGGGTGCCGTCGCTGATCTTGTCGTTGCCGACGAACTCGATGTCGCGAACCTTGACCTTCGGACCTTCGTTGATGTCGAAGATCACCTTGGCCAGCTTCGGTCCGCCGGGGAGTTCTTCGACGCGCGATTTCACCTCGGCAAACTGGTGACCCTTCTCCGCCATCAGATTTCGAAGAATCCCCTCGACGCGCCGAATCGCGCCTTGATCGAGGAACGAATCGAGCCGGAGCGCGATCCCCGCCTCCTTCATCTTCTCGTCGACCTTGGTCCGATCGACTTTGTCGCTGGGGATGTACTCGACGATCTTGACCCGCGGCCGTTCCTCCATGTGGAAGATGACGTGCTTGCCGGTCACGCCATCGAAGTCGCGATCGAGGACCTCAATCCGCAGGTTGTCTAGAAAGCTGGTGGCCCACAACCGCTTGAAGTCTTCGAGCAGCGAGCGTTCGGTCTCTTCGGAGTACGGGACCCAGACTCCGTCGCTCGGCCGGCTCGATCGGGTCTGGATGTAATAGAGGTAGGTCTGCGCCTCGATCAGCGACTCGTTCACCGGCTCGAATCGAAGCTCGATGATCCGGACCATCGGACCGGAGCCGGGCGGTGGAGCCGGGGTCGCAGGCTTCTGCGTGCCCGTCGCGGGTTGCGCCGGGGTGGCAGGAGCCGCCGCGGCCGGAGCCTGGGCTGCCAGGGTGGGCGACGAGAGAGCCAACGCCAGAAAGGCGGCGCCTAAAGAGCCTGCAAACTTCAATGCCATATGTTCAGCGGCCAGTGGCCGGTGGCCAACGGTCGGGCTGACTACCTTGCAAAACGGCCAAATCATGAATCTTACCGCGATCAGCCGGCAGTCGGTTTCGACCTGACCGCTGGTCACTGAGCACGGAACACTGGATCAGACGATGGTCGTCAATCGACGGCCTGCCGCAACTGGTTGGCCGGCAGGGCGATAGGCAAGTTGACCGCTCTCGAGATACACCTCGACCTCACCACCCTGCAGGTGTCCCCGAATGAGCTCCTCGGCCAGTGGATCCTCGATGTAGCGCTGAATCGCCCGGCGCAGGGGGCGCGCTCCATACGACCGATCCTTGCAGGTGATCTCGATGATCCAGTTCGCGACCTCGGGCGTCAGAACCACGCGCATGCGACGGTCCGTGAGATTGCTATTGAGCTGTTCAAGCAGCAGCCCGAGAATCTGCCGAAGGTCGTCGTCGGACAGCGCTTCGAAGACGATGAGCTCATCGATTCGGTTGACGAACTCGGGGTTGAAGGTGCGCTTCACCTCCCCCAGCACCATGTCCTGGACGCTCTTGGCCAATTCGCTGCTGTCGGCCGACTGGAACCCCATCGACGCCTTCTTCTGAATGAAGCGCGCACCGATGTTCGAGGTCATGATCACAATCGCGTTCTTGAAGTTGACGCGATTGCCCAGCCCGTCCGTCAAGTGACCATCTTCGAAGACCTGCAACAGGATGTTGAAGATGTCGGGATGAGCCTTCTCGATCTCGTCGAGCAGGACCACTGAATAGGGGTTGCGCTTGACCTTCTCGGTCAGCTGTCCGCCCTCTTCGTGCCCGACATATCCCGGCGGGGATCCAATCAGCTTCGACACCGAGTGCTTCTCCATGTACTCGGACATGTCGAAGCGGATGAGGGCGTTTTCACTCCCGAAGAGGAACTGCGCGAGGGCGCGCGCCAGCTCGGTCTTGCCGACGCCGGTCGGCCCCAGGAACATGAAACTGCCAACCGGTCGGTTGGGATTCTTCAAGCCGGCTCGCGACCTGCGAATGGCCCTCGAGACGGCCGAGATTGCCTTTTCCTGGCTGATTACCCTGCGGTGGAGCTCAAGCTCCATCCGCAGCAGCTTGTCGCTTTCGTCCTGATTGATCGACGACAGCGGCACACCGGTCCACTTCGAAACCACCTCGTCGATCTCCGCCTTGGCCACGACGACGCGACGGGCGCTCGACCGGACATCGAACTTCTCGCGAACCATCTGCAGGCTCTCGCGCGCCGCCTGCTCCTGCTCGCGATAGTGCTGCACCTTGTCGAAGTCTTTGTTGGCATTCGCGTTTTCCATCTGCTCGACGGCCACACGAATGCTCTTGTTGATCTCGCCGAACTCCTCGCTGAACCCGGCCTCGCGCAGTTTGGCGCGCGCGCCTGCCTCGTCGACCAGGTCGATGGCCTTGTCCGGCAGGAAGCGGTCGGTGATGTAACGGCTCGATTGATAGACCGCGGCCTCAACGGCTTCGCGCGTGTATTCGACGTGGTGGAACTGCTCGTAGCGGTCCTTGATCCCCATCAGAATCTCGATGGTCTCCCGTTCGGAGGGTGGATCAACCTTGATCGCCTGGAAGCGGCGTTCGAGCGACCGATCTTTCTCGATGTATTTCCGATACTCCGCTGGCGTCGTCGCGCCGATGCAACGGATCTCGCCGCGAGAGAGCGCGGGCTTCAGGATGTTCGCGGCATCCAGCGATCCTTCAGCCGACCCCGCCCCCACCAACGTGTGCAGCTCGTCGATGAACACGATGATGTTCGGGTTGTCGGTCAGCTCCTTCATGATCGCCTTGAGGCGCTCTTCGAACTGTCCGCGATACTTCGTCCCCGCGACGATCAGCGAGATGTCGAGCGCGAGGAGGCGCTTGTCGGCCAGGAAGTGTGGAACATCCCCGTAGACGATCTTCTGCGCCAGCCCCTCGACGATGGCCGTCTTGCCGACGCCCGGCTCGCCGATGAGCACAGCGTTGTTCTTCGTGCGGCGGCAGAGAACCTGTTGGACGCGTTCCAATTCGTAGTCGCGGCCGACCAGCGGATCGAGCTGATTCTTCATCGCCGCTTCGGTGAGGTCGCGGCTGAACTCAGCCAGGAGCGGCGTCTCCTTGACGCGCGTCAGCGTGGTCTTCTCGTTCAGCAACTGAACGATGTCTTCGCGCACCTGATGGAGGCGCATGCCCTTCTCCATCAGAATCGTGGCGGCTACCGATCGTTCCTCGCGCAGGATGCCGAGCAGCAGGTGCTCGGTCCCGATGTAGTTGTGCAGAAGGCGATCGGCCTCCTCGGCCGCGAAGCCAAGGACTCGCTTGGTCTCGGCGCTGAAAGGAATTTCAACCGAAGTTGAAACCTTCTCGCGGAAAACCGTGCGACCTTCGATCTCTTTGCGAATGTTTTCGAGGGAAAGGTGCGATCGCGCAAAAATTCGACTGGTCAGCCCTTTACCTTCGCGGATCAGGCCAAGCAGCAGGTGCTCGGTCTCGATGGAGATGCTCCCGAGCTGGCTGGCTTCATAGCGGGCAAAAAACAGAACCCGCCGCGCTCTTTCGGTGTACCGCTCGAACATTCGAATGTTCCAGGGTTCCAAGGTTCCTATGCTTCCAAGGCCCCAGGTTCGCCCCATGTCGCGAACCCTGGAACGGTGGAACTGTGGAACGGTGGAACCGTGTTCCCTGGGATCATTATACGGCAAGGCAGGCCGTCAGTGCCGCTAAGTTGCAGGTGGCGTGAGACTTCGGAAGATTGGATTTTAGAACCCGAAGACGTACGCGATGCGTGCGGCACGGTAAGTCTCACGCCGGAAGCTGTGCTCTTCGACCGTCGCGCGCAGCCAGCCCTTATCGGTCATGCGAACGAGCACGTGGATACCGAACTGACGCGTCAGATAGAGCGAAGAATCAGCATCGGCGCCACCGGCCGTGAAAGACTCGGCAGCAAAAGAAAAGCCAACATACGGATACAAGGAAAGCCCGTTGGTTAGCGTCAATCGTTTGAACAACTGGCTGCCGAGGAGGACATACCAGCCATCGTCATCGCCCTCGAAATGGTCCGCGAAGTACTGTCCGTGAACCGCCAGGCTGACAGGAGTCGCATCATCTTGTTCCTTGAACAGGAAATACCGCACGAACGGAGTCCACTCGGTCAGCGTCGTGTCGTCAGCACCACCGAAGTCGACTTGATAGCGATTGAACCCAAACCCCACGTCCCATCGGCCGTCCAACGACACGCCGCCGTGGGTTTCGATGCCATTCGAGAAGGGACCAACCGACCAGGCCACCGACCCTTCGGCGGCACGTTCGCCCTGAGGAATGAAGAGGGATTGTGCAGAAGTGGTGGATGCCGTCAGCAGGAATATGGCCGCGACAAGGACGCGCATGGCCGAATCTTACCGCCAGGGCGAGGCGCGTCTGCACGCGCGCAGTTAGTGAGACTGCGTGGTATCGGGTCGCGACAGCGTCAGCTTTTGTACGGGACTGGTCACAATGACCTCGCCCCCGGCACACAGCTCCATACAGAAGCCTGTATAAACGCCGCGCATTTTGAGGAAGCTACCACCAAGCGAACATCCGGCGAGACTGGCCTCGCGCCAGTCGGGGAAAAACTGCCCTCCACGGACGCGCACGCGACCCTCCTGACTGGCTAACACGATGATTTCGTACAGGTGGTTCATCGTGAAAACCGTCAGGGTTTGGAGTGCCGGAAGTTCATCGATCTGGCAACCGTCGGTCCACTCCGCGTGGGCCCAATTGTCGAGCACAGCGATGGCGGGCACAGCCTCAGTGCGCTCGGGGCTCTGAGAGCGTCGCGGTTCGATCGCAGAAGCTGGGCGGCTACGCATCACGCCGAGTGTTGCAATTTAGATACCCGGATCATTTTGATCCGGCCCGACGCCTTGATTCTAACCCCAACTGCGTCGCCGAAGTCACGCCGCTCGCAGCTGGCCGGCTTCGAGCCGCAGGATGCGGTCGCAATGCTGAGCCAACCGGGGGTTATGCGTCGCGATGATAGCTGTGAGTCCGGACTCGGCGTGCATCTCGCGCAAAAGCCTGTGCAAGGCGTCCGCAGTACCTTCATCGAGATCGCCGGTGGGCTCGTCGGCCAGAAGAAGCGCAGGCTGCATGATCAGCGCACGCGCAACCGCCACGCGTTGTTGCTCTCCGCCGGAGAGCATGCCGGGACGATGATCGAGACGCTCGCCGAGTCCGACGCGGGTGAGCAGGGTGACGGCGTGCGGCCGTGCGTCAGCCGGTTTCACCCTGGCAATGCGCAGCGGCATTTCGGCGTTCTCGGCCGCCGTGAACTCGGGCAGCAGATGATGGAACTGAAACACGAAGCCCACATGGCGGTTACGAAACGCCACGAGTTCGACGTCCGAAACCGTCGCGACATCGACATCACCGACGCGAACGCTGCCCGAATCAGGACGATCGAGCCCCCCGAGGACGTGAAGAAGCGTGCTCTTGCCAACTCCTGACGCTCCCATGATCGCGACCATTTCGCCTCGCTCGACCGCCAGCTCGAGGTCCCGTAGCACGTGGACGCGACTCGACGCCACGGGGTAGGACTTGTTGAGACCGTGCGCTTCGACAAACGCCATGCGTCACTCGTAACGGAGCGCTTGCGCCGGATCGAGCTTGGCTGCCTGGCGCGATGGATAGAGCGTGGCGAAGAAACACACCACCACGGCGCCGGCGATGATGAAAAACAGATCCGTGGGCAATACCCGGAACGGAAGGTAGCTGACCTGGTAGACGTCGCCCGGAATACTGATTACGCGGTACCGATCCAGCAGTTGGGCGACCGACGCGCCGATCGACGCGCCGACGACCGTCCCGACCGTGCCGATGATCATGCCCTGAACCAGAAAGATCAGCATCACGCTCTGCGCCGACGCGCCCATCGTCTTCAAAATGGCAATGTCTCGGGTCTTTTCCATGACCAGGAGGATGAGCGAGGCGACGATATTCAACGCCGCCACGGCGACGATCAACCCGATTCCGATCCCCATTCCGATTTTTTCGAGATACAGGGCCGAATACAGCGACTGGTTCATGTCGGACCAGTCCTGCGTCAGGTAGTTGGAACCGAGTGTCGCGGTGATCGCCTCGGCTATCTCCGGGGCGGCGTAGATATCCCGCACCTTGACCTCGAGATGATCGGGCTGCGTGAGCCCCACCATTCGCCCGGCCACATCGAGAGCCACGAAGCCGTACGCCTGATCGAACTCGATCAACCCCAGTCGGAACGTCCCGACGATTTTGAAACGTCGCATCCGCGGCGACATCCCCATGGGAGAAAGCGTCCCCTGGGGCGTCAGCAACGTGACCGAGTCGCCGACGAATGCGCCGAGCGTCCCGGCCAGCCCATGACCGATCACGATTCCCGGAAGTCCATCCTCGTTGGTGGCCTCGAGAGCTTCGAGGCTTCCGCCGGTCATCGCGCCGGCTATCTCGGTGACCTCACGCTCGAGCGTGGGATCAATCCCCTTGATGGTCAGAAACGTATCCGCGCGGTCGGTGGTAACGAGCGCCTTGCTGTAAGTTGCCGGGGCAGCCGCCACGACGCCCGGAATTTGCGCGATGCGCTGCGCCTCGGCGCGATAGTCTGCGATTCCACCGGTTTTCCACACGCTGATGTGCGCCATCGCGCCGAGAATGCGGTCGCGCAACTCCTGCTGCATGCCGGTCATGAGCGCCAGCGCGATGACGAGCGCCATGACGCCCACCGTTACGCCAAGCGTTGAGACGAGGGAGATGACCGAAATGAAGACCTGCCGGCGCTTGGCAAGCAGGTAGCGCAGCGCGATCTGGAGCTCAAACGGCATCGGTCGGGCCCGGGGCCGGCTCGCCGTCTTTCCGTGGTCGCATCAACGGGAACAGGATGACGTCGCGAATGCTGGGAGAGTTCGTCAACAGCATGACCAGGCGATCGATGCCGACGCCTTCGCCACCGGTGGGGGGCAACCCGTATTCGAGCGCGCGAATGTAGTCCTCGTCCATGGCGTGGGCCTCGTGGTCTCCTCGCGCCCGTTCGGCGAGCTGCGCCTCGAATCGACGGCGTTGCTCGAACGGGTCGTTGAGCTCGCTGAAGGCATTGGCGATCTCCATTCCGCCGATGTACAGCTCAAAACGCTCGACCGTCTCCGGATCGTCTGGTCGCTGCTTGGAAAGCGGCGAGATCTCGGTCGGATAGTCGTAGACGAAGGTCGGCGGCACCAGCTCGTCCTCAACCAGCTTCTCGAATATCTCGGCCCCGATCTTTCCGGGCCCCCAGCCCTTCTCAACATCGACGCCAAGCCGACCCGCAAAGTTCGATACACGCTCGAGATCTCGCACGGCGGCCTCGTCAACTTGCTCGGCCAGCTTGGTCGACAAGGCCTCGGCCACCAATTGCCGGAAGCGCTTGCGCACGAACGGCGCCTTGAACGAGATCGTGTGCTCGCCCCAGGTGACGGAATCCGTTCCAACGGCCTTCTGGACGGTCGAGGCGAGCAGGCCTTCGGTCAAGTCCATCAGATCGTTGTAGTCCGCGTACGCCCAGTAAAACTCCAGCATGGTGAACTCCGGGTTCCAGCGATAGCCGATCCCTTCGTTCCGGAAGTTGCGATTGATCTCGAAAACCTTTTCGATGCCACCCACCACGAGGCGTTTGAGATAGAGCTCCGGCGCGATGCGTAGAAACAGGTTCATGTCGAGCGCGTTGTGATGGGTCACGAACGGTCGCGCGAGCGCGCCACCGGCGATGGGCTGCATCATCGGCGTCTCGACTTCAAGGAAGCCGCGCTCGACCAGGAACTCCCGAATCGCCGTGATGGTGCGGCTGCGAACTTCGAACACGCGTCGCACATCGGGGTTGACGGCGAGGTCGAGGTAACGCTGACGGTAGCGAATCTCGACATCCTGGAGGCCGTGCCACTTCTCCGGCAGCGGAATGAAACACTTGGCCAGGAACTCCAGCCGTGATGCCCAAACCGACAGCTCGTTGGTCTTGGTGCGAAACAGGTGGCCCGACACGCCGATGTGATCGCCGTAGTCGAGCAGTTTCGAGACGGCGAATTCCTGCTCACTCAGGGAGTCCTGTCGAACGTAAACCTGAATCCGGCTTCGACCGTCGGACAGGACGAAAAAGCTCGCCTTCCCGAAACTTCGAATGCTGAGAATCCGCCCCGCGCACGTTGTTTCGACGCGCGTGGCTTCCAGTTCGTCCTTACTCCGACCGCCGTGCTCGTCGACCAGTTGACTGATGGTATGCGTCGGTGCGAACCGATTGGGGTACGCACGGGCGCCCAGCCTGGTGATGGCTTCGAGATTGGCGCGACGCTGTTCGAACTGTTCGACTTCGTCCGACACTACTCAACCGCCTTCCCTTCTTCCTTCAGCCTCCGATAAACGCCGTCGAGTACGCCATTGACGAACCGCGCTGCCTCGTCTCCGCTGTAACGACGAGCAAGTTCGATGGCCTCATCGATGGCCACACGCGGCGGCGTTGCCTCCGGCGTCAACAACTCGTGAATGGCCAGTCGAAGCACCAACCGATCGACCGTCGCGATGCGTTCGAGGCGCCAGTTCTGCGCGGCATCCGCTATGTACGCATCGATGGCCTCACGTGCCTCCCACGTCCCCCTTACGAGGGCGACGGCGTATCCTTGCGACTCCTCGTCCAGCGCTATCGCCTCCGTGTCACCGATCGACTCGTGTGATCGAATCGCGTCGGCAATCGACAGCTGGCCCACTTCGACTTGATACAGCATGCGAAGCGCGGCTTCGCGGGATCGTCGTCGACCTTCCCATCGTGAGCCCGGGGGGGACGCACTGCTCAACTCAGCCGCCCAGGGTTCCGAAGAGCGTGGCCATCTCCAGCGCCGCCAGCGCCGCTTCGCGACCCTTGTTGCCATCTCCAGGCGCCGCACGCTCGAGCGCCTCCTCGGCGGAGTTGGTGGTCAAGACTCCGAAGGCCATGGGCACACCCGTCGCTGCCGCTGCTGCCGTGATCCCGTGGGCACATGCCGACGCGATGTATTCGAAATGCGGTGTCGCGCCGCGGATCAGGCAGCCGAGACAAACGACCGCGGCGACCCGCCCGGTTTCGGCCACGCGCTGGGCGGCGATGGGCACTTCGAAAGCGCCCGGCACGTGCAGCACCTCGATATCGCTTTCGGCGACGCCGCGCTCGCGCAGCGCTTCCTGCGCGCCGGTGAGGAGCCGATCGGTCACGAAATCATTGAACCGAGAAACGACGATGGCGATGCGCATCCGGGGCGGCTCCGGGAATCCGATCCGCCGCCTAGCGGCCTTGCCAAGCGGCCGTGCGCTTTTCGAGGAAAGCCTTGGTGCCTTCCTTCATGTCTTCCGTCGAGGCTACGAGCCCAAACAGCGTCGCTTCGATGAACTGGGCCTCGGCGAGCGGTGTCTCCGATCCGGCGTTCACCGCCTCGATGATGTAGCGAACCGCGATCGGTGCTTTCGACGCGAGGGTCTTGGCGACCTTCTTGGCTTCGGCCATCAAGTCCGACGCCGGCACCACTCGGTTCACGAGCCCGATTTCGTGCGCGCGAGCCGCCGGCACCATGTCGCCCGACAACAGAATCTCCAACGCGAGTCCCTTGCCCACCAGTCGCGGCAGGCGCTGACTGCCGCCGTAGCCGGGCAGAATGCCAAGATTGATTTCCGGTTGTCCCAGTCGGGCCGTATCAGCGGCGATTCGCATCGTGCAGGCCATCGCCAGCTCGCAGCCACCGCCCAACGCGAATCCATTGATCGCGGCCACCACTGGTTTCCCCAGACGTTCAATCGCATCGAAGACGGCCTGGCCGGCCCGCGCGTGCAGCTGACCAGCCGCCGGCGACAACACTGCGAGCTCGTTGATGTCGGCGCCGGCAACAAACGACTTTTCACCCGCGCCGGTCAAGACGATCGCGCGGACGGTGTCGTCATGCTGCAGATCGTGCATCGCACGTCCCAGCTCGCTGATCGTCTGGCTGTTGAGAGCGTTGAGCACCTTCGGGCGATTGATGGTGACCACGGCGATCGCGCCATCTCGCTCGACGAGAAGGGTTTCGAAGCTCATAAACGCCGAATTATACCCCACGCCCCGACGAGCGCCGTGGCAGCAAACGCACCCAACGCGTCGGCGCGAAGGTCCCGCATGTCGGCATGACGCGTGGGCACGAATGATTGGTGCCACTCATCGCTGACGCCATAGGCGACCGCGATCAGGAAGGCCACGATCAGCGTTGTCATCGTCACACCGGACCAGGTCTCGCTGGACAGCGCGCGAATCAGGAGCAGCGTGAGGCCGAAGTACACAATCTCGTGAAGTGAGACATCGGGGACGTTCTTCGGCATCGGCGGATCGACAATCGACGAGGCCGCGAAAATCCCAACCATGTACAGGACGACTGGCAGCCACAGCCACATCAGACGACGGGTTGAATGCTGCTGCGTGCGGGAAGTCACGAGGAAAGGGCGCGCGATCGGCGGCCAGCGATCAAAGGGGCAACGGGTAGATCAGCCAGGCCAGGACAAGCGCGACACCGACGAACCCGCCGAACAATCGAGCCCCGAGCATCAGCTGATCGCGCGGTTTGTCCCGCATCAGCGCGGCGAAAATGACAGACACAAACGCTGAAAACACGATGAGCAAACCGAGATGAGATGTCATGCCTTGCGGCCGAGAGCAATGTCGTAGGCGTCGAGCACAACGAGCATGTTGAGCAGGCCCGCGACAATCAAGAAGGTGTTGCCGTAGTCGTACGTCGCTGCCGTAACGACACCCTTGCCCAGGTCGAGCAGCGTCGCGATGAAGTACGGAATGCCGTTGCCGATGCTGGCGAACGCCGCGAGTGCCACCAGTGGCTGTGACGGCTCGAACGGAAACAGCCGGCCGTTCAGCCAGAGACCCAGGACAAACATCAGCGGAATGGCGACGAGAAACACCGCGCCCTTTTGAGTTCGACCTTGCCAGAGGTGGCCTGCCCCCGGCACGAGCCATGCCGCGATGCAGATGAGCGTGGGGTTGGTCGATTGCACGCGATCGGCGGCACTGGCCCGCACGGCGGTCAGTTTACCTCAGGTCCCGCGAGGCGACGGCGCAAACGACGCCGCCAATTGCGATACCCAACGGCACGGCCAACAGCGCTCGTGGCGCGTTTGCGGGATCCCACCATCCGAACGATGCGGTGATGACGGTCACGACGGTTGGGAGTGCCGCACACGCAACGACCCATCGCAGGATCGTTGGCTGCAACACGCGTTGGACACGATCCGATCGCGTTGTGCCCGGCCCGGCGGCGATCACCCACGCGATCGCTCCCAGCAATCCGCCGACGTAGAGGCCAAGGCAGCGCGCACACACCGGCAGTTGTGCGCCGGCAAGATGGAACGATCGATCGGGGCGCTGGTGGCAGACGATCGCGCCAGCGGCATACATCCCGGCGGCCAGCAGTGGCCGGAGGCCGTGATCCGAACTGCCGGGCAGCGGCGCCGCGACCAGTCCAGCCACCCAGAGCCCGACAATCAGCACCACGGTGATCAGGCCAGCACGTCGCTGCACGCTTCCAAGTATGAATGGAAGCGCTGCCGACACGCTGGCGAAATTTCCAGGATGACCACTAAGCCTATACGGTTCAATGCGTTGCGTCCTGAAGTCGAGTCCCGGCGCTGGCCGTCCAGCAAATTTGGAACTTGCAAAGATGACCGTCCGTCAAACACCATTAGTTCTTCGAACACCGTTCAGAACACATTCGAAGGGCTCAGCACGACATGGGAATCAAAGAACGTCAGGACCGCGAACGGCAAGCGGTTCGCCAGTCCATCCTTGATGCGGCGCGCGATCTGTTCGTCTCCGACGGCTACCGGAACGTGTCGATCCGCAAGATCGCAGAGCGCATCGAATACAGTCCCGCCGCGATCTACAGCTATTTCCCCAGCAAGGACGACATCTTCTTCGCGCTGGCCGAAGAGGGCTTTCGCCGACTCGACGCGAAGGTCCGCAGTGCGATTGGGCCAACCGATCCCCTCGACGCGTTTCGCGCGTGCTGGTGGGCCTACTACGAGTTCTCCAAGGAAGATCGCGAGTTCTTCGAGCTCATGTTCGTCGACCGGTCGGTCCCACAAATCACCGAGCAATGGACGGGACTCGCATTCGTGCACCAGATGCTCGCATTCGCCGCCGAACGAATTCAGCGCTGCATTGACGCCGGCGTCTTCGCACCCACGACGAATGCCGAAGTCGCCATGCACCTGATCTGGGGCGCGCTCACTGGCCCCGCCGTCATCGGCAGCGGCTGTCGACTTTCACCCGGTGAAGACCCCGACGCACTCGCTCGCGACGTGCTCGAGCTGATGATCGCCGGTTTCCGCAGCGGCACGGCCGCCACGACTTTCGTTCCCTGTATGCCTCATCCCGATGCAACACCATTCATAGAAGCACTGACCTCAGACGGAGTGCGCCCTCATGACTCGTAGCGGTTCCCTACTTCTTCTCTCGTCTCTTGTTGGCTTGACTGTTTTCAGCGTCGCCTGCAGTTCAGACAGCGCGTCAGCGGCCGCCGATCCGGCCGCGGCCCCTCCTCCTGCGGCGGTCGTCGACGTCGCTGTCGTCCGCGCCACTGTTGGCAGGGTCGAATCCGCCCTTGAAATCTCGGGCACGCTGGCGGCACGAACTCGGGTCGGCATCAAGCCCAAGCTGCCGGGGCGGCTCGAACGCGTCCTCGTCGATATCGGCGACCGCGTAACCGAGGGCCAGGTCGTCGCCACCATCGACCGCGGCGAAATGGATGCGCAACTCGACGCGACGACTGCAGCCGTTGGTGTGGCGCAAGCCGCGCTCGAGAGTGCGGAGGCAGCTCTCGCCAACGCCGTCCTCGAGCACGAGCGCGCGAAGACGCTGTTCGAAGGCGGAGCCCTCCCTCGACAGCGGCTCGACGCCGCGCAGACGGCACATCGCTCGGCGGTTGCGCAACGTGACCTCGCGAAAGCGAACATCGCCCAGGCCGAAGCGACCGTGCGTCGCGCTCGCGAAGTGCAGCGCGACGCAACGCTCCGCGCTCCCGTATCCGGGTTCGTAGTCGAGCGCAATTACGACGCCGGTGCGATTCCCGGCGACCTGCCCATCGTGGTGGTCGCGGATGTTCGACAACTCAAGCTCGAAGCCGGCGTTTCCGAGCTCGAAGCGGGACGTTTGAAGACCGGGCTGCCGGCGACGTTGTCGGTACAGGCCAAGCCGGGTGAACACTTCATCGGCCAGCTCGTCGCGATCGCTCCCGAGGTCGACGAAAAGAACCGGCACTTCCGGATCGAGGTCCGCGTGGCCAATCCCGACGGCAATCTGCTGGCCGGCATGTACGCAACCGCTCGCCTGGTATTGTCCGCAGCCGACAACGCGCTGACAGTGCCGCGCGAAGCCGTCGCGACACGTGATGGGAAACGCATCGTGCTCAAAGTCGATGCCGACAAGGTCACTCCCGTGACTGTCGTCGAGGGGCTCAACGATGGCCGGCTGGTCCAGATCGTGTCGGGACTCTCGGCAGGTGACCAGGTGATCGCCGATGCCCGGCGGCAGCTGCCCGCCGACGCTCGCGTCAAAGCAATTCTGCAGTGAGTCGCTTGGAAGATGTCCCGCCCCACGGAGCGGGGCAAACAACATCGCCACTAGCGAAGCGGAGCCTCGCCTCCGTGGTCGCGAGTGTAAGACGGAGCTTCGCTAGTCATGTGGATATCTGATACTGCAATCAGGCGGCCGGTCTTCGCCACGATGGTCATCATGAGCTTCATGGTGCTCGGCGTCGTGTCGATGACGCGGCTGGGCATTGACCTGTTCCCAGAGGTCAACTTCCCTTTCGTCAACGTCACAGTCGTCTATCCGGGTGCCGGCCCTGAGGAGGTGGAAACCCTCGTCACGCGGCCGATCGAAGACGCCGTCGCCGGCATCAATGGTGTCAAGAAGGTCGTATCGAACTCGACCGAGGGCGTGGCAAATGTCGGCGTCGAACTGCGGCTCGAAGTCGACCCGCAGGCGGCCACCGCTGAAGTCCGCGAAAAGGTCGCCGCCATTCGCGGCAAGCTGCCACAGGAAATCGAAGATCCCACCATCCAGCGCTTCGACGTCGCGGCGCTGCCGATCATGATGTTCGCTGTCGGCTCGAGTCAGCCCTCGGACGTGACCCGACGGCAGATCGAGGACGACCTGAAGCCGCTCATCGAGCAGATCGACGGCGTGGCGGCCGTCGAGGTCAACGGCGGCGAGGTTCGCGAGATCCAAATCAATCTCGATCCGCGGCGACTCGAAGCGTTGAACCTGCCGCTGAGCGAAGTCGCGGCTAAACTCGCGGCTGAAAATCTCGACGTGCCAGGCGGACAGGTCAAACGCGACGGCCGCAGCATCTCCCTTCGCACCAAGGGCGAGTTTCAAACCCTCGACGAGATCAGAAATGTGATCCTCCGGTCGACGGCTGGGTCCACGGTGAAGCTCAAGGACGTCGGCGAGGTGGTCGACGGCTACGAGGACAAGACCTCGACGACTCGACTGAACGGCGCCGATGCGGTTTCGTTTTCGGTGCGGAAACAGTCGGGCGCGAACACGGTGGAGATCGCCGGTCGCGTGGAAAGCACGCTCGCCAGGGTGGCGCCAAACTTCCCCGCCCTCCAGATCCGCCCGGTTCACAACGACGCTGACTTCATCAAAGAGAACGTTCGCGACGTTCGTAATCACATCTTTTTTGGCGGCCTGATGGCTGTGCTGATCATCTTCGTGTTCATGCGCGACTGGCGCTCGACGCTGATCTCGGCGCTGGCGCTGCCTACTTCGGTGATTGCCACGTTCTTCTTCATGTGGGCGGTGGGCTTCACCATCAACATGATGACGTTGATGGCGTTGTCGCTCGTCATCGGCATCTTGATCGATGACGCCGTGGTCGTGCGCGAGAACATCTATCGCCACATGGAACATGGTGAGGATGCCTTTACCGCGGCGCGCAAGGGCACCGCGGAAATCGGGCTGGCTGTCATGGCCACCACCTTCACCATCCTGGCGGTGTTTCTGCCGGTGGGCTTCATGACCGGCATCGTGGGCCAATTCTTCAAGTCGTTCGCCCTCACCATCGCATTCGCCGTCGCCATGTCACTGCTCGTGGCGTTCACGCTCGACCCGATGCTGTCGTCGCGGTTTGTGCGTTACATCCCTCCCGAGGAGCGGATGAAGACTCGCAGCGGGCGCGTGTTGGAGGCGTGGGGCCGCTTCTACGATCGCATCGACCTCAAGTACCAGGGTGTTCTTGGTTGGTCGGTCCGGCACCCATGGGCCGTGCTCGGCATCGCCGCTGTCGTCTTCGTCGGGAGCCTGTCAACGCTTGGCGTGATCGGCACGGAGTTCACCCCGGCCGAGGACCGCGGCCAGTTCGAAATCAACGCTGAACTGCCGCCCGGAACCTCGTTCGAACAGAGCGTCGAGATGGTGGCGGCACTCGAGAAGAAGGTCAACGAGCTGCCGGAGGTGCGTCAGGTCTTTTCCACGGTGGGTGTCAATGGCGAGCCACTCAAGGCCAACCTTCGCGTCCGGACGACCCCAAAACACGATCGAGAGCGGAGCCTGATCGCGCTCAAGACTGATACCCGTCAGCGCATAGCGTCGGTGCCCCTCGTAAAGTCCGTCGTCACCGATCCGGAGTTCATGCAGGGCGCGCCGTCGCAAGCCCCGATCAGTGTCTACGTCCGAGGCGACGACATGGTCGCACTGCAACGTCTCAGCGACGAAGTCGTCGCGAAGATCCGCCAGGTACCTGGCACGGTTGATGTCGACAGCACGTTGGAAGGCGGGCAACCCGAAGTAGTGGCCCGCGTAAATCGCGATTTGGCCGCGGATCTCGGATTCGACGTCGGCACCGTCGCGGTTCAACTGCGTGGCATGGTCGAAGGTGTGGTGCCGACCAAGCTTCGCGAGGGCGACAAGGAGTACGACATTCGGGTCAGGCTCTCGCCGGAATTCCGTAACGATTTCCAGGCGATCGCCCGGGCGCCGCTCTACTCGCCGCGTGGCGCGCTGATCCGGACCTCGGACATCGCGACGCTGGAGCCCGGTGTCGGACCGACCAACATCGAACGTGAACAGCGCCGCCGGCAGGCCAAGATCGACATCGAGTTGTCGGATCGTCCCCTCGGCGACGTGACGACCGACGTCACCGCCGTGATGGCAACGGTACAGATGCCGCCCAACTTCGAGTGGGGCTTCCTGGGTGACGTCGAGCTCATGCAGGAATCGGCGGCAGCTATGGGACTGGCGATGCTGCTCGCCGTCGCCTTCATCTACATCGTGCTGGCATCGCAGTTCGAATCGTTCCTCGAACCGTTCCTCATCATGTTGTCGTTGCCGTTGGCCGTGGTCGGCGCCCTGTTGGCCATCCTGCTGACCGGGAACAACCTCGGCATGCCCGCAATGATCGGCATGGTCATGCTGATGGGACTGGTCACGAAAAACGCGATCCTTCTCATCGACATGACGAACCACTATGTGCGCGAAGGGTTGCCCGTTGAGAAGGCGATCCTGACCGCTGGCCCGATTCGGCTGCGCCCCATCCTCATGACGACGATGGCCATGATCCTCGGGATGCTGCCGTCGGCGCTGGGGCGAGGTGAGGGCGGCGAGTTCCGCGCGCCAATCTCGATCGCGACCATCGGCGGCTTGATTACTTCGACCGCCCTGACGCTCGTTGTCGTCCCAGTGGCGTATCTGCTGCTGGCACGCGTTCTCGAGCGCGTCAAAGGATGGCGCACGAGCACAGCGCCACAGTTGCACCCGGCGGTGCGAGCGACTGGCGTCGTGATCATCGTCGCGCTGGTTGGATGGCTGCTTTCCGCAACCGCGGCCTTCGCGCAAACGCCGACGAAGCCAGCGCCCGCGCAAGTTCTGGAGCTGTCCTTCGATCAGGCACTCGAGCGCGCGCTCAGCGCCAACGAAAGCCTGAAGGTCGTTCAGGAGCAGGTCAGCGAGAGCCAGGGTCGGGTCCAGGAGGCGCGAACGAGCTTCCTGCCGTCTCTCAACCTCGACTTTCTCTACACACCCGCGCAACAGTTTCCGCTGATCCGGATTCCGGGTGGCATCTTCGGTCCGAACGAGCAAACCTTCGAAGCCGGTTTCACCCGGCGCAATCTGATGCAAGTGAATTTGTCGCAGCCGCTCTACACCGGGGGCCGGCTGAGCAACGCGTATGGTGTGCAGGCGTCGGCTTTGGACGCATCGAAGCTGCAACTCGAGCGCGCGCGCCAGGAACTGCAACTCCAGGTCGTCGAAACCTACTACGCGGTGCTGATGAACGAGCAGGGCGTACGCGTTGCCGATGAGCAGATTGATTTAGCGAACAAACAGCTGTCGCTGGCCAAGGCGCGATTCGACGCTGGAAGCGTTGCCCGGCTCGACGTACTGCAGGCCGAGGTCGAGCTCGCCAACGCGAAAGCCCGTCGCATTCAAACGAAGGCCGCGGTCGACACGTCGTACCAAGCGCTGCGGACGGTGTTGTCGCTGCCACGCTCGCAAGCGCTGTCACTGCGAGGCAGCCTCGATGAACGTCCAGAAACGTTGACCAGAGACGCATTGGAAGCCGCCCTGCCCTCGCGTCCGGATTTGCGGGCGTTCATGGCCCGCAAAGACATGGCGCAGCATTCGGTGGCGCTCGCCAACGCCGAATGGAAGCCCAGTCTGTCGCTGACCGGCAATCTCCAGTATCAGGACGACGGGGTCGACAGCCTGCTGCGCACCGACAATCAGAGCTACACGATGGGGGTCGCGCTTCGTGTGCCGTTGTTCGCCGCTCCCGCGTCAGCCGCGAAACGAGTTATCGCTACCGCGCAGGTCAAGCAGTCTGAGCACGGCCTGATTGCGGCGACTGACGCTGCTCGTCTCGAAGTGGAATCGGCCTGGACCACGTTCGAAGCAGCAGACGAAGTCGTCACGACTCAGCAGAAGGCGTTGGAACTGGCGCGTGAGAGCGTCGCGATCGCTCAGGTGTCCTATGAGAACGGCGTCATCACATCCGCTGAGCTGAACGACTCACAGGTACGCTTGCTGCAAACCGAATGGTTCCTGATGCAGGCCAAATACAACCGCATCGTCGCCGCTGCGAAAGCCAGGACCGCGGCGGGCACCTAAGCACGGCGGCCAGTAGCCGGTTGCCGGCGGCCAGCTGGCGGCAGCTACAGCCGTCCGAAGTGCTTTTCGTAGCGGGCGGTGAACTCGTCCCAACTGTAGGCGTGGCTCGAGCCGCCGAGGTGCTCCAGAACATAGGTGGCTGCCACGCTTCCCAGCCTTGCGCAGACTTCATAAGACGCGCCCATCGCCAGGCCCTTCATGAAGCCGCCGCGGAAGGCGTCGCCGACGCCGGTCGGATCCTCGATGCGATCGGGCGGCACGGCCGGAACGTCTACGCGGGTGCCGTCTTTACTGATCACCGTCGAACCGGCTTCCCCCTTCGTGATGACGAGCAACTGCACCTGCTCGAGGATCTCGTCCTCTCCAAGGCCGGTCTTCTGCTTCAGTAGCTCGAACTCGTAGTCGTTCACAATCACCATGAACGCTCCGGTCACGCCTTCGGCAAGGCGCGGGCCATCCATTCGAGCGCACTGCTGTCCTGGATCCCAGATATAGCGAATACCCAGAGTGCTGCACTCCTGTGCGTACTGCACCATGCCATCCGGATCGTTGGGCGACACGATCACGAGACCATCCGTCTTGAGCCCTTGAATGAGCCGGAACGACAACTCGCCGGCGTTGGCCATCGCCCCGGTATAGAAAGATGCGATCTGATTGTTGGCTTGATCGGTGCTGCAAAAAAACGACGCCGTGAACTTTCCATCGATCACCTTCACATTGGTCGTATCGATGCCAACCGCGTCGAGCCAGGCACGATAGTCGCCAAAATCCTGACCGGCCGTCGCCATGAGCAACGGCCGTTCGCCGAGCAGCGCGAGGGTGTAGGCGATGTTGGGGGCGCAGCCACCCCGTCGCTTGTCCATGGTGTCGACGAGAAAGCTCAGGCTCAGTCGGTGCATGTGTTCGGGCAGGACGTGTTCCGTGAACTTGCCCGGGAATGACATCAAGTAGTCGAACGCGATCGAACCGGTGACGACGAGTCTCATTGAATGTACTTTCCGATGATGGGCGCGAGGTCACGCTTGACCGCGTCCGGAATGACGTCGCGCCTGGTGATCAGCGCCGTCGACAATGCGCTGTCGCAGTGGCAGTCCTGGCGGCCGGCATACCGTTCGACCGTGGCCGCCACAACCTGTTGTGCCGTCTTCGCGTTCTGGGTGAGGTTCTGGATGATGAGCTCCACGGTCACGCTGTCGTGATCGGGGTGCCAACAATCGTAGTCAGTCACCAGCGCCATCGTCGTATAGCAAATTTCCGCCTCGCGAGCGAGCTTGGCTTCCTGCAGGTTGGTCATGCCGATGACGTGAGCGCCCCACGATCGATACAGGTTCGATTCCGCCAGGGTCGAGAACTGTGGACCTTCCATACACACATAGGTGCCGCCGCGATGGACGGTCGCGCCGACCGCTTCCGCACACGAAGCGGTGAGCTGCCGCAGCGGGTCACAAATCGGATGCGCGAAACCCACGTGCGCGACGATACCGTTGCCGAAGAACGTGGCCGTCCGATTGAACGTGCGATCGATGAATTGATCGGGGAACACGAGATCGAGCGGACGCAGTTCTTCCCGCAAGCTGCCGACTGCGCTGGCCGAGATGATCGCCTCAACTCCCAACACCTTGAATCCGTAGATGTTGGCGCGGAAGTTCAGCTCCGACGGCATCAAACGATGCCCTTCGCCGTGGCGCGCAAGAAATGCGACGCGCTTGCCGCGGAGAGTAGCCAGGGTGTACGGCCCTGACGGATCGCCAAACGGCGTCGTCAGTGTCCGCTGCTCGCGATCGGCGAGCTCGGCCATGTCGTACAGTCCGCTGCCGCCAATGATGCCAATCTGTGCCGTCATCTCTCTCCTTGGTTCTCGATCTACGGTCGACGGTCCATGCTCTACGGGTTACAACACCCGCTCAACGACCCGCTTTCCGTCGACGATTCGCAATCTGCCAGCTGCGAGCCCCGGATCATGCTCGAAGAAGACGAGGTAGTCCCGCTCGGTCGCTTCTCGCGCAAAGCTCCGCTTGAAGTCCAGCGTTTCCATCGGGTACAGGTCGTAGCCCATGATCCACGCCTCGGGCAGGTGTGCGGTCGTCGGAAACATGTCGGCAGCAAACACCGCGGTTTCCCCTTGTGATTCAATCATCACTACCTGATGGTGACGCGTGTGCCCACCCGACCGGCGAATCGTGACGCCGGCCATGACCTTTGCGTCGTCATCGATCAAATCGAGAACCCCGGCTGGCTCCAACGGCACGAAGTTGTCCGGAAAGTAGCTGGCACGATTGCGTTCGTGTGGATGCGTCGCGTCATCCCATTCGCCGCGATGCACCAGGTAGCGAGCGTTCGGGAATCTCGGCACCACTCTTCCGTCGGGAGAGCGCGCCGTAAACCCGCCGACATGATCGAAGTGCAGATGGGTCGCCAGCACGATCTCGATGTCTTCCGCGCGTAACCCGACATCGTCGAGTGCACGGTCCAAGTGGTAACTACGTTCGAGACCGTAGATGTCGCTCAGCTTGGGATCGAGTTTGTCGCCACAGCCTGCATCAATCAGGAGCGTGTGCTCCCCTCGCACGATCAGCGGACGCATCCCCAGCGTGATTCGATTGCGGTCATCGGGTGGCGAACGTGGTTCCCAGAGCGTCCGCGGCACGACGCCGAACATCGCACCGCCGTCGAGACGAAAGAACCCATCCGACAAGGTGATCAACTCGAGATCGCCCAGCCGAAGCCGCAAGGGCGCGCAAAACCGTTCGCCGGTTGGTCGAGACTGTTTCAGCTCGACGAGGACACCGTGGGCCGCTGACGGATGCACAAAAGCAATCAGCGAACCCTCGGCACCCTCGCGCGGGTTCTCGTCGATCAGCCGAATCCCCTTTTGGCGGAGCCGCGCCAGAGCCTCCTCGAGATTGTCCAGCCGCAACGTGATGTGGTGAATGCCTGGACCACGCCTGTTCACGTATCGTGTGATGACTGAATCGTCTGCCGTCGCTTCCAGCAACTCCAGCGACGATTCGCCGACCGGAACGAAGTGGGCGCGCACGCGCTGCGACGGGATTTCCTCGGGCGGCTCGATCTCGAGGCCGAGCGCATCGCGATAGAACGCGAGCGCCTGATCGAGATTCTTGACCGCAATGCCAACGTGATCGAGGCGTGCTTTCATCCGGCGACCTTACTTGATCGTCCTGCGAAGAATGTCCGCAGCCGCAGTGTATGGATCGATCTCGCGCGAAGCGATGCGCTCGAGGACCGCTTCCATTTCACCGGGCGCGAGCACCCGCCCCTCGACGTGCTCCAAAAACGTGTGGGTCAGCCGTTCGCGAAGCCTGAACTCTCCGCGGGCTTTCCGCCGCTTGTGACGGCTCGCCTCGGAATGCGCTCGAAACGCCTTGATGACGGTCCACAATTCCGGCACGCCACGGCCCGTCGTTGCCTCGGTCTTGATGATCGGCGGCCGCCATTCGCCGCTGGCGTAGCTCTGGAGGGCCAGATTCGATTCCACCGCGGTGACCGTCCGATCCGCGCCTTCGCGGTCCGCCTTGTTGACCACGAAGATGTCGGCGATCTCCATGATGCCGGCCTTGAGCGCCTGCACCTCGTCTCCCGCGCCCGGTACGAGAATGACGATGGAGATGTCGGCGCTGCGAACGATGTCGACCTCGTCTTGCCCAACGCCGACGGTCTCGATGATGACGACTGACTTGCCCGCCGCGTCGAGCACGAGCGCGGCATCGGTCGTGGAGCGCGCCAACCCGCCAAGCTGCCCACGGGTGGCCATGCTCCGGATGAACACGTCGCTATCCGCCGCATGCGCCTGCATGCGCAACCGGTCGCCGAGAATCGCTCCACCCGTGAACGGGCTCGTCGGATCGACGGCGATAACGCCAAGCGTCTCACCGTGCGTGCGAGTCTCGGCCACCAGACGATCGACCAGGGTGCTCTTTCCGGCTCCAGGCGGTCCAGTCACGCCAATCAAGTACGCACGGCCGGTCCTGGGAAAGATGTCGCGGATCAGAGCGCCCGCGCCCGGAGCTTCGTCCTCGATCAGCGAAATCGCGCGCGCAATCGCCCGGACATCGCCGGCGAGGACGCGATCGGCGAGAGCCTCGGAAGTCACGTCAGTGGGCAAGCAGTTGGCGGGCGATGACGAGCCGCTGGACCTCGCTCGTACCTTCTCCGATGGTGGTGAGCTTCACATCGCGGAAGAACTTCTCGGCCGGGTAATCCTTCACGAATCCGTACCCGCCATGAATCTGAACGCAGTCCTCGGAAGCTCGAACCGCGATCTCACTCGAGTAGAGCTTGGCCATCGACGACTCGAGCGTCATTCGGCGACCCTGGTCCTTCAGCCATGCCGCGCGATACGTCAGGAGGCGTCCCGCCTCGACACGGGCGGCGGTATCGACCAGCTTCCAGCGGATCGACTGAAACGTGCCGATCGGCCGACCAAACTGCTTCCGTTCAAACGCGTAGTTTCGGGCCGCCTCGTAGGCGCCTTGGGCCAGGCCGACGGCCAACGCCGCGAGGCCGATGCGACCGGCGTCGAGTACTTGCAGCGTCTGGATGAACCCCTGCCCCTCTTCGCCAAGGAGGTGGGTTCGAGGGATGCGGCAGTTCTGAAAGATGACTTCGGTCGTTTCGCTGGCGCGCATGCCCAGCTTGTCTTCCTTCTTGCCCGCCAGAAACCCTGACGTGCCGCGCTCGACGACGAACGCTGAGATCCCTTTGTTGCCCTTGCTCTTGTCGGT
The DNA here is from genome assembly GCA_963724485.1 of uncultured Acidobacteriota bacterium. Taxonomy (GTDB): domain Bacteria; phylum Acidobacteriota; class Vicinamibacteria; order Vicinamibacterales; family UBA2999; genus JACCSI01. The sequence goes on from CAVRUW010000018.1 coordinate 169,281, forward strand.
GACGGCCATCACCACCATCGTGTCGCCCGAGGCACCGTGCGTGATGAACGCCTTGCTCCCATTCAATACCCAGCAGTCGCCCTCGGCCACGGCCGTGGTCTTCATCGCCGCGGCGTCGCTGCCAGACCCGGCCTCGGTGAGGCCCCACGCCGCAAGTTTCTCGCCGCGGGCGAGCGGCTCGAGAAAGCGGCGTTTCTGAGCCTCCGTGCCAAACATCGAGATGTGCGACGCGCCGAGGCCGTTGTGCGCGGCGAGCGACAACGAGATGCTCGGATCGACGCGCGCGATCTCCTCGATGCAGATGCAATAGTCGACGGCGGACATACCAGCCCCGCCGTATTCGGTCGGAAACTGGATGCCCATCAACCCAAGGTCTGCCAGTTTGGGCAGCAGTTCCGGGGGAAAGTGCTGGGCTTCGTCCCACTCTCTGACGTATGGCTTGATCTCGGTTTCGGCGAACTCGCGAACGCTACGACGCAGCAGCGCCTGGTCTTCGGTCAGGCGGACATCCATCGCCGAAAACTTTATCACGGCAATCTGAACGCGTGTTCTAAACGCGGCCGGTGGAGACAAACGCTGACGACTGCACCTGGCTGGCTAGCAACTCAACGTACAAGCCACAGAGCCACAGAGACACAGAGTTCTAACAGAAGTTCTCTGTGTCTCGGAGTCTCTGAGGCTTTTCTGTTCAGTGTTCCGAGCTACGCCAAGTCCCAGTTCGTATGCGGCGCGCGGTTGTCGACGAGCCAGCCTTTGACCAGCTGACCGTAATGGCGCCAACGAATCTGGTGCTGTTCGTAGAACGGCACGAGCGCGCGCTGGAGCGCAGGCAGGTTATAGAACGGCACCCCGGGGAAGTAGTGATGTTCGAGGTGATAGTTCGAGTTCAGGAACCAGAAGTCCCAAAACCAGTTGCCTCGAATCAACGTTGTCCACTTCGCCGGATCCGTTGGATCGATGTCGTAGTGCTGTCCCAGGCGATTCAGCGTAAACGCCACCGGGAACACGAAGAACACCGGGATCACATAGGCGCGCACTGCGGCGGCGCCGCCGGCAAACCACCAGATCAAACCGAGGGCCGACAGGTGAACGACGATCGCGACCCGGCGTTCGAAGGCGATGCGCTTCTGCAACGCCTCATCGTAGGTGCCACTCTCTCGGCGCGCGGCACGAAAGTAGATCGGGAACAGCGCTGGCGAACAGTACAGCAGCTTGAACCAACGCGCGTTGATCTTGGGCGAAAGGTGGTGCCGTTTCGGATCGTTGATGTTGGACCCGAGCTCCGCGTGGTGATCCAGATGCCAGCGGCCGAATTGCGAAGCGGCAATTCCGCTTGGAACCGCATAGAGCCACGCCAGCAACCGCTCGGCCCGAGGCTGGCGCCGCTCGAAGACCGCGTGATGCACAACTTCGTGCAGCAGGACCGTGAAGTTGAAGATCGTGAAGCCTTGCACGAGGGCCAGCGGGATCCAGACCAGCGGATGGTCAAAGCGAATCAAGCCCCACGTCGCCAGCCCCAGCATCGCGAACTGGCGCGCTGCAATCAGAACGTGGCGAGCCGGCGACTTGTGATGCAGCCGCCGCATGTCGTCGCGCGAGAGCGCCGTAGAGAGCTCGGCCCGTAGGGGCCCGGCATGCGCGCTGTAATGTCCTGCCATGGTGCTCGATCAGTAGTACACGGTGACTCGGAATGCTCCGCTGTTGTCGGTCAGCACTTCGTCGTTGATGCCGAGATAGAGCCGCCCGCTCGACCGGACCCGAATGCCGAGTCCGTTCGCGATAGGAGGCGCGTCACCACCGCCACCGCCGCCGCCCCGGTTGTCGAACTCGATGCGAACGACTTCCTCGCGATCCACACGCACAATGCGGCCACGTCCACCAAAACTCTGCTCTTCGAATTCGATCACGCCGCCGCGAACCGTGATGAGCTCCCCCTGAACGCGAGTTCCATCACGAAGCACGAGCACGTCGGCAACGAGCGAAATCGGGACGATCATCGCGGCGATAGTGATGAGCAGGGCGCGGGGCATCGAGGCCTCCTCTGACCTTCATGCGATCATAACTGATGGCTCGACAGTTGGCGGTTGTAGTCGCGGTCCTGGCCATTCTTACCTTTCCGCGGACTGCGTCGGCAGATATCACGGCGTTTCTCGGCTTATCCCCCTCTCCCGAACGACACTTCGCACGAGGTTTCGCGATCGGATTTGGCGTGCTCGTGATTGGCTTCGAGTTCGAGTACGCCAACCTTTCCGAAGATGAGCTGGAAGGTGTTCCCGGGCTGCAGACGGGATCTGGCAACGTTCTCCTTCAGACGCCAATCGAGGTATCCGGCGTCTCCTTTTACGGCACTGCAGGCGCCGGCGGCTATCGAGAGCGCCTGGTCACGCGTCAGGAAACCCACGTGTCGACCAACTTGGGCGGCGGTGTGAAGTTTCGATTAGCGGGCCCGCTGCGTGCGCGGGCAGATTACCGAGTCTTTCACCTGCAGGGTGATCCGTTGCACAAGACCTATCAGCGCTTCTACATCGGCGCGAATCTCGCGTTCTAATTCGGGGGCGGGTCGGGCGGGTCGGTCTGGTGGGGCGTGTAGGTTCGCTGCCGCCCAATTTCAATTGAATCGCCGATGCGGTTCCAGTGACGAACCGTTTCCAGGCTTCGGCGGCGGCGGCGGCGCTTGTGGTGAGGCATTTGCTGGTTTCGGGACCGGCGTTACCGACATATGTGCCAGTTCCACCAGCCCCAACTTGCTCGGCGCTCCGGCGAAAGCATCGCGGTACTTCGCCAGCAGTTCGGGTGGCGCGCCGCCGAGGAGTTTGTCGAGCCAGAGCGACGGCCGGTAGTCGACGCCAGCCACCACCGGCGCCAGCACGTGGATGTATAGAGCATTCGACTTCGCATCGGTATCAGCCGATTTGAACACGCGCCAACCTGCCGCCATCGCCCGCGTCTCAGGGTCCTCCGCCTTCGAGAGCGTCTCCTGCAACGCCACGATCGCCGCCTCGTAGTCAGCCGTTTTTCCCGCGTGCACAGGGACGACGATGAGGCCGGTGGCTGTTGAAAACGTGATCGTCGCCGGGTCAGTGGCAGTCGGCTGGACCGTCGCACCAGATGACTGATTGCCCGGGGCCTGGTTGGTAGCGGGCTGCGGAGGGGCGGGGGTTTGAAACAGGGGAACGAAAATCAGCAGCGCGAGGAGCGGTCGGAGCACAGCGTGGTCGGCACGGACAGTCTGTGCCCCGGAGACGCTCCGGGGCACGATCCGTTGCTACTGCGACATGCTCATGAGCGCGCCCATCTCGGTGATGGCGCGGCCCGCGAACGCATCCTTGTACTTCGCGAAAATCTCCTGCACTTCGACGGGGAATACTTCGGCGATGAGTCGGCTGATGTCGTACTCCTGGCCCTTGACGACCGGGTCGATGCGCATCAGGTAGACGGCGTTGCCCTGAGCCATCTGAGTGGACTTGAAAACCTTCCAGCCAGCGGCCTGCTGCTTCCGTTCGGGCTTCTCGCTCTTGTTGAGAGCTTCCTTCAGCTTGTTCAGCACAAATTCGAAGTCTGCCGTCTTGTCAGGCTTAATCAGCATCGTGATGATCGCCGCGTCACCATTCAGCGTGAGTACGGGCTTGGCAGGGTCGGCGGGGGCCGCAGCCGGCTCCTGCGCGGCGGCCGTGGACGCGCCCGCGAGTGTCACGGCGACCAGCGCCAGACCCGACACAATGACCTTAAATCCTCCCAGCATTACCAGCCTCCTTCACAAAAGGTCGTTCACTCTACCGTACTGCGGGCGAGATGAAAACCGTCATCACCTCGTTGGCCAGCAACATTCCGGGCCGACTCAAGGCCAAGCGGCGCTTTGGCTCGTGAATCACCAGACCGGCGTCGACAAACCTTTCAAGTTCAGGGCCGTATCGACCCCAGACGTCTATCCCATATCGCGATTCGATAGCGGCCAAATCGACGCCCGCTGTCAGTCGCAGCCCGGTGAAGAGTGCATCTTCCACGCGCTCGCCTGGCCCCAGCGTTCGCCGCTCGGCAACCACCGCCTCACCGGCGACGCTCAACCGAACATAGTCAATGGTAGCAGGAACGTTGCGCCACCGGGCTCCTGCCCTGGTCGAGTGCGCCCCGCACCCGAAGCCGAGCCACTCCCCGTCCTGCCAATACTTGATGTTGTGTCGCGCGCGACGGCCGGGCTTCGCGACGTTTGAAATCTCGTACTGTTCGTACCCCGCGCGGTCCAGCCGGTCGAGTGCCGCGAGATACATGTTCGCCGCGTCTTCGTCCGGCGCCTGGGACCACCCGGCTCGCGCCATGTCCTCCCGGAGGGGGGCGTTGGGATAGAGCTCGAGAAGATAGAGGGAAGCGTGGTCCGGCTGGCACTCGATCAACGCGTCCACGGACGCCAGCCAATGTTCGAGGCGTTGTTCGGGCAACCACATCATGAGGTCGAGGCTGACGTTGTCGAACCCTGACTCTCGCGCGCACACCAGGGCGCGACGAGCAGTCTCGACGGAGTGCAACCGACCCAGCCGCCGAAGCTCCTCCTCGCGGAACGACTGCACACCGAAGCTGAGACGATTGACACCCGCGCCGATATATCCCGACAAGGTCTCGCGGCTCACCGTCTCGGGATTGGCCTCGAGTGTGACCTCGCTGTCAGCGGCGATGGCGAAGCTCTCCCGACACGCCGTGACGATGTCGCCAACCTCCTTGGGGGTCAGCAGCGACGGCGTCCCGCCACCGAAGTAGATCGTATCGACCGGAGTCTCTGGCTCCGCAGCCCGCCGGATCTCACGGATCAGCGCATCGACATACTGCCGCTTCAACGCCTCGTCCAACAGACCTCGATTGAAGTTGCAGTAGTTGCAGATCGCCGAGCAGAACGGGATGTGGAGGTAGATACCGAGCATTGCAAGTCTGTCAGTTGTCAGTTGTCAGTTACCAGTTGCCAGTTGCCACTTCAAAGGACGGCCGGGTAACGTGATTGACTTTGACAACTCTTGAACTGATAACTCTTTGAACTGATAACTGATAACTGTAACTTTCAGGACCCCGCCTTCCCTCCCGTCCACTTCAGGTCGGCATCGCCGCGTGGAGCGCGCAGGTGGGCGCGGGCTTGGGTTCTGGCCCGTGGCGGTAACTTGGAGCCTCGTTCGACGTTGTCGGGTGAGGCGGGCGAGGTGGCTTGCCAACGGGCGATGGCCTCAGATGATGCGTCGGGCCCCACCTCGCGAACGTCGACGCCTCGAATCTCCACCCAGTCGCACATCTCGATCAGCCGCGAACGGGTTCGGGCGCCGAGCTGACAAATGAAAGATCGCGGTTCGGTGGCGTCGGGCACGTCGATCAGGTTGCTCGTGAAGACCGTCGGCCGCTTCGAGTTGTAGCGGGTATTGACGACCAACCCAAGCGTCTCCTGGACCCAGTCGGACGTTTTCTCTGCACCCAAATCGTCAAGGACCAACAAATCGGCCTCGAGCAGTGGCTGGAGCACCTCCATTTCGGTTTCTTCGACCGAACGATTGTAGGTGTCGCGGACCAGGCGCAGGAGCTCCCGCGTCTCGAAGAAGTAAGCTCGAGCGCCCTTCGCGCGCACGCAGGCCTTCAAGATCCCCACCGCGAGGTGCGTCTTGCCCACTCCGTGCGGCCCATACAGCAAGAGACCGCGATCGACCACCGGGAACGCCTCGACGAACGCGGTGGCCTTCTGCCACGCATACCGCTGCGTGTCCATGTCGTGCTCGAACGTCGAGAGCTCTGCCCGCGTGAATCGTGGTGGAATACGGGCCTCGCTGAGGAATCGCGACGTGACGTCCGCTCGCCAGCAATCACATCGGACAACACGCTCGACGCCGTCAACGTTGCTCGATCGCCAGTAAGTGTCATTGCAATGCGGACACATCGTCGGTGGTCTCTGGTCAGTGATCGGTGATCGGTGGTCGGAGGTCGGTCGCCAGTGATCGGTAGTCGGCGATCAGTTGGTGATTGAACGAGAACAGCTATCGTAGCACTTGTCCTGGATGAGTGAATCGCTGATCACCGATCACTGATCACCGATCATTGATCACCCCTCACCGATCACCGACCACCGACTTGGTCCGCTTTGGTCGTTCGCCCTCCTCCACCGCGGCGACATCCGCGGGCGGCGATGTCTTGACGAGCCCTGTGGGTGAAGATTTGACCAGCGCGGTGCTCAGCCGCTGCTCCCAGTCATCGATCCCTCGCGCGAGCTCGCGCTTGACGTACTCCATGAACTCGTTGACCTCGGACTGCATGTCCTCCATCTTGCGGCGCATGTTGAGGATGATCTCGACACCCGCGAGGTTGACTCCGAGATCGCGGGTCAGCGAGAGGATCGTTTCCAGTTGCTCGAGGTCATCCTCCGAGTAGAGACGGGTGTTGCCCTCGGTCCGCGATGGTTTCAACAGCCCCTCGCGTTCGTACAGTCGCAGCGTCTGCGGGTGGATGTTGTACTTCTGCGCCACCGCGCTGATCATGTAGTAGGCCTTGCCCGTGCGCTTAGCCATGTCACTCCCGTACTGAGTCGGCGTTGATGCGGCCGAACTCGCGTAACAGTTCCTTCGAGCGTTCATCGAGCAGCTTGGGGAGCATCAGCCGCACCTGGACGACCAGATCACCACGCGTCCCGTTGTGCGCGGAGGGAGCACCGCGCTCGCGAAATCGAAACTGCTGGCCCGACTGCGTGCCGGGAGGAATGCGAATTGTCGTGGGGCCGTCTGGCGTGGCCAGCGCGATTCGAGCACCCAGGGCCGCTTCGTGAATGGCGAGCGGTACCTCGAGGTGGAGATCGTCGCCTTCGCGGCGGAACATCCGGTGCGGCCGGACCTCGACGTCGATCAGCAGATCACCAGGCGGTCCGCCACGAAAGCCGGCATGCCCTCTTCCGGCAACCCTTAACTTCGTTCCGTCGGCTACTCCGGGCGGCATTCTGACGTGGACCGATTCAACGCGACGCTCCACCCCCTGTCCCTGGCACGTGTCGCACATCAATTGCTGCAGTCGCCCCGTACCGTCGCAGTGCCGGCAGTTCTTGGAGAACACCATGTGGCCGCGAACCGACCGGACAGAACCCGATCCCTCGCACGACATGCAGCGTGATTCGATCGCGCGATGGAATCCGGATCCAGCACAGGCGTGACACGTGGTTTGCCGCGTGATCGTCGTCTCCCAACCAACGCCCCGCCATGCATCCTCGAAAGTGAGGTTGGCTTTGGCGTGCACATCGGCACCACGGTGAGGTTCGGCCTGTCGATCGCGCTGCGTGAATACTTCCTCGAAAAGATCGCCAAACGTGGACGCCCGATCGCCGGTGGCGGTCACGGAAAAGTCGAAGCCGGTAAAGCCAAACGTGCTGCTTTCTTCGATCATGGACGACACCCCACCAGTGTCGTAGCGGCGTCGTCTCTCGGGATCGATGAGGGTTTCGTAGGCATCGAGGATCTGACGAAAGCGCGCCGCCGCCTCGCGGTCACCCGGATTGATGTCCGGATGAAAGCGACGCGCCAGCCGCCGATAGGCGCGTTTGATCTCGTTGTCGGACGCCTCTCGTTCGACGCCTAAGAGGATGTAGAAATCCATGAGCGCGCGGCCAGCCTCGTGTCAGGCGAATCGTTACTTCTTGTCCTCGTCCACGACCTCGGCATCGATCACGTCGCCGCTGCTCTTGCCACTCTCGGATCCCGGTCCGGCCTGGCTGCCGCCGGCTTCGGGCTCTGGGGGCGTTCCGCCTTGCTGTTGCTGCCGGTACAGGGACTCCGCGGCTTTGTGTTCTACTGCCGTCAGTGCTTCCATCGCGCGATTCATCGCGCCAGCGTCATTCGATTCGATCGCCTTCTTGAGATCGCCGATGGCCGATTCGATGGCGCTCTTATCGGCGGCTGGAAGCTTGTCGCCCGTATCTCGAAGCAGGCGCTCAGCGCCGTACACGGCTTGATCGGCACGATTGCGCGATTCGATCTCGTCGCGACGCTTCTTGTCCTCCTCAGCGTGCGACTCGGCCTCCTTCATCATGCGATCGACTTCGTCCTTGCTGAGACCAGACGACGCGGTGATCGTGATCTTCTGTTCCTTCTGCGTGCCAATGTCCTTCGCCGACACGTTCACGATGCCGTTGGCGTCGATGTCGAACGTCACTTCGATCTGCGGGACGCCGCGAGGCGCCGGCGGAATGCCCACCAGGTGGAATCGCCCGAGCGTGCGATTGTCGCGGGCGAGCGGGCGTTCGCCCTGCAACACGTGCACTTCGACGCTGGTCTGACTGTCCGCGGCGGTTGAAAACGTTTCGCTCTTGCGGGTCGGAATCGTGGTGTTGCGGTTGATCAGCGTGGTCATGACCCCGCCCAGCGTCTCGATACCCAGAGATAGAGGCGTTACATCGAGAAGTAGAAGGTCCTTGACCTCTCCCGCCAGCACGCCGGCCTGAATCGCGGCGCCAATGGCGACTACTTCATCAGGATTCACACCCTTGTGCGGTTCCTTGCCGAACAGCTCCTTGACGATGGTCTGGACCCGTGGGATTCGTGTCGAGCCCCCGACCAGGACGACCTCGTCGATCTTCGACGCATCGACTCCGGCATCTCTCAAGGCCTGCTGGGTCGGCCCGACGGTTCGCTGCAACAAGTCCTCGACGAGCGACTCGAACTTGGCCCGCGTCAGCTTCATCGCGAGATGCTTCGGTCCGCTCGCGTCTGCGGTGATGAAGGGCAAGTTGATCTCGCTCTCCATGACCGATGACAACTCCATCTTGGCCTTCTCCGCTGACTCGCGCAGCCGTTGCAGCGCCATCCGGTCCTTCCCGAGGTCGATGCCATCGGACTTGCGGAACTCCGCGATGATCCACTCGATGATTCGTTGATCGAGGTTGTCGCCGCCAAGATGCGTGTCGCCGTTGGTCGACTTGACTTCGACGATGCCCTCTCCGACCTCGAGGATCGAAATGTCGAAGGTCCCGCCGCCGAAGTCGTAGACCGCGATCGTCTCGTCCTTCTTCTTGTCCAGTCCGTAGGCCAGAGCCGCGGCGGTCGGCTCGTTGACAATGCGCATGACTTCGAGGCCGGCAATGCTGCCCGCCTCTTTCGTCGCCTGGCGCTGAGCGTCATTGAAGTACGCCGGCACGGTGATGACCGCGCGGGTCACTGGTTGCCCGAGATAATCCTCAGCGGCCTGCTTCAGCTTCTGAAGAATCATGGCCGACAGTTGCGGCGGTGCGTATTCCTGACCCTGCGCCTTGATGCGCACGTCGCCGTTCGATGCGCGCTGGACTTCGTAGGGCACCATCTTCATTTCCTCATTGACCTCGTCGAAGCGACGACCCATGAAGCGCTTGATGGAAAAGATGGTGTTTTCAGGGTTGGTAATCGCCTGCCGCTTGGCGACCTGGCCGACGAGCCGTTCGCCCGTCTTGCTGAACGCGACCACTGATGGCGTCAGCCGACTCCCTTCCGCGTTTTGAATGACGGTTGGCTGGTCGCCTTCCATCACTGCAACAACGGAGTTCGTAGTGCCCAGGTCGATTCCGATGATTTTGCTCATCCGGTTAGTATGAAATGTGAGTCTGTTGCTGTAAAGCACATCGGATCGATTACGGCGGTTCTACACAAAGGTTCTCAACGGGGGTTCTCAACAGCGGTTCCGCGATGGTTCTCCGACTCCCAGAACCGTCGTCAGGAACCATCGTCGCGACCTCCGCTGAGAACTGCGCGATGTCGTTAAGTCTTTGATATACTTCGTGTTGCCAGCCAAATCGGAATCCGCTGCTCTGCCCGCCGCGGATTGAGGTCAGTGATGCGCATCAGGCTGTACGTAGCACTCGCGGCGGTCGTGCTTTCGTCTGCCGCCGCCGGAGCGCAGGTCCAGGATTCTCCAGTCTCATCGCCCGGAATTGCTCCGGCCAACCTCGCCTACGTCGAGGGCGGAGTCGAACTCACTCACGAGGGCGTCAGCGAGCGGGCCGATCCTCCGATGTTGCTCGAAGACGGCGACATTCTGCGGACACCAAGCGGCCGCGCCGAGATTGTCTTCAACGACGGCACGCTCCTCCATCTCGACTACAACTCGGAGATTGAGCTGTTGGCGCCCGACCGCGTGCGCCTCCTGAGAGGCCGTGCGCTGTTTCGCGTTTCGGCCGCGGCCCCTCACGACTACGTCGTCGATACGCCCGCCGCGAGTCTTCGCCTGGCTCCTCGCGGCGAGTACGGTGTCACTGCGGACGACCAGCGTGGAATTCTCGATCTCACCGTCGCGCGTGGCACGGTGGAGGTCGACGATGGCACGAGCCGATCGAGCGTGCGCGCCGGCGAGCGCCTGTCGATCGCTGCGATTGGGACGCGACCGACATTCCAGCAGTACAACGCAGCGCGTTTCGACGCCTTCGAGCGCTGGTCGAGTGATCGAACCAACGGATTTGCGTCGGCGCCATCGGCGTCACGGCTGCCGTACGAGCTTCGCCCCTATGCGCCGGTGCTCGATCAGTATGGTCGTTGGGACTACCTCGAGCCGTACGGGCAGGTCTGGTATCCGTCGGTCGGCGTCGCATGGCGTCCGTACTACGACGGCGCCTGGGGTTACACACGTTACGGCTGGACCTGGCACGGTCGCGACCGTTGGGCGTGGCCGACCCACCACTACGGTCGCTGGGGGTTCAACGGCAGCTTCTGGTATTGGATTCCAGCTAAAGTCTGGGGCCCGGCCTGGGTCGCCTGGGGCGGCGCACCCGGTTACGTCAGCTGGTCACCGCTCGGATGGAATGGTTTGCCGGTGATTGGTTTCGGTCACGGGTATGTTGGCCCGTACAACCCGTGGCGCTCATGGACGGTCGTGCCTCACGATCATTTCGGCTACCGGCGAGCGGTTCGCGTCCATGCCATCGATGGAAATCGGTTCGACGATTCGATACGGCGGCAATGGTCGGTTCAGGCGCGACCACCCGCGACACCACTCGGGTACGCAGTGCCACGAAATCGGGCGATCGGATCGCAAGTGATCGCGCCAGCCGTTGTCGTTTCTCCGGGCGGTGCCGTGCCGCCTGGTGTTGAACGACGCGGCAACGTGAGACGTCCTTCCGCGGCGGATGACGCCAATCCGTACCAGGGGCTGGAGCGAGATCGGTCAACTCGAACTCCTGGTGTCGTCCGCGATCCCGGCGTGGTTCGCGACCAACGAGCTCGCGAGTCTGAAACGCCCGTGGTGACGACCGCACCTCCACCAGCTTCGCGTGAACGTGATGGGTCGGCGACCGAGAACGCGCGTCGACCGCCGCCGCAAGGCGGATCCGTGAATGGCCGGTCCTCGGATCGCGGTGATCAAGGCGATCGCGGTGGAGCGGTCCAGCGGGCGGTTCCTCGAAGCCAGCCTCAGGGCGAGTCCGGTCGTTCGGGCAGCAACGGAGAAGGCGGCAGCCGGTCGCGAGGCGGGTCCGTGACGCCCGCACAAGGACAGGGTCAAGGCCAGGGCGCGTCGCAAGGAACACCGGCGTCCGGCGGCGCGGCCCGACGGCGTCCCCGCTGATTGCTCGTGCGTTACTTCGTCAAGATCGCTCGGCACGCCACCATCGCGGCGCTGTTCATCGGGGCCGCGTTGGGTGGCACGCTGACCGGCGTCGTGCTCGCCTACGCTGACGATCTTCCGCTGATTACCGCGCTCGACAATTACGCACCGCACACCATCACACGTGTCCTCGGGCGCGACGGCAAGGTGGTCGGTGACTTTGCAGTCGAACGTCGATCGATCGTCACCTACCCACAGATCCCAGAGTTTCTGCGCAATGCCATCGTCTCCGCGGAAGACGATGGGTTTTTCGATCACGCCGGACTGAGCATCTCTCGCATGTTCCTCGCGCTGATCCGCGACATCGTCACGCCGGGACGAACGCCCGGGGGCAGTACGCTGACGCAGCAGCTCGCAAGGAACCTGTTCCCCTCCACCATCGGCTTCAGTGCCGGCGATCGATCGTGGGAGCGCAAAATCAAGGAATCGATCGTCGCGATGCAGATCGAGAAGCGGTACACGAAGGAAGAGATCTTCACGATGTACTGCAATCAGATCTACTGGGGGCACGGCGCGTACGGTGTCGAGGCCGCCTCGCAGGTGTACTTCGGCAAGAGCGCCAACGACCTCACGCTCGAAGAAGCGGCGCTCATCGCCGGCATCATTCAGGGCAACGTTCGTCAGAGCCCTTACGTCAACATGGACGCGGCGCGGCGGCGGCGAAACTACGCGCTCGAACGAATGGCCATCGAGGGCTACATCACGCGAGACGTGGCTGAAGCCAGCAAGCAGAAACCCATCCTGACGCGCGGCGAGCCGACACAGGACTCCAGCGTGGCGCCGTATTTCATCGAAGAGGTCCGCAAGTACATCGAGGCCAAGTACGGCGCCAAGGCGTTGTACGAGAACGGACTGACCGTACGAACCTCACTGGATGCCGATCTTCAGCTGGCGGCAAACACCGCCGTCAACCGCGGGCTGCGCTCCATCGCGCGGCGCCGAGGCATCTGGCGAAAGCCGGAGCGCAACATCCTCACCGAGGGCCACTCGCTCGAAGGCTTTCAACACGATCGATGGTCTCGACCGATGGCGGCCGGTGATATCGTCCCGGCGGTCGTCATTGCCGTTGATGCCCGTGAGCGCACGCCGGGAACGGCGCGAGTGCGTTTCGGTAAGCACACCGCCGAAATCAATCGAACCGCCTACCAGTGGACGCGACGGACGCATCCTGCCGACTTGTTCCGCTCTGGCGATCTCATCGAAGTCGGCATCACCACGCTTGCCGAATCGGGCGCAGCAACCGTCTCATTGGAGCAAGCGCCCATCGTAGAAGGCGCCATGGTGGCTCTCGACAACGACACCGGTGAAGTCCTCGCCATGGTTGGGGGCTACAGCTTCGCGCGGAGCAAGTTCAATCGCGCTACGCAGGCATACCGCCAGCTTGGGTCCACGTTCAAACCGATTCTCTACACCGCAGCCATCGATCGCGGCCTGACGGCGACGTCGGTGCTGATGGATACCCCTGCGTCATTCAACGTGGGAGCGGGTCAGCCGCCCTACACGCCGGGTAACTATGACGGCCGGTTCGAAGGTCCCGTGACGTTGCGGCGCGCGCTCGAGAACTCACGCAACATTCCCGCCGTTCGCGTCATGGAGATGCTCGGCCCGCCGCAGGTGGTGGCCTACTCGAAGAAGTTTGGATTTCCCGAGGACTTTCCCCCGTATCTGTCTACGGCTCTCGGTGCCGCTGAGGCGACCTTGCTCGAAGTCACTAGCGCCTACACCGCGTTTCCGAATCAGGGCATTCGGCTGCAGCCCTATCAGGTGACCGCCGTCGTCGATCGCGAAGGTAACGTGCTCGAGGAGACGCGACCGACGCCACGGGACGCCATTCGCGCGGATACAGCGTTCGTCATGACGAACCTGCTACGCGGCGTCGTCCAGCATGGAACCGGAGGCAGTGCCGCGGCGCTCGACTGGCCGCTCGCGGGCAAGACCGGGACGGTCGACGACTACACCGACGCGTGGTTCGTCGGCTTCGATCCGCGGATCACCGTCGGCGTGTGGATCGGTTATGACGAGAAGAAGACTATCGGAAACGGCGAAACCGGATCAGTCACTGCCCTACCGATTTGGATCGATTTCATGCGTCAGTACATCGAGCTACGCGGCGACCGCCAGAACATCCCGTCTTTTGAAGCCCCTGGGAATATCGTCTTCCTGAAAGTCGATCGCTCGACCGGAGCTGTTCTGGGCGATGACTCCAGCGGGTTGCAGGAAGCGTTCATCGCCGGCACCCAGCCTGCCCGCCAGCCGATGCCATAGCGCCGGTCGAAAAGATCGGGGCACGGAAGCACAGACTAAGCAATCCGCGGAAGGAAGGGCGGCCGCCGCACGCCACGCTGTTCCGTGTTTCCGTGTTTCCGTGATTAGACGTCGTCGCTCTCCGCCGGCCCGGTCCCGAGCGTGCCAGAAGCCTTCTGCATCAAGTAGGTCTTGATGAACTGATCGATGTCGCCATCGAGCACCCGCTGAACGTCGCCCACCTGCAGCTTCGTTCGATGGTCTTTGATCATCTGGTACGGCTGCAGCACGTAGCTGCGGATCTGGCTGCCGAACGCGATGTCCTTCTTGGCGCCACCGATCTGTTCGAGCTTGGCCTGCTGCTCCTTCTGTTTCATGTCGTAAAGGCGTGCCTTCAGCACTTTCATCGCAATGTCACGATTCTTGTGCTGCGATCGCTCGTTCTGGCAGGACACCACGATCCCCGTAGGCAAGTGCGTGAGTCGCACGGCGGAGTCGGTGACATTGACGTGCTGGCCCCCGGCACCGCTGGATCGGTACGTGTCGATCCGCAAATCCTTCTCCGGGATCTCGATATCGATGTCGTCCTCGATCTCCGGCCATACGTAGACCGACGCAAACGACGTATGCCGGCGGGCCGCCTGGTCGAACGGCGAGATGCGCACCAGCCGGTGAACGCCGGCTTCGGCCGTCATCAATCCGAACGTGTAATCGCCACTCAACATGATGGTCGCGCTCTTGATGCCGGCTTCGTCACCCGGTTGATAGTCGAGGACCTCTCGTTTGAACCCTCGCCGCTCCGCCCACTTGAGATACATGCGCAGCAGCATCTCGGCCCAGTCCTGCGACTCGGTTCCTCCGGCGCCCGGGTGAATGGTGACGATCGCGTTGCTGTCGTCGTGCTCGCCGCTGAGCATCGTGTTGACCTCGGCACGCTCGACATCTCTCTCGAGCGCGTCGAGCGAGCGCTGCAAGTCGCCGGCGACATCTTCGCCTTGATCGGCCCACTCGACGAGCACGCCGACATCGTCCAGCTTCTGGACTAAGGCGTTGCGGAGCTCGAGCACGTCGGTCAGCCGACGACGACGCTTCAGGGTTTTCTGGGCTTCAGCCTGATCTTTCCAGAAATCGGGAGCGGACACTCGAGCTTCGAGCTCGGTCAGTTCACGGGCAGCGTTGGAGGCGTCAAAGATAGCTCCGCAGGTCTCTGGCACGTTTCACCAGGCCTTCGGAGCGTCTGACGAGATCTTCGAGCGCGAGCGACAAGATGCGTTTCCTCTCAAATGCGGCGGGCGGTCGATGTGAAAATCGCCACACCCAGTCCCAGCAAGGTTAACAACACGGCCAACTGCGCCGGTAGATCGCCAATTGTCGCATAGACCGTCCGGCTCTGGAGGAACCGCGCTTCGCCAATTACGCTGGTCGTCTCGAACAAGTTGGTTCGCGCCAGCTCGCGGCCGTAAGGATCGACGATGCCGCTGATGCCGGTATTGGCCGCGCGTACGAGGTAACGGCCCTGTTCGATCGCTCGCATCTTGGCCAGCTCGAAATGCTGAAACGGCGCGCTCGATTCTCCGTACCAGGCGTCGTTCGTAATCGTGGTCAATAGTTCGCTCCCCTCGCGAACAGCTCTGAGAATGAGGTGCGGGTAGACCACCTCATAGCAGATTGCCGTGCTCACCATGTGCCCGTCGACCGGCATCATGGTCACGCGGGCGCCTGGAGTGAACGACGAGACGGCCTCTACCAATGGGCCGACGAATGTCAGCAAGTTCCCGAACGGGACGTATTCCCCGAATGGCACCAGAAACATCTTGCGGTAGACCGCTGCCGTCGCCCCGGCCGAATCCAGCATGAACGCGGAGTTGTAGTAGCGATCGAGGGTCCCGCGCTCGATCTCGTCGGTGCCAAACAGGAGCGGTGTCGCCGTCTCTCGAACGAGGGTGCGCACTTGTTCGGCCGCCGGCGGATCTTCATCGAAGTAGAAGGGCGTGGCGGACTCGGGCCACAAGATGAAGTGAGCGCCTTTGGCCGCCGCGTCTCGCGTCATCTGGAGATACCGGCGGAAGATGTCGGGCGCGCGCGAGCGATCCCACTTCTCCTCCTGCGGGATGTTCGCCTGAATGAGTCCGACCCTGACCGGCGTGCCTTCGCGCGAGAGCGCCGCGCCCTGGATGCGGACGCCTCCCCAGATCGAAGTCACTGCCAGCAATCCCAACCCAGCCGCAATGGCAATCACCCGTTCGCGGCCCATGCGCACCGCCGCGAGGGCAAAACAAGCTGACAAGAACGCCAGTAGCCAGGACAACAGATACACGCCACCAACGCTCGCGAGCTGGGCGAGCGGCAAGAGCGTCACCACCGCGCTGCCCAGCGGGATCCAGGGAAAACCGCCAAATGCATACGCGCGCACGTACTCGGCGGCGACCCAAACGGCCGGAGCGAGCAGGAGACCCGTCGAACCGAATCGGCGAATCAGGATGGCCGATATCGCAGCCGCCCCGCCGACGTAAAGCGCCATGTACAACACGAGGAGACCGGCAACCAAGATCGCGACTGGGAGCGAGAGTCCGCCGAACGTTCGAACCGTGCCGCTGGTCCAATACAAGGTTCCGGCGTAGTGGACTGCTCCGGTAATCAAGCCGAGGACGAACGCCCGTCGCGCGGGGATGCCCAGCACATGGTCACCGCGTGGAGGTCCGCAGAGCGCGACATACAGAGGGGTCAGCGCGATGAAGGAAACGACCGCGTGACCGTAGCGTGGGAAAGAGAGTGCCAGCAGCACTCCCGACAGAAGCGCTAGCGAACGATCCAGGGCTTGAACTGCTCTTCTCTTTCGAGTTTCGCCGCGACACCTTCGGCTTCGCGACGCTCCTTGAACTTACCGACGCGAACCCTGAACATCGCTGGCGCACCAGCCTCGGGCGCCATCACGTAGGCGGCGTAACCCTTTCCTGTCAGGCGGCGGGCAATCGCATCCGCTTCATCGCGCTTACCCAGCGCCGCCAGTTGAATGGCATAGCCCGCACCCTTCGGCTCGCTGGCCGCTGGCACTGCCGCCGGTGCGGCTGGTGGCGTCGCCGCAGGAGTGACAGCCGCGGTTGGCGTCGGTGGATTGGCTGGCGTCGAGCGCGCTGCCGCAGCAGGTGGAGACGGCGCCGGCGTTGCCTCGGTTCGAGGTGGTGCGGAACTCAGCGACTCGCGCGGCTGAGCGCCGCTTCCGAGTCGCTGCGGATACGAAAGTGGCTCGTTCGCGGTCGCGGACGGCGTTCCAGGATTTGACACCGCAGGTGGCGGAGGTGGCGCACCCGCCGCCTCGGCCGTTCGGGCCGGTGCAGCGAGCGGGTCGGCCGCAAGCGCTTCGCCGCGCACGTTTCGACCGACGAGCACCCCTAGCAAGAAGATCACGACCGAGACGACCGTAACCGCCATGAACAGAAAAACCAGTTGTTTCCCGTCCAGCTGAATCTCGTGGAAGCCGTCGTCTGAGGTAGTCGCCATAGCTGCCTCGGAACAGTCTAAGTACCTGATTCTATGGGCGATCTTAGCACGCTTCTGCCTATGGCTTCACCAGTTTCTCCCGTAAGGCGCGTGCTGAGGACGATGTTGGGTCGAGTGCCAGAGCACGGTCGACCTCTTCCTTGGCGCCACTGGGGTTCTGGCTTTGGAGATACGCCTCGGCCAGGGCGACGTGTCCGTCCGCCGACTCCGCACTCCACAACGCGATCTTGAACGCCTGAATCGCTTCGGCCGGACGACCGGCGCGCAAGTGGATCCGACCGAGCAGGAGGTTGGCTTCCGCGAGATACGGGGACAAATAGAGCGCTCTTCGAAGCTCGCGCTCCGCTTCGCGATCAGCCTCACGTTGAAACGCACGACGCCCAGCATCCAGATGAAACGTGGCGAGCTCTGCCTGATCGCGCTGGCCAGACGAGGTGATGATTGAATCGGCGCTCGGGCTCTGTCGCTCGAGGTACTCCTTCAGCCGCTCCAATCCGCGCGGCACTGGTTCGTTCACGTTCCGCGCCTCGCCGCCGTAGCTCGATGACAACCGCAAGGCCAGCTCGCGCTCGCGCGCGGCTTCGGCTGTGGCCCCACCCTGCTGCAGAGCAGCGCTCAGGACGTAGTGGGCATCACCATCGGTCGGGGCCCGTCGTACCGCCTCGCGTAGCCAATAGATGGCCGCCGGCGGATCCTTATCGATCCAATGTGCATAACCAAGATTGAAGAAGTAATCAGGATCGGAGGGATCGGTCTGCGACGCCTGGCTGAAGAACTGTGCTGCGGTGCCTGTCTGCGAATTGCCGCCGCGACGAAGTTGCACCACACCCATCGCGTTGAGCGCCTCGGCCGATCGCGCTTCGGCGTGCAAGGCTTTCAGTATCGTGAAGGCTTCGTCGTAGCGCTTGAGATCGATCAGGGAAAGCGCCGACATGTAGCGCGCCGGACGCGAACGGATGCTCGTCGTTGGAATCCTGGCGATGACATCGAAAGCGCGCAGATGTTCGCCCATGTCGGTATGGACTTGCCAGAGTGCGATCTTGATCCGATCCTCGTTTGGCGCAGACTTGCTCGCCTGCTCCAACAACGATCGTTTAGTCGGCAGTTGGTCAGCGATGATCCCCTTGACGAACAATTCCAGCGCTGAGGGCGATGTCAGGAGGGTGCCGCCACGTGGTGCCGGGGCCGGGGCGGTCGCAGCGCGCAACCGGCGCGCGGCGCGATCGTAGATATCGATGAGCTCGGTCAGCGGACCTTCTTCGACGACTTCGGGCAAAAGCCGTCCCGGTTCGAGGCGGATGGTGCGGGCTCGGACCGTCAGACGGTCACCGGACATCGCGTAGGCGCCGACGACGACGTCTGACGCGCCGACGAACTGGCCGACTTTGATCACGGTTGCGTGACTGAGTGCCGCTGCCGGCGGCAGCTGCAATCGCTCAAACGCACTGAGTCTGGACTCGCGCGCGACCGTCATCGCGCCATAGCGTTCGAGCGTTTCCGACAGTAAGACCGCGGAGCCTTCACCCAGCCAGAACAGCTTGGGATCGGTCAAGGTGTTGTCGAAAGGCATGACCAGGATTTCTGACGGACTCGCCTGCGCCCGCGCGAGGGCGGGCATTAGGAGCATCGCAACTGCAACAAGAACCCGGACCGGTGTCATCAGGCGGCTTCGGCTGCCGGCTCGGCGATCCGTTCGCCAAGAATCTTTACGGTCATCGTGCAACTGGCGTCTCCTCTCCCTTTGCATTGGCTGACCACCACTTTGGCGGTGATGTCGAAGCATCGAACGAACTCTTCGACCGCCGCCGAGTAGAACACACAAGTGGGCCAGCCGACCGCTTCGCGAACCTCGCAGAAAATCGAGCCTCGAATCTCCATCGTGCCGGACCCTCTTCGGAGCCGGACGCGTGCGGACGACCCTCGGAAGGTCTGACGCACGATGCGCCGGCTCAGTCGTAGGGCCCAGCGCGCTCGCAATGACGTCGGACACATCCTGACCAGCGACCGCAGCAAGGCACTGACGTCGAGATACGCCCACTCCCCCGTGTGGCGGCCCGCCTGCCGCATGGTCTGCTCGTACGGACCCTGCCCCTCGAGGCGAAGGAAGCTCAGAACGGCATGGAGTGGAGCCAGGCCGAACTTTCCTTCGCGGAGCCCGGGTGGCGTGAGCCAATGCTCGTAAAACGGCAACCGGTTCGGCATCACATCCGCGATCCCCTGATGCAAACTCGCGATCAGAAGGCGCCCGATTCCTGCGTCGACCATAGTGCGGCGGGGAGAGGTTCTGATAACGTAACACGGCCAGCGTGGCACAGGGCGCTATCGTGAACGAGGTCAGCGCGGCCATCCTCATTGGAGGACGTGCCAGCCGTTTCGAGGGGCGACTGAAGGCCGCGTTGGCGGTTGGCGGGCGCATGATCGTCCAGCGGCAGATCGACGCCCTGGCCGCCAGTCAGATCCACGACGTAATCGTGGTCGGCAAATGGCCGAGACCGCCACTGACCGGTGTTCGACATGTGCCGGACATTCTCGACGAGCGAAGCGGTCTTGGTGGCCTATACTCCGCGCTGCTGATGGCAACAACCCCGATAGTGGTCGTGCTCGCGGGCGACATGCCATTCGTGCAACCGTCGCTCTTCACTAGACTGGCAAACCTCGGGGCCGATGCTGACGCCGTGGTTCCCCGGACCGACGGGCAATGGCATCCGCTTTGTGCGGGCTACCGTCGAGCGGTGGCGACGAAGATCAAGGCGCGAATCGACCGTGGCGACCTTCGCGTGTCGGCGGCGCTCCAAGATTTCCGTGTGGTCGAGGTCCCGGCGGAGGCTGTCGCTTCTCTCGACC
The DNA here is from genome assembly GCA_963724485.1 of uncultured Acidobacteriota bacterium. Classification (GTDB taxonomy): domain Bacteria; phylum Acidobacteriota; class Vicinamibacteria; order Vicinamibacterales; family UBA2999; genus JACCSI01. Next base: position 189,438 of record CAVRUW010000018.1, read on the forward strand.
CTGATGGCATACTGTTGATGAATCTGAACACCCCGGGCGACTACGAGCGCGCCCAGCGACACGCCCGCGACCACGCGTAAGCCGTTTCCTGTCCATCATGATTCTTCCGCTGCACGAACGCGTTAGGAGCCGTGTCCGCGCCATTCTTGCGGAGCTCTACAGTCTCGAGGCTGACTCGGTGAGCGTGCCCATCGAAGCGCCGCCGAATCGCACGTTGGGCGACCTCGGGACGCCCGTCGCCTTCGAGCTCGCGCGGACGTTGCGGAAGCCGCCCAAAGTCACAGCGCAGGAGATTGCGGCGGGGTTTGGCGGCGTGACCGGCATCGCGAAAGTCGAAGCCGCCCCGAACGGCTATCTCAACGTGTTCCTCGACCGCCCGGCGTTTCTGCTCGAGCGCCTCGGCGTCACGACCGCCGCGCCTGTGCATTCCGGATCACAAGCCAAGACGATCGTCGAACACACGGCGATCAATCCGAACAAGGCGGCGCACATCGGGCACGTCCGCAATTCGGCGCTCGGGGACACGCTCGTGCGGGTTCTCCGGTTTCGCGGAACACCAGTCGAAGTCCAGAACTACATCGACGATACCGGCGTCCAGGTGGCGGACGTGGTCGTTGGCTTTCGCGAGCTCGAACAGCGCGATCTCGAAGGCGTGAAAGCCATCGCGCAGTCGCCGCGCTTCGACTACTACTGTTGGGATCTGTACGCTCGCGTGACGGAGTGGTATGGCGAAAGCAAAGACCGTCTGGCCATACGCGCTGCGGCCCTGCACGACATCGAACACGGCGTCAGCCCGACCGCCGACATCGCACACTTCGTCGCCGAGCACATCGTCCGTTGTCACCTGAAGACGATGGGGCGGCTGAGCATCGACTACAACCTGCTTACCTGGGAAGGCGACATTCTCAGACTGCAGTTCTGGGCGCGTGCCTTCGAGGTCCTGAAGCAGACCGGCGCGGTGTACCTGCAGAAGGAAGGGCGTCTTGCCGGCTGCTGGGTGATGAAGATCGAAGAGCCGGCCTCGAGCGACGCCGACGCATCGTCTGCGGGGAGCGACGAAGAGTCCGATGACCGCGAGAAGGTCATCGTTCGCTCGAACGGGACTGTCACCTATGTCGGCAAGGACATGGCGTATCAGTTCTGGAAATCAGGATTCCTGGGTCGTGACTTCTCATATCGCGTCTTTGGAAAGCGGCTGGATGGAGAGACATTGTGGGCGACGACCAGCAAGCCGGAGCTGGCCGAATCGACGCATCCCGCCTTTGGTGCTGCGCAAGCCACCTACAACGTCATCGACGTGAGGCAGTCCTACCTGCAAAAGCTCTTGAAGCAGGCGCTCGTCGCCGTGGGGCACCCAGCAGAAGCTGATCGCCTGACCCACTTTTCCTACGAGATGGTGGCGCTGTCACACAGCACCGCGAGCGAGCTCGGATTCGCCCCGCCGCCAGAGTCCGAGGAGGCACGCCGGCCGTTCGTCGAAGTGTCCGGGCGAAAGGGCCTCGGCGTGAAGGCGGACGACTTGTTCGACCGACTGTTCGAAAAGGCACACGTCGAGGTCGAGCGCCGCAACCCTGATCTGCCCGAAAACGAACGGCGACGGACCGCGGAACTCATTGGCGTAGCGGCGGTCCGCTACTTCATGATCAAGTATTCGCGAACAAAAGTGATTGCCTTCGATATTGACGAAGCGCTCAGTTTCGAGGGTGAGAGTGGTCCATATCTGCAGTACGCTGTCGTCCGCGCCAACAATATTTTCCAGAAGCTCGCCGGGCGAGAGGGGCTGACCGAGAGTGACGTGCTAGCGAGCTTGACGGCAACGGATCCCGCGGCGCTGAACGGTGCCGATGGCGACCACGATTTGTGGAACCTGGTGCTGGAAGCGTCACGTCTGGACGACATCGTCGAGCAGGTGATTCGGTCGTTGGAGTTTGCCGTGCTCGCCAAGTATGGATTCGGTCTGGCGCAGATGTTCAACGCGTTCTACCACAAGGCGCCGATCCTGCAGGAGGAGCGCACCGACGTGCGGCGGTGGCGGGCTGCCGGCGTGGCTTACTTCCGCCAGCAACTCGCCCGGGTTCTAGATTTAATGGGTGTCGGCGTACCAGCGCGAATGTAAGCGATGTACGCTATCGCTGAAGGCCAATTATGCCAATGATCGCAATTGCCCCGTGTCGTGCGATGGCGGACTACCTCGAATCGGTCCGCCGATCGGGCGGCGAGCCGTTCGAACTCGATGCGGCGCGTGACAAGGCATCTGCGGTGGTGGCTCGTGCCAGCGGCCTGATGCTCACTGGAGGCGGCGACGTCGATCCCGGTCTGTACGGAGAGGCCCCGCATCCGACGTATCAGCCATCCGAAGAAGGTCGCGATGCCTACGAGATTGGCCTCATCAAGGCCGCGTTGGATGCCGGCCTGCCGATTTTTGCGATTTGTCGAGGGATGCAGATTCTGAACGTGGCTCTCGGCGGCACGCTCGTACAAGACATTCCGTCGATGGTGAACGGTGCGGCGCATCACTCTGTGCCAGACCCTCGCTACCACATCGCGCACGAGGTGTGGGTCGCGCGTGGCTCGCGGCTCGCGGCGGTCATGGGCGACAAGCTCGAAGGTGAAACGTGTCAGGTCAACAGCCGGCATCATCAGGCGGTGAAGACTGTCGCGCCTGGCTGGGACGTCTCAGGCACGGCCCCCGACGGCGTCATCGAAGCCATCGAGCAACCCGGGCAGCCATTCCGGCTTGCCGTGCAGTGGCATCCCGAGAATTTCTGGCGGACCGGTGAATTCCGCCCGCTGTTCGAAGGGTTCATCGAAGCTGCCCGCAGCGTGACGCGATAGACCGGACTAGAGCCAAACAATTCAAGACACTTCATGAGGGCCCGGGCTTTAGCCAGGGCGATCCTCCAATGTCACATCAAAGTGCCTCACCTGCTCGTCGAACTGGGTGAGCAAGGCGCGCGCCTCGTCCGCCACGACTGCGCGGCTGATGTCGGCGCCCGCGAAGGCATTGATGTCGTCCCTCGATCGCCACCACGTCATTACCACGATCGCGACTTCACTGCCGTCGACGCGCTCGAGTAACGTCGCCCCAGCGTAGCCTGGCACCTTCTGCACGATCGGCAACACGGCATCCTTCAGATGCGCGGCGTAGCGTCGAGCATTGGCGGCCGGTGCCCGCGCGGTCCAGACTCGCGCGATCATCGACCGGCCGGCGCGGGTGGTGGAGGTCCGGGTTCGGCCGGATCATTGCCGATGACGACCGTCCACGGTCGCACTTCCCACTTTCGAACCAATCCTCCCGTCACGTAGGGATCGCGGCGCGCAAATTCCTCGACCGTCCGCTGATCCGGTGCGCGAAACACCAGCAGCGCCCGATCGATCGGATCGGCAAATGCTCCCGCCATCAGGAGCTCGCCGCGCGCGAACGCCTCGCGAGCCCGATCGAGATGCTGACTGCGGAACTGTGCCCGCTTTTCCACGTAGCCATCGACGGTTTCATACAACAGCGCGAAGTACGGCATGAGCTACCTCTCGAATACAGCCACGGTCTCGACGTGGGCCGTGTTGGGAAACAGATCAAAGGCACGCAGGCTGTTGAGCCGATAGCCAGCGTCAACCAATCCCCGGGCATCCCGAGCGAAGGTTGCCGCGTCGCAGGACACATACAACAGCTCGCTCGCCTTCCAAGCGAGAATGCCCTTCAGCGCATCTTTGCTCAGTCCGGTACGCGGCGGATCGACGATCATCGCCGCGTTCGAAACAGGTCGTTCGACCTCGAGGAACGTCTCCACCGACTGATGGCGCGCGATGACCGATGTGCTCGCCCCGGCGTTCTGCTTCAGATCATCAGCCGCCAAACGATCTCCTTCAACGGCCAGCACGTCCCGGCCGCCCGAGGCGGCGGCAACGGCAAAGAGCCCCACGCCTGCGTACAAGTCGATGACCGGGCCCGCCGGGATCACGTCGACGACGGAGGCGACCAGCTCCGACAAGAGAAAGCGATTCGCTTGAAAAAAGGAGCGCACGTGACGCCGGAGCGCAATCTCGACCGCACCGCGCGCCGCGGGAACGTTCACGCGATCGCGCACAAACGGCGATCCTGACAACACCAACGTGTGATGGTTGTCCGGACGGCCACAAGAGACTCCAGAGATACCCGCCACATCGACCTTTGTCCCCAATCTCGAGGCATCGGTGTCGGTTGCCAGATCGAGGTGGACCGCGCGTTCGGTCGCGTCAACGTTCTCGGTGACCTCCACTTCGATGACCTCGAGCCCATCGACTGCGCGCAATGACGATTCGAGCTCCCGCAGCGCCGTCACGCTAGCCGGAAGCAACTGGCCCGTCTGGGCCGGATCGCAGAGTGCGTGAGTCCCTTCGCGGAAAAAGCCAAGCCGGCCATTTCTCATGTGCAGCCTGGCGCGCATGCGATAGCCGTCGGTTGGCGATGGCCGCACATCAATCGGCGCTGGAGGCTCGAGATGACCGATGCGCCTCAAAGCATCCTGGACGATTTCCCGTTTGAGCTCGAGTTGCCGAGCGTAGCGCACATGCGCGAAAACACAGCCACCGCAGGCTGGGTCGAGCATCGGATCGAGACGATCGGGTGACGCTTCGACGACCTGCGTCGTGGCTGCCCAAGCCGTGTGGCGCTGAACACGCTCGACCTGGGTCTTGACGGTCTCGCCCGGGATCGCGCCCGACACCAGCACGACGGCGCCGTCGTGACGGGCGATCATCCGGCCGCCGGCGGCGGGCTTTTCAATCTGCAACGTGAGCTGATCCCCGACCCGCATCAGTCGTAGGTCAGAGTAGGTAGCCCGAAATGTTCACGGACATAGCGATGCAGTGCTGCGGTCCGCGCCTGCTGGTAAGCCGCGGGAATCATGCGATCTCTAAAGGGCGTCAGCGTCTCGCGGATTTCGGCATCGGCCGCCGTTCGCGCTGGTTCATCGAGCGCGTCGCTCGCCGCGCTCAGCAACTCGGCGTCCAGCTTGGCCAGTTGCGCGAGCACCGCATCGCGCGCCTCGCCGCGTGCCTGCTTCGCTTGCGGCTGAAGTGCATCCAAGGCGCGCGCCGTGCTCTCTAGAACACCAGAGAGTCCCGCCTCATCCTTGCCGGCCCGCAGGATCGTCAACCGATTGATCGCGCGCTCCACATGCGTAGCAAGAGACTCTCGCTTTCGGGCCGGCCCCGCATCACGAACTTCGCCAGCCTCCGTGGCGGAAGTGTCAGTTCCAGAAACTGGCACCGTGACTCCAACGGCGCGACGCCACCCGTCGAACGCGTCGAGCACATCGGCCTCGCAAAACTCGACGCGAACAGGCCGTCGTCGCGGGCCTTTGCGGTAGTAGCGGTCGAAGTAACGATCGATGCCGACGTACGCGATTTTCAGCGGAACACCTTGCTGCGCCCACTGCGACACCTGCTCGAACGCGGGACCAACGATCCTGATGAGGTGTCCGTCGTTCTTCCGGCAAAGGTAGGCTTCGATATCGCGACAGTAGTTTTCGGGATCGAGCATTACGGGATGTGCCTCAGTGCCTTGAGTGCCTGTTATGCCTGGGTGCTAGTGCACAAGTGCATCAGTGCCATCGGTGCCTGGGTGCATCGTTCGCTATCTCAACCTCAGCACTTGAGCACCGTAACCTTCGCACTCCACGCACCCTACGCACCTGTGCACTAGCACCCAGGCATAACAGGCACCTAAGGCACCCAGGCACCCAGAAGGTGCCTACGAATTCCTTTCCCACACGATACGAAGTCCGCGGAGCGTGAGATCGGGGTCGACGTGTTCGACGACGTTGGTCTCGGGCGCGACGCTTGCCGCCAAGCCGCCGGTTGCGACGACCGCGACGTTTCCACCGAGTTCCTCACGCATTCGTCGAACGAGCCCGTTCACCATATCGACATAACCCCAGAACAGACCGGCTTGCATGGAGCCGACCGTCGTTCGTCCGATCACGCGGTCGGGTTTCTGCACGTCGATTCTGGGGAGGCGAGCCGCGCGCTGAAAAAGCGCATCCGCTGAAATTTGAGGGCCAGGGCAGATCACGCCTCCGAGATACTCGCCCTTCGCTGAGATGGCGTCGAAGGTCGTTGCCGTCCCAAAGTCCACGACAATCACCGGGCGCCCTTCGCGACGGCCGTACTGTTCATACGCAGCAATGCCGTTCACGACTCGATCGGCGCCCACCTCTCGCGGGTTCTCGTAAAGAATCGGCATGCCAGCGTTTTCGGCAGGCTCGATGTTCATGGGTGTCTGGTTGAAGTAGTCACGCGCCATCGCGATCATCGTACCGGTCAGCGGCGGCACGACCGAGGCCATGACGATTCCAGTGATGTCACCTGGTGCAATTTGCCGATGAGCACACAGCCCCATGATTAGAATTCCCAGCTCGTCGGAGGTACGTTCGCGCAGCGTGGGAAGCCGCCAGCTATGGGCGATCTCGGCGCCCTTGAAGACGCCGAGAACGATGTTGGTGTTTCCGACGTCGATCGCTAGCAGCATGGTCGAGTACCGTGGCTACGTTCCTGGTCCGCGCCGACCCTCATAACCACCGCAGATCCCCTCCAATCACGCGCTGCACCGTATCACCGATACGGACGAGGAGCGCGCCGTTGTCATCGATGCCATGCGTTGTCCCTCGCTGCGTGCCATCCGGACCGTCCCATTCCACTTGCGCGCCCATCGACCGTGGTGACGCGCTCCGCCATGCCCGCAGAATATCATCCGCCTCGCCGCGAGTCAGGCGATCGTAGGTGTCGCCAACAGCAGTCAGCACTTCATCGCGAACGCTACTGCTATCGATGCGCCGGCCGGATTCGCGCTCGAGCGAGGTTGCATTCGATCCTACGGCGTCGAGATAAACGCCGTCGGCGACATTGACGCCGATACCGAGCACGACGGTCTGCTGAGGCATCCCGATGTTGATGCCCTCGGCGAGAATTCCGGCGACCTTTCGCGGGCCAATCAGGACGTCATTCGGCCACTTCAAATGAGCGTCGAGACCCGTGAGCCGATTGACGGCGTCGCGGACCCCAACACCGGCGGCCAGAGTCAGGATCGCGAGCAGCCGGCCGTGCACGGCCTCGAGTCGGGGTCTCAACACGACGGACAGGTAAACGCCAACGCCCGGCGGCGAGGTCCAGGTCCGCCCACGCCGCCCACGGCCACTCGTCTGCTCTTCGGCGGCGATTACATAGCCTTCTGCCACGCCGCTCTCCGCCGCCTCGATGGCGAGGTCCATGGTCGACGTCACCGTGTCGAACCCGCGAATGTCGAATCTCATGGCTCCAATTCGAAGCTGATATCCGCCGCACGAACCGAATGCGTCAAAGCGCCAACCGAGACAAACGCGGCACCGGTCGACGCGATGTCCGGAAGCGCTTCCAAGGTGACGCCACCGGAAATCTCAATCGCGGCGCGGCGACCCGCACGCCTCACGGCTTCCTTCTGGTCCTCGAGGGAGAAATTGTCAACGAGGATTCTCCCAGCGCCCGCATCGAGGGCCTCGTCGAGCTCGGCCAGGTTCTCGACCTCAACTTCAACCGGCAGGTTCGCGCGCCTGGCCTTCTCGAGAACACCGGCTATGCCGCCGGCGAGTCGCTTGTGGTTATCCTTGATGAGCACGCCGTCATCCAACCGTTGACGATGATTGGTGCCGCCGCCACAACGAACCGCGTATTTCTCGAGCACGCGAAACGTGGGAGTCGTTTTACGCGTATCGAGCACGGTGATTCTGCCTGCGGCGGCGTCGACGTAGCGTCTGGTCTCGGTCGCGATCCCGGAAAGGCGCTGGAGAAAATTCAGCGCCGTTCGCTCGGCGGCGAGAAGAGCCCGTGCCGACCCATCTACTTCGGCGAGTCGCATACCCGGTTGGCAGCGCTGGCCGTCTCTCTGCTGAGCTACGAAGGTCACCGCGGGGTCGCACTGTCGAAACGCCTCGGCGGCGACATCGAGACCGGCGAGCACCATCTCGCTCTTCGCCACGAGGATCCCGCGTGCTCGTTGGTCCGGCTCGATCGTCAACCCCGACGTGACGTCGCCGGCGCCCACGTCCTCGGCCAGGGCGCGCGCAACGAGATCGCGATAGGCGTCCGCCGGTAAGGCTCCCAGAGGCATCACACGGCCGATTCGGGTGCTGCCGCTTCAGGGCCTCCGAACTCGACAACCACGGAGAAGCTGTCGGCAGCTTCGAGCGTCACCGTCTCGATATAGGTGGCGGCGCGAAGATCCTCCAGCGCTGGTTTCAGGGAGTCGAGACGTTCTTGGGTATCTCGAATCGATGCCCGTGCAATCACGGCCTTCAATGGGCGCTTGCCCTCCGACTTCGCGCGCCGGATCTCCGTCAGCACGTCGAACGCGGTCTGGAGAGTGGCGGCTGCCGCTGAATCCAGTGTGGCGACCTGCGCGATGTCCGCTGACGCTGGCCAGGCCGCCCGGTGGACGGACCCCTGGTGCGACCATGACCAGACTTCCTCGCTGACAAAGGGAAGGTAGGGCGCGAACAACCGCACCATTACGGACAGGGCAGCTTGCATCGCGGTGTTCGCGGACTGCGCGCCCTCCTCGCCAAGGTCGCCATAGCGACGCGATTTCACGAGCTCGAGGTAGTTGTCGCAGAAGCTCCAGAAAAACGCTTCCGTGCGATCCAGCACGCGGGTGTACTCATACTCCTCGAGCGCCGCCGTCGCATCGTCAACCAGCGCGGCCAGTTCCGTGAGCATTCCCCGGTCGACGGGATGCGACACGCTGCCCGTGACGCTGCCCGTGGAGAGTGCGAACTTCGACGCGTTGAGAAGCTTGATCGCCAGCCGCCTCCCAACTTTCATCTGTCCGATGTCGAAGGCCGTATCGACGCCGGGGCCGCCACGAGCGGCCCAGTAGCGCACACCGTCTGAGCCATATTCGTGCAGCAGGTGCAAGGGCGTCACCACGTTGCCCTTGGACTTGGACATCTTCTTGCGATCCGGATCGAGGATCCAACCCGAGATCGCCGCATGCTTCCACGGCAGCGAATCGCATTCCAGGTGGCTGCGCAGCACCGTTGAAAACAGCCAGGTGCGGATGATGTCGTGTGCCTGCGGCCGGAGGTCCATCGGAAACGTGCGCGCGAAGAGGTCGGCATCCGTCTCCCATGCGGTCACGATCTGCGGCGATACGGAGGATGTCGCCCAGGTGTCCATGACATCTGGATCGCCGCTGAAACCGCCTGGCTGATTGCGCTGCTCGGCTCTGTAGCCGGAAGGCACGTCCGTCGACGGATCGATCGGAAGACGCGATTCATCCGGGATGATCGGATTTGCATAGTCGGTCGTGCCGTCGTTGCGCACCGGATACCAGACCGGGAACGCCACGCCGAAAAAACGTTGCCGGCTGATGCACCAATCGCCGTTGAGACCGTTGACCCAGCTCTCGTAACGGGCGCGCATGTACGACGGGTGCCACTGCAGCTCGCGCCCTCGCGCCAGCAGCTCTTCGCGGAACTCGATGGTCTTGATGAACCATTGCCGGCTGGTCACGATCTCGAGTGGCCGATCGCCTTTCTCGTAGAACTTGACGTTGTGAGTAATCGGCCGAAGCTCGCCGATGAGGTCACCGCTTTGCTTCAGCAAGTCGGCCACGACTGCCTGGGCTTTTTTCGCCGACAGGCCCACCATTTGGTCGTACGCGGCCTGAGCCAGCGACGAGTCGACCGACTCCCACCCTTGGCTGCCCCACGACACAGGCCCAAGCGTGCCGTTCGGCTGAATCACCGCGCGTACGGGCAGCTTCAGCTCTCGCCACCACACCACGTCGGTTATGTCGCCGAACGTGCAGATCATCGCGATGCCGGTGCCCTTTTCCGGATCAGCCAACGCGTGCGCCTTCACCGGCACGCGGGCACCGAACAGAGGGGTGACGACCTCGCTACCGAAGAGCGGCTGATACCGCGGGTCATCCGGGTGCGCGACGAGCGCCACGCACGCCGGCAACAGCTCGGGTCGAGTAGTTTCGATTTCAACCGTTCCGCCGTCCGGTTTGTGAAACGAAACGCGATGATAGGCACCTGGCTGCTCGCGATCTTCGAGCTCTGCCTGAGCAACCGCGGTCTTGAAATCGACGTCCCAGAGGGTGGGCGCTTCGAGCTGGTACGCGAGGCCGCGCTTCAACAGCCGCAAGAACATCATCTGCGACGCGCGCTGGGCGGTCTTGGCGATCGTCGCGTAGGTCATCGACCAATCGATCGAGAGCCCAAGGTATCGCCACAAGTCCTCGAAGGCCTTCTCGTCCTCCTGGGTCAGACGAATACACAACTCGATGAAGTTGGGACGCGAGACCGCAATCGGATGTTTGCCCGCGGGAGGAACCACGAAGTTGGGCTCGTATGGCAGTGACGGATCGCAGCGCACCCCGAAGTAGTTCTGGACGCGACGCTCGGTTGGAAGTCCGTTGTCGTCCCACCCCATCGGGTAGAAGACCGCCTTGCCGCGCATGCGCTGGAAGCGCGCGATGAGATCAGTGTGCGTGAATGAAAAGACGTGGCCGACATGCAACGACCCGCTGACCGTGGGTGGCGGCGTGTCAATCGAATAGACCTCGTCTCGTGGTCGCGACCGATCGAAGCGGTACGTGCCGTCAGATTCCCAGCGCGCAGCCCATTTGTCCTCCAGCCCCTCGAGGGCTGGCTTCTCCGGAACGTTCATAGATGCAGATGATCTTACCCTCTCCGTTACACTGGAAGAGTTGGAGATCTCGCTCCCCCGACACACATGACAACCCAATCGACCTTGACTGTCGCAGAACTGAATGTTTACCCGATCAAGGCATGCGGTGGTTTCTCAGTCCAGCAAGCCGATGCCGGGCGCATGGGATTCCGACATGATCGCCAGTGGATGTTCGTGGACGAGCGCGGGATGTTCGTCGCACAGCGCGATTCGCGCGGTCTCGGCGTCGCAATCCGGACGACGTGCCTCGTCCGAACGGCAATCAACGACGACGTGTTGGCCATAGCCGCGCCCGGCATGCCGGGACTCAGCATTCCCATCAACGGTTCGGCGGGTGATCCGTGCCCGGTGCGGGTGTGGGATAGCCGTGTGATAGCCATCGATCAGGGCGACGAGGCCGGACAATGGGCGACGCAATTCTTGTCTCGAGAACGACCTGGCCGCTACCGCCTGGTCCGGATGCCGGACCACGAGCATCGTGCCGTGCCGATTGGGCATGCGGAGCTCGCATTCGCAGACGCCTACCCGTTCCTCATCATCTCTGAAGAATCGTTGGCCGATCTCAATTCCCGGCTGGAGCAGGCACTCCCCATGAACCGCTTCCGACCGAACATCGTCTTGCGCGGAGGCACACCGTACCAAGAGGATGTTCTCGATCGATTTCGGATTGGGAGCGTCCAGTTCTCGGGCACGACGCTCTGCATAAGGTGCCCCACTACGACCACCAATCAGGAGACAGCTGAGCGTGGCAAGGAACCGCTGCGAACGCTGGCTACGTATCGAAAGCAGCCTGGCGGCGTCGTCTTTGGCAGGAACTTCAATCACGCGGGTGGTGGAACGATCCGCGTCGGGGATCAAGTCGAACGTTGACCTAGGTTGCCTGGCCGCTTCCTGTCGGGGGAGGCGTTTTGGCCTTCTCACGAATCCGCGCGATCTCCTCACGAACCAATCGCTCCGAGACCTCGGTCACGATGCGCGCGAGCGAATCGGGCAGCGGTGACTGCGAGAGTCGCTGAATCACGAGGCCAGCCAAGGCGTCGAGACCATCCGGTTGAGCAGGTGCCGCGGGTGCGGCAGGTTCGGCAGGAGCCTCAGGCACCTGCGTTAGCTGCCTAGGCCCCTCGAACGACGTTACGAGGCGGCCTGACGGCAACGGTTCGGCCGGCCCGTCCTTCCCGAACCGGAGCTTGATCACGCTTGTCCGACCCGCGACCGCACGTTGCCGTTGATGAAGTCGACGATGTGCTGCATCGGTGTTCCAGGGAGGAAGACGCCGCGAATGCCGATTTGGTTGAGCTTGGCGATGTCGACGTCGGGGATGATGCCGCCGATGACCACGAGAACATCGGACAGGCCCTTCTCGTTGAGGAGTTCCATCACCCGCGGACAGATGTGCATATGAGCGCCCGAGAGAATCGAGAGCCCAATGACGTCCGCGTCTTCCTGCAGGGCCGCGCTGACCACCTGCTCGGGGGTCTGGCGCAGGCCGGTATAGATGACTTCCATACCGGCATCGCGCAACGCGCGAGCAATGACCTTGGCGCCGCGATCGTGCCCGTCAAGGCCGGGCTTCGCAATTACGACTCTGATTTTCTGACTCATATCGTTTTCTGTCCCGGTCTCCGGTCCTCGGTCCCCAGTTTCCGGTCCGTGGGCCGGAGACCGGCGACTGGCAACCGTCAGCGAAGCCACCTATATGATCGGTGTCTCTTCGTACTCGCCCCAGACGTCGCGCAGCGCGTCGCACATCTCGCCGACCGTGGCGTACGCGCGGACACACTCGATGATGGCTGGCATCGTGTTGGCGCGACCGCGCGCGGTTTGCCGCAAGCCGTCCAGAGTGCGCTGCACGGCATCGTTGTCGCGAGTCTTCTTCAACTCCGCCAGTCGCGATAGCTGGCGCTCCGCCGCCGTGTCGTCGATGTAGAGGATCTCGATGGGCTTTTCGTCTTCCTGAACGAAATCATTGACGCCGACGATGATCTTTTCGCGACGTTCGACCGCCTGCTGAAACAGATAGGACGCCTCGGCGATCTCTTTCTGCGGATACCCCCGCTCGATCGCTTCCACCATGCCACCCATCCGATCGATCGTCGCCCAGTAGTCGAGCGTGCCTGATTCCATGTCGTTGGTGAGCTTCTCCACGAAGTACAGACCCGCCCAGCGGATCGACCGTGTTCGTGACGCCACTTTCGTGCGCGATTATCTGCTGCGTTCGCAGGGCGATCGTCGCCGTTTCCCTGGTTGGCAATGCCAGCGCTTCGTCCAGCGAGTTCGTATGGAGCGAGTTGGTGCCGCCGAGCACACCGGCGAGCGCCTGCAGCGCGGTTCTCACGACGTTGTTGTACGGCTGTTGCGCCGTGAGCGATACCCCCGCCGTCTGCGTGTGGAAACGAAGCTGCCACGAGCGTGGGTTGCGCGCACCGAAACGATCGCGCATGGCCTCGGCCCAGAGTTTGCGGGCCGCACGATACTTGGCGATCTCTTCGAAGAAATCGCTATGCGAGTTGAAGAAGAACGAGATGCGAGGCACGAAGTCGTCGACTTCGAGACCTGCATCGACACCGTATTGCACGTACTCGAGCCCGTCACGAAGCGTGAAAGCCAGTTCCTGCAGCGCGGTCGAGCCGGCTTCGCGAATGTGATAACCGCTGACGGAGATGGTGTTCCACCTCGGGACCCGCTCCGAGCAGAACGCGAAGATGTCCGTCACCAGCCGCATGGATGGACGCGGCGGGAAGATGTACTCCTTCTGGGCGATGAACTCCTTGAGGATGTCGTTCTGAATCGTCCCGGAGATGCGCTGCCAATCGGCGCCTTGCTTCTCCGCGACGACAAGGTACATCGCGAAGATCATCGGCGCCGGCGAGTTGATCGTCATCGACGTGGTGATGTCGCCGAGCGAGATCCCGTCGAAGAGCCGCTCCATGTCGGCGAGGGAGGTGATGTTCACGCCGCACTTCCCCACCTCGCCAAGACACAGCGGGTGATCCGGGTCGCGTCCCATCAGCGTCGGCAAGTCGAACGCGACCGAGAGTCCCGTCCCGCCGGCGCCAATCAGGTCCTTGTAACGCTGGTTGGTTTCCTCCGGCGTACCAAACCCTGCAAACTGACGCATCGTCCACAACTTGCCGCGATAGCCGGTTGGATGGATGCCACGAACATAAGGAAACTGGCCCGGATTGCCGACCTGCTTTTCGTAATCGATCCCCTCAACATCTTCGGCGGTGTAGAGCCGCTCGATGGACCGTCCGGAAATTGTGGTGAACGCACCAGGCCGCTCGGGAGACTTCTCGAGCGTAGGTTCCAGAACCTCGCGCTCCCATCGCTGCTTGCCGGTCTCGGCCGGATCGATGACGGTTTTCATGCTGCAAACATTATAAGGATGCCACGCTCGGGCGTTCGAAGGTTCGCGCGGCAATTCCGGCCTCGTGGAGGCAAACTGATACAACCGATGACGGTTTGACATAATCCGAGAGTCGGCGCTACGTTTGGCCGTTTGCAGTTTTGGCCGTGAATCCTCCCGGGGAGGTTAGAAAGAGACCCATGTCGTCAGATCGCAGCGTGTTTGGAGCAATGCTCCAGGAATTCGAAGGCGCGGCCCGGATCCTCAATCTGGATCCCGGAATCTGGAAGATTCTCACCAAGCCGAAGCGACAGATCATCGTGGCCTGCCCCGTCCAGATGGACAACGGCGCAATCGAGGTTTTCACCGGTTATCGCGTGCAATACAACATCACACTCGGACCGGCAAAAGGGGGCATCCGCTATCACCCTGACGTCAGCCTGGACGAGGTGACGGCGCTGGCGGCGTGGATGACATGGAAGTGCGCCGTCGCGCAACTGCCATTTGGTGGCGGCAAGGGGGGCGTGGTCTGCGATCCGACCAAGATGTCGAGGCGTGAGATCGAGGCGCTGACGCGACGCTATACCGCCGAGATCATCGATGCCATCGGCCCGGAGAAGGACGTTCCCGCACCTGACGTCAACACCAACGAACAGGTCATGGCCTGGTTCATGGACACCTACTCCATGCACATCGGTCACACGTCGACGGCAGTCGTGACCGGCAAGCCAGTGGAGATGGGTGGCTCGCTCGGCCGGCGCGAAGCGACGGGACGCGGCGTGATGATCATCACGCGCGAATCAGCAAAGCACCTCGGCTTTGCCTTGAGCGGCGCGCGTATCGCGGTGCAGGGGTTCGGGAACGTCGGTTCAGTCGCTGCCGACCTGCTGGCCGACATGGGTTCAAAGATTGTTGCGGTCACCGACTGGAAGTCCGGCGTCTACAACCCCGATGGCCTCGACATCAAGAAGCTCCTGGCGCACAACGCACAGCATCGCACCGTAGAAGGATTCAGCGGCGCGGAACCCATCACCAACACCGAACTGTTCAAGCTCGACGTCGACGTCCTCATTCCCGCGGCACTCGAAGAACAGATCACGGCAGCCAACGTCAAAGACATCAAAGCCAAACTCATTGTCGAAGGAGCAAACGGACCGACCACGCCCGAGGCGCACAAATACTTACATGAGCGTGGCGTGTTCGTTGTTCCGGACATTCTGGCGAATGCCGGTGGTGTCACGGTGTCCTACTTCGAATGGGTGCAAGACCGGCACGGGTACTTCTGGCCGGAAGACGAGGTCAACAACCGCCTCGAGGCCAAGATGGTGCAGGCCTATACCGTCGTCCTCGAGACCGCTCAGAAGTACAACGTCGACATGCGCGTCGCCGCTTATATCGTGGCCATCAATCGCGTGGCGACGGTGACCAAGATGCGCGGCATGTACGCCTAGGGCAGCGAAGCTTCGCACCCTTCCGCATACTTCGCTTCGCTGCGGCTATGTGGCCTGGGCCCGGTCCACGGGCCTAACCACTGACACGGAACGGAATCAGTTGCGTGGCGGCCGGGGCACCCTCGGTCGCCGCGGACAACTCCAGCAGGTACTCGCCCGGCGCAAGGCTCGACAACGGCAAGTCAACAACGTAGGGATCGGTAGGTGCTGCCGGGGCAGGCACGGGGACATCAGCCATCGGTTGCCCCTGCTTGTTCAGCAGTTTGGCTGCGACTTTGAGCGGGGCCGTACCGGGCCCGTACGCCTCCGCACGAATCACCAGTCGATCGGTTCGCCGGAAGTCGCGGTCGGCCGTCGGCGCCGCGTCAGGATTCTTGGTGATCGTTCTAAACTCGAGCGCGTTGCGCGCGATGAACACTTTCGGCGTCGCAAAGGCGACATCCGTGGTGGTGAGATCTGGAACGACGACCTCGCGGTCGTCGCTGTCGAGCGCAACCTCCCCACCTTGAATCGACATACGCAATTGCACTCGTCCAGGTGGGACCTCGAAGCTCAGCGACGAACCCTTGCTGAGCGCGGTGGCGGCGCCATTGGTCGCGGCCGCGTTCTTATCAGGCACCTGCCCGCGGAAGTACACCTCGCCCTCGGCCGACGCCGCGATGACAGAAACCGACGTCACTTCGTCACGTCGCATGCCCGGAGTGGGAGGCAGCGGGTCCATCACCAACGTGACTTTCGTCTTGCCGTTTTCGCCTCGTGAATGACCGATCCAGGTGCGAACGAAACGGCCGCGCGTTGGTTCCGAGATCGCCGACAACGCCTTGCTCACGGCCGGTGGTGGGCCGGCCTTCGGTGGCGCCGTAACGCGCGCCGTTTCGGTGGCCGTCATCGCCCAATATCCCTTGCGAGCGCGGACCTGCGCGCCGGGCCGTTTGACGCGCACCTTGATCTCATGGAACTTGCCGTCCTGCGGCGCCTGCGTCGAGTTGTAGCCCAGCAAGTAGTAGGCGCTCGAGTCGACGACAATCTGCTTGAGCGCTCGCGCCAGATCGTTGCGATTGACGATGGCACGGCCGTCGGTTTGATCGGCGAGCACGCGCAATGTGTCCTGCGTTTGACGCAACGACTCGTTGCTGCGGCGCATGTTGACGTTCTCATCGATGTCGAATTCGCCTGTGGCCAACCCGCGCGGGTCGACGGTGTAGAGCGCGGTGTTGCTGCGATTCGCGGCGGCGAAGACGTCCTCCATCTCGCGTTGCAGATCCATCTGACCCGCCATGTCGGCGCGGTCCTCGGCGATGCTGTTCTCACCAGCGGCGGGATTCCGTCGATTGGGGTTACCCAGGCCCGGCGCGGCCGCGATTGGATCTCTCAATTGCGGCGGAAGAACTGCCGTGTAGCCCTCGCTGACGACGATGACCGCCTTGCGCCCCTCGCCCAGTGCGCCGAGTCGAACGGAGAGTCCCTCGATCGCGCTCAACGAAACCTGGCGACGAATTCGCTCGACGACTTCGGCAGGATAAAGAGCGTATCGATTCTCGATGTCGTTGCGTGGCTCGTAATTGAACTTGCGGCCCTCGAACTTCTCCAGGATGCGAATCACCATTTGATGATCGCGAGTCAGCGTCACCGAATCGATCGGGCTCAACGGATACATGACCGCGAGCAGGTCGTTGGGCCCGACCGAATTCTGAACGAACTCGACGAGTGGTTTTCGCGCGCCCATGCTGTTCCCAAGGCGCACGTGATAGTCGTCGAGGAAGAACACGAAGATGCGCGAGTTCTCGTTGGCCGCCGCCGTTTCTTCGTCCGCGCGTGTTCGCAGCGGGCGAGGCGAGGCCTCCACCGGCGTGGCGGTATCGATCTTCACCAGACGGAACGATTCCAGCGTTTGCGGCTTCCCATCCTCCAGGACTTCGAAGTCGGCTTGTCCCAAGTCAACGATCGGAACGCCTTGACGATCGGTGACAATCGCGTCGACTCGCACGAAGTTGATGCCCGTGCGAAACGTCGGTTGTTGGGGATCGGCCGGGGGTTGTTGGGCGGGCGGAGGCTGCGGGGGCGGCGTCTGCGGCGTCTGATCCGCAACTGCCGTTATCGTCAGCAAAGCGAGGACCGTGCCCGCTGCGCCAAGACGCACTCTACGCATACTAATCCCCCAACTTCCCAGAAACCGTGGCCGGAAGCTGACCGCGGTTCCTGTGTGATGATAACATTCCCTCTTTCGACGAGCCCTTCCGCTCGAGAGCCTTTTCCAGCGAATTTTCAGGGGTTTCCGCATGATTCAACCGACTGAATCGACGCTCGGCACGAGCCTCGCGCTGACTCGTCTTGCCGAAGACGAAGTCATCTTCCGCGACAGCGTGTATGAGTTTGCCGATCGGGAGATCCGTCCGCTGGTCCGCGAGATGGATGAGAACGCCAAGATCCCTCGCTCCCTGATCGACCAGCTGTTCGAACTGGGCGTGATGGGGATCGAAGTCCCCGAGAGCTACGGCGGAGCAGGTGCATCGTTCTTCCACTCGGTGCTGGCCGTCGAGGCGTTCTCGCGCGTGGATCCATCGATTGGCGTCCTCGTGGACGTTCAGAACACCCTGGTCATCAACGCGCTGCTGCGCTGGGCCAACGACGAGCTCAAGCAGCGCTGGCTTCCCAAGCTGTCGGCAGGAACAGTTGGCGCCTACTGCCTGTCAGAAGCTGGCTCAGGAAGTGACGCGTTCGCCTTGCAGACTCGCGCGACGGAAGTTCCCGAAGGCTACCGGATCTCCGGACGAAAGCTGTGGATTACGAACGGCAACGAGGCCGACCTTTTCATCGTCTTCGCCAATCTCAAGCCAGAGGCCGGTTACCGCGGCATCACCGCCTTCCTGGTCGAGCGCGGTGCGCCGGGCTTCACCGTCGGCAAGAAAGAGGACAAGCTCGGCATTCGCGCCAGCAGCACGTGCGAGTTGCTCTTCGAAGACTGCATCATCGGTCGCGATAGCGTGCTCGGAGAGATTGGGAAGGGCTACAAGGTTGCCATCGAGACGCTGAATGAGGGGCGGATTGGCATCGGCGCACAGATGGTCGGCCTCGCCCAGGGAGCGCTGGATCACACCGTTCGTTACACGAAAGAACGCAAGCAGTTCGGCCAATCGATCTCGGATTTTCAAGGCGTGCAGTTCCAGCTCGCGCGGATGGCCATCGACGTCGAGTCGGCCCGGCTGATGGTCTACAACGCCGCGCGTCTGCGCGATGCCCGGCAGCCCTTTCTCCACGAGGCGGCGATGTGCAAGATCCTGTCATCCGAGGTAGCCGAGCGTGTGACCTCGACCGCGGTCAATCTCTACGGCGGCTACGGCTTCGTCCGTGACTACCCCGTCGAGAAGCTGTTTCGCGACGCGAAGATCGGCCAGATCTACGAGGGCACCTCGAACATGCAGTTGGTCACGATCGCGAAGCAACTACTTTCTTAAGGTGAACTTTGTCAGTTTCCAGTTGCCAGTTAACAGTTCAAAGCCGGCAAGGTGCCCTTTGAACTGGCAACTGTCAACTGACAACTGACGCCCTGGGGATTTTCCGCAATGCCACAAGAACTCACTCTCAAGGTAACCGGCATGACGTGCGGAGGCTGCGAAAGCGCCATCCGCCGCGTGCTATCGATGGTGGACGGAGTGACGAGCGCCACGGCATCGCATCAAGCCGGTGAAGTGAAGGTCGTGTTCGAGCCGTCGAAGACGAATCGCGCGAAGATCGAACAGGCGATCGAGACGGCGGGATACGAGGTAGCAGCCTAAGAGACCTGTCAGTTTTCAGTTGTCAGTTATCAGTTCAAAGGGTCAAGCGCTGGTAACTGAAAACTTACGCTGCTATCGCCCCGGCAGCAGTTCGTCGGCCGCGCGCGAGCGGTGATCTTCTTCGGTTCCCAATAGCAAACTAATTGCGCACACGTCGCGCGACAGGCGCTCGAGAAGACTGCCGTCGCGGTAGCCTTCGGGACCAGCGATCCGGACCGCGGCATCGACGGCGGTCCGCGCGGCGCTGGACGACATGAGCCGCGCGATGGCGATGGACGCCTGGCCGCCCAGCCGGCTGTCGACCACTTGCGCCGCTGATCGAGTCAGTAGTCGAGCCGCCTCGAGATCAGTGGCCGCGTCGGCCACAATCCAGTGCGGCTTCTCCGCACCCGTTGCTCCGGGCGTTGGGGCTTGTCGCAGCTCCGTCACCGCGTGATTGATCGCGGCTTGACCAAGCCCGATGGCGACCGCCGAAAGACAGAGCTGATTGCCCGGTGAATCCGCTGGCAGTGGTCCGCCGCGCAGCCCCGGAGAGTCGGTGAGCTTCGCACCTGCTGCGTCGGTCAATGCCGCTAGTGCCACCGCCCCGCTCGCCACGGCCAACTCTTCGACGACGATCGTTCGCCCGAGCGCGTTGGCGGCCTCTTTCGTGAGCGCCATAGCAGCAGTCGCCAAAGCGGACGGCACGGCCGCGGCACGATCGATTTCACCGGCGCGCGGCTGAACCTGGTCGGTCGCAAACGCGCGCGCGCGATCGCGCACATCCTGGTGGCTGGAAGATAGCTCGAAGGTCATGCGGGCTCTCGTGACAGGCGATCGAAAATGGGCCGAAGACGCTCGGCCGTGCGCGGAAGCTCCTCGGGCAGGACACGCACGTTGCCCACCACGGTCATGAAATTGGTGTCCCCCGTCCAGCGAGGAACGAGGTGGACGTGCAGGTGGTCGAGGACGCCTGCACCCGCAGGCCGTCCGAGGTTCATCCCCACGTTGATTCCCTGAGGCTGATACACCTCGCTCAATGCCATCTCGGCTCGTCGCGTGAGCACACCAAGCTCGCCCAGCTCGCCGTGCTCGAGTGCCGCGAGAGTGCCAACATGCCGACGAGGCACGATCATCAGATGCCCACTATTGTATGGATAGAGATTGAGGATGGCGAAGCAAGTTGGCCCTTCGGCGACGATCAGCGACCGTCCTTCGTCACTCTGCAAAGCGTCGCAGAAGACGCAGCCATTCTCATCCGCATTGCGTGTGACGTAGGTGTGTCGCCAGGGAGAGAAGAGGCGGTCCACGGAGGAAAAGTATCAGTTCTCAGTCGTCAGTTACCAGTTCAAAGGTAGACCTTGGACGACCTTTGAACTGAAAACTGGTAACTGGAAACTGCCAAGAGCCCTTACGACGCCTCCGAGCCAGGCGCGGGCGAGTCGTCTGAGGATGCCGAAGGCTCCTCTTCTTTGTTGATCAGGTCTTTCAGTTCCTTGCCGGGCTTGAAGTACGGCACCCGCTTGGGCGGCACGTCCACCTTGTCGCCGGTCTTGGGATTGCGGCCCTTCCGCGGCTCGCGCTTGCGAAGACGGAAACTACCAAACCCGCGCAACTCGATCTTCTCGCCTCGATGCAGAGCGTCGATGATGCTCTGGAACACCGTATCGACGATCACCTCGGAGTGCTTCTTCGTCAGATCGGAAACTCGAGAGACCTCTTCGACGAGTTCGGCTTTGGTCATTTTCCAAAGTTCCAGGGTTCCAAAGTTCCAAAGTTCCGATGTTCCAAAGAGGAACTCTGGAACCCTGGCACCTTGGAACGTTCGGTTACCGGTTGTGCTTCAGATGCTCGCCGAGCGTTGCTCCACCCTCGCCCTGGGACGAGGAGTACTCCGCCCATTCCGTACGGATTTCATCCGACTTCAGAGCACGAATGCTGAGACCGATCTTCCGATCCGCCGGGCTCAGCTTGATGATCTTCATGGGCGTCGTCTGACCAACTTCCAGGTTGAGCTTTTCGCCGCCCTGGTTGTCGTCGAACTCGCTCACGTGAATCAAACCCTCGATGCCCTCGTCCAGCTCGACGAATGCGCCGAAATTGGTCATGCGGACGACCTTGCCTTCAATCGTGTCGCCCACGTGGTGCCGTGAGAAGAAGTCTTCCCAGATATCGGTCGCAAGCTGTTTGAGGCCGAGCGACAACCGCTGATTCTCGGCGTCGATGCTGAGCACCATGGCCTCGACCACGTCCCCCTTCTTCAGGACCTCACTTGGGTGCTTGATGCGCTTGCTCCACGACATGTCCGAGATGTGGATCAGCCCGTCGATGTCTTCTTCAACTTCGACGAACGCACCGAACTCGGTCAAGTTGCGCACCTTGCCCTTGATCCGCGTGCCGACCGGATACTTCTCGACCAGCTCGTGCCAGGGATTGCTCTCGACCTGCTTGAGGCCCAGCGAGATGCGACGCGCCGTCGGGTCGACGCCCAACACCATGGCTTCGACACTGTCGCCTACGTTGAGGATCTTCGAGGGGTGCTTGACGCGCTTGCTCCACGACATCTCGCTGACGTGGATCAACCCCTCGACGCCCGGCTCGAGCTCGATGAACGCACCGTAGTCGGTCAGGCTCACGACCTTGCCGGACATGCGAGCGCCAGCCGGATAGCGATCCATGGCGGTTACCCACGGATCCTGAATCAGCTGTTTGTGACCGAGCGAGACCCGCTCCGTGCCCGCGTCGTACTTCAGGACGACGACGTCGATCTCGTCGTTGACCTTGAAGAGCTCCGACGGATGGCCGACGCGGCCCCACGACATGTCGGTGATATGCAGAAGACCATCGATGCCGCCCAAGTCGATGAAGGCACCGTAGTCGGTGATGTTCTTGACCACGCCGCGCAACACCTTGCCTTCGGCCAGGGTCTCGAGCGTGTGCTTCTTCTTCTCGGCGTTTTCTTCCTCAAGGAGAACCTTGCGCGACAGCACGATGTTGCCACGCTTCTTGTTGACCTTGATGACGCGCATTCGGAGCTCCTGCCCCTTCAACGCATCGAGATTGCGAACCGGTCGAACATCGATCTGGCTGCCGGGCAAGAAGGCTCGCACGCCGATGTCCACGGCGAGACCCCCCTTGATCCGTTCGATCACGCGGCCGATCACCACCTTCTTTTCCGCGAAGGCGCGCTCGACCTCGTCCCAGATCTTCATCTTCTCGGCCTTCTCGCGCGACAGCACGATGTGGCCTTCCCGATCCTCGGTTCGCTCGAGCAGCACGTCGACGACGTCGCCGGGTTGCACGGTGACCTGTCCGGCCTCGTCGAGGAACTCGTCGACGGGAATGATCCCTTCCGACTTGTAGCCCACGTCGACGACGATCTCGCTGTCGGTCACTTTCAGGACCGTGCCCTTGACGACTTCACCTTCTGCTATATTCCGGAAGCTGTTATCGTAAAGGTCCAACAGGCGGGCGTATTCTTGCGGGTCTACGTCGGTATCTCCCTGGATCCAGGGCGTTGTGGTTTTGAGCGTCTGCCGGCCCGACGGCTGTCTAACCGGGGCCGACACGCCCTTCGGCTCCACAGCCGGGTTGTGCTCGTCTTGCGGCATGGCCATTACGGTGCGCGTCCTCCTACTTCTCGATTTTGCCGGGCGTTGGTGAGCGGTGGCCGGCGCTCCGCAGATGTCCGTTCCGCGTCGACTTTGGGCCGGGCTGGTCTGAGCGACATTTTCGTTCGCCCCACCAGCTCGAAATCTAACGCTCGCGTAACCAATAGAAGTTACGTTACTTAGCTCGTCCTGTCAAGGTAGCGCCCGGGCACGTCCAGGGCGCAGACTACAGGCTCGACAGGCGCGAAAGGATTGGTCATGGCGAAGAAAAAGGCGCAACGAGCGGCCGGCGGCCGGAAGCGGGCCCGAGGTCGCTCGGCGGCTCGCAAGACGACGGTGCGCAAAGCGAAACGCGCAGCTGCGGGCCGAGCCTCGGCGAGCAAGCGGAAGGCAGCCAAAAAGGCGTCCCGGCCCGCTCGTGCGGCCAAGGCGACCCGAAAGGCACGCAAGGCGACGGTCAAGAAAGCCGCAACCGCCCGCAAGACGCCGAAGGCCGCGGCCAAGCCGGCGGCAATGAAGCCTGCCACCACGAAACCTTCGAGCAAGGCCCCACGCGCGTCACGTGCCGCCGGCCGTCGCGCACCGAATCTGGATCGCGAGCGCCGCACCGCCACGGAACCCGCCGTCGTGCCATCGCCGCCTTCCTCGCTCAACCTGGATCGCTCGGCATCAGCCGCACGATCGGGTCGCGCCGAGATGAACCAACGATTCCGCGAACACACCTCAACCGGTCCGGCGATGACGGCCGGCGACGTGGACGCGGATTGGGAAGCGGCCGAATCCGTCGGCGACGAAGCGCCCGGCGGCGACAACCCAACGCCGGATCAGGATGTGGTGGATGAGATCGGCAAGGCCCTCGGCGTGGAGTACGACGATGACGAGGAGCTGCAGGGCGGCGACGAGATCGTCGAGCGCGATCGCAATCGCTGGGAGCTCGATCCCGCTTCGTCTGACGACTTCGACGACAGGGAAGACTGAGATTTGGTGAATCGCAGTTACAGTGTACCAGTTAACAGTTCAAAGGGCAGTCTGCTGGAATTGGCGGTGACGCCTTTGAACTGGTAACTGACAACTGGAAACTGACGTTGGCGGTCTCCTACCCGGCATTTCGCGACTTGGCGCCCGCCTTCCCCCTGACGATCCCCATCACACGTTGGACGACGTCAGCGATCGTCATGCCGGTGGTGTCGACGTAGATCGCGTCGGGGGCGACTGCCAGCGGTGCTACGGCCCGAGTGCTGTCTGACGTGTCGCGGGTTAGGAGATCGTGCTGCACGCCCGCGAGCGTCGCGTGCTGACCGCCGGTGTGGGCCGAGTCGTTCGCGCGCCGCCGAGCCCGCTCTTCGGCTGAGGCGTCGAGATACACCTTGACGTCGGCGTCGGGAAACACCACGGTGCCAATGTCACGCCCTTCCATCACGACGTTACGGCCACGACCCAGCGCACGCTGACGCTCGACCAGAACCTGGCGGACTCGCGGGAGGCGGGCAACCGCAGCTGCGGCCTGATCGATGGCGGGCGTCCGAATCTCGCGCGTGACGTCATGGCCGTCGATAACGACCCGACCCGCGCTTTGATCGAGTTTGGCTGCCCGGGCAAGCTCCGCGATCCGATTTTCATCGTCTAGCGGAATTCCATCACGCACAGCCTTCCACGCAACCGCGCGGTACATCGCGCCGGTGTCGACGTGGAGGTATTGCAGTGCGTCGGCCACCGATCGTGCGAGTGTACCCTTGCCGGCACC
This sequence comes from uncultured Acidobacteriota bacterium, assembly GCA_963724485.1. GTDB lineage: Bacteria > Acidobacteriota > Vicinamibacteria > Vicinamibacterales > UBA2999 > JACCSI01. Next base: position 214,052 of record CAVRUW010000018.1, read on the forward strand.
AGATGGTCCGTCGATCGCGATGATCAGCCCTTCCTCTTTCGTCACGACAATCCGCGGCAGTGTAACATCCTGACCGATGCGAAGGCTGATCCGCAGTGGGCTGCTCGTCGCCGCGCTCCTCGTGATTGCGGCGGTGTTTACGGTGCCGTACATCGACGCGCTGGCGTTCATCGCGCGCGCGGCCGGCCTGAACGGCTATCCAGGGCAAGTGGCCGCCTGGCGTGCGCAAGCGTTCGTCGCCGAACCCATCAAACAAATTCCCACACGGCACGGCCCGGTCGACATCCGTATGTACCGACCGTCGGTCAGCGGCAAGCCTCGCACGGTTACGCTCGTGCCCGGCGTGCACATGGACGGTATTCGCGAGCCAAGACTCGTCGGCATGGCCGAAGATCTTGCGGCGAGCGGCTTCAGCGTGATGACCGTGGCGACGCCCGACCTGCAACGCTTTCAGATCACCGCTCGCTCGACCGACATCATCGAGGACGCGGCCAAGTGGCTTGCCGCCAATGAACCGACGAACGACGGCAAGGTCGGAATGCTGGGAATCAGTTTCTCTGGCGGGCTTTCGCTCGTTGCCGCCGGCCGCCCCGAGCTCCGTGACAAGGTCAGCTTCGTAATGTCATTCGGCGGGCATGGTGACCTGTCGCGAGTGATGAAGTATCTGTGTTCGGGAAACGCGCCGGCGATGCCGCCGCTCGGAGATGGCGCCGCCAACGTGGCCGGCGCGGAACACATCTCGATCAAGCCACCGCATGACTACGGTGTGGCGGTCGTCCTCCTGTCGTTTGCCGATCGCGTGGTGCCGGCCGATCAGGTCGAACCGCTACGGCACGGCATCATGACTTTCATCACCGCGTCTTCTCTCGACATGGTGGACAAGGCGCGCGCCACGACCGAGTTCACGCGCGCCAAAGAGATCGCCACGACACTCCCGGAACCATCGCGCACGTTGATGAACTATGTCAACGATCGCGCGGTCGACAAGCTCGGACCCGTGCTGCTGCCCGTGATCGAAAAGATCGACGATCCGGTGGCGCTTGCTGCGCTCTCTCCAGAACGCGCCACCCCACCCGCAGCCCCGGTGTTTCTACTGCACGGGGCGGAAGACAACGTCATTCCATCCGTCGAAACCGTCCTGTTGGCCCAGTACTACCGCGGCAAGACCGAGGTGCACGCCGTCTTGAGCGGCCTGATCACCCACGCGGAAGTCGACAAGAGCGCCGCAGCTACGGAAGTCTGGCGGCTCGTCGGGTTTTGGAAAGAGCTGATGGAGCGCTAAGTGCCTGTCAGTTTTCAGTTACCAGTTGCCAGTTCAAAGGGTTCTTCAGTGCCATTTCCAGCAACTTTTCCTTTGAACTGGCAACTGACAACTGGTAACTGACGCGCGAAGCTACGTCGCACACTCTCCCTCCATCACCTCCGGCGTGAACGCCTGCGTTTCTGCGAGGTCGACATAGTCTTCTGGCCGTGCGTCTTGCGGCGTAAAGGACTCGAGATCGGCAAGCAACGCTTTCACGGCAGGTACGGTGGCGCGGCTGAAGAACGCCTGCGGCGTCTCGTCATCGAGCCGGTCACGCTGATACCACTCGAGAAGCCGTTCGACGGCAGTGGAGACGCGACGAGCCGGCACCTTTGCGGCGAGGCGAGCAAAGGTGGCGCCTTCAGCCGTGGCGTTGCCGCCAACCATCACGAAATACTGCGGGACGGCGCGGCCATCAACTTTTCGTACGCTCCCCTGGAAGCCGAGCGTCGCAATGTGATGCTGACCGCACCCATTTGGGCATCCACTGATCTTGATCGCCGCCGTTGATGCCACCTTGGCGAGGTCAGGTCGTCCCTCGAGTGTGTCGGTCAGGACCCGGCCAAGACCGCGTGACTGGGTCACCGCCAGCCGGCACGATTCAGCGCCAGGGCAGCTCGTGACGTCACGAATCGTGGCTGCCCCGCTTGCTCCGAGTCCGGCCGCCGCCAGTCGTTCGAACAACCCGCGTACGCGGGCTTCCGGAACCCACCGCAGAAACAAATTCTGATCCGGCGTCAGCCTCACGCTGCCGTCGGCGAACGCCAGCGACAGCTTGGCGAGTGCTCGAAGTTGACCCGCGGTCACGTCGCCGAGGGCGAGCCGCACGAGGACAACCGAAAAGCCGGGCTGTCGTTGCGCGCGGACATTCGTTTGCCGCCACGCGGCGAAAGCTGCTCGATTCCATGGCGGACTCGACGAGCGACGGATGCAGACCTGGCCCTCGAGTGCTCGTTCTTCGCACGAGGCTTCGAATCTCGTCGACGGACGGCGGATCGTCGAGCGGCCAGGCTGGGGCTTCTTCGCGGGGCGGCGTTTCCGGATCGAACGGCAGACGCGCTCCACCTTCCACTTGTACGCGCTGATACTCCGTGATTACTTCTTCGCGCCAGCGCTCCCACCCAAGTGTCTTGATGAGGAACTTCATGCGATTGCGATGCTTGTGTTCGTGATCGCCCAGCCGGTGGTACACACGAATGACGGCCTCGGCAACGTTGAGCATCTCACCTGCTGGGAGGAATTCGAACAGCGCTCGTCCCGAGACCGGCAGAATCGACGTGCCGCCACCAACGGTCAGCCGGAAGCCACGCTGCGGTCGCCCCGCTTCCAAGCGAATGCGCGCCGTCCAGCCCAGGTCGTTGATCGATGCGAGCGCGTGGTCCTCGGGGCAGCCCTCGAAGGCAATCTTGAACTTCCGCGGAAGAATGGCTGCCAGGGGGTGTCGCAACAGATATCGCGTTAACGCCTCGGCGTACGGCGTGACATCGAACAGTTCGTCGGCGGCAACTCCGGCATACGGACATGCCGTGATGTTCCTGACCGAATTTCCGCACGCTTCGCGCGTCGTGATCCCTTCATCCGCCATCCGGCGCATCACCGTCTCGACATCGGCCAGCTTGAGAAAATGGAACTGAAAATTCTGGCGGGTTGTGACGTGCGCGAATCCTCGAGCGTACTGATCGGCCACGTCGGCCAGCGACTGCAACTGAGCCGCGCTGAGTATCCCCTGCGGAATCTTCACTCGCAGCATCTGCACAGCGTCCTGGCGCTGGCCATACGTGCCGCGGACCAGGCGAAAACGACGCCAGGCATCGGCCGAGATCTCGCCGCGTTCAAACTGCTCGAGCGTGGCGACGAACTCGTCGATATCAGCGACGTCGGCGAACGAGTCGCGCACACGTCCCGCCACCAGCGACTCAGCCATGACATGCCTCCTGGGCCAGCGGCATCGAGCCTCCGAGACTCGTGCTCAAGGCCACGACGTTGCCGATCACGATCGTGCCGGGTGACTTGCTCGACGGGGCGGACGCCAGCCCCGAGAGGCTGCCCGTCCAGACGGTCTGCCCGGGCAACCATGCGTCGCGCACGATGGCTGCGGGCGTTGACGGTCTCCAGCCCGCCTCGGTCAGTGCGTCGGCGATTTCGGCCCGGCGTTCCGTGCCCATCATCACGACCAGCGTCGCCGCGCCTGGCGCAATTGAGCCAGCCAGCGTGCTGAAGCGCTCGACATCGTGCCCTGTCGTCACGACGACCGCCGCGCTCACGCCGCGATGGGTGACCGGAATTGCGGCCGCGGCTGGCGCAGCCAGGGCCGATGAGATCCCTGGCACAACCTCGAACGGCACGTTCGCGGACTTGAGTGCGAGCGCCTCTTCGCCGCCACGGCCGAAGACAAACGGATCACCGCCCTTGAGGCGCACGACCCGGCGGCCGCGACGCGCGGCACGAATCAGGGTTCGGATAATCGCGTCCTGCCCCATGGTTTCGGACCCGCGACGCCGGCCGACAAAGACTCGCTGCGCTCGCTTGGCCAGCGAGAGTGTGGCTGACGAAACGAGTGCGTCGTACAACACCAGGTCAGCCTCAGCGAGGCGACGCGCGGCTCGCCGCGTCAGTAGCTCGGGGTCACCGGGGCCAGCACCGACGAGCGAGACAAGGCCGACTGGCTTCTGCGGAGGCGACGGTTCACGCCGTCCTTTGCGACGGCTGCGACTGGCGGATACCGACGAGGCCGACGCTTCTTCATGCAACTGTGCGAGAGCGGCGAGCAAGGCATCGCGACGCTCGTCCATGGGCACGCCATCTCGTCGCCAATCAGCCCGAAGCTGTCGCGTCAATGCCGTCCAATCCTCGACATCTCGACCGATCAGCCGCTCGAGCGCCTCTCGCAACACGCGAGCCAGCGCAGGTGCATCGCCACCAGTGGAGAGTGCCACGGTGACCGGACCACGCTTGAAACTACTGCCGGCAAATGCCGTCGCGTGTCCCGGATCGTCTACCGCATTGACGAACACGCCGCGCGTGCTCGCATCCTGAACGACACGCGCATTCACGTCCGACGGCGCGGCGCTCACGACATACCAGGCATCGTCCAGATCAGCGGTCTGGTACTCGCGCCGATGGAGCTCCACCGCCTCGATCTCGATGGCCGCTACCACTTCGGGCGAAACGACAACGACGTGGGCCCCCGCTTCCAGAAGCCGCGGTATCTTCGAAGCGGCAACGGCGCCGCCCCCGACCACCAGCACGCGACGGCCGACCAGATCGAGGAACGCGGGAAACAGTGTGCGCGCCATCTTCAGACCTCGGGCGCGACAACCCCGCGCGCAATCAGCAACTCCATGACCCGCGTCACACTTCTCGCCGGCGCCTCCCAGTCGACTGGAACGATCAGGTCCGCATCTCGTGCGGCCCGCGCGACCACGGGGGCTCCTTCGACGAGCGCCTCGAGATCCGTCTCGGCATGTACTCGTAGCGCCGGCGAATCATCATCGTGGAACCGGCCCTGTGGCTCGACGGTCACGCCGGTCCCGCGAAGTCGACTTTGCAAGGCATCGATCAGTCGAGCCTTTCCTGGCGACGCCAGCCCAGTCACGACGATCACGACCCTCGCGTCGCCGGCATCGACACGTGGAGAGAGATCGCTCCGGGAACGCCCGCGTGAATCCGCGGGTTCGAGCATTTCGTGAAGCAAGAGCGTCAATTCGGCAAGCATCAGGTTCCTCCTGGATTGGAGCGGAAATGAATAAGGCCCGGGAACTTGCCTCCGGGCCTTGAACCTGTGCTTCTGGTTGGTAATCCCTGGATCAGCTGATCAGGGGAAAGCGCGAGGATGTCGGCACGCGGAGGCCCTTCCGGGCCATGCGACAGGAGCAACAACAGCGGTGCCGACGTTCAATCACGTTTGTCATTAAGACTCAGCACACCGCAGGGTGTCAAGGGGGTGCCGCTTATCATTGTCATGTAACCGTCTCATGATCAGACTGCAGAAGCTGATCTCCACGGCTGGTGTGGCCTCGCGTCGAGCCGCGGAAGAACTCATCCGCGAAGGCCGTGTGTCGGTCAATGGGGAGACCGTTCGAACGCTGGGAACCAAGGCCGACCCCGCTGTCGACGACATCCGCGTCGACGGCAGGCGGCTGCGATTCGACGTGCGGCAGCGCTACATCCTTCTCAACAAGCCAAAGGGATATGTCACCACGCGACGCGATCCACAGGGCCGGCGAACGGTGATGGACCTGTTGCGCGGAGTTCGTGAATACGTCTATCCCGTCGGTAGGCTCGACTACGACTCCGAGGGTCTGCTCCTGCTGACGAGTGACGGCGAGCTCGCCGCGCGGCTCATGCACCCGAGGCACGCGGTGGAGCGCGTCTACGAGTCGATCGTGGCTGGCGACCCCGACGAAGCCGCGCTCGAAGAACTCCGTCGCGGCGTTTTTCTCGACGATCAGCGCACGGCCGCGGCGCAGGTCCGTCGCCTCGGGACTGTCGGTAAAGGAGGGCACCAGACGACCAAGCTGATGATCACGATCCGTGAGGGCCGCAACCGGCAGGTACGGCGGATGTGTGCGGCCGTCGGGCATCCCGTCCGGCGCCTGAGTCGCGTACGAATGGGTCCAATTCGACTCGGCGACCTGCGGGCGGGCCAATGGCGAGATTTGTCGCCAGCGGAGGTTGAGAAGCTGCGAGACGCCAGCTAGTCGATTTCTTCCTTCGCGGGTGGCTCCTCGTCCTCGGACGTCGTCTCGTCGAGCGGCAGCATCTCCTCGGGGACCGATCGCTCCATGAGAATCGCAGGCGCATCGAACCCCAGCGCCGCCGCCATGTCCTCGACCTTGGGCAAATCGTTCAAGTCCTTCAAGCCGAACCGAATCAAGAATTCCTTGGTCGTCCCGTAGAGAAACGGGCGGCCGATGACGTTCTTGCGGCCGACGATTTTGATCAGATGCCGCTCGAGCAGCGTCGACAGCACACCGGAGGTGTTGACCCCGCGGATTTCTCCGATTTCCGCGGTCGTGATGGGCTGCTTGTAAGCGATTACGGCCAGCGTCTCGAGCGACTGGACCGTCAGCTTCTGGGTCGTCCGCTCGTGAAACATGCGACGGACCCACTCATGGAACTCAGGGCGGGTCGTGATCTGATAGCCGCCGGCGACCTCCGCCAGATGGAGACCGCCGCGGCGCTCGTAGTCAGCCTGCAGCTCTCGAACGGCCTCGAGCACGTCTTCTTTGGGCTCGTCGCTCAGGAGCTTGAACAACATCTTCGGAGTCAACGGCTCCGGCGACGCGAACACCAGCGCTTCGACAATCGCCTTGAGCTGGCCACTCTCCAGTCGGGGACGGTTCTCGCTCGCCAGATGCTCCTCGTTCATCCCTTCTCCTCCCGGTCGTGCGGCCGTTCAGCCTGCGGCACCTGCGGATGATGCGCCTTGTATTCATCCTCTGGATCGTGAATCGGGTGCGGCGCGTCCTTGGGTCGGGCCCGCTTGTAGATGCGAATCGGACCGGTGAGCGCGGACTGGAATACCCGTACGAGCTTGAGCCGAATCATTTCGAGCAATGCCAGAAAGGTCACGATCATGTCCGGTCGTGACCCGGCATCGGCAAACAGATCCTCGAAGCCGCAAGCCTCGGTTTCCGACAACCGCTCGAGCAGCTGTTCGATCCGCGCCTCGATGGAGATTTGCTCCGGCGGCAGCGGAACCGGCGGCCGTTCCCGGGCGCGCTCGAGGACAGCCCTGAACGCAGACAAGAGGCTGAAGAGATCCACCTCTAATTCCGGTTCGTAGTCTTCGCCGGCAAGCTCCCCGACACGGGAATCCGGCCGCGTCCATTGCGCGCTGCGAAGCGTCTCCCGGTCGTGCAGGAGCTCGGCAGCAGCCTTGAACTTCTGATGCTCGAGCAGCCGGCGGACCAACGCGTCGCGCGGATCCTCTTCGGGCTCGTCCAGTTGCGTCGGATCGGCCCGCGGCAGCAGCATGCGGCTCTTGATGTGGATGAGCGTCGCGGCCATCACCAGGAACTCGCTCGCCAGATCGAGGTTGAGTTCCTGCAGGAGATCGAGATACGACAGGTACTGCTCGGTGATCAGCGCGATTGGGATGTCGTAGACGTTGACCTGATTCTTCTTGATCAGGTGAACGAGCAGATCCAATGGGCCTTCGAACGATTGCAGCCGAATCTTGATGTCCTCGAGCTGCGATTCGAACGCTTCTTCGACGAGGGGTGCGGCCGGGAGAGGAGGAGTGGTCGAATCGGGTTTCTCGGTCACGTTAGTACTTCAGCTTCACGGCGGCGCGCACTCGCTCCATGGTCTCCTCGGCGAGGGCGTGCGCCTTCTTGGAACCCTCGCTAAGAGTGTCACGGATGTAGCCCGGACGCGCCAGCGCTTTCGCTCGTCGTTCGCGAATCGGGTCGAGCAGGTTGTTCACGGCATTGGCCAGCTTGGTCTTGACTTCGACATCGCCGACCTTCCCCTCGCGATAACGCGCTTTGAGGTCCTCGACCTCGGCGCGGTTTGGGTTGAACGCGTCGTGATAGATGAAGACCGGATTCCCTTCGACCGTGCCCGGAATATCCGCTCGCACACGCTTGGGGTCGGTGTACATCTGCCGGATCTTCTTCACCACCGCATCCGCGCTGTCGGACAGATCGATGGTATTTCCATAACTCTTGCTCATCTTTCGATTGTCGAGCCCTGGGAGGCGGGGCGTCGGCGTGAGTAGCGCTTGCGGCTCGACGAACACGTCGCCGTAGAAATTGTTGAAGCGGCGCACGACCTCGCGCGACAGCTCGAGGTGCGGCACCTGGTCATCGCCGACCGGAACGAGGTTCGCGTTGTACATGATCACGTCGGCGGTCTGCAGCAGCGGATAGCCGAGAAATCCAAGGTTCGACAGATCCTTCTCCGCCATCTGCTCGATCTGCTCTTTGTAGGTCGGCACCCGTTCCAGCCAGGGAATCGGCGTGACCATCTGCAGCAGCAGATACAGCTCGGCGTGCTGCGGAATCATCGATTGGACGAAAAGCGTGCTGCGCTCGGGATCGATGCCGGCTCCAATCCAGTCGGCGACGTTGTCGAGCGCACTCTCGACGATCTCGCTCGTGTCGGCGTAGGCGCTGGTCAGCGCATGCCAGTCGGCAACGAAATAAAAGCAGTCGTACTCGGCCTGGAGCCTGTCCCAGTTCTGCAGGGCGCCAACCAGATGCCCGAGATGCAACTTCCCCGTCGGGCGCATGCCCGACACCACTCGCTTGGCCATGTGGAAAACAGTATGAAATGGGGTCGGGTCTATCTAACGATTGGGCAATCCCTCTTCGCCCCGCCCCGTAAACAATGCGAACCGCTGGCTAGAGTTTCGCTTCGCGGCCCAAACTAACCCGTCATCGTACCTGTAATTGGACGCAAACGAAACGACCTCCGACCACTCACAGCAGCCAGTCGAGGATGACGTTCTGCACCGGGCTGACGATCGTATACAGCATACCGGTGAGCATGAGGGCATACAGCAGCAGGAACCCCCAGGGCCGCAGCTGCTCGATCACGCGCGCCGCCGATTCTGGCACCAGACCCATCAGTACATTCCCACCGTCGAGCGGCGGAATCGGAATCATATTGAAGACGGCCAGCAGCACGTTGATGACCACGAACCGGACCAGCACCAGCGCCGGACCTTCGACCCCAAGCGGTTCGGCTCGCGTATAGACGACATTCAACAGCAACGCACCCGCGACCGCCAGGATCAGGTTGCTGACGGGCCCCGCCAGAGCCACGATCGCGAAATCGCGCCGCGGGTGACGCAGCCTGCGCATGTCGACCGGCACGGGATTCGCCCAACCGATCAACGGCAAGCCGGAAAACATCGCCACCAGCGGGAACACGATCGTGCCGATCATGTCGATGTGAACGATGGGGTTGAGCGACAGTCGGCCGAGCTCACGTGCGGTCGGATCGCCGAGCGCGTTGGCAGTCCACGCGTGAGCAGCCTCATGGAACGTCAGCGACGCGATGAGGATCGTGAAAGCGATGAGAACTTGAACGATGTCGACGCCGGCCAAACGGTAGAGCGTAGCATGGGGGCGTTGTGCCTCGTGCGGCAGTCACCCTTTCGTCAGTCGCATTATGAATTCGAAAGCTTGACCTCCGACTTGGAGCCGTCCCGCGTCGCTTAACCCCAGCAGCGTTATAGATCCCGGTCGGCCTGGCCATCGGTTCACAGCTGGCGTGCCGCCTGGCGCCAAAATGGTTGCCGCGATGCAGCGACCAAGCTGGTGCGACTGGGGATAAAGAGCCCAGAGACTCGGCCGAGCGGTCCTCGAACTCAGTCCAAACGAGGGCAGGCTTGTCGCTCTCCTGCGGCCGCAGGATGGTTCAACCGACTTCCATTGACTCGCGCCGGCCGTGTCAGCAAGAACCAAGTCCGCGCGCTTGATAGCTCAGTGGATCCCATCGAAGTGCTCTCGCGTGACGGCTCAATCATGCCTGCGGTTGGTGGAACTAAAAGGCCCAGCCTCCGCCTGCGAAAATCGGGGCGAACGCGAAGAGACCAGCGGTAAAAACGAGCAGCATCCCGACGCCAACGAGCCAGTGGGCCGACGCGAGGACCATGTACGTGGGAAACAGGACCCACATATACCGTGGGGCGCTGATATTCCAGGTGAGCGCTGCTACGACGAGGAGGTAGGATGCGGCATACGTCCGGTAAAGAGGCGCAAGGCGTCGCACCCCCAAGACCAGCACTGCCGCGACGAAGAAGATGAAGAACGCCGCCCACGTCGTGGTCATCAACGCATGCGTGCTGAACGCGTCTTTCGGCTGGCGGATCATGGCCATGACCGTGCGTAGCGGCTCCGCGAACGGCACCGAAATCTGCAGCGGAATAGACGCAGCCTGCGCCTCGAGATAGCCTGGCTGTCCGAGCATGACCTGAATGGCCGCCATGTGGGCTGTGAAGGCGACCAGCGGCAGCAGGACGCACACGACGACGCGGATCCAGGTGTCAGGGCGGCGCCGATAGAAATAAAGGGCCGCGTGCACGTGCGCCAGCAGCAGCACGATCCCCACGCTTCGGGTCAGCACGACGGCCACGGCCACTGCTGTCGCTGCGTCGAAGCTGTGAAATCGAACCAGGCACCAGAAGTAGAGCAGCGTCAGAAACAGGAAGAGCGATTCGCTGTAGCCAGCGGAGCCGAAGTACGACGTCGGGAACAGGTTCATCAGCGCCACGGCCATCGCGGCGGAACGACGGCTGCCGCTGTGAGCTTGCACAAGGGCATAGAGCAGCAGCGACGCGGCGAACAGAAACAGCGGCGACAAGGATATGGCGGCGGCGGTTGGCGTCACGCCGGGGATCCGGTCGGCCATCCAGATCAACAGCGGGTACAACGGGGAAACCGGCTTTGGAATGCCGCGTCGTTGGGAGGCAGCTCCGTGGTGAAGTAGCCGAACCGCGCGATATTGAGATAATGACTGGAATCCCACCGCGTCCACTGCTCGGCCAGCGTACCGGGCGCCACCGCCGCGGTCCACAAAAACAGCGCGGCTCGGGGCACCGCGAAGACAACGAAGATTTGGATCACGTCCCGCCATTGGGGCAGGCGCGGTTCGGCGACAGTCGGAAGCGGGTTGTGAGTGAGAGCGTGAAGCATGCCCAGCGTGCAGGATGTTAGCTCGTACTTCTAGACCCAGGCGGTCGTCCTCGAGACATTTTATTGAGTCGTACTCTGCGTAATCGATGCGATCCATGCGTCACGACCGGACGTGTTGGTACTCGATTGCCTACAGCCTCACCAGGAAGGGCTCGCGATTCTCAAGCGCCTTAAAAAGGATCGATGCCGATCGCGCAGCGCCTCTATATCTCCGAGGGCACCGTCAAGCTGCATCTCGCATGAGATTGGTCTCGTCTGAGACTACGGGCTCGCGGTGAAATAGTCGATTACCGCCTTCGCCCCCTTCGCACCAACGACCCGCGTGAGCTCTTCACGGGTGGCCCGGCGAACGCCGGCGAGGCTGCCAAACTGCGTCAGAAGCGCCCTGCGGCGACGCGGTCCGATGCCAGGCACCGAGTCGAGCTCAGAACGCAGATCACGTTTGGCGCGCGATTGTCGATGGAAGGTGATCGCAAAGCGATGCGCCTCGTCGCGGATATGTTGAAGCAGGCGTAGCGCCGGACCGTGCGGATCCAGCGCCAGCGGCTGATCGCTGTCACGGACGAACACCAGTTCCTCGCGCTTTGCCAGGCCAATCGCGATGAGATTCGACAGCCCAACCTCCTCGAGCGCCTCGTAGGCGGCATTCAACTGGCCCTTCCCGCCGTCGATCAGGATCAAGTCAGGAAAGGGTCCGCCCTGATCGAGCAGCTTGCGATAGCGTCGGCCGACCACCTGTTTCATCGCCGCAAAGTCGTCGAGAAAACGCGCCTCCGGACCGGGGACTGTCCCTGTCTCGGATTGTCTCGCACTGCTCGCAGTTTCTTCTGGTCGGATGCGGAACTTGCGATACTCGCTCTTCTTCATCCGCCCGTCTTCGCAGACGACCAGCGACGCCACGGTTTCACTGCCCTGGATCGTCGAGATGTCGAAGCATTCGATGCGACGTGGCAACGCCGGGAGCTTGAGAATCGCGCGAAGCAACTCCAAGGCGTCGTAGTGTGCCGTCGCCTCCGTATCGAAACGTGATCGATACGCCAACGCCGCGTTGCGTTGTGCGAGCGCGACCATGTCCTTCTTGTCGCCTCGTTGAGGCACGACAATCCGAACACGTCGTTCCGCACGAGAGGAGAGCCAATCTTCGAGCACGTCGCGATCGGTTGGTTCCACGGGCACGTGAATCTCGGGCGGCGGCACGTTGTCGGTATAGAGCTGCTGCAACGTCACCTCGAGAAACTCGGCCTCCGATAACTGACTGGCGTCGCCACCGGCAAGGCCGAGCGCCTGACCAGCATCCGTTTGCAATTCGAATCGCTCGATCACTCGTCCGCCGCGAAACACAAACACCTGCGCGACGGCGCCACGCGGCCCGAGGCGAAGCCCAATGACGTCGCGATCATTGAGGCCTGCGGTCGCCATCTTTTGTTGCCGTTCCTGGACCGATTCGACGGTTCGAATCGCATCGCGCAGTTGTGCCGCCTCCTCATAGCGCTGGTCTAATGCCGCTCGATCCATGCGCTCGCGCAGCTGTGCGGCGAGCTCCTCGTTGCGCCCCTCCAGGAACATTCGCGTGTCGGCCACCGCGACGCCATAGCGTTCCTCGGTGCAAATGGTGGCCACACAGGGCGCGAGGCAGCGCCCAATGTCGAACTCCAGGCACGGACGCGGACGCAGGCCCGTGATCACTTCGTTGCACGAACGGATGCCAAAGAGCTTGTGGGTCAGCCCCATCGTCCGGCGGGCGAACTTGGCCGGGAGAAATGGGCCAGCGAAGAAATCGCCGTTGGTGCCGACGTGGCGAGCAACAAGGACGCGCGGGAATCGTTCGGTCGTTGTCAGCTGGAGATACGGGTAGTTCTTGTCGTCGCGCAGCAGGATGTTGTACTTGGGGAACCGCTGCTTGATCAGATTGTTCTCGAGCGCCAGCGCTTCGACGACCGAATCGGTGACGACCACTTCCAGGCTGACCGCTTCGTCGAGCAGCGCATCGTGGCGGGGGCTCGTGCCATAGGCGCCGAGGTAGCTCCGCACGCGGTCGCGCAGCGATCGCGCCTTGCCCACGTAGATGGTTTGACCGGCGGCGTTGGCGTACAGGTAGACGCCGGGCTGATGCGGCAGCCGCGCCATCTGGTCCTTGAGATCGTGAATCGCCATTGATACGCTATCGGCCATCCACGCACCTGCCACGCGCCCAACGGCAGATTACGCGCCTCGACGCTGGTGTCGAGGTTTGGCCTTGTGCCTGATGCCTTTTTCCTTTAGGGTGCGGCCGATGAATCGGGCGGCCGCGCGCGGGACTTCCTTTCTAGTGTAAACGATGACATTCACTGGCGCGATCGGCGCCATCTGCATGTTCCCGCTGCGCGCGATTATCTCGGCGAGCGTCGCGCTCGGCATCCACCCGAACGTCCTGACGTTGATCGGCGTGCTGATCAATATCGTCGCGGCCTGGGCCCTGGCCCTCGATCGCTTCGCGCTGGCCGGCGTCATCATGATCGTCGCGAACATCTTCGACTTCATCGATGGCAAGGTCGCCCACATCACCGGCAAGCAATCCGAGTTTGGCGCGTTCTGGGATTCGACGCTCGATCGGTTTTCCGATCTGGCGCTGTTTACGGGCCTGATCTGGCTCTATTCCACTCTCGGGCGTGAGGGCTACGTCCTCATTGCGACGATGACGCTGATCTTTTCGATCATGACGAGCTACGCACGAGCTCGCGCCGAATCGTTGATCGAGAAATGCAAGGTGGGGTTCATGGAGCGGCCGGAGCGCATCGTGCTGTTCATGATCGGCGCCTTCACCGATCGCATGGCCGCGGTGCTCTGGGTGATCCTCACGCTCTCAATCATCACGGTAGCGAATCGGATCTACTACACCTATCTCGTCCTGAATTCGAAACCGATGCCGCCCTCCACCGGTGTGACGGGGCTGTTCTGGAAGGCGTTCTTCTGGCGGGACGAGCGGGCGACGCTGGCTTACGACTTGTGGGTAATCGCGATTCTGGCGTTTGTCTGGCTGACCCCGCCGGATTGGCTGCGGGATCCAACGGCTGCCGGCATGGGTTTGCTCGGGTTTTTGGGCGTTGGCTCGTGACAAACCGCGAAAACCAGCGGGAACTCGGTCAGTCGCCCCAAACAGCCTTGGTTGCCATGCTCAAGATGCCTTTCGCTTCTTTGCGGCTTTCCTGGGCGTTTTTTCGGCCGCTGCGTCGACAACTTTAGCGGTCTTCTTCTTGCCCGCGCTCACCTGATCCAGGCTTCGGCGCAGCGCCTCCATCAGGTCCACCACCTTGGGCGGGGCTTCTTCAACGGGCGCGACGAATTCCTCGCCCGCGACCTTCGCATCGATGATCTGCTTGAGCCCTTCCTGATACTCGTCCTTGTAGTCGGCGAGATCGAGGTCGCCGGCAAAACTGTCGATCACCTGCTTGGCGAGCTTCATCTCGGCGGCATTCACTTTGCCGCGCACTTCGCGCAGCTCGTCGATCTGATCGATGGTGCGGATCTCGGCGGCGTGATGCAGCGTGTACATCACCAATCCCTGCTTGTGCGGCTTGACCGCGACGAGTGACTCGCGGCCGTGGATGGCGACTTTCCCAACGCCAACCTTGCCTTGCATGCCATCGCGCATCACCGCGTACGCGTCGGTCGCCATCGCGCCATCCGGAACCAGGTAATACGCGCGATCGACATACATCGGATCGATCTCATCGTCGCCCGCGAACTGCACGAGGTTGATGACCTTGGTCGACTCAGTTCGCACCTTCGCGATGTCCTCGTCGCTCATCACCACCCAGCGGCCCTTCTCGAACTCGTATCCTTTGACGACTTCCGCCGAGGTCACCTCGCGCTCACACTTCGAGCACCACTTTTTCTGGTTGATCCGGGTCTGACACTCGGCGTGCAGCTGATTGAACGAGATTGTCGCGCTGGCTTCGGTCGCCGGATAGACCTTGACCGGGATGTTGACGAGGCTGACCTTCAGATAGCCTTTCCACGTCGGACGGGGCGGCATTAGTGTGTCTCCTACGGGTGGATTCTACTTTCTGTGACTGGGTGAATGGGTGATTGACTGATTGCAGTGGGCGATTTGGGGATTGGGTAATTGGATTGGGGGATTGGGTGATTCCAGTTCAAAGGACCAGCCTCGCGCGTATTTCAATCCCGATTTGTCCGATCAGAACTGGCAACTGGAAACGGCCACTGACCCGATCACGCAGCCTTTCAAACGCTGTCCCTGGCGTCCCTGGCCCCCAGGTGCAGGCCGGGTCCTTCGTCCATCTCGATGGCGTGACTGGTAATCTGGTCGCGGAGGACGCGGCGAACCTCCGCGATGTAACGAGCCGGGACTTCCAGGACTCGAGCGACAGCCTTGAGGCGCGAGATGATCACCAAGGTGGCGGGACTGCCCTCTTTCCACTTGATGCCCCCAACCTGGTCGTACGGCATGAAGCCTGTATCGGTCCAGATGCCCTCGGCGTAGAGACCTCGCGTGATGCGTGTCGACAACGGCAGCATGTAACCGAAGTAGACGAACATCATCAGCTCGCCGAACGCACTTTGCCCAAAGACCACGAACCATTGCGACAAGGTGCTCGACCGCCGGAGTGCGAGGTAGGCCTTCAGCAAGATGAGCAGCCCGAGCATCATCCCGATCCCCAGGCTCAGGCCGTAGTACGGCGGTTTCCTGCCTGCCCACGTGATCACACCGCTGACCCGACGGCGGCGCCAGCGGGCGAGCTCCATCGCCATGCGGATGTTCGCAATGAGGAACCCGACACCGAGCACCAGCAATATCTGCGGGAGCAGGGCGACCAGCGTCATGAGCTCTTGGCAGTTGACGCGCCGGCCGCGGTCGTGGACGACAGCGTCGGGTCGAAGCAATGCCGGCAGCGAGCTTCATACGTACCGATGGCACCAAGCAAAACACGATCGGTACTCTGCACGAGCCGCTGCGTGTGGTTCGCGGGATTGCCGCAGACCATGCAGATCGCGCGCGTCTTGGTGATGTACTCGGCGATCGCCAATAACTGTGGCATCGGCTCGAACGGCTTGCCGAGGTAATCCTGATCGAGACCAGCCACGATCACGCGAACACCGTGCGAAGCCAGCTCCGAGCAGACCGCTGGCAGCTCGGTATCGAAGAACTGCCCTTCGTCGATGCCCACGACCTCGGTCTCGGGCTTGACCTTCGACAGCAGATCCGCCGAGTCACGTGCTTGTTCCGACGGAATACGAAGCTCGCCATGCGACACGATCTGGTCCGCGGCATAGCGGGTATCAACGGCGGGCTTGAAAATCTGTACGCGCTGGCGCGCGATCTGCGCACGGCGAAGCCGACGGATCAGCTCTTCGCTCTTGCCGCTGAACATGCTGCCAACAATCACTTCAATCCACCCCGCCTGAGGGGTGCGGAGAACGTCCATGATCGAATTATAGGACTCGCCCGCGGATTCGCGGGCTGCTACGCCGACCAGGCGGCAGCATTGTAGAAGCGCGCGAAGGCGGCGATGACCGCCAGGCGGAACGCGTCCCGGCGACTGATGAGATCCAGGGTCAGGACACCCCAGGCGCCGCGCGTGCCTCGGACCTGCGCGGCCGCCAGCTCATCGATCACATCCCCCAGCTCTGCGCCGGCGACCACCCGATCCGACACGCTGGCGGGCAGGACGATGGAAGGGCCCGAGCCGTAGCCCCAGTCGGTCCCATCGAAGACGGCGGCCCATGTTTGAAGACTCCAGCGGTGTTCGCCGGCCGCAGTGGGCGCCAGGCCCCCTTCCAGTCCAACGGAGAACGTCAGCTCCCGCGGACCGCGCACCTGCCTGAACATCGACTCCGCCCGACGGCGCGCGCCGTCCAGAATCTCTTCAACGCTCATCGGCATCCGGGGCGCTATCAGCGTGAGGTCGTGGACTTCAATCGTGGCGCTGGCAAATGCGGGATCGACCTGTGCCAGGACAGCGAGAGCCTCGCGGACGCCCTCTACCTTCGCGGGGCGGGTCGACCCAATCAGAATGGTCAAGGAAAACCCGCGTCGTTCCGAGGGTTGACGTCAGGCCCTCGCCAAGTACTCGCCGGTCTCGGTGTTGACGCGGATCAAGTCACCTTCGTCGACGAACGGCGGTACCTGCACCACGACACCGGTCTCGAGCGTCGCGGGCTTCATCTGATTGGTGGCCGTCGCGCCCTTGATGGCCGGCACGGTCTCGATCACCTTGAGGTCGACAGTCTGCGGCAACTCGATGCCGACCGGCTCCACGCCATAGAACTCGACCCGAATCGTCATCTCGTTCTTGAGGAAGCCCACGGACTCCCCGAGCGATTCGGCGGTCATGTGGATCTGTTCGTAGTTTGCCGTATCCATGAAGTGATAGCCGTCGCCGTCGCTGTAGAGGAACTGCATCTCTTTCTCCTCCAGCGTTGCGCGCTCGACCACGTCTTCCGAGCGTAACTTCTGCTCCGACATCGTCTGGGTCCGGAGATTGCGGCCCTTGACGCGCACGAAGCCGCGCAGGTTGCCGGGCGTGACGTGCATGAGGTCGTGGATTCGAAAGAGCTCGCCGTCGAGCTTGATGATCATTCCCTTCCGGAGTCGTGTTGCCAGGAGCGTATCAGCCATGATGCTTCTTTCGTCGGGACTAGAACCTTTCAATGGTAGCACGGGCTAGGCAGGGTGCCGGGAGTGCCGAGAGTGCCTGACGTGCCGACGGTGCAGTGTCTCACCTGCCTTACCAGCCCTACCCGCCCCACCCGACCTAGTGCTACGATGCCTGTTGTGGCTTTTGCACGCTGGGACCCACTTCGCGACCTGCTGGCGATTCAGCATCGCCTCGAACGCATCGCGGCCTCCGGCCCCCAGGGCTGGGCGCCAGCGGTTGACTTATGTGAGACGGCTGACGCGTTCATCGTGACCGCGGAGCTGCCAGGAATCGCGCGCGATCAGGTCCGCATCGAAATACAGGATGGTCGCATCACGCTGCAGGGCCGTCGCGATGCACGCGTCCCGTGCGAGCAATATCATCAAGTCGAACGCGGACACGGAGAGTTTGCTCGCAGCTTCGCCTTGCCACCCGGTGTCGAGACCGATCAGATCAGCGCTGACCTGCGTGACGGGGTCTTGACCGTGATCGTCCCCAAGGCTCCCGAGCGCGGACCGCGTCGCGTGGACGTTTCGTAACTCGGCGCCGTATCTCCGTCACTCGGCTGTCACGGCCGGCGAATCGATCGATATGGTCAAGCGTCTTTCACTAGCTCTGGTTTTCCTCATCACCGGCGCCGTGGCCGGGATGATTCTGACGGGACGGTTGCGTAGCGAGGAAGTGGCGACCGCTCAGCCCCCTTCGAAGGCCCCCGACAGCGCACAGCGCACCGCGCCAGCCGTCGCGACGGTCGCGCCGGGACCCGACTTCACCCGCGTCGCCGAACAAACCATCAAGGCGGTCGCAAACATTTCATCGATCCAGGTGGTGCGGCAACGCAGTTCGCCGTTCATGAACGATCCGTTCTTTCAGCAGTTCTTCGGTGATCCCGAAGGCATGTTCGGGTCGCGCAATCGATATGCATCGAGCCTCGGGTCGGGGGTCGTCGTGTCGAGCGACGGCTACGTCGTCACCAACTATCACGTCCTGGGACAAGGCACCATCGAACGTGTCACCGTCTCGCTCGCCGACAAGCGGGAGTTGCCGGCAACCATCGTGGGCGTCGACAGCTGGACCGACCTCGCGCTGCTCAAGGTGGACGCGACCAGTCTTGCCGTCATTCCATGGGGTGATTCGTCGCGCCTCAAGGTCGCCGAGTGGGTGATGGCCATCGGCAACCCCTATCAGCTGAGTCAATCCGTGTCGCTCGGCATCGTGAGCGCGCTGGGCCGAAGCAACGTGGGGATCTCAACCTACGAAGACTTCATTCAAACTGACGCCGCCATCAATCCTGGCAACTCAGGGGGCGCCCTGGTCAGCTCACGAGGCGAGCTGGTCGGCATCAATACCGCCATCTTCACGCAGAGCGGCGGCTATCAGGGGATCGGGTTCGCGGTTCCCAGCAACCTGGCGCGGCACATCGTCGACGATCTGAAGGCTTATGGTGAAGTTCGGCGCGGTTCGATCGGCTATATCGAAGTGGCGCCGCTGACGACGCACATTGCGCAGCAGCTGGGCGCTCCGTCCACGGACGGCGTCGTCGTCACGGCGCTGGGTCGTGGCGCGGCGGCCACGGCAGGGATCGAGCAGTACGACGTGATCGTCTCGGTAAACGGCCAGCCGATTATCGACACCGCGACGCTTCTCAAGTTGATCTCGGACGCGCCGATTGGCAGCACGGCGACCGTCGACGTGCTGCGAGAAGGACGTCGCCAAACGTTCAAGGTCCCCGTGCAACGCCAGGGGCAGCGCACGACGAGACGTGCAGGCTAGTCCGCCAGGGTTCGAGCTCCCCGCCGACGCGCTGAACGTCATGCTCGCGGTGGCGATTGCTGCCGCGGCCGCTGCATTGATCGCGCTGACGGTCAGCCGGCTTGCCAACCGCGGACTGACTCTTGTTGGCCGCGAGCACGCGATCGGCGATCCCGGCGCCCGACGAACCCTCCGCATCGTCCGCTTAGTTACGTTCCTCATCGTCTTCGCATTTTTCCTGTTCCCGGCGCTCGAGCTGATGGGCATCGATCTGCACCTTGGCGTGCAATCCGAAGACGTCGGGCAATGGGCGCTCACCACCGGCATTCGCATCGTCGCGCTGCTCCTGCTGACGTTTGCCGTTGTTCGAGTGCTGACCGCCGTCATTGTTCGCGCGGAGCGGGACATGGAGGTCGGAACAGGACTCGATGCGCTCGAACGGCGTAAACGCGCCCAAACCGTTGCCAGCATTGTTCGACGTGGACTTGCCATCGTCATCTGGACGACTGCGGGGCTGATCATCCTGCGCGAGCTCGACGTCGACATCACGCCGGTGCTGACCGGCGCCGGAATTCTTGGTCTCGCGGTGGGCTTTGGAGCACAAACGCTGGTGCGAGACGTCATCACGGGCTTCTTTCTCATCATCGAAGATCAAGTCCGCGTCGGTGATGTCGCGATGGTCAACGGTACTGGAGGACTCGTCGAGGCGATCAACCTGCGTACCATCGTCCTTCGTGACCCGGAGGGTGTGGTCCATGTCTTTCCGAACGGCGAGATCAAGACATTGGCCAATCAGACCAAAGACTTTTCGTACTACGTGGTCGATCTCGGCGTTGAGTACGAGGCCGACACCGACCGCGTCGTTGCGCTCGTCCGGCAGGTTGGAGAGGGACTGATCGCCGATCCGGCGTTTGCACCGTCCATCCTCGAGCCGGTCGAGGTGCTCGGTATCGACGACTTCAAGGATTCGTCGGTCACGCTCAAGTTCCGCATCAAGACCGTGCCTCTCAAGCAGTGGGAGGTCGGCCGCGAATTCCGGCGTCGCATCAAGATCGCGTTCGACACTGCCGGGATCCGAATTCCATCGCCGCGTCTGGATATCACGATCCTGCGCGAGCAGTCGGCCAGTGACGCGACCAGGCCTTCATCGTCGTCATGACCGAGGACGAATTCAGAAAAGCCGGCTATCAGATCATCGATCTCATTGCCGAGTATCGTGCTGGCGTGGCCGAGCGTCCGGTGATGACGCCGCGCGGGCCTGGAGAGGTCAAGGCCCAACTTCCGTCCGCCCCACCCGCGACGCCTGAATCATTCGACGACATCCTGCGCGACCTCGACCGCATCATTTTGCCAGGCCTCACGCACTGGCAGCATCCCGAGTTCTTCGGCTATTTCCCTTGCAATGGCTCGCTGTCGAGCGTGCTTGGCGACTACGTGAGCACCGGACTTGGCGTGCTCGGGCTCGCGTGGCAGTCGAGCCCGGCGCTGACCGAATTGGAGGAAGTAGTAATCGACTGGCTCCGCCAGATGCTGGGCCTTCCCGGCGAGTTCCAGGGCGTGATTCAGGACACCGCTTCGACGAGCACGCTCGTTGCGCTGTTATGCGCGCGTGAGAGATCGACGGCTTACGGGGCCAGTCGGGGCGGCCTGCAGACCGAACGTTTCCCGCTGACCGTCTACACCTCGCGCCACAGCCATAGCTCGGTCGAAAAAGCGGCGCTGCTTGCTGGCTTCGGGCGCGACCATATTCGCGCCGTCGATCAGGATGCTACCTACGCGATGCGGCCGGACGCTTTGCAACGAGCGGTGGCAGCAGATCTTGTCGCGGGCCACCAGCCATGCGCGATTGTTGCGACCACCGGGACCACGACGACGACTGCCATCGATCCGTTGGAGGATATCGCGCGCGTGGCGACGACACACGGCCTCTGGTTTCACGTCGATGCGGCCATGGCGGGCTCGGCGATGGTGCTGCCCGAGTGTCGTGGACTGTGGAAGGGCGTGGAGCACGCGGATTCGATCGTAATCAACCCGCACAAGTGGCTGGGGGCGGCGTTCGACTGCACGGCTTACTTCGTTCGCGATGCCGAGCATCTCGTGCGTGTCATGTCGACCAACCCGAGCTACCTGCAGTCGTCGGCTGACGGACGCGTGAAGAACTACCGCGACTGGGGATTGCCGCTCGGGAGGCGCTTCCGAGCGCTGAAGCTGTGGTTCTTGATTCGCGAGCAGGGCGTCACTGGACTGCAGGCCCGCCTACGACGTGACATCGAAAACGCCCGCTGGCTGGCAAGGCAAGTGGAAGCAACCCCCGATTGGAGAGTGCTGGCGCCGGTGACGCTCCAAACCGTGTGTATACGGCATGAGCCGCGAGGCGTGACCGACGAAGCACTCGACCGGCACACGCTCGGTTGGGCCGATCGCATCAATCAATCGGGTAGCGCCTACCTCACACCGGCGATTCTGGACGGGCGATGGATGGTTCGAGTTTCGATTGGCGCGGAGCAAACGGAACGCCGTCACGTTGAAGCCCTGTGGCAGCGGATGAGGGACGAAACCGTTCGACGGTGATGAAGCGACGGGAAGTGCCCTACGCAAGCTGAGCCGACGAATCGGGCTTGAAGTCTACCGGCCTCCGGACGGGGCAAGTTGGTCGATGCGAGCGAGCAGCCACGTGTCTGGATCGATGACCACCGAGCTCGGTTTGGATGACGCGGATATTTCGACTCGATGCTCACGGCCATCGAACGCCACTCGCTCCACATGCGTGACACCATCGGCACTGACGATGCCAAGGTCGAGATGCAGGCGGAAGGGTGCGGTTGCCTGTTTCTGGCGCAGGATGATCTCGACGCGCTGTCGCGAGGGCACGAAATGCCATTGACCGCCGACCTCGGGCACACCGCTCCGGCTCAGCCACTGCGTGAAGAACCATCGGAGATCCTTTCCACCACTGGCGCGTTCCATCACCTGTCGGAAGTCATCGGTCGAAGCATTCTTGTCGCGATAACGCCGGTAGTAGTCGCGGATTCCAGTCCAGAAGGCTTCCGTACCTATCTCTTGCCGCAGCATGTGCAGCACCCACCCACCCTTTTGGTACACGAGCTGGTTGAGCACCAACTTCATGTCCGAAAGATTGCGGTGGACGATCGGCGTGTCGGGCAGCTTGGATTCGACTTCAAGGACACGCTCGCGTGACCGGCCGAGATCGCGAACGAACGCGTCACGACCTTCCACTTGCTCGGTGTAAAGGAGCGTAAAGTAGGTGGCGAACCCCTCGCTCAGCCACACGTCATCCCAGTCGCGCTCGGTGACTGAATTGCCGAACCACTGGTGCGCGATTTCGTGAACGACCGGCGCGCGCCCCGCTGTCACGTCTTTGTCACCGTAGAAGATTGCTGTCGCGTTCTCCATGCCGCCGCCAATGCCGGAAGCCTGGACGTTGGCTAACTTTTCGTACGGATAGGGCCCCACACGATCGCTGAAGAACTCGAGGGCGCGCCTGGACGTGTCCTCGAAGATTGCGCGGCCCTTCACGCGATCTTCTGGAAACACCCACGTCTGAAGCGGCGTGCCTTGAATCACGGCCACGTGATGAACGTCAAAACGCGCCACGCCCAACGCATAGAGCCAGGAGGCAATTGGCACGGCCTGATGCCAATGCGTTCGGCGTTGACCGTTTGGCAGGTCCAATTCCTCGACGAGCCGGCCATTCGAGATGACTTGATAGTGCGCCGGCGCGACGACAATCATCTCCCCGGTGGCTTTGTCGTACGGGTGGTCGATCATCGGCAGCCAGTTGCGGACCCGGTTGGGCCAGTTGTCACTGAAGATGGCACGATCGCCATGCACCGTCTGAAGGGCGCGGAGTCCATCCGCAGGAGTTCCGCTGTACTTGATCGTGTAAGTCAGCTCGTCGCCAACCGTCGCCTCCGACGGCACTGCCAGCTTTAGACGATTCGCCTGATGTGAAAACTCGATCGGACGATCGGCTGCAGTGACCGCGGCAACGGTCATCCCACGTTCGCCATTGGCAGAAATCAAGTCGAGAGACAACTCTGTGGTCGTTGCGTTGAGCTTCACCGTGACCTCAGCCTCTCCCGTGATTCGAGCTGAGTCCTCGGCGAGCGTCAGGTGAAACCGATAGTGAATCGCGTCGATGGCAGGCTGCCGCGGGTAAGTGTCACCCAGCACAGTTAGAGGGACACAAAGTGCAACGACGACCACCGCCACGGCGACACGCATGGCGAGAGTCTAACAGCCGACCGTCGAGCTGCGCATTTCCTGTGGTTGGTGACCAGTGTCCGTGATGAAGGGATGAAACTGCGTCGAACGCTGGCAGGTCTACCCGGAATGAGGACAGCGAATTCGACTGTGCAAATAGTCGAGCTACAAATCGCGCGCAAACGTGGAAGGACCCTCTGGACCGACGCAATTTGCAGGCGTATCCTTCGCCAAGTTTGCTGATGCCGGCATTTGTCCGGCGTGGTCCGTGGCCGGCAAACCCACGGCTCGGAAGGGAGGGTTCGAATGTTCGTCTCACGACTCGCCATTTGTGTCGTAGCGATCGTCCTTGCCACACCGCTCAGCACCACCGCGCAAGTCAGCGGCAGCATCAACGGTACGGTGACCGACAACACCGGTGCCATCCTCCCTGGCGTGACCGTCAGCGCAACAGGCCCGGCATTGATGGGGACGCAGACGGCGGTGACCAACAGCGAGGGTGTCTATCGATTTCCGACGCTGCCGCCGGGCACATACCGCCTCTCATTCGAGCTCTCGGGATTCGCAACCGTGGTTCGCGACGGCATCGTCGTTCAAGTGGGATTCACGGCCGGAGTCCCGGTCCAGATGCAGGTCGCTGGCCTGCAGGAGACCGTGACGGTGAGCGGCGCGTCGCCGGTCGTTGACGTGCAGAACACCAACATCCAAAACAACTTCACGGCCGAAACGCTCAAGGAGATTCCGAGCGCGCGCGACATCTGGTCGGTCATCGGCCTCAGCCCGGGCGTCACGGTCGAACGCTTCGACGTCGGCGGCTCGCGCGCTGGATCGCAAACCGATTATCAGGCCTACGGTCTGTCCGGACAGGTGCGCGTAATGGCTGACGGGGCCAACCTGACCGAGGGAACCGGCGGCGAACCGTACTTCGACTTTGGCGCTTTCGAGGAAGTGCAACTCGGCACGAGCTCCAACGACGCGTCGATGCCATCACCCGGCCTGATGATCAGCACCGTGATCAAGTCGGGCGGCAACCAGGTCAAGGGCGACGTGTACCTCGATTACGAGCACGAGAAGCTCCAGGCAAAGAACGTCACCGACGAACTCCGTCGTGTGGGGGTCGGCGAAGGCAGTCGGATCACGAAGTATTGGGATCCCAACGTCAATGTGGGCGGGCCGTTCAAGCGCGACAAGTTCTGGTATTTCTTCTCGTTCCGCGGCCAGCGCATCGGCACGACGGTCACCGGATTTCCCGTCGAGGACCCCGGCAACTTCGAGTTCGTGACCCGGCTCACTGGGATTACCGACAAACTGACCTATCAAATCAATCAGAACAACAAGGTGTCGCAGTGGATGCAGTTCCGACGCAAGGAGCAGCCGCATCGCGATGCCGGCACCAGCCGCTATCTCGATGCAGTTTTCAAACAGGACAGCATCTCGCCATACGGTGGCGTCGACTGGCACAGCGTCGTGTCCCCAACCTTCTTCTTCAACGCTCGATTCGGAACCTGGGGCTACAACTGGGCGAACTACGCCTACGGCGGCGACCTTACCCTCAACGACAATTTCGTGAATCGCCGCATCGAACGCGTGACGTCGATCCAGCAAGGCAGCGCGATCTCAGACCGCAACTATCGGCGCCGGTGGCAAGGCGATTTCGCCGGCACGCTGTTTCGCGACGGCTGGATCGGCGGCGACCACACGATCAAAGTCGGCTACACCGGTGAGTGGGAGGTCCAGAAGGACATCAACGATGGCTACTTCGACGAAGTCCGACTGAACTTCGACAGTCCGGCAAACGCTCCCTACACGGTGCCATGGCGGGTTCAGCTCTACAACACGTCCACGCTGGCCACGAGCAACTTGATGCATCACGGCGCTTACCTGAACGACCAGATCACGCTGAGCCGAAAGATCACGCTCAATGCCGGCATTCGCTGGGACTCGTACCGCGCATACAACCCGGCGCAGGACATCCGCGAGGGGCGGTATCGCGACTTCTTCTACGCCGGACAACCGTTGGCCAATGGTTATTCGATCCCCGCGAGCTTCCCAACCTTTGGAGTGCCCGAGCAGGAGGTCGTGAACTACGGCGCCGCGTTCGGCCCTCGTGTGGGATTGGCTTATGACTTGCTCGGCGATGGGAAGAACGTCATCAAGGCCAGCTGGGGCCGCTATTACCACAATCCTGGGCCCACCGTGGCGGCCGACTTTAACGCTATTAGAAGCCTCAACTTCACGTTCGGGTGGAACGATATCAACGGCGATCGGTCGTTCACCGACAACGAGTTGGGGGCATTCGTGAGCAGCTCCGGGAGCTCCAGCGACTTCGTCGATCCCGACATCGGTCATCCCTGGACTGACGACATGAGCCTGTTCTTCGAACGCGAGCTGATGGCAAATCTGGGAGCGCGCGTTGGCTTCGTCTACAAGAAGTCCAATCATCTGTACGAAGACATCGAGACGGCGCGTGTCGCCTCTCTTTATTCACTCGCCCGCCAGGTCGCCGACCCCGGACCCGACGGCATCAACGGAAACAGTGACGACGGCGCGGCATTCACGATCTTTGATATTCCCACCGGCATTACGCTGCCGGCGAGCATCGACCGCCTCGAGACGCCGGATGAGAACCGCGAGTCGTACAAGACCGTCGAGTTCATGCTCAACAAGCGCATGTCGAATCGATGGTCGCTGATGGTCGCCGCTCACCATCTGTGGGCCCGGGACACGGCGTCCGGCAAGATCGAGAACCCCAACGAAGCCCTTTACAACGAATACGGCTTCACCAACTGGGCGCTAAAGCTGGCTGGAACCTATCAAGCGCCGTGGGGCGTCGTCTTCACGCCGCTGGTCCGTCATCAAAGCGGGGACCCGCTGCGCCGCCTCGTGCCCGTCACCCTGCGTTCGGGAACGTTCAACTACACGGGCGAGGGCTTCGGCAAATATCGGGTGGACAACCCGACCATCTTCGATATCCGGCTGGAGAAGCGATTCCAGCTGGCGGCCGGACACCGGTTCGGCGTCTTTTTCGACGGGTTCAACCTGACCAACTCGAATGCGGCCGAAGCCATGGACGATGTCGTCGGCCGGCGCACCACGACGCTTCCGAGCGGTGAGCGCATCGAGTTCGCGCAGTTCATGCGCCCAACGGCGATCCTCAACCCACGGGTGTACAGGTTCGGCGTGAAGTACGATTTCTGATCCCGAATGCGGTACAAATTGAGCCACGAAGGCACGAAGAACACGAAGACTTTTCAAAACCTTCCTTCGTGACTTCGTGCCCTTCGTGGCTCTCGTTTTATCTAGCGGAGCTGATCTCGGCGCTGCAATCGCGCGCCCCGGTCATCTCACGCGCGAGCCCGAGACCGACAGATGGCCGGCAATCGCGCATCGCCACGGTTGTTCGGTCCCCACGCGGATGCCAATCCGTGGCGTCCACTCGATCTTCTCCACCGGGCTGCCAGCGTCTTCGATCACAAGCGGAGGCTTGGTCAACGGCAGCTTGTTCTGCGACAGCGTGATTCCGAGGGCTGTCGTGAGATTGCCGGGACCGCGACACAGCTCGTGGTCCGGCGGGATCGGCTTTCCACGTCGCCACTTCGCGCGCGTTCGTCGTCGACGCATGAGATCGAGGCCTTCGACAGGTTCGAGCGCCCTGATCAAAACGGCCGCGGGCGATCCTTTTTCCTCGGTGACCGCGTTCACCAGGTAGTGCAGTCCGTAGTTCAAGTAGACATAAGCGACGCCTGGCGGACCGTAAAGCGGGGCGTTGCGGGGCGTGGGACCTGGCGCCGCGTGACACGCGGGATCGTCCTCACCGATGTAGGCCTCGACTTCGACGATGCGACCCGCCGCCGCGCCATCGCGCCCGCGGTGCCGGAGAATCTTCCCCAACAAATCGCGCGCGACCTCGAGCGTCGGCCTGGCGTAAAAGTCAGATGGCAAGATCATCGCGACCCGACCCCGCGCTTATCTTGCGACGGTCTGCAACATCTTGCCGGAGGACAGGATCTCCTGGAGGTACCGGCCGGTGTGCGACGCGGGGACGTGCGCGACCTGCTCCGGCGTTCCCATGGCGACGACCGAGCCGCCGTCTTCGCCACCCTCGGGTCCGAGATCGATGATCCAATCCCCCACCTTGATGACATCCAGATTGTGCTCGATGACGACGAGCGTATGCCCGGCCTCGAGCAGCTTGCGAAACGCCGCCAGCAGCTTCGCGATGTCGTCGAAGTGAAGACCCGTCGTCGGCTCATCGAGGATGTAGAGCAGCCGCTCGCCCCCATGCGACGTCAGATGCGCTGCGATCTTGATTCGCTGCGCTTCACCACCTGACAGCGTCGTCGCTGGCTGTCCGAGTCGCAGATAACCAAGGCCGATCTCGTCGAGCACCTGCAGCCGTCGCATCACCTTCGGCGAGCCGCCGAAGAACGTCAGCGCTTCGCGAACCGTCATGTCGAGCACTTGCGTGATCGATCGGTTCTTGTATCGAACCTCGAGCACCTGCGGCTTGAATCGCCTCCCGTCGCACTGCTCACACGGGACGAAGACGTCGGCCAGAAACTGCATCTCGACCCGCACCTCGCCCTCACCCTGACAGGCCTCACAACGCCCACCCGGCACGTTGAACGAGAAGTGACTCGCCGTCAGCCCGCGAGTCTTTGCGTCCTTGGTTGCGGCGAAGAGCTCGCGGATGGGATCGAAGGCCTTCAGGTACGTCACCGGATTCGAGCGCGGCGTGCGACCAATCGGCGCCTGATCCACGAGCACCACGTCGCTGACCAATTCGTGTCCTTCGAGCTTGCGGTGGGCCCCGACCTTGCGATCCCAGTCGCCCTTCGCACGCTTGATGGCGGCGTAGAGCACATCGTGGACCAGCGTCGACTTACCCGATCCGCTGACGCCGGTGACGATGGACAGCGTATTGAGCGGAATCTCGACGTCGATATCCTTGAGGTTGTGCTCGCGTGCGCCATAGAGCCGGATGCGCTGCGGCGACCCCTTCCGCCGCGTCGCCGGGACGTGAATCGCCAGCTCTCCACGCAGGTACTTGGCGGTCAGCGATCGGGGCTCGTTTTTGAGCTCGTCGAGTGTCCCGGCAAACACCACGCGTCCGCCGTGCTCTCCCGCGCCCAGCCCCATGTCGATGACGTGATCGGCGACGGTGATCATGTCTGCGTCGTGCTCCACGACGAGAACCGTGTTCCCCTGATCGCGAAGTTGGCGCAGGATCGTGATCAGTCGCTGATTGTCGCGAGTATGGAGACCAATGGACGGCTCGTCGAGCACGTACAACGTCCCTACGAGGGACGCACCCAGCGACGTCGCAAGGTTGATGCGCTGGGCTTCGCCACCCGAGAGCGTCGATGACAGCCGATCCAGCGTCAAGTAGTCGAGACCGACGTCGCTCAGAAAGCCCAGGCGCCGCCGAACCTCCTTGAGCACTTTGTCGGCAATTGCCGCGTCCTTTTCGGAGAGTCGCAGCTCGGCGAAGAACGCCTGCGCTTCACGAACGGTCAGCGCCGAGACGCGATCGATCGTGAGGTCGCCCACGCGCACATCGCGGGCCTCACGCCGGAGTCGCGTACCGGCACAATCAGGGCATGTGAGATATCCACGATACCGGCTGAGAAACACGCGAACGTGAACCTTGTATTTCTTCCGTTCGAGCCAGCGGAAAAAACCTCGGATCCCCTCGTAGTCCTCGCCGTCTCCGTCAACGATGAATTTCCGGTCTTCGTCTGACAGGTCGCGCCACGGGGCGTCCAGTCGCAGTTCACGTGTCTTGGCCGCACGCTTCAGCTCGGCCAGATGTGAACGATAGTGCGGCTTGCTCCAGGGCTCGATCGCGCCTTGATTGATCGACTTCGACGGGTCGGGCACGACCAGGTCGAGGTCCAACTCGATGATGTTGCCGAACCCATGGCACGTTGGACAGGCACCGAAAGGATTGTTGAACGAGAAGAGCCGCGGCTGCGGGTCCTCGTAGGTGATGTGACACCGCCGGCACTCGAAGCGCTCCGAGAAGACATGGACCGTGGTCTCGCCGGCGCTGCCGGAATCGGTCGTCGCAGGTACTTCCAATGCCCACGCCGCTCCACCGCCCTCTTGGTACGCCGTTTCGATTGAATCCGTGAGTCGCGCGCGAAGCTCGGCATCGATTCGCAGGCGATCGACCACGACCTGTAGCGAAGGCTGATCCTTGTATCGAGCCGGGTCGACATCCTCGATCGCGACTGCTTGCCCGTCCACCAATACACGGCCGAAGCCTTTGCGGCGCAGCGTGTCGAGCGTGCTGCGAATGGCCTGGTCGGACTCTTCGTTGCTGGTCGTCAATTCCGCCGCGTTATCGAGCAACGTCGGCTGCAGATCCTCGCCCTCCCCCGACGGCGCCCCGTTCCGCTGGTCGCCTTCCACATCGTCTGACACCGAGCTCGTGCCGCTCGCCATGGCCATGATGGGCAGGTCGTAGCCGAGGATGAGCCGCGTTCCCTCGGGAAGGGCCAGCAATCGCGTCGCGACGACCTCCGCAGTCTCCCGAACCACCTCTTGCCCACATTGACGGCAGAACGTTCGCCCGACGCGCGCGAACAACAGGCGCATGTAGTCGTGAATCTCCGTCACCGTGCCAACGGTCGAGCGCGGGTTGCGAACGCTGTTCTTCTGACGGATGGCAATTGACGGGCAGATCCCCTCGATCCGATCCACGTCCGGCTTTTCCATGCGCTCGAGAAATTGTCGCGCATAGGCTGACAGCGACTCGACGTAGCGCCTTTGACCTTCCGCGTACACCGTGTCGAAGGCCAGCGACGACTTGCCGGATCCGCTGACGCCCGTAATGACGACCAGACGGCCAGACGGCAGACTGACGTCGATGTTCTTGAGGTTGTGCGTACGGGCACCCCGTACGACGATGGGCGCCGACACCCGCGCGGCAGGCAACATGGCTCTGAGGTCCTAGGCGCGGTTTTCAGCCGCGACCATAAACATCCGATGTTAGCAGATTCGGCGGCCCCGATGAGTTGCCTCCACGGCTTCGCGCCTAACGAATTTCGCCGTGGCTCCCGCTTTGCAGAGAACGCGACAGAAGAGTCCCCCACTTAACCTCGAGCGGCGAAAAGGAGTCCCGGACAATGACGACACTAGGAACACGAGTTAGTCGCGTAGGCCTAATCGTTCTTTTTTTAAGTGCTATTGCGAAACCCGCCTCAGCCGACTGGCTGCTGACCCCCTACCTCGGCATCACGTTTGGCGGAGCGGCCGACTTCGGCGATGTCGGCGACTTCGACGACAACTTCGAAAAGAAGGTGACCTTCGGTGGTACGGCGACGTGGATGGGCGCCGGGATCATCGGTGTCGAAGTGGACCTCGGAACGACCCCGAACTTCTTCGAAGTGACCACGGGCGAAGAAGACTTCGATTTCGGGGATTCGAATGTCACGACTCTCATGGGCAACCTGGTGCTTGGCGCACCGATCGGAGGGACTGAGGGGCCGGGATTTCGGCCGTATGGTTCAGGAGGGATCGGCCTCTTGAGAAGCAGTCTGAGCGCCAGCGATTTCTTCGATGACGTCAGCTCCAACGAGCTCGGCGTGAACATCGGTGGAGGCGCGTATTTCTTCTTCAACGACAACGTCGGTCTCCGCGGCGATATCCGCTACTTCCGATCGCTGCAAGGCGACGACGACGGCGACGATGATGATGACCTGGTCGAGCTTGAATTCGGACACTTCGATTTCTGGCGAGGCACCGTCGGCGTCACGTTTCGATTTGGCGGCTAAGCAGTGCTCATAGTCAGTGGCCGGTGGCGTGTTGGCGGCCGGCCGCTGGCTGCTCGAACAGGGTTTGTTTCCACTTCGTAGTGCCCGGCATCTAAACTTCTCTAGTCACCACTGTGACCGATGAGCTGGAGTTGAGATGCTGACCACACGCGAAACCATCGATCGAGCCGCCGCCATTGCCTGGTATCAAAAGAATCGGATTCGCACGTCGCAACTATTCGATCTGCTGACCGACGATGCGTACTACGCAAAGCCGATTTCGCTGCGGCATCCGATCGTGTTCTACGAAGGGCATCTTCCGGCCTTCAGCCTGAACACATTGGTGAAGAAGGGGCTCGGTCGACGAGGAGTCGACGAGTCTCTCGAGCGGCTGTTCGCACGGGGCATCGATCCCGACGAAGCTTCCAGCCCCGATGGCTCTCCATTCAGCTGGCCCGATCGAGCCACCGTCCGCGAGTTCGTCGAGGCCGCCGATGCCCTCGGTACTTGATGCGCTTGCGAACGCGGATATCGATATCCCAGGCCACCTGTTGCTCGACCGCGCGAATGCCGTGTTCACCATTCTCGAGCACGAGGCGATGCACCAGGAAACTCTCCTCTACATGTGGCATAGGCTACCGTTCGACCAGAAACAACGACCCGCGAACTATCGCCTGATCACCGAAGCGTCAGTCGCGGCGAATCGCGAAATCGTGATTCCGCCCGGCACGGTGCAGCTCGGGGCCTCGCGTGGAGAGATCCCGTTCGGGTGGGACAACGAGTTTGGTCCGCTATGCGTCGATGTCCCGGCCTTCGCCATCGATCGCCGCAACGTGACGAACGGAGAATTCCTGGAGTTTGTTCAGGCCGGCGGATACGAACAACACGATCTCTGGGCGGATGACGATTGGCAGTGGGTCCGCGAGCACGATTACTGGCATCCATCTTTCTGGGAGCGAGCGGAGAAGCAGTGGATGTGGCGCGGGATGTTCGAGCTCCTGCCTTTGCCACTCGACTGGCCCGTGTATGTCAGTCAAGCCGAAGCACGCGCCTATGCGACGTGGCACGGACGACGGCTACCGACCGAAGCCGAGTATCAGAGAGCCGCGTACGGATCCACCAAGTCCGAAGGTCGACGCTTCCCCTGGGGCGACGCCGCGCCCGACTCTTCTCGAGGAGTTTTTGACTTCGAGAGCTGGGAACCGCAGCCCGTTGACACGCATCCCGCCGGTCAATCCGCCTGGGGAGTGGCGGATCTCGTGGGTAATGGATGGGAGTGGACCTCCACCCTCTTCGCGCCTTTTCCAGGATTCATCGCCAGTCCGTCGTATCCCGAGTATTCCGCCGACTTCTTCGACGACTCGCACTATGTGATGAAAGGCGGTTCGCAGGCCACGGCCCATGAGTTACTGCGACCCACGTTCCGCAACTGGTTCCGCCCTCGCTACCCGTACGTCTACGCGACGTTCCGTTGCGTGAAGGAGGATGTGTGAGCACGGTTGAACGCGATCATGTCGCGGTTGACACGACCGGTGCGTCGCTGGTGGCAGACGTTCGCCATTTCCTGCTGCAGTCGCCGCGCCAGCTGCCATCGCGCGGCCTGTACGACACGCTCGGGTCGTCCCTGTTCGACGCTATTTGCCACTTGCCGTGGTATCCGGTCACGCGCGCCGAGCGTCGCCTCATTGCAGCGCATCGCACCGAAATCCTCGAGCGTGCGGGAGCGCCGGATCGATTGATCGAACTCGGCTGCGGCAACGGCGACAAGCTGCTGCTCCTGCTCGGGCCAGCCGGCACGTTCGCTGAGCACGCGGTCCAGCGAATCGACCTTGTGGACGTCTCTTCGCTCGCCCTTGCCACCGCCGCTCGCGCCGTCGGCGACGATCGTGATGTGGTCGTCGTCACGCGTCAGCAGCGCTATGAAGATGGGGCGGCAAGCGCCGCCGCCTCGCGCCTCCCGGGCGAGCAATTCGCACTGTTGTTTCTGGGTTCCAACATCGGCAACTTCGATCCGCCGGGCGCTCAAACATTCCTCGATACGCTGCACGACACATTGACGCCAGGCGACTGCCTCGTGATCGGCGCCGACCTCGTGAAGCCGGAGCATGAATTGCTGCTCGCCTACGACGATCCCCTGGGCGTGACTGCGGCGTTCAACAGGAACCTGTTGATACGGCTGAATCGCGAGATGGGCGGGACGTTCGACATCACGACTTTCGATCATCGCGCAGCGTGGAACGCCAGCGAGTCGCGCATCGAAATGCACCTGGTGAGCCGCAAAGCCCAGCACGTCGATATCCCGGCGGCGGGCCTGTCGTTCGACCTCCGCGCGGGCGAAACCATCTGGACTGAGAGCTCCTACAAATACGACCCGTCTACGTTCAACGAGATGCTGCGCCGTTCGGGATTCGAACCGACGCAGCATTGGATCGATCGCGAGGGGCAATTCCTGCTGGCGGTCGCCGACGTCAAGTAAGACGGCGGGAAACGTAGCCGCGAAGGACACGAAGAACACGAAGCAAATTGGGATCGATCCAGCAAAGCTTCGTGGCTTCGTGCCCTTCGTGGCTACTGATCACTGATCACTGTTCACCGATGACTGGCCACTGACGTCAGCGCCACATCACCCGGAACCCGAGTTGAATCTCTCGCGGCGCGCGGGTGCCGGTCAGTTGTCCCAGGCGGCCGCTGCTGGCCAGACATCCGAGATCAGCTCCCGATGTGCACGTGTTTTGAATCGTTGCCGGGTCGAACTGCACTTGGTCGAACGCGTTGATGAAGTCAGCGCGGAACTGGAATCGTAGTCCCTCGCCCGCGTAGAAGTTCTTCGAGAGCGTGATGTCCCACTGATGCACCCCGGGCAGCCGGAAGATCGAGCGGCCGGTGGTGCCGTAGGTGCCGTCCGCGGGAGAAGCGAACGCTGTCGGGTTGAACCAGTACACACCACCCGGCACGTCGGCCGGAAGGTTCTCGAGCGGATCGCTCAGCTGATTGACGCGAATGCCGCGTCGGCTGCCGTTGGTGCTGCCGTTGACCACGCGCGAGATGGGCGGACCGGACCACATCTGCGTCAGGCCTGCCACCTGCCATCCACCGAGTAGCGCACGCGCCACGCCAGTCCCTTCCCTGTAGAACGGCAGCTCGTACACGTAGTTGAAGGTCAAGACGTGGGTGCGATCGGTGCGGGCGATCGCGTACTCAGCCGCGAGATCGAGCGGATTCTGCGGCAGATCGATCGCGTCACGGTCGTTCGTCGCGTCGGTCTTCGTACGGCTCAGCGTATACGCAACGTTCAGCAGCCCCGCGCGGCCGTGGTCATGCCGGAAGTTGACGAGCATCCCGTGATACCGCGATTTCGCGGTGGTCTGCCGGCGGTTGATGCCCGCGTAACCCAGGAACGGTCGCGCTTGGTTGACCACGCCACCGGTCCTGATCACATCCTGCGGCTGCGGCTGGTTGATATCGACCGGCTGGAGCAAGTCGCTGCCTGCCGAACCAAGGTATCCGATGTCGATCATCCCGCGGTTGTAGAGCTCGCGTTGGACGCCGATGTTCCACTGCTGGATTTTCGGGGTTTCAAAGGTATCGCTGGTGGCGATCAACGCCTGCGGCGCCCGCGCGGCCGGCGTCGTCCCCGCCGCGGGATTCGAGAGCTGCGGATTCAGAATCGTGGGATTCCCGACGAACGGTGGATTGACGAACGCGTTCTGCAGGAAGATCCCGGTCAGCACCTGGTCGTAATAGACGCCGTAGGCGCTCCGCAGCACGGTGCGGCCATCGGAAAACAGATCCCACGACATGCCGACGCGCGGCTGGATGTTGTTCTTATCGGTGCCGTAGATGCTGCGCCCGAACTCGGAGTTCTGACCGGCGACGACGATCCCATTGAGATCGTCGCCTGTACCGACCACCACCTGGCCCGCCGCATTGACCTGCGGTGCGCGGGCTGCGTTGAACAGATCGGCGTCGAAGTTCGTCAGGATATCGTTCGCGTCGTGGATCGCGGGATACAGGGCATATCGCACGCCGTATTCGAGCGTCACGTTGGGCCGCACGCGCCAGGCATCCTGCGCGAAGAACTCATAGCGATTTTGCCGCACGCGTGCGTCGACTTCGATCGCCGGCTCCGAATAGTCACAGTTCGCGCCGCACGCGCCGTCGCGGTTGCCGCGCAAGAAATTCTGGAAGGCGGTGAAGCCGCCGCCGGCTCGGAAATTGAACGTGCCCTGGGTCCCGCTCCCGGAAATCTCGTTCTTCTGCTCGAACGCCAGAAGCATCCCCATTTTGTAGGAGTGGCTCCCGCGCTGCCACGTGAGGTTGTCGGTGAACGTGACGTTCTTGTATTCGTTGTCGAACAACTGATTGGCGCCGATCGCTGAGAGCACGCCCGGCAACTGAATGAACGGGATCAGACCGTTGCGGTTTTCCGGGGAGAGCTCCGGGATGGTGATGCCATACTCCGATCGCGTGTTGCGCGCGTCGTCACCATAAACGGAGGCAATCGCGTTGCTCGAATACTGCACCGATGCTTCGTTCATGATGTTCGAGCGAATCGTCGTCATCAACTGGCCGACGAAAACCTGGCCCGGGACGTCGGTCAGCGAGGTGGCAACGTCGGGCACGGCGGTGTTGAAGAAGAGGCCACCCGCTTCGGTCGTCCGCGACAGATCGTGCGTGTAGCGTCCGGTCAGGCGGTTTGAGTTGCTCATCTGCCAGTCGCCGCGAATGACCTCCTGACGAGTGTTCTGCTTGTTCGGTCGCGACTGCAGGAAGTTGCCGGCGCCGAGGTTGGCCGCGGGCCACGCTTCGAGAAGCCGCACCGCGTTGGGGTCGCGGTCGGCTGGCGCCACGTAGTTCGGGTTCGTGGGGTCGTTCAACCAGGCCGCCTCAGGGACCAACGCCTGCGCGTCGGCGGGCTTGCTGATTCGACGCCACTCCTGGGACCAGAAGAAGAAGACTTTATCCTGGGCAATGGGACCGCCCAGCGTGTACCCGAAATTGTTGTAGTCGAGCGCGACCGGGTTGTCGCGAGTGGTGGGATCCGTGCTCTGCTTGCGGAAGAAGCTGTTCGAGTTCAGGTTGTCGTCACGATAGTACTCGTAGCCGCTGCCGCGAAATACGTTGGTGCCCGACTTGGTGACGACATTGATGATGCCGCCGCCGCTGCGCGGCCACTCGGCGTTGTACCCGCTGGTGATGATCTTGAACTCCTCGATCGAATCCAGGGTCGGCGTGGCCAACAGCGTGATGTTCGAACCAGTGTCCACAATGGTCGCGCCGTCAACCAACCAGTTTACGGAGTTGCGGCGATTACCACCGATCGACAGGCTGATGGTGCTCGCGAGCCCGATCCCGACCTCGTCGGGCAGCGACGAGTTGACGCCCGGCACGAGGGTCGCGAGCTGGACAAAGTTGCGGTTGTTCAGCGGCAGCTCCTGCACCTGCGTCGCTCCCATCAGGTTCTGCACGGCCGATGTGGACTGAATCAGCGGCGAGGAACCGACGACTTCGACGACCTCCGACAATTCGCCCACGCTGAGCGTCCCGTCAATTTGGATCCGGTCGTTGACATGAAGCTCGATGGCTTTGGCGCTGAAGGTCTTGAAGCCCGAGAGCGTAAAGGTGACGTCGTAGGTACCAACCGGCAGATACGAGATCGTGAACCCGCCGTCCTCGGTGGTCGTGGCCTCCCGGATGAGACCGGTGTTCTGTTGCCGGGCCACGACGGTCACGCCCGGCAGCACCGCGCCGGTCTGGTCCGTGGCCTTTCCGACGATGGTGCCAGTGATTTCCTGTGCCGCAGTCCGAGCAGGTAAAGCCGCGAGCAG
This sequence comes from uncultured Acidobacteriota bacterium, assembly GCA_963724485.1. Taxonomy (GTDB): domain Bacteria; phylum Acidobacteriota; class Vicinamibacteria; order Vicinamibacterales; family UBA2999; genus JACCSI01. The sequence goes on from CAVRUW010000018.1 coordinate 251,201, forward strand.
GACGAGGGGGAGTACAAAAGTCAACAAAAGCCGCTGGCGCATATGGGGTCTCCAAGTCAGTTCGAACGCTGAACGCGGCATCGCCGCAAGGCACATCGCCACATCCAGGCAGTTGATGATACCCCTGTCGCCGCGGGAGGGGAGTCTGGGTGCGGCCGTGCTAAGATCTGAGATTCACGTCAGTCGACGCCGCCGTGACAGGCGGCGTCGCCCCGCACAGGCCGGCCGGCGTAGCTCAGTTGGTAGAGCAGCTGATTCGTAATCAGCAGGTCGTCCGTTCAACCCGGATCGCCGGCTCCAATTCTCCTCAGCAAATCAAACAGTTGTCCCGATCTCGGGACAGCTGTTGCTGACGCTGACAGCCTAACTGACAGCCACACCGTTTAAGCGTCGACCCAACGACGTGTCAGCGCGCTGCGTGTTTGTCAGCGAGCACTGGCACTACGACTTCTAGATCAACCATCCACGCTGCCGCGCGGCACTCCGACTGACTCCTCGCGCCAAAGGAGCCGGATCTGGCCTCCCGGGTTAGCGTGAAATCGCGGGGAGTTCGCTACCCTTATCGGTGCCGCCAACTGGTCCAACGTGGGCCGTCCGCAGACGCCGGAGCACAGGAAGGAGAAGGAGCAGGTCGCGGCGAAAGCCGTCCCTTCCTGGCGCGACATTCCTTAACCCGACGATGGACCCAAAGATGAAGAAGTGCCCCTACTGTGCTGAGGAAATTCAGGACGCCGCGACCGTGTGCAAGGGCTGCGGACGCAATCTGCCGGCGCCCCCGCTGCGACCGGCGAATCCGGCCGCTCTCCCCGAGCACCGTCTGTGGACACTCATGAAGGACGGCGGCCGCGCCGAGGCGCGTACGCGCATGGTTCCGATCGGCCTCGGCCGACCCGAGCTGATATTTTATGTTTCGAGCCGCGAGACGGGCGAACTAGTGATGCTGTGGTCGCAAGTCTTCGAGGACAGGCGCCAGCTCGACGAAGTCGCCGAGGCAAAGAAGCGCGAGTTTGAAGCAATGGGGTGGGTCGACGTAGAGGAACCTACTTAGGTTCGTCAGGGTGGCAACGACGGTGGATCCGGGAGTTACGCAGATCGACGGGAGGGACATTCTGAAAGCGTTGATCACTGTGCTCGTTGTCTGCGGGATGGCCAGCGGCCTCTCTGCGCAGGAGTATTCGGGAGAGTCAGTACCCAAGACCCTGAGGACAGCGAAGACCGTCTACATCGTCAACAATGGCGCGTACCATGGCTACGCGGGCGCTGTGGACGCTCTCACCAACGAGCTCCTTCAGTGGGGGCGCTTCACGGTCGTGGACAGCGTGGCGGCGTCTGACATCGACAATCACGATTGGCAAGGGCAAGCACTTTGAAGGTTTGACGGTCACTCACTCAAAGACCAAAAAGCTGCTTTTGGTCTGCCGAGCAGAAAAACTCCTGGGGATACGGCCCAAGGCATATCTCCAGCGCACCCAAGCGCTCGTGAGGAGGCTGCGCACGTCGCTTGAGGGCAACTAAGGCCGTCTACAGCCCATCCAACCCTTCGCCTCGAACTCCTTCTTCTTCGCCTCCGCAAGCTCACCCACCTGACGCCTATCAGTGAACACCTGCGACCAGAGCAATGTCGAGCTCGCCGGTTTCGCACGTGAGCTGACGTAGAACCGCAATCTCAGGACTGGCCAAGGCCAATCGGCACGATTCGCGTGCGCGCCTCCGCCTTTCTTCCGTCCTTCGTCAGCGTCCAAAGGTGATGCTCAGGAATCTGACGCGGATCGGCCTGCGGCTTCGCGATGCGCTGCATAAAGTCGGTCATCACTCAGCCATTCTCCGCGAAAATCATATGCAGCGAGATGATGACTAGCTGAACCCCGAAAATCACTTGCTTGCGTGCGCTGAAAGACTGTCGATGGTTGGCGATCATTCACCTTGTCTCCGCCATCGCAAAGGCCTAAAGTTTCGCCCAGCCGCTCAGCATTCTCCCCGCTGTCAATGCGCAACCTGGATAAGCCCCTACCGGGTGACTTGGTGATACGGCGTCGTTTGAGTGACGACCGACTCATACCCCGTCATGTCTACGTCGTCATGGTGTGGCCGAGCGAGACGATCACCGCCGGTCCTTATCAGAGCTATGGCTATGCACTCGAAAGCGCCAAGCGACTGATGAAGGACCGCTCGGTTGTGGTGTGGCGTGATCATGCCGCTGCAGGTGAACCCGAAAGGCTAGAAGAAGTCCACACCCCTGGATCCAAATAAGCGCATCGATCGCAAGGAGCCATCGCAGAAAAGGCGCTCATGATTTCGTCGCCCGACGTTCGGCGAGATGCAGTATCGACGAGTCCTCGGACTCGCGTCGTCTCGTTGAGTGCTTGGAATTGCCCGACCTTTTCCCGCACCTGCCTCTTACTGTAAGCTCTGCCGTATGCCGACCGGTCCCCAGCCCGGCGATCTTGATCATCCGCAACACTGCCGCACAAGGCTTCGCGGTCTATGACAGCCGATGTTAGCCACTACGTCGCCGGTCCGTTCGCAGTCCCTTCTGACGGCGCATGTTATTAAACGCGCGAGCTCGTCGAGACGAAAGGCGGCGGCGCCGCTCTGGCAGCAGGCTGTTGACTTCGCTATGAGGCCGCCCCCTGGGAGATCCAGCGCCAATACCTGATACGCCTCATGCGGCCGCGCCTGTCTCAGCTGCCTCTACGAGCTGTTTCGCAACCTGATCAATAAGTCAAAGTGACCGCAGCTCCACCCCGGCAAACCCTGGCGGCACAACCCCAAGCCCGGCGAGCCTGAATGTCTCGCCAATGGCATTCCTTGCACCTGTCCTGACGGGTTAACGCACGCCAAAACGATGGACCGGATTTATCGCCCGGCATCCGACTAGCGTTTTTTCCCTCTGCGAGTGCCCTTCGGCAAGATCGGCGTATCGAGCAAGGCTCGTGCGGCTGCCGTTCGCTCGCGGGTCTTTGCTTTGGTCACGAGAGTAGCACCGAACAACGTGCCGAGCGTGATCGCGGTCTTTTCATTTCATGGCAGACGTTGGCGATCAGACCAGGTGACAGTAAGCGGAAACCGGAACGGCAGTGTCTCCAGCCGGCGCCGTGTTTCGATCCGCCAAATGCCCATCTCGGCATCGTGCAGGCGATGACAGAGATCGATGGCGTCGAGATCGTCGTCGTCGAACGTGTCGGCGTGCAGGAGTATCCGGGTTTCACATTCGCGCATGCGATCGGCGGCCACTTGGTCAAGAAACCCCATCAGATCATCGAGGGTCACGAACGTCATACGCTGCCTTTTTTGACGGCCAACACCCAAGCGCGATCGGCCGGGTCTGAACCGCCGGGGGTCGCCGACGTGGCTTTCATCGCGATCCAGAGACTGCCGGACGGACTACTGCACTATTCCGGCCGTAGCTCTTGCCCGCTTCCCACACGCCGCGAAAACTCACGGCCTGCTGCTCGGTCTCGCGCAATTGCTGCTCGAGAATCGCGATCCGTTCCTGGAGTGGACCAATCGCTCCGGCGACAAAGTCTTTCAGCACCGGCGCCATGCCGCGCACGAGCATTGTCATATCGCTATGGGTCATCCGAACCTCTCTCGGCGCAAGCGCGCGCCGCCGGCGCTACAAAAGTCGGTTTTTCCACGTTAGTTAATAGCTAGCGCATGTTGCTCGGCCTACTGCCGCTGACAGGCGCCATCGATGCGGTGATCGCCGTTCGCGCTCGCCGTCATGCATATCGGGATTCGCGGTGATGGCTAGCGAATTGCGCACGCCAGGACCCACCGTTCCCAGTTGTCGATGTCGATGAGCCCCGGATCGCGAGGCGACGAGTTTCTTTGCCCCCATGATTAGTAACTCGCGGTCATAAAGCTGGCTGCGCCGGACTCCACGCGCAACCACGCGAGCCACCGCAGGGCACGGACGAAGACGAGGTTTTTTCCAAACGCGGTCTCAAGCACCGTCGCCGCAGTGGTGGGGTTGTCCGGCGCGTCATCCAGTTGCACGCTCGCCTGATCGCTCACGTCGATGTCGAATTGCCCGCTGTCGGCATACAGAATCGCGGAGGGATCGAGCAGCGTGATTTGTGCCGGACAGTTGACCGACGCAATCACCGGAATACCGAACAGGGTAGTGGGCAATCCGGCCGCTTGACTGCCGAGCACCAGCGCGAATCCGATACATCGTTTTTGGTTTCATGACCCACACGAGTGGGCCGGGCGTGGTGACGGCCGCCAACATGCCAGCCAAATCGGCGGCGATCTGTGCAGCCGTGGTGCCGGTGCTCGTGATCTCGGTGCTGCCATTCGTCACCGACGCCGGGTTCGTGTTGGCCACGGCGGCCACAGTCGCCAGCAGGAATTGATTATCGAGAGAGGCAGCGAGTCCTCCGAGCACCGTGTGCCGGATCGTCGCTTCCGCCGCGGGATCGGACAGCTTCATCAACTCGCGCGAGAGCGGCACGATCACGCCGAATTTGTAATGCTCCTGAAGCGACGGTATCGAACGCCGTTTTCTGCACCGGGATCGCGTTGCCGGCAGCGACCCATCCGCCCGTCACACCGGTGCCGGTTTCCCGCGCGATATTCACATGCAGGGGCGCCCGGCGCATTCTCCCCTCAAGCGAACCGACAACACTCGAGGCCGCGCATGATCGCCAACGCTTCGCTGCTGATGCCATGCAGTGCCAGCGGTGATGGCCCAAGTCGAATCCGTGATCGAGCCGGCCGGCACGGCCGCTTTAATGTGCCAGGATTCAAGCGTAGCCGTCACTTCCGGCGAATCGCGCCAATACTCCGCGACGAGCTGCGCCCGATACGCGTCGCCGTGGCTGTGAGCCAGCGCCATGACGAGACGCGAGAACGACGTGCCGGGCGGCAATAAGCTGATGGGTCTTGTCAGGACAGACGACATGGATTCCCTCGCGACTATTTCAGCAGCTCTCGCGGCGGCCACGGGGGGACTGCGAGGTTTCTTCTTCCCCGAAAGCCATCCAGTCAAGACTTCCGAGTCGGCAGGTCGGCGGCTGTTGCACAAAGGGGCTTGCCGTTGACAATCGCTTAAGAGGGGGCCATTCTGTCTTGTCCACCGGTCACACAGCGGTGGGGGCGATGGTGATCAACATCGTCGTGCTCGCTCCGTGGCGGTCGCTGCGCTGGTGCTGTTGGTCGGCGCTTGTGCAGACTCGCCGACTGCGCCGAGCTTCACTATTTCTCCCACCACCTCCGGCACCTCCGGCACCTCCCGCACCGCCGCCAGTCACATTTGTCCGGCGTTTCCGGCAATTTCGCGTCCAGGGCAAATATTTGTGGCTATTGACTGGCCGTCGTCGGATGAATGACGGATCACCACTGGCATCGCGCTATGTGCTCTACGAATGACGGCAATTTCACGCTTCAATACTCGAGCGCCAAGTATCCCTTCTTCGAGTATCCCGGAACTCATAAGAGCGTTGACGGTGCGATCACCTTCTACTTCCGCTGGGACCTAGAGACAGCGAGTGCCTGGGCGCACGCTCACTGGCGATACGCTCACCGTCGAATACGTAGAGACAATGCACCACGCAGATTTTGAGGATGGCGTCTACATCCGGACGCAGTGACCACCGCCGGGCGCGCCTCCAGCAGCAGCCTACATGGGGGGGCAATCATCCACGCAAGATCTCAGGATGTCCCAAAGATTAAGAATCCATGTTGAGGCGGGCCACATCACACCTGCATCACACGCCAAGAGATACGTATTGAGCTCAGAGCCGCCCTGTTGCACGACGTAGCCGTGCGATCGCCTGCCCTTCGCCACGTCGCAACAGCCGGCCGACTTGACGCGTATTCAGTCCGCGCAACACCAGCCGCAGGGCCGGCGCCTGAGACAGAAATAACTCCCGCACCAGAAACCACTCGGACCCGAACGCGCCACCAATCGCGGGCAGTAGGCGCGCCAGCCGATCGTGATGGTCCCGGTCGGGGGCGGCCGTCGCCGGGCTTCGAGTAGCGCACGAATCGCGTGCTAGCTCCGCCAGCAGATCGGCCAGCGTCGGCTCGGATGTCGCAGCAGGTGTGGCCGTGGCGCGCATCGTCGTTAGTAGGTGCCTTCAGCGATCACCCGCTCAGCCCACGCGGCCGCCGCCTGTCGGGCCGCCGGTGATTGCTTCGCAATCGGCTGATCGAAGTGCGGCACAAATCCAGCGGCGCCACACTCCAGCCGCAGCGCCGGGCCGTAGCGGGCGATCAATTCGTCGGTGGAGACGTTGTCATCGCCGCCGGTCACCATCGCGCCGACCCATCCCCGAATCCGCCCATCCGGCGGCCGGCCCAGCGCCAGCGTGATCCGGATGTAGGGCGAAGCGCTAGAATTCGCCCGTGTGCCTGACCGGCATCGCCCGTAGCCTGCCCATTGCAGCTTGCGCTTGGCGCTGCACTGGTCATCGCTCGGCCGACCAGGACGGCGCACCGTGCCATCGCTGAATTTCAAGCTGCGCCAAAACCGCAGTGAACATGTGGCGGCATCCATGGCCAATTTGCGCAGCTTCGATCGTTCCGGTTCACTCGCTCGCTCGGCGTCCGCCAGCAGCGCCGTGGTCATGTCCTCCCACTTAAGCGCATTCCCCAACACCACCAGTTCAAGGCGCTCAAACCGGTGCTGGGCGAGCAGGTCAAGCCACACCCCTTGCAACGTCGCCGACAATCCCTCCGGCATCTTCACGACCATCAGTGCTTCCCCCTCTGTCCCCACCCGCTCATATGCGGCACGTTCGTTTCACGCGCGCGCCAACCGGAGGTGGTTTGAAAGGTGCGCCCTACACGCCTTGATCACGCCCCCTCCCCTCATGTCATCTTGGCCGCCCGTCTTAATCAGCGCGGATAGCGTATCGATGACGGCCGCAGCCCATAACCGATCCTTGGCGCTGTAAGCGCGATGCTTGCCGAACCGGCCGACGGCCACCAGGAGCGAGCGCATGCGACGTTCAAGGTTCTGTCGGCCCGTGGTGCGGCGAGGTAAGCGCAGTCCGTCTACGTCTCGCATCAGCTCGCCTTTACCGACTGACGGGAACTTTCAACTTCTCCACTCTTAAGAGATTGGAGTGGTGATGTTGTTGTTTTCTCTCGCAGTCCATATAGGGCGGCATTGTTTCGAGGCCCACCTTTCCCCACCTGGAGGACATCACCTCCCATGTCTTCCAGCGTTCGGGTGATGGTGGTCACGGACATGCCAAGCTCCACAGACATCTGCTTCGCGGTCTTGGCCCCTTGGCCTAACAGAATGTGGATTCTGCTCTTGGAAGTCTCAGCGTAGGTGGTGACAGCCTCGAAGACATAGCGGGCCGGGAACTTGTTCACCGCGTCTATCTCTAAGAGATGGGGAAGTTGAAAGTTGGCTCGGCGTCGAATCTGGAGCCGTTCGGGCATCTCGAAACGGCCCACTGCCTCGAGCTGCCTTGGACAATCCAAAGCCTCACTACTTGGTTTGGTCAGGTTGATGATGAAGTCCACCGCCCCATCGATCGCCGAGCTGCCGCGGCCGGCATCATGGGCGGAACCACCTGACTTTCTGCCATGTCGAGAGATCAGGATGGTGGCGCCCTTCGCGATCGAGCGGCTGTAGGAGTTGAACGCTCGACGCCGCGCCCGCCTGATTCTCTTGGTTCTCCCGAAACCCAAACCATTGGCTACCAGTGTCGAGTACCAGTAGCTGAGTCCCATGAGCCATCGCCGCGTCTACGAGTGCCGGCGCCACCTGGGACCACGGCCGACCGCGCCAGCTTGACAGGTAGGTCACGATGACACCCTCGTCACCATGCAGCCCGGCATCCTGCAACTGGTTGACAAACGACGCGCGCGGCTGTTCCGTGCAAACCATGACGCGCATACGGGCGGGTGGGGCGAATAGCCGCAAAAACCGACCTTGTGCCGCAAGCAACGCACCATCTCTAAGATCGTGGCGGTCTTTCCAGACTTGATCTTGGCGACAAAGGAACCGATCGAGCACTCCACGAGGTAAGGCGCCAACAGCATGGGCGGGTGGTACTTGTCCCGGCAGGTGTTGGCCGCCGTGACAAACAGATCGGTCGATGCAATCGCCGGCCGATCAGTTAGGGCGGTGGCACCGCTGATCACACGATCAACAAGTTCCGACGTGGGACCGTCCCACGCATAGGCATCTGCGAGGCGCGCGGTTAGTTCGCAGATGAGCGTGCGTTTGGTCCAGTGCTCCCGAACCACCTGCGCGTAGTAGGCCGCGTTGAGCGTGGACGGCACCCCGTCGATCAAGGATGCGATATAAACCGGCCCGCCGACTTCCTCGAGCTCGTTGGTGCGCTGCAGCGACTCCTTTAGCATCACGAGGTCGATCAGTTGCTGAGCCCTAACCAGCGCGGCCAGGTGGCGGTAGACGCGCGCATGCGCATCTCTGAAGAAATGTGTGGGCATCGATCACGTCTGCGACCACGGCAAACGCTTGGTTGTCGATGAGGATCGCGCCGAGAACAGACCGCTCGGCGTCGAGGTTGTGAGGGAGAACGTCGCCGCTCACGTGGCCACCTCGCGCAGTTCACGCCGTCGCAGGGCGTCAAGGGTCTGCTCTCGGAGGTTCGCTAACACGGCCAGCCGGGCCCAGTCGTCCTCCTCGGCGATGGCCAGCTCAAGGTCGATCAGGTTCTTGCGTAACTGGCCGACTGTGAAATCGGCGAAGGGCGCCGATGGTGGGATAAAGTGTAGACCGTCATCGCATCCAGCGCGATGGCAACGAGCCCGATCGCCCTTGACGGCGGGAGGGACCGCGCCGTCTTTAGGCGGCCTCCACGCTCGACTGCTTCGCCAGCCACTCCCGCGCCTTCTCAACCACCACGCGTTTCGTGCCGCCGATGGTGACCACGAGCTCAGGATTCGCGGCGACCACCTCATAACCTTTCGAGCGCGAAACGCCGAGCATCTCGGCAAATTCACTCACTCGAACCGCGAGCCTTTCGATTTCCATGTCAGTCCGCCTCCGTCCTTCCGAGTAGTAATTGACAATTTAAGACCTATCAAGTAGCTTGTCAAACACGGTTTAGCTGCATTGATGGACTCTAATCAATTACAAGATGCTGATGACGCGCTCCGCTTTCTCGTGGACTTCGTCCAGGTCGATCTCGCACGGGCGCCACTGAGCCGCCTCCGCCAGCTTGCGTGGCGAGTGCAGCTCTTGATCAATCGCGAGACGCCCGGACACTGGGCCGAAAAAGCGCCGCCCGATCGCGCGTTCCTGTCGGACGTGCAGCAGCGCGCCCGCGCCACGATTGAGATGTTTGTCACGGGGCAGACGACTGTCGAAGGCGATCTCCTGCTGACCTTCGTGGTCACGCGCCAGGCGACAATGGCTGCCCACGCGTCTTTGTGCATGCCTCACCGATCGATCGGTTTTGCTATCAGGTTGTGCGAGTGCCTGATATATGGGCGGCGCCGAGAAACTCTAGAAGTGGCCTGACTGCGGACGGATCATTCTGAAGGTCACTAAAAAACGGTTCTGTTCCACACGCTGTCAATCCTGTACATACATGAAGAAGTATCGCGCGGGCGAAGTAGGGGTCGAATAATGGCAAAGCGACGCGGGCGAAATGAAGGTTCGATCTATCGGACGAAACAGACGGCCGTTGGGCCGCTTCTATTAGATACGGGTTCATTGATGGGAAGCGCGTCCGCAAAACCTTCTATGGCGAGGCACGGAAACGCAGTCGCCTCAAAGTTGAACATCGCCCTCGGAGCGCCAAGAGACGAGGCGCAATGATCCGCACGGAACGACGACGATCACTGTCGGCGCACGTACCTCGATCGCTGGTTGTCCTCTGTGAGCGTGCGCCCAAAAACGAAGCGCCAATATGAGCAGGTTGTCAGCCTCTACTCAGAAGCCGACGCTCGGGCCCGTTCGTCTAGCCGGTCTCGAACCCAATCAGGTTCGCGCGCTCGACAAAGAGTCTCGAAAAACGCAGCCTCTCCACACGCACAGCAACGCTCGCGCGCGATATTCTCCGAATCGCACTCGCGCAAGCGGTCAGTGATCAGATACTCGGCCGCAACGTCGCCGCCGCTCGTGCGCCGACCGAATGCCGAGCGCAGTGACGGTACGACTTTAACAGTGGCGGAGTCTCGCGCGTTGCTCGATGCGCTCGTCGCGCACAGGCTGGAGGCGGTCGTCATGTGCGGCGTCGCGCTCGGCTTGCGCCTCGGCGAAGTACTGGGGCTGCAGTGGGCGAATGTGGATCTGCCCGGCTGGCATCTCACGCATACGCGAGGCCTTGCAGACAATCGGCAAGCGCAGGGACCTGGTAGATCTGAAGTCTCGGGAGTCGCGGCGCTCCTTGACGCTCCCGGCCGTTAGTGGTGCGCACGCTCGAACGGCATCATGCCAGCGTCAGAATGTGCGGCGCCTGGCCGCGGGTGCTGCGTGGCAACAAGAGCGACTTCGTGTTCACCACCGGCATGGGCCGTCCACTCGACGGCACGCTCGTCACGCGCGACCTGAAGCGCATTCTCGGCCGGACGTGGGTGGGCGGCCGACCCGAATGCGCGCATCAGCGCCGCAAGGACCAGGGGTGCCTCGACTGCAGCGCCACGAGATTGCCGGTAATGAGCTATCACGCCTTGCGGCACTCGTGCGCGAGCCTCCTGCTGGCGGCCGGTATGCCCAATCCGCGACGTCTCAGAACTCCTCGGCCACAGCGACGTGCGGCTGACGCTCTCGACCTAGCGCACGTGCTCGACGAGAACAGAGCGAAAATGGCCGGCGTGATGGATCGCAGTTCTTGACAGCCAATCTGACAGCCAAACGGCTGGACGCGGGTAAGAAGGGCTGGACGCGGACTGGATGAGGAAAATGGCCTGCAATTCCTGAGCGAGCGGACGCTGGAAGGACGCCGCTGGACACGAGCAGTGTCGGATTCGTAATCAGCAGGTCATCCGTTCAAAAAGGATCGTCCGATTTCTAGCCCTGTGGCTTCGCCGCACGCGATTCGCCGCATGCTCGAAGAGCGGCGCTGGCCCGCGGCCCCAGTTTGACCAGCAGCGATTCCTGTTGGCTGTCGTCGCGTGGTGAAAGGTTGCGCGTTCAGTTCGCGAGAATTGCTTGACCATGCGGTGGTCGATGCCGAGCTGCGGGCCGTGCTGGGCTGTCTGACCGTCCGGCAACTTAGACGCTTGGGACAGTCGGCAGGCCGGGCACCGCGTAGGCGACTGAAGTGCGTGGCACGATGAAGTCGGCGAACTCGCCGCGGCATTGCGCGATTGACGTGCTGCTCGCCTGCGGTCGGCGTTCGCAGAGACGCGGATACAGCGGTGCCTGGCGCGCAGCAGGTACCGGGCAAGGCCAGGAGGGCGACTCCGCCGCAGGACCCGTTCGACCGGTAGCGACGATAGAGACGCCGGCACTCGGTCCCCCACTTGCCCCTATCGAGACGGGCACGTATTTGCCGTGCCCGGTCTCTTTTGCTACGCCGCCACCCTCGGCAACGGCCCTCCACCGAGCGGTCCGTCCCATCCCGCTGGGCGTTCCGAGAGCTGATACCCCATCGCGCCTTCCAAACATGCGCCCGACCGCGGCTTCGCCCTCGAACCGATAACCTGACTCCTCCGATGTGAACGCAGTGGCCTGGCCAACGTTGCGATGCAAGGGAGCGCGCCGTCTTGTACGTTCTCGGTCAAGAGCCCGCGTCAATTCTGCGTCCTGAGGAGTGCGTCCAGTTCTTCGCGTCGCGGCTGGAAGGCCGTGAGCCGTTCCGAAAGCGACGGGCGTTCTGAACTAGGGAATGGAGATGGTCTGTGCGGCGGTTGCGGATCCATTCCCGCAGGCGTTAAAGGCGAAGACGCTGAACGTGTAGGTGCCCGATCCAGCCACCGCTGAAATGGTTCGGGACGTTTTGGCAAGCTTCCGACGAACGATCCGCTCACGTTAACGACGAATCCGGTAGGCGCGGGGCCGTTGCCGGTAGTTCCCAGAAAATCGCAACGGAGTTACGGAGCGTTGTCGCGAAAAAGTTTGCGGGCGTCAACGGCACGCCCGAGCATTCGTCGGGGACTGTGATTGTGACAACGTTCGATGATTCGATGCAGCCTCCACACCATTGGCGGCTCGCACGCTCAGTGTATAGGTGCCTGCTGGCACACCCGCGACGCTTACGTTGTCTGCGACAGGCAATGCGAATGTGCCTTCGAACGAGCCGCTGACATCCAAGAGGAGGGCCGTCGGTCTTCCACCAGCATACGTGTTTCGCCAGGCCAGGGTCACATTCGTCCCGTCGACGAGCCCAAGCACATTGGCTGGCGGCGAAGGGCAAGGCCGGACATCGACGACGATACGGATATCTCGATCTGATGCCACGCTTGTCAGATTTGCGTGAGTCCGGCGCACCCGCACGTAAAAGGTCCGGTGGTGCGGTGAACGTGACCGTTGCAAGACACGCTAGCCCGTTCGGAAACTGGCCAGCACTCGCCGTTGAGTCCGCCCTCCACGACATGATCAGCAATAATTGCGAACGTCCCAGCGTAGCGTAACGATTTTTTTTTTTTTTTTTTTTTTTTTTTTTTTTTTTTTTTTTTTTTTTTTTTTTTTTTTTTTTTTTTTTTTTTTTTTTTTTTTTTTTTTTTTTTTTTTTTTTTTTTTTTTTTTTTTTTTTTTTTTTTTTTTTTTTTTTTTTTTTTTTTTTTTTTTTTTTTTTTTTTTTTTTTTTTTTTTTTTTTTTTTTTTTTTTTTTTTTTTTTTTTTTTTTTTTTTTTTTTTTTTTTTTTTTTTTTTTTTTTTTTTTTTTTTTTTTTTTTTTTTTTTTTTTTTTTTTTTTTTTTTTTTTTTTTTTTTTTTTTTTTTTTTTTTTTTTTTTTTTTTTTTTTTTTTTTTTTTTTTTTTTTTTTTTTTTTTTTTTTTTTTTTTTTTTTTTTTTTTTTTTTTTTTTTTTTTTTTTTTTTTTTTTTTTTTTTTTTTTTTTTTTTTTTTTTTTTTTTTTTTTTTTTTTTTTTTTTTTTTTTTTTTTTTTTTTTTTTTTTTTTTTTTTTTTTTTTTTTTTTTTTTTTTTTTTTTTTTTTTTTTTTTTTTTTTTTTTTTTTTTTTTTTTTTTTTTTTTTTTTTTTTTTTTTTTTTTTTTTTTTTTTTTTTTTTTTTTTTTTTTTTTTTTTTTTTTTTTTTTTTTTTTTTTTTTTTTTTTTTTTTTTTTTTTTTTTTTTTTTTTTTTTTTTTTTTTTTTTTTTTTTTTTTTTTTTTTTTTTTTTTTTTTTTTTTTTTTTTTTTTTTTTTTTTTTTTTTTTTTTTTTTTTTTTTTTTTTTTTTTTTTTTTTTTTTTTTTTTTTTTTTTTTTTTTTTTTTTTTTTTTTTTTTTTTTTTTTTTTTTTTTTTTTTTTTTTTTTTTTTTTTTTTTTTTTTTTTTTTTTTTTTTTTTTTTTTTTTTTTTTTTTTTTTTTTTTTTTTTTTTTTTTTTTTTTTTTAAAAAAAAGCCAACCTTTGCGAATATCCGGCTGGGGACGTTTCCGCTCTCAGGTACAGACATTCCCTCGAAAATTGCACGGGTCGGTCAGCGGGATGCGGACGCCGAACGTCGGCGTCCTCCGAATGCGATGGTCGGTTGCGATATAGACGACGATGTGCGCGGCACGACTGATGCAAAAGGTGATGTTGGCGCCACACCGCAGGCGCCCGGCTTCCTCTTCCACGGGGCGGAAAATGTCAAAGTGTGGCTCGCGCCGTTCAATCGCAGTCGGTACGCTGCTCGTCGGGCTCTTGGTACTTGCGCTCCTTGCTCGTTGACAGCGTCAGTGGCGCCGAGCGCGGCGTGGTCGCAGAGGTCCCCACCGTCCGTGACGACGTCTATTACACGAGCCCCTCACAACGGATAAGTCTTTCCCCGCCGGAATACTCGCCAACGACGACAGCAACGGTGGCGGACCGATGACCGTTGAAGTGGTCGATCGGGAGTTTTTCTGATCAGGCCCGACGGCAGTCTCGAGTTCGCGCCGACCGGTGGTAGCGGGGGTTATAAATCTACGGCCACGTATCGCGCCCGAAACAGTGTCGGGCTCAGCGAGAATATTGCCACGATCACGGTCTTCGTCGGCGCCCTGCCGCTTCCTCCCCCACCAACCGGTCTCTACGCGAGCTCGATTGCGGGCAACGTCGTGACGCTGCGCTGGAATTCCTTCCCGAGCCTCTTCTTGTGGGGGCCAAACGTTGGATATGTCGTGGAGGGTGGACTCAACCCGGGTGAAGTGCTGGCGAGTGTCAAGACCGGCAGCACCTTGCCGGTCTTGACGTTTGTCGCGCCCACCGGTGCCTTCTACGTGCGGGTGCATGTTCTCGTCGGAAACCTCAAGACGGCGCCATCGAACGAGATCCGCATCTTCGTTAATGTGCCGGCTGCGCCGTCGCCGCCCGACCGTTTGCTTAGTCACGTTGACGGGACCGACCTGACGCTCGCCTGGCGGAACATACAAAACGGCGGACAGGCCACTGCGCTCTTGATTGATGTCAGCGGCTGGTTCGGCGGGACGTTTGCGGTGCCTGTTGCAGACACGCTGAGCTTCTCGGGCATGCCCGCAGAGTGCCTTACACCCTGAGTATGCGAGCCGTGAATGCGATGGGAACCAGTGCATCATCGAACGCTATCACAATCTCCATTCCTGACGAGTGCACCGGTGTACCCGACCCTCCTTCGAACTTTCTCGCAACGAAGAACGGGAATGAAATCTCGCTCTATTGGGATCTACCGTGGCAGGGTCCAGCGCCGACCGGATACGTCGTCAACGTCACTGGAAACGTACAGTCGGAAGCTTTCACACGACGTCGCGAATCCTCTCGGGGTCGGTCGAGCCGGGCGGTTACCACTTTACCGTCTACGCCTTCAACGCCTGTGGAAATGGATCGTCAACCGATTCGCGGACCATCTCGATACCTTAGACCAGGCTCGAGCCCACCCTAGAACCAGCCGGTGGTCGGTGCGAGAAATCCTCACCTCGTCCGCGAAGCTCGATACCGCATCGGAACGCGCGATATAACCGGGCGCTGTCGGGATAGTCGATCATCCGGTTGCTCACGTACTTGTGGCTCGCGCTGAGCACCTGCCGTGGGCGCTACGAGCAAAAGGGCCGTCAGAACGCCGATGGTCCGTCGAGATGTGTGCGTCATCGCGTGGTCTCCTCGGGCTGAACTATACCGAGACATGCTCGGCGAACTCCTAAAAACCGACGTGGTGTTTCGCCTAAGAAGTGTCTCCATCTCGGTGTGCCTCGTGAGATGATTCGGTCGTCATGTCGTCGCCGATGCGGCTGCTGCGCGTGTTGGCGTAAGGGGCCGGCACCGATGCCCGATCCAGGCTTTCCAGTCCACTGCCCCCACTGCGGCGAGACACTCGTCTACGACCACTCTGAAGGGGAGACCCATTTCTATCGCTGTCCTCATCACGAAGTGCTCGTGCTCCTGCCAGACGGACGGATTCGAATGCTGATCACGGATGATGAGGACCGTGACAAGGGCGCCCCGTCCTGACGGCGACAGGACTCAGGCTCGGGCTTCGTCGAGTGAAGGGTTGGATCATGCGGACTTGAGGTGCTGGAGTCGTTGAACAGCGCAGAAGTTTGCCGCGCCAGACTTCGCGGGAGCGCCCGCGCCCAGTCGCGATCATTGGGTGACGTTATCAGCTGATTTTTTCCACGCCGGACCGTCGGTGTCTTGGGGAAACGCTGCATCTAATCGGCGCTGGGCCTCTTCGCGCGACCATCGGACCATTAATGGTGCCGATGGTGGGTGCTTCTAGGACCGTTGATGAAACGCGTCTTTCGGGCTCACTCTTCAGGGGGCCAGCCGTCCTCCCGACAGAGGACGGTCAGCGGAATCGACCCAGGATCGGTGCCCCAAAAGTTCTCATCCAGGTGGTAATGGTTGGCCGGAGTGTGGAGTTCTTCGTCGGTCAATTCGGCGAGCCCGGCGCAGATGGCTGCCAAGGCTTGGAGCCCCTTTCGATTCCCTTCGATCTCAGTCTCGTGGTGCCCATCGTGTTCCATGAGCGTGACCTTCAGGCGAGCGCCAGCCGCGAGGATTGCGTCGCGTCGGCCCGGCAGGCGTTCCTGTCGTCCTTCCATAGATACTGATCCTTTCTTCAGAGAGGTTCCGGTCGCAGGTTACCCTCATCAGCGCCACTCTACGACCAGGGCATTATGTGTGTGGGCATGAATTGCCATCGCCCGTTGCCGTCGTTCCACAGGTGCAGGTCGTCCCCCACCCGCGTGCCCTTCATGCGCCGCAGGGCGTACTTCAGTTCGTGCATGGCGGTATCGGATTTAGCGTCCACGTCGCAATCGAGCAATGCTCGCGTGAGCGCCGAAGAGAGATACTCCGCCCGCTCGATCACGTCGCGCCAGGAGCGCATCGACTTTGGCGTGCAGGCTCAGGAGTAATTCGCGATCGGCCCGTGTCATCCGATAACCCAGTTAGTTATTGATTTCGAGCGCTCCGGCCGTTCGTTTTTGTGCAGAAACCCGTTACGGTCGAATTGCACAGGAGTAGGCTGAGCCCCTTCCCGTGACCACGTTGCCGCCGAAGAACCTGGAGAACTGAGGCACTGATGGCAACGCCGCCCTGCAAATGTTGTCGTGACGAAGGCTGGGTCTGCCAGCAGCACCCGGATCAACCGTATCCGCACCCCGATCCGGAATCGCCTGAATGGGGCGTCTGTCCGGGACCCGGAATGCCCTGTACGTGTCCCATCGGCCTCGCTATTGCCGAAGATCCGGAACGCACGCCGACGCCACGCGAGTAGCGTTCACGATCCATACACCTGGCCCTGAGCTTCGAACGCTGATCCCCGGGCTTGCGTTCGGCTCCGGAGGCCGACTCTGACTGTTGTTGAGGATCGGAAACCGAGTTAGCGTCCACGGCGGCACACAGGTCAGGAACTTGTCACATCAGTATGTGATGCGTTTGATGCATCGCCTGAGGCGGCACTTCAGCCAGACCCGGCCAGCGGAATGGACACTCAGGGCGATCGCACGGACGTCCGCCAGCGTCGCACCGATCGTGCCCCATGGGTTGGTCCTCATGCTCCTCGCAGAGCCAGCCGCTGCCGAGACACCGACGACAGCGGCCAGCGACTGATGGGCGCGAGGAGCCAACGCGCATGGCGCAACGTTCCCTGCAAATTCCGGGACGCTTTTCTGAACCTCGACGGTTCCCCGCGCGGTTAGCGGTGCGATTCTCGCCGCGCATGCGGAAAGAGCCTTACGCGCATGTCCTCGCGAAACTCGATGCTGTGCATAAAGCGCTGGCGCCGGCCATTCCGAGCGAGGGCCGATCCTCACCGCGCGACGTGGCGGACGAGCTCAGTCAGCGACCGACCCGTACGCGGTCCTCGCTTTTAAACGCTCGCACGGAATTCCGGCAGGTCGGCCGACCGCCACGGTAGACAGGCTCCTAAGGTAGCTACCTCCACCACCAATGGCCGGCCCGCAGTTCGGCACTGATCATCCGCAACACCGCGCAAGGCTTTGAGGTCTACTCCGCCGATGGCCCACTAGGTCGCCGGTCCGTTCGACTCGTTCGAGACGCACGTGCACGGCGGAGCGAAAGGCGGGACCGCATGGCAGCAGGCCATCGACTTCCGCGGACGGCCGCTCGGCGATTCTGCACCCGTGCCCGCGACGCCGCAGCAGCCTCTATAACGATTGGCTTTCAGGCCGACAAGACGAACACACGGCGCGTAAGATACATGCGAATGAACCCCGAGCAACTTGCTCAGCTTCGCGAGCGTCTCGACGAGGTCGAGCGCTTGCTCGTCCAGCTCTCCGCTGAGTTGAAGACGCTTCGCGAGCAGCTCCACGCCGCTGCGCCCGCCAAACAACTTCAGAAGGGTTAGCTCGTCCCGAGGGCAAATTGTTCGTCGCCTAAGACCGGTGATCGGTCTTTGTCTGACTCCGACCAACCGAACTGTTTTAGGACTTCGCGTGTCGCCGCGACTTCCCGCAATGTGTCCTCGAGTTGCCGGAGTATGGCTTCGAGGCGCCTGGTCAGGTCTTGAGGGGAGTCCAGGCAGACAGGATGGTGGCAGCGCCGCACCTGGGGGATGAGAGCAGCGCCGCACCTGCGGGAATGCTGGCAGCGCCGCACGTCCGTGTCTGTCTAAGACTGCACACCCTCGAGCGCGTCAGCACCGCCCGCCGGCTCTCGTGTTCGAGCAGGCCGTTTGTCGCTTTTGTTCAATTTCCGACGTGGCGTCGGCGTTGCACCGAAACGACAGGAGGTGTCCAGTGCGTATCCGAATGACTCGACCGTTCGCCACACTCGACGTGGGCAGGATCTTCGACGTCCCGTCCGCCCTCGCGATGTATCTGCGCGCCATGCACTGCGCCGAACCGGCAGACAATGACACCACGCCCTTTGTCGCGACGATAGAGACGAAAACGACCGCCCCGATCAGGTCACTGCAGTCGCGATTCATCAGAAATGGGTCCATTGCAGAGGCGCGCATTCGAATCGCGGGTCAGTGGCACCGATTGCGGGTCGAACTCGACGACGTCATCATGCGGGCCTGCTCGTTCTATCTCGACCGCGGCGACGAGCTGCCGCGCCGTGTCGGGGTGCTAGGCTAGCGCCTCGCCGCCGTCGGTGCTCGCCGTGACCTTCACCGCGAGCTGCTATCGGCGCAAATATGGCAATGACGGCTCAGTGTTTCGGCGCTCGCGGTTCCGGAGCGGTCCAACGATGGTCGCACAACGGACATACGAACACTTTCGCCGTGGGCGTGCGGTTCTCGATTAATCCGACAGGTTGTTTGCAGGCGGGGCAGACCACGCCAGTCCGAACGGGTGGCGTATTCACGTGAAAGCTGAGCTTACTCTCAACGGCTTCTCACGTCCGTCGTTCTGTTGAACTGCTGTGCAATCCCGATCGTAGATCGATACAGACCGTCGCCGCGGTCCGTTTCGAGATTCGGGGCTATCGTGCGACGGCCGTTGAGAGTACGCCGTTGACGCGATCTTCGAGTAAGCGTCGCAACCCCCGCCGTTTCCCCGTCTCAGATTCACCCGAAGTGAACGCCCAGAGCCGCGCCAAGCCTGCACCCATTACCGCCGAGTCCGTCAAACGGCTCGATAAGCTCGCCACCGATCTCGAACAAGCCAGCAAGGAAGCCGGAGAAATCGCGCAAGCCGTCCGCGACGATTTGTCGAAGCGTTACCTTCCACCGAAGTGATTCTTCGATCGCCAGGACGGGCGCTCGTGGCCTCGTGCGCAATCCACCAGGATCCCTTCAGCGTGACGACGGAATTTTTTCGTACGCGCGGCCCGGTTGCCAGATGCCGCAGTGCTTCACGCTCGGGTGCTCAAGGTCGCGGATCCGTGGCTCGAGTGGCGCCATCGCATTGGCGACGTCGTCCTTCAATGCCGGGGCCATTCTGTTAGGAAATCGCCTGAGCGGCGTTTATCTCTATGCAGGGGGATTCCGACCGGTGATCGTCGGCAGGTCCCGCAGCATGAGGAGACGGCAATGAGACACAGAAGGTCAGTACTAGGTGGCGTTTTGGTGGTCGCCTTTGGATTCGCTGGCTGCGGCGGCTCCGAGTCTCTAGCCATACCGTTGACGCGTTCCCCACTGCCGCAGACGGTTGTTCCCGTGCCCACCCCCGGGCACTCTTGGCTCCCTGGCCACACCTTGAATGGGGTGAGCCTGTCAGGTGTCGTCTACGAATTGACACCGACGGGGCGGACGCCGATTGCAGGGGCCGTCGTCTATTGTGAGCCGTGCGGCGAGGAGACGCACTCATTTGCGTACGCCGACGAGAAGGGGTTCTACCACTTCTCGGGCGATCTCGCGACAGGCGGCGGGGTGTGGGTGGCCCCCGGCGTTCCCACCCCCATCGTCGTGGGTTACTACAACAAAGATTACGAAGATCCGCCGGGGTTACCCCCGAGTCGCAATGGACCTGGCTGGAGAGACGTGCTGATCAACGGGGACACGAGATTCGACATCGAACTGGTACGACGTACTCCGTAATCAGCCGACCAATTGGGTTCCAGGTCTGGAACCCAACCTCACTCCTGAGACGGGTTCAAGACGCTCATCAAACGAGCGCACGTCCAGCTGCCGTCGGACTGCTTCTTCAGGACCATGAGCGTCTTTCCACGAACGCGCTTCACCGCACCGCCGGGCGACTCCGACATAGCTCCCAGTGAAGTAGCCCCACACAAAAGCCCATCCATCCGTGACCGTCACCTCCTTGTCCTCCGGAACGTAGCTCAGAACCCGTAGCTCCGGAGTGCCGGCCTGTAAAGCGCTCGTTGGTTGCACGGATCGCCTGCTTGCCAATGTCGTCCGGCTCACCTTGTTGGAGTCGCACACCGTCATCGGTATACAGTCTCGGCTTGAGCGTGCGATGTCCTGGCTGAGCAACTTCTCGATTGCAGCCGCTATCCTGCGCGGGCGCGTCGGCTGTTTTGCCAGAGGAACCCTCCCACTCTAAGGCGCATGCCGTCAGAACGACCGACGCACAGGCAACCGCCGTAACTGAGCGACGTGTCATTACACCCTCCTTGTGCCCCACGCTGTGGGAGTGGCGTGAACGCGAGTCTGGACCGGAAAGGCTGGTAATCCCAACAGAAAGGCTACGCTAGGACCTTTGTAATGTAGCGAACAGTTTTCGGGTATCCCCCAAAACGTTCGCCTCGGCCGTTGAATAATGCATCGCGACAACCAGCGTGGTGTGCGCGTGAATATGGGGCGGCCGCAGGGTGTATCGGTGACGGCGCTCGTCTGCGCTCTGTGCGCGGTGTGCGCGCTCGCCGTTCTCGCGCGCTGGCCGCGATGGATCCGCGGTCCGGATGAAGCATATGTCGTCGTCGCCGAGGACGCGTGGGCCGGGCGCCTGAGCGTTGCAAATTACGACGACGAGACGATGGCCGACCGCACCGGCGGACTTACCGCGGGGCGAAATCGCAATTTCCTCTCTCCCACACCACCGTCGATTGCGGTGCTGCTGCTGCCGCTCGCCTGGCTGCCAGCCGAGTCGCGGCCGATCCTATGGCTGCTGTTCAACGTCGCCGCATTTCTCGCGGCTTCGGTATTGCTCGCCAGCGTCGTCGCATGGCCGATGCGGCGTCCGTGGCTGGCGGTGACTGCGGCCGCGGCGGTGTTGGCGTCCGATCCGCTGGCGGAAAACCAATCCCGCGGTCAGGTCTACCTGCTCCTCATGCCTGCGGTCGCGTTCGTGCTCGTGGCCACCGCCACTGGCCGCCCGGTGGGCGCCGCGGGACTTGCCATTTGCACAGTGGCGAAGTTGTGGGGAGGCGCCGTGTGGCTGACGCTCATCGCGGCACGAGCGTGGCGACCGCTGGCGACGGCGGCACTGTTGACGGCAACGTTGCTCACGGCATCGCTGTGGGTGACCGGGATCGGACATGTGGCGGCACTACTTTGGGGTCGTATTGCCGCAGTGGTTGACGACGCCGAAGCTGACCGTCACCGCGTATCAGACGATTCCCGCCGTGTTCGCGCACCTGCTGCGTGCTGACTCGCAGTGGAATCCCGATCCACTTGCGAATCTTCCAGCGCTTGCGCCGATACTCTCGATCGTGACCGGGGCGTCGTTGCTCGCCGTCACACTATGGCGAGCGACCGCGAACGAACAGCGACTTGCCGCGGTTGCCGCGTCGATGGTTCTCGCCGTTTTGTACTCGCCCGTTGCCGAGCAATACCACTACCTGCTGATCGTCCCCAGCGTCGCCGTCGCGGCGGAGCGTTGCCTGCTGCAACCGGGCTACCGCGTTGCGCTGCTGACGCTGGCGCTGTTTCTGCTGCTCTTCCCGCTGCCCTACAAGTCGCCGGTGCTGGCGGTGTTCGCTGGCGGCGTGTTTGCCTACCCTCGGGTGGTTGCCGCGCTCATCGTTTGGGCACTCTTGGTTATTCCAGCTCCCTTATCATGTCGGCGTGTCACCTGGGCATGAGCGTCGGGGGCTCGCCGCCGTATGCTGCCTCACGCTCGCGACCGGTCTCTGGATCGTGGCCTGGGGCAATCTCGCAAACTATTTTCCCGTAGGCGGCGACGAAGTTCTCACGTTGTCGGCCTCGCACAAGCTGGCCACGGCCGGCGTGCTGGGTTCGGATCTCGCGACCGGCCTTTACGACGCCGAACGAAGCTTCTTTCTAAACCTTCCGATTCAGAACCTGCTCCAGGCCGCTGTGTTTGGCGTCTGGGGCACCGGCATCTGGCAGGCGCGCTTGCCATCGCTGATCGCGGGCGTTTCCCTGATCGGCTTGGTGAGCTGGTTTGCGCTCCGCTCGTTTGGCTGGTCGGTCGCAATCCTGACAGCTGTCACGCTGGTCTTTTGGCGATCTAATCTGATCGGGACTGAGCCTCGACCTCCGCTTCTGGCACTGTCGCACTCGGGGCGGTACGACCTGCTCGTTGTCGCCCTGTTCTGGGCAACGATCGTGCTCGTTCACGAGAGCGTGGCCAGTCCCCGCCGAACGACGGCGTTCATGGCTGGTGTTTGCGCGGCACTCACCGCCCTGACCCAGTTCTATGGCATAGCCGCGGTCGCCCTCATGCTGATTGCGTATGCCATGCATTGGGGTCGTCACGGGTGGCGCGAGCCCGTGGTGCGTTGGTCCGCGCTCGGGTATCTACTGACCTTTCTTCCGTATGTCGTGTTCGTCGTGCTCAATCTCGACGCCTTTACACGACAGGCGGCGCTCCACGGACCGCGCGTGGATTTCCTCGACCCGCGATTTTGGTTGGGCAACCTTCTCAACGAAACCACGCGATACCAAGCGGTGACGGACGCCTCTGCGCTGACACCGGGTGATCGACCGCTCATTGGCCCGTGGATGTTCTGGCTGGCCGCCATTCCAGGCATCGCGCCACTGATCGCATGGAGCCGCGGCTCCGGCGCCCACCGGGCGTTGCCCTGGCTGTCGTTGGCCGTGCCATTCGGCGCACTCGCGCTGGCCGAGCAGACGAAAGCAGTGCTTTACACGTCGCTCATCGTGCCATCACTGAGCCTTTCTCTCGCGTGCGCGCTTGACGCTTTGCTCCGTGGACGTGGCGTTCGCCAGCCGCTTGTCCGCCGCGTGATCCAGATCGCGAGCGCAATGCTCCTTGTCGTACTCATCATCGAAGGCTGGCGCGGGTATCGCGCCTCCATGCACGAGTCCCGTACCGTAACCGCCTATCTCGAGATCGGTCGGCAGATCGAGTCGATGATCCCGGACGACCGGCCGGCGCTCGGAGCGTGGCGGTGGTGGTGGGCACTTGGCGGCCGCCGCTACTTCGCGGTCAATGGCTTCTGGCTGCACTCGGAGAGGGTCTCCGTCAGCGGTGACCACCTGTCGTTCCGCGAAGAGGTGCAGGCCAAGCGTGCGTCCTACCTTGTAGTCGATCGCCACTTTCTCGGCGACCTCGATCGAACCGTCCCCGCCTACCGGGATGAGGCCGCTCGCTTCATCGAAAACTGCAGCAGCGTCACCGGGGCCCTCGACGACCGGACGTACGGAAGGATTGAGGTGCGTCGGATCTCGTGTCTCGATGAACGCTCACCGAATGTAGCCGAGTGATCGCAGTCGATCGAGCACGCTTGGATCGAGACTCGCCGGCGGCTGTCGGCGGTTCGGTGCAGTGGCCGCCGTCAGTTGCCTCCGCAAGTGGGCGACGAGCGGATCAGCCACGTTGGGCTGCGTGTCGAGCAGATTGTGCCGCTCTTCTGGATCGACGGAGAGGTCCGTAACGCGCAGCGGGCGCAGCTGCTCGCTGACGACCACTTTCAGAGGCCAGCGCTGGATCATCGTCTCGGGGCGTCCATAGAGAATCCCATCGGCGAGCAACGTGCGTTGGCTGATTGTGGCGCCCGTGGCGAGATTGGGCCAGAGAGAGACCCCTTCAAGATCCGCCACCACGGGGACGTCGATCCACTCCAGCAAGGTCGGCATGACGTCAACCAGGGATACCGGGCTTGCCTCGCGGCCCGCGCGCACGCCTGGTCCCCAGATGATGAGTGGGACTCGGATGATCTCTTCCCACATCGCGTGCCCGTGCTCGAAGCCAGCGTGTTCGAAGAACTCCTCACCGTGATCGGCCGTAAGGACGATCAGCGATCGGTCCAGCATGACTCGCTGGGCGAGCCCGGCCCGCAAGCGCCCGAGCTGCTGGTCCACGAACGCAATCTCCTCGTCGTACGCCGCCTTGATGAACTCGCGATCTTCAGCGGCGAGTTGTGAGAGTTGGGGGCGAAGGGCGTTCAGATCGCCTACCGGGCGTGTGAGCCGCGAACCGTAGGCCGCCGAGAACTGCCCGCCAAACGGCGCCGGCGCGTCGTAGTCGAGATGGGGATCAACGAAATGGAGCAGGAGCAAGAAGGAACGATCGCGCCAGCTGTCGAGCAGCGTGAGTGCGCGATCGACCACTTCGTCGGCGCGCCTGTTGGAGCGCCCTGTCGCGTGCGGGTGATCGTAGGTCTGAAACCCTCGATGGAGGCCGAACGCAGGTTCCAGCAACGGATTGTTGACAATCGCCGCCGTTGAAAACCCGCGCGCGGCGAAGACCTCGGCAAGAGTGGGAAGCTCGTGGCCGAGCCGGTTTGACGCAATCGCATCCGGCGATTGGAAACTCGACATGCCGGCGCGATGAGTGGCTGGAAATCGGCCGGTGTGGAGACTCGCCAAGCTTGGCAGCGTCCAAGTCGATGTGCTGTACGCACGCTCGAAGACTCGTCCCTGTCGGGCGTAGTCGTCGAGTTGCGGGGACGTCGACCGCGCGTAGCCGTAAGTGCCGAGATGATCGGCGCGCAACGCGTCGACGACGATGACGATCGCCGAGCGTGGGGGGTGACGCTCGGAACATCCAGTCATCATCGCCGCGAGAGACGCCAGCGTGACGCCGATGACGATGATTCGGGTCCGTCTGAGTGCCCGCCGAGGCATCAAGCGATCATAGCGGTCGACAGAGTGTTGGCCAGGGTCGAATCCTTGGCGACGGCGATCCTTCCTGATAGGCTTCTCGGAAACCGAACATGAGCTCCAACCAGATCGTCGATATTCGAACGCGACTCGACACGATTGAGAAGTTGCTCGCGGAGCTCGCGGCAGAGCTCAAGGCCATCCGGGAAGAGCTCCATGCCGCGGCCGCCGCGCAGCAAACGAAGACGCCCGCCAACAAGTAAGGACTCAGGTCTTTTCCGGCTCGTCCGTGGTTCTCGATGGGGCGGCGACGTCGGATTTTGACGTTGAGCTGAACTGTTCGACCTCTCCCCGCGTTAGCACGGCTTCACTGAGTGCTTCCTGCAGTTGCCGTACAACAGCATCGAGCCGGTCCTTGAGCTCCTGCAAGACGTCCATGTCAGGACACCGTGCAAAGCGCTCACCACCCTCGAAAGTCATACGGCAGAGCGCCGACTCAGGACGCTGATCGCACCGCCTACCGCCACTACCGTGACCGCTCCAATGACGTTGTGCCAGAGAAACGCAACGTTGGTGAAGGCGGCCGCCCAAGCCACGGCGCCCATGCCCGCCGCCAGGCCAATAAACGCGCCGTTCCCTGTGGCCCAGGGAATCCCGATCGCCAGGATGAAGACGCCTAACACCGATCCATAAAAGAACGACCCAAATCGGTTGACCACCTCGATCAACGACCCGAGCTCAGCCGCCCACACTGCAACGAAACAAGCGAACACCCCCCAGAATCCCGTGACCAGCTTTGAAACACCCAGGTAGTGGGCATCGGTTGCCACCGGCACGGCCCAGCGTCGGTAGAAGTCGATCACCGTCGCGGTTGAAAGCGAGTTCAGCTCACCGGCAATCGTATCGGTTGCGGCCAGGATGATGGCAACGATCAGCAGACCAACGAGCCCAACCGGCACGTGGCTGAGAATGAACGACGGAATGATGTAGTTGACGTCCGTGAATGCAGCGTCGCCAGTCGTTTTCCGCACCAGGTCGCGAGCGCGCGTGCGGACGCCCTGCACGGCGGCATCGCGCTGACGAAGCTCGTTTCTCGCGACATCGATCCGAGCGGCGTCGGACGATTCTGACGTGGTCGCAAAAGCCGTCGCGGCCTCACGACGCGCCGCCAGCACGACCACGTGTTCCTGCTCCAGCGCGGCGTACTCGGCGGGGGCGGCTTCCCTCACGCGCTGTTCCGCCGTCGAGCTGAAGATCAGAGGCGGGGTATGAAAAACATCAAACGTGAACACGAAGATCCCGAGCAGCAGGACCAGCATCTGGAGCGGAATCTTCCAGTAGGCGCTCATCAGCAACGAGTGGCGCGCCTCATCGACCGATCTCGCGGTGAGGTACCGCTGCACCTGACTCTGATCGGTACCAAAGTACGAGCAGAACAGGAACAGGGCGGCGATCGTGCCGGACCAGAACGTGAATTGATTGGTCAGGTCGAAGCTGAAATCGAACGTCTGCAGGCGACCCGTGGCGCCTGCGATTGTGAGTCCGTCGGCGGGACCGATGCCGGCCGGGAAGCCGAAAATCGCCGTCGCAATGACCGCGAACAGCCCAAACACGATGAGGACCATGATCTTGACGTCGGTCCAGGTCACGGCCTGCACACCGCCGAACATCGTGTAGGCGACAGCCGGCGCGGTAATCAGCAGCGACGTGGTCGTGACCGAAAAGCCCAGGATTAGCGACATCACAACCGCCGGAGCCGCGACCACCGCGCCGCACGACATTCCGCGTGAGATCAGGAACAGGAGACTTGTCAGACTGCGAGTCTTTGCGTCGAAGCGCGTCTCCAGATACTCGTAGGCGGTGTAGACGCCTGAGTTATAGAAGAACGGGACGAGCGTCATGGACAGCAACACCATGGCGAGCGGAAGGGCGAAGTAAAACTGGATAAATCGCAGGCCGTCCGT
The DNA here is from genome assembly GCA_963724485.1 of uncultured Acidobacteriota bacterium. Classification (GTDB taxonomy): domain Bacteria; phylum Acidobacteriota; class Vicinamibacteria; order Vicinamibacterales; family UBA2999; genus JACCSI01. The sequence continues at coordinate 278,043 of CAVRUW010000018.1, forward strand.
GTAGCCTTGACCGGTCGTGCCGATCATCGTGATGGCGCTGAGTTGCGTGGCCATGACCGATAAGCCCGCAGCCCACCAGGGAATGCTTCGCTTGGCGAGGAAGTAACCCTCGAGCTCGGTATTGTCCTTGGTGCGCCGGAGTCCGTCGTACACGATCCACGTCATCAGCGTGGCCAGAACGATCCAGTCCAACCAATGCATCGTCAGCGGAGCTCCATGAAATGAGCCAATCGACGACTGTCCAGGCACCAGTGATGAAACATCCCCGAGGCCTGGCCACGCTGTTTTTCACCGAGATGTGGGAGCGCTTCAGTTACTACGGGATGCGGGCGTTTCTGATCTTGTACATGACGGCCGCGCCTGCGGCCGGCGGGCTGGGATTCAGCGATCAGGACGCGGCATCGATCTATGGCACTTACACCGGTTCGGCGTGGGCGGCCGCCATTCTCGGCGGGCTGGCGGGCGATCGTTGGCTGGGCCAGTATCGCAGCGTTCTGATTGGCGGCATCATCATCGCGCTGGGTCATTTCACGCTCGCGTTTCCACAGCTCCCGTTTTTCTACGCAGGTCTCAGCTTCATCGTCATCGGCACCGGGTTGTTGAAGCCGAATGTGAGCACGCTCGTTGGATCGCTGTACCGAGCAGGGCGACGCCAGGAGAGATGCCGGGTTCTCCGTCTTCTACATGGGCATCAACCTCGGCGCGTTCATGGGGCCACTGATCGCGGGCTGGCTGGCGCAGCGCGTCGACTGGCATGCGGGCTTTGCGGCCGCCGGATTCGGCATGGCACTCGGCCTCACACAATACGTTTTGGGAAAGCGCCACCTGCAGCCGGCGCTGAACCGTCTCGCGGTGAAGCCGACAACCACGGCCGCAACCACCACTTCGTCGGAGCGATTCACCGCGACCGAATGGAAGCGCGTCGGCGCAATCGTCGTGCTGTTCTTCTTTGCTTCGTTGTTCTGGGGGGCCTACGAGCAAGCTGGCTCCACGTTGAATCTATTCGCCGACAGATACACCCGCCTGTCGGTCTTCGGTTTCTCGTTCCCTTCGTCGTGGTTCCAGTCGGTGCAACCGATGTTCGTGATTCTACTCGCCCCGGTCTTCGCCTGGCTCTGGATTCGACTCGGGCATCATCAACCCTCGAGCCCGGCGAAGTTCGCCTACGGATTGTTCTTTGTCGGACTTGCTTTTCTGGTGTTGGTACCAGCTGCCACCTTCGCGCAGAGTGGTGAAGGCGTGCGCGTCAGTCCGTGGTGGCTGGTGTGGGCGCTCTTCCTGACCGAGCTCGGCGAGTTGTGTTTGAGCCCGGTTGGTTTGAGCGTGGTGACCAAGCTGTCGCCAGCTCGAATCGTCGGTCTCATGATGGGCGTCTGGTTTCTCTCGAATGCGCTCGGTAATAAACTGGCGGGATGGGCTGCTGGCTTCTTCAGCACGTTGCCGCTCACAACGCTCTTTGGGATGGTTGCTGGAATCACACTCGCCGCGGCATTCGTCCTCTTCTTGCTCGTGAGGCCGGTCAAGCGCCTGATGGGCGGGGTGCTGTAAATGAGCTGGATCACTTGCGTCGCGTGTTTGTGTTCGAGTGTCTGCCTCGCGGGCGAACCGCGCCAATCGGCTGCGCCTCAACCCAGACCGTTGAGCACCTCACCCGCACCTCCAGTCTCCGGCAAGGAACGCGTCGACTGGTTCCTCGATTCGACGGTCGGCGCCCGGAGCCTGCTCGCGGGCGTGTTCAGCGCCGGGTGGTCGACTGCGCTCGACGAGCCGCCAGAGTACGGCCCTCATTGGGAAGGATTCGCCAAACGATACGGCATGCGGCTGACTGGTGTCTCGGTGGGCAGCGCAATTGAAGCCGGATTAGGCGCTGTCTGGGATGAGGATCCTCGCTATCCACGCGCGGCGAGTGGCTCAGTCATCGGGCGTATTGGCCACGCCGCCAAGCTGACCGTCATGGCCCGACGCGGCGATGGACTTGCTCCTGCCTATGCCCGCTACACAGCGATAGCCGGCAACAACTTCCTCTCAAACTCCTGGCGCGTGCCCAGCGACGATTCGACGACGGACGCCATCGCGCGCACGGCGCTTGGTTTCTCCGGGCGCTTTGTCAGCAACCTGTTCGACGAGTTCTGGCCCAGCTTGCGACGACGATTTTTCCGACCCCAGCCCTGATCGAAATCACGGCCGTCTGTCACAGCGAAGTCGGAACCTGATCGCTAGAACCGGTGAACGAATGAAACGCTGGTCCGCAGGACGCTCCCCACCTGCCCTCTCTGCTGCCAGTCGAGGATGCCGGCGTTGAGAACATCGAGCGCCGTCTCCACTCGCACGCCCCAGGTTGTCCCGGGGCGTGCGAGCCCGGGAATCGTCACGGTCAACGGTGCGAATGCGTACTCGGCCCCGAAGCCGACGCGCAGCTTGGGATAGCTTGCCAGCTCGGTGAAGTCGTCTGACGCTGCACCGTATCCGGCTCGGACGAAGGGGAGCAACGCTTTCACGTCAGTGGCGGATCGGAGGAAGAACAACACCGCCACTTCGACATCATCGATGTCGTGACGCGGGTCGAGCCTCGACGTGCCGAGCGAGGCTTCGACCGCGAATCGATCGGTAATGTTCCGCGCGAACGAGAACGACACGGCAGGGAACAGTCCATCCACGCCTTTCGCGCAACACGTGGCACCCCCGCCAATGCCCAGCGACACGAGATTGTGGCGGGATGGACTCGACCGTCTGAAGAGCGGGGAGGGTTGCGGCTGCGACTCGTCAGCCGCGAGCGCCGGCGCCGAGGACAGAAGGAACACGACTCCGACGAGGATCTCGAATCGTCGCATAGGCCCTCCAATGAGTGACGAGCACCGGGGAATGTGTCAGGCAACGAATGAGCGGCTCATGTCCAGGTCTCGACGAGCTAAGCTGGGTGGCGGTGTCACATCGCACCAGTCCGCGCACCTGGTCGGTTCCACACGATTTCAAGAGCGATGTAGTGAACGACATCGCGCATCGGCCATGGCCGATGCCCTCCGGGCCCTGGCTGGGGACCCAAACCTGGACGGAGTTGCTGTTCGCGCATTGGCGCGTCGACCCCAATCAACTGCGGCCGCGGATTCCACCACCGTTCGAACTCGACCTCTACGACAACACGGCGTGGATCGGTGTGGTGCCATTCCAGATGAGCAACGTCTCGCTGCGCGGCGTGCCGTCGATCCCGTGGGTGTCGGCGTTCCCGGAAGCCAACGTTCGGACCTATGTCAGAGTCGGCGACAAGCCTGGTGTGTTTTTCTTCAGCCTGGACGCGGCGAGTGCCTTGGCTGTCCGCACGGCGCGGTTGCTGCTGAACCTACCCTACTACTGGGCCACCATGGCCATCGACATCGCTGATGGGATCGTCAGCTACCGCAGCGAACGAACCGATGGAGACGCAATCTTCGCCGCGACATACGGGCCGATTGGCAAGCCGTTTCACGCCTCACGTGGGTCGCTGGAGTACTTCTTGACTGAACGCTACTGCCTGTACCACGTCTCACGACGAGGCGCGCCGTATCGGCTCGACATTCATCATCCGCCCTGGGCTCTCCAGGAGGCCGCGGCAAGGCTGGACACGAACACGCTCATCCGGGCAGCAGGCCTGTCGGTCGAAGACGATGAACCGCTCGTTCATTTCGCGAAGCGGCAAGATACCCTCGCGTGGGCGCCGAGTTCAGCTCTCGAGGCTTGACCTCAGCGCGCCGGCACGGCTGCTCTTGGTGCCCACGTAGATCAGCGATGCGATCGCTACACATGCGCCAAAGGCCAACCATTCGCCTCGATTGAGCCCGGTCAGCAGCCAGGCGATGACGCCGCAGGCGAGCCACGGAACCACCGGACCAAACGGGACACGGAATCCGCCCCCGCCCTCGGCCGTCACCCCCATCGCGCGGAGCCGCCATGCCGCGAGCGCGCACCCGAGATACAGCGCCAACGCAGACACGTTGGCGAGAATCGCCAACCGCTCGAACGTGCCAGTGATCGCCAGCGCGAGGCTGAGTACCGACTGCGTCACGATGGCCACGTGCGGGGAGCGGAACTCGGGGTGGACCGAGGCAAACAGCTTCGGCAGGAATCCATCGCGGGCGAAGGCGAAGAGCGTGCGCGGCATTGACAAGGTCATGCCGCCCAGATAACCGAACATCGAAATCGAGGCGCCGGCCAATAACAGGAAGCGCGCGCCGTCGCCCATCGATGCGCCGGCAACGTCCGCCAGGGGTGATGTCGTGGCCTTCGCAAGGCTGCTGCCCAGGACGCCTTGCGCGACGACCTGCAACGTCACATACAAAACAGTGATTCCCACCATGGCGAGCGCGATGGCACGTGGAACCGTCCTGGCCGTATCCCGAACCTCCCCACTCGGCACCAGGGCCACTTCGATGCCTGCGAAGGCGAAGATCAAGAGCAACGAAGTGCGCGCGACATCTGCCGCTGCAGGCGTGCTGAGCCACTGAAGGTTTTCGGATCGAACGAAAAACGCGCCGCCAATAGCCACCAGCAGCAGTGGGAAAAGCTTGGCGACCGTAGCGATCGCGTTCAATCGTGCCGCCAGGCCGACACCACGGAGATTGATGAAAGACCAGAACGCGAACGCGACGAAAAGGACCACGATCTGCATTGCGTGGCTGCTGAGCGCAGGAACAAGGAGGCCGACACTCGCAGCAAACACGGTCGAGACTGCTGCGGCTGCAAACGTACCCAACATCCACAAGAGGACACCGGCGAGAAATCCGGCGTACGGACCGAAGGCCGTGCCGACATATGCGTACGGTCCGCCGGTGAGGGACACGCGGCTGCCGGCGTCGGCGATGCACAGCACAATCAGGCCCATCGCCACGGCGCACACCAGGTAGGCAATGGGTGCGGCCGCTCCCAGCGATCCGGCCACGTTGGCCGGCAGGCGAAAGATCCCACCGCCAATGGTGATATTGACGATCGCTGCCGCGAGTCCCAAAGTGCCCATGACGCGCACCAGCGAAGCGTCAGTGCGGTTCGCGATCGTCGCCGGCCGGGTCTGCTCCATATGAGCGCGTAGCCTAACACTGCCGGCATCCGAGGTACCGCCTCACGCCCAGATCCACAGGCCCAGCTGATGAGCAACTTTGTGGTTGCTCTTTTGTCCGGGGAGTCTTTATCATCCAACCTGGAGGTTGCATGACAGTGACGAGCTCCGACCGTATCGAGCAGCAGGTTGTGGTGCGCGCCAAGCGATCCCGTGTCTGGCGAGCGCTGACCACCGCCTCGGAATTCAGTGCCTGGTTTGGCGTGCGGGTCGACGGGGCGTTCACCCCTGGAGCCCGGATTCGCGGCGCGGTGACGCATCCCGGCTACGAACACCTGACCTTCGAGATCTTGATCGAACGGGTCGAGCCAGAACAGCGGTTCTCGTGGCGATGGCACCCCCACCCGATCGACCAGTCCTACGACTACTCCCAGGAGCCCACGACGCTGGTGGAGTTCGAGCTCGAAGAAGTCACCGATGGGACGCTCCTTAAAGTGGTGGAGTCCGGTTTCGACAAGATTCCTCCGTCACGCCGCCTTGAAGCGTTTCGTGGTAACGAGGAGGGCTGGATCGAGCAGATGCAGCGCATCAGTCGTTATGTCGCCGAGCAGCCCTGACGACCGAAAGGTGTCGACACGGAAGGCGCGGGAGCCGCGAAGCGCGATTGTCCGGCGAGTTCGTCAGACCGCCCCGCTTTTTGCGGCACTTGGCGATTCGACGCGTCTCCAGATCGTCGGACGCCTTGCGGGGGGCGCCGTGTTGTCGATCGCCGCTTTGACGGCGGGGACTGGTGTCACGCGACAGGCGATCACGAAACACCTGCAGGTGCTGGACGAAGTTGGCCTGATCCGCAGCACGTGGCAGGGTCGGGAACGCCTGTGGTCGCTCGAGCCGACGCAGATCGACGTCGCGCGTCGAACCCTGGATCTGATATCTGAACAGTGGGCCAGCGCGCTGGATCGGCTGGCCGCATTTGTCGAAGCGAATCCGGAGATAGCGAGAGGACATTGCGCACGGCGACCTATGAACTGGAAACTAACAACTGGCCACTGACGGCAAGTGGATCCAAGGATTGATCAGTGCCTCGAGTCACCTTCACTCCGCACCTCCAACGCTTCGTCGATGCGCCGCCTCGCGACGTTGTTGGCGAAACGGTCGGCGAAGCCCTGGCAGCGGTATTCGCCGATAACCCACGGCTGCGCCACTATCTCCTCGACGAGCGCGGCGCGGTGCGGCAGCACGTGACGATCTTCGTGGACGACGCCCCCACGCGCGATCGCATCACGCTGAGCGACAAAGTCGACGCGGACTCGGAGATCTTCGTCTTGCAGGCGTTATCGGGCGGGTGATCCGGTGGCCGGTGATCCGCGGTCGGTGGCGGTGGCCAGCATCGAATTGGAGTAAATCGTGCAACCTCTTTGGATAGCGACACGCAAAGGATTGTTCTCACTGAGTGGAGCCGACGGATGGCGTATCGGGACGCCGGCGTTTCTTGGCGATCCGGTCTCGAACGTGCTCGACGATCCTCGTGATGGGTCGGTCTACGCCGCGTTGAATCTTGGACACTTCGGCGCGAAGCTTCATCGATCGACGGATCGAGGCCAGACCTGGCAGGAATGCAGCGTCCCCTCTTACGCGGACGTGCCTGCGACGCCGGTACCAGCGAGCGCCGATGGCGCTCCTTCAACCCCTCCAGCACCTCCAACGCTCAAGATGCTGTGGGCTTTGGAGGCCGGGGGGGCCGATCAGCCAGGGAGGCTTTGGGCCGGCACCCTCCCCGGCGGCCTGTTCATGTCCGACGATCACGGGCAGACCTGGAACTTGATGCGGTCGCTGTGGGATCGGCCCGAACGCGCCAACTGGTTCGGCGGCGGCTACGACTGGCCCGGCATTCATTCCATCGCCGTCGACCCGAGGAACTCCAGGCATCTTCTCGTCGGCGTGTCGTGCGGCGGCGCCTGGGGAACGCAAGACGATGGCAAGACGTGGGAGGTGCGAGCGAAAGGAATGGTGGCGGAGTACATGCCGCCCGACCGTCGCGACGATCCGTCGATCCAGGACCCGCACCGCGTCGCGGTCTGCGGCGCTCGGCCGGATGTCATGTGGACGCAACATCACAACGGGGTGTTCCGATCGGAAAACGGCGGGCGCGACTGGAGCGCGGTGCCCGCGGCCCGGCCGTCTGTCTTCGGCTTTGCTGTCGCAGCTCACCCAACGGATCCGCAAACCGCCTGGTTCGCACCGGCCATCAAAGACGAGCGCCGCATTCCCGTGGACGCTCGACTCGTGGTCTCGCGCACGCGCGACGGCGGCCAATCCTTCGAAGTGCTCGATCGCGGGTTGCCCACGCCCTCATTCGACCTCGTCTATCGTCACGGCCTGGATGTCGATCGCACCGGAAAGGTCCTCGCGATGGGCTCGACAACCGGTGGATTGTGGTTGTCCGAAGACGCTGGCGACTCCTGGCGCACGTTGTCTCTCAATCTGCCGCCGATCTATGCGGTTCGTTTCGGGGGTTAGAGGTACAGGGAGATCGGGGAGATCAGGGAGAGAGATTAGTAGAAGATTAGGCTCCCTGACCTCCCTGATCTCCCTGTGCTCGCGCCAGCAACGCCGCCGCGCTAGCGGCATCAGCTGGAAAGAACGACTCGAGTGCGATCTCCGACAGCGTGATGTCGACCGGCGTACCGAAGATCGTGGTCGGTACTGAAGAACGAGAGGACACCCGCATCCGTCGCGAATCGCAGCGGCACGAGAACGCCAGCGTAGTCGTGCGCTCCCCCGGTCGACGCGTGCGGAGCCAAGTCGGAAAGCTCTTTCAACAACGCCACCAGCGTTGGATCGGCTGACACCTCCACTTGTCGTCGCAGCCGGCCCAGCACGTGGGTGCGCCACTCCTCCAGGTTTTCGATTCGGGACGCGAGGCCTTTCGGGTGCAGGCTCAATCGCAGCACGTTGACTGGCGGCTTTAACAGCTCGGCGTCCGCCCCGGTCATCATCATCGACGCGGCACGATTACCCGCCACCAGCGTCCAGTGCCGGTCGACCGCGATGGCTGGAAAGGGTTCGTGAGCGGCAAGCAGTCTTTCGATGGCCTGCCGAGCCAGAGCCAACGCGGGATCATCGAGCGACCGCTCGACGAAGACTGGCGCATACCCCGCCGCCGTCAACAGCGTGTTGCGCGCACGCAGCGGCACCTCGAGTTGATCCGCCAGACGCAAGATGACCTCGCGACTCGGCGTCGACCGCCCCGTCTCGATGAAGCTCAGGTGACGCGTTGAGATCTCGGCGTCACCAGCGAGATCGAGCTGGCTGACGCGGCGGCGCTGCCGCCATTCGCGCAGGAGATCACCCACCGCAACTGCCATGGCCATCTCGCCACGATATCTCAATGGTGCAGACGCGCCATTACCTCTCAGGTAATGGACTTGCTGCAACGCGTGCTCAATCATGCGGAAAGAAACGAGGAGGTCTCATGGTGATTTCACGTCTGCTCAAGTTCGCGTTGGTCGCTGACGCCGTTGCAACCGCGGCAACCGGTCTCTTGATGGCTGCATTCAGCGGCAGCCTCGGCTCTCTGCTTGGTCTCCCCGTGCCGCTGCTCCAGTACTCGGGCCTCGTCCTCCTTCCGTACGCAGCCTTCGTCGGCTATCTAAGTTCTCGTGTCCGAGTGCCCGTTGCGGCGATCTGGACGGTCATCGTTCTGAATGTGCTCTGGGCCGTGGACAGCGTCGCGCTGCTCTTTACGGATTGGGTTGTGCCCACCGGGCTGGGAATGGCGTTCGTGATCTTTCAGGCACTCGTGGTCGCCGCGCTGGCCGAGTTGCAGTACTTCGGTCTGCGTCAGTCACATACGGGCGGCCGTGATCAACGGCCGTACGGAGCCGTCTCCGCATCTTCATGAAGCCACGGTTTGACGGCGAATTGATCGAACCCACTCGCTCCCATCCTCCGCGGACTAATGCGTCGGGAGCCAGCGCTGGAACCATTCCAGGTTACGCCGCATCGACTCGCGTTGCTGGGCGGGCTCGTAGTAGACGTGCCCGCCCCCTGGGTAGACGTCTGTACTCCACGACCTTCCCCATGGCTTTGAGCGCACGGTAAAAACGCTGCGCCGTGGCAATCGGGACGCGGGGATCACGATCACCGTGTTGAATGAGGATGGGTGTTTTTACCCGGTCGACGAACGTAATCGGCGAATGCGCGATGTAACCCTCACGGTTCTCCCACGGATGCTTGAAGTACTCGATCATGAGATCGCCGCCATCGGGCAGGTAGTAGAGATCCATCAAGTCGCTGATGCTGGCTCCAGAGGAGGCGGCTTTGAAGCGGTCGGTCTGCGTCACGATCCAATTGGTCATGAAGCCGCCATAGGAGGCGCCCATCACTCCCAGCCGATCAGGATCGGCGATGCTCTGGCCAATCAGGTGATCGACGCCCGCCATGATGTCCCGGTAGTCCGATTCGCCCCATGAGTTGATGATGGCGCGGTGGCCTGCCTCACCGTAGCCCGATCCGCCGCGCGGCATCGGGAAGAGCACGGCATAGCCCGCGCTCGCCAGAGCCTCCGTCGGATACGGATCCACCTGTCCCACCGTGTGAGCAAATTGCGGAAAGATGCCGTATGTGACGCCGCCGATCGGCCCACCGTGGCAGTACACGATGAGGGGAAGCCGCCGCTTGCCGTCCCACCCAGAAGGCGTCAGCAAGAGCGCCCAGATCTCCTTGCCGTCGAAGGACCGCCAGCTGATTGGCCGCAGGTCGCCGAGCGCCATCTGCTTCAACTCTGGATTGACCTCGGTCAGCTTCGTGCGAGTTCCCGATGCCATGTCCTGCGCAAACACATCACCCATCGTGCGGCCCTCGACCGCGCGATATGTCAAGGTCCGGCCATCGCGGCTCAATCCCATCGAATAGTTGACGGTCGCGCCGCTCACGACACGTTCGGGCTTGCCGTCAGCCAGCGGGATGCGGACGATCGGCATTTCGAACATGTGCGCGCCGGTTGCGAACGTGCCCTCGTTCATCAGAGCGAAAATCGATCGGCTGTCGCGAGCCCAGAGCAGCTCGCCGATCCACGCGCCGCCCAAATTGAAGGACTTGATAACGGGCTTCGCCGTCGATCGCGCCTCGACCACGGCGAGCCCGCGCGGCGCGATGATGCCGACCTGCTCCTCGGTCGACACAAACGCGATCGATACGCCGTCCGGCGAGAACTGCGGCTGGGTGTTCATCCCGCGCCGGTCGACGATCACACGTTGGCCGGTGCCGTCAGGCGCGACGGCATGGATGCGCGTGTAGTAAGGCGCCAGGAACCCGGTGGTGCTGGAGGCCGAATAGGCAATCTCACGGCCGTCGGGTGACCAGGATAGGCCGTCCACATACTGGCCGTTTGGCGTGACGCTGCGAGCTGACCCACCTACCGCCTGCACCCATAGCCTCGTCGCCGGTTCAGGCGTACCGGCACGCACGACTGTCGTGCGTTCCGCGGCATCACGAGAGAGAAACGCGAGTTGCTTGCCATCGGGCGCCCATTCGTAGGTCGCAACCCCTTGCGGTGCCGCGGTCACCGCTCGCGATGGTCCGCCATCAAGAGGTGCGGCGAAAACCTGTGGTCTGCCGTCGGTCAGAGCGAGGAAGGAAACGTGGGTGCCATCCGGCAGCCATCGGAGGCGAGCCGCTGGCAATGCCGGAGCGAAGACTCGAACATCGCTGCCAACTCGCCGCGACGAGCCTCCCTTCGTCGACACCAGGAACACTTGAGCGTCCTGCGCGTTGGTCGCCAACGACGGCGTGGACACCACGTAGGCGACGTGTGTCCCATCCGGAGAGACACGAACATCGAAGACGCTTCTCAGCTGCATCAAGTCATCGACCGTCACCGGCCGCAACTGGCGGGCCGACGGCAGACTCGAGACCAGGACGACGAAGGTCGCGACAACGAGACGCAAAGCGAGTGAGGGCATGGCTGAAGCAGCCTATTGTGCCCTACCCGCCGCCCCGCCTTTACTTCTTGGGGTAAGAAGCGTGCGCCTTGACCTCTCGAACTTGGAGGATGTGGCGCTGGGAGTGAGTCGAGATCATCAACAGCCACTGATACACGTCCATGTTGCCGCCTTGCAACTGCCTCCCGCGAAGGTCCTCCTGCGTGCCCTTCGCGAACTCGGTCATGGTTGCGCGGAGCTTACGGAAATCACCAAGTGACTGGCCAATGCTGGAGTACTTGCCCTTGGGAACCCTGGCTTCGCCTGTCTTCTGCCGGTTCGTTCGATCGATCCCGTACCAGAGAATCGCAGCATCCGTCTGCTCGGCCTTGTAGCCAACCGGCTGCTTCAGTGAGTCCTGCACCTGCTGCCAGTATTGCGGCTCGGCGATCGCAAGGTGCTCGACGACGTCCTGAATGCTCCAACTCTCGGGGGTCATACGAAAGGTCAGCTGGGCATTCGACAGGCCGCTGGTCTCGCTCACCAGCCAGGCCTCGGTCATCTCGAAATGCGCGAGCACTCGCTGCCGTTCGCCGGCCGTCATGGGGTCGGCACCCGCCAGCGATGGCGCTGCCGCCATCCAAGCAAATGCCAGGGAACAGAGGGTTCGGTTCATGGCTGGGGACGATGGACGAGGCAGGGTCACTTGTCAATGCGGAGGGGACGAATACAGGTGCGACGGGTGCGACAGGTGCGTCAGGTGCGACGGGGGCGGTGCGGTGCACCGGTGCACCTGACGCACCCGTCGCACCGCACCTGACGCACCCGTCGCACCTGACCCACCCGCCGCACCTAGGCGTATACTGCTTGGTTCAGTAATATGCAGGACCTCACTCAAGGCTCCATCTCCAACCACTTGTTCAAAACCGCCAGCTTCATGCTGGTCACGATGGTTTTCCAGACGCTTTACTTTCTGGTCGACCTCTATTGGGTCGGCCGGTTGGGCAAGGAGGCCGTCGCCGGAGTCGGCGTTGCGGGCAATCTGACCTTCATCGTGCTGGCGATTTCACAGATGTTGGGCGTCGGCACGACCACGCTCGTCTCGCACGCGGCCGGCCAGCGGAATCACGAGCGCGCCCTGCTGGTCTTCAACCAGTCCCAGCTCCTGTCGATGATCGTGGGAGCGGCGTTCCTGGTGATTGCGATGATCTTTCGCACCACTTACGCCTCGGCCCTCAGCGCCGATGCCGCGACCGCGAAGCTCGCCGCCGACTATCTGCTGTGGTTTCTCCCCGCGATGGGGCTGCAGTTCGCACTCGTCGCCATGAGCTCCGCCCTTCGCGGCATCGGCAACTTCAAGCCAGGCATGGTCGTCCAGACCGCAACGGTCGTCGTGAACATCGTCCTGGCGCCGATCTTGATGTTCGGATGGGTCACGGGTCGCCCCATGGGGGTGGCCGGAACCGCGCTTGCGACGCTCATCGCCGTCGTCGTCGGCGTGGGGTGGCTGTCCACGTACTTTGTCGGCAAAGATGCGTACCTGAGGTTTCTGCAACGCGACATGAAGCCGCAGCTCAGTCTCTGGAGCGGCATCTTGAAGATCGGCCTGCCGGCGGGTGCGGAGTTCGCGCTGATGGCGGTCTACCTGATGATCGTCTACACGGTGACGCGACCGTTTGGCGCCGCGGCACAAGCCGGGTTCGGCATCGGCATGCGAATCGTGCAATCCCTGTTCATGCCGGTGGTCGCGTTGGGTTTCGCGGTTGCGCCAGTGGCGGGCCAGAACTTTGGCGCGGGCCAAGGTGCCCGTGTCAAGTCGGTCTTCAAGACGGCCAGCATGATGGCGGCGGGCTTCATGTTCGTTGCCGCGCTCGCGTGCAACATCGCACCGGCGGCGTTGATCCGAATCTTCTCGGACGACCCGGCCGTCGTCGCCGTCGGCGACGAATACCTGCGGATCATTTCGTGGAACTTCGTCGCATCAGGGCTGGTGTTCGTCACATCCAGCATGTTCCAGGCGATGGGCAATACGATTCCGTCGCTGCTGGCGTCCATCAGCCGTCTGGTGATTATCGCGATCCCGGTCGTGCTGCTGTCGCGTCTTCCGGGATTCGAGCTGCGATGGATTTGGTATCTCTCCGTGGTCGCGATTCTGATGCAGCTGGGGATCATCCTCTTGTTCCTGCGCCGCGAGTTCCGGTTACGGCTCGACCCGATGGGCGTCGCACCGCTTCCGAGTTCGGCGCCGGCAACAAGCTGATCGGCACGATCGGTTACTTCGGTGGAACGGACGTCACGGGCAACGCCCGACCCTGCGTCACGTTCCACGAAGTAAACGAACCTGGCGCCGTCGCTGCACCGTTCTGTTCCCACCCGGTCAACACCACGCGTGATGCGGTATTCGGCATCTGCTCTGTTTGAACTTTGCCGCTGACACGGACCTCGCCCGCGACGGAGACCGGATCCAGCACCTGTACTGGGACGCCGACGCCCGGCGCGAGCTTCCATCCAACAATCACCGTTTCAGCCGGCCCCGTCGGTTCCCCTGGGGTTCTCGCCCCCTGGGCGAACGCGGCGGGAACGGGTGTCAGCACGATACACAGATAGATCAGCGCGCCCGCAATCACGGTCAGCACTCCACGAATGTAACGATCGTTCGACATGAGCTCTCCTATTGCGCCGGGATTCGTTGCGTCACTTTGCCGTCGGCATCGAGGAACTCGATGCGGGCGCGCCCGTCGGCATCGACCTGCAGGTTGATTCGCGGCTTGCCCGCTCCATCGGCCAGCATGATGGCCGCCGATCGATCGGTGTTCTTTCCAACAAATACCCGCCGGGGTGACGGTGGCATCGACGCTCGCGCCGTCTTGATGGCCTCGTCGCGGGCCGCGGCATCGGTGATTTTCTGAGCGGCATTGAGCTTCTCGATGAGTTCACTGAGCCGAACGTCCGGTCTATCCCACACTGTCAGACCGGTCGACCGCTGGCCATTCGCTTCGCTGTAAGCGATCGCAATCGTCTGGTCCTGTTTGAGCTGGTCGAATGCGAGCAGCGCGTTGGCTCTCCGGACACCGTCGCGCTCTTGACCCGTTATCGTCAATCCACCAACTTCATCGCCCTCATCGTTGAAGAAGATCAGCCCCGCGACAGGACGAGGACGATCGATGACCTTGCCATCGAGCACGCCGGGATGCATGCGGTCCTTGCCCGACAACACCAGGCGCAACGTTCCGTTGGCATCGACCACGTTGAGTCGCTGTACGGTGAGCTCGTCCATTTTGGCTGGCCCGGGCTGGCGAAACGCCGAAACGGCCAGAAACACGAGGACAAGCGAGCTGATCGTCGCGTAAGCCTGCAGCAACCGGATGTCGCGTCGAAGTCTGTGTGCCATCCGCGAACGTTACAGGCACGCGACCAAGGCCGCAATGGTTCTTGGCAGCCTCCGAAATCCCAGGCCATGAGCCGTTGAGATAACGGCTTGCACATTGGGCGGAGGAGGCGACACAGGATGTCGAAGGTTTGGATCAGCGCGATCATTTCGACGTTCGTGCTGGCAACGGCGGTCGAGGCACGGGCGCAACAGCAGTCGATCACTGCTGACGTTTTTGGTTCCGCTGGCTTTCAGCAGCTGTGGGACGACGAGAGTTCTCTAGGTGTGGGGGTCGTCGCGGGCGGCGGCGTCGGTGTCACAGTGAAACGTCGACTGATGGTTCGCGGTCGCATCGTCCGCACCAGCAACGAACGTGACTTCGGGAACGGCGTGGTCTTCGACGCCACCACGACGCGCTACACCGCCGACGCGCTCTGGCGGTTCTCGGCCTCCGAGCACGCGGCGTATCTAGGCGCTGGCGTAGGCGGGCTGTCGTTTACACGAACGAGCCGGTCCCCCTCAGACCCCTCTGTCTTCAGCCGTTCGGACACCGACTTCATCTTTGGGGGCATTGGCGGCGTTACGGCGTTTGCTCGAGGCCGGTTCGCCGTGACACCCGAAGCCTCGTTCTGGTGGTCGCAGCCCAACAACTTCATTGGAATCGAATTCAGCGTGCTGGCCTCATTTCGATTCTGACGAAACATGCTGACCTTGACCTTCGTCACGGGGCCACAGCCATGCGGCGCCACGAACGCCACTGGAATCGCCATGCATCGCACGCACGACGCGCGTCACCACGACGTCCGAAAACACGTACGCGCTCAGCCTCGGCGGAATCGTCGAATAGAGCCGGTCGACATTCGACAGTCCCCCTCCAAGAACGACCACATCCGGATCAATCAGGTTGATGACGCTCGCCAGCGCACGCGCGAAGCGATCTTCGTAGCGCTCGAGGCACAAGCTGGCGGCCAGGTCGCCACGATCCGCGGCCGCGATGATCTCTTCGGGCGTCGCGTCCATCCGCGATGCCATCGAGTAATCGCGGGACAGGCCTGGCCCAGACAAGAACGTCTCGATGCAGCCACTCCGTCCGCAATAACAGGGAATTCCCGGCGACTCCCCGGGCTTGGGCCAAGGCAACGAGTTGTGGCCCCATTCACCAGCGATTGCATTGCTTCCCACTATCACGCTGCCGTTGACGACGATGCCACCGCCGGTGCCGGTGCCGACAATAATGCCGAAGACCGTGGATGCGCCGCTGCCTGCGCCGTCAGTGGCCTCGGACAGCGCAAAGCAATTCGCGTCGTTGGCAAAACGTACTGGACGCTGTAGGACTTTCGGCAGGTCGCGCGCGAGCGCCGTACCGTTCAGCCACGTCGAGTTCGAATTCTTGACGAGCCCGGTGGCCGCCGAAATCGTTCCCGGGATACCGACGCCAACCGAAGCCGTCACCGCAAGCTGACGCTCGATCGCGTCGACCACACTCGCGATCGCCCGAATGGTCTCGCCGTAGTCGCCTCTCGGCGCGGCGATTCGTCGACGATCTTTCGTCTGCCCGTAATCGTCGAGGGCAATCCCCTCGATTTTCGTTCCGCCAAGATCGATACCAATGCGCACGCGCCGAATCTACACCGTCCTGACCAGAACCGTCGGCGCTCGCACAAACTTGAGCGGGACCTGTGAAAGCCGTAGCGAACCTGCGCGAAATCGGCAACATTTCTGTAGAGGTCACATGGCATTCGACTTGTAATCAGTCGCACGAGGCCCCAACTGCATGCTCGTCGAAGGCGGATATCTCCACAGCATGAAGCTGCTCATGGAAAAAGCAGCGCAAACCCCAGACGCCACCAGCCACCCCCCCGAAGGTGATGCGGCTGCGCCCAGCCGCAAGTCGTGGCGTTCGGGAAAGTCCTTCTTTCAGCTTTTCAGTGGGCGTTCCAAGGCCGATGATCGCGGCGTCGGAACGTCGACCAAGCCATCAGGCAAGCCATCCGCTGATCGCTAGTCCTTCTCAGGTTCGCGAACGTCGCGCGGCTCTCGACCAAACGCCCCCGCGACCTTGCGGCTCGGGGGCATGGAGCGATCGGGGTATCGCGCACGAGCTTCTTTCTGCGCCACCGATCGACTGCCGGCCTTGTGCGAGGTCTGTCGATTGGCGGCGACGGAGGGCGGCTCTTCACCGGTTCGTCCGGAAGCATCCTGAGGTGGAGGCGATCCTCCGTCGATCGGTGGATGATCCTGCCGTTCCCGATCTTCCTGATCCGGTGACACGCGATTGCTGATCCCTGTTCGTGGCATAAGCCCTCCCGCTGTGCATCACGGCGGCGAAGCCGTTCGTCGAACATCAGCAGCGTGTAGCATCGCGCAACACTGACGGCGACTTCGATCACTTCACGACGATCACCGCGCAACGATCACTTTACGACGATCTGAAGGACCAACGCACGGCCCGCGCGCGCGTGCTTCATCGCAGAGTCGCGGCTCGTGTCTTGCACGAATCGTCGCGATCGCGTCTTAGCAGATGCGCTGGGACGCGACCGTAACACGGAGGACGCCATGCCGAATGAGCCGAATCAGCCAAACCGTGATCAGCGCAAGAGCCCTCGCCAGCCGGAACGCGAGGGACAACGTGATTCGACGACTGCCGAAGACCGCGGCCGTAGCTCGAGCGCCGATCGCAGGACCTTTGAAGGGGACCGTGAAGCCGATGAGCTCGGCAACGAGTTGGAACGCGAAACGGGAATCGAGCAAGACGACGAAGACATGGATGAGTCAGGACGAAGGGATCGGTAATGACACTGCACGAAATGCTCGTGGACGAGTTGAGAGACCTCTACCACGCGGAAAAGCAGCTGACCAAGGCGCTGCCCAAGCTGGCTAAAGCCGCGACTCACAAAGGACTACGCGCGGCGTTCGAGTCGCATCTCGAAGAGACCCAGGAGCACGTCACCCGTCTCGAGGAAGTGTTCAGCTCCCTCGATGAACCGGCGAAAACCAAACCCTGCGCCGGCATGGCTGGCATCATCGAGGAGGGCTCGGACCTTTTGCAGGAAGACGCTGAGGCGGCGGTGCTGGATGCGGGATTGATCGCGGCGGCGCAGCGTGCCGAACACTACGAGATTGGCGCCTACGGCACCTGTGTCGCGTGGGCTCGGCTTCTCGGCCATTCAGAGGCCGTCGGGCTCCTCGAACAGACGCTCGAGGAGGAAAAAGCCGCCGATCAGAAGCTGACGACGCTTGCGGAGTCGGAGATCAATGAAGCCGCTGTCTCTGAAGCCGAGAGCGAGGAGTCCTCGAGCGGCGAGAAACGAGTATCGAGCAGTGAGGAACTCGAGTCGCGCAAAAGCGGCCGATCGTCGACGACGCTAGACCAGAACGATGGATGCGACGGCATCGTTAGGACCGCCGTCGCATCCACGCCCTCAACCGATATGGGTCGACTGCGGCGTCTCCCAAACCTCGGCCGGCACGTAGCCTGATTCAAGCAGCGATTTCAGCTTTTTCAGGTCCGCGCGGATCTGCTGTGATGGTTCCTCGCCGAACAGCGCCGCGACCCAGGAGCCCACGGCTCCAGCCGGTGGCTCGTATTGAAGCTTTACAACGACATCGGTGCCGCCGGGCGCTGGTCGAAAACGTACGGAACCTGCAGTCGCGACGTCGGCGTTGTCCAACGAGCGCCAGCCGATCAGCTCGCCATCCACCTCGTTGATGATCTCGGCGTCCCAGGTCACGGTCGTTCCAGCCGGCCCTTTGGCAACCCAGCGCGACCGCGTCGAGTCGAGCATGCGGACGTCGACCAGATGGTCCATGAACTGGGGAAGATTGGAAAGCGTGCGCCAGAAGGCAAACAGATCCCGCGGCGCTCGGTTGATCCTGATGCTTTCGTGGACGTGAATGCCGCGATTTCCCGACAATGCCGCCCGCGTGTCCGAGGTGTTTCGGCCCAGTGCGGCGCTAACCGGGCAGTAGCCGGAGAGTCCGCGGCCGATCAACCCTGCGCCGGTCGCAAGGGTGGCTCCAGACGGACGGCGGCGGCGGGATCCGCTGACTGCATACACAAGCATCGCCGCGCCGGCCAGCAACGACAGCGCCCGCTCTATCGAACCGATGTTTCTCTGCATGATGACTCCTCACCGTCGTCCAGCGCTCACTTCCGGTCGTCGAGCCCTCGTACACCCGAGTGCGAGGCGCAGTGAGCGCAGCAATAGAAGACGCCGTCGGCTTCCATCCCATGGCCGATGATTCGACAGCCACAGTGCGCGCACGTCGGCGCGAGCGCGTGAACCGCGCATTCAAAGCTATCGAAGGTATGGGACGTCCCGCCCTGGATGACCTGGAAGGCCTTGTCGTAATCGTTACCGCAGACTTCGCACACGGGCATCGGCATCACCTCCGCCCGATCGGAAGCAAGGGGGGTGCCTAACGCGACTTCGAAGCTTGGGGAGCCTCGCGGCTAGTTTTGACGAGCGGCGGCAACTTGGGCGGACGGCTGCCATGTCGGATCGCATCCGCCGTGAGCGGCGCGTAGTCGAGCTCGACTTCGTCGGAAACGCAACGAAGCATCAAGCCTCCCCGGCTCATGTCTCCGCGTCCAACGAACGCCGTCGGATAATGCAGCTTCTCGCCGAGTGCCTGGGTAAGGGCCTCGACGTACTTCCCGGTGGCAATGCTCCCTAGCAGCACCACGCGGACATCCGCCGAAAGCTCGCGGGCCAGCCGCTTGAGGTCTTGATCCAGCGGTCGTCGATAGCGCTCGTCGTCCGCCATCACGTCGACGGTTGCAAACTCGCGGAGCAGGTCGGCTGTGATGGCCATCTCCGGAGGCAGGAGCCCGCGTGTCGGCGTGATCACGTGCACCTTGCCCGGGCCAAAACGTAAGGCGTAGGCCAGCTTCCCGCGGAAGTAGAGCCCGCTCATGAACGCAAACGCTTCGCCCAGCGTGAGTGTTCCGTCAGCCAGGCGTTGAGCGAGTGGCAGCTGCGAACCCTCGCGCAGGAGATAAGTGGCACGGCGCCCCCCACAATAGGCAGGCGACAACAAAAACACGCACGACTTCGACACTCTCCCGAGGATAGCGCAGGTGTGAGAAGATCGCGCCGCGATGCGAACCTCTTCTCTCGCGATCCTGATCCTCGTCGCCGCCGCGAGCAGCGCCGCCGCTCAAGGCACGACGCACAAATTCAAGGCGACCACCGGTGTGCCGACATTCGCGGTGCGACCGCCCGTGCTCACCGTCAAACCCGGCGACCGTGTCGAGACGTCGACGTTCTCCCAACCGGGCGACTATTACGATCCCAACAAGGCAGGCCCATGGCCTGGGGAGGTCGGCCCCTTCGCGGTCGAAGGTGCAGAACCCGGCGACACGCTCATCGTCCGCATCCTGAAACTGACACCAAACCGCGATATCGCGATCTCGAATTGGACCGGCACCGGCATCAGCGGCGTGGCCGCAGACGGCCGCACCCGGATGCTGAACGATCCGCTCCCGGCGCGGCGCTTCGTCTGGCGTCTCGACCGCCAGCGAATGGTCGGAACGCTCGACCTTCCCAACTCAGCGAGCAAGCAGATCGAACTGCCACTCAAGGGGATGCTGGGTCGCGTCGCCGTCGCCCCGGCCGGCGAAGAAGCCTGGGGGGGCCTCTGGCCCGGCGATTTCGGCGGCAACCTGGATGCGTCTGATGTCGGCGAAGGCGCCACCGTCCACTTGCCCGTCTTCCACAAGGGCGCGCTCTTCTATTTCGGCGACTTTCACGCACTGCAAGGCGATGGCGAAATCGTCGGCTCGGGGCTGGAGTCGACGGCTGACGTCACGTTTCAGTTCGAGCTCGTGAAGGGCAAGCGCATTCGATGGCCACGAATCGAGAACGACGAATACATCATGGTCGCGGGCAGCATCCGCCCGCTGATCGATGCGCTGCGGATCGCTTACGTCGAGCTCATCGAGTGGCTCATTGCCGACTACGGGTTCGACAAGCTCGACGCCTTCCAGATCGCGTCGCAGGCGGGGGTAGTACGAGTGGCGAATGTCGTCGATCCCAATTACACGGTGATTGCGAAGTTCCCGAAGAAGTATCTTCCGCAGAAACGCTGATCGACGATACGTTGCCGCGAAGGACACAAAGTCACGAAGGAAAGAATCAGGCGATTCTCATTGCTTTCGTGTCTTCGTGCCCTTCGTGGCTACGTCTCAAAAGCCCTTCTTATCGATCTTGATCCCGTCCAGCGCTTCCGCGCTTCCCTTCAGTTCTTCCGACCCTGCCGGGAACTCATTCAGCTTCAGGAAATAGGCGAGCACGTCGGCGTACTGCTCCGGTTTCAAACTTCCGGGGTTGTCTTCCGGCATCGTGCTGGAGACCTGTTTGAACAGTTCACCCATCGACTTCCCGGTCCAGTCCTTCATGAAGTCGCCGCCGGTGAATCGCGCCGCGTCGTGACACGCGGTGCAGGTGGCTTCGAATACGGCCTGGCCGCGCGTCGCCTGCGCCGTCGTGTAGACACTGTCGTTGACCGTCTTCGGCGCCTGGCCGGCGAGCGAGTAGGGAGCCGCGATCGTTGCAAACCCGAGAGCGAACATGGCAATCGTGTATCTCATCGTTGACCTGTAATGCGGCGAAGCGTCGCCATCTGACCAGCGTGTCGCGTGGCGTGTTCCGCGGCGTGGAAGAGTAAGCCTATGACGGTTGATGGTAAACGAAGACGTCCAACTTCTCGAGGAGTAGTCAAGATCGACGCGGGCGTGAGCCGTATCTGTTCGAGAGCCGCGTCGACCGTTTGGTCGATTCGTGCGGCCAGTGCCTCCGCATCCAGCCCATCGACTCGAGATTCCTGACGGGCGGCAGCAACCTGCGCCTCCGACAACTGTTCACCGCGTGCGTAGGTCAGAAGCCGATCGGTTGCGCCGGCAATATGCAGCGCGTGGAAACCGATAGTGGCCGAGTCACCAACCACTTTCCACACTTCGTCGGAACTCAAACCCTCCAGTGTCCTGCACACGTCGTCGCGAACCTGGAGGAAGGCGTGAGCGACCGGCATGAGCAAGGGGTCAATGCCGGGCACGGGGCCGGTCAGCCACTTCTCCGTCATCTCGGAATCACCCGCCCTACCACTCGCCCCCACCTGCCCTACGCGCCCCACCAGCCCTACCAGCCCTAAGGAATCGCCACCCGCACGCCAACCCGAACGGTTCGCGGCCATCCGATCGTGCGAAGCGGCGTGCGCCCCGTATCGTAGTCCTCGTCGAAGACGTTCTCGGCCGAAAGAAACGCCTGGACGGTGCGCGCAACCTGCCGTGAGACCGAGAAATCGAACACCGCGAACGGGTTCAACTCGAACTCTGGTGTGTTGAGGTCGTCGTCAAACTGACTGCTGCTGCCTCGAACCTGCGCAGCGAAGGTCAGCCACTCGGGTGTCCACGTCAGGCCCGCTCCAAACTGGACGCGTGGCACCTGCGGGACGCGATTGCCCGCGAGGGCCGGTACGGCCTCGGACCCACGGTAGTGGCTGGCGGTGAAAGTGGTTTGACCGTTGACGGTCACAGTCGGGTGAACGCGGAGGTCTGCCTCGAGTTCGAGCCCCTTGGCGCGAATCTCATCCGAGTTGGCGCGAATTCGTGTCGTCGGTGTGACGGTCACATTGGCGACTGCGCCATCGAGCTGGTTGAAGAACGCCGTCGCGCGGAACGACAAGCCGCCTTGCGTGAAGAGCGCCCCGCCTTCGACCCCGTTCAGTTTTTCGGGATCGAGCTGCGCGTTGGGGTTTGTCACGATGGCACCCACGCGAAACCCCCGATGCAGTTCGTTCAACGTCGGCGTTCGGTGCGCGCGGTAAACGGCGCTCTGCAGCGAGACCAAGTCGTTCACGCGATAGGCCACGCCGAGTCGAGGGCTGAAGAACGAAATGGACTTCTCAGGATCGCTTGCGTTGAGCGGCTCGGACTTCCAAAAATCGCCGCGAAGCCCGATCGCGAGCGAGAGGCGATCGCTCGCGGCGACCCGAAGCCGCCCGTAGATAGCCGTGTTCCGTTCCTCCCCTCCCACCACAAATGGCCCCGCTGGCGTGTTGACACCGCCGACGAGCGCGTAACGCAGTTCCGAAACCGTCGAATCGGTGTAGTGCGCCTCGGCACCCAGGAGCAGTGCGTGAGCACCGACCGGTCGCGACCACTGTCCCGAAAGCGAAAAGAAGTCGCTCGGGGTGGTCTGCTCCATCGTCAACCGCTCCGAGCGGCGATCAGCCGCTACCGCGGAGAAGGTCTGGTAGTAATCCTGACTGCCTGTCGCAACATGGGCTTCCCACGCGCCGCCGCCCGTTAGTCCGCCCACCTCGCCCGACAGCTGGCGCCAGTCGGTCGTGTTCACCTGAACCGGCGTGCCGTTGCCGCGGTCCTCGGCGTAGCCGCTGACCCGCGCCGAGGCTCGCCACCGATCACGGTGGGTGCCAAAGCTCGCGAACCCAGTGCGATAGTCGCTGAACGCATCCACGTCCACCGGACCCGCAACCGCCGGGTCGAGCGTCGGTGCGCCGTCGGTCCCGACCCACTCGCCAGAGGCCGTAACCGTCCAACCGCCGAGCATCGTTCCGGCGAACAGTGAGCCTCGTCCGGTACCTGTGCGATCCGCCATCGAGCACGGCGCGCAAGCGCGGCCGGCGCGGTGAGAACGTGAGGAGCTGAATGACTCCCCCGAGTGCGTCGGCGCCGTACAAGTCACCAGCGCCGCCGCGCACGACTTCCACGCGATCAATCGCCGCCAACGGCACGCGATTCCAATAGACCCAGCTGCCGAACGGATCGTTCAGCGGGACGCCATCGGCCAGCACGATCGTCCGGCTTGCCCCTGAACCCGAGACACCACGAAGCGTGACACCTTGCGTCGTCGGATTCGCGGTGCGCGACGAGGAGCGGCGGAACAGAGTGAACCCCGGCGTCTGCCGCAGCACATCGTCCAGCGCGCCGCCGGCGGCGTTCGCCAACTCCGCAGATGACAACACGGTTGCACTTGCACCAGACGGCAGCCGTGTCGCGCCACGATCGGCGGTGACGACAATCGAGTCGGCGAAACTCGCGGGCTGCAAAACCAGCCGCAACGGTAGCGATGCATCCTCGAGACGAACCGTGAGCTCCTCGAACCCCTCCGACCGTACCAGAATCGTGCCTGAACGGCCGGGCACCACGAACGTGCCGTCGTCAGCCACGGTCACCGCCTGCTCTTTTCCGTCCACGACCAGAGTAACTGTCGCGTCAGGTACGGCAGCGCCGGAAAGGTCAACGATCGCGCCGCGAATCTCGGCAGGAACCTGCAGCGCCGTCATCATCAAAGAGAGCGCAACAACAATTGACATGGGCTTTGGATTTTTTCGGCCGTCGGCCACCACGACTGTACACCATTCCCGACGCGGTTCCGAACGGCCGAGTCGTTGCTAAAGCTGGCACAAACTCTGCTCATTCCGAGGTGGCGTCGCGCGTTCAGGCGGACGCCCTGCAGGAGGGATTGTCTATGAATGCCGATGTGTTCAAGGGTCAATGGAAGCAGTTGAAGGGCGACATCAAGATGCGCTGGAACAAGCTTACGGACGACGACCTCGAAGTGGTGGACGGCGCGATGGAGAAGCTCGAAGGCAAACTGCAGGAGCGGTACGGCTGGGCGAAGGAAGAGACCCAGCGCGAAATCGAGTCCTGGGGCCGCGAACGCGGCGTCTGGGTGTAAGTCCGCTACGATTGGGGGAAGCGATGGCCGCTTCCCCCACTCCCCCGCCGACAGTCAAACCCTCAGAGGAGGATCGTTACTTTCTCGAAGGCCCGCACTCCCGACTCAAAGAGCTTTCCATTCTGCTTCGCGCAGCCCGTGATTTCGTTCGCGGCTTCCGCGCGTTGCACTTCGTCGGGCCCTGCGTGACCGTGTTTGGCTCGGCGCGTTTCCGGGAAGGCCACCAATTCTACGAACTCGGCCGTGAGGTCGGGCGGGCGTTGGTCGGCTTGGGATTCACGGTCATGACCGGCGGCGGACCCGGGATCATGGAAGCCGCTAATCGAGGCGCGCGCGAGGCGGGCGGCCGGTCCGTCGGCTGCAACATCACGCTGGCGCACGAACAAGTTCCCAATTCGTACCTCGATCGGTACGTCACCTGTCATTACTTCTTCGTGCGCAAGGTGCTGTTGTTCAAGTATTCCTACGCCTTCGTGGTGTTGCCGGGCGGACTGGGCACTCTTGATGAGCTGACCGAAGCACTGACGCTCATTCAGACCGGCAAGATTCACCAGTTCCCAGTGGTCCTCATGGGAGCCGCATATTGGCAACCATTTACCGACTTGGTGAAAGAGATGGTCGCGGTGGGTTCAGTGTCAGCAACCGACCTTGACCTCTTTCTCCTGACCGACAGCGTTCAAGAGGCGATGTCGCACATCGATCACCATGCGATTCGGCGGTTCGGTCTCACACGCCGCAAGGGGCCGCCGCCGCGACGCTGGCTATGGGAAGAGGCGCTTGGAGAGAGGTCGAAGACGTGACTCGTTGCAAGTGGCAGTTCAAACTGAGTCAAGCCTCGTGAACTGCGGCGCTCCGCGCTCAGCCTGCCGTGGTGAGCCCAATCGGGCACGAGACGCCTGTCCCGCCGTGCCCGCAGTACCCGTTGGGATTTTTCGAAAGGTACTGCTGATGGTAGGCCTCCGCATAGTAGAACGTCGGTGCGGGCGCTAGTTCAGTCGTGATTTCGCCGTAGCCAGCCTCTTGCAATCGTTGCTGGTACGCCGTTCGTGACGACTCCGCCGCCTCGCGCTGAGCTTCATCGAAATAGTAGATGGCCGATCGGTACTGCGTACCGACATCGTTACCCTGACGCATCCCTTGCGTGGGATCGTGGCCTTCCCAGAACACACGCAGCAGTTCTTCGTAGCTGACGCGCGCGGGATCGTAGAACACCCGAACTACCTCGACATGTCCGGTGCCGCCACCACAGACTTCCTCGTAGCTGGGATTAGGCGTCTGACCGCCGGCGTAGCCGACGTTGGTGCTGACGACTCCGGCGGTCTGCCAGAACATCTTCTCGGCTCCCCAGAAGCAGCCCATGCCAAACACCGCCTGTGCGAGACCCGTGTCCTGCGGTTCGAGTGGACCACCGGTGACGTGATGTGTCGCTGGCACCTGCATCGCCTCAGCACGCCCGGGAAGCGCTTCCGAGGGCGCCGGCAACTTCGACTTGAAGAACTTTGACAGCATGGCTTTGTCTTGGATGTCTAACTGAGAGTTCTGGTTTCAGTACCGACCATCCTATCGCGACAACGGCACCGAGTGCTTGAACGTCCGGGTTCCGTGCTCGACCTTCGCGGCCGTTGTTCGACAGGTGGAGCCAGCGTGCGCCAACGTCGAATCGCGGACGTCCGCGTCCGATTTGGAAGCCGCCACCAGCAAGCGCGGCATAGTTGAACTGTGTGCCGCCGGGCGGCACAACAGCCGTTGCATGCGAAAGTCCTACCGCCAGATCGACAAACGGACGCAGGTTGCCACTGCCCCATCGCCAGCGTGGTCCAATCCCGAACCCTCGGACCCAGGCATCATCACCAGTCTGGAACGCGCGCACGATCCAGCCTTCAAGACGTAGCCCCAACGTCTGCCACACGCGCCGCTCCACGCCCGCGGAAACGCCCGCCAGCGATTCTCGTTGTTCGTTGACGTCCCAGGCTTCGACCAGGGCCATCCCGCCCACGTCGACATGCCACACGTCTACCTGTGCGGACGCCGCAGGCGGCGAAAGCACGAGGAATGCGACAATCGCTGGCCAGACGCGCATGCGGCTTTCGATCGGTTTCTCGCTCCTGCTCACGTGTTTGGTCCCGTCACTTGCGAGCGCCCAGTCCTATACGGCGGCCGCGGACATTCTCTTCTATGGCGACAACACCGAGTTCGCGAACCGGTTCCGCGACGGTGAGACGATATTCGGCGCCTCGGGCCGTGTGTTCCTGGACATTGTCGTCAATGAATCGGTGGTCTTCCGCGGCGGGTTCTTCGGACTAGGCCGCTTCGGTTCTCACGAATTTCTCGAACACGCCGAGCCGCTGATTGCGCTCGAAGTCTCCCGAGGTCCTTCGCGCTTTCTGTTTGGATCCCTCGAAACCGTGGCGACGCGTCACGACATTGCCGGTCCTGATCTGGAGACGCCGCACGGACTGCTACCCGTATTGCAGCGGGAGACACTGGCGTTCACGCGTGGACAGGAGATGGGACTGCAGTGGCTGGTCAAGTCGACGCGCATTGACCACGATGCATGGATCAACTGGCAGCGCCTCAATACAGAGTCGCATCGCGAACGCTTCGATGCTGGATATCGCGGTGCATTTCAGCTGCAACCGTCGCTCCGTCTGCACGGACAGTGGCATGTCGTTCATGAAGGCGGCCAGCAATTCGGCACTGGCGCCGTCGGCGATAGCCAGGGCGTCGCCGTCGGTCTCGAGTGGTCGCACGCCGTGCGCGCGGGCCGCATCGTGGTGGATGGCCATCCAGTCGTGACTCGGCACGTCCCCGATCGCGAGAACATGGACGCCGCAGAAACCGGGCTCGGCATCTTTGCGCGCGGCGCCATCGAACAAGGACCGTGGCGAGGTCACCTCATCGTCTGGCGCAGCCAAGACACGTTGAAGGAAGAAGGTGACGCCAACTATCTCGCGCAACGGCTTGACGGCTCGATGTTCCGCAAGGTGCGCGACTATGGCGAGGTCGGCGTAACACGCCAATTCCGTCCGGCCGAGGGCGTTCATCTCCTTGCCTCCGTCCGCATCCACCGTGTGGAGTCGTCATACGAATACTCCTACCGCATCGTGGGTCGGGTTCGGTTACGACACCCGTTCTAAGCCCTTCCGCGCGGCGGCCCGGCGCGTAGCGGCCCTCCGCGGAGCGGCCTTCGGCGCAGCCGCCTTCCGCGAAGCGGCCATCCAAGCATTCCGATAGCGGGGTCAGGCCACGATTCGAGACGATCGCTTGTCGAATCGCGCGTAGGTCGTTCGACGCACTCATAGGAACACCTACGGAGGTCCAAGATGAACGTCGTCACGAGCAGACAGTCGCCGGCACTTGCGCATACGGACGGGCTGGAGACACACGCACAAGGCTTCGCCGTGCTCTCGATCATCTCCTTGAGTGCCTTTGCGGCCCTCATCATCCTGTTGCACGCGATCAAGCCCGAATTCGCGCCGTCCTGGCGGTTTCTCAGCGAGTACAGCATCGGGCGTCACGGTTGGGTGATGATGACGGCGTTTTTCGTCTGGGCGATTTCGTGCTTTTCGTTGACCGCGGCCCTGCGCGAGCACGTTGGAACGCGCGCCGGACGGGTGGGGCGCTTCCTGCTCGTGGTCGTCGGCCTCTCGCTGGTCATGGCCGGCCTCTTCGCGCAGGATCCCATCACCGCCAAGCCGGAAGAACTCACAACGCGCGGCAACCTCCACGCCGTCGCGTCGATGATCGGAATCCCTACCATCCCGATTGCCGCGCTGCTGATCACGGGAAGCGTCAGGCGCAACCCAGCATGGCGAGTGTCGGCTCGGCAAATGAGGCTAACCGCACATCTCACGTGGCTGAGTCTGCTGGCTATGGCGGTCTACTTGGCCACAGCGGTCCCCCGCGCGGGCGGATTCGGCCCGGAGGTGATGGCGGGGTGGATGAATCGGCTTGTGGTGCTCGCCTACTGGGCGTGGCAGATCAGTGCAAGCTACGGCGTCTACCGGGCCAGGAACAATGCCTGAAGCCCCTTTCCGTGCGAAGCTAGAGACATGCGTCTGGCCAAGGTGGCGGTTGCCAGCGTCAGTCCGACCGTTGGCGCCGTGGACTCCAATGTCTCCCGCCTCATCGAGGTGGCGCGGGAAATGTCCGCGGAGGACGTTACGCTCGCCGGCGTTCCCCGAGCAGGCGGTCGGCGGCTACCCTCCCGAGGATCTCGTGCAATGGCGAGGGTTCCTGAAGGGACAGCGTCGCGAGCTCGATCGATTCGCACGTGAGACCGCTGATTCGGCGACGGTGTTCGTCCTTGGAATCGCGGTCGCGGTCGGCGGCCAGCTGTTCAACGCTGCCGCCATCGTTCACCGCGGTCGCATCCTCGGATTCGTTCCGAAGGAAAAGCTTCCCACCTACAACGTCTTCTACGAGGCGCGCACGTTCTCGCACGGCGGCGCGAAGCTGGCCCTCGACGCGATGGGCGTACCGCTCGGCGATTACATCTTCCGCTTCGATTTCGGACTCGTGGCGATCGAGGTCTGTGAGGACGCCTGGTCGCCTGACGGACCCATGCGGCGGCGGTGCTACTCGGGCGCCGAGCTCGTCGTGAACGTGTCAGCCTCGCCGTATCGCATGGGGATCGATGAGACGCGACGGGAAATGCTCGCGACCCGCGCTTCGGACAACCAGTCAGTGCTGATCTACGCCAATGCGGTCGGTGGACAAGACGGGTTGATTTACGACGGCGGCGGTCTGGTTTTTCAGAACGGACGCCTCGTCCTTGACGCGCCTCGATTCCGCGAAGGCTGGGCATCTGCCGTTGTGGATCTCGATCGCACGAGCCGCTTGCGCATGGAGAACACGACGTGGCGGACCGACTGCGAGGATTTCAGATTGCAGCGGCTCGATGTTCCCGTGATCGAATGTGACGGTTCCACAGCCGATCGATCACAGCTGGCATATCCCTCACCAAGAGGCGGGAGCTTCTTCTTGCCGGCCTCGGTTTCGAGCCACGTCGACCCTCGCGACCGCGCGCTGGATGATCTCTTTGAAGCACTCGCGTTCGGCGTCAAGAGCTATTACCGCAAAACTGGCGTGTTCAAATCGCTCGGCATCGCACTTTCGGGTGGCCGCGATTCGATGCTGACGCTTCTGGTGGCGTGGCGCGCGGCGCAGTTGCTCGGCGGTGATGGCTCGTTGATCACGGCGTTTTACATGCCGAGTCGCCATTCACAGGGGACCACCAGAACAGCGGCGCACACCCTGGCCAGCGAGCTGGGTATCGAGCTGCGCACGATCCCAATCGACGATGCAACCGACCGCGAGCTTGAAGCGACTCGCGCGATGCTCAAAGGGGGCGAAGTCACCGAGCTGACCCGTCAGAACATTCAGGCGCGCTTGCGTGGTCAGCGGATGTGGAACTGGTCCAACTCGTCGGGCGCCCTATTCCTTCAAACCGGCGACATGAGCGAGAAGGCCGTCGGCTATACGACGATGGGTGGGGACCTCGAGGGCGCGCTGTCGGTCATCGCGAACGTTCCAAAGACCGTCGTGATCGCCTTGCTCGAACGCCTCCATCGCCGCTTCCAGTTCGAGGGGATCGCGCAGACACTCGGCACGGCCCCCGGCCCCGAGCTCGCCGATGCCCAGGTGGCCGAGGACGAGCTCATGCCATTCCCCGTGCTCGACGCGTGCCTGCACCTCTACGCCGCCGAGAAGATGTCGCCGGAAGAAGTCGAAGAAGCGCTCCTCAGCATCTTCCCCCGGACGACCCGCGAACAGGCTCACACGTGGGCCACTCGCTTCACGACGCTGTTTACACAGTCGATCTACAAGTGGGTCCAGGCTCCCCTATCACTGCACGTCGGTTCGCTTGATCTCGATCGCGAACGAGCGCTACAGATGCCGGTTGTCCAGAAAGTCGAGTGGACGACGGTGAAAGAGGTCGCGAAACCGAAGACCGGCCGGCAGAAGTCGAAGGTCGCCAAGTTCACCGCGCGACCCGCAAAGAAGCACTAGCTAGGCTCTTCAAGCAAAGCGTCAGAAGACGTCCCGGTCTATTCAGGCCGAAGGACACGCGCAGGATCGAGCTGCGACGCCCGGTAGGCCGGGATCAACGTCGCGACGAGCGCAATGGTAATGACGAGGACCGCTGCCGCACCGAGGATCATCGGATCCGAAGCGCGCACTTCATAGAGCTGCGCGGACACGATTCGACCGGCAAGATACGCGGCGATGAGGCCGATTGTGGCGCCGATAATGGCCAGGGTACGGCCTTGCTTCAGCATGAGCCAGAAGACATTGCCGGGCGTCGCGCCAAGCGCGAGCCGAACTGCCACTTCGCTCTGTCGCTGGGCTGCGGCATAGGCAATGACGCCATAGATTCCGACCGCGGCGAGGGCGACAGCGGCGGCGCCGAACCACAGCATCAACGTCATTCCCAGCTGCTGTCGGCTCAACGTCGAGCCCACGATGTCGGTCGCGCGCTCGATGTCGACCGCCATCTGCGGATCGAGTTCGTGGGCGGCGTCGCGAATTGCCGTGCGCAACGCCGCCGAGTCTCCGCCAGCCGTATGGACCACGACGGCCTGACGTTGGGGCGTGCCCTGCCCGTGCGTCGTGTAGTAGGCAGGTTCGGGAGCGACGCTGAGCGAACGTTGCCGAACGTCGTCGACGACGCCGACGATGGTCCACACAGTCTTTGGATCGATGTTCGGATAGCCGGCTGTGAAGCGCACGGTCAGGGGATCTTTGCCGGATAGATACTGACGTGCGAACGCTCCATTGATGATGACCACCGGTGGAGACTTCCGGTTGTCGTCCGCCGTGAAATCGCGGCCGGCGACGAGCTTGATGCCCATCGCGGAGAAGAATCCTGGACTGACGATACGCTGGCGCGAATTGAGGTTGTGCGCCGCATCCGGGTCATCCTGCAGGTGTACGAGCAGTGCGTTCTCAGGACCGCCGCGCAGCGGAAAATTGAACGTGGAACCGGCTGCCACCACACCACTCAAACCACGCAAACGGTCGAGCAAGCCCGTGAACGCCGCATGGACGGCGACGTTGTCGCGGAATCTCGAACCCATCATCGCAGCATCGAACACGACACGACCGTCGGGGACAAAGCCGGGATCCGTGGTCCGCAGGTTGTCGAAGCTGCGAACCAGCCAGCCGGCCCCGGCCACGAGCGTGACCGCGAGCGCGACTTCGGCGATCGTCAGCGCGCCCAGCCAGCGGGTGGTGGCGCGCCCGCCGGTCGACGACCGGCCACTCTCGTTCATCAAGGTCCTGACGTCGGTCACCGCAAGCCGCAGCGCCGGCGCAAACCCGACCAGCACGCCGCTCACAATCAGCGCCGCCAGCGCGAACAACAACACGCGCCCGTCGAAGGCCACGGTGTCGAGGCGGGGCAGCTGAGACGCACCGATCGTCAGCAGCAGACGCACGAATGCGTACGCGGCAAAGACGCCGACGACCGCACCGGCCGTAGCAAGCAGGATCGACTCGGTCAGGAGTTGCCGAACGATCCGGCCCCGCGCGGCGCCCAGCGCTACGCGCACGGCCATCTCCCGGCCGCGCGCCGCCCCACGTGCCAGCAGCAGGTTCGTCACATTCACGCATGCGAGGATCAACAACAGCCCGGTCGCCGATAACACGACGACGAGAATCGGACCCAGCTCGCCGACGATCGACTCGACGAGCGAGCGGACGACGTAAACGCGTGCGGTGGCGGAGGCTGGAAAATCCCGCGCCACGCCGGCCATCACCGCCTCCATCTCGCTTCGCGCGCGCTCGAGGGTCGTGCCGCGCTTCACCCGCATGAACCCCTCGAAGCTGTGGTTGACGCCTTGGGGATCGAGCCGGATCGGGAACCAGAAGTTCGCGTCATGAGGTGTCTCGAACTCGCGCGGCGCGACTCCGGCAACGGTCGTCGTGATTTCGGCGAAGCGGATCTGCTTGCCGACCACGGCTGGATCGCCGCCGTACAGGTCCTGCCACATGCGATAGGACACGATCACGTTGGGTGGAGCGTTCCCCGTCGGGATGTCTTTCGAAAAACCACCGAGGGTCATCGGCAGCCCGAACAACTCGAAGAAGCCTTCGCTGACCGCATAGGCTCTGGTTTTCAGGGGGACGCCGTCATCACGCAGGAGCGTGACGTCATTTCCTTGTACGCCCGCGGCGCGGACAATCGACAGGTTGGGATCGTTCAAGCGTACGATCTCGACGGGCGCCACGTTACCAGTCGTAACGCGCCCGTCGGTGAGCGTGGTGCGTATCGAGTACAGGTCGTTGGAGTCGGGGTAGGGTAACGGTTTCAGCAGCGCTGCATTGACCGTGCTGAAGATCGCCGTCGTCGCGCCGATGCCGATCGCAAGCGTCCCTATCGCCGCCAGTGGAAATGCTGGCGTCCTTCGCAGGGTTCGCAAGGCATACCGCAGGTCTTGGATGAGAGTGCCCATCGCCGCCCGGTGGTCGAGTATACGCCCGAGCAGCGCGTCCGCATCACCTCCGCCTCAGCGTACTGTGCCGATATCCATAGCCGACATAGAGCACCATCCCGACTGCCATCCAGATCACCAGTCGAATCCACGTCTCGGCCGACAGGCTGGCCATCAGCGCGAATGAGGCAACCGCCGAGACGGCAGGCAACCAGGGTACCCCTGGCGTCCGGAATGGGCGTTCGAGATCGGGCCGCGTGCGACGCAGGACGATCACGCCAATCGCCACCACCACGAAGGCGAACAGCGTCCCGATGCTGACGAGCTCGCCGAGCACGTCAATCGGCGTGAGGCCCGCAGCAAGCGTCACGATGCCACCTGTGATCATTGTCGTCACATGAGGCGTGTGAAATCGCGGATGAATTGCGCCAGCCCAGCGCGGTAGCAAGCCGTCCTGAGCCATTGACATGAAAATTCGCGGCTGCGCCATCATCTGCACGATGATCGTCGACGAGAGCCCCGCGATCGCTCCGAGCTTGACCACGATCGGCAGGAGGTTGGCGATGAATTCCCACGGCGTCCCTGTGGCCTTCACGCGCGCGGCGTCCACCGCGAGAGCCATCGGCGCCGGCGCCCCGAGCTGCTGATACGGCACGAGGCCCACCATCACTCCGGAAACGAGCACGTACAGGATGGTGCAGACGATCAACGAGGCGAAGATGCCGATCGGTAAGTCGCGTTGAGGATTCCTCGTTTCCTGTGCCGCCGTCGAGACCGCGTCGAATCCGATGTAAGCGAAGAAGATGACGCCGGCTCCGCGTAGAACACCGCTCCAGCCAAACGAACCGAACGTGCCGGTGTTTTCCGGAATGAACGGCTGCCAATACTCCGCCGAGACGAACATGCCCCCCACGCCGATGATCAGGAGCACAACGGCAACTTTGATTCCGACGATCACCGCGTTCACACGTGCCGATTCACGGATGCCGATGACGAGGAGGATGGTGGCAAGGATGGCAATGAAGACCGCCGGAACGTTCAGGATCGCTGTCGCCGCCGTGCCATCGTCCAGCACCACGGCCGTACCGGGTGCCGCACTCAGCAGCGGTGGAAACCGAAAGCCGAGATCATCGAGGAAGGTGACGACATAGCCAGACCACCCGACGGCGACGGTTGCGGCACCGAGGGCGTACTCGAGGATCAGGTCCCACCCGATGATCCAAGCGACAACCTCGCCGAGGGTCGCGTAGCCATAGGTATAGGCCGAGCCGGCGACGGGCACTGCAGCCGCGAATTCCGCGTAGCACAGAGCAGCCAGCGCGCTGACGATGCCCGCCAGGACCATTGACAGGACGATGCCGGGGCCGGCATGCATGGCGGCCGCCTGCCCCGTGAGAACAAAAATACCCGTGCCAATGATGGCCCCGATGCCCAGCATCGTCAGGTCCACCGGGCCCAGGACCCGCTCGAGCGCGGCGTCGCCGAGGCGAGCCTTCAGTTCATCGATTGACTTGGTGGCAAACCAGGACACTCGGACCTCCACCCCCACCTGTAAAATGAATCCCGCCGGAAGTCCTGAAGGTTCGCGAAAGAAAGCCGCAACAATGGCCAAATGTTGGCTTTGCCCACCTCCGGCGGGGCGTTCAGGTAGCCCTGATGGAAATCAAATCGAGGCCCTCGAGCTGTCCGTTGTATTTCGGGCCGTTTCGTTTCGAGGCTGGCAACGGGGTGTGGAACGGGTCATCCGAGGTCCCGCTCCCGCCGAGGGCGTTGGGCATTCTCGAAGCCCTGCTCGCCCAGCCCGGCTCTGTCGTGTCCAAGCAGGCCCTGATGGATGCGGTGTGGAGGGATTCCTTCGTCACCGAGGCCTCGTTACTTGAAGCCATCCGCGTGTTGAGAGACGCGCTTGGCGACGACAGGCTGCGGCCGTCGTACATTCAGACCGTCCATCGCCGGGGGTATCGATTCGTTGCCGATCTCGCAACGTCCCCTGCTGAGCCGTCGACCACCCGTTCGGAACCGCTCGTCGGCGCGGAGTCGCCGGGAGCCGAATGGCGTCCGTTGATTGCGGCTGGGGTCGCCGGAGCGACAGCAATGGTCGGGATCGCCCTCGTGTTTGCGTTGTATGGGCAACGGCCGCCGGCACCGCGGCCCACGACGCGCTTCACCATCGCTTTGCCGGAAGACATGGCCATCGATCCGTTCCGCGGATCGGTCGCCGTTTCCAATGACGGCATGCGGATGGTCTACGCCGCGCTACAGGGTGGCCGCTCGCGACTGTTCCTGCGAACCGTCGATCGCGACGCTCCGCAAGTCATCGAGGGATCCGACGGAGCGTCCGATCCGTTTTTCTCGCCAGACGGTCAATGGGTCGGCTTCTTCGCGCACGGCAGCTTGAAGAAGCTGCGCGTTGAAGGAGGAACGCCCGTTCCGTTGTGCGCAGCCCGCCCAGGGGCTGGCGCGAGCTGGAGTACTGACAAGACCATCGTGTTCGGCGGAGGCCCCGGCGGCGGTCTCGCTCGCGTCTCGCAGGACGGCGGTGAACCAGTCGGTACCTGACCGCCCCATCCGCGGGGTCGCGCGAAGTCAGTTACGGATGGCCCGACGTGCTACCTGGCGGGTCTCAAGTCCTTTACACCGCTGTGAGTCTCGCGACTAGTCGTGTCGCGCTCTTCGATGTGAGCACGGGCATCAGCCATCCGATCGTCGACTCGGCGGCCTTTGGGCGCTACTCGCCCACGGGACACGTGGTGTTCGAACGACGCGGGCGACTCGAAGCGGCGCCGTATTCACTTCGCGAGCATCGGCTGACCGCGTCGCCGCGGCCGATTCTGCGCGGGTTGGCCACCGCGGATGCCACGGTGGCGGGCCCTCGGTTCGCGTTCTCACGCACGGGCTCGCTGATCTACGTGCCAGGCACTTCGTCGGAAATCGATGAGCGGCTGCATTGGCTCGACACACGAGGCCGGCTCGAGCCCATACCGATCCCACCAGTCGCCCTTGGCGCGGTTGACGTCTCGCCCGATGCGCAACGCCTGGCGATGACCGTCGAGAGTGAGGACGGCGCCGACCTCTGGCTCGGCGACATGCAGCGTGGCGGGATGAGCCGTTTGTCAGCGGATGGGCGCAGCGTCAGCCCGACGTGGAGACCGAACGGGTTGGAGATCGCGTTTGCCTACAGCAAGGCGGGACCGTTCAACCTGTTCATCCGCCCGACCGACAGCGACCTCGCACCCAGGCCGCTGCTGGAGAGCCCCTGGAACCAGTTCCCAACCTCCTGGTCGCCCGACGGCGGGCATCTCGCGTTCACCGAGTTCCAGCCGCTCACGGGTGCCGACATCTGGGTGCTCGATCTCGCGACCCGAGAGCGTCATCCCATCGTCCGCACGTTGTTCGACGAATCGCATGCGCGGTTTTCGCCAGACGGCAAGTGGCTCGCCTACATGTCGAACGAATCTGGTCGATGGGAAGTGTTCGTTCGTCCGGCCGACGGCACAGGCCCTCGCGTGCATGTGTCACCGGCCGGCGGCGCCTGGCCTTGCTGGTCGGTCGATGGGCGCACCTTGTACTTCAACGCCAATGGGCGCGCGGCAGCCGCCGCCATCAGCACGGCGCCAACGCTGACGGTTTCTGCTCCCCTTACCCTCCCGGGTCGGGACGACCTGCAATTGGCGAGCGGTCACGCGCCTTCGTCTCGTGTGTTGGTGCGACAAAGCGGCGTGACGCCGGTACGACACGAGTTGCGGGTCGTGCTCGAGTGGTTCGCAGAGCTGACCCGTCTCGTCAGCGAAGCTCCGCGTACCTCCGCTTCGCTGATGAAAGCGTTTCCTTGCCCCGCTCCGCGGGGCGGGGCATCCACCCAGGCATGTCCGGTAGTCACAGCGATTGCCTCGGTGGATGCCTAGCGACGTGATCACCGTCGACTCGCTGGACGATCCGCGACTCGACGACTATCGCATCATCAACTCGCCAGCCGAGGTCCTCCGCCGGGGCCTCTTCGTTGTGGAGGGTCGCCGCGTTCTTCGACGAATCCTCGATCTCCCCCGCTACACGCTTCGCTCGATCCTCGTGACCCCGACGGCGCTGGCCTCGCTGGCTGATCTCCGGCTGTCGATTCCCGCTGGCACGACCATCTACGTCGTCAATCAGCCCGCCATGAACGAGGTCGTTGGCTTCGAGATCCATCGCGGCTGCCTCGCATTGGCAGAACGACCCTCACGGGAGAACCTGGCTACCGTGGACCTCTCGACGTCCCGGCGCCTGATTGTGATGGAGGGTGTCAACAACCCGGACAACGTTGGCGGTATCTTTCGAAGCGCGGCGGCGTTCGGCGTCGATCTCATCGTCCTCGGACCGAACTGCGGCGATCCGCTCTATCGCAAGGCCATTCGAACCTCGATGGGGGCGGCGCTTCAGGTTCCCTTCGTCAGCGCCGACGTGTGGCCCGGCGCGTTGAGTGATCTCCAGGCGTCGGGATTTCGGGTGCTGGCACTCACGCCATCCGCGGAAGCGCTGGCGCTGGGCGATTTCGATCGGTCGCTGGCGCAGGTGGCGCTGGTGCTTGGCAGCGAAGGCGAAGGGCTGTCTGACGCCGCGTTAGCGTCATCTGACGCGCGTGTGCGAATTCCGATGATCGGTCCCGCCGAATCGCTTAACGTTACCGTCGCGGCGTCGATAGCGCTGCATCACTTTCAATAGGCGCCTCCTATGAAGCAACGACTCGTCTCCGCCATCTGCGCGCTGCTCCT
This sequence comes from uncultured Acidobacteriota bacterium, assembly GCA_963724485.1. Classification (GTDB taxonomy): domain Bacteria; phylum Acidobacteriota; class Vicinamibacteria; order Vicinamibacterales; family UBA2999; genus JACCSI01. Next base: position 315,250 of record CAVRUW010000018.1, read on the forward strand.
CATCGCACCCGCACTGGGTGTTCCGAGGCTTGGTGCGCAGGACAAAGGCCCAGCCCCGGCAAATACCAATTGGTCTACCTACGGCGGCGACCTCCGCAGCACGCGTTACATGCCCCTCGATCAAATCGATCGCACGAACTTCAACAACCTCGAAATCGCGTGGCGGCTGAAGACCGATCACCTCGGGCCGCGACCTGAGTTCAACTTTCAGGTCACACCACTGGTCGTGAATGGCGTGCTCTACACACCGGCCGGCTCACGGCGCACCGTCGTCGCACTGGATGCCGAGAGCGGCGAGATGTTGTGGATGCATCGTCTCGACGAAGGCAAACGCGGCGAAGCGGCACCGCGACGACTCTCAGGACGCGGGCTGGCCTATTGGACCGACGGAAAACAGGAACGCATCGTTTACGTCACGCCGGGGTATCAGATGGTCGCGCTCGATGCGAAGACTGGTCACCGCGTGCCGTCGTTTGGGAAGAACGGGATCGTCGATCTCAAGCTCGAGAACGATCAAGAAGTCGACCTGGAAACCGGCGACATCGGTCTGCACGCGTCACCGGTCATCGCCAAGGACGTGATCGTGGTCGGCGCGGCGCACCTGGTGGGCGACATGCCCAAGAGCCGGCGTCATGAGAAGGGCTACGTGCGCGGATACGACGCGCGGACCGGGAAGAGGCTCTGGATCTTTCACACCATTCCGCGGCGCGGCGAGTTCGGCTGGGAGACCTGGGAAAATGAGGCCGCCGCCTACACCGGCAACGTGGGCGTCTGGGCGCAGATGACAGTGGACGAAGAGCTGGGAATGGTCTTTTTGCCGGTCGAGCTCCCAACTGGCGACTATTACGGCGGGCATCGCCCGGGAAACACGTTGTTTTCCGAAAGCCTGGTGGCTCTGGATTTGAAGACGGGCGTTCGCAAGTGGCACTACCAGCTCGTACACCATGGCATCTGGGACTTCGACATCCCGTGCGCGCCAATCCTTGCGGACATTACCGTCAACGGCAAACTGATCAAGGCGATTGTCCAGCCCACCAAGCAGGCGTGGCTGTACGTCTTCGATCGGGTGACCGGCCAACCCGTATGGCCGATTGAAGAGCGCGCGGTTGAAAAGGGGGACGTGCCGGGCGAGTGGTATTCACCAACGCAGCCGTTCGTCACCAAGCCGCCGGCTTTCGATCGCCAGGGCGTCTCGACAGACGATCTCATCGACTTCACACCGGAGCTTCGCGCAGAGGCTCTCGAGATCACCAAGCGCTACAAGATGGGCCCGTTGTTCACGCCGGCGGTGGTGAGCAAATGGGGAGGGCCCCTCGGAACGTTGATGCTGCCATCCAACACCGGTGGCGCCAACTGGCCTGGGGGCGCGCTGGATCCCGAAACAAACCGCCTCTACATCTACTCGTTCACCAACGTCACGTCGCTGGGCTTGATCTCCGATCCGTCGCGGTCGGACATGGACTTCGGGCGCGGCCGGGCGCGCGACCCCAACGCCGCAAGTGCGGCAAGTGCCGCAGGTGCCGCAAGTGCCGCAGGTGCCGCAGGTGCCGCAAGTGCCGCGGGTGCCGCGGGTGCCGCAGGTGCCGCAGGTGCCGCGCGGGTGCCGCAGGTGCCGCGGGTGCTGGGGGTGGTGAGGGCGGCGGAAACGCGGTCACCGTACGAGGCCTGCCGCTGATCAAACCACCCTACGGACGGATAACGGCGATCGATCTCAACAAGGGTGAAATCGCGTGGCAGGTCGCCCATGGCGACACGCCCGACACCGTTCGGAATCACCCCGCACTCAAGGGCCTGAACATTCCGCGCACGGGACGGACCAACGGCCGCATTGGGACGTTGGTGACGAAGTCCCTCGTGATCGCGGGCGAGCCGGGCTTCAATACGACGCCCAGCGGGCGCGGCGCAATGCTTCGCGCGTATGACAAGGCGACCGGTCAGGATGCGGGCGCGGTTTACATGCCCGCACCACAGACCGGGTCGCCGATGACCTACATGCTCAACGGCAAGCAGTACATCGTGGTCGCCGTGGGTGGCGCTGGTTACAGTGCCGAGTTGCTGGCGTATCGTTTACCGGCGGAATCAACGAGCGACCGCAAGTAGTTTTTCCTGGCGCGACACACGCTCGGCGATCGCCCTCGCCATCAACCACTCGCTGCCGGGAACATGGCCAAAATAGAGTTGCGGTTCGATCAGCTCCACCTCCATCAGGACTGGCCGACCATCGCACCCGGGGATCAAGTCGACACGCGCGTACAACAGTTCATCCGGCCCGCCTGGCACTTCTGCCAGGACTTGCGTCGCTAGCGCTGCCTGGTCCGCGCTGTGGTTACGGCGTGTCAGACGTTGACCACCGCTCGATTCGAAACGCCTGTCTACACCAGTATCCGGTCCGTCGAGTACGGCCTCTTTTCGCAACGAGTGGGCCAACGTCCCGCCCATGTAGACCAGCGAGGTCTCCCCTTCCTTATCCACCCCTCTGAAATACGGCTGGACCATCGTGATGCACTGCATCGATTGCAGGCGACGGACATGGGCTCGTGCGAGCTCGCGCTCAGTCGCGTCGTTCATCCGATAGCGGCCGGTGTTGAGAGCGCAAAGGCTCACGGCCGGCTTGATCACGATCTCGCCGGCGCCTGGCGGCCGCCACTGATCGCCCGGCACGATCCACTCGGTGGGAATCGTGGGGATCCCAAGACTCGCGAGCTTGCGCAGATAGCGTTTGTCGGAGTTCCACGCCAGCACGGCTGCTGAATTGGCGAGCTGCGGCACGCGGCGAGCCCAGCTGAGAAACTCGCTTCGGCGTTCCACGTAGTCCCAGCACGAGCGCACCACCACCAGCTCGAAGTTCGTCCAGCGAGTGCTCTCCTCGCCCCAGATCGCGGGCGCGACTGAGACCCCGAGCGACTTCAGTGGTTCGATGAGCCGCCGCGAATCCTCGTCGAGTTCGGGCAGGTCGCGACAAGTCGCCAATGCCACGCGTGCTGCGTGCCGGTCACCACTGTCCCAGCGCATAGCGCGTCCCTTCGTTGTCTTCGAACATCGCCCACCAACCGAACGGCATCTTCGTGGGCTCCGCCGGAAACCTCACACCTCTGGCGCTCAGCTGGCGATGGGTTTCCTGGATGTCCTGACAGTTGAAAAAGATCGGCGAGTGCGGCAATTGAGCCGGCACGTCGCGGCGGGGTTCCTCGGGCAGGCGGCGGCTCAGCACGAGGCTGATGGAGTCATTTGGCGGACTGACCTCGATCCACCGCTCGCCGCTGCCAAACGGCTCATCGAGCGTAACCGCGAAACCCATCGACTTGGTCCAGAACTCTCTGGCGCGAATCGGATCGTCGACCGGAACGACGACTTTTCGAATTCCTGTAAGCACGGATGACCTCCTTCTGACTCTTGCTGTCGATCGGCCGGCACGCCGTTCCGATCGACGGTCAGGATCTCGCTGAAGTGGTATCCTTTCAAGGTCCAGACTTAGTCAGATGAATCGAACCACTTCAGCGCCGGACGTCCTGGTTCGACTGGACCGCGCGTCGCCGGTTCCACTCCGCCTGCAACTCGAACGGGAGTTACGAAGAGCCATTCACGCCGGGCGTCTCAGCACCGGTTCGCTAGTGCCTTCGACGCGGACGTTGTCGGCCGACCTCGCGGTGTCGCGAGGGGTCGTTGTCGAAGCGTACGAACAACTGCTCGCTGAGGGCTATCTGACGGCGGCAAGAGGCTCGGCGACGCGGGTGGCCGACCGGCGCCCCGCGAGCGCCGGTCCCGCTCTTTCAATCCAGCCGGCGAAAACATATCGATACGACTTCCGTCCCGGCCTGCCAGACTTCTCGCTCTTCCCCCGGCGAACATGGGTATCCGCCGTACGGCGAGCGTTGGCGGCCGCCCCGTTGCGCGACTTCGACTATCCACCGCCAATCGGGGTCGAATCGGCCAGGGTCGCGTTAGCGACCTATCTCAATCGGGCGCGGGCGACCGTCGCGCGGCCCGAACAGATCGTGTTGTGCAATGGATCGACGCAGGCGATCGCGCTCGTCTGCAAGGCGCTGCAATCGCGCGGGGCCCGTCGCCTGGCCGTCGAGGATCCCGGCCACACTGACCAGTGCACGGACATTCAGTCGTGCGGGCTCGCGACACCAAGAATTCCAGTCGACGATCAAGGGATCCGCGTCGATCGGCTCGATCGGGCGAATGCCGACGCGGTTCTTGTAACCCCCGCGCATCAATATCCAACCGGTGCAGTGCTCGCACCCGACCGGCGCGCTGCATTGCTCCAATGGGCGGAGCGTCGTGGTGCTTTCGTCATCGAAGACGACTACGACGCCGAATATCGGTACGATCGGGAACCGGTAGGCGCGCTTCATGGACTCGCGCCGGATCGCGTGATCTATGTGGGCTCGGCCAGTAAGGTGCTCTCGCCTGCCTTGCGGCTTGGGTGGGTGGTCGTTCCTCCACAACTCATCGATCAGGTCAGCGCCGCCAAGATGTCCACGGATCGCGGGTCGGCTGCTCTCGAACAACTCGCGTTCGCGGCGTTCCTCGAAAGCGGCGCCTTCGACCGCCACCTCCGACGCACACGATTGATCTATCGTCGTCGCCGCGACGTGCTGCTCGACGCGATGAGGTCCCGGCTGCCGCGCCTCCGAATCCATGGGGTCGCAGCAGGCTTGCACCTGCTGATCGAGCTGCCCAACGGTTTCGATGAGAGTGCGCTAATCGCGGCCGGCGAGCGCCGCTCGATCAGGCTTTATGGCGCTGCGGCGTATCGCGCGCATCCGAAATCCGGACCGCCAGCAGTCGTTCTGGGTTACGGAGGGTTGCCAGAGCCGCTCATCGGAAGGGCGGTCGATCAGTTGGCCCTCGCGATCGACGAATGCCAGACCCGATCGAGGTCGAGGCCGCGCCTCGACGGTCCTATTCGGAGCGCAGTGCCTGAAGCGGATCCACACGCGAAGCGCGGCGGGCCGGGATCGCGGCGCCGAGTGCGGCCACGGCAATCATGAAGGCTGCTGACGCCGTGAGCGTGAACGGGTCGGACGGACCAAGACCAAAGAGAACGCTCGCGGCCAGACGTGCGCCGCCGACGGTCAGTGCGGCGCCCAGCACGGTTCCGGTCAGGACCAGCATGAACGGGCGCTGCAAGACACTCCAGACGACCTGGGTGGGACTCGCGCCAAGCGCGAGGCGGACGCCGATCTCCTCGGTCCGTTCCGTCACCGAGAACCCGATCACGCCATAGAGACCGAGCGCCAGCAACAGCAGCGCCGTCGCCGCAAAGAAGCTGGCAATGACGGCGAGAAGACGCTCCTGCCCGAGGCTCTTGTCGATCAGCTCACGCAGCGTCTCGCCCTTCGCCGGCACGAGCGGATCGAATGCGCGTACTTCATCGAGAAGCCGCTGGACACTTGCAGCGTCAGGTTCGTCGTCGACACCCTTGAAACGAACGGCGTACGTCATGCGCTCACGCAGCCGCTGAGAATAAGGTACGAAAATGAGCGCGCCCGTGGAAGCGCGCAGCGTGTTGTAGCGACCGTCAGCGACGACGGCAATGACGCGCAATTCCCGGCGAGCATCGCCATAGATCGATCGGCCGATAGCGCTCGCCTCGCCAAAGTAGCGACGCGCTGCCGTCGCGTTGATGGCAACCGCTATGGGCGTTGCCGTCAGATCCGCGTCGACGAAATCACGACCTTCGAGGATCGGGATCCCCAGCGTGCGGAAAAACTGCCCACCGACCTGATACACCTGCACCCAGCGGTCAGCATCAGTGGCCGGCGTGAATCCGGGAACGTCAACCGTACCGGAAGTGCGAGCGGTCGTGAGAAAACTGAACTGCGCGAGTGTGGCAGCGTCCGCACCCGGCAGCTGCCGGAGACGTTCCGTCAGCTGCTGATAGTAGGAAGCGAGACGACTGACCTCGTAGCCCGGCGCACCTGGCACGACCGAGACGAGCGCTACTCGGTCGGCGCTGAACCCGGCATCGACGTTGACCAGGCTGTACAGCGTTCTCGTCAGCAGACCCGATGCCGCAACGAGCACCAGGGACATTGCCACTTGAAGGATCACGAACGGTGTGCCGAGGCGACCACTTTTGGCGCCGAGGCTGCGATCCTTCAGCGCGGCTCCCGACGCCGCACGCACGACGTGCAACGCGGGGGTGACGCCCGCCACCAGCACCGCAAGGCCACACGTGACCGCCGTGAATATGAGGACCCTGACATTGAGCGCGAGATCGACCGCCAGCGGCCCATCTACCAGTTGCATCAAGCGAAGGAGGAGGCTGGTCCCCCACTTTGCCAGCACGACGCCAAGCGCACCGCCGCAGGCCACGATCACCGCACCCTCGGTCGCGAGCTGACGGAACAAGCGCCCGCGGCCGGCGCCAATCGCGGCCCGGATCGACATCTCAACACGTCGCGCCGACCCGCGGGACAGCATGATCGTCGCGACGTTCGCGCACGCGACAATCAGGAGCAAGACCACCATGGCCATCAGCATCGACAGTGGCTTCAGGAACTGGCCGCGGACCGCCGACAGACCCGTGTCGAGCAGCAGCACCTCGACGTGCGGCGGCGGCTGGTCGGGTTTCATCATCGCGTGCGCCTTGGTGAAGGCAGTGAGCCGCGCCGAGGCCTCAGCGTCACGCATACCGGGCGTGAGCCGTCCGACGATCTGTACGCCGAACCTGGCTGCGCCGAAGGATCCCTCGACAATCGGGACGTAGTAGTCGGGAATCCGGCCAACGATCAGACCGAAGAACTCGGGCGCGGTTACGCCAATGACAGTCCGCGGCAGACCGTCGATCATGATCGACCTGCCCGCAATTTGCCGGTCGGCTCCGAACTCTTGCCGCCAGTATCGGTCCGAGAGAACCACCGTCTGATCGAGCGCGGGCCCGTCATCGGGCTGAAAAAGGCGCCCTGTCTGTGTGCGAACCCCGAGCATGCAGAAGTAGTTCGCCGAGACGAACAAGCCACCACCGTCCGACTGAAGGGTCCGTGTCCCGTCAGTGACGACTGGTTCGTTGACCGCTGAAAACGCCAGCACCTCCGAAAAAATCGAGTCGTCGGCCTCGAGCGATCGAAACAGAGTGTAGGGGACGGTGTTCGTCGACTTCGCGAGCCGTTCCCCGAGGCGCAATACGGTCTCCGTCGTACGAAGTTCGTCTGGCCGGTTCACTGGCAGTGGTTTGAGCAGCAGGGCATCGAAGATTGTGAAGATCGCCGTAGTGGCACCGATCCCGAGCGCGATCGAGAGCATGGCGACCGCCGTCACGCCGGGCGAGCGGCGCATCATCCGGAACGCGTAGCGCGTATCTTTCCCACACTCTTCAACGAGGTTCACGCGCCGCGCATCGCGGCACTCCTCTTTCCGCTGCTCGACGCCTCCAAACGCACGCAGTGCGGCTTCGCGTGCCGCGGTCGGCGTCAGACCGCGGTCGAGGAACTCCTTGGTCCGCTCCTCGATGTGGAAGCGAAGCTCGTCGGCCAGTTCCTCCTCGACGCGGTCGCCGTGGAAAATGGATCTCAGCCGAAGTCGAAGGATTTGGAGTTGGCGATCGAGACCCACGTCACACCTCCTTCAATTTCACCAGCGCCGAAATCGCGGACGAGAGGCGGTGCCACGCCGCCGATTCTTTGTCCAGCTGGCGGCGCCCGGAGCGGGTCAACGAGTAGAACTTGGCGCGACGATTGTTTTCCGTGAGCTTCCACTCGGCCGAAATCCAGCCTTCCTGTTCCAGCTTGTGCAATGAGGGATAGAGAGAGCCGTCGCTTACCTGGAGGACATCGCCGGAGATCCGCCGTAGGCGCTGACTGACCGCAAAGCCGTTGAGCGGTTCGAGAGCAATGATCTTGAGGATTAGCAGGTCGAGCGTGCCCTGGACGAGATCGGATGGTTTGCTCATGTGCGCCACCGCTTGCGCGGATACCACTCGGTTACCGAGCGGAGTATAGCGCGACTCCTCTCGGTTATCAAGGGGAGGCGCGGGTCAATCGAGAGTCTTGCCTCTCGTCTCCGGACCAAGCCACAACATGATCAGGACCAACACGCCGGCGCTCGCGATGCACGTGATCATCGCGTCGCCAAGCGACATGCCACGGTCCTGAAGCGAACCGATCAGGAACGGCGTAAATGACCCGAGGCCCGCGCCGACGTGATACGCAAAGCCGGTCCCGACGGCGCGCACGGGCGTCGGGAAACGCTCAGAGAGGTATCCCGGGACGATCCCCCAGGCGCCAGAGCAGCCAAGGCCAATCAGCAGCGCACCGAGAAGCAACAGGTTGGGATTCGATGACCACAGAAACAACGGGGCCGAGAGGACCCCAACCAGCATCCCCAGCGTCGGTGCCCCACGACGGCCCAGCCGGGTCTCCGATAGCTGGCCCAATACGATCGACCCAATGAGGCCGCCGGCGTTGAGCGCGATCAAATAGCTGAGCGGCGCAAGCGACAGCCCGCGCAGGAACGTCGGATACCAGAAAGTGATCGAGTGATAGGAAAAGATGAAGGTCGCCATCAGCACCGAAGTGTGGAGGGTGACCCAGCGCAAGTCGCGGTCGAACAGACGCGCCACCGACAACCGTTCGCGCGCCACTCCAGAAACGCGCTGCTGCCGCTGCTGCTCGAGCCAGACAGGGCTCTCCTTGACCGTTGCCATCACGGCCAGGACTCCGAGGGCTGGCAGAACACCAGCCCACAGCATGAATCGCCAGCCCCAGTCAGGGTTGTCGTCCACGAGCGGCCAGCCAAACTGGTAGACCAGCGACGACAACATGAAGCCGAACGAAAAGCCGCCCTGCAAGAGGCCCGACGCCACGCCACGGAGGTGGCTGGGCAAATGTTCGAGCGCGAGCGGCACGCCCGCCGCCCACATCCCGCCCATGCCAATGCCGAACAACGCTCGGAAGGCGAACAGCATGACGTAGGAGGTGGACAACCCACTGAGGAATGCGAACGCGGTGAACCAGGCGATCGAAAAGAGGATTGGCGGCTTGCGGCCCCAGCGATCCGCGGCGGTGCCAGCACCGATGCCGCCGAGCACCCGGAACACGAGCGTTACCGTGCCCAGTAGCCCGGCCAACGCGGCGTTCACCGAAAAGCTCTGTTGGATGTTGACGAGGACGAACGTCAGGATCGTGAAGTCGAAGGCATCGAGCACCCACGCGAAAAACGTCGTGAGGAAAGCCTTGCGTTGATCGTGACTGAGCTCGCGAAACCGAACGATCACTCTTCCCACGCCAGCGATCGTGAAACCGCCTTCTTCCAGCCGGCGTAGAGTAACTCGCCGCGCGCCTTGTCCATCTGCGGAGCAAACTCACGATCCAAGGCCCAGTTGCGGCGAACGTCGTCCAGACTCTCCCAATAGCCAACCGCGAGGCCGGCGAGGTAGGCCGCGCCAAGCGCCGTGGTCTCTCGCACCACCGGGCGACGCACGGGGACGCCGAGAAGGTCGGCTTGAAATTGCAGCAACATCGCGTTGGCAGCCGCACCGCCATCCACCTTCAACGTGGTGAGCGCGAGTCCCGCATCCTCCTGCATCACCTCGAGCACGTCTCGAGTCTGATAGGCCATCGCATCGACGGCGGCGCGCGCAACGTGCGCAACCGTGCTGTTGCGAGTCAGGCCAACGATGATGCCGCGAGCGCGTGGATCCCAGTACGGCGCGCCAAGTCCGACAAACGCCGGCACGAGATACACGCCGTCCGTATCCGGAACCTGATGCATCAGCTTTTCCACATCCGCTGATGCCTCGATCGCCTTGAGCCCGTCGCGCAACCATTGGACGGCAGCGCCCGCGACGAACACCGCTCCTTCGAGCGCATACGTCGTCCGGTTGCCCAGCTTCCACGCGACCGTTGTCAATAAGCCTTTGTGAGACGGAACGGGCGCCTCGCCCGTGTTGAGCAGCATGAAGCAACCCGTACCGTAAGTGTTCTTCGCCGATCCGGGCTCGAAACACGCCTGTCCAAACAACGCCGCCTGCTGATCCCCTGCGATGCCAGCGATCGGAATCGCTGATCCGAACAGCGCCGGATCCGTCTCTCCGTAGACCTCGCTGGACGCGCGCACCTCGGGGAGCATCGCGCGCGGGACGTCGAGAATGCGCAGCAGCTCCTCGTCCCATTCCATCGTGTTGAGATTGAACAGCAAGGTCCGGCTCGCGTTGCTCACGTCCGTCACGTGGACCCGACCTCGAGTCAGTCGCCACACGAGGAACGAATCGATCGTGCCGAACAGGATCTCCCCGCGCGCCGCGCGGCCGCGCAGACCGTCATGAGCGTCTAGCAGGTGCTTGATCTTGGTACCGGAAAAATAGGCATCGATCACGAGCCCCGTCTTCTGTCGAAACAGCGCCTCATGCCCGGCGGCCTTCAACCGATCGCAGATGGGCGCGGTGACACGGCTCTGCCAGACGATCGCATTGGCGATCGGTCGACCCGAATCGCGCTCCCACAGCACCGTCGTCTCGCGCTGATTCGTGATGCCGACGGCCGCGATATCGCTCGCCGTGATTTGGGCCTGGGCAAGCGCCTCCCGGGCAGTCGCGAGCTGAGAGTTCCAGATCGCTTCGGGGTCGTGCTCGACGTGACCCGGCCCGGGAAACAGTTGCGGAAACTCCTGCTGGGCCATCGACACGACTGCGCCGGCCCGATCGAAGACGATGGCGCGACTCGACGTGGTGCCTTGATCGAGCGCCAGGACATGTCCGGCTCACTTGACCTCCGCGGCTGCGGGATGGTTCTTGAACACGAGGAGATCGTAGGCCAACCCGCCGACGATCGCGCCCAGGCACGGCGCAACCACCGGGACCCACCACCACCCGCCGGCGGCCGTAAACACGCCACTCCCCCATCCAGCCACGGCGGTAAACAGGCGCGGGCCCAAATCACGCGCGGGATTGATGGCATAGCCGGCATTGAAGCCGAACGAGATGCCAATCGCCGTCACAATGCCGCCGACAATCACGGGGGTGAGCCAACTCGGCGTCGCAGCGTTGCGGGTGTCGGTGATCGCCAGTACGCTCAGCATCAACAAGCCAGTACCCACGGCCTGGTCGACGAAGCCGCCCGCGAGTGACAGAAAGGGTTGAGGGTAAGTCGCAAAAATGCCCGCCGTCCCCTGCGGACCAGCGATCTGCCTGACGCCGCTATCGAAGGCCTCGAACGCCTCACCGTAGGTGACGTACACGACCGCCGAGGCGACAAACGCCCCGGCCATCTGCCCGGCGATGTAGGGCGCGACCTTGGACCAGGAGAAACCGCGGAGAACCGCCAGGGCGATCGTGACGGCGGGATTCAGGTGCGCGCCGGAGACGGCACCTGCCACGTACACGCCCAGCATCACCGCCAATCCCCAACCAAGGTTGATCGCGAGAAACGATCCGTTGGCATTGGCGCTCAAGACCGTTTGTGCCACAACACCGACGCCGAAAACGATCAGAATGAAAGTACCGAGAAACTCCGCGGCGACTTCGCGACTTGTCCCTTGCATCATGGGGCTCCCACTTTCCGCGCGCATTATAGACTCCGTTGATGGACCTGGTTGCGCGGGCCGCTACCGAGCACGATGCAGATGCCATGGCCGTGATCTACAACCAAGGCATTCGCGATCGGGTCGGCACGTTTGAAACGCGCGAGCGTACGGCGGCCGATGTTCGCGCGTGGTTCGACGGCCGCCACCCGATCGTGGTCGTCGAAGCGCCGGGGCAAGGCGTCGTGGCGTTCGCCTCGACCTCCCCTTATCGCGAGCGGGAGTGCTATCACGGGATTGCCGAGTTTTCTGTTTACGTGGATCGCAGCGTCCGCGGGCAGGGCGCCGGCCGCATTGCGATGACCACGCTCATCGACGCGGCCAGAGCAGCAGGACTGTGGAAGTTGGTCTCCCGAGTCTTCGTGGAGAACGGCGCCAGCCGCGGGCTGCTCGCGTCCGTCGGGTTCCGCGAGGTCGGTGTCTACCAGCGACACGCCAGGCTCGATGGGAGATGGCGAGACGTGGTGATCGTGGAGCGCCTCATCCCGGAGAACCAGCCCGACCATTAGTCCGCGAAACGACGACAAAAGGCGTCTCCCAGGAAGACCCGCGAAGAAATTTGGCCGGAAATGTCGTAAGACGACGGTCCCGCAATTTGCAGCAGTCCCTGCGAGGATGCTGAGCACCCGGCTGATTTTGGTCTTGTTCCTAGTGGCGCAGGCCTACGACGGGGTGTTCACGTATGCCGCCGTTCATGCCGACGGATTGGCTGCCGAGGGTAACGCCTTGCTCGGTACCTGGATGGCCCTGGTTGGTCCGACCACCGCCCTGGTGGGCGCCAAGATCCTCGCAGCCAGCTGCGGCATTCTCCTCTACATGGTCGGCTTCTATCGCGGCCTCGCTTACCTGACGGTCTTCTACGCCGTTGCGGCCATCGGGCCGTGGCTGTTCGTCCTGCAGCACTACTGATCACGGCCCTCACTTCGTTCGGGAAGGCCAGTTCAAAAGACTGACCGCCGCGCTTACCTTTGAACTGGTAACTGGCAACTTGAAACTTGCTGTTTTCGCGTGTGGTACGTTGCTAGCGTGTTTGTCGGTGCAGGGCTTTCGACCGCGCGGTTGGCATGAGGCCGTCGGTTCCGACCTGGATCTCGCGAGCCGCGATCGTGATCGGCCTCGCATTGTTCGGCTTGACCCTCCTTTACATTGATCGAGAAGAAACGCTCCGAGAGTCGCGACGTCTTGGTCTCCTGCTGCCGTTGGTCCTGCTACCGAGCGGCTTGTGGCACGTGCTTCGAACACTCGGATGGCAACTCTGCTTTCCGGTAGCGGTTCGACCGGCGTTCTGGCGTCTGTTCCAGGTCCGCCTCGCCGCCGACGGCGTGTCCTATTTCACCGTTCGAGGCTTGGCGAGCGAGCCATTACGTGTCGTGCTATTGCTGGGGCGTGTACCACCGGCCGCATCAACCGCATCGACCATCCTGGAACGAACGGCGATGGGAGTGATGAGCGTGATCCTCGTCGGAATCACCGCCATCGCCGCGATGTCGTCCGACGTTGTGCCCGAGGACTGGCAGCAGGTTTTCCAATGGATCGCCATCGTGGCGGTCGTCATCATGTTGTCCACGGTCATTTTTCTGACGCGCAAGGGTCGGTACATCGGGCCGTTTTTCGAGGCGATCTATCGTTGGACCGGCTGGGGCTGGACTGAAGGCCGCGTCGCACACTTCATCAGCGACGTCGAGACCATCTTTCTCGAGCTGGCTCGCTCGGACCGTCAGCGGCTGTTCAAATTGGTCGGGCTCGCGATCGCCTGCTTCGGCCTGATGGTGCTCGAGGTCTGGGTCGTCTTCTGGGCCATTGGCCAACCCGTCACGGTGTGGGTTAGCACGATTGTTGAAACCTTTACCCGGTCGGCCAGCGTGTTCACTGGTGCTATCCCGGCCAACCTCGGCGCGCTCGAAGCCTCGAACGTCGTGGTGGTTCGTGCGCTTGGGCTGGCCGGCGCCGGGTCGCTCGCATTGGCTCGACGAGTACGCGGCCTCTTCTGGGCCGGCCTCGGACTGTTGATCTATCCGCGCGAGACGCTGCGCGCACCGCGCGAGGACCGTCGCTGATGTTGTCGACGATAGTCAAAGCCATTCAGGAGTGGGCCAGCGGCCTCGGCGGCGTGGGGTTGTTCATCGTTGCGGCCCTCGACTCTTCATTCCTGTCGTTTCCACAGGTCAACGACCTGCTGATTATTTTCCTCAGCACGAAGACGCCGTCACTGATGCCGTACTACGCCGCGATGACGACGGCCGGCTCGCTGCTCGGGTGCTTCGTGCTGTATGCCATGGCGTGGCGTGGCGGTGAAGTGTTTCTGCGAAAGCGCTTCAGCGGCCCGCGCGTCGAACGCGGCCTCGCCCTCTATCAACGCCACGGCCTGCTCGCCGTCATCGTCCCCGCCCTGCTGCCTCCGCCGATGCCTTTCAAGCTGTTCGTCTTGCTGGCCGGCGCCGCGCGAGTATCGCCGTGGAAGTTTGGTGCTGCGGTTGTCATCGGGCGCGGCATTCGCTATTTCGGCCAGGGATACCTGGCAGTGTTGTACGGAGAGCAGGCGGCCGCCCTGGTCAGGGAGCACGGAACGGAAGTCGGTATCGGCCTGGCAATCCTCGCAGTGGCCATCGGCGTGATGTACTACTTCGGCGTCACGCGGAGGCACCGTGGCGCCGTCGCGGGAAGGTGACGCAGATTCTCTCGTGCTCAGATGATCAAAGACGCGCGCAATGACGGTGTTCTCGTGTGGACGGTCTCGCCCGACGACTCGGCCGTCATGGACCGGTTCGATCAGTACCGCTCGCTCCTGACCGACGAAGAGGTGCGACGTGCGGCCCGATTCGTTCACTTCAAGGACACGGCGCTGTTCGTGTTGGGGCGGACGCTCGCGAAGACGATGCTGTCGACCTACGCATCGATTCATCCTCGCGACTGGTGTTTCGAGATTGATGACCATGGCCGGCCAATCCTGGCCGCGCGCGCTGACGGGGTTCCGGATCTCAGATTCAACCTGACGCACACCGCAGGGCTGGTGGCATGTGCCGTCTCGGTCGGCCGGGAGGTTGGTGTCGACGTCGAGCGCATCGATCGACGGTTGGTGCACGACGTCGCAGAGCGCTACTTCTCCGAGCGGGAGGTAGCGGACCTGCGTGCGCTGCCGATTGAGGAACAGGAAACGGTGTTCTTCGACTACTGGACGCTCAAAGAGTCCTATATCAAGGCGCGTGGTCTGGGGCTGGCGCTCCCTCTTGGTCAATTCACTTTCCACCGCTTACCGGGTGCGGCGCCATCCATCTCCTTTGCGCCCGAACTTCGCGACGACTCGACCTCCTGGCAGTTTGCGCAGTTCTGGCCCACTCCTGATCATCGGATGGCGGTCGCCGTTCGTCGATCCGGACAAGACCTGCCGATTGTCGTCGAAGCGGTCGTGCCCGAGGTTCCCGCTTGAAGCTATGGGCGATCGCCGACCTTCACGTCGGTTTCGACGACAATCGGCGCGCGGTCGAGTTGCTGGAATCGTATGGCGACGACTGGTTGATCCTGGCGGGCGATACGGGCGAAACACCGGCCCACCTCGATCTCGTCCTGCGCGTGGTGACGCAACGATTCGCGAAGGTCATTTGGACGCCTGGCAACCACGATCTGTGGACTCCGGCGACTCTTGAACCCGAGCGTCGTGGCGCGGCGCACTACGAGCGACTCGTGAAGCTCTGTCGCAGCTACGGTGTGCTCACGCCCGAGGATCCGTACGCCGTGTGGCCAGGCGAAGGCCCTCGCACGGCTATCGTGCCGACATTTGTCCTCTACGACTACTCGTTCCGACCAGATGATGTCGCGCTCGAGGATGCTGTTGGATGGGCGGCTGAGACTGGCGTTCGCGCTGCAGACGAGGAACTGTTGGACCCGCACCCTTTTCCGACGCGCCAGGCATGGTCCGCCTCACTCGTCCGCGACGCTGAACTTCGTCTGAAAGCCATTCCCTCGGACACGCGCATCATCCTCACCAACCACTGGCCGCTACGGCGCGATCACGCTGTGCTGCCGCGCGTGCCGCGCTTTTCGATCTGGTGCGGAACACGAGCCACGGAGGACTGGCATCAACGATTCGCGATCGACACCGTGGTGTATGGCCACCTGCACATGCGCGCGACCCGCGAACTGGACAACGTGCGGTTCGAAGAGGTCTCACTCGGCTACCCGCGCCAGTGGGACCAGCGGAGGGGCGTGGGACACTACCTGCGAAGGATTCGTTAGGTCACGGCCGGGCTTCATCCCGGTCGTCTAAATCTTTCTCAACCGCTCCCCCGCCGCCCGGAGTGTTTCTTCCTTCTTCGCGAAACAGAACCGCAAGACGGGTCCGCCGCCATCCTGATACAGAAACGCCGAGCATGGGATCGACGCGACGCCGTGCTCCGTGATCAGGCGCATCGCCATCTCTCGATCGACGTCACGCGCAATGGCGGAGTAGTCCAGCAGCTGGAAGTACGTTCCCTCACACGCTAGGGGCTTGAATCGCGAGCCGTCGATCAGCTCCAGGAAGAAGTCGCGTTTCTGTTGGTAGAAGCGTGCGAGATCGGTCGCCAACGGATCCCGCCGGACGAACTCGGCAAATGCGAATTGCGACGGCGTGTGAACGGTGAACGTCATGAACTGGTGAACCCGCTGCACCTCGGCCAAGATCGGCGCCGGCGCCACGCAGTAGCCGACCTTCCACCCAGTCGTATGGAACGTCTTGCCGAACGAGCTGATGACGCACGCTCGGTCTCTTAGTGCGGGATAGCGCAGCAGGCTCTCGTGACGGCGGCCGTCGAAGATCACGTGCTCATAGACTTCGTCGCCGATGAGCAGGATATCAGTGCCGTCGACGATCTCGGCGAGCTGACGCATGTCGTCGGCCGTCCAGGCGATACCTGTCGGATTGTGTGGAGTGTTGACGAGGATCGCGCGCGTCTTGTTCGAGATCGCGCGACGCACCTCGTCCCAGTTGACCCGGTAATCCGGGTAGCGCAAGCTCGCGAATACGGGAGTGCCGCCGCTGAGCCGGATCACTGGAACGTAAGAGTCGTAACACGGCTCGAACAGCAGGACCTCGTCGCCGGGTTGAACGAACGCGGTGAGCGTCGCGTAGAGGCCGGCCGTCGCGCCGCACGTGATCTGCACTTCGGTCTGCGGGTCGAATGTGGCGCCGTAACCGGTGCGGACTTTGTCGGCAATCGCCTCGCGCAGCGCGAGGACCCCGGGCATTGGAGCGTATTGATTGTGGCCGGCACGCATGGCGCGGGCGACCGCCTCCACGAGCGCCGGATCACAGTCGAAGTCGGGAAATCCCTGCGAAAGGTTGATCGCACCGTGCTCGTTGGCGAGCCGGGTCATCACGGCGAAGATCGAGACGCCGACGTCAGGCAGCTTGGAGGTTACGGAGATCGTCGATGGCATCGGAAGCCTGATTATCACACCGAGCGCCGCAGTGTGATCCAAGCGCCATATTTGACGATAATCTCCAGATGTCTCTAGTGATCGCGATCGTCCTCACCCTCCAGGCTGGTTATGCTCGCCCCGAGCTACTCGTCGACACCACGTGGCTCGCCGCGCATCTGGACGATGGAGTGGTGCGAATCGTCGACATGCGGCCGCGCGGATATGCCGAGGGCCATATTCCTGGTGCCGTCTGGCTCGACAACAACGCCATCCGCATCGCCGGACGCTCGCCCGACTTTCTGCCGACGGCCGCGGAGTTCGAGCAACTGATGTCGCGCCTGGGGATCTCCAATCAGACGCGCGTGATTGCCTACGACGAACGCGGCGGCATCTATGCCGCGCGGCTCTGGTGGATTCTCAATCACTACGGGCACAGCAACGTCGCGTTGCTGGACGGCGGCTGGGTCAAGTGGACTGCTGATCAGCGGCCGACCAATTCCGCGACGCCCACGCCGGCCGCGGCCAGCTTCAAGGTGAAACCCGGTACGGTCAAGGTTGCGACGGCGGATGACGTGAAGGGCGCCATCAACCGGGCAGGCACGAAGCTGATTGACGCGAGGACTCAGGCAGAGATCGAAGGAAAAGACCTTCGCAACATCAAGCGCGGCGGTTACATCGAGTCGTCGATCCCGGTGTACTGGGAAGACACGCTGAATACATCCACGCGAACCTTCAAGAGCGCGGCCGAGATTCAGCAGTTGTACCGGAGCAAAGGCATCCAACCCGGCGACAACGTCCTCACCTACTGCCAGATCGGCATGCGGGCCTCGCACGACCTGTTCACGCTCGCACTGATCGGCCACGACCTCACCAAGCTCACGAACTACTACGGATCCTGGGAGGAATGGGGTAATCGGGAGGACACGCCGATCAGGACGCCAAAGCAGTAAGTTTTCAGTTGCCAGTTATCAGTTCAAAGGAGTGCTGTGTTCGGCCTTTGAACTGACAACTGGTAACTGGAAACTTCAATGGCCGCCAACCAACGTAAAGCGGCCATCCCTCGTCCAACCCCAAATGCGACTACCCGACCTTACGCTAGGCGTACGCAATCTGGTCCGGCGGCCCGGGTTCGCGGCAACCGCAATCGTGCTGCTGGCGCTCGGCGCCGGCGCCAATGCCGCGGTTTTCAGCATCGTGCGCGGCATCCTGCTGCGCCCTCTCGCCTACGAGCAGCCGGACCGGCTGGTGGCAATCTGGCCGAATGGTTTCGTCAACAACGAGGACCTCACCTATTGGCGGGATCACACGCGTCAATTTCAGGCCATTGGGGGTCTGTCACCCGGCTGGATGATGGCGCTCGTCGCCGACGGCCTCGAGCCGCTCAAGGTCACTGGCGCGCGTACCTCCGACAACTTTTTCGCGACGCTTGGCGTCGCGGCGGCGACTGGTCGAACGGTGATGCCCGGCGACGCTGCCCCGGGCAGGAGTCGCGTGCTCGTGATCAGCTACGCGATTTTCGACCGTCACTTTGGCGCGGATCCTCGCACGGTCGGACGCAGCGTGCTGATAGACAACGTGGCGCACGAAATCATCGGAGTCATGCCTCGAGGTTTCGAGTTCATGCATCCTGGCACCGATGTGTGGGCGCCGCTTCCGTTCGACCCTTCGTCACCGCAGCACCGCGCGCAGTTCTCGCAGGCGTTCGCGCGACTGAATGACGGCACCACAGTGACGAGGGCGACGGATGAATTGCAGGCGCTCCTCCCGTCGATGCGTCGCGACCTGAAGAAGACGAACGACTGGGGACACGACATTGGCGCCGTGTCGCTGCAGGAGGCGGTCACCGGCGACGTGCGACCCACCCTCTTGATTCTGTTGGCGGCCGTTGGCCTGATCCTGTTGCTCGCGGCAGTCAATCTCGGCACGCTCGTGCTCGGGCGCTCGCTAGAGCGCGCACGAGAAATGGCGGTGCGTACGGCGCTCGGCGCCTCTCGCTCCCGACTGGTTCGTCAGCTGATCGTGGAGCAGGCGGTTCTCGCAGCCGCCGGCGCGCTGGTCGGACTGCTTCTGGCGTGGCTCGTACTGCCAATGCTCGTCTCGAGAATCCCGCCAGAAATGCCACGGCAAGCCGACATCTCGCTCGACGCGGTCGTGTTTACGACGGTCTTCGGCGTCTCGGTACTGATTTCAGGTACTGCTGGCGATGGTCCCCGTGATCATTGCGGCCCGACCTGAGCTGCAGCCGCTGCTGCGGCAACAGCAAAGCACCGAAACCCCCGCGCGCCGACGCGCACTCGGGACGTTGGTCGCGGCGCAAGTCGCCCTCGCCATCGTGCTCGGAATCGGCGCGGGGCTGATGCTGCGGTCGCTGTGGAACCTGCAGCAAGTCGATCCAGGGTTCGACGCCCGCAACGTGCTCGTGTTCAGGCTGCAAACGACCTCCAAGTACAACAGCTTGAGCGCGGGGCTGCCGTATTTCGAACAGGTCGTCGAACGGGTCAAGGGACTCCCGGGCGTCCTGGCAGTGGGGTCGATTCAGCACTTGCCGATGACCGGCTACAACTGGACGGCACAAGTGCATCGCGCCGAGGCGCCGCCGCCTCCGGGCACGACCCCCCAGACCGCGACCTGGCGATTCGTCGGCTGGGACTACTTCGACGCGATGGGCATTCCACTGCGAACCGGACGCTTCTTCACCATGCAGGACCACCTGAAATCGCCAGGCGTGACCATCATCAACGAAGCGTACGCGCGTCGGGAGTTCGGCGAGCCCGCGGCGGCGATCGGCCGTCGCATCGCCAGCGTCAGCGGACGGGGTACCGAAACCGTTGAAGTCGTCGGGGTCATTCGAGACGTTCGATTCGAATCGCTCGACCGCCCGGCTCGCGCCGAGATGTATCGCCCACTGGCGCAGACCTTCATGTTTCCGATGGCATTCGTCGTGAAAACTTCCAGCGATCCTGTGCAACTGGCAAGCGCTGTCCGTCAGGCGGCATTCGCCATCGACCCCGCGATTCCGGTCGCGGAGCTGCAGCCGCTCACCACCCTGGTCGCTGGCTCACTCGGCCGGCCACGGTTGCTGGCGATGCTGCTATCGGTCTTCGCCTGCGTCGGCCTCGCGCTCGGTGTCGTCGGCGTCTACGGGGTCGTCGCCTATCGAGTCCGTCAACGTGAACGAGAGTTCGGGATCCGACTCGCGCTGGGCGCCGCACCTGATTCCATCGCCAGAAACGTGCTCGGGCAAGGGTTCGCGTACGCGTTTGGCGGGCTGCTACTCGGCCTTCCTGCCGCCTTCGCGCTGACCAGGCTGATGGAGTCAGTCCTCTTCGGCGTTACCACCCGCGACCCGCTGACATTCATCGCGCTGCCCGCCACTATCGTCACCGCGACGCTACTCGCGAGTCTGGTGCCGGCGCGCCGTGCGGCGAAGGTCGATCCGGTCAGCACGATGCGCAGCGAGTAGCCGGGGCCCCGGCCTGGTCTTGGCGTGGCTGTGCCACGGAGCCGTGTGGCGACGGAAAATGCAGCTTGCCGTCCGACTGTCGATTCGTGGGTTGGGGACATCCCTTGCGCATGGAAGACATGAGCAGGCTGTCCCATATAATCACCGCGGAGGCCGTTTGCCATGACCCGCCGTTTTTTCCTGGTCCTGACCGCAGTCGTCATCTCTTCGTTCTCGCTCGACGCCGGCTCGGCGCCCTTCCGCGCGAAACGAGGGATGGTGGTTTCGCAGAGCGATATCGCTTCGCAGATTGGCTTCCAGGTCATCCGCAATGGCGGCAACGCGGTTGATGCGGCAGTCGCCACCGCATTTGCGCTGGCGGTAACGCACCCCGCGGCCGGCAATATCGGCGGTGGAGGTTTTCTCGTCTTCCGCCCGGCGAAGGGCGATGCGACGACCTTCGATTTTCGCGAGGCTGCACCCGCCGGATCGAATCCGGAGATGTGGCTCGTCAACGGCAAGTACGACTCGCAGCTGCACCACAACAGTCATCGCGCCGTCGGCGTGCCGGGCACGGTCGCCGGTTTCCATCTCGCGTGGAAGACGCTCGGCAGCAAGCCGTGGAAGGAGCTCGTGACGCCGGCAGTGACACTCGCCCGCGA
This sequence comes from uncultured Acidobacteriota bacterium, assembly GCA_963724485.1. GTDB lineage: Bacteria > Acidobacteriota > Vicinamibacteria > Vicinamibacterales > UBA2999 > JACCSI01. Next base: position 336,280 of record CAVRUW010000018.1, read on the forward strand.
CGGGTTCGAAGTCAGCGACGCGCTGGCCCGATCGCTCGAGCGCACGCTCGACAACTTCAAGAAGTATCCGGCCTCGTTCGCCCAGTTCTCGAAGAACGGCGTGCCTTATCAGGCCGGTGACGTCCTCAAACAGCCTGATTTGGCCAAGACGCTCGAGCGCATCGCGGAACAGGGACCCGCCGGTTTCTACGAAGGCGAAACCGCAATGCTTCTCGAGAAGGAAATGAAGGCCAATGGCGGGCTGATCACGCGCGAGGATCTGAAGAACTATCAGGCCAAACAGCGGGCCCCTATCAAGGGGACGTATCGAGGACACGAAGTCATCGGCATGCCACCGCCCAGCTCCGGTGGGATTTCCGTGCAGCTGATGCTCAACATCCTCGAAGCCAACGATCTGAAGGCGAACGGCTACGGCTCGGCCCAGAATCTCCACCTCGTCGCCGAATCGATGCGACGGGCGTTTGCCGAACGCGCCCAGCACCTCGGCGATCCCGACTTCGTGAAGTCGATGCCGATCGATCGACTGATTTCGAAGGAATACGCGGCGGCATTACGAAAGACGATCAGCCCGACACGCGCTTCCAAGTCGTCGCCCACATCCTTCACCTGGGCAACCGAATCAGCGGAAACCACTCACTTCTCCATCGTCGACGGACAACGCAACGCGGTCGCCGTGACCTACACGCTGGAAGCGAGCTACGGCTCGAAGATCGTAGCTCCAGGGACAGGCTTCCTGTTGAACAACGAAATGGGCGACTTCAACGCCGGCCCGGGGCTGACCGATGAGACCGGACTGATCGGAACCGATCCCAACCTCGCGCGTCCCGGGAAGCGCATGCTGTCCAGCATGTCGCCGACCATCGTGTCGAAGGACGGCAAGCTCGTCATGGTGACCGGTTCACCCGGCGGACGCACCATCATCAACACGGTGCTGCTCACGATCCTCAACGTGATCGACTTCGGCATGAATGCCCAGGAAGCCGTTGACGCCGGGCGCATTCATCATCAGTGGCTGCCGGACCGCATCACTTTCGAGGAATACGGCTTCTCGGCCGACACGATCGCCGCGCTCAAGAACATGGGCCACACCGTGCAGCAAGGCGGCAATCAGGGCGTGGCTCAGGTGATCGTGTACAACGAAAAAGACGACATGCTCGAAGGCGGACTCGATCGGCGGGCAGCCGACGGGGGCGCCGCTGGGAAGTAGAAGATTGCGGTTGATTCTAGACGAGGTTCTAGACGACGGTTCTTGCCGACGGCAATAGCCGTCGTCGCGAACCGCGCTAGGACCCGCCTTCGTCGCTGTGGACGTACTCGAAGCCAAACCGCCCCTTCACGCACAGGTTGCCGAGCGTGACGTCGTGATCGAGCGGTGACGTGACCTTGATGATCCGGTTGTCCTGGACGTGCACCGTCAAGGTGCAGCCGACGCCGCAATAGGGGCAGATCGTGTCCGTCACCGACTGCCGTTCGGGCGCCCACTGGCCGGCTTCGCGCAGGGCGAATTCCGGCTTCGCCATCAGCGCGCCGGTCGGACAGACGGCGATGCAGTTGCCGCAGTAGACGCAGGCTGACTCAGGCAGCGGCACGTCCAGCTCGGTTGAGATGTGCGCCCGGAATCCCCGGCCCGCAACGGCAATCGCAAACGTGTTCTGGGCATCGACCCCACACGCCTCCACGCACTTGTAGCAAAGGACGCACTTCGAATAGTCGCGGATGTAGAGATCGTTGTCGTCCTTGACCGGCTGCGCGACGGTCGCGCCGTTGCCGAATCGTGCGGCGTCCGCACCGTATTCCTTCAGTCGCTCCTGGAGTTCGTCGGCGGTGGACAGATCCACTGACGAAGCGAGCAGTTCGAGGACCACCTTGCGAGAGGTTCGAACACGCGCTGAGTCGGTGTGCACCTTCATGCCGGCCTCGGCCTTGCGCGAACACGCGGGCGCCAGAACTCGGGCGCCTTCGACTTCGACGACACACACGCGACAGGCATTTACCGGCGTCAGCGTTTCGAGATAGCAGAGTGTCGGAATGTCCTTACCCGCAACGCGGCAGGCGTCGAGAAGCGTGCTGCCCTCCGCGATTTCAACCGGCGATCCATCGATAGTCAGCGAAACCATCGCCTTCGCCGGTTCCGGTGGAGGCATCGGTATTTCAGTCGACCGTGGCGGCAGGTTGAACCAGATCGCGTCCTGGCTCATACGGTCCCTCCCGAGCGAAAGACCTGCAGCCGCGATACCGCAGATTCGATGGCTGTCGAAGCCGTCTGGCCGAGTCCGCAAATCGACGCGTCTCGCATTGCCTGACCGAGCTCGGTCAACAACAGCAGGTCCGAAGCGTTTGCTGGGCGCGAGCCGCCGTTCTGCCCAAGACGTTCGAGCAGTTCGACCTGCCGCACGGTCCCCACGCGACACGGCACACACTGTCCGCACGATTCGTCTTCCATGAACCGTGCGATTCGCAACAGTGTGTCGCGCAAATCTGCTCTCTGGTCGAACACCATGACAACTCCTGAGCCGAGCGTCGCGGCGGCTGTGCGCACGTCCTCGAACGTCAGCCGCATCGACAATGCCTCGGGCCCGACAAACGTGCCTGCGGCGCCGCCGAGGAGGATCGCCTGCAGCGGCCGGCCCTGTGCCACCCCTCCGGCCATGGTCAACAGCTCTCCAAGTGTGATTCCAAATGGTGTTTCGTACAGGCCAGGCTGAGCCACATTGCCAGACAAGCAGAACAGGCGCGTGCCCGTCGACTGCTTCGTCCCGATTCGCGCCCATGCCTCACCGCCTTCGAGCACGATGTCGAGAACGTTGACAAGCGTTTCGACGTTGTTGACGACGGTCGGCTTACCGAAGAGACCAACCTGCGCCGGAAAAGGCGGCTTGGAACGCGGCTCGCCGCGCTTGCCTTCGAGCGAGTTGAACAGCGCGGTCTCCTCCCCGCAGATGTACGCGCCGGCCCCTCGCCGGATCTCGAGATCGAAGGCGAAGCCCTTCCCCGCCACATCGACCCCTAGCAGCCCCTCGGCATGCGCCGCGTCGATCGCCGCCTGGATCCGAGTTGCCGCGACCGGGTATTCGCCGCGAATGTAGATGAACCCCTTTTCGCAAGCGGTCGCGAAGCCCGCGATGGTCATGGCTTCGACAATCGCATGAGGATCCTCTTCGAGAAGGACCCGGTCCTTGAACGTTCCGGGTTCTGATTCGTCCGCGTTGCAAACCAGATAGTGCGGGCGCGCCGCTTCGCGCGCAACGGCCTCCCACTTTCTTCCGGTTGGAAACGCCGCGCCACCGCGCCCGAGCAGATTTGACGCGACAACTTCCTTGATGACGCCGTCAGGTCCGAGCTCTAGCGCCCGCGCCAGCGCGCGATAGCCGCCCGCGTTGAGGTAACCCGGAAGCGTGGTGGCATTGCCACCGCTGATGCGTCGCAGGAGCTTTCCTGGTTGCCCATCGATCACGACACCGCCGGTCACCAGTTCATTAGTGAAACCGACGCCGACGTCTGCCCCGGCGAGCCCGGCCTGGATCAGTTGCTCGGTGCCGGTGATGCCCGTCAGCACTTCTGCCGATGCCCGTTCCCCGGCTCGAATGACCAGAGCTGCTGGTGCACGGTCGCACTGGCCTAGACAGGGGGAGCGATGCCAATGCCACTGCTCGGACTCCTGGTACTCGCGGTCGAGTTGTTGACAGAGTTGCTCAGCGCCCGCGAGGCGACAGGCGATGTCGTCACAAACGTGAACGATGGTGCGCGGCTGCGGCTCGGTCCGGAACAGATGGTAGAAGGTGACCACGCCCCAGGCCTCCGCCGGTGGGACGGTCAAGCGACGGCAGATGTAGTTGAGGGCGCCGCGACTGATCCAGCCCACTCGATCTTGAATCGCGTGGAGCGCCGGCAGGAGCAGGTCGCGCCGATCCTTGACTTCAGCCAAACCGCCGCGCGAAACCCGTGTCTCACTCTCTACCCGGCGAAGGCCTCCGACCCATCCTGAATCCGGTGGACCGAGCAGCCGATCGACGGCGTCCCGCTCCTCGCTGCTGGGCTCAGCCCCGACGATATGCAGGTCCACGGTGGGTCATAGCCTCTCGATCGCGACTGCCGCGGCTTTGAATTCAGCCGTGCCCGACTTGGAATCCTTGGCGTCGATCGTCAGCAGATTGGTCGCCACATCATCTGGGAAGTGAAACGTCATGAACGTCAGACCCGGGCGCAAAGATCTGTCCAGATGCACGGGCACGACCACCTCGCCTCGACGCGAACGGACGCGCACGGTTTCTCCCTCGGCGACCTGCAAGTCTTCGGCGTCCTCCGGCGAGATGTCGATGCGCTCGCCGCGACGAACAGGCGACGCATAGGCACCGGTCTGTACGCCGGTGTTGTATTCCTCCAGACGGCGACCGGTCGTCAGCCGGAACGGGAACTCCTCAGTCAACTTGTCCACCGGCAGCCTGTGCTCGACGGGCGAGAACGGCGCTCGCGGACCAACCACTGGCCTCTCCCACAAGCGGCTGTGGAGAAACGCCTCGCCCGGATGCTGCTCGTCGTAACACGGCCACGACAGCCCATTGTTGGCTTCGAGGCGCTCGTAGCTCATGCCGGCGTGCACGGGTGAGAGCGTCCGGAGCTCGTTCCACACCCGTTCGGCGCTAGCCTCACCCCAATCGTGCCCAAGCCGCGCGGCAAGGTCGAAGATGATCTGGAGGTCGTCTCGCGACTGACCCTCTGGTGCTTTTGTCCGTCGCACCCGCTGCACCCGCCGTTCACTCGACGTGACCGTGCCTTCCGCTTCGAACGCGCTCGCCGCAGCGGGAAGCACCACGTCGGCGATGCGGGCCGTGCCGGTGAGAACCAAGTCCTGAACGATCAGGAGATCGAGCGACTCCAGCAGATGAGTCGCGTGATGCTGATCGGCCTCGGATTGGAGCGGGTTCTCGCCAATGACATAGAGAGCCCGCAGCTCACCGCGCTCCATCGCCTCGAACATCTGCGACAGATGCCAGCCCTTTTCCGGCGGCACCTTCGCGTTCCATGCTCGATCGAACTTGAGCCTGACTTCGTCGTTCTCGACGTGCTGGAAGCCTGGCAAGCGATCGGGGAGGGCCCCCATGTCCCCGCCGCCCTGCACGTTGTTCTGTCCCCGAAGCGGATTGATGCCCGATCCCCACCGGCCAACATGCCCCGTCAGCAGCCCAAGATTGATGAGGGCCAGCACGTTGTCGACCGCGGTGTGGTGCTCCGTAATGCCCAGCGTCCAGCAGATCATCGCGCGACGCGCTTTGGCGAAGGTGTGAGCGATCTCGCGAATGACTGGCGCAGGGACACCCGTCTCGGCCTCGCCACGCTCGAGCGTCCAGTCCTGCACCGACGCGCAGTACTCATCGAATCCCGAGGTCGCGTTGAGGATGAACTCTCGATTGGCCAGGTTGGCGGCGATGATTTCGCGCGCCATCGTGTTGGACAGGGCGATATCGGTACCGACGTCGAGGCCGGCCCACAGATCCGACCACTGGGCAGACGAGGTCCGGCGCGGATCGATCGTGATCAGACGAGCGCCCCGTTTGATTCCTTTGAGGAGATGGTGGAAGAAGATGGGGTGTGTCTCCCGCGCATTCGACCCCCACAGCAAGACACACTCCGTCTCTTCGATCTCCCGATAGGAGCTCGTCCCGCCTCCCATGCCGAAAACCGCCGCCAGACCGGCGACGCTCGGGGCATGTCAAGTACGGTTGCAGCTGTCGATGTTGTTCGAACCGATCACCGTGCGCGCGAACTTTTGAGCGGCAAAGTTCATCTCGTTCGTGCTCTTCGAGCAACTGAAGAGACCGAACGACCGGGCGCCATGCGTCCCGGTCACCGCCCGAAGTCCAGCCGCCGCGCGATCCAGGGCTTCATCCCACGTAGCGGGACGAAGCTCGCCGCCTCGGCTGTCACGCACCATCGGCTCGGTCAATCGAGCTAAACGGGGCATTGAATGAAGTGTACAGCAGGCCCGCCGTCGCGGCGCAGCCGCCGCTTTGGCGAGGTCTCGCCGTAGCTCGCCCGGGAATGTGAGCGAGCGGAGGCGGATGCCTGTGTGCCTGGAGTGCCTGGGTGCCTGAGTGCGGGTGCCTAGGTGCCTTGGGGTGCTGAGGTGAGAACCGTGGACCGTGGACCGTGGACCGTGGACGGTGGGCCGTAGGTCGTAGGCAGTCAGTCTGTCCACAAATGCACCGGGATCGACAGCAGCAGGTATCGCTTGCGCAACTCTCGGACGCGTTCGGGCAGCTCGCGCGTTGAGAACTCGCCGGCACGGCACCGATCGCGGAGCTGCCGAATCTCGATTCGGTAGAGGTCGTTGATTTGCTCCCGCAGCCGACCGGGCGTGGTCTCGGGGCTCGGGCGCAAGCCGTGGCTCGCGAGCTCTTCGAGAATCTCGGGCTTGTAGCGAATCAGCGGCACTCGGCGAATTCTTGACGTGTCTCGTCTCGGAGGCTTACGGCATCCTCTGGTAAGCGTGCGAACGTCCGACACGATTCTTCGCGACGGCCCAGGCGGGCCAGTGATCGCGCGAGCCCTACAATTGCCGTTGGGCTCGCATCGGCCTTGGCCGCTCGCTCGAAGGCCGCGCGTGCTTCGTCAAAGCGATCGACCTCGAGCCAGAGCTCGCCTGCAAGAACGTTGAACGGTCGCGGCCAGATTGCTCGTCGAGAGCGCGCGGCGAGCCGTTCCGTGAGGTCACGCGCGTGGGTCAGCAGTAGATCCAACTCGTCCCTTTCGTCCTGGGCGGCTGCAACCGCAGCTCGAATCGCGGTCTCGGCATACTCGATTTCCAGATCGATACTGCCGTCACGGAGCTTGCCGAGCTCTTCGAGCGCCTGCTGTGTCGGCCGCTGCCGATCGATGTCACCGCCAAACGCCGCGAGTCTTCGAGCCTCGTCGAAGCCAAGCAACGACAGTCGCGCGAGATTGATCTGCGGACATCGATCGACCGGGTCACGAAGACTTCGCTTTCCACCAATCACGGCAGCAGCGTCGCCTCGGGCCACGACGCGCTCCATGACATCAAGCGCTTTGAGGCTGAGATCCGTACAGTCACCTCCCGCTGCCTGCCATCCCCCAGCCGCGGAGACCCAAATCGCAGCAACGGTGACGGCCAACACCGGTGGTTCACTCAGCGGGTGGTGTCGTGGTCGTCGTCGGGCGGGCTGATGGCGGCCCGCGCATCTCGTAGTTGCCTGGGGGCTCGGCGCCCATCAAGTGCTTGACGAAATAATCCCAACGCCGTCGGACCATGTACGGTTCGTTGCCGAAGCCATGACCGCGATTCGGGAGCACGATCAGGTCGAAGTCCTTGTTGGCCTTGATCAACGCATCCACGACAAGCAGGGTGCTGTAATACGGCACGTTGGTATCCATGGTGCCGTGCGCGAGTAGCAGTTTGCCCTTGAGCTTGTGGGCGTGATTCTGGTTGGCCTGGTCGTCATAGTTGCTCGTGCCATCTGACTTCTTGACGAGCAGACCCTGCCACTTCTCCGCCCAGTCGTCCTCATAAACTCGGTTGTCGTGGTTTCCGGCCTGGGAGACACCCACTTTGAAGAAGTCCGGATACTTGAACATCGCCGTTGCAGTCGCGTTGCCACCGCCCGAGTGACCATACATGCCAGCACGATCGAGATCGATCCACGCGAAGCGCGACGCCAGCTCCTTCATCCCCGCAACCTGATCCGGGAGTGTGTTGTCTCCCATGTCGCCATACCACGTCTCGTGGAACGTCCGCGAGCGCCAGGGCGTGCCCATCCCGTCAATCTGAACGACGATGAATCCGAGTTCGGCGATCGCCTGGGCATCGCCACGTGCCGCGGAGAACGTCCGGCCGCCGACGCTGCCGGTCTGTGGACCAGGATAGATGTTGTTGATGATCGGGTAGCGACGCGAGGCATCGAAATTCGTCGGCTTGAACATCAAGCCGTAGAGATCCGTCTTTCCGTCGCGAGCCTTTACCGTGATCGGCGTCGGTGGCTTCCACCCTGTTGCAAGCAACTGGGAGATATCTCCCTTTTCCAGAGGAACGACGACCTTGCCAGTCGCATCGCGCACCACGGACACCGGCGGTGTTTCCGGCGTCGAGTACGTATCGACGAAATACTTTCCTGAAGGCGACAGATCGGTCGTGTGATCCGCGTTTTCCGGCGTCAGCAGCGTCTGGTTCTTGCCGTCGAAACCGATCTTGTAGAGGTGACGGAAATAAGGGTCGCGGCCGCTTTCCTTGCCGACTCCCTGAAAGTAGATCGCGCGGCCCGCTTCATCGACGCGAAGAACCTGAGTGACATTGCCGTCGCCGGTCGTAATGCGGTTCTTCTGGAATCCCGTGCCCGCATCGTGCAGATAGAGGTGGCCCCAATCGTCCTTGCGCGAATACCACAAGACTTCCTTCGATTGCGGCAAGTAGCGCCAGTTCACGCGGCCCTGGCCTGATTCAAAGAACGTTTCCGCACGCTCCGAGAGCACGTTTCTCACGTTGCCGGTTGCCGCGTCTGCAATCCGCATGTCCTCGCGCTTGTGATCACGCGAGGTGGCGACGAAAGCAACTTCCTTGCTGTCCGCGCTCCACTGAACGTCGGCCCACGTCCCTCCACACACGATGTGGTCACAGAGCGTCGAGCGGTGCGGATCGATCGGCATCTTGAACCGGACGACCTTCTTCTGGTCCACGTCGATCACGACGCGGTCGATCATGAAGATCTTGTCGTCACCCGGCAGCGGATACTTGTGGGTCGTCAAAGTCGGATGTCCGACGACGGTGTTGACGTAGTACATCTCGCCCACGCCGCGTGAGTCGTGACGGAAGGTTGCGAGACGCTTCGAATCGGGCGACCACACGACTACCGGAGTGTCGCTCCGCACCCAGCCCGCATCGTTCGTCGCGTACGCGAAATCCTTGATTCCGTCGGTCGTCATCTGCGCTTCGCGCCCGTTGGCTTCTCGCACCCACAGGTTGTAGTCGCGCACGAAGGCGGTCTTCGTACCGTCAGGCGAAGGCACGCTTGTCCGGGCCGGACTTGTCCCCGTCGGCGGGCCCGCACGCGCCGCATCGGTCGCCGCACCCAACGACGTACACGTCGCGCCCTGACGATCGCACCGCCACTTACGTTTCGCCGCCGTGAACTCCACCGACTTCGTATCTGCCGTGAACTCGATCTCGGTAAAGGGCAAGGTCAGCGCCGTGTAGCGCTCGCCGGACGACGAGGAGAGGGCTGCGGCCAGCTTGGTGTGATCGAAGGCGGCCTCACGAACGGCACGCGCCGGATCGACGAGCACGAACTCCGCGCCGCCCGGTACCGTAGTGCGATACCAGAAGCGATCGTCCTCGGCCTTTCCTGCCGCGGCCAGTTTCGTTGGATCCACCAGCCAGTTCGGACGCACGGTCATTCCAAATACGAGCGGCGACGTGTTGTAGCCCATGAAGCGCTCGGCGCGCGCGTAGTCGTCGGCGCTCAGCGCCGCCCGGGACGACTGTGCCGCCTGTTGGGCGCTGGCGGGAACCATCAACGCGAGAACGGCAGCTGTAGCCAGCCCAATCCAATAACGCGATCGATCTGAGGCGCGCGGTGCCATGAACCCTCCGGATGTGTTCAGAAACTGTAGCACCAGCGACGGTGAGCGTTGCCCGACTTCTCGGGGTGAGCCTTCCGGGATGAGCCGTGCCCTGGAGTTCTCGCACATTGTGCAGCGGGAAACGGAAATCAAACGGAGGGAGTCGTCATGTACGGGCGGACGGTCGTTTGGTTGGGAGGCGGTTTGGCCATGCTGCTCTGTGCCACCAGCGCAGCCGCTCAGGGGATTGCGGACAGGGCCTACGTTGGGTTGCTGGTCGGTCCGTACCACACCAGCGCCGATCACGTGAGTGGCTCGCTGACCAGCGCCGGCGTCACCGGGGGTGTTCGGATCCTGCCGTGGCTCGACGTCGAAATCGACGTCCTGCAGTCAATCGGCCAGCTGTCGCGGGATTACACCGGGCCGAGCATCTCCTTTGCCGGCTCTGGGGCACCTGCCAGCGAGTTCGTCGTCACACGGTTCGTCAACGAACGCGAAGGCGGCAACACCGTTTCGGTGGGCGCCGTGTTTCATCCACGGGTCGCGTGGGGCCGGATCTCGCCGCGGCTGTTGGCAGGAATCTCGAGTCATCGGACGAAGGACCGCACTGTCTACGAGCACGTCTCGCTGCCTCCTGGGGTGACCCTGGAGCAGGTCAACCGGGCAATGCCGCCGGAAGACTGGCGCACGCGCAACTTCGGGGGGCCCTCGGTCGGCGGCAGCGTCGCTATCGCCGTCACCAAACGACTGGCGATCGTCCCCGATATTCGGTACAACTATGGGTCGATCGGCGACGAAATCAACAACGCGCTCCGCAGCTCGATTCGAGTGCTCTGGCGATTCTGACCCTCGCCTGACCCTGACCTTGAATTCGCGACATTACTGCACCGACGCCTCGCCATCGACATGGATCTCGCGCCATCCGGCAGAGGTCCACTCGCGGACAATGCGCGGGCGATCACGATCCGGGCAGTCCTCCACAGTGTGGTGAATTCGTTGGGCTTGTTCGAGCTCGCGATGGATGCGCCAATAGACATCGGCGAACCGCAGCGAGCGCAGGGTCCGGTTTGGCCCGATCGTGGCGACCGCGTGCATACCGGGCGGTTGAACCGCCTCGTCCAAGCTGACCTTGAGATCAGCGCCGGTCACATCGAGGCTGGTCACGAACGGGTGCCGTCGCGGAAAGAGGTTCGCATGCTCGGCAGTCGCAAAGACGAGAACCCGATGCGGTAGGGCGTCGGGGCAGTTCATGCACGCGTAGGGGCCTGAACCGCGCTCGGGAAAACTGGCAGCCGGGTCACCATCCTGCAACAAGGCGACGGTCGCTTCGGATCGCTCGTTGGTCACGCCGCCCACCGCGAGCACGCCACCCGCCGGCGTGATCCAGTGCGCGAGCGCGAAAATCCGCCCACCCTGCACGTAGCGGACGTCCGCCGTTCCGTTGGCGGCGACCTCTAAGACGAAGCTCGGCCACCAGGTGTGATGGGCCACGGCGATCCAGAGGCGCCGTGGACCAGGCATATCGGAAAGGGCGAAATCCTGGATTCGCCAGGGCGCGCTGTAGCTTTCATCCCCGAACGAGAGCGTCCGTTCGGGAATGAGGCTCCACTTCAGGCCGCCGGCGATTCCGAAACAGAACAATCCGTCGCTGATGGTTGCGCGCCTCCCTCTCTGCGCGAATCGCACGAATGCCAGGATTTCGCTTTCGCCATCACCGTCGACGTCCAAAACCTGAGCGGCAAGCTGCGGCAGTCCAGAGATCTCGCTGACATCTCGATCGAAACGATGCGTCCAGAGTACCCGAGCCGTCAGGGCTGAGCGCCTCGAGCGCCCGATTGCCCAGACGAAAGTCCACCGGCACCGGAGGAGGTGCGGCTTGGTGGCGTCCCCACGCAACCCCTGCCACGAGGATGATCACGCCGACTACGACCATCCATGCCGAGCGACGCCAGAGCGTTAGGGGTGCGGGCTCGACAGCCGCGACCGGATCGATGACCTCGAGTCGATCGTCAGGCCCCGCTTCAGGATCGACGGGGTCCTGTACGGTCGTGAAATCGAGGGAACGGCGCCACGCGTCAATCTCGTCGGCGTCGGCGTAGAGGATGTGCCCGTCGCGCGTCTTGATGCGGTGGACCGGAAGTTTAAGCGTGGCCTCCCAACGCTGCACCGATCGGACACTTTTCCCAAGATAGGTGGCTATCTCTTTCCAGCCATTGAGAGGCCGGCGCGGCGGGGGCTGTGAGACGTCCGTCATTCGAGAAGGTGAGGCGGAGGCATCGTATCGAAGTCTCCTTTAGGTACGGAAAGGCAAAGAACAGTCGGATCTTAGACACGCCAACTTACGCAAGCACGTACCCGGCGCAACTTGTCGCTCCTCGGCCCTGGATTGTCCCGCGAGAATGCCTCTGTTCCTTTGACGCAACGCCGTCCCTCCAACCAGTTGAATCATGAGCTTGTATACACGCTTGGCAAGGCCGTTCTTCGCAGCGCTCTGTATTGGGCTTGGCACGTGCGCTGTCGCCCACGCGCAAACGAACGTTGACGCCTTCAATCCTGGAACGAACGGCGCGGTACGCGGCATCGCGGTGCAGCCCGATGGAAAGATTGTCGTCGTCGGGATATTCGACAGACTCGGTGGCGGCGGCTCTGGGACCACCATGCGCGAGAAGATCGGCCGCCTGAACCCCGACGGCACGCTCGATACCGCCTTCAATCCGGGCGCCGGAAGCTGGAGGTGCTATCTGCCGTGGCGCTTCAGCCAGACGGCAAGATTCTGGTCGGCGGAGTCTTCTCCTGGCTGGGAGGTGGGGCGTTCGACGAACCGGGTACGGCCATACGTCACAACATCGGCCGACTCCATGCCGACGGCTCGGTTGACCTCAGCTTCGACCCGGGTGCGTCACTGGGTGTCAACGCGATCGCAGTGCAACCGGATGGAAAGATCGTGGTAGCGGGTTGCTTCCATGCACTTGGGGGCGGCGGTAGTGGGACAACGCCGCGGCACTCAATCGGTCGGCTCAATGCCGACGGTTCACTGGACACGAGCTTTGATGCCGGCACCAATGGCTGTCTGGACGCAGTTGTCGTACAGCCGGATGGAAAGATCGTCGTCGGTGGGGCATTCGATACCCTCGGTGGCGGTGGGACAGGCACGACGACACGGTACGGGATTGGGCGGCTCAACGCTGACGGCTCGCTCGACACGAGTTTCAACGCAGGGGTGGATCAGCACGTCGATGCGCTTGCTCTGCAGGCGGATGGAAAGATTGTCGTCGGCGGCACGTTTCAGACCTTGGAGTTTGGCGGTGCAGGGACGCTGCGTAGCCGAATCGGACGGCTCAACGCCGACGGTTCACTCGATACGAGCTTCGATCCGGGATCGAACAGCCGGGTCCACTCGCTCCTGGTCCAACCGGATGGGAAAATCGTCGTTGGGGGATCCTTCACGAGGCTCGGCGGTGGGGGGTTCCCTCCGCAGTCAAGACCGGAATGGCTTCGAATCGGGCGGCTCCACGCCGACGGGTCGCTCGATACTGGCTTCAACCCGGGTGCAGAGTCGCAGGTTTACGCTTTGGCGGTTCAACCGGATGGGAAGGTTCTCGCCGGCGGCGGATTTCTCGCGCTCGGCGGCGGAGCGCTGACTCCAAGATTCCGTATTGGCCGCGTTGATGTTGGACCCCCAACGCCGGCTGCCTTCAATAAGCTTTCTCCAGCGAATGCGGCCGCGGCCAGCCGTTGCTGGCAACGCTGACGTGGGGGTCGAGCGCAGGCGCCAGCGGTTACGAGTATTGCTACGACGCCACCAACAATGCGAGTTGCGACGGCATTTGGCTTTCTATCAGCACTACAAACGTGTTGATCGGGCCGCTGAATGGCGGGACCACCTACTACTGGCAGGTCCGGGCGCGGAACCCCGTCGGCACCACAGATGCCAATGGCGGCAGCTGGTGGAGCTTTGGCACGAGCGGCAGCATCACGCCACCGACAACGGTCAACGACTCGTACACCTCAGCGGCCAATACGCCCCTCGCGGTTCCGGCTCCAGGTGTGCTGACTAACGACAGCAGCAATGGGGGTGGACCGTTGTCAGCAACGCTCGTAGCCAGCGTCGGCAACGGCATCCTCTCGTTCAATGCCGACGGCAGCTTCGTCTACACGCCGAGCGCAGGTTTCATCGGGGGCGACAACTTCACCTATCGCGCCGCGAATGCTGGCGGCCCGGGTAACATTGCCACGGTCAGCATCGCGGTCGGAGGTGCATCGGTTAGCCCTACCCCCAACCGCCCTGTTGGTTTCTTCGCTTGTCGGAAACCAGGTCACGCTCCGGTGGAACGCGCCTGTCGGCGGTATCGTTCCCACCGGTTATGTCCTGGAAGGCGGCGTCAATCCGGGCGAGGTGCTCGCGAGCATTCCGTTGGGCACGACGACACCGGTTCATACATTCACCGCGCCCAACGGCGCGTTTTACCTTCGCCTGCACACAGTCGCTGGCTCGAGTCGCAGCAACGCCTCCAACGAGATCCGAGTGTTCGTCAACGTGCCCGCGCCGCCGTCCGCACCGACAAATCTGCTCGGCATGGCCAACGGGGTATCGTTGGGCCTCGCCTGGCGGAATACGTTTGCTGGCGGCGCGCCGAGTTCGCTGGTGCTCGACGTCACAGGATCGGCCTCGGCGTCGCTTCCTTTGGGGCTCAGTGATGCCTTCAGCTTCAACGGCATCCCTCCGGGCACGTATACGTTTGCCCTGCGCGCGAGCAACGCCGCTGGAACGAGCGCGCCGTCGAATGCGGTGACGCTGACATTCCCGACTGGATGTTCGGGGCTGCCGCTGTCGCCCGCCAACTTCCTGGCGTACAAGGTCGGCAATACGATTTCGCTGATGTGGGATCCGGCGGCGAGCGGGCCCGCACCCACCAGTTATGTGTTGAACGTCGGAGGATCGTTTGTGTTGAGCGTTCCAATCGCCGGCCGCGGCCTGAGCGCGACGGTCGGGCCGGGCGTGTACCAGCTGAGTGTCACGGCGACAAACGCCTGCGGATTGAGCCCTGCCACCGCAGTGCAGACTGTGGTCATCCTCGTGAGGCGCGCCGCCACCGGGCGAGTGGCTCGTCTCCGCAAGTCGGGCTGGGGCTGTGCCGACCTGCGGAGTAGACTGCAGTCGGTGCGTATCGCCGGCCTCGCCGTGATCGTCACGCTGATAGCGTCGCCCGGGCTGGCGCAGCAAGTCGAGCCGACGCCGGAGTCCGAACAGGTCGGCGTGGCGCCGCCTTCGACCGACCCCGGCGCCATACGTCGCTTCGTTCGCGCCTTCGCGCGTGACGTTCGGCGATTGCCTTCGCAAGACAGTGGACGGCTCGCCATCAACGGGGCGCTCCTGGCGCTCGCCGCGTATCCCTTCGACGAAATCGCGACGCTTGGTGCATCGTCATCGCATGTGCTGAAGGCCTCGTATTCGGGCTGGGGCAAGGCACTCGGTCGCGAGTGGGTTCAGGGTGGCGCGGCGCTCGCCGCCTACGTCGGCGGACGGGTTTTCGAAAAGCCAGCGATCACCGCGGCTGGCGCGGACTTGATGCAGGCGCAGGTCCTGGCGGCGACGATGACGCAGGGGATCAAGTTCGCGGTTCAACGGACGCGGCCCGACGGTGAGGCTCGATCGTTCCCCTCGGGTCATGCGTCCGCAGCGTTTGCGACTGCCGCGGTCGTCCATCAGCATTTTGGCCGCAAGGCGGCGCTCCCTGCGTACGCGATCGCCGTCTACACCTCGACCTCGCGCTTGCAGGCCAATTCGCACTATGCCAGCGATGTGATCGTGGGGGCGACGCTGGGGTTGATAGTCGGGCGAACGGTGAGCCTGGACATCGCCCAGTCGCGCCTGCAGCTCACGCCGACCCCGATCCGCGGCGGCGTGATGCTCGCGCTGCATAAAAGGGGACAGTCCCCTTTTATGCAGTGACGAAACTTGTCAGTCCTGCATGAAAGGGGACTGTCCCCTTTTATGCAGCGGCCAGAGCAGCTGGCGCAGGAAGCCGTCGGGCACGGGCGGGCCGCCCTCGATCCCATACGCCTTCGGCCATCGGCCGGGGAGGTGCATCGTGCCAAACACCCAATCGAGCACCGGGAGATGCACCGCGAAGTTCTTGTCGATCGCCTCTCGTTCCGCCGCGTGATGCCAGTGATGAAACTGCGGCGTGGCGACCAGCCACTTCAGGAACCCGAAGTCGAAACGCACGTTGGCGTGGATGAACGTCGCCTGCACGCTGACTACGACGAGGTACGCCAGCAACGGTCCTTCATCGAATCCCAGCACATAGATCGGCACGTACGTCAGACCTCGCGTGACCGCGATGTCGACCAGATGCAGTCGTGAGCCGGCCAGCCAATCCATCTGCTCCGCCGAGTGATGCACGGCGTGAAATCGCCAGAGCGCAGGCACCGCATGGAACGTGCGATGGACCCAGTACTGCGTGAAATCCGCGACGAGGAGCAGCATGAAAAACTGCACGACGGCGGGCCACGAACGGACGACATCGCGGACGACTGGAATGGCTGCCCAGTCGAAGAAGATCATCGCCGGCTTCAACGTCAGGATGGTCAGCAGCTGAACGAGCAACGAGCTGACGAAGAAGTAAGTCAGATCGGTCCGCCAGCCGCGACGAAAGATGCCCTGTTCCGGCAACCTGGCGAAGAGCCGCTCGATGGGAACGAAGACGATCGTGTAGACGATCAGATTGAGCAGGAACCAATCGAGTCCCAGGAACGGACCCTGCGTGAACTCGTCGTCAACCACCACGCCCGATCCGCCGAGCAACGCTGCGATCAGCGTTGACAGCACGCCCACCGTGCCCAGCGCCTTGTTTCGACGCAACGACAAGCTAACCACGCCAAGAATGAAGGCCGTGACGAGAAACAGATGCAGCAGCGCGCGAATGTACGGAATCGGGTAGAGCGCCCGCGCGTCAGGCGTAGTGAAGAACTCAGGAAAGTGAAAACAAAGGACGGCGCCCAGCCCGATCAACCCGCAGGCCGCGGACAGGACGCCACTCAGCCAGCCGGAACCGAATTTCGTAGGTTCGATCGTGCGAAGTTTGAACTCTATTTTCCGCGCCCTTTGAAGCCAGGAGTCTCGACATCGACCTTGAAGGCCGACCCGCGACCGACAATGTACAACGTCTTCTTGTCTTTCCCGGCGAAGGCGATGTTCTGAGGAGCGCGGCTCAGTGGAATGGTGCCCAGATGCGCACCTTTCATGTCGAATACCTCCACGCCCGCCGACGTCGCGGCGTACACACGACCAGCGTCGTCAATCGCCAGGCCGTCGGCGCCACTCGTGATCCCGTTGGGGCCGGACGTTGCTCCTTGGTACTTCGCGAAGTTACGACGGTTGGTCAGCGTTCCGTCGGCTTGAACGTCGAACGCCAGCAGATGCTCGCCTTGCGTGTCGTTGACATAGAGAACTTTCTCGTCGCGACTCAGCGTGATGCCGTTCGGCCGTTGGATGCCTTCGGCAACCTTGACGGCTTTCCCACCCGGCGCAACGTAGTAGACCGCCGGCGGGAGCGGTGGAGTCGCCGGCGGCGGCGCGCCTGGCTGCGCGTTGGGACCCGGCTCGGTGAAGTAGATTCCGCCTTTGCTGCTGACGACAAGGTCGTTCGGCCGCCCGAAGGGCTTGCCATCGAAACTGTCGGAAAGCGTGGCCTCGCTCCCCTTCGGGTAAATCACGCCAATTTTTGTCTGACCAGGCGTGGTCTGTACCGAGATCAATCGACCCTTCGCATCCCAGGCAAGACCGTTCGATCCGTTCGTGTTCTCGAGGAACGTCGACGTTGTGCCGTCAGCAGCGATGCGCGTAATGCGGTTGGCTTGCGTCTCGGTGAAGATCAGGCTCCCATCGGGCATCCCGATTGGCCCTTCCGTGCCCTGGAACCCTGATTTGATCACCGTCACTTTGGTGCCAGCCGCCACGACGCCCGCGATCGCCGGTGTCTGTGTATCCGTTGGCGGAGCCTGTTGCGCTTGCCCCGATGGCTGTCGCGCCGCGGCCATCGCCTGCTTGATAGCAGCCACGGCCGCATCGGTGCGGAACTTGACGATCTTCTTACCGTTCTCGATCGTTTTCTCGATTGGCGCCAACGACACTCCATTGATCACGAACTTCCCGGCTTTGACGCGCTCAGGCATCCGGATTCCATTGGTGTCCACAGTCGCGATCAGCGAGGAGATGTAGTAGTTGTCGTGATAGCCCTCGAGCTTCTCCTGAATGCCGAGCGCTTCCTGCTCGAATAGCTCGACCTCCCCGTAGTTGTAGAACTCGGGGATGAAGTACGCGATTGCGCCCTGCTTCTTCCATTCAGCATTGAGCGCCTCGGTCACTTCCTGCATCGGCTTCATGTTGCCACCGCTGTCGCCCATGAACACGATGTCGGTGAAGCCTTGCGACTTCAGGCTCGTCGCGATGTCGGACAGCATCGCCCGGTAGGTGGTCTGCGACAGGACGATGGTGCCGGGTGACAGTCCTGGACGTGCTGGATTCCCCGGCTCCAAAGTGACGACTGGCGCGACGAGAGCATTCCCCAAGGTCCGGCCAATCGAGTCGCCCATCGCCTTCAGCACGTTGTTGTGCTTGCCGGTGGTCAGGAAGGGACCGTTCTCTTCGATCCCGCCGGTCAGCACGAGGGCCGTGGTCTTGCCGCCGCGAATCAGATCGCGTACCTCGAGCATCGTGAGGTTCTCGATCCACACACTGTCGTGCATGTCGATGGGCCGCGGCATCTCGCGCACGTCGACGCGCGGTTGCGTGTTGACGGACGCAACGCGTCGCTGCGGCGTTTGACCGCTGGACGCCGGTTGCGAACTGGACGGCGTCTGGGCGCTCACGATCGCCAGGCTCCCGAAGAGGACTGCGGCCACACCAATGCTTCTCGTCATGACGTCTCCCCGAATGCAACACGGGCGGCGTGACTGTTGTGTCACGCCGCCCGTATCTTATCCGCCTGCGCTCGCTCGTATCGACTGCGAGCTTCGGCGGGACGGGCGCCATCCGCCCGTCCTGCCGCCCTTACTAGAACGAGTACCGCGCCGTGATCTGCATCGTGCGCGAGTAGTTGCCTTGCTCGATCACACGCCCGAAGCCCGAGTTGCCATGAGCTGTGCTCTGAAGCGCTGCGTACCATGGGTTATCGAACAGGTTGATGACCTCCAACCGAAGCGTTGCCCGATGGTTGCCCCGAATCGGCAGGTCCTTGTTGATGGCGAGGTCAGTGGAACTCCGAACCGGCGAGTAAATCCCGTCCAGCGTCCGCGGCGCATTGCCAAACGTCCCGGCTGCGGCCTGAGCGAACGCGTCGGGGTTGAGATAGAGGTTGTCATCCGGATCGGCGCGCAATCGATCCGTAATATCCCCGGGGACCAGGACATCGACTCCCGGCACCGAATTGGGCCGCTGACCCGCGCCCAGGAGGTTGGTGTTGTTGGTGTTCTGACTCACCCCGAGCGGGAATCCGCTTTGGACCTGAATGACCATGGAGACCGTCCAACCTCCCGCCAACCAGTTGCCGACTCCGCTCGTGAGCCACCGCTGCCCTTCGCCGAAAGGCAACCTGATGATCGGGCTTGCGACCAGTTTGTGCGGCGAGTCGAGACGGCTGATTCCGTACTCGGCGTCTGGATTGAAGTAGCCAGACCCGGGAACCGCCGTGTAGTTGTTCAGGATGCCGGGCGCGTTGGAGTAATAGTTGCCTTGCGCAAACTGATTGTCTTCGAGCCGGCTGTAGGTGTAGCTGATGCGGCCACCCCACCAGCCCGTGGCGCGCTTGTTCACCGAGACCACGCCCGCGTGGTACTGCGATTTCGCGTGCGTGCTGAAGATCATGTTGATGTCGCCGAACTGCGGGAACGGTCGCAGCAGCTGATTGCGGGGAATGGTTGCGCCGCGGGTCGCAAACGATCCGGCCCCGGGAACGTTGGCGAACGGATTGGGCACGTTCTGGGTCAGAAAGTTGGTGCCGCCGGGATTGTTGAGCGGCAGGTATCTCGGATCGACCTGATTGATGTTGACCTGCCCGGTCGCAGTGCCACCCCAGGTGAGATTACGCCCGGTCGCCCCCATATAGGTGAACCCGATGCTCATGTCTCCGGGGAGCTCGCGCTGAAGATCCGCCGAATACTGATGCACACGAGGTGCGGTCCGATCCGGGTCGATGAAGGTGATATTAGTACTCACGCCGGTGAGCAGCCCGGTTGAATTGCCCGAGATTGGCGTCAGTCCGTTTGGGAAGGGGTTGTCGATGGTCGTGAAGGGTCGCAACACCTCCTGCTGCACCGCCGTGGCCTGTGAATAGCCAGCCGCCTGCTGTGCGCCCGATTGCCACGGCGCCCAGAAGATCCCATAGCCACCGCGCAGCACCGTTTTGGAGTTCACGCTGAACGCGGCACCGACGCGCGGCGACGCCTTGATTTTGGGCGGGTTGCCCACGTGTTCCGGTGCGCCGTTGACCCCGGCGAACATCAGACCCCCGAGCACCTGGCGAGCGGGCGTGCCAGCCACCGGGTCCGCAGGAATCGTGACGTTCAACGGGCTCACCGCGTTGCGATCGAAGCCGACTACCAGCTGATTGTCCTTTTCCGCCAGCCCCGTTTCGTGCTCGAGGCGGACACCGTAATTGACCGTGAGGCGTTCAGTTAGACGCCAGTCGTCTTGCACGAAGGCCCCGTAGTAATTGACGTAGTTGTCGAAGCGGCTCGCCAGGGTCAGAGAACCCGAGAACGGGTACCCGAGCAGGAGATCGGCAATCGAGTTCTGGCCAGCGGTGGGGCTACTCGCGTTGTTACCCGTGAACCGCCCGTTGAAGACGTAGGTTCCAGCCGACTGCCCATGCGCCAGCGAGTCGACGCCGATGATCCGATAGTCCGCACCAAACTTGAAGCTGTGTGATCCGGCAAGCTTCGTCAACGACCCATTGAGGCCCCACGAATAGTAGTTGACATCCGACAGGCCGCTTTGACCAGTGTCGTTGTAACCGGTGAAATCGAGCTGCGGGAACTTCTGTACTGGAATCGCATCGGCAAAGGCGTCGTTGACTCCCGGTACGTCGTGCATGTCGAATGGATATGGCAGGGGGTTGTCGTCGCTGAAGGTGTTCATGCCAAACCGGAAGGTGGCCACGGTGCTCGGATTCAGGATGTAGGTGTTGTTGAGCACGAGCACATTGACATCCCGGTCCAGGTGAAAAGCGGGTGCCGCGTAAGGGGCGTCGGGGAAATAGTTCGCGTCGGGCTCGAACGAGCTTTGGCGAAGGAAGACGCCGCTCAGGGACACGTTGCCGCTGAAGTGCTGATCGACCTTGACCGAATACTGATGCGCCTTGGACAAGATGATGTCCTGCGCCGGGAGGTTGTTGTTGCCGTTGTCGCTGTTGGTGGTGAGCGTCGGCAGCGGCAAGGCGTTGACCAGCGCGCGCCCGGTGGGATTGATGCGGTTGCCCGGGATTATGTTGTTCTCGAATGGTTGCCGGTTGCCGTTCGCGTCCGTGGTGAGCGGGTCATAGATGATGACCGGACGACCCTGCGCATCGGTCAGCCCGCGGAAATCGCCATTCCGCATGGCGGCGGTGGGTACGTGCAAGCCTGAATTCTGCGACTGCGCGTCGCGATAGATGTCGGTCGCGGCCCAGAAAAACGTCTTGCCACGGATCAGCGGGCCGCCGATCCCGCCGCCGGCGTTGCGCCAGTACCTGATCGTTGGTTTCGATTCCGCGAATTTCGTTGAAGAAGTTGGGGCCGACGAGCGCGTTGGGGCGGCTGAGATAAAAGCCTGACCCGTGGAACTGATTGGCTCCGGAACGTGCAGTGGTATTGAATACTCCGCCGCCGGTGCGGCCCATCTCCGAGTCGTAGGTGTGCACCTGCACGCGAATGTCCTCGAGCATCTCGCCGCTGGGATTGGTGGACGATCGATTCTGCAGATCGGTGATCGGGAACCCATCCAACAAGTAGTTGTTCGCTCGCACCCCCCCGCCGCCCATCGACAGCGTCGAGGCCCCGCTTTGATCCTGCATGCGGTTCCAGTGGGTATCACCGCTGCTCTGCACCGTCGGCACCGTGACCGCCATCAGGAAGACGTTGCGGCCGACGCTCGGCAGTGTTTCGAGGGTTTTCGCGTCGAGGACGTCGGCATGCGAGGCGTTGGACGTCTCGATCAGTGGCGCATCCGCCGTCACCGTGATCGTCTCTTCGAGGGTCCCGACCTCGAGCGTGACGTCCAGGGTCAGGAATGTTTGCGTCGCAACGCGGATGCCCTTCCGCTCGAAGGTCTTGAATCCGGTGACGCTCGCCTTGACCGTGTAGGTGCCGGCGTCGAGCGCCGGAAACGAGTACTCACCCGACTCATTGGATACGGTGTCGCGACTGACGCCGGTGCCCTCATTCGTGAGCGTCACCGTGGCGCCAGGAATCACGCCCTGGGTGTCTCTCACCGCGCCGCGCAACCCACCCTGAAACGACTGCGCCGTCGCCTCAACCGACAAACCCAACATCACAGCGGTCAACGCCCCGGCGATTGCCGCCGTACGCAAGAGAGTCCGCATGCTGCCTCCCCCTCAATTCAAGATCGGCGAGGCAGTCACTCCTCGCCGAGTGAGTTGTCGTCGTAACGGCGGGAACTTACTACGTCCGCTAGGGGTTCGCCAAAGTTTTTGACATGCCGCCGACGCGCTATCCGAATGGATAGTGACAATCAAAGACAACCCTAATGTTGAGGCGCAAGCCGACAGAGCCGTGCCCACGCCGAAGCGTCGCCAGTTCCTCTACAATGCAGCGGATGGAAGCAACAACATCCACCCGCGCGGCCTTCATTACCGCGACGACGTTCGCAATAGTTACGGTGGCAGCGCTGGCGCAGCAGCCAGCACAAAACAGCACGCCAGCACAGCCTGCACAACAAGAAGGGCAACGCCCTGGCGGCGCACCAGGTGGCGGAGCCGCCCCAGCCGCGCCGCGGACGGCCGTGCCCGCGGCAGCAAGTTCGATCGCGACGAAACCCGAAAGCTTCTACGGGCAGTACGTCACCGTTTACGCAACGGTTGAGAAATCGCTGAGCCCGACGGCCTTCTCCGTCGATCAAGACAAGACGAAAGCGACGGGACAGGAAATCATCGTCGTCGCGCCGCGATTGCACGAGCCGGTTGAGCTCAATTCGTACGTCACGGTTCTCGGCGAAGTGGTCAAGCCCGATGCCGCCGAGATCACCAAGCGTGCGAAGGCGGGCGCCAACGGGATCGCCGAGATCCTCGCGCAGAATCCGAACCGGCCGGTGATCATTGCCAGCGCCGTGATCAACGGCGCCTTCAACGATCTCGCGAAGTTCATTCCCCCACCACTGACCCCGGAAGAAGCCGTTCTCGACAAAGCGATGAAAGCCGTCGGCGGCGCCAACGGCGCACTGCGGAAAGGCGTCGACGCCTCCGACCCGGAGCTCGTGAAGACGAACACCGCGATTCTGGCGAAGGCGTTTGCCGAGACAGAAACATTCTGGAAGGGACGCGGCAACAACGAAGCGGTCAAGTTCGCGCAAACCGCACGCCAGGCGACCGCGGCCATCGAATTGGCGGCGGGACAGGGCAATTGGAACGAGGCGAAAACGCAGGTGACGACACTCGGGCAGCAGTGTCAAAGCTGCCACGTGTTCCGCGAGCGCCTCGAGGACGGGTCGTTCGCCATTAAGCCGAAGGGCCAGTGATCGGTGGTCGGTGGTTGGACGTGACTTTTGATATCAGGTTGGATTCGAAACCTATAGGGGCACACCGATGAAAAAGACGTTGGTTCTCTTCAGCGCATCACTGCTGCTCGCGAGCTCATTCGCGGTCGCACAGCCTCCACAGCCTGCGGCCGGCGGCGGTCAACCGGCTGCTGGTCAGCAACGGCAACGACGCGAGCCCGATCCACGAACGATGGGCGGCGGGGACTGTCGCGACAATCCGTATAACTGCGCCGATGCAGCCAATCCGCTGCCGACGGCATCCACGGTGTGGATCGAAGAAATGACGTGGATGGACGTCCGTGATGCGCTGAAGGCGGGCAAGACAACGGCGATTATTTCGACCGGAGGGATCGAGCCGAATGGTCCATGGCTCGTGACCGGCAAACACAACTACGTGTTGCGCGCCAACTGCGACGCGATCGCCCGCAAGTTGGGCAATGCGCTCTGCGCGCCGATCATCGAATACGTCCCTGAAGGCGACATCGACCCGAAGGGCGGCCACATGAGCAGCCCCGGCACCATCAGCATGCGCGAAGAGACCTTCCAGGCCGTGCTGACCGACGTCGCGCATAGCCTGAAGATGCACGGCTTCAAGAACATCATCTTCATCGGCGACAGCGGCGGCAATCAGCGCGGTCAGCGCACCGTCGCCGAGACGCTCAACAAGCAGTTCGGCGGCGCGGCCGTCGTCGCGCACGTGCAGGAGTATTACGACTACGCGAGCGTGAGCAAGTTCATGGAGGGCAAGGGCATCACCGAAGGCAAGAGCGACGGCCTGCACGACGACCCCATCATCACGCTCAACATGTTCATCACCGATCCGAAGTCGGTCCGCTACGACGAACGCGTCAAGGCCGGCAAGGCGACGATCAACGGCTTCGATATTTCCAACCGCGCCAAGGCAACCGAGCTGGCGAAGCAGATCGTCGAGTTCCGGGCTACCGCGACGGTGGAAGCGATCAAGAAGGCGATCGCCAACAAAGGCACGTTGCCGGCACCGACGCGGACGCAACAGTAGTTCGGTCTCCGGTCCCCGGTCCCCGGTTGCCAGCACGTAGGTTCTCGCTGCCGGAGACTGGAGGCCGGAGACCGGAGACGACTGAGGGCTTCACCAATGAAAACTGTCGCGCTCGCAATCGCACTTGCTCTCGCGCACTCGTCGCTCGCGGTCGCCCAGCAACAGCGTCCCGCTCCAGACCCCCGCTCCATGGGTGGCGGGGATTGTCGTAACAATCCCAACAACTGCGCCGACACTCCCAATCCACTGCCTCCCGCCGACACGGTGTGGATCGAAGAGATGACCTGGATGGATGTCCGCGACGCACTCAAGGCCGGCAAGACGACGGCGATCATTTCAACCGGCGGGATGGAGCCAAACGGCCCGTGGCTGGTGACCGGAAAGCACAACTACGTGCTGAGAACCAACTGCGACGTCATCGCGCGCAAGTTGGGCAACGCGCTGTGCGCGCCGATCGTCGAGCTCGTGCCCGAAGGACGCATCGATCCGCCGAGCGGTCACATGCGGAGCCCAGGCACCATCAGCCTGCGCGAAGAAACGTATCAGGCCATGCTCACCGACATCGCGCACAGCCTGAAGATGCACGGATTCAAGAACATCATCTTCATTGGCGACAGCGGCGGTAATCAGGACGGGCAAAAGGCCGTCGCCGACAAGCTCACCGCGCAGTTTGCCGGGTCAGCGCTCGTCGCGACCATCCCGGAGTACTACACGGCTCCGCCCGGAACCCCCAACGTGCTGCGTCAGCTTGGCGTGACGAAAGACGGCATGCCCGACGACGGCCTGCACGACAGCCCCGGCATCACCTTGAACATGATGCTGACGGATCCGAAGTCGGTTCGTTGGGAAGAGCGCGTGAAGGCCGGCAAGGCGACGATCAACGGCGTTTCAATCGCCGACAAAGCCAAGGCTCTCGAATGGGCGAAGGCGATCGTCGAAGCCCGCGCCACACGAACCGCGGAACTGATCAAGAAGGCGATTGCGGCTGGACCGAAGGGGACTGCGCAGTAACACACGGTCTCCAGTCCCCGGTCCACGGTCCACGGCCCACGGTCACGGCCACGGTCCACGGCAAAGAGATGTTCTTCCGTAGACCGTAGACCGTAGACCGTGCCGTCTCTAATACCTGTAGTGTTCCGCCTTGTACGGCCCTTCTACTGGCACACCGATGTAATCCGACTGCTCTTTCGTCAGCTTCGTGAGCTTGACGCCCAGATGATCGAGGTGCAGGCGCGCGACTTCCTCGTCCAGCTTCTTCGGCAGCATCAGCACGTTGAGCCCGATCTTTTCGGCGTTGGCGTGCAATTCGAGCTGCGCGAGCACCTGGTTGGTAAATGACGCGGACATCACGAAGCTCGGGTGACCGGTGGCGCAGCCGAGATTCAGCAGACGCCCTTCGGCCAGCACCAGCACCGAGTGGCCATCCGGGAACACCCACTCGTCGTACTGCGGCTTGATATTGATCTTCTTGATCCCCGGAATCTTCTTCAACCCGGCCATGTCGATCTCATTGTCGAAGTGACCGATGTTGCCGACGATGGCGTTGTGCTTCATCTTGGCCATGTGGGCCGCGGTGATGATGTCGAAGTTGCCGGTTGCAGTGATGAAGATGTCCGCCTTGTCGAGCACGTCGTCAATCGTGACGACCTCGAAGCCTTCCATCGCCGCCTGCAACGCGCAGATTGGATCGATCTCGGTCACCACGACGCGGCAGCCCTGCCCCTTCAACGACTGGGCGCAGCCCTTGCCGACTTCGCCGTAACCGAATACGACGGCGAGCTTGCCGCCGAGCATGACGTCCGTCGCACGCGCCAGGCCGTCCGGCAGCGAGTGGCGGCAGCCATAGATGTTGTCGAACTTGCTCTTCGTTACCGAATCGTTGACGTTGATCGCGGGGAACAGCAAAGTGCCGGCCTTCATCATTTCGTAAAGACGATGGACGCCGGTCGTCGTCTCTTCCGACACGCCGCGAATGCCCTTGGCAACCTTGGTCCACGCGCCCGGGCTGTCCTTGAGCTCCTTGCGCAAGGTGTCGAGGATCACGCCCCACTCTTCGGGCTCCTTGTCCGGATTGAAGCTCGGAATCGCACCGGCCTTTTCGTACTCATAAGCCTTGTGAACGAACAGCGTCGCGTCACCGCCATCGTCGACGATCAATGAGGGGCCGTTGCCATCGGGCCAGCGGAGCGCTTCGACCGTGCACCACCAGTATTCGGGCAGCGTCTCGCCCTTCCAGGCAAACACCGGAATGCCACGTGGGCTCTGCGGTGTGCCGCCAGTCTCGGGTCGGCCGACGACGACGGCCGCGGCCGCATGGTCCTGGGTCGAGAAGATGTTGCATGAGACCCAGCGGACATCGGCGCCGAGCTCCGCGAGTGTCTCGATGAGCACGGCGGTCTGCACCGTCATGTGAAGACTGCCCATCACGCGAGCACCAGCCAGCGGCTTGCTGCCCTTGTAACGGGCGCGAACAGCCATCAGGCCGGGCATCTCGTGTTCGGCCAGACGGATTTCTTTGCGACCCCATTCGGCGAGCGCGAGGTCGGCAACCTTGAACGGCTCCCGGCCGCTCTGCTTGGCGGCTTCGAATGCGTGAACTTCGCTAACTGCTGGTGCCATCGGCTGATTCCTCCAAAACCTGGTGACTGTCGATCCAAATCTGAACGAACGGTTGACAAAAACGCGACGAACAAAACAGAGACGTACTCAGAAACGTTGAATAGACCCGACCCCCTATTCGCGCCCCCGCACGGCAACCGCGGCGAACAGCGCCGGCCCTTTGGCTTCGTCGTCTATCGGCAGCGGCCACAGACGAATGCTGTCGAACCCTGCGCCCGTGAGCAGCTTGCGAATCATGGGCTCGTTGAATCCGAGCCAGACATGCCCCATCTGCTGCTGATACTCCTCGCGGTCGTGGGGCAGCATGTCGATGATCAGCGCGCGACCGCCGGGCTTCAATACGCGAGCACACTCCGCCAATGCGCGCACTGGATCCGGCACGTGATGCAGGACCAGGCCCATCAACGCCACGTCTAGGAACGCGTTTTCGATTGGGAGCGCTTCAACCGTGCTCCTGCGAAATTCGACGTTATCGACCCGCTCGAGCCGGGTGCGAGCCGCTTGCAACATGTCGGTCGAGCTATCGACGGCGATCACCCGTGAAACGTGCGGCGCAACCAACTCGGTGAGCTGCCCCGTCCCGCAGCCCAGGTCACCCACGATCGCTGAGGGGTCCAAGAGACCCAATAGAGCGTGCAAGTGGAACGAGTGCCCGAAGAACTCCTCGCGCAATCGATCCCATTGCCCCGACGCCGACGAGAAAAACTCCTCCGACTTCGATCGTCGTCGCGCGAGCACACTGGTCAGTCGCTTTTCATCGTGCTCGGCCCCGCTTGTCGCCGCAACTTGCTCTCGGATCAAAGGCCAGAGGCGTCGGGCGCCAGCATCCAGACCGTCAAGCGCGATGGCGTAATACCGGCTGGTTCCATCGCGACGAGATGAGACCCAACCTGCATCGGCCAGGGTCTTCAGATGGCGACTCACCGTCGATTGCGGCAACTGCAGGACCGCACACAGCTCCGAGACGGTCAACTCGTTGCGCTCGAGCACGAGCAGCATCCGGCAGCGGAGCGGGTCCGAGAGGGTCCCCATGTGGTCGAGCATCGACCCAAGGCTTTCCCGCTCGATTGCGACAACCTTCGGGTGTTTCATCCGTGTATCCGGATAATAGGCTTAATAGCCCGTCCCGTCAAGTCCGTTCAGGCCTCCAACCTTTTCGAGCACAGAACCGTCTATGTGCCTTGAGCGTATAGACTCAAAGCACCTATGGATCGCTTCAGGCCGGAATCCTTTCTCCCACTTACCCCGGTGGCTTTCGAGATCCTGCTGGCTCTCGCCGATGGCGAACGACACGGCTACAGCATCATGCGTGAAGTCGAACGGCGCTCATCAGGAACGGTCAGCCTCCATCCGGGCACGCTGTATCGCGCGCTGGCCCGCTTGCTTGAAAGTGGTTGGATCGAGGAGCTCGCCGAACGCCCCGAGAACGACAACGACGACGAGCGTCGGCGGTACTACCAGCTAACCGAGCGCGGAATTGCCGTGGCACGCGCCGAGGCCGAGCGCATGGCCAGCCAGCTGACGGCGGCGCGCGACCGGAAGCTGCTGGGAGTACGCGTGTGAGGCGCTTCCTCTTCCGCGTCGCGCTACTTGCCTACCCCCGCGCGTTCCGCAATCGGTTTGGCGACGAAATGTGGGCCGACTTCGAACGCACTCTAGGCACCTGCAGCACCAAGGGCACCCAAGGCACTGAAGGCACTCGAGGCACCAGCACCTTCGGCACCCGAGGCACCCTCGGCACCTTAGGCACCCTGATCCTGTCAGGCCTCGCCGAACGTTGGGCCGCCATTGTCCGCGTCCTTTTCTGGCCGAACAGCCGGCCGCACCTTTACGAACCGTCCGGGAGGCATTTCATGTTCTGGGACACGTTGCGTTCCGACCTGCAACACACGCTGCGGCTTGCGATCAAGACCCCGCTTGTCACGGGACTCACGGTGCTTGCGCTGGCGTTGGGTATTGGCGCAACGAGCGCGATCTTTGCCGTCGTTGACAGCGTGCTCGTCAAGCCGCTTCCCTATCGCGAGCCGCAACGTCTCGTGAACGTCTGGAGTGATGCGACAAAGCAAGGACGGCCACGGAACACGGTGTCGCCCGCCAACTTCCTGGATTTCCAACGGATGAATCAAACCCTCGACGGCCTGGAGGGTTACTTCTCGTTCGTCACGCCGTTCCGGGCACAGAGTGACACAGGCACCGAAATCGTCATCGGGGTCTTCGTCACTCCCCGGCTCTTCGACTTGCTCGGCCGAACGCCGATGCTTGGACGCGCGCTGGGGAACGACGCTTCAGTCCCGGAAATCGTCATTAGTCACGGATTCTGGCAACGACGCTTCGGCGGCGACGCCAACATCATCGGACGACAAATGCAGCTGGCGAACCTATCGGCAACTGTCGTGGGGATCATGCCGCCTGACTTCACGTTCCCCTACGGCTCGATGCTGGGGCCCGCCGGGTTCACGCGTTCGACAACGATCGACATCTGGGCACCAATCTCGTTTAGCGGCCCTACCGCCTCGGCGAATCGGATGCTCACAGCGCAGGGCCAAGTCGTCCGAGGTACCCACTGGTTTGGCGCAATCGGTCGGATGAAACCAGGTGTGACCCCCGAGCAGGTGCAGGCGGACATGTCCACTGTGGCCCGTCAACTGGAACAGAGCTACCCGGAAACCAATCTCGGTTGGGGAGCCACCGTCGTGCCCGTACTCGACCAGACCGTCGGGACGATTCGTGGACCGCTGCTCGTTCTGCTCGCCGGCGTCGGCTTCGTGCTGATCATCGCCGCCGTCAACGTTGCAAACCTGGTGCTCGCGAGGAGCATTGCGCGGCAGAAGGAACTCGCGACGAGGGTGGCACTGGGAGCGGGACGCGCACGGATGATTCAGCAGGCGCTCACCGAAGGCCTGTTCCTCGCCGTGCTAGGAGGCACGGCCGGGCTGCTGCTCGCCCGCTGGGGCGTCGCTGCCCTCGTCGCCCTCGCGCCGCCCGATCTCCCACGCGTGCAGGAGGTCTCGCCCGACGCACGAATGCTTCTCATTACGCTCGCGGTTTCGCTTCTGACCGGTATCTTCGTAGGTCTGCTGCCCGCCGTGACCGCGACGCGCGTGGCGCCCCATGCGGCGCTACAAGAGCACAGCCGCGGGTCGGTCGGCAGCGTGTTCCGACGTCGCGCTCGCGCCGCGCTCGTCATCGCCGAGGTGACCCTTGCCGTCACGTTGACCATCGGTGCGGGATTGTTGCTGCGCAGTTTCGTGGCTCTGACGTCCGTCAACCCCGGGTTTGACGCGACGCAGATGCTCACATGGCAAATGAATTTGCCAGGCCGCATCACCTCACAAGAACAGCGGACGACGTTCTATCGAGAGTTCCTTCAAAGGATAAAAGCGCTGCCAGGGGTCGTGAGCGTGGGAGGCACCAGCCGGTTGCCGCTCGGCAGCACTGGTCTCACGACGTCCATCGGAGTCGATGGCACGTCGACGCCGCCGGCTGAGTGGCCCGAAGTGCAGTTCCGCCGTTCGCTGGGCGACTACTTGCAAACGATGGGCATTCCGATCATCAAGGGGCGAACCTTCAACGACGGCGATACGCCGACGTCGACACCGGTCTGCATGATCAACCAGACGATGGCGGCCAAGTTATTCCCTGGTGAAGATCCGGTGGGCAAGCAGATCCGCAACAGTCAGACGGGACCGCCCTGGACGATCATCGCGCTCATCGGCGACGTCAAGCACGGCGCGTTGGACGAGGAATCGCAACCCGAAATGTATGTGAGCACCAACCAGGGCGCGATGAACTCGCCCTTCGTGGTCCTGCGAACCGCCGGTGATGCGGCCAGCATGGTCGATTTGGTGCGAGCCGAGGCGCAGAGGATCGATCGCGATCTGCCGCTGTATTCGATCCAGACCATGGAGACGGTCAAGTCAGACTCGGTGGCTCAACGCCGTTTCATCCTCGTGCTGGTGGCACTGTTCGGAGCGCTTGCCCTCACGCTGGCGGCAATCGGCGTCTACGGGGTGATGTCGTTGCTGGTCAGTGAACGGACGCAGGAAGTGGGCGTCCGCCTGGCGCTCGGCGCCCACCCGTCGGCGGTGTTGAAGATGCTCGTCTTGCAGGCGCTGTGGTTGGCGCTGGCCGGTGTCGCGGCAGGCGTTGCGCTGTCGTTGGTGTTGATGCCGCTGCTGAGCGCGCAACTCTATGCGGTGAAACCGCGTGACCCCATGACGCTCGCGGGCGTGCCTTTGGCGCTGATGCTCGTCGCGATGGTCGCGGCGCTGGTACCTGCCCGCCGCGCCATGAAGGTCAACCCGGTGCAGGCGCTCCGCTATGAATAAAAGGGGACAGTCCCCTTTCTACGGGGTCGTTAGCTCAGTTCCGATTCCAGCTTCGTTACAAGATCGTCGAGCTGCGTCACGACGGCGCGGACGGTTTCGGGCTGACTGAGGTCGATGCCGGCCCGCGCGAGAAGGTTCATCGGGTAGTCGCTGCTCCCCGAGCTGAGCAGCTCGAGGTAGCGTGCAACGGCGGCTTCGCGCGCGCCTGACGCTTTGCTACGAACGTCGCTCATCAGCTTCGCACTCGATGCGAAACAAGTCGCGTACTGATAGACGTAGTACGGCGACTGGAAGAAATGCGGAATCCGCGCCCACGTCATCTTGGCGCGCGGATCATCGGTCAGCGCATCACCCCAGTACTCGGTCAACAAGCCGGAGTAGATTGCGCTGAGATCGTCGCTCGTCACCGGACGATCCTCTTCGACCAGACGGTGCGCTTGCAGCTCGAAGTCGGCGAACAACACCTGGTTGTAGAACGTGCCGACAATGTTGTCGATGGCATGCTGCAGCAGGACGATCCTCTCGTCGCGAGTCTGCGCCCGCTCCAACATGAGATCCAGCAAGAGCGCTTCGCTCAACGTCGACGGAACCTCGGCGACGAAAATCGTGTATCCCGCGTACACGAAAGGCTGCGTCTCGTGCGACAGCAGGGTATGAATCGAGTGGCCCATCTCGTGGGCGAGGGTGAAGACGGAATCCAGGGTCTCGTTGTAGTTCATCAACATGTAGGGATGCGCCCCATACACCGGTGCTGAATAGGCCCCACTGCGCTTCCCCTGGTTCTCGTAGACGTCGATCCAACGCCCGGCAAACGCGCTTTGCACGCGTTCCCGGTAGTCTTCGCCCAACGGCCTGACCGACTCGGTAATGACATCGAGCACATCGTCGTACTGGTAGCGTGCATCGCGCTCGACGAGCGGCACGAATCCGTCGAAGACGAAGTACTCACGGAGCCCGAGCACACGTCGGCGGAGCCGATGGTATCTGCGGAACGGCTCGACTCCTGCCTTGGTTTCGCGGATCAAGTTGTAAACGACCGACGGCGGAATGTTGTTGCCAAACAACGCCGCTTCCAGCGTGCTCTTGTGACCACGTGCGCGGGCCTCGAACCACTCGCGCTGCATCACCCCACCGTAGAGGGTGGCGTAGGTGTTGAGAGAGGCGGCGTAGGTGTCATACAGCGCTTCGTACGCCGCACGGCGATCGGTCTGTTGCCGGCAAGTTGCCAGCAGCTTGCGATACTGCCCGTAGCTGACCTGGACGCTGTCACCGGACGACAGTGTGATGGTCGGAAATCTCGCGTCAGCCGTCGACAGCGCCGCGTAAGCATCGTGCGGAACACCCCCCAGGCGTGATGAGAGCGACAACAGACGCTCACCCGCTTCGTCCAGGACGTGCTCTTGTTGCCGGAACAAGTCTTCGATGAAGAAGCGGTAGACCGCGAGCGCCGACGAAGCATCCATCCACTCTCGAACCGTCTCGATCGAAATGCGCAGCAACTCGGGGTTGAACCATGACGAAGCCTGCTGCCACCGCGCCATCAGAATCTGTACACGCTGACGGCGGCCGTTGACGGCGTTGTCCCGCTGATCCTGATCGTAGGTGAGCGAGGCGAAGTACCAGACCTTGTAAGCGAGCTGCCCTATCTCGTCTTGCTCCACGAGCGCGGCAAGAAGCCGATGCGGTCCCTGTGCGAGCGTGCCCTCGAACTGTTTGAACGCCTCGACGCGACGATCGATGATGGCGTAGTGATCCTCCCAGGCCTTCCAATCCGGAAAGATCGACGACAGGTCCCACGTAAAACGTGGATCGACTTCATCGCGAGCAGGGACGAGCGTGGGCGCCGGGGCGGACGAAGACATGTCCTCGATCATAGATAGTGCCCCCATCGGCACACAAGCAATGTCTCTGCTACGCTCTGTCCGGCATGACCTCCATGCGCGCCCGTCTCGTTGGGCTTTTGCTCGCACTCGGCCTCGCTATTCCAGCCACGGGCACTGTGGTCGGGGCCCAGGGGCCATCACGTCCGATCGTGATCCTCATTTCGATCGACGGTTGGCGCTGGGACTATCTCCAGCTCTTCACTCCGCCGACGCTCGGCCGGCTGGCGAGCACGGGCGTTCGCGCTGAAGGACTGATTCCCGTTTTTCCGTCGAAGACGTTCCCCAATCACTACTCGATCGTGACCGGCCAGTATCCAGCGCGTCACGGAATCCTGTCGAACAACCTCGTCGATGAGGCGCTGCCTGGCCGTTTCTCGCTGAGCCAACGGGACCGGTGGATTCAGCAGGACACGCGATGGTGGGGCGGCGAACCCATCTGGGTTACAGCCGAGCGGCAGGGCCAGGCGACCGGGACGATGTTCTGGCCGGGGTCCGACGTGGAGATTGCCGGTCGAAGGCCGACGTACTGGCGGATGTTCGAAAACGACCTGTCAAACGAAGAACGGGTCGACCAGGTGCTCGCGTGGCTGAAGGTGCCCGACCCCCAACGGCCAACGTTTCTAACGCTGTACTTCAGCGATGTCGATAGCGCGGCGCACGACTTTGGCCCTCAATCAGAGGAAAACCGGAAGGCAGTCGCCACGGTCGACCGCGTGATCGCCCGGCTGGTGGGGGGCATCGAGGCAGCCAAACTGACATCACGAACGAACTTGATCCTCGTCAGCGATCACGGCATGGCGGCGCTCTCCCGCGATCGCACGATCGTTCTCGACGATCTCATCGACATGGAGACCGTCGATCTCATCGACAGCTCGCCGATCGTCGGCCTCAACTCACGCTCGGGCAACGCTGACTCCATACTTCGCGCCCTGAAAGACAAGCTCCCCTCTTTGGCGGTTTACACCCGTGACACGCTACCCAGCGAGTATCGTTTGCGAGGCCACCCACGTCTGCCAGAAGTGATCGGGATTGCCGACGACGGATGGCACGTCACGACCCGGGAGTGGCTGGCTCGAGAGGATGGGCAAATTCCAGGCGGCACGCACGGATACGATCCGCGCCACCGGTCGATGCACGGCCTGTTCATAGGCGTCGGCCCGGCGTTCAAATCCGGCGTGGTAGTGCCGGCCTTTGAAAACGTGCACGTCTACGAGCTGATGTGTCGAATTCTTGGGTTGAGACCGGCCTCCAACGACGGCGATGCCAGGGTGACCGCAGCGTTCCTCCGCGAACCACCGACCTACACGAAGTAGATCGCCTTCGCGTGAGCAGCGCCCTCAAGCGCTGATCAAGATCTCGCGCAGCTCTGCCAGCTTCGGTGAAATTTGCTCGACCCGCCGTGGGCGCGCCATGGCTTCGGTCAATGCTTGCGGCAGCGGAATTGACTGGCCGGTGACCGGCTCGATCGTCTCGCGGAACTTTGCCGGGTGCGCGGTGGCAAGGAACAGCCGAGGACTGCCTCCCGTCATTCCGGTGGCCCGCAATCCGAGAACAGCAATAGCGGTGTGCGGATCGACGAGATAGTTTCGAGTGCTCCACAGCTCGCGAATTGCTTCGCGAACCTGAGAGTCGGTATGCACCGATGCGGTGAGGGTGTCGCGCAAACGGTCCAGGTCATCGTTGAACAACCAGCGCATGCGTTCGAGGTTGCTCGGATTGCCAACGTCCATCGCGTTAGCGAGGGTGGGAACCGACGGTCGCGGCTCGTACTGGCCGCTTTCGAGGTATCGCGGCACGGTATCGTTAATCGTCGTTGCGGCAACGAAGTGCCGGAGTGGAAATCCGGCCTGCCGGGCCCAGAGGCCTGCGGTGAGGTTGCCGAAGTTACCGCTCGGGACGGACACGACAATGGGCTCGTCAAACTGAAGCGCGGCGTGCGCGTAGTAGAAGACCTGCGGCAGGAGGCGACCAATGTTGATCGAGTTGGCCGAGGTCAGACGCACGTGGTTGCGCAGCTCGCTGGCAAATGCCTCCTTCGCGAGTCGTTGACAATCGTCGAATGTTCCTTTGACGGCAACGGCGGTAACGTTTCCGCCGAGAGTCGTGAATTGCGCCTCTTGCACGGGCGTCACACCCTGCTCCGGAAACAAGACGACGACACGCGTGCCATCGAGGCCAAAGAAG
Source organism: uncultured Acidobacteriota bacterium (assembly GCA_963724485.1). GTDB lineage: Bacteria > Acidobacteriota > Vicinamibacteria > Vicinamibacterales > UBA2999 > JACCSI01. The sequence goes on from CAVRUW010000018.1 coordinate 371,632, forward strand.
GCTTGTGCGACAGCACTGCCCGTGTCGCCTGAGGTGGCTACGAGCACCGTCAGCTCACGATCGCCAGCATTGAAATGCGCCATCAGGCGCGCCATCACTCGGGCCCCGACGTCCTTGAACGCGAACGTCGGGCCGTGAAAAAGCTCGAGAGCGGACAGGCTTTCGTCTACCGGCACGATCGGGATTGGAAAGTCGAGGGCCGCGGAAAGGAGCCGCGCAAGGTCTTGACGAGAAATCGAGCTGCCAAGGTAGGGGTGAGCGATCTCGACGCCAACTTCGGTAAGCGAGGCCCCGCCCAGCGATTCAACTGAGACGGCCTCAGTCCGCTCCGGCACGAAAAGCCCGCCATCGGGAGCCAGTCCCTCGAACAACGCCAAGCGGAAATCGCACGGCGGTGCCTGTCCCCGAGTGCTGACGAACCTGATCACGTGGTCACGATCCGGGCGCCGGGGCCACCGACCAGAGAAACCCAAAGGTCGGTGGGAACCTCGGCAGCGTCCGCAAACGCATCCCGCATCGCCGTGCCAGCGGCCTTCGCGCGCTCGATCGAGTCGCACAAGGCAAACACCGACGGGCCCGACCCTGACAGCCCGCATCCCACCGCGCCGGCGTCGATAGCCGCGCGCTTCACCGAGTAGAGTCCCGGCACCAGGTGCGCGCGCCGGGGTTCCGCGACATGGTCTTCGAGGGCGCGAGACAACAGAGCGAGGTCATTCCGGAACAAGCCGGCCACCAATGCACCCACGTTCGCCCACTGCCGGACTGCTGCTGACAACGGCACGGTCTCCCCCAGCAGCCTCCGGGCACTTCCCGTGTCGATCGTCAAGTGCGGGTGAAGCACCGCGCACGATAAGCCGTCTGGTACCGGGAGCCGAACCACGTCCGCGGGCTGCGAAGATCGCGCGAGAACAAAGCCGCCGTAGAGGGCGGGCGCCACGTTGTCCGGGTGCGCGGAACCGCATCCGGCAATCTCGCCCTTCATTGCGCAGTCGAGCAGCACGTCGAGCGGCGCCGGACGTCCGAGCAGCTCGTTGGTCGCCACCAGCGCAGCTACGGCCGATGCCCCGCTGCTCCCGATTCCGCTCGCCAGCGGAAGCCCTTTGTAAATGTGCAGACGGACACCTCGGATGCTCCCGAGACGGGACAGGAGCGCCTCGACCGCTGCACCGGCGGTGTTTCGTCGAGGGTCGAGAGAGAGCTGACCGGCATCGCCTTCGATGGCGACGATTTCGACACCCTGCCCATCGCTCGCCTCCGCGCTGACGATGTCGCCGGGTTCGCTGAGGGCGAAGCCGAGAACGTCAAACCCAGGACCGACGTTGGAGACGGTACCAGGGGCGAACGCGGCGATCACGGGTGGCCAACCGGCGTGGGATGGCCGTCGGGTCCGATGGCCACCAGGACGACTTCGGCCTCGGTGACCTTGATCCGCTCGCCTTGACCGCCGCTCCAGCGCTCGACTTCGACGAGCACCTTGACGGTCAGAGAGGTGCGGCCGACGCGCAACGTTTCTGTGTAGAAGTTCACGATATCGCCGACGAAGACCGGGGCGTGAAACTCGACCTCACGCATGGCCTTGGTGACGTAGCGCAACGCCGCCGTCTTGCGTGCTTCCACCGCGGAGGCGAGGTCGATGTGCGAGAGGATGACGCCGCCGAAGATGGTGCCGAACGCGTTGGTGTCCTTGGGGAGGAGCAGCACTTTGATTGCCGGCACACGGTCAGGCATGGCTTCAGCTTACCGGAGAGAGGGGAACAGGGAGATCAGGGAGATCAGGGAGAGTGCGCGGGTGAGCCAGGCGGCCGAAGGCCGCCTTGGAGTGCCCGAGAGCGACGTGGAAGAGTGTGATCCGAATGCAACCTGGACACTCTTCCACGTCGCTCTTGGGCACTCCTTAGCCGCCGGTCCTCGACCGGCGGCTGGCTCACCGCTCCGTGTTTTCCGCGTGCTCCGCGGATGTGTTGTTCGATCTCCCTGACCTCCCTGATCTCCCTGTGCTCTTCACTGCGGGTCCCCGAGTTCGACCGACTCTGCAGGTTTTTCGGCGGTCGACCGAAAAAAGAGAATTGCGCGTCGGAGGTTTGCGTTTATTCTGAGATGTCGATGAGCACAGTTACTCGGATGCGGACCGAGTCGGTCGGGTCGAAGTGGTCGATCACTGAAGCGAACGAGCTGTACGACGTCGATCGCTGGGGTCAGGGCTACTTCTCGATCAACGACCACGGGCACCTGCAGGTCCATCCCACCAAAGACCCGGCGCGGGGCGTCGACCTCAAGCGCCTGGTCGATCGCCTCCAGCTCCGCGGTCTCAGCGCTCCCATCCTCCTCCGCTTCACCGACATCCTCAAACATCGACTCGGCGAGATTCATTCAGCGTTTCAGAGCGCCATCGCCCAGCACCAGTACCAGGGCCGCTACGCTTGCGTCTACCCGATCAAGGTGAATCAGCAGCGTCAGGTGGTCGAGGAAGTACTGAACGTCGGTCGCCAGTACGGCTTCGGACTCGAGGCCGGCAGCAAGCCGGAACTGCTCGCGGTCGTCGCATTGGCCGAGAACGACACCCCGATCATCTGTAACGGCTTCAAGGACGCCGAGTTCATCGAGATGGCGATGCTGGCCCAGAAGATGGGCCGCCTCATCATTCCGGTCGTCGAGAAGTACACCGAACTCGACCTCATCCTCCAGTACGCCGAGAAGGTCGGCGTCCGGCCGAACATCGGTATGCGAGTGAAACTGGCGGCTCGCGGCTCCGGCCGCTGGCAGTCGTCAGGTGGCTACCGGTCGAAGTTCGGGTTGACGGTCACCGAGATTCAGCGCGGGCTGCAGGAACTGAAAACGCGCGGCATGGAGGACTGCTTCAAGCTCCTCCACTTCCACCTCGGCAGCCAGATCACGCACATTCGCATCATCAAGAACGCGCTCAACGAAGCCGCCCGCGTGTACACGGAGCTCGTGAAACAGGGCGCCGGCTTGCAGTACATGGACGTCGGGGGCGGCCTCGGCGTGGATTACGACGGCTCACAGACGAATTTCGAGTCGTCCATGAATTACACGCTGCAGGAGTACGCCAACGACGTGGTGTACCACGTGCAGACGGTCTGCGACGAGGCCGGAATCGAACATCCGACCATCGTGTCGGAGAGCGGCCGCGCCGTCTCCGCATATCACAGCATGTTGATCTTCAACGTGCTGGGCACGATCGGTTTTGGTGAGGAAACGGTTCCGACGACGGTCAAGGACGAGTTCGAACAGCCGCTGGTCGACCTCATCGAGACCTATCACTCCGTGACGCAGCGCACGGCGCTCGAGGCCTACCACGATGCGCAGCAAGCGCTCGATATGGCCATGAACCTGTTCAGCGGCGGCTACCTGCCGCTCGAACAGCGCGCCCACGCCGAAAACCTCTTCTGGGCCATCTGCGAGAAGATCCGCAAGCTCACCCAGGGGATGGAGGACGTCCCGGAAGACCTCCAGAGTCTCGACAATCTGCTCTCGGACACCTACTTCTGTAACTTCTCGCTGTTCCAGTCGATCCCGGACAGCTGGGCCATCAAGCAGCTCTTCCCGGTGATGCCGATTCATCGCCTCAACGAGCGCCCGATCAACCACGCCGTCATCGGCGACATCACGTGCGATTCGGACGGCAAGCTCGATCAGTTCATCGATCGCCGCGACGTGAAGAAGACGGTGCCGCTGCATCCGTTCACGGGCGAGCCGTACTACCTGGGTGTGTTCCTCGTCGGCGCCTACCAGGAGATCCTCGGCGACATGCACAACCTGCTCGGTGACACGCACGCCGTCCACATCTCACTCACCCACAACGGCGACGAAGGCGAAGGCGTCCGCGTCGAGCACATCGTCAAGGGCGACACGGTGACCGAGGTGCTGCGCTACGTGGAATTCGATCCCGAAGTGCTGATGGGGAAGCTTCGCAACGATGTCGAGATGGCCGTGCACGCCAACCGCATGGCCGACCAGCAAGCCGGGCGCCTGCTCAAGTTCTACGAAGAGGCGCTACAGGGGTATACCTACCTCGAAGACCCCAACGCTGACTGATCGCCGTCAGTTTCCAGTTACCAGTTACCAGTTCAAAGAAGAAGACAGCGAAGGCACTGGCTGTTAGGTCTTCCTTTGAACTGGTAACTGGAAACTGACAACTGACGCGAGTCCCGTCCTCGTTACGCCCGGGCCATGTGGCGGCGTTTCTGTTCGAAGAACCGTCGGCAGGCACGATCGAAGCGATCCTGAAGCGGCTTGCGGGTCTCGGTGTCCAGAGGGCCAAGCCGCAGCCAGGCGGACTGCGCGCTGCGCACTTCCTGCTCGGTCGCACGGTGGCGTGCGTCTTCGGCCTGACGTGCAGCGGCAGCGCCCATGGTGTTGGCGGCCAGCGCTTCGCGCCATTGGCGCGCCAGCATCTCCGCCGGTGAGAGATTCGCTGCCGGTTCGCGGCTGTCGGGAGGCAGGAGCGCTTCGATCTTGGTCACCAGCTTTTCCATCTTTCGCTTGGTGAGATCGGGGTCCATGTCGGTCCCGCGGAACGCGTCGGGCCACTTGTTGACGAGCGCGAGGAGCGCCGCGTTCATCCGCTCGGCGAGCGGAGCCAACGCGTGCCGGGGCAGCTCCGGGCCCTGCAGATAACGCGCGCGCGCCGCTTGCACCTTCGCGTAGAGTTCATCCGGAACGCCGCTGTCACCCGCTTCCTCTGCTGGCACTAGGGCCTCGAGCTCCGCGACCGCGGTTTCCCGATCGGCCAGCTTCCCTGCCACCGCGACCTGGTCGCGAGTCTTGTAGCGCTCGAAGAACGTGTCGCAGGCGGTCCGGAATCGCTGCCAGATGACTTCCGATTTGTTCTTTCGAACCGGGCCGATCTTCTTCCACTCCGCCTGCAGCTGCTTGATGCGGTTGGCGGCCTTGTCCCACTCCGTCGACTGGGCGAGCTGATCGGCCTCTGCGACGAGCGCTTCTTTTTTGGCGAGGTTGTCAGCCCATTCGTGCTTGCGCTCCTTCAGGTCGTCCTGCCGGCGTGTGAAAAAGCGGTCACAGGCGGTGCGGAAGCGTTCCCAGACCGACTTCTCGTGGCCGCGCGTGACGGGGCCAATCGTCTTCCACTCAGCCTGGAGCGCCTTGATAGCGTCCGCCGTCCGGACCCAATCGGTCGACTCGGCAAGGGCTTCGACACGGCCGCAGAGGGCTTCCTTCTTCTTGAGATTCTCCTGCCGTTCGGCGGCCTGCTGCGCGAAGAAGTCCTTGCACTTCTCGTAGACCTGGTCCTGCGCGGTCTTGAATCGGGTCCAGAGCGATTCGGCTTGCGAACGTGGCGCGGCGGCCACCGCCTTCCAACGCTCCTGCAGCGAGCGCATCTCGTTCGCTGCTTTCTCGGGCTCGGACTCGGCGACTGCGACGAGCGCCTCCATCTTGGTGCACAACTCTTCCTGCACCTGAACGTTCGCCCAGCGCTTCCACTCTTCGGCGTCGCGCAGTTCCTTGATTCGCGGCGTCACCGCGGTGCGCACTTCCTGCAAGCGCACGGTCAGGTCGTCTCGGTCCTGTTTGGCTGGCAGCGGTCCCATCGTGCCGACGAGCAGCTTGGTATCCTTGAGGATTCGCTCGGCGTCCTTCAGCGAGAGATTTTCGGCCGCCGCACGCGTCTCGAGCTGCTGCACGGCCGCTTGCAGGCGGTGCAGATTCTCCTGCTGCGCCCGCGCCCGGCCCTCCCGATGCTCGTTCTCACGAGCATCGAGCGATTGAACAGCTTGCTCGTAGCGCCCAACAAGCTCCGGATCGACCTCACCCTCGCGCGTGATCGTCTGCCACTGCTTACGCAGCGTGTACCACTGCGACCGTACCGACCCGTAGTCTTCGTTGGCCGCAGCCGTTTCGATCGCACCGATCACTTCCGGTGCCTGCTCGATCAGCTGTCGTGCCGCGAGCCGACGTTCGTGACGTCGTTCCGCCGCGCGGCACGCAGCCTCGAAGCGCTGTTGCAGCTCCGTGGCCCAGGCGTCAGGCATGGCCGGCATGCCTTCCCACGTCGCACGGGATGCCGCCACCCGGTCAAGGACGTCGTCGCCGCTGAGGCCCTCGACCTCGGCGCACACGGCGGCACGGTCCGCCTGTTCACGCGCCAGGGCCTGGGCTTGCCGCTCCGCTTCCGCACGAGCGGCATCGTCCGCACTCAATCGCTCCCGCACCGCGTCAGAAAGCTGCTCGAAGCGTGCCACAACGTCGGGCAGAACCTCCGCATCCGCGAGAAGTTCGACCCAGGCGACGCGAAGGGCAGCATAGGTCTGGCGAACGGTCGTGATATCGGCCGCCGTGCCAAGCGCCGCCATCTGGTCGGCCAACTCTCGCGCGCGCTGCTGGTCGGGATCCTTGTATTCGACAGCGGGCGCGGCGGCCACCGGACGGGCGGCTTCTTCCCGCGCGCGCAGAATGGCGCGCGCTCGCTTCTGGACCGCCTTCGTCTTGGCGCGCTGAACGAGACCGTTGAGCACATCCTCGGACGGCGATTCGAGTCGGTCGACGGCTTCGATCGCGGCGTCGGGGTAATCGCCACGTGACGCGACCGCTTCGAGCTCAGCTGGATCGGTGATCCGGCCAATCGCGACCAGCCTGGCCGTCGCATCGGTCGACTGCCGCGCGATGCCCGACAGCACCTTTTGATCGCTCACCTGCTCGACCGCTGCGCGGCAAACCGATTCGAGATGCGACCCACGAGCCACGATCGCCAGCTCACGCTGCCGGCCCAGCATGGCCAATGCGGATACCGCGGCCAGGGCAGCGCGTTCGTCGCCCTGCTCGGCCAGTCCCGCCAGACGGGTGGCCGCATGGTCGCGCACCGACGCTTCGCTCTCATTGCGAACGATCCCCGATAGGGCCGTGGCGTCGGTTATACGAGCCACCGCGGCGCGGCGAACCCGCGCATCGGGATCATCGGTCGCCAAAGACGTCAGCGACTCCTGGTCAGTGTCTTGAATTTCCTGGAGGCCTTCGAGTCGGACGGACGGGTCGGCGTGCTTCCACTTCGGTTGTGGGCGGAGCTTTTCTAGGAGTCCCATGGTCGTTCGCCTCTGGCGGCACGTTGTCCGGCCAGAGCCCAGTTTCACATCGAGTTGTGACGGCTCAACCACAAGCCGTCGGGAACTTCACATCCTAGCAGGAAAGGGCCTACGGCGTAGGGCGTTGGCATAGGGAGAAACCCATTTCCCCGTTCCTATCCCTACCCTCTGCCCCAGCCCCCGCCCAATACCTGCGCTGCCGCTTGCACTTCTACATCCACTAATCTACATTTATAGATATGAAAGAGGCGTCCGCGCTCTTCCGCCTGCTGGGCGACGAGGCGCGGCTTCGGTTGCTGCGGGTGCTGGCGCGCGATCGGTTCAATGTGACCGAGTTGACCGGAATCCTCGGCCTCGCGCAATCGGGGGTGTCGCGGCACCTTGGCCTCCTGAAGGACGCCGGTCTGGTCAGCGAGGAACGCGACGGCGCGTTCAGCTACTACCGCCTCGCCCCCGAGGTCCGTGATGCGAACGGCGCGCCGTTGTGGCCGCTCCTCGACGCGCAGTTCGCGGCCGCCCGCGACGCCGCCAGCCTGAGGGCTGACGATGCCCGATTGCAGGAGGTGCTGCGGGTCCGGCGGGAGAACTTCGATCAGCATGCCGGCCCCGACACGCGCGACGGCCGGCAACTCGTGCCGGGGCGGAGCTGGGCAGCGTGGGCGCGTGCACTCGGCCACCTGCTGCCGCCGCTCGACGTCGTCGACATCGGGTGCGGCGAGGGTTACCTGACGGTCGAGGTGGCGCGCTGGGCGCACCGTGTCGTTGCCGTGGATCGATCGCCGGCGGTGCTCGCGCGCGCCAAAGCACTCGCCGGGCGGCGCCGCGCGACGAACATCACGTTCAAGCGAGGTGAGATCGATCGGCTGCCCCTCGACACGGGCTCGATGGACGTCGGGCTGCTCTCCCAGGCCCTGCATCACTCAGCGGATCCCGCCCGCACCGTCGCCGAGGCCGTGAGAGTGGTGCGGCCAGGCGGAAAAGTGCTGGTGCTGGACCTTCGCGAGCACGGCGAAGCGTGGGTTCGCGACAAGCTGGGCGATCGTCAGCTCGGATTTGGCGATCACGACCTCGAGCGGTTGATGACCGACGCGGGGTTGACGGATGTGAAGGTCACTGTGGGGTCGCGCCGTGCGGGTGACCCGTTTACCGTGCTCGTGGCGAGCGGCACTCGCGGTCAGGTCCGCGACCGTGCTCGCACGACAACTACCATGCGGCGCGCCACCAAGGCCGCCGCGACGGATTAGGGACTATGGTCACCGATAACGACACCGGAACCGCTGCGCTGCTCCATCAACTCCTCGCTCGTCGCATCCTGATCATCGACGGCGCCATGGGCACGATGATTCAGCGCCTGAAGCTGTCGGACGCCGAGTTCCGGGGCGCGAGATTCGCTGGACATGCGCACGATCTCAAGGGCAACAGCGATCTCCTCGTCCTGACGCGGCCCGACGACATCGCCAGCATCCACGCGCAGTATCTCGACGCTGGCGCCGACATCATCGAAACCAACACCTTTACGGCCACCAGCATTTCGCAGGCGGACTACGGACTCGAGAAGCTTGCCTACGAAATCAATTTTGAAGGCGCGCGAATCGCTCGCCGGGTTGTCGACGATTGGAATCAGAAGGGCGGCGATCAGCCTCGATTCGTCGCCGGCTCGCTGGGGCCGACCAATCGCACGCTGTCGATTTCCCCCGACGTGAACAACGCCGCATTTCGCGCGTCGACCTTCGACGAGATGCGGGCAGCGTATGCCGAGCAGGCTCTCGGGTTGATCGACGGCGGCGCTCACATTCTGCTGCTCGAAACCATTTTCGACACCCTCAACGCCAAGGCCGCCATCGTCGGGATTGAAGAAGCTTTCGATCAACGCGGCACGCGCCTGCCGTTGATGATCTCGGTGACCATTACCGATCGCAGCGGCCGCACTCTTTCCGGCCAGACGCTGGATGCTTTCTACGTGTCCATCGAGCATGCGAAGCCGTTCAGCGTCGGGTTGAATTGTGCGCTCGGCGCGCGAGAGATGCGGCCGTATCTCGCGGAGCTGGCGCGCATCGCGACTTGTTACGTCAGCTGCTATCCGAACGCTGGTCTACCGAATGCCTTTGGTCAGTACGACGAGCATCCGGACGAGACCAGCCGCTTGCTCCGCGAGTTTGCCGACAGCGGGTTCGTCAACCTCCTTGGCGGTTGTTGCGGCACTACTCCGGACCACATTCGTGCGGTTGCGAAGGCCATCGCCGGCGTCGCACCGCGCTCCCGGCCATCCGCGCAGGACACGCCTTTTCACGGACTCTCGCGGTATTCAGGGCTCGAGACCCTGGTCCTGCGGCCCGAGAGCAACTTCCAGATGATCGGTGAGCGCACCAATGTCACTGGTTCGCGTCGATTCGCACGCCTGGTCGTCGCCAGCGACTGGGCCGGCGCGGCTGATGTCGCGCTCGAGCAGGTGCGTGGCGGCGCCAATATCCTCGACGTCAACATGGACGAAGGCATGCTCGATTCAGAGCGTGCGATGACCGAGTTCCTCCACTACATCGCCACCGAGCCGGAGATTGCGCGCATTCCGGTCATGATCGACAGCTCCAAGTGGTCGGTGCTCGTTGCCGGCCTCAAGTGCGTGCAGGGCAAGTCGATCGTCAACTCGATCAGCCTCAAGGAAGGCGAAGACGACTTCCTCGCCAAAGCTCGCACGATTCGACGATTCGGCGCGGCGATGGTCGTCATGGCGTTCGACGAGCAGGGGCAGGCCGACACCGTTGCCCGCAAGATTGAAATCTGTCAGCGCGCGTATCGCCTGCTGACGGAACAGGCGGACGTCGACCCGGCGGATATCATCTTCGACCCCAACGTCCTGGCGATCGCCACCGGGCTCGAAGAGCACAACGAATACGGGAAGAACTTCATCGAAGCGAGCCGCCTGCTCAAGGACAAGTGTCCAGGCGTCAAGGTCAGCGGCGGTATCAGCAATCTCTCGTTCTCGTTCCGCGGCAACGAAGCCGTTCGCGAAGCCATCCATTCGGCGTTCCTCTTCCACGCCATCAAAGCCGGACTCGACATGGGCATCGTCAACGCCGGTCAGCTGGTGGTCTACCAAGACATTCCTGCCGACCTGCTCGAACACGTCGAAGACATCATTTTCAACCGCCGCCCTGATGCGACCGAGCGCATGGTGACGTTTGCCGAGCAGGTCAGGGGCTCCGCGAGTAAGCGCGCCACCGATCTGGCGTGGCGCGAAGCAAGCGTCGAAGACCGGCTCGCGCACGCGCTGGTCCACGGAATGGTCGATTTCATCGAGACGGATACCGAAGAAGCGCGACTCAAGTACGGTCGGCCACTGCAGGTCATCGAAGGCCCGCTGATGAACGGGATGAAGATCGTCGGCGACCTGTTTGGTGCCGGCAAGATGTTCCTGCCGCAGGTCGTCAAGAGCGCCCGGGCGATGAAGCGCGCTGTCGCCTGGCTCGAGCCATTCATGGAGGCCGAGAAAGTCGCTGCCGGAACCACCGGCACCTCTCAAGGCCGGCTTCTCCTGGCCACGGTCAAGGGCGACGTCCACGACATCGGGAAGAACATCGTCGGGGTCGTGCTCGGTTGCAACAGCTACGAAGTCATCGACCTCGGCGTGATGGTGTCGTGCGATCGCATTCTCCAGGAGGCCCTCGAGCGCAAGGTCGACATCATCGGCCTCAGCGGCCTGATTACGCCGTCGCTCGACGAAATGGTCTACGTCGCTCAAGAGATGCAGAAGCGCGGTATCAACCTGCCGCTGCTGATTGGCGGCGCGACGACCAGCCGGCAACACACGGCCGTGAAGATTGCACCCGAGTATCGACAACCGGTCGTGCACGTGCCGGACGCTTCGCGCGTCGTAGACGTCGTGTCGAGCCTGATGAGCGGCGAGCAGCGCACGGCGTTTGCCGAGGCCACACGGGTGGAGCAATCGAAGCTTCGCGAGCAGTACGGGACTCGCCGTGAACGACCGCTCTTGTCCTATGCGGAGGCACGACGCAACCGGCTGAAGCTCGCACCCGCGCCATCTGTACCGTCATTTACTGGAGCTCGAAGCGTCGACGTCGACCTTTCGGATCTCGTGCCCTACATCGACTGGACATTTTTCTTCGTGGCGTGGGAGCTCAAGGGACGCTTCCCCGCGATCCTGGACCATCCGGAACATGGCAGCGCCGCTCGTGATCTGTATGACCACGCGCAGAACTTGCTCTCACGAATCGTGAGCGGCAAGTTGCTGCGGGCACGTGGAGTTTATGGGTTCTGGGAGGCCAATAGCGACGGCGACGACGTGGTGTTGTACCAGTCGAAGCGGGAAATCGCGCGGTTCCCGATGCTGCGTCAGCAGGAAGTAATCGCCGACGACAAGCCCAATCGATCGTTGGCGGATTTCGTCGCGCCGGTTGAGTCAGGGGTCGTCGACTACGTTGGGGCCTTTGCCGTCACCGCCGGTCACGGCATCGACGCCGTCGTCAAACGGTTCGAGGAGGACAACGACGATTACTCCGCGATCATCGTCAAGGCGCTCGCCGACCGGCTGGCGGAGGCATTCGCGGAGTATCTCCATGCGCAGGCGCGTCGTGATTGGGGATTTGCCGGCGAAGACCGGCTCTCGAACGACGACCTGATAGCAGAGAAGTACCGCGGCATCCGGCCGGCGTTTGGCTACCCGGCGTGTCCTGATCACAGCGAGAAACAACGGCTCTTCGACCTGCTCGGTGCGCCAAAGATCGGAATGGAGTTGACGGAGTCGTATGCGATGACACCGGCCGCGTCGGTAAGCGGCCTGTACTTCGGCCATCCACAGGCGAAATATTTTGTGATTCAGCGAATAGGCTCAGATCAAGTAGAAGAGTATGCTCGGCGAAAAGGAATCACCGTCGCCGAAGCTGAGCGGTGGCTGCGGCCAGTGCTCGCATACGAACCTTCTCTTGTAGGAGCCTGATGCGATGCGTCGAGTACGTGTTGTTGTAGTTGCCGGGCTGGTAGCAGCACTTAGCGGAGTCGTCTCGGACGCTCAGCAGGCGCAGCCGAAGCCGTTCGAACCTACCGTTGGTCAAGCCGGAAAAGACGTCGTCTGGGTGCCGACCCCGCCCATCCTCGTCGAGAAGATGCTCGACATGGCTGCTGTTACCCCGAAGGACATCGTGATGGATCTCGGGTCTGGCGATGGCCGAAACATCATTGGCGCCGCCAAGCGAGGAGCCACCGCGATCGGCGTCGAATACAACCCGGATATGGTGGCGCTGTCGCAACGATTGGCCAAGGAAGCCGGTGTCGCGGACAAGGCGTCGTTCATCCAGGGCGACATGTTCGCGGCTGACATCTCCAAGGCCACCGTTCTCGCACTGTTCCTGCTGCCCGACAACCTCACCAAGCTGAGAGACAAGTTCCTCGACATGAAACCCGGCACACGAATCGTGATGAACACGTTTGCGATTCCGGATTGGGAGGCCGACGCCACGGAGACCGTGACCGGCGACTGCCCGAGCTGGTGCACGTCACTCCTCTACTTCGTCCCGGCAAAGGTTGCCGGCACGTGGAAGCTGCCGCAGGGTGAGTTGGCGCTGACACAGACCTTCCAGAAGGTTACGGGCGCGCTGACGGCCGGCGGCAAGACCGAGCCGATCGGCAACCCGCGACTGCGCGGCGATCAGTTGACGTTTACGCTGGCCGGGGCCGAATACTCGGGAAGGGTCAACGGCGATCGCATCGACGGAATGTCCATCAACGGGACCAGCAAACAACCCTGGACCGCGTCGAGGGCCAGCCGCTAGTCAGTGCTTATTCGTGTCCAAGGACGGGGTGTGGGCGATACGACGCCTGCACCTCGGCCGCATCCTCGTCCGTCAACCGGACCGACGTCGCCGCAATCAACTGCTCCAACTGCTCGCGCTTGGTCACGCTGACGATTGGAGCTGTCACGCCTGGCTGACGCAGAATCCACGCCAGGGCAATCTGAATCGGCGGCACTTGTTTGCGCTGCGCAACGGCCGCGACACGTTCCGCGACGTCGTAGTCGGCATCACTGTAATAGAGCCCATGACCGTAAGCGTCGTGCTGTTCGCGCAGCGTCGCGTCCTGCCGGCCGCGCTTCCGGTTACCAGCGAGAAACCCGCGCGCGAGTGGACTCCAAGGAATCAGGCCGATACCCTCCGCAACGCACAACGGATTCATCTCGCGTTCCTCTTCGCGATAGATCAGGTTGTAGTGATTCTGCATCGAGACGAACTGCGTCCAGCCGTGCATCCGCTGGGTGTACAACAGACGCGCAAACTGCCACGCATACATGCTCGAGGCTCCGATGTAGCGGGCTTTCCCTGCCTTCACGACATCGTGTAGTGCTTCGAGCGTCTCTTCGATCGGCGTGACCGGATCGAGGCGGTGGATCTGGTAGAGGTCGACGTAGTCCATGCCCAGCCGACGCAGCGAGTCGTCTATCGCCTGGAGGATGTGCTTGCGTGACAGGCCGCCAGCGTTGGCGTGCTTACCCATGGGATAGAACACTTTGGTTGCGACCACGACCTCATCGCGCTTGGCGAAGTCGCGCATCGCCCGACCGAGTACTTCTTCGCTGACACCTTCGGAATACACGTCCGCGGTATCGAAGAAGCTGATGCCGTAGTCCAGCGCGCGCTTGATGATCGGGCGGCTACTCTCTTCGCTCAATATCCAGGGTCGCCAGGCTGGTGTGCCGAACGACATCATGCCGAGGCACAGGCGAGACACCTTGAGGCCGCTCTTCCCGAGATTCACGTATTCCATGTTCAGGTCCGAAACAATCGTCTCTCGACAACGATGAAGAACGGAATGGCAACGGTTGCCAGGCAGGCTGCGGTTGCCCAGGCCGGTCGGAAACCATAGCGCTGGATGATCCACCCCATCGCGATCGAACCCGTGCCGATTCCGGTATCGAACGCCCCGATGATGCTCCCGAACGCCGCACCGCGGCGATTCTCATCCACGAACCTGAGGATGTGCGCAAGATACGCAGGATAGGCCGATCCGAATCCGATCCCGAACACGACCGCGGAAGTGACCAACATCAGACGGCTGCCGCCGAGGGCGAGGATCGCAAAGCCAAGAACCACCAACCCTACGCAGGGTAGAAAGACCCGGCGATAACCAATGCGATCAGCAAGGCGCCCAATGAAGGGGCGTGTGACCACGATCGTGAGAGAGAACAGGGTGAAGTAGAGCGCGCGAGGCGTGACGGCGTTTGCATCCGTGTAGAGCGCAACGAAGCTGGTGAGCCCACCGTAACCAAAGGCATACATGAACAGCGAGAGCGAGAGGATCAGCACTCTCCACTCGAGCAGGGTCCTCATGGTCACCGTCGCAGGGTGACCGTCGCGCACACGGTCCGGGGGCAAGGCCCACGCAATGATCGCCATGACCAGGTTCAACGCCGCTGATTCGAGACACATTGCCATCCAGCCCCCGTGGCTGTACACCCAGAGGCCGATGGTGGGCGCCACCGAGACGGCAAGCACGGTCGAGAGTCCCCAATACCCCATCCCTTCGGCCCGGCGCCCAGCAGGCACCAGCGACGTGACGTAGGTGGCCGATGAGGACAACAGACCGGACCAAAAACCGCCATGGATGATGACGATCGCCAGCATCAAGGGGTACGACGGCAGGACGGCATAGATCAGTGAGAAACCCGCAATCGCCAGGCTTGCGACGATGAGCACCTTGCGAGGCCCGAGGCGATCGGTGAGCGCTCCGGTCAATGGAGCGGTGCATGCAGACGAGTAGGTAAGAAAGCCGAGAAAGAGGCCGGCCGCCGCCGCGGTGCCCCCCAGCGCGAGGATTCGATACGGCGCAACCGGCAGCAGTTGAAACGCCGACAGGAACACCGTGAAGCTGAACCCACACATCAGGAAGAAGCGCGGGGAGAACAGCTTTTCAGATGCCGCGGGTGCCTCAGGTGCCGTCGGTGCCTCGGGTGCTGGTGCCGTAGGTGCCACAGGTGCGTGTCACTTACAACTACGCCATCGTGAGAATCAGCTTGCCGATGTGCCGGCTCTCTTCCATCACGCGATGCGCCTCGGCGGCGCGCTCCATGGGGAACGTGGCATGAATCACGGGCTTCACCGCGCCGTTCTCGATGAGCGGCCACACGTGCTCTGCGAGTTGGCGCGCAATCGCACCCTTTTCTTCGGGTGAGCGGGGTCTCAGCGTCGAGCCGGTGATGGTGAGCCGGCGCCGCATCACCTGCATCAGATCGAGCTCGACGCGCGAAGATTTGAGGAATGCGATCTGGACAAGCCGACCCTCGGTGGCCAGCGCGTCGAGGTTTCGGGCAACGTAGTCGCCGCCCACCATGTCGAGCACCATGTCGACGCCGTGGTTGAGCGTGGCGTCGTGAACGGCCTTCACCCAGTCGGTGGTCCGGTAGTTGAATGCTTGCTCGGCGCCGAGCGCGAGACAGGCAGCGCATTTCGCATCGCTCCCTGCGGTCGCCAGCACACGCACCGCGAACGCGCGTGCCAGTTGGATGGCGGTCGTTCCAATCCCGCTCGTGCCGCCATGGATCAGAATCGACTCCCCGCGCTTCAAATGCCCGCGCTCGAACACGTTGGTCCACACGGTGAAGAACGTTTCGGGAATCCCCGCGGCATCGATCAGTGACAAGCCGCCGGGCGGGCGCAGGCACTGTGATTGTGGGGCCACGCAGTACTCGGCGTAGCCACCGCCGGCAAGCAATGCGCACACGGCGTCGCCGTCCGCCCACTGCACCACGCCAGCGCCGCGACCAACCACGTGACCCGACACCTCGAGACCTGGAATATCGGAGGCGCCGGGGGGCGGTGGATACTTGCCGTAGCGCTGGATCACGTCAGGCCGATTGATACCAGCCGCCGCTACCTTGATCAGTACTTCATTCGGGCCCGGCACCGGCATCGGCCGCTCCGCGATTCGCAGTACTTCGGGCCCGCCGAACGATGAGATTTCGATGACTCTCATGGGATTCTTCGCTGATGGTCCCCGGTTACCGGTCCCCGGTCTCCGGCGTTCTCCATGCGGGGGACTGGAGACTGGCAACCGGTAACCAGAGTTATTGCAGCCCTGACGGCAGGCGTGGCGACGACAAGAGCGCAGCAAACTCCGTCCAGGTTCGTCTCGCAGAGCCGCGGCTGCGACGTTCGACGAACCGTTTCACCAGGTCCTTGCCGAGGTTGTAGTTGATCACGTAGCTCCGATACTGATCGAAAAACTTGATGCGTTGCTCGGCCTGCGGGCGCGGCGACATGGCGTAGCGCTCGAGCCAGTCGGCAGCGCTCTTGGCGTCAATCTCACCATCGAGATAGCGCCGCGCAGCTTCGTTGCCCGCATAGGTGAGGCGCTCGACCAGCTGCATCACCTCGTAGTATTCCCGCGCCCGTTTGCTGTCGATGTTTGCCAGCGGGAACAACACGTCGCGCTCGAAACCCACACGGTCGGCCCGCGGAAAGGCCACCTCGATGCCGAAATTGGCCGTACCCTCGGCGATCAGCGACTGCGGCGAGAACAACGGGTAGACGCTGAACTCAACCCAGCCGCGATCGCGAACGAGGTGTTTCTCGAGCAGGACGTTGTAGACGTGATGTCCTGGATAGCCCTCATGACAGGCGAGGTCGAGCGCTCGGTCAATGTAAATCGGCAGGTCGGTATTGACCTGAATCAGGCTGCGATAGTTGCCTTGATACCAGTTGTAGCCGCTCCACGACTTCCCGGTCACATACTCGACCTTGAAGCTCTCCTCCGCCGGCAACTCGATGTAGGTCCGAGTGCGGTCGCGACAACCGCGAATCGCGGTCTGGAAGACCGTTTCCAGACGGTCACGCGGGATGATGAAGGCACGCTTGAACTGCTCGTATCGAGAGGCGAGCGGCCCGTCGCCGGGAAACTTGTCGGCAAGCTTCGCCAAGACTTCCTCGAACTCGGCCTCGGTGTGGCGTGGCGCCGTCGCGTCATAGAGTGCCTGCGACTCCTCGTCAAACGTCAACCGTTTGCCTTGAAGCATTCCAAGCCTCGCGCGAAGTGCCGACAGCTGGCGCTCGAGGTACTGGCGACGGAGCTTCCAAAGTTCGATGTCGCTTCCAGACTGGGGAATCTGCAGCGACGGGATTGCGTCAATCAGCTCCTGCGCCTCCTTCGCCAGGTCAGGCAGCGGCACCTTGGTCCCTTCGGTGTCTTTCCGCCACTCGGGAGGGCCGTAGTACGCGTCGACGTAGTCGGCGTCATGCTGGCCAACGGCAAGCACCAGTTTGACGTAGCGCTCAGCGACGCTCCGGAAGGGATCCGTCTGTTGCTCAGCCAAGAGGGTGAGGCCAGCGCCGAGCATGGCGACAAATGTCACTAGCTTCATCGGTCATTCCTTGTACCGTGCACGAATGGTCGGGATGAGGTAGTCCCTGAATGCGGCAGCGAAGTCGTATTGCGGCGCAAGTCCCCAATCGGCGCGCGCGGTCGAGTCATCGACGGCTTCGGGCCACGAATCCACGATCCGCTGCCGTTTGGCGTCGTTCTTCCACGTGATCTGCGCGGCTGGAAACGCCCGAATGACTTCCTGCTGGATCTCTTCCGCCGAGGGGTTGAAAGCCGCGAGATTGTAGGCCGTGCGCGTCAGTCTTTCGCGCGGGGCGGCCGCCAGCTTGAGCAGCGCGGCAACCCCATCTGGCATGGTCATGAACGGAATCCGTGTATCGGGCCGCACGAAGCAAGCGTACGGCTCTCCCTTGGCAGCCGCGTGAATCATCTCCGGCGCATAGTCGGAAGTGCCACCGGAAGGGACAGTGAGCGCCGAAATCAACCCCGGGAATCGCACACATCGAAAGTCGACGCGACCGCTTTGTGCTTCGGCAGCCAGCTGTTTGTAGAAACGCGCGTAATACCGACCCAGCTGCTCACAGTACAGCTTATTGCACCCGTACATCGTCGTCGGCGTGTTGTAGTCGTCCTCGCGGACGTGCCCAGCTCGAGTCTTGGCGGCGAGATCTGGCAACCCGTACGCCGCAATAGAAGACGGGTAGAGGAACAGCACTGACCGCCCATGCGATTCGGCCTCTCGTTGGGAGAACTCGAGCAGGCTGAGGGTGCCCTCGACGTTCACCTGATGCGCCCTGAGCGGAGTGAATTCGGAGCGCGTCGACAGGAGCGCCGCGAGGTGATACACCGTGTCGATTTCGAACTCGGACAGAATGCGATCGAGAAGCCGCGTATCGTTGATCGACCCGGTGAATTCGCGCTGAACGTGACGACCCAGCGACGGTTCGAGCGGATTCAAGTCCAGCGTGACAATCGAGTCGCGTCCGCTGTTAACGAGCTGTTGAATGAGTCCATGGCCAATTTCGCCACCGGCGCCCGTAATGAGCACCACTGGTTTACGCATATACCCCCAAGTCGTCTGACGAACGTCAGTTTTCAGTTTCCAGTTGTCAGTTCAAAGGTACCGCGCGGGGCCTCGAACTCGTCAAAGGTGCACCGACAACTAACGGAATCTCCAATACCCCTATTATTCTAGTCGGCTTGAACACGCGCTTGCTCGTGCAAGGTCGCGCGATCGAAGCGCAATGGTGGGGCCGTGCCCTCTCAGAACGCCTTCCGATCGTTCTGTTACACGAGGGTCTTGGCTCGGTTGCGATGTGGCGCGACTTTCCGCAAACGCTGGCCAAGCATACCGACCGTCGTGTGTTGGCCTACAGCCGATTCGGACACGGCGAGTCCGACCCTCCGGCCATGCCACACACTGTCAGCTTCATGCACGATGAGGCGCGTCTGCTGCCCGAGGTTCTCGACGAGGCCGGCATCGGCCGCGCCATTCTTCTTGGTCACAGCGATGGCGGATCAATCGCTCTCATCGCGGCGGCGGAATCGCCGTTGCGGGTCGCGGCGCTCGTCCTCGAGGCCGCGCATGTCTTCGTCGAAGATGTGTCGTTGACGAGCATCGTACGGATGAAGCGCCACTGGGACACGACGAACCTTCGTGATCGACTGGCGCGCTACCATCGCGACGTCGACGTCGCGTTTCACGGTTGGAACGATGTGTGGCTCGATCCGGCATTCCGCAACTGGAATCTCGAGGCTTTCCTGCCGCGAATCAGCTGCCCTGCTCTATTGATCCAGGGCGACCTGGACGAGTATGGAACGTTGAAGCAGATCGATGCCATCGATCGCCAGCTCGCGGGGCCGACGACCAGGTTGATCCTGAAGGAGACGGGACATTCCCCTCATCGCGATCGACCACAAGACGTGGTTCAGGCTATCGCGACTCTGATCGCAGAGCTGTAGGCACTGTCACCACAGCGCTGCCTTCATCTCGGCAATGGCGATCTCGATGCGGCCAAGTTCCGCGAGCACACGTTCTGATTCGTCAATCGTCTGGCGCAGCGCCTCAGGATCGGGCGCGGCCCCTCGTTTGATTTCCCAGGCGAGATCGCGAGCTGTCTGGGCGCACGCGCGACAGATCGAGAGCGTCCGTTCGTGGGCTTCGATTAGTTGCAGGACTTCGAGTTTCTCTTCGTGTTCCACGCGGGCGGTTCGGTCGAGGATTAGGTTCGGTGGAGATCGGCGCGCCAGTTCGTAATTGACTGCTTGATGGCCTTGGGCGGCAGGTTCTCGGCGACGCTCCGCGCCAACAGCGCGCCGAGCTCTTCATCTGACGCGAATCGCAGCGCCACAATCTGTTTGGGCGAGAGCTTCGGGAGCAGCGACCGCTTGTCGGGCGGCAGTAGCTCCGCGCACCGAACTTTCATCTCGAGCATGATGATGCGATCCTGTAATTTCGTGATGTAGGTGCGCGATATCGATACGAGAATCGCAACCGCGAAGGACAGGCTGACGACCCCGAGATACAGAGTCGGCCAATCGAACCACCACGCCCCGATCAACGCAACCATCGCAACCAGCGTGAAAACGATGGCAAGGTACGTCGGCACCGGGTGGTGGCCGTGGGTCGCGTAGGTTTGGGACATCGTTCTAAGGTGTGCGCCCTTTGAACTGGAAACTGGCCACTGAAAAGTGCCTCATTTCAGCTTGCCCTCTATCTCCTCGTACACCTTGCGAATCGCTGTGAGGTCCTGCTGATCGGCCAGCATCCATTCCTTGTAGGGTCCCCAGTTGGCCTGCTTGCGCGCATCTTCAGGTGTGAGACCGAGCTTGTGCAGCCGCTGGACCTCTCCGATGACAAACTTCAGCGCCTTCTGATATTCGACCAGCTCCTCGCGCGACGCCTTCGCCTCTTCGACAAACCCGTGCCCCGGAACGAAGATGGTCACATCCATCGCCAACGCGCGATCGATTGTCTTGACCCACTCAGAGGGATAGGCGGATCGCATCGCGGGAAACACGCGATTGAGATAGGCCTCGCTCATGAACAGAATCTTCTGCGCCGGGAGATAGACCATCAGGTCTCCACCGGTGTGGGCACGCCCAAGAAATAGGATCTGTGCCTCGATGCCCGCGACGTCCACGACTTGCTTGTCGCCGGTCATCGCCGTTGGCGGGATGACGACCACCCGGGGCGATGGTGCGGGCGCTCCCTTGCTGGCCGCCTCTGTCGCCGCCTTCTCGTTGCCGGCCTTGGCATTCGCCGCGTCGCGTTCGAGCTGCCCCCGTGAAGTCGGGTGGACGATGTAGGTGATGCCGGAGGGTAACACCACGTTACCCGCCGTGTGATCGCCGTGGTCCGAACCGACGACGTACCACTTCACGGGCTTGCCCGTCGTCTTGTTGATGGCCTCGAGCAGGCGCTGCGTCGCCGCCGGACTGCCCTGCCCATCGACCAGCATAACGCCGTCGCGACCGACCACGAACATGCTGACCGTCATCATGCCGGCGTTGTGAAAGTCCTCGTAGCCGTAAACGTTCTCCGCGATCTTGACGACCCGTGGGAAGTCGGACTTCTGAAAACCGCGCTTTTCGGGAAACGCGGTACGCGGCAGCTGGGTCGCTGCGACGGTTGAAGCCAGAAGCGCGCACACCGCGCCCAGAACGCTGACAACACGAAACATTCGAACCTCCGCGCCCGTGATGCTAGCAGAGTTCCATCTCAGCGGCCGTCGATCAGATCGCCGAGACCGCCGACGCGATCGAGGATCGAGCCTTCCTCCTTCCGGCGTCCGGTCTGCGGCGCGGCCTTGTAGATCCGATCCGCCAGACGGCTCAGAGGAAGCGACTGCAGCCAGACCCGCCCTGGGCCGGTGAGCGTGGCGAAGAAGATACCCTCGCCGCCGAACAGCGCGGTCTTGATCTTCCCGACGAACTGGATGTCGTAGTTGACGCTCGGCTGCAGCGCGACCAGACAGCCCGTGTCGACTCGCAGCGTCTCGCCAGCCCCGAGATCGACGTGGTGGATGGTGCCGCCGGCGTGCACGAAGCACAGGCCATCGCCCTCGAGCTTCTGCATGATGAAGCCTTCACCACCGAACAGGCCGACGCCAATCTTGCGCTGAAACGCGATGCCGATCGAGACACCGCGCGCCGCACAGAGGAACGAATCCTTCTGGCAGACCAGATGACCGCCAATCGCCTTCAGGTCCATGGCGATGATCTTGCCGGGATAGGGCGCACCAAATGCGACGCGGTGCTTGCCCTGACCTGAGTTCGTGAAGACGGTCATGAACAAGCTTTCACCCGTCAGGATGCGCTTACCGGCGCCCCACAGCGCGTCGAGCACGCCGCTCGCCTGCTTGGAGCCATCACCGAAGATGGTTTCCAGCTGGATTCCGTGGGTCATGTACATCATCACGCCGGCTTCGGCGATTGCCGCTTCGCCCGGATCGAGTTCGACCTCGACGAACTGCATCTCGTTGCCGTGGATCACGAAGTCGATGTCGTGAGCACGCCGGCCCGGCGCCACGGGCGGGGGCGGTGCCGCTCCGCCGGCGGTCGTACCGGCGCCGCCGATGAAGGGCGCGAACGCCGGTACGTCCTTGATCTTCTGCCAGTTGGCCATGCCAGCTGTGAACACCAGGGTCTCGGCATCGATGCTGCCATTCCGAAGGTTGGCAATAATCTCGTCCTGCGTGACCGGTCCGACTTGATGCCCGCCGATTGCCATGTACCACTGCTGTGATCCGTACATTTGTCCTGTCTCCAGAGATTCGCGATCTCAATCGTGACGAGTAAGAGCGTGCCCTGTGGCCACTTCGGCCGGGGAACGTGGCCTAGGGTTGCGTGTCGGAGGAGGCGTCGATCTTGGACGCCGTGTCTTGCTCGAGCTTCGTGGCGGTCGCGGCATCCAAACCCAGTTGATGCGCGAGCTGCGCGAGATAGACGCGCTCGGCGCCGGTGACGTTTTCGTCGGCGCGGATGATCGTGTAGGCGAGAACGTAGAGGTCACGTCGCTTCTGGTCGTCGGTAACGCCGCGGACGATCTCCGCGAGCGGACGGGAGGTTGCCAGCTCGTCCTCGACAACGGTCTCGACGCCGGCCTCACGCGCATGGCTGAGAATGAGCGCACGTTCGGCGGGGAGCAAAGCACCATCGGCGCGCGCAGCGGAAACGGCCAACCGGACAACACGCAACACCTCGAGCGGCAAGCCACGATCCTCAGCAGAGACCGGAGGAGTGACGACGCTGAATGTCGCACCCGGAATGGGCGGCGGTACTGCACCGACCGCACCGGTCGCACCCACCGCATCCCAAGCGCACCTGTCGCAGCCGGTTTCAGACTGTCGTAGATACCCCACGCGACACCTGCGGCGCCCAGCAACGTGCTTGCTGTCAGAAAACCTCGTTTGCCGCTGAGAAAGTTCGCCGCACGGCGGGCACGTTTGCGCCCACGGGACCCGAGCGCGCCGCGGAGGAAAATGGAAAGGATTTCGCTGTTGTCCACCCCTGCGTTGATCCCCCTGCAGAACAGAATACTGCAGCAGGCCGGCAAAGGTTCCGTGGCCCCGGTAACGAACCCGCTGAGTCGCGCCGATACGACGAAGGATGGAACCCCGTCGAGCCGAGAGCGTGTCGGTCCTTCGTCCTGCCTTTCAGGAGCCGTCCGCCCCGCCGGCCACCGACCTCGATCAACGAATTTCGAAGCGTGAGCTGAAGCAGCTGCTGCAGGACGGTGGGCGTCCGTTGAATGCGTGGGAGCAGTACAGGGCGCTCAACGACGCTCTGGACGAGGTCTACGAGGTCATCGGCATCAGCAACCGCGAAGCCCGATTTGCTCTGGTGGTCATGGGCATCCTGAATGCCTTCGTGGTGATCGCGGCCAGCCGCCCCGAAGTCGTCGGCGCACTGGGCGGCCTCGTGCGTGTCGGCGCAGGGCTCTTGCTCGGCATCTACGCGGTGACTGCCGTCCACTTCTTGTTTCAAGCCATCGAGGCGCTGCGTCCGGGGCAGTTCCGGCCACGGATTGAAGACTGGTCGGCCGAGCGTTCGGCGACGCCCATTGGCATCCGTTACTACGAGGACGTGATCGCGCGCGACGTGCAAGCACATCGCCAGGCCTGGCAGGAAGTCGAACTCGATCAGCTGAATTCGGAGCTCGCCATTCAACACCACAGCCTGTGCCTGAAGAGCAACGTCAAGCGGGCGGCGCTGCTGCGACTCTTCGCCGGCCTCCGGGTGATGACGTTGCTCGTCACCGGCCTGATGATCTTGTTCGTGTCGGCGATTTGGTTGTAATCGTTAACGGAGGTTCTTCGCAAGGGTTCTTGACGAACCTTCGTGACGAACCTCGTAGAGAACCGCCGTCCTTACAGTTGCGTCGACGCCGCCTTCACTGGCGACGCCTTTGGCGGTTCCGGTGTGAAATCCTCTCCGGGATTGATGAAGCGATCGGTTTCCAGCTTGTACTGCTTGTCGTGAAGCTGACGATAGCGGCCATTCAGCGTGAGCAGTTCGGCGTGTGAGCCTCGCTCGAGGATCTCGCCTCCCTCCAGCACGAGAATCTGATCGGCGCTTCGAATCGTCGAGAGGCGATGCGCGATCACGAACGATGTGCGCCCTTCGCGCAGGCTACGCAGCCCGTCCTGAATCATCTCCTCGCTCTCGGAATCGAGGCTCGAGGTCGCTTCATCGAGAATCAGCACGCGTGGGTTGGCCAGGATGGCTCGGGCGATCGACACCCGCTGCCGCTGCCCACCCGATAGCTTGATGCCCCGCTCCCCGACGATGGTGTCGTAGCCGTCCGGAAATTTCAGAATGAATTCTTCGCAATGGGCGATCCGCGCCGCGGACTTGATCTCCTCGAGGCTGGCTGAAGGATTCGCGTAACCGATGTTCTCGGTAATCGTCCCATCGAACAGGAAGTTCTCTTGCAGCACCGACGCCAACTGTGAGCGATAGTCGTGCAGTGGGATCGTAGCCAGATCGCGCCCGTCGACAACGATACGACCACGCAGGGGGCGATTGAACGCCATCACCAGGCTGATCAGCGTGCTCTTCCCCGACCCGCTGGAGCCCACCAGCGCAGTCGTGGTACCCGGAGATGAATGGAAGCTGACACCTTTCAAGACCGGAACGCCTTCGTTGTATTCGAACCAGACATCCTCGAACTTGATGTCGCCGCTGATGCGATCGAGTGGCGGCTTGTCCGCGTCCACATCGTCTTCGGTCGCGGTATCGAGAATCTCGCGAATGCGATCGAGCCCCGCGAACGCCTCGGTGATCTGGGTTCCGATCGAGGCAATCGATACCATCGGCGCCGCCACCAGCCCGACGAAGAAGATGTACATGATGAAGTCGCCGAGCGTCATCCGGCCCGCCAGGATGTCGCGACCGCCCAGCCAAATCATGATGATGCCGACAATCCCCACGATCACCGTGCTTCCCGCGGTGGTGGCCGACACCCCGGTCATGGACTTTGCCACGTTGCGGAACAACCGGTGCGCCCCCTTCGCGAACACGATCTCTTCGCGCTTCTCCGCGGTGTAGCTCTTGACGATTCGGATGCCGCCGAGCGCCTCGGTGAGACGGCCGGTAACCTCGGCGTTAATCTTGCCGCGCTCACGGAACAACGGGCGCAGGGTGCGAAACGCGTAGGACATGCCGACGCCAAACAGCGCCAGCACGATGATGGTGACGATCGTCAACCGCCAATTGATATAGAAAAGGACGCCGAGTCCCAGCACCGCCGTGATCATGCCTCCCACCAGTTGCACGAGGCCCGAACCAACGAGATTCCGGATGCCGTCGGCATCGCTCATGATGCGCGACAGCAACACTCCGCTCTGGGTCGAGTCGAAATAGCGCACCGGGAGCCGCATGACGCGGGCCTGAACCCGCTTGCGCATCTCGGTGATCGCGCGCTGAGCGGCGACGCCGAGAATCTGCGAGTTGATGAACGACGTGACCGCCTGAACCGCCGTAGCCACGCCACCAGCAACAGCGATCGGCATCAGCAGGTCGTGGCGTCCCTTGCCGATCACTTCGTCCACCAGATACTTGGACGAAGCGGGCAGCACGAGCCCCGACAGGCGGCTGATCAGCATCAGGACCAGTCCAAGAAGCAGACGGTGGCGGTGAGCGCTGATGAGCTCTCGAGCCTCTCGCCACGCGGCTGAAGCCGAGACCTTCTTTTTTCCCGCCGCCGCATCGTCCGCCGATCGCGGCACCGTGGTGCCGCGGGCGGAACGCTCAGCGCGCCGCATGCTTGGGGTTCGTGAAGGCAACATCAGTTCAGTGCGTTGGGAACGGCCAATGTGAACGGTGCGATTCGGGCTTCAAATAGCTCGCCGCCCGGTCGAACCATGGTGTAACTGCCCTGCATCGCGCCAACGTTGGTCTTGAGGGGACAATAGCTCGTGTACTCGTAGCTCATTCCTGGCTCGAGGACCGGCTGGTCACCAACGACGCCGGGCCCGCGTACTTCTTTCACTTCGCCGTCCGCGTCCGTGATGATCCAATGGCGACCGAGGAGCTGGGCGGTTTCCTCACCGACATTCGTGATCTTGATGGTGTAGGCGAACAGGTATTGCCCCTCCCGAGGGGAACTCCGATCCGGCAGGAACATCGTCCTGACATGCACCCGAATACCATCGGTTGTTGTCGTTTCATTCGGCCTCAATTCACTCACAAAACGATTATCCCATGCGCTGGTCGGTAGTCGGTGGTCACTAATCCAGATGTCCCTTCTCAGCGTCACCCATGTCGACCTTGCGACCGGCAAAGTAGTCGTTCCATCGGTTGGATACCTGCTGGGCGATATCCGGACGGCAGGAGACTTCCTTCGGATACCAAGGTTTCATGCGCGCATCGATCACGATCGGCGCTTCGTACGCGATGTGGTTTCGCACGATCGTTCGGCGCGCTGCGTGGATATCCGCCGCCGGCTCGAATCGCGTGAACGTGGTCCAAAGAAAGTTCATGACGCTTCGGGTCGCTCGCTCTGGTTCGTCGCTAAGCACCACCAGTGGCCAGTCCTTGAACGCGGGGTGTGCGGCCAGTCGTGCCGGCGCTGTCGCGTCTTCAGCATAGGTGCCAGCCCGTACGACCAGACATCCGGCGCAGAACACGCGGGCCTCGGTTACATCCGCAGGCCGCTCGGGACTGTCGCGGAACTCCCTCGGCAATTCGCGCACCGGGTCGCCCAGCCCCAGCCACACCCCCTTCGAGCCTTCGTTCACGACTGGACCGGTGTAGTCGAGCGTATCCATCGAGAGATTCGACAGCACGTAGAGATCGGTCTCAGGCCGAGTGCGAGCCAGGATGTGCTCGAGCGTGGCACGAAAGTCCTTCAGATCCACTAGCCGATCGGTTAGGAGAAGGAATTTCGTGAGTGACAGCTGTCCTTCGCCGAGGATGCGAAAGGCACTGGCCATCGCCTCCCGCTTGTAGCGCTGCTTGACGACCGCGCCAGCGAGCGAGTGATAACCCGTTTCGCCGTACGACCACAGCCGCTCGACCGCGGGCATGACCATCGGGAACAAGGGCGAAAGCAGCTCCTGCAGGAGATCGCCGATGAAAAAATCCTCCTGCCGTGGCTTGCCGACGATGGTGGCCGGATAGATGGCATCGCGACGATGCGCGATCTGTTTCACTTCGAAGACCGGGTAGTCGTGTTGCAGCGAGTAGTAACCGTAATGATCGCCAAACGGGCCTTCGGGCCGCCGCACTTTGGGCGGCACCTGGCCCATCAGCGCGAATTCGGTTGAGGCGATCAGCGGGTGCGGGTGGCCATTGGGCGCCTGGGTTTGCGGTAGCCGCTCACCCGCTACCAGCGATGCCAACATCAATTCGGGCACGTTCTCCGGAAGCGGGGCGATGGCTGACAAGATCAACGCGGGAGGGCCTCCGAGAAAGACGGTGGCCGGGAGCGCGTTCCCGGCCGACTCGGCAAGCGCGTAGTGGAATCCGCCGCCCTTCCCAATCTGCCAGTGCATTCCGGTCGTTTGGCGGTCGTAGACGTGAAGGCGATACATCCCAAGGTTGTGCCCGGGGCGAGCAGGATGCGTGGTGTAAACGAGGGGAAGCGTGATGAACGGGCCGCCATCCTCGGGCCAACACGTCACGACCGGGAGGCGATCGAGGCGAACGTCCGAAGTCACGACGTCAAGCACGGGTCCAGCCGCCTGACGTCTGGTGCCGATGCGAGCCAGTTCGAGCGCCACGTCCCGCGCGCCCCACAGCTTGGCGGGAGTCGGGGGCAGGAGCGTTTCGGCGAGATGGACCAGCCGCTTGATCAATTGGATCGGACGCTCGCCAAACGCGAGCTCGGCACGCCGGGGTGTCCCGAAGAGGTTGGTGACGAGCGGAAAGCCCGCCCCTTTGACGTTGGAGAAGAGAAGCGCCGGGCCAGCTGCGGCGATGACCCGGCGATGAATTTCGGCGACTTCGAGATTTGCGTCGACGGCCGTCGTGACTTCGACGAGATCGTTGTCGTGTCTGAGACGATCGAGAAACGCGCGTAGATCGGGGAACAAGTCGCTTACGCGCTCGGTTCCGTGGGCCCCTGCCACTGTTCGTCGAAGCTGCCTCCGTAGATGCTGGGCACCTTGCCACCCATCGGGCGCAGATACGTCGCCAGCTGACCACGGTGGTGGACCATGTGAACGAGCGCGAACATCATGAACTGAACGGCCGGCATCTTCATGCCGTAGAAGTCGACGATCTTGGACAGCTGGTGCCCTTCGAGCGCCAACGCGCGTTCGAGTCGATTCGGAAATTCTTTCTTGTACCAGTCCGCGACGCCGGAGACCGTCGGCGCCGGAGCGGTTTCGCTGGGCTTGTCGAACTCACCTTTGATCACACCGTCGAGGAACCACACATCGGCGCCCGCCATATGCGTTGCCAACTCCCACGCGCTTCGGGAATTCGGTTCGGGCTTGTAGTCCCGTTTTCCCTCGGGAACCGCGGCAATAACCTTATACGTCGTCATCCATTCGTTCTGTAACTGCATTCCGATGTTTTGGGCGAGCACTTTCGCCTGATCGGCATTCATATGAGCCTCCTCGTGGGCCAAATCCCACGTCAACTGCGCGTGAGTTTCCGGTACTTGATGCGATGTGGCTGATCGGCGGCGGCGCCCAGTCGACGTTTTCGATCCGCTTCGTAGTCCTGGTAATTCCCCTCGAACCAGACGACATCGGAGTCGCCTTCGAACGCGAGGATGTGTGTCGCGATGCGATCGAGGAACCAGCGGTCGTGGCTAATCACCACGGCGCAGCCGGCGAAGTTCAGCAAGGCCTCTTCGAGCGCACGCAAGGTGTCGACATCCAGGTCGTTGGTCGGCTCGTCGAGCAGCAGCAGGTTGCAGCCGGTGCGGAGCAGCTTCGCGAGATGTAGACGGTTACGCTCGCCGCCCGAGAGGCCGCCAACCTTCCGCTGCTGCGTCGCACCCTTGAAGTTGAACCATGAGACGTAGGCACGGGATGGGACCGTGCGCTTCCCCATCACGATTTCGTCTTCACCGCCGGAGATCTCTTCCCAGACGGTCTTGTTCGCTTGCAAGGCGTCGCGGGACTGATCGACGTAACCGACCTGGACGGTGTCGCCAAGCCGCAGCGAACCGCCGTCGGGCTTCTCCGCTCCTGTGATTAGCCGGAATGTCGTGGTCTTCCCTGCGCCATTGGGGCCGATGACACCTACGATGCCGCCTCGAGGCAGCGTAAACGTCAAGTCGTCGAAGAGAACGAGATCACCGTAGGCTTTCCGCAGGCTTCGCGCTTCGACCACGATGTCGCCGAGACGAGGTCCGGGTGGGATGTAGATTTCCACCGCGTCCATCTTTTGAGCCGTATCCTCGGCCAGCAGCTCCTCGTATGCGTTGAGGCGAGCCTTGCCCTTCGCCTGACGCGCACGTGGTGACATGCGGATCCAATCGAGCTCACGCTGCAACGTCCGCTGGCGCTTCGACTCCGCCTTTTCCTCGTTGGCGAGCCGACCCTTCTTCTGCTCGAGCCATCCCGAATAGTTGCCCTCGTAGGGATAACCCGTCGAACGATCGAGCTCGAGAATCCAGCCCGCGACGTTATCGAGGAAGTAGCGATCGTGCGTGACGGCGACGACCGTCCCCGGATACTCCTTGAGAAACTGCTCGAGCCACGCCACGGATTCGGCGTCGAGGTGGTTGGTCGGTTCGTCCAGCAGCAGAAGGTCGGGTGACAGCAACAGCAGGCGGCACAGCGCCACGCGACGCCGTTCGCCGCCCGAGAGGGTGCCGACTTCGGCGTCGGCTGGTGGCAAACGCAAGGCGTCCATCGCCATCTCGAGCCGCGAATCGAGGTCCCAGGCATTCGACGCTTCGATCTGATCCTGCAGGCGCGACTGTTCGTCGAGGACCTTGTCCATTTCCTCGGGCGATAGCTCCTCGCCAAGCTTGTTGTTGACCGCATCATAACGATCGAGCAACGCACGAATCGACGCGACCCCTTCCTCGACGTTCCCCTTTACGTCCTTGTCGGGATTGAGCGCTGGCTCCTGCGGCAGGTAGCCAATCGTCACGCCCTCGCCGGGAAACGCTTCGCCGCTGAAATGCTGGTCGATACCCGCCATGATCTTGAGGAGCGTGGACTTGCCCGCGCCATTGGCGCCGAGGACGCCAATCTTGGCGCCGGGGAGGAACGAGAGCCAGATGTCCTTGAGGACGACGGTGTCGGGAGGATGAGTCTTCCCGAGACCCTTCATGGTGAAGACGTACTGCGGTGCCATAAACCTACGAAGGATATCAGAAGCAGGTGCCTTCGCGGCCTGGCCGCAGGTGCCTCGGGTGCCCGCAGATGCGGTAGGCC
This sequence comes from uncultured Acidobacteriota bacterium, assembly GCA_963724485.1. Taxonomy (GTDB): domain Bacteria; phylum Acidobacteriota; class Vicinamibacteria; order Vicinamibacterales; family UBA2999; genus JACCSI01. The sequence continues at coordinate 401,858 of CAVRUW010000018.1, forward strand.
GTTAGGGTGCGGTTTCGGGTTTCAGCGTCACGATCGTGTAACGGTCGGTCGGAAAGTAGCGCTTGAAGGTCTCGTGCAGCACCTGCGGCGTCAGTTTCTGAATTCGCTCCTCGCGTCGCGTGATGCCGGCCGGATCCCAGCCGAGCATATGAACGGTTTGCAGTGAGCCGACCCAGTACCAGTTCTGCCGAGTGGCCGTCTCGAGATCCCGGCGTTCGAGCTCCTGCACCCGCGCGACATCCTCAGCCGAGGGCCCCTGACTCTTGAGACGTTCGATCTCCTTCAGCACCTCGCCCGAGAGCTTTTGAATGTTCGCGGGGTCGCTGCCAAACTGCACGGTCATGGAACCGTACCCGGGCTGCGGCATCGAGTTTTCGTAGGCGACGCTGACTCCGTAGGTGCCGCCCAACTCCTCGCGGAGGATGTCACGCAGGCGAATGCTCAAAAGAGACGCGGCTGACCGGGCACGATGCATCTCCAGCTCGTTGAGTTTCGTGTCGGCGAAAAAGGACATGACGGTCTGCCCGCGCGGCTCGCGACCCTTCAGGACTTCTTCCTTTACATCGCGTTCCGGGAACCGCACGCCGGTGTCCTTGAACATCGACGTCTTCTTGCCCGTCGACGGCAACGTGGCCACCCACTGTTCGAGGAGTGGCGTGATGCCATCGACCGTGAAGGCGCCGACGATGAAGTAGGTGAAGTCCGCAGCGTTGCTGAAGCGCTCGCGATAGAAGCGCTGCATGACCTCGAGATCCAGCGCCTGGATGTCAGCGACTTTCAAAGCGGCCGCGCTGTAGTGATTGCTCGTGTTGACCAGGTCAACTTTCTCGTTGAAGACGTAGGTGGGATTCTGCGCCTGATTCTCCAGCACGCTCGACATCCTTCGTTTCAGCAAGTCGAACGCTTCGCGAGTCAGGTTCGGCGCGGTAAAGACCAGGTAATTCAACTTGAAGGCCGTTTCGAGGTCGCGCGGCGATGCTTGACCGTTGATGCCGTGCGTGTACTGACCAATGCTCGGTGAAGCCTGCGCGATCTTGCCAGCGGTGAGCTTGCTGAGATCGACGGGGTTGAGCCCGCCGACGCCGCCGATGCCCACCAGAGCGGACGCCAGGCTGGCTTCGTGATGGTCCGCGGCGGTCGCCAACGACGAGCCGCCGCGCGCGTAGGCACTGATCAGGACCTGATCGTTCTTGAAATCCGTGGGCTTCAGCCACACCTCGACGCCATTCGAGAGCGTGAGCACGGTTGCTCCCACCTCGGCCACGGCGCGTCTTGCAGTGACCTTGCCTGGCGCCGGAGGCTTCTCGACGAGGTCGCGGCCCGCGAGGGCATCCGTGTACGCCTCGATTGGTGTCTTCTCGGCCTTGGCCATCGCGGTGCGCAGCACGGCCTCGGTCGGGATTGGCGTTTCCTTCTTTTCAGGAGCTACGACCACCACGACACGGTTGTCGTCGTGAATCAGCTTGCGTGCTTCTGCGATGACCTCGGCCAGGGTGACGGTCGGCAGGAACGTCGTCGCCACCTTGTGCTCGAACTCGATGCCGGGAATCGGCTCCCGCTCGAGGAACGCACGGACATATTCGTTCGCGTAACTCGGGTTTTCGCTGGTATCCCGCTCCTTCACGGCTCGTTCGTACTGCGCCAGAAGCGCCGCGCGGGCGCGCTCGAGTTCGTCGGCGCCGAACCCGAACTGCTGCATGCGCCGAGCCTCGACGATCAAGGCCTCGAGGCCCACGGCCGTGCCGCCTTCCTGAACCGCGGCGCCGAGCTCATACAGCTCCACTGAACGGCCCAGGCCGGACCCACCAGCCTCGGCGGCCAGGAAGGGAGCACCCTGCCGGCGCGCGATTTCGCGCAAACGCAGATTCAGCATCTGCGTGGCAAGCTGCTGGATCAGCGACCGGCGGTAGTCAGCCACCGTGATCTCGGCTTCCACTGGCCGCTTGTGCGCGAGCGCGACGGACCAACCCTGTGCCTCCGGATCGGTCGCAATCGTGAACAGGGTCTCCTTGTGCGGCGGTACGGTGCGATCCACGGCCTCCAGCGCGCCCTTGGCGGCGGGAATCGCCCCAAATCGCTGCTGCACCATCTTCTGGGCCTCGGCAAGATCGATGTCGCCGACGATGACAACTGCCATCTGGTCGGGTCGATACCAACGCTGGTAGAAGTCGACGAGTCGCTGTCGTGGAAACGACTTGAGGATCTCGGGCGTACCGATTGGTAAGCGCTCGGCGTACCGCGACTTCGACAACAACACCGGCAGTTGCTTATCGGTGAGACGCGAGCCTGCGCCCAGCCGGCCACGCCACTCCTCGATGACGACACCGCGCTCTTTTTCAATCTCATCGGCGGCAAGATTCATTCCGGCTGCGAAATCATGAAGCGCGAGCAGACCACGATCGACATATCCCGGCTTGTCGCTCGGCACGTCCAGCATGTAGACGGTTTCGTCGAACGACGTGTAGGCATTGACGTGAGGGCCAAAGCGGGCGCCGATCGTCTCGAGGAAGGTAATCAGTTCACCCGGCTTGAAATTCTGCGTGCCGTTGAACGCCATGTGCTCGAGAAAATGCGCGAGCCCGCGCTGGTCGTTCTCCTCGTGAATCGAACCCACGTTGACCGCCAGGCGCATCGACACGCGACTCACCGGCCGCGCGTTGCGTCTCAGGTAGTAGCGCAATCCGTTGGACAACTGGCCGGTTCGCACCGACGCATCCACCGGCAACGGCTGATCGAGCGACAGTCCAGGTTGTGCGGCCGCGGCGGGCTGGGCGAAGGACGTCGTCGGCCCGAGGGCCATGGCTGCCGCTAACATCGCAACGAAAAACCGACGAGTCACTCGCACGCGCATCGACCCCCCTACTCAACAGTTACAAGTTACAAGTTCCAAGTTACAAGTTCAAAACGGTCGAGTCTGGAGTTTTGAGTCCAAACCTTCGACGTCGCAACTTGGAACTTGTAACTTGGAACGTGTAACTAGCCACTACTATTCTCCCATGCGTCTCCGCGTGACCCGATTAAATCCCTCGGTTTCCCTCCCGTCCTACGGCAGTTCCGCCGCGGCGGGCTTCGACCTCGCCGCTGCCGAAGACTGTGAGATCCCGGCCGGTCAAATACGACTCGTAGGGACGGGTCTCGTGATCCACGTGCCCAACGGCCATTTCCTGGCGATCATTGCCAGGAGCAGCACGCCGCTCAAGCGCGGCCTCATCGTCGCCAATGCGGTGGGGGTCATCGATCCCGACTATTGCGGACCAACCGATGAGGTGAAGATCCAGGTCCTGAACGTGACGGACCAGACCGTCAAGCTCGAGCGCGGCGCCCGCATCGCGCAGGCCATTGTGCTGCCGGCACCCCGGATCGAGTGGGAGGAGGTCGCCGCGACGGCGCCCTCGCGCGGAGGATTCGGTAGTACTGGAAACTGATAGTTTTCAGTTACCAGTGGCCAGTTCAAAGAGGTCGTGGCGGGGTCGTGCAAATTCGCCTTTGAACTGGTAACTGGCAATTGGAAACTGACCGCGAAGCCACCGTGCGACGCATCCTGCACATCGACATGGACGCTTTCTATGCGTCCGTGGAACAGCGCGACAACCCCGCGATCCGCGGCAAGCCGGTCGTCGTGGGTGGCGATCCGACCAAGCGGGGGGTGGTGGCAGCGGCGAGTTACGAAGCGCGTGCATTTGGTGTCCGCTCGGCGATTCCCATGTCGCGAGCGGTCCGACTGTGTCCCTCCCTGATCATCGTGCGACCGGACTTTCAGAAATACCGATCCGTCTCGGAGCAGGTGTTTACGATCTTCCGATCCGTGACACCCCTCGTCGAGCCCATGTCGCTGGACGAGGCGTATCTGGACGTGACAACGAACGCGTGGAACGAGACCCTGGGTGTGACCGTGGCCCGGCGCATCAAGCAGGCAATCAAGGAGGGTACGGGCCTGACGGCGTCAGCCGGTGTCGCGCCCAACAAGTTCCTCGCGAAGATCGCGTCCGGGTGGAAAAAACCCGATGGCCTCACGGTGATCGCGCCCGAACGTATCGAATCCTTTCTTCAGGGCTTGCCGGTTGACGCGCTGTGGGGGGTCGGTCCGAAGACCGCCGAGCGTCTACGCGCGAACGGCATCAGTCGCCTCGTTGACGTACGCGCAAAGTCGCTCGACGAGTTACGGCAGATCGTCGGGAGTTCGGCCGAATGGCTACAGGGGCTTTCCGTCGGGAAGGACGACCGGGCCGTCGAGCCCAATCAAGAGCGCAAGTCGTGCGGATCCGAATGCACCTACGAGAAGGACCTCATCGACCTCCCGCGCATTCGCGAAGCGGTTGACGGGATGGCGCGCGACGTCGTTCGCTGGCTCGATCGTCACGACCAATTCGCCCGAACGGTCGTGATCAAAGTCCGTTACGACGATTTCACCACGATCACGCGCAGTCAAAGCGACCCGCGACCGACACGCGACGCCGATACCATCGCAACGCGCGCTTGCGCGCTCCTCGACAAGACCGAAGCCGGCCGCCGTCCGATTCGGCTCCTTGGCGTGAGTGTCCATGGTCTGGAAGCGACCGACGTCCCAAGACCCCGCCGCGTTCAGCGAGACGATGAACCAGAACTGCCTCTTCTGTGATCAGTGATCAGTGATCAGTTGAAAGACGCAGCCACGAAGGGCACGAAGAACGCGAAGGAATACCCACAAAGAGAATGTTCTTCGTGACTTCGTGTCCTTCGTGGCCCCGTCGTCTTATGGGGCGGTGATTCCCCTACTGCTTCACAACGCGCACGCGACGCAGCTCGATTCGTTCGACCGGTGTTTCGCCGTTCACCGCCGCAGCCTCGATTTTCTGAACCACGTCGAGGCCGCTGTCAACTCGGCCGAACACCGTGTACTTGTTGTCGAGCATCTGCGCTCGAGCCGTCACGATGAAGAACGATGTGTTGGCGGTGTCGGGCTCGGCGAGGCGGGCCATCGATACCGTGCCGAGATCATGCAGTTGATCGTTGAACTCGGCTTTCAGATCACGGACCAGCCGCTGCTGCGCTTCGACCAGCGGCTCCTTGCGGGTGGGCATGTGCCCCGTCTGGACCACGAACCCTTTCACCACACGGTGCCAACTCGTACCGTCGTATACGCCGGCTGATGCCAGTCGCAAGAAGTTGCGAACGTGTTCGGGCGCCTTATCGGGAGTGAAACTGATCGTGATGTCGCCCACCGATGTTTCAAGCACGGCCCCATATTGTCCCAGGTCCGCCACGCTCTCGTTCGAGAATGGCTCGGGCGTTGGCGCTGGCTTCTCGCGAATCGACACCTTGGTCATGACGAGTCGATCGACGACCAGTCCCTTCTCGTCGACCGCCGCTTCTGACAGCTTCGCCGCGACCAGTATTCCCTCGACGACGCGAGCAAACACCGTGTACTTCCCGTCGAGCGATGGCTGATCGGCGATGCAGATGAAGAACTGCGTGCCTGCGCTATCGGGGCGATTCGGCACCAGCACCGCCGACACCGCGCCCCGCGTATGCTTCTCCTCGTTGATTTCGGGTTTCAACCGGTTCAGCCCCCCCGTCCCGTAACGCCCCTTGGCATCAGCGTCCTTCGACAGCGGGTCGCCACCCTGGATGATTCCCTGACGAACCACGCGGTGGAAGAGGGTGCCGTCATATTCGCCGTCACGCGCGGTCTTGATGAAGTGACCGACGTGATTGGGCGCACGGTCCGCTAGGAGATCGAGAACGATCGTTCCGGACGTCGTTTCGATTACCGCCTGTTTGTTCCGCAGTTCGTCTGGCCCGTAAGGATTTACGAACGGTGCGGCTGCGGGGGCGGGGGGCGTAGGCTTGACAGGTTGCGGCTTCTGTTCGAACCCGGAAAGGACTCCCGCAAGTAACAGCAACATCAACTCGGTCATGGCGCAATTCTAGAGTTTTTCCACTGACCACCGGCCACTGACGACTCGTCCCTTGGTCCCACGACTCGCGTCCGGTAACTGTCTCCGGGCCTGAACCCTCCCCTCGCGCAGGGCGTCTACATCTCCGATTCGCACGCAGTTTCATCGCGCCGGTTGGGTCGGGCGCGGTTTGCAAGTCATCGCTGGAGGCCAGGCCTGCCAGCGTTTGTATTCCCCACGGGCGATGGCGAAGTGCTGACTGCCGGGAGACGGTCATGCACATTGTTCGCCTGCTTCTCACCGTCGCACTGCTTGGCGTTCCGCTTGCGGCAACGGCCAATCCCCAACCGCCCACTGGCTACAATCCGGCAACCTGGAATGGCGGCCCACGCGTTCGACCCGGCGACAACCGATCGGCCGCCATTCTGCTCAATGGCATCCGCCGCTCCGAGACGTTTCGAACCATCGTCGAGGCGCTCGAGCAGCGCGATGTGATCGTCTACGTGCAGATTCAACAAGCGCTCAAAGGTCGTCTCGCCGGCGGACTCACTTGGTTGAGCGCGACCAAGCGGTTTCGCTACGTGCGAATCGGCATCAGCCCCGACTTGAGAGGCGATGCCGCAATCGCCACCCTGGGCCACGAGCTGAAGCACGCTCTCGAGGTCGCCAACGAGGCCTCAATCGTGGACGAACGATCACTCTCGGCACACTACAACAGGTTGGAATCAGCATGCGCATGCACAGCCATCGGGTGGGACACCGAGGCCGCTCGGCAAACTGGCGACGACGTGCGACGAGACCTGGCGAGCAGCGGGCTACGAGCGGTCGAATCGGTGCGAGATTTCGATCCGGATAACTGGCACGTGCTCTACCGCAGGGCGCGTGGCGTCCTGTGAACTATTCCCGGCCGCGATCTTTGTAGAGTTGCCTGATCGCCCGGCCAATGGTCTTCGCGCGCCGCTTCTCTTCAATCTGACTTCTCACGTCACGACGGGCGTCGAGCGCACGTATCTCGCTCTGTAGCTTCTGGTAGCTGGCAAGGCGGTCGGGAGCAAGCGTTCCTTCCGCGATGGCTGCCTTCACCGCGCATCGAGGCTCGTCCTGGTGACGGCAGTTGCCGAAGTGACAGCCCTCGCCAAGCGCCTCGATATCTTCGAAGGTGTCCTGGACGGCATCTGCAACGTCCCACAACTGCAGCTCACGCATCCCCGGCGTGTCGATGAGGATGCCGCGGCCAGGGAGCACGATCAATTGCCGATGACGGGTCGTGTGGCGGCCGCGGGAATCGCTGGCGCGCACTTCTGCGGTTTTCAACTTCGCCGAGCCTAGCAAGGCATTGATAAGTGTCGACTTGCCCGCTCCCGACGAGCCGAGCAGTGCCCCGGTCCGACCGATGCCGAGAAACTGGTCGACGGCTGACACCTCAGGCATCAGGCGACGCCCGTCTTCCAGCTCGCGAATGACGGAACTGATCGCGTGCACCGGCACACCCGGAGCCAGCGACTCGACTTCCCTCACGCGAGCCGACGCTTCGTCTGTCAGGTCGGCCTTGCTCAGCAGAACGACCGGCGTCGCACCGCTTTCCCACGACGTGAGGAGATAGCGCTCGAGTCGGCGCGGGTTGAAGTCGTGATCGAGCCCCATCACCAGGAAGACGGTGTCGATGTTGGAAGCGACCACTTGCTCTTCCGTCAAGGCACCGGCCACCTTTCGTGAGAACTTGCTCCGGCGCGGGAGGATTTTTTCGATGGTGCCAGTGGAATCGCTGGCGCTTCGTCGCACCGCGACCCAGTCGCCAACAGCCGCCAGCTCATGACGACCGCTGGCGTGATGGAGCAAACGTCCGGCGTGTTGGGCCTGAAGTTCACCCTCAGCGGTGCTGACCCGATAGATGTGATTGAACTCGATCGTGACTCGAGCGGGAGTCAGACCAGCGGCGGCATGTCCAGCAAAGGCTGCCGCCCACGAATCGTCCCACCCCAGCTCACGCAGATCATTCATGCAACCTGCCTACGATAAGGCACCCGGCTCGAAACGGCTGCACGAATCGATCGACCACTGGTGATCAGCTACTCATAACGGAGCGCAACCACTGGATCGACGGCACCTGCTCGACGCGCGGGAATCAGTGCCGCAACCACGGCAACCAGGCAAAGCAGCAGCGGGACGCCAACGAAGGTGACAGGATCGCGCGGCGCAATTCCCGGCAGCAACGATCGCATGAAGCCTACGGCCCCCAGCGACAGCGCCAGACCAATCGCGAGCCCGATGATCGTCAGCGTCACTCCTTGGCGCAGCACCATCCTCAGCAAATCACTCGGAGCGGCACCCAGAGCGAGCCGCACGCCCATCTCCTGGGTTCGCTGGCTGACCGCATAGGCGATGACGCCGTAGAGCCCGACGGCGGCCAGCACCAACGCCAGAATTCCCACGGCTCCCAGCATGTTCGCGCCCATGCGCTGCGCAAACACCGCCGTTCGCAGGTGCTCACGAACCGTCCGCGCGTCGAAGATTGGCAGGTTGGGATCGAGACCGCGCACGGCGTCGCGAATGGCTGACAGCATGGCCCCGGGGTCGGACGGACTGCGCACGTGGGCAATCACACTGCTCGCATAGCGCTGTTCCAACGCGAAATACATGTGCGGCTGTGGGTCCTCGGCCAACTGCGAGTACTTGATATCCCGCGCGATGCCGGCGACCCGAAGTTGGTCGCGACCAAGGCGGATGCGGCCGCCCAGCGCCTGACGATTGGGCCAGTAACGGCGCGCCATCGTTTCGTTGATGATGACGACCCCTTCGGAATCGCGCGTATCCTGCGGCGAAAACTCGCGCCCTTCGGCGAGAGGAATTCTCATGGTCTCGAAGTAGCGTGGCGAGACCATGTTGTAAACGATGTTGACCTCCTCGTTTGGACGAGCCGTGTATCCGTCGATCTCGACATCTGTGGAGTTGGTTCCTGTCAATCCAAGAGGTACCTGGCGGGCGAGCGCTATCGACGTGACCCCAGGCAGAGCGCTCAATTTTTCGACCATCAACCGTTGGAACTGACGTCCGGTGTCTGGCGTGTATCCGTTCGGAAAGAGATCGACCGAGGCCACCACAACATCGTCTGGATCGAATCCAGGGGCAATGTCCTGCGCCGCCTGCAGCGATCGCGTGAAGAGGCCGGCTCCAACGAGCAGCACGAGGCACACCGCGACTTGTGCGACCACCAGGCCACCGCGAAGACGCTGCGCGAAACGTCCACCGGTCGTCCCTCGACCAGCTTCTTCCTTGAGCGCGTGCGCCGTATCGGGCCGCGACGTTTGCCACGCGGGCGCCAGGCCGAAGAACACGCCCGTCGCCATTGAAATCACCGCCGCGTAGGCCATCGTTTGCCAATCGAGACGAAGGCCGAAGTCGATGGGAATGTCCGTCGGCGGTGCAAACGCCATCAGTACACCCGCGGTCCAGTAAGCCATCAACACACCGACAGTTCCGGAAGCAACGGCGAGCAGCAGCGCCTCGGTCAGCAATTGACGGACGATACGCCAGCGGCTGGCGCCGAGAGAGAGACGCACCGCCATCTCGCGACGACGGCCAACCGCTCGTGACAGCAGCAGGTTCGCGACGTTGGCACAGGCAATCAATAGGACAAGTGCGACGACAATCGATAGCACGCCGAGGATTGGAGCGAGGACCGAGGCGGCGCCGAACTGCGCCTCCCACGCGCGGGCGAGCTCGAACCGGAAGCCATCACTCGACTCGCGATACTCCTGACCCAACTGCGTCATGATGGCCGACAGCTCGGCCTGGGCTTGCTGACGTGTCACGCCCGGCCGCAATCGCACGTAGGCCTGCATCCAGCCGCTGCCGCGCGCCTCGAGGCGGCTCGTGCCCATCATCTGCGGCTGCATGGCCATCGGCACCCATGCGTAGGAAGCGATCCCCAGGAATGATCCGAGGAAGCGTTCGGGCGTCACCCCGATGATGGTCATCGGAGTGCTGTTGATCACGACTTCGCGACCGACGATCGATGGATCGCCCGCAAAGCGTCGTTGCCAATATGCATGACTGATGACCGCGACGGGATGTCCGCCCGGGTTGCGATCGTCTTCAGGGCCAATCAGACGTCCGAGAGCCGGCGTGACGCCCATGACCTGGAAGTAGTTTCCCGAGACCATGCCGCCGTACGCCCGCTCGGCCTGGCCGCCGACAGCAATGCTCATCGCGAGGTCGTCCTGCGCGACCATCTCGACCAGGCGCGAGCGATCGCGCATGTCGCGATAGTTCGGATACGACCACGAGCGGGGTCGTCCCTCGCGGCTCTCGAGATTGGCGATCAATAGCGAGCTGGGATCGTGAACCCCCGGCAACGGGTTGAGGAGAATCGCCTGGACCCACGTGAAAACGGTGGTATTGGCGCCGATTCCAAGACCGAGCGACAGCACGACGGCTGCGCTGAGACTCGGCGTGCGCATCAGCGATCGCAGTGCGGAACGGACATCCTGAGTGAATGTGCCCACGGGCGGACTCCTCCGGGGTCTTAGACGAGCCTACCGAGGATGTCGTTCATCCCACAGGGCTTCGAGCCAGGAGGAGGCGCGTGCGATGAATGTCCCATCCCAGACATGGCCAGCGTCGAACACGACGCTCTCAAAGGTCGCGTTTGACTGCTTCAGCACATCCTGATCGGCGATTGCCTTTTCTTCGGTGTACCAGTGATCGGTAGCCCCGCGTCCCATGAGAATTGGCGGCAGCTTTCTCGCGAGAGGAGCGACGTCGGGTGGTACGTCTCCGGCGAGGACGATCAGGCCGTCCGCAGCAGGACCGAAGGCCGCGGCTCGATAGGCCATCGCCGATCCTTGCGAAAAGCCAACGTAAACGAGTCGATCGTCTGCGGGCTGATTGGCGCGTACGTCGGCCACGGCGGCCGTCACATAAGCCAGGTTGTCGGCGATTGCGAGCTCACGATCCTCGCGCGTCATCCAGCTTGCGACGATCGAGTCGCTCGAGCGGTTGTAGAAGCGGTTCAAGGCCTGAACGCTTGCGGCCAGCCACTGTCGCTCACCGCGAATACGCAGCAGCTCCTCCATCATGGCCCCGGCGCCTTCCCCGTAGCCGTGGAACCCGATCAGCAGTGGAAATGGACCAGGACCGGCCGGCACGTCGATCAGGTAACGGCCGTGCGTCTGCGCAGGGATCGTCCGGGTAATCACCGCAGTACGTCGAACATGCGACTGAACTTGATGATGAGACTGCGGTCGGTCCGCTGCGGACGATCGACGAGATCGTAGAGGCCGCGCGTATCGTTGTAGACGATGAAAAGGCCGGTGTTGGCGGCCTGGAGCCATCCGAACCGCAAGTTCATCGACCACAGGTCGGCCCGGTCGTTGTATTGCACCAGGGCCTGCAGAAATGTGCGCGGGTTGAACGAGTACGACACGCGCGTTCGCACCAGATTGGTCACGAAGGCACCGACCGGAAGATCGACATCGTTCCGTTGATAGGAGACCTCGGTGCTGAATGTCTCTCCTGTACGCATCCGAAGCGTGGGGTTCAACGTAACGCGATCGCCGCCGAAAAAGCCGCCGACGAACGTCTGAAAATTCAGGCTGATCGGGGCGCCCTGATTGGTCATCAATACGAGTTGGGCTTCCTTGTGCTCGTAAGTCCCCGGTGGCACGAAGATCCCGGGATAGATCTCGAATGGCGTCCGGACACCCTCGAGCGTCATGTTCATGCCGGTGTGCACTTCGGAGGCGTTGCGGAACTGCCAGTGACTATCGAGGTGGAAGTAACCCGTCTCCTGGAAATCGTCATGGCCCCAGAATCCTCGATACGCCGCGTGCGGACGCACTTCCTGAAGCTTGAGAAAATCCCTGGGACGAAACCGTGTGAGCACGCGCGCATCCGGTTTGCGATACCCACGCCGGCTCAGGAACCCGACCTCCGGATTGAAGCGATCGCCGACCTCCTGGTAGCCGAGCTCGAGGTCGTATCGCGGCACGTTGGTTCGCGATCGAATGTTGTAAGCGTAGTCATCGGAGTCGACTTCAGGGGTTTCGGTACGAGCCACGAAGCTCGAGAACACCGTGTTCTGCCCCACACCCCACTTCCCGTCGATCGCGTACGTCCGGTTGTGGTCGTCATCTTCGGCGAGTTCGCCGGTACCCTGCCGATTGACGAAAAGACCGCCGATCGAGGAACGGTTGGGCAAATCGCGACTGACACGGAGGACGGTGAAGTTGTCACTGGCGAGGCGATCCTCGAAGTCGTCCGTCTGCATGTTGAGGATGCCGATATTGAACGGACCCGATTTGCCGGACACTCGCCCGCCGCCGATGATCGGAATCGACTCTCCCGTTTCGCTGATCCCGATGCGACGGCTGAAGAACAAGTCGATCTCACCGGGATTGCCGACCGAGAAGAAACCCGCGTTCTCGAGGAAGAACGGTCGCTTCTCGGGAAAGAAGAGGGTGAACCGATCGAGGTTCACCTGCTGATCGTCCACCTCCACCTGGGCGAAGTCCGTGTTGATGGTGCCATCGAGGGTCAGGCTTGGCGTGATGTTGTACTTGACGTCGCCACCGACGTCGCCGAACAGGGCCGAATCGACGGGACGCACGCCCGAAGCGATGATGCTGCCGAGCGCATATGGGGTGGCTTTGAAGTTCCGAATGGTCGGCGCCTGAATACCCGCAACCGTCCCGGCCAGGGACAGGCGGTAGAGGTTGTATTGGCGCGGGATCGGCGACCAGAACGCGCGTTCGTTGCGGCGGCGGATGTTGCGCTGGAAATTGACGCCCCAGGTCTGGTCAGCGCCCGAGGGGAATCGCAAGGTCCGGAAGGGAATCGCAAACTCGGCACTCCAGCCTCGTTCGTCAATTTTCGTGCGTACTTCCCAGGCCGCATCCCAGTTGAGATTGAAGCCGCCACCCGACCCGAACTGCTGGTTGCCGGCCAACCCGCCGCCGCCTTGACCCTCATTGGTCACCTGGCCGTCGTACTCGATCGCCGCAGGATTGGTGCCGAACACGAAACCGTTCTGACGATCGCTGTAGGTGTCGAAGATCATCCGGAAGCTGTCGGTATCGTCGAGACCGGCATCGCGCCGCGAGTCAGCGACGATGATCGAGCTCGGGTCGCGATCGAAACACACCACACCGATGTAAAGCGTGTCGTTCGTGAAGATCATCCGGACTTCGGTGTTCTCGGAAGCCGGTTGCCCTTCCTCGGGTTGCTCCTGCCAGAATCCACTAATCACGGGCGCCTGTTGCCAGGCGGGCTCATCGAGGACGATGCCGTCGAGGATCGGGCCTTCCTGGACGCGCACGGCCTTGGCCGTGGGCTTTGCCGATGGCGATGAACCGGGTGTGACCTGCAACGACTGCGGTTGCGCCGACGCGGTGGACGAAACGAGCACGGCAACACATGCACAAACTAGACGACTGGTCCTCATGTGAACGCGATATTGTACTTCGATGAGCCCGCTGGCCTTTCACGTGCAGGGAGACGCCGAGCATACGCAGTCCGCGATGCTGTATCAGGCGGATACCGCGACAAAACGCCGCGTGCTGTTCGTGCTCGCCCACGGCGCGGGTGCCGGGCACGCTCATCCGTGGATGGTCAAATATGCACGCGCGATCGCCGACCGTGGCGTGGACGTCGTGACCTTCAACTTCCCCTACAAAGAAGCAGGCCGCAGCGCGCCTGATCGAGCGCCGGTTCTCGAAGACTCGTTCCGCCGTGTCGTCACTTCGGCGGCGGCTCACCGGCACGTTGATGCTGAGAGACTCTTCATCGGCGGGAAGTCGATGGGCGGGCGGATGGCCACGCATTTGGCCGGCGCGCCGGAACTGTGGCCCAAAGACACGCCGAGCCTCGACGGCGTGATCGTCTTCGGCTACCCGCTGAACCCACCTGGCGGTTCGAAGCGATCGGCTGACCGCGTCTCGCATCTCGCCCGCATTGCGGTGCCGACGTTAGTGGTCCAAGGCACCCGAGACACGTTCGGCAATCCCGACAGCATTCGCGAGGCAGTCAAGGCTCACGCGCCTCGCGCGCCGATCACGGTGCACGGAATCGACGGCGGCGATCACTCCCTCTCGGTTCGCAAGTCGACACAGGAACAGGTCGACGCGGGCATCTGGGATGAAGTGGTTGCGTGGATGAAGAAGGCGACCGAGTAGACTCGCATCAGTTTCCAGTTAACAGTTTCCAGTTCACAGGGCGGGTTGCTGGAATTCACCCGGTCCTTCTTTGAACTGATAACTGGTAACTGGAAACTGACGCCACTCACCCTTTTACTTTCTCTTCCACGTACGGCTGATGTAGCTTCACCGGCTTGACGCTCTTCCGCACGCGCAGGTTGATCATCTCGACGAAGATCGAGAAGCCCATCGCAAAGTAGATGTAGCCCTTGTGGATGTGCAAGCCGAGCCCGTCTGCCAGCAGTGACACGCCAATGAGCAGCAGGAATGACAATGCCAGCACTTTCACGGTCGGATGACGATTGACGAACGCGCTGATGGGTTCGGCAGCGAACATCATGATCGCCACCGCTGCGATCACAGCGGCCACCATGATCGCGAGCTCGTCGGCCATGCCGACGGCGGTGATGACGGAGTCGAGCGAGAAAACGATATCGAGCAGCATGATCTGAATGATCACGGCAGCGAACGACGGAACAACCTTGGCCGACCCGTGCCCCTCATCCCCTTCGAGGCGATCATGGATCTCGATCGTCGCCTTCGCGAGCAGGAACAACCCACCCAGGATCAAGATGAGATCGCGGCCGGAAAAGTCTTGGCCCAACACCGTAAAGAGCGGCGCCGTCAAGCGCACGAGCCACGCCAGCGACATCAGCAGCAGGATGCGCATTCCCATCGCGGCTATGAGGCCGAGCCGGCGGGCTCGAAGCTGCTGATCCTGTCGGAGCTTGCTCGAAAGGATTGAGATGAAGATCACATTGTCGACGCCGAGGATCACCTCGAGAAAGGTCAGCGTCGTCAGGGCGATCAGGCCATCACTGGTCAGGAATGGATCAAACATGAGGCTCCGCAGGGACCCGGGGCTTGTGAGGACACGTCCCGGTGTTTACGCAGGTGTCGGCCAGCCGCAGGCGTTCCACCGGGCGGCCGCCGATGATGTGCGACTCGATGATCTCTTCGACATCAGACTCGGCGACGCCGCCGTACCACACCGCGTCGGGATACACGACCACGGTCGGCCCGTGCTCGCATTGATCGAGGCAGCCGGATCGGTTGGCTCGCACGGTCCGGTTGAGGCCGCGCGCGGCCAGCGCCTTCTTGAACGCTTTCTGAAGCCAGTCCGTGGCTTGCGGGTCACAGCATCCGCGCGGATGGCCAGGCTCACGTTGGTTGCAGCACACGAAAATGTGCCGTTCGAATGGCGCCATGAACGGTCAGTTCGCTCGAACGCCAGCTTCGTCGAAGCCTAGTTCAGGCCGACCCTGCAAGCCGCCCCACGTTTCGGGGTCCTGCCATATCAGCGTCCAGAAGTAGCGCGACACGTCGCCTTTGGGATAGTCGGCTGACAGCGCTTTCGCGGCGCGGTCGAGCGTGGCCTCGTCCGGCGTCGTGGGCGACTCTTCGGTGATCAGACCGTTGTCGTGAGCGATGCCGAGCTCGTCGAGGAATCGACCCATCATGGGACGCTGGTGTTGGAGGTGATGCGCCACCAGCAGCCGTGCCGCCAACAGGTCCGAGACCTGGGCGAGGCCTGCAAGATGCTTGGCCTTCTTTTCCACAGGCAGCGAAACGACGCTCTTGGGGCGGAACTTGATCTGCCGAGCGATCAGACCGACAGCCTCGGCCTGTTCCAACGCGGCCTGTTCGTCCGTCCAGAATGCTTGGGATGCGGCAATGCGGAGATCGAAGGGCAAACTGCGCCACAGCCGGGCCGGGCGCATTTCGTCAGACATCCCGCTAGTCTATCGCGACCGCTCGCGGCCCACCGGACAGGGTCGACCGTCGACCGTAGACCGTGGACCGTGGACCGTGGACCGTTAGGCAGCGTCCGACACGCGGCGCAGCAAGTTGACGTCGTCCAGCATCTTGCCGACGCCGCGCACTACCGACGTGAGCGGTTCGTCAGCGATGGTGACCGGCACGCCGGTTTCCTGGCGAAGCCTCTCGTCGAGGCCGCGAAGGAGTGCTCCGCCGCCGCAAATCACGATGCCGTTGTCCGACACGTCGGCGGCAATCTCTGGCGGGATCGAATCGAGTGCGGTGCGCACGGCGCCCACGATG
Organism: uncultured Acidobacteriota bacterium; assembly: GCA_963724485.1. Classification (GTDB taxonomy): domain Bacteria; phylum Acidobacteriota; class Vicinamibacteria; order Vicinamibacterales; family UBA2999; genus JACCSI01. Next base: position 417,987 of record CAVRUW010000018.1, read on the forward strand.
ACCTTCACCGGCTCGGCGAGCGCGTCGCGAATCTCGGCCGTTGTGATGTTGACGACTCGCGGGCGGCCCTCGCGCAGGCACCGGCCACGCACTTCCATCGTCAGCTTCTCGACTGTGGCCGAGGCTGATCCAATCTCAATCTTCACTTGTTCAGCCGTGCGCTCGCCAATCAGCAGTTTGTGCTGCCGGCGCATGAACTGAATGATCGCTTCGTCCAGGTGATGCCCGGCAGTGCGGACGGACTTGTTGTAGACCATGCCGCCAAGCGCCACCACCGCGATGTCCGTCGTGCCGCCGCCGATATCGACGACCATGTTGCCCTGCGCATCGGTCACCGGCAGTCCGGCGCCAATGGCGGCCGCAATGCCTTCCTCGACGAGATGGACCTCGCTGACCTTGGCGCGGTACGCGCTGTCGATGACCGCCCGCCGCTCGACCTGCGTAATCCCCGAGGGAATGCCGATGACGACGCGGGTGCGCCGCCATGAGTTGCCCTGCGCCTTGCGGATGAAGCTGGTGAGCATTCGCTCGGCAGCCTCGAAATCGGCGATCACGCCGTCGCGCATCGGACGAATCGTCGTGATGGAGCTTGGAGTGCGCCCCAACATGGCCCGCGCCTCGTGACCAACGGCTTCGGTCTTCGAGGTCGCGGTGTTGATAGCCACGATCGACGGCTCGTCGAGCACGATGCCGCGGCCGGCCGCGAAGACGACGGTGTTGGCCGTCCCGAGGTCGATGGCAAGGTCACGAGCGCCGAAGGGCATGATGTTGAGCAGCACTATGTTTCTCCGTCCAGGGTCGAGGTGCCGCCCGCCATCGCAAGGGTTGTGCCCGTTGAGCTTGACTGCCCTAATTTGAAAAGAAGTGCGCAAAACCGATTCCTTGAGGCACTCTGAGCGACTTGACGGACGAGGTGGCTGGTTGGGCCTCAAATCGACTTTGAATGTCTGTATTCAGGGCTGCCGACTGGCAAACAGAAACGTAATCCCTGGCGGACCGGAACCTTCACTTTCTGGTGTTAGATCACCGATATGCCCGGACCCGCCAACTTCTTTGAAGAGGTCAACCAGTACTTCGACCAAGCCGCCAAGTTCACCGACTACCCTCGTGGGCTTCTCGATCAAATTCGTGGCTGTAACAGCGTGTATCGCTTCGATTTTCCGCTACGACGTGCGGACGGTCGCATCGAGGTGCTCCGCGGCTGGCGGGTGGAACACAGTCATCACAAGACCCCGGTCAAGGGTGGCATCCGATTCGCCCCCGAAGTCTACGAAGAGGAAGTCATGGCACTGGCGGCGCTCATGACCTATAAGTGCGCCGTCGTCGACGTGCCGTTTGGCGGCGGCAAGGGCGGTATCCGCTTCGACCCGCGCCAATACACGGTCGATGAGATCGAACGGGTGACGCGGCGCTACACGCACGAACTGGTCAAGAAGGACTTCATCGGCCCGGGCATTGACGTCCCCGCCCCGGATTACGGGACCGGCGAGCGGGAAATGTCGTGGATCGCCGATACCTACGCGGCCCTGAAGCCGGGCCACCTCGATGCTCTCGGTTGCGTGACCGGGAAACCGGTCACCCAGGGCGGTGTGCGCGGACGAAAGGAAGCCACCGGACGAGGCTTGTTCTATGCCCTGCGCGAGGCCTGCGCGCAAACCGAGTCGATGAAGCGTCTCGGCCTGTCAACCGGCCTCGAGGGCAAACGCGTCGTCGTGCAGGGCCTGGGAAATGTTGGCTATCACGCCGCCAAGTTCTGCCGGGAAGGCGGCGCCGTCATCGTTGCGATCGCCGAGCGCGAAGGCGCCATCATGCGTGCCCAGGGTCTTCACGAAGACGAGATCGTGGAGCATCGCCGCAAGACGAGTTCGATCCTCGACTTCCCTGGAGCGACCAACCTGCCGGCGACGACCGCCGCTTTGGAAATGGAATGCGACGTCTTGATCCCCGCTGCACTCGAGGGTGTCTTCACCGCCGAGAATGCGCCCAGGGTCAAGGCCAGGATCATCCTCGAGGGGGCCAATGGCCCGACGACTCCGAAAGCCGATCCGATCTTCCGAGAGAAGGGGATCCTCGTGATCCCAGACATCTACGCCAATGCCGGCGGCGTGACGGTGTCGTACTTCGAGTGGGTGAAGAATCTGTCGCACGTCCGCTTCGGCCGGATGGCGAAGCGGCACGAGATGGCCAACGAGCTGGCGATGCTCCGAACCATCGAAAAGGCGACCGGAAAGCAGTTTAGTGACGAAGAGCGGAAGCAACTCGCGAGAGGGCCGGAAGAACAGGATCTCGTCAACTCAGGGCTCGAGGAAACGATGATTTCCGCGTATCACGAGCTCGTGCGGACGAAAGAGGAACACACTGGGGTGCCGGACCTGCGGATTGCGGCGTTCCTGACAGCGATCCACAAGGTCGCACGGTCGTATATGGAATTGGGAATTTTCCCGTAACGTACGACGCGCGGAAACACGGAAACACAGAAGAGGATGACAACGATAGCCACGAAGATCACGAAGTCACGAAGCAACCTCTCCAAAAGATTCTTCGTGTTTTCGTGCCTTCGTGGCTGTCTTTCTCAGGAGATCCGGAGCGCCACGACCGGATCGACGCGGCTGGCGCGGCGAGCCGGGATGTAGATCGCGAGCGCCGCGACGGCGAGCAGCACCAGCGGGATCACCACGAACGTCAGCGGGTCGATTGCGCTGATGCCATAGAGCAAATCGGACACCAACCGCGCAAGGAACACTGCGGTTGCCGTGCCCACGGCAATGCCGGACAGCGTCAACAACAACCCCTGGCGCAGGACCATTCGCCGGACCTCCCCACTGGTCGCTCCGAGCGCGAGCCGGATCCCGAGCTCGCGGGTGCGTTGGCTGACGCTGTAGGCCATGACGCCATATACGCCGATGGAGGCCAGTGCGAGGGCCAAGCCGCCGAAAATGGCCAGCAACAAGGCGCCCATGCGTGGTGCCCACAACGCCTGGTCGAACACGTTGCTCATCGTGAACACGCCCACGAGCGGCATGTTCGGCTCCATCTGCTGAACGATCGATCGCACGGTGCCGAGCGACGCTTCAGGGTTGGTACTGCGGATCGTCAGCGTGACAAACGGTTGCGGCGTCTGCGCGAGAGGTGCGTAGATGAATGGTGTCGGCGGTTCGCCGAGAAAGTTGTACTTGCTGTCGCGCGCGATGCCGACGACTTCCGTGGTGAACTCTTCGCGAAAGAACCTGAACCGCTTGCCCACAGCGTCCTGGTCGGGCCAGAACTGTTTGGCCATAGCCTCGTTGACGATCACCACACGTGGTGCCTGGGCGTTATCGACTGACGTGAAATTGCGCCCGCGAAGAACCGGTATTCCCAGCACCTCCAGGTAATCCTCCCCGACATTGCTCACCTGGACGAGTCGCGCTGCGCGAGGGTCGGTCACATCCTGCCCCTCGAGGAAGACGCTTCGTGCGAACCCGCCGCCGCCCAATGGCGTGGTGCTCGCGTAGGCAGCGCGTTCCACGCCAGCAACCCCTCGCACGCGATCGACAATCTGGCGCTGCCGCTCCGTTACTGCTTCCGGTGCCAGGCCCTGCGAGCTGAGATCGAACGACAACACGGCTAACCGGTTGGCGTCGAACCCCGGGTCGATTGCACGCGCCTCGTTCAAGCTGCGCAGGAACAACCCCGCTCCTATCAATGCCACGAAGCACAAGGCCACTTGTGCGACGACGAGTGCGTTGCGTACGGTGACGCGCCCGCGACTCCCGCTCGGTTGGCTCGTTCTGTCCTTCAGCTCGCCTGCCAGATTGGGCCGGGAGAACTGCAACGCCGGGACCAGACCGAAGAGGATCCCGGTTCCCAGGGCCACCACAGCCGTGAACAACAACACGCCGGTATCCATCGATACTGAAAGGGCGTCGTCTGGCAGGAACGGCGGACGCATGGCCTGCAGTCCTGGCCGCGCCCAAAGCGCGAAGATGAAGCCGACCAACCCGCCCAGCACACCGAGCGAAATGCTTTCCACCAGCAACTGGCGAATCAGCCGGAGGCGGCTCGCACCGAGCGACAAACGAACCGCGATTTCCTGACGACGAGCGGAAGCCCGTGCGAGCAGCAGGTTGGCAACGTTCGCACACGCGACCAACAGCACGAGTCCCACGATCACCATCAAGAGCGCACCGGCAGTCACGAAGTTGCCGCGGAAGCCGGGGTTGATCGTCGCCTGGGCGAGCGGCACAAGCGTGAGGCTTCGCCCGCGATTCTCGTTTGGAAACTCCTGCGCCAAGGCTGTCGCAATGGTGTTCATTTGAGCGCTGGCCTGGTCGAGGGTGACGCCGGGCTTCAGCCGACCCGTGATCTGGAAGAGCAACGCGCGACGCGAGTCCCAATTCTCCAGAGCGAAACCACTGGTCGTTTCACGGTACATGGCGAACGGCAGCCACAGTTGACCGCCGCCGATTGCGTTTGTCCCCTTGAACCCCTCAGCCGCGACACCAACAACCGTGAACGCGCGTCCATTGATCGTGATCGGCTGCCCAACGATGTTGCGATCGCCGCCGAAACGCCGTTGCCACAGGCCATGACTGAGAACGGTGATGGGTGCCGCGCCGATGACCTTTTCCTCGTCAGGCAGAAAAGCACGTCCGATCGCAATCGGCGCACCGAGAACCTGGAAATAGTCTGGCGAGACGATCTCCGCCGGTATCTGTTCGGGCTCTCCACTACCAGACAGGCTCACGCCGGTGAACGAATGCGCCACGAGGCCATCGAACACCTGGTTCTTGTCGCGGTAATCCTGGAAGTTGAGGCGTGAGGTCGCCATGAAACCGCCAAACGCTTGCTGGCGGTTGCGCTCGTCGGCAGTGAACACCGCAACCAGGCCCGACGGATCCTTCAACGGCAATGGCCGCAGGAACACCTCGTTGATCAACGAGAAGATCGTCGTATTCGCGCCAATCCCGAGCCCCAAGGACAGCGCCGCCACCAGCGTCAGCATCGGGTTCCGTGCGAGCAGGCGAAAAGCAAATCGTATGTCGTTGAAGAGGGTATTCATGCGATCTCAACGATAACGCGGTTCTCCACGGTGGTTCTCAACAAAGGTTCTTCACAATGGTTCGGTTCCAGGGTTCATCTGTGACCAACGCGGGTACGAACGCGCCAGAACCTACGTTTCTTTCTTCGGCCTCCGGTTGCTTTCCAGAATCTTCTTCCGCAACCGGATGTTCTTTGGCGTTACCTCGACCAGTTCGTCGTCGTTGATGAACTCGATGGCTTGCTCGAGGCCCATGAGGTGGGGGGGAATGAGACGAATGGCCTCGTCTGCCGACGAAGCGCGCATGTTTGTCTGCTTCTTCTCTTTCGTGATGTTGACGTCGAGGTCGTTGTTGCGAGAGTTTTCACCGACGATCATGCCCTCGTAGACCGGAGTCTGTGCGTCGATGAACATGACGCCGCGCTCTTGAAGGTTCGCGAGCGCATAGGCGGTGGCGACACCGGCGCGGTCGGCAACCATCGCGCCCGTCAAACGTGACGCGATGGGGCCGTGCCAAGGCTCCCAACCGGCGAACAGATGATTCATGATCCCGGTGCCCTTGGTGTCGGTGAGAAACATCGAGCGGAATCCGATCAGGCCGCGCGCGGGGATACGAAACTCGAGTCGCACGCGGCCGCTGCCGTGATTCACCATCCGGGTCATCGTTCCACGGCGCTGGCCAATCGTGGCGATGACGACGCCCTGAAACTCTTCGGCGACATCGATGACGAGCTCCTCGATGGGCTCCATCTTCACGCCGTCGATCTCCTTGGTTACGATTTCTGGGCGGGAGACCTGCAGCTCGTAGCCCTCGCGCCGCATCATCTCGATCAGAATCGCCAGCTGCAGCTCGCCGCGCCCGAGGACCTTGACCTGCTCCGGGGTATCCGTATCCTCGACCTTCACCGACACGTTGCCGAGAAGTTCTCGCTGAAGCCGCTCCCGCAAGTGGCGCGACGTCACGTACTGACCGTCTCGGCCGGACACCGGTGAGGTACTGACGCCGAAAATCATCGAGACCGTTGGCTCGTCGATGGCAACCGGCGGGATGGCAATCGGATGCTCGGGGTCCGCGATGGTCTCGCCAATCGTGATGTCCTCAATCCCCGCCAGGCAGACGATGTCACCGGCCGCTGCCTCGCTGATATCGACTCGCTTGAGCCCTTCGAAGGCAAACAGCTTGGTGACTCGCGTCGGTTGGGCTGTGCCGTCGAGTTTCAGCACGGTGATGGGATCGTTGATGCGCACTTGCCCATTGAAAATGCGGCCGATCGCAATTCGCCCGAGGTAGTCGCTCGAATCGAGGTTCGCTACGAGCATTTGAAAAGGCGCGTCCCTGTTGCCGCGCGGCGGCGAGACGTGCTCGACGATGGCGTCGAACAGCGGGCGCAGGGTCTCACCGGGCGTGTCGAGATCGGCCGTGGCGGTTCCCGCGCGGCCGCTCGTGTAGAGCACCGGGAACTCGATCTGCTCCTCGGTGGCGTCGAGGTCGATGAACAAATCGTACACCTCGTTCAAGACCTCTTTGGGGCGCGCATCACCACGATCGATCTTGTTGATGATGACGATGGGAGGCAGGCCGCGCTCGAACGCCTTCCGCAGCACGTATCGAGTTTGCGGAAGCGGGCCCTCGGCCGCATCGACCAGGAGAACGACACCGTCGACCATCGAAAGCACGCGCTCGACTTCCCCGCCAAAATCCGCGTGGCCAGGCGTGTCGACGATATTGATGATGATGTCCTGATAGTGAACCGCCGTGTTCTTGGCCAGGATGGTAATGCCGCGCTCGCGCTCGAGTTCGTTGCTGTCCATCGCGCGATCCGCCACGCGCTCGTTGACCCGAAACACCCCGGCCTGGCGAAACATCGCATCGACGAGCGTGGTCTTGCCATGATCGACGTGCGCAACGATGGCGACATTGCGGCGGAGGGCGTTGGCAATCTGGTTGCGCACAGAACTGGATGCTGACGGGGAAGACATCTGATCAGTATACGGGGGTTCTCGACGAGGGTTCTTTGCGGAGGTTCTTTACGGCGGTTCTTCACAATGGTTCGACAGGGGTTCTTGACGGAGGTTCTTTGCGGGAATTTCCGTCAAGAACGACCGTCGAACCGCGCCCGTGGAGAACCGTCGTGACGAACCGTCGTGGAGAACCTCCATCAAAAGAGCGGATGTACAGTCACGAACATCGCCATCCCCAGCGCATAGAGCATCGCCGACGCGGCGAACATGACGTGATGTCTGAATTCGCCGGCGAAGCTGGCCAGCGCCAACGCGACGGGGAACTGAACCGACGTGTAACGGCCGAGGCCCTCGAACTGACCCGATGACAACGGCAGGATGAGCGCCGCGAAAACGATCAGCGCATAGCCCGGATTGAAGCGGCGCCAGATGAGAGGCACCAGTGCAAGCGCGCTCAGCGCCGCCAAAGCGTTGAGCGTGTCGTACGGCGCAATTCGCTCGGTCAGGAACTGATACGGCCGGAACACCAAGGCGTGCAGCAAAGCGAGCACACCACTCAGCGGATTACCGCCTGGCTGGTAACCCCAATGCGTGATGGCTTCGTACCATGCAAACGGGGACCCGCTCAACGCGTAGTTGTAGGCGCAGTAGGCGCCGATTCCAAGGCCAGACGCCGCGACGGCCACGGCCGCTTTGACTTGCTCGCGCCGGTCGTCTCGCGTCGCCATCCACGCCAGCCACGCCAGCCCCGGGACTGCCAGTACGCCGGTCACACGCGTGCCGGTGAGCACCGCCCCCGCGATCGCCGCCACCAGCCAGTGCCGTGTCCGCAGCGCGTACGCCGTGGTCACCAGGGCCAGAAGGAATACGCTCTCCGAGTACACGACGCCGAAGAAGTAGGCGAACGGAAACGTACCAGCGTACATCACGGTCCGCAGCGCGGCTGGCCTCGGCAGATCGAGGAGCGCAAGTCGGTAGAGGAGGGTCATCGCAGCGCAGAACGCAAGCCACGAAATCACAATGCCGGCAAAGTAGTAATCCTCTTGGCGCTCTCCGAGGAGCCAGCCACCCGCACGCATCAGCATGGGATACACGGGGAAGAACGCGAGGTTGTTTCGACCGCCCGCGCCGTAGGCGTAACCCTGCGACGCGATGCCGTGGTACCAGCCGGCGTCGTAGCGCGCAAACCCGTCCCAGAAAAGATTGTCGGCACGGAAGACGCTGAACTGCTGGTCCTGATACTGCGGGAAGACGAGATTCGCGAGAAACGCAACGAATGCGCTGAACACACGAAACAGCAGCGCGGCGAGGAAGACTCGCGAGCCGTCGCCGAGCGAACGCGTCGCCGCAGGGCTGGACAATGGCATCAGGTGCCGGGCCCGCTTTGCCTCGCGCCGGACGCGATCCCTGGCTCATCCAACTCACGCAGCTCGACCGGTTTACCAGGAGCGGGCGCCGCAGCGGCAACAATCGACATGGACGGGCGAGGGGTGGCGGTAATGGTGTGAGCCGGCGGTCGGCACGGCCGAAAGGCCGCACGGTCCGTATTATCCTGTAGATATGCCGCTCTACGAGTACCGAGTGCCGACAGTGCCAGCACCAGTTCGAGCTGCTGGTCCGCGAGCAGACGGTCCTGGCCTGCCCATCCTGTGACAGCCGGGAACTCGACAAGCAATTGTCAGTGTTCGCGGTTGGCGCGTCCCCTGCGACTGCAACGTCGCGCCAGCCAGCGCCGTGCGGGAGCTGTGGCGATCCTCGTGGACCCGGCTCCTGTTCGATCAACTAGCGAATGAGAATCTTCAAGGGTCTCTGGCATCTCTTCGCCGTCGTTGGCATCGCGCTGACGGCCGCCGGCGCCTGGTTCTTCCAACAAGGAATCGGGACTCGCACACCGCCCACTTCGGTCGAAGTTACGGTGTCGCGCGCCGCACGCATCGCCATGATCCCCTCGGCGGATCGGGCCCGCCGCAATCCAGAATCTGCGACCGACGACACGTTACGCGCCGGGCTCGAGCACTTCGCTGACCATTGCGCGACCTGCCACGGCAACGACGGGGGCGGCCTGACCGACATGGGGCAAGGGCTGTATCCGCGCGCACCTGACATGCGGCAGTCAGCCACCCAATCACTGAGCGACGGCGAGCTCTTCTACATCATCGAGAACGGTGTCAAACTGACGGGCATGCCCGCGTGGGGGAACGGAACGCGAGAAGGTGAAACCGCCAGCTGGCACCTGGTTCAGTTCATCCGTCACATGCCGTCGATGACCGAGGCCGAACTGGCCGAAATGGAAGACCTGAATCCGCGTGGCCGGGCGGAGTGGCAAGCCCTGGAAGAGGAGCGCCGCTTCCTTTCGGGTGAGAAACCCTCACCGCCAACCGCACCCGCTTCGCCCCATCAGCACAAAGGAGCTTCGCAATGACTCGCCTCGCCCTGCTCGTCGTCGGTGTTCTCGCGCTTTCACCGGTGGTGGCCGCGCATCCAGGGCACGCACACAAGGTCATGGGTGTGGTGTCGACGATTCACGAGAATCACCTCGTCGTCAAAGACGCCAAGGACAAAGAGACGACCTTCACGCTCGATGCGAAGACCAAGATTACGAGAGGCCGAACCGCGCTTCGCAGCTCGGAGATCAAAGTCGGCGATCGCGTGGTCGTGACCTACGACGAAACCAAGGACAAGGACGGCAAGACGATCGCAAGTGTGAAGACAGTGCAGGTCGGCGTGCCTTCGACGACGACCAGCGGCCGGTGATCGGTGGTTCATGATCGGCGGTCAGTGATCGGGGATCGGGGATCGGTTGCCAGTGGTCAGCGATAAGTGACTGCTGGCGGCGGCCGATTAGGAGCGCAGTAACATCGAGAGGCCGAGTAGAGCGAGGAGCGCCGCAACAATCGGACGGAACTTGGCTTCCGGGATGCGTTCCAGCACCCGGCCTCCGACCACGGTGCCCACGACCACGCCGACAGATGCGATGACTACCACGCGCCAAGTCTCGGCAATCTCGTTCGAGTAGTTCACAGCGTAGATCGGCAGGCGAACGGCATCGATCAGCAGCGCGATCGCGGTTGCTGTGGCGACGAACGTTTCGCGCGGCAGGTTGAATCCCAGCAGAGCCGCCGAGCGAATTCCGCCCTGATTGCCAGCCAGGCCGCCGAGCGCTCCGGAAAGCAATCCGGCGAGCCAGGCCGAGACTCCGACGAAGCGAACACGCCTCGTAGCGCCCGTCCACTCGAATATCGCAACGAGCACCAACAGCGTGCCGAACAGCAGGGTGATGCCTCGACTGCTGGTGCTGGGCTGAAGCAGCGCGCCGATCAGCGCGCCTGTGGCGCTGGCGGCACCGAACGTGACGAGCACGCGACGATCGGCGCCCACCCTAAGCCGGTAGTAACGAACGGCGGTGCCCAGGACGTGAGGAATGGCCACGGCGGCTACCGCGAGCCGAGCGTCCATGATGAGCGCCAGGAGCGGCGTCAGAAAGCTGCCGATGCCAAACCCGCTGACCGAAGCGATCGCTCCTCCGGCGACAGCCGCAGCGAAAACGAACCCATCCACTGGACGACCTCGAACGACCCCGTCTACTGAGCCAGCGTGCCGACATCGACCGCCGTCCCGCCAACCTCAATCGTGCGTTCCAGCGGAGCCGCGCCGTTGAGCAGGGCCAGGCGATACGACCCGCGCGAGAGATTGGCGAACTTGAAGCGCCGTGAAGTGTCGACCACGACCGAATAGGGCGCCGTGGTGGCAAAGATCGTGGCACGCATTCCCGGATGGACGTCACACGAGACCTCGTAGCGACCGGCCCGATCGAACGTGTGCTCGTATTTTTGAAACGACGGCGTCGAGGTACTGAAGATCGCTGTGCCGGCGGGACTCCGGATCACCGCGACATTGTGATCCTGGTCTTCGCTGTTGCGGAACTCGACCCGCTGCCCGACGCGTACGACGAGCATTTCCGGAATGAATGTCTTGGAAATCTGGTCCATGATGGCGGGCCCTGCGGGGAGCGGCGTTGCGCCGGTCGTGGGCTCCAGCGTGACGACGGCGCCAACCGCCGCGCGACCCTCGACGGCTGGCGACGGGTCCGCCGCTGGTGAGCTCGCCGGCGGCGGACTCGGTCCCTCGCCAGCGCAGCCGTTCAGCAGCACGCTGACCGCGACGACTCTCGCCATGAGGGACCAACGCGAGTGCGTTGACGTTTCAGGTGTGGTCATCGCTGGATTATCGCCCGGGAGCATGCCGTCCCTTCATCATATAGGGGGGAGGGGTATATAATAGAGACGTGCTCGCCACCACTGAACTGGACCAAACGCAGCAGATCACCCTGTCGGTCGAAGGCATGACGTGCGCCGCCTGCCAGGCCAACGTCCAGCGTGCGCTTGCGAAGGCGCCCGGGGTCGAGCGCGCGGCGGTGAATCTGATGACCCATGAGGCAACGGTCACTTACGATCCGAAGCTGACGTCACCTGAGTCGTTGGTCGCCGCGATCAATGCCACCGGCTACAGCTCGAGGCTCCCCGACGTCACGGGCGACACCGTTCAGGAGGACGAAGCTCGCGAGCAAGCGCACGCACGCGAATACAGTGATCTGATCCGCAAGTCGCTGGTCAGCCTTGGCCTCGGAATAGTGGCCATGCTGGCATCGATGCCGCTGATGGGTGGCGCCTCCGGGCACGCCGCACACAGTGCTGACCCGCTGACTGCGTGGACGATGCGCATTGTCGATGCGCCGCTGCGTTCGGCGCTGCCGTGGCTCTATGCCGTCGATCCCGACGTGCTCCGGTACGGTCTGCTCGCTGTCACCCTCGTGGTCATGTCCTGGGCCGGCCGGCGATTCTATTTCCGCGCGTGGTCCGGCCTGCGACACGGCAACACGGACATGAACACCTTGATCGCGGTCGGGACCGGTGCAGCGTTCATCTACTCTGCGATCGCGACCATCGCGCCAGGCATCCTCGAAGGGGGCGGCGCCCAAGCCGACGTCTACTACGAAGCTATCGTGCTGATCACCGCGCTGGTGCTCCTCGGCAACGCCATGGAGGCCCGCGCCAAACGTCACACCACTCGTGCCCTCCGCGAAATGGCGAAGCTACAGCCGGCGACCGCACGCGTCCGTCGATCCAACGGTGACCAGCAGATTCCGACCGCCCACGTGGCATCGGGCGACGTGGTCATCGTCCGACCGGGCGAGCGTTTTCCAGTGGATGGCATCGTGCTGGCTGGCGGTGGAGCGGTCGACGAATCGATGCTGACAGGAGAATCGATACCTGTCGCCAAACAAGTCGGCGATCGGGTCATCGGCGCCACCGTCAACTCGACGGGTGCCTTCGAAGTTCGGGCCACCACGGTAGGAACGGCAAGCGTTCTGGCGCAAATCGTCCGCCTGATGCGGGAGGCGCAAGGGTCACAGGCACCAATTCAGCGGCTTGCCGATCGGATCTCATCGATCTTCGTCCCGACCGTCATGGCAATTGCGCTACTGACGTTTGCAGCCTGGTGGATCGTGCCGAGCGAACCGTCGCTGGTCCGCGCTCTGACGGCGGCAGTTGCCGTGCTGATCATCGCGTGCCCGTGTGCCATGGGCCTTGCGGTGCCGACCGCTGTCATGGTGGCCAGTGGACGCGGCGCCGCCGAAGGCATCCTGATCAAAGGCGGCGAACCGCTGGAACGCCTGGCTACCGTCGATACCGTCGTGATCGACAAGACCGGCACGCTGACCGAGGGTCGACCGCAGGTCGTCGACACGCTCGTGGCCGACGGCGTCGACCGAGAGGCCGCGATGCGCCAGGTGGCGGCCGTTGAGCGACTCTCCGAGCACCCGCTTGCGGACGCCATCGTGCGATCACTGCCTCCCCACCTTTGGTCGGCGTCGGCGGTGAGTGACTTTGCCGCCGTGCCTGGTCGAGGCGCAAAAGCTCAGGTCGGCGGACTACCAGTTGTCATCGGAACCCAGGCCTTTCTCGAAGGCGAAGGGATCGACACCTCTCGTTTTTCCACTGCCATCGAAAAATGGGCGAACGAAGGAAAGACACCAATTGTTGCCGCGGCTGGTTCGAGGCTGTCCGCGGCATTTGCGGTCGCCGATCCGTTGCGAGCCAACGCAGCGCAGGTCATCTCGAGGCTGCAGGCCCTCGGCATCGAAACCATCATGTTGACCGGTGATCGTCGGCAGACCGCTGAAGCCGTCGCGCGCCAGGCGGGTGTCGGTCGCGTGATCGCGGAGGTTCTCCCCAGCGGCAAGGTTGATGCTATAGCCCAACTTCAATCCGCTGGGCACGTCGTTGCAATGGTCGGCGATGGTCTCAACGACGCACCGGCGTTGGCCAGGGCCGACGTGGGGATCGCGATGGCGTCCGGCACGGACATCGCCGCCGAGGCGGCGGACGTGACGCTCATGCGCAGCGATCTCGCGGGGCTTCCGGCGGCACTCTCTCTCGCGCGGCAAACGATGCGCACGATGAAGCAGAACCTGTTCTGGGCCTTCGTTTACAACGTCGTGGGGATCCCGATTGCGGCGGGGATCCTCTACCCGGCGTTTGGCCTACTGCTGAACCCGGTATTGGCGAGCGCCGCCATGGCGTTCAGCTCGGTCAGCGTCGTGGTGAACAGCCTTCGACTTCGCCGCGCGAGGATTGCATAGATGGCTGGCAAGAACGTACTTCCAGCGATGTGTGGCTGCGACGTTGCCGGCGATGGGCGACGCGCGATCGGCGTCGATCCAACGATCAAAGCGGCGAATCTTCGCAGGCTTCGGCGGATCGAAGGTCAGGTTCGTGGTCTGCAGAAAATGGTCGAGGAAGATCGCTACTGCGCCGACATCGTGACCCAGGTGGCGTCCGTGCAGGAGGCGCTTCGTGGCGTCGCGCGCCAGTTGATGCGGAATCACTTGAAGCACTGTGCGACGGCCGCGATTCGCCAGAGCGACAGCGACGCGGAGGCCATGTACGACGAGCTACTCGATCTGGTCTACAAGCACCTGCGATAGCATGCTGAACTGTGTTCAGCTCAATTCTCTGCCCCGTGGATTTTTCCCCTCACTCGGAGCTCGCCCTAAGCTATGCCGTCAAGCTGTCGTCCCTGACCAAGGCTAACGTCACGATCGTGCACGTCATCGAGAGCCTGCTGGCGGCTGGCGTAGAAGCGGCCGGTAACCGCGAGAACCTCACCAGTCAGACCCAGCGGGAGATTCAGGAGATGCTGAGCCGCCTGGCACCCGGGACTAGCCAGCGTCTGGGCATCTCGATTGCCGTCGGCGATCCCGGCGAAGAGATCCTGCAGCACATCGACGACTGTCAGGCCGACCTGGTGGTCATGGGCACCCAGGGGCTGGAAGGCGCGAAACGATTCGTGTTCGGTTCGACCACCGAACGGGTCCTGCGCGAATCGCGGGTCCCTGTCCTTGCGGTTCCAGCGCCAGCAGAGGGCTAAGAACCTGCGCGCAGGAGCTGTTCAGCCGTCGTGAATCGCGGCTCGATGTCGACAGGCACGTCAGTCAGTCGATCCAACACGCGCTGCGTCTCGGGACGCATCACCCCCAGCGTGTCGATCATCGTCCGTGCCTTGGCGTAAGAGCCTTCGGCCTGCAGCGTCATGATGTCGCGCGTCAGAGCGACGACGGCGTCTCGGATCTTTGCGGGATCGACCGCGAAGGTCCCGTCGGCGTTGACTTTGAAGCCGCCCTTGTCCAGCAGGTAATTCAGCTGAATCGCCTGCCCTCGCCCGTGCGCTTCGTTGATTCCAAAGCGAATCGATCGAAACGCCGACGCAAGGAACGTCGTGTACATCGTCCGTTCGAACGTCTTGTCCAACTGCCCCTTGTCGACGAGGAACTGAAGGGCGAACAGACCCGACACATCGGCCTTCGCCTCTTCGATGGCGCTATAAGTGTCCTTCAACTCCTGTCGGACCGTGGACCTTCGGCCTCCCGTCGTGATGTCATGTGGCCCCAGACCGTGCATCAGTTCGTGCATCAGAATGTGCGTGAAAAACGCGTCGAACGCGACGTTCGGCTGATCCGCCGCGGCAAGGGCCACTCGTGAGATCGGGACGAGCACCTTGCTGAACTTGGCCTCCTGGTTGTTCTTGAGCATCACCCGCTTGCTGCCCTTCTCGCGAATCACTCGCTCGTCGTTGGGCAGATTGAATGCTGCGGTCTGAACGCCCCGATTGCCGTCGCCGGCCGAGAAGACCGTGTTGACAACGGCGATGGGCGCCAGAGCGCCAAGCTTGGGGTTTCGATACTGCGGATCGATCGGAAGATTGTTCTCGATGTCCTGCAGCGATCCGGCAAACTTGCGAAGCTTGTCGGACTCGGTCTGATCCTTGATCGTGATGAAAGCCTCGAAAGCCGCCTTGTAGTTGAACCACTCGTCCTCATAGACCTCATACGGTCCAATCGTCGGTTCAACTGACGCCTCGAGCTCCATCCATTTCACGTCGCTGTCGTAGTAGTCGTTGGAGATGAAAGCCGCGGCGCGGGACTCGAGGTAGGCCTTCAACGTGGGCTGCGTCGTCAGCTTTGCGGCCTCGCGCAGGTGCATCGCCGCCAATTCGAGCTCGCCCTGGTACTCAGTGCTGTACGGGACGGCGACGAGCCCTCCTCCAGGCACACGACGAATCGTCGTGAAAAATCCAGTCGCTCGAGCGCGCTCAGCCTCCGGAAGCGACTGGATCCATTTCTCCACTTCTTCTTTGGTCGCGCCCGCCGGGTAGTAGTTGGCGGAAGGCGGCTTGGCTGGCGCCCCCGGCGCGAATGGCTCGTTGTGGTCGAGCCGTGACCACGGGCCCTTGTTGATGAGGAAATAGTGCAGACGCGCCTTGCCCGCTTCACTTTGATCGCGCACCAACTCGACGAGCATCGCCTCGTTCCCGGCCCACACCTGTTCGAGGAACAAGGCATCCATCACCTGTGCGGCTCGAATCATGTGTGTCAGCGCCGCCCGCTCGGACTGAGCCAGCCCGCTGAGATCCGCGGCAATGTCAGTAGGCGCGAAACGGGATGCCTTGCGCGGGAGGTCGCCGGCTGCGCCGCTTGGGCTGCCACTGGCCGAGCCGGTTGTTGGACTCGAGTTGGCCGCGGTGGAAGTCGGCGAGGGACCGCTGCAGGCGGCGAGGATGCTAACGAGTGCGAGCGACATTATCGAGAGTCTCATGAGTTTGAGGGACCAATCAGTGGACGCCAGACGAGGTCTGCAGGGCCGATGGATCGGCGCCCAAACGCCGAATCGCCGCTTCCCACATGGCCTCGATTGGCGTTTCGAATACCAAGTCAGCATGAACCGGAGACATCAACCACGACGAGGCTGCCAGCTCATCGTCCAACTGGCCGGGCGCCCACCCCGCGTAGCCGATGACGAGCCGGACCTGAGGATCGGGCGACGACTGAAGCGCGTGACGAATCAGATCAGGTAGCGCCGATAGATACACGCCGCTCATGATTTCGAGCGCATCTCCATCGAGCTCGCGATGCGCGGTCAGCACCCAGGCGCGATTGGGCTCGACCGGGCCGCCGACGAACAAGTGCACATCCTTGTGGATGTCGATCGGCGGCTCGGGCTTGATCACCTCATGGGCGGGTTCCACCATGCGCCGGTTGACCACGAGTCCAAATGCGCCGTGCTTGCCATACTCCGCGAGCAGGACGACGGTCCGCGAGAAATTCGGGTCGAGCATCTGCGGCATCGACACGAGCAGAACGGGTGCCAGGGAATCGGAATCCGGCATACGTCATCGTAATACGTTCAGCGGCTCGCGGCCGATTACTCCAGACGACGCGGCTTGGCCGCGGATGCGCTGAGATGCTCCTTCGCCCACTCGACATGCTCCTGCACCAGAGGCAGCTCCGCACTTCGCGCGGCCGCGGGCACTCCCTGGCCCGGCCGATCGAGCACGCGAACCACCGAATCGTCTCCCGAGTTACCCAATACCGTTGCCAGGTTACGACGCAGCCGCGAGATCGACGTCCGTGTCATCGCCGACCCCTGAACGACGTGATGAAGCTCGAAGTCCGACCGCTGCCAGAGATCCGCCGGATCGAGCGTGGCCCTGTCCTGTTGCGGCTGCCACGCCGGGTCGAGGGTGGCGAGTGGCGCGAGGTTCCACGGGCACACTTCCTGGCACACGTCGCAGCCAAACACGTGATCGCCAATCCCGGTACGCTGGTCGTGAGGGATAGGACCGTCGAGCTCGATCGTGAGGTACGAGATGCAACGAGTAGCATCGAGCTCGTAGGCGTCCACGATCGCACCCGTCGGACACGCATCGATGCAGAGCGTGCAACTGCCGCACTGATCGACGCCGGGCGCGTCCGTCGGCAGGTCCAGGCTGACCGCAACGCCGGCCAGGAACAACCACGAGCCGATGTCTGGATTGATGAGGCACGTGTTCTTGCCAATCCATCCCAGCCCGGCATGCTTCGCGAACACGCGCTCCTGCACGTGATGCTTGTCGACAAAGATGAAGGATTCGAACTCGCTGCCGCTCGCCTCTCGCATCCGCGCGACCAGTGATTCGAGCCGCGCGGCCAGCACGACGTGATAGTCCTCTCCCCAGGCATAGCGCGCGATGTGATGTCGCGCCTCAGAGAGGGACTGGGCCTCGGTGTGGGATCGGGCCTCAGTGAGGGACCGGGCGTCAGCCCGGTCTTCAGTGTAGTACACGGTCCCGGTCACAATCACGGACCGTGCACTGGGAAGGACATGTCGAATGTCCTCGCGCGCTCTCGCTGATTTTTCGAGGTAGGTCATCTCGCCCGCGTAACCGTGGGCGAGCCATTCCTTCAGGCGTGCCAACTCGGGTAGTGCCGTCGCCGGTGCGATCCCGCAGAGATCGAACCCCAGTGAGCGTGCGTAGGACTTGATGTCCGCGGCGGAAATCATGAACGTTGCCGGTCCCGCGGCCGGCCTCTCACCGTCAGGCGCGCTTCGCGAGCTGACGCAGCACGTACGGAAGGATGCCGCCGTGCGTGAAAGCCGTCAGCTCCTCCGGCGTATCAATTCGCACGTTGGCCACGAACTCCTGTGAGATGCCGTTTTCCGCGGTCGCGCGCACGCGCACCTCGCCTCGCGGTCGGAGCTCGGTACCCGACCCGGACAAGTCAAAAGCCTCACGACCGGTGAGGCCCAACGTCTTCGCCGACTCCCCTGCCTTGAACTCGAGCGGCAGGACGCCCATGTTCACCAGGTTGCTGCGATGGATGCGCTCGAAACTCTCGGCAATCACCACCTTCACACCCAGGAGCATCGTCCCCTTGGCTGCCCAGTCGCGCGATGATCCGGAACCGTACTCTTTACCTGCGATCACCACCAGCGGAATACCGGTGTTCTGGTACTGCATGGCTGCGTCGTAAATGCTCATCACGTCGCCAGCACCTGACGGGCTTCCCGCGGGTCCCAGAAAGACGGTTACTCCGCCCTCGGTGCCTGGCACGAGCAGGTTCTTCAACCGCACGTTTGCAAACGTGCCTCGCATCATCACTTCGTGATTGCCACGACGCGCTCCGTACGAGTTGAAGTCGCGCGGCTGCACACCGTGCTCGATCAGATACCGGCCAGCGGGGCTATCGGCCTTGATCGAACCTGCCGGTGAGATGTGGTCGGTGGTGATGCTGTCTCCAAGCAGCGCGAGCACGCGTGCCCGGCGAATGTCCTGTCGCGCCTGGGGCTCGCGGGTCAGGTTCTCGAGGAATGGGGGCCGGCGGATGTAAGTTGACGATTCGTCCCACTGAAAACGATCGCCAGTTGGCACCGGCAGTTCGCGCCAGCGTCGATCACCCTCGAAGACGTGTGAGTACTGCGATCGGAAGGCTTCTTCGGTGACGGCGTGCAGCATCGCCTGTTGCACTTCCTGCTCGCTCGGCCAGATGTCCTTGAGGAACACTGGCTTGCCATCGCTCCCCGTGCCCAGCGGCTCGGTCGTCAAGTCCAGATTCATGGTTCCGGTGAGCGCGTACGCCACGACCAACGGCGGCGATGCCAGATAGTTCGCCCTGACGTCCTGCTGAATGCGGCCCTCGAAGTTTCGGTTGCCACTGAGGACCGAACAGACCACGAGCCCCCGCTCGCGCACTTCGGCAGCAATTTCGTCGGGCAGAGGACCACTGTTGCCAATGCAGGTTGTGCATCCGTAGCCTACGAGATTGAAGCCAATGCTCTCGAGCGCGGGCGTCAGCCCGGCTTTGTTCAAATAGTCAGTTACAACCTTCGAGCCGGGTGCGAGGCTCGTCTTGACCCACGGTTTCCGCTGCAGCCCCCTGGCCACGGCGTTCCTTGCCAATAGACCGGCGCCAATCATCACACTCGGATTCGATGTGTTGGTACAGCTTGTAATCGCGGCAATCACGACGGAGCCGTGATCGAGCATGGTTTCAGTCGCGACCGCCGTGCCGCCACCACCCGAGACGACCTTCACACCCTTCTTGAGCTCAGGCAAAGCAGCCGCAAATGACGACTTCGCCATGCCCAGCGCGACTCGATCCTGCGGACGGCGCGGCCCAGCCAAACTTGGCTGTACGGTCGCGAGATCGAGCTCGATCGCCTCGCTGTACTCCGCATCCACCGAATCGTCAGTCCTGAAGAGTCCCTGTGCGCGTGCATACGCCTCGACGAGCGCAATCTGCGACGGCTCGCGGCCGGTGAGCCGGAGGTAGTCGAGCGTCATGTTGTCGATTGGGAAGATCGCCACGGTGGCCCCGTATTCCGGGCACATGTTCCCCAGCGTCACTCGATCCGCCACCGTGAGGTGTCGAAGACCGGAACCATGGAACTCGACGAATTTCCCGACGACGCCATGCTTTCGCAGTTTCTCGGTCACGGTGAGAACGAGATCCGTTGCCGTCGATCCGGTGGGTAACCGACCCGAGAGCCGACAGCCGACAACCGGTGGAATGAGCATCGAGCTTGGCTGACCGAGCATCGCGGCTTCGGCCTCGATGCCACCTACTCCCCACCCGACCACTCCCAAACCGTTGACCATCGTGGTGTGGGAATCGGTCCCGAACAGCGTGTCTGGATACGCGACTGCGCCCGCGTCCGACGACCCACGCGACACTACCCGCGCCAGGTATTCGATGTTGACTTGGTGAACGATCCCGGTTTCGGGTGGGACGACGCGGAAGTTGCGAACGGCGGTTTGCCCCCAGCGCAAGAACACATAGCGCTCACGATTGCGCTGATATTCGAGCTCGGAATTTAGTTGCAGCGCCTCGGACGACCCGAAGTAGTCGACCTGGACCGAATGGTCGATCACGAGCTCCACGGGTTGAAGTGGATTCACCTGCTCCGGTCTGCCACCCAGCGACACGATCGCATCGCGCATGGCGGCCAAGTCGACGACGCAGGGCACCCCCGTGAAGTCCTGCAAGAGGACTCGCGCCGGCATGAAGGAGATTTCTTTCTGAATCGGTTTGGTCGGATCCCATGAGGCCAACGCCCGAATGTCATCGGCTTTGACGAACCCGCCATCTTCACGGCGCAGCAGGTTTTCCAGCAGGATCTTCAACGAAAACGGCAGCTTCGCGATTCGCGGAAAACCGGCGCGCTCGAGGGCCGGCAGGCTGTAGATGGAGACGAGTCGGAGTCGGAGCCTACGGCGAGTTGAGTGCGTGTCTTGAAGGAGTCGAGGGACATAAACCTCGATCATAGCCCGTTCGATGCAGCTCTGGAAAAGGTATACGGCAGGTGTCGCGTTCGGCAGGATGCGTGACCCGGTCCGGTGCTATTTCGAGAGTTGGCTTCGGCTGCCTGAGCTCGCGGAGGAGCCAGGCCTTTGCCGTTTTCCAGTCCCGAATGACGGTCTCCGGCGAGACCTTCAACACGTCTGCTGTTTCTTCGACGCTGAGGCCGCCAAAGAACCTCAACTCGACGACCTGGCTCATACGGGCGTCGAATATCGCCAACGCGCTAAGTGCATCATTGAGAGCGACAAGGTTGCGCTCTTGCGGCTCCG
Organism: uncultured Acidobacteriota bacterium; assembly: GCA_963724485.1. Taxonomy (GTDB): domain Bacteria; phylum Acidobacteriota; class Vicinamibacteria; order Vicinamibacterales; family UBA2999; genus JACCSI01. Next base: position 438,916 of record CAVRUW010000018.1, read on the forward strand.
GCAACTCACCGAGGTCATCGATATCGACACGAACTGCACCGCCGCCACGTTTCTGCCGGTGCCGGCTGCGGGCAAACTCGATCAGGATCCTTCGCATCATTTGCGACGCCAGCGCCAGGAAGTGCGTCCGGTTCCGCCATTCGACGCGGTTGACATCAATCAGCCTCAGGTACGCCTCGTTCACCAGAGCCGTCGCCTGCAGCGTATGATCCGGTCGCTCCTGGCGCATGTGGCGTCGCGCAAGCCTGTGGAGCTCGCCGTACAGCAGTGGAATCAATCTGTCGCGCGCGGATTCGTCCCCCTGGCTCCAGGCTCGGAGGAGCTCGGTTGGCTGAACGTCGGAATTCTGAGGCATGACAGTTTTTCCGATCCGATGTCGCCTTCCTGATCAAGAGGGCGTCGAGGATCTTACACCTCCGGCAGCGGAGGCTCGACCGCCCGGGCATCGAGGAGTTCGACATGAGCCACGCAGCAATGGAGCACTGGGCGACCGTCAAACGCATACATCAATCTGCACTCGATAAAGACCCGTCCGAGCGTGCGCCGTTCTTCAGGGCCTCCTGCGGTAGCGACCAGACAGTGCTGCGCGAGGTGCAGTCGCTGCTCTCGTACGAGACGGAGGCCGAGTCGTTTCTGGAGCGGCCGGCACTGGACCTGGCCCCTAGATCGTCGAGTGAGCCACACGAGAATACGCTGGCTGGCAGAACGCTCAGTCACTACAAGGTCGTGTCACTGCTTGGCGCCGGCGGCATGGGTGAGGTGTATCTCGCGCAGGACCCGCGGCTTGATCGGACCGTCGCGATCAAAATTCTCCCTGGCGACCTGGCGGGAGACCCGGAACGGATGCAGCGCTTCGAGCGCGAAGCCCGCGCGGCCTCCGCGCTGAATCATCCGAATGTCGCAACCATCTACGACGTCGGTGAGAGCGACGGTCTGCATTTCATCGTCATGGAACATGTCGAGGGGGAGACCATTGCCACCAGAGTCGCGGGGCGGTCGCTCGTGCCGGCGGCGGTTGTCGACATCGCCGTACAGGCTGCCGACGCCTTGGACGTGGCGCATGCCAAAGGCATCACGCACCGCGACATCAAACCGGCCAACCTGATGGTGACCTCGCGCGGGCATCTGAAGGTGCTCGACTTCGGCGTTGCGAAAATGAAGCTCCGCGATGAGTCAACCCGAACCGGCGAGTGGATCCTGGAGCCCGGGACTGCAATCGGTCACGTGATCGGATCGGGACCATACATGAGCCCGGAGCAGATCACGGGCGGCGACGTTGACCCGCGCAGTGACATCTTCAGCCTCGGGGTGGTCATCTATCAAATGGCGACCGGGCACCTTCCGTACTCCGGATCGACGCGCGAGGAGCTGATGGAGGCCATCCTTCGCGCGGCTCCCGAATCCATGACCGGAGTCAACCCTGACGTGCCGCCGGAGTTGGAACGGATTACGTTCAAGTGCCTCGAGAAATCCGCGGAGGATCGCTATCAGTCAGCGCGGGAACTGTTGAGCGACCTCTGGCCGCTGAAACGTCAGCTGGACGCGACACGAGCGATGGTGGATTCGCCGCGGTTCGAGTTCCTCAGGCGTCCTGTGGAAATTGGCGACGAGTCACCAGGGTCCGAGGCCTCCGAGCTCGTCGCACGGGGCTGGGCGCATCTGCGCTCCGGGTCCTTCTTCGAGCTGTCCGACGCCGTCTCGGCGTTTTTGGCGGCAACCGAAGTCGCTCCTGCCTACGCCGCGGCCCACGCCGGTCTGGCGCTCACGAAGGTCGCGCAGGCGGCGGCTCACGACGTGCCGCACCTCGAAGCGCTCGCCGAAGCCAAGACCATCGCGTTGCGCGCACTTGCCCTGAATGACAAGAGCGCGGACGCACAGGTTGCGTTGGGACAGGTGATGCTCTTCAGTGAATGGGATTGGACCGCGGCGGAGCGCAGCTTCCAGCGGGCGCTTGCGATCAACCCGAATCACGCGGAAGCGTACCTGCATTACGGCGAGCTTGATGGAGGCGCTCGGTGAGCTGACGCGCGGATTCGAGCTGAAGCTGCAGGGTCTCGAATGCGACTCGACTTCGGCGCTCGCACACGTGCTCATCGCGTCCTCGCTGTGGAATCAGCGCCGCTACGACGACGTGATTGTGTGGGTGAACAAGGCGCTCGATCGTGATGCGCGGCATCTGTTCGCTCGTGAATTGCTCGTCGGCGCGTACTCGAAGAAGGGCGATTTCGTACGTCAAATTGAGCAGGACCTGAAGCGCATCGAAGCGCGTGGCGGCCTGAGCGACGAAAGCCGTGCTGCCCTGAAGGGAATCGGCGCCGAAATCCTGCACGTCTACAAACACGAGGGCATTGCCGGGGCGCACCGATGGATCCTCAAACATGAGCAGCGCTTGGGTGAGCTGATATCTCGGACTGACCGAGAGCAGGGGTTCAGTTCGGATGGCGCGTCACCATTTGAGCGTGGCAATACCATCATTGGGCCCCTGGTGCGTTCCGCTGAAGCGGGAGACCTCGACAAGGCCTTCGAGCTTCTCCAACGCGCCCTCGACGTACGCGATCCTGGGCTGGTCCATCTCGCGGTCGCGCCTCAGTGGGACAGCATGCGGGCCGATCCACGGTTCAACCAGTGTCTCGCCCGGATGAAGCTGCGGTCGGTGCGGTGATCGGAGAGAGTGCGCGACGTCGCCGCGCCTTCCGAGGTTCCGCGATCCAGAGAATTGGCTTTCCGCGTTCCCCACGTTCCGCGGATAGAACTTTCTGTTCCGCCTATTCATGCCTCGGTGGATGTAGAAGCCCGAGGCATCAGCCGGTTGCTGAAAAACACCAGCGCCCCCTTTCAGTACGCCGCTAGAAACTGGAAGCAGGCAACGCGGCAAGAAACGCCTGCGCAACCTCCCGCGGATTGCGACGCAAGCCATCCACTTCGTGGTTCATGCGTTGCATCTCAGCCGCGGATATCCGACCGGTTAGTCGCCTGAGCGCACCTTCAACTTCAGGATGTCGCTGAAGAGTGGCCGTGTGCACGAGTGGCACGGCGTCGTACGGTGGAAAATACTCGCGATCGTCAGCGAGCACCGTCAGACCGAGCGATTGGATCAGCCCGCTGGTCATGTCGCCGGCCGTGACGTCGATCTCTCCGGCCGCCACCGCGCGATAGATCAGATTCAGGTCCATCACCCGTGGCGCTTCCCTGAACCGGAGGCCATACGCCTTTGACAGTCCGACGAAACCGTCCGGGCGTTCGAGAAACTCGTAACCAAAGCCCGCGCGCCAATTCGAGGCCATCTTCGTCAGATCGCTGATCCGATGGAGACCATGCTCCTTCGCTGCCGCTGACCGCACGATGATCGCAAAAGTGTTGTTGAACCCCAGGCCATCGAGCGTCTTGATCCCTCGAGCCTGGTATAGCGTCTTGACACGTTCGAGTACCTGCGCCGACCGGGTGGCGAACTGCAGCTTCGAATCGCTCACCGGCATCGAAGGTGATTCATTGAACAGCGCGGTCAGCGCGGTGCCGGTGTACTCGACATAGGCATCGATATCGCCTCGACGCAACGCCTCGTCGCAGACCAGCGTTCCACCGAGATTCAAGCGGCGCTCGACGCTGAGGCCGGTATGCTGCTCGATGGTCAATGCCAGCAGTTCGCCGAGAATCACCTGCTCGGTGAAGTTCTTCGAGCCGACTACGATCGCCGCCGCCGCTGGCATCGAACCGTAAGTCCAGACACCCGCCAGACCGGCCACGACAAGACTAGCGGCAACGCCACGGCGGAGGAGCTTGGTCCCTCGCCGGCGATCGAAGGCTCGGGCCGCAACCGCCAGCAGGCCATCAGCCGTCAACGCGAGAATCGCGGCTGGCAAGGCGCCCGCGAGAATCACGACACCGTCCACCATGGACAGCCCGCGAAAGATGTAGTCACCGAGGCCTCCGGCGCCAATCGCCGATGCGATCGTCGCGGTCCCGACGCCGACCACGGTCGCAACGCGAACTCCGGTCAGAATCGACGGTAGCGCCAGCGGCAGTTCGACACCGCGGAGGATCTGGCCTGGCGTCATGCCCATCGCGGCCGCGCACTCCAGGACCGAGCGATCGACTCCCTGCAGCCCGGTCATCGTGGTTCGGACGATGGGAAGCACGGCGTAGAGGGTCAGCGCGACCAGTGCCGTTCGTGTCCCAATCCCGCCGATGAACGGCAACGGGATGAGAAAGCCAATGAGCGCCAGGCTGGGTATCGTCTGAGCGAGGTTGGCGAGCGACACGACCACTCGCCCGATCACCGGCCGCTTGGCCGCGAGAATGCCCAACGGGATCCCCAGCGCCGCGGCGACCGCCGTCGACACGCCGACGAGCACGAGGTGTTCTCCAATGCGAACGGAGAGCTCGGCTCGATGGGTCGCGAGAAAGGCGAAGAGCTCGCTCATCCGAATCGTGTCTCGATCAGCGTGCGCACATACGGGTGCTGACTCTCGCCCAGCGCCTGTGGTGTGTCACAGGCGAGCAACCGTCCCTCATGAAGCACACCCACGCGGTTGGCTAGAGCAAACGCTTCGGCCAGATCATGGGTGACCAGGAGAACCGTGCGCGGAATCGTTTCGTGAAGCCGACGGAATTCCCGATGCAGCTCCGACCGCGTAATCGGGTCGAGCGCACCGAATGGTTCGTCCATCAGCAGAATCGGCGGGTCGGCAGCCAACGCACGCGCCAGGCCGACGCGCTGACGCTGTCCGCCAGACAGCTCGTCAGGCCACCGATGCCGGAAGTCAGCCGGCAGACCAACGAGTTGCAGTAGCTCATCGACTCGCGCCGTCGTGCGGGACGGAGACCACTCGAGCAGGCGCGGCAGCAGCGCAACATTCTCCGCCACGGTGAAATGCGGAAACAGACCAACGTCCTGAATGGCATAGCCGGTTTGCCGTCGGAGTGCGATCTCGTCCCACTGCGTGACGTTGCGACCGCCGACCCGAACCTCACCCGAGTCCGGGCTCAGCATGTGATTGACCAGCCGGAGGAGCGTGGTCTTGCCGCTCCCGCTCTGGCCGACGAGGGCGATGATCTCTCCAGGCGCCGCTGCGAGCGACACGCCGTGCAGCACGACCCGCGATCCTCGACTAACGGTGACGTCGAGGAACTCAATCACGGCGTGGCCTAGAAGCCGACGAACCCCAGGAGACTGAAGGCCGGGAAGTTGCGACTGGCATCTTCGAACTCAATCCCACCGGCCCTTCGCACCAGCCGTGCCTCGGCGCGAAAGCCGATTGCCCGTGATGTCGGCGATCCCCCTGTGAACCACACGCGGACACCACCCCCAGCATGAAAGAGGCCTCCGGTCTCGGCAACGAGCCGACCCTCGTGCAGCTGCCTGAGGTAGCCGCCGCCAACGATGACGTACGGTCTTGCCCGTCGACCCAATGAAATCCTCGGCGGTTGCCAAAGCCCCGATACATCAACCGTGTACTGCTGGATTTGTTCTTCGAGTCGCATGTTCGGATCGGACTCGCTGTCGTCAGAGATCGTGACTTCGAGTCGCGGCTTCGAATACGTGGCGCCCACTTCGACTGCCAGCGTTCGCGTGAACGCGAAGCTGACCCGTGCATCGAAACCAGCGACCGACTCGAACGTCGAGTCAGTACCGAAACAGTGGGATCGGGGCAGGGGTGCCCGATGCGTTCGGCCGGAGGTCCGCACTTTGATCGCCGACAGGATACCCACCGCTCGTGACGACTCCCGCCGACAACGTGAGGTGATGCGCTCTGAGTGCGGGGCCATCGTCCTGCGCACTGGCGACACTCGCGACGAGCAGGATGACTGCCGCCCCGAGGCCGCGCGCAGCCGTCACTTCGGTCTCACCTGTATTTCGATGGCATCCGTACTTCCACCGCGAGGTGCCGCGACGATTCGTTGCGCGTACGTCACCCTGAAATCGACATCTACCGGATTGTTGAAGAAGCTCTCGGGCTCCGCGTCGTCCAACGGCTCGGCTCTGAGAACGTAAGTCCCGGGTTCCAGCCCAGCGATGACGAACGCTCCGCTGGCGTTCAGGACGAACCCGCCGATCAACGCCCCGGTTTCGAGGTTGAGGGCCGCCACGTGGGCGCCGAAGACGCCGTTGCTGTTCTTGGTGACTCGGCCGCTGATGGATGCCGAGTCGCTGTCAAAGCCATCAGCCGGGTATAGGTCACTGACGCCGGCAACATCGTCGGCCTGCAGAACGCGGTCAGCGACGATTCCAGGACTCAAAGCGATGGGAAACATCACCGCGCCGGATGCAATCACCCGGCGACCTCCGCTGATCATCTCTGTTTCGCCGAGGGCGGAGTGACCCAACCCCAGGAGGTGGCCAATCTCGTGCAACGCGACCGATTCGAGATCCACGCGGCCCGCTTCTCCACCTGCGGCCGTCGACCAATTGAAGCGGGTGTTGAAGAAAACGTCCGCCTCGATGATCTCGCCGGAGGCCGCATCGAGCAAGAAGCTGGTAGCGCCGAGGACTCGATCCAAATCCGGCCGGTCGAGAAACCCGATGGTGGTGCGGCCATCCTGTAGGCCCGGAGGCGCGATCGTGAGCGACTGAAACTGGCTCTGCACGCGCGCGGTGCTGACGCCTTGCCATGTTGCGAATGCGCGGCCAAGAGCATCGCGCAACTGCAACGCGGTTACGCCTGGGCCGTCCCGTTCGGTCACGAAGTACTGAATCGGGCGATTCCACCTGACATCGATCACGTTGTCGCCAACACGAACGCCAAACTTGAGGTAGCCATGAACAGGAGCGCTAGCTCCCATTGTCAGGACCAACGCGAGGAGCGTGGCGACGCCCGCCTTCATCGACCAATCCCCAGATCGCGGACGGCTGTGGCGAATGCGTCCACGGTCAACGTTCGCCTTTCGGCAGCGCCGCGTACGATTCGCCCCGCCTCACTCGCCTTGAACGGGGGCGGCGAGACAAGAGGCGCACCGGTTCGAGTGTCTGGCACGACGCGGAATACCCCTTGATTGAGCCCAAGAATGGTGGGGATCGCTGGACCACGCGAGTCCAGAAAGATGACCACGAGTTCGCCCGAGCGAAGCACGGGAGCGCCGGGGAGGACGTTGACACGACCACCAGCCTCGCCACCAGGAACTCGGATGAGAACGGTCTCGCCGAAATTGCCCTTCAAGTAGCGCAAGACATCGAGCGAGATGATGCTTTCGATCGATCGCCGGTCGGTCGTCCACTGCCCCCGGACGTCACCAACACGAGCGTAGATCACCGCCTCTGACTCGCCGACGAGTTGTTCGAACGTCATCGGCACCACGGTAATGGCCGTCGCACGAACGTTCATCAGCACCGCGGCGAGGAGGATGGCAATCAGATAGCGTCTCATCAATGTCGTCCCTTCACTTCGCCCTTGCGGCGTGCTATTTCCAGCACCGCGTCAGCGGCGCGTCCGCTGGCGCCCGATCCGCCGAGGCGTTGCTTGACCAAGGCCAACTGCTCTTTCATCTCCGCGACACGATCTGCATTCGTCAACAGCTCGACCGTTTCTCGTGAGACAGCTTCCGGAGTGCAAGCCTCTTGGATCAACTCCTCGACGATTCGTTCACCGGCCACAAGGTTCACCATGCTGTACATCGGCACGCGAACCAAGGGCTTCCCCAGCTTATAGGTCATCGGCGACAAGCGATAGACGACCACCATTGGTTTGCCGTGCAGCGCGGCCTGAACCGTTGCTGTACCCGACGCGGTGACCACAACATCGCTGGCGGCTAGTACGTCGTCTGTTTGTCCCTCGACAACACGCACCGAAGCGCCAACGCCATGAAACGGCGCAAAGAACGAATCCGGCAGACGCGGCGCCCGCGCAACGACGAACTGAGTACCGACGACAGACGACGCGATACGTGGCACTGCAGCGGCGAGCACCGGCACCAGACGGTGAAGCTCGTTTCGGCGGCTTCCCGGCAGAAGCGCGACGATGGGACGCGTGGGATCCAGATCGAGCCGGGCGACGAGCGCGTCCCGAGTCTCTTGCAGTTCGATCAAGTCGATCAACGGATGACCGACGAAACGGACGTCCATCCCCTGATCGCGATAGAGAGACTCTTCGAACGGAAAGATCGGCAGCACACGATCGACGAGTGCCTTCATCGTTTGAATGCGGCCGGCACGCCAGGCCCAGAGCTGAGGGCTCACGTAGTAGACGATGGGCACTCCCAGGCGTCGGACGGCGGCCATCAGGCGGAAGTTGAAGTCGGGATAGTCGATGAGGACGAGGACGTCAGGTTGCTCGCGTCGCGCGGCATCGACCAACCGGCGGTACATCGAGTATGAGTCGGGGAGAACCCGCAGTGCTTCGACGAGACCGGTTACCGAAAGGGTATGAAAGTCACCAATCAGGCGCGCGCCGGCATTCTTGAACCGATCGCCGCCGAGCCCAAAGACATCGAGTCGTGGATCGCGGGCACGCAGCGCCTCGACCAAGGCGCCGGCGTACAGATCGCCAGAGGCCTCGCCGCACGACAGCATGACCCGCATCAGTGGGGTGGTGTCCTCCCGGGACGTGACGGCTGCCCGTTTTCCTGGACGTTGCCGACCCGGCCACCTGGCTTTCGTAGATCGGAAGCGAGCAGGTCGACCTGATCGATCGGGATGCGTTCGAATTCGGCGAACCCTACCGACCCAAGATCTTTGGCGAAAGCATTTGCGTTACCGACCAGGACTATCGCGAGCCGATCCGGACGCAAGTAGGTGCGCGCCACGCGTTGGACGTCATCGGCGGTAATGCTCTTGACGCGCTCGGGGAAGGTCTGCAGCTCGGTCAGTGGCAGCTCGTAGAACAACTGATTCAGAACCTGCGTCGCAATCGCATCGGGTGTTTCGATGGTCAACGGGAAGTTTCCGGCCAGGTATGCTTGCGCGCCTTCGAGCTCGCCGTCGTAGACCCGGTCGCGTTGCAGTTTGTAGAACTCATCGATGGTCAGGCGCAGCGCCTCTGCCGTGGCATCGGTGCGTGTGTCGGTCTCGGCGACGATGCCGCCAGCCATCTTGTAGGAATCGAGATCGGCCGAGGCGCCGTAGGTCAGACCGCGCTGCGAACGCAGCACCTGCTGCAGGCGGTTGGCACCCTCGCCACCGAGAATTTTTACCGTCTGGTCCATCGCCAGAAAGTCGTTGTGGCGTCGCGGAATTCCGAGCTGGCCAACGCGAATCTCGGTCTGCACCGAGTCGGGTTTGTCGATGATCACGACGCGACGAGTCGGCTGCGGTGGATCCATCGGCTTTGACGCCGGAACGTCCTGTGACTTCCAGTCGCCGAAAGCCTGCTCGACGCCCTTCCACGCTTCCTCTAGCGGAACGTCACCGACGATCGCCAGGAGCGCATTGTTCGGGACGAAGTACTGCCGGTGATAAGCAACGACGTCTTCGCGCGTGAGCGACGCCAACGACTGCGGCGTGCCGTTCCCGGGCAGTCCGTATGGGTGGAATCCGTAAATCAGGCGATCGATCACCTGATTCGCAACGCTGTCGGGATCCTCCGCGGCGACTTTGAGTCCTGAAAGCGCCTGCTGACGCTGACGTTCGACTTCCTCTGGCGCAAACGTCGGCCGCCGGACGACGTCGGAGAGGAGAGACAGTGCCAGCGGCAAGCTGTCCTTCATGACGACAGCATTGGCGTAGGTGAGATCGGTGCCGGCCCCAGTGCCCAGGATGCCGCCAACGAAATCGATCGAGTCGGCCAATTGCTCCGCGGTGCGTGACCCGGCGCCCTGGTCCATGACGGCCGCCGTGAGCATGGCCAGCCCCATCTTCCCCTTCGGGTCCTGGGCCGCACCGGCACGTATCAGCATCCGGACGCTGACCGCCGGCTGTTCGTGATGGCTGACGAGAACGACCTGCAGTCCGTTTGCGAGCTTGCGAATTTCATACGGCGGAAAGGTCACCGGCCGGGCGGACAGCGGGCGCGGCGGACCCTCGGATGGCCAGGAGCGGCCCTGAGCGCTGGCCTGCGCCCCCAACGTGGTCGTCAGTGACGCGCAGAGCGCCGCGGTCGCGATTCCGAGCAGGCCGTAGGCTGTCCACACGCGAAGTCCTGCGCGAATCACTGGTTGCTCCCCTTCGGCATCACGTGCAGGATGACTCGGCGTTCTGGCGTGAAGTAGGTCTTCGCCACACGCTGGACGTCCGCGAGCGAAATCTTCTGGAAGATGTCGAACTCACCATCCGCCGTCGTGATGTCGGAGTGCAGCACTTCGGCATGCGCCAGATGCGTGGCCTTGTCCTGCAGCGATTCGCGACCCAGGATGTAATCGCGAGCGAACTGGTTCTTCGCCCGCTGCAGCTCGCGATCGGTAATGCCTTCCGCCTTGAGCCGGTCGAGCTCGGTAATCAACGCCTTCTCAACCGCAGCAGGCGACTGACCCGGATTGACGATCGCGACCGCGAAAAACAGGTTGGGATCCTCGATGATATTGCCGCCGCCAAACGCGGTCAGTGCCAGACCGGTCTCGTAAACCAGCTTGCGATAGATTCGCGAGCTCTGCCCGTCGGAGAGCACCTTCGAGACGATGTGGAGCGGATACGAGTCGGGATGCCCGTCGTAGGTAATGTGATGCGCGACAACGACGGCTGGCAGGGGCCAGGGCTCCTCGACCGTCGCCCGCTTCTCTTTCGCCGGGATTGGCTCCTTCGGTATGTCGCGAGGGACTTCCTTGGCGGCCGCCGGCACGCGCGCGAGATAGCGATTCACCATCTCGGTGACCTGATCGATCTCGAAGTCGCCCGCAATCACCATCGTGCAATTCGCGGGCACGTAGTAGGTGCGATAGAACTCTCGGACATCGTCGACCGTCGCCGCTTCCAGGTCCTTCATGCTGCCGATCACCGGGTGCTTGTAGGGGTGCACGGTGAACGACTGATCGAACAGGATTTCGTTCAGCCTTCCGTACGGCTGATTTTCGATCCGCATTCGTCGCTCTTCCTGAACGACCTGGCGCTCGTTACGGAACGTTCGATCGTCGATTCGCAGCGTCGCCATCCGATCCGCTTCCATCCACAGCACCAGGGGGAGGTATTGCGACGGCACGGTCTGCCAGTACACGGTCGCGTCTTCGTTGGTGTAGGCATTGGCGCGGCCGCCGACCGACGAAACCATCGAGGTGTGCTGCTCGGGTTCGACGTTCTTCGAGCCCTTGAACATCAAGTGTTCGAACAGATGTGCGAACCCCGTGCGACCGGGACGCTCGTCCTTGGACCCCACGTGATACCAAAGCTGGACGTGCACGATTGGCGTCGAACGGTCCTGGTGCAACAGCACAGTGAGGCCATTCGGCAGCTTGATCCGCTGGTAGTCCAGCTTGGGCGGCCGCACCGCGGCATCAACTGCGGCTCGCCACGGCGAGACCGACAGCACCGTCGCCAGCAACACGCCGAGCAGCGCCAGTCGTAACCGAGGGTTTCTCATAGGAATGGCTTGATTATGGCATCTTCCGCTCAACCTCAGTCAGCCGCCGCTCGAGCGCGCTCAACTGCCTGCGCAAGTCGGGCAGCTTGCGCACGATGGCATAGGCCTTCCGCCACTCGAGATTCTCCATGTGCGGATAGCCCGTTATGAACCGATCGGCTGGAACGTGACCGGTGATGCCGGTCTTCGCGGACGCCTTCACTCCGTCGCCGATCGTCACATGACCCGCCACACCAACTTGGCCACCGAGCATCACGTTGTCGCCAACAATCGTGCTCCCGGCGATCCCCACCTGTGCGGCCAGTAGTGAATTTCGACCGACGACGACTCCGTGCGCGATCTGTACGAGGTTATCGATCTTCGTGCCAGCTTTGACGCGTGTTTCCCCCACCGCCGGGCGATCGATCGTCGTGTTCGCGCCAATTTCGACGTCGTCCTCGATCACTACCGTCGCCACCTGCGGAATCTTTTCGTGTGTCCCATCGTCACGGTGAGCAAACCCGAAGCCGTCGCTGCCGATCACGGCGCCATCCTGAATGACGCAGCGGTCGCCGATCTGGACGCGCTCACGAATAGAAACCCGGGAATGCAGCACACAGTCGGCGCCAATCTTGGCGCCGGCGCCAACCACGACATGCGGACCAAGCGCCGTGCGCGCGCCAACGCGGGCGCCGCTGTCGATGACGGCCAGCGGGCCGATGTCCACATCAGCCTCGATGATCGCGTCTGGCGCAATCACAGCTGACGGATGAATGGCCGCAGGCGTTGATGACGTCGGATAGAGCAGGCGGATGGCCCGCGCGAAGGCGAGATACGGATTCGGTGAGTGCAACAGCGCACAGGGGGCATCTCGCACGTCGGCCGGGGCAATGATTGCCGTCGCCCGAGAAGCAGCGACCTGCCCACGGTATCTGGAGTTGGCGAGAAAGGTGAGGTCGCCCGGGCCTGCCTGGTCGATGCCAGCGACGCGCGTCACCTCGAGGTCTCGGTCGCCCTCGAGCCGGCACCCGAGTTGCGCGGCCAGATCGCCGAGCTTCACGCGTCGAGAATATCACGCGGTCGGCGCGGCCACGTCGTCGAGAAAGGTCGCGAGATGCTCCAGTCGCAGGCGATCGGCGAGCTCGCGGAAGCGACGCTGCCGCTGCGGCGGCGCCAGCGTGAGGGCCTGCCGCAGCTCGGAGAGCTCTTCGCACGGCTTGACCGTCCAGCGGGCGCCGTTGAGCCCCTGCTTCGCGCCGCGCATCGACAGGAAGTGGCCGACCACCTGGAACGTGAAGTAGAACCCCGGCACGTTGGGACCCGGGATAACCATCAACGGCGCGGAAAGCACCAGCAGCAAGAGATCGATCAACATCCACTTCAGATGATGATCGGCGTCGCGTTTGAGGATCGTGCGGATGATTGCCTCCGCCTCGGACTCCGGCAGATCGGCGGGCACGCGAGCGCAGATCTCGCTGTGCTTCCGCATGTGCCACAAGAGTCTCTGCTCCGCAATGCGCTCGACCACAAAGCCCATGATCTTGCGGCGGAGCCGCGCGAACAGGGTGGCCGGGTCGGGCTGGGCCTCATGTCGCCTCTGACGCCAGTCCTCGGCTTCACGCAACATGTCGCTAAAGCGACGTTTCATACGCGCGATGAATCCTGTGCCTTCGTCTTCCTCGACCACGTCCTCGTCTGGCGCTTCGTAGTACAGCTCGTAGCGCTCAGCCGTAGCCGTCGGAATCAGAAAGACATCCATAGTGGCGAGGACGGAAGTCGAGGAGGGCGGGTTCCTCAGCCGCGCGGACGATTGACCGGACGCGGGGTTCGCGTGCGCTGGACCGGAACTGCCGGCTTGCCCGCTTCCTCCCAGGCGCCGATGATGAGCGATGCGACGCCCGTGATGGCGTCGTTCAGGCGACGCTCCACGACTGACAATTGATCCTTGGCGAAAGCCTCGAAGTAGCCATCGTCGTAGAACTCGCGACCTGCGACGGCCTTACTATCCGCCTCGAGCACTCCGTCAGACAATCGATTGCTGGCGAGGAGCACCTCGAACATGAATGTCCGCGGATCGGTGACCGGCTTTGGCGGCATGGGCGCAATCGTCAGTTTTGCTCGATAGCGCTCGAACAGTTCACTTTCCCACCGATTGTGGATGCCGTTCTGACCGGTGCGCTGGCCGTCGTAGTTCACGACCGAGTGCAGTGGAACGTGGCCATCTCCGACATAGTGCGCGAGGATGGCTGAAAAGAGCACGATGTCGTCCTGGGCATACGTCGCAGGTGGCTGACGTGACAATCCTTCGAACCCCCGCCTGACTCGACCGTAGATTTCTTGCGTCCGCCAGGGCAAGAGTCCTTGCTCGTGTATCACGTTCTTACCGTATTTCTGTACGGCTCTGTCGTACTCCCGCGGCAGGTCGTCGAACGGATATTTTCCAAAGTAGTCCATGTCGAGGAAGTGATGCGGGTCCTCCGCATCCCATCCCACGGTCCGCCAGAGATCAGGATCGATCGAGCGCTCGACGATGTACGTCTTGCGGTGCTGGAAAAGCGGCTGCAGCTCGGGCGGGAGCAATGCGATCATCTGCTCCGCGATGAATTTGTGCGCGTCAAACCCCCACGCGTCCGCCGAACGTGGAATGGCGAGCGTCAACAACAGGACCGCGGCGATTCGCATGGCTCATTGTAGCGGGCTTACTTCACCTCGGCCGTGATCACAGACCATCCGAGGCGTCCGCCGACGCCGGCCGAGTAGCGAAAGTCGTTCAGGGAAACGAGCGCGCCCTCAGGGGTCGGATCGACCACGAAGAACGGAAAACGCGACCAGCGAAGATAAGCCTGAAAACGCGGCGTTTCGGACGCTCGCTGTGCCGCCGGATGAGACGCCTGAACGTCGACGCCAAATCCTGTCGGTCTGAAATGCGGCGTCGGCTCGAACCACAACAGCCCCTTCTCGTAGCGATCACCGTTATCGACGATGACCTCGCGCCGGAATGGGTTGGCGAGCACCGGCGTGACCATGTAACGCGTCTCCGGTGGCCGGCCGGCGCGGTCCAGCCCTCGGCGCACCTCCATCCTCGCCCACGCGTTGGACGCGAGCATGACGGCGATGTAGCCGCCGGCGATCGCGAGACCAAGGCAGGCGGGCCACGTCGGCATGGGGTGCGCCCGCGCCGATCTCAGGCGCGCCCACACGACGGCGGCGCCAAAGATCACATAAAGGATCGGATCGACGATGAACAGCGCGTCGCCGTAGAACCATTGATTCGAGAACGGCATCAACAGACGCACACCGTAGCTGTTGAGCCAATCCATGAACACGTGCAGCCAGGTCGCGACGTACGACAGCAGTAGCAGGCCTTTGATGCTTGCGCGCCGGCCGCCCGCCCATCGCTCCCATAGCAGCATCACACCGGCGAACACCGCCGGCAGCACCGCCATCGACAAGACGCCATGCGTCCATCCACGTCGGAACGACATCGCCAAGGTGTCCGTGGCGAACACGGCGACATCGATGTCCGGAAGATTCGACGCGATGATCAATGTGGCTACGCCGAGCGCTGTCTTGTGCTTCAGGCCGGCTTCGCCAAGCGCGGCGCCGGCCAGCGTATGACAGAGGTTATCCATCGGCTGCGTGAGCCTGAATCGCCGCGTCGCGCAAGTCCTTCCGCAGAATCTTTCCGACGTTCGATTTGGGAAGCTCCGAACGGAACACCACCGTCTTCGGCACTTTGTAGTTGGTCAGCGTGCCTTTCGCATGCGCCCTGATGTCGTCGGCGGTGAGGGACGGCTGCTTCGTCACGATGAAGGCAACCACAGCTTCTCCGCAAAGCGGATCGGGAACGCCGAGGACACAGACTTCAGCGACCGCCGGGTGTTCGGCTAACGCAGCCTCGACCTCGTTGGGATACACGTTGAAGCCGCTGACGAGAATCATGTCCTTCTTGCGATCGACGATCCGCAGATAGCCTTCCTCATCGCTGGTCGCGACATCACCGGTGGCCAGCCACCCGTCTCGCATCACCTTGGCCGTCTCGTCGTCTCGCCGCCAGTATCCGGCCATCACTTGAGGGCCGCGCACCAGCAGCTCGCCGGGTTGCCCAAGCGGCACATCATGATTGTCGTCGTCGACCAGTCGCACGTCGGTGCCTGGTACGGGAACGCCAATCGAATCCATTTTCGCCCGATGAAACGGATTGAGGGTGATGACCGGCGATGTTTCCGTCATGCCGTAGCCCTGGTAGATGGGCGTTCCGGTCATCGCTTCCCACCGCTCACCAACGGCCGGCGCCAGCGCCATCCCGCCCGCGATGGTCCCCTTCAGCTTCCAGCTCTTGATCGACTGAAACCACGGCTCGTTCATCAGCGCAATGAACAACGTATTGATGCCGGTAAACCAGGTGATGGGTTCCTGCTCCATCACCAACTTGAGATTGGTGAACGGCCGTGGGCTCGGGATCAGGATGTTGCGGCCGCCCATCGCGAAAAAGATCATCAGGTTCGCGGTGAACGCGAAGATGTGGTACAGCGGCAGCGCGGTCAGCATGACTTCCGCTCCCGGCTCGAGGAACGGCTTCCACATCTCCAGACTGGCCATTACGTTCGCAACGAGATTGCGATGCGTGAGCGAGGCGCCCTTGGAGACGCCGGTCGTGCCACCCGTGTATTGCAGCGCCGCGACCGTGTCCAGCGTCAACGCCTTCTGATAGCTGTGCGGATTTGCACCCGCAGCGATTCGGGCAGCGCCCTTGGCGAGTGCTTTCGGGAAGGTGATGTGATCGAACGTCACGGGCGGGATCATCTTCCGGACGTACTTCTGCACCGTGCGGACGACGAGGCGCTTGAGCGGTGGCAGCAGATCCGCGACGCTGACGAGCACCACACGCTTGATCGACGTCTTTGGCAGGACCTCAGCGACCTTGTTGGCGAATACGTCAATGGCGATCAGGCCGACGGCCTCGCTGTCGGCAAATTGATGCGTCATCTCCGCTGTGGTGTAGAGAGGGTTGGTATTCACCATCACCAGCCCCGCCTTCAAGCAGCCAAACACCGCAACTGGATACGCCAGGCAGTTGGGCATCTGGATCGCGATGCGCTCGCCAGCAGCGAAGCCGGCGACCTCGCGAAGATAGACGGCAAACTGATCCGACAATTGATCGACTTCGCCGTAGGTCAGCGTGCCCTGGGTCCCGTTGGGAAGGTACAGCGTGAACGCCGGACGGTCACGGAACGTGCGAACGGCGTCGGCGATGAACGCCGGGAGGTGCGGCCAGGTAATTGCCGGGATGTCGTGACTGGTCGTCGGGGGATAGTGACGAGTCCAAGGTCGCATCATGTCAGCCAGGTGTACCGTTTCCGGTCTGTGGCCCGATTGTCAAGAAACCTTGACCGCGGCCGGACAGACCACGCCGAACTGGAAGCCTTCGGCGCGGAGGGCGGGAATCAAGGCGCGCGTGATGTCGATCGCCGCCTGACGGTTGGCGCGCGGGTCGACGTGGTGACCATCGTGAATCACCACGATGTCGCCCGGTGACGCGTGCCGAACCAGCCGCGGAACAATCCGGGCGGAGCGGGGACGGAAGAAGTCGAAGTCCCACAGCATGAATCCCCACCCCACCATCTGGTAGTCGATCCGGCGCAAGCCTTCGAACATCTGCTCCCCTCTCGCGCCGGCGTGAGGCCGAAACGCGCGGCAAGGCGGGCGCCCGGTGATCGCCTCGAGGCGTTGAGCGAAGCCAGTCAAACGGCGACCCAACTCATCGGGCTCGAGAAACAACTTGGCTCTCGTGTGTGAATGCAGCGCAATCGCATGCCCTTCACGGGCCATGCGCCGGACGATGGGCTCGGTTTCGGGTGTGAGATGCCGCTCGATGAGAAAGAACGTGGCGTGGACGTGCTCGGCTGCCAACACGTCCAGCAGCGCAGGCGTCGCCGTCGGATTTGGACCATCGTCGTAGGTCAGATAGATCGTGGGGGAGACCGCGTCGCCATGTGGCATCCGCCAGATGACACGGTCCGCGTGCAGCGCATCGAGCACAAATGGAAATGGTGCTGTATGTGCCAAGGCTGTGAAGGCGGCAGCAAGAGCGAGAATCACCCACGGCATCGATGCTGTGACGAGTCTGACACAATGGAGTGATGCATTGGATAACTCGAGGTGGCGTGCCGCTGTTGGCAATGCTCGCGATGGCTTGCGACAACAGCACGCCGGTCGACCCCACGCCCACCAGCAGCGTCAGCTACACGGCACTAGGCGCGAGCGATGGGAGCGGCTTCGGCAGCAGCGTGGTTTGTGCGCCGTTTGATCCCGACTGTCCGTCGGGGACAGGGTATGTCTACGTGTTGAAGCGGCGGCTTCAATCAGATGGACGCACCGTCAGCCTGCAGAACCTCGCGGTCCCAGGGGCGGTACTGAGCCCCGCGATTCAAAACTTGTCGCGAGAGATTGGCCGGGACATTCTTTCGACGTTTTTCGATCAGACCACCGTCGTACTGCCGGCGACCACGCACCTCACGGTGTTTGCCGGCGGCAACGACGCGAACGTGATCGCGCAGGCGGTTCGTGTTGGGCGCGGCGGCGCGGACATCCGCGGGTTCATCGACCAGCAGGTCAACCAGTGGCAGACCGATCTTCAAGAGGTTCTCCGACGAGTCCGCACGCGCGCGCCTAACACGCGAGTCGTCGCGATCAATCTTCCGAACCTGGGCGCAGCGCCCTATGTCGCCAGCCTTCCCGTGCTGGAGCGGAGCATCCTGCAACGCATTACGGTTTCGCTGACCGATCGCATCAACGCGCTCGTGAGCCAGAACGTGCTCGTCATCGATCTGATGTGCGATCCGAGAATCTACGACTCGTCCCGCTTCTCGTCGGACGGCTTTCATCCCAGCGACTCCGGCTACGCGTTGATGGCAGAGCTCACCTATCCGGCACTGGCGAGCAACACCGCCCCGAGTCCATCCGCGAACTGCGCCCAGCGCACGCTGCTGCCCGTTTTCTAAGCCGTTGGGCTGACCGGTCAAACGACCTAATGGTGGCGATTTCGTGCTGTTTACGCACGTTTCAAGGGTCAAATAGCCGAAACTAGCGCGTAAAACGGATTGGTGACATCAAAATCTTGCATGACCTGCACTTTTTGAGCGATACTCATCCGTCCTCGGAGGAAATTCATGCCCCCTTTGATTTACAGCGGCCCGGAACACTCCACTTCTGATCGGAAAGGATCTTCAACCACCATGGGATCGGCGGCGCTCAGTGATGCCATCAGGAACATTCGTGACTGGTCGATGACGGAAGGCCGTCAGGCGCGACGGCCGGCGCGCGTCAGCGATCTCTTTGGATCGCTGGTTTTCAACGATCAGGTGCAGCAGGCTCGTCTGCCCAAGCCCGCCTATCGCGCGCTGCGCAACACCATCACGGAGGGCGCGTCGCTCGATGCGTCGACCGCTGATGCGGTGGCAAGCGCGCTGAAGGATTGGGCCATCGAACAGGGGGCGTCACACTTCACTCATTGGTTCCAGCCGATGACGGGCATCACGGCGGAAAAGCACGACTCGTTCTACGTGCCCGGCGCGGACGGTCGGTCGCTCGCCGAGTTCAGTGGCAAGGAACTCGTCAGAGGCGAACCCGATGCCTCGAGTTTCCCGTCCGGCGGCATGCGCAGCACCTTCGAAGCCCGCGGCTACACGGCGTGGGATCCCACGAGTGCGCCATGGCTGCTGGACAACGGCAACAGCGTCACGCTCGTCATCCCCACCGCGTTCGTCAGCTGGACCGGCGAAGCGTTGGACAAGAAGACGCCGCTCCTGCGTTCCATGGAAGTCCTGTCCAAGCAGGCGACCCGCGTGCTGAACCTGTTCGGCTCGAAGGCGACGCGCGTCACAGCCACATGCGGTCCCGAGCAGGAGTACTTCCTCATCGATCGGAACTTCTATTTCGGACGCCCGGATCTGATCAACGCCGGCCGCACCCTCTTCGGCGCACGTCCGCCCAAGGGGCAGGAGCTCGAAGATCAGTATTTCGGATCGATTCCCGAGCGCGTGCTGGCATGCATGGCTGAAGCCGAGTCCGAGCTCTACAAGGTGGGGGTGCCGATCAAGACGCGGCACAACGAAGTAGCCCCGAGTCAGTACCGAGATCGCGCCCATCTTCGAAAGCGCCAACGTCGCCACCGACCACCAGATGATGACGATGGAGACCCTGAAGCGCGTGGCGCCGAAGTATGGACTGGCGTGCCTGCTGCACGAAAAACCGTTTGCCGGCGTCAATGGGTCTGGCAAGCACTTGAACTGGAGCATTGGCGACAACCTCGGGAACAACCTGTTGAACCCGGGCGACACGCCGCATGCCAACATGCAGTTCCTGTTCTTCTGCGCGGCCGTGATTCGCGCGGTCGACGTCTGGCAGGGACTCCTGCGCATGAGCATCGCCAGCGCCGGCAACGACCATCGTCTGGGCGCCAACGAAGCGCCGCCAGCGATTCTGTCGGTCTTCCTTGGCGACATGCTCACCGACATCTTCGAACAGGTCGAATCCGGCCGCGCGCGATCCACCAAGGCCGGCGGCGACCTCGACATCGGAGTCACGGTGTTGCCCAAGCTGCCGCGCGACGCTGGTGATCGCAACCGGACGTCGCCGTTCGCCTTTACGGGCAACAAGTTCGAGTTCCGCGCCGTCTCCTCGAACCAGAACGTGGCGTTCCCGGCAACCTGTCTCAACGTCGCGGCTGCCGAGTCACTGGACTATATGGCCAGCCAACTCGAAGCCGCGCTCGCCAAGGGACAGAAATTCGAAGACGCGGTCGCCGCCCTGCTGAAGAAGGTGATCAAGCAGCACAAACGGATCATCTTCAACGGCAACGGTTACTCGCAGGAGTGGCAGAAGGAAGCTGGCAAGCGCGGATTGCTGAACCTCAAGAACACCGTCGACGCGCTGCCGGAGATCATCAAGCCGGACGTCGTCAAGACGTTCGAGAAGTTCAAGATCCTGTCGGAGCGCGAACTGCACGCACGGTGCGAGGTGAACCTCGAGACCTACTGCAAGACGATCAACGTTGAGGCGCAGTTGATGGTGTTGATGGCCAATCGCTACATCACGCCGGCTGCGCTCGAATACCAGCGCCGAATCGCAGACAGTGTTTCAGCGGTGAAGGCTGCGGGCAGCGCCAGCAAAGAGGGGAAGAAGTTGTTGGACCGCCTCGTCAAGCTGGTCGACCAGTTCCGGGCACAGACCGACAAGCTCGCTGCGGCCTTAGAGCACAACAGCTCGTCTACCGAGAAACACGCGAAGTACATGCGCGACACCGTGGTACCCGGGATGGCGACGTTGCGCGAACTCGGGGATCAGATTGAGCTCATGATTCCGCACCAGCTGTGGCCGCTTCCGACTTACCGGGAGATGTTGTTTATCAAGTAGAGCGGAAGGGTCCCGGAGGTGCCTGGGTGCCGAGGTGCCTGGGTGCCTAGAGTGCTGGTGCTAAAGGTGCTTGGGTGCTTGGGGTGCGTAGGAGTGCCGAGTTTCACCTTGGCACCTCAGCACCTAGGCACCCGATGCACTCAATGCACCATTGCACTAGCACCTCAGGCACGACAGGCACCTAAGGCACAACAGGCACCTTGCTCGCAGTTAGTCGCCCAGTATCTGATCGGCGACTTCCCGCGCGAGCCACGGCGCAATCGAGTACTTCCCCGTATCTACTGAGATGTAAGACCCGGCGCGGGTGATGCCGACGCGGTGGCGCTGATGCAGCGTCGATCGCGGGTCCGCGAGCGATCCGTTTCCCGCCGCGTAAACCCACCCGCCTTCCAATCGCACCTCCTCGACACAAGATGCCAGCTCGGGCACTGCGAGGATCACGTTGCCCAGCCGCGCGAGGATCTCCCCAACCATCCGTTTCCGATCGTCGCAGTCCAGTGTCGGCAGCGACGGAGGAGCTACACAACTGCCCTCCGCTATCAGTCCGGTGAGATACCACGAGAGGTAGAAGTCCCGGCCGTTGTAATTCTTGACATCGCCGAAGGGTCCGGTGCCGATCACGGCGCACGGGACCGTGAGCGCGCGCGACGCGCGAACGAACGCCGACAACCGAAAGCGATGGGACCAGGTCGGCGGCATCTGCAGGTTGAGCGTGTCGTCGATGGCCAACCGCCCCTCCCACAGCGCGTTCACGATGTAATCGAAGGGTCCCTCGAGACCGTCGCTGGTCTCCAGGTAAAGCGGCGCCGTCATGGAGCCGTTGGTCAGCCTCACACGAAACACGCGGCAACAGAGCCGCTGCTCGATGGCAGGCTCTGCGCCGAGGGCCGCGACAAACCGATCCGCCACCCATCGCGTCGAGATCGAGCGCTCGGGCACCCGGAAACCTCCGCAAATCTGCCCGGCGTCGAAGTCAGCTTCGATCTCGGCCCGGGACAGTCGATACGGCCGGTTGTTTCTCACCGGTACCAGGTAGTTGCAGGCCTCCGGGTGACTCGCGACCAGATCACAAACCGCTTCGATGTAACGAGCCGCTGCCTCGACATTGGTAACCGAATCGCGATGGACCAGATAGATGTCGTCGGATTGCGCGACGGCCTCGTCGATGCGGCACCCGATCAGCTCCTGGCTCAGCCGCTTGAACGCCAGCGCGCCGGGCAAGAGACGCATCGCCGTTTCAAGGGAGGGATCGGCGGCGTAGAGATACCCAAGGTGAATCTTTCCTTCATTCCAACGGCTGGCGCCAGCAAACGGCTGGTCCGCGGCGTCGAAGAGGCTCACGCGGACGTGGCGGCGCGCCAGGAACAGCGCCGTTGCGCTGCCCATGATGCCCGCGCCCAGCACCGCCACACGCTTCATGGAGGCTGATTGTATGCTTGTCGCGCAACGCGTCAGCGACGACGCGCTCGAGACTCGCGCGAATGTCTACACCTCCTTTGGTCTCTGTCATCGTTGCAACCTACAATCGCAGCCGCCTCCTGGCTCACGCCATCGAAAGCGTCCGTCGATCGAACCTCACCGACTGGGAGCTCATCATCGTCGGCGACCACTGCACGGACGATTCAAGCGAGGTCGTGGCGTCGTTCAACGACGCACGAATGTCTTTCGTGAACCTGCCACAGAACGCCGGCGAGCAATCGGCTCCGAACAGCGAGGGGATGCAGCGTGCACGTGGACGTTATCTCGCGTTCCTCAATCACGACGATCTCTACTTTCCCGATCACTTGTCGTCGGCGATTGGATGGTGCGAACGATCGAAGGCGGACTTCGTCTGGTCGCCGCCGATCGTCGCCTTGGAAGTCACCGAGGAACAACTCAGCGCTGGTGATTGGCAGTTTCGTTTGAGCGGAGTGCCGCTGGGCGACGACTACGACCCGCGGGTGTTCGTGTTTGCGTCGGCATGGCTGCTGACCCGTGAACTAGCCGCTCGGATTGGTCCTTGGCGCCCGGCGCGCGAAACGTTCGTCTCGTCCTCGCAGGATTGGGTCTTCAGAGCCTGGCGTTCGGGCGCGCGAATGCGATTCAATCCGCACCCCAGCGTCCTCGCCGTACCGCTGGGCATTCGCCGCGACAGCTACCGACTGGCTCGCAATGTCGAACACGAGTTCTTCGCGGCCGAAATGCGCGACAATCCCCGCTTTCGCGATCGAGCACTGCAGATTGCCGCAGTCGCTGGCGAACGCGAATGCAATCGCTACCGTTTTGGTCGCCACATTCCTGAAGCGCTGCGCTCGCTGATTGCCAGGCCGGCGGCCGCTGCCGCAATCTCACTGGGCATGCACCCCTACACGCCGTACTTCGCCCTGCAACATGGCCGACGCGGCAATCTGATCAACGCGATTCGCCGCCGTGGTGGCCTCGGGAAACTGGCAAGGTCCTGACGGCTTGTCCCATGTCATGATCAGGTCATGACCTCGAGATTGTTCTTGATCGGCCTGCTTGCAATTGCCGGAGCCGCCTGCGGCGGCAGCGATACGCCAACCTCCCCCACTCCTCCAGCAGCACCTTATTCGCAGACGGATATTCGGGTCGGCACGGGCACCGAGGCCGTGACCGGCCGGCGCGTCTTCGTCAATTACGCGGGATGGCTCTACGATCCGGCCGGACCGGATGGTAAGGGGCGCGGCTTCGACGCGCTCAACGGCTACAACTACATCCTGGGCACGACCGTGATCGCGGGTTGGAACCAAGGCATACCGGGGATGCGCGTTGGTGGCCTGCGTCGGCTGGTCATCCCGCCCAATCTGGCCTATGGCGCAACCGGGAACGGGCCAATCCCACCCAACGCCACGTTGGTCTTCGACATCGAGCTCGTCGACGTTCAGTGAGCGAGCTCCAGGTCGAGGCGCTGTAATGCGAGTCCGAGCGTGCGCTGGTCGCCGCTCTGATCGTCGCCGGGCCGGCGCGTCCGCGACACGCGAAACAGCACTTCGTTGGTGCCGACTACCCAAGACGCGGCCGGCACCACCCACTGGTACAGCGCCATCCCTGGTGACATCGCGACCGGGGCCGACTCGAACACGTTGTTGACCTTCAGCGTGACGGTGGGCCCCTCGGCATCCTCGAGGGTGACGGCCGGTGTCGCCTGCACGCGTACGCGAACATTGCCATCACGGGATGACGGAATCAGCAGCGTGCCGAACTCGTGCATCCAGCGAACGGCGCCGGTGGTTCCTGGTGCCTGCTCCACGCCATACCAGCCGGCCGCGAAGTACTCCTGACGGTTTGGTGTGATCGTGATCTGGTTGCCGCCAGAGAACGCGGTGCGAGCCGAACTGTGGGCCGCGCAGATCCGTGCGCGAGCGTCGACGGGATAGCCCGCGATGCGCGCGATCACCCGAGGCGCTCGCCGGCCAAGGTTCAGGGTCACCGTGCGTGGGCGATCCGGAAACGCCTCGAGGGTTGCCGAAACGATCTCAGGCGGCGCCAGCATCGGATTGCCGAACTCGAGCCAGTAGTCCGGCGGCGCCATCGCCGGCGAAACGCGCGTCACGCTCAACGGCATCGGGCCCGCTCCTGACTGAACTTCGAGGTCGAGCGGCAGCGAGTCGCCGACGATCAGTGACATCGACGCACCAGAGCCGGGGGGAAGATCGACGCGGAGCCGGCCGGTGAGTTCGATGCCCGGCAAGAGGTTCCACCGGTCGCTTCGAACGAGCACGCACTGCAGGGGTTGCCAGAAAGACTCGGGCTCGCGCGCAAGCTGCGCGCACAACACCGTTTCGGCCGCAACGAGCATGAAAGCCCAGAGCAGCTTGGTCGCAGACGCCGCTCGCGGCCGAGACCGCCAGGGCATGGCGGCGCTATTCTACTGCCCGACTCCCGGATCGACTGTCACGCTCTCGCCGAATACCTCAGCTTGAAAGCGAAACACTCGAGCGCCGGTCCGCCACGCGTCCGCCGGCAACCGGGCCTTGACGCAAGTCTGTGCGAGGAAGGTCTCCGCGTCCCAGCTGTGCTCCGTTGCGACTTGCGGAAGGAGCAGTCCGCGTCTGCGCCCACGCTCGACAATCAAGCCGTCGCGGCCGATGACAATCGAGGCGGGATCCACGACCAACTCGGGGGGAGTCAGGATCGACAAGTCGATCGTGACCAGTGTGAGCTCATCCATTGAAAGGGGCCGGAATCGTGGATCCTCGCAAGACACATCGGCCGCCAACCGGACAAGGCTTTCACCAAGCGGCCGGTGATCATCGAGCGTGCCGAGACACCCACGAAGCTGGCCGGCGCAGTGAATGGTTACGAACAACCCCGACATCGGCAGCGCAAGATTCGCGGGCGAAACCGGCAGCCGATCACCCCGCACCCGTGCTTCGAGCGCCTCGCGCGCCAGCTGCACGAGCGATCGCCGAAGGTCGACCTCAATCATCGCCACATCGCAGCTGCCAGGTAACCGACTACGGAGCTCTTGTCTCCCGATACGTCGCCCGAGTCTGCGTAGTTCAGAACGCGACTGACGGTCGCGCCCCGCAGCTTCGCCGCGCGCATCGTAGCGACCATCGGACCACCGCCACAGGCATGATCGTGGCGCCGTTCGATTCGCGTCATCAGTGCATCCGCATCAAACGCGGACACATCGGCGGCTACCCGGCCGTCGAGCTCGGCGGCGGTTGCCGCATCGAAAAAATGGGAGAGGTCAGAACTGGCCACGATCAGCGCACGTCGGTCGCCAATTGCTCGGGCGATGCAGTCGCCGATGGCAAACGCCGTCTCGCGCGTCTGGTGTCCCATCACGATGGGCACGATCATCACGCCAGGCGCAACCACGTTCAGAAAGGGCAACTGCATCTCGACTGAATGCTCGCGTCGATGAGCGTCCTCGCGGTCGTGCAACGAGGAACAGCGCGCGAGCATGGTCAACGCCAGCTCCTCGTCGATTTTCATGTTGCCAAACGGGGTTTCGAACGCGCCGCGTGGCCAAATCGACGCGCCGCTGAAACCCACATAGTGCGACGGCCCCACGATGACCACGACCTCGTACAGCCGTGACCGCAGCAGACGATAGGCGTGCGCCGCAACCGGGCCGGAGTAAGTGAGTCCGGCGTGAGGAGCGATCAGGGCCAGCAGATCCGCATCGGGTGGAGGCTCGCGCCCGCGATCGACATCGGCACGAGCCAGATGCGAAGTGACTTCTTCCTCCAGACTCTCAGCCGAGCCTGGATACCACGTGCCCGCGACCGCTGCGGGACGGATGTTCATTCGGGCAGTCTAACGAATGGCCCTCAAGGTTCCAAGGTTCCGAACCTTGGAACCCTGGAACCTTCACTGCGGGAACCGGCCGAGCGCGACCAGCAAATCGAGGCGCGCCAGACGCGCCAGATCCTCGGCGATCGCGGCGGCCGCGTCGGCATCACGCGACTCGCGCTGCGCGTCGATGAGCTCGATGTTCGTCGAGGCACCGGCACGGAACGCAACGTCCGTGATCTTCAACACCTCGGTGGCATGCTGGGCCGCCACCCGGGCTTGGGTCGCCGCGCGCTGCCTGCTGTCGACCGCCGCCTGCGCCGTCCGCAACTCCGAACGGGCGCGCAGTTCCACGTCGGTCAGCTGAACGCGCGCGGTATCCAGTTCGACCTGGCGCAGGCGTTTGGTGGCGCTTCGCGCACCGCCATCGAAGATGGGGATGGCGACGGACAGCACGCCGCGCCAGGTTCGTGATGGCTGGAAGAGGCCCGCCGGCGCCACCCACTGCGGCTCAAATGAGACGCTGGCCGAGGGGACCCAGTCGCGCCAACTGTCGCGAAACACACGGTCTGCAGCCTCGATCTGCGCGCTGAACAACTGGACGTCAGCACGATTCAACAGCCAGGCTTGGTCGCTGGGCGGGGGGGCGACTTCGAACGCAGGTTCATCGGCGGCATCGATCGGCGCATCGGCGGCCACGAGCACGCCCAGAGCCTCCTGCGCACGGCGCAGCGCAAAACGGGTGGCCTCCAGCAGCACCTCGTCGGTCGCCACCTCCTGTGCGGCGCGCAACTCATTGAGCTTGCTTCCGGCGCCCGCGTCGAGCCGCTGCCGTGCGTACGTGACGTGGGCTTGTGCGTTTTCACGAGCACGAAGGTTGACGTCGACCTGCCGCCGTGCGGCGATCACCGCGAGGTACGCCTGGCCTGTCGCGATGGCGACCTGCCGCCGCGTTTCGGTCACACTCAGACGGGCCACCCGGATTTGATCCTCGGCCTGAGTCTTTGCCGCCCACTGCGCCGCCGCCAGAATCGGATACGCCACGCTGCCGCCCACAAACGACTGCGTGCGAGGCTGCGTCACGAAATCGTCAAACCCCCGCTCGGCGTCGAGAACAGTCGTCGTGATGTCCGCGTTGATCGAAGGGCGAAAAATCGTGCGTGCCTGTTGCAGGAAGGCCTCGGCGCGGAGAATCGATTGCGCGGCCTCCGCCACCGTCGGGTTTTTCTCGATGGCTCGGCGAACCGCCTCGTCGAAGGTCAGCTGCTCGGGAGTCGGCTCCGGTGTGGGCGTTTGAGCCAGTAACGGCAGGGCCTGAAGAACACAAGTAAGCGCCAGCGCAAACACGCGCGTGTGTCTAGGCATGCGCCGGGCCCTCCGCCGCTTCGTCTGCGTGCATCTCGTGCCGCGTGCGCCCTGGCACGAGCGTGCGAATCACGACGTAGAGCACGGGAATGAACACGATCGACAAGATCGTCGACGCCACCATCCCGCCGGCAACCGCGGTGCCCACGGAGTTGCGCGCCGCTGCTCCGGCACCCGTCGCAAACGCCAACGGGAGGACGCCGAGAATGAAGGCAAACGACGTCATCAGAATCGGCCGCAAGCGGATGCGGGCCGCTTCAATGGCGGCCTGATGAATCGTCATCCCACGATCGCGAAGTTGCTCTGCGAACTCGACGATCAAGATTGAGTTCTTCGCGGCCAGCCCGACGAGCATGACCAGGCCAACCTGACAGAACACATCGTTGTTGAAGCCACGGATGAGTTGTGCGCTGAGCGCCCCGAACACCGCCAGCGGCACCCCGAGGAGAATGATCAGCGGCAGAACCCAGCTCTCGTACTGCGCAGCCAGCACCAGGTAGACGATCAAGATGCTCAGGGCGAAGATGTAGCCGGCCTGCCCCCCTGCCTTGATCTCCTCCAGCGACTCTCCGGACCACGCAAAATCGAAGCCGGGCGGCAACGTTTCGCGAGCCAGGCGTTCCATCTCGTCAATCGCCTGGCCCGAACTCACGCCTGGCGCGCCAGAACCGGTGATTTCCGCGGAGCGAAACATATTGAAGTGGGTGATCACCTGAGGCGCCGTCGTTTCGCGCAGCTGAACGACGGTCTCGAGCGGCACCATTTGTCCGCTGTCGGCTCGCGCATACAGCTGGCCGAGATCACCAGGCTCGGCTCTGAAGTTCTGATCGGCCTGCACGTAGACGCGATACGCACGGTTGTTGAAATCGAAGTCATTGACGTACTGCGATCCCAGAAACACCTGCAGGGCGTCGGTCACCTCGCGAAGCGGGAGCCCAAGGCTGCGCGCCCGGTCCCGATCGATGTTGACGAGAAGCTGTGGATCGTCCGCTCGGAACGAAGTGAACAGCCCCGCCACCCGGCCGCCTTGAGTCGCCTGGCCAATCAGGGCCTGTGTGGCGTTTGCCAGGCCGGTGATCTCTCCACCGGACTGATCCAGCACTTCGAACTGGAAGCCGCCAAACACCGACAGCCCTTGAATCCCTGGTGGCGCAAACGAAACGACCATCCCACCCGGGATGCCGAACAACTGACCACGGACACGATTGATGATCGCCTCGAGCGACTGGTCCTTCCCTCGCCGCTCGCTCCAATCCCGCAGGTTCGCGAACATCATTCCGTTATTGGCGGCGGCTCCTGTAAAGCTGAAGCCCAGCACCGAGAAGACGCCTTCGACTTCCGGCTGCGCGAAGAGAATCTTCTCGGCCTGCTGCGCGATGCCCGTCGTGTATTCGAGCGAAGCACCGGATGGCGCCTGGATGATCGTCATGAAGTAGCCTTCGTCTTCCTGCGGGACGAAGGCGGACGGCACGAGCCGAAAGATCTGCCACGTGCCGATCAGGCCGACGACGAACAGCGCCAGCATCACCACTTTCCATTGCACGGCGTGGCCCAGCACGCGGGCGTAGCCGCGGGTCGAGGCTTCGATCAAGCGATTGATGCCCGAAAAGAAACGTCCTTGTGCGTGGCCTTTTTTCAACAGCAACGCCGACAGGGCTGGGGTCAGCGTCACAGCGTTGAACACCGACAGGATGGTCGCAAACGCGATCGTCAGTGAGAACTGCTGATACAGCCGTCCGGTCGTGCCCGGAAAAAACGCCACCGGTACGAAGACCGCCACGAGCACGATTCCGATCACGACCACGGCACCAAACACCTCGCGCATGGCGTCGACCGCGGCGCGCTGGGCGCTTTTCCCCTCCTCACGCATGTGGCGCTCGATGTTCTCGATCACCACGATCGCATCGTCGACCACGATGCCTGTCGCGAGGACGATCCCAAACAGCGTCAGCGTGTTAATCGAAAAATCGAACAGCTTGAGAAACGCGAACGTCCCCACGAGCGACACTGGAATCGTGATCGTCGGGATAATCGTGCTTCGCCAGTTCTGGAGGAACAGGAACATCACGAGAATGACGAGCACAATGGCTTCAGCGAGTGTCTTGAGCACCTCGATGATCGACTCGCGAACGACGGTGACCTGGTCGAACGCCAGCCGCCATTCGAGCCCCGGCGGGAAGCTGCGCTCCAGTTGCTGCATCTCTGCCATCACACCATCGAATGCCTCGAGGGCGTTGGCCGTGGGCAACAGCTGAACACCGACGCCTGCGGCGTTCAAGCCGCCAAATCGAAGGTTCGAGGAATAGGTCTCGGCGCCCAACTCGACCCGACCGATGTCCTTGACCCGCACCAGCGACGCGTCTTTGCCGGCCTTGACGACGATGTCCTCGAACTGGTTGACCTCGGTGAGACGCCCCATCGCCCGAACGCTGATCTGGTACATCTGCTCGGCGGGAGCCGGCGCATCACCGAGAGCGCCAGCAGCTACCTGGACATTCTGCTCCCTGAGCGCCGCCACGACCTCCCCCGCGCTGATGTTTCGGGAGGCAAGCTTCGCCGGGTCCAGCCACAGACGCATCGCGAATTTGCGTTCGCCGAAAATAATGACGTTGCCGACGCCAGGAACGCGCTTCAAGGCGTCCTTGACGTACAGGTCAACGTAGTTGCTGAGGAACTGCTCGTCGTAGCGGTTGTCTCGCGTGAAGAACCCGAGCCCGCCCAGGAAGCCGCTCGTATTCTTGGTAACCGTGATCCCGGTTGTCCGCACATCCGCCGGCATGCGGCCGAGTGCCTGATTGACGCGATTCTGAACATCGATCGCGGCGAGATCCGGGTCGCGTCCGATATCGAACGTCACCGTAATCGTGGCGGCACCACTGTTCGTGCTGGACGAGGACATGTACGACATGCCCTCGACACCGTTGATGGCCTGTTCGAGCGGCGTCGTGACCGCGCTCTCCACCGCTTGTGCATTGGCGCCGATGTAGAAGGCATTCACGGTGACCGACGGAGGCGCCAACTCTGGGTACCGTGCGATCGGCAGAATCGGGATGACGATCGCACCGGCGAGAATGATCAGCAACGAGCAAACCGTCGCCAGAATCGGGCGACGTATGAACAGATCGCTAAACATCTACCGACCCTCCGACTTGCCCGGCGCAGCCGGCGCGGCCCCGCCACCCGGCGGCACTACCGTGACGGGCATGCCATCCGCAATTTTCTGGACGCCGGCCACAACGAGTTGTTCGCCTGGCTTGAGCCCCTTGACCACCAGGTAGTCGTTGCCGATCACCGCGCCAAGGTCGACAGGCCGTTGACGTGCGACCGACGCTCCGCCTTCGCCTTTCTCCACGACGTACACGAAGAACTGGCCGTTGATCCGCAACACCGAGACCAGTGGCACCGTCAAGGCCGACTCGTTGGCCCAGACGACATGGACGCGAACGAACTGATCCGTGCGGAAGGGCGCATTCGGTTGCAACGGGGCCTTGACTAGAACCGCCTGGGTTTCCGTATCTACGGACGGTGCAATGAAATTCACCGTGGTGGTTGCGATCGGCTGGCCGCGGTCGTCGACGATCTTCACTTGCATGCCGGGCTTCAGCTGCGGCGCCTGCGCCACCGGCACGTTGACGTAGAGCTCGAGCCCCTCGTTCGCGTCAACCGTCGTCAGCCTCGTTTCAGCGGTGACGCGATCGCCGACACGAACCGGGATGTCGCCGACGATGCCCGACTGCGGCGCTGTGACCCGGTGATAGCCGAGCTCGACGCGCTGTTCCTGGATCTGCGCCTCGATGGCCTTCAGTTGAGCCTCTGCGGTTTGCACCGAGGTCGTTGCTTGCTCGTACTCCTGCTTGCTGACCGCACCAGCATCGAAAAGCGTCTTCTGACGCTCGGCGTGCTGCCGCGCAAACTGGAGATCGGCCTGTCGCGCAGCGCGGACCGATTCCAGGTTCGCGACGGTCGCCTGCTGGCGACTGGCGTCGATCTGCATGAGGACCGTGCCTCGCGAAACGCGCTGACCGGGCCGGGCCGAGATGCTCGTGATGAGCCCCTCGACTTGCGGCTGGATGGTGGTGGAACGACGTGACTTCACCGTCGCGACGTACTCCGTCGTGCGCTCAACCGGTTTAGGAGCGAGCGTCACCGCTTCGACCCCCATCGCCATCGGCGGACCGCCGGCGGCCTTGGGATCGGCGCCCTCGCCTCCGCAGGCGGCCGCGGCGGCAATCAGTCCGCATGCGAGCACCGTCGAGAGACAGAGCCTGCATAGATAAGAAGGATTGGAATGTTGAGGGGTCATGAACAGTCCTAACGAGGGACGGTCGGGCACTTGGCGCCGCAACCAACCTCTTACTCTAGCTCTTTTCTGCGGATACTCGCATCTGCGGCTGCACGGCTGGTTACATTCGCGTTACCAATGGAGTGGTGAGTTCTACACACATACGATACGCATGCATATATGTCACCCTGTGTCATAGTTTCTGGTCCAGCTCATGAAAGCGGATCGACTCCTGTCAGCCCTGCTGGTTCTTCAAGCTCATGGAAAGCAGACCGGACGTGAGCTTGCTGCGCGACTCGAGGTCTCTGAGCGGACCGTGCACCGCGACATGGAAGCCTTGAGCGCTGCCGGCGTCCCGGTGTTCGCCATGCGCGGCGTGCGCGGCGGCTGGCAACTCGACGAACAGTGGCGGACACAGGTCCCAGGTCTCGATGAGTCGGAGTTGCGTGCCTTGTTGATGGCACAGCCGCGCGTGATCGGGGACGAAGGTTTGGCGGCTGCCGCCGAACGAGCCGTCAACAAGCTGATGGCAGCGCTGCCCGTCACGATGCGCTCGCGAGCAGCATCCATCCGTCAACGATTGTTCATTGACACCGCCGGATGGCACGGCGCCGTGCAGAATCTGACCGCCCTGCCCAAAGTACAGGACGCGGTCTGGCGCGATCGCAAGCTCGAGATCAAATACCGCCGCGCGGACAAGGAAGAAGTCGACCGAACCGTGGATCCACTCGGACTGGTCGCCAAGGGCACCAACTGGTATCTCGTCGCCAACACTCCGGCAGGATTCCGCACCTATCGCGTGTCGCGCATCCTGGAAGCCAAGATGCTCGACCTTCCGTGCGAACGTCCTGCCGACTTCGATCTCGTCGCACACTGGAAGACTTCGACGGCAGACTTCATCGAGAGTCGGCGACGTTTCCTCGCGACGCTGCGGCTCGACGCACGTGCCGCTGAGACCATCAAGACGTGGCGGATGACCTTGCCGGCAGCGCCAGGCAGCGAAGTCGAGCGCGACGGATGGGTCACCCTTCGCGTGCAGTTCGAGGACGAAGAACAGGCGCGATTTGTCAGCCTTGGCTTTGGTCCCCGAGCCGAAGTCATCGAGCCCGCCAGCCTGCGGGCGCGCGTGATGGCCGACATCGAGGCGCTCGTCGTAAGGTTCCAAGGTGCCAAGGTTCTAGAATTTTGAACCCTGGAACCTTGGAACCCTGGAACCCAATTTGAAGGACTTGACTGGCTTCAGCCGCGCCCTCTATTCCAACTGGTTGTGGCATCGCCCATCGCAGCTGCTCATCGATGCCGGCGAAGGGCTGCCGCTGGCGTTGGGGACCAGCGTGTATGCGCCGTCCGTTATCGCCATCACGCATGGCCACTCCGATCACATCCTTGGACTGCCAGGCTTTGTCGGGGCGCGGCGTTTCGGAAAGGGCGCGCCCGACAAGCCGTACGCCGTGCTCTATCCGACCGGATCGTCAGGCGTGGACGCCATTCGGAAAACGATCGCGGGTCTTTGGAAAGACGTGAGTTTTCCGATCGAATGGATCGCCATGGAACCGGGAGCAACGCACTCGCTCGGCGGGAAACGAGCCCTCGAGGCTTTCGCCGTGTCACACGTCGCGAACGAACCGGCGCTCGGCTATCGCGTGCTCGAGGCCCGCCGAAGACTGACGTCCGAGCATACGGGCAAGCCGACCGACGAGATCGAACGACTAGCCAGGCAGCATGGCCGCGACTCCTTGATGGAGCCGACTCAACACGTCCTCTTCGTGCACTCCGGTGATGCGATGCCGATTGAGATCTCATACGCGGCTGACGCCGACTTGCTGGTACACGACGCAACGTTTCTCGGATCTCCAGAGCGCCGCGAGCCGATACACGCCACGTCCGAAGAAGCCCTTGAAGTCGCCCGTGCCGCTCGCGTTGGCGCTCTCGTGCTGAATCACTTATCGATTCGATATGAACGGCCGATGGCGATCGCTCGCCTGCGTGACCAGGTTCGTCACAGCGGCTACACCGGGCCATGCTGGCTCCTCGACGAGGGCGAGTTCATCAGCCTGTCGACCCCCTCCGAGAGCTCGGCTTCGTGATGTAATCTGATCCGGATGTCTTCATCTCTGAGCCGCGAGGATGTCCTTCGCATCGCGGAATTGGCGCGCCTGGAACTGACGGCTGACGAAGTCGACCTGTTTACCCGGCAGCTCGGGTCGATTCTCGATTACGTCGAGCAGATTCGTGGGCTGGATACCGCCGGCGTCACACCCACCTCACATGCCATGAACCGCCCGCTCGAGCGCGACGACGAGCCTCGGCCCGTGCTGCCGAGACACGACGTGTTGGCTGCCGCCCCGGAGCCCGCCCTCGAAGCCGGACTCTTCAAAGTTCCGCGAGTGATCGGATGAGCGACATCACCGATCTGACCGTCTCTGAGCTTGCCGATCGTCTGTCCAGCGGCGAGATCAGCGCTCACGATGCGACAACGGCGTGTCTGGATCGTGCGCAGGCACTCAATGGCGCGCTGAACGCGTTTCGATCGCTCGACACCGCGCGTGCTCTCGAACGAGCAGCGGAATTGGACCGAGTCCGGGCGTCTGGTCGCACGGTGGGGCCGCTTCACGGCGTCCCGGTTGCCCTGAAGGACAATCTCGCCACTCGCGGCCTCGCCACGACCGCTTCGTCTCGCATCCTCGAGGGTTACCAGCCACCTTACAACGCGACCGTGGTCAATCGGCTCGAGGCTGCGGGTGCGGTGGTCATCGGCAAGACCAACCTCGATGAGTTCGCGATGGGGTCGTCGACAGAGAATTCAGCGTACGGGCCGTCTCGCAATCCTTGGGCGCTCGATCGCACTCCGGGCGGATCCAGCGGCGGCTCATCGGTCGCCGTTGCCGCACGAATGGTGCCTGCCGCCCTCGGGTCTGACACGGGTGGCTCCATTCGTCAGCCCGCGGCATTGAGCGGCGTCGTCGGCCTCAAGCCCACTTACGGTCGCGTCTCGCGCTATGGCTTGCTCGCCTTCGCCTCGTCACTGGATCAGATCGGGCCCATCACCAGGACCGCGGCTGACGCCGCACGTGTTCTCGAGGTGATTGCCGGATCCGATGAATTCGACGCCACGGCCGCGAGTGAAGCCGTGCGGTCATATACACGCGAGTTGACCGGCGACATCAAGGGTTTGAAGATCGGTGTACCCCGCGCCGTGCTGGCCGACGGCGTCGACGGTTCCGTACTCGAGGCGTATCACACAGCACTCGCCGCCCTCCAGGCGCTGGGAGCGACGTTGTCGGACGTCGAACTGCCCCATGCTCGCTACGGCATCCCAATCTATTACCTGATCGCGACCGCCGAGGCGTCATCGAATCTGGCTCGCTATGACGGCGTCCGGTATGGATTTCGCGCGGCGCTCGACAAGGATGCTTCGCTGAAGTCGATGTACGAACGAACGCGCGACGAGGGCTTCGGGGCCGAGGTCAAACGACGGATCATGCTCGGCACCTACGTGCTCAGCGCCGGCTACTACGATGCCTACTACCTGAAAGCACAACAGGTTCGCACGCTCTTGCGACAGGACTACGAGCGGGCGTTCGCCACGGTCGATGTCATCGCGATGCCCACGACGCCGACGCCAGCATTTCGACTGGGCGAAAAGACTGACGACCCCCTACAGATGTATCTGGCCGACGTTTTTACGGTAAGCGCCAACCTTGCGGGCTTGCCGGCCATCAGCATTCCGTGCGGGTTCTCGCGCGATCGGCTGCCGATCGGGTTCCAGCTCACCGGGCGGATGTTCGACGAAGCCACGCTCCTACGTGCGGCAGACGCATTTCAGCGCGAGACCAACTGGCACGCCTCGGCGCCGTCGATTGAGCCACGCGTTGCCGCGGTCGACTAGAGTGCGGGCCCGCGCGGGCGGGGTTGGATGATCAGGCCGTCGCCGCGCTGCGCCCGAACATTGTCCAGAGCAGCAGGCCAAGCAGCACGAACGGGATCGCCGGAATCAGAATTCCAACGATTACAGCCAGCAGGGCGAACAGCAACGCGCCGCCCACGACGAGGAACAGCAGCGGGAGTCCGATGACTCCGAGCCCCATGCCCAACGTACCAAACGCCAGGCCCACGGGCAGCCAGAGCAGCTTGGACACGAGCTTGAGCGGGAAAAACAGGGCCCAGAAGACCAGCTTCAGCGGGAAGAAGACGACCCAGAGGACCATCTTCATCAGGAAGAACACAAACCCCACGATGGCCACGATCGACAAGCCGACCACCGCCAGCGTTGCCAGTACGAGGAACTCGACCAAGGTGTAGGCCCCCTTCAGACTGCAATACGAACCTTGGGTCCAGGAGGTTCGCCGGTTGGGCCGAAGGCGCTAGCGGGTGTCGAAAACCGCCTTGAAATCGGGCAGCGACCACTCGACCAGCCCGTGCCGCACCTCGGACATCGCCAGCCGTTCAGCCTTGACCGGGCGAGGGCCCGAGTCGATTTCTGGCGTGGGCTCGGGCAGACGGAGCTTGGCCCCCCGGCGCAGCTGCTTGGCGCGCAACGCGGCTACGTCAACGAACAAAAACCGGCTCTCGATTGGCGGAACCGGCTCGCGCGGCACACGCGATTCCTCAACGGCCTGCTCACCTTCCTGGACTTCAAGCTCGGACATAACTTCTCAGTCTAGCGGAGTGGGGCCCTTCGGGGCAAGACAGTCCGCCGTGGGCCCGTAGGCCGTGAACCAGTGTCAGTCCCTCTTTACGAAAACCCCAATAAACCACGAGAGAATGCTGGTCAGCAGGGCGCCGAGCACCGCCGACGTCCACGATGCGATTTCGAACCCTGGCACCAGTGCGGCGGCCAGACCGAATGCCAGGCCGTTGACGACGAGATAGAACAATCCCAGCGTCATGACGGTGATGGGGAAAGTGAGAACGAGGAGGATGGGCCGGACGATGGCGTTGACGACCCCCAGCGCCAAAGCGGCAACGGCGAGCGCCGGCCAGGACGTTATTGAGATCCCCGGAACGACGTTCGCCGTAACCCAGATAGCGATGGCCAGGACAATCGTATGGATGAGAAAGCCCGCCATCCTTAGATCATAGGTCTTCGAGTGCTCAGGCCGCCACTTCCACCTTGACCGTGCGTGGCTTCGCCTCTTCGCGCACGGGCAGCTTCACGCTCAGCACACCATCCTTGTACTCAGCGGCAATCTTCGCTGAGTCGACAGTGTTCGGCAGCGAGAATTGCCGCACGAAACTGCCGTATGCACGTTCGATGCGATGGAAGTTCTCCTGCTTGATCTCGTTGTCGAGTTTTCGCTCGCCACGGATCGTCAGCGTGTTGTTCTCCACCGTCACGTCGATGTCCTCGCGGCTCATCTCGGGAAGTTCAGCCTTGAGGACGAGCGCGCCATCGACTTCGTAGATGTCGACTGACGGCGTCCACGTGCCGCGGTTGAGCAGAGCCTCGTCACGGCCACGAGGAACGAAGCTGTCGTTGAACAACCGGTTCATGCGGTCCTGCAACACTGCCAAATCACGGAACGGATCGAATCGAGTCATCGCCATTGGTGTCGTCTCCTTACGCTGAATCCGAGGTCCACGGTCCACAGCCTTCGGTCCACGGGAGGAGTTCATGTCTCTCCGTGGGCCGTGGGCTGTAAACCGCGGGCCTCGCAACTTATCGTCCCGTCTCCGCGTACTCCGCGTCGACGACCTCGCCTTCCTTCACGTCCGGCGAGTGATCCGGGGGGTCCTGCGGTCCGCCGCCGGGCCCCTGGTTCGCTTTGTAGAGCGCCTCCGCCATCGCGTGCGACGCCTGCTGCAACTCGCTGGTTGCCGCACGAAGCGCCGCGACGTCGTCGCCCTTCACGGCCTGCTTGGCCGCCTCGAGCGCGGCGTCGATGCGACTCGCCTCGCTGGCTCCGAGCTTGGCCTTGTTCTCGGTGAAGGTCTTCTCCACCGAGTAGATCAACGCGTCCGCCTGGTTGCGGGCGTCGATAGCCTCCCGCCGGGTCTGATCGCCAGCCGCGTTCGCTTCGGCGTCTTTCACCATGCGATCGACCTCGTCCGTCGACAGACCGCTCGAACCGCTGATGGTGATGGTCTGCTCTTTGCCGGTCGCCTTGTCCTTGGCCACGACGTTCACGATGCCGTTGGCGTCGATGTCAAAGCTGACTTCGATCTGCGGCAGTCCGCGAGGCGCCGGCGGAAGTCCCACGAGGTGGAACCGTCCAAGCGTCCGGTTGTCGCGTGCCATCGGCCGCTCGCCTTGGAGCACGTGGACCTCGACACTGGTTTGGTTGTCGGTCGCCGTCGAGAAGATCTCGCTCTTCTTCGTCGGGATCGTCGTGTTGCGTGTGATGAGCGGCGTCATCACGCCACCCAGCGTTTCGATTCCCAGCGACAGCGGCGTCACATCGAGCAGCAACAGGTCCTTGACCTCGCCGGCGAGAACACCACCCTGGAGCGCCGCGCCAATCGCGACGACTTCGTCAGGATTCACACCCTTGTGGGGCTCCTTGGAAAAGAACCCTTTCACGACGTCCTGAACTCGCGGCATGCGGGTTGAACCGCCGACGAGCACGACTTCATCGATGTCGGCCGGCTTCAGGCCTGCATCGGCGAGCGCCTGCTTGAGCGGACCCATCGTGCGCTGCACCAGGTCCTCGACCAACGCCTCGAGCTTGGCGCGCGTCAGCTTCATCGTCAGATGCTTCGGCCCGGCCGCGTCCGCGGTAATGAACGGCAGATTGATCTCCGTTTCCATCACCGATGACAACTCGATCTTGGCCTTCTCCGCGGCCTCCTTCAGGCGTTGAATCGCCATCCGGTCCTTGCTCAAGTCGATGCCGTCGCTCTTCTTGAACTCGGAGGTCAGCCAGTCGACGATCTTCTGGTCGAAGTCGTCGCCACCCAGGTGGGTGTCGCCGTTCGTCGACTTGACCTCGACGACCCCTTCACCGACTTCGAGGATCGAGATGTCGAACGTGCCACCACCCAGGTCGTAAACCGCGATGGTTTCGTCCTGCTTCTTGTCGAGTCCGTATGCAAGCGCCGCCGCTGTCGGCTCGTTCACGATGCGCAGCACGTTGAGCCCGGCAATCTTGCCGGCGTCCTTCGTGGCTTGTCGCTGAGCATCGTTGAAGTACGCCGGCACGGTGATCACCGCATCGGTGACCTTTTCGCCGAGGTAGTCTTCCGCCGCCTGCTTCAGCTTCTGGAGCACCATGGCCGAGACTTCTGGCGCCGAGTATTTCTTGGCGCGGACTTCAACCCACGCGTCGCCATTGCCAGCGCTCACGACTCTGTAGGGCACGCGGGACGCCTCGGTTCCAACCTCGGCGAACTTGCGGCCCATGAATCGCTTCACCGAAAACACGGTGTTCTCTGGATTCGTCACCGCCTGGCGCTTCGCGACCTGGCCGACGAGCCGCTCCCCTTCCTTCGTGAACCCCACGATCGAGGGCGTCAGTCGCGAGCCCTCCTGGTTCACGACGACGGTCGGCTGACCGTTTTCCATGACCGCGACCACCGAGTTGGTGGTACCCAAGTCGATTCCGATGACCTTTCCCTTTGCCATTCTCTTTGCCCTCTCAATCCCTGCGATTTCCCATGATAGGGACTATATGAGTTTATGTCAAGCAGCTAATCTTAGTAGTTAACACTCATATGTAAGACGCCACCACGGGAGAATGGTTTCCAAATCGGGCGCATAATTCAGCAGTGCTTTCCCGACGGGCCTTTCTTTGCGGGACTGCCCTCGCCGTGGCAGGGCCGGCGTGGGCCGGGGCCCGACTCGTCCAGGGCCCCAGGATTGACGCCCCGCGCCTTCGACAGCGCCTCGAGCACCTGAGTACCTTTGGTCGGCCTGAGGGCGGGACGTTTTCGTCCGGCGTCAGTCGCGTGGCGTACTCCGATGCCGACCGCGCAGCGCGAGAGTGGCTGCTTGGCGAGATGCGCAGTGCTGGCCTCGTTCCACGCCTGGATCCGGTCGGCAATGTCTTTGCGAAATGGCCGGGATCAGCCTCACCCTCGGACGCGTCTCAGCCGGCAATCCTGTTCGGCTCACACATTGACTCCGTGCCCTCGGGTGGCAACTTCGATGGTGACCTCGGAACGCTGGCCTCCCTCGAAGTGATTCAAGCGTTCCAAACCGCGAAGGTCACGCCACGACGGCCACTGGAGATGGTCTTGTGGGCGCACGAAGAGAGCACCGCATTCGGACGTGGGACAGCCGCCAGCCGGATCGTGGCCGGAGATCTCCAGGCGGGCGATCTCGATCAGGTGTGGAACGGACTGCGCCGAGCCGACGCGATCCGTCGAATCGGTGGCGACCCGGCACGCGCCGAGGAAGCCGTTCGTCGGCCCGGTGCCTGGCATGCGTACTTCGAGTTGCACATCGAACAAGGCGGGACACTCGAGAAGCAGCAGATCCCGATCGGAATCGTCGAGGGCATCGTTTCCATCCATCGCTACGACGTGCGGATCACGGGCTTCGCGAATCACGCGGGAACGACACCAATGGCGGAGCGTCAGGATGCGCTGATCGCGGCCTCGCGGCTCACGCTCGCGGTTCGCGAAGCCGTGACGGCTCGCCCTGGGCGACAGGTCGGCACCGTGGGACGGCTCGAGGTGACGCCCAACTCTCCCAATGTGATTCCCGGCGAGGTAACGCTGAGCGTTGAACTTCGCGACCTCTCCGAAGAAATCCTCCGGGCCCTCGCGGATGACATTCGCGCCCGAGCCGCCGTGATCGCGCGCGACACGCGCACCGAGATCACGATGAGCCTGGCCTCGCGCAACCCGCCTGCGCTGGCCCACTCGGCCATGCAGCAGGCAATCGCACGCAGCGCCGATCGCGCGGGCCTCGCATCCACGCGATTGCCGAGCGGTGCTGGACACGACGCGCAGATGGTCGCGGCGCTCTGTCCAATGGGCATGATTTTCGTGCCCAGCGTGGCAGGTATCAGCCACTCACCGCGCGAGCTGACGACATGGGAGGATTGTGCGAGGGGGGCGGCTGTGCTGCTGAACGCCGTTCTCGATATTGATTCGCGCGATACTATCTGAAGAGTACGGGGTTCGGCGTGCGGGGTTCGGAGTTGGTACGATGTGCGGAGTTCTGAGTTCTCACGTTCCGAGTGCGGAGTGCGGAGTTCGGAGTTCTCGTTCTCCTGGGGGGTCAGTGCGGCACTCCGAGCAGAACTCCGAACAGAACTCAGAACCCCGCACTCGGAACGAGAGAACTCCGCACACGGTACGATGAACCAACTCCGAACCCCGAACCCCGAACGCCGAACTCCGTTATTGACTCATCATGCGACCCATTTCTCGTTTGCTCGTGTCGACTGATGTTGGCGATCTCGGCCAGGAGATGCGCCGATTGTTCGAGGACCTCGCCAAGCGCCGTCCGGATCGGCGCCATATGGTGTCGGGCGAATGTCTGCCGCTCT
The DNA here is from genome assembly GCA_963724485.1 of uncultured Acidobacteriota bacterium. Lineage (GTDB taxonomy): Bacteria > Acidobacteriota > Vicinamibacteria > Vicinamibacterales > UBA2999 > JACCSI01. The sequence goes on from CAVRUW010000018.1 coordinate 480,075, forward strand.
TCGATGTCTTCGAAACCGAGCGAACGATCGACATCGTGCTCGACGTGCCGGGAGTCATGGCCGATTCCATGCGGATCCTGATCAAGTCGGGCGTTGTGCTGGTTGCCGGCGAGAAGGAACGAAACGAGCCGACCCGTGGGCCGGCGAGCTTTCACCTTGTCGAACGCGACTTCGGGCGATTCGCGCGGGCAGTCCGCGTGCATGCGGCGATTGACGCGACCGGTGCTCGGGCCCGCCTCAAAGACGGCGAGCTTCGGATCAGCCTGCCCAAGATTCCTGAACGCCGGGGACGCGAGATTATGGTGACGGTGGAGAGCGACACCGGCGACCGCACGGCTCCGGCATGAAGCTGCTCTTCATCGGTGACATCGTCGCCCGAACCGGCCGCGACCTGGTGCGGCGCGGCGTGAAATCGCTGGTGCGCCATCATGCGATCGACCTGGTGATCGCCAACGTGGAGAACGCCGCGGGCGGCGCTGGGATCACCCGCGACATTCTCGATGAGATGCTCAAGGCCGGCGTCGACGTTCTCACGTCTGGCAATCACATCTGGGACAAGCGAGAGGTGCTCGAGTTCATCGACAGCACCCCGCGTCTGCTGCGGCCGGCCAACTATCCTGCGGGCACGCCCGGCGCGGGTTCGTATGTCTGGAGTGGTCCTGACGGGACATCGGTGGGCGTGATCAATGCGATGGGCCGAGTGTTTCTCGCAAACATCGATGACCCCTTCGCCATCGTCACTCGGCACATCGAGCTGGTGCGCGCGGCTGGCGCGCGGATCGTGTTCGTCGATTTTCATGCGGAAGCCACCTCTGAGAAGGTCGCGTTCGGATGGTTTCTCGATGGGCGTGTCACCGCTGTCGTTGGCACCCACACGCATGTGCAGACGGCTGACGAGCGTGTGCTGCCCGGCGGCACCGCCTACATCACCGACGTGGGGATGACAGGCGCACACGACGGCGTCATTGGCATGGAGCGCAGTTCGGTGATCGCGCGGTTCACCACCGGTCTTCCGGCGCGCTTCGAGTCCGCAACCGGCGATCCGCGGCTCAACGCGGTCGTGATCGACGCCGATCCGGAATCTGGTCGAGCGGTACGTATCGAGCGAGTTTCGTTGTCAGCCGATGCTCTGGCGGCACTCGACGCCACGGCAGCTCCGCCATCCATGGTGACGACGCGGTGAGTACGCTGTTCGATCTCCCTTTCGAAGAACCTGAGCCTGAACCGCCAGCGGCCGAGAAGGCCTTGGTGAGACCGACTGCTGATGCGCCTTCGGCTATCGCACCCGCGGTGCGACAGGTGCTGACTGTCAGCGAGCTGACCGCATCGCTTCGCGAAGTACTCGAGACCACGTTTCCGGAAGTGTGGGTCGAAGGCGAACTTTCAAACGCCAAGGTGTGGACGACCGGGCACTTGTACTTCACGCTCAAGGACGGCGGCTCGCAGATCAAGGGCGTCATGTTCCGGTCGGCGCTCCGATATTTGAAGTTCAAGCCCGAAGACGGAATGCGCGTTGTCGTGCGCGGCCGCGTCAGCGTGTACGACCCCAAGGGTGAGTATCAACTGGTCGGCGAACACCTGGAGCCGCATGGGCTGGGCTCGTTACAGCTCGCGTTCGAGCAGCTCAAGAAAAAACTCGCCGCCGAGGGGCTCTTCGAGCAGTCGCGGAAACGTCCGCTGCCCGCGCTTCCCCGGCGCATCGGAATCGTCACGTCGATCGATGGCGCGGCACTGCGTGACATCATTCGCGTCCTGCGTCGGCGATATCCGAACGCGCACCTGGTCATCGCCCCGTCTCGCGTTCAAGGCGAGGACGCGGCCGGTGAGATCGTTCGCGCTCTCCGCCAAATCGGCCGTATCGATGGCGTCGACGTCGTGATCGTGGGCCGCGGCGGCGGTTCGCTGGAAGATCTCTGGGCATTCAATGAAGAGAAGGTGGCGCGTGCGATCGCGGCCTGCCGCGTGCCCGTCATTTCTGCCGTGGGCCACGAAACGGATGTCACCATTGCCGACTTCGTGGCCGACCTGCGCGCGCCGACGCCGTCCGCCGCCGCCGAACTGGTCGTTCGCAGAAAAGACGAGTTCTACGGACACATCGATCGCCTGGCAACGCGCCTCGAGGGCGCGATGCGCGCGCGTGTGCGCCGGCTGGAATCGCGCCTCAACCAACTGGCAGCCCGGCCAGGATTGGCCGGCCAACGAGGCCGACTCGCAATGCGAGGCCGTCACGCATCGGAGCTGGCCGCGTCGCTGCGCCACGCGATGACGAACACGGTCGCACGGCGCTCCCGCCGCCATGAACAACTGCGCCGCGCGCTGGCGTCCTTCGATCCGCGGCACCAGCTCGCCGCTGTTCGGGCCCGCCTGGTTTCTCGCGAAGGCATTCTGGCAAAGGCTCTCACTCGTCGCGTCCACGTGGCTGACCTCCGATTCAAGGCACTCGCCGCCAGGCTCGACGGCTTGAGCCCATTAGCGGTCCTCGGACGCGGCTACGCCGTGTGCTGGGACAGCGACCGCACGCGGATTCTTCGCGACGCGTCGACGGTGAGAGCCGGCGACAACGTGCGTGTGACGCTGGCCAAAGGTGAGCTGCGCTGCGCGGTAACGGGCCACGAAGAATGAGTGCTCCGCCTCAAGGACCTTCCGGCATGGATCCGACGATCAAGGACTTCGAAGCCGCCCTCAACGAACTGGACGGCATCGTGAAAAAGCTGGAGGAAGGCGATCTTCCCCTCGAGAAGTCACTCGAGCTTTACGAACGCGGCGTGCAGTTGTCACGCTTTTGCCACGCGCGGCTGGAAGAAGCCGAGCGTCGCATCGAGATCCTCAACGATCGGGGCGAAATCAAGCCTGCGCCCCCGTCTCTTGGCCTCCCTGGCGACGAGGAACGCTGACCTTTGACGACGCTCGACGAGTATTGGCAGGCTCGGCGCGCTGAAGTCGAGGCTGCGCTCGTGAGCTATCTCCATCAGCCTCCAGCAGCCCCGCCGGTGGTCGTCGAGGCCATGCGCTACAGCTTGATGGCAGGCGGCAAACGGCTGCGTCCGCTCCTGACCCTCGCCGCCGCCGATGCGATCGCGAATCGCGCCGGCAGCGACGGCACAACCGCGCGGGCGCAGGCGCTCCCGGCGGCTTGCGCCATCGAGATGATTCACACCTACTCGCTGATTCACGACGACTTGCCCGCGATGGACGATGACACGTTGAGACGGGGTCGGCCGACGCTGCACGTTGTCGCGGGCGACGGCATGGCCATCCTCGCCGGCGATGGATTGCACGCCGAGGCGTTCGGTCTGCTCGCGCGAGAGCCGGTTTCGAACGACCCGGCCGTCGATTCACGCAAGCTCCGCGTGATCCGCGTGATCGCTGAAGCCGCCGGGCCAGCCGGAATGGTCGGTGGACAAGCCATCGACCTGCAGACGTTTCGTCCCGGCCCGACGCAAGCACCGCAGTCCCTCGATGCCACCGGGCTCGAAGGCATGCACGGGCGCAAGACGGGAGCGCTGATTCGAGCGTCAGCGCTCTGCGGCGGCATCATGGCTGGTGGCGACGAAGCGTATTTGACCGCCATCGATCAATACGCCGCCGAGATTGGCCTCGCCTTTCAGATCGTCGACGATATCCTCGACGTCGAGGCCGCGTCCGAAACGCTAGGCAAGACCGCTGGCAAGGACGCTGCGGCGGGTAAGCCCACCTACCCGGCGCTTTTCGGCATCGAACGATCCCGGGCGCTGGCGACCGCCTGTCTCGATCGCGCAGAGTCAACCCTGGCCGACGTCGATTTGGGTCAGACCCACCTGGCCGGCATCGCCCGCTGGGTCATCGAACGTCGATCGTGAATCGCCCGGCTCGAACGCGCCTCGACACCCTGCTCGTGACGCGTGGTGTCGCGGAATCGCGCGAGAAGGCGCGCGCGCTGATCCTTGCAGGCAAAGTCGAAGTCGTGGGCGGGACGTCGCCGAAGCCGGGCTCGCTCGTTCGTGAAGACGTCGAGATTCGCGTGGCGGAGCCGGAGCATCCCTGGGTCAGCCGTGGCGGCATCAAGCTCGCGCATGCGCTCGACGTGTTTCAAATCGACGTCTCGACGCGGCTCGCCATCGACATCGGCGCCTCCACCGGAGGATTCACCGACGTAATGTTGCAACGTGGCGCCCGGCGCGTCATCGCCCTCGATGTGGGGCATGGCCAGCTGCACTGGAAACTCCGGACCGACCCGCGAGTCACGGTCATCGAAGGGTTGAACGCGCGCGCGTTGAAGCCATCGGCGCTCCCCGACCTCGATGACGGTGCCGACATCGTGACCATCGACGTCTCGTTCATCTCGTTGTCGCACATTCTTCCCGTGGTGCCGGCACTCCTCGCCGACGGTGCGAACGTCGTGGCGCTTGTGAAACCTCAGTTCGAGGCAGGTCGGGAGGAAGTTGGCCGCGGCGGACTGGTTCGCGACCCGGCCGTCCATGCGCGCGTTGTCGAGACCGTGGCCGCTACAGCCGCTGCGGTAGGATTGACTCGCGAGCGCGTGATTGACTCACCGATTCTCGGCGCCGAAGGCAACCGCGAGTTCCTGATGCATCTGAGGGAGAGGCGATCGCAAAGCCGCTCCTGACCCGGGCCAGACCGTTCTTCTTTGAATTGGCAACTAGCAACTGACAACGTTCATGCCAATGCGCCTAGGAATCGTCACCAAGCAGAACCTCGCGGCCGCGCGCGAGACGCTCCTCACGCTCGAAACCTGGCTGTCCGAGCGGCGCGTCGACGCCGTCTGGACGTCCGACTCCGCGGAGTTGATGCCAGCAACCGGCCGGGCAGTCGCGACAAGAGAAGAACTGGTGACAGCGGCGGATCTTGTACTGGTACTCGGCGGAGACGGGACCCTCCTCGCCGTGGCTGATCTGATTGGTCAGCTCGAACTCGACGTCCCCATTCTTGGCGTCAACTTCGGCTCGTTGGGATTCCTCACCGAGATCACCCGCCCTGAGCTCTTCACCGCGCTTGAAGCCGCACTCAAGGGCAGCGTCGAGCACGACCAGCGCATGATGCTGCGCGGCCGAGTCGGACAAACGTCACGCGTCGCGCTCAACGACATCGTGCTCACGCGGACTGCCTTGTCGCGCATGATCGATCTCGACGTGACGGTGGGCGATCAGTTCGTGACCGCCGTCCGATCGGACGGCCTGATCATCGCCAGCCCCACCGGGTCGACGGCCTACAACCTTTCCGCGGGAGGTCCCGTGGTCCATCCGGCAATGGACGCGATGGTGCTGACGCCGATCGCGCCTCACACCTTGACGCATCGACCCATTGTGATTCCGGCCGAGCGCGAGGTGCGCGTCAAAGCGGCGTCGGCCAATGCCGGCGCGGAGATCTACGTGACCTTCGATGGTCAGCACGGCTTCCCCTTGGCGGAAGGCGCCGAGATCGTCGTAACACGGTCCCTGAAACCGATCAGACTCGTCCGAGCGGTCACTCGAAGCTACTTCGAGGTCCTGCGTGAAAAACTCAAGTGGGGCGAGCGCTGAGCGCTACTGAGGGCTTTGCCGGCGCTGTCGGAAAAAATCCACCTGCCACCGCTGAACGTTCCGATTGTGCTCGTCGAGCGTCCGCGCGAAGACGTGCGACCCGTCGTTGCGGCTGACGAAGTACAAGTAGTCAACCGCCGCTGGCATCGCAACGGCCTCCAGTGAGGCCTTGCCCGGTGCGGCAATCGGTCCCGGCGGGAGTCCTGGATACCGATAGGTGTTGTAGGGCGAGTCGAACTGAAGATCGTCGCGTCGAAGGTTCCCCTTGTATCGTCCTGCACGCTGCAGCGCATAAATCACGGTTGGATCAGCCTGCATCGGCATTTTGAGGCGGCGTCGATTCAAGTACACGGCCGCAACCTGCGGTCGCTCTTCCGGGACAGCCGTCTCTTTTTCTACCAATGACGCCACCGTCACCGCTTCACGGAGAGTCAGCCCTTGCGCCTTGATCGCGTCGCGAATGACGGGTGTCAACGTTTCGAGGAAGAGCTCAGCCATCTGTGTCACGAGGGCTGACGGCGCGACGTCGCGGCGAACCGTATACGTCTCGGGGAACAGATATCCCTCGAGATCCCGCGCTTCGGGATCCAGCTCGCGAATCACGCTGGGATCGCGTGCCGCGGCCTCGAACTCCTTCGCCTTGCCCAATCCGGCGGTCTCGAAGACTTCCGCCATCTCGCCGATCGTCAGACCCTCGCGAAACGTGATGAGCCGGCGATGGATGTCGCCTCTGGCAATCTTGTCGACGACTTCGAGCGCTGTCATCGGCCGTTCGAAGCGGTACTCCCCCGCCTTCAACTCGCGAGCTTGTCCGCTGAGCCAGACCGCTCCGCGAAAAGTCACGGCATCCTGCACGACGCCCGCATCAACGAGGCGCTGGCCGATGCGGGCCGGTCCATCGCCCGCTGGAATCTCCACGAAGACCTCGTCGCCGGGATAGGCCTTGTAGGTCTGGTTGACTCGGGTAAAGCCAAAGTAACCCGCGCCCGCCGCCACCAGGCCGATCGCAACCAGTACCAGGAGAAGTCTTCTGAGCAACCGCATCACGGCCGTCGATGATCGAGGTAGTCCTGAAGCACGACGGCCGCAGCCGCCGCATCGAGTTTCTTCTTGCGCCGCCGCCAATCACGCTCGCGAACCGCCAGCCGTGATTCGGCTTCCTGACTCGTCAGCCGTTCGTCCTGTAGAACAACGGGCACGGGCAATCGCTGTCCCAGCATCTTGGCCAGCGACTCGACCTCGGCCGTCATGCTGGTGGGGCTGCCATCAAGGCGACGAGGCCACCCGATCACCACGGCGGCAAGCCCATCTTCATCATTGGAAAGCTGCTCGATTTCACGGACCAGGAGTGAGAAAGTCTCCTTCCCTGACTGCGGCCGCTCGATCAGACGCCATGGTGACGCCAATGTCGCCGACGAATCGCTGAGTGCAAGCCCGATCCGACGCGCACCGTAGTCGATGCCCAGCACACGCACTACGAGCAGTATACGTGGCGGGGATCTTCGCCGAGTCTGCGGCTCAGTTCTGCACGACGCATATAATTTCGGCGTGAAGCTGGTGTGGCTGGCCGCGATCGCACTCGTTGGATTGGGCCTCGGCTGTTCCACGCCAGGCGGGTCGTCAGCCTTCAAGCAGAAGCTCGTCATCCTGGGCTTCGACGGGATGGATCCCGATCTCGCCCAACAATGGATGAAGGCGGGCAAGCTTCCAAACTTCTCGAAGGTCGCTGCCGAAGGGGGTATCTTCTCGCTCGAAACCGCACACTCCCCTGAGAGCCCCACGGCCTGGGCGTCGTTTGCGACTGGCGTCAATGCCGGTAAGCACAACATTTACGACTTTCTGGTTCGGGATACCGCCACCTATCTTCCGGATCTCGCGATGGTCAAGCGCGAGCCACCGCGTTTCCTGTTCAATTACGTTCCAATCAGTCGGCCCACTTTGACGTCTACGCGCGGCGGCACCTCATTCTGGGTCACCGCCGGACGAGCCGGCGTGCGTTCCAGCATCCTGACGGTCCCGGTGACTTTTCCGCCAGAGGAAGTGCCAAACGGTGAATTACTGGCGGGCCTCCCGCTACCGGATATTCGCGGGACGATGGGGACGTTCTATTACTTTGCGACCGACCTGAGCCGTTACGAAGAAGGCAACACCGAATTTGGCGGGATTCTCAAGCGGCTCGTTTTCGACGGCAACGTTGCGCAAGCCGAGATCATCGGCCCGCCCAACCCGATCGTTCGTCAGCAGGAACGTGAGCTTCGCGCGAAGCAACCGTTGAGCGCGGACGGCAAGGCGCAACTGACGGCACTCGAAGCCGATGCTGACGTCCGTCTCCCCTTCACGATCCGTTGGAACCGCGAGGCTCGCACCGCGAATGTCGACGTTCAGGGTCAGACGATCCATCTCAGCGAACGTGAATGGAGCCGCTGGGTCGATCTGGAGTTTCGGATCAACATGCTGGTGCGCCTCAAGGGAATGGCGCAGTTCTTCCTGATCAAGGCCGGCAACGACCTGCAGCTGTACGTATCACCTGTCAATTGGCATCCGGCTGATCCTCCGATGGCCATGTCACAACCCGAATCGTTTGCGAGCGAGCTGTTCGATCGACTCGGTCCATATCGAACACTGGGGTGGCCGGAGGCAACCTGGCCGCTCAACGAAGAGCGCATCGACGAGGCGACGTTCATGGATGACCTGGACAAGGCTTTCAACGATCGCGCCGAAGTAATCCTGAACCGCGTCGACGCGAAGAACTGGGATCTACTGGTTGGCGTGATCGAAACAACCGATCGGGTCCAGCACATGATGTGGCGGCTCACCGATCCCCAACATCCGATGTACAACGCCGAGCTCGCGCGCATGTACGGCGGGGCCATCGAGCAGATGTATCAGCGTGCGGATGCCTTCGTGGGGGACGTCACTATCTCGGCTCGAGCCCGGGACCGCGTTGATGATCGTCTCGGACCATGGCTTTCACTCGTTCCGATGGTCGGTCAATCTCAACACCTGGCTCGTCGAGAAGGGCTACATGGCGCTGCAGGGTCAGGCGCCCGGCGAAAAGAAACTCGACGATCTCTTCGGTGGCGGAACGTTCTGGGAGAACGTCGACTGGTCGAGGACACGCGCTTACGCCATGGGGCTCGGCCAGATTTACATCAATCTCAAAGGGCGCGAAGGTAAGGGCATCGTCAATCCGGGAGCGGAGTACGATGCGCTCATCGACTCGATTGCCACCGACTTGAAGGCCATGCAGGATCCTCGCGACGGCGCGCGTGTCGTGCGGAACGTCTACAAGCGGGCCGACATCTACCAGGGACCGTTCTTCGACGTCGCCGCCGAGCTCCAGGTCGGGTTCGAAGACGGCTACCGCACGTCGTGGCAAACCGCGCTTGGTGGCACACCACCAAAGTTGATCGAACCCAACATGAAGAAGTGGTCAGGAGATCACGGGTCGTACGACTACGCGATTACCGCCGGCGTGCTGATTTCGAACACGAAGCTGAATACACCCACGCCCCGCATCATTGACATCGCTCCCACGGTGCTGAAGTACTTCGGTCTATCCGTCCCACAGGACCTGGACGGCAAGCCAATCTTCTAGTACACGGAAACACGGAAGCAGAGGAAACACGGAATACGGGCGCTGAAGCTGGCAGGCTCAAACACGTGACATCCCTAACAGCAACTCCCTCAGATAGAAGGCGATCGTCGCGCCCCCGCCAACGAAGAAGAGCATGCGGATAAAGGCTGCCCGCATCCCGAGCGTCCGCTGCGTAATCGATTGAATCGGCTGCCAAACAGCAAAGAACACGAAGTACGACGCGATGACCCCGCCCCGCATTCCCAGACGTGGAATGAGCAGAAGCGGCGTCAGCGTCAGGATGAAGATGCCTCCAAGCCACACGGCAAAGGTCAGCCACAAGAACTCGACCCGACTCAGGATGATTGGCGGCTCGGACGGTTGAGGGTCTGACATATCGGGAGGCCAAGTGTATCCTCCCGCCAGACCTCGAGCCGTCTACTTGCCGAGACGTGCCATCCAGTTGAGCGTGATGTTGAACGGTGACGAGCGGTCGTCGGCGATCGGGGCCATCAGTAGAAATCGGCCATCGCGCCTCACATCGTAGAGGTTCCGCGCGGCGCCCCAGTAGGGTGGCATGCCCGTGTCGAAGAGCGGGGTTGCGGGACCGAATTCGACGGAGTTGCGCGTGTCTAACGCGACGGCCATGAGTCGGCGGTCTTCCCCGACGTAGTAAAGCTCCTTCCCATCAGCTCGCCAACGGGCATCGCCTCCGCCAGTTGTCGACACCTGGTACTCTCGCCCCGGGTTCGGAAAACTCCGCACGTAAATCTCCGATCGACCCGATCGCCCGGACACATACGCAAACCAACGCCCGTCGGGCGAGATCTGAGCCTGCGTTTCGTCGAATTCCGTTCTGAGCAATGGCCGCGGTGTGCGCTCTCCGAACATCGGCAACAACCACAAGTCGGTACGGGTGCTTGCATCAAACATCCCATACACCACGAAACGCCCGTCCGGTGACCAGTCGAACGCGTGCTTGTCTCCCACACTGTCGAGCAACAAGCGCGCCTCCTCATCGCCATTGACGTCCTTCTCATACAGGTTCAGGACGCCTGACTGGTTCGACGAAAATACAATCGTGCGGCCATCCGGTGACCACACCGGGTCGAATTCGGCCCCCGGATCTTCTGTGAACTGCGTGGCGACACCAGTCGATGAGTCAACGATCCAAATGTCGGAAACGACGGCCGACACATTGAACCCAAAACGTCGCGACGGCCGATGATCAAACAGGTCGAGCGCAATCAGCTTCTCGTCCGGTGAGAGTGTCGGCTCGAACTGCTCTGCCGGCGTACCGATCAGCGTGGCCTCTCTCCCTCCTCGATCGCGCCAGATGATTCGCGTGTCAAAGCCGCCGGGACTTCGGTACGCCAGGATGCCGGCGTTCGACACCGAGAAGTCAGTCTTGTGGGCGGGGCCGGACTGCCGAATCTCATCGACCAGCGTCGCAGGCTTTCCCGTCAACACGAGACGGCTGGCGTCAAAAGGCTGTGCGACCAATCTACGCTCGAGCGCGAACAAGAGGTACCCCTCGGGCGCATACACGGCATTCGAGTTGGCGCGACTGAGAACATGTCGCCGTTCGTTCGACGTGAGTGTTCCGACGAAGAGATTGTGATGTTCGGTGCTGCTGCTGTCGGCGAGATACACGAATCGCTGTCCGTCAGGCAAGAACGAGGGCCAGACGTGACCGCGCTCGGCGGGATGCTCTACCGTCGTGACCGGAGCCGGAGATCCACCTGTTGCCTGAACCCGCATCAGGGGGCCCGCAGGGCCCGGTGCGAAGACGATGACGCCCTCGCGATTCCAGGTGCCTCCATGTCCCTCAGGTGCGTCGCACAGCGCGCGGACTCGGGCGGCATCGAGCTCGACGGTCCAGAGCTTTCCCGCAGCGAAGAACCCGAGAGCCTCGCTGTCTGGGGACCAGAACGGGAACGTGGCGCCATCGGTATCGGCCAGGGCTCGCGCGGTCATGGTGTCGAACGGCCGGATCCAGAGCTGCGACTTGCCGTCGGCGCGTGTCGCGGTGAACGCGAGTTGACTTCCGTCAGGCGAGAGATTCATGGTCCCTGCGCTTGTCCGGTCAGGAGGGTGAATCGCAAAAAGGACTTCGGCTGGCTCGTCAGCGCGGTCCGGCGAGGATCCAAGTACGAGCAGACCTGCCAATGTCGCGGACGCTGCGGCGAAAATGACTGCAAGCACCCACGGGAGTCGCGAGTCTCCTAGGCGGGTGGGACCTTGATCGGCCTCGGATGGGCGCGACGGCTTCGACGGCTCGCCCTCAGCGCCGATGTCAGCAAGCTGATTCCGGCGACCCTGCCACCAGTCATCGATTTCTCTCGCGTAGCCGTAAACCGATTCCCGACGCTCGTGCAGGTGCCGGTGGACCGGCAAGCCTTCTCGCTTTTCCCAGCGCCGCACCGTGGTGACGTCCCGCTTCAAGTAGGCGGCGATTTCCTTCCACGAATCCAGACGGACCTGCGGACTCGTCTCATCCGACCCGTTCGCGGTTTGCGGCGTGTCCTCAGACAAAGTCGTCTTCCCCTGGCGGGTTGACTTGCGCTCAGACGGCGAGCGCGGACTGGCAGTCTAGCGCCATTCCATACCTAGCACTAACGGTTCGCGCACCACGGCGTTAGCGGGTATTTGCGCGCGCGCGCTGGTGCCCGTTGTCGCGCTTGACGACACGCGGCACCTTGGGCGTCTCTGTCAGAGGGCGGTCAGCACGTTCCGAATCCGCCCGCCATCATCCGGCTCGGCCACGGCCGAGGGTCGCATCCTATGAGCGATGTCACGGAGCTGCTCGAGCGATGGAGCCATGGGGACTCCGAGGCGTTCAAGGACCTCATCCCGCTGGTCTACGAGGAACTCCATCAGCTGGCCGCCCATTACTTACGCCACGAGCGGTCTGGGCACACATTGCAGACGACCGCGTTGGTGCATGAAGCCTACCTGCGTCTCAGCGGCGTGCGCGAGATGCGGCTGCAGAATCGCACGCATTTCTATGGTGCGTGCGCACACGTCATGCGACGCGTGCTCGTCGATCATGCGCGGCGCAGGAACGCGGAGAAACGCGGGGGCGGAGACCCGACGTCATCGTCTCTTGCGGCCATCGACGACGCTATCGATTTGCGACTGGATCTGGTGGCGCTCGACCAGGCGCTCGAACGACTGACCGCCTTCGCGCCCGAGAAGGCTAGGGTCGTGGAGTTGCGGTACTTCGGCGGTCTGTCGGTGTACGAGACTGCGGAGTACATGCGTGTGTCAGAAAAGACCGTCAAACGCCACTGGAGATTCGCGCGGGCCTGGCTGTTTCAGACACTCAGTGACCCTGCCGATCTGGCTGATCCTCCCGCCACGGCGCCAAGCACTTCGGGATCGTGATTGCCCGGAATCCGGAAGCAGACATGAACCGCGATCGCACGTATTGGAGCGAGGTCGAAACCATCTTTGAAGCCCTCGCGGACCTCGACCAGGTCAGTCGCGCGGCGGCACTCGATGCTCGCTGTGGCAACCGCCAGGATTTGCGCGCCGAGATCCAGCTCCTGCTCGATGCTGACGCGTGCGCCGGGGGATTCATCGACCCAACCGTGACACATACAGATGAAGCAGTGCCGACTCCGCCACCAGGCATCGGCAGCACCATCGGCCCATTTCAACTTGTCACCAACGTCGGCTCTGGCGGGATGGGCACAATCTACTTGGCCGAGCGGGCCGATGGTGGATTCGCGCAACGGGTCGCAGTGAAGATCATCACAACGCCGGTGAGCCAGGCGGGTGCCGCCCGCCGCTTTCGTGCCGAACGGCAAATCCTCGCGTCACTACGCCATCCTCACATCGTCAGCCTGATGGACGGCGGTGTCACGTCGGACGGTCACGCCTATCTCGTAATGGAGTACGTCGATGGCGTACCGATCTCGACATATTGCGCCGAGCGTGCGCTCCTTCTTGCGGATCGCCTAAGACTGTTTCGAAACGTGTGTGCCGCAGTGCACTATGCGCATCGCCACGGTGTAGTGCACCGCGATCTCAAGCCGGCCAACATTCTCGTCACGCCTGACGGCGCGCCAAAAGTGCTCGACTTCGGTGTGGCGAAGATGCTCGACAAATCGATGCCTGGTGGAGCTACCGCCACGAATATCGGCATCGGTCCCATGACGCCTAACTATGCGAGTCCAGAGCAGCTTCGCGGCGTTACCTTGACGACCTCGTCCGATGTCTACGCGCTTGGCGTCTTGCTCTATGAGCTAGCCGCCGGAGTGCGACCGTACGAGACCGACGGCAAATCGTTGGACGAAGTGCTGCGAGTCGTGCTCGATGCGACACCGCCCCGACCAAGCAGCCGCACTGATCGCTTGGCCAGCCCGCTTCCGTACGATCGGAGGCGGTCGCTGAAGGGTGACCTTGACGCCATCGTCTTGCGAGCCATGGCCAAGCAGCCCGAAGACCGCTACGGTTCGGCGGATGAGTTGTCAGAGGACGTCGGGCGAATCATTGCCGGCGCGCCCGTTCTCGCCCGAGAACCGTCCTTCGCGTATGTGATGCGCAAGCTGGCGGCGCGCCACAAGTCGGCGTCCGTTTCGGTGGCTGTCTCCCTCCTGCTCATCGTCGGCGCGCTCGTAGTGGCGATCTGGCAGGCGCAGGTTGCAACCGCTGAGCGGCAGCGCGCCGAACGCCGATTCAGCGAGGTCCGCCAGCTCGCCAATGCCTTGATCTTCGAGATTCACGATGCGGTGGCGCCGCTGGCCGGGTCAACGCCCGTCCGTCGCACGATTGTCGAACAGGCCCTCGGCTATCTCGAGCGACTCGCCGGCGAAGCGCAAGGAAATGCCGCTCTCCAGATCGAGCTGGCGCGCGCATACATTCGGATCGGGCGGGTTCAAGGCCTACCTGGCACAGCGAATCTCGGGGACCGCGAAGGCGCGATACACAGTTTTCGCAACGCGCAAACCCTCATCGAGCCGCTGGCGCGGTCGTCCAATCCGGCGCTCGAAAGTGTCGAGGTATACGTCGAGGCGACGCGACGCTTGAGCGAGGTGCTGTTACCGAATGCCGAACAGCGGGACGAGGCCGGCCGCGAGGCCCAAATGGCGCTCGCCGTGGCCAGCGCGTTCCACCGCCAACGGCCGGCCGATGTGAAAGCGCGAAATCTGCTCGCCAGTTCGAGCTTCACCGCCGCGATGGCCGCACCGTCCTCAGCGCAGATCTCCGCCTGGCAAGCGACTGGCGGGCTTTACAACGCGCTGCTCGCCGACGACGCCGATAATCCTGAGAATCAGCGAAATGCCGCCTTGGTGGATAAGTACCTCGGAACTCAATACCAACTACGCGGCGACTTGACCCAGGCGTTGCAGCACTATCAACGTGCGCTGGCACTTGACGAGAAGCGCCTTGCGCAAGCGCCGTCGGTGCGTGGCACGCAGCTCGACGTGGCGATCTCTCTCGGCAACGTCGCAGGCATTCGTTGGGCTCAAAAGAGTCCAGAGACGGTTTCGTTGTACGAACGGAGTCTCACCATCCGCCAGGCCCTGGCCGACAGCGACCCACAGGATGTGTTTGCTCGATCGCGACTTGCCTTCGCCCACGAGCAACTGGCGCGGCTTCTGCTCCAGCAGGGCATCCTGTCTCGGGCATTGGAGCATGCCCGCCGCGCCATCCATCTCTATGAATCTGTCAAGGGCAACCGGGTGAGTGACTTCGAGGTCGGCCAGGCCCTCTTGACGGTTGGGGCGATCCAGCACGAACTTGGCAAGACCGCGGAGGCGTGCGCCGCCTACGAACGCTCGTTCGCTCACTTCAAGGAGGTCCCGATCGAGGATCTCGCGGCGCGAGGGATCCGCTCAATCACGGACGTGGCATCACGCGCTGCCCGCTGCGGCACAAAGGCCGCACAGGAGTGGCTCGCCCGCGAAGGCCGGGCCACCTCTGTGCGGCCCTAGCCCCGCCTGCGAAGGCCAGGGTCCAAGTGCTGCTGACCCCTGATGCCACCCCTTTGCGCCAGGTTGAAGTGAGGACGCCCATGCGCAAACAACTTCGGGCCACGAGTGCCTTGATCTCTGCGGCGTTGATAGCGTTGGCCACTTCGATATTTGAGGCAACCCCACAAACCGTCTCGTGCCTGGTCACAACGGTGAGCGGCGACGTCCAGGGCATCGCGAACGAGTCTTCTTGTACGTTTCTGGGCATTCCGTTCGCCGCACCGCCGCTGGGCAGCTTACGCTGGAGGCCGCCGCAGCCGGCTGCGCCATGGGAGCCAGCCACTCTGAACGCGGTCACCGCCTCGCCGATCTGTCCGCAGATCAATCCAGCCGGAAGCACTACCACCCAGGGCAACGAGAACTGCTTGAGGCTGAATATCTGGACGCCCAACCCCGCGCCAGCTTCCCCGGCTCCGGTGATCGTCTGGATTCACACAGGCGCATTCCAGGCAGCATCCGCAAACCTTGCGGATAGCAACGGACGGAACCTGGCGGAACAGACGGGAACCATAGTGGTCGCGGCCAACTATCGACATGGCCCGCTCGGATTTCTCGGTCACAGCGCACTCAGTGCGGAGGATCCCACCTATCCCTCATCCGGCAATTACGGATTTCTCGATCAGCGCGCCGCGTTGGTCTGGGTGCGAGACCACATCGCCGCGTTCGGCGGCGACCCGCACAACGTGACGATTGCCGGGCAATCGGCCGGGGGGCACAGCGTGAGCATGCACCTCGTATCGCCCGGAAGCACCGGACTCTTCACGCGGGCGATCATGCAGAGCTCGTACGCATCGAACAGGTGGACGACGCTCGAAGAGGTCGAAGTGCTGGGCCAGACGTTTGCGGCCAACGTAGGCTGCACGGACCTCGCGCAGGTCCTGACCTGTATGCGTGGTAAGACGACGGCACAGGTGCTGCTGGCATTCGCCAATGGGCAGCAGCAGTTTGCCCAAACGCCTCGGGTCGACTGGAACCCAGTCGTCGACGGCCTGGACATTCCCGATCAGCCACGCACGCTGTACGAGAGTGGAGCGTTCAATCACGTCCCACTGATCATTGGCGCCACCAGGGACGAGGGATGGATTTATGTAGACAGAAGCTTCCCTGGCGATCTCACCGCCGCACAGTACGAAGATGCAGTAGAAACGGAGTTCGGCGTTCTCGCTGCACCGTCGATCCTGGCCCAGTATCCGATCGCTGACTTTCCATCGCCGAAACATGCGCTGTCGCAGCTCGCCGGTGACGTGGAGCTTATGTGCGAGGCGCGCAGGGTCGCTCGACTCGTCGAGCGGACGGGCACACCGGTCTACATGTATTCGTTCGAACGCGAGGTGGGCCCGGTTGCGGGCGACCAGGTCATTCATGGACTCGACCGGAACTTCGTCTTCGGCAACAACTACGGGCCGCCTCAACCCTCCTATGTTCTGAGCGCCGACGACCTGGCGCTATACGGCGCCATGAGCGGTTATTGGACGCGCTTTGCCGCAGCGGGCAACCCGAACGCCGCCGATGAGAGTGCCGTCCATTGGCCAGCCTTCAAACACCCGACCGGGCGGGGACGCGGGTCCGACAAATACATCGTGCTCGATTGGCCCGTGCGTGAGGGGAAGCGACTGCGAGAAGCGCAGTGTGACTTCTGGGAACCGTTTTTTCTTCGATCGATTGCCGACGGACCAGCGCCGGCCGCGGCTCATTGAGAGGCCTTTTGAGAGTGGAGGTCTGCGATGTCGAGAATCATCGGCGCGCTCTTCGGTCTCTGCGTGTTTACCCTGGGCTGCGAGCAATCCACTCGGGTGTTCAGCCTCCCGACCTCGCCGTCTGGCGGCACCTCCGCCCCTGCTCCCACCCCCACACCCCAGCCACTGCCGCTTCCGGCAGTCGAATTCACCGCGATCACTGTGGGGCAAACGGTGACCAGCGTCGTGCCCACGCCGGCGCCGCCATGCTTCGGGTATCCGCAATGGCCGTGTCAGCATTTCCGGTTCACAGCCACGAGCGACGGCAATGTCACCGTGGAGCTGAGATACACACGGGACACGCAACCACCAGGCCACGACGGTCTTCAGGGCGTGGACATCAGCGTCGTGGACGAAGCAGGTCGCGGGGAGTGGGCCGACTTCTGGGGTCCAGACCTGACCAGGGCGAGACTAGAGGTGAAAGAGGGTGTGATGTATCGGATTACGCTTTGGTACACGTATCAGGACTTGAAGTACGAGCTGACGACCACACTGAACTAACTAACCGGATGCTGACACCGATGTCCGAATCACCGATGCGACACGTGGAGGCCAGTGTATCCTCCCAGCACAAATGCCCGCGTGGTTCGTCGCACTCGATCCCATTTCACAAGCCTTCGTCGCTACTCTCGGCACCTATCTCCTGACCGCAATCGGTACCACGCCGGTGCTCTTCTTCCGGCAGGCTCCCCGTCGTCTCATGGATGCTCTGATGGGCGGCGCCGCCGGTGTCATGGTTGCGGCGTCGTGCTGGTCGTTGCTTCAACCAGCAATCGAGATGGGTGGTACGTGGCCGGCGGTTGTCGGACTCGCCATCGGCGGATTGTTCATCTACGCGCTGGATCAGCTTCTGCCTCACCTCCACCCCGAGTTTCCGGATGAAGCCAGCGCCGAGGGTCCTCGCTCGGGCTGGCGGCGTGCCGTCCTGTTGATGGTCGCCATTACCATCCATAACTTTCCAGAAGGTCTTGCGGTTGGTGTTGCGTTTGGCGCCGGCAATCCCGGTGCGGCGCTGGCACTCGCGCTGGGTATCGGTCTTCAGAACATTCCAGAAGGGCTCGCCATCGCGCTGCCACTGCGACGCGAGGGGATGAGCCGGCTTCGCGCGTTTTGGTACGGTCAGCTTTCCGCGACCGTCGAACCCATCGCTGGGGTGCTCGGTTGCGCGCTGGTCCTCGTCGCCGCCCCGATTCTTCCCTACGCGATGGCATTCGCCGCCGGCGCAATGTTGTACGTCGTCGTCGAAGAGCTACTGCCGGAAACGACGCGCCAAGGGAACACCGACGTCGCCACTCTGGGATTCCTGAGTGGGTTTCTCATCATGATGGCGATGGACACGTCGCTCGGCTAAATACATTCAACCGAGTTGGTGATTGGGTGTTTGGGCGATTGCATTACCTGATTGGGTGATTGGGCGAATGTATTGAGTGATTGGTGATCGCATTGAGTGATTGGCCGATCACCAAATTCAATCACTCGATCACTCAATCACCCAATGCAATCACCCATTCACCCATTCACTCAATCGTGGCAATGGAAGCGGCGTCTGACGAATGCCAGCCGCCGCCCCACGTCACTGCAGCAGGAAGTCGGTCGGCGTGCTCTGCTGACCGCAGGCGTTGACTGCGATCACGCGAATCCACGCCTGGAAGCCGGCCGGCAATCCGCTGGCGCTGACGCCGGTGTTCGCACCGATGTTCGTCGGTGTCAGGAACTGCGTTCCGCCCTGTGAAGTACCAGCCGACACAAGGTAGGAGGTTGCACCCGCGACGGCCGGCCAGTTGACGCTGCCGGTGCCGCCGACGATGCCGCCGCTCACGACCGGAGCAGTTGGCACGGTGCACGACGGCCCGATCGTGAAGTTGAAGAGCGGCGACGGCGGACCGGCGGTTGTGCCGTTGAGCGCCGTGATGCGTACGGCAAACGCGCCCTGGAGCCCGGCCGGAAGCGGCAACCCGGCGGTCGTGCCAGGGCCGACCGTCACGCTCGCGAGAGCGCTGCCACCCTGGAAGAAGTCAAGTCGATGAGCCGAGGCCGCGCCTCCAGCTCCCGGCACCCAGTTGATCGTCAGGACCCCTCCGCTCGCCGTGGCGGAGGTGATCGTCGGCTGTCCGGGCGTTTGGACACCAATGGTGAAAGCAAAGGGAGCTGAGACAGGGCCTGACCCAGCGTTGTTGATCGCTGTGACTCGGACGCTAAAGGTGCCTTGGGCGCCAGCTGGAAGCGGCGTGGAGAACGTGGTCCCTGCTCCGACGTTCATCGTGGCGACGACTACGCCGCCAACGAGGAACTCGAGACGGTGACTAGACGGCGCGCCGCCGGTCCCTGACGTCCACTGCACCGCGAGCACGCCGCCGGTCGCGGTCGCCGACGTGACGGTCGGCTGGCCGGGTGCGCCACTGCCGCCGGTGTAAGGGTCATAGATGAACCGCACACCGGCAATGTCATCCGGCTGGAGTGGTTGGGGCGCGACCGAACATTGGGTGAACGAGACCGTCGCAAACATCACCGCGGTCGGGTCCGCCGAGTGTGTAAGTCCAAGTGAATGACCCATCTCGTGGAGCATCACCTGCTGGAAGCAATTGGGGTTGGTGACGAACCGCTGCCCCGTGACGCTGTTGTTGGTGATGATCGTCGAGTGGATGATGCGGCGGAAGCTGACGCCGTTGAAGGTTTCTTCGGCCGCCGAGGTGAACCAGGTCTGGGCTACTGCGATCGTACCGCCGCTATCGTCGATCTCCTCGCAAGGGTCGTTGAATTCGATCATCAGGTTGTTGGTTGCCAGGCTGGGGGGTGGATTGGTGTAGCCGCAGCGCACCGTACCGGCAGTTGAGCGGGCCGACCATTTGAAGTTCGATGGCGCGCTCCACTGGGAGGCGTTGCTCGCGAGTGCCGAGAGGCCTCCGCCTGCCAGGCCGGGCTGTCCGCCCGATTCGATGTCGAAGGGAGCCGGCAAGGTCCGCCATTTGGCGGTGAAGTGAACGAACGGCAACTCGCCGCTCGTAGGCGTCTCGTCAGGAACGGCGTTGAAGCTCTTGACCCGAAGGTCCTGACCGGCGCGCGCAAGAACCGCGGCGCGAATCGCGGCAACTTCGACGCGGGCCATCGCCGTTGATCCGTTGCGGATGCTGTCGTCCCTCTGCACCGCGACGCGCGCGCCAGTGGCGGCATCGATCTCGATCGCCCATTTGCCCTGCCAGAGCGCCGTCGTGTAGAGAGTGGCATCCCGCGGACGGACTTCGGCGAACACCAGCACCTCTTCGCCGAGCGTGAATGTTGCCTGCCCCGGCACGTCGAGACCGATGTCCCCGACGATGCCACCGGCCTGTTTGAGCACGATGCGCCCATTGGGCACGGCTCCCTTGAGGACTTCCGAGACGTCGATCGACACGTAGGTGTAGATGCCACCGCTCGCGTCGGCCGCCATGGCAATCGCACTCACGCGCCCGGTGACGATCGCTGCGGAAAAATCGGCCAGCTGATCGTTCGACCACTTGGGCCCAATGCTTGCGACCGCCATCTGCGCCGCGCTGAGCACCAGCAGCACGGCAATGAGCGGCATCGACAGAAATCTCCGGAAACTCCTCATGCGTCCTCCAGCCAGGAAATGATGGAACAAATTGTTCGTTCGAGGCAGTTAACGCTACGTCGAGACGCATCGCAAAGACAAGGAAAACTCAGCCGTAGATGGCGTAAATCTCGGCTGACAATCGACATTCGCTTGGCTGGAGGACAGTTGGCGCTTAACGGTGGGCGAACGCAGTTGGTGATTGGGTGATTGGGTGAGTGTGTAATTGCATCGCCCACATTGGGTGCTTGGGCGAATGGCATCGAGTGATTGGGCGTGTGCATTGAGTGATTGGCCAATCACCCAATTCACTCACTCGATCACTCAATCACCCAATGCAATCACCCATTCACCCATTCACTCAATCGTGGCAATGGAAGCGGCGTCTGACGAATGCCAGCCGCCGCCCCAAGTCACTTCAGCAGGAAGTCGGTCGGCGCGCTCTGCTGACCGCACGCGTTGACCGCGATCACACGGACCCAGGCTTGGAAGCCCGCCGGCAGCCCGCTGGCGCTCGCGCCGGTCGTCGTCCCGAAGTTCGTCGGGCCGAGGATCTGCGTGCCACCCTGAGTGGTCCCCGCCGACACAATGTAATTCGTCGCCCCGGCGACGGCCGGCCAGCCGATGGTGGCCGTGCCATTCACGATGCCGCCGCTCACGACCGGAGCGGTTGGTACGGTGCACGACGGACCAATCGTGAAGTTGAAGAGCGGCGACGGCGGGCTGGCGATGGCGCCATTGAGTGCCGTCACCTGCACCGCAAAGGCTCCCTGGATGCCCGCCGGAAGCGGTAGCCCAACGCTCGTCGCGGCGCCGACCGTCACGTTCGCGAGTGGCGTGCCACCCTGGAAGAAGTCCAGTCGATGACCAGTGGGTGCCGCGCCCGCTCCTGATGTCCAATTGATCGTCAGGACCCCGCCGCTGCCGCTGGCCGACGTGACGGTTGGCTGCCCGGGCGCGCCGCCGCCAATCGTGAAGTTGAAGATCGGCGACGTCGGGCTCAGGCCCGCGGCGTTACCGGCTGTCACCGCGACGGCGAAAGTACCTTGGAGCCCGGCAGGCAGCGGAGTCGAGAAGCTCGTGGCCGGGCCCGAGTTGATGCTGGCGATCAAAGCCCCGCCCGAGAAGAAGTCGAGTCGATGACCGGCTGGCGTTCCACCCGCTCCCGACGTCCACTGGATCGTGAGCACTCCGCCCGTGGCAACTGCCGACGTAATCGTCGGCTGACCGGGTGCGGCGCCGGTAGTCGCACCATAGATGAACTGGACGCCAGCGATGTCATCTGGTTGAAGAGGCCGCGCCGCAACCGAGCACTGCGCGAAGCTCACTGTCGGCGCCATGATGGCGGTCGACACAGCCGAGTGGTCGAGTCCGAGGGCGTGACCCATTTCGTGCAACATCACCTGGTTGAAGCAGGTGGTGTTGGTGACGAACTGCTGGGCCGTGGCGCTGTTGTTGGTGATGATGGTGACCTGGATCATGCGGCGGAAGCCGATGCCGTTGAACGTTTCTTCGATCGCGCTGGTGAACCAGGAAAACGCGACCGCCAGCGTGCCACCGGTGTCAGAGATCTCCCCACAGGGGTCGTTGGCCTCGATCATGAGGAAATTCGTGGCCAGGCTCGTCGGCTGAGTGTTTCCGCAGCGCACCGTCCCCGCCAGGCTTCCCAGGTTCCATTTGAAATTGGACGGCGCGTTCCACTGCGTGACGTTGTTGGCGATCTCGTTGAGCCCGCCCCCCGCCAGGCCGGGCTGTCCGCCGCTCTGCACGTCGAAACGCACCGGCAGCGTTCTCCACTTCGCCGGACTCGTGAACAGGTTGAAGGGTGACTGAGAGCCGCTCGGTGTTTCGCTGGGAATCGCTTCGAAGCTGTAGGTCCGCTGATCTTGCGCGGCCTGGGCGAGGATTGTGTCGCGCATCGCGGCGAAGTCGACCCGAGCCATCTCGCTCGATCCGCCGCGGATGCTGTCATCTCTCTGCACCGCTACTCGCTGTCCGGTTGCGGCATCGATCTCGAGGACCCACTTCCCTTGCCACAGCGCGGTCGTGTACAAGGTGGCGTCTCGTGGTCGCACCTCGGCGAAGACGAGCACCTCTTCACCGAGCGAGAAGGTCGCCTGACCGGGAACGCTCAAGCCGAGGTCGCCAACGATGCCGCCGGCCAGCTTCAACACCACTTGGCTGCTCGTAATCGAGCCCTTCAGCACTTCGGTCACGTCGAGCGACACATAGGTGTAGATCCCACCTGTGCTATCGGCTGCCGTCGCAATCGCGGCGACGCGGCCCGTTACGATGGCCGCGGAAAAATCGGCGAGCTGTTCGGTCGACCATTTGGGGCCACTGCTCGCGTCAGCCATTCGCGCAGCGCTGAGCACGACGAGCGCCGCGACCAGCGGCGTGGAAAGTAATGTCCGAAAACTCTTCATGCGTCCTCCGACAAGGTTCTTTGACTAGGGGGAGAGACTGTTCGTTCGAGGCAGCTAACGCTACGTCGAGCCGCACCTCAAAGCAAGGAAAACTCGGCGGCTCCAGCGCGTCGATGAGGCCAAAAATCGACCTTCGCCGACCTTTGCCCTACAATGGTTATAGGAGCAATCGATGACATCGCGTGGTCGCCTCGGGGTGTTGATGGTTTCGGTGCCGGTCCTGGTCTTTGCCGTCGTCGGCGGCTTCATGGGCCAGGCGATGGCGCGTCAAGGCGAGACGTTCTCGTATCTCCGGATTTTCGACGACGTCGTGCAGTTGATCGTCAACAACTATGTCGAGGAAGTGAAGATCGACAAGGTGATGCACGGCGCGATGCATGGTCTGGCCGACGGTCTTGATCCCGACAGCGCCTACCTCGACGTCGAGCAGACGAAAGCCTTCGAAAAGAAGGACATCGGCGGACCGGGCCAGACCGGAATCGAGCTGACGCGACAGTATTACTTGCGGGTGATCGCCGCGCGCGACGACTCCCCCGCGGGACGCGCGGGTCTGCGTCCCGGCGACTACATCCGCGCCATCGATGGACAATCCACCCGCGACACCTCGGTCTACCAGGGCATGAGGCTGCTGGCCGGCCAGCCCGGCACCAAAGTGACCCTGGCCGTCCTGCGCGGCAACGCCGCCGAACCGCACGAAGTAGCGCTCGTCCGCGAGGAACTGCCCGCCACGCCCGTCCGGAGCCGGATGGTGCCTCCAAGCGTGGGGTATCTCAAGGTGAACGACTTCAGCAAGTCCACGCCCGAGCAGATCCGCAACGAAGTCGCCTCGCTCACCAAGAGCGGCGCGACGCGATTCGTGGTCGACCTGCGCGGTGCTGCATTTGGTGACGTCGAGAACGGCTACGCCGCGGCTCGACTTTTCGTCGCCACCGGCACGCTGGGGTTTCGTCAGGAACGTGGCAAGGCTAAGGAAGCTGTGGCCACCGCCGCCGGCGACGGCACCGTCACTCAGCCGATTGCCATTCTGACCGACAACGGCACGTCGGGTCCGGCCGAGCTCTTCGCGGCAGCACTTGTCGGCAACAAGCGTGGATCACTTTTCGGCGAGCGTACATTAGGACGCGCGGCACGGCAGCGCATGGTGCGGCTTCCTGACAACAGCTCACTGCTCATCACCAACCTGTTGTATCTCACACCCAGCGAAGCGGTCATCAACGAGAAGGGGCTGACGCCGGACGTCGCGATCGAACAACCCGATGTCGAGTTCGGTCAACCTGCATCGACCGCTGATGCCACGCTCGACAAAGCCGTCGAACATCTGAAGAGCAAGTAAGCGGCGACCAACGCGCGTTCGAGTTCTGTCATTCACCCAACGCGAATCGCGATCGCGATTCGCTGAAGAAGGCCGAAAAATCGCGCTTTGCGCTTGACTCGGTTTTTCTGCTCGCGTATAACCGCTTCTCGTTTCTCTCAAACAACACAAGAAGGCGCGCGGCGCTCACTCACAGCCGCGAACGTCGCTGGCGTCCTCCCGATGTCACGACGATTGCTGGTGCGCGTCAGGAGGTCAGGATGAACAAACAGGAACTCATTTCGAAAGTCGCCAAAGACACTGGCGGAAGCAAGACCATGGCCGCGCAGGCGATCCAGTCGGTCATCGAAGGAATCACGCGCGCGCTCAAGAAGGGTGACT
Organism: uncultured Acidobacteriota bacterium; assembly: GCA_963724485.1. GTDB lineage: Bacteria > Acidobacteriota > Vicinamibacteria > Vicinamibacterales > UBA2999 > JACCSI01. The sequence continues at coordinate 504,575 of CAVRUW010000018.1, forward strand.
CGGTCACCTTCGTCGGCTTCGGGACCTTCAAGACGTCGAACCGCAAAGCTCGCACAGCCCGCAATCCTCAGACCGGGGCCCCCATCAAGATTCCCAAGCGGAAGGCCGTGCGCTTCGTCGCCGGCAAGGCGCTCAAGTCGGCAGTGAACTAGCCACGCAGTTCAATCGCAGGTTCTTCACGAAGGTTCTTTACGGCCGTTCGGTTCGCATCTCCCGCGAACAACCGCCCTAAAGAACCATCGTGAACTCAGACAGAACCGTCACAGAGCCTTCGATCAGAACCTTCCTCTCGAACCACCGCGTCGAACCTCGGTACGCTATACTTTTCGTTCGTCTTTCGACCGAAAGGCGTACCCTGCAGGCGCGTAGCTCAGTTGGTTAGAGCGCCTCCCTGACACGGAGGAGGTCAGTGGTTCGAGTCCACCCGCGCCTACCAACCTTCGCTCACGCTGCCAACCGGACGTGAGCTACGGTTGGCAAGCCAGCGCGAAGGTTGTCCACCGTAGCCTTAGCGGAGGTGGACCGTTCAACCGCAGTGGGTGCCGACAAGGCCGTCGAGCGGGCCAATGAATCGATGATCACCATCACACTCCCAGACGGATCGACGCGTTCGGTCGAATCTGGCGCCACCGTCCTGTCCGTCGCGCGCGACATCTCGCCTCGTCTGGCAGATGCCGCACTCGCCGGGAAGGTCGACGACCGGCTGGTCGACCTTTCTTATCCGTTGCATGCGGACGCTCGCGTCCAAATCGTCACGAACAAGGCGCCCGAGTCGCTCGACCTCTATCGCCACTCGACCGCGCACTTGATGGCGGCAGCCGTCACCGCGTTATTTCCCGACGTCCAGTGCGGTATCGGTCCGGCCATCGATGAGGGCTTCTATTACGACTTCGTCGTCGATCGTCCGTTTGTCCCCGAAGATCTCGAGCGCATCGAAGCACGCATGCGCGAGCTGGCGGCGCAGGATTTGGTCTTCGAACGGCAAATGTGGCCGCGCGACGAAGCGATCGCCTTTTTCAAGCAACGTGGCGAGCCGCTCAAGGTACAGCTGATCGAGGAAAAGACCGCCGGACAGTCCGAAGTCTCGTGCTACACGATCAAGGACCGAGAGACGTTTGTCGACTTCTGTGTCGGACCGCATGTGCCGTCGACGAATCGCCTCAAGGCATTCAAGCTTCTGTCCACATCCAACGCGTACTGGAAAGGCGACGCGAAGAACCAGCCGATGCAGCGCATCTATGGCACGGCGTTCTTCACCCAGAAAGAGCTTGACGAGTATTTGACTCGGCTGGAGGAAGCGAAGAAGCGTGACCACCGCCGCGTTGGCAAGGAGCTCGAGCTGTTTACGACCCATCCGTGGGCGCCCGGCGCGACGTTCTGGCTGCCCAAAGGCACGGTGCTCTACAACACGCTTGGCAACTACATGCGTGGCGTATTGATTCCCGCCGGCTATCACGAGGTGAAGGCGCCCATCATTTTCAACAAGGCGCTGTGGGAGACGTCCGGCCACTGGGACTACTACCAGGACAACATGTTCCTGGTGCAGTCGGCGGATGGCGAGGCCATGGGCCTCAAGCCGATGAACTGCCCCGGCCACTTCCTGCTGTTCGGCAGCGAGATGCGCAGCTACAAGGACTTGCCCCTGCGCCTCCACGAGCAGACGCCCCTGCACCGTAACGAAGCGTCGGGCGTCCTCTCGGGTCTGACACGCGTACGCCAGTTCTCGCAGGACGATGGCCACTGTTTCGTGACGCAGGAGCAGATCGGCGCGGAGGTCGAGGCGCTCATCGGCCTGGTCCAGCGCGTCTACCGCGACTTCGGGCTGAGCTACACGGCCAAGCTGTCCACGCGTCCGGAGAAGTTCCTCGGCGAGATTGCCACGTGGGACGACGCCGAAGCGGCGTTGAAGGTCGCGTTGGAGCGATCGGGACAGGAGTACTGGCTAAACGCCGGCGACGGCGCGTTCTACGGTCCCAAGATCGACTTCGACATCACCGACGCGCTCGGGCGGAAGTGGCAGTGCGCCACCATCCAGCTCGACTACCAGATGCCGGAGCGGTTCGACCTGAAATACATCGGCGCCGACAATGCCGAGCATCGACCGGTTGTGATCCATCGCGCCATCCTCGGTAGCCTCGAGCGCTTCATCGCGATCATCCTGGAGCACTTCGCCGGGGCGTTTCCGTTGTGGCTGGCTCCGGTGCAGGTGGTCATGTTGCCGATCGCCGATCGGCACGTCGAGTACGCCGAGCGTGTCCGGCAGCAACTGCTCGCCGCGGGTCTGCGCACGGAGCTGGATGCGCGACAGGAGAAGATCAATTACAAAATTCGCGCGGCACAGCTACAAAAGACGCCCTACATGCTCGTGATTGGCGATCGAGAGGCTGCCGACGGCGCAGTGGCAGTCCGAAGCCGGTCGAAAGGTGATTTGGGCGCACGGCCGGTCGACACGTTCGTCGCCGACGCGCTTGCCGAGGTGGCGGCAAAGACGGTATCCTAGTCGTTTCCGCTCACGCACGGTTCTTTCCAGGACCGGCATGGGGGCCTGTCTCGCGCTGCAGCATGGGACCGGAATCGGCAGGAACATTCGGAGGGAATCGCTATCGCTTTCGATCGTAATCGGCCCAGCCGTCGCGACGACCGGCTCCGCATCAACGAACGCATCCGCGTTCGCGAAATCCGCGTGATCGACGATACGGGTCAGCAGTTGGGCATCATGCCCCCGCCGCAGGCCCTTGCCATCGCCCGACAGAAAGGGTTGGACCTGGTGGAGATTTCGCCCACCGCCGTCCCCCCGGTCTGCCGGATCATGGATTACGGCAAGTATCAGTACCAGGAGCAGAAGCGCGCTCGCGAAGCCAAGCGCCACCAGCACGTCGTCGAGGTCAAGGAGATCAAGTTTCGACCCAAGGTGGACGAGCACGATTACACGTTCAAGAAGAACCATATTCAGCGGTTCATCGAGGACGGCGACAAGGTGAAAGCGACGATCTTTTTCCGCGGCCGCGAGATGGCGCATCCGGAGATCGGCCACAAGATTCTGATGCGCCTCATCGGCGACCTGTCCGAGGTCGCGGTGCCGGAGACGCAGCCGCGGATGGAAGGCAATCAGATGCACACGATCTTGACGGCCAAGAAGGGCGCCAAGACGACCAAGCCGCCGGCACCGGTCACGGCGCCCAGGGCAGCCGAAGTGGAAACGAAATGAAGATGAAGCTGAAGACCCATCGTGGCGCCGCCAAGCGGTTCAAGAAGACGGCCACCGGCAAGTTCAAGCGCGGGCAGTCGTTCAAGCGGCACATCCTTACGAGCAAGACGACGAAGCGGAAGCGCGGCCTGCGCAAGACCGTCCTCGTGGCGGAGCCGGACCAGGCCAAGCTCGAACGGATGCTGCCGTACAAGTGAGATGTGATCAGTTGTCAGTTGTCAGTTACCAATTCAAAGGGCAGGTTGCTGGAATTCACCCAATGGCCTTTGAACTGACAACTGGTAACTGACAACTGACGGAATCTGTAATACAACCGTCGGCCCGGCGATCAGGGCTGTTCGCCGACGGTTGCAAGTCGCGAATGATTCGCGACCAAGTCCGATGACGGCCCCTGATCGCTGAATGGAAGCACATGCCTCGCGTCAAGCGTGGAATCGTCCGCCGAGCCAAGCGCAAGAAGCTCTCTAAGCTCACCAAGGGCTATTTCCAGAACAAGAGCAAGCTTTACAAGTTCATGAAAGAGGCGGCCGAAAAGGCGGGAGTCTACGCCTATGTCGGACGCAAGCAGAAGAAGCGCGACTACCGCAGCCTTTGGATCATCCGCATCAACGCCGCGGCACGCGAACACGGTGTGTCGTACAGCGTGTTCATGAACGGCCTCAAGGCGGCGGGCGTCACGCTCGATCGAAAGAGCCTCGCCGAACTCGCGGCGCGCGAACCCGAAGCATTTGGCGCACTCGTCGAGAAAGCCAAGGCCGCGGTTTCGGCGGCCTGACACCAGTCCACGGTCCACAGTCCACGGTCCACAGTCCACGGTTGACGGTAGAAAGGAAAACCGTAGCCGTGGACCGTAGGCCGTGGACCGTAAGCGTATGTCTCCTGACATCGATCCTTCCGTTGGTTACGCCCGAGCCCTCGTTCTTTTCCAGGAGGAGTTGGCCGGGGTGCGTACCGACTCGGACCTTCAGGCACTCCGCAACCGGTGGATCGGACGCAAAGGCAGTTGGGTCACCGGGTTCATGGCACTCGTGGGACAGGCTTCGCCCGAAGAGAAGCGTGAGATCGGCCGGCAGGCCAACGAGCTGAAGCGAACGGTCGAGACCGCAGTCGCCGAGCGCGAAGCGGCGCTGGCCGCGAACCGCCGTCCGAAGGGCGCGGTCGATGTGACGCTCCCTGGTCGAGGCATCGTGCTGGGTTCACGGCATCCATTGAGCCTCGTGCGCGAACAGGTCCAGGAGATCTTCACGCATCTCGGGTATCAGGTGCTCGAAGGCCCTGAGATCGAAGACGACTACCACAACTTCGAAGCACTCAACATGGCCGCCGATCATCCGGCGCGCGACATGCACGACACACTGTATCTCGCGGAGCCGATGCAACCGACGCCGGACGCCGGGGCTGAAGCCCCGGCCCTCGGCAACCGAGCCCCGAGCCATCCGCCGCAGCCTCTGACGTTGCTCCGCACGCACACGTCGGCGATGCAGATCCGGCACATGGAGCAGCACGATCCTCCGGTGAGGCTGGTCGCGATTGGCCCCGTCTATCGACGCGACAACCTGGATCTGACGCATACGCCGATGTTCCATCAGGTCGAAGGGCTGGTCGTCGGCCCCAACATCACGCTGGCGGACCTCAAAGGGACGCTGGCAGCGATGGCTACGGCCCTCTTCGGCGAAGGACAATCGGTCCGGTTCCGTCCGAGTTTCTTCCCCTACACGGAACCGAGCGCGGAGGTGGACATCCGTTGCATTCGGTGCCGCGGCGTTGGATGTCCGATGTGCAAACGGACCGGGTGGATTGAGATCCTCGGCAGCGGAATGGTCCATCCCGCGGTATTCGAGGCGGTCGGCTACGACCCGAATCGAGTAACCGGCTTCGCGTTCGGGATGGGCGTCGAGCGCGTCGCCCTGCTCAAGTGGGATGTCGACGACATTCGCCTGTTCTACGAAAACGATCTGCGATTCCTGGAGCAGTTCGGCCTGTGAAGGTCTCGCTCTCCTGGCTTCGCGATTTCGTCGACGTCCCCGGAACAGCCGAAGAGATCGGCACGAAGATGTCCGTGCGCGGACTGGCCCTCGAAGGGATCGAACCGCACGGCGACGATGAGGTGCTGGACTTCGATGTGGCGGCCAACCGGCCCGATTGCTTGTCGGTGCGGGGAATCGCTCGGGAAATCGCGACCGCGTATGAGTTGCCCCTGAATGACCGGGCTAAAGCCCGGTCCCTCACGGAGCCTCAGACCCAGCGCAAACCCAGCGCAACGAAGGACCCGGCTTCAGCCGGGTTGACCACAATCCCGGTCACCATCGCCGATCCCGATCTCTGTGGCCGCTACGTCGCCGCTGTCGCCGATGTAACGATCGGTCCGTCGCCGGACTGGATGCAAGCTCGCCTGACCGCCAGCGGCGTCCGCCCCATCAGCAACATCGTCGACATCACCAACTATGTCCTGCTGGAACTGGGACAGCCGATGCACGCGTTCGACCTCGCACGCCTCAACGGTCCGGCGATTGTGGTGCGTCGAGCGCGTCCCAGCGAGGCGCTAACCACACTAGACGGCAAGAAGCGGACGCTCGATCCGGACACGTTGGCAATCGCGGACGCCGAGCGCGCGAGTGCCATTGGCGGCGTGATGGGCGGCGCGGACTCCGAAGTCTCGAGTAAGACGACGCAGGTCGTGTTCGAGAGCGCGTGGTTCAAGCCTCAATCCGTTCGTGCGACGAGCCGGAAGCTCGGCTTGCGGACCGAGGCATCGCATCGCTTCGAGCGCGGCGCCGACATCGATGCGGCTGCAACGGCCATGGAACGGGCGCTCGAGCTGATGGAAACCATCGGCGCCGGCAAGCGGCGTGGCGCCGTGACGGACGTGTATCCGAAACCTTCCGTTCGTCGCGAGCTGGTAGTGGACGCGGCTGGCATTCGGCGTCTTCTGGGTATGGACGTGCCCGACGCGGCCACCGAGCGCATTCTGAAAAGCCTGGGATTCGTGGTGCAGCCGCACGGCAGCGGTTGGCGCGTCACGGCACCCTCCTGGCGTGTCGACGTCCATCGACCGGTGGATGTCATCGAGGATGTCGGCCGGCATCACGGATTCGAGCACCTGCCCAGCACGCTGCCGTCGATCGAGCAGGCGCCTGCCGCGTCCGATTGGAGAATCGCGCGGGATGCGCGGATTCGGCGCGCGCTTTTGGCGATGGGCTTCAGCGAAGGCATCACCTTCGCCTTCATTGAATCCTCTGCCGCGGCCCCGTTCCTCAGCGATGGTCAGGGAGTGACAATCGCGAACCCGCTATCGGAGAAGTTCACTACCTTGCGGCCTGCCCTGATACCGGGTCTGCTCGATGCTACGAGCCACAACCGAAGGCACGGCCGCCGCGATGTTCGCCTATTCGAAATCGGCACGCGTTTCTCACGTGACGGGGAGGTTCGCGCAGCGGCCGCCATTTGGACGGGGCTCGCGACAGCGGAGCACTGGAGCGGCGGGCGACGCGAGGTCGACTTCTTCGACGTCAAGGGTGTTGCCGAGCAACTTGCGGCCGCGATGGAAATCCCCCTTCGCGTCGTCCCAAACGGACCGTCGTTCCTTCTCGATGGACAAAAGGCCGAGCTGCTCGCAGGTGACCGGTCGGTCGGCTGGGTTGGGCAACTCGACCCGGCGGTTGTCGCGCGGCGCGATCTTCCGGCTGACGATGTGGTTTTTGTCGTTGAGGTCGACCTGGATGCGATGTCGGCCAGTCGGTCGGACGCGCCAAAGTTCGCCATCACATTGCCCCGCTACCCGTCGGTCGTGCGCGACGTGTCGATTCTGATCGACGACATCTTGTCTGCCGAGACCGTTCGTGACACGATTCGAGCGGCGAGCCCGCCCATACTTGTCGGCGTTCATGAGTTCGATCGGTACCAGGGCAAGGGTATTCCGGATGGCAAGGTCAGCTTGGCGCTGCGACTCACGTTTCAGTCCCTCGACCGGACCTTGACCGACACGGAAGTGCATGCGGCGATGGAGGCCATCGTCGCGTCACTCAGCAAGCACTTGGGCGCAATTCAGAGATAAGGTGCCATGGCCACGAAGACAGCGACTCCCACGGCCGTCGAGCCAATCGATCGCCTCGAAGAAAAAATTAAGCTCCTCGTCAGCGTCATCGGTCGACTGCGTCAGGAACAGTCGCGGGTGACCGAGGAGAACGCGCGGCTGCAGCGCGACCTCGAGTCGTTCAAGGCGCGCATCGCCGATACCGAGGGCGTCACGCGCGAGGTCGCCGAATTGCGCGGCGAGCGCGATCAGATCCGCTCGCGCGTCTCGGAAATGCTGCAGCAGTTGGATGCGTTGAACTTATGAGATGTCGGGAGTGCCTGGGTGCCTCGGGTGCCTAGGTGCCTTGGGTGCTGGTGCCATAGTGCATGGGTGCATGAGTGCCTAAGTGCTCGGCGGAAGCACGTGGCACCTTGAGCACTTCGGCACGCAAGCACTTGGCACCATTGGCACCAGCACTTCAGGCACGATAGGCACCGAGGCACCTTAGGCACCTACGCTATGCCCGACCCCCGCGTCGTCCACGTCCAAGTGCACGGCCAGCGTTATCCGATTCGGACGACGCTCGATCCGAGCTATGTGCAGGATCTGGCGGCGTTCGTGGATCGTCGGATGGCGCTTGCCTCCGAGGCCTCGCCCTCGACCGACATGTTGGGGCTGGCGGTGCTCACCGCGCTCAACATCGCGGACGAGTTGTTCCGCTCACGCGATCAACAGCTCGATGACAGCGAAAGCGTGACCGCTCGCACGGCCGCCTTGGAGCGCATTGTCGATCAGGCGCTGGCCCTCGCCGGCCACCGCGACTGATCGGCCCAGGCACTCCAGCACCCAGGACCCGGCACCTGAGGCACCAAGGCACTCAAGGCACCTTTAGTGCATTCTAACACCATTTTTGCCTTTTGTTCGGGCTTCGCATCTCTGCAGCCTTGACCGATCAGGTCTGCGCGCCTAAGATCCAATTCGTTCCTGCTTTGCTCGTGATGGTTCGGGGGCTTGTCTGAGCCGATGTTTTAACCCAAGCGAGTTGCGACAGCCGTGTGGTGTGCACGCCTCCGAGGCGAGGAAGCCTAAAGCGCGGTTTTTACAGCGACTCCACCTGCTTACGCAGGTTCAGCAAACCTCCCCACACGGCAAAGCGGGACGCTTAAACTTTCTGGCCTCACCCCCTGGGGCTCTTATCGTCACTGCGTACGTGACGTAATGCTCGTCTCGCAGCTTGGCGAGCGACGGTTACTAGCAAGAATCCAGTCTCGCTTCGAGAAGACCAATCGGCGCCACGAGGACGTCGTTGTCGGGATTGGCGACGATGCCGCCGTGATCGCGCCGCGACGGAACAGTCAGACAGTGCTGACCACCGATGCGCAGGTCGAGGGCGTGCACTTCGATCGGCGTCTCGCGACCGCGGAAGACATCGGGTTCAGATCGCTGGCCGTCAATATCAGCGATCTGGCGGCCATGGGAGCCGCGCCGCGCTGGGCACTGGTTTCATTGGTGCTTCCGGACGATACGGAGGTGACCTATGTCGACGGCATCGTGGACGGGATTGCGCAACTCGCCGAGAAGCTGGGAATGGCCGTGGTCGGCGGAAATCTCACGCGCAGCCCGGGACCGCTGCTGGTCGACATCACCGCTGTCGGTGAGGTCGCACCACGGCGCGTGCTGATGCGGGGCGGCGGTCGACCGGGTGATGCGCTGTATGTGAGCGGGACGATTGGCGCGGCAGCCGCGGGTTTGGAGATGTTGCGACAGTCAACCGGGCCAAAGCCCGGTCCCTCGGAGGACCGAGCAGGCTTGGAGATGCCAACCGAGGGCAATGTTTGCATCGATCGCTATCGCCGACCGGAACCGCGAGCCCGGCTTGGCGTCGCGATCGCGCAAGCGAAGGCGGCCCGCGCCGCAATGGACTTGAGTGACGGCCTCGCGGATGCGGCGACACAGTTGGCTGATGCAAGCGGCTGTGGCGTCGAGCTTGAAGCGGCCGCCCTTCCAATCGAGGCGGCGGCTCGTGAGTGGTGGACGAGAGCGGGTTTGGATCCGGTCGTCGCGGCGTTATCAGGCGGTGACGACTACGAATTGCTGATTGCGGTGCCGGCGACGTGGCGCGGACGTTTGCGTCACGCAACATCTCGCGTGTCAGTGCCGGCTCTGACGCGCATCGGCACGCTGACGAAAGAAGCGGGCACTCGACTGTTGATTCGTGACGGCCGTCGGGAGCCTCTACCGGAAGGGTATGTTCATTTCAGGGCATAGGGCTTAGAAAGAGAAGCAACAGGGCAACAGGGCAACAGGGCACGGATGTTCATTTCCCGCTCGTTCTGGCGGAAGGTCGTCGCGACGGTTGGCGCCGCGGTGGGATTCGTGTTTGTGTACCAGACCACCATCCGCGACTCGCGATATGCCGCGCGCCAGGCGGCGATGGCGGATACGTCGGCTGCGCCGCAGCCTGGCGCTCAACTGCGATTCACCGCAACCGCCTATTGCAAAGGGGAAACGACGGCGTCAGGTGTGGTCGTGCGTACGGGCATCGCCGCGGCAGACCCGAGTCTGTTGCCGGTGGGCACCGTGGTTCGCATCGACACCACCAAGGGGCAGTACGACGGCATCTGGACGATCATGGACACCGGGCCTGCCGTTCAGGGACGGACGATTGATCTGTATCTCTGGAGTTGTCACGACGCACTGCGCTTCGGCCGCCAATCGGTCCAGTTGACGGTCCTCCGGCTCGGGTGGAATCCGCAGAACAGCGATCCGGGACGCGTGGATTCGCTCTTCAAGCAGCGCGAGATCGATCGTGCTCAGATGCCGCTGCCAGCCAGGCCGGTCGATCCCGAAGGCAGGCTGATAGCACCCTCACCTGCCGGCTCCGTAGCGCCGGCGGCCGTCTCGGGATCGCCGCCCCCAGGAAACTGAAGCTGATACAGGCGGTAGTAGATGCCGCGCTGGGCAACCAGTTCGAGATGGCTGCCGGCTTCGCGCAGCTCGCCTTTGTGAAAGACCAGAATGCGATCCATATCCTGGATCGTCGACAGGCGATGAGCGATGGCTACGGTCGTGCGCCCTCGCATGAGAGTGGCGAGGGCGTCGCGAATCAGCATCTCGGTTTCGGTATCGATGCTCGACGTCGCCTCGTCCAGCAGCAGGATTGGTGGATCGACCGCGAGCGCCCGCGCGAACGAGAGCAACTGCTTCTGTCCGACGGAGAGCGTCGCACCGCGCTCGGTCACTGGCGCATCGATCCCACCCAGCTTCCTCACGAACTCGAGCGCGTTCACTGCCGCAAGCGTTTGCTCGATGTCCTCTTTGGTGATTGACTGCTCCCCTAGTCGCACGTTCTCCCCGATGGTCCCGGCAAAAAGGTGGACATCCTGAAGTACGAGTCCAAACAGGCCTCGCAACTCGCCGAGCGTCAGCTCACGGATGTCGACATCGTTGACGAGGATCCGGCCACGCGATACATCGTAGAAACGCAACAACAGGTTCAGGATCGTTGTCTTGCCTGCTCCGGTCGCCCCGACGATACCAATGCGCTGCCCCGGTTCGACGACGAACGACACGTCGCGCAACACGTAGTCCTCGCCGTTGTACGCGAACCAGACATGGTCGAAAACAACGCGCGGCTTCACACCGGCCCCACCTGCCCCACCGCGCCCCACGACTCCGCGCAGCTGACCCGCCTGAATCTCCACCGGTGTATCTAGCAACTGAAACACACGCTCCGATGACGCCATCGCGCCCTGCAGGATGTTGAACTTCTCCGAGAGGTCCTGGATCGGCCGGAAGAAGCGTTGCGAGTACTGGATGAACGCGACAAGCGTGCCAATGGTCAACGTGTCCGACATCACGCGAAGGCCACCAAACCACAGGATCAGGGCCGCCGCGAGCGCACTGACGATCTCGATCGCCGGATAAAACACCGCGTAGTAGAACACCGAGCGCACGTTGGCGGCCATGTGGTCGCGATTGACGGCGTCGAACGTCGCAAAGCTCCGCGACTCGCGCCGGAACAACTGAACCGTCGCCATGCCGGTGATGTTTTCCTGGAGCAACGCGTTGATTCGCGCGATCAGGAGCCGCACGGTGCGATAGGTATCCCGGACGTGCACGCGAAACCACTGGGTGACCACAACGACCAGCGGGATGACCGCAAACGCCACGAGAGCCAGCCGCCAGTCGAGCAGCAACATCGCGACCATGACCGCCGCCAGCGCAAAGACATCGCCAAACACCGAGACGACGCCGGAGGTGAAGAGCTCGTTCAGGGCATCGACATCGGTCGTGACTCGCGTCAACAGACGGCCAACCGGATTGCGATCGTAAAAGCGAACATCCAGACGCTGCAGATGTCCGTAGATCTGCATCCGCAGGTCGAACATGATCCGCTGCCCCGTCATCTGCAACGTCGTCGTCTGCACGAACTCACAAACGAACTCCACCGCCAGCGTGGTGACATAGAGAGCGCCAATCAGGCGAAGCCCGCTCCAGTCCGCATTCGGGATATAGACGTCGACGACCTGTTGCATGAGCCAGGGCGGAACCAACTGCAGCGAGGCATAGCCGAGGATGGCCACGAGGGCTACCAGGACCTGCCGCCAATACGGCCGCAGGTAAGTCAGCAGCCGCCGCATCAGCCGTGCGTCGTAGGCCTTGCCGAGTACCTCCTCGTCGTGCGTCATGACGCGGCCAGCTCCGCTTCAAGGAGTTGCTGACGATGAAGTGTGGAATAGAGGCGGTTGGCAGCCACCAGCTCGTCGTGGGTGCCTTGCTCGACGATGCGACCGTGGTCGAGCACCACGATCAGATCGGCATCGCGGACTGTCGAAATGCGATGAGACACGATGAAAGTCGTGCGTGCGCGGCGCATGTCGCGCAGCTGCTGAAGAATCTCGTCCTCCGTGTGCGTGTCGACCGCCGAGAGTGAGTCGTCGAGCACGAGAATGCGCGGATTGATGTAAAGCGCACGCGCGATAGCCGTTCGCTGACGCTGTCCTCCGGACAACGTGATCCCTCTCTCGCCAATCCGCGTTTGATAGCCCTGTGGAAAGTCCGCGATGTCACCGTCGAGTCGAGCGATCGCCGCCACCATCCGCACACGCGAGTCGTCCGGACCGTCGGCAGACCCGAAGGCGACGTTCTCGGCAACGGTGTCGGAAAAGAGGAATGGCTCCTGGGGCACGAACCCGATCGCCCCGCGGACGGTTGCCAGAGACAGCTCACGAACGTCGATGCCGTCGATCAGCACCGTTCCCGGAGGTGGATCGTGAAGGCGCGCGAGTAGCGACAACAACGTCGACTTCCCCGATCCGGTCTTACCAACGATCGCAATCGTTTGCCCAGGCACGACATCGAGTGAGATGCCATCGAGCACGATGGGGCCGTCAGCGGTGTAGCGAAATGTCAGGCGTCGAAAACTGACGGCGCCGTTGAGATCCGAGGGCGCCACATTCGGACGCGTGACGTGCCCGTCGTCAATCGAGGGCGGGGTCTCGAGAATGGCGAGCATCCGTTGCCAGGACGCCCTGCCTCGTTGAATGAGATTGGTGACCCAGCCGAAGGCGATCATCGGCCAGGCGAGCATGACCAGATAGCTGTTGAAGGCCACGAGCTCGCCAATGGTCATGCGTCCGTTGATCACGTCGCGACTTCCCAACCACAGCACGACGAGCTCCGAGATCCCCATGAACAGACCCATGCTCGGATAGAAGAACGCCTGCAGCCGGATCAGGACCCGATTTCGCTCAGCGTATTCTTCGTTCGCCGCGCGGAAGCGTGTCAGCTCGCGCGGCTCCTGACGGTAGGCGCGGATCACGCGCACGCCGGCCAACGCTTCCTGCGTCACGGCGCTGACGTCCGACAGCTGTTCCTGGATGCGTTCGAAACGTTCGTGGATCATCCGGCCGAAGTAGCGAGCGGTAACGGTAACCAGAGGCAGCGGGATCAAGGCGATCAACGTCAGCCGGAGGTTGATCGACGCCATCATCGCCACCGCGACGATGAAGGTAAGGACAGTGCTGGACGCGTAGAGAACGGCTGGCCCGATCATCATGCGAACCGCGCTGAGGTCGTTGGTGGCGCGCGACATCAGATCGCCGGTTCGATGGGCGTGAAAGTACGCCAGCGGCAGACGCTGCAGGTGCGCGTAAAACGCGTTGCGGATGTCGTATTCGATCGCCCGCGACGTCCCGATCAGCACGAGACGGCTCCCGTACCGGGTCGTGCCGCCGACGACGGCAATGCCTACCAGAAGTGAGGCGTAGAGGATGAGTTTTGCGTCTGTAACGCCCGCGTACAGATCATCGATCGCGCTCTTCAGCACCCACGGGCCGCCGAGCGTGATGGCGTTGGTGAGCACGACACAGGACAAACCCAGAATGAACCGTCCGCGATAGCGGACGATGAACATCAGCAACTGTCCTGTCGCGTGGTCAAAGAGGCGGAAGATCCCCGTAAATGTTGACAATTGAAGACTTCCCGCCGTTTACACGTGCTGATATCATCCGACGTTTATATGCACGCGCTGTATCTGATACTGCCTGCCCTCGGCATTTTTGCCATCGCCTACCGTTACTACAGCGCGTTCATTGCCACCAAGGTCATGATGCTGGACGACTCACGGGTCACCCCAGCTCATACAAAGTACGACGGCCACAACTACTATCCCACGACCAAGTGGGTGCTGTTTGGTCACCACTTCGCCGCCATTACCGGCTCCGGACCACTGATTGGTCCCACTCTGGCCGCCCAGTTTGGTTATGCCCCCGGATTCATCTGGCTCGTGGCCGGGTGCTGCCTGGCGGGCGCGGTCCACGATTTCATCATTCTCTGGGCATCGGTCCGGCGTGGCGGCCGCTCGCTGGCTGAGATTGTCCGCGACGAGATCGGGCCGGTCGCGTGGTTCGCCGGCGCCATCGCCATCCTCTTCATCGTCGTCATCGCCATCGCCGGCCTTGGCATCATCGTCGTCAACGCGTTGGCAGAAAGCCCATGGGGCACGTTCACCATCGCAATGACGATTCCGCTCGCGTTCTTCATGGGCTTCTACATGTATGTCTGGCGGAAGGGCCAGGTCGTCGAGGCCACCGTCATCGGCATCATCGGGCTCATGGCGTGCGTGATCTTCGGCGAGCCGCTCAACCATCCGGGGTCGGTGGTCGGGAGCTGGTTCCGACTCTCGCGAGAGCAACTGGTCTTCGCGATCGCAATCTACGGATTTGCCGCCTCGGTTCTGCCGGTCTGGCTGCTCCTGTCGCCGCGCGATTACCTCAGCTCGTTCATGAAGATCGGAACGATCGCGTTGCTGGTGCTCGGCATCGTGATTGTCAATCCGGTCCTGCGGTTGCCGCCCCTGACGCAGTACATCAATGGCGGCGGGCCGATCATTCCTGGTCCGCTGTTCCCGTTCTGCTTCATCACGATTGCTTGCGGCGCAATCTCGGGCTTCCACGCGCTGGTCGCCTCAGGCACCACGCCGAAGATGATCGACAAGGAGAGCCATATCCGTCCGATCGGATATGGCGCCATGCTGATCGAAGGCACCGTGGGTGTGCTTGCTCTCGTCGCCGCCGCCTCGATGCACCCCGGCGACTATTTTGCGATCAACACTACCGCCCAGGTTTACTCAACTCTGGGATTGCAGCACGTCAACCTCGAAATGCTCGAGGCCGCGGTCGGTGAATCCGTGGCCGGGCGCGCCAGCGGGGCCGTCTCGCTCGCGGTCGGGATGGCGCAAATCTTTACGGCACTACCGGGCATGAGCGGCTTGATGGCGTACTGGTATCACTTCGCCATCATGTTCGAAGCGCTCTTCATCCTCACCACGATCGACGCCGGAACTCGCGTCGGCCGCTTCTTGCTTCAGGAATTCCTTGGTCGAGCCTACGCGCCGTTCGCCAACACCGCCTGGATTCCCGGCTCCGTGATCTCGACGACGCTCATCGTCGTCGGCATGGGCGTATTTCATTTATACCGGGAGCGTAAACACGATCTGGCCGATGTTCGGCGTCGCGAATCAGCTGCTCGGTGTGGTCGCGCTGTCGACCGCCACCACCGTGCTCATCAACATGGGAAAGACGCGATACGCATGGATCACCGGCGGACCGCTCACGTTGCTGGCGATCAACACGTTGTGGGGCGCCTTCCTCAACATTCGCGACAACTACTACCCGATGGCAACCGGGGCTGACAATTCCATCCAGTTCCAAGGTTGGGTGCTGACGCTCTCCTCGGTGATCATCATGATCTGCGCACTGGTGATCCTCGTTGCCGCGATTCGCAAGTGGTTCGAGGTGTTGGGCGGCAACCGCGAAGCACTGCCCGCTGAGACCTAGAGATGGCTTACTCCCTGACCTCACTGATCTCCCCTGTGTTATTCTCCAAGAGCCTGACGCCCAGCCAGGCTGACGAGCCCTCCCCCAGGGCTTAGAGCGCCCGTCTCCTGCGGGCTTCGGACAATTTCCGGGGCAGGTTGGACTTGATGCGACTAATCGTTTGCCGTCGTGTGTGGAGTGCTGTGTTTGCGTGGGCCGTCCTCTTGGCAGCGACATCCGCCGAGGCGCAATTCCGATCGACGGGACCCGCCGTGGGGGAGCCCTTCAACGTCGAGGCCGCTCTGCTCTGGTGGGGCGCAGACCCGACGTTGGTCGTCTCGAGCGAAGCGCTGGGCATTCCTGGCGACGATGTCGATTTGACGAGTGACCTGGGAATCGAGAAGAAGCAGCTGATCGAACTGGCGTTCGTGCTGCGTCCGGCGCTCAAACACAAGTTTCGAATCAACTACATGCCGATCAAGTACGAGGTCGACTCGGTAGTCACGCGTGAGTTCGTCTTCAACGGCTTGCGGTATCGCATCGGGCTTCCAGTCAGCACCAGCGCGGAGTTCACGACCTGGCGGTTCGGCTACGAATACGACTTCTTCTATCGGGATCGTGGTTACCTGGGCTTCCTGATGGACCTCAAGTACACGAACGTCGACGTTCGGCTCGATAGCGCAATCGGCGCGGCTTTCACCGAGCAGAGCGCGCCGATTCCAGGGTTCGGCATCGTCGGACGCGGCTTCGTCCATCCCAATGTGTCCATCACCGGCGAATGGAGCTACTTCAGGGTGCCGGACAGTCTCAGCGACGAGTTCGGCGGCAAGTATCGAGACATCAACTTCTACGGCATGGTGGACTTCAGTAAGAACGTCGGCGCACGACTTGGCTGGCGGGGCATCGAAGTCGACTACTTCAAGGATCTCGACAGCGGGAGCCTGAACTTTGGCGGCTGGTTTTTTGGAGGAGTCGTTAGGTATTAGTGATCCGGTCGCCGGTCGCCGGCCAATCAGCGCGCCAAGCACGTCTCATATCAGGCGGGCTTGCGAGCATGGCACATCAGCGAACTGCCGATGGGCATGTCGACGAGCCGAAGCGCGATGGACTCCAGTCGAAGAAGACCGGTGAGCAACGTGTTCACCGGTGCGGCGGGCACTCGAATATCGAACTCACCAGCGGGCTGTGTGGCACCGCCCTGCCAGCGCTGCAGCAGACGCACCGGCAGCATCACCGGAAACAGCGCCGCATGGACGAATGTCAAGCGCTCGAGGATAAACCCGCCGGCCTCCACGATCTGTCGCAAACGTGCGGGCGTATAGCGACGGACTTCCTCGGAAAGGACTGCGTGACTTCCCCGGAGCACATCCAGTGCCGCCACGTTCAGGATCAGGTGACCGCCGGGCCGCAAGACGCGTGACATCTCGCGAATGGCCGCGAGCTCCACTTCGTCTGGCAAACACTGAAACACGTCGAACGACGTCGCTATATCGACGCTCTCGTCGGGAAACGGTATGGCTGCAATGCTGGCGCGAGCGATCGCCCGGCGACCCATCTTGCGGCCAAGCTCCAAGCCATTCCAGGTCAGATCGAAGCCGAAGGTCTGACCGTACTCGCGCAGCCACGCGACGTTCGAGCCGGTGCCACAGCCACAGTCGAGAATCGTCGGCGCTGCATATCCGTTGACCGCGCGGATCACTTCGGGCTGCACGAACCAGCGAAACCCACGAAACCAGAAATGTGATTGCTCAGCGAGGTGAGTGAGCTCGAGCAGACGATCCATGCATCAGTGAGGCGAGGCGCCCATGCTACCATACGCCGCCGATGCGTCTGCGCGGGCTGACCGAGGCTGCGCTCGTGGTCTTCAGTGCGCTCGTCCTCACCGTCGCTCTGACCTATCCGGTCGCTTTCCGCATCGATCGCACCGGGCGCGTCAACACCGACGATGGACGGTGGAGTATCTGGGTGGTGTCGTGGGTCGCCCACGCGCTGACGACTGACCCGCGCACGATGTTCGACGCCAACATCTTCTATCCGCACCGCTACACCCTCGCCTTCTCTGAGGCAAATCTCGGGGCCGGAATACTGGCGGCACCGGTGTGGGCAGCCACCAAGAATCCGTACACCTCGCACAACGTGGTGTTCTTGTTGTCGTTCGTCATCGCCTTCAGTGGCGCTTACTACCTCACACGTTTCCTCACCGGAAGCCAACCAGCCGCGCTCGTGGCAGCCGTGTTGTTTGCGTTCTGCCCCTATATCTTTGCGCGCACCGCGCACGTGCAACTGCTGTTCACTGGCGGCCTTCCCTGGTGCATGCTCGCGTTCCATCAACTGGTGGAGGCGCCGTCGGTGCGTCGCTCAGTCGTTCTTGGTGTCGTGCTTTGGGCGACGGCACTGACCTGCGCGTACTACGGGATCTTCGCTGGCCTGATGATCGGTCTGGGCACGTTGTTGTTTGCCTTCACGCGACGCTTGTGGCGCTCGATCGACTACTGGGTCTCGATTGGATTGGCGGCCTTCATCAGCATCGGGCTCACGGTCCCATTCTTCCTGCCCTATATCTACGTTCAGCGTGAAATGGGCTTTACTCGCACGCTGGACGACGCGCGACAGTACGCGGCGGATCTGGGCGCCTGGGGCGCCTCGTCGGCCTGGAGTCATCGATGGTGGCTGCCGATGCTCGGCGACTATCGCGAGGTGTTGTTCCCAGGCGTAATCGTGTCCGTCCTCGCCCTCGCGGCCATCGTGACAGGGCTGGCGCCCCGGCGAGCGCCGGCCGCCCCGTCCGCCCCGACGACGAACCGAGTGAGCCGAGATGTCACCCTGCTCTATTTGATCATCGCGTTGCTGGCGTTCTGGGGCTCGTTCGGCCCCGATGCGGGTCTGTATCGCGTGTTGTACGAAACGCTGCCGATCTTTACCTTCCTGCGAGCGCCAGCACGAATGGGCCTCATGACCACGTTCGCCTTGAGTGTCCTCGCGTCGGCGTCGTTGGCGACGCTGTTCGGTCGTGCGAAGCGACCGTGGTCAGTGGCCGCCGCGATTGCCGCACTGGCGGTGGCCGAACTGGCCGCGATGCCCCTGACGCAGTTCAGGGATCGCGAGGAACTCTCGCCCGTGTATCACCGGTTGGCGATGCTCCCTCGAGGCGCGGTCGCGGAGTTTCCGTACTGGTATCAGCGGCCGGATTTCCCCCGCCATGCGTACTACATGCTGAACTCGACCGCGCATTGGCAACCACTCGTCAACGGTTACAGCGATCACATTCCGGCTGACTTTCGCCAAACCGTCGTTCCGCTCTCGTCGTTCCCGACGCGCGAGTCGTTCAGCATTCTGGCGAAATTCGGTGCTCGTTACGTCGTCTTTCACACGCACATGTACGACGCTCGATCCCGAGTCCGGCTGACCGAGCGGCTCGCCACGTATTCCGCGTATCTGCGTCCGATTGCGCAAGAAGGTTCGGTGTGGCTTTACGAGATCGTTGGCTGGCCCAACTAGCGTTGTTCGCGGCCCTCGCCACGCTGCATACCTGGCCGCTGGCGACCGACCCCGCGCATCTCACTCGCCTCGATAACGACGACACCGCATTCAACACCTGGGTCGTGGCGTGGGTCGCGCATCAGGTCGTCCGCGATCCGCTCCACTTGTTCCAGGCGCCGATCTTTCACCCCGCGCCCGATGCCCTTGCGTTCTCCGAGCACATCTTCGTGCCGACGATGATGGTCGCACCACTGCTGTGGGCCGGTGCGTCGCCCGTGCTGGTCTACAACCTCATGGTCTGGCTCGGCTTCGCACTGTCGGGATTCGCGATGTGCGTGGTGATCCATCGCTGGACGGGAAGTTCGATTGCGGGGATCGTCGCTGGATGTTTGTACGCGTTCAATTCTCACCTGCTGACGCGGTACCCGCACCTGCAGGCGCTGCACATGCAGTTCTTTCCATTCGTGTTGTATGCCTTCGATCGAGTGCTCAGCGGCGGCCGCACTCGGGACGCTGTCCTCCTCGGCGTCATGTTCGTACTCCAGTCCTTGTGTTCGAACTACACGATGGTGCTGATGTCCGGCGCCCTGCTGGTCGGGTTCGTGGTGCGACCGGAGCCATGGCGAGCCGGCGCTCGCCGAGTCTGGATCACCCTGGCAATCGTCGGTGCTTCAGCCGGGCTTTTGCTGTTGCCGTTTGTGCTGCCCTATTACCGCGTCCAGACGCAGCAGGGAATGGTGCGCCCGATCGACGAGGTCCGGCACTATTCCGCCGGTTGGGCTGACTATCTCGCCACCGCTGGTCGCTTGCATTTCGACTTGTGGGCCCATCGCTTTCTCCGGTCTCCGACTGCCCTCTTTCCGGGAGTGACCGCCATTGCGCTCGGCCTGTTGGCCATCATGACAGGTCTCGCATGGCGAGACCGCCGAGCCAGGATGGTGTTGGCGTTTGGACTCGTGGGCTTCGCGCTGTCGTTCGGTGCCAACATGCCGGGCTACGAGTTTCTCCACGCGCACGTGTCGCTGCTGCAGGGTGTACGAGCGGTTGGACGGTGGGGATTTCTACTGCTGATTGCACTGGCGGTGCTATCAGGGTTTGCGGTGGCCTGGCTGGAGACCCGGTGGAAGAGCCGAGCGTGGTGGCCCGCGGTTGCCCTGGCATTGATCGGCCTGGTAACGCTCGAAGCGTTGCGAGCACCGCTCTCCTTCGTTCGTCACGAAAGCATACCTTCCGCTCATAGCCGGCTCGCGACCGACCGCGTCACCGGCATCGTCGTGTTTCCACTCTACGGCGGCAGTCAGTTCAACCAGAACGCCAGCTACATGCTCGATCAGACGCGGCACTGGAAGCCGATGATCAATGCCTACAGCAGCTGGGCGCCAGCAGCGTTTTACCGGCGCGCGGCACTGTTGCAATCGTTTCCCGGCGAAGCCGCGCTGGCCGACCTGCGGTCAATCGGCGTCAATCACGCCGTGCTGCACCGACGCCCCCTCGAGCAGAACTTTGGTGCGGCCGCGGTGGATGCGCTCCGGAAGCATCCAGCGCTCGAGTTCGTCTTCGAAGAAGACGGCATCATCGTTTATCGGATCAAATAGTCTCCGGTCTCTCGTTGTACCTGCGCTGGGAGCTATTTCTCTGTGCCGCCCGGCGGCACCCTCTGTAGGACGGTTGGCCTGCTTGGGCAGCCCATTCGTCATTTCATTTGACGTTCTAATGCTCGTAGTGTTATTCCATTGGCGTGTCTAATAAAGCCGCTCGATCCAAAGCCGACGTTTTGCAGGGCACGCTCGACCTGATGGTTCTTCAGACGCTGGATTCGCTCGGGCCGCTGCACGGCTACGCCATTGCCGCGCGCCTCGAGCAGGTGTCCGGTGGCGCGCTGCAGCTCAATATGGGCACGCTCTATCCGGCGCTGATGCGGCTGGAGCAGCGTGGCCTGCTGCGCGCGAATTGGGGCACCACGGAGACCAATCGCAAAGCGCGGTTCTACGCCGTCACGCCGGCGGGTCGGCGTCAGCTCGCCAGGGAAACCCACGCATGGGACCGGATGGCGGGCATCATCCACTCGTTGCTGCACGGCGAGGCGTGAGGCCTGGAGATCGCATGCGCATCCTTCGCGAATGGATTCACCGTCTCTGGGGGACCCTGCTTCCAAGGCGGCGCGACAGCGACCTGGAACAGGAGCTCCGGCTGCACCTGCAACTAGGTGCAGAAGACGCGCGACGTCGTGGTCTGAACGCCACCGATTCCGTGCGTGCCGCGCGACTCAAGGCCGGAGGTACCTCGCAAGCGATGGATGCTCTTCGCGACCAGCGAGGCGTGCCGTGGCTCGACGATCTGACCCGCGACGCGCGTCATGGTGTCCGCATGCTCAGCCGCACTCCCGTGTTCACGGTGGTCGCGCTCCTGACTCTGGCACTGGGAATCGGCGCCAATACAGCTATCTTCTCGATCGTGAACGGCGTCATCCTGCGTCCACTCAACTATCCCAAACCGGAGCAGCTGATGTACCTGACGACGGAATTTCCGGCGCTAGGATTGACCGGGAACGCGCTCTCGGTGCAGGAGTACCTGGAGTTCCGCGAGATCAATCAGTCGTTTGCGATGGTGGGCGCCTACAGAACCATAGGGGGCGCTTACACGACCGGCGAAGTCAACCTCATGGCAGGCGATCGACCTCTGCGCGTGCGGTCCATGTCGGTCGATGCCCACCTCCTCAACACGCTTGGAGTTCAGCCCGCACAGGGACGCTTCTTCAACCAGGAAGAAAACGATCGTACCGGGGGACTGGCGCCGCCGCTCGTGATTCTCTCGTCGCAGTTATGGCAAACGGCCTTTGGAGGACAACCACTCATTGGACGAACTCTGAACATCGATGGCCGGCCGCATGAAGTTCTTGGCATCATGCCATCTGGCATCGATGTCATGGACAACCGCACGGCAATCTGGTTGCCCCTCGGGCTCCCTGCGGCTATTCGTCAGGACCGCAGCTTCCACATCCTCCATGTCATTGGGCGCTTGAAGGACCGCGTGACCGCGCAGGCAGCGCAGACAGAGTTGAACGCATTCCTCGAGAACTGGGACGAGCGTACCGGCTCGTCGGGTCATGTCCCCACGAATCGTCCGTCGCGCGCGGCCGACCACACCCTTCAGATGCAGCCCGTACAGGACGCGATTGTTGGCGATGCCCGCCGTTCGATCTGGATATTGCAAGTCGCTGTCGGGTTTGTCCTGCTGATCGCGTGCGCGAATCTCGCGAACCTGCTCATGGCGCGTGCCGAGTCACGTCGTCGTGAATTTGCGGTGCGCGCGGCTCTCGGCGCCAGCCGAAGCCGGCTGCTCCGGCAGACGATGACGGAAGGCGTGATGCTGTGCCTTGCCGGTGGCATGCTTGGCCTGTGGCTCGCCCGCGTCTCCGTGCAGGCGCTGACCCGCGCGTACCCAACCAGCGTGCCCCGGATGAGTGAAATCGCCATCGACCTGTCCGTCCTGCTCTTTGCGCTAGGTGTGTCAATGGCGACGGGCGTGCTCTTCGCCCTCGCGCCCGTCGCGCAAAGACGGATTAATGACCTCGTGACTGCTCTCAAAGAGGGCGGGGACCGAGGGGCCAGCGGCGCTGGACGCCATCACATCCGCCGTACGCTCGTTGTGGCCGAAGTCGCGCTGGCCGTGATGCTGGTCATTGGCGCGGGTTTGCTGATCCGCACGGTCTACAACCTCACGAGCGTCGATGCGGGATTCGATCGGTCGCGCCTGGTGACGTTCTCGCTGACGCTGGCAGAGCCATACGACCCCGACACGCGCGCTCCGGCATATCAACGCCTTCTCGACAAGCTGCGGGTTGCACCAGGCGTGCAGGGGGCCGCTGTCATGTCGGGTCTCCCGCCGAATCGATCTCCAGAAGCAATACCTACCCATATCGAGAACCACACCGCCTCTGACGGCAGACCGGTTGAGATCATCGACTACTACCAATTCGTAATGGGCGACTATTTCGAGACGATGGGCGTGCCGATCGTCGCGGGCCGCAGCTTCGAACCGGCGGATGCGGCATCACCAGGCAGAGTTGTCATCGTCAACGAAACGTTGGCAAACAGGATCTGGAAATGGCGTAATCCGATTGGGCAGCGTGTGCGGCCCAACCTCAGTGCGGCGATTGGCTTTGGGGATAACTCCTGGCATACGGTGATTGGAGTGGCCAAGGACGTCAAGCAAGGCGGCGTCGAGAAAGAGACGGGAACCGAACTCTACGTATCCCTCGATCAGCTCGCGATGGCTGCGCCGACGATGAACGTGGTACTGCGGACGACCCTGCCGCCGGCCGGCTTGTCACGGACGCTCGAGCGACTCGTGCGGGACGTGGACCCTGCGGTCCCGATCGTGCGCCTCCGGGAGATGGACGAGGTTTTCGCGGAATCGATTCGCCGGCCGAGGCTTCTGGCGCAGCTGCTTGGTGGGTTTGCCGGGCTGGCACTGCTGCTGGCGGCGGTTGGCACTTATGGTGTGCTTTCCTACATGGTGACAGAGCGTCGTCGTGAGATCGGTGTTCGCATGGCCCTTGGCGCGTCTCGTTCCAGCGTAATCGGATTGGTGATGAAGCAGGGCCTCCAGGCCACCGTCATTGGCGTCATCGTCGGAGTTACGGGCGCCTTTGCCGCGAACCGGATGATTGCCTCGCTTTTGTTCGGCGTCCAGCCGACCGACGCCGCAACGATGGCAGCAGTGATCGCGACGATTTCGACAGTCGCCGCGGTCGCATGCTGGCTGCCCGGGTGGCGGGCGTCGCGGCTGGACCCGAACGTGGTACTCAGAGCTGACTAGAGTTGCGTACTCTCGTGACGTTTGCTTCCCGGCAAGTGGCCTAAGCCAATGTCAGCCATCTGGCACGGCGACGGTGCAAGGTCAATCGATACCGCCGTTTTGGCGCGCGATTTTCCGAGTCGGCTGCAGCAGCCGAATGGGGACAGAGCGATTCTGGCCGGATGGCCGTTCCTGCCGCCGCTCATTCCCGTGACCTCACCGACGAGCAATGGGTTCTGATTGGGCCCTTTTGGCCAAGCTGACGCGCCGCAAAGACGGTCGGGGACGCCCGTGGCGGGAGAACCGTGCGCGTGCTCAATGGCATCCTGTGGATTCTACGAGTCCGGGCCCCGTGGGCGGATTTGCCAGAACGCTATCCCTCGTATCAGACCTGTCATCGGCGGTTCCAGCAGTGGGTGCGGCGTGGCGTGTTGAAGGACATTCTCTCCGTGCTTGCTGAGGCGCTCCACGACGAGGGCTACTTGGACCTGCGGGAGGCGTTCATCGACGGCAGTTTCGCGCCCGCCAAGAAAGGCGGGGCCGGCGTGGGAACGACGAAGCGCGGCAAGGGATCGAAGATCATGGCGATCACCGATCGTCATGGGCGGCCCATCGCTATTCACATTGACAGTGCCACACCGCATGAAGTCACGCTCGTCGAGACCACGCTGGCCCACCGGCTGGTGCAGAAAATGCCCAAACGACTCATTGGGGACAACGCGTACAGTCCGACCAGCTCGATGCGGAGCTCGCGCAGCGCGGCATCGAACTCATCGCGCCTCACCGCCGCAACCGCACGCACCGGACACAGGATGGTCGCCCACTCCGCCGGTATCGACGCCGATGGAAGATGGAACGGCTGTTTGCGTGGCTGCAGAACTATCGACGCATCGTCGTGCGGTACGAACGCTACCCGGAGAATTTCTTGGGCATGTTGCACCTTGCTTGTTGGCTGATTTTGCTCCGGGTGTTTATGGGATGACTTCTAGTCTCTAGTCGCCGGTCGCCGGTCGCCGGCCTGCGGCCCTCAGGCCCCTCGTCGCATTTTGATTACCGTAGACTGGAGACCGTGGACTGGAGACCGACCGATTTCTGTCGAACCGCAACGAGCGTCCGATTCATCGACTCTCGCGCGATGCGGTCGATGATGGGCGCGGCGACGACTCGGATCGCCCACGGAATGTCGCGGCTCAGCGTGAGCGAGTCGAGCTGCACGATGACACCACCGTCGACGGCTTCATAACGCCAGTAGGAGTGAAGGCGCCAAATGAATCCGCGATCCTTGCCGATCGGTTTCTCACGTTCCTGTGAGGTACCTACATCTTCGAGCTCCGCGATGCGGGTCGACACGCTTCGGCTGATGGCGCGGGTTGGCGACAGGCGTGTGTAATTCACGGCATGCTCGGTGTTGTAGGCGGCCGTGACGATCGCGCTGCGCCGCAGCTTCAAGAACAGGCGGAGTGAATCGCCGTCGCGGCTGAGCACCCGTGATTCGAGAACATCTTCTTGCCGGTGCTTCGCCGCGGCGCCCCGAACCGCTGCGCCATCGAGCAAGTCCTCGATCCTGACGCCCGGAACAAACATGTATCCGCGCCAATGGCTGATCGTGCCGCCATCGATGTCCACGGTCTCGTCTACGACGTTCTCCAGAGTCACCTCGCCGCGCCGCAAAATGGATCGAAATGAGGAGCCACTGCTGGGCGACCGGAAATCGGCGCTGAGGAAACCGCGGCCGTTCTGTTCCTGCCGGAACTGGCGTTCGACTGTCCGGACATACTCCTCCCATGCCTTCACTGTTTCTGGCTTGAGCTCTGCGGCGTGCGCGGGAGCCGTCAGCGCCACGCTCCCGAAAACCGCGAAGGCGACCACAACCAGCCGCTTGCCTGCGCTACCCATCGCCGGCGCGAATGCCAGGCGATCGGCGGCCATGAAATTCAGGAGCGTGAGGCAAATGATTGCCGACACGTTCGACAGTAGAACCGGCGCACCGATCAACTCCACGAACGCCGTCGTGAAGGCGACGTTCCCGACGATTGAGATGAGACCGGAGGCCGCGTTGAACTTCATCAGTCGGACATATGCGGCTTCACGACTCGAGCCGACGACTCGATCGCGCCAGGTCCACCGCTCGTGCCACGCAAAGTTGTGCAGGATGGCTGCTTCGACCCCGATCACGATCGCAATTCGATAGTCGACGGTCAGGATTGACGTCAGCACGTAGACAAGGGACAGCTGGAACACGAGCCCCATCAGTCCCACACCAGCAAATCGAGCCCAGCGAGTCATAGCTCTCCTCCTGCCAGACGCCTTCACGGTCATTGGTCCAGACCCTGGACACGCTTCGGTAGCGGCTCCGCGCGATACAGGGTTCGGGTATTTCGCGCGGCCGACACCACGAACACCGCGAGCATGCCCAGAATCGCGATGACGCCTCCGACATCAAACAGCTTGAAGTGGCCTTGGCCGAACAGGTCGACCGTTGGACGCTGTATCGCGACGAGCGCACCGATGCTGAGCACGATGCGCAGTTCCGTGGGACCAAACCCGGCAAACGAGATCTTGAAGACTCCGAGAGCGTGCGTCGCCAGGAACGACTCGGCACACAGCAGCAGATAGGCAACCAGGAGCCCGGCTGCCACCCAAATGTCGGCCAGGCCCGACAGGCCCAAGCCCGCGAACATCACGGTTGCGTTCGCGATGTCCACGACATGGTCGACGTAGAACCCGTAGCGCGGACGCTGCGCGTTACGGACGCGAGCTACGGTGCCATCGAGACTGTCGCCAAACCAGTTGATCGCCAAGAACAGCGGCACAAACACCAAGGCTGCCGGCGACCACCGCGCGGCGGCAAATGACGCGCCGACGCCCAGCATGGCGACCGCGCCCAGCACCGTCAGGTGATCGGAATTGACCCATCCCGGCAGGCGATTCGCGAGCCAGATCAAGGTTCGCTTTTCGATGTCGGCCAGAACGCTTCGATGTTCCCTGACGTGTTGTCCGGATGGTGGAAGAACTGCCACGGCCTGCCCCTGCATGATTGAGCTCCTGCGAGGCGGTTCGAAAAGCCGCCTCACCAGGCAATGTGCAGGGGCTAGGGAAAGCGGCTCAGGCGCGACGGGAGAGCGATTGCAGGCGGGTCAGACGAGACTCGGCCTCACGAATGGTCGATTCCCGCTTTGAAAAGCAAAAGCGCAGCAGTGACGACCCGTCCCGGGGATCGGCGTAGAAACTGCTTCCCGGAATCGTCGCGACGCCAATCTCTTTCACCAGGTACCGCGCGAACTCGACGTCATTCGAAAATCCGAATCCCGAAGCATCGGCCATCAAGTAGTACGCCCCGCGAGGCTTGTGACACACGAAGCCGCAGGCGTCGAGAACGGTGATCAGCCGGTCGCGCAGCCGCTGATACTCCAACGCCATCGACCGGTAATACTCGTCGGGCAAGGTGAGCGCAATCGCGCCTGCGTGCTGCAACGGCGTCGGCGCCGCCACGGTGAGAAAGTCGTGCATCTTGCGGATCCCCTCGGTCAGCGGCGGTGGAGCGATGGCCCAGCCGATGCGCCACCCGGTCACGCTGTAGGTTTTGGAGAGGCCGCTGATGGTCACTGTCCGATCGGCCATGCCTGGCAGCGACGCAATCGGCACATGTTGCGCGTCATCGAACACAATGTGCTCGTAGATCTCATCGGAAATCGCGATCACGTCCCAGCGCTGACAGAGATCGGCAATGAACGACAGCTCGTCTCGCGAGAAGACCTTCCCCGTCGGGTTCGTGGGCGTGTTGATCACGATCGCACGCGTGCGGTCGGAAAACGCATCGGCCAGACGGTCGCGATCGAAGGCCCACGTGGGTGGCACCAGCTGGACGTATTTGGGCGACGCGCCCGACAGGACGGCGCCCGGGCCGTAGTTCTCGTAAAACGGCTCGAACACGATGACCTCGTCACCGGGATCGACACACGCCAGCATGGTCGCCAACATCGCCTCGGTCGACCCACAGCAGATGGTCACTTGCTGTTCGGGATCGACCGTCACCTGGTGGCGTCGGGCGAAATGATTCGCGACGGCCTCTCGCAACGGACCTGATCCAGCGGCGATCGAGTACTGATTGTCGTCCGCCTGGATGGCGTCGCAGGCTGCCTGCTTGAGCAGATCGGGAGCGGGGAAATCGGGAAAGCCTTGCGAAAGGTTGACCGCGTCGTACTGCTGCGCCAACCGGGTCATCTCGGGAAAAATCGAGTCGCTGATGTCGTTCAACTTTCGCGATCCACGCACTTTCGACCCCATGGATCGCAGAGTATCACTGCTTTTTGGTGGGTGGTCGTTTGGCCGTTGCCTTCTTTGTCGGAGCTTTCTTCGCCGTCGTTTTCTTCGTGGTCGTCGGCCGATCTTGCGTCGCCGCCTTCTTCGTCGGAGCTGTCGGCGGACGGTTCACCGTTGGCACGCGCGCCTCGTCGCCATACAGCCGCCGATAGTCATCGACCGTACCGAGGATCCGCTTGACGTAGTTCTGCGTCTCCGGGAACGGGATGTTGTCGATCCATTCGTCGGGCGGGAGACCGGGCGCTTCGTCATTCCATCGGTCGACGCGATGCTCACCGGCGTTGTACCCGGCCAACGCGTAGTGCGGACCGCCAAATTGATTCACGAGGTCAGCAAAGTACTGCGTGCCCAGTCGCGCGTTGATCTCCGGATTCTCGAGCGAGCGAGTCGTGAACCCTCGCATGCCGACCTTGCGGGCGTAGCGTCGGCCGGTTGACGGGAGAATCTGCATCAGGCCAATCGCATTGGCCGACGAGCGTATCGCCGGATCAAACGAGGATTCCTGTGCAGCCAGCGCCGCGATCAAGAACGGATCCAGGCTGTGGGCCTGTGCGTTGCCCTTCAGCAACGGCCAGAAGTCGATCGGGAAGATGATGCGGAGGATCTCATCCGGAAGGTCTTCGCCACCGGCCGCCATGAACTGCGGATAGGCGCGCCGCATCGCGTTGATCCCAAGCCGCAAGTTCCCCATCTTGTTGTGAACCAGGGCCAGCGTCGCCTGAAGCGGCGGTGAGTCGCCCCAGACCTTCTGCGCATACTGCAGTTCGTTGAGCGCCGGACGATACAGGCCCGACTCGATGAGTCGAGCAATTACCGGCGCGGTTGGAGGCGTCGTGGGCGTCGTGACCACTACTCGCCGGATGCCGGGGGTGACGCTGGCCTCTTTGCGTTGCTCGAGTTGAGTCCAGGCCAGCCGACCGTAATAGGAATTGCGATAATCGGTGGCCGTAAGGCGATAGCGCTCGGTCGCGGCCGCGCGATCTCCGGCCTGGTCATAGGACCGCGCCGTCCAATAGAGCCACGAGGGCCGATAGTCTGACCGTGGGAAGGTCGCAATGCCCTTCTCGAAGATGCGGATCGTCTCGCGAAAATTCTTCTCGCGGTACGCCCACCATCCCGCTTTCCAGGTCGCGCGCTCCGCGAACACCCCACTGGGGAATCGCTCGATCATCCGCCCGTAGATCTCGGCCGCCTTGCCATCGTCGTCGTTCAACACGTAGTGGCGCGCCAACTCGTTCAACGCTTCCTCGGCGAGGCGATGTGCGGGATTCCGCGCGACGAAGTCGTCCGTCAACTGCTTGAATTCGTCTTCCTCGCCAAGAAGTCGGGTCGAGGAAACGATGGCGTACTGTGCGTCCGGGCCAAGCTGCGGGTGATTCGTGAAGCGGCGGAAGATCTCGCGCGCCAAGCGGTGCTGGCCCTTGGTCGCGTCGAGCTGCGCGAGACGAAAGTCGACTTGATCGCGGTCAGCGCCCTGGACGCGGTCGCGCACACGGTCGAACGCGGTGCGCGCCTGGTCCCAACGACGAGCCTTGAACAACGCCTCTGCTCGACCAAGCTCCGCGCTCGCAGCAGCCGGCGTATCCAGCGCAAAGCCGCCGAGAGTCTCGAGCTGCCTTTCCGCTTCGGCGGCTTCGGACGATAGCGGGTACTCCGCGAGCACTCTCCGATAGGCTTCTATCGCGCGAGGCGTATCCTTCGCCTGGTTGGCCATCGATCCCAAACGAACCAACGCAATCTGCGGTGATGCGACTTTCCGTTCGAGGAGCTGCTGGTAGATTGCCGCGGCACCGGCAAAGTCGTTTCGTATCTCGCGAATCTCCGCGCGACGGAACAGCGCCGCCTCCGGCAGCTGGCCCACTGGGTTGCGCTCGACGACGGTGGCAAACATGCTGTTGGCTTCGTCGAGTCGATCGAGGCGCTGAAGCGTAAGTCCTGTGAAGTAGCGCGAGTAATCGGACAAATCCGTTTTCGCGAGCGCCGGTGCGCTGACCAGTGGCAAGGCCGCAGCGGGCGTAAGCCCTTCGTCCAACATCTGAACGCCGCGGGCGAAGTCAGCAATCGGACCGCTGGCCGGCGCCGTCGTCCGCCGCGCGTACCACATCGCCTCGAGCGTTGGCGGGACTGCTGGGTGAGCCGTTGGATTCAGTCGGGCATCGGCCGTGTTGCTTGGCGGTGCCGGTCTGACCTCTTGTTCTTGTTGTCCTTGCTGCGCACCTGACGAGGCACTCCATGCCTGGACGCTGATGAGCAACACACATCCTCCGAGCGGCCACAGGAGCCGCGTCAATCGGAGTGGCTCAGTTCGAGCGTCACGCGCCATAGCCCTACTTATCGGCGGAATTCAATCCGTGTTCCGGAAAGACATCCGCCAGAGCCCGGGAGTGATCCCGGCCGTCGAGAACAGCCTCGTTGGAAGAGGCTCAGCAGGCGGACGGGGCAGCGGCTGGGGGGCGCGACCGGCCCCGCATTGCAGGGTGGCGGGGGTTTCGTCCGTCTTTCGCATTATGCGGAGCACGGATCTGCAAGTCAACGACCAGCTCATCCCTTTGGCACACATACTGCCTCGGCCGTCTCGCTCCATTGCGGCCAAACCACGCCGCTTTCACTCACGTGGGGACCCATGACAGCGCCAAATCCGAGGGAATTACCCCGTTCAGGCACCGCCCGGCACGGCCGCGCGGTGCGAAGTAATGCGCATTGGAAGATTTCAGTTCTTACCTTGATTGCCCTGCTCTGTAATTCGCCGGGCATCGCAGCCCGCGGTCAGAGCCGCGAGGTTCATCCCGCCGTGGCCAACCCGGCAGCCCATTTTCTAGAGTTGGCCACCTTCGGGCCGACCGCAGCCGACGTGGCCGCTGTCCAGACCGGT
Source organism: uncultured Acidobacteriota bacterium (assembly GCA_963724485.1). Lineage (GTDB taxonomy): Bacteria > Acidobacteriota > Vicinamibacteria > Vicinamibacterales > UBA2999 > JACCSI01. The sequence goes on from CAVRUW010000018.1 coordinate 535,594, forward strand.
GGAAAAACTGCCTGGATGGATCAGCAGTTTGCGCTGCCCGAGACACCGCTCGCCGATGGCCTCAACACCGACGGCGTTCGCAACGCGGTGTTCCTCAATATGGCCAACGCGCCCGATCAGCTGCGCCAGCGAATGATCTTCGCGCTCAGCCAGTTCATCGTCGTGTCGGCGAACAAGAACGGTAGCGGTGAAGAACTCACGCCCTGGGTGCGACTGCTCTCGCGCAACGCCTTCGGCAACTTCCGAACCCTCATGCGTGACGTGACGCTCAGCCCGACCATGGGCAAGTACCTCGACATGGCGTACAGCCGGAAAGCGTCAACGAACAGCTCGCCGAACGAAAACTACCCCCGCGAGCTGATGCAGCTGTTCACGATCGGGTTGTGGGAGATGAACATGGACGGGACACTGAAGCTGGATCCGACCGGCCAGCCGATCCCGACCTACACGCAGAATCACATCAAGGATCTCGCACGGGCGCTCACCGGCTGGACATTCCCGACGATGCCCGGCGCGACGCCGCAGAACTCGAACCCCCAGTACTTCGTGGGCGATATGGAGCCACGGACGACCACGCACGATACCGCCGCGAAAACACTGCTTCAGGGTGTGGTCATTCCTGCGAATCAAACGACCACTCAGGATATGGTGTCGGTCCTCGACAACATCTTCAGTCACCCGAACGTTCCACCGTTCGTGTCGATCAGACTGATTCGTTCGCTGGTCACGAGCAATCCCAGTCCGGCCTACATCTATCGCGTGGCGAGCGTCTTCGCCAACAACGGCAGCGGTGTTCGTGGAGACCTGCGGGCGGTTCTCACAGCCGTGCTCACAGACCCCGAGGCTACGTCGTTCGCCTCTGAAGACGGCCGATTGAAGGATCCCGTCCTCCATATGATTGGTCTCGGCCGGGCGCTCGGCGCGCAGATTGGCGATCCCAATCAGTACAACTACGTATTCAACAATCTCTCGCAGCGGGTGCTGACGCCGACAACGGTCTTCAGCTTCTACTCTCCGCTGGCGACGCTGCCCGGCCACACTGATCTTTACGGGCCGGAATTCCAGATCTATCCACCGGCGCTCGCGGTGCAGCGCGCGAACTTCATTTATGGCTTGCTCAACGGCCAGTTTGGCGCCGCGTTCCAGATCGATCTCAACCCATACAAAGCATTGGCCGCAAACGCTGCCACCCTCGTCGATCGGGTCAATCAGAACCTGATGTTCGGCCGCATGTCCAACGAGCTGCGTGACCTGCTCATCGTCGCGACCAACGCGGTGCCAGCGTCTGACACGACTCAACGAGCGCTCGGTGCCTTGTACCTGGCGGCGATCTCGAGCGAACACTCGGTGTTCGCCGACAACAGTGGCGTCGGCGCGACGACCGTTCAGCCGCCGACAAACCTCGTGACGGCTTCGATCTCGGGGAACGTGGTTACGCTGCGCTGGAACCCGCCAGCGATTGGTCCCTCCCCCACCGGCTATGTGTTCGAGGCCGGGGTGAAGCCCGGTGAGGTATTGGCGAGCATGCAAACGGGAAGCACGAGTCCGACGTTCAGTTTCACCGCGCCTCCCGGAGCGTTCTACGTGCGCATGCACACAATGTCCGGCGGCAACAAGAGTCGTGCGTCGAGCGAGGTTCGCGTCTACGTGAACGTGCCGGCGGGCCCGACGGCGCCGACCAACCTGCTCGGCGTGGTCAAGGGCACGAGCCTCGGGCTCTCGTGGCGCAATACGTTTGGCGGCGGCGCGCCGACGTCGCTGATACTCGACGTCAGCGGGGATGCGACCGCGTCGATCCCGCTGCCGGTGTCTGAGAGCTTCACTTTCCCGAGCGTGCCACCCGGCAGCTTCAAGTTCAGCGTGCGCGCGCTCAATGCGGCCGGCAGCAGCGGGACGTCGAATTCCGTCACGCTGACCTTCCCAACCACCTGTTCGGGATCGCCGTCGACGCCGGTCAACTTCATCGCGTCCAAGGCCGGCAACGTCATCACGCTCAACTGGCAGCCCGCCGCAAGCGGCGCCGCTACCCTCAGCTACATCATCAACGTCAGCGGCGCATTCAACGGCAGCCTGCCGACGCCCGCCCGCACGCTATCGAGTCCGGCTCCCGCGGGCACATACAACTTCGCCATCCGAGCCGTGAACCCATGCGGGACGAGCTCGGCGACGGCGGTGCAGACGGTCACCATCCCCTAGCGCGGAGCAGAGAGACGCATCATGGGACACACACACGTACCGGCACGTCGCAACTTTCTCAAACTCAGCGCTCGTCTGGCTGCGCTCGGACTCACTGGCGTTGGCCTTGGACCGTCGCGTTCGTTCTTCGTCGCCGAAGCCAGCGCGGCACCTAACGTCACGGATTACAAGGCACTCGTCTGCGTTTACATGTTCGGCGGCAACGACAGCAACAACATGATCGTTCCGGTGGACACCGCGCGGTACACCGCGTATCAGAGTCTTCGAAGTGGATTGGCACTCACGGGCTCGAAGCTCCTGGCGCCAATCCCGGACCACAACGGCAATCCGTACGCACTGCACTACGGACTCGCCGAGATGAATCCACTCTACACAAGCGGCAAACTCGCCATCGTCCTCAACATGGGTCAGCTCAATCGGCCGCTGACCCGGGCTGAGTACCTCGCGGGCGCATCGGCGCCTTCCAACCTCTTCTCTCACTCCGATCAAACAACGCAGGCGCAGACCGGAACGTCGCAGCAGGTGGCATCGGGTTGGGGCGGACGGCTTCTGGACCTCTTTGGCGCGTCGGACACGTTGGCCGCCGTCTCCGTTTCCTCACCGGCGATCTTCCTGCAGGGTGAGGACGTACGCAGTAACGTGATTCCGCCGGGCGCGAACCTCGCGCTCTCCGGCATGAACTTCTGGCCACCCAACGCGGCCGATGCGCGGCGTCAGGCCGTCAACGCAATGGTCCTGATGGACGGCGGCAATCCAATCCGCGAGGCCGCCAATCGGGCGTTCGCCGACGGCCTGCAGCTGGGCGACACGCTGCAATTGAATGGCAGCCTGCCACCGCTGTCTGCTGTCTTCCCTGGAACTTCACTGGGTAACCAGCTGAAGGAAGTCGCGCGACTCATTCGCGTGCGATCGCAGATGGGCCCGGGTCGACAGGTCTTCTTCTGCTCGATTGGCGGATTCGACACGCACAGCTCGCAGGACTACGCGCACTGGAGCTTGTTGCAACAGCTATCGCAGGCGCTCTACGCGTTCGCCAGCGCAACGTTCGAGTTGGGAGTCGCGGACAGGGTGACGACCTTCACGCAATCGGAATTCAACCGGACGATGCAATCCAACGGCAGCGGAAGCGACCACGCCTGGGGTGCGCACCAGTTCGTGCTCGGCGGCGCGGTCCGCGGCGGCATCTACGGGATGATGCCGACATTCGCCTTCTCGGGCCCGGACGACGCCAACAACCGCGGCGTCTGGATCCCAACAATCGCCGCCGCGCAGTTCGGCGCCACACTCGGCAAGTGGTTCGGCGCAACGCCGGGCGAACTCGAGTGGGCATTCCCGAACCTGAGCAACTTCTCGATCAAAGACGTGGGATTCATGGGGTAGTCAAAAGCGAGGGCGTAGGGAATCCCTGAAATGAGAAAAGGCCGCCCAATGTGGGCGGCCCTGGCTCCTACGAAATCCGCGTCAGGGGATGCGCAGCACCTGTCCTGGCTTGATCAGGTCAGGGTTGGTCAGCTGGTCTTTGTTCGCTTCGAAGATCTTCATGTAAGCGTTGGCGTTGCCCAGGTGCTCCTTGGCGATCTTGCTGAGCGTGTCGCCGGCCTTCACCGTGTAGGTCTTCGCAGCAGGTGCGGCGCCGGCAGGTGGGCCGGTGACCTGAATGTCCGCAACGATTTCGTTGCGCCAATCCGGGATCGTCTTGATCGCGTTCCACAATTCGTTCTTCATTTCCTCGGTCGCGATCGTGCCCTTGAAGTACAACTTGCCGTCGCGCTCTTCGGCGTTCCCCTGAAACTTTCCTTTCGCCGTCTGAATGGCGTAGGCGTACTTGTCTCTCAAACTCATGAATGCCTCCCTCTGTTGCCGAGCCCCTATGTTAGTCGCCGCGCATCGTCGCTACGTAAGAGGACAAATGTTCACCATCTTGGCAGACAACCTAAACTCGGCCGGTAGGCTCGACCGCAGCGCGTCGCCGCAAGTCTCTGACAATGAGGATTCGAAGAGCTTCGCGATCGCTGGGTCACGTGTCAGTTCACGGAGATCACGACCTTCCCTCGCGCGTGCCCGGCCTCGAGGTAGCGAACCGCTTCCGCCGCATCTTTCAGGCTGTAGCTTCTGTCTACGACCGGTGTCACCTTCCCACTCTCAATCAGATCCTTGAGCAGCAGCAGGTCCTTCTTGTTTGCGTTCGAGACAAACGGGCGCATCTTCTGACTCACGACAAGGGATATCAGCAGAGCTTTGACAAAGCGATCCGGCCCATGGATCCAGCGGCCGCTCGGGGCGCCGACGACAACGTAAGTGCCGCGCGACGTCAGCGCACGCCGGCACGTCCACAACGAATGCGTGCCGGCCATATCGACAATGAGATCGTAGTGCTCTCCGCAGCTCGGATAATCGCGCTGCGTGTAGTCGATGACGTGATCGGCACCGAGCGATCGAACCAGGTCGACGTTCTTCGTGCTGCACACACCAGTTACGGTCGTCGCAAGAGACTTTGCAATCTGAACCGCCAACGTCCCGACTCCACCGGACGCCCCGACAATCAGGACCTTCTGCCCAGGCTGCGCCTGTCCGCGATCGCGGAGGGCCTGGAGCGCGGTCAACCCCGCGACGGGTATGGCCGCCGACTGTTCGAAGGTGAGCCTGGACGGCTTCGGCACCAGCCGATTTTCCGCGGCGCATGCGTACTCGGCGAAGGCGCTCTTGCAGACGCCGAAGACTTCATCGCCGGGACGAAACTGCGTGACGTCCTTGCCAACTGTTTCAACCACGCCTGAGACGTCGACGCCAGGAATTCGGTGCTTAGGCCTGGACCAACCGTTCCCCATCCGTAGCGGATAGGGCAGGCCTCTGACGGTGTGCCAATCGAGTGGGTTTACGGAAGCGGCACGGACGCGCAGCAGCACGTCACTGTCCCCGACGGCCGGCCTGTCGATCTCCTCGACGGTCAGCACGTCGGGCGAGCCGTACTCGAAATGGAGGATCGCCTTCATCCACGGCCGCCACGCGGCAGGCTCCAGAGCAAGCGAAACGCCCACACGCAGAGTCCCGCAGCAAACAGTGTGAGGATGACCCACGATGGCTCGTTCAGCAACTCTGGTCCTTCGACGAAGGTGCGCCAGATGTGGGCCACGGTAATCGCACCAAAAGCGATGCCGGTTGTAATGAGGTATGGCTTCATGACGCCCTGCGATTCGGCTGGGGTTACAATTCCTCTACTACTTTTCCGTAGGCTTTCCGGAGGTCAGCATGGTCGCGCGATCTTCCAGCCTTTCGCGGCCCAGCTCAATAGCAATCAGCGCGATTCTCGCGATTGTGATCTCTCTGATCTTGGACGCTGCAACCGCCGAGACCCTCCGCGTCTGGAAGATCGGCTCCCCTCATACCGGGGACACCCCACGCGCCTCAACCCCGTACGAACTGAGTTGGGAGATGGCCAGGCGCAAGGCCAAGATGTCCGTCGAAGCATTTCCAGCCAGGGGATTCGCGGCGCGATTCCGGGATGCCGTGGCTCGCAACAATCCTCCTGACGTCCTCGTCTTCGACAATCACGGCGTCATGGACGGCATTACGACCGATCTCGGACACTTCGAAGGAATCGGTGAGGAGCCAATCGTTCGCCGGCAATTCATTCGCGTCACCGGGGCCTTTGACGACCTTCTTGGGCCCAAGGGTGGATGGGCGTACCTGTTCACGTCGTCCCCTGGTTACGAAGCAGCCAGGAGGCTCGCGCTTCGTACGCCTGAATGCGCCTACCTCGAATCGCGCGCACAACCAGAGCTGCTCGAGATCCTGCCCAAGGTGACTGCCGCGTATCTCGGCGGCGACGATCCATCTCTGTATTCGGATACGGATCGGGTTCCGCCCAAGAGTGGTTCGACATGGGGCGCATTGACCACGGGCGTCATTCGTTCGTGCGGAGTCTGGGGAAACGACAGGCTCGCCTTCGCGAGCATGAGGGCCTCATATGAGTCGCCTACTCGAATCGGCCACATACCTGTTCTGTTGGCTCTCCGAAGATCTTCAGGACAGTGGCGGGTCCTGTCGGCCGCCCGCGACCCCATCACGAACACCGAATTCATAAGGGATATCGCTTCAATCGCGTCGCTGCTGACCGGTGGACGAGGGCTTGGAGCCTCTCCGGAACCGGCGACACTCCTTTCGCCACTCACCGGCCAATTGCCCGAACCAGCTGACGGCCAACGCTTCGGACCGTTCAGGTGGCGCTCGAGTCAATCCACCGAGGTCGTGGCCGACATCGCTGAGTTTGCCTATCACGACGACGCGCGATTGTTTTTCCGATTTGGAGGATTTCCAGAAGCGCCGAACCTGGTTTCGGAGGGTCACCTCTGGACGACGTTCAGCGAGTGGAGCTGGCGAATCTGGTCGGTCACGAGTGACGGCAACATCACGTTCTCCGAGGCGCGGACCTTCACCCACTAGGTTGCACGGAATCTGACGCCGTATGCCGCGCAAACCCGAGGCGCGGCGACGGATACCCGACAATGGTCCGTCTATTCAGCAAAAGGAGTCCCAGGTCCGGGTCTCGCACTCGACTGAAAGGCAACTCATGGCGAAACGGCGTGCGCAGCGAATCGAAACCTATATCGCTCACAAGAGCACAAAGAAAACCGCCTCGGCGCGGGCGATTCAGTCGGCCTACAAAATCGAGGTCCGCTTCCTGGGCGGCCTGACGACTGCACAAAAGAACGCGTTCAAGAAGGCCGCAGACCGCTGGTCGCGTGCAATCGTCGGCGATCTGCCGAGCGTGATGGTCGGTGGCGAAGTGATCGACGACCTGTTGATCGAAGCGCAAGGCGTCGCCATCGATGGCGTTGGCCGTATCCTGGGTCAAGCGGGACCGACCAACCTTCGTCCCGTCAGCGCCGGCACGAGCGCTCTCCTGCCGGCGAAGGGGATCATGTCGTTCGACTCGGCCGACCTTGCAAACATGGAGGCCGACGGCACGCTGGTGGACGTGATCACCCATGAGATGGGCCACGTCATCGGCATCGGTACGATTTGGGAAGACAAAGGACTGCTGGTCGGTGCCGGAACGCAAAATCCGCGATTCACCGGCACCAATGCGAAACGGGTTTACGGCCAGCTCCGCGGGACAGGTCCCACACCGGTACCGGTCGAGAACATCGGCGGCGCTGGAACCCGCGATGGTCACTGGCGTGAATCGGTGTTCAAGAACGAGCTCATGTCGGGTTTCATCTCGGAAGCAAACAACCCGCTGAGTCGACTAACCATCGCCAGCCTGCAGGACCTTGGCTATCGCGTGAACCTCTCGGCGGCCGAGGCGTTCTCATTGCCCAACCTGCAGCTGCTGGCTGAACGCGGTCTCATGGTGACGACTGCGCCGCATGCGCACGCGCTGCCGATCCTGGCACCGAAGGTGCTACCGCCCGAGAGCTTGAACGTGTGATTCTGATCGCACGCAAGCGAGGGAAAACATGAAGGGCGTGATTCGGCCCAAGATGACGACGATGCCGGCATCGGCGCAGGTTCCCCCGAAAAACCTGCGTCGACCGCCGGCCAAATTCACTCACCGCATCACCGCCAGGCAGCCCTACTTCTACGACGCCGATGCGTCCGGCGACCCACCAGGTAATTTCAGTGCGGGGACGCGCGTCGCGCGGATCGCTGACGCAGGAACCATGTGTCAGGTTGTGGACAATCGCGGGCTGTCCGTTTTCACCAGCTGCAACGGTCTCGAACCACTCACGCCGAGAGCTGGCAAGCGGAAACGGTAACGTGCTCGCGAAAACCATCGCACAAAAATATGCCGATGAGCATTGATGGCAACCGTATCGTCTCGGACCTCGTCGACGAACTGGAGAAGGCATGGAACACAGGCGACGGTGCAAGCTTTGGGCGGCCGTTTGCCGAGGATGCTGACTTCGTCAATGTTCGCGGCCAGCATCTTCGGACTCGCGACGTCATCAGCCGCGGACATCAAGAGATCTTCAACACCATCTACAAGGGAAGCGCCGTCCGCTACCAGGTGTCCGCCGTTCGCGCCCTCTCGCCTGACGTGCTCGTCGCCCACGTAAAGGGCACACTCAATGCACCAACCGGTCCGCTTGCTGGCGAACACAGCTCGCTGTTCACCCTGGTGCTGGTGCGGCACGAGAACGATTGGCAGATCGGCGCATTTCACAACACCCTGGTCGCGTGAATGCCGATCTGATGACTGCCCCCACAGTCGCCCGGGATGAGTAAGATGACCCCGTGAGCACGCCCGTCAATCGGGATGACGACGTTACCTTCGGCGGCCGCGACGAGCCCGAACGCACCGTCGAAACCAGCTCGGTTGACCGTTCACCCACATCCTCTGGACGTTGGAGCGGGCGCTTCACCCCCGGGACGCTGTTCGCGGGGCGTTATCGTCTGGTAGCACCTTCGTTCTGGCTGGAGTTTGCCTTGGAGCTCGCGATCGTTGCTCTCTTCACGGTGGTCGCGATTCGCTTCGGGTTGCTGTCAGCCGTGGTGGCACTGGCGGTCTCGGAAACGGCACAGGCAATACCACTCACCCTGGATGTTTCGCACTGGTCGGCGACGGCCTCCAACATGACCCTGCTTGGGATTCTGCTGCTTTCGCTGTTCGGGTACTACGCCTCACGGGCCGGCCAGCCGCTGTTCGGAACACTAGAGCCCCGGAGGGTTAGCTGGTGTTCACGGGAATGCCTGAGCCCCCACACCCGTTGCCATGAATCAGGACTCGAAGTCGCAGCCGGAAGCCTCTATAATCCGCGCCATGCGCGGCCCCGCCATGGCCGCCGCCCTCGTTACGGCCGTCGGCTTCTCCGCCGAAGGCTCGCGCGGTGCGGCCCTGCTCGAACTGGAAACCGTGCTGCAGCGGGCCGGCGACCAGGTTGAGCGATACCTCGCACGCGCGCAAAGCATCGTCTGCCTCGAGATTGTGAACCTGCAGCCGATTGACCCGAGTTGGGGATCCACCGGATTTGGCAGAACCGTCGAGTCCGAGCTTCGCCTCTCATGGCAGCCGGACGACGATGGCAGCGCGTCGACCGAAGCACAGACGCTGCGGAACCTGCTCCGAGTAAATGGTCGAGAGCCGCGCAAGGATGACTTGAACAACTGCACGGCGCCAGAGCAGCAGACGCGGGAACCCCATCCACTCTCGCTCCTGCTCTCGAGTGAGCGCTCGGAATATGAGTTCAGCCTGGCGGGACAAACGTCCATCGATCGTCGGTCGGTGAACATGATCGACTACCGGATTCTCCGCGAGGCGTCCGTCGAGTCGAGCATGGTCGAGGGGCGCGACGACTGCGTGAGCTTCAATGTCGAGGGCGGCATGCGCGGGCGGATCTGGATCGACGCGGAGACCCACGATGTCCTCAGGATCGATCAGCGATTGGCAGGCATGGTGGAGATTCCACTGCCGCGGAAAGCCCGATCGCGAGCCAGAGATCCGCTCAGCTGGACCATGGAGCGGTGGGACACCTCGATGCGCTTCAAACGAGTCACATTCGAGAACCCCGAAGAGACGTTGGTGCTGCCAGAATCGCTCACCTCGATCAGGATCACGCGCGGATCCGGCATGCCGCGGCTGCGTACCCAGACCCAGTACAAGAATTACAAGCGCTTCTTGACCAACGGCCGCGTCGTCGGCGAGTGAACGTAGCGGGCGAGCGTCGTCGGCTCGATCGGTACATCCGTTACGTGATCGACACTCGGACGTTACGCGCGGCCGCTAAGTTGGCGCCACCAAGAAAGGCGGATAGCGGTGACCGACACCATTCGCTTCTACGATCGAGCGATCCGGCGGATGTCGCGCCGGCAGCTGTTGAACGCTGCCTGGAAACTCGGCGCTGCGGCGCTCGTCGCAACCAGTCCGGTGTCGCGTGTGTTCGCGCAGCCGATCTTCCGTACCTACCCCTTCCCGCTCGGCGTCGCATCGGGCGACCCATGGCCCACCAGTGTGGCGCTGTGGACGCGGCTCGCGCCCGATCCGCTTGATGGCGGGGGGATGCCGGCCGCGAATATCGAAGTGGCCTGGGAAGTCGCTCCGGACGTCACCTTTCGCAAGCTGGTTCGCAAGGGCACGGCGTTGGCACGGCCGGAGCTTGGTCACAGTGTCCACGTCGAGGTTGACGGTCTCGAACCGCATCGCGAGTACTTCTATCGCTTTCACGTCGGTGCCGAAGTCAGCGGCATTGGCCGCGCTGTGACGGCGCCGGCTGATGAGGCGACCGTCGACCGACTGCGTTTCGGCGTATGCGGATGCAGCCACTACGAGACTGGCTTCTTCACCGCCTTCCGCCACCTCGCCGACGAGCGATTCGACTTCGTGTTTCACACCGGCGATTACATCTACGAAGGGCGTGGCAACAAGGCGAGGAATCCCGGGCTCGCACGGGAGCATCAAGGCCAGGAGATCTACACCCTCATCGACTATCGCAATCGCTACGCGCAGTACAAGATGGATCCGGACCTGCTCGCCGCGCATGCCTCGACGCCATTCGTCGTCAGCTGGGACGACCACGAGGTCGACAACGACTACGCCGGCGACGTCGACGAGCACGACACGCCGCCCGAAGTGTTTCTGCTGCGGCGATCGGCAGCGTATCAAGCCTACTTCGAGCACATGCCGTTACGGGCCTCGGCGTTGCCCTATGGCCCGCGGCTGCAGCTCTATCGCCGGCTTCGCTTCGGTCAGCTTCTGGATCTGTCCGTCCTCGACACGCGTCAATATCGATCCGATCAAGCCTGTGGTCACGGCGCGGCCACCGATTGCGCCGCGGCGTCAGCCGACGCGCGATCGATTCTGGGTGAGGCGCAGGAACGTTGGCTCTTCGAGCAACTCGCTGCAGTCCGCTCGCGCTGGACCGTTATCGGCCAACAGGTACCGATCTTCGCCCGTGACTACGGTCCACAAGCGCCAGCCACGACACGTCTGTCGATGGACAAATGGGATGGCTACTCCGCCACGCGTCATCGACTGTTCGCCCGGCTCAAAGAAACCAGGGCAGCAAATCCAATCGTCCTCTCAGGCGACGTGCACACGCACTACGGCGCGGATCTCAAACTCGACTTCGCGGATCCAAAGTCAGACACCATCGGCGTCGAGTTCACCAATACGTCGATCACCTCGGGCGGCGATGGCAGCGAAGTGTCCGCTGCGTGGGAACAGCTCCGCCGCCACAATCCGCACATCCGATATCACAGCAACCGTCGTGGCTATATCGCGTGCGAGGCCACGCCGGCAACGATGCGCGCCGACTTCAAGGTCTTGGACCACGTCACGCGGCCGGGTTCCCCGGTGCGCAGTGGCGGCTCACTGGTTGTCGAAGCTGGCAGACCCGGCGCAACAACCGACTAACGCGCAGCCGTTCGTCAGTGGTGCGAGCGGAAACCAATCAAGTCGACGCGGGGCTGGCGTCCCAAGCCCCTGTCACGGCGGTATCACGCAGATATTGCGCGAAGCGCCTCGCCTCTTGCCCGGTCACTTTCTTCACATCATCCGTGACGTGGCTCGCGTGACCTTCACGAAAGTACCGTTCGAGGTCCAGCATCCGGTCGGCGATTACTTCGGGCATGCCCTCTCCGAGCATCCCTGCCTTCAGGTCCGATGGCGACAGGCTCACATGGCTGATCGGACGCCCGACCACCTTCGACAACTCGGTCGCGAGCTCGTCATAACTCAACGCCTCGGGCCCGGTTAACGTGTAAGCCCGGCCCTCGTGGCCGTCCTCGGTGAGGGCCTTTGCGACCACCGCGGCAATGTCGCGCACGTCCACGTGACTGACCTTCGAGTCGCCGCTGGCGCTGTAGAAGGCCGACTCGGCTTGAATCGTCTTGCTCATGAACGTGACGGCGTTCTGCATGAAGCTGTTTGGCCGCAGAAACGTCCAGGTCATTCCGCTCGACTCGATGGCCTGCTCGACCGGTCGATGGATTCTGGCCAGGCTGTAGGCCTCTTCGCCGGCGCCCATCACGGACTGCTTGACGATGTGCCGCACGCCGGCGGCCTTGGCCGCTTCAACCGCATTCAGCTCGAGCTCGACCTGGTTCAGCACATTGGGACCTAGAAGAAACACACGATCGCAGCCGGCGAACGCCGCACGGAGGCTGTCCGGCCGGTTGTAGTCGATGCTGACCGCGTCGATTCCGCGCGAACGAGCCGCTTGGGCTCCGGTGCCGGAAAAGTAGGTGCCGCGAACGTGCGCGAGAGGTGCAAGCTGTCGAATGACTTCGCTGCCGAGCGTCCCGCTCGCTCCAGTAATGCAAATCATGTCGTCCCCTTGATGAGAACATTCTGCCGTACGACGTTCGCTCGGTGTCGACTTCGAAACGATGCTCGAGGATTGGAGCTCAGCCGCAACAGCCCTATCGAAGAGCTGTAACGCACAGTGTGTACAATCACACGCTTACTCATGCCAGATGCGATCGCTCACTACCGTGTCGTCTCGAAAATCGGTGAAGGCGGAATGGGAGTCGTCTATGCGGCCGACGACGAGCGTCTTCATCGCCGCGTTGCCATCAAGATGGTCAGCGGGACGACGCAGGATCCGCAGTCGCGAGAGCGTCTCTGGCGGGAAGCGCGAGCAGCCGCCAGCGTGTCGCATCCAAACGTTTGTCAGTTGTACGAGATTGGAGAAGCCGACGGCGAGCTCTTCATCGCGATGGAGCTGCTCGAGGGCGAGTCACTCGGGGCGCGGTTGTCGCGCGGTCCCGTGCGGCTGACCGAGAGTGTCGACATCGTGCTGGCGGTGCTCTCCGCCCTGGAGGCCATTCACGCGCGCGGCATCGTGCATCGCGATCTGAAACCGTCGAACATTTTCCTGACGCCGCACGGCGTCAAGTTGCTGGACTTCGGGCTGGCGCGTGCGGTCCAGGAATCCAACGATCAGACACGCGCCGACCTCACGAAATCCGGCACCATCATGGGGACGCCTCACTACATGTCCCCCGAGCAGCTCACAGGTGAGCCGCTCGACGCGCGCTCGGATCTGTTTGCCGTCGGTTCCATCCTCTTCGAGCTGCTCGTCGGCAACGCGGCCTTCCCCGGCAGGACGACCGCGCAGGTCTTCCACGCCATTACGTACGAGCCGCTTCCGTCCCTGGGAGGCTCCCCCGCGCTCATCGCCATCGATCGAGTCGTTCGCCGTGCGACTCAAAAACGATCGGCAGACCGGTACCCGGACGCCCTGACGATGGCGCAAGAGCTCCGCACGGCGGCGCAATTGAGCGACAGCGGGGAGAAACCCACCGCGCGGAAGATGACGAGACTGATCGTCCTGCCCTTCCGTATGCTCCGGCCGGATCCGGAAATCGAGTTCCTGTCGTTCGGTCTCGCCGACGCGATTACGGCATCGCTGGGCAGCCTGGACTCGCTGGTCGTACGGTCGAGCCTCGCAGCCGCCCGCTTCAAGGCCGAAGTCCCCGATTTGGCCTCACTGGCGACGGCGGTGGACGTGGACGCCGCGGTTACGGGGACCCTGCTTCGCGCCGGCGATCAGGTGCGAGTCGCGTCGCAACTTGTCGAGACGTCAGGTGGCCGCCTGCTCTGGTCCCAGACGACGCAGGTGAAGTTGAACGACTTGTTTCAGTTGCAGGACGATCTGACGCGCCAGATCGTCGAGTCGCTCTCGCTGCCGCTCTCGGCACGCGAGGAGCGGATGCTCTCACGCGACACACCCGCGAACGCGCGTGCGTACGAGTTCTTCCTGCGCGCCAACGAGTTGGCAGCGGATCCGAAGAGCTGGTCGATCGCCCGCGACCTCTATGAGCAGGCGATTCAAGAGGACGCGCGCTTTCCGCCGGCCTGGGCCGGTCTCGGCCGCGTGCTGCGCCTGATCGGTAAGCTGGGCGGCGGTACCGACGAGGACCTGGTTCGCGCTGCCAACGCGCTGCAGCGGGCGCTGGAGTTGAACCCCGATCTGCCATTGGCCCACAACATCACGGCGCAGCTCGACATCGATCGCGGGAACGCGCGCGAGGCCATGGTCCGGCTGCTGGGTCAGGCGAGTCGTAGAAGTACCGATCCCGAGATCTTTGCGGGGCTCGTGTATGCGTGCCGATACTGTGGTCTACTCCGCGAATCGAAGCGCGCGGATTCTGCGGCACGTCGCCTCGATCCGTCGATCAAGACGTCGGTCATTCACACGCTGTGGATGCTGGGCGAGTACGAGGCCGTGGTCGCGAGCAAGATCGAGGCGCCCGTTGTCGTCGCCTTCTCTCTCGTTGCGCTCGGCCGGCAGCAGGAGGCCATTGAGTTCCTGGCGGCCAGAGATGCGAAGCTGCCCCCGAAAATCCGTCAGATCATCGGCGCGCTGCGAGCTCTGCTCGAAGGCCGGCGTGACGACGCGGTCGCGGGCATCCTGGCGATTACCAACGGCGACTTTCGTGACGCGGAAGGCCTTTACTATCTCGCCCGTGAGCTCGCCCATGCGGGGGCTACGGACGACGCGATCGCCGTGTTACAGCGAGTTTGTGCGGCGGGGTTCCACTGTTATCCGCTGATCGCCACTGACGAATGGCTGGACCCGATACGCGACCGCGCGGAGTTTGCCGAGATGCTTCAGCGCGTGAGGCACGAACACGAACTCGCTGCCACGGCCTTCGCTGCTGCCGGAGGAACCCGCGTCAGCTGAAGGGCCAGGACATTGACAGGGCTCGATGACGTTCGATGAGCTGATGCGACGCCGGACGTGGGTGCCGATTCCAAACTGTCCGGGCCGATCTATCCTCGCGGGCGGGCCGCACGCCCTACCTCCCGAAGAATTGCTCGAGAGCCATAGCCCTCTGCCTACCTTTGACGTCGCGACCGCCCGCGACACCGTTGTCCTTGGGCACCTGGAGGATGGCGGCGTGATCTCCTACCGTCGTCCTGACGGCAGCTACGTGCACACGCTCAATACAGCGGAGGGATTCGCGCGAAAGCTGCGGCAGTTGGGTATCGAATCACCCGCGTGATGTTCAGAGTCCCCGAACGTGAAACCTGATGAGCAGCGAGCCAATGTGGAGGGCATCTCCGTCGGCGAGCTGGATGGGTCCGATCACGCGTTCATCGCCGCGCAGGGTGCCGTTCTTGGTGCCGAGGTCCTCGAGTACGGCGCCCTCGGCGGTCACGACGAGCCGTGCATGCCGGCGCGCCACCGTTGCTGAATCGAGGCTGACCTCCACATCGGGATCACGCCCGATGATGTGTTCCCCAAGCGTCAGGTGAAAATGGCGGTCGCCCCATTCGAGCCAGCACGATGGCCGTTCGGACCGGGACTCGCGATGACTCGGCTCGATGGACGCCTTTCCGCAGAATGCGTAGCCGAACCCGTGCGCCGTTCGAATCCACGCCGGCTCGGGACCCCGATCGTCAAGGGCTTCACGAATCTCGGCGACGAGATGCGAAAGGTTGCCTTCGACCACGAAGGAATGAGGCCAGAGACGTTCTTGCAGAGCAGACTTGGAGAGGACTTTGGGACGATTGACCGCGAGCGTCTCGAGCAACTGGAATGCTTTGGGCGCCAGATGAATCTCAGAGCCGTCGCGCGTCAGTTGCCGACGGTCGAGGTCGAGATTGAACGAGCCGAAGCGAATCTTCACGATGCCGTTCTGGGCCGACCGACGTTAACCTTGTCCGACATCTGTCCAGAGACTATACCTCAGGGATCGCGGTGGACGGTCCGAACGGTGATCTCAGTGCTCCTTCTTACTCAGTGCCTCGCCGAGAAACCGCTTCGCCTCTGCTGACGCAGGCTGGATGTCCACGGCTGTCTTTAGGTACGGCACTGCCAACCGCAGCTCGCCTCGCAGCGTCAACAGTCGTCCGAGGAGGAGGTTGGCCCGAAAATGCCGTGGCTCCAACTTGACGGCGGCCCGCAGCTCGGTTAACGCGTCGGCAACCCGATCGATTCGCGCATAGACCGAACCGAGTGAATAACGCGCGTCAGCCCAGTCCGGCATCTTGCCCGCCACTGTGGCGAAGTGCTGCGCGGCAGTCTTCAAGTCACCGCTTTCGTACAACGCAATTCCCAACTCGTAGTGTGCGCGCAAGTCACCCGGCTGCAATTCGACAGCGCGTTTCAGCGGCGCGATCGCTGGCCCGTACTGCTTCTGCCGCGCGCGTGCGACACCGAGATGCAGCTGCGCGAGAGGGATGCCTGGCTCACTCGCAGTCACCTTCTCGAGCAATGGAATCGCACGCTGAAAAGCGCCATCTTCGACGGCGACGACCGCCTCATGCAACATGTTGGCGATGGCGATCCGCTCCTTGGGGTTCGCGCCGGTCAGAACGGGCGCGCCCGCCCCACCTGAAACGTAGCCCAGTGATGCGAGCCGTTCGGCCAGCGCGCGGTCTACCGGAGCCGTACGCGGTTCGGCGGCTCTGGTGGGGTCGCCCGCATTGGCCTGCCTGGTGCGAGCCAGGAAGGCGGAAAGCTCGCCCTCCAAGCCATCGGCAAGGCGTGCCCGTGATGCGGCCAGGCTGTGCGACGCGCCCGGATCGGTCGCGACGTCGTAAAGCTCACGCTCCGGAGCGCGCACGTAGAGAAATCGGTCCGCCCGCCACGACACGAGCGCGCTCCAGCCGAACGCGCGTCGCGGGTAGCTGCTCTCCGATACACGGGGCGATCCTCGGCCTTCGGCTGTCCGATGAGCGGGCGCAGCGACTCGCCCTGCAACGCCGTAGGCACGGTCGCACCAGCCGCCTCCAGCAGCGTGGGCGCGAGATCGACCAGGCGCACGCGCGTGTCGACGCGAGCGCCCGCACCGCGCCCTTCCAGGAAACCGACGAGCAGCGGTACGTGCAGCGCCGCGTCGTACAGAAAGACGCCATGGGTTGTCTCTCCGTGATCGCCAAGCGACTCGCCGTGATCCGAAGTCACAGCAATCACAGTGTCAGTGGGCACACTCTTCAGGAGCTCGCCGACGGCCCGATCCGCCGCCGCAACTTCACCGTCGTACGGCTCGCTGGCATACCGCCGTTTGAGATCGTCCGGTGGATCGTATGGATCGTGCGGATCGAACAGGTGGACCCAAAGAAAGAATGGCGACGGCAGCGACCCAAGCCACGTCCGCGCGCGCGAGACGACGTCGGCGCCCCGTCGTTCGAGCGTCCGATAACGATTCTCGCCGGGCCGCCGAAGCGCGAAGCCGGCGTCGTAGACCTCGAACCCACGATCGAAACCGGGCGCCGTGCCGCTGCGAGGATCGAGTACCAGCGACCCGACGAACGCCGCCGTCCGATACCCTCGTTGCCGCAAGACGTCGGGCAGATACGGCACCGACGCCGAAAGCGGTGCGCCAAAGTCGTCGACCTGATGAAACGGCGGATACGTGCCGGTCAGGATCGTCGCGTGCGACACCGTGGTGATGGGCGCTTGTGCGAAGGCGCGGGTAAACACTGTTGAACGCCGCGACAGCGCGTCGAGGGCCGGCGTCAAGCCGCGCGCCGATCCCATGAAGCCCATGCGATCCGCCCGCGTGGTGTCGAGCGTGATCAACAGGATGTTCGGCGCGGCCGCACTACGCGGCACGCTCAACACGCTGAGGGCCAGCAACGCCGCGACAGTGACCGTTCGCATCAGAGCACAGGGAGGTCGGGGAGATCAGGGAGCAAGCAACTCTTGAACTCCTTTTAGCTTAACCTCCCTGAACTCCCAGATCCCCCTGTGCTCCGACCCTGATTAGAACAACACCTTCAGCGCCCACTGCATCGCGCGCGGCCCCCCTTGCGCGATCACGGGATTGCCGCGATCGACGTCGGGAGTGGTGGCCATCGTGCCGAACAGCGCACTGCGGACGCTGGTGCTCTGAAGCGTGCCAAGGTTGACGCGATTGAACAGGTTGAAGATCTCCCAGCGCGCCTGCAGCCTGGCTCCGCCTCGCAACGTGAACTCCTTGAGAATATTCATATCGAATTGCGAGAGGCCGGCGCGCCGCGCGCTGTTGCGGCCGCACGTTCCGAGACGTCCATCTGCCGGCGTCGCAAACGCTGCCGCGGCGTTGGTGATCGCCGATCGTGAGGTGGTCGCGTCCGGGAAGAGGTAGTCCAAATCCCAGTTGTAAACCGGCTCGGCGAGACAGTCTGCGCGCAACCAGCCAGTGGTGTTTTGACCGGACCGATCGAACGTACCAATTCCGGGGGTGAACGGCCGTCCGGATAGCGCCGTGAACACCACGCCAATCTGCAGCGCGCCGCCGCCGAGTCGTTCACCGCCCGGCACCGTGTAGCTGCCGCCGACGTTAAAATTGTGTCGCACGTCGAAGTTGCAGGGGCCCTTGTTGTTCGATGGGTCGTAGGGGCTGTTCGCCTGCGATCCCGCGGTATCGCGGTTGCCCGAGTTGTAGTCCTTGCAGTCCGAGAGCGTGTAGTTGTACTGCGTGTTGAGCCCGTGCCAGTTCATCTGCCGGTACGAGAGCTGGACGCTGTCGTACCAGGACTTGCTGTCGTTGGTCAGCTCGAAGATCCGACGCAGCGTCGGGAACTGCGCGCGGAACGGCCGTTGCTGTTCAACGTTGGTGAGCGGCGACCCGAGGGCCGGTGAATTGATGTCGCGGATCCAGATCAGCCCATCGCCGCGGGAGCCGACATACGACACCGTGACGGTGTTGTTCCTGAACAGTTCTCGCTGCAGCGTCCCGTGGAAATAGTGATACCGCGGCGACCGAAAATCGGTCGGCACGGCGAACGCATCGAAGGGAGGCGCACCTGTCGGCGACGAGCCGAAGATTGGGACCCCCGGCTGCACGCACACGTAGTCGCCTCCGGCGGCTGAGTTATTGGGGTTGATACACGTCGCCGAAGGATCATCAGGACGTCGGCCCGGCGTTGCCCCCAACGTCACCGAATAAGACGCCAGACTCTCCAATGGGTTGCCAAATGCGCCGGGCGCTACTGGCGAGTGAATGGTGCCAAACTGCGGCGCGTCGTAGGTTAGCGAGTACCCCGCTCGGACGCTGGTCTTGCCATCGCCCGTCACATCCCAGGCCAGCCCGAGCCGCGGACCGAAGTTGTTCTTGTCGGTGTTGTAGAGCCGGTCGATCCCCTGGCCTACCTGCACGAGCCCTCGATCAGGGAAGAAGTTCGCGACCAGATTGTCGCGTTCGGTCAACGGCATGAACACTTCGTAGCGAAGCCCGGCACTGAGGGTCAGGCGGGAGTTCACCTTCCACTCGTCGTTGACGAACATGCCGAAGGAGTTCTGATACATGTGCCGTTCGGAATTGCCGAACGAACGTGTCGCGCTATCGAACCGCCCGAGGAGCAAGCCGACCAGAACATCGACGTCGTTGGAGGTGCTCGCGTTCAGACTGAAACGCGTACGCGCGCGGTTCCGCACGCTGCGGTTGTAGGCGTACTCGTAGTTGCCGCCGACCTTCAGCGTGTGTGACCCTCGCGTCTGCGTCAGTGCCGTTGACAGGGTCGTCGAGGTCGTTGGTGCAGTGGTGATGGGATAACCGCCGACACCGCCGATGTGACCGAAGGTGGTGGTGACGCCGGGCACGCCGAGGTCGGCCGCATCGAGCGGTCCGGTGTTGATTCCCAACTCCAAGGGATCGATCTTGTTGTTCGGTTCGATGGTCTGGGAGAAAGAGTTGAAGCCGAATCGCGTTTCAAGCAAGGTCCGATCCGACAGGACCGAGTTCCAGACCACGCCCGCCAGCGCGGCCTGCGTCGGGTCGGTCACCGAGTTGAACAGGTCGACGGGACCGTCGGGAGGGATGATCTCGCCGCTGTTTCCTGCCGGCGCCGATTGATAGTTGCTGCCGTAGAACACGCGCCCGTTGATCAGATTGTTGGGCGTGAGGTTGTGATCGACCTTGACCGAGAACGTCGACATGTTGGAGATGTTGGGCGCACCGACATGCACGGTGCCGCTCGGATCGGTTGGGTAATAGCGCAGCAAGGCTTCGCCGATCGGATTCACTTGCAGCCCGGCCGCAGCGATGCGCTGCCTGGCGGCCGTCACCTGCAACGGCGTCGGCACGTGCACGTCATACGGGGACGTAACGGCCAGTCGTTGTCCTTCGAAATACCCGAAGTAAAACGTCCGGTCACGCTTGAGCGGGCCGCCAATCGTGCCGCCGGTACTGCTGATTCTTCACCGGGGTGGTATCACCGCCGGCGCGCTTGACGAAGAAGTTTGGCGAGTCGGTCCAGTCGTCATGGCGGAAGTAATAGCTCGTGCCGTGGACGGCGTTCCCACCGCTCTTCATGACGACGTTGATGGCGGCGCCACCCTTGACGCCAAATTCGGCGGAAGGTGTTTGCTGCACCGTGAAGTCGCCGATCGCGTCCATTGGCACCAGGGTCGCCGGCACCCCCACGACTCCGGTCTGATTGAGCACGGTGTCGCCGTAGTAGCGGTCGTTGTTCGAGATACCGTCGATCATGAAGTTGTTCGACGTCGTCCGAGCGCCGCTGACGTTGACGCCCAGAAAGCCACCGCCGGGGGTGTGCTGCACGCCCGGCATGACGCCGAGCAGCGAGTTGAAATCGCGGCCGCTCAGCGGAATTTCCTCGATGCGGTCCGCGTCCACGCGATTGTTCAACTTGTCGGAGAACTCGATTACTGGTGAGACGCCTTCGACGAGGATCGTCTCGGACTGGGTGCCAACTTCGAGCCGGAAGTCGACTCGAGCGACGGCGTTCGCCCGCACCGGCGCCTCGCGTGTCACCGTCTTGAAGCCGGTGATGTCACTCGTCACTCTGTAGACGCACACCGGAAGTTCCGGAAGGCGAAATCCTCCCTGACCGTCGGTGACCGCGGTACGTGTCAAGCCCGTGTCGGTGCACACTGCCGTGACCGTGACGCCGGGCAGCACGCCGCCCGTTCCATCACTCACCGTCCCGTCAATGTCGCCCGTAGTTCGTTGCGCGAATGCTGTGGTGGAGAGTCCGAAAACAGAGACCAACCCAACGAGCAGACAGACGTCTGATCGACGAAGTCGCATGACGCAGCCTCCTTCAAGACAGGGTCGAAACAACCAGTGAACCAGTGCGTTTGTAAGGCCGCGAGTGCAGGTTGTCAACGCCAATTGCTGATTGCTGACGCGAATCGATGGAGCTCGTCCCGCAATTCATCACAATCCGTGCGCTACCGCCGCGCGCCAGGACTATTCGCTGGATACTGGCCGTCGCGGGACGATCACGCGAGCGACAAACGTCTGCACCACGTCCCCTCGTTGGTTCCGCGTTTCGTTCCGAATCGTGGCGATGCCCCGTTCGGGACGCGACCGCGAGGGCAAGACCTCGAGAACTTCGCAGTGCACTTGCAGCGTGTCGCCAGGTCTCATCGGCGACGTCCAACTGATCTCTCCGCCGACACCCAGGATGCCACCGGCCAACGGTGGACCGCTGTCGACCATCAAGCGCATCGTCAATGCGGCCGTGTGCCATCCGCTCGCGGCCAATCCACCGAAAATCGTCGAGCGTGCAGCGTCGTCGTCGAGATGAAACGGCTGCGGATCGAACGTTCGCGCGAAGTTGAGGACTTCGCCCTCTGTCACGGTATGGGTCTTGGTGGTGAACTGCTGTCCGGGAGAAAGATCCTCGAGAAAAAGCAGCTGATCGCTCATCGCGCTAGTGTAGCTAGTCGAACGCCAGGGAATACCTGACGCTGACGCCACGTCCTGCGCCGTCCATCCCCCAGCTGATGCCACGATAGCTTTCGTCGGTCAGATTCTCGGCATCGACAACGATCGAGTGCGCGCCGAATCGCATGCCGAACCGAACGCCGAACAGCGCATACGATGGCACTTCGGTCCAGAGCGGCGAGCTGTTCACGCCGACGCCGAGCACGCGATCCTGAATTTGCCCGAGGGTTTCGCCGGACTGGATCAGCGTGTCGTCGGCATTTCCAAAGATCCCGTCCGCGCCTGCGCTGACGAAGCCCCGCACGGTGGCACCGCGCCGGAAGAAGTTCTGAATCTGTCCTCGCGTACGGCCAGCGCCGGTGCGGCGGTCGCCGGCGTCAAGTGACGACAAGCGAGACTGCGTCGCTGCGAAGAGCGAATACGGTTGCACCCACCACCGTCCCGCTGCTGGTGCAAAGCGAACCCACAGGAAGCCACCCGGCGCCGGCGTGCCACCCTCGATATTCGGTGGACGGTTGGTGTCGGTGTCCTCCGCCTCGAGAGCGGTGAAGGTGCCGCCAGCAACAGTCTGCCGATTGATTGTCACTTCGCCTTCGAATTCGAACCCCCACACGCGCGCGTGATCGAAGTTGGCGCGGACCAGCACCGGGAGCGTGGACACCGAAACGAACACCGCCCCATTCGCATTCTGCGACGTGATGGGCTGACCTCCGAGCAACGTGCCCACCGCGCCGGCGGGCAGGATGAGCGTTTGCTTCTGAATGTTGCCGTCGATCGTGTTGACGAATGCACCGGCACTCGCACGGACGCGACTCGAATGGAACCTGACGGCGCCCTCCCAGTTGAGGCTGGTTTCAGGATCGACCTGCTCCACGGGACGACCGATCGAGACTGCGGTCGCATCGGCTGTCGAGCCCACTTCTCCGTTCAGCCCTGCGACGTCCGGCGCCGCCACTTCGAATCCGGAGCCGGTCAAGCCAAGCGTCCCAAGGTCCGTCATGTGCGGCGCGCGGTAGCCGGAGCTGACGCTGCCGGTCAGGATCACGCTCGGCGTGGCCGCGAAACTGGCACCCGCGCGAAATGTGACGCCGCTGGTGCTGAGCTCGTCATCCGGCCACAGGGGGCGGCCATTCACAACCGGCGCATCCGACTGCTCTGCCGAGTATCGATTGAAGCCGGCGCGGACGGCTCCGCTCAGCGCCAGGCGGCTGTTCACGTCGACATCGGTTTGCACGAAGATCCCGCCCTGTCGGTACGTGGCGCCATCGGGAACCCGAGGACGGCTGGTCACACTCGCCCCGGTCGAGGGATTCACGTCAAAGGAGTCCGAGTCGTGCCCCTCGAAGTACAAGTCGCCACCGAGGAGCAGATTCTGCCGCGACGAAATCCGACGCGATGCGTTGCCCTGCAGTCCATTGACGGTCGTGCGCTCCGGTTGGTGCACGATCGCAGCGTTGGGATCTCCCTGTCCGCCTTGATTCACGCGCTCTTCACGCTGCGTATTGAACGAATAGGTCGCCGACGCGTGATCGAACCAGCCGGCACGCAAGCTCTCGAAACGCACATAGCCGAGATCGAGTTGCAGGTCGTTGAGCTCGGCAATCAGATTCCCGTCGCCGCCCAGGATCTGATCCCACCGGTTGGCCTCGTCTTGCCGCGACGAGACGTAGCTGGCGACCACCAACGTGTCCGGCGCCGGCACCCAGTTTGCGCGGACCTGTGCGGCCGTCTGGTGAAAGCCGGTGTCAGGCATCCGTTCGCCGATAAACGGCTCGGACGGCAAGCCGAAAAATCGCGTCATGGCCGAGTGCGTGTCGTCGCCTCCGCCTGGCCGGTAGTCGCCGGTCTTGCGTCCGGTGAACGTGCCGAGAAGCCCGAACCCTGAACGCGCGTAGTTGAACGTGCCCGCGCCAAAGCCGCCGCGGTGTGCGGTTTCGCCGCCCAACGAGACAGTGCCGCCGACGCGCGGGCCACTGCCCGTCGCGAGGGTTGGCACATGGGTGAGGAACTGAATGCTGCCTCCGAGAGCGTCGCTCCCATACTGTGCACTCGAGGTCCCACGGAGCACCTCGATCCCGTCGATCACCGCTGGGTCAATGAGATCGAGAAACGTGTTGACCCCGCCGCGCTGAGCGCCGTTCGAATAGCGAACGCCGTCGACGAACACATTGACCTTGTTGCCGGTGAGCCCGCGCACGAAGATGCCGGCCATGCCGGGACTCGTTCGCTGTAAGTTCACACCCACCTCACCCTCGACGGCCTGCGCGACCACGGTCTTGGCGCGGATCGCGACTTCCTCTGAGCTGATGACATTCACTGGCTGACTCGCCTTTGCCAGTTCGGTGAGGCTGCCAGGCGTTGCCGTCACACTCACGCGCTCCGTCGTCGTCACGGCGTCGAGAATGAGATCGATTGAGACGGACGGAGAGTCGGACAACTTGACCGCCACCTGGCGCTCGGCAAAGGGTGGGTGTTGTACGATCACCAGATACTCGGCTTCGGCGAGATTGGGAACGGTGAATCTCCCCTCTTGATCGGTCGTCGCAGTGGCGACGACCGCGCGCTGCGCAGTGAGAACCACGATGCGGGCATTGGCCACCGCGCCGCCGGTTGCATCTTTGACAGTGCCCGATAGATTCGCCGCGGCTGCTGCGGGCACATTGGCCACGCATAACCAGAGCAACACCTGACACCAGAGGGAGGTTCGACGGAATGGCATGGATCGCATTCTACGTTCGCGTCGAACTACGGCGACGGCCGTAGCAACGCTTGACGCTTGGCCTTAGCTCGACCACGATCTACTGAATGTGACCTATGCGTCGGCTGAGCGCGCACGGCGAAGTCGACTCGCCGCGACTCCTAACGTCCTCTATCGCGACTGAGCCAACGCCACCGCGTCCGGACCTGCTGGAAATCGAAGCTGGCCTGAAGCGTCGTTCGCGGCACGGTACACGGCCTCGGCCACGTCGGACTCCTTCGTCACCGTCGTGACCTGCGCAAACGAAGCCAAGATGGGGTTCGTGAAGGTTGCGTATGCCTCGGGAAATAACCCTTCCAGGCGCGATCCCACGTTGCTCGCAAAGCGGGTGGTCGGCCCGTAGCCCGGTTCAACCAATTTGACCCGCACGTTGAACGCTTCGAGTTCGTGCGCGAGTGAGCCGGTGAAACCTTCGATAGCCATCTTGCTTGCGGTATATGCCGCCGCCAACGGCATCGGCGTCAGCGTGGTGCTCGACGTCACGTTCACCACTACCCCCGACCTCCGCGCGCGCATCTGGGGCAGCACTGCCTGGGTCATCGCCATCACCCCGAAGGTGTTGGTCTCGAACACCTCACGCACCGTCGCCATCGGCGTGGCCTCGAAAACGCCGATGACCCCAATGCCCGCGTTGTTCACGAGCACGTCGATGGGCCCACACGCCTCGATCGCGGCGGTGATGCTCTCTGATTTCGTCACGTCGAGCGCGAGCACTCGCAGTCGCTCCGATCGCGGCAGAATGTCCTGGCGTAGCGTTCGCATCGTGGCAATGACGTTCCAGCCGTGCGCGTGGAAGTGGCGCGCAGTCTCAAGACCGTAGCCGGAAGAGCACCCAGTAATGAGGACGGTGTTCATCTCGGATCCTTTCGGGGGTTCACTTGTGGGTGGACCGCAAATCCCTTCACCGACTAATATGACGGCGGCGAGCAGGACTTGCTACAACGTAGAGTCCGTATTTCGTTTGTGATCGTCCAGACATGAGCGATCCGCTCTCGCAAGTGATCACTCTGCTCCAGCCGCGCGCAGTCTTCTCGAGACTCATCAGCGGCGCTGGCCGCTGGGGTGTCCGCTACTCCGCCTTTGGTGAGCCGAGCTTCTGCGCGGTGCTCGAGGGCTCCTGTCGTTTGGCCGTTGATGGCCACCCTCCTGTGACACTTAAGGCGGGAGATTTCGTGCTCCTGCCCGCGACGCCGGGTTTCACCATGTCGGGTTTCGAGCCTGTGACGCTGGAGCGTTTCGATCCGAAGGTGACAGCAAAGATGTTGGGTGAAGTCCGTCACGGCACGCGCGGTGGGCGACCCGACGTGCGGCTGCTCGGGGGGTGGTTCGTTTTCGGCTCGCCCGACACCGCCTTGCTGGTGTCGCTACTGCCGTCGCTCGTGCACGTGCGCGGCGTCGAACGGCTCTCCGTGCTCGTGCGCCTCGTCGGCGAGGAAGCGAGCGAACGGAGGGCAGGCCGTGACCTCGTGCTCACGCGGCTTGTTGAGGTCCTGCTGGTTGAGGCGCTGCGGGCGGCGCCGGGCGAAGACACCCCTCCAGGACTGCTGCGCGGGTTGGCCGATGCGTATCTCGCGCCAGCGATTCGTCAAATGCATGGCAATATCGCGCGTTCCTGGACGATCGTCCAGCTCGCGAAGACGGCCGCGCTTTCGCGCTCGGCGTTCTTTGAACGGTTCACACGCACCGTCGGCTTGCCGCCGATGGAATACCTGCTGGCCTGGCGAATGGCGGTCGCGAAGGGTCTGCTCCACCGGGAAGACCTCGGGCTGGCCGAGGTGGCGGAACGCGTGGGCTACGGCTCGGCGAGTACCTTCAGCACCGCCTTCAGCCGCCACGTCGGCCAGCCTCCGAGTCGCTACGCCGCGAGCGCGCGAGCGATTCCCCAACTGCCGCCATGAATTCATTGCTACACTCGATTCGTGAACAAAGCAACACTGACGCCTGGATCGAAGCGCTTTCACGCGGTCAAATTTTACGAGGACTCCGAGAGCCTCTGTCGCCTGATCGCGGATTTCCTGGGGGAGGGCTTCGTCGGCTTGCAACCCGCCATCGTGATCGCCCGCCCGACGCATCTCGCCCAAATCGAGGCGGAGCTGTACGCTCGTGGCTTCGATGTGTCCCGTCTGAAATCCACCGGCGATCTCCTCGTCGTCGATGCGGAGCAGATCCTCGAACAATTCATCATCGATGGAATGCCGGATCGAGCGCGCTTCGAGACGGCGGTCATCCCGTTGATCGAGAAGTCTGTCCTTGACCGGGACAAGTGCGTTATTCGCGCCTACGGCGAGATGGTCGATGTGCTGTGGCAGAGCGGACAGATGACGGCAGCGATCAAGCTCGAAATGCTCTGGAATGAGCTCGCTCAGACGCACGACTTTTCCTTGTTGTGTGGATACGCCATGGGGAATTTCTACAAGGACGCCGTCATCGGCGATATCTGTCAACATCACACTCACGTGCTCTCGGACATGCAAGACATCGCCCCAGTGCAGTAGTAGCGTCTCAGCCGAAGCGCGATCTTCTCTCGCTGCGTGATCTTGTCGCTTAAGTCGGCGATCGCATCAAAAAGTAGAAACCGAGAAACGAGGATGCCATGTCACGCTGGACTGTACGTATCTGTGGCGTCGTTTTCGCCATTGCCTCGGTTGCCTGCTCGGAAACCGACGCGGGCGTGACGACGAAAGTGAAAGCCAAGTTCGCCGCCGACGACGTAGTAAAGGCATACCAAATCGATGTCGATACCGAGCGGAAAGTGGTCACGCTCACCGGGAACGTTGACAGTGCGGCGGCGAAGAATCAGGCCGTTCGCCTCGCCCGCGGAACGGAGGGCGTGGCGAACGTCGTGGACAAACTCAAAGTGACCACGACGGAGACACCCAGCAGCCCCGACACTCGGGCTGACGTCACCGATGCCGGCATCACGGCCGCTATCAAGACCAAATTTCTGGCCGACACCGCGATCGCCGGACTGAAGATCGACGTCGACACCCAGAATGGCGTCGTGACGTTGACCGGCCCGGTAAAAACGGCCGCAGAACGAGCCGAGGCGATACGCCTCGCGCGAGAGACGACCGGCGTCAAGACTGTGATCGACCGCTTGACGATGGGGTCCTAGATGCTGAGCAATCTCATCGCGAGGGCCGACACCGTTCGTCGCCCGATCTCGTCTCAGGCGCCTGATCGCCCGAACGACCCGCCACTCGATCCTTCTGACGAGCCCGATCCAGATGGTGAGCCAGAACCGAAGAAGCAGGGTGATGACATTCCAGCTACGCCGCCGACTGAGCCCCCTCCGATACCGATTCGAGACCCACGCCCTGATACACAACCATCAGGGCCTTACATCGCAAGGCGGTCGTGCTTTGTGCGAGGTAGAGACCGATCAAATTCCGACGCGTACCGGTAGCGCCCCACATCGTGCGGCTTAAGCGGGGGGCTTCGACGTCACGAGAAAATCGCGGCCCGCATCCATATCGCTCGTGTCGATTTGGGTCTCCTCGGGCTGCTTGACTAGCGACTCGCCGGCCCTCAGCTGCAGCTCGAGCCGGTATTTGCCTTTCGGCACTTTCATTGTGTAGCCGCCGTTGCCAGCCGTCGCTGTTTCGTACTTTGCACCGGTGGTGACCTCGATGGCCGTCACCATCCGGCCGACCAACGGCACGGAGCCCTCGGATGCGCGGACGACCCCTGAAATCGTTACCTCCGACATCAGTAACCTTCGACGAAGAGCTCGAGCCGATTGCCGGTCCGCGTCCGCGCGCCCCCGCGCATGCAATCAGGAGGAAGACCAGGAGTCCCGCGACCAAGTTTCCTACTCGCATGGTTTTACCGCCCAAGACCCGAGTGCTTCAGATCACCGTCTGCTCCACACGCACCGACCGTTCGCAGCACACCTTTTTCATGCAAGATTCGACCCCTATCTGGAGATGTACTGGCTGAGTTGGCACTGACAAATACGCTAGTGCCCCTACGCCGTGAACCATCACTGTCGAGAACTGACGGTCATTGCGGTTGCTTTGCCTAGGAAGTGGACTCCACAGACTGATGCGCAGTGTCGCGTAGAACGCATGGCAGCGCGATTTGCCTCCGCGCCAAACTGGTGAATCTCTCGCCGCTCAACTCGCACGCGTCGTTGGAATCCCGGCCGTTGATGATGTTCCACACCGAGGCAATGACCGGGTCAGCCGTACGACCCGACGGCGTCGCGAGCGCGGGAGACGCCTGTCCTCGCGACCGATTGCGCAGCTTCGACCTGATGACGAATGACCGGGTCAGCCCGTACTACCTGATGGCTTCGCGAGCGCGGGAGACGCCTCGTCCTCGCGGACCGATTGCGCAGCTTCGACTGATGACGTGCTGGGAGAAACAGCGACTGCAACGGGTTCGTCGAGTGGGCGGCTCGCGCGTGCGATCTCGAGCTAACGCAGGGTTTGTAGGGATCGAAGTTCGGTGTCGACGCTGACGGCGCACTGAGTCATACGCCGACGACCGCGTTCCAGATCAGAGCCGCGTGCGAGCAACGCCGCTTGTTTCGGGCAAACACCCGCCGAAGCTATCTCAGCCGACGATTGGCGATTACGGAAGGGCTGTCGGCGCAGTTCTTGTAGCAGGGGTCGGCGTGAGAATTTCACTCTTCTACAACCAGGGCGCGGGTGAAGGCGAATCGCTGAACCACATCCGCAAGACACTCGAGCGGCAAGGTCACACGGTTGTGCAAGTGGTGGAAGACGAGACCGATCTTGGGCAACTGCTGGCGACGCCGTCCGACCTGGTCGTGGCGGCAGGCGGTGATGGGACCGTCTCTGCCGTCGCGCGCCTGCTGGCGGGGCGAGGTACACCGTTGGCGATCTTGCCGACGGGGACAGCCAACAACATTGCGCGAAGCGTTGGCACCCACTCCTCGCTTGAAGATGCCAGCCGGCGCTGGCGCACTCAGGACCCTCAACCATTCGACGTCGGCGTCGTCGCGGGTGATTGGGGCGAGAGCCGTTTTGTCGAAGGGGTTGGCGCCGGATTCATCCCTGCGGGAATCAGGGCAATGCAGATCAAGCCGGCTGATGAAAAAGACTCGACCGAATCGAAACTCGAGCAGGCAATCGCAACGTATCGCGCGGCTCTATCGGAGCTACGGCCCCGACCCACGACACTCGCCCTCGATGGGATCGTAACCAGTGACGAGTTCCTGCTCGTGGAAGTTCTCAATATTCGCTCGATCGGACCAAATCTCGAACTCACACACGAGGCGAGTCCTTCGGATGGGCTCCTGACTGTCGTTACCGCCACAGAGAAAGATCGCGAAGCACTCACCGATTACCTGAAACAGCTTCTCGGGGGAAAGAAGGCCAGCGTTTCGCTCGAGACGCGGCATGTGCGACGCGTCGATCTCTGCGGCTGGGAGGAGATTCACGTCGATGACGAAGTGCTCACCGTGTCACCCAACGCGCAGGTGTCCATTCGCATTGAACCCGCGACATTGGAAGTCTTCCCCTGAACTCACAACGAAATGCCCCTGACCCCCGTCTAAGGCGGAGGTGAGCACTCTTTTTCGCGACTCGATCTACGCGCTCCGGAAGTTTCGCGCCGCGCGCGTCTTCACGGCCACGGCCATCCTCACCCTTGCCCTCGGCATTGGCGGCACCACTGCGATCTTCACGCTGATTCACGCCGTCATGCTGAAGTCGCTGCCCGTGGGCGACCCGTCCCGACTCTATCGGATTGGCGACGGCGACAACTGCTGTGTGCAGGGCGGCCCCCAGGACCGCTGGGGGATGTTCTCGTTCCCGCTCGTCGAGCGCCTCAAGGCCGAAGCGCCCGAGTTCGAAGAGATCACAGCGTTCCAGGCCGGGAGGGGCCGCCTGAGCGTACGCCGCCAGGGCGTCGACCAGGCGCCGCGGCCGCTCCGCACCATCTACGTCACCGGGAACTACTTCAAGACGCTGGGCGTGGGCGCATTCACGGGTCGCGTATTCTCGGCCGACGACGACAGACCGGCGGCATCCCCAGTTGTGATGATGGCCTATCACACCTGGCAGGGCATCTATGGCAGCGATGCCTCGATCGTCGGCGCCACACTCGTGATCGAAGGGAATGCGTTCACCGTGGCCGGCGTGACGCCGCCAGGCTTCTTCGGTGAGACGCTCCAGGCCAATCCCCCGGACCTATGGCTGCCACTGCAACAAGAGCCGCTGATCTCCGGCGGCCAAACGTCGCTGCTCCGACAGCCCATCTCAGCGTGGCTGCGCGTGATCGGCCGGCTGCGTCCGGGAGCAACCATCGACGGCATGGATGCGCGGCTGACCGGGCTGCTCCGGCAGTGGATGCAGCACGAGGCCGGCTATCCGTCGAACTGGATGGCGGAGATCGAGCGCACGCTGCCGCAGCAGGCGATCACGGTGGTGCCTGCCGGCGCGGGTGTGGGCGTGATGAAGGAGCAGTACGGGCGCAGCTTGCAGATCCTGCTCGGCGTGTGCGCGCTGGTGCTGCTGATCGCGTGCGCTAACGTGGCCAACCTGCTGCTGGCCCGCGCGGCATCACGCCGCGGACAGACTGCCGTACGACTGGCCATGGGAGCGTCGCGACGGCAGATCCTGACCGAGGCGCTGGTGGAGAGTGTGCTGCTCGCCATCGGCGGCGCCATCGCCGGATTGATCGTCGCCGCGGGCGCCGCGCGACTCCTGCTCTCCCTTGCCTTCGCCGGTGCCGCCGTCGTGCCGATCGACACCACACCATCGCCGGTCGTGCTCGCGTTCGCGATTGGCCTGGCGCTCGTGACCGGACTGCTCTTCGGCGCCGCACCCGCATGGTTCGCAACACGCATGGATCCCATCGAAGCGTTACGTGGCGCCGGCCGCACCGCCGGCGATCGCGCGTCGTTCACGCGCAAGGCGTTGCTCGTGGTGCAGGCCACGCTGTCCGTGGTGCTCGTGGCGGGCTCGACGATGTTGGGGCGCAGCCTGGGCAATTTGCAGGGGCAAGACTTCGGCTTCAACCGTGATGGCCGCGTGATCGTGTCCGTGGGGCGAGCCGCAGCGTCGTTCACCGGCGCACGGCTCACCGCGCTCCACCGCGACGTGGAAGCGCGCCTCGCGCGCATCCCCGGCGTGCAGGGTGTGGGGCTGGCACTCTACAACCCGCTCACCGACAACTGGGGCGAGGGAGTGCTCGTGGCCGGCAAGCCGCTCCCGGCACCAGGCGAGCAGACCGGCGCGTCGTGGGACCGCGTGAGCACGAACTACCTGCAAAACCTGGGCGTCAAGCTGATGCGGGGCCGCTACTTCACCGAGGCCGACAACGAGAATTCGGAGAACGTAGCCGTCGTGAACGAGGCGTTCGTGAAGCGCTTCTTCAAGCCCGAGGAGGATCCGCTCGACCAGCACTTCGGGCTGAACCTGCCGGAGAACGTCAACTCATTCCGCATCGTGGGGGTGGTGGGTGATGCTCGGTTTGCGGGGTTCCAGCTCGAGCGCCCGATGCGGCCGATGTTCTTCGTCCCGCTCGCGCAGACGGTGAACTATGCCAACGACATGATGAAGCGTGTGGAGACCGCTTCGCACAACGTCGGCGGCGTGCTGCTGGTGACCAACACGCCGCCCGGCGTGCTCGAGCCACAGATCGCGCAAGCCCTGGCCCAGGCGGATCCCAACCTCACCGTGATTACGATCCGCACGCTCGCGGAGCAGGTGGAGAGGACGTTCGACCGGCAGCGAGCGGTGGCGAGCCTGGCCGGGATGTTCGGCGTGATCGCGGTCATCCTGGCCGCGATCGGGCTTTACGGCGTGACGGCTTACTCAGTGGCACGCCGCACCAGTGAGATTGGCGTCCGGATGGCCCTCGGCGCGGATCGCGGACGAGTGATGGGCCTCGTGCTCGGCGGGGCGTTCATGCGCGTGGTGGTGGGCCTGGTTCTCGGCGTGCCGTTGGCGATTGGCGCCGGGTATCTGCTGTCCGCGCAGCTCTACGGCGTCGCGTTCTGGGACCCTGTGGCCCTCACCGTCGCAGCCGGAGCCTTGACGTTCACGGCCTTCGTCGCAGCCGTGATACCGGCGACGCGGGCAGCGGCGTTGGCGCCGATGAAGGCGCTTCGCACCGAGTGAGGGCGTTAGCGACACCGGATGCGTTGGGTTAGAGTGCCCTCATGCGAACTACGGAAACGAGTCCAGTCCTCAATACTCTCTTCTCCGAGCTCATCGACGGCGCCGCCCCCGCAGGCGCGTTCATTCTCAACTCCGGAGACATCGGGTTGTTGCGATCGCTCGACAAGATCTCGGCGGCCGACGCGTCTCGCTCGGTCAACGATGGCGCGACGATTGCCGCGCATGCGCAGCACTTGCGTTACGGCCTGTCGCTGATGAATCGGTGGGCGGAAGAAGGTGGTAATCCTTTCGCGAATGCAAAATGGGACGAGGCATGGAAGACGTCCGAAGTGGACGCGGCCGAATGGCAAGAGATCCGAAGCGGGCTTCGCAACGAAGCGCACCGCTGGCTCAGGGCGCTGAACTCACCGCGTGACGCTACCGAGGTGGAGTTGAGCGGGATGATCGGAAGCATCGCGCACCTCGGGTATCACCTTGGCGCCATCCGACAGATCAACAAGGACGCGCGTGGACCCAAAGAGGGGACGTTCTAGCAAACCGTGAGCAATCCCCCACGCCCAGACGCGGATTCAGTCAAATTGCTGGAGCGCTTCGCCGACGCGTGGAACCGACACGATCTCGACGCGCTAATGTCCATGATGACGGACGACTGCGTGTTCGAAGCCTCGGCCGGCCCTGAGGTCGACGGGAAGCGCAGCGAGGGAAAGCAGGCGGTGCGCGCTGCGTACTCCGCAGTGTTCGAGGCATTTCCCGATGCGCACTGGGCCGAGGCCAGGCATTTTATCGCGGGCAATCGTGGTGTGTCGGAATGGACGTTCACCGGCACCCAAAAAGACGGCAAGCGCGTGGCGGTGAACGGCTGCGATCTCTTCACCTTCTGCGACGGCAAAATCGCCATCAAGAATTCCTACCGCAAAAATCGACCGGCGATCTGAGCGCGTAGCGTAGCGTCGTCATGTGGGGTGGGCGTACGCCAAGGGTTCATGGGTTGGGCCTCGACCCACTAGTAGACGCCACCCAGCGGTCGATGCGTTGCTCCAGCATTGTCAGCGGCATCGAGCCCCCAGCGAGGACCGTGTCGTGGAACGCACGGATGTCAAACCGATCACCGAGCGCGGCTTCGGCCTTTCGACGCAACTCCTGAATCTTCAGCATCCCGATCTTGTAGCTGGTGGCCTGGCCGGGCGTAACCATGTAGCGCCGGACCTCGGAGCGCGCCTGCGGCTCGGTCGTCGCTGAGTTCTCGAGGAAGTACTGCACGGCCTGTTCCTCCGACCAGCCTTTGGCGTGGAGGCCGGTGTCGACGACCAGTCGAATCGCTCGCCATATCTCGGAACCGAGCCGTCCGAAACGCGAATACGGATCCTGGTAAGTGCCGGGCATCTCGCGGGCCAGCCACTCCGAGTAGAGCCCCCAACCCTCGATATACGACGTGAAGCCCGCCTGACGCCGGAAGGTCGGGATGGTCGTCAGCTCCTGCGCGATCGCGATCTGCATATGGTGGCCCGGCAGGCCCTCGTGATACGCGATGACCTCGAGCTCGGACTTGGGCATCGCCTTCATGTCCGCCAGGTGTGCGTAATAGACGCCGGGGCGCGAGCCATCCGGCGTGCCTGGGAAATAGTGCTGCGCGGCGCCCGGCTGTTCGCGGAAGGGCTCGACCCGCTTGACGACGAGGTCGGCTTTGGGAAGGACGCCGAAGTATTTGGGCAGGACAGCCTTGATCCGGTCGATGGCCGCCGTCGCATCCTTGATATACGCGGCGCGTCCTTCGTCGGTGTCTGGATAGTAGAAGCGGGGATCGTCTTTCTTGTCCCGCAGCTCGGCGAAGAATGCTCGCAGGTCGCCCGCGAAACCCACCTCCTTGCGGATCGCTTCCATCTCTCCGCGGAGACGTGCTACTTCGCTCAGTCCGATCTGATGAATCTCCTCAGCCGACATTGAAGTCGTCGTCTGGTTGGCGAGACGCTCGCGATAGTACGCCGCACCGTTGGGCAGCGCCGCGACGCCGGACGTCTTTTCGGGGGCACTGAGGCGGTCTTCCTTCTGCCAGGCGATGAGGTCCTGGTAGGCGGCGTGGAACGGTCCCGTCAGCGCCGCGCGCGCTTCGTCCAGGAGCACGCGGGCCTTGGCCTCATTGAGTGTGCCCTTTTTCTGGAGATCGGCCACCTTGGCCTTGACGTCGGCCCAGACCGCGCTGTCAGTGTCGCTCTTGTCGAATGGCGCACCGGTGATGACCTTCGTCGATTCGTCGATCACGAAGTCGAACGAGAAGCGTGGTGGCCGCACACCGGCAACGACGTTGCGTTTCGAGATCTCGATCAGCTGCCGCAGCGCGCGCCCCGATTCGCGGATGCGAGAGACGTATGCCTCGAGGTCAGCGGCGTCATCGACGCGGTGGAAGGCGATGAGCAGCTGAGGGAAGAAAGCATGGACGGCGGACATCTGGTCGAAGACGTAGGCGTTCGTTCGGAAGGGTAAGGCCGCTTCCGCCTGCTGCAACTGGTAGATCCAGAGGTCGTACGATGTCTGCGCTTCGGGCGTGAGCTTCGCGTAGTCGAACGCCTGCTTCATCTCGGCGACTGACGCGCGCCGCCACGCCAGTTGCTTGTCCTGGGCGGCGATCGACATGTCGTCGATCGCAGCGGACTTCCGGCCGAGGAAGGTCTGTCGAATCGGGCTGAAGGCGAGCTGTTCCTCGAACTTCTTCTCGAACCATGCGTTGATGCGCGCCGTCTCATCGGTCGAGGACGCCGGTTGCTGCGCCGGAAGCCCCTGGCCGAGGAGAGTCATCGCTACGGCCGCGGCCACAATCAGTCTTGGCATAACTGGATTGTATCGAGCTTCGACGCGAGGAGCCGTTACTTCTTGCGGCGGATGTAAGTGACGTGTGTCACGCCCGTGATCTTGCCTTCCTTGTCCATGCGGATGTACTCGTTGTTGATCGTGTTGTTGTCTTCCGACAAGGTGTTGATCACCACCTGGTACACGGCGCCGTCTCGCTTGTTGTAAATGCGCGTGCTCTTTGCGTTGATGACCTCAACGGCGGTCTCGGAGCCCTTCTGGCCGGTGACGGGCTGGAACTTGCCGTCGAAGAACGTGACATAGCTCCACTCGTCCCCCGGCTTGCTCGGGTTGCTGACGGTGATCTTCATGCCGCCCTTCTCGTGCGGCTCATAGGTCATGACGTTGTTGGGATTGGTCGAATTGTCCCAGACCCCGAATCGCGTTTCGCCCTGGGCCCCGATTGGCTTGGTCGAAAGCAGCGCCGCAGTGAGCACGATCGTGAGCATGCACAAATATCGAAGACGCATCGATTTACCCTCTTCAGTCTTAGTGGTTGGAAACCCGAGCGAGCATACTGCCGCCGGCAAACGGTGGCAAGATCCGTATCAGCGCCTGAAGTAGAATGACGCGCTTCCGGAACAACATCGCGAGGCTGAGAATGACTGTCCTGATGCGTCGGTTCACCACGATCTCGGTGGTGGTCCTGCTCGCCGCACATTCCGTCACGGCCCAGAGCACCCTTGCCACGACGATCGACGCGATCGTCGAGGCGCCCATCAAAGCAGGCAAGGTGGCCGGCGCATCGCTCGTCGTGGCCCGCGGCAATCAGACCATCGTGGAACGCGCCTACGGCTTCGCCGACCTGCAACTGGATGTGCCCACTCCGTCGGGTGCGATCTACGAGATCGGCTCCGTCACGAAACAGTTCACGGCGGCCGCGATGTTGCTGCTGGCTGAGGATGGAAAGCTGTCGCTCGATGACGAGCTGACGAAGTTCCTGCCGGACTATCCGACCGCGGGGCACCGCGTCACCGTCCGCCACCTCCTCAATCACACCTCCGGGATCAAGGGCTACACGGAGTTGCCGGAGTTCGGCGAGTTCATGATGCTCAGGAAGCCGAAAGACGAATTGGTCAAGCTGTTTTCCAGCAAGCCATTCGACTTCCCGCCGGGAGAAGATTTGATCTACAACAACTCGGCGTTCTTCCTCTTGGGATTGATCATCGAAAAGGTCGCTGGACAGTCGTACGCGGACTTCGTCAAGGCACGGCTGTTCGAAAAAGCCGGGATGAAGGATTCCTGGTACTGCAGCGAGCGGACAATCCAGAAGAAGAAAGTGCACGGCTACGACACGGTCAATGGCTCGCTCGTGCTGAAGGGCTACCTCGATCATTCGTGGCCGTATTCGGCAGGCTCACTCTGCTCGAGCGCACAGGATCTGCTGCTCTGGAACCGCGCATTGCATGGCGGCAAGATCTTGTCGGCCGCGTCATACCGAGCGATGACGACGCTTGCCAAGTTGAATGACGGATCGGAGATCCGCTACACGATGGGTCTCGGTATCACCAACTCCGGAGGACGTCGCCTCATCTCGCACGGCGGCGGCATCAACGGCTACCTCTCGCAGCTTGACTACTACCCGGCCGAAGACCTGACCGTCGTCGTGCTGTTCAACACCGCCGGTCCGGTGAATCCGCAAACCGTCGCGCGCGAGATTGCGGATGCCGTGCTCGGCAAGCCCAGCGTCGGGGCGCGCGCGTTCGACGGAGATCTGTCAGTGTTCGCCGGCACCTACTCCGGGCGCGGCCGCGGCCGGCCGACGGAAATTCGAATCGAAGCACGTGGAAAAGAGCTGCACTTCCTGCGCGGCACGGGCGCGAACGCGACAGACGAGGCGCTCCAATACCTGGGCAACGATACGTTCGGCGTCAGAGACACGCTCCTGTCCTTTCGTCGGGAAGCAGGCAAGATCACGAACATGCGGCTGGACAGCGTCGGCACGAATGTGCTGCTCAGTCGCAAACCGGCTTCCTAAGTTGCGCGTTCGGTGAGTTCCCTTACAGCCTCTACCACGAGCTCAGGCTCGTCGAACTGGATCCAATGTGCGCTTCGTGTTGCGACGATGTGGCGGCCGGCGACTGATTTGTCGACCAAGTTCCGATGTTCGGCGAGCTGCTCAGGCGCCTGGTCGCCGCTGGAGATGACGATGAGCGGTATCTCATGAGGCGGAACCATGGTGCCAATTGCTTCGCGATGGCGTTCCAGCGCGGCGAGGTGATCCGCCATTGCATGGAAGCACTTCGGTTCGCACCACAAGGCTTGGACGATTGGATGAATCTCCGGTGGAAGCTTCCGCACCTCGCCAACCAACCGTTCCAGCGTTCGGGCTGCAGTTGGACCGAAGACTCTGACGAACCGGCGCGGCACGCCTGGCGCACCACCCGTAAGAAGCGCCAAACACGCGCGGACAACACCGACATGTGCTAGCAGCGCACCCATGCGTGACAGCTTCTGGCCACCCCAGAGAAGTCGCGCCCGGTCCGGCGTCGTTGCGAGCCACTCTGTAGCGGGATCTACCAGCACGAGTCCCGCAACTCGGGCTTTGTGACGCGCGGCGTACGCGGACACAAGGAAGCTGCCGAATGAATGGCCAACGAGGATGTAGCGTTCGTCCGGCGCGATGCTCGCGAGGACCGTGCCCAACTCATCAACCATCCTGTCGAACGTTCGAGTGCTTGAAGCCCGTTCGCTCCAGGCAAGGCCGGCGCGATCGTACGAGCAGACCCGCGTGAACGCCGCGATCCGTGGAAGCACAACTGCCCAACTCAGCGAGGAAGCCGCGATGCCGGATTCGAAGAGGACGACAGGGCTGCCGGCCCCCGAGCACAGGACGTGCAGCCGATGACCACCGACGTCTATCAGGCTCCCAGGCGGAGCGAAACGCCGGCGCTGTCGCCTGGTGCCGATCTGCTGATAGACCACCCCGGCCGTCAGTAGTGCTGCGATCACCGCTATGAACGTCATTTCGCTGGCTTATGTCATTCGTATGAGCTCGGCAGGTCAGGAGACCACGCGCTTGCGATTCGCGCCTTCGCAGCCGACGACTGCGGGAGAAGGCGAGTCCTCTGAACGATAGCCGCCAGACACTGCGACGGCAACGATCACTCGCTTGTCGAGCGGCGGCACCGTAAACCAATGCTCACGTCCCAACGGCTGGGGACGATCTTGCCATCATATTGCCGGACCTGGTCGTGGCGGCAGGCGGTGATGGGACCGTCTCTGCCGTCGCGCGCCTGCTGGCCGGGCGAGGTACACCGCTGGCGATCTTGCCAACGGAGACAGCCAACAACATTGCGAGATGCGTCGGCACCGATGCCTTGGAAGTCTTGCCATAAAAAACACAATGGAATGCCCCTGACCTCTGGCTAACACGGAGGTGAGCACAACGAAGGCGGCGAACGAAGAGGACGAACGTCACGCTCGACGACTGCGTTAGCCTGACAGAGAACCATTTGGAACGTCGATCAGATCGAAGCGACCCGGTCGGGTTGGACTCAACGTCCGGCCAAGGCCCATAGTTGCGGGAGCCGGTTGCCATTCATGAACAGATCCTTTACGCCCACCTTTCAGCATTTTCAGAAAGATATCGAGCGCTATCTGAAAAGCGAGGGGAAATGCGAGAAGAACGAACACGGACAGACGGTCTATCGAGGTTATGAGGCGGCGTTAGCCCTGATGTTTCGCACGTATATCGAAAAGGAAGCCTTTGCACCCTTGGTAGCGGAATTTCGGAAGTGGAATTGGGAATGGAATTATGACGACCATCTCATGGATTTGACCTCGCGTCTCCGACAAAGAAGAGACTGGCCGCTGCTCAAGGAGCTCTGGGCGGCTGTGGTCGCGAAGCGCAGAACCAACTACAACAAGACCAAGAAGGCGCAGAAGGCCCTTCCCGAAAAAATCCCGGAAGAGTTAGTCACCAAAACCAGCGATCTCCTTCTAGATTCGCTTTACCGACTTCAGCGGTATGCCTCCGAGCTTGGACACGAGTCCGATGTCGGCGCGTATTTGGAGATGATCGTTAGAGTCGAGAAGCGGATGAAAGCTTGACACCCCCGCAGCCCTCGGAATCCAGAAGAAGGCTTCGAGATCCATGAGCGACTGATTGCTGTGATAGCCCTTATCGCCGACCACTTCTTCGATGCCGTCGCTGTCGGGTCGGACCGCTTCCACCTGTATGGCGGCTTCAATCAGCGTCTCGATGCTGGTCGTGGTGTCGCCGTCGTCGGCGTCCTGCACCGTCACACCGACAATCGCCCCGGTCTCGAGATCTACGGCATGCTCGGCTTTGTGTGCCAAGTGAGTCCGCCCGTCCTTCATCTTCGTGATCTTCGCGTCGGGATCGTGGGGATGCGTCCAATCGTCGTTCGCGCCTTTCTTCTTCCGCTTCCGATCGATCCGCGCGAGATCCGCGCGCGTTGGCGTGTCGATGCCCGAGGCCTGCGCCAGCTTCGTCAAGAAGTCCTGATAGCTCTCGCCCGTGTCGCGCCGCACGATGCTGCGCAGCGCGGCATTCGCCTCCAGCGTCGTCGCGTCGATTCCGATGGTCTTTCCCTTCACCAGGCCCGAGTCGGCCAATCGCTCTAGGGCACGACGAGGTTGATCTCATTCGACGCGGGCCCCGTCCCTGCCCCATTTACCGCCGCGAGCCGCAGGTAGTAGGTGCCGCTCGGCACACCGGTAAAAATCGTCGACGTGCCGTTCAACGTCACGGTGGCGATGGCACTGCCACCGGGCGTGGTCGCCACGTACAGCAGGTATGACGTGGGTGTCCCGCTACCCGCGACCCATGACAGCGACACGGTATTCCCGGAGATCACCGGCGGGTTCAGCGTGGGCGCGCCGGGCAGGCTCGGGGCGGACACGATGACCGTCACTTCGTTGCTGGGCCCGCTGGTCCCGCCGGCATTCCGCGCCGTCACTCGTACGAAATAGGTCCCTGGAGGAATCCCCGAGATCGAAGTGCCTGGTGTACTGCCCAGCGTGGCGCTGGCTATCGGGACCGAAAAACCGGGGGTCGTTCCGGCCAGGAGGATGTAATTCGCGACGGCGCCGCCGCTCGCAGGGGCGCTCCACGAGAACTGGG
This sequence comes from uncultured Acidobacteriota bacterium, assembly GCA_963724485.1. Classification (GTDB taxonomy): domain Bacteria; phylum Acidobacteriota; class Vicinamibacteria; order Vicinamibacterales; family UBA2999; genus JACCSI01. Next base: position 576,143 of record CAVRUW010000018.1, read on the forward strand.
CGCTCGTGCCCGCCACGCTCACCGAGAGATTCGTCGGCGCGCCTGGCGGCGCGACTGCCTGCGGAACCGTCACGGTTACAGACGACGATTCAGGGCCCAGTCCGGCAGCATTCGATGCGCGGACGCTCAAGACGTACACACCATCCGGTGCGCCTGCGCTCAGCGTCGTGACGTTCCCGACTTGAACGGTCGCGAGCAGCTGACCACCGGGCGCTCGCGCCACCACGGTGTAACCGGTCGGTGGCCCGCCCGTGACGGGCGGGCTCCAGGACATGTTCACGGTGTTGCCGGCGACGCTTGCCTGAAGGTTCGTGGGAGCGCCAGGTGTTTGCGCCGAGAACACGACATTGGATACCGCCGGAGGAACGTTCTTTGTCAGGAGTTGTCCGGTGATGAGCTCCGCATAGTCGTTCATCGCGGTGGACGCTTGACGGACGTCGAGATTGAGTGGGAAGGCAGGACTCGAAAACGTCGTGGAACGCACAACCGCGTTCACGCCCATGGCCTTCATCACCCTGCTCGTTCCGCGAATAGGGATGCCGTTCGGCTGAAAGTTGACGGTCAACGTGAAGAAATCGCTGACCCCGGCGGTCCGGGCATCCTGGACGAGAACGGCCAAGAGGCCAGGCGACAGGGACGTTCCGAACATTTGAAAACTCACGAGATTCATCTGGTAGTGGGCGTAGCAGTAGGCGGTAATGCAACCCGAGTCGAAAGGCGGAATCGCGGTGTCATAGACAAAGACGCCGGCATACGGTTCTGCGGCGCTGCCTCCAATACTCGAAAAGTCCATGATTCCGGCAAATTCGACCCTGACGATCTCTGCGCTGACGCTCGCAGGAATCGGAAGCAGCGCGATGGCCGTGAAGATTGCGACAGCAAGACGTCTGGACGTTTTCATACGGTTCGCTCACTGGGGGTGGAGTTCGATCCGTCATCTCGCCGATCACCTTCCCGAGCCCACTTTCTCCGTCATGCAATCGACGAGCTACGTAATATGGAGGAACCCAGGTCAATTGCGCAACGGTCTTTCGAGCCTCTAACAAAATGGTCATGGCGACGGCGCAGCGCAACATGCACTAAGGCGTGTAGTAGACTCCCGCCGAACGATGACGATCGTCCTCGGCGCCGTCGTGGGATTCGTCGCGTGGTTCCTGGTCAATTACCTGGTGGCTGGCCTGTTCACCGTCGATCAGAACGAGCGCGCCGTGAAGACCCGGTTTGGCCGCGCGGTGAGGCTCGACGATCTGACAACGCTGGATGATCCGCTGTCTGAAACGCTCACGGCCGATCAGAAGGCGCGCTACGTCTACCCGCAAGTACGCGTCATCATGCCGGGCGGGCCCTACTTCAAATGGCCATGGGAAAAGGTCTACAAAGTCTCGGTCGCCACCGAGACGGTGAACATGGCGTGGGACCCCGAGGATCCCAACGCTAATGCGCGCGGCACCATCCTCGAGGCCGTCACGAAGGACCAGTTGAATACAGGGCTCACCGCGAGTGGCTCGGCCAACTGTTGGCCGCCTCGGCCGCACAGCCGAATTCCAATCGATAAGAACACGATCCGCGACGAGCGACTGTTGCCTCATCGATACGTCATCGAAACATGGTCTTTACCGCTGCTCTCTACCCTCGGTTAGTCGGCCTCGAGATTTGGCCGAAGGAGGTGCGTGTGTTCAGATGGCTGGTCGTACTGTTCGTGCTCGGTGCGTCGAGTGCGTCCCCCGCTCTGGCCCAGCAGGATGCGGCAACGATTCTCGGAGAGGTGACCGATTCCACGGGGGCCGTGATTCCAGGTGCAACCGTGACCGTCACCAACGTCGCCACTGGCATCAGCCTGTCGACAACCACGAACGATCGCGGGGTCTATAGCCTGCCTGGGCTTCGACCTGGCGACTACTCCATCACCGTCGAGTTGCAAGGCTTCAGTAAGTTCGTTCGCAGCAGCGTGACGCTGCAGGTGGCGCAGGTGTTGCGAGTGGATGCCGCACTGCAAGCCGGAAACATCACCGAGACCGTGCAGGTCGCGTCGGCTGCGACGTTGCTCCAAACCGATGTGTCCTCGCGCGGGTCGGTCATCGAGGAGCGGAAGATCGTCAATCTCCCGCTCAACGGGCGGGACTACAACCAGCTCGCCCTGCTCTCGCCTGGTGTCCTGCCTGGCACCCCGCGCCTCGCGAGCGTCAATTTCAAGGGCGTGCTCAACGTCAACGGCAACCGGACGTTCAACAACGTCTTTCTGCTCGACGGTGTCGACAACATCTGGTACTCGAACTCCTTCCGCGGCGAGAACGTGCAACTCGTGCAGCCATCGATTGAAGCGCTGCAGGAGTTCAAGATTCAAACCAACGCCTACTCGGCAGAGTACGGCCGCAGTTCCGGAGCGGTTGTCAACGCGGTGATCAAATCAGGCACGAACAGCGTGCGGGGCAGTGTTTACGAATTTCTCCGCAACGACGCACTCGATGCCAACAACTATTTCTCAAAGCTGCTCGGAGCTCCGAAACCGAAGCGTGAGCGCAACCAGTTTGGCGGCGCCGCTGGTGGTCCAATCCTTCGCAACCGAACATTTTGGTTTGCTGACTACGAGGGGCTGCGCGACGAGGAGGGCATTCCGCGCGTGCGCCTGGTACCGACAGCGGACGAAAAGGCCGGACTCTTCCGCGCGGCGGTATTCGATCCGTTCGCGCCCGGACGCCCGGAGTTTGCCACCAACGCTCAAGGACAGTGGGTGATCCCGCGCGACCGATGGGATCCGGTGGCCGCTCGCCTCATCGATCTCATTCCCAATCCGAACGTGCCGGGCTCGACAATTTACGCGTCCACTCCGGTCACGGAGATCCGGCAGGATCAATTCGACGTGCGCGTCGATCACCAGGTCGGGCCGGGCATCACGGCTTTCGCCCGCTACAGCTTCGTCGACACCGACACGTTCCGTCCGTCGCCTCTTCCGGGCCTTGGCGAGGGATCCTTCAACGATGCGTTCGGGTCCAACCTCAATCGGTCGCAGGGGCTCGCTTTGGGCGCGACCTGGATCGCGTCATCCAACCTCGTCGGCGAATTCCGCTTTGGCTGGGCCCGCGGCAACTACTTCACGTATCCGCCGAACGCCGGCGTCGACGCGGCTGCAGAGTTCGGTCTGCTCAACGTGCCCAACGATCCGGCCATCGTCGGCGGACTCCCCAAGATGAATATCCAGGGATTCGACGCCTTCGGACGTCACACGTCAACGCCGCAGTTCCAGACGCCGCGCTCCTGGAATCCTCGCGCGACCTTCACCTGGAACCGGCAGGCGCATCTCCTCAAGTTTGGATTCGAGTTCCTGCACGTCGAGACGAAGATCAACGACCTCAACGCAACGATCGGCCGGATGAACTTCGAGGATCGTTTTACCGGCCGTGCCATGGGGGACCTTCTACTGGGCCTCCCCTCTCAGCTGGCGCTTACGAGCTATACGGTCATGGACCAAGGTCAGGACATGCAGTTCTACTTCGTGCAGGACGACTACCGGGTCACGCCGAAGTTGACGCTGAACATGGGGCTCCGTTACGAGTTCGCCACGCCGCCGCGTGAGAAGAACAATCAGCTCGCAAACTTCGACCCTGAAACGGGGACGATGGTGTTCGCGCAGGATGGCGATCTGTTCGACCGCGCATTGATTAAGCCCGATCGGAACAACGTTGCGCCGCGAGCAGGCTTTGCTTATATGGCCACGTCACGCCTGGTAGTCCGCGGTGCGTACGGATCGTTCTATAGCCACACGGTCCGACAGGGTCGCGAGGGGATGCTGGGGTTCAATCCACCCTATCTGGTCGACAACCTCCTGCAGACCTCGGTCACGGGGTCCGCGGCCATCGCGTCCGCGGCGCCTTTCCAGCTGCGCAACGGCTACCCGAACGGCCTCCTCGATCCGAGCACCCTCGCACCGACCGTGCTCCGCCGTGGCCAGGATCCAAATCAGAAGACTCCGATCATTCATCAGTACAACGTCGGCGCGCAGTACGAGCTGATGCCGGACGTCGTCCTCGACGTCGCCTACGTGGGCAACAAGGGCAGAGACTTGCCGGGATTCAGGAATCTCAACCAGCGCGCCGTGATTCAGAACGCGAACGGTTCGCAGTCCGCCGGCGATCGGCCGTACCCGGCTTTTGGCGACATTCAGTGGATGGAGAATCGCGTCAGCGCTGACTACAACTCGCTGCAGATATCGCTGGAGAAACGCTACTCGCGAGGCCTTACTGCCCTGGTGAGCTATACGCTCGGCGAAGCAATTACCGATGCTCCGGATCACATCTCGACGAGCGGTGGTGGGCCGGGCTTCGATACCGGAACCTTCCGCGAACCCCAGGACAGCTTCAATCTTGCGGCAGACCGCGGCCCAGCCGAATTCGACATTCGACATCGCTTCGTGGTGAGTTACGTGTGGGAACTGCCATTCGGCCGGGGCCGGCGATTCGGCAGCAACTGGGGACCTACGCTCGATGTTCTGCTCGGTGGATGGCAGCTGAGTGGCATTCACGTGCTGCAGAGTGGCTTGGCCCTGACGGCGACGCTCGGAGGGTCGACCGTACTCAACCTGGGCGGCGAACGTCGCGCTCGACCTAATCTTGTCGGCGATCCGGAGTTGCCGTCGTCCGAGCGAACCATCAACCGCTGGTTCAACACCAACGCCTTCGCGGTCTTCAGTCCCGCTCCACAGGCATTTGGAAATGCCGGGGTCGGCATCATGCGTGGGCCCGGTTACGCGAACTTCGATTTCACGATCGCGAAGGACTTCTCGGTCAACGCCCAACATCGCTTCCAGTTCCGCACGGAAGTGTTCAACGCGTTCAACCGCGTGAACTACGGACCGCCGAATATTCAGCGTGAATCGAGCGGCTTCGGGCAGATCCTGACCGCGAGCAACGCTCGCATCGTCCAGTTCGGCCTGAAGTTCTATTTCTAGCGATGAGGGGCGCGACATTTGCCATCACGATTGCCGCCGGTCTGATGACCGGTGCGCAATCGTCGGGGCCGCGACCGCCGGCTGCGGCGGCCGTCGCGCATGCCAGGGGCGTCGAGTTCCACAATGCACGGCGGATTAGACGAGGCGAGCCGCGAGTATGCGCACGCCCTGTCGCTCGACCCGCCTCGGCCGCCATCGGCACGCGAGCTGGCGATCATCAAGCGCTTCGCGCCACGCGTCCTCACGACACCCACGGAGTTTTTCGCGCTTCGCGACTTCGCGGCCGTGCTTCATCCAACCGAGCGCCTCATTGCCTATCACCTGTTCTGGGAGGACGATATTGACTTCCCCGAGGACAACGACCCGTGTGACCACGAGCTCGCCTGGGTCCAGTTCTCAGCTGACGGAGCGGCGATCGAGCGCTTCTGGACCTACTTCCACGGACGCATTCTCGAAGCGGGCGACTCGGCTCTCCGCGACGCACGAGCCCACGACATGCGGCCGCGCGTGAACGTGCAATGGGGCAAGCACGGTTCCCTGCCGGACGGGTGGGAATCGATGCCCATCCAGGCGAGCGAGGGCGACATCGAACGTAAATACCTGGCGATGGGAACGCCGATCTCTCTTCTCGACTACAACCGCGCCACCTGGCAGAAGTTGCAGACGGAGGGCAGGCGTCTGAAAGAGCATCCGATCGCGCGACGGCTCCAATGGCCCGACACGTTCGAAGGCGACTGGGCCCAATTCACCGCGTTCACGCGAGTCGTCGACCCGATCCCATTGCTCGAGCGACATCGAATGGTCGCCGTCTCACGATGGAACAGCGCCGTGATCGATCAGCAGTTTCTCCCCTACAACTTCCGAGCGAAGACCGAGTGGCCGGACCAGACGCCGGCTGGATCGTCGCGGACCACCGAGACCGCCACCTCGCCGGTGGAAGCGACGACGATTGATGATTACCGCCTGCCACCCAAGACGGTCTTCGACAAGTCGATGCCGCGGTATCCCAACGTGTGGTTCTACGTGGATGCTTCGCTGGTGGACTCGTACGCGGCCGCGGTGCGACTCATTGCCGACGAAGTGCGCGGCCCGATGCGCCTGCGCGAGGCGCACGGCCCATTTTCAAATCCGGAAGGGGCCGACTTCGAGGTGACCCTCGAGCATCTTCAGCCCTGGGAAGTCCCGGAGCATCGCGCACTCCAGCACTCGCACGCGTTTCACATGCGCTATTACCATTCCGCACTCGCCGTCCAGAAGCTCGATCGGGTAACGCTCAAGACTCGGAGCGGCTCTCGAGAGTTCTTTCGCGTGGCTGCGAGCGCGCACTACGAGGTCGAGCACACCAACCCGAATCATGCCGACGTAGAGATTTGTCCGATCTGTGGCCGGACCGGGGCCTACGAGCAGCTGCGAGGCAACCTCGTGGAGCTGGTCCACGACCCGCTTGGCGTTGAGCTCCTCATGAACGGCACTATTCGCGGTGAGCCGGTCCGCTTCGAAAACGACCAAGGCGAGGTTGGCGGGATCAGGTCCGCCCGCGATCGGTTTCTTGTCCACCAGCAGGTGTTTCCGGCGATGACGGGCGACAAGAACACTCTCCGGATCGGCGTCATCGTGCTGGGCCCGCGGTATTGATGGGGTGAGGTGAGCCCGGGCTAAACCACCGTCGACACCTACTTCACGCGCACGGACTCCCCGAAGCCAAGTGTCCTGAATCGCGAGGCCGGAATACCACGGCTACGACACGCCTCGTCGAGAGCGCGTTCTGGTTCGTCGATCCCCTCAGTAGTCATTTGAAACGTGCCGAAATGCATGCCGATGCTTTCCGACGCCGCGAGATCAAGGTGCGCCTGGACGGCCTCGGCCGGATTCATGTGAACCGACTGCATGAACCAGCGCGGCTCGTACGCGCCAATCGGTAACAGCGCCAGGTCGACCGGACCGAGTCTGTTCCGGAGGTCGCGGAAAAAGTCTCCGTAAGCTGTGTCCCCCGCGAAAAATATTCGCTTCGTGCCGACCGTGAGGACGAATCCACCCCATAAGGCGCGATTCCGATCCAGAAGCCCGCGCGCAGAGAAATGGCGGGCTGGAGTGATGGCCACAGACACTGCCGCGACGTCTGTTTCCTGCCACCAATCAAGCTCCTCGACGCGACGAATCCCGGTTGACCGTACGAGTCGGCCGTTTCCAAGCGGCGTCACCACGATCGGCTGAAATCGTTGCGCCAGCCTGCGGAGGGTGCGGCGATCGCAATGGTCATAGTGGTTGTGGCTCAACAGCACCACCGAAATCGGTGGCAATTCGTCGAAGGGTATTGCCGGCTGGCGCACGCGCTTCGGACCGATCATGTTGAGCGGCCCGGCCCGGTCGGAATAGATAGGGTCAGTCAGGATGTTGCCGTGTGACGTTTGAATCAAGAACGTGGAGTGGCCAATGAATGTCACGACGGCGACAGCATCGTCCAACGGCGACGGCCGTTGCGGCGGCTGGTCGATACGCGTAGGCCATCGCTTGCGCGGCTCACGCAGCATTCGTAAAACAGCAGAAAACGGCGGTGCGGTGACGCCCGACGGATTGGTGAACCGCCGGCCATCAAAGTGGTCATTGCGAGCCGGCGTCATCACGTGTCACGTGGTGGTCCGTCGCGATGGCGGATGCGACTCGACGAACAGGCGGGCGCTCAAGCCACCGGCCAGCGCCAAGACTGCTGATACCCAAGCGACGCGGCCGATGGCGGTCTGAAATGAACCTTCGCTAATCACACCAGCCACCGCCACCGCCACCAGAACCGCCACACGCGACACGGCGTTGTTGATGCCAGATGCCAGTCCGGCCCGGCTCTCGTCCACCGCTGTCATCACGGTCGTCGTCAACGGGGCCACGCTGATGGCCATCCCGAAGGACATCACCATGACCGCCGGGAACACCGCCGTCCAGTACGAACCGGAGTGAGCGGCACGAGGAAAAAGAGCGAATCCCAGCGCTGCGATCGCCGGACCAAGTGTTAGCGGGAGTCTGGCGCCGAACCGATCGAGCAACCCGCCCGACCAGCGCGAGAGCAAGAACATCGTGCCGACGAAGGGCAGCCACGCGGCGGCGGCCTGAACGACGGTGTAACCGTGCACCTGGATCAACGTAAACGGCAGCACGAACATCGTTGCCCCCAGACCGGCATAGAGGAACAGGGTCAGCAGGTTGACACCGACGAACGTGCGCGACTGGAACAACTCGGGCGGCACCATCGGGTGATCGATACGCCACTCGACGAAAACGAAGGCGACCAAACCGAATACGCCCCAGGCCAGGCTGGCGATGACGTAAGGCTGGGAGAATCCCCCGCTTCCACCTTCGATCAACCCGAACACGAGCGCGGAAAGGCCCAACGTTGCCAATGTGGCACCCGCCCAATCGATACCCGCGGTGGCCGATCCGGCACGACTCTCCGGCACGCGCCACCAGGCGATGAATATCACAAGGGCGGCGATCGGCACGTTGAGAAAGAAGATCCATCGCCACGAGACGGCTTCCGCCAGCCATCCGCCGACGATCGGCCCAAGGCCCCCGGCGATCGAAGTGAACGCCGCCCACGAGCCAATCGCACGGCCTCGCTGCTCCATGGTGAAGTTGGCGCTGATGAGGGCCAGACTCCCCGGCACCAGGAGAGCGGCACCAATCCCCTGTACGGCGCGCGCCGCGATCAACATTTGGACGCCCGAGGCGCATACCGCACAGTCCGGACGCGGCCGCAAAGATCAGGACGCCGACGATGAAGACTCTCCGGCGCCCGTAGCGATCGCCCAACGCCCCTCCAAGCAGGATGAGAGACGCGAGGAAGAGCATGTAGGCCTCGACAATCCACTGCACCTCGGCCGAAGTGGCATCCAAGCTGCTGCCGCAGCAGGGGTAGCACGACATTCACGACGCTCCCGTCGATGAAGGTGATGCTGGAGCCGATGATCGCCACCGCCAGCACGGCGCGCCGAGCCGCAGCGGAACACTCGCGCGCGGCAGGCGCCGATCGTACGACGCCGTCGTCACATGGAGCTCTAATGCTCATCAGCGTGGTTCTGAGTGTCGCACACGCGATCGCTTGAGCCAGCAGCAAGAGCGACGATAGCCCGCACCCGCACGATCGACACTTCGATTACGTGACTTGTATGCGTGTACGCACATCGTAATTGGAGAATTACTCAGCAGTCCCACCCCAGCTACATCTCATATCCGAATTTGTTGCGAGGCCCGCGCGGACAACGCTCAGCTGCATCGCACACGCGCACGGAACGCCGGTTGCACAATCGACGGCCGCAAGTCGAGAGGTTCACCGGCGAGATCACGGACAGATCTCCCTGTCGACGAGAGGTGCCCTATGCGTAGAGTCGTCTTGTTCTGGATCGCGGCAGTCGTGACGAGCGCGTGTTCGTCGGATACACAGCGGTCCCCGACGCAGCCGGAGTCGATTTCGATTCCCGTCGAGATCACGTCGGCGCAGCACGCGGGGCAGCCACACAACCATAGCGTGCACATGTCAGGGAGTCAGGAGGTGTTCACTGGCTCGCCCAGTCCAGCCGACTCGCGCGCCCAGGGGCAGGCCATCTTCGACATCGCGCCGGACCAACAGTCCTTCGACTACAAGTTGATTGTCGCGAACATCGAAAACGTGGTTCAGGCACATATCCACTGCGGGCCGGTGGGGGTGAATGGTCCAATCGTTGTCTGGCTCTATCCGGACCCGTCGTCCACGTCGGCATTGCAGGGGCCCACGGGACGGCACAACGGTGTGCTCGCGGCGGGGACGGTGAACAACACGGTCGATCCGCCAGCCGGCAATCACGTCACGCCGACGACCAACCCGAACTGCCCCGGCGGCGTGGCGAGCTTCGCCGACATCCTCGCGCGGATCCGGGAAGGCAATGCGTACGTGAACGTTCACACGAGCGACGGCGTGCTTCCGAATAACGAGGGGCCTGGCGATTTCCCCGGCGGCGAGGTGCGCGGACAGTTCAAGAGCCGCTGACGCGGACGACTAGGCGTCTTGCTCGCCCTCCCCCTCGTGTCGCCTATCGAGCGTGACGTAGTAGATCGGCGCGATGCCAACATCCAGCGCGTGCGACATGAGTTGGGACGACGGGCCCACGCAGAACCCAATCGTGCTCTCATCGAGTTTGATGTGGTACTGCAACCCGAGGATGAACGTCGTCACGCCTGGATACGTAGCGAGTGCCTTCAGCGCCTCTCGGTTGGCCGACAGGAACTCGATGGCAATCTGCTCCTGCTCGAAGATCGGCACCGTCCGCCCGTTCCCGAGCACCTTGAAGACGCCGCTCGACTTCGGGTGGTCGTTCCCGGCCTCGCCTTTACGCCAACCTCCGTCGAACTTCAGCGGGGCCTGTGCCAGGTAGGCGTCCGCGTCGAACGCCACGCCATGTGCGAACAGTCGAAACTCGTTCATGACTTCTGGCGCGATGTCGCGCGCCACCTAACCTACGTCCGCCAATCAGCTGGCCAACGCCACCCCGTTAGCTGCCGTCGCGATGATCGCAGCAACAGCCTTCGGCTGCGACACGTAAACGGCATGACTGCCCTTGACCTCGGTAACCGTTGAACCGGCGCGCTTCGACATCACACGCTGGGCATCTGGCGGAATCATCTTGTCATCCGTCGCCACGAGGTACCAGCTCGGCTTCGACTTCCACGCCGGCTCACTCACGGCGCCGTTGAGCGCCTCGAGACCCCATGGCACCTGTGAGTCCGCCATGAAGGCGGCCGCCTCCGCGGTCACATCCGCGGCAAACGACGCGCGAAACTGCGTCCGATCGAGAAACAGGAAGCCATCCTGCGGCGGCAGGATCGGAGGCACGGGCGCACCCGGCGGCGGGTTCTTGATCAACGCGGACACGGACTCGCCTTCGTCCGGAGCGAACGCCGCGATATACACGAGGCCCGCGACCTTGGGGTCGTTGCCGGCTTCCGTGATCACGACACCCCCGTACGAATGGCCAACAAGAATCGCCGGGCCGTTCTGCGCGGCCAGCGTGCGTTTCGTGAACGCGACGTCGTCCGCCAACGAGGTAGTCGGATTCTGCACGATCGCCACGTTGTAGCCGTCCTTTTTCAGAAGGTCGTAGACGCCCTGCCAACCGGAACCGTCCACGAACCCCCCGTGCACCAGAACGACGTTCCTGATTCCTCCCACTGCTTTCGCTTCCGACATAAATACCTCCACATCGTTGCTGAACACTGCGTCACACGCGGTCCCCAATCACGGAGGCCGTTTCTCGCGGACCATCCATTGAATGGCGCCGCCGTCGCATGCACTCTACTCGACGACCGTAATCTTATCGGGCGCCCAGCCGCCGTGGAAGCCGTGCGGCACGCGAACAGGCAGACGGATAGTCAAGCTCGCCGCGTTCTCACCCAGGGCCTTCGCGGGTCGGTCCGTCATGACGAACTCCTTTGCTGCGACATAAAATCAGACGCCTGCGCGGTCATCAATCAGACAAAGGTATTGATCGAACCCAAGGTCTGATGGACGCTCAAGCTTTAGACCCGGTGCTGAAGAGATGATTCTGATGACGGGCGCGACGGGCAATACGGGGTCGACGTTGCTGCAGCAACTCGAAGGCCGAGGAGCGCGCGTTCGGGCGATGGTCCGACGCCCACCTGACGGAGACCGACTGCGAGGCTCATCAGCCACGGTTGTCGCGGGCGATTTCAACGATTCCCGCTCGCTCGAAGCGGCGCTCGGTGGCGTGACGCGGGCTTACCTGTGACACCGTCTAGTCCCGACGCCGAGGCTCAGCTTCTCCGCCCCAACCTGATCTAACCGATCGGCGAATAAGGTAATCGCGATGAAAACCACCGTCCGTGTCAACCAAACGACCCACGAACTCTCGCTGGACTCGCGCGTGACGCTGCTCGACGCACTCCGAGACGTGCTCGGCCTGACCGGCACGAAGAAGGGGTGCGATCAGGGCGCGTGCGGCGCGTGCACCGTCATCATCGACGGCCAGCGTGTCTTGTCCTGTCTGACGCTGGCGGCAACGTGTGAGGGCCAGCACGTCGTCACGATTGAGGGTCTCGCGGCAGGCGACGAGCTTCACCCAATGCAGGCCGCCTTCCTGCACTGCGATGGGTTTCAGTGCGGCTACTGCACGCCCGGGCAGATCCTGTCGGCGATCTGCGCCGTTCAGGAGGTGCACGCGGGCGTGCCCAGTTTCGTCACACCGGACGTTCGACAAACGGTCGACAGCGCAACACTGACCGACGACGAGATCCGCGAACGGATGAGCGGCAACCTCTGTCGGTGTGCCGCCTACCCGAATATCGTCGCCGCCGTGAGGCAAGTGCTTTCGTCCGCCGACTTGTCCACCGTAGCGCGGAGCGCGAAGGTGGAGTACGGCCGTGAAGGACTTCACCTTTCACCGAGTGGCCGCCGTGGATGACGCGGCTAGAACCATGGTCGCGCATCCTGGCGCAATGTTCCTGGCTGGTGGCACGACGCTCGTCGATCTGATGAAGGTCAACGTGCTCAGGCCAGACACCGTCGTGGATGTCCGGCGTCTCGGCCTGTCGAGTATCGACGTATCAGACGACGCGATCACCGTTGGCGCGACCGTCAGCAACAGCCAGCTGGCGTGGCACCCGGCCGTGCGCGATCGTTTGCCCGTGCTGTCGCAAGCGATCCTCTCGGGCGCCACCACACAGATCCGCAACATGGCGACGGTCGCCGGCAACATCATGCAACGGACGCGCTGCTCCTATTTCAGAGATGTGCACGCGTCGTGCAACCGCAGACAGCCCGGATCGGGCTGCGATGCGCTCGACGGCTTCAACCGCGGACACGCCGTACTGGGCGTCAGCGAACACTGCATTGCCACGCATCCATCCGACATGTGCGTCGCCATGGTCGTCCTCGACGCTGAGATTCACACGGCTCGAGCCGATGGCACCACGCGCTCGATTCCGTTCCGCGACTTCCACCGTGCTCCTGGCGATACGCCGCACATCGAGGTTGCGCTGGAGCACGGCGAACTGATCACCCACATCGTCATCCCACACTTGCCGGCCGCCCGGCGCTCGCACTATCTCAAAGTCAGAGACCGGGCGAGCTACGAGTTTGCGCTCGCATCAGCAGCCGTCGTCCTCGATCTCGAAGGCGAGATGATTCGAGCCGCGAGGCTGGGATTGGGCGGGATCGCGACCAAGCCCTGGCGCGCGAGCCGAGGCCGAACACTTTCTGACCGGGCGCCAGGCGAGTGACGACACATTTCGCGACGCCGCCGAGATCGCGTTGACCGGAGCCGTCGCACGAGAGCACAACCACTTCAAGATCGAACTGGCGAAGCGCACCATCGTGCGCGCATTTGCCACCGCGAGAGACGCGAACCTATGAGCACCACAACAACTGACATTGGCGTCGTCGGCACCCCTCTGGATCGGGTTGACGGCCGCCTCAAGGTAATGGGTGCGGCCACCTATCCGATCGACGTGAACCTTCCCGGCCTCGCGCACGCGGCTCTGGTGCAAAGCACGATAATCAGTGGGCGCATCCGTGACATTGCGGTGGACGCTGCCGAGCGCGCACCTGGCGTTGTGGTCGTCATCACTCACCTCAATACGCCGCCGCTGGCGCCTGGGGCAGTCACGGAGATCGGTCCGCAGCCGTTGCCGCCATTCCAAAGTGACGCCGTGCTGCATTATGGCCAGCACGTGGCGATGGTCGTCGCGGAGACGAGGGAGCAAGCGGATGCGGCGGCGGCGCTCATCGAAGTCACGTATGAGCCTGACACGCCGCTTCTCTCCTTCGATGACCCGCGAACGTCACCCGTGTTCCATCCATGGACGCCCGATTACGATCGTGGGAACGTGCGCGGGGCTCTCGCGGCAGCCGATGTGCAAGTGAACGAGACTTACACGACTGCGGAGAACACAAACAATCCGATCGGCCTGTTTGCTACGGTGGCGGTCTGGGACGGCGATGCGCTGACGGTCCATGACACCACGCAGAATCCCCATGGCGCGCGCGATTCACTGGCTGCCACATTCGGCATCGATCCAGCCGGCGTGCGTGTCCTGGTGCCGTTCGTTGGCGGTGCGTTCGGCGCAGGGCTGCGCGTCTGGCCGCATGTGTCGCTCGCGGCTCTTGCCGCCCGGATCACGAAGCGACCGGTGAAGGTCGTGCTGACGCGCGCCCAGATGTTTACCTCGGTCGGCCATCGGCCAAACACGATTCAGCAGTTGTCGATCGGCGCAAGCCGCGACGGACAGCTAGCCGCCATTGAACACGTCTCCAGATCCTCGATCGGCATGACGGGCGAGTTGATCAATTTGATCACGTACGGGACTCCCCACGCGTACGCATGCCCCAATGTCTCGACACGCGCGACTCAGATTCGCCAGAGCATTCCGACACCAGGCTGGATGCGTGCACCCGGAGAAGCCGAAGGTTCGTTTGCCCTGGAGTCAGGCATGGACGAGCTCGCGTACGCGGTGGGCATCGATCCTGTCGAGCTGCGGCTGAAGAATCACGCGCACGTACATCCGGGCACTGGCCTGCCGTGGTCGAGCAATGCGCTGCTCGACTGCTATCGAGAGGGTGCCGAGCGCTTTGGATGGTCGGCGCGCACTCCAAAGCCCCGGTCGATGCGGAAGGGTGGACAGCTCGTCGGGTTCGGCATGGCTCGAGGGGCGCTGGGCGCTTATCAGCCCCCCTGCAAAGCCGTCGCAACGATACGGCGAGATGGAACGGCCTTCGTGCGGAGCGGCGCGACCGATATCGGACCGGGGCCCTACACCGTGATGACGATGCTCGCGGCTGATTGTCTAGGCGTGCCGATCGAGCGCGTGCGGTTCGGTCTCGGTGATAGCGCCATGCCGAGGGCCCCGCAGGAAGGTGGATCTGGCCTGACCGGCGCACTCGGCAACGCGGTCCACGCCACCTGCGTCAGTCTGGTCCGCGCCTTCGTGAATCTTGTCAGTGACGACGAGAGGTCGCCGCTCAAGGGGTGTCGTTTGGAAGGCATCACCGTTCGCAACGGAGGCATTCAGATCAGCGACGATCCGGCGCGCTTTGAAACATACGCCGACATCCTCACGCGGCACGGTCTGGACGAGCTGACGATTGAGGGCGAGAGTGCGCCGCCGGGCGAGACGTCGTCGGCCAGCATGATCGTCCAGGCCGGTCGCTTCATCCCATACACAGCGCCGTCAACCGGCACTCGTGCGCACGCCGGTGGATATGCCGCGCACTTCGTCGAGGTCCACGTCGATCCGGACCTCGGAACAATCCGTGTCGCTCGAGTCGTGTCGGCCGTCGATGGCGGCAGGATCCTCAACCCAAAGACCGCCCGCAGTCAGATCATCGGCGGTATCGCGATGGGAATCGGCATGGCGCTCCTGGAGGAGACGGTGTCAGATCGTAGCGGACGCCTGGTGACCACGTCGCTGGCCGAATACGTCGTGGCGGTGAACGCGGACGTACGCGATGTGGATGTGCTGTTCGTGGGACAACCGGATGCGATGACCCCGCTTGGAACAAAGGGCATCGGCGAGCTCTCCATCACCGGAATGGCGGCGGCGATTGCGAATGCGGTCTATCACGCGACCGGCACGCGGGTCCGCTCGTTGCCGATCTCGATCGAGAAGGTGCTCGGACAGGAGTCTGGTTCGTTGCTCGAGGCGATCCCCGCAACAACCGCGAGCGCCAGGCACGACGCAGTCTGAAGTGACGGCTCGCGAAGCAATTCGGAAGGGAGATCAGGAAATGTCGACCGCAACAACAGCCAGCGCCACGACTGCCCCGACCGAGTTTCTGCGAGTGAAGAACGAGTCCTACGCGTACCGCCGAATCGGGGGCGGACTCCGCCGCCCCTTGCTCTGTCTCCAGCATTTCACCGGCACGTTGGACAACTGGGATCCGGCGGTGACCGATCCGCTCGCTGCCGGCCGAGAAGTGATCCTGTTTGATAACGCCGGTGTTGGCCGTTCAACCGGCAGTGTGCCTACCACAATCGGAGCATCCATCGGATGATTCTGGTCGGCACCGCGCCGCGCGGCGGTGAAGACATCATGCATCTGGAGAAACCGAGTCTGTCCAGGCACCTCGGCGATTCGACCCTCAAGGGATACGCCGTGTTGCAGAAGATCTTCTTCGCGCCCACTTCGTCGAGCCAGGCCGCTGGCGGCGCGTTCATTGAGAGGCTTGCGCGACGAACCGAGGATCTCGACAGCGTTTCACGACTCCTTCACCCGGCAGGCGTCAGCATTCCTCGCGTCGGACGCGCCGTTCGCGCCGTACTCGAGTCGCCGCGAGAGTGTCGAGAGGCCTGAGCTCGGCCAGATAAGCCGTCTCCGAAACGCGCGTACTCACTCAGCTGGTCACCGCCGCTCGGCGAGCGCGTCGCCGAGCGTGTTGACCGCGAGGACGGTCGCGAAGATGAACACGCCTGGGAAAAACGCCAGCCACGGCTCGGGTACTCATCGTCGTCTGCGCCTGATAGAGCATGTTGCCCCAGCTGGCCGCCGGCGGCTGCACGCCAACGCCGAAAAAGCTGAGCGCCGATTCGAGCAGGATGCTGCGTGCGATTGCCAACGTGCCGGCGACGATGAGCGGCCCGGCGGCGTTGAGCAGCAGATGCCGCGTGAGCAGTCGCGGAAACCTCGCCCCCGCGGCCCTGGCGGCGATCACGAAGTCGCGCGCGCGCAGCGAGAGGATCTCGGCGCGGGCGACGCGTGCGGTTTCCATCCACCCGACGGCGCCGACGAGCACGACGAGGAGCGCCACCGATGGCGAAAGCACCGCGCCGAGGATCATGAGGAGCAGCAGCCGCGGCACCGACAGCATCGCGTCGGTGAAGCGCATGAGCACGCTGTCAGCCCACCCGCCGGCGTAGCCGGCCACGCCGCCGATCGCGATGCCGATGCCGCTCGCCATCAGTCCCGCCAGCAGGCCGACAGCGAGCGATACGCGCGCGCCATGCAGCACGCGCGACCACATGTCACGCCCGAGTTCGTCGGTGCCAAACCAGTGCGTCGCCGACGGCGCCGCGCGCCGGTTGGCGAGATCCAGATCGTTCGGCTGATGCCGCGAGATCACCGGCGCCGCCGCAGCCGCGACGAGGAGCACGAGCAGGACAAGCGCAGCGGCACGGCCTGCCGACCCCGAGCGCGCGACGACGTTCACATCGTCACCCGCGGATCGAGGAGCGCATGAATCGCGTCGGCCGCGACATTGACGGCGACGATGGCACCTGAGGCAACCATGAGCATGGCCATTAGCACCGGGTAATCGCGGCGCGCCAGCGCCTCGGTGAAGAGCGTTCCGAGGCCGGGCCAGGCAAACACGCTTTCTGTCACGACCGCGCCGGAGACGAGGAGCGCCGCGTCGAGCAGTGCGACCGTCACCACCGGCGGCAGCGCCGTGCGGAGCACGTGCCGCACCAGGACGCGACGTTCAGGAGCGCCGCGCGCGCGGGCGGCCGACACGAACGGCTGGCCCAACGCCTCGATCATCGACGCACGCACGTATCGCGTCCACGCGGCCGCATGGATGCCGGCCAGAACGGTCGCGGGCAGCAACAGATGCAACAGCCGGTCGATGACGCCGCCGTCCCCGAGCGTGACGCGGCCAGAGGAGGGCAGCCAGCCGAGCGTGGATGCGAACAGGAGCTGCAGGACGAGACCGAACCAGAACGCCGGGATCGCAATGCGCGGCCGCTGATGCGCCGCGCACGAGCCGATCGGGCCACCGTCCTCGCGTGACGGCCGCAATCATGCCGAAGAGCACCGCGGCAATCGCTGCCGCACCAAGCGACGCGCCAACCAGCTCGAAGGTGGCAGGCGCGCGTTCGAGCACGCGGTCGATCACGGGGCGGCTGTCGCTGAAGCTGTAGCCCCAGTCGCCGCGGACGAATGCCGCCAGCCAGCGCAGGTACTGCACCCAGAGCGGTTGATCGACGCCGAGCGCGCGCCGGAGCCGCTCGATATCCTCCGGCCGGACGCCGGGGTTGGAGAGAAACACCGCGGTGGGTCCTCCCGGCGCGGCGTGAATCAGGGCAAAGACGCCGATCGACACGAGCAGCAGGAGGGGGCCGCCCTGCGCGATTCGATTGCGCAGATTCATTCGCGACTATGCGTCATCTGATCTCCCATTCGTGCACGTTCCAGAAGATCCCGGCGTTCGTCGGGTTCCCTTTGAAACCGTGAAGCCGGGCAGGGACGGCATCGAGCTTCGTCACGCTGTACAGAGGAATCTCGATCGCGAGGTCGGCGATGCGGGCCTGCGCGGCGGCGAGGTGATGCTTCCGCTCGTCGAGATTGACGGTGCGGTCGGCGGCGTACACCAGACGGGTCAACGCATCGTCGTTGATGAAATTGATGTTGCGCCCGGCGGGCGGGGTGCGATCGGAGGCGAAGAACAGCGTCAGCTCCGGGTCGGCGGGCATCTGCCACCAGTGCAGCATGGCGTCGAAGTTCCCCTCGAACCAGCGTTGGCTGATGCTCGTGCCGTCATGCAGTTCGATGCGCATATCGACGCCGACGTCGCGAAACTGACGTTGCAGCACCTGGGCGACGCTCTCGCGCACGACGAACCCGGCCTGCGTGATCAGCGTAAAGGCAAGCTGTTGCCCGCCGCGCTCGCGTACGCTGTCGCCGTTGTGTGTCACGCCAACCGGCGTCATCCAGGAGGGCACGCGCGCGCGACGGGTCGAATGGGTATCTCGCGATGTCGTCGGTGTAGGCCCACGACACCGGCTGAATGGGACCGTGCGTGACCGGGGCGAGGCCATCGAGAATCGTGCGGACGATGAGGTCGCGATCGACCGCGTGGGTGAGCGCGCGGCGCACCCGGATGTCGGCAAATGCCGGGAACCGCCGCTGGTTGAGCGTGACGTGCTCGTAGGCATTGCCCGGCGTGCGATGCACGGTGAGGCCGGGCACGCCGGCAATCTCGCGGTACTTGTCCCACGGCACCGTCCCGACGACGTGCACCTCGCCGGTCTTGAGTTGATTGATGCGTGTGTTCGTGTTTGCGAGGAACTTGAAGAGCAGCTTTGCAATCTTCGGAGCGCCGCCCCAGTAGCTGTCAACCCGCTCGAGAAGGATGTACTCGCCCGTCTTCCACTCGGCAACTTTGTACGGCCCGGTCCCCAGCAGCGCGCGATTGTAATCGTTGGCGCGATCGATGTCGCGGCCCTGGAGCACGTGTCGCGGTAGACACCCGCGAACGAACTGCAGCGCGTAAGGCGCATACACTTCGCGGTAGTGGACGACGGCCGTGAGCGGATCGGGCGTGTCGACGCTGCTGATACGGTCGAACCCGTCCGTGCTCTCCGGGTTGTACGCCGGATCGTTGATGGCGTCGACGGTGAACTTCACGTCGGCCGACGTGAACGGCTTCCCGTCATGCCACTTGATGCCCGGACGGAGCCGCCAGGTGACGTCCATGCCGCCGTCGGCGCGCAAGCTGACGCCGCCGTTGGCGAGCGTCGGCACCTCGCGCGCGAGGAGCGGCCGGATGTTCATCTGCTCGTCGGTGATCGTGAGCCCTTCGACCACCGGCGTTTGGATGTCTTCGAGGATGTGCGTGCTGAAGCGGTTCAGCGTGTCGGGCTCGCGGTCGTAGCCGACGATGAGCAGATCGTTCGAGAGCGTAGCGCCCGCGGGACGAGGCGAGCAGGCAGTGGCCAGCACGCTGCACGCGAGCAGCGCAACCATCATCAGGCGGGCGATCAGCGGCACGGGAATCGCACCGTAACTCAACAGCCGATCGTGAAACGAGCCAAGAGCAGAAAGCGGCCCCCTCGCGCGCTTCCGCCGCGCGCCGCAAGTCGTGAATGGCGCGCGTGCCGAGCCAATACATGGCTGCCGTTCCGGGAAACATCGAAGTCTTCACCGCTTCGCTTTCCGCAGCCTCGGCGGACATCCAGGCCTGCTCGCGATAGAACGCCGCTGTATCGTCGAGTGTGCGAAGGCCGCTATGCAACTCCAGGTCGGCAACAGCGCGAGCTAGCAACCGCACCCGCGTGTGCTGCTGCGCGAGGGACTCGAGCGGCGTCAGGAACCCGACTTGCTCCATGAGATCGCAGGCATAGCACGCCCACCCCTCGGCCAGCGTGCCGCCCGAGAACATGCCGATGCGGCTCGCGCCGTCGACGGCCGCTACCTGTCCAATGCGCGAGCGTCCGCGATAGGCACACGCGTTCTGCACATGATGTCCGAGGGCGCCGTGATGCACGACGTGATTCAGCTTGATCGCGCTGTCGTTGGTCGTGCGCAGCCGCCGTCGCTGCTCGTGTTCTGGAAGATCCGCGTCAATCGGCGTGACGACGTAATCGTGAACCGGGAGTCGATCGAACGGTGCCGGCGAGCGGTAGAACAGGTAGTACAGATGCGGCGCCGCGTGGCGTGTGTGTTCGGGAATCGGCACGTAGCGGAGCGGCGCCTCCGGCCACGTGAGCAGCCGATGGGCGACGGCCGCGTCGCGACAGGCCTCCCACACACGCGCGAAGCGCGGGAGATAGTCTTCGCGCGGTGGATGAGCGTTCGCGATCTGCTCCTGACGCCTCGCGCCAGCCGCCATACTTCCGCGCCTGACGATCGAGCGTCGACCGTTCCGCCTCCAGTGCCTCTCTCGCCTCCTGCACCAGCATCTGCGTGGCTGTCGTGCACCAATGGCCGCGCCGAAGCAGCAGCGCGAGCAAATCGGTACCGGCGCGGCTTGCCGATTGAGACGCTTCAGGCAACGCTCGTTGCACCCACGTGCTGAAAGCGTTGAATGCGTCGCTGGCCTCCGCCGCCGCTACGTTGGCCGCGGCGATCGTCTGGGCCGGCAGCTCCTCGGCCCCCCACCATCGCGGCAGGCTGTCGCGCAAGAGCGGGATGGCTGTCGCGCACTCGCGCAATGCACGGGCACGCCACGGCACGGGAGCCGCCTGCAGGACGCGGGTTGCCGTCGCGAGAAAGGCGGGAATGGCCCGCATGCGCCCGATCGCGGCGTCGAGTCGAATGTCGATCGGGGCGAACGGCCGCGTGACGAGCGCGATGAGGCCGAAAATCGCTTCGCCCGTCCACAGCGCCGGGTTCCGATGAATGAAGTGGCCGCTCTCGTGCTCGGCGATTTGGATTTCGAGGAACGCATCGGCGAGCGTCAGGTCGACCTCGTCTGGGAACGCAAGTGCCTCAAGGCCGGGCGCCGCGCCGAGGGACAACCCTGAGCCTGTCGCCCCTCGACTTTGCTCGGGGCGACCTTGAGCTGGTCGAAAGGTCGAAGGGTCGAAGGGAGCCCCGCCGAGGATCGTCCGAAGCGTATGCATCTCCGAAACCGTGGCTTCCAGGCCTTCAGGAGACCAATCGGGCAGCAGATGATCGTACTCGTGCATGCCCGTGAAAGTCGCCTGCACGGGTCGAGCACGGTAGTAGTGTTCGAAAAACCGATCGAGCGCCACGACGGGGGTCAGGCGAGCGGCAGGCTGACCCATCTCCGCTCCCGAAATGATTGCTCTACGGCGTTCACGACCTCCTGCACCCACGCGCCATCGTCGAAGTTGCCTTCGTTCTCCGGACTGTCGGAGAGAATCTCGGTCATGAAGCTCGCGATCAGGTTCGCGTAGAACAGCGTGCGCCACGATTCGCGGGCGCTCCCGCTGGGCGGATAGAAGCGATCGGGAATCGGCAGGTCGCGAAACTCCACGTCGTCAGGCGTGGCGACCTTGAGGGTTTCGCAGATGCCGCCCTCTTCGACGAGCCGGCAGATGAGGGCGGCGTCGCGACCGTACAGGCGTGCCTCGATCCCGGGATAGTTTCCAATGGTCACGAAGCTCGTTTGCACCGAGCACAGCGCGCCGTTGACGAATTCCCCCAGAAAGATATCGCCGTCGTCGATGTTCATCCGCATCATGCGGCCGGTGGCGCGGACCATGCGCTCGGGGATGAAGTTGCGGAGCGTGCCGACCACCTGGGTCAAATCGCTGCCGACGAGGGCGTGGCCGATATCGATGATCGGCGCGCCGTACCCCTCGAGCGAGGACACGTGCAGGATCGACTGATCGGCTTCGTGATCCACCTGTCGCAGCGGTGTTTCCGGCTCGAGCCACTGCGAGTTCTGTTCGTACCCGTTGAAGATGAACGGCGTGCCGACGAAGCCCTGCGCCACGAGCTCGCGCATGTATCGCACCGACGGAGCATAGCGGAACGTGAATCCGAGCTTGGTCTTCAGTCCTTTCGACCTGGCCAATGCCGCCGCGCGACGCGTGTCCCGGAAATCGTACGCGACCGGCTTCTCGCAGAGGACGTGCTTGCCAGCCTCGAGCGCAGCCCACGCGAGCTCGAAATGCGTGTGGCTGGGCGTGCACACGTCGATCACGTCGATGTCGTCGCGTCCGATCACCTCGCGGTGATCGCCGGTCGCCGTCGGAATCTCGAAGCGGTGTGCCGCGTCGCGCGCCAGCGCACGGTTCGGGTCGGCGATCGCCACGACGCGGCACCGCGGATCGCGGTGATAACCAGGCAGGTGTGCCGCCTGGGCCCATGTGCCGGCGCCAAGCACGCCGACTCGCACGACACCGTCTCCCGTCCCGCTCCGCATCCTGGATGGCCGTGCGACACTTTACTCTGCCGTCCGGCCCCGAGGAGCGTTTATGATTCTTGGCGCGAGGGAGGTCGAGAAGAAGGTCCTGAACCGGAACCGACCACGGGCAGACAGATGTCGGTCACATTCAACTGCAGGCGGGCATTCACGCGCGCCGTCTGATAGATTTCCACTGCTGGCAAACCGATCAGTTTGTGCTTCGGCAATTGAGTCACGCGCGGGAAGATCGCCGCGTAAGCTGCGGGCAGCGTGACGAACGGCCCGGCATGCGTCGTCACGCCGAATTCCCCGCCTTCGAACACCTGGTGCCCGATAGGACCTCGCGGATTGAAGGCCGACGGAACGACTAGCGCTGCGTCGAATCGCAAGTGCTCCGGGCGGGTCGCGCCTGGGGCATCATGGCCGATGCCCATCCAGATGCGCGGTCCGGCAAGACCTTGGTCGGTGGCCCAGTCTTCGAGCGAGTCGAACAAGGTGTCGGGCACCGCTTCATATGGACCGACATGGCGAATGAACGCCAGATGCGCCCGATGCAGCCGCCGAATCTTCGTTTCGGAAATGGAATACGCGTCATCCGGCTGTTCGGCCACGGTTTCTGGGCGCTGGTGCGCCTGCGTGCGCACCCAGGCGCGGTAGCTGCTGGGCGGCATGCCGAAGCGGCGACGAAAGGCGCGAGTGAACGTTTCATGATTCTGGAAACCGCAATCGAGGGCGATGTCGAGCAGCGTCGCGTCATGGATCAACAGTCGGAACGCGGCGCGTTCCAGCCGGAGCCGCGCCACGTAGTTCTTGGGTGTCTCGCCGACCAGCGCCTGGAAGGTGCGTTGGAAGTGCGCAGGCGACAGCGATGCCTTCGCGCTCAGCACGTCAAGACTCAGATCCTCGTCGAGATGCGCCTGAATGTGGACGAGAAGTGCAGGACTCATGCGTGGCGTCCGCCGAGTGCGCAGGCGCAGAGTTTGGTGAGATAACTGAGTCCGATCAGGACAAAGGGAGCGCCGGTCCAGCTTTCCATCATGCCCACCAGCAGCGCGCCGTCGATCACCAAAAAGATGGCGAACAGTGCGAGGGCGGTGGGCCGCGATCTCGCGATCCAGCGGCTGGCGGCGTAGAAAATCGGCGCGCCGGCGAGAATGGAAACCCACGGGCCCGACGCCTGCGCATGTGCTTGGTACGTCGCCATCGGCTGCCCGGGGTCAATGACGTGGCTATAAATAGCGACCCATCCAAAGGCTGCCGCGATTTGCGCGATTTGGGCGATCAAGGCTCCGCCGAAGGCACGTCCCCAAGCTATATTCATGCGCTCACTTATATGCACAGCGGACCGCTGTGTCTTGACGATTCTTGCGATCTGCGCCGCGAGGTGATCCTCAGCGCACCGTAGCGGGCCTTCAAAGGCGCGAGTAGCTTAAAGTGCTTCGCAGCCTGACCCATGACCGATGTGCTCGATCCTGCGCCCATAATCGAGGCGGCGCAGCAAGCTGCCGCTGCCGGCGACTATTCCGAAGCCGAGCGGCTCTTGCGTGAGGCCGCCGCCATACAGGAACTCAGCCTCGGGTCCCTCCACCCGGACCTCGCGAGCACGCTAAATAACCTCGCCCTCGTATGCGAGCGCACGAACAGGTTTGACGAGGCCGAGCGCGGGTACCGACGCGCCCACGCGATTGCGGTCGCCTCGCTCCGCCCAGGGCATCCGTTCGTCACTACTAGCCTCAAGAACCTTGTGGACTTCTGCGCGGCGCACGAGATTCCCATTTGGAAGCCACCGGCCGCCGTGTCAGATGACGAGTCCTCGTCGCCAGAACCTGAGGTCGAGGCCCCGCCCGCGCCGGTGCTGCCGGTTTACACGCCCGGCAGGACGTGGCCGCCTCGCACGATCGCTGTGGCCGCTCTCGGCGTGGCCGTAGTTGTCGCCGTCGCGTTCGCGGTGCAAAGGTGGCGGACCCCCGACACCTCAGATCCCCACCCGCAGGCTCAGAACAGGTCGTCTGCCAATGACTCGCCGGCAACGTCGGTGACGACGCCGGCCCTGATAGGTAAGCACCAACCCACGGTCACGCTCGAGAGACGTGCTGAGCCGACGCCGTCGCCTGTCGAACGTCCCAACCCGCCCGAGACGAGCATCACGTCGGCATCAGTGAGCGTGCTGAACGCTCAATTGTGCAGTGCCCTCGAAAAGGGAGGGTCACCCGACTGGCAGTGCGCGCCAGTGAACGGCAATCCGCAACCTGGCACCTACATTTTCTACACGCGACTGCTGACGAACGCGGATACGACCGTGGAGCATCGCTGGTACCGCGGCGAACGCCTGCAGCAGGTCAGGCGGCTTCGTGTGGTCGCGAGTCCAGGCAGTGGGTATCGGACGTTCAGCAGCAATACCGTCAGCCCAGAACGAGCAGGCGACTGGAAAGTCGAGCTGCGGGGAACCGATGGGACCGTCCTGTGGGAAGAACACTTCGTCATCCGCTGACGGCGCACCAGGCAGCGACCCGGTGATAGTCTCCGCTCAGCGATTCCGCAGCATGGCTAGCGCGGCAGTCTCGCCGGTCCCGGCCATTTTGGGCGGTCACTCCCTGACGCGACGACGGAAATTGCCATCTGCTTCTGGCCCTGGGGCGGACGCATAGAGGCCCTTGACTGCGTTTGCCGAAGTTATAGAACGGTGCGGTGATCGGATCGTTTTCGGATACCGTCCTGTCGAGGGTCCGTGTGCATCCAGCCGGTCGTGCACAGTGGCAGGCCGTTCCTAAAGGGAACGATCACCACTACCTGCACGCATGACGCCTTCGTCTCGCACGCCTCCGGCCGCTCGGCCGTGTTCGTGCCGATGGCGCGGGTGAAGGACGGGCGAGCGCCGTTCCTGCACGAGGCGACCCACGAACTGCTTTTTTCCACTCGTAAGGCTCCGGCACCGACTGATGGGACGACGCCCGTTGTACGCCCGTTGTGGCTCACTGACGGACTGGCGGACCGCCATCCATCTCCTGGCGATCAGTTGGACATCCGCAGAAGCGCCGATTCCCACGTATACAAGCGGCCAGGTATCGACGGCAGTTCGCTCCGGCATCGTCGTAACAATAGGATGACGACGTGTTGACGTTCAGATTGGCAGTCGTCCACTCTTTACTGTCCGCCATCCGTTTGGACAGAAGCGATCGTGCCGGACAGGTTCTAGTCTTTCGTTCTGAACCCTAGCGTCGGGCCGGCGCCGTCAACAAATCCGAACGCAATACTCAGCGCTGATTGCCACGGCACGCAATTCGACTCGTCGTCATGGTTGGTCGGCTCGCCGCCAAGGTGTGGTCGCGGAGTGTGGTGCATTCGCACCATTGCAGACATCGGCGGCGCCCCTAATCCGGCGAGTCGGAAGTCCTAACACTGCGTAACTCGCGATAAACGCGCGGGGCTGCGGTTGATTCCTGCCGGTCTGAGGAGTGCCTTCAACGTCTGAGTTGGTTGAGCCTCTCAAGAATCAAGAAGAGTGACGGGATCGCTTGCGCGAAGCGCCGTCGCCCGGCGTGCCGCCGTGTCACACCTGTGATCCGCCGTCACACGGATCGATCGGGCCAACGGCTTTACTATCAGCAAGTTAGGTAATGGCGCAACGCTTGCACACCGCACCGCGCATGACCAAAGCCGCTCTCGTGCTCGCTCTGCTCGCAGTGCCGTTGACGACACGGGCGCAGCCGACCGATCCCCCCGACGGCGCCATCGTCGCCTCGGCGCAGGTATCCGGGTTCGACCTCGGTCGCCTCAGTCCTGGCCTCCAGGAAGACATCGCGAGGCTCGCCGGCGGACCACTCGATCGCGCGCGCCTCAACGAACTGGCAGCCCGGATCGAAGAGGAGCAGCCGCGATACGTCGCCGCGGTGCGCGTCGTCAGCGTGCCGGCGGGCGAGGTCCGCGTCGTGTTCGTCGTGGCGCACATGCGCGATCAGGATCGACGCGGTGACGCCAATGCCCGCTATCTGATCGAGCGCGTGGAGATCCGCGGAATCAGCGAGAGCGATGTCGCCGCCGATCTGAACGCCGAGGTGCAGACGCTGGTCGGCAAGCCCCTCGGAGCCGAGGACGTCGACCAGGTCGAAGCGACGGTGAGAACGGCGTTTCCGGACTACGACGTGAGCCGGCGGGTGATCCGCGGCCGCCGCTCCGGCGAAATCCGCCTGTTGTTCATCCTCGACCAGAAGGAATCGGCGCGATGGCTGCGCTTCACGGCTATGAAATCCAATCTGCTCTATCACTCGGATCAGGGGTGGGGCGCCTTCATGGACTTCCCCATCAGCGGCCGCGACTTCCGCGTCACCCCAATCGTCGCGATCGACCATGGTGATGAACTGATCGAGGAGTATTCCGGCTTCGGCGTGCGGGTGGAGAGCCGCAAGCTGGGCACCGAGCGCCTGGGCGCGAGCTTCGAGTGGACGACCTTCGATCAGGATTGGCGTGATGCGACACTCGCGGCGCTTGCCGCGAATCCAGGCATCCCCGGCGCGTACGACGATCGCACGACGGTCACGCCGCTCGTCAACTTCGCCGTGACGCGGCAGCTGAGCGTCGGCGGCGGAGTCGCCATCACCGAGATCGAGCCGCTGTCGGGCGCGCCCGAATCGCAGATGGCCAACGCCTACATTGGGCGGGTCCGGTTCGACACTCGATGGGAGCACGCCGCCGCGGATCACGCAGTCGATGCGCAATTCATCGTGCGGTCGGCCTCCGAGACGCTCGAGAGCGATTTCACCTACACGCGGTATTTCGGACAGGCCGAGTACACGTACCGAAGGTCAAAACACACCGTGCTGGCATCGGGCCTTGTCGGCGGCATCGACGGTACGGCGCCGCTCTTCGAGCGCTTTTCGCTTGGCGATTCGCGGACGCTGCGCGGCTGGAACAAGTACGACATCGCGCCGGCCGGCGGCGATCGCGTATTTCACACATCACTCGAGTACCGGTATAGCGGCTTCGCGCTCTTTCTGGATTCCGGCACCGTGTGGGACACCGGCGTCGACAAACGCGTCCGCGTCGCCGCCGGATTCGGTTTCCACACCGACCCGTTCTTCATGACGCTCGGCTTTCCGCTCAACACCGACGATGTGCGGGCGGTATTCACGACGGGTGTGCGGTTCGGCGGCATCGGCATGCGGAAGTACTGAGGGCCATTCGTGACGCTCTCGAGACCCTCGGCGTTTGCGCTGCTGATTGCCGCCACGCTCTTGTCACTCGACGCGCGGCTGGGATCGCAGTCGATGACCGTCACGACCACGGGCGGGGTGGTGCGCGTGCAGGCACCTGGATTCCGCTTCATCTCCGGCGAGCCGCTCGCCCGCTTGAAAGACGGCCTGACGGTGCGCGTGGAGCTCGAGATCCGCGTGCTCGCGGGACCCGGCGCCGCGGCTGCTGCAGCCCAAAGCCGTCAGACGTTTGTTCTGAGCTACGATCTCTGGGAGGAACGATTCGCGGCGGCGGTGTCGGGCACCGGATCGCGATCGGTCTCGCACCTGACCGCGGCCGCGGCCGAGGCGTGGTGCATCCAGCAACTGACGGTGCCGGTGAGCGGGCTGGGCTCGCTCCGCAGCCAGCCGTTCTGGATTCGTCTCGAGTCGCGGATCCTCAATGGCAAGAGCGACGGCCGCGAAGACGAGGGGCTGACGCTGCGGGGCATAATCGACACGCTTGAGCCGCCGCCACGCCAGTGAGAAGACGTCTCACTCGGCAGAGGCCGGGCCATTCCGGGTCCGGCAGTGACGCAAGGCTGCGCGTGAACCGACTTCGCCACCGCCTGATCGCCGCCTTTCTCGCCGCCACGATCCTGCCGTTCGCCGCGGCCACATGGATCGGCGCCTCGCTGCTCGATCGCAGTCTTGGCTACGCGACCACCGGCGAGCTCGATCGCCTGTCGCGCACCCTCGAGGCCACGGTCAGGCAGTTCTATCAGCGAGAGCGCGAGGCGCTGAAACAGGATGCGCTCGCGGGACGGACCACGCCGACGATCCACGCCGTGGCCGACATCGCCCGATGGCCCGAGCCGGTTCGCGTGTTCTGGCACAGCGGCGAGGCAGAGCGGTTCGCCCTCTCCGGGCCGGGCGGCGATCATCTCGATTATCTGCGCCGCGCCAGCGGTGAAGGGCCGGTGAGCGGCGTCGAAGCGTTCAGCCGCGACCTCCGCGGGATCCGGATGGAGCAATTGTCGGCCGAACTGCGGCAGACCCGCGAACTGGTGGAATCGATCGAAGGCCGCGACTTGCGGCGCGGCTTCACGCTCACGCTGCTCCTGCTGCTGGGCGCAGCGTGGCTGCTGTCGCTGGCGCCCCTCGTCTTCATCGCCCACCGGATCAGCCAGCCGATTCAGCAGCTCACGGCAGCGCTCAGCGCGTTCGCCGCCGGCGACTGGACACGGCGCCTGCCGGTGGCGAGCGAAGGGAAAGGCGCGCGCGATGAAGTCGGCAAAGCGCTCGAAGCGTTCAACCACATGGCCGACCAGTTGCGGCAGCAGCGGGAGCGACTCGTGTACCTGACCCAGATGGCCAGCTGGCAGTCGCTGGCGCGCAAGACCGCGCACGAGCTGAAGAACTCGCTCACGCCGATTCGATTGACGGTGGAAGAGATCCAGGCCCGGCAACCAGCCGACCGTGCCTTCATCGATCAGGCGGCGCAGATCGTGGTGAGCGAGATCGACGCGCTCGAGCGGCGCGTGCGCGCCTTCTCGGAGTTTGCCAGCGATCCCGCGGTGGTGCTCGAAGCCGTTGACGTCAACGCGCTCGTTACCGAGCGGATCGCGTTGCAGCGGCGCGTCCACCCCGACACCGACTTTCAGTTGCGGCTCGACCCGCGCCGGCCGCTCGCCAACGCTGGCGCGGACCTGGTGAAGGGCATCCTGACCAACCTCGTGCAGAACGCCGCCGAGGCCGCCGGCGCGAAGGGCACGGTGCGCATCGTGACCTCGTCCACCGATACGTACGTGCTCATCGACGTGCACGATTCGGGCCCCGGACTGAGCGCCGCCGCATCGGCCACGCTCTTCGAGCCCACCATCACCTTCAAGAAGCAGGGCATGGGACTCGGCCTGTCGATTGCGAAGAAGAACGCGATGCTTTCCAACGGAGATCTCTCACGCCTCGACGGCGAGCTGGGCGGCGCGGCATTTCGCGTCTCTCTGCGCCGCGCCGATGCCGCAATCGTGGCGGGGTGGGCGTCGTGACCCGCCGTCACCACATCATGATCCTGGACGACGAGCAGAACATCGGCTTGTCGCTCCGGTTGATCCTCGAGGGCGAGGGTTTCCGCGTCACCATTTGCGACTCTGCGGCGCAGTTCCAGGCCGAGCGAGGCCGGGCGCGCGCCGACCTGTACCTGCTCGACGTCCGACTGCCCGACGGCAACGGCATCGACGTGTTGCGATCGCTGAAACAGGCGGATGACCCGGCGCCAGCGGTGATGATCTCCGGGCACGGCACCATCCGCGACGCCGTCGAGGCAACCCGCAGCGGCGCGTTCGACTTTCTCGAGAAGCCGCTCGCCCGCGACCGCGTGCTGCTGGTCGTGAAGAACGCGCTGGAGCGTGCCGACCTGCAGCGCGAGAACCAGCGCTTCCGCGAGCTCGTCGGCGAGGCGCCGCGGATGATTGGCAAGAGCGCCGCGTTCCAGCAAGCTGTGCAGCAGGCGGCGCAGGTCGCGCGTTCCGATGTTGCAGTCTTGCTCTCGGGCGAGTCGGGCACCGGCAAGGAGCTGCTGGCCGCGCACATCCACCGCGAGAGCCCGGTGGCGTCCGGTCCATTCATCAAAGTCAACTGCGCCGCCATTCCCACCGAGCTCATCGAAAGCGAGCTGTTCGGCCACGAAAAGGGCGCGTTCACCGGTGCAGCGGCGATGCGCCGCGGCAAGTTCGAGCTGGCCGACGGCGGCACCATCTTTCTCGACGAGGTCGGCGACCTGCACGAAGCGTCGCAGGCCAAGCTGCTGCGCATCCTGCAGGACGGCGAGTTGCAGCGCGTCGGCGGCGAGCAATCAGTCCGCGTGGCCGTTCGTATCGTCTCGGCCACCAATCGCCGTCTCGACGAGCTGATCGCCGCTGGAAAGTTCCGGGAGGATCTCTATTACCGGCTGAGCGTGGTGCCGATCCGCGTGCCCGCGCTTCGCGAGCGGTCGCAGGACATCGGTGAGCTGGTGGCGTATTTTCTCGGCGAGTTCAGCGCGCGCAATAACTTCCGGCGGCGCGAGATCGACCCGGACGTGGTCTCAGGGCTCGAACGCTACCACTGGCCGGGCAACGTGCGCGAGCTGCGGAACGTCGTCGAGCGCATGGCGATCCTCACCACCAGCGACCGAATCACGGCGGAATCGATCCCGCTCGAGATCCGACAGTCGCCGTCGCCGCGATCCGGGAACGGGCTTCAGGAGGTGCGAGACGCGGCCGAGCGCGAACGCATTCGCCAGGCACTGGACCAGGCCGGCTGGAATGTCGCCGGCGCGGCGCGGCTGCTTGGGACCGAACGCACCAGCCTGCACAAACGGATCCGAGCGCTCGACATCAGGCGGAGTTAGATTCTGCTAATGCTTTGCGTTCGCTCTGTCGCGATTGGCAGTACGTCCTCTCTGCCACAAGGTCTGGAAAACCTGGAGCGCAATCGCACCAATTACCGTGGCAGTGGCAATGCGGCGCCTGGTTTGCGGCAAAGCATCTGGTGACGTCGGCATCACCTCACGCATTCTCATCGGCCATTCTTGGTGTGCCCGGGCCGCAGCGGCCCCCAGCTTTTTCTTCTCCCCCGGCACCTTCTCGCCGGGATCCTTGCCGTACGGCGACGCGTGTTCAATTTCGGCGTTCATCTCCGCGCCAACGAGGATCGCGATGCCAGTAATGTACAACCACAGCATCAGGACGATGACACCACCGAGTGACCCGTAAGTGTTGTTGTAGTCCGAAACCCTCGTGACGTAGAACTTGAAGCCGACCGACGCCATGAGCCAGAGCGCGGTCGCGAGCAGCGCGCCTGGTGTAATCCATTCCCAGTCCTGCTCCGCATCGGGACCAAAGTAATTGAGCAGCGCGATGCCGAACGCGATGAGGCCGAAGGCGACAGGCCACTGGACCACCTTCCAAGCCGTCGCGACCGCCGGCCCGAGTCCCCACTGCGACGCGAGCCGTTCGGCCAGTGTCGGCCCGATCATGACGAGCGCGAAGGCGGTGACAGCGAAGAGAGCAGTACCAAGTGTGAGCGCGATTGCAGTGAGTCGCACTTTCCACCACGGTCGTCCTTCCTCGATGTCATACGCTCGGTTGAGGGCGTCGCAGATGCTGACGATCGCCGCAGAGCTGCTCCACAGCGCCATCAGCAATCCGAAGGTGAACACTCCGCCGTTGCCGCCCCCCGAGACATTCTGCAGCTGTTCGCGCACGATGCGGACCATCTCCGCCGGTAACACGCCGGCGGACGCGTCGAGCGCACGCTGCATGGTGTCGCCGGGAAGAAAACTCGCGAGTGCGGCGACCGAAACAATCGCCGGCACGAGCGCGAGAAGGAAGTAATAGGCGAGCTGCGCCGCCAAGCCAAGCACGTTATCCTGGCTCGTCTCGTGGATCGTTCGCTTGACCAGCTCAGTCCACGTCAGCGGAATCGAGAACGCGCGAAACATCGTTCGGCTCCGTGCCGGCCGCCGTCAGGCCGGCTGCCGCGAACGGCACCAGCGAGGGTTGCGGTCGCCCGCGTCTTCTGATCTGTGAGCTTCTGATACGTGGCGTCACGCAGGGTTTGGCCGATGCCGCTCGCCTGAGAACCCTTCGTCCCCTGTTCTTGCGACGGCGCGTCTCCGATTCCAGTTGTTGCCATTCAGATACCTCTTTATCGATTCAAAGATTCGCACTGCGAAAGATGTGCCGTGGATACACTGACATGCGCGATTGGGCCTTCGTCGCAAGTACGTAGATGTTGGTCAGACGACGACAAAGCAACGTGCCCACGCGAACGTCTAGTTCCCACCAAGGTGAGGTATGCACGCTCAGCGCGATAGCGCCGCGTGAAAGGCGATCGAGTCGCGATGGACCGCACGCGTCCGCCATCTCGAACGCATCTGAATCTCTCGTTGTGCATCACGAACCGTCTGGGTTGTCTTCTCAGTGCAGGCCATGATTTATTGCCTCTTGCCTTCCTCGTGCTAGGCAGGCCCGTCGTTTGCAGCGTTTCTGATCCATGGCTGAAGTGGTCTTGGTATTCTCGGAACCCATCGTGGTCGTATGAGGCGCAGGTCTGTGGGCGCGGATCCGGAACCTCTGGGAGGGATGGATCGAGTTTGCCAATAATGACGAAGCGCTTCGAACCGCCCGTGAAACGACCCAGCCGAACCGCGAATCACTTCTACACTGGGCTAGCGGTCTATCGATGACGTACCTCGAAGGAGCATTCGCACGGGCAGTCAATTCTTCCATCGTCGGTCCCACCACGGTGATCGCCACGCCCCACTTCGATGGCCCAACCCCAGCAGTCATCTCTCCAGGGTGAGCAGCGAGAGCGTCGCGAAGGGCCCTTCGACTCGAGGCGATGTATCTTTCAAGTGCATGGACACCAGCAGCTATAGTCGTGAACCCGTTCAGTACCCGCCACTTCGTGTTTTCGATGTGACGCAAGAAGCCGCGGGTATTCGGAGTGAGTATCGCAATGTTGTGCTCAACCGAATCAATGGGGCGTGTCTCCGGATTGCGGTGATGACTGGTGACTACCCCTGGCACAGCCATCCTCACTCTGACGAACTGTTTCTCGTCGTCGAGGGCCGCCTGACAATCGAGCTCTCGGATGGACGTTCATTGGCTTTGGAACCTTGGCAGGCAGTCACAATTCCCGCGGGCACCGTTCATCGCACTCGTGCCGACGTGCGAACTGTCAACCTGTGCTTCGAAGAGCTCGCGGCCGAGACCGTGTTCCTCGAGCGAGACGCTCCAAGTGGACCTTAGAGCTGTAGCTCATTCTCATCTGATCAAACTGGAGCACTTGCGATGAGGCAGCCTCGCTCGATCGCCGTTGCTCAAACGTGTCCTGTGAGGGGCAATGTCGCGACAAACCTCCAAGAACACATCCGGTTGGCACACATGGCCGGTTCTCAGGGGGCACAGATTGTTGTCTTCCCGGAGCTGTCGCTAACTGGCTATGAAATAGGCCTCGCTCGCGATTTGGCATTTTCAGAGGACGATCAGCGCCTCTTTCCTCTTATTGAAACCGCGGCAACGACAGCGGTCGTTTTGGTCGTCGGCGCTCCCGTCCGACTCGGGTCACAGCTCCACATTGGCGCCTTTGTTCTTTTCCCGGACCGAAAGACGACGCTGTACACCAAGCACCGCCTCGGCGCATTTGGGGAGAGCGCCCGCTGTGACGGCATCGTGCCTCCGGCGGAAGCGACTGTGTTCCTGCCTGGGGACCGCAACCCACTCATACACTTCGGGCGGAACACTGCGGCCGTCGCGGTCTGCGCCGACATTGGCCGACCATCGCATCCGCAACAGGCAGCCGACCGAGGTGCGAACACCTATCTGGCGAGCATGTTCGTCATCCCATCCGAATTCGACGGGGACGCAGCTAAATTGGAGCGCTACGCCGTCACCCATTCGATGGTGACCGCACTCGCTAACTTTGGGAGTACGACAGGCGGACTTGCGACTGCAGGGCGCAGCGGAGTCTGGTCTCAGGCCGGCAAGCTGCTGGTTCAGTTGCCGGCGTATGGAGCCGGGATCGCGACTGCGACGGAAACCGATGAAGGGTGGCGCGTCAACACCGTCATGCTCGGCGACATTGAGACGAGTGCTCCCGCATAGCAACCTGATCAAATCGGGCGCGGGCGTCATACACGAAGTGTTCGAGATCCTTTGAAACGAGGATCGTGGAAGGGCCTTCACGAGACTCCAACGGAGATTCAACAGAATTTTCACGCCTTCTGTGTGGCGGTCCTCCTAACCTCGATAAAGGTGCGGAAGGTCATCGCTGCATTGCAGGTCTCGATCGATGGTTTCATCGAGGGCCCGAACGAGGAGCTCGATTGGGTGGATTCCTGGGAGGACCCCTACGACGTCGTAGGCAACGTCGACGCGTTCATCCTCGGCGCCCGGATGTATCCGGGGTACGAGCAGGTACTGGCAGGCCGTACTCGACAATCCGAGGGGCATCCTTCCGTTCACCGGCAGGCCCGCCACCGAGGGCGAGATCAAATACGCCGAGTTCGCTGGCAGGACGCCGCACATCGTTGTGTCGAGCAAATTGCAGACCCCCTCGTGGAAGAACACGAGAATCGTTCGCGACCTCGAAGAAGTTCGCCGGTTGAAGGTGGCGCCGGGCAGGGACATGCATGCCGTCGGTGGGGCGACTCTGGTCTCGGGCCTGATGAACGCGGGCCTGGTGGATGAGATCCGACTCGTCGTGCAACCAATCATCCTGGGCGGCGGCAAACCGCTGTTCCAGGACGTGAAGGAACGCCATGCGCTGACGCTCCTCGAGGCGAGGCCGTTGAAAGCAGGTGCGGTCATGCTGAGCTATACCGTGCCTCGCGGACGCGCCACCTCGCACGGTGACGCGCTAGGCGTGACGATACGGCCGTGAGTACATCGGTTTCAAGGTCGTCCGAGGTTGATTCAACATCCGGCTCCAGCCGCAGATCCCGGAGGGATCGTCATGGCTCTTCCCGTCGTGCATCGATTTCAGGCCAGTCTCTTCCCCGTGAATGCCTATCTCTTGGAGCTCCCGGATGGAGTGATCGTCATCGACAGCACGCTGGGGGTGTCCGACGGCCGCGCACTCCGCGCGCGCGTGGACGCTACTGGCAAGCCGCTTCGCGCGGTGGTCGTGACTCACACACACCCTGATCATTACGGCGGCCTCACTTCTCTTGTGGAAGGGCTCGACGCTGTGCCGATCTTCGCGGTGCAAGGCGTCATTGACGCTATTCGGCGTGACGATCCTGCCAAGGAGCAACTCCTCAGGCCCATGTTCGGAGATGAATGGCCGCAGCGGCGCACATTTCCCAATCGTACGGTCCGTGACGGTGAGCGGCTGACATTTGGCGCGGCAGCCTTGCGTGTGATCGACCTCGGGCCTGGAGAATCACCGCATGACAGCCTCTGGCTGATCGAATCGAATGGTACGGCTCGGGCGTTCGTCGGCGATCTGGTCTACAGCCGGATGCACGGATTTCTCGGCGACGGCTTCTACGAGGCGTGGCTCGCGAACATCGCTCGCGCGCGTCGCGAGATTTCGCCGGAAACGACGTTCTATCCGGGACATGGCGAGCCTGGTGCAGCCCGTGAGCTCCTCGACTGGCAGGAGGGCTACATCCAGACGTTTATTGATGCGGTCCGTTCGACGGTGGGTCAGCACACGTTGAGCGACCAGGCGCTAACCGAGATAGTGACGGCCAGGATGAAGGCCTATCTCCCGAGTGACGACCTGTTGTTTCTGATGCAACTGAGCATCAGCCCACTGCGCGCGACCTTCGAAAAGACCGCGGCAGTGCGCTAGCGGCAGTGGACTTGACGACCGCCTGCCGCGGTCGCTGATCCACAATTGCCGGTGGCAATCACAGGCGAGTGCGACGTCGATGAATCCCACTCTCTCGCCGTGCGCGACTTTCAGCGCGGACGAGGCGTGGGATTGCCGTCGGGCGAAGCGGTGGCGCAGCATCTTGGCCCCGTCGGCGGACGCATTGTCGCGGAAGTGTTGATTACGCTTCTCAACCGTGATCGAACCTCGGTCCGTTTCACGGGTCCAAACTGGACACCACGCTGCTCGCTCCTCGATCTGCTGACCACTCGGCTGCGACACTCGGCGCGTGGCTGGCCATCCGCCGCGCGACGATCAGCAGTTCGCGTAAACACGGTCGCACACTGGGTCTGATTATGGGCAAAGGTCGGTTGGAGGCATTCAGCGACGGGGTGATCGCGATCATCATCACGATCATGGTGCTGGAGCTCGAGGTGCCCGAGCGGTCAGACTGGGTCGCACTCGCCAGCGTCGGCCCGATGCTCGCGAGCTACGTACTCAGTTTCGTGATTCTGGGTATCTACTGGAACAACCACCACCACCTGCTGCACGCGACCACCAGGATCACCGGAGGCGTCCTGTGGGCGAACCTGCACTTCCTGTTCTGGTTGTCGCTCATCCCGTTCGTGACGACGTGGCTGGGTCATCACGATAGCGACACAGTACCCACGGTCGCCTACGGCACGGTGCTGCTGATGTGTGCCGTCGCGTGGACGATCCTCCAAGCCGCCATCCTGGCGCATCAGCGGCCCGATTCGCCCCTCGCCCTAGCAGTCGGCCGCGACTGGAAGGGAAAGCTGTCGCTGACGCTCTACGTTGCCGCCGTGCCACTGGCCTTTCTGAACACGTGGATGGCGGACGCCGTGTTCATCGCGGTAGCGCTGGTGTGGCTGGTCCCCGATCGGCGAATCGAGTCGAAGCTGCACGCCGAGCGCGTTTAGGCTGCAGTTGAATGGACGGAGCTAGTTTCCCGGCCCAGAGATTCGCGACATAAGTCGCACCTCTGTGTAGAACTCGTGCGTTGTCCTGGTGCGCGGCTCAGGCTTCTCGAAATGGCCTCAGTTCGGCCAAAGGCACCGGGCACCCAGACGCCGGAACCCGTCGTGTCTCAGCAGCATCTTCTCCAGTCCTACCCAACGCGCGGCCCGTTTAGGCCTCCGTGCTTAGAGAAGTGCTACTTGCGGATATCAAAGCGCCTGATCAGGCCGTCCTCGATCTGAAAAACATGGCCGGCCTTCTCGTCGAACAACAGGTTTCCGTTGAGATCGCGCGCGGTCACATGAACCTCGACGTAGGCTGTTCCATCCGCGCCGATTGAAAAGCCGATTGGCTCCGCGCGTGAGTCCATCATTTCCCATTGTTGCGTCCAGTAGTCGCGAACGCCATCGTGCCCGCGGACATGCCCACCCTCCAGCCCATTGGCCCACGTGACGTCCGTGTACATCGTCGCAAGCGCCG
The DNA here is from genome assembly GCA_963724485.1 of uncultured Acidobacteriota bacterium. GTDB lineage: Bacteria > Acidobacteriota > Vicinamibacteria > Vicinamibacterales > UBA2999 > JACCSI01. Next base: position 613,644 of record CAVRUW010000018.1, read on the forward strand.
CTTCCATGTCGCGCGCATTGAAACGGTCGTGCACAAACGCTCGAGAAGTTCTCTGTCGCTGGGCATCGCGCTCTTGGGCTTGTCGGCGCTAAGGACGGCGGCCCCTCAGGCCTACGACGCGCCGCGTGGAATCTCGAAGCCCAGGAGCTCACGGAACGCGCGGCGTCCTTCTTCGGAGATACGAACCGCGCGGCTGGCGCGGATGCGGGCGATCCATCCCGACGAGAAGCAGTACTGCAGCCAGGCAGCGCCCAGGGCGCCGCCGACGTGCGGCTGTCGCTCTGTCCAATCAAGGCACCCTCGCAACAGCGCCCGGCGTTGACAGCGCATACTGAAGACGTCGATGCCTCGATCAGCGAACCAGTGCTCCCCCGCGGGGGTGAGTTCCAGGGCCACGCCCGGCCCCTTCAACACCCCCTGGTCCACCCACGCGCGCGTCAGCAAAATCGCCAGCTGACCCGCGAGATGGTCATAGCACGTGCGCGCGAGGCGCACCGCCTCGTGGGATGCCCGCCCGTGCCCACCCTGCGGCTTGGCCTGGGTCGCGGCCCCGAGTGCCTCGAGCATGTGGCCGATCTCTGGGCGGCTCAACTCGAACAGCCGCGTCCGCCCTTGCCGCGTCGTTTCAAGCAGCCCGCCGCGCGTCAACTTGGTCAGGTGTGCGCTCGCGGCCTGGGGCGACAATCCGGCGGCAGCTGCCAACGCTCCGGCAGAGTGCCGCGACCCGTCGAGCAGGTGCGTCAGGATCTCCACCCGCGACGGATCAGACAGCAAGGCACCGAGCTCGGCAATCGTGTACTTCCCGAACATGAGGACAGTATAGGCGTCACGGTTCCTGCAACAGTTCACGAGGCGGTGAAACGTCGCGCGTCCCGCTGTCGATACAGTCCGGGGAATGCGATGTCCAGCCACGCTGCTCGCGATCATCGTCGCTGGCATTGCCACCTCCCCGGCGCCCATCGCCAAGCGCTCGGTCACAGTCACGCCGCCTCAGCCGGCACAATCACGGAGGGTGTCGGTATGGTGACCGATCGTCGAGGATTCCTGTCGCTGTTTGCCGCCGCTGGAACCGGGGCCGCGCTCGCCCCGCCCGTCCGGTTGTCCTCAAAGGCCGTCGGCCGCCATCGGACCGGATACGTCGTGGGACCAGGTCCGCACACTGTTCGAACTACGCCCCGACCGCATCCACATGTCCGGCCTGCTCTTTGCGTCGCACCCGGCCCCCGTTCGGGATGCCATCGCCAAGCATCGACAGGAACTGCAGCAGGACCCGGCTGGTTATATCAGCCACGAGCGGTGGCGCCTCGAGGGCGAGGTCCTCAAGTCAGCGGCCACGTACCTCGGCGTGAAGACGACCGAGATCGCGACGACCGATAGTACGTCCATGGGACTCGCGCTCTTGTATTCGGGGCTCAACCTCAGGGCCGGCGACGAGGTGCTGACCACGAATCACGACCACTACGCCGTGGAGTCCGCGCTGCTCGTGTGCCAGGAACGTACGGGCTGCGCGGTCAAGCGGATCGACATGTACAAAGACGTGGCCACCACGAGCGCCGACGAGATCGTCGACGCCGTGCGCATGGGCATCACACCCGCGACGCGGATCATCGCGGTGACATGGGTGCACTCGGGCACCGGCCTGAAGATCCCGATCCGCGCGATCGCCGACGTCGTGGCCGACGCGAACCGGAGGCGCGGCGTCGACCGCCGTATCTACCTGTGCGTGGACGGGGTTCACGGCCTCGGCGTCGAGAATCTGAACCTGCCCGACCTCGGATGCGACTTTTTCGCCGCTGGCACGCACAAGTGGCTCTTCGGCCCGCGCGGCACTGGCATTCTGTGGGGGCGCACGGACGCCTGGGCGATCACGCGGCCGACGATTCCGACGTGGGAGCCCGGCATCTTCTATTCGCTGATCGGCTGGCGCGAGCGGCCCGAGGTCGGCGGCGGCCAACTCATGTCACCTGGTGGCTACCACGCATTCGATCACACGTGGGCGCTAGGCAGCGCGTTCGAGATGCACGGCAGCCTGGGTAAGGCTCGAATCACGGCACGCATCCACGAGCTCAATACCCAGCTGAAGGACGGCCTCCGAAGCATGAAGCACATCCGCGTGGCAACCCCGAAGGCGCCGGAGCTGTCATCCGGCATCGTGTGCTTCGACGTCGAAGGGATGTCCGCCGACAAGGTGGTGGCCGCGCTCGCGGAGAAAGGTGTAATCGCGACTCGCACCCCCTACCGCCGCCAGTATGCGCGGCTCTGCCCAGGGCTGCTTACGCCCGGGGACGATGTGGCCCGCACCCTGGCGGCGGTGCGTTCGTTGTCGTGAACGGACGGCCGGAACAAGGTGAGGTCGCCACTCCACTTCGCTCGGCGTCAGGAATGTCTTCGAGTTCGCGAACCAACGCGTCGCTGTTCGCGTCCCGCCGAACGGCGTCGCCGAGATGTTGCGCGGATAGTCGGTACGAGCTGTTCTGGAGCACTCTGCGAATCGCGTCGGCGATCACGCCGGGTTTCGCCGTTCGCTTGACGACGATCCCCGCTCCGCGTGATGCGACGCGGGCCGCGGTGTCCGCTTGATCCCGGCCGTGGGGCAACAGCACCATCGGCACGTCGGCCGCGAGCGCCTTCATGACCGTCCCATGTCCCGCATGCGTAACCACGAGTGCGGTGTGCTGCAGCACCTGGCGATGCGGTGCGCTTGGCACGACCGTGACGTTGGGGCGAGGCCGCAGCGTCGAGGCGTCGATCGCGGGTCCGGTGGTGACCAGTCCCCGGACCGGCAGGGTACCCAGTGCATCGACGACGCGTTGAAGACAGTCAATCTGGTCCTGGAACGTCGATGACATCGCCACGAGTACCAAGGGGTCGCTACCGGCGGGAGGCGCCCACGGCATATCTGCAGCCCAGATCGGGTCGTCCAGCACTGGCCCGACATAGCGCACGCTGGGTGGCAGGATAGCCGCGAAGTCGAACTCGGCCGACGTCAGGACCACTTGACGACGAGCGCGGCGGACCTGATCGAGGAAATGGGCCAGTGGAGTGAGGGCATGCTGCACGCGCAACGTATTGAGCCCCGCCAGGCCTTTGGTGTCCCAGAGGCGCTCAATAAAGGCATTAAGGGCTCGATCACGCAGCCGTCCAACGGCACCGCGTGCCGGATGCAGGCCAATCCCGAAGGGCGGCAGGCCTTTCGCCGGCAGCAGGTAGATATTTGGCAACAGAACATCAAACGGAAGACCGGCCGCTTCGGCAGCCACCATGCCACCCAGGCAGAACATTGAACAGATCACCAACTGCGGACGCGTGTCCGCGATGGCGTCGCGAACATCGTGCGCGTAAGCGGGTGCGGGGCCGACGAACAGGGTGGCGACCAGTCGTTCGATGAGTTGCCACGGGTACCGGCACTCCCAGTCACGCGCGGGGTCGTTCCCGGGTCGTCGATCGGGTCGGTTCGGTGCGTGCACCCATCGGCGGAATCGGGCGCCGGTGGCGCGGATCTCGCCAGCCACCGAGTCCTCGCCGAGGACCGTCACGATATGCCCTCGTTCGACGAGGCGACGCACGGCGCTCAACTCGGGCGGGACATTCCCGCCCCCGTCAACCATCGCAAATAGGTAATTGTTGACCTTCATCGAGCTCTCCGGGCCGATCGTGAACGCCGAGTCGCAGGTCCGTCGTTGAGAACGCTGCGGACCAGGTCGACCATGACCGCTTCAGTTTCCGTCCGGTTCAGCCGCAGATCGCGCCGCAAGAGTTTCCACGTGTAGACATCGGTCGACACATGAAGCGCGTGGATCGTACGACGTCGTGCAGCTGGCGCCTTCGGTAAGGACTCGGAAAAGATGCGCTCGAGCCACGCTTGATGACCTGCGCGAGCGTTATCGAGCAGCGGCGCCAGCGAGCCAAGCCGGTCGGCGGACATCGCCCAGCGCGCGTTGGCATCACCGATCCGCTCGTACTCCCCAACGAGTACACGAATTGCACCCTCCATATCGCCTGGCCGGGCCTTCGCGCGCGTCTCTCCAGTCTGCCGTGCCAGCAGGTCGGCGGCCGCGGCCGCCACCCCTTCTTTCGAGTCGAAGTGGTTGAGGACAGTTTGGTGCGAGACGTCTGCCGCCTGCGCAATGGCGGCGAGTGTGATGTCTTCGTAGGCTTGCTCGAGCGCAAGCTGCAACATGGCGTGGACGATGCGATCGCGGGTGCCGGCCATCGCATCAGCACGCGCCACCATGGTGTAGGCCTGTCGGCGCGGTGCTTTCATTTGACTGTTACTCTACCTAAATATTTGAGTTTCAGTCAATCGAAATTCTCAATATCGTGGAAGCTCCCCATGCTCATGTTGACGACAAGTCCAACATCGAGCTCGCCTCATTGACGCGCTGAGCCGCTTGCGGTCTGCGCAGCGATGTCCCTCTTGATTTGAGCCTCCCGTTCGGCGCGGTATTCGGCGATCCGGCTCCGGTCGGCTTCGGCGAGCGCGCTCCGGAGAGCAGCGGCTCCCAGATCCCGGCAGTAGGCCGGCGTTCCGGGCTGCTGCCGCCAGGAGTTGTCCAGATCACCACCATCGACAGGGTCGAAACCAAGATCGTCGACGAGGCGAAGCACTGACGCCTTGGCGTCCAACGAATCGCCGAAGACCGAGAGAGCGATCCGCCCCTTCGTTCCCCTCGGAACGCCCTTTTCGAGAAGGCTTGTGGCGAGGATGTTGTTGAACGCCTTGATCACGGGACGCCCGATCTGCTGCGCGACCCACTGGCTATCGAGCATGCCCCGGTCGATCGCATCGATGCGGCCATCGCGAAGTTCGGGATGGTAGTTGCCGATATCGATGACGACAACGCTGCTCGGCACGCTCGCAAACAGCGCCCGCGGAAGATCGGCGACGGCCTTCGTCGGGATCGCGATGATGACGATTTCTCCGGCTTTGGCGGCGGCGACAACGGAAACGGGCGTCGCCCCGATCGCGGCGGCCAACGCGGTCAGACTTTCCGGTCCTCTCGAATTCGCAATCGAGACGTGATGGCCGAGCTCGCCGAGCTGACGCGCAAGTATGCCTCCCATGCCTCCAGCGCCGATAACTCCGATTCTCATGTGGACTCTCTCTTGAATCTCCAAATGCTTAGCCGTGGCTTCAGGTCACTCACGGAGGTCAGGCGGTCAGCCCATCGCCCCCAGGGCGGGCCTGGCTGGGTGCCGGCGGCGTGAATTCGATTGGACATCACGACACACCGAGCACGGTAGCCGCGACCCGGGCGTAAATCATCGCGCATTCGACGATTCGGTCAGTGTCCACGAATTCCTTCGGACCATGCGAGATGGACAGAAGGCCTGGCCCGTACGCGTACGCAGGCATTCCACGCTCCGCATAGAACCTGATTTCCAGCAGTCCTGGGCACAGCTCGAACCGAGGCGCCCTTCCGGTGACCTCGCGCACGTGAGCTCCTAAGAGCCCGACCGAGGGTCGTCGCCTCTGATGTACCGGAAGGACGCCCTTCCTGGAACACCTCGACGTCCAGCTTCACGCCGGCTTGGCGCGCCTCGTCGAAGACCGCGAAAAGCGCGTGGCGCTCCTCTTCGGGATCCTCTTCCGGATTCATCCGCCGGTCGACTGTGAACACACAGCGACCGGGAACGACGTTGAAGCTCGAGCCGGCTTCGACTCGGCCCCCGATCAACATCAGCGACCGCCGCGCGGCCTCGGGCGTGACGCGGAAGCGCGTTCGACGTCGTGCGACTCGCCGCGCCAGTCGCTGGAGACCCGCCACGACGCGGATGGCATCTTCGAAAGCGTTGCGTCCCTGGTGAAGGAGCCCGACATGTGCCTCACGTCCGTGCACGGTGACTCGCACGGTAAGTGCGCCCCGGTTTGCATTCCAGACGACGCCACTGGTTGGTTCTGGGGTAAGCATGCCGATGCCATTGGTGCCCAGGCGCCTGGTCGCAGCCAGGAACCCGGACCCGCGCTGGCCGCCTGTCTCTTCGTCGGGCACAAACACCAGCGCGACGTGGCCGTTCAACGGCACCCGCAACCGCTTCAAAGCGACCGCCGCGTACAGCATGCTAGCCAAGCCGCTCTTCATATCAGCCGACCCACGTCCGAAGAGCGTCTTGCCTCTGAGTACGGGCTTGCACTGGCCAGGCGTGGTCACTGGCACGACGTCGTAGTGACCGGAGAAATAAAGCGCACTCTCTCCATCGCCAACGCGGCTCAGGACGATGGCGGCCCCGGACTGATCGCGAACGCCCGTGCGAGGTCGATAGTCGATCGTCTCACACGGGAGATCGAGTGCGCCGAGCCGCGATTGGATAGCGCGGACGCATTCCCCGTATCCGGCGCCGGGCGGGTTCTCGGATGCGATCGCAACAAGCTTCGTCGTGAAGTCGATCATCTCGCTTCGCAGCTGGCGGACACAGAAATCGAGATCGGCAAGGGTCATAAGGGTATTTCGGTGTGTGTATTTCCGAGCGGGGATCTCCGTGTGCCGTAGAGTCCCCTGGCTGACGCGCGGCGCGGAGGCTAATCTGTCGGTGGCCGTCGCTGGATCCGCGCGCGGACATCTTCAGCGACGATCACCGTCCGAGTGCTTCGATCACCTGTCGCGCGGTGACCTCGCCCGAAAAATTCTGCTGACCCGTGATGAGGTTGCCATCGCGAATCGCAAATGGCCGCCACAGACCCGCCTGCACGTAGTTCGCACCGAGGCGCTTCATCTCGTCCTCGATTCTCCAAGGCATCACGTGGCGGTCTCGAGGAAGCAGGTTCAGGTCCCACACGGCGTTGTCGGCATAGTCCTCCTCGACGTTCGCAAAACCCGTCACAGTCTTGCCCTTGGCCAGCGGCTCGCCAGTCGACAACACAGCGTACTTGAGGACCGCGACGCCGTGGCATAGCGCGACGGTCACCTTGCCCTGCTCGTAGAACGCGACAAATGTGCGATGGAGATCGGCGGCCCGCTCGAACGTGAACATTGGCGACTGGCCTCCGGCGACGATGAGCGCGTCGAAGCGATCGACGTCGATCTCGGCGGCTTTGCGCGTCTTTTCAATCAGCGCGGCGAGTCGAGGCGTGTGAAGGAAGCCCAAGGTGATCAGATCGCTCGATGAGTAGCCGCTCGCATCCCGGGGATCACTCATCGAGTCCGCTTGGCATGGGCCACCGTCCGGGCTGAAAATCTCGATCTCGTATCCCCTCTCGCTGAACACGAAATATGGATGAGTCAGCTCGCTCCACCAGAAGCCGACCGGCCAGCCGGTTGTCGTCGACGTCGCCGGGTTGCCAATGACCACAGCGACGCGCTTTCTCTTGCGCGCGTTGACAACATTCGGATCCTCTAGGCTCATATCACCTCCGGAGAACGCAACCTGGAGCGTTCCGCCGCTCGCGTTTGCGTGATACGTAGACAGAAACTGCAGCGTGCGGACAGGTGGTGGCGACCATCTCGACCTCCTACCACACGGCTATCAGCCGCACCGGTCCGCCCGTTGCGCCCGTGACCTTGGTCGCGCCGACGAAGACCGTCGCGCCCGACGGTGGCACGTCCGACAAGTTGGCGACCAGTTCGACACCCCACTTCCCCGTGACGAGCCATGCCTTGTGAGTGGCGTACGTGGTGTCGAGTCCGGGATCGAGAGACAGTGTGTCGACGCCGATGCCCGCCACATCACGCGAGCGGGCAAGGAATGTCGCGGCCTCTGCCGAGAATCCTGGAAAGTGCATCGCGCCTGAGTCATCTCGGTTGACGAAGGCCTTTGCGTTTCCAATTCGCACCCCCCATCCGGAGGTCATGAACACGGCCGCCTGTCGGGGAATGCGCCCGTGACGGCGTTCCCAGGTCTCGATGTCTGCCACCGTCAGCGACGTGTCGGCATTCAAAGCGGCACGGGTGGACACATCAATGACGACCAGTGGCGCAACCAGGCTCGCAACGGGCAGTCGCTCGAGGGAAAGGGCGTCATCGAAAAAGTGACTGGGCGCATCGATCTGCGTCCCGAGGTGTTCGTGGATCTCCCACCGATACGCGGCGACACCATCCCTCGAAATCGTCGCGATGGCCGTCTTCTTGAACGGGAACGTGACACCAGGCACGGGGATGTAAGGTGTCTCTTCGCTCAGCGCGTGCGTCAGATCAACAACATGCGCAAAACGAGGCACGGCTACTTCGAGTCTTGTCTGCGCAAACTCTCCCTGACTCCAGACGACCGCGAGCGAAACGGCCGACAGAAGGCCCGCATGCTTCGCCAAGTTCACTCTATGACTCCAGCCCCGGACTGAGCGGGCCGTGCCCGTCGACCTACTCCGGTGTTCCTGATTCGACCCAGCGCCGAAAGGTCTCGACCTGCGCTTTCGGCCACGCGCCGTCACAGGGCATCGTCCCGTTCTCCAGGCGCCGAAGGATCTCGCCAGCGTGCCGGACGACATCGTCATACGCCCACAAATCAAACGCGAACAGCATCGACTGCCGATCGACCCGGCGAAACAGATGGCGCACATGGGTGCCGAATGTGACGGCTTCGTCCGGTGCAGGCAGGGTCGGTGTTTCGTCTTCGACGACGGGTGCAAGGGCCGACACGCGAGACCCTGGCGTCGCATCGCACACCCACCACCATCGCGGCATCGGCATGTGCGCAGGTGGCTTCGCGCCGGGCTGCGAGTTCTCGAGGGCCAGTCGCGATCCCCACTCGAGGTATGCGACGAACGCCGCCCGAAACTCCGCGTCCTGCGGCAACCCCGACTCATCCGCAGACCGACACATCAAGCTGACCCAGCGCGCGCGTTGCGCTTCGGTCAATCCTTTGCCTAGGTGCTGGGAGATCATCCGGGTATAGCCGCCGTACTGTTCGCTGTAGTTCTTCGGTCCCCCGAACACCTCGCCCAACCAGGCCGCCACTCGCTCGGGATGATCGGGGGACATATTGGCAAAGAGCGGCCCGATGAGCGGATCCTCGGGAACATATTTCGAATAGAAGATGCGGGTCACACGCAGTAACGCCGGCAGGCCCCCAGCCCATTCGAAGAGCGTCGGATTGTGATTCGGGTCGACGACCGGGTCCTGGAAGCGGACGTACCAATGCATCCCGCTGCAGAACGGTTTGTTCTGCGAATGACCACAGCGGCAGAGGCTGTAGTGTTCCAGCGACGCGCCGGCGTTTCGCTCCACCGGCGTGCCGTTCTGATCGACAAGGGGGATGCCGCCAGTCACGCGATAAGGTCCATCCTTCGATATCTCCACGGCCTGAGCCCGAACGATGTCCACCTGATCGCGCGCCTCGCGTCCGTCGACCGCGAAGCTCAGGGCGCCCGACGGGCATGCCCTCACCGCCCGGACGATGTCATCCATCCGTGCTCCGCTTGGTGTCACAAACGGTTCCTGACCCTGGTGGAAGACACTCGACAACCGATCGGTGCAGAAGCCCGAGTGTGCGCACGTACCACGGTTATCGAGGACCGTCAATTGCTGACCCGCATAGGTATCTTCGCGATCGGTCACGCGCTTTGGATCTTTCGCGTCGTCGAAGTTGTTGCGCGTGTGCGTGCCGTCGCAGAACGGCTTGATCGCCGAACCGCCGCAGCGGCACAGTGCGATCTGGGGCGGCGCGACCACCTGCTCGCCGAGCCAATTAGTAAGTTTCTCGACGTTGATCGCGACGTACGGTCCGTTGTGCAGCGGATGAATGCGCCCGGGCAGCTCCCGCTGCATCTCGCGCAGGGTCTGCGTTCGCATTGCCACATCGGCGCCGGGTTCTGCAAACACGCAGGACAACGCCTGGAGGGCCGCGGTCGCTTCATCGATCGCAGTGGGTTGGCCGCCTCCCACGCTGAGCGCCGTCACTGCGCAGGTCAGGTCCCATAGCCGCTCCCCGATTGGTCGGATCGGTTCCTGCCCCGCGGCTCGCGGAGTGGTCCCTGCGCCCAGCGGTCGCCCGAAGCCATTCGTGGCTTGTGTGAGCACGCGAGCGGCCGACTCGATCAGCCTGGCTCGGGGCTCTCGTGCGTCCTTCACAGCGTCAAGCGATCCTTGGGCGGTCGAGGTAAGTGCCATCTCTTGCGCCAGGTCCTGGGCCTCTGTCGCACAGCGCGACAAGCTATCGATCTCTGTGCTCGTCATCGGTCGAGTCCTTGGGAATGAATGATCGTCAGCTGCTCCCCGTTTCCAAGACGATTAGACCGATGTCAGATTACGAGGGGCCAAACAAAAAGGCGTGAAAGCTTTGGTGAAATTTCCGTTGAATCTTCGTTGGGGTCCGGGTGAATCGATCGAGCGCAATCAAGGCGAGCAGATGACCCCGAGATTTTGGTCAAATGTCTTAGCGCTCGATGATGCCGATCAACAGCACCTTGTCTGCGGGGTAACCGAGCTCAACCGTTCCCTGAACTGCCCAGGTCAACGACGCAAACGTCGACGTGTACGTTGTGTATGCTCCCGCCCACGCCGGTTGGTCGCATTGGCGGGAGCTGATGCTTTCTGTCGCTTGAAGCCTTTAACGCTCGCCGCGAGGCGATCGTATTCGTGGCGTGCTTCGAGCAGCACTGGGACATCCGAATCGGCCTCCGCCCAGCCTGTTAAAAACCGCTCGTAGCACGACAGAGCGGTCGTCGCGTTTCCCGCTCGTGCATGCGATCTTGCGAGCCCCAGGATGGCGAGTGCGTGGAACGGCGAGAAGGGGTCGGAGCCTCGCTGATCCAGGATGCGTTGAAACTCCGCCCCCGCGTCAAGGCCACTATCCAGCATCAAATACGATTGGGCACGCAGGTAAATCGGCGCGAGCCCTGCAATAAACCCCAACTCGTGCGGGGCCGCGACCTCGAGCTGCTCAATCGCTTGTTCTGGCCGTCTACGTGCCAGCTCGATACCGGCTCTGACAATTGGGCCCAGCACCAGGTTGATCAGGGTGTGATTCGGATTGCGGCGGGCCAGCTCGTTGGCGATCGTCTCGGCTTCCTGTGCTGACCCGGTCGATGCCAACGTCAGTGCCGCACGTAATCGCGGATCGTAGCTCGGGTTCCGTGCCAGCACCCGACGTGCCTCCATGGCTGCAGTCTTCGTATTTCCGTATGCCAGCTCCAACCACGTAGCCCACGCCAAATGGTTCGTGCCCACGTCCGCGAGATTCCGGTGCTCGGCCATCCGCGCAGCTTCCTCATAAAGCTGCCGCGCTTGACGGACTCTCCCTGCCCAGCCCATCGCCTGCGCGCGGGCGCCGACCATGTCGAACTCTCGCGGCTTGTCTTTCGCCCAATCAACATGGCGAGCGGCAGTCTCGCGGTCCCCGGTGATGACGGCCAGCTGATACAGGAGGCGTCGCGTCGGTAGTGTTTCGACGTTGAGCGCCACCGCGCGCTCGGCGGTCTGTCGCGCATCGTCAAATCGGCCGAGGCCGCGGTAGGCGTGGGACAGATTCGAGTACGGGAACCCGTGCGACGGGTTTCGTTTCACAGCTTCCAGCCCTTCAACGAGTGCGGCTTCGAATCGACCAAGAAAGTTGTGGATCAGCGCCAGACTGTTGACCGGTTGGAACTCACCGGGAAAGGCGTGCTTCCACTCTTCTAGTGTCCGGGTCGCCTCTGACTGGTCGCCGGTAACCTCGAAGTGGAACTGGTAGGTGATTGATAAACGCTCGCGCTCGGTGACTCGGTCCCGGAGCTGGTACGCCAGCTTGGCGTACTCCTTCGCCGGTTCTGCCTCGCCCAGGTTGCTGTAGATCCTCGAGAGACTGGTGTAGCCAAAGGCGAAGTCCGGATCGATAGCGATAGCCCGAAGGAAGAACGGAATGAGTTCGGCCGAATGCGTCGAACGCATCAAAGCTGTCGCTTGCGCCGCGAGGAGCCCGGCTTCAGCCGCGCGCGTGGCCATCGCGTCGTAGCTCTCAGCCGATTGCGCCATGTCTCCCTGGGCGTAGCGGGCATTGCCAATTCTCTCCAGGAGCTGTAATTCGAGTTCCTGCCGCGGTGGGTCTGCCAGCTTCGGCAGAAGTCCTCGCGCATGTTCGAGTGCTGCGATGGCCTCCGGGTAAGCATAGCGCCGCGTCGCATTCTGCGCCGCGACGATGAGATGTCGAATGGCGCGATCGTGGTCGCGGCCTTCTTCGAAATGCGAGGCGATTTCAGCCGCCATCTCGGATTCGAAAGGCGACTGCAGAGCCTCCAGGGCGACGGCTAATGAGCGATGGAGGCCGGTGCGCTGTCTCGGGTTCAGCCGGCGATAAAGCACCTCGCGGTAGAGGGCGTGTCTGAACTGATACTCCGGGGTCACCAGGTCGCCGGTCAGCGCTCGCGAACCCGAAGCTTTCACGAACTGATCTCGTCCGACGAGCGCATCGCACTGTTCTTCGACACTCGCGGATTCTATGGCCAGCATTGTCGCAACCGCCCAAGCCGTGAAGTGCTGGCCGGCCACGCTGGCGCTCTCGAGAAGCCGCTGATCGGCGTCGCTCGCGTGCTGCAATTGCATTTCCAGCATCTGACGGAGGGTCTCCGGTACTCCTGGTTGGATCTCGTCGAGTGGGACCGTGATCGTCCAGTGTCCGTTCGCCTGTGTCAGCGCGCCGCGGTGTGCGAGGTGATCGAGCATCGCGGTCATGAACAAGGGGTTGCCATCGGAGTGGCGATGAATAACGGTCGCCAGTCCCGGTGGGACCTCGCCCTCAGCAAATTCGGTCGTCAAGTAGTCGGCCACGTCCGACTCACGCAGACGCTCGAGCTCCACTTCATGGCTCAATCGGTGCAACATGAGGTCGTGCCAGAGCATTTTGAGCGGGCTCTCAGAGACGACTAGATCAGCCGGCCGAAAGGTTCCGAGCACCAGCAGCTTGGCCGGTTCGCGGCGGCGGGCGATCGCGGAGATGACGTCCAGCGTCGAGTGATCGACCCAATGCAGATCCTCGAGCACGATGACAAGGGCCAGCTTCTGCGTGATGATCTCCAGCGCCTCGCAGAGCTCACGAACCATGCGGTCGCGCGTCGCGCCCAAGATTTCTCGTCGTAACGTCGCTTGTTGTTCGGTCCGAATAAGTGACGGAAACTGAATCAGCCAGGTCGGAGCCGTGGTCGTCAGCGTGTTGATGACGAGCGCTCCCGAGGGGGAACGGGCAAGTTGGCCAATGGCTTCGAGGATCGGGTAATACGCTTCTTTGCCGCCAAACCCTTCCACCGACTGGCCGCGCGCGACGGCAACGCCGTCGAAGGTCGCACACGCGCGCTGAAACGTATCGACCAGGCTGGTTTTGCCGATGCCCGGCTCGCCGACTACGAAAACCAGCTGGCGTTGGCCGCGGAGGGTGTTTCTGAGGTACCCGTCAAGCTCGAGCAGGACCGATTCCCGTCCCACCAGCTTCGACGCGCTCGTGACCGTTGCCGCAAGATCGACGACGCTCTCGTTCCTAACCGGTGCGATGAACTGGTAGCCGCGCCTGGGCAGCGTTTCGATGAAACGAGGTGCCTCGGCATCATCCCCTAGCACACGGCGAATTTCGAGGATATATCGCCGGAGGATTTCCGGCTGCACGTACGTGTCTGGCCAGATGGCTGTCAGCAGTTCGTCCTGCGTCACCAGTCGCCCTGCATGCTCGACCAGATACCGCAACACGGCAAATGGCTTCGGCATGAGTGACACACGAGTGTCCCCCTGCCAGAGGCACTGGTTCACGACGTCCAGGCGGAACGGCGGAAACCTCATGTCGAGAGGCATCAACTTTACGCTGATGCGGCGCCCAGCGCGGCCGTAAGCTTCGAAACCCGCTGGAATCGTTGGCGGCAAACAGTCGCGCTACCGAAGCTGGTAGTTACGGTGATCGGTATCGTCTCACGAGAATTGAACGGCACTTTCACACATTGCGTTGACGGCCTTGTTAGCCTGAAGGTGCGGCGCCGTGCCAGCGACGCGTCACCGCGTCAAGCCAGCAGGAAAGCAAATGACAGTGGTTGAAAAGCAGAGGTCGGTCCGCGCGGTAGTAATCCACATCGAGGGCCCTCTTCGGGTTCCGATGATCGGCCAGGTACGGCACAAGATCGCGGCGCTGCTGCGTCGCGGCGAGCGAAAGATTCTGCTGAACCTCGCCCAGGTCTCAGATCTGGACGCCGCCGGAGTGGGCGAGTTGGTGCGCTCCTACAAGTTGACGGTTGCGGCCAACGGTGTCCTCCGCGTGGTGGACGCGACCGCGAGGGTACGTCAGCTGCTCCATACTGTTGGTCTGTTCCATCTGTTGAGTGCGGAGTCGGCATTAGGCGTCGAGGACCTGTTCACCTCAGGCGGGGATGTCCCCGGCTCGCAGTCTCGTCGGCGAGATTTCCCGGATGAGTGAAGCCGAAGGCGCGACGCCTGCTTCGAGAACACGGCACACTGCCGGTGCGGTCAGAAACGAACGGCGCAGCACATCGACCTCATTGAACGAGTCGGCAAGTTGCAGAACGACTTCTTTGGCACGCAAGCGATGCGCATTCGCCGTTGAGCGGTCCGACGGCTCAAAGACATCTCCTGCGGTTGCGTGCACACGCCAGGCAGCCAGCGGTACGTCGGAGGTGGTCACGGCGTGCAGAGCCTGCAACACGTGCCGTTCAGCGTGATCCCGGTGTCCCGTCTTCAGGGCGAGTCTGGCACCCATCTCGAATGCTCGCGCTTTCAAATAGTCGTCACCGCACGCCAGGACATCTTCGACCAAGCCGTCGGTACTAAGAACTGCTCGTGGCAGATCGCCCGCCGCGAGCCAGATTTCTGCCAGACCGAGTCGTGCGAACAGACGCCGATGCCATGACAGGGCGAACTTCGGATGGGCCGGCTGATCCCGAACTTCTTCGAAACACGCTGCGGCGCGATCGTAATCACCAGCCGCCAGATCGGCGAACCCTTGTAAGACGCGAACCATCTTGCGCGCCACGTGAGCCGGCGTACGAAGTGGAATATGGAGTGAGGGTGAGAACATGCCAGACTGTTCGACCTCCTTGGCCAACGCGCGTACTCCCTCGAAGTCGTACATCTCCCAGCGCAACCACGCAAGAGTGCTGAGCAGAATCCCGAGCCAAGGGGCATTCTCGTTTTTGGTCGCCAGGTCGATGCCTTCGGTCAAGGTTCGATGAGCCTCGCCCACCCGTCCGCAAAACAGCAGTGCCGCAGCTTTGGTGGACAGCGTTTTGGCACGAATCCACAAGCCGTGTCCCTCCGTCAGTTTGCGTAAGGCCCGGTCTGTGATCGCGCAGGCCTCCGCGTATCTCGACTGAAGGACCTGGACGCGTGCATACAAAATCTGGTCGTAGGGAGGGAGGTCCCCTCCTAGGTTACGAAGACGCGCCATTGCTAAGGCGCATGCCTGCGCATCCTCAGGCCGCCAGCCGTCGGTCATGATGCGCCAACATGCGGCGAGGAGGCGCGCGTGCGTTTCGAGCAGCTGGTTGCCGATGGTCGCGCCAATCGTGGCTGCGCGGTCGCAACCGGCTGCGCAGCGGCTTGGATCGACGAAGGCCGCCGGGTGAGCCAGGCGCATCAGGGCGGTCGCTACCATGGACTGAAGCCCCACCTCGGCCGCGCGAGCAGCCAAGAGGTCGTACGTTTCGACCGAGCGTTGCACGTCGCCGAGCGTGTAATGTGCGTCCCCGAGCCGCTCGAGAATTCGCAAATCGACCGCATCACCGACGTGGCCTGACACTTTCGCAAGCACCGTGCGCGCGTGTTCGAGGATCCCGATCGATTCGAGGTACGCATGCCGGTGAGTAGCGTTTTCAGCCGCCAGCACGAGATATTTCACGGCGCGTTCGTACTCGCGACCTTCTTCGAAGTGCAACGCGATCTCCGCGGCCATCTCGCCCCGTACCGGCGCGCGAAGGCCTTCAAGGCCCTCGGCGAGGCGCCGGTGCAAGCCCGTGCGCTCAATTGGAGACGTGCCTCGATAGAGGACCTCGCGATAGAGGGCGTGGCGAAACTCGTATTCGAGGGTGAGCCCGCCGGTGAACAGTTCGCGCACGCCAAATGGTTTGAGGAACTGTTGACCCTCCGCCAACGCTTGACACTTCTCCTCTACCTCGGCCAAGTCGTGATTCAGCATCGTCGCGACCGACCACGCCGTGAAGTGGTGGCCTGCAACGCTCGCGCACTCGAGGAGCCGTTGTTCCCCAGTGGACAACTGCTGCAGTTGCATTTCCAGCAGCTGTCGCAGGGTCTCTGGCACGCCAGGATCGACCTTTTCGAGCGGAACGGTCATGCGCCAGTCGCTGTCTGCTTTTGTGAGCACCCCCTGCTGCACCAGATGTTCCAGCATCGCGGTCATGAACAGAGGATTGCCGTCGGAATGCCGGTGGATGACTGCCGCAAGTCCGTGCGGCAAGCCGCCCTCGCCGAACTCGGTCGCGATAAAGTCCGCGACGTCGCCCACTTGCAACCGCTCGAGCTCCACTTCGTGGCTCAAGCGGTGCAGCATCAAATCGTGCTTGAGCGCTTTGAGCGGGCTCTCTGACACAATCAGGTCTCCGGGCCGGAACGTGCCCACCAGCAGCAACTTTGCGGGCTCGCGCCGACGAGCGACGGCGGAGATGAGATCCAACGTCGAATGATCCACCCAATGAAGATCTTCGAGCACGATCACCAGGGTGATCGTCTGGGTGATCACCTCGAGCGCCTCGCACAACTCGCGAACCATCCGTTCTCGCGTCGCGCCGAGTATTTCTTGCTGGAGTGCTTGCTGGTGCTCGGGACGCACCAATGACGCAAATTGGATCATCCAGGTGGGAGCGTGTGTGGCCAACGCGTGGACGACCGCGGTTCGCGCCTCGCTTCGGATCAGCTGCCCCAGCGCTTCGAGAATGGGATAGTAGGCTTCTTTGCTGCCGAAGCCCTCGACGCACTGACCACGCGCCACCTTCACCCGCGAGTTGGTGGCGTGGCGCTGAAAAGTGTCCACCAGGCTGGTTTTTCCGATGCCGGCCTCGCCCACGACGAAGACGACTTGCCGCCGCCCGCCGCAAGCGCTTTCCAGATAACGGTCGAGAGCAGCCAGCGCCGACGCGCGGCCGACGAGCTTCGTCGGGACGCCCGCTTCGCTCCCCGATGAATGCACTGCCGGTAAGTCGGTGACGGGTGCGATGAACTGATAGCCACGCTTGGGAAACGTTTGAATGAAGCGCGGGGTCGTGGCCTGATCGTCGAGCGCGCGCCGAATCTCCAGGATGTAACGACGCAGCACTTCGGGCTGCACGTTGGTATCCGGCCAGACCGCCTCAAGCAATTGATCGTGTGTGACCAGACGTCCAGAATTTTCAACCAGGTATTGCAGCACCGCGAACGCCTTCGGCACGAGCGAGACCCGCGTCTCACCGCGCCACAAACTCTGGTTCGCAACGTCGAAGCGGAACGGGTGAAACAATCTCATCCTGACCAGTCGTTGCAGGTGGGCTTCGCTGTATTGCCTGTATTCCTTGTTCGACGAATAAGGCCGTCAAAAGGATTCCTCAGGCGATTCGCACCAGCAAAGCAAATATACGGCCAAGAGGCGGTTGGCGTGCGAGTGGCGTCGGCGCCCTTGCCGTGCGGCTCAGGCGGCGATCGAAGGATTAGCGATATCCTAGGCGGCAGATCCCTTCATGCCTGACGATTCCGTCTCTCGCTCTCACGAGAAACTGAGTCGAAGTAGCGAACAACTCCGGCTTCTGATCCAGGTGTCGGAAGCTATTGCCACGCATCGCGACCTGACGTCGCTCTTTCGTGACCTTGCGAAGCGACTGCCCGGGATTGTCCCATTCGAGTTCATTTCGCTCCATTTGCATGATCCCGAGAAGAATGTCATGCGCGTTCACATGCTGGGAACTGCAGACGCTGACAGCATTCCCCCAGGGTTGGAAGTTCCCGTCGAAGGGTCGTTCACCGGCATTGCGTTTACAACCCAGCAACCGGTGATTGTTCAGAACCTGGCCGAAGCGGCGCGCTTTCCAATCACCCTGTCGTTGATGCAGAAGGCCGGCGCTGATTCCTTATGCCTCTTCCCGTTGACAACCATCGTGCGGCGTCTCGGAACGATGGGATTTGGCAGCTGCCGCCATCACGCTTTTGACGACTCCGAGGTGGAGTTCCTTCAGCTGGTGGTCAAGCAGGTGGCGGTCGCCGTGGACAACGTGTTGCACGGCGAGAGCGCCGCCGCCATGCAAGTGCAGTTGAGCCACGAACGCGATCGGTTACGTCTCCTGTTGGAGGTGTCCGAGTCGGTCGCGTCACACAAGAACCTGAACGAACTGGTCCACGATCTCGCTCAACGACTCCCTCGCGTCGTTCCGTTCGACTACATCAACCTGACCCTGCACGACCCGATCCGCAACGTCATGCGCCTGCACCTGCTGGTGGCGCCCGAGGAAAGCACTATTCGTCCAGGTTTCGAACTACCCATCAATTCGCCGTCGGGAGTGGCGTGGACGACGCAGCAGCCCGTGATGGTCGAAGACATCGAGCTGGAGCCCCGTTTCCCGCACTTGGTCCGTCTGCTTCGGGAGAACAATGTCCAGTCCTGGTGCTCGGTGCCTCTGACGACTGCCCTGCGGCGTCTTGGCAGCATGGGCTTCGGCGGCCGGACGCGACGGGTGTACCAGGAAGCGGACTTGAACTTCCTGCAACAGGTCGCAAACCAGGTAGCGGTTGCGGTGGACAACGTGCTGCACCACGAAAGCGCGCAGTCCGCACAATGTCTGCTGACGCGCGAACGCGACCGGCTGCAGCTGTTGCTAGAAGTGACAAACGCGGTCGTATCCCATCTGGAGCTGGACGAAGTCTTCAAGGCAGTCAGTGCATGTCTGCGTCGGGTGATTCCACATGAAGGCTCCAGCCTCTTGCTCTTCGAGACCGAGACGCGGAGTGTTTCGGCACTATGTCCTGCGGGTGGACCAGGACCAGAGCGTGGTTCAGGAGGGCCGACTTGCCGGAGGACATTCCGCCAAGTCCCCAGCTGGCATCGCCATCACCGAGAAGCGTACGGTTCTCTTGAGCGGACAGGACCTCGAGGCCTTCGCGTTGGAAGCGAAGGGAGCGGAATTGGTCCTCGCCGAGGGTTTCAAAACCTTCTGCTGTGTGCCGCTCCTGTCGCGCGACCGGATTCTCGGGACCATCAACGTCGGGAGTAGCCGGCTGGATGCCTTCTCCCGGGACGATCTCGAGTTGCTGGGCTTGGTGGCGCAACAGGTTGCCATTGCTGTCGACAATGGACTGGCGTACAGACAAATCGCCGACCTCAAAGAACGACTGAACTCAGAGAAGCTGTACCTGGAAGATGAGATTCGAACCGAGCGGAATTTTGGCGAGATCATCGGTCAGAGCGCCGAGCTCAAACAGCTGCTCCGGCAGGTCGAGATCGTGGCCCCCACGGACTCGACGGTTCTAATACAAGGAGAGACCGGGACCGGCAAAGAGTTGATCGCGCGCGCGATCCACAGCCTGAGCGGGCGCCGCGACCGCACGTTCGTCAAACTGAACTGCGCCGCCATCCCAACTGGGCTCCTCGAAAGCGAGTTGTTCGGTCACGAGAAGGGAGCTTTCACAGGCGCGATCGCACATAAGGTCGGGCGCTTCGAACTCGCGCACGGCGGAACGCTGTTCCTGGACGAGGTGGGCGATATTCCGCTGGAGCTGCAGTCGAAGTTCCTCAGGGTACTGCAGGAACAAGAGTTCGAACGCCTGGGCAGCACGCGCACGATCCGGGTGGATATCCGGCTCGTCGCCGCCACCAATTGCGATCTGGCGATGATGGTGGCCGACAGGCGGTTTCGCAGCGATCTGTATTACCGCCTGAACGTGTTTCCCCTCGTGAGCCCGCCCCTTCGCGAGCGTCGCGAAGACATCGCCCCGTTGGTCCGATACTTCACGCAAAAGTTTGCGCGCCGCATGAACAAGCGCATCGAAACGATCTCCACCACTACGATGGCGGCGTTGTCGCACTATCACTGGCCCGGCAACATTCGAGAACTCGAGAATTTCATCGAACGCGCCGTCATCCTCTCGCGTGGCTCGATGCTGGACATACCTGTCAGCGAATTACCGCAGCGAGGCAAGACCACGGTCGTTGACACCCCGCGATCACTGACAACCCTCGAAGACGTCGAGCGCGAGCACATCCGCCAGGCCTTGCAGGAGGCCAACTGGCACGTCGGTGGCCCGTCCGGCGCCGCCGCCCGGTTGGGTATGAAACGCACGACGCTGCAGTCGAAGATGGCGAGGCTCGGCATCGAGCGGCCTAGCGCTCGTTAGCGAAGCTCATGTTTTAGAAGAGGTCTCGTGCCGATGGGTCGGCAGGTGCCGACCTATCGGCAGTGATCCGTCGGCACACTTTCGGCGACGTCCACAGCGCGTTGCCCTTGCGGATTCGTCCGTGCCGTGGATCGGGGTCCCCGCCTGTGCGCGGAGGATCTTGTCTCGCTGGAAAATGGATTGCTGTCCGGAACCGGGTGGAGCGACGGGCATTCGGCAATTCCGACCTGACCCTCACGCCAATCGGGCTGGGAACCTGGGCGATCGGTGGCGGCGACTGGATCTTTGGATGGGGTCCCCAGAAGGATTCGGAATCGCTTGCGACCATCGCACGCGCCATCGACCGAGGCATCAACTGGATTGACACCGCCGCGGCCTACGGCCTCGGGCACGCAGAACTCGTCGTCGCAAGGGCGTTGCGTGGCGTTTCGCGCCGAGACCGACCGTTGGTGTTCACGAAAAGCGGCCTCGTGTGGGACGAGCTCGGAAACGTCTCGCAAAACCTCGCGCCACAATCGATTCGGCGCGAGGCCGAAGCCAGCCTTCGACGACTCGATATCGATTGCTTCGACCTTTACCAACTTGGCTGGCCGGTGGCACCAAACGGCGTGTGCGAATACACCCTGGGCTCGCTCGAGGCCGCCTGGGAAACGCTGGCGGCGCTGCAGCGCGAAGGAAAAGCCCGGTTCATCGGCGTAGCCAACTGCAATGTCGGCCAGCTTGACCGGCTGTGCCGAATAGCGCCGGTCACCAGTCTGCAGCTGCCGTACTCGTTGCTGGAGCGAGATGTTGAAGACGGTGTGCTGTCGTTTTGTAAGAGCCACCGGATCGGTGTGCTTGCGTATTCAGCACTGCACTCGGGTCTTCTGACGGGCAAGATGACGCCGGCTCGCATCAGTGCGCTGCCCCACAACGACTGGCGACGTCGGAGCCCTTCATTTCAGCAGCCGATGCTGTGCCGCGGATTGGCCGTCGTCGATCGCCTGCGTGCTGTCGGGGCACGCAACACGCACACCCCCACTGAACTCGCGATCGCGTGGACCCTGCACAATCCAGCCATCACGGCAACGAGCGTCGGCATCCGCGAATTGCACCAGGTGGATGAAGCCGTCGGCGCGGCATCAGTGCTTCTTTCC
Source organism: uncultured Acidobacteriota bacterium (assembly GCA_963724485.1). Taxonomy (GTDB): domain Bacteria; phylum Acidobacteriota; class Vicinamibacteria; order Vicinamibacterales; family UBA2999; genus JACCSI01. The sequence goes on from CAVRUW010000018.1 coordinate 634,990, forward strand.
GCGAACGACATCGAGGAACTCGCACACGAGGTGTAGTGTCACATTTTCTGCTCCAGTCTCGTCTGTTCTGTATGAGGCGTAGTCATGGTCGGCTTCTGCTGTTTCGCCAAGCGCTCAGTTGAACGGACTCCAACGCAGATTCAACAGAAATTTCAACGGGACTTTCACGCGTGGCGGTTGCTCATCGCCGTACGCTGACTTCGTGATGCGACGGGCGTTCGTCCTGCAACTCGGCCCAGGCAGCGAACCGCACAAGCGCTTCGAGGGCTGGATCGAGGAAGTTGACACCGGTCGTGAGCTGCGATTTCGGTCCACGGAAGAGCTCCTCGCGTTCCTGGACGATTGCCTCGCGCTTGCGCAGCAACGCGATGACTGGTCGCAACGTGACGAGGGGGACGACGGGTGAGGGCCGTCGGCGTTTCGGGTTTGGCGAGGACCTGAGACATGTGGCGAAACATGGATTCAACAGAAATTGAACGCGACTTTCACATGCCCTGCGCTGTCGCCCATCTAGGCTGAGAAGTGCACGTGAAAGCGCCGCAGTTATTTGCTCCGAATTCTTAACGGTCGGCGTTTCATACCAAAGGAGAGCAGTCATGACACGGTGGAGGGTTGCAGTCATTTTGCTTGTGGTGGGACTAGCGGGCGTGGGTCGGGCCGCTGCGCAGGAATCGACGCCAGTGCCGGGCGTGGTCGAAGTCACGATCATCCCCGGTGGTTGGACGTTCTTCACCGAAGGAAAGGACACCAATGTGCCGAGCTTTGGCAACTATGAGCTCGGTGGTGGCGTGACCTTCAATCTCACTCGTTACGTTGCCCTCGAAGGCGAGGCCAGCGGTGCGCTCGGTATTTCGCAGGACCTGGAGTTTGGTGGAGTCAACCTGGATACCAAGACGCCCAACTTCCTCAACTACAGCGGCAACGTCGTCGTCTCGGTTCCGAATCAGAGCGCGGTCATTCCATACGTCACGGGAGGGATCGGCGGCCTGAGCATGTTCGAGAAAGTCAGTCTCGGGATCGATCAGACCGAGACGTTCCTGACCGGCAACGTTGGGGGCGGGGTCAAGTGGTACGCCGGTCGCTGGGGCTTGCGTGGTGACTACCGGTTCATCGCGGTCCGATCGAAAGACGACGCGCCCGCCTTCTTCGGGCAGGAGACGCGATACGGCCATCGTGTCTATGGCGGGGTCATCATCAACGTTGGTGGTTAGGCCAACCAACGAGTAGCAGACGCGCCGGAGAGCAAGAGCTGAACGGTATCCGGGCGTCGGCCTGCGAATTCATTCCGTTATTCATCTGCGCAGGTCGGCGCCCGTAGCACGAGGTAGTCATGGCGAAACGAATGATCTTGATGCTCACGGTGACGACCCTCATCATTGGGGCGCTCGGCTTCGTGAAGTTTCGGCAGATTCAAACCGCCATTGCCGAGGGCGCCGCGTTTCAACCTCCTCCTGAAGCCGTCACGACCGTGGTGGCAGGGCACGAGAGCTGGCCATCAACCCTGGCCGCGATCGGTACCTTGGCGGCGGTTCAGGGTGTGACGGTCAGCGCCGACCTCGCCGGGCATCGTCGATCACATCGCGTTCGATTCCGGAAAGGGCGTGCAAGCCGGAGATGTCCTCGTGCGGCTCGACACCCGGCAGGAGCAAGCCCAGCTGGCCGCTGTGGAGGCCGAGCGCGACCTTGCGCGCGTGAATTTCGACCGGATGCAGAGCTTGGTGGATCAAGGTGCGATCTCGCGCGCCGATTACGATCGGGCCGCCGCCGAGCAAAAGCAGACGGAGGCACGAGTCGGCGAGATCCGCGCGACGATCGATCGCAAGACCATCCGGGCTCCGTTCTCCGGGATCCTTGGGATCCGCCAAGTCAATCTTGGCCAGTATCTGGACGGTGGTGATCCCGTGGTGCCCCTGCAGGCCCTGCACCCGATCTACGTGAACTTCGGAGTTCCACAGCAGCAAGCGGGTCAGGTGCGGATGGGACACACGGTTCGTGTCTCTACCGACGACCTCGCCGGAGTCGAGTTCAGTGGGCGCGTAACGGCCATCGACTCAGTCGTCGACGAGGCTACGCGCAACATTCAGATCCAAGCCACGGTCCCCAATCTGGCTGGAAAGCTGCGCCCGGGGATGTTCGTCCAGGCGGAGGTCCGGCTGGGGGCGACCCGCTCGCTCATCACGTTGCCAGCCTCGGCCATCAGCTATGCGCCGTTCGGCGACTCCGTGTACGTCGTCACCGACCTCAAGGATCCGAATGGTCAGACGTACCGCGGGGTACGGCAGCAGTTCGTCAAGCTCGGGGGCGCTCGAGGCGATCAGATTGCCGTCCTCGCGGGAGTCAATCCGGGTGACGAGGTCGCGACCTCCGGTGTGTTCAAGCTTCGCAATGGGGCGGCCGTCCTCATCAACAACACGATTCGGCCGGGCAATAACCCGGCTCCCAAGTTAGAGGACCGCTAATGCGTTTCACCGACCTCTTCATCAATCGGCCCGTCCTGGCCATTGTCGTCAATCTCGTGATTCTGATCGCGGGATTGCAGTCGATCCGTTCGTTGAGCGTGCGGCAGTACCCGCGCAGCGACATCGCAGTCGTGAAGGTGTCGACCGTTTATGTCGGGGCCGACGCGGACCTGGTGCGCGGGTTCATCACGACGCCCCTGGAACGGGTCATCGCGAGCGCGGATGGCATCGATTACATGGAGTCTTCGAGTGCGTTGGGGATCAGCACGATCACGGTTCACTTGAAACTGAATTACGACACCAATGCGGCGCTCACGCAGATACAGGCGAAGGTGGCACAAGTTCGCAACGATCTGCCCCCCGAAGCTGAGGCGCCAATCATCGACCTCGAAACCGCGGATAACCAGTTTGCGGCCATCTATCTCGGCTTCTCGTCGCCTGATCTCGACCAAAACCAGATCACCGACTATCTGACGCGCGTGGTGCAGCCCAAGCTGAGCGCCATCAGCGGCGTTCAGCGAGCGGACATTCTCGGCGACCGTACGTTTGCGATGCGCGTCTGGCTCAAGACCGAGCGCATGGCCGCACTGGGCATCTCGCCCTCAGCAGTCCGCGACGCCCTGGCGCGCAACAACTACCTGTCGGCGCTCGGGCGCACCAAGGGGTCCATGGTATCGGTGAACCTGATCGCCAACACCGATCTGCGAACAGCAGAGGAGTTCCGCCAGCTGGTGGTCAAGGATTCGGGTGGCGTGGTCGTGCGATTGGGTGACATTGCCGACGTCGTGCTCGGCGCAGAGAACTATGACGAGGACGTTCGTTTCAACGGCGAGACGGCAACCTTCATGGGTGTCTGGGTCTTGCCGACGGCCAACTCACTCGAGGTGATCGAGAAGGTGCGCGAGGCGATGGCCGAGATCGAGGCGCAGCTGCCAGCGGGAATGAAAGCCGGCATACCCTATGACGCGACCGAGTACATCCACGACGCGATCAACGAAGTGCTCACGACCCTGAGTGAGACCCTCATGATCGTCATCGTCGTGATTTTCCTGTTTCTCGGATCGGTGCGTGCAGTCATCATTCCGGTTGTCGCAATTCCGATCTCGTTGATCGGTGCCGTCTTCCTGATGATGGTGGCCGGCTTCACGGTCAACCTCCTGACGCTCCTGGCCATCGTTCTTTCGGTTGGCCTGGTCGTCGACGATGCGATCGTGATGGTCGAGAACGTCGAACGACATATACATAGTGGGCTGCCGCCTTACCAGGCGGCGATTCTGGCCGCTCGCGAGCTCGTCGGGCCGATTATTGCGATGACAATCACCCTCGCTGCGGTGTACGCGCCGCTCGGCATCCAGGGGGGGCTTACCGGCTCGTTGTTCCGGGAATTCGCGTTCACTCTTGCCGGGGCGGTGATCGTGTCCGGTATCGTCGCGTTGACTCTGTCGCCGATGATGGGAGCCAGGCTGCTGCGTTCAGGTCATGGCGAACGCGGTTTCGCCGGGTGGATCAACCGCCGCTTCGAAGGCGTGAGGCGTCGCTACACGCGGACATTGACGGGCACGTTGCAGTACAGGCCCGTTGTTCTCGTTCTGTGGGCGATCGTGGCCCTGCTGATGGTGCCCTTCTACCTGTTCTCGCAGCGCGAGCTTGCGCCGGCCGAGGATCAGGGCGTGGTGTTCTCCATTATTCAAACCTCGGCCAACGCGACGCTCGATCAGACCATGCTGTTCTCGGCGCAGGTCGTCGACGTCTATCGATCGTTTCCGGAGGCGGCCAGCATTTTTCAGCTCACGTTCCCGACCGGCGGCTTTGGCGGCATGGTGACCAAGCCGTGGAGCGAGCGAACGAAGACCACCCAGCAGTTGTTCATGGAGCTGGGCGGCCCCCTGTCGCAGATTCCTGGTGTGCGCGCATTTCCGCAGACGCCGCCGCCGTTGCCAGGCGGCGGCAACTTTCCCGTGGACATGGTGATCGCCTCAGCTGCGGAGCCCGAGCGCCTCCACGAGCTGGCCAGCCAGCTCGTGCCGAAAGCCATGACGAGCGGTTTGTTCATGTTTGCCGACGCGGATTTGAAGTTCGACCAGCCGCAAACGGAAGTGGTCTTCGATCGCGACAAGCTTCGTTCGCAGGGCGTCGATCTGGGCCAGGCAGGTTTGGATCTGTCAACCCTGATTGGCGGGAACTATGTCAATCGGTTCAGCATCCAGGGCCGAAGTTACAAGGTTATTCCGCAGGTCAAGCGGACAGGGCGCCTGACCCCGGACCAACTCTCGCAGATCTACGTCACGGGCTCACCCTCAGACGGGGCGGATGATGGCAGGCTCGTACCGCTGTCGACGTTTGCCAAGCTGCGAACGACGGCAGAGCCACGCGAATTGAAGAAGTTTCAGCAATTGAATGCGGTCCGGATCCAAGGCGTTATTCCCCCACCGGTGCCGCTCGATCAGGCCCTGAGCTTTCTCGAAGACGAGGCGCGGGCGATTCTGCCCGAAGGCTTCACCATCGACTACGCCGGAGAATCGCGTCAACTGCGAGTCGAGGGCGGCCAGTTCCTTGGCACCTTCCTGCTCTCCGCCATCCTCATTTACCTGGTCCTCGCGGCCCAGTTCGAGAGCTTCCGCGATCCGTTCATCATCCTGGCGGGATCGGTGCCGCTAGCGGTATCCGGAGCGCTTCTGTTTTCGTTCCTGGGGCTGACGACGCTCAACATTTACAGCCAGGTGGGTCTGATCACCCTGGTCGGTCTGGTTTCGAAGAACGGCATTCTGATCGTGCAATTTGCCAATCAGTTGCAGGAAGCCGGTCAGGACAAATTACGCGCCGTCATCGACGCGGCGACCACCCGACTGCGACCGATCCTCATGACCACGGCAGCCACGGTGGTTGGCCACTTTCCGCTCGTCACCGCGACCGGTCCCGGTGCCGGCGCGCGCAACAGCATCGGCATCATGCTCGTCAGCGGGATGATCATCGGCTCGCGTATTCACGTTGTTTGTCGTCCCGTCGATCTACATGCTCGTCGCGCGAACGCGCACATCGGCGGTGTCAACGGAAGTCCTCGAGCCGGAGAACCCGCCGCGATGTGCCGGACCTGCGGCCGTCGCCTGTGTAAGTCGGATGACATGACGGGCCTCAGAAAGGATGAGAGGTCATTGGGGTTATGCGTTCACATCTAATGGTGGCAGCGGTGACAGTGAGCGTGCTGGCGGGGTGTACCGTCGGGCCGAACTATCGCCGACCGATCGTGACAACGCCGACCGCGTTTCGAAGCAGCGCCAGCAGCCAAGCACCTGACGTCGGCTCGCTTGCCGACCTGAAGTGGTTCGAAGTCTTCAGAGACGCGCGGCTGCAGGAGATGGTGCGGACGGCGCTTGTGCAAAATTACGATTTCGCGAGACGCGGTGGCGCGAGTCGAGGCGGCACGGGCGGCTCTTGGGATCACACGCGCCGATCAGTTCCCAACCATCGACGCAAGTGGCGACGTAATTACGCGCCGCAGCTCGGCCACTGGTACGATCCCTCTTCCGTCCGGCATTGACCAGACGCGCACGTTCGGCACCGTGGCGGTGAATCTCCTCTCATTCGAAGTGGACGTGTGGGGCCGACTGCGTCGTGCCACCGAGGCGGCTCGCGCGCGACTTGCTCGCCACCGAGGAGAACCGTAAGGCGGTGATCACGACGCTTGTCAGCGATGTGGCGAGTGCGTATTTCAGTCTTCTCGAACTGGATTCCGAACTGGCGATTGCCAGACGCACGCTGGCGACTCGCGAGGAATCGCTGCAGATCATCAGAGCCCGCGAGCAGACAGGGGTCGCCACGCTTCTGGACCTGCGTCAAGGCGAGCAACTGGTGCATGGGGCAGCGCAAGCGATCCCCACCATCGAACAACTCATCGAGCAGACGGAAAATCAGCTCAGTTTTCTGCTCGGGGCGAGTCCAACTGCGATCGCACGCGGTCTCCCATTGACGGACCAGGAGCAACCACCTGCCGTCCCTCCGGGACTACCGTCGACGCTGCTGGAACGACGCCCGGACATTCTCGCGGCTGAGCAGAACCTGGTGGCGTCCAACGCGATTATCGGGGTCGCCAAGGCTGCCTACTTTCCGCGCATCAGCCTGACGAGCTTTCTCGGCTTTCAGAGCGACCAACTGTCCGGTCTCTTCAGCGGTCCTGGACGAGTGTGGCAGTTTGCGCCGCAGGTGACGCAACCCATCTTCACCGGCGGCCGCCTTCGATCGAATGTCCGGCTGGCCGAGGCGCAACAGCAGATCGCGCTGATCAACTACGAACGGGTGATCCAAACCGCATTTCGCGAAGTGTCGGACACGCTGGTCGGGTATCAGAAGGTGCGAGAAGTCCGCGCGCGGCAGGAGCAGTTGCTGGCCACGCTGCAGGATCGATCGCGACTGTCTTACGTGCGGTATCGCGGCGGCGTAGACACCTTGCTGAATGCGCTGGATGCCGACCGCGACCTTTTCAACGCCGAGTTGACGCTCGCCCAGACGAGGAGGAACGAGCTGCTCGCGCTGGTTCAGCTGTACAGAGCACTTGGGGGAGGCTGGCTGCTGTAGCCAATCGTCGAATCCCGTGGAGCCAATGTTTTCATTCGCAATTTGGAAGGGGGACGACATGATTTGTGTTACCGGAGCAAGCGGGACGCTGAGCAGCGAGGTCATTCGACAGATCGAAACCAAAGCGCCATTTCGCGCCGCCTACTTCTCAGCCGCAGCGGCCGAGGCCGCACTCGCAAGAGGAATCGAGGCCGTCACCATCGATTACAACCGCCCAGAGACCCTTCGCTGCCGCGTTTGAGGGATGCAATCAGGTGTTTCTTCTCGGGCCCAACGCGTTGAATCAATCTGAGCTCGAGCTGAACGCGGTTGAAGCAGCCACGGCGGTGGGCGTGCGCCACATCGTCAAGCAGTCCGTGATGGGCGCCGGCGAAGAGGCCTACAGTCTGGCGAAAATCCATCGGCCGGTCGAGAGAGCGATCGAGTCGAGCGGCATGGCATGGACGTTTCTCCGCCCGAACAGCTTCATGCAGAACGCGGTGACGTTCATGAGCAGGACGATCCAGGCAGAGGGAGCCTTCTACAGCGCGAGCGGCGACGCCAAGATCAGTCATGTCGATGTGCGCGACATTGCCGCCGTGGCGGTCAGGGCGCTCACGGAGCCTCACCACGCTGGCAAGGTGTACACGCTGACTGGACCCGAGGCACTTAGCTACGACGAACTGGCCAGCGAGCTATCGAAGGTACTTGGCCGCTCGATCAGCCACGTCAGCCTCTCGGCCTCGGACCTGAAGCTCGGTATGCTGGCAGAGGGCATGCCCGAGGCGATCGCCTTTCGGATGTTGGACCTGGAGCGCTATTTTCGCGAGGGCCGAGCCAACGACATCACCCATGACATTCAGGATGTGACTCGGCGTGAGCCGATTTCCTTTGCGCAGTATGCGCGGGATACCGTCGCGACAGGAGTCTGGGATGCGACAGCGCCGGTGGCTCACCCGTAATGCACGTTAGGCGCGCACTCGACGGCAACGCCGTGCCTTTGAATGGTCGAGCCTTTGTTCATTGGGGGCGGGCGCCGGTCAATCGTCGGCTGAGTGGTCTCGTCGCGTAGGAGATCGACAGGAGAATCAGGAGAACCAGCGGCATGATCCAGACCTGCACCGGCTCTCCGGACGCCCTTGCAGATATGAAGGCCATGATCCAGGCGAATGTCGCGCCCGCGTAGGCCCATTCCTTCAGCAACGCCAGTCCCGGCACCAACAGGACGATGGCGGCCACCGGCTTGGCCATGCCAAGCACGATCCGCAAGTGTTGAGGGTAGCCGGCTTTCGCGAATCCCGACACGACCTGCTCGCTGCCCGTGAGATAGCTCAGGGACCCGAGCAGCGCCACCGCGACGAGAGCGGTGCTGCCCCAGTACGCAATCCTTCGAACCATGACATCCTCCACATGGTCTAGTCGAGTCACGTTCTCATTGAGCCTTATCCAGTGAGAAGGTACGCCGCACTCCCTGTTCGAACAGTCGTGCGGGGAGAAATCGCCGTAAGCGCGTGACGGACTTGGCTTGTTGCCCAATCGGGTAGCGCAGGCGCGGCGTCCTGCTGGAAATGATCTCGAGCAGCGTTTCGGCCACGACCTCTGAGCCAGGCGCCTTCTCTTCATCAGCACGAATCGCATCGAGCGCCCGTTGTCGCCATGGGTCATACTCGGTGATCCGATTCGCGGCGATTTGCCGGTGGTTCATCATCGGCGTCTTGAGAAAACCGGCCTCCGTCAGCGATACCTGGATGTTGAAGGGCTTGACTTCGTGCCGCAAGGCTTCGGTGTACCCTTCCAGGGCAAACTTGCTGGCGCAGTAGATGCCAAGGAACGGAATCGACGACACACCAGCGAGCGACCCGACATTGATGATGTGCCCGCTCCTCTGCCGACGCATGAGCGGCAACACCGCACTGACCATCCTGATAACCCCAAAGAAATTGGTCTCGAACTGAGCCCGGGTGTCCTCTGCGCTGAGTTCTTCCAATGCCCCGGCCAGCTCGTAACCGGCGTTGTTGATCAGCACGTCGATGTGGCCGCCACGACTGGAGACCGCTTCAACGCACGCCCGGACCGAGTCATCCGCTCGCACATCCAGAGGCAGCATCTCCACCGCTGGGATGGTTTCGGCACTGGCTGGATTCCGGCTTGTTCCAAAGACCTTGTAGCCCCGTCGGGAAAGCAGCCGGGCCGTCGACTGCCCGACACCAGACGAAGCTCCCGTGATGAGCACCACGCGCTGATCAGACATTTCGGACCTCCAAACTCGCGAACGCCCTCTCGCGGAAGTCGGCGATCAAACCGTGCGTGGGCCACGCGGCTGACCGCCCAGTGCATCGGTTCCAAGCAGGATTCGGAACACCAGGACGTGCGTTACGAGGAGTAGTGGAACGAGCACGGTGGGAATGAAATACGCGGCACCTTGCAGGCCAGGTGTCGACCCCACGCCCAGACGATCGGCCTGATAAAACGCATTGAGCAGATCCACGGTGCCGACGATGTTGAACACCCACACGAGGATGGTCCCCAGCCCGCTCCCGAGCATGGCGATCGCAAGCAGTGCGAGCATGCACGTCGCCAGGTCCCCAAAAGCAGCGGGCTGCCCGAAGGCAGCCGGCAACGCCGGCGAGACCACACCTGGGACGAGAAACGACAACCCAACGAATCGAAAGGCGTGCAAGAAGAGTACGGTCGAAGCGCTTCAGTACGTGGTCGGTCCCGGAGCGCGGGCCAGACGTATCGCGCGACGATCATCCCCCATACGACGACCCCCAGGAAAACACTGATCAGGAAGACTACCTGGGGCGACATCATCGGCTCCGTCCACGTAAGGCGGCGGGATGAGGCCCCCATGAGCCGCCAAGCAGTTGCCACAACGAAATCACGTGCAGCACGAAAGCGAGCGGTACGAGGAACGTCGGTACCAGCACGAGGGGAAAACGCGTCGCCAGCTCGGACGTTGGCGTGGTGTGAAAGACCTGAGCAGCCCCAGGGCTTGTCATGACGCCCAACCCAACCGCGACGACCAGATCGGCCATACCGAACAGATGGAAGATGATCGCGTCTCGTCTGCCCTGCGGCGTCTCGACGCGGGCGGCGATCCAGGGTGCCATTGCACCCACGATGATGTCGCCAATCCCCGCTGGCAGTGCCCACAGCGCCGGCATCTGGCCGTTGGCCATGAGCAGAAGGAAAACGGCGCCCACCAGTCGCCAGAGGTTGAGCAGGATCAGATTTCTTTGATTCGTGAGCAGGCGTCGCAACGAAGGAGAGACGAGGAGGCATACCGCCAGCCCGAGGAGCACCAACGCGAGCGTGATCCCAATAGGCGGCACGCGGTTCGGGTCGCCCTGCTCGAAGAATCCGCCCCGGGCGAGCATCGCCGCAACGACGGCCCAGGCGGCCAAGACCATGCCGGTGACGACCGCGATCCGTGACTCGCGAGTGGAAGTGCGTTCCCGCCACAAGACCAGGAAGATCGCGACGACCACCGCAGCTGTGAGCGCGAGCACGACCACTGCGAGCAGATCCGTCGACACAGTAATTACTTACGGCAGTCGCCCGGCACGCGCTGTGAAAGATCCGTGAGTCTTTCGTTCAATTCCCGTTCGAGTCGTCCGAAGCCGTTCGATTTAGATGACATTCGTCATCTCATGTGGCAGACAAAATTATCAGCCGCCGACGGCGTTAAGATAAAAGGTCCTGGCCTCCTCGAGCACACGCCGGCGGCGTTCCGCAGTCAGCGCGCGTGCCACGTTGAGCGTCCCCGCCATGCCCGAGAACAGCATCACAGCCTTCCGTTGCCGTTCCTCACCCGTCTGACCAGGAACGTAGCGCGCCATCCGCGCGATGTGCGCACTGACGGCTTGCTGGAATGCCCTGCGCGTGGCGACCGGGCGGCGCGTCACTTCGGTCATGAGAGCAGCCACCGGACACCCGTCGGCGACATTCTTGCAGTGTTCGGGGCTGAGATATGTATCGATGAGCGCCTTCAGCTCGCCTCCGCGTGGCGCCGCCTCGGCGGCCCGAACCAATCGCTGCGTCAGCTGGTCAAGACCAACCGCGAACGCCTCCGCGAAGAGATCGTCCTTGCTGTCGAAGTGCCGGTAGAACCCGCCATGCGTCAGCCGGAGGTCTCGCATCAGGTCCGAAATCGCCGCGCCCTCGCTGCCGCGACTGCGAAAGCGGCGGGCAGCGGCCCGGACGATACGCGCGCGAGTCTTCTGTTTGTGCTCAGCCGGGTATCGCATCGTCGTCAGTAGATGATAAGTATCATCTATATCATTGCGTCCAAATCGCAGCGGCGACTCGGCAGTTTCGTCGCTGAGTTCGCGGACCGACGCAGATCGCCGGGACAATGCCGACCTGGTGCAGAGTCGCGGGACTCGTCATGTGGAAACAGGTAAAGGACTCGCGCGACTTTCCCAGGTTCACTGAACGCTAGGTTCATTGAACGCGTCATCCACTACAGAGGCGTGGCCCAAGGAGCGACGCCAAGCTGAACGAAGTCTGGGATGTCTGGAACAACCCGGCGGACATCAAGCAGTGGAATGCGGTGGCGAGGGGTTGAACCAACACCCTGAGAGAGCCTGATCGGTTTCAACAGAAACTTCACGGGAGTTCAACGTCACTTTCACACCGACCGTTGTCGATTGCCCTACCGTTGACAGCGGGAGCAACCACCAAACCATATCGAGAACGGAACGAACCAGAAGGACCTTTGACGAACGGAGAGAAAGACGCTTACGAGACGTAAGACCGGGACACGCGAGCTGGGGCTGACAGCCCGGCTCGAGCTTGGCAAGACACGGCTCAGCGGTAAGAACAGCAAGAACGAGGAGAGAGACATGGATAAGAACAAGGAGAGAGATAGGGAGCACCAGGAAGGGCGTCTTCCGGTGAACACACCCCCGGTCGTGTCGGCGCAGGAGTGGGAGGCTGCGCGCCAGCAGCTGCTCGTGAAGGAGAAGGCGTTGACCCGCGACCGTGACGCGCTGGCCGCCGAGCGTCGGCGGATGCCGTGGCTGGCCGTGAAGAAGGTGTACGACTTCGATGGGCCGAAGGGTAAGGTCAGCCTGCTCGACCTGTTCGAGGGCCGCCGTCAGCTGATCGTCTACCGCGCCTTCTTCGAGCCCGGGGTGTTCGGCTGGCCCGAGCACGCCTGCCGCGGCTGCTCCTTGGGCGCCGATCAGGTCGCCCATCTGGCCCATCTGAACGCCCGCGACACCACGCTCGCGTACGCCTCGCGCGCGCCACAGAAGGACATCGAGCGCCTGAAGGTACGAATGGGTTGGGCGATGCCGTGGTACACCATCACAGACAGCTTCGACACCGACTTCGGCGTGGACGAGTGGCATGGCCACAATGCATTCATCCGCGACGACGACAAGGTGTTCCGCACTTACTTCATCAACAGCCGCGGCGACGAGGCGATGGGGACCACCTGGAGCTACCTCGACATCACTGCGCTCGGCCGTCAGGAATTGTGGGAGGACTCGCCAGAGGGTTACCCCCAGACCCCGCCGTACAAGTGGTGGAACTGGCACGACAGCTACGACGCCGAGGCCGCGCCTGACCCGAAGTGGGTCAAGGTGTCCGACGCTGGAGAAGCCGCCTTCCGAAAGCGCGACGAGCGCAACACCGTCGGCGAAGCCACGTGATCGCTCATCACGGAGGCGTGCCGGTCGAGATGAGCCTGCTGACGTCGGCGCATGCCAGTCAAGCGTGATGCTGCAACGACGAGTACAAGGGCTGAGGGAGGGTTGTCGTGGCTGCAACTGCGGGACTTGAAATCTCACGACGCGTGGCTTCTGATGGACCCTCCCAGCGAGCGTTTCTTGGCATCTGTGCGCTGTTGTTTGCTGCGAATGCGGCCGTAACGATCGTCTGGTGCACATCCATGTCGGCGATGGGCGGGATGCCGATGCCGGGCGGCTGGACGATGTCGATGGCGTGGATGCGGATGCCCGGACAGACGTGGCCCGGCGCTGCGGCGTCGTTCGTCGGCATGTGGGTCGTGATGATGGTGGCGATGATGCTGCCCTCCCTCGTGCCCATGCTGCGGCGCTACCGCCAGGCCGTCGACAGGACAGGCGAGACGCGCCTTGGCTCGCTGACGCCCATTGTGGGCGCGGGTTACTTTTTCGTCTGGACCGTCTTCGGAATCGCCGTCTTTCCACTGGGCGCCGCGCTGGCGGCGATCGAGATGCAGCAGCCGTCGCTGGCGCGCGCTGTACCGATCGCCTCCGGTGTGGTCGTCCTGATCGCCGGGGCGCTCCAGTTCAGCGCGTGGAAGGCGCGTCACCTTGCCTGCTGCCGCGAGGCACCAGGGCGCGGCCGGACGCTGCCGGCCGACGCCTCCACGGCCTGGCGACACGGCCTGCGCCATGGACTCCACTGCAGCTACTGTTGCGCCGGTCTGATCGCGATCCTCCTGGTCACCGGCGTCATGGACCTTCGCGCGATGGCGGTCGTGGCGACAGCCATCACCGTCGAACGTCTCGAACCGGCGGGTGATCGCGTCGCGCGAGCCATCGGGGCCGTCGTCGTCGGGGCAGGGTTGTTTCTGATCGCGCGAGCAGCCGGACTCGGATGACGGTCAAGATGGATGAACCTGCAAAGGTGGCACGGTTCATCCTTCCTATGGCACGTACAGGCATTCTTGGGTCAACCGCAATGCGTTAGAGGCGCCGATGTTAGAGCGGCAACTGTGAACGAATCCGATTCAAACGTGGTCTCGCGGCCCGATCCCATCGCCGCGCTCATCTTCTACATCGTTTGCGTTCTTTTATTTCCAGCGACACTGGCGGGCTACATGCTCTGGGTCGCCAAGCTCTATGCCGGGCGCAGGTCGGGCGTGTCGGGCACAGCGCAAGGACCACTTTCGGCACGCTGGTTCCAACACCGACTTGGCACCCGGCGCGATGAGGCAGCGCATCGGCTGCTCATGGTGGTGCCCGGCGTCTCGCCGCTGGCCGTGGGGCTGGTGTTCGGCCCGATGCTGCTCGCGAATCGCCTGAGCGGCTACGTGCCACCGGCCTTCCGCTACCCCTTCACAGGTGATGTTTCTATTCGGAACCAGGCCGCTGCCCGGCAGACATTTTACGATTCCGTTGTCGAGCGGTACCTGGGCAACGTCGCACAGTTCGTGCTGCTTGGCGCGGGCTTCGATACTCGCGCCTTCCGATTGCCGAAGGAGATCCAGAGGCACGTGCGCTCCTTCGAGGTTGACGCCCCGAAGACGGTAGCAATGAAGCGCGAAGTGTTGCAGCGGGCCGGCATCGACGCGGCTGGGCGTCGCGCTCGTCAGTGCAGACTTCCAGGAGGAGGACTGGCTCGGCCGGCTCGTGGACGCGGGATTCGACGTCACTCAGCCGGCTCTGTTCCTGTGGGAGGGTGTGACCCCGTACCTCGATCGGGCAGCCGTCGAGGAGACGCTGCGCAAGATCGCCGCCACCGCCAAAGGCAGTGTCGTTGCCTTCGATTACGTCACCATCGAGGTACTCGAGTCGCCGGCGCTGTCTCTGCGGCTCGTGAGAGCCTCGCTCCGAACGGGCGGCGAACCACTGAAGTTCGGCATCGATAGCACGCCGCCGTTGAGCGAGCGCGTGGCGGCGTTGCTCCGATCCTGTGGACTCACGCTCGTAGAGCAGCAGACGGTGGGCCAAGAGATTGAAGGAAAGCGCGCATGGGGCGGCTTCGCGACTGCGATCGTGAAGTGAGCACGTTGCTCCAGATACTTCGCGTGCGTCGCCCTATCGGGAACGCGCGCTGCGGTTCTTGCCAATCCAGAACCGCGGCCCCGGACCCGAGCGCCCCACGCTATCCCCGGGATTGGCAAGCTGGCATTGCTGCAACGAAAGGCATCCGCAGCCGATGCATTGCGTGAGACCGGCCCTCAGACGCTCCAGCTCGGCGATGCGGTCGTCGACGCGCCTGGTCCAGCCGGCCGACAGCTTCGCCCAGTCCGACCGTTCCGGCACGCGGTTGTGGGGCAGCTTCGACAGCTCGACGCCGATTTCCTCGAGCGACTGACCGATCTTCTGCGCAAACACGATGAAGGCGATGCGGCGGAGGACCGCGCGCGGATAGCGGCGGTGGCCGGACCCTGACCGCTGCGACGCGATCAGTCCGCGGTGCTTCATAGAACCGGAGCGCGGAGGACGCCACGCCGCTGCGCCGCGCCACCTCAGTGATGGTGAGGAGATCGCCCATGAGTGTGGGTCTGAATACTGCTTGACTTAAAGTTCACTTTAACTTGTAGCCTGGTGTCGTGTCAACGCATCCACGACCAGGAGAGGCATATGTCCGGAGAACAACAGCAGGGGCTGCGCGTCGCGATCACGGGCGGAACGTCGGGTCTTGGCCTGGCGTTGGTGCGCGAGCTGGACGACCGGGGAGCGCTCGTCGCCTTCATCGCGCGGCACCGCGAAGGCGTGGAGCGCGTCGCCCGCGAACGTCCCGGTGCCTTTGGCATCGTCGGGGACGTGTCGCGCAAGGAGGATATCCATCCCATCGCGATACAGGTGCTCGGGGCATTGGGCGGCCTCGACGTGCTCGTCAACAACGCTTCATCGCTTGGCCCTGTCCCGCTGGTCCCGCTCGCGGACACCGATTGCGAGGACCTGGAGCTGGCGCTCGCGACCAACCTCGTCGGTCCGTTCCGCCTGACGAAGGCCCTCCTTGGATCGCTCGCCGCGTCAGCTCGCGAAGGACGGCGGCCACTGGTGGTGAACGTGTCGAGCGACGCGGCGGTCACCGCGTATCCGGGCTGGGGCGCCTACGGCGCCAGCAAGGCGGCGCTTCAACATCTCAGCCGGATCTGGGGCGAGGAGCTTGCCCCAGAAGGCATCCGGATCGTCTCTGTCGATCCCGGGGATATGGATACTCCGCTGCACGCGCTTGCCGTCCCCGATGCCGATCGCTCGACGCTGAAGAGTCCGGACGCCGCGGCCCGCGAGATTGCGGATCTGATCACCGCGGCTGTACGCGGGTCGACGGTTCCGTTCGTCTCGCGGGAGAGCGAGGTCGTTCAGTGATTCCAGCCAGCAGGGCCAGGCAGCGGCCTCCGGACGGGAGGCTCCTCGTCATCGATGAGCGAGGGGCGATCACGCACCGTGCGCGTGCCGATTTTTCGACCCTCGTCCTCGCGGACGACGTCGTCGTCGCCAATGACGCGGCGACACTGCCGGCGAGCCTGGCCGGCGTACATGTGCCGACCGGTGGCGCCGTGGAAGTGCGGCTCGCAGGACGCGATTCGCTGAGGCCCCGTGACGTGACTCGGTTCACCGCAGTCGCGTTCGGCGCTGGAGACTTTCGGACGCCGACCGAACACCGGCCGCCACCCCCCGCCTTGCACCCCGGCGACGAGCTGCAGCTCGGTCCGCTGCGTGCGATCGTGCTCACAGTGCTGGGACATCCGCGACTGATCGAGATGAGTTTTGAAAACCCGGTGGCGGACATCTGGGAAGGTCT
This sequence comes from uncultured Acidobacteriota bacterium, assembly GCA_963724485.1. Taxonomy (GTDB): domain Bacteria; phylum Acidobacteriota; class Vicinamibacteria; order Vicinamibacterales; family UBA2999; genus JACCSI01. The sequence continues at coordinate 651,474 of CAVRUW010000018.1, forward strand.
GGCCCGACACGGTCGCCCGATCCAGTACGCCTATGTGCCGGATCCGCTGGCGATCTGGGACACGTGGACACAGATCGCCAGCCAGCCGGTCGCATTCGAGGCGCCGTCAGCGGGCTTCATCCTCGATTGGGCGGTGATCGGCTCGCTCCGTGCTCGCGGAGCGGCGTTTGCCACGCTGACCCTCGCCGCAGGCATTTCTTCGACGGGCGACGCCGAGCTCGATCGGCTGTTGCCGCTCGACGAGCCGTACTGACATCCCGGCGTCAACGGCACGGTTGATCGAGGCGTGCCGGCGATCGCGGTGGCAGGGTGATCGCTGTTGGCACAACCGTCGTGCGGGCGCTGGAACACGCGGCGCGTGCTGACGGCAGCGTTCGGCCCGGCGCCGGGACCGCGACCCAGCGCATCGGTCCGGCTCACGCCCCTCCGATGCGTGGACGCGATCGTGTCCGGCATCCACGAACCAGGCACCAGCCACTACGATTTGCTCGGTGCGTTTCAGGATGGCGAGGTGCTTCGGCGGATGGCGCACGAGGCAGACGCCTACGGGTATCGGACGCACGAGTTCGGAGACTCTGTTTTCCTCGCGGTCATGCTCTGATTCATGAGGTCGAGCTGAGACCTTAATCCACGAGCACTTGCCGTAGATAGCCATTCTGACATTCTGAGCAGGTTGCGACGCCGAGAATGGCGCTGGTTATCTGTTTTTTAATCGGCCTGCAAGGTAACGAACGTTTCTGCTAACTCCCGGACAGCGCTCTCATCAGGTGTCTGGGCTGACGTCGTTTCAGGCGTGCCGTTGTCGTGGTGCGCGAGGCGCGTGCGAAACACTGGTGGCCCTCGTCTTCGTACCTGACCGTCTCGGTGTCTCCTCCCATGCGGCGTTGGCGAAACGTGCTGGGAGATGCCCCCATGAACCGTTTGAACGCACGGCTAAAGGAGGCCTCGGATTCGTAGCCGAGTCGTGTCGCCACTTCGGAGACGGTCAGCCGCCTGGCGCGTAGCCACGTGCCGGCCAGGTGCATACGCCATCGCGCGACGTATGCCGCCGGCGGGGTGCCGAGCACCGCCGCGAACCGTTCGGAAAAAATCGACCGCGAAAGGTTCGCGGCCGCCGCCAGCGACACGACGGACCACGCTTCGCTCGGTCGCCGGTGAAAGGCCGCCAGCGCTTTGCCGATTTGAGGATCGCGTATCGCGGCGAGCCAGCCAGTTGTGTCCTCGGTCCGCGAGTCGGCCCACCCCCGAACGACACGAGTAATCACAATGTCGGCAAGTCGTGTCATGACCGTGGCGGCCCCGACCCGCTGATTCCCGATTTCTGATGCCATCGCTTCAAGCAGCGGCAGAAGCGATGGATCGTCGCTGCCTCCTCCTCGGACGTGCAACACCTCGGGCATGAGCTCGATCAGCGGATGCACGGAGGGTTCCTCGAATCCAACGGCACAGCACACGAGGAGCGAGCGCGTGCCGGTGCCCCCCACTCGCATCCGGTACGTCGTCTCGCCTACTTGCTCCCGGTCTACGACCTCATCGATTCGTTTGGTCGGGCTGTTGAGCTGATCGCGCAGTGAGTGGCCCGCGCCGCGCGGAAGGAGGACGACATCGCCGGACTCGAGTCGCAGCGTCTCGCCCGATAAGGTCTTCAGCCAGCAGCTTCCCTCCGCGACAAAGTGGAAAACTGCGCCCTCGTCTGGAGGAAACTCCAAGCCCCACGGCGCGTTGAACTCGCTTCGGCAGTAGGACGCTCCCGCGAGGCGGAGATCCTGAAGTACCTCGCTTAGCGCATCAGGCGCCACCCGATCGTTGCAGGACGGATGGCTAAGCATTCACGACAAACTATCATGGAATGTTCTCCTCATTCAGCCTACAACTCGTTCGAGGGGAACATGAGGATCGGTTTCATCGGAACGGGCAACATGAAACGCGCCTCAGGTTGGGCTGGCGCGTTAAGCACATCCTTCACTTCGATCAAGCACGCTCACCAACGAGGCGATCACTTCGCCGGAGCCTCGCGGTGGGTGCCTTCGTGTGTGCCTTGGCGATATCTGTTCTGGCACAGGTTGACCCTGGCCCACCCACGCCACTCGTCCCCATCAAGCCGCCACAGTCGAGCCAGCAAGACATGCCTGGTTGGATCCGGCGTGGGTTGCCCGGGAGCGGCCATGAGGCGTTGCAGCCACTCGTCGGGAGGTGGCGCGTCCGTTACGAAGTCTACGGGACGCTCGGTCGTCGCGGTGACGAACCGCCAATTGTCTCGGAAGACGTCACGACACGTCGCGAATGGATCGGAGAGGGGCGTTTCATCGAGGACACGACCGAAGGCACGCTCATGGGCGCACCAATTTGGAGGCGCGGTTGGCTCGGCTACAGCAACATCGACCAACGGTACGAGTGGGTCACGATCGACTCCGTGAACCCGACGATGATGATCTATCTAGGCGCTCCACGATCCGGCCCGCAACAGCCGATCGACATGAATGGCGCTTTCACGGATCAGGGTGTCGCCGGTGAAGAGACTGTCGGCAAGCGAGTCGGCCTACGAACCGTCATCCGAATCGACAACAACGACCGTCACATGTTCGAGCTCTATTTCAAGCGGCCAGGCGACAAGGAAGTGTTAGCGCTGCGTTCTGTCTACGTGCGGGTACCGCAATGAGCATCTCTCGCGGCGCTGCCTCTTCACAATCCCGAGATCCGGAGGGCTGACCATGCAGACACACACACATCGGTGGTGGAACCCTCCGCACGATTCATCTTCGGCCCAAGGCGGCTACTTCACTCCATTGCGATCGTCGCGCGAATTCAAGCTTCGTCGGCATTCGTGTTCACGCAGACCAGCGACCCATCGAAGCCCAATGCCGCCGAGAAGGTTCCTGGTTTCATTCGACGTGGTCTGCCGGGGCCGGGCCACGCCGCTCTTCGAGGGTTGGAAGGTGACTGGCGAGTCGAGAAAGCGCTCTACATCGCGGTCGGAACGCGTGAGAAACCCGCCGTGTCAAGTGACCTGATCGCGCGCCGCCACTGGATTGCCGGGGGGCGGTTTCTGCACGATGTCACCGAGGGTTCGATCGCAGGCGGACCTTACTACCGCATGGGTTTCCTGGGTTATAGCAACGAGGACGCGCGCTACGAATTCGTCACCGTCGATGGCATGAACGCGAACATGATGATTTATCGAAGCGATCCTGTGAAAGGCGCTCAGCGTTCCGACGCAGCACGAAATTTTGCGATCAGCATGTCAGGCACGTTCACGGATCAAGGCTTAATCAGTGAGCAGACTGCCGGCTTGGTTATCGCGCAACGCACGGTCATCCGCATCCAAAGCGACGACCGGCACGAAATCGATCTGTATTTCACACCTCCAGGCCGGGCCGAAATGCTGATCGACCACAGTATTTACACGCGGATGCCGGCAATGAGGACTCGCCACATGACCCTGACCCGTCGCACGGAGACGGACTCATGGTGCGGCAGATTGTCGTGACCGCCCTGATCGCCGCGGGGAACCTCTGGCCTTCCCTGGCCGCCAGCCAAACGGTGACACCACTGTGGCCGGCGGCGCCTGAGCTTTCCGCTGACGCTTCGACGCGACGTGACGACGCGACATGCCGCGAAGCGACGTTTGCGACCGATTCGGCACAAGCCCAGAAATCATCCAAGCCGTCCGCGAACAATTCACCACTCGTCTTGTCGGCCACGTACATTGGTCAGGCAGCCGGAAATCCACGTGGGGGCGTCCGTCAGGACATCGCCTATGCAGGCCGACTCCTGGTGAGTAGTGCAGTCGATTTGGATCGATTCATCCCGGGCGGCACGCTCCACGTGTGGTTCACGAATCGACAAGGTCGCAATCTGGCCGATTTCGCGCTTGGGACCAGCACTGGTGTCCAGGAGATCTACAGCCCGCAAGGGTGGCACCTTTCAGTACTGAGTTATGAGCAAACGTTGTTCGACGGCCGCCTGGAGCTCGAGGCGGGCCGGACTCCCGCCAACGTCAGCTTTTTCAGCTCGCCACTCTGCGGGTACCTGCAGACCAATTCAGCCTGCGGCAGCCCCACGTTCCTGTTCAAAACCAGCAATCTCACCTACTTCCCACCATCAAGCTGGGGCGCCCGCGTGAAAGCACGGTTGAGCGACCGCGGCTATGTCCATGTCGGTGTCTATGAGGTCAACCCCGATCGGACGAGACCTGGGGCGACCGGACTCGAGTGGAGTGTGAAGAACGCCACTGGTGTGATTGTGCCGTTTCAATTCAGCTACACGACGACCTCTCGAAACGAGCACTCGCGCACGTATCAAATCGGAGGTTGGTACGACGCGGCGGAATACAGCGATCCAGTGGACGACGATCTGGGTGGGCTGGCGGTCCTGTCAGGGCGTCCGCACGCGACCCGGCACGGCCGTTCCGGTGCGTATTTCAGCCTCGACCAGGTGGTGTGGCGACCGGCTGGAGACGCCGAGCGCAGTTTGCGGTTGTTCGGCCTGATCATGGCGAAGGTATCGGGTCGCGTGAACGAGGATCGGTTCCTTCAATTCGGGCTGGTGCAGACCGGCACGTTCCCAGGCCGCCGGACAGACTCCGTCGCGTTTGTGATCAACGATCAGACATTCAGTCGATTGGCGCTGCACAACATTCGCGCCGCCCGAGCTTCTCGCGGTAATACCGACGATCTGCCCCGCCATCAGATCATGATGGAGCTCGCCTATGGCATACAAATCAACGCGAATCTCCGGATCTCGCCAAACATCCACTACATCATCAATCCTGATCAGCTGGCAGATCCCTTCCGGACCCAGCGGGTTGGAAACGTGCTCGCCATCGGCCTGAGGTTCGCGGTCGAGGTCCCGCTTCTCAAAGCAAGTCGGGGTTGCGGAGTCAGCGCAGGATTGATGACCCTGATGGTGAGTTTGGCTACCACCTCTCTAGTACATTGGGAGAACGCCGATGCCGATCGTGTTACCAATTCTTCCGGAACCGTCTCCTGGCGAAACGGGGCCGTACTGTGTCATCGCCAGGCACCGGGCGCTCCCCGGCCGAGCGGATGCGTACGAGCAACGAATGTTGGCCGATCTCGAGAACACGAGAGCTGAACCAGGGGCGCTACAGTTTCACATTCACAGGGATCGTTTCGATCCGAACGTGTTCGTGATTTATGAAGTCTGGAAAGACTTAGGTGCACTCCGGACACACTTCGACATGCCCTACGTCAGGCAATTTGTCAGCGACAGTGCGGATTATGTCGACGGCAACATGGAGGTGCAGTGGCTCGTGATGGCAAGTGAATACGTCGCCGCTCACTGAGATCATGCGCCTCGGCATAGCTCGGCGAGTCACGTCGGGTTCAGACTCTGAGGAGGACAGCATGCGCATAGGAATCATAGGCGCGGGCATGATCGGATCGACATTGGCGAAGCTGTGGGTTGACGCGGGTCATGACGTACGTCTCGCATCGCGTCATCCCGATAACCTGCAGCCGCTTGTCCAGAAACTGGGAAAGCGCGCGTCGACTGGCACGCCGGCCGAATCGGCGCATTTTGGTGACGTCGTCCTGTTGGCGGTTCCGCTCAAGGCGGTCCCAAGCCTCGCGCGCGATCTTGCGCCTGCGTTGATGGGCAAGGTCGTGGTCGATACCGGGAATGCGTATGAGCAGCGCGACGGTCAAGCCGCGCGCGAGGCAACCGGACATCCATCGGGGTCGGCGGGTTGGGCCGCGGCGATGTTTTCGGGTACTCAGTGGGTGAAGGGCTTCAACACGGTGAATTCCAAGGTGCTCGAGCGTGAAGCGCACCGCAACGGCGACCGCGTGGGCATTCCGCTCGCCGGCGATAGTCAAGAGGCGTTGGAACTCGTCGCCCAACTCGTACGCGACGCCGGCTTCGATCCAGTCATCGTCGGTGCTCTCGCCCGCGGAAAGGAGTTCGAGCCTGACACAGCCCCCTACAACACGGGCATGAGTGGGCGGGACCTGCGAAAGCTGTTGGTCAACGCCGAAAGCGGCGTTACGCGATGAAGCGATGACGGGCTGAGACGAATTCGTCGCAAGCGCCATTCATGAATGAAAACCGTCTTCCCGAGGGCGGCTAGAATGTGAACGTGAGCGTTCCAAAGCGCGTCGCCCTCGTCACCGGTGCAAACCGCGGTTTGGGACTCGAACGAGCCGTCAGTTGCTCGCGAGGGGAATGACGGTAGTAATGACGGGCCGAGACCAGGCCGCGCTTGAGCGAGCGCGTAACGCCGTGGATGAGGACGCGCACACCCGCGCGGTTGTCGTGCCGATGGATGTCACTGACGCCGAGAGCGTCGATGCTGCCTATCGCATCGTGCTCGAACGCGTGGGTTCCGTCGACGTGCTGGTGAACAACGCCGCGGTGCTGCTGTTCGATAACGAGGACGTCCTCTCCATCCCGGCAAGCGCCTATCGCCAGACGTTCGAGACGAATGTGTTCGGCGTCATCGACGTCTGTCGCACGTTGGTACCCGAAATGGCACGCCGACGGTATGGCCGTGTCGTGAACGTTTCATCGAGAGCCGGGCAGCTCGCGACGATGTCCACTTACGCGCCGGCGTATTCGATGTCGAAGGCGGCGCTGAACGCCTTCACGCGCATTCTCGCCAGCACCTACCGCGACGCCGGCGTCCTCGTCAACGCCGTGGACCCAGGATGGGTTCGCACCGATATGGGAGGTCCGTCGGCACCTCGCTCACCCCAGGAAGGAGCCGACACGATTGTCTGGCTCGCCACACTGCCCGACGATGGCCCGAGCGGCGGATTCTTCCATGACCGCCGCGCCATTGACTGGTAGGGTGTTCTGTCGCCTTATCCCTCCGCCTTCCGTGGCAGCTTCCGCACCGTCGCTGACCGCGGCAGACGCTATCTCATCAACAAACAGCGCGAACGAGCGGCAGCGAGTGAGCCTGGCGAGCGGCGCGGGGCGTGGGGGCCCCGCGAGCGAGCCAGCAGGGGGCTTCGGGGGGCGAAGCCCCCCGGATGAACTAGAGAGGCCTGCAGTTTTTTCACCGGCGGTGTCGATTTGGCCTGCCGTGATTCGACTAGTTAGTAGAGCCGGCGGACCGATTGTCACATTTCCGTGCCCTCGATCGTTTACCTTGCAGAAGCGATGAAAGGCGTAGCGAGGGCCATGACCGTTTTGAAACTGTGTGCCAGGAGACCGATCATCGTCCGCGTCGAAGGCCCTCTTCGCGTGCCCGTCAGTCGAGCGCTGCGTCGAGAAGTCCGCACGCTGCTTCAGCGCGGGGAGCGCTCGATCGTCGTGGACCTGGCAGAGGTGTCGAGGATGACGCCGCGGGCGTGGGTGAGCTGATCAGGGCGTTCAACATGACGGCTGCCGTCGACGGCGCGCTGCGAATCGCCAACGCGAGCGCGTGGGTCCGGCAGATTCTGGAACTGATAGGACTCCTGGAGCTGCTGAGCGGAGAGGAGCACGTCGAGCACCGCAACGCCCGGACGCGAATCGAACGGGTATTCGATTCCCGACGCGGTCCAGCGGCGTAAGTTCAGTATCGACCGCTCGGCGAGCCGGTTCCAACTCTTCTACCAAGACGCCTCTTTGTTATGTCACGTTGCTCGAGGCTCTCTCTGCCACATGGCCCACGGCGGCTCGTCCAAGAGTGATGGCGTTCGCGAGTTGACCGCCGAGAGCGATCGCGACGACCCCCACACCGAGGTGAGCAACTTCGACGATCCAATGAAATGGTCCCGGCATCAGCTGGATTTGCGTTATGCCAAAGACCAAAGTCGCGAGTCCCCACGCCGTGGCAAACAGGGCAAGGTTGTGACGAGTGGTTTTCCACCAGGCGATCACTGCCAGCGCCCACAAAGACAACACGACGCCGATACCGAATCTGATGTGCAGCATCGTTAATGACCGGGCATAGCCCAGCCAGAAAGCCAGGCCGAGCGCCAACGCAGCGCCCCAGCAGACTCGGATCATGATGTTGAGCACGCGAGCAGAGGTTTCCATTTGACACCATCTCCTTCGGAAGAAGCGCCGAGGGATAAGTCGCATCAAGTCCCGGCGTCTCACATACATGACGCGCGAGACCAGTGCGATGTGACATGGTGCCCTTGCAATGCCTCGCCGCCGTCAGACGGCTTGCGGCCACCACCATCGGGCGTCTTTGGTCAGGAGATCGAAGAGGCCCGCTTTGCAGAGAAGTTCCTGAACGCGCGCGGGAGCGCTGACGATCCGCAGCACACAGTGCGCGCCCGCGGCCAGGTTGTACACCTGAACCAACTCGCCCACGCCGCCGGCGTCCAGATCCGACACGGCCGCCAGATTCAGCACTATTCGTCGAACGCCTCTGTCCAGGACGGCGTGCACCGCCAGCTCCAAATCACGGCTGAGTGGGACGCGGAGGGGTCCTCTGATGTGCAGAATCGAGACGCCAGATGACCGTTCCTCTCGAACGTCAGTCATTTCGGTACGTTCCTTGACAAGACTCGATGCGCGCATCAGCAAACCTGATTCCAACGCCAACACCTTGCACAGCGCAATTATTCCCGCAACTCTTTGTCACCTATTGATGTCGCATTGACCGGATTTCAAAACACCCAGCGGAACCCTCGGTGCGCAGTTCGCGTCGCACAGGAACTAGAGGACGGACTCGACACTCGCTGCTCCGCAGTCACCAAGGAGGTATGAACTGCTGAGTCAAGAAAGCGTCAGGGTCACTAATCGCCTGTTTCCTGGGAGGCGGGGCATGGTCGTGGCCGACGTGCGGCTGAGCGAGACAGGATCGGCGGCACTGGGACACGTGGCCGCTCGCACGCGAGGGCGCGGGTCGCGCCGGCCGGAGTGATGGTGCATCACCTGCGGCCGACCGCCGCCTTGCGTGCGCTTCCGTTCACTTTGTGATACACAGTTTTCCAGGTACTGCCCCAGGCCGCACCGCGAGGCCCGCTCCTCCGCCTCGGTTGAGCGAGCGAAGGAGCGCGATGAGATCGGCTTCGAGTCGTGACTGACCGTCCTCGTCCAAGGCGAGAAACGCCTTGTGACGGGCCCGTAGTAAGGTCCGAAACAGTCGACCAAGTGCTCCGCCGACCTATAACGGAAAGCAAATCGTCGGCGTGGATGGCGATCCCCGTCGCGCCGGGCGAACAGATGCCGCAGGTGCGCGTCGGTCCCCCACAAAAGGGGAGAGCGAACCCCCGGCATCGGCGGAACATCCGGCGACACAGAAAGAGCTGTCCCAGGAAGCCGGGCGGCGTCCAGGAGGCCAGGCCGATGCGCCCTCGCGGCCGGCACACCCGCATCAGCTCGCTGGCGGCCTGCTCGTGATCGGGGCGAACATGACGCCGAAGGTCGAGAGCACCACGTCGAAACTCGCGTCCGGATACGGCAGTGCCTCGGCGTCGGCCACCTCGAAGGTGACGTCGAGGCCCTCCGCGTCGGCGCGACGACGACCGCGCTCCAGAAGCGCCGGCACGTAGTCGGTGGACGTGACGCTGGCAAAGCGACGGGCTGCCGCAAGCGTCGCGTTGCCGTTGCCCGCGGCCACATCGAGCACGCGCTCGCCGGCGAAGGTCGACGCCTTCACACAGCAGCTCTCCGACGATCTGAAGAGTGGTCCCGATCACGGCAAAGTCGCCGGACGCCCACATGGCCTGCTGCCGGGCCTTCACCGAATGGAGGCGGCCGCTCGACCTAGGGATTGCACGATACAACACGTCATACACTTCATCCTTTCGTACACCGGGTCTCCTTGGCGGACGGCCGCGCCCTGAGTCAGGGCTAAACGGCGACTTCAGCGCCGCGCGTATGCGGGCGAGGTGGTGATAGCTGTGCCGGACGGCGTGATCCTCCAGCATGAACTGGCACGTGAGCGGCGCATCGGCGTTGAGCGACAGCGGCGCGGCCCGATTGAGCTCTTCGTCGCTGAGCGCCCTGATCGCGGCCGCGGCTGCCTCGCTGTTGCGCCGCAGCAGATCGAGCGCCGCCTCGCTTGTGACCGAGGCGAACTCCGCCGCATGCGTGGCGTTGATGCCGTCAACGAGTCGCAGGGTCACGCCGATGATCGCCTCGCCCGCGGCCAGCTTCTGCGCCAGGCTCGATCTCGAGCGGGTAGATCGCTGGCGACGTGATGGACGACGACGCCGATCGTGCGCCCGTCGCCCGGGAGGCGGGTCTGCCACTCGCCGTCGGTGAGGGTGCTTGCGAGGGAAGCCAGCCTTCGCGCGCCCTGTTCCAGCCGGTCGGCCAGCGCGTTGGCCCGCTGGCTCGCGTTCAGCGGCGTGACTTCCGGCTCGCGTCACTGTGGCACTCGTCATACACTTGTCCTTTCGAAGACGCCAGCGTTGTCGTCGAAGGCGTCTTCCCAACAGTAGGGTGGCGGCCGATGCCGGCACCATGAGCGAGCGTCCGATTTCATTAGCCGTTCGTCCGACGAGCAGCGCGGACCTGCCCGAACGTCCGAACCGCATGCCCGCGCGTCCGCCGGACGCCGCGAGCGCCGTGAAGGCCGACGTCCTGTCGGACGTGCTTCGCGCCGTCCGCCTGACCGGTGCTGTCTACTTCGATTTCGAGCTGAGCTCTCCGTGGGTGGCTGGACGCGCCGCCGTCGCGGGAGATTGCCAGCATCGTCATGCCGGGCGCGCAGCGGGTCATCGAATACCACGTGATCGCGCAAGGCACGTGCTGGGGCCAACGTCGTCGGCCAGGAGCCCGTGCGCCTGCGCGAGGGAGACCTCATCCTGTTCCCGCAGGGCGACGCCCATGTTCTGTCGAGCGCGCCGGGCATGCGCGGGGTGCCCGACCTGTCGAAGTTCGCCCGCCCGACGACGCCGCTGCCGCTGGTCTACGAGCTGGGCGGCGGTGGTCCGGAGCGCGCGCGCATCGTCTGCGGATTTCTTGGCTGGACGAGCGTCCGTACAACCCGCTGCTGTCCGCGCTGCCGGCGGTGATTCACCTGTCGGCGGCGGGTACGCACGCGGCGGCCGGATGGCTCGGCACGCTCATGAACATTGCCGTGAGCGAGGCGCGCAGCGCGCGTGCCGGAGGGGAAAACGTCCTGGCGCGGCTGTCGGAGCTGATGTTCGTCGAGGCCATCCGCCGCTACCTCGAGACGCTTCCGGCCGCGCGGACAGGCTGGCTCGCCGGATTGCGGGATCCGATGGTCGGGCAGGCGCTGGCCGCGCTGCACGGCCAGCCCGCCGAGGCGTGGACCGTCGAGCGGCTGGCGCGCCTGGCGGGGCAGTCGCGTTCGGTCTTCGCCGAGCGGTTCACCGAGATGGTCGGGCAGCCGCCGATGCAATACCTCGCGCTCTGGCGCATGCAGCTCGCGGCGCGCCTCCTTGTCGAAGGCGGCCACGTGGCGGCAGTCGCCGGCGCGGTCGGCTACGAATCGGAAGCGGCGTTCAGCCGCGCGTTCAAGAAGCTGGTCGGCGAGGCGCCGGCCACGTGGCGGAGAGAAGCTGCTAGCCCTTCGTGAGCTGATGTTCGTCGACTCCCTTGGGGTAACGGTCGCCCACGAGATTGAGCTTCACACCATGTTCAAGGAGCGCTTTCAGGCCAGCCAGCACCAGCGTGAACCCCTGTGTCGAATCGGCCACGTACTTCACGAGCTCGATCGCCGGTGCCGGTGAAGCCGGATTCGGTAACCGCTCACGAACGTAGTGGCCGTCGTTCAGAGGCGCGAACGTCCATTCAACCGTCGTGGGACCGCTGTATCCCGGCCACTCGATGACAATCCGCCGGTTGGTGTCGATCGCTTTGGCGGTGACCTCGATCGAGACGTCGTACATCTGCCAATCCCAGCGAATCGGCCGACCGACCGCGAGCCGTCCGCTACTTCTGGTAAACCAGAACTTGGTGGTGATCTCGGGGTTCACGATCGCTTCGAACACCTCGGCAACCGGCTTTCGAATGAGCATGCCGGTTTCTGTGATCGGCACTCGTGTAAGGTGGAGGCTCTCGGTCTGGGGACTGTTCATGGTGACTCCTTCGAAACGACGAGCATCGCCTGATCCTCCTCGACCCACGTCTTCAGGAGCGCCGCGAGCTCGCGCTCGCGGTCCACGAGGTTCGCGAGCGCTCCGCGGATCTGCGGCGCGAGCATGGCGTGCGCATGGTGCCGGGCCATCGGAAGATCCCGATATCCGAGCATGCGATCGGCGGTCGCGCGAAGCTGGGACGTGAGGCGGCGGTAATCGTCCGCGAGCTGCTGGTACGCGATGTGTTCCGCCCTGGCGTTGTCGTCGGTGAGGTCGAGCGTCTGCTGGTGCGTTTCGAGAACCTCGGCCATCGCGGCGGTCAACGCGCTCAGTCGCGCTGGCAGCGCCGAGCGCTGGGCG
>CAVRUW010000019.1:0-470342 GCA_963724485.1 uncultured Acidobacteriota bacterium
CAGTGTGGGCGAGGCGCCTGACGGCGCCAATGGAGGGGTCTGCCGTTTTTCGCTGGGCAGGTCTGCGAATTCCGCCTAGGTAGGTCTACGGATCCGCGGCGGACGCGAGTCACTTTTCATCGGCTGCTTGCTGCCGGGGTACCGCTGCCATCCGCACAACTACCCATCACAATTCGCAGACCTACGGATGCAAATACGGCGGAACCCTCCATTGGCGCGGCCCCGTCAATCGCCGACACTGCGAGCGCGAGGCGCGAAAGAAGTCGCGCAGTACACATAGGGAGCACGTATGAAGCACACGGTAATCGGACCACTTGTCATGGCGGTCCTTTTGGCGGTGGGTCTCCTCTCGGCGGCGGCGCCACCGGGGCAGGGCGCGCGCCACAAGGACTGCTCGCTGCAAACGCCGAACGGCACCTATCTGTTCGTGTACAGCGGCTTTCAGATGGTGGACGGCCAGCAGGTGCCGTTCGTCTTCTCGGGCCAAGAGCGTTACGACGGAAACGGCGCGATGACCGGCGTCAATACATTCAGCATCAACGGCGCCATCTCGCAGAACGTGACGTACACCGGCACCTACACCGTCAATCCGGACTGTACCGGCAGCGACATCTTGGTGGATGACGAGACGGGCGTGACCCAGCACTTCGACGTGTTCATCCAGCGAGATGGTGACGCGATCAGCTTCGTTCAGACCGATCCCGGCGTCGTGGCCGCAGGCATCGAGCGGCGCGTGGACAAGTAAGACTCGTGGCGCGACCGTCCGCGACGAGCGGACGCGTTCGGCCGGTTCGTCGAAATCGTCAAGGGTGGTTGAGGGGTCTACGGATCCGCACGGTCACGGTCGTGCCCCGACCTGGAAACGAGTCAATCGTGTGCGTCCCGCCCAGCATGTCCACGCGCTCGGCGATGCCCTTCAGGCCAAAGCCGCCGGGACGGCTCGCCGCGTGTGGCACCGAGGGCGCGAATCCCTGGCCGTTGTCTCGAATCTCAATCTCGATCTCGTGCTCGCGGCAGCGCACGCGGACATCGGCCTGGTCCGCGTGCGAATGCTTCAACACGTTGTTGAGGCTCTCCTGGATGACGCGGTAGACGGTGATGTCGCGGCCGGCCTCGAAGACGCCGTCGATGTCATCGACGTCGCTGCGGATCGAGACCGTGGAGGTCTCGGCCATCCTCTCAATCATCGCCCGGATCGCCGTCGTCAGCCCGAGCTGATCGAGGTGGTGCGGCCGCAGGTTGTAGGAGATGGTGCGGACCTCGTCGAGCGTCTGCGCCACGGCGGCGCCAATCTCGTGGAACTGTGTGAGCGCCTGTTCGTTCGGCTGCGACAGCGTCCGAGCAGCGCGCGGTTCTTGACGACGAGCAGGTTCTGGCCGAGGCTGTCGTGCAGCTCCGCCGCGATCCGCTGCCGTTCACGCTCCTGCGATTCGATGAGCGCGCGCGAGAACGCCTGCTGGGCCGCCCCGGCGCGCTCGATCTGCGCGATGCGAGACCGCCAGAACAGCCAGAGCATGGCCATCACGATGGCCGCTGCGGCGGAACGGAACCACCACGTCTGGTAGAAGGGCGGCAGGACCGTGACGGCGAGCGACTGCCCGATTTCGTTCCACACGCCCTCGCCGTTGTCAGCGGTGACAGTGAAGGTGTAGGAGCCTGGCGGGAGGTAAGAATAGTACGCCGTTCGCCGCGCCCCGGCGTCCACCCACTGACGATCGATGCCCCTCATCAGGTACCTGAATCTGATCGCCTGGGGACGGCTCCAGCTGAGGCCCGTATATTGAATCTCGAGGTTCTGCTGGCCGGGAGTCAGTTGAATCGGACCGCCGGGCTCGACCGGCGCCCGCTCGATCGCCGCGCCTTCGATCACGACGCGCGGCGGCTCGGTGTCACGGCGTCGGGGATCGATGACGACCACACCTTTGATGGTGGGAAACCACAGGGAGCCGTCGTGCATCTTCCAGCCGGCAATGGGGCCCCCACCCCCTCGCTGCTCAGCATGCCGTCTGCCGTGGAGTATCCGAACGACTCCACGGTCGTGCGTCGGCCGTCGGCCACCTCGTTCAGTTGTGTCAGGCTGGTCCGCCAGATACCGGAGTTGCAATTCATCCACAGGTTCGCTTCGTCGTCTTCCAGAACCTGGAAGATGTCGTCCTTGTAGAGCCCCTGGCGCGTCGAAATGTTCGCGAACTTCCCGTCCTTGAAACGGCTCAGGCCGCCGCCATGTGTGCCGATCCACAACGCCCCGGCGGCGTCCTGGTAGAAACTCTTGACATGATTCGCCGCGAGGCCATCGTCGGTGGACCACGACGTCATCTGCCCGCCGGAGATTCGCGTGATGCCGTATCTGAGCGTTCCGACCCAGATGTTGCCGGAGCGATCCTCGAACAGCGCCAGCACGGTGTCGTCTGCCAGTCCGTCCTTCTTGGTCAGATGGGTCCGATGGCCGTTGCGCACACGGATCAACCCGCCGCCTTCGCGGATGCTCACCCAGAGCGTGCCGTCGCGAGCCCGAAGCAGCGCGTGCACCCGGTCCCATGGGAGCCCGGCGCCCTCCGCGACCTCGACGAAGCGATCGCGGTGCCAACGCGCGAGGGTGGATCCTGAGAACGCCCATGCCACGCCGTCGACGCTGCGGGCAAGGTCGCGAATCCGATTGCCCGGCGCCCATCCTCGGTCGTGACCACCTTGAACGCACCGTGCGCGAAGCGGCTCAATCCCCCGCTCGAAATGACCCAGATGCTGCCCGCCGCATCCTGGAAAATACTGCCGATGTGGTCGCTGGGCAGCCCATCGCGCCTGGTGTAGACCGTAAAGCGCGGCTGCCGCAATCGAACCAGACCCTGGTCGGTCCCAATCCAGAGTCCTTTGTCGGCGTCCGGGGCGATGACGGCCACCCGTGCGCCCGGCAGGCCGTCGGCTGGTGCGTAGCGTTCGAATCGGTTGGCAGCGTAGCGAAAGAGACCGCCGGTTGAGGTCCCGACCCGAATCGCACCCTCGCCGTCCTGGTACAACGACTCCACGGTGTCGGTCGTGAGCCCGTGCGCGGGACCGAACCGTGTCACCCCGTGCGAGTCCAGGCGATACAAGCCGCCGCCGACGGGCGCCACCCACAGCGACCCATCCGTGAACCGCTTCAACGTTTTGATGTTCGCGTGCGCGAGCTCGGCGGGGCCGGCATATGGACTCACGCGGCCGTCAGTAATCCTCACGATGCCGCGGCTCGTGCCAACCAGCACCGATCCTGGACCGTCGTCTGCGAACGCGACGACACGTCGTGGACGCCATCGGCGACCGTGTACGCGGAGAAGCGGCCGTCACGCCAAGCGGTTGCGCCGCCGTCAGTGCCAATCCAGAGCGTGCCGGCGCGGTCTTCGAACAGGCTGAGCGCGAAGTCGCCC
Source organism: uncultured Acidobacteriota bacterium (assembly GCA_963724485.1). Taxonomy (GTDB): domain Bacteria; phylum Acidobacteriota; class Vicinamibacteria; order Vicinamibacterales; family UBA2999; genus JACCSI01. The sequence continues at coordinate 3,402 of CAVRUW010000019.1, forward strand.
GAGAGGCCATCCCGGCTCGTGTATTGCGTGAACCGGTCGCCTGCGAGCCGCGATAGGCCGCTGCCGAACGTCCCCAGCCAGAGGTCCCCATCACGGCTTTCGAGCAGCGCGGTCACGTACGAATTGCCAAGGCCCGTGGTGTTGCTCGCGTTGAAGAGGGTGAAGCGAACGCCATCGAAGCGGGCCGCGCCCTCGTAGGTCGCCAGCCACACATAGCCATCACGGGTCTTCGTCACCGCGAGCACGGTGTTCTGCGGCAGCCCCTCTCGCTCCTGCCACAGCGTCTGCTGGTAACGCCCGAACACGCGGTTCCCGCTCATCGACTGGGCGCTGGCGCCCGCAGCCCAGAACAGGCTCGCGAGTGGAAGGCGACAATGGATCGCACGACGCTCCTGCGTCTCACACCAGTTCCGACTGATGTTGCACCGCGAACTTGAGCAGCGCGTGGCTGCCGCGCAATTCCAGCTTGAGAGCGATGTTGTTGCGGTGATGTTCGACCGTGCGGACGCCGATGTTCAGCAGCGCCGCGATCTCGCGGCTGGTCTGCCCTTCGGCAATCAGCTTCAGGACGCGGCGCTCGGTGGGCGTGAGCTGCGCCAGGGCAGGCTTCTGCTCCGCCAACGCCGCGGCGCTCCGGCTTCGTCGGATGAGAAGGGAAGAGAGAGTAGGGCTGACATATTCCTGTCCGGCCGTCACAACCTGGATGCAGTGGAGATCTCCGTGGTCGCGCTGTCCTTCACCACATAACCCTGGACCCCGAGGTCGAGCGCGGCATTCAGGTAATGTTCGTCCTTGTGCATCGTCAGCAGGACCAGCGGCACCGGCAGGCGCTGCTCGCGGACGGCACGCGCCACGGCAAAGCCGTCTTTGAGCGGCATCGTCAAGTCGAGCACGGCGACATCAGCGCCCGGGCCTTGCAGCCATTCGAGGGCTTGTTCACCGTCGGCGGCTTCGCAGACAACCTCGAGCTGCGGCGCGGTGTCGATGATCTGCCGCAGTCCCTGCCGGAAGATGGGGTGATCGTCGGCAATCAGGACACGCACCTTGCGATTCATTGCGGTACTCCATGTTGCGGACCGGCGCGGCGTTCAATTCACGGCTGCCCCAGTTCTCCTTCGGCGCATTGTTCACGACGCGAGAGCGCGCGGTAGAGCCCCAGCGGGCGCGGCGTCACGGTCGAGGAAGTGGCAGTGGTCGAACTCGAGGCACAGCCGGCGGCCAGCAACAAACCCGCGGCCAGAAATGAGCAAGACCGCACCCGCACCTGCTGTCAATCGTCACGTGGCTTCAAACCCACGTGGCGCGCGATCTGGCATTCTACCGCCCCGATGGCCGCCTCCCCCAGGCGTCTGGCTTGGCTGCCGTCCGCCCTTCCAATAACGTGCGATTTCGGCGCTAATCGCTTCGAAGTGGCCTTCGGCATTCAACATGTCGCCGAACCAACACCTTTCAGCCGTATCCGTAGAACTACGCATCAAAAACTCGCAAAACCACCCATCCAAATACGGCAGAACCCTCCATAGATGCCGTTCGGCGAATCGCGGACACTGCCGGTGTGTCGCCCAGAGCCCGAGGGGGAAAGAGCGGCTCGGAGGAGTTGAGGCGACACGCGAATTTCGAGCCGCCTCGATTGACGCGCAGAATCAAAAGGGGTGTTCCATGTACTACCGCTGGATGAGCATGACAGCCACAATATTCGTCGCCCTCATGGTGGTCACCGGAGAGACGGCGCCGCCGACAAAGCTCAACTTCTCCAAAGGTTTCGCTGACACCACCGGCCTCGTCCTCAACGGCAACGCCGAGGTTTCGCAACCGAATCTCTGTCTGACCGTCGGCGACGTGGAGGGTCAGGCGGGGAGCGCTTTTTCCGCAGCCGCACTGCCTGTGGGTAAATTCCGGACTTCGTTTCAGTTCTCCCTCGCGGGTGGTGATGGGATCACCCTTACCCTCCAAGGCTTCGGTCCTACTGCGCTGGGCGGTGGGGGAGGTGGCCTGGGCTATACGACGATTGCCTCCAGTGTGGCGGTGAAGTTTGACAGATTCAACAACGAATTGCAGGGACGCGACTCCCTCATCGGTCTCTATACCAACGGTGAAGAGCCGACCGGCGGGCCAACGGAAGTATTTACCTTCCCGCCGGTCCGCATCGACGAGGGGGTCGTTACGGTCAATATGACCTATGACGGCACCGAACTAACGGTGAAGATGAGCGACCTCAATGACCGACTCACACAGAAATACACCATCGATATCCCCGGCGTGCTCGGCGCATCTACTGCCTTTGTCGGCTTTACGGGCTCAACCGGTGTATTGACAGGCAATCAATGCATCGTGAGCTGGACGTATACGGGGCAATAGAGAATCGGCGGTGGGACTTCACGATTGGGGATCCGCGCCGTATAAGGACCGAGTCAGCGAGGCGAGCTCGCGGAGCTTGAGGAGGTGCTTGCATCGCACAGTCGCACACCGCCGCAATCACATCGCCCTCAAGCTGGAACAAGGCGGGAGTCATGCGCTGTTCGGATTCGCTGGCCAACACAAGTCGAACTGAGCTATGACGCCGATGGGATGGGACGAGATTCAACCCACCGAAAAGATGCGGTCACTCGCGGAGGAACTTCCTGATGCGCATGTGCTTCGAGCGGGTGATGCCGCGCAGCTTGCCGCGGCGCTGGTATGGTGCCGGAACGGCCCAAGCAGCGGCCGCTGGTCGCCTTCGACGATCGTCTTCGAACTGCGGCAGCCACGCTTGGGTTTTCAGTTCGCCCCTAGCCAGCATTGTTCACGCGCGCTTTCGTGTCGTGAACAATGCGCCGATGTCAGCGCCGGCTTCAGCCCCGAGCCTCCGTCGAGGGGCTCAGGGCTCTAAGCCCTACGCCCTATGCCTTCAAGGAGCCACTTTCGGCTTGGCGTCTCCTTGATGGCAGGTGAAGCAGGTCACGCGGCCGAGGGTGGATTCGCCCTCGGCCGGCTTGTGGGTGGGGAAGTACTGCTTGTTGAGGGTTTTCGTCATCTCGATCATCTGCCGCGCCATGACCTTGCGAGGGTTCTCGTCGCTGGCGAAGTTGCCTTTGGGCATGTGACAGCCGCCGCAGCTGCCGCCGATGGCCTGAACGAACTGCTGCATCTCTTGTTCGAATTCCGGCACCGTCAGCCCGGTCAGGACTTTCACCGTCGGGCTCTCGACCTTGTTGGGAACGGCCGGCGCTTGAGCTAGCAGCGAGGGGCCAGCGGCCAGTGCGGCCACGACCACGAGAACACGCGTCATCTTGTTGATCTCCCAGGGGTTAGAGCCGGTCGCCGGACACTGCACGAACCCGCTCGAGGCGGGGGTAGGGTAGCACGCTGGGAGGGTCCAGGGCGCAAGGCGTCGGGTCAGGAAGGCATTGGCGCACTCCCCCGGGGTTTGCAGCCGCGCGCGAAGCCGTGCTATATTTCGTAGGTTCTCGTGGAGCCTGGGACACCCTATCTAGGCTCCTTCCAGCATTGTGACGCTCCGGTTCTAGGGCTCTGTCGCCACGCGCGCAAGAGATTCTCCAGAGAATAGCGTCCGCCAATGCCGATGACACACATCGAGTAGGGGTTATGGCTTCGGGTGCCAAGCGGTTCACCAGAACAGGCTTCTAGGCCCGTTGCGCCAGGCATGCGGACAGGCATCCGCGTGGCTGGGAGTTGTTTTTGCCGCGGTTCCGGCCTGCCTGTCGCCTGGCCGAATTCGTGGCGTGGAGTGCTCGTGCCGACGATCAGTCAGCTTGTCCGTAAGGGACGTGAGCAGGTTCGCTGGAAGACGAAGAGCCCGGCGCTGCAGGAAAGCCCGCAGAAGCGCGGCGTGTGCGTGCGGGTCTTCACCCAGACGCCGAAGAAGCCGAACTCCGCGCTCCGCAAGGTCGCGCGTGTCCGGCTGACCAACGGCATCGAGGTGACCACCTACATTCCTGGCGTTGGTCACAACCTTCAGGAGCACTCGTTGGTGCTGATTCGCGGCGGACGCGTCAAGGACCTGCCCGGTGTTCGCTATCACGTCGTGCGCGGCACGCTCGACGCGGTCGGTGTGCAGGGTCGCAAGCAGGGTCGATCGAAGTACGGCGCCAAGCGCCCGAAGCAGTAGGACGTCAACATGCCTCGCAGACGTGAAATTCCGAAGCGCGACATCCCAGCGGACGCGCTCTACAACAGCTCGCTGGTGACGAAGTTCATCAACACGATCATGCTCGAGGGCAAGCGCTCGACCGCCGAGCGCATCCTCTATCAGAGCTTCGACATCATCAAGGAACGCAGCGGCGACGATCCCTTGAAGGTCTTCAAGAAGGCCGTGGACAACGTCAAGCCGGCGCTCGAGGTCAAGTCGCGACGGGTCGGCGGCTCCAACTATCAGGTGCCGATCGAAGTGAATCCCAATCGCCGGCTGTCACTGAGCATTCGCTGGCTCGTGAGCTACGCGCGCTCGCGCGGCGACGGCAAGACGATGCAGGAAAAGCTCGCCAACGAGCTGCTCGACGCCGCCAACTTGCGCGGCGGCGCAGTGAAGAAGCGCGAGGACACGCACCGGATGGCGGAGGCCAACAAAGCCTTCGCGCACTACCGGTGGTAGCAAGCAGTCTCCAGTCCCCGGCCTCCGGTCTCCGGTCGGGAACGGGACAGGAATCAGGACTAACCGGTAACCGGCAACTGGAGACCGGCAACCGGAGACAACAGGTTTCTCGACGCAAATGGCACGGCAAGCCCCGTTAGAACGCACTCGGAACATCGGCATCATGGCGCACATCGATGCCGGGAAGACGACCACGACCGAGCGGATCCTCTTCTACACTGGAATTACGTACAAGATTGGTGAGGTCCACGAGGGCACGGCCGTCATGGACTGGATGGAGCAGGAACAAGAGCGCGGCATCACCATCACGTCCGCCGCGACCACGTGCTTCTGGCGCGATCACCGCATCAACATCATCGATACCCCGGGTCACGTCGACTTCACTGTCGAAGTCGAACGGTCGCTGCGCGTGCTCGACGGCGCCTGTGCCGTATTCGATGCCGTGTCCGGCGTCGAGCCGCAGTCCGAAACCGTCTGGCGTCAGGCCGACAAGTACCGCGTCCCGCGGATCTGTTTCGTCAACAAGATGGACCGGGTCGGCGCCGACTTCAAGGAAACGCTCTCGCAGATTGAAACCAAGCTGCAGGGCAATCCGGTCGCGATTCAGCTGCCGATCGGCGCCGAAGACAAGTTCGTGGGTGTCATCGATCTCGTCCAGATGAAAGCGATTACCTATAAGGACGAAACCATGGGCGCCGATTATGTCGTCGGCGAAATCCCGGCCGACCTGCTGGCCGACGCCCAGACCTACCGCGAGAAGCTGATCGAGAAGGTCAGCGAAGCAGACGACAAGCTCCTCGAGAAATATCTTTCCGGCGAATCCATTTCCGAAAACGAAATCAAGGCAGCCCTTCGCAAGCGGACCATCGAATCGGTGCGCAAGGAAGACGCGCCGTTCGTCCCCGTCATCTGCGGCACGGCGTTCAAGAACAAGGGCGTCCAGCTGCTGCTCGACGCGGTCGTCGACTACCTGCCGTCGCCGCTCGATATTCCGCCGGTGACCGGCATCGACCTCCACGCCAAGGAAGAAGACGTTCTGATCGAGCGGAAGCCCAGCGACAAGGAACCTTTCGCAGCGCTCGCGTTCAAGATCATGACCGACCCGTTTGTCGGCCAGCTCACCTTCTTCCGAGTCTATTCGGGCACCCTGGCTACCGGCACATCGGTGCTCAACGCCACCAAAGGCAAGACCGAGCGGATCGGGCGTCTGTTGAAGATGCACGCGAACAAGCGCGAAGAGATCAAGGAAGTCTTCGCCGGCGATATTGCCGCCGCGGTGGGGTTGAGGTCAGTCACGACCGGCGACACCATGTGCGACGAAAAGAAGTCGATCCTGCTCGAGTCGATGGAGTTCCCCGAGCCCGTGATTTCGCTCGCCATCGAGCCCAAGACCAAGGCCGATCAGGAAAAACTGGGTCAGGGTATGGCCAAGCTGATGGCCGAAGATCCGACGTTCCGGGTCAAGACCGACGAGCAGACCGGACAGGTCGTCATCGCGGGCATGGGCGAATTGCACCTCGAGATCATCGTTGACCGTCTCAAGCGCGAGTTCAACGTCGAGGCCAGTGTCGGTAAACCGCAGGTGGCCTACAAGGAAACGCTGACCGCCCCGGCCGAGGGTCATGGCCGGTTTGTCCGCCAGACGGGCGGCCGCGGTCAGTTCGGCGAAGCCAAGATCCGGCTGATTCCGCTGCCGCCTGGCACCGGCTACCAGTTCGAGAACGAGATCGTTGGCGGCTCCGTGCCGAAGGAATACATCAAGCCGATCGATCAGGGTATCCAGGAAGCGCTCACGCGCGGCGTACTCGCCGGCTACCCGATCGACGACGTGCGCATCGAGCTGTACGACGGCTCGTACCACGAGGTGGACTCGTCGGAAATGGCGTTCAAGATCGCCGGTTCGATGGCGTTCCAGGATGCCGCGAAGAAGGCCCGGCCCGTGCTGCTCGAGCCGGTGATGCGGGTCGAGGTCGTAGTGCCGAAGGATTACCTCGGCGACGTGATGGGCGATCTCGCGTCGCGTCGTGGTCGGATTCAGTCGCAGGAAGATCGCGGCGGCACGCAGATCATCTCGGCGCGGGTGCCGCTGAGTGACATGTTCGGATACGCCACGGAACTACGCTCGCGGACGCAGGGACGTGCCACCTACTCGATGCATTTCGATCGCTACGAGCAGGCGCCGTCACACGTGAGTGAAGAAGTGATCGCACGCGTTCAAGGGACCAAGTAAATGCTGGGTGACAAGATTCGCATTCGTCTGAAGGCCTACGACGCGCGCGTGCTCGATCAGAGCACGGGGGAGATCGTGGAGACGGCCAAGCGCACGGGCGCGCGCCTCGCGGGTCCGATTCCGCTACCAACCGAGATCAACAAGTGGACGGTTCTTCGCTCGCCGCACGTCGACAAGAAGTCGCGTGAGCAGTTCGAAGTGCGGACGCACAAGCGGCTGATCGACATCTTCGAGCCGACACCGCAAACGGTGGATGCGTTGATGAAACTCGATCTGCCGGCCGGCGTCGATGTCGAGATCAAGGCGTTTGGGAAGGACCACAAGTAACGAAAGTTGCCAGTGATCAGTTGTCAGTTCAAAGGAGCTCTCAGCTTCGCAATCCACCTGGTGTCCTTTGAACTGGTAACTGGAAACTGAGAACTGACAAGGTTTTGACATGGTGACAGGCATCATCGGCAAGAAAGTCGGCATGACCCAGCTGTTCCTCGAGGACGGCACGGTCGCTCCGGCCACGGTGCTCCAGGCCGGGCCGTGCGTCGTCGTTCAGGGGAAGAACGCGGAGAGTGACGGCTACGAAGCGGTGCAGATCGGCTTAGTCGAGAACAAGCTGTATCGCGCCAACAAGGCGATTGCCGGCCACTTCAAGAAGGCCAACGTCCCGCCGACGCGAGTGCGGCGCGAGGTTCGACTGGCCAAGGGCGCCGACGTGCCGAAGCTCGGTGAGCAGGTGCTCTGTTCGATCTTTGCCGCTGGCGAGCGGGTCGACGTGGTTGGCACGAGCAAGGGCAAGGGCTTTCAGGGCACCGTCAAGCGTCACCACTTCCGTGGCGGCGACGACACGCACGGGTCGATGTTCCACCGCGCGCCCGGATCGATTGGCGCTTCGTCGTATCCCTCCCGCGTCATTCCGGGTATGCGGATGCACGGACATATGGGTGTGGATCGCGTCACGACGCGGAACCTCAAAGTGTTGAAGGTGGATGCCGAGAACAATTTGATCGTAGTGCGCGGCGCGGTTCCTGGAGCAAATGGTGGTTACGTGCTGATTCGCAAGGCGGTGGCTGCCAAGCCCGAGCCGAAGCCGCAGCTGCAAGAGAAGCCGAAGAAGGGCAAGAAATGACAGTTGACGTCGTAAACAACGAGAACAAGAAGGTCGGGTCGCTGGACGTCAGCGATGAGATCTTCGGTGGCCGGGTGAAGGTCGACTTGATTCACGAGTCGGTCGTGCGTGCGAACGCCGCCGAGCGACGTGGAACGCACGCGACCAAGACCCGCGCGATGGTGAGCGGCAGCGGCAGGAAGCCGTGGCGTCAGAAAGGGACCGGCCGGGCGCGCGTTGGCGAAACGCGTAACCCGCTTTGGCGCAAGGGCGGCACCGTGTTCGGGCCGCAACCACGCAGCTACGACTACCAGCTGCCGAAGAAGGTCGAGAAGGGCGCGCTGCGTGCCGCACTCTCAGCCAAGCTCCAGGGCGGCGAAGTGGTCGTCGTCGATGCGTTGTCGGCCGGCGAGATCAAGACCAAGGCCGCGGTGGCGCTCCTCAAGACCCTGGGTATCGATGGCAAGGCCCTGATCGTCGATGTGCATCCCGACGAGAAGCTCTCGCTGTCGGTGAGAAACATTGCGGGTGTCCGGATGCTGGCCAGCAACCGCATCACGGCTCGCGACGTGATGGACACGCGAAAAGTCGTGCTCACTCAGGCCGCGCTCGAGAAGCTCCAGGACGTGCTGTCATGAAACTGACCGACGTGATTCGTCGCCCCCTCGTGACCGAGAAGACCACCACGCTCCGCGAAGATGGGCGCACGGTCGTGTTCGAGGTCGCCCGCGACGCGAACAAAGTTCAAATTCGACAGGCCATCGAGCAGCTGCTCGGCGCCAAGGTCTCCGAAGTGCGCACGGCCAACGCACACGGAAAGATGAAGCGACAGGGCCGATTCGTCGGCCGTCGCTCGGATTGGAAGAAGGCCTACGTGAGGCTTCGTGAAGGCGCGAAGCTTCCGGACTTTTTGGAAGGCGCGTAGACGGACAGCGGATACAGCGAGTTCTTATGCCCATCAGAAAATACAAGCCCACGTCGCCTGGTCGCCGGCAGATGTCGGTGCAGACGTACGACGAGATCACGGCTACCGAGCCGCATCGTCCGCTGACCGAGACGCTGAAGAAGTCGGGCGGGCGCAACAACACCGGCGAGGTCACGATGTGGTGGCGCGGCGGGGGTCACAAGCGCCTCTATCGCATCATCGACTTCAAGCGCGACAAGAAGAACATCCCGGGCACGGTGACGACGATCGAGTACGACCCCAATCGGTCGGCGCGAATCGCACTCGTTACGTATGCCGATGGCGAGAAGCGCTACATCCTGCAGCCGGTGGGGATGAAGGTCGGCGACAGCATCGTGTCGGGCGACGCCGCCGACATCCTGCCGGGCAACGCGTTGCCGCTGCGCAACATTCCGCAGGGCACGATGGTGCACAACGTCGAGTTGAAGCCGGGACGTGGCGGCCAGATGGCGCGGAGTGCCGGCGCGGCGGTGCAGGTGGTGGCCAAGGAAGGCGACTACGTATCAGTCAAGATGCCTTCCGGAGAAATCCGCAAGGTGCAGCAGCACTGCTACGCGACGATTGGCCAGGTCGGCAATCTCGATCACGAGAACGTGTCGGTCGGGAAGGCCGGTCGCTCGCGGTGGAAGGGCAAGCGGCCGCACGTGCGCGGCGTCGCGATGAACCCGGTTGACCACCCGCTCGGCGGCGGTGAGGGGAAGACCTCCGGCGGTCGTCATCCGGTGACGCCGTGGGGCGTGCCGACCAAGGGATACAAGACGCGCACGCGCAAGCCGAGCGACAAGTTCATCGTGCAACGGAGACCGAAGTAACCGACGGTTGCCAGTCTCCAGTCCCCAGTTCCCGGTAGTAACCGGGGACCGGTAGCCGGAGACCGGAGACCTCAGCGAAGAGACTGAGATATGAGTCGTTCACTGAAGAAGGGGCCGTTCGTCGATACGCACCTGTTGGAAAAGGTCGAGTCGATGAATCGCACCAATGAGAAGAAGGTCATCAAGACCTGGTCGCGTCGCTCCACTGTGATCCCCGAGATGGTGGGGCACACGCTGGCGGTGCACAACGGGCGGAAGTTCGTCCCGGTGTATGTGACCGAGAACATGGTCGGCCACAAGCTCGGTGAGTTCTCGCCGACCCGTCAGTTCAAGGGTCACGCTGCGAAATCCGACAAGGCCGCCGCAGCAGCTCCGGCGGCGGCAGCGCCGCAAGGAAAGGCGTAGGCCATGATTCGCGCCCAGGCGACAGCCAAGTACGTGCGCACCTCGGCTCAGAAGGCCGGCCTGGTGCTCGATTTGATTCGCGGCAAGGACATCAACCTCGCGTTGTCGGCGTTGCAGTTCAGCCGCAAGTCCGTCGCCCGTGAGGTCGCGAAGGTCCTGCGGTCGGCCGTAGCCAATGCGCAGCAGAAAGAAGGCTTCGGCGGCGATGTCGAGCGGCTGTTCGTCTCGAAGTGCCACGCCGATAACGGCCCCTCGCTCAAACGCGTGCGGCCGGCGCCGATGGGTCGTGCATTCCGCATCGTCAAGCGGACGACGCACTTGACGGTGGAAGTGACCGAGCGGCCGCAAGTGGTGGCGGCTGTCGGAACCGAAGCGACCCCCGCGAAAGCGGCCAAGGCGCCACGGGCAGCGAAGAAGACGGCGACTGGGACGGCCAGCGGCGGGCGAGCCAAGAAGACGGCAGCCAAGCGCGCGAAGGCCGCAACACGGTAGGAACAGGAGATAGCTGTGGGCCAGAAAGTCCACCCGTACGGGTTCCGTATCGGGTTCAACAAGACCTGGAAGTCACGCTGGTTTGCCGACAAGGACTATGCGTCGCTGCTTCACGAGGATTTGTCGCTCAAGCGCGATCTGAAGAAGCGGTTCCAGCATGCCGGCGTCGCCAAGGTCGAGATCGAGCGCGCGGCGAACAAGCTGAAGATCGATATCCACACCTCGCGTCCGGGAATCATCATCGGGCGCAAGGGACAGGAAGTCGACAAGTTGAAGCAGGAGATCCAGAAGCGGACCAACCGCGAGGTCTTCATCAACATTCAGGAGATCCAGAAGCCGGAGCTCGATGCGCAGTTGATTGGCGAGTCGGTGGCAATGCAGCTCGAAAAGCGCGTGGCGTTCCGCCGGGCGATGCGCAAAGCCGTCGAGTCTGCGCTGCGCTTCGGGGCCCGCGGCATCAAGGTGCGCGTGTCGGGTCGGCTCAACGGAGCTGAGATTGCTCGCTCCGAGTGGTATCTGCATGGGCAGTTGCCGCTGCAGACGCTTCGCGCCGACATCGACTACGGATTTGCGGAAGCGAACACCACTTACGGCCAGATTGGCGTGAAGGTGTGGCTCTACAAGGGCGAGCGCCTGACTCCGCGGGTTGGACGCGAAGAGGAATACGGTGGCCGGGTCGATCGCGGAGATCGCGACCGCGGCCCACGCCGTGATCGCCCACGCGGGGAAATGCGGTAGGACGGACCAACAGCGAGCGAAGCGAGACGCACTATGTTGATGCCAAAGAAAGTCAAGTATCGGAAACAGCAGCGCGGCCGGATGACCGGCAAGGCGTGGCGCGGGGGGACGGTCGCCTTTGGCGACTACGGCCTCAAAGCGCTCGAGCCGTGCTGGTTGACCGATCGACAGATCGAGGCCGCTCGCGTGGCGATGACCCGATTCATCAAGCGCGGCGGAAAGATCTGGGTGCGAGTGTTTCCCGACAAGCCGATCACGAAGAAGCCTCAGGAAACGCGTATGGGTAAGGGCAAGGGCGCGCCTGAAGGTTGGGTAGCGGTGATCAAGCCGGGCCGCATCCTGTTCGAGATGGAAGGCGTGGGCGAGGTCGAAGCAAAGCGCGCCATGGTGCTCGCGGCTGCCAAGCTTCCGATCAAGACGAAGTTTGCGACGCGGTTTGGCCAGGAGACGGTGTCATGAAGGCGGTTGAGCTGAGAGAACTGGACGACGACGCCCTCAAGGCGAAGGTCAAGGATCTCGACGACCAGTTGTTCCGCATGCGGATTCAAAAATCGATGGGGCAGCTCGAAGCGCCCGGGAAGATTCGCAACGTTCGCCGGGAGCTGGCGCGTGTGCAGACCGTCCTGAGGGAGAAGGCGAAGTAACCATGAGCGCGAAAGCGGAACTGCAGGGTGTGGTTGTCAGTGACCGGATGCAGAAGAGCGTCGTCGTCGCGGTCGAGCGCCGTGTGCAGCATTGGGTGTACGGCAAGACCCAGAAGCGGACGTCCAAGTTCATCGCTCACGACGAGACGGACGACGCCAAGGTCGGTGACAAGGTGGCGATCGTCGAAACCCGTCCGATGAGCCGGCGCAAACGGTGGGCGGTCACGCGCGTGATCGAGCGCGCGCCCCAGGTATAGGAGGAGCGCCATGATTCAGATGCGAACGATCCTCGACGTCGCGGATAACTCCGGGGCGCGCAGGGTCTCGATGATTCAGCCGCTCGGTGGTTCGGCCGGCCGCTATGCGCGACTGGGCGACACCATTACCGCCAACGTCAAGGAAGCGGCGCCCGAGTCGAATGTGAAGAAGGGCACGGTCGTCAAGGCCGTCGTCGTGCGCGTCCGCAAGGAACAGCGGCGGAAGGATGGCAGTTACATCCGATTCGATCGGAACGCGGTCGTGCTCATCAACGATCAGGGCGAACCGATCGGGACCCGCGTCTTCGGACCCGTCGCCCGCGAACTGCGCGAGCGCAAGTTCATGAAGATCATCTCGCTCGCGCCGGAGGTTTTGTAATGCCGTCGATTCGCAAGAACGACATGGTCGCGGTGCGGACTGGCAAGGACCGCGGTAAGCGCGGTCGGGTCATCCGCGTGCTGACCGACAAGAACCGCGTGATCGTCGAGGGTGTGAACATGATCAAGCGTCACACGCGGCCGAACCCGCAGAAGAACATCAAGGGCGGCATCGTGGAGCGCGAAGCGTCGATTCACGCGTCGAACGTGATGATTCTCGACCCGGACACCAACGAACCGACGCGGCTGGGAGTGAAGGTGGTGCCAGATGGCACGAAGTTCCGCCGCTTGCGCATCGGCCGAAAGAGCGGAAGCGAGGTGGATAAATGAAGGACAAGAAGATTAGCCGCCTGCGCGAACGGTATCAGAGCGACGTCGTCCCGGCGCTGCAGAAAGAGTTTGGCTACAAGAACGTCAACGCGGTGCCCAAGATCAAGAAGGTGGTCGTGAACATGGGCCTTGGCGAGGCGACGCAGAACGCCAAGATTGTCGACACCGGCGCCGATGAACTCGCGCGCATCACGGGCCAGAAGGCTGCCGTGCGCCGGGCGAAGAAATCGATCGCACAGTTCAAGGTGCGCCAGGGCATGCCGATCGGCGCGATGGTCACGTTGCGTGGCGAGCGAATGTACGAGTTCCTCGATCGGCTGATGAACATCAGCCTGCCACGCGTCCGCGACTTTCGCGGTGTGTCACCGAAAGGCTTCGATGGCCGTGGCAACTTCACGATGGGCCTTCGCGATCAGCTGATCTTCGTCGAGATCGATTACTTGAAGGTGGACAAGTCGCGCGGGATGAACGTCTCGGTCGCGACGACGGCGAAGACCGACGAGGAAGCGCGAAAGCTGCTCCAGTTGATGGGAATGCCGTTCAGGCAGGGATAGACGAAGGGACAAAGATGGCGACGACAGCCAAAGTGGCTCGTGAGGCGAAGACGCTGAAGTTCAAAGTCCGGCATCGCAACCGCTGCCGGCGATGTGGGCGACCGCGGGCGTTCCTGCGCAAGTTCGCCTTGTGTCGTTTGTGTTTCCGCGAGCTCGCGCTCAAAGGCGACGTCGCGGGCGTCACGAAGAGTAGCTGGTAGAGGCAGGAAGTTTCCAGTTGCCAGTTTCCAGTTCAAAGACGCTGATTCGTGCTGCGAACTCCTTTGAACCCTTCGACGGGGCTCAGGGTTCATCCCGAGCGACGTCGAGGATGAACTGGTAACTCGTAACTGACAACTAACGAGAGTTGTGAACCATGAATGACCCGATTGCCGACATGCTCACACGGATCCGCAACGCCGTTGGAGCGCGTCATCCGCGTGTCGATTTGCCAGCGTCGAAGCTGAAGGTCGAGATTGCTCGCATCCTTCAGGACGAGGGGTACATCCTCGGCTTCAAGACCGTCGATGAAGCCGCCGACCGTCCGGGAAAGGCAGCCCGACAGGTTCTGAGGCTGTTCCTCAAATATGGCCACGGCGGCGAACGCGTGATCAGCGGGATTGAACGTGTCAGCCGTCCAGGCCGTCGCGTTTATGTGACCCGCGACGATGTGCCACCGGTGCTTGGCGGATTGGGCGTGAACATCCTCACCACTTCGCGCGGCGTGATGAGCGGCCGCACGGCGCAGAAGACCGGCGTGGGCGGCGAGATTCTTTGTAACGTGTGGTAGCTGACCAGTTGTCAGTGGCCAGTGGCCAGTTCAAAGGGAACTGAGATGTCTCGAATCGGAAAGAAACCAATCGCCATCCCGAAGGGGGTGACCGTCAAGGTCGACGGCAACACGGTGGACGTGAAGGGCCCGAAGGGCCAGTTGCGTCAGCCGCTGCCTCCTGGTGTGAACGCTGCCGTCGAAGACGGTCAGCTGGTGACACGTAAGGCAGCCGAAGAACGGGCGTTGGACAAGTTTCACGGTCTGGCGAGGAGCCTGGTGAACAACGCCGTGCAGGGCGTCACCGAGGGGTGGAAGAAGGAACTGGACATCGTCGGCGTCGGGTATCGCGCGGAGATGAAGGGCAAGCAGGTTGTCCTCGCGCTGGGTTACTCGCACCCGATTGTGTTCGATATTCCGAACGGCATCGATATCGCGATCGAGAAGCAGACACACATCACCGTGACCGGCGTCGATCGACAGCTCGTCGGACAGGTGGCCGCGAATCTGCGCCGGCTTCGCGAACCGGATCCGTATCAGCAGAAGGGTGTGCGCTACACCGGTGAACAGCTGAAGAAGAAGGCGGGCAAGACGGGAGCCTAGTGGAATGGTCCCGAGTCCCCGGTCTCCGGCTGCCAGTTGCACCGGAATTTACTGGAGACCGGAAACTGGAGACCGGCCACCAGATCGAGTTCATTATGAAGATTAAGACCAAGGACGATCGACGACGACGGATCAAGTTCCGCATTCGGAAGCGGATGCAGGGAACACCCGAGCGTCCACGACTCTCGGTGTTCCGGAGCGTCTCGCACATCTATGTGCAGGTCATCGACGACATGGCCGGGTCGACGTTGGCGTCGGCGTCGAGCGTCGAGCCCGGTGTGAAAGGCAAGATGGAGAAGGACACGCGTGCCGGCAACCGCAAGGGTGCCGAGCTGGTCGGCCGGACCATCGCCGAGCGTCTCAAAGAGAAGGGGATTACGCGTGTGATCTTCGACCGCAACGGGTTCCTCTATCACGGGCGCGTGCGCGCGGTTGCCGAAGCCGCTCGTCAGGCTGGCCTGGAGTTCTAACAACATGATTCGCACACGCGAGAAGATCGACGCGTCGCAACTCGACATCAAGGACACCGTGGTGTCCATCAACCGCGTTACCAAGGTCGTCAAGGGCGGCAAGAACCTGAGCTTCAGCGCCCTGGTCGTCGTTGGTGACGGTCACGGCGTAGTGGGCTACGGCGTCGGCAAGGCGAAGGAGGTCCCGTCGGCCATCAAGAAGGGGATTGAAGCCGCCAAGAAGAACCTGATTCGCGTGCCGCTCAAGGGCACGTCGATTCCGCATCCCATCGTGGGCAACTTCGGGTCGGGCAAGGTGCTCTTGAAGCCGGCGCCAGAGGGCACTGGCATCATCGCTGGTGGCGCGGTGCGAGCGGTCGTCGAATCGGCTGGCGTGATGAATGTGCTGACCAAGTCGCTTGGTAGCGCCAACGCGCACAACGTCGTGCGCGCGGCGTTCACGGCCTTGCAGATGCTGCGGGATCCGAATCGTGTGGCGCGACTTCGCGGGAAGGATCCCGAGGAGTTGCTTCATATAGGGCGTCAACGACGGCGGCGTGTACCCCAGGTGCAGCCGACGCCGGTGGAAACCGCGTAACGGTGTGAGTGAGCAATGGCTGAGACGAAGAAGTTGAAGATCACCCTCGTGAAGAGCCCGATCGGGTTCAACGAGAAGCAAGCTCGGGTCGTGCAGGGCCTTGGATTGAGAAAGATCCGGCATTCGGTGGAGCTAGCGGACACTCCCGAAACG
The DNA here is from genome assembly GCA_963724485.1 of uncultured Acidobacteriota bacterium. Lineage (GTDB taxonomy): Bacteria > Acidobacteriota > Vicinamibacteria > Vicinamibacterales > UBA2999 > JACCSI01. The sequence goes on from CAVRUW010000019.1 coordinate 19,447, forward strand.
CGCGGGATGATTCACAAGGTGCGTCACCTCGTGGCGGTGGAAGCGGATTAGCGCGGTTGCCAGTTACCGGTCCAGTCCCCGGTTCTCACGATGTGGGTAGCCGGAGACGGTAGACCGGAGACCTCAGCGGAGTGAGCGAAGCGAGCGAATCATGAATTTGAGCGATCTGAAGCCGGCACGGGGTGCGAAGCAGACCAAGAAGCGCGTCGGTCGTGGACCGGGATCCGGCAATGGTAAGACGGCCGGCCGCGGTCACAAGGGTGCGCAATCCCGGTCGGGCTATTCGTACAAGCGCGGGTTCGAGGGCGGCCAGATGCCGCTGCATCGAAGACTGCCCAAGCGAGGCTTCAATAATCTGTTCCGGACCGAGTACGCGGTCGTCAATCTCGACCAGCTCGAGTCCAGTTTCGACCAGGGCGCCACGGTGACGCCCGACACGCTCCGCGATGCGGGGCTCGTCCACGGCAAGCGCCTGCCAATCAAGGTGCTGGCTCGTGGCGAAGTGACCAAGGCGCTGATGGTGCAGGCGCACAAGTTCAGCGGCAAGGCGGCGGAAAAGTTGGCCGCCGCGGGTGGTAAGGCCGAGGCAATTGCTTAGACGCGAGGCATTCACGTGGACGCGCTGAGAAACCTGTTCGCCGTCGCCGACCTGCGCAATCGAGTGTTGTTCACGCTCGGGATGCTGGCGGTCTATCGCGTCGGCAGCTTTATCCCGACGCCAGGGCTGAATCGTGCTGCGCTCGCCGAGCTGGCGCGGCAGATGCAAAACACCATGTTCGGTCTCTACGACATGTTCACCGGTGGTGCGCTGTCGCAGATCACGATCTTCGCGCTCGGCGTCATGCCGTACATCAGCTCGTCGATCATCCTGCAGTTGCTGACCGTGGTCTGGCCGTACCTGGAGCGGCTGTCGAAGGAAGGCGAACTGGGCCGGCGGAAAATCACGCAGTACACGCGCTACCTGACGCTGGTGCTCGCGGTCGTCCAGTCGCTGGGCATTGCGATCTTCCTGGAACGCAATACGGACATCGCTGGCGGCCTGCCGCTGGTCTACAACCCGGGTTGGGGTTTCCGGTTGATGTGCGTGCTGACGCTGACGACCGGCACGATGTTCATCATGTGGCTCGGCGAGCAGATCACCGAGCGTGGCATCGGCAACGGGATGTCACTCATCATTTTCGCGGGGATCGTCGTGAATTTCCCCCGTGCGGTGCTGCAGACGTTCGACATGATGGAGACCGGACAGATCACCTTGCTGCGGATGCTGATCCTCGGCGTGGTCATGGTCGGGGTCGTCGCGGCGATCATCTACGTCGAGCGCGGCCATCGGCGAATCTCGGTGCAGTACGCCAAGCGTGTCGTCGGCCGACGGCAGTACGGCGGCACGAGCACGCATATTCCGTTGAAGGTCAACACGGGTGGCGTCATCCCCGTGATTTTTGCCTCGTCCATTCTGGCGTTCCCCGCCACGCTGTTACCGGTGTTGGGTGCGGGTGGCTGGGGTGAGTGGCTGGTGCGGCAGCTGGATTTCAACATGCCGCTGCACAACCTGCTGTACGTCGTGTTGATCCTGTTCTTTGCGTATTTCTACACCGCGATCATTTTCAATCCCGATGATGTCGCGGAGAACATGCGCAAGTACGGCGGATTCATCCCCGGGATTCGCCCGGGCAAGCGGACCGCTGAGCATATCGACACGATCCTGTCGCGCATTACGCTGGTCGGCGCCATCTACCTGGCAATGGTGGCGCTGCTACCGAACTTCCTGATTGGTGGCGTCAACGTGGCGCCGATTCCGTTGATTGGCGACAGCCTCGATGCGGCGTTGCCGCAGTGGTTGTCGCAGGGACTCAACGTGCCGTTCTTCTTTGGCGGCACGTCGCTCTTGATCGTCGTTGGTGTGGCAATGGACACCGTGAACCAGGTCGAGTCGCAGCTGATCATGCGGCACTACGACGGGTTCATGAAGAAAACCCGGATTCGAGGCCGGCGCGGCTGACGTGTCACTCAACGTTGTGGTCATGGGCCCGCCTGGAGCGGGAAAAGGGACGCAGGCCGAGCGTTTCGCGCGCGAGCACGGCATCCCGAAGATCTCCACGGGCGACATATTGCGCGAGGCGGTTACTGCCGGGACGCCACTCGGCCAGCAGGTGAAGTCGCTGATGGACCGTGGCGAGCTCGTTGGCGACGACCTGATGATTGGGATCGTCAAGGAACGGTTGTCACGGCGCGACGTGGGGCAGGGCTTTATGCTGGATGGCTTCCCGCGGACGGTCGATCAGGCTCGTGCGCTCGATGAGCTGCTGGCCGATCGCGGCCCGCTGATCGTCGTCGAGATTCAGGTGCCCGACGAGGAGCTGGTTCGTCGCGTGCGCGGCCGTCGGATCTGCTCGAAGTGCGGCCAAACGGTTTCGGCGTTTGCCGGTGACGGGGCGTCGGTCGAGCAATGCACGAGTTGCGGCGGCGAGTTGATCGCGCGCTCCGACGATAGCGAGGCCGTCGTTCGCGATCGGTTGAAAGTGTATTGGCGAGAGACGCAGCCGATGATCACGTTCTACCACCAGCGCCCGACGTATCGCGCGGTGAACGGCGCGCAACAGCCCGAGCGGGTCAGCGATGCCTTGATTGCGGCGGTGGCGTCGGCGCTCGGGAAGCCGGCGAGCGAATTGCGACGGCATGTGGCGGTGCAGCCGGAGTCGAAGGCGTGATTGTGTGCCGTTCGGCGGCGGAGCTCGAGCGACTCGCGAGAGTAAATCAGTTGGTGGCACTTGTGCTTCGCGAATTGCGAGACATGGTGCAGCCCGGCGTCACCACCGCTGATTTGGACGAAGTGGCCGAAGCGCGACTCCGTGAGGCGAACGCTCAGCCTGCGTTCAAGGGGTATCACGGATATCCGGCGACGATTTGTGCGTCGGTGAACGAACAGGTCGTGCACGGCATTCCTTCGGGACGTGCACTGGTCGATGGCGACATCCTGTCGATCGACATGGGCGCGAAGCTCGATGGGTTCTACGGCGATTGCGCCGTGACCGTGCCGGTCGGAGAAGTTGACGAGGACGCGACCCGTTTGCTGCAGGTGACGGAGGCGGCCCTGTACCGTGGGATCGAACAGGTGCGGCCGGGTGCCCGGGTCTCGGACATCGGCGCGGCTGTCCAGGCTTGCGTTGAAGCTGCGGGCTTTTCGGTCGTTCGAGAGTTCGTTGGTCACGGCATTGGAACGAAGCTCCACGAGGAGCCGCAGATTCCAAACTACGGAACGCCGGGTCGTGGCCCCCGATTGGCCGAGGGCATGGTCCTCGCGATCGAGCCGATGGTGAATTTCGGGAAGGCGGGCGTGAAAGTGCTCGGCGATGGTTGGACGGCGGTCACACGTGATGGCAGCCTGTCCGCACACTTCGAGCACACGGTGGTGGTCGTGGGCGGCGGAAGTCGCATCCTGACGGCGCTACCGGGCACGGCTGACGCCACGGCGGGAGCCGAACCCGATCGGGCCCACGAGCTCGAATCCGGTGGCCGGATGGATTCCCGAGGTGCTGGCCTCTAGCTGGCCAGGTTGAGCTGTGGACGCAGTCGCGGAAGGCACGGTCGTCGAATTGCTGCCGAGCCAACTGGCGAAAGTGGATCTCGACGGACGGCACCATGTGATCGCGCATCTGGGCGACACGGTGCATCGGAATTACATCCGCGTGCTCGTGGGTGATCGGGTGCGAGTCGTGTTGATGCCCGCGGATCGAACGCGGGGACGGATTGTCGAGAAATTGTAAGTTGTCAGTTGTCAGTTGCCAGTTCAAAGGGTGCCCACGTCCTCTTTGAACTGATAACTGGAAACTGGAAACTTGAGCGAAAGCGAGCGGAGCGAGCTATGAAAGTACGGGCATCGGTCAAACGAATGTGTGACAAGTGCAAGATCGTCCGCCGTCGTGGCGTCGTGCGGGTGATCTGTACGAACCAGAAGCACAAGCAGCGGCAAGGATAAGAGGTTATGGCGCGTATTTCAGGTGTGGATCTTCCGCGAACCAAGCGGGTCGAGATCGGGCTGACGTATATCTACGGTATTGGTCGGCACCGCTCGAATTTGATTCTGACGGCCGCAGGCGTGAGCGCGGACGTGCGCGTCAAGGATCTGTCCGAAGACGACGTGCGCAAGATCACGCGCGTTATCGAAGAGCAGGGTGGCGTCGAGGGTGACCTCCGCAAGGAGATCTCGATGAACATCAAGCGGCTCATCGAGATCGGCAGCTATCGCGGCGCTCGACATCGGCGCAATCTGCCGGTACGCGGACAGCGCACTCGCACGAACGCTCGAACCAGGAAGGGCCCGCGCAAGGGCGCTGTGGCGAAGAAGAAGACGGTTTAGTTCGGGAAGTTTCCAGTTACCAGTTACCAGTTCAAAGGGCTTTCAACCTTGCCTTTGAACTGGCAACTGGAAACTGACAACTGACAGAAGCAAACGAAACTATGGCCAAAGCAGAAGCACAGGGCGGCGACAAGCCGACCAAGAAAAAGAAGACGTTCAAGAAGCGCGGCGAAAAGCGTGTCGTGCATCACGGCTTCGTCCACATCCAGGCGTCGTTCAACAACACGTTGATCACGATCACGGATTCCGAGGGCGCGGTGGTGTCGTGGTCCAGTGCCGGCGCGATCGGGTTCAAGGGGTCGCGCAAGGGCACTCCCTTCGCCGCGACCCAGGCCGCCATGAATGCGACCAACGCCGCCAAGAGTTTCGGCATGCGCTCCTGCGAAGTGCTGGTCAAGGGACCGGGCTCCGGTCGTGAGTCGGCGATTCGTGCGCTGCAGACGGCCGGGCTGGAAGTAAAGTCGATTCGTGACGTCACGCCGATTCCGCACAACGGCTGTCGGCCGCCGAAGCGACGGCGGGTCTAGGAAGCTGTGAGCTGGCAACTGGCAACTGGTAACTGACAAGGATCAGAAAAGAATGGCTCGATACAACGGTCCCGTTTGCCGCCTTTGTCGCCGTGAGGGCATGAAACTGTTCCTCAAGGGCGAGCGCTGCTACACGGAGAAGTGCGCCATCGAGAAGCGCAACGTTCCGCCTGGCCAGCATGGCCGATCGCGGAAGGCGAAGATGGTTGGCTACGGCGTGCAGCTGCGCGAGAAGCAGCGGGTGAAGCGCATCTACGGTGTGCTCGAAGACCAGTTCCGGCGCTACTTCGAACAGGCGGAGCGCACCCGCGGAATTACCGGCGAGACGCTGCTTCAGTTGCTGGAACGCCGTCTGGACAATGCGGTATACCGTCTTGGCTTCGCGACCTCGCGGCCTCAGGCCCGTCAGCTGGTGCGCCACGGACACTTCCTGGTCAACGGCAAGAAGGTGGATATCCCGTCGTACTCGGTGAAGGCCGGAGATCTCGTCACCGTGCGCGAGACCAGCCGTCAGAACGCGTCGATTCTCCACGCGGTCGAAGAGGTGAAAGGCCGCGGTGTGCCGGAGTGGCTGGCTCTCGAAGGCGAGCTGGTCGGCAAGGTCGTTTCGATGCCCACGCGCGAGCAGATCAACCTGCCCGTGCAGGAGCAGCTCATCGTCGAGTTGTATTCGAAATAACGAGGTCTGGTAGGTCGGTAGGGCTGGTAGATCGGGTTTGTCGGGTCGGTCGGCGGAGCAAGCCGGCTGACCAGACCCGCCCCACCAGACCCACCCGCCTCACCAGTCCGAATCGCAGTCGCCAGCCCGCAGCTTGTCAGACCTGCAGCGGGAGGCTGGCGGCCAACGGGAAGCAGCGCACGTCGCGCTGAGCGCCCGTAAACCCGCAGGTCTGGAGGCCGGGCTGCCGGCCCGTTCGCGAAAGGAACAACGCAATGCTCTGGAAAGGTTTTCAGCGTCCCAAGCGGCTCGAATTCGAGCGCGAAACCCTCACTGATCGATTCGGGCGTTTTCATGCCCAGCCGTTTGAACGCGGCTTCGGCACGACGATCGGCAACGCGCTTCGTCGCGTGCTGTTGTCGTCCATCGAAGGCGCCGCGATCACCGCGGTCAAGATCGACGGCGTGCTCCACGAGTTTTCGCCCATTCAAGGTGTGGTCGAGGACGCGACGGACATCATTCTCAATCTGAAGCAGATCCCGCTCACCTGCCACGTCGACTACACGAAGACGCTGTACCTGCGCGTCGACAAGGCTGGTGAGGTGCGGGCGCGGGACATCGAGGCCGACGCCGACATCGAGATTCTCGAGCCCGATGCCCATATCGCCACCGTGGCCGAGGGCGGCAAGCTTCACATGGAGTTGCGGATCAAGCGCGGCCGCGGCTATGTCTCCGCCGACAAGAACTTCGACGAGGACCTGGGTATCGGCTGGATCCCGATCGATTCGGTCCACTCGCCGGTCAAGAAGGTGAACTACCTGGTCGAGGCGGCCAGACTGGGTCAGACCACCGACTACGACAAGCTCACTTTGGATGTGTGGACGAACGGCTCGGTGACGCCGCGCGATGCGGTCTCCCTGGCCGCCAAGCTCGTTCGCGATCATCTGAACATCTTCATCAACCTGGATGAAGTCGACGAGCAGCCGGCCGACAGCCTGACCGAGCCGGCCCGTCTCGGCGCGGGCAACGAGCATCTCGACAAGAGCGTCGAGGAGCTCGAGCTCTCGGTGCGTTCGTACAACTGCCTGAAGAACGCCAACATCCGGACGATTCGGGAGCTGGTGCAGAAGACCGAGCCCGAAATGCTGAAGACGAAAAACTTCGGCCGCAAGTCGCTCAACGAGATCAAGGAGATCCTGACGACGATGGGGCTGAGCCTGGGGATGAAGCTCGATCAGCCGACGGTGCAGGACTAAAAACAAGTTCGACGTGCGGTGTTCGGAGTTCGGAGTTGGTGCGGGGTTCGGAGTTCTGAGTTCGGGTGCTGAGTTCTGGGTTCTGAGTTCGGGTTCTGGGTTCTGAGTGGTCTGCAGACTTCTGAGTTCCGCACGACTTAGAACTCCGCACGACTTAGAACTCCGCACGACTTAGAACTCAGCACGACTTAGAACTCAGCACGACTTAGAACTCCGCACTTGGAACGCGAACTCAGTACCTTGAATTCAGCACCAACTCCGAACCCCGGACATCGAACTCCGGACTAGTTGAGAGACAAAGAATCATGAGACATCGACTGGCACATCGAAAGCTTCAGCGCGATACGCAGCACCGCATGGCGTTGCTGCGTAATCAAGCCGAGGCGCTGCTGCGCCACGAGCGCATTGAAACCACCATGCCAAAGGCGAAGGAGCTCCGGCCTTTCGTCGAGCGGCTGATCACGGTCGCCAAGCGTGGCGTGAAGGCCGCCGAGCCCAAGGGCAAGACGCTGCACGCGCGCCGCATGGTGTGGCGTGATGTTCCGAACGACGAGGTCGTCACCAAGCTGTTCGACGAATTGGTGCCACGCTTCATGGAGCGGCCCGGCGGCTACACTCGCATTCTGCGACTGGGGCACCGCCGTGGCGACGGCGGCGAGATCGCGCAGATCGAGCTCGTCGGCAGCGAATACGATCCGAAGAAGGCGGAAGCGGAAAAGGCCGAACAGGAAGGCGCCGCAGAAGCCCCGAAACAGAAGAGCGTTGGCGAGCGCTTGCGCGCCGCGGCGCAGAACCTGCGCGGCTCGAAGAAGGACGCCAAGCCCGAGGGCAGCCGCGGCAAGGCGAGCAAGCCCGCCCGAGGCCAGGCCAAGAAGAGCACGACGCCGCGAAAGGCCGGCGGCTCTTAGTCAGTGATCGGTGACCAGTGATCAGTGGGCAGTTGATTCTCTGATCACTGAACACTGACCCCCCGGCCACTGAAATGCACGGGACGACCGACGAGTTCTTTCGCACGCACGCCGAGTTGCTCTGTTGCCCGGCGTGCGGCGGAATGCCCGTCCGAACCGACGAAGGGTTTCGCTGCTCGAACTGTTCGCAGCCGTTTCGCGAGCAGGACGGCATTCCTTCCTTTTTCGTGCCCAACGACTGGGCCGGCGCCAAGCGCGACGTCACCGACGACATCAAGGCCTTTTACGAGGCCAACCCTTTCCCCAACTACGACGATTTCGACAGCGCAGCGAGCCTGCTCGACAAGGCTCGTACCGGTCTCTTCGCCCGCCTGCTCGACGAGCAAATCCCCTTCGGCGCTCGTGTCATCGAGTGCGGCTGCGGCACCGGGCAACTCACGAACTTTCTGTCGGTCGCCAATCGCACCGTCGTAGGCGCGGATCTGTGCCTGAACTCGCTCAAGCTCGCCACGGCCTTCAAGGATCAAAACGACCTCGACCGCGCGCACTTCCTCCAGATGAACCTGTTTCGCCCGTGCTTCAAGCCGGCGAGCTTCGATCTCGTGATTTCGAACGGTGTCCTCCACCACACGGCGGACCCGTTCCTCGGCCTGCAATCGATTTCACGCCTGGTCAAGCCGGGTGGCTATTTGTTGGTGGGGCTGTACCACAAGTACGGGCGGCTGGCGACCGACATCCGGCGATGGGTGTTCAACGCGTCCAACGATCGATTCATGTTCCTCGATCGCCATGCTGTCGATTCGCGAGTCAGCGCCGCCAAGCGCCGGTCGTGGTTCATGGACCAGTACAAGAACCCGCACGAGTCGAAGCACACCGTTGGCGAAGTGCTCGGATGGCTGGAGCGCATCGGCTTCGAGTTCGTGCACGCGATTCCGAAGACGGTCCCATTTCAGGAGCTCGAGGACAACGAACGCCTGTTCAGGGCTGAGCGAATCGGGAGTCCCCTCGAGCGGCTCCTGGTCAACCTCGGGATGATCATGACCGGCCATCGCGAAGGCGGCTTTTTCATCACCATCGCACGGCGACCTGTCCGAACTGAGAGCGACGAGGTCTGAGATCGGAACGTTAGCCACGAAGACACCAAGGAGCACGAAACAATCTGGTCAGGTCGGTTGATCTGACGAGATTCTCCGTGTCTTCGTGTCCTTCGTGGCTACGTTTAGAACAGCGTGTAGATGAACGGCGCCGCGCCGCTGCCGCCGATCACGATCAGGACGCCCAGCAGGAGCAGCATCAGCAGAATGGGCGTGAGCCACCACTTCTTCGTGTGCCCCATGAAACGCCACAGCTCGACGAGGACGCCGCCGGATCGGGCTTCGGACAGCTCGCGAAGGTCTCGAGACATCGGTAGTTCCTAGTATTGTCGAAACGCGCGCTCGGCGGAGTGATCCTCCTGGTACGGGACCCAGTTCGATCCCTGTGCGCGTGCGCGTAGTCGAAGTGGATCCCGGCCCATCAACCGCATTACCCAACCAATCGGCGTGAACACGCCATAGAACAACACCATGAGCGCGATAGTCGAGACCACCAGCCCGATTGGATAGGTGATGGTCTGCAAGCCGACGAACAAGGTGCGTCCGTGCTCGGCGCTCGACAGCCCGAGGGCGACCAGCGTCGCGCCAATCGCCCAGACCACGGCCGCGGTCATCGGTGAGTCGAGCTGCCACCATGCGACCCCACCGGCAAAGACAACAAAGAGCGGCAGCCAGAGGCGTCGGAAGCGATTCAGCTCGTGCGCCGATGGATTGCGATTGATGGGCAGCATCAGTCAGCCTGAAAAGCGGTGGCGTAATCACCGGGATCGAAGTCACGGGACGCGGGCTGCTCCGCCTTGAGCAGCACGGTGCGTTCGATGACGAGTGCATCCATGTTGGTCGCCATGAAGCAGCGATAGGCCTCTTCCGGCGTACAGACGATCGGTTCGCCGCGCACGTTGAAGCTGGTGTTGATCATCACCGGACATCCGGTCTGATTCTCGAATCGCTCCAACAGCGTGTGAAAGCGGCCATGACGGGCCCGATCGACCGTCTGCACGCGAGCGGAGTAGTCGACGTGTGTCACGGCAGGAATGTCGGAGCGGACCAGGTTCACCCGATCGAGCCCACGGGTTTGGTTGCCGTTGGACGACCGTCGATGATCCTCGCGAACCGGCGCTACCAGCAGCATGTACGGGCTGTCGGTGTCGGGGTCCATCTCGAAGTAGTCCCCCAGGCGCTCCTTGAGCACAACCGGCGCGAATGGCCGAAACGACTCGCGGAACTTCGTCTTCAGGTTCATGGTCGACTGCAGGGATGGACTGCGAGCATCGCCGATGATGCTGCGCGCGCCGAGGGCCCGCGGGCCGAATTCCATGCGTCCCTGAAACCATCCGACCACATGCTCACGCGCAATCAGGTCCGCAACCGCGCTGCATAGCGAGTCGTCGCTGGAGTATTCGGTGTATTTCGCTCCGCGAGCATCCAGCATCGCACGAAGACCAGACGGCGAAGCGGCGGGTCCCAGCAGCGATCCAGCCATGCTGTCGGTCGCCACCGGCCGGCGCTGGTTGTCCAGTAACTGGTGCCACACCCACATCGCGGCCCCGAGCGCCCCGCCCGCATCACCGGCCGCAGGCTGAATCCAGATCTGTTCGAAGGGACCCTCACGAAGAATCCGCCCGTTCGCGACGCAATTGAGGGCCACGCCACCGGCCAGGCAAAGGTTTCTCGAGCCGGTCTGCCGATGCACGTGATGGGCCGCCTTCAACATCACGTCTTCGGTCACCTTCTGGATCGAGGCGGCGACATCCATCTCGCGTTCTGTGATGGGGCTCTCAGGCCGTCGCGGCGGACCGCCAAAAAGGTCGTCGAATTTCTTCGACGTCATCGTCAATCCCTGGCAGAAGTTGAAGTACGACATGTCCATCCAGATGGACCCATCGTCTTTGACGTCGACTACGGTGCCGACGATGCGATCGACGTAGCGGGGCTGACCGTAGGGCGCCAGCCCCATCAGCTTGTACTCGCCGGAATTGACCTTGAAGCCGCACCAGTAAGTGAACGCCGAGTAGAGCAGACCGAGTGAATGCGGGAATCGGAGCTCGTGGGTCAGGTGAATCTTGTTGCCACGGCCGGACCCGTACGTGGCGGTAGCCCACTCGCCAACGCCGTCCATTGTAAGAATCGCCGCTTCTTCGAATGGCGACGGGAAGAACGCGCTGGCCGCGTGCGAAACGTGATGGACGGCGTAGAGGATCCGTCGATTGAATCGGCCGCCGAGGCTGCGCCGCAGCTCGCGATCCTGAAACAGCTTCTCCTTGATCCAGACCGGGATGGCTTTCCGAAATGATGCGAAGCCCTCGGGCGCGAACGCCAGATAGGTCTCGATCAGCCGATCGAATTTCAACAGCGGCTTGTCGTAGAAGGCAACGTAGTCGACGCTATCGAGCGCGACGTTTGCCTCCCGCAAGCAGTATGCGACGGCGTGAGTCGGGAAGCTCGAGTCGTGTTTCTTGCGGGTGAACCGTTCTTCCTGGGCGGCTGCGATGATCTGACCGTCCCGGACCAGGGCGGCGGCCGAGTCGTGGTAGTAGGCCGAGATTCCGAGAATCGTGCTCATGCAGCGGCGTGCCGTGCACGCCACCATGATCATAGATGAGGCGTGGTGTCGCGTCGACCCTTGTCGACGACCGTACCGTGCCGCGCCCCACGCGGTAAACTAGGCCATTCCTACGCCTCGATCTTTTCTCCTGCCTCTGCTCGCCCCGCTCGTTTCGATCATTTTGTTTCTCGCAACCGGAGAGGCCGCGCTTCGCGTCATCTATCGTGGCGGAGGGCAAACGACGCTTGGCGGCCCGGGGGGCGGCCCCTTCCATCATTTGTACGTCTTCGGGGATCGACGGGGACCGTTGGACGACGGGCCCAGGCGGCCTGGCTTCAGCCGCCTGATGATCCTTGGCGATTCCGTGACCTGGGGGCAGGGTGTACGAGACTGGTGGGACCTGTGGCCGGAGCAACTCGCGATCAAGCTCGAACACGAAAAGCAGTCAACGGAGATGGCCGTGTACGCTCTGCCCGGCCGGAATATTCCCCAGCACCTGCAAGTGCTGCGCGACTACGTGCGGACGGTGGGGCCGGACGTGCTGATCTATCAGTGGCACCCCAATGACATCGAGGTCGTCGAGGACCGACCATCGACCGAGCGGCCCTGGCAGCAGTGGCGGTTTCACGAGTCGCTCAAGCAGTCATCGTATCTCTACTTCTTTCTCGATAATCGCCTGGCGATGTTCGTTGCGCCGCAGGCGCGGACGTACGTCCAGTATCTCGTTCAGGACTTCGCGCCGGGGACCTATGGTTGGGCAGAGTTCGAGCGGGTATTTCATAGCTTCGCGACGCTGTCCAAGCAGGTCGTGCCCCGCCGCATGATGCTTCTCTACCCGCAGGTGCCATTCAAGGGCGTCGATCCGTTGAAGTCGATCAAGGATCAGATGAAGCAGATCGCCGCCCCCCACACCCTGGCGCTGTCACCTGGCACCTGGGTCGTCCGCGACGGAACTCGCACGAAGCAAGCCGACGCGCCGTGGGGTGAGGTTGCGCGAATCGCACCCGGCAAGGCCGGCATCGTGCTGGAAACGCGCGAGTACTACACCGGTGACGGAGTACTCGATTTGACAATTGAGTTATCGTGCGACGGTGCATCTTCCTCACCAGTCGTAGGCGCAGTCGAGATAGTGGACGTCGTGACTGAACAAGTCGTGAGTCGCGCGCCACTCGCGCTCAACGCCAGGGTACCCGGATGGCAGCGAGTTCCTGCTCGCATGGATGTCCGCGGGGTCGCCGACCACAGCGTGCGGTTTCGCGTGACCGCTACTGGAGCAGCAGGGTTCTCGGTGGCGACCATGAACCTGCCCGTCGACTACGGCTTCGAGGTGGTCGACCTCACTGATTCGCTCAACACGTTCGATACCCACGCCAGTATTTTCGACGCCCATCCCAACAAACAGGCTCACGCCGTCATGGCGGAAGTCGTCTTCAAGGCACTCCAGGAAGGGAAGCGCACTCACTAAGGGCAATGTTTTCGGCGTGTTTCATGGGTGTTTCACCCGTGTTTCGAGTTGACGCGGCCGAACTTCCCTCGTACAAGTGTCGTCTCGTAGAGCAAGTTCCAAGGTTTCAAGCTTTAAAGGGGGATGTATGGCAGTTCGCACTACCGGCGTCGACCGGTGGGTGGCGTCGGTCGTTCTTGCGGTTCTCGCCCTTTCCGTTCCCGCTCTCGTCGCTCAGCAAGCGCCGGCCGCTGTCACGGCCGCGACTGCGGATGCCGCATCGACGCGACTGTCACTCGAGCAGCAAGAAGAGTTCTTGAAGAAGGCGAAGATCGTCCGCACGCGCGGCGCCGGAAAGGGAGTCACGGGAACAACTCGCGCGACGCTGAGCGACGGCACAATCACTCATGACGCCAGCATCCAGACCATTGACGAGTACATGCAGGAGTTCAAGAGCGCCAAAGGCGTTGAATTCAACTTCCGTGATTCATGGCGTTACAACGTCGCCGCCTATCGGCTCGATCGCATGCTCGAGATTGGCATGACGCCCCCGAGCATCGAGCGGGCGTACCAAAACAAACCTGGCGCGTTTACTTGGTGGGTAGACGACGTCCTCATGGACGAGGCGCAGCGGCTCAAGACGAAGGTTTCGGCGCCGGACACCATGGTGTGGAACCAGCAGATGTGGATGGTTCGGGTGTTCGATCAGTTGATCTACAACGTCGATCGCAATCTGGGGAATCTGCTCATCGACAGGGCCTGGACCGTGTGGATGATCGATCATTCGCGCGCCTTCCGGCTGATTGACAAGCTCAAGTCACCGGAAAGCGTCACCCGATGCGATCGCGTGCTGTTCGACAAGCTCAAGGCGCTCGACGAGAAAACGCTGAAGCAGGTGATGGACGACTATCTGACGGGCCCTGAGATTCGCGGCGTTCTCCAACGCCGGAATGAGCTGATCTCGCTCATCGAAAAGGCAGGTCCGTCGGCCCTCTACGATCGCTCCCGCGTCGCGACGACGCAGTAGGGCACCTGCGGCACGCGCGGCACCTGCGGTGCCTTTCGCTACGCCTCCATATCCGCAGGCTGTCCGCGCTCGGCCTTCGAGGCGGCGATGATCTTCTGCTGCTGGTGTTGCGGCACCTCGTCGTAGTGCGAGAACTCCATGTGATACGAGCCGCGTCCGCCGGTGACCGACGTGAGGTGCTGCTCATATGTGAGCATCTCGGACATCGGCACCTGGGCCTTGATGGCCGTCATCTGACCGCGGGGCTCCATGCCGCCGATGCGTCCACGTCGGCCGTTGAGGTCGCCCATGAGATCACCGGCGTAGTCGCTCGGCGCGTAGACCTCCACGTTCATGATTGGTTCGAGCAACGTCGGGCGCGCCTTCGACATCCCATCCTTGAATGCCAGCCAGCCGGCGGTCTTGAACGACAACTCGTTGGAGTCGACGTCGTGGTACTGGCCGTCGACCAACACCACCCGGAAATCGACGACCGGATAACCGGCGAGATAGCCGCGCTGTCGTGATTCCTGGATCCCCTTCTCAACCGCCGGAATGAACTGACGCGGGATCGAACCGCCGAAGATCTCGTCGACGAATTCGAACTCGCTGCCGCGGGGCAGCGGCTCCATCCTGATCTTGCAGTCGCCGAACTGCCCATGGCCGCCCGTCTGCTTCTTGTGCCGCCCGTGCGCGTCGGCCTTCGCGGTGATGGTTTCGCGATAGGGAATCCGCGGTGGCTTGAGCAGGACTTCGACCCCGAAGCGCCGTTTCAGTTTTGCGACCGTCACCTCGATGTGCAGCTGACCCTGTCCGGCGAGAAGCAGGTCGTGCGTTTGCGGGTCGCGCCCGTACTTGATCGTCGGATCTTCCTCCTCCAGCCGGTGCATCGACGTGCTGATCTTGTCTTCGTCACCTCGACTCTTGGGCTCGATGGCGTAGGAGAGAACGGCCTCGGGGAAGCTGAGTGGCGCGAATCGAAGATTCGCCGACTTGTCGGCAATCGTGTCGTTGGTGCGTGTGTCTTTGAGCTTGGCGACTGCACCGATGTCTCCGGCCTTGATCTCGGGGACGGATGTCTGCGTCTTGCCTTGCATCTGGACCAGGTGACCGAGGCGTTCCGGCGAGCCCTGCGTCGCATTCTGCACGGTCGTGTCCGACTTGAGGCTGCCCTGATACACGCGGAACATCGTGATGCGGCCCGCGAACGGGTCCGCGACCGTCTTCCAGACGAAGGCGCCGTAAGGCGCTTTCTCGTCGGCTTTGCCTTCTACGGAAGCGCCAGCGTTGTCGACAGCCTTGAACGGACGGTCGAGGGGCGATGGAACGTACGCCACGATGGCATCCAGAAGAGGCTGGATCCCGAAGTTGTCCATTCCTGACGTGCAGACGAGCGGGAAGATCTTCGCGCGCTGCACCGCCTGCTTGAGCCCGTTGACGAGCTCTTCCTGAGTCAACGTGCCGGCGTCGAAGAACTTCTCCATCAACTGCTCGTCTGCTTCAGCAACCATTTCAACGAGCGCTTCACGAGCGGCGGTCGCCGCGTCGTTCATGTCGCCGGGGATGGCCCCTTCGGTCATCTTGCCCGAGCCATCCGTCGCGAACGTGTAGGCTTTCATCGCGACGAGATCGACGACGCCTTTGAAATTCTTTTCTTCACCGATTGGAAGCTGGATCGGGATCACCGACCGGCCGCAGGACTGTCGCAGCGATTCAAGCGATCGCTCGAGCGACGCGCGCTCGCGGTCGAGCCGGTTGAGCGCGACAATGCGCGGCAACTCGAGCTCTTCGGCTGCATTCCAGGCTTTCTCTGTCTGCACCTCGACGCCGGCGACAGCGTCCACGACGAGCAATGCGCCTTCGGAGACTCGCATCGCCGCGCGCGCGTCGCTGAAAAAATTGCCGAAGCCGGGAGTATCGATGAGGTTGATCTTGGACTTGTTCCACTCGACGTAGGCGAGGCTGGCGGCAAGCGTGTGCTTGCGGGCGATTTCTTCTTCGTCGTAGTCAGTAACCGTGTTGCCTTCGTCCACCTTGCCGAGCCGGTTGACCATCCCAGAAGCGAATAAGAGGGCGGAAATCAGCTGCGTCTTTCCGGATCCACCGTGACCGACGACGGCGACATTACGGATACTGGCTGCGTCATAGACCTTCATAGCGGGAGCCCTCCGGCGAGGCGAAAGAGGCGATCAAAGCCAAATCATATACACGTGGACGTTACACGCCAACTTGATTGGGTGATTGGGTGACTTGGGTGACAAGGGGGAAGGGGGAGGGGAAGGGGAATTGGGTGATTGATTGGGCGATTGAGTGATTGGGGGCCGAGGGGCTGAGGGAATGGGGATCGAGCTAGCGCTCGGCTGCGGCCCCCGTCGAGCTCGGTTGAAGCCGAGCCTTTTGACGTGTCAGCGGCGGATGGCGCTGAACGAGGAGTTGAGCGTCATCACGCTCAGGCGGCTGGTCGTGCCGGCGGCCAAGATGTTGTACGTCTCAACCGACGTGCCGGTCGCGTTGGTACCAGCGACTGATGCGGAAATGGTGTTGCTCGCGAATTCGATGTCCCGCGTCGCGCCGTTGGCGCAAGGGAAACCCGGGAGCACCAGTCCGCCATCGCACCGAGTGAGGTTGAGCGTCATCGAATCTCCGCTCACGCTCCCCGTGTACGTGCAGGTACCAGTGGTGGGGTCGCCGATGGTCGCGGATAGTGACGATCCCGTCTGGACGATGTTGAGAGGCCCATTATCGGTCGTGCCGACCGCACCTTGAACGACACTGCCCACGCACTCACCGCCTGACACCGTGTTCAGCCTCAGCGTGTAGGTCCAATCACCTGCTACTTGCGCGGAAGTCGAAGGACTCGTGGGGTTGTTCGAACTCTCACAACCCGCCGCAGCAATTGCGAGCAGGAATGTGAGTTTCGCGGTGGACACTGCGGATCGCAGGGAGTTGGTCATTGCCCGAGGCCTCTCTGCGACATATCGGCAGCTCCCGCATCGAGCGCCACCACGAAATGTGTTCGGAATTGCGGCCGGAGGCCTACTCGTATCTCAACGCTTCAATCGGATCCAGGCGTGCGGCCCGCCAGGCAGGAACGATGCCGAAGAAGATTCCGACCGAGGCGGAGAAGCCGAGGCCGAGAGCAAACGACGACATGGGCAGCGAGATGGGGAAGCCCGATGCCAGACTCACCAGCAGTCCGATGGCGCTGCCAAACGCAATCCCGATCACTCCGCCGACCGACGTCAGGACAATGGCTTCGATCAGGAATTGCGTCAGGATTTCGCGTTTGCGCGCACCTATCGCTTTCCGAACGCCAATCTCGCGCGTGCGCTCAGTCACCGAGATCGTCATGATGGCCATGACGCCAATGCCGCCGACCATCAAGGCAATTGATGAAATCACGACCAACGACAACAGCACGGCCTGGGAGATTTGCTCCCACAGCTTGAGCACTGCGTCCTGGGTCACGATGTCGAAATCATTCGGCTTGTCGAGCGTCAGGCCGTGGCGGATGCGCATGATCTGCTCGACCTCTCGCAGCGCGTCGTCCCTGGTGGCCCACTCGTGCGGAACAACGGCGATCATTGCCGACACGCCGCCACCCGGACCACCAAACGGCCCGTTCCTTCGCGTTTCGGATCCGAACTGCTTCCGGTACGAGGTGTAGGGCATGATCGCGTAGTCGTCGACGCTCACGCCGGCCATGGAGGGTCGCTTATCGATCACGCCGATGACGGTGTACTCGACGGCCCCAATCCGCACTTTCTTTCCGATCGGATCGATGCCTCGCTTCTCGAACAAGGCCTCGTACGGTCCGTAACCCAGAACCGCCACGGCCTTTCTCCGTTGCACCTCGCCTTCGGTGAACGACCGGCCGACGACGATCTTCCCGGCATTCACCTCGACGTAGCGATCGGTCGTGCCCATGATGGACACCGGCAGGGTCCGTTCACCGCGATAGAACACGCGCTGCAGGGTCGGCGGGCCGCCGTTGCCCAGCCAGATGTCCACGATCGCGGCGCTCGGGACAAGACGTCGAATGGCCTCGGCATCCTCGACGGTGATGTTGGGCCGCCGCATCATGTCCATGAACGAGTTGCCGGCGGACAAGCTGAGGGCACTGAACTTGGCGACGAAGATCGTCTTGGGTCCGAGCATCCGAATCGTGTTCTGCAAGGATTCGTCGAAGCCGCGGATGAGCGACGTCATGCCGACGATGGACGTGATTCCGATGACGATGCCCAGCACCGTGAGGGCGGATCTCAGCTTGTTGACTCTCAGCGTGTCGAGAGCCATTTCGGCTGTCTCTTTCAGCAGCGCGAAGCGGGCAACGAGCTTGGACATTTATTCTCGCCGAAGCGCTTCGATGGGATCGAGCATCGAGGCGCGGCGGGCCGGATACCATCCGAAGAACAAGCCGACAATCCCAGTGATGATGACGCCGATGGCTACCGACCACGGCTGAACGGTGGCCGGCAATGGCGTTGCCATCGCAATCGCGCTGGCCGCCATGGCCCCGATCGCAACGCCGACAATGCCACCTGTCAACGACAACGTGATCGATTCCGTCAGCACCTGCGACATGATGTCGCGTCGCTTCGCGCCAAGCGCTTTGCGCAACCCAATCTCGCGAGTGCGCTCGCTGACCACCATCAGCATGATATTCATGATGACGATGCCGCCGACTACGAGAGAAAGCGCGACGACGCCAACCAGCACGGCAAAAATCCCGGCGGTCGCCTGACTGTAGATATCGAGGACCGAGTCCGAACTGACGATGCCAAAGTTGTCCGGCTCGGCGGGTTCGAGCCGCCGCGCCACGCGTAACGCAACTCGCGCATCGTCTTTGGCGACAGCGACGAACGCCGGGTCGCGGGGTTTCACCAGCACCTGGAGCGATTGTCGTGCCCCGAACAGCTTGCGAAAGGCGCCGAGTGGGATCACGGCAAACTGATCGAGCGAATTGCCGAAGATCGCGCCTTTCTTCTCGCTGACGCCGATCACTCGAAAGTGCACGCCGCGAATTCGGATTACCTTGTCGACCGGATCGGCTTCGCCAAATAGCTGGTCGGCGACATCCCATCCGAGAATCACCACCGGCCGGCTTCGATCGATCTCGGTGGGGCTGATCATGCGCCCACGCTCGGCATTGAACGTTGAGAAATCAGCGTAGTCGCCTGCCACGCCCTGAATTCGAACCGACTCGATCTCGTTCGTACCGTACGCCACTGGGGCGCCGGACTGCGCTTGTGACATCACCGACTGGATGTACGGACTGAAGCGTTCGATCGCGTCGGCCTCTTCGATCGTAATTCGCGGATTGTTGCGGGCGCGGTCCGCTTCGTCCTCGTTGCGGATCATCCCCATCCTGTCGATCGTGAAGGCGTCCGCACCCAGGTCGGACAGCACCGCGTCCGATACCGTCGCGTTCATCCCCTGGATGAGTGACACGACGGTGATGATCGACGACACCGCGACAATGTTGCCCAACAGAGTGAGCAACGATCGCAGCTTGTTCGCCCAGATCGAGCTAAGGGCGAGCCGGACGGACTCGAGGATCTGCGTCATGGGCGGTCAGCGTCGCTGGCCGGGCTCGGTTATCTGTACGAGATCGCCGTCGAACATGTTACGGACGGAGTCGAAGGGCCCCGTGATGACGCGGTCGCCTTCCTTGAGGCCGTCAGCGACCTCGAAGTACCGCTCACCAGCAATGCCAATCTTGACCGGCATGAATTGCGCGCGGCCATCGCGGATGAGGAAGACTCCTTCCACCTCTTCACGACGCTGGCCGGGGAGCAGCTCCACCGAAGCGTTCGCCGATACCGAGGGCTCGACGTTTCGGCTGAAGCTGAACCGCGGGCGTGGCGGCCGTGGCGGCAGCCGGACGATGTTCCCCTTCTCGTCGTAGATCAGCTCGCGGACGGTAAGCGCCTGAATTGGAACCGAGACGGTCTTTTGTCTCGTAGCCGTCGTGATTTCCGCCGTGCAGGTGAAACCTGGACGGACGTCGGGAATCTGCTCGTCGAGCGTGACAACCACCTTGAAGTTTGTCGCCGTTCGCTGGCTGCCGGGCTGCGCGCCGGTTGCCTGGATTGGACTGTTCCCGATCTCCGTGACGCGGCCGCGAAACGAACGATCCTCCATCGCATCGATCGTGACCTTTGCGACCTGCCCAATTTGCACGAGCGGGATGTCGGTTTCGTCGACTTCGACCTCAGCTTCAATGACCGACATGTCAGCCACCGTCAGCAGCACGGTACCTGCATTGTTCATGGTGCCGACGACCACGTTCTCGCCGACTTCGACGTTGCGTCGAGTGACGATCCCGTCGAACGGCGCCTCGAACCGCGACTGCGACAGCGAATGACGGGTGCTGATCAGCCCAGCCTGTTGCTGTCGCACTTGCTCCTCACGCGTCCGCACTTCCTGTTCGCGCGCGCGCAACTCGGCCTCTCGCACGTCCAGCTCTGATTGTGTTTTGTCCAATGTCTCACGCGTCGTCAGACCGCCGGCCCAGAGCTCCTGCTGCCGCTTCAGGTTCTGACGTGCGAGATCGAGATTCGCCTGTGCGCTTCGAACTTGCGTACGTGATTGATCGAGCCCCGTGGTGGCGACGGCGACTCCCGCTTCGTCGCGGCGTACGTTGCTCTCAGCCGTCACGGGATCGATCTGCAGCAGGAATTGTCCCGCCTTGACCCGGTCGCCTTCGTTGACTGCCAGCTGTGTGACGCGCCCCATCCCTTGCGCGCTGATGTTGACTGTCTTCTTAGGCTCGATCTTGCCCGATGCGGAGACAATCGCCTCGAGATCGCGCCGTTGGACTGTTTCAGCAGTCACCCGTGCGCCCTGCGGTTGCTGACGCGCGAAGTACGTCGCAGCGCCGCCGGCGATGATGATTAGTACAACGAGTGCCCAGAACCATTTCCTGCGGAACACGATCAGGCTCCTCCCATTACCGCGACCGTCGCGGTGATCACTGCAGCAAACCCCGCGTAGACCAGGCCCAGGACGACGGCATACCGAGCCACGCGGCGGCGTGTCAATGCGGCGATCCCCATCGCCAGCAGAACGCACCACCACATCACGAAAAAGTCGAGCGACCCGAAAAACCGGGTCGGCAGAGTACCCTCGTTCATCGCCGGCAAGACGGCGGCGAGATTGAGGGGACTCGTCAGAGATTCACGAACGTAGTGCAGCGGGGTGGTAATCAGTTGCCCCAGCAACAACACCACGCTGGCGTGTACTGTTATAGACAACGCCTGCTGCCAGTTGGCGCTACCACCATCCCGTCGTCCTACAACCCATACTGCCAGTGTTGTCAATAAAGTGACGATCGGCGTGAGGAGTAGCCGGCCGCCGCTGGTGAAGTACGTCCACCATGGTGGTTGCGCCAGCAGCGCGGCATACTCAGCGTCGGTGATGGTTCTGCCGAGCGACTCGCTGACTCGGACGTTTTCGTCGATCAGCGCCTGTTGGCCGATGTCGGTGCTGAGGAGCCATCCTCCGCAGAGGGCCCAGCTAGTCAGCACGACCAACCATGTTGCCAACCATGCTGGTTGTGCAACTAACTCAGCCATGGTGGCCCGCGGGCGTGACACCATGCCCGCGATCCGCCGTATCACCCCGTTCTCCCTTCAAAAAGAATACGTTACCTGGGTCCAGTTGGGTTCCGTCCCGCGAGGTCAAAGCATTGTAAACGATGGACTTTTGGGCATTCGCCTAAATATTCCATCCCCATCGGGCCGGGTGCTGCCACACGGTTTTGTCGACTAAAAAACTTATTTTATGTTACTCAAATTTAGACTGTTTGTGTTGGCCGTCTTCTCCGTTGGCCTGGCTTCCACGACGTTCGCTCAAGGTCTGGAGTCGCTCGGGAGCCGCGCCCCCGCGTTGGCCGCTTTCGTCGCGGTGGCAGACGACGCCTCCGCAGTGGCCTGGAATCCGGCGGGAATGGTTCTGGGCCCCCTCTTCAACATCTCGATCAGCTTGGGAAGGTCGTCATCTGTTCCAGATGACCCGCCGTTACCAGACGGCCGGGCCGCGCGACTGGGCAGCACTCTGGTCGCCGTCGGGGCCCCGCCGATGGGCCTGTCTTACTACCGCCTGGCAACAACCGTAATTGATGGGCCTGCAGCAGCAGGCGGCCCGCGCCGACAAGATGGGCAACTCATAGTCCGCACGATGGTTACGAGTCATTTGGGTGCGACGATTTTGCAGTCAATCGGCAATTTCTTAACGGTGGGCGCGACGGTGAAATTGGTGCGAGGAAGCGTTGGGGTGGAGGCTGTTAGTGCTGACACGTGGGAATCCGCATTCGATGACGCCGACACACTCATGACCGAGAGTTCCACCTCTGGTGATGTCGACATCGGCGTGATGGCTGCCGCGGGACGGCTCCGCGCCGGCCTAGTCGTGCGCAACGTGACCGAACCCGAGTTCGAGGATGGCTTGGGAGGCGAAGTGGAGCTCAAGCGCCACGCGCGTGTCGGGGCCGCGTGGGGCAATCGATGGCCGGGCGTCTCTCGCACGATCGTTGCGATCGATGCCGACGTCACGCGCGTTCCGCATCACAACGGTGAACGACGGGATGTCGCCGCCGGCGTTGAGCAGTGGCTGATGCGGCAGCAGCGTCTGGGACTGCGTGCCGGACTACGGGCGAGCACGGTTGGCGACACGCGGACGGTCGTAAGCGGTGGCGCGTCGTATGCGGTTCGCTCGGGCACGTTCATCGATGCGTACTACGCACGTGGCGCGCGCGACGCGATCGCGTGGGGTGTTGCGGCGCGTCTGAGTTACTGAGTTCGAGTGCAGAGTCAGGGTTCCGGGGTTTAAGCGGTCATGCCGGTTCGGATCGTCGAACTGCTTCTCAAAGAAAAACGCATCACGCCGGACCAGCTCCAGGAGGCGCTGACGCATCAGCGCGAGCATGGCGGCCGCCTTGGCGCGAATCTCGTCAAGCTCGGTCACGTCAAGGACGAGGAGATCACCGCGCTCCTGTCCAAGCAGTACGGCGTGCCGTCGATTGCGCTCAATCAGTTCGAGATCAATCCCAGCGTCGTCAAGCTGGTGCCCGCCGAGACCGCCCGCAAGTACCAGATCGTTCCGCTCAGTCGCGCCGGTGCCACGTTGACGATCGCGATGACCGATCCCACCAACGTCTTCGCGATGGACGACGTGAAGTTCATGACCGGGTACAACGTCGAGCCGGTCGTAGCGTCAGAAGGGGCGGTGCTCGACGCGATCGACAAGTACTACGGCGCCGGTCCAGTTGTGACCCAGGTTTCACCGGGCGCGCCGCCTGGCGAGAGCGCGCTGGAAGTCGCGACGCGCGCCATGGACGAGATGCCGGTGTTGGGCGATGCCGGCGGCGTCGAAGTTATCGACGATCTCGAGGAGATCAGCGCCGAGACACTTGCCCGGCAGGGTGAGGAAGCGCCGGTCATCAAGCTGGTGAACGTCGTTCTCATGTCGGCGATCTCGAAGGGCGCCAGCGACATTCATATCGAGCCGTACGAGAAGGATTACCGGATCCGTTATCGCGTCGACGGAATTCTTTACAACGTGATGTCGCCGCCGATGAAGTTGCGCGATGCAATTACCTCGCGCATCAAGATCATGGCGAAGCTCGATATCGCGGAGAAGCGCCTGCCGCAAGACGGCCGCATCAAGATTCGTTTCTCCGACAACGGCACGCCGCGCGACATCGACTTCCGTGTGTCGTGCCTGCCCACGTTGTTTGGCGAAAAGATCGTCATGCGCCTGTTGGATCGGTCGAAGCTGATGCTCGACATGACCAAACTGGGCTTCGAGCAGGATTCGCTGATGAAGCTCCAGGCGGCGATCAACAAGCCGTGGGGCATGGTGCTCGTCACTGGTCCGACCGGCAGCGGCAAGACCAACACGCTCTACTCATCGATCGCGCGGATCAACACTCCCGAGACGAACATCATGACGGCCGAGGACCCGGTCGAGTTCAACATGATCGGCGTCAATCAGGTGCAAGTGCGCGAGAGCATTGGGTTGAACTTCGCGGCGGCGCTGCGCAGCTTTCTCCGGCAGGACCCCAACATCATCCTGGTCGGCGAAATCCGAGACTTCGAGACGGCGGAGATCGCAGTCAAGGCTGCGCTGACCGGCCACCTCGTGCTCTCCACGCTGCACACCAACGATGCGCCGAGCACGGTCAATCGATTGATGAACATGGGCATCGAGCCGTTCCTCGTAGCGAGCTCACTCAATCTGGTCTGCGCACAGCGGCTCGTGCGACGGGTCTGCATGGCGTGTCGCGTGCCCGATCCGGTTGCGCCGCAGGCGCTCGAACACATGGGGTTCAGCCCAGAAGAGTCACGGATGGTGAAACCCGTGAAAGGAAAGGGGTGCGACAAGTGCAACCGCACCGGTTACAAGGGTCGCGTCGGCTTGTACGAGGTGATGGACGTTACCGATGAATTGCGTGAACTCGTGCTCGTTGGTGCGTCGGCGCTCGAACTACGACGCAAAGCGATCGAGACCGGGATGCTCACGTTACGCGGGAGCGGGCTCCAGAAAATCAAGGATGGCGTGACCTCGCTCGAGGAAGTCTTGCGCGAGACGGTGCACTGATCGTGGATCGCTGAGGACACTATGCCGACGCTACCAGAGCTGTTGAAGATGACCGTGGACCTCGAAGGATCGGACCTGCACTTGTCGATCCGGACGCCGCCGCAGGTGCGGGTCCACGGCTCGTTGCGCCGTCTGGAACTGCCCGAGCTGTCATCGGCAGAAACCAAGAGCCTGGCCTACAGCGTGTTGACCGACGCGCAGAAGAAGCGCTTTGAAGAGACGCTCGAGCTCGATTTCTCCTTCGGCATTCGCGACATCGCTCGCTTCCGCTGCAACATGTTCAATCAGAAGGGTGCGGTCGCAGCGGTCTACCGGCAGATTCCCGAGCGTGTCCGCACGTTCGAGGAGCTCGGCCTTCCATCCGTAATCGCCAAGCTCTCCGAGCGGCCACGTGGCCTCGTTCTCGTGACCGGTCCGACGGGGAGCGGCAAGTCGACGACGCTCGCCGCGATGATCGACAAGATCAACACCGAGCGGCACGGACACATCCTGACGATTGAAGATCCGATCGAGTACCTCCACGCACATAAGAATTGCCTGGTCAATCAGCGCGAGGTCCACAGCGATACGCAAAGCTTTACCGCGGCGCTGCGTGCGGCCCTGCGCGAAGATCCCGACATCGTCCTCATCGGCGAGATGCGCGACCTCGAGACCGTCGAAGCCGCGCTCAAGATTGCCGAGACAGGCCACCTCACGTTTGGAACCCTTCACACCAATTCCGCGGCGTCGACGATCAATCGCATCATCGACGTGTTTCCGGCGGATCAGCAGTCGCAGATTCGCACCCAACTCTCTCTGGTGCTCGAGGGCATCGTGTGTCAGGCGCTGCTACCGAAGGCGGGAGGCGCGGGCCGCGCGGTGGCGCTCGAGATATTGGTGCCGACGCCGGGGATCCGAAACCTGATTCGCGAGGACAAGGTTCACCAGATCTATTCCGCGATGCAAACCGGCCAGGAGAAGGCTGGAATGCAGACGATGAATCAGTCGCTGGCGACGCTGTACCACAAACGACAGATCACGCTCGAAACCGCCATTGGGCAGTCATCACATCGCGAGGAGCTGCAGGAAATGATCAATCGCGGGGCCGGTGTGGTCCCTGGGGCGGGCATGGGACGGCCGGCGCCCAGCGGCACGCGTCCCGCCCTGCAAAGGTAGCCGATGCCGACGTTTGCGTTCTCCGGACGGACACGAGGCGGCGAAGCCATTTCTGGCGAACGCGCGGGCGACACCATGGACGCCGTCGTGGCGATGCTGCGCCGCGAGCAGATCCTGGTGACTCGGATCACGCCAGCACAGGTGAAGGCTGCGGCGGCGAAGAAAATCCGTGAGAAAGCTGCGCCGGCCAAGAACCTCGCGGTGTTCACCCGACAGTTCTCGGTGATGATCGACGCCGGTCTGCCACTCGTGCAGTGTCTGGAGATTCTCGGCACGCAGGAAGAGGACAAGAATTTTTCGGCAGTCATTCTGCAGACCCGTGCCGACGTCGAGGGCGGTGCGTCACTTGCGGACGCGATGAAGAGGCACCCCAAGACGTTCGATGCGCTGTATTCGAACATGATCGCAGCCGGCGAGGCAGGCGGTATCCTCGACACGATTCTCAAGCGCCTGGCGACCTATATCGAAAAGGCCGTCAAGCTGAAGTCGCAGGTCAAGTCCGCCATGATCTATCCGGCAGCGATCATCGTCATCGCCACCGGTGTCGTGGGGGTCATTCTCTGGGGCGTCATTCCCACCTTCGCGAGCCTGTTTACCGGGCTTGGCGCCACGTTGCCGCTGCCGACCCGAATCGTGATCGCGGGCAGCAACCTCACGGTCCAGTTCATGCCGTACATTCTCGTGGCGCTCGGTGGCGGGTTCTTTGGGTTCCGGCGTTACTATGCCAGCGAGGGCGGACGGCGGTTCGTCGACCGGCTGTCGCTGAAGGTCCCGGTATTGGGCCCGGTGCTGCGAAAGATTGCAGTGGCTCGATTCTGCCGGACGCTGTCGACGCTGATTGCGTCCGGAGTGCCGATTCTCGATGGGCTCGACATCACGGCCAGGACCGCGGGAAATGCGACGGTCGAGGACGCCGTGCAGACGACTCGCAAGAGCATCGAGCGCGGCGAGACGATCTCGGCACCGCTCCGTCAGACCGGTGTGTTCCCGAGCATGGTCGTCCAGATGATCGCCGTCGGCGAGGCGACTGGCGCGCTCGACACGATGCTGGCCAAGATCGCAGACTTCTACGAGGAGGAAGTCGATACCGCCGTAGCCGGCATGCTGACGTTGCTCGAGCCGATCATGATTTCCTTCCTCGGCATCGTCGTTGGTGGCATCGTGATCTCGATGTATCTGCCCATCTTCGGATTGATCTCTGAGCTCGCCGGATGATTGAGAGTCCACTCGAGCGTCGTCTGTTATCGCACGTCGTGTTGCGGCTGGTGGCTGCGACGGTGCTCCTGGGCACGGCGCTGCTGATTCAGGTGCGTGCCCCCGATCTCTTCGATCTCAACCCGTTCTATGTCCTGATCGCCAGCGCCTATGCGGTGAGCCTCGTGTTCATCGCCACGCTCCGTGTCGTGGGCCGGCTGCCGTGGCTCATCGACGTTCACTTTGCGATCGACGTGCTCGTCGTTTCTGCCGCCGTGGCCCTGACCGGTGGAATCACGAGCATCTTCACGTCGCTCTATGTGCTGCCGATCGTCGCTGCGAGCACATTACAGTTCCGACGCGGCTCGCTCCAGGTGGCGGCCCTCAGTTCGGTCCTCTACGCCGGCGTGGTTCTGGCGCAGTACGCCGAGGTTGCCGGTCTGATCGGTCCTGTGTTTGGCTATGCGTTCGACGGCGACCTTCCGCGCGCGAATGTTGCGCAGTACACGGTTGGTCTCAACGTCGCCGGCTTGTTCGCCGTCGCGTTCCTGTCAGGCTCACTCGCCGAGCGTCTTCGTCGCACGGACGTCAAGCTCGAAAAGACATCGGGCGAACTCGCCGATCTGCAGTTCTTCAACGAGTACATCATCCACAACCTGGTCAGCGGCCTGGCGACGGCCGACGCGGCGCATCGTGTCCTGACGTTCAATCGCTCCGCCATCCAAATCACCGGTCACGAGCTGGCGACCGTTCTCGGCCGGTCGGTGTCCGAGGTGTTGCAGTTGCCGCCGGACTTCATGGCATCGCTGGATGCGGACCTGCAACGCGCGCGCAGCAAGCGAATCGACGTGCAATACCAGAGGACTGACCAGCGCTTCATCGATCTCGGACTGAGCGTAGCCTTGATGCCAATGCCGAACGGGCAACGCGGGTATCTCTATACCTTTCAGGACGTGACCGAAACGCACCGGCTCGAACGCGGCGCGCAGATTCAAAAACGCCTGGCAGCCGTCGGCGAGATGGCGGCCGGTATTGCGCACGAGATTCGCAACCCGCTCGCGGCAATGTCCGGGTCGATGCAGATTCTGCGGCAGGAGCTATCGCTGTCCAGCGATCAGGCACAGCTGATGGATATCGTTTTGCGCGAATCCGAACGGCTCAACGCCACGATCCGGTCGTTTCTCGCATATGCTCGGCCGCAACGCTTTGAAGTTCAACAATTGGATCTGCGAACGGTGGTCCAGGACACGGCTACGTTGTTGCGGAACAGCACCGAGGTAGGCGAACGACATACCGTGCACGTCGAAACGCCGGCTGACGAGGTCGTGATCGAGAGTGATGAAAACCACGTCCGTCAGATCGTCTGGAATCTCGCGACCAATGGCTTGCGCGCGATGCCCAGTGGCGGTCGCCTTCGGCTTCGGGCCGCACACGAGGTCACGGACGGAATTGCCGTCGGAGTACTTACCGTCGCCGACGAAGGCGTCGGCATGACTGCTGAGGAAACCGAAACGTTGTTCCAGCCGTTCCATGGGACTTTCAGCAAAGGCAGCGGCTTGGGACTGGCGATCGTCCACCGTATTACGAGCGACTATGGCGCCCGGGTTGAGGTGCAATCACAGGTGGGGCAGGGCACGACCTTTCGGGTGAGCTTCCCGCCCGTTCGGGGCCCGCGTCCGGCCAATCGCCAGGAATCGGCGAACTTGATCTCATGAGCCTCCCCGAGTCGCAACCCGCCCCCGTCCGCGAACAGCCGGCTCGTTTCGGTCGCGAAGCTCCCCGCATCCTGATTGTGGACGACGAGCAATCGATGCGGGAGTGGATGCGCATCCTGTTTCAGCGGGATGGATTTGATGTGCTCGTTGCGGAAGACGGTCTGACGGCACGGGATCTAGTCGGCCGCGATTACATCGATGTCGTGCTGACCGACATCCGGATGCCTCGGATGGACGGTCTCGACCTGCTCAAGGCCATCCGCGGGGTTGCTCCGGACGTCGTGGTCATCATGATGACGGCGCACTTCACGCGTGACTCGGCGGAATGGAAGCGGGCTCGCGACTCCGGAGCCGCAGCCCTCCTCGAGAAACCGTTCCGCGACATCAATCTGGTCACGCTTCAGGTCCGGCAGCTGATCGACGCGCGGCGAATTCGTCACGAACGTGACGTGCTGCGGCAGGCGATTGCCAAGGACGGATTTGCCGGCATCATCGGTCGAAGCCGGCCGATGCTCGACGTGTTCCGGCTGGTCGAGACCGTATGCCGCACTAATAGCACCGTGCTGCTGACGGGCGAGTCGGGTACCGGCAAGGAGCTGGTCGCGCGTGCTCTTCACATGCAGTCGCTTCGACGCGACCATCCGTTTGTTGCGGTCAACTGTGGCGCATTGCCAGAGGCGTTACTCGAGTCCGAGCTCTTCGGGCACATGCGCGGCTCGTTCACCGGGGCAGACAGCAACAAGAAGGGGCTCATCGAAGTCGCCGACAACGGCACTATCTTCCTCGACGAGATCGGCGAGATGAGCCCGACGATGCAGGTCAAGTTCTTGCGAGTGCTGCAGGAGCGCAAGTATCGAAGGGTGGGCGGGACCGAGGAAGTTGGCGCCAATATTCGGGTCATTGCGGCCACCAACCGCGACCTCGCCGCGCGAGTCGCGGAAGGCCAGTTCCGCGAAGATCTCTTCTACCGGCTCAACGTCATCCCGATTCGATTGCCGGCGTTACGTGAGCGCGCCGATGATGTGCCGCTGATCGCCGAGCACTTCTTGGGAAAATTCACCCGTGAGATGGGGAAGGGGATTGTCGGTTTCGGGACCGATGCGCTGGAACGTCTCAAGGCTTACCAATGGCCGGGAAACGTGCGGGAGCTGGAAAATGTGATCGAACGCGCCGTTGCGCTCGAGCAGACCGATCGTATTCAGAGCGAAACACTTGGTGATCACCTCAGCAGTGCACGTCCTGCCGCCAGTTCGGGGCGGCCGGGTGACCCATTCCCTGACACAGGTTTCAACCTCGAGCATCATTTACAGGAAGTCGAGCGCACTCATGTCGAGCGAGCCCTGCGCCAATCCGCCGGAGTTCAGACGCGGGCGGCGGATCTTCTTGGCCTCAGCTTTCGACAATTCCGCTATCTTGTGAAAAAGTACAACCTCAAAGCATGAGGCAGCTGACACCCCGTGGCAGCTGACTGACGCGAATTGTCAGGTGCCGGTGCATAGCTGAGAAGGCCACTCGAGACGCCCACCGCCGAGTGCATCTAAGCTTCGCCAGACCAATAGCTTGCGCCCATCGTCAGTACTGCACACGAGCTTGGTATGCCTGTTGCTGTTGGGTTGCCCGGCGGCGCTGCAGAGTGAGGCAGCGCAACACCAACCAGTTTTTTATTGGGCACCGGAAAACAGCTTGAGAGACGTAGTTAGGGGGAAGAGGATCATGCGCATTCGTGACACCAAGGGCTTCACGCTCATCGAACTTTTGATCGTCGTCGCGATCATCGGAATCATCGCGGCGATCGCCGTGCCTGGCCTGCTGCGGGCACGCATCTCGGGTAACGAGGCGTCGGCGATTGGATCGACTCGCGCCGTCGTGTCGGCGGAAGTTGACTACTGGGGCTTGAACCGCGGCTACGCAGACAGTCTGCAGGCGTTGGGCGCGACGTGCGCCAATCTGGCCGTCCCGTTCATTTCGCAGGATCTCGCGACGGCCGCGCCCGTGCAGAAGAGCGGCTACACCTTTGCGATCGTGCCCGGCGCCGGCGGCGCGGCTGGCCCGAACGATGTTTGCGGCACCGCGACGAACGTGCGTTACTACGTCACCGCGGTTCCTCAGGGCGTGGGCTCGACGGGCAACCGTGCATTCGCGGCCGACATCGGCTCGACGATTTGGCAGGACACCACTGGTGTGGCGCCCGCGCAGCCGTTCACGTCGAGCGCGACGACCACTTCTCTGGGCCGATAACAGCAGCCGTCTCAAGGGGGCCGGGCTCATTGCCCGGCCCTTTTCTATTTGCCCGGGGCATCCCTTGCTCCGATGAGGGGTCGCCTCCAGACGGCCGGTATAGTGGTCTTGAATGCGACGATGGAGTTGGGTGCTGCCGTTGATTGGAGTCGTTGTCGTCGGCGCGATACCCTTCGTGCGATACGCGCAAAAGTCCCGGTCCGAGTCGGAGGCAGCGGAAGTTCTGCGCGCTGTGCACGTGGCGCAGGAGGGCTTTCGTAACGCGAGCAGCGGCAGCTACGCCACCGCTCTCGAAAGCCTGCTGCAGCCGTGTCCCGAAGCCACGTTCACGCCTCCCTCGGCAGATTCCATTGCGTCGCTTCGCGCGGCGGGCTACGAAGTCGAGCTGAGAATGGCCGAAGGCGCAACGACAGCAGCCGCGGATTGTCACGGCCGCCCGACGACGTCGAACTACTACGCGTCGACTGCACCGCGTTCGGTTGATTCGCCCGGCCAGCAAGCGTTCGCGATGACTGCCAGCGGCAGAATCTATGTCTTCTTCGACGGGGTTGCGCCGGTCGAGCGCGACATGGCGCCCGGCGGCCTGGCAACTCCCCTCGAATCGGTTCCGACCTTCAAGATCCCGTAGAATTTGACGATATGTCGCGGGCCACGAAGTCCAGTCCGTCTTCAGTCAACGCGCCGGTAACACCCCTCACGATCGCTGCGCTCGTCGGGTTGGGGTTTGCCGCGGCGTCCACCTGGGTGCACTACCGCATCCTGAACGATCCGTTGTATTCCAGCGTTTGCGACGTCAACGCGACGTTCAGCTGCACCGAGGCGTACACGAGCCGGTTCGGGTCTGTCGGGGGAGTGCCGGTGGCACTCATCGGGGTTCTGTACTTTGCGTTCGTCCTCATGCTGATCGCCCTGTGCAGCCGATCAGCCTCGGCGCGTCAGAACCTGGCGGGCTACGTGTTTGCCACTGCAACGGTCGGACTTGCTGGGGTCCTTTACCTTGCTTACGCGTCCTTCTTCGTGCTCAAGACGGTCTGCCTGCTCTGCGTCGGGACCTACCTTGCGATCATTGCCTTGTTCCTGATCGCCGGGGCAGCAGCCAAGTATCCAATGACAACTCTCGCGAGCCGGGCTTCAAACGATATGAGAACTCTTTTTAGAACTCCCGCGGCGCTGACTACCGCGCTGGCTTTTGTGGCGGTAGCGGTTATTGCCGTCGTGTTGTTTCCTGGGGATTCGATTTCAGCGTCCACTGAACCGGCGGGGGGAGCCGCAACTGCACAAGCGGTTGCGCAGCCAGCGGCTCCTCCTCCGCCGCAAAGTCAGATTCAGCAGCTGGAACAGTATCTCGCGGCCCAGCCTCGCGTGCCGATCGTCGTCGGTGGCACCGGTGCGACGGTGACGATCGTCAAGTTCAACGACTATCAGTGCCCCCCGTGCGGCCAGACTTATAAGGAGTACAAGCCGATTCTCGCCCGGCTCCAGCAACAGCATCCGGGGAAAATCGCCTTCGTGACTCGCGACTTCCCGCTCGACCCCGAATGTAATTCCATTGGGGGAGGACACCAGGCAGCCTGCGAAGCCGCTGTGGCGGTCCGATTGGCGCGCGAGAAGGGGCGCGCGGAAGCGATGGAAGATTGGCTGTTCGCCAACCAGCCAAGTCTCACCACCGACACCGTCAAGAAGGGCGCCGCCAGCGTCGGCGGAGTGACGGACTTCGACGCGCGTTTTCAGAAGACTCTCGAGCTCGTTCGCGGTGATATCGGGCAGGGCCTCCAGCTCGGCGTGAAAGGTACGCCGACGTTCTTCATGAACGGCCTCCAGATGCCGAACCTGCGCGGCGAGTTCTTCGAGGCTGCCGTTCAGTGGGAGCTGCGCCGCATCGCTGCGGGTGGCAAGTAATGGGATAACCGTTTGAGTGCTGTGGCCGCCATACAGGTTGAGGAGCTCTCCAAGGATTACTTCGTCGGCTTCTGGCGTCCGAAACCCTATCGCGCTCTCGACCGCCTGACGTTCAGCGTCGACGAAGGCGAAGTCTTCGGCTTCCTGGGTCCTAACGGGGCCGGGAAGAGCACCACCCTCAAGCTGCTCATGGGGTTGATTTTCCCAACGAGCGGCACCGCGCGGATCCTCGGCAAACCAGTCGGCGATTTGAGCATGCGCCGCCGCATTGGATTTCTTCCCGAGAATCCATATTTCTACGATTACCTCACGGCCGAGGAGCTGCTCTCGTATTACGCCGGCCTGTCTTCGATCGACAGCCCGGCGCGTGAGAAGCGCGTGTCGCAGGTGCTGGACCAAGTGGGAATCGGCGCCGAACGGCGAATGCGGCTGCGGTCCTATTCGAAGGGGATGATTCAACGCGTGGGCGTCGCCCAGGCCCTGGTCGCCGAACCCGACGTCGTCTTCTTCGACGAACCAATGTCCGGTCTTGATCCGCTCGGCCGTCGCGATTTACGTCAACTGATGTTGCAGCTGCGCGATCGCGGCTGCACGGTCTTCTTCAGCTCGCACATCCTGGCCGACGCCGAAGCTCTTTGTAGTCGCGTCGCCATCGTCGCTCAGGGTCGCCTGGTGGGTGAGGGCCGCCTCAACGACCTCGTCGAGTTCGAACGGCGCGGGTGGGAACTCGTGGTCTCGAACGTGCCGCAAGATCTCAAGGATCGTCTGCAGCGCCAGGCGATGAAGATCACGGCTCTTTCCGACAATCGTTACACCCTCGAGTTGCCAGCGGATGCGGTGCCTGAAGTGATCGTTCCCGACCTGGCGAATCATGGGGTGCGCATCGTCTCGCTCAACCCGATTCGGGCCACTCTCGAGGACTATTTCGTGACCGCGGTACGAGAGGCGGCACCGCGCGATACGACCGGCATCGACGGATGAGGGCGGTTCGACTGGTGGCGCTCGCGGTGTTTCGCGAATCGATTCGCGACCGCGTCCCGTTGACCATCGTGGGCTTCGGGGTTCTGCTGGTCGCCGCTTCATATCTCATCGGGCAAATGACAGCAGGCCAGGACCTCAAGATCATCAAGGACCTGGGGCTGGCCGCGCTCAATCTCCTTGGGCTGCTCATCGCAGTCTTTATCGGTATTGGCTTGGTTGCGAAGGAAGTCGAACGGCGGTCGATCTACAGTCTTTTGAGCCGGCCACTGACGCGCGAGCAGTTCATCCTTGGCAAGTTCGTGGGGCTGGTGATGACGCTTGCCGTCAACATTGTCGCGATGTGCTTCGCGTTCTACCTCGTGCTTCTCTATCAACAGTTGACAGTACCCGCCGCGCAGCAGCAAATCTGGCCGGCACCGGCGATGGATCCGCGGCTGCTGATCGCGGTTGTCCTCATCTTTGGCGAGCTGATGATCGTCACCGCCATCGCGTTGTTCTTTTCCACTTTTGCCGGCCCAATGACCGCGGTGCTACTGACCCTGGCAATGTGGATAGTCGGCCGCTTCAACGCTGACCTGCGCCAGTTCGAAGAAGTGATGCAGGCGCCGGTAGCTGTCTACGTCGCGAAGGCCGCGTACTACGTGCTGCCGAACCTCGCGCCCTTCGATGTCAAGGCCGAAGTCGTGCACGGCGTGCCGATCTCGGGCTCACATGTCGGACTGACACTTGCCTATGCAGTGTTGTACGTCGCCATCGTATTACTCGGCGCAGTCGCCATATTTCGCCGCCGGGACTTCAAGTGACCCGGACCGTGCACTACTTGATCGCGATCGCCTTGCTGTTCGCGCTGGTGGTCCCGCTCCAGGCGTGGCGCGATCGCGGGTGGCGCGCCTACGAACCGGCGACACCCGTGCAGTGGCTGCAGGCCGGACCCACCGCGAAGCGGCTGGCGCTCGGGTTCGATTGCCTGGTGGCGGACGTCTATTGGATCCGCGCCGTTGTGTATTTCGGCCGACAGCGACTATCGACTGCAGCCGATAAGAACTACGACCTGCTGCATCCCTTGCTCGAACTCGTCACCACGCTCGATCCGCGGTTCACGGTGGCCTATCGGTTTGGCGCCGTCTTTCTCTCCGAGCCAGCACCCGATGGACCTGGCCGGCCCGATCTGGCCGTCAAGCTGCTGCAGCGTGGCGTCGAGGTGTCCCCCGAACGATGGGAATACCTGCACGCGATCGGGTTCGTGCATTACTGGAGCCATCGAGATTACGTGGAAGCAGCCGCCTGGCTCGAGAAAGCCTCGGAAGTGCCTGGTGCGCCCATCTGGTTGAAATCGACCGCGGCGCTGATGCGCGCTGAGTCGGGCGATCGCAACTCGGCGCGGCTGCTCTGGATGCAGTTGCACGACAGTGCCGACGACCCGTCGCTGCGTCGATTGGCAGAAACGCGCGCCGCTCAGTTCGACGCAATGGATGCGATCGACGCGCTCAACGAGGCGGTGTGGCGGTTCGAAGCGCGTGCAGGGCGCCCGGCGAAATCGTGGGACGAGCTCATGGCCGTTGGGGTGCTCCGACGGGTGCCAACCGATCCCGCCGGCGTCCCTTATGTGCTCGATCCAGTGAACGAAGACGTCCGGCTGTCAGAGAAGTCACCGCTGTGGCCGCTGCCGGTCGGCCTCGATCCTTCCACACCGTGACGACATCCCCCGCCATTCTTGGCCTGACCGCGTTGTTGGGTCTCATCGTCGGCAGCTTTCTGAACGTTTGTATTCATCGGCTGCCGCGCGGCGAGTCGTTGGTGTCACCAGGGTCGCGCTGCCCGCAATGCCTTCGTGCCGTCGCCTGGTTCGACAACGTGCCGGTCTTGAGCTGGTTGATGCTGAGCGGGAAGTGTCGCCAGTGTGGCGCACCGATTTCCATTCAGTATCCGATCGTCGAGGTCGTCACGGCTGTTGTGGCCGTGCTCATCGTGATGCTGACGCCGCCTGGACCATTGCTCGCTAGTCGTCTAATCCTCGGCGGCATCTTGATCGTGCTGTTCCTCATCGATCTCGAGCACCAGATTCTGCCCAACGTCATCACACTACCGGGCATCGTTGTCGGTTTCTTGTTCAGTTTCATTGCCGAGCCCTTCCCGACCAGTTCGCTGATCGGCATCGTCCTGGGTGGCGGTGTCCTTTACGCGATCGCGGCAGGCTATTACGCGATCCGCAAAGAGGAGGGGATGGGGATGGGCGATGTCAAGATGCTCGCGATGATCGGCGCCTTCCTTGGCTGGCCCGCCGTTGTCTTGACCTTGATTCTGTCGTCGTTCTCCGGTGCCATCATTGGTCTGGCGATGATCGCGTTCACCCGTGCCGACGGACGCTACGCGCTGCCCTTTGGTACGTTTCTGGCGCTTGCCGCGCTTATTGCGATGCTCGGCGGAGAACCGATCCTCAACTGGTATCTGGGGCGGATATGACCGCCGCCGGCTACGCCTTTCTCGGGTTGACCGCGATCGTTGCGGTGCTCGTGGCAGTGTTGGCGTTTGCGGTCCTCCGATTCTTTGCCGCCGCTCGCGATACGCGCCGTTTGAGCTCAGCTCGCAGCGAATCGCTCCTCCTGACGACCACTCTCGAAGACGCCATCAGCAAGCTCAAGACCCAGGAACGCGCGACGGCCGCGCGTGCGGAAGCCTCGGATCAACTCCGCAGTGCGATTGTCGCCAGCCTCACCTCGGGTCTGATCGTGGTGAACGCTTCGGGAAAAGTAGAGATTGCCAATCCGGCGGCAATGCGAATTCTTGGACTGGACGATGGTCCGTTGAGCAATCAGTCGATCGACACCGCCTTGAACGAAGTCATCAATGAGTCGCTTCGAACCGGTCAGGCCATCCGGCGACGAACCGTAATCATCGCAAGGCCACAAGGCCCGATGCATCTTGGCGTTACCGTATCGCCGTTGGCACCGGAGACCGGAGTGGCGGGAGTCATTTGCCTCTTTACCGATCTCACCTCGGTCATGGCGCTCGAGGAGCAGCTGCGACTCAAGGAGGCGCTCGCGCGATTGGGTGAGCTCACGGCCGGACTCGCACACGAGTTCCGGAATGGCTTGGCGACTGTCCACGGTTATGCGCGATTGATTGATCCGGCAAGCCTGCCGCCTACGCAGCAGGCCTACGTCGAGGGTCTGCGACAAGAGACCCAGGCGCTCGGCGAGGTCGTCACCAACTTCCTGAACTTCGCCAAGCCGGAGCCGTTGACGCTGGTGCCGATTGACACTCGGCGACTTGTCGAACGCTCGGCGGAAGACGCAGCAACCGCGCGCGTCATCCTGCAGGGATCGTTCGGAACCATTGAAGGCGACGAGGTCCTTCTGCGCCAAGCGTTCAGCAACTTGATTCGCAACAGCATCGAGGCCTGTGAGGGGGCTGGAGTTTCGCCCGTGGTCACCATCTCAGGGACACTCGAGCCGGGCGAGATGCTCATTCGTGTCGCGGACAACGGCCCGGGAATCCCTGCCGACGCGATTCCCCGGCTTTTCACCCCGTTCTTCACCACCAAGGCTGGAGGCACCGGCCTCGGTCTCGCCATCGTCCAGAAGATCGTGGTCGGCCACAACGGACGAATCGTTGCTTCCAATTCACCGGGTGGCGGTGCGGCATTCCTGGTCTCGATCCCGCTTTCGACCCGCTCTCTCACGCCAGAAACGTAATCGTGTGTTCCATGTCGGACCACTTGCAAATAAAGGCAGTTTCGCGCCTCTCCTGATTCCTCAGTGAACTCCGCGATTCGTCGACCGCCGAAGGGTTGGCGAAGCCATTGCAGCCTGGCAAGTCGTCATGGTTTGCAGAGGATTGTCCTCGCAGCGCGGCTTCACCCTGATCGACATGGTGGTGGTCATCGCCGTCGTCGGAATCCTCTCCGCCATTGGCATCCCGACGATGATGGGCGGCATCGACCGGATGCGCCTCGGGCAGTCCGCGCGTGACGTTGAACGCGAGCTGCAGATGGCGAAGAGCCGGGCGGTCGCCAAAGGGCGTCCGATTCGAGTCCGATTCAATTGCCCGGTAGCTGGCCAGTACCGAATCGTCGAATTGATTGGGAGTCCCACGACTCCAGCCGCGGCCGACACCGCCGCTAACCGGTGCAGCGACACCACCTATCCATACCCTGCTGGAGATGCCAACCCGACGACGCGTCCAAATCTGGATGGTCCGATTCGACGGCTGGATTCGGCCGTTTCGTTTTCTGCCGTCCAGACCGTGGAGTTTTGGCCTGATGGCACCGCGCATCACAATCCGGCAGGCAGCACCAACCCGTGGCCGCTCATTCCCGTAGCTGGTATCACGATCAGCCTTGCGCGCCAGGGCACGACTTCAGCGATCACCATCAATGGCCTCGGCAAGATTCAACTCCAATAGCGGCTTCTCGCTTATCGAGACCATGGTTGCCACCATGCTGCTGGCGACGGCGCTCGTCGGAACCGCGCAGCTGATGGCGATTGCCACCAACGGCAACGTCGCGGCGAGGCGCTCGACGTTCGCGACCACGCTCGCGCAGGAAAAGATGGAGCAGCTGCGCGGCCTCACGTGGGGATTTGATTCCGTCGGCTTACCGGTCAGCGACTTTGCGAGCGATCTGGCCGTGGATCCGGTCACGAGCAATGGCAAGGGGTTGTCACCTTCACCGGCGGATGCCCTGTCAGCCAACACGGTCGGTTACGTGGACTACGTCGATCGCGAGGGCGAGTCGCTGGGTGGTGGCCAGACACCTCCGACGGCTACGGCGTACGTCCGGCGGTGGTCTGTCGAGCCCTTGCCGACCAATCCCAACAACAC
The DNA here is from genome assembly GCA_963724485.1 of uncultured Acidobacteriota bacterium. Lineage (GTDB taxonomy): Bacteria > Acidobacteriota > Vicinamibacteria > Vicinamibacterales > UBA2999 > JACCSI01. The sequence continues at coordinate 57,847 of CAVRUW010000019.1, forward strand.
GCTGATTCTCCAGGTCCTTGTCTTCAGCGTAGGCGATCGTCCGAACTCGGGCCAGGGCACGGTTCTGGACCGAGTCCGCGACGAGGCTCGTCTGGTGACGGTGAAGACGAGGAAATCGAGATGATCACCCACAAGATCACGCGCGACGCGGGGTTCACGATCGTCGAGTTGCTCGTGTCGATGCTGATCATGATTGGCATCACGGGAGTGATCTTCTCCCTCGTCGACCCGGCGCGCGGCACGTTTCGCGCTCAGCCGGAAGTGTCCGACATGCAACAGCGTTTGCGCGTTGGCACGACATTCCTCGCCGACGATCTCGTCATGGCCGGCGCCGGAGCGCCCGCCGGCGGCACTTTGACCGGTTCGTTGATGAATTTCTTCGCGCCGGTACAGCCGGTTCGGCTCGGCATGAACGGGTCCGACGTTGCGGCCGGTGTGCTCTATCGGCCCGATGTGATCACGCTGATGTACATCCCGCCCAACGCACCACAAACGAGCATCAGCGATGCGATGCCGACGAAGTCGTCCGAGCTGAAAGTAAATGCCCAGCCGAACTGCCCGAATTCGAACCCTCTTTGTGGATTCAAGTCCGGTCAGCGCATTCTGATCTTCGACGACTCGGGTTCCTACGACGATCTGACGTTGACGAACGTCCAGAATTCATCACTGCACTTGCAACACAACAAAAGTGTCGCAGGGAATGAGCTGTCGAGAGCGTACGGTGTAGGCGCGCAGGTTGCTCAGGTGACACAGCGAACGTACTACCGTAATGCTGCGACGAATCAGTTGATGTATTACGACGGCGACCAGCGCGAAGAGGCCGCCGTCGACAACGTCGTCGATCTCGCTTTCGAGTACTTCGGCGATCCGCGGCCTCCGGTCATCGTCAAGCCCGTGACTGACCCAGCGGGTCCCTGGACGACCTACGGTCCAAAGCCGCCAGCCCTTGGGGTTACGGGTAATTCGTCCTGGCCGGCCGGTGAGAACTGTGTGTTTCAGGTCAGCGGGGCGACCGGAACACATGCGCCTCGTCTGACCGACCTGGCGCCCAACTCTGAGCGGTTGGTCACGCTGACGCAACAGATGTTGACCGACGGTCCCTGGTGCCCCGCCGCCGCCTCGCCGACACGATTCGATGCCGACCTTCTGAGGGTTCGCAAGATTGGCGTCGTCTTGCGCGTTCAAGTGGGAGCGTTGGACCTTCGCGGGCCTGTCGGGGCGCTGTTCAAGAACGGCGGCACGTCACAAGCCGGCCGGACGATGGTCCCCGACCAGGAGGTCAGGTTCGAAGTCACACCTCGGAATTTCAATCTGGGGCGTTGATGAACGAGCCTCGACACGCGCTACTCGCTGTTGCGCGCAACGAGCGCGGCTTCGCGCTGATCGTTGCGCTGATGAGCGTGTTACTGCTGACCGCGCTTGGCCTCGCCTTGGCGATGACAACGATGACCGAGACGATGATCACGGCGAACTATCGCGACGGTGGCGAGGCCATGTATGCGGCCGACGCGGGAATCGAGCGGGTGATGCAAGACCTGCTGACCATTCCCGATTGGAACCGAATTCTCACGGGTGCCGTGCAATCGTCGTTCATCGATGGACAGGGAAGCGGTACGCGAACGCTGCCCGATGGCAGCACGATCGACCTGGCAGTTGCAACCAACCTGCTGAACTGTGCGAAGACCTCGACGTGCTCGGTCGCGGAAATGAATGCGTGGACGGCCGAACGCCCGTACTCGACCAACAACCCGCAATGGCAGTTGTTCGCGTACTCCCCGCTGGAAGACATCATCGAAACCGGAACCGTCCTCTCATCGATGTACGTCGCCGTGTGGATTGCTGACGATCAGGCAGAGACCGACGACGACCCGCTGACTGATGGCGGCGAGCCTGGCGGCCGCGGCGTGGTGCTGCTGCGCGCGGAATCATTTGGTCCAAACGGGGCCAACAGCGTCATCGAAGCGACCGTGTCCAGGACCGATACCACGGAGTTGGAGCGCGGCTATACCGGTCAGCGTGGGCAGGACGAACAGAATCGCCGCGCGAGAAAGAAAGCTGTCGAATCACCAGGCAAAGCGCTCACGCGCTCGGACATGGATGCAACTGGCGCCGGTGGAGGGTTCGTCGTCCGGTGAACGTTATGTTGAAGCGGTTCGTTCGGAGCGTCGTGTGCGGCGGAGCGCTGATCGCCTCATTTGTTTTCCCACAGCCGGCGGCGGCACAGCTCGATCCGCTGCTGTTTCTGAAGAACACGCAGCCCAACGTCATTCTTGCGATCGATACCAGCATCCGGATGCAAAGCGATGCTGACGAGAACTACTACGATCCCGGTCTCTACACCAAGACAGGCGCTGCATACGAGGCGGCGATGGGCCTTTCGGGCAGCGAAGCGCAGTCGAAGTACCGTCGCAAGTACCGCGCGCTCCAACACCTCAATCCGCTTCTAAACATGGGAGACAAGTACAGCACGACCAGGATCGACGCGGTGGGCGACCTGGAAACTGGCTATCCCACATTCTTTACACCGACACGGCTTTCGGTTGCGCGTCGCGGGCTGGCCCAGGCAATTACCGAGAATTTCAACAACGCGCGTTTTGGTCTGGTCAAGACGAGGCAGGGGAGTCCGCTTCTGCTCAGCGCCGGGAATGAGTCGCCCGTGCGATCGACCGATCCAGGTCAGCAGTCCAATGGGGACTCCTTGTCCGGCAAATGGAAAATCAGCCGGCCAACGGTCACCGGCGCGAACGCGGTTCAGATATCGACCGGACTCGTGACCAGTGTTCTTGGGCTCAACGCGAACTCGACGATCCGGTCAACTCTTGAGAAGGAAGTCGGCACGGCCGGTGCGTTGATGCCGGCCGGCAGCGACGGTCTCGGGCTCATTGATTCGCCGGTCGGACTGTTGCTCGAGGACGCCCTCGTGCACGCCACGATGCTCATCACCCTCGATGCACTGGCTGGCGGCTGTCGCAACACCGTGGTCGTGCTCGTCGTGGGCGGTGGCGAAGGCACGATCAATGCTCAGGACCTGACGACGAAGGTCATCTCGTTCCTCGACATCACCGGACGACGAGTGCCGGTTTACGTCGTGGCGATCGCCCCGCCGGCTGCTGATGTCGCAAGCCTGCGAGCGGTTGCGACCGGGACCGGTGGACAGTACTTCGAAGTGACCAAGGCGATGGTTGATGCCACTACTCCCGGCGAAGTCGTGCCTGAAGTCGTGCGTGGGGTCAACACCGCCATTCAGCACACGTTTGTCCCCTTCACCACATTCAACACCGCACCCAGCGCGAGCTTGCCTTTCGGGCCATCGCACGAATCGCAGGTCACGAGCCCGATCGTCGGCACCGTAAACCTGCGGGGGGCGAGCAAGATCGGAACGAACGGTTCGCCAGAAGCGCTGCCCGATTCAGAGACCTATTTGGTGAATGGAACCACCGAGGTCCCACAGCGTTCGAACGTGATGGTCACGACCGGGTTTTCGCTGCCTGGATTCGAGGGCCAGCTGAGGGCATTTCGCGTTTACAAGCCGATTGCGGACTCGACGCGTCCGTCGGGCTACAGATTCTCGCAAGACGGATCGAGACTGTGGGTCAGTTCGACGCCCGCGCCAGGATCCCGCAACATCTTCACGGTGCTGCCCGGCAGCACTGCGATGGTGCCGTTCAACGCGAGCCAGGCGGCAGCACTCGACGACTATCTCGGTGTCAACGATCCAGCGACTTTAATCGATTTCGTTCGTCAGCAGCCGATGGGCGCCATCATTGGCTCGACGCCCGCGTTCCTCGATCCACCTTCGCTCGATCCGCCGCCCGACGCCGACTATCCGGGATTTCGAGAAGACAACAAGGATCGGCGGGCGCTGATTCTGGTCGGCGCCAACGACGGAATGCTCCATGCCATCGACGCCCGCACGGGAATCGAGGTCTGGGCCTTCATTCCGTTCAACTTGCTGCCCAAGCTCAGGGCGTTGCGCTCCGGGCAGTCGATGGACGCCTTCAACTACTACGTCGACAGCTCTCCGAAGATTGCCGACGTGAAGGTCGGTGCGGAATGGCGGACATTTGTGTTCTTTGGCCAGGGTCCCGGAGGGACCTTCTACAACGCACTCGACGTGACTCTCGAGAACATGTCCGCGACGGTTTCACCGATTGCCACCAACAACGCGTCGCTCTTGAGCTACTTCGCGAACGAGACCAGCATCACGTGGTCCTGGAGTTTCCCCCGCAACTCCAGCTTCGATCACACGCTAGCGCCTTATGGCGAACTGTCGGCGACCAACGCTTCGGCCGTCGAGAAGACGATCGGCGAGACGTGGTCCGATCCGGCCGTGGGCCAGGTGTACAGCGAGGATGGTCCGTATGTGGTGGCAGTAGGCTCGGGCTTTCTGAAGTACTCCACACAGAGCACCAATCGGAGCGGCGTGACGCGCAGTGGGACGACGTTCTATGTGCTTGATGCTGGAACGGGCAACGTGCTCGGTACGCCCCGTGACGTGGGTGCCGACAGCAACGCAGAAACCATCGATGACTGTCGAGCGGCGAATGATTGCCGGCGCATGAAGAACGCGTTGCAGATGGATCCCGTGGCCACTGGTGTCGGTGACCAGCGCTACATCACCAAGGTTTATATCGGCGATCTCGACGGCACGATCTGGCGCTTCAACCTTGGCATGACCGGCTCCACCATCACCGTCTCGACGCCCGTCGAACTGTACAACGTTGGCGCCGACTATCCGCTGTTTGCCTCGATGGCCACCGTCAACGTTGGCAACACGAATCAGTACCTGTTCATCGGCACCGGCAGCGATCTGCTGCCCTCGAACGGCGTGAATCAGTCCTACAGCCTTCTCGTTCTCCTCGACAACGGATCGAGCGCGTCCAAAACGTCGGAGATTCTGCTCGAGCGGACAGACGGCGCGGCGGGCGACGAAAAGGTGACGTCGTTCCCAGCCGTTGCCGGCGACATCGTGTTCTTCTCGACGACGACTCACAGCCCGACGACACCGTGTGCACCGTTCAGTGCGAGTTTGTACGCGTTTACGTTCATTGGCGGCCCGGCGTACGACACGAACAACGACGGCAAGCTGACCAGCAGCGGCAGTGGAGGGGGCAAGGGCAAGGGCGGCGGAGGGGGCGGCGCCAGCGCCGACAGCACCAAGGTCTTCTCGACGACCGGCGCTCGCGCCACTGCGCCGTTCATCGTCGATCAGCATCTGGTGTTTGGCGCCGGCGACAAGATCGAGATGTTTGGCGACCCCAGTGATTTCAACAACGGGGTGGGGCAAGCCGGCGTCCGCATTCTGTCGTGGCGAGTCGTGAAGTGATCGATGACTGACGAGTGCCCTCACTGTGGACAACGATTGCGCCAGGGGTGGCGGCTCTGTCCGAAGTGTCGAAAGCCGAGTGAATCGCCGAGCAGAATGGACGCGACTGAGCCCCGGAGTCGGGCGTGGCGGTGGGGTGCGGTCGCGGCGGTTTTGGGTGTGGCCCTCGGCGGTTTTGTGCTCGTGAAGAGCCGTGCGGTCGAGCGCGTAGAGCTGGCCACGCCAGTCGTAGCCGACACCAATGGGAGGGTGATCGCAGCATCTCAGTCCACGGATCTCGCTGCTGCAATCGGAAAGAACCAGCAGGCGATTGATTCTGTCCGGGCGGGCGGGGCGGCTTACACACAGGGTGACCTGTCAACCGCTCATCGCGCGTTCGAAGCCGCAGTCATCGCCTCGCCCGAGAACGCCGCAGCTCGTAACAACCTGGGTCAGGTTCTGGTTCGCCAAGGGCGGGCAGCGGACGCATTGCCGCACCTCGATGCCGCCGTCCGATTGTCGCCGCGCGAGTGGAGCTACCGCTTCAATCGAGCGAGAGCGTATGGCGAGCTGAACCGGCTTCAGGACGCGTTGACCGAATACGAAGCCGCCGAGGCGTTGCTTCCGGACGATCACCCCACGCTCTTCAATCACGGCTTGATCCTGATGCGTTTGCGCCGATACGACGATGCGACAGGCGTACTCGAGCGTGCTGTGAGCAGCGCGCCTGAGGATCCCGATTTGCTCATTACTCTGGGGACGGCTCAAGTCGGCGCTGGGAAGTCGAAGGACGCACGAATCACGTTCGAACGGTTTCTCGAACGCGCACCGGGCCATCCCGAAACGCCGCGTGTCAAAGCCTTGCTGGAAGCCATGGCGGCAGCGGGCCAATAGCGCAGAATCCTCACACCCGACACCTGGGCGGTCGCGCAGTTTCTTTTAGCGACCAAGTTCGTGCCAACCGAACTGCGCTGACATTCGAAGAGATCGATTCAAGTCCGCCTGAGGATCGCCCGGTCACCGCCTTGCAGCAAGGGCGGCATGACCCGCAGTCGTCGCGACGGATTCTCCGTCATCGAAGTCCTGATCGCTGCCGCCCTCGTTGCGTCCACTCTCGTGGGGCTGGCACACCTCGTGGCCGTGGGCGCACAACGGTCGGTCGCGAGCCGCTACAGCGCCGGTGCGTTGACGGCTGCCAACAGCAAACTCGAAGAGCTACGCGCTGCACCATGGACATATGCGCCTGACGGGAGCCGAATCAGTAGCAGTGCCCTGTCGACCTCACCAGCAGATTCCCTGCTTCAAGACACCGCGGGATACGTGGATTACCTCGATGGGTTTGGAGAAACAGTGCCAATCGCCGGTGGAGACGTGGCGCCCGAGTTCGTGCGCCGGTGGTCGATCGCACCGCTCGCGGTTGGTGATCTCGACACGGTTACCCTGCGTGTTTGCGTCTTCTCGAGCGCCAGCGTGCACCTCGCCAAGGCGTTGCCCGAAACCTGTGTCGCATCGATCAGAACGAGAGCGTCATGAATCAACGGGGCTTCTCACTGATCGAGTTGCTGGTGTCCTGCTTACTGCTGATGGCTGTCACCGCTGCCGTTGCGGCAATGGCTGTCCCCGCGCGCCACGCCTTCGACCGAACGCTTGCAGCAGCGGATCTGACGGGCGGGGCGCGTACCGCACTCGAACGCCTCGCCAGTGATGCGCGCGAAGCGGGAAGTGGCGGATCCGTCGGGGCCACCCTCGTCGCGCCCTCGGACGTCATGGCTTCAATCGTCCCGCTCGCAGGCATAGGGTTGCAGCCGGCCGTGCCTGGTCAGGCGATTCGGGTCACACGAATTCCAGCCGAAGCGCCACAAGGGATATTGCGTCAGGCCGCCGCTGCGGGAGAGACGACGCTCGTCCTCGAAACAGCGTCAAGCTGTGCGTTGGGCGCCGACGCCTGTGGTTTCCAACCAGGCATGACCGCGCTGGTCTTCGACGCCGCCCGCGCGGAGCCAGTCGCGATCGTCGCGGTCGCACCCGGGGGCGTCGTCCTCTTGAGCACCGGTCTCCGCACGTCATACGGCGCTGGAGCGGTGGTCGCCTCTGTGCTCGCGACTACGTATGGCTTGAGACCGGAAGCGGACGGCAGCCAGCGTCTCGTGCGCGTCTCCAGCGGCGGTGCGGAGCAGCCGGTTCTCCAGCACGTGGTCGGGTTCGAGGCGCATGTTATGGCAACCACGCCTCCGGCCCCCGCGTCCGTCGACGATCCCAATCCTACTTACGGACCGATACCGCCGTTGATCGGGCTCGACGATCCACGCGACTCCTGGGGACCCGGTGAGAACTGTACGTTTCTGCGGGACGGCGATGGACATCTCATTGCGAAGATGCCGGCAACCGCTCCACTTGTTGCCTTGACCACAGCGTCGCTGAACGACGGGCCCTGGTGTGCGGATGCGGTCGATTCGCTGCGGTTCGACGCCGACCTTCTGCGCATTCGTCTTGTGGACCTGCGATTGCGCGTCGAAGCGGCGTCCGCGGTGTGGCGCGGTCCGGTTGCGCGATTGTTTCGCCGACCCGGTACGGAGCGGAACGTCGCGCGCTGGGTTCCCGATGTCGAACTTCGTCTCACGATGAGGCTCCGCAATGCGCACTAACCAGCGAGGCATCGCGCTCGTCATCACGCTCCTCACCATCAGCCTGTTCTCCGCTCTAGGTCTCGGCCTGGCCCTCTCATCGTCTGCGGCAAGGATGGCAGACCACAATCACGAGGACGCGATCCTGACGCTGAACGCAGCCGAGTCGGCGTTGAACCTCGCGATTCGCGACCTGTCCATGATTGCCGACTGGAGCCTCGTTCTAAATGGGAGCCTCCGTGGATCGATAACGGACGGTCCGTCGGCGGGACCTCGAACTTTGCACGGCGGCGACGCAATCGACCTGACCAGCCTGACCAACGAACTGACATGTGGGCATGCTGCTCCATGTACTGATGGAGAGCGGCGCGCACAGACGGTCGATAGACCCTGGGGAGTTAACAACCCAGCTTGGCGGCCGTTTCTTCACTCCTTCCTCACAATCGCCGCGGTGCCTCGCCGGCCCGATCCTTACGTCATCGTCTGGGTGGGAGACGACGGCCGGGAGACGGATGGGAATCCGGGGATTGACGGTGGCGGGTTGGAAGAACAAGGCCGATATGTGATCCGGGTGCGTGCCGAGGCGTTCGGGCCAGGTAATGCGCGGCGAGCTATCGACGCCGAGCTTGCGCGGGTCTGTCGGCCAGCGGAAACCGGGGAGATTTGTCGGCCGGGCATTCGTGTGCAATCGTGGCGACTAGCCTCGGCGGTTCCTTGACCGCGTGAGAGGCAGTTCCTACGATCGATCTGGAGCCACTTGGCCACGACCGCTGCATGACTCGAGTAATTCTCATCCTGCTGCTCACGCTCGTCGCTTCGTCGGTGCAGGCCCAAAGCCTTGCCGAGCTGGCGAAGCAGGAAGAGGCTCGCCGCAAAACCGTGAAAGAGCCAGCCAAGGTGTATACGAACCGCGACCTCAAGCCGGAGCCCAGGGGGCCCAGCTCAGCTACTCCCGCCCCTAAGCCTGAACAGGCACCGCCTACGCCCGCGCCAGCGCCCGCTGGGACGCCGACGGTCCTGCCAGGGGGGTCTGTCGCGGAGGTTTCGAAAAGCGAGCCCTTGGCCGAGGAGAAGGGCGAGACGCACTGGAGGGCGCTGATCACTGCGGCGCGGGCGGCCCTGGAACGCAGCCGCGTCCTGGCCGACGCACTGCAGAGCCGCTTGAACGCCCTCGCGACCGACATCGTCAATCGGGACGACCCGGCGCAAAGGTCGCAGCTCGAACGCGATCGGCAGAGGGCGCTGGCCGAGCTGGACCGCACCAAGATCGAGATCACGGAGCAGGTCAAAGCCATCGCGGAAATTGAAGAGGATGCGCGCAGGGCTGGTGTTCCACCGGGCTGGCTACGGTGACGCAGGGCGCCACGATCCTCCTCGTCGAGGACAAGGACTCGCTGCGCACGATGCTGCGCCTGGCACTCGAGGCCCAGGGCCACGTCGTAATCGAAGCACGAGACCAGCCCGAGGCCCTCGCGCGGTTGCGCGACAGCACGCCGGCAGTCGTGCTGTCCGACTTGCGACTGCCTGTTGGCGATGGTCTCGGCGTTCTGAAGGGTGCCAAGGACCTCGACCCCGAACTGCCAGTGATCGTGATGACCGCCTACGGCGGCATCCAGGACGCCGTTCATGCGATGAAGCATGGCGCCATGGACTTTCTGGCCAAGCCGGTTGATCCGGATCACCTCCTGCTCCTGATCGATCGTTCGCTCGCGCAGCGGCGCATGATGAGCGACTACGTCCTGCTCAAGGAAGAACTCGCCGAGCGTCGAGGGGCTCCCACCATAGTTGGTGAGGCGGCGGCGATGAAGCGCGCCACGCAAGCGCTTCAACGGGTGGCGGCAAGCGATACGACCCTTCTACTGGAAGGCGAGAGCGGCACGGGCAAGGAGCTGTTTGCGCGCGCCGTCCACACACTCAGCCCGCGTGCCGGTGGTCCCTTCGTTGCCATCAACTGCGCCGCGATTCCACACACGCTGCTGGAAGCTGAGTTGTTTGGGTTCGAGAAGGGCGCCTTTACGGGCGCGACGCAGCGGAAGCCCGGAAAATTCGAGCTGGCGCATCGTGGCACGTTGTTCCTCGACGAGATCGGCGAGTTGCCGATGTCGCTGCAAGGCAAGATCCTGAGAGCTCTCGAGGAGAGAACGTTCGATCGGCTCGGTGGGACCTCAAGCATCAAAGTGGATGTTCGGCTTGTCGCGGCCACGAATCGACACTTGAGGCAGGCTGTGGCCGACCGGCAGTTCCGCGAGGACCTGTTTTTTCGGCTGTCGGTATTTCCGATCACCGTGCCGCCGCTACGCGAACGACGTGAGGACATCCCGATCCTCGCGCGCCACTTCATCAAGCATCACTGTCGGGCTCTCGGTAAGCCCGAGCTCGTGATCGGTCCAGCGGCACTCGAGGCTTTGCAAGAATACCCGTGGCCGGGTAACGTTCGTGAGCTGCAGAACTGTCTCGAGAGGGCCGCGATTCTCGCCGATGGTGACACGATCTTCCCGGGACATCTGAACCTGACGGCTCCCCTGTCAGCGGCGGGTGGGCCGCTTGGCGCCATCGATTTCTCTGGCAGCCTCGAAGACGTGAAGGCTCGCGCTACTCCCGAGATCGAGCGGCTGGCCATCCAGCAGTCGCTTCGAGATTCCAACGGAGATGTGGGCCGCGCGGCGGAGCGCTTGAAGATAGGCCACGACATGCTTCTCGACAGGATGCGTGGGCTGGGCCTCTCTACGCCTTCTTGATTCCGATCGCCTTCAGCGCTGCCCTCAGATCCTTCTCGGTTACATCCTTCAGCGTCGTTGTGCGTCCAATTTCAGTGGCGGCAATGAAGTGAAGCGTTCCTTCGACGATTTTCTTGTCATGTGCAATGGCGCCGATGATCTCTTTCGTCGACAGGTCCACCACCGGCGGAAGCGGTCCAAGTTGCGTAATGAGGCGAGTAACGCTTGCGCAAGCCTCGGCCGGCGTGATTCCACGAGCTGCGCCCAGATTGACCGCTGCAAGCATTCCGTAAGCGACCGCTTCGCCGTGACGGAAGCGGCGGTATCTCGTGACCGCCTCGAGCGCGTGGCCCACGGTGTGACCGAAGTTCAGAATGCGGCGGACGCCCGATTCACGCTCGTCTGCTGAAACCACTTCGGCTTTGATGCGGCACGACTCCGAAACGATCGCAGTAAGCGCCGCGGGCTCCCGTGCGAAGAGGGCCGGAAGAGAGTTGCTGACTCGCTCGAACAACGATGGGCTGGCGATGATGCCGTATTTGATGACTTCGTACAGGCCGGCTCGAAACTCCCTCCGATGCAAAGTCGTCAGCACATCAGGATCGGCCAGGACCAACCGCGGAGCGTGAAACGCTCCAATCAGGTTTTTCCCCAGCGGATGGTTGACGCCCGTCTTACCCCCGACAGCACTATCGACCTGCGCCATCAGCGTCGTCGGAACGTGAACAAGGCGCAGTCCGCGCAGATATGTTGCGGCCGCGAATCCCACGAGGTCTCCGATCACACCGCCGCCCACGGCGATTACGACAGTCGAGCGATCCGCGCCGAGCTGGAGCAACGTTTCATAGACGCGACCAACCGTCGCGGTGGTCTTGTTGCGTTCTCCATCGGGTACGAGAATGGGCTCGCGTTCGGTCGAAGCCTTCTTCATCGACTTGCCGTGAAGCTGCCACACCAGAGGGCTCGAGACGATCACGCGTCGCGGACCAAGCGCCGATTGATCGAGCAGTTGCTTCAACGTCGCCAGCACTCCAGAACCGATGACGATGGGGTATGGACCGGAGTTGGCAGCGACCTCGATGCGAGTTGGGGTCATGACCCAGGTGGTAGCATAACAGCCGGTGCATGAGCGTACGGACTTCCTCATCATCGGCAGTGGTGTCGCCGGATTACGTGCCGCCATCGATCTCGCCGAGCACGGCCTCGTCACCATCCTGACCAAGGACGATCCAACCGAGAGCAATACGGGATACGCACAAGGCGGCATCGCGGCCGCGGTTGGCGCCGAGGATTCGCCGGAGGAGCACTTCGCCGACACGATGGCTGCCGGCGACGGCCTGTGCGACGAGGACGCCGTCCGGGTCATGGTCGAGGACGGAATTCTCTACGTCCAGCAACTGCTGGACTGGGGTGCCGCTTTCGATCGCGACGCTCTCGGCCAACCGGCCCTCGGACGCGAAGGCGCGCACCGTGTGCGTCGTGTGCTGCACGCACGTGATGCCACTGGACGCGAGATCGGTCGACTGCTGTGGTCGCGTGTGAGCGAACATCCACGTGTGCGCGTGTTCAACCACGCACGTGCGGTTCACCTCGTGACGCGGAGCGGTTTCTGCGTCGGCGGCGAATTCAGCGACGGAAGCAGCATCGGGATCATCGACTCCGCCGCGGTCCTGTTGGCAACCGGTGGCGCTGGCCAAGTCTTTCGCGAAACCACCAACCCGGCCATCGCAACCGGCGATGGCGTCGCGCTTGCGTGGCGGGCCGGCGCGCGTCTCGCCGATCTGGAGTTCGTGCAGTTTCACCCGACCGCGCTCGCGGTCACTGGTGCGCCGCGCTTCTTGTTGTCAGAGGCGCTTCGTGGTGAAGGTGCGCACTTGATCAACGTCGCGGGCGAGCGCTTCATGCCTCGCTATCACCGCGCGGCGGAGCTTGCTTCTCGCGATCTCGTCTCTCGCGCCATCGTCAGCGAGATGGCCGAGAGTGGAGGCCAAGTGTTCTTGTCGATGGCGCACCTTGCGCCCGATTGGGTCCGCACGCGCTTTCCGACGATCGCGGAGGCCTGTCAATCGATTGGTCTCGATCTCGCCTCGGATCCGATCCCGGTAAGTCCGGCGGCGCACTATGTCATGGGTGGCGTAGAGACCGACGTGTGGGGAAGGACTACGTTGCCGGGATTGTTCGCAGCGGGCGAGGTCGCATGCACCGGGGTGCACGGTGCGAATCGGCTCGCCAGTAACTCCCTCCTCGAGGGGCTCGTGTTCGGCGCGCGTGCGGCCCAGGCGATGCGTCAGCCGCCTTCGGCCGGTGGGATAGTGGGTGTGCGTGTCGTGGCGGGTTCTGATTTTTCGGCCCCTGCAGTCGAGGGCGCGGCTGGCGCCTCGCGTGTTCCCGAACTGATGTGGGACGTGGTGGGGGTGACGCGCGATGGTCCGCGCCTCGCGGCGGGCATCAAGGAGCTACATGCCCTTCACTGCCACTTCGAAGACAGGGCGGCAGGCAATCGCGGCGACGAATCGCTCCAGCGGTCGGCCAGCATCGCGACGGTCGGCTGGCTGATGGCCAAGGCCGCCGGTCGTCGTGAGGAATCGCGCGGAGCGCACTTCCGCACCGACTTTCCTGCCAAAGACGATCTACACTGGAAGGTTCACATCGCAGAAAATCGCTGAACGATCGATGCGCGACGAGAATCGTACGCAGAATCTGAAAATAGACCCGGCCCCTTTTCACCAAATCTGACGAGTTATGGCTGAAACGTTCGTGACGGAGATTACTCCGCAATCCACAGACTATTCCCGCTGGTATCTGGATGTCGTCCGCAAGGCGGAACTGGCGGACTACTCGCCGGTCAAGGGCTGCATGGTCATCCGCCCCTATGGCTATGCCATCTGGGAGCACATCCAGCGCGGGCTCGATGATCGCATCAAGGCGACCGGCCACGTCAACGCGTACTTTCCGCTCTTCATTCCGGAGAGCCTGTTGATGCGGGAGGCCAAGCATGTCGAAGGCTTCGCGCCGCAGGTAGCGTGGGTCACGAAAGGGGGCGACGAGGAGCTCGAAGAGAAGCTGATCGTTCGTCCGACGTCGGAAACCATCTTCGGCGTGATGTATCAAAAGTGGATTCAGTCGTGGCGTGATCTCCCGCTGCTCATCAATCAGTGGGCGAACGTCGTGCGTTGGGAAAAAGTGACGCGCCCGTTCCTGCGGACGACCGAGTTCTTGTGGCAGGAGGGGCACACGGCGCACGAGACGGCTGACGAAGCGCAAGAAGAGACCCTCAAGATTCTCAACTTGTACGCTGAGTTCTGCGAGACCGTGCTCGCGATGCCGGTCGTAAAAGGTCAGAAAAGCGACAGCGAAAAGTTCGCCGGCGCCTCGAATACCTATTCGATCGAAGCGCTGATGGGGGATGGCCGCGCCCTCCAGGCGGGCACTTCCCACAATCTGGGGCAGAACTTCGCGAAGGCGTTCGAGATTCAGTTCCAGGGACGGGACAAGACGCTGCAGTACGTCTGGACCACGTCGTGGGGCGTCACCACACGACTGGTTGGCGGCCTGATCATGACCCACGGCGACGACAGTGGCTTGGTGCTGCCGCCCAGCGTCGCCCCCTGGCAGGTCGTGATCGTGCCGATTCCCCGCGGCAACTGGAAGGAAACCGTGTTACCGGCGTGCGAGACCATTCGAGGACAGCTGCAGGCGGCCGGCATTCGCGTCAAGCTCGATGCGGATGAAAGCCAGACGCCGGGCTGGAAGTACGCCGAGTACGAGATGCGCGGCGTTCCGCTTCGACTCGAGATCGGCCCCAAGGACATCGAGAAGAATTCCGTGTTCGCTGCGCGTCGCGATACGCGGCAGAAGCAGTCGCTGCCGATGGAAGGCTTGGCCGACCGCATCAAGGAATTGCTCGCCGAGATCCAAGCATCGCTCTTGAGCAAAGCCCTGGCGTTCCGCGAGGAGCACACGAGCCGCGTCAGCAGCTACGACGAGTTCAAACGCGCCATGGAAGGCCGGCCCGGATTCGTCGTCGCGCCCTGGTGCGAGTCAGCGACCTGCGAGGCTGAGATCAAAGCCGAGACGCAGGCCACCATCCGCAACATCCCGTTCGATCAGGGCACGCCGACCGCCCCGTGCATCAAGTGCGGAAAGCCGGCCGCCGTTTACGCCTGGTTCGCGAAGGCTTACTGAATAAAAGGGGACTGTCCCCTTTTATTCATCGACACCAACAGTCCTCAAACAAAAACGGCGGGCCCAAAGGCCCGCCGTTTTCGTTTCACTCGTCGATCCGCTGACTTACTGCAGCCGGACCGTCAGCGCGGCGCGACGGTTCAACCGGCGAGTTTCCTCGCGCGAGTTGTCGTGCTTCGGCCGCTCTTCACCGTAGCTCACCGAGTTGAGGCGGTCGGCGCCGATGCCACGGCTCACCAGGTAGTCGCGGACGGCGTTCGAACGGCGCTCGCCAAGGGCGAGGTTGTATTCCGTCGTGCCGATGTTGCAGGTATGACCTTCGAGCGTCAGCCGCAGGGTGGTGTCAGCCTGCATTGCCTTGATGGCTTCGTCGAGGATGCGAGTCGCCTCCGGCCGCAGCGAGTAGCGGTCGAAGTCGAAGTGAACGTCCTCGAACGTGTATTCCTTCCGAGCCGGCGCCACGCACTGAATCGTGACCGTGTCGCTCGCCGTTCCACCCTTGCCGTCGGTGACGGTCACGGTGACAGGCACTGAGCCAGGCGTCGTCGGGCACGTGAAGATGGTCTGGCGCTCGGCCGGGTTGGCGAACGAGCCCGTCGGCGCGCTCCACTTGTAAGCCAGCGAATCGCCGTCTGGGTCGTTGGCGTCGGCGGTAACGGTCGACGTGCGGCCTACTTCGACCACGCACGGTTCGCAACGCGCCTTGACCGTCGGCGGCCGGTTCTGCGCCACCGGTGGCGGTGGCGGCGGCGGTGGTGGCGGCGGGGGCGGCACATAGATCCGAACGCCTGGGTGCCAGCCGAGTCGAACCTGGTTGCCCCAGCGGTCGAACGTCTTTTCCGAGGTGAACCTCGCCCCGCTCAGGTCGTTGCGGTTAGTGGTGTTCAGCCCGAACGACGCGCCGTAGCCGAGGAAGAAGCCGTTGGAAGCCTGGTAGGTCAGTCCAAGGATGAAGTCGGCCGGCGAGGCGACCTCCCAGGATCGCGGGGAGATGTTCGTCGTGAGACCGCTAAACGTGATCGTGTCATCGAGGTACATCTCGCCGGTGACTTCGGCCGTCAGACGTAATGGACTGCGGCTCGGGAACCCGGCGCCAACACCCCAGCGGAAGCCGTTGCTCAAGTCGTACTCGTCGGGGTCGCCGCGGTATTGGAAACCGCCGAATCCCGAGATTTCGAACACGCGACCCGCTTCGCCACTGACGATGGCATCCAGCAAGAAGTCGAACTTGCCAGTACCGATCCCATCGTCAGTATCGGTGGTCGGGATCTTCGCCAGTGCGCGGATGGCGATCGCGGCAGGCTGCTGACGGTACGGCGCCATGACGTTGAACTTGGCGCCGACGCGAACGTCACCGAAGCCGGTCTGCCAACCTTCGAAGACGAAGGGCTCGTCCATCGGGGTGCCGCCCTCTCGAACCGGCCGGCGGTCGGCATCGATGCGGCGCTGCGCATCGATGTTGGCGAAGACTTCGAGGCGGTCCGTGGCGCCAAAGGCAAACGTGCCACGGAAGTTCGAGATGTCAGTGAAGGCTTCCTTGCGGTCCCAGTTCGTGCGATAGGCGCTGAAGGACCAGCGGCCCTTTGGCAGTACTTCTCCTGTCGGCACATACCAGAGACCGGTATCACCAAAGACAGTCGTTGTCGCGGGCCGTGTGTCCGAGCTCTCGCTCGGCGGTGGGGGTGGCGGTGGCGGCTGCGTACTCTGGCCGCTTGGTGCTTGTGCCCACGCGGCGCCCGAGGACAAGACGACGAGCGTCATGCCCGCGGCCAACTGGCGAAGGGCTTTCATATAAGACCAACCTCCAATGGAAAACGGGCAGAGTGCTCGCACGTCCTTCATGGTAGGACCGCTACCGCCGGAAGTCAAACTAAGCCGTAGCGGGATTGCGCGCATTTTCGCGCATTGGCTTAACCTCAGCTGGGCAGGTCGTCGTCCCGTGATTTCTTGCCGAAGGCCCAAACGACCCCAATGCTGATGACGTAGAGACCGATCATCGACCCGGCCATCACCACCTGTGGCACCACGCTTGCGTCCGGCGTGACGATTGCCGCCACGATAAAGATGATGAGAACGGCGTACTTGAACTGCCTGATGAGGAAGCGTGCAGTTACGAGGCCGAATCGCGCGAGCACGAACATCAGCATGGGCAGCTGAAAGATCAGGCCCATTGCCAGCAGGAGCTTGACGTACAGCGACCAGACCGACTCGACGCGCGGCATGAACGCGAGGAACTCATTCGAGAAACTGGCGAAGAACTGCCACGCGAAGGGGAACAGGATGTAGTGCGAGAACGCCGCGCCGCTGATAAAGAGGGTGGTGGCGAAGAAGACGAAGGGAATCGCCAGCTTCTTCTCGTTGGCGTACAGGCCCGGTGCGATGAACAGCCAGACCTGGTACATGACGTACGGCGATGAGATGAGCAGGCCTGTGACCGCCGCCATCTTGATCATCAGGAAGAACCCCTCGCCAGGCTCGGTGAAAATCAGTCGCTTGTCGGGAACCTGCTCGGTGAGGCGGGCAAAGACAAACAGCCAGACCCGATCGATCACGGCAAATGCCGCGATGAACCCGACGAAGAGCGCAACGACGGCGTGAGTAATGCGCTTCCGGAGCTCGTCGAGATGCTCCAGAAAGGTCATCCGCCCTTCGCCCGGCTCTTCGTCGTCCGAGTCGACGGGGGGTGCCGCGGGCGGGGTCACCGCCGGCGGACTGTTCACGCTGTAGGGCGTGACGTCGCTCTGTTCGGGCTCGGGGGTGGCCGCTCCGGGAACCGGGACCAATGCCATCGGTCGAGCGGTTGATCTCGGTTACTGGCGAGCGTCGGCGTTGCGCGCGACGGTGGAATCGGGTTGGACAGGCGGACTCGATGGTTCGGGTTCTTTCACCTGCCGTTCCTTTTGCTCCTCGAGCCGAATTTCCTGCTCCAACGTGTTTTGCAGGTCGGTCGACGCGCGCTTGAACTCGTTCAGACTCCGGCCAAGGGACTTGCCGAGTTCAGGTAGTTTTCGTGGGCCAAAAATGATGAGCGCGATCACCAGAATGATGATCAGCTCGGGCATGCCGATAGAACCAAACATGGCGGGCGCTCCCTTAACCATAAGTATAGAAACCGCTTGCGCCATCGGTCAAGGCATTCGGCCCCTCAGAATCCCCGGAAATCATTGCGAGAACAGGTTTTAGTCTGTTAGCATTCTGTCATGCGTAGCCACCGATCTCTCACCGCGGCCGTTTTGGCGATCATCTTGTCAGCGCTGGCCGGCGGCGCCTTCGGGCGAAGTGCCCAGGCAACCGAGGATCGGCTCACCCACACCAAGGCATTTGCGGCTGCCGTCAGCGCGATCGAGAACAACTACGCCGGCACGGTGGAGTCCGATCGCCTGGTCTACGGAGCGATCAACGGCATGCTCCAGACGCTCGATCCGCACTCGAGTTTCATGGACCCCCGCACCTACGCGCAGATGCGCGAGCGTCAAGAAGGCCGCTACTACGGTCTTGGACTGACCATCGTTCCGGTTGACGGGGACATCACCGTGGTCCGTGTGTTCGAGGGCTCACCGGCCTACTCGAAGGGGATCCGCCGTGGTGACGTGATCGCCTTCATCGAAAACGAAGATGCGAAGGGTTGGCCGAGCGATCAAGCGGTCCGACGATTGAAGGGGCCCAAGGGCACGTTCGTCTCGATCAAGGTGCGCCGCAAGGGACTCGAAGACCTGATTCCCATGGAGGTGATGCGCGACGAGATCACCATCCCCGCCGTAACCGCGCACTTCATGGTGGATCCGCAGACGGGCTACGTTCGCATCGACGATTTTGCCGAGCACACGGAAGAAGAGCTGACCAACGCCCTGCACGCGATGCAGGCCAAGGGGATGAAGCGGATTGTGCTGGACTTGCGGGGTAACCCCGGCGGCCAGTTGGACCAGGCGATCCGGATGGTGAACCTGTTCGTACCGCGTGGGTCGATGGTGGTTTACACGCGAGGCCGCGAGAAGAGCGCCGATCAGGAATACCGTGCGACCGAGAACGGAGAGTTCCTGACCAACCCGATGATCGTGCTGGTGAATCGCACCAGCGCCAGCGCTTCTGAAATCGTTTCCGGCGCGCTGCAGGACTACGACCGCGCGCTGGTGGTTGGGGAAACGACGTTCGGCAAGGCGCTCGTGCAGTCGGTCTACCGCGTGCAGGGAGCGGGTCTGGCGCTCACGACGGCGCGATACTTCACGCCGTTCGGCCGCATGATTCAGCGGCCGTGGGACGGTGCGTTCGACGAGTACCTGACTTATTCGTTGAAGGAGCAGGCCGAGCGGACTCACACACCGGATCAACTGAAGTACACGGCCGGAGGCCGGAAGGTTTACAGCGGCGGCGGCATCGAACCGGATCGCCGATTCGATGGGCCGGTCGAAGGGTTCAACCCAACGCAGTTCGGTCGCTCGCTGTTTGCCCGCGCGATGTTCGCCAGCTATGCCGAGCAGTTCACGGCCGAGGGAGACACCCGTGCGGGTGCCCAAGGCAAGAATCGCAAGGTGGTCAAGCCGGGCTTCACGGTTGACGATGCGATGTTGCAGGACTTCAAGCAGTTCGTCGCAGGCCGGCGTATGAACGTGGACGAAGCGTCATTCGCGAAGGACAAGGCGTTCATCCGCGCCATGATTCGGTACGACATCGACAACGCGCTGTTCACCGCCGCAACGGCCCGGCAGAGACTGATTACGGATGATCCGCAGGCGCAGTTTGCCCTGACGCAGTTCACGGAAGCCGAAAAGCTCCTGCAACTCTCCAAGACCCGGACTACTCGCGTCGCAGGGCAGCAGTAAACGGCGCGGCGGGGCTACAGCCTCGCCGCAAGATGCCGTGACAAACCGCCTCAACTGACCGAGCGGCGGCGCGCTGGACGACTCGGCCGCTGCTTGGGGCGCTGGCCCCAAATGTAGGGCCTCCAAAGATTCTTGCCACAATGGGCTGGGCTTGCTAGACTTGCCCGGCTTCACCCCCAAGGTCAACCACAGGCAGGATCTCCCGCTTTATGCGTCTCGAACGTCTTGAAATCGCTGGCTTTAAGTCGTTTTCCGATCGCTCCGAGCTGTCGTTCGACCGTGGAGTCACCGCCATAGTCGGCCCCAACGGCTGCGGGAAGAGCAATGTCGCCGACGCCCTGACCTGGGTCATGGGCGAACAGAGCGCGAAGAGCCTGCGTGGCGACAAGATGGAGGACGTCATCTTCAGCGGGTCCGACGCGCGCAAGCCGACGGGCGCCGCCGAGGTGCGGCTGCGATTCAGCGGTGTCGCACTCGCCCCGTCCGCGCTTCGAACAGCGAGTGTGGCGGGGGAAGCAGCGGTCGCGGTCGCCGACACCAATGGACATGGAGCCACGGCGGGAACGAACGGTCACGGCAACGGTGACCATGTCGCCGAACTTCTCGAAGCCGTACGGGAAGTCGAGGTCACCCGCCGGCTGTATCGATCTGGAGAGAGCGAATACCTGATTGATGGCCAGATTTGCCGGCTGCGAGATATTCACGAACTGCTGATGGATACCGGGCTGGGCGCCAAGGCCTACGCCATCATCGAGCAGGGCAAGATCGGGATGATTCTCAGCTCGCGGCCGACCGATCGCCGCCAGCTGATCGAAGAGGCCGCCGGGATCACCAAATACAAAGCTCGCCGCCGCGCCGCTGAATTGAAGCTCGAAGCCGCGCAGCAGAACCTCACCCGTATCGACGACATCGTTTACGAAGTAGAGAAGCAGCGCGGGTCGCTGAAGCGCCAGGCAGCCAAGGCCCGCCGCTATACCCGGCTCCGCGACGAGATGCGGCGGTGGGAGAAGGTGCTCTTCGCCCGGCGGTATCGATCGCTGGGCGAAATCATCGAATCCGCACGCGGTCGTCTGGCCGAAACGCGCGAGAACGAGGCGCGAGCCGCGGCCCGGCTGGCCGAAGTCGAGAACGAGCTTGGGCGTCTGCGGATCGAGTTGGCGGAAGCCGAGAACGCCGCCGCCCGTGCGCGCGAAGCGGCACACGCCTGCGAGCTCGAGATGAACCGTCGTCAGCAGCAGATTGCGCTCGATACGCAACAGGCGGGCATGCTGCACGCCCGCAGCGAAGAGCTCGAAGTCGAGCGTGCGACGCTGGAAAGCCGACGCGAACCGGAGCGGGTTGCGTTGGAAGAACGTCGAGCGGCTGCCGTCGACGCGGAGCGCGTCCGCGACGAGTCGGCCGCGACAGCCGAAGCAGCGGCCGGTGAGTTTGCGAGAGCACAGCAGGCCATCGAGTCGGCTGAAGCTGACGTGGAGCGTGCGCGCGCCGAAGTCTATGCCGTCATGAACACGGTCACCGCATTGACGGCGGCGCTTGAAGCGGCGATGGGCCAGCGCGAACGCGCCGCGGAGGCCATGAGTCGGCTCGAGGTCGAGACATCGGATCTTCGCACCGAGTACGAGCGGACGGTTGCGGCCCGCCGGTCCGCGAATGAAGCGTTGTCGCGCACGCAGGACGCACTGGAAAGCACGAGGCTGGCGCGTGTGGCTCGCGAATCCGAGCTCACGACGGCACGAGCGGAACACGAATGGCGGGCGCGAGAGGTGCGAACGCGCGAGCATGACCTCGCCGCGATTACAGCGCGGTTGCGATCGCTCGAGGAGCTTGACGCGCATCGCGAGGGGTTCAGCGACGCCGCGCGCATGGTGCTCGTTCAAGCCAATGGCAGCGTTGGCCAGATGGGCGCGCTTGCCGATGTCATCGAGGTCGAGCCCCGGTTCGAACGTGCTGTCGAAGCGTGTCTCGGCGAGCTGTTGCAGCACGTCCTCGTTCATCGCCACGAGCACGCCGTTGCGGGCCTCGCGCTGGTGCGCCAGGAAGACGCCGGCCGCTGCGGCTTCGTAATCGTGGACGCCTCCGAATCCACAGGCTCTTCGGCCCAAGGCCACGAATCGCTTGAGCAACTGATGCTGCCGGCCGGCGCGGTCAGGTTGTCGAGCGTCGTGCGTCTTGCCGGCGAACATCAAGCCGCCGTTCGCGACGCCATTGGCGAAGCCATCATCGTCGAATCGTTCGACCAGGCCCGCGAGTTGTCGAGCCGAGCCGCCATTCCTGTGGCGACGCTCGACGGCGACGTTCTGCGCGGCGCACGTCTCGTCGCGGGGGGAGGAAAGACCGAGTCTCGGGGCATTCTCGCAACCAAGCGCGAGATCAAGGAATTGCGCGAGCGTGTTACCACTGACCGCTCGGAGCTCGATCGTCTGTCGACCGAAACCTCGGAATTCGAAGCCAGCATCGCTCACGCCACGGCCGCGGTCGCAGCCCTGGCGGCGGAGCTCCATCGCCAGGAGAAGGACATCGTTGGCGTCGAGGGGCAGCTGCAGCGAGCCACGGACGACGAAACGAGATTGGCGCAACGGCGAGATCTCGTCGCTACCGAGACGCGTCGGGTTGCGGAGGAGATTGAAGGGCTGGACGCCCGGCAAGGTGAAGCGCGTGAATCGATCGCGCGCCTCGGGGAACAACGAACGGCTGCCGACGCAGGGCTGAGCGGGATGCTGCATCAACTCGCCACCGCCCGCGAAACATCGGACCAGCTTGCGCAGCGCGCCGCTGATGCGCGCGCGACTCATGCAGCGCTTGTCGAAAGAAGCGCAGGCGTGGCCGCCGACGTTCGCCGCCTCGAAGACGCCGCGCGTGAGCTCGAGCGCCGCGTCGAGACTTGCGCCAGCGACCTCACGCTAATGCGTGACCAACGCGAACGATTGCTGACTGCGGTCGCGGAGGGACACAAACAAGTCGACGCGGACGTGCTCCGACTCGACGAGCTGCGCGAAACGCTTCGGCAGACGGACGACAAGGCCCTCGGCATCAAGACGACGACCGACCAACAGGAAGAGTCGATTCGTGATGCCCGCCGAGCGCTCGACGCGGTTCGCGCGCTCGCCGCGGAGCTCGATGTCACCCGAGCGACCGCCGAATCAGACTTGTCTCACCTGTCGCAGCAGTGTTTCGATGCCGTGAATCTTCCGCTCGACGACGTGCGTGCCGAAGTCGAGCGGATGGAAGCGGAAGGCGTGATGGAGCCCGACGCGGCCACCATCAGGGCGGCGGAGGCTCCGGAGCCGGATGAGGAAGAAGAGTCGTCCGATCTTGCAGTGGAACCGGAGGGCACTGAACAGCTCACGCCAATTGATCGGCCAGCGCCTGCGGAAGCCGCGCGGATGACCGCCGAGGAAGCGATCGGAGAGCTCCGCGGGAAGATCGACAAGCTCGGCCCGGTCAACATGATGGCAATCGAGCAGTTCGCCGAGCTCGACCAGCGTCACGGCTTCCTGACCACCCAACGCAAGGACCTGGTCGACTCCATCGCGCAGACCAACGAAGCCATCAAACGCATCGACGAGACCACTCACGCCCGATTCCGCGACGCTTTCACGGCAATCAACGCCAACTTCCAGCAGACGTTCTCGACTTTGTTCGGCGGCGGCCGGGCCGGTATCACGCTCCTCGACGACAGCGACCCGCTCGAGAGCGGGATCGACATCGTGGCTTCGCCGCCGGGCAAGAGACTTCAGAACGTCATGCTGCTGTCGGGCGGCGAGAAGGCGTTGACCGCAATTGCGCTGATGTTCGCAATCTTCCAGTACAAGCCCAGCCCCTTCTGCCTGCTCGACGAGATCGACGCACCGCTGGACGACGCCAATATTGGCCGGTTCGTGGAGATGTTGCGCGGAATGCTCGATCGCACGCAGTTCATCATCATTACGCACAACCGCAAGACCATGGAGATCGCGGACCGGCTCTACGGCGTGACGATGGAAGAGCCGGGGGTATCAAAGCTCATCTCCATTCAGTTGAACTAAAGGCAAGGCTCCCTGACCTCTCTGATCTCCCTGTCCTCGTTTCCGGGAACCTAGGTACCCCGGAAACCCGTATAGTGCTGATAGGTGGGGGGTTCCATGTACAGCATGCTTCGTCGCATCGCACCTGTGGCCGTCGTGGCCGCACTTTCGGTCGGTTTTGCCGCCTGTGACATCGCGGTCGACGGACACGGCGGCCTCGGCATCGAGCTGGCGAGCGGCAAAGCGCAGGACCAGTGGACCCGCAGCTACAAGATTGCAAGCGACGGACAGTTGGAAATCATCAACGTCAACGGGCGCATTACCGCCGAGCCGTCGGATAGCGGAAGCGTAGAGATTCTGGCGGAGCGCTCGGTCAAGGCCACGAGCGACGAGCGGGCGCGCGAACTGCTTGGTCAGATCGAGATGCGCGAGGAAGTCGGCGACGAGAAGGTGCGGGTCGAGGTCCGCGCCCCACGCTTCAGAGGAGCGTCCAACCAGGAAATCAAGTGGACGATCAAGGTGCCCAAGGGCGTGTCGGTTGATCTGAGAACGATCAACGGCGGCGTGCGCATGACCGGGCTGCAGGGCGAGGTTCGTGCCCGCAGCACCAACGGCGGCATTGTCGGCACCGGCCTGATCGCCTCGACGGTAGACGCCGCGGTGACGAACGGCGGCGTGGAGATTGACCTTGCGCGTGCCGCGTCCGAAGGCTCAATCGATCTCGAGAGCGTCAATGGCGGCGTCAGCCTGTCGTTGCCGCCCGATACCAAGGCCGACATCAGCGCTCGATGCGTCAACGGCGGCATCTCCGTCAACGGCCTCGACCTGGAGATGACCGGGGAACAAACGAAGCGGCGATTCGCTGGCAAGTTGAACGGTGGCGGCATGCGCGTTTCGATGGAAACGGTCAACGGCGGCGTCAAGATTGTCCGAGCTGACGGACGCTCGACAACGACCGATCGGTAGTCCGCCCTGATCGCGCCCTCGGCGTCGGCGTGCTACCCTGACCGTGGCCCGCTGACCCTGCATTGAACGAAGACAAATCCGCTCGCTACCACCGCCTCAAGCGACGAGCTGACCTGCTGGGCACCGCGGTCACGGCGGCCTTCCTGTTGTGGCTCCTGCTCTCTGAAGCCGGACTCTACATGCGCGAGGTGTCGTCGTTTCTCGGCGAGGTAGCTCCTGGCTACGAAGAGCCGATCACGGTGGCGGTCTTCGCGATCCTGCTATCCCTGGTGTTGCAGCTGCTGACGCTCCCGCTGTCGCACTACCAGGGGTATCGACTCGAACACGAGTACGACCTCTCGAACCAAACTCTTCGACAGTGGCTGAAGGACCAGGTCAAAGCGGCCGGGTTGAGCATGCTGCTCTCGGCAATTGGTGCGTCGATTGTCTACGCTGCCCTGCGGACGAGCCCGACGTGGTGGTGGGCGATTTCGGCGGCGGTGCTGACCGTAATCATGGTCGGGATCGTGCAGCTTGCGCCGGTCCTGTTGCTGCCGCTGTTCTATACGTTCAAGCCACTCGATCGCCCGGCACTTGTCGACCGATTGCTGACGCTCGCCAACCGGGCACGTACGCACATCGGCGGCGTCTACGAGTGGGCGCTGAGCGCTCACACCAAGAAAGCCAATGCCGCTCTGGCGGGTCTCGGGCGCACGCGAAGAATCCTGCTCGCCGACACACTGCTGTCCGATTATTCGGATGACGAGATCGAAGTAATTCTTGCCCACGAGCTCTCGCATCACGTGAATCACGACCTGTGGCGTGGCGTGGCGCTGCAGACGATCCTGCTGTTCGTCAGCTTCTACATCGCGCACCTGGCGCTGGGCGAGCTTGGAGGCCCGCTCGCTCTACGTGGTTTGGACGATCCAGCCGGCATGCCGCTGTTACTGCTCGTCGCCGGCGCTTGCTCCCTCCTGTTCATGCCGGTGGCCAACGCGCTGTCGCGTGCACACGAGCGGCGTGCGGACCGGTTTGCGCTCGACATGACACAGCGTTCGGCCGCCTTCATCTCCGCGATGAAGCGGTTGTCGCAGCAGAACCTCGCCGAAGAACGACCATCCACGCTCGTCCAGTGGCTGTTCTACTCGCACCCGCCAATCCGCGACCGGATCGAGGCCGCCAAACGCTGGGAACAGGACAATGCAGCGGTTCTCAACAGCGGTTCGTGACGTTGGTTCTTCACATGCGTTCCACGGAGTTCTGGTTAGAACCCTCGTCAAGAACCTTCCGTCGTTGAACAACGTGTAGAACCACCGTATAGAACCCGCGTAGAACCCCCGTTACAGTTCTGTGTCAGACTTCTTCCTCATGAAGTCCAGCCGCTTGGCCATATGCTTCGTGCTATTTGTGTTGGCTGTGAGCGTCAACGCGCAGCCGCGCAAGATGAACGTCGCGCACCGCGGCGCATCAGGGTATGCACCCGAACACACCCTGTCGGCGTACCGGCTTGCGTTGGAGCAGGGCGCCGACTTCGTCGAGCAGGACCTGGCCGTGACGAAGGACGGCGTGCTGATCTGCATTCACGATCCGACGCTCGAACGCACCACCAACGTCGAAGAGGTATTTCCCAATCGATCGAGTCAGGTCACCTGGGAAGGCAAGACCGTGCAAGGCTGGTTCGCGAACGATTTCACGCTGGCCGAGATCAAGCAACTGGACGCGGGTTCGTGGTTCGATCCGAAGTTCAAAGGGGAGCGTATTCCGACGTTCGAGGAAGCCGTCGCGCTGATTCGCGGCAAGGCTGGAATGTACCCGGAGTTGAAGACTCCGGAGGTCTATACCGGACGTGATGTCGACTTCGAACGTCTCGTCGCTGAAGCGTTAGACAAGCATCAGCTTCGAGGACCCAAGGCCGATCCGAAGACGCCCATCATCCTGCAGACCTTCAGCGAGTCGAGCGCCAAGCGACTGGCGTCGATGAAGATTGGCGTGCCCGTGGTCTTGCTGTTGTCGAACGGGAAAGGCTGGGAGTCGGCCGCGAAGGTCAAGGAGTGGAAGCCTTTCATCCAAGGCCTCGGCCCCGCCAAGGCCATCGTCGAAGCCAATCCTGATCTCGTGAAGTGGGCACACGCCGAGGGCATGACTGTCACGCCGTACACTTTCCGTTCGTCAGGGACCGGAAAATACCCGAACGTCAAGGCGGAGATGGAGCATTTCCTCTACACGCTCGGTGTCGACGCGCTCTTCACCGACAACCCGGACCAGTTCCCACGCCGCTGACAGGGCGCGCGCAGTTACCAGTTGCCAGTTGCCAGTTCAAAGGCGCCACGAACCAGCTCCAAGCCTTTGAACTGGATAACTGGTAACTGGAAACTATGCGTGTAGTTATTTCGGCGCCACCACCATCGTTCCCTTCATGTCGCGACAAGCGGGATCGCTCGTGAGGTTGCAGTAGAAGGTGAACGTGCCGGGCTGGTCGGCGCGAAAGTCGAAGGTGATCGTCCGGCCGGCGCCGACCCGCTTCTGAATTCGATAAGCGTCGATGGCGAAACTGTAGGGTCGGTCTTCGCTGGTGAGGGTGATCCGCACGAGGTCATCCTGAAGGACCTCGATGCGGGCCGGTGTGAATGCGTGCTCGCGCGCGGTGACCGTTACCTCGCGCCGATTGGGTGTCTGATCCTGAGCGCTCGCCCACGCGGTGGCGAGCGCGATCAGGACCACCACCCGAAACATGACCTGTCGAACTATTCGCGATCCCGTCGCGGCCCGCGACCGCGACCGCCGCGATGACCGCCGTCACGGCCGCCTTCGCGCCGACCTTGACCAGGGTCGCCGGAACCGACTGCGGCTGCGCCCGCGGCTTCGCGCGGCTCACCGCTCGATGCCGGCGGAGCGGTTCCCTCGTCCGGTGACAGCAGGGCCTTTCGCGACAAGCGGATCTTGCCGGTTGGATCGATGTTGATGACCTTTACCAGGACCTGCTGGCCTTCCTTGAGCTCGTCGCGCACGTCCTTCACGCGATAGTTCGCGATCTCCGAGACGTGGAGAAGACCGTCGGTGCCCTGCATGATCTCGACGAAGGCGCCGAAGTCGGTGATGCGCTGCACCTTGCCGAGATAGGTCTTGTTGAGCTCCGGCGTGGCTGTCAGTTCCTGGATCATGCCCAGCGCCATGTTTGCCGCCGCTTCGTCCGCCGACGCGACATTGACCCGGCCATCGTCTTCCACGTCGATCTTGACGCCGGTCTTTTCGATGATGCTGCGGATCATCTTCCCACCGGGGCCGATGACGTCGCGGATCTTGTCGACTGGAATCTTGATGGTGACGATGCGTGGGGCGTAAGTCGAGATGTTCGTGCGTGAGGAGGGGAGCGACTCCATCATCTTGTCGAGGATGAAGAGACGTCCCTGCCGCGCCTGCGTGAGCGCTGCCTTCATGATTTCGGACGAGATGCCCGTTACCTTGATGTCCATTTGCAAGGCGGTGATGCCTTCGGCCGTGCCGGCAACCTTGAAGTCCATGTCGCCGTAGTGATCTTCCGCGCCGGCGATATCGGTGAGGACCGCGTACTTCCCGGTCTTCTCGTCGAGGATCAATCCCATCGCGACGCCCGCGACAGGCTTCTTGATGGGGACGCCAGCGTCCATCATGGCCAGTGCGCCGCCACAGACCGACGCCATCGACGAACTGCCGTTCGACTCCAGGATGTCCGACACTACTCGCACGGTGTAAGGGAAGGCCTCTTCCGACGGCATCATGGGCGCAAGCGAACGTTCCGCCAGCGCGCCGTGCCCGATCTCCCGACGGCCCGGACCGCGAAGGAACTGCACTTCGCCAACCGAGAAGGGCGGGAAGTTGTAATGGAGCATGAACCGCTTCCACGACTCGCCGTCGACCGTCTCGATCTTCTGCTGATCGTCGGCCGTGCCCAGCGTCGCGGTGACGAGCGCTTGCGTTTCACCGCGGGTGAACACCGCGGAACCGTGCACGCGAGGCAACACGCTGGTCTCGATCCAAATCGGTCGAATTTCATCGAAACGACGGCCGTCGAGCCGGACGTTTCGCTCGAGCACTTCGTCGCGCAGCACCTTCTCCTGAAGCGTTTTGAAGACTCCACGCGCTTCGGCCTTACGCTCTTGCAAGTCCTCGGGTAGCGACGCGATCAACTCTTCGAAGACCGCGTCGACCGTGCTGTAGTTGGCCATCTTGTCGCGAATGCGCATGGCATCGGTCAAAGGCGACAGAACGTTCGCCTCGACCATCCGGCTGAACTCGGCATCGACGGTCTTCTCAACCGGCGCCAGCTTCTTGCGTCCGGCCTCCTGAGCGAGCGCATCGATGCCGTCGCATATCTGACGGATCGCGGCGTGGCCGGCCTCGAGAGCCTGGACGGCCTCGTCTTCGGTCACTTCGTTCGCGCCCGCCTCGACCATCACGATTCCATCTTTGCTGCCCGCCACGATCAGATCGAGACGGCTGTTCTTGCGTTGAGTAAAGCTCGGGTTGATCACGAACTCACCATCGATCAGGCCGACGCGGACTCCAGCAATCGTCTTCTCGAACGGCATTTCTGACAGCGCCAGCGCGGCGGACGCCCCCGTGATCGCCAGCACGTCTCCGTCATGGTCGGCATCCGCTGAGATCAGGAACGCGATGATCTGGGTTTCGTAGTGCCAACCGGAGGGAAACAGCGGGCGGATGGGACGGTCGATGCAACGGCTCGTCAGGATCTCCTTCTCGGTGGCTTTGCCTTCACGTTTGAAGAAGCCGCCTGGGATGCGTCCAGACGCGTAGGTGTATTCGCGGTAGTCGACGGTAAGGGGCAGAAAATCAATGCCCTCGCGGGCGTTGGAGGCATGACAGGCGGTGACCAGCACCATCGTGTCGCCCATGCGGACGACGACGGAACCATCCGCCTGCTTGGCCAGTTTGCCTGTCTCCAGGGACAGAACTTGCTGGCCGATCGGAATCTCACGTTTGTGCATAAAGCCTCGATGGGGTCACGTTCCCCTGGGTGCATTGGGAGGTATTTGGCGAAGTCAGTTTCCAGTTCCCAGTTGGCCAGTTCAAAGGCGACTTCCCTTGAACTGGTAACTGACCATTGGAAACTTTACTTCCTGATTCCGAGCCTCTTGATGAGCTCGGCGTAGCGGTCGGTATCCTTGCTCTTGAGGTAATCGAGGAGGCGGCGACGCTGGCCGACGAGTTTGAGCAGCCCTCGGCGCGAGTGGTGATCCTTCGCGTGTGACTTGAAATGCTCCGTCAGGTAGTTGATACGTTCGCTGAGCAGCGCCACCTGAACTTCGGGGGAACCCGTGTCCTTGTCGTGCGTGCGATAACTGCCGATCAGCGTTTCCTTCTTGTCTTTCGTCAGTGCCACGGTGTCCTCCACGAACGGCCCAGAAACTTGGGAGGTTTCCAGCCCGCCGTATGCGGCGATTTCCATCTCGCCGAGAATCCTCAATTGTAGCTGAAAATCACCGCAGGGTGCAAAAACCCTAAAGTTTTTGCGGGTTCAGCGAGACCAATCAACCGACCATCGGAACCGAACAGACGTATCAGATTCGAGGTGGAGATCGGCCCCACAACCTCCCCAGGGCCAAGATCCCGGCCATGCGCAGCCCACTCGGCGCCAGTCGCCGTGAGCCGCACCGCTGGTAGGTCGGTGAGCAGCGTCTCCATCGGCTGGACGCGTGTCATGAGGTCAGCGCGGGCTCCCGTGACCAGTACGTCGAACGCGAGCGCATCGGCCAGGCTGAAGCCGGCCGCGCCAGTCCGCACGAGGCCATCGAGGATCCCGCCGACGCCGAGATGACGCCCGAGATCGTGTGCGAGCGACCGCACATAGAAGCCAGCAGAGCAGCGCACCCGCACGCGCGCCCTGCTGCCGTTCATCTCCACCAGGGTGAGCGCGTCAGCGCGCACGCGAACGGCAGGTGGCTGTATGGGCTTCCCCGATCGCGCCCGTACGTACGAACGTTCACCGCCGACCATTTTGGCCGAGTAGAGCGGTGGCGCCTGCTCCAGTTCGCCGACGAACTGCGCCAGCGCACGCTCGACTTCCGACACCGATGGCAGGCCGCCGGTCTCCTCCACGATCGTGCCAGCGGCATCGAAGGTGTCGGTCACGACGCCAAACCGAATCGTCGCTTCGTACTCCTTGTCCGATCCACTCAGGTGTTGGGCCAGACGAGTGGCTTGTCCCAAGACGAGCGGAAGGACACCGGATGCCTGAGGGTCGAGGGTTCCAGTGTGACCGATGCGTTTCACGCCAAGCGATCTGCGGGCGCAGACCACGACGTCATGCGACGTTGGGCCAACCGGCTTGTGGATGACGAGGACGCCATCGATGTTGTTAGTACGAGACACGGCGCCTGTAATGACAGACACGCCACGGAGACTCAGAGACCCGGAGATTTTTCAGACTCAAGCTCTGTGTCTCTGTGTCTCTGTGGCCCCGTCTGTAGCAGTGACCAAAAGGGTTGTGAAGGTCTGAACCAGCCTCTCGATCTCGCCACTGGCCGAGCAACCGGCCGCGTTCTTGTGGCCGCCCCCGCCGTACGATCGGGCAATCGCGCTGACGTCCACCGAGCCCTTCGATCGCATGCTGATGCGCCAGTCATCCGGTCCGACTTCCTTGAAGAAGGCGACCGCGGCGATGTCCTTGACGCTCATCGGGAAGTTGACGATCCCGTCCGTGTCCTCGTAGGTCGCGCCCGCCGTGGCCGCCTGATCGCGAGTGATCGTCAGCACCGCCACGCGCCCTGACGGATCGAGTTGCATGCCATTGAGCACCATTCCAAAGAGCTTCACCCGGCCCACGGTGCTGCTGTCGTAGTGGGTGCTCGCGACCCACTGAGGGCTGACGCCGGCCTCGACACAACGACGCGCGATTTCAAAGCTGCGCGGCGACAGGTGTGAGTAATGAAACGATCCTGTGTCGGTCAACAGCGCCAGGTAGATATGCGTCGCGACATCGCGGGGGAGCGGTGCGCCCAGAGCCTCGATCAGCGTGAACACCAGTTCGCCGCACGCCGCCGCCGATTCGTCCACCCAGTTGATTGCGCCGTAATTCGTGTTTCCGATGTGGTGATCGATGTTCAGCACCGGAGATCGATCGAGGCCGGCGACGCCGGTGCGATCGAGTGAGCTGCACTCCATGATGAGAGCGCCATCGTATGAGGTGGTCAGCTCACTGGTGATGCGTATATTGGCGACGTCGGGGAAGGGCTGCAGAAAGTGCGGCGGCGGGGCGTCCATCACGACCTCGGCACTCTTGCCGATGGCGCGCAAGGCCAGCGCCATTCCAACGGAGGAGCCCACGGCATCGCCGTCGGGGCGTTGGTGCGAGGCGAGAACGAAGCGTTGGCCCGCGCGAATGTGCGCGACCAGGCGTTCGAACTCAGACACGCGGTGGCTTCGGCGGCTCAGGCGCGCCGTCCTGTGATGACTCGCGTTCGGTGGCTTCGAGGCCGCTCTCCGCCTGACGTTCTTCAGCTTCCTGCTTGAGCTCCTGAAGGATTTGTTCCACGCGATCCTGTGCTGCCACGGACTGATCGAACAGGAACTGCACTTCCGGAGACCGGCGCAACGTCATGCGTGTGCTCAGAAGATGCCGCACATAGGCGGCCGCCCGCGCCAGCGCTTTGGCCGTCTTCTTTCGTTCAGCGGCGTCTCCCATCGCCGTCCAATAGATTCGCGCGAGCGACAGATCCGGTGTCACCTTCACGCGGGTCACCGTGACCAGGCCGACGCCTGGATCGGCAACTTCGGTGGCGAGAATCTGACTCACTTCCTCGCGAATTTGCTCGGCGATCCGTTCGATGCGGTGTGAAAGGGGCATTTCGTGAGTGCCTGGGTGCCTGACGTGCCTTGGTGCCTGAAGGTGCTGGTGCCTAAGGTGCTGGTGCCTGGGTGCACAGGTGCGTTCGTCCGTCGTGCATTTCTAATGACGCCCTGTGCCCTTCGCGATCACGTCAAGAACTCAATTTCCGTTCGGCTCACCAAGCCGGGCTCGAGGCGTTCGATCTCAGCGGCGACGGCCTGCAATTCGCGGTCAGCGTGATCCTGTGCGGTGCTGATCGTCACCACGCCAATACCAGCACGCTGCCAGACGTTCTGATACTCGACCTCGGCGACCGACACGTTGAACTTCTTGAGCCGGTCCTTCAGCCCACGAAGCACCATCCGCTTGTCCTTCAAGGACTGGGCGTACGGAATGTGGAGCTCGATGCTGAGGAGGCCGACAACCATTCACGCTGAACTCAAGAACCTTGGAGCCTTCGAACCCAGGAACTTTAGACAGCCGCCGCGACCCGCTCCATCGTGAAGACTTCGATCACATCGCCCACCTTCACGTCGTTGAAGTTCTGCAGGCCAATACCGCACTCGAACCCAGCCTTGACTTCGGACACATCGTCTTTGAACCGGCGCAGTGAGGCGAGCTTGCCCTCCCACACCACGACGTTGTCGCGAAGCAGACGAGCCTGCGCTTCGCCGGCCCTCGTGATCCGGCCGTCCTGGACCAGGCAGCCGGCAACCGTGCCGACCTTTGGCACCTTGAAGGTTTCGCGGACGGCGGCGCTACCCAGCCGCTGTTCCTTGAAGGTCGGGTCGAGCAGGCCGGTCATCGCCTTCTTGATTTCGTCGGTCACGTTGTAGATGACCGAGTGATGCCGGATGTCGACCTTCTCGCGTTCGGCGACGTCGGCCGCGTTGCGATCCGGGCGAACGTTGAAGCCGATGATGATCGCGTTGGAGGCCGCCGCGAGCAGGACGTCCGACTCGTTGATCGCACCGACCGCCGAGTGGATGATCTTGATCTTGGTCTTGTCGTCCGACAGCTTCGTCAGTGTCGACGAGAGCACTTCCGCCGAGCCCTGGACGTCGGCTTTGATGATGATGGGCAGTTCCTTGACGTCGCCCTCGGCCAGTTGCGCCTGCAGCGATTCGAGCGTCAAGCGGGCGCCCTTGGCTCCCAGCGCTCTTTCCTTGGCTTGCGTCTGACGGAAGGTGGCGATCTGACGTGCCTTGGCCGGATCGGCGACTGACTGGAACGAATCACCGGGCGACGGCAACGTTTCCAGGCCCAGCACCTCGACTGGCGTCGACGGACCGGCGATCTTCAGCGCCCGGCCGCGGTCGTCGATGAGCGCGCGAACCCGACCCACGACCGGACCGGCAATGATGTTGTCGCCGACGCGGAGTGAACCATCCTGCACCAAGACCGTCGCGACGGGTCCGCGTCCACGATCGAGCTTCGTTTCGAGAACGGTGCCCAGCGCGGCGCGCTTCGGGTTGGCCTTGTGCTCGCCGATTTCCGTGACCAGCAGAATCATCTCGAGGAGAAGGTCCAGCCCGGTCTTTTTCTTCGCTGATACCTCGACGAAGACCGTTGAGCCGCCCCAATCCTCGGGGACGAGGTTGAGATCCGCCAGCTGCCGCTTGACCGTTTCGGGGTTTGCCCCCGCCTTGTCGATCTTGTTCACGGCGACGATGATCGGCACGTTGGCTGCACGCGCATGATCGATCGCTTCCTTGGTCTGGGGCATCACGCCGTCATCCGCCGCGACGACCAGAACCACGACGTCGGTAACGCGCGATCCGCGGGCGCGCATCAGCGTGAACGCCTCATGACCCGGCGTGTCGAGAAAGACGATGTTCTTGTCGGTGTTGTCGCCGACCGGTACGAGGTATGCGCCGATGTGCTGAGTAATGCCACCGGCCTCGCGCTCGGCCACTCGCGTGGTGCGAATGGAGTCGAGGAGCGTGGTCTTGCCGTGGTCGACGTGACCCATGACGGTCACGACAGGCGCACGCACGACCTGATCGGCAGCGTCGACGGCTTCCGATTCGACCTCGAGCAGTTCCTCTTCGAAGCTGCGAGTTTGCACGTCCGCACCGAACTGCCGAGACACTTCTCGCGCCATTTCCATGTCGATGGTCGAGTTGATGGTCATCATCAACCGGCGATCGAGCAACGACTTGAGCACGTCCTTGACGCGCACATCCAGTTTGTCGGCGAGGTCCTTGACCGTCATGCCTTCAGCCAGCGTGATCGTGCGCGATACCGGCGGTAGTTCCGTTGGTGCCGGCATCGGCCGGGTTGAGGGCGCTTCGCGACGCGACTGCGGTCGCGGACCTGAAGGTCGCGACTGCTGCCCGGGGCGGTGGTACATCTGGCCACCCGGACGCTGTGGCATCCCCGGACGCTGTGGATATGCGCCGGGACGTGGCGGCTGCGACGTTGGCCGGACCGGCTGCGACGGCAGCGGCCTGGGCCCGCCGATCATCGCGGGTGTGGTGCCTGCCGAGGGGCGAACCGCTGACGGATACGACGACTGTCGCGGCGCGCTGGGACCCGACGGTCGATTCTGCTGCGGCGCGGCCGGCCGGGCCGTTTGAGGTGGCGGTACCGCGCGCGGCTGCTGGGGCACGACGACCCTACGCGGCTGCAACGGCGGAGCCTTGGGCGGCGCCTGACCTGGTTCTTCGACACGGAGACGAATGCTGGGTGGCACGAACCGTCCGGCTGCACCAGTCTTCGCGGCAATCGCAGGCGCTTCCTCCGGCGCGCCGGTCGGTGCAACTGGTGCCGGGACCGGGGCTGGTTCCTCGATTGAAGGCGCCGGGGTCTCCTCAACAGCTGGTGCAGGCTCTTCGGCGACCACGACCGTCGGTGGCAGCGGTGCCTCGACCACTGGTGGCTCCGGTTCGGCCGCGACCGGTTCGGTGGGCATCTCGGGTGCCGTCACGACCGTCGGGGCCGGCGGCTTGACGGTCTTGATCAGTCGCGGCGGTGGCAGCGACGGGGCCGACGGCTTGGCCGGCTCGGCCGGGGCGGCGCCCTTCTTGGCGCTCGTCGTGCCAGCCTTCTTGACCGGCTTGACGGCGGTCTCCGAGAAGATGTCGCCCTTCGGCAGCTCGATGCCGCGTTGCCGCGCGAGCCGGTCGACGAACTGCCGCGCGACAATCTCTTCGAGAGTGCTCGACGCGCTCTTCAGCTCGATGCCGTGATTCTGCTTGAGCAACTGCAGCACTTCCTGGCTGGTGGTGTTCAGCAGTTCGGCGACTTTGTAGATCCGGACTGTGGCCAAAACGAGTTTCCTTTATCGCGATTCGTCAGTCTGCGAGTCCGTAGGCTCCGCCTCGGCGGCCGGCGTGTCCACGACCTCATCGGTCGTCTCCACGACCTCATCGGTCGTCTCCACCGCGGCGGCTGTGTCGACGGTGCTTTCAGTCTCTTCCGCTGGTATTTCGAGGGCGCCCAGCTGCGCTTCTACTTCCTTGCGCTTTTCCTCTTCGCTCTTGATGTCGATCCGCCAGCCCGTAAGCTTGGCGGCCAATCTGACGTTCTGTCCTTTCTTGCCGATGGCCAGCGACAACTGCTTGTCTTCGACCACGACCTCCATGACCTTGTCTTGATCGCTCACGATAGTGACGCGTTGAACCTTGGCCGGTGACAGGGCGTTCATCACGAAAGCCACTGGATCATCCGACCACTCGACGATGTCGATCTTTTCGCCGCGCAGTTCGCGAATGATGGCCTGGACTCGTGTGCCCTTCATGCCGACGCAGGCGCCCACCGGATCGACGTCGCGTTCACGAGAGAACACGGCGACTTTGGCCCGATCACCCGCTTCGCGCACGGCGCCGCGAATCATCACGGTTCCGTCGTAGATCTCAGGGACTTCCTGCTCGAACAGCTTGATCAACAGCGCCGGATCGGTCCGCGACAGCACGATCTGCGGTCCCTTCGCGCTCTTGCTGACGCCCTTGATCACAGCCCGCAGACGATCGCCCTGCGTGTAGCTTTCCGCGCGCGATTGTTCCTTGCGGGGAAGAATCGCCTCGACTCGCCCGACTTCGACAATGATGTCGCCCTGCTCGAAGCGCTTGACGATGCCGTTCATGACTTCGCCGACGCGCTGGTTGTACTCGGCGAAGATGATCTCGCGCTCGGCTTCGCGCACCTTCTGAAAGATCACCTGCTTCGCGGTTTGCGCTGCGATGCGTCCCAGGACATCCGTGCGCTTCGGGAACTCGATCTGATAACCAATCTCGACTTCGGCGTCGTCGCCGTACATTTCCTTGGCTTCGGACAGAGAAATCTCGGTTGCGGAGTTCGTTACCTCGTCCACGATCGTCTTGACGGCGAACAGCTCGATCTGCCCGTTCTCGGGGTTGAACTTCGCGCGCAGATCCTCGGTCGACTTGTAGTACTTGCGCGAGGCGGTGAGGACCGCTTCCTCCATCGCCTGGATAACGACCTCGGGTTCGATGCCTTTCTCCTTGGCCAGAGCCTCGATGGTCTGCTGGAGAGGATTGCTGCTCGTCATGTCCTTCAGAACTCCACCTCTAACCGCGCCCGACTCACGAGCGCCAGCGGCAATCGCACCAACTTGCCGCCCTCCGATTCGAACAACACGTCATCACCATCCATCCCACGAAGACGGCCGGCGAACGCCGTCTGCCGATTGACGGGCTCGCGCATGACGATCTTCGCGAGACGCCCCTCGAACCGCCGATAGTCGTCGGCGTGCCGGAGCGGTCGATCCAGACCGGGCGACGTAACCTCCAACGTGAAACGCGCTGGAAAGAGATCCTCAACGTCGAGGATCGTGCCGAGTTCGTGGCCAATCTCCTCGCAGTCGCTGATGCTGACGCTTTCCTCGGGGGTCGCATTCGGTCCCGGCCGATCCAGCGTGACCCGAAGGACCTGTTGCCCGCTTTCGCGACGCAGCGCCACGTCGTCCACTGTCAGCCCGCGAGTCCCGGCCAGTCGTCCCGCGATTTCCCGGACCCGTTCTAACGGGGTCAAAAGGCCCCCTTAAACACAAAAAGTGGGCTGAAGGCCCACTCTGGTT
Source organism: uncultured Acidobacteriota bacterium (assembly GCA_963724485.1). Lineage (GTDB taxonomy): Bacteria > Acidobacteriota > Vicinamibacteria > Vicinamibacterales > UBA2999 > JACCSI01. Next base: position 95,313 of record CAVRUW010000019.1, read on the forward strand.
TCCCAGACTTCGACCGGACTAATCATTTTAACACGGCGAAAGGGTCGCGCTGCGCGCTGCCTAGACCGGCCGGGCAATCAGGTCGTAACCCTGGGCCCCCACGATTTCGACGTCCAGAAAGTCGCCTGGAACGACCGTGCTGGGGTCGATTTCGGTCAGGTAGACCTGCGGGTCGATGTCCGGCGCCTGACCTTGGAGGCGGCCCCGAACCACCAGCTCGTGGTCAGGCGAGGGACCGTCCACCAGCAGACGGGCCTGATCGCCGACGCGCCGCGATTGTCGCCTCTCGACGATCAGGCGCTGGCGCGCCATCAAAGCGGCCTGCCGCTCATCCTTTTGCTCGGGCGAGACGTCGTCTGCAAGGCCAAAGGCCGTCGTGCCTTCTTCGTGTGAGTAGGTGAACGCACCAACGTGATCGAACTCGACGCCTTGGACAAAGTCCATGAGCTCGTCGAAGTCTGAGGCCGTTTCTCCTGGGAACCCCACGATGAACGTGGTGCGGAGCGCGACCCCAGGAATCCGTTCCCGGATGCGCTGCAAGAGCCGTTCGTAGGTCGCGCGCGTGCCTGGGCGCTTCATCCGCTGCAGCACGCGATCCGATGCGTGCTGAAGGGGAAGGTCGATGTACTTGCAGACCTTGTCCAGGTCGCCGATGGCATCGATAACTTCGTCCGAGATCGTGGTCGGGTAGAGATACAGCAACCGAATCCACTCCAAGCCGTCGACGGCGTTGAGTTCGCGAAGCAGTCGCGGGAGAGCGCCTCGTTCCTTACGATCGATCCCGTAGAACGTCGTGTCCTGCGAGATCAGGAGGAGTTCTTTCACCCCGCGATCGGCGAGCGCGTGCGCCTCTTGGACAATCGACTCGGGCGTCCGGCTCCGGTAGTGGCCTCGCATCTTGGGGATGATGCAGAACGCGCACTTGTAGTCACACCCTTCTGCAATCTTGAGATACGCGTAGTGCCCGGGTGTGGCGAGTCGACGGGGAGTGTTGGCGTCGTAGAGATAGTCAGGAAGGTCGATGCCAAATTGCGGAGTATCCCCAGGAGTCGATTTGTGGCCCGGGTCCCGCTTGTAGAAGGCCATTGGCGTGGCAGTGGCGGGCCGGTTTGCGCCGACGGTCCCGGTCAAGGCCTCGAGAATCCCAAGGACTTCGCCGGTGCCGAGAATGGCATCGATCTCCGGAATCTCCCGCCGCAGTTCGTCGCGATAGCGCTCGGCCAGACAGCCGGTCACGACGAGTCGACGGCCCTCCACCTGCTTCTTGAGCTCCGCCATCTCGAGAATCGTATTCACCGACTCCTCTTTGGCGCGGTCGATGAAGGCGCAGGTGTTGACGACCAGGACATCGGCTTCGTCCGCGATCGGCGTCACGACATGGCCCGCCTCTTCAGCCAGACCAAGCATGACCTCCGCGTCCACGAGATTCTTTGGACAACCCAACGAAACGAAGCCGATTTTCATAAGCTTTCGCTCGAACTTCGTTAACTGGTAACTGGCAACTGAAAACTTTCATGGATACAGCCTGTACAGCATTCGCGGGTACGGGATCGCCTCGCGGAGATGCTCGAGGCCGCAGATCCAGGTTACTGCGCGCTCGATACCCATGCCGAATCCGCCGTGCGGCACGGTTCCAAATCGCCTCAGATCCAGGTACCACTCGAACGCTTCGGGCGGAAGGTTGTGTTCCTTGATTCGCTGGATCAGCAGGTCGTAGTCATCGAGACGCTGGCCACCGCCGATGATCTCGCCGTACCCCTCGGGAGCAAGAACGTCCACGCACAGCGCGCGATCGGGTTGCGCCGGATCAGGCTTCATGTAGAAGGCTTTTACGGCAGCGGGGTAGTGCGTGACGCACACCGGCCGGTCGAACTGTTCGGAGAGCACGGTCTCATCGGTTCCCCCCAGATCGCCGCCGACTTCGAACGGAACACCCTTGTCGTGGAGGATCTTGGCTGCTTCGTCGTAATGCAGGCGGGGGAAAGGAGCCTTGACGGCGTCGAGCTTCGATGTGTCTCGCTCGAGTACTTTCAGCTCGGCCTGACGTTTGTCGAGCACGCGCGCGACGATTGAGATGATGAGTCCTTCGGCGAGCCCGATGACATCGTTGAGATCGGCATAGGCGACCTCGGGCTCGACCATCCAGAACTCGGTCAGATGCCGCCTGGTCTTGCTTTTCTCCGCACGGAACGTCGGACCAAAGCAATACACCTTGCCCAGCGCCATCGCGTTGGCTTCGTTGTACAGCTGACCGCTCTGCGTCAGATACGCCGTGTTGTCCTCGAAGTACTGCACCGGAAACAGCGTCGTCGTGCCCTCGCACGCGGCGGGCGTGAAAATCGGCGTGTCCGCGAGAATGAAGCCCTGGCTGTTGAAGAAGTCGCGAACGGCGTTGATGACTTCGTGACGCACCCGCAGAATGGCAGTCTGTCGTTCGGCACGAATCCACAGGTGGCGGCGATCGAGCAGATAGTCGACGCCGTGTTCCTTGGGCGTGATCGGATAGTCGTGAGCGACGCCGATGACTTCGAGGCTGCTCGCCGTCAGCTCGTATCCGTTCTTCGCCCGCTTATCCTCTCGCACGCTGCCGGTCACAATGATCGAGGTCTCCTGTGACAGGTGGTCGGCAGCCTTGAACGTTTCTTCGGGCACATCGTTCTTGCCCATCACCACCTGAAGAAAGCCCGTGCCGTCGCGAACGACGAGGAAGTGAATTTTCCCGCTCGACCGGCGATTGTGCAGCCAGCCCTTGATAGTGACGGTCTGTCCGACGTGATCGCCGATCTTGTCAATGTAAACGTGGGTCATAAGCAGGTGCCGCGGGTGCGCAGGTGCCTCAGCTCTCTCCAAAATCGAAATCCAACAACTTTTCGAACCGCTGTCTCGCGGCGGCCGTTTTCTCGAGCACGGCCTTAGGTGTCGACACGTTGGCCACTTCGAACAACCAGGTACCGTCGTAGCCGATCTTTTGTAGCGAGACCAGTGCCGCTGGCCAATCGATTCCGCCGTCACCAGGCGCCAGGTGGTCGTCGCTCTTCCGCCGGTTGTCGTGCAGATGCGTCGTCACCAGGTGCCCGGAACAGGTTTCAATCGCATCCCCGACGTCGCCCATGAGGTGCGCGTGGCCGACGTCCATGCAGATGCCGACCCGTGCGCCTTCCAGATCGTTCTCGATAAACGACACGAGCGATTCCGCGCTCGAGAGCTGGTTCGGGATGACCTCGAGCGCCAGTTGCACGTTGGCGCGATCCGCGATCCCATGCAGTTCCTCGATACTCCTGCGCGCCGCCTCGCGGCTGTTGTCCGACGAGCCGTGTCCCACTGAGTCCGGCACACCCAGGTGCACGACGAGGTGACGGAACGGAATCGTCTGCGACACCGCCAGCGCTGCCTCGGCCTCCGCCATGGTCCGGCGTCGTCGCGTTTCGTCCGTGATCGCGTTGGAGAATGCCTCCCCCCACGCCCCCTGGAGGAAGCTGGCGCAAATCGGCGCATGCACCGAGTTCAGTTCCAGCCGGGTGTCCTCGAGCCACTCCGCCAGCGATCGCACGGCGACGCTGTCGTGATAGTCGAAGTGAGTTCGGGTTGCGAACAACTCGATACAGTCGAAGCCGTGGGCGGCGATCTCTACCAGGTGGTCGCGGTCGAGCCGCTGGTCGTGGTACAGGTGCGTCGACACACCAAAGCGCAGACTGCTCACTGAAAGCTCCGCGGCACGAGGCCCAAACGACTATCTTACCGAACTTCGTCGATGAGCTCGGACAGGATGTCGCGAAGACGGCCGAAACGGGGGTATTTCGCGAGGTTGGCGCGCACGTAGTTGAGCGTCCGCGGGATGTACTGGATATAAACCGTATTATCGCGGGCGACGGTCATGTAACCGAACGTTCCGAGCGCCTTGAAGTTGCGTTGCAGCGCCATCAAGTCGAAGCGCCTTCGAAATTCCGCAGTATCCGTTGCCGGCACGACGGTTGAGGAGTGCTTGACTGCCAAGAAGTACGCGATGAGCTCATCCACCTGACGCGATTCGAGATCGACGTACGAGTCCCGCAGTAACGAGACCAGGTCGTAGGTATCCGGTCCCATCCGGGCGTCCTGAAAATCGATGATGAACAGACCGCCGTCGTTCAGCATGAGGTTGCGGCTGTGATAGTCACGGTGGCACAGCACGCGCGGCTCGTTGGCGAGCTCGTTGACGATCGCCGACCATTCTTCGGATAGTGCCCGTTGAACATTGACCGATGGGGAAACACCGCGATAGGCCCGTAAGAAGTGTTTGAAGAAGAACTCGAGCTCCCACGACAGCTTGTCGGTGTCGAACGCAATCCCATAGGGCGGGTAGTCGGGCGACTCGAGCTCGGCGCCACGGTGCTGCAGCTGGACGATGAACGACACCGCTTGTCGATACAGCGCGTCGTGTTCGTCGGCGGTCGCGGCACCCAGGTGGGCTTGCAGCGTGACGTCGCCAAGATCCTGCAGTCCGATGATTCCCAGCTCGTTCGAGTGGTGAAGCAATACCGGAACAGGGAGTGGGATGTGTTTGAGCAGGAGCGCGACCTTCACGAACGGCATTGCCTCGAAATCAATCGGGCCGGCGTGCAGCGCGAGCACAATCGAGTCGCCATCGTTCAGCAGGACGCGGAAATACCGTCGATCCGAGGCATCGCCCGTCAGCGGTAATACCTTGGTGGCGCGGCTGCGGAGCTGCAGCTCGTCGAGGTACTGATTGATTCGCGCGTGAACGGTGTCCAACACGTTGCGATTCTAGAACGGCTGAGCCTGCAATCCACGATCAGTACGCACCAACGTCGCGTGCTCGTAGCGGGTTCCAGACGGAACGACGACGTCATCAGCCACGATGCAATTGATGAGCTCGGTGTGGCGCTCGATCGTGACTCTGTCCCAGACGATGGTGTTCACAAGGCGCGCGTTGGGTGCGATGCGGCTGTCCTCGCCCACGTCGATCGGCCGGCCTTCACGCTCGGCGAGTGCAAGAACCGTCTGGTGGTAATCGCGGGCCGTGCCCACGTCGAGAAACTCCGCGCGGCTTTCGAAGGCCGCAACGCCACCGCTGCTGGCTGCGATCAGCTGCGGATAGAGGCTCCGAACCGTTTCATGAGGCTCGCCATCAGGAAGGTTGGCAAACACCGACGCTTCGACCGCCTGCGCGCCGATGAAATGCAACGATCGGCACCCTTCGGGGGCCGATCGACCAAAGCCAACGACACGACCGTCTTCGCCGACGAGAACGCCGCCGTAACGCTGCACGTCGCCCGGGACCACCGCCATCGTGACCCGGGCGCCCGACATTTCGTGGCGCTGGACCAAGTCTGGAACGCTGCAGTCGGTAAGCGTGTCGCCGTTGACCACAAGGAACCGAGGGGCGTCGAGAAGGGACAAGGCGTGGCGAGGGCCGCCCGCCGAGCCAAGCACCTGGCGCTCCCACGAGTACCCGTACTTGGAGCCCCCACTCGGATCCGTCGCCGACCAGACGCGTGATGCTTTCGGGCCGATGATGCAGGTTGACGATCACGCGACGCACGCCAGCGTCGCGCAGCCACGAGAGGATACGGCCAATGATGGCGCTGCCGGCCACCGGCAAGGCAGCCTTCGCGCGAACGTCCGACAGCGGGCGCAGCCGCGTCGCCAGGCCCGCGGTCAAGACCAGCGCAGGCCACGCGGACACGTCACTCATTCGCCGGAGTGCGCTTGTGGCTGCCGGCCGCGTTCACGACGGCAAAAACCATGTCGATGTCGCCGAGACGATGTTCGTCGCAGTAGCGCACGAACAGCGTGCGATAGGAATCGGTGATGTAGTCGGCGGTTGTTTTCCCGAGGGCGGCAGCCGCCTTGTGGATGTGCTCTTCGCCGCCTTCGATCTCGACGAACGTTCCGACCGGAGTCTCATCGATTGCGATCACGATGTCTTCGGCGACGAACTCCTCTCGATACTTCTCGTAACGAAACCAGACTCGAAGGCCGAGTTCCTGCAGAATCGTCAGCAGCATGTCGCCATCCGCGACGATCGTTTCGTGCTCCTCACGGACCTTCATCAAACCGGGCAAGACAGGTCCTTTGAACGTCAGCAGACTCTTGCCGCTTTCAGTGCGAACTCGCAGCACGCAGCGTCGGCGGTAGAGACGATCGTCAGGACCATCGACGAGTGCGTCCTCCTGCAATCGCCTGCCGCGCAGCGGGGTCGCACCAAGTGCAAGGACCCGTCGACGCGCCTCGGCTGGATCGTCGAATTTGAGTTTGATCTCTCGCTCGATCGCCATCGAAGGGGATGATAGCGCGAGAGCAGATAGCGAGGGCCAGTCGCCGGAGTCGCCTCCCGCTGACTGGCCCTTGAAAACTGTGGGTTTGATCGGATCGACCGGCCCGACCCACCCGACCCGACCTACCCGACCTACCAGACCTGCTTAGTCCTTCCGGACAGTCACGAAGTTCTGCTGGCCGTTGCGCAGCACGAGCAGGAAGGCCGTGCCGCCGCTCTGAACCTGATCCAGGATGCGGCCGGCGTCTTGAGGTGTGGTCACCGGCCGTCGGTTGACCTGGAGGATGACGTCGCCACGGACCATCCCGGCGCGCTGCGCCGAGCTGCCGGTTTCGACGTCCGTGACCAACACGCCCTCGGTATCCGTCGGAACGCGAAGCCGCCGAGCCATGTCGGTGTTCAGCACGCCCAGGGTCAGGCCGAATCCATCGAGCTCGGCGACATCAGGATCATCCGCGCCGCCACGACGCGCGGTGCGATTTGCTTCGTTGTCGAGATTGAGCTCCTCCACCGTCACCGTCAGCGAGCGCTCTTGCTTGTCGCGCAGCACCTTGATTGGCACTGAGGTGCCGGGCTTGGTTGAAACCACCATCGAAACCAGCTGGTCACGCCGCTGGACTGGCTTGCCATTGAACTCGAGGATCACGTCGCCAGGTTCGAGCCCAGCCTTGTCGGCCGGTCCACCCTGATTCACACTGCCAACCACCGCACCCTTGCGCTCCTTGAGACCGAACTCGTCGAGCGCACTGGCTGGAATATCCAACACGCTGACGCCGATGACGCCGCGTGTGATCTTGCCGCCACGCAGTTGCGGCAGAAGATCGCGGACAACGTTGATCGGAATGGCGAAACCAATGCCGAGGTTTCCCTGCGCGCGGGAGTCAGCGAAGATCGCGGTGTTGATGCCAATCACTTCGCCGCGAATGTTGAGAAGTGGCCCACCCGAGTTCCCTGGGTTGATAGCCGCGTCCGTCTGAATCACGTCGGCGAATCGGCCGTCTGCCACCGGCAATCCGCCGGGCCGTGCTGCGCTCACCACGCCGACGCTGACCGTGTGCGCCAGGCTGAACGGATTGCCGATCGCCATCACCCAGTCACCAGGGGACATGTTGGCGGAGTCCCCGAACTTGACCTCGACCAGGTCGCGCGAGGGCTTTTCAGTGAGCTCGATCAGCGCACTGTCGGTCAACGGATCGCGACCAACGATCCGAGCCTGATAGCTCACGTCCTCGTCGTCGCCGAACAAGTTGACTTCGATCTTCGTCGCGCCCTCAACTACGTGGTTATTGGTGAGGATGAAGCCTTCCTTGCTGATGATGAAGCCGGTGCCGGCGGCCACTGCAACCTGCTCGCGTGGTCGGCCTTGACCCTGGCCTTGACCCTGACCGCGTCCCTGACCACCGAAGAACCGCTCGAGCAGTTCGTCGCCGCCACCACCGAAGAACTCGGTGAGCTCCTGGCTGCGCTGACGCGACTCGGTGCGGATGTTCACCACCGACGGGCTCACGGCCTTGGCGATGTTCCGGAACGTGCCGGCATCGAGCGCCCCGGTCAGCGGTGCGCTGTTGACGGCGGGAGCGGTGACCGTTGGCTGCGCCATCGAGACCGATGGAAGGTCGAGGCGCGAGGCGAGCACCATTCCAACGGCCAACGACGCGACCCCGATAAGCAATCCGTAGAAAACCGTTGTTTTGCGGCTTGACATTTATCTTTCCTCCACTCCGACGTCCCTCGATTCGACCGGCGTCACTCGCCGCGTCTCTATAACAACGAAACGATGTCGTGCTGGCGCTCTCCGGTGACCTCGGGTCCCGACTTGCCCCAGACCACGTTGATCTCCGTTCGCACGCCAAACTGTTCGAAATACAGGCCGGGCTCGATCGTGAACCCACTGCCTGGCAGGAGCTGCCGCTCATCGTGCGTCTCGTAGTCGTCCAGATGGGCGCCGTTGCCATGGACGGTCTCGCCCAGGCTATGCCCCGTACGATGCAGGATGTAACGGCCGTACCCAGCTTTTTCGATGACAGCGCGAGCTGCCCGATCCAACTCGAACCCGCGGACTTCCCGACCCTTTCCGGCGGCGTCTTCGACGACGTCGACGGCCGCGTCACGCGCGTCGCGGATCACCGCAAACGCCTTGGCCATCTCGTCGGGCACCTGTCGCCCCGTGAACCCGACCCACGTGATATCGGCAAACACGGCGCCCGGCATATCGAGCTTGCCCCACAAATCCAGCAGCAGTAGCTCATCCCGCCCGATGGCACGGTTTTGTTCCGCACCAGGGAGGTAGTGAGGATTCCCGGCATTCTCCTGCGCCGAGACGTTCGGCCCGGAGTCCGTCTTCAGCCCCTGCTCGGCGAACCATTCGTTCATCAGCCGCTGCACGTCGTATTCAGTCGTCGCAACGCCGTCGCGCAGTCGCTTGGCGACGGTCTCAAAGGCCCGATCCTTGACGCGATACAGGATTTCAGCTGCGCGGTAATGCGTCGTGATCGCCGCTTCACTCCAACGCGCCTCGAACTCCTGGATCAAGTCTCCAGACGACACGACTTCCACACCCTGAGCGCGGACCAACTCGATAGTTCCTGCGTCCACCCGCGAGACGTAAGGAATCGCGCCTTGCGGCGAGTACTCCATCGCAATGCGCTGCGTCCCCGACAGCAACGTCTTCAGCCCGGACTCGAGCTGCACCCGCCCCGCATAGGGTGTCTTCGCCCCGGGCAGGCTGTCGAGATTGTGGCGCTCGATGGCATGCACCAGGCCGCGCGGCTCGCCGGCAGCCGGAATGAAGTAGAACCACCGACGCGACGCCATGTGCCCGCCACCGGCGAGGCCCGCCATCCGTTGCGCAATGGGATTGGCGCCCTGGAAGTCATACCAGAGCCAGCCGTCCAGTCCTTGCGCCTTCAGCGCTTTCTGAACGGCGCTCACGTCTACGGCCATAGATCTTTCAGTATAGCGAGATGGCTGGAACCAACCACCCAGCCGGCGGCGTGCATCTACTGGTTTCGACGTCGGCAGCAAGGTCAAAGTTTTCACGCAGTGTTAAGGATTCGCAAAACCCGCGCCGTCGCGATTTCCCGCCCGCTCTCCGGCGGAAAGCTCTACGATCCGAACTGCCCGGGTCGTCTGGCCGTCTTATAATCTGAATCGAGCCGCGTCGCCTGAACGACTGTAACCCTATGAAACTGAATGCTTTTGGACTCGTCGTCGCGTTGCTTCTAACCGGAGCGGCGGGAGTGGCCGGACAAGCCCAGCCGCCAGCACCACCGCCTGATCAGCCGGGCGTCACCTTCCGCGCCGAAGTGAACTATGTCGAGGTCGACGCTCGCGTCGTCGACCCGCAAGGCAAGTTCGTCACCGGACTGACGCAAGCGGATTTTCAGGTACTGGAGGACGGCAAGCCGCAGCAAGTAACCGTGTTCTCGCTCGTCAACCTGCCGGTCGAGCGCGCGCCGCGGCCACTGTTTGCCAACAAACCGATCGAGCCGGACGTGCAGAACAACGTCTCCGGCTACAACGGACGCGTGTATCTCATCGTCCTCGACGATGTGCACACTGCGCCCCTGCGCTCGCAGCGAGTCAAGATGGCGGCCCGGCAGTTCATCGAGCGCAACATGGGCGCCAATGATGTGGCGGCAATTGTTCACACCAGTGGCAAGACACAGGCCGCCCAGGAATTCACGACCACCAAGCGCCTGTTGCTGAACGCGGTCGACCAGTTCATGGGCGAAAAGCTGCGGTCGTCGACGATGAATCGAATCGACGAAGAGGCGCGGACGCGCGGGTTGCGCCAGTCTGGCGACACCATCGACGACCCAGACAACGCCGAGCGCGGATTCAAGGCCAGGAACACGTTCGAATCGATGAAGAAGTTTGCCGACATCATGGCCGGCGTCAGGGGCCGGAAGAAGGCTCTGATCTACTTCAGCGAAGGCATCGATTACGACGTCAATGACCCGTTCCTGCGCGACAGCACCATGCTGCTCGACGCACAGCGGGACCTCATTGCTGCGGCGACGCGCGCGAACGTCGCGATCTATGGCATCGATGTGCGCGGTCTTGGTGCCGGGGCCGACGACGCCATCGAGATCCAATCGTTTCCTGAAGACCTGACCCTTGGCCTCAATAGCAGCGCCCTACAGGCGGAAGTTCGGTTGGGACAGGACATGCTCCGGGTCGTTTCCGACGAGACGGGAGGCTTCGCGACCGTCAACAACAACGACATCGCCGGCGCGATGAATCGTCTGGTCGAGGAGAACAGTTCGTACTACGTGCTGGGCTATTACGCGGGGAATACACGCCGCGATGGCCGGTTCAGGAAGCTCGAGGTGCGCGTCAACAAGCCGGGCATGACGGTGCGCGCGCGCAAAGGCTACTACGCGCCGCGCGGACGTGCCCCCGAGACAACGCTCGGCGGCCCCAGCGACGCCTCGGCGGAGTTGCGCGAGGCGATGAGCAGTCCGGTGCCGGTCGCCGGATTGCCGCTCGCGATCACCGGCAGTGTGTTCAAGGGACCGGATAACAAGGGCTCGGTTGTTCTTTCCACGTTGATTAGCGGCCGCGACCTGCCGCTCGTCGAAAAAGAAGGAACGTTCCGGAACGACCTCGAAGTTGCCCTGTTCGCGGTCGATGGAAAGGGAAAGACGTTTCCGGGTGAGCGCAACACCGTGAACCTCACGCTGAAGCCAGACTCCGTGGCGCGGATTCGCAGCGCAGGCTTCCGGGTCATCTCCTCGCTGGAACTTCCGGTCGGCCGCTACCAGGTGCGCGTCGCCGTGCGCGAGGCCAACTCGAAGCGGTCCGGGCTGGTGGTGTATGACCTCGAGGTTCCAGACTACACGAAGGAGAATCTGGCCATCAGTGGTATCGCACTCACCTCGATGGCGAGCAGCCTCGCGATGACCGCGCGACCGAAGGGCGACCCGCTGCTCAAGATGTTGCCGGCACCGATGACGACGTTCCGTGATTTCCCGCAGAACGACGAGATCGCGATGTTTGCGGAAGTCTACGATCACGGCTCGGGCCCCGCGCACAAGGTGGAGATTCGTCTCACGTTGAACGCGGAGGGTGGTCAAACCGTTTTCCAGACGCGCGAGGAACGCGACAGCTCGGAGCTGGGTGGCAAGAGCGGCGGCTACGGATTCATGGGACGCGTGCCGCTGCGCGACATCGCGCCGGGTCTCTATGTGCTCCGCCTCGAGGCTGAATCCCGAATTGGCGAGCGTCAGACGGCCATGCGGGAAACGATCGTCAACGTGGTTCCCGCCCCGCCCGGAGCCGCCCCGCCGCCACCGGCGGCCGAGAAACCCGCGTCTTCACCGGCGGCCGATAAACCGGCGTCTCCACCGGCGCCAGCCGCGGCGGCCCCGGTTCCGATGACGACCATCAACAGCAACCACATGAGCGGTATCGATACGGCGCAGCAGACCGTGGCTCGCACGGCGGCGGAGTTCGACACGCTGTGGAAGAAGCACGCTCCCAACCAGCCGATCCCATCCGTCGATTTCAACAAGCAGATGGTCCTGGCGGTGTTCCTGGGATCGCGGCCGTCCGGCGGCTTCAACGTGACGATCACCGGCGTTCAATCTTCGGGGACGGACCTGGTGGTGCAGTGGGTGGAAGCGGGCCCGCCCCCCGGCACGGCAGCGAGCATGGTCATCACATCACCGTCGCACCTCGTTGCCGTACCTCGATCCGAGGGTAACGTGCGTTTCGAGAAGCTGGGGCGCTAGCCGCAGTGACACAGTCAGCGGCGGGCGGCCTCGAGGGTCCGACCAGCACCGGCGTCGAACCGCGATTGTCAGCGCTCCTCAGCTACACCGCGTGGTGGCTGTCCGCCCTCGTGTTCCTCGTCATCGAGCAGCAACATCGCGGCGTGAGGTTTCACGCCGCGCAGTCGCTCATCCTGTTCGGCGGCCTGTCGGTGATGATCGGCTTGTTGTCCGCGCTGAGCGTCGCGATGCTGGTCGTCTCGGCGGGCGCCTTCCAGGTCGCCCGCTTGCTCGTCTACCTGGTCTGGATCGGCGCCGTCGGAATCTGGCTGGTACTGATGCTGCGGACGTTCAAGGGTGAGACCTGGCGGGTGCCGTTCGTCGCCCACCTCGCGGACAGAATCGCGGCGACCTAGCGCTTCGCGAAAGGCACGAAAGGTGCCTCAGGTGCCTTAACTGCCTGGGTGCCTAGGTGCTGGTGCCAAGGTGCTTAGGGTGCCAAAGTGCCTTGGTGCTCATTTTGAGGTGCCGCCGTAGCACGCGGCGCCGCCGTAGCACTTAGGCACTGGAGCACCCAAGTACCTTTTGGCACCCGCACCCAGGCACCCGAGGCACCCAGGCACATAAGGCACCCCTTTGTTCCGCTATTTCACCGGCTTCGGCAAATCGAGCTTCTTGACGACGGTCGTCTTGATCGCGCCGTTTGCGTGACTGAAGTTGTAGCGGTTATCACCCATGCCCGCCTTGCGCGGCGTGGTCAGCTTGACTTCAATGACTTCACCGACCGGCCACGGGCGCGGATGGCGATAGACGTCACCGGGAACCGGGTTCCGACTGCGGTCGAACCAGTTCTCTTCGATCCGGAGTCCGGCGATGGGCCCGGCCGCTATGTTTTTCATGCGCATCGTGGTCACTACGTTGTTGCCAACGACGCGTGTGTCCGGTGCGGTCAGCTCGATTGCGGCTTCACCTCGCACGGGTGCGACCAGTTTGCGGGGGGCATCCTGCTCGCCGAAAAGAGGTCCGGCCAACAGGCCTGCACCGACTGTCATCGCGAACACCATCGAACCAAGACGCTTCATGGGAAAAAACCCTCCGATCGCGGGGATTATAACAGGCGATTTTTCACATCTCACCGTTCCAGTCTTCCGGTTCGGCGGCCGTGGCGCGAAACACCTCGAGGTGCCATTTGCCACCACCCCACGGTTCGATGACTTCGGTGGCGACGACGTCGACCAGGAGCTCGGCGAAGGTTCGGCCTTCCGGGTCGCCTTCGAGGTGATAGGCTGGCTCGTCCCACGAGAAGTTCGGGTAGATCATCATGGTCAGAAACAGGTCGTACCCGTCGTCCACCACGATCAGTTGACCGCACGGTCGCTTTTGGGTCGAGTGGTAGATCAGATATTTTTCGGCGCTGTGAGCGCGGATGTAGCGTTTGAGCGCGAACTCACGCGCGACGATCTCCTCGACCGCGATCTTCTTGTCCCAGCAGTCGCGACAATACCGTTCTTCGCCGCGCGGCTCCGAAACCTCCTTGGCGCCGCACAACGCGCAGCCGGGTTTTTTCGCAATGGACTTCCGAGACATACGTGGTTGATTGTACTAAACTCCGCCGCGAGCTTCCCATGACCAGACCCGCGATCGCGTTCGTGCTTGCAAGCGCCGGCGTGTTCGCCCAGGATGCGCCACTGCATCGGCCGCCGCTCGATCGCGTCCTGCCACCCCGCGCCGAGGTGATCTATCAGGTGATCGCACCGAGGATCGACACGCGCGAGGCCATGGACGTCGTCACGTTCATGGCGCCACTCTGGCGCCTGGCCGGCAATCCGGATTACGACCGCTCGATCGACTTCGTGGCGGACAGGCTCCGGAGGGCGGGGTTTCCGGGTGCGACGGGTGCGACAGGTGCGGGGGGTGCGACAGCAGTCGGGTCGTTGCGCATCGACCGTTATGAAAACACCGGTCACGGATGGGAGCAGCAGCGCGCGACGTTGTCGATCGACGGCGACAAGCGGCAAGTCGTGCTCTCGCGCGAGCAGGACCGGCTGACGCTCTGCATCAACTCGTTCTCGACAGTCGCGGGCGGTGTTGTCGCTCGGCTGGTCGATGTGGGTGGAGGTGCGGCGTCGGACTTCGAGGGAAAGGACGTCAAGGGCGCGATCGTGCTGGGAGACGCCGCTGTCGGTGGGCTGTGGACGCGAGCGGTCCGAGACCGCGGCGCCTTAGGCGTGATCTCTACCGACCTTGCCCAATATACGCGGCCCGAAACGACGCCCGACGTCCTGCAGTGGGGTTCCATTCCCTATGACGAGGGATTGCGATCGTTCGGTTTCAAGGCGACGCCTCGCGCCGCCGCGAGGTTGCGCGATGCGTTGGCGACGGGGCCCGTGCGAGTTCATGCGGAGATCGAAACCTCCTTTCATCGCGGTCAAAACCGGACACTAGTGGCCGAGATCCCTGGCCGTCAGAGAAGCGGTGAGCGCGTCGTGCTCGTCGCGCACGTCCAGGAACCTGGCGCCAACGACAACGCCAGCGGCGCCGGCACGCTTCTCTCCACGGCCTTGGCCATTAACGATGCCATCGCCAAGGGGCTTCTGCCCCCACTGCGTCGAACGCTCACCTTCATGTGGCTGGACGAAATGCGCGGCAGCGAACGATGGATCAAGGAAGACCAAGCACGGGCGGGCCGAGTCGTAGCGATGATGTCACTCGACATGACCGGGCAGGATACGTCGAAGACCGGTGGCACTTTCCTGATCGAGAAGTCGCCCGATCCCTCCGCGATCTGGCAGCGTCCTTCAGATCCGCACTCGGAGTGGGGCGCGGGCAAGGTCGACCCCAAGCTTGTACGCGGTCACTTGCTCAACGACTTTCATCTGGCGGTTGCGCTTCGTCGCGCGCGCGAGACCGGATGGGTCGTTCGAACCAATCCCTACGAGGGCGGGAGCGATCACACTGTGTTTACGACCGCCGGCGTGCCGGCGCTGCTCAATTGGCACTTTACCGACCGCTACTACCACACCAACCTCGACACACTCGACAAGACCAGCGAAACCACGATGTTTCACGTTGCGGCGACTGTTGCCACATCGGCGACGTTCCTCGCAAGCGCGGACACCGCCGACGAGCCAGCATTGCTTCGGCTCCTGGACGAAGCAGAACGGGCCCGACTCGAGACGGAGCAACGCAACGGCGCCAGCGACGAAATCGTGGCCGCGTGGAAACGCTGGTATCAGGAAGCGCGCGAAAGCGTGGCGTCTATCGCGCGCTGAGCTCGGTCGACGCCGCGGGTGCGTACATCTCGATGATGTATTGTTTGAGCATTCGCCGGGCCGAGAATCGTGGCAGGTTGGACCGAATCGCGCTGCGCACGATCCGGATCCACCCTCGCGGCACGAGCCGCTGATCGCGATCGTAAAACGACGGCACCACCTGATCCTCGAGCAACCGATACAACGCATCGGCGTCGGCGTCATCGGTCGCGGCGTGATCATCGGGATTGGTGTGGCTCTCAATCAGCCAGCCGTTGCTGCCATCGAACCCCTCGGCCCACCAGCCGTCGCCGACGCTCAAGTGCGGGACGCCGTTGAGGGACGCCTTCATTCCGCTGGTGCCGCTCGCCTCGAGCGGCTTGCGAGGGTTGTTGAGCCACACGTCACAGCCGCCGACGAGACAGTGTGCAACGTGCAAATCGTAGTCGTCGATGAACGCGACGCGACCGGCGTACATCGGATCGAGCGTGTGACGAAACACTTGTTGTAAGTGATGCTTCGCGGGGTCGTCGGCGGGGTGTGCCTTGCCAGCGAACACGATCTGGACCGGCTGATTCGCGGCCGTGAGAATGCGAGCGAGGCGCGCCGGGTCGCGGAAGATCAATTCGGGGCGCTTGTACGCCGCGAAACGACGCGCAAACCCGATGGTCAGGGCATCGGCATCCAGCATGGCCCCGCCTCGAACGATTTGCAGTGGACTGACGCGCTCGGCGGCCCAGCGCTGCCGCGATCGTTCGCGAATAAAGGTGAACAACTCAGAGCGCAAGGTTTGTCGCGCTGCCCAGAGGTCATCATCGGGAATCGCGTCGAGCCGCTCCCAGAAGGCTGGATCGTCGTGATGTTCGAGCCAATCCGAGCCCAGATGGCGATTGAACAGGTCGAGCATCGACCCCGCAATCCAAGTCGGGACTTGTACACCGTTGGTAATGGATTTGACTGGTATGCGATCGGGAGGCAGATCCGGCCAGATGGGCCGCCACATCGCTCGAGTCACTTCGCCGTGGAGAGCACTGACCGCGTTGACGTGCGCCGCCGTCCTCATCGCAAGCGCGGTCATGTTGAACTGCGGGCCATTGCCGTTGTCGTACTCCCCAAGGGCGAGAAAGCGCTGACGATGCTGGCCAATCTCGCCCCAGCAACTCGCCAGATGTTTTTCGACGAGCTGGAAAGGAAAGACGTCATGCCCCGCGGGAACTGGCGTATGGGTCGTGAACACCGTACTGCGACGTACTTCGTCCAGCGCACTGTCGAACGACGACCCGCGCTCGACGAGCTCACGGATGCGCTGCAGGGCGACAAAAGCTGCGTGCCCCTCGTTGAGATGCCACACCGCGGGCTCGATGCCCAGCGCGCGTAAGACGCGAACGCCGCCGATCCCGAGAATGATCTCCTGTTGAATGCGAGTTTCGCGGTCGCCGCCGTAAAGGCGGGCTGACAGCTCGCGATCCCACGGCGCGTTCTCTTCGAGGTCGGTGTCGAGAAGGTACAGGCGCACGCGCCCGACGCGGACGCGCCAGACCGCTGCCAGAACGGTTCGATCACCGAGCGGCACCGCTGTGAGCGCGGGTTTGCCGTCTCGCGTGATCGCCGTGTCGATTGGCGTATCAGTCCACTTGAGCCGCTCGTAGTTCTCCTGTTGCCAGCCTTCGTTTGAAATGCGTTGGTGAAAGTAGCCCTGCGGGTACATGAACCCGACGCCAATCAACGGCACGCCGAGGTCGCTGGCTTCCTTGCAGTGATCTCCGGCGAGCACGCCCAGGCCGCCGGCATAGATCGGCAGCGACTGGTGCAGTGCGAACTCCGCCGAGAAGTACGCGATCACCTTTCCGTTGAGAGCGGGCCCGTGTTTCTCCCACCACGTGCCCTTCGACGACCGAACATGATCGAGGTTGGCGACGGCGGCGTCATAGAGCGCGAGGAACTCGCTGTCCTGCGCCGCGGTTTTCAACGTCGATTCGTCGATGTTCAACAGCATTCGGACGGGGTTGTGCGCTGACTGCCGCCAGAGTGGGTAATCGAGGCGGCGGAATACCTGACGTGCGCCCGGATTCCAACTCCACCAGAGATCCAATGACAGTTCTGGAAGTCGATGGATACGGTCGGGAACAGGAGCGGCGAGTGCGAAACGTTCCATTGCGTTGAGTTAGGTTAACGGTAAGAGGGCAGTCCAGGAAACTACGTCGACTCACAGGCGCCCACGAGCGCGGCGAACTTCGCCAGGTCGATATTGCCGCCCGAGACGACGGCGACGATCTTGCGACCAGGCACGCGGCCACTCAAAGCCGCCGCGATGGCGCAGCCCGCAGCGCCCTCCGCGACGACGTGCACGCGTTCGGCCGTTCGCTTCATCGCCGCCTTGACCTCGTCGAGCGACACGACGATGGAGTCGTCCACCAGGGGCCGGAGCAACGGCCACATCGAGGCCAACACAGATTTCCCACCCGCCCCGTCGACGAAGGAGGCGGTCCATCCTTCGAAAGGTCCAGGCTCACCACGAGCAAAGGCGCGTGCCAGTGGCGCGGCAGTTTCCGGTTCGGCTGCGAAGATTTTGATGCCGGGCTTCAGCCCTCGCGCCGCGGCCGCGACTCCCGCGATCAAACCGCCGCCACCAATTGGAGCGACGATCGTGTCGACGTCGGGCAGGTCTTCGAGAATCTCCAGGCCTGCGGTGCCATTGCCTGCGATGAACCGGTCGTCGTCGAACGGATGGACGAAGTGTCCCTGCATGCGATCGGATCGATGTTGCTCGACCGTGCGCCAGCACTCGTCGTAACTGGCGCGGTGAATACGCGCACCGAGCCGCTCGATGGACTGAAGCTTCGTTTGCGGCGCGGTTTCGATCACCATCACCGAGCACGGTGCCCCTGCCTTTCGCGCGGCAAGGGCCACCCCTTGCGCGGCGTTGCCCGCGCTGACGGTCCAGACACCCTGCGAGAGCGATTGCGTGGGGATCGAGCGCACGGCATTCCACGCGCCGCGAATCTTGAACGACCCGATCGGCTGCAGCGCCTCCAGCTTCAAGTAGATCTCTGGAGCGTGATCGTTTGAATCGGGCACCTCGAGTCGAATCAGCGGTGTCCTGATAGCGGCGTCGTAGACGGCTGTGGCCGCGTCCCTGATCGCCGCGAGCGAAATCTGTCGCATCGAGCGCGCGATCGTATCATGCTCGGCATGGCCGCACGACTGTCGTTTATCGTTCTGCTCGCGCTCACCTGTTCCGCGCTCGTTGCACAGCCTGCGCGCCCGCGCGCCCGAGAGATTGGACTCGCGCCCGGTGTGTTGGCCCCCGGTCCGCTCAATGCGATCACCGACGTAGCTGGTGTTCGAGTGGGCCATACGACGCTCAATCGCGGAGACGACGTACGCACCGGTGTGACTGCCGTCGTCCCTCACAGCGGCAACGTGTTTCAGGAGAAGGTCCCGGGTGCTGTCTTCGTCGGCAATGCGTTCGGTAAGCTCGCGGGATCGACGCAAGTCGACGAGCTCGGCACCATCGAGACCCCTGTCGTGCTGACCAATACGCTGGCTGTCGGCGCGGCCATCGAAGGTGTCGTGCAGTGGACGTTGTCGCAAGCAGGAAATGCCCAGGTGCGATCCGTGAACGCCCTCGTCGGCGAGACCAATGACGGAGGCCTCAACGACATCCGTGGGCTGCACGTCCGGCCTGAGCATGTGCGATCGGCCATCGACTCGGCGAGAGATGGAGCGGTCGACGAGGGCAGTGTCGGTGCCGGCACCGGGACTCGTGCGTTCGCCTGGAAGGGCGGCATTGGCACCTCGTCACGCCGGCTGGAAACTCGCGACGGCGGCTACACCGTAGGCGTGCTCGTGCAGAGCAACTACGGTGGATATCTGACGATGGGTGGCGCCCCAGTGGGGAAAGAGCTGCGGCCAACTCCGGCAAAGGTCGGAGCCCCCGAAAGTCATTCCGAGGGACCGGGCTTTAGCCCGGTCAATCACGACGGCTCTTGCATGATCGTCGTTGCGACCGACGCGCCATTGGATGCCCGCGATCTCAAGCGGCTTGCGGCACGCGCGATTTATGGACTCGCTCGCACGGGCTCCTCCTACAGCAACGGGAGCGGCGATTTCGCCATCGCCTTCTCAACGGCCACGAGTCTTCGTGTTCGTTTCAACGAAGCGACGCCGCAAACGCGAACACTCTTACCAACGGATGGCGTTTCGGCGCTTTTCGAAGCTGCGCTAGAAGCCACCGAGGAGGCGGTCTACAACTCGTTGTTGCGTGCGACGACCGTCACAAGCCGATTCGGATCCGCCGAGGGCATTCCGATCGACCGGCTGACCGAGGTCCTGCGCCGATATCGGCCGACACCGTGAGCCAGAAGTTTGTGCGGTGGGAGGGAGATCGATCGATGAAGGGCGTGAAGGGCGGCATTGCAGCCGCCCTTCACTAGGCACGACGCGTCTGTCTCTTATGCTGCCGGACGTCGCAAGCGGAGTCTCTCGGGGTCTCCGGGAATGACCCGCGCCAATCGCGGCGTTCCGACCTCCCAGCCGGGAGTTCGATGGCCGCATGCTACGCAGCGCAACGCCATCCGCTCGGGTTCCGTATGAAGAACCTTGTAGTGCCCGCCGTTGATGACACACCACGTACTACGAAGCCAGCTCGTCAGCTGACTCCATGACGAAAGTGTACGAACGACCAGGTCGGACGAAGTCACCGCCCGTTGCCCTGGCACCCTGATGGAAATCGTAGTCATGTCAGCTCTCACTCTCGCGCAGGCATGCTGCAAGCTCCGGACCGCCTTAAAGCTCAGCTTTGGTCAGCTGCCCCAACCCAACTTGGGGAACCCGTTACCGATTGCTGGGTAACCGCTTGCCGCGAAGATGAGACGGCGACTAAGCGTCTTACTTTTCTGTCATTTCAGAAGTGTCGCGCAGATGTTCGGCGACAAGAGATATGAAAGTCTGCCTTTTGAAGAATGCGAACGATGTCAAGCGCGATATTGGTACACGTCAAACTGAGAAGCGCTGCGCGATCAGTTGCGCGTGCTGGCTTTGAAGAGCGCGAGGATCTCGCTGGAGGGCGCAAACGAAAGCTCGCGTGTTGATCGTTGCGCTGAAAACACCGACTGACCATTGACCTCGCGATAGCGGTAGCGCATGGAGAAGCTCGACTGGCCAACGAGCTTCACGTCAGCGATCGATTCAAGTGTGGTGGGCAACGACACCCCTTCGATCAGTTCGTACTGCTTTGCCACTGTCACCGACTTCACCCAGAACGACGGCGATTTCGCCAATCGTCCTTCTAGACGAAGTGGCGCTCCGTTGCTGCTGACCGTCAGCGTGCCCACAATGAGTCGTGGATCTTTCCGCCTCGGCTCGAGCGAGATCTCAAACTGCCCCGCGCGCGAACGTGGGAGTGGTTGAAACTGATAGTTGGCTGGTGTCAGAGCCGCAACATCGTCGGTCCCGTGGTGGGCGGCATCGGCTTCAGCTTTCATCATCTCGCGAAGAACCTGATTGCGAGTTCTCTCCGAACCGCCTTCGCCGATCACTTTCCAGTTGAAGCCGTTGGAGGGGTCGATGGTGGTTTCGACGTCCATCCAGCCCTGATGCTTGCCGGTGAGCGTCCCGGCACGTAGCTCGCGAATGGCCCTGAGCGTCACATCAGAACGCGTGACCTCGGCGATGACTCGCCGCATGAGTTCGTCATCGGCCGTTGGTTCAGCTGCGTTGGGGGTCAATGTCTGGAGCAGTCCGAATCAACATCGCACTCGCGATGCCAATCCAACGGCGTTCGTTCGGTAGCCAATGCTCCACGAGTAGGCAGAGAGGCAAGAGGCGAGCCATCTGAAAATTCAGAAGTTCTGAACCTTGGAACTTTGGAACCTGTGGAACCTGTGCAATGGCAGAGCGATTGCACCAGTGGACGTGGAGAAATTCCATGAGCCGCCTGGATTCGAGCACGTTTCTCTCGGGACTCGTTGTCGGGTCAGCCCTTGGTGCATTGGCCGGGCTGATGTACGCACCGTGTGAAGGAAAGTTGTCGGCCGCACGATACGGTCGTACGCTTCCGCAGAGCGAACCGCGCGTCGACGATGAGATCGACCAATCGTTTCCGGCGAGTGATCCGCCGTCGTGGACTCCCGCGACGACGCTGCCGCGCGGGTAGGACGGGCGGAGGGCGAGACGACTGCAGCGTAATCCTCAGTCGGCCCTATGTGGAAAAGTTGGTGCGGAAGAAAGGACTCGAACCTTCACGCCCTTGCGGGCACAAGCTCCTGAGGCTTGCGCGTCTGCCAATTCCGCCACTTCCGCACTGAAGCGCTGGTGACCTCTCCGAGGGTCAGGCAGGAACTACTAATTATAGACCAGCAGCGTTCATCCCTGGTGAAGGGCGATCATCGGGTCGACGCGCGCGGCACGGCGCGCCGGCAGATACGCCGCGGCAAACGCGACGAACAGCAGCACGCTTGTGGCCAAGACCAAAGTGGGAGGATCCACGGGCGAGACCCCGTAGAGGCGACTTGCGATCAGCCGTGGGGCAAAGAACGCGAGCACGCCGCCGACGAGGAGCCCAGCGGCCACGAGCCACAGATTTTCACGAAGGATCATGGCGACAACGCGAGTCGACCTTGCGCCAAGCGCGATGCGAATCGCGATCTCATCTGAGCGCCGGCTGACGCCGTACGAGAGCACGCCATAAAGCCCGATTCCGGCAAGCAGGAGAGCGATCGTCCCAAAGACGAGTGCGAGTCGTGCAATCGCACGTTCCTCCGCCGTCTGGGGGGCCATCTGCTGGTCGATCGTGACAATCCCCGAAATGGACAGCGCCGTGTCCACCTCGGTCGTTGCTTCCCGCACGGTTGTCGCGAGGGAAGGCGCTTCGTTGCGGGTGCGAATGATGAAGGTCCGATTGGTCCCACTGGACGGTCTCTGCTCAGACGGCACGAAGAAGCGCGGCTCCACTTCGTCACGAAGGCTTCGCGTACGCGCATCGGCGGCAACGCCTATTACCTCATAGGCGCGCTCGCCCTCGTCCACCGTCGTGACGTGCAGGCCAATTGGGTGACGTCCGTCGAAGTAGCGCCGGACGAACGCTTCGTTGACGACGCACACCAACGGGCTATCGCCGCGGTCGCTCTCCGAGATGTCACGCCCGAGCCGAAGAGGGATGCCAAGGGTGGTGAAGTAACCGGTCCCTACTCGGTCCAAGTTCGACTCGACATCTTGTTCAGCCGTCAGCGCACTGCCCTCGACCTTGATCGACGTCGTGGAGAAGTAGCCTGTGAACAGACCGAGCTGCGAAAAACTGACGGCTTCGACGCCTGGGATCCGTTGAAATCGTCCGCGCAGCTCGCGAAGAGCGCGATCGCGCCTTGGTGCATCTTCCGACACATCACCCAAATCAACCCGTGCCAGCAGCAATCGGTCTGGTTGAAAGCCCAGCTCGGGATTCTGCAGGTTGTAGACGGTTCGCGCGAGCAACCCCGCCCCGACGAGCAGGGGCAACGAGAGCGCCAGTTGGAGGCCGACCAGCCATCGGGCCGAACGCAGCTCGCGCGATGAGCCAATCGTGCCTCGTGAGTTTTCCTTGAGATAGCGGCCGGGGTCGGTCTTGCTCATCAACCACGCCGGGAAAACGCCGACCGCGAGGGCTGCTGCGAGGGTGACTCCCACCGCAAAGGCCAGCAGCGTTCCGTCGAACGCGAAGTTCATGGCGAAACGAGAGTCCGCCTCGTTCAGCATCCGGACGAGCAGACCATGCAGGCTGTACGCGACGGCGAGGGCTCCGAGGCCACCGACTGCAGCCAGAGCCAGACTCTCGGTGACGAGCTGTCGAATCAGCCGCCCTCGACTCGCGCCGAGCGAAACACGCACTGCGATCTCGGATTGACGAGCGGCGCTGCGAGCCAGGAGGAGGTTGGCCAGATTGGCACAGGCGATGAGCAGCAGGATTCCTGCTGATACGAACAGCATCGTCAACGACGGAGCGAACTGTTCGCGTGTTGGCGAAGCTCCGCGTGCCGCCGAATGCATCTCGAGCCGCTGTTCGCGCAACCTCCGTCGGCCTTCGGTGTCCGAGCCGCTGAAAGAGGATTCAAGGGCGGCTTGAAAGACCGTGTTGGCCTGTGTCTCGGCCTCGGCTTCCTTCACTCCGGGTCGGAGTCGCCCAAAGACATGTAGCCACATCACCTTGTCTGGCGGTCGTTCGGTGAGCCAGTCGCCACCCGGGAGCAACAGCGGTTGGAGCAGGATGGGGCTCCAGAAGTCCGGCATCTGACCGCTGGTTTCACCGATGAAGCCCGCCGGTGCCACGCCAATGATCGTGATAGGCGTGCCTCGAATCACTAGCGTCTTGCCGAGCGCGTCGGGGCGTCCCCCGAACCGTCGTTGCCAGTACGAGTGACTGAGTACCGCGTAAGCCGGTCGCCCCTGGTCCTCGACTCGACTGAACAGCCGGCCGATAGCGGGCCGAACACCGAGCACCTCGAAGAACCCTCCCGAAACCAGGCGGCCCCGCGCTTCCTCGGGCAATCCACCCTCAACGCGAACCTGCCAGGTGTTGAGGTTGCTCTGAGCCGCCATCAGTGATGAAAAGGCGGGCGTGGAGTCGCGGAGGAGCTCGAACTCGGCATAGGTGACCCAGGCACGAGGTCCGTCGGTGCGGCCGTTCCACTGACCACGCCACATCCCAGTCGCGCTCGGTCGCGTGAGTATGACCAGACTCTTCGGGTCTTCGACGCCAGGGAGTGGTGCGAACAGCACACCGTGCCAAAGACTGAAGATCGCGGTGTTGGCGCCAATGCCAAGGGCGAGCGAGAGGATTGCGGTGAAGGCGAACCCTGGTTTGGCCGCTATCGTTCGGAAGGCGAGGCGAACATCGTGAACGATCACGTGCAGATGTTCTTGCGGGGCAATCGTCAGGAGGTCACGAGCTGCTTGCGCCCACAACACCGCCTCGCCTCGAAGGCTCCGCGCCCGGCGCGCTTCGCGTAGCTGCTGCGCGAACATGACATACATCTGATGCCCGTATTCCTGTCGGAACGGGGCGGGATAGCAATGTAGTAACGCCGTGTAGAGCGACTTGGCGGTCTTCATACCCCCGGCACCAAACCGGTCGCGCGTGCCTGTTTCACGAGCGCATTGACACGTGCCACTTCAGCGGCTGCGACCTTTCGTCCCAACGGTGCCAACCGGTAATACCGTCGTCGCTCATCGGTGCTCGAGGGATCCGGGCTCTCGGAGAGCTCTTCGATCAACCCCTGCTCGAGCATCCGGCGGATCGAGCTGTAGAGCGTGCCGGCACTCAGCTTGACTGCACCGCCAGTTCGGTTGGCGATGTCCTGCATGATCGAGTAGCCGTGGCGGTCCCGATCGGCCAACGCGATCAGGATGTGGAAGACCGCCGTCGGCAAGGGAAGCAGGGCATGAATCGTCGAGTTGTCGGCCATCATCTCTACCGCCCCAGACTATAACATAATCAAGTATAGTTGTGGCTTGTATATTTAACCGAGCGATTGAGCACGTCGTCTCGAGGTGTTACGTCATTGCCGAGGTTGGGAGCGAGGGTCCACGCACCACGTAACGCGAACACGCACCGAGGTGGGCTCCGAACCATCATCGAAGTGGCTTTCGAGCATTCCAGTGGTGCCCAAGAGGCCCGACCATCGCTGTCGCCCTGAGGGCATCAAGACGCGGGCCTTCCCGCGCATTGGCGCCTGCCGCTGGATGTCGTTGATCTGCGCGAAGATCTCCCCTTCGAATTCGGTCAGGAAGCCAGCATCGGTCCAGTGCGAGAGATCGACCACGCCGTCATTGTTGGCGTCGAGTTGCCAACCGATTCGGACGGGCAGTCCATTCCCCACAGCCTGTCGTAGCAGATCTTTTGATCCACGGACGACTGCGCCGTCAGGCGCGATGGTTACGAGATGACCGCTGCCGCATGCCAGGTCTTGCGCTTGCGACAAGGATGGAAGCAGAAATACCGCGAGTGCCGTGATGATGAAGTTGTGGGCCATGACAGCCCTAGGATAGCTGTCAAGTCATCCCGGCGTGCGGACGCGAAGCAGCAGGACCTCGGTCGACAGCGTGACTTCGAGTGTGTCGAGTGTCTCGAGTCGACGAGCGACGCTCGTCCGGGCACCGCGATAGGTGCCGCGCAGCAGGTCGCCGAGGACATCGCGTTCGAGGGTGTGGCGCTCTTTCACGATAAAACGATCCTCGAGTGCGAATTGACCGGCGTGCTCTTCCAGGAAGAGGTCGGCTCGGGGCCGCTCGACGCCGCGGCCTTGCACCAGCTGTCTCAACTCAATCAGGTCGTCGGCTGCGGCAAGACCAGCCAGGAGCCATCCGCCCGGTTTCAAGACGCGAGCACACTCGCTCGGATTCCTTCGCGCGTGTAGGGATAGGACCAAGGCGGCGCTGTCATCGACGATCGGTAGTCGGCGATCGGCGTTCGCGACCACCCACGTCAATTGAGGAAACCTCTTCGCGGCCATGTCCGCAGCAGCGATCGACAGGTCGATGCCGATTGCAGTGATGGATCGCCGGCCCGACAAACGGGCCAGCGCATCACCCGACCCTGACCCAAGTTCGACGACGGCGGCCTCGTCGTCAAGAATGGATGAGGCGCGCTCGATAAACGTGTCGAGAATCTCCGAACCAATGCCAGCAGTCAGCAGTCGCGCCCGAGCGGTGATGACCTCCTTGTCGTCACCAGACGAAGTCGACCGTCGATCCTGCGGCTGAAGAAGATTCAGGTAGCCGCTGCGCGCAAGGTCGAAAAGATGACCGCGTGAGCACGCGAACGATCGTCCGCGGCGCGCGAGCGGACGCGCGCAACCGCGGACACTGCAGGCCAGGGGCGGGGAGCTCAGCGCAGCTGCTTGTTGAAGAAGTCCACCGTACGCTGCCACGCCAGCTTGGCGGCAGCGGCGTCGAAGCGCGGCGTCGTGTCGTTGTTGAACCCGTGCTGCGCGCCCGGATAGATGTGCGTTTCGTAGGGTACCTTGTTGGCCTTCAGGGCTTCTTCATAAGCGGGCCACCCGGCATTGATGCGCTCGTCGGCGCCCGCGTAGTGAATCAGCAGCGGCGACTTGATCTTCGGTACATCCGCGGCCGCCGGCTGACCTCCGTAGAACGGCACGGCGCCCGCGAGATCGGGCACTCGGGTCGCCAGCATGTTGGCGATGCTGCCGCCGTAACAGAAGCCAACGACCGCGACCTTGCCGGTCGAATCCGGCCGCTTCTTCAGAAAGTCGACGGCGGCGACGAAATCTTCGCGGATCTTCGTCTGGTCGAGCTTGGGGAATAACTCGCGCGCCTTGTCCTCGTCGCCGGGATAGCCGCCGAGCGGCGTCAGCGCATCGGGGGCAAATGCCATGAAGTTGTCGAGCGCCAGGCGGCGCGCGATGTCCTCGATATGGGGATTCAGGCCACGGTTCTCGTGCACGACGAGAATCGCGGGCAGCTTGCCCGCCGCTGCTGCCACCGGCCGAACCATGTAGCCGCGCTGCTTGCCCGAGCCGTTGGGCGACGGGTAATCGAGATACTCGGTCTTGATCCGCTTGTCGTCCTTGGCCACTTGCTGGGCCTCGGCGAACTTCGGATTCAGCATGTCGAGGAGCATTGCGGCGGTCACCCCGCCAACGGCGTACTTGCCGGCGCGATCCAGAAATCCGCGACGATCCATCGCTCCGTGAACGTACGCGTCGAACAGGATGAGCAGATCCTGATCGAAGTCATTGGCGGTCTTGCGTTCCATGTGCCCTCCCAAGGTTCCAGAGGATAGCTCTGAAGCGCGGCGGCCGTCTATTGCGCTGAGCGATTTCCTTGTTTCAGCGGAGCTAATCGGAGCGAAGCGCCACGACCGGATCGACTCGTGCGGCTCGCCAAGCCGGCAGGTACGCCGCGACGATTGCGATCGCGGCCAGGAGCGCGGCGGCCATCCCCATCGTGGCCGGGTCAGATGGCTGCAAGCCAAACAACAGGCCGCTGGCAAGGCGACCGCTGGCGATGGCCAGCCCAAGGCCGATGAAGACACCAACCAGCACCAGTATCCCGGCTTCGCGCGCAAACATGGCCGCAACGCTCCCACGCGCGGCGCCCAGCGCGATGCGGATCCCGATCTCGTTATTGCGTCGCGTCACCATGTAGGACAGCACCCCGTAGAGTCCAAGCGTGACGAGCAACACTGCCAGGGCGGCGAAGGCCGTTGCGAGAATCGCAACCAGCCGTTCGCGCAGCAACCGTTCGCGGATTGTGTCTGCGAGAACGCTGGATTGGACGTCGATCTGCGGATCGATTTCGAAAATCGCGCGTCGCACGCTGGCGAAGACCGGCGACGGAGGGCCGTTGATATGAAGCAGGAACGCTGGGAAGTCTGGCTTCTTCTGTTGCGAAGCGGCCATGAACGCTATCGGCTGTTCTTCGTCGCGCGCCGTGAAGTACTTGCTGTCTTCGACGATGCCCACGACCTCGTAAGTCTGATCCGGGGTGCTGGCGTCACCTGACTCGACGAAGCGCTTGCCGACGGGATTGACGCCACCCGCCACGACTTTCACGAATGTTTCAGTCACGATCGCGACCCTGGGAGAGGTGACGCTGTCGCGCGCGTCGAAGTCTCGTCCGGCCGTCATCCGTGTGCCCACGGTCTCGAAGTACCGCGGGCTCACCATGCTCATCTGGGCCAGATGCGGCGCGCTGCGATCGCCGTCTTCCATCCAGACCATGTTGTTCGAACCGCTACCGCTCATCGGTACGATCGTCGTGTAAGCGGCGGACTGTACGTTTGGCAACGCACGAATGCGTTCGTCGAGCCGTGCAATGAGAACTCCACGCTGTTCGGCCGGCAGGCCAGGCAAGTCGACCCCCACCACGAGCACATCGTCCGGCTGGAATCCAAGATCGACGCCACGAGGTTACCCAGCGTCCGAACGAACAGCAGGGCGCCGAAGAGTAGGACGAGCGACAGCGCAACCTGAGAAACAACCAGCGTCCGCTGCATTCGAAACCGTTCACGATGCGCCGTCAGTCCGCGACCGACGGTTTGAATCACTCGGGCCGGTGTCACTTGCGTTGCACGGAGCGCTGGAACGAGACCCGAGAGCAGGCAAGTAACTGCGGCAAGCAGTGCGAGAAATCCGAGCACTCGAAGATCAAGTGGCAAGTCAAGGTGCAGCGGAGCGCGTTCGGTCGTAAGAAACGCTACCAGGAGCCGGCTGACCCATTGGGCAACCAGCGCCCCGAGTGCAGCACCCACCAACGCCAGGACCAGACTTTCGGTGATGAGCTGATGCACGAGCCGTCCTCGCGAGGCGCCGACGGCAATGCGCACCGCGAGCTCGCCTTGCCGTCCGCTGGCGCGCGCCAGCATCAGATTGGCGACGTTGGCGCACGCGATCACCAGCACCAGCGCGCTGATGGCCAGCAGGATATATAGAGGGGTTTGATAATCGCGTCGAAGATTCGAAACGCCAGACGCTGCCGGAAGAGCAGACAGCTTGAATTCACGATACGATTTCGCCGAGTCTGCCCGATAGCTCGGCGGAACCGTTTGGTCGAAGACACCGGTTGAGATCGAACGCAGGTGATCCGAGGCTTGTTCGCGGCTCCATCCCGCGTTGAGGCGCCCGATGACGGCCAGCCACCACACGTCCTGCTTGTCGAAACCCGATTCAATGTTTATGAGGCGTTCGGCACACAACGGCAACGCGACATCGAACTGACGTCCGACCTCCACGCCATAGAACGATCGGGGCATGACGCCGACGACGTGGGCCGCCTGACGATCGAGCGACAAGCGTCGACCGATGACCTGTGGATCTCGCCCGAACTCCCGCTCCCAGAATCCATGGCTGATGATCGCTGGCGGGGAACTGCATCCCGGCTGATCGTCGGCATCCGTCAGAGAACGGCCGAGTACAGGTTGAACGCCAAGCACGCGAAACATATCGCCGCTGACGAACAGGCCCGACGCGATTCGCACCTCGCCGCCGGTGGAGAGGTTGAATGCCGTCGTGTTCCAGGCGAACAGTCCGGAGAACGCCTGTTGATGGTTGCGGATCTGTTGCCACTGCGCGTACGTCAGCTCCGGCCGACGACCTTTGAATGCTCCCATGCGCGACCGCGGGTGAGCGATTTGAACCTCGACGAGCTCTTCCGGCCGCTGCACGGGGAGCGACCTGAAGCCGACGGCGTCGAGCAGTTGAAAGATTGCGGTGTTGGCGCCGATCCCTAGCGCCAGCGACAGTGCCGCAACCGCCGTGAATCCAGGCGTGCGAAGCAGCGTGCGACAGGCATACCGCACGTCCTGGGTAGCACGCTCGACGGATGTCCAACCCCACATGGCCCGTGTGGCCTCCTTTACCAGAGTGATGTTGCCGAAATCGCGTTGTGCGGTCGCTCGAGCGCTGTCCGGCGAGAGGCCGCGTTCGGTGTGCAGTCGCGCCTCCTGCGACAGGTGAAAGTCGATCTCTTCCTGCAAGTCTCGTTCGTTGGCCGCGCGCGGTCGAAGCCACGAGGCGAGACGCGATCGAAGGCGGGCCCATCGGGTCATGAGTCTTCGTTCACGCGGGGCGCATGACCCGCGCGATGGCCTCCACCATCCGTGCCCAACGTGATTGCTCGGCCAGCAACTGCTTCTTGCCGGCGGCCGTCAGGCGGTAGTACTTCGCGCGCTGTTTGTTCTCGCTCAGCTTCCACTCTGCGGTGATCCAGCCTTGCCTGGCCAGCCGGTGCAGGGCTGGGTAGAGCGACCCATGATCGACCTGCAGCACGTCCTGCGAACTCGCCCGAATGGCCAGGCCGATCCCGTGACCATGCTGCGGTCCCCATTGCAGCGTCTGAAGGATGAGCATGTCGAGCGTGCCTTGCAGCAACTCGATGCGATTCTGATAGCGAGGTGTCCGGCCCAAGGTAGGAGAGAGTCTACCACCTAGGTGGTAGGACGTCGACCTCAATCGGTCCACGGTCCACGGTCCACGGTCCGTAGGCCGGAGACCGTCGACCACAGTAATATCCGTGGCGCAAAGGAGATCGTCGATGCGAAAGTTAGTCGTGTTTGCGGCCACTGCCGCGCTGTCGCTTCACGCGGGCAGCGCGCTCGTGGCACAGAACCAACCCATGGGCTTCTTCATCACCAGCGTGGGCTCCGGAGACGGCGCCAACCTCGGCGGTTTGAAGGGGGCCGACGCACACTGCCAGAAACTGGCGGCTGCCGCCGGCGGCGGAAGCCGCACCTGGCGGGCCTACCTGAGCACGTCAGCCGCCGGGGGCCAGCAGGCCGCCAACGCGAAGGACCGGATCGGCCCCGGCCCTTGGTACAACGCGAAGGGGGTTTTGATCGCGCAGAACGTCGCCGAGCTCCACGGCGAGAACAAGCTGACCAAGGAAACGCAGCTGACCGAGAAGGGGGAGGTCGTCAATGGTCGCGGCGATACGCCGAATCGTCACGACATCCTGACCGGCTCGCAGCTGGATGGCACGGCGTTCGCGGACGGCCAGGACCACACGTGCGCCAACTGGACCAGCAACTCCGCCGGCAGCGCCCAGGTGGGCCATCACGATCGGCAGGGCGGCGGCGCCAACCCGACCTCCTGGAACAACGCTCACGCATCGAAAGGCTGCAGTCAGGAGAACCTGCGCGGTACTGGAGGCGACGCGTTGTTCTACTGTTTCGCTGTGAAGTGAACCCCACGACTCGAGGCCTCCGATCATGAATCGGGGGCCTCTTTCCTCAGATGAGCCCAATCGTCATCGGTGTCGCCGGAGGATCCGGATCGGGGAAGACCACGGTCGTGCGACGAATCGTGGAGAGCATTGGGTCCGATCAGGTCACCGTTCTCGATCACGATCACTACTACCGCGACCGCAACGATCTGCGCCTCGAAGAACGCGCAGCCCTCAACTACGATCACCCGGACTCGCTCGAAACCGACTTGCTGGTTCGTCACGTCCAGGAACTGAAGTCGGGCCGGCCGGTCGAATTACCGTCCTACGACTTCTCGCTCTACGCTCGACTCACCAGCACCACCACCGCCCACCCTCGCCGTGCCATCATCGTCGAAGGCATTCTCGTGTTCGTCGACGCTGCGCTCCGCGATCTGATGGACATCAAGGTGTTCGTCGATACGGATGCGGACACCCGGTTCATTCGGCGGCTGCAGCGCGACGTCGCCGAGCGCGGCCGGACGATGGAGTCGGTGATCGATCAGTACAACACCACCGTGAAGCCGATGCACCTCGAGTTCGTCGAGCCCAGCAAGCGCTATGCGGACGTCATCCTGCCGCAGGGCGGACACAATCCTGTGGCAGTGGAGCTGCTTCTGACTTTGATTCGGAGCGTCGCAGGCACGGGCAGGTCGTAGAAGATGGCCGCCGACTACTGATCACTGACCACTGACGACCGATCACTGATCACTGATCACTGATCTAGCGTTGTTCCGCTTCGTAGCGCGTGATCGCGGCTTCGTGCTGGAGGATCAGGCCGATGTCATCAAGCCCGTGCAGGAGCCGATGACGCGATGCGGCATCGATGTCGAAACGTTCATCCAGGCCCTGCCCATCCGTCACTCGTTGCTGCTCGAGGTCGATCTCGAGCGTGGCACCACCCGCCTGTTGAGCGCGCTCGGCGAGCCTGGTCACGACTGGCTCTGCGAGCACGACTGGCAGGAGACCGTTCGTGACTGCATTGGCGCGGAAGATGTCGGCAAACGACGGCGCAATCACGGCGCGAAAGCCGTAGTCGCCAAGCGCCCAGGCGGCATGCTCTCGAGACGAGCCGCAGCCGAAGTTCGAGCCAGCAATCAAGATCGAGGCGCCGGCATAGCGTGCGTCGTTCAACGGGAAATCCGGATCCGGCGTGCCGTCCGGGCGCGCGCGCCAATCGTGGAAAAGATGCTGGCCGAATCCCGCCCGGGCAATGCTCTTCAGGAATTGTTTCGGAATGATCTGATCAGTGTCGATGTCACGCCGGAGCAGCGGCATCGTGCGTCCGCGGTGCTGCGTAAACGCCTGCATCAGCGGTACTCCCACGTGCGCACATCCGCAAAGTGTCCTTCGACCGCGGCGGCCGCCGCCATTGCCGGGCTCACGAGATGTGTGCGGCCGCCACGACCCTGGCGTCCTTCGAAATTGCGATTGCTGGTCGATGCCGAGCGCTCGCCTGGCCGCAGGATGTCGGGGTTCATGCCCAGGCACATCGAACAGCCCGGCTCGCGCCACTCGAAGCCCGCGTTCAGAAATACCTGATCGAGCCCTTCGCGTTCGGCAGCCGCTTTCACGCGTTC
Source organism: uncultured Acidobacteriota bacterium (assembly GCA_963724485.1). Classification (GTDB taxonomy): domain Bacteria; phylum Acidobacteriota; class Vicinamibacteria; order Vicinamibacterales; family UBA2999; genus JACCSI01. Next base: position 127,831 of record CAVRUW010000019.1, read on the forward strand.
GGATCCCGGCACGACCATCGCGTGGACGCCCGTGCTGACGTGGTGACCACGAGCGACTCGTGCCGCGTCGCGGAGGTCCTCGAGCCTCGCGTTCGTGCACGAGCCGATGAACACTCGCTGGATCGGGACCTCAGTGATCGGTGTTCCTGGCGTCAGCGCCATGTATTCCAATGCGCGGGTCATCGCTTCGCGGTCGCCATCGTCACGTGTCGCGGAGGGGCTTGGGACGACTCCCGTAACCGGGATCACCATGTCGGGCCGCGTGCCCCAGGTCACGAGCGGACTCAGAGTCCGCGCATCGATACGCAGCGTGCGATCGAAGGCGGCCCCGGGATCACTGGCTAGCATTCGCCATCTGGCAATCGTCGTCGGCCAAGCCACCTCAGAAGGGGCGAAGCGCCTTCCCGCGACGTAGCTGAAAGTCACTTCGTCGGGTTGAACGAGGGACGCGGTTGCCCCGGCCTCGATGCTCATATTGCACAGCGTCATGCGCTGTTCCATCGAGAATTTCGACACCAGGCTCCCGCCAAACTCGATCACGTGGCCAGTGCCACCCGACATCCCAAGGCGGCCAACGACCGCCAGCGCCGCGTCTTTCGCTGTGACGCCCGGTGCCAGCTGGCCCTCCAGCTCGATGCGCATCGCTCGGGGCTTGCGTCGGACCAGGCACTGAGTTGCAAGCACCTGTTCGACCTCGGTTGTTCCGATGCCGAAAGCCAGTGCGCCGAACGCGCCATGTGTGGTCGTGTGACTGTCGCCACACACGATGGTCATGCCTGGCTGGGTCAAGCCCAGCTCGGGCCCGATGACATGGACGATGCCTTGATCACCCGAGCCCAGGTCGTAGAGAGGAATCTCGTGCTTGACGCAGTTGCGTCGCAGCGCATCGAGTTGAGCCTGTGAGAGCGTATCCGCTACCGGCAGGTGACGTGCGGTGGTTGCAACGTTGTGGTCGACGGTGGCAAACGTCCGATCGGGACGGCGAACACGTCGCCTGGCCGACTCCAGGCCGGCAAAGGCCTGCGGCGAGGTCACCTCGTGCACGAGGTGAAGATCCACATACAGCAAGCACTGTTCGTCGTCGAGCTTGGTGACGACGTGAGCGTCCCAGAGGCGATCGAGCAGCGTCCGTGGTTCACACGGCATGGTATGCGTGTTGATGATCGATGAGCTCGCCGAGTGTGTGCAAGACCGCGTCACCGACGTCGGTCGTGGAAGCTGGTCGCGACCCGATCGTTGCGAGATCACCCGGTCGAATTCCGGCATCGAGAACTTCTGAGATGGCGCGTTCGATGAGGTCCGCTTCGCGAGACAGACCGCCGGTGTGACGAAGCAGCATCGCCACCGATCCGATCGCGCCCAAAGGATTGGCCCGATTCTGTCCCGCCAGATCGGGCGCAGAGCCGTGAACGGGCTCGTACAGATCGACGTGGCCGCCAATGGTCGCGGACGGCAACATGCCGATCGATCCGGCGAGCGCCGCCGCCTGATCACTCAGGATATCGCCAAACATGTTCTCGGTGAGGATGACATCGAAGTGCGTCGGCTCGAACGCGAGTCGCATCGCACACGCATCAACGTACATGTGCTCGACACGAACGTCCGGATATGCCTTGGCCACTTCGATGACGGTATTTCGCCACAGTCTCGACGTCTCGAGCACATTCGCCTTGTCGACGGACGTTATCAGCCCGCGACGATCGCGTGCTTCGTCGAAAGCGACGCGCGCCACGCGAACGACTTCGTCAACCGTATAGCGCATCGTGTTGTGCGCTTCGGTAGCACTGAGTCCGCGAGGCTGGCCGTAATAGAGACCGCCGAGCAACTCGCGCACGACCAGGACGTCGGCGCCGGCAACGCGCTCGGGCCGATACGGCGTGGCCCCGACCAGGGCAGGCAGGGTTCGCGACGGCCGAAGATTGGCGAATCCGCCGAGCACCTGGCGCAGTGTGAGCAGCGCTGACTCTGGTCGATGGCCCGGTTCGAGGTGATCAAACGCGGGATCGCCGACCGCACCGAGAAGAATCGCGGTGCTGGCGTTGCAGGCCGCGAGCGTCGCGTCCGGAAGGGCAGTTCCGTGGCTGCGCAACGCTGCCCCGCCAATCGGGTGCTCATTGCAGTGAATCTCGTGTCCGCACGCTTCGCCGACGAGTTGCAGGACGCGAACGGCTTGTGTGGTGACTTCAGGTCCTACGCCATCACCTGGCAGAACGGCAACCGTCAGACGCACGAACGAAACTCCTGAGGTGTCCGCTGATCGGCGGCGACAGCCTCGATGATGTGATAGTCCTCGATCGCCTTCACCGTATCGGCGGTCGCGATCAGTCGCGCGTAGACACGGGCGAGAGCGTCGGGGCGGAGCGTGAATCCCAGCGCCCGGCAACGGGCATCGACGCCGCGTGTCCCCGAGTGCTTGCCGACGACCAGTCGCGAACCCGCGGCGCCAACGGATTCGGGACGAAGAATCTCATACGTCAACGGATTCTTGAGGACGCCGTCCTGGTGAATTCCGGCCTCATGAGCGAACGCATTGGCGCCGACGATGGCTTTGTTTGGCGGCACCGGGACACCGACAGTCTGGCTGAGGAGGGCGCTCGTGGCTGTCAGTTCGCGCGTCCGGATCGAGGTATCGAAGCCGAATCGATCGTGTCGCACATGCAACGCCATGACGACCTCTTCGAGGGACGCGTTACCCGCTCGCTCACCAATGCCGTTGATCGTGCACTCCACCTGACGCGCGCCCGACTGAACGGCCATGAGCGAGTTGGCCACCGCCATCCCCAGGTCGTCGTGGCAATGAGCCGAGAGCGTGATCGCCGAGCCGACCGTTTGGCGGACAGTCGTAAATATCTGACGAATGTCCTCGGGCATCGCATAGCCGACAGTGTCCGGCAGATTGACGGTAGTCGCTCCGGCTTCGACAACCGACGCGGCGACTTCGCACAGGAAGTCGAGGTCGCTTCGAGTCGCGTCCTCCGCGGAGAACTCTACGTCGTCCACGAGTTGGCGGGCACGCTGAACCGCGGTGGCGGCCTGTTCGAGGCATTGCGCCCGGCTGATACGGAGCTTGTCGCGCAGGTGCAGATCGGAGGTTGCGAGGAAGACGTGAATCCGTGGGTTGCGGGCTCGTTCGAGCGCGGCGCCCGCGCGATCGACATCGAGGCGTGAGGCGCGAGCGAGTCCGGCGATCACCGGCCGCGAAAGCTCCGACGCCACGGCCCGCACGGCCGCGAAATCCCCATCAGAAGCGATCGGGAAGCCGGCCTCAATGATGTCGACGCCCAGAATGTCGAGCTGGCGCGCCATGCGTACTTTTTCGGCAGGCGTCATGCTGAATCCCGGTGCCTGCTCGCCGTCGCGCAGCGACGTATCGAAAATCCGGACGTGGACGGAGTGGTCCATGCGGCGCTAGTGTCCGGCCTTTCAGTGCCATCAAGCAAATTGATAATTCTTCTGATTGAATCAGGCTATCTTATGTGACCGGTTGCCGACCGACGCGAACTGGACCGATGGACCTCTTTCAACTCGAAGCTTTTGTCACCGTCGTACGCGAGGGAAGTTTTTCCAAGGCCGCGCAGGTGCTTTTCCGAACGCAGCCGGCCGTCAGCCAGATCATCCAGCGCCTGGAGGAGGAGATTGGCCAGAAGCTCTTCGATCGATCGAGCCGCCGCGGGGTGCTCACTGATGCCGGACAGGTCCTGCTCGAGCACGCCGAGCGGCTGATTAACTTCCGTGGTCAGGCGCTTGCTGCGCTCGAGGATGTCCGGCAGCTTCGGCGAGGGCAGCTCGTCATCGCCGCCAACGAGTTGACCTGTCTGTATCTGCTCCCGCTTCTAGAGGAGTACCACCAGCTCTACCCGGCCATTCGCCTGTCCATTCGTCGTGGTCTCGCCAGCCGCATACCGTCCGACGTGCGCGACTACGGCGCCGACCTGGGGGTGGTGACGTACCAGCCGGCGGACGAGGATCTCGAGTCGGTGGTCGTTTATCACGATCAACTCGCCTTCGTGGTCCCACGGACGCACCGATTCGTCAAACGCCGCCAGGTGAGCATCAAAGACCTGGGTGGCGAGCACTTCATCGCGCATCACGTCTCGTCGCCGTATCGCGCACGAGTCGTCGAGACGTTTCGTAAGCGGCGAGTGACGTTGCAGATGCCGGTGGAGATGCCGACGATCGACGCCATCAAGAAGTTCGTCGCGGAGGGCCATGGCGTGGCGCTCCTGCCGGCCATCGCCGTGCAGGGCGAACTCGATCGCGGAGATCTCGTGCGCGTCCGCGTACCCGAACTGGCCTTCGAGCGGCCGGTCCGTCTCATCTACCGAAAAGGCGGGACGATATCCCAGGCGGCCGAAACATTCTTATCCGTGGCGGAGGCGCAGGCGACGCGACGACGGGGACGTTACGCGTTTACCCGAGAGCAATGACTTGCGCGGGCGGCGGCTCATGGCGTTGGTGAGGTAGCTCTCGAGCAGCGTCTCCAGGTCGTGTCGAATCCAGGCCGTCGCCTTGCCTTCCTGGTGAATGGCCCACGACATCAGCGATCCACTCACGGTGACCTCGATAGCTCGTGCGAGCGTCGCAGGCTCGACGCCCCGTTTGAGTGAGCCCTCTTCGATCGCCTGTGCGACCAGCTGCTCCAGCTCGCGCCGGCTCGCTTTGGCTTGAATGGCCATGTAGCGACGGAAGTCGGGATCGGTCAGGTCCTGCTGAAGCCAGGCCAGATGATGCGCGAGCGCGTCCGGCGATTCGCCCATTCGCGCCATGCAATCGGCGTAGGCGTAGAGCGTTGCGAGAGCGGAGGAGTCGTTGGCTCGCAACGCCTCGAACATCTCACCCGACGAATTCGCGAATCGCTCCATGAGGGCGAGTAGGAGGGCTCGCTTGGAGCCAAAGCGCTGTACGAGCGCACCGGCGGTCACGCCGGCTTCCTTGGCGATGTGCGCCAGCGTGAGTTGCGACGGCCCATAGCTCGACATCATGCGCAGTGCCGCCAGGAAGACCGCTTCGTCGCTGGCTTTCCGTGGCCGCGGACTCATGGTCTTGACATTTCTAAATTTGTATTTAGAATCCAGCGTAGTAACTGCATGGCCGTTTAGTATACGGCCGACTGGGGGCGAGAGATGCCGCCGTTGAACGATCGCGTTGCTCTGGTAGCCGGTGCGACACGCGGCGCCGGTCGTGGGATCGCCGTCATGCTCGGGGAAGCGGGCGCCACTGTCTACTGCACGGGTCGGAGCGTGGCCGGTCATCCGCCTCGGGCAGGTCACTACGCCGGCCGATCCGAGACCATCGAACAGACGGCTGAGCAGGTTTCGGCACGCGGCGGTCACGGCGTTGCGTGCCGTGTCGATCACGGCAACGAGGCTGAGGTCGCGCGCCTGGCGGAACGGCTCCGCCACGAGCAGGGCCATCTGGACATTCTCGTCATCGACTTCTGGGGTGACGAGGAGCCGGTACCGTTTGGCACGCCGTTCTGGGAGATTCCGCTGGAGGCGGGTCGCGCAACCGTCGCCAAGACGCTGTGGCCGCACGTGCTGACATTGCAGCACCTCGTGCCGGTGGTGCTAGCCGATCGCCACCGCCGCTCGGGTCCGCGAATCGTTGTCGAAGTCACCGATTCAGCAGCGCTGACGTATCGGACGAGCCTGTTCTTCGATCTCGCCGCGACGCTTCGCGCGAGGCTGGCGTATGCAATCGCCGAAGAGCTTGCGCCTCACGGCGTGACTGCGCTCGCGGTGACGCCCGGCTATCTGCGGAGCGAGCTGACGCTCGATCGTTTTGGTGTCAGTGAGTCGAACTGGCGCGACGCGGTTACCCAAGATCCAAACTTCGCGGCGTCTGAAACACCATTTCTCCTCGGTCGTGGCGTGGCTGCACTCGCCGCGGATCCAGACGTATCGCGACTGGCAGGCGGCGTCTACGGCTCATGGGAGCTGGCTGCGGAGTACGACATCCGGGACGTGGACGGCACGCAGCCGGACTTCGGTCGTCATGCCGCGACGAATCCAGGGTTCGCGCCCACACGGCGAAGCCGTGCCGCCTGGCACATCACCCGCGATACATCACTGAAATACCAATCGACGCAGGAGGCACGATCATGAACAGTCTGAAGGGGCGCGTCGCTGTCGTAGCCGGTGGCAGTCGCGGCGCGGGCCGAGGCATTGCCTTGGCGCTCGGCGACGCCGGCGCCACGGTGTATGTCGTCGGAAGGACGTCGGCGAATGGACCCCGTCCGGCCGATGGGTCGCCGGGCAGCGTTGACGAGACCGCCGCGGAGGTCACGGCTCGAGGGGGCACTGGAATCGCGGCGCAGGCGGATTGCACGGACGAAGCCCAGGTCGCAGCGCTCTTCGATCGCATTGCACGCGACCACGAGCGGGTCGACGTGCTCGCCAACGCCGTGTGGGGCGCGGCCGACACGAATCTGTCGATGGAGGACTACCTGGCGTCGTGGGGTAAGCGGTTCTGGGAGCAGCCGACGACCGACTGGCACCAGATGATGGATGCCGGCCCGCGCGCCTATTTTCTGATGAGCGTTCACGCGATGCGCAGCATGGCCCAACACGGGCGAGGTTTGATCGTTGGCGTGACCGACGGTTACGTCGAACTGCCCGAGGAGGCCAAACCGACAGAAGAGTTCGCCCAGGGGCAGTTGATTTGGAATCTGTCACACCACTGCATCAATCTCCTCATGAAGGGCATTGCCGCCGAGGCAAAGAAGAAAAAGGTTGCGGCGGTGACGCTGATGCCCGGATTCATGCGCACCGAGCGAGTGGTGAGATTCGTCAATACTGACAAGTTGAAGAAGCAGTTTGGCTTTGAGCAGAGCGAATCGACGGAATACGTCGGCCGCGCCGTCGCGGCCCTCGCGGGGGATCCCCGCGTGATGTCCAAGTCGGGTCGCATTCATTTCGTGTCGGACCTCGCTCGCGAGTACGGATTCACCGACATCGACGGGCGCCAGGTGCCGCGCTTCAACCCGTTTGGCGTGGGCGCCTAGGGATCCTGTCGTGCGTCGGGCATCACGAATACACGCTTGGCGAGCGCGCTGGTCAGCGTTCCCGGGGCGTAGAGACCATCGAGCACCGACGGTTTCCAGCGAAGCAAGTCGGCGTTCGCTGCCGCGAATGCCTCCCAACTCGCCGCCGGATGTCTTGCCTGGCGCTCGTGAATCAGCAGCAGGAAGGCCCAGGTAATAGTCGCGTGATACAGCGTGGTCGCGCCCTTGGCATCGGCGAATCGCCGGAGCGCGTCAGGGAACTCACGTAGCGCCTCGGGCATTCCGGCCCGGGTCACGAAGAGCCAGGCGACACGCACGTGTTGTTCGTGGTGGAAGGCGCCCGACGGCAATGACGCATTGCAGAAGGCCGTCATCAGCTCATCGTCCGCAAGCATGGGAGTCTCGATCATCGTCGTACCCTCGATTCTTTGAGTCGATGCGCGTGCCGCGCGTCCAGCGTCAGGCCGAAGACCCGCTTCAACTCCGCGATTCGTTTGAGCGATTCGGGTTCGAAGGGGGCCTTGCCGTCGAAGGCGTGTAAGACGATGCCCTCGAGGAGGTCACCCAGGGACATGTCGTGATAGTCGGCGAGAGCCTTGAGCACCTTCAGCAGCCGTTTTTCGAGCCGGACGCCCGTCTGGACCCGTTCGACTTCGACCAGATCCTCCGGCTTTGCTCGTTGTGACATTGGTAACTTGGTACCAAGTTACCATAATGCCAGACGATCTGCAACCGAACGTCGCTAGCGGTTGGTGGAAACCGTCCAGTTTCGCGACGCAATCCAGAACAGCGCGGTTAGTCCGACGACGAGCGATCCCGCTGCTTGAAACGTTCGGGCATAGCCGATGCCCGCGACCATGATCCCGCCTGCGATGGGACCGATCGCGTCACCCACATCGAAGATGGTTCCGAACAAGCCGTGAGCGGCGCCGTAGCGAGAGCGATGAGTCAGGTCGGTGATCAGGGCAGCGGTCCTGGACGTGGTGATGGCCAGTCCCGCGCCATAGAGCGCGGATACCGCGAGAAGCTCGGGGAAACTGTCGGCGATCGACAGGCTTGCGACGGCGAGCGCACTTCCGGTCAGCCCGACTGCGATCATCGGTCGTCGGCCGATGCGGTCTGATAGTCGTCCAAACACCGGCCTCGACAGGATCGTCGTCACCATCTGGACGCCGAAAATCAGGCCCGCCTCCGGGGCCTTCAATCCAACGTGCTCGACGGCGTACAACGGAAGGAATGCCGCGATGAGGCCGTGGAGGAGGAACTGGCTCGACTGCGCGATGCTGGTCCAGATGATCCGTCTGTCGCCAGCGACGTCGCCGATCGCATGGCGCAGCGTACTCAGCTTCATCGGCTCTGTCTTTCGAGCGCCAGGCGAGACCATCGCGACCAGGAGCCAGGCGCAGCAACCCAGGATGCCGGCAGTAACAAAGGGCACGACGAAGCCGAACGAGCCGAGAAGCCAGCCTGCCAGCACGGGTCCCGCCGCCTGTCCGGTACCTTGAATGGCCGAATAGGTTCCTATCCATCGACCGCGTTCATGAGCGGGCGCGAGATCTGAGAGTGTGGCGGATGCAGTCGGGCCGAAGAGCGCCGTGCCGCTCCCGTGCACGAATCTCACCGCCATCAGCAGCGCGATCGACGAGACGAGGGGATAGGTGAAGGGCAGTAGGGCAAACACTGCTCCCGCGCCCAAGAGCACGGCCCGCCTTCCAACCGCATCCGAGATCGCGCCGGCTGGCAGCTTGAGCAGTATGCCAGCCAGGGTCGAGGCGCCGACGACGAGGCCGATGGTCTGCGGCGTCGCTCCCAGTTCGCGTGCGTAGAGCGGCAGTACCTGGAGCGCGGCACATCGCGTAGGAGAGGTAGGCGAGCGCGGCGGCAGCGGAGAAGCGGAGGAGCAACGCCTCATCCTAGTGCCTCCCCGCGTCACTGCATAAAAGGGGACAGTCCCCTTTTATGCGAGTCCCCTCTCATGCGAGTGGCAGTGTTTGTCAGTTGTGGGCAGTTTCTGCGAGCTAGTTCCAGGAAAGCGACCGGAGCTGGTCGAGATTGAGATTCCCACCAGACAGGACAACAGCGACCCGCGTGCCGGGTGGCAGTTTCACGAGATCGTGCAGCAACGCCGCAACAGGCGCGGCGGCCGCACCCTCGACGACGAGCTTGCAGCGCTCCATCACCCAGAGCATCGCGTCGAAGATCTCGCGGTCGGGGAGCGCCACGATCTCATCGACAAACCGCTGCACGACTGAGAAGTTGATCTCGCCGACGCGGCGGACGCGAAGACCGTCGATGACCGTCTGGCAATCGATGGTTTCGAGACGGCCCGACTGCACGCTTCGTTGCATCGCAGGACCATCCGACGACTCGACGCCGATGACCTGGATGCGCGGGTTGTGACTCTTCACCGCCATCGACACGCCCGAGATCAAGCCACCGCCACCGATCGGCACAACCACGGCGTCGACCTCGGGCCAGTCTTGAACGATCTCGAGACCCAGCGTGCCCTGGCCCGCGATCAACTGCTCGTCATCGAACGGGTGCACGTAGGTGAGCCCCTGCGTGCGCACCAGCTCGCGTGCCTTTTCGTTGGCCTCGTCCCAGATCGTGCCGTGCAACACGACTTCAGCGCCATAGCCGCGCGTGGCGGCAATCTTCGATGGCGTGGCATTGGCCGCCATACACACCACGGCGCGAATCCCGTGAATCTGCGCGGCGAGCGCAACGCCCTGCGCGTGGTTGCCAGCCGATGAGCAGACGACGCCGCGGCGCTTCTCTTCGTCGGACAGCAGCGCGAACTTGTTCAGCGGACCTCGAATCTTGTACGAGCCCACGCGTTGGAACAATTCAGCCTTTAGCCGGACATCGAATCCTGACCGTTCACTCAGCTGCCGCGAGGTGAGTAGTGGGGTGCGTTTGATGTGAGGAGCGATCCGCTCACGGACGCGCTCGAAATCGGCTCGCGTCAATTCAAACATCGTGGCGCCCGGGATCGTAAATGCCAAGAATTCGGAACCATTCGGTCTTGGCCGCGAGCCCACTGAATTCTCGCGCGTCAATCGCGCGGCCATCATGCGCGATCGTCTCGACGACGAACCGATACTCGAACGGCTTGCCACGCAGCGGCCGTCCCTCGATTTTCGTGACGCTGAGACCGCCAGACGCGATTATCTGCAGCGCCTGGGCCAGGGAGCCCGGTTCGTGTTTCAGCCCGCACGCCAGGATTGCCTTGTGGCCTGAGCGTGACGCTGTCTCCGGTGTCCGCGCCATGATCAACATGAAGCGCGTCCAGTTTTCCGGGACGTCCTGGATATGCTCGGCGAGGATCTGCGCGCCGTACATCGCGGCTGCTCGTCGCGACGCAATCGCTGCGGCCTGCGGATCACCCGCCTCGACTACCATCCGCACCGCACCCGCCGTGTCGAATACCGTGATCGCCTCGACGCCGCGATGGGCACGGAAATAGTCAGCGCATTGCGCCAGCGCGATGGGATGGGACATCACGCGCGTGATTTGCCGAAGGGACGCGCCTTTGGCGCCGACGAGCACGTGATCGATGTTCAGCGCGGTCTCGCCGGTCACCACGAAATCGTTGGCGAGCAACTGCTCGTAGACACCTGGGACCGTTCCCGAGACGGCATTTTCGACTGGCACCACCGCATGGCTCGCACGCGCGTCGACGACCGCCTCGAATGTCTGTTCCAGCGTCGCGCACGGCATGAGCCGCGCATCAGCGCCCAACAGGATGTTGGCGGCTTCCTCGCTGTACGCGCCGGGCGCGCCTTGATACGCGGCATCCGCGACCGATGTATAGACGTCGACTTGCTGCATCACTCGAGCTCCCGGCCCAGCTCGTCGCTGGACCCCGAGATATACTGGCTCAAAAGTCACTTGTCAGTGATCAGTTTCCAGTGCAAAGGTCGTATCGCATGAAACGCGGGCTTGGCCTCGTCGTTTTCCTGCTCCTGATAGCGGTAGTCGTGTCGGTCGCTGGCATGGGCATTCTCTACCTGACGGTCGGCCCGCGGGCGCCGCGTGTGGCGTCCAGCTCGACGCTGGTGCTGCGACCAGGTGGAGAGATTTACGAGATCGTTCCCGACGCTGTGCTGCAGTTCGTCAGCCGATCGGAAGCGCGCACGCTGCGTGGATACGTCGAGACGCTGCGTAAGGCCAAGGTCGACAAACGGGTGTCGGCGGTTCTGTTGGTGCCTCGCGCCCTCGACTCGCCGTTCTGGGGTAAGGTCCAGGAGCTTCGCGAAGCGGTTCTCGACTTCAAGACTTCCGGCAAGCCCGTGTACGCCTTCCTGGAATACGGAGGGGATCGCGAGTACTACCTCGCCACTGCGGCAGACAAGGTGTTCCTCCTGCCGACTGCCACCCTGGATCTCACAGGTGTTGCGACCTACGAAGTGTTCCTGCGCGGCACGCTCGACTGGGTGGGCGCCTATCCGGATCTGCTCCACATCGGCGATTACAAGACGGCCATCAACGTTTTCACCGAGAAGACGTTCACGCCCGCTCACAAGGAGATGAGCGCGTCCCTCAACCGCGATCAGTTCGACCAGTTGGTTCGCGCGATCGCCGATGGGCGGCGCAAGTCGGAAACCGAGATTCGCCGAGCGATTGACGAGGGTCCGCTTCTCCCCGAAAACGCGTTGCGCCACGGACTCGTCGACGATCTTGCGTACGAAGATGAACTCGATGATCTGGTCGACACGGTCGGTGCACCAGGTACGCTCAAACTGGTCGAAAGCGACGACTACGCGTTTGTCCCGTGGGAATCACTTGGCATCCGCCGGCGCTCTCGCATAGCGGTTCTGAATGCGATTGGCGCGATCACCCTGGGTCGAAGCGGCTACGACCCGATCAACGGGCCCGTGGTCGGGTCGGATACGTTGGTCGAATACATCCGCGAAATCCGGGAGGACTCGTCGATTCGCGCGATCGTCCTCCGAATCGACAGCCCGGGCGGCGCGTCGACGGCGTCCGACGTGATCTGGCGCGAGCTGATGATCACGAAGAACGACGAACACAAGCGGCCGATTATCGTCTCGATGTCCGACCTGGCGGCATCAGGTGGCTACTACATCGCGATGGCCGGTGACGTTCTCGTGGCGCAGCCAGGCACCCTCACTGGCTCAATCGGCATTTATACGGGCAAGTACGTCACCGGCGGGGTCTTCGACAAGGCGGGCGCCAACATCGAGGCGACCAGCGACGGCCGCCATGCCCAGATGTACTCGCCCGATCGCCCGTTCACCCAAGAAGAACGCGGCAAGGTCCTGGAAGGGATGCAAGCGTTTTACGACCAGTTCGTCGAAAAGGTCGCAGAGGCGCGGCATACGACGCCGGAGAAAGTGGACCAGGTCGCTCAGGGACGCGTGTGGACCGGACAACAGGCCCGGCAGGTCGGTCTCGTCGATCAGCTCGGCGGGCTGCAGGTCGCCATCAGCGTTGCCAAACAACGCGCACGTATCCCGGCAGAAGAAGAAGTGGAGGTCGTCGTCTATCCGCCGAAGCGCAGCTTCTACGAGGTCGTAAGTGAGCAGCTGCAAGCGCCGGCTGGCGGTGGCGGTCCGGCTGAATCGTTGATCGCGCTGCTCGGACCGCGCGACCGCCGCATTCTGGGCGCGCTCCTCGTTCCATCTCGCCTGTTCCGCTCCGGCGAGATCCTCGCGCACATGCCGTACGTGTTTCTTCGCTGACTAGTTACACAGTTACAAGTTGCAAGTTCAAAGTTGGTTCTGGCGGCGTACGTAGCGACGGCGCCACCTGGCGCCGTCGTTTGTAACTTGCAACTTGTAACTTGTAACTGACTACCGTGTTCCCCCAATCGGCGGTGCCCCACCTGCCGGTGCGGGGCCGACGGCGCGAGCCAGGGTTTCCTGGTTGATCGTGATCTTCAGCGTTTCCTTCGCTTTCACCATGTAACCGTTGAAGAATCGATCGCGACGCTGATTGACGAGCTCTTCGCGGGTCTGATCCATGCCTGAAGCGATTTGTGTGTCGGTCACCGGTTCCTTTTCGGCGACTCGCACGATAGCCGTGCCCTGAGGTGTCGAGATCGGGTTGCTGACGGAACCCACTGGCAACGGGAAGACGGCCTTGTCGATCTCCGGGCTGACGCCGATGTCCGGAATCGGCGCGCCGCGCGCGATGAGCTCGGTTGGCTTCACTTCCAGGCCGGCCTTTTTGACCGCCGCGGCGAAATCGGGCGCGCTCTTGAGCAGTGTCGCGATTTCGGCCCCTTTGGCCTTGGCCAGTTCGCCGGCTTTTTGACGAATCAGATCATCGCGGACCTTCGTATTCACCTCGGCGAGCTGGGGCACATAAGGATCCTGCTTCTGCGCGACGGTGACCAAGACCCATCCACGTGACACACGGAGGGCCGGGCTGACAGCCCCTTCAGCCAGCTGGAATGCCTGGGCAGACACCTCGGGCGCCGGGCCGAGTCCATCGATGGGGTCGTCCCTCAGGAGCAGCCCGGTGTCCTGCACATGGAACCCGCGCTCCTTGGCCACACGATCGAGATCCGCCGCGCGTCTTCATCTGCGTTTCAGCGGTCTTGGCGTTCTGTTCGGCCTGCTGCTGCGCCTTCTGCCACTTCAACTGATCTTCAATCTCGGTCCGCACTTCGGCCAGCGGCTTGGTCGCTGCTTCGCGCTTATCGACGATCTTGATGATGTGAAAGCCGAAGGACGTCTTGACGAGGTCGCTGATGTCACCAGCCTTCATGGTGAAGGCCGCTGACTCGAACTCAGGCACCATCGCACCGCGGCCGAAGTAGTCGAGATCCCCACCCTTGGCGTTGCTGACTTCATCTTCCAGGTACTGCTTGGCGAGGGCCGCAAAGTCTCCGCCCGCCTTGACCTTCTGAAGGACGTCCTCAGCCTGCTTCCGGACCGCTGCTTCATCTTTTCCTTCGGTCTTCAACAGGATGTGGCTGGCTCGAATTTGCTCGGGCGTCGAGTACTGCATCTGGTTCTGCTTGTAGAACGCCTCGATATCCGCCTCGGGCACGGTGATCTGCTGTCGCACTTGATCGACGTCGACCAGCGCGTAGCGAACCTTGCGCTTTTCCGCGATTCGGTAGGCTTCCTTGTTCTTCTCGAACTGCGCCGCGACATCGGCGTCGCTCACGGTGACCTGGCTGCGAAATGCATCGGGTGTCAGAGGGACAACGTCGAGTTTGATCTTTTCGTTGCGTCGGCGATATTCCTCAACCACCTCGGGATCGCTCACCGACATCCAGCCGGTTACGGTGCTCCGCAATTTGTCGAGCAGTAGCGCGCGTCGCAGGCTGTCTTCGAACTCCGTGGTCGTGAGCGGCGGATTGTTCAGTTGCAGCATCTGTCGATATCGCGCCTCGCCGATGAAGTGACCGTTCTCCTGGAATGCGGGCAGGGTGAGGATGCGTTGACGCACTTCCACGTCATTGACGGAGATCCCCTGGCGGCGCGCCTCGGCGACCATTGCTTCCTCGTCCACGAGCGATTGCAGAATCTGCTGTTCGATGCCCAACTGCCTCAGCAACTGTTCGCTCATTTGCGCGCCGTACGCGTTGCGATAGGCCTGCAACTGCGCGCGATAGCGCTGCTGAAACTCGCGAACCGTGATGTCTTGTCCCTCGACTTCCGCCAGGACCTCGCTCGGCGCCGCGCCCGTACTAGCGCTGAAGAAGTCGGGAATGTAGAACACCACAAACGTGAGGACGACGAGCGCGAGGCTCCACTTGAGCCAGCCCTTGTGGCGCCGCATCCGGTCGAGCATTGTCATAAGCGATTCCTGACAGGAAACCGTGATCGTAACACGACGGTTAAGGAGCCGTCGAAGCCGGGCGGTACGTGATATATTTCTCCGCTCGAAGGACTTACGGCGGTTCGCGCCTGCAAAAGGACAGGCGGTTTGGGGCCTTGCTGGAAGTCGAGTATCCGATGCCACCCTCGCCGGGTGTCCGCCCCGACCTCGCCTCCCGACTCCGACAGACCCAGCGAGCATTGAAAGGCCGCCTTGGGAACCCGGAAACGCATCTCGTCCTTCTACGCGCTGCCCACGACACGCTGGATCCGCACCGAATCGGGGATCTCCTCGTTGACCGGGCGATCCAGTGGTTCAAGGCCACGTCCTGCGCGGTCCTGGTGGCCGATCAGGACGGCCAGATCATCCCGTTGGCCGGTCGCGGGCTGAGCCCGCGGCTATCCGCGGCCTCCGTCGACGTGAGCCGATGGGTGATGTCGCATGGTCGCGAGTTCTGCACGAGCGACCTGCGGAAGGACACCCGACTGCAGGGTGCGTGCGGGGCGGTCATGGCCGTCCCGCTCCGGTCGCGGACCCGGACGGTCGGCGCCCTGGTCGTGTTGGACCGAGCTCCAGCGACGGTCGAGCCCCGTTTGGGCGATGCGGTTGGCGAATTACTGGCGGAAGTGCTGGAGAGCGCGGCGGTTGCGCTCGATAATGCACTCAGACTGCAACGTGCAGAGGCACTTTCGGTAACGGACGACCTGACCCAGTTGTATAACTCGAGATATCTGAATCAATCGCTGCGGCGAGAGGTCAAGCGCGCCTCACGCAACGGCCGTCCTTTATCGCTCCTTTTCGTGGATCTGGACGGGTTCAAGGGCATCAACGACGTCCATGGCCACCTCGTCGGTAGCCGCGCCCTGGTCGAGGCTGCCAGCATCATCAAGGGATCAGCCCGGGAAACGGATATCGTCGCCAGGTTTGGGGGGGATGAGTTTTCGCTGGTTCTGCCCGATACGGGGTCGGAGGGCGCTGCGGCGGTCGGAGATCGTGTGCGCGAGCGAATCGCGGAGCACCGGTTCCTGGCGTCGGAGTCGCTGTCGATTCAGCTCACGGTGTCTGTTGGAGTAGCGACACTTCCAGACGTCGCGGCGTCGGCCGAGGAACTGGTCAAGGCAGCGGACACGGCGATGTATCAGGTCAAGGGGTCGGGCAAGGACGGCGTAGCAGTTGCCCGCGGCGTCGACGCCGTGGATTGAAAGGGATATCAATTGGGACTGGGTTCGTTTCTGTCGTTCCTCTCGACCGATCTCGCGATCGATCTCGGGACGGCTAACACCTGCGTGTATGCAAAAGGTCGCGGCATCGTGGTCAACGAGCCGTCGATCGTGGCGGTGAACAAGGTCAACGGACGCGTCGAGGCGGTCGGACGCGAAGCCAAGGAAATGCTCGGGCGCACGCCCGGAAACATCGTTGCCATCAAGCCGATGAAGGACGGCGTCATCGCCGACTTCGACGTGACCGAGAAGATGCTCACGTACTTCATCAAGAAGGCACACAACGGCAATGTCTGGGTACGGCCGCGGATCATCATCGGCGTCCCGTCGGAAATCACGCAGGTCGAGAAGCGCGCGGTCAAGGACAGCGCGTACCGGGCCAAAGCCAGCGAAGTTCATCTCGTCGAAGAAGCAATGGCCGCGGCAATTGGCGCCGGCCTGCCGATTACCGAGCCCGCGGGGAGCATGGTCGTCGACATCGGCGGCGGAACGACCGATATTGCGGTCATCTCACTCGCCGGCATCGTGTACAGCAAGGCGGTGCGCGTGGCCGGCAACGAGATGGACGAGGCCATCATTCAGTACATCAAGAAGACGTACAACCTCCTCATTGGTGAACGGACCTCCGAAGCCATCAAGATGGAGCTCGGATCGGCCTATCCAGTCGAGGACCGGATGACGATGGAGATCAAAGGACGCCACTTGATTGAGGGCGTCCCGAAGACCATCACGATCACGGACGAGGAGATTCGGGAATCGCTCGCGGAAACCGTGAACGTGATCGTGGATGCTGTCCGCGTCGCGCTCGAACGCACCCCCCCTGAACTGTCGGCCGATATCGTGGATCGCGGCATCGTGCTCACTGGCGGTGGCTCACTGCTTCGCAATCTCGACAAGCGACTGCGCGAAGAGACGGGGCTGCCGGTGACGATGGCCGAGGATCCACTGTCGTCGGTCGTCCTGGGCGCTGGCAAGATGCTGTCGGATTTCGATTTGCTGAGGAAGATTGCAATCGACTGACAGGCTGTCAGCTTTTTCTCGCGGGCGGGGGCGCCCACGCGCCGCCACTCGCTGAGACCGGTGGCCGATCGCAACAATGGCAACCATTCAGCTTTCGCAACGTCCGCTACTGATCCTGGCGGGCGCTGTGGTGCTTCACATCATCCTCATCTCCGCCCAGGTGAACACCACCGCGGGGATTCCGTTCATCCAGGTGATCACCTTCGGCGCCTTCGCGGAAGTGCAGCGCGGCACGATGAAGAGCTTCGACGGCGTGCGGGGCATCTGGACCGGATATGTCGCGCTCCGCGACGCGCAGACCGAGAACCAGGCGCTCAAGCGCGAGTTGCAGACTCTGCAAGTCCAGCTGCAACAGGAACGCGCCGAAGCCCAGCGCACCGAGAGCCTGCGTCAACTGCTGGAGCTTCGTAAGCGCGCCGGTCTCCAGACCGTGGCGTCCGAGGTGATCGCTGGACCGGCAACACCAGAATTCCGTGACATGACGATCGACAAGGGCGGTTCCGATGGTGTGAACCGCGACATGGCTGTGATTTCTCCGGCTGGTGTCGTCGGGCGCGTCATCCTGCCCAGCCCGCGCGCCTCCCGCGTTCAGATGCTGATCGATCGCAACGCCGCGGCCGGGGCCATGATCGAGCGAACCCGTGCGCAAGGCATCGTCATCGGCCAGGGCGATTCGTTGCGGATGGACTACGTCTCCGGAACGTCGGACGTGAAGCAGGGAGATCTCGTCGTCACCTCCGGCATCGACAAGATCTATCCGAAGGGGTTTCTCATCGGGACAGTGGAAGTGGCGAACCGGGGACAGGGCAGTTTCTACGAGATTGCCGTGCGTCCAGCGGTTGATTTCTCGCGGATCGAGGAAGTGCTCGTGGTGACCACGCCGCCGCCCGCGATAACGGCCGAGCAGATTGCCGCGGAAGCAGCCAAGCTCGCGGTGGCACCACCGCCGGTTGCGACACCACCCGTGACGCCACCACAGAACGTAACCGCCCGGGCCCCGCAACCGCGAAATGCCACGCCGCGCGCCGCGACGCCGCGACCAGCAATTCCGCGCAACACGCCACCGCGAGCGCCGGCACCTGCCTCACCACCGCCCGGTAACGTTCCGCCTCCCGGCAACACCACGCCGTCGGGACAGGAGTCGGTCCAGGGGCCGGTCGGGTGAGGGCCGCTTCCGCACTGGCCGCTGTCGCCATCGCGCTGGCTCTCCAGACCACGCTGGCGAGCTTCGCCATCCGAGGCACGGCTGCCCTGGATCTCGTGCTGATTGTGGTCGTCTACTGCTCCTTGGTCTCCGGTCCGGTGACCGGTCTGCTGCTTGGCAGTGCGGCCGGCCTGATTCAGGATGCCCTTTCCAGCGGAATCATTGGGATCGGCGGGCTAGCCAAGACCATCGTGGGGTTTGCGGCAGGCCTTCTGGGCACGCAGTTCATCGTCACCGCGCCGCTCTCCCGGTTCCTGGTCTTCCTGCTGATGACCGTCCTCCACGCCACGATCTTCATGGGCCTGTACGTGCTGCTCGACCTTCGCCAGTTCGACGCCCCCTATACGGCGGTCCTGAGCCAGGCGGTCGGCAATGGCTTTCTCGGGGTCGTGGGTGCGCAGCTGGTCGAGTTGCTGCCTGGACTTCGGGCTCGGCGCCGGGCCCAACGCGCGGCGCGGCACTAAAGTCTGGTAGGTCTGGTAGGGCGGGTAGGGCGGGTGGGGCTGGTCGGGTGGGCCTGCCGCGCCGAAGCTTGGACCGGAGCAGCGCGAACGAAGGCGGGATAAACTAGTGACAGCGAAGGCTTTCAGCGCCCCTCTCGGCCGATCCCCCCGGAGCCGATAGCTGAGAGCACAAGGCCTCCGTTCGAATGGCGATAGCAGAAGACAAACGACGATTGGCAACACGCATCACCTCGATTCAGATCTTGGTGTTTGGCTGTTTTGTGTTGCTCGTCGGTGGCTTCTGGTTCTTCCAGATCGCGCAGCACACGAAGTTTCGCGAGATGGCGGACAACAACCACCAGCGGACGCTGCCGCTGCGCGCGCCGCGTGGAGTCATTTTCGATCGTCATGGTCGCGTGGTTGTCGATAACCGTCCGTCCTTCAATATCTCCATTCTTCGCGAGCACAGCAAGAACCTGAACCGAACGATCTCGATGCTTTCCTCAGTCACCGGCGTGAGCGAGGACGAGATTCGCGAAATCGTTGCGCGCCATCGGCATGAGCCGTCCTATCGGCCGATTGTGGTGATCGCGGACGCGACGCTCGATCAGATCGCCGCAGTCGCCGCGCGGCGATTGGACAACGAGCTGCCCGAAGTGGTCTGGCAGGAGGTACCGACGCGGAAGTACCCGTCAGAGGCTCTGGCGGCCCATCTGGTGGGATACGTAGGCGAGGCCAGCGAATCGCAGCTTCAGGACACCGGTCTGACGCTCGGCGCCATCGTCGGACAAACCGGCGTCGAGAAGAACTACAACCAGCTGTTGATGGGCAAGGATGGCGCACGGAGGGTCGTCGTCAACAGCCTGGGTCGGGAGATCAGCGAGATCGAAAAGATTCCGCCGGTCGAGGGTCGTCGCGTGCAGCTCACGTTGGACCTCGCGATGCAGAAGGCTGCGGAAGAAGGGTTTCGCAAGTTCGGCTATTGGGGGTCGGCGATCGTGATCGATCCCCGCTCCGGCGACTTGCTGACGCTCGTCAGCCTGCCGGCCTACGACCCCAATGCGTTTACCGGCGGCATCGAACGCGCCGCGTACGAAAAACTGATCACGGACAAACTGCGCCCGCTGCAGAATCGTGCGATCCAGGGACGTTACTCACCGGGATCCACCTTCAAGCTCGTCGTGGCGACGGCCGCCCTCGAGGAAGGGCTGATCACGCCCGCCCACACGGTTTACTGCGGTGGTGGCGCATCTTTCTACGGCCGCTACTTCCAATGCCACCTGAAGGGCGGTCACGGCACCGTGGACCTGCGGCACGCGATTGAGAAGTCGTGCAACGTCTACTTCTACACGCTCGGCAACATGCTGGGCGTCGATCGCATTCACAAGTGGGCGGTCAATCTGGGGTTGCACGGCAAGAGCGGTATCGACCTGCCGAACGAACAAGACAGCCTGGTGCCATCATCGGCGTGGAAGCTGCAGCGAACGGGCGAGCGCTGGTATCCGGGCGAGACGATTTCTGTCGCAATCGGTCAGGGTCAGAACTCGGTGACGCCGATGGGGCTCGCCGTGATGATGTCCACGCTGGCGAACGGCGGACAGCGGTGGGTGCCTCGGTTGGTCAAAGCGATGGACGAAGGAAAGGGCTGGCAGGACGTCCCTTACGCCAATCCCTTCAAGCCGTTGAAGTTCAAGCGCGATACGATTCAGTCCATTCACGACGGTCTGTGGATGGCGGTCAATGCGGCCGGCACGGCGGGTCGAGCGCGAATCGACGGTCGCGATGTTTCAGGCAAGACGGGCACCGCCCAGGTCATTTCATTGCAGGGGCTCGAGCGGGCGCGCGGCCGCGGCAGCGACAAGGACCTTCGCGATCATGGCTGGTTCGTGTTCATGGTCCCGCGCGACAACCCCGAGCTCGCCGGTGTGATTTTCACGGAGCACAGCGAGCATGGCTACTTCGGCGCGCCTATCGCCAGGCACATCATCGACACCTACTACGCGGAGAAGGAAGGCCGCCCGTTGCCGTTGATCGAGAATTTGACGCCCCACCCGCCGCCGCGCGGCGCGACGACCGCGATCGCCTCTGGAGACACGGCACAACCTTCGCCGCCAGCGCGCGGGGGACCGGGGCGCTAGCCTCGATCAGCCACTTCAATGCTCGAACGCCGCCTCTACTTCCACATCGACTGGGCGCTGATCGCAGGCGTGCTCGCGCTGTGTGGTGTCGGCTTGGCGATGATTTACAGCACCACCGGTGGCCCGAGCAGCGTCTATTGGACGCAGCTGTACGCGGTCGCCCTCGGGTTGATGGCGATGGTAGGGGCGCTCGTGATCGACTATCGGACGCTCGCCGAAAAGTCGCACGTCGTCTTCATCGCGCTGATCGGACTCTTGATCTTCGTCACTTTCTTTGGCGCAGTACGCGGGGGGTCGCGCCGCTGGATCGACCTTGGCGTGTTCAACCTGCAGCCGTCGGAGTTCGCCAAGGCTACCGTCGCGCTGGTCCTCGCGAAACTCCTGGGCGACAGCCGCCGGCAGTTTCTCAGCAACAACGAGTTGTTCATGGCCGTCGTGCTGACGGCAATTCCCGTCATGCTGATCGCGCGTCAGCCAGACCTCGGCACGGCGGTCACGTTGCTGCCAATCCTGCTGGTGGTCACGTTTGCGGCGGGGTTGCCCGTGAAATATCTGGTGGCCCTCGCGATTGTCGGCGCGATTTCGGCGCCGTTCGCCTGGCAATTCGCGCTCCAGGACTATCAGCGCGAACGCATTGAAACATTCATCAATCCCGAGCAGGATGCGCGTGGCGCGGGCTATCAGCAGATTCAGGCGCGCATCACCGTGGGCTCGGGCGGGCTTTGGGGCAAGGGTTTTCGGCAGGGGACGCAGGGTCAGCTGCGATTCCTGCCGGTGTCGCACAACGACTTCATCTTCTCGGTGTTGGCCGAGGAGCAAGGATTCGTTGGCGTCATCGTGGTACTAGGGCTGTATTTGTTCGTGATTATGAGGGCGCTCGAGGCGGCCAAACTGGCCAAAGATCGTCTCGGCGCATATCTGGTTCTGGGCGTGTTGGCGACTTTCACGTTCCAGGTCATTTACAACATCA
The DNA here is from genome assembly GCA_963724485.1 of uncultured Acidobacteriota bacterium. Classification (GTDB taxonomy): domain Bacteria; phylum Acidobacteriota; class Vicinamibacteria; order Vicinamibacterales; family UBA2999; genus JACCSI01. The sequence continues at coordinate 149,626 of CAVRUW010000019.1, forward strand.
CCATGTCGGCGGGACTGGCGCCGGTCAAGGGACTCACGCTACCGCTCATGAGCTATGGCGGGTCCTCGATGATCGCGACGCTGGCGGGCTTCGGCCTCATCCTGAACGTCAGGATGCGCCGATTTACAAACTAGGGACGGCTGTCGCCGTCAGTTTCAAGTTACCAGTTGCCAGTTCAAAGGTAAGCCGCACTTCTTTGAACTGAAAACTGGCAACTGACAACTGACGCCGCGATCTTCGCCCTCGCCAATACACCATGAATAAAGAAATGATCATCTCCTCGAATGGCCACGAAACGCGTGTGGCGATTCTCGAGGACGACCTCGCGGCAGAGATATTCGTCGAGCGGGAGCGCAACCGCGGCGTTGCCGGCAACGTCTACAAGGGACGCGTATCCAAGGTGCTGCCGGGTATGCAGTCGGCCTTCGTCGACATTGGCCTCGAACGCGACGGATTCCTCTACGTTTCCGACGTCATCAGCCCGTCCGATCTGTTCGATGACGAGGACGAGGACGAGGAGAGCGAGAAGCCAGCCCCAGGTGGCCGACGGGGCCGCGGCGAATCAACCAACCAGGACGCACGCATCGAGGACCTGCTGAAAGAGGGACAGGAAATTCTCGTGCAGGTCGCCAAGGAGCCGCTTGGCACGAAGGGCGCGCGCCTGACCTCGCATGTGACGCTGCCTGGCCGCTTTCTGGTCTTCATGCCGACCGTGGATCACATCGGCATCTCACGCAAGATCGCCAGTCGCGAAGAGCGCGGGCGGCTGCGCGGGATCGTCCGTGAGTTTCGCGAGCAGCACTCGTTCAGCGGCGGTGTGATCATCCGAACCGCGGCGCAGGATCGATCGAAAGAGGACATCCTCGCCGACCTCCAGTACTTCTACCGAATCTGGACCGACATGCGCCAGAAGATGGAGACGCATCGCGCTCCAGCTGCTGTGTATCGAGAACCCAGCCTGGTAGCGAAGCTGCTGCGAGATCTGCTGACCGACGACTACACCGCGATTCGCATCGATCACCCGCAGGAGCATCAGCGGATCGTGGAGTTCGTCGAGCGCATCATGCCGGCCCTGGCATCGCGCGTGAAGCTGTACGACAAGGACTACCCGATCTTCGAGGAGTACGGCGTCCAGGGCGAGCTCGACAAAGCGCTCCGCAGCAAGGTCTGGCTGAAGTCCGGCGGTTCGATCGTGATCAACCAGACCGAAGCGCTGGTTGCCATCGACGTCAACACCGGCCGGTATGTGGGGAAGAAGACGGCAGGGCGTCTGGAAGACACCATTCTCAAGACCAACCTGGAAGCGGTGAAGGAGATCGTGCGTCAGATTCGATTGCGCGACCTCGGCGGCATCATCGTGCTCGACTTCATCGACATGGAGGAAAAGAAGAACCGCCAGAAGGTCTTCCAGACCGTCGAACAGGAGTTACGAAAGGATCGCGCGCCCTCGAAGCCATTGCAGGTCTCCGACTTCGGTCTCGTCATCATCACGCGCAAGCGCGTCAAGCAGAGCCTCGAACGCGTTTTGACTGAGCCCTGCCCGTACTGTTCGGGCGCCGGCACCATCAAATCGAGCTCGACGATTTGCTACGAGATCCTGTCGGAAGTGAAAAAAGTCGGTTCGGACATGGACGGTCCGGGCGTGCTGCTACGGGTCAATCCTGATATCGCTCGGGCACTCAAAGAAGAGGAGCGCAATGTCCTGAAGGACTTGCGTCACATGCTGGGCAAGGACGTCATCGTCAAACCCGACGTGCACCTGCATCATGAGCAGTTCGACGTGATGTCAATCGGAGGATAGCGCGGGCGGCTTCGCTGCCCGCGCCTGAAGGTCTTCGGTCTCCAGCCCCCGGTCCCCGGTTGGTTCGACGTTCCAGCCGTAGACCGGTGGACTGTGGGCCGTAGGCAACTGCCCTGAGCGAGTGGAAGGGTTAAGCTCCAGCCGGTACCAGATGAATCAAGTACTGGGTTCCCTGTCGCGAAATCCAGACTCGCAGGTACTCGCCGCCCTTGAGCATTTCAACCTTGCTGCCCGTGCGCGGCGCCTTGCCGGTATCGAGATCCGGGCCCTGCTGCGTCTCGCTGACTTCCGCGGCCGGGACGATGCTCACGATTTCGCGGCCTTTTACCTGTCCGCCTTGAACGAACTCGACCCAGCGATTGAGGTCGGGTAGCTGACCAGCAACCGTCGGCTGTGCCGCTTGCGCCGTGAGGCGCAGCGTGTAGCGGCCACCCGCGAGGGGTTTGCCATCTGCCGTCACTGCCCGGGGGAGCGTGATCGTGCCGAGTGCCACCTCTCCGGTGGGCACTGGCGCCGCCGGCTTCTGCTGGGCCTGAACCGCAGCGCCTCCCGCGAGCAGAGCGCCCGCGAGGATTCCGACGAGCCACGTGTGCTTCATCCGAGTCCTCCTGCGAAAACGTTCGACAATTGATTATAGCCGCAGTAGGGCGGCTCGGGCGGGCTGAAGTGGTAGTGCTACTAGCTCTGCGATAGGGCCGCTGCGTCAGTTGTCAGTTTCCAGTTACCAGTTCAAAGGGTTGAGCTTCTTTGAACTGGCAACTGGTAACTGAAAACTGTCAGCAAAGAACCCTAGTCCACTACTTCTTCGTGATGACGACGGTGCCGGAAAAACTGCGGACTGCGAGGATCGCGCTGGCGTCACCGAAGGTTCCGCGCACCGAGCGGTCGGACATGTTGCTTCTCGATCGTGAACCGCGTTCATCGCGAGAGCCGCGCTCATCGCGAGCCGTCGTGCGAAGGGTCACGGGGAAGTCGGAGCGGATGCTCCCGCTGAACGTGCTGGCGTCGAGCTCGAACCCTGCCGGGTTGGCCAGCGCGATGCGAACGTTACCGGAGTGCGCGTTGAATTCGTACCGTCCGCCGCGCGACACCACGCCGTCATACGTGATATCGCCGTTGATCGTCTTTGCGAGCAGGCGTTCGACCTCGAGGTTGGTCAGTTCGACGTTGCCACTCACGCTGCCGGCTTCCAGCGTCCGAACCTTCAATGCCGATGCGATGACCGAGCCGCTGACCGTCGAGAGTAACAGGCTCGTCTCTGTCCCGATGTCTCGCGCGCGCACGTCACCGGAGACAGCCTTGGCGAGCGCGAGATTCGGAGTCTGCACCACGTCCACATCGCCGCTGACTGTTTCCGCGCGAACTTCGCCGCGGACGCCGGTCACCGCCACATCTCCGGACACGGTCTTGATTGAGATCGCCGCGTTGACCGGAACGGTGATCGTGTAGTCGACACTGGCTGATAGCGACCGCCCCGACGTTCGGGGGTAGATCGTCCGAACCTCCAGTCGTGAGCCGACTTGGTTCACGTCGACGCGCAGCAGCCCGAGCAGTCGCTTGCCCTCGTCGGAATCGCGATGCCGCACGCGTTTGACTGCCTCGATTCGAATCTCGTTGGTGCGTCCGGTGGTGACAATCACGTCGCCCGAGACGTGACTCAAGTCCAGCGAGGCATCGGCCCCGACCTTGTGAGTCTCGGAGACGCGCTCGGTTTGCTCGGGTCCCTGGCGGGATTCTTGAAACCGTTCGAGCCAGCCGAGTCGTGGCCCTTCTTCTGCAGCCACTGCGGATCTCGTCAGCGCTGCGGACGCGGGCACGCCCCACAACAGCGTGGCGACGAGCAAGAGTGAGGTGCGGTATCGGATCATGGCTACTGGTTGAGCCCCTGGATGAGTCGGCCGGCCTCGGCCTGGTTGCCCTTACGCATCTCGTTGATGAGTTCAACGGTTTGCTGCAACAGGGCGACCTTGGATCGCATCGCGTCGAACAGACTGTCCTGTGCGTCCGCGCTGGCCGGCTGTGCCTTCAGCGCAGCGCGGCTCTCGCCAATGGCCTGGTCAATCACCTGCAGGTTCTTCTGAAGCACGCCGGCGAGCTGTGGATCCAGTGCGCCGCCATCGCTCTTGGCAATCTGCTCGAGCTCCTGGATGGCCTTGTCGTAGTGACCCGCCGCGGCCTCGAGTTCCGTGACGACTGTAGCAACCGGATCTGCAGTGGTTTCACCGGAAGTTTGGGCCTGCGTCTCCGAGTGTTCCGGCGGCTGTTGACGGACCAGTGGCGAGACGCCAACCAGCGTGGCAACGAGCAGCGCCGCCGCGGCGGCCCATCCAGCCCACGCGGTACGAGATGCGGGCCACGCCAACAGCCGGCCTGGTCCTTTCGGCGTTGCTTCGTTGGCGATTCGAATCCGCAGTGTCTCGAGGACATGGCGAGGCGGCTCGTGGCGATCGAGTGTGAACGAGGCCGCCTGGATGGTTCGCAGATCAGCAACGAGCGCACGGCAGGCTTCGCACCCTTCGACGTGGCGTTCGAGCGCCCGCTGTTTCGCGGGGTCGAGCGCGCCGTCGAGTGACTCGGCTATCGCGTCGTTGTAATCGCGACAAGTCATGGTGTCTGCCTACGTGGGTTGCTGCGTCAGGTACGTCCGAATCCGCAACCGCGCTTTGTGCACTTGCGATTTTGACGTGCCTTCTGAAATCCCCAACATCGTTCCGACTTCCTGGTGCCCGAACCCCTCGACGTCGTGGAGCAGGAAGGCTGCTCGACACGCCGGCGGGAGTTGACCGATTGCGCGCTCCAGGTCGATTCGGCTCACGGCGCCAATCTGCGCCCTGGCGGTGGGTACGAAGGCGGACTCATCATCCAGCGAATCCGTCTGTTGACCCATCCGCGCCTGGCGGCTTCGCAGCACATCCAGGCAGTGATTCATCGCCAGCCGATACAACCAGGTGCCGAGTGACGACTCTCCCCGGAAGCTCCCCAACTTCCGGTACGCCAGGAGAAAGATGTCCTGGAGCAAATCCTCGGCGTCGTGCGCCGTCCCGGCCATTCGATACGCCAAATTGTAGAGGCGAGTGGCGTGGTGCTGATACAGCTCCTCGAACGCCATCCCGTCCCCGGCCCGGATTCGTCCCGCGAGCTCCAGGTCGGCGCTTCTCACGTCTCCTGAAGGCTTAGACGGGGCCATGGATAATGAGGTTGATTGGGTCACGTCTGCCGACATCTCTTGTCGTATCTACGTCTTAGCGTGATACGCACAGGCGTCGGTTTTGGTTCGTGCTTTTGACGGATCAGGCGCGAATTTGGACGGTTATTCGTCACAGCGAACTCATAGTCGCGCTGCCCGCCCACCGGCAACCGCCACCGATCACCGATCTAGGGCCATTTCACCTTGTCGAAGTACTTCACGCGGCTCGCGGTCACGGTTAGCCCTTCGGCCACGAGCAGCGATCGTTTGAGGCCGGGAGTGCCGTATCCGCCCAGGCGACCGCCCGCGGCAATCACCCGGTGATAGGGAAGTCCGGATACAGCTGCGCGCTGCATGAGGTTGCCGACGGCGCGTGCCGCGCCAGGGCGGCCAGCGAGTCGGGCCACCTCGCCGTAGGTCGTCACGCGACCGACCGGCACGCGTCTGACGACTGAATAGACGCGGCGTGTGAAGACAGTCTCGGCGCGCTTCTTTGTCGTTGAAGCGCCGCCCCGGGCCATTGTTATCTTGCGAGTCCGAGGCCGCGCAGCGTCGCGCGCGGTTGAATCAGCCCGCTGCCGTATTCCGGATCCGATCCGGCCGGGCCGAGGTCGCGCGCAAACCGCTTCATCGCTGCTTCGACAGCTGCGGGACTGGTGATGCCTTGCTGCATCAGCAGTGCGGCAAAACCTGAGACATGAGGCGTCGCCATCGACGTCCCCTGAAAGAACTCGTAGGTGAAAACGTCCATTCTCGGCGCGCGGTATGTGGCCGGCCCGCCTGCATAGGTGTGGACCACGTCTTCGTCGAGCGTTTGTTGCAGGATGCCGCCCGCCAGTCCATCGCGTTGCTGATCGCCGCCGGGCGCTGCGAGTTCCACGGTGGAGTTGAAATTCGAGTACGTTGCCCGCATGAGGTTCCGGCCGACCGCGCCCACGACGACCACGCCAGGGATGGCCGGCGCAGCCTCACCGATTCGGTTGACGCCGTTGCCTTCTTCGGCTTCGTTGCCAGAGGCAATCGCCACGAACGCGCCTTGCGACACGGCATAACGAAGCGCCGCTTCGACTGCTGGCGCGGGACCCCCGCCCGTTCTCCCCAGGCTCATGTTGATCACATCAGCGTTGTTGTCGGCGGCATAACGAATGCCGCGAGCGAGCACGTCGTCGGTGGCCTGAGTTGGGATTGCCGAAAATGAAGTCCCACAGATCGTTCAGGACCTTCACAGGCATGATGCGGACGTTGTACGCCATGCCCGCGACTCCGACGCCGTTGTTGGTGAGCTGACCGATCGTTCCGGCGACGTGCGTGCCATGACCGTCGAAATCAAAGGGCGCCTGATCGTCCCAGATGAAGTCGCGAGGTGTCACGAAGCGACTGCCGCCGAGTTCTGGTGCGAAAGCAAACGGCACGTTGATGAGTCCGAGAGCCGGAAAGCCGAGGACGAGACGGCCAGCCGAGTCGAACAGCCCCCACGCCCGCGCATTGAACTGGACGACCCGGTTCTCGAACGCGACTCCGGTGTCGAGCACCGCAACGATGATGTCCGAGGTCGCACCGGGCTGAATGTCCCAGGCCCGTTCCATGTCGAGTGCGGGAAACGCCCATTGTTGGGCGTACATCGGATCGTTTGGCCGCGCCATCGCCTCCACGGTGTAGCGTGGCTGCGCATACTCCACCTCGGGTCGAGCACTGAGTTCGGCGGCGACAACTTCGGGGTCGGCGGACGCCGGAATGTTGACGATGTCGAAATCTGCAAAGGAGGGCCGCTGCCGCGTGGTGGCCGCGACCGAGCGCATCGCCGAGCTGACGGCGCTGGCATCTGCCGAGTCCCGGAACTTCACGATGACGGACCCGGACAGCACCTCCGGCACAGCGCGAGTGCCGTCTGGAGTCGCCGCTGCGGCGAGAAGCTGGGCGGACCGTGGTCCCGGTGCACGGGGCGCTTCCTGATTCCGAAGACCGCGGTCGATTCCCGGGAGAGCGGTCTCTGAGATGGTCAGACGCGATGCTCCAGATACGTCCTGGCCTCGGCCGGTGGTGGTCAGTAACGCGGCACAGGCCATTAGTGTCAGGCTGGTCTGCGCAAGTCTGGGCAGTCGTCGAGAATTCATGTCTGTCGTATCGGCCTCATATTACTAGGGCATAGGGCCTTGGGCTTGGGGCCTTGTCAGGGCGCAAGGCTGCCGTCCTACTTCAAGGCCTCTCGATGAGACTTCCCGTCAAACCCGCTCGGATTCAGTCCAAGGATCGTTGCGAGCGTCGGGACGATGTCCGCTGGGGTTGCGTCGGCGGTGTAGCGGCCCGGCCGGACTCGTGTCCCCATGAGGATGACCGGCACTCGCTGATCGTAGGAATTCAGCGTGCCGTGGCTGGCAGCCGATGCATCGCCATAAATCCAATAAGGTTTGAGCGCAAACACGAGGTCTCCGCTTTCAGCCGGGAAATAGCTGAGGGCGGCCGCTCGCTCCACCGGATCCTCACTCGTACGGCGGCTGTCCAGTCCCCGGGCGGGGATGACCCTGAGAATTCCTGGCACCTTCGACACCGCTTCGATTGCCGGACGCGCTGCTTCTGGCGATTTGTCGACCAGCGCTCGCGTCGCTGGCGTGAACGAGATGTACGGCGGTACGACCGACGCGATGTGCGGCCCGGCACCGTGCGCTGCCACCATCGCGGCCTCGGCGACCTTGCGGACTTCGGGCGCTATCACTCGACCGGCATCGTCACCCTGGTTGCGTCGCTGTTCGGGGATCGGCGACACCCCGTGATCGGCCGACAGTCCGACCAGATACTTGTCCCGACCGACGCTTCGATCGAGTACTTCGAAAAGGCGACCGAGCGTCTGGTCCAGTCGCAGCAACGTGTCGTGCACTTCCGCGCTGTCGGGGCCGAAGTCGTGTCCCACGCAGTCGAGGCCGGACAGGCTCACGCCGAGAAGATCTGTAACCCCGCGTTGCCCCAGGCGCAAGGCGCTGACCTGTGCGATAGCCAGGTCCGCGAGGTAGGCATCGGCGAACGGGCTGCATTTCCACAACTCGTAGTACTCGCCCTCCGCCGTACCTGGAGCGCCGGCAAGCGGATGGGGAAAGGTCGTCGTCCAGCCAGTCTTGGGACGCTCGCCGACGCCAGCATCCAACCCCGTGAATTGAGTTGGCGCCAATTGGGTCCAGACAGCGGCCCTGTCTCGATCCATCAGCTGGGCATCGAAGAAGGTGCGAACGGCAGGAATGGGTGTCGTCGTGTAAGCGGTGGACGTCGCCCAGCCGTTGGTGGCATCCACGAACCACGTCACCGAGGTGCCACCTTTGCCCGCGAGCATGATGGCGCTCCGCGGTTTCATCGAAAGGGTGACGACCTGCGAGGTCTGGTCGAGGCTCTTCAGCCGCTCTCCGAGCGTGGGGGCCTGAAGACGGCGGGCGCTGTGTCCGATTTTTTCGACTTCACCAACGTAGGAAAGATTCGTAACCGTTGCGTCCTCCGTACAGAGGACACGTCGATTCTCGGCGCGGCTCCACCACTCGTTTGCGATGATGCCGTGTGTGTACGGAAAGGCACCCGTGCCGATTGTGGCGTGACCGGCACAGGTGAGCGTCGACAAGTACGGATATGCCGCCCGGTCGAAGAACGCCCCCTCGGTCATCAGCCGATTCAGCCCGGCTTTGAACTGTCCCTCGTATCGCGTCAGGTAATCGGCTCGCATCTGATCGACAACGAGAAGGATGACCAGAGTGGGGCGCGAAGGTGGCGCCTGACTCCGGTCGACTGCGGGAACTCTCGACCCGAGGCTGAGCATCAATGCGACGACGCAGACGGTAAGGCCAACTCGCATTTGCAACTTTCTTCAGCGTTGTTCGAACACGATCTCGCCGCCGATGATCGTCAGGTGTACTTTTGTCGAGAGAATCTCTTTGGGTTCGACGGTCATCACGTTCTTGTCCAGCAGCACGAGGTCGGCAAGCTTGCCCACTTCGAGCGATCCCAGATCCTTTTCGGCGTGCGCGGCGTATGCGGCGTTCCACGTAAACGACTTGAGCGTTTCCTCACGAGTCATGCGTTCCTCCGGCATCCAGCCACCGGGTGGCTGACCTGAAGGATCCTGACGGGTGATGGCCGCGTAGAACCCAAGCATCGGATTCGGTTCTTCGACTGGGAAATCGGAACCGTTCGCCAGAACGACACCTGTCGCCAATAACCGTTTCCACACGTAGGCGCCCTCCTTCATTCGATCGGGACCGATACGTGCCGGCACCCACGGCATGTCGGACGTGGCGTGGCTGGTCTGCATTGACGCGATGACGTTGAGTTTAGCGAAGCGCGGGATTTCGGCCGCGTCGAGGATCTGGGCGTGTTCGTTGCGCATTCGCAGTTCTCGCGCGCCTGGCACCTCACGCTGAACGCGTTCGAAGACATCCATCGTGACGCGGTTACCGCGGTCGCCAATCGCGTGGATGCAGGTCTGGAATCCCGCCCGCGATGCGGCAGCCGTCTGCGCGTAGATCTCATCGGGTGGCGTCGTCATGAACCCGCTGGTGCTGGGCTCGTCGCTGTAAGGCTCGAGCAGTGCAGCGCCGCGTGACCCGAGCGCGCCGTCCGCGCCGATCTTGATGGCGCGGACTGACAGATGATGACTTGCGTAGTTGATCAGCGGACCCTTCTTGAACTCGGGCTCGAGCATCGACATCGGGCCGCGCAGCATCACGTACAGCCGCGTCTTCAGCTTGCCCGCGTCGATCAGCCGGCGATAAGCCTCGACGACAGCCGGCGTGGTCCCGGCGTCGTGAACCATCGTCAGCCCGAGCTTCCGCGTTTGTTCGTCGGCCAGCAGGATTCGCTCCTCGAGCTGCGCCGAGCTTGGTTCGGGAATCTTCGAAGCGACGAGGCCCTGGGCGCTGTCGATCAAGACGCCCAATGCCTCACCGGAAGGGTCGCGAATGATGCGACCGCCAGCCGGGTCCGGCGTCGAACGTGTGATGCCCGCCGCGTCGATGGCCATCTTGTTGACCAGGGCGGCATGACCGTCGACGCGCGTGAGGTAGACAGGGTTTCGCGGCGCTGCTTCCGTGAGCGCTTGATGACTGGGCCACTCCTTCACGGCCCAGTCGTTCTGATCCCAGCTTCGTCCTTCGATCCATTCGCCGGGACGTGCGGTTGCGGCTCGCGCGCGAACCATATCGACGATCTGCTGATAACTGGTTGTACCTCGCAACTGCAGCACTTGCAGGCTCGCGCCTAGTCCGGTGAAATGGCCATGGGAATCCTGCAGGCCGGGGAGCACCGTCCCATTCCGCGCGTCAATCACCCGCGTCTCTGGTCCTCGGAGATCGAGGGCGGCCTGATTGGTGCCTACCAGCACGATGCGATCGCCCCGGATGGCCACTGCTTGAGCGGTTGCCTGTCCGACTTGTGACGCGGTGTAGACCTGCGCGTTGTGGATAATCACCGTCGCAGGTTCGGCCGGCGGTCGCGACTGGCACGCGGTCATCGCCACTGCCAGGATCGTCAGAAGGAGTCGACGCATCGCTTGGAGTATAGAACTGGAGGTTTCTGCTTGTCAGTTATCAGTTGTCAGTTGCCAGTTCAAAGGAGTTCCCGGTCGTCAAGGCTCTCGGGAACCTTTGAACTGGTAACTGGCAACTGAAAACTGAAGGTGTCACAGGTATGTCAACGGATCGATGCCAATCGTCGCGGCGTCCACAGGACTGACGACGCTGCGCGGCTGCTCGGTGTCCTCACCCGTTTCCCAAAGTGAGATGTCGTAGGGCCGTTCGAGCAGGCGCCCATCATCCCCGGCGACGACTCGTACCTTTGGGACGATAGGGATCTGGCGCATAGATGCGGATGACCACGGCCAATTCTCCGGAGTTCAGTCGTACCAGGTTGCCGGGCGGATAGATTCCCATCAATTGCGTGAACCGCCGTACGAGGTGCTGGTCGAACTGCATGCCGTCGTTCCGCTTCAACACCGCGAGGATGCGATCGGTCGGGAACGATTCCTGGTAAGCCCGCTGCGACCGCATGGCGTCGTGGACGTCGGCGATGCTGCACAACATCGTGCCGAGGTTGAGCGCGGTTCGGTTGACGCCCACCGGGTAGCCCGTTCCGTCGAGTCGCAAGTGATGCTCGAACGCGACAACGGGCGCCAACGGTGGCATCTCAGGCGTGCCGCGCAGGATCTCGGCGCCGTCGACGACATGCATCCGCATGATCGCAAACTCGGCGTCGGTGAGCTTGTCGGGTTTGCCGAGGATGCCAATCGGTGTTCGCACCTTGCCGATGTCATGCATCAACGCAGACAGGCCAAACTCGCGGAGGAGTGCGCCATCGATCCCAAGCGCTCGTGCTTGCGCCATCGTGAGGATCGAGACGTTCACCATGTGAGTGAACGTGTAGTTGTCATACGACTTGAGGGCGGTGAGCGCGACCAGGGCGGTGCGGTTCTGCGCGACCGCCTGCGCGAGGTCGTCGACCAGCTTCTTGGCCGACTGTGGATCCGGCTGGCCGTCCTGCTGCGTGATTTCCCACAAGCTGCCCGCGACGTTGACGGCGTCCGAATACAAACGGCGTATGGTGGCGACGTCGGCGGCGGCGGTGTCCACGCGCTCGTCCAGGTTGATGCGCCCAACGCGGATGTGCGGCAGCGAGCTCAATGTGGCCGTGGCGTCATTGGGGACGACGCCCGCCGCGACATCACCCGGCTTTCGCTCGGGATGGGCGAGCGTCAGAACGAGCGTCCGCAGTGCGTCCTGCGTAACGCCTCGCTCGAAGGTGATGCGTTCGATCCCAAAGGAATGGAGTCGCCGGATGAACTCCGCGAAGTTCTCCGCGGTCTTGGGGATCGGCATGTCACCGACGACGATTTCCTGATCGATGAGGCCAATGGCCACGGTCGGTTGATCGGCGACCAATTGTGTGAGGGCCTCGCTCAGGGCGGCGAGCGAGCGTTGGACCAGCGGGTGATTCGGGGTGTAGAGCTGCGCGCTCCAAACTGCGGCGACAAAGCGTCGGACGGCCTCCTCGGCATCCTGGTCGCGACGGGCCAAGTCGCTCAAGAAGTCCTCCGTGGCGGAACGCGCGGCGCTGGCGCGCTCAGGGCCGCGCGCGCTGCCCGGCGAACACCTCGCGGCCCCTCCTGAGCGGCCTGTTCCAATACCTGCTGGGCGTCGGTCGATCCTGACGCTCGAAGTGCCGTCGCAGCCGCCGCACGAAGTCGATTGGTCCGGAGCGGCGCGAGAGTCTCGCCGCGATACAACACTTTCTTCAAGGCTGCCACCGAGTCCGGATCATCTGCGATCTTGCCGAGTGCCTCGATCGCCGAAATGTAGACCGACTCCAGCCCTCCGCTCGGGTCGCTGTGCTCGAGCACGTAGACGAAGAGCGGGGCCGAATGCTCGTCGCGATAGGCAGTCAAGGCTTGCATGATCGTGTCGCGGCGACGCGCGTCGCTCGACTTCAGTGCCTCCGTGAGCGTCGCATATGCCGGCTCGCTCCCAATCTGCACGATCCCTCGGATTGCCTCTCGCTGTACAGCAGGTTCGGGGTCGTCCAGGAGTCGAGTGAGGTCGGCGAGAGCGTCAGCGCCACCAAAGGCGCGCAACAACTCGACGGCTGTTCGACGCACCGCCGGGTTCGCCGACGACCGGAGTTCGTCCACGTAGGCGCCTCCCGCGGCGCCAAAGCTCAGAAGGATCTCGCGCAACCGCTTGACGGCCGAACCATGCTCGCTTGCGAGCGCTTCGGCCAATGGCCGAATGGCGTCCGGACCCAATGTGCGGCAGAACGCCGAAACCGGGGCCATCTCGCCGTCACTCGCTTTGCGGACAAACCCCACGACGTTGGTCATCAGCGATCCCTTGCGCAGCCGATCCAGCCCGGCGCGAGCCGGTTCGCCGAATGCCCCACCGTTTGACGCCGCCGACGCGACGCGATCGAGCAATTGATGCGCCAGCGGAATGCTGCCGGCCGCCACGAGCCGGTCGATGGTCGTCAACGCAGAGTCGAGCAAGGCTCGCCAGGCTTCGGCTCTCGTTTCGATCGTCAGCAGATCCAGCAGCACCTGCTGATCCAACCGTCGCACCTCGGTCTCGCTGACGGTGGAAAGCCAGGAGTTGACACGCTCCGGCGGATCGTCGCTCACGCGTTCGACCTCTATGGCGTGCGCGCGTGCGGCTGCGAGCTCTCGTCCATACTCGTCCGAGACGAACTTCGAATCGGAATATGAAGTCAGCAGGTCAGCGGCACTCTTCCAGAGGTCTGGAAAGTCCGCCTGCTGACCGATAGGCAGTTTCTCGGCCTCCTGTCGCGCGAGGTCGAGCAGTTGGGCACGCTTGTCGTCCGGCACGAGAGCCTGAAAGGCTTCGGCGAGTCGGGCGGTTGCGCCTTGGTCGCGGGAGACCGATTGTGCGACGAACTCGCCGACGGTGTGGTCAGTCAAGCGTGCGCGAACCTCACCGGCGAGATCGATCCCCTGCGGGCTCCCGGGGGCCTTGGGAACGCCGGTGGTAATCAGTGTGACGACGAGGTCGGGCGTCAGTCGTGGGACCGCGTCGGCAATGTGGCTGAGGACTCGATCGAGCTGTTCGGGATGCGCGCCGGCCGCGAAATCGACCAGGGCTTGCAGCACGCGCAGCACGACGTCCTTGTTCCCACGGAGTTTTCCGTCCGACGCGCGCGTGACGAGCTCCTCGGTGAAGCGTTTGAAGCGCGTCGGATCCTCGGCGATCTCGAAGACCGCCTTCAACGTCTCGTCGTCGAGATCGTCCAGTTCGCCATCGAGATAGTTGGCGATGATTGAGTTCCAGCCGCCATCCAGGCTTCCCGTGCGCTCGCGAAGGACCTCGGCGTAGTCGATTTGCCGGACCTCCAAGTGACTCACCCCGGCAGTGAGCCAGACCCGAGCAATGCCACCCTCGGCGCGGACGTCTTCAATCGGGCGAGCCAGCAGCATGAGGAACGTGTGCCATTGGGTGGCGTTCAGGTCGTCCGCCAGCCGCAACTCACCGATGGTGTGCCCATGCAGGAGGCTGGCGAGCTCTCCGATAGAACCGTCCGGCCTCGAGGTCGTTTTGCCGCCGAGCAGAACTTTGTCGGGAAGGACGGTCAGAATCCCGACGATTCCCGCGCGTAACGACGTCGCAGCATCGGTCACTCGTTGGAGTGCGGCTTGAATCGTCGGATGGGTGGCGGGGTAAAGAGCGACGATACGAGCGGCAGCCTTGCAAGCGCGCGCGAATTCCGTGAGTCGGGTGGCCTCGTCCGGCGTGAGGGCATCGCCCGTGTCAATCGCAGCCATGCTCGTCGCATGCCAATCGCTCGAGCCCACACGGCTCGAATCGGCATTCACCGCATACGATATACTGCGCCGCCGCCGGAATGCAGGATTCTGGCGCCGCGAGGACATCTCTGCGAGCCTAAGCGTGCAAATGCAGGCGATGAGAGGTTGGGTCGGGCGAGGGTTCGCGAGTCGCCAGGCGACGCCAGGTCGGTGATGCGAGCAGTCGATGTGATTCGCGCCAAGCGGGACGGCGAAGCGTTGTCGCGTCAGGCCATCGACGCCTTCGTGGCTGGCGTGACCGACGACTCATGGCCCGACTACCAGACCTCCGCACTGCTGATGGCGATTGTGCTTCGAGGCATGAACGCCGAGGAAACTGCCTGGCTCACCGACGCCATGGTCCGTTCGGGCAATCGCGTCGATCTGTCCGGGCTTCCCGGCATCAAGGTCGGGAAACACAGCACCGGCGGCGTTGGCGACAAGGTCTCGATTGTCCTGGCCCCACTGGCGGCGGCCTGTGGAGTCACGGTTCCGAAGATGTCCGGCCGCGGCCTGGGCCACACCGGCGGGACGCTCGACAAGCTCGAAGCGATTCCAGGATTCCGCGTCGCCTTGTCGATCGACGAGTTTCTGACCGCGTTGCGCGACGTCGGGTGTTGCCTGATCAGCCAAACCAAGGACATCGCACCTGCTGACAAGAAACTGTATGCGCTGCGTGATGTCACCGGCACGATCGAGAGTATCCCGCTCATCTCCGCGTCGGTGATGAGCAAGAAGCTGGCGGAGGGCAGCAACGCGCTGGTGCTCGACGTCAAGTGCGGCAGTGGCGCGTTCATGAAGACGCGAGCCGATGCCGAAGCTTTGGCGAGGTCGCTGGTGGCCATTGGGCAGGCGCATGGCGTTACGACCGAAGCGTTCATCACCGCAATGGACGCGCCGCTTGGTGCCGCGGTTGGGAATGCGCTGGAGATCGCCGAGTGTGTCGAAACGCTGAAAGGGCAGGGGCCCTCCGACCTGGCGGCGTTGATCGTTCGCCTCGCGTCCCGCATGGTGCAGCTCGCGGGTCGCGCCGAGTCGCCTGATGCGGCTGAGCGCCTGGTACGTGAGGCACTGAGCTCAGGGGCCGCGCTGGCGAAGTTTGGCGCGATGATCCGTCATCAGGGCGGCGACGGGGAGATCGTCAACGATCTGTCCCGATTGCCACAAGCGGCCAAGAAGGAGAGTGTCGCCGCGCCGGCCTCCGGGCACCTCCAGCGGCTCGACGCCGAACTGGTCGGCCGCGCTTCGATGCTGCTCGGTGCCGGGCGCGAAAAGGCCGGGGACACCGTCGATCTGACGGCCGGGATCACGCTCCGGCGGAAACCGGGAGACCGCGTGACGGCGGGCGAACCACTGCTCGACCTTCATTACAACGACGATCGTGGGCTCGCCGGGGCCCGCCAGCTGCTCGCGCAAGCGATTGTCATCGGAACGGCGCCGCCGGCTTCGCCGCTCGTCATCGACCACATCACGTCACCGAATTGAACGGACCAGCAAACTGAGAGGGGACAAGAGTGGAACGACTCCAACCACTGATCGGGCTGGCATTGATCGCTGCCATTGCGGTGGCTTGGTCGTCCAATCGCCGGGCCATCAACTTACGAACCGTGGCCTGGGGTTTCAGCCTGCAGTTGCTCTTCGCGTTGATCGTGTTGAAGACCGGTGTCGGTCAAGCCACGTTTCAGGTGCTAGGCGAACGGATTCGTCAACTCCTGGAGTTCTCGACTGCCGGCTCAGCGCTCGTGTTCGGTCCGCTCGGTGACCGCGCAGTCTGGGGCGACATCATGACCCGCGTGCTGGGCGACGCCGGCGCTCAATACAGCGTGATCTTCGCCTTCCAGATTCTGCCGACGATTATCTTCATCGCCGCGCTGTTCGCAATTCTCTATTACTTGGGCGTGATGCAGTTCGTGGTCCGGTCGTTTGCCGTGGTCATGAACCGCATCATGGGTGCGAGCGGCGCCGAATCGCTCAACGTAGCGGCGAGCATCTTCATGGGGCAGACGGAAGCGCCGCTGACCATTCGGCCGTATCTCCCGCGGATGACCGAGTCGGAGCTGATGACGGTGATGACAGCCGGCATGGCGCACATCTCCGGCGGCATCATGGCGGCGTATATCGCTTTTGGCATCGAGCCGCGTCATCTCCTGACCGCCGTCATCATGACCGCGCCCGGCACGTTGATGATGGCCAAGATCTTCGTGCCCGAAACGGCGGAGCCCGAGACGCGCGGCACCGTCAAGCTCGAAATCGAGCGCACCGACGTCAACGTCATCGACGCTGCAGGCCGCGGCACCTCGGAGGGGCTGCAGTTGGCGATCAACGTCGGCGCGATGCTGATCTCGTTTATGGGGCTTATCGCTCTGGTCAATGCGTTGCTGGGGGTCGTGGGACTGAGCATGCAGCAGATCTTCGGTTGGGTGTTCGCGCCGATCGCCTGGTCGCTGGGCGTGCCCTGGCGCGATGCGGCGACCGTCGGCAACCTCCTGGGCACGCGCATGGTGCTGAACGAGTTCATTGCCTTCGCCGAGCTCGGGCGCATCAAGGACACGCTCGACCCGCGCTCGTTCACCGTGGCGACGTTTGCGTTGTGTGGCTTTGCGAATTTTTCGTCGATCGGCATTCAGATTGGCGGCATCGGCGCGCTGGTGCCGAATCGACGGCACGACCTGGCGCGCCTGGGGATTCGCGCGATGGTCGCCGGCACGCTCGCGAATTTCGTCACCGCATGCATTGCCGCTCTCTTGCTCTAATCTAAAATTCCAGGGTTCCAAAGTTCCAGGGTTCCAAAGTTCGAAGGTTCAGCTCTTGGACTCAGAACCCTGGAACTTTGGAACCGTGGAACCTGTGGAACCTTGAATGAAGGCTGACTATTTCGATCGTGTAACCGAAGCCGCGGAGTTTCTCCGCGGGCGAGGCTTTGGCGGCGCCGACGTCGGTATTGTCCTCGGGTCCGGTCTCGGTGCGTTTGCCGAGCAGATGAGCGACCCGTTTGGTCTCGACTACCGCGAGATCCCGCACTGGCCGGCCTCGGGCGTCATTGGGCATGCCGGGCGGCTCGTGGGCGGAACGGTGGCAGGCCGGCGGGTGCTCGCGCTCTCGGGGCGGGTGCACTTCTACGAGGGCCACGATCTTCAAACGGTCTCGTTTGCCGTGCGGGTCTTGAACCGCCTCGGCGTGCGAACGCTCCTGCTGACGAACGCAGCCGGCGGCGTCAACACGAAATTCACGCAAGGCGCGTTGATGGTCATCGATGATCACATCAACTTCCTCGGCAGCAACCCCCTGATGGGCCCCAACGACGAGCGATTTGGCCTCCGCTTTCCCGACATGAGTGAGGTCTACTCGAAGCGCCTGCGTGGCATCGCTGACACAACCGCACAAGCGATCGGGCAGGCCATCGAGCATGGGATCTACATCGCCGTGCACGGACCGAGTTACGAGACTCCCGCTGAGATCCGCGCCTTCCGCATCTGGGGCGCCGATGCCGTTGGCATGTCCACAGTGCCCGAAGCCATCGCCGCGCGACATATGGGCATGGAGGTGCTGGGGATTTCGTGCATCACGAACATGGCAGCAGGTGTGTTGCCACAGCCCTTGCACCACACAGAGGTGATGGAGACAGCGCTGCGTGTGCGTGCGGAATTCGTCGCGCTGCTCGAGGGCATCATTGGCCGTCTCTGACGAACTCGTGGCTTCTGCCCGCGTTGCGCGCGAACGCGCATTAGCGGACTACTCGGGGTTCAAGGTCGGCGCCGCTCTCGAAACCGCTGACGGCGAGATCATCACCGGCTGCAACATCGAGAATGCCACCTACGGTTTGACCATCTGCGCGGAACGCGTTGCCATGTTCAAGGCGCTATCCGAAGGTCACCGCCAGTTTCGTCGCATTGCCGTCGTGGCTGACTCCAACTCCCCGACACCACCCTGCGGCCCTTGCCGTCAGATTCTCTGGGAGTTCGCCGGCGATATCGAGGTCGTGCTCGCCAATTTGGAGAGCGTGACCGCAATTCATCGGTTGAGCGACCTGCTCCCACATCCGTTCGATCGCAGATTGCTCTAACGGTCCACGGCCCACGGCCCACGGTCTACGGTCCACGGTCCACGGTCTACGGTCAGAACTCCGCACTTCGAACTTCGAACCAGCACTCCGAACTTCGAACAAACACTCCGAACTCCGCACACAGAACCAACGCCGAACTTCGCACTTCGAACGAAGCACTTGTACAATCTGAGCCAATGCTTCCGACGATTGCCTGGCAAGACGATGTCATCGTGATGATCGATCAGCGCAAGCTGCCCGCCGACGAGGTGTACGTGCGGTGCAAGTCTGCGAACGAAGTCGCCAAGGCGATCAAGACGATGGTGATTCGTGGGGCTCCGGCCATCGGAGTTGCCGCGGCGATGGGCATCGCGTTGGGGATGGCGCGGAGTAAGGCGACGGGCACACGACAGTTTGCCGCCGAATTTCAGAAGACCTGCGACCTGATGGCGTCAACCCGGCCTACGGCGGTCAATCTGTTCTGGGCGATCGAGCGCATGAAACGCTCCTTTTCGGAGGGCGCACTCGCGGGCGAGTCGGTCGGGCAGCTCCAGTCGCGCCTGCGGCAGGAATCGACCGCGATTCACGATGAGGATGTCGCGAGCTGCCGCGCCATCGGGGCACATGGAGCTGCGCTGGTCCCATCGACGGCGCGCATCCTGACGCATTGCAACGCGGGTGCGTTGGCCACGGCAGGCTACGGGACTGCCCTGGGGGTGATTCGCGGGGCGGTCGAAGCCGGCAAGAACGTGCGAGTGCTGGCGGACGAGACGCGGCCCTTTCTCCAAGGCTCGAGGCTGACTGCCTGGGAATTGACCAAGGATGGCATCGACACGACGGTGATCACCGACAGCATGGCCGGCGCGCTCATGCGCGATGAGCAGGTCGATCTGGTCGTCGTGGGTGCGGATCGGATCGCTGCCAATGGCGACACCGCCAACAAGATCGGAACCTACACGGTCGCGGTCCTCGCCAAGGAACACGGCATCCCGTTCTATGTGGCGGCCCCATGGTCGACGATTGATCTCGCGACAGCCGACGGTTCGTTGATTCCGATCGAAGAGCGTCACTCCAAAGAGGTGACGCACGTTGGCTCCTACCGTCTCGCGCCCGAGGCAGCCAGCGTCCGCAACCCCGCCTTCGATGTGACCCCGCACCGGTTCATCACCGCGATCGTCACCGACCGCGGCGTGTTCCAACCGCCCTTCATCAAGACGCTCGCAGACGGTGCCTGACGCACGTGCTCATCCTCGGCATTGAAACTTCCTGCGACGAAACCGCGGCGGCCGTCGTCGAAGCCGGTGCTTCGGGTGACATGCCCTGGCGCATGCGGTCCAGCATCGTGGCGTCGCAAGTCGAGATTCATCGCGAGTGGGGCGGCGTCGTACCCGAGCTGGCGTCGCGCCAGCACGTGCGCGACATCTGCGGGGTCGTCGAACGCGCGTTGCAGGAGGGCGAGACCGACTGGTCGAGAGTCGATGCCGTCGCCGTCACGCAGGGGCCGGGCTTGATCGGCTCGCTGCTCGTCGGCGTCTCTTTCGCAAAGAGCGCGGCCTGGGCCGCCGGCAAACCGCTGGTGGCGGTCAACCATCTTGCCGGCCACATCGAATCGCTCTGGCTTCAGAACGGCGAGATTCCTACGCCGGCACTCGTGCTGATTGTTTCTGGTGGTCACACCAGTCTCTACCTCGTCGAAAGGCCAGGAAGCTATCGTCTCGTCGGTCGTACCCGGGACGATGCGGCGGGAGAGGCCTACGACAAGGTGGCGAAGCTGCTCGGGCTGGGTTATCCGGGCGGGCCGATCATCGACCGACTATCCGCCTCAGGTGACGCGGACGCAGTGGCGTTGCCTGGTACCCGTCTGACGCATCCCGATCGCAACGCGCCCTCTCGCGAGTATCGATTCGACTTCAGCTTCAGCGGATTGAAGACAGCCGTATTGCGACACGTTCGTGAGAGGCAGGCCACGCTCGGCTCAGAACGTTTGGCTGACCGCGATGTCAATGATCTCGCGGCGAGTTTTCAGGCAACGGTCGTCGAGACCTTGGTCGACCGCACGTTTGCGGCTGCCAAGTGGTACAACGCGCGAGCGGTTGGCATCGCCGGAGGCGTTTCAGCGAACTCGCTTCTCCGGCAACGCGCGACCGCACGAGGCGAGCGGGCCGGGCTGCCAGTGTTTCTGCCCAGCCCGCACTTGTCCACGGACAATGCCGCCATGATCGCTGCGGCTGGCCTCCGAAAGATCGCCGCCGGTGACTTCGCGCCGGCCGACCTCAATGCTCAAGCCACGCTGCCGCTCTGAGTGGGCCGCCAAAAAAGACAGCTCCAACCACGTACACTGCGCGGAAGCACGGAATCACGGAAATGATTTTGCCTTCTGTGTTTCCGCGTTTCCGTGCATCGTTCGTGGAGAGCGTCACGAACTGGAGACGTTATGAACGTGCTGACTGATTACCTCTGGTTCACGACCGAAAAACGACAGGAATTCATCCGCATCACCGACGAAGTCGCGGCCATCGTCAAGAAGAGCGGCGTGAAGGAGGGGATGGTGCTCGTATCGGCCATGCACATCACGGCCGCGGTCTATGTCAACGACTGGGAGGACGGCCTCATTCACGATTTTCAGGTCTGGCTGGAGAAGCTGGCACCTTCGGGATTGAACTATCGGCATCATCAGACTGGGGAGGACAACGCCGATGCGCACCTCAAGCGCACGCTGATGGGGCATCAAGTGATCGTGCCCATTACACATGGCAAGCTCGACCTCGGGCCGTGGGAACAAGTGTTCTACGCGGAGTTCGACGGCCAACGGAAGAAGCGCGTGGTCGTGAAGGTGATGGGCGAGTAGTGTCGATCGGACGCGGCCTGCGGAGTCGATTCAGAGTTCATGGCGCGTGAGTTTCCCGAAGCCCCGGTAGTTGGCGTAGGTGCGGTCGTCCTGCAGGACGGCAAGGTCCTCCTCGTCAAACGCGGGCATCAACCACGAAAAGGTGAGTGGTCCCTTCCCGGTGGCCGGGTCGAGCTCGGGGAATCGCTTGTCGATGCGAC
Source organism: uncultured Acidobacteriota bacterium (assembly GCA_963724485.1). Lineage (GTDB taxonomy): Bacteria > Acidobacteriota > Vicinamibacteria > Vicinamibacterales > UBA2999 > JACCSI01. The sequence goes on from CAVRUW010000019.1 coordinate 171,017, forward strand.
CCGACGCGAGATTCGAGAAGAGACGGGGCTGGACGTCGAAGTCGGCCCGCTGATCGAATGCTTCGATCGCATCCACCGTGTCGGTGACCGCGTGCAGTATCACTTCGTGATCGCCGACTATCTCTGCACGCCGCGCGGCGGGCAACTCGTCGCGGCGGACGATGCCGAAGAAGTGGCGTGGGTCGGGCCGGACGACCTGGAGAGGTATGGCGTCAACGAACACGCCGCTCGCGTGATCCGCAGGGGCATCGCGATGCGGATCACGCGAGCGGAAGGTGCCTGAGGTGCCCGAGGGTGCCTGAAGTGCCTGGGGTGCTGGTGCACGGGTGCTTGGGGTGCCGAGGTGCATATGGCGCTCGACCTCGCACAACGTGCCGTCGCGGCGCACTTTGCACGCGCACTGCACCCTAGGCACCGAACCTCGGCACTTCAGGCACACGAGGCACCCAGGCACCTTCCGAACTTTGAACTTGTAACTTGTAACTTGTAACTTATGGCCATGACCGTCTCCCGAGAAGCTGCCTGGCAACTCCTGACCGAGTGGACGCAAAGCGAGAGTCTTCGCAAGCATGCCCTCGCCGTCGAAGCCGCCGTCCGAGGGTACGCACACAAGTTCGGCGAGAACGAGGAAGAGTGGAGTGTCGTCGCGCTACTGCACGATTTCGACTACGAGCGTTATCCGACACTCGGTGATCATCCCAACAAGGGTTGCGAACACTTGAAGTCGCTCGGCTATCCCGACTGGGTGACCCGGGCCATCCTCTCGCACGCATCGGAGATCACCGGCATACAACCGGAATCGCCGCTGGAGCGCACCCTCGTCGCCTGCGACGAACTAGCCGGCTTCGTGACCGCTGCGTCGCTCGTTCGTCCATCGAAAAGTGTCCTTGACCTCGAGGCTTCGTCGGTGATCAAGCGGATGAAGGACAAAGCCTTCGCTCGTCAAGTGCCACGTGATCACCTGCGACGCGGCGCGGAGCTCATGAGCCTCCCGCTCGACGAGCACGTCACCAACGTCATCCTCTTCATGCGGGAGCAGGCAGATGCGCTGGGGCTGCGGGGGAATCTCTGAAGGTAAAGGCGTCCGTTTCCGCCCTCCGCAACCTTCCAACACGCGGTTCCGTATACTCTGAAAGCATGCCGGAGGTGACCGACGGCCAGCCACCGTCGCCCATTCCTCAGTCCGTGATCGGCGGGGGCTCCGCCCCGCAGACGTCCTCAGAAGGCCCGGTTGTTCAGTGCGATCGCGTAAGCGTTCGCTACGGCAAGAACTGGGCGCTCAAGGACGTGACCGCCGGTTTTCTGCCGGGCGCGATCGGCCTGCTTGGCCCAAACGGCGCCGGAAAGAGCACACTCATCAAGACGCTGCTCGGCTTCATCAAGCCAGATCAAGGGCGAATGACGGTCTTGGGCCTCGACGTCGCCACGTCGCCGCTCGAGGTTCGCGCCCGAATCGGTTACATGCCCGAGAGCGACGCGCACGTTCCCGGCATGAACGCCGTCTCGTTTGTCGCCTACTGCGGCCAGCTTTCCGGCCTCCCGGCGGTCGACGCGATGCAGCGCGCTCACGAAGTCCTCTATTACGTGGGGCTGGGCGAGGCGCGTTACCGCAATCTCGAGACCTATTCAACCGGCATGAAACAGCGGATCAAGCTGGCGCAGGCGCTGGTCCACGATCCCGACCTGCTGTTCCTCGACGAGCCGACCAACGGCATGGACCCCAAGGGCCGCGACGAGATGCTCGCGCTGATTCGCGACCTTGCGGAGAACAAAGGCGTCAACCTCATACTCTCCTCCCATCTGTTGCCCGACGTCGAATACACCTGTGACCACGTCGTCGTTATCGACAAGGGAAGCGTGGCCGCGGCCGGGCCTATCGAGGCGCTGAAGGGGCCGGCGGGCCGAGTCTACGAACTTCGTATCAAGGGTGATAGCGCGCACTTCATCGGAGTCCTTCGCTCCGAAGGCTACGAGTGTCACGACACCGAAGACGACGTGATGCGCGTCTTCGTGCCTGGTACCAGTGAGGAGGGCGCGCGCGTGCTCTTCACGCTGGCGTCACGCGAGCGTGCGCAGATCCGGCACCTGCGGCCGAGCGTCCCGACTCTCGAGGACGTCTTCGCGCGAGCGGTGGGAGAGGACTGATGCCCATTCATGATCAGGGCTATCGTCGCTACCTGGGCTCGCGGGCGGCCGTCGGCACGTCCTGGCAGGTCATCACCCGGGCAGGAGTGCTGACCGTGTTGGGGAAGCGTCGCTTCCTCGGGTTGCTGCTGATTGCATGGGCGCCTTTCGTGGTTCGCGCCGTGCAGGTTTACGTCGCCGCCAACTTCCAGCAGGCCTCGTTCCTCGCGCCCAAGGCCGAAACGTTCTTCGAGTTTCTCGGTCAGCAGGGTGTGTTCGTGTTTTTCATCACGATTTTCGTCGGCGCCGGCTTGATCGCCAACGATCGGCGGGCCAATGCCCTTCAGGTCTACTTGTCGAAGCCGCTCACGCGCGCTGAGTATGTCGCCGGGAAGTTTGCCATCCTGTTTCTCTTCCTCGTTGGGGTGACCTGGCTGCCCGCGATGATGCTGCTCTTCGTGCAGATTCTGTTTGCCGGGAGCCTCACCTTCGTGCGCGACAACCTCTTCCTGATTCCGGCGATCACCTTGTTCTCGCTGCTGCAGGTGTTGGTGGCGTCGACGTCGATGCTGGCGCTGTCGTCGATGTCGAAGAGCAGCCGGTTCGTCGGCGTCATGTATGCCGGACTGATTTTCTTCACCAGCGCACTGTTCAACGCGATTCGCGGGATCACCGGCAGTACGTCGTTTGCCTGGATTTCGCCAACCGAAACGCTCGACCAATTGGGGCACCTGATTTTCAGGCTGCAGCCGAATTTCCAGCTGTCTCCTGTCGTTGCGGTCCTGGCGCTCATCGTCTTGATCGGCGGCTCTTTCTGGATTCTCGAGCGTCAGGTGCGTGGCGTGGAGGTGGTGCAATGAGCGCCGCGGTGGACCTCGCCGCCACGGGCCAGCCGAAGGCGGAACCGTCACGACAGGCGATCGTCGAGGCGACGCAACTCTCGAAGTGGTACGGGCAGGTCAGTGGTCTCAACGATGTGACGGCAGCGATTCCGCCGGGAATCACTGGTCTTCTGGGACCCAACGGCGCCGGCAAGTCCACCTTCATGAAGCTGATGACCGGTCAGCTCAAGCCGAGCAAGGGCACCATCACCGTCTTCGGCGAGCCGATCTGGTCCAATCCGCGGGTGTTCTCGCGCATTGGCTTCTGCCCCGAACAGGATGCGTTCTACGAACGTATGACCGGACTCGAGTGGGTCACCGCTCTCGTGCGGCTGAATGGGCTGTCGGACAGTGAAGCGGCGCATGCTGCAAAAGAGGCGCTCTCAAAGGTCGATCTACTCGACGCCGCCGGCAAGAAGATTGGTGCTTACAGCAAGGGCATGCGACAGCGCGTCAAGCTGGCGCAGGCCCTGGTCCACGACCCGGAACTGCTCATTCTGGACGAGCCATTGACCGGCATGGATCCGTTGATGCGACGCCGGTCCATTCGCTTCATCAAGGACTGGGCACGAGCGGGAAAGCACATCATCGTCTCGAGTCACATCCTGCACGAAATCGAGTCGATGACGTCCAACATCCTGCTGATCAACAACGGCCGGATTCTCGCGGAAGGCAACGTTCACGCAATTCGCGATCTCATCGACACGCACCCGCATACCGTCTACGTTCGCGGCGCTGACCCGCGTGCTCTCGCCAGACGCTTCCTGGCCGAAGACGATGTCTTGAGTCTGCGATTCGAGCCGGGGGCGGTGGTTGTCGAAACCGCGAAACCCGATGACTTCTACGCTCGCTTGACTGCCCTCGCCGTCTCCGGCGACGCGGGAGTCATCGACGAGGTCACTTCACCAGACGACAATCTGCAGGCGGTCTTCCGCTATCTGGTGAAGCAATGAACGGTCGCGCCCTCTCGTTCTGGACCGCCTCTCGTCGCGTCTTCGACCTCTCGCTCGGCGAGATGCTGTGGTCACGCCGAACCATCTTCATGGCGCTGGTCGTCGGTGGGCCCGTCATCCTGGCCATCATCGTTCGTCTGCTCGAAGCGTTCGGCATGCCTGCCCTTCGCGTCAACGGCCAGCGTGTCGCAGGGATTGGCGTCTTCGGCGTGATGATTTGGATGCTCTTCCTGCGGTTCGTGATCCCAGTCCTGGGGGTGTTTTACGGAACGGCGTTGATGGCCGATGAAATCGAGGACAAGACCATCACCTATCTGTTCACGCGGCCGATTCCCCGAGGATCGGTCCTGGTCGGGAAGTATCTGGCCTATTTGGCGTGCACGACGCTCGTTGTCCTGCCAGCGGTGATGGTCGTTTACTTCCTGCTGGTGCGTCCCAACGAGATTCCCTCGACGTTTGGTCAGTTACTGACCGACTTGGGCCTGCTGGGGTTGGGTCTGGCCGTCTACGGGGCCGTGTTCGCCTGCGTCGGGGCGTTCTTCAAGCGTCCCCTGGTCATCGGCCTGGTGTTTGCGTTCGGTTGGGAGCAGGTCGCGATGGTCATGCCGGGCTACATGAAACGGTTCACCATCGCCTATTACATCCAGTCGCTGGTTCCGCACGCGATGCCTGGCGACGGGGTGGTGAACATGCTGCAAGGGCTTTTCAGGGATACCCCGCCGGTCGCCGTCGCGCTCCTCTGGCTTGTGGCCTATCTCGTTGTTTTTCTATATCTTGCAGCCAGAACCGTGGAGCGGAAAGAGTACGTGCTCGAGCAATGACGGGAAAACGTGGTCTTTTCATCCCACCGTTTTGCAACTCTTTGGGAACCCGGCAGTTAGCTCGATCCGTATAATCCAGCAAGGGGAAGGTTTTCGCGATGTCCAACAAGACGCGGTATTTCGTGCTGACGGCGGGTGCGATTCTGGCAGTTGGGCTGACCACCGGCTTGGTGGCCTCCTACATGGGCTTGCCAGTCGCGTTTTCGCGAGCCGCTGGTCCCGACGAGCTCCAGTATGTCCCCGCCGACGCCGCAGTCGTGGCTTACGCCAACGTTCGCGACGTCCTGAACTCAGATTTCCGCGAGCGATTCCGCAAGTTTGAACCCGACACCACGGAACGCGACGAGTTCCAGCAGAAGACCGGGGTCAATATCGAAGAGGACATCCACACCGTCGTAGCGGCCCTGATGCCGGGCGCAGTCGACGGCCAGGATTGGAACCACGACAAGGGCGTGTTGATCATCGCGCGCGGCCGATTCGAACAGGCCCGGCTGGAAGCCCTGGCCCTCGAGCACGGTGGCAACGTCGAGGACTATCAGGGCAAGCGGCTCATTACTCACGTCAAGGACAGCGGCGAACCGGACATGGCCGTGGGCTTCCTCGACGCGGACCTCATCGCACTGGGTGGCTACACCGCCATCAAGAAGTCTATTGATGCCAGCACCGGCAAGAACGTCATCTCGAACACCGAGATGATGCGACAGATCAACGACCTCGACACCAGCAGCGCGTGGGCCGTCGGGCACTTCGACGCAATTGCCAACGCTGGTCACATTCCCGCCGAAGTTCGTTCACACATGCCGGCCATTCAGTGGTTCTCGGCCGCCGGGCACGTCAATGGCGGCGTCAGCGGAATCTTCAAGGCCGAGGCGCGAGACGATGCCTCAGCGCAGAACCTGCGCGACATGCTGCGCGGCTTCGTGGCGCTCGCCAAAATGCAGGCTGAGTCACGACCCGAGATCAAAACGATGGTCGACTCGGTCCAATTGTCTGGTGACGGCAAGAACGTCGCGATCGCCTTCACCATCCCCTCCGAGTTGTTCGACGTGCTGGAAGCTTTGGGCAACCAGCATCATCAGCGGCAAATCGAACCCAGACAGTAAATGCGCCTACGATCGACGGTCCTGCCCACGATGGGGAAGCCCATCGTGGGCTTTTTCACGTTTACGACGGATTAAGCGGTTCTTGACGGTCTTGACGGTGGTTCCTGACGAAGGTTCACGCTAGAACCTCCGTGGATACCCCCATGGAGAATCCCGTCGAGTACCCCGTATAGTAGACTTTCGACGTGTCAGAGTACGTGTTCTTCTACGGCACGCTCATGACGCCGTTCAACCGACCTGGTCGTCAGCGTGTCGATGGAGACATGTCCTTCATTGGGCTTGGGATCGTCCGCGCGGCCCTTTTCGATCTCGGTATCTATCCCGCCGCCGTACCTGCTGACGATGGCAGCATCGTGCGGGGCGAGGTGTATCAGATGATCGATTCGTCCAAGGTGTTGGCGGCGCTAGACGAGATTGAGGGTTATCGCCCAAACGAGCCCGAGCAGAGCTTGTACGTCCGCACGGTGATTGATGTCAGCCTGGACTACGGACGCGTCGAAAAGGCCTGGGTGTACTTCTACAACGCCCCTCTGGGACGTGCGCAGCGCATCGAATCCGGTGATTACCTGGGGCACCTGAACATCAAACAGGCGCCCGAGCCTCAGTAACCCGTCAAGGCGGCCCCCTGTCGCATCCCTGCCCGCCCGTATAATTCCGTCGTGGGAGAACAAGAGAAGCGCGACTCCGAGCGAATGGAGCTGCTCGGGCTGCTTCACGGCGAGGTCATGACGTTCCAGCCCATGGCTGTACGCCAGATCAGCCGGGGAGGAATGCAGGTCGAAACGCGCTTCGCTCTACTGCTCGACTCGCTGCACGAGTTTCGCCTGACACTCGGCGAACGCTCCATCGTGATCAAAGGGCGCATTGTGCATTCCCACATCAGCGACGTGGATCCGGAGGCAGTGCTGTACGTCACCGGCGTCGAATTCATCGAACCGAGTGCTCACGCACAGAGCGTGATCGACGATTTCGTGGAGTTGCTTCGTCTGACGAAGTTCAAGATGACGGCGCCACGGAAGCCCACGCGGACCAACCGTCGCGACCGTCCCTTGAAGCCCCTCAGCTAGTGACGCTGAGCGCGGGTGGGAATGACTGCGGGAAGGGTCGCCAGGCTTGGTTCGACGCCGGTCGTCCCGAGCGCGGCCACCTCGCTGTCTCTGACGTAAGAGAGCACCGGAATGGATGCGGTGTCCGGATCCAACCGGAGCATGGTCAGCAGGTGAAAGCCCGACACGTCTTCGAGATCCAAACTTACGACGACGAGATCCGGTTTGAGTGCGGCGATGGTGGCGTACGGCTCATCGGTCGTGTCGACGAATTCCACGTCATACGCTCGGCCGTCGAGCACGGGCTCGACGACTGCGAGTGCGTCTGCGCCGGCGCCTACAAAAACGGCGAGTTGCCGGTTGACGTCGCGGGGAAGCGGGTTTGGCGTCATATCGACCTCGACATTCAGGGATTCAAGAAGCGCGCCAGTCAATTGCCCAGGTGCTTCCGAGCAATTGCCAGCAAATGCCCGCAGGCGAAAATTCGGTGTCAAGTCCAGATGTCACTCTGTGGCGGGGCGATTCTGCCCTCGAAGCCACCCGGTAAGATTTGGACATGTCAACCACGACGAGCCCGACCTTCCATAACTACATTGATGGTCATTGGAAGCCGTCCGTTTCCGGCGGCATGTTCGAGAATCGCAATCCTGCTAATAGGGACGACCTGATCGGGCTGTTTCCCGACTCGACGACCAGCGAAGCCGAACTCGCCATCGAGGCCGCGCGGCGCGCGTATGCCACGTGGCGTCTCGTGCCCGCGCCCAAGCGCGCGGAGCTGCTGTTTCGCGCGGCTCATCTCCTGCTCGAGCGGAAGGAATCCTTCGCGCGTGACATGACGCGTGAGATGGGCAAAGTGCTGGATGAAACCCGTGGCGACGTCCAGGAGGCGATCGACATGACCTACTACATCGCCGGCGAAGGGCGCCGCCTGTATGGTCAAACCGTCCCCTCCGAGCTACCAGACAAGTACGCGATGTCGGTGCGACAGCCACTTGGCGTCTGCGCCATCATCACGCCGTGGAACTTCCCGATGGCGATTCCTTCGTGGAAGATCATTCCCGCGCTCGTCTGCGGTAACACTGTCGTCTTCAAACCGTCGGAGCTGACACCGCTGTCCGGACTCAATTTCGTGCGGGTGCTCGAGGAGGCGGGCATCCCACCGGGCGTCGTAAACATGGTCACCGGCGGCCCTGCCGTCGGTGAGCTCTTGACGACTCACCAGGATGTATCGGCCGTTTCCTTTACCGGCTCCACTGCCGTCGGCCGGCTCGTCAATCAGAATGCCGCCCCCTACTTCAAGAAGGTCCACCTGGAGATGGGCGGGAAGAACTGCATCATGGTGCTCGACGATGCCAACCTCGAGCTGGCCCTCGAGGGCTGCCTCTGGGGCGGGTTTGGCACCACCGGTCAGCGCTGCACGGCTGCGAGCCGGGTCATCGTGCACCAGAAAGTGCACGACCAGTTCGTCGAGCGATTCGTCACCCGCGCTCGCGCGCTCCGAGTCGGTGATGGCGCAAAGCCCGAGACGCAGGTCGGCCCGCTAGCGAGCGAGAAGCAACTCGACAAGGTGATGGCCTACGTCAAGATCGGGTTGGAAGAAGGAGCCACCCTCGCCTGCGGTGGTCAGCGACTGACGGAAGGTGCCTTCGCCAAAGGCAGCTTCCACGAACCCACCGTCTTCACGAACGTCACGCCCGCAATGCGTATCGCGCGCGAAGAGATCTTTGGCCCCGTCGTGTCGGTCTTGAAGTGCAGCTCGCTGGATGAAGCGATCGCCATCGGCAATGACGTGCCTTACGGCTTGTCGGCGTCTCTCTACACTCAAGACGTCAATCGCGCCTTCCGCGCGATGCGGGAGATGTACACCGGTCTCTTCTACGTCAACGCCCCAACGATCGGGGCCGAGGTCCACCTGCCATTCGGCGGCACTAAAGCCACCGGGAACGGCCACCGAGAGGCCGGCACCGCCGCGCTCGAAGTCTTCTCCGAGTGGAAGTCAATCTACGTTGACTTCAGCGGCAAGCTTCAGCGGGCCCAAATAGACAATCAGTAGTGAACTGGTCACTGGAAACTGCCCCATCCGCTCCTTGATATCATCAGTAGGTTATGGCTGCGCGCGACGTCGTCATTCTTGGGGCGGCACGCACTCCGATAGGGCGCTACGGCGGATCGCTCAAGGATGTTCATCCGGCGGAACTCGGGGCGGTGGCGGTACGGGCCGCGCTCGAGCGGGCGAATGTGCCGGCTGACGAAATCGACGAAGTGATCATGGGGCACGCGCGGCAGGCGGGTTCCGGTCCGAATCCCGCGCGCCAGGTCGGCCATCGGGCCGGCCTGCCCTACACAAAGCCGGCGCAGACGATCAACAAGGCATGCGCTTCGGGAATGCAGGCGATTGCCGCGGCTGCCCAAAGCATCCTGCTCGGGGAGTCCGAGTGCGTCGTGGCGGGCGGGATCGAGTCGATGAGTCGCATGCCTTATCTCATCGACAGCGCCGATGCCCGCTGGGGTCATCGCATGGGCAACTTTGCGCTCATTGATGCGATGTATCGCGATGGCTTCCAGGACCCGCTTTCGGGCCTGATCATGGGCGAGACTGCGGAAGTGCTCGCGCGGCAGTATCGCATTACACGCGAGGAGTCCGACGAGTTTGCGCTCGAGAGCCAGCAGAAAGCGGAAGCTGCGCAAAAGGCTGGACACTTTCGTGGCGAGATCGCGCCTGTGACGTTACCCGGCGAGGGGCGCAAGGCGGCAGGTCCCATGGTGTTCGAGAGCGATGAACATCCAAGACACGGTACGACGCTCGAGGCATTGGCGAAACTCCCGTTGGCCTTTCCTGAAGTAGAGGGGAAGGCGGGGATCATCACCGCGGGATCGTCATCCGGCATCACCGACGGCGGCGCCGCGTTGATACTGGCGTCAGATCGATGGGCCGCCGATCGCGAACTAACGCCGCTGGCACGCGTCGTCGGTTGGGCGAGTGCGGGTGTCGATCCCCGCATCATGGGCATCGGCCCTGTCCCGGCAATCGAGAAGTTGTGCCATCGCTTTGGGCTCGAAGTCCCGAATTTCGATCTCGCTGAGATCAACGAGGCGTTCGCGCCGCAGGTGCTGGCAGTTCTCAAGGACGTTGACATCGCTCCCGAGCGGGTCAACGTCAACGGTGGAGCCATCGCGCTCGGCCATCCCATCGGATGCAGCGGCGCACGAATCGTCGTGACCCTGCTATACGAAATGATGCGGCGTCAGGCAGGTTGCGGTCTGGCCACGCTCTGCGTGAGCGGAGGCATGGGGATGGCGATGGCGGTGGAGAGGCTGTGAAGTCTCTAGTTTCCAGTGGTCAGTTCCCAGTTCAAAGGGCGCATTGCTTTGAACTGACAACTGGCAACTGAAAACTGACATCAATATGCGAATCGCAGTTATCCCTGGCGACGGTATCGGTAAGGATGTGACCGCCGAGGCCGTGAAAGTGCTCGAATCGGTCGCGAAGGCTTCGGGTAAGTCCCTTGATCTCGTGCCCCTGCCGTGGAGCGCGGATCACTTTCTCGCCACGGGTGAAACGCTCCCCGCTGATGGCTATCGGCGCCTGCGCGAGGACTTCGCCGCGATTTTCGTGGGCGCCCTGGGTGATCCGCGGGTGCCGGACAATCGGCATGCGCGCGACATCCTGCTGGGTAGCCGCTTCGAGCTCGACCTCTACATCAATTACCGGCCGGTCCGGTTGCTTGACGATCGGTTGTGCCCCCTCAAAGACCGGACCCGGCGCGATATCAACTTTGTCGTGTTTCGCGAGAACACCGAAGGTGTGTATGTGAGCGTCGGCGGTCGATTCAAGGCGGGAACCGACGACGAGGTGGCGCTACAGGAAGAGGTGAACACCTTCAAGGGTGTCAATCGCATCGTACGTCATGCCTTCGAGTATGCGACCAGGAACGGATTGACCAAGGTGTGCATGGCGGACAAGAGCAATGCGATGCCGCAGGGCCACGCGCTGTGGCAGCGCGTCTTCAAGCAGGTTGCGAGCGAGTATCCGTCGATCAAGGCCACACATCTGTATATCGACGCGCTCGCCATGTTTCTGATCAAGGACCCTGGTCAGTTCGAGGTCATCGTCACGAACAATCTGTTCGGCGACATCATCACGGACATCGGCGGTGCACTGCAGGGTGGGCTGGGAATGGCGGCGTCCGGGAACATCCATCCCGGCCGTACGTCGCTCTTCGAGCCGGTGCACGGCTCGGCGCCACCACTGGCGGGGAAAAATGTCGCCAACCCAATGGGGGCAATTCTCTCGGCTGCGTTGATGCTCGAAACACTTGGTTGGCAACAGGAGGCTGACGTCATCGAGCGCGCCGTCGAATCAGCGGTGCACCAGCAGCAAACCACTCAGGACATCGGCGGTGCGCTGGGCACGCGTGAAGTTGGGGATTGGATAGCTCGAGCAGTGATCGGTCAGCCGTGATTTGCGATTCGGAGACGGATCGCCCTTCAGGGTCGCCGACACCGTTCACTAATTACTGATACTGATCACTGATCACTGATTGAAAAGGGAATCATGTCAAAAGAAGTGTTCATCATCGGGGGTGCGCGAACACCCATGACGGAGTATGTGGGCGCGTTGAAAGACGTGTCGGCGCTCGAACTGGGAGCGATCGCCGCTCGTGGCGCCTTCGACAAGACCGGCGTCAAGCCCGAGTGGGTCGATCACGCGGTGATTGGCAACGTTCTGCAAACGAGCAGCGACGCGATTTACGGGGCGCGCCATGTGGCACTCAAGGCCGGTGTGCCGATTGAAGTGCCCGCTCTTACCGTCAATCGACTCTGTGGCTCGGGTATTCAGGCTGCCGTGAGCGGGGCACAACTCATTCAACTCGATGAAGCCGACATCGTTTTGACCGGCGGTATCGAAAGCATGAGCCAGGCGCCACACGTGATGCGAGGCCTCCGCTCAGGGCTGCGTCTCGGGCAAGGCAAGCTGGAAGACTACCTCTATGAGGCGCTTCTTGATCCGTACTGCGGCCTTTTCATGGCCCAGACGGCCGAGAAGTGCGCCGGAAAGTACGGCATTTCCCGTGACGAGCAGGACGCGTTTGCCCTTCGGAGCCAGCAACGCGCCGCCGCCGCATGGAACGAGTGCCGGTTCAAAGAGGAAGTTGTTCCGGTCGAGATCAAGACGCGCAAGGGCTCGACGATCGTGGACAAAGATGATCACCTACGGCCCGATACCACGCTCGAAGGGTTGGCAAAGTTGGCTTCAGCGTTTTCGAAGGACGGGACGGTCACGGCGGGCAACGCCAGTGGGATTGTCGATGGTGGCGCGGCACTGATTCTCGCGTCGGAGAAGGCCGTCAGCGAGAAGGGTTTGAAACCGGCGGCGCGACTCGTGGCCTGGGCCGCGGTGGGCGTCGATCCGTCGTTCATGGGAATGGGTCCGGCACCCGCGACTCGGAAAGCGCTCGATCGCGCCGGCCTCAAGCTCGCCGATTTGGATCTGATCGAGGTCAACGAAGCGTTCGCCGGTCAGTACCTGGCGGTTGAAAAGGAGTTGGGCCTCGATCGCGAGAAGGTCAATGTCAACGGCGGAGCCATCGCGCTCGGCCACCCGCTGGGGATGAGCGGTACTCGCTTGCTCCTCACGGTGACCAACGAATTGCGCCGGACTGGAAAGCGATACGGTCTGGCGACGGCGTGTATCGGCGGTGGACAGGGCATCGCCGCCATCGTGGAGGCGATGTAAATGGCGATCAAGACGCTCGGCGTGTTGGGGTGCGGTTTGATGGGCGCGGGCATCGCCCAGGTTGCAGCAGCCGCCGGGTTCAAGACGACGGTGCTGGAAGTGAACGATGGCGTGCTGCAGAAGGGGCTGGGCCGTATCGATAAGTTCCTCACCGATGGCGTTGCCAAGGGCAAGGTTGTCGCGGCCGATCGCGAGAAGACGCTCGCAAATCTGAAGGGTACGACCGCCTACGCCGATCTCAAGGATTGCGACCTCGTCATCGAGGCCATCATCGAGAATGTCGAAGCCAAGCGTCAGGCGTACGCGCAGGTCGAAGCGCACGTGGGACCGCATTGCCTGATTGCGTCGAACACTTCGTCGCTGTGCATTACCGAGCTTGCCGCCGCCACCAAACGCCCTGACCAGGTTGGCGGCCTTCACTTTTTCAATCCGGTCCCGCTGATGAAGCTCGTCGAGGTGGTGCGCGCGCTGACGACCAGCGATGCAGCGTTCAACGAGATGTTCGCGTTCGCCAAGGCGATCGGCAAAGAACCCATCACAGCGCCCGACAAGGGCGGTTTCATCGTCAATCGATTGCTGGTGCCCTATTTGCTCGATGCCATTCGATGTGTCGAAGAGGGGCTGGGGACGGTTGAGGACATCGACAAGGGGATGAAGCTCGGATGTGGCCATCCCATGGGTCCGCTCACGCTGCTCGACTTCGTCGGGCTCGACACCACGTACTACATCGCGAACATCATGTTCGACGAGTTCCGTGAGACGCGCTTTGCGCCGCCACCGCTGCTCAAGCGGATGGTCTTGGCGGGACACCTGGGGAAGAAGAGCGGAAGAGGTTTTTACTCGTACTAGTGCTCAATCGCAACCCTCAGAACCTCAGAGAAAACGTAGCCACGAAGGTCACGAAGAACACGAGGCTTGTTTGTCTTAGAAGTTTTCTTCGTGACTTCGTGCTCTTCGTGGCTCCGTACCGTGTGGCACTGACCCGCTGAAGCGTCATCGCTGGAGTCTTGCTCAGCAGCGTCTTCGCCTGCTGCTTGAACCGGCGATCCTCGGGCGCCCAGTCGGCGCTGATTGGCGCGGCCAACGCCGCTTCGAGCTCCTTGCGAGCCTCGTCGCTCCGACCGAGCTCGATCAGCGTCTCGGCCAGAAAGAGGTGCGAGATGATGCTGTTGGGCGCATACGACAGCGCCTTGCGGAGATGCGATCTCTGACTTGCGCTTGTCGCCGCCGAAGAGTCCAGGCACTTTGTAGTACCAGCGGCCGAGAGCGCGATCGGCGGATCCGTCCAGATACGGCGCATCGATCTTCAGCACGCGCTCGAGCGATTCTCGAATCGGGGTGCGATAGCGAATGCCTTGACGCAGACCATAGGATTCGGCGAGCGCACCCATGTTGGCGGCCATCCAGAAGTGCCCGTCGGGACGGGACGGGTCAATGGCAATCGCCTTTCGGCCGGCAGCCATGCCGGCTTCGAGCGCTGCTTTCCGATCGCGTTCAGGCACCCCGTTCGTGCCGAGCCAATACTGTGCTCGCGCGAGCTTCCAGGCCGACTCGAAGTCCTTCGGATCGGCGGTCAGCCGTTCGTTCCAAATCGCAGCGGCGCGCGTCGCGCTCGCGAGCGTTTCACGATCGCGATACAGCGCATCCGGATCCTCTGTACCGCGGCGGATGTGCCGAATAGCGCGATATAGAATACAAAGATGCACGATCTGATCACCCGCCTGCTGACGGAGCTTGGTGAGGATCCAACGCGCGAAGGTTTGGTCAGGACACCGAAGCGTGTGGAGACAGCGCTGAAGTTTCTCACGAGCGGGTATGCCGCCGATGTCGACAGCGTGCTGAATGGCGCGCTGTTCACCGTCGATTATAACGAGATGGTCATCGTGCGGGACATCGACTACTACAGCTTGTGCGAGCATCATCTGCTGCCGTTCTTCGGCAGATGCCACGTCGCGTACATTCCCAACGGCCGGGTCATCGGCCTCAGCAAGCTGCCTCGTCTCGTCGACATTTTCGCGAGACGACTGCAACTGCAAGAGCGGATGACCAACCAGATTGCGGAAACGATCCGCACCAAGATCGAGCCGTTGGGAGTCGCGGTCGTTTGCGAAGGCACCCACCTGTGCATGGCGATGCGAGGGGTGCAAAAGCAGAACTCCTACACGATCACCTCAGCGATGCTGGGTGCGTTCCGCGACAACGCGCGCACGCGGATGGAGTTTCTCGAGTTGCTGAAGCTGCGGACATCCAGTCGGGTCCGCTGCTCGACCCGAGGACCGCGGCTGGCGTGACGTGCCTCGACGAAGACTAGTCGGAGCACAGGGAGATACAGGGACGATACAGGGAGATCAGCCACGAAGGCACGAAAACACGAAGCATTTACAGATCCTGCTTCGTGACTTCGTGCCCGTCGTGGCTGTTTTGCTCTAGAACCTGAACGCCACGTTGAAACGAATGTTGCGTGGCCCGTACACCTGTGCGGGCGACAGGAACTGCGGCACGGTGTTGATGGCGCCATTCGGGTCGCCGTTCTGCCGCAGATTGATCGTCCCGCTCAGCGTGCGAACGTCCCACACCGTGTTCGCGTTCCAGATGTTGTTGAAGTCGACGGACGCTTCGAGGCTCCGATTGCCGAAATTGACCACCTTGAACACGCGAAGGTCCATCACCGTGCGGGTGTCGATCCGCGACGAGCCCAGCGGCTCGACGTTGACGGTGCTGGTACCGCCGACGGTCTGCGCGACTGACACCTGTCGCGTGTATGCTACGCCACTCTGCGAGTTGAAGTTGGCGGCCAGCCCGATGTCCCACCAGGTCGTCAGGTAGGTTCCGGTCAGCTTGAACTGGTGCGGCCGGTCGCCGATCTGGCCGTTGAAGAGCGCGCCACCAATGTTCGCCTGTCCCGTCAATGGGCCAGTGGCATTGATCAGGAAGTTCGGGTTCGTATTGACGCTCAACCCTTCGATGCGCGTCTTCGAGAACGTGTAGCCGGCGAGCAATTGCCAGCGGTTCGACATCCGCTTGGTCGCCGTGATCTCGATCCCCTTGTAGGTTTGGAGGGCGGTGCGGTCGTTGGTGAAGTAGGTCTGGTTCACCGCCGTCGAGGTCCGGTTGTAGAACTGGAACGTGCCATCGTCGGCGGTGCCCGCAATGCCGTCGCGCCCGTTGTCGGGCCGAGTGGTCAGGAACGTGTCGTAGGGGTTCGCCGGGTTCGACGTGGCCTGCGGGTTCTTTTCACGGCGGTAGGTGAACACCGCGCTCAGCCGGAGTGCTGGAATCAACTCGTGGTCCACCCCGGCCGTGTACTCGTCCGTGTACGGTCGGCTGTAGTCCGGATCGAACGAGATGGTGGAGGTGTCGACTCTGGTGATCACCGGCGCGCCCGTCTGCTCACCGGGTTGGAAACGACGGTCGCCATTCGCGTCATTCCAGGTGTACTGTTCCTGATAGTTACCGTTGGGATTGGCGGCATCCAGCGGCCCTCCGGCGCCGGCGACGATGTAGTAGTAACGACCGGCCGACGTTTTGAGCGCGGTGCGGCCGTTGCCGCGGAGATCGTACGCCCCGCTGATGCGCGGCCCGAGCGTATGCCAGTTGATGATGTCGCGCTGCTCGGGGAACGAGCGCGTGAGATTCGGGAAGAACGGGCTGGGCGGGCTCCCCTGCTCCGGCAGATAGCCTTCAAGGCGCTCCCACCGCACGCCGCCGGTGATGGTGAGATTCTTGATCGAGTAGCTGTCCTGCGCATAGATCGAGGTCGCGTCCGCGGCGGTCTTCGAGAAGAACGGCGTGCCATACAGCGTCACGAACTGTGAAAGGCCCGTGGCGCTGCTGTATTGCAGGTCGACGTCGTCGAAGCGCACGACACGGTTCTCGATCGGCGCGTGCGCGTGGTCGAAGCCGACCTTGAACTCGTGGCGACCGCCGAGCCACTCGTCCAGGTAGTACTGGGCCGTGGCGTTGGCCTGATACCGATCGCGCCAGCGCTCGGTCCCGGTATTGAAGTTGCGCGTCCGAATGTTGGTGGCGCTGTCGAGCAGTGTCTGGTCATTGCCGTTCAAGTAGGTCGGGAAAAAGATCTTGTTCAGCCCGAAACGCGCATCGACGAACAGACTAGGCGTGAGTACCGAGTTCCAGAGCACTTGAAACAGATCGAAGACGTCGTCTTCGTTGCTCGTCGAGGCCTGTTCCAGCAGGTTCGACGCTGCCAGGAAACGGTTCGGCTTCTTGTAGTACTGCCGCGAATAGAATCCGGTCAGCCGGTTGTTGTCGTTGATCTGGTAGTTGAGGTTGATCGAGCCCCGAGGTGATGTCGGTCTTGTCGAGGACCAACGTCGAGAATGCCGCCGGAGTATTGACGTGCACCCGCCAATCCCGGAACGACCCAAACATCCGCAACTTTCGCGCGATCAGCGGCCCGCCGCCACTGACGTTGACATCTGACACGAAATCGACCGAGTTCGTCTCGGGGCGGAAACCGTTGCGCAGCAGGTCGTCGTCGATGTTCTGCGTTTGCGTGGCGTCTCCCAGCCAGGTGAACGTCCCGCGGCCGCGCCAGGCGTCGCCGCCGCTCTTGGTCACCATGTTCAGGAACACACCGCTCGTCGGCACCGTGATGTCGTGGGCGCCGGTGGAGACCTGGATGTCTTCGAACGCGTCGAAGTCGTAGTAGAAGCCGGCGGCGCCGATCGCGACCGGATCGCCGACGTTGATGCCGTTCAGGGCCTGCGTGTTCTGCGAGCTGTTCGTGCCCCGCGCGTTGTACACGCCCTGCAGGCCGCCCGACGTGCCCCCGACGTCAGGGCGCGTGATCAGCAGGCTCGGCACCTTGTATTCCACGAGCGCCCAGATGTCGCGGCCGCCCGGCGTCGATTGCAGCAGTTGCTCGCTCAGGTTCACGGCGACGTTTGCGCTCGTCGTATCCACCACCGGTGACGTGCCGGTGACAGTTACCGTCTCCGCGACTTGCGCCACCTGCATCGTCAAGTCAATCGGTGTGGTTTGCCCGACCAGCACATTGACGTTCTCTCGAACGACCGCTCGAAATCCCTGCAACTCCACTTTCACGGAATAGACCCCGGGCGGAAGCGAGGGGAACCGATAGGCGCCGCCAGCATCGGTAACGCCTGCGGTCGTCCCAGCGACGAGTGCGGTACTCGTGATGGTCACGCTGACGCCGGGTACCGCGGCACCCTGTTGATCGTTAGTGCGGACGAGGATACTGCCGGTCTGGACTTGAGCCGCGAGGGGACTTGCAACGGCAACGAGCACACTCAATGCCAGTGCCAGTGGAATCTTGCGCGACATGCTACCTCCTTCAAACCAAAGCCTGCGCGTTCAGGCGTTCGGATCAATGAATGAGCCCACCGAGAAGTTGAACTCCAACCTGGCGCACCCCGGATGTATCACATTCGGGGCGTGACCACCATGCAACGAATCGTGACGAAGGGCCAGTTGAGCAGTAGAGCACTCGACATCTAGCAAGCCGATTGCCGACGGTATACTTTTACTGATGAGACGTTGGCTCGTCTGTGCCGGCACATTGGTTTCAATGGTCGTGGTGGCGCTGAGCACTCTCGATGCTCAATCAGCGAAGCGCCCCGCGACGCGCAAGCCGGCGCCGCCGCCGCCACTCACACGGGTGCAGGCTGATCTCACATGTCCGTCGGAACTCGGAATCGGCGTCAAGACTCGTCGCAGGTTTTGTGACGTTCTCACTGGACGTGATCCGCAGGGTGGCGTACTGGTAGCGATTCCACCTCATCGGGGGCCAGTGACCCTTTCGTTCGAGCTCCACAATCGCCACACCTATTCGGAAGAACTGGTGAAGGCGAAGAAGGCGTTTCGTCAGTACACGGCAACCATCGGGGTGCTGACGATGGACAACACGCTGGTCGAGCGGGCGATCATTCAGAGCGACTTCCGAACCGCGGCCGACCTCTACGACCGCATAGAGGGAGGTGCCGGTCCCGGCGGTGTGAAGGCCGTGGCACCGAACGGCGCAGAGATTATTTCCATCGAGCTGCCCGAAGAAACCGAAAACCAGGTCAGTATCCTCGGGGAAAACTTGAAAGTGAGACGGCCAGACGGTGACGACAACTTCGTCTCACCAGGACGGCCAATCGCGAGCGTCAGCAACGTCATGCTCGAATATCGCCCTGCGCCACCGCCCCCTGCGACGAAGAAAAAGCCCTGAGGATTGCCTCCACGGAGCGGTCGATATCCACTTCGGTCGTTGACCAGTTGGAAATCGAGATGCGCATCACATGCGCGCTTTTCCACGTCGCGCCGCCCGCCCAGCACGTCCCGTCGGCCTGGACCCGCGCGATGACTTCACGGGTCAGCCGGTCGTCGTCTCCAAATCGCACAAGAACCTGATTGAGGACGACATTGTTACGGATGCTCACGCCAGGCGCCGCTGACAGCCGGGATGCCATCCGCCGGGCAAGCGCGCAATTCCGTCGGACGATGTCCTGGACGCCGGACCGACCCAGCGAGCGCAGAGCGGCGTAGATCGGGATGACACGGCCGCGCCGGGAGGAATCCGGTACCCAGTCCATGCCTGAACGCTCGATGTCTCCACCTCGCTGTAGGTAGGAAGCATGCAGGCTCATCGCCGCACGATGAGGCGCGGGATTTCTGATGATGGCGATGCCCGAGTCATACGGCACGTTCAACCACTTGTGCGCGTCGGTCGTCCACGAGTCCGCTTGTGCGAGCCCAGCTACATCGTCGCGGAATTCCGGCACGGCCCCGGCCCACAACCCGAACGCACCGTCGACATGGACCCAGGCGCCTCGCTCATGCGCTATCGCGGCAATCTTGTCCATCGGGTCGCTTGCCCCCGAGCTGACGTTGCCGACCTGAGCGCAGACGACGACCGGGGCTCTTGTCGACGACATTGCCTCGGCGAGCGCGTCGGGGATCATGCGACCTTGATCGTCCGCCGGCACCCTGACGATCTCTCGGGTACCGAAGCCGAGCATCCGAAGGGCGCCGATAACTGAAATATGGACCTCGCCGCCGACGAAGAACATCAGTTTGGGTGCGCGTTGGAGGCCCTCCTCTTCGACATTCCAGCCGACGCGGCGCAAGACTTCGTGTCGGGCCGCTGCCAGACAGGTGAAGTTGGCCATGTGGGCGCCGGTGACGAAGCCAACGCTCGCGCCCATTGGCAGTCCCAACAAATCGAGGAGCCAGTCCGAAACGATGTCCTCCAGGACCGCGACGGCAGGCGACATCACATACAGCCCAACGTTTTGATCCCAGGCACTGGTCAGCCAATCCGCGGCCACACTGACGGGAAGGGCTCCTCCGGTCACGAAGCCGAAATAGCGTGGGCCCGCGGTCGCCACAATCCCGGGGTCGGCGTCGCGAGCCAGGGCGCGAACCGTATCGATGGCGTCCGTACCGGTCTCGGGAAGCTGTCCGCCCAAAGCCGCCATGAGTTCGCTTCGTGTCGCGCGTCCACCGACATGGCGCTCTGCCAGGGTTTTCAGATAGGAGGCCGCGATACCAGACGTGACGTTCAGCAGATCCGACATTTCGTCATCCTATCCAAGGTTCTTGGAACTATGCTTTCGCTCGAGTGTCTCAATCCTCGGTAGCTCGCGCGGGGCGCGTGGCGTGGACAGTCGCCAGCATCTTCATTGTCGAGATGCTGGTGTTCGGCTTGTCGGGCCTGCCGGCCTTCTTGTTCTGGACCTGGGCGCTGTCGTGGGCGACGCCGCCGTTGCCGCTGGTACGTCCGCTGGTCCTCGCGATGTCCCTGGTTCCCGCCTATCTCTCGTTTGCCGTGACGTTGATTGCGCTGTCTGCAGGCAGCACGCGACTCTTCGGATGGCGCACGGCGCCCGAAGGGCAATGGCGGCTGGCCGATCTTGAATGGCCGCTGCTTGACTGGTCGCGTTACATGATCTCGACACATGTGGTGCGAGTGCTGGTCGGCACGTTCTTCCGCAGCTCGCCACTGTGGACGTGGTATATGAAGTTGAACGGCGCTCAGGTCGGTCGCGGCGTCTACATCAACAGCCTTTCCATTTCCGATCACAACATGCTCGAGTTCGGCGACGGTGTCGTCATTGGCGAGAGCGTGCATCTGTCGGGCCATACCGTCGAGGGCGGACTCGTCAAGACTGGCCGCGTCCGACTCGGACCAGGGGTTACGGTTGGACTTGGCAGCATGGTCGGTATTGGCGTGGAAGCGGGCGCCCGATGTCAGATCGGCGCCCTGAGTGTCGTCCCCAAGAACACCAAACTCGATGGCGGTGCGATCTACGCTGGTGTTCCGGTGCGCCGTCTCGAGCGAGCGACGCCCAGCCCGGTCGAAGTCGGCTGATCAAACAGCGTGAGCGAGCTGCTGTCGATCGTTGTTCCTGTTTACAACGAAGAAAAAACGGTCGGGGCGGTCATCAGGACGCTGCTAGCTATAGATCTGCCCGTCGCTCGCGAAGTTCTCGTCGTCAACGACGGATCGACCGACGGCACCCGCGCCGTGCTCGATTCGCTACCGGAGACCGGCGATCAACTGCGCATCGTTCACGCTCCGGCCAATGGCGGGAAGGGCACCGCCATTCGGATTGGATTCGAACACGCTCGGGGCACGATCGTCGCGATTCAGGATGCCGACCTCGAGCTGAATCCCGCGGAACTGGCGTCGCTCGTCGTGCCGATCATGCGGGGAGACACTCCCGTCGTGTATGGGTCACGATTCCTTCGGGGTGTGCCGGCTGGCGTGCCATGGGCCTCACTCGCCGCCAACCGTTTTCTCACGGCGCTGACCAACGTCCTCTATGGATCGCGCCTCACGGATATGGAGACCTGCTACAAGGTGATGCGCACCGAGCTGGCGCGTGCCTTGAAGCTCGAGGCGAATCGATTCGACATCGAGCCTGAGATCACGGCCAAGCTGCTACGGGCCGGCCATCGCATCGTGGAACTCCCGGTTCGCTTCGAGCCTCGCAGTCGCGCCCAGGGGAAGAAGATCGGCTGGCGCGATGGCGTCAGCGCGATCGGGGTGCTGTTCAAGCAACGAGTCCGCCGATGACGCGCCGCATCGCGGCGTCGGTCGCCGCATTGGTGGCGCTGGCCGTGATGGCGTTTGGCTTGGCCCGTGGGACCTATGCTGCGGGCGGATCCGATTCATCGTGTTACGCATTGATGGCGGATGCGTTCGCACACGGGAAGCTCCAGCCGTACACCGAGCTTGCTCGAGAAGCACCGTGGCCGGACGCTGCGCTCACGTTCGCGCCAGCCGGTTTCATTCCATCCTCAGTCGTTGCCGGCGCTGCCTCGCCCATCTGTGCTCCGGGATTCTCTGTGTTGCTTGCTCCTTTTCGATTGATTGGCGGTCGTGACGGAATCTTCGTGGTTACGCCTCTTGCGGGCGCCCTATTGGTCTGGTTGTCGTTCGTCCTCGGGCGACGCCTGGTTGGTCCCTGGAGCGGCGTATCTGCCGCGACCATCGTCGCGACGATGCCGATCTTGCTGTTTCAGGTGACACAGCCAATGAACGACATCGTCGTGACGGCTCTCTGGATGGCCGTCATCGTATCGTCGTTCGCGGCCGAGCCGTCCCGACCGTGGCTGTTGGGGGCATTCACAGGGCTCGTGACGTTGGTGCGCCCGAATCTGGCGCCCGCGTCAATCCTCGTCGGAATCTGGTTGCTGGCAGTTGCGGGTCGGGGCGACACGGCGGTTTCAAGCGGCGCCAGAGGCTCTTTACGTCTCCGTCATGCGATTGCGTTTGGGCTGGCCGCGTTGCCTTCGATGGCGATTCTGTTCGCTTTGAACAGCAGGCTTTACGGCCATCCCTTTCAGTCCGGCTACGGACGCGCCGCCGACCTGTTCAGTCTGGACAACCTGCCGCTCAACCTGCAGCAGTACGGCCGCGCGCTCCTCGAGACACAACTCGGCCTGCCGCTGCTCGGAGTGCTGGCGGTCCTGTTGAAAAAGTCGGTGCGAAGCACGGTGCTCTTGGCATTGGCCATCAGCGTGGCGACGGTGGGCATCTACCTCTTGTACCGACCCTATCCGGAATGGTGGTACCTGCGATTCCTGCTTCCCGCCCTGGCGCCGCTCACCGTTCTGGCCATCGCGACTCTCTCGTATGGATTGGTTGGACGGCTGGGGATGCCGGCCGCGCGAGCGCTTGGCGCGATGCTCGTCGTCGCCGGCATCGCCTGGTTTGGTGTGTCGACGGCGCGCAAGCGGCAAGCGTTTGAACTCCAGCAACTCGAGAGTCGCTTTCGCCGTACTGGTCAGGTGGTGCGTGATCAACTGCCTGCCAACGCGTTTTTGATTACGGTGTGGCAGAGCGGCACCGTTCAGTTTCATGCCAATCGACCATCGCTCCTGTGGGATTCACTTGACCCTTCGTCCCTGGATCAGGCCGTGGCATGGCTTGCGGCGCGCGGGTTCGAGCCGTATCTGCTAGTCGAACGTTGGGAGGAGCCAATCTTCCGCGAGCGATTCCAGGGACGCTCGCCACTCGCTCAACTCGATTGGCCCCCGCGTTTCGATGTCGTTCGTCAAGTTCGTATCTTCCGGCCTGCTGACCGTGAACCCTACATGCGGGGTGGGGAGGTTTCAACCGCACACGTTCTGCGCTGACGTAAACTGTCGCGGCATGCGCGGTGTCGGGCTCGTCGCGGTCGTCTCGCTGCTGCTGTCGAACGTCGCGGCCCAATCGAATCGGCACGAGTGGCCGGTCTACGGCGGCGACCATGCAGCCACGCGTTACGCGGCGCTTGACGAGATCAATCGCAAGACGGTCGAGAACCTGAAGGCCGCATGGTCGTGGAAGCCCAAGGAACGAGCGCTGCCGGAGTTCGGCACGCAGCCGGGGACTTTTCAGAACACACCCCTGATGATCGAGGACGTGCTCTACGTGAGCACGCCCTATAACCGAGTCGTTGCGCTCGACGCGACCAATGGCCGCGAGATCTGGCGATACGACCCCGAGCCTTACAAGGACGGACAACCGCCCAACGGTACGGGCTTCGTTCACCGTGGCGTCGCGGCGTGGCGTGATGACTCCGGGCAGCTTCGCATCTTCATGAACAGCCGGTATCGGTTGATTTGTCTCGACGCCAAGACTGGGACGTTGGTCGCTTCGTTTGGCAGCGGAGGCATCGTCGATCTGACAGCGGACCTGTCGTGGAAGATCAATCATCGCCACTACACGAATACTTCACCGCCGGTTATCTACAAGAACCTCGTCATTCTCGGGAACGGAGTAGGCGATCGGCTTGTGTATCGCAATGATCCGCCGGGCGACGTCCGTGCCTTCGACGCGCGGACCGGCAAGCTTGTGTGGACCTTCCGCCCGATTCCTCGGCCTGGCGAATTCGGGAACGAAACCTGGGCGGATGGCTCGTGGGCGTTCACTGGACACACCAACGTGTGGGCGCCCATGTCGCTCGACGAGACGCGTGGGTTGCTCTATCTGCCGGTCAGCACGCCGAGCAACGACTACTACGGCGGTCGGCGGCCTGGTGCCAACCTGTTTGCGGAATCGATCGTGTGTCTCGACGCGTCGACCGGGACGCGCAAATGGCACTACCAGATCGTGCATCACGGATTGTGGGATTACGACTTGCCGGCGGCGCCCATCCTGGTTTCGATTACGGTGGCCGGCCGTCGCATCGAGGCGGCCGTGCAGCTGACCAAGCAGGGATTCGCGTTCGTGTTCGATCGCATATCCGGCGAGCCGGTGTGGCCTATCGAAGAACGAAAGGTCGGCGCCAGTGATGTTCCTGGAGAACAAGCCTGGGAGACGCAGCCCATTCCCACCAGGCCGCCAGCCTTCGTCGAGCACGGCGTTGCACTCGAAGACGCGTTCGACTTGACGCCAGAGCTGCGCGATCAGGCGCGTGCCGAACTTTCGAAATACCGATTGGGCCCGTTGTATACACCACCTTCGTTCCAGGGCACGGTCATGCGCCCCGGTGTGATCGGCGGCGCCAATTGGGGCGGCGGTGCGTTCGACCCGGAGAGCGGGCTGCTCTACGTCAAGAGCTCCAGCACGCCAGCCATCCTCCGACTGGCCGAACCGGATCGATCGCCGGAGAACCCGCGCGCCGGAGAAGTCGATGCGACGTTGATCAACCGCGGGGGCAACGCGACGTTCAGGGGCGGCCTGCCAATCTTGAAACCGCCATACGGTCACCTGACGGCGATCGATCTGAATCGAGGTGAGATTGCCTGGCGCGTGCCCTTCGGCGACACGCCCGCGCTACGGAATCATCCCGCGTTGAAGGGGGTCGCCTTGCCGCGCAAGCTCGGGGCCAGCGGCGCGCCCGGAGCGATCGTGACCTCCGGCGGAATCGTGTTCGTCGGCGGTGGAGACGAAGCCTTGAGTGCCATCGACGCGATGACAGGCGAGACGCTCTGGCAGGGTCCGCTCCCTCAACGGTCGACAGCGACGCCGATGACGTACCGCACCGGCGGCCGCGACGGTCGCCAGTTCGTCGTCATTGCCGCCGGCGCAGGTGAGCAGGCCGAGTTGTTCGCCTTCGCGCTGCGATGAATAAAAGGGGACAGTCCCCTTTTATGCATCTCTGACGGCGCAGAGCGGCAGGTCGTTCGCGACGGCCCAGGATTCCCACTCAGCAGCGGTCCTGGATCTGAATATCGACGCGAGGTTTGTGTCGGCGCTGACGCCGAGTGCTGAAAACAGCCGCGTCCGAAAATGTGGTTCGAGCGCTGCGATCGCGATGCGCCCCTCTCGCGTGTCGTAAACGCCGTACGCACTCATGCCGCCGCCAAGCAACCCACCTGGACGCGTGAGCCCATGCTTCAGCGGAGCGATGAGCGGCGCGAGCGCGTCGTACAAGCCCACAACCGCTCGCGCGCCTGGCGAGTCGCGGAGTAACAGCAAAGCAGTCGCGAAAGCTCGCTCCGCCCCAAGAACGTCGGCCATCAGGGTGCGGGGAATCTCTCGTCCAAGCAGGCCAGCTTGCGCCAGATACGTCAGGTCGTGACCGGCGATTTCGGGATTCCCAATCTCGCCGACGATGTTCAGCCACCGGAGTCGCCTGTTGCCGCTCGAGGGGGCGAGGAGGGTATCGGCGTCGAGTTTCAGGCGCCCGAGAGCCGACGGTCGCTGGCTGGCGATGAACAAATCAGCGTCTGCGAGCAGCGAGCGAATGCGTGCGTGGCCTCCCTCGGACTTGAGGTCGAGACGCTCAACCTGCATCCCGCGCCGCAAGTCCTCGTACCAGGCGGGGCAGAAGGCAGCCATTGGATCACCATCCGGCGGTTCGATCTTGAAGACCGTCGCGCCCTCGTCGCGGAGCCGCGACACGGCCAATGGGCCGGGAGCATTGATGGCGATGGTGACGACGCGAATTCCGGAGACCGTAGACATGGGAACGCGTAGGATAGCGGCTTCACATGGAGGGGAACATGAGTGATCAGCAGAATCTTGAGATCGTGCGGCGCGGGTACGAGGCGTTCGGTCGTGGGGACATCGAAGGACTCGTCAGCCTGATGGCCGATGACGTGACGTGGATCACTCCAGGACCGAGCGATCTGCCGACGGCGGGGCAGCGGCGCGGCCACGATCAGGTACGTGAGTTCTTCCGCACCGTCAACGAATTGCTTCAGTTCGACGTGTTCGACCCTCACACGTTCATAGTGCAAGGGGACCGCGTCGTGGTGCTGGGGAACGATGCACTCAAGTTGAAGTCGTCGGGCGAGGCATTGCAGGAGGCCTGGGCGCACGCCTTCACGTTGAAAGACGGAAAGATTGTCGCGTTCCAGGAGTATCTCGACACCGCCGCACTGGTGGCAGCAATGGGACGCGCCGAGGCACGCGCCTAACGCCGCGATCACGGAACACCCCGCGTACAAAAACCAGGGGCGGACCCCAGTGGGATCCGCCCCGAAAGACAACGCTTCAAGTTGTTGCCGGCTACCGGCTACCGGCCACGAACTACCGATCAGACGACCGGCTTGTGGAGGACGACTGGCTCGTCCTTCTTCTTGCTGCCGAGCCCCTGAATCTGGATGACCGGCGTCGCCTCTTCCTTCAGCACGTGCTGACGATAGAGCTTTTCCATCTCAGCGTGATGACGCTTCTCTTCGGCCGTCAGCTCCTTGGCGGCTTTGCGAGCCATCAGCTGTTCCTCACGTGCGTTCTTCGCGATTCCCAGCTTGTCGAGGTCAGTCTGCGCGCCGGCGGCAACCGCCTCGGCGTTCAGCTTCAGTGAGTGCTCGGTCGTGCTGAGCGGCACGGATTTGTTGCCAGCGAAGATCTCGTGGCGGCCATGCTCGTCATACCACTTGGTGAGCGTGGCGGTCATGTGCATCTTCTCGATGATGTTCCGCCAGCCGATGCCAGTGTTATAGGCGCAGAAGGAAATCTCACCCTGCTGCGTCGCATACGGGATGATGCACATCTCCGTGCGCCGGAAGTCGTAGTTGAACAGATCCTGGAACCACATCCCGGCGACGAACAGGAAGTTCCAGCGATCCGCACGGCGCTTCTCGATGTCGGTCATCGTCCGGTCGCCCTCGACCTTGCCGTAGTTCCTGCCGGTCGCCCCGAAGGTCTTGTCGAACTTCTTCAGCAGGTCGGCAATCTTGAAGTGCGTCGGCGCCTGGAACGGGTCGTAGTTGCGAAGCAGCGCCAGCGTCATTCCCGCAATGGACAACCACTTGCCGCGGGCCGCGTCGTTGACCTGTGCCACGTCCCTGGCGAGCTGGTCGGCCTTGAGGAACGCCGTCACCGGCACGGCTTCCTTGGTTTCCTTGTCGATCATGACGGCCATACCGATGCCGCAGTTCGGGTGGCAGCCGCACGTCAGCTGACCCCATTCGCGGTCGGGACCGTGCACGACGTCGGCCCAGTCGGTGAACGTCGACATGAACGAGATCGGAAACCAGTCACGAATGGGTTCGCCGATCCCGGTCTGGTTCTTCACGTCGTGGGCCAGATGCGACAGCGTGTAGCGTTGGGCCGCGCGACGTTCGGGTGTGACTTCCTCGTCACGACCCGTGAATGAAACGGGCTGGAACGACAGGAAGTTGATCTTCTTCGGATTGTCGAGCGCGAACTCGATGACCCGGCCCACCTGCTCGTTGTTGACGCCGTTCACGATCGTGATGACCGGCACGATGTCCACACCCGCCTTGTGCAGGTTCTCGATCGCCCGCAGCTTGACGTCGAACAGGTTGCCGACGCGACGATGCGAGTTGGCGGCGTTACCGATGCCGTCGAACTGCAGGTACGCGTAACGGAGACCAGCCTCGGCGGCAGCCTTCGCGAAGTCGACGCTCTTGGCGAACTCGATACCGTTGGTCGCGGCCTGGACCGAGTTGTAGCCGACCTTGCGGGCGTAGCGAACCGCGTCGAGGAAGTACGGCGACAGCGTCGGCTCACCACCCGAGAACTGCACCGACATCTGGCGGCGCGGCTTGATGGTGATCGCGTTGTCGAGAACCGTCTTGATGTCCTCCCACGTGAGCTCATGGACAAAGCCGACCTGATTGGCGTCCATGAAGCACGGGTCGCACATCATGTTGCAGCGGTTGGTCAGGTCGACCGTCAGCACCGAGCCGCGCCCGTGCTTGATCGTCGAACTGCCGTGGTTGTGCAGCTTCTCGTCGTTGTGCGCGCGAATGTCGCGACCCGGGAACACTTCTTCGAGGTGCTTGAAGAACTGCGGGTCGATCGCCATGGTGTCTTCGAAGTGCCCGTGGACCGGGCAATCCTTGACCATCACGATCTTGCCGTCCTTCTCGGTGATGGTCGCTTTGATCTCACCGACCTTTTCGTTCAGAAGGGTCTCGAGCGGGCGCGTGCCATCGAGAATCGCCTGGCGCGCCTCGCGCACGCACACCGGACAGAGCGAGTCGGTCTCCCGTGGCCAACCCAGTGGCGGCTTGGTCTTCTCGTACAGACTTCTGCAGGGGTTTGTCCGACCAACGAGGGATGAAGGAGGCGTTCTGGTTGATCTTGTTGACTCGGGAAAACACCTGCCAGGCGCCTTCCGCGGCAACCGCTAAACCCTTCTCCATGTACTTGATGGGCGCGTGCATCTCGTTCCTCTCTCGACTCAGTCGCTAACGATTCCGATAACTCGTTCTACTGGAGCATTTTAGGGCGCGTCATGCGCTGACTTTCACGCTTTTCGGCGATCGGGCGCTGGGCGTGGCCGAGCGGGCATAGCGCGTCGCCCATCGGTCATATCCGACAAAAATTGTCGCCATTGTGCATTGTTCACGCAGGCTTGAAGATGCTGCGCATGCCGCGCGCCGCTTTCGGACTCGTGATCCTCGGGAGCACGCTGATCCACCTCAGCGCCCAGTCGGGCGCGCTCCCTCAGGACCCCATCGCCCTCACCAACGCCAACGTGCTGAACGTCCTCGATGGAACCGTGCAGCGCAACGTCACCGTCACGCTCCGCGGCGGACGCATCGAGTCGATCGCGGCGGCCTCTGCCGCTGCGGGTACTCGCGCAATCGACGTGCGTGGACGTTATGTCGTGCCTGGCCTCATCGACGCACACGTTCACATCGCGAATCTCCGTGCGCTACGGACGGCGCTCGAAAGTGGCGTGACCACGGCGCGAAGCTCGGGTGTTGCGCATTACGTCGACGTCGGGATGCGCGAGCTCGTCAAGCAGGGAAACGTGATCGGCCCCGACATGGTGGCGTCGGGATATCACGTCCGTCCGTCTATCGCTGAAGAAGCATTCTTCGACCATCCCGCGCACGCGACGTTGATGCGGGGCGTGACAACCGTCGAGGGACTGCGGCGGATGGTTCAGGCCAATCTCTCGCGCGGCGTCGAATGGATCAAGGTCCTGGCGACGGAGCGGGCCGGCACACCGAACACGGACCCGCGAAAGCAGGTATATACGGAAGAGGAGCTGCGCGCGGTGGTCGAGGAGGCCCGAACGAAAAACGTTCCCGTTCAGGCTCACGCGCACGGAGCGGAGGGTGCGCTGGCCGCGGTCAAGGCGGGCGTGCGCAGCATCGAGCACGGGACGTACCTCACGGATGAGGCGCTCCAGCTGATGGCAAAACAGGGTACCTTCTTCGACCCCACCATGGAGGCGGTGAAGGATCTGGCGGCGGTTGGCGGTGACTACGACGATCGCGATCTGCAGTTGCGCGGAAGCCACATGCTTCTGCGGCTGCGCGAAACCATTGGTCGTGCTCACAAGCTCGGCGTTACCATCGTGGCCGGCTCGGATACCGGCTATGGCGCCGCGAGTGTTGGCCGTCTCTCAATCGAGATCGCGAATCTCATTGAAGCGGGTCTTCCGGCGCTGGCGGCGCTGCAAGCGGGGACCATCAACAACGCGCGTATGCTGCAGCGCGAGAAGCAGCTCGGGCAAGTGGCCGTCGGCTTCGACGCCGACGTGCTGGTCGTCGAACGCAATCCGTTAGAACACGTCACTACCTTGCAGGACCCGTTGCTCGTCATCAGCAACGGGCGGGTCGGCCTGGATCGACTGAACTTTGGCCGCACAGAAAGCACACCGCAGTGAAGGGGAGAGCAGTCATGAAACGTCTCGTCGCAATCGCAATCGCATGCACATGTCTGTGCCTCGTACCCGCCGCCGCTGTCGCTCAGCACGAGGGTCACGAGGGCATGAAGCCGGATCAGATTGGCAGTGACAAGGTGAAGTTCCAGACGTCCTGCAATGCAGCAGTCGCCGGCGAGTTCAATAGCGCCGTCGCGCTGTTGCACTCGTTCTGGTTCCCGGAAGCGACGAAGGGCTTCGAGGCCATCGCGCAAAAGGATCCCAACTGCGCGCTCGCGCACTGGGGCCTGGCGATGAGCAACTGGGGCAACCCATACGGCGGCATTCGTGCCAAGGAGGTCATCGACAAAGGCGCGGGGATTGTCGCGAAGGCAAAGTCGACCGGACAACCCTCGCCTCGTGACGCCGCCCTGATCGACGCGGTTGCCATCCTCTACAGCAACGCCGATCCCGGCACGCATCGCGATCGCGTCGTCAAGTACGAGGACGCGATGGCGAAGATCTCCGCGGACAATCCCAACGACATCGAAGTGCGCATCTTCTACGCGCTCTCCATCACGCAGTCGGCCGTGC
This sequence comes from uncultured Acidobacteriota bacterium, assembly GCA_963724485.1. Lineage (GTDB taxonomy): Bacteria > Acidobacteriota > Vicinamibacteria > Vicinamibacterales > UBA2999 > JACCSI01. The sequence goes on from CAVRUW010000019.1 coordinate 201,753, forward strand.
CGACCGACAAGACTTATTCGAAGCAGCTGCAGGCCGCCGGCATGCTGGAGCCGCTCTTCAAGCAAATGCCCGAGCACCCGGGACTGGCTCACTACATCATTCACGCCTACGACGCGCCGCCGCTGGCAGAAAAGGGACTCGTCGCCGCGCGCCGTTACGCGTCGCTTGCGCCGGCAATCCCGCACGCGCTGCACATGCCATCCCACACCTTTACGCGCGTCGGGTCGTGGAAGGAATCGATCGAAACCAACCGGAAATCGGCCGAGGCCGCGCGGAAGACGAATGGCCCGGGTGAAGAACTGCACGCGCTCGACTACCAGGCCTACGCATACCTGCAGATCGCTCAGGACAAGGCCGCCAAAGCGGTCCTTGACCATGCGATCAGCGTCGTCGGTGGCGCGGAAGGCATGGCGGCTGGCGCGGCTGGCGCCGGCGCGTATGCGATCGCGGCGATTCCCGCGCGTTATGCGCTCGAGCGTGGCGCGTGGGCCGAGGCCGCCGCCTTGCCGACGCGGCCCGCGAAGACGCCTTTTACGGAAGCCATCACGCATTTCGCCCGCGCCCTCGGCGCGGCGCGGAGCGGCAACCCCGCCGCCGCCGGCGCTGACATCGAGAAGCTGGCGACGCTTCGCGACACGATGAAGGAGATGAAGGATCCGTACTGGACGGAGATCCTCGACATCCAGCGCCGCGTCGCGCTGGCGTGGGTCGCCTACGCGGAAGGAAAGAAGGACGAGGGGATCAAGCAGCTTCAGGCCGCAGCCGACGCTGAGGATGCGACCGACAAGTCCGCGATCTCGCCCGGTCCGCTCGCGCCGGCCCGCGAGCTGTTGGGCGACATGCTTCTCGATGCCGGGCGGCCCAAAGAGGCCCTTGTGGCCTTCGAGGCGACGACGAAGAAGGAGCCCAATCGTTTCCGCGGGCTGTATGGCGCCGGTCGGGCAGCCGAGTTGTCAGGCGACAAGGCCAAGGCCGCGACCTATTACAAGCAGTTGCTGAACGTTGCGAAGGAAGCGGATACCGATCGTCCGGAGCTGGTGGCGGCGCGGAAGGTCGTCAACTAGTTCACATCGTCCAGATTTCGTTTAGAACACGCCGGAAGTTATCGCCCAGGACGCCGCGGATATCGCTGTCCGAATATCCGCGGCGGACGAGGCCCTCAGTCAGGTCGAACACCCGCTTCGGGTGATCGACGCCTTCGATGTCGATCTTGTCGCGGAAGCCATAGCTGTCCTTGTAGTTGCCCCGCATCGACTTCTGCTCCTCGGGCGAGAGATCGTCGTAGCCATCGAGATCCATGTCGCTGCCGAGCCCGAGATGCTGAACGCCCACGAGCTTTCGCACGTGGTCGTAGTGGTCGAGCATGTGCTCGATCGTCGTCGGTTCGTCGGCCTTGACAAACATCCGCACTCCGGTGATGCCCATCACTCCGCCACGCGCGGCCATGCGCTGAATCGCCTCGTCGGTCTTGCAGCGAGGATGACCCGGCACCAGGGCGCGACAGTTGGAATGCGTAATGAGCACCGGCCGCGCCGAGACTTCGAACGCATCCAGCGTCGTACGGTCGCCGCAATGGGATACATCGACGGCCATGCCGATCTTGTTCATCCGGCCGACGACCGCCACGCCGAAGTCTGAAATCCCATCGTCACGCCGCTCGGTAGAGCCGTTGCCGATCATGTTGCGGCTGTTGTACGTGAGCTGAGACACCCGCTGGCCGAGTGTGTAGAAGAAGTCGACGTCGTTGGCGGTCCGGAAGTGCTGCGAGTTCTGGATTCCGAGCATGACGCCAATCTTCTTGCTGCCTTTCACCGCGTCCAGTGCCTGCGGCGAGTCGATGCGCATCAAGCTCTCGTGATGATGGGCGAGGAAACCGTTCCACAGCCCGAGAAACGTCAGCACGTTGGTGTAGGCGTCGGTCCCGCCAACGCCGGTTGCGATGTGGAAAACGGAGATGCCCGAGTCGCGGAAACGCTGCAGGTCCGTCGCGGTGAAGTCCGCGGGGCGCTGCAACCAGGTGGAACGGCCGATCTTGAATGGGCCAAGCATGTCCAGCACGGTCGTCGACAGCACCAGGTCGATGGCCCGCTTGGAATACGTCGACGACTGCGTGGCGCCGAGCCGATAGCGATGGCGATTGAAGAATGGCGCAGCTGCGATCACGCCACCCGCCACCAAAACGTCGCGCCGCGTCATTGCGCGGTTTCGTACAGCTTGCTGTTGCCCTGAAGGAACTTGTCGAACCATCCGACGATGTGCTGCAGGCGCTCGATGCGATGCCGCGGTTTACCAGAGCGAGAGAGTTCATGCGTCTCCCCCGGGAAGCGCACCATGACGGTCGGCACCTTCAGGTACTTGAGGGCGCGGAACATCATCTCGCCACCGTCCGACGCCGGCGTTCGCAAGTCGTCGTCGCCGTCCACCAACATCAGCGGCGTCTTGATCTTTGCGGCGTGCGTGATTGGTGAACGCGCCGCAAAGTCGGCCGGATCTTCCCACGGTGCCTTGCGGAACCAGGTCGGCGTGAAGAGGGTGAAGTCAGCGGTGTACCAGAAGCCCGACCAGTCGGCGATCGACCGTTGCGACACTGCGGCAGCAAAACGATTGGTCTGCGTGACCGTCCAGTTGGTCAGCAGCCCGCCACCGCTGCCTCCCGTGACGCCAAGGCGTTTCTCGTCGATGTAGCCTCGCTTGAGCACTTCATCCACGCCCGCCATCAAATCCTTGTAGTCGTCGCCGGGGTAGCGGAACTGGATGACGTTGCCGAAGTCCTGCCCGTAGTTGCTGCTGCCGCGAGGATTTGGGAACAGCACGACGTAGCCCTTCGCCGCCATCCAGTGGAACTCGTGCGTAAAGGTATTGCCGTAAGCGGAGTGCGGGCCGCCATGGATCTCGAGGATGAATGGATACTTGCGGCTGCGATCGAAGTCCGGGGGATGGAGCAGCCAGCCCTGAATCTTCTTGCCGTCGAAGCTGGTCCACCACACTTCTTCCGGCTCGCTCAGTTTGATCTTGTTGAACAGTTCTTCGTTGACCCGCGTCACCTGCTTGGGTGCGCCTGCCGCTACGACGAACACGTCGCCGATGTTGGTGGGTGTCGAGGTGAGGACGGCGAGAGTCGTGGCGTCTTGGGATGCGGTATAGGACTGAACCGCGTGAGCGCCTTTGTAGAGCGGTGCGATCTTGCCGCTGCCGACGTCGACGCGAACGAGGTTGGCATCGCCCTGCTCGCCGGCGACGACGACGATCGACGATCCATCCCCCGACCAGATCGGATTGCGGGTTCCGCCGCCACGCGGCGCGGCCTGGTCGCCGCCAATCCCGCCACCGATGTCGAAGTCATAACCTTCGGTCAGGTTCTTCGGGGTAGAACCGATGGAGGCAACGAAGAGATCGGATTGGCTGAAGGAACGTTCTGGCGTCCCGTGAAGCGTCCCGATGAAGGCGATGGATCGACCATCGGGCGAGACCCTGAGATTGCCAATCGTGCCGGCGATGTCAGCGAGCTTGGTGATCTCGCCGCCGCTGGACGGCACCGAGTAGAGATCGGAATCTTCAGGCTGGTAATAGGCATCGGCGACTCGAGTTGAGGTGAAGAAGAGACGTGATCCGTCGTTCGCCCAGACGGCCCCGCTTTCGGAGAACTCGCCGCTGGTCAGCTGACGCGCTTTCGGGATCGTCGGCCCGGGCTGAACGTCGGTGACCCACAGATGCGAGGGACGTTCCGGATCGTTCCAGCCACCGCCGTTACTGCGATAGACCGCGGACGTGATGACGCGCACGTCCGACTTCGGCCCCTCGGATTTCGATTCAGGTTTTGCGTCTTTCGCTGGTGGCGGATCGTCTGGCCGCGTCGTGCTGTTGAAGGCGATGCGCAATCCGTCGGGGGACCAGACGGGACTGGAGGCGCCGCGCGGCACGTCGGTAATTGCTCGCGCTTCACCGCCGTCGAGAGCGAGGAGGAAGACCTGCGGTGGCTGGGGTCGGCCGTCGCGCTCGACCGCGCGGACAAAAGCAAGCTGCCGGCCGTCGGGAGACCATCGTGGGCTCGAGTCGCGTGTGCCTGAGGTCAATCGCCGCGGCGCCTCCGCACCGCTGGCGGGCACCAGCCAGATGCTCGTCTCGTAGTCGTCCTTCTGTTCGTTGACCACGACCCGAACGAAGGCAATCGTGGCGCCGTCGGCCGTGATCTGCGGATCAGCCACCCAGACGAACTGCAGGATGTCGCTTTCGGTGATCAGCCGTTTGTCAGCGCGGTTGGATTGCGCGCCGGTGCCGATGGTGGCGGCGGCCACCAGGACGGCGATCGACACTGCGTGAGCGCGAGTCAAATGGAGTGAAGTTGTCATTTGGCACCTTGCAGATAACCGAGCCAGGCATCGACCAGCGCCTGATGCTGACCCTTCAATCCTGCGTACGTCTTGGCCCATCCCTGCGCGCGTGTGCGGTCCGCCGCCAGCGATCCACTTTGTGCGCTTGGCGAGTGAGTCGCATAGGTTGCATAGACGCCGGCAAGCAGCGCGGGCTGATCTTTCGGATTCGCTTCGAGATGCTTGATCAACAGCGGCATCGCGTCGCTGACGCGATTGGCAGCGACATAGGCCAGCGCGAGCATCCGCGTGGTGGTCGCGTCCGACGTCGCTTTTTCGAGCGTGGTGATCGCGAGCGACGCATCCCCGGCGTGCAGCCAACTGAGGCCCGCCATTCGAGCCACCGGTGCGGGACCCGCGACGTCTGCCGGCACGCTCTGGAGCAATCCGGCTGCTTCGCGATACTTACTGCCGTGAGCGAGCGCAGCACCGAGATACAACCTCGTTGGCGCGAAGCTCGGCGCTTGCTGAATCGCGACCTGAAACTGTTGCATCGCGCGATCCATCTGGCCTTGCGAAAAGAAATCGAGGCCTCGCAGGAAGGCCGCCATTGTCTGATCACCGCCGGTGAGGGCCTCGAGCGCGGCGGGTCCGAGCTGACCGGCGCGAGCAGAGGCCAGCGCGGTCTTTGCGGTCGGACGCGCCCGTTCGGCCGCCGAGAGCACCGCGTTCATCACCTCCGGCGTCAGTAGCTCCTTGCGATCGAAAACAGGCAGGTTGGCCAGCATCGCCGACACGAGCTCAGTGGGCAGGGCAGCCGGCATCGCCGCGTCTGCGTCGGTAGCCCTGGTGCCGGCGACGACACGAAACGGCCGGACGAGATGTCCCTGTGCCTTGCCGCCTTGCGTCACCGTGGCCCGCGCAAGATAGCGGCCGGGCGGTAACGTTGCTGTGTTGAGCACGCCAGTCAACACGCCAACCTCTGGCGACGCTCCACCACTGACCTGCATCGGTTGACTCAGGAGAGGCCGGCTCTTCTCGTCGGGCAGGACATCCAGCGTCGCTTGTACGCCTTCCCGGGCGGCAGCATTGCCCGCGTACACCTCCATCATGGCGGACAGACGTCCATTGCTCACACGCGGTTCGACCGCAGGCGTCAGGCCCTGCTTCGTGTCACTGGGGGACTGCGCGATGAGCAGGTCGCCCACTGTGAGATTGGTGCCGCTCATGTCATAGACCGTGACCCTGCGCTCGATTGAGCCGATTCGCTTTTCGCTATCCGCCACGGCGAAACGCAGGAGATAGTTTCCCGGTTCCAGCACGATGCTTCCGGCGTACACCGCGAGGCCCGGGTCGGCGTCACTCGGCCGAAGCGTGCGATCTTCGACGGTGGGCTCCAGCGCCTTGTTGTTGCGATCCACGAACGCGAAGCCCGTCGTGTAGTCGAGCGACTGTTCGGCATTGCGTTCGATCTCGGCGGCAACCAGCAACCTGACTCGCGAACCACCCGGCTCCTTGTAGGTCCATGTGGTCATGCGCATCGGAAGGTCGTTGATCGGCAGAGCGCCGCGGAGCGCTCGTCGGACCGCTTCCGATGGTGTCGCGTTCTCGGCCGACGTGGTCGCCAGAAATCCCCGGCGCGAGACGATCGTCACACCGCGACGACTGGTTTTCACCGAGATGCGATGTCGGCGGCCATCACGGTCGCGGGGGCGTGCCTCGACGCCGAGAAGGTAGTAACCGGCGATCGATCGCATGACGCGGACGAAGGCGTTATCGCCCGACGTAATGATGCGATGCAAGGTCCCACGTGCGTTGCCGGCTAGCGTTTCGAGACCGACGACCTGGCGATCGCGATCTTCACGCGGCGTCGTGGGCCGCTGACTCTCGGTGACATCCACAGCCGGCACGTCGAGAAGCATCACATCGAGGCTCGCGCGGACATCGGCGGCGATCGCCGCGATCTCGTCAGTCTCCGCGCCGAGCCCTTCCAGCACCAATCCCTCCGAAATCAGGATCACACTCTTGGGACCCTCGAGGGCGCCGAGGCTCTTCAAGACTTCGCGCATACCGCGGAGAGAAGACTGGGTCTGTTGACGCTGGTGATTGACGATCTCGGCCGCCTCTTGCTCGACTTCGATTTCGCAGCGTGCGGCTTCGATGTTCGAGAGCAGCGCGCTGCCGCACTCCCGCAGGATCAACGCGTTGCGCAGGCTGATGTCGCTGTGTTCAACGGTCGCGATCGCTTCGCTCAGGCTGATGTGAAAGCGTCCCTTGAAAGGCGTTGCCAACCCGACGGTCGCCAGGAGCGCCTCGCGCACCTTCTCGTGCTCCATCGTGAAGTCGACGAGAGCGCCCTGCGGAATGGCCACCATCGCGACGCGATCCGCGGGATCGAGACCGTCCACGAACTTGACGGCGCTGCGCATCATGAAGCGGCCTTGACCAACTCGGATGTTGCCCTGGTCGACCAGAATCAGAATCGAGCGACCGGGATTGAGGGCGCGGTTGTTCGTCGAGAAGAACGCTTCATCGGGCGCGGCCACCGGCGTTGGCGCCGGCTTCGCGCCGATCGGCCGTGGTGTGTCGTCGACCAGCTTGACGTACTCCGCGGAAGCGACCGGACGAGCATCGCCGTCGACCTCGACTTGAAACTCCGACGGCTTGAGGTCGGTGACTTGGCGCCCTTCTCTGTCGACGACGGTCGCGTCGACCGTCAACAGGTCGACGCCGGCTCGGAAGACCGGTTGCTGGGGGGCCTGGGGCGCGGGAGTCTGAGCGGACAACGCTGCGCCGGCCAGCGCCACACCTAGAACAACGCTTCGCAAACGCATGTGGAAACTCCGTGCCTGCCGTCCTGCTCACGGCGGGTGCTGGCGGCCTATCTTACTCGCTCGCCACGCCGTATCATCGAGGCATATGTCGGTGCGAGACGTCATCATTGTTGGGGCGGGTCCGTCGGGATTGGCGGCGGCGATAGCGGTCAAACAACTGGGTCTCGACTATCTAGTGCTGGAGAAAGGCGCCTTGGTCGAGTCGATTCGGCGATTTCCGACCAACATGGTGTTCTTCACTACGCCAGAGTTGATGGAGATTGGTGGCATCCCGCTGACGACACCGTACGACAAGCCCACGCGCCTCGAGGCCCTCCAGTACTACCGAAAGGTGACGGACGTCTTTCAGCTGCAGATCTCGCTACGCGAGGAAGTGATATCCATCGAGCGCGATCGCGAAGGCGTGGAAGCTCTGTTCGTTCTGTCGACGAGATCGCACCTCGGCGTTCGCCGCGTGCGCACGGCCAGGCTCGTCGTCCTCGCGATGGGCTACTACGACCGGCCGAATCTCCTCAACGTGCCTGGCGAGAACCTGCCTCACGTTCATCACTATTACGACGAACCTCATCCCTACTATCGTCAGCGAGTTGTGATCGTGGGCGGGAAGAACTCCGCGTGCGAGGCCGCGCTCGATCTCTACCGCAACGGCGCTCAGGTAACGCTCGTGCATCGTGGTCCGACACTGGGCGATTCGGTTAAGTACTGGGTCAAGCCCGACATCGAGAACCGCATCAAGGAAGGGACCATTGCGGCGCGATTCAATTCACGCATCGATGAGATAAGGACAACGGAGGTTGTTGTGACGGACGCCGACGGGACCGTTTCGACCATTCCGGCCGAGTCGGTTCTGCTGCTCACGGGCTATCGTGCCGACCCGGAATTTCTGCTACGCACGGGCGTGGAGGTCAATGCCGAATCGCTGGAGCCCGTCTATGATCCCGACACGTTCGAGACCAACGTGCCCGGATTGTTCATCGCCGGGGGCCAGCTGGCTGGAAAACGGACGGGCATTGTGTTCATCGAGAACGGGCGGTTTCACGGGGAGCGTATCGCGCGCGTCATTGCCGAGCGCCTTTCAACCGGCCTTCCTGCCCCGGCCAGCGTCTCAGTCGAGTAGAATCCGCAAAAGGCGTCTTACTTGTTCGAGAGCCTCTTCCAACTACTCTTCGAATACCGCCCCGTCGTCTTTTCGCAGGGCGAAATTCGGCTCGCGGCCTGGAGCGGCTCGTATCTGGCTGCGGGACTCGCTGCGCTGACCGCCGTCGTCGCAATCGCCGCTTATCGGCTGGGTGGAGAGAAGTTACGAACCCGCGACCGGCTGGTCCTTTCGGGCCTGCGCGTGGCGCTCGTGGGTCTGGTCGCCCTGTGCCTGTTCCGTCCGGTGCTGGTCGTCAACGCTGCGGTTCCACAACAGAACTTCCTTGCGGTCCTGCTCGACGACTCCCGCAGCATGCAGATCGCGGATCACCAGAACGGTCCGCGCTCCGCATTCGTCCGCCAAGAGTTTGGGGCCCCCGATCGTGGGGTCATGAAGACACTTGCAGACAAGTTCATGGTGCGCACCTTCCGGTTCTCTACGGCTGCGTCGCGAGTGGATGCCGAAGACGACCTCACTTTCAGTGGTGCGCAGACGCGGGTCGGAGCCGCACTGGACGGCGCTCGTCAGGAGCTCGCGGGGCTGCCTCTCGCCGGAGTCGTTGTCGTCAGCGATGGCGCCGACACGGCCGACGATGCGCTCGGCGAGTCGCTCCTGGCGCTCAAGTCGCAAGGTGTGCCGGTGTTCACCGTTGGCGTTGGCCAAGAGACGCTGTCGCGCGACATTCAAATCGGTCGGGTGAGCACGCCCCGTGTGGCCTTGAAGGGTACGACACTGATGGTCGACGTGATCATCAGTCAGACCGGGTTCACCGGGAAGCAAGTCACGCTCGATGTCGAGGATGAAGGTCGCATTGTCGGATCGCAGCCCGTAACGCTGCCATCAGATGGTTCCGCGGCTACGGCGCGCGTGCGGTTCACGGTGCAGGATCCGGGTCCGCGAGTGTTCCGCTTCCGGGTCGCGCCGCAGGAAGGCGAGCTCGTGACGCAGAACAACGCTCGCGAGAGCATGATTGACGTCCGCGATCGGCGAGAGAAGATTCTCTACTTCGAGGGTGAACCGCGGTACGAGGTCAAGTACATCCGCCGCGCGGTCGACAAGGATCCGAACCTCAGCGTCGTTTTGCTGCAGCGCACCGCCGACAACAAGTACCTGCGCGTCGGTGTGGACAACCCCGACGAACTCGTCGCGGCCTTTCCCAAGACGCGCGAGGAGCTCTTTCAATACCGAGGCTTGATTCTCGGCAGCATCGAAGCCGGCTCATTTACCGGTGATCAGCTTCGGATGATCGCGGAGTTCGTCGATCGACGGGGTGGAGGCTTGCTGGTGCTCGGAGGCGGTCGATCGTTCTCTGAGGGTGGTTACGCTGGTACGGCGGTCGCCGATGTGCTGCCGCTCACCCTCGATCCCTCGGCGCGTGAGCCGCATCTCGCACGCTTGACGGTGCGTCCGACACGCGCGGGCGCGGGCCACGCGGTCACTCAGATTGCCGACACAGAATCAGCGTCGGCTGAGAAATGGAACTTCCTCACGACGCTCGAGCCCAAGGTCACGACGCTCAACGCCGCTGATGCGATCAAGCCAGGGGCCACCGTGTTGCTCACGGGCACCGACGAGTCGCGTCGCGAGCGGCCCGTTCTCTCGTTCCAACGCTACGGCCGCGGTAAGACCTTTGCCTTGACGCTGCAAGACTCATGGCTGTGGCAGATGCACGCCGCCATCGACGTAGAAGACCTCACGCACGAATACTTCTGGCGACAGTTACTGCGCGCGCTCGTCGATGGTGTCCCGGATGCGATCGAGCCGCGCTCGCTCACCGACAGGGTCGAGCCCGGTGAGGCGATCACTCTTCGCGCCGATGTCGTCGATTCGAGCTTCGTCGAGTTGAACGACGCTGCCGTCATGGCTCACGTGTCTCGACCCGACGGCAGCATTGTCGACGTGCCGATGCAATGGAGCGGCGATCGCAGCGGCGAATATGTCGGCACCGTTGCGGCGGCCGGCGAAGGGTCCTACGAAGCGAGGATCGAAGCGCGTCAGGGCGAGAAGTCGCTCGGCACCACCGTGGCACACCTCCGCGCCGCTCCTGGCGACGCCGAGTACTTCGACGCGACGATGCACGCCCCGACGCTTCGGCGCATCGCCGAGGAAACCGGGGGCAAGTACTACACCGCTTCATCGACGCAAGGGCTCGCCGAGGACCTCCGCTACACCGGCCGCGGTGTGACGACCGTGGAGGAGCGAGACCTATGGCACATGCCGATCGTCTTCATCTTGTTGGTCGGGCTGTTGTGTGCCGAGTGGGGCTATCGAAGGCGTGTCGGCCTGGCCTGACGAAGTAGCTCGAGAGGACCCACTGAGTGACTTGGCGCTCACACTACACGACGATCGCAGCAGTCAGCATCGTCCTTGTGGTGTGTGCGACGGCGGCTCTCGCGCAGCAAGGCTTCAGCCGGCGTTTCCGGTCCCCTGAGATCCAGGTCGAGAACGTCCCGTATGACGGCCGGTTCAGATTCGTCCGGATTCGTCATGGTGTCGAGTACGGTCGCGGTGAACCGCCATGGGCCCACGACTACCCGCGGGCCGAGCGCAACTTCGCGCGGATCCTCCAGGAGATCACGCTCATCAAACCGCATCTCGAAGGCGGCAACATCTTCAGGCTGGACGACCCGGAGATCTTCGCGTATCCGATTGCCTACATGTCCGAGCCGGGCTTCTGGCAGATGAATGACGGCGAGCTGGCGGGCATTCAGAACTACGTCAAGAAGGGTGGCTTCCTGATCTTCGACGACTTCCGGGGTGAGCACTGGTACAACTTCGAGGAGCAGATTCATCGTGTCTTCCCCGAAGGTCGTCTGGTCCAGCTCGACGAAAGTCATCCCGTGTTCCATTCGTTCTTCGATATTCGCATCGCGGAGACCGTTGGCTATTACGGGACGGCGACGTTTCACGGGATGTACGAGGACAACGATCCGGACAAGCGCCTGATCCTCGTGGCCAATTACAACCACGACCTCGGCGAGCTGTGGGAGTTCTCGGACACGGGGTTCGTCCCGGTCGATCTGTCGAACGATGCCTATAAGTACGGCATCAACTACGTCATTTATGCAATGACGCACTGACGCGTCGCTGTGCTTCGTTCTCTTGAGGGGGTTCGCGTGGATTCAGTGGTGAAAGACGCAACGGCAGTCGAGCTCGAATCGGATGATGTCGCGCTCGCCGATCGGATGAACGAAGGACGAGGAAAGATTGTCACCGAACTGAAAAAGCTCATCGTCGGTCAGGACGACGTGATCAACCAGGTGTTGTTGACGTTGTTCGTGGGCGGCAACAGCTTGATCGTTGGCGTTCCCGGACTCGCGAAGACGCTTCTAATCCACACCCTCGCGCGTGTGTTGGAGCTCAAGTTCAACCGTATCCAGTTCACGCCCGACTTGATGCCATCGGACATCACCGGTACCGACATCATCAACGAGGACGCGACGACCGGAAGACGACAGATGGTGTTCGCGCCCGGGCCCATCTTCTGCAACATCCTGCTCGCCGACGAGATCAACCGCACGCCGCCGAAGACGCAGTCGGCGTTGCTGGAAGCGATGCAGGAACACCGCGTGACGATCCAGGGCCGCACGTATCAGCTCGAGGAGCCGTTTTACGTCTTCGCCACGCAGAACCCGATCGAGCTCGAGGGCACTTATCCGCTGCCCGAAGCGCAGCTCGATCGCTTCATGTTCCACATCGTCATCGAGCATCCGCCCGAGGACGAGGAATACAACGTCGTGAGGACGACGACTGCGATCCTGGAGCCGAAATTCGAGCGTCCTGTCAGCGGTCAGGATCTGATCGCGTTCCAGCGGCTGGTGCGACGCGTTCCCGTGGCCGAGGCCGTGATGCGCTATGCGCTCTCACTAGTGCGCGCCAGCCGTCCGAAGTCGTCGAAGTGTCCGGAGTCGATCAAGAAGTGGATTGCCTTTGGCGCCAGCGTTCGCGCCGCGCAGTACCTGATCCTTGGCGGCAAGGCTCGAGCGCTGACCAGCGGACGGTATCACGTCACCTACGATGACATTCGCGCCTTGGCGCATCCGGTACTCCGCCATCGCGTCTTGACCAACTTCCACGCCCAGTCCGAGGGCGTGACGACCGACACCATGGTCGACCGGTTACTCGAGGCCGTGCCCGTGCCGCGGTCGGGGATGTAGGCGAGCTCGCAGCGATGGATCTCTCCAGTCCGGTTCCTGGCGCCCGCTTCGTCGATCCCGCGGTGCTCGCGCGGATCGGCAACCTCGAGCTGGTGGCGCGCAGCGTGGTCGATGGCGTGATCAATGGAATGCATCGATCGCCGTACTTTGGCGCGTCGGTCGACTTCGCGGAACACCGAGGCTACGTACCCGGCGACGACATCCGTCGTGTGGACTGGAAGGTGTTTGCACGAACCGACCGGTACTTCGTCAAAGAGTTCGAGGCCGACTCCAACGCGAACTTCAGCGTGCTTCTCGACGTGTCCAAGTCGATGGCATTCGGTGCAAAGCTCAGCAAGTTGGACTACGGGAAGACGCTTGCGGCTTGCCTGACCTATCTGGTGCACAAGCAGCGAGATCGCGTCGGAGTGGTCACCTTCGACGAGGACGTCGTCAATCATGTACCGCCGTCAGCGAAACACCTCGACGTCGTGCTGCACGCCATCGACCGCGCGGAGGCCAAGCGGCCGGGTCGGCTCGGCCCGCCCTTGCGAAAGCTCGCCGAACACTTTGGCCGGCGCGGCATCGTCGTGGTGATCTCGGACTTGTACGAGGAGCCGCAGGAAGTCATGGATGCGCTCAGCCTCATTCGCTTCCGTGGTAACGACGTAATCCTGTTCCACATCCTCGACCCGGCGGAGATTGACTTCACATTCCAAGAAGCCTCGAGCTTCGAAGATCTCGAAAGCGGTGAACAGATTCCGGTCGTCCCAGATGCCTTACGCGAGCAGTATCGCAAGATGATCAAAGAACACATCGCATCGCTCGCTTCAAAAGCAGCCGAGCTGCGAGTCGACTACACGATGCTGAATACATCGGTGCCGCTCGACTTCGCGTTGTTCAACTACATGGCGATTCGGGATCGCCTGACCCGCAAACGATAGGACCAGCCGCGCGATGTCGTTTTTGGCGCCCCTCTTCTTCGCCGGCCTGACGCTGCTGGCGATTCCCGTCCTGATTCACTTGATTCAACGGGAACGCAAGAACGTTGTCCCGTTCCCCTCGCTGATGTTCGTCCGGCGAATTCCCTATTCGTCGATCCGCCGGCGGCGCATCCATAACTGGGCGTTGCTGGCCATGCGACTGGCCGCGCTGGCGTTGATCGTCGCCGCATTTGCCCGGCCGTTTCTGCGCAGCACGACTCTGGCTGCGGCGGCGGGTGGGTCGCGTGATGTCGTGATCCTGTTGGATCACTCTTACAGCATGGGGCATGGCGATCAATGGGAGCGAGCGAAGCGCGCGGCCGCCGATGCGGTCGGCGGCCTTGCCGACGGCGATCGCGCAACGCTCGTGACGTTTGCGACGAGCGCCGCGGTCGCCGTGCAGGGCACCAATGACAAGGGTCGATTGCAGTCCGAGATCGGGAACGCCCAACTGTCGGCGGGCGCGACGCGTTTCGGGCCCGCGCTGAAACTTGCCGGAAGCTTGCTCGCCAGTTCGAATTTGCCACGTCGCGAGGTGGTTCTCATCAGCGACTTCCAGCGCGCCGGGTGGTCGCCTGGAGACGGCTTGAGGTTGCCGGCGGGGACAACCGTGACGCCGGTGACGGTCGCCGCCACGGCGGAACGTAATCTGGCCGTGGTGCCGGTCGGAATCCAGCGGGATCAGGCATCCGGGCAGGATCGCGTCACGGTCACTGCCGGTGTGGTGAATCGGAGCAACGAAAGCCTCACCAACGTTCCCATCTCACTGGAGTTCGATGGGCGCGTCGTACAGAGCGCACAGATCGCCGTGCAGCCGAATGGCTCGGCTTCGACCACTTTCCCGCCCGTGACGCTCTCGCAGCCCAACACTCGCGGCACCGTGCGGATTGGTGACGACGTCCTGGCGCGCGACAACGTTTTTCACTTCGTGCTCTCACCGCCGGCGCCCGTGCCCGTCGTTGTCGTCAACGGCAAAGCAGCTCGCGATCCGGCGTTGTACCTCGGCAGAGCACTGGCGATTGGTGAGAATCCTCGTTTCGAGACGTCGACACGGTCGATCGACGACCTCACGGACGAAGTGCTGTCGCACTCGCCGGTTGTCATCGTCAACGACGCGAGTCCCAGCGAAGCGACGGCATCGCGCCTCGCCCGTTTTGTCGAGGGTGGCGGCGGCATGCTCGTTGTGTACGGGCCGCAGGCTGCCTGGCCGGCGAACGCGGCGGCGGTTCTGCCGGCGACGCCTGCCGGCACCGTTGATCGATCGCGTTCCACGGCAGCGACACTCGGCGGGCTCGAGTACGGCCATGCGATCTTCGAACCGTTCCGCGCTCCACGGAGTGGCGACTTCTCGGCTCCACGCTTCTACGGCTATCGCAGCGTGGTGCCCGCCAAGGACGCGCAGATCCTCGCCCGCTTCGACGATGGCGCACCGGCTGTGCTCGAAAAGACCGTGGGACGCGGGCGCGTCGTTGTTTGGACGTCCACGCTCGATTTGTTCTGGAACGACCTGGCGTTGAAGCCGGTCTACCTCCCGTTCGTTCATCAAGTGGCTCGCTACCTCGCCGACCACCGCGATCGGAAGAATTGGGCGACGGTGGGTCAAGTGCTCGACCTGTCACAAGAGGGCGACCCATCCCGGCCACGCCTCGCGGTCGCGCCTGGTGGAGCCCGGCAGCCGCTGGAGGGCGAGCAGGGACAAGTGCTCGAGTTGAGTGAGCAGGGCTTTTACGAAGTGAGAGAACAGGGCCGGCAAGGTGCCTTGGTCACGGTCGCAGCCAGCAACGTCGAGCTCGGTGAATCCGACCGAACAGCGGTAGATCCGGCCGAAATCGTCGCTGCAGTGGCGGGAGGCGGCGCGGGCGGAGGGGCCGCGACCGACCCACAGGCTATCCCGGACGAAGCTCAGGAACGGGCCCAGCGGCTCTGGTGGTACCTCTTGTTCGCAGGTATTCTGCTGTTGATGGGCGAATCGCTCCTGGCACACCGGCTGTCACGCGCGAAAACGTAACGAAATCTGTCGGCGGAAACGCTTGGTAGGAGGCGGTAGATGCTCCACTACGAGAAGAGCGGTGACCCACGAGCGACGCTCCTTGACGTCATTCGTCAGGTGCGGAAACGCTGGCGGGTGAAGCTGGCGGTGCGAGGCGCCGTCGGATTCCTCGCGGCTACCGCCGTCGCGCTCATCGGGTCCGCCTACGCCCTCGAGGCGCTGCGTTTCAGTCCCGCCTCGATCCTCGGATTTCGTATCGCGTTGATCGTCTCGGCGTTGGCGGCAGCCGGCTGGTTCCTCGTGCGGCCGCTGATGCGCAGAGTAGACGACGAGCAAGTCGCGCTGTACCTCGAAGAGCACGAGCCGACGCTCGAAGCCACGATCATCACGGCGATGGAGGCGGAACGCGCCGGCGGGGCGCACGACGCTTCACCGGCGCTGGTTCAGCGACTGATTGAGGCCGCGGTCGAACGCGCCCATCAGGTCGGCGAGGGGCGTCGAATCGAGCGTTTGCCGGTCCGGCGCTACGCAGGCGCCGCCGCCGCGGTCGCGATTGCTGCGCTCGCACTGTTCACCCTGGGCCCCGCGTACCTGCGTCACGGGCTCTCAGCGCTACTGGTCATCTCGCGTGACGTCGAAGCGGCCGCACCGTATCGCATCGATGTGACGCCGGGAAACGCCACCGTACCGAAGGGCGCAGATCAGACCATCTCGGCAGCTCTTCATGGCTTCGAAGCCAGCGATGCGGTCGTCATGATGCGTAAGTCGCCGGACGCCGAATACGAGCGGTTGCCGATGGTCCGCGCGGAAAACGGCGCATACGACGGCATGCTGTTCGATCTCGCGGAGGGACTCGAGTACTACGTCGAAGCCTCTGGCGTGAAATCACCGTCCTTCACCTTGAAGGTGGTCGAACTGCCGTACGTGAAGCAGCTGGATCTCGAGTATCACTTTCCCTCCTACACCGGCCTCGAACCGCGGACGGTCGAGGATGGCGGCGACGTCGCCGCCCTCAAAGGAACCGATGTTCGTCTGAAGATTCAACCGACGATGGCCACGTCGGGTGGGCGGCTCGTGATGGCCGACGGCACGGCGCTGCCTTTGACGCCCAACGCGGACGGCACCCTCGCCGGGCGCTTCACCGCGAGCGCGAACGGTTCCTACAAGGTCGAGCTCGATGGCCCGGCCGGCGAGAAAGTCGCGGCGTCTCCGGAATACACCATCGACATCCTGGCGGATCAACCGCCGTCCGTGACGCTCTCGAAGCCGGGACGCGACACCGATGCCACGCCGGTGCAGGAGTTCTTCGTCGAAGCGCGCGCAGACGACGACTTCGCAGTCAAGAATCTGCAGTTGGTTTACTCGATCAATGGTGGTGAGGAGAAGACGGTCGGGTTGTTCAATGGCTCCAAGCCGTTGACCGAAGTCACGGCGGGTCACACGTTCTATCTCGAAGAGCTCGGCGTGCAAGCTGGCGATGCCGTCTCCTACTACGCACGCGCGGCAGACAACGACGCGAGCGAAGGGCCGAAGCGGGCCACCAGCGACATCTACTTCCTTCGAATCCGCCCGTTCGGCAAGGACTTCAAGCCGGCCATGTCCATGGGCGGGGGCGGAGGCGGTGGCGGGGCCGGCGCCGAAGTGGGCGCGTTGTCCCAGCAGCAGCGGCAGATCATCGCGGGCACCTTCAAGGTGCAGCGCGACCGCCGCGTCATGGGCAATGACAAGGCTCGCGAGGCGCTCGTCGTGCTGGCGCTTTCGCAGAGCCGGTTGCGTGAGCAGGTGCAGGGTCTCGTGGAGCGCATGAACAGCCGCCTCGTCACGCCCGATCCGGCCTTCCAGAAGATCGCCGAGGTGCTGCCAATGGCCGCAGCAGAGATGAAGACGGCGGAGAGCAAGCTCCAGGCGCAGAGCGCGGAGCAGGCATTGCCGCCGGAAAACAAGGCACTTCAGCATTTGCAGCAGGCCGAGGAAGAGTACGAGCTGCAAGTACAGATGAACCGCAACGCCGGTGGCGGTGGTGGCGGCGGAGGTGCCGGCTCGATTGCGGAAGATCTCGCTGACTTGTTCCGGCTCGAGCTGGACAAGATGGCCAATCAATACGAGACGAGTCAGCAGGCGATGCAGCAGAACGCCGATCAGCAGATCGACGAGCTCGCCGAGAAGCTGCGCGAGCTGTCCCGTCGTCAAGAGCAGGAGCTGCAGCGTCAACGGCAATTGGCACAAGGACAGGGGCAAGGTCAGAACGCGCGGAGCGGAGATCTGCAGCGGGCGCTGGCGCAGCAAGCCGAAGAAGCGGCCCGTCAGCTCGAGCGCCTCTCGCGTGAGCAGAATCGGCCCGATCTGCAGAATGCCGCGAGGCAGCTGCAGCAGGCAGCGGACGCCATGCGCCGCGCGTCGGCCAACGGCGATCAGAGCGCGGCCGGAGAGGCCGCGGCAGCGGCCGAACGACTGCGGAACGTCCAGCGGGCGCTGCAGGGCACGCAAGGGGCTCGCGCGGAGCGCGATGTCAAAGACGCGCAGCGACAAGCCGAGGACATCGCGCGTGAGCAGCGCGAAATCGCCAACGAAGTCCGCAATCTTCCAGCGTCAGGATCGGAACGATCCGCGAAGGCGCAGGCCCTCGGACAGCGGAAAGATCAGCTGGGGCAGAAGGTTCAGGGACTCGAGAACCAACTGGATCGGACCGCGGGCGAGATCGCTCGGGAGGCTCGTGATGCGTCTCGCAAGCTGCAGGAAGCTGCCGGCCAGATCCGCGACGACAAGATCAAAGAGAAGCTGAACTACTCGCGGCAGGTGATTGGCGCCGAACGAGCGGAGCTTCAAGAGTTTGCGAAGACGCTCGAAGAGCAGCTCGAAGCCAACATCGACGGCGTCCGGCGTAAGCTCGACGAAGCGGCGTCGGCCTTGGGGCCCAACGGTCGCGATCGAAATGCCGACGCGCTCGAACGAGCGCGCGAGCTCACGCGGGGCGTGGAGTCCTTGGGTCGCCGGATGCAAGAGAGCGCGGATGCGCGCGCGGGGCAGCAGGGGCAACGCGGTCAACAGGGCCAGCAGGGGCAAGGGCAGCAAGGCCGCGAGGGGCAGCAGGGTCGTGAGGGGCAACAAGGCCAGCAGGGGCAGCAGGGGCAGGCTGGTCAGCAAGGGCAGTCAGGTCAACAGGGCCAGTCGGGTCAACAGGGCCAGCAGGGTGGCCAGGGCCAGCGTGCTGATGGACGCGGCCAGACCGATGGCGCCGCGGGTGGCGGTGATACTGATGGCGCCTGGCGAGATGGCCCCGGCGGGTGGGGAAGTCGCAGGCCTGGCGACTGGTTCAGCCCTGACGAGGTTCGACAGTTCCGTGACGAGGCGCGCCGCTGGATTGGCGAGGGCCGTGAGCTCCGCGATCTGCTCCGACAGCAGAACGTCGACGCGCGCGAGCTGGAGGAAATTCTTCGCCGCTTACGTGAGCTCGAAGACACGCGCGTGTACCGCGACGTCGACGAATTGGCGCGCCTGCAGTCGCTCGTGACCGAAGGGCTCAAGCGATTCGAGTACGGGCTCCGTCGCAAGGTCGGTGACGACGCCGATCGAGCGCTGGTGACCGGTGCGGACGAAGTGCCGCAGGAGTTCCAGAAACTCGTCGAGGAATACTACCGGTCACTGGCTCGACCCAAAAGGTAGACGAGTCATCGGAATGCGCATTGCCCAGGCCGTCGCCGTCGCGGTTCTCGTCGCAGCGACGACGGCGTTCGCCCAGGATCCGTGGTTCCGCGGCTTCGGCGGACGCGGTGAGGGTGCGGGCATTCCGCCGCGCTTCTTCAAGCCCGGCGACTTCGACGGTGCATTTCAGATGTGCCGAATGATGTATCGCAGCGTCCGCGCGCATCAGCGTGGGCTGGGGTGGGGCACCGACTATCCCTACGCCGAGATCAATCTCTCGATCCGGCTCTCGGAGCTGACCAAGACTCGAGTCAGCCGCAGCGGCGACGAGCCAAATCACTTCGTGGTGCGCCCGACCGACGAAGCCCTCTTTCAGTGTCCGTTCGTGATCATGTCCGACCCCGGCAGTGTCGGGTTCAGCGAGGCCGATGCCGCCGCGCTGAGAAGTTATCTCCTGAAGGGCGGCTTCCTCTGGGTGGATGACTACTGGGGGCCCTGGGCCTGGGATGATTTTGCACGCGAGATCGCGAAGGTGCTGCCCTCTGCGCAGTATCCAATTCGCGACTTGACGTTCGATCACCCGATTTTCAAGACAATGTTCACTGTCACCAAGATTCCGCAGGTTCCGTCGTGGCAATATTGGTCAGGAAGCGGTGGCGATACCTCGGAGATGGGAAACAGCAGTGCCCAGGCGCACATGGCCGCCATCAGAGATGCCGACGGCCGGATCATGGTGCTGATGACCCACAATACGGACATCTCCGATTCGTGGGAGCGCGAAGGCGAGGACCCGCAGTACTTCTATAGCTTCTCGCCGGACGGCTACGCTGTCGGCCTGAACGTGGCGCTCTACGCCATGACGCACTAGCAGCGGACTGATCGCGACATGAGACCGACCCGGATTGCAGCGCTGGTTCTGCTCGTCGCCGCGACGGCGACCGCGCAGGAGCCTTGGTACCGTGGCTACGGCTACGGTGGCAATCGCGTGCCGCCTCGATTCCCGACCGCCGAAAGCTACGACGGTGGGTTCAGTTTCTGTCGCGGCATGTTCCGGAGCGTGCGTCGTGAGCCCAGTGGCTCAGGATGGAGCACGGACTATCCCGATGCCGACGTCAATTTTTCGATTCGTCTCGCCGAGCTGACGAAAACTCGGGTCAGCCGTCAGCGCACCGGCGACCCCAATCACCTGGTGGTTCGGCTCGAGGACGACTACCTCTTCAACTGTCCGTACGTCCACATGGAGGACGTCGGCACGCTCGAGTTCAGCGAACGCGAAGTCGAACGCGTACGCGACTATCTGCTCAAGGGTGGCTTCCTCTGGGTCGACGACTCGTGGGGCCCTTGGGCCATCGAATCGTGGGAACAGCAGATCGCTCGCGTCCTGCCGTCCGCCGATTATCCGATTCGCGACGTCGGCATGGATCACCCGCTGTTTCGTACGATGTTTCAGATCACGAAGCTGCCGCAGATTCCGTCGATTTCGCATTGGCGCCGGAGCGGTGGCGGCACCTCCGAGCGACCCGGTTTGAGCGATGTCCCGATGATCCGCGGGATCAGTGACGTCAACGGCAACCTGATGGTGGTCATGACGCACAACACCGATATCTCCGACGCGTGGGAGCGCGAAGGAGAAGACCCGCAGTACTTCTACAGCTTCTCGCCGGACGGCTATGCCGTGGGCCTGAACATCGTCATGTATGCGATGACGCACTAGGAGCCCGTCCGCTTCGTCACGGGCTCCAAGGTGCCTGTCGTGCCTATGGTGCCTGACGGTGCCTCGGGTGCCGGAGTTCGCGCACCCCGCACATTCGGCACCCCGTACCCTCGGCACCAGCACCTTAGGCACCCTCGGCACCTGCGGCACCCCAGGCACCTCGGCACCCAGGCACCTAGTGAACCTTCTGCTCCCCGCCGCGTGACTTCGACGTCAGCGTCTTCATTTCAAGCAACTCGATCAACGACTGGCAGCGCGCGAGCGGGCCATCTCGTTCAAGAAGCGCCTGCCTCTCGATTGGTTCCAGGTCGAGGTACTGCGCCAGCGCGTTGACCAGGTCGACGTCCGGCATCGTGGTGGGCAGCCCGCGCTCCGCCAGCGTCCCGCTCAGCATCGGCGCGAGCAGGGCTTCGAGGCGCTGGCGCTCCCGCTTGAGCGCCTTATCCATGCCCTCCGGCTCCACCTCCGCCATCGGCATGATCAGCGCTCGCCGATACAACACCGTGGACGACGGGCTCTCCTCGCCGACGATACGAAAGCGCTCGAGGCCGCGGAGGACGATGTTGAAACGCCCGTCAGACAGTCGCTCCACATGTGTGATCAGACCGGCGCATCCGACTTCGTAGATCGCCGGCGCCCGTTCGTACTCGACTTCGTATCCGGGCTGCAAGAGGACCATCCCGATCATCCGCTCGCCGGCGAGCGCGTCCGACACCATCTGCCGGTACCGCGGCTCGAAGATGTGGAGCGGCAGGAACACGTTGGGAAACAGCACAACGGACGGGAGCGGGAAGAGGGGGATGGTGGACGGCAGCATGGGGATCAGTTGTCAGTTTCCAGTGGCCAGTTCAAAGAGACTTTCGACGAGTTCACCGGAGTGCCCCTTTGAACTGGTAACTGACAACTGGTAACTGACGGCAAGCATCAATGAATCGTCCTCGTCTTCTTATCCATGTAGTCCATCAACACGTACTCACCCAGCGTGTAGGGCGTCGTGAAATATGCCTTGCCGCGGCACATCGAGGCGACGCGACGGACGAAGGCCACCAGGTCGTAGTCGCGGGCCAGCATGAACGTGTTGATCATGATGCCGGCGCGGGCGCAGGCCGAGACTTCGGCAAAGGTCTCTGAAATCACGAACGGATCGAGTCCGAAGGCGTTCTTGTAGATGCGGCCATCCGGCTGCGTCAGCGCCGAGGGCTTGCCGTCGGTGATCATGATGATCTGGCGCATGTCCTTGCGCTGGCGCTCGAGAATCCGCCGGGCGAGTCGCAGCCCTTCGCGCGTGTTGGTGTAGTAGGGCCCGACTCGCACGCGCCCCAGTTCGCGAAGCGGGATCTCCTCGGCGGAATCGTGGAACAGCACGGCGTGCAGGGTGTCGCCGGGATACTGCGTCCGAATGAGGTGCGACAAGGCCATCGCCACGCGCTTGGCGGGAGTGAAACGATCCTCGCCATACAAGATCATGCTGTGGCTGCAATCGAGCATCAGCACCGTCGCGCACGAGCTCTGGTACTCGCCCTGGGCGACCATCAGATCGTTGTAAGTGATCTCGAGACTGCCAGTCGCCTTCCCTTCGGCTCCCTGCCGGCGAATCGCATTCAGGATGGTCGCGGTCGCGTCGATGTTCATCGTGTCGCCGAACTCGTATCGTTTCGGCGCGCCGCTGGCCTCGATACCGGTCGACAGGTCGCGGGTGTCGTGACGGCCGGCGCTGCTGTGTCCCATCGAGCCCATCAGATCGCGCAGGGCCTTGAAGCCGAGAAAATCGAGCGCCTTGTCGGTGACCTCGAAGGTCACGCGCTCGTTGGCATCCCCCAGGCCGCCGCCCTGCGCTCGCCGTTGCCGCTCCGATTCGAGATCCGGCGACGGCGTGATGTACCCGGATTCCTTCATCCGTTCGATGATCTGCTCGATCAAGTCCTCGATTTGCTGCCGTAGCTGTTCCTGGTCGCCATCGGCGGGATCGCCGAACAGTTTTTCCAGCACTTCAGGCGGGAGCACGCCGTCGCTGAACAGCGCTTCGAGAATTGCGTCGTGCAGCGCCTGCATCGTCCGGTCTTCGTTCTGTGACGGATCGCCCCACGGGTTGTCGAAGCCGCTGGAAAGCAGCAGGTCCGACAACTTCGACATGAGCTCGTCCATGTCGAGCTCGTCGAGGAGCGAGGGGACGTATTTCGAGGTACTTGTAACGCATGATGACTTCCGGGTAGTTGTCAGTTTCCAGTTGGCCAGTTCAAAGGGCCCTTCAGTGGCAATTCCTGCAACCCGCTCTTTGAACTGGCAACTGACAACTGGAAACTGGCGCGTTTCTCAGTTGTAGTACCGCTTCTTCTTCACCCGCGGTGTCCCCTGATCGTCGTCATCGTCGTCCGGTGTGAGCACCGGTGTTCGTGACGGTGCCTCGCGGCGGCGCACGGGCTCTGTGCCGTGATAACCCCGATCGTCGGTGCGTCCGATCTTCTTTTGCGAATACAGGCCCTCGAGGACGAAGTCCACTCCCGCCGCGATCATCGGAGTCGATGCATCGGGGGCAATGCCGGCACGCCGTGCTGCATCGAGCAGTCCCTGCACGCCGCGAGCTTGTGAGACGACTTCAGCCGCCGAGACACTGTCCCCCAGGTTCAGCGTGCCGCCGAGATCGAACCATTCCACGATGGAGCGGAGATCCGCGTCCGGGAAGTAGCCGTCGAACACGGTTGATACGGCGCCGCGAATCACTTCGCGCGCGACGAAGTCGGCCCCTTTGAGCTCGCCCTCGTATTCGAGCTCGAACTTGCCGGTCATCGACGGGAGGGCGGCATAGATATCGATGACCCGCGCCGCGACGGGCGTTTCGCCGTGAGTCAACGCGCGCCGCTCAGCATTGGAGACGAGGCTTTCCAGCACGCTGATCGGCATCCGCTGGCTCACGCCCGATCGCTTGTCGATCTTGCGGTCGTTCCTGGCTTGGAACGCGAGTTCCTCCACGATCTCTCGGACGAAATCCGGAACCTCGATCGGTTGCTCGCGCTGGATCCAGGCTTCCTGGGCCGTGATAGCCATCGCTTGCGGACGGCTGCCCATGTAGTGCGTGCGAATCTCGGCACCGATGCGGTCCTTCAACGGCGTGATGATCTTGCCGCGCGCCGTGTAGTCTTCCGGATTGGCGGTGAACAACATCATCACGTCGAGCGGCAGCCTGACGGGGAACCCCTTAATCTGCACGTCGCCTTCCTGCAGGATGTTGAACAGTCCGACCTGAATCTTGCCAGCCAGGTCAGGCAACTCGTTGATGGCGAACAGACCGCGGTTGGCACGGGGCAGCAACCCGAAGTGCATGGCCAGCTC
Organism: uncultured Acidobacteriota bacterium; assembly: GCA_963724485.1. Lineage (GTDB taxonomy): Bacteria > Acidobacteriota > Vicinamibacteria > Vicinamibacterales > UBA2999 > JACCSI01. The sequence goes on from CAVRUW010000019.1 coordinate 225,830, forward strand.
GCTCGCGAGCTGCAAGCCTCCGTGGGCGGCCTTGATGGGATCGACGTCGCCGATCATGTCGGCAATGGTCACGTCTGGTGTCGCCAGCTTTTCGACGTAGCGCGCTTCGCGCGGCAGCCACTCGATGAGCATGGCATCGCCTTCATCCTTTACCCGTTGTCGTGCATATGCCGACAGCGGCGCCAGCGGGTCGTCGTTGATTTCGCTTCCCGGGACCACTGGAATCGCTTCGTCAAGAAGCGAGGTCAGCGCGCGCAGGATTCGGGTCTTGGCCTGACCACGCAAGCCCAGCAGGATGAAATTGTGCCGAGCAAGTATCGCGTTCACGATTTGCGGCACGACGGTTTCTTCGTAGCCGATGATGCCTGGAAACAACGGTTCTCGTTGCCGAAGCTTGGCAATCAGGTTCTGGCGCACTTCGTCCTTGACGCTTCGTGGACGATACGTCCCAGCCGCGACCGATGACTTGAGCGATCCGAGAGTAGTAGGGCGGGTACCGAGAGACATACCTTTATTATGACGCCTGCGTCACACTTCACGACTGGACACCACAGCCCTCGCGCATGATTCCTGCCCGGCATCCTTTTGCCACCACCGCCCGATTGGTCTTCGCGCATCGCGGCGGCGCCAAGCTGGCGCCGGAAAACACCATGGCGGCGTTCGAGCACGGCCAGGCGCTGGGCAGCGACGGCCTCGAATGCGACGTCCATCTTTCACGCGATGGCATCCCAGTCGTGATCCACGACCAGACTTTGGATCGCACGACTGACGCCAGCGGTCCGGTCAGCGCGCTAAGTGCCGATGAGCTACGAAGGGTGGATGCCGGATATCGATTTCAGGCGGCCGAGGGCCACCCATTTCGGGGCCGTGGAATTGGCGTTCCGATGCTCGAAGATGTGCTTCGGCGATTTGCCGACGCCCGCGTGATCATCGAAATGAAGGATGGCCATCCTGAGCTGGCGCGGGCGGTGATCGCCGTCGTCCGCAGGGCAAACGCGGCGGATCGGGTCTGCGTGGGCTCGTTCTATCAATTGGGTCTGGACGTCGTTCGAGCCGAGGCCAAGGAAATGGCGACAAGCGCTTCGGAGGGCGAAGCCCGGTGGACCTTGTATCGATCGTGGGCCCGCTGGCCGGTGCGCTCACGGCGGCCCTATTGCGCGTTCCAGGTGCCGCAGCGAGCTGGACGCCTGCGTGTCACCTCGCCGTCATTTGTCCGACAGGCCCATCTCGATGATTCACGCGTGGACGTGTGGGTCGTCGATGAACCGGCCGATGTCGAGCGGCTGCTGGATTGCGGTGTGGACGGCGTGATCTCGGATCGGCCCGATCTGGCGATTCAGACTCGCGACCGGTGGGTCCGGCTTCACACGGGGCTGCAGAGCCTCTAGACTTGTACCGGCCACTGACATGACTCCCACACTCGCTGATATACGCGCCGCCCGGGAACGAATTTCCGACATCATTCATCCGACGCCGCTCCTGCGCCACGCGCTGCTGGCTCAGGAGCTGGGCTTCGACATTTGGGTGAAGCACGAGAACCACAACCCGACGGGGGCCTTCAAGGTTCGTGGTGGTCTCAATCTAGTGCGTGCGCTGACCGCTGACGAACGAGCCCGCGGCGTCGCAACGGCGAGCACCGGCAACCACGGGCAGTCGATCGCCATGGCTTGCCAGCTGGAGGGCGTGCGGTGCACCGTGTTCGTTCCCGATGACAACAATCCTGACAAGAACGCGGCCATGCGCGCCTTTGGCGCCATCGTCGATGAAGGAGGCCGCGACTTCGACGCGGCGCGGGAACGATGTGAAGAGGTGGCTCGCCGGACCGGCGCACGGTATGTTCACTCCGCAAATGAGCCGCTCCTGATCGCCGGCGTCGCGACCTACGCGCTCGAAATCTTCGAGCAACTACCAGCCATCGACGTCGTGCTCGTCCCGATCGGCGGTGGCAGCGGCGCCTGCGGTAACTGTATCGTCCGCACGGCACTCGGACGCAACACCCGCGTGATCGGCATTCAAGCGGCGAACGCTGACGCATTTGCCAGGTCCTGGCACGGCGATCGTCGCGTCGTCGGCGACTCCGCGGCAACGTTTGCGGAGGGCATGGCGACGCGAGTTACCTTCGATTACACGTTCGGCATCCTTCAGGACGCGTTGGACGATGTGATGACGCTCAGCGAGGAGGAGTTGGCCGATGGCGTGCGTCTTGCGCTCCGCGGTACGCACAATCTTGCCGAAGGCGCGGGCGGTGCATCCTTGGCTGCGGCGCTCAAGCTGAGGGATCAACTTGCAGGAAAGACCGTCGTCGCCGTGATGTCGGGCGGCAATCTTGATGTTACGAAACTGCGCTGGTTGCTCTCGGCTCCCACCGCGGTCCCAGGTACTGCAGAGCGCCAGCATCCACTGACTAGAGAGCGCCGCGTTCTTTCACCGCCTCGAACAACTGGTCGTACATCGCTGCAGTGACCTTTCCGGTGTTCGTGTTCTGACGCGAAGGGTGGTAGCAGCCGAACAGCATCAGGGTGCCGTGGGGTACTGGTGCCTACGGTGCCGGTGCGTCGGGTGCCTTCAGTGGTGGGTGCGAAGGTTGCGCCGTGTGCGAAGGCCGGACGCGGGCGGACGACCACGCCGTGGCGCGCCAGGTGCTGGAAATAGGCATCCCACGCAATCTTGCCGAGCGCGACGATCACGCGTAGGCGAGGAAGGGCATCGATTTCCGCGTCGAGGTGATCCGCGCACGCCGCAATCTCTTCGGGTGATGGCTTGTTCTGCGGCGGCGCGCAACGCACGGTAGCGGCGATATAGCAGTCACGCAGTCGCAGTCCATCGTCCGGATGCCGCGAGGTCGGGATGTTCGCCAAGCCGGCGCGGTGAAGCGCGGCCATCAGAAAGTCTCCTGACGCTCCAACACCATCTCCGGTGAAGACTCGTCCGGTGCGATTCGCGCCGTGAGCCGCGGGCGCAAGACCAAGAATCAACACGCGTGCGCGCGGATCGCCAAAGCCAGGGACGGGCTTGCCCCAGTAGTCGTCGTCGCGGTGTGCGGCTTTTTTTTCGCGAGCGACCGACTGGCAGTACCTGACGCAGTCGGTGGCACCGCCTGCAGGCAATGATGGTTTCTGAAATCGACTCGAGCCGCGTCACGCCTACCTCGTCACAGGCCCGAGATACCGGTCCAGCCAATCGAGAACCTCCTTGTAGACCTCCTGCGGCCGCGGCGGAATGTGACCGCCCTCGAGCACGGTATGCCGCTTGTCGGTCGCTGCGGAGCCGAGCATCTTGAACATGGGGATCTGGGCGGTCTCGTACGGCAGGTCGAAGTCCTCTCGACCGTTCACCATCAACACCGGTTGTTTCACGCGCGGAGCGAAGTTCACCGGATCGGTTTCCGGCGGGACCGTCCAGGTTTCAAAGCCGCCCGAGAGGAGCACTCCGGTCTTGAACCGCGGCTCAATCGCCAGGTACACCGGACCAAGTTGTGCACCGAGGCTCAGGCCATAGAACGCGATGCCCGCGCGATCGAAATCGGGCCGACTCTCCAGATAGTCGATCGTCCGACGGACGTCCTGACCACGCTGAATGCTGATCTCGCGAAGAAAGTTCGGGCCTCTCTGGTCTCGGCGCCGCTCGTAGGTTTGCTGATAGATCGGAAATGCGGCTGCACGACCGCTGCGAACGATGAAGTCCAGCCATTGCAAGATGTAGGGTTCGCGGCTCGTCGTAGCCCGAACGGCATCGGAGCCGGGAAAGTACACAACTGATTGATAAGGTGGCTTGGTATTGCGAGGGAGGACAACGATCAGCGGCAGACGCTCCTCGCCGTATGCGGCCGTCAACGAAACTCGTTGAACGATGCGCGTCGCGTGACTCTCGTCCTGCTCGTCAATCCGCGCATCCAAAGGGCGGGCATCGTAATCGTAGAGCCGACGGTACGCTTCGAAAATTTCATCACCGACAGGCTTCAACTCAGAAACGTCGCGGGCGAACGTGACAATCGGATTCTTCAACGCGGCATCCATCGAGGACGGTTGCTGGATGCAGCGAAATCCGAAGCCTCGGCCGCGTTCGAATGCTGATCGCGCATCCTCGTCATGAAACTGGTAGGCCGCTTCGAACCAGGCGCCACCGAGGACGAAACGGTGGTCTTCGCTGCTCTCGTTCCACGTCCACTCTTTTACGTTTCCCGCCATGTCATGCGTTCCGAACGGCCCGAGGCTACCGGACGCCCCCACCTTGGCCGGGCCACGACCGCCGAAATTACTCACTTGCAGTACTTCCGAGAAGATGCCGACGGCGCCTGACGCGCGATACCAGTGGTAGGTGGTCGGCAGTGACTTGCCGACGAACGCGGCGTAGGCCGCTGCTTCGTGCCAACTCACGCCGTGCACGGGGAAGTCGGCTTCGCCCTCGGGATACGTACCGAGTTCCCACGTGGAGGGACCAGTCCGCCCCGTCGTGTCACGGAACTCGGCCATTGCCTCGTCCCACGTCAACGTGCGCCCACCCTTGCGAAACGGCTCTGGCCAGTACTCACGCTTCTGGTAGCCGCCGCCATCAACGAACTGCTTGAACTGCCGATTCGTGACCTCGAACCTGTCAATCCAGTATTCAGGCAGCTTGATGCTGGTTTGGCGGCGCTCATTCACGAACTCACCGGCGGGCACGAAGACCATCCCCGGCGGCGCCTTGCCAACCGGCGTTAGTTGGACGCTGCCCGGGAATGGATTCGGGACGATTTCGAGGGTCTCGTAACCTGCCAACGAAAACTGCCAGCGCAGCTGCCCGAAGGGCACACGAATGTCGGTCGGCGTGACGCCAAGCGGGATCCAGCCGGCGTCCTGACCGCTCACCGCGCGAAGCGCCACGGCGGCGCCCGGCGGGTTCGAGGTCAACGGCATCGGTCTGGTGAAGCCTGTCCATGTGGTCTCGATCTGCGGGTCGTCAGGCGCTGCTGACCGCGCTTGGATCGCGAGCCGATAGGCCCCGGCAAGATCGCCTTCGGATATCAGTCGGTTGATTTCGGGAATGGCCGTGTCGCGAGCCCACCGTCCACGACTCTCACGAACTTGAAACAGGGCGAATCCCACAGCCGCGGCGACAAGGAGACCGATCACGCCGACGACGGCGAAGCGTCGCATGGGCGATGGTCGCCGCGCCACCGCTTCGACATGCTGTTGCCGCACCTTGAGCAGTTCTTCGTGCACCTCGCGAGCAGAAGCGAAGCGCTGTATCGGATCCTTCGCTAAACAACGGCCCACAAGCTGCCCGAGTCGAGGCGGAGTCCCTGGCTTCAGCGTGTTTGTCAGGGCTGGTTCGTGACGCAGCGTCGCATCCAGGATGGCCCACGCCGTACCGCCGCGGAATGGCGGCTGCCCGGTAATCATCTGAAAGATCACCGCGCCAAGTGCGAAGACGTCGGAGCGGGGACCACTTGGAGCACCGGTGATCTGTTCAGGCGCGAGGTAACCGATGGTTCCAACCACCGTGCCGGGATGGCTGAAGGTGGCACCTGCGGTGACCGCTCGTGTCGCCTCGTCCGGTAAGGACGTGCGCCGCGCGATGCCGAAGTCGAGCACCTTGACGTGGCCGGTTGGCGTAACCATCACGTTGCCAGGCTTGATGTCGCGGTGCACGATGCCCCGATCGTGTGCCTCGCCGATGGCTTCGCTGATGTCGCAGGCAAACTGAATCGCGCGTTCGATAGGAAGGCCGTCGGGCGGAATCACGCGATCGAGGGACGCGCCCTCGACGTGTTCCATGACGATGAACGACGTGCTGCCGTGCTGCTCGACGCCGTAGATGGCGACGCTGTTGGGGTGATTGAAGGCCGCGGCCGAACGCGCTTCGTGTAGCAACCGTTGCATCGCATCGTCGCTTTCGGCGGTGAGGACTTTCAGTGCGACGGTGCGGTTGAGCAACGTGTCACGCGCACGATAGACGGTACCCATCCCTCCTTGCCCGAGCTGAGCGTCGACCGTGTAGTGAAGCAGCGTCGAGCCGATCATGCCTGTGTACTGCGGATTCTAACGCGCCCATGCCCGTTCGTCCGTCGAGGCATGTCACGCGTGCTCAGCCGCTCGGAGTTACAATAGGAAGGTTGTCCTGAGTCAGAACGAAAGGTCAGTAAGGCTATGAGGAACTCTGCACCAAGCGACGCTCGGGAGCTGGAAGCGATTGAAACCCGGGAGTGGCTCGAGTCGCTCGACTACGTGCTGCAACATGGGGGTCCGGCGCGAGTCGGTCGGCTGCTTCGAGAGCTTGGCGTCCACGCGCAGAAGAACGGTGTGAAGTTGCCGTTCACGGCGAACACGCCGTATATCAACACCATTCACGCCAGCGAGGAAGTGCCCTATCCCGGCAGCCGCGAGATCGAGCGCCGCATCAAGAGCCTCGTTCGCTGGAACGCCATGGCGATGGTCGTGCGAGCCAACCGCATGGAAGATGGCATCGGCGGACACATTTCCACGTACGCGTCGGCCGCGACGCTGTACGAGGTTGGCTACAACCACTTCTTCCGTGGCCGCGAGAATAGCCAGGAAGGCGACATCGTCTACTTTCAGGGGCACGCTTCGCCTGGCATCTATGCGCGAGCGTTTCTCGAAGGGCGAATCTCGAGCCAGCAGCTCGAAAACTTCCGTCGCGAGCTGAGGGCCGACGGCGGCCTGTCGTCGTATCCGCATCCCTGGCTGATGCCGGACTTCTGGGAGTTTCCCACGGTATCGATGGGCCTCGGACCCATCATGGCCATCTACCAGGCCCGGTTCAATCGCTACCTCGAAGACCGCGGGCTGAAGCCGGTCACCGATTCGAAGGTGTGGGCATTCCTCGGCGACGGTGAAACCGATGAACCGGAGGCGCTGGGCGCCATCACGCTGGCGTCACGCGAACGGCTCGACAACCTGATTTTCGTCGTCAACTGCAACCTGCAACGTCTCGATGGTCCGGTGCGCGGCAACGGCCAGATCATCACCGAGCTGGAAGCAGTCTTCCGCGGTGCGGGCTGGAACGTGATCAAAGTGCTGTGGGGCACCGAGTGGGACGACCTGCTCGAAAAAGACACCGAGGGTCTGCTCGTTCGCCGGATGGGCGAAATCGTCGACGGCGAGTATCAAAAGTACGCCGTCGAGTCCGGCGCCTACATCCGCAAGAACTTCTGGGGCGCGGATCCGCGACTGCTGGAGATGGTCAAACATCTCTCGGACGAGCAGCTGAAGAAGCTGACGCTGGGCGGCCACGACCCCAACAAGGTCTACAACGGCTACAAGCGGGCGACCGAAACCAAAGGCGTGCCGACCGTGATCCTCGCCCGCACCATCAAGGGCTACGGGGTGGGCGAGTCGGGTGAGGGCAAGAACGTCACTCACCAGCAGAAGAAGTTGAACGACGAAGAGGTCAAGGCCTTCCGTACCAGATTTGGCATCCCGATCTCGGATGAGGAAGTGGCCAAGGCGCCGTTCTATCGACCGCCGCAGAACAGCGTCGAGCTCAACTACGTGCACGAGCGACGTGCTGCACTGGGTGGCGCGATGCCCAAGCGTCAGGTCCGTTCCGAGCCGATTCGGCCGAACCTGTCCGAGGCTTTTGCCGAGTTCCACAAGGGCACCGAATCGCGCAAGGCCAGCACGACGATGGTGTTCGTGCGGATGCTGTCGAAACTCTTGCGCGACGAGCAGATCGGCAAACTCGTGGTGCCCATCGTCCCGGACGAGGCACGAACGTTCGGTATGGAGTCTCTCTTCCGGCAGGTCGGCATCTACGCACACAGCGGTCAGCTGTACGAGCCGGTCGACATGGATACGCTCCTCTACTACAAGGAAGCGGAGGACGGACAGATCCTCGAAGAGGGGATCAACGAAGCCGGCTCCATGTCCTCGTTCATTGCCGCCGGCACCGCTTACGCGACGCACGGCATCAATACGATTCCGTTCTTCATCTTCTATTCGATGTTCGGCTTCCAGCGCGTCGGTGACTTGATCTGGGCCGGCTCCGACATGCGAATGCGCGGATTCGTGCTCGGTGGGACCGCCGGCCGGACAACGCTCAACGGTGAGGGGCTCCAGCATCAGGATGGCCAGAGTCACGTGCTGGCGTCACCGGTGCCGATCTGCCAGTCTTACGATCCGGCGTTTGCCTATGAGATCGCCGTCATCATCGAGGACGGCATCAAGCGGATGTACGGCGATCAGGAAAACATCTTCTACTACCTGACGTTGATGAATGAGCAGTACGAGCATCCGCCCATGCCCGAGGGCGCACGTGATGGAATCCTCAAGGGCATGTACGTCGCCCGGCCAACGTCGAAACCGGACGCCAAGCTGCGGGCACAGCTATTCGGTAGCGGAACGATCCTGATTCAGGCGCTCGAAGCGCAGAAGATCCTGGAAGAGAAATACAACATTGGCGCGGATGTGTGGAGCGTGACGAGTTACGTCAACCTCTATCGCGACGGCCACGCCTGCGAACGATGGAACCGTCTGCATCCAGCCGACAAGCCGCGCGTTCCCTACGTGACTCAGGCGACCGCCAACGCCAAGGGCGTCTTCGTCGCGGTCAGTGATTATCTCAAGTTGTTGCCCGACTCGATCGACCGCTGGCTGCCACGTCGACTGCAATCGCTGGGGACCGACGGGTTCGGCCGTTCGGAAACACGCGCCGCGCTGCGAGACTTTTTCGAAGTCGATGCGCGCTTCATCACCCTCGCAACGCTGTATGCGCTCGCGCAGGAAAAGCAGATCGAGCCCGAGGTGGTCACCCAGGCGATCAAGGATCTCGGCATCGAGCCAGAGAAGGCGGATCCCGCGATTAGCTGAGATCACGAAGGCCCACGGCCACGGTCTACGGCTCACGGTGGTGCTTCGCACCTGTTGCACTGACCGTGGATCGTGGACCGTGGACCGGTAGACGTGGAGTATCAGAATTGGCAGATTTCATCCTTCCCAACCTCGGTGAAAACGTTCCGCAGGGCGATGTGTTGCAGGTTCTCGTCAAGCCTGGTGATCGGCTCGCGAAGGATCAGCCGGTTCTCGAGCTCGAAACCGACAAAGCGACGTTGGAAGTTCCATCGAACGTCGAAGGCGTGGTCAAGGACGTGCGCGTCAAGGTCGGCGACAAGGTCAAGACCGGTCAGGTGATCCTGACGGTTGACGGCGCTTCGGAGGCCGCATCCGCCTCGGATCGAAAGGCGGCATCGCCATCGACCGAAAAGGCGCCGGCGCCGGAGAAGGCTGAAAAAGCCGAAAAGGCTGGGGCGTCCATCCCGGCACAGAAGCAGGAAGAAGGGGAAGAAGAAGCCGAGAAAGAGGGCGACAAGCCCGCCGAGCCGACAGCAAAAGAAGATGCGCGCAAGCGAGCGCCGGTCGTGGATTTTCGCGGGCGACAGGCTCCGGCGGCGGCACCCGCTGCGGCCGCGACGATTCCAGCGGTGCCCTCGACGGCCTCGGCGCCCGCTGCGCCATCGGTCCGGCGAGTGGCGCGCGAGATTGGCGTCGATATCACTCAAGTGACGGGCTCGGGACCCAACGGGCGCATCACCGAGGAAGACGTCAAGACCTTCGCCCGTCAGATCCTGAGCAGCCTCGGCGGAGGCGCGCTGGCGCCAACCCCGGCCTCGCGACCTGGCAGCGTGCAGCTGCCCGACTTCTCCAAGTGGGGAGAGGTCGAGCGCAAGAACATGACCGGCGTCCGGCGAAAGACGGCCGAGCATTTGAGCCACGCCTGGTCCCAGATCCCGCATGTCACGCAGTTCGACAAGGCCGACATGACGGTGCTCGAGGAGATTCGGCCGAAGTATGCCGCGGAAGCAGAGCGTGCCGGCGGCAAGCTGACGGTGACCGCGGTGCTGACCAAGATCGTCGCCACCGCACTGAAGAAGTTTCCGCAGTTCAACTCGTCGATCGACATGGCAACGGAGTCGATCATTTACAAGAAATACGTCCACGTCGGGATTGCCGTCGATACCGAGCACGGTTTGCTGGTTCCCGTCGTACGCAACGCGGATCAGAAGAACATCCTGCAGATTGCCGTCGAGATTCACCAGCTGGCCGAGAAAGCGAAGGCGCGCAAGCTGTCGCTCGACGAGATGACAGGCGGATCGATGTCGATCACCAACCTCGGCGGAATTGGTGGGACGGCGTTCACCCCCATCGTCAATTGGCCCGAAGTCGCCATTCTGGGCGTCTCTCGCGGTGCGCAGGAACCGGTCTACAAGAACGGCGTCATCGAGCCGCGGCAGATGCTGCCGCTGTCGCTCAGCTACGATCACCGTGTCATCGATGGTGCGGACGCGATTCGCTTCTTGCGCTGGGTCGTGGAGGCCATCGAACAGCCTTTTACGGTAATGCTCCGCGGGTAAAAAGCCCGCTGGCGCTTGTCAGTTTCCAGTTGTCAGTTTCCAGTTCAAAGGGCGTACGGGTTGATTGGAGCTGAGGGGCCTTTGAACTGACAACTGGTAACTGAAAACTAATGCCTTTCTTCTCATCGAAAATATGCCTACTCATGTCGCAGTAGTCGGTGCTGGCCCCGGGGGCTACGCCGCGGCGTTCTATGCCGCGGACCTCGGCATGCAAGTGACGTTGATCGATCCGGAGGCGAATCCGGGCGGCGTGTGCCTCTATCGCGGCTGCATCCCGTCCAAGGCGTTGCTGCACGTTGCGAAAGTGCTCGACGAGGCCGGCCACGCGAAGGAATGGGGCATCGAGTTTGGCAAGCCCAAGATCGATCTCGATCGCTTGCGCGGATTCAAGAATCGGGTCGTCGACAAGCTGACGAGCGGCACCGGTCAGGTCGCCAAGTTGCGCAAGGTGAACTACCTGCAGGGGCGCGCCACGATCCTGAGTCCCAACAAGCTGAAGGTGGCGATGGAGGGCGGGGGCGAGCAAACCATTGACGTCGACGCCATGATTCTGGCGACCGGCTCGGAGCCTGCCAGGATTCCTGCACTGTCGATCGACAGCCCGCGCGTGATGGATTCGACCAGTGCGCTTGACCTTCCCGAAATTCCCGGCTCGTTGCTGGTGATTGGCGGCGGCTACATCGGTCTTGAACTGGGATCCGTGTACGCCGCGCTCGGCACCAACGTCTCGGTTGTCGAAATGACCGATGGCCTGCTGCCCGGCGCGGATCGCGACCTGGTACGCTACCTGGCACAACGGGTCGAAAAAACCTTCAAGCGAGTGATGCTCTCGACGAAGGTGCTGGCAATGAAAGCCGCCGGCAAGGGCATCGCCGTGACGTTCGAAGGCGAGGGCGCCCCTCCTGAAGAGACCTACGACTACGTGCTGGTCTCAATCGGCAGACGGCCGAACGCTCGCGTGCCGGGGTTGGACAAGACACGAGTTCAAGTCAACGATCGCGGCTTCATCCAGACCGACTTTCAGCGCCGAACCGACGAGCCCACGATTTTTGCGATTGGCGACGTGGCCGGGGAACCGATGCTGGCCCACAAGGCTTCGCACGAAGCACGCGTGGCGGTCGAGGCGATCGCCGGGCACAAAGCCATCTTCGAGCCCTTGGCCATCCCCGCCGTTGTCTTCACCGACCCGGAGATTGCGTGGGCGGGGCTCACCGAAACGCAGGCGGCCAAGGAAGGCCGCAAGGTGGAAGTCGCGCGGTTCCCTTGGGGCGCCTCGGGTCGCGCGATTGCGATCGATCGAGTCGACGGTCTGACCAAACTGCTGATCGATCCGGAAACCGAGCGCGTGCTCGGCGTGGGCATCGTCGGATCGGGTGCGGGAGAGTTGATTTCCGAAGGGGTTCTCGCCATCGAAATGGGCGCGACGGCTTCGGACGTCAAGCTGACGATTCATCCTCATCCGACGCTCACCGAAACGATCATGGAGTCGGCCGAGCAGTTTTTCGGGACCGCGACGCACGTGTATAAGCCCAAAAGGAAGTAGGCCGCTGAGCCGCGCTTGACGCACCGACCGCTCGAGCATTTCGAGTCCGAAACAACTCGCCGGCGCCGCGACAAGCACCGGATCAGCCGCTCGGTCGTGGAGAGTCTCGGGAGCCTCCATTTTTGTGCCGTAATTATCGATCTTACATGTTGTAAGTAAGGCCACTGCGTCAAGCCGTCCCGCAGTTCCACGCCGTTTGACGATAAAGTGAAAGAACATGCGCCTGACCACCGCGGAGATCACCGCATGACCGGTGCCGACGACCAAACAGAGGTCGGCAGCTACTTCATCGCCAACTACCCACCGTTTTCGGTTTGGACCAAAGAGGCCGTCGACCGCGACGTGAGGCCGGCGCTGGCGGCAGCACCGACTGACGTGCCGCTCGGGTTGTATCTGCACATCCCGTTCTGCCGAAAGCGGTGCCACTTCTGCTACTTCCGTGTCTACACCGACAAGAACGCGGCCGAAGTGCAGGGTTATCTGGATACGCTCGGCCGTGAGTGGGAGCTGTACAGCGAGCAGCGCGCGGTCGCTGGCCGGCCGTTGAACTTCGTGTATTTCGGTGGTGGGACCCCGTCGTTCCTGTCGGTCCGGCAGCTGCGGGGCCTCGTCAAACGCATGGATGCCGTGAGCCCGTGGCGTAACGCCGAAGAGATCACCTTCGAGTGCGAGCCGGGCACGCTCTCGGAATCCAAGCTTGCGGCGCTGCGAGACATCGGTGTGACGCGTCTCAGCCTCGGCGTCGAGAACTTCGACGATCGGCTGCTCGAGATCAATGGCCGGGCGCACCGCTCGCCCGAGATTGGCAAGGCCTACTCGTTCGCCCAATCGCTCGGCTTTCCGCAGATCAACATCGACTTGATCGCGGGGATGCTGGGTGAAACGGACGAAAACTGGCGCGACTGCGTTCAGCGAACGATCGCCCTTGCACCCGACAGCGTCACCATCTACCAGATGGAGCTGCCGTTCAACACCACGATTGCCAAGTCGCTCCGTGCCGGTGAGGCATATGACGGGGAAGCGGTCGCAAGCTGGTCAACCAAACGGCGCTGGGTGGACGAAGCCTTCGATGCGTTCGAGGCCGCCGGCTACACTGTCGCGTCCGCCTATGCCGTGGTCAAGGATCCGTCGACCAAGTTCGTTTACCGCGATCGGTTGTGGCAAGGTGCTGACATGGTCGGCTTGGGCGTCGCGTCGTTCGGGCACATCAGCGGCGTGCACATGCAGAACCTCGACACCTTCGGCCCCTATTGCGAGAGCCTGACTCGAGGCGAACTCCCATTGGGCCGCGGCTTACGTCCGACTCCCGAAGAACGTCTCATTCGCGAATTCGTCCTGCAGCTCAAGCTCGGGGCGGTTCGTCCCTCTTACTTTGCCAACAAGTACGGCGTCGACGTGCTGGAGAGATTTGACAAGCCACTGCGGTCGCTGGCTTCGCAACGATTGCTGACGGCCACACGGGAACTGGTGACCTTGTCACGCGAAGGTCTGTTGCGCGTTGACTCGTTGCTTCCGACTTTCTTTCTGCCGGCCCACGCGAAGCTCCGGTATACGTAGCAGGGCCTTCGTAGGGGCTGGTAGGGCTGGTGGGGCTGGTGGGGCTGGTGGGGCAGGTCCGGCGGGTAGGCAGTTCACTCAATGAGCGACGCTCACGACGTTGGCACTCAACCGATCAGCGAGTACGTCTATCGCCGTCGCATTCAGTATCGCGAGACCGACGCATCGGGCATCGTTCACTTCAGTGCGTTTTTCTGTTTCGCGGAAGAGGCAGAACACGCGATGTGGCGATCGGTTGGCCTGAGCGTCGAGCCGCGTGAGACTGAAATTGCATGGCCGCGGGTTGCGGCGTCGTTCGATTTCAAGCGTCCTCTGCGATTTGAGGACGAAATCGAGGTACGAATCCGAGTTGTCGCCCGCACCGCGAAGACCTTCACCTTTGAATCTGAGATCAGCTGCCGTGGCGAGATTGCGGCTGTCGGGACGGTCAAGACAATCTGCGTTTGCAAGCGGCCAGGCGAACCGATGAAAGCGATCGACATCCCTGACGAGATCGCGAGCCGGTTTCTCGTCGTGCCACATTAGAGCCGGCAACCGGCAGCCGGTCTACGGGCCACTGACCACCGAACTAGGGCCGCGGGCCTTCGGGCAGGCTGAGTTCGTTGACGCGCGGATCAGCATCGACATCGGTCGCGCGCGGCACGCCGTTCCACGCTGGGATTGGCACTTTACTGGCGGGATAGAGCGATTGCATCGGCTCCCACACCTTGTCGACTCTGTCCGTGAACAGATCGCCGATGAGTAGGTCCGTCACCGTGCCTCGCAGTTCGGGGAACGTCCGCACGAACTGGCCGAAGCTGAAGCCGTCGTAGTACTCGCACACGAGCCGTCGCATGCGATTCACGCCCTCATCGAAGATCGGACGCCAGCGTCCGAGTTGTGCGCCCGAAGTGTCGCCTTTCGCCAATCCGTCCACGATCGCATCCGCCGCCATCTCACCGGAACGCAATGCCAGCAACACGCCCGAGGAATACAACGGATCGAGGAACGCGTAGGCGTCGCCGATCATCACCCACCCTTCGCCGGCCGCCTGCGTTGCGCGGTACGAATAGTCCTTGGTCACGAAGTAGCCGGTGACTCGTGTCGCACCAGCCAGCCGCTCCTTGATCGCGGCACACTTCTCGACTTCCTCAGTGTAGATCTGCTCGCGCGGCCCACGGTTCTTCAACAACGACTTAGCCGGTGCGACGATACCCACGCTGACACGATCGTCGTGAAGCGGGATATACCAGAACCAGCCCTGCTTGTCCGCCGTCTGCAGGACCATGGTTGCGCCTTCGTTCTTCCCGGTGTCGCGATAGGCTCCCTGCCAGTAGGTCCACACCGCGCTCTTGTTGAGGAACGGGTCCCAGACCCGCAGCCGAAACTTGTTCTGCAACAGTCCAACCTGCCCACTGGCGTCGACGATGACGCGAGCGCGAACATCGCGCTTGCCTTCAGCGGTTTGAACCGTGACGCCGACAGCGCGCTCGCCTTCGAAGAGGACCTCCAGCACGCGCGCACCTTCGTGCACATTCACGCTGTGCTCGCGCGCGTTGTCGAGCATCATCTTGTCGAATTCGCTGCGGACGACCTGCCAGGTCTGCGAGCACTCGTGCGGTTTGTTGTCCCAGAAATAGAAGGGCGCCGAAAGCTTTCCGGCAGCGTTGACGAACTGGACGCTGTATTTCTTGACGAAGTGGCTGTGCTGCATCTTCGGCAGCATGTTCAGCCGCTTCAGCACCCAATACGTCTCAGGAATCAGCGATTCGCCGATATGGAAGCGAGGGAAGTGCTCACGCTCGAACAGCGTGACGTGCAGACCATGCTGGGCAAGCAGTGTCGACACTGTCGAGCCTGCCGGTCCGCCGCCGATGACGACGACATCGGTGTCGATCGACGCGCTCACCGAGTGCTCGCCGCGCGCGCCGCGTCCGCCTGCTCGTGCGCGTGATACGAACTGCGCACCAGCGGACCGGCCTCCACATGCACGAACCCGAGGTCGAGCGCGGCGCGTTTCAACGCCACGAACTCGCCGGGGTGGTAATAGCGGGTCATCTCGGCGTGAGCCGGGGACGGCCGCAAGTACTGTCCAATCGTGAGAATCGCGACGCCGACGCGACGAAGGTCGTGGAAGACCTCGATCAGTTCGTCATGCTCTTCGCCCAACCCCACCATCAATCCAGTCTTGGTGGGAATCTGAGGCGCGTACTCGCGCGAGCGCGCGAGCAGCTCCAGCGTCCGCGAATACTTTCCCCCTGATCGCGCCATCCGGTAGAGCCGGGGAACAGTCTCGGTGTTGTGGTTCAGCACGTCGGGCCGCGCATCGAGTACGGTGTACAACGCCTTCGCGTCGCCCTTGAAATCCGGAATCAGCACCTCGACTTGCGTATCGGGCATCCGCACGCGAATCTCACGAATCGTTTGCGCGAAAATGCCGGCGCCGCCGTCGGCCTGATCGTCGCGGTCCACGGATGTCACGACCGCATACTTGAGGCCCATTGCCTTTACGGCATCGCCCACGCGGCGCGGTTCGTCGAGATCGAGCTCCGTGGGCTTGCCATGCGCAACCGCGCAATACGAACACGCGCGAGTGCAGACGTCACCGAGGATCATGAACGTTGCCGTACCGTGGTGCCAGCATTCACCGATGTTCGGACAGTGCGCGTCTTCGCACACGGTGTTGAGCTTGAGGCCGCGCATGATCCCACGAAGCCGGAGATAGTTCTCCGAGCCGGGCGCGCGCACTTTCAACCAGTCGGGCTTGGGCTCACGAGGCCGAACGAACGTCAGAGGTGCTTCCGCCACTACTCTCAGTATACTGCTCGGCTATGTCTGCACTCGCGATCACCTGGTTGGGTCATGCCTCGTTTTCGGTGCGCACACCGGGAGGCAAGACGGTCCTCTTCGATCCTTGGTACACCGGCAATCCATCCTTCCCGGAAAGCAAGAAGCCCACGAAGGCCGACGTGATGCTCGTCTCGCATGGACACAGCGATCACATCACGGATGCAGCCTCGGTGGCCAAGAGCACTGGCGCCACCGTCGTCGCGATCTGGGAGATCTATTCGTGGCTCCAGGGAAAGGGCGTGCAGAACCTCGAGCCGATGAACAAGGGCGGTACGATCGAGGTGAAGGGGCTGCGCATCACGATGACCGATGCCCGCCACAGCAGCAGCTTCGACGAGAACGGGATCGTCTATCTCGGTGAGCCGGCCGGGTTCGTTGTTCGGCTCGAGAATGGTCAGACGATCTACTACGCCGGCGACACCTCACTGTTCGGCGACATGAAGTTGATCGGCGAGATCTACAAGCCGGACATCGCGTTCTTGCCGATTGGGGATCGCTTTACGATGGGCCCGGACACCGCGGCGATTGCCGCCAAGTGGCTCGGCGTCAAGCAAGTCGTGCCCATGCACTGGGGGACATTCCCGTTGCTGACTGGGAACACCTGAACAGCTGAAAGAACATCTCGCCGGGACATCGATCCAGGTGCTGGAATTGAAGCCGGGCGAAACGGCGGAATGACGGTACGTGGCCACGAAGGGCACGAAGCCACTAAGGCACTTCTTTCACCCGAAAAAAGCTTCGTGTCTTCGTGTTCTTCGTGGCGTCGTTTTTGGTTTACTGTTCGGTCTTCAGCAATCCACCGACGAGATAATCGGCGAATCGCTGGCCGATTTCTTCCGACGTCATTGGCCCAGCGGGATCGAACCACTTCGTGATCCAGTTGACGGCGCCCATCATCGCGAAGCCAATCATCTTGGGATCGCCTGCGCGAAACAAACCCTGATCGATCCCTTGCTGGACGATGTCGCGCATGCCGCGATCGAAGCGATCGCGTTTGGCAATGATCCGCTTGAGCAGTGGAGGAGACAGGGCCTGGAGGTCGAGCGTCAGGGCCGTGCCCTGTAATTCGTCCAGCATCATGTGGATGAAGGCGAGGATCAGACGTCGCAGCTTCTCGTCAGGCGGCGACGAGTCGGCCTCGACTTCTGTCATCAGCGTCAACAACACATCCAGGGAATAGTCGTGGCAGGCGTAGAGGATCTCTTCCTTGTTGCGGAAGTAGTAGTAGAGGTTTCCCTTCGTCATCTCGAGCGCTGATGCGATTTCGTCCACGCTCGCGCCGTGGTAGCCGCGCCGGCGAAACGCCGCGGCGGCGCTCTTCAAAATCTCGATGCGGCGGTCGGATCCGTTGGCGACTTTGGGCAACTCGTCGGTTATACCACGCTTTGAACGCTCGTTTAAACTGGTGTACACTCGCGGCGTGGAGCAGACAGTTTCGGCCCAAACTCCCAGCATTCGCTTCGAAACCTCTCCCGATCAATACAAGCACTGGAAGCTGACGATTGAGGGGCCCGTGGCCACGCTGGCGATGGACGTCAAGGAGGACGCCGGCCTTCGTCCCCAGGACTACAAGCTCAAGCTGAACTCCTACGACCTCAGTGTCGACATCGAGCTGGCGGACGCGCTTCAACGCATCCGTTTCGAGCATCCCGAGGTCCATTCCGTGGTCCTCTCGAGCCTCAAGCCGCGCATCTTCTGCGCCGGCGCCAACATCTTCATGCTCGGCAGCTCGAGCCACGGCTTCAAGGTCAACTTCTGCAAGTTCACGAACGAGACGCGGCTCGGGATGGAAGACCTGAGCGCCAACAGCGGCGTGAAGTTTCTCGCCGCCCTGAACGGCATCTGCGCTGGCGGCGGCTACGAACTCGCTCTCGCCTGCGACGAGATCTACCTCGTAGACGATGGGACCGCGTCGGTCGCGCTCCCGGAAACACCTCTCCTGGGAGTTCTTCCCGGTACCGGCGGGCTGACACGCGTCGTCGACAAGCGGAAGGTGCGTCGCGATCTGGCGGATGCGTTCAGCACGTTGACCGAAGGTGTTCGCGGCAAGCGTGCGGTCGAATGGCGACTGGTTGATCGCGTCTTTCCAACCAGCCAGTTCAAGGACGCGGTTGCCAAACGTGCTCAGGAGCTCGCGGCGCTTTCCGACCGGCCGGCGAATGGTCCTGGAATCTCACTTGACCCGCTGAACCCGTCGATTGATGGCGACGTGATTCAGTACCGCTACGTTCGAGGTGTGATCGATCGCGGCAGGCGCGTCTGTGAGCTGACGATGAGCGCCCCCGACTCACCGCAGCCGACCACCCCCGACGAATTCCTCGCCGCCGGCGACCAGGCGTGGGCGCTTCGTGCCTTCCGTGAGTTGGACGATGCGATGTTGCGATTGAGGGTCAACGAACCCGAGATCGGCACTCTTTTGTTACGTGCGATTGGGAAGGCACAGGGGGTGCTCGACGTCGATACCGCACTCGATGCGGGTAAGGATCACTGGCTGGTCCGCGAGATCATCGGGCAGATTCGCCGCACGTTGAAGCGAGTGGATTTGACGGCGCGCAGCATCTTCGCCTTGATCGAGCCAGGCAACGCGTTTGCCGGAACGCTCTTCGAGCTGGCGCTGGCCGCGGATCGCTCTTACATGCTCGACCACACTGAGGACGAAAACACGATCGCGCTTTCGCCAATGAACGCCGGCGCGTATCCGATGAGCACCGGGTTGTCGCGTCTGCAAGTGCGCTTCCTGGGCGAGCCCGCGAGCGTGGACGAGGCGTTGTCGCACGACGGTCCGTTCGATCCGCAGGAGGCGCTCGACGCCGGCCTCGTGTCGTTTGCCCCTGACGACATCGACTGGGAAGACGAGGTGCGAATGGCGATCGAAGAGCGCACCGCGTTTTCGCCCGACGCGCTCACCGGGATGGAAGCCAACCTCCGCTTCGCCGGCCCGGAAACGATGGAGACGAAGATTTTCGGCCGGTTGACGGCCTGGCAGAACTGGATCTTCCAGCGTCCAAACGCCGTCGGCGAGCGCGGCGCGCTGACGGTCTACGGCAAAGAGGGAAGGCCGCAGTTTGACTGGAAGAGAACCTAGATAACGGGTGCAAAAGAACCCTGACAGTTTTCAGTGGTCAGTTACCAGTTCAAAGGCGCGCTCGGTCAATCTTTGAACTGATAACTGGCAACTTGTAACTGACAGCGAAGGCAGCGTGATGCAGCTCAACGAACGAATTCCCAATAACGTCAACCTCTCTGGCAACAAGCGGTTGCTGCGAGCGTTGGAGCATTGGCAGCCGGCCTACCTCGATTGGTGGCGCGACATGGGGCCGCAGGGCTTCCAGGACCAGCATCAGGTCTACTTGCGAACCGCGGTCAGCGTCGACGCCGCGGGTTGGGCGCACTTCGACTACGTGAAGTTGCCCGACTACCGCTGGGGGATCTTCCTCGCCGAGCCCACGCCCGACCGTCGAATCGGCTTTGGCGACTTCAAAGGTCAACCGGTGTGGCAGGAAGTGCCCGGTGAATTTCGCAATCCTTTGCGCCGGTTGATCGTGCTGCAGGGCGACACCGAGCCCGCCAGCGTCGAGCAGCAACGCATGCTCGGTGCGCATTGCCCGAGCCTCTACGATCTTCGCAACCTGTTCCAGGTCAACGTCGAAGAAGGTCGGCATCTCTGGGCCATGGTTTACCTGCTGCACTCGTACTTCGGCAGAGACGGTCGCGAAGAGGCCGAAGCGCTTCTGGAGCGTCGCAGCGGGAATTCGGACTCGCCACGCATGCTCGAGGCTTTCAACGAGCCGATCGACACCTGGCTCGATTTTTTCGCCTTCACGATGTTCACCGACCGCGATGGTAAGTCGCAGTTGTTGTCGCTGTCAGAGAGCTCGCTCGACCCGCTGTCGCGCACGACCCGATTCATGCTGACCGAGGAAGCCCACCACATGTTCGTTGGTGAGACCGGCATCGCGCGCATTCTCGAACGAACCTGCCAACTGATGAAGGAGGCCGGGTTCTCCGAAGACGTGCGCAAGGTCGGCGGCATCGACATCCCGCTGGTGCAGAGGTTCGTCAACTTCTGGTTCAGCCAGAGCCTCGATCTGCACGGCAGCGAGGTTTCGAGCAACGCCGCCAATTACTTTTCGAACGGTCTCAAGGGCCGTGCCGAAGAGGACAAGCACGAGGACGACCATGTGCTGGACGGCAGCATCTACCTGCTCGATCTGCTCGACGACAGCGGCCGAGTCGACCGTCAGGAAGTGCCGATGCGCAACGCGCTCAACGAGGTGCTGCGCGACTGGTACGTCGGTGACTGTCAGGCGGGCGTCGATCGCTGGAACAAGCGAGTGCTCGAGGCGAACGGAATTCCCGATCGCATCTATCTGCCCTCACGCAAATTCAATCGCGCGATTGGCATCTACGCCCGCCGCCACTTCGACCCGTGGGGTCAGCAGCTGTCGAGCGAGGAATGGGAACGTCGGAAGCACGAGTGGCTGCCGGTCCCAGCGGACAAGGAATACCTGCGGAGCATCCAGGCGGTGCCGGTCTTCAAGCCCGGACTGTTCGCTAACTACATTGCGCCACCGCCGCGCGGGATCAACCGCCAGCCGCTGGACTTCGAATACGTGCGGACGGAAGCCTGAACTGCCGTACCGGCCTCAGAGACACAGAGACACAGAAGTTAGGCCACGAAGGCACGAAGGACACGAACAGCTGATCCTTGAACGCCAGCTTTGTGGCTTCGTGCCCTTCGTGGCTACCGTGACGTCCTGACATCATGTCCACTACCAAAATCTCCTACGCCGTCGCCGGCGGTGTTGCCGTCATCGAGCTGAACGATCCCCCCGCCAACACCTACTCCTACGAGATGATGCAGGAGATCGATGCTGCGGTTCTCGCCGCTCGAATGGATGACGGCGTTCACGTGATCGTGATCACCGGCGCCGGCGACAAGTTCTTTTGCGCCGGGGCCAACATCGGGATGCTCAAGACGGCAACCCCGGCCTTCAAGTACTACTTCTGCCTCCACGCCAATGAAACGATGAATCGGCTGGAGCAGACGCCGAAGTTGGTGATTGCCGGTCTCAACGGCCACACCGTCGGTGGCGGCCTCGAGGTTGCGATGGCGGCCGATATCAGAATCGCGCGGCAGGGCGGTGGGAAGATCGGGCTGCCAGAGGTCGCGTTAGGCGTCCTGCCAGGCACTGGCGGAACCCAACGACTGGCTCGACTGCTCGGCAAAGCCAAGGCGCTCGAGTTGATGGTCTCCGGGACGCTTCTATCGTTCGAACAGGCGCGCGACCTCGGACTGGTCAATCAGGTATGGGGCGAGACCGAGCTGAAGGGACGTCCATTCCGCGACGCTCTCCTCGAGTACGCGCGGCAGTTCACGCCGCCGCACCGTGCGAGCAAGGCCGTCGGCCACATCAAGCGCGCCGTGCAGTCGGGGATGGAGATGAGCTTTTCAGAGGGACTCGCGCTCGAACGCGAGCTTCAACAGCGCCTGTTCGAGAGCGACGATGCCCGCGAAGGGATCGCCGCAAATCTCGAAAAGCGTGCGGCCAAGTTCACGGGGCGCTGAGTCGAGTAAGTTTTCAGTTCCCAGTTGTCAGTTCAAAGGAAGAACGTTCGACCATGTGCCTTTGAACTGGTAACTGGCAACTGGTAACTGGTTCTACTGCACAATGATTGTGCCTTGCAGCGACGCGACTTCCGGCATGTTGTGGTCGTGGAAACCGCATCGCCGTACGGTCGTCAGATTGCCGGTCAACTTCGTCTGCCCTGGTGCGATAAAGCCCACGTCGTCAATCCCTGGACAATCGCCGTGAGTCGGATGAGGGTCCGAGTTCATCTCGTGCTGGCGCGAGTCGCTGTTGATGAACGTGACCCGCGTGCCGGCCGGGACGGTCAGCTCGCGGGGGCTCACGCCGGACGCGGTGATGGTAAACGTCGTCCCGCCTGTGCCGCCACCACCGCCACCGCCTCCTCCACCCCCGCCGTCAGATGGTCCAGTCGGGCTGCTCCCGCCGCAGGCCAGTGTCGATGCTGCCAGAACGAATACTGCGAAAAACCGTGACGTCATGAATGCCTCAGTTACTGAACGATGATTCGCCCGTGCAGGTCCGAATTGGTTTCCTGCATGTGGTCGTGAAACCCGCACACCCGGGCGACGGTGAGCGGTCCGGTCTGCTTGGTCTGACCGGGGACGATGAAGCCGACGTCGATGATGGGAGGGCAGTCGGTATGCAGATGCAAGGGGTCCGACGTGATGTCGTGCGCCCGGTTGTTCTGGTTCACGAAGGTCACGCGTCCACCGACCGCGATGGTCACCTCCGCCGGCACAAACGCATTGTTAGACCCGATCACGACGGTTGCGGTTAAAGGTGGTGGCCCCGGTGTCGGGGTTGGCGTTGGTGACGGCGAAGGCGAGATCGGAGTCGACGGCGAGCTACCGCCGCATCCTACGCAAAGAGCGATCCCTCCGATGATCAGCCAGCGACGCACGCTACATATCTCCCAGACGATCCCCGGCTCTCAGAAAAACTTACGCGAGATGTTGAATCCGAGGTGCCAGTCATCGTTGTCGAAACCGCCCCGGGCCATTTGACCGAATGTCGTAGCGAAGCTATTCGAGAAATTTAATTGGAACAGGTGGCCGCCGGAGCGCTTCTCGATGCCGAAGCTGGCGTGCGTGACGCCAGGGTCATAGCCGGCGACACGGGGCGCACCCTCCACAAACACGTAGACGGTGGGGCGGAGCCGGACCCGCGCGCCAAGGGCGATCATGAACGTGCTGTTGTCATCCACAAGCTCTTCGGGAAACGGATTCGAGTTGTTGACCCACATCGGTTCGATATAGAGCGCGGCTCGATCGCGGACCTCGCGCGACAACAGGACGCCGAGCGTGGGCGAGTAGCTCTCCTGGAAGTTGTCCCGGCCCTCGATTGCGGCGAGAACGTCGATGCCGAGTGGCAGCCGCTCGCCTTGCCGAACGAGCCCATATTGCCCCATGAACTGGATTGTCTTGTCGGCAGAGGTGCGGTGGATCCCCACCTGCGCGCCGCGGAAGAGGCCGAAGCGATACTCGAGGCCGATGATGGCGCCGCCGTCGAGACCGAACAGATCGCCGAGGAGGTCGCCGAAATCGCCATCGCCCAGCGACCGGCCAAAACGATGCGTGACGCGAAACGAGCTTCGGAACCGGGGCATCCGGAGCGTCGTTGGCAGTGCGGCGAGAGTGAAGTCGGGCTGCGCGAGGTTGATATCCCGATCGGGATCGTCTTCCTGCGCCGGAGGTGGGGCTGCCGGCTGTTGGGCTGCTTGCTCATCGGTTTGCGCCAGCGCGGTCGACACGTCGCCAAAGATGATTGCACTCGCGATAATGACCGTCAGTATCCATCTCACAGTATGTCCCCCTCGTATCAATTGTTCGCGGCGCCCTCGGTGATCCAACGGCGAATGATTGCGATCTGTCCCGGCGTGAGGAACGGCGGCCCGCTTTGTGGCATCCGTTGCCCGACGATATCAGGGGCGCCCTCCAGCTTTTGAATGAGATAGCTGCCAGTCGGATCACCCGGAATCACTCGTATCGCGCCGCGCTTGTCGCGGCTGGGCGTATTGACCAAGGCCGCGTACGCTCCAGCGCCGGTCAGATTCAAGCCTCCAGCCACCGCGGCATTGCCCGCATTGTGGCAGGTGGTGCACGCCGCGCGCGCGGCAGAGTCGGTGGTATTGAAGATGTCTTGCTGGATGCTGCTGAACGTCGGTTGCAGATCGGGCGTGGGCCCGGCGAAGTCTTTCAAGTTTTCATCGCAACCAGCCGTGCAGATGATCAGCACAGCGGCCGCAAGATAGTGACCTGAACGTGTCATTGACGCCTGTCCTGTCCCGGGGGAGAGCCATCGATCGTTTCGGGAACCGTTATCTGGTCTTGGGCTTCGCGACTACCACCAGCGAGCCCGTCATGCTTTCGTGGCCGTCGCCACACTCTTCGGAACACAGAATTTCGTAGGTGCCCGGTCCGGATGCGACGAAGTCAATCGTCACCGGCTCGCCACCGCGCGGGATCATCTTGTTGACGCGAAACTTCTTGATTGAGAGCCCGTGGACGCCATCGGCAGACTTGACCTGCAAGCGCACGCGCTCGCCGTCAGTCACCTCGATCCGCGCCGGCTCGAACGCGAACTTTTTCGCGACGACCTCGATCACGCGCGGCGCGGTTGCCGTGGCGGGGTCCTGTCGAGCCGACGCGACCGCCGCCCCGAGCAAGAGCGCCATCCCCGCCACGGCCGCCGCAGAGCTGAAATCTCGCTTGGTCATACACACCTCAAGCTGTCGCGCTAATGAGCAAGGCCGATGCCGAGCGAGTCACACGTGGGATGTCGTTCGGATGTTTGGCAAGAACGGCGAATTGGGGTCGGGTCTATTTAAGGTTTTGCCATTCGACCTGGCAAGAACCTTAAGTAGACCTGACCTCGTTTTGCGCGCCTATTGGTTACGCTCGGAGTAAGTGCTTACGGTGAACGTAAGCGTTAAATGTCGAGGCGGTACTTCTGCAGATAGTGACTCAGTGCGCGCTGACTGATTCCCATCAGTTCAGCAGCATCCTTCTTCACTCCACCTGATTGTTCGAGCGCACGCCGGATCGTCTCTCGTTCCGCCCATTCGAGATTCGCGTGTAGCCGCTGCGACGGCAAGCCTGAACTTGGCGCCGAGACCGCACCCATCAACCAGAGCGTGTCGAGAGTGAGCAGCGGACCCGTCGCGAGGACGACGGCACGCTCGATGGTGTTTTCCAACTCGCGCACATTCCCCGGCCAGTCGTAGCGCTCCAGCTCTCGCATCACGGTGGTATCGACGCTCTCGATCCGCTTGCCGCTGTCACGGGCGAACCGGCGCAGAAAGTGTTCGACGAGCAGTGGAATGTCTTCACGCCGTTCGCGCAATGCCGGGATCGCAATCGGGATGACGTTGAGCCGATAGTAGAGATCCTCCTGAAACTTTCCCGAGCCCACCATCTGCCGAAGATCGCGATTCGTTGCCGCGACAATGCGCAAGTCGACGCGCTGCGTCCGCTCCGAGCCGAGCGGTTCGAATTCTCGATCCTGAAGAACACGGAGCAGCTTTGCCTGAACCGTGAGGCTCACGGTGCCGATCTCGTCGAGAAAAATCGTGCCGCCATCGGCCAGGGCAAAGCGCCCCTTCTTCGTGAACGTCGCACCGGTAAACGCGCCGCGCACATGGCCGAAGAGCTCCGACTCGAGCAGCGTTTCGGGGATTGCAGCGCAATTGACCTTGATCAGCGGCATGTCGCGTTGTGCGCTGCGCGCATGAATCGCGCGAGCCACGAGCTCTTTGCCAGTGCCGGTCTCGCCTGTAACCAGGACGGTGCTGCGCGATTCGGCCACGAGCTCGGCCCGCTTGATGACCTCGAGCACCGCACGGCTGCGGCCGACCAACCCGTAGTGATTGAACTCCGCGTCGCGCTCGCTGAGCAGATACCTGAGGCCGGTCCGGGTCCGTTGTTCCTCGAGCAGCCGACGAGCCGTGACGAGCAACTCGTCGACGTCGAACGGTTTCTGGAGATAGTCACGCGCGCCGAGCTTCATTGCCTCGACCGCGCTCTCGACCGTGCCGTGGGCGGTCATGATGACGATCGCCGGGCGTTCCCCCTCGGGCGTCGAGGCCACCAGATCGCGAATGACTTCCAGGCCAGTCCGCTCCGGCATCAGGTAGTCGATCACCAGCAGATCGAAGGAGCGCTCGACCAGCAGCCGCTGCGCTTCGAGGGCATGCGGCGTCGTCACGACGTCATGGCCCTCCTCGCGCAGCGCCCGTCCAAGCGTCTTGAGGATTTTCTCTTCGTCGTCTGCGAGCAGGATGCTGCCGGCGGGCATGGTCACGTGCGGATTGGAGCGTCGCCCAGCTCAATCCGGATGCTGGTCCCCTGACCCGGTGTGCTGACGACCGAAATCTGTCCTCCCAGCCCTTCGATGATGTTCTTGGCGATGGGTAGACCGAGGCCGGTACCAGCCCGGCGAGTCGTGAAGTATGGATCGAAGATGTGCGGCAAGTCATCGGGCGCGATGCCGATGCCCCGATCCCGAATGACGATGGCGACGCGATGATCGGCGAGGCGCGCGGTCGAGAGGGAGACCGGGGAACCGTTTGCAGCCGATGGTGCCCCGCCATTTCGGGCCGAGACGGCCTGCTTGGCGTTGGTGAGCAAGTTGACCAGGACGGTGCGGAGCTTCTCGCTATCGGTCTCGATGGCGGGCGCCGTGGCGTCGAACTCGATCGTCGTCGGCGGATCGGGCTGTGCGGCCGCGACGGCTCCAGCGGCATCACGACACAGGGTGTTGATGTCGGTCGAGGATCGGTCGAATCGCATCGGCCTTGCGAAGTCCAGCACCTCGTTGACCACGCGATTCAGGCGCTCGGTCTCGCCATCGATGTCGAGAGCGGCTTCCTTGATGTCGCCCGCGGTTGCACCTTCGCGATTCAGCTGGCGCAGGGCGCCCTTGATGATCATCAGGGGATTGCGGATCTCATGAGCCACGATCGTGGACATGCGGCCGAGGGATGACAGGCGCTCGCGTTGGGCGGCTTCGCGCTGAAACTCCGCAATGGAATCGGTCAGCGTGTTGAACGTAGTGGCTAGCAACCGCGCGTCCTCATCCTGCCAGTTACGCCCACCGGTGAGCTGGAGCTTTCGCGTCAGATCGCCCGTTGCCGCGACCTGTCGCATGTGGTCAGTGATTCGCGCGAGCGGGCGAGTGATCGACCGGGCTACCGTGTAGCTGACGACGACGGCGAGCAGGATCGTGCCCATGGCCACTAGGCCGAGCCCTTTCTGAATCGCCGACAGCGTCCGCATCCGCTCGGTGCGTGACCTCAGAACAATGGTCATCGGCACCGTTGAGCTTGCCGTCTCGGTTTCAGACGGCATTCGAAGCGGTGTGACGAGCGCCGTGTACTCGTTGTCGCCGACCATCGTGCGAGGGACAATGTCGGAGCCCAGTAGTGATGCCAACGTCGAGTGGGAGTCGGGGCCAAGAGTCGATGCGCGGATCTCGCCGTCGAAAGCAAATGCGATGTCGGCGCCGGTGAGGGCTTTGAACGTAGCGGCCCGTTCGTCATCCAGCAAATAGCCAACCGTCAGCGTCCCCAACACTTCGGGGCGATCGAGTCCAGTCAGCGGTCTCCGCAGTGGAAGGCCGCCCGGTGAAATCGTCACCGGTAGGCTCACGACCTGAAGCACACCATTGGGATGCGGCCAGAACGCCGTTGCTGGCGACCCACTACGGGCGCGCGCGATCGCCGGCGCCTGTTCGGCCCATGTGCCGAGCGACGAACCGCCAATGGCCGCCAGGACATGGCCGGTCGGATCCGTGATCAGGAACAAGTCCGAGCCGGCCTGTTCCTGATAGTCGCGCGCGATGGGCTCGATGGTGGGCGAGTCGCCAGTTTCCACGACACCTTTTAGCTTCGGCAGGTCGGCGATGAGCCGAGCGGTGCGGGTGAAGTTTGCGAATAGCGTGGCTCCCTGCTGATCGACGAGGCTGGCCGCTTCGGTGAGATCGCGACGCAACTCGGCTTCGGCTTCGCTGCGCAGCCGCGAGCTGACGAAATACACGGCGAAGCCGATCGACACGGTTGCGAGCAGCGTGCTCGCGAGAAAGATGCGGTTGGTCAGCGATGACAGCGGCGCGCGCGCCGCGCGCGTCAAGGCATCCCCCGCGTGCTCGCCAGTTGTGTTGCTCACTGCACGACCATCTCGACGTCGACGACCGTGTTCGCCGTGACCGTCACCGACCTTGTGGTCTGTGCTTCACCTTCGTACCACCCGACGACGGTGTACGTCCCCGGCGGGACGCTGTCGATTCGAAACCGGCCGTCTGGTTCCGTCACGTCGAAGAAGGGATGGCTGAAGACCAAAACGAACGCGTTCATGTGCGAGTGGATATCGCAAAACACACGAACGACACCCGGCCGATCGAAGCGAACGCTCTTGGAACGACCGGCGGCATAGCGACCCAGATCAAACCGTTTGGCTTTCGACAGCGAAAAGACGTTGTGGTACGTGCGGTCGCTATTGGGGAAGTCCATGACCGTTCCCACCATCACCGCCAGCACGTGCGGGACGAACGTTTCATTGCGTTGGTCGAGCGTTGCGCGGCCAGGCTCACGTTCCTCGAAGGCACCACGTGGCGCCGTCTCGAGGTAGATGACCCCGCGGCGCAGATCCTGTGGTTCGCGAATGGCGGCGCTGCCCGACTCGGCGACCTCCGGCCGCCGTTCCACCGGCCGCGCGACGCGGCGCACGTCAAGCCGGCCGCGGATGGCCCCGAGTTGCGGTCGAGGCACCACCTGCTCGGCGGGTTCCGAACGAATCGCAGCTGCGGGATCGAGTGCAGCACTCCCGGATACTGTCAGCACCGCGATGAGCAGGAAGGTCCGCATGGTCAGAACCAGTAGACCGCCTGCAGCGCGCCAAGGTCATCGCGCTGCACGCGGCCACCGTCCCGCAGGTTGCGCTGCCAGGACGCTTTCACGATCACGTTGCGGATGATGGCGTAGCTTGCGCCGACTTCGAAGCGTCGAACTGCCGCATCCCAGTCCATTCGGCCAGCGGTCGTCTGCAGACGACTGAAGCCGAGACGCTCGGCGCGACCCGCAATATGCAGCCCAGGATAAATGCGGTAGCGCGCCTCGGCCAGCATCGACATGGCCTCGAGTTGGGCCTCCTGACGCGCAGTCGGCATGGGAAGCGTCCAACGCGACCAAATCAGCTCACTGCGACCGAGGAAGCGACCTTCCGAGTACTCGGCGTCAACGCCGACGGCATTTTGAACTGCGTCCTCGACCTTCATCCACTCGCCGAGCACGGGTTCGAGGTTTCGACTCAGGAAAGCACCGCGCGACAGCGAGGCTCCCAGGGCCAGCGCCGCGGCTGGCCTGAGGACCGCTCGACCCGCGATCTGGCGTCCGTCGTTGTCGTCGCCGACGCGGGGATTGGAGAGAGAGCCGGTCGTGATCGCGCCTGTCCAGTCGAGCATTCCATTGATGCCGTGGACCTGCACGCCGGTGTCCCATCTAAACCCGTTGATGAGTGGCAGACCTCGATCAGCGGTGGTATTGCCGAGCGGGTAATTCGCGAGCCACCCGCGGCCGCGCATCCGAACCAGATCTTCGGGCACGCCAGGCAGAGCGTCCGGCCGCAACGACGTCAGATATTGATAGGCGAGCGGCGTGCCGATCAGCATGTTCGACGCGCCATACGTCCCGCGACCGTAGGTTCCAAATGTCGGCGGGATGCGACCGACCTGAATGTCGAGATTTCGTTCGGGCCACGGCCTGATGCGTGCGAACAGCGCGAACGGCTGAAGCCGATCGCCGTGATCCACTCGCACTTCGCCGAGAAACTGCAGGCGGCGGCTCGCTCGCACCTGCGCCGTCACGCCCAGTCGAAAGTTCCGCAAGGCGCTGTATTCGTAATCCGTGTAGTTGAAGAACCCCGGGTCCTCGCTCGCGATCGTCGCCGAGACCTCGGCGCCGATCACCATGCGTCCATCACCAACGCTGACGGGCTCGGTTGGCAGGCCCTGGGCGCGGGCGGTCGACGGAGGGATGACCGCGATCAGAATCGCAAGCGCAACGCCACGCCAGGCGGCGACGGGGTGGAAGTAGTGCACGTATACCTGTCGGTTTCCAGTAGCCAGTTCCCGAAAAGTATAATCCTCGGCGTTACAGGTCGTGGAATTAGGCCGCACGCTTGCCGTGCTCGTCCTGCTGAGCCCGTGGCTGGCCACCGCGGAGACGGACCGCATGACGCGGACGTTTCCACTGCCCCCCGGCCGCTCAATCAGCCTCGAAATCACGATTGGTCAAGTCCGAATCGAGGGCAATTCGGGGGCCGACGCGGTAATCGAGATCGTGCGACATGCGCCGGATGCCGAATCCCTCAAGCGCATCCCCGTCCAGATCGACGAGTCGGAGTCCGAGATTCGAGTTCGCGCCCTGCAAGCCGAGAACGACACCAAGCCAACACTGCGAACCGATGTCACGATGCGAGTTCCCGAAGGAGCGGTGGTCCGTTCCGTTCAAATCGTCGAAGGCCGGCTGTCGTTGAACGGCTTGAAAGGCTCCATCACTGCAGACGTGCGGCGCGGGCCTATCGAAGCCGTGAATTTGCAAGGCGAAGTCAGGCTCGAGACCGGGATCGGCCATGTGGTCGCGGATCGAATGCGGCTGAGTCCGGAAGGGTTGCTTCGACTGCGAGCATTCAACGGCGACGTGAGACTCACCCTGGCCGAGAAGCCCGTCGACGCACGGGTGATGGCACTCGCGCTGAACGGCTCGATCAAGTCAGAAATTCCTTTGCAGATGAAGGACACCTGGGGACCACGCTGGGGCGAGGCGACACTTGGGAAAGGTGAGCCGGTGATCTCGATTGATGTGATCACTGGGACGATCGAGATCGCTATTCGACCGCGCTAAAGCCCGGGCAGCTACCGATTCCCCAGCTTCCGTTGTGCGTCGCGATACCGCGACGAGCTCGCCGGGACCTTGGCGTAGGCC
Source organism: uncultured Acidobacteriota bacterium (assembly GCA_963724485.1). GTDB lineage: Bacteria > Acidobacteriota > Vicinamibacteria > Vicinamibacterales > UBA2999 > JACCSI01. The sequence goes on from CAVRUW010000019.1 coordinate 256,675, forward strand.
TCGCGGGCACGCGCTGGATCTTTCAGGCGACGCTCGTACAGTTCGCCCAGGTGATACCAGGAATCGTACGGGTTGTTAGGGAAGTTCGCTCCCAGATCGGCCAGTGCCTGCGCTGCGCGCTCGTACTGATCGAGATCTTCGTACAGTTGCGCCAACCGGTTGAAGCCAGTCATCGCGGTTCCGTGCGCCGGGAACTGTTCGGTCAGGCTCCGCAGCGTCGGCAACACGGCGGGTACCTGAATGCCGAGCACCGGGTCCAATTCGCGCTGACGCCGGTCACTGTCCAGCTTCATCCTCCACAGCAGCGCCTGGAGGGCCTGCGGTGTCTTTGGATAGTTGGCGATCACCTGCGACAGAAGCTCGCGAGTTACGACTTCTCGATTCGGCCGTCGCGATCGCGCGATGAGTTCGGCCGTGCGGAGCCGGCTTGCGGCGGCACGCGAATCGCCAGCGTGGCGCTTTGCGAACTCTTCGTGAGCGCTGATCGCTTCGTCCTCGCGACCCAGCTTCTCGAGAATCTCCGCCGACATGTACGATGCGCCGATCGCGGCATTGGAACCAGGGAACTCGACCATGATCTGCCGCAGATCGGCGAGGGCTGCGTCGAGTTGGTTGCCCGCCATCTTCGCCCTGGCCGCCTCGAGTCGTTCGCCGGCAATGGCATCCGCTGACGCGACGGGCGCCGGCGCCGCGCCCTTGACCGGCGGCGCGGGCGCGGGCTTCGCCGTCGTCGCATTCGCAGGTCGCGTACCAGCCGTCGGTGTCGCCGTCGTCGCGGGTGCGGCGATCACAGCCGATGGGGCTGCGGACAAGGGCGGCGGTGGTGAATTGAGCAGCTCTGGAGGAGGTGGCACCGCCGAGTTCGCAGCGTCAGCCGTGTCGAGTGCGCCAGGGGTGGCGGGCATGATCAACATGGCGTAGCCAATCATCACCAGCAGCGCGACCAGGAAGATCGCCGCCGCCGCGAGCATCATTGGAGACCAGCCAGAACGCGGTTTCGTGGCGGGCGCCGGCGGGACGGCGACGGTAGTGGCGGGCGCCGACGCCGAAGGCGCTGACGGGATGTAGGCGGTCTGCGCGCTCGCAGACGACCCCGGCACTGCGGGAACGAAGACCGTCTGCGCGGACAAAGGATCAGACGGCGGAAGTCCGTCGAACGCAGGCCGCGAGATGGCGGCAGGTGCCGCCTGCGGCGGTACCTGCATGGCGGATGTGATTCGCCTCGAACCCGAATCACGACGCAGTCGCTGCAAGTCAGCGCGCAGGTCGGCGGCGGATTGATACCGCAGGCCGCGATCCTTTTCGAGCGCCTTCGAGATGATTCGATCGAGCTCCACGGGGATGGCGCCATTGATCGTGCTCGGCGGCATCGGTTCGCGATTCAAGATGCCGTCGAAGACCACAGCTGTGGTCGCGCCGCCAAAGCTCTGACGTCCGGTCGCCATCTCGTACAGGACCACGCCGAACGAAAACAGATCGGTGCGAGGGTCCACATCCTCACCACGCGCCTGCTCGGGCGACATATAAGCCACGGTGCCGACGGTCGTTCCAGCCATGCTCGTGAACTGCTCGGTCAGCTGGTGGACGGAATCGTCTCGGGTCCGGTAGAAGCCCGGCGCGAGCTTGGCCAGACCAAAGTCCAGCACCTTTACCTGGCCCCGACGGGTGAGAAAAATGTTTGCCGGCTTGATATCGCGGTGAAGGATGCCTTCGGAGTGGGCCGCATCAAGTGCGTCGGCGATCTGTGAGCCGAGTTCGAGAATCATCCTCAGGTCGAGTGCCCGGCCCGAGAGTTTCCGGTCGAGGGTCTCGCCTTCGAGCAACTCCATCGCGAGATAGAGCTGTCCCTGATGATCGTCAAAGCTATAGATGGTGCAGATGTTCGGGTGATTGAGGCTCGACGCGGTTCTCGCTTCGCGGCGGAAACGCTCGATGGCTTCTTCCTGATCCTGCGCGTTCGTCTGCGGAAGGACTTTGAGCGCCACGAGCCGGCCGAGCCTGACGTCTTGCGCCTTATAGACCACTCCCATCCCGCCGGCGCCGAGCTGCTCGACGACGCGGTATTGACCTAGCGTCTGACCGATGAGGTGGGTCGACACGAATCTCCGCTACGTGTATCCCAGTTCGTTGTGGCAATTGCCCTGGCGCTCGAGATTGTCCGATGCCCGGCCGTCGCCGATCGTATGAGTGACGGTCTCAGGCGTCAACTGTTCGACACCTTGACATTCACTGACGCCAATCACTAGAGTCAGAGGAGCGAAACGTCATTCCATATTGTGGAACGCAAGACCCAAAAGTCAACACCAGACAGCCGGGCCATGACCTCCGTGGACAAGGCCTTGGAGGTCTGTGAAGTCCTGAGCGGCAGCCCGCGGGGCATGAGCGTGTCGGATCTGGCCCGGGCCTTACGACAACCACCCCCCACGATTCATCGACTCCTGGGGCTCCTGAAGCGTCGCGGCTACGTCCGTCAGGATGACGAAACGCAGCGGTATGCACTCACGCTGAAGATGCTCGACCTGAGCTTTCGATCGTTGGGGCGATCCGAAGTGCGGCTCCACGCGTACCCGATCCTTCGCGGATACATCCTGCGAACCAGCCACCGAGGATTCATCGCCATACCCGACGCGGGCGAGGTGACGTACCTCTGGTGCTCAGGCCCTGACGAGATCGCCATGCACACGGTCTACGGCAAAGAGATGCCGGGCCACTGCGCCCTGTATTTTTCACCGCGCCAGGCGACGCGTCGCCTGAGTTGTCTGCGTCTTACGACTGCCGACGACGTTGCGCAGGCGGATCATCGACTGGTGCGCCTTGGGCCGCCGCCGGTTGAACCAGACGCGATGCAACGGCTCTTTTGCACGTGCGCACCAGTCCACGACTACACGGGACGGGAGGTGGCACGTGTCGGGTTTTTTGGTCATGGATCCGACGATCGCCCCATTTTGACGGAGCACCACAAAGGCGCCTGGGACTTGGCCCGGCGGATCTCCATGCGCCTCGGATACTTTCCGCCCCCCGTGCTCGAGCACGCGAGCTGAGGTCGTCAACGAAGAGATATGGCGTACATCATCACAGAACCTTGTATTGGCACGAAGGACTCCGCTTGCGTGGACGTGTGCCCGGTGGATTGCATCCACCCGCGCAAGGACGAGTCCGATTTCGAGGCAGAAAAGATGCTCTACATCCACCCGGATGAATGCATCGACTGCGGCGCCTGTGTCCCGGCTTGCCCAGTAGAAGCCATTTTTGCGCTCGACGAGGTCCCGGAAAAGTGGAAGAGCTATATCGAAATCAACGCGAAGCACTTCCAGAAGTAAGTTAGAATCAGGCACTTCGCGGACAGGAGCCTGCGGTTTTCACTACGTATTTTTCAGCGCGGTGAGCCTGGAGGGCTGCGCCACCGGTTCGCTTTCGGGAGAGGTCCTACGATGGCTACCTTCCGGTGTCTTGCCCTGGTATTCGCAGCGTGCGCGGCCTTTCTGGTAGTGCCGCACGCCTCGACCTCCCGCGACGATGCGGAACTGCAGCTGCAGCTCGCGAATCTCCTGTTTGAAGAGACGCGCTTCGCGGAAGCTCTCGAGGCCTTCAGGAAGGCCGGCGAGACCGACGACGGATCGCTTGCCCTGACCGCGCGAATCGGCTTCGTTCGTACGGCGCTCAGGATCGGCCGGTTCCAGGACGCGCAGCGCGAAGCTGGCTCGCTGAGGACGCTCGCGCCGCGAAACCCGGAGGCGCTGTCGGCGTACGCGGATGCAATCTGGTCGGCCGGGCTGTTCGACGAAGCGGAGGCGGGCTGGCGCGACGCGCTCGCGCTCGCTCCCGAGTCTTCCCGCGCACGACACGGGCTGGCGCGTGCGCTCGCGTCGCAATCGAAGCTCGACGACGCGATGATCGAGGCACAGGCCGCGCTCAAAGCCTCGCCGCGCGACGGCGAGTTGCACCACACGGTCGGCTCCATTTACGAGCGCATGCGCCGCTACGAACAGGCCGCCGCCGCGTACAACAACTACATCAACCTGCTGCCCAACAAGGATCGCAGCGACAAGGCGGCGTGGTCACGCGCACAAGTGCGCTTCCTGAAGTCGTTTGGCGAGAACGAGCCGATTCATATCAATGAAACGGTCGCCGGGAGTCTCCATACCGTCGACTTCAAGGTCATCGACGACAAAGTGATTGTGAAAGCCAAGGTCAATGGCGGTCGCTGGCAGGATTTCGTGCTCGACACCGGATCCGAACAAACCACCATCTCGCGGCAGACCGCCTCGTCGGCGAGCGTTCGGCCGATCACATACACGTTGAGCGCCGGTGTGGGCGAGGTCGGTCTGCGCGGCCTGCAGCTTGGCCGGATGGACACCTTCGAAATCGGCACGCTCAAGATGGACAACGTGCCCGTGCTGATCAAGGCCCCCGCACTTCGCGGCATTCCGAAGCGCGAGACCGAGAGCTTCTCACCGCTGGCGCTCGGACTTTCGATGACCATCGATTACGCGACGCGCAAGCTCACGATTGGCCATAACCTGCCGGAAGAGAGCGCGGGGTTCAATCTGCCGATGCGGCACCATCGGCTCGCCATGGTTCGCGGCCTGATCAACGACAAGCTCCCCACCTATTTCGTCATCGACACGGGCGGCGAGGTGATTTCGATCAGCACGGCCACTGCCGAAGCGCTCAACGCGCAGCCGGCGCGCAAGATCGCGTTGAAGGTGTACGGCACCTCCGGCTGGGACCGCGAGGCGTTTCTCCTGCCAGGCGTGAATCTCAAGTTCGCTGACGACATCTCCTATCCAAATTTCTCGGTCGTCGTGCTGAACCTCCGCGCCCCCAGCGTCCTGCTCGGATTCGAAGTTGGTGGCATCGTGGGACACAAGTTCCTGAGCCCCTATCGCGTCTCGCTCGACCTCGATCGCAGCCAGCTTCGGATGTCGAAGGCGGGGAACTGATTCGCGACCAGTTTTCAGTTATCAGTTGTCAGTTCAAAGGGCGCCTAGATTGTTCGAGCCAGCTCACAGCCCTTTGAACTGGTAACTGGAAACTGACAACTAACCATGAATCCGAAGTCCTGGCGCGCCTCCGCGTCCGAGACCGTCCAGGTCGTTCTTCCCAACGATTCCAATCCCCTCGGCTACATCCTTGGCGGAACCGTGATGCATCTCATCGACATCACCGGCGCGATTGCCTGTCATCGCCACACCAACGCGCTGGCGCTGACGGCCGGCGTGGATCGCCTCGATTTCCTGCACCCGATCAAGGTCGGCGACATGATCATTCTCAAGTCGAGGGTGACGGCGACGTTCCGGACCTCGCTGGAAGTAGAAGTCGAGGCGTTTTCGGAGAGCATCACGACCGGCGAACGCAAGCTCACCAGCCGCGCGTTTCTGACCTTCGTATCACTGGATGCCGAGGGGAAGCCGAAAGCGGTGCCGCCGCTGCTGATCGAAGGGCCGGAGGACGAGGAACGGCAGCGGCAGGCGCAGTTGCGGCGGGCGGAAAGACTCGCCAGAAAAGAAAAGCGGGGAGAGTAGCGCGTCAGTTTCCAGTTACCAGTTCAAAGGGAGGCTCGAACAATTCGAGGCAACGCGACAGCCCTTTGAACTGGCAACTGAAAACTGACAATCGATCAGAAGTCGTAGCCGATCCACACCGAGAATTTCGGCTTGCGGAACTCCGAGCTGCCGCCCTGCAGCGAGAACACGACGTCTTCCCAATCTTCATTGAAGAGCGTCTTCCACGACCAGTCGAAGTGGAGTGGGAAGCCGAGCGCGAACGTCTGCAAGCTGATGCCATAGGACCCGCGCGAGTCGACGAGGCGGAAGCCGTCGATCTCGCGTGGCAGTCCGTAAATCGGAACGATCTCGTTGCCAATGATCTGGGTGTCGATGATCGGTCTTTCAATCGAAGAAGTGCTGGTCCAGGCATTGAAGCCCTGGTTCTCCCAGCTCGCCCCGCCCAGGTTGACGAACACCGTGCCGCGAATGCCGCCGAGGATGCCGATCGGTGTGGCCATTGCTTCGATCAACGGGAAGCGCAATTCGGCGTTCAAGAAGAACGCGTCCTGCCCGACGAACGACAGGTAATCGTATCCACGCAGTTCGGAGTTGCCGCCGAAATACATGAAGCTCGGGCTCTCACCCCAGCTGTGGAAGCCTTTCGCGCGAAGCGCCAGCAGTCCGCTACCACCGAGTCGGAAGTATTTGCGTGCGTCCACGTCGACCGTCTGCCGTGTCAAGAAGTTGCCAATCTTCGGCGCGGCTTCGTAGTTGACCTTGACCGTGCTGCCGGCGAGCGGCCCGAACTCACGGAACACCGTGGTTTCCTGGACGAAGGTTACGCCCAGCGGAACCATGTTGCCGTTGTTGAACAGCACGCGTCCGAATTGCTCTTCCTGGTAGTCGTCAGAGATGGACTGTAAGCCTTCGTTGTCGAACTCCTCGTTGTAGTTCACCATGCCGCCGTAGAACTCGACGCGGCGGTAACGGTTGAACGGGTAAATGCCGAACGCCGTGCCGCCGCGGACCGTTCGAGTGGCGACCGCGAGATCCCGGTCGATGTACTGCGACAGAACCGGGTCGTAGAAGACGCCTTCGAGCGCACCGTAGAAGAACTGCGTCTGCGAGTAGCCCTGCAGCGCATATTGGAAGCGGCGTTCGAGGTTGTGATACGTGAACGACAGCGTTCGGTACTGTGAGACCGACGAGGCAAACATGTTGAACTGCTGATCGCCGAGCACGTCGGTGAACGAAATCTGGGTCCCGCCGAAGAAATCCCCACCGCTGGTCACGCCCAGGGCCACCGGCGGGCGGCCGTCGAGGAACATCTTCTCGAACTTGCCCTTCTGCTTCTTGTTCTCGGCCACCAACGTGTGTGTCATCGGTGCCTGGAAGTCGATGACCGGACCGGGTGCGCCGAAGTCCGAAGTTTCGGCTTTCGAGACCGGCTCCTTGCGGTCCAGCGTGTGCAGTCCGTATTGACTCTTGTAATAGGTCACGAACGCGATGCGCGGGTTGGCCGAGCCATCGCGGAGCACCGCCGGCGAGAAGTTCCCAGCCAGCGAGTCCGTGTACTGCAGCAGTGCGCCGCTCTTGAGGTTGAGCGTCCAGATGTTGTGAATGGTCCCGTTCTTCGCGACATCCGGATCGATGGCCTTCGCTGGGTCGGTCGCGGTCGACGTGAAGACCAGCGTGTCGGCATCCAGGAACTGGGCGCCGCCTTCGTCGTGCGTGCCGAAGGTCAATTGAGTGGACTTGCCGGATGCCAGATCCAGCCGAAACAGTTTCTCGTTGCCGCTGACGCGCTTCAGGAAGATCAGGGATTTGCCGTCGGGCGCCCACGTGGGAGCGTAGTCGGCGAACGTGTCGTTGGTCAGATTCACGATCTCTTTCGTGTCGAGATTGACCGTGAAGATGTCATTGACAATACCGCGCGCCGCCGCGAAGGCCACGACCTTGCCGTCGGGCGAGATGTCGGGCGATTCGGGGGAGTCCACCGTATTCATCGGTATCCGGATCTCGACCTTCCGGGTGATGACGTTCTGCAGCAGGAGCGAGCGGTCTTTTTCCGTACGGACGAAGTAGGCGAGCCGGTCACCCTGCGGTGACCACGACATCCACGGCACCGTCACATAGCGCATGCCGGGCGTCGGAATGCTTTCGAAGCCGAGGCTCTGATCGAAGCCACTTGTCAGATTGCGGATGACTTGGCCGTCCTTGGTGGAGAGCAGCACGATGTCGTATTCGCGATCGCGCCGGTTGCCGGTGACCGCGGCGATCAGATCGCCTGATGGCGACGGCTCAATCGCCAGGATGTCGGAGAACTTCGAACGCTCAGGATTGGGTGCCAGGTCGCGACCGTAGTCCGCAGGTCGTTCCTTGTCGCGGAACGGCTTGAACCGATCCTTGAGGTAGCGGTCGAACTGCTGGTCCCATTCGTCCGCTTCCATGTCGAACGCTTCCTTGAACGCGTTGTCGCCGCCGCCAATCACGCTCTTGCGCAGCGAGAAGATGAACTGCCGGACGCCTTCCTTGCCCCAACGGGCTTCCATGAACTCGAACGCGGCGTGTCCGAGGTTGTAGATCAATCGCACGTTGCTGAAGTTGCCGTAACCCTGCAGCTCGGACATCTTCGGCACGATATCGGCCACCGCGGCGTCGCGGACGGTCATGAGATCCACCGAACGCCAGTAACCGGTCATGTAGTCCGACATGCCCTCGAACACCCACAGCGGCATGTTGTTGCGGATCAGCGAGGTCGGGATGATGTCGTATTGAAACTGGTGCGTGAGCTCGTGGACGGTCAAGCGGTAGAGGAGGTCCGACGGTTCGTCCATCGGCATCACGATCCGGAAGCGGCTCGGCTCCGCGAACGCACCGACGCCTTCCTGCGCGGCGCCGGGGATGACGTTCTGTTGCCAGAACTCGCTGGCGGTCGAGAACAGGATCAACGGCACCTTGAACGCGAGGTCGTGCTTGAGCTCGGAGCTGACGTGCTGATAAGCACTCTCCGCGTAGCCGGAGATCTTCTCGAGATGTGGCTCAATCTCGGGGTAGTAGTAGATCTCGAAGTGGTCGGTCGTATAGATCTGCCACTTGAAGTTGTCGTAGCGGATCTGGTTCTTCCCGAAGTACGGCACAAACTCGGTCTGAGCCGCCACCGGCTGAACGCCGCCCGCGAGGGCAAGCGCCGTCAACATTACGACCAGGGGCGCCGATAGAGACCGGGCCGACGACGTGCAAGTATTCATGACCAACTCCTGGCAGGCATCTTACTTCGGGTGCGTCGCTTTTCGAGGCTTGCGACAGGGTGCGACAAGTTGCGGTGGCGACCCCACGTCCGCGGCGATGGCGACACGAATCGGAATGTCGCGAGCAAAATCCAGACCGGCCCCGTTGTCCTATACTCTGGACGGACGTCACGGTGGAATATCCCGCGTCGTCCGGGGTTTATCAAACTAGCGGCGACACTCATCAATGCTCTTTGGTCGACGCCGCGCTGAATCGGCGCCCGAAAGCGACGCGTTCGCCACCGAGGCGCTCGCCCTGCTCGATGCCCTGTACGGGACCGCCCTGCGCCTGACGCGGGACGCGGACCGGGCTCAGGATCTGGTGCAGGACACCTATCTCAAGGCCTTTCGCGCGCGGGCCCGCTTCATCGAGGGCACCAACCTCAAGGCCTGGCTTTTTACGATCCTGCATAACACCTGGCGCAACCGCCAGCGGGATCGGGCACGCTCGAGAATCGATTTCGATTCGGAGGCCGTCGAGGCGGCGGCCGAGACGGTGAGCGACGTTCGCACGGGCGCGGTTGAGAGTCCCGAAGCACTGCTCCTTCGCGCCGGGCTCGACGCGGAGCTGAAGGCAGCGCTCGAGCGGCTGCCGCCGGCGTTTCGCGAGGCGGTGTGGCTGCGGGACGTCGAGGAGCTGTCCTATCAGGAGATTGCCCAGGTACTGGAAATCCCCGTCGGGACGGTGATGTCGCGCATCTCGCGCGGCCGGAGACAGTTGGTCCAGCAGTTGACGGCGGCGCCGGAGTTGGTGGCTCGCCATGAGTAGGGAGCCAAGACGCCAGACACCGAACCGAGGCCGGGAATGACAGAGTGTCGCCGAATCGAGTCGCTACTGCCACCGTACGTGGACGGAGAGGCCACCGCGGACGCAATCCGTCAGGTCGAACTCCATCTCTCCACGTGCCCAGCGTGTCAGGTGCAGGTTGCCAGTGAGCGGACGGCGCGTCGGATTCTTCGTGCGAAGGCCGTTCAGCTGACGACCCCGGCGCCTCCGGGATTGCGGACCCGCATCGTTGCCGGTTTGCAGCCGGCATCTCAACCCACGCTTGGTTGGCGCGGCCGTCTCAGTGCGTTTGGGGCGGCGGCCGCCGTTCTGGTGATGGTCGTGACGGCGCTGGAATTTGCGCCGCTGCAATCGAACGTGCTTTTCGCGGCGCAGCTGGCGATCGACCATGTCCGCTGCTTTGTCGTCCAGCAGCTGGGGACGATGCAAGCGGCCAATGCCGCCGATCTCGAACGTCAGTATCGACACGACTACGGATGGGACGTTCGGGTTCCGGCTTCGAGTGCTGAGGTCGGCATTACGTTGATGGCGGCACGTCGCTGCCCCTTCTGGCTCGGCGATCATGCTCACTTGCTGTATCGATCAGGTGATCGCGACGTTTCGTTGTACGTGACCCAAGGCGAGCAGCGGCCGCCGGCCGCGCTTTCTGTGCTGGGGCATGCCGAGAAAATCTGGACCGCCAACGGCAACTCGTACGTTGTCGTCGCTCGGGGTGTTCCTCAGGACGATCTGAACAGGATTTCAGCCTATTTCGAGGCCAATACGCAGTAGCGCGGCCGTAACCGGCCACGGGGGCGCGACGTAGATATCTCCTGTAGTCATGAGGCACAATAGACCCATGGATCAGCCAAGCTCCAAGCTGCGCCTGGCGGCGATTGCCGCTACCGTGATGTCTCTGCTCGCCATCAGCGTGCCCTTCGTATGGCAGCACGATGTCGAAGCCGAGCCGGTTATCGAAGAAGGTTTGGTCGCGTCACACGAAACCGAAGCCACGGCCTTTGAAGGGGAGCAAACCGGAGCGGCCTGCATGGCCAACGCCAAGCCGGCCAAGCTTGATTTCACGATCAAGGATCTCGACGGCAAAGACGTCTCGCTCACCTCGTTCAAGGGCAAGGTGATTCTGCTGAACTTCTGGGCGACGTGGTGCGGCCCGTGCAAAGCGGAGATTCCGGGCTTCGTGGAATTGCAGAACGCCTACAAGAACGATCTCGTGGTCGTTGGCTATTCGGTGGATGACAAGCCCGACCAGGCGCGCGCCTTCGCCAACGAATACAAGATGAACTATCCGATCCTGCTCGGCGACGGTCGCGAGGATGTGCAGGACTCGTATGGTCCGATCTGGGGCATCCCGGCGTCGTTCATCATCAGCCGCGATGGCAAGGTCTGCAAGAAGCACCTCGGCATCGCACCGAAGGCCGTGTTCGAAAAAGAGATCAAGGCGCTGCTGTAGTATGATCCCTTCAGCCCATGCTGAAAGGTTTCCAACACGCGCGCCTCGCCTGTGGTTGCCGGCTCGCGTTCCGCGAAGGTTCACCGGGCAGTCCCGTCACGGTTGTCGTAGATTTCGCATCACCCGGCTGCGGCAATCCGCTTCATGTGAAGGACCTTCCGCTGTACGACTATCGTGAAGCGCTCCGTCCATCCACTCGTTTAGGACCGTTGGTGGATGGCGAGTTCGAAGAGGAAGGCTAGAAGCTCGAACTCGGGCAGAGATTATTGCGGGCCGGTCAACGACCGGCCCGTTTGCGTTTAAGGCCTAGGCGAACGCTTCGACTCCTTACTGTCGGATACATCCTTCAGCCTTCCGTTATCGCGCAGGGCCCTCCGCAGCACGAATTCAATCTGCGCATTCAGGCTGCGCAAGTCATCGTCCGCCCAGCGCTGTAGCGCGTCCAGAACCTTCGGGTCGATCCGAAGGAGGAAAGCCTTCCGCTCGCTCATGACCTATTGATAGATCGTGCCGGTATTGATGATGGGCTGCGCGCCGCGCTCGCCACACAGCACGACGAGGAGATTGCTCACCATCGAGGCTTTGCGTTCTTCGTCCAGGGTCACGATGGATTTCTGAGACAACATCCCGAGCGCCATTTCGACCATTCCAACCGCCCCCTCCACGATCCGTTGACGCGCGGCGATGATCGCACCAGCCTGCTGGCGCTGCAGCATCGCAGCCGCGATCTCCGGCGCATAGGCAAGGTGGCTGATGCGCGCCTCGACCACCTCGACCCCTGCTTTCGACAGGCGCTCCTGGATCTCGCGCTTCAGATGGTCCGCGACGGCGGCGGTATGACCTCTCAGCGAGACCGTGTGCTCGTCATGAGCATCGTATGGATAGCTCGTCGCGAGGTTGCGCAGCGCCGACTCGCTCTGCACGTGCACGTAGTTCTCGTAGTCATCGACCTCGAAAACGGCTTCAGCGGTTTCGACCACTTTCCACACGACGACGGCGGCAATCTCGATGGGATTTCCTTCGTTGTCGTTCACTTTCAGGCGTGAGCTTTCGAAGTTTCGCACCCGCAGCGACACGGCTTTCTTCATCAACAGCGGATTGGCCCAACGCAAGCCCTGGATTTTCGCGGTCCCGCGGTACTGTCCGAACAGCTGCAGGACCTTGCCTTGATTGGGATGGACCATGAAGAGGCCGAACAACAGAAAGGTGATCAGCGCGAGGCTGATCGCCATGAGCGAGATCCCCATGGGGTTCTCGGCACGAATCGACTGAACGAGCGCCCACACCAAGCCTGCGTCGACCGCCAGCAGGCCAATTAGCACTGGGATGCCGGAAAGGCCGTGGTACTCGCGTTCGCGAATCATCGAATCCTCCTTGATAGCTAAGTGATATCATAACGATAGCCTGAGGTTCAAGCGTATGGCCCTACGCTACAGGCAGGTGCTTCAGGCACCTCAAAGGCACATCAGGCACGGGCGCCCGGACGGGCGTTATTCGTAGTGCAGCGCCTGGACAGGATCGAGCTGCGCCGCCCGCATCGCGGGATACACACCCGACACGAGGCCGACGATCACCGAGACGAGGAAGGAGAGAAGGAGAGACCAGCCGGTCACGATCGTCGACCATCCGGCGAAGCTGGCGATCCCGCGACTCATCGCGAGTCCGAGAACGAGGCCGAGTGTGCCGCCGATGATGGCGATGAGCGTCGTCTCGAGCACGAATTGACGGACGATGTCTACGCGGGTTGCGCCGATCGCACGGCGCAATCCGATCTCGGGGGTTCGTTCCATGACGCTCGCGAGCATGATGTTCATGATCCCGATTCCCCCGACGAGGAGCGAAATGGAGGCTAGCGCAACCATCACGATGTCGAAGATGCGCTTGGTGCGTTGCTGTTCGGCGAGAAGTTCCGCCGGCACGATCAGCGAATAGTCGCTGGCGCCGCGGTGGCTGTTCTCGAGAATCGTGCGAACGATGGCCGCCGAAGCGGACACGTCGTTGCCTTCCTTGAGCCTGACGAAGATGCCGTCGATCTCGTCTCGCAGCATGGAGTAGTTGTCTTCGAGGCGAAGGATTGCGGTCGACGTGGGCACGTAAATCAGATTGTTGCGATCTTGTGCCGGCAGGCCGCCGACATCCCCCTGCGCGACCGCCTGTCCGCCAACCACACCGATCACTTCCAGCCACTGCTCGTTGACCTTGACGAACTGACCCAAGGGTTCAGTCGTGCCGAAGAGTCGCCATCGCGCCGCCTCGCCGAGCACACAGAGGGGCGCCGCTCTGGCCGCCTCGTCGTCCGAGTAGAAGCGTCCATGCGTCACTCGGAGACTGCCGACCGACTGGTAGTTAGGGTCGACGCCGAAGACCACTGGTGTCTCGGCGTCTGTCTTCGGAACGACTCGCGTCGGCGCGAACCGCTTGCGAGCGGTCACGATGTCTATCCCGGGGACCGAGGCCTGGATCGCACGAACGTCCTGAAGGCTGAGCCCCGGCGACTGCAGCCGAACCTTCTGGTTGGCCTGCCATTCGGTGGTTTCGCGAGCCTCGACGATGAGATTGCGGACGCCAAGTTCCTCGATGAACGCCATGACCTGTTGCTGCGCGCCGGCGCCGATCGAGAGCATCGACAAGACCGCGGCAACGCCGAAGATCATGCCGAGCATCGTCAGCAAGGTGCGCAACTTGTGCACGAGCAGGTTGTCGATGCTGCGACCAAGATCTGGCAGCCACAGCCCGCTGGAAGCACGCCGAGGTGATGAGGAGTTCGACTGCACGCTCACAACGCCGCTCGCTGAGTGGGGGGTGCGGCGGGAGACTGGCCTCTGCCGGAACCGCCGGAGCTGTTCGGGTTTACCAGCGCGACCTCGGTCGATTCGTCGAGGCCGTCGATCACTGCGACGCTGTGTGTCAGTGCCCGCACGGTCACCGCGCGAGGTTCGAAGCCATTTGCTGTGCGAGCGTAGACTGACGGCTTCCCCGCGATCTCGAAGACGGCCGGGCGAGGAATGAACAGCGCTTGCTCGAACACCGGGCCAGCGATCGCGAGAGCCGCGCTCACACCCGGCCGTACGCGCGACATGTTGCCTCGTACGTCAAAGGCGATATCGAATCGCCGGACGCCGCCCCCTTCAAACATCTGCCGGCTGGCCACGCCGCTGACCGCACGAACGGTTCCCTCCAGAGTAGCTTCTGGAATGGCATCGACGCTGACGCTGACGGCTTGTCCGGGACTGACGTTGGCCCGATCGTGCTCGGGTAGCTTGGCGGTGATCTCGATGCTCGTGGTGTCGATCAAGTCGGCAATCAGTTGTCCCGAGTTGGTGGCGTCTCCCACTCGGTACTCAGGCATGGCGCCGCCGAAGTAGATGCCGCCAAACGCCATCATGTTGGGGCGTAGCGTCACGAACCCATCGAACGGCGCGCGAATCTGCAGGTTCTCGATGTTGCGCACGGCAACTTCAACTGCCGCGCGAGCTTTGTTGCGTTTCTCCTGAAGCACTGCACCCGAGGCGACGGCGCTCTCACGATGGCTCTTGACGTCAACCTCCAGCTTGGCGAGACGCTGCCGCGCTTCATCGAGCAACAGCAGATTCTGCTTGGCGACGAGCGAGCCAACGAGATCGTTTGCGGCGGCATCCAGCTCCGCTCGCCGGACCTCGAATCTCGCCTTGAGCAAGGCGACCTCGTCTTCCGCGGCCTGCACCGCGGCTTCTGCCTCGGCTTTCGTGATTTCCTGTTCCGCGAGCAGCAAGTCGAAGCGCGCCTGTTCGAGCGCAAATTCCTGCTCGGACGGATCAAAGGCCACGATCACATCTCCAGCTTTCATCGCGGTTCCCGACGTGGCGAGCGCAATGATCGTCAGGCTGCCGGCTGCGGGCGGCACGAATAGCTGCATGGCACGTTTCGCGCGGAGATCGCCAACCGCGTGCACAGTCACCTGCACGGTCCCGCGTTGGACACGCGTGGTGGGCACCTCTCGCTCGAGGGCCGGTGTCGCCGTCACCCAGATCAACGTTCCGGTGACACCGACGACAACGGCGGTCGTGACAACAACGAGCAGCCGGCGCACGCGTCTCAGTCGACCCGCCACGGCTGCTGGCGTCTCTCTCATCGCGTGGCTCCCAGCGTCGGGTCGCGCAGGGCGATCCGCTCGCCCTCGCGGAGCCCCGAGCTCACGGCTGTTTCGTCGCGTCCGCGCCGCAGGAGATTGACGGGCCTCAAGGTGGTGCGTCCGCCGTCCACGACGTACGTGACGGTGGCGCCGTCGACCTGAAATATCGCAGACGTCGGCACGACGATGACGTCATCGAGCCGGTTCAGTTCGATGCGGGCGGATGCGCTCATGCCGGTTCGCAAACGAGGATCCCCTTCATTCAGCGCGATGATTGCGTCGAAGTTTCGGATGGGAGGGAAGGTCGTGAAATCGGGCTTTGCGACCATCGCGATCTCTCGGATGGCGGCGGTGAGCTCGCGGTCCGGGAGGGCATCGACCTTGACCAACACTCGTGTGTCGCGTTGCACTCGTGCGCGATCGGCTTCGTCCAGCCGACAGGTCATCTGGACCGAACTGAGATCGGGTAACTCGGCGATGGCGGCACCAAACCAGACACGGTCGCCGCGCCTGAATTCGGGCGCACTGCGGCTCATGGGTCCGCCGGCCCGCATGTTGGGGAGCAACGAAATCGTGCCCGCGGACGGAGCCCGCACCGTCAATGACTGGATGATGCGCTCGGTATCGGCGACATCGCCAAGCGCTTTGTCGCGCTTTTGACGGGCGATGGCGACCGTCGCAGCTGTCGACGCGCGCTCGCCGCTCACCTTTTGCTGAAGACCCTTCACCTGAAGTTCGGCGTTCGCCAGGAGCAGCCCCAACTTCTCGCCTTCAACCTTCGACACCAGCTCGGTCCGCGCGATGTCGAGTCTGGCGCGTTCGGCAGCCGACCGCGCCTGGGACAACTCCGCTTCAACCGCCTGGACGCGCTGACGCCCTTCAGTTTCGGCCTTGTCGATCTCAGACTCGGCCTGCTTGAGCTCGGACCGCCGTTGCTCGAGGGTTCGCTGCTGAACCGTCGAATCGAACTGAATCACCACGTCGCCGGGCGATACCGTTGCGCCGTTGGTCGCGAGTTGGAGAATCTGGAGATCGGCGCCGGATGACGGAGCGGTGAGCACGATCGAACGAACAGGTCGAATCTCGCCGCGAACCGACAGATAGTCAACGAAGGATCGTTTCTGAACGACAGTTGTCGGTACGGAAACCGTCCCGCTTCGAGTCCACGCAATCAGCGCGATGCCAGATGCCACGACGGCGGCAACAATCAGAATGGCGATTGACGATCGACGTCGCATGACCGTCGCGCTTATCGTCGGCCAGCCGCCTGCTCGACGCCGGCTGGCGTGAGCTCGACGGCTGCCGCCAGGTCGGGCAGGAGATGGGGGTCGTTGCCTTCGATCGAGAAGATCGCCACGAAGGTTCGCACGCGCACGGACAGGGTGCTGGTGCTGGCGATTGGCGACAATGTCTCCAGTCGTGCGTTGAACGACTTGGCAGGATACGAATCCAGCGTGATGCGCGCCATTTGTCCGCTCGCCAGCCCCTCGACATCTGCCTGATTCACGTTGGCGCGAACACGCATCGCCGACGGATCCACGATGTCGAGGATGGGTATCCCCGGCCGCACTTCCTCGCCCTCTTGCACCTCGGCCATCGTCCCGCTCTTCCAGATGGCCTTCAGCACGATGAGGCCGTCGTGCGGTGCGGTGATGCGCATCCGTTCGGCGTTTCTCTGAGCGTGTTTCCAGGCGTTCGAAGCGCGATCCCGCTGAATCTCGAGGATTCGCAGGTCAGCCGCTTCAGCACGATTTCGCAGCTCGAAGGTCTTTCGTAGCTGGGTGAGATGCGCCTTGGCTTCTTCCAATGTGTGCACGTTTTTCTCGGCCGACGTTCTGGGCAGCAGATCGTTGCCAAGCACTCCGAGCTCGGCGATGCGCAGGTCGTTCTCCGACTGCCGCAACTGCGCATCGCGCATGCCACGGGCAGCGACCTGATCACCACGCTTCTTGTTGATTTGCTCGATCAAATCGCGGAACTCCGATTCGCGATCGCGGGCAGCGCGCAGCTGGGTATGCCGATCGAATTCGACGACGACATCACCCTGCCGCACCATGGTGCCTGCTCGCGCTAGATGGACGACGACCAGAGCACTAGGGCCGCCGCCCGGGGTGGCGGAACCAGCGAGCCGAGGCGCGGAGACGGTGTAGCTACGCAGAGGCTCGACGAGCCCGTGCAGCCGCAGCGTGCGCGGAGGCGCGCCGTGGAGTAATGAGGGAGTCGAGAAGGTCACGCTCGCGATCAGCAGGATGATGGCGGACCGAATCGACCCGTGCCAGCTGGACATTCGCGTTACCTCGGACGTTGCGACTTTAGACACCGATTCCCTGAGATCGGTTTGGACCATTACCGTGTGTAACCAATTGTCTCAGCGACATCCGCATCCGCGGAGCAGAGGAAGGAGCGGGGAAGGTTCCGCGTGTAGGAAACTAGAAGCGAATGCGCAGGTCGGCGACCAGCGGGAGGTGATCCGACGCCATCATCGTCAGTCGATCTTTTGGTAGCCACACTTTGTCGACTTCGACGCGGGCGCCTTCGTAATAGATGTGATCGAGATGGAGGAGCGGGAAAAACCCCGGATACGTCCGGCGCCGGCTTAGGTGTTTGCGCAGATCGATGCTGTGAAGCTTCTGCGCCAGCACGTCGGTGGCCAAAGGACGCGCCCACTCGTTGAAGTCGCCCAGGACGATCTTGGGCCCCGCCACTCGGCGGTCGTGAACGAGGCTCGCCAGGCGTTGCGCCTGCTCGCGCCGCTCCAAGAGGGCCGTGCCGAGGTGAACGTTGTAGAAGTGCAGGATGTCATCGTCGCCGATCTGAAGGTCGACACGTTGTGCAAGTCGTGCTTCACACGTCTTCCAGCTCAGATCATGCTGCTGGTGATGCTTGACGGGAAAGTGACTCAGGACAACGTTGCCGAAGAGCGCGTTCCGGAGGTGGCGGGTTGGCGCCATGACCCAGCCCATGCCGAGAGCGGCGCCGATTTCGGCGGCCTGGCCCGGCTTGACCGGACTCGCTCCGATGACTTCCTGCAGGGCGATGATGTCGGCGTCGATCGAGGCGAGGACAGCGGCGATGCGCTCGGGGCGAGTGCGGCCGTCGAGCCCGCGGCAGCGATGAATGTTGTAAGTGACGACTCGCAGGGTCCGCGTGCGTACCGCATCGTCTTGCGCCATCAATTGCCGTTCAGTGTACTCTGTCGCTATGGCCCGGCTGAAAAGTGAGCTCGAACTGACCTGCCCATGCTGCAGCGCCTTGCTCGTCGTCGACGTCAATCTGGGACGCATCATCGAGCACCGCGAGCCGCCCAGTGCCGATCGTCCCGAACTGAGCGAGGCGCAGCGTATCCTCGAAGAGCAGGCGGCTCGTCGGGAGGCGCTGTTTGCGCAATCCGTGCAGGATGAAAAGACGCGGGGAGATGCGCTCTCGAAGCGATTCGAGGAGGCGTTGAAGCAAGCGAGTAAGGAGCCGGTCACGAAGCCGTTGCGGGGCTTCGATCTCGACTGAGCGGCTCAGCCCTTCGACGAGGGCGGCACCTTCGCGCTCAAGACCTCGGCGCCGTTCACGGCATCGAAGCGCAGCCGCGCCTCTTCCAGCATGTCGGCTGTGCGCTGGAGCAGGGCGCCGAACACAGGATTGTCCCTGAGTAACGCCCACTCCGCCTGAGAGGTCAGGACGGCGTGCGAGCAGTAGCCCCCATCGATCGACAGCCGCAAGAAGTGGAGCGCGTGATCGGCAGCGCCGGCCCGCGCGAGGACGAAGGAATAGATATACCAGCCCTCCGGGTCTGCGAATCCTGACTCGTGAAGGCGATGGAGCTTGTCGGCCGCTTCGTCAACGGAACCTTCGAACGCAGCGCGGTAGGCGCCTACCGCCAACCGCGCGCCGTCGGCCGTGGTCTGGGCTTCTTCCTCGCGGATGGCATCAGAGGTCAGCTGCCCCGTGACCATCTTCGCGAGAATCGCGCAGTAGGGCGGCGTCCCGGTTTCGGTCCGGACCGCGGCATCGTATTCGCCCAACATGAAGTGGGTCCAGGCCACACTGGTCTTACGCGCGGGGTCGAGCATCACCGCACGGTTGTGCGCGGCTTTCGATTCTTCGAAGAGCCCGGCATATCGACACGTCGTCACCAGTCCGGCCAGCACGCCCGTATCAGTTCGTCGAATCGCCGCTCGACGAAGAAGCCGCTCCATCCCTTCCGGCGCGCGCCCCAATTCGGCATCCACGTAGGCGGCCAGGTCGTGGGCCAACGACAGATCGGGATCCAGCTCCAGGGCGCGGTGAAAGGCCTGTTCCGCCAACGGGAGGAACCCGATGCCGGCCTTCCCGGCCCACTTGGCGATGACTCGGCGTGTGCGGCCCAACGCGGCCCACGCCGGCGCGTAGTTGGGATCGATTTCGAGCGCGCGCTCGTACAGCTCTCGCGCCTCGTCGACGCTGCTGGGGTTTCGCGCCAACTCGTTCGCTCGGAGATACAGTTCGTAGGCTTCGGCGCTGGCCGGGGCATGCCGGTCGAGTGACTGGCGATCGCGGGCGGTCAGCGGAAGGGACAGCGACGACAGGATGTGACTCGTCAGCGTGTCCTGGAGCTGAAAGAGATCCTCGATCGGCGCCTGCGCGACGTCCGACCAAATCAGCGTTCCGGCTTCAGCATCGGCCAGTTGTGCGCTGACGCGGACGTGATTGCCGGCGCGCATGAGCGTTCCCGTCAGGACGACATCGACCGCGAGATCCCGGCCGATTGCGCGGACATCGGAGGTGGCATTCGCGGCCTGTGGTGATCGGACGATGACCGATTCCAGCGTCGACAAGGCGACCGAGACCGCATCGGGAATGCTGAAGGCGAGGAAGTCCGTTTCAGGGTCCGGACGCAGCACGCGAAGAGGAATCGCGACGAATCGCGTGCGATGCGTCCGCCCTCTGGGTTTCGGATCTGGCGCCGCCGTCGACTCGCGAAGCGCTGCCGCGAAGAGCTCGGTTCTGGCGAATCGATCGGTCGGTTTCTTTGCCAACGCCTTGCGCAGGACACGATCGATCTTTTCGATCTCCGGGGAGCCTTGCAGGGCCGGCGGATCTTCGTAGCCAACAGCGTGGAGGATCGCCGGGAGCGTGGGTGCAGCGAATGCGCACCGGCCTGACAGCATTTCGTACACCACCAGCGCGGCCGCGAAAATGTCGGCGCGTTCGTCCACGCGGCCTTCGAACAACTGCTCCGGAGCCATGTATTGCGGTGTTCCAACCACCACGTTACGGCCGGTGAGCGACAACTGTCGCGTCTGATCGTCGCCCGACAGCGGTTGGGCCAATCCAAAATCGAGGAGCTTCAGCCCGTGGGGCGTGAGAAATACGTTCGCCGGCTTGAGATCGCGATGGACGACGTCGCGTCGATGCAGTGCCGCCAGCGCATCGAGCATCGTGTCTGCAATGGTCAGCGCTTCTGCGACGGGAATCGGGCCGCGATCGAGACGTGCGGACAACGGCTCGCCATCGAGTAGCTCCATGACGAGGAACGGCTGTCCCTCATCCTCATCGAACTCGTACAAGGCACAAATATGAGGATGGCTGACCCGAGCGGCAGTCCGCGCCTCACGCCGAAAGCGCTCTCGTGCGGTGTCGTCCGCCAACGCCTCGGGACGAACCACTTTGATGGCCACGGGTCGATCGAGCCGGTCGTCGTGCGCGGCATAAACCACGCCCATTCCGCCTTCGCCGAGCACACGCGTAACTCGATAACGGCCTATTCGTTCCACGCAGATCTACCTAGTGTAACGCGTGCGGTCGTTCGGTCGGTCGACCCTTATAATCTCCCCGCCCTGATATGAACGTCGTGGATCGAATTGTCGTGGTAACCGGCGGTGGCAGCGGGATCGGCCGGGCGTTGTGCCGCCGATTCGCTCACGAAGGTGCACGAGCCGTCATCGTTGTCGACCAACATGCCAGCGCGCGCGACGTTGCTTCAGATGTCGCAGGCGAGGCTGTCATCGCGGACGTCGGCATCGAGGATGCTGTCACACAGCTGGTGCAGGGCGTGATCGACCGGCACGGTCGAATCGATTTGTTCTGTTCGAACGCCGGCATTGGTGGTGGCGAAGCAGGGTTGGAGACGGATGGAGCACGTTGGCAAGACTTCTGGCAGGTCAACGTGATGGCGCACATCTACGCCGCGCGCGCCGTGTTGCCTTCGATGCTGGCCGCGGGTGGTGGATATCTGCTGCAGACTGCGTCAGCTGCAGGTCTGCTCACGCAGATCGGCTCGGCGCCCTATGCTGTCACCAAGCACGCGGCAGTGGCATTTGCGGAGTGGCTCGCCATCACGTATGGGGACCGCGGTATCAAAGTCTCGTGTTTGTGCCCACAAGGTGTTCGGACACCAATGCTGGAAGGTGCTTCAGCGGTCGCGCGAAATCTCCTGGGCGAATCGGCGATCGAGCCTGAGGTGGTCGCCGACGCAGTGATCGAAGGCCTTGCGGCCGAACGCTTTCTAATCCTCCCGCATCCCGAAGTGGCTGAGTATTTCAAGCGCAAGGCCGCGGATTACGATCGATGGCTCCGCGGCATGCGGCGGCTGCAACAGCGCCTCTAGCGTGCGGACGGCGTTGAGAAGCGGGTCATGAGGGATCAGCGCGCGAGACGTGCTCTGCGGGCTCCGCAGACGTTTACCGAGTGGACGATTGCCGACTGCGAGCGATCGATTCACGAGCGATTCGGCCAACAAGTCAAGAGCACACCGGACGCACCAGCAGTCTCCCTCGTCTCCGGCGACGTCACCTATGCGCAACTGAACAGAGACAGCGACCGGGCTGCTCGAGCTGTCCGGGAGGCAGTGGGGCCGGATAGCAGACCCGTCGCCTTGCTGTGCCCGCAAGGCTACGAATCCATCGTGTGGACGCTCGGCGTTCTCAAGTCGGGCCTGCCGTACGCGCCACTCGATCAACGGCTGCCAACCTCGATCTTGCGCCGGATGATCGACTTTCTCGATCCGTCGGCGCTGTTGGCCGCGGAGGCGCATCTAGAACTTGGCCGAACGCTGGCAGCCAATCGCATTCCCGTGATTGCTGCGCACGACGCGCTCCGGAACGGCGGACAGGAAACGGCCGAATGGACGCATCGCCGGGCCGACAGCGAAGACGTTGCTTACATCTTCTACACGTCGGGATCGACCGGCATCCCGAAGGGCGTCGCCGACACGCATCGAAACGTCCTGCACAACGTCCTTCGCTATACAAACACTTTGCGATTTGGAGCCGGAGATCGACTGAGCCTGGTTCAGAATCCGAGCTTCAGCGGAACGGTGTCCACGCTGTTCGGCGCGCTGCTGAACGGCGCGACGGTGGTTCCATTCGACCTCCAGGGCGATGGATTGTCGTCGTTATCCGCGTGGGCTCGACGAATGCGGATCACGGTGTTCCACGCCGTCCCTTCGATCTTCCGCATGCTGTCGGACGAAGTCGATAGGTTCCCCGATCTGCGGCTCGTGCGATTGGAGGGTGATCGAACATCCGGGTTCGATCTGGAGCACTTCCGATCCAATTGCCAGCCATCCTGTACGCTCGTCAATGGTCTGGGCGCCACCGAATGCGGATTGGTGCGGCAGTACTTCGTCGACGTGCGGGCAGCAGCCAACGCGGAGCAGCTGGTCCCCATCGGCTATGCGGTGCCCGACGTCGAGGTGCGACTCCTCGACGAGCACGGGCACGCTCCCATCGGAGATGCCCCCGGAGAGCTCGTCGTCGACAGCCGATTCCTGGCGAAGGGCTACTGGCGAAATCCCGATCTGACCCGCCAACGATTCGAGGATCTGGGTCACGGTGTCCGCCGATACCGAACCGGAGATCTTGGGCGGCTCCAGTCAGACGGATGCCTCGTCCATCTGGGTCGAATCGATCACCGGATCCGAATCGCGGGAGAGTTTGTCGACGCTGCTGAGATCGAAGCACTGCTCACGTCGCAGCCCGGTGTCCGACAGGCCGTCGTGCACGACTATGTCGACGCTGCAGGCGAACGACGACTGTGCGCATATCTCGTCCGCGATCCGTCGACCGCAGTCAGCGTTAACGACCTGCGCGAGCGGCTTGGCGCGCGGGTCGGGCAGCACGCGTTGCCGTCGGCCTTTATCCTCATGGACCAATTCCCGCTGACCAAGGATCTCAAGGTGGATCGAAGGCGGCTGCCGAAGCCGGGTCGCGAGCGTCCACGGCTGCCCAACGAATATGAGCCGCCACGAACACCGGAGGAAGAACGAATCGCCCAAGTGTGGTCAGAGGTGCTCGAAGTCGACCGGATTGGCGTCACGGATTCGCTCTTGGCCCTGGGCGGCGATTCGCTGCGAGCGGCTCGGATCGTCGATCGGCTGCGGCTGACGTATGGCGACCGGATCCGGATTACCAGCGTGTTCGAGCATCCGACGGTCAGGGCGCTTTCAAGGGCGCTCGAGTCCGTCGAGGAAAGTCACACACAGGACGCACCAAACCGGTGAGCAACACGCGATCGACGACCACCGCATCGCGATCATCGGCATGGCAGCGCGTCTGCCGGGGGCCGACTCCATCGACGAGTTTTGGCAAAATCTTCGAGCCGGACTCGAGAGCATCGCGTTCTTCGAGGCCAGCGAGGTCGAGGCGACCGCAGGCGCCGGAGGGCCGACGAGCGTGTACGCGCGGGGGATGCTTGCGGATGTGGATCGATTCGATGCGTCGTTGTTCAGGATGACTCCGCGACAGGCACAGATGCTCGATCCGCAGCAGCGCGTGTGGCTCGAGTGCGTTCATCATGCGTTGGAGGACGCCGGAATTCCGATCAGCAGCCCTGAAGATCGCGTCGCGACTCACATTGGTGTGTTCGCCGGCGGCAGGGAAAGCACGTATCTCTGGCACTTGTTGGGCGGTCGTCAGCCAAGCGTCGATGCTCTTTTGAATGGATCCAGTGATGATGCGCTGGAACTGCTGAATGGCAACGATCGCGATTCGATCGCCACGCGAACGTCGTTTGTCTTTGGCTTGACAGGCCCCAGCGTCAACGTTCAATCCGCGTGCTCGACTTCGCTGGTCGCCGTCGCCCAGGCCTGTCAGGCTCTCGTGGCGGGCCAATGCGACGTGGCGATCGCCGGTGGGGTGACGGTGACGTTCCCACAGAAACGCGGCTACCGTCACGAGAGCGGTGGAATGTACTCGCGCGATGGACACTGCCGTGCCTTCGATGCGCAAGCGTCCGGCACGACGTTCAGCGATGGCGCTGGCGCGGTCATTCTCAAGCGCCTCGATCGTGCGCTGGACGACGGCGATCGCATCGACGCGGTCGTTCGCGGCTGGGCCGTCAATAACGACGGGGCGAGCAAGGCGAGCTTCGCCGCTCCCAACATCCACGGCCAGGTCCGCGTCATCGTGCAGGCGCAACGGCACGCCGGCGTCCGGCCTCAGGATGTCAGCTACGTCGAGGCTCATGGGACCGGGACACCTGTAGGCGATCCGATCGAGTTCGCCGCACTCGAGCGGGCGTTTCGACGCGAAGGGAACCACGGGTCCGGCGTTTGTGGTCTGGGCTCGGTCAAGACCAACATCGGTCACGTCGATGCCGCAGCTGGAATTGCCGGACTCATCAAGACAGTCCTGTCGCTGAAGCACCGCGAGTTGCCGCCAACCCTACACTTTCAATCTGCCAACCCAGAGATCGCTCTCGAGAGCAGTCCTTTCTACGTTGTAAACCAACTGACGCCGTGGGATGTGACGTCCAACACCCGCATTGCCGGGGTCTCATCCCTTGGCGTTGGTGGGACGAACTGCCACGTCATCCTCGAAGAGGCTCCGAGAGACCAGCTCAGCGAGGGGACATCCGGCGTTTCTTTGGTGACGTTATCTGCGGCCACGCCTGACGCGCTCGATGCTCTGGAAGCGCAGTTTGAACGGCTCGCCAACGACGAATCGTCTCCAGAACTGGCGCGGATTGCACGGACCACGCAACAGAACCGCTCGCATCGGCGCCACCGGACCGCTATCCGCTGTTCTGCGCGCACCGAATTGCGCGACGGCCTGGCGAATCGCAAAAGCCAATGGCATAGCCAGGAATCGCCGGCTACGTATCGTCGTTGGACCGGACGCGCGTCGGATGATCCGTCGATTGGGTTCTTGTTCTCCGGCCAGGGCGCGCAGTACGCGGGCATGGGCCGTGAGCTGTATGACGCCAACGCAGACTTTCGAGGCCTTCTCGATCGTTGCGACGAAGTCTTGCGTGGTCGCCTCGATCGATCCTTGCTCGACGTGATGTTTGGACTGTCGGACGTAGCCATCGACAGAACCGAGTTCGCTCAGCCGGCACTTTTCGCGTTGGGGTATTCGATCGCGGAGTTGCTGCGTCGTTGGGGTATTCGGCCCGCATTTGTCATGGGGCACAGCATCGGCGAATACGTGGCCGCATGCGTCGCGGGTGTGTTTTCGTTCGAAGAGGGCCTCGCGCTGACCGCCGAGCGCGGGCGTCTCATGCAACACACCCCCGGAACTGGCCGGATGATGGCAGTGACGGCTCCTGCGGACACGATTCAGGAGTGGCTGGGGCCAGTGGCGTCTGAAGTGTCAATCGCAGCGTTCAACTCGCCGTTTCAAACAGTGCTCTCGGGTGAAGCGGCAGCCATCGAACGTCTCGAAACTGGTTTGCGGTCGCGCGGCATTCACACGCGAGTGCTGACCGTCTCGCACGCCTTTCACTCCGCGCAGATGACGCCGGTGTTAGCGCCGTTACAGCAACTGGTTGCTCAGTGGAGTCTCCAGCCTCCGCGGATACCACTCGTGAGCAACTTGTCTGGCCAACTGGCTTCCACGGAGATCACAGAGCCTGGTTACTGGAGCGATCATGCCCGGCAACCCGTGCAGTTCGCCGCCGGAATTCGGTCACTGATCACCGCAGGGTGCGATGTTCTGATCGAGATTGGGCCGGAAAGTCTCTTGTCTCACTTGGTCACGGACAACGATCCCGGTCGACGCCTGGCAACGGTCGCAACCCTTCAGCGTGACGAGCAGGGCTGGGCAGCAATGCTCGACACCCTCGGTCAGTTGTACGTGCACGGGGCTCGAGTGGATTGGCCGGCGGTTGACGGCGGCCGGCGAGTGCCGCCGGCACGTCTCCCGGGATATGCATTCCAGCGGACGCGTCATTGGTACGAGGGACCCCTCACCAGCATTCAGTCGTCGAACGCTGTACTGGATGGTAGTCATCCGCTGCTGGGGACTCGACTCCGGCTCCCAGGGTCCGATGAAATCCGCTTCGAAGCCCAATTCAGCCAAACCAGACCTCACTACCTGGCAGACCATCGACTCTTTGGCATCTCGCTGCCTCCCGGAGCCTCGCATTTTGCGATGCTTGCACAGGCGAGCGACGTGATTGGCAATGCCTCGGGTCGACGTCGGTTTCGCTTCGATGCGCTGTATCTGCTGCGGCCGCTGTTGTTGCCGGATGGCTGCGAGCGCACCGTGCAATTGATTTTCCGGCCGAGCGCGCAAGGCTGGGAGCTCGAGTTGACCAGCGCTCTCGTGGGTGAGCCCGATCTCTCGAAGCTGGATTGGACGACCCACATGGTGGGTCGTGGACACGACGTGCACCACCTCGCCGAGCCGTTGGCCGCGCCATCGTGGGATCTCGATGCGATGCGAGCGACGTGTCGTCGCACGCTCAGCGGCGCGGAGTTCTATTCGAGGATCTGGGCCAACCACGGCGGTACCGGATTGAGCTTCCGCTGGATTGAATCGATTTGGCAGGGTGATCGCGTCGCCTTCTGCCGTGCCGTACGCCCGGCCGCCGTCACCGACGCCGCCAAGTATCGACTCCACCCGGGACTCGTTGAAGCCGCGTGCCAGGTGCTTCACTGTTGCGGCGAGATCGAGACCGCTGCCGGCCTCGAGGCAACTGGTGCGACATACGTCCCGTTTTCGGTCGACACTTTTGCCCTCAGCGGTGCCGCTGCGACGCACGATGAAGCGTGGTGTCATGCTGAGTTGCGTGAGCTCACACCGGAGAACGTGATTGCCGATCTGACCATCTTGTCGGCGACCGGGGAAGTGGTCGCACAACTCAAAGGCTTCTGTTTGCGGCAGATCACACGCGATGCGGTCACCAGCCACAGCCTCTCGCGAGCTTCCGAACGGCTGGCTGCACCGGATGTGAGAGCCATCGAGCCCACTCCCTCCGCTGCCCTCACCGCCGAGGAAGCTGCCGCCTACCTCCGACGAAAGTGCGCCGAGCTCGCCGGCCATGTGGAATCGGAGCTGCGATTGGACGTTGGATTTGCTGCGCTTGGCTTGGATTCGATCGCGGCGCTACGGCTCTCCAATCATGTGCTTCGCGATCTTGGCCGCTCGGTCGGTCTGGGGCAGATCCTGACCTGTCGCAGCCTTGCAGCTCTGGCCCAGAGCATCGCGGCGGCGGATGCGGAACCGATCGATCAGCGTGACGAAGCCGAGCTCATCGGCCGAAACGCTCGCCGGTCGCGCGATTCGATGGACAGCAACCCTGGCTAAGGTTTTCCCGTCCGGATCGGCCGGCCAGGCGTGACATTCGGGACGAGTTCCTGGTCGCGGACCACGAACGTGCCATTCACAATGACGTGACGGATGCCCTCCGAAAACTGCGCGGGCTTTTCGTAGGTCGCGCGATCGATCACCCGCGCCGCATCGAACACCGTGATGTCGGCGTCGGCTCCCACCTTGATTCGCCCTTTGCTTCGCATCGCCGGCACGAACGTTTCGAGTCGTTGTGCCACCATCAGGCTGATCTTCCGGAGTGCGGTCATTAAATCGAGGACCTTTTGTTCGCGTACGTAATGCCCGAGGATGCGCGCGTAGGTGCCAACGCCACGCGGGTGGCCGCCGCCGTTGGTCAGCGGTACGCCGTCGCTGCCGACCATGACGTGCGGATGCGTCAGCGCGGATCGCACGGAGGCCTCGGGAATCATGTGGATCACGACGAAGCCGCCTTGCTTGCGATAGCGGGAGAAGCTCTCGGCGGTAAGGCGCTCGCCGGTCGCGGCCCACTGCACGTCTTGAAAACCGATCCCGAAACGGTCCTGCCAGCCAGGATCGAACAGCGCCGATTGCAGATAAGTCGATGCCGCGGTGTAGGGATAGACCTCAGTCGTGATGTCGAGGCCGCGTGAGCGCGCTCCGTCGATCATGCTGAGCAGACGGGGCGTCTGCCGCAACCCCATGCTGCCGATGTGAACGATGTGAACCGAAGCGCCCGTGGCGGCCACGTTGGCGAGCACTTCCTGGAGAGCGTCGATGCTGCCGCCGGGCTCGACTTCGCCAGCGGAGCGCATGTGGATGAACGCCAGCGCTTTGCGACGCGCCGCCAACTCGAACACTCGGACGAGCTCCTCACGTCCCGCGCCAGGTGTATATGCCGGCCCCATCCCGATGCCAATCGCTCCGCCGGACAGCCCGCGATCCAGCCGGGTAATCATGGCGTCGACTTCGGCCGTTGATGCCTTGCGATATGCCCAATCCGGTCGAACCACAGACGTGTCCTGGCGTGTCGTCCGCATTTCAGCCCACGTCGTCCGTTCGTGCATGACGGCGATTCGTGAGTAGATGTGACCGACTGTCGCGCCGTAGTTGAGCAGCGCCTGCCCATCGCGCGATCGATACCAGTCGTCCATCGGCATCGCTCCGCTCTCGAGTTCGAGCGCCGTAGTGACGCCATCACGTGCCTGGAACCGGTTGCCCTCGAGCGACTGGGCGTGGGCGTGTGGATCGATGAAACCCGGAGCGACGACGAGGCCGGACGTATCGACGGTCACCTTACCCTTGAGCGGCGTCGTGCTCACCGCCTCGATCCGCGAACCACGAATACCCACGTGACGGATAGCGTCGAGCCCCGAGTCGGGATCCATTACGCGGCCACCGGCAAGAACGAGATCGAATGGCGCTGCGTCCTGGGTTCCCGACACGTGGGCAACGGCCCACGCGATCAACAAGAGAGCGGTGGCGGCTCGCACGGGTTCACTTGGGTGGGCGCTTTGGAAACAGACCCCGCAGGCCCCCGGGAAGGTTTCGTTCGATGGCTTTGTTGACCTCTTCGGTGGCTCGGTTACGAATGGCACGCGTCGCCGCCTGCGCCACGTCGATGCGGACGGAGAGATTGCTGAGCGGTCCGCTGACGACCGCTGGCAACGTCACACGCCCGTCCTGCTGCGCGTATCGATACAGGTCAGTACCGCCCTGTTTGGAAAGCGCCTCGGACAGCTGCACCTGTCCCTCGAGCTTGGTCGACATGTTCGCGATGCTGATCGCTCCGGCGGCGTTGAGGTCGACGTCCGTTGCGGCCATGGCAAAGTCTCGCGTGCTCATCACGCCATTAGACAACGTCAGCGTAGCGCCCAGCCGCGAGAACTTTTCCGCTTCGCCGGTGTTCCCACGCGATTCGGCGGCACTTGCCGCACTCGTGAGGTAGCCTCCGCGGCCTGATGTGGCCACGACGATCGTGCGCACGAGAGCAAGCCCTGCAATCGATCCGTTGGCGATATCGACGCGAGCGGTGCCGTGCGACGTGCGGAGGGCTTGTTCCATTTGTAGCCCCATTCCCTCGAGCGCGACAGTCCCAGCCAGCGTGCCGGTGATCGTGTTCGGCGACTTCGCGAAGGCCATCAGCTCGCCGGTGTTGATCCCGTTGACCTTGGCTTGCCACTTGAAGCGCGAGGTGTCGCCGAGCGACAGGTGCATCGTGCCCTCGTAGCGGCCTCCAAACACGCCAAACGTGAGCGGCGAGAACGTGACAGCTGCGGGACTGACGGTAGCCATGGCGCGCAGATCGCTCAGCGCCAGTTCGCCGGTGGTCGCGCGCCCGAGCGTGAGATCAAATGTGAGGCTTCCATCGATGCCGGTGCTTGTTGGCGCTGCAGCTGTCGTCGAGCCGGCAAAGTCGGTGAGGAAGCTGAGCAGTCGATCGAAGTTGACTTCCGTCGCCCGCGCCTCGACGCGTCCTTTGATTGGCGAGATCGAATCGATCGTGCCGGTCATTTCGACCCTCGTCTCATCGGCAGCAAGCGAGACGCGACGGAGCTGAACGCCTGAGCCCTGCGGGACGAGTTCGATATCGCCACTCAACGTACGAGTGCCACTGACGACGGCCACGTTCGTCAAGACGATCTCGTCGATCGACGCGATCTCCACTGGAGGCTTGGTAGTCGGCTGGTTGGCGTCGGCCGCTGGAGGTTTCCCGGCCTGTCCAAAGGTTGGGAGTGGAAGTTCTATCCTCGCTCCGTCTACCCGGACGTCGGCGTGCTCGATTGTTCGTGAGAGCAGTGCGCGGAAGTCGGTACCGAGGTGCACCTTTTGGAGCTGAATGCGAGCCGGCTTCCCGATCGCTACCTCAGCCAGATCCATCGTCACTCGCGGATAGATCGAGGCTCCGAGATCGCCAATCGTCACAGGCTGTCCGAGCGCCTCCGATAGTTGCCCCGCCACGGCAGCGCGAACGTTTTCGCCGGTCAGCACGTTGCGAGCCAGGATGGCCAGCCCAATCCCGCCGAGGACCAGGACGACAGCGAGCGCAAGTGCGACTTTCTTCATCATGCTGTCTCATCCTATCGGGCGGCTAAGGACCCGTCTGCACCTCTCGATAACCGCTGGCGGGGCATATAATTGCCGCGCCGCGGCTTCGCCGCGGCCTCTTCGGTCAGGAGGACCCGGCGTGAGACGTTTCATTGTTCTGACGACCCTCGTATCAGTGGGCGCGTTGTCGGCCGCGGTAGCAGCTTACCAGCAGCCGGCCAATCCGCCTGCGCAACGAGTGGTCGAAGTCGAAAAGCTACGTGACAACCTTTTCGTGTTGCGCGGAGGCGGCGGCAACACGGCCGTGTTCGTGACAACCGATGGCGTGGTGGTCGTCGATACGAAGAACCCCGGATGGGGTCAGCCGATCCTTGACAAGATCAAGGAACTGACCAACAAGCCGGTGACGACCATCATCAACACTCATACTCACGGGGATCACGTCAGTGGGAACGTCGAGTTCCCGCCGACGGTCGACGTCGTGACGCATGAGAACACGGCCGCCAACATGAAGGCGATGCGAACCGTGACCGGCTTCAAGCCGCAGCCCAACTCCGGCAACATCTTCGAGACCAGCAAAGGTGTCGGGCTACCGAAGCGTACGTTCAAGGATCGGATGACCATCGGCAAGGGCAACGATCAGGTGGATCTGTACTACTTCGGTCGCGGTCACACCAATGGCGACGCGTGGATCGTGTTCCCGGCGGCGCGAGTGATGCACGCCGGCGATATCTTCTCGGGGAAGAACCTCCCGTTGCTCGACGCCAACAACGGCGGCACCGGCCTGGAGATTGGCGGCACGCTCGCCAAGGCGCACGCCGGCGTGAAAGGCGTGGAGTCCATCATCACCGGTCACAGCACGGTGATGACAATGGCCGACCTCAAGGAGTACGCGGACTTCAACACCGAGTTCGCGCAGTTCGTCCAGGACGGTAAGAAGAAGGGCCAGTCGCCCAGCCAGATCGCGGACAGTTGGAAGATGGCGGATAAGTACAAGGGATACGCCCCGATTGTCGACAAAGAGGGCAAGCCCATCCCGCGCATCTTGACCAACGTCGAGGTGATCTTCGACGAGATCAAGTAGCGACGCAGTTGTCAGTTACCAGTTGCCAGTTCAAAGGGACGGTTTTCTTTGAACTGGTAACTGAAAACTGGAAACTGACAGGCTTCAGAGAAATTCCGCCGGTAACGGCAACCAGCGTTCCTGCCCTCGATAGTAGCGCCACGGCTTCTTTCCATATCGTTCACGAAACGCCACGTAGCGCTTGCGCAACGCGCGAAAGCGCGCATCAGAGGTCCTGATCTTGCGGTGCGGCCAATCGATCAGGAGCTTTTCGACTCTCCACACATTCCCTGGCGCGAAACGCCAGTCGTAGTCGGGCAAAGCCTCCGCCAGGTTGGCCACGCCGTAACCTCGAACGCGGCCGGTGTAGTCGACATAGCCTTCGACGTAGCTCAAAGCCACGTCGCGCGCTGATCTGAAAGCAGGTTTGCGGCCATGCAGGCCGGGATCTCTCGAGCGCGCGATTGCCCCCCATCGCCCGCGCTCACGGTAGAGAAACACGACATGGTCCAGCCAGTCTTTCGACTCGATGCTCATGACGATTGGCGGATGGCCGTGTTGTTCGAGGATCACTGCCGCGGCCAGCGCGGCTTCCAGGCAGTGTGCCTGTCCGGTCCGGATCACCCCGCGAAAACTGCGCAGCGTCTCTCGGTCGCTTTCAGTGTTGTAGGGCAGTGCATTGAGCCACCGTTGGACTCTTCTCGGAGTATTGAGCTGTTGGACGAGACGCCACTCGCGCGGCGTGAACTCAACGGGTGACGGCACGCGCGAGGTCATCGAGTACCTGTGCGGTGGTCCACTGATTGCTGTCGTGGATTCGAACGACCCGGCCGTGGGAATCGATGACCGCGGTCCTGAGATTGTGGGTGATGGTGCCGTCGGCCTCGCGGATCACGTTGACTCCGAAATTCGCGGCGAAGCGATCGACCACTTCGCGGGGCGCGGTTGCGAACCGCCAAATCGCTGGATCTGCGCCGACCTTCGTTGCGTGTGACGTCAACACGCCTGGCGTGTCCTTGTCGGGATCGAAGCTCACCGAGAGTAGTCGCACTCGACCGGTGAGCCTGGCGTCGCCCTGGATTGAACGCTGCAGCTCGAGAAAGCGCCGGTCCATCAGCGGGCAGAACTCCGGCAACGGACACCGGACGTAGATGAAGGTGACGACTATGGCCGAGTCGCGCCACTGTGTCAGGGACAACACCTGACCAGTTTGATCGGTGAGCGCCGTGTCGGGGACGACATCACCGGGTTGCAGTGGGCTGATGAAGGAGGCCGCCGGGATTGTCGCGGGCGTGTCGAGCGGAGCGGTGCCCGTTTTCTCGAGTGTCGCGAGCCACGCCTCCTTGGCGCCCACCATGAGTTGTGCAGTCACCAGGTCGCCGGCCACTTTGCCGTTCAGAAGGCCCTCCTCACGGACCTTGAAGGGCATCGTCATGCCTGGCATGAAGTTCTTGATATCGCCGTGCTTGATGAGGACCTCTCGCGACTCGGGACGGATGGCCAATATTTGTCCGTGCAGCTCATACCGACGAGCTTCTTCGGTGGGCCTGCAGGCGATCGTCAGCAGGGAGATCGTGACGGCCACCCACGGCCGGGCCGATCGCAAACCAGACATCTCATCGACTCTAGCATGCGCCTTTCGGGCACCGCCCGGCACTCCGCCGTTGGCAACTTTTCTGCTATATACTCCGCCCGTCACCCGCCACGGTTGCGCGTCTCGGAGCCTTTCGAGTCCACGACTAGCCACTGCGGTTGGGCGGTCCCCCGGCGTTACGGCGCTCGCGCGCCGGCGTATCACGGGTTCGACGGAAACAGCGCGCGAGAGGGTCTCGACAGCGATGGGCCGCAGATTGTACGTGGGCAACCTTCCCTACAAGTGCACGGACGAGGAACTGACAGAGCTCTTCAGCCGCGCCGGAGCCGTCGACAATGTACGCGTGATGCGCGACCAGGCCACCGGCCGGGCACGAGGATTCGCGTTTGTCGAAATGGTGTCAGACGATGATGCTCAGAAGGCCATCAATGAGTTTCATCAGTACCAAATGGACGGTCGTGCGTTGGTCGTGAACGAAGCTCGTCCGAAGCCGAGTGGTGGGGACTTCGGCGGCGGCGGCGGCGGTCGAGGCGGCGGCGGTGGTTACGGCGGTGGCGGCGGCCGTCGCGAACCGCGCTGGTAGGGGCCGCGCTTCGCGCGGCAGTGGCCAGTTCTCAGTTGCCAGTTCAAAGATGCTTCGTCTTTGAACTGGCCAGCTGCAACTGGTAACTTGCGTCCGTGGTCCACATCGGCACGTCTGGCTACAACTACCCTGAATGGAAGGGCAGCTTCTACCCGCCGGATCTTCCGGCGGCGAAGATGTTGCCCTATTACGCCGACCGTTTTTCGACGGTCGAGATCAACTACACGTTCTACCGGATGCCCACCGCGAAGCTGGTCACGGGCTGGGCGGCGCAAGTCCCTTCATCGTTTCGCTTCACGTTGAAAGCGCCGCGCCGGATCACACACGATCGCAGGCTTCGCGGCGTCGCCGATCCAACGCGGGCGTTCTGCGAGGCGGCCGCCGAATTGGGGCCGCAACTGGCCGCACTTCTGTTTCAGCTCCCGCCAAACTTCAAGAAGGACCTGTCAGCGCTCGACGAGTTCCTCGGCGTCTTGCCGCCGCGTGTGTGCGGCGCCTTCGAATTTCGCCACGAATCGTGGCTAGACGACGAGGTCTACGCGCGCCTGCGTGACCGCAACCTGGCGTTGTGTATCGCAGACAGTGAGAAGCGCTCCACGCCGGTCATCACGACCGCTGACTACGTCTACCTGCGATTGCGAGACGAAGGCTACACGGAGGATGACATCACGAAGTGGGCGGAAACGGTTCGCGATCTGGACGCGCGCTCGAGTGATGTCTTCGTCTACTTCAAGCACGAGGAGGAAGGGAAGGGCGCGATGTTCGGGCGGATGCTGAGAGAGAAGCTCGGGCTTTCGCAAGACGAACCAATTAGACAAACCGACGGGCCTCAGAGACTCAGAGATTCAGAGAACCCAAGGATCACGGAAACCGAGGGGAACGGATGACGTCCCCACGAAAGAGACAAAGAATTTGTTGGGAGCCGACTTCGTGCCCTTCGTGGCTATCGTTATTTACCCTGACTGTCTCTGTGCCTCTGAGTCTCTGAGGCCTGGACGTGCCATGACATCGGCAACAAAATCCACAATCATTTGCTCCGCCCAGTAGCCGTCGTAGCCGTTCGGTGCGCCGACGAAGCCGCAGTGGCCGCCATGCTTCGTCACGATCGTCGTGATGTTGGGATTGTTCGCGACCTTGGGATCCCGGAATGGTGCCGGAGGAACGAACGGATCGTCCTCCGCTGTCAAGATGAGTGCGGGGACGGCAATGCGATCGATGACGCGCAACGCGCTGGCGCGATAGTAGTAGTCGCTGGCGCCCGCGAAGCCGTGATGCGGCGCCGTGTAGCGCTCGTCGAATTCGCGAATCGTCCAGACCTTCCGGAGCGAGCGCAGGTCCCAGTCGTCGGGAAACGCCTTGGCCTTGCGGCGCATGCGAGTCCGCAGGTTGCGCACGAAGTTCAATTGGTAGACGAGATTCTCGCGACGCTCGATGGAGCGAACACATCCTTCGAGGTCGATGACCGGCGACACGCCGCAGACGGCAATCAGTTCGCGTGGGGCCTTCGAGTCGAGATCACCGGCGAGCTTGAGGGCGAGATTACCGCCCAGTGAGTAACCAGCGAACGCAATACGATTCAGGCCATCGCGGTTCACCAACTCGTTCAAGACATACAGCGGGTCTGCCGTCAGCCCTGAGTGATAGAGCCCGCGGGACAGGTGCTCGGTACCGCCACAATTTCTCTGATTGAGCCGCACCACATTGAAGCCGCGGGCCCACGCCTTGTCCGCGATGCCTCGCATGTAGTGCGCTTCGCTCGATCCCTCGAGGCC
Organism: uncultured Acidobacteriota bacterium; assembly: GCA_963724485.1. GTDB lineage: Bacteria > Acidobacteriota > Vicinamibacteria > Vicinamibacterales > UBA2999 > JACCSI01. Next base: position 292,344 of record CAVRUW010000019.1, read on the forward strand.
GTGCAACACGACGAGGGTCGGATGCGAGGCTGGCGTGGCTTGCCAGTGGCACTGTGCCAGCACGCGCGCATCCGCTGCCACGTCGAAGTAGCGCTGTGTCGGCGTCGGCAATGTATCGAACCGGCGTCGCCGAGCCCATGCGTACAGCGTCATCTTGTGTCCGCCAGCCCAGCGTGGTACCGGAACGTACTCTGGTGTCACCTGCACCCTATTATCCGATGCTCGGCTAGAATTCGGAAAGTCTCTAACCGCTTGTCGGCTCGCAGGAGGAACTCATGTTTCGCTCACGGCTCGCAGTCTTGATCGCCATCTCCGTCGCGTTGGTCGCGCCTCGCATCGGCGCGCAGGGCCGGTCCACCGATGAACGACTCGAGGCGTTGAAGAAAGAGGTCGCCACCAAGATCGATGCACGAGCAAAGATGGCGCAGGAGATGGTGGACTCGGTGTTCAGCTTTGGCGAGCTCGGGTTCCAGGAAATCGAAACGTCGCGCTACCTGACCGACGTCCTCGAGAAGAACGGATTCAAGGTTGAGCGCGGGATCGCCGGCATTCCCACGGCGTGGGCCGCGCGTTGGGGTTCAGGCAAGCCAGTCATTTCGCTCGGCTCGGACATCGACGGCATTCCACAGGCGTCGCAAAAGCCGGGCGTCGCGTATCACGATCCGATCATCCCGGGCGCCCCTGGCCATGGTGAGGGCCACAACTCCGGCATGCCGCTCAACATCCTCGCGGCGATCACCGCGAAAGAAATCATGGAGCGGGAGAAGCTTCCTGGCACGTTACTGCTGTGGCCCGGAGCCGCCGAAGAGCTCGTGGCGGCCAAAGCCTGGTTCGTGCGCGACGGGCTGTTCAAGGATACCGACATCACGCTGTTCACTCACGTCGGTGACAACCTGGGGGTGACCTGGGGAGACGCCGGCGGCACCGGCCTGGTTTCGGTCGAATACACCTTCGAAGGTGAAACTGCGCACAGCGCTGGCGCGCCCTGGCGTGGCCGCTCGGCACTGGACGCGGTCGAACTGATGAATGCGGGCTGGAATTACCGCCGCGAGCACCTGCGCCTTTCACAGCGCTCGCACTACGTCATCACCAACGGTGGCGACCAGCCCAACGTGGTCCCGCGCAACGCGACCGTTTGGTACTGCTTTCGTGAGATCGACTACGCGCACATCAAGGAATTGTGGGAGATCGGCAACAAGATGGCCGAAGGCGCGGCGCTGATGACCAATACCAAGTGGACGTCGCGCATCCTTGGGACAGCCTGGCCGCGCCATTTCAACAAGCCGACTGCCGAATCGATGTACGAAAACATCAAGCACGTCGGGCTGCCGATATGGAGCGACGAGGATCAATCGCTGGCGCGTGCCCTCCAGAAGGAACTGGGAAACGCGACGCAACCTGGGCTGGCGCAGAAGATCGACGCGCTCGGTCAACCCGTGCGTGCCGAAGACAACCGTGGCGGCGGCTCCGACGACATCGGCGATATCTCATGGAACATGCCGACGGTGACGCTTCGTTATCCCGCGAACATTCCCGGGCTCCCCGGCCACAACTGGTCCAGCGCCATCGCCATGGCGACGCCGATCGCCCACAAGGGCGTCATCGCTGGCGCCAAAGTGCAGGCGATGACTGTTCTGGATCTCGTGATGAAGCCGGAGCTCGTGAAGCAGTCATGGGACTACTTCACGAACGAGCAGACCAAGGAGCAGAAGTACGTCCCGTTCATCGCCAAGGACACGCCGCCGCCCACCTGGCTGAACAAGGCGATTCTCGACAAGTACCGTCCGGAAATGAAGAAGTACTACTACGACCCGAGCGAAGTACCCGACGTATCTGGAGCAGTTGGGAATCAAATACCCGACCGTACGCGCGGGAGTGACGTCCCAGCAATAGACCACGTAGCCACGAAGGGCACGAAGACACGAAGGGACCTTTGAAAATCCTGCTTCGTGACCTTCGTGTTCTTCGTGGCTACGTTTCCGCTCACACCCCGGTTTTCTGATACCGCGTCAACGCGCCCAGGAGGCGGTCGATCTCCTGCGGCGTGTTGTAGAAATGTGGTGACACGCGGATGCCGCTGCGACCCGCCCCGCCGCCGGTGGTGACGCCAATCTGATCCTTTTCGTAGAGCGCCGCCACCAGTTTGCGCGGCTCGAGTGTCCCCGGCACGAAGGTGACGACTGCACCCGTGCGCGAGGGGTCGCTCGAGGTGTAGGTGCGGAAGCCGTCGATCTTCGCCAGACCGGCTAGGAACTGCTGCGTCAGCGCCTTCGAACGCTGCTCGATCGCGGCTCGCCCAACCTGCGTTTGAAACGCGAGCGCCTCCGCGAAAGCGATCATCGTGGCCTCGTCGCGCTGCCCGAACATCTCCATTCGTCGAGAAATGCCGACGGCGCCAGGGTAGGCGCTGTACGAAGAGGGGAGGATCCGATCCTGAACGCGGCTGTTGATGAACAACACGCCGCACTCACGTGCACCACACGGCCACTTGTGCGCGCTTCCAGAGTAGAAGTCGGGGTCGATCTCGCGAAGATTGACGTCGAACAAGCCGAACGTCTGGGCGCCGTCGAGCAAGGTGATCACGCCGCGCGATTTGGCAGCCGCGCAGATCTCCTTGGCCGGGAAGAGGTCGCCAACGGTGTTGGTGAAATGCGTAAAGGCGAGGACCTTGGTCCGTGCCGTCATCGCCTTGCTGAACGCGTCGATGTAGTAATCGGGCCCTGGATGCGGGTTCTTCTGCTCGACGACACTCACCGTGAAACCAAACCGCTTCGACTTTTCCATCCACGCCAGGTTGTTGCTGGGATGGTTGTCGCTGAAGATCACGACCTCGTCTCCAGCTTTGAGCTCCAGGCCGTTGGACACGAGGTTGTTCGATTCGCTCGTGTTACGTGTAATGACGATTTCTTCGGGCGTCACGCGCAGAAAAGCGGCGAGCGCCTTGCGCGTGTCCTCTTTGGCGCCGGATAGTCGAGCGCGATTCTGAGGCGACGGGTTCTTGTCGACATCCTCGGTCTCACGGCTCAGCGCGCGAAGCACGGGGCCTGAGGCTGGACAGAGATTCGCGGCGTTCATCACCGCCAGGCCCGGAGGCATGACGAACTGCGAGCGAACCGCCGACCAGAAGGGTTCGCCGGCGCTTGCGCCACCCGCTGGCATAGACGCCGGTGTGGACTGTGCCCACGCGGGGTGACTGAAGAGAGCGGCCGACCCGCCGACGGCAAACAAGCGGGCGAAATCGCGGCGCGAAACCGATCCGGCTGGACGTGCCATGAAACCCTCCGGTCGGAGTATAAGCCTTTCGGATCCCACCGTGACCGTGGACTGGAGAGTGGAGACCGCTAGGGCTGTTCGTCTCCCGAAGGGCCATAGATCGAGGGCAACGGCACCTCCTGCAGGCGTAGATAGACCGTCAGTTGCCCTCGGTGGTGGACGAGGTGATTCAGCACGAACGTCCGTAGGACCGTCGCCTTCGGCATCGTGAACACCTCTTTGCCCTGAGAAGTAAGGGTCCACGGCGCCATCAATTCGGCATCCGTCCGTCCGCTCAACGCCGAGCGCGCCTTCGCCACGTTTTGATCGAAGAGAGCGAGCACGGCGGATCGTGTTGCCGGCGTCACATGGTTCGCTGCCGATGGCCCCATCTCGGTGCCGTCCTGGGTCAGCGTCAGGGCGGCCCACTCGGGCAGTTGAGCCAGATGCTCGACGAGTCTGCCCAGCGTCATGCTCTTGGCGTGGGGCCTCCAGTCGAACTGCGAGTCGGGGACGCGTTCCAGCAAGCGCCGCGTGAGCCCCATCTCGCGGTCGAACTCCGGCAGGTACGCCTCGACGAGGGTCATGCGCGGATGATATCGGATCACTCCGCGCCGGTCGGTCGCTGGTGACCTTAGTGTCGGCGCTTCGCGCGGGGGGCCGGTGTCGGTGCTGGCGCGGGCGCAAGTGGTGCGAGTTTTCCAAGCGGGCCAAGCGGCGCCGGGGCGACCAATGGCGTTGGATCGGGATGCTCGAACTCCCGTTCGAACTCGTGGGAGTCGAAGTGCTCGTTCATTTCGTGCTCCCAGTCCACATCGAAATCGACGTCCAGATCGATCTCGGGCACTTCTATCACGAGGCCTGCAGCGAGTTCGGCCACGTCGAACCCTTTCGGCGGCTTGGGTGGTTTGGGCGCTGCCGGGGGGGCGGGCGGAGCCGGAGGTGCCGGTGGCGCGGCAGCCGGTGTCTGGCCGCGCCGAATCCGCCGCGCGTCTTCAGGCGTCAGGATCGCCTTCCGCGCCAGGACGATGTCGCCGTTGAACGACTGCAGCTCGATGCGCGCGCTGCCGCTGCCCAGCGTGAAGTTGAAACGCTTGCTGCCCTCGCGCGCTCGCTGCCCCTCGGGCAGCTGGATCGGGAAGTCCGCCGCGAAGTCGCCTTGGAACGTTCTCACGAACACGGTAGCGTTCGTCGCGCCGCCGAGTCCCACTCGAATATCTCCGCTGTGCGTCGTCAGTCGATACGACCCCGTGTCGCGCATCGTTCCGTTGAACGTCACGTCGCCGTTGACCGTCGAGACTTCCAGGCTTGCGGTCTGGGCGTTTTCGATCACGATGTCGCCGTTGGTGGTCTCGGCGGTCATGTCCCCCGAAATGTTCGACAGGCGGATACCTTCGTTGACGCTCGTCGCCTGCACCTTCCCGGTCGCCTTGTCCACCGTGATGACGCCTTCCACAGAGCGAACCACGATCGCACCCGAGCCGCCGACGACGCGCACGTTGCCGTGAACGGTCTCGACGGTGACTTCTGCGGTTGTCCCTTCGATGGTCGACTCGAGATATGTGCCGCTGAGATTGACAGGCATCCAGCGCGGAACCGTGATCTGATAGTCGATGAGATTCGCCGGACCACGGGTCGCGCGGCCGCGAACCCGCACCGTCATGTCGGCAGTCTGGATGTCGACCCGCTCACGATCGCTGTGTGAGGCCTGTACGCGGACCTGCTCGCGATCCCATGAACGGACGGTGACCTCACCGGCGTTGTTGCTCAAGACGAGGCGCGTGCCTTTGGTCACGTCCAGAGTCTGATCGGTTTTCTGTCCGCCCTCGGGTCCCCCGGGGCGCGCCTGGATTGGCTGCTGCACGTCGGCGGAACGGTCCTGCGCGGTGGCGGACGTCGCGACTAACAAAGTCAGGCTGGCCCCCATGGCCAGGCACCAAGTACGAATCATCGAACTCTCTCCTTCGGGAACCGTCGTCTCGGAACCGCCTCCAAACCGTCGTGCAAGAACATCCCTATGTCGAACCGTTCTAGTCACCAGAAAGTGATGTTGCCCGCCGCAGAAGATCGAGCTTCCGCCTTCGCGCTTCGGCCAGGTGCGAATTGAGATACATGTTCGCCGGGTCGGCATCGAGCGCAGCGCGTGCCTGTCGGATGGCCTCGTCGATCAGGCGCAGATTGCGTTCGATCACGACCACCGTTCGGGGATCGAGCGTCTCACGTTGGTCGAGAAGAATCTGCTCCAGGTCGGCGACGGCTTTGTCGAACTGTGCGTCTGCGAAATTCGCCGGAACCACTCCGGTAGATGGCAGCGTCAGCGTTTCGGCCATCGCCTGAATCGGGGTTTCCTGAGGCCGAGGCCGAACGATATTGCGACCGGCGGCCAGGTACGCAACGCCGGCGGACACTGCGATCAACAGCGATGCGGCGAGCGCCAGCTGCGGCAGGCTGAATGAGATGCGGCGTCCGGATCGGGCATCCTCAACCGACCGGGCCACAACGCGGTCCTTCACATTCTCAAACGGCAACACCCTGTCAGCGCTGGGCCGGGCCTCAGCGTGGCCGCGGGAAATCTGCGCCAGGATCCCCGGCCAGAGATCAACAGCCGGATCTCGCTCTTCTTCGCTGCGGGCCATGACGGTTACCAGTCGCAGCTCCTGGAGGACGGCGCGACACTCGTCGCACTCGACCAGGTGGGCTTCGCACGCGGCATGTTCCGCCGGCGAGAGCTCGCCGTCCTGGAACGCCGACAGCCGATCAGTCCAATGCGTGCTCACTGGTTTCTCTCCGTTCATTCAGGTGCGAGCGCAACGTCATCCTTGCGCGGTGGAGCTGTGACTTCGACGTGCCGATCGAAACGCCGAGCATTTCCCCAATCTCCTCGTGCCGATAGCCCTCGATGTCGTGCAAGACGAACACGGCTCGTGCGCCCGGAGGCAATCGCTTCATCGCCGTATCAAGGTCCATCCGGGCGTCGTAGCGGGCCGGGGCCGGTGCACCGGGCATCCGCTCCAGCACGGTCTCTCCATCCGCGAGGAACCGATCTCTCATCGTCGCAAGCGTTCGAAATCGTTCGACGATCACGTTGACCGCCAGGCGGTGCAGCCAGGTCCCAAATGCTGACTCCCCGCGAAACGTCCCTAATTTCTGCCAGACCCTGACAAAAACGTCCTGGGTCAGCTCGTCGGCAGAGTCCGGGCCGGCCATGCGTCGTGCAAGGTTGTGAACGCGCCGGAGATGGGCGTGATAGACCCTCTCGAAGGCGCCCGTATCCCCTTGAGCCGCAAGGGCCACATCGTCCACCGGCACTTGCTTGGATGGGTCGAACGTCACAGGGGTTGGAATCGATCAGCTGGGTAAGTGGGGGAGAGCCCCGCCCGAACCACGGCGGTGCGGGCGGCGGTCGGGCTCGAACCGAACAATGTTCTAGTGAGTGCTACTGCGGTTTTTGGGTGCCCGGCGACGGCGACGGGGCCGGCCGAGAGAAATCAACCTTGGGTGCCACCTTGGCCGATTCGGGGACCTGGAACAACGGGTACTCCTTGAACCCGAAGATGTTAGCGGTGATATTGGCCGGGAACGACCGCCGAGAGGTGTTGTACTGCTGGACGCGCTCGTTGTAGCGCATTCGTTCGGTCGCAATCCGGTTCTCCGTGCCGGCCAGTTCGTCCATCAGCCGCGCGAAGGTTTCGTTCGATTTGAGGACCGGATAGTTCTCCACGACAACCAGCAAGCGGGACAGTGCGGAGGATTGCTCGTTGGCCGCCGCGATTTTCTGTTCCGTGGTTTGTGCACCCGCCAGCTTGGCGCGAGAGTCGGCGATCGCTTGAAATACGTCACGTTCCTGCTGGGCAAATCCCTTGGTGGTTTCGACCAGGTTGGGGATGAGGTCATTCCGGCGCTGGAGCTGATTTTCGACCTGAGCCCACTGCGCCTTGAGCGCCTCCTCTTCGGAGACGAATCTGTTGTACGAGCATCCGGACGATGCCCCGGCTGCCACTACGATTAACGCCGCAATCACAGTTGCGCGAACCTTGGTTCTCATCCCGAAGCTCCTAAGTTTGAACGTGTACCTTGTAACCCGTAACTCGTGCCATGTCACGAGTCGCTTACCAGCTTGCTCCGCCACCGCCGCCGCCCGACCGTCCGCCACCAAACCCGCCGAAGCCGCCGCCGAATCCGCCACCGCCACTACTCCAGCCACCCCCGCCGGATGACCAGCCACCGTACCCCGCGCCGAACGGGCCAACGCTACTCGACCACCGGCGTCGACCACGACGACGAGTGCCGCCAACGGCGTGATTCATCGCAGCCCGCACGATGTTGATGAGGATGATGCCGGCGAAGATGATCAGGACGAGCGGAAACTCACCGTCATCGTCGCTGACCGGCGTTCGAATAGGAACGCCATCCAGCGTGACGTTCCGCGCCTGCGCGATCCGTTGAGCGAAGCGCGTGGCGCCGGCAACGAGTCCGTCGCCATAGTTTCCCTGTTTGAAGAAGGGCACCATGACCTGGCGACTTGTCTCGCCGGCGAAGCCATCGGTAATGATCCCTTCCAGGTCGTAGCCGACTTCGGCCCACACGTCGCGATCGTCCACCGACAGCAGGAGCAGAAGGCCGTTGTCGCGACCCTTCTGGCCAATGCCTTTGCCGTGGTTCTCGAACATCTCGTTGGCATAGCTCCGGATGTCGGGGGCCGGGGCGAACGTCTTGATCGTGGCGACGACGAGAACGTCGCCGCTGGCCGATTGGAGGCGGCGGATCAGCGAGTCGAGCGCGGCTTCGTTCTCGCTGTCGATCACGTTGGCGAAGTCGTTGACCGGAGCGGTCAGTGGCGGCGGTGGGTTCTGCGCCCAGAGGGTGGAGCCCATCGCCACCGTGGCAAGAAGGGCGCATGCCACGCGGCGCCGGACGACGATCATTGGTGTCGCCACTTATCTACGAAATCCGCCAGCCGCTCCATGGTCGCGAGATAGTCGGGAAACAGCCTTGCCGCATCGGCGCCTGTGATCGAGTCTCTATCCACCAGCGACAGGATGTTGTCGACGATATGACCGTCGAGTCTGACACGGCGAGTCGCGTATTCGATGAGCTCGCCGTTTGTCGTCGCTGGGAAGCGATCGAGCCGCGCGAGATTGCGGAGGAGGGCGGCAAATCCTGGCGCCGACTCGCGAACCAACTCGTCGACCGCGGGCGGCATCGCACCCGATTCCAGGAACTCCTCACGGAGGTGCAGTAAGTGACTCTTGACTTGCACTTCGCAGGCCCGTCGCAGGTCGTCGTCCTTGATGGTCAACCCCACGAACGGGTCGTCTCCGAAGACGACATAGTGCGACGCCAGAATTTCCCCGTACTCGATCGGAAACGCGTCCAGCGACCGCGCAAAATCGTTCAACGTCAGCAACAGTGGCGTGGCGGCGCCGGCACGGTGCCATGACTTGACGCGACTCGCACAGGCGGTGAGATCTTCCGGGGTGAGCGATCGTACCAGCACCAGGCTGGGAACCGGCGCGTGGTTCCGCCACCCGTACGCCACCATCGCTTCGATCCGATCGCGGAAGATCTGTTGCAGATCATTCAGCACGGCTTCCACGACCGCCCGACTGCCGCTCGCCATGTAAGCAATTCTAAGGGCAGCTGGCTGTCAGCAACCGGGGCTGGCAGCAGTAGAATTCTTCGTCTGTGCGCTTGCGCGAGGTTCAGATAGGGTGCTTTGGCGGTGGAACCGGGCTCCCCAGCTTGCTGGGTGGTCTCAAGCGCAACCCGTGGCTCTCGCTCCATGCCGTGGTCACGATGTTCGACAGCGGGGGCAGTTCGGGCCAGCTTCGCGATGAGCTGGGCGTGCTACCACCGGGCGACGTGTTGCGGTGTGCTCTCGCGCTGGCCCGTAATGAGGGCGAAGCGCGACGTGTTCTGCTGTCGCGGCTGCCGACCATCGAACACGCACGGCTCGGCGGACACACCGGCGGCAACTTGCTGCTGTCGATGATGCAGCAGTACACCGGCGACTTCCTGGCAGCGATCGGCGGGTTGCGCGCTCTGCTGGGATGTCGCGGGCAGGTGTGGCCGATCAGCATCGAACCGGCGGTGCTGTGCGCCGAATGCACGGACGGCACGGTTCATCGCGGTGAGGTCGAGGTGGATCGCGGGCAAGCGCGCGGTCACCGTGTGCGCGACGTTTGGCTGGAACCTGCCGCCCGCATCCTGCCTGAGGTCGGCGACGCGATCCGAAGTTTCGACGCCGTGATCATCGGGCCGGGGAGTTTCTATACCAGCTTGATGCCGACGTTGCTCGTCGAAGGCGTGAAGGAAGCGCTCGGCGAGGTGAAGGGTCCGATCGTTCTTGTGGCGAACCTGCTGACGGAAGGGAAGGGCATGCAGGCCTTCTCGGCCGCCGATGCGGCGAAGTGGGTGGAGCGAGCAATTGGTCGGCCCGTCGACGTGATCGTGTTCAACACGGCCCGCCCCCCTGACGAAGTGCTCGCGCGCTACGAGAGTGAGCACAAGCGATTGCTCGAACGAGGAGAGATTCCGCCCAGCATCGAAGTCGTGGAAGGGAGGCTGTGGCGTACCGCTATCGCGCGTCACGACCGTCGGCGCCTCTCGTATGCCGTGTGGTCAGTCTTGAGTCGGCGACTATTGGACTAGGCGGGAGCCCGGTCTCAGGCCGGCCGCTTCTTGGCGCGGGACGCCTTGGCAGACTTCGCAGCCTTGGGTGTTTTTGCGGCAGCGCGCTTTGGCGGCGATTCCTTCGACTGCGCGGCCTGGTTCTCCCCCTGAATTTCCAGAGCGTGCTCGATGATGCGTTGAAACATCTGACCTGTGTCGCCGCCCTTCGCCGGCGGGTTACCGCGCCAGATCGCCGGATTGTCAGCGGCGAGGATATCGGCGAGATCCGCTTCCGGTGTCTTGACGCTGAGCGGAGCGAAGGTCGTGATGTCGATCGGGCCGGCCCAGTCGTCGCGATGCTTGATGAGCAGCCAGCTGCGCCCTGAATCTCCCCCTGCGCTGCCCGACCCACCTCGATTGGATGAATAACCGCGCGTGCGAACCAGGACCCAGGATCCCTTCAACTTGTAGCCGTCGAGGCGAAACTTCAGGTCACCCTTTTTCAGCGCGGCATCGACGTCGTCAGTTTCCGGCTCCCAGGTGCCCCGATCCCACAGCATCACGATACCCGCACCGTAACCTTCAGGAATGACGCCTTCGAAGTCGCCGTACTCGATGGGGTGATCTTCGACGTGCATGGCCAGACGTTTGTCGGCGGGATTGATCGATGGTCCTTTGGGGACTGCCCAGGACAGGAGCACGCCGTTCCACTCGAGTCGTAGATCGTAGTGGAGATGCGACGCGAGATGCTTCTGCACACAAAAGAAGGCCTGCTTCGTCTTGGTCTTGGCTTTGACGGAGTCGCCCGACGGCTCTGGCGTCTTCGCGAAGTTTCGCTTCTTCTTGTAATCCTCGAGAGCCATCAGCGCCTACCTGCCCCACCCGCCCCACCAGCCCGACCCGCCCTACCCCGACCCGCCCTATCAACGACCTAGACTACAGTCTCCCGATGCTCTACGCCATTCTCGGCTACCTGGCGATTCTCGTTGCGCTGGGCGTCGCACAAACACGCAAGCTGAAGACCGGTGACGACTTTCTCGTAGCCGGCCGCACGTTGCCGGCTCATGTGCTCGTCTTTACCTTGCTCGCGACCTGGATCGGCTCAGGCAGTCTCTTCGGTGGGGCAGGGCTTGGTTATCGCGCCGGGTTCCCGGCGCTGTGGCAGTCGGCTGGAGCGTGGGTTGGGATCGCGTTGGTTTACTTCCTCGCGCATCGTGTGCGTCGCATCGCGAAGTACACGATGCCCGACATCCTGGAGTTGCGCTACGGCACGACTGCCAGGACGTTGGCGACCATCGTGGTCGTGATCGCCTACACCACGATCGCGGCGTATCAATTTCGCGGTGGCGGACGCCTGCTCAACCTCGTCTCGGGAATCGACATTACACAGGGCGCGCTCATCACGATGGCCTTTTGCGTCATCTACACGGCGGTTGCCGGGATGCTTTCGGTGGCGTATCTCGACGTCGGGAACGGCGTGGCGATGTTGGGGGGCGTGGGACTCGCGGCCGCCTACATCGTTGCTCATCAAGGGGGCCTCGCTCCCGCACTAGCTGCGCTGCGCCCCGATCAGGTTTCACTTTTCGGCACGCTCGATCCCTGGCGCGACGCCGGCGCCTTGTTCCTGCCGACGATGCTGCTGCTGATGGGCGAAGCCAACATGTACCAGAAGTTCTTCTCGGCCAAGGACGAGCGTGCCGCGCGCGTCTCGGTGATTGGCTGGATCATCGGCACGATTGTCGTCGAGACGCTGATCGTCAGCGTTGGCGTGTTTGGCAGTTCGGCAATCCCGGGCTTGTCCGTCGCCGACTCGGAGGCCATCGTCATACGTGCGGCATCGGAACTGATGCCTCCTGTCTTAGGGGCGCTCTTGCTCTGTGGCGCGGCGGCAATCATCGTCTCGACAGCCAACAGCTTCCTGTTGACGCCAGCGACCGCCCTTGTCAGTGATGTCTACAAGAAGTCGATCAATCCAGCCGCCACCGACCGTCAGGTGCTGTTGTACACGCGCCTGCTCGTCGTCGTTCTTGGCGCCGTCGGCTTCATTGCGCTCGGTTTCTTTCAAACGATTCTCGAGATGGCGCTGTGGGCCTACACGATGTATGGCGCCGCCATCACGCCGTCATTGTTGGCGGCTTTCCTCTGGCCGCGCGTCACGCGTGCCGGAGGCGTCTCCTCGATCATTGCGGGGATGGCGACGACGTTGGGTTGGGAGTTCTATGCGCGGCAGGCGGGGGGGTATCCGTACGAGCTGGCGACAGTCTATCCGGCGCTCGCGTTGTCGTTGATTGCGCTCGTTGGGGTGAGTCTTGCCACTCCCAGGCCATCCGCGGAGGAGTTGGCGGTGATCACCTAGCGAGTTATCCGCGCCTGTTCAGGCGCCGACTGCTCCAACACTAGGGAATGCGGTACGGCTTGCCTTCACGGTACAGCGCCAGTCGCTCCCGCAGACCCGCGTTGAATGACTCATCTTGTGAGGTTGCGAGCGCTCGTTCAACGGTGGCAATCGCTCGATCGAACCTGCCCGCCGCCGCATACGCGGCAGCCAGCGCATCGAGCAACTGCAGGTCTTTGCCACCGGTTGCCTCGACGCCACGCTCCGCGACCTGTATCGCCTCACGTGCACCGACGGAACCGCTGTCGGATGTTGCGAGATGCCATGCGAGGTTGCGGAGCCCTGGCACGTTGCCACCATCGAGACGAACGGCCTCGCGGAAGTGTGGAATGGCATCCGCGCGGCGCCCGGTCGCTACGAGCACGCTGCCAAGATTGTTGTGTGCGCTGGCGTAGGTGGGATTGAGAACCAGTGCGCGTTCGAATTCCTCGATCGCTTCGTCGAAGGAGCCGGCGACCGACAGGGCAGTCGCGACGTTGAAGTGGGCGGCGGCGTTCTGCGGTTTGAACGCCAGCGACGCACGAAAATGCCGAACTGCTTGGCTGGCCTTTCCCACGGCCAGATAAAGCAGCGCCACATCGTCGTGCAGCTCTGCATCGTTGGGATTGGAGCGCAGCATCGTCTCGTACCCGACGATGTCTTCAGCGGTCATCTTCTGCTCGATCTCGCGATTCAGTCGGCGTCGATCCTCGTCCGTGCGGGTGACGAACTGAAACCAGAGGTCGCCCATTTCGTCAAAGGACCGCTGCCCCCAATAGACGCGCTGCGGCGGCAGTTGAGGGTTTCGCGGATTGCTGGCCGAGTTGTCATAGACGTAGTGCATCGACACTCGCGTGCCCTTCGGCAGCGCGATCGGCTGCGTATAGCGATACACGTGCTGCCAGCGAAAGTCCCAGTCCTTGATCTCGATTAACGGAATGGACGTTCCATCAGGCAGCGCCGCTACGCCAACGAGATGCCGGAGTCGATAGTGGGCATGCGGCTGCACGGCATGAAGGTCGACGTCGACTGGCAAGAGATACGAATCGTCTATCGCGTATTGCCCCTCACCAGGCGAAATATCGATGCCCTGTGAACCCAGACGAAGAATCGTGGGCAACCGTGTCGGCCGTTCGTCGGTGAAGAACAGGCCGATACTGGGTTGAACCGTCTCAGTCGCGCCACTTGGCTGCATGTGAAGTTGCACGACGAGATCAGTCCCTGGTTCGAGCGTCCACGCCATGTTGGCTGGCACCAGCGGCGCAATCTGGCCAGGCGTCCAGCCCAGAAAATGACCGTCCGGATAGACGGCGGTTCGCGACATCAAGCCGTCGTAACCCGGTGCCGGATCACGAGCATCGAGCCGCTGCGTGGCGTCGGTCGGATCGAGCCTGATATTGGCGTGATGGACGACACGTGAGTTTCCGGGGCGAAACTCGAGACCGGTGACGAACTTCGTCGTGCTCACCGGAAGGCGGATCGCGAAGATTCGAAAAACATCGCTGCCACCAGCCGGCAGCGTGTAAGCCTCCGGCAGGCTCACCACGAGGTCCGGTACGCCGAGTTGCCATGTTTCTTTCAGCGCGGGAGGCGGCGGCACCTCCGGCCCGTCGCCGCGCGGTGCGCCGGCGTCGGCCCACCGCTGAATCCGCGTGATTTCCTCGCTGGTCAGGTGTTTCTGTCCGACAAATGGACGCGAGGGTGACTCCGCTTTCCACGGCGGCATGTATCGGCGTGCGGTGACCGCGGCAATCTGCGAGGCACGCTGCCGCACGTCTTCGTAGCTCCACAAGCTGAACGGCGCTGGCCCGTTCGCTCGATGACAACTCCCGCAGCGGTCGTGAACCAACGGTGCGATATCGCGTGCAAACGTCGGCGCCTGAAAGTCGGAGACGATGCAACCGACCGCTCGAGTGGTGGGTGTCGCGATCGGTTTCCCTGCAACGATCGATTCAAGGGCGTCGTTCAAGTCTCTTTGGGTCGGGGCCGCACGTTCCACGCCGAGCTCCACGTAACGATCGTCGATGCGACCGCGGTAGAGCGTCCGGCCTTCGCGGTCGAGCACCGCAGCTTCCGGTGTCACGCTGATGCCGAGGGATTTGATGACATCGTGTCGAGGATCGCGAAGGACCGGGAGCGAATAACCGAAGCGGGTGCGGTGGGCGTCGATAGCATTACGGGCCTCCGCAGGATTCGCGTAGACCAGCCAGAACGCGATCTCGCGAGCGCCGAATGCAGCCGCCAGGCGATTGATCTCCGGGGCATAGCGGTTGGCGATGGGACAGTCGGTCGTCGTAAAAATCAAAACCGTGGCGCGCGCGGTTGGACGAGCCGCGATCGGGTCGAGCTGACGGCCGTCGAGGTCCACGAGTCGAAGGTCACTGGCGAGGGCAGGGATAGCGGTCGCGAGCAGCACGAGGCTGCTCAGGAGTAGGAGTGACCAGCGCAGACGTCCCGACGCCATACCGCCCATGCTATACAAACGTGACGGCACGATGAAGCACAGGGTGGCGCGCGCGGATCCGTGGGTTGGCCTGGGCCTGATCGTTCTCGTCGCCTTCATCTTGCGACTGGTGCATGTGTGGCAGATGCACGGTACGCCTTTTTTCTCCGTCCTCATGGGCGACTCGCGAGGCTACGACGCGTGGGCGCAGCGCATTGCCGCCGGTGATTGGTTGGGAGACGAGGTGTTCTATCAAGCACCTCTATACCCTTATTTCCTGGCGGTGCTCTACCGCTTGGCCGGTTACGACCTTCTGGTCGTCCGGCTCGTCCAGGCGGCAACAGGTGCGTTGTCGTGTGGATTGCTCGCGTATGCCGCGACCCGCTTCTTCGACCGGCGAGTCGGGGTCATCGCGGGCGTCATGCTTGCGGTGTATCCACCAGCGATCTTCTTCGACGGTCTGCTTCAGAAATCTGTGCTCGACGTCTTTCTAATCTGCCTGGCGTTGGCAATGTGCGCGCGCATTGCCGCGGTTGGCGCGTCGCTCCCTTCGTGGGCGACGCTCGGTGCGATCATGGGCGCACTGAGCCTGACGCGCGAGAACGCATTGCTCCTTGCCGCCATCCTGGCCCTCTGGGCCGCACGGACCTCCGGCGCCCGAGCGATGGGCGCTCTAGGTCTCGGGTTGCTGGTGGTCCTCGCACCGGTCGCAATCCGCAACTACGCCGTCGGCGGCGAGTGGCATCTGACGACCTCGCAATTGGGATCCAATTTCTACATTGGCAACAACCCGAAGAGCGACGGGAGCTACATGTCTCTGCGAGAGGGCAGGGGGTCGCCCGAGTTCGAGCGTCTCGACGCCACTGAACTGGCCGAACAATCAACGGGCCGGCGTCTGCGTCCTTCGGAAGTGTCGCGGCACTGGTTGATGCAAAGCCTCGGATACATACAGGCGCAGCCTGGCGATTGGCTGCGACTGCTGCTGCGAAAGACTCGCCTGCTGGTCAGCCGAACGGAGATCGTCGACACCGAGAGTCAAGAGAGTCATGCGGAGTATCATTCGTTCTCGCGCTTGTGAGCTACGTCTGGCACTTCGGCGTGTTGCTGCCCCTCGCCGTCCTCGGGATGTTTCTGGCGGCCGGCGATCGCGAACGACTTTGGCCGCTCTACGCAATGGTCGGCGCCTACGCCGCCAGCGTCGTGTTGTTCTTCGTCGTCGCACGTTATCGATTGCCGCTGGTGCCGCTCCTCGTCATCTTCGCTGCGTTTGCGGTCGCACGCTTGCTTTCGCCTTTCGAAAAGAGAAACGAGAAATTCGTTTCCGGTCGCTTGCCGGCATTTGTGACGGCAGGCTTTGTTGCGGTCCTTGCTGCGTGGCCCGCCTATTCAGCCGACGACCAGAAGGCCATTACCGAAACGAACCTCGGCGTCGCGTTGCAGGAGAGCGGTCATCCGGCGGAAGCCATCGACCGCTATCGCCGTGCCATTGCTTTGAGGCCCGGCTACCCGCCGGCGCTGTCCAACCTAGGCACGGCGCTGCGAGCGACAGGACGCGTGGAGGAAGCGGTTGCAGCGTATGGTCAGGCTCTCGAACGCGACGGCGACCGGGCCACGACCCACTTGAATCTCGGAAATGCGTTCATGAGCCAGGGACGCGTTACCGAGGCGATCGCCTCGTTTCGTCAGGCGCTCGCGCTCGATGCCACGACGCACGCGCGCGAGTCGTTGGCCAACGCGCTTTATGACGATGGGACTGCGGCGATCGAGCGGCGGTGAATTCGATCGTGCAAGCGAGCGTTTTCGGGAGGCCATCCAGCTGAGGCCCGGCTATGCCGAGGCGCACAACAACCTCGGCATCGCGTTGGCATCGCAAGGACGGATCAAAGAGGCGATCGTGGAGTGGGAGGCGGCGTTACGGCTGGATCCGACACTCTCCGACGCGCGACAGAATCTTGAGAAAGCTCGGTCCATGCGATGAGAGGACCGCATAAGTGGCCAGTTGCCAGTTCAAAGAAGTTCCGGGTCTGGTGACCCGCTCTTTGAACTGCACTGAACTGCCGGCAATCCGGCGGCGGCGACTACCAGCGCGTTTGCACGTTCACACCCACCATCCGGCCCTGCATGATGCTGTTGGGGCGTAGAAACGAAGCCGACAGCACGTTGGTGGACGCGTAGGTGATGATCGCGTCGCTGTTGTTGGTTGAACACCTCCACCGATGGAGTGATCGTCAGCCCCTGGATACGAAACGTTTTGGCGGCGCGGAAATCGAGTTGATTGATCCGTTCGCTGTAGACGGTATCGCCGTCGACGAGGTTCACGATCATCGATCCCTGCCCGAAAATGCCGGACGGCATGATGATCTGTCCCGCCGGGCAAGACGCCGGACAGGTTGTGGCGGTAACGCGTCCGGGATGTATGAAGCCGGAAATGTACCCGAATGTAATCCGGCAAGGGAGGCTACCCCTGTGCCGGAATGGCGTCAAGGGTCGGGTCACGGTATGTCCTTTGTCCAGAAGGAGTTCGCGACCGACCAATAAGTGGATTCGATGGTGACAGATGACCTGAACTTGGGTAAAATTTTCAACCCAGTTAGAATCGGCTCGCCGAAGGGAGAGAGAGTGATGGCGCACGCAGAGTTCCGCGGCCTTTGTCGGTTGGGAGCGTTGGCAGGTTCCATCCTGGCCTTCCCGCTGTTAGCGACTGCGCAAACAGCCAGCCCCGCACCGACATTCACAAAAGACGTCGCGAGCATTTTCCAAGAGAAGTGTGAATCTTGTCATCGGCCCGATTCCATCGCGCCCATGTCTCTCGTCACGTACGAGGAGGCGCGGCCGTGGGCACGGTCGATCAAGAACCGTGTCGCCAGTCGGCAGATGCCGCCCTGGCACATCGACAAGACGATCGGCATTCAGCACTTCGAGAACGATCGCTCACTGAGCGACGCGCAAATCGACACCATCGTGCGCTGGGTCGATGCTGGCGCGCCGAAGGGCGACATGAAGGACATGCCGCCGCCAATGAAGTGGGCGGACGACACGATTTGGAATTTCGCCAAGCTGTTCGGCGGCCCGCCTGACTTGGTCGTCAAGTCGCCGGTCTACACGCAGAAGGCGCTGGCTCAGGACGCGTGGTTCAAGCCCGTCGTGTCCACCGGCCTCACCGAACCGCGCTGGGTTCGCGCCATCGAAATCCGGCCTTCGACGGTCAAGGGACGGAAGATCACGCATCACGCGCTTGCCCGCCTGCAGCAGACCGAGAACGGCAACGACGAGCCCCAGCGCGCTGCCGCGACTGGTGACGATCCGGGCCCGGGCCTCTTCATGGAATGGGCCGTTGGCAAGCAGGGCGAAATCATGCGGCCGAACTCCGGCAAACTGATGTTGCCCGATTCGAAGATCGTCTTCGACATCCACTACTCGGCCGCGGGCGAAGATGTGACCGATGCCGTCGAGCTTGGCATCTACTTCTACCCGAAGGGTCAGGAGCCGAAGTATCGCCAGGCCCTCGCGCTCTTCAGCGGCATCACCGGCGGCAATCGCAGCCTCGACATCCAGCCGAATTCGGTTTACGTGGGCACGAACTTCCACGTAATGCGCAGGGCGGGTCGAGTCGAGAACTTCCAGCCGCATATGCACCTGCGCGGCAAGGCGATGTCGATGGAAGCCATCCTGCCGACCGGTCAGACGCAGATGCTGAGCATGGTCAGCGAATTCAGCTTCAACTGGCACAACAACTACGTCTACGCAGACGACGCAGCGCCGCTACTGCCGAAGGGCACCATCCTGAAGATCACGTCGTGGCACGACAACACCGCCGCGAACAAGAACAACCCCGACCCGAATCAGTGGGTGGGTTGGGGCGATCGCACGGTCGACGAGATGGCCCATGCGTGGGTGAACATCACCTACATGGAAGACGAGGACTTCAAGGCCGAGGTCGAGAAGCGGAAGCAGAAGTCCTCGAATACCACGACGACCCAGCAGCAACAGCAGCAACGCTAGAATGATTGCGAAAGAGGCGCCGCGCGCAAGTGCGGCGCCTTTTTTTTTGCCCGCGACATTGACTACCATTCATCGGTCGCCGGGCACATGGTCACCGGGCCACGGTTCACCGGTCACTGACCACCGACCACTGAATTTGGAGCAAGGATGTCCCGAAATCGATTTGTGTTCCCGTACAGCGTGGCGCTGATTGCGGCCTTCGGCCTGGCCTCTGGATTGGGACTCAGCGCGCGCCAGCTGCCCCTGCAACCTGCCCGCGACTCCGGGCAAAGCGTTACCGCAGCGTTCGAAGGGTGGTACCAGAATCCGGATGGCACGTTCACGCTGCTGCTCGGGTATTTCAATCGCAATCTCAAAGAGACGCTCGATATTCCGGTCGGACCCAACAATCGGATCGAGCCTGGCGGGCCGGACCAGGGGCAGCCTACCCATTTTCTGGCGCGACGGCAGTGGGGTGTTTTCACCATCAAGGTTCCCAAGGACTTTGGCGACAAGCGACTCACGTGGACCATCGTCGCCAATGGGAACACCACCACCGTCCCGGTTGGCGTGATCAAGGGATATCAAATCGAACCGTTCAAGGAAGTCGCGCAGGGCAACGAGCCACCTCGAATTCAGTTCGACGCGAAGGGCCCGACGTTCGCCGGACCACCGGTTGGGATTGCCGCCACGCTGAGCGGTACCGTGGGTCAGCCGGTCACCATCGAAGCCACCACCACCGACGGCGGTGAGAACGATCCGGAACTCAGTCCGATCCAGATGAAGCAACCGCCAATCTCAGTGGTGTTGACCAAGTTTCGCGGACCCGGTACGGTGACGTTCGCAAACGGGCGTCCCACGGTGGAGGGCGGCAAAGTCTCGACGACGGCGACGTTCTCGGCGCCTGGCGACTACATCGTGCGCGTCCAGGTGAATGACCGCTCGGGTGATGGTGGCGGCGGATTCCAATGCTGCTGGACCAACACGCACGTCAAGGTCACCATCACTGGCGCCGCCCCCACGAAATAGCCGCTCATTCTCTGTGCAAAGGTGGACGAGCCGGGTTCGTTCACCTGAAGTGCTCGCGCGCCTCTTGACCGACGAGTCGTTACGGGAGACACCCTGAGGCAGCCTACAATCGACTGAGCGTGTCGGTCCTGCTGCTCTCGACCTACGACCTCGGTCGCCAGCCGGTTGGTCTTGCCTCTCCTGCGGCCTGGCTCCGGCGGGCCGGGTTCCACGTCGCAACCTGCGACCTGTCTCGCGATCGTCTCGATGAGGACGCTGTGCGAGCGGCAACGATGGTGGGACTCTACCTCCCGATGCACACCGCGACGCGCTTGTCGATTCCCGTGATTCAGCGCATTCAACGCGTGAACCCGGACGCGTCGCTCGTGGCCTACGGACTGTACGCCCCACTGAGCGAGTCACTGCTTCGGGAACAGGGCGTTCAACATGTGCTTGGGCCAGAAGCGGAGGCCGACCTCGTCGAGCTCGCGGAGGGCCGCACGCCGTCGACGAAGAGCCCATTGAGAGCGTCGGCAGCGCGGAAGCTGCCGATGATCGTTCCCGATCGCTCGTCTCTTCCCACGTTGAGCCGCTACGCGACCCTGCTGATGCCCAACGGAACCCAAAGGGTTGTCGGCGCAACGGATGCTACTCACGGCTGCAAGCATCGCTGCCGGCATTGTCCGATCGTGCCGGTCTATGACGGTCACTTTCGAGCGGTGCCGGTCGATGTTGTTCTGGCGGATGTCGATCAGCAGGTCGTGGCGGGCGCCGAGCACATCACCTTCGGGGATCCCGATTTCTTCAACGGGCCAACTCATGCCCGTCGAATCGTCGAGCAATTGCACGAGCGCCACCCGGGCCTGAGCTACGACGTCACTATCAAAGTCGAACATCTGCTCAAGCATCGTGACTTGGTACCTCTTCTCGCCCAGACCGGCTGTCTGTTCGTGACGAGCGCCGTCGAGTCATTGGACGACGAGGTGCTGGTGAAGCTGGAGAAGGGACACACGCGGGCGGACTTCTTCGAGGTTGTCAGCCTATGCCGTGACGCGGGATTGTTGCTGTCGCCAACCTTTGTCGCGTTCACACCCTGGACTACACGAGCGGCGTTTGCCGACCTGCTCGACAGCGTCGCCACGCTGGATCTGGTCGAGCACGTTGCACCGGTTCAGTGGGGCCTGCGGCTCCTGGTGACAGAGGGATCACGGCTTCTGGAACTCGATGAGATCAGGCGGTGCGTCTCTGCCTTCGATCCACGGTCGCTCACGTATCCGTGGCAACACGCGGACCCGGGTGTCGATGCGCTCCAAACGGCTATCATGTCGCTGGTTGGCACGCGACTGTCACGGCCACGAGCCGAGTTGTTCGAGGAGGTCCGCGAGCTCGCGGGCCTCGACTCGTGGCGGCCCGTGCTGCCGTCGCGTTCGGTGATTCCATACCTCGACGAGCCTTGGTACTGTTGAGCGGAGCCAAATGCAGAGCAGGTGGCTCTGATCTGAAGGGCAAAGGGCGTAGGGACTAGGGAACAAGGATCGTGAGACGGATTCTTCTGTTAGCGACGACGACCGGGTATCAAATCAGGATGTTCGGCGAAGCGGCCGAGCGATTGGGGGTGAAGCTCGTCTTCGCGTCGGATCGTTGCGACCAGCTCGAAGATCCCTGGGTGGATGGCGCCATCCCCGTGCGCTTCCATCAAGAGGCCAGCGCCGTTGGCGCCATTGTGTCCGCCACGCGTGCGACACCGGTCAGTGGCATCGTTGCGGTCGGAGATCGTCCCACGGTCGTCGCGGCGCTCGCCGCGCAAGCGCTTCGCTTGCCCTGGCACCCGCCCAACGCGGCTCGCATCGCTCGCGACAAGCGACACACGCGCAAGTGGTTGACCAACGCAGGGCTGCGGGCGCCATGGTTCTTGATTGCTCGACGAACGACGCCGGTCGGGAACGTTTTTCCCGCGTCGTGGCCGGTTGTGGTCAAGCCCACTGTCCTCTCCGGAAGTCGCGGCGTGATTCGCGCGAACGATGCCGTCGAGTTGCGACGGGCGTTCACGCGCGTCGCCAGACTGCTCGATGCCGCCGATGTCCGTGCGCTGCACGATCCGGCCGCCGACGACATCGTCATCGAGCAGTTCATCGAAGGGAAGGAATACGCGCTCGAAGGGATCGTGCACGGCGGACGGCTTCACACGCTCGCGATCTTCGACAAACCCGATCCGCTCGATGGTCCGTACTTCGAAGAGACGATCTACGTGACGCCGGCTCGCGTCACCGATGGCACTAGACGGGCGATCGAAAGCGCCGTAGTGCAAGCCATCCAGTCACTTGGACTCGAACACGGTCCGGTCCACGCCGAGTGTCGAGTGAACGATCGAGGTGTCTACGTGCTGGAAGTGGCGGCACGCCCCATCGGAGGACTGTGTGCCCGAGCCCTTCGCGTCGTCGATAGCGAGTCTCGCGAGATTGGGCTCGAAGAGCTGATTCTTCGGCACGCGCTCGGCGAGCCTCCAACGCAGTGGGTGAAGACTCCAGACGCCACCGGTGTGATGATGATTCCCATTCCGAGCGAGGGAATCTATCGTGGCGTCGAGGGTGTGCAGTTCGCGCAGCAAGTGGAGGGGATCGAGGACGTAAAGATCACGGCGAAACTCGATCAGCGTCTCGTTCCGTTGCCAGAGGGCGCCAGCTATCTGGGATTCATCTTCGCGCGCGGGTCGGATCCCGAGGCCGTGGAGCAGGCGCTACGAGAGGCACACCGGCAACTGCGATTCACGATCGATCGCGCGATCGCGGTCAACGATGCGCCGCTGTCCGCCGAAGAAATCCACGCGGATTGAACGAGAGCAAGAATTTCTCGCGTTCCGTATCGACCACGAAGTCGGAACACTCGGCGAGGCTCAACTCTTCGCTTGTTGAGGGACGTAACCAGGTGGAAGCGCCGCACCCTCTCCGAAGAAGAAGTCTTCCATGTGCTTCAGGATTAGCTCCTGGGCTTCTTTCTGCCACGGCATCAGCCGGTATTCATTGAGGATCATCTTCTGACGCTCCTCCCAGAGCTTCCACGCCTGGGCTGAGACGTTCTCGAAGATCCGTTGGCCGATTTCGCCGGGCCAGGGTGGCGCGTCGAGTCCAGGCAGTTCCTGCTGGAACTTGACGCAAAACACCTTGCGGCCGCTTTGATTGCCGGCCGGCTCGGGCCCAACGCCGGTCGGTCCGCCGCACATGCTCATGCGACATTGTAATTCTTGGACCCTCCCGTTGCCTGACTTCGTTGCGCATAGCGTCGACTTCTGGCGTCTGACCAAACGTTCTGTTGCTCGTGCAGAAATTAGCCGATACGTGAGATATAGACCCCTCGGACTCGGAGGTAGCCCACATCGTGGAGTGAACGCGGATTGCCTAGAAAGAGCAGCGGGCGTATTGATCTACACCATCCGCTACCTCGACTGTAGTGAATCGCTTCACTCGTCAAGTTTGTAACCAAAACGCTGAGTTGGTCATAAAGCGTTAGATATCAGTATTTTGCAAGGACAGTCCGAAGGAAGAGGTGGCGGCACACCCCTTGCGATAGGGCTGGGAAGAAGGGAGTAACATCGTGAACGAAACGCGCAAGGAACGTCGAGGATTCGCGTCTATGTCCGCCGAGAAACAGCGGGATATCGCCAGCAAGGGCGGCCGCGCTGCGCACCAGAAAGGCACCGCTCACGAGTGGTCGTCGGATGAAGCTCGCGAGGCCGGCCGCAAGGGTGGAATGGCGAGTCGCGGCGGCCGCGGCAAGCTGCCGGTGGTGACGTCTGATACACCCCCCGTAGCGCCCTTGAACCCGAACGATCCGAACGAGCCGGCTGCTTAGGCATCCGCTCAGCGGCGTCGGGTACGCCGGCGGCAGGTTGAAGATTGGGCTGCGGTTGTCTCCCAACCGCACTCTCCCTTCAACCTGCGGTCCGATCTCTCGAGCTACATCGGAACTTTCTCCACCTGCACGCGCGCGTCGTTGAAACAGGCGCCGCCGCCCAGGTCGGTCAGCGAATCAGAGACCAGTGCGTTCGATGTGAAGCCGTTGGCGACGTTCCGACGCCACACGCCCTTCGGCATCGATACGGTTCCGCGACCCATTAACGGGCTGGTTCGGACCGGCAAACGCACCTCGCCGAGGTCGTTGAACATTCGTACGACTTCGCCATCCGAAATCTCGCGCTCGGCGGCATCGTCCGGGTGAATATCCAAGCGAACCGAGGGTCGCGACAATTCGCCCAGCGTCGACGACACCGTGCGCTCGCTCGCGGGTGAAATCAGCGCCAGCGGATACTGCTCGGTCGCAGGGTCCGGCTGGAATCCGTACAGTCCCATCGGTGCCTGCCGATCGAGTGCATCTGGAAACAGGTGCACCTTTTGATCGGGGGTGCGCGGCAGAACATCAGCAAACTGTACTGGCCGGCCATTGAACGGGGCATTCGCTTTCGAGCTCTGCCTGAGTTCCTCGCCATGTGGGGCGGGCAGACCCTCCAGCACCTGCAGCATCGCTTCGAGTTCATCTGCCGGATCGTCATCACGCTCGACGCCGACGCGCCTGATCAGCTCGGCGAAGACCTCCGCGTTCGACCGCGACTCTCCGACCGGCTCGATCACGGGTCTGGCGAGCTGGAGAGTAATGGGACCGTACGACCGTACAAAATCGTACTGCTCGAGAAATGTTGTCGCCGGCAGCACAACGTCGGCGTAGAGCGCGGTGTCGGTGAAGACTTGATCGAACACGACGGTGAAGAGGTCCTCACGTGCCAGCCCCTCGAGCACACGCCTCTGGTCGGGCAGCGTGACGGCTGGGTTGCAGTTGTAGACGAAGAGCATCTTCACCGGTGGACCTGATCCGAGTCCTTCACCCGCGAGCACGCGGCCCAACTTGTTCATGTTGATGGCGCGGGTCGGCGGTTCGGAATCACGCAACCACGTTCGCTCGATGCCCCACGAAGCCGAATTGCTCATGGTGTAACCGCCGCCGCGCACCCCAAACTTGCCGGCTACGGCGGGGAGCGCCAGAATGGCGGCCGCCGCGCTTCCGCCATTGCGATTGCGCTCGAGACCCCACCCGCATTTGACCAGCGCGGGCGACGATGAGGCATAGAGCTTCGCGAGCTCCGCGATGCGGTCTGCTGGTACGCCGCTGGTTTCCGCTGCCTTGTCGAACGTCCAGGCCGCGGCTTTTTCACGTAGTTGGTCGGCGCCGGTCGCGTGAGCCGCGAGGAACTCGAAATCGGCGAGACCTTCCTCGAAGAGGAAGCGATGAATTGCCAACGCAATGACCAGATCCGTTCCCGGACGCGGCTGCAAGAACAAATCGCTCTGCCGGGCCAGCGTCGTCGCGCGCGGATCGATCACCACCAGCTTCGCCCCACTCCCGCGTGCTTCCTGCAGGAATGGCACGATGTGAATGCCGGTGGTCGCCGGGTTGACGCCCCACACGACAATCAGCCGCGCGTCGGGATAGTCCTGGTAGCTGATTGACGGCATCTTGCCGTAGAGGCCAAGGTTTGCGGCGCCGGTTGGTGCCGCGCAAACCGTTCGCAGGAGTCGTGACGCTCCGATGCGACGGAAGAACGTCGCGTCGGTTGTGTCCTGAGAGAGCAGTCCGTTCGAGCCACCATATGAGAAAGGCAGGATGGCTTCCGGGCCAAACTCTTTCCGTATCTCATGGACCTTCGACGCAATCAGGTCAAGAGCAGCATCCCAGGTGGCCGGGCGCACAGATCCCGAGCCCTTTGCACCTTTTCGAAGAGCCGGACGGAGCAGCCGGTCGTCGCCGTAGACGCGGTCCTGAAACCGGCGGACTTTTGCGCAGATGTATCCGCGCGTTACCTCGTTGGTCGTCGCACCATCAATCTTCGTGATACGGCCCCCCCGCAGCGAGACGGTGAGGGTGCACGCATCGGGGCAATCGAGCGGGCATGCCGTTTCGACATGCGACTCTGGCATGGCAACAGCAGGTCGAATCATGTGATCAGCTTAGACCGTTCTCCCGCAGGTGGCGAGGATTTCATGTGAGAACGGCTCCTGCGAACCGCAATATCATTTCATCATCGCCATGATGAAAGAAGCTGGGCAACTTCCGCAGGTCGTGATCGTTGGCGGCGGCTTCGCTGGCCTCGACGCTGCCCGGGCGCTTCGCGGCGCGCCGGTTTCCGTCACCATCGTCGATCGGCGCAATCACCACGTGTTTCAGCCGTTGCTTTACCAGGTCGCGGCGGCGGCTTTGTCTCCCGGCGATATTGCGTCGCCGATCAGGTGGATTCTGCGGCGGCAGAGCAACGTTCGCGTGTTGCTTGCCGAGGTGATTGCTGTCGACGCACCCGGGAAGGCCGTGATCCTTGACGATGGTCAACGTCTCGCGTTCGACTACCTCATCCTCGCACCTGGAGCGGCGCACTCTTACTTTGGCCACGAGGCATGGTCGGAGGACGCCCCAGGGCTCAAGACTCTCGATGATGCGCTCAAACTGCGGCGGCAGATGCTGCTTGCGTTCGAAGAGGCAGAGCGTGAAACCGATCCGTCGAAGAAGCGGCACCTGCTCACCTTCGTCTTGATTGGCGGAGGACCGACCGGCGTCGAACTGGCCGGTGCGCTGGCCGAGATTGCGCGACATGCGCTGACTCGAGAGTTCGATGCGATCGATCCCGAATCGGCGCGCATCGTTCTCATCGAGGCCGGTGAGACCATCCTGCCGACGTTCCCGCCCTCACTGCGCGATTCGGCCAGGCGTGCGCTGCGCAAGCTTGGTGTCGAGGTTTGGGAGCGCGCGACGGTGACCGGCGTCGAACACGAAACCGTGATCGTTGGCGCTGAGCGATTACGTGCGCACACCATCATCTGGGCTGCGGGCGTTGCCGGATCGCCGCTTGGACAATCGCTCAATGTGCCGCTTGATCGCGTTGGTCGAGTCAGCGTCATGCCCGACCTGTCGGTGCCGGGCCACCCCACGGTATTCATTGCCGGTGACCTGGCGAATTTCACCCACCAGACCGGGAAGCCGTTGCCCGGCGTGGCGCAAGTCGCGAAGCAACAGGGCAAGCACGCCTCACGAAATGTGCTTCGACTACTCGCCGGTGATTCGACTACACAATTCCACTATCGCGACCCGGGAAACATGGCGACCGTTGGGCGCGCCGAAGCGCTGGCCGATTTTGGCTGGGCGCGGTTCTCGGGATTCATTGGTTGGCTGTTGTGGTTGTTCGTCCACCTGCTGTTCCTGATTGGGTTCCGCAACCGGCTGTCGGTCCTGCTGCAGTGGGCGGCGGCGTACTTCACGTATCAGCGAAGCGTGCGTCTCATTACCGGTGACACGCCACGCAGCCGCCCTACGACCGATGCGCGGGCTACCGACGCTCGGGCGACAGCACCCGGCCAGGCAGTTCAGCGGTAAACGTCCCGTTCTCGCGAACGACGACGCCATTCACCAGGATATGCGTCATCCCCTGCGCGAGCTGATGCGGCTCCTGATACGTGGCCGCATCGTTGACCTTCGCCGGGTCGAACAGGAGGATGTCGGCAAACGCTCCGGCCCGAATCTGTCCGCGATCTTTCAGCGCGAAGACCTGCGCTGGCAGGCTGGTCATCGATCGAATCGCAAACGGCAGATCGACAACCCCACGATCGCGGACGTAGAGGCGAAGCTTTCGCGGGAACGCGCCGTAGGCGCGCGGATGCGGCTTGCCGCGGCCCATTGGCACCAGGTCGCCATCGGTACTGGTCATGTTCCATGGCTGCCGCATGATGAGCTCGATATCGCGCTCGGACATGTTGAACGACACGAGGCTCGCGTCACCGCGCTCCAGCAGGCTGAGCGCATGCTCCTCCGGCGTCGTTCCCGCCTTTTGCGCGAGCTCGGCGATGTGCCGGCCTTCAATTGACGAGTCCGGCGAGTAGCGGCTGATGACCAAGGTCTCGGCGCCGCCTCGTCGAGCGATGTTGATCTTGACCTCCTGAAGGATCTTGGCGCGCTCGGGACCTTTGAGGCGTTTCATGAGTGCTTCTCGTCCCCCCACTTGCGCCCACCGCGGAATGAGCGCACCACCGATGCCCGTGCCACTCGCGTTGTACGGGTATTGATCGGAATAGACCTGGACACCGCGCGCGCGTGCTGCCTCGATGCGTTCGATCAACGCCATCGACAGGCCGTGACTTGCGGGGCCCAGCGCCTTCATGTGGCTGACGACGCCGATCAAGCCGCCTTCCTCCGCGATCGTGATGACTTCCTGGACTGCGGCAACGACGCCAATGGTGTAGTCGGCCTCGTCTCGAATGTGGCTGCTGTAGACGCCGCCAAACTGACCTGCCATCCGAGCCATCGACACGACTTCGCCTGTTTTCGAATAGGAGCCTGGGGCGTAATAGAGGCCACTCGAGAGGCCGAAGGCACCGGCCCGCATTCCCTGACGGACCAGATCGACCATCTTCGCGAGTTGCTCGGAATCCGGATCTCGATCCGTCATGCCCATGACCGCCTGACGAATCGACCCGTGGGGCACCATCAGGCCGACGTTCAAACCGATCCCTTGTTTCTCGTATCGTGCCCGCTGCTCTTCGAGGTCGGTGGGACCGCCGCCATCCGGGTTGACCAGCACGGTCGTGATGCCTTGCGCCAGCACGGGCTGCCCGTGCTTCAACTCGTTGGTCGCGAGTCCGCCGCCCGCGTGCGAATGTACGTCGATGAAGCCCGGGGTCAGCACCAGGCCCTTGGCGTCGATCGTCTTGGTGGCAGTGGCGCCCGCGAGACGGCCAACGGCCTGGATGCGATCGCCGGTGACGCCAACGTCCGCCAGGATCCAAGGGTTGCCGTTGCCGTCGACGACGTGCGCGTTGCGAATCAGTAGATCGAAGCGTGAGGGCTGTTGGGCGAGATAGACAGAAGACGCAGCTGCGACGAAGACCGCAGTGACGAAAGACCGCTGGCGCATGCGGAGAGCATAACTCCGCTCCCGCGCAGAAAATCGCTCTGCTAGCGCTAGCGCAGTCGTCGCAAGGGCCAGGTCGGAGTGTCGGCGTCCGCCGGCTCGCCATCAACCCTCAGCACGCGCAGGACACCGACGCCTTCCGTTGGTACGATGCTGAATTCAAAATCGACGGTCCCTTCGTTCTCCGGGAGATCGACGCTGAATGTGGCGGACGCTTGCTGCCGCTGAAGATCCCGCACCCGCAATGTCATCGCTTCGGTGCGGCCGCTTGGGCCGGTTCCGGGAAGCACGAGGGTGCTGGACGCATCGATTGAGAGCATGACGACCACACCACGATCGGGTTTGCTGGCCGCCCAGCGGCCCAGAAATGGGTCCGATTGCGCAGCGGGCTTCGATCCCAACCGTGGCAAGGAGCATCAACCACGACAGGCTCAGGCGGAAAGCAGCGGCCGTTCTCAGCATTCGAGCATTCCTCCGATTACATAGGACGCTGCCGGTCGAGCGCCGGTCGGCGCCAATGCTAGGCGGTGATTTCGCTGTCGCGAAGGTGTTTGGGGTACTTGCGGTCGACGTAATCGTCGAGGAGCTTCTGAAACGCAGCCGCGAGCTCGTCGTAGGTGCCACGAAGGGTAGTGACGTGCTCGCCATCGATGTACACCGGACAGTTAGGCGCCTCGCCCGTGCCGGGCAGAGAGATGCCGATGTTCGCCGCCTTCGACTCACCCGGCCCATTGACGACGCATCCCATCACAGCGAGAGTCAAGTCTTCGACACCCACGTACTCGCGCTTCCAGCGGGGCAAGCTCTCGCGGATGTAGCCTTGCACTCTCTCGGCAAGCTCCTGGAAGGTCGTGCTCGTGGTCCGGCCGCAGCCCGGGCAGGCGGTGACGCTCGGCGCAAACGATCGCAGTTTGAGTGCTTGGAGCAGCTCGCAGGCCGCGTACACCTCTTCGCGACGATCGCCACCGGGCCGCGGAGTGAGTGACACGCGGATCGTGTCGCCAATGCCCTCGTTCAGCAACGCCCCCATCGCTGATGCCGACCACACGAGACCCTTGGTACCCATTCCTGCTTCGGTCAGGCCCAGATGGAGCGGCTGCGTGGTCTGCCGCGCCAGCGCACGATAGATCTCGATGAGATCGAGCGGACGCGATGTCTTGCACGAGATGATGATTTGATCGGCTCGCAATCCCGATTCCATCGCGAGCTCGGTCGACTGCAGCGCCGAGAGCACCATGCATTCGTTGATGATCTGCTCGGAGGTCCGATTCAATTGCCGGTCGGTGTTCTCCTGCATCTTGGCCATGACGAGCTCTTGATTGAGGGAGCCGCCATTCACGCCGATCCGGACCGGCCGGCCACGATCGACGGCGACCTTGCAGATGGTGGCGAACTGCTCATCGCGCCGCTGTCCAGTGCCGACGTTGCCAGGGTTGATGCGGTACTTGTCGAGGGCCTCCGCGCACGCCGGGTAGCGCGTGAGCAGAAGGTGTCCGTTGTAGTGAAAGTCTCCGATCAGCGGCGCCGTGCAGCCGGCGTCCAGCATTCGTTGCTTGATCTCCGGCACGGCCGCGGCCGCTTCGGGCACGTTGACCGTCACCCGCACCATCTCGGAGCCGGCCTGCCACAGCTCCACACACTGCTGGGCCGTCGCCACCGCATCAGTCGTGTCGGTCATCGTCATCGACTGCACGACGATCGGGGCGTTGCCGCCAACGGTGAGGTGCCCGACGCGAACCGGGACGGTGCGGTGACGACTCGAGACTTGAATCATTCGTCGTTCTTCCAGCCGTCGGAGATCAGGGTCCGCTTCACATCCTCCGAGCGGAACATCGCGACGTCGAGCGAATCGAAGTTCTCAGCGCGGTCCAACTGGTTGTCCACAAAGAACGTCAGCGTGAGCTGCGGCGTCCCCGGCAGCAGGACCGCCCGGGCGTGCCGGCCCTCGGGATGAAAGAGCCGCCAGAGGACCGTTGGCTCCGTGGCGTTCATGTCATTAATCATAGCTGGACCGGTCGGCCGAGCTCGGCCGAGCGAGACAGGGCGGCCAGACTCGCCGCAGTCGTGCGGCTATCACGCAACGTGACTGTCGGCTCTCGGCCATCCAAGGCCGCGGCGACAAAATCCTCGACTTCGCGGACGAAGAGCAGCGAGGACCCTTCGACCGCTATGGTCTCGACCGACTGGCCGCGTCTGATCTCGATCGATTCTTTTGGCGACGGCTTGAATGGGTTGGGAACGGCGATCACCCCGTCCGCACCGGACACTTCGAGCCACGTTCGGTAGGCGGCCCGGAATCCACTGTGGATGGTTGCCACGACCTGATTCGGAAAACGCAGCATTCCGGAAAACGATTCGTCGACACCGGTCGCGGCCTTGGAAGACCAGCCGAAGGCGTCGACTGGAGGCTGACCGATCAAGCCAACCACCGCGCTGACCGGATAGCACCCGATATCCCAGAGGCTACCACCACCGAGCGACGGATCGAGTCGAACATCCGGGTGCCTGGTACGGGAGAAGGTAAAGCCGGAGTTGATGGTGCGCAGTGCGCCGACCGTCTCGTTGCGAACCAGGTCGAGCAAGCGCGCGAACAGTGGCTCGTGGCGGTACATGAAGCCTTCGGCGACCACACGCTCGCGAGCGCGAGCCACGGCTTCGACACGATCGACATCGTCACCGCTCATTGCGAGTGGCTTCTCGCACAGCACGTGCTTGCCGGCATCGAGGGCGCGAAGCGTCCACTCCACATGCAGCGAGTTGGGCAACGGAATGTACACGGCATCGATCGACGAATCGCGGAGGAGCGAGTCGTAGCCGGCGTGCGCCGTCGGGATGGTCCAGGTCTTCGCATAGGCGTCCACACGCGACGCATCACGGCTCGCCACAGCAGCGACGACCGATCGCCGCGCAGCCCGCATGGCCGGTATCAGCCTTTCGTTGATGTGGGCCGTGCCGAGCAGTCCCCAGCGAAGCGGACCGCTCACCCCCGGGCCTTGTTCAACATTTGGCGATTGAATTCCTCGGATTGGCCGCGCGGAACTGAGAGCGTCTTCCAGTCAGCGCCCTTCAGGTGCTTGGCGATCAGAAGAATCTGATAGGCATGGCCGGCGTAGTGGGCGACCTGGCGGCTGATGGCCTTGTAGATCGAGTGTGGCTCCTGACGAATGGAGACGGTCTCGTTGAGTTCTGCGTCGGTCAGCGGATCGAGTGCCTCGAATACGCGCCGCCAGCCGTCTTCCCATTCGGCCAGCAGCTTGGCGCGATCCAAAGGCCTGTCCTCGAACTCTTGATCACGATGGCGATCGGGTTTCTCGCCATCGGAGGTGCGAAAGTCGGTCCAGCGCGACCGCATGTTGCCAGCCATGTGGCGCATCAGGATCGCGATGCTGTTCGCTTCGGGATCGAGCTTCACCCAAAGTTGCGCATCATCGAGCTGGGCGATCGATTTGTCGGCCAGCTTCTTGATTTTCTGCATTTCGTCGCGAGCGGCGTCGAGGATCGGGGAGGGCATGATTTAGCCTAATGCAAGTGTTCAAGTGCAAGCAGCAGTGCTGAGATCCCCGCCAAAGCTGACGCACCGTAAGTCAGTTCACGACGGCGTCCTGCCACAACAAATAGCACTGCGTGCAGGATGAATCCCCAAAGGATACCTTGAGTGATGGAGAACGTCAGCGGGATGAGAATCAATGCCGCAAACGCCGGCACGCCTATCTCCAGTCGGTCGAATTCGATTCCTCGCACGGTCTGGAACATTGCAACGCCAACCATGATCAAGACGGCGGACGTAGCGTAAGGTGGTATCGCGGCGACCAAAGGGGCGACGAACAGGCAAGGCAAGAAGCACATGGCCGTGACGACGGCGGTCAAGCCGGTGCGGCCGCCCATGCGGATCCCGGCGACGCTTTCGACATACGCGGTTCCGGGTGAACTGCCAAAGAGCCCCGCGCTGGCCGTTGCCATCGAGTCGACGATCAACCCGCGCCGCAGATTCAACGGACGGCCATCGGCGTCGAGCAAGTTGGCCGCGTGAGCGACGCCGATGAATGTCGAGAGCGAGTCGAACAGGTCGGTCATCATCACGGTGACTATCGTCGGCACGAGCGCGAGTTGGAGCGCGCCGACGACATCGAGCTTCAGAAATACAGATGAGAAGTCCGGGGCACTCAGCCAGGCAGTTGGTGGCGACACCCAGCCGCCAATCCACGCGATTGCGGTGACGGCGAAGATGCTCGTCAGAAAAGCGAGTGGATTCTCGTTGCCTGGATCCGGGGAGGCGCCACTCAGGAAGGGCACGCGGCGGCGTCGCAGCCAGACGATGATCCCGAGCGCGAGCAGGGTGAGCCCCGATCGATAGTCGAGCGGCCCGACACCGACCAACGTCGCGGGATTGCCGGCGACGAACCCCGCGTTTTTCAGGCCGATGAACGTCAATAGGAGGCCAATCCCCGCGGCTGTCGCGATCCGCAACGAGTGCGGAATCGCCATCGCAATCGACTCTCTTAGTGGCGTCGCGGAAATGATCAGGAACAGCACGCCGGCCCAGAACACGATGCCCAACGCGACCGGCCAGGGAACCTGTTGTTGAAGAATCACTGTAAACGCGAAGAAAGCATTGAGGCCCATCCCCGGTGCGACGCCGTAGGGAAGCTTGGCGTAGAGCCCCATGAGCAGCGTCATCGTCGCGCAGACCAGGACGGTCGCCGTCAGCACGCCGCTGAAAGGCATGCCGGTGCCGGCGGTGGAAAGAATCGAGGGATTGACGATCACGATGTACGACATCGTGAAGAACGTCGTGACGCCGGCAATAATCTCGGTCCGAACGTCGCGTGGCCTGACCTCGAGAGCGCGGCTCGGCGCCATGCTCAGCGCACGCGTTCCATCTTTGCCGGTAGAGCCTGGCGAGACAGCAGCGTCACGAACTCTTTCTGCCACTTCGGTTCCAGGCGGTCGGTGAGCCGCACCGCTGTCCACGCACGAAAGACTCCTCGGCGGGTAATGCGCACCGCACGTACTGCCCCAGCTTTGATCGCCGGCTCAATCGCCCATCTCGCCATGACGCTGACGCCAAGGCCCGCCTTGACCAATTCGAGAATCGCTTCGGTCAGCGGCACCTGCGACACGCGTGCCGGCTCGACACCGGCAGGATTCAGCACGCGCGTAAAGATGTAGCTTTCGGATCGCTCCACCTTGTAGACGATCAGATGCTCCTCGGTGAAGTCGTCGGGATCGATGAAAGTTCGTTTGGCAAACGGGTGCGTGGGCGCCACCACGGCGACCAGTTCGTCTTCGAAGAGCACACTCGTGGACACGCGCTTGTCATCGACTTCACTGGTGACGATTGCCAGATCGATTTGTCCTTCGAGCAGCGCTTCGAGTGGACGGTCGGTCGCGTTGACCATGATCTGAACGTCGACGCCCGGGAACTTGCGATGAAATGATTGCAGGAGCGGCGGGAGCCAGTGATAGCCGGTATTGCACTGCGTGCACAGCCGGAGAACCCCCTTGCCGTTCTGCGACATGAGCCGCAGATCGTCCTCGGTTCGACCAATCTCGTCGAGAACTCGCTTGGCCGCGCCGAGGACACGCTCGCCCGGCGGCGTCAGCACCATGCGCTTGCCCAACCGGAGGAACAGCTGCAGCCCGAGTCGCGATTCGATGTCGCGAAGCTGGTGCGAGAGCGCGGACTGTGTCAGGTGCAGTCGTTCCGCCGCGCGGGTAACGCTACCGGTCGAGGCTATCTCGTTGACGAGCGACAGATGCCGCACTTCGAGCGTCGGCGATGGCATGGCAAATCAATGTATGAGCTGAGCTCATCATCTGTCAAGACATGATGAAAGGCCAGTCCGGCCGCCGATCACTGCCGCCCGGTGAGCACTGCCGCCGGATCGATTCGTGTGGCCCGGCGTGCCGGAAGGTACGACGCGATCAGCGCGACCACAATCATGACGACACACCATCCGGCAAACGTCAGCGGATCGAAGGCAGAAACGCCAACGAGGAAACTATCGAGCAGGCGCGCGATTGCCAGCGCGGCGCCGATGCCGAGAAGTATGCCTGCAGCCACGAGCTTCAGACCGTGCTGGACCACGCCGCGCAGGATGTCGCCGGGTCGTGCACCGAGGGCCATGCGCACCGCGAACTCGCGCAAGCGTTGGCTCACGCCGTACGTCACCACCCCGTACAGACCGATCACGGTCAGCGCCAGCGCCAGGATCCCGAATGTGCTGCTGAGTGCGGCCATCGCACGACTGGCATACAGCGGCATTTGGCGAGCCTCGGCGAAGGTGATGGCCATGGGCACCCGGATTCGTGCGTCGGTGGCTCGCAACTCGCGCCTTACGGCCTGGGCCAGAGTCGACGTTGTCGTGCCGGTTCGGAGATGGAACATCAGTCCTGCAGGTGCGACCGGTCCGAACGGCACGTAGAAATACGGTCGCGGCGTTTCGCCGATGCTGTAGTACGTGATGTCGCGAACAATTCCAACGATTTCGAGTGGGGACTGATTGCCGAGCCGGATTTGCTGGCCCACCGCGTTCCCATCGGCCCAGTACCGGCGTGCCATCGTTTCGTTGACGATGGTCACGGGTGCAGCCGTGTCATCACCATCCGAAGGCGTAAAGCCGCGTCCCCGGACGATTGAAATGCCCATCACCTCGAAGTAGTTCGTGGCGACCACGTTGGTGTCGGTCGAGATGAAACGGGATCCGTTTGGCGCCGTGTGGCCGTCGATGATGACGCCGCTAGACTCGCGGGAATCACTCAGGGGCAACACGGCGGCGAAGGTCACGTCTTGGACGCCGGGCAGCGCACGCAGACGCTGTTGAGCGTTGCGATAGTAATTGCGTGTCCTTGCCGCGTCATAGCCAAGCCCCGACGTTTCAGCTTGCGCGACCACCAGATTGGCTGTGTCGAAACCTACGTCGAAACGGCTGGCCGCATTCAGGCTTCGCACAAGGAGCCCCGCCGACACCAGCAAGGCAAGTGAGACGGCCACCTGGACGACGACCAGAATGCCCTGCGCGAGCGATCGACGCCGGCTTCCGGTGGCGGTATTGCCGTCCTCCTTCAGTGGTGTGGTGACATCGACACGGGCCGCCCGAAGCGCCGGCAGACCGCCGAAGAGAATGGTCACGAGGGCGCCCACCAGCGTGGCAAACGTCAGCACGCGCCAGTCGAGCGTCAGATTGGGCCCGATGTTGGACAACTCCGGTTGTGGGGGATAGAGCAGTTGCAGGCTGTCGCTGGCCCAGAGCGCAATCAGCAGCCCCGCTGCGGTGGCGACAACCGCGAGAAGCACACTTTCAGTCAGCCACTGCCGGACGACGCGAACCCTGGACGCGCCCATCGCGAGCCGAACCGCGATTTCTCGTTGACGCGAGATCACGGCGGCCAGCTGCGCATTCGCGACGTTTGCGCAGGCGGCGACCAGGGCGAGCGCGACAACGATCAGCGCGAACATCAACACTCGACGGAGTGTCGGCGCCATCTCCTCCGGCAGCGCCTGTGCGGGGACGACATTGGCGGTGAAACCCCGGGAGCTGCCAGGCTGTTCCCGCGCGATGGCGGCGGCGATTGTGTTGAGCTCGGCATGCGCTTGTTCGACGCTGGCTCCTTCGGCGAGTCGCGCGGTCGCGTTGAGCCATCCCCAGCCCCGTCGCATGATGTCGAGCCCGCGTGGCCGGACGACGGAGTAGTTCATCAGGGGCACCCACATGTCCGTACCCAAGGCGTCGTAGCTGCCATGGAAGGTCGGCGGTGCGACACCGATCACCGTAAGCGCCGCCCCGTTCAGGATCACGTTCGCGCCGATCGCCTGCGGTGAGCCGCCAAATCGTGTGCGCCACCAGCGATCGCTGATGACGGCGACGGCTTGCGGGCCGGCCGGTTGGTCGTCGGCGGGAACGATGGCGCGGCCGATCGTTGGCGTGATTCGGTAGGTTGAAAAGTAGTTGCCGGACACGAGCTCGATGGCGGCAGTCTCGCTGTCGTCACCGAGGCCCGACGCCACAAACGTCTGTTGATGAATGGCGAGTGAGTTCAGCGTGCGCGCACGCTGTCCGAGTTCGAGTGCGTTGGGGTATGAGAGGACGTCGAACTGCCGCTCCTCGGTGGCGCCGAACACGCGCACCAGTCGGCTCGCCTCGGGTACGGGTAACGGTCGCAGCAGCAGGGCATTCACGATCGAGAACACGGCGGTGTTGCCACCGACGCCGATCGCAAGCGTCAGGATGGTGACCAGGCTGAGGGTCGGGCGGCGCCACACCAGTCGCGCCGCGTATCGAAGGTCCTGCGCGAGGGTCTGCATTGACGCGCGGGGAGCAAGCGGCTTGCCAGTAGAAAGGGGTCGAGCCTATCTAAGGTTTTTGCACGGATTCGGCAAAGACGTTAAATAAGCCCGACCCCTTTTTCCGAGACACTGTGCGATGGTGGGACGAACCGGCGCATGCCCGGGCACTACTCGTCGTCGTCCTCGGGTTCCTTCGAATCCACTTCCGGCTCGGCGCCATCGGGCGCGGTATCTTCTTCGTTCTCGGGCTTCATGAACTCAGGAACTTCGTCGACTGCATCCTCCGGAGCGTCGACCTCGTCGAGGTCATACATCCGGCCGGTGAACTTCGTGGGAATCGGCCCCTTGGGCCCGCGTTCCTTCTGCTGAAAGTTGCCCTTGGCGCCCTTCTTTCCCTTGGGCGGCGCGGGTGGACCAAAGTTCCGCTCGCGTCCGCTCGGTTCGGTGGGACCTCCAGGGCGCGTGCCAAAGCCTCCGGGCCGTGGACCGCCAAAGCCGCCGGGACGCGGCGGACCGCCCGGCCCTGAGGGCCGCGGGCCGCCATAGCCCCCACCGGGTCCGCCGCCAGGCCCGCTCGGCCGAGGCCCACCATACCCGCCGGGGCCAGCTGGCCGAGGGCCACCGTAGCTGCCACCAGGACGTGGCGGTCCGCCGGGACCGCGGTCTTCGCGCGCCCGCGCCTCGCTGACAGCCAGTGGACGACCCATGAACAGTTGACCGTCGAATTGCTTGATGGCGGCTTCCGCCACCGACCGGTCGGCGTACTCGACGAACGCGAATCCGCGTGCCCGACCGGTCTCCCGATCCAACGGCCGCACGATTTGCGTGGGCTCACCGACCGTGGCGAAATGGATCCGCAGGTCTTCTTCGGTGGCTTGGTACGGGAGATTACCTATGAACAGTCTAACGGGCGGCACGGGATCGTTGGAGGGGAGGGAAGAGTGCGGTTGGTCCGCTACGGAAGCATAGCAAAAACGTTACAACGTGCCAAGCTCGGCTTTCAACGCATCGAGTTTGAGCCGAAGCATGTCCCGGTGTGCAGGCCGGCAGGCCGCCTGCAACTCCGCCTGCGCCTGCGCCACCGCTAGCTCCAGCGACGCCCGCCGCTCGGCCCGTTCTCGCTGCTGCGGAGTCAGCGCCGGTCGGATGGTTCCCGTCGCCCGCGCATCATCCTGCTGCGATTCGATCGCTTTGCTCTCCCAACCCCTTGCCACAGGAGGGACGGTACCACAATCAATCGTGCGATTGGGTAATTGGGCGATTGAGTGATTGCATTGGGTGATTGGGCGATTTGGGCGATTGAGTGTGTGCTTCAACGCCTGGGTTGACTTGGTGATGTGAGCTGCACCAAGTGCAATTGGCGATTGCGAGTCACTCGGTCCAGCCAATCCTTACTCAATCACAATCACCTGATCACTGAATCGCCCGATCACTCAATAGGAAATTACGCATTCACCCAATCCCCAAATGCAATCACCCATTCAACCAATCAACCAATCACCAATTGCGCGATTGCCCAATCGTCCGATGTAAAATGTTTCCGCTCCTCGCGGGGCTCCGTGCAAAGGAGGCCCCTACCTGCCGCCATCGCTCGCAGGACGGTAGACGGAGGTCACGCGAGCTTGAGCGGGCTTTGTGTGCTCGCATCGAGGAGCTCATGACCACCTTTGCTTCCGTCACACCCAACCTCATCGTCCAGGACATCGATCGCGCCACCACGTTCTATCGGGACGTGCTCGGCTTTTCGATCAAGACCACCGTTCCGGATGCTCCGCCCTTCGTGTTCGTCTGGCTCGAACGCGACGAGGTCCCTGTCTTCCTGAACGATCCAGGAGCGGTCGAACAGGACATGCCGGGCGCGCGCACACGAGTGCCAGGCGGCACTGCCACCCTCTTCTTTGTAGTGTCCGATGTTGACGCGTATCACCAGACCGTGTCGCCGCGCGCAAGAGTCGTGATGCCGTTGAAGACGCAGTTCTACGGGATGCGCGAGTTCGCGATCGAGGATCCCGATGGCCACATCCTGACGTTTGCACAACGGGTCGACTCGTGATCCAGTGAGCGACATCGTCCCCGACCATCCGGCGGCATGGCTGACCGAGAACGTCGCGCTGATCCCAGGTGGCGGCTTGGTTCTGGATGTGGCTTGTGGCCGGGGACGAAATGCGCTCTATCTCGCGGCATCCGGTTTCAAGGTGCACGCGATCGATCGCGGCGAAGAGGCCATTCGTGCCCTCGAAGCGAAGGCGGAGGCGATGGGTGTCATCGTAGGTACGCAAGTGGTGGATCTGGAGAGTGGACGTCCACCAATCGAACCGGCCCGATACGATGCCGTCGTTGTCATCAACTATCTGCACCGGCCGTTGATGTCCGTCCTGATCGAGGCCCTGGTGCCCGGCGGCGTACTCATCTACGAGACCTTCACTGTCGGGCAGGCGCAGCGGGGACATCCACGCAATCCCGACTTCCTGCTGCGCGATGGCGAATTGCGAGACCTGGCGAAACCGCTCGAGATCGTGCGGTGGCGAGAGGGGGATGTTCAGGGCAAACTGGTGGCCTCGATTGTGGCCCGTCGTTCTTAGCGTCGCGCTGTCCTTCAGCGGGTCTCAGTCGTCGACCGGCGCCGCGCGTCTCGAATGCGTGCTCCCCGAACCCGACGGCAGAGTCTATCGGCTGGTCGATCGCGGCTCTTCATCGAGTCCTCGCTGGTGGCTCACGCTCAACGCGCCTTCGCCCGGTAAGGGTCAGGTGGAGTTGCCATTGGCCGAGGCACAGGTCGACCTCAGTCGCCCCGGCGCGCTCAGCCTCGTCAACAAGAGTCTGAATGGCGGTCTGACCGTCTTGATACAACCCGAGTCAGGCGCGTATCGACTCGACGTGTTCGTGAATTTCGAGCTGGAGGTCAACGTGTGGCGCGACCTCTCACCGGACGTCGAAGCCATGAATACCGACGGCCCGCGGCTCGATGCGACCTGTCGCGGCTTGTCGTCTCCCAAAGGATTGCCTTAGCATCAGAGAGTGCGATGTCGGACGGGTGTGACCAGCGCAGCGCTGATTCTGTGCGCGTCGGTCGCCTTTGCCCAGCCACCTGCGGATTCTCATGGCTCATCTGATTCAAACGGGAGCACGGTCGCGGTTGACGCCTCGACGGCAGTCGATACCGGTACGACAGAGTGGATGGTGACCGCGGGTCCGGCCTGGGGCTTTGTCGTGCTCAGCTCAGCGCGAGGTTATCGATACCTCATGCAAACCGTGTCCTGGGGCCGAATCCTCGCTGCACCACGTGGCTCCGGCGCACTGCGTGGCCGCTTCGAATGGGCTGTCGAGGTCGCGCCGATCTATCGGCAATACGAACCTTCGAACACCAACGGTGTGGCCATAACGCCCTTCGTTTGGCGATGGAATTTCCAGCCGCGCGGCCGTTTGGCGCCGTACGGCGAGTTCGCTGGCGGAGGTCTGTGGACTGCAGATCCGGTTCCTGACCGCACCACCACCTTAAACTTCACCGCCCACGCGGCCCTCGGGATGCGCATTTTCCTGCGTTCGCATGAGGCAGCCGTCCTCAGCTACCGGGTCCATCACATTTCGAATGGCAATCGCCTCCCACGCAATCCCGGCGTCAACGCCCACATGATTCAGGTCGGCTGGGTGTTGGCCCTGCCTCGTAAGTGACTAGCGCTCGTAGGATTCGCGGCGGCCTGAGGGGGACAGCGTGATCAGATAGCGGAACGGATGCTTCCAGAACATCGATTCGATCTCTGACAGGCTCGCCGCGCCGCTGTAGCTGATGGACGAGGAGAGGTGCTTGAGGATGTTGTGGATGATCGGGCGAACCGATCCGCGTGCGGGCACGCTGACCTCGGTTCCCTCCGCACCAAGCGCTTCGATGTGGACCTCCTCTTCGTCCTCGACGTCGAGGCGATCTCGAATCGCCTGGATTGAGGCCATGCCGCGAAGGACTTTGAACGGGACCTTGACCGTTCGCTGTTGATCGGGCAACACCACGGACTTCTGAACCACCTCACCGGGCGTTTCCTCGGTTCCCGCGAACATGCTGCCCAGCATGACGGTGTCGCCGCCAAAGATCAGCGCCTCGAAGATGGCCCCGTCCCTGCGTATGCCACCGTCGGCGATCAGTGGAATCTCATTCCGGTTCGAAGCCGATCGGCATTCAACCAAGGCTTCAACCTGCGGCACACCAAAGCTGGTGGTGATCCGCGTCGTGCATCCACCACCGGGGCCGATGCCGACCTTGACGGCGTTCACGCCGCGTTCGATCAGGAACCGCACACCATCGGCGGTGCCGACGTTGCCGGCGACCAGCTCGAAATTGCCGAATCGTGCGCGAAAGGCCTCAATCGCCTGGGCCATCACCACCGAATGACCGTGCGCGATGTCGATCACGATGACGTCGACGCCCGCCCGGATCAACTCCGCGGCGCGTTCGAGATAGTCGCCCTTGGCGCCGATTGCGGCACCGACGAGTAATCGCCCGTGGGAATCGCGGCTGGCAAAGGGCAGACGCTCCTGGCGAAGGATGTCCTTGGCCGTGACGAGGCCGATCAGCGTTCCATCCTTGCCGACCAGCGGAAGCTTCTTGACCTTGCGTTCGATCATCAAGCGCTCCGCCGCTTCCATCGTCAGCTCGCCATGCCCGACGACGAGTTGATCGACTGGCGTCATTCGGTCGCCCACCGTGGTCCTGACCTGGTCGACGAATCGTATGTCCCGTTCCGTCAGCAGGCCTTTGAGTCGCCGGTCATCCCCGATGACGACCAGCGTGCCCATCCGCCTGGAGCGCATCACCGCTACCGCGTCCGCGAGGGGGGTCGCCGGTGTGACGGCGTATGGGTCGCGGATGATCACATGCTGCGTTCGCTTGACTTTCTCGACCTCCCGGACCTGAGGACCGATGTCACCGACCCTGAAACCGCGGTCGATGATTCCCAGCCCGCCTTCCTCGGCTTGCACGATCGCCATCGGGGCACGGGTCACCGTGTCCATGTTGGCGGAGACGAGAGGCCTCCGAAGGGTGATGTTCTGCGAGAAACGACATGAGAGGTCGATGGTGCTCGGGTCGCGTCGATCGAGCACGCTGTAGTGTGGACGCAGCAGAAAGTCGTCGAAGGTGCAGCCGCGGACGGCCTCCATCAACGTCTGGTCGGAGGACATGGCGTTAATGCGTTATGGTA
The DNA here is from genome assembly GCA_963724485.1 of uncultured Acidobacteriota bacterium. Taxonomy (GTDB): domain Bacteria; phylum Acidobacteriota; class Vicinamibacteria; order Vicinamibacterales; family UBA2999; genus JACCSI01. The sequence continues at coordinate 334,434 of CAVRUW010000019.1, forward strand.
GTCCACGGTGCAGCTCAGTTTGCCGTTGTCAGACGCCGGTGCCCACGAGCCGGCACCCATCCTGTTCGTGCGTCATCGCCGGGCGCGCCGCTACATCCTGCGCGTACTACCCAACGGCACCATCCGCGTCACGCTACCGCGTTGGGGGGCCAAACGCGAGGCCCGCGCCTTCGTCGAGTCAAGCCGCCAATGGATTGCTCGCCAGCAACAGTCTCATCAATCCAAGCCGTCTGACGCGAAGTGGGGCAGTGGTACCCAGGTTCTGTTCGACGGTCGGGAGGCCACGCTCACCGTTGACCGGCTTCGCGGCCACGTCTACCTTCGACAGGATGAGCGCGAGATTGGCTCGATCTCTTGCGACACCGATGCGAACATCCGCGAAGTCGTGGAAGGATGGCTGCGCCGGCGCGCCCATTCTGAACTTTCGGCGCAACTGCAGGCGCTCGCAACGAAGCACGGTGTGACAGTCCCCAGAATTTCAATCCGTAACCAGCGGTCGCGCTGGGGGGCCTGCTCGCCGACGGGAACCATCACGCTCAACTGGCGTCTGATTCAGGTCCCGCCCTTCGTTCGGGAATACGTTTTGATTCATGAGTTGATGCACCGGCGGGAAATGAATCATTCGCGACGATTCTGGCGGCTGGTGACGCCTCTCTGTCCCCGTCACGCCGAGGCTCGTCGTTGGTTACGCCAGGAAGGAAAGGCCCTGTGGTCCGAAGCCAACTCACACTAGTCCTGATTGGCGTTCTGTGGGTGACATCCGCGGAAGCGCAGCCGACGCCGATTGCCGGTGTGCTCAGCGGTCAGCTCGGTGCTGTGTTTGGCGGCGAGACCGATAAGACCGGGATCACGCCGAGTGGTGCAATCGCGATCCTGGAATCGAACGGGTGGGGTGCCGAGATCGACGCTGGCCACACCTTCCGCATGGCCGACGAGGACACTTTCGAGGACAGCAGAGTAACCACGCTGATGCTGAACGTCCTTGGATCACGGCCGTCAGGCCCAGTGCGGCCGTTCGGAACGGCCGGTATCGGATTGATTCGACTACGCGCGCGGCGCGCCGATATCGATCAATCTGTTCTGCGGACGGATTGGGGCCTTAATCTCGGTGCCGGCGCGTTTCTGATGCTCAACGAGATCTCCGCCGTGCGGGTTGATTTGCGGTATTTCCGCTACCTCGACCACCATGGGGACCTGCTGCTCTCCGACGGCGATCCTTTCGATTTCTGGCGGCTGTCGTTCGGTATGACCTGGGGATGGCCCATCAGGTAGTGTCGGTGATCGGTCTCGGCACGTGAGCAAGTTGCTTCTGGTTGCGGCCTTTCTCGCAGCGCTGGTGACACCGGCAGCGCATCAGCCAAAGTCTGCCGACTGGCAACTCGTCGTGCTGGGCATTGCGCAGGACGCAGGCATTCCGCATCTCAATTGTCGGCAGCCGCTCTGTGCGTCGATTCGCGCCGGGAAGCGCCGGGCGGAGCGTGTATCAAGCCTTGGGGTGGTCGATCGTATGAGCGGCGCGGCGTATTTGTTCGATGCCACACCGGACTTCAACGCGCAGGTCCATGCCCTGACCAACGGCCGTCCGCCGGACGGGATCTTCCTCACTCACGCGCACATCGGGCACTACACGGGCCTGATGTATCTCGGTCGCGAGTCGATTGGTGCCCGCGGTGTGCCGGTGTATGGGACCGATCGGATGCTCGAGTTTCTCGACACCAACGGCCCGTGGAGCCAGCTGACAGCGCTCGGAAATATTGAACGGCGTGTCGTCGAATACGACCGGCCCCTCACCTTACCCGGTGGGCTCCGAGTCACGGCGTTTCGGGTGCCGCACCGCGATGAGTTTTCCGATACGGTCGGTTACCGCATCGAAGGGCCGCGTCGCAAGGCGCTCTTCATCCCTGACATCGATCGATGGGAGAGGTGGGATCGCGACATCAAAGAGCTCGCTGACGCGGTCGACTTCGCGTTTCTCGATGGGACGTTTGCATCACCGTCCGAGGTGAATCGGAATATCGAGGAGATCCCGCATCCGATGATGAGCCGCACTCGCGAGCTGTTGAAGGGCAGCCGGGCGCGCCTGCTATTCATTCACATCAATCACACCAACGCGGAGATCGACGCTCAGGACGTCGCAAGAGAGGGAGCAACGTTTCCTCTCTAAGTTCCAAGGTTCCTCGGGTGCGACTTGCGGTAATGTCTGCACGAAAGACCTTGCTTCAATCGCGTTGGTTTGGGGATTACGGAGATGTCTAGACTTGCACGAGCGCTGGTATGCGCGGCCATTTGCTCGAGCCCCCTTATCGGCAGCCAGCCGTCCAGCTCCGACACGCGCCTCACCATTACCGAAGGCACGTCGATGTCTGCCGCCGTCTCTCCCGACGGCCGCACGATCGTCATCGACCTGGTGGGGGCGCTCTGGACGCTGCCCGTCGAGGGCGGCCGGGCTCGTCGCATCCTGGCAGACGGCTACGACGCGCGGCTGCCAGCGTGGTCGCCCGATGGACGCCGCATCGTGTTTCAGGCCTACCGCGACAGCACCTGGAACGTGTGGACCGTGGCGGCCGATGGCTCAGACCTTCGCCGCGAAACATCGGGGTCTTTCGATGATCGCGAACCGCTGTGGTCGCCTGATGGCACGCGGGTCGCCTTTTCCTCGGACCGCGGCGGCAACTACGACGTCTGGATGCTGACGCTGGCCAGCGGAGAGGTACGGCAGCTCACGTCGAATCCGGCCAACGACTCGATGCCGGCGTGGTCGCCCGACGGGCGCGAGATCGTGTTCGTCTCGGATCGACGGGAGCGCGGAATCTACGCAATCGATGTCGCCACTGGTGCGGAACGCACTGTGGCCGCCGACGCGCGCGCCGTTGCGTCGCCCGTATTCGCCCGAGACGGCAAGACTGTCGTCTATCCGGCGGTGGATGTCGCGACCAGTCTGCTCGTCGCCGGGACGGTGAATATCGCGGACGCCGGTGAAGACGTGTTCCCGTTTCGGGTGACATGGCTGGCTCCTCGCGAGGTCCTGTACACCGCTGACGGAGCCATCAAACGACGCTCCCTCGATGGCGGCCCCGCTCGGCGAATCCCGTTCGAGGCCGAGATCGTGCTTCCCGCCTCGACTTTCACTCCGCGCGCCCGGCTGAGCCCAACTGAGTCGTCGCGTCCGGCGCTCGGCCTGATGCACCCGGCCATCTCGCCGGACGGCCGGCGCGTGGCGTTTGTCGCGCTCGGCGACCTGTGGCTGGCCGATACCGCAGGCGGTGATGTCGTTCCGCAACGCGTCACTCACGACGTCTTCGTCGAGGCCGATCCGGTGTGGTCGCCGGACGGCACGCGGCTGGCGTTTTCAAGCGACCGTGACGGCTCGATGGATCTCTGGGTTCGCGAACTTGCAACCGCCGCCGATCGCAAGCTCGCGTCGCATGCGATGGCGGCCGCCTGGGCGCCGGACGGCGCGGACATCGCTTTTCTCAATCCGCAGTCGGAGTTGCACGTCGTCAGCGTGGCGAGCGGCGAGACGCGTCGGGCGCGCGAACGCTTGAACGAGCCCGGGCGCCCGAGTTGGGCCCCCGAGGGCACCGCAGTGGTGATGTCCACGCTGCGGCCGTACTCCACGCGGTTTCGCGAAGGCGTGAATCAGGTGTTGTGGGTGCCAATCGATCGACGAGAAAAACCGTCGCCGCCGGGACGCAGCGAGCGCTGGTTCACTCCCGTGCCGCACAAGGCCATCGGCATGCGCGAGTCGTCGGGTCCCGTGTGGTCCCCTGACGGCACTCAAATGGCCGCGATCGTCGACGGCCACCTCGTCGCGTGGCCCGTCTCGCGTGACGGCACGCCACTCGGCTCGCCGCGACGGCTCTCACCGAACCTCGCGAGCACACCGTCCTGGACTGGTGACTCACGATCGCTGCTGTATCAGACGCCGGGCCGATTTCACCTGGTCGATGTCGTCACCGGTCGCATTCGCGATATCGTCCCGCAACTTTCGTGGACGTCCGCGGCGGCCGCCGGGACCAAGACGGTGCACGCCGGGCGGCTCTTCGACGGCCGCGGGTCGGACGTCCTGCAGGACGTGGACATCGTCATCGAGGGGCGCCGTATTGCCCGAATCGAACCGCATCGCCCGGAGCTGCACCAGGGCGAGATGATCGATGCCTCGAATCAGACGGTGCTACCCGGACTCATCGAAAGTCACGCGCATCTGACGAAGGGGTACGGCGAGTCCCTGGGCCGCATTCTGCTGGCCTTCGGAATTACCACGGTCCGAAACCCGGCTGCCAATCCGTTCGAAGCGATCGAAGATCGGGAAGCGTTTGCGTCGGGGGCTCGGATTGGGCCGCGTGTGTTCCTCACAGGCGAGCCCTTCGACGGCACGCGCATTTACTACCCAGGCGGCGCCGCGCTCGACGGCGGGGCGCAGCTGGGGCAACAGCTTGCGCGTGTCCGCGATCTGAGCTTCGATTTCGTCAAGACCTATGTGCGGCTTCCCGATCTGCTGCAGCAACGGGTGATTGAAGACGCGCACGCCCTCGGGCTGCCAGTCACGTCGCACGAGATCTATCCGGCGGTAGCCTTCGGAGCCGATGGCGTCGAACACATCCGCGGCACGAGCCGCCGTGGGTTCTCGCCGAAGATGAGCGAACTGCGTCGCAGTTACGGCGACGTGGTGACGCTCCTCACTCGATCACGCATGACGATCACCCCGACCATCACTATCCAGGGTGGCTATCAAGTGCTGGCGCTCGCGGACGGGTCGTGGCTGGACGACCCCCGTCTCGTGCGCATGTTCCCGCTCTCGGCGACCGAGCCTGTTCGCGCGCTTCGCAAGAGCCCGCCGACGGCTGCCGAGATCGCCGCGCGCGAAGCGCTCGTGACGCCACAGGAGCGTTTTGTCGCGACGGTCGTGAAGAACGGTGGTCGCGTCATTGCCGGCACCGACGCCCCGATCAACCCGTACGGGCTGTCGCTGCTGCTCGAGATCGAGCATTACGTGCGAGGCGGACTGTCGCCGGCCGAAGCCATTCGCACGGCGACGTCCGTGCCGGCCGAGGCCATGGGGCTGGGTGCCGATCTTGGGACGATCGAAGTGGGCAAGCTCGCGGACCTGACGATCGTCGACGGCAATCCGCTCGTGTCGATCGTCGATCTCCGCCGGACGCGTACCGTCATTCGAGATGGCGCGGCCTTCACGGTTGACCAACTGCAGCAGCGCCCGTCGGCGCGCGCAAAGCAGAGTCTGCCAGACTAGCTCCGATGCGCGCCGCCGGATTCCTTGCGGCCTTGCTCGGCACGGCGACAGTCGCCGGCTGGCTTCAAGCGTCGCACCAGCAGCCGCTGAGCGGATCCGCGACCAGCGCGGAATCGCGGTTCGTCGCGGGCGTCTCGACCGAATCGATCAGCACTATTCATCGCCAGGTCACCGAGCACCCTCACGTCGCCGGATCCCCACGATCGATGGAAGTGGCCGATCGCGTGCGCACGAGCGCTCGCGGCGGCCGGGCTGCAGACCGAGATCCACGAGTATCTCGTGCACTTGTCGACGCCCCGATCGATCGGCGTCGAGATTGTCTCGCCCTCAGTGGAATCGTTGCCGGTGCGCGAGCCGGTGGCGGCCTCTGATCCCGATGGGGCGCATCCGGAGTTGGGACCTGCCTTCGTCGCCTATTCCGCGTCGGGCACGGTGACGGCGCCCGTCGTCTACGTAAACTACGGCTTGCCACCCGACTACTCGCGACTGGCGGCGTCCGGCGTTGAGGTGCGCGGGACCATCGCGATCGCCCGCTACGGGCGCAGTCATCGCGCCGTGAAGATTCACACCGCGGAGCAGGCGGGCGCGGCTGGGATCATCATCTATTCCGATCCCGCCGACGATGGATACGCGCGTGGATTGGTGTGGCCGGATGGGCCGTGGCGCGCCGATTTCCAGGCGCAGAGCGGCAATGGCAAGTACAGCTGGTTCTGGCACGGCGATCCCTTGACGCCTGGCGTGCCCGCGACGCCGGAGGCGAAAGCTCTGGATCCCGCGAGTGCCCCGACGCTGCCGAAGATTCCTGCCGTCGTCCTGTCGTCTCGAGAAGCCACCAAGATTCTGTCTCGCCTCACGGGCCCGCCCGTCCCGTCAGGTTTTCAGGGTGCGTTGCCGTTCACGTATCGTGTCGGCCCCGGGCCGGTCACAGTGCGGCTCGCGGTTCAAATGGATGCGACCCGCCGTCCGATCCACAACGTCGTTGGCACCATCGCGGGGCGTGATCCCGACCGGTGGATTCTGCTCGGCACGCACCACGATGCGTGGAGCTTTGGGGGAATGGATCCTGGAACCGGCCTTGCGCCGACATTCGAGGTCGCGCGTGGTCTCGCCGCGCTGGCACGGAGCGGCTGGCGACCGGAGCGGACCATCAAGTTCGCATTCTGGGACGCCGAGGAGTTCGGCCTCGTCGGCTCGACCGAGTACGCCGAAGCGCTGCAGGCGGAGTTGCGCGAGAAAGCCCTCGTCTACATCAACACCGACTTGACGATGCGCGGCCGTTTCGACGCGGGCGGGACGCCGTCGCTGCGCGACTTTCTCATCCAGGCGACCAAGGACGTTCCACATCACGACGGCGGATCCGTGTACGAGCGCTGGCGTGCGGACGAGTGGACGAGGCAGCCCATCGAACGTCGGCGACGAGGACCGGACAGCTTCGAGGTGGAGTTGGCTGCGCTCGGGAGCGGAGCCGACTTCGTCGCGTTCCAGGATTTCCTCGGCGTGCCGACGCTGCAGATGGAGTTCGACTTCGAGGGCAGCTACGGGCCATATCACTCCAACTACGACACGCGGCAGTACGTCGAGCGCCACAGCGACCCTGGATTTCGCGTCAGCCAGACGCTGGCGCGGGTGCTGGGCCTCTCCATCATGCGTCTCGCGTCGGAGCCGGTGCTGCCATTCAAGTATGTCCACTACGGGCGGAAGATCGGCGAGTTCATCGATACCGCCGCAGGATGGGCGGTTGACGACAATGGTCGCGTCCGCGTCGTCACCGACCTGATGACTGCCCGCGCGCTCGCCCGTGAGGCGGTGGACAAGGCGGCTGCGATCGAGACGCGATTAGCGAGACACTCAGGCGGGACTGCAACCGACGCGGCACGTCTGCGTCCGTTGAATGACGCGCTCGTGCGTCTGGAGCAGCGTCTGCTGGACGAGTCCGAACCGCCCGACACACGGTGGTACCGTCACGTGATCTACGGCTGGAACATCTACTCGCTGTACGAGGGGCAGCCGCTGCCGGGGCTGGCGGAAGCGATTCGCGTTGGCGAGCCCGCGCTCGTCGCGCGCGAGACGCGGCGCATCGAGGCCGCGCTGCGGCGATTCAACGAAGGGCTTGACGGGATCGCACGGTTGTTGCGGGACCTGGACGTCTGACGGTCGCGCGCGGAGCGCTAACGCTCCGATGGTCACCTGCCCGCGGAGGGCCAGTCGTCGATCGGCGGCGGCAGTCACGGGAGCGTGTCCGTCGCCGTCATCGGGACGACCCTCGATCGCTAATACGCAAGGGCGTAGCAGTCTCGTCGCGGATCAGCTGCGGCAAAGCGGTTTCCCGTCGCTGGGTCGATCATTACCGCGGTCGCACATCCCGACATCCCAAATGGGCGAATCCGACTGACATCGTGCCCTCGAGCTTTGAGCTCGTTGAAGATCGCCTCCGGAATCGTCGCTTCGAGATTCAGCTTGTTGAAGCCCGCGCTGTGCGGCCAGAAGGATCCGTGAAAGTGCAGCGTCTGGAATCGCGGCCACTCGAAGGCGGCATGGAGGTTGGGATACCAGTCGTCCCAGAACTCGACGATGTTCAGGAAGGCCTGGAGGATCGTTTGATCCTGGTTGTCGCCGCCCGGTGTGCCGAGGCCCATGATCGGCGTGTCGCCGCGGAAGACCAGGCTTGGCGTCAGCGTGTAGCGAGGGCGTGCGCGCGGCCGGATCTGGTTCGCCATCGACTTGTCGAGCCAGAACTGCTCACCACGGACGCTCATCCCGATGCCGGTGTCGCCCAGAATCACTGCGCCCGGAATCCACCCGCCGCTCGGCGTGACGTCGAATACGTTGCCATCCTTGTCGATGACGGCCATATGGGTCGTATCTTTTGAAACGCCTGCCGAGTCGAGTCCAAACGACGGGCCTTGAGTCGCTGTTGTCAGCCGCGTCCCATCAGGGATGTTGAATCGTGCGTACGGCCACGATTTCACCTTCGAGTCGTACTTCAGCGGATCACCGGCGATGAAGGCCTTCGAGGCCACCTTGGAATCGATGAGCGCCGCACGTTCCTTCGCGTACTCCTTGGATAGCAGTCCCTCGCCTGGCACCTGCACGAAGGCGGTATCCGCGTAATAGGTATCGCGATCGGCGTATGCGAGCTTGAGCGCTTCGATGATGGTATGGATGTAGTCCACGCTGTCGTGTCGCATGCCGTGCAGATCGAAGTTCTCGAGGATGTTCAACGCCTGCAGGAGCACTGGTCCCTGGCTCGTGAACGAGTGCTTGTAGACCGTGTAGCCGCGATACGTAGTCCTGGCGGGCTCTTCGACCCGTGCGGTGTACTCAGCGAAGTCGCTCAAGTCGAACGGCGATTGGTGCTTTTGGAGAAACGCCACCATCTCCTTGGCGATGTCGCCCTTGTAGAAACGATCCCGAGCGGCCACGATGCCGGCGACACGCCCTTTCGATTTGACGCTTCGCTCGGCGTCCACCATGCGTTTCAGCGTTCGTGCGAGGGCCGGCAGCTTGATCGTCTCGCCAGGCTTGTACGTCGTGCCGTCTGGCTTGAGCCAATAGCGCTGATTGTCCGGCCATTGCTTGAAGAACTCGAGTTGCCGCTCGATGTTCTGCGCCGTGCTGCTCCTGAGTGGAAAGCCGCTCTCCGCGTACTGAATCGCCCGTGCCGACACGTCGGCAAAACTCATCGTCCCCCACTTTTCGAGCACGGTCAGCGCGGCATGCAGCGCGCCGGGGACGACCGCGGGATCGAGGCCCGCGCCTTCGAGGGTCTTGTTGCGAGAGGTAAACCAGTCGACGTCGACGGCCTTCGGCGCCCAGCCCTGCCCGACGATCGAGGTGACCTTGCCCTCTTTCTTTGGATACACGAGCACGAGTGCTTCGCCGCCGAGGCTGTAGAGGTCTTGTTCGAGCACGCCACCGACGATCAGTGAGGTGACGCCGGCATCGAAGGCGTTGCCGCCCTTCAGAAGGATTTCGAATGCCGCCGCGGTCGTCAGCGGATGGCCCGTAGACACGCCACCATGTGGCCCCGTCACGGCCGGCCGCAGCGCTGGCGCACGCCGCTCCGCGCCTTCGCCGCGCGGTCCCTGTTGTGTCGCGACCAGGCCGCTGCCGCCAATCGATGTGACCAGCAGGGCGAAGATGCTTACGGAGCGTGGAAGAACCATAGAGTACCTCGCCCGCGAAGTGTCGCCGAATGGGCCGAGGCGTGCAAGAAGGGATCTGGGACATTTTTCCCTACCGGTTCACGATGGGGAAGGAGACAATCGCGTTTCTCGAGAATGAGGACCGGTGTGGCGGACCGGATTCAGTCGCTCGACATACTTCGCGGCCTCGCGCTGCTGGGGATGTTCTTCGTCCACTTTCACGTCAACTCCACCGAGCCGGGTGGATTCGACGACGTCATCCGTTCACTCATCTGGCGGTTGGTCGAGACCAAGTCGCATGGCGCCTTTGCGGTCCTTTTCGGCGCTGGCTTTGCGATTCAATTGAGACGCAGCGAGGAGCGCGGCCAGCCGTTCGTCAGGCACTATCTCCGCCGTCTCGCCGTGCTCGCGCTCTTCGGGTTCGCGGCGCACGCCTGCTTCGGTTTCAACGTGCTCCTCGGGTATGCCCTGTGGGGGGTGCCGCTGCTGGTGCTTCGAACCTGGCCAACGCGCGCGCTGATCATCGTCGCCCTGCTCTCGGCCAGTTCGGTCATGGTCTACCAAGTCGCCAGGGACCGCTACCTGCAGTGGAGTGTCGGGCCGACTCTGGCGCGTGCCGTCGCGGAAAACGAGCGGGCCGAAGCGGCGAAGGTGAACAGCGCGCTGCATGTGGCCGAATCGGGTGACAGTTACCGCGCCTTGCTGATCGCGCGCCTCAGACACATGGCCTGGTTTTACACGCAGCCGTTTTTCTTCTTACCCGGCGCGACGCTTGCCCTTTTCATCGTCGGCTATCTCTTTGTGAGGCATCGCGTCTTCGAGGACGTCCGCGCTCACACCCGGCTGCTTGTCGTCCTGGCGCTGTTCGCCGTCGTGTCGTGGCTGGCCGACAACTGGTTGCTCGACCTCTGGGGAATGGCCTCCTTCGGCCTCCTTCGCGATCAGTGGTTGACGTTTGCGTACATCAGTGGCGTGCTGCTTCTGCTGTCGCGCCGGCCACAGTTGATCGTGCGCCTTCATCTGGTCGCCAATGCCGGGCGCATGGCGCTGACCAACTACATGATCCAGATCGCCATGCTCGACTTCCTGTTCTCCGGCTATGCGTTGGGAGTTGGTCGAGTACGGCCGGTGGTCGGCCTTGCGGCCGCGGTGGGGTGCTTTGCCGCGGAGGTCGCGATCAGCACCGCCTGGCTCCAGCGCTTTCGACTGGGACCGGCCGAGTGGCTCTGGAGGTCGTTGACCTACGGGCGCGCTGAGCCGCTGCGACGCGTGACGCTGCCCGCGGCATGGCCGCCCGTGTCAGTGTGAGCGGCCAACGTGGGAACTACGAACGCGGGCCGCGTTCGGCAGTGCCGTCGCTTTGCTATTTGCGTGAAGCAGTCGGACCGCTGACGTTGACCGATACGCCCACGGTTGCCAGCAGGCTCGTGCTGTCATCGTCCCGCTTCCATATGGTCCGCCCCAGCGATCCAAACACCGCCAACGCAGGCGACACGCGATAGGCGACGGTACCACTTGCGTCGAGCCGCTGTCGGCTGAGGCCGAGCTCCGCGCTCATTGCCTGATCGTCCGTCACGTATGAATGAGTCAGCGCTCCGGAGACGACCGTCGTGTCGGTGAACGCGTGTTCGAGCGCTCCGCTGGCAAAGAAGACGCCGCGTGAAAAGTAGCCCGTGCTGCCGTACACACGCCCGATGGTCAGCCGCCGCTCGAGATTGAGCGGCAGTATCCAATTCATGCGCCTGAGACCCGTGCCAGTCGTCGAGGTCTCGCTCAGATATTCGAGGGTAGGGCCCACGGATATTCCGAACGAGTTCGTCGCCGCGTCGCGTAGAACCACCTTGCTCGCGAAATACATGTCACCCAAGCCGTCCAGGCTGTTTCCTGCGCGGTCGGAGACTTTGAAGTACGGCATGCTCACCGACATCTGAACGTTCGGCGCGAGTCCCACGCTCAGGTCGACGACCGGCGCGTCAGCTCCGGTGGCGACTGGCATCGACCATTTGCTCATCGATAGCGCGAACCATGTTTCCCCCGGCTGCAACGCGCTAGCATCGTCGAGCCATGCGCCGAAGCTGCGCACGCGAGTGCCGGGTGACACGTCTATTGTCTCGTTTACCGGAGCGACGAGACCTGAGGTGTTCGGAACCTGCGGGGCGCGCTTGGTCTGACCCGGCGGTAGCCCATGCGGATTACCCTGCGCGAAGACGAAGCTGGCGACAGCGACCATGCACGGCGCCAGCCACGTCACGCGAAGCGTTCGGTTCATTGCTGCCGACTCTGGCTGATGGCGCGCTGCGCCTCGACGTTCACATCGACGCCTGGCTTGAGCTGATGAATCGCTTGCCCAAGGCTTAGGTTCTTGTCGACCATGAGCGATTTCAGATCGACAAAGTTGATTCCCAGGTTCCGAGACACGTTGACCGCCGCGACGAACTGGCCCTGGTTCTTGAACCCGGCGGCGTAGGGCGCCATGTCAGTTCCCGGCGGCAGATCCAATCGCGTCCGCAGTCGGTCGACGAGCTGTTGATTGCGAGGCAGGTTAGGTGACGCCGCAGTGCTCGTCCTCGTCGTTGTCGTCGTGGCTTTGGCGGGTTTGCTGTTGTGCCCAGTCGACTGAGGTCCGCGTGGCGCCGTCGTCGTGCTCGGGCCGCGTGCGGGAGTGCTCTTGGGTCCGCGAGTAGTGGTGCCGTGACCGGTATTGACTTTGGGCGCGCGCGCGGTGGCTGTAGTCTTTGGGCCACCGCCCTTGCCTTGGGCGACGAGGGAGGTCGAGCCCGAGGCGACCAACACGGAAACGATCAAAAGTGTAATTGCACGACTCATCATTCCCCTCCGTGATCCTGATTGGGGCATCAACACTCGTGCCAGACGCAGATCGGCAGTTTCCGGCGGCTTTCAGGAGCCCAATCCAGGGGCCTCCGTCGAAGAGTGGCACGCAGGGAGCCGAAATTGTTACGTGCCTGACGCTCAGCGCAGTGCCTCATGCATTTGGAAACTAATGATGCTGGTCATCACGGAAAACCGTTCACTCCGAACATCTATACGGCTATGACGAGGCTGCGCGTGACTGACCCGTAAGCGCTAGGAACGCAAAGAAAGAGACGGCCATGGTCGAAAGACAACCTGCACATCGTTGGGGAGTGGCGGCGCAGAGGGTTTTGCTGGTCAGCGTGATGGTCGGAATCAGCACTGGATTGGCGGCTCAGTATCCGGCTGGGCCTCAAGTCGCGAAGGATGGCACGGCGGTCCTGCTGCAAGACTACGTGAGCCTGCCGCTGTCGAGCAGAACTGCGGGTTCCTATCCGCCCCCAATCAACTTCGCAGACCAGTTGGGCCGGGTGAACTTCTTGCGCTCCGAGCCGGCCAACGCTCCCGAGTCAACGTTTCGTTTCTTCGTCAACGACCTGAATCGCAACTTGTACATCCTGGAGAAAGCGACCAGGACGTTCACGCCCTACATCAACTTTGACAGCCTTGGCCGCTGGTGCGTATCAGTTCCGGCTGTTCCGGAACGATGGGTATAGCAAACTGGCGACGAGCAACAACTTCACGGTTACGAGTGGGAATACGACGCTGAGCGCCAGCCCGCCGACGGTCGGCGGCAATCCGGTAACGTCGACTTGGAGTGGCATCATGGGGGCTGCCGCCAGAGACTGGATCGGCGTCTACTTGACCACTGCACCCGATACGACATTCATCGACTGGCGGTATGTGAGCTGATCGCAAGTGCCTGGCAGTCCAGCGGCCAGTGTCTCTTGTGCGTTGCCGATTCCCGCCTCAATGGCTCCCGGTACCTATCAGCTGCGGCTGTTTCCGCGACGACGGCTACACGAAGCTGGCGACGAGCAACACGTTCACGGTCACGTCAGGAACACTGGCGGCAGCCAGGGGCTCGGTGCTGGTGATTACTCCGTAGGTGTTCGCGTGTTGCTGGGCACGGGATCTTGAGTCACCTGCCCGCCACGCGGACGCGCGTGGTCACCGTGGAGAGTTTCTACAGAGGAAAAAATCGTTTGAGCCGCAGGATCGGCTGCTCGAAGAAGCGCCATGAGAACCAGGCGAGCCCCACTGCGGGCAAGATGACAAGTCCCCAAAAAATCAACTGCGCCGGCCATACCGAGTCGAACATCAGTGGCGCGCGGGTGGGGTCGAAAACCGTCGCCCGCACCGTCCACATAACCGGCAAATGAATGAGATACAAGCAGTAGCTGTAGCGACCGAACATTCGCAACAGGCGGGCCGAAAGCAACCGCTTCCCCCATCCGTGCTCCCCTGACTTCATCGCCACGAGTAGAAGGCCGCTGGCAGCGAGTGCGAGGAATGAGTAGCCGACGGTTTGTTTGACTCCGCCATCCCATGCCGTGTGCCCGTCCCACCAGACCAAGGCGGACACGCCTGCGATACCGGCGATCGCCGCTGCCCGTCCGTAAGAGTGAACCGAGGCGGCGATGGGAGCGCGAGCCGCGCAGGCCAGCCAACCGCCAGCCGCCAGAGCGTCCGCGCGATATGGGGTCAGCACGTACACGTCGATCTCGGATGCGCCCGACGCAATCGCTAACGCGCGCAGGATCGGCGTAGCGATCACGATCGCAATGCACAAGAGGCCCAGCGAGCGCGGTGGACACAGCCAGACGATAGGCGCCCACGCGAGGTAATACTGCTCTTCGATCGCCAGCGACCAAGACACGCCGAGAATCCCATGCTGGATCTGGTCCCGCTGGGCCATCGTGAAGTTAGAGAGAAACAGCCAGAAGTCCCGTTCGGGGGGCACTTCACTGCGGCCGACTAAACGCACGTACCACGTCGGAAAGCGTGGGAGGACGTGATACGAAAAAAGCACGACGCTGTAGTAGAGCGGGACAATGCGTAACGTCCGCCGGGCATAGAAATTCCGGAAGTACCGATCGCTCCCACGAGAGTCGAGCAAGATGCCGGTAATCAGGAACCCGGACAGGACGAGAAACAGGTCGACTCCCACCCACCCGGTGTGGAGCAGGGCAAGCGCGCTCGCCTCGAACGCCGTGGTCGGTTGAACGAGTGTGAGATGGTGCGCGAGGACAAGCAGGATGGCAATTCCACGAAGGCCATCGAGCGCGGGCGAATGGGCGATCACAGCAGGTGGGCGCGGCTCCGCGGCCACAGGTCAGACGAGCTGATGTTTACTTCGATAGTAAGCGTACTGTATTTCCTCACATCCCTTCATGTATTCAGGAGCCTCATGAATCGGAAGATTCCCGCCAGGTCCCTCATAGCGGAGGTGCGGGCCGCCGTTGCGCAGTCACTGTTGGGCTTCTCTCCGGCGTTGGATTGGCCGTGTCGGCAGCTAACGTCTCTGGCACTTGGAACCTGGAAATGAAGTGGTCGACCGATTCCAAGAGTACTGGCGTGTACCTTTAAGCAGGAAGGCGCAAACTCTCTGGCACCTGTGGCGGCCCTAGACAAGTTCCCGATCACTGGCAGGATTCAGAACAACAAGGTGGATCGTGTCGCGTTGTCGGTGGGCTGGACGGGACCTTCACGATGAAGAAACAGTCGTGAGGTGCCACTGACGTACTACCTTCGTCGGAATCTCCGACCAGGGACAAAAGCGGGACAATCGCGGGTTCCGAAATCCAATCCTTGAGCGTCGATCCGTAAGAACCACTATAAAACTGGTGCCGGAGGAGGGGGTCGAACCCACACGCCCGTGAAGGGCACGGGATTTTGAGGACTGTCAGGCGGGACGTGAAACGCAATCTTCGCGGATTTGATTGGCGTTTCTCTTGGCTGGTCTTGGCTGTTTTTGCCCTCTCGTCGCTGCCCGCGATGACAGTTTCAAGGGCAGTTCCTCGCTCGTTCGACCGCACCGGAAGAGCGCTTTCTCGTCAAGAGTCCGGATCGCTACAATAGCGCCTCGCGACCTGCCGCACATGGCCCTTTCTGTCGGAACGCGCCTCGGCCCTTACGAGATCCTTATGCGCATCGGCGCTGGTGGCATGGGCGAGGTGTACCGCGCACGCGATACGAAACTACATCGCGACGTCGCGATTAAGGTCCTGCTCACGGAATGCGCGCTCGATCCCGACCGCCTGGCGCGCTTCACGCGCGAAGCACAGGTGCTCGCCTCGCTCAACCATCCACACATCGCCGCGATTCACGGTCTCGAAGAATCGAATCATGTTCAGGCGCTGATCCTGGAATTCGTCGAGGGCGAAACGATCGCGGATCGCGTCGCAAAAGGTCCGATTCCGGTCGTCGAGGCTCTGACGATCGCCTGTCAGATTGCCGAGGCGCTCGAGGCGGCGCATGAAGCTGGCGTCATCCACCGTGATCTCAAGCCGGCGAACATCAAGCTGCGGCCTGATGGCACGGTGAAGGTCCTGGACTTTGGACTCGCCAAGTCGTTCGAACGGACGCCGCTCTCTCGCAATCTGACGCAGTCGCCGACTGCCCTGAGCCCGACGCCGACGCTCGCTGGTGTCATTCTGGGCACGGCCGTGTACATGTCTCCGGAGCAGGCGCGCGGTAAAGCGGTAGACAAGCGCACCGACGTGTGGGCGTTTGGCTGCGTGCTCTTCGAGATGGTCAGCGGACGCACGCCGTTCGATGGCGAGACCGTGACGGACACCGTCGCCGCGATCGTCAAGAACGAGCCCGACTGGCGGGCGCTGCCACCTGGAACGCCGGCGGCGGTGCGCTCAGTGATTGCGAGGTGCCTCAGGAAGGATCCGGCCCAGCGGCTCCACGACATCGCCGACGCGCGATTCCAACTCGAGGACGCGTCGATTGATGCAGTGGGCACCCCGGTGGTGCAACCCGTCCGCAACCGTCGCGAGTGGGCTGGGTGGATCGTGGCGGCGCTGTCGCTGGGCGCCGCATTGTGGCTGGCCGCGCGGCCTGCGATCGACACGCCGTCTGGCGACCCGATCAGCGTTCCAATTTTCCCTCCGGACAAGACTGCTTTCGCGGGCGCCATCAACACCACCGTCAGCGTTCCGTCGTTTGCGCTCTCTCCCGACGGCCGTGCCGTGGTGTTCGGCGCGGAGGCGCCGGGAGCCAAACCCATGCTGTGGGTTCGATCCATCGATCGTTTGGAGCCGCGCCAGCTCGCCGGCACGGAGGATGCCCAGGACCCGCTCTGGTCGCCCGACAGCCGGTGGATCGCATTCTTCGCCAACGGCGAGCTGAAAAAGACTCCTGCGGCCGGCGGAGCGGTCCAAGTCATTGCGCAGGCAGCGGCCGACTTCCGCGGTGGTTCGTGGGCGCCGGACGACACCATTCTCTTCGGCCTCGGAGCCGAACCGATTCAACGTGTTAGCGCCGCAGGCGGCAAACCAACGCCTGTCTCGGTCATCGACTCAGCAAGCCAGGAAGGCTCGCATCGATATCCCCACGCGCTCCCCGACGGCCAACACTTTCTGTACTCGGTTTTCGGCGGCCAGCAGGACACGAACGGCATCTATGTCGGCTCGATCGATGGCAAGACGAAGAAACTCGTCGTCAACCTCCGCACGAACGCCGTGTACGCGTCGCCCGGCTACCTGTTGTTTGTGGATGGAAGCACACTGTTGGGACAGAGATTCGACGCCAGGCAGCTGGAGCTCTCCGGGGAACCGTTCCTAGTTGCCGAACACGTTGGCCGCAACACCGCCTTCATGGGAGCGGTTTCGACCTCGCGAAGCGCGATCATCGCGTATGCGGACACCCTCCTGCAGAACGGCCGTCTGACCTGGATGGATCGTCGAGGTAACCCGCTCGTCTCGTCAGGCCTGCCCGAGGGCGACTACATCGACTTCCGGTTGTCTCCGGACGAAAAACGGCTGGTGCTGTCGCTGGTCGATCCGAAGACCAATGTCGTTGAGATCTGGCTCAGCGACCTTGCGCGCAGCAGTACAGCGCGTATTTCCTCAGGAGGACTCGTGTCCAATTCGGCGTTCTGGTCCCCGGATGGCACGAGGCTGGTGTTCAGGAGCAACCGCAACGGCATCATCGAGTTTTTCGAGAAGAGCGCAGCCGGCGGCGGCAACGATCGACTGGTTCTGCCTGGCGCTCAGATGCCGTCGCTCAATCTGATTCCCACTGATTGGTCGCCGGATGGCCGGCACATCATTTTCTCGGCGCCGCAGCCCGGGTCCGCCAACGATTTATGGCTGTGGCCTCTTCTGGAAGAAGGAAAACCGGCGAAACTGATCGCCTCGCCTGGAAACCAGATGCAGGGGAACTTTTCGCCTGACGGTGGGCTTGTGGTGTACACGTCGAACGAGACCGGCGAGTTCGAAGTCTACGTGGAGACGGTTCCGCGATCCGATCGCAAGTGGGCCGTCTCCACGAACGGTGGCTACGAGCCTCGCTGGCGGGCGGATGGACGAGAAATCTACTATTTGTCCGAGGACCGGAAGCTCATGGCCGTGGCGGTCGGGGCCGGTCCATCATTCGGCATTCCCACGCCACTGTTCCAGACGCGCGTTCACGCCGGCGTATCGGCCCTTCGCACGCATTACGTGCCCAGCCGAGACGGGCAGCGATTCCTCGTGAACTCGGCTCTCGACGCAGCACCCTCACCGATCACAATAGTGGTCAACTGGACCTCGACGCTGAATCAGTGACGGTACGGATCAGCTGACATGCCAATCGCCGGTGGTTGGGGCGTCGGTTGGCATCCTCGGGAAATTATGGAAGGTGCCGGAGGAGGGGGTCGAACCCACACGCCCGTGAAGGGCACGGGATTTTGAGTCCCGCGCGTCTGCCAGTTCCGCCACTCCGGCACCTCGTCCACGCCCCCGGAAATCCCAGGATTACTTCCGGCGCGGATTTCGCTATTCTATCGCGGCTGTCCCTGCTCTTCGGCTCGAGCGTCCACAGCAGCACCCCGTGTCCCTCTGGAGGTTGGCGGTTCGATGCGCAGAACGCTTCGCGATTTGACGTTCGCGGCCTCAGGCGCCGCGTTGATGGCTCTCGTCTTCTACACCGCGCTGCCCCTCGAAGGGCAGACGCCCGCGCCGCGCATCCCGCGCGTCGCCGGAAAGCCCGATCTCAACGGCGTTTGGCAGGCCATGAATACCGCCAATTGGGATCTCGAGCCTCATGCAGCTCGGCCCGCGCTTGCGATGCGGCCCGGACCGATCACGCCGGTACCGGCCAGAGAGGTCCTCGCTTTTGGCGCGGTCGGCGCCGTGCCGGGTGGCTTCGGTGTGGTCGAGGGCGGTGAGATCCCGTACACCCCCGAAGCCCGCAAGAAGAAAGAGGAGAACCAGGCGAATTGGGTATCGCGCGATCCCGAGATCAAGTGCTATCTGCCCGGGGTGCCGCGCGCTAATTACATGCCCTTCCCGTTTCAGATCTTCCAGAGCGACAAGGCGTTTGCGATTGCTTACGAATACGCGGGTGCGTATCGAAACGTCTACCTGAAGGATCCGGGGCCGCCGCAGGTCGACTCGTGGATGGGCCAGTCAGTCGGGCGCTGGGAAGCCGATACGTTCGTGGTCGAAGCCAACGGCTTCCACGATCAGAGCTGGTTCGATCGGGCAGGAAATCATCACAGCGAGGCGTTGAAGGTCACCGAGCGCTACACGATGACCGATGCGGACCACATCCGCTACGAGGCCACAATCGAAGATCCCAAGACGTTCACTCGCCCCTGGAAGATCTCGATGCCGTTGTATCGGCGCGTCGAAGCCGGTGCGCGGCTTGGACAGTTCAAGTGCGTCGAGTTCGTCGAGGAGTTGATGTACGGCCACCTGCGCAAGGAGCCGGTCAAGTAGGGCGGGTGGGTCAGGTGGGGCGGGTCGGTTCGCATAGTGGTTCGGTTTCTTACTAGTCATCAAGAGGTCGCCATGATCCGTCGTTCGTTCGGCTTTGTAACGTTCGCGATCGGTGTAGCCGCCTTGCTCGCGCTCGTGCCGCTTGCCGCGCAGGCGCCTGCCGCAAAGGGCAAGCCATGGGCGGTTCCACGCACGGCGGACGGCAAGCCCGACCTGCAGGGAAACTGGAGTAACGAGACGCAGACGCTCCTCGAGCGAATGGGCAAGCAGGGAGCGACGTTGACGGCGGATGAAGCCAAGGCGATCGAAGATCGCGCCAAGCTCGTCGCCGAGTACCGCGATCAGGCCAGCGATCCGAATCGTCCCACGCCGCCCAAAGGTGGTGAGGACCGACTCCTGGCGCCAGGCACGCCGTCCGTCATCGAGCAGATCTCGGCCCAGGCCGGCGGCAAGGTCGGCGGCTACAACGGGTTCTGGCTCGATCCCGGCGACAAGGTGATCACCATCGACGGCGTTGCGCGTAGTTCGATCGTCATCGATCCACCCGACGGTCGCGTGCCAGCGCTCACCGCCGAGGCGCGACAGCGCAACGCCGAACGGATGGCCGCTACCAAGAAGTTCGGCGAGTTCGATCATCCGGAGCTGCGCGGCCTCGCGGAGCGGTGCCTGCTGTCATTCGGATCCAACGCGGGTCCGCCGATGCTGCCGAACTACTTCTACAACAACAACTATCAGATCGTGCAGACCAAGGATCACGTCATGATCATGACGGAGATGGTGCACGACGCCCGCGTGATTCGCATCGGCGCCCAGCACCAGCATCCGCCGAGCAACGTCAAGCTGTGGCTCGGCGACTCCATCGGTCGCTGGGAAGGCGATACGCTGGTGGTCGAGACCACGAACTTCCACCCGCTGCAGCGTTATCGCGGCGCGTCGGAGAACCTCAAGGTCATCGAGCGCTTCACGCGCACCGGTCCGGACACGATCGTCTACAAGTTCACAATCGACGACCCAACGACGTTCACGGCGGCATGGAGTGGCGAACTGCCATTCAACCGGATTGACGAGATGATCTTCGAATACGCCTGCCATGAAGGCAACTACGCCTTGAGCAACATTCTGAGCGGAGAGCGTTCGAAGGAACGGCGTCAGACCGAACAGAAAAGACAACAACAATAGGTGACCCCATGAAGACGCATCGTCTGTCTCGCGTTGCGCTGGGTGTGGCGGTCGCGTCGGTGATCGCGTTGGCCCTGCACGCGTCAACGGCGGCCCAGGCGCCTGCTGGCGTCGCCAAGCCGTGGACGATGCCGCGAACGCCCGACGGCAAGCCTGATCTGCAGGGTTCGTGGAGCAACGCGACGCTGACGCCGCTCGAACGCGCCGAGGGAACCCCGCTCGTGATGTCCAAGGAACAGGTCGCGAAGATGGAGAAGGGCTTCGCCGACCGTGTCGAGCGGCTGGCGCAAGACAGTGACCCCAATCGTCCCGCGCCGCCGAAGGGTGGAGATGGTTCTACTGGAGCGGCCGGCATGGTCGGCGGTTACAACAACTTCTGGATCGACCCCGGCGATCGCGTTGCGATGGTGAACGGTGAGTACCGTTCGTCGTTGATCGTCGATCCACCGAACGGGCGTGTTCCCGCGACAACGCCCGAGGCAAGGCAGAGGGGGCAGCAGCGGCTGGCGATGGCGAAAGGACGCGGCCAGTACGACCATCCCGAGCTCAGGCCGCTGGCCGAACGCTGCCTGATGTCGTTTGGCTCGAACGCCGGGCCGCCGATGTTGCCGAACTACTTCTACAACAACAACTACCAGATCGTGCAGTCCAAGGATCACATCATGATCCTGGTGGAGATGGTCCACGACGTCCGAGTGATTCGGATGAGTGGGGAACGGCTTCCCAAGACCGTGCGTCCGTGGATGGGCGACTCAATCGGTCGTTGGGAAGGGGATACGCTGGTGGTGGAAACCACGAATTTCCATCCTCTGCAGCAGTTCCGCGGCGCTTCGGAAAACCTCAAGGTGACCGAACGGTTCACCCGGACTGGGCCCGACCAGATCCTCTACAAATTCACGATTGAGGACCCGACGACCTTTTCCGCCCCCTGGAGTGGTGAGGTTCCCTTCAACCGCACCGAGGAGTTAATCTATGAGTACGCCTGCCACGAGGGAAACTACGCTTTGTCGAACGTTCTGAGCGGCGAGCGTAATCGGGAGCGGCGGGAGGCTGAGAAGAAGAAGACTCAGCAACAGCAGTAGACGAGGCAACGCTATGCGAATGACAGCTTCAATGTTCGTGGCCGTGGGCCTGTTGCTGGCGGCAACGATGCCCGTTCGAGGTCATCATGCTTTTGGCGCGGAGTTCGATCCGGATGCGCCGATTCGGTTGCAGGGTAAGGTAGTCAAGCTCGAGTGGGTCAATCCTCATGCGTGGATCCACATCGAGGTGGCCAAGCCGGACGGGGCGAAGGAAGTCTGGATGGTCGAAGGTGGCACGCCGAACACGCTCTTGCGGCGCGGCCTGACACGCGACTCCTTGACGGTCGGTACGGAGTTGGTCGTTGACGGCTATCAGACCAAGGACCACTCGCTCAAGCGCGCCAACGGACGCGACGTCACGTTCACTGACGGCCGCAAGATGTTCATGGGGTCGTCCGGCACGGGTGCTCCGAAGGATGGGCGCGATCCAACCGAAGGTGGCACCAAGAAGCCGCCGCCGGTTCGATAGTCAAGGTTCCAGGGTTCCAAGGGTTCCAGGGTTCCAGAGTTCCAACGTTCGAAGGTTCAAGGTTTCAAGTAGGAACCTTGGAACCCTGGAACCTTGGAACTCTGGAACTTTTTGTTTGGAGAGGCATTTGTGACCAAAACAGTGATGGCTTTCGCAATGCTGCTCGTGCCCGCCCTGGCGCTGGCGCAGAGTCCGACGCGATTCAAGGTGCCCGTGGAGTACTTCACGCTGCCGAACGGCTTGAAGGTCGTCGTCAGCGAGGACCGGAGCGCGCCGGTCGTGCTGGTCGAGGTCATGTACAACATCGGCTTCCGCATCGAGCCGAAGGGGCGCACCGGCTTCGCACACCTGTTCGAGCACATGATGTTCCAGGGCTCCAAGCAGGTGAAGAAGATGGAGCACGTTTCGCTGATGCAGCAGGCCGGCGGCGTCGTCAACGGGTCGACGCGCCTGGACTACACCAATTATTTTCAGGTGCTGCCGTCGAATGCCCTCGAGTTGGCGTTGTGGCTCGAAGCGGATCGGATGCGCTCGCTCGACGTGAGCGCCGAGAACCTGAAGAACCAGCAGAACGTGGTGAGCGAAGAGGTGCGGGTGAACGTGCTCAACCAGCCGCATGCTTCCTTCGAATGGCTGGACATCTGGCAGCGCGCCAACACCAACTGGTACAACGCACACAACTTCTACGGCGATCTCGCCGAACTCGAAGCGGCGACTCTCGAGGACGTCCAGAAGTTCTTCCAGACCTACTACGCCCCCAATAACGCCGTGCTCGTCGTCGTCGGCGACACGACGGTAGCCGATGTTCGCAAGATGGCGGAGAAACACTTCGGGAGCATTCCCAAGCAGCCGCTGCCGCCGCCGGCTGATGTTTCGGAGCCGGCGCAGAAGGAGTCGAAGCACTCCGCCCGCGAGGACAAACTGGCCCGGACGCCGGCCCTGGCAATCGGCTGGCACTTGCCCGAGCGGATGACGAAGGACTTTTTCGCACTGAGCGTGCTCGACCCCCTCATCGTTGGTGACGAGAGTTCCCGTCTGTATCAGAAGCTGGTGCGGCAGGATCGACTGGCGGTTTCGGTCATCGGTGCTTTCAACTTCCTTGGCAACAACTGGGACGTCAAGGGCCCCATGCTTTTCACCATGCGCGTCGACTACTTGAACGACAAGAATGCGCAGCAGGTGCTCGATGCGATTGAAAGCGTGCTCACCGAGGTGAAGACGAAAGGCATTACCGAGGGCGAGCTCACGCAGGCCAAAACAGCCCTACGGTCCTCGTTCCTCGAGGATCTCGAAGGTGGTTTCATGCCGCGGTTCGGGCGAGCGAACCTGATGGCGGCCTTCGCGTTGTTCGACAACGATCCCCACCGGATCAACGCCATCCTCGACGAGCTCGATAAGGTCACAGTCGCCGACGTGAAGGCGGCCGCGGAGCGATGGTTCGTTCCAGCGAATCGCACGTCGATCGATAGTCGACCGATTGCGAAGCCGACGGTCGAAGGAGGCCAGCGATGACTGTCAAGCCCTTGGTTGCGCTGGCCGCGGCGGTTCTTCTCTTCCCGATCACCTCTGTGGCGCAGACCACACCCTCGACGCGCCCCGCCGTCGCGCCAGAGCGGCCTTTCGTTCCTCCGACGCGCGTCGAGCGCACCCTCTCGAACGGCCTGCGAGTGATCGCCGTTCGTTACCCGACGGTGCCGAAGGTGTCGGTCGTGTTGACGATCAACTCAGGATTGGCCGTCGACCCCGCCGAAAAAGCGGGCCTGGCGCAGTTCGTCGCCGACGCCGTGCAGGAAGGAACCACGACCCGGGACAGCGTCAAGATTCGCAACGAGATTTTCTCGATGGGGGCAAACCTCACCGCGTTTTCCGGTCAGGACACATCGTCATTCACGATTCGCGGGCTGGCGGACACACTCCCCGCGATGACGATGCTGGTCGCGGACATCGTTCGCAATCCGACGTTCGAGCAGTCTGAAATCGACTTGCTCAAGGCCAACAGCCAGCAGGCGCTCAAAGCGCAGTTGGCCTCGCCGCAGGCGGTGAACAACCGGGTCTATCGCCAGACTCTATTCGGGCCGCATCCGTATGCGCGTGTTGGGGCGACGCTCGATACAGTGCCGGCCATCGATCGGGCATCGATCGTCGAGTATCACAAGACTTACTATCGTCCGAATAACGCGTTTCTTCTGGTCACCGGCGACGTCGCGCCGGAGACCGTGTTTTCGGTCGCGGAGAAAGCCTTCGGCGGTTGGACCCGCGGCACGGTTCCGCCGCCGCCGACACCTCCGGTGCCCACGCTGCAAGGCAGGAAGATCGTTTTCGTCCAGAGACCCAACAGCGTGCAGTCGTCGATTTCGGTGGGCAATTTCACGATTCGACGGGCCGACCCACGTTGGCCGGTGCTGAATGTGGCCAATCAGATTTACGGCGGTGCCTTTGATTCGCGCCTCGTGCGCAACATTCGCGAAGAGAAGGGCTACACGTACTCTCCGCAGTCCGCGTTTCAGGCGATGGGGCAGGCCGGACTGTATCGGGCGGTGGCCGACGTGCGGAACGACGTGACGGGCGCGACCATCAAGGAGATCTACAGCGAGATCGACAAGTTTCGCGCCGAGGGGCCAGGCACGACGGAACTCGACAACGCCAAGGTCTACGCGCGCGGACTCTTCCTCATTCAGAACGCGACCCAGGCCGGCTTGTCCAACACGTTGAACACGATGTACAGCTTCGGGCTGCCGAACGATTACCTCGAGACCTTTCAGAAGACCGTCTCGACCCTCTCACCCGAGGCGGTCAAGACCGCGGCGCAAATGCTTCTGGGCTCGGAGGACTCGGTCATCGTGATCGTCGGCGACTACACGAAGGTCAAGGACCAGCTCTCAGCCTTCAAGGGGATCGCCTTCGTCGATATCAACGGCAAGCCGATCGCGGAGCCACAATAGGGGCTGGTAAGAGATCAGTCAGTTGTCAGTTGCCAGTTGTCAGTTCAAAGGATGGTGCTGGCAGCATCGCTCACCCTTTGAACTGTCAACTGGTAACTGGAAACTGACGAAACTCAAGAAAAACCAATCCAGCGGCCGGCGGCGGCGACGATGAACCAAAGGGCGATCGACGTGAGGCCGATCGCTTTTGTGAGGAGGGTGGCCTCGACGCTGCGGAGCGCGATTCGTGAGTGTTGCGTGAAGGTGAAGAGCAAAGCGATGGGAAGCGTCGTGATCTTCACCCAGAACGAGGTGTTGTAGTAGCACTTGACCGATTCCGACAGGAACAGCGCCGTCCCCGTTGTGAGCATGATCACGACTGCGGCCATCAGCCAGGGCCGTGCACTGCGGGCGATGTCCGCGATGGGATGGCGCAGTCCGGTACCGAGCATCCGCAAGTCGACGATCAGTACCGCACCGCCCAGCATACAGAGGCCGAGCAGGTGAACGGCCTCGATGACCGGGAATAGCCACAGCGAGGTGCGGATGCCATTGCCAATCCACGACGCCTCACACCACTCGAAGAACGGCAGTAAGGAGAAGGTTGTGAAGTCCACTAGGCACCGTCTCGAGACACGAACGCTGTCAGTTGCCAGTTACCAGTTGTCAGTTCAAAGGGGTTCTAGACAAAGCACGCAGGCCCTTTGAACTGGTGACTGATAACTGGAAACTGATCGCTTCCATTGTGTTACTTGCCATCCCCCACGACGCATCCAGCGGCCCAGTTGATCAATGCTGGCTGCGGCTGAATGTCGCAGTCGAACCAGTTGTAGGCGATCATGCGGCCGGCGACGACGATGCCCGCCCATAAGACCAGCGAGACGATCGCGGAGGTCCGGGCGGCTTTCGGAATCACGGGCGACAGGTCCCACTCGGGCACCGTGCGTTCGACCCGGGAATGAAACAGCCAGACGTTGATTCCCGCGAGGATCAGCATGACCACCTTCACGCGGAAGAAGATGTTCTGATAGTTCCTGACAGGGATCGCGTAAAAGAGCAGCAGCCCGGTCGTGAACATCACAGCAAAGCCGACCTTGGTCCATGGCAGGACGCGACTCAGAATCTGCGAGACTGGCACGTTTCGCAGAATCAATCCGAGCAACCGCAAGTCGAGGATCACCGCCAGGCCGACGAACACGGTCAACGCCAGCACGTGGGTCGACTCGATCAGCGGGTACATGTAGAGCGACTCGTGAAGCGCAACGCTCCACTCGGTGCTGGCGAGCCACTCGAGGAAACTCAACAGGGACACGAGGGCTAAGTATAAACTCGCCCACATGCGTAGCCTGGGATCCGTCTTGCTGGTGACCTGCCTCGTTGCGTCCACGATAGACGCGCAAGAAAAGCCCGCAACCAATCATTCGCCATCGCAGCCGCCCGCACAGCCACAGCGCATCGGAACGATGAGCGAACTGATGGTTCATATGATCTACCCGACGTCCGACGCCGTCTTCTACATCTCGTCACGAACCCCGAAGACCGACGCCGAGTGGGCGGAACTGGAAGCGAAGACTTTGACGCTGGCCGAATCCGCCAATCTGTTGATGATGCCGGGACGGGCCCGCGACCAGGGTCGCTGGATGCACGACGCCCGCTTGATGTTGGACGCGGGATGGGCAGCGTTCAAGGCGGCGAAGGCCAAGGACGCCGCCGCCCTCGAGGCGCTGAGCGATCAGCTCTACGTGTCGTGCGTGACCTGTCACAAGAACTACCGGCCGGACTACGGCAAACCAAAGCCGCCCCGGCGCTGAATGAAGTTAGTTTTCCGTCATTGCGTCTGAAAGTTTGGCCGCTGGATCTCCAGGGCGTACTTCGCGTGGCAGGCGGTGCACGCGTCGTAGACTTCGGCGCCGACATCGAAGACCGCTGTCTTGTCGTGAGACTCCGCGGCGCGGACCGCTCGTTGCCCCACATCGATCAAGGCCTGCGACATCGTCATCCACTCGCCGCCGTCTTTGGCGCGGCTGCTCATCATCAACAGGTTGCCCGACTCGGCGACGACATAAGCGGCGTTACGCACCGCGTCCCATTCTTCGGTGGTTGCGGGCTCGATTTCGGTGATTCCGTTGCTGTCGATGATCGTGCCCACGGCATCCCAGTACACATCCGCAGCCGGCTCCACGACGGAGGCCATCAACTGCTTCACGTCCGCGACTGGCCTGTAAGGCGGCGGCGCTGCACCGCCGCACGCTGAAAGAAGCATTGCCCCGATGATCGCGATCCAATGGATTCGTAACATTGCCGCGATTCTACTTCGGGAGCCACACGAGGGCGACGAGTTGGACCGAGACGCCACCGCGTTTGGGCTTTACGACGATACGCTCGAGTGGCGCATCGCGAGCGTCCCACTGCGCCGTGATGGTCTGCAACTCCTGTTCGAGCGCTTGAGCGATCTGATCGCGCTTCTCGCGAAGGGCCGCCACTTCACCCTCCGCGCGCACGACATCCTGCGAAGCTCGACTGACCCGTCCGTACCCACGCGCCGCCGTTGTCGCGCGGCCTAGCGTGCTGGCGCTGACCGCCTTGCGACCGAGAATCGCGCCGAAAATCGTGGCGGCCACTGATACGCCCGCCTGCATTTTCGATTCGGAGGCCTGCTCCTGCTCGCGCTGAACCGCCGACTCGGCGCGACGCAAACGGTCCTCGGCAGTGGCCAGTTTGGACGCGTAGCGTTCCCTCACGCGAGCGAGTTCGGCATCACGCTGCTCGCGCAGTGAGGTCTCGAGCCGGATACGAAAATCGCGTTCACTTTCGTCCGGCGCGGAGATGAGCTTCGTCCGGGGGCTTCTCGACAGCTCGATAGTCTGCGACCGACCAGCCCACTGACCGAAGTCTTTCGTCCATTGCGCGTACTTCTTCGGTGTTGAAGCGGCCGACGGAACCGAGTCGAACGCGGCCGATCCATTCGGCTCGCGCGACAGTTGGTCCATCGTAAAGTCCGCGGGCTCGGCGTGTTCCCAATCGACGGGAATCGGACCGTCAGTGAGTGGTGCGATGACGAGGATGTCGCGCATCTCGTCGACACCAAGCTTGGCGTCGGAGTAGGCGACGCGGGCGGCACCCAGCAACGCGGGCGTCCAGTGGGATGAGCTTCCCGGCGCGAAAAACTGCGAGATCGCAGGATCGAGTAACGGGCGCTGAATGCTCGAAGGTGCCTCGGGTGCCTGCATGGTGCCTGCATGGTGCCGGCGGGTGCCTGCAGAGTGCTGGCAGTTGTGGAAGTGGCACGCGCACCTCCAGCACCGGCGGCACCACAGCACCTCCGCCCGCATCGGCACCAGAGGCACCGTCGGCACCTGAGGCACCTTGGCGGCGGCCTTCCGCCGCCAGCCGTCCCAGCTCCTCTCGCCCGAGCGGACCGCGAAGGTACGACAGCGTCCAGCGAGTCTTGAACAGGACGGGCTGGCTTTCGTGCACGTTGTGGAGCAGGAAGGTGCGCTTTTCGAGACTCGAGAGTGTCCGATCGGTCGTCGCACGATCGAATCCATGGCCGGATGCCGCGTTGGCGCCCTCGAGGCCATCGAGGACGCGAGCCTTGTCACGCTCGGTTTGGAGCCGGCCGAGGAACCAGGTGCCCGCGTTCGAGAGCGCCTTGTAATCGAGGTCAACCGGGTTCTGCGTTGCGAGCGTCATGCCCAGGCCGAACGCGCGCGCCTGCTTCAGCAAGGTCAAGAGCGGCGGCTTCGACGCGGGCATCGCGACCGGCGGCAGGTATCCCATCATCTCGTCGATGTAGATCATCGCCCGGAGCGTCGACGTTCCCCGTTGGGCCCGCATCCAGCTCACGACTTCGTTCAGGAGCATTGCGACGAAGAACATCCGTTCGCGATCGTCCAGGTGGGCGATCGAGAGCACGGTGACCCGAGGCCGGCCCTGAGTTGTGTAGAGCAACGCGTCAATGTCGAGCGGGTCGCCCTCCAGCCAGACGGCGAAGTCGGGGGCCGCCAGCAGCCGGTTGAGATCGGACGCCAGCTTGAATCGATCGCCCGCTGGATAAAAGCTGTCGAGCTCGAGGACGCCGATGCGCTGAATGGGCGGCGTCTGGACCTGCGCGATGAGCGACGGCAAGTCGAGCGCCTGATTGCGCCTCCAGGCGTCACTCAACAGGGTCGAGATGAGGATGTGCTCGCGGTCGCGCAACGGCTCGGCATCGATTCCAGCGAGGGTGAGCACACTGGTGGCCGCAGCCGAAGCTCGTTCGGCCAGAAGTTCGGGATCGGCCGCGATAGCGGGGGGCGGCGCCTGGAAGGTCCGCAGGATGGAGATCGGCCGCGCCGCGCGGCTGCCAGGCGTGTACACGCTGAACTCCGCGGCCTTGCGCAGTCGAGCGATTCGATCGGCGCCCTGCCCCCACTCTTCGAGTCCAGCCTTCCAACGCGAGGCCTCGCGCTCCGCATGAGCATCGACCGCCACTCCCTGAAGTCGTGCCTCGTCTGCGTTCACCCACGGTGCAAAGTCCGAAGGACGCAGCTCAGGGAAGGTCAACAACAGGTTGGAGAGGTCGCCCTTCGGGTCGACCGCGATCACCGGGATGCCATCAATGGCAGCTTCTTCGATCAGGCCGATGCCGAGACCGGTCTTGCCGCTGCCGGTCATCCCAAGGATCACCGCATGGGTGACGAGGTCGCTCGCATCGTAGAGGAGCGGCACATCCGTCGCCTTGCCTGACTCGGGATCGACTTGCCGTCCCAGGTAAAAAACTCCGAGCTTCTCGAAATCCATGCCGACATTGATATCAAAAAGCGCGCACCCTCTGCGAAGTTTGCGTCGGGGGACTGTCCCTGTCATCGGGGGACAGCCCCTGTAACTCAGACGTCGAGGCCGACGGCGCGCATCAGGGCGATGGCGTTGCTGGAGCGCACGACGCCGGGCTTGAGCCGGTAGTCGAATTCCAGAGTGCCGCTCTCGAACCGATCCTCGAAGTGGACATTGGCCGCTCGATCGCCGAGATCGGTCGCGATTGCGGTCAGCGCGAGGTCGTGTGTCGTGGCCAGGCCGATTGCCCCGCGATCAACGAGCCCACGCAGGATCCCGGTCGCACCCTGAAACCGATCATGTGAGTTGGTGCCTGACAGCAGCTCGTCGAGGAGGAACAGGATCCGATCCCCCGACGCCTTGGTCAACGCGACGATCTCGCTGATCCGCGTGACCTCGGCGAAGAACCGCGACCGGCCGGCCTGCAACGAGTCCTGGATCCTCAACGTTGCCCCGATTGCCAGGGGCGTCATCGTCAATTGACGAGCACGGACCGGTGCGCCAGCCTGCGCCAGCACCGCGTTGAGGCCCACGGTTCGGAGCAACGTGCTCTTCCCTGACATGTTGGAGCCGCTGACGATGAGCAGCCTCGGCTGCTGATCTCCAAGCCGCACATCGTTAGGCACACCAGTCGCCGTGGGGAGCAGGGGATGGGCCAGCGCCTCGCCCGTGATGGCCGCAGGGCCATCTTCGAGGATGACTGGAAATGGATCATCGGCGTGCTCGGCGGCGTATGTACCGAGCGCGGCCAGGGCCTCGATCTCCGCCACGGTAGTCAACCACACGCGAACCGCGGGCCCACACCGGCGACGCCAGGCTTCTACCGCGAACGCCAACTGCGTGCCCAGGAGCAGCAGGGCCGAGATCGGCGCGAAGATCTGATTGTGACCAGAGCTGAGTATCTCCACGAGACGCGCCAGCCGATGCACCTCCTCGGCTGGACGATGACCCGTCGTGTGTAACCGGCCGACGATGGAGGTGAGGAGCGGGCTGTTGAATCGCTCACGCTCGATGCGTTCGAGAAGTGTGGCCAGCACTCGCAGTTCCTGCTCGCGCTGGGCGACGCTGTGGCTGATGTGATGGACAGCATGCCGGAATCGAAGCGCCAGCAGTCCCTGAATCGCCAATGCGGGCAACAGAAGATCCGGCGGTTGCCCGCCCTGTATCCACCGGATGAGGAGTCCAGCCGATGTCACCGCGACGATCGGCAATACCACGCGTGGCCATCGGCTGGTGAGCTGCGACGGTGCTTCCGCCCACGCGAGCAAATCCTGTGTGCGCACTGCGGCTTCCACGTCCGGGCCGAGTACCGCGAGGTCTTCCCGTAGCGCGAGCCGATCCGCGAGGTCGTGGACGGCGCCTTGCCTCGCGCGGATGGTGGCAGGATCGGCGGGTGCGCGGAGCCAGTCGGCGAGCATGTCCTCGCCTCCGTGTGTGCGCGTCGTTACCAGCAGCTCGAAGAGCCCACCGGCGCCAAAGAGATCCAGATCCTCCGCGTAGAGGTGCTGTGGATCGCGAAATCGCTCACCGCGCTCGCCGCGACCTTGCCAGCGATCTTCGATGCGAGCGAGCCCCCGTTCGTAAAATGCCGCTGCTCTGAGTGCGCGATCCCGTGCGTTCAGCACGCGTGCGTGAACGAACAGGATCACGACAAACGCAAGCAGTGGGACGAGCAGCCAGGGCACCACGGTTCGCCCGCCGATGACGGCAACGACGCTGGCGACAAGGAAGATCGCGAGGCGAGCGGACGAGAGCCGCCCATGTTGACGCTCGAGACGAGCACTCTCGTCACGGCACGCGGCCAGTCGCGATCGGTACGTCGCGTCTACGGCCGGACTTTTCCGTCGGCCTTCCACAAATACAACGTGCGCTGACTGTTGGCCGTATCCGTAAAGGTGTCGACCTTGTCGGGTTGCCAGTCACCCATGCTGAACGCATGCGACACGATGCGAGCACCGGGTTTGAGCTGTCGTGTCAGAATCGGCCGGAGCTTGAGGTTCGAGGCCGACAGCAGATAGAGCGTCACCACGGTCGCTTCCGAGAGGTCGGTGGCGAGCGCGTCCTGCAATTTGAAGGTGACGAGATGCGTTACGCCGGCACGCTTGGCGTTCTCGTTGGCTTCGGCAATCCGTTGCGGGTCGATATCGACGCCGACACCTCGTGCCCCGTACACTTTGGCTGCCGTTATCGGAATGCGGCCATCGCCACAGCCCAGGTCGTAGACGGTGTCGGCTTTCGTGACCGAGCCGAGCTGCAGCATCCGGTCGACGACTTCTTGGGGCGTCGGCACGTAGGGGGCGAGGTGGGGGGCGTCTGGGCGCTTCGCGGGCGCCTGGTCGGCGAAAA
This sequence comes from uncultured Acidobacteriota bacterium, assembly GCA_963724485.1. Lineage (GTDB taxonomy): Bacteria > Acidobacteriota > Vicinamibacteria > Vicinamibacterales > UBA2999 > JACCSI01. Next base: position 366,385 of record CAVRUW010000019.1, read on the forward strand.
GGGCCGATCCGGCCGCGACCAGGCTGAACGCGAGCATCAGCACCCCGGCGGTTCGAGGGGTCCGGGAGGGCATCGTCGCCAGAATAGCCCAAGCCAGCCTCTGGAAATTGCACGCTAGTGGAGGCCAGAAGGCCGATTGACCCAGCTGAGCCGATCTATGAATCACGTGCATCCGATCGAGCGGGACCAGTTAACCGTGTGATGGATCAGGGGTTAGAGACTAGCGGCTCGCCGCCGGTGTCGATGTCGCGAAAAGCGCGATTTTTCGGGCATTTCCGTTGATTCTGCCTCTCGCCTGCTGTATACTTCTGAGGTCGGTATCACGGTCTCAGGTCCTCCCAAACACCATCCCGAAGCGAGGGGAACGTGTCATTTCAGGTTGGCGACAAGGTCATTTACCCAAACCACGGTCTGGGCGTTGTAGAGAAGATTGAAGAGAAGACCATTCTCGGCACCACGTGTGGCTTCTTCCATCTTCGCATCCTGTCGAACGAGACTACCGTTCTCGTTCCAGTGGTCAACGTCGACAACGTCGGACTGCGTCGTGCGATAACGGACGAAGAGGTCGAACGTTTGTTCCACCTCCTCGGCGACGGCAAGATTGACAATCACCAGAACTGGAAGGGCCGCTTCAAGGACAACTCGGACAAGATGCGCACCGGGTCCATCTACGACATGGCCGAGGTGCTCAAGAGCCTGACCTTCCTGGCCAAGTCCAAGAGCTTGTCCTTCCGCGAAAAGCGCATGCTCGATCGCGCGAAATCGCTGATCGTCTCTGAAGTGTCCGAGGTCATGCGCGAGACCGTTGCCAGCATCGAAGACCGGGTTGAAAAGGCGCTCGAGCGCTGCTTCATGATGAAGGCGCGTGCGGCTCAACGCGCGACGACCCGCACCGCGACCAAGGCGACACCAGCGAAGGCCACTACGACGCGCGCGGCCGTTGCGCGACGTCAGGCTCGCGCGTCGTAACCGCCGCTCCTCGAGACTCGACGTCCGAGGAGCAACACCTGTATCCGCATAGCGAACCACTCGCCTTGGTGACGAACACTCGTCACCGCGCAGTGGTTCGCTGCATTTAGAGCGCCCACTCCCGACGTGGCCCTCATCCGGACCATCCTCACCTACATCGGTACGTCCCTCTATGTGGTCGTCGTTGGGGCGTTCGCTCTCCTGATCGTCGTACCCCTCGGCTGGACGAACGTTCTGTACGAACTCGGACACGGCGGTGTCGCACTTGCCCTGGGGCTTTCGGGCATTCGCTACAAAGTGATCGGCCGTGAGAACGTGCCGAAAGATCGGGCCGTCGTGTTCTGCTCGAATCACCAGAGCAACGTCGATCCACCGGTCCTGTTTCGTGCGCTCCATCGCCGTTTGCACATCCTCTACAAAGCCGAGCTCAGAAAGATCCCGGTGTTTGGGCGAATCATCGAGGCCGGGGGCTTCATCCCGGTTCAGCGTGAGAATCGCGACGCCGCTTTTGCCTCGATCGAGCGCGCCTCGCAATCCATCCGCGCCGGCAACACGTTCCTCATCTTTCCGGAGGGAACCCGGAGCAGGACCGATGAGCTGCTGCCCTTCAAGAAGGGTGGCTTCGTGATGGCGTTCAACGCGCAGGCGCCCAATCGTCCCAGTGGCCATCACGGGCGGGCGCGCGGCCATGCGGAAGGGGAGTGCCATCATTCGTCCCGTAGATGTCACGGTGCGAATCGGCGCGCCCCTGGAAACCGCGGGCCGGACGGCCGACGAGCGGGACGCCATGATCGCCGAGGTCCGGCAGCGCATCGAGGGTTTGGTTCGGGAAGGTCCTGCCTAGGGCTTTTTTCGCGCCCAGCCCGGCGTTTTGCTCGATACTGTCGACATGGACCTGATCGTTACTCTCGGCCGGACGCTTGGGTTCTCGCTGACCTCAGGCGTGAATCTCTACGCGACCGTGGCGATTCTCGGTCTTGCGGTGCGCTTCGACTGGGTCTCGCTGCCGCCGCAATATCAGGTATTCGCCAACGACTGGATCATCGGCATCGCGCTCGTCCTCTATGCCATCGAGTTCATTGCCGACAAGGTTCCCTACATCGACACGCTGTGGGACTCGGTGCACTCGTTCATCAGGCCGGCGGGTGGCGCGCTCGTCGCGATCGCCACGCTCGGCGATGCATCGCCGGTGATGGAGGTGATCATCGGGCTCATCGGCGGCACCATCGCGGCGGGCAGTCACTTCACCAAGGCCAGCACTCGAGTCGCAGCCAATGCGAGCCCCGAACCGTTCTCGAACTGGGCGCTCAGCTTTTTCGAGGATGCCTTTGTCGTTGGCCTCGGGGTCCTGGCACTGAAATACCCAGTCGTGGCGTTCATCGTCACCGCGGCGATCCTCATCATGATCGTCTTGGCGCTGCGCTGGATCATTCGTAAGCTCACACGACTGACGCGCCCGGTGGCCACCGCATGAGACTACTCCGCTCGATCGCTCCGCTGACCTTGCTGTTGGCCGCCTCTGTTGTTGCCCAACAGGGAACTCCTCCACCGGCAGCCGAAGGACAGGAACAGCCGCGCTTCCGCGGCGGCGCCAACCTCGTGCGGCTCGACGCCTATGTGGCTATCGACGGCAAGCCGGCGACGGATCTCACGGCGCAGGATTTCGAAGTTCTCGAAGACAACGTTCCGCAACGAGTGGAGTCGTTCGAGCTGATTCGACCACGAGGGCCGGCGCCGCAGAGCGAGCGCCGGGAGCCTCAGACCGTAGCCGAGTCGCGAGCCATGGCGGGCGACGCGAACGCGCGCCTGTTCGTGTTGTTCCTCGACGTCAACCACGTGCCTCTATCGGGGTCGTTTCATGCTCGCAAGCCACTCGTGCAGTTTCTCGATCGTGCGATTGGTCAGGACGACATGGTCGGGGTGATGACGCCGGAAATGTCCGCGCGCAATCTTACGCTAGCCCGGCGGACCGAGACCATCGAGGGGATTCTCACGGACAATTGGTTCTGGGGCAAACGCGATCGCGTCGCCACGAAGAGCGAGCGCGAGCAGGCCATCGAGACGTGTTACCCGGACTCCGGAGCGACCGCTGGAGTCGCCCAGCAAACCATTGATCGCCTTCGAGAACGGCAGACGCTCGACGCGATTGACGATCTGATCATCCATCTCGAAGGCCTCCGCGACGAGCGCAAGTTCGTCGTGATGTTGTCGTCGGGTTGGCTCATGCCTCGACGCGACGACAGCCTCGCACGGCGGCTTCGCGAGGACGACGTTCCGACTGGTCCGCGGATTGGCGTGGGACCCGAAGGCAAGTTGACTACCGGTGATCCTCGCCAGGGCGTCGACTCGACTTCATGCGATCGCGACCGTCTGCGAGCGGCGGCTGATGATCTCGAGAACGAGTTCATTCGGATGCTCCAGCGTGCCAACCGCGCCAACATCAGCTTTTACACGGTGGATCCACGCGGCCTGGTGGTGTTCGACGGCGATCTCACACAGCGGCCTCAGAGCGCCGAGGTCGACAACCGCCGACTGATGTCGCGTCAATCGTCGCTGCGGACCCTCGCCGAGATGACAGACGGCTTCGCCGTCTTGAACACGAACAACCTCACGCCGGGGCTGGACCGGATCGTTGCGGACACCAACTCTTATTACCTGTTGGGTTACTACTCGTCCAACACCAAACTCGACGGCAAGTTCCGCAAGATCAGCGTCAAAGTGAAGCGGCCCAACGCCGACGTTCGCGCTCGTCCCGGCTATCTGGCGCCAACCGAAGCCGAACTGGCGTCGAATCGCGTCGACGCGTTGATGAACGGCGCCCCCCCGGGATACTCGACCGCGCCCAAGGAGTTCGCGCGGGCACTCGAACGGCTCACGCCGACGCGTGGCACCCTGCCGGTGCGCGTGCAGGCCACGGCGTCACCGTCAGGCATTTGGGTCACGACCGAGCTCGACCCGACGACCTTGAAGTCGCCGGAATGGCAGAAAGGCGGCCGGGCCCGCATGCTGATCGAACACGAAAGCGGCGCTGCTCCGCCGATCGACCAGCAAATCACGCTGGAAGCCGGGCAGCGCTCGTTCAATTTCACGCTTCCGCCCGGCGCCGCGGTTGCGCCAGGCCGCTATGTGGTCCGCCTGCAGCTCACGGCGGCGGAGGGAACCATCCCCATCCAGACAACGGCTGATGTTGTGGTGCCTGCTGCGGACGCGTTGATGAGTCAGAGCGGCATGGTGTTGCGACGCGGCCCATATACAGGTCCGCAGTTCGTCGCAACCGCCGATCCGAGATTCCGCCGGACCGAGCGCCTGCGCGTCGAAGTCCCTCGATTCGCTGCCGAGGGCACCGTTTCCGCACGGCTTCTGGGAAGGGACGGCCAGCCGCTCGCTCTCGCCATCCCGGTCACCGAACGCACCGACGAAACCTCACAGCTCCGGCTCATCGTCGCCGAAGTGCCACTCGCCGCGCTTGCGCAGGGAGACTACGGACTCGAGGTCACGATCGATTCCAACGGCAAGAAAGAAGGAACGACGTACGGGTTCAGATTGGTTCCGTAGCGCGCTTCGCTTGTCAGTTTCCAGTTACCAGTTTCCAGTTCAAAGAAGCACGCAATCGCCTTTCAACTGACAACTGACAACTGGCAGCCGTCAGGTTTGCCGCGGTCTACAGCGTCTTCAGGTACTCCACCAGCGCCCTTCGATTCGCGTCGCTCTGAATCTGACGCCAGAAGTCGTGTCCGCCATTTCCGCAGCCTTCGCGGCCGGTGTTGAACCAGTCACGGTCTGAGCCGAATTTTCGGAAGAGTTCGACTTCGCCCCTGCGTGCGTGTGAGGGATCGCGAAACAGGCGCTGGCCCACGCGATCGCGATCGAAGTGACGAGCGGCCATGACCTCGAAGATCCGCGGTCGCTCCGAGACCGGGCCGAGCAGGTGATGAAGAGTCGGCACACTCCCGTTGTGAAGATACGGGTAGTTGGCCCAGACGCCGGTCAACGGTGTCGCCGCGTAACCGTTGCTCTTGATCAGCGCGCCCTCCGTCGCGATCGGACTGTTCTTGAAGGCGTCGACGAATGCGTCGGAAACCACGCGCAGCCGGGCACGGTCGGTTCCGACGTCGGCGTGGACACCGGGCCAGTCGACGTTGCCGCTCCCGTCGTACCGTCCATGGCAGCGATGACAGCCGATGCGAGGCGAATAAAACAACTCACGGCCCCGTGCCGCCAGCGTTCGATCGACGGGATACGGATACGGCGGCGGGCGCAGGTGCTGTATCACCGAGTCGAATTCGTTTTTGATCGTCGGAATGACGTGATCGACGAGCGCGTCGAACGGGCGGTCCTTCTCCAACTCCATCGACGAAGCCATCAGCGGGATACGGCCGTGGAAGCTGCCGTCCGAGTACCAGCGGCCGGCGGTCATTTTCGCCACCGTGTGCCACAGCGGAGGCGTCTTGACGTCGCCACGCCCGACTTCATCAACATCCGGCATCTTGCCGTCGTGCGGACGCATGTAGAGCTCGACGTGCGATGCGGCGAACGCCGTTGAACGAGCACGAGTCAACGAGTCGATCTTGTCGTGATGATGACTCGAGAGAATCCGATGGGCATTGCTCGCAATCGCCCTGGTGTCGGCGTCACGGGCCAGCAGCGGCCGCCAATTTTCGTTCGTCATCGTTTTCAACGCCTCGCCAAGCCACTTGTCGTCGAATACTTTTGTGCCGGCTCCCAAATACGCGACGCCATCGATCTCGGCGGTGTGACAGACGAGGCAATTCACCGTCCAACTAAGCGACGCTGTCGAAGAGAGATTCGGGGCCATCCCATAGGCCGGAATCGTTTTGTTCTCCGGCCAAAGGACGAGTCCGACCTTGTCACGGACAATCGTTTGCACGTCACCGGCGACGACCTGGGTGACGAGGTTGTTGTCGAACAGTGATTGCGGAATCCAGGCGGTCGTGTCGTAGGTTTGATGGACGAAGGCGAATAGCGCCTCGTGGCGCTGGTGCGGCGTACGATCGTCCTCAGGATTCCACCGGTACACCAGGTTCCGGATGTCCGACGGGAATGTCGCCGCGAGCTCTTCACGAGTCATCGAGCCCGCCGACGTCGGCGGCTGCGTCACCGACAACCAGGCGATGGCCAGAGCGGCGATGTTGAATCCTGCCAGCAGCCGGATCAAGTGCGTCGACTTCATGGTTTCACCTCACCGGAAGTTGCGCGCATGGACTGGAGGATTGCGTCGCGCTGTTGCCGCCAGCGGGCGTCCTCGCCGTAGGCTCTTGGCCGCGGATCGGCTGCCAGTTTTGCCTGGCCCGCGTCCACCGCTTCGAGGGCGTCGTCGAGCCGGCCGGCGCGAAGCGCCGTACTGGCGGCCTCGAGCCACAACAGGCGATTGCGTGAATACCGCTGTTGCAGTTGCTGGATGATGCGGAGCGCCTCGCTGTGACGCCCCTCGCGGTTGTAGATGAGGATCAACGTGAAGAGCGCGTCGGTCCGCACATGGCTCGAGTCGCGCGATGCTTGCTCGACGAGATGAATTCCCGTCGCCCGGCCACCATCGAACCCGGCAACCCGGGCAACAACTCGCATTGCCCACGGCAAGCAGGAGATCCCATAGCGGTAGAGGCCGACCGTGAATCCGGCGTCCGCTCGCTGCGGATCAAGGGCAAGTGACCGTTCATGTGACTTGTAGGCGCGACGTGCGGCTCCCACGCTGTCCCTGACGCGCCCCTCGACCGTGGAGACGTACGACGCTCGAAGTGCCGCTGCCGCGCCCAGCTGAAAGTGCGCTTCGGCGTTCTCGCGATTGCGTCGCAGTTGCTGTTCCGCCAGGGCGGTCGCTCGATCCAGATGTCGTTGAAATGCGGCCACCAGGCTGACGGATGCGGGTCGCCTTGGGATGTTGGAGCGCGCTTGCCCGAGGTAGTCCTCGACCGTTACCGCGCCTTGTTCGAACAGGAGTCGCATCCACAGTACCGCCGCGGCGAGGCGTTCGTTCGTAGGCTCCTCGGGCTCGAGCGCGATGGCTCCCTCGAAGGCGTCCAGCGCTTCGGGATAGTCGAGGTTGTAGCCGTACTCAAGGCCGCGAAGGCGCAGCGCCGCAGCGCGCTCCGACGCGGAAACCTGGCGCGCAGGCGTTTCTATCGACATCGAAACGCAGAGCCCACAGGCAATCCCGACTCGCGCCGCAATCGTTGGCTTCGTCATCGTCATCACGTCTCGTCATCAACGGTACGAGAGACGATTGCGGAAGTCGTGAGAGAGCGGGTGAGAAAGGCTGAATAGCTATGAGGGAATAGGGATTAGGGGGTGCGAACGGAGGGTCGGCCACCGACCACTGATTAGCTGCCGCCAGTCTTGAATTGTAGTGACCAGGGGCGGAGGGCGGAGCCGTCGCTGCCGACGATGCCTTCCAGCAGCTCGAGGCGCACGGGCCGGAACCGTTCGAGAGCCTGCGTTGGGCGAATCTCCAGCACGCTTGTCGCGGTGTCGTAGTGCTCCGAGAATCGGATCGATGGTGGTTGGGCCTCGCCGCGATCGGCGGAATCCGAGGCCGAATAGGACATGCGAATCCGATTTTTCAACGAAGTCACGTCCACATCGCGCGAAAACCGAAGCCGAATGCGGACATCGAGCCGCACGTCGGCTTCGCCTTCGACCGGGACGCTGAAATCGACGTCGAGCGGGAGAGGCTGCGCGACCTGAATTTCGACGATGGCTCCCGCCGCCGGAGTCACTGAGGTTGCGGCGAGTACCAACTCCTCGCCTGGCTTGGGCCACCCGCTGCGATACATCTCGTCAAACGGAATCTTGAAGGACAGCAGATCGAGAAGTGGGTCGGCCTTGCGCAAGCGCCCGACGTCGAGGATGACGCCGCGGATGTCGTGAGGCCCGTCTTCAACCGGTGCGCGGGCAAGCAGTCGAAGCGAAACGGCGCCGTCCGACACGGTGACGCGGCCCGCACGCTCTTCGACGCTGCCGGAAACCATCACCGGCTGGCCGTGAAATCCGGCAGGGTCGGCGTGGACCGTTGCGATTGTGACGGGACGGTACTGAACGGGCTGAGCTTCCAGATCGGCCAGCACGAGAATCGAGACCGCGACCGTTAGCGCGTGGCGCACCCCATCCCTGTTTAGCACGATTCTCAGCTCGGGTGATCGGCACAGTGTCGAATGACTCCGTAGGTGTGGTGTATGGCATTCTGTTGACATGCGGGTCGTAGTCGCTCTGACACTCGCGGCAGTCGTCTGGGCCCAGCAGCCGCCCTCGGACTCACCCGTTGCCATCGTCAGGCACATCGAGGCGGAATTGGCGTCAGCGAATGTTCCGGGTGCCGCGATTGCCGTCATATCCGGCGATCAAATCCTCGCCACTGCCTACGGCGTAGCCCGGGCCGGTGAGGCTACGCCGATGACGCCGCTCACACTGGTGCATGTCGGTTCGTTGACGAAACTGTTCACCGCGATGGCGGTCACGACCGCACTCAAGGCGAACGACCTGCCACTGCAAACGCCGGTTGGAAAGGTGAAGCCCGAGTTGTCGTCGCGCGCCGCCGCAGCGACATTTCACGACCTGCTCGCGCAGACGTCGGGGTTGAGCGACAGAGCCGGTGGGGATGGGTCGAACGACGAACTCGCGTTGGCCGGCGCCGCTCGCGAGATTGATGACGAGGAGTTCATCCTTCCCGCGGGCGAAGTGTTTTCATACTCAAATCTGGGGTACGCGCTCGCTGGCGCCGGGCTGGAGAGGATCGCCAAGATTGGATTCGCCGATGTGCTTCGAATGCAGGTGTTGCGGCCTCTCGGGATGGAGCGTTCGACGATGCGGCCGTCTGAGGCCTTGTCTCAGGCGCATGCGACGGGCCATCGGATCGAAAAAGGGAAGCCGGTGGCGATCGACGATCACGCGAACGACACTCGGATCTGGCCGGCCGGATACTTGTGGACCAATGCCACCGACATGTCCCGGGCGATGAGCGGGCTCGTCAACAAGGGACAGGTATACGGGTATGACGGGTTGAAGCCTGAAGTCATCGAACAAGTGACGACTCCGCACACGCCGATGCCCAACATCTTCGTCGGCGGACACTATGGCTATGGACTGATGATCGCGCGGGATCGGGGAGCGCTGGTCTACGAGCACGGAGGGACGTTGCCAGGCTTCTCGTCGATTCTCCGCATCGCGCCGGAACGACGGGTAGGAATCGCTATCCTCACCAATCTCGACAACGCCCCACTGCGGCGCATTGCGCAAGTCGTGGTGGCGCGGGCGCTCGGCCTTCCAGATGCGCCGCCGGCGGCTCGCAATGAGTCCCCGGTGACCGTTGAGGAGATGAAACCGTTGCTCGGTCGCTACGAGAACCGCGGCACTGCGGAGCTTGCGGAGCGGGACGGCAAGGTCGTGTTCATCCTCGATGGTGGTCCGCCTCTGGCGGTAAGTCGCCTCGACGAACATCGGTATCTGGCACGACCCAAACCGGATGTGCCAGGGCCCGAGTTCGTGCTGCAGCCCGCCACCGCCACTTCACCCGCGTATCTGCACTTCGCGTTGTGGGCGTATGTCCGTCGCGATGAATCGGATAGGGGTGGGAAGTAGGCGATTCGAGATCACGGAAACGCGGAAACACGCGCTGATATCTCGAGTCTCCGCGTTTCTTTCCGTCCTTCCGCGGATGACTCAATAGGTAATCTTCCTCTGCCCAAACCTCGCGAGGATTGCCGCTAACGCCAGGAACAGCAAGCCCCCGAGGACTTGCCCCATGGCATCTTCACCGTGGAGGAAAGGCATTGCGTTGCCTATCGCCTGGAACGGCGCAATGGTGTCGGTACCGACGAGGATCGCGAACAGGATACCGGCCAGCGACCCACCCGCGATCAGACCCGAGCTGAAGAGCGTGCCCGAGCTGATATCCGAGTCCGACGTCACACCAGTCCTGCGCTCCACCCACCAACGCACGACACCGCCAACGAAGATGGGTGCGGTGGTGGCGATTGGGAGATACGACCCAACGGCAAACGACAACGAATGAATGCCGCACAGCTCCAGCGTGATCGCGACGAAAACTCCGACCAGCACGAGACCCCACGGCAACTCCTGGCTGAGCAAACCGCGGATGATGGTCGCCATCAGCGTTGCCTGCGGTGCGGCGACCTGTTGCGAACCGATGCCGAACGTCTCGTGAAGGCTCAGCAGCGTCCAACCGATGACGAAAGACGAAGTGATCACGCCGATTGCGAGACCAATCTGCTGGTAGATCGGTGTCGCGCCGACGATGTATCCGGTCTTGAGATCTTGAGACGTATTGCCTGCATTGGCCGCGGCGATGCAGATGATGGCGCCGACGGACAGCGCGACCGGCGCGTAGATGCTGTCGTTCCACCCCAGCGCCACGAAGATCACACACGTGATGATGAGCGTGGCGATCGTCATTCCGGAAATCGGATTCGACGAAGACCCGATGAGCCCGGTGATGCGTGACGATACGGTTGCGAAGAAGAACCCGAACAGCACGACGAGAACCGACACCAGGACGTTGCCTTGCGTGGGCAAGCCTGGCATCACCACGAGGAAGATCGCCAAAGCGAGCGATCCCGCCAGGACGATGGTCATCGGAATGTCACGCTCGGTTCGAATCTGCGCGCCGGTCGTCGCCGCGCCAAATCCCTTCAAGCCTTCGCGCGCGGATGAAACGATGGTCGGTAGCGTGCGCCCAAGGGTGATCAGCCCGGCGGCGAGGACTGCACCCGCACCGATGTAACGGATGTACGCGCTCCAAATCTGGCCGGGGCCCATCTCCGCGAACAGGTAGGGCTGGCCGGTTGCCGGGTTGAGCGCGTTCGCCGGAGTGAAAGGCGGGAACGGCGTCGGGATTGCGTTCCCCATAATCGACATCAAGGGCAAGAGCACCAACCACGACAACACACCGCCGGCGACCATCGTTCCCGCAATGCGCGGCCCGATGACGTAGCCGACGCCCATGTACTCGGGTGAGATGTCGACGTTGACCGTGGCGTTCGGAAACAGTCCCGTGCGGGCAAACGAGTGGCCGATCTCTGTCCGGAACAAATTGAAGATCCAGGACAGCGACTTCCACAACGCACCGATCCCGAGGCCACTGAACACGAGCGCCGCAAGTTGTCCTCCGCGCTCGCCGGCAACGAGGACCTCCGCACATGCGGTCCCTTCCGGATACGGAAGCACACCGTGTTCCTTGACGATGAGCGCCCGGCGCAGCGGGACCATCATCAGCACGCCGAGGATGCCGCCCGCGAAGGACAGCAGGAGGATCTGTGTGTAGTTGAAGTACGCGGGACCATGGGGCGAAAGGAAGATGAGGGCCGGGATGGTGAAAACCACTCCACCGGCAACCGATTCGCCCGCCGACCCGATGGTTTGAACGATGTTGTTCTCGAGGATCGTCGACCCGCCAAGGCGCTTGAGCACCGAGATGGCCAGGACCGCGATCGGAATCGAGGCGGACACCGTCAGCCCAGCGCGCAGTCCGAGATACACGGTCGAGGCGCCAAAGATGACCCCGAACAACACCCCGATGACGATGGCTTTGGCCGTGAACTCCGCCGGAGACTCCGAGGCGGGCACGTACGGTTGAAACCCTTTCGCGGGGGCGGTTGCAGGTCTTGCCGGAGCAGTGGGGTGGGCCATGGGGGCGAATTATAAGGTCAGGGGTTAGGGCAAAGGGCGTAACCAGCACCCAAGGCACCCAGGCACACCGGCACCCCAGGCACCACTGTTTTTAAGTGCTATCCTTGGAATCCGGCTTGTGAATTCACAGAACAAGCGAAAGCCCAACAACGAGCAGGTTTCCGAGCTCACCACCAATCGACTCTCCGTTTACCTGCGGTGCCTGACCCAGCTCGAATCGGCGGGTGTGAACACGATCTCGTCCCAGGCACTCGCCGAGCAGTTTCATCTGAACGCGGCGCAGATCCGCAAGGACCTGGCCTACTTCGGGGAGTTTGGGGTCCGGGGCGTCGGCTACTACGTCAAGGATCTGAAGCGGCACCTCCGCCAGATCCTCGGTCTCGATCGCAAGCTGCGGGTGGCAGTGATGGGAGCAGGAAACCTCGGCCTGGCGCTCGCCGACTATCCCGGATTCCGCCGCGAAGGGTTTGAAATTGTCGCCCTGTTCGATGTGGCCGATGCCAAGATCGGCGACGAGTCGCGGAGCGGCGTTCCCATCTTCGACATCCGTGAACTGAAGCGAGTGGTGCGGAAGGAACGGATTGACATCGCCGTGATCGCCGTTCCCGCCGAGTCGGCGCAACCGGTTCTCGAACAGGTCGTTGCCGCCGGAATCAAAGCTATTCTCAACTTCTCACCCGGCACCTTGAAGACGCCACCCGGAGTCAAATTGAAGAGCGTGGATCTGACCGTCTCGCTCGAGAGCCTGTCGTTCTATCTTGCCCAGGGCATCGACGTCCGTGACGAATAAGACGCCGCGCCTGACTCACGTCGGCCGCGATGGCCGCGTACAGATGGTGGATGTTGGCGAGAAAGCCGTTACCGCCCGAGAGGCTGTCGCACGCGGAACCGTCAGCATGTCGGCCGCCGCACGCCGGCTGATCCGGGCTGGGGCCGTCAAGAAGGGTGATCCACTCCAGGCCGCTCGACTGGCGGGCATCATGGCGGCAAAGAAGACGTCCGAGCTCATCCCGCTATGCCATCCTCTGCCGCTCACCGTCGTTCAGGTGGACCTGACACCGACACGGCAGGGCTTCGCAATCGAGTCGCGAGTGCGGACGTCGGCACAGACCGGTGTCGAAATGGAAGCGCTGACCGCGGTCGCGGTTGCCGCGCTCACGCTCTACGACATGATCAAGGCCGTCGACAGGAGCATGGTGATTGGAGATATTTGTCTGCTCGAAAAGCGGGGCGGGAAGTCGGGGGAGTACTTGCGGAGGCACGCGAAACACCGGTCCAGCGCCCGAAAGGCGGTTCGACCGTTGAAAGTGTGATGGATCTCCTCATTTCGATTCAGCAACCCGTGCGTGCGTGGCAGATACCACCGCAGGCGGTTCAGACGATTCGTGAGCGGTTCCCCGAACTCAACGTCACTCATGCGACGGACGACCGCGCTCGCGCCAAAGCGCTCGTCGATTGCGATATTGCCTTCACATGGGTGATGAACGAGGCTGAGCTCGCGACGTGCACGCGTCTGAAATGGGTTCACACGTCCGCCGTCGCCGTCGAAACTTTTTGCCTTCCGCAGCTGTTCGCCCGTAACGTGATCGTCAGCAACTCACGGGGAGTTCAGTCCGCACCCATCGCCGAGCACGTGTTCGCGGTCTTGCTCGCTCTCGCCAAGCGCCTTCCGTACATCGTCGATCAACAGCGCGATCGCCACTGGGCTCAGAACGACATGCTGGGTGACCGGCTGCCGTGGCTGCTCAAGGGCAAGACGCTCGGCCTCATCGGGGCCGGAACCATCGGGTCCGAGATCGCTCGTCTCGCCACAGCGTTTGGGATGAAGGTGGTGGCGATCACGAGACGGCCGCGTGACAAAAGGACCGACGGCATCGAATGGCTGAATCAAGCAGCGCTCAACGAACTGCTCAATCAGTCCGACGCGTTGGTGATCGCCGCGCCGCTGACGCCTGAAACTCTGAACATGATCGGCGCGTCCGAGATGGCGCAAATGAAGCGCGGCGCAGTCGTCATCAACGTCGGTCGAGCGCGCATCGTGGATCACGCAGCCCTGAACGACGCGCTCCGCTCGGGTCATCTCGGCGGGGCATCGCTGGACGTCTTTCACCGGGAGCCACTGCCGGCCGATGATCCGCTCTGGTCGGCACCCAACGTCATCATCACGCCCCACACCTCCGGCTTTCGCCAAGGACATTGGGACGATGTCATCGATTTGTTCTGTGAGAACGTGCGGCGGTATCAGCGAGGGGAGCCCGTACTCTTTCGCGTGCAACCGGAGTTGGGGTATTAGGCAGGTGCCTTGCGAAGCTACTCCCCCCAGCTTGACGGACTTCGTGCTCTGGCGGTCGCTGCCGTCGCGTGGTCCCACTGGGAGCGGCCGTATCAGCTCGGCATCCCCTTTGGTGCGGGCGTGCACCTGTTCTATGTCCTCAGCGGCTTCCTGATCACGCGTATCTTGCTCGATGTTCGCGAGCAGACGGATCGCGTGGCGGGCCTGCGAGCGTTCTACGCGCGGCGCGCGCTAAGGATCTTTCCCGCGTTCTATCTGACTCTCGTCCTGGCTTGGTGGGCGGATGTCTTTCCCGTACGAGAGACGTTCGCGTGGCATGCCACCTATCTCTCGAACGTTCACGTCTTCCTGACTCAAACGTGGCCCGGTTCGATCAGCCATTTCTGGTCGCTTGCCGTCGAAGAGCAGTTCTATCTCGTGTGGCCATGGCTCATCGTCTTTGCGCCACGACGGTTTCTCGCGCCGACGATTGTGATTGCCATCGCTGGCGCGCCGATCTTTCGCTGGTGGCTCGCGACCGAGGGTTACCGCGAGAACCTTCTTGGAGTCTTGACGCCGGGCAGCCTCGACTCTCTCGGCATGGGCGCATTCCTGGCGCTGCTGGGCCAACGCGGTTGGAGGCTGGGATCGGTTGAGTCCGGCTTGAGCCTGGCTGGTTTGACCGTGTTGATCGTTGGCGAAGGTCTCGGCGGCCCGCTTCCGAGTCCGCTCATGGCGGCGAAGCAAACGCTGCAGGCTGTCGTCTTCGCCTGGCTTGTCATGCGCGCGGCGGCAGGATTTGGCGGACTGCCGGGCCGAGTGCTGTCCGCCGCTCCTGTTGTCTACACCGGTCGAATCAGCTACGGCATCTACCTCGTACACGGGTTCGCGGGCGACATCCTCCTCGGGGTTGGCGTGAGCAGCCGCGAATTGCCCGAGCCGTGGCGCTTCATCATCCTTTGCACGCTTACGTTCGCCGTGGCGGCAGCATCGTGGCATCTGATCGAAAGGCCTATCAACGCTCTGAAGGGCCGCGTGCCTTACGCCCCGGCTACTCGCTCCGTAGCGCACGCACCGGATCAATTCGCGATGCGCTGATCGCCGGGATCAGGTTGGCGGCGCCAGCGATCAATATCAAGATTGCCGCGGCCGCGGCGTACGCGATTGGGTCGAAGCTGCTGACTCCGTAGAGCAGCGACTCCAGCAATCGCCCGACGCCTGCCGAGGCGAGCACTCCCAGGCCGACTCCGGCCGCCGCGAGCCGCACTCCCTGCCCGAGGACCATCCGCAACACCTGACCCCGCTCCGCACCCAAGGCCATGCGAATGCCAACTTCTCGCGTTCGCCGGCTCACCGAGTAGGCAATCACTCCATAGACGCCGACCGCCGCCAGGCCAAGCGCGAGGGCGCCGAACGCCATGAGAACCATCGCGCCGACTCGCGTTGGTGCGACCGTCGTATCTGCGACCTGCTGCACCGGCACATCCTCGGTGAAAACGATGTTCGGCTCGAGGCCCCACAACGCAGTCCGAAGGCCTGGCAAGGCTGCGGTAGCAGGCATGGTTGTCCTGACGACGAGGTTCACTGACTGCGAGCGTCCAGAGGGGACGTGCAGATAGGGTCGTGGCGCTTCGCCAACGGAACGAACTTTGTGATCACGCGCGATGCCCACGACCTCGTGTGGGTCCTTGCCGCCAATCCGTATGATTCTGCCGACTGCGGATCCGTCGGGCCAGAACTGCCGCGCCATCGTTTCGTTGACGATCGCAACCTTGCGTCCGGCCCGAACCTCCTCCTCAGTGAAAGCCCGGCCCGCGACGACCGGGATGCCCACCGTGTCGAAGTAATCCGATCCCACTGCCACAGTGTCGACGGGCAGTCCGTCGTCGTCCGGAGCGTGATGCCCGGGAACGTTGACGGTGTCCATGTTGATGTCCGGCGCAAGAGGGAGACGCGATGCTGTGGAGACGGCTGTCACGCCCGGCACCCCACCAAGCGACTGGAGGGCGCGATCGCGCAACGTCATCGCTCGATCGAGATCGTAACCATTCATCTGGAGATTGAACGAGAGGGACGAGAGCGGCGTGGGATCGAATCCCAGGTTTGTGTTTTGTGCCGTCAAAAGCCCGCGCGTGAGCAACGCACCCGAGACGAGAAGGATCAGGGACAGCGCAAGCTGGCCCACCACAAGAACATTGCGAACGGAGGTTCGACGCCGGCCGTTGGCGTTTCCAGAGTCTTTCAGGGCCGGTACGAGCTCAGGCCTGGACGAACTCCAGGCGGGTGCGAGGCCAAACAGAACGGCCGTGACGATCGACACAAGAGCGGCAAACATCAGGACCGTCCGATCGATCGAGAACTCGAACCGGATGCGCATCGGGAAGACATCCGATCCGATCCCGGAAAGCGCCTGACCCGCCCACCAGGCAATCAACAGCCCGAGGCTGCCGCCAATAACCGCGAGCAGCATGGACTCCGCCAGCAGTTGCCCGACGAGGCGGCGCCGGCTTGCGCCGATGGCCGCACGGACTGCCAGTTCGCGCCGGCGCGACGCGCCCCTAGCGAGCAACATGTTGGCGACGTTCGCACAAGCGATGAGCAGTACCAGTCCGACCGCGGCGAGCAGGCCCGCACTAGCCGCGCGTAGATATCCATCCAACATCGGGTGGAAACGGACGCTGGTTGCGGGCACGACGCTCGCGGTCACGTCCTTGTTCGTGTTGGGATACGTGGCTCTCAGCCGTGCGTAGATCGTTTCGACTTGCGCCCGGGCCTCGTCGACCGACCGCCCGTCGGCCAAACGGCCTTTCACGAACAGCCAGCGCGTGCCACGACGATCGAGCCGCGTCGCACCTGGGTCCTCGTCGGTCGACGCCTGCACACCGGAGAACTGCAAGTGCTCGACCATCGTTACTGGAACCCAGAACTCGGTCGGGATGCCGGGCATCGTGCCAGTGAATGCGGCAGGTGCAACGCCGATGACGGTGTAAGGCACTCCAGACAGCGTGACGGTCTCACCGACCACCTCGGCTCGCTGCCCGAAGCGATTGCGCCACAGGTCGTGGCTGATGACCGCGACGGCTGCGATGCTGGGGGCAGCGTCCTCGCCGGAACGGAACCCGCGTCCCAGTGCCAGCGGAATCCCAAGCACCTGAAAGTAATTGGCAGTCACGGCTTCGCCCGTGACCAGCACGCCTCGCTCAGACGTTGACAGGATCCCCCTCACATACGCGTTGCCGCTGATGCTCTGCAATGCGTCAGCGCCAGCACGGATGTCCTTGAAGTCTGGATAGGACGTGGTGAGTTGTGGGAAGTCCTTGCTGAGCCCCGAGTAGATCTCCACCAGGCGGTCAGGTGCCGCGACGACGTTGTCGCGGAAGAGTACGGCATTGACGACGCTGAACAGGGTCGTGTTGAGCCCGATGCCGATCGCGAGAGACCCAATGGCGGCCGCGGCGAACAACGGCTGTCGTCGCAACTGCCGCAAGCCGTGCCGCAGGTCTGCCAGAATCACGCTCATGCGGGTCCCCCTCGTGAGGGATACGCACGCGAGCCGCGTTACGTTCCGGTCACGCTCGGCGGTGGAGGCTCGATATGAATCACCGCATCCTTCACTTGTGGAAAACGCGCCATGATGCGGTCCTTTACGACATGAGACAGGCGATGCGCCTCATCCAGCCGCATCGCGGGATTCATCCAGATATGCAGATCGACGAACACGTGATCAGCCGATCCGCGCGAGCGAATGTTGTGACATCCGACGATCTCGGGAATGGCGCGCACGACCCCTTCGATGTCCTCGGCGGCGATGACGATCTCATCGGCAAGAACCCCGGTCGTCTCCTTGAAGATCTCCCAGCAGGCGTAACTGATAAATCCGGCAACGACGATGGCCGCAGCCGGGTCCAATGCCGGCACGCCTAGCTTCACGCCGATGAGGGCGGCGATTACCGTCGCCGATGTGAAGAGGTCACTCAGCGTGTGATGCGCGTCGGCACGCAGCACTTCGCTCGACAAGCGACGGCCCTCGCGCCGCTCGTACGACACCACTCCGACGTTGATCAGAAATGTTGCCGCCATCACGGCAAAACTCATCGCCGTGATATTGGGGATCGCGGGAGTACCGAAGACGGTCGACCGCGGCCAGCAGAACCTGCACCAGTACGAGCAGCAGAAAGAGGAGAATCGCGACCGATGCCATCGTCTCGAACTTGCGATGGCCGTACGGATGGTCGGCGTCGGGCGGCTGCCGGGCCATCTTGACGCCGACGAGCGCGACTACGTTGGACGCGCCGTCGGTCAACGAATGCAGGCCGTCCGACAGCACGCTGACCGCCCCGCTCGTCAAACCGAGCACTATCTTGGCGAGTGCGACCAGTAAATTGAGGAGGAGAACGCGGAAGAGAACGCGGGAGACGGCGGTGGAGCGGTCCACGGGGAAGTTTTCAGTTGTCAGTTACCAGTTCAAAGGACGGCGTACCCAGTTTGGCCACGATGTCGCCTTTGAACTGACAACTGATAACTGAAAACTCTCAGAAGACCCGTCCGTTCGGCACCGGCCACCATCGGAGCTGCACCTTGCCGATGATGTACTTCTTGGGGACGAACCCCCAATGCCGGCTGTCGGAGCTGTTGTTCCGATGGTCACCCATCACGAAGTAGTAGCCTTCGGGGATTACTTGCGGGCCCCAATCGTCGTGACTGCGGTACTCGGGTGGTACGTAGTCGTCGCGCAGCGGCACGTCGTTGACATACACCCGTCCATCGACGATGCGAACGGTGTCGCCTTCTTCGGCGATGACGCGTTTGACGAATGACTTATCGGGGTTGAGCGGGTAGTAGAGCATCACGATATCGCCACGCTGCGGCGCCGCGATGCGATACGCGAGCTTGTTGACGATCAGTCGATCCTGATCGGCGAGCGTCGGGGCCATGCTCTGACCTTCGACCCGCGCGACCTGGAAGCCGAACGTGACGATCAGCGTGGCGTAAACCGCGGCTGATGCGAGCGTCTTGACCCACGCGACGAACTCGTCGCGCCACAACTCGAGACGCCGGACGATGGCCGACGGACGTTCCTCGAGCTCGGCGCGCGGCATGGGCGCCGGCACTGGCATGAGGATCGGGGTGTGCGTGAGCTCGCGCTCACCGACGCCGCCGCCGTCGAACCCGAACACCGGAGGCGCGGGGCGCGGCTCGAAACCTGGCAACGATTGCGGCTGTTCCAAGCCGCTCTCAAAGGCAACAGGCTCGGGCAGCGGCAGCTCCTCGGGACGTGTCACAGCTTGAGATACTCCCGCAAGCGGCGGGTCTGCGTTCGGCTGACCGGGATTTCGGTCGCCTTCGCGTCCTTCATCCTGAGGATGTAGTTCCTGCTGAACCAAGGGACGATCTCCTTGATTTTGTTGATGTTGACCAGATGCGACCGGTGGACCCGCCAAAATACGTCGGGATCCAGCCTGGCCTGCAACTCGTCGAGTGTCCGGTAGTTAGAAGTGCCCGAAACCTGCCCAGTCACAATACTAATCGAATCCTCGGCGAGCGAGGCATAGATGATGTCGTCGGCCTGTACCAGGGCGATTCGCTCCGCCATTTTGACCGCAATCTGGTTTCGCCGGTCTTTTTGCCCCGACATCAGCCGCACCAACCGTTCGAGCTGGTCGCCCAGCGGCTGCCCATCCCGACGGCGACGGACCCTCTGCACAGCTTGTTCCAGCCTGGCCGGGTCCACGGGTTTGAGCACGTAATCCACCGCGTTGACCTCGAATGCCTCGACTGCCCGGTGGTCGAACGCGGTGACGAAGACGACCGCCATGTCGGTTCCCTGTTCGAGCAGCCGGCGCGCCACTTCGAAGCCTGTCAAACCTGGCATTTGCACGTCCAAAAATGCGACATCCGGCTCCAGGCGTGCAATATCGTCCAGGGCCTGGACCCCGTCGACCGCCTGTCCGACGATCTCGACGCCTTCGATCTTGCCGAGCTGAAAACACAGCTCGTCCCTGGCCAGCTGCTCGTCGTCGGCGACGACGGCCGTCAGCGAAGCGCTTGTCATCGTGGAAGCTCCATCGTGACCAGACGCAAAACCTCGCTACTCACGCGGAAGCCTGTTCCTCAGCTAGCAGAATCGGGATTTCCAGGTGAGCACAGGCCCCCTTGCCGGGCAGGCCACGAAGCACCACGCGACCCGTGGATCCGTAGATGACGCGAAGCCGTTCGTGCACGTTGCTCAGGCCGATGCCGCTCGACATGGCAATCTGCAGTCGCTCCTCCGAGATGCCAAGCCCGTCGTCTTCGACGTCGACGATGAGCAAATCGTTGTTCCGATGACTGCGCAATGTGATGTGACCGGCGCCGACTTTCCGGGTGAGCCCGTGTTTGATCGAATTCTCGACGAGCGGCTGCAGAATCATGCTCGGGACGATGATATCGAGCGTGTCGGGCGCGATGTCCTTGCGGACGCCGAGCCGCGGCCCGAATCGCACGACCTCGATATCGAGATATTCGTCGATGGATTCCAGCTCCTCGCGCAGCGTGACGAACTGCTCATGACTTCTCAGCAACTTGCGCAGCAGCCCGGAGAGCTTCTGAATGACCGCGCGTGCGGTCTCCGGTTGCGAGCGAATGAGCGATGAGACGGAGGTGAGCGTGTTGAAGAGGAAGTGTGGATTGATCTGACTCTTGAGCGCTTCGATCTTGGCCGCCAGCAGAAGCTTCTCCTGCTCCTGCAGACGATGCTCGATCCGCGCTGCATTCCAAATCTTGATTGGGATGGACACCGTCAGGACCGTGGCGACGTAGATCATGAGAGTCAGCCACGCCGATGGGGCTTCGAAGTAGAAGAGTCGCTGCTCTCCGAAGCGACTGCCGACGGTCTGACGAATCGCCTCGAGGCCAATTGGGACGAAGAGCAGGATGACCTGCCAATCGATCGTCAATTCGCGCATCATCCGCCACGCATAGCGGGGCAGGCTGAAGAACACGAACGGCGAGAAATTCCAGATGTGCTCCTTCGGGCACACCTCTCGCAATCCGCCGCCAGCGAAGCCGCACCCGACGGCAAAGGGGATAGCGCCCCATTCGCCGTTGAAGATCCCAGGGAGGGCGATCGCGGCACCGACAATGGCGCCGGTGTAGGGGCCAGCGATCAAGCCAGCCAGGAAGGCGCCTTCCAGCATCAAATCGGCAGCGTCGTAGTTGAGCAGCAGCCGCGAGACGACACCCATTGCAAGAGGGATGGTGAGGCCGAGGGCGAACGCGAGGCGGTCGGGCCAATCGCGACGCTCGAAGATCAGGATGTGTCGAAACCGCCGGTAGCGAGCGAGCATCGTCGCCAACGCGGCCATGACGGCCAGCTTGCCGACGAGTGTGGCCAGCAGAAACTGATCGGCCGAGAGCAGCCGAGCATCTTGCGGCATGCTGCTATAATTTAGCCTATGATCCGTCCGCTCGTTGAGGGCTTTGCACTCACGTTCAAACACCTGTTTCGCACGCCCATCACGGTGAATTATCCCGATCAGAAGGTTCCGATGTTCCCGAAATACCGCGGGAAACAGGTATTGATGCGCGACGAGAACGGGCTCGAGAAGTGCGTTGCCTGCGGATTGTGCGCGGTAGCCTGTCCGGCGGATGCGATTTACCTCGAAGCCGCGGAGAACGACGGCTCGGTAATGGCCGGTCCTCGCTACGCCTCGGTGTATCAGATTCACAAGACGCGCTGCATCTTCTGCGGCTACTGCGAAGAAGCCTGCCCGGTGTCGGCCATCTTCATGGGCAAGGATTACGAGCTCGCCGTCTACAGCAAAGACGATTTCGTCTGGGACAAAACCGAGCTGCTGGTGCCGCCGCCGAGCAGGTAATGCCGGGTCGCCGCCGCGCCTGCCAGAGCGCGACCGGCCTTCAGGTCAAGTGTCATCGTTGTTCGGCGTGCTCGGCGACATCCACGGCAACTTCAACGCCGTCGATCGCATCCTCGAAAGACATCACGACATCGGCTTCTGGTTGTGTGTCGGTGACGTGGCAAGCGCCAGTGGCGAGTACCCGCAGCCGGGCGCGCCGTTGTATTGGATCAAAGGCAACAATGAATCCTTCGATCGGATCGAGAAGTTTCGCCGGGGCGTTGATCTCATTCCCAATCTCCATTTCATTCCCAACGGGTCGCTCGTGACGATTGGAGGAATCACGGTTGCGGGCATTGGCGGTACGTTCGCGCCGACGTGGTACGACACGGCGGCGTCAGCCCTGCCGGCCAAGCCGCGCGACGACAAGCGACGGCACTTCGTTCGCGAAGAAGTGGAAGCGTGCAAGTTGCTCGGACGCGTCACCGTCCTGTTGACGCACGAGGCGCCGAAGCCTTTCTGGGTTGAGCTGCCGTCGAGTCGAACCCCGTCCAAGCGCTGGCGCCGCGATGTCGGCAAGGACGCCATCACCGAAGTTGCCGACGCCGTCCGTCCGAAGCTGCACTGCTTCGGCCACCATCATGTGCACGCGTCGTTCACTCGCAACGACGTCCCCACGGTCTGTGTTGATCGCGTCAATCGGTCCTACCTCCTCGTTGACTCGCAGACCTGCGAGTGGGAAACGCGGCCGACGGAGGAGGGCCTGACGTGAGCCATCCGTTCGCCCAGGCGCTCGACGAACGTGTGCTGGTCTGTGACGGTGCCATGGGGACGCTGCTCTACTCAAAGGGCGTCTTCCTCAATCGCTGCTTCGAGTCGCTGAACCTGACGGATTCGGGGCTCGTCGAGGCGGTGCATAGCGAATACCTTCGCGCCGGCGCCGACATCGTCGAGACCAACACCTTTGGGGCCAATCGCATCAAGTTGCGGGCGTTCGGCCTCAGCGAGAAGGTCAAGACCATCAACTTCGAAGGGGCCAGGGTCGCGCGCGGGTCGGCGCTCCGGCACAACGGTCATGGTCGCCGTGACGTGTTCGTCGCTGGCGCGATCGGGCCGCTGGGGATTCGCGTCGAGCCGTGGGGCAAGACGGGCATCGACGAGGCCGAGCGCTGGTTCAGGGAACAGGCCGAGGCCCTGGCCGAGGGCGGCGTCGACTTGTTCGTGCTGGAAACGTTCCGCGATCTCAATGAGATCGGCGCCGCAATCGCCGCGGTCCGCGGTGTCTGCGATTTGCCAATCGTCGCGCAGATGACGACCGAGGAGGATGGCAACAGCCTCGACGGCACGCCGCCCGAGCAGTTTGGTCCCATCCTCGTCGAGCGCGGCGCGCAAGTGGTCGGCGTCAACTGCAGCGTCGGCCCCGCCCCGATGCTGGAGTCGATCGAGCGTCTCGCCGCGGCCGTCTCGGTCCCACTTTCTGCTCTGCCCAACGCCGGCAAACCCAGGGACATCGAAGGCCGCAATATCTATCTGTGCTCACCGGAATACATGGCGTCCTACGCGCGGCGCTTTGTCGCCAACGGCGTGCGACTGGTAGGTGGTTGCTGCGGGACGACCCCAGAGCACATTCGGCAGATCTGCGCGGCAGTGAAGCGCATGGGGCCGGAAGGGCTGCGTGCGGTGGGGAAGAGTGATACTCGGGCCACCACCGTGGCCGGCGCTCTGCACGCGCAAACGCCGGTCGCCCGCGCCTCCAAATCGAAGTTTGCCGCCGCCATCGACAGCGGGCGGTTCGTGATCGGTGTCGAGTTGATACCGCCACGGGGCCTCGCGGGCGCGGAGGCGATCGATCAGGCCAAGGCGCTCGGCGGTCGCGTCGACGTGGTGACGATTCTCGATGGCCCACGTAGTGGCGCCCGGATGAGCGCGCTTTCGCTGGCCGTCCTCGTGCAGCAGCACGCGGGGGTCGAGACCCTGCTGCAGTATTCGTGTCGCGACAAGAACCTGCTCGGCATCCAATCGGATCTGCTCGGCGCTCACGCCATGGGGCTGCGGAACCTTCTCGGTATCACTGGCGACGTCCGGACGCTGGGCGACATCCCGGATGCCACCGCGGTCTTCGATGTGGACTCAGTGGGGCTGACCAATGTCCTGACGCGGCTCAATCACGGGCTCGACATCGCCGGTCAGCCAATCGGTGCACCGACGGCCTTTCACGTCGGCGTCATGGTCAACCCCGCAGCTATCGATCTCGATGCCGAGATCAAGCGCTTCGAGTTCAAGGTCGAGGCCGGCGCGGAGTACGCCGTGACGCGCCCGGTCTTCGACGTCGCGGCGGTGGAGCGATTCATCGAGCGCACCAGCGGGTTTCGGATTCCCATCATCGCGGGCCTCTGGCCGTTCGAGAGCGCGATCAACGCGGAGTTCATGGCGAATGAGGTGCCGGGTGTAACCGTGCCGGCGGCATTGGTTCACCGTATGAAGCAGGCTGACAACGAAGCGGCCGAAGCTGAGGAAGGCGTCCGCATCGCCCGCGAGCTCGGCGAGGCACTGCGGCCAATGGTACAAGGGCTGCACATCTCAGCCCCGTCGGGACGGTTGGACCTCGCGATGCGGGCGTTGGAGCACCTCTAGCCGTGTGCAGTGGCGCGCACGCCGGGGGGACATTCGAAACGACGGATCCGTAACTCGTGCGATTACACATCTGATATAGTGCCGAGCGGCTTCGAGGTGTCTTGCGCGGCATGGGGCGGCAGCTAGTCAGGCGAAAGCGAGAACCACAGCCGTTGGCCGGAGTTTAGCCAGGCGGCTGGGCAGTTGATTGATTCGCAGGCGAATCCAGCAGAAGGAGACCTCATGGCGCTGTTCGACAACAACAGGGAGCGATCGGAAAGTGTAAGCGGCGACGCGGCCACTCGAGCGCTCTCAGTCACCGTTGTCGAGAACGATTTCGTTGCCGGCGTTTACGAGAAGCTGGCCAACGTCTACGACGTCGTTTTCGGTCCTACCCTCCACCCTGGCCGACTCGAAGCAATTCGCAAGATGAATATCCGGCCCCGCGATTCCGTCCTCGAGGTAGGCGTGGGCACCGGCATCAACCTCTCACTGTATCCATCGACCTGCGCCATCACTGGAATCGATCTGTCGACGCCCATGCTGGTGAAAGCGCGCGAGCGGATCATCAAGAAGGGGCTGCGCAACTGCCGCGTCGCCGAAATGGATGCGGCGCAGATGTCGTTTCCCGACGAATCATTCGACATCGTCTACGCGCCGTACTTGATCAGCGTGGTGCCCGATCCGGTTCAGGTCGCACGAGAAATGCGCCGCGTCTGCCGTCGCGGCGGGCGCATTGTCATCCTGAATCACTTCAAGAGCCAGAATCCCTTGCTCGCGAAGTTCGATACCGCGATCTCGCCACTCACCGTTCACATTGGTTTCAAGACCGACCTCGATCTCAACGCGTTCCTGACTCAGGCCAGCCTGACGCCGATTTCGATCGAGAAGGTGAACCTGCTGAACATGTGGACGCTGGTGACCTGTATCAAGGACTAGAGTTCGTCCTGCGTTTCCGCGCGTCACTCAGTGTATTGGCCAGTTCAGTTGAGAGCTGGATGAACAACGCGTCACCCTCCGCGTGAACTTTTCCGGCTTCATCGGTCAGCCGCGACTTGATGAACATCTTGCGGCGCTCCACATTCTCAATCCACGACTCGACCCGACCAGTAAACCCCAGCGGTGTCAGGTGTAGATAGTTGATCGTGATGCGCGCTCCGACGACGGGATGTCCGTTCATCCAGCAGACGGCACCCATGGCCTCGTCGAGGACCGCCGCGATCGCTCCGCCATGAACGGCTTCGGGTGGTCCCTCGCTAGCCGGCCCGAACCAGACCGACGCGTACAAGTGATTGTCCGCAGGATCGCGGAAGTAGGTGACGCTCGTGCGATCGGCAGCGTGCTCGCCCGAGACGAACGAATTGGGCGTAGTTTGTGATGGAAAGGGGCGGACCGGCACCCATCCCGGCGCCGGTACCGGCGGTGGCGCTTGCCGCTTGGCACTAGTCGACATCCATTCCTCCCACGCGGGTCCGATGATCGAAATCAGTTCTCCAACACATTGCTGGTTACGGGCTGTTGTTCGTCGAGACGTGCCAGCAGCAGTTGCGCAGCGACATCCGCGCCGTTCACCGCTGGCTGTTCCGGCGGCGCCGGCTGGGCCAGCAGCGTATCGAGATGATGACTCCAACGCCCGGCAAAGAGATCGTCGTGATCGATGAAGGCGGTCCGCAAGAACCGCGGAGCCTCGTGCGTGAGAACGTCGTACTCGATGAAATGGCCACGCGACGTGTACAGCAATGCAGAGTCGTTGGCCAGACACTCGGCGATGATGCCGTAGCCCGGCTTGGTGATCACGACGTCGACGGCGCGCACGATGTCCTCGTAGCGAAGTCCAGTGGCGTACATGCCTGGCTCGTCAAACGGCAACAAGCTTCCGCGGCGTCCCCCGCGAAGGCCTTCAGGAAGGTCGGCCAGGGGAACGCTGCCACTCACCAGCGCGACATAGCCGTCGAGCCGAGTCAACGCCTCGAGATCCAATCCATCGAGGCCGTAGCCGCCGAACGACACGAGGACCAGACGCTCGTCGAGCGGAAATCCCAAAGCACGCCTGGTGTCCGACGGGTCGCGTCGTGAGCGTCGAGCAATGAAGGGCAGATCGCGAATCGATCGGAAAGTCGAGAAGCCGCCGTGCATCGGTAGCCGGAGCGCCTCCTCGGCCGCTTCATAATGACGGCCAATGGCCTCGACGATGTCCTCAGTGCCGGGGTACCCCGAGTAGATCCAATCCCACGTGAAGTTGCCGAGTCCAATCGACGGGAGGTTCGCCGCCGTCGCCGCGGCGATTCCGAGCGCGGGTAGATCCGCCACCACGAGATCCGCATCGACGTGCCGAAGGAAAGCGTTCTCTTCGGCCACGCGATCGTCGAAGCCCTTCATGAATGTCCGCGCGCGGTGGACCGTTTCATCGGCGTCGAGATGAAGACTGTCAATCTGGGCGATGCCAGTGTCAGTTTCGAGATGGTGATAGATGACCGGACTCAGCCCGGTCGATCTGACGGTCAAGTCGAACAGCCACTTCGGGGCACTGCTCCGGACGATGATTTGAAGATCGGGCCGCCGCGCGCGTAGCGCATTGATGACTTCGATATCT
Source organism: uncultured Acidobacteriota bacterium (assembly GCA_963724485.1). Lineage (GTDB taxonomy): Bacteria > Acidobacteriota > Vicinamibacteria > Vicinamibacterales > UBA2999 > JACCSI01. The sequence goes on from CAVRUW010000019.1 coordinate 393,326, forward strand.
CGGGACGCGTGGCCAAAGCCGTGTCCGGAGATGTAGAAAACGATGGTCACAACGGTTCTGGCGCCGACGGTCCCGCGGTGGCGGGCTGCAAAGACGGCAAGGCGACCTTGAGGACCTCTTCGAGCGTCTCAACCGGCACGAATCGCATGTCCTTGCGAATCTCCTCAGGAAGTTCCTTCAAGTCCGGCTCGTTCAGCGCCGGCAGGATGAATGTGCGCAAGCCGAAGCGTTTGGCCGCGAGCGCCTTCTCGCGAATCCCCCCCACCGGCAGCACGAGGCCGCTGAGCGTGATCTCACCGGTCATCGCGACGTCCTGACGAACGGTTTCTCCGCGCGCGGCCGACAGGATGGCGGTGGCCATCGTGACACCAGCCGAGGGGCCGTCCTTGGGGATCGCGCCGGCGGGAACGTGGACGTGCAGGTCACGTCCTTCCAGGAAGTTCGGGTCGACGCCCAGCTCACGAGCGTTTGCGCGGATGTGGCTCACCGCGGCGCGCGCGGATTCCTGCATCACTTCACCCAGCTGACCGGTGAGAATGAACTGACCATGTCCGCCGGGCAGCAGGCTCGCCTCGATGAAGAGGACGTCGCCGCCAGTCTCAGTCCACGCGACGCCCGTCGCGACGCCGGGCCGCGACGTGCGGAATTGCACCTCGCGTTTGAATCGTGCCGGCCCGAGGTAATCCTCGAGCTCGTTGGCCTCGACCAAGGGGTCGATGCTCGCCGTCCCCATGGCCGAACGAGCCGCGATCTTCCGGGCGATGGTACCGATCAAACGTTCCAGATTTCGCACGCCGGCTTCCCGCGTGTATTCACTGATGATCACCCGCAGCGCATCGTCGGCAAATGCCACTGAGTCGACCGACAAGCCGTGCTCCGTCAGCTGGCGAGGGATCAGGAAGCGTTTCGCGATGTTGACCTTTTCGTCCTCGGTATAGCCGGACAGCCACACGATTTCCATGCGGTCGCGAAGTGCCGGGTGCACGGGGCCGATCTGATTCGCGGTAGCGATGAAGAGGACCTTCGACAAATCGATCGGGATCTCCATGTAGTGATCGCGAAACGAGTTGTTCTGCGCGGGATCGAGAACCTCGAGGAGGGCCGCTGCCGGGTCGCCCTGAAAGCCGACGGTGACTTTGTCGAGCTCGTCGAGCATGAAGACAGGATTGGCCGAGCCCGCTTGCTTCAACGCCTGAACGATTCGGCCAGGCATCGAACCGATGTAGGTCCGGCGATGCCCTCGGATCTCCGCCTCATCACGGACGCCGCCGAGAGAAATGCGAACGAACTTGCGCTGCATGGCTCGCGCGATCGACTGCCCGAGTGAGGTCTTTCCCACCCCGGGCGGCCCGACGAAGCAGAGAATCGGACCCTTCATGTCGCCTTTGAGTTTCCGGACGGCCAGGTATTCGACGATGCGTTCTTTGACCTTGTCGAGATCGTAATGGTCCTCGTCGAGGATCCCGCGGGCCTCGAGAGGATCGAGTCGATCCGGGGTTGTCGTTTCCCAGGGCAGTTCCAGCACCCAGTCGATATAGGTGCGAATCATCTGGTATTCGGGGGAAGCCGGACCCATGCGCGCCAGACGATCCAGCTCGCGATTGGCGACCGTGCGGACATGGTCCGGAAGGGCGGCGTCAGCCACTCGCGTGCGCAGGTCCTTGATTTCGTCGCCCTCTCCTTCACCCAACTCCGCCTGGATGGCCTTCATCTGCTGACGCAGGTAGGTACTGCTTCTGCGCATCGGTCATCTCCTGCTGGGCCTGCGATTCGATCTTGCCCTTCAGTTCCAGCACCGAGACCTCGCGCGTCAGCATCGAGTGCACGAGTTCGAGCTTCTTCGGCAAGGGATCGGCCTCGAGCAGTTGCTGTTTCTCTTCGGCCTTGAGATCCAGCAGCGTTCCCAGCAGATAGGCCAGGCGCATCGGGTCGTCGATGCCGGCAACCAGTTGTCGGACTTCCGGTGCGAGACCTGACGTCAGCGAGAGCGCGCGATCGACGAGCTCTTGGATCCGGCGAATGTAGGCGTCCACTTCGACGCCCTTGTCGACCTGTTCGGGAGCGAGCGTGATCTGCGCCCGCATCATGTTTTTTTCAATCGTGACCGATGTGCCCCGGGCACGTGCCATCCCCTCGACGATGATGTTGAGCCCCTGGGGACCACGAGCCATCTGCCGGATGATGCCGATGGTGCCGAACTCGTGCAGATTCCCGGGTGCTGGGTCGTCCTCGTCGCCCTTCTGCAACTGCATCATGATGAGGCGGTCGCCGGCCAGGGCTGCGTTGACGGCCTCGACCGACATCTGCCGGTTGACGGCGAGCGGCTGCAGCGTCAGCGGAAAGACGACGGTGCGGCGGAGTGGAACGACCGGCAGTTGAGACGGGAACACGACGGGGAGGGCGGGTTCGGCCATGGGTTTGAAGGCGGCGGAATGAGGAGGCGGGCGTTCCCGCGTGTGCCCCAAATCATACGCCGGGGCCACCCGGCTCGCGGCAGCCTCAAAGTGACCCAGCCCCGCCATTCGCGTCATTTTTCGGGGGTTTCGCCCCTCCCAGCTTGACGTCCGGCCGGACAGGGCGTATGGTCGCGGCACCCTTCGGTTGAGTTGCTTTCAGCGAGGAGAGGCCCATGCGCTCGTCCAGTCTTGTAGTGCTTTGTTCGCTTGTTCTGCTTTCGGCGCCTAACGTTGCCGCGCAGGTCCAGACCGGATCCATTGTCGGCGTGGTGACTGATACCAGCAGCGCGGTCATGCCCGGTGTTCTGGTCTCACTGTCTGGCGACCGCCTCATCGGCGGTCCACAGTCGTTTACAACCGATGCGAGCGGCTGCGTATCGGTTCGATCGCCTCCCCCCTGGTGACTACACCGTCAAGTTCGAGCTTCAGGGATTCCGAACCGTCGAGCGCGCGGCCATCCGCGTGAACGCGGCGTTTACGGCGACCGTGAACATCAAGCTCGAAGTCGGCAGCGTCGCCGAGACGATCACGGTGACCGGCGAGTCGCCGACGATCGATACCCGGTCGACGCTGCAGCAGACGGTCATGAACCAGGAGGTCCTCGAGGGCGTGCCGACCGGCCGCGATCCGTGGTCGCTGGCCAAGCTGATTCCCGGCGTTCAGGTGGCGACCTACGACGTGGGCGGCACGCAGTCGATTCAGCAGAGCGCCCTGTCTTCGCACGGCTCGAACACCAACGACGTCAGCTACAACATCGACGGCGCCACGGTGAACTGGCCAGGCGGCGGCGGTGGCGCGACGATGCTGTATTACGACCAGGGGATGTTCGAAGAGGTCAACTACATGACCTCGGCGATTCCGGCGGAAGTGCTGGTCGGTGGCGTGTCGATCAACATGGTCACCAAGATCGGGGGCAACCAGTGGCGCGGCAACGTGCGCTACTCGTTCGCCAATGACGACCTCCAAGGAGAGAACCACCTCGACCTTCAGGAGACGTTCCCCAGCCTGCTCGGCAACCCAACGCAGAAAACCTATGACTTCAATCTGTCGGGTGGCGGCGCCCTGATCCAGAACCGGCTGTGGGTGAACGGCACGGTCCGTCGCTGGGTGGTGGACAAGCTGACGAATGCGAAGAACTTCGACGGCTCGCAGGCGCTGGACGACAACACGCTGAAGAACTACTCCGGCAAGGTCGTCGCGTCGCTCACGGCCAACCAGAAGGTGCAGTTCTCGTACCTGTGGAACGACAAGATTCGCGGCCATCGCCGCGATGGCACGCTCCGCCTGCCGGACATCGCGTCGGTCGTGCAGACGAACCCGGCGTCGACGACCCAGGCGAAGTACACGGGCATCCGCAACACGCTGGTGTTCGAATCGAACTTCAGCGTCATGGACGGCCAGACCAACTACACGTATCAGCCAGGAACGCCGGCCGACGCCATCCGTATGGAAGATGCGGACGCGGGCATTGGCGACTTCGCGGCGGACCGTGAAGACCATCAGCCGAACGCCCGTCTGCAGTTCGACAACATCGCGTCTTACTCGGTGAACGACTGGGGCGGATCGACACCTGTTCAAGGGCGGCGTGCAGTTTGCGCGGCTGACCTACGACTCCGACTACAACGTGCAGGGCGACCACTACGTCGAGTTCTCGAACGGCGCCCCGCTCCAGCGTCCGTCAGTTCAACACGCCGAACCTGTTCAAGAACGAGGCTCGCGTCCTCGGCCTGTTCCTGCAGGATGCATGGACGGTCGCAAACCGGCTGACGCTGAATCTCGGGATTCCGCTTCGACCGCTACGTTGGGATTCTTCCGGAGCAGTCCAACCCGGCCGGTCAGTTCGCTCCAGCACGCAGCATCGAGCGCTCGGAGCCGATCAAGCAGAACATCGGCGTGTGGCGGACGGGTGCCGCGTACGACCTGTTCGGCAACGGACAAACGGCGTTGAAGGCCAGCTACAGCCGCTACGCACTGCAGGTGGGTATCGATCGGGTGACGGCCGTCAATCCGCTCGCAACCGGCAACCGCACCTGCCCGTGGAACGATGCCAACGGCGATCGACGCTTCCAGGCCAACGAAATCACCGCTGCGTGCTCGGGATTCAGCGGCGGCGTCAACACCTTCTACGCGGACGGCGTTGATTGGCCGTACTCGGATGAAGTCACCGCCGGTGTCGAGCATCAGGTGATGCGCGACATGCGCGTGGGCGTGATGTACTACTACCGCACCAACAAGAAGCAGCTTGGCATTCGCAACACGGCGGTGCCGACGAGCGCGTACACGCCGTTCAGCATCCCGATCCCGGCCAATTCACTCGGTGTCAGCAGCGTCACTGTCTACAATCTGGCGTCGTCGCTGGCGAGTGCGCAGAACTTCATCAGGGACAACGAGGACTTTCTCGATACCAAGTATCAAGGGGTCGAGTTCACGGCGTCCAAGCGGTTCTCGAATCGCTGGCAGATGGTCGGGGGACTCACGGTCGGGAAGAACACTGGCGGGTTGAACACGCCGACTGGCAGCGGCCAGCAGGCCGGCAACGACTGGCGATCTCAACGATCCGAACAACATCATCTTCTCCGACGGAACAATCGGTAACGACTCGGAGATTGCCTTCCGGTTGTCGGGTAGCTATCGCTTGCCGTGGGAATCAGCCTGGCGGGTTCGCTCGTGTCGAACAACGGCTACCCGGTCGTCACGACCTACAACGTCACGCGCGCGTATGCGGCAACCTTCGGTCAGACGTTGACCCGTTCGGGTCGCAGAACGTGCCCTTGACGCCACGCGGTGAAGAGCGTCTCGAGAACGTGACGATGGTCGACCTGCGAGTGTCGCGTCCAATCAGCATGGGCCGCATTCGTTTCAACCCGCAGCTCGACATCTTCAACATCACCAACGCCGACACAGTGACGACGCGCACCAACGCGCTGGGTGGGTCGTACCTGGCTTCCGGTGGAGATTCTGTCGCCCAGAATCATCCGCGTCGGCTTCAGCCTCGATTTCTAGGTCGTATCCAGACCGGTCGGTCGGGCGTTGCCCGGCCGACCGGTCCTGCCCTCCGCCCCCCAATTCCCCATTTTCCGCGAGGATCGCACCGAGACCGTCAACAAGATCGTCGACGTCCGTGTTGCCAAGCGATTCTCGGTTGGCACATCCCGGTTCGAGGGGACAGCACGTGATGAACCAGAACACCGCCACTGGATCGACGTGGAGTCGGCCCTCGTTGATCCTGACGCCTCGGATTGTGCGGTTCGGCATAACGACGAGGTTCTAGGAAGGGCAGGTCGGGCTGGTTGGGCGGGTGGGGCAGGTCGGGCTGGTGATCTGGTAAGTTAGGTTGGTCGAGACTGACTAAGACCGACCGGACCGACCAGACTAACCAGCCCAACCCGACCCACTAGGCCAACCAGACCCCAAATGTCCCTCGACGAACGCGCCTTCTTCTTCGACAAGAACGAAACCCGGCCTGCCCGCTATGCGTGTCCGCGCTGCCGGCGGACCAACGAATACAGCGTGCGCTGGGTCCGGCGCGTGAAGAAGGATCGGTTACCGCCGGGCGCCGATGAACGGGATCGGGCGAAGTTCGCCAAGCTGCGAGATCACCTGATTCGCGTGGAGGACGAGCTCGTGTGCAAGACGTGCGGCAAGAAGTTCGAGATCCCGTCGCTGCACTCGCTGCTGTTCGTCGATCAACTCGAAGGGCTGCCCAAGGACGTCGAAGACGAAGAGGGCGCAGACGCTACCACACCCCAGGAATCACACGCCAGCGAACCGTCTGCTGATAAGCGCGGTACTGATCGCCGTGGGCCGCGACGAGTGACCTCTCCTCCCAGGGGATGGCGAGGATGAGATAGGCGGAGCTGATTACGGCGAACAGCAACCGATTGACGGTCAAGTTCGGCGCCGCGAAGACCATCAGCATCCACCCTAGATAGATAGGGTGCCGCACGAGTCGGAAGGGGCCCACGATCTTGAGCGGGCTCGACGGAGTTGGCTCTGACGCTTGTCGAATTCCAGCCAACTCCAATGGATCGATCACACTGGCGCCTCGAATCGTGAGCACCACGCCGAGCAGCTGAATCAGGTGGAGAACGATCGTGGTCGCCCCCGACGTCTGATAGACGACGCCCGGCAGCGGTTGCCAGAGGACGCACACGAGCACCAGCAGAGCGCTTGCCACCCAGACGTACAACGAGCGTTCCGCCGAGGCTGGTATCAGCTTCAACAGCTGTTGCTTCATCCCTGAGCGGGCGAGCGCGGAATGGTGGAGGGCAAAAACCGTGAACAGAGCGATGTTGATCGTGGTATTCCGAAGCACGGCGTCATCGCTGTCGCCGGGAACACCGAGTTCGACGCCGTAGAAATAGATCAGATAGCCGAGCGACCCCACAAAGGCCGCTCCACCGAGCCAGGCGAACGCGCGCGCCACGGCACTATTATTGACGGGGTTCTTCACGAGGTTCGTACGAGGTTCTCTACGAAGGTTCTTCACGAAGCTCTTAACCCGGAGGTTCTTACCCGGAGGTTCCACGACGTGCCAGAAGAAGGTTCTACCGTAGCAGTTGCCGAGAACCACCGGGTAGAACCAACCATTGTGTAGAACCATTGTGTAGAACCATCGTAACGAAACGTCGTTGAGACATGTGGATACAGCGTGATCAAGATTGCCATTACCGGAATCGGCGTCGTATCCACCTTCGGCCTAGGTCGCGAGACGTTCTGGGATCACGTCTGCCGTGGCGTCAGTGGCACGCGCGCGATCAGTGAGTTCGACGCCACCAGCTATCCCTGTCGTGTTGCGGCCGCCGTGCCGCCACTGACCATGGAATCGGCGCAGCGGCTGGAAGGTGAAACGCAGACCAACGGCAACGGTAATGGGCATGCCGATCCCCGTCGCTACTCACGTGCGGCCCTGTTTGGCGTTCTGGCAGGACGCGAGGCGTGGCACGACGCCGGCCTCTCGGCGGGAGAGCCGAACGCCGGCGTGATCATCGGTACGGGCGGTGGCGGAATCGATATCGGCGAGCGCCAATATCAAGAGTTCTTCACCAATGGCGGCAAGCAAGTGTCGCCGTATGCGATCGCACTTGGAATCTGCGGCATGGTGTCCAGCGAGATTTCGATCTCCCTGGGTCTGCACGGCATCAGTCACGTGCTGTCGACCGGCTGCACGAGCTCGACCGATGCGATGGGCTATGCCGCCATGCTGTTGCGAAGCAACGAATTCGATGTGCTGTTGACCGGCGGCACGGACGGTTGTGTGTTACCTGGGATGATCTTTGGCTTCTCGCGCATGCGAGCAGTCTCGACCCGTTACAACGATCGACCGGATATGGCGTCGCGGCCATTCGATCGCGGTCGCGACGGGTTCGTGTTGGGGGAAGGCGCCTGGATGGTGGTCCTGGAGCGCCTCGATCGAGCGCGTGCCCGAGGTGCGCGAATCTACGCGACGGTGGATGGATACGCGAGTACATGCGACGCGTACCACCGCGTGCAGATGGATCCAGATGGTGAGCAGATTGTTCGCTGCATGTCGGAGTCCATCGAGCGATCTGGACATGCCCGCGAAGAGATCGGCTACATCAACTACCACGGAACATCGACCCAGCTGAACGACGCGGTAGAGGCACGTTGCACGCGACGGGTGTTCGGGGAGCGAGCGGACCAGGTCCCTGGATCGTCGACGAAGTCGATGATCGGCCATCCGCAAGGCGCGAGCGGCGCGGCTGGTGTCGTGACCGCGGCGCTCGCCTTGTCACGCGGGTATCTCCCCCCGACCATCAACCTCACCGATCAAGATCCACAGTGCGACCTCGATTTTCTCGCTAACGAAGGCCGCGAGGCGCACCCCGCCGCCGCGTTGTGCAATTGCCTCGGCTTCGGATCGAAGAACTCGGCGCTGGTGCTGGGCGCGATTTGATCTGCGCTGCATGGAAGATGTGATTGTCGTAGGAGCGGGGCCGGCGGGCGCGACCGCGGCGACGCTGCTCGCCCGAGCCGGTGCGCGCGTGCGGGTCTTCGATCGCGCAGTGTTCCCGCGCGCGAAGTTGTGCGGCGATACACTGAATCCCGGCGCGATGCAGGTCCTGTCGGAGCATTTCTCGACGACTGCCGTCCTCGAACGCTCGATTCCTCTCGACGGCATGCTGCTGACTGGCCCCAACGGCGTATCTGTCCGCGGCCACTACCGTACTGGCCTCACGGGTCGTGCCATTGGTCGACGCGAGCTCGACGCAATCCTCATGCAGCAGGCAGTCGACGCGGGCGCGTCGTTTGACGATGGCACGTCGGTGTCGGCACCGACCCTCGATGGATCCGGCCGGGTCAGCGGTGTGCGCGTGAAGGTTCGCGGTGGCCGCGAACAGGAACATCGCGCGAGGATCGTGGTAGCTGCGGACGGTCGCGAGTCGCGACTCGCTCGCGCCCTTGGCCTGATCTTCCATCCCGCGCGACCGCGACGGTGGGCGATCGGAGGATACTTCGACGGCGTCAGCGGATTGATCACGGCGGGGGAAATGCACATACGGACGGGTCACTACATCGGCGTGGCACCGATGCCTGGGGCACTCGCAAACGCGTGTCTCGTGATCCCGCACGGTGCGCGCGGTGGCTCGCTGCGCAATCCAGCGAAGACGCTCACGGATGCTCTGGCTACGGACCCACAATTGGCCGGTCGTTTTGACCAGGCCACACTGATTGGTGAGCCCATCGTCCTTGGACCAATGGCGGTCGACGCCCGAGGAGTCGGAGCACCAGGGTTGATTGCGGCCGGCGATGCGGCTGGGTTTATCGATCCGATGACGGGCGACGGCCTTCGGTTTGCGCTGGCCGGTGCCGCCCTTGCCGCGAATGCCGCACTCGACGTGCTCGCTGGCCGACTCGCGATAGACGATGCGCCGCGTCGACTCGCCGATTTGCGCCGACACACGTTTCAAGCCAAGTGGCGCTTCAATCGGACGCTGCGTGCCTTGGTCAGCTCCTCGGCAGGCGTTCGTGCCGCGGCGGCGGGCGCGCGTATCCTGCCCGTCGCGTTCGAAGCCGTGATTCGTTACGCTGGCGATTGCCACCTGGCGCTCGCCTCGCGCGATGCGGCCTGAGATGTCGAGCGTGGCGTCCTCGGCCGTCCTCATTTCAGTTGCCGCACTGGTCGCCCTGCTGCTCATCATGCTCGGCGAGGCGGTACTTTCGGCTCACAACGAACGGGTCCTGCGGGAGCGGGGCGCAATCGAGCCGCCAGACGATGTCATCGGCACCATGCGATGGGCCTATCCGGGAAGCTTCCTCGCGATGGCGCTGGAGGGCGCATGGAACGGCCCCTCCAGCCCCGAGATTCTGGCGGCTGGTCTGGCCGTCCTGGGGTTTGCGAAGGCGCTCAAGCTCTGGGCGATCTCGACGCTGGGGACGCGATGGACCTACCGAGTGCTCGTCCTTCCGAACGCGCCGCTGATTGATCGGGGTCCATATGCAATGTTTCGTCATCCCAACTATCTCGCGGTTGTGGGCGAGATCGTCGGTATGGCGTTCCTGGTGTCCGCACCGGTCACCGGGGTCTTGTCGTTTCTGGGCTTCGGCTGGCTGCTGACTCGTCGTATCGCCGTCGAAGATCGCGCGCTCGGGAGACAATAGGCGCGCGGATGTCCCGACCCCCGTCAGCTGAGCGCGTCCCCTGGTGGGCTCGTTCGCTCGACATCATCGCGGTCGCAGCCTCGTTGCTCGCGCTCACCGTGTCCATCACTGGCGGATTTCGCGAGTGGACACCTGTCGGGCGGCTCTCCGTTACCTCATGGGTCCGGCCGCTCGTGCTGGCGCTCGTTTGCGTGGCCGTCCGGCACTGGCTGCGTCCCCGGCCGATTCTGCCGGTGGAGCTGTATCACGGTCTGCGTGCGTGGTGGACCCGGTCGGAAGCCCGCTCGATTTGGGCAACCTTCGTTGCGACGAGAGTTGGTGTATTCGTGATTGGCTTCCTGGCCATCTCGATGCTTGGTTACTTTCCGAAGACGGCGCCCTTTCGCATCTACGAAAACGAGCTGCGCAACCTGCCAGCGCGTTGGGACACTGGGTGGTATCTCGGGGTCGCCGTCGACGGCTATCGATGGAATCCGCGGCAAATGGACCGGCAGCAGAACATCGCCTTCTTCCCGGTCTACCCGATGATGATGCGGTACGGTTCGCTCTTCGTCGCGCGGGACACGTTATGGACCGGCGTGATCATCTCGCTGGTCTCATTCTTCTTTGCCTCGATCTATCTCTTCAGGCTGGCGCGCCAGTCGATTGACGGCGAGTCGGCCGGCTTTGCCGTCGCGCTTCTCTCGAGCTATCCATTCGCGCTCTTCTATAGCGCGGCCTACACGGAGTCGCTGTTCCTGCTCTGCATGCTCGGGGCCTGCTACCACTTCGAGCGCGATCAGCTGTGGCAAGCAGGAGTGTGGGGACTGATCGCGGGACTGACCCGGCCGAACGGCTGTTTGCTCTCGGTCGTGCTGGCGCTGCTGGCGATCCGCCCCCTGTGGTCCTCAGGATGGCGACCGACGTGGCCCCCGCCGATGAAGTGGACCCGTCTCGCCGATCGATTCGCCACTGCCGCATTGCCCGGCATCGGCATGTTGATTTACTCGACGTACGTCTTCTTCCTCACGGGCAACCCTTTCCAATGGGCCAGACAGAATGCCGCGTGGGGGCGCGTCTATCGCAGCCTGGATTCACTGGTCGGTCAACACGCTTCTTTGATCGGCAATGAGGGCTTCTACGGATACGCATCGACTCGCACGCTGGACATGCTGCAAGCCATGGCCGTGATCTTCATCCTCGTCAGCGCGTGGGGCGTCTTTCGTCGCCTTGGTCTGGCCTACGCCGTGATGATAGTCATCAACGTGCTGCCGCCGCTGATGATGGGTGGCTTGCTTTCGATGGGCCGGGTGACCTCCGTGCTGTTTCCTACGTTCATCTGGCTCGCGGCAGTGCTGCCGGTCACGCAGCGATTCGCCTGGATTGCAGTCTTTGCCGCACTGCAGTCACTCTGCGCGATTCTCTTCTTCACGTGGTATCCGTTGTACTGAAAGCAGGTTGAGTGCCTGCGTGCCTCGGGTGCCTACGTGCCTTGGGTGCTGGTGCCACGGTGCACGAGTGCGTTGGTGCCTTAGGTGCTGCGTTGGTGCCTAGCTGTTAGTGCTTAAGGGTGCTGCAAAAGTAGTGCGCGTGTTCATTCGTCGTTATCGTGCATGCGCCGCGCCGCACGCCAGGCACCTAACGCACCTAACGCACCTAAGCACCCAGGCACCAGCACCCAGGCACACAGGCACCCGAGGCACCCAGGCACCGATACGCCTTTCATCACCACCCGAGCGTCTTACCGACAGGCGGATGAACCGCTATACTGGCCACATTCCATGAACCTTCCTCGGTCGCCGGAGTCTCGCCCCCCAACAGCATGGTCGTTGCAGCGGCTCGGCTGGGTGTGCGCGGGAACGGCCATTGTGGTCGCGTCAGTGTTTTTCGTCGCGGCTCAGCCTTCAGCGAATCAATCAGCGGCAGCAAGTCGCGCAGCAGCGGAAAAGGCATTTCGCGGCGGGCAATACGACGAGGTTGAACGTCTTGCACAGAGCGCGGGGACCGATGAAGGGCTCACCGTTCTTCGGGCCAAAGCCCTCATCGCCCGAGGTGAGTATGCGAAAGCCGAAAGTCTGCTGACCGGTCCAGCCAGTGCGGCGCCTGCCAGCGATGCGGCGCTCGAGCTGGGTCTTCTTCAGATGCTGCTCGGCCGTCGCAGCGAAGGACGCCGGACATTACAGCTGATTCTGCTGGCTGATGCGCGCGAGGCCACAGCTCGCGACTACGCGCGTGCGGCTCGTGCGGCGCGCGGGCTCGGCATGTTTGAGGATGCCAACGCGTACTTCCGCGAAGCCATTGCGCTCGCTCCCACCAACGCCGTCGTCAACAGCGAGTGGGGCGATTTGTTTCTCGAGAAGCACAACCGTCAGGACGCGGCCAAGTCGTACCAAGCAGCGCTCAAGACCGAGCCCGACTACGCCCCGGCGCAACGAGGGATGGCGCAGGCGGTTGCGGACGAGAACCCGCCGGCGGCAATGCGCTACGTCCGCCGCGCTCTCGAACTCAACCCTTCCGACACGACAGCGTATCTGTTCCTCGCCGAGCTGGCTATCAACGAAGACAAGAAAGACCTGGCTCGCGAGGCCATCGCCAAGGCGCAAGCAATCAATCCCAACAGCCTCGATGCGTTCGCATTGACAGCGGCCATCGATTTCGTCGAGGGCAAGGAAGCGGACTACAAGGCCGCTATCGCAGCCGCCCTGAAGATCAATCCGCTCTACGGCGAAGCTCACCGCCTCGTCGGCGCCGTCACCGCGCAGTACTACCGGTTCGACGAGGCGGCCGAGCAAGTGAGACTGGGGATCGCCATCGATCGCGAGAACGCTCGTGCCCAGGCTGATCTGGGTGTGCACCTCATGCGGACCGGGGATGAGCGCAATGCCAGACGCGCGCTCGAAACCGCATTTCGCGCGGACCCGTACGATCTCATCACTTACAACCTGCTCGGTGTCCTCGACAAGCTGGGTGGCTTCCAAACCGTTCAAGAGGGCGACCTCGTCATCAAGCTGCATCCCGATGAAATCGGAGTGATGCGCGAGTACGTCCCGCCTCTCGCAAAGCAGGCTCTTGAGACACTCAGCAAACGATGGGAGTTCACGCCCAAAGGACCAATCCTGGTCGAAGTGTTTCCGTTGCACGATGACTTTGCCGTCCGCAACGTGGGGCTGACCGGGATGATCGGTGCCCTTGGCGCCTGTTTCGGACGAGTGGTGACGATGGATTCGCCGAAGGCGCGCCCGCCTGGCGATTTCAATTGGGGCGCGACGCTGTGGCACGAGATGGCGCACGTGATCACCTTGCAGCTTTCCAATCAGCGGTTGCCGCGCTGGCTGAGCGAAGGCATCTCCGTCTTCGAGGAGAAGCGCGCCCGTCCTGAATGGGGCCGCGAGATGGAAGTTGCCTTTGCGCGTGCCCTTGATACCGGCGAGGCGATCAAGCTCAGCGAACTCAACGCAAGTTTCCAGAACCCGGAAAAGATCTCGCTCGCGTATTACGAAGCCTCACTCCTCGTCGAGCACATCGTCGAAAAACACGGTGAGCCGGCGTTGCGGGCGCTGGTCAAGTCGTTCGCGGACGGTATAGACACCGAAGGCGCGGTCAAGAAAGTGCTCTCGAGCGATCTCGACACTCTGCAGGGCACGTTCGATGCTTTCTTGACCCAACGGTTCGCGAGTCTCCGGCGCGCCCTCGATGCCCCCGAGGGCTTTGCGCCCGATCAGCCTGTTGAAAAGTTGAAGGCAGCGGCTGCGGAGCATCCCGAGAGCTTTGCCGTGCAGATGGCTCTTGGACGTGCACTACGCGGTTCGGATCGGCCGGGGGCAATTGCTGCGTTCGAGCGCGCCGTCAAGCTGGCTCCAATGATTACGGGCGCAGAGAGTCCGTACATGCAGATCGTCGAAGTGGCAATTGCCGCCGGGGACAAAGCCAAAGCAGCCGAAGCGCTGGATGCGATGACGGCGCAGGATCACACCGCCGTTGAGGCGGCCCGGCAGTTGGTCGGCCTACTCGATCCTGAGAAAGACAAGGACAGACTGCGCACCGCGTTGCGCCGCGTCGTGGCCATCGACCCGTTCGATTCGGTTGCACACACGACACTCGGTCGCATGGCTCTTGCATCCAACGAAACAGCCGAGGCAGTTCGCGCGTTTCGAGTGGCGTTGGCGGCCGGCCCGATCGACCGCGCCTCGGCACATGCCGACTTGGCGGAAGGGTTGTTTCAGAGCGGCAATCGCGCTGACGCCAAGCGCGAGGCGCTGGCCGCCCTGGAGATCGCGCCGACCTACGAGCGCGCGCAACAGCTGTTATTGAAGTTAGTGGACGGTCCGCGATAAGCGATCGATGAGACAGACTCCGGCCCGAACGTCGCCCCCCCACGACCGCGGCGGGAAACGCCTGTTCGTCGCGGCCACGGTCGCCCTTGCCGGAATAGCTCTGTTCGGAATTGGACCCGCGCTGGTCTCCCTGGCGACGGCTCAGGTCGCCGTCACCGGGGACGAGCGGTTCGCTGGGCTGCAGTGGACGTTTGCCAGAATCAAATACAACTCCTTCGCGGGTGATGCCCGCAGCAATCTTCGGGTTGGATACTGGGAAGAGCCATGGGCCATTGATGCGCCCGCCGCCGAGCAGAACCTCACTCGCCGGATTCGCAGCGTCACCTCGATTTCGGTGACTGATCCGGTCGTCATCACGCTCGACGACGAGAAACTCTGGGAGTACCCCTGGGTGTATTTGGTTGAGCCCAGCAACCTGGTGCTGACGGAGAAGGATGCCGCAACGCTGCGAGAATTTCTGCTGCGCGGCGGCACGCTCACGCTCGACGACTTCCATGGTCCTTACGAATGGGACTTGACGGTCCGTCAGCTCCGGATGATTTTCCCCGAGCACGAGATTGTCGAGATCGAACCACCGCACGCGATCTACACATGTTTCTACAAACTCGAGAAGTATCCGCAGGTTCCGGGCCTCGGTTCGTTCTTTTCGGGTCGCACTTGGGAGAAGGGCGGGTATGTCCCGCACCTGCGCGGCATTCTCGATGACACCGGCCGACCGATGGTGCTCATCAACTGGAACACCGACATGGGCGATGGTGTCGAGTGGTCGAACGCCGAGGACTATCCCGGCTACATCAAATGGACCGCCCAGGCGTACCAGATGATGATCAACGAAGTGATCTATTCATTGACTCATTGACGGGTGCAGACGACCGCGCTCAATCCCCCACATGGAAGAGACTCTCAGCGCACGCACCCTGGCGGCCGAAGTGCGAGAAGGCCGCGAACGAATTCTTCATGAACTCCGCAAGGTCATCGTTGGTCAGGATGAAGTCGTCGATCAGGTTCTGATCGCCCTCTTCACCGGCGGACACTGCCTGCTGACTGGCGTGCCCGGTCTGGCGAAGACGCTCTTGATCCGGACGGTTGCGGAGATCCTGGATCTCAGCTTCAAGCGGATTCAGTTCACGCCAGACCTGATGCCGGCGGACATCACCGGCACCGAGATTCTGGACGATGAGGGCGGGCGCCGGACGCTGCGCTTCTTGCAGGGACCGATCTTCGCGCAGATTATCCTGGCCGACGAGATCAACCGCACACCGCCGAAGACCCAGGCGGCGCTGCTCGAGGCGATGCAGGAGTATCACGTGACGGCCGCGGGACGGACCTATCCACTGGAGCGGCCGTTTTTCGTGCTCGCCACGCAAAACCCTATCGAACTCGAGGGCACCTATCCGCTTCCGGAGGCACAGCTCGATCGCTTCATGTTCAATGTCGTAATGGACTATCTCGACCCCGACGACGAGGTACGTGTGGTCACACAGACGACCGGCGCCGAGAGTCCCGCTCCTGCTCGCGTGCTCGATGGCGCGGCGATCAATGCATTCCAGCGAAGCGTTCGCGATGTGCTCGTCGCGGACGAAGTCGCGCGGTATGCCGTGCGGCTGGTCGATACGACAAGGCCAGGCCGCGGCGCCAAAGCCGAGTTCGTGGGGAAGTGGGTGAAGTGGGGCGCGGGTTTACGTGCGTCGCAGGCGTTGATTCTCGGCAGCAAGGCGCGCGCCCTGATGCACGGACGTCATCACATATCGGTCAAGGACATTCAAGCGCTTGCCAAGCCGATATTGCGACACCGGGTGATTCCGAATTTCTACGCTGAAGCCGAAGGCATCACAACCGATCGGATCGTCGAGTTACTTCTCGACGCGGTGCCGGCGCCCGCGAGCGGGCTATGAGCTCGCCCGATTCCCGAGCCACTTTTCTCGATCCCGCCACGATTGCGCGCCTGGGCAGCCTCGACCTGAAGGTGCGCGCGATTGTCGAAGGCTTTCTGACCGGACTGCACCGCAGCCCCTTCAAGGGCTTCAGCGTCGAGTTCGCGGAGTACCGCCAATACCTCCCGGGCGACGATCTGACCACGCTGGACTGGAAAGTCTATGCGCGAACCGATCGGCATTTTGTCAAGAAGTTCGAGGAGGAGACCAACCTCGAGTGCCACGTGCTGCTCGATGTCAGTCGATCGATGGGCTACGGCTCAGGGCCCGTCACGAAGCTTCAATACGGCTCGTATCTGGCCGGCGCCCTCGCCTATCTCATGACGCGACAGCGGGACGCTGTCGGGCTGATCGCCTTCGACGACAAGATCGTGAAGATGCTCCGGCCGAGCGCTCGCAGCGGCCATCTGACGTCACTCCTGGTGACGCTCGAGCGACTCCCGCTGGGCAATCGAACCGACGTCGCCAAACCTCTTCGAGATCTGGCGGAGGCCGTCCGCAAGCGTGGCCTCATTGTCCTCATCTCGGATCTGCTCGACGACATCGACCGTGTGCTACAGGGGCTGAAGCACTTTCGCTATCGGGGGAGTGAGGTCATCGTGTTTCAGGTTCTGGATCCGGCGGAGCTGCACTTTCCGTTCGATCAGACCGCGCGTTTTCGAGACATGGAAACCCTCGACGAGATTGTGGCCGTCCCGGACGTAGTCCGCACGCGATACCTCGAGGCACTCCAGAACCTGCAGGAGCGCTATCGGCGCGAGCTGCGACTCGCCGGAATCGACTACGTCATGTTGGATACGTCAGTACCCCTCGAGACGGCTTTGGCGTCCTACCTCATGACCAGACGTCGATCACTTTGAGGGTTCAGTGTCGTTCCTGTATCCGCTATTCCTGCTCGGTGCGTTAGCGATTGCAATTCCGATCGTCTTGCACCTCTTCCGGCGCAAGACCGATCTGGTCGTCGAGTTTCCGGCGGTGCGGCTCCTGGAAAAGGCGCCCGTCGAGCGTCAGCGCCGGCGGCGGCTTCGTGAGCTCATTCTTCTCGCGCTGCGCGTGAGCGCGTTGCTCCTCCTGGCTTTCGCCTTCGCGCGGCCGTACTTCGATCGCGCCGCTGGAGCCATTCCGGCTCCCGTCACCGTGGTCGCGCTGGATACATCGCTGAGCCTGTCCGCACCGGGCCAGTTCGCTGCCGCGCAACAGGCGGCGCGTCGCGCAATCGAAGCCGCGCCGGCGACCCACGCGATCGCGCTCGTCACCTTTGCGGATTCCGCGGTCCTGGCGGTACAGGCGACCACCGATCGCGGCGGCCTAATCCGGGCGGTCGACGCCGCCAAGGTCACGGCCGGCGGCACGCGATACCGCACTGCACTCGCGCGAGCGGCGGAAGCCATCGGTTCCCGGACCGGGCGAATTGTCGTCATCACCGACCTCCAGCAGGTGGGATGGGACGCCGGAGACGAGGGCGGCGTGCCGGATGGGATCGAGATTCAAGCGATCGAAATCGAACCGCCGCCATCCAACTTGGCCGTGACTGCAGCGCGCCGGGACGGCGCAGCTGTCGTGGCTGCTGTTCACAACTTCGGTCAACGCGCCTCGTCAGTGCGCGTGCGGCTCCGCGTGGACGACCGCGAGCTGGCGACAAAGACCGTCGATGTCGCGCCGCAAGCCGCGGCGGACGTAAGAATCGAAGCGGCGTTGCCCACGCGGGGCGGTGCAACGGTTTCGATTGACGACGAAGCCGGATACCAGTCAGACAACGTGCGGTATGTGCTGCTCGATCCGCCAGGCGCGGTACCGGTTTACGTCATCACATCGCAGCCGCCGGGATCATCGAATGCGGGTCTGTACGTCGAGCGCGCGCTCACGGTCGCCGACGACAGCCGAGCTTTTAGTCCGCAGGTCATTGACGGACGTGAGTTTTCGACGCTACCTGGCGAGCGGCCGCTGTCTGGCGCGGGAGCCGTGATCGTGCTGGGCACATCGACGCTCGAACGCCGCGGCCGTGATCTCATTGCGGCGTTTCTCCGCGACGGCGGCAGGGTTCTCGTGTCACTGGGACCAGACACGGACCTCGAAACGCTGGACGATACCCTGGGCACCGCGGTTGAGGTGAGTCCGGTCGAAGACGACCCAGCCAGAAAAACGGTGACACTTGCCGCCGTCGATGGACGTCATCCCATCTTTCGTCCGTTTGCGAGCCCGACTGGCGCTCTAGGGGACGTCTATGTTGAGCGGTACCGTCGTCTGAATGATCAGGAGGGTCGAACCGTGCTCGCTCGCTTTGCCGGCGCTGGCATTGCCATGACCGAACAGACGGTCGGGCAGGGTCGTTTGCTGCTGTTTGCTTCGGATCTCGACAACCGCTGGAATCGATTCCCGTTGAATCCCGCCTTTGTGCCCTGGGCCATAGAAACGGCTCGCTATTTGGCGCAAGGACGCGAGCAGCGTCAGAGCTACACGCTGCCCAACGTGCCTTCGGGAGTAGCGCCAGTGCCTGGAATCTATGACTTGCTCGGCTCGTCCGCGCCAGGGTCGACGGGAGGTCAGCCAGTTCGCATCGCCGTAAACCCTGATGTGCGTGAGTCAAACCCGGCGCGAACGTCCGTCGAAGAGTTCGTGGGGACGGTCACTCGACTCAATGCGCTGGCGGGTGAGCGGGCTCGGGTTGAGGCACGGCAGCAGGAAGACCAGCAGCGGCTGTGGCAGTTCGGGCTGGTCGTCATGTTTTTGGCGCTGGTCAGCGAGGGCCTAATCGGACGTCAGGCAACCTAATCAAGCCGTCCGGAGGGCGCCCGACAAGGCGTAGGATATGCATGACGACAGGCCAGCACCGGGGACGGGGGGTCAGGTAACGAGATGAGCGAGCGACCGCAAGAGCTCCAGGCGATTCTCACTGACATCAGGCGTCGATGGACGCTTCGGGCCCTGCTGCGCGCTTGGACGCTTGGCGCCGCTGCCGCAGCACTGATTCTCGCCGCGGGCTCCGGCGCCACCATGCTGGTGGCGCGCGACGGCGTTCCGTTGTTGTTCACCACTGCGGTCATCAGCGCCTTCGTCGCCGGCACTCTCTTCTACACTTTTTGGCCGTTTCGACGGCGTCCCACCGATTCGCAAATCGCGCGGCTGATCGAAGAGCACATCGAGCTCGACGATGTTGTTGTAACCGCTGTTGACTACGGCAAGCGGCCCGACGCTGCGCCGCGAATGGTCGACGCTATTGCGGGCGACGCTGCTCGGGCTCTGTCGGCTCTCGATCTCGACGCGATCGTGCCGCGTCGCTCAATCCGCGAACACGCGCTGAAAGCTGTGGCGGCGAGCATCGCCTTGCTGGCGGCGGCCGTTCTCTTCTCGCCAGTTGCTTCGCGCGCGACGGTCGTCGCTGGCGCGTATCTCTTCCCGGCGCGGCTGCAGGTTGAGGTTACCCCGGGCACGACCAAGCTACGAGCCGGGGAATCGGTCACGATCACGGCGCGAGTGAAGGGGTTGGAGGGAGAGGTGATCCCAACGCTGACCCTTACCGTTGGCGATGAATCGCGCGAGATCCGAATGCGGCCCGCCGCCGCCCCAGGTGCATTTGCAACCACGGTTGACGGCGTCAGCACGTCGTTCAAGTATCACGTTCGCGCCGCATCAGCGCGGTCGGCGGATTTCGATATTTCGGTCATCAGCCCGCCGCGAGTGGAGCGGATCGACCTGCACTACGACTTCCCCAAGGCTCTTGGCCTCCAACCACGAACCGATGAGGACAGCGGGGACATCTACGGACCCGCTGGCACGACGGTTCGCGTCAACGTGATCACCGACAAGCCGATCACCCAGGGACACCTCGTGCTGGCCGATGGGCGTCGCCTCGAACTGACTGGCCAGCCTCAATCGCTCGACAGTGAACTGACGATCGAGGAGGACGGCTCATATCGCGTGGCGTTGCGCGATCAGGATGGTCTGGAGAGTTCTGGAGACACGGAGTACTTCATCCGGACGCTCGACGACCGCCCGCCCGATGTCCGCATCTTGCGTCCGGCAAGCGACAAGCAAGTAACCGCCCTGGAAGAAGTAGTGATCGAGGCTCGCGCCGACGACGATTTCGGAATCGCGTCGTTCGACCTGGTGTTCCAGACACCCGCGGGCAAGGAGCGGGTGGTTCCGCTCCGAGGCGCGAAGGGCGGGCTCACCGCGTCGGGCCTGCATACGTTGTTCATGGAGAATCTCGGCGTCCAGCCGGGCGACTTCGTGACCTATTTCGCCCGCGCGCGTGACGTGAACCGCGGCCGTCGGTCGACGGAAGCGCGCAGCGACATCTTCTTCCTCGAGGTCAAACCGTTTGAAGAGGAGTTTGTCGCGGCGCAGAGCCAGTCGATGGGGCAGGGGTCGGGTGGCCAAAGCGGTGGTCTGCAGGGACTGGCCGAAGCCCAAAAACAGATCATCGTCGCAACCTGGAAGCTCGACGCTCGTGCACGCAGAGCTCGGGATGCGGGTTCGCAGCGCGACGTCAAGTCCGTCGCCAAGGCGCAATCCGAACTGCGCGATCGTGCGGAAAAGGCGAGTGCGCAGGTTGCGCGACTCGGCGGCGATCCGCGTCGACGTCGCGGGACGGACCGTGCCGCACCCGGTGACGATCCGCTGGGCCGAGCAGTCGAAGCGATGGGCCGCGCGGTGAACGAGCTCGACAAGATCGACACCACGACGGCGCTGCCGCACGAAATGGAGGCCCTCAACCAATTGCTCAGGGCCGAGGCCGAGAATCGGCGCCGCGAGGTTTCGCGACAGCAACAGGCGGGCGGTGGCGGTGGAATGAATCGCCCCGAAGCGGATTTGTCGAGCTTGTTCGATCAGGAATTGCGGAAGCGTCAGGAAACCAACTACGAAACGCCAAACTCGACCGAGGAGCGCGCAGACGAACAGCAGGATCCGCTTGATCGCATCCGTGAACTCGCGCGACGCCAGGACGGTTTGAACCGCCAGCAGCGCGAGCTGATGCGCAATCGCGAACGGATGGAAGCCGAGGAGCTCAAGCGTCAGCTCGAACGGCTGACCCGGGAACAAAACGAACTGCGCCAACAGGCGGAACAGCTCGCCGAGCGCATGCAGCAGCAAGGATCACGACAGTCCCCGCAAAATGGAGAATCGGCCGGGCAGTCCAGCGGACAGAGCGCTGGCGGACAAGGACAGGACAGCCGTCGCCTGCGCGAAATCTCCGAGGACATGCGGAACGCCGCAACCGGTCTCAGACGTCAGGATTCCACTCAGGCCTCGAACAGCGGCAGTCGCGCATCCGAGCGATTGCGGGAGCTCGAGCGACAAATGCAGGGCGCACGGCCGGATGATCGACGCCGCGCGCTGGGTGACGTGCAACTCGAGACCCGGCAGCTGGCCGATGCGCAGCGGCGGCTCGCCAACGAAGCCGACCGGACCGCCAAAGGTACGGCGGGCGACGATGCGAGACGCCGTTTGGCTGGTGATCAGGAACGGCTGGCCGAGCGCGCCGAGCGGCTGCAAGAGCACGTGCGGCAACTCGCAAGCGCGGGTCAGGGGGAGTCGACCGAGCGCAGTGCCACCAACGAGGCGTCGAGGGATCTCGAGAGGCAGAAGATCAGCGAGCGCATGCGCCAGTCAGCCGAGTCGCTCCGTCAGCCGGCGGGGGAGCAATCGGGCGATCAAGCCGCGCCTGATGGCACTCGACAGGCGGCTCGCCAAGGCGAGGATCTCGCGCGCGCTTTGGATCGCGTCGCGGACCGCCTGGGAGCGGCTACCGGAGCGGAAAACAGCGACTCGCGTCGCTTGTCCGACGAACTGTCAAAGACGCAGGAGTTGCGGGAGAAAGTGTCGGACCTCGAACGCACAATCGAGCAGCTTCAGCGGGAAGCGAAACAAGGCCAGCAGGCGGCCAACCCGAATTCGCCGCAGGGTGCTGAATCAAGTGCCCAAGGCCGGGAGCAGTCAGCGGAACGCCAGGGTCCACAACAAGCGCAGGGCCAGTCGTCTGGCGCGTCGAATGGTCAGCAGTCGGCGAAGGGACGCGAGGGTACGAGCGGCCAGTCTGGCGCCGGCACCGGTGGCAGCGGTGGGCGCGTTCAACAGTTGCAACGCGAAGCCAACGAGCAATCGCGCGAGCTCGAACGCCTCACAGGTGAGCTCCGCCGCGACAACCCGGGCTTGCAGGGTTCCAATGACGAGTCATGGTGGCGCAGCATGTCGGCGCCGGGAACCGAGGCCTTCAAGCAGGACTTCACCCGCTGGGAGTCGCTCAAGAAGAACCTGCTCGTGTCCCTGGAAGGCGTCGAGTCGAAGCTGTCGGGCGAACTCCGCGCGGTCGAGAACAAGCAGCGATTCAACGCTGGCGGCCACGAGACCGTGAGCGAGAGTTACCGCGAGCTCGTCGACAAGTACTACCGATCGCTCGCCACGCCGCGAAAGCCGAAATAAGACAATTCTCAAAAGTGCATCCATTTGCTGGGCTGGAACAAATCTAGAAGTTCCAGCTCAACTTTGGCGTACGAAGCCGATCCAGCTGTGCCATAATTTTCCGAAGTTTCGACATGACTCTTCGGGAGTTGAAATGGCAATAGCTAACTCCTCGGCCTCCAAGACCTTCACGATCGATCGCCGCAGCGGCCTCTCATACAAGGAATTCGTCAACGAATACCTCAGGCCTCAGCGGCCGGTCATCATTACTGACGGCATGGCCGAATGGCCGGCGCTCAAGAGATGGACGCCTGAGTTTTTCAAGTCCAATTTCGGCGACAAGCCAGTCAAGGTGAGCACGGGAGAGGTCCTGCGATTCGGGGACTACATCGATCTGGTCCTGGCTTCGACGAACGACAAGCCCTGTCCCTACTTGTCGGGACTGATGATCCGTCAGCAGTTCCCCGAGATCGCGGGGGATATTCTCCCGGAGCTGAAATACACGCTGCCGGACCGATTCCGAAGCCAGTTGATGATCGGAAAGATTCGATCGAAGGACGGTATTCCGGAACTGCTCCTCTCGGGCGTTGGCGGACGCTTCAAGCTGCACTACGACGCACTCCACGCTCTCGGGTTCGTCAACCAGATTTACGGCGACAAAGAGTTCATCGTCTTTCCTCCGAGCGAGGGGAAGTACCTCTACCAGTCCGCACACGATCCGCGGCACTCGGACCTGAATGATCCATTTGAACCCGACCTGAAAAGGTTCCCGCTGTTCACACAGGCCCTCCAGTGCCGGTTCGTTCTCGGCCCTGGGGAAACCATCTTCAACCCGGCGGGGTGGTGGCACGCGACGCGAATGCTCACGCCCTCGGTCGCGGTCGTGATCAGCACGGTCAACGCCGCCAACTGGCATGACTTCAGCCACGACATCGGCAGGGACCGCCCCGGAGTTCCATGGCCGGCAACCGCTGCATTGCGGGCATATTTGTCCGTGGTCGGCGCGCTGCTCACGGCCAAAGAGCGCATGTTCTTTAGCATCCTGGAGTAGCGTCGAACCGAGCAGCGAATCGCCGGTTCGGGGTACGATGGCGACAGGCGTCGCATTCGACGCCTCGAGACCCGAGTTGAGATGCGGTTCGCCGTTGCCCTGCCAATCTGGGGCTATGTCCTGGTTTTCATCGCCGCCGTGGTCTTCGCGTGGCTGGCGTATGCACGCGTCGCGGTTCGACTGACGCCTGCGCAACGTGCGGCGCTGACCGCCCTCCGCGCACTCACACTCCTCCTGATCGTTGCGTTTCTGTTGAGACCTGTTGTCTTCGTTGAGGCAACAGGGGCCCGCGACAGCTTTGTCGCGGTGCTCGTCGATATCTCGCGGAGCATGAGGCTCGCCGACGAAGGAACGCCGCGGATCGATCGAGCGCGTGAGCTGGCGGTGTCACTGCAGAAGCAGATCGGCGGGGACTTTCGCACCGAGCTCTTGTCGTTTGGCGAGGCCCTCGAGCGCAACGACGCGGCCCGGCTGAGCGCCGACGCGCGGCGCAGCGATCTCAGTGGCGCGCTCGCAGCGCTGGTGGATCGCTACCAAGGACAACGGCTGGCTGGCGTCGTCGTGCTGTCGGACGGTGGAGACACGTCGACCACCGAGGCTGGCGCGATGGAGTCGCTGGGTGTCCCGGTCTTCACGGTTGGGGTTGGTCGACCGACCATCGCCCGCGATCGCGAGATTCTCAACTTGACGGCCGGGCAGCCCTTGCTCTCCGAATCCTCGGTCGATCTCAGCGTGACGGCCACCAGTACGGGGTTTGGCACGGGCTCGATGGCCTTGCGACTCAGTGCGAACGGCCGACCGATCGAAACACGACATGTCGCGGTGCCGGCCGATGGCGCTGCGGTGCACGAAGTGTTCACGGTCTCGCCTTCGCCCGACAATCCCACGATCTATTCGGTTGAGATTCCGGCAGAGTCGGGCGAATTGGCCGCGGAGAACAACACGCGCAGCGTCCTGGTGCCCGCTCAGGGACGGCGGCGCCGCGTCCTCCTGGTGGAGGGCGCGCCAGGATTCGAGCACACATTCCTCAAGCGCGCCCTCGCGCGCGACCGGGCTCTCGAGGTCGATTCGGTTGTCCGCAAGGGACAGACCGACGAGGGTCGTGACACCTTCTTCATCCAGGCCGCTGCCAGTCGGTCGGCAGCGCTTGCAGCTGGTTATCCGGCCAAACGACCGGAGCTGTTTCTCTACGATGCCGTGATCTTCGGCAACATCGAAGGCGATTTCTTTACGCGCGATCAGCTCGAGATGACCACGGAGTTCGTGGCGCGTCGTGGCGGCGGCCTGTTGGTTCTCGGCGCTCGCTCCTTCGAGCGGGCGGGCTTGGTCGGCACGCCGGTCGAAGAGGCGCTCCCGCTCGACCTGACCGATCGTCGCGCGCCGGCGCTATCGGCGAGCGGTGCGACGCCTGCCGTCAACACCCTCAGCCTGACGCCCGACGGTGTCTCTCACCCAGCGACGCGATTGGCGGTCACGGTCGACGAGAGCCGGAAGCGATGGAGTCAGCTCCCGCCGTTGGCCGCCGTAGCGGTGACTGGCGCTCCTCGTCCTGGCGCACAAGTTCTCGCCGTCAGCACGGGCACTGGCGGGGAGGTTCGCCCACTGCTCGCGACGCAACGTTACGGCCTCGGACGGTCGATGATCTTTGCCGGCGAAGCGTCGTGGCGCTGGCGCATGATGCGACCCGCCACGGACATCACCCACGAACTGGTGTGGCGGCAGCTCGCACGCTGGCTTGCCGCCAGCGCTGCCGAGCGTATCGAGATCCCTCCGGTCTCCGCGGCGCTGCCCGGCACCACCGAATCAATCGGCATCATGGTCCGCGACGAGGAGTTCAAGCCAATCGGCGATGCCGAGGTCACGCTGCGGGTCCGGGAACCCGGAGGTCAGGAGCGAACGCTGCCGGCGGCGCTGTCCGACCCTCGTGAGGGCCGTTATTCAGCCGCCGTGCGGCTCGATCAGCCCGGCGTTTACACAATGACAGCCGACGTTCGGCGTGGCACGCAGTCGCTCGGGTCGGCCAGTCGTCCCACGCTGGTGGGGGGCGCGGACGTTGAACTGAGCGAACCGCGACTGAACGAAGCGGTCCTACGCCGAATCGCGGATGCGACACACGGCCATTACGTTCGAGCCGATGCCGCGGCGTCACTGCCGGGGTTGCTTCGTCAGAGTAAGGTGGGACGTCCGCCGGTCGAAATGAGGGATATCTGGCACAACGGCTTCAGCCTTGCGCTCATCGTGGGATTGCTGGCCGCCGAGTGGCTCGTCCGGCGCCGCGTCGGCCTGGCATAGGCTTCCGCGCTTCCGTGCTTCCGCGATAAGGTACGCAGATGCGGATCGCGGCAATTCTCGTGGTGGCGTTGTGGTCTGTGTCGGAGGCTCAGGCGGAAGAGCGCTGGGCGCTCGTCTTGTCCGGCGCCTCGGGCGGCCCCAAGTACGCCGAGCAAATGCGCGAGTGGCGCACGGGAATCTCCTCCGCACTGGTCGACCGCTACGGGTTCTCAGCCGACAAGGTCCGCATGCTCGTCGACGAAACCGTCAAGACGGGCGAGCAGGGGACCGCGGTCAACGTGCGAAAGATGGTTGGCGAGATTCGCCAGGGGCTGACGCGTGACGATGTTCTTCTGATCATCCTGCTTGGGCATGGCACCTACGATGGCGACGTCGCCAAGTTCAACCTCGTCGGTCCCGATCTCACCGCTGCTGACTGGGCCGGCCTGCTCAATGGCCTTCCCGGACGGCTAGTTGTGGTCAACACCACCTCGGCAAGCTTTCCGTTTCTCGAGCGCCTGGCTGGCTCGAATCGAATCGTGATCACCGCGACGGATTCAGGGGCCCAGAAATACGCGACCGTCTTTCCCGAGTACTTCGTCAAGGCGCTGGGCGAGGCGTCGAGTGATCTCGATAAGAACGGCCGCACGTCCGTTTTCGAAGTGTTTGAGGCGACGAGCGCGGCCGTGAAACAGCACTATCAGCAGCGCGGGCAGCTCACGACTGAGCGCGCGGTGTTCGACGACAACGGGGACGGCGTCGGCCGCGAAGCTGAAGCCCCAGGCCCGGACGGATCGATGGCGCGACTCCTGTATCTCGACGCCGAGTCGCCCGCGGCGGCCAACAACCCAGAGCTGGCGGCGTTGATTCGGCGGCGTCGCGAATTGGAGACCGAGGCTGAGGCGCTCAAGCAAAAGAAAGGCGCGATGCCGGAGCCGGCGTGGCAGGCGGAGTACGAGAAGCTCATGATCGAGCTCGCGAAAGTGTCCCGCGAAATCCGCACGCGCAGCTAGATACTCGTCCTGATTATCGACGCGCTTCCCACCACCCGACATGGGAACGCTCGGGGCGCCGCAACGCCAGGCACAGCGCGGCGCCGATCACGAAAGCCAGCGCATAAGCGGCCAGCGCCAGACCGATCATCGTGTCCGGAGCGTCACCGCCCGCCATCAGTGCGACCAACCCGAAAAACTGTGCGGCAAACCAGACCGCGAATAGAAAGGCAGCAGGGACCTCGTGCAGCGCGATGGGGATCGGCATGAGCATCAGCACCTTCGAGTTGGGAAAGAGAAAGAAGTAGGCACCCATGACGGCGGCGATTGCGAGGCTGCCACCGAGGGTGGGACCACCCCACGCCGGGTCGACGACTTCCGGCATTCCTGCCGCCGTGACGCCGGCCACGAGATAGAGGATCACGAAACGCAAGCGGCCGAGCTGATCTTCGACGGTCCCGCCAAACAGCCAGAGAAAGAGCGCATTGATCGCGAAGTGCAGCAAGCTGCTGTGACTGAACGTCGAGCGCACAACATCGATGGCTGTTGCGATGGCGGTCTCGTTGGCGATGCCGGCCGAATAGGAACCAGTGGCCGGTTCAACGCGCGACAGATAGCTGGCAAGGTTGAGCCCTAGCAGCACATAGGTTGCTACCGGCACGAGCCTCGTCGGAATCACATCCTGGATTGGAATCACACAACAGCCTGAAGCAGCCCGCGCTAGTATTCTGCCTGACGCCTGATGAAATGTCGCAATTGCGGAACTGAGATCGCCGACAAAGCCTTAATCTGCTATCGCTGTGGCACCGCCACCAGCGAACCTCGCATTGCACCGCCCCCGCCGCAACCCGAACGCGGCTGGATGCCAATGCTTGCCGTGCTGGTACTCATCCTCCTCGTCGCGGGCTTCGGATTGCCCCGCGTCCTCGACGAGAATTCTCTGATTGCCGGGTGGACTGCGGCGGCCGCCGTGGCGGCGGTCGCGGCATGGCTGCTGCGGCCGGCCGGCCGTCGGAAACGGCCCTGAGGTCTGCGTTATCATGCCTTGTCGCGGTCCTCACGGGGGCCGCCACCAATCATCCCCACATAAGGACCAATGTCAGGAGCACGCCTCGAAGTCAACGACGGGCTCGGTAGCCGGGTGATCCCGGTCGACAAGCCGTCGCTCGCCATCGGTCGTCGCGGTGAGAACGATGTTCGCCTCACGGGCAGCGATGTGTCGCGCGACCACGCGGAGATCGCGCTGTCCGATGGCAGCTACGTGATCCGGGACAAGGGTTCGCGTTACGGCACATTCGTCAACGGCGAGCAGGTCACGGAGCGCGCCCTGCGCCACGGCGATCGCCTTCAGTTCGGTCGAGCATCTGGCACCGATGTCGTGTTCCTGACCGAGGACGCTCCCGCTCCGCCACTGTCGTCGGAACGGCATCACCAGACAGCGGTCGGGGACATCCGGCAGCTCGCCACACTCCTCGAAGGCTTGCGCGCCCTCGGATCCGGTCGCGTGCTCGACGAGGTGCTGGCACTCGTGCTCGATTCGGCGATCGAGCTGACCGGCGCCGAGCGCGGCTTCATCATGCTCGCGATCGAGGGCACCAACCTCGAGATGAAATTGGCGCGCGCCCGCGGCAAAATCACGTTGCCCGGCAACCGGTTCGATACCAGCCGCAAGATTCCGGAAGAGGTCTACGCCACTGGCGAACCGAAGATCGTGGCCGACCTGCTCGATGGTGACCTCGCCAACGTGCACATGGGCACCGTGGCGCTTGGGATTCGCCACGTCTTGTGCGTGCCGCTGCGCCTGGTCCGCTATCTCGACAAAGCCGATCTGCCCAGCGAAACCAAGACGACCGGGGTGCTCTATCTGGATAGCCGGGAGAAAGGGTCACTGCTCTCCGCGAACACACGGTCCTCGCTGGACATGCTCGCGAGCGAAGCGGGCGTCGCGATCGAGAATGCTCGCCTCTATCGGCAGACCCTCGAACAGGCGCGAATCGAGCACGAGCTGCGCATTGCGGCAGAAATTCAGCGCGCGCTCCTGCCGCCCGGTCAGCATGCTGGCGCTTTCTATCAGGCAATGAGCACATCGCTGCCGTCGCGTGCCATCGGCGGTGATTTCTACGATTTCACCGATCGGCCAGACGGCAACTTCGGCTTTGCCGTCGGAGACGTCTCGGGCAAGGGCCCGGCAGCCGCGCTCCTCACCGCGAAGATTCAGGGGTTGTTCAGCGCGCAGTTTGACGAGGCCTCGCCCGCGCACACGATCCGGATCGTCAACAAAGGCCTGACGCGACGCGCGGTTGAAGCCAAGTACGCGACGGTGTTTCATGCCACACTGAGTCCGACCGGGGTCCTCACCTACTGCAATGCCGGCCATAATCCGCCGTTGCTGTTCGGCGTTTCCGGACTGCGCCGGCTGGAATCGGGCAGCATGCCGGTCGGTTTCTTCGGGCATGCCCCATATGCCGATGAGACCGAGCAACTGAGTCCCGGTGACGTGCTGATCATCTATACCGACGGCGTCACCGAGGCGCTGGATGTAGACGGCCACGAGTTTGGCGAGGAACGTCTCGTGAGCATCCTCAAGCAACGCCATACGGACGAGGCCACGGCCATCCTCGAAGCCGTGATCGATGCGGTCAAGACGTTTGCCCGGGGCGCCGCACAGCACGACGATGTGACGGCGATGGTCGTGAAGTTCACGGGATGATGCAGCGCCGGTTCGTGATCGCCCTGTGGCTGGCGTTTGCCTTCGTCACCTGGAACGTCGTGTTTGATCGCCGCATTGCCGATGCCGCGCATAGGTTCACCCGCGACCAGGTCATGCGCTATCAGCAGGGCGTGCCGGTCGTTCCCATCGAGCTCGGCTTCAGTCCCGAGCTTGGGCCCGCCGCGCTCCACGCTTCTCTTTACGCCGGCGTCGTTCTGCTGTGCGGCGCCGTCGTCATCCGCCGCTCCCGCCCATGAATCCGCATTTGATTTACGACTGGAACAAGGTCGGCGCCGTTGCGCCACCGCCGGTCGTGATGCTGGACGACGAAACGTTGCGCGACGGGCTGCAATCACCGTCGGTGTGTGCGCCGAGCATCGACCAGAAGATCCGCATCCTCCACCTCATCGACGCATTGAACATCGACAGCGCGGATATCGGCTTGCCTGGAGCCGGGCCGCATGTCGTCCGGGATGTCGAAGCGCTGGCCCGCGAAATCGCCAGCGCCAGGCTCCGCGTGCGAGCGAACTGCGCCGCGCGCACCCACGTGAACGACATCACGCCGATTGTCGACATCGTCCAGCGGACCGGCGTGCCCATCGAATGTTGTGCATTCATTGGCTCATCGCCGATTCGGCAGTACACCGAGGGGTGGACGCTCGAATGGCTGCTGAAATGCACCGAAGACGCGATCTCGTTCGCGGTTCGCCACGGCCTCGACGTGATGTACGTCACCGAGGACACGACTCGGGCTGATCCAGACACGTTGAGGGCCATTTATCGTTGTGCGATTCGGTCGGGCGCTAAACGAATCTGCATCGCCGATACCGTAGGCCACGCCACACCCGTCGGCGCCGCCGCCGTCGTCCGATTCGTGGCCGGCGTAATTGCCGAGACGGGCGCCGACGTCGGGATCGATTGGCATGGGCATCGTGATCGCGATCTGGCGGTGATGAACAGCATCGCCGCGCTGGAGGCCGGGGCGACGAGGCTGCACGGGACGGCGCTGGGCATTGGCGAGCGGGTGGGGAATACGCCGATGGACCAATTGCTGGTGAACCTCGTGCTCATGGGATACGGGGAGCACGACCTGGGGAAACTGAATGAGTATTGCCAGGCAGTCTCGGAGGCCTGTGGCATTCCGATTCCCGATAACTACCCAGTGATCGGACGCGATGCGTTCCGCACGGCGACAGGTGTTCACGCCGCGGCCGTCGTCAAGGCCTGGAGAAAGGGCGACCGCGAACTGATGGACGCGGTCTACTCCGCGATCCCGGCCAGCCTTGTCGGCCGCGAGCAGGAGATTGACATCGGTCCGATGTCAGGCAAGTCGAACGTCGTGTTCTGGTTGGAAAAGCGAGGGATCACGCCGACCGACGTGATTGTCGATCGGGTCTTCCGGAAGGCCAAAGCGTCACCGACCGTCCTGACCGAGGAAGAGGTGCTAGCGGCGGTCTATCAAGGTAGTTAGTTCTTGAGAAGCCGCTGTTCGATCTCCGGCAGCGCCGCCAGCACGACATCCCCCACAACCTGCAGACTCTGTGCGCTGACGTTGTCGAGCGTGTCAGCCGCCGTGTGCCAGGCTTCGTAGTCGAGATCGATGATGTCGACGGCCTGGACCCCTGCCTGGAGGAAGGGCAGATGGTCGTCTTCGATGGGTGTCGTTTCGTTCAAGAAGTGGCGTTGATGCCCGAGCCGGCGAGCGGCGTTCCAGATGATCTCCGTCAGCCACGGCGTCGAGTTGGCTTCACGGCGGATGGTGAGGTTCCGGTCGCCGATCATGTCGAGCAGAACGAGCGCCTTGATGCTCGTGAGCCGGTTGGCGGCTCGAGCGGCTTGCACGTAGTGGCGGCTCCCGTAAGTTGAATCCGTGGGGCTCCATTCCACAACCGCCTCCTCACCGTCGAGGAATAGCAACTCAATCGTAAACGGACGGGGTCGATCCTTGAGGATGCGACCGATCTCGAGTAGCGCGGCAGTGCTCGATCCACCGTCGCTCGCGCCCACGAAGCGGAACTCACGAAACAGCTTCGTGTCGAAATGGCTGGCGAGGATGATGCGTTCGGGGCGCGTGCCGGGCAACGTCGCGATGACGTTGGCCATCGAGACAGCCCCGAGCGGCGTTGGGCCCTCGAACGGCTGTTCGGTGGACTTGATGCCCATCCCAGCGAGAGTCGATGTGATGTATTGCCTGGTCTTGACGTTCGCTGGTGTCCCCGACACGCGCGGGCCAATGCCGACGAGATCGCGCAAGTGCCCGTAGGCCCGCGTGCTGTCGAACCCGCCCGCCGGCTGGCTGGCCGCCGCGCAGGCGGTTACGGCCAGCAGAATCGCGGTCGCGGTGGATCGCATCGAAGCCGGTCCTACTTCCGTTTGTCCATCGGCACGTAGTCGCGCGTCTGCGAGCCGACGTAGATCTGCTTGGGACGCGCGATCTTCTGCTCAGAGTCGAGAAGCATCTCTTCCCATTGTGCCGCCCAACCCACCGTGCGGGCGATGGCGAACAGCACCGCGAACATGTCGACCGGGAAGCCCATCGCCTGGTAGATGAGGCCCGAATAGAAGTCGACATTCGGATAGAGCTTTCGACTGACGAAGTATTCGTCTTCCAGCGCAATCCGCTCGAGCTCGAGCGCGATGTCGAGCAGCGGATTCTTGCCGGTGACTTCGAACACTTCGTACGCCGTCTTCTTGATGATCTTGGCTCGTGGGTCGTACGACTTGTAAACGCGGTGGCCAAAGCCCATCAGTCGGCCTTCGCCCGCCTTGACGCGCTTGATGAAGCCGGGGATGTTGCTTGTCGATCCGATCTCCTTGAGCATGCGCAGAACCGCTTCGTTGGCGCCGCCATGCAACGGGCCGTAAAGCGCAGCGGCCGCGCCGGCGAGTGCCGAATACGGGTCCACGTGCGAGCTGCCGATGTTGCGCATCGCGCTCGTCGAGCAGTTCTGTTCGTGATCGGCGTGAAGGATGAACAGCACGTCGAGCGCCCGCTCGAGTGCCGGATTCGGTTGATACTTCACCTCGGTCATCTTGAACAGCATGTTCAGGAAGTTGCCGGTGAAGCTCAGATCGTTGTCGGGATAGACGTAGGGGCGGCCAATGCTGTGGCGGTAAGCGTAGGCGGCGATGGTCGGCACCTTGGCAATCAGCCGGTGGATCTGCCTTCGACGCGCTTGCTCGTCGAAAATCTGCTTGCCATCCGGATAGAAGGTCGACATCGCGCCAATGGTGCTGACGAAGACACCCATCGGGTGCGCGTCGTAGGTGAAACCCTCCATGAACTTCTTGATGTTCTCGTGGACCATCGTGTGCATCGTGATGTCATGGGTCCAGGTCGCGAGCTCGGACGGCGTCGGCAGCTCGCCGAACAGAATCAGATAGGCCGTTTCGAGGTGAGTACTGGCTTCAGCCAGCTGCTCGATTGGATACCCGCGATAGAGCAGGATCCCCTTGTCGCCATCGATATACGTGATCCGGCTGCGACAGGCCGCCGTGTTCATGAATGCCGGGTCGTAGGTGGCCAGCCCAACATCATCGGGCCCGGACTTGATTTGCTTGAGGTCGGTGGCACGAATGGTGCCGTCGGCGATGGGAAGCTGGTACTGCTTGCCAGTCCGGTTGTCGGTGATAGTCAGCGTGTCAGCCATCTTCTTCGTCGTCGGCATCCTGTGCGAGTGGAGGTGTTCCGGATGGATGTTCCACACGATAAGCGCCATCGGCCCACTGGGCCTGATCCAGCGTCTGGCACCGTTCACTACAGAAGGGACGCCAGCGTGGCTCGATCGGGCGCGCTCGACACAGCACGCACAACCGCGGCCGATCCATCCAAGTAATTGTATTACGTAGTGTGCCTATGGTGCCTGGGTGCCTAGGTGCCTAAGGTGCGGGTGCCAAGAGTGCTTGGGGTGCATGGGTGCCATAAGTGCTCGTATTGCGATCAACGACAGAGCACGGAAGGCACTCCCAAGCACTCCACGCACTTACGCACCAGCACTCGGGCAGCCGAGGCATTAAGGCACTAAGGCACCGAGGCACCCGAGAGCCTTACGCATGATGATCCGCGACGTGATGGCGAACGTCTCGGGCCGACACCATGAAGATGACGTCCTCGGCGACATTGGTCGCGTGATCGCCGATCCGCTCCAGATGCCTCGAGATCAGGATGAGGTCCAACGCCGGTTCGATCGTGCGTTGGGTCCGACAGCATGTAGGTCAGGAGCTCGCGGAAGATCTGCGTCTTCAGCCCGTCGAGCGTATCGTCCTCGGCAATCACGGCCTCGGCCATTGCCACGTCCCGGCGAACGAAGGCATCCAGCGCGTCGCGTAGCATCGCCTGGGCGATGTCTGCCATCCGAGGAATGTCGATCAGTGGCTTGACTGGCGGGTGCTGGAGATACCGTTTGGAGGCCTCGGCGATGTTGACGGCCAGGTCGCCCACCCTCTCCAAATCCGTGTTGATCTTGACTGCTGCGACGATGGCGCGCAGGTCGGCCGCCATGGGCTGATGCAGCGCCAGGAGCTTGAAGCAGCGGTCGTCGACTTCGATGTGGAGATCGTTGATCGGCTCGTCGCCAAGCAGGACGCGCTCAACCAACGCCGGGTCGCGGCTCGTCAGGCTCCTGACCGCCTCGCGGACGCGCTCCTCGGCCAGACCACCCATGGCCAACAAGCGCTCCTGGAGCGATTCGAGCTCCTCCTGAAAATGCCTGGTTACGCGCTCCACTCGGTGCCTCCGCGCTCCATTTCCGGCTGCCGGCCCTTTGAACTGGCAACTGAGAACTGAAAACTGTCCGTTTCCATTATCCGCATCGCCCAGTCACGTAGTCTTCAGTAGTAGTCCCTTTGAACTGGCAACTGGTAACTGAAAACTAGCGCGTTCGTCTATCCACATCGCCCCGTCACGTAGTCTTCTGTCAGTTTTTCGGCCGGAGCCGTGAAAATCTTGTCGGTCCGGCCGAACTCGATCAGCCGTCCCAGCCAGAAGAAGGCCGTAAAGTCCGAAACCCGTGCCGCCTGCTGCATGTTGTGGGTGACGATGATGATTGTGTAGTTCTTCTTCAGGTCGTAGATCAGCTCTTCGATGCGCTGCGTCGCGATCGGGTCGAGGGCCGACGCAGGCTCGTCCATCAGCAGCACTTCGGGGCGAATCGCCAAAGCTCGGGCGATGCACAGACGCTGTTGTTGTCCGCCCGAGAGCGCCAGGGCGGAGTCGTGCAGACGATCCTTGACCTCGTCCCAGATCGCGGCGGCTCGCAGGCTTTCTTCGACCCGCTCTGCCATCTCTGCTTTCGAGCGAGCCATGTTGTTGACCCGCAGACCGTAGGCGACGTTCTCGAAGATCGACTTCGGGAAGGGATTCGACTTTTGAAACACCATGCCGACGCGGCGGCGCAGTAGCACGACGTCGACGCCGGCACCATAAATGTCCGTCCCGTCGATGCGGACCTGGCCTTCGACTCGCGTCAGCGGGATGATGTCGTTCATCCGATTGAGCGTGCGCAGGAACGTGCTCTTGCCGCATCCCGACGGCCCGATGAAGGCGGTCACCAGGTTCGATTGCATGCGAATGGTGATGCTTTCGAGCGCTCGTTTGGGTCCATAGTAGAAGTTCAGGCTCTCGACATCTATCTTGGTCGGCCGCTCGGGCGCGGGGGGCTGACCGCTGCGGACCACGGGTGCTGACAAGGGAATCTGACCTCGGGCGACGACGCTCATGACCGACCCTGTCTCTGATACCGATCCCGCAAATAGATGGCGGTGGCGTTCATGACCAGCAGCAGCGCCAAAAGCACGACGATGCCGGCGGCCGCATTCTCCTGAAAATCCGCCTGTGGGCGAGATACCCAGTTGAAGATCTGGATTGGCAGCACGGTGAACGCCGACCAGATGCTGTCCGGCGCGAACGGGATGAACGTGGCGGCGCCGATCGTCAAGAGCGGGGCGGTCTCACCGATCGCGCGCGAGAGTGCGAGGATGAGCCCGGTGAGCACGCCAGGCAGCGCCATCGGCAGCACCTGGTGCCAGATGGTCTGCCATTTCGTGGCGCCCAGCGCATACGACCCCTCCCGGATGCTACTGGGTACTGTCCGCAGCGCTTCGCGCGTCGAGAGGATCACGACTGGCAGCACCAGCAGCGCCAACGTCGAGGCGCCAGCCATCACGCTCCGCTCCATGTTCAGAGCCCGCACGAACAATCCCAGGCCCAGCAGTCCATAGATGATGGAAGGCACTGCCGCCAAATTCGAGATGTTGATTTCGATCAACCGCGCCATCGGGCTGCGTGACCCGTACTCTTCCAGATAGATGGCTGCGGCTACGCCGATTGGTAACGCCAGGGCGCCGGTCAGCGCGATGACAAAGATGCTGCCGGTCAGCGCATGGTAAATCCCTGCACTCGAGGCTCTACGGGACGAATAGCTGGTCATGAACTGCCAATCCAGTCGCCCGAGACCGTCCGACAAGACGTCATAGATCAGCAGACCCAGCGAGGCGAGCGCAACCAGCAAGACACCGAGCGCAACGATCTGAAAGATGAGATCGGCGAGATGTCGTCGTCGCGTCCCTGTGTCGACGGTTCGGAAGGAGTCGACCGTGGCTTCCACTACGCGTACTCCTCACGGAAACGCTCACGCAACCACGTACTCGCGAGGTTCAGCGTAAACGTCATCAGGAACAGCAGCATGCCGACGGCAAAGATCGTCCGGTATTCCAATGTGCCCTGCGGCGTGTCGCCCAGACTCACCTGAACGATGTAGGCCGTCATTGTTTCGACGGGCACGAGAGGACTCGCAGTCAGGCGCGGCTGCTGTCCGGCGGCAATCACGACGATCATGGTTTCGCCGACGGCGCGCGAAACCGCCAGGATGAAAGCCGCGGTGATCCCAGAGAACGCCGCCGGAACAACAACATTCAACGAGGTTTGCATGCGCGTCGCGCCGAGGGCGTAGGCGCCCTCGCGCAATCCACGCGGCACCGCACGCATCGCATCCTCGGACAACGACGAGACCAGGGGCAGGATCATGATCCCCATCACGATGCCCGGGACTGAGCGCGTTGAATCCAGCGAGGTTGGGCACGAACTGCTGGAGCAACGGGGTCACGAACATCAGGGCGAAGTAGCCATACACGACCGTAGGCACGCCGGCCAGGATCTCGAGCACCGGCTTGACGACGCGTCGCACGCCTGCCGGCGCGTACTCGCTCAGGTAGACAGCGCTGAGCAACCCCATTGGCAGGGCGACGACCATTGCGATCGTCGATACCAGCACCGTGCCCATGACCAGCGGGAGGACGCCGAAACGCTTGCTGGCAAAAAGCGGCGTCCACTCGGTGCCGAACAAAAACTCAGTGATCGGAACCTCGCGCAGGAACCCTACGGTTTCGATCGCCAAGACGACGACAATGCCGATGGTCGTGAAGACCGACAACGCAGCGCAGATGAACAGCGTGCGCTCGATGAACCACTCGATCGTCCGGCTCTTCATGCGTAACGCACCACGACCGGCGGCTACTGTTTTTCCCCGGCGAGAAGCTGCTCGATGGTGACGCCCACCTGCGATCCACCTTCGCCGAAGATCGTGCCGGTTTTCCGTGCCTTGAGGTGTTCGACGACGAGGCCATAGCCGGCATTACCGAGGTCGATGTACCCGACCTCCTCTGCCAGCTTTCCCGCGTTCGCCAGGTAAAAGTCCGTGAACAGTTGCACCTCGGGGCGGGAGAGCGACTTTTGCGAAACATAGATGAAGAGCGGCCTCGCCAGCGGCTGGTAGGTCCCGTTCCGAATCGTGTCGACGCTCGGCGCGATCGGACCGTTCCCATCATCGGCCTTCTTGTTGTCGACCGGGATCAGCTTCAAGCGCTCCTTGTTCTCGCTGAAGTACGCGAAGGGCAGGAAGCCCAAAGCGAGCTCGTCACCTGCGACGCCTTGAACGAGCACGTTGTCGTCCTCGCTCGACGTGAAGTCGCCGCGACTCGCGCCTTCCTTACCAGCAATCGCCTCGGTGAAGTAGTCGTAGGTCCCGGAATCCACTCCGGCGCCAAAGAGGTGAATCTCCCGGTCGGGCCAACCGGGTCGGACCTGGCTCCAGCGCATGATCTTGCCCTGCGCCTCGGGCGCCCACATTGTTTTCAGTTCGTCGGTGGTGATGCTATCGAGCCACGACGCTTTTGGATTGACGACGATAGCAATACCGTCGTACGCGATGGGCAACTCGATGAACTCGATGCCGGCAGCCTTGCATGCGGCGATTTCTGCGGGTCGTACCGGACGGGACGCGTCGCTGATGTCAGTTTCGCCCTGGCAGAATTTCTGGAGTCCGCCACCCGTGCCGGACTGTCCCACCGTTACTCGGACGTTCGGATGCGCCTTCTGGAACTCTTCGGCCACCGCTTCGCTGACCACGAATACCGTGCTCGACCCATCGACCTTGACATCCGCTGCGGTTGCGGCGCCTCCGCCGCAGGCGGCGCTGACGAGTGCCGCGGCAAGCGCCCAGCGGCAAACATGTGACGAGAACATGTCATTACGGTACCGGACTGCGGTTTCGGAGCAGTTTCCGGCTTGTAAATTCGATGCAACGCGGCCCGGAAGCGCCGCGCAGAGGCTAGTGCACGCTGGCCTGGATGGTGGGTTCTGCCGTACGGGCCGTGCGTCGGCCCACGCCTTTGGCCCGCGGCTTACCGGTGTCGTCCGGTTCGACGACCAGGTGACCCACGATCCTGGCGGGGCGGCCGAGCGTCTTCTCGAGCGCGACGAGTTGCTTGTTAGCTGCCCAGATTTCGAGTTCGGCGTCGCTGCTGGCGAAGACGTCCAGCCGCAGGACGCCGGCGCGGTCCTGAACTTCGACCCTCCGCACGATGCCATTGCGACTGCGATCGAGCGTTTCGGCCAAGCGCAGGAACACCGAGAGTGTCTTGATGACCCGCCGGAGTCTCTTGGGAAGCCTGCCGTAGCCGGGGTGACCTCGTTTCGGCATCGCGCGGCGATGGTAACGGGTCAACAGGGCGATCACTTCGATCTCGTCCGGCTCGAAGCCGCGAAGGTCGCCGTTCTTGATCAAGTAATAGGAATGCTGGTGGTGACGCTCGTAGCTGATGTGGTTGCCGATGTCGTGCAGGAGCGAGGCGTACTCCAGCCACTCGCGTTCTTTGTCGCTCAGACCGTGCAGGCCCTTGGTTTGATCGAACAGATCGAGCGCGATCCGCGTGACTTGTTTGGAATGTTCAGCCTCCCAATTGCAGCGCTCGGCCAGCTCGATCGCCGATCGCCGTCTGACATCGGGATAACGGTCGACGCGCGCAATCTCCGACCGATGCCGATGAACGTAATCGAGCACCAGACCCTCACGCAGCGCCAGGTCGCAAAGCGTGATCTCATTCGCGTTCAACTTGCGCAGGAGCGTGTCGATCAATACTGCGCCCGCCACCGTCAAGTCGGCGCGTCGTGGATCGAGCCCCGGCAGCTGAAGCCGTTTTTCGAGGTCCAGCTCCGTGACCTCTTTACGGAACCGCCGGATGCTCTTGGCCGACACCCTGAGATTACGAACTTCGCTCGGCACGGTACCGCGTTCCATGGCGGTTGCCACCGTGCCGATCGACATCATGGTGCCGGACGTTCCGATCACCCGATCGAACCCAGCGGCCACCACGTGGCGAACATATCGATCGACCTGTTCACCGATATGCTTGACCAGCTTTCGTTCGTCCCGTCCGCTGAGGGGATCCGAGGTCACGAAGCGTTCCGTCAAACGGATGACGCCGATCTTGAAGCTTCGCGCAAACTGCACTTTTGGACCGGTCCCGAGCGTCAACTCGACGCTGCCGCCGCCGATGTCGATGACGACCGTCGATTTGGGCGTGTCGACCCCGTAGACGGCGGCAATGTGGATTAGTCGCGCTTCCTCGGTGCCCGTGATGATCCGTGGGCGCATGCCGGTGGTTTGCTCGATCGCCGCCAGGAACTCGCCGCCATTCTCGGCTTCACGCGTGGCGCTGGTGGCCGCGGCGAGAATTTCGTCGACCTGATGCGACCGAGCGAGCCGTTCGAATTTCGACAACGCCTGCAGCGCGGACGTCATCGCCTCCCGCGTCAGTTTCTTGCCGTCCAGCCCGCCCGCGCCCAGCCGGACCATTTCTTTTTCCCGGTCGATGACTTCGAACGAGAAGTCGGGCCGCACTCGCACCACAATCATGTGGACAGAGTTGGTGCCGATGTCGATAGCTGCGAGGCGCATGTTGTTCGGACGTTATAATTGGCCGCGAGCTCATCCTAGCATGGACGATCGGAGCACTCTTCTCGTACTCCTCTCACAGCGCCTGACCTCGCTCATCGACGCAATGCCGGCAGCACAAGCTGGCGACATGCGATCGGTGCATCAGGCACGTGTTGCGACTCGGCGGCTGCGCGAAGCCTTGCCGGTCGTCAGTGCGTCGGTCAGCAAACGCTCCCTCGGTCGCGTTCGTCGTCAGGTGCGGCAGATGACTCGGGCACTCGGGCCTGTGCGCGAGCTCGACGTTGCACTCGAGCACCTCGACGAACTCGG
The DNA here is from genome assembly GCA_963724485.1 of uncultured Acidobacteriota bacterium. Taxonomy (GTDB): domain Bacteria; phylum Acidobacteriota; class Vicinamibacteria; order Vicinamibacterales; family UBA2999; genus JACCSI01. The sequence goes on from CAVRUW010000019.1 coordinate 433,622, forward strand.
AGCCAGCGGCGCAATTTCACCCCGAGCCTTGGCTCGCGTGCGGCAAGTGGTCGCGCAGGAGCGCCTCGCGCGTCGGCGCGAGATGCTCGACGCCATCACTCCAGGAAAAATCGAAAAGCTACGGCGCCGGCTGGGAGCAGTCGGCACCACTGATGATCCACCGCTGAAAGCTGCCGCGATCGAAGCGGCCGAGCAGCAGGTGCGCCGCCGGGCGCAGCGACTGACAGCAGGGATGGAGCACGCCAGTGGGCTGTACCTTCCCGACCGGTTGCACGCCGTTCGCGTTGCGACCAAGAAGCTGCGCTACGCGCTCGAGATCGAACACGAGCTCAAGAGATCGCGTGGGGCGGGTCGCATCGCACAGCTCAAGCGCCTGCAAGATCTCCTGGGCCGCATGCATGATTTCGAGATGTTGATCGCTCGGACTCGTCAACTACAGGCGGAAGTGGCCGGCAGCGATCGTCAACTCGCGAGCGAACTGGATCAGCTCATTGCCACACTCGAGCAGGAGTGCCGTCAGCTCCATGGGGTCTACATGCGGCGCCGTCCGTCGATCCTGAAGATTGCCCAGTTGTTGGGCCTGCCACCATTACGTTCCTCCGCGGTTGCCTAGGGCCGCTGAAACCCTCACATGGCTGCGACTATCGAGCTCTATCTCGTTCGTCACGCAATTGCTGCTGAGCGTGGTCCGAATTATCCGGATGACCATAAGCGGCCGCTCACAACCGAGGGCATCGCCCGGTTCAAACGTTCGGTTGAGGGACTCAAGGACCTCGACGTCACGATTGATCTCGTGCTGACGAGTCCGTTGACGAGAGCGACACACACGACCGAACTGCTCGTCGCCGGCGTTGCCGGAAAGCCTCGAACGGAATCACTCGAAGCGCTAGCGCCTGGCGGGCGGGTCACGCAGGTGCTCGAGGCGATCACCAAGTACTCGAAGCGTGCGAAGCACATCGCGTTGGTCGGGCACGAGCCCGACCTCGGTGAGCTTGCCGCGCGACTGCTACGTGCGCGCGGCACGATCGCGTTCAAGAAGGGCGCAATCTGTTGCATCGAGATGGATGGAGCGATGCCTACAGGTCCGGGCACGCTGAAGTGGTTCCTCCCGCCGAGAGCGCTACGCAAGATCGGTCGATGACCCGCGCGGTCGTCATCATCAATCCGCTTTCGGGATCTGGACGCCGCGAGCGTGAGATAGGCCAGCATGCGGCCCTCGCGCGCAGCGTCCTCGGCCAACACGGCGTCGACGCCACGGTGCGCGAGACGACCGCCGGTGGCGACGCACGCACATTCGCTCGCGAAGCCGTTGCGGCCGGCTGCAGACTCGTTGTTGCGTGGGGAGGCGACGGCACAATCAACGAAGTCGCTTCGTCGCTCGTGCATACGGAAACGGTGTTGTCGATCGTGCCGGCCGGTTCAGGCAACGGGCTTGCCGCGGATCTCGCGGTGCCGTTCGACCCTGCGGCCGCGCTGAAGATGGCGGCGACGGGACGGATCATGGAGATCGATGCCGGCCAGGTCAACGACTGTCTCTTCTTCAACATCGCCGGGGTTGGTATCGATGCCGTGGTTGCCGCACGCTTCGCCGAGCGTGGTCTCAGTCGCCGCGGGCCGCTGGCGTATGCCCACTTGAGCACGATCGAATTGATGCGCTACAAGGCGCAAACCTACACGCTGACGATCGATGGGCAGGCTTACGAACACCGCGCGATGCTGGTCGCGATTGCCAACGGCCGACAGTACGGAAACCGGTTGTTGATTGCACCGGGCGCACGCCTCGACGACGGCCGGCTGGAAGTCGTGATCGTGGAGCCTCATTCGCTGCTCAAGATTGCCTGGCGATTGCCGGCCCTCTTTCGCGGCACGCTGAGGACAGGATGGGGAATCGATATGCGTTCAGCGGGCAGTCTTCGCGTACGAACATCGGGTGCCATCCCCTTCCACGTCGACGGCGAGCCGCGACTCGCCCAGGATGAGCTGGTCGTGTTGACCCACCCGCGAGCGCTCCGAGTCAAGGTCCCGGTCGAGCTGGCCCAAGGTGTCAGTTCGCGAGCGACTTAGTGCTGTAAACGCCGACGGTTCTTGCATTTGACCGAATCCGTTACACCGAATTTACAGCCGCGACAGGCCGGGTGGAGTAACGATCACCCGACGCGCGCCGTTCTCGCGCCGGGATGGCTTCACGATGTACGCATTCACCAAGATTTTGAAGAAGGCGCAACACGTTCGGCGATACACGATTCAAACGACCCCCGCCGGCTGGGAGGTCAAACAGGAACAGGATAGCCAGGTCCTTCGACAGACCTGCTATCAGGACTGGCACCGTGTCGAGCGGGCGCGACGGGCCTTCGTTGTCGAAATGATCAACCTGCGTCAGGAAGGCTGGCAGGACGTCCAAGAGCAGGGCGTAGGGCCGACGGAATAGGCTTCCCGAATCGGTTACTCCACGAACCGATAGCCCAGGCCGACCACGGTTTCGATCTGGCGGCCCGCTGAACCAAGCTTGCTGCGAAGCCGCCCTACATGCACGTCGACAGATCGCGTTTCGATCAATCGGTCGTAACCCCACACCCGTTCCAACAGACGATCCCGCGAGAGCACCCGATTGCGGTTCTCTACGAGGTGGCGGAGCAGTTCGAATTCGCGGCGGGTGAGTCGAATCGCCTCGCCGTCGACCTCGATGCTGACCGCGTCGAAGTCGGCGACCAGGTGCGCGCCTCGATAGATCGCCGGCGCCGGAGGCGTCTCGCCCTTGCCGCGGCGCAGCACCGCACGAACGCGAGCGGAGAGCTCGCGAAGGCTGAAAGGCTTGCTGACGTAATCGTCTGCGCCGGCGTCGAGTCCGATGACACGATCGCTCTCCGTCGTTCGAGCGGTCAGCATGATGATCGGCACGGTCTTGGTAGCAGGACGTGACCGTAATAGCCGGCACACTTCGAGCCCGTTCAGCACCGGCAGGTTGAGGTCCAGGAGAATCAGATCCGGCGTCTGCTCAGCCGCGGCTTTGAGTGCCGCGTCACCGCTTCCGACGATCTGCACCTCGATGTCGCCACCGCGCTCCAAGGTGTGCTTGATGAGACCGGCAATGTCCTGCTCGTCCTCGACGGCCAGCACACGAGTCTTGAGATGATTGCGAACGCCGGTCGGCCGACTGCGGCTGGACACCGGCATTTCCTCGGCGGTTGTGTGAAACGAATGCTGTGCCATCGATTTCCGTATGAATCACGGTACCGGCGACAGATTTCTGACGGGTGACGAACGCGTTAATTCTGCGTAACGAGGGGACGCGGCACATGCGAAAAGGCGGAAAACTCGGAAAACGCTGAAAACGTAGCCACGAAGGACACGAAGACACGAAACAAGATCAAAAATGCTGGGTTCTTTGTGGCTCTCTTTTGCTCTGTGTTTCCGCGTGTTCCGCGGTCCGTGCTTCAGTGTTCTACAGCTCGAATCCCGCCGGAATCGTCGAGTCCTTCGGTACCACAACAATGCCGTTGCGGATGAAGTAGCCGGGGCCATCCTGATGCGACACTGACGCGCGATTGACGAGCCGTGCGCCATTGCCAATGCGGCATTGGTCATACGTGGACCGAGGTGCCTGGAGCAACGACCCGCGATGAGTTCATGCGCGGCCTGTTCGAAGGCCGCGTGCAGGTTGGCGGGCGGATGGGGAGCTTCTCGTCAATGGGATCGGACGTGTTCCGCTTTGCCGGTAACTTCTTGCTGGAACAGCTGCGAAGGATTCAGCAACAGCCGCTGGATTGGCAGGCGCCTGCGCTCCTCTTCGGAGGAGTGCTCGGACTGCCCATCGTTCCTGTCGCCCTGGTCGGCGCCTATCTGCACTTCGTCTACGAAGAGCGTTTCAATCAGGACCTCTTGTTCGATCTCGTCGCGCGACCAGCGCCGACGATGAGGCAGGTGCCCCACCTGGCGGCTTGAGACCATGCGCGTTGCGGTCTTTACCGACAACGACTTCGACAAGGTCAACGGCGTTACCACCACGCTCAACGCGCTCGTTGGCCATGCGCCGACAGACGTCTCCGTGCGCATCTACACGGCGGCGGCGCTTGGGACCGACGACCCGCACTACTTGGCGTTGAGATCGGTGCCCGTCCCGATGCCGTTCTATCCGGGTATGCAGATGTACCTGCCGCGCTGGCGCGAATACTTGCGCCACGTCGTTCGTGATCAGATTCGAGTCCTGCACCTGACGACGCCAGGTCCGCTTGGCCTTGCGGCATTGTGGGTCGCCAAACGCACTGGTCTGCCGATCGTTGGAAGCTTTCACACCGACCTGGCGCAATACACGAGCCTGCTTAGCGGTTGGCCACGGTTAGGGGGCTGGATGCGGCAGTACCTCCGCTGGCTGTATGGTCGCTGTGCCATCACGATGGTGCCATCCCGCGATACCCGGGACATGTTGGTTGGCGAGGGCGCGCCGTTTGATCGTGTCGCCATTTGGACGCGCGGTGTCGACCCGGACCAGTTTCACCCCTCTCGCCGATCGGCGGTCCTTCGCGCGCGTTGGCAGGCCACAGACCGGCGCCCCGTCATTCTCTACGTTGGGCGACTGTCTCGAGAGAAAGGTCTGCATTCGTTACCAGCGATCTTGCAGGAGTTGCGCGCCGCGGGCACCGCACATCATCTGATCGTTGTTGGTGACGGTCCCCTTCGACCATGGCTCGAACAACACTGTCCGGAAGCGGTCTTCACCGGGTGGCTGGGTCGCGACGCGGTCGCAGAGGCTTTCGCATCCGCTGACGTGTTTCTTTTTCCCAGTCGTACCGACACTGCCGGTAACGTCATTCTCGAGGCTCAGGCGTCGGGTCTGCCGGTCGTCGTCAGCGATGCGGGCGGACCTCGCGAGAACATGGTGGACGGGGTGACCGGGATCGTGTGTGAGGGGGCCGATCCCCGGCATTGGGCGTCCCGTGTCGCGGACCTGCTGCGGGAGCAGACCGCCCTGCGATTGATGGGCCAGGCCGCACGGCGGTATGCCATGTCCCGCTGCTGGGAGACCGCGCTGGCGCCTGTTTTCGAAGCCTACCGAGCCCTGGGGCAGGGCCATCGGCGCGAATCCGACGTCGATCATGCGGCCTGATCTGGGATGAGTTGGCAGTTGTCAGCGGCGGGTCGAAAGTAGCGGCCCGGCGTTACAATCGCTCGCGAATCGATGACCACCGCGCGACCAACTGGGCTCTCACCGATTCTGACCGCCCACCTGTTCAAGAGTCTGGACGCCCGACTCCTGGAACTTCTGCGGTCCCTTTCCGCTGACGAGTGGCGGCGGCCCACCATCGTTCCGAAGTGGAACGTGCAACAGGTTGGCGCCCATCTGCTCGACACGGCGCTCCGCCGACTCTCGTTTGCCCGCGACGGCGGGGCAGAGCGCGGCCCGACATTGAGCGATCGCGAAGTGGCCGATCTGGTCAATCGGCTCAATGCCGAAGGTGTTGAGTTCTATGGACGCCTCAGCCCACGCGTGTTGATCTCGTTGACCGAGGTAGCCGTCGCGCAACTTCACGAGTACCTCGAGTCACTCGATCCGTTCTCGCCGGCCACGTTCCCGGTAAGCTGGGCCGGTGAGCTCGAGTCACTCGTCTGGTTCGACGTCGCCCGAGAGCTGACCGAGCGGTGGCACCATCAGCAACAGATCAGGCTGGCCGTGGATCGGCCCGGCATCATGACCCCGGAGCTGTATGGCCCTGTCCTCGAATGTTTCATGCGTGGTCTGCCGCACACCTACCGAGACGTCCCAGCGCGGGCGGGGAGCATCGTCGAGGTCATGGTCAACGGTGAGTGCGGTGGGACGTGGTGGGTAGAACGAGGGAAGAACGGGTGGGCGCTCGTCGCAGCTCCTGCGCGCGAGCGCATTGATGCAAGAATCTCGATTCCGCAGGCCATCGCATGGCGGGTGTTTACGAAAGGCATCGCGCGCGACGAAGCACGATCTCACGCCGCGATTTCTGGTGATGAAGCGCTCGGCAACGCGGTGCTCGGAATGACTGCCATTGTTGCCTAGACGTAGTAGTAAACCGGGGTTCTCAACGATGATTCTTTACGATCGTTCTTCACGACGGTTCTCGCGATGGTTCTGCACGATGGTTCCACTCACTGAACCCTCGTCAAGAACCTTTGTCGGAACCCCCGTGAAGAACCCTTGTGACGAACCTTCGCGAAGAACCTTCGTTTTGAGATTTGCATCGTTCTTACGCGTTCGTAACATGTCGGTAAAGAAGTGCGGCTACAACAGTGTCGTGGCCGCGCGCCCGGCGCGGCCGCGGGTGTCCGTTCGGAGTGCTGCCACGCGGAGATGCGTGGGGCTCGCCGGCGGGCGCTCATTTTCTCAGCCTCCAGAAGCATTCCAAGGACACTTTATGCGCAGGTATGTTCCGCTCCTAACGCTGCTCGTCCTCTGCCTTGCGAGCCCGGCGCTCGCCCAATTCGAAACCGCGACCGTAGTCGGTACCGTTCGCGATGCTTCGGGAGGCACCGTCCCAGACGCGAAGGTCACGCTGACCAACACGCAGACCGGAGTCAGTGTCGAGCGCAATTCGGATGCGAACGGCAGCTTCGAGTTCTTCACGGTCCAGGTCGGGACGTATGTCTTGTCGGCCGAAAAGGCAGGCTTCTCAATCGCACTGGTCGAGAACATCCAGGTCACCGTCGGCGCTCGTCAGCGCGTTGAGTTGACCATGGCGGTCGGTCAGATCAGCGAGACGGTGGAGGTGAGCGCGCGTGCCGTGCTGTTGCAGACCGACTCGAGCGATCGCAGCCAGGTGATCACCGGATCGCAAACTCGCGCGCTGCCGTTGAATGGCCGGGAATACTCGCAGTTAGCCTTGCTGTCGCCGGGTGTTCGAGTTTCACCACTGGCGGTGGGCGGCCGCGAGGGGTCGGTCAACGTCAACGGCTTGCGATCGACATTCAACAACTTCCTCATCGACGGCGTGGACAACAACGCCTACGGGACGAGCAACCAGGGCTTTTCCAATCAGGTCATGCAGCCGTCGCCCGACTCGCTCGAAGAGTTCAGGGTCGTGACCAACAACATGAGCGCCGAATACGGTCGCGCGGCTGGCGCGACGATCAACGTCGCCTACGCGAGCGGCACCAACCAGTTCCGTGGCTCGGCGTGGGAATTTGCCCGCCGCACCGGTCTCAACGCAACCGGTTTCTTCCGTCCTCCCGACGGCGTAAAGCCGCCGTTCGAGCGCGATCAATACGGTGGCGTGATCGGCGGGCCGATCATGAAGAATCGTGCGTTCTTCTTCGCGGACTTCGAAGGCTTCAAGCAGACGCGTGGTGCCACCGCCAGCACGACGATTGCGAACATGGCGCAGCGCGCCGGCATCCTGACCGTTGATGTACGGAACCCATTGACGGGGACTGTCTATCCAGCGGGCACGCCCATTCCGATGACGGCCTTTGCGCGAAAGGTGCTGACTGAACTTCCAGCGCCGACCATCGATCGCGCCTCGAACAACTTCCAAATCCTTCAGAACTCCACGAACACCACCAACAAGGCGGGTGGCAAGGTCAATCTTCAGATCAATCCACAGTTGACCGCCTTCGGCCGGTTCGGCTGGCGCGACGTCGACATTTTCGACGATCCCAACATCCCACTACCGTCGGGCGGTGCCGGCAACGCCGAAACGTACGCGCGAAACAAACAGCTTGCGCTGGGCACGACTTATACGCCTACGTCCGCCTCGTTGCTCGAGGTGCGCTTTGGCTGGTCGAACACCGAGGGCGGCAAGAACCCGGCAGCGCTGGGCACGGCCAGCGCGCTCGATGCGTATGGCATTTCCGGCTTGCCGAACGACCCGCGCGTCGCGGGTGGCTTGCCAACGCAGCTGATTTCGGGCTTCTCCGACCTCGGGCGCCAGGCGACCAATCCACAGTGGCAGTACCCGACCGTCTACAACCCCAAGGTCAACTACACGTGGTTGGCGGGACGTCACTCGTTGAAGAGCGGCTACGAGTTTCAACACATCCAGACCGAAGTGCAGGACGTCAACCCGCTCTACAGTCGCGACGAGTACACCGGCTTGTTCAGCCGTCCCACCGGGGTCACGTCCACCAGTGGCCTCTACAACCTTGCCGACTTCATGTTCGGTGCCAGGAGCCGTTACGCGCTGAGCAACATCTTCATCGCCAACCTCCGCCAGAACATGCACTTCGTATACTTGCAGGACGACTGGCGCGTGAACGATCGTCTGACCGTCAACCTTGGCCTTCGCTACGAGTACGCGACGCCATGGGTTGAAAAAGACAACATCCTGTCGAATTTCGATCCCGCGACGCGGACGATGGTCGCGGCGCAGGACGGATCGTTACAGGAGCGTTCCACTCTCAAGCCGGATCGAAACAACTTCGGACCACGCCTCGGCATGGCCTACACGATCACCCCAGAGACCGTGCTGCGCGGCGGCTTTGGTGTCAGCTACGTCCACTTCCACCGCGCCGGCGGTGCCAACGTCCTGCCAATCAATGGGCCGCAGGTCATCAATGCCGTAATCAATCAGACACCGGGTCAGGCAGACTTCCGCCCGACGGAAGCTGGTTACCCGGTGGGCATCACCGATCCGTCGCGCTTCAATCCGCTGCTCGCCAACGTGACCTACATGCCCGAGGACTATCGTTCCAGCCGCGTCCAGAGCTGGTTCGTCTCGGTGCAGCGAGAAGTGTGGGACGGCGCGCTCGTTGACCTCGCGTACATCGGCAATCGCGCGGATGGCCTCTTGCTCTTCGCCAACCTCAATCAGGCGGCCCCGAACAACAGCGCCGGGACGCTGTCACTCCAGTCGCGGCGACCGATCCAGGAGTTTGGCGACATCACGTACTCGTTCAACGGCGGCAAGTCGCGCTACCACGCGTTCCAGGGCAAGTTGGACTGGAAGATCGGCGGAGGATTCTCGGTCCTGAACTCGCTCACGTTGTCGCAGACGAAGGACAACGGCGCCGGCTCGCTCGAGAACGCCAGCGGCAACTTCCCGGCGCCACAGAACTTCTACGATCTCGACGACGACTTCGCGCTGGGCGCATATCACCAGCCGTACAACAACACGACCAGCTTCGTCCTGGACCTGCCGTTCGGGACCGGCCGTCGCTATGCCAGCAACGCATCACGCGGCCTCGACCTGGTGATCGGTGGCTGGCAAATCGCCGGCGTCAACAGCGTGTACGCCGGAGACACCGTCACCTTCATCTACGCGCCGGCGGCGGCGTTCCAGGTGTCAGGAATCCAGCAAGACTTCCGCGGCGCCAACAACTACCGTCCGAACATCATTGGCGAGGTAGAGGTGCCGAAGGATCAGCGCACCGTACAGAACTGGTTCAACCCAGCGGCGGTCGCGGTGCCAACGGATCCGAGCCAGCCATTTGGCAACGCCCCGCGTAACGCGTACCGCGGTCCGCTCGTGTGGCAGATGGACCTGGCGGCATCCAAGCGTTTCGCCCTTCCGTGGCGGAGCAGCAACATCGAGTTCCGCGCCGAGTTCTTCAATTTCTTCAACCGAACGAACTTCCGCGCCCCGACCGGCAACAGCGTGAACCGGAGCAACGCGGCGTTCGGCACGATCACGGCCACCTACGACCCACGGATCATTCAGTTTGGGCTGAAGGCAAACTTCTAGCGGAGAGTTACAAGTTACAAGTTACAAGTTCAAAGGTGAGTTATCAGTTTGTAACTCGGAACTTGTAACTTGTAACTTCGCTCTACCACAACCCAATCAGCTTCCACCACGCGAAGCCGATCGTCAGCCAGATGATCACGTTGGCGATCGACACGAAGAAGCCCGCGCGCCACCACTCCGCGAGCGTGACGTAGTTCTGGCTGTACAAAACCGGCCCCGTCGTCGTGCCGTAGTGAGTAAGGCCGGCGGTGAGGTTCGCGAGGCACATGAGGCTGTATACGGCGAGGAGTGGCGGAACGCCGACGCTGGTCAGAAGAATGACGAACGGCGGGAACAACGCAAGGACGTGCGCGGTGATGCTGGCGAAGAAGTAGTGCACGTAGAAATAGATCAGCAGCGTGAGCAGAAGGACCGCGATCCAGGGAAAGCCGACGAAGAGACCGCCCACGCTCTCGGCAAACTGCCTCGTGAGCCCCGTCTCGTTGAGCAGCTCGCCCATCTTGAGCAAGCCTCCGTACCAGATGAACACATCCCACGCGTTTCGCTCGCCAGTCACTTGATCCCATCGCAGCGTGCCGGCGATCAGGAGCGTGGCCATGCCCAGCATCGCGACGAGCGTCACGTCCAGTCGATGGACGCCTGACGTCAGCCACAACAGCCCGATGCCGGCAAACACGCCAAGAGCGACGCGCTCATCACGGCTCAACGGCCCCTTGCGCACGAGTTCTGCGCGCGCGAATTCACTCGCCTGTGGCGTCGACGTGATCTCGGGCGGGATGACGCGATAGACAATCCATGGCACGACCGCGCACGAGACGATGCCTGGCACGATGGCCGCGATGAACCAGCTGCTCCAGGTCACCTCGACGTTCACCAGCTTCAACGCCAGCCCCGCTCCGAGGAAGTTGCTGGCCTGACCGGTCAGATACATCGCACAGGCGACCGCCGATCCCTGGTACATGGAGGCGAACAAGAAGCGCCCGAGTCGCGGAGCCGTCGGCCCGGGACGCGAGTCGAAAAGCTCGGCGATGGCCTTGCCGACCGGCATCACCATTCCGCCAGAACGGGCCGTAATCGATGGGACGCCCGCGGCGAGCGTGACGTCAGTCAGAACGAGGGCATAGGAGACCCCCAGCGATCGCTGACCAAATTGGCGGATGAAGAAGAGTGCGATGCGATGGGCCGCACCGGTATCCATCAACACCCGCGCCATCACCATCGCGATGAGGACCAGCCACACCGAAGGTTCCGAGTAGCCCTCGAGGGCCTCGCGCATCGGCGTCCCGTTGGCCACAATCGCCGCGAGTCCCAGGATCACGACAGCTGCGCTGGGAATCGGCTGCAGCATCTGTCCCGCGATGACGGCAATGAAGATCGCGAACAACCGCCACCCTTGCGGGGTGACCGGCGCAGGGGGCGGAACGAGATAGGCGAGAACGAGGTAGATCGCGACTAGAACGGCCAGACGGCCGTATCGAATCATGTGCGGGGCATCTTACAGTGGTCGCGCCTCAGTGCGAAGAAGCCGCGGGTCGAAGCACCAGGAACACCGCGCCTCCAGGCGTGACACGCCCACCGTACGTCGTCGCGAGCCCGTCGGGGACGATGCCGATCGAAACGCTGCCGCCGAGGCCGGCGCGCCAGCCGAAACGAGGCGCCAGGAATCTCGAGTAACCGACCTGCAGTTTGACGACGTTGAAACGCTCGTCGATGTCGTCCAGGGCGAGATCGTGAGTTGACTTTTGCACGACTTCGGCGCGGCCGAAGAAGACATCACGGTCAGCGATCGACCATGTGCTCTCGGCGAGCAGCGCGTGCGTTGCTTCATCATCTTCCCGGTTTCGTCCCCAAGCCACGGTCGTCGCCCACAAACCACCGTCGGGCCGCGGCACGTGATAAATCGCCGACGCCGTAACGCGATCCACGTCCACGCGAGCGAGATCGTGTTCCTCGGCCTCGGCTAAGTGCCCGGCAGAGAACTGCACGGCCAGGCGCGGGGTTGGTAGCAGGGTGACCCGGCCCGAAAAAGAATCGAGGGCCGCCAGGTTGAGGTCATGCCGATCCTCGTCAGGCTCTCGCCCGTTGAAGACAGAGCCCTCCAACTTCCAGCGCGGGTCGACAATCGCCGCCGTCAACACGCCAAACGTGATGTGTGACGCGTCCAGCCAATGATGAGCAATCGGCGCCAATGGGTTTGAGAGCGCGGAAGGACGATGGGGGAAGGCGACGGGGCCGAGCGCAGGCTCACCGGCGAGGCCGCCGTAGAACTGCAAAGCCAGTCCGCTCGACAGCGGTCGATCGTAGGTAGCCGAGACCTCCATCAACAGATCATGGGGGTGCTGACGATCGACGATTGGCTGCCCCTCGCAAACCTCTCCGCTGGCAAGCAAGTCCGGATACCCGCAGTCGGGAATCGTCCACGGCTCGAGACTGAACATGCCGCGCAGAGTCAGTGCCCCCGCGGCGGCGGGACGCCGCGCTGAACCCATGAACCAGTTGATGCTGCCAAATTGGCGTTGTCCGCGAGGCGTGGCATCGCGCAAGTACTGCAGGAACGCGATGCCATGCAGCATCGTCTGCCACGCGCCCGAGGTTCCATGGATGGCGTACATCGGCGTCACGTCGGGTAGCCACGACGTTCCCGAGCCATCGCGTCCCATAGGAGCACCAGCCGTCGAGTTCGACGGGCTCGGATGCTGGTGCTGCTCCGTCGTCTGTGGCGGCGACGCGGAAGGCGGATGTTCGTGTTGAGCGAGCGAGACCGCCGGACTCATGACGATCGCGCTCGAGAGCACGACCCAATAAATGGATTTCGACACCTGACACTCCTGCGATTGATCGTTGGTCGATGGGCCGCGTGCGGTCGCGGCGACATCAGAAGACGCAGGAGTTGGTTAGATACGCAGCGCGGTTACACGTCGAGTCGCGACGAACGCAGGTGCGCCAGTGGACGGTCCCGTCAACTCGAAGGACTCGACGTTGGCGACCAGCAACACGCTGGCGATTGGACGGCAGGGGAACAAGCGACGGCCGGATGTCGAACGCGAAGGCGCCTGGGACAAGAGACGCTGGTTCGTGCGCGCAAGGGGTCAGGCCGTTGACGACAGTTTGCCCGTCAGCCTGTTCTGTTTCATGACAAGCGGGCGTAGCGGGCTCGATTGCTGCCTTCGATACCGGGGCGTCAGTGCAGCCGGTCACGCAGATCACCAGCGCGGACGAAAGGCCGGCCACGCTCAGCACCACCGCCAGCACAACCGATCGGATGAAGAACTTCACCGTTCTCAGTCTAACTGACGGCCAGCTCTTTGCGGAGACGCACGGCATCCGATGCGGTCACCTCGGCGTGAGTGAGCGCGTGGAGTGCTGCGTGCAGCACTTGGTTGAGCACCGGTGATCGGATCACCGCCAGGCGGTAGTGCATCCAGATCCCCTCGCGCCGCGCCTCGACCAGCCCGGCCTTCCTCAGATATGCCAAATGCCGCGAGATGGTCGGCTGAGGCAGCCGCAGCCCGCCGTGGATGTGGCAGACGCAGATCTCGCCATCACGGAGCAGGGCGAGGATTCGCAGCCTGGTTTCGTCCGAAAGCGCGCGACACAGCGCCGCCAGGTCTCCGGCGCCCTTCAATTTCGGGACTGGGGCGGTGCAGCAGGGTGCCATTGGAATCATGCTTGACATATTCGCTTAGGCGAATATACCATACGCAACATATTCGCGTAGGCGAATATACAAGACTAGAACGACTAGAACAAACCGCTAATCGGGGCTCAAAGGAGCAGAGGTGAACGCAATGACATCGCCCACGGACGTCCGGGAAATCGTGAAGGAGAAATACGGTGCGGCGGCCCGAAGCGCCGCGGAGGGCCGGAAGGACGCCGGCTGTTGCAGCAGTAGCGAGAGTGGCTGCGACCCCATCACGTCGAATCTCTACGACGCATCCCAACTTGGGACGCTGCCCGTCGAAGCCGTGATCGCATCGCTCGGGTGCGGCAATCCGACAGCCCTGGCCGAACTGAAGCCTGGGGAGGTCGTGCTCGACCTTGGCTCGGGAGGCGGGATCGACGTCCTGTTGTCAGCGCGCCGTGTCTCGCCAAATGGCAAGGCCTACGGGTTGGACATGACAGACGACATGCTCTCCCTGGCGCGCGAAAACCAGAGGAAGTCAGGCATCGAGAACGTCGAGTTCCTCAAAGGCGAGATCGAGCACATCCCACTCCCCGACAACTCGGTCGACGTCATCATCTCGAACTGCGTCATCAACCTGTCAGCCGACAAGGACAAGGTCCTCGCCGAAGCGTTTCGCGTGCTGAAGCCCGGGGGCCGGTTCGCCGTTTCCGATGTCGTCGTGCGTGGAGACGATGTGCCTGTGGCGGTTCGGAAGAGCATGGAACTGTGGATTGGTTGTGTCGCCGGAGCGCTCGAGGAAGGTGAGTACCGCACGAAGCTCGCGCAGGCCGGTTTTGAAAACGTCGACGTTGAGCCGACGCGTGTCTACCGTGCTGCGGATGCTCGTTCTTTTCTTGTCGACGCTGGCCTCGACGAATCACTGCTCGGCGGGATCGACGGCAAGTTCATGAGCGCGTTCGTGCGCGCCCAGAAGCCGTCAGCGGAGTCCTGCTGTGGACCGTCGTGCTGTTCTTAGGGCAGGTAGGCAGGTAGGGCAGGTAGGGCGGGGTTGGGCAGGTAGGTTCCAGCCCCACCCGCCCTACCAGACCCGTTAAAACATATACCGCAGCGAGATTTGGGTTTGTCGCGCGGTGCCGAGCCCCACGGTTCGGTTGAGCGGCCCCAGTATGTACCCGAAGGTGCCGGCCTGAGCCTCGGTAAAAGGCGTCCCAGCTACGCCCGTGCTGGGCAGTGCCACGACGGGGTTTTCGTAATTCAGCCGGTTCGTGATGTTGAACATCTCGACTCGGACCTGAACGCCTTGCGTCTGCAGGAATCTGAAGTCCTTACTGAACATCAGATCGAGTTGCCAGAACTCAGGACCGCGCAAGAAATTGCGCGGCAGATTGCCGAACGTCCCGGGTTGGGGCGTCGCGAACGCTGCGGGGTTCAGCCAGCGGACCCCATCCTTGAGATACGGATTAACGCCCGGGACCAGATCGGGACGCTGCGTTCCGCGGCTGTTGCCGCCAGGAATGTTCGTCTGGGCGGGCACGGTGCTCGTGTTGTCGTTCCGAGCAAGCGTCACGTTGAGTGGCACGCCGCTGCGCGCGTTCACGATGCCGCCCACGCGCCAGCCACCAACCCAAAATCCCTCGCCCGGAATCTGGTAGATGAGCGACCCGTTGAAGGTGTGTGGAATGTCCTGGGGGTTGGTCCCGTATTCCGTTTCATAGTCGAAGGTGTTCTGCGCCGTTCCCGCCTCGTTCGAGCCCTGCGTCGTGCCCTTGTTCCGCGAGTATTGGTATTGGAGCCCACCGGTGAAACCAGAACGGAATCGTCGCGTCAGGCCGAGTTGCAGTGCGTCGTAGCTGGCATAGCCACATCCGCTCACCGGGACGGTAGCGATGGTCAAACCATCGACGCAGCCGGCGGTTTTGTAATCAATCTGGCCAAAGTTGGGCACTGGGCGGACTCGGGTGTTGACGTCGAGCGTATTCCCGACGCCGCGCAGGAACATGTCCTTGCCCTGGCTGCCTGTGTAGCCGACGTTCAGGCTGATCTGGCCGGGCAGCTCGCGTGACACGCTGACACCGTACTGCACGTTGTATTCGTTCGGATAGTGGTGAGTGTAGCCGCGGATGGAGAGCAGGTCGCGGTAGAGCGCAGGGTCGACGGGATACGCCAGACCGTTGTTGGGAACGTCCGATGCCTGCACACGTCGTCGCGTGATGAAGTTCTCGATCGGCTGAATGCGATCTTCGAACTGTCCCGGTCCGTAGAACAAGCCAAACCCACCGCGCAGAACCGTAAGCTCATTGAGCTGATAGACCGCGGCCAGCCGTGGTGAGAAGTTGTTCTTGTCGGCGTCGTAGAAGTCGCCGCCCAGCCCTCCGAACGCATTGTCCTCGACAAAGAAAGGATTCGCGCGATCCTCGGCCTCTTTCACCACCGAGTAATAGTCGTAGCGCAACCCGAGCTCCAGCGTCAGTCGATCGGCGGCGTGCCAGCTATCCTGCACGAACCCGATCGCATAGAACTGCTGCGGCCGGAAGACCGGTGAGTCGAGCGTCACAGCAACCTGATTCGGTTTGTTGTCGATGAAGTCGTTGACGCTGTTGTAGGTGATCTCCGTGCTTCCCAGAAACTGAAAGTCCGACTCGATGCGCCGATACTCCCCGCCGAACTTGACGGTATGAGCCCCACGATTCCACGTGGTCATGTTGTTGAAGGACAGCGACTGAGGGTCGAACGCCGACCCCGTGGTCGATGACGCGCTCGTGGCGCGAATCAAGAGCCCGCTGCGCGCAATGCCGGTGTTCCCACGTGCATCGATCGACGAGGACGTGAACGTGCCAGACAGCGACACGCCGACCGGATCGTAATTCGGGACGGCGCCAAACGCGGTAGCACTGGTCTTGGGCGCGTTGAACCCGACCTTGAACTCGTTGACCAGCTTGCCATAGATGCTCTGATAACTGCCGATGAAGTTCTTCGGCGACTGCTTGGCGAGCACACGCCGCGGCGTAACCGTGCGGTCCGGTGTGTCGACCTCACCACGGCTATAGAGGTAGCGAACGTACACCGAGTGGCTGCCGTTGAACTGATGATCGAGACGGACGGAGGCGGTGTTCTCTTCCTGCTCGGCCTGGCTGGTCAGGCTGGTCAAAGCGACCAGGGCGTTCCCGGCAATTGGCAGGGAGCCGGTGGGGAAACCGTTGAGGAGCGGCGCCACCGCCTGCGTACGCGCTGGGCTCTGACCGCTGCCGCTACCGACCGGTTCGCCGGCGAGAATCCGGCGCCTTGCTTCGTCGCTGGGCACGGCTTCCGCAAACGTCAGGCCGGTCGTCTGCCGCAGGCCTTCGTAGCTCGCGAAGAAGAAGGTTTTGTTCGAGATGATGGGACCACCGATCGATCCCCCGAACTGATCGAGCTCGAGCTCCTGCTTTTGGTCGTCGTACTTGCTCGCGGCGTCGAGTGCATCGTCGCGCCTGTATTCGAACAGCGAGCCGCGGAACTGGTTGCTGCCGCTCTTGCTGATGACGGAGATGTTTCCGCCCGATCCGAGACCGCTTTCCGCCGGCGCCAACCCGGAGTTCACGCGGAACTCGGCGACGGATTCCATCGAAGTCTGCAGCCGGAATTGCGATCCGGTGGCGTTCAGATAACCCGGGCTCGCGTCCCAGACGTACGTTCCGTCGACGCCATCGTAGTTGAGGTAATTCTGCTGATTGGACTTGCCGTTGAACCGGACGCTGGACCAGCCGCCGTTGCCGTCGGAGGTCGCACCGGTCGCCAGGGTCATCAGGTTGGCGAAGTTTCGACCATTGACGGGAAGGTTCTGGACTTCTTCGGGCGAGACGTTGACGCCGATTCTGGCGGACGAAATATCGATCACCGGCGATTCGGCGGAAACCATGACGGTCTCGGTAACGGCGGCGACTCCCAATGTGGCGTTCGTGGTCTGAACCTGCGCCATCCCGAGCAGGACCGTTTCCGTTCGGGCCGCGAACCCCTCGAGGTCGAATACCACCGTGTAGGTGCCGGGAGTGAGGTTCGTGATGGCGTAGGCGCCATTTTCGTCGGTCACCGCCGACCGAACCTGTCCAGTCTCTTTCGATGTGGCATTGACCGTCACGCCGGGCAACGCCAGATTGCCTTGATCGATGACCTTACCGACAATGCGCGACTCGAACTGCTGCGCAGCCGATGCAGCGGGCATCACGATCGCGAGCGCCGCGACCGCCATCCAGACCCGAAGCTTCAATGACATGGTCGAACTCTCCCTCCGAAAACACGGTGAACTGTCGAATCAGTCGACCTTCGAGGTTATTGGCCGCGAGTCAACCAGTTGTGACAAACAGGTAACAGGCTTGTTAATTGCCTTGGGGATGGCGAAATCCCCGATTTTGGGCGAGCGATCTAGTTAACACGACCGAAACATGTTTGTCACAAGCTTGACCCGTGTTCCGATTCCGCCTCATCCCGCGAGAAGAGAAGTTCTTCGACGACTTCGTCCAACTGGCTGATCGCATTGCGTCAGCCGCTACGCTGCTCGAGAGGATGCTGTCGACCGAGCCGCCCGCGTGGGAGACCGCCTCGCAGATCAAACAGATCGAGGAAGAGTGCGACGGCCTCGCGCATCAGATCATCCAGCGCCTCAATCGAACCTTCGTCACGCCGATCGATCGCGAAGACATCCATCAGCTCGCGACGTCGCTCGACGATGTCATGGACGCCATCGATGCCGCGGCCAACGTCGTTCGGCGCTACCAGATTGCATCGTTGCGATACGGCGCACGAGAGCTATCCTCGCTGGTCTGGCAGTCGGCGCTGCAGGTCCGCGCGGCCATGGAAGCGCTGGAGAAGCGCACGGCGGTGTATGAGCGGGCGGTGGAGATCAATCGCCTCGAGAACGCCGCCGATGCCGTCCACGACGAAGCATTGCGCCGGCTGTTCGAAGAGGAGAAGAACGCGCTGACCGTCATGAAGTGGAAAGAGATGCTCGATCTACTCGAAGAAGCCACCGACCGCTGCGAGGACGTCGCGAACGTCATCGAAGGCGTTGTCGTCAAGCACGCGTAGCCGATCGTGGATCTCGCCCTCGTCGCGCTCGTCATTACAGTCGCGCTCGCGTTCGACTACATCAACGGATTTCACGACGCGGCGAACTCGATCGCGACGGTCGTGTCGACGCGCGTCCTGACGCCAGGCAAAGCGGTGGTGTGGGCGGCATTCTTCAACTTTGCGGCAGCGTTCGGATTTGGAACCGCCGTGGCGAGCACCGTCGGCTCGGGAATGATCGACATCGCAGTCGTGACCTACGCGGTCATCCTGGCAGGTCTTGTCGGTGCGATTATCTGGGACCTCATTACCTGGTACTACGGGCTGCCGACAAGCTCGTCCCATGCGTTGATCGGCGGCTACGCGGGCGCCGCGGTCGCCAAGTCTGGCACCGGCGTCCTGATCGTCAGCGGTTGGACCAAGACGCTGATCTTCATCGTTCTGGCCCCCGCGATTGGCCTGGTGCTGGGCCTGTCGCTGATGGTGTCGATCTACTGGATCTTCCGCAACTTCGCGCCGTCACGTGTGGATTTCTGGTTCCGCAAGCTGCAACTCGTTTCCGCCGCGCTCTACAGCCTCGGACACGGCGCTAACGACGCGCAGAAAACCATGGGTATCATCGCCGGAGCACTGCTCGCCGGCGGGCTCATCGAGGAGTTCCGAATCGACATGTGGGTCGTGCTGTCGGCGCACGCCGCGATTGCCCTTGGCACGCTTTCGGGCGGATGGCGCATCATTCACACGATGGGGCAGAAGATCACCCGGCTCCAGCCCGTGGGAGGGTTCGCGGCCGAAACCGCAGGCGCGATCTCGCTGTTTACTGCCACCGCGATGGGTGTGCCGGTGAGTACCACGCACACCATCACCGGCGCGATCGTCGGCGTCGGCTCGGTGCGTCGAATGTCGGCGGTGCGATGGGGAATCGCGGGCCGGATTGTCTGGGCTTGGATTTTGACTATTCCGGCGTCGGCCCTGATTGCCGCCGTGACGTTCTATCTGCTGGCGGCAGCGGGAATGCCCTAGTGGCACGGCGTAGGGCTAGGGGTGTAGGCATAGAGGGTCTAGGGTCAATTCTCGGGAAGATCGCGAATTGGCAACAGGACCGTGAACACCGCGCCGCCCTTCTCGTTGTTGCCGGCGCTGACCTCCCCGCCAAGCACGTTCACGAGATTCCGCACGATCGCCAGACCGAGGCCGGTACCTCCCGGTCGAGCGCGTGACTTATCGACACGATAGAAGCGTTCGAAGACGCGACTCAGATCCTCGGAAGGAATGCCTGGCCCCGAGTCCGATACGGTCAGCCGATAGCGGCTCTCATGTAGATCGGCTGTGACCGTGACCACACCGCCGTCGGGCGTGTAGCTGATCGCATTTTCAATCAGATTACGCAGGATGTCGTGCAGCTTCGCGGCGTCGACGACAAGCGAGGGCGCTTCGTCGGCGATGTGCTGGTGAATCTGCTGGCCTTTGGCCTGTGATGCGGGCTCGAAGTCGAGGACCAGGCTTGCGACCAGTGCTGTGACATCGCACGTTGAGAGTTCAGCAGCCTCCTGGCCGGCGTCGAGTCGCGCGAGCCGCAGCAGGTCCTTGACCAGGCGCTCCATGCGTGTCGAATGGCGGAGGATGATGTCGAGAAATCGCTGTCGCGCCTCGAGGTCGTCCGGTTCGTCGAGCAACGCTTCGGCGTAGCCCTTGATCGCCGTGAGCGGAGTTCGCAACTCGTGTGAGACGTTGGCGACGAAATCGCGGCGAATCTGATCCGCGCGTCGCAGATCGGTGATGTCGTGGAGCACGAGCACGGCGCCACGACCGGCGGCGATCACTGGCGCCACTCGTGCCACCAGCGTCCGAACGACTTCACGCGTCACCGAGAGCTCGAGGCCTGGAGGCTGTTCGCCCCCAAGGACGCGGGTGATCTGGTCGACGATTCCGGGATGGCGTATCGCTTCCACATACGATCGATTGATCGCATCGTGATCGAGGCGCAGCATCCGCCGTGCGGCATCGTTGACGTGCTGTAGACGTCCCTGCGCGTCGACGACCAGCACGCCCTCGACCATGCTGGCGAGAATCGCCACCATCCTGGTTCGATCGCGAGATAGTTCGTCGACACGCCGGCCCAGATCCTGGACGGCGCCATCCATCGCGCGGGCAACCTCGCCAAGTTCGTCATCTCCGTAGTCCGGCAGCGGCCGCCGCAGGTCGCCGACGCTGTACCGGCGTGCGACCGCGAGAATGCCGCCGACCCGCCGCTCGAGCGGCGCGGCGAGAACGGATGACACGAGAAACGCCGCGACGAGTGCCCCCCCAAGACCGAGCGCAGTGACGGTCAGCAGCTGAGTCCGACGTTCCGCCGACAACGGATCGGACGTTGTCACCATCACGAACAGCAGGGCGACGGCAGCGGCGCCGAAAACGCTGAAGAAGATCGTGAGGCGGAAATAGGAACGCACGAGCGAGAGGCCTAGCTGGCGACCGGAGCGGGCTCGATCAACTTGTACCCGAACTGTTTCACCGTAGCGATGGCGTCGGTCAGGAACGGCACCTTTTCTCGGAGACGCCGGACGTGGACGTCCACGGTTCGGGTGCCGCCCGTGTACGAGTATCCCCAAACGTCAGAAAGCAACAAATCGCGCGACAGCACGCGTCCGCGATGCTGCATCAGATACTGGAGCAGCAGAAACTCCTTGGCGGTCAGCTTCACCTCGCGGCCATCGATGCGCACGAGATGGCGGTCGACGTCCACCGACAGCGGACCATAAGTCAGTCGGCCGTCCGCCGGGCCCGTGCGTTGTGCCCGGCGAAGCAGCGCTCTGATGCGCGCGATGACCTCGTTAGGACTGAACGGCTTGGTGATGTAGTCGTCGGCGCCCAGCTCGAGCCCTACGATGCGATCCGATTCTTCACCCTTGGCCGTGACCATGATGATTGGGATCGCGGCCGTCTGAGGATCGTTGCGAACAGCGCGGCAGACCTCCAGGCCGTCAATCCCCGGCAACATCAAATCGAGCAGAAGCAGATCAGGAGGCGCCTTGCGCATACGGGGCTGAACGTCGCGTCCCGACGAAACCATGTCCGCTTCGAATCCGGCTCGTTGCAGATAGTGGGTGAGCAGGCTCGCGATATCGGGATCGTCTTCCGCGACGAGTATCCGACTCATGGGGGGAGTATAGCGAACCGGCCGTAGAAGCCTGCGACTGTCCTCGATCCAACGCACCGCTGAGCACTTCCTGAGACGTACTGAGCGAAAACGCTCGATTCGACATGGACTTACGGGTCCTCAGACTCTGGCATGGTCCTTGTTCTCACCGTTCCAAAGTTCCACAGAACCCCCTGAGGAGGATTCGACAATGATGAGAGCCATTTTGGGATCGGCCATCGGCGGCTTGGTGGCCGGTGCGGTCGCTCTGGTGGCAACGGCACAAGGGCGGGCACCGGAGGCCACGTGGCCACCATCGCAGACCAACCCGTATGCGATGACCGTCGCGGCGCCTGGGAGCATGACCTCCGCAGCGACGACCGCTCCGACGCTGGTGCAGTGTGAGCCGCACCAGGAAGCCGTGCTCCAGCGATCATTCGTGGCCAATCGCGAAGTGGCGCAGGTCACGTGCGTGAGCCGCGTGGCGCCGCAACCGGCGTATGCCGCCGCCCCAGTCGCCTACTATCCGACGGCGGTCGAGCCTGACATCGTCCAACGGCCCGTGGTCCAAACGGTCCGCCCACGCGTGCAACGCGTCGTCTCCCGTGAGGCAGAGCCGAAACGGTCCTGGAAAAAGACGGCACTCGTGATCGGCGGCAGTGCCGGTGCGGGCGCGGGGATCGGCGCGCTCGCGGGTGGCAAGAAAGGCGCACTGATTGGCGCGGCCATCGGCGGTGGCGGAGCGTCGATTTACGAAGCCATCAAGCGCAAGTAGTTGCCGAACGGCTGGGTGTCCTCCACCCAACCACGCCGCGTCGTCAGGTCTCTCGCCAGTAAGATGAGGGACAGGATGACGCGGCGTTTTCTTGTACTCACAACATTGGTCGCGGTCTGCGACGTTTCAATCGGCCAGGGTCAGAAACCGTTAGAGATCCTCGGCCCTGTGGCAGCCGGCGAAACGCCGCATCTACGGGTGAGTGCCGGCGCCAGTGTGGCCGCGATCTCTCCAGGGGTCCAGTTCGCGCTCGTTGTCGACGTGACGCCTGTGCGTAACCTTCACGTCTATGCACCCGGCAAGCACACGTATCAGGTCGTGAACGTGGAGGTTGCGTCGCGTCCGTGGCTCCAGGTCAAACCGACACGTTATCCGCCATCGACGATCTATCACTTCAAGCCGCTCGACGAGCGCGTCGCCGTCTATTCGAAGCCATTTCAATTGATCCGCGAGCTGGAGATCCTGTCGACACCAGCCGCGCAGAAAGCGCTCGCCGGCCGTACCTCCGTCGTGCTGGATGCCACGCTCGAATATCAGGCCTGCGACGACGCGGTCTGTTACAGGCCGCAGAAAGTCCCGCTGACGTGGACGCTTGCCCTCAAGCCTCAGGGCGATCGATGACGTTTACTTCTGGACCTGGCCGATGAAGGCAACCGGTTCGCCCTTGCTGATGGGCGGCGTGCCGAGAACGTAGAGCACGACACCAGCAAATGGTGCCTTGACTTCCTGGAGCACGCTGCCGTGGAAATCGGTGACGCGCCCGATGAGCGTGCCCGCGACGACACTGTGGCCTCGCTCGACGGCGGCATAGAACATTCCGGTCGCCGTGCTCGTGAGCACTTCGTTGCGATCGATCCACACTGGCGCGCTCACGACTGGCGGACCCTCTGCTCGCATGCCCAACTCGCGCAGCCATCCGGCGACTGCACGCTCGATGCGCGCGATAGAGTCTTCGTCGGTAGCCGCCAGATAGCCTGACTCGACCGTCAACGCGGGCTTGCCACGTAGGATCGCGGTGTTCGAGAGATAGATCGACTGAGCGGGATCTGTCGGACGCCCACGGTCGATCACGATGTGATCGAATCCGGACGCCAGGGCGAGCCGACGACCTGCCTCGGCGACTTCCGGCGGCCCAGTCGTAATCCAATACACGTACGGGCGCAGCGACTCGTTACCGTCGCCACAGTGGATGTCCACGACATGTGTGGCTCGAGCAATCACTTCGCGCGTGATGGTGTCGGCAATCCGTTCCGACAGCGTGCCGTCCGACTTTCCAGGAAAGACGCGATTCAGGTTCTTGCCGTCAGCTGGCGAGTAGTAGATCGTCCGGCCGAGAAACGACGGCATGTTGGCGACGTGTACCATGACAATGGTGCCGGTGAGGGCCGCGGGATCGAAGGCCCGGCGCAGTCGCTGCAACGCGACGATGGGCGCGTACTCCATGCCATGCGTGCCCGCCACGAGTGCCAAAACGGGACCGGGCTTGGCGCCGTGCACGATCGAAAACGGGATCTCGGTACCGTTATCGCCGGTTCTGGCGGCGATGAGAAAGGTGCCGGACGCGACCGTTCCTGGTTGCGCGGTCACGCCGCCCATCGAGAAGGGTGACTGCGCCGATGCCGTGGCGCTGGTCAGCAGGAGCGCCAGGAGCGCCCAAGTGAAGATTTGCATGGGGGGATTCTAAGAAGTTTTCAGTTACCAGTTGTCAGTTACCAGTTGTCAGTTCAAAGGGGAAGGCGATTTTCTTTGAACTGGTAACTGGCAACTGGAAACTGACGGGCGTCTAGACGTCCCGCAGTCCGTGATCGCGGGTCATGGCGATCAGCGCCACGATCGTCAAAAGACCACCGTTGAGAGCGAGGACGTACGGAGCCGAGCCGATCTGTGTCACCAGCCACCCGCTAATCAGCCCGCCCAGCGGCGAGCCGCCGCGAAACGCCACCATGTAGATGCTCACGACGCGGCCACGCAATTCCTGCGGCGCGAGAAGCTGCACCAGGGATGTCGTCATCGAGAAGCAGGTCACCAGCAACGCGCCGCCGGTGAAGAGCAGGAGTTGGCTCAGCCAGATCACCTTCGACAACGAGAATGCCACGGCGACCAAACCAAGCAGCGCTTGCATGATCAACAGCATCAGCCCCATGTGGCGATGTTTGCCGATCCACGCGACGCTGAGTGCACCCAGGACGGCGCCAGCGCCGGCCAGCGTCATGAACCGCGTATAGAGCTCGACATCCTGTTGAAACACGTCCTTGGTGATCACTGGAAGAAACGTCAGCAGCGGAAGACCGAGGAACGCCGAGATGAAACCGAGTACGGTCAGGGTGACGAGTTGCGGCTGATTGCGCACGTAGCGAAGACCGCCTTTCAGCTGATCGCTCATGCTCGAGACGGCGGTGGACGGCACATGCGTCACATGCAGGGCGGCGATCGCGGCGATGACGAAGAGAAACGACACCCCGTTGAGTCCGAAGCACGCCACCATGCCAAACACGGTCAACGCCGCGCCGGCGATCAACGGGCCGATCACGCGTGCGAGATTGAACTGGATCGAATTGAGCGCGATGGCGTTGGGCAGATGTTCTTTCGGAATGAGTGAGGGAATGAGCGACTGATAGGCGGGACCGCCAAACGCCTGCGCTACACCGGTGATGAACGAGAGCGTCAGTATCAGCCAGATGCGGATGGTGCCGGTGAAGACGAGCGCTGCAAGCGTGAAGGCCGCAGTCATCTGCACGAATTGCGAGATGAGCAGCAGATGACGTCGGTTCCGGCGATCGGCCACCACGCCACCGATGAGCGTGAAGAGAAGAATCGGGACCTCGCCGACGAACGAATCGAGGCCGAGGAAAAAGGCCGAGGCGCTGCCGGACAGGGTCACGATGAGCCAGGCCTGCGCGACCTTCTGCATCCACGTGCCAATGCTGGAGACGAGAGCGCCAAACCAGAGGAGGCGAAAGTCGCGGTAGGCGAGCGCCGCCGCAACTCGCCGGCCGGCTTGAACAACAAGCGCGAGCAAGACGCTTGATCATAGGGCAGGTAGGGCGGGTAGGGCGGGTAGGGCTAGGGCGGGTTGGGGGGCGGGTCGGGCAGGTTTCGGGCAGGTTGGGACACTGGCTCGCTGCCTTGACCCACGCGACCGACCGGACGCACAAGCCCTAAGGCCCCACCCGCCCTACTAGGCCCACCGCCCTACCAGCCCCACCCGCCCTACCAGCCCGATATTGACTTTCGCTTTTTATTCACCTATAACCAGAGGCGAAAATTAAACGAAAAGGATCGCCCATGGCAGCACCCCTGGCACTCCACGCCCCTTCAGCACCTCACTCACCAGCACCTGCGGCACCCCAGGCACCTGAGGCACTTTCGGCACCCGGGGCGCCTTATTCCCGGCTCGAATCCCTCCTGCGCGATCGCAAGCTCGATCGGACGCTGACGACGAATAGTCCTGTCAGGAGTGGGGACGCCCTTGCCGCGTTTGGCTTGGCTGACTTCGATGCCCGCCTGCAGGGTGGATTGCCGCGAGGTCAGGTGTCCGAGCTGATCGGTCCCGTTTCGTCCGGACGCACCAGCCTGGCGTGGACCTGGCTGGCCTCGGCGACGGCTCGTGGGGAATCGGTCGCTCTGATCGACACCTTTGATCGATTCGATCCGGCGAGCGCCACGACGTGCGGAATGGCTCTCTCACGGCTGCTCTGGGTTCGTGGTCAGGCGATCACGAAAACCACGGGGGCCCTCGATCCCGCTTGGCTGCCGGGGGCGCGAGCTGTCGAGGGGCCCGGCACGTTGCTCGAGCGCACGATCGATCGATCACTGAAAGCACTCAACCTCGTGTTGCAGTCCGGGGTTTGCACAGCGGTCGTCTTCGATTGCGCGGATGTGCCGTTGATCGGCCTTCGTCGTGTGCCGCTCACCACGTGGCTGCGACTGCAGCGGGTCGTCGAGGGGACAGACACGGCCTGTCTGCTGCTGGGACCGGTTCCCATTGCTCGCAGCGCCGGTGGCGTCACCATCACCACGGGGATCGATCCCAGCGGCAACCGCCAACCCGGAACCGGTAACCAGGCTCGCTGGGCCGGCATCCACGATCGAAGCCGTCGCCTCGCCGGACTTTCCGTGCATGCCCGATTGTCCTCGCCACGCCGCGCCGTGCACGGCGCGGTCAATCTCCAAACGGTCGCGCGAGAAGTGGTCATCACGGAGTAAGGACATGTTTGCCTGCTTGTATTCCTTGTCCGCGCCGATTACGACGCTCGTCCGGATCGCTGAAGTCTTCACGCCGCGTTTCGAGGTCGTGGGACCGCTGGTAATGCTCGATGTGGGCGGGTTGTCTCGACTCTTTGGCTCCCCCCGCGAAATCGGCGAGCAGATGCGGCGCACCGCCGCTGAACTCACCCGTAATGCCGTTGGCGAGGGGAAGGCGGTGCGAATAGCGCTGGCCCCCTCGCAGACGGCGGCCGCACTGCTCGCGCTGGGCCGTGCTGGTCTGACCGTCGTGTTGCCGGGCGAAGAAATCGAAATGCTGGCGAGCTTGCCGGTGACGTTGCTGGGCGATTTCGATCGGTTGCGCCTGGCGCCAGTGACAGCACCTGCGGCACCTGCGGCACACGCGGCACCTGCCGAAGTGCCTTATTCCGCCCCCATGTTCGACGCCCTCCCGTACTTTGAATCCACCCTCGATCGTGTTCCGGACAGTGTGCGAACCGGTCATTCCTGCGGTGGTGGGTGGAAGCATCCGCGCGATTCACATGCTGCCAATGGCACACGTCAGGCGCGGCGTGCGATCCCCATCTCGAACGAGCGAGAACATCCTCATGCGGCTTCGGGCGCTCAACCACTGACAGCCGCTACTCGGCATCCAGACACTGTTTCTAAACGCACGCCACGCAGCCATCAGACGGCTCTGGCCGAGATTCAGGCGCTGCTCGATACGCTCAAACGCTGGGGCATCCGAACGATCGGAGCGTTGGCTGATTTGCCGGCTGGAGATGTGTACGAACGGTTGGGAGCGCGCGGAGTGTTCTGGCAGCACCTCGCGCGAGGGTTGGACAAGCGTCCGTTGGTTCCCTGGATCCCGGAAGATCCGTTCGAAGGCGTGCTCGACCTCGAATGGCCCATCGAAGGGTTGGAACCGTTGTCGTTCGTCCTTGGTCGATTGTTCGAACCGCTGGCCGAGCGGCTCGAGCGCGCCGATCGGGGAGCCGCCGTTCTTCACACGCATTTGCGCTTGGTCTCGAAAGAAGTCCACGCCCGGACGTTGCAGTTGCCGGCGCCGATGCGCGACCCGAAGACGCTACGCACGCTGGTCCTGCTCGACCTCGAAACCAATCCACCCTCAGCGGGCATCGATCGGGTCCGCGTGCTCATCGAGCCCACACCTGCCCGCGTGACGCAATGGAAACTGTTCGATCGAGCCCAGCCATCGCCCGAACAGGTCTCCACGCTGCTAGCCCGGCTCACGGCACTGATGGGTGAAACCCACGTCGGCTCGCCACAACTGCTCGACACCTGGAAGCCGGGCGCATTCGAGATGGTTCCGTTTCAGTTGCAGGATCTCGCGCAGAACTCTGCACAGAACTCTGCACAGAACTCTGCACAGAACTCTGCACTCGGCACCAACTCCGTACCCCGCACGACGCACTCCGCACTGAGGCGTTTACGCCTCCCCGTTCCCGCGCGAGTGCAGGTCGTCGATGGCCGTCCCGTTCGGGTGATGACCGATCGCCGCGGCGTCTCCAGCGGCGCGATTGTTCAGGCCGCCGGTCCATGGCGCACGTCAGGCGAGTGGTGGAACGACGGTCCGGTGCATCTGCCGCACCTGCGCACCGCACCGCACCCGCCGCATCCGCCTCCGCTCGCTCAGGAATCTCTGCGAGCTTCGGCGAGATCTTGTTGGGATCGTGACGAATGGGACGTCGCGCTGGCGGACGGCACCGTCTATCGCATCTTCGTGGAGCGAGAGGTGGGGCAGTGGTTCATCGAAGGCGTGGTTGATTGAAAAGTGGCAGGTGAAGATGTGGAACGTAGCCACGAAGAACACGAAGACACGAAGCTTTTATTTACCTTTTATCTTCGTGTTCTTCGTGCCCTTCGTGGCTGCGTTTGTTCGTGCTTCCGTGCCTGATTCCTCTGAGTCTCTGAGCCTCTGAGGCCTGTCCGTCCCTTCACTCCCTCTTCCACCGTGTCCTACATCGAGCTTCACACCTCGTCGGCGTTTTCGTTTCTCCGCGGCGCGTCGCTGCCCGAAACGCTGATCGAGCGCGCTGCCGCTCTCGGCTATCCCGTCCTCGCGCTCCTCGATCGTGACGGCGTCTACGGCGCCCCGCGCTTTCATCAAGCCGCCAAAGCCGCCGGCCTCCGCGCCATCATCGGCGCCGAGCTGACGATCACGCAGCCGCAGCATCACCTCATCGCGCAATCAACCAATCGCCCAACCACGAAATCCAATCGCCCAATCCCCCCATCCAATCACCCAATCACGAAATCACCCACTGCAATCACCCAATCGCCCAATCACCCACTCGCGCAATGGGTGTTGCCAGTCCTCGTCGAATCTCCCGAAGGCTGGCGCAACCTCTGTCGTCTCGTGACCCGCATGAAGCTTCGCGCGCCGAAAGGTGAGGGCTCGCTGACGCTGCAGGACTTCGAGGGGTTCACGACTGGCCTGGTGGCGCTGGCTGGCCGGCCGCTGCTGCTCGCCGAACGGTACGGTGTGGGTGGGCTGCTCGATCGACTGATTGCGCTCTTCGGTCGTCGCAATGTCTTCGTCGAGCTGCAGCGACATCTTCGGCGCGATCAGGAGGACGACAACGACACGCTGGTCTGTCTGGCCGAGGCCTTTGGCGTGCCAATCGTTGCGACGGGTGGGGTTCGCTTTGCCACGGTCGACGAGCGGCCGCTCTTCGATGTGCTCACCACTATTCGCGAGCACACGACGCTCGACGCGGCCGGTCGATTGCTGGTGGCCAATGCCGAGCGCTATCTGAAGCCACCGGCGCAGATGCTGCGTTTGTTTGCCGATCGGCCCGAGGCCGTGCGAACGTCGCTCGCACTGGCCGAGCGACTCCAGTTCACCATGAAGGATCTCGGCTATCGGTTCCCCCGCTACCCGGTACCGCCCGGTGAAACCGAGACGTCGTTTCTGCGCAAGATCACGGAAGTTGGCGCCCGCGATCGGTATCGTCCTTTTCACGATCGCGCGCGCGCCCAGATCGCGCGCGAGCTCGATCTCATCGAAAAGCTCGAGCTCGCCGGCTACTTCCTCATCGTCTGGGACGTCGTCAATTTCTGTCGGCAGCAGGACATCCTCGTGCAGGGGCGCGGCTCGGCGGCCAATAGCGCCGTGTGTTACAGCCTCGGCATCACCGCGGTCGATCCGGTGGGGATGGAGCTGTTGTTCGAGCGCTTTTTGTCTGAAGAGCGCGGTGAGTGGCCGGACATCGATCTCGATCTGCCGAGCGGCGATCGTCGCGAGCGTGTCATCCAGCACATTTACGAGAAGTACGGGACCCATGGCGCGGGCATGACGGCGAATGTCATCACCTATCGCGGGCGGAGCGCCGCGCGCGAGGTGGGGAAGTCGCTAGGGCTCGATCCGGTCGTCGTCGATCGGCTGGCAAAGGTGATGAACCAGTTCGAGTTCGTCGACCCTGCCGACACGATCAACCGCAACATGGCCGCCGCGGGCTTCGATGCCGGCGATCGACGCGTTCAGCACTTCGGACGGCTCTGGTACCAGATGCAAGACCTGCCACGGCATCTTGGACAGCATTCGGGTGGGATGGTGATTTGTCAGGGGGATTTGTCGTCCGTCGTTCCACTCGAGAACGCCAGCATGCCCGATCGCGTCGTGGTGCAGTGGGACAAGGACGACTGTGCCGACATGGGGCTCATCAAGGTCGATCTGCTGGGGCTGGGCATGATGGCGGCTTTGCAGGATGCCATCCGGCTGGTGAATGCTCCTTCACCGAACTCAGAACTCCGTACGCACCCAGAACTCCGCACCAACTCAGAACTCCGCACCAACTCCGCACCTCGAACCCCGAACTCCGCACGTATCGATCTCGCCCATCTTCCGCAAGACCCTGCTGTCTATGCGATGTTGCAGGCGGCGGACACGATTGGGGTGTTCCAGGTGGAGTCGCGCGCGCAGATGGCGACATTGCCGCGGCTCAAGCCGACCTGCTTCTACGATCTCGTCGTGCAGGTTGCCATCATCCGCCCAGGACCCATCGTGGGGCAGATGGTGCACCCGTATCTCAATCGTCGCGCCGGTCGAGAGCCGGTGGTGTACGACCACCCGTTGCTCGAACCGGTGCTGAAGCGCACGCTCGGGGTGCCGCTGTTCCAGGAGCAGTTGTTACGCATGGCCATGGTCGTCGCTGGTTTCAGTGGCGGTCAGGCCGAAGAACTTCGGCGGGCGATGGGCTTCAAGCGCTCGGAGAAAAAGATGCGCCAGCTCGAAGTGCACTTGCGCGAGGGTATGGCCAAGCACGGCATCACCCACGAAGCCGCCGATCGCATTGTCTTGTCGATCACGTCGTTTGCGCTTTATGGCTTTCCCGAGTCACATGCCGCAAGCTTTGCGCTGATTGCTTATTCGAGCGCGTATTTAAAAATGCATTACCCCGCGGCTTTCTACACCGCGCTCCTGAACAACCAGCCGATGGGGTTCTATCACCCGGCGACGCTGGTCAAGGATGCGCAGCGGCGCGGCGTCCGTTTCGTTCCCATCGACGTGCAGGTGTCGGATTGGGACTGCACGGTTACGCCTGACGGGGCCATCCGCCTGGGCCTGCGCTACGTCAGCGGATTGCGCGAAGAGGTCGGAAAGGCAATCGCCAGTACTCCGAACCCACTCGGCACTCCGAACCCACTCGGCACTCCGAACCCACTCGGCACGATCCACTCGGCACTCAAACCCACTCGGCACTCAGAACCAACTCCGTACGCCGAACTCCGCACTCCGAACTGCAGTTAGGTGTCCCAAGTGTGGCTGTGACGATCCGTCGATGATTGAGCAGAGCGATGGCTGCTTCTGCAATGTCTGCTCGCATCACTGGATTGAAGAAGCGTCATCACCCAGGCGGTTTGCCACGATTGACGATCTCGCGCGTCGCATCAACCTGCGGCGCGATGAGATCCGCGTGCTCGCGGAAGTCGGCGCCTTGAACTCGTTCGGTATGGATCGCCGCTCGGCATTGTGGCAGGCGGAACGGGTGATTCGGCCGGCTGGGGAATTGTTTGATCGCGATGATGAGAGGTCTCCAGTCTCCGGTCTCCAGTCTCCAGCCTCCGGTTCCCAGTCGGTTACCGGACACTGGTTGGAGGCCGGTCACCGGCAACCGGAGATCGGGAACGGGGGACCGGCAACCGGAGACCGGCAACCGGAGACCGGAGACCGTGGACCGTGGACCGTGGACCGTGGACCCTTAGATCCGATGACGGCGAGCGAGCGCTTGGTGGCCGACTACGCCGGCACCAGCCTGACGATTGGCCCGCATCCGATGTCCTTCCGGCGTCATGAGCTCTCGATGCGCGGCATCATTCCGGCCATCGAGCTGCCGCGCGTGCGATCGGGCCGCCGGGTGCGGACGGCTGGCATGGTCATCACGCGTCAACGGCCGGGAACCGCGAAAGGGTTTGTGTTTCTCACGCTCGAGGACGAAACCGGCGTGGCCAACATCATCGTGCAACCCGATTTCTACGATCAGGAGAAGCTCACGATTGTCAGCGCGCCATTCATGATCGTGGAAGGCATCGTCCAGACGGTCGACGATGTCACCGCCATCAAGGCGGAGAAGGTCTTCAAGCTCGAGGGGCTGTCAGCGGATGCCGCCATCGAGTCGCACGACTTTCACTGATGACCGGCGTACCAGTACTTCGTGCGCTGAGCCCACACGCTCGTCGGGAACACGCGGTGCAAGGTTTGAAACGCCCGCCGCGAGCTCGCGGGGACACTGCAGCTCCAACGACCGCGCCGGACCACCGACGCGAGCGCCTCGGCAGCCCGAAGATCCTGCGGCGCTTCCTGCGCCCATTTGATCGCTTCTTCGGCCAGATATCCTTGTGGGTGCCCCAGTTTCACCAGCGCCGCGATCTCCTCTCGGACGGCGGCTCGTTCATCGCCCGTGAGAAACGACGGGAAGTCGTCCGTTTGGGTTTAGTGAAACATCGACTCGACTCCGGATGGCTCGTCGACGAGCCTCGATGTGAGCCGTCCGTCATCGGTCGTGCACCACCAGCTGCCGACCAGGTCCTCGGACATCCAGTCGTGCACCGGGGTCGTGCCGAAATCACGGCGCCCCGGGACGTATGCGTGCATGCCGAGATTCCGAGCCATGATGAGCAGTCCAGCCCGATGCCGTTCTTCGGCGCTAGTCTGCGCCGAAGATAGCGATCGAGATCGCGACGCGCCGCTCGGCGCGACACTGCTCAAGGCGGTTGCCGCCTCGCCGTGCCACGGCATCGCGACGCAGCACGAGGGCGCGTGACAACGCCGCGGCTGCGATGCGATAGCGGATCCGATCAGGCAGCAACTCGCGATCTCGACGCATCGACCAGCCGGCTGAGCGGCAGCCGGTATGTCAGCAACTCGCTCGCATCGTCTTCCAGCAATTGATTGTCCGAAGTCGGCATGGCAGGGTCCACGACTGTGCGAACGGAATTCACGAGAAGCTCATCGAGACTGTTGGCCAGCTGCAGCCGCGCGGCTTTGAGCAGATTGATGGACTCTTCAGGGAATCCCGGTTGCGCCTTCACCGGGAGTTCCGCGAGCAGAGCGCGCGCCGCATTCCGCTCGCCGCGCGCCAGCATCAGTCGAACCCGAAGGAACGCCACGGTCGCATATGCCGGTGATTGCCGCGGAATGGCGGCTGCCGCGAGCAGGACGTTCGCCGTAGCGCTGTGAGCCGGGGGATCTTCCAGAGCACCGACACCAGCCACGCCGGTGATTGTGTGTCGGTCCATCGCTGCAGCGCACGGCCGAGCGTTTCGTCCCCGCTCGCCTGCGTGGTGATGATCCAATCGGTGAGGTCCCCCGATTTCACCAGGCCATCGAAGTCAGCTACCGAGTCGTAGTGGAAGTTGCAGCAGTAGGCGACTTTTTCAAGGAGCCAGCGATAGTCCTCGACGTCCTGTCGCGTCGGATTCACCGCCTTTTCCAAGCTCGATGACAGCTCGGTGAGTCGCTCGCTAGGGCGCAATCGTGCGTGGACGTAGCCGAGCAGTCCGCGAGCGCTGTCATGAAGTGTGGATGCACGCGGATCGCTAAGGACAGCCTGCAACTCGACGTCTGCGGCGGCGAGGAGCTGTTCGCGCCTGGCTTCGGGTGAATCGGTCACCGTAGCCTGGCGGATAGTGGCGCGCGCGGCGAGATAGCGGCCATACGGCTGCCACGGCGATGCCTGGTCCAGAGCGATCTGGCGAAATCGTCGAGCCGCTTCCTCGGTACAGCGTCGCGTAGAAATACGCGGCGGCCGTCTGGTACTCGAAGTCAGCGTGACGCTGTGGATCGGCAGACGAGGGCGGTGCTGGCAAGACGAGCTGTTCGCCTGAGCAGTTCGCAAAGACGGCATCCTGAGCGCGAGTCCACTCGATCACGGTGGTGCTGCTGGCGCCGAACGTCGCGATTCGGTCCTCGAGAGTTCTCGTGGCAGTGCGGAACGCGTCGCTCTGGCAGTTCGGAAACGTGGAATATAACGAATCGATTCGGCGGCCCACGCTGGAATCGTCGTAGTAGAGGGGCAGAAACTGCGGTGGCGTATCGCCGCCAGGTATGCGTTGCCGCGCGTCTCGCCACTCCTCGATGCTCGTCCGCGGCGGCGTCTGTCCGGCCGGGATGACCGATGCCGGCATCGGGCCAAGCGTCGCCTCGTCTAGTGGACGAACGCCGTTGAGAACACGGTACGCCTGCACCAGGTATCGGCGAGCGAAGGTGGGCCGGAGAACACCAAGTTCGCCTTTGACAAACGCCTCGCGATCGAGCGGCTGGAACGACGCGACTGTCGGCGGACGATAGATATCAAAGCACGCTGCCAGCCAGACTGTCGTCGCGGCGCCAGCCATGACGGCCACGACTATCGCAACCAGCGCACGGCGAGCAAACGAGTGGGTATTCATCACTGGCCGGCTTGCCGTTTCGCGTCGCCTATCGTGTGTTCGGTCCATGATCGTGGGCTGAAGACATACAGACGGCGTTTCGCCCGTCCAACCCGGAGCGGTTCGTCGAGTGACACGCCTACTGCTCGTCGGCAGACGCCGGCGCCATCACGAGGCGATTCGGCGAGCCCGCGATAGTGCTCGTCCGATGGTCCCATCCGGAAAAGCATGGGAACCGCTTCCTCGATTGGAAGGTCTTGCAGCCACCGATCGCCTACGCACCATGACGCTAGCGCCGTAATTGACAGCGGCACGCCGTCCAAACGCGCGTGAAGCGCAAGCAGCAAGCTCCGGTAGTAGTCGCGCTCCGAGGTTCTGGCATCGAAGTCAACCTGCACTGCTGCAACGCGCGGGGCGGTTCGCGTGGTGGCAATCAGGGCAGCGACCTGCTCGATCGTTTGCGGATCCGGCGCCACGTTGCCAGGGCCGATTTCGATGCGGGTAACCGCCATGAGTCGCGCGCCCGGCGCCACGCGTAGCGGCTGTCGGCGTGGCTGAACCGACACCCGGTGCCCGTGCAGGGTGATGGTTTGCGAGAGAAAGGCCACGCCAATCGATTCATCGAGCGCGCGAAGATCTTCGGGGCGTTCCCACGCCCACAGCATTAGGGGTGGCAGACCTTCGAGAGGAGCGAGGCTCGGGCTGGCGTTAGACGGCGAAAGCAGTGCGAGAGTGCACACCGGCCAGAGGAGGGCCAGCGTCTTGCGTCCGCGGATTGATCCAGGCGCGGTCATGAAAGGAGTATCTGCTGGATACTCTCAACTGATTAGACACCGGCTTCAGAATTTCGCCGCGCTGATCAACCACAACGCGGCGAGGCAGGGAAGCAGCAAAGGCTGCTGCCGGAACGACGCGACCTGCCCGCTCAGGAACCATCGCGGCTGCAGCAGTCCGATGGGGATGTGAATTGTGAAAATGGCGGCAACCATGATCACCGTCGCCGAGGGCATGGGATGAAGCAGGAAACCCAACAGCAGCGTCAGTTCACCGGTGACATACAGAACGTGAAGCCACCCGGCAAGGGAGAGATCGCGGGTCCATGTACCCGTGGGGGCGCGCCGGCCACATGTGCTCGCAGGAGTGCGCGGCCTTCGTTCCCCGATACCAGTAATAGTGCACCCATAGCGATGCAACCGTGGCAATCGCCGTTGCCACGAGCAACCAGCGCCCCCAGGTGAGGTGAGGAACGATGACGGCGTTGGCAATGGGGAGCCAGATCAGATCGCCCCACATGCCGCCGTGATTGGCGAATCCCATGTCGAGGCCGGGCCGACGAACGAGGCAGCCCTCGGACCACGCCGCGGCGGCTGAGGCGATTACAGCAGCAACGCTGATCGCCCAGGTCGTCCAGCTCCATTCCACGCTTTCACGTTACCGTACGAGGCGCGGAAACACGGAAACACGGAAGCACGTTAGCCACGAAGGGCACGAAGGCACTAAGAGCGCGTAACAAAACCTCCGAAAGCTGAACCTCGTCGACCAGGTTACGTGAATGCGTATCGCCGCCGCGCTGCTTCCAGTTCCGTTGTGGGATCTGGTCGAACCGTTCTTTGCCAGCGCCACCCCGTCGGCCGAAAGGCGGACGGCCGCGCGTCTCCGGTCGCGCGTGTCTCACTGGGATTCTGTTTGTCCTCCGGAGCGGCATCCCATGGCAGATGCTGCCGCAGGAACTCGGGTGCGGGTCGGGGATGACGTGCTGGCGTCGCGTGCGCGACTGGCAACAGGCGGGCGTGTGGGATTTGATCCACTTTGCGCTGCTGGATTGGCTCGCACGCCACGACCAGATTGATTGGTCGCGGGCGGTCGCGGACAGTTGTTCCGTCCGCGCGGTGTACGGTGGTGACGAGACCGGTCCGAACCCCACCGACCGGGCCAAGCGCTGGAGCAAGCGCCATCTGATCTGCGACGGGCAGGGCGTCCTAGGGTAGTCGCGTGCGGGCCGCGTCCCGGCGCGTTCGAGGGGAGCCGGCCCCGGATTACTAAACGCTACGGCGTTACCCGGGAGTATTCCCGTTCGCGCGATGGTTCCGCCCGTATAATCGCGTCACCGTTGGCCCTCGCCCCCGGCACGCGCCTCGGTGTCTACGAAGTCACCGCGCTGATCGGCGAAGGCGTGAGTACGCCGCTGCGGTTGCTCGCCACGGGGCCGAGCAAGATGTCCCAAACGTGATGACGGGCCCCATCACAAAAGGGGAGGAGCGAGGCGCTCGATCAGATCGCGATCGTCGCCCGAGCAGACAGTCCCCACGACCTCTCGTCGGTGGCGTGGAGGACTCGTGCTGAGGGGCCTTCGGACTCTTCCGATCTCTGTGACCGCGCGAACGCCGCGTTCATCGAGC